>NZ_CP190128.1:5177500-10616185 GCF_050320165.1 Streptomyces sp. cg40 | reverse complement strand
CCGCAGACACGACGCGGTGCCGCTACGCGGCACTCACCGTGCTCCGCACGGAAGACCGGAACTCCGTTCCGGTCACCGGCTCGCTCCGCGATCCGGCAGCGGGACCAGCCTCCGGCCGGCCCCGGGCCGTACCGGTGCGCTCCGCGCCCCGGTACGGCAAAAGTAGCTGCCTGGAGGGGCGGTGTGTATCGCGTGGAACGTGCGTCACAGCTCATGGAGCGCCGACCGCTCCCCGCGATGGAGGTGTTCACGGGGCATCACAACACGAACCATGCCGTCCCGACCGCGCGTCGCTCCTCAGGATCGACCACTTCCCGTCAACACTGAACACTGGTGTGCGTCACTCCTTGAGAGTGGATAGATTCTGGGATGATGACTCAGTAGCTCTTCAGGGTAGCGTTCGGAGTGATTCCGATTCGTTGGATTTGAAAATCATATCGATATTGGCGTGAGAAATGGAGCAGAAATGACGCGTATGATTCTTCGGCAGCACCAGATCGAGGGCGTTGATTCGGTGCTGAAGAATCTCTCAGAACAACCCGGAAAGGGTATTCATCCGGGAGGTCTGCGGACTCAGGTAATCGCCGCTACCGGCTCCGGTAAGACCCTGATCGGTGTGGAGTCGGCGAATCGGCTTTCGGCTCGCCGGGTGCTGGTATTGGTGCCGACTCTGGACCTGCTGTTGCAGATGACCGCTGCCTGGCGGAAGGGCGGCCGTCACGGCGCGATGATCGGCGTCTGCTCCCTGCGGGGCGCGGACAGCCAGGGTGTGCCGTGCACGACCGACCCCGACGAGCTCGTCGCGTGGACGGCCGGCCCCGAGACGGTGACGGTGTTCGCGACGTACGCCTCGGTCGGCATGGGCACCCTCCAGCGCGCGCACGCCGCAGGCCTCCCTGTGTGGGACCTGATCGTCGTCGACGAGGCCCACCGGGTCAGCGGGGACGCGGGCAAGCCCTGGGCCGCCGTGCACGACCAGGCGCAGATTCCTGCCGTGCGTCGGCTGTACATGACTGCCACCGCGCGGGTGTGGGAGGCGGGGGGCGACCGGCCGCGCATGGTCGCGTCGATGGACGAGGACTCGCCGGTCTTCGGCCCGGTCGCGTACAAGCTCCGGTTGTCCGAGGCGATCCGTATGGGTCTGGTGGCGCCGTATCAGGTGCTCTGCTTGGACATCCGCGACCCCGAGCTGTACGCCGCGCTGACGACCGAGGCGACCGGCTCCGACGCCGTGCGCGGGGCGCGGCTGGCGGCTGTGCAGACCGGGTTGATGCGGGCGGCGAGCCAGGAGCGGTTCCGGCGGGTGCTCAGCTTCCACAGTCGGGTCGGGGAGGCGGAGGCGATGGCGGCCTCGGTGCCGGTGACGGCTCGCCGGCTCGCCGAGGACGACCCCGGGACGTTCCCGCCTGCCGAGCAGGTGTGGGCGGAGTGGCTGTACGGCGAGCATGCGCCCGCGCACCGCCGCAGCGTGCTGGATGAATTCGCTTCCGATTTCCTTGGTGGGCCTGATTTTGGGGGCCGTGATGTGCGCGCGGAGCTGAGGGTTCTTTCCTCGGTTCGGGTTTTGGGTGAAGGTGTCGATACGGCTGAGTGCGATGCGGTTCTTTTCGCGGACGCGCGTGGCTCGATGGTGGACATCGTGCAAATGGTCGGGCGCGCTCTGCGGATGCGTCCGGGAGTCGGGAAACTGGCCACGCTGATCGTTCCTGTATTCCTCGGGGAAAACGAGGACGCGAACGAACTACTGACCTCGGATGCCTACGGGACCCTCGCGAAGATCCTCGGGGCGCTCCGGGCGCACGACTCCGAGACGATCGAGGCCCTCGCCGATCCGCGCGTCCGCAACAGCCGTGCCGCAGCGAGCGAGGACGACGACCTCGACCAGGACGACGAGCCGGAACAGGACGACGAGGACGGCCAGGAGCAGGACGCCGTGCGCGTGGGCGCGGCGGCGGCCGGGGTGCTCCGGTTCAGCGAGGAACGCGATCCCGCCGCGCTCACGCAGTTCGTACGACTGCGGGTCATCGACCCGGAAGCTGCGTACTGGCGGCGGGGCATCGAGGCGGCGACCCGGTGGCGGCGCGAGAGCGGCAACGGCGAGCTGCGGGTGCCGTACACGTACGTCACCCCGGAGGACTGGCCCGCGATCGGCGGCCATCCGCTCGGGGCGTGGATCGCGGATCAGCGCCGGTACTACGCCGCCGGGACCCTGGAGGCCTCCCGCGTCATCGAGCTGGAGGCGCTCGGGATGGTGTGGTCGGTGCAGGCGTCCGCGTGGGACGCCGGCCTCGCCGTGGCCCGCTCGTACGCCGATGTCCACGGGCACTTCCTCCCCGCGGCCTCCGTCGTCTGGGACGACTTCCCGCTCGGGGTATGGGCCAAGAACCAGCGGGCGGCGGCCAGGAAGGCGGCGGAGAACGCCGAGCTGCGCGAGGCGGGGGAAACGGGCGTCCCGGCCGCTGGAGAGCTGTCAGCGGGCCGTCTGGAGGCGCTCGCGGATGTGGATCCGGGGTGGTGTCCGGCGTGGGAGATCGGCTGGCAGCGCTGCTACCGGCTCACCCTCGCCCACGTCCAGACCGGGGGCGCGCTCCCTGCTGGACCTGGTCAGCTGATCGTGCAGGGCGAGGACTTGGGGGTGTGGATCGCCGGGCAGCGGACCGGATGGGAACGGCTGACGCCCGCGCAGCAGTACCTCCTGACCACGGTCGGAGTCGAGCACCTGGGTGAGGGCGAGTCGATCGCGGGCGCGGTCCGGTCGCAGGACGCCCGGTGGGCCGCGAACATCGCGGCGGCACAGCAGTTCCATGCCCGTGAGGGGCATCTGCGGCCGGCGCGCAAGCACGTCGAAGTCGTGGACGGCGAGCCGTACAAACTCGGGGCGTTCCTCGACAACACCCGCCGCCGGGCCGCGAAGTTGAGCCCGGAGCGGCGGGCGCAGCTGGCCGCGCTCGGCCTGGAATGGGTGCTGGAGGGCGGGCCATGATGACGAGGGGGGAAACCGTTCACGGTTTCCCCCCTCGTCATCATGGCTTCGTGGTCATGTGTGGGTGTACAGAGCCAGGACGCCGTGGCCCGCAGTGGCTACGGTCGCGAAGGTCTTTGCTCCCTTCCAGATCGCCGTCTGCCAGCTTGATCCGGCTGCTGCGAGCAGTCGCGTGCATCTCGCCAAACAGGACCACCAGGCGCTGGTCCTCGCGCTCGGTCACCAGCCGAAGGCCGCCGACCTCCAGGACGACGAACTCATCGACGTCAGACCCGTGTCGCGGACGACGAGGTCGTCCTGGCACCACCAAGTCAGCTGAACAGATCGGTGCCCGCCTCGATTGCCGCATTGACGGCGTGCTCGGCGTCTGCCGTGATGACCGTGGTGACGGCAGGCGTCAGGATGCGCATGATCGAACGCCAGATCCTTCGGCCACGGCTCGGTTCGGTTCCCTCACGTTCCAGTGCGTCAACCTCCTCAGCCAGGTCTTCGGCTTCGGTCGCATGCAGCCCCAAGGCTGGCGCCACCTGCCGGAGCTGACTGACGAGAGACGCCAAGGCATCACTGTTCACACCTTGGTTGATGGACTGAGAGTTCTGATTACCGCTCGCCAGGTTGGCATGGTCCACGCTCCCACCGACATAGATGCCGCTGAAGTGGTTCGTAACGCTGTCGCGAGGCGGCGGTTGAGAGGCAGCGGTCACGAAATCCCTCACAGTCTGGTTGGAATGAAGAAAGCGGATCCCCTTGCTGGTCGTTCGGACGGTCAATCGGCCTATCACCTTAGGGCCGTGTTCGAGTAGACCTTCCTCGGCAAGGTAGCTCACAGCTAGATCGACGACATTTTGGGGAACCCTGATCCCTGCGAACCAGCAATCGTCGGTGAAATAGAAGTCGGAAGGACTCACGTACCTTTTGGAAGCGGGCATGTAGGCCCAAGTGACCAGACTGGTGTACAGATGGTCGTGCAGCGCGACTCTGCTCTGCCCTTGCTCCAGTAGCCATTCGATGCGGCGCAAGCCAAAATCTGTCCATATGAGCTTGCCAATGTAATTGCGCTTTCGGTTCCACTCAGGAGTGAAGAGGCCGTCTCGTAGCACCGTGTTGACCATGGCTGTGGTGCTGTTTCCGTAGCGATAACCTACCGGGAGCCCAGCGTCACCCATTATGAGGTCTACCATCGAGTGCTCGATGGGGTTGGGGTATTCACCTCGGTTGTACGCGGCTCGTAAGAACCGGTCCACGTGGTTCGCAGAAACCAGTTTCGCGTTCATGACCGAAAAGCGTAGCGCCGGAGTGCAGGCTTCCGCCCGAGTATGCGGACTTGCGGGCCGTCTTGACCTATTATGTAGGCTTTTACCTCGCCTTCGGAATGCCAGTAGGAGCCACTGGTCCCTCTTGTCGTCCAGCGTCTTGTCCCTGCGGAAGCAGGAGTCGGCGGGGCAAGTCCGTCACCTTCGGCGACGACGGGCGGAACAACCGAGCCTGTGGACATTCAGAACCGATACGTAAAGCAACGCGTGGTTCCCGCCCGGCCGACGGGCACGATCTGCACCGCCTCGTTCTCCGGGCCGTCGGCGTCCTACGGCGAGGAGTCCTACAGCTCGGGGATCGTCTCGTCCAACAAGGTCGAGGCCTTCTCCGGCATGTCCTCGAACGCCTCGCTCACCAAGTACAAGGAGCACAAGGAGAAGGAACCCGAGGCGAACATCGTCAAGGAGGTCATCTACATGGTCGCCATGCCCAACCGCGTCAAGGGCGAGATCGAGGACGTCACCTCCGCGGTGAAGTCCATCGAGGCGAAGCACGCCGTCGAGACGCTCAAGTTCAACAACCTCGTCTGCGATCCGAGGTTGGCTTGTCTTGCAGGGCCCGCTGCGCCAAGAGCTCGGAGGGTGCTGGGGGTGGCCGGCAGGAGTTCCGCGGCGGCCCGGACGGTGGCCTGGAGCGTGTCGTGGACGGTCACGTCCGGGCGGGCGAGCCGCAGTTGCTCAAGAACGTCCAGCCGTCGCGGGTACGCGGGATGGGCGCCGACCGCCAGCCGGGTGCCGCGGGCGGCGTGCGCCCCGAGTTCGTACAGGGCGATGGGCTGGACTGCCTCCGCGCAGAATCAGAAGAGGATCACGTCGGCGATGCACAAGTGCTCGTACTCCCACACGGTCTGCTCCCGTGCCGCCTGCGCCTGCCCGACCGGAAAGGCGGCGCGGCGCGGGTTGAGGACGACGGCCGGGGAGCCGATCGCGTCCAGCTGCAGCACGGCGCGCCGCTGCCAGTCGGGGCATCCGGTGATGCCGCCGGCGAGGAAGAGCGAGGCGGCCTCGCCGTCGTAGTGCGCGGGGGCCTCGATGTAGCGCAGGGCGCGGGGCGGCAGCAGCGGGAAGCCGTCGACCGCGATCGCGTCCAGCAGATCGCGCACCAGGGCCTGCGCCTCGGGACTGCCGCCTGGGTAGGCGCGCAGCACCGGGGCCAGCCGCCAGGAGCCGAGTTCCGGGTGGGGGCGCAGCATCTGCTCGATGGATGTCGCGGCGAGGATCCCGCCGGCGGCCAGTCCGTCCAGGCCGCCGTCGACGCCGGCCTGCGCGAACAGGATGCGGGCGCGGTGTTCTTCGGCCGCTTCCGGCCGCCAGCGGCCGTGCAGGTAGTCGGCGGTCAGGTCGTCGGCCAGGCGCTGGAGTTCATCCGTCACGCCCGTCAGCGTACGAAAGCGGCCCCGCAGACCCGCCGCGTAGGGCAAATCGCGGTGCGCAGCGGAAGCGCGCACCGTCGGCGTTTACTGGTCCGGATACGTACGCAATACAGGTGAAGCCGATGCCCGCCCGTGGAGGCATAGGCGATCGGCTTCACGTGGGGAGGTGCGCCAACACCGTCCCTGTTTCCCTGGTGCGTGCCGGTTGGAGCCAGTAGCAATCAGGGCGCCACGGTTTGCCTGGGCCCACCGTGTGCTGACTTCGATAGTGCCTGGACTTTCTACGGCGTTCAGATCACGGGCGGTGCGAAATTGAATCAACGCAGGTCAGCACACTCATGTCCCGTCATGACGCCCTTGTACATTTATAGGACGTTTCTCCGAGTAAAGATTGCGGGGCAAGGGGAACCGCAGGACCCGCCGCATGCTAGGGCAGGGTGCAGCGCCACGATCTGCACCGACGCCTTTCGATCTTCCTGTTTGCCATACCCACACCCACTCGTCCGTGGCTGTCAGCGTGTGACTCAGGTCACAGGCGGAGCTTTGGAGCGTTGGTGAGCCAACGATTTACCGACGCTCACACATGCCCTAGAGGCTGAGACCCTGTGGGCAGCAGGTCTCCCACGCGTCGAGAGCGCCAACTCTCGCCAGGCGCACGGGAGATCGACACCGGTTGGAGCAAGTAGCACCGTCCGGCGATCTCCTGATCGCCGGACGGTACGTAAGGGGATACGCACATGGGTGGGAAGCCCACTGCCGCGGCGAGCGCCGCGGCCACCGCGCCGGCGTCGGCCGGCACCAGCACCACGACCTCTGTCGACCGGTTCGGCATGCCGCAGGCGGTCGTCATCGTCGTGTTCGTCGTCACTGCGGCCTTCCTCGCCCCTTCGGGCATGAACGTCGGCGATGTCCTGCTGCTCCTCGCGGGCGCCGGTACCACCGGCGCCACCGTCGTCGCGATGGCGGTGGTCGGCGGCAGCAGGGCCGGGCGTATCAGCCGCATGATCCGCGCCTACTTCAGCGCGGGGAACTGAGGTGACCGGCATGGGACGCCCCGAGAAGCCGGTGAACCGCACCGTTCCCGCACGCGCGAAGCTCGCGGACTTCCTGCGTGAGCGCAAGGCCCGGTCCGGCCAGACCTACGAGCAGATGGCCCTGGAGGTCAACGGCATTCCGTCGAAGGCCACGTTCGAGCGGGCCGCCTCCGGCAACTGCGTGCCCTCCTGGGAGACCGTCTCGGCCTTCATCGCCACGACCTCCACCAGCAAGGAGATGACCGTCGCGGCCCTCAGTGCCGCCATCAACCGCGGCCAGGAGCTGTGGATCCGCGCCCGCCGGGACACCCGGGCCCCGTACTACGTTCCCAGCGCCCCCGACCCGGATCTGATCTCCACACGGGCTGACCTGCTCCGGGACCTGCGCCGCCAGCATGTGTGGGCCGGCTATCCCACCCCCGGCGAGATGGAACGGATATCCGAGATCGGCGTGCTGCCCAGCAGCACCACCCGCCGCGTCATCAAGGGCGAGATGCTGCCCGTCGACCGCAGGCAGACCATCGCCTTCCTCAAGGCCTGCTACGTCGCCAGCCCGGCAGCCCTCGAACCGTGGCTCGCCGCAGCGGACCGGGCCCACGCCGACGCGGAGACCAAGCGACTCAAGGCCCTCCAGGAGATGCACGGCAAGACCAAGGAGAAGCCCACGGCCGACATCCCCCTCAAGGGGTCCGGCCCCAAGAGCACCGACGTGGGCATGGCCGCGTAGAGGGGCATCTCGACACGTCGGGGGCGGGTCGTCACGGTCGTTGCCGGACATGGAGCAGGGCCCCGCACCGTGTGCGGGGCCCTGCTGGTGTGGATCACAAGTGGTTGCCGAGCGTACTCATGCCGCGAAGCCGATGTTGGTGACGTACTCGTACTGGCCCCACTGGGAGCCGAGGTCGACAACCTGGTCGACCCACGCGTCGTCCAGCTCCTGGTCGTCGCCGGCGGCCCACGCAGCGACGATCCGGTCCCAGTGACGGACGGTCAGCGCCCGGTACTCCACCGCCCGCTGGTAGGGGCGGTCGACCTGGGACTGGTTGAGCGGGTGAATCTCCACGCGGGTACCGCGGTTGAGGCGTGCCAGGAGGTAGCTGGCGACGTTCTCGCGGCGCACGGTGCGGTACGCCTGCTCGATCGCCGCGAGGTTCTTCCGCGACGGGGTGCGGGTGCCGTTCAGCCAGGCGCGCAGGGTGCGGCCGGTGACGGTCAGTCCGGCGGTACGAGCGGCGGCCTGGGCGTGGTCGGTGCGGGTGAGGTAGTGCAGGCGGGCGAGCAGACCTCGCCGGGCGGTGATCGGGGTGGCGATGTAGCCGGCGAGGGCGTCCAGCTGGCGGGCGACGGCCTCGTGGCCCTTGATGCCGCGCGCGCCGAACTTGCCGAAGTCGATGTTCCGCTCGGGCATGTCAGGCCTCTTCCGGGGTCGCGGGGTCAGCGTGGCCGACGGCGTAGACGTCCTTGACCTTCACCTCGGTGACGCCGCGGCCTTCGGGGAAGATAGCGCGCCAGTCGCCCGCCACGTGCAGCTCGTCGGTGCCCATCGCGCGCACCACCATCAGGCCCTCGTCGTAGGCACGGTGGGCCTTCCACCACAGGTTCGCGAACGCCTGGGAGCGGATGAGGTGCATCCAGTCCGTGCGGTACAGCTCCCGGTTGTAATTCGACTCCCCCATGGTCGAAACGAATTTCGAATACATCGCCTTCACGTATTCGAGGGTGACGTCGTCGCCGTCGGCGATCGCGGTGTCGCGGGCGTCCTTGAGGGTGATGCGGAATTTCTCCAGCAGGCCTTCGGTGGCGCCCGAGGTCCACGATTCGTGGATCACGGGCGGCTCGCACAGTCCGTACGTGGGGCTGGAGATCCGCAGCAGCAGGCGCAGGGTCGGCTCCGTGATCCACAGGGGGCCGGCCTCGTCGCGGTTGCCGATCGGGTTGGGCAGCACCGTGTCGTGGTTCCAGGCGGGCGGGGTGATCAGGTGGATGCCGGCGCGGCGGCGGTCGTGGAGATCGCCGGTGGAGTGTTCGAGCTGGCCGAGCGGGAGGTGGGTCTTGAGTGCGGACAGGTAGGCGCCGTTGATGTCGAGGGCGGTCACCTCGTGCACGCCGGGCGGGAGTTCGGGGCGGGCCCACTTGGGGCGGGCCTCCCAGACCTGGTCGGCACCGCGAGCGGTCTGTTTGCGCAGCACGTCGGGCAGCCACGGGTGCGCGACGACGTCGTAGCGGCCGCCCTTGCGGGTGTGGTCCAGCAAAATCATGGCGTCCGGGATGGCCCGCTTCACCAACGCCGCGGTGGCTGCCTCGACATCGCCGGCGTGCTGGGCGAGGACTGCGGTGACGGCGGAGGCGATCAGGTCCGGGGTGTCGGCGGTCTGCATACGGCGCCCGACCGGCACGACCTTCACGCCGCGTCCGGCCTGCCGCACCGGCTGGTGCACGGTCGGCGGACGCCTTGTTCCGGTGCGACCGGCCGGCTTGGGGGCGGGTTCGGCGGCGGGAACAGGCTGAGCGGTGGGAACGGGCTGGGCGGCGGGGACGGTCCGGGCGGGGTTGCAGTCGGCGGGGTCCAGGTGCTGGGGGAATCCTTCGACCTGATGGCGGGCGGGCTGCCCGCACAGCACGCACGGCCGCGGGACCGCCAGCTCATCGACGTCGTCCAGGCCGACGAGGCCGACGAGGTCGTCGGGGTGGGCGGGGTGGGCGGGCTCGTCGGCTTCCGCCGGCTCCTGCGGGAGCTCCGTGGCGGGGTCCGTGTCCGTGGCTGCCGCGGGGTCCGGCTCGGCCTGCGCCGGCTCCTGCGGGAGTTCGGCGGCGGGCTCTGTGCCGGTGGTTGCGGTGGTTGCGGTGGGGGCCAGTCTGGTGCGGGCTCCCTCGAGGAAGTACGCGTACTTCTCCCGTACGTCGCCGCTCGGGTCGCGTCCCGACTCCCAGCCCCCCACCGTGGACACGCCCACCCCCAGAGCCTGCGCGAGCCGGGCGCGTGAGACGTTCAGTGCCTCCCGCAAAGGGCGGCGCTCTTCGACGGGCGGCAAGGGGGTTTCCTGCTTGGCGAGGGCGAGCAGGGCATCGATCGCCTCGAAGTCCGCCATCAGGCTCCCCCGTCCTGTACGGCGCCGGCGGTCCGGCGGGACCGGGACCGGGACTGGGCCGGGGTGCGGCCGGGGGTGCGGCGGCGGTGTGCGGGCAGGGATTCCATGGCCCGGGTGGGGCCGGCAAGGAGTGCGAGGACGTCGATTCCGTAGTGCGCGGCCACGATGTCGCAGTCTGCCAGGCTCCACGCGGCTGCTGCGGACTGGCGGCGGCTCACCTGCGCCTGGCTGACTCCCAGCGCGGCCGCGAGATCGACCTGCGACTCGCCCGTCGCATGCAGGAGCGCGGCGACCGCCGACCGCACCCGCTCGTCCAAGGCCATACCCACAGCAGGGATTATACAGGATACGCACTTTTGATGCGAATACCGCAACCTCGCGTGTCCGGTGCCGCCAGGCGTGACGGCGGTGCCGGTGCCGTCGAATCGGCGGGCGTGCCGTCCTGGGCGACGGCCGTGCGGACCCGTCGGGGAGTGCCTGTGCGTCATCGGCCCGATCGACCCGTGGCGGCGCTTCGGGCACGCAGGTCCCAGACCCGGCGCGAGGCCTCGCGCCGGGATCATCGGGATCAGACGGTGAGGACGAGCTTGCCCCGCAGGTGGCCGGCCTCGAGCAGCCGGTGCGCGTCGGCAACGCGCTCGAAGGGGAACGTCTGCTGCACATGGACCCGGAGCCTGCCCTGTTCGACGAGGTCGACGAGACCGCGCAGGGCGACCGGATCCGGGTCGACCGCGATGCCGCTGAAGCGCATCCCGGCCGCCTCGTAGCGGGCGATGAGCTCCGCGTCCTCCTCGGCGACCGCCGTCACCAGGTGGCCTCCCGGGCGCAGCACGCGGAGCGAGCGCTCGGCGGTGTCGCCGCCGATCGTGTCGAGCACGACGTCGATGCCGCGGACCGCCTCGGTGAAGTCGACCGCCGTGTAGTCGATCACCTCGTCGGCGCCGAACCCCTCGACGAACTCCCGCTTGCTCCCGCCGGCGGTCGCGATCACCTGCGCGCCGAGCGCCTTCGCGATCTGGATCGCGACGTGACCGACCCCGCCGCCACCGCCGTGGACCAGGACACGGTCGCCCTCACCCACACCCGCCAGGTCGACCAGGCCCTGCCATGCCGTCAGCCCGACGACCGGCAGCGCCGCCGCCTCCGCGTGCGAGAGCGACGCCGGCTTGCGCACCAGGTGCAGCGCCGGAGCGGACACCGCTTCGCCATAGGCGTGCGCGGCCCGGGGGAACAGGGGCATTCCGAACACTTCGTCACCGGGCCTGAACCGCCAGGTCGACGCCTGTTCGACGACGCCGCTGATGTCCCAGCCGAGAACGAACGGCGGCCGGCCGAGCAGCGGGAACTCCCCGGCGCGCAGGCGCGCCTCCAGCGGGTTCAGCCCGATCGCCCTGACACGGACGAGGACCTCGGTCGGGAGGGGCCGGGGCTCGGGCGCGTCCACGATCGTGAGCACCTCGGGACCGCCGAGCGTCTGCTGGGTGACGACTCGCATGACTGGCATGACTCTCCTGGCTCGGGAAACTCGGGAAGCTCGGGAAGGGGGGAAACCCCAGGCTAGGTTTCCGACAGGAACCCGCAGGTACCCCAGGTGCCGGTACCTTTGACGCCATGAGCGGTCCCGTTCCCGGTGCCGGCTTTCTCGCCGACTGTCCGGCGCGTCTGACGGTCGAACTCATCGCCGACAAGTGGACGGCGGTCGTGCTCTACGGCCTCAGCCGGGGCCCGGTCCGCCATGGCGAGCTGATCGATCTGATCGGCGGCATCTCCCGCAAGATGCTCACCCAGACACTGCGACGGCTCGAAGCGCACGGACTCGTCCGCCGCCACGCCTACGCCGAGGTGCCGCCCCGCGTCGAATACGAACTCACCCCGCTCGGCGCAACCCTGATCGGTCCGATCCACACGCTCACCGAGTGGGCCAGGGCGAACGGCGAAGCAGTGCTCGACGCGCTCGACGCCGGTCCCGAACCGGTCGCCCCAAACGGCTGAGGCCCCCGCCGGGGGAGCGCAGATCCTCGACCCGTCGTGTCGGCCTTGCTCGTGGCGGGGCCGGGAGCGGGGAAGGTGTCCAAAGGCCGCAGGGAAAGGCCGCAGGAGAAGGGCCGCAGGGAAAGGCTGCCGAAGCGGCCGTGTGCTTCCAGGAGCGGGCGGGGCTTCCTCCCGGCCGCGGCCGGTGGTCACGGCAGTGACGCCGAGGAGCATGCCGCCAAGGTCCACCGTCGCGGGTTCGCCCAGGCGGAACACGACACGATGACCGGGATCCGATGCCCCGGCGTCCGACCCGCAGGAACCCGCGCACGAGCCGGTGGACGCCGAAGGCGAGGGGCGTGCCTCAGGGCTGGATGTTCTCCAGGTCCTTCAGGAGGCCGGAGTGCGCCGGCCGCCACCCGAGGGCTTCGCGGGTGTGGGCGCTGGAGGCCGGCTGGTCCATCGCGAAGATCGGGCCGAACGGGCCGAAGTTCTCTTCCGGGACCTGTTCGACCGGCAGACCCAGTCGCCGGCCGATGACGGTCGCGATGTCCCGCACCGCGTCGCCCTCGTCGCCGACGGCGTGCCAGGACGTCCCGGCGGGAGCCGACTCGAGGACCCGGCGGAAGAGGACCGCCGCGTCGAGCGCGTGCACGGCCGGCCAGCGCTGGGTGCCCTCCCCCGGGTATCCGGCCACTCCGGTACGGCGCGCCGCCTCGACCAGCAGGCCGGCGAATCCGCCCTGCCCCTCGTTGTGGACGGTGCGCGGCATGCGGACGGCCGTGCTGCGCAGACCGCGCGAGGCGAGATCCAGCAACGCCGTGACGGAGCGGCCCCGACCGCCCACCGGCCCGTCGGTCGGCAGCGGATCGGCCTCGGTGGAGGCACGGCCCGGTACCCAGGGCGTACCCGAGACCGTGACGATCGGGCGGTCGCTTCCGATGAGTTCCCGCCCCAGCGCGGCGAGGGCGGCGCTCTCCTCGGTGATGGCCCGGGCGAGCGCGTCCGGGCTGCTGTAGTCGCGTCCGAACGCCAGGCTGATCACGCCCTCGCACTGCGCGGCGCCGGACCGCAGGACGTCGAGGTCCGCCAGGTCTCCTCGCAGCACCTCGGCGCCGGCGCTCGCAAGGGTCTGTGCGGAGCCGTCCGAGCGGGCCAGTGCGAGAACGCTGTGGCCGCCTGCGAGCAGTTCCGCGACGACGGCGGAGCCGATGGTGCCGGTGCCGCCGGTGACGAAGACATGCATGAGCTCTCCCTCAAGTGATGGGACTCTTGTCCCGTCACTGACCCTACACCGGTGACGGGACAGGAGTCCCATCACCTATCCTGGTCCCATGGCCAGATGGCAACCAGGCGCGGCCCAGCGACTCGTCGTCGCCGCCGTCGACCTGTTCACCGAGCAGGGGTACGACGCCACCACGGTGGCGCAGATCGCCGAGCGCGCCGGCGTCACCAAGAGCACCTTCTTCCGGCACTTCTCCGACAAGCGCGAGCTGCTGGTCGCCGGCCAGGAGACCCTCAGCAGGCTGCTCGCCGACGGCATCACCGAAGCCCCCGCGGACGCCAGCCCGCTTCAGGCGGTGGCAGCCGGCCTGGAGCGCGCATCGAGCGCCATGGGGCCGGCCAACCGCGAACTCGGCCCCCGCATCAAAGCCGCCGTGGCAGCCAGCACCGAACTCCAGGAACGCGACACCCTCAAGAGCGTCGGTCTCGCAGCCGCCATGACAACCGCACTCATCGCCCGCGGCGTCCCCGACCCGACCGCGCACCTCGCCGGCGAACTGGGAGTCCTCGCATTCAAACGCGGCTACGCCCAGTGGTCCGAAAGCGACCGCGACGACACGGAAGGGCTCGCGCCACACGCACTGGCAGCCCTGGAGGACCTCCGCGCGGCAACCGCCTCGCTGGGCTGACCGACGCCGCAACGGTCCACCGCCAGCAGGCCGCCCACGGCGGCAATCACGGCGGCACCCACCACAGGCGCAGGTGGCGACGCTCCCGGTCCCTGCCGGAGCGACACGTTTCACCAACCGGTGCAAGCGGCTGCCCTCACGCAGACGGCCAACCTGGACGCCCGCCCTCGGATGCACCGCCCGACCGAGCACCCCTTCCCTTTCGGCCCGGCCGCACAACCCATCGACCGGGCCGTGGTCATCACGCGAACACGGACAGCAGGAGTGCCATGCCCAGACCGAGCACGCTGACCAGTGTCTGCACCACGGTCTGTGTCTTCGTGGCCTGGGCCAGATCCATGCCGAAGGACTCCTTGACCAGCCAGAACCCGGCGTGGTTCACGTAGTTGAGCCCGAGGGAGCCCGCCCCGACGGCCACCACGAGCAGTGAGGCCTCCAGGCCTCCTCCGTGGATCAGAGGAGCGACGATGCCGGTCGCGGAGACGATGCCGACAGTGGCGGAGCCGGTGGTCGTCGACAGCAGAAGTGCGACCAGCCAGCCGAGCAGGATGACGTCGAGATGAGCTCCCTTGGCCGCGGCGGCGATCGCGTCGCCGATGCCGGAGTCCTGGAGAACCTGTTTGAACGCGCCACCGCCACCGATGATGAGCAGGATCACGGCGATGGACCTGAGGCTGTCCGTCAGGGACTCGCGGACCTCCTCGGCGGGCCGCCCGGTGCGCAGGGTGGTCAGGGCGAGGGCGAAGAGGAGTCCCGCGAGCATGGCCACGACCGGCTCGCCGGTGAACGTCAGCACGGAGCGCACCGAGTTGGTCTCGTCCAGCATCGTCTCGGCGAGGGTGCGCAGCAGCATGAGGACCACGGGGACGAGCACCGCGGTGACGGCCAGGGCGGTCGGCACGGATGAGCCCGCTTCGACGTCCGTACGCCGTTGCGCGCCGGGACCGCCGACCGCCGTGACGGCAACCGCCGATTCCTTCTCGGTACGGCGCCCGGCGCCGGTGAACTGCGCGACGAGAGCGGCGTCCGGGCGGACGTCGGGGAGACGGGGCGCGATCCAGCGGGCGTAGACGGGGCCCGCCAGGATCACGGTCGGGACGGCGCAGACGAAGCCGACGAGCATGGTCAGACCGAGGTCCGCGTGCAGACCGGTCACGGCGGTGAGCGGTCCGGGGTGCGGCGGGAGCATGCCGTGCAGCGTCGACAGGGCGGCGATGGCCGGCACGCCGAGCAGCACGTACGGAGAGCCCTTCGTGCCGCCCTGGGCCTCCAGTCTCCGCGCCACGCTGAAGATCAGCGGCAGCAGCACGATGAGCCCGACCTCGAAGAACATCGGGACGCCGATGACGAACGCGGCGACCGCGACCAGCCAGGGCAGCTTCCGGGTGCTGGAGCGGTCGACCAGAGCGCGGGCGACGGCATCGGTGGCACCCGAGTCGGACAGGAGACGCCCGAGCATGGCACCCAGAGCCAGAGTGATCCCCACGTCACCAAGGGTGCCGCCGGCGCCGTCCTCGACGGAACCCGCCAGTCGGTCGACGGGCTCACCAGCCGCGAGACCGGTCGCCACGGTGACGACGATCAGCGCGATGAACGGGTGGACGCGCAAACGGGAGTTGATGAGGTAGATCAGGGCGGCGATCGCCACGGTCAGGATGACGAGCAGCCACCAGGTGTGCGAGGTCATGCGGGTGCCTTTCGACGGGCAGGGTGATGGGCGCGGCGAGTTGAGGTGCTGGGCAGGAGGGATCGCGGGGCGGCGCGCCGCACGCCGGGTGATCGGGGGCGACCGGTCAGCGCACCGGTCGGTTCAGCCCGAGTTCCTTGGTGAGGCGGGCGACCGAGGTGTCCTGTTCGGAGAGGTACGTCCCGAAGGCGACGCCGACGGCGAAGGCGTCGGCCCAGCCGTGTCTGCGGACCGCCGCCTTCCACTGCTTGGACGCGTGCATCGCGGTCAGCGCGTCGATCCACCGCTTCCGGTCGGCGGCGGTGATACCCGGTGGGGCCACGATTCCGCGCCAGTTGCTGAAGGCCAGGTCGATGCCGACGCTCTTCAGCGTCGGCACTCCCGGCAGGGCGTCGACCGGTTTCTCGCTGGTCACGGCGAGGACCCTGAGCTGCCCGGCGTCGATCTGGTCGAGGAACTCTCCGACCCCGGTGGTGGCGAAGTCGACCTTGCCGTCGAGCAGGGCCGGCAGCAGGTCTCCTCCCCCGCCCTGGTAGGCGGCGTAGTCGACCTGCCGCGGGCCGATGCCGACGGCCTTCGCCAGTTCCAGAGACAACAGGTTGTCCGGTCCACCGGGCGAGGATCCGCCACCGACTCTCAGCCGTGCCGGGCTCCTCTTCCAGGTGGTGACCAGATCCTCGATCGACCGGTAGGGCGAGTCCCCGCGTACGACCACCGCACCCGGCTCGTCCACCAGCCGGGCGAGCGGAGTCGTCTGGGTGACGGTGACTCCGGCGTGCGCCACGTGCGAGGCGCCGAGGACGCCCAGTCCCATCTGCAGGGCCAGCCGACCGTTGCCCCGCTCGTTCACGATGCGTTGCAGACCGACCGTGCCGCCCGCGCCCGGCAGATTGAACACCTGCACGTCGGGGGCGACACCGATCTCCTGCATGACCCGTGCCGCCGTGCGGGCCGTGGTGTCGTAGCCGCCGCCCGGCGTGTTCGGAACCATGATCCGCAGGCCGGTGTCAGCGTGCCCCGCGGTACCGGGCAGCACCCCGCATCCGACGACGAGGACCAGCGGCAGGGCGACGAGGGCGTCACGAAGGGCGTGCGAGCGACCTCTCATGGCACCTCTCTTTCGCCGCGTCGGGATGAACGTCATGATTGTGCGGCCCGTGGTACGAGCCGCACAGTTTGTGTCAGCAGTAGAGATTGAGTTCGTTGTGGTCACCAGTTTTCGCCGCCATACCCTCGCGGGCGAGATGCTCGTGCTGCAGCTCGCCATCGTCGTGGTGGTGCTGCTGGCGGTCGCGGCCGTCTCGCTCGCCCAGTCGGAAGCCACCTTCAATCGCGTCGAGGGCCGACGCGTAGGCGCGCTGGCCGAGCAGCTGGCCGCCAATCCGCTGGTGCGCACCGAACTGCCCCGGCCGGAGTCGGGAGAAGCGCTGGCTCCGTTGACCCATTCCGTCCTGGTGCAGTCGGGAGTCAGCTCCGTGACCGTCGCCGACGGCTCCGGACGCATCGTCAGTTCCACCAATCCCACGGTCGTGGGCGACCGTCTGCCCCTCGGACCGGGTGTGTCCCGTGGACGCGGCTGGTCCGGTTCTCTCACCTGGGACGGCAGTCACGAGCTGGTGGCCCAGGTACCGGTGCTCGGTGCGGCGAGCACCGATCTGGGGCGGACTCTGGGCACGGTGATGATCGGTGAGGCGTCCCCGACGGTATGGCAGAGGCTCGGCGGAGCGTCCTCCTATCTCCTCGCCTACCTCGGCATCGCCAGCGGCCTCGGCCTGGCCGGCTCCTGGCTCCTGTCCCGCCGGGTCAGGCGGCAGACGCTGGGGCTGGAGCCGCGTGAGATCACCGGACTCGCCGAGCACCGCGAGGCGATGCTGTACGGAATCGCCGAAGGCGTCGTCGCTCTGGACCCGCAGCAGCGTCTCACCCTCGTGAACGAGGTGGGCAAACAGCTGCTCGACCTGCCCGAGACCTGCGTGGGCATGACCCTGGACGACCTCGGCATCGACGGCCGCCTGCGCGACGTACTCACCGGCGCGGGCGCCGATCGCCGGCACAGACACGACGAGGTCGTCATACGTCGTGGCCGCGTGCTCGTGATGAACCGAATGACCGTCACGAAGAACGAACGACCGCTCGGCTCCGTGACCACCCTGCGGGACCGCACCGAACTGGCCCAGTTGGAGCGGGAGATCGGGTCCTTCCGCAGCTCGTCGGAGTTGCTGAGGGCACAGGCCCACGAGTTCGCGAACCAGTTGCACACCATCTCCGGTCTGATCCAGATCGGAGAGCAGGACGAGGTCGTGCGGTACGTTCGCGCGCTCACCCGCCGCCGACAGTCCTTGGACATGACACTCGGCCGCCGCGTCCACGAACCGACGGTCGCCGCCCTCCTCATGGCGAAGTACTCCCTCGCAGCCGAACGGAGGATCACGCTGAGGATCTCGGACACCACGGCCCTCGGCCGACTCGAACCGGAGGACTCCGCCGACGTGGCGACCGTCGTCGGCAACCTGCTCGACAACGCCATCGACGCAGCCGCCTCCGGTGGCGACTTCCATGGCGACTCCGGTGATGTCGAGCCCTGGGTCGAGGTCGACATCCGGCAGGACGCGTCGAGCGTCGAGATCGTGGTGTGCGACTCCGGTCCGGGCATCGCCCCCGCGCTGGCCCAGGAGGTCTTCCGCCACGGCTTCACGACCAAAGCGGCGGCTGAGGGCGAGAGGGGCATCGGCCTCGCGCTCACCCGGCTCGTCTGCGAGCGGCGCGGCGGGGAGATCGCGGTGACCAACACCGCCGAAGGAGCCCGGTTCACGGCACGCCTGTCCGTGCACCGGCCCCTCGAAGCCGTGGCGGAAGGAACAGGGAGATGAACAGCACCATCGACGTACTCGTGGTCGACGACGACTTCATGGTGGCCCGGGTCCACCGGACCTTCGTCGAACGAGTACCGCCCTTCAGAGTCGTCGGTACGGCGGGCACCGGCGAACAGGCCATCGCCGCGGTCGCCGAACTGCGCCCCGACCTCGTCCTGCTCGACCTCTACCTCCCCGACCTCTTCGGCCTGGACGTCATCCCGAGGCTCCGGACCGCGGGCCACGACTGCGACATCATCGTCATCAGCGCCGCCCGCGAAGCCGACACCGTACGCGGCGCCATCCGGCACGGCGTGGTCGACTACCTGCTCAAGCCCTTCGACTTCGAAGACCTCCAGCCCCGCCTGGAGCGCTACGCCGCCCGTCGCGGCCGACTGCTCGCCACCGTGGTCCGCGGCCAGGCAGACATCGACGGCCTGTTGTCGCGAGGGGCTGCCCCGGCTCCGGCCGCCACCCTTCCGAAGGGCCTGAGTGTGGAGACCGCCGATCTTGTGGCACGTGCCCTGCGCGACTCCGACGGCACACTGTCCGCCGCCGAATGCGCGACGGCCACCGGTATCTCCCGGGTGAGCGCCCGCCGTTACCTTGAGCACTTCCACACCACCGGCTCCGCCGACGTCTCCCTGCGCTACGGCACGGCGGGCAGACCCGAACGCCGCTACGGATGGCAGGGAAAGCGGGACGGATGACCTTCCCCGTGATGCTGGGCACGCGCCGCTCACACAACGGGGGCGGGCTCTTGTCCGCCGTACTGCCGACGCGCAGCGCCCACCCTCCACGGGTTCCGTCGGCGCGGTAGGCAGTGGGCCGGCCGGGAACCTTTGACGACCTGATAGAGGCGCGTGATCTGGGCGGCAGAGACAGTTGGGAGAACGGCGACCGCGTCGCGCTCCAAGCGGAGTGGCAGCGCGGCGGCACGGTCCACGCCCCGCAACGTCGGCCATCGCCCGCGACCTGATGGGGAGGGGGCGACGGCAACCAGCTCAGGAAGCCGGGAGCCATTCCGCTCGGCTGGAGCCCCGGGGCACCAGAATCGGGTCCTGCCAGCGGGCCGGGGTGGCCGAGAAGTGGACCGGCGGAGCGAGGGTGTGCAGGTCGCCGAGCGGGGTGACGGCGTCGTACGCGACCGGTTCGCGCAGGCTGCGTTCCGCGTCCCGGCCGGCCTCGGCCGGATCGACGAGGCCGAGCGTCCGGTACCACATGGCCGTGCGGGTGAGGTTGACCGTCACGTGCCAACTACCGCCCTCCGTAGCCCTCTTGTACAGCGCGGCGGTGGCACCGAGGGCGCCCATGTAGCCGGTGATGAAGTCGTTGATCATGCCGGTGACGGGCAGTCGTGGGTTGTCGGGGGTGCCTTCGATCGTCATCAGGCCGGAGGCGGCGGAGCCGTTCATGTCGAAGCCGCCGCGGTCGGCCCAGGGGCCCGTCGAGCCGTAACAGGTGACGGAGACACTGATGAGCCCCGGATGGCGAGCAGCCAACTCCCGTGGATCCAGGCCGAATTTCTCCAGCTTGCTGCCCCGGTGGTTGTTGACGACGACGTCCGCGTCCGCAAGCAGTACGTCCGCGACCTTTCGGCCCTCGTCGGTGGTGAGATCGACATAGGCGCTGCGGGAGCCGATGTTGGCCTCGTCGTAGATGAAGTCGTGTTCGTAGTCGTTGGGCCGGGTCGCACACAGCACGTCCGCGCCCTGCTCGGCGAGGGTGCGGCCGACGGTCGGTCCGGCGATGGCGTGGGTGAAGGACAGCACGCGGATTCCATCCAACGGGCTTCCGGACAGAGGAAGTTGGCGCGGTGGTGCGTCTCCGATGCGTTCCAGGCCGATCACCGGCCGGGAGGCGAGAAGCCGGCCCTGCGGGTGCGCCAGCCACTCCTCCGGGGTACGCGCCACGCACAGCGGCAGACCGGCGGCGTTCGCCGCCTCCTCCAACTCGAAGGCGTCCCACGTGGCGAACGCGGCGGCGACCTTCTCCTTGTCCGGCGGTACGCCGAGGAAGCGCAGCCACTTCGCGGCCAGATGCGGGTAGACCCCGGAGGCCATGACCGTACGGCCGTCCCGGGTTCGGTAGGAGTCCAGCAGGAACGGGTTGTCGAACACCAGCGGGTGCGGAGGCAGTTGACCGTTCAGCGTGGGATGCCAGAAGGCGTGCGGGGTGATGCCGTGCACCGCCTGCCGCAAGTCCAGGTGGAGGTCCTGGCCCGCCCCGGTGCGATGCCTCCACAGGGCCCCGGCGCCGACCGCGCAGCCCATCACGGGGATGCCGATGGCGGCGCCGAGCCGGTGGCGGGCGGCGACGACCGGGTCCTGTCCGGCGAACGTCACCCGGCCGCCCGCGGCGGAGGAGTCGAGCCCCACCTCGGCGAGCAGTGCGTCGAGCGCGGCCGTGGGGTCGAACGAGGAATCGGTCATGGGGATCAGCCTTCTGTGACGGTGGAATGGGGTTCAGCCTGCGTAGACGTCCTCGACGTAGCGGCCCTGATCCATCAGGTGCCGCAGCCAGTCCTCGATGGCCGCCTCGCCGGCACCAGGTGTGTGCCGCGCGCAGAGGGCCCGGAACGCCTCGCGAACGCCGGATGCCATGTGCCGCCCGTCGCCGCAGACGTAGACCCGGGCGCCCGCTTCCAGCTTCGAGAGATCACTTCAGACGAGCCCCTGCCCCCGCCCCGGCCTGGAAGGCCCGGGGCGGGGCAAGGACTCGGATGGTGCCCACGTTCTCCATGCGCCGGTCCGCCACGATGGCTGCCCTGCTCTGCGCCGACAGCCTCGCCACGTCTACGCCGAAGTCCTGCGGCACGGCCACCGGTCCCGACGAGTTCTCGGATTCCGGAGCCGGCGGCCTGCATGCAGGGCAGCCGCGTACTGCTTCCCGGCACAGATCCACGAGGTTGGAGCGGTACAACGCTTACCGAACCTTAAGCGCAGGTTCCTCACGTACACCTTCCGGCCTCGCTTGCCGGACTCGCCACGTCCGGCACTACCGGCACGTTTCGTCGTTGTCGGGGCTGCTTCCCGCCCCACACACCGTCCCTCGGATCGGACTGCCCCAGCCAGCTTCTACCGGACCACTGCGACGGCCCGGCGGCGGTGGCCCCGCGGACCCTCAGCTGGTGTACCAGTCCTCGGAGGGGCCGCCGTCACAGGTGTACTGCACCACCTTGGCCTGGTTCAGCAAACTGTCGAAGAGGACACCCATGCACTTGCCACTGTGCCTGGCAACGAGCAGCCGATAGGGGCTGACAGGGCTCGAGCGCCACGTCCACTGCTGGTTGTAGCCGCCGTTGCAGATGTTCTGCTGGATCGTGTGGTCGTTCTCCTGACTCGACCCCTCGACCTCCAGACACTGCCCGCTGGCCGCGACGACCAACTGGAAGTAGCCGCTGTCGGTCGGATACTGGGCCCACTGCTGCGAGACGGTGCCGTTGCAGGTGTACTGCTGGATGGCGACCTGGGTGGCCTGGCTGCCGCCGGGGTCGTCCAAGCACTTGCCACTGTTGTAGTTGGACTCCTGGTAGTAGGTGACCGCCAGCGTCCCGTCGGTGGCCGCACCCACCATCGGCGCCGCCACCACACTCGCACCACACAGTGCGCCCGCGAAGGCAAGCCCGAGAAGTCTGTTGCGTCTGCTGATCGCCTTCATACTTTCCATGCCTCTCTTCTTCTCTCAAGAATCTTTCGGTGAATGGCGCAATGACGTCAATTGCCAAATCTGGCTGGTGTTGCCATCGGCGCAGTCCCAGATCCGGATCCGCGTGCAATTACTCGTAGGGCCGTCGGTAAGATCGAGGGATCTTTCACTTGCCCGGTCGACCAACGTGCCGGCGAGAACCGCCGGACAGGTGCATCGGCACCTGGGACCTTCACACGCCTCCCGAACGGCATCCGCAGATGGCGGGCGACGGCCGAAAGCCGCTGGCCGTGTGACACCGATGGCCGATGACCTGCGCACGCGCAGCTCCCCCACCGGCCGGGGGCGAGCGAGCTGCCCCGGCGTCCATCAGCGGCGCCATGCCTTCTGGCGGGGCGGCTGCCGAGGCACTGCCCTGCCGGCCGAGCAGGAACAGGTGGGGGTTCAGCGCCATGCCGGCGGTGGGGACGAGCGGACGCCTCGGCCGTGTGCGCCGCACCTGTCCTGAGCGCGACGCCGCACGTCGGCCGGTCCCGACTGCTCCGGCGGGCGCACTCACCCGTCTGTGCGCAAGGGCGTAAATGCATGCGGAATTTCCCCGGTCCTTGACGTTCCGGCGCACGGGCATCACCGCGAAGCCGCAGGTCCTGCGCAACCATCCATCCACGGGCCGCCGAACGACCCCCGTGTTCCCTCGCCGATTCCGACCACCTCCGTGCCCGATCCGACGTACACCCGGGCCCCGGACGATTCGAAGCACGGTCCCCACACGGTGGCCGGTCACCTAACCGCCTGTCATGTCCCGTTCCGTTCAACGGACCGGACAACCCCTCAGGACACCTCACACCCCACGGCTGAAAAACCCGCCAGGGCGCAATCCCGCCTATACGCAAGGAACCCGAGTCCGCAGCGGGTAGCTCCCAGCCTCAGTCTGCCGCGGACTACCACGATGCCTTTGCAGTCGGCAGAGAGAACCAGCAGTGTCGACGCGCTGGCCGGGGCTGGGGCATGGGTCGCGCAGAAGGCGGCAATATCGGTGGCGGCGTGGACGAGGTGTTCGAGCTGGCGTTTGCCCAGCACCTTGCCGGGATCCACATCCGTTGATGCATCAGTCGTTGTCCAACCCCACGCAGTCTTGACAGTGTTGATTCCACAGAATGCGGGTGTGGCACGCGATGCGGCTGGAGCGCATCGACCGCAGGATCGCCTACGTCCGAAAGCGGCAGGCCGAAGAGGAACGCGGGCGCCGCAACCGGCCCCGGCCCCCCGGACTGGGTCGTCAAACTCAGCAGAGCCAGGGGCGAGCCGCTCCAGGTCCACGACGGCGAGTGCGGCATGAAACGCAAACGGCAGCCTGCGGTCAACCGCGGCGAAGCCCGCCGGCTCCTCACCGCGGACGCGGTGCCTGCGTGCCTGTTCTGCCACCCGGACACCCAGCTGCGCATCATCGGCGGTTTGGACAATGTCTTGATTGGCTGTCGCTCGTCGCTTTGGGCATGTACATAGTTGAGCGGCTGGTGCCGGACGGGCTGTGGGAGATCGTCCAGGACGTGGCATCGGAGCCGCCAATCAGTGCCCAGGGCGGAGGCCGGCGGCGGTGGGATGACCGCGCGGTACTTGCCGCGATCATCTTCGTCGCCACCTCGGGCTGCACCTGGCGGCAGTTGTCGCCGGTGCCATCGTGACGCCCGCCTGGCGGGTGCGGTTGAGGGTGCCGGCGTTGTAGGCGACGGCCGACTTGGCGAGGGTGGCGGCTTCGGCCCAGGCGCGGACCGGGACGCGAGCGCCGTTGCGGTAGACGACGTGAGTCAGCTTGTGCTCGGCGGCGAGTCAGGCCGCCAGATTCGTCACGGCCTGCTTCGCCGTCATGTTGCCCGCAGCACGTAGTGGAACCTCGCGGCGCGCTGCCTCGCGTGCCGCCCGATAGAACCGGTGCGCTTCGCTCGGCCTCCTGGGCGCGGCACAGAAAAGTCGGCGTAGGAGTCGGTCGTGACGGACTGTAGGGCGTCGCGGTGGAAGGTGGTCCAGGTGAAGGCCACCTTGGAGGCTTCGCCAGCGGTTTGAACGCCGACGGCGTACAGGTGCGGTAGCTGCCGTTGGATGAGCTGTTGAGCCTCCTGGTCGACGCGTTGGCGGAAGGCGCGGATCGACAGGTCAGGATCTCGGAACGGGTCAGACGCGCTCACTACCTCACGACCGCTCAGGTACCCCGGCGGGCTCGCTCGACGATCTCGTCCTCCTTGAGCGGCACATCGTGGTGACTGAGGCAGATCGGCACCTCGATCTTGCTGAATCCGGTCCCCTCGCTCGCGGCGTTGAACATGCCGGCCTTGAGACCACCGAGGTTGTCGAGGACCGCGTTCCGCGCCCGGGCCATGGTCTCGGCGGCCTCGATGTGCGCGGGTTGGGTGAGTCGGCCGATGAACTGGTTCACGGTGTTGCCCAGCGCCTGGTTGTGGATCCCCCTGGGGAGCTGTGAGGCGAGGACCATACCGAGTCCGTACTTGCGTATCTGGCGGATGAGTTCGACCGTGCTGTCCGTACTCGGATTCGATGCACCGGAGGGCACGAAGTTCTGCGCCTCGTCCATCACCAACAGCCCGCCCAGGGCACGGTCGCCGACCGGGTGTGCCCTGAACCATGAGAACAAGGTCGCCTGGAGGCGGCTGACGAATTGGGCCGGTCCGTCGCCGGACAGGCCGATGAAGCTGATCAGCGAGATACGAGCGGTCTTTCCCGGCGACGGGATCAGGAGCATGCCGGGATCGGCGGGCGCGCCGGACTCCCCGAACAGCGGGTCGGTCTCCATCGCGGCTTCCAGCGTGTCCGCCATCTGAACCGCGAAGCGACTGGTCCTGCTGTTCACGATGTCGCTCGGGGGCTCGGCGAGCAGCTCGACGAAGCCGGCCAGGGTCTTGCCGCCGTCGCGCGCGTACCGTTCGAGGGCACGTTTGAGGACCCCCAGCTGCTGGGTCGCGCGAGCACTGCTGCCGTGGACACCGGCATGTGGCGCGAGTGAGGTCACGGTCGACCTGACCAGACGGGGGAAGTCGTCCTCGTCGTCAAGTACGGGACCGAAGTCGGGAAGCGGGTAGAAGGAGATCGGACGTCCCCGGTTCAGACCCGGTGTCCACACGACCACTTCGACATCCGCGAAATAGCGTCGGGCCTCGCGCTCATGGTCGTCCGTCCAACCCTTCGGCGGGCGCGGCCAGGGGTCGCCGAGCCGTGCGAGGTCGTCGTTCGGATCCAGCACGATCACCGAGACGCCGCGCAGAGCGCACTGCTCCACAAGTCGCTTGATCAGGACCGTCTTGCCCGATCCCGCCGCGCCCACCACCGCGGTGTGCATCCGGAGCCGTTCCATGGGTACCGCAAACGGACGGCTGCCCCGGACCGTGGTTCCGACGACGATTTCGGTACGAGCGGGCTCGGCGTCCTCCGATATGCCCACCGCATCCGCCGCCACCCCGGGGCCGACTTCCGTGGCCTCGATCCCGAGATGCTGCCGCAAGTCCCCCAGCACCGGCGCGAAGACCTCGATGCGGGAAGCGGGGCGCTCCTGTCGCAGCCATTCGTCCAGGCCTGGCGTACGGTCGTCGAGCATGGCCCGGAGGGCGGCCAGGGTCCGGAGGTCGGCGGCGCCGATCGGTAACGACACGCCGCCCCGCGCCTCGAAGTCGTCCTTGATGCCCTTGGTCTTGGGGCCGCTCGGGTACGGCATGTTCCGCAGCAGGGTCAGCCGGCGGCTCGCCAGGTCGGGCATCAGGCCGGCCTCCACGGCCGCGTTCCGGATCCGGTTCTGGGCGGCGATGGCGTTGTTCGCGGCGATCGCCCGGAAGGACCAGTGGAATTCGTTCTCGCTGGCCTCGTCCACGACATAGCGCAACCGGGCGTGCAACGCCGCCTTGCGGCCGAAGTCGGTCTCGATGGAGAACCGCGTCTCGTCGGCGCCCAGTTCCCTGACCAGACTCCGCAGCCCCGCGCCCAGCAAAGCGGGCATCAACCCGTCCTCGGTCGTGGGGTCGAGCGGCCCGAGGTCGTCCGCCTCGGCACGGAGCTTGTCGAAGGGCTCCGTGAAGGTGCTCGGGTTGACGGCCCTCGCCGGTGCGGGCGGTGCGGCTGCCGTGGGCTCTGCGCCTGCCAGGGAGAGCAGTTCGGCCACCGTGCCGGTCTGCAGACACGCCTCGATGTGCTTCTGGACCCGGACGAGCAGCCGCCGTGCGGTGTAACGGTGTGGGGCTTCGGCCAGCGCCGCCGAGGTGACCGGCCAGGTGGGATACCGCGGGGTGAACCCCACCGACTCGTAGTAGCGCCGAAAGCGGCTGCCGACGATGGCGGCGGCGGTGGCCTCGTCGGGAATCGCGCCGAGCGTCGGCAGAACGTCGAACCGGTCCAGGGCGGACCGGACCGCCGCCCGGGAGATCTGCTCCCAGGTGTCCTCGTGGCACGCCACGACCATCAGGGTCCGGCGGGCTTCCTCCCGCAGTTGCATCAGGCCGGTGGCGATCTCACTGCTCAGCCGCTTGGCGGCCCGGCCCTCGCCGGAAGGGGCCGACGTCAGCGACGACGTCTCCGCGGCGGACACCAGGGTGTCGAGCTGGTCGAAGGCGAACACCAGCGGTCCGACCAGGGCGAACAGGCGTGTCAGATCGCGGAGGACGAGTTGAGCCGGTCGCCCGCCCGGCGACATCCCCCAGGCGGCGCGCTTGTCCCCGTCGTCGTCGTTGAGCGCGAAGTAGGCCCTGCCGATCTCCACGGGATCGCCGTCGGAGGCTATGAGCGCCAGCGCGCGGGCCGTGTCCGCGGCCTCGTTGCCCACCTGCCGGTCGATGGTCCGGATCCCCCGGACGAACGCATCGACATGGACGCGCGTCAGCTCGCGCCGGCCGGTCACGGCGGTACGGGTGTCCGTGTCGAGGCGAGCCAGACGCGAAAGCTCGTCGAGCAGCCGAATCAGTTGTTCCTGGCCGCCCTCGTCCTCCCGGTAGAGACTGTCGACGAGGCTGTCGGCGGCGCTCTCCCAGAAGTTCCGGCCGGTGACGAGCTTGACGTAGAAGAAGGAGCCGCCGCGCTGCTGGATCTCGTGGCGGGTCCAGCCGAGCAGATGCGTCTTGCCCGAGCCGCTCTCGCCACGCACCACGGTCGCAACCGGAGAGTGGGCGCGCTCGACGGCGCTGATCGCCCTCCCCAGCCGCCGGAACACCTCGGGATGAAGGCCGTCGACGTGGTAGGAGGTCACCGGTGTCCAGATCTCTTCCTGGGTCAGCGCGGTGTTGATGTACAGCGTCTCCAGGGCGGCGAGTTCCCCGTTCACGCCGGTCCGATCCGCAGCAGGTGGCGGGGCTCGCCGCCGATGTCGACGGCGGCCCTGCGGTCCTCGTCGCTGAGCGTGCGCCGGTTGAGCTCGCCCATCAGCTGTACGTCGGGCTGCTCGATCATCCGGTCGAGTTCGGCGTCGACGGCTCCTCGCGGCAGGTTCTCGAGCCATGGGCGCAGCGCCGACAGTGTGACCCAGCTGCCCGGTTTCCGGCGGACGGTGAGCTCCGTGTAGACCGCGCGGATCCAGTCCTCGACGTCGGGCTGGAAGAACTCGCCGAACTTGGTGCCGGAGCGGGCCAGGTACTGTCCGACGTTGTCCAGCACCGCATAGAGCACCCCGGCCGGAAACTTCGCTCCGTCCGGGCGTCCGGCCACCAGAGCGGACTCGCACCAGGTCCGGCCCGCGGACGTGAGCTCGTGCGCGTTGACCGCACCATGCTTCTTGGTCACGATCCGCTCGGCATCCTGGTTCACCCGCCGTCGCACCGCCGCGGTGATCTCCAGGCCGGCGAGTTCGCGCAGTTCACGGTTGGTCACCGGCCGTGCGACCACCATCAGGGCGAACAGCGATGCATGATCCCGTACAGTCAACTCCGTCGGCACAGTACCCCTCCTCGATGAGCCGAAATCCGGTCAGATGTCGAACCCCCGCCCGGGCACCAATTCCACCCGGCCGGTCATGCTGGACAACTCGCCCATGACGGTGATCACCTGCCGTTCCCGATGCGCGGTGATCGCACGGTCGTATGAGGCCTGGTCCGGGAGCCGCACCCAGACGGCCCGCCGGACCAGTTCGGCGTGCTCGGTGCGCAACTCACCGCGGACCTTGATCCGCCACCGGTCGTTGCCGGAGGAGTCGTCGTGCAGCCCCTCGACCACACCGGAGAGCGTCGCGGCACCGGTGGCGTTGAGGCCGCGAAGCCGCAGGGACGCGGCGTGCAGAAGCGATCCCGAGGTCTCCGGGAACGCGACGACGCGTGACGGCACATCGAGTGGCTGCGAGCGCGCCCACCGGAAGCCGATCTCGAAGGGCTCGCTGCGGTCGTAGCCGGAGAGCTCACTGAGCGCCTTGCACAGATCCGCGGAGACGCCGGCCGTGACGGTCTCGTCGAAAGCCGCGGGCGCGTCCGCCGCTACGGCTGCCTGGGCCGCGCTCACCGCCTCGAGCATCTGGACCAGCACGGCCCGACCGGTGACCTGCTCCCCGCTCGGGGTTCGGACCGTCGCGTCCGCCGCCACCCGGATCTCGACGACGTAGCTCCCGGCACGGGAGGGGCCGAGTTCGGCTGCGCGCAAGAGGTCGCCCACCACGCCCGGTTGTCGGCCGGCGAAGGTGAAGTGCGGACCCTGCACGACGGTGCGCGCTGCCGCCGTCAGGAGGTTGCGGACACCCAGCACCGTCTGCGTACCCAGAAGCAGCGAGGTGTAGCCGGGGTCGTGGCCGGTGGGAAACGTGCGGAAGGACTGCTTGTCCAGTTGCGGTCTGGCGATCTCCAGGGCGATGTCGCTCGCCGGCCGGTCTTCCAGCGCGCACAGACAGCGCAGGATCTCCCGTAATCGGCGGTCGCTGTCGCCCATGCCGTCGCGAGCGGGTACCAACACCTCGTAGTCGCCCGGGTGTTGCCACACACTCGCTCCGCGCCAGCCTTGTGGATCCCGCTCCCAGCCCGTTTCCGACAGATAGCTGGCGATGTCGTCGACCTTCAGCGGAATCGTCATCGGTTCCCCTACCAGTCGGACTGCGTCTCGGCGAGCCGGCGCAGTGAGGCGGCGGTGAGCACGTTCGCTGTCGGAACTCTGACCGGACGCTTTCGGTTCCGGTCGGGGTCCTTGATCGGCTCCTCGGCGCGAAGCGAGACGAAGTAGCCGAGGTGACGGAGCAGCACACCGTCGGTGCTCATAGCCGCGTACGCCTGGTTGTCGGCGGGGACGCAGATGACGAACAGAAAGCGGGGCACGGTGAAGTCGGGACCGGCGAGCCTGTTGAACTGCCACTCGTTGAGCCCGCGGTAGTTCAGGTGGCCGGACGACACGGACGGCGCCGACCATGTCTTGATCTGAGCCTCGACAGTGGGTGACAGCGTCCGTCCATAGCGGCCGGTGGCGCGGAACCCGAGGTCGACCCCGTCCGCGTCGAGATCGCCTTGCAGGACGATCAGCCCTGCCGCAGAGGCCAGCACACGGACGTAGTCTTCGCCGAACTTGCCCTGATGCTGCTTCGCATCGAGCACGAAAGCCCCCCAATGTCCCCCTGCGGTGGCACACGGTAGCCGGAAGCTTACGGGACGGGCTGACGGCTGTCAGGACCCCATGACGGACCTTCCGACAGGCCTGCGAAACGATGGCCGGCAGGCAGCTGTTCATCCCTGATGCGATGTAGGGGCGGGCCTCCCGCCCCGGCCGGGCGTGGTTGCCGCCTCCGGCGCGTTCTCCCGTTCTGGGAAGTCAGGAGGCCTTGATGTGCCACCTGTCCGTGCCCGTGGTCACCGCCCAGGCCGCGTTCGGAGCCACCACCCTCGTCCTGCTCCTCGCGCCCGTCCGACCCTCGCGCCCGCTCGCTGCTCTCCGGGAGACCTGGTCGTCATCGCGCCGGATGCGGTGCACTGGGTGGAGAACGGCGTCGGCATCGAGCCGGTGCGGAGATGTTCGTCGCGCACGGCACGCCAGCCGCTCCCGAAGCGGCGCCTACAACGCCCCCGCCCTGTGGGTGTGGTCACCCCAACCAGTACACGAACCACTGATCCCCAAGTGGATGTACGACGCCCTCACCCAGAACCCGCCAGCCAGCCAGCCAGCCAGCCAGCCAGCCAAGGCTCCCGGACCGGGGACACCGTCAACACCCATCCGCAGACGAACCGCACCTTCGTGCTACGCGGCATGCTCCTGCACGCCTGCAACCGCGGCATGTTCGCCAAACACCGCAAGGCATCACCAACTACGGCTGCCAGCCCCGAGCCAACAATCGCGGCCGACCCGACACCTACACCGGCCACCCCAAAATGAACCGCTCCGGGTCTGATGGGGGCTAGATTCCCTGAGAGGTTCGAGTCATGGCACGTCCGTCTGCCTACCGTGCCGAGCTTCGCGAGCGTGCGGTGCGCACGGTCGCGGAGATCCCGTCCGAACTACCCGACGGAGTGGGCCGCGATGAAGGCGGTCGCTGCGAAGCTGGGCGTCGGTGCGGGCGAGACGGTGCGGACCTGGGTCCGCAAGGCCGAGGTGGACACCGGTCGGCGGCCCGGCACCACCTCGGAGGAGGCTTCGTAGATCAAGCGTCTGCGGGCCGAGAACGCCGAAGTGCGGCGGGCCAACGCGATCTTGAAGGCGGCGTCGGCTTTCATCGCGGCCTCGCTCGACCGGCCGTCGAAACGCTCGGAGCGTTCATCGACGAGTTCAAGAAGGTGTTCGGCGTCGAGCCGATCTGCCGTGTCCTCTCCGACCACGGACTCAAGATCGCAGCGAGCACCTACCACGCCGCCAAGAACCGTGCCCCCAGCGTCGGGGCGATGCGGGACACGGAGCTGAAAGCCCAGATCAGCCGTGTCCACACCGACAACTACGGCGTCTACGGGGTCCGCAAAGTCTGGCGGCAGCTGCACCGTGAGGGCATCGGAGCAGCCCGCTGCACGGTCGTCCGGCTGATGCGCGACCTGGGCCTGGAGGGTGCCCAGCGCGGCAGGAGATCCGCACCACGGCCCGCGACCGCGAGCATGAACGGGCGGCTGACTTGCTGCAACGCGACTTCAGCGCGTCGCGTCCGAACCAGCGGTGGGTGGCCGACGTCACCTTTGTCGCCACCTGGTCGGGGATCGTCTACGCCGCGTTCGTGGTGGACGTGTTCTCCTAGGCGATCGTGGGCCGGTCCGCGGCCACGGGCAAGCGGGCCAAGCTCGTCCTCGATGCCCTCGACATGGCCCTGTGGCGTCGCGACCGGGCCGGAATTCCCGCTGGACCGGGGCTTGTTCATCCTTCGGATGCGGGCAGGCAGGGCGGATTCAACCAGTCGTAGCAACACCGGTTTTCAGGAGACGGCAGGTCACCGCTCGCGAAAGCCCGTAACCCGCAGCCCCGGCCGCAGACCGTGGTCTCCCGAGTGTCTGGCCCGGCGCAGGGCGACACGACGTCAATTGCCCTCGCAGGCCTTGGCGTTGGACTCCCCGCCGGGACCGGACCGCCGGCGCGGAGGGCGCTGCGGAGAGTCCTGGGTTCGCACCGCAGACCTGTCCCGTGGTCACAGCAGGGGAAGATCGCCGGGATTGACCAGGCCGCTCCGGAAGGCGAGGACGACGAGCTGGGCGCGGTCGCGTGCGCCCAGTTTCATCATTGCCCGGTTGATGTGGGTCTTCGCGGTCAGCGGAGAGACGTACAGTCGCTCCCCTATCTCGTCGTTGGAGAGCCCGGCGGCGACCAGGGCCATGATCTCGCGCTCCCGCTCGGTGAGGCAGTCGAGCTGGACCGGGCTGGGCAGCGGGCCCGGGTTGGGCTGCGACTGGAAGCGGGCGATGAGACCGCGGGTGGCCTTCGGCGACAGCAGGGCGTCGCCGCGGGCGACGACCCGGATGGCTTCCTGGAGGTCGGCCGGTTCGACGCTCTTGCTGAGGAATCCGCTCGCGCCGGCGTGCAGTGCGCGCAGGACGTTCTCGTCGAGTTCGAAGGTGGTGAGGATCAACACCCGTACGCCTGCGAGGTCTTCGTCGGCGGTGATGAGCCGGGTCGCCTCGATGCCGTCGAGTTCGGGCATCCGGATGTCCATGAGGATCACGTCGGCGCGGGTGCTGCCGGCGAGGTCGACCGCCTCGCGGCCGGTCGTCGCCTCCCCCACCACCTCCAGGTCCGGCGCCCCGCCGACCAGGACGCGGAATCCGGCCCTGATGAGTGTCTGGTCGTCGGCGAGCAGCACGCGGATCGTCACGTGGGGGTGTCCTGTCGGTCGGGTGCGGCGGGGAGGAAGGCGTCGACGGTGAAGCGGCCGTCGTCGCGCCCGGTGCGTACGCTCCCGCCGACCGAAGTGACGCGTTCGCGCAGGCCGATGAGTCCGTGGCCGCAGCCGTCGGCGTCCGGCGCCGGGCGGCCTGCGGCGTTCTCGACCAGGATCTTGAGGCCTGCCGGCGTGTAGTCGAGCCGCAGCCGGGCCGCCGGTTCGCTGCCGTGTTTGTGGGCGTTGGTCAGGGACTCCTGGACGATGCGGTAGGCGGCGAGGTCGACCACGGAGGGCAGGGGGCGGGCCTCGCCCTCCTGCCGGTGGTCGACCCGCAGTCCGGCCGCGGCCAGCGAGTCCAGCATCGACGCCAGCCGGCTGAGGCCCGGTGGCGGTTCGGTCGTGGAGTCCGTGCCCTCGGCGTCCCGGTCCTCGGAGCGCAACACGTCCAGCACGGTGGAGAGTTCGGCCAGTACGGTGCGGGCGGCCTGCCGGACGTGGGCCAGCGCCTCCTCGGCGTCGTCGGGCTGCTCGCGCAGCAGATGGGCGGCGACGCCGACCTGCACGTTGATGACGGCGATGTGGTGCGCGACGACGTCGTGCAGGTCCCGCGCGATCCGCAGCCGCTCCTCCACCACCCGGCGGCGGGCCTCCTCGTCGCGGCTGTGCTCGGCCTGCCGGGCGCGTATCTCGACGGCCTCCAGGTTGACCAGCCGGATGCGGGTGGCGTCGCCGACGACGACGGCCAGCGTGCCCCACACCACGATCGCGGCGTTCTGCGGGTCCAGCCAGGTGCGGCCGGCGCCGATGACGACCGCGACGTACACGGTCACGACGGTGAGGGTGCCCGTCACCGCGGCGGTCCGCCGGTCGGTGCGGGAGGCGACCGTGTAGGTGCAGATCACGTTCGCGGCGAGCAGCGGGCCGACGAGTGCCGCGTGCAGATTGAACGCCGCGCTGGCCACGGTGACCGCCGCGAAGACGGGCAGCGGCCATCTGCGCCGGGCGGCGATCAGCGCGAACGCGAGCGTCCCCGCGAGGAAGTCCTCGGCGCGCAGCGGGCGTCCTGCGCGGACGGCGAGGAGGATCACGGTGACGACCAGGAGGCCGAAAGCGACGTCCACGGCCTGCGGGTGGGACGTGACACGGCCGCGGATGCGGGACAACCGGTAGTCAGCCATGGGCCGCACGGTATCGAACGCCCGTCCGCGCCCACGTCGTCCGGACGCGGTACGGGCTGCGGCACCGGTGTACCGCGTCCGCGGTATGCCGGATCCACCGCGTCCGGACGACGTGGACGACGGACCCTGTCGCCCATCGTCTGCGCCATGACCGAACCACCTGAACCCGAGCGCCGCCGCTTCCTCCGCACGATGGCCGCGCTCACCGGCGCCGTGACCCTCGGCACGACGGCCGGCTGCAAATCCCCGGGATCGGACGCGGCCGCCTCCGGCGCGGCCGGTGCCGAATTCGGCGGCCGTACGCTCACCTCCGCCGCCGCGTTACCGAAACCGTTCACCGTCCCCCTCCCGATCCCCCCGGTGAAGCATCCGTCCCGGAGCACCGCCGACACGGACTACTACGACATCACCGCGCGGGAAGCGAGCGTGGAGATCCTGCCCGGTCTGCGCACGACGATCATGGGCTACGACGGGATCTTCCCCGGGCCGACGATCGCGGCCCGCCGCGGACGCAGGACCGTGCTGCGCTACCGCAACCAGCTCGGCGTGCCGACCGTGGTCCATCTGCACGGCGGGCACACCCCGCCACAGAGCGACGGTTTCCCGACCGACCTCGTACTGCCCGCCACCGGCGGCGCGCGCTTCGCGGACCAGGCCGTCGGCGGTACGGCCACCACCGGCACCCGCGACTACACCTATCCGCTCGACCAGCGGGCCGCGACGCTCTGGTACCACGACCACCGGATGGGCTTCACCGGCCCCCAAGTCTGGCGCGGGCTGGCCGGGTTCCTGCTGCTGACCGACGACGAGGAGCAGGCCCTGCCGCTGCCGAGCGGCGACCGCGACGTCCCGTTGATGATCACGGACCGCGCCTTCGACGCGGACGGCGCGTTCCACTACCCCGCGATGGATCCCCACCTGATCAGCATGGCCGGTGTCGACGCCGCGCACATGGCGGGCGCGGCCGGTGACGTCGTCCTCGTGAACGGGGCACCCTGGCCGGAGTTGGAGGTCGACGCGGCCCGCTACCGGTTCCGTCTCCTCAACGCCTCCAACGCCCGCCGCTACGAACTCGCGCTCGACCCGGCGCCGCCGAGCGGCCCCCCGTTCACCCAAATCGGTTCGGACCAGGGCCTGTTGGCGGCGCCGCTGGAGCACACCGTCGTCCCCATCGCACCGGCGGAGCGGTTCGACGTGGTCGTCGACTTCTCCCGCTACCCGGTCGGCACCCGGGTGACCCTCACCAACGGGGAGGGCCGGGGCGGCACTTCACGTGTCATGCGGTTCGTCGTCGCCCGCAAGGCGACCGACGACAGTCGGATCCCCGCCCGGCTGTCCACCGTCGAGGCCCTGCCGACGGCGTCGGCGACGACCCGGCCGTGGATGTTCCGCAAGGGCAAGGTCACCACCATGGGCGCGAACACGGCCGGTTGGGTCATCAACGGCCGTGAGTTCGACCCCCGGCGCATCGACGCGGCTCCCCGCCTCGGCGAGGTCGAGATCTGGCGCCTGGCCACCGACGCCTACCACCCCGTGCACATCCATCTCTCGCCGTTCCAGGTGCTCTCCCGCAACGGCGGCCCGCTCGATCCGGGCGACCACGGGTGGAAGGACACCATCGACCTCCGCCCCAAGCAGTACGCCGACATCGCGATCCGCTTCGACGACCACGCCGGCCGCTACCTCCTGCACTGCCACAACCTCGAACATGAGGACATGGCCATGATGGCGACCTTCCGGACCACCCGCTGAGGAGCAACTTGTGTCCACACGCGCGCACTTCGTCCTGCCGAGCCGGATGCGAACTCCCCCGCATTCTCTGAACTCGTGATCTTGGTCTGTTCAGCGGGTTCGCGGGGACGGGATTCCGAGGTCGACAGCGCGACGTGACCGGCGGTCGATCTGGGTGAGCTTGTCGTTGGCGCCAGCGAGGCTGACCTGGAGTCCTTCGACCTCACCGAGCCAGCCCTCGCGTTGTGCCTCGTCGATGCGGGCGAGGAGGTTGTCGCGGATCTCCTCGATCCGGGCGCGTTGAGCGGGGTCGGGCCACGTAGGCAAGCGTGTTCGTGGATGCAGGGGGTGGAGTAGGCCCGGCCGCAGAGGCCGGTGGAGACCTTGCGGCGCTCGAAGTGTCCGAGGAACTCCTCCCATTCCTCGTCGGTGGGCGCCCGGTATTCCTCGGTGGGGCGCTCGCTGCGTCGCCTGGCGAGGAAGGCCAGATGCGTTTGGACGGCCTCGTCCGGATAGACGGCCTTGTAGCCCAGGGTGACGTTGATGTCCTGGTGTCCGACGATGACTTGGGCGATGTGCTGGGGCAGGCCGTTCATGACGGCGTCGGTGATGAACAGCCTGCGGAAGTCGTGGGGCGTGTAGTTGAGTGGGCGGCCGTCGGCGGGGTCGAGTAGACCGGTGTCGGCGAGGGCGGCCTTGAGCATCTTGCGGACGGTGCCGTGGCTGATGGCGCGACGTTCGGTGCGGAAGCGGCGCTGGAACAGCAGCGAGGCCGGTGGCATCCACATGCACTCGTGCCAGTCGTAGGCGGGGACCATCGGGACCGGGCCGGAGGGCTCCCGGATTCTGCTGATGATCGTGGACAGCACCTCGGCCAGTTCGGGGCTGACCACGAGGAGTCGTTCCACGTCGGTCTTGGAGGGAGCGATCTGCAGCAGCGGCACGATCTCGCCGGTGGTCGGCAGCCGGTATTGCACCAGACTGTGGTGGCTGATCTCCAGGAGTTCTTCGATGCGGACGCCGGTGAGGCGGAGGACTTCCACCACGGCCCAGGCCCAGAACGCGTACTCCTCTTCCTGCACGAGATCCCGGCGCTTGCCGCTGGTCGGGTCCTCGGCCCAGATCTTGTCCGCGGAGGTGCCCGGCCGCAGGAGGGGGCGGATCAGCGTCTGACCATCGGCGGTGAAGGCGGTTCCGGGCTCGGTTTGCCGGGCCGCCCGGAGGAGGGTCTCGGCCGTTCGGCGGCGCTGGTCGACTGTGCGGACGAGCACAGGGAGGACAGGGAGTCGCTCGCGGGTGCGGGCGTCCATGCGGGCTTTGAGCTGTCGCTTGTGCTTGCGTCGTCCGATGTCTTCCCTGCCGACGGGACATGGGGCGACCCGGCGCGCCCACCGCCCGGGGTCCTCGATCGCCCACTGGGATAGGTCCAGGTAGAAGGAGCGCACCTTGGCCAGGCATTCGCGGAAGCTGATCCGGGGAACCGTGACCACGGACGTTGCGCCGTCGCGCCCGGTGACCGTCTCCGACCGGGACGTCAGGCGCTGCCGCCAGGCGGTAGCGACGTCGGCGGGCAGGTGCAGCGTGTCGATGCCGGGATGGTGGAGTTCGAGATCCCTCCAGAAGCGGCAGCCGAGGAAGTAGGCGAGGCCCCGCAGGCTGTTGTAGTCCAGCGCGGGCTGACGTTCTCTCAGGTAGTCCACGAGGAGGTCCCGGATGGGGCGGCACTCGATCTGGTAGCGGTCGATCAGCTCTTCCGGGGACTGCTGCCCGCCCGTGCGCAACTCGCGCCAGCCCGTGGGGGCTTCGGGGCCGAGGATTTCCAGCTCCCGCAGCGTGCTGTAGAAGACGGGAAGGTCCTTGGGCCACGACGTGCGCACGGCCGTCTCGGTCTCGGCGAGTTCGAGGACGTCGCCCAGCGTGATGTCGCCGACCGTGCCGCCCTTCGCCGCCAGGAGCACCGCGGCGCGCTGCGGGACCAGGCGGCGGGACGGTGCCGCAAGGTTGGCGCGGCCATCGCAATGCGCCTGGAGGCGGGCGAACCCGTCGCGGTCGCGGACCAGGGAGAGGCCAGGTGCAAGGTCCCCCTTCAGGGAGGGCACCGACACCAGCCACTCCAACGACGGGCGAAGGACGTCGGCGCAGATCAGGACCTTCATGCCGTTGGACAGCTCGGACGGCAGCCAGCTCGAGCGGCGACCGCGGCGGTCGAACCAGTGCAGCGGCGCCTGCCGCCACTGGGCCCCCAGCGACTCGGCGCCGCTGGCCAGCCACCGCTGTTGCCAGGAGGCGCCGGGGAAGTCCTCCAGCCAGTCCAGCAGGTGGGCCAGGCCGCGAACCCGCTTGGCTTGGACCACTGGGTTCGCGAGGACAAACGGCGTGCCGGTCGTGTGCTGCCAAACCGCCGCCCGCCCCAACCGGGTGGCGGCCCAGTCGCCGGGGACGGTCCTCGCGGGGAACTGGTCGCGCGGCAGCTTCAGGGCCGCCGCCGTGCTCACTGCCTTCAGCGTTGCGGTGGTCATGGCCGACCGCCGAACAGAACGCTGAGGGTCTCGGCTCGGTAGCCTGCGGCGGGTTCCGGAGCGATCCGTGCTGCGGCCTGCCGGGTCTGCTCGGCATGATGGGCCAGGACCCGGCGGATCACCCCCTCCTTCCGAGGCGTGAGGTAGATCTGCGTGGTGGTCAACTGGACGTGTCCAAGGACGAATTGGACATCGGTGAGCGGCAGTCTGGGGTCCTCGGCCATCCGGTAGGCCGCGGTATGCCGCAGCGCATGCAGCGTCGCCGAGGTTCCGGCGAGCGCATTGACCCGCTCGAACATCCGGTGAGCCGCGTGGTAGGTCAGCGGGCGGGACGGGGCATGAAGCGTCCACCACAGAGGCAGCCGCCGCCCGCGGGGGATCGCATCCTCCATTTCCAACTGGTAGAGCCGCAGCCAGACGAACGCGTCCGTCGAGGCCGGAAGCTCCTGCACCTCCCGGGTGCCCTTGCGGACCACCGCGATCAGCTGACGGCCCGGGTCGGCGCCGCCTTGCGTGGCCGACAACAGCTCGCTGGCTCGAGCACCGGTGGACACGTAGAAGGCGACCAGAGCCCGGTCCCGGTGGGAGGGCAGCCTCGCGAAGATCTCGTTGAACTGTTCGTCCGGGACGCTGCGGGGCACCCGCTTGGGCACCGTCGGGCGATAGAGCCCGGCACGTTCCTTGGCGTGCGGCTCTATCGGGTTGTGATGCGCATGGGCGCGGCTCCCGCGACGAGACCGGTGCAGCGGGAAGGGGTTGAGGATCGGCCCGGTACCCGCCTCGAGGTGGAAGTCGTAGAAGGCCCGCAGGACCGTCTCGCTGTGCGCACGGACCGACGCCGCGTACGGATTTCCACCAGTGGTCCACACCCCGGCGGACGACGTGCGCCAGTGCGGACGCGTCGGCTGCCCAGCAACCAGCAGCCACCAGGAGAAGTCCCGGGCCTCAAGGCGCGTCGCCCGCTCCCACGGGACCTCGACGGCCCACAGGAACCGGAACCAGCGCAGCAGGTCCATCCCGTACGAGCGCGCTGTCGCGGATGGCCTGCCGGCCCCTTGGAGATCCTGCAGATAATCGGCGACGCCACCGACCGGCGCCCCGGACGGATCGAGGAGCCGGTACGGCTCCCACGGATCTTCCCTGGCTACCAACTCGCCAGCGAGCGGCACGACCAGGGACGCCAGGTCTCTCGAGGTCTCCACGGCCAGACCAACGAAGAATCCGCAATCAGGTCACTGACCTGGGCAAACACTGCCGGTAGTTCAGTCAACAGGTAGACGCATCCTCCTCAGGGCGTGATCCGGCCCGAACCAGGGTGATGCTCCAATATGGAAGGAGTGAGTCGAGGTGCTGTTATCGTCCACTGCGTGACGAGCGACGATGAAATCCTGGACTCGATCCGACGGGAGTCTGCGCTCGCTGAGTTGCTCTGGCAGGTTTGCGAGTTCGATCTCTCGCGTGGCGATCACGGTGAGCCTGTCCGACTGCCGTCAGGGGTTGCCCTGGACGGTGTTGCCGGCGACTTCACCGGCGGGACGTTCTTCCTCTGTGGTGATCGCGGCACAGCTCGGCCCGTGCTGTATGCAAGCTCCGAGGGACAGGCCGGTCTGATCGGCCAGAGCCTGGCCGAAGCCCTGGAGATCATGATTGGACTGCCGCCCTGGCGGGACTGCCTGAACTTCTCCGGATCCGGTGATCTGGAGGTTATGCGGACGACCGCAGCCCACCTCGGCCGCGACGAGCTCAGGGATGAACCAGAAATCGGCGCTGCCCGAGTGCGCCTGGCGTCGGCGCTGAACCTGAAGCTCGGGTCCGTCCCGGTCTTGCTGGCTCGCCTGCATGCTGCGGTTTCCGCTACCGCGCCTGATTTTGTACTCACCGTCAAGACCGGCGACGACTATGATTCCCTGTTCGGGCCATGGCTGCCGAGCCGCAATCCCGCCTGGCGGTGAAGGGCAAGGCTGGGCGGTTACGGGATCGATGATCAAGAAGGTGTATCAGCCATCCTCAGGCGGCCGTCAGCTTCCGAAGCCCGCAGACGGCCTTCCTCACAAGATCCCCGACAGAGCCGAATTGCATGACCGCTGGCACTCCGGAGGACAGGGCAGCCCGTTCTTCATCCGACAGCGTCAACTCGGCCTTCGGCCGCCCGGTCCGTGCCACCCGACAAGCCTATACATCTGAACAGAATTCCTGACTCAGAAGACCAGGCCGTGTTGCGGAAGTGGCTATAGGACTGACGAATCCGGACGGGTGCCACCAGGATGGCGCCCGTCCGGGAGGTGTCAGAGCCGTCGGAAGTAGACCGTGAGCGGGAGGGGAATGCAGCCGAGGGCCTCGTAGAGGGCTCGGGCCGGCGCGTGGAACTGGTCTCCTCCGGTGCCGATCTCGACGACCTCGGCGCCGAGGGCCCGCATCTGGTCGAAGGCGTGCTCGCACAGTGCGGTAGCCACGTGGTGGCGTCGATGGTCGGCCGAGACGGCGAGGATCGTGACCTCACCCTTCTTGCGGGCTTGGTCGACGTTCCACGCCACGTAGCCCGCGATGGTGTCTTCGGCTTCAGCGATGGCGATGTACGTGTGTCGTTCGGGTGCGTGGAGTTCGGCGATCTGTTTGCGGTAGTCGTCGCGCCAGTTGCCGTGCTGAACAGTGAAGACGGCCTCGCCCATCAACGGGCGGAAGGAGTCCTCGTAGAACGGTCGGAACGTGTCGATGGTGAGTTCGGTGAGTGGTGCCAGGTCGTGCTGGGTGAACGCGCGGATGAGCATGGAAGTGTTGCCTCTCAGGCTGAGGGCTTGATACCCGGGCGGAGCAAGGGCATCGGTCGGTCCGCTCCCGGCCACGGGATTGGCGGTGAGCCGACTCCTCAGTGACGTGAACGCCAAGCGTCAAAACACTCCATGGCCCGCATCGTAGTGCCCGGCGCGCATGTCGAATGCTGCGATCACAGCCACTCGTTGATGATTGCGATGAGGACGGTCGCCTCGTAGCGGACTGCTAACTTGTCGTATCTCGTGGCGTCGGCGCGGTGCCGCTTGAGGCGATTGATTCCGCACTCGACCGCGTGGCGCTCGCGGTAGTCGACCGGGTCGAACTTCGGCGGCCGACCGCCGCCGGACCAGCGCTGCTTGCGATGACGCGCCTGGTCGGCCTTGTGCGGGATGGTGCAACGGATACCTCGTCTGCGCAGGTAGGCCCGGTTCTTGCGGGAGGCGTACGCCCTGTCGGCACGCAGACGATCGGTCACCGCGTAAGGCATACACGCCGTGTGCCGCGGCGACCGGGCTCCGCGGCACATGCCTGTACGCTCGCACACCCCGGCGCCCCTGCGTCCCCCGCGAGAGGCCGCGCTAACAGGCCGTCACGGCGAGGAGGGCCCCGCGTACTTCCTCCGCGCGTGGTGAGCCAAGTGCTGTGTACAAGGACAACGCCTGCTGGTAGTGGTCGATCGCGTCGTCCCGATGCCCCGTGTGCTGCAGGGTGTGGGCCGAACCGATGTGGGCGCGGGCTTGTTCCTCCTTCTCCTCGATTCCGCGGGCCACTTCGAGCGCTGCCGCGTGGGCGTCCAGCGCCTCGGTGTGGCGGCCGGCGCCGTGCAGTGCCTCGCCCAGGCCGTTCAGGGCTCCCGCCTCTCCGTAGGCTTCGCCGGTGCGCCGGAAGTGGGCGAGGGCCTGGTGCTGATGTTCGGCGGCCTCTTCGTATCTGCCCTGGCGGCACATCGCGTCGCCCAGATTGGAAAGTGCGTGTGCCTCTCCGCCGGTGTGTCCGAGGCGCCGGAAGAGGGTGAGTGCCTGCTCGAAACGGCCGGCCGCGGCCTCGTGGTCGCCCAGTCGTATATGGACGATACCCAGGTTGCCGAGGACGCTGGCCTCGCCGAACGTGTGGCCCGTCTGCCGGTAGAGAGTCAGTGCCTGCTGGTAGCGGTCGGCCGAGGACTCGTAGTCCTCCAGCAGTTCCCACACGATGCCGAGGTTGTTCAGCACGTCGGCCTCTCCATGGGTGTCACCCACGGCGCGGAACAGTTCCACCGCCTTCTCCTGCTGTTCCGCGGCCTCCCGGTAGCGGCCCTGGAGTTCGTGGAGTACGCCGACGTTGGTGAGGTGGCGGGCCTCACCGGCCTCGTATCCGATCCGGCGGCTCAGCGACAGCGCGTCCGTGTGGTGGCGGTGGGCGCTCTCGTAGTCGCCGAGCCGTCGGTGGACGGCGCCGATGCAGGCGAGGACGTCGACCTCGCCCCGGGTGTCGGCCACCGCGCGGGCCGCGCGCAGGGCGTGGGTGTGCACGGTCAGTGCGTCGGCGAAGTGGCCCGAGCGCTCGTAGTGGCGGTGGAGCGTGGTGGCGATCCGTACGGTGTGGCGGGCCGGGCCGGGGTCCTCGGTCCGGGAACACAGGGCGACAAGGGTGGGTTGCGCGGCGCGCAGCCACGCGCGGGACTCGTCGGCCGTACGCAGCGGCGGCAGGCCGGTGGGCGGTGCCACGACCGCCGGACGCAGGTGCCGTTCGGCGGGATACAGCACGTCCATGGCGGCAGACGCCGCCGCGAGGGAATGGTCCAGCAGCCGGGTCAGGGCGGCGTCGCGTTCCACCGTCCGGTCTGGCCGGTTCGCGAGTTCGGCGGCGTAGGCCCGCAGGAGGTCGTGCATGGTGTGGCGGCCCGGGCCACTGCGGTGGACCAGGTGCGCGCGGGACAGGACGTCCAGGGATCGTCGTGTGCGATCGAAGCTCTGGCCGGCGAGGGCGGCGGCCTCGTAGACGTCCGCGTCGGGGCCCGGGTGCAGGCCCAGCAGTCTGAACAGGTGTGCCTCCTGCTCGGGCAGGCGGTCGTAGGACCAGGAGAAGACCGCCCGGACGGCGCCTCGGGGGTCTCCGTCGGCCGAGTCCAGGAGGTCCAGACGTCTCTTGTGGTCTCGCAGTTCCTCCACCAGGTGGGACAGCGGGTCCAGCGGGCGGGACAGCACGAGTTCGGCAGCTATCCGCAGGGCCAGCGGCAGTGCCCCGCACTGCTCGACGAGGGCGGTGGCCGCCGTGTGGTCCGCGTCGACGCGCGGCCCGATCAGGGCGCCCAGCAGAGCCAGCGCCTCGTGGGGCGCGAGGACGTCGAGGACCACGCGGTGGGCTCCGTGCACGGATACCAGGGAAGACAGCGCGTCACGGCTCGTGATCAGGACTTTGCAGGTCGGGCTGCCCGGGAGCAGCGGGCGTATCTGCGCTGTGGAGGCGGCGTTGTCGAGGAGGACGAGCAGGCGCCGTCCGTCGACCGCCGTGCGGTAGCGGGCCGCGCGGTCGTCGAGCCGCAGCGGTATCTCCTGGCCGGGCACGCCCAGGGCGGTGAGGAAGCCGACGAGGGCCTGGGCTGCGGAGACCGGTTCGTCCGCGTCGTAGCCTCGCAGGTCGACGTAGAGCTGCCCGTCGGGGAACGCTTCCCTCGCCTGGTGTGCCCAGCGCACGGCCAGTGCGGTCTTGCCGACGCCCGCCGTGCCGGAGACGGCCGAGACGACCACGGCCGATCCGGTCTCGCCCGCCTGTGGGCCGTCCGCTGGCGTCAGCCACCGCGTGAGTTCGGCCAGTTGTTCCTCCCGACCGCTGAAGTTCCTTACTTTCATGGGGAGTTGGGCGGGAATCACAGCAGAGGGCAGGGTGGCGGCGCGGGCTGCGCCGGGGCCGGAGCCCGCTGTCGGCGACGCGTCCGGCCCGGTGCCACGCAGCATCTCCTCGTAGGCCGACCGCAGTTCACGGCCCGGAGACACGCCCAGCTCGGAGTGGAGCCGTTTCCGGATGCTCGTGTAGGTGTCCACCGCCTCGGCCGTCCTTCCGGCGGCGGCCAGACTCCGGATCGTCTCTGCGGCGAGTGGCTCGGAGAGCGGCTGTTCGGCCAGCAAGGGCTGCAGAAGGGCGGGCACTCGATCGGGCTCGCCCTGTCGCAGCACGGTGCGGGACCAGGCCAGGGCCGCCTGCACGCGTTCCTGTGTCCATGCGGTGCGGGTGCGGTCCGCCCACTCCCCCGGCAGCCCGTCCAGCGGCGTGCCGCGCCACAACCGCAGGGCCTGTTCCAGGAGTTGTGCGCGGCGGGCGTCGGACAGGTGGGGCTCGGCCGCCTGTTTGACGAGTACGCGGAAACGGAGCAGGTCGACCGCGTCCTCGTCTGCCTCCAGGACGTATCCGCCGGAGCGCCGGCGGATGCCGAGCGGCGGGGTGGGTGTCTCCGGCCCGGCCTTGTCCCGCGTGGGTGTCGCACGGTCGAGGAGTCGCCGGAGGCGGCTGATGTGCGCGTACAGGACCGACCGGGCGCCCTCGGGTGCGTCGCCGTCCCAGACGCGGTCCATCAACGTGCTCACGGCAACGAGTCTGCCGGTGTCGGCGGCCAGTGCTGCGAGTACCGCTCGGCGGCGGGGCTGTCCGACGTCGACCACCCGCCCCGCGACGCGTAGTTCCAGGGGTCCGAGGAGGTGAAGAGTCATTGTGCCTCACGCGGGACGGGCGGCGGGAACAGCAGCCGGTGGCGGGGACTGCGTCCGCCGTGCAGCGGCCGGGGCTCCAAGCGGCCCTCCGTGATTCGTTCCGGGGCCGCACTGGACAGCCGTCGCAAGATTTTCGCAAGATTCACAGTAGATCCTCAGGTGACCCGCCGTCAGGCGGACCGCGGCGGACGCCGCGTGCCGTGGAGCACACACCCGAGCCGACTCTCGTGGGCCCCCGGCGCTACACGCTGAAGAGAATGGATCTGTGCATGCGCACGATGATGTCCCGAGTGAAGAACCGCACTGTCCTGGCCGCCGTCACCACCGCCCTCATAGCGTCCGGAGCGGTCATCGGCGGCGCCACGACCGCCTCCGCCGACGGGTGCGTGGGTCCCTTGTGCGGCGCGGTCAAGAACCGGACCGGTGAGACGATGCACTACACGACGAGCCTCGGCGCGGGGCCCGCACTTCTGCGACGTGTGGAACTGGGGCGGGGGCACCAGCAGCGAGTTCAAGCACGCCAAGTGCCGGCAACTGTCGTTCGGCAACGGAACGCGGGGCGGTAACGGGACCGGTGTCGATGTCGACGCCTTCACCTTCGCCACGCACGGCTACCATGAGCGGTTCTCGCGGGTCGGCACGTGGCACTGGCGGGCGAAGGGCGTCTGGACGAAGATCCGCAGCGGTGAGATCGGCGACTGCGGCATCGGCGACAACAACGAGGTCTGGTGCACCGTCCTCGTCCAGGCCTGAGGCGCTTGCTCCTTCAGGCCTGAGGCAGCTGTTGCTTCGATGCGGAGTCTGAGACTGGTGGAGTTCGGGGGCCGCGCCACGCGGGATCTGCCCTACCGGTACGACGGCGGACCATGACTGCGGTCATGGCGGGTGGGCCGGGTCGGTGACCTGCGGGAGTCTTTCCTGTGGTGCGCTGACCCGGCCTCTTGGTGCGTTCGTGGGCATCGGCCCGGGAGCCGGTCGCTGCTTCAAGGAGGCCGGACCCGCCGGCGCGGTCCGCATCCGCGCCAAGACGGCCCGCGCCGTGGAGCTCGCCACCGGCATCGGCTCCGACCAGGTCGACCAGGCCCTCGGGCCGGCGGCTACCGTCGGACGCCTCACCGACGACGATCCGGTCTCCGTCCTGGAGCATCTCGCGGTCAGCAAACCGACTGAAGAGGTCGTACGCGCCAACGAGGCACACTCCGTCCAGAGCGGCACCACCGCCTGGCAGGCCCTGGGCCAACAATCAACGGCGACAAGGACGTTGACGGAGGACTGACCGCGGTCAGTCGCCGACGAACCACAGATGCAGGTGCGTCCCGCGCTCGACGACCTGACACAACTCGCGCGCCTGCCCGACCCATTCGCCACCACAGGCAGCGGGAAGCCGGTCGAGCTCGGCCAGCAGCAGCGGAATCTGCCGCTGGTTGAAGACCGCGTCCCCATACGGAGTCAGGGCCCAGAGCATCGGGAACTCCGTCGCGCTCAAATCCGGGAAGCCGACGGTCCATTCCAGGCCGGCCTCGGCGCGGGCCACGGCCTTACCGCTGTCTCCACGCACCACCAAATTGATCACCTGCCGAGCTTATCGGCGCCCTCCACGACCCGCGAAGGAGTTTTCGACCATGAGGGTGCCCCAGGCCCCGGCACTGCCCGAGGAGCTCGACAGGCTGATGCGCCGCATGCGCCTGCCCTACACACGCAAAGCCGCACCCGACATGCTGGCCGCCGCCCGCGCACAACGCCGGTACCCCGCCGAGGTCTTGCGGCTTCTGATCACCGAGGAGGTCACCGGCCGGGACGCCGCCACCCGGCGACTGCGACGCACCACCGCGAACTTCCCCACCGGCAAAACCCTGGCCTCCTGGCGGGCCGAGGACTCCACCATCCCCGAACCCGCCCAGAACTCTCCGGCCACCGTGGAATGGATCGGCCGCGCCGAGAACCTGGTGATCGCCGGCCTGTCGGGGCTGGCGCATCTCACTTCACCGGGGCCCTGCCCAGGCCGCGATCGAGAAGGACCTCACGGTGGCCTGGTTCGGCCTGGAGACCCTCGCCGCCGCGATCGGCAAGTCCAAGGTCGACGAGTCCACCGCCCGCACCGTCGCCCGGATCTGCCGCGCGGACTTGACCGTCGTGGACGACGTCGGCCCACTGCCCGTCGGAGAGGACGCCGCCGAAGCGTTCCACCGCATCATCGACGCTGCCTACGAACATCGCTCGATCGCGGTGACCAGCAACATTCAACCTTCAGGCTTCGACACGATCATGCCCAGGACCCGCACCGGAACCAGCACCGACCCACTCATGCACCACGCTCACCTCGTCACCACCACGGGAGGCTCGCACCGCCTCTCCGAGGCCCTCGCCGGCCAGGGCGCGGTCCCCTTGCACTGACCCCGCCCCAGGAACACCACTGTCCACAGGCATGGATTTCTGATGGCCACCAGCCCCGACACCCATCGACCACCCACCTGGGCTTCTCAACGACCGTTGACAGCCATTTCGACGGGGTTCGAAAAGATTGCTCCCCTACCGAGCGCATTCCTACCCTGCACACGCCACTTGTCGAAGCATCACGAATCTGCGGGAAAGGAACCTCATGAGACTCGGCAGGAAGCTCGACCTCGCCCCCGGTGCAACTCCCCTGACCGCAGGTGCGGTGCTCGGCACGGCGCAGGTGCCCTGAGCAGCGCCCGCGACCATCGCCTGCGCCTACGGGCACACCTGCGGCGTCGACCAGGGCGGCAACCAGTACGACTTCTACAAGTGCAGGGTCAGGTACCCCCATCGGTCTCTCCGGGCCCGGGGAGTTCTTCAACAATCAGACGCCGGGAACTGCGGTGAGGTGGTTCCGATCCGATGAAAGCCCCTAGGGCGTCGCCAGCTCTGGGGCTTCGGGATACATCCACTGAACGCCCATCTGGTGGGTGCAGGCCTGCGAGCCAGACCTCTCCTCGGTCGTGCCAGGGCCTGTCGCCTTCACCGACAGGCCCCTTGAACTGGGCACGTTGATCGTGGCGGAGCGCGAGGGCGGCGTGCTGGCTGCGGAACCGACGGCGCGGACGGTCATGACTCCGGCTGCCCAAGACTGCCGATTCCGTCAAGCAGGTGGTCGATCGCGCCGTCGAGCCGGTGAAAGTGACCGGCACGTACGCGGCCTCCGGCCCGCCATCCCGCCGGAGCTCCTCAACACAGCCACGGCGTACGCGAACACACGCAGCCGCGGTGACGTGACTGGACGAGCGAAGGCGACCGGGCCTGACCTGGCACCAGTGCCGTGACCCGCCGACTTCAGGCTTGCCGCAGGTTCACCGAAGCAGGGAGCGCCACAATGGCCTCTGCCCGGCCACCGGCGCCATCGTGGGGCGGCCGACCGACCGAGGGGGAAATCATGCCGATCCAGATGGGCCCCGCTGTTCCCCGTCACACCACAGCCGGCGTTCCCGCCGCCCGGGTCACCGTCCACCCCGTCACCACGGACGACGGACTCGGCCTCCAACTGACCCGTTTCCGCCGGGCGGAGTGCGACGACGTCGTTCTCCTCGTACATGGACTGACCGCGTCCAGCGACCTGTTCATCATGCCCGAGCACCGGAATCTGGCGACCTGCCTCCTCGACAACGGTTTCACGGACGTATGGACGCTCGACATGCGGATGAGCAACCGCTTCCCGTACAACACGGAACCGCACGCACACACCCTCGACGACGTCGCCCTGTACGACTACCCGGCCGCGTTCGCCGAGCTGCGTCGGCATGTCGGCGAACGGCGGGTGCACGTCGTGGCGCACTGTCTCGGGTCCATGACCTTCCTCATGAGCCTGTACGCCGGCGCCGTACGGGACGTCACCAGCGTCGTCGCCAACGCGGTCGGCCTGCTGATGCGCGTACCGACCTGGTCGCGCTGGAAGCTGGCGTACGGTCCCGCGCTCGTCGAGGGCGCGCTCGGGCTGTCCCAGCTCGACCCGCGCAGCGGCGACGCGGCCTGGTTCACCCGGAGCGGATTGTTTGCCCGTCTGGTGTCACTGGCGCACCCGGAGTGCGACAACCCGGCCTGCCACATGGTGAGTTTCATGTGGGGCACGGGCTGGCCCGCACTCTACAACCACGACAATCTCGACCCGGTCACTCACGACCGCGTCGCTGACCTGCTCGGCCCTGTCGGGCTGGGCTACCACCGACACATCGGCAGGATCGTACGAGCCGGTCGTGCCGTGAAGTACGACGACGCCGAGCCGCGCCACGCCCACCTCCCGGACGACTATCTCGCGGCGGCGGCCGGGGGCGGCCCACCGGTACTGTTCCTGACCGGCGAACACAACCGCGTCTTCGGGGACTCCGTCGTACAGGAATACGAGGAGATGTCGCGGACGACCACCGACTCCGACCGCTACGACCTCTTCGTGGCCCCCGGCTACGGCTACGTGGACATGATCATCGGCCGGGACGCGCACCGGGACGTGTTCCCACACCTCATCGACTTCCTCCGCCGAAAGGCGGCATGAGATGACTCACTCGCCCGCCGAACACGTCGGCACCGTCGTCGTCGGCTCGGGATTCGGCGGCTCGGTGGCCGCGTACCGGCTGGCCGCGGCCGGACAGCAAGTGGTGCTGCTGGAACGCGGACGCGCCTACCCGCCCGGCGGCTTCGCCCGTTCCCCGGCCGAACTCGGCCGTGCCTTCTGGGATCCGCGAGCAGGCCTGCACGGCCTGTTCGACGTATGGAGCTTCCGCGCCTTCGACTCCGTCGTCGCCAGCGGACTGGGCGGCGGATCCCTCATCTACGCAAACGTGCTGCTGCGCAAGGACGAACGCTGGTTCGTCGACGAACAGCCGCTGCCCGGCGGCGGACACGAGGCCTGGCCCGTCGGCCGGGCCGAACTCGACCCACACTACGACGAGGTCGAGCGGATGCTCCGCCCGGTCCCGTACCCGCTCGACCGCCCCGGCTACACGGACACCCCCCGGGCGCACGCGATGCGCGACGCAGCCGAACGGCTGGGCCTGACGGTGGAACGGACGCCGCTCGCGATCAGCTTCGCCCCGGAACCGGGCGCCGACCCCGAGCCCGGACTGCCGATGGCCGACACGGACGGGGACAACCTCCACGGCGTCGGCCGCCGTACCTGCCGACTGTGCGGTGAGTGCAACCTCGGCTGCAACGACGGCGCCAAGAACACCCTCGACCACACCTACCTGTCGGCGGCCCGGCGGCACGGAGCCGAACTGCGCACCGGACACGAAGTGCGCGCGGTGCGAGCACTCACGCAAGGCGGATACGCGGTGGACTACGTCAGACACGGACCGGATGGCGAAGAAGGAGGTGAAGGGGGTGATCGGGACGACCGCGCGGACGCAGGAGGCGTGTCCGGATCACTCCACCCCTCCGGATCCCCCCGTACCTCCCCAACGCTCCACACCATCAGCTGCGACCGCCTGGTCCTCGCCGCCGGCACCTACAACACGGTCTCGCTGCTGCTCCGCTCCCGCCGGAACCTGCCCGGCCTGAGCCCTGCGATCGGCAGCCGGTTCTCGACGAACGGCGACCACCTCGCGTTCGTGCTCCGGGCCACGCAGGGCGACGGGCCCCGGCCGATGCGGCCCAGCCGCGGTCCGGTCATCACCAGTTCCATCCGGCTGCCCGACGAACTGGACGGTGTACCGGGCGCGGGGCGCGGAGGCTACATCCAGGACGCGGGATACCCAGGTTTCGTCGAGTGGCTCGTCGAAGGTGCTCACGTGCCGCAGGGAGCCTCCCGGGCGGCCCGCTTCCTCGCTGGAAGACTGCTCGACCGGATCTCCCGCGCCCCTGACCCCAGCCTCTCGGGCGCGTTCGCCGAGCTCCTCGGCGACGGCGCGTTCACCGGTACGTCCCTACCGTTGCTCGCGATGGGCCGAGATGTGCCGGACGGCGAACTGCGCATGCGTGGCGGCCGGTTGGAGAGCACTTGGACAGTACGGGGCGGCAGCGCGGCCCATTTCGAACGGACGCGCACACGCATGCGGCAGATCGCCGACGCGCTCGGCGGCGGGTACGCAGACCATCCGCTCTGGCACCGAGGTCGCGTCCTCACGGTGCACCCGCTGGGCGGCGCCCCCATCGGCCGGCACCCCGGCACCGGGGTCTGCGATCCCTACGGCGAGGTCTTCGGCCACCCGGGTCTTTACGTCGCGGACGGAGCGGCGATGCCCGGCCCGGTGGGCCCCAATCCGGCCCTCACCATCGCGGCCCTGGCCGACCGCATGTGCACCCGTCTCCTGGAGCACCGGCCCGCCACCCCACGGGCGGTCGGGCACCGCACGTACCCGCGCCGCACCTCTCTCCAGTTCACGGAGGAACTGCGCGGACGCTACACACCGGGCGCCGATGGGGCCCGGACCGAGCCGTTCACGTTCCGGCTCACTGTCACAGCAGACGACGTGGACGCCTTCCTGGACGAACCGGACCACGAGGCACGCGCGGACGGCTGGATCGACAGCCCCTCGTTCGGAGGGCGCCGCCCCGTCCTGCGCGGAAGCGTCCGCCTGTTCGCGGACGGCCGCCGCACGATGCTCTACCAGCTCTACTTCACCGACGCCGACGGTCACCCCCGCACCTTCGCCGGCCGCAAGGACCTGGCGTCCGGCGCCCCGGCCCGCGTGTGGACCGACACGACCAGGCTGACATTCCGCGTCCTGAACGAGCACGTCCACGAATCGGGCAGGACCGACGCCAAACTCCTGGGCAGGGGGACAGCGAATCTCGGCGTGACCGATCTCGCCCGCCTGCTCACCACGTTCCGCACGACGGGCCCCCACGGCACCGCAGCACTCACTCGCTTCGGCCGCTACCTCGCTGGCGAACTCTGGAACACCTACGCCCTGCGGCGCCACTGAGCCAGGAGACACTGCCCGGGCCTAGCTTGATCTTTAACCAGTGCGGCGTGGTCGCGGGGTAGTTGACTTCTTCGTCCGCTGTTTCGCAGGTTGTGTCTTGCGGGGGGGCTTCTATCTGTTCGGTCAAGGTCTGTGGGCGGCCCCGGCCGTAGCCGTGGCCTATGCCTGTCGGGCCTGCGACGACACAGGAGATTCGCGACCAGACGTTCGGGCCGCGGCTCGGTACATGGCGACGAAGGGTTCCCTCGGTCACGTCCGCGGGAGTGGTGTATCGACGGCCACTCGGTGATCTCTTCTTTGAGGCTTCGACACTTCGAAGATCAGCCGGTGGCCGTTCATCTATGCGGGCACCGTCCCGATGCCGGAGCAAACCCCCGCATCAGGTCGAACCCGTACACCACTTCCCTGGACGCAACCAGACCCGAACAAACACCGCGCTTGACCGGCCCCGCCCCTTCATGGATGACGTCATGCGGTTGGGGCAGCAGCGGGACCTGCGGAAGATCTGCTAGGACTTCAAGCGCGCGACGCCGCGTTCGACTGGCCCTCGTGCCGCGGCCAGGGCCCGGTTGAGGGTCGTCTCGGTAGGGTGAGTTCCTGCAGGGGCCTGCGTTGATGCCGGTGGTCAGCCACGGGCCGCCTCCCTGGTAGGCGCGATCGTCCGCATCTGCGAGCGCCAGGGCGCCCCGGTCAGGCTGCGGTCGAGCCGTTCGGTACAGGAGACTCGAACGGCTCGCCCCCCAGCAGCATCAGGCCCGCGTCCGACGCGGCGCGCAGCGGGAGTTCGGTGCGGCCGCAGCCGAGGTAGAGCATCGAGCCGGGAAGGACCGGGACGCCGTCGACGTGGGCCTCGCCGGACATGGCGAGGACGGCATACTCGAAGTCGGGTTCCAGCGGGAGGCGTACGTCCGCGCCGGCCGCGAGGGCCAGGTCCGCGCCGACGATCGGGGTGTACGTCGTACCGGGTAACGCCGCGCCGTCGACGTCGCCGAGGACGATCGTGGCGCGCAGACCCGGCGCCGTGACGACCGGCAGTTCGGCGTAGTGCTCGAAGTGCGGCTCAGTAACGGAGTCCTACTGGTAGCGGCTGCGGACGACGATCGAGACGTTCTGGGTGAGTTGGTGGGACGGGGCTGCAGTCTGGCAACGGGCCCACAGTATGGGCTTGTTGACCGCGAGGGTGGTCGGGATCTTGACTCTGGCCTCGAAGGACCCGGTCGCGAGTGCTCTGACCGAGGACAGCTCGTATGTCCCGGCGGCCGTGGCGGTTGGGTGCGGTTGTCCCGGTGACGTTTTCTGTTCTTCCATGGAGAGGTTCAGCTTGGCGCCGCGGTCCCAGCGGATCCCGACGGTCACCGGCTTCCCGGGGGCGCAGTCCGTACCGGTCAGCGTGATCGTGCCGCCCGGCACGGTCTCGGACGGCGAGGCGAGCAGAGGTGTGGCGGGGCCGGTCACCGTGGGCTGGGGGGTGTGGGGCGCCGTCGGACCGGGTGTGCTGGTTCCGGAACGTTCCCGGGCGGCCAGGGGGAAGGCTGCAAGCACCGCGGCGGCCACGGCTGTGACCATCGCGACCTCGCGGAATGTGCGGCGGCGCCGGGCCCTGCGCCGTAGGTCCGCGAGGGGCGGCTGCCTGGCAGCCCGCGTGCCCTCCTCGACGAGTCGGCGAAGTCCGTGCTCAGGGTCGGCCATGGTGGGACAGAGCTCCTTCCGGATCGGCGGCGAAACGGCGGGCCAGGTTCGCGCGGGCTCGGGCGAGTCTGCCGCGCACGGTGCTCACCGGCAGGCCCAGTTGCTCGGCGACCTGCTCGATCGGCAGATCCAGTACGTCGTGCAGCAACAGCACCGGGCGCTGGTTCATCGGAACATGGCGCAGCATCTCGGCGACCTCGAGGGTCTGCGGCGTGAGGTGGGGCAGCGGGCGCTGGGCACCCAGGCGCAGCAGAGCCGCGGCACGCCGGCGCAACCGGCGGATCTCGCTGACCGCGAGGTTGATCGCCACCCGGCGCACCCACAGCTCGGGCACGTCGTAGGTCTGGATCCGGGGCCAGCGGTCCAGGGCCCGGATGAACGCCTCCTGTACGACGTCCTCGGCCTGTTCGAGACTGCCGGTGACCGAGAACAGCTGACCGACCAGCCGCGCGTACGCCGACTGGTAGAACTCCTCGAAGTCCCTCACACCGCCCTGCTGTCCTCCGTCACCGTCACTGTCATGCTCCACTCAGTTCACGTTCACCGGTGCCGCCTCCACGCGCTTCTCAGCGGGAGTCAGCGCCAGCCACGCCAGTTGCGCGGCGGTGGCCTTACCCTGCGCCTTCAACTGCCCGACCAACTTGTCGGCTTCGGCGACCTGGGCCCTGGTCGGGCGGCCGGTCGTCACCTTGATCTCCCACTGGATCTTCACGAGTTGCCGGTTGAGCTCGGACGCGGACGGCTGGCCCTTGATCTTTACGTCGGAGGCCGCCTTCGGGTTCGCGGCCTCCTTGACCACGGTCTGCGCGTGCTTGACGTTCTGCGCTGTGGTTCCGTGGTCGGACGAAGCGAGCGCCGTCGTGGCCAACGCGGCGCACAGGCCCGCGGCGGCGACGCCGACAGCGGCGAATCCCAACTTGCGGTGCTGCATGGTCCATCCTCACGTTCGTAGGGGAGAGAAGGTCCGAGGGCCTCACTCGCCGGGCGAGCCCGACCGCCGTTCCACCACCCCCACGCCCGGGCCCCCCACGCGGCGCACACTCCACGGGCCTTCGTTATCGACCCGTGACCGACCCGTCGCAGCTCAAGATCTGTCGACCGGGTTCGGTTTCATCCCTGCCGGGTGCGACGGCGCGGCGTGCGGGCACCGTGAATGCCGGACACTCGTGAGCGATGGGGTACGTGGGTGTTGCGCCGACAGGAGGTGCGCGGCGCATGGCGATTCCTTGGCGCGTCCCGCCCGGGCGGATCCCCACCTGATTGCGCGACCATGACCCGGGACTGGTGGCGACTCGCCGCGCCACGCGCACCGCGCTGATGCCCGCTCTGTTCGCCCTGTGCCCCTGTGCTTGCGGTGGCGGTGCGACCGGTAGACCAGCCGGGATGCCTCGCCCGGCCGGTAACAGCGCAGGGCGGCGATCGACCAGCGGCACCCGGACCGGACCGGCCCCGCACCCGCACCACAGGCGATACCCACGACGGCCCCGGGTACGGGCTCGTGGCACCGTCATCGAGAACCCTGCCTCGTCCCCGAAGGGGACAAAGCGGTCAATCCGCCGCCCTGCGTGTACCGCGTACCACCGGCCTACCGCAGGGATCAGCACCCGACAACAACCCGAAGAGATCAGTAACGCGGCATCCAGATCTGACACCCAGTACGCCGCATTCTCCAGGACGGCGAAGACCACCGCCCGCAGAACGATTGACCCCCGCCCCACTGAGCTCTACGTTACCCACGCCCCTCCGATTTGAATCGATTCAATTCATCGTACGAGTGAGGAGTCGTAGTGATCAGCAGGAGGAACATTCTCGCGGGCGCGGTCGTCACGGTCGCGGCGGCAACGGTCGACGGCGTACCGGCGACGGCCGCGCCGGCATCCGGACAGGCGCGGGCGGAGACCCGGCGCGACGGCCTGCGCGTCACGACGCCGACCGTGGAGTACGTCCAGAACCCGCTGGGCATCGATGTGCAACGCCCCCGGCTGAGCTGGCCGTTGGTCTCGGGCGGGATCGCTGTGCGCCAGAGCGCGTACCAGATCCGCGTTGCCACCACCGCGTCGGGCCTGTCCCGGCCGGACGTCTGGGACAGCGGGAAGGTCATGTCCGGCGAGTCCGTCCTCGTGTCGTACGGAGGTCCCGCAATCGAGCCCCGGACGCGCTACCACTTCTCCGTGCGCGTCTGGGACGGGGACGGGCAGGTCTCCGGCTGGAGCGCGCCCTCGTGGTGGGAGACCGGACTGATGGATGCCGGCCAGTGGAGCGCCGACTGGATCTCCGCACCGGCGGGCCTCGCGGACGCGCCGTCCTTCGAGGGCGGTTCCTGGATCTGGTTCCCCGAGGGCGATGCGACGAGCAGCGTTCCGGCGGCCACCCGTTGGTTCCGCGGTGGCGCCCAACTGCCCGCCGGGATCACGGCGGCGACGCTCGCCATCACCGCGGACAACGTGTACGCCGTCTCCGTGAACGGAGTCGAGGTGGGCCACACCGACCTCGACACGGACAACGAGGACTGGCGGCGCCCGGCGGTGATCAACGTGCTGGACCGCGTACGGACCGGTGACAACGTTATCGCCGTGTCTGCCACCAACGCGACGGAGGGCCCGGCCGGACTCGTCGCTGTCCTCGTGGTCGCCACGGCCTCCGGTGAGCGGAAGGTGTTCACCGACGCCTCCTGGAAGACCACGGACCAGGAACCGGCCGACGGCTGGCGGGAGTTGGGCTTCGACGACGCCGACTGGCGGGATGCCAGGGTGGCTGCCCCATGGGGCAGCGGACCGTGGGGACGGGTCGTCCCGGTGTCGTACGCCGTCACCCAGGTCCGGCGCGAATTCCGGCTCCCGCGCAGGAAGGTGTCACGGGCGCGCCTGTACACCACGGCGCTCGGCCTGTACGAAGCCCACCTCAACGGCAGCCGGGTGGGCCGAGACCACCTGGCTCCCGGGTGGACGGACTACAGAACGCGCGTCCAGTACCAGACGTACGACGTCACCACGCTTCTACGGCCCGGCGCCAACGCCATCGGGGTCTACCTGGCACCGGGCTGGTACGCCGGCAACGTCGGGATGTTCGGGCCCGGCCAGTACGGCCAACATCCGGCGCTCCTGGCCCAGTTGGACGTCGAGTACGCGGACGGCACAAGCGAGCGCATCACCTCGGCCACCGACTGGCGGGCCGCCCTGGGGCCGATCCTCGCCGCCGACCTGCTGAACGGTGAGACGTACGACGCACGCGAGGAGACCCCCGGCTGGACCTCCCCCGGCTTCGACGACACCGGCTGGCTCGGCGTACGCGGCCTGGGCGGCGTCGGCGACATCGGTCCCGGCCTGATCGTCGCGCAGGTGGACGGTCCGGTGCGGGTGGAACGGGAGCTGACACCGAAGGCGATCACCCAACCCAGGCCCGGCGTCTACGTGTTCGACCTGGGCCAGAACATGGTCGGCTCGGTGCGGCTGCGCGTGTCGGGCGACGCGGGGACGACCGTCCGGTTCAGACACGCCGAGGTACTCAACCCCGACGGCACCGTCTACACCGCGAACCTGAGGACCGCGGCGGCGACCGACACGTACACCCTCAAGGGCGGCGGGAGAGAGGAGATCTACGAACCTCGATTCACCTTCCACGGGTTCCGCTATGTCGAGGTGACCGGTTTCCCGGGCACTCCCACCGCCAAGGCCGTCACCGGGCGCGTCATGCATACCTCCGCCCCCTTCACCCTCGACTTCGAGACCGACGTACCGATGCTCAACCAGCTTCACCACAACATCACTTGGGGCCAGCGCGGCAACTTCCTCTCCGTTCCGACCGACACACCGGCGCGCGACGAGCGCCTCGGATGGACGGGCGACATCAACGTCTTCGCACCCACCGCCGCCTACACGATGGAGTCGGCCCGCTTCCTGTCCAAGTGGCTCGTCGACCTTCGGGACTCCCGGACCGCCGAGGGCGCGTTCACCGACGTGGCACCGATGGTCGGCACGGTCGGCAACGGCACGGCCGGCTGGGGCGACGCGGGGGTCACGGTCCCCTGGTCCCTCTACCAGGCATACGGTGACCGCCAAGTCCTGGACGACGCCTGGCCGTCCGTCCAGGCCTGGCTGGCGTACCTGGAGAAGAACAGCGACCGACTGCTGCGCCCGGCCCAGGGATACGGCGACTGGCTGAACGTCGGGGACGAGACACCCAAGGACGTCATCGCGACCGCGTACTTCGCACACAGCACCAACCTCGCGGCCCGGATGGCCGCGGAACTGGGCAAGGACGCCGCGCCCTACCTCGACCTCTTCGAACGGATACGGACGGCCTTCCAGCAGGCCTACGTCGCCTCCGACGGAAGGGTCAGGGGCGACACGCAGACGGCCTACGTCCTGGCGTTGTCGATGAACCTGCTGCCGGACGCGTCACGAAAGGCCGCGGCCGACCGTCTCGTCGCTCTGATCGAGGCCAGGGACTGGCACCTGTCGACCGGATTCCTCGGCACACCCCGCCTGCTGCCCGTCCTGACCGACACCGGCCACACCGACGTCGCCTACCGCCTGCTCCAGCAGCGCTCCTTCCCCAGCTGGGGTTACCAGATCGACCGGGGCTCCACCACGATGTGGGAACGCTGGGACTCCATCCGGCCCGACGGCAGCTTCCAGGACGCCGGCATGAACTCCTTCAACCACTACGCCTACGGCTCGGTGGGGGAATGGATGTACACGAACATCGCCGGCATCTCGGCGGGCCGGCCCGGTTACCGCGAGATCGTCATCCGCCCCCGCCCCGGCGGGGCCCTCACTTCCGCCCGCGCCGACTTCACGTCCGTCTACGGCCCGATCTCCACGCGGTGGCGCCTGCAGGCCGGCCGCTTCGCCCTGACCTGCGTGGTACCGCCCAACACCACCGCGGAGGTGTGGGTGCCCGCGACCGGTCCTGAGGCCGTCAGACACACTCACGGGACATACCTGCGCCAGGAGGACGGCGCCGCCGTCTACCAAGTCGGCTCCGGTACACACCAGTTCACCTCCTGACGGTCCTCCCGACGTCACCGAGGCGGACACAGCACCCATGTATCCGCCTCGGTGACGATCTCGCCAAGACGCTCCACTTGGCTTCCTCCCCCTCCTTGAGGAGGGGATTCCCACGGCTCGCGCCATAGGGGTTCCTGCTTCAACGCAGGCTGCCCGCCAAGTGTCAGGTTTCTGCGGGGACTTGAAGCGCCGGTACTTCGTGCGCTTGGCGAAGAAGTACCCGAACGCCGCCTGGAGGTGGCGCAGCGCCTGCTGGTGCGGGACGGAGAACACCTCGGCCAGGAAGGCGAGTTCCTCGGGCTTCTTCCACTCCGTCAGCGCGGCCGACGATTGGACGTAGGTAAACGCGGCTCTCCCCTCCGTACCGGGCCCGTCTGCGCTCTTCGAGCACCTTGTTGTAGACGAGCAAGTGCCGCCCGGTACACGGTGGACACCGGTCCGCCCTGACGGCGAACTGGCTTTCTCTGCCCTGCTCCAAACGAGCCGAGGTCAGCCGAACACGGCGACCAGTCGCCCGATGACCTCGCCGCGTTCGAGCCGGCCGATGCCGTCGCCGATCTCCTCGAACGTGATCGGGGTGATGCGCGAGGTGAGCCGGCGCTCGGCGACGAGGTCCAGCACCGCCGCGCAGTCCTCCTTCGTGCCGGCCTGCGAGCCGACGAGTTCGACCTCGTTGAGAGTGAGTGCTTGCAGGTCGATCTCGGCGCGGGCGCGGCCGAGGCCGACCTGGACGATGCGGCCGCCCCGGCGGACGGAGTGGATCGCGCCGTCGGTGGTCGTGCCGAAGCCGGCGAAGTCGATGACCACGTCGAGGTCCTCCCCGGCGAAGTCGGTGATGTCGCTCGCGACCTTGGCGGCGCCGAGCGAGCGTGCGAAGTCGTGCACGAGCGCGTTCTTCTCCGCGACGAACAGGCTCGCCCCGAGTGCCAGCGCGACCTGGGCGCCGAGCGAACCGAGCCCGCCGAGGCCGATGATCCCGACCCGGGTGCCGGCGGTGACCCTGCCCTGCACCGAGACCGCGTGGTAGGAGGTGAGGCCCGCGTCCGTGGCGGCTGCCGCCTGGTCGAACGGCACCCCGTCGGGCAGCGGTACGACGAGCCGTTCCAGGACCACGACCTCGTCCGCGAAACCGCCGTTCTTCGACGTGCCCGGCCCTTCGATGGCCGCGGGGATCACGACCCTCTGACCGACGGCGAACTGGGTGACGTCCGCTCCCACGGCGGCGACGACCCCCGCGATTTCATGGCCCAGGGTGATCGGCCGGAACGGCAGGAGCGACGTCAGCGTGCCGTCGAGGAACCCGACGTCGCTGTGGCAGAGCCCGGCAGCGCGGATGTGCACGACGAGCTCGTCCGCGGCCGGCGTGGGTGTGGGCACCTCGTTGAGGGTGAGGGGTGCTCCGACTTCGGTGAACTGCCATGCGCGCATCGTTGGCTCCTCGTGCGTACGTCTCCCGGCGGGTAACCGGTCTGCTGGGGTGGGCGGAGTGGCGTGTCATCAGCCACCACCGCATTAATGGCATTCCGTCCCGAAAGTGCTCTTACCTTGGATCGGACGATGACACCCGCCCCCTCCCGCCGAGGACGCTCCGCCGGAAGGCCGGTCGGGAATCCGCGGGCAGGCGGTGGCTGGGTGCGCGGTTCCCCGCGCCCCGTTTGCGGGGACGCGGTACCGCACCGGATTTCGACGATCCCGTTCAGGAGTCCTTGTGTTTGGCCGCCGCCGAGAACTCGGGATCGACGTCGGTGATCCCCATGGCCGCGAACGCCTGGCCGACCACCGCTCCCATGTCGCGGTTGGACACCGCGGTGATGCCGCCGTCGACCGCGATGTTCTGGCCCGTGACGAACTCCGAGCGGTCGCTGGCGAAGAACAGCGCCATGCCGGCCAGGTCCCGGGGCAGACCGGCGCGGCCGATCGGGTGCAGCCGCCCGAGCGGTTCCGCGAGTGCGTCGACGAACTTCCCGTACTGCGAGGGGTCCAGACCGGTGCCCTTGGCCATGATCGGGGTGAGGATCAGGCCGGGCAGGATCACGTTGGAGCGGATCCGGTACGGCGACAGTTCGTACGCCGCGGTGCGGGCCAGCTGGATCACTCCGGCCTTGGCGGAGTCGTACGAGGCCGAGGACAGCCCCGCCTGGATGCCCGCGATGCTGGACATGGACACGATGCTGCCGCCGGTGCCCTGTGCCTTCATCCGGCGCGCCGCGTACTTGTGGCCCAGGGCCACGGAGCGCAGGAGAAGGTCGACGGTGCGGGTGAACCCCGCGGCGTCCAGGTCGAGGAGTCCGGTCTGATCGCCGAGTGCCCCGGCGTTGTTCACCATGACGTCCAGCGCGCCGTACTCGCTCACCGCGTGTGCGACGAGTGCTTCCATGTCGGCCTCGACCGTGACGTCCGTGTGCTGGAAGACGACGTCGGTCCCGAACGTCTTCTGGAGTGTGTGCCCGGCGTCGTCGTCGATGTCCCCGACGACGACCCTGGCCCCCTCCTCCACGAAGAGCTCGACGATGCCCAGGCCGATGCCACTGACACCGCCCGTGACGACGGCTACCTTGTCGGCGAGTTCGTTTGCCATGTCCGTTCACCTCATTGTTTTCGATGACGAGCAGGCGCATTCGGCGGCGCCTGAGGGGCTGGTCGTTCGGCTCGGTACCGGTCGCGCGGGTCAGGGCCGGTCGTACGGGGCGGCGGGTACGCCGTGGTGCGGTGGTGCGGCGGCGGCGATGTCGAGCGCGTGCAGCACTGCCGTACGCCCGCAGCCGAGCCGGACGGCGTTGGCGAGGTGCAGCCGCAGGCCCGGCAGATAGCGATGAGCGGGAGTGGCGTCACTGGCCATCGAGATCAGCTCCTTGACCCGGCCGCGCAGCGCCCCCGTGCGCCAGGGGACCGCGCAGTAGTCGAAGAACGCCTCGTACGACTCGGGAGAGAGCCGCAGCAGCGCGTCGAGGAACCCGGGGACCTCGCGTTCGAAGTCCCGCCAGTACGGGTCGTCGCCCTGCCTCGTCCCACGCAGCGTCGCCCGGTCCGCGTCCAGCGGAACGTCGAGGCTGGTGTCGCCTCGTTCGCGCAGTACCTCGGCGAGCCGCCCGGACCCCTCCATCAGGGTGTGCACGCCGAGGCCGGAGACGACGACCAGGGTCTCGTGCACCTGGGCCGCCGTGGCACCGGCGTCCAGCGCGTGCCGGATCTCCCGTGTGATCCGGGGGCCGCCCAGGGAGCAGACCGACGCGTTGACGGCGAGTGTGATCAGCGCGGATGTCGGGGCGTCGAGGCCGTCGCCGTCGGCGACGCCCGCCAGCAGGGCGAGTGCTTCCGCGCGGACGTCGTCCACCGTGACCACGGGGTCGGGGGCCGTCCCGTCGGAGACACAGGTGCCGGTGCCGGCGGTGGGGGGTGAGGTCGGGTCGGTCATCGGGCGGTCGGCTCCTCTGAGCTGTGGGCAGGGCTGTGGGCCGAGGTTTCGGCTGGGCTGTTGGCTGGGCTTTCGGCTGAGCTGTCGGCCGTGTCCTCGCCGGAGCCGTCGGCGAGCATCGCGCGCAACGCCCGCTTGTTGATCTTCGTCGTGGACATCGGCCAGGCACCGGCGTCGACGAACCGCACGGCGCGCGGGATCTTGTAGCGGGCGATCCTCCCCCGGCAGAACGCGATGAGTTCAGCTTCGCCGAGCGTGTGTCCGGCCTTGACCTCGACGAAGGCGACGGGCACTTCGTCCAGGCGCGGATCGGGTGCGCCGACCACCTCGGCACAGGCGACGGCGGGATGGCGGGCGAGGAAGGACTCGATCTCGATCGCGGCCACGTTCTCGCCGCCGACCTTGAGCATGTCCTTGAGTCGGCCGTGGAAGGCGACCTGCCCCTCCGGCGTCCAGCGGTAGAGGTCACCGGTGTGCAGCCAGCCGTGGGCGTCGAGGCTCTCCGCGGTCTTCTCCGGATCCTTGTAGTAGCCCTCCATGACGCAGTAGCCGCGGACGAGGATCTCCCCGACGACGCCCGGGCCGACGTCCTCTCCGGTCTCGATGTCGACGATCCTCACCTCGACTCCGGGGCAGGGCACGCCCTGGGCGGTGGCGCGCACCTCGACCGGATCCGTGCGCCCGCTCATCGCGTAGATGCCGACCGTCTCGGTCATCCCGCAGGCTGCGACCAGCTCGCACTTGGGCAGGGCGTCCTGCACGCGCTCCAGCAGCACACTGGGGCCGATGAGAAACATGGAACGGAGCGAGGCGAGCCGGTCCGGATCGAAGGAGGGATGGTCGAGAAGCGGCTGGGTGAGGGCGGGGAACCAGGGGAAGGCGACCGTGGCCCGCTCCTGGGCCAGCAGGGAGAGCGCCCTGCCCGGCTCGAAGTGGGCGTCGGTCACGAAGGTGCCGCCGCTGCCGATCGAGCCGAGGAAGGGGGCGAGTGTGGCGATGTGGAACAGCGGGCCGGGCGACCAGGTGACGTCGTGCTCACCGGTGCCGAGCCGGAACCGGGCGCGCTCCACGGGCCCACGCGTCATCGCCTCGTGCGAGAGCATGCAGCCCTTCGGGTCGGCCGTCGTGCCCGAGGTGTAGAGGATCGTCGCGACGTCCCGGACCCGGACCCGCCGGCGCAGCTCGTCCACGGCTGCGGGATCGACCCGGTCGGCCAGCTCGTCGAACCGGTCCCGGCCGAGGAAGCCCGGCGCCGTACCGCTGAGCAGGACCGCGGCCCGCAGTGCGCCCGCCTCGGGCAGGGAGAGTCGCGTCGGGTCTGCCGCCGTACCGAGGCCGGGCAGCCCGGTGTGCAGGACCTCCGCGAAGTCGACGTACTGGTTCGGCCCGGATGTCGTGAGGACGGCCACCAGGTCGCCGTTGGCGATGATGTAGCCCAACTCCTCCGCCCGGTGGCGGGCGTTGAGCGGAACCACCACGCCGCCGATCAGGCTGATACCGAAGAACGCCTCGACGTACTCGACGCTGTTCGTCGCCAGCAGTCCGACGTGGTCACCGGGTGCCACGCCGAGCGCGATCAGGCTCCGCGCCACCTGGCGTGCCCGCCGGTGAAGTTCGTTGTAGGTGTAGCGCGCCTCGGGGAGGACCAGCGCGTCACGTTCGGGGTGCTCGTGGGCCGAACGCACCAGAAGATCACCGATGCTCGACACCTCGGCCCATTGCCCGTATTCCCTCATGCCGTCCCTCCGTCACCACCGGTCGCGGTCAATCCGGGTGCACATTCCACACAGGCGTGCTCAGCACTTCTCGAATCTCCACCGACCTGAAATACCGTCGGGTTCGACTGGTAGACTCTGCCGCATGGCAACTCGTGCGAATCGCCCTCCGGAAGCCTCGCGGAGCGGTCTCAGTCGGCGCAGGCAAAGCGCACAGGTGGAGGGCGGTGAAGCCTATTGGGCGAAGCGCAACGAATTGCTCCAGATCGCTGCCGACGTGTTCAAGGAAAAGGGTTTCGAGGCGGCGACTCTCAACGATATCGCCACCCGATTCGGCACGGACCGTGCCGCCATCTACTACTATTTCGCCAACAAGCAGGAGCTCTTCCAGGAAGTCTTCCAGGCCACCGCCAAGCGGGTCCTGGAAGACAACCTCGCCGAGGCCACGCGGATCTCCAAGCTGGACGCCGATGCCCATCAGAAACTCCGCCTCCTCATCGAATTGCAGATTCAGTCATATGTGGCGAACTATCCCTATGTGTTCGTCTACATTCAGGAAGACATGGGGAAGGTCGCCTTCCAGAACACCCCTTGGGCCAAAGAAATGGTGCGCAAGACCCGTCGCTTCGAAGGGATCGTCTCGGATGTCATCACCGGCGGAATCCGGGACGGCGAATTCCGGGACGACCTTTCGGTCCCGCTGGTCATGAAAGCATTGTTCGGAATGGTGAACTGGACCCACCGGTGGTTCAACCCGAGTGACCGCAAGTTCACCGCCGAGCAGACCATCGCAACGTTTTCGGCGATTCTCTTCGACGGCTTGCACCGCCCCTTGGCATAGGAGCGGCGCCCTAGCGTGGAAGGTCGGCCGGCGCGGGGTCCTGGCCCGGCCAGCGCGAGCGGAGTTCGCTGGTCAACGACGTCGCCACGTCGTCCCACGGGCCGACATGGACGGTGGCCATCTCGCGCCGCTTGATCTTCCAGCCCTCGGCGGTACGCACGTAGTCGTCGAGGTAGCGCACGGCGCCGTAGACCGTGGTGCCACCACGGGCCAGCTCCAGATGGGCGCCGATCACACCGCTCGCATGGCCGTCGTCGCCGAAGGTGAGCAGCGTGAAGTTCTGTGTGTGCACCGTGACACCCATGTTCTTGCGGTCGTCCCGGATGAACTCCACGATCGCCGCACGGCTCGAACCACCCGAGAACCCACCGCCGATGACGAACTCGGCGTCCTCGGCGAAGGCCGCACCGAGTGTGTCCATGTCGTCGTCGTCCGCGGCGACGAAGTAGCGGATGACGAGGTCCTCCAGCTCGGCACGGTCTTCGAGCCGGCGGATGCGCGCTTCCAGGTCAGACATCGAAACACCCTTTCTCAGCGTCAGCGAGCAGCTGGCGGGTCTTCATGTGGGCAACGTCCAGGGGGTATGGCGGGCGCTCAGCGCCCCTGCCACTGCGGCGCGCGCTTCTCGGCGAACGCGGCACGTCCTTCGAGGCGGTCCTTGCTGGACGCGTACGCCTCGATGGGCTCGTAGCGAGTGGCCAGGGCGACGTCGAGCGGCCAGCCCAGACGGGAGAGCGCGGCGTCCTTCGCGGCCTGGACCGCCAGCGGTGAACCGGCGGCGACCTTCTGCGCCCACCGCTCCGCCGCCGCGGACAGGTCGGCGTACGGGACGACCTCGTTGACCAGACCGTACAACTCGGCCTTGGCGGCGGGAACACGCTCTCCGGTGAGGATCATGGCCAGCGCGATGTGGTGGGGAAGCTGGCGCATGGCGCGGTGCATGATGCCGGCCTCGCCGATGATCCCGACCTTGGTCTCGGGGATGCCGAACTGGGCGGTGTCCGCCGCGACGACGATGTCCGCGCACATCGCGAGTTCGCAGCCGCCGCCGATCACATACCCCTGGACCGCCGCGACGAGCGGTTTGCGCAGGGTGAGCAGCGGGCCGCCGACCCCGGTGAGGCCACCGCCGAGCGCCATCCGGCGGTCCGCGTTCTCGGTAGCGCCGGACACGTCCGCACCCGCGCAGAACGCCTTCTCGCCGGTCGCGGACAGGATCGCGACCCGGATGTCGGGGTCGTCGTTGATGTCGTTCCAGGCGGCGAACAGTGCGTCGTCCATCTGCGGGGTGATGGCGTTGAGGGACTGGTGGCGGTTGAGCGTCACACGGGCGACGTGGCCGTCCTTGGTGAACTCGACGTCAAGACTCACGGCGTGTCTCCTTCCTCGCGGTCCGGGCGGGGTTCGGGTGGTCGCCTGAAGTCGGCGATGGCTGCCTTGAGGCCGACATCGCCGATCCAGGAGCGGATCTCGGCGACCGACGGGGACAGATGCAGGAGGGCGTCCATCTCCGGGACGCCGGCGGCGGCCGTCCGTACGCCCATGGCGTCCATCGCGCGATTGACGGACAGCTTCTTGATCCGCAGGACGTCCGACGGGATACGGGCGATCCGGGCGGCCAACTCCTCGACCCTGTCGACGAGTTCGGCCTCGGGAACGGAGTGGTTGGCCCACCCCCACCGCACTGCCGTGGCCCCGTCGATCGCGCCCGCCGGGACGAACGCCAGCTCCTTGGCACGCTTGGGGCCGACGAGCGGAGCCCACAGCGGCGCGATGTAGCCGCCGCCCAGCGGGAGCGCCGGCTCCCCGATGCGGGCGTCCTCGGCGACGAACGTGAGGTCGGCGAACACGCACATCTGGGTGGCCCCCGCGATGCAGTAACCGTGCACGGCGGCGATCACGGGCTTGGGGTGGTCCCAGATCGCCAGCCAGCGGTCGACATTGCGGGCCAGGCGGTCCCGGTCGGCCACCGGGTCGGGTGCGGCGACCGGTCTGCCCACCTGGTCGATGTCGTATCCGGCGCTGAATCCCCTGCCCGCGCCGCGGATCCCGATCACCGGCCCACCGGTGTGCGCGAGGCGCGCCAGGGCGTCGGAGAACTCGTCGAGCATCGCGTTGGACAGGGCGTTGGCCTTGTCCGGTCGGTTCAGCACGATCCAGGTGATCGGTCCCCGGTGCTCGATCCGTATGTCCTGGTACTCCGGCAGCGGCGCTCCGGCCCGCCGGTCCTGGTCCGCCGGGACGACGGTCATGACGCGGCGCGGCCGATCGGGATCTGCTTCTTCACGTGGAAGTCCACGACGCCGGACGCGCGCAGCTCGCGCCGGGCGAAGCGCCACCCCTCGTCGGTGCGCACCAGTTCGTCGTGGTATTGCCCGAAGAAGTGTCCGTCCGGGCGGTCCTTGACGTACCGGTGCCACGCGTAGAGCACCGACCGCACCCGGGCCGTGGCCAGGTCCGGGCCGAAGTCGACCACGATGTTGGACACATGGTGGCTGGTGGCGGCGAAGAAGCTGCCGATTCCGCCGAGCGTCTCCCGGTAGGCCGCGCGGCCCTCGGCGCCGAAGTCCGGACCGTACGCCACGTAGCAGTCCTCGGTGAACAGTGCGGCGATCTCCTCGGGGTGGTTCATGTCGAGGTGATGGGCGTAGTCGAACAGCAGGCGATGGATCCGCCCGGTCTCCACCAGCTCGGCGACGTGGATGTCGATGGGGGTCTCTACGGTCGTCACGGCGTCCCTCCGCATGGATGACGAGGTGGCTCTGGCGGCGAAGCTATCTACGCTGACATAAACAGTCAATGCCTCTCGCACTTTCGATTTGCAGAGCTCTGAACTGCATAGATCATCAACCATCGCCCTCCCTGCGGAACCGTTGACAGTTTACGTCGGTGTAGATAACTTCCCGGTACAGCCCCCAGAGCGCATGCGTTGCCGCACGGTGGAAGAGGGTGCGTACCGCCCTTCCGGACCGCAGCGGCCAAGAGCACGAGCGCTACGTCGAAGGAGAGGGCACATGGTTGATCTCGAACCCGTCACCGCGGACGCGGGGCGGCTGCGGCAGGTCTACGGATGCTTCCCCAGCGGTGTGACCGCGGTCTGCGCGCTGGAGGGTGACGAACCGGTCGGCATCGCGGCCAGCTCGTTCACCTCGGTGTCGATGGAACCCGGGCTGGTGTCGGTCTGCGTACAGAACTCCTCGACGACCTGGCCCCGGCTGCGCGGCAGGCGCCGCCTCGGGATCAGCGTGCTGGCCGAGGAGCAGGACCGGGCCTGCCGGCAGCTCGCGTTGAAGGCCGGCGACCGCTTCGCCGGCGTCGACTGGAGCGCCAGCGGCGACGGCGCGGTGTTCGTCCAGGGGGCGGTCGCCTGGCTGGACTGCTCCATTCACAGCGAGGTCGCGGCCGGCGACCACGCGATCGTCCTGCTGGCCGTGCACGCCCTGCGGGCGGAGCCGGAGCGGGCACCGCTCGTCTTCCACGCCAGCCGCTTCCGGCAGCTCGCCGCCGTCTGAGCCGACCGGAACCCGCCACGCCAGGTCGCCCGAGCGCCGCGTCAGGGGACCCAGACACGAACAAGGAGACGACCCCGGTGAAGTTCCATCTCATGCAGACCGGCGTGATCGGCCGACGCCACGAACTCGAACAGGGCATGGCAGGCCAGCGTCCCGACCTCTACCAGCGCTACCTGGAGGAGGTGAAGGGCTATGTCCAACTCGCCGACGAGCTCGGGTACGCCAGCTACTGCTCGCCCGAACACCACCTCCAGATCGAGGGCTTCGAGATCACCAACCACCCGGGGATGTGGGCGCTGTTCGTCGGCGCGCACGCCAAGCGGATGAGCGCGGGGATCCTCGGCTACGTCCTGCCCACCCACAACCCGGTCCGGGTCGCCGAGGAGATCGCCACCCTCGACCACATGCTGCGGGGCCGGCTGATCGTCGGCTTCACCCGCGGGTACCACGCCCGCTGGGTCGACTCCTACGCGGCGGTCCGCGGAGTCGGCGCCACCAACGTCGCCCACGCCAAGGCCAAGGACGGGCAGGACGCGATCAACCGCGAGATCTTCGAGGAGTCGGTCCAGATCGTGAAGAAGGCATGGCAGAACCCGGTGTTCAGCCACAAGGGCAAGTACTGGGAGTTCCCGCCGGAGGGCGGCTCGGCCGGACACCCCGGCTACGCCGAGTTCGGCAAGGGCATGGACGAGAACGGAATCGTCCGCCAGATCGGCATCGCGCCGCGACCGTTCCAGAATCCGTATCCGAAGGTGTACGGCGCCTTCGCCTACAGCATGCGCACCGTCGACATGTGGGCTCGCGAGGGCGGCAAGCAGATCGTCTTCGCCACCGACCTCGACTTCTGCGAAGCCCTGTGGAAGCGCTACGCCGAGTCCGCGAAGAAGGCGGGGCGGGATGTACCGCGCGAGGACATCGGCGCCTGGGGCGGGTTCCTGATCCTCACCGACGACAAGGACGAGGCCGAGCGACTGCGGGCCGAGCACCGCTGGTTCTGGGACAAGTGGTTCATCCCGCACGGCCAGCAGTTCCCGAACGTGCTCATCGGCAGCGCCGACGACATCTCACGCCAGATCGAACAGGCCCACGAGCGGCTCGGGTTCAACGAGTGCTTCCTGATGTTCGGCCAGGGACACCTCGACCCCGGGCGGAACAACGACGAACTCGCCCGCTTCGCCGAGAAGGTCGCACCCCGGTTCGCCGTCAAGGACGCGTCGGGCACGCTCACGTGATCGCTCATGGGTCGCCACCCCGAGAAGGAGTACGCCGATGTCGAGCACAGAAGCGAACAAGGCAGCTGTCACGCAATTCCTTGAGATCTTCTCGTCCGGGAACATCGGGAAGATCCTCGACGCCCTGACCGACGATGTGACCTGGTGGGTGTCGGGCCGCCTCGACGGCATGTCCGGGTCGTACGACAAGCCGGCATTCGGCGCGTTGATAGCGGGAGTGGCCGACGTCTACACCGCGCCGCTGCGCATAGCCCCCCTCTCGATGGTCGCCGAGGGCGACAAGGTCACCGTCGAGGCCCAGTCCCACGCCCCTCTCAAGGACGGCCGCGTGTACGAACCGCGCTGCCACTTCCTGTTCCAGGTGGCTCCGGACGGCCGCATCGCCGTCGTCCACGAGTACCTCGACACCCAGCACGCGAAGGACATCTTCTTCGCGTCGTGAGTACCGAACGGCGGAAACCACCCCAGTCAGGAGAGCGCCGACACCATGGATTCCGGACTCATCCACATTCCGTACATGCGCCCCGGGCGAACCAGTCGCCAGACCTTCGAATGGGCGCTGGAGAACGCGCGTCAGGCAGACAAAGCCGGGTTCACCGAGTTCATGGTGGCCGAGCACGCGACCCAGAAGTGGGAGTGCATCCCCACCCCCGAGTTGGTCATCGCGGCTGCTGCTACCCAGACCGAGCGGATCAAGTTCGCCCCGATGGCACACCTGCTCCCCCACCACCACCCCGCGGACCTGGCCATCCAGGTCGGCTGGCTCTCGCAGATCCTGGAGGGCCGCTACTTCCTCGGCGTCGGGGCCGGCGCCTACCCCCAGGCCTCGTACCTGCACGGCATCAGGGACCTGTCGGCGAATCCGGCCCGGGTGCGCGAGTCGCTCCACATCATGGAGCGGATCTGGAAACGCGAACCGTTCTTCTACGAGGGGGAGTTCTGGAACGCGGGCTACCCGGAGGAGGTCGACGACGGGCAGGGCAACGACGACCACAAGCTTGCCGATTTCAGCCCGTGGGGCGGCAAGCTCGACATCGCCGTGACCGGTCTGAGCGTCAACTCGCCGTCGATCCGGTTCGCCGGTGAGCACGGCTTCATGCCGGTGTCGATCTACTCCGGCTCCTCGATCCTCAAGACGCACTGGGACACCTACGAGAAGGCGGCGCTGGAGAACGGGCACACCCCTGACCGGTCGAAGTACCACGTGTCCCAGACCGTGTTCGTGGCCGAGACGGACAAGGAGGCCAAGAAACTGGCCCTGGAGGGGGGCATCGGTTACTGCTTCGAGCGCTATCTGTGGCCGATCTGGAAACGCTTCGGGATGCTTGAGGGCTACCTCAAGGACACCGGTGCGGATGAGTCCGACGTCGATCTCGAGTGGATCTGCGACAACGTCTGGATCGTCGGCTCTCCACAGACCGTGCTCGAAAAGCTGAACACGCTCTACGAGTTCACCGGTGGGTGGGGCACCCTGCAGGTCGAGTCCCACGACTATCTGGACGACCCGTCCCCCTGGTTCCAGTCCCTGCGGCTCATCGCTCAGGAAGTCGCGCCGAAGATCCGGCTGCCGTTCTCCTCGTCCACCGCCGGCTGAGTCCCTCACTGACGAGGAAGGTATCCGTGACAGAGTCACTCACCGGAAAACGCTGCATCGTGACCGGCGGCGCCCAGGGCATCGGAGAATCCATCGTCCGCGCGTTCGCGGCAGAGGGTGCAACCGTCACCTCCGTCGACCTCAATGAGGAGCGCGGCCGTGCGGTAGCCACGGAAGCTACGGCCGCAGGACCCGGCACGGTCACCTTCCACCCATGTGACGTGGGCGTACGCGATGACGTCCATCGCGTGTTCGCCCATGCCGCGTCCGCGATGGACGGTCTCGACGTGCTGGTCAACGTCGCCGGAATCGCTGGGCACGCCGCGCCGGACGACGTACCTCAAGACGTGCTGGAGAAGTTGTTCACGGTCAACACCTTCGGCACCGTCTACACGAATTCCGCGGCCTACGGTGTCATGCGGAACGGGGGCGGAGGCGTGATCGTCAACTTCGGTTCCGAGTCCGGCCTGACCGCCGAACCGGACAACGCGGTCTACGGCGCAACCAAAGGTGCCGTTCACACCTGGACCCGCAGCGTCGCCCGGCAGTGGGGACCGGACAACGTACGGGTCAACGCGGTGCTGCCCTACGTCGTCACCCCGATGTACGAGAAGTGGCGTGAGGAGCTCTCGCCCGAGGCGCTCGCAGCGCACGACCGTGACACCAGAGAGCAGATTCCACTGGGCGGCAAGTTCGGTGATCCCGCCGAGGACGTCGCACCGGTGGTGGTGTTCCTCGTCGGCGATGCCTCCCGGTTCATCACCGGACAGTTGATTCCCGTCGACGGAGGACTCGTCTCGGTGCGGTGAACCCGCGCGGACGGCCTGCGGCGGAAGCCTGTCCGCGTTCGTACAACACCTCGTTTTCTCACGTCCGAGTTCAAAGGAGAACAAGACTGTGAAGAGCGGCATCTTCCACGTTCCCTACATGCGCCCCGAGCGCACACCCCGCGAAGTGTTCGACTACTCCGTGCTGATCGCCCGCGAGGCCGATCAGGCGGGCTTCGCCGACTTCATGATCGGCGAGCACGCCACCCAGGGGTGGGAGAGCGTCCCCAACCCCGAGATCGTCATCGGCGCCTGCGCCCGGGAGACCGAGCGCATGCGGTTCGCGCCCATGGCCCATCTCCTCGGCCTGCACCAGCCCGGGTCGCTGGCCATTCAGGTCGGCTGGCTGTCGCAGGTACTGGAGGGCCGCTACTTCCTCGGCGTCGGACCCGGCGCCTACCCCCGGGACGCGATCCTCCGCGGCCAGCCCGCCGACCTGTCCGAGGCCCGCCCCCGGCGCGACGAGGCCCTGGAGATCATGCGCAGGATCTGGGAGCGGGAGCCCTTCCACTACGAGGGCACCTTCTTCAACGGCGGGTTCCCCGAGGAGGAGCCGGCGTCGGCGGACGGCGCCGAGTTCCACGTGATGCCCGACTTCTCGCCGTGGAACGGGCCGGAGAACCTCGAAATCGCGATGACCGCCCTCTCGCACAGCTCCTCCTCGATGCGCTACGCCGGTGAACGGGGCTTCTCGCCCATCTCGTTCTTCGGCGGTCTCGACGTGGCGCGCTCGCACTGGGACACCTACGCGGCGGGCGCCGCGTCCCGCGGGCTGCCGAGCGATCGCCGGCGATTCCGCATCTGCCGGGACATCGTCGTGGCCGACACGGACGCCGAGGCCAAGAAGATCGCGCTCAACGGCGGTCTGGGCCACTGCTGGCAGAAGTACCTCGTGCCCGTCTACAAGACGTTCAACATCCTCAACGGCTACGTCGACGACTCGGGCACGGGCCTCGACCCGTCCGACATCGACATGGACTTCATCGCCGAGCACGTCTGGATCTGCGGCTCCCCGGAGACCGTGATCGCCAAGATCGAGAAGATGCACGAGGACACCGGCGGGTTCGGCGAGATCGTCATGAACACCCATGACTACATCGAGGACCCCAAGCCCTGGATCGAATCCATGCACCGGATCGCCAAGGAGGTCGTACCCAACGTCCGCGCCACCGTCACCGCGGGCTGAGGGCGGGTTCGGCGGACGGGCCGTCCGCCGAACCGCCCCCTCCCTGAGGGAGCATCAGATGACAGACGATCTCGTCCACTACACGTGCCTGGCGGGTGTCGCCCGGATCGTGCTGGCCAGGCCGGCGGTGGCGAACGCCGTGGACCTGCCGACGGCGCGGGCCCTCGGCACGGCCTTCGGCCGGGCGGCGGCCGATCCGGACGCCCGGGCGGTACTCGTCAGCGGCGAGGGCAAGCGGTTCTGCGCGGGTGGAGACGTGGCGGCGATGGCCGCGGCCCCGGACCGGGAGGCGTATCTCGAAGAGCTGGCCGGCACCCTCGACGGCGCGCTGCGCAGCCTCGCCCGCCTGGACAAACCGGTCGTCGCCGCCGTCCAGGGAGCCGTGGCGGGCGCCGGGATCGCCCTGATGCTGAGCTGCGACCTGATCGTGGCGGCGGCCTCGACCAAGTTCCTGCTGGCCTACGCCTCGGTGGGCCTGACACCGGACTGCGGTGTCTCCTACCTCCTGCCCCGCGCCGTCGGCCAACAACGGGCTCTGGAACTGGCCCTGACGGATCGCCGGCTCACCGCGGACGAGGCCCGCGCCTGGGGCCTGGTGGCCGAGGTCGTGGACGACGACCTGTGCGGCGAGCGAGCGCTCAAGCTCGGCGAACAGCTCGCCGCAGGGCCCGCGTTCGCACTCGGCCAGGCCAAGCGCCTCCTGCGTTCCTCCTGGCAGACCTCACGGGCGCAGACCGGCGGGGACGAGGCCCGGGTGATCGCGGAGGCGATCACGAAACCGCCCGCCAGGGCGGCCGTGGACCGCTTCACCTCATGAGCTGCGCCCCGCTGCGAACGAGCTGCCCCGGGTCCCACGGGAAAGAATTGCAGGGCCGCCCGTTCCGCTCCGATTCCGCCCGTCACCCTCTCGGTGTCACCTCCGCCATCCGCGACCACCCCTGCCCCTTCGCCTCGACGTTGATGATGTCGGGCGTCCGGGCCACCACGTCCGGCATCCAGGCCATCGCCGCCTTGAAGTGGCCGGAGCCCACGTGGTCGGCGCCCGCCTCGGGGGACGCGAAGGCCTCCAGGAGGACGAAGCGGTGCGGGTCCGTGGTGTCGACGGACCACTCGAAGAAGAGGTTGCCGGGTTCGGCCCGGGTGGCGGCCGTGAAGTCGGCGACTCGGTCGAGCCACTCGTCCCCGTACTCCGGGCGGATGGTGAAGCGTACCGCGATGAAGATCATTCGGTGCTCCCAACTCCGTTTCGGACACTGCCTGTTCCTTGACCGCTCAGCCCGCGAACACGCTCGCCAGCAGAGCCACATTGAGCGCGACGACGACGATGCTGACCGCCCAGGCGCAGGACGTGGTCGCGCGCCGGTTGACCCAGCGGCCCATGACGGCTGGGTCGCGGGTGAGCAGGACGAGGGGGACGAGGGCGAAGGGGATGCCGAAGGAGAGGATGATCTGGCTGAGGACCAGGCTCTGCGTCGGACCGGCCCCGGCCGCGAGGACCACGATCGCGGGCGTCATGGTGAGCAGCCTGCGCAGCAGCACCGGAATCCGACGTCCGAGGAAACCGCCCATCACCACCTCGCCCGCGTACATCCCGACACTGGTTCCCGCCAGGCCCGACACCAGCAGGGCCAGCGCGAAGCCGAGGGCGGCGGCGGGACCGACGAGCCTGCCGTACGCGTCGTGTGCCGCGCCGAGCGAGTCGGCGGCCTCAGGAGCACCGGGGTGGAACAGGGTTGCCGCCGACACCAGCAGAGCCACGTTCACGGCGCCCGCGAGCACCATCGCGATCAGCACGTCGGCGCGGATGTGCCGCAGCAGCCGGTGCCGCAGCGGCCGGTCGGGGTCGTGCGCGGGCCCCTTCCCGGGGTCGGCCGGCCCGGGGTCGAGGGACAGGCTGTAGCGGTCACTGGTGAGCGCCGAGTGCAGATAGATCACGTGCGGCATGACCGTGGCGCCGACGATCCCGCCGGCCAGCACCAGGCTCCCGGTGCCGGACAGCCCCGGCACCAGTCCGTCCGCGGCGGTCGCCAACGGGGCGCCCGCGCCGAGGACCTGCCCGAGGAACAGTCCCAGCAGGCAGGTCAGCCCCACCCCCATCAGCACTTCGAACCGGCGTCGGCCGCGCCCTCGCATCGGCATCAGCAGCAGCGAGACCGCGCCGACGACCACCCCGCCGAGCCACAACGGCAGCCCGAACAGCAGGTGCAGCGCGATGGCCCCGCCGACGATCTCCGCGAGGTCGGTCATCACGACGACCGCCTCCGCCTGCGCCCACAGCCCCCACACCACCGGTCTGCGGTAGCGGGCCCGGCACAGCTCCGGCAGACTCCTGCCGGTGGCGACCCCGAGCTTGGCCGAGAGGTACTGCAACAGCATCGCCACCACGTTCGCGGTCAGCAGCACCCACAGCAGCAGCGGCCCGTAGGTGGCGCCCGCCTGGACGTTGGTGGCGAAGTTGCCGGGGTCGACATAGGCGATGGCGGCGACGAACGCCGGGCCGAGGAGGGAGTAGGAGAGGCCGGAGCGCAGCCGGGGGCGCCGCTCGGCAGGGGTGCGCCCACCAGGAGGCACTGCGAGGGGAGGATCGAGCCGCGCGGGCCGCGCAGGGGTGGATTCGGTCGCCATGACGCCGTGTTCTCCTTCGGTCACCGGGAACGATGAGCGCCTCGTCGGGCGGCGCGCGGGGAACTGCGGGACGGACCGCACGACCATCACGGCCGGTCCCGCGCGGAAACCGGCTCCTACGGAATGTTGGAAGGCCTCGCCAACCCCTCCGCCAGATCTCCGATCTCCGGGGAATGGATGGCCCCGGGATTCCCGACGATCTCCTCGACGATCAGCGTCTCGGTCGTCAGCAGCAATGCGGCGATGGACGCCGCGCTCAGCAGCGCGCTGCGGGTGACCTTGACCGGGTCGATGACACCGCGCTCGTGCAGGTCGGGGTAGTCGCCGCGCAGGGCGTCCAGCCCACTGCCGACGGGCAGTTCGGTGACCCGGGCCTCCGCCTCGTCCGGGTCGAGCCCGGCGTTGATGGCGATCCAGCGCAGCGGTTCGGCGAGCGCCTTGGCCACGATGGCGGCTCCCAACGCGACCTCGCCTGGCGGGAGTTGGAGGGCGGCGATGTCACCGCGCGCGTGCAGCAGTGCTGCTCCGCCTCCGGCCACGACCCCCTCTTCCGCCGCGGCCCGGGTCGCCGCGAGCGAGTCCTCCAACCGCATCTGCTTCTCCTTGAGTTCGACACCGCTCGCCGCGCCGACCCGTATGACGGCGACGCCTCCGGAGAGCTTCGCGATGCGTTCGCCGAGCTTGTCCCGGTCGTGCTCGTTGGTCGCCCGCTCCAGTTCGGTCTTGAGGTTCTCGATGCGCTCGGCCACCCGGTCCTCGCCGCCGGCCCCGCCGAGGACCGCGGTGGAGCGCTCGGTCGCGATGACCTTCTCGGCACGTCCCAGGTCGTCGAGGGTGACGCCCTCCAGGGTGCGGCCGGCGGTGCCGGTGATGACCCGGCCGCCGGTGAGCGCGGCCATGTCCTCCAGTTCGGCGATGCGCCGGAAGCCGAACCCGGGGGCGCGTACCGCGAGCGAACTGAAGGTGCCGTGTGCCGCGTTGGTGACGAGCATGCCGAGCGCGGGCCCGTCGACGTTTTCGGCGATGACGACGAGCGGGGAGCCGGTGCGCATCACCTGCTCCAGGACCGGCATCAGCTCCTGCACCTTGGTGATCTTGGTGTCGCAGTACAGGAGATACGGGTTCTCCAGGACGGCTTCCATGCGTCCCTGGTCGGTGACCATGTACGGCGAGAGCCAGCCGTTGTCGAGTTCCAGCCCTTCGGCGTACTCGACGGTGATGCCGAAGGCCGTGGACTCCTCGACGGTGACGACGCCGGTGCGGCCGACCCGGGCCACGGCCTGGGCGATGGCCTCGCCGATGGCGGGGTCGTTGTTGGCGGACAGGGCGGCCACCCGGACGAGTTCGCTGTCGGTGCGGACCGGACGCGACTGAGCGGTCAGCGACGTGACGGCCGCCGCCACCGCGGCCTCGATGCCGTTCTTCAACAACACGGGGTTGGCGCCGTCGTTGACCGCGCGCAGGCCCTCTCGGACGATCGCCTGGGCGAGCACGGTGGCGGTGGTGGTGCCGTCGCCGACGTCGCCGTTCGTGCGCGTGGCGACCTCCTTCACGAGCTGGGCGCCCATGTTGGCGAAAGGGTCCTTGAGCTGTATCTCCCGGGCGATGGTGACGCCGTCGTTGGTGATGGTGGGCGGCCCGGTCAGCTTCTCCAGGACCGCGTTGCGGCCCTTGGGTCCGAGAGTGACGCGCACGGCGTCGGCCAGTGCGTTCACCCCGCTCTCCAGCAGTGCGCGCGCTTCGGAGTTGAAGCGCAGGTCCTTCGCCATGGCGGTGTCGTCCCTTCGAGTACGGCTCCAGCAGGACTGTTCGGGGGGAGAAACGGTGGCGGCGGCCGTGTGTGCGGTTTCCGCGGTGCGCCGACCCCCACGCTCGGGGGTCCACGGAACAGCCGCCGCCACCTGCGCGGGGAGGGCGCGGTTCTGCGAGCGGTTCAGGGCACGAGCACCGCGCGCCCGCGGACCCGGCCCTGGTTCAGGTCGTCCAGGGCCCGTCCGAAGTCGTCCAGCGGATAGGTGACCGTGTGCAGGGTGACCAGGTCGCGGGCGGCCAGGTCCATCAGCTCCACCAGGTCGGTGTAGGAGCCGACCAGGTTCCCGATGAAGTTGATCTCGGTGGAGATGATGTCGATGGTCGGCACGGAGAGGAGGCCGCCGTAGCCGATGACGTAGTAGTCGCCGGCCCGCCGCAGCATCCGCACGCCGTCCTCCAGCGCGCCTCCCTCGCCGACGAAGTCGAGCACGGCTTCGGCGCCCTGTCCCCCGGTGAGCGCCGCGACCTGGTCGACCTGGCTCCCGTCGGCGACGACGGTGTGGTGCGCGCCGAGTGTCTCGGCGAGCTTCAGCGCCTCCCCCGACCGGTCCACGACGATCAGCTCGGCCGGCGTCAGGGCCCGCAGCACCTGGATGCCGATGTGCCCGAGCCCGCCCGCGCCGATCACCACGGCCCTGTCACCCGGAGCGAGCCTGCGGGCCGCCTTCTTCGCGGCGTGGTACGCAGTCAGGCCGGCATCCGCGAGCGCGGCCACGTCGGCCGGGGCGAGGCCCGGGTCGAGCGGGACGACCGCGCGGGCGTTGGTGCGCAGGTACTCGGCGAACCCGCCGTCCGCGTCGATCCCGGGAAACGTGCTCGCCGCGCAGTGCACGTCGTCGCCGCGCCGGCAGGCGGCACACAGTCCGCAGGTGGCGAGCGGGTGCAGGATCACCGGGTCGCCGGGCGCGAACCCCGTGACGGCGGATCCGACCTCCGTGACCCAGCCCGCGTTCTCGTGCCCCTGGACGTACGGCAGTCCTACCCCGCTCTTGGCCTCCCACTGGCCCTCGATGATGTGCAGGTCGGTGCGGCACACGCCGGCCCCGCCGATCCGCACGATCACGTCCAGCGGTGTGGAGATCACCGGGTCGGGGATCTCGTCCAGTTGGGGCTGGTGGTCGTACTGGTGCAGTCGTACGGCTTTCACGACGCCTCCTCCTTTCCGTGCCCCGCCGCTGTCCCGTAGCGGGTGGCCAGCAGGCCTTCGCAGTACTCGGTGTTGCTGTCGATGCCGACGCCGGCCGTACGGCCCTTGAGCAGGTGCCGCTCCAGGCCGAGGGCGGATACGGCGCGTCCCTGGTCGTCGGTGAACAGGGGCGCCGACGCGTCCGCGGGGAGGCCGAGCAGGGCGCGCCGGCGCCGTAGCGTCACCGTCAGGCGTTCGGGCAGGTCGCCCAGGGCGGCCTCGGCCAGCTGGCGGTGGGTCCAGCCGCGTTCCAGCAGCCTTCTGCCGAGGCGGGACTGGGCCGCGAGGTGTCCTTTGCGCAGGAAGACGGCGCGCAGCTCCTGCATGCGGTCGGGGTCGGCGAGCCCCGGGAACGCGTCGGCGAACGAACTCCCGCAGTCCACGCCCCGGTTGATCTCCTCGGAGGCGAAGTGGTCCTCCAGGACGACCGTGCATTCCCCCGCCCACGGCAGGCGGGCCAGTTCACGGCGGGCGTCCTCCACCATCAGCCAGGCGAAGTTAGGGGCGCAGAAGTAGGTGGGCAGCCGGAGTCGGACCTCGACCGAATCGTCGGTGCCGACGCTGACGGAGCGCACGAAGCCCAACTCGGTGATGGGGCGGTCGAGTTCGGGGTCGAGCACCGCCGTCAGGGCCGCGTTGACGGCGGTGGCCCGGTCGACCGCCTCGGTGACGGCGGTCATTCCACCACCGCTGCGGAGGCGGGCAGTTGGGCGCTCCCGGGGACCTTCAGGTCGTACAGGCGCGCGTGGTTGAGGCCGAGGATCTTGCGCTTGGCGTCGGTGGTGAGGGTGCCGTACTCGGACTGGAGGTCCTCGGGGATCTGGAAGTCGACGAACTTCTCGATCAGCCACTTCGGGCTCCAGATCGCGTAGTCGCTGCCGAACACGATCCGGTCCTCGTCCAGCCAGTACAGCAACTCGCCGATGATCTTGGCGAAGTAGCGGGGGCGGGTGTGGATGAAGGGCATGACCACGGACAGGCCCGCGTACACGTTGGGTTCCTGGGTGGCGATCCAGCAGAAGTCCTCGAGGCGGGGCAGCCCGGCGTGCTCGACGACGAAGTTCAGGGCGGGGAAGGCGCTGGCCGCGTGGTCGACGTCGGCGACGTCGAAGGCGTCCCGGTTCAGCGGCCAGATGGTGGGGCCCTTGTGGACGTGGATGTTGCGGATGCCGAGTTCCTGGCAGAGCGCCAGGTAGTCCTGCGCCTCGGGGTCGCTCAGCTTCCAGCCCTTGGAGGAGCCGCGCCATTCGGCGGTGTAGAGCTTGACGCCGCGCAGGTTCCACTCGGCGTGCAGCGCGCGCAAGCGTTCCAGGCCGGTCTCGCCCTCGCGGGGGTCGAAGGCTCCGTTGACGATGAGCCGGTCGGGGTGCTTGCGGGCCAACTGCCCGTTGCGCTCCGTGGTGTTGAAGCCGTTGCGGTAGAACTCGGTGAGGTACGTGGGCTGGAAGATGCCCCAGTCGACGTACCCGGTCTCGAACAGGTCGTGGACCAGGTCCTGTTCGCTGTACTTGCGGAACTTCTCCAGCGGCCACACCCACTCCTGGGGGCTGAGGTTGCGCTGGTAGTCGTAGAAGCAGCGGATGAAGCCCTCACCGTACTTGTTGGCGGTGTTGGCCTCGCTCGCGTCCCAGAAGTGGATGTGTCCGTCGACGATGAAGTAGTCGATGCCGTCCTTGCGGTACATGGGCGCTCCTTCCGGGCGTCAGTCGACCGGAGTGAGGTCGAAGTCGATGTGTTCGGCGGCGTCCTCGGGGTTGGCGAAGAGCACCGTGCGGTCGTCGAGGTGGACCATGCGCCCGTAGTGGGTGGACATGATCTCCTCGAAGTCGGACTGGTCGAAGTCGAAGCCGAGGGCCCTGGAGATCTCGTCGAAGTCGAAGGTGAGGACCCGCTCGCCGTCGACGCGGATCATCGAGGGGAAGTCGGTGACGACGACGTGCTCCTTGGTGCGCATCACATCGGCGACGACGTGGCCGTTCTGGTTGTTCATCAGCGTCACGCCACACTTGTTCGACGAGGTGCGGTCGGCGCTGAACGACTGCGGGACGGTGGTCACTTGGCGGTCCTCTCGCTCGTGCGGTCGGCGGGCAGCTCAAGGCCGAGGTCCTCGACGATGCGGGCGAAGCGCTCCTTGGCGCGGTCGAGGCTGTCCTCGAAGCGGACGGTCTTCTCGGCGGGCTGCGACCACAGCGGCTGCAACCGGCGGGCGGCGTCGAGGCTCACCGGCACCCAGCGCTCCAGCCATTCCTGGACGACGGCCCTGTTGCCGGCGCCGTGGGTGGCGTCGCCGAGCAGGAGGGTGAACAGGGCGCGGGTGTAGCGCAGGTCGCGGTCGCAGTCGTTCTCGCCGGCGCCCATCACGGCGGGCGTGGTGTAGTCGCCGTTGCGGGCGGCGATCTGGAGGACGAGGTGGCTGCGGAACAGTTCCCCGACCAGGGGCTCGAAGACTAGGTTCGTGGCCAGCAGGGCCTCGGCCCAGTCCTGGACGGCGGTGAGCCGCTCCACGTTCTCGCGCACGCCCTGCCAGACCGGGTCGGACTGCCACACCTCCTTGTGCGCCGAGCCGTCGAAGCCGTCGAGCTGCTCCTCGATGTCGAGGTTGTACAGCGCGAGGTCCTGCGCGAAACGGAGTTTGTGGACGCTGTTCACCGCGAGCGCGTTGTTGATCATGTTGGTGGGCGCGGAGCGCTGGACGGCGACGAACACATGCATGCCCAGGCCCTGTTCGGCGTGCATCCACGCGCCGACGTGCCGCTCCACGAACGTGGTCCAGGAGCGGGACCACTGCTGACAGGCCTCCGCCTTGCGGGCGTTGGCGAGGTTCTGCTGGACCTGCCGTACGACGTTGGCGTTGTTGCGGTAGATCGTCTGCTCCCACTCCTCGTTGGGGTCGAGGAAGCGGTGCCAGTCGGCGGACTTGAGAGCGGTCCACTCCTGCGGGTAGCCCGAGGAGCCGTCGGCGAAGCCGTAGATCCATCCCTGCAACAGGTGGCGTTCGGGGTCGGGCTGGACGTCGAAGGTGACGTCCTCGTACATGGTGGCCCGCATCTTCTGCGGCTTGTAGTAGGAGAAGGCGCGGCTGGTGGAGCTCGGGAAGACGAGTGCTCCCGCCTCGGCGTCGGTGAACTGCGGCTTGGGGAAGCTACGTTCGGCCTTGGCCGGCTTGTCGGCTTGGGTGGTCATGCGTACGGCTCCTCACACTGAGGGTCTGCGGGTCAGGTGTCGGTGGAGGTGGTGAACTTGTCCAGGAAGATCCGCTCCTCGGGCATGCCCTTGCCGGTGAGCAGTTCCAGCGCGGCGTCGCACATCGGCGGCGGCCCGCACAGATAGGCGTCGGCGCCCGACAGGTCGCCCTCGTGCCGGTCGACGACCTCCGTGATCAGCCCCTGCTCGTACGTGCTCGCTCCGTCCTCGGACAGCGCGGCCACAAAGGCGAAGTCGCCCAGCCCGCGCCCGAGTTCGGCGATCTCGTCGAGCGCGAACAGGTCCCGCTCGGTCCGCGCCCCGTAGTAGAAGCGGGTGCGCCGGGCGCTTCCGGTGGCGGCCAGACCGCGCAGCTGCGCCAGGATCGGCGCCATCCCGGCGCCGCCCGCGAGCAGGATCAGGTCGCGGTCGGGGGCGTCCCGCATCACGCAGGTGCCGTAGGGACCTCTGACCGTGAGTGGATCGCCGGGGGTCAGGGCGGTGCCGTCGAGCAGTCCGGAGAACAGACCGCCCGAGTAGCGGCGGATGAGGAACTCCAGTCGGCCACCGGGCAGACCGGCCATCGAGAAGGAGCGCCAGTGCTCGGTGCCGGGGACGTTGATGTCGACGTACTGCCCGGTGCGGTAGGGAAGTTCGGCGGCCGGATCGACCTCCAGTGCCAGCCGGACGATGTCGTGGGTGACCGGTTCGACGGCGACGACCGTCGTAGGGGCCTCGCGCGGCGGGATGCCGGAGAGGAGCATCTCCTCGTCGTAGTTGATGAGTTCGACGCTGAGGTCGCCGTAGGCGTGCACCCGGCACAGCAGGACGTAGCCCTCCTCGCTCTCGTAGTCGGCGAGCGCGAAGGTGGAGTAGCGCTCCATCTGCTGGTCGCCGTCGAGCAGGAAGGATTTGCAGGAGGAGCACTGTCCCTCCTTGCAGCCGTGCATGAGCATGACGCCCTGACGGAACGCGGCGTCCAGGACGGTCTCGTCCTCGTCGGCCTCGATCTCGATGCCGACCGGTTCGAATCGGATGCGGTGCTTGTCGCCCACGGGGACCAGGCCTTTCCGGGGCGGCGACCCCGCGACGGAGTTGTCGCCGCCCCACGCACGGGACCGTCAGAGCATCGACGGCGTGATGTTGGTACGGCCGCGGTAGTCCGCGACGTGCGCCTCGCGCTCCTCGTCCGACATCTCGTTGAGCGCGATGTTGGGGCTGATGAGGGTGTTGCCGCGGATGTCGTCGAGCGTCCACAGCTTCTTCGGGTCGTCGAGGTCCAGGTGCGGCTGCGGAACGAGCGTCTTACCGTCGTCCCGTACGTAGCCGAGGTCGGTGACGATGTCGGCGAGGTCCTGCCCGTGGTAGCAGCTCTCCCACTCGCGCTTGCCGGTCAGCCGCCCCATCGACGGGGTGGCGCGGCCCTCGTACTCGGGCCGGAAGGCGGTGGTGTCGGTCCACGCGCAGGTCTCGGAGCAGTAGGTGCGCCACTGGCCGTCCACCTTGTCGACCACCATGTCCTTGCGGACCAGGCAGGGCACCATGCAGCTCCAGCAGCGGTGCGGGTACTGGTAGCCGACGTCCTCGAAGGTGATCGGCTTGTTCGCGCCCGGGTGGCGGAGCCGGTTGTACGCCTCCCACCACGCGCCGTACTCCGCGTACCAGCCGGGGTACTTGGACTCGAACCACTCGAAGTCGTCGTCGCTCATGCCGTCGATGCGCCAGAAGTTCACCGGCCAGCCGGTCGCGAAGAACTGGGCGGTCTTGTGGACGTAGCCGTCGTTCCAGATCCGCTTCCACGCCGCCTCGACGAGGTCGTGCGGGATCTTCAGGCCGTACTTCTCCAGCGGGATCAGGTACGACCGGTAGTAGTCGTCGTAGATCCAGCGGCGCCACATCTCGGCGTAGCTGTCGCGGTCCTTGCGGCGGTCCTTGCTGCCGTACTCGATGAACGTGCCGATGGCCGCGTCCACCACGCAGTGGTTGTTCCACCAGGCATAGCGCAGGTCACGCTCCAGGAGCTGACGGTTGTCCTCGTCGGCCAGCGCCATGAGGAGGATCGAGTAGCCGTTGGAGATGTGCCGTGACTCGTCCGACTGCACCGAGTGGAAGACGGTGGGCAGGAGGTAGTCGCCGTTGGCGGCGGCCTCGGCGGGCATCGCGACGAACAGGGTGTTGGTGAAGGCGGTCTCCGCGACCAGCGTGAGGTAGACGTTGGCGGCGGTGATCGCGTCACCGGTGATGAACCCCTCGCCGAACTGCCGGCCGATGGTTCCGGCATAGCAGTTGGCGAACGCCTTCTCGGAGATGTCGAACCCGGCGGGGTCGATGTAGTGGTTCATGTAGAGGCGCTTGAGGTTCATCTGGATCGTCGAGTGGCGCACCTCGTCGATCATCTGGACCGCGAGCCCGTTGTGCAGCTGCGGGTTGGGCACCGCGCCGATCGCCATCGGCATCGCGCGGGCCGCGCTGATCTCGGGGAACGGGATGATGGACAGGAACAGCTTCTGCCACTCCATCCAGCGCTCCTGGACCTGACGGAACATGTTGCCGCGGATCGCGCCGTCCATCGCGCCGTAGACCCGGTTGTCCTTCTCCTCCTCCATCGGGAAGTAGGAGCGCAGGACCTGCTTGAGCGGGTCCTTCTTGGGGGCTTTGTCGAAGCGGTAGTCGGTGGCGAAGCGGTTGGCCGGCGTCGCGAACGTCGGGTCCCACGACAACTCGGTGATCTTCTTGTGCGCCTTGCTCAGGCTCTGTCGGCTCACGGGTGATGCTCCTCCGGCTGACTCGGCGGCGAGGGGACCGCCCCGACCGCCGAACAGACGCGGCAGGGGCGGGAATCTCGATCGGCCCGGCGCTCGCGGCGGCGCACTGCCGTCTCCGTCCGGGGCGTTGCCCATCGTCGGGGCGCCCGCGGCGGCCGCGTGTCTCAAGATGAGACAGGGCGCACACCACGGGTCTGGCCACACCGGGCGCCGGGTCCTACCGTGCAGGACACACCCGAACCCGGAGAGTCCCCGCACGGCAGAAGGCACCGAGCCGATGGAACCTGTGGAATCCGTGCAACCCCTGGAGACGACGAGGCCGTCGCCCGCCGTCGCCCCGCTCCGCCTGGACCGCGCCGTCCCGCATCTCAACCCCGTCCGTGCGCGGGCCCACTTCCTGGAGGGCGAGAACGTCTCCCCCGCCGAGGTGCGCCCGCCCATCCTCGACTCCTGGCAGCGCTCACGCTTCTTCGGGGTGGACGCCGACCGCATCCAGGCCCCCTACAACTCCGACTTCGACCCCCACTCCCGGCTCACCACGGCCGCCCGCCCGGTCCTCGACCGACTCGCCGACGTGCTCCAGGGCACCCCGATGTGCCTGATCCTGACCGACTCCAAGGGGCGCGTGCGGGAACGCAGGACCGGCGACCGGGCCCTGCACCGGCACCTCGACGACATCTGCCTGGCGCCCGGCTTCAGTTACGCCGAGGAGTACGTCGGCACGAACGGCATCGGCACCGCGGCCGAGGACGGCCGTACCGCGCAGGTCTTCGGCTCGGAGCACTTCTCCGAACGACTCCAGCGGGTGTCGTGCGCCGCGGCGCCCATCCGCAATCCCGTCAGCGGGCGGGTGCTCGGTCTGATCGATCTGACGTCCTGGCAGCACACCGCCTCTCCCTTGATGGTGGCACTGGTCCAGGAAGCCGCCGCCGACATCGAGGAGCGTCTCCTCGACATCGGCTCGGAGCGTGAACGCGCCGCGCTCCGCGCCTTCTTGACGTCCCGTCAGAGTTCGCGACGGGCACTCGTCACGCTCACCGACGGTCTGCTGCTCGCCGACGCGGCCGCGACGGAGATGCTCGGGCCGGCCGACCACCGACGGCTGCGGGAACTGGCCGCCGATCCGACCGGCCTGCGTGAGCAGCGGATGCTGCTGAGCGACGGTCGCACCGTGCAGGTGCGGGGCCGCCGCGTGGAGGGTGACGAACCCGGCGGGACCCCGGCCGCGTATCTGATCGAGCTGCGCCTGATCGCGGAGCGGGACGACTCCGCGCCGCCTCGGCCCGCTGTCCGGATGCCGCGACTGGCCGGCATCAGCGGGTCGAGCCCCGTGTTCCGCAGTGCGGTCAACCAGCTGATCCGGCACTGCGAGCAGGGGCGCTGGACGCTGGTGGACGGAGAAGCGGGCACCGGCAAGCACGCGCTGGTCCGAGCCGTGCACCGGCATGTGGCGCACAGGGCGCCGATCGGCGTGCACGACGCGGCGGACGCACGGGGCGGCGCGGCGTCCTGGCTCCAGGCCGTCTTCCGGGACCTCGCCGAGGACGGCGGCACCGTGGTCCTACGGCATCTCGATCTGCTGCCGGCCCAGGTGCTCGGCCAACTCGACGGGATACTGCGCACCACGGCAGGGCGCTCCGGCTGGGTGGCCGCGCTGCTCACCCGTGACCGGCCCGCGTTGACGGCCGCCGACGAAACCGTCCCGCCCCGTCATCCGGATCCCGCCACCACGCTGCGGGCGCGGTTCGGGGCCGAGGTCACCGTCCCTCCCCTGCGGCACCGCACCACGGACATCCCCTCCCTCGTGGCCTGTCTGACGGGCGGACACGGCGGCGACCACGACGGCGTCCGCTGCACGGACGGCGCGCTGCGGGCCCTCTCCCGGGCGCAGTGGCCGGGCAACGTCCGCCAGCTCGAAGGCTCACTCCGCTACGCCGAGGCACACCGCTCGGGTCCCCTGATCGAGGAGTCCGATCTCCCGCCGTCCCTGCTCTCCCAGGCCCAACACCCGCTGTCCGCCTGGGAGTCCACGGAACGCGATCTGATCGTCCAGTCCCTGCTGGACCACGGCGGCGACAAGGCGAAGGCCGCGAAGGCGCTGGGCATCTCCCGGGCAACGATCTATCGCAAGATCACGGCGTACGGGATCCGGATGGGGCCGGACAAAGGGTGACGCCGGGAGGAAGCCAAGGGGTGACACCGAGAGGAAGGGCGGTGCCGGCCGCACCGGAGGGGCGAGTCGCGGCCCAACTGTCCAAACCCCGCAGGTCTCGGTCCAGCAGGTTCACCCGATCGTCACGGTGACGCCGTCACCATCGGAGGCCTCTCGTTCACCCGGTCCGGGTGCGCTTCCACAGCCACAGGCCGAGCGCCTCCCAGCCGCCGAGAACCGCCCCGGCGAGAGCGACTCCGGAGCCGGACGGAACACCCGCCGCCATGGCGACCGTGCCGCACACCGCCAGCAGGACACCCAACCAGCCAAGGAACAGAAGCCGTTCGCGGTGCCCCCACGACCATGTCACCATGTCGACCTCTCACTCGTCGCGTCCCCGCTCTGCGGCGAGCGTGCCCGAGAGCTTCGTCGAGCGGTGTCTCACTGTGAGACACCCGGCCCGTGGCGGCGGCTCGCCGCATCCGCGCACATCGTGAAAGACGCAGTCAAGCCATCGCACGGCAGACACCGATGAGCGATCCGGTGACGCATTTACGGCGAAGGCATCCGCTTCGTGAGTGACTGTGCCGGCAACCGAGAGAACGCCCAGCCGATGGGCAAGATCGACTGACCGCGACTTCGGTTTCCTCGATGGCGCACCGACGCCCCTGCTGCCCTACCGTCCCATCCCCCTCGGTCGCGTGATCCGACCGACGCGGGCCTGACCTCGTACCACGCCGTCGTCGTCCAGGGGCAGTTCGCCGCGGGCAGCAAGGCAGGCATCATCGGGACCGGCAGGCTCGGCTCGATCAGCGCGCAGGTGCCGCTCGCGCTCGGTGCGGTGATCTACGTGGCCGAGAAGAACGAGCGAGTGCACGACTACGCCCGTGAGCTCGGCGCGAAGGACCTGGCAACGGACATCAAGGCATTCTCGGACCAGGAACTCGATGTCGTCGTCGAATTCGCCGGGTACGGCACCACCACCGCGGGCGCCGTGGAGACCGTCCGACGCGGCGGCCTCGTCGCCCAGGTCGGACCCGGCGTCACGGAGGACACCGTCGATCTCCAGACGCTCACCCTCAACCAGGTCGTTCCGCTCGGCTCACACGTCGTACCGCCTCGGACACGTCGCCCGTGAGCAACCGCTCGGGGGCCACCGGACAGGTGTAATCGCCTGCACCGACAGGCAGCCCACATCACCGGCCCGCCTCGAAGACCCGAGACCCTGGGGGGGGGGCCGGGTGGCCCGCCGAACGCGAGCCCCGTCAGCAGCCGTCGCCGGGGCGTGTGCGGCCACCGACCCGCCCCAGCATGGGCGCACTCCCTCAACAACAGTTGTATGGAGAGCGAATGCCGTTCGGATCCACATTGCACGAAGGAGCGGGCCGACCGGACCGTCAAGCACACAGCGCCTCCACGCGACGCATCACGTCACGGCAGAACCGGCCGATCGCGTGCGGGTCGTCGATGAACTGGTTCGGCTTGACGCAGAACGTGGTGAAGCCCTGCTCCAGTTGTTCCGGGATGACCGCGAGCGCCGCGCCGAGGTCCGCCGGGGAGTGCTCGTCGGGGAACACCGCCCGGGTGCCGCCGATCATCTCCAGTTCGGCGATGTCCCGGCCGGCCGCCGTCATGGCCTCCTTGAGCACCTGGATCTCCTGCGGTGTCGGCCGCCCCAGCGGATGAAAGCCGTGGCCGTACCGCACGAGTCGGCGCAGGACGGGGCCGCCCAGGCGCTGCCCGCCGAACCAGAGCCTCGGTCCTTCGGGGCGGTGTGCCTTGGGTTCGAAGTACACGTCCCGGAACGGGTAGTGCTCGCTCTCGTGGGAGATCGGGGACGGTCCCCAGGCCTTGGCCCAGACGGCGAGGTGTTCGTCGAGCAGCCGCCCGCGCCGGCCGAAGGGGACGCCGAGGGCGTCGTACTCGTCCTTGCTCCAGCTGACCGTCGGCTGCACCAGCAGCCGGCCCTCGCTGATCAGGTCAAGGGTGCCCAACTCCCGGGCCATGAGCAGCGGATGGCGCAGGGGCGCCAGGACCGCGGCGGCGGCCAGGCGCAGGCGTTCGGTGACGGAGGCGATGGCCGACAGCAGGAGGAGCGAGTTCGGCCAAGGGGTGTAGGGGTCCTGGTTGCCCGGGAGGGCGTAGTCGCGGGGGTTGCCCATGATGCCGTCGGCCGCCGCGTCCGGGCCGAGGACGATGTGCTCGCTGACCATGACGGAGTCGAAGCCGGCGTCCTCGGCCTCGCGGGCCCAGCGTATGGCGGCGGGCAGGTCGGCCCGGCCGCCGGTCAGGGTCCAGTTCTCGCTGAGGACGAGCAGCATGCGGGGTGTGTCGGTCATCGGGGACGTCCTTCGCTTGCGGCGGCCGTGGCGGGCCGGTTGCTCATTTGGCCTCAAACGTATTGAGGAGATCGTCTCGCAGTGGGGGTCGGCGCGGTCAGCGTTCGTGGACGATGCGCCCGTCGAACACCGTCAGGTCCACCTCGACGTCCGTGATGGAGTGCGGGTCCAGGTCCAGCAGCCGGCGGTCCAGCACGCACAGATCTGCGACCTTGCCGACCTCGACGGACCCTTTCCAGCTCTCGGCGAAGTCCTGCCGGGCGGGATTGATCGTGTAGGCGCGCAGGGCCTCGGCGAGTGGCACGCACTGCTCGGGACCGCTTTGGCGGCCGCTGGCCTTCGACTCCCGCAGCATCATCGCGGACACCCCCTGACGCCAGTCGGGCTCGGTGATCGGCGCGTCGGAGCTGGCGCAGACGGTGACCCCGGCCTCGACGGCGGACCGTACGGGCCACTGGTACGCGGAGCGGCCGGGGCCGACGACCTCGTCCATCAGGTCGGAGATGGTCCACTTGATGGCGGGGTTCATGTTGACGCCGTAGCCGTGCGCGGCCAGCTTGGCGAGACTGTCGGCGCCAACGAAGTCACCGTGGATGACGTAGTGCCGGGCGTCGGGGCGCGGTACGGCGTCGTTCGCCGCTAGGAAGGCGTCGACCACCGTGTCGATGGCCAGGTCGCCGGTGACGTGCACACCGAGCTGGAAGCCCGCCTCGTGGGCGACGCGGATCATCTCGGCCAGTTCGCCGCTGCGGAGTGCGGGGGTGTCGCCGTGCACGCACAGCGCGCCGTGGCCGCCGTCGGCGTACGGCTCCCGCATCCAGGCTGTCCCGTTGGGCGGCACCCCGTCGGCGAAGATCTTGACGCCGATGGCGTTCAGGAGGCGTGGGTCGGCGGACTCGGGGCGCCGCAGTTCGGCCAGGCCCTTGCGGACGTCGTCGGCCGAGCCGCCCATGGGGGCGGGCAGCAGCAGGACGCTGACCCGGGCCTGGAGTTCGCCGCTCGCAGCGAGGTCGGCGTAGGCCGTCCAGTTGTCGGTGCTCAGGCCGCCGAAGAGGGACGTGGCGCCGCCCGGGCCGAGGCCGGGTTCGGTGTAGCTGGTGATGCCGCGGGAGTGCAGTTCACGCACCATGCCCTGGATGGCCTCTCGGCGCCGGCCGACGGTGGGCGAGGGCAGGTGGGCCAGGACGAGCTGCTGTGCGGCCTCGCGCAGGATGCCCGTGGGCTCCCCGCCGGAGTCGGTGTCGACGACTCCGCCGGACGGCGGCACGCTCGTGGTGTCGATGCCGCAGCGGCGCAGCGCCGCGCTGTTGACCCACACAAGGTGCGAGGAAAAGTGGGTCAGACAGACCGGGTTGTCCGGTGCGATCGCGTCCAGGTCCCGTCGGTGCGGGAACCGTCGCGCGTCGGCCAGGCACTCCGCCAGGTAACCGGTGTCCCAGCCGAGCCCGACGATCCACTCGCCGGGCCGGGCCGTGCCGGCCGCCCGTTCCACGGCGGTGGCGATGTCGGCGATCGACCCGACCGCCGGGTGACCGACGTCGAGGGCGAACGGCGGCTTCGTCATGCCGTACGCCGCCCCGTGCAGGTGCGAGTCGTTGATGCCTGGCAGGACGGTCCTGCCGTCGAGTTCCACGATCCGGGTGCCGGGGCCGGCCAGGGCGCGCAGGTCGGCGTCGCTGCCGACGGCGACGATGTCCCGGCCATGCACGGCCACGCCTTCGGCGGCCGTGAAGTCGCGGTCGAGAGTCAGGACCTGGCCGCCGGTCAGAATGAGGGAGGGGGCGCTGTCGCGCACGTGAGGCCCTTCTGTAGGGGAGGTTCGGGGCAGGAGGCCGGTCATCGCGTGAGCCGTGGGCCGAAGCGGGCGAGCGCGGCGCCGGCCACCAGGGCACTCCCCTGCGCCATCTGCTGCCAGAACGTGGGCACGTTCAACAGCGTCAGCCCGTTCTGTAGACAGCCGAGGAAGAGCACGCCGAGCAGGACGCCGAGGACGGAACCGGAACCGCCTGTAAGCGCGACCCCACCGAGCAGTACGGCGGTAAGCACGGTCAGTTCGAACCCGGCCCCCGAGGTCCCCGACACGACGCTGTCCAGGACCGACGCCTTGATCGCGCCGGCCAGGGCCGCGGCCACACCCGTGACGACGAACAGCGCGAAGGGCGTCCGGCGGATGTTGATGCCGGAGAGATAGGCGGCCTCCCGGTTGACGCCGATGGCGAAGACGTGGCGTCCGGCCGGGGTGAGCGCCAGGAACAGCGCGCCCGCCACGAGGACGAGTACGGCGATGACGACCGGCGCGTCGATCCCGGCGATGCGGGATCCGCCGAGCCAGGCGAACCCGGAACCGAAGCTGCTCAGCGGCAGGGGAAAGAGCTGCTGTGCCAGTCCGCGGACCGCCGTCAGCATGCCCAGGGTCACGATGAACGCGGACAGCCCGAGGTAGCAGCACAGGATGCCGTTCACGGCGCCCACCGCCGCGCCGACGACGAGCGCGCCGAGCACGGCGACGAAGGGCTGCTGGTGTTGCTGCCCGGCGAGCCAGCCGGCCACCAGTCCGCCCAGCGCCAGCGTGGAGCCGACCGAGAGGTCGAGGTAGCCGCTGATGACGAGCAGGGCCAGCGGCACCGCCACGATGGCGAGGGTGGCCGCGTCGGTGGCGATCCCACGCAGGTTGCCGGGGTCGAGGAAACTGCCGGTGGTCAGCTGGAAGACCAGCACCATGAGGGCGAGGACGAGCAGCAGGGGTTGACGCCGGAGGGCGTTGAGCCCGCCTCCGGCCAGGGCGCGCGGGCCCGGGGTCATGCGGTTCACGGGGGCGGTGGTCGCGGTCGTCATGCCGCTCCTTCGGAGGTCTTGGGGGCGGTGTCGTCGGCGTCGTGGACGGCCGACAGCAGGGCGGCTTCGGTGAGTTCGGCGCCACTCAGCTCGCCGGTGATCCGGCCGCCCGAGACGATCAGGCAGCGGTCGGCGAGTGCGACGACCTCCTCCGGGTCGCTGGAGGCGAACAGCACGGCCGTTCCGCGCTGGGCGGCGAGTGCGGAGACGACCTGGTAGATCTCCTGCCGAGCGCCGACGTCGACGCCCTGGGTGGGCTCGTCGAGGAGCAGGACGTCGACGCTGCGCGCGTCGTTGATCCACCGGCCCAGCACGAGTTTCTGCTGGTTGCCGCCGGAGAAGGCGACGGCCGGCAGTCGCGGCCGGACGGGCCGCAGCCCGACCGCCTCGGTCAGGGCGCGGAAGACGCGCCGCTCGGCGGCCAGGTCCCGTACCCCGTGCCGGGCGAGCGGACCGATCGACGGCAGCAGCACGTTGTCCTGCGCGCCCAGCGCAGGGAACAGGCCCTGCCTGCGCCGGTCCGCCGGCACCAGGGCGATCGCCGCGGCCAGCGCGTCCGCGGGACGGTCGGGCGCGACGACCCGCTCCCCCACCCGCACCGTTCCGCCCCAGGCGCGGCGCCCGCCGAAGAGGGTCTCCAGGATGCGGGTACGGCCCGAGCCCATGAGCCCGTACAGTCCGACGATCTCCCCCTCGCCGACGCCGAACTCCACGGGACCGAACCCGGGGCCCCGGAGCCCGTCGACCACGAGCCCGGGGGCACGCGGAAGGGCGGAGGCGCCGCCCCGCGCGACGACGGTGGGACCGGCGGTGGGTGCGGTGTCGTCCGGGCCGGGTTCGGGTCGTCCGACGACGGCTTCGACCAGCTCGCGTCGGGTGTGACCCGCGACCGTCGAGTGGTGGGCGACCCGGCCGTCGCGCAACACTGTCACCGCGTCCGCCAGCCGCTCCACCTCGGCCAGCAGGTGAGTGACGTACACGATGGCCAGGCCCTGGGTGCGCAGGTCCTCGACGCGTTCGGCCAGGGCGTCGCTCTCGGCCCCGGACAGCGCGGCGGTCGGTTCGTCCAGGACCAGCACCGAGGCGCTGCGGCTCAGGGCCTTGGCGATCTCCACCAACTGCTGCTGCCCCATGGGCAGTTCACCCACCCGGTCGCGCGGCGAGCAGCTCGCCGCGACCCGCTCCAGCAGCCCCGCCGCCACGTCCTCCTGGACCCGGCGGTGGACGGTGCCGTACCGCGTCCACTCCTGGCCGAGGAAGATGTTCTCGGCCACGGTCAGGGAGTCGACGACGCTGAGGGTCTGGAAGATGATCGCCACGCCCTCGGCGATCGACTCGCGTGGGGTCAGGCGCGCGTGGGCGGTCCCGCCTATCTCGATCGTGCCCGCGTCCGGCGGAAAGGCACCGCCGAGGCACTTGATCAAGGTGGATTTACCGGCGCCGTTGTGCCCCAGCAGGGCGTGGACCTGGCCCGCCGGGACGGTGAGGTCGACACCGTCCAGGGCCCTGACGCCGCCGAAGGACTTGCTCAGCCCGCGGATGCGGAGGTTCGGTTCCGTCATGGCGGGCGCCTAGGAGTTCTGCGCGAGAAGGTCGTCGATCCGTGCGATGTCGCTGTGCCCGACGAGGGTGATCGGCACCTGGACGCTGGGGTCGGCCTTCCCGGCGGCGACGGCCAGGGGTACGTCGACGACCGCGTTCGCGATGTCCTTGGGCGCCAGGGCGGCCGAGGCCCGGTAGAAGGTGCCCTGCTTGATGGCGAGCAGGGAGGGGGCGGCGCCGTCCTGGCCGCCGACGAAGGTCTTGGCGTCGGTCGACTTGCGGCCCGTCTGCTGGAGTGCCTTGAAGCCGCCGTACGCGGCGGCGTCCGTGACACCGAGAATGAGGTTGAGGTCGGGGTGCTTGGCCAGGACGGCACGGGACTTGGACAGCCCGCTGTCGGGGTCGATGGCCTGCTCCTGGGCGACCACGTCGACGCCGGGCGCCTGCTGGGTGAAGGCGTCGATCATGCCCTTGGTCCGCTCACGGCCGAGCTCGATCGTGCTGTCGGTGAGGAACGCGATCTTGCCCTTGCCGCCGAGCCTCTCGTTGGCCCACTTCGCGGCGGCCTCCCCGAGCAGTGTGCCGCCCTTGAGGAAGCTGAACTGGATGTCCGCGCTCTGGTGGTGCAGGGATCCGCCGTACGTCACCCAGATCAGGCCCGCGTCCAGCGCCCTCTCGGCGATCGCCTCGGTGGCCTCGAAGACCATCGGGAACGACACGATGGCCGGCGTCTTCTGGGCCACCCACGTCGTGAGATTGGTGGCCTGGGTGTCGGCGCTGCTCGCGTCGCTCGTGGTCAGCAGGGAGACGCCGTGCTTCTTGGCCGCGGCCGTGGAGAGTTTCACGAGGGTCGCGTAGAGCGGGAGTTGGGTGAAGGGATAGTCCAGGCCGATCCTGGTGAGGGACTTCGACCGCGCCGACGGGTCGGCGGCGGCTGCCGTGCTCGTGCCGTCGTCCGGCGCGGAACAGCCCGAGACGGCGAGCGCGGTGGCGGCGGCAACGCCTCCGGAGAGCGTCAGGAACTGGCGGCGCGAGGCCGAGGAGGGACGGGAGGATCTGGGCATGGCGGGGCTCTCCGAGGGATACGGCCCGATGGCGCTGGCACCGGGCGTCCGGCTGTGCCGAACAGAAAAGACCCGGGCGCCCCGCCCCCGCCATCCGTAGAAATACCGACTCTCCGAGCGACCCGGCGGCGCGCGGTGGGTGTCCGCCCGCGAGGGCCGGTGCCCGGTCACGAAACAGTGAACGGCTTGTCCGGCCCGCCCGGAAGCCCATATCGTTAGGAGTCAAACGACATCTTGGTCGTGGGGTTCCCGGAGGCCCGCATGGTCAGCCACCAGCAGCTCGCGGCAGCGACCCGCATCGGCATGCTCACCCGCGAACGCGACACCGCTTCGGCCTGCGTCCAGGCACTGCACGAACTCCGCCGCGCCCTGCCCCTCGACGCCGCCACCCTCCTCACGATCGATCCGATCACCGGAACACACCTCCAAGTCGCGGGTATCGGCTACCCCGCCGCAACGTCCGAGGCGCTGGCCGCCGAGTTCGTCTCGACCCCGTGGTACGCGAACGTCGTACGGCAGCCACTCCCGCCGTCCATCACCGAGGACGCCGAGGACGCGGCGTCCGGCGCGCAGCGCTTCCGCAACGGCTGGTTCTACGCCGAGCGGGTCCGGCCCGCCGGGTTCCGCGACGCGCTCACCGGCGCCCTGCGCCACGACGGCCGCCTGGTCGGCCTGGTCAACGTGTCCGTCGAGGGACCGGACACCTACGACACGGAGGCCCGGCGCCTGCTCGCCTCGATCCTGCCGGCGCTGGGCGCCCTGGCCGACCCGACGGCCCACACCGGCGACCCGCACGACCTTCCGGCGGACGCGCGGGCGAACCTCGTCACGGCCGACGGTGTCATCGACCTCCCCGGCCACGGCCCGGCGCACGTCCTGGACGACGACGCGTTCCGACACCTGGTGGAGGCGTTCGCCGCCTCGGAGGGCCTGCGACTGCGACTCCTGTGGCCGGTCGGCCAACGCTGGAACCGCGTGGTGCTGCGCCGGTGCACGACGGGATCACCCCTCACCCGAAGGGCCGTCCTGGTGTCCGAGACACCCGCACGACTGCCGTACGGTCTGAGCCCCCGCGAACTGGAAGTACTCACCCGGGCCGCCAGGGGCCAGACCAACCAGGCCATCGCCCAGGCACTGTTCCTGTCCCCGCGGACGGTGCACAGCCACGTCGAGCACGTGCTCCGCAAGACCGGCTGCGCCTCACGCGCCGAGGCCACGGCCCTCGCCGTACGCGACGGTGTGCTCAGACCCCGCCCCGAGGACCTGGAGCACTTCGTGGAACGGATGGCCGAAGGACAGGCCCGGCCTCGGTAGTTCCCCCGCCGGCGCCGGTCGCAAGAAGTCGCGCCCGGGCACGAAGGCGTCGACAGACCCCTCAAGGGCCGGCCCACCTCACCCGACCTGTGCTTCTGGTCACACGGTTATCACCTTCTGTCATTTACTAGGACGTCCTACTATCTAGCTCGTCAGTTCTCCTGACCGTTGTAGGGAAGACTTCATGAGCGATCTGCACCGCCCCGTGCACCCCGTCCGTCTGGTCACGGCTTCGGCCCTGTTCGACGGGCACGACGCATCGATCAACATCATGCGGAGGATCTTCCAGTCCCAGGGCGCCGAGGTGATCCATCTGGGACACAACCGGTCGGTGCGGGAAGTGGTGGAAGCCGCGCTGGAGGAAGACGTGCAGGGCGTGGCCGTCTCCTCCTACCAGGGCGGACACGTCGAGTACTTCGAGTACCTGGTCGAGTCCCTGCGCGCCCAGGGTGCCGAGCACGTCCGCGTGGTGGGCGGGGGCGGCGGCGTCATCGTGCCCCAGGAGATCACCCGGCTGCGCGGGAGCGGAGTGACCATCTTCTCTCCCGAGGACGGGCAGCGTATGGGGCTCGCCGGGATGGTCAACTCGGTTGTGCGGGACTGCGACTTCGACCTGTGGGAGAGCCGGCCGTCCGATGTCTCCGCCGTGCTCGCCGGCGACCGGTTCGCGGTGGCCCGCGCCCTCACCGGGGCCGAACTCGGCAAACTGCCGGAGGAGTTCATTGCTCAGGTGCGCACCGCGGCGCGGGCACGGACCGTTCCGGTGCTGGGCATCACGGGCACTGGTGGTTCGGGAAAGTCGTCGCTGACCGACGAGTTGGTACGCCGGTTCCGGGTGGACCAGCAGGACAAGCTGCGGATCGCGGTGATCGCGGTCGACCCGACCCGGCGTCGTGGCGGCGGCGCACTGCTCGGCGACCGGATACGGATGAACTCCCTCGACGGCAACCGGGTGTTCTTCCGCAGTCTGGCCACCAGGGGCAGCCGCGAACTGCCCGAGCACCTGGCGGAGGTCATCGACGTCGTGAAGGCCGCGGGCTTCGACCTGGTGATCGTGGAGACACCGGGCATCGGTCAGGGCGACGCGGCGATCGTCCCGGTCGTCGACACCTCGCTCTACGTGATGACACCGGAGTTCGGTGCCGCCTCGCAGCTGGAGAAGATCGACATGCTCGACTTCGCCGACGTGGTGGCGATCAACAAGTTCGAACGGCGCGGCGCCAAGGACGCACTGCGCGACGTCGGCCGCCAACTGGTCCGCAACCGCGAGGCGTTCACCATGCGCCCCGATGACATGCCGGTCTACGGCACCTCGGCCGCGACCTTCAACGACGACGGCGTCACCGCGCTCCACCAGCATCTCAAGCCGATCCTGGCCGAGAAGGGCCTGCCGCTGTCGGAAAGCACACTCGTGCCGGTCGACGTGCGCCACTCCTCCGGCATCCGCCAAGTCGTGCCGGCCGACCGGGTGCGCTATCTCGCCGAGATCACCAACGCGGTGCGCGCCTACCACGGGCAGACCTCCCAACTGGCCGATGCCGCACGGCGGGTGCAGCGACTGGAGGCGGTAAGGACCGAACTCGTCGACGCCGGCACCGACGCCGAGAACGTGCGGTCGTTGCTCGACGACGCACGGACGCTGCTCCCCCACGACATCGTCGCCCAGATCGCCAACTGGCCTGCGGTGGTGGCGTCGTACTCCGGCGACGAGCAGGTCGTGAAGGTCCGGGACAAGGAGATCCGCACCGAGCTGACCCGCGAGTCCCTCTCCGGCAACAGGATCCCGCGCGTCGCGCTGCCGCGCTTCACCGACCACGGGGAGCTCGTGAGTTTCTGGCGACGGGAGAACCTGCCCGGCCAATTCCCCTTCACCGCAGGGGTGTTCCCCTTCAAACGGGACGGCGAGGACCCGGCCCGGATGTTCGCCGGCGAGGGCGACCCGTTCCGCACCAACCGGCGCTTCAAGCTGCTCTCCGAGGACCAGCCGGCGACCCGCCTGTCCACCGCCTTCGACTCCGTCACCCTCTACGGCCGTGACCCGGACGAACGCCCGGACATCTACGGCAAGGTGGGCACCTCCGGCGTCTCGGTGGCCACGCTGGACGACATGAAGGCCCTGTACGACGGCTTCGACCTGGTGGCTCCGACCACTTCGGTCTCCATGACGATCAACGGACCCGCCCCGACCGTCCTGGCGTTCTTCCTCAACACCGTCGTCGACCAGCAGATCGACAAGTTCCGTGCCACCGAGGGGCGTGACCCGTCGGCCGACGAGGCCGCGGAGCTGGGCGCGCACGCGCTGGCGAACGTGCGCGGCACCGTCCAGGCCGACATCCTCAAGGAGGACCAGGGCCAGAACACCTGTCTGTTCTCGACCGAGTTCAGCCTGCGGATGATGGCCGACATCCAGGAATGGTTCATCGCGCACAAGGTCCGCAACTTCTACTCGGTGTCCATCTCCGGCTACCACATCGCCGAGGCCGGCGCGAACCCCATCAGCCAGCTCGCCTTCACCCTCGCCAACGGCTTCACCTACGTCGAGAGCTACCTCGCCCGGGGCATGCGCATCGACGACTTCGCCCCCAACCTGTCGTTCTTCTTCTCCAACGGGATGGACCCCGAGTACGCCGTCCTCGGCCGCGTGGCCCGCCGTATCTGGGCCGTCGCGATGAAGGAGAAGTACGGCGCGAACGAGCGCAGCCAGAAGCTGAAGTACCACGTCCAGACCTCCGGACGCTCCCTGCACGCCCAGGAGATGGACTTCAACGACATCCGCACCACCCTCCAGGCACTCATCGCCATCTACGACAACGCCAACTCCCTGCACACCAACGCCTACGACGAGGCCGTCACCACTCCCACCGAGGACTCCGTCCGCCGGGCCCTGGCCATCCAGCTGATCATCAACCGGGAGTGGGGCCTGGCGATGAACGAGAACCCGCTCCAGGGGTCGTTCGTCATCGACGAACTCACCGACCTGGTCGAAGAGGCAGTCCTGCGCGAGTTCGAGCGGATCAACGAGCGCGGCGGTGTCCTCGGCGCCATGGAGACCGGCTACCAGCGCGGCCGTATCCAGGACGAGTCGATGCTCTACGAGCAGCGCAAACACGACGGCACACTGCCCGTCATCGGCGTCAACACCTTCCGCAGTCCGCACGCCGATTCCGCCGAGCCCGGCGTCGTCGAGCTGGCCCGGGCCACGGAGGCGGAGAAGCAGTCCCAGCTCGACCGCGTCCGGGACTTCCAGGCGGGTCATCAGGAGCAGGCCCACGCCGCTCTGACCGCTCTCAAGGAGGCGGCGACAAGTGATCGCAACGTCTTCGCCGTGCTCATGGACGCCGCCCGGGTCTGCTCTCTCCAGCAGATAACGGACGCATTCTTCGAGGTCGGCGGCCAGTACCGCCGCAATGTCTGACCACGACCATCGATCGGACAGGACTTCACATGGACTCCGTCACCCGTCTCGGCGTCGTCGGTTGTGGGCTCATGGGCTCCGGCATCGCCGAAGTGGCCGCCCGCCACGGCATAGACGTCCGCGTCGCCGAAGCCACGCCCGAGGCGTCGGCGACAGGTCGGCGACGCATCATCGCCACGCTGGACCGAGGCGTGCACCGCGGCAAGCTGAGCGAGGCAGAGCGGGACGGAGCCCTCGCCCGGCTCTCGTTCACCCACGACCTCGGCGATCTGGCCGACCGTCAGTTCGTCGTCGAAGCGGTCGCCGAGAGCCGCGACATCAAGACCGACGTCACCTCAGCCGAACACTGCGAAGGAGGCCCGTCCTCCGCGGGCGGCACGCAGAGGGAGGCCGTCCGAGCCGAGGCGTGAACAAAGCAAAAAGTCATGCCTGGCCGTGTGCGATCAGGGCTGCGTGGGGCAGCACCAGCACGCCATCGGAGCTGGCGAACTCGCCGCATAGAAGATCAAAGTGCTCTTTGATCTTTGCGATGACTGCTGGGGCCTGACTCGTGACGACCTGCCCTATCGTCGCCACTCCGGCCGCCGGTCCGCTCCACCACTCTTCGCGAGTCGTCCGATGGTTCCAGACCAGGGTGCTGCACACACCGTTCAGCAGTCCGGCCTCGTCCAGCAACGCAGCAAGACCCTGCTCAGAGCGCGGGAAATCATCTTCCGGCGCAAGGGGTGGCAGGCCAGCGGGACGGGCGACACCGGCCGCCTGGAGTGCCCTGCCGAGGAGTGCCTGCCCGGCAGCTGGAGGGGCGGCCCAGATTGTGACAGCTATGCGGCCACCAGGCCGCGTCACCCGCCGCAGTTCCTGGAGGGCCTCACCAGGCCGTCCGACATGGTTGAGAACGAAATTACCGAGCACGACGTCAAACTCGTCATCGGAGAACGGAAGACGCGGCAAGGACGCAAGCCGCACGTCGGCTTCTGGAACCGCCTGCGCGGCTCGGGCAACCATGCCCGGCTCAGCGTCAACTGCCGTCACCCTAGCTCCCCGCTCACACGCAGCCGCGGCAACGGTGCCAGTACCCGTCCCCACATCAAGGACCCTGGCCCCCTGCCGAACCTCGGCAGCTCGGAGGAGCTCGGGCACTGGATACGCACAGAGCTTGGCGAAACTTGCACCGTAGGCATCGGCCTGTCCTGCCCACGCCCGCCGCTCGGACTCATCAAACGCCGTCTCCGCCATCCGTTCCCACCCCAAACGACCACCACCGCGGCAACAACATCGTGCCCTCACGCTACCCAGTCCCGATCATCAAAGGTCAGGGGAAGCAAAACGGCTCCACCAAGATCCCCGACAGCGTCACGAACCGACAACACAGCGCGTGCGGGTACCGGAGTCCGATCGACCACGAACCCGACCACCGAGCCAACTCCGCCTTGGAGCTGGCCGCTAAGAAGTGAGCTTGTTCCGCTTTGACGGACACCATCGGTGTGGTGGTCAGGCTGCGAGTGCGGTCTCATACTCAGCGGGACTGCGGTAGCCGAGGCTGCTGTGGAGCCGGTGCAAGTTGTACCAGCCCTCGATGAAATCGAAGATCGCGGTTCGGGCCGCGGCTCTGCTGGGCCAGGAGCTCGTGGTGAGCAACTCCCTCTTGATGGTGGCGAAGAACGACTCGGCGAGCGCGTTGTCCCAGCACTGTCCGGTGCGGCCGACCGACAGGCGCACGCCCAACTGGTGCGCCAGTGTGGCGAATTGCTGGCTGGTGTACTGACAGCCGCGATCCGAGTGAAAGATCACCGGCCGGGTGGGACGGCGCTTCCGGCAGGCGGCCGTGAGGGCATCGGCGACCAGATCGGTCCGCAGGTGGTCGGCCGTCGCCCAGCCGACCACGCGACGTGAGGCGATGTCGATGACGATGGCCAGATAGAGCCAGCCCTCCTCCGTGGCGATGTAGGTGATGTCGCCGCACCACCGGGCATTCAAGTCGGCGGGGTCGGGCTGGAAGTCCCGGACGACGAGATCGGGCCGAAGAGCAGCCCGTGGATCAGGAATCGTCGTCAGGTGTCGTCGTCTGCGGTGTCGGCCCTCCAGGCCGGCAGCCCGCATCAGCCGCGCGACACGTCGGCGGCCACATCCGGCGCCTGCCCGCTTGAGCACCGCATGGACGCGCGGGGCGCCGTAGGTTCCCCGCGATCTCGTGTGGACGTCGGCGATCTGTTCCGCCAGCTCGGCGTCACGGACCGCGCGGGGACCAGGCTTGGCAGCGCGCCGGGCATAGAAGGCGGTCCGGGAGACCTTCAGCAGCTCACACGCTCGTTTGACGCTGTGACCTGCGCGCTTCTCCGCCTCGATGAACGGGTGCACCGTCACCGGGTCTCCTTCGCGAAGAAAGCCGTCGCACGCTTGAGGACCTCGACGTCCTCACGCAGACGGCGGTTCTCCCGCCGCAACGCGGCCAGCTCCTCGCGTTCACTGCTGGTCAGGCCGTCCCGCTCGCCCGCATCAACCTCGGCCTGCTTCACCCAGTCACGCACCGCGGTCTCGGTCAGATCGAAGTCCTTGGCGATCTGACCGACCGAGCGGTCACCGCGTCGGCACAGCTCGACGATCTCCGCCTTGAACTCCGGCGTGAACGAGCGACGAGGGCGAGGCTTCTTCTTCCCCATGCTCTCCATGATGGACATCCTCTCGGGGCTGAACCCCTGATCTCGGATGTCCGTCAAAGCGGATCAAGCCCAGAAGATCTCCACAGTCCGAAGGGATTGACACGAAAGTGAGATACATACGGGCCGGGCAACAGAGAGGGGGAGCAGGGTCTTCCGTAAGGGCCCCGTAAGAGTCCGCGGTCGACATCGTGTCGCGGAGCGGGGCCTGACAGTCGCCAGTGCAATCCTTGGCGCAAACGCAGGGGGAAGGCGGTTCGAGGGCGATTCGTTCCGGTGCCCGCGAAGGCTCGTCGACGGGGGACAGGCGTGATCGTGACCATGAGCAGTGAGGACATACCGGCACCGGATCGGTTCCAGTGGTGGTGTGAACTGACGGGCAAGGACACCGCGCCGAGCATGATCAGCAGCCCGAACGCCGCCGACTTCCGGGCCACTCTGACGATGGCCGAGCTGGGCCCGGTCCAGCTTTCCGTGCACGCTGCTCCCGAGTTCCGGGCCCTGCGTACCGCTGCCTTGGTGCGCCGTTCCGACCCGGAGCGGTACGGGATCAGCTTGATCACGGCCAATGACCTATGGATAGCGCAGCATGACCGCGACTGCCGGCTGGACGCGGGTGACCTGCTGCTCCACGACACCTCCCAGCCGTTCGACTCCCGGGTTTTTTCCGGCGTCGGGCCTGGGAGGGCGGTCATGCTACACACGCCCAAGTCCGCGCTGCCGCTACGCCCGGAGCGGCTGAACCGGCTGCTCGCGCACCGGCTGCCCGGCGATGTGGGGATGAACGCCATCCTCGCCCGTTTCCTCCGGAGCGTCGCCGGGGCCGTTGTACGGGGTGAGGTGAGCGAGCCCGAGATGCGGCGGCTGGGCGAGGTGGCCCTCGACCTGGCCGCGGCGGCGCTGGCCGCCCAGGTCGACGCCGAGGACCGGCTGGCCCCCGAGACCCGCCGACGGGCACTGGTCTCCCGGATCGAGACGTTCATCGAACTCAACCTGGGCGACCCGGACTTGACCCCCGGCGTGATCGCCGCCCACCACCACATCTCCCTGGGGTACCTGCACCGGCTCTTTCAGCCGCGTGAGCTGACCGTGACCGCGTGGATCCGCCATCTGCGCCTGGAGCGCTGCCGCGCCGACCTGGCCGACCTGCGCCTGAGGCTGCGCCTGGTGCACGCCATCGGCGCCCGCTGGGGCTTCCGGAACCCCGCCGACTTCAGCAGGGCGTTCCGCGCGGCCTACGGCATGCCACCGGGCGACTACCGCCGCCAGGCGCTGGCTTCGGCCGCCACGGGGGAAGCCAGGGAAGTGGACGCAGCGTCAACAACCAGGTGACCCAGCGCCAATGACACCGCCCCTTCGCCCCTGCCAGCCTGGCGGAGTCCCGGCCCACGCGTCCCAGGAGACAGTCCTGGCGCCGCCACGGGCCGGCCACCGCATCCGGCGGGCAAGTCCGTTGTCTGAACGCTCCCTTCGGACCGGGCAGCACAGCGGGCACAACGAAAGGGGACGAGGATGATACGCAGGTCGCTGAAGACGGCCCTGGTCCTGGCGGCCGCCTTCGCAGCCATGGTCGGCGGCGCGAACGGCGCTTCCGCCGACACCTGGAACGACGGCTCCAGCGCGGCCGTGACGGTGAACACCGCCACCGGGGTGGGCGAAGCGATGGTGATATGGACCGGGAGCGCTCTGGAGAAGACCGATCCCGCGTACGCCGCCGCCGTCATCGACAACGACACCAGCGGCTACTCGCTCAAGGGCTGGCTCGAACGCTCCCACAACGGCGGGGCGTTCGAGCGGGTGTCAAGCGTCCACTACCTGAACGACGGCAACGGCGAGAACTACGTGCAGACCTACGGCTACTACGACGGACCCGGCTACATGGCCCGCGCCTGCTTCCAGTTCACCTCGTGGTCCGGCGCGGCAGTCCACTGCTCGCCCGCCATCTAGCTCCGAGGAGAGGAAGATGATGCGCAACTCCGTGAAGGCGGCCCTTGTCCTGGCGGCCGCCTTCGGGGCCATGGTCGGCAGCGGCAGTGCCGCTTCGGCCGACACGACCTGGATCGGTGCCAACTACGCGGGTGTCTCCGTGAACACGGCCAAGGGGGTCGGCTGGGCTCAAGTGGACTGGACGACGGGGAGCAAGACCGCGCCCGCCTACGCCCATGCCTGGATCCAGAACGGCTCCACCGGCTATTCGCTCGACGGGTGGCTCGAACGCTCCCACAACGGCGGGGCGTTCGTGCGGGTGTCCGGCATCCACGCCCTGAACGACGGCAGCACCGACACCAGCGTGCAGACCTACGACTACTACGACGGCCCAGGCTATCTGGCGCGCGCCTGCTTCCAGTTCACGTCCTGGTCCGGGGCAGCCGTTCACTGCACTCCCGCCATCTAGAAGGCTGCTGAAAATCTTGTTGAGGGGCTGTCCGGTTGTGGGCCGGGCGGCCCTTCTTCGTTATGGGGTGGCGGGAGCGAGGTGCCAGGTGCCATGGATCACCGGATGCGACGCAGCTTCTGAGACACGTTTCGCCCACCTGTGCAAAGCCGCTCCGGGTGAGCCCTCTACGCGCGGTCCAGCCGGTGGAATCCGCGCCGGAAGTAGACAGCAGGCAGCTGTTCCCCGAGCCTCGTGTGCTCCACTCTGCCGAGCAGGATGGTGTGGTCCCCGCCCGTGTACTTCGCATACGCAGCGCATTCAAAGGTGATGAACGCACGCGAGAGCACGGGCAGGCCGTTCTGGTCGGCGGCGAACCCGGCGTCCGCGAATTTGTCGGCCCCCCTGGTGGCGAACCGGGCCGCGAGATCGGCGTGCTCCGGGTCAATCACATGTACGATCCAACGCTGCGCCGCTACGAACGCCGGGTGGCATTCAGCACCTTCGGCGAGGCAGACCAGCACCAGCGGCGGCTCCATCGACACCGAACAGAACGAGCTGGCGGTAAATCCCCACCAGCGACCGGCGTCGTCGGTGGTGGTGACTATGGTGACGCCGCTGGGAAACGAGGCCATCGCGTCGCGGAACAGCTGGGTTTGCTCGGAGCGGACGTGCACCTGCTGAGTCACTAGACCTCACTTCCACCCGCGCGAACCGGAAAGCCGTTGAGCCTGCGGTCGGGTCGGATACGTTGAAGCGACATGGTGGACGGTGTCTCCCACATTGTCGGAGGAGTCCTTCAGGAGTTGACGGTCACTGCGGTCGACTGTTCGCCGCCGACCGGACCCGGCACAAGAAATAGTGACCCTGGGGGGCTCGACCGGCCAAGCGGGGTGACTACTGCTCGTCACCACACGAAAGTCCGGGAAAAACACGGACAACACCATCGCAAAAGCGGAGCGCGGACGCCGAGGGCCGAAACTAGTCGGGCAGTTCGGAATCCGTGGTGTATTCCTCCACGAGTGCGAGAAGCGCCCTGCTCGTCGTGGGATCGTCGGTAAGAGGGCCGGCGATTGCGGCGAGCGCGGCCTCACGCAGCGTCAGACCGCGGTTCACCAGAGCGCCGGTGGTGATCAGCATGCGGGTCGAGGCCGCCTCCCGCAGCCCGCCGTCACGTACTCGCCTGATCGCTTGGCCCAGTTGGACCAAGTTGTCGGCCAGTGCCTCTCCGGCTTTCGCCTCCGCCATGAGTACCGCGTGCTCCACTTCGGCCGGAGGGAAGTCGAGTTCGATGCAGACCATGCGCTGACGGGTCGACATCTTCAGGTCCTTCAGCACGCTTTGGTAGCCGGGGTTGTAGGACACCACGAGCTGAAAGCCTTCCGCCGCCTTGAGCTGGAGGCCGCCCAGTCGTTCGACGCTGAGTTCGCGTCGGTGGTCGGTCACGGAGTGGATCGCGACGACGGCGTCCTGGCGGGCTTCGACGATCTCGTCGAGATAGCAGATGCCTCCGGTACGCACCGCGCGCGTGAGCGGGCCGTCGACCCAGACCGTGTCCCCGCCCGTGAGGGTGTAGCGCCCGAGAAGGTCCGTGGCGGTCATGTCCTCGTGACAGGAGACGGTGTGGAGCGGTACGCCGAGGCGCTGCGCCATGTGCTCCACGAGGCGGGTCTTACCGCATCCGGTCGGTCCCTTCAGCATCACCGGAAGTCCGAGTTCCCAGGCAGCCTGGAACACGGACACCTCGTTGCCCACGGGAAGGTAGAAGGCGTCCAGTTCGTCGCCGTCCGCATGCGGGGTCGCCGTGACGAGGCTCTCGGTCGGTAGCACGACAAGGGGTCCTTTCATCGTTGCTCATCCGTGGTGGCGAGCCGGTGGGGGCGCCGCCGGGCGCCCGCGAGCCGAAGTGCTTCTGCGAGCACGGGCCGGATGGTCCGCGTCAGCTCACCGGCGTTCTCCAGTTGCAGGTGTGTGACCTCGCTCCACACGTGCTCGACGGTGCGCGGGTCGACGGAGGACCGAATGCCGAGGCTGACACACCCGACTCCGGCCAGGAGCGCCTCGCGCAGGGCGGTCCGGCTGTCTTCGCGGGCGTAGTGATCCTCATAGCCGTGGTCGTAGGGCAATCCGTCGCCGACGACGACAAGGAGCAGATTCGAGGTACCGGCGCCGCGGGCCAGAATGCCGGTGGCGTGCCGGACCGCCGCGCCCAGCCTGGTGAAACCGGCGGGCTGGAGGGCAGCCAGTCTTGCCTGTGCCGCCTGGTCGTAGCGTCCGTCGAATTCCTTGATGCGGAGGAAGCGCACGTTTTCGCGGCCCCGGGAATAGAAGCCGTAGGCGCCGACGCGATCTCCCAGTTCCTCGAACCCACGGGTGAGCCGATGGACGAGTTGGCGCTGGTCTTCGAAGATCGTGTGATTCTCCGCGATCTCCGCCGCTGAGCCGGTCGCGTCCAGCAGGATGAGCACTCCGAGATCCCGGCCGGTACGCGACTGGCTCTCGAACGCCCTTGGCTCGGTCTGGTCACCGAGGCGGCGGTCGATCTCCACGTCGACAAGGGCGGACATGTCGAGCGAGTCGCCCTCCCGGAGGTGACGGCGACGTTGCAGAGCGGTACCCAACCTGGCCAGCTCACGCCTCAGTCGCACATCCGCCGCGGGCTCCCCGGACGTACGGTCTCCCGAGGGTGAGGGATCCAGGTCAAGCACTGTGCACCATGCCTCGCGATAGCCGCCCGTGCCGCAGTCCCACTCCGGGTACCGCGTCCCGACGACCGGCGGACCGGTCAAGGCGCGCAGGAGAGCAGCGGCTCCGCGGAGCCGGCGTGCGGCGGCGCGACCTCGCCTGTCCCGCCCGCCCACGACAGCCAGTTCGTGGCCGGCGTCCCCAGAGCTCGATCGACGCTTCGAGCCGGTACCGAGCAGCTTGGCGAGCGCCTTCGCGAGCGCCGCGCTTCCGAGCGGGGACATCAGTGAGTCCGCGATCCTGCTGTTCTCCGTCTGTTCCTCGTCATCCGGATCATCTGGTTCCTCGGGGCCGGACGCCGCACCGGATGATCCGGCCGGACTCGTATCGGCACCGGTGACAGCGCCGAAGTCGAGTGAACGAACCTTGATGCGACCGAACCAGTGCGGTGTCGTGGGGAGTTCAGCGCGCGATGTGGCCACTGCGGCGGATTCCTCCGCCGACGTGGTGACCGGCCCGTCGTAGACCGCGCGGATCCGCGTCGCGACCCGGGGCGGCAAAGTGCGGGCGGTATGCGCCGCCCGGCAGACCTCCAGGAGCAGATAGCCCTCCAGCGCGCCGCGATGTCGTCCGGTGACCGGCGCGATGTGCGCTCTGCGCAGGCTGCCGATGGCAAGCAGCCCCGCCTGCACGACGAGGGCGCAGCGCAGGTCGTCGTCGCAGTGGTCGGGCAGGAAGATCGTCGAGCCGTCGGTGAACGCCCGGTCGTCGTCCGTCAGCGCCAGTACGACCGGCCGTCCCAGGACGGCATGTGCAAGCAGCTCGTAGCGCTTCAGATGTTCGACCCTTCTGCCTGTCACGCCCTGGTGGCGCGCTCCGACGCCCGGGGCACCTTGGATCACCTGCCGCCCGCCTCTCCCCGTATCTGGTGCTTGTCGTTGTCGGGCGGTCGTGGCGTTGGCCGGCCCACGCCCGGGCTGGGGGTGGACCGGCCAACGCCTGGAGAGCTATCTGTCGCTCGGCGGATTCGTCGGCAGCGTCGCGGTGCCGGGGACGTAGAGCTTCCCGTCGGGCCCTATTCGGGCGCTCTTCCCATTCATCGGCAGCGGTTCTTGGGGATTGGGGCAGCCCAGCGTGGTACCCGGTCCGGCCAGTCCGGTCGTGAAGTACGACTTGCTGCAGATCGAGGAGGGAGTCGCGGCGGCATGCGTCCCGAAGAACTGGTAGGGCAGCATGTAGCCGACGGCCATGATCGTGCTGATCGCCCCGGTGAGTGACAGCAGGCGGATGAAGGTCTTCTTGCGATCGCTGACCTTGATCCGGTCGATGCCGCGCTCGGCGAGCGTTTCTCCCCTGTCGTTCACGAAGTACCGCAGGCATCCCATGATGCCCCAGCAGAATCCCCAGGTGAGCGGCTCCAGCAACGGCTGTTGGAAGTACTGGCCGTTGAAGAGAGTGAAGTTCCCGCCACCCCACCACCACATCCAGGCGCCGGCCAGCATCGGCGGGACCTCAAGTGCGAAGTCCCAGACGAACATCGACGCGAAGGCGACCATGATCAGGGCGAACGTGCCTGTCCTGGGATACCGCGCCTTGACCTTGCGCATGGCCCAGCACGAAAAGACCGTGCCCAGGAAGAGCATTCCCGGATACATTCCGCCGATGAACAGCAGAGGCTCACCCATGTTGTTCGGGTTGGGTGAATTCCAGAAAGGAACATGGCACTGCGGGCAGCCCAGGTTCACGAACTCCGCGTTGTAGCTGTAGGTGATCGCGGTGAAGTTCTCCCACGGGTCGAGCAGCATGTAGGTGAACAGCCACGCGACGATCATCAGAGCGTCCGTGCCGATCTTGCGGGTGCGTTTCCACGGCTTGTACGCGTAGAAGTACAGCGCGACCCCGACCAGGAGGACCGAAATCGCCTCCAGCGAATGGATGGATACGACCATCCACGTCGGGACCTTGCTCGGACCCGCCGGCACCGGCCGCGCATCGCCGTTGATCAGCCAGGAACCCCATTCATAAGCGATCAGCGACAGGACAGCGACGCCGACCAGCGCCCACCATTTCGCCGGGACGCCTTTCCTGGCTTCCGCGTCCATTTGCTTGTCAGCGGAGTGTTCGAGCGTGGTCGCCATACGCATCTCCATCTCGATGACTGCTCCCGGGCACATGACCGAGCGCGTTGGCCTTGAGGTGGCTACGAACGTACAAGCGCGGAAAGGAGGGACACAATGGCGGGAATCGGCGTCGCGGAGTACGTCACTCACCGTCCCCGTCATGTGATGACGGAATGCGTACGGTGCGGTGCCCGCCAATGACGTAATCGGTCATTGGCGAATTCTGCGACGACCTCTAATGTGAGGTCCCGACAACGGAGGAAATAAGCTTCCAGCCGAGAACGAAGGGACCCCGATGAGCCTTCAGGGTCAGACCGCCATCATCACCGGAGCCGGATCAGGAATCGGGCGGGGCACTGCCCTGCGGGCCGCCCGCGAGGGAATGCACGTCGTCGCGGTGGATGTGAGAAATGCGGAAGAGACGGTGAAGGAGATCGTCGTCGCGGGCGGAGCCGCGACGCCGGTCTCACTGGATGTCCGTGAGCCCGAGGGGTGGCGGCTTCTCGTCGAGCAGACCCTCGAAGCGCACGGATCGATCGCGTTCCTGGCCAACGTCGCCGGTGTCGTCAGCCTCGGCGCCGACACCGCCGTCGAGCAGACCGACGAGGGCTGGGACCGGGTCATCGCGATCAACCAGACCGGAACCTTCTACGGCATGCGCGCGGTGATGCCGGCCATGATCCAGTCCGGTGGCGGAGCCATCGTGAATGTCGCGTCGGTGGCGGGCCTGGTCGGCATGCCCAACGTGTTCTCCTACTCCGCCTCCAAGGGGGCGGTCATCGCGATGAGCCGGCAGGCCGCGACGGAGTTCGCCAAGAGCGGTGTGCGGGTCAACGTGATCTGTCCCGGGATCATCGAGACCCCCATCCTCGGTGACATCACCGAGGAACTGCGCACGCACTGCGAGGCCGCGACACCCATGGGCCGACTGGGTGCCCCTGACGACATCGCCGCCATGGCCGTGCAGCTCGCCCGCCCCGAATCCGCTTTCATCACGGGCCAGGTCTTCCCCATCGACGGAGGATGGACCGCGCAATAGCCGTGCCGACGTCCCGGACGCCCTGGTCGCGATCATGCTGGTGACCAGTTCCGCGAAGGTCCGGGCCGGCAGGTTTCCTGGCTTCACGATCCGTCCAGCATCCGCCTGAGCCGCAGCGCGACTAGCAGCTCGGTCCTGCGACGGGTGATGGGGCCGCCGACGAGCGCCTCGATCTGGCTGATCCGATTGCGCACGGTGTGTTCGTGTACACCCAGGCGGTGCGCGGTACGTACATGTGAACCCGAGGTGAGCCAGACCCGGGCGGTGTCACGCAGAAGAACCGTACGGCAGTCGTCCGCGTCGAGCTCACGGAGTTCGTCGCGCACGAAGCGTCGCGCCTTCTCGGGTTCGCCGAGGAAGAACGCTTCCAACCGCAGCTCGTCGTACGACACGACCTGGGGAGCCGCCTCACCCAGCATGTCCTGGAGGCGCGCCGCGTCCAGGGCGTCCCTGCCCGTCATCCCCAGACCGGACAGGCCACGCGCGGGCGCGCCGAGGGCGCAGCGAAGTCCCGAGCGCTCCAAGACGTCCCGCAGATCGCGCAGTTGCCGTTCGTCGAGTCGATTGGCATGAGAGGCCCAGACCAGCCATACATGCACGCTGTGGCGGTAGGTCAGAACCTCGCAGCGCTCCGCGACGCGCCGGATGTGGCTGTCGAGGCCCGTCTCGGCGGGGCTTCGGTCGGACCGGACGGCCACTGCGATGTGCTCACCGTCCAGGCGGATCCGCAACGCCTCCTCGATCTCGCGCTCGCCCAGGACGGCCGGTCCGTCGAGTACCTGCCGGAGGATGCTCAACTGGAGTTGCTCACGCGTACGCAGGTGTTCGGCCTGCGTTGTCTCGTAGCGCGACAGCATGGATGACATCTGGCCGTCGATGTAGGCGTGAATGATCATGGACGGCCCTCCGATCAGCTCGTCCAGTCCGACGTCACGGGTGACGGCACAGTCACGGGCGGCCGTGTACCAGAGGGTCCAGACCAGGCCGGCGCCGACGCGGTAGATCCGCTCGAACTGGCTGAGCGGGACGCCGATCGCGGCAGCGGTGTCACTGAAGGCGATAGCGCCGAACGGCGGGTTCGTGTCCAGTTCGTCGCGGCCGGCGATGATCCGCCAGATGATGTCGAGATTGTCGTAGGCGTTGCGCGACAGCAGCTCGCGAAAGGCCTGATCACCGCATCGGTCGGGGAAAACGATCTCCATCAGCTGCTCGGTGACGAAGGTGGCGTTCTTCTCCAGCTCCATCCGGGTCGCGAGTTCACGCGCGGCCGGCTGTACAGGTCCCAGCTCGGAGGCGAATTGACGGTTGGGTCCCAACGCTTCCCCCTGCCATCGACCGAGGATGTGCACGACTCATTCGGAGCGGCGCCGACAAATTCGTCGAGGATACAGCGGCCACACGGACCGCGGAAGCAATCGAAGGCCGGCGCTTTTCGGCCGGTGGACGTCGGCCGTATCCGGCAGGGGTAATCGTGACGCCGACCACGAGGGTGGCCAAGGGGGGTGACTACTGCTGTTGACCGGCACAAAAGTCAGGGGAAAACACGGACAGCGTCGCCGCCGACAACGGATAGCATCCTTCCGCAGGTCAAGGCCGCTCCGAGGCACCCCACATCGCGGTGCGGGAGATATCGGCACCGCTCGCTCAATGGTCGAGGCCGCCCGCACCGGGCATTCCGGCCTCGTGGAGTGAAAAGCGCGGGATCACCGCCGTCGGCACGACGACGAGAACGGCAGCCCCGCAGCGGTCGCGTCACCTCCTCGATCACCGGCGATCGGTCATCAGGTCGACAGAAGGAAGCAACGATGGACGGCGAGACATCGGCATCAGGGGCGATCAGCGGCAGCCTGAGCGGCTCTGTACTGAGGCTCGCCCTGGCTCGCCCCGACCGTCTCAACGCCCTCGGCACGGCCGCACTCGACGAGCTGGCCCACCAGATCGACCGAGCGGCGTCGGACGACCGGGTACGAGCGGTGACCCTGACCGGCGAGGGCCGGGCCTTCTGCTCGGGCGCCGACCTCGGCACGGTGGTCGACGCAGGCACCGTGGAGGCCGCCAACCGCGCGGTGCTCGCGCTGCGCCGGACCGGCAAGCCGGTGGTGGCCGCCGTCAACGGCGCCGCAGTGGGGGTCGGCTGCTCGCTGGCGCTCGCCTGTGACCTGGTGATCGCCAGGCGCTCCGCATACTTCCTGCTGGCTTTCGCCGCCCTGGGCCTCATGCCCGACGGCGGGGCGACCGCGCTCGTTCCGGCGGCCGTGGGCCGGGCGCGGGCGATGCGCATGGCCATGCTGGGCGAGCGCATCCCGGCGGGGACGGCCTTCGAATGGGGCCTGATCAGCATGGTCGTCGACGACGACGCCTTCGAGGCGACCGTGGAATCCGTGGCCGCCCAGCTTGCCGACGGACCGCCGCTCGCTCACGAGAGAACGAAGCACGCCCTGAACGCGGCCGTCCTCCCCGGACTGACCCGGGCGTTGGAGACCGAACGCACCGGGCAGGGCGAACTGCTGCGCAGCCAGGACTTCTCCGAGGGTCTCGCCGCGTTCCGTGACCACCGGCAGCCGAAGTTCACCGGTCGCTAGTGCCGTGACGCACGAACGGCACGCACGGTCCTCGGCCTGTTCCGCGCATCGCCGCCGTCGCACGCCGGGCCCGGTCCCTTCTTCACCTGGCCGTGGCAATCCCCTTCATCCCGGGCCAGAAACGCAGCTCGCGCTCGCGCCGAGCGATCGACACCCAAGGACGGAACCGTGAGCAGTGCCGTAATCATCGATGTCGTACGGACCGCCTCCGGCAAGGGCAAGCCCGGCGGCGCGCTGTCCGGCGTACACCCGGCCGAACTCCTGGCCACCGTGTTGCGTGCCCTGTTGGAACGCAACGACATCGATCCCGCCACGATCGACGACGTGATCACCGGATGTGTCTCGCAGTCCGGCGAGCAGGCGCTCAACATCGGACGCACCGCGCTGCTGGCCGCAGGCATTCCCGAATCCGTGCCGGCGACCACCGTCGACCGGCAGTGCGGCTCCAGCCAGCAGGCCGCCCACTTCGCCGCGCAGGGCGTGATCGCGGGCGCGTACGACATCGCCATAGCCTGCGGGGTCGAGTCCATGAGCCGGGTGCCCATGTTCAGCAACGCCCAGGGCACGGACCCTTACGCACCGCTGGCCGCCCGCTACCCGGAAGGCCTGGTCAACCAGGGCATCGGAGCCGAGTTGATCGCGGCGCGCTGGAAGCTGACGCGGACGGAACTGGACGCCTACTCCGTCCGGTCGCATCAGCGAGCCGCCACCACCGCGGCGGCCGGCGGCTTCGACGGCGAGATCGTCCCGGTCGGCGGCCACCGCGTGGACGAGACGGTCCGCGCGTCGACCACGGCCGAGGCGCTCGCCGGGCTCAAGCCGTCGTTCGCCGACCCCTCGGTCCGCGAACGCTTCCCGGAGATCGACTGGTCGGTCACCCCGGGCAATTCCTCCCCGCTCACCGACGGCGCCTCGGCCGCTCTCGTCATGAGCGAGGAGAAGGCCGCCGCCCTGGGGCTGCGTCCGCGGGCCCGGTTCCGCTCCTTCGCCATCGTCGGCAGCGATCCGCTGCTGATGCTCACCGGCGTCGTCCCCGCCACCGAGAAGGTCCTCGCGCGCGCCGGCCTGACGCTCGCGGACATCGACGCGTACGAGGTCAACGAGGCGTTCTCGCCCGTGCCGCTCATCTGGCAGCGGGAGTTCGACGCCGACCCCGACCGGCTCAACCCGCGCGGCGGCGCCATCGCCCTCGGGCATCCGCTCGGCGCCTCCGGCACCCGGCTGCTGGCCACTTTGGTCAACCACCTGGAGGCCACCGGAGGCCGATACGGCCTCCAGACGATGTGCGAGGGCGGCGGGATGGCCAACGCCACGGTCGTCGAGCGCCTTTGACACCTGGAAGACGGAGTGATCGCGGTTTCCCTCGGCAAGCCACACCACCGGTCCGCCTCGCCGACGGACATCACCTACTCACGAATGGGAACCCTCGCATGGACATCTCCGGCAACGTCGTCGCGCTCGTCACCGGCGGCGCCTCCGGCCTCGGCCTGGCCACCGTACGACGGCTGGTGGCCGAGGGCGCCAAGGCGGTCATCGCCGACCTGCCGTCCTCCGACGGCAAGGCGGTCGCCGCCGACCTCGGCGGCAACGCCGTCTTCGCCCCGACCGACGTGACCGAGGAGGCCCAGGTCGCCGCTGCCCTCGACGCCGCCGCGGAGCTGGGCACCATGCGGATCGTCGTCAACTGCGCCGGCATCGGTACCGATGTGTTCCGGGTGGTGGGCAGGCAGGGACCCTTCCCGTACAAGGCATTCCGCCGGACCGTCGAGGTCAATCTGATCGGCACGTTCAACGTCATCCGGCTCGCCGCCGATCGGATGGTCACCACCGAGCCGGTCGGCGAGGAGCGCGGGGTGGTCGTCAACACCGCTTCCGTGGCGGCCTTCGACGGACAGATCGGCCAGGCGGCGTACTCCGCGTCCAAGAGCGGTGTGGTCGGCATGACCCTGCCCATCGCCCGCGATCTGGCCCAGCACCTGATCCGTGTGAACACCGTCGCCCCGGGTCTGTTCATGACCCCGATGCTCGCGGGGCTGCCCGTCGACGCCCAACTGTCGCTGGGCAGGCAGGTACCGCATCCGAGCCGGCTCGGCAGCCCGGAGGAGTACGCCCATCTGGTGTCGCACATCGTGGCGAACCCCATGCTCAACGGCGAGACGATCCGGCTCGACGGTGCCATCCGGATGGCACCGCGCTGATGCCCGGCGAGGGCGGGACACTTCGCCGCCCGGCCCCGCCGTTCCTTTCCCCGAGCCGCAGGAGGCACCGATGTCCGACGCAGTACTGACCGAGGCCGCCGACGGTGTCACCGTAGTCACCGTCAACCGCCCCGCCGCCCGCAACGCCGTCGACCGCGCCGTGGCCGAGGGCATCGCGACCGCGATGGAAGAGCTGGACGCGCGCGACGACCTCGTCGTGGGTGTCATCACCGGTGCCGGCGGCACCTTCAGCGCGGGCATGGATCTGAAGGCCTTCCTGGCCGGCGAGTTGCCCATGGTGGAGGGTCGTGGCTTCGCGGGACTCACCGATGCCCCGCCCCGCAAGCCACTGATCGCGGCGGTCGAGGGCCACGTTCTGGCCGGCGGCTTCGAAATGGTGCTCGCCTGCGATCTGGTGGTGGCCTCCGAGGACGCCCGCTTCGGCCTCCCCGAGGTCAGACGCGGCCTGGTCGCGGCGGGCGGTGGACTGCTGCGGCTGCCACAGCGGCTGCCGTACCAGATCGCCATGGAACTGGCCCTCACCGGTGAGTTCCTGGACGCCACGCGCGCCCACGGCTACGGGCTGGTCAACCGGCTCACCGCGCCCGGCGGGGCGCTGGCCGGTGCGCTGGAGCTGGCACGCGGCATCGCGGCCAACGGCCCGCTGGCGGTGCGTACCAGCAAGGAGATCATCGTCCGCTCCGGCGCATGGCCCGCCGACGAGGTGATGAAGCACCAGGAGCGCCTGGTGGCACCGGTCTTCGCCTCCGAGGACGCCCGAGAGGGGGCCCGCGCCTTCACGGAGAAGCGTGCACCGCGGTGGAAGGGCCGCTAAAGCGCGTTGCAGAAGGCCGTGATCTGGGCATTTCCCTTGTATGCGTGGGGTGTTGAGGACTGAGCCGCTGTGGGTGGAGACGTTCACGGGGCTGCAGATGACGCAGTTCGAGCGGTTGCTGAAGGTGGTGCGGGAGCGGGGTGGCGATGGGCCGCGGATCGGACGGCCGTGGTGTCTGCCGCTTGCCGACCGGGTGCTGGTAGTAGCGGTCTACTACCGCACGAACCTCACCATGCGGCAGCTCGCGCCGCTGTTCGGGGTCTCTCCGGCGACGGTGTGCAGGGTCATCCAGCGGCTGGGCCCCCTCCTCGCGATCGCGCCGGTCTCGCGTCCCGTCGATGCCACGGACCGGTTGTGGATCGTCGATGGCACGCTGGTCCCGGTCCGCGACCGCACGGTCGGCGCCTCCAGCCGCAACTACCGGTTCTCCGCGAACGTGCAGGTCATCATCGACGCCAACACCCGCCTGGTCGTGGCCACCGCCCGTCCCGCCCCGGGCAACAAGGCCGACGCCCAGGTCTGGCGCGGCTCCGGCCTGCCACAGCAGTGTCAGGGTGTCACCGTGCTCGGCGACGGCGCCTACATCAACACCGGCCTGGTCGTCCCGCACCGCAAACGCCCCGGACGGCCCCTGCTCGCGGGCGAGGAAGCCGACAACAAGGAGCATCGCCGGGTCCGCGCGCGGGTCGAGCACGCGATCGGCCGCCTGAAGCAGTACAAGATCCTTCGTGACTGCCGACAGCACGGCGACGGCCTCCACCACGCAGTCCAGGCCGTCGCCCACATGCACAACCTCGCCCTGACCGCGTGATCAACACAGCAGCAGGCGGGCCCTGACCTGCAATCTCACGGCCTTTTGCAACGCGCTTTAGGGCCTGTTGCGAAAGCCCCGCCTGCCCCGCGACGCCCGGCACGCTCCCCCACGCTCGACTTCGCTCACGCGAGAGGACACCGACGGCCCGGCCGGTGCCGACCTGTTGGTGCCGCTCCACCTTGTCGGTGACTTCGACGAAGCCATAGAACGCCCGTCGACCGAGGCGGAGCGGGGTCATCTCGCCGGCCCGGAGATCTCGGCCGCCGCACAGGTGACCGCCGTCACGGAGCCTGCTCCACCGTCCTCGATGTCACACTCCCCGACCCAGATCCGCCGCACGGCGCGGCGCCGCACGACCGAAGGTGATCACCAGATGGAAACGGACCTTTACGAAGAGGACCACGAGCTCTTTCGCGAGACCGTCCGCGAGTACGTGGTCCGCGAGGTCTTGCCCCACCTCGAACGCTGGGACCGGGACCACCTGATCGACCGCTCGGCCTGGCTCGCCGCCGGCAAGCAGGGCCTGCTGGGCCTGGCCGTACCGGAGACGTACGGCGGTGCCGGACAGCAGGACTACCGCTTCCGGGCGGTGCTCGCCGAGGAGTTCGTCGCCGTCGGCGCCGCCGCGCTGCACTCCGGCTTCTCGCTCAACGAGGACGTCGTACTGCCCTATCTGCTCGATCTCGCCACGCCCGGGCAGAAGGAGCGTTGGCTGCCGGGTCTGACCACCGGGAGGACCATCGCCGCCATCGCTATGACCGAACCCGGGGCGGGCAGCGACCTGCGGGGCATCCGCACGAGCGCCGTCCGTGACGGCGACGACTGGGTGGTCAACGGCGCCAAGACCTTCATCACCAACGGCATCCAGTCGGACCTGGTGATCGTCGTGGCACGCACCGACGAGCGGGACCTGACCCTGTTCCTGGTGGAGCGCGACACCCCGGGCTTCACACGCGGACGCAAGCTGGAGAAGGTCGGCCTGCACGCCCAGGACACCGCCGAGCTGTTCTTCGACGACGTGCGGGTGCCGGCCGAGAACCTGCTCGGCACCGAGGGGCGGGCCTTCGCGCACCTGATGGAGCGGCTGCCCAGGGAGCGGCTGTCCATCGCGGTCACCGCCCAGGCCGCCGCCGAGGCGATGCTGCGCTGGACGACGGACTTCGTACGGGAGAGGGAGGCGTTCGGCCGCAGCATCGCCGAGTTCCAGACCGTCGGTCACACGCTGGCGGAGCTGCGCACCGAGACCGAGGTCGGACGCGCCTACGTCGACAAGGCCGTACGAGCTCTCAACGCCGGGCAGCTCAGCGCCGTGGACGCGGCCAAGGCCAAGTGGTGGACCTCGGAGATGCAGAACAGGATCGCCGCCCGCTGCCTCCAACTGCACGGCGGCTACGGCTACATGCTGGAGTACCCGATCGCCCGGGCCTTCCTGGACGCCCGTGTCCAGACGATCTACGGCGGCACCACCGAAATCATGAAGGAGATCATCAGCCGTGACATCGTGGGCGGATCCCGCGCTTGAGCAGCAGTTGCTGTCCCTGCGAGTCGACCGGCAGGAGCACATCGCGGAGGTGACCCTGCTCGGGCCGGGCAGAGGAAATGCCATGGGCCCCGACTTCTGGCGCGAACTGCCTTTGGTCTTCCGGGAGTTGGACTCCGACCCCGAGGTCCGGGCGGTGGTGCTCACGGGAAGCGGCGACAACTTCTCGTACGGACTCGACCTGCCGGCGATGATGGGTGCCTGGGAGGAGATGCTGGCGCCGGGCGCGACCGCGGAGCCCCGTACCCGGCTCCTGCGTGTGATCCGCGAACTCCAGGCGGCCGTGAGCGCGGTGGCCGACTGTCGTACGCCGGTGGTGGCGGCGGTCCACGGATGGTGCGTGGGTGGTGGGGTGGATCTGATCGCCGCCGCGGATGTCCGGGTGGCCTCCACCGACGCCAGGTTCAGCGTCCGGGAGGTCAGGGTCGCCGTCGTGGCCGACCTGGGCAGCCTGCAACGGCTGGCCGGAATCGTCGGCGAGGGGCATCTGCGCGAACTGGCGCTGACCGGTGGGGACATCGACGCCGCGCGGGCGGAGCGGATCGGCCTGGTCAACGACGTCCACCCGGACGGCGCCGCCGCACTGGACGCCGCCCGTGCGCTGGCCCGGCGGATCGCGGACAACCCGCCGCTCGTGGTGCGGGGTGTGAAGGAGGTCCTGGACCTCGACCGCGGGCCGCGCGTCGAGGCCGGGCTGCGCCATGTCTCGACCTGGAACGCCGCGTTCCTGTCCAGCGACGACCTGGCCGAGGCCGTCCGTGCCTTCGGCGAGCGGCGCGCTCCGCGCTTCACCGGCCGGTGACCGGGGTGAAGGGGAACACGGGAGTCGACGAACTGCACGGCAGACGGGCCGCGGTGGCCGCGCTCGGCCATGAACTGCGCGTCCTGGTGGACGCCGCGGTACGCACCGGCGCCCCGGACGAAACCCTGCGCCGGGCGGCGGAGGAGGCACGCCTGCTCGCGGAACGGCTATCCGTGCGGTGTCGTACGCGGGCCGAACTGCCCTCGGTGGACCGGCCGTGGACGGGGCCGCGCATGTACAGCCCGGTCAGCGGCGCGGGCAGTCCGGTGGCGCCCCCGGTCCGGATGGAGGCGGTCGACCACGGCTTCGTGGGCACCTGCACGCTCGGGCTCGCCCACGAAGGGCCGCCCGGTTACGTGCACGGCGGCGTCAGCGCCATGCTGCTGGACGAGTTGATGGGCCGGGCCTGCACCAGTGTCGGGCCGTCCGCGATGACCGTCGGGCTGGAGCTTCGCTACCGCCGGCCCGTGCCCCTGGAGACGCCGCTGCGGCTGGTCGCCGTGGTGACCGGCGTCGAGGGGCGCAAGAGGATCGTGCACGGCTCGATCGCCGCTTCGGCGGAGCCGGACGTCGCCCTGGTGGAGGCGGAGGGCACTTTCCTGGTCCTGCGGCCCGACCAGGAAAGTGCCTTGTTCGCGGGCGTGCGCCCCGTCGAGTGAGGTATCCGCGCTACGGGGTATCCCGCCGGTCCGTGCGCACAGGGCCGGCGAGCGCGGTATCCGAGGCACCGTCCGTCTTCGCGATCTCCACCATGGACTCGACATCCGTGAGCTTGCTGCGCGGACGGCCGCGTTCCTTGCCGCGTTCGCGTTCGGCGGCGTCGATGGCCTGCCAGCCCTTGTAGTCGACGGCGCCCGGCTGCCGTTGCTCGACGAGGCTGTTCAACGCTTCGCGGTCACAGCTCGGATCGGGGCGTCGGAGCTTGCCGCCGACGAGGTCCTCAAGCATCAGCTTGACGGTGTCCTGGGCGCATTTCTTGTTGGTGCCGATGACGCCGGCGGGCCCGCGCTTGATCCAGCCGACGGTGTACACGCCGCTCAGCGCCTGGCCGGTCCTCGGGTCGATGACGCGACCGCCCTCGTTCGGGACGATCCCACGTGCTTCGTCGAAGGGGACGCCCGGGACCTCGGTGCCGCGGTATCCGATGGAACGCAGGATCAGGTTCGTCGCTATTTCCTCGGTCCGTTCGGTGGGCCGAGCCGTCAGTGAACCGTCTTCGGTCCGATGGAGCTCGTTGCGCACCAGCTGAACGGCCTCGACGTGTTCCGCACCGAGAACCGCGGTCGGGGAGGCGAGGAAGCGCAGCACGATCCGCTTGTGGGCCGGGTCCGTGACACGCGTCGAGTACTCCTGGACAACCCTGGTCCTGAGCACCGTCGACGGCTGCGCGCCGGCGCCTTCCACGGCCGTTCGGCTGTGCTCGTCGAGAACCAGATCGCCGGGGTCGACGACCACGTCGACCCCCTTCATATGGCCGAGGGCGATCAGCTCGGGGCTGGTGTACGCGGCCTGGGCCGGCCCGCGACGCCCGAGCACGATGACCTCACGGATATTGCTGAGACGCAGGGCGTCCAGGGCGTGATCGGCGATGTCGGTTGCGGCGAGATCATCGGGATCGGAAACCAGGATGCGCGCCACGTCCAGGGCGACGTTTCCGTTGCCGACAACGACGGCGCGTTCGCCGGACAGATCGAACCGCAGACCGGCGTAGTCGGGGTGTCCGTTGTACCAGGCGACGAATTCGGTGGCGGTGCGACTGCCCGGCAGGTCCTCGCCGGGAATGCCGAGGCGGCGGTCACGCGACGCGCCGACCGCGTAGACGACCGCATGGTAGTGGGACATCAATTCCCGATGGCTGATGTGTGTTCCGACTTCGACGTTCAGGTGGAAGGCGAAGGACGGCTTGGACATGACCGTTTGAAAGAGGTCGGTGATCGCCTTCGTGCCGGGGTGATCGGGAGCGACACCCGACCGGACGAGCCCCCACGGTGTCGGCAGCCGGTCGAACATGTCGACCTCGACGGCGCCTTGAACGTTGGTGAGCAGCTCGTCCGCGACGTAACAACCGGCCGGCCCCGACCCCACGATCGCGACCCGCAGCGGCTCCTCCTGCCCGGGAACTCGGGCCGACGGCGCCGAGACGGACGGTCCGGCATCCGCTTCGAGCGGGTGCCTCGCAAAATAGTCCGCGTTGATATCCGCGTATATCTTGTCGGACTCGCCGAGTTCGTCGTCCGGGAGGATGGCCTCCACCGGACATACCTCCATGCAGGCGCCACAGTCGATGCATGTCGCCGGGTCGATGTACAGCATCTCCGCGTTCAGGAACAGCGGATCACCCGGAGTGGGGCGGATGCAGTCCACCGGGCACACCGGGACGCAGGACGCGTCGTTGCAGCACGGCTGGGTGATCACATAGGGCATGGAGGAGTCCGTCTCAGGTTGTCGTCAGGGCCGGCCGTCGGCGCGTGGCACCTCGACCGTGTGGGTGTGGAGCTCGGACTCCTTGGCGGCCTTGCGCTCCTCCTCGGCGAAGCTGGGCGCGGTGCAGACCAGCAGGGTGCGGCCGTCCGGGCCGCCGAGCGTGCAGGAGTAGAGGCCCAGTCCGTCCGGCGCCCGGACCTCGTCGACGATGGTCCCGCCGGGCGCGACGCGCACCGCCCGGCCGTTCAGCGCGTCGGCCACCCAGATGTGTCCCTCGGCGTCGAGAACACAGCCGTCGGGGGCGAAGTCGGTACGCACGATCGTCTCGATCGAGTCGTACGACGGCTCGTTGCCCACCTGCCCCCACACACGCCGCTCGTGCAGCGAGCCGTCCTCGCCGATGGCGAACGCGGTGAACCGGGAACCGAAGGTCTCGGCAACGATCAGTGTGGAGCCGTCGGGGGTGACGACCATGCCGTTGGGGAACCGCAGATCCTCGGCCACCACGGTGACCGTGCCGTCGGGATCGATCCGGGAGACGGCGCCGGGCTCGGGCTTCCCGCCGCCGAACAGGTCGAACCCGAACGTGCCGACGAATGCCCGTCCCCGTTGGTCGACGACCATGTCGTTGGCGTAGCCGACGGTGTACGGTGCGAGGTCGCCGTGCTCCTGGAGGGTGCCGTCGGCGCCGCAGTGCAGCACGCGGGAGTCCTTCATCGACACGACGAGCAAGGTCCCGTCGGGCAGCCAGCCGATACCGGACGGCTGGTTCGGGACGAACGCGGCCTCGCCGGCCGTGCCGTCGGTCTCCACCCGCAGCACACGGTGGGTGTAGAGGTCCGAGACCCACCAGGCACCGTCGTGCCAGCGCGGCCCCTCGAAGAACGCGCCGCCCTCGAACAGTTTCTCCATGTCCGTTTCCCTTCGTCTCACCGTGTGCGGGGCCGGGCGACACTGACCGTGTGCAGCTCGCAGTACTGGTCGAGTCCGACGGACCCGTTGGCACGGCCCACCCCGCTCTGTTTGGTGCCGCCGAACGGCACCTCGGGCGACACCAGCGCGTGCCGGTTCACCCAGGCCGAGCCGGCATCGAGCCGGGCGGCGATCTCGGCGCCGGCCGACACGTCGGAAGTCCACACCGACGCCCCGAGCCCGAAGTCCGTCGCGTTCGCGGCCTCTACGGCCCGGTCGATGTCGTCGAACGGGATCACCGGCAGGGCGGGCCCGAACTGCTCCTGCGCCACGAGCGCGGTGTCCGGGCCGACGCCGGTGACCAGCGTCGGCGGGTAGAAGAGTCCCGGTCCGGGGCCGGGCTCACCACCCGTGACGGCGGTGCCGCCTGCGGTGAGCGCGTCGTCGACCAGGGATCGCACTCGTTCGAACTGGGCCGCGTTCGATATCGGACCCATCGTGGTGGCCGGGTCGAACGGGTCGCCGAGCACGGTCGCTTCGGCGACTCGGGCCAGCGCGGCGGTCAGTGGTTCGACGACGTCGGTGTGCACGTAGAGCCGTTTGATCGCAGCGCACACCTGCCCGCCGCGGTAGAAGGCGCCGGCGAAGATCTTCGGCGCGATCTTCTCGACGGCGACGTCGGGCAGGACGATCGCCGCGTCGTTGCCGCCGAGTTCGAGCGAGAGCCGGCGCAGCCGCGGTGCCGCCGCCGCCATGATCGCCCGGCCGGTGGCGGTGCTGCCGGTGAACGACACCATGCCCACACCGGGATGGGAGACGAGGGCGGCGCCCAGTTCGTCGTCTCCGACGACGATGTTGAGCACCCCCGGCGGCAGCACGTCGGCGAGCAGGCCGCCGAGCAGCACGAGGGTGAGCGGCGCGAGCGGTGAGGGCTTGAGGACGACGGTGTCGCCCGCGGCCAGGGCGGAGGAGATCTTCTCCACCGCGATCATCACGGGCGCGTTCCAGGGGACGATCGCGGCGACGACGCCGATCGGTGCGCGGTGCACGCGGACCGACTGACGTTCGTCGTCGTGGATCACGTCGACCGGAAGGGGGGTCGCGGCACGGTGCCGGGCGAATCCGGCCGCGGCGGCGACCTCGAAGCCCGCGTCCTTGATCGGGAGCCCGATCTCCCGTGCCAGTGTGCGGGCGAGCGTCTCGGCGTTGTCGGTGAGCACGCGGGCGATCGCCTCCAGCGCGCGCCTCCGGCTCGCCGGGTCGGCGGCCCAGGCCCGCCCCGCGTGCTGTGCCGCGTCGACGGCGTCGTCGAGCAGAACGGACGAGGCGACGGGACAATGGCCTGCGGGCTTCCCGGTCGCCGGGTTCTCCACGGTGAAGGTGGAGTCTGCCGAGACGAGTCGGCCGTTCACGAGAAGTCGAGGCTCAGCCAGCGTGGTCATGCGGTGGTTCCTTCCGTGGAGGCGGCCGGGTCTGCCACGGGGAAGACCGCCTGCCAGCGCAGGCGCGCCTCGGCGTGTCTGCCCAGCGCGGCACAGAGCCGGTCGAGGGCGGTGCGGGCCGCGGGCCGGTCGGGCACGGACTGGAGCGCGGTGAGGATCTGCCCGGTCAGCGCGCCGACATCGCGGTGCAGGCGGTCCAGTTGGGAGAGGGGGGCGCCGTCGAGGTCGGCCCTGCGGCGCAGCACGGCGAGCTCGCCGTCGGGTACTGCGGCCGGTACGTCGGCCAGGGCTGTGGCGCACAGCGCGAGCAGCTCGTCGATCTCGGCACGCAGCAGCACGTGCCGGCACTCCAGCTCGGTCTCCACCGTGCGCAGCAGTTTCACCACCGCCCGCACCTCGCCGGCCAGCTCCGCCGGCACCGCGGGCACGACCTCGGCGGCGAGGAAGCCGCGTATCTGGGCGAGCGTGTCCAGTCCCGCGGTGGGCACCGTGCCCGTCGGGAATGTCGTGTTCGGCGACGCGCCGGTCATCGTGCACCTCCGGCGAGGGCTGCCCGCAGGCATCCGGCGATGTCGTGTTCGAGATGGGCCAGGGATCGGCCGAGCAGCAGCAGGGTCGGCCGCACCGGTCGTCCGTCCCGGGGCGTCGCCACGCCGGTGAGGAAGATCGCCGCGAGCTTGACCAACGCGAGCAGGCGCCAGAACGCGAGCCGTTCCGGGTCGACCGCGTGCCCGCTCGCCTGTTCGTAGGCGAGGACGTACTCGGAGCTCGTGAGCAGCCCGCCGACGAGGTCGGACCCGGTGGTCCACAGCATGGTCCAGGCCAGGTCCTCGACGGGATCGCCGATGTGGGCGAGCTCCCAGTCCAGGACCGTGACGGTGCCGTCGGCCCCGAACAGCAGGTTGTTGGTCTTGAAGTCGCCGTGCACCAGACCGGGTCGGCCCGGAGCGGGCGCGTGTCCACGGAGCCGTGCGAGCGCCGCGGTGATCAGCGGACCGGGATCGGAGCTGGCCGCGGCGATCGCGGTGGCCCAGTGCTCGACCTCCGCCGCGGGCGGTGCCCCCTCCCCCAGCGCCGCGGGCAGCGGGGCTGCGTGCACGTCCGCCTGCAGTCGGACCAGTTCCTCCCCCAGCACCGCGCGTTCGGGAGCGCGGCCACGGCCGGCGAGCGTCTTGCGGATGTCGGTTCCCGCCACCCGCTCCAGGACCATGAACGAGAGGCCCAGTGGCGAGTCGTCCACTTCGCACCAGTACGGGCGCGGGACGGGCAGTCCACTCGCGCGCAGGTCGCGCAGCAGGTCGAACTCCGTGCCGAGGTCGCTGTCGAGCGGGCGGTGGTCGAAGTCGCGGCGCAGAACCAGGGCTTCGGTACGGCCCTCGGCGGGATCGTGCGCGTCGAAGGCCCACGTCTCGTGCGAGGTGCCGCCGGCCAGCCGGCGCAGACCGTCGACCACGACCGGCCGCCCCCGCCGCCCGGCGATGTAGGTGCCGAGGGCGGCGCCCAGGTCCGCGCCGGTGGGCGTCCGCACGGCGACCGGCGCCGTCATGTCGTGAGGCCGTAGGCCGGGTACGCGCCGAACACCTGTGTCTCGAAGGTCCCGTAGCCGACCTCCCCGGTGTCGGTCGTCATACGACACAGCACATGGGTAGGGCCGATCCGCGCGGTCACGGCCTCGTCGGCGAGGTCGTAGGAGACGGAGTCGACCCAGTTCTGCCCCATGTGGGTGCCGTGCCGCCACGGGTCGGGGCCGCCGTATCCGGTCCCGGCCCGCAGATAGGCCCGCCGCAGCGGTTCCAGTGTGACGGTGCGTCGGGTGCCGTCGACGTCGCGGAAGGAGACCGACGAGCCGTCGAGCAGCTCCCGGGCGGAGTTGAACTTGAGTTCGTGCTCGGGTGCGGAGAGCTCAAGCACCGGGCCGCCCTCGGTGAACGTGGGCACCTGCCGGACCGTCTCGACCTCGCGCTCGCCGGAGGCGTGCTCGGAGATGCTGAAGTGCACGGTCCGTGAGTCGAACTGCATCGGCGACCAGATCCACAGCGGTGGCCGCTGCCGGGCCAGGCCGTGGGCCTGCGCGATGCCGGCGGGCTCACGCTGCAGCCCCATGGACCGCACCCCCCATGAGCGGTCACGGGCACCCCACCAGGTGTCCGGTGCGACGTCGAACCGTTGCCCGGCCACGGTGAGGTGCCCCGTCCACCGCCCGGTCTGGATCAGTCGGGTGCCCTGCTCGATCACCCGGCCGGCGACGCGGGAGAACAGCGGCGGCTCCTCGAACGCCGGCACCGCCCCCTCCCAGCTCAGGTCGAGCGAGACGGCGTGCTCTCCCGGGGCCACCCGGAACCGCAGGCGGCGCAGTCCCTCGACCACCTCCAGGCCGACCGGGCCGACGGAGCTGGAGTCGAACCGGTCGGCGCCCAGCTCGCGCGACGCGCGGGTGGTCCACTGGGTGTCGCCGACCGCGACCGACGCGAAGGCGTCGATCACGCCGAGGTTGGGGTAGACGCCCATGCCGAGCAGGAAGAACACCGCGCCGTCACAGGAATGGCCGGTGAGGAAGTGCCGGTCGTAGAAGCGCCGGTCGCTGGTGCCCGCGAAACGCACGGGCTCGTGGGTCTGGTGGATCATGAAGTCGTCGGCGGGGCCGATCATCGTTTCACTCCCGCTCCTGGCGGACTCCCGGTGGAGTCCTCAACGGTCGGTGGTCAGTAGCAGGCAGCCTGCGGGGATGCCCCCGCCCGAGGTGGCGAGGGCCACCTCGGCACCGGGCACCTGACGGGCGCCCGCCTGTCCGCGCAGTTGCGCCACGGCCTCGGCGAGCTGGCCGAAGCCGTTGCTGCGGCCCGTGGTGAGTTGTCCTCCGTGCGGGTTGACCGGGAGCGAACCCCCTGGTCCGATGCGCTCGGCTCCGACGACGAAGTCGCCGGCCTCACCGATCCCGCAGAACCCGAGCGCCTCCAGCCAGCACAGGACGTTGAAGGTGAAGCCGTCGTAGAGCAGCGCGACATCGACGTCGCCCTGCCGCAGGTCCGTCCGGCTCCACAGATGCGCCGCCGGACCGAAGAGACCCGGCTGGTGGGTGAGCGTGCCCTGGTCCCAGGACTGCGGATCCGTCAGCTGCGTGCCGACGGCTTCCACCCGCACCGGCGGTCGTCGCAGGTCCCTGGCCTGGTCGAGCGCGGAGACGACGACTGCGACCGCGCCGTCGCACGGCACGTCGCAGTCGAACAGCCCGAACGGCGTGGTGATGGTGCGCGCCGCGGCATAACTCTCCATGTCCAGGAGGTCACGGTGCAGGGCATCGGCGTTGCGTGCGGCATGCCTGCGCGCGGAGATCGCGACCCAGCCGAGCGCATCGCGTCCGACGCGGTAGCGCGCCAGGTACTGGGAGGCGTACAGCGCGACCCAGTGCGCCGGTGAGACGGCGCCGAACGGCAACCGCCACTGGCCTTCTCCGCCGACCCGACCGCCGCCGGACCGTAACCGCGGTACCGCCGCCGTACTCACCGTGGTGAAACAGAGCACGTTTCGGCACAGACCGGCCGCCACCGCGAGCATCGCCGAGACCACCGCACCGGCCTGTCCCGGTACCTCCGCCGCACCGCAGTGCCAGCTCGGGCGCAGTTCCAGGGCCTGTTCCAGCCCGCGCACACCACCCTCGGACACACCGGGCAGGCCTATGGTGCCGGGGTAGGCGCACACCCCGTCGATATCGGAAGCGGTGAGCCCGCAGTCGTCGAGCGCGGCCCGGCACGCCTCGACCTGGAGAGCCAACGGCGTACGGCCGAGCCGCCGGCCGAACACCGATCGTCCGACGCCGGTCAGCGCGACCCGCCGCTCGAACCGCTCGCGGGTCGCGGGCCGACGCACCGTGACCGACGGCTCCGGCAGCGCGACCGGGGCCACGACCGCCGTGGACGGCTCGAACAGCGGCAGCCACACGTCGTCGACCCGCGCGAATCGCACCCGTACCGCGAGACCGACCGTGACGTCCTCCGGGTCGCAGCCAACGACATTCGTGGTGAGTCGTATCCGCGGATCCTCGGCGAGAGCGACGACGGCGACGACGTAGGGCGGCGGGAACTCCGGCGAGAACGGGTGCCGGTCGAGGGTGCAGGCGACGACCGTGCCCTGCCCGGACACGGATGCCACGACGGGCTCCCCCGCGCCGCAGTCCGGGCAGAACTCCACCGCCGGATGCAGCAGCCGCGCGCAACCGGTGCAGCGCAGCACGCGGAGCGTCCCGTCGGCGCCGGAGGTCCAGAAGAAGCCGCTCGGCCCGTCGACGCGCGGGAGCGTCGACGCGGCCAGTGCCGTCGTCATCGCGTGGCTCCGTCCGCGCTCAGCCACAACTCCCGCAGCCCGCGGGTCAGGAACACCTGCTGCCAGCGCAACGGCCGCTCGGCGAGCCGCACTCCGGGCAGTCCGGCCACCAGGATCGGCACCGCGACGCCGGCCTCCAGCCGGGCGAGTGCCGCCCCCAGGCAGTGGTGGGCACCGAACCCGAAGGCGACATGCGGGTTGTGCGACCGGTCGAGCCGCAACACGTCCGGGTCGTCGAACACCTCCGGGTCGCGGTTCGCCGCGGCCAGCACGAGGAACACCCGCTGTCCCTTGCGCAGCAGCTCGCCGCCGAACTCGACGTCCTCGCTCATGACGCGTACGACGGCCTTTCCCGGCCCGTCGAAGCGCAGGAACTCCTCGACGGCGCGGCGCACATCGACTTCTCCGTCGCGCAGCGCGGCCAACTGGTCGGGGTGCTGGAGCAGCGCGAGCACGGAGTTGGCGATGAGGTTCGCCGTGGTCTCGTGGCCGCCGAACAGCAGCAGGGTGCAGGTGGCGACGACCTCGGCCTCGGTCAGGGTGTCGTCCGCGTCCCGGGCCTCGATCAGCCCCGAGATGAGGTTGTCGGCCGGCTGGGCCTCATAGCGGCGCAGCAGCCCGGAGAAGTACGCGACGAGCGCGTCCATCGCCGCGGCCGCACGGGCGTAGCGGTCCGGGTCGTCGAGCCCGGCCGAAACCAGCGGCGCGACCTCGTCGGACCAGTGCTTGAACGTGTCCCGGTCCTCGGGCGGCACGCCGAGCATCTCGGCGATCACCACGGCGGGCAGGGGGTAGGCGACCTCGGCGATGAGATCGAACTCGTCGCGATTCCCGATCCCCGCGAGCAGTTCGGTGCACAGTTCGGCCGCCCGGTCCCGCATCCGGGACACCGCGCGCGGGGTGAAGGCCCGGCTCACCAGGCCGCGCAGCCGCAGATGGCTCGGCTTGTCCTGGAACACCATCCAGTTGCGCAGCACCTCGAAGGCCTGGCGTACCAACGGGTCCGTGCCGGGCTCGGAGAGTTTGCGCTCGATGAACGGGGCGATCCGGTCGGAGGAGAAGCGGTCGTCACGCAGCGCCGCGGACACGTCCCGATGCCGGGTGATCAACCACGACCGGTACTGCGGGTCCCAGACGACGGGGCTGTCACGGCGCAGCGGCGCGAAGGCTCCGTAGGGGTCCCGGACGGCGCGCTCTCCCAGGATGTCGATCCGGGGTGTCTCCGTGGTCATGCGGCGTCCTCCTGAGGCCGCTCGTCGATCACCCGGCGGGCCTTGAGCACGGCACGCTCGAAGGTCCCGGGCTCGACGAGGGTGACCGGGATCCGGATGAGGCAGCGGTGCTTGAGCTCGTCGGCGACCCGTAGGCGCAGTTGCTCCCGTTCCTCGGCCGAGCCGTGGAAGTCGGGGGCGATCTCGGCCTCGACCGCGATCTCGTCCAGGCTGCCCTTGCGGAACACCCGGATGCGGAACTCCAGGCCCAGCCCGTCGACCTCGCGCAGCGCGTGCTCGATCGCCGAGGGGAAGACGTTCGCGCCGCGGATGACGAGCATGTCGTCGGCCCGCCCGAGCAGTCCGCGGGGCATCCGCGGGTAGGTGCGCCCGCAGGCGCACGGTTCGGAGGTGAGGAAGCTGCGATCGTTCGACGCGAACCGGATCATGGGTTGGGAGACCCGCCAGAGGTGGGTGTAGACGATGTTGCCGGTCTCCCCCTCGGGCACCCGACTCGCCGGATCCTCCGGGTGCACGATCTCGGTCCAGACCTCGTCGTTGTAGACGTGCATGCCGTTCATCCGGTCGCACTCGGCGTTGGTGACGAAGGGGAACATCTCCGAGGTGGAGCCGGCGTCGCACACCGTCGTCAGGCCCCAGGTCTCCAGCAGCCGCCGCCGCGTCGAGGGGATCGATCCGCCGGGCTCGCCGCCGGAGAGGAACACCCGCAGCGGCGAGGCCTTCGTGTCGTAGCCGAGCTCCTGGGCGACCTCGGCCATGTGCAGCAGATAGGAAGGGGTGCCTTCGATGACGGTGCACCCCATCTTGTAGATCATCTCGATGTGGCGGCGGGTGTCCGCCGCGCCCATCGGCAACACCGTGGCGCCCGTGGACTCGGCCGCGTAGAGCATCGCCCAGCCGCCGAAGAACAGGCCGAACGGGAACGCAAAGTGCACGATGTCGCTCGGGCGCACGCCCGACGCCCAGTGGGTGATCGCGAAGATCTCCCGGGCGTGGTCCCAGTCCTGCTTCGCGACCCCGTACATCGTCGGTGTGCCCGATGTGCCGCTCGAACCGTGGATGCGCCAGATGTCCTCCTGGTTCATCCCCAGGTAAGAACCGAAGGGTGGGTGCTCCGCCTGGTCGGCCACCAGCATCTTCTTGGTGATGATCGGACAGCGTTTCGTGAAGTCGTCGAAGGTGCGGACCTGGTCCGGCTGGAATCCGGCGGCGTCCCAGTGGCGGCGGTAGAACGGCAGCGTGTAGGCCCGTTCCAGCTGCTTGCGCAGTTGCGACAGCGATGCCGCGTCGCGTTCGGCCGGGTCGCGCAGTTCGCGTCGTGGGTTCCAGTACTCCGGGGTGTCGGGCATCGGAGAAGTCCTTTCACGCGCCGGATCAGCCGTTGACGCCCGCCGGCGAGGACACGGCCGCCCGCCGGTTGACCTCGGGAATGACTTCCTCGGAGATGAGCCGCAGGCTCTCCTTGACGTCCTTGTAATCCATCCCGCCGTAGGAGACCAGCAGCATCTGCCGGTACTCCCCGCACAACTCCCGGCGCCGCAGCAACGTCTCCACCATCTGCTCCGGCGACCCCTTCAACTGCAGGTCGTAGAACGCCTCGAAACCGGCCTCACGGCCGTACTCACGGAGCATGTCCGCCCCCGACTGGTACGACGAGTAGTCCGTCGACGCACCGAAATGCTTCCCGTCGAACTCGTAGTGATCGACCATCGCCGAGTAGAAGCGCGACAGATACTGACGCATCGTCTTGTCCGCCACCTCCGCATCGGCATGGCAGTAGGCGAAGTCGAGCAGCGTCGGCGGCGGCGGCTCGGCCCCTTGCACCTCCCGGTAGCGGGCCCGCCAGGTGTCGAACTGGGCGGCCTGCTGCTCGATGGGGTACTGGTAGTTGAAACACATCAGGCCGCCGCCGATCTCCGCCATCGCCACCGTCGACTCCGGCGACATCGCGATGGTGAACAGCCGGTCCTGGAAACTCCGTTCCGGCCTGGGGAAGATCTCGCGCCGGGACTGGGAGAAGTGCTTCCCCTCGTGCTCGATCACCCCGGTCTCCAGACCGGCCAGCAGCGTCCGGGCCGACTCGTTGAACCGCTCCCGCGACTCGTCCATCGCGATCCCGAAACCCTCGTACTCGACCCGGGCCAGCCCCCGGCCCAGCCCCAACTGCAGCCGGCCGTCCGACAACACGTCCAGCATGCTGATCCGCTCGGCCAGCCGGATCGGATCACGGTGCCAGGGCAGAATGACCGCGCCCGTCCCCAGCTGGATACGGCTGGTCCGGGCCGCCAGATATGTCAGGGCCTGCAGCGGATCCGGCGACACACAATAGGGCCGGTCGAAATGATGCTCGGGCACCCAGACCGAGTCGTAGCCAACCTCCTCCACATACTCGCCGAGATCCATCTCCGCCTTCCACAACTCCCCGTCCGACAAAGAAGACGCGGCGTTGGCGAACAGCAGCAGAACTCCGAAATGCATGCGAACACACCCTTCTGGAGAGAGCGAAGGCCGGTACCGGCTGCCACTTTCCGGCAACCGCGTCCAGCAGCAGCAATCGTGACCCCGGCCACGGGACCGGCCAAGCGGGGTGACTACTCCTCTGCACCGCACGGAAGTCCGGGGAAAACACGGACAACACCACGGTCGAAAAGATGTACAACATGTAAAGTCACGTTTCGGATCAACGTCGATCAACGTTGATCGGCGCGGGGGAGGAAGCCGTGAATCACCCCTCCATACCGGCCCACCGCTCGTCCGACTACGCGACGGTTCGGGTCCTCAACCGGACACCGACGGACGAGACGTTGCTGGCCGTGGACCGTGGCACCGGCGCGACGGTGCTCGTGCACAGCGTCGACGCGAGCCCGCTCCCGGCCGGGACGAGGGCCCACCTCGCACAGGAACGCGGGGCGCTGCGGGGACTGGACTGCCCCGAAGTGGTCACGGCGGTCGACGTGGACCATGTCGACGGCCGGCTGCGCGTCGTCGTACCCCATGCCGAAGGGGTGACCCTGCGCGAACGTCTGGCCTCCGGCCCCCTCACTCTTGCCGAGACAGTCAGAGCGGGGCGCACCCTGCTGACCGGGCTCGCCGCCATCCACAACCACGGTGCCGTGCACCGGGACGTCAAGCCGGAGAACATCATCGTCGACAGCGACGGGCCGGTGCGCACTGTCACGCTCGTCGACTTCGGGTTCGCCCTGAGCCCCGCGCTGACCCGGATTCTCCGCGCCCGGGCGGCCGGCGCCCCGCGGTACATGGCGCCCGAGGAGTCAGGGGTGCTGGACCGGCCCGTCGACGGCCGGGCCGACCTCTACTCGGTCGGCATCGTACTGTTCGAGTGCCTCGCGGGGCGGCCGCCCTTCGACGAGCCCAAGGTCCGGGACGTCCTGCGCCAGCACCTGTCGACTCCCCTGCCGCCGCTGGGTGGACTCGGTGTGCGGGCACCCCACGCGCTGGAGGAGGTCCTGCGCAGGCTCACGCACAAGGATCCCCAGGACCGCTATCGCTCGGCCGAGGCGGCGCTCGCCGACCTCGTCGACCTGGACGAGGCGCTGTGCCGAGGGGTGACCGAGCCGGACGTCGCGGTCGGCTCGCACGACTGGCGCCAGTCCCTGACCGAGCCTGCCCTCACCGGGCGCGGGAGCGAACTCGCGACACTGCACCGTGCCCTCACCGATGCCGGAGCGGGTACGAGCCGACTGGCGGTCGTGGAGGCGGAGTCCGGCGGCGGCAAGTCGCGGGTGCTCGACGAGTTCTGCCGCCGGGCCGCGGGCGCGGGCGCCTGGGTGTTACGCGGCCAGGGGATCGAGCTGGCGGCCCAGCACCCGCTGCAGGTGCTGGCCGGGGTGGTCACCGACATCACCGCCCGTCCTGGTCAGCTGTCGGCGTTCGTCGAACGGCTGGGCGACGCCGTCGGACCCCTCCGGCAGGCTCTGCCCGAACTCGCCGCGGTGCTGCCCGGCCCGGAGCGCACCACGGTCGTGTCGGAGACCCTGGCCCGGGCCCGTACAGTCACCGCGCTGGTGGACCTGCTCAGCGCACTCGGCACGGCCGACCGACCGGCCGTGGTGGCGCTCGACGACTGCCAGTGGGTGGACGAGCTCACCCTGCAGGTCCTCCACCAGTGGTTCGAGCGGCTGTCCGACGAGGCCGCCGACCCCGGACACGTACTCGTCGTCCTGGCGGTGCGGCCCGACGAGGGAGCCGTGTCCCGGCTCATGGCCGGGCTTCCCGGCGCCGAGCGGGTGCGCCTGCCCGGCCTGGACGCCGATCAGATCAGGAAGATCGTCACGTCGATGGCGGGTGTCGTGCCCGACGAAGCGGTTCGCGTCGTCATCGACCTCTCCCAGGGCAACCCCTTCATGGTCTCGGCGGTGCTGCGCGGCCTGGTCGAATCGTGTGCGCTGTCCGCGAGCGGCGACGGATGGCGGTTCAGTCCCACACCGGGTGGCTGGCGGGCGTCGCGGGAGGCGGCGGCGATTCTCGCCCAGCGACTCGCGCTGCTCGCCCCCGGCACACGACGGCTGCTCGCGGCCGGAGCGGTTCTGGGCCGGACCTTCGACCTGCGGCTCGCCGCGCTGCTGGCCGGGGCGACGGAACCCGACGTGTCCCCCGATGCGGACGCCGTTGTCCGACAGGCGGTCGAACGCCACCTCATCTGGCTGGACGCGGCGGGAAACTGCACCTTCGTACACGACCGGCTGAGGGAGAGCCTGCTCGCCGACCTCGGTGACACCGAGCTCGCCGCACTGCACCACAGGGCTGCCGAGCAGATCGAGGCCTCCGACCCCACCCGGGCGTTCGAGCTCGCCTACCACTTCGACGCGGCCGGCGAGCCTCGACAGGCGCTCGGCTACACGATGGAGTCCGCCGCCGCCGCTCGTGCCCGCCACGACTTCGAACTGGCCGAGCGCCAGTACCGGATCGCCGAGCGGGGGGCCCAGGAGGCCGATCCCGCGGTACGGTCCCGGGTCGCCGAGGCCCTGGGGCAGATCCTCACCCTCCGGGGGCACTACGACGAGGCAGCCGAACGATTCGAGCTCGCTCTCTCGCTGGCCGAGGACGACGTCGGCGTGGCGCGGCTCGAAGGCCAGCTCGGCGAGCTGCTCTTCCGGACCGACAACCTGGATGCCTCCGTACGCCACAGTGAGGCCGGGCTGCGGGTGCTCGGCGAACGGATTCCCACCGGGACGGTCATGGTCGTCCTCTCCCTGCTGTGGGAGATCCTGCGCCGGATGGCCACCGGCGGTCTGCGCATGCGGCGCGCGCCCCGCAGGGCCCTGGCCCGGGAGCGCGAGCTGGTGCGATCGCACCTCTACACACAGCTGCAGTATCCGCGCTGGTTCCACGACCGCCGGATAGACGCGATGTGGCTGATGCTGCGACAGGTCAACGTCGCGGAACGCTGCCCGGACAATCCGGAGCTGGCCCACTCCTACGGTGTCTGGGGCGGTGCCACGGCGCTCACCTTCCCGTCCCTCTCGCCCAGCGGACTGCGCTACGCCGACCGCTCGCTCGAACTCAGCAGGGCGCGGCACGACCTGCGCGGCGAGGGCCACGCCCTGAGCATGCGGACCTGCGTCCTCCTCGCCGCCGCCCGCTACCGGGAGGGAGCCGAGTCCGCACAGCGGGCGGCGGAGCTGCTCGGCCAGTTCGGCGACCGCTGGGAGGTCAGCTACGCCTCACGCAACCGCGCTCTGTGCCTCTACCGGCTGGGCCGCTTCGGCGAGGCCGTCGAGGAGGCCCGCCGTATCCACCGGGTGGGCGTCGAGATCGGCGATGTGAACGCCGAGGTGACCGCTCTGGAGGTGATCGCGAAGGCGACGGGTGGACAGGTGCCGGCCGCGCAGACCCGGCGCGCGCTGGGGCTGCGCGGTTTCGACCTGGAGGTGACGGCCGGGGCCGCGCAGGCCGAGGCACTCCGCCTCCGGCACGCCGGCAGGCTGGAGGAGGCCGCCGCATGCCTGGAGGAGACCGCACGCCGGGTGCACCGGTCCTGGCCGACCAGCGCCTACCTGGTGCCGGTGTACTCGTGGCTCGCGACGCTCCACCGCGAACTCGCCGAACGCGCCCTCGTGCCCGCTACGCGCAGGCGCATGCTGCGCCGGGCGCAGACCTCGGCACGGCGGGCGAAACACCACGCGCTGATCTACCCGGGCGAGCGACCGCACGCGCTGCGCGAGGCCGCGCTCGTCGCGGCGTTGCGAGGCCGACCGCGGCGCGCGCACATCCTCGCCGAAGGCAGCGCCGCCGCGGCCGTACGGCAGGAAGCCTGGGCGGAACTGGCCGAGACACGCCGGCAGTGCGGGCGCCTCGGCCTGCCGATGCCGCGCTCGGCCGTGCCGGAGGACAGCACCGCCGACTTCAACACCCCCACCGACCCGGCCGACCCACCCACGCTGGGACTGGCCGACCGCTTCGCGTCCCTGCTGGAAGCCGGGGCCCTGCTCGCCTCCGCCGACTCTCCCGAGGCGATCACGGACGCGGTCAGGCAGACGGCGACCGCCATACTCCGCGCCGACCGCTGCATAGTCGTAGGCCTCGGTCCCGACGACGGCATGTGGCCGGTCGACGCGCCGACCGGACCGGTCACGGGACGTGTGGTCGCTCAGCGGGCCGCGGAGCGCGGGCAGCCGATCGTGGTCAGTGAACCGTTCGACGCCGAGCACGACATCGGCGACAGTCTCATTCTCGCCGGTGTGCGTTCGCTGCTCTGCGCACCGGTGATCGTACGGAACGAGGTGACGGGCTGGTTCCTCGCTTCGCACTCGCAGGTCGGCCGACTGTTCGGGGAGGAGGAGGAACGGCTCGCCGAGTTCATCGCCAGGCTCGCCGGTGCGGCCATGGAACGTCAGTTGCTGCATCGGGAGTCACGCGCGCGGGTCATCGGTGCCCAGGAGGCGGAGCGTGCGCGCATCGCGCGCGATCTGCACGACGAGATCGGCCAGGCGCTCACCTCGGTGCTGCTCCAGATCCGGCTGATCGAGGACTGCGTGGCCAGGCCCGCGGCCGACCTTCGGTCGGTCGTCCTCACGAACACCTCGGAACTGCGCGATGCCGTCACCGCCGGACTGCGCACCGCGCAACGGCTGGCCTTCGACCTTCGCCCCGCCGTCCTGGACGACCTCGGGCTCGTCGCAGCGCTGCGCCGGCTCGTCGTCAATGCGGTCGGCGGCTCGGTGACCACCAGGCTGGAGGTGGTCGACCTGGACGACGGCGACCGGCTGCCCACGGACATCGAGACCACCGCGTACCGCGTCGTGCAGGAGGGGCTGACCAATGTCGCGCGTCATGCGAACGCGGCTGAATGCAGTGTCGTGATCGCCCGGCAGAACGGTCGCCTCCGACTGCTCGTCGAGGACGACGGCGTCGGCTTCGATCCGACCGGCGGGCACCCCTGCGGGCTCGGGCTGCGCGGGATGAGCGAGCGCGCCGGACTCGTCGGCGGAGTCCTGCGGGTGACCTCCACCCCCGGTGAGGGCACTGCCATCGTCTTGGAGGTACCCCTTGTCTGAGCCGTGCCGTGTACTCCTCTGCGACGACCACACGATCATGCGCAGCGGGCTTCGGCGCATCCTCAACGAAGCACCCGACATCGTGGTCGTGGCCGAGGCCGGCACGGCCGCCGCCGCTGTCGAGGCCGCCCTCACCGAGCGTCCCGATGTCATCGTCATGGACTTGACCCTGCCCGACGAGAGCGGAATCACGGCCATCGAGCGGATCAGGGCGGCGGGCTGCGCGAGTCGTGCGCTGGTGCTGACGATGCACGACGACATCGCCTACGTGCGGGAGGCCTTCGCGGCGGGCGCCGCCGGCTATCTCCTCAAGGCCGCGGCGGACGTCGAACTGCTGCGCGCGGTACGCGAGGTCGCGAGCGGCATGCGGTACGTCGATCCCACGATGGGAGCGGCACTGGTGGACGGCAGGCCGCAGCCTCGGAGCCTCGCGGCCGGAGCCGTCCTGTCGCTGTCCGAGCGCGAGCTGGAAATCCTGAGGCTGCTCGCGCTCGGCTACACCAATCCCGAGATGGCGGCGAACCTGAACCTCTCGGTCCGCACGATCGAGACCTACCGGTCCCGGATCCAGAAGAAGGTCGGACTCCGCTCACGCGCCGAACTCGCCGGTCTCGCCCGCGATTCGGGGCTGACCCGGTAACCCGCGGACGTTCGTCCATGACGGCACCGCCGAAGTCCGCGCCGGGGCCGGTCCAGCGGTTGCCCGTGCTCGACGAGCTGATCGAGCATGAAGCGGCCGACGAGGTGGAACTCGACGACGGCCGGGAAATCGACCCACGGCCACGCCCGGGCCATCGCTCTCGACGCCGGATGCCTACGCGGCGGACAACCCGTGGGGTGTGTGTGGCCACCACGCACCACCGACCTGTGAGACCCGCACTTTCCACCCCACTTTCTGCGCACACCGCTTTCCTACGATCTCGTCCCAGCCCACTGGTTTCGATCGCAGGGAGTTCCCCGTGGCCCAAGTCATCGCCACCGCAACGCCGTTCCACGGCCATGTCCAGCCCGTCCTCACCATCGCCGCCGATCTGGTCCGCCGCGGGCACGAGGTCCATGTGCTCACCGGAGCACGGTTCGCCGACGACGTACGGGCCGCGGGCGCCCGCCATGTGTCGCTGCCCCCGGCCGCGGACTTCGACGACCGGAAACTGGACGTCTACTTCCCCGAGCGCGCCGCGATACCGGCGGGTCCGGCGCAGCTGGAGTACGACCTGAAGTACATCTTCGGCGACCCGACCGCAGCCCAATATCGCGCACTGCGCGCTCTGCTGGCCCGATTCCCGGCGTCCGTGGTCATCAGCGAACCGCTCTTCTTCGGGGCGACCGCCCTCGCGCTGTCCGCCCCGCCCGGACACCGGCCGGCCGTGGTCGGTGTGGGGATCACCCTGCCGACCCTGCTCAGCGACGACGCGCCGCCCCTCGGCCTGGCGATGCCACCCATGATCGGGAACCAGGCCAAGAACCAGCACCGGTCGATGAACGCACAGGTCCGGGAGCTGTTCGCCGACACCCAGCGGCACTTGGAGGAGAACTTCGGGGAGAGCGGCACCGAACTGCCCGGGTTCATCCTCGACTCCATGGTGACCGTGCCGGACCACTACCTCCAGCTCACCGTCCCCGGTTTCGAGTACCCGCGTGGTGACGCGCCGCCCACCTTCCGTTTCGCCGGACCGCTGCCCGGCGCGCCCCAGCAGCCCCGGGAACTCCCCGACTGGTGGTCGGAACTGGAGCACGAGACGCGGCCGGTCGTCGTGGTCACCCAGGGCTCGTTCGCCAACGACGATCTCACCCAGCTCGTCCGTCCCGCGATCGACGCGCTGGCTGGTGAGGACGTCCTGGTCGTGGCGGCGACGGGACGCCCGGAGGGCCCGGCCGCAATCGGTGCCGTACCGCCGAACGCGCGCGTCGGCGGATATCTGCCCCTCGATCAACTCCTGCTCCACGCCGCGGTGTTGGTCACCAACGGCGGGTACGGGGGTGTGCACACGGCTCTGCGGCACGGGGTACCGCTCGTCGTGGGCGGAGCGGGAGAGGACAAGCCGGAGGTCGCGGCCCGGGTCGCGTGGAGCGGTGCCGGTGTCGACCTGCGCACCGGGACACCGTCACGGGAGGCGATCCTCGCCGCCGTACGCACGGTTCTGACGGAACCCGGACACCGCAGGCGCGCGGGCGAACTGCGAGACGATTTCGGCCGTTACGACGCGCTGGAGGTCGTCGCCGAGTTGGTCGCCGGGCTGTAGGGCGGGCCAAGACCCGCGCACAGCCCCGCTCTTCGCGACACACAGCGCGGCCAGGCCCCGCCACGCCTGAATTGTCCTGCTCCGTTCGGGTGGGTCCCGCCGATGCCTAGCATCGGAATCCGGTCGGTGGTGGAGGCGGGATCCGATGGCGTCAGCGGCGTTGAGATTCGCGGTACTTGGAGCGGTGCGGGTCTGGCGGGACGGCACCGAGGTGGATCCGGGGCCGCCGCTGCGCCGCACCCTGCTCGCGCTGCTGCTGGCCCGGGCCGGATCCCCGGTTCCGTTGCCGGAGATCGTCGACGGGCTGTGGGCGCAGGACCCGCCCGCCCGCGCCGTGAACATGGTGCACCGTCATGTCGGCGAGTTGCGCCGCCTGTTGGAGCCCGAGTTACCGAGTCGTGCCGAGGGAAGCTGGCTGGTACGCGGTGCCGACGGCTATCGGCTCACGGTGCCCGGTGGGTCCGTGGACCTGTTGCGGTTTCGCGAACTTGCCTCCGCAGCAAGGGCGTTGCGGCGCTCCGGTCAGCAGGAGCAGGCCGTCGAGATCTTCACCGAGGCGCTGGCGCTGTGGCACGGACCGGCTGCCGGGTGCCCGGTGCAGGCCCCCACGCACCCTGTGTTCACGGGGCTCGACCTGGAGTACGCCGCAGCCGTACGGGAGGCCGCCGACACCGCACTCGACTGCGGTACGGCGGACCGGGTCCTGTCGGCCCTGTCCGACAGCGCGGCCCGGTACCCCTTCGACGAGGGACTCCAGAGCCGCCTCGTCCTCGCCCTCGCCGCTACGGGTCGCCGGGCCGAGGCCCAGGAGGTGTACCGCTCCGCGGCAGCCCGGCTCGCCGACGACCTCGGTGTCGAACCAGGAGCCGAACTCAGGGCCGCCCACCGGCAGTCGGTCGGCGACCCGGTGCGTGAGACGGGTGCTGGGGAGCCTGCCGGACCGGGTGTGCCCGTGCCCGCCCAACTCCCCGCCGACCTGCCCGTGTTCACGGGCCGACAGGCCGAACTGGACCGGCTGCTCGCCCTGGTCGACGGCAGCGGCGACGGCGGGAGGGGCGGCCGGGCGCCGACCGCCGTCGCGATCGGCTCCATCGGCGGAACGGCCGGGGTCGGCAAAACCACGCTGGCCGTGCACCTGGCTCATCAGGTGGCCGACCGGTTCCCGGACGGGCAGCTGTACGTGAATCTGCGCGGCTTCGCCCCTGCCGCACCACCCCTCCCGCCGCAGAAGGCCCTTCGGGGCTTCCTCGACGCTCTCGGCGTGCCGCCGCAACGGATCCCCGCCGATCCGGACGCCCGGGCCGCCCTGTACCGCAGCCTGCTGGCGGGCCACCGGATGCTGGTGCTCCTCGACAACGCCCGTGACTCCGCCCAGGTCCAGCCGCTGTTGCCCGCCTCCCCCGGCTGCCTGGTCATCGTCACCAGCCGCAACCGGCTCACGGCCCTGGCCACCGCGGACGGCGCCCGTCCGCTCACCCTCGACGTCCTGACCCCGGCGGAGGCCCACGCGTCACTGGCGCTACGGCTCGGCACCGAACGGGTGGCCGCCGAGCCCGGGGCGGTGGACGAGATCGTGGAACTGACCGCAGGACTCCCGCTGGCCCTGGCCGTCGTCGCCGCCCGCGCCGCCTCACATCCGGAGTTCCCCCTGACCTCGCTGGCCGCCGAGCTGCGGGAGGCGCACGGTGGCCTCGGCGCGTTCCGCGAGCCGGAGGCCTTGGTGGACGTACAGGCGGTGTTCTCGTGGTCGTACGACACGCTCGGCCCCGACGCGGCACGCCTGTTCCGACTGCTGGCCCTTCACCCCGGGCCCGATGTCACCGTCCACGCCGCGGCCTCCCTCGCGGGCCTGCCCGTCCCCCGCACCCGGGCGCTGCTCGCCGAACTCACCGGCGCTCACCTCCTCACGGAGCACGCCCCGGGCCGTCACGCCTGCCATGACCTGCTGCGCGCCTATGCCGCCGAACTCGTCGTCGCGACCGAGAGCGAGGACGAGCGCGCGGCGGTCGTCCGCCGGGTGCTCGACCACTATCTGCACACCGCCCATGCGGCCCTGCTTCTCTTCGACCCGCCGCCCGCCCTCGTCACCCCCGTCGCGCCGGCCGAACCGACCGCCCTGCCACGGCCGCTCGCCGGCGACGTGGCGGCCCTGGACTGGTTCCGCACGGAGCGCGCGGTGCTGCTCGGCGTGATCCAGCTGGCCGTCGACGGCGGTTTCGACGCCCATGTCTGGCAGTTCGTCCGGGCCCTGGAACGCTTCAACGAACGGTTCGGCCACCTGCACGACAACCTGGCTCTGCAACGTACGGCGCTGGAGGCCGCCCAGCGGCTCGGGGACACCGGCGCGCTCGCGCACGCCCGCCACGGGCTCGGCCGGACCAGTCTCATGCTGGGCCGCTTCGGCGAAGCGGGCGAGCACCTCCGTGCGTCGTGGCGGCTGTTCGAGGAGTGCGGGGACGGGATGGGCCAGGGAGAGGCCCGTCTGAGCATCTGTTACCTGCTGTCCCGCCAAGGCAGGTTCGAGGAGGCCCTGGCCGAGGTCGCTCCCGCGCTCGGTCTGTTCCGCGCCTCCGGTCACCGCAAGGGACAGGCCTACGTGCTCGTCTCGCTGGCCTGGGGTGAGGCGAGCCTCGGCGACTGCCGGAGCGCGCTCACGCACGCGCACCAGGCGCTCGCCCTGTTCCAGGAACTCCGTGTCCGGATCGCCGAGGGCCATGTCTGGGACACCCTCGGCCATGTCCACCGCCAACTCGGCGAACACCGACGGGCCGTGGTCTGCCTCGTCCGTGCCGTCGCCCTGTTCGCCGAGGCCGGCGACCTCTACCACGAGGCGTGCGCGCTGGACCGGCTCGGCGACGCCCACCACGCGGCCGGCGATCACGAGAACGCGCTTCGCGACTGGCGGACCGCCCTGCGCGGACTCGCCGAGTTCGATCCCGTGTGGGCGGCCGGGATCCGCGCCAAGATCGGGAGTCCCGCCCCATGAGCCACGCAGTCACAACCGAGGCACACTTCGTCCATTCCCTCCTGCCTACGCTCCCCGCACCTACTTTCGAGGAGCACGCACAGTGACGTACACGGTGATCAACGGCAACCGGCTGTTCCACACGGACGAGGGCCCTGTCGGAGACACAACGGGTGAGACGGTTCTGTTCCTGCACGGCGCCACCTGCGACGCGCACGACTGGTCGGCGCAGATCGCCGCGTTCGCCACCCGCCACCGGGTGATCGCGCCGGACCTGCGCGGCCACGGACGCTCCTCGGGACCGGAGTCGGGTTCGGGGTCGGCCGGCGGGTATCACCCGCGGGACTTCGCGTCCGACCTCGCGGAACTGATCGACGCCGTCGACGGCGGACCGGTCGTCGTCGTGGGCCACTCCCTGGGCGCCGTCGCCGCCTCGGTCCTCGCGGTCGAGTTCCCCTCGCTGGTACGGGCCGTGGTCGCCGTCGACCCCCCGTACGGCTTCGAGGCGGAGCCCGTCGCGCGGACCGCCGCCCTCTTCCACGGCGCCGACCCCGTCGGGGTCGCCACGACGCTGCTCGGCGGGATCGAGGGACCCGACACGAGGCCCTGGGCCGCTTCCCTGCCCGTCTGGCACCGACGGCGGATACTCGGCATGGACCCGGAGACCGTACGCGCGATCTTCCTCGGCCTGAACGAGGACGGCGCCGATCTCGTCGTACGCCCGGGTGTCGAGAAGTACCTCGCGCGCCGCACCTGCCCGGTGCTGACCGTTTCGGCCGCGAACTCCCTGAAGATCAAGGGCATCGACGGGTACTGGGACACGTCCGTGAGCCCCCACCCGTACAGCTCGTCCGTGGTTCTCGACGACATCGGCCACTGGCTCTTCCAGGAGCGTCCGGAGGAGTTCAACGCGCTGGTGCTCGGATGGATCGGCGGGCTCACCGCCTGACGCACGGCAGGACACGGGGGCAGGGACGCACAGGTGACGAAGGACGAAGGGGCCGTTGTGGCTCGGGGTCGGGAGACGGGAGCGATGGTGCGGTTCGCGGTGCTGGGGCCGGTACGGGTCTGGCGGGACGGCGAGGAGGTCGGGCTGGGGCTGGCCCAGCAGCGGCTGCTGCTGGCACTGCTGGTGGCCCACGCCGGACACCCGGTCTCGATGGACGAGCTGGTCGACGCGCTCTGGGGCGAATCGCCGCCGGTCGCACCGGCCAACGCGGTGTACCGGCATGTCGGAGTGGTGCGCCGGCTGCTGGAACCCGGACTGGCGGTCCGGGCCCCGGGCACTCTGCTGATCCGCGACGCGGGAGGCTACCGGCTCGACGCGGACGCGGACACCGTCGACCTGCTGCGCTTCCGCGCTCTGCTGCGGCAGGCACGCTCGGCGCTGCGCGCCGGACAGGGGACGACCGGCCCGGAGGCGGCTCTGCCCCTGTTCCTGGAGGCACTGGCGTTGCGGACGGGGCCGGTGGCCACGGGAATCCCGCTGGAGGCTCGGACCCACCCGGTCTTCACCGCGTTGGAGCGCGAGTACCTGCTGGCCGTCAAGGACGCGGCCGACGCGGCCCTGGCGGGCGGCGCCACGGGCCACCTGCTCACGGTGCTGCACCGCACGGCGTGCGAGCATCCGCTCGACGAGCAGCTCCAGGCCCGGCTCGTGCGCGTACTGGCTGCGACGGGCCAGCGGGCGGAGGCGCTCGACGTCTGGCAGCGGGTACGCGTCCGGCTCGACGCCGAGCTAGGTATCGCGCCCGGCGCCGAACTGCGGGCCGCGCAGACGGAGGTGCTGCGCGACACCTCCGCGCTCGTCCCGCCCGGTGGTGCCGCTGCCCCGTCGGGCACCGCACAGACCCCCTCGCGTATCGAACGGGCTTCCTCGCGGTCCGTGCCGGGACGTCCCTCCGCCGGGCCGGAGCGTTCCGGCGACCTGCCCGGGTGGACGGCGGCCCGGATTCCCGGACAACGGAGTGCGGCGGACGGACCGTCGGGCAGGTCGGGACCGACGGTGCCCGGCCGCCGGGCCGGTGCGCGCACGGCACGCGGCGAAGGCACGGTCGGCGGCGGCCGTCCCACGAGCGGCAGCGGGCCTGCGGAGCGCGAGAGCCGGCGTGCCGACGCGGACGTCCGACCGATGCGTGTCGCGACCACCGGCGTGCCCGTCGCACCAGGCATGCCGACCGCGACCACGGACCTCCCCGCAGCCCCGGATCGCCCCCTGTTCCTCGTGTCCGGCGCGTCCCAGGAGCAGCACTCCGGGTCCGCGACCCCCTTCGCCCGTCCGGCCCAACTACCCGCCGATCTCAGCATGTTCGCCGGGCGCCGGACCGAACTCGCCCAGTTCGCCGATCTGTTGACGGGCTCGGCTCCCACCACCCGGATCGCCGTGATCAGCGGCATGGGCGGTATCGGCAAGACCACGCTGGCCGTGCACTGGGCACACCGGATCGCCCACCGTTTCCCGGACGGGCAGTTGTATGTGAACCTGCGCGGCTTCGACCCGGACGGAACCACCAAGGACCCGGGCGAGGCCCTGCGCGGCTTTCTGGAGGCGCTCGGCGTGCCGCCGCAGCGGATACCGGTCGACGAGGCCGCCCAAGCGGGCCTCTACCGGAGCCTGCTGGCGGGGCGACGCACGCTGATCCTGCTGGACAACGCGCGAGACGCGGATCAGGTCCGCCCACTGCTCCCCGGCAGCGCCGGTTGCCTGGTCGTCGTCACCAGCCGGAACCGTCTCTTCGGCCTGATCACCGCCGAAGCCGCCCGGCCCCTGATCCTGGCCCAGCTCAAGGAGCCCGAGGCCCGGGAATCACTCGCCCGCCGGCTCGGTGCCGGCCGCGTGTCCGCAGAGCCGCGGGCCGTCGACGAGATCGTCGCCCGCTGTGCCGGACTTCCGCTGGCTCTCGCCGTGGTGGCCACCCGGGCCGCCGTCCACCCCGGATTCCCGCTCGCCGCGATCGCGGCGGAACTGCGCGAGGCCCACGGAAGCCTCGACGCGTTCACGGACCCCGACCCGGCAGGCGACGTACGGGCGGTGTTCTCATGGTCGTACCACGCCCTGAGTCCCGCTGCGGCCCGGCTGCTGCGGCTGCTGTCCCTGCACCCGGGCCCGGACGTCGCTCTGCCGGGCGCCGCGGCGAGCGCCGGGATCGCTCCCGCGGACATCCGCCCCCTGCTGGCCGAACTCACCCGCGCCCACCTGCTCGGCGAGCACGCGCCCGGCCGCTACTCCTGCCACGACCTGCTGCGTACGTACGCCATGGAACGCTCGGGGGCCGAGGACGCCGCCGCCGACCGGGACGCGGCCGTGCACCGGCTCCTCGACCACTACCTGCACACCGCGCACACCGCCGGCCGGCTCTTCTCCCCCGCGTGGACCACGAGCCCCCTCACCGAGGCCCAACCCGGCGCGGGGGCCATGGAGTTCGCGGACGACGGGGCGGCGCTGAGCTGGTACACGGCCGAGCGGCGGGTACTGGGCGAGGCCGTCGCGCTGGCCGGCCGACTGGGATACGACTCCCATGTCTGGCAGTTCGCCTGGACGTTGGAGCGCTTCTTCGACCGGCAGGGACACTGGCACGAGTCCGCCGCCGTACAGCGCGCGGGTCTCGACGCCGCCGTCCGCGAGGGACACCGGGCCGCGCAGGCACACCTGCACCGCGGGCTCGCCCGGGCCAGCGCTCGGCTGGAACGGTACGACGACGCCCAGGCGCACATCCGGCTCTCCCTCGACCTGTTCACCGAACTCGGCGACCGGCTCGGCCTCGCGCACGCGCTCCGCAGCCACGGCTGGCTGCTCGACCGGCTGGACCGCCACGAGGAGGCACTCGACTCGGCAGGGAGAGCACTCCGCCTTTACCAGGATCTCGGTGAGCATCTCCCCGCGACGAGCGCCCTGCACGCCCTGGGCTGGACGCATGTCCTGCGCGGTGACCACCGGCGGGCCGCAGACCTCTTCGAGGAGGCCCTCGCCAGGCTCGCCGGGCAGGGCGACCACCGCTACGCCGAGGCCGGCGTCCGGGACAGTCTCGGCGTGGCCCGTCACCACCTGGGCGAACACGAGCAGGCCGTGGTCGGCTACCAGTGCGCGCTGCGCCTCTACCGCGAGGTCGGCGACACCTTCAACGAGGCCGGGACGCTGCGCCGCCTCGGCGACACCTATCTCGCGACCGGCGACACCGGGGCGGCCCGCACGGTCTGGGAGCGCGCGGCGCAGCTCTTCGCCCGGACCGATCCCACGGCGGCAGCCGAGATCCGTACCCGGCTGTGCGCACTGGGCGACACCGGACCTGCTCCGCGCATCGCCGCGGTGCCCGTCACGGACCCGGCGTACGCCCCGGACGAAGAGTCCGTTGTCCCCGACTTCTCGCCGGACTAGGACCCATGCCGTCGTGAGCCCTGCGGCTGTCCCTGCCGGAAGCCGCCGGGCCGGACCTCCGTTGCGGGAGGCCCGGCCGAGGGGGAGAAGTCGCTACGCACGCAGTCGCTTGATCAACGCCTCGGCGGTGGTGAGGAGTTCGTCCGTCGTGTTCGTGGTCTGTTGGAGGTCGATCAGCACCTCGTCGGCACCCGCCCCGGCCGTACCGAGGAGGTAGTCGGCGACCTGGGCCAACGTTCCCACGTTCGGCACGAGTTCCGCCGGAGCCTCGCCCTCGGTCAATCGGGGGTTGACCCTGACGACCATGCGCAGCGCGGACGCGTCCCGTCCGACCGCGTCCGCGGCCAGCCCGATCGTGCTCCACATCGCCGTCAGCGCGGGCAGCGGCAGTCCCACGGCCAGCCAGCCGTCGGCACGCCGGCCGATCCGCTCAAGGGTGGCGTGCGAGAATCCGCCGAGCAGGATGGGCGGACGGGGGCTCTGCACCGGCTTGGGCTCGACAACCGACGGCGGGATCGTCCACCGCTCGCCGTCGTGCCGTACGGTTTCGCGGGTCCAGATGGTCTCGGCCACGTCCAGCCACTCCTCCAGACGGGCCCCGCGCCCCTCCCACTGCACACCGGCCGCCCGGTACTCGTCCCGCAGCCAGCCGAGGCCGAGGCCGACGTCCAGCCGTCCGTGACTGAGGACGTCGAGGGAAGTGAGAGTCCGGGTGAGCAACACCGGGCTGTGCCACAGGGCGTTGAGCGTGCTGGTGCCGAGCCGTACGCGCGTCGTCACGGCCGCGGCCAGGGTCAGCACGGTGAGCGGATCCAGGAAGGTGCGGTACTGCTCCGGCATCGTGCCGTCGCCGCCCGGATACGGGTCGCTCGGTTCCAGTGGTGCGAGGATCCGGTCCGCGGCCCACAGGCTGTCGAAGCCCAGGCTCTCCGCGGCGCGAGCCACCTCGTCGATCGCTTCCGGTGTGGCGAACGCGCCGTACTGAGGTACGGCAAGACCTATCCGCATCTGGTGGAACTCCTTCGCGTGGCAGCGGGCCGGCGGGCCTGCGGGTGTCCCACGCTAGGTCGCGCTTGTGCGCGAGAACTGTTCGGAAAGTGGGGTGCGGACGATCACCGCGCGCCATCCGGCGGGACCAGGTATTCCGATTTCCCGACGACCGGGTGCAGATGCATCACCGCTTCCACTCCGAGCGGTACGGGAAGGCGTCCTCGCGCTACGCCGATGCGGACCATGCCGAATCGATCATTGTTCGTGCCGTTCGCGGCGGCACACGCTCGAAGCTCCCACCAGGCCCCCGGTGAGGCAGGTGCCCGAGTTCCCTGTCCGACAACCATCACGTGGGACACGACCGGTTCGGCATCGAGTTCCACGCGAATCAATACTTAATCGCTAAAGTCCGCCGGACATCGATCTCGGCCGCGCGCCACAAGAGAGCCGACCGGCCCCCGCGACGACCCCTTCCCGTCGAAGACCAGTCCAGACATCACTTGGACAAGTGATCACGACCGGTAATCGCGTCCCGCTCATTGACGCCGACACCACAGCATGCCTATCTTCCGAACGGTACTGAAACCATTCAGTACGCGCCGACCGGGACTCCCCCGCCTCGGTGGTCTCTGTGCCGCTACACACATTCCTCAGCGCTGCATCCCCGTCAAGGAAGACGAGAACAGATGAACGCTCTCAAGCCTCAGATCCCCAGAGCCCTGTGGTTCCGATCCGGTGTGGCTGGGATGGCCTCCTACCTGGACGCGGCGGCGATCGTGTCCACAGGAACGGCGCTCGTGCTCTACAAGGACCAACTCGGCCTGGGCAGTGGCGAGATCGGCTCGCTGTCCTCCGCACTCACGCTGTCGATCGCCGCCGGTGCGCTCCTCGGCGGTCGCCTCGGCGACCGGTACGGCCGCCGTCGGGTGTTCATGGCCACCGTGACCCTGCTGGCGCTGGGCGCCGTCCTGCTCGCCCTGGCCACCGACAGCGCGTTCCTCTACGTGGGTGTCGTACTCGCCGGGTTCGCGGCCGGCGCCGACCTGCCGGTGTCGATCTCCCTGATCGGGGAGGAGGCACCGGAGGGCGCCCGCGGCAAGCTCGTGGCCCTGTCCCAGGTGCTGTGGTATGTGGGCATCTTCGCGACGCAGCTGATCGGCCTGGCGGTCGGCGGCATGGGTGCCACCGGCGCACGCGTTCTCTACGCGCATGTGGCCGTGGTCGCGGTCCTGGTCCTGGTGTTCCGCTTCAGGCTGCCGGAGTCCCGGCAGTGGCTCGACCAGCAGCGCAAGGCCGGCCCCGGAGCCGGAGGCGCGGCCGGTCGCTCCTCGGTGCGCCAGTTGCTGACGAAGCCCCGTCTGACAGCCCTGGCCGGGTTGGCCCTGTTCTACTCGCTGACCAATCTCGCGGCCAACACCAAGGGTCAGTTCGGCGCCTACCTGTACGTCGAGGTCGCGGGCAGCACCGTGCGCGTCGCCTCCGCGGTCGGCCTGGTGACACTGGTCGTCAGCATCCCGCTGGCCATGCTCTTCATGCAGATCGTCGACGGACGGAACCGTATGCGCTGGTACACGGTCGGCGCGGTCTCCTTCGTCCTGTCCTGTGCCGTCCCCGCCGTGTTCGGGGTGCATGTGTGGACGCTCGCGACGGCGAACATCACCGGCGCCCTCGGCACCGCCCTCGCCTTCGAAGGGATCTTCAAGGTGTGGTCGCAGGAGGCCTTCCCGACGCTGCTGCGGGCGACGGCCCAGGGCTCGATCATCGCCTTCGCCCGGGTGGTGGCCGCCGCGGTGGCCCTGTGGACGCCGATGCTGCTGGACGCCGGCCCCCGTGTCATGTTCGCCGCGCTGGCCGTCGTCGTCGCCGTCGCCACCTGCCTCGGCGCCTTCCTCAACCGTCTGCCCAAGATCCGGCCGGAGGTACCGAGCGGCTCCGTGACCGTCGTGACCGCACAGGTCGGTGCGGCTCCGGTCGACGGCAGCTGATCACCTCCCCCCGGACGTATACAGGAAAGGCACCATGCCCAGCGCACCGCAGTCCGCCGCCGCAGCCTCCCCTCGCCCCACCGTGCCATGGCGCGCCGTCGGTTGGCGCGGTCACTGGATCGGCCATCCCGACGACGTGGTGGAGCCGGGCCGTGCCCTTCCTCCGCGAACCGACGGCAGCGGCGGGCTGGTCCGCCAACTATTCCGGACCACCTGCGAGTTGGAGTCGGTGCCGGCCCGGGTCCCCGCCCGGCTCACCGCCGACTCCCGTTACGTCCTCTTCGTCAACGGCGAACACGTCGGCCGGGGCCCGGTCCGGTCCCAGCCGCGCCGCATGCGCTACGACGAGTACGACCTCTCCCCCCATCTGCGTCCGGGCAGCAACACCGTCACTGTCCTCGTCACCTACTACGGGGACCCCAACGCCTTCTGGCAGCCCGCCGTGCCCAACGCCACGCTGGGCCGTCACGCCACTCTCGTCTTCGAGGCGGACCTCGGCGACATCTGGCTGACCAGCGACGGCAGTTGGACCGTTCGGCGCGTGGCCGGCCTGGAAGCGGCGCCCCCGCACGGATTCCACGGCATTCCCGTCGAACTCGTCGACGCACGGCGACTGTCCGCGGACTGGCTGACCCGGCACGAGGGACCGGACTGGCGGCCCACCCGCCTGATGCGCGCCGGGCACATGGGCGCCCTGGCCCGTTCACAGCCGCCGACCGATCCGTACGGAGCACTGCTCCCACGCCCCATCGGGGCACTGGAAGAGACCGCGCTCACGGCTCGGACGTACTGGTGCAGCGAGGAGATCGCCTTCGCCGCGGACCTCGACCATCCCGTCTCCCGGGTCACCGAGTTCTTTCGGCAGCGCGGGGACGTGCCGCGCGAGGCGGCCACCGCCCCGGTCCGCTTCCGTGCCGAGCCGGGCACGGCGCGCCTGGTCACCGTCGACTTCGGGCGAGTGGTCTGCGGCCTGGTCGGATTCCCCGTCACCGCTCCGCGCGGCACCCGGATCGACATCCTCCATCAGGAGAAGGACGTCGATCCCTTCAAGGCGGGCCTGATCTCCAACATCACCGGCGCGCGCTACATCGCCCGCGGCGACGACGACGCCTTCGAGGCCCTGGAGGTGAGCGGCCTGCGCCTGGTGCGGTTGCTGGTCACTTCCGAGCGGTCCGGAGACGTCGTCATCGGTGAGGTCGGCGTGCGCGAGCGCCTGTACCCGATCCGAGGAGCGGCGTACTTCCGGTCCAGTGACGGGGAGATGGACCGGCTCTACGCGGCGGGCCGTCGCACGGTCACCCTCAACGCACAGGACGCCTTCACCGACTGCCCGACCCGGGAGCAGCGGGCGTGGGTGGGGGACGGGGTGGTGCATCAACTCGTCCACCTGACGACGTCCACCGACTGGTCCCTGGCCCGGTGGTACCTGGAGCTGGCCAACTCGCCGCGCGAGGACGGGCTGTTGCCCCGGAGTGTCGTGGGTGAGATGGAGTACCTCGGCGGCACCACCATTCCCGACTGGGCACTGAGCTGGGTGCACGGCGTCCACAACCTGTACCGCTACGAAGGCCTTTCGGCGACCGTACGCGAACTGCTGCCCTCCGTGGAGCGCGTACTGCGCTGGTACCTGCCCTACCGAAACGGGCACGGCGTCCTCGAACACGTACCGGAGTGGAATCTGGTCGACTGGTCCGCCGTCTTCCTGACCGGCACGAGTTCCATCCTGACCGCCATGTGGGCCAGGGCGCTGCGTGAGTTCGCCGACATCAGCGCGGCCTGCGGCAATGCCGGAAACGCCGCCTGGGCGCGGGCGCTGTGGGAGCAGGCACGAGCCGGCTTCGAGGTGTTCTGGGATCCCGGGCGGGAGACATATGTCGACCATCTCGTGGACGGTGTACGGCAGTTGCCGGCATCCCAGTTGGCCGGAGCGACCGCGATCGTGTCCGGCCTCGCGCCTGCCGGCCGCTGGGACGCGGTGGCCGACTGGATCTCGGATCCGAAGCGACTGGTGGTGCGGTCCTGGATCGGCGGCGACGACGGGGGCTACGACGACACCAAGATCGCCGACCAGTTGCGCGGCGTGCGGAACGTGACCTGGGACGCCCGCGACGAGGTGGTCCGAGCGGAGCCGTTCGCCAGCCACCTGGTCCACGAGAGCCTCGCGCTGTGCGGCAGGAAGCGCGAGCTGGCCGATGCGCTGCGCGACTGGAGCCAGTTCCTCACCGACGGCTACGACACCTTCGGCGAATGCTGGGGGTGGGGCACCCCCGCCCATGGCTGGAGCTCCACCCCGACCAGCGACATCGTGCGCCATCTGCTGGGCATCGAGCCCGATGAATCCGGGTTCCTCTCCGCCCGGATCCGACCCGCGTTCGGAGTGATCAGCGAGATGAGCGGCGCCGCTCCCACCCCCTACGGCCTGCTGCACGTACGGGTCAGCGGCACCACGTGCGACGTCGACAGCCCCGTGCCGTTCACCTTCCGGGCGGCCGACGGAACCACCACGACGCATCGGGCCGGCCGAGTCGTCCTTGACTGATCGTCGTCACGGCCGGTCGCTGTAACGTGCTGGCCGATAGGCTGGAGCGGCGGCGCTTCGAGCCCGTGATCTCGAAGGACGGTTCATGCCCCGGCAATCCCGACGCCCCACCGTAGGTGACGTGGCCCGCCTCAGCGGTGTCTCCGCGGCGACGGTCAGCTACGTGCTCAACAAGAGCCCTGGGCAGAAAATCTCCGAGGCCACCACCGACCGGGTGCTGCGGGCCGCGGAACAGCTCGGCTATGTCCCCAACGCGGCCGCCCGCACTCTGCGTCGCGGCCACTCGCGGGTGGTCCTGGTCGTGGTCGACACACTGAACGTCGGCCGGACCAACGCCCGCAGCGTCGAGCCGCTCATCGAGGCCGTGACCTCCTGCGGCCTCACCGCGCTGACGTATTCACTCACCTCCGATCTGGAACTGGTCGACGTCGTACAGACGTTGCAGCCGTTCGCCGTCGCGACCGTTCCCTTCACCACCGCCGCCCTGCGGCGGCGTCTGCTGGATGCCGGCACCCGGCACGTCATCGGGCTGAACACCGCGGAGGACGAGAACCTCGAACCCAGGCGGCCCGGAGAGGCGGCGATCGGCAGGGCCCAGATCCGCCACCTCGCCGAGCGCGGCCGGACGAAGCTCGTCTATGTGCTCCCGGACGAGTCCCCGCGACTGCCGATCGCACGGGCACGTCTTCGCGGCGCCCAGGAGGAGTGCGCGCTCCAAGGCCTTCGCGCGCCCCTGGTGTTGTCGCTGCCGATGGACCGTGCCACCGTCGCCGACGCGTTGTCCTCGCTCGATTCCCTGCGCGGCACGGGGGGCGTGGCGACCGCGGACGACCCCATGGGCATGGCCGTCCTGGGCGCCATGGCGGATCTGGGCTGGGCCGCCCCCGCCGACCTGGCCGTGGTCGGCGCCGACAACTTCGTCGAGGGCGGGTTCACCGTCCCTGCGCTCACCTCGGTGTACCTTCCGCTGGCCGACCTCCGGAGCGCCGCCGCGGACTGGCTGAACCAGATCCTCGCAGGAGAGGGTCCCACCACCGATCACGATCTGCTGGGCTGGGACGTTGCGGCCGAGTGCGTGATCCGTCAGTCGTCCTGACCCGGCATCCCGCTCACGGGCCGCACGGTGTGTCCCTGGTGCGCCGGCGCCGACGGGCCGCGAACCGTACGGCGAGGAACATGCACGCCGGGGCAAGCCCGTTGACCGCCGGGCCGGCCTCGGCGGATGTTTCGCGGTCGCCGGATCGCGGTGGGCGAACGTCCGCGGGCACGACCCGGCGACGCCCCGCCTCCTCCATGGCAGGGCCTGGTGCCTTGGCCCCGGCAAGCCCCACCGGCAGGCGGTCAGCTCCCCTCGGTTCCGGCCGCCTCGCGGGCCGCGCGGCGGGCCGCTTGGGCGACCGGGTCGGGCAGCGGGGCGGCGTCGACCAGGGCGCGGGTGTACGGATGTCGGGGAGCCGTCGCGATCTGCTCGGCCGTACCGTGCTCGACGATCCTGCTGCGGTGCATGACCGCGGTGCGGTCGGCCATGTAGCGGACCACGTCCAGGTCGTGGGCGATGAAGAGGTAGCTGATGCGGAAGCGGGCCTGGAGGTCTTTCAGCAGCGCCAGGATCCTGGCCTGGATGGAGACGTCGAGTGCGCTGGTCGGCTCGTCGCAGATGATGAGGTCGGGTGAGACCACCAGGGCGCGGGCGATCGCGATGCGCTGACGTTGGCCGCCGGAGAAGGCGCCCGGGTAGCGTTCGGCGGCGTCGCCGGGCAGCTGCACCAGCTCCAGGATCTCGCGGATCCTCCGCTTCTGCTTCGCCCGGTCCCGACGGCCCGCGGCGAACAGGGGCTCGGCGAGCGTGTCGCCTACCGTGCAGGTCGGGTTGAGGGAGCTGTACGGGTCCTGGAAGACGTACTGGATCCGGGCGGCCAGCGCGCGGCGGGTACGCCGGTCGGCGTGGGTGATGTCCTGCCCGTCGAACACGATCCGCCCGCCGGTCGGGGCGACCAGGCCGACGACCGCCCTGGCCAGGGTGGACTTGCCGGAGCCGGACTCCCCCACCAGGCCCAGGGTCTCGCCTCGCCCCAGGTGCAGGCAGACTCCCTCGACGGCGGCGGCTCCCTGGTCATGGCGGTCGGCGGGGTAACGGACGACGAGGTCCTCGACCCTGAGCAGGGCGATGGCGGCCGGGCTGCCGCTGACGCGGTCCGGGTGGGTCATGGCTGGACTCCCTCGTGGTGCGGCTCCGGCGTGCCGCGCTCCGCGTGCAGACGGGCCGGGTTGGCGGCGAGCAGGGCGCGGGTGTACTCGTGCCGGGGGTCGGCGTAGAGCCGGGTGACCGGACCCTGTTCGACGATCCCGCCGTGGCGGACGACCGCGGCACGGTCGCACAGGTCGGCGACGACGCCCCAGTCATGGGTGATCAGCAGGATCGCCATCCCGGTGCGGGCCTGGATGCCGCGCAGCAGGTCGAGGATGTCGGCCTGGACCGTGACATCCAGTGCGGTGGTGGGCTCGTCCGCGACGAGGAGGCGGGGACGGCAGGCCAGGGCGCGGGCGATGGCGACGCGTTGAGCCATGCCGCCGGAGAGCTGGTGCGGGTAGCGGCGGGCGACTGCCTCCGGGTCCCGGAGGCGGACCTGGGCGAGCAGGTCGACCGCTTCCCGCCGGGCGGTGGCCCGGTCGTGTCCGTGGTGGTGGCGGAGCGCCTCGGCGATCAGGTCGCCGACCCGCCAGGCGGGGTCGAGGGAGGCGTGCGGTTCCTGGAAGATGTGGCCGATGCGCAGGGCACGACGCCGGGCCGGGGAGAAGCCCGCGATGCCCGTGATGTCCTCGCCGTCGAGCAGTACCCGTCCGCCGGTGGTCCGCCCGCCCTGGAGGATGCCGAGGACGGCCCGGGCCAGGGCGGTCTTGCCGCTGCCGGACTCGCCGACGACGCCCAGGGTCTCCCCTTCCCGGACGTGCAGGTTGGCCTGGTGGACGACGGTCTGCTCGCCGCCGGGGGTGTCGTAGGCGACCGAGAGGTCCTGGACGGACAGCACCGGGGTGTCCGTCGCGGGTTGCGGTGCGGGGCCGGCCGGTGCCGCGGGGCGTTTCCGCGGTGGTGGGCCGTACGGCACCCGGACGCCGCTCCACTGTTCGGTGAACACGTCCCGCAGGCCGTCGCCGAGCAGACCGCAGGCGATGACGGTGAGTCCGATCGCAGTGCCGGAGGCCGTGATGAGGGCGGGGGCGGAGCCCATGATCTGCGCGCCGTCGCCGATCATCAACCCCCAGGAGGGGTGGGGTGGTTGGGTGCCGAAGCCGAGGTAGGCCACGCCGGTGGTCATGAGCAGCGCCATGCCGCTGAGGAGGGCGCCCTGGACCAGGACCACACCGCGGATACGGGGCAGGATGTGGCGCAGCATGATCTGTCCGGTGGACAGGCCGGCCACGCGTGCGGCGTCGATGAACGTCTCCTGGCGTATGGACAGGGTGGCGGCGCGTACGACACGGGTGAAGGGTGCGCACAGCATCAGGCCCATGGTCAGCATGGCCAGGTCGACATGGTTGCCGAAGACGGCGAGGACCACGAGGAGGATCACCATGCCGGGCATCGCCATGACCACGTCGGTGACGGCCCCGAGCATGCGGTCGACGCGCCCGCCGAGGAAACCGGCCAGGACTCCGAGCAGCACCCCGAGGACGAGGGCGACCAGGACCGCCTCGGAGGCGTAGAGCAGCGAGGGACGGGCTCCGTGGATCAGCCTGCTGAGGGTGTCCCGGCCGATCTGGTCGGTGCCGAGCCAGTGCGCCGCGCTCGGACCCTGGCGGGCCGCGGTGAGCTCGCCGGTGGTGGGCGACTGGAGGGGAAGCCACGGGGCCAGCAGCGCGGCCAGGACCAGCAGCACGAGATAGACCAGGGAGGCGAGGGCCGCGGGTTTGCGGGCGAGTCGGCGCAGGGAGTCGGGCAGCTGCGGGGTGCTCATGAGCCGATCCGTACTTTGGGGTCGACCAGGGCGAACAACACGTCCACCAGCAGGTTGGCGAGGACGACGATGACGCAGAAGTAGACAGCGGCGCCCACGATGACGGGAAGGTCGTGCTCCAAGGCGGCCTGGACGACGGCGCTGCCGAGTCCGGGCAGCGCGAACACGTTCTCGACGATGACCGTTCCGCCCAGCGCGGCGACGAACTGGGTGCCGCCGGTGGCGAGCACCGGGATCGCGGCGTTGCGCAGCACATGTCCGGGCAGCACCCGGCGCAGCGGGATCCCCTCGATCCTGAGGGCCTGGACGTACTGCTGGCGCAGGACATCGTCCACACTGTCCCGGGTCTGCTTGGCCACGGTCGCCACTCCCCCGATCCCGACGGCGATCACCGGCAGCAGCAGGCTGCGCAGCCAGTCGACCGGGGAGACGGACAGCGCGGTGAACCCGGTGGCGGGCAGCCAGCGCAGTTGCACACCGAAGTACTGGCTGAGCATCAGCGCCACCCAGAAGGACGGCAGGGCGAGCCCGATCATGGCGCCGAGGTCGATCAGCCGGGCCACCGCACCGCCGCGCAGGGCGGCGAGGGTGCCGCCCGCGACGCCGGCGGTCACGCTGACCAGTACGGCGCCCAGGGCGAGCGGGAGGGTGACGGCGAGGTCGGCGTTGAGCACCGAGACCACGGGCTGCGGGGCGATCAGCGAGTCCCCGAGGTCGCCGCGCAGGGCGTCCCACAGCCAGGTCCCGTACTGCGCCCACAGCGGCCGGTCCAGTCCCAGCTGCTCACGCAGCGCGGCGTACTGCTCGGGGGTGGCGGTGTTGCCGAGGATGCTGTGGGCGGGATCGCCGGGGATGAGGCCGACCAGTACGAAGGTGAGCGCGGAGACCACGACGAGCAGTGCCAGGCCGACCCGCAGGCGGCGCGCGATGAGACGGCGGACGGTCATCGGAGCCCGCTCACTTGCTCGTGAAGGCGTAGGAGGCGTCCGGGCCGATCATGCTCGGCATCGGTGTGACGTAGCTGGTGCTCGGCAGCTTCACGCCCGTACCGACCAGGTCGACGTTGGTACGGGTGACCAGGGGGACGCCCAACGCCTGCTCCGTCAGGTAGGTGTTGAGCTGTCGCAGCTTGGCCGTGACGGCGGAGGCGCCGTCGGCGCCGGCCGCCTGGGCAAGAAGGGACACGGCGGTGGCGTCGGCCTTGGTGGAGGGGTTGAGCAGCGTCTTGGGCGAGACGATGGACTGGGTCGCGGTCGAGTACAGGTCCACCGCGGCGAGGTTGAAGAGCACCGCTCCGTAGTCGCCGGAGCCGAGCCGGGTCTGGAACTGGGCGAAGGTGCCGGAGTTCACGGTGAGTTGGACCGTAATGCCGATCTTGGCGAGCTGGCTCTTGAGCACCTGGGCGAGCGAGCCGCCCGGGTCGGTGGTTCCGTCGGTGAGCAGCTTGAGGGTGAAGCCGCCGCTGTAACCGGCCTCGCTCAGCAGCTGCTTGGCCTTCCCCGTGTCGTTCGGGTAGGCGCTGTCCAGGGAGGCTGTGTAGTCGGCGGTGTTCTTCGGGGCGAACTGGTACTGCGGGGTGGCCAGTTGGGCGTAGAAGTCCTTGGCGATGGCGGCGCGGTCGACGCCGTACGAGATGGCCTGCCGCACAGCCTTGTCGGCGAGCGGTCCGCTGCTGGTGTCGAGGAAGCTCAGGATGTCCCAGGTGCCCTGGCCCGTGAACTGCTGGTAGCCGTCGGCGGCGCTCGAACCGAGCTGGCCGAGCGGGATCTGGGTGGCGTCCTGGATCTGGCCCGACTTCAGCGCGTTCAGGCGGGCGGAGGCCGAGGCGTAGGGGCGGATCTCGATCTTCTTGTACTGGATCGCGGACGGGTCGAAGTAGTTCTTGGCCGCGGTGAAGGTGTACACCGAGTTGACCCGGGTGTTCGCGGAGTCCAGTGCGTACTGGCCCACTCCGTCCGAGGCGGTTTCCAGGCTCTTCGGTGCGGCGAGTCCGTGGGGGCCGATGATCAGGCCGACGCCCCAGAACTGGGTCAGCGATTCGACGGCGTTCGGGAACGCGCTCTTGTAGGTGATCCGTACCGTGTCGGTGTCCACGGCCCGTACCGCGGAGATCGGGCCGGCCGCGGCCAGGTTGGGGTTGGGCGTCTTGAGGAAGTAGTCGACGGAGTTCTTCACCGCCTGGGCGGTCAGCGCGGTGCCGTCGGCGAACTTCACGCCCTTGCGCAGGGTGAGCTCGAAGGTCTTGTTGCCCTTGCCCGCATAGCCCCAGGAGGTCGCCAGGTCGGGGACGTACTTCCCGTTGTTGGTGCGGTAGATGAGTGGGTCGTAGGCGTAGACCAGGGTCGGGCTGATCGGGCTGAGCACCGGGTTCATGCTCGGCAGGGACATCTGCAGGCCGATGGCCAGGGTGTCCGCGGCACCGGCGCCGGAGTCGCCCGTCGAGCCCCCTCCCCCGCAGGCGGTCGCTACCGCCAGCAGCAGCGCCGTGGCACCGGCGGCCCTGGCGACGTTCCTCAGTCGTGCGGTCATCACTGCTCCCTTGGCGAACCGGGCTGCGGGTCGGGGCGGACCCACCGCTCCCGCTGGGATGGGTCCGCCGTAGTGCAGGAGTGCAACAGGCGGCACCGGCTTGGGGAATAGCCCTCGGTGATCGCGTACGCCGATGGCCACCATCCGTCGCTCGGATGCCTGCTCTCCCGGCCCGCGCCGGGGCCTTCCTGTCACAGGTCAGGGCACCCAAAAGCATGAAAAGAACCAAACAGATATAACTCTCATGACCGTCAAGTCGGGTATCCCCACCCGCTTTCCCGATCCCACGGATCCCGACCGGCAATGCCGCAACCCCTTGGCCCGGCCGCGTTGACCTGGCCAAACTCCAGGCACCGTTCCCACCGAAGCCGATCGGGAGGCTCCCCCGTGCAACCCAGGACCACCGCAGACGTCGTCGTCATCGGCGGCGGCGGCGCCGGACCGGCGGCCGCACTCGCGGCCCAGGACAACGGCGCCCGCCGTGTGCTTCTCGTCGAGGAGCGCGCCAAGCTCGGCGGCAACGCCGTCTTCGCCACCGGCCTGTGGGCCTGCGAGACCCGCCAGCAGCGGGAGGCGATCGTCGACGTCTCCGCGGACGAGGTTTTCCGTACCGCGATGGAGTGGCACCACCACGAGCGCGTCGACCCGCGGATCCTGCGCACGGTCATCAACAGGTCCGGGGACACCATCGACTGGCTGACGCAGAAGACCGGCATCGACTTCGTCATCAGCGTCGAGTACAAGATGTCCTACGACCACCTTCCGACCTGGCACGTGCCGGTCCGGATCAAGGAACACCACGGCCACGACCTGCTGAAGTTCAGCCAGGTGGTGCGCGCGCTCGCCGACACCTTCGAGGCCGCCGACGGCGAGATCTGGACCGGTGCCAAGGCGACCGCCCTGCGCACCGGCGAGGACGGCGCGGTGACCGGCGTCGTGGTCGAGCGCGAAGGCCGCGAGGAGATCGTGGAGGCCGGCGCGGTGGTGCTCGCCACCGGCGGATTCCACGGCGACCCGGAACTGATGAGGAAGTACTTCTACTTCTACGACGACACGATCGGCGGCTTCCGGATCCCGATGGCCGGAGACGGCATCCGGATGGCGGCCGAGGCGGGCGTACGCCTGGAGCCGCACGCCACCCTGATCAAGGAGACCTGTTCCAGCAGCGACAAGCCCAACGAGTACAGCCTCGGCCCCGCCACCCGTCAGCCCGATACCGTCTGGGTCAACCGGCTGGGCCGCCGCTTCAGCGACGAGAGCGTGGCGATCCACCTCCAGACCGGCGCCAACCCCTTGCTGCGCCAGCCCGGCATGACCGGCTTCGCCCTGTACGACGACGCCATGGTCCAGGACGTGGACGACAACGGCTGGCTGCTGCCCCGGGCCCCACTGCGCCCGGCCCATCTGCGCAAGCACCTGGACAGCGCCACCGCCACCGGCGACTGGGCCGTCACCGCCGACACCTGGGCCGAGGTCGCCGCCTGGATCGGCACCCCGACCGAGGCACTGGAGCGCACCGTCGCCGACTACAACGAACACTGCGCCCGCGGCTACGACGCGGAGTTCGTCAAGGACCGCCGCTACCTGCGACCGCTCCTCGAACCCCCCTTCCACGCCATCAGGTTCGGCCCGATGATGATCGACACCGTCGGCCCGGTCCGGGTGGACGAACGGATGCACGCCATCGGCGAGGACTACACCCCGGTGCCCGGCCTGTACGCGGCCGGCTCGCTCGCCTCCGGCTGGCAGGGCAGCGACTACTGCGGACAGCACCTGTTCGGCATGGCCCTCGGCTTCGCCGTCAACTCCGGCCGGATCGCCGGCGAACAGGCCGGCCGGCACGTCGCGGAGGCCTCCCGTGCCTGACGACGGCCAGAGCACCGCCGATGTGGTCGTCCTCGGGTCCGGCTGCGCCGGGCTGGCCGCGACGGTCTCCGCCGCCGAGGCCGGCGCCTCGGTCCTGGTCCTGGAGAAGACCGGGCGGATCGGCGGCGCGATCCACGGCGGTGCCGGGCTCTTCGCCGTCGAGACACGGATGCAGCGCGACCGGCAGATCCCGCTCACCCGCGACGAGACGTTCCACCGCCTGATGGAACACACCCAGTGGCGCAGCGACGCACGGCTGGTCTCCGCCTACGTCGAGCAGTCCGCCGACACCGTCGAGTGGCTCACCTCCATGGGCGTGGAGTTCAGCGACGTCGTCGCCTACTACCTGGGTGCCGACCCGACCTGGCACTACCGGGAGCCGGACAGCCCGGAGATCACCGCCGTGTTGGAGCAGCGGGCACGCGCGCTCGGCGTGCGGTTCCGCACCGGGTGCCGCGCCCGCGCCCTGACGACCGACACCGCCGGCGCCGTGACCGGGGTGACCGGCACGGCGGCGGATGGTGAGTCCTTCGGCGTGGACGCCCGTTCGGTGGTCGTGGCCACCGGCGGCTTCGGCGGGTCCCCCGAGCTGATCGAGAAGCACACCGGCTACCGGCACGGCAGCGACCTGTTCTCCTTCGCCCACCCGGAGCTGACCGGCGACGGCATCGCGCTGGCCCGGGCGGCCGGGGCCGCGCCCAGCCCCACCATGATGGAGACCTACGTCTGCCTGCCGGCACCGTACTGGGGCCCCGGCGGTACCCCGCCGGAGCTGGGTTCGTTCCGTCAGCCCAACCTCATGGTCAACCAGCTCGGGCAGCGCTTCATGGACGAGTCGGTCATGCGCCATCCCGGGTACGCGTCCAACGCGGTCCGCCGGCAGCCGGGCGGCCACGGCCTGATGGTCCTCAGCGCCGACATCAACGCCCACTACGAGCGGGAGCGCTGGGACTTCCTGATGTCCAAGCTCCCGATCACGCGGCCGCAGGACTTCGACGCGGAAGTCTCCAAGGCCATCGCCGAAGGTTTCCCGCACATCCTCCGGGCCGACTCGGTCGAGGAGCTCGCCGATCTCGCCGGCATCGACCCGCACGCCCTGCGCGCCACCGTGCAGGCGTACAACCAGGCGTGCCACACCGGGCGCGACACCCTGATGCACAAGCCCGCCCGCTACCTGCGACCGGTCGAGGACGGCCGGACGCTTTACGCCGCCCGCTTCTCCGTGGGCGGCTACGGCAGCCTCGGCGGTATCGCCGTGGACGACCTCTGCCGCGCCGTCGACCCGCGGGGACTCCCGATCTCCGGCCTCTTCGGGGCCGGTCGCGACGTCAACGACCTCTACGGCGGGACCTATCCGTTCGTCATGTCGGGCAACAGCACGTCGTTCAGCTACAACTCCGGGCGCATCGCCGGCCGCAGTGCCGCGCTGGCCGTCCGGGCGCAGCACTGCTGACGCCATCGTCCCAAAGATCCGAAAGGCTTTTCATGTCCACCGAAATAAGCACCAACCGGACCAAGTCCATGACGGCCGAGCAGCGGCTCGCCCGCATGGAGGCGGTGCACGACATCCAGAACCTGATGGGCCGTTACTCCTTCCTGCACTCGGCGAACATGCACGAGGAGTGTCTCGACCTGTTCGCGATGGACACCCCGGACGTGCGCGCCGAGATGATGTGGGGTGTCTACGAGGGCCCGGAGGGCATCAAGCGCTGCTACCCCGGTTTCCACGTCTGGGCCGACGGCGACCCGACCGGCAAGATGCACATGCACGCCCTGACGACCTCGGTCGTCGAGGTCGCCGACGACCTGAAGACCGCTCGCGCGGTGTGGGTCTCCCCCGGGCACGAGACCGGCCCCAGCTTCCACAAGCTGGACGACCCGACGCCGGTCGCCAACTGGGCCTGGTGCAAGTACGCCTGCGACTTCCTCCTGGAGAACGGCGAGTGGAAGATCTGGCACCTGCACGTCTACGGGATCTTCATGTCCTCCTTCGAGAAGAGCTGGGCCGAGGAACCCGACGACATGAACCCCGACGACATGCCGCCGCTGCCCGCGGAGTACGCGCCCGACCGCCCGCCGACCACCCACTGGAACTACCGCCCCGACCGCGTCTACCTCAACGAGCCCGCCGCGCCCGCGCCCTACGCGGACTTCAGCCAGGTGACGGACGCCTACTGATCCGCCTTCTCCATGTGCCGCGGTCCTCCGCCCGCTCCAGGGCGGAGGACCGGGCGCAGCGAACGCCCGGCCGCCCGGCCAGGACCTCCGGTACGCACCGACCGGCATCTTCCGCGCGGTCCACCGGCCCTGCCACGACGACCTCCAGGTGCTGCTCCACGGTGCCGAGACCGTCACCTCCGGAAGCCCGCACCACCACCTGAGGAACCACCATGACTTATGTGATCGCCCAGCCGTGCGTCGATGTGAAGGACAAGGCCTGCGTCGAGGAGTGCCCCGCCGACTGCATCTACGAGGGCGAGCGGATGCTCTACATACAGCCGGACGAATGCGTCGACTGCGGTGCGTGCGAACCGGTCTGCCCGGTCGAGGCGATCTTCTACGAGGCCGACGTCCCCGCGGAATGGGCCGACTTCACCGAAGCCAACGCGATCGTCTTCGCCGTGATCGGGTCTCCCGGTGGCGCCTCCCTGACGGGCCCGCTGCCGGCCGACGCCCGGACGGTCACCGCGCTCCCCCGACGTGACGCCTGACCGCGATCCGTTCCCGCGACGCGACGAGCCGGGATTGTGGCGTCAGGCTCTCCGAGAAGGCCCGAGTCGGGCGCCTGAAGCATCATCGAGGTCGCCCCGTCGATCTACGGCGGCCACCCGCGCGGCATCGCCTCCGCCGGCATCGAGGAGCCCAACGCCCTTCTACAGAAGGGCGGTTCGTACTCGGAGGGCATGCTGCCGGCGCCGACGGTCGAACTGTACGAAGGCATGTCCGCCACGACACCGACATCCCGGTCGTCGGCGCCGGACCGTCCGGGCTCGCCGCCGTCGGCTCCGGAGCCCGCCCTCGGTGCCGCCTCCGAGGTCGTCGTACTCCAACGCACCACGGCCTTCGGCTCGTAGGACAACTACGTGCCAGCCTCCGGCGGCGCACCGACCACCTCTGACCCGGCGGGCCCGAGCCCGCCACCGGTATCTCACGCCGACGACTGTGGCGCACAGGGGCCCGCAAGGCGATCCTCGCGACCGGCACCCATGAACGCCCCCAACCTTCGCTGGCATTCACGGCCGAGGGCCTGCTCACCGCCGTCACCGTCCAGGGCATCGACGGCGACGGTCGACTCACCGGCACCAAGGTGTCGTTCGACTGCGACCTGCTCACCGCCCCGACGGCCACGGCCACCGGCCATTGGACGAACGTCCAATATTTCGGCGGTGACGGTTCGTGGCCTTCTGCGAGGACGCCACTTGAACCATAGTTGCCACCGATCAGCGGAATATGAATTCCGTATGGCGGAACCAGTATCGGAGGTAGCTCGTGCCGTTGTCCGCACCGTCCCTGCCACGCCGCACCGCGCGTCTGCTGCGCACCTCACTGTTCGCGCAGGTCGCCTGCGCACTGCTGCTCGGCCTCGTCGTGGGCCGGCTCTGGCCCCACCTCGGGACCGCCGTCCAGCCGCTGGGCGACGGCTTCATACGGCTCATCAAGGCCGTCATCGCGCCGCTGGTGTTCTGCGTCGCGGTCACCGGCATAGCGAAGGCCGGGAACCTACGGGCCTTCGGCCGCATCGGCATCAAGGCGCTGATCTGGTTCGAGGTGGCCACCACGTTCGCCCTGCTCCTCGGCCTCCTCGCCGGCAACCTCGTCCAGCCCGGCGCGGGCATGCACATCGACCCCGCCACCCTCGACACCAGCGCGGTCGACGCGAAGACCGGCGGCGCGGCGCTGCCGTCGACCAGCGAGTTCCTGCTGCACGCCCTGCCCGACAGCGCGGTCGGTGCCTTCGCCGAGAACTCGCTCCTCCAAGTCCTGGTCCTGGCCTGCCTGGTGGGCGCGGCCCTGCTCCACCTGGGACACACGAAGGTCCCCGCGATCCTGCCGGCCGTCAACCAGGTCCAGGAGATCGTCTTCGCCATCGTCGGCTTCGTCATGAAACTCGCCCCCCTCGCGGTCTTCGGCGCCACCGCACACCTCGTCGGCCAGTACGGCCTGGGCGTCATGTCGACCTACGGCAAGCTCATCGCCGTCAGCTACGGCGTGGCCGCGCTCTTCCTCCTGCTGCTCGCCATCGCACTGAAGGCGTTCACCGGCCTGAGCCTGTGGAAGTTCATCCGCTACACCCGCGAGGAGATGCTCCTCGCCCTCGGCACCGCCTCCAGCGAGACCGTCATGCCCCGCATGATGCAGAAACTGCGCCACGCCGGCTGCCGCGACGACGCCGTGGGCCTCGTCCTGCCCACCGGCTACTCCTTCAACCTCGACGGCGCCTCCATCTACCTCTCCGTCGCGACCCTCTTCATCGCCCAGGCGGTCGGCGTCGACCTCACCCTCGGCCAGCAGGTGACCGTCGTCCTGATGCTCATGCTCACCAGCAAGGGCATGGCGGGCGTGCCGGGTTCGGCGTTCCTCGCACTGTCGGCGACCGCCTCCGCGCTCGGCGTCATCCCGGCAGGCGCCGTCGCCCTCCTCCTGGGCGTGGACCGCATCATGGACTCGATGCGCGTGGCCACCAACCTCCTCGGCAACTGCGTCGCCGCCTTCGCCGTTTCCCGCTGGGAAGGCGCGCTGGACCTCACGCGGGCCGAACAGGCACTCAACGGCGAGTCCGCCTTCGTGCCCGACCGGGACGACACGGTCGCGCCGGTCGAGGATCTCCATGAGCCCGGAGCCGGACGACCCTCGGAGCCGGTGACCGTCCACCGACCGGTCCAGGCCGATTGAGCCACCGCAACTCGCCACAGCCGTCCCCCCGGTTCAGAAGGCATGCTCCGAGGCGATGTCTTCCATGGTTAACCACCATCGGCGCAGCGATGGGCAGCGGAGTCGAGCGCGCTCTAGTGTCCACGGCAACTTCCTTGCTCCGTGGGCCTCTTCACCGGGAGACGACATGCGTCCCACCGCTTTCCACAAGATCCGCAGGCACCGGCTCGCCGTACTGCCGGTGCTGACCGGACTGATCGCCTCCAGGGCCTTGTGGGGAGCGCCGCCGGCCTTCGCCGACATCGTGGATCCCACCGCGTGCAGCACACCCGGACCGGGCGGCGGCTCCGGCACGATCACCAGTACCTCCGCATTCACCCTGGACGGCGGCAGGGCGGCGTTCTCCGACCGGCTCTTCACCGCCGACGACACCAATGAGACCGCCGTCCTGGTGAAGAACGCCGGCGCGCTGCGTCTGCTGCGCCCAACGGTGGTCACCGGCGGAAACACCGAGTCGGCGGACGACAGCAGCTTCTACGGTCTGAACGCCGCCGTACGCGCCACCGGGACCGGGAGCAGCATCGGCATCCGCGGCGGCGGCATCACCACCACCGGCTCCGGCGCGAACGCCCTGCACGCCGACTACGACGGCTCCATCACCATGACCGGCGGGAGGCTGGACGTGTCCGGGCAGTTCGCGCATCCCGTCCTTGTCAGCCACGACGGCAACGCTGTACTGCGGGACGTCGACATGGTATCCACCGCGTGCCACGGCTCGGCGGTGGCGACCGATCAGGGTGACGGCACGATCGAGGTGCACGGCGGGCGGCTGGAGGTCAGCGGCAAGTACTCGACCGTCCTCTACGCAACCGGGACGATCAAGGCCTATCGAGTCCGTGGAGTCGCGAGGGCGGACAACGCCGTGGTCATGGCAGGCACGACCACGACGGTACTGGCCGACCACAGCGATCTCACCGGCGCCCTGGACGGGGTGCAGGGCTTCGCCATGGGCACCGCCGACAACACACTGACCGTGCGGGGCGGTTCGATCACCGCACAGGGCGGCCCGGTATTCGACTTCTCCGGCGGCACCACGGTCATCGACGTGTCCGACGGCGCCGGGCTCCTCTCCGCCACGAACCAGTTGGCAACGGTGTCCGGCGGCGCGACCGTGACCCTCAACGCCTCCGGCACACGGCTGCACGGCACCATCACCGGAGCCGCACTCGCCCTGTCCCACGGTGCCACGTGGTCCTCCCCCGGCGACTCCGCCCTGACCTCTGTCACCGGATTGCGGGTGAGAGGCAGCGAGGCGCACGGCATCACGAGTGCGGACGCCATCACCTACGACGCCTCCCTCGCACCCAACGCCTACCTCGCCGGCCGAACCTACGCACTGGCGGGCGGCGGCACACTCACTCCGGCGCCCTGACCGCGGGCGCCTGCGGCCTTGCCTGTTGGTCAACCCGGCCCGAGGGAACGGACATCGACCACGGGGTCCCAACTCTCCACGGCCCAGGGCAGCACCTCGCCGACGATCGCCTGCCGAATCCGTTCCACCGCGTCGGGCTCGTACCACGGCGCTTCACCGGTGATCGGGCGGAAGACGGGGCCCATACTCTCGGCCAGGGCCAGACAGGCGTACTCCACCGCCCTGCCGACATGCTTCAAGGACCCGCCGGGCGACTCGACGGCACGGACCATGGCTTCTGCGGCCCACAGTGTGTGCTCCCGCTGAGCCGTCCCATGCGGATCGATGCCCGGACGGGCGGGAAAGTCCGGAGAGACCGCCGAGACATCGACCAACGGACCGCCGAACGAGGCGAGTTGGGCAGGTACGTCTTCTCGACTTCGGCCACGCGCGACAACCCACCGTTCCACCTCCTCGACCCTGTTCCGCACGTCCTCGGCCATGTCGTACAGGTACGCCACACGGCGCACGGCCGCGAGCGCCACCCTCGCGGCCACCTCGTGTCCTTCTCCGCTCATACTGTCCACCCAGGCCAGGAGTGCCGTTCGGGAATCCACGGCGGGCCAGGGACCGGCCAGCAGCAACAGACGGTCGGCCGTCGGATCCGTGACGGGCGATTCGCGGGGCCGGGCGTGGCCACGCAACTCGCCGCGGAACACCTCCCCGACGCACGCGGACTCCACCGGTCCGCGGTGCCGGACGGCCGACACGATCGGCAGGGCCCGGCTTCCCAGTTCCTCCAGCAGGCGCAGGCAACGGCCGTACCGCTCCCGCCCCTCCTCGCCCGGTGCCCGCCGCCGCAACTCGTCCGCCAGGAGGTCCAGCGCCTTGCCCTCGTCGAAGCCCAGCAGTGCCCGCACAACCTCCGGCCGGTGCGCCTCGTCGCGGCGGAAGAGCGCGCACAGTGCCGCCCGCACGACGTCGTCGGGCCCGCGCAACCGGGCGAGCGTCATCAGACAGAAGTGTCGCACCCATCGCTGCGGGTCGGTCAGCCCGGCGAGGGCCGCGTCCCGGGCCTGCCCGGGCAGGTCGCCCTCCAGCCGCGACAGCGCCTGGGCAGCGGTGATCCGGACTCGGTCCTCCTGGCCCACGTCCAGACAGTCGGTCAGTGCGCGGATCGCGAGCGGCGTCGCGCGGGGCCGCAGGGGGCCCGCCAGTTCGAAGAGGACATGCGCCCTCACCTTGGGACTCGCCGCGGCCAAGGACTCCAGTACGGCGGGGATCGCGCAGGTCGGCACCGGGCGGATCCGGGCCAGCGCATCGACACTGTGGGCCATCGTGCGAAGAGCCGACTTCCCGTTCCGCACCCGGGCCGCTGTCCGAAGACCGTCCACGAGCGCGGGCACGGCAGGCAGTCCCAGAGCGGCGAGCCGTCGTACCGGCTCGGACACGTCGTCCGTGAGCAACCGCTCGGGCTCCACCGGCCAGGCGCGCTCGCCGGTCCGGTGCGAGACCCCGTGGTACGGCTCACCGCCCATCCGGTCGATCCACCCCTGCACCGACCGGCAGTCCATCTCCCCGGCCCGGCGCAGAGTGTCGGCGAGCCGCCGCAGAGAGCCGAGATCGTGCGGCCGCGCGGCCCGCCAGGCACGGACCACATCGGCATCCGCCCCCGGAACACGCCCAGTTGCCCACCCGTTCCTGCGCGGTGCCATCGTCCGTCCGTCTTCGCGTAGCCACACCAAGGATTCGGACCAGAGCGTAGCTCTGTCTTCTCGCCAACCGGCAACGCCGACTGGCGTCCGGCCCGCCGGTCGTCAGCCCGCCATGGCGCGCGCGGCGCGGACAAGGGTGCTGTTGTCCGACGCCAGGGCGCCGTCGGGAAGATGCATGCCGTCCTCGAACCCGATGCGTGTCTGGTGACCGTCCTCCAGGGCCGCGCGCAGCACGGGCCAGGTCGTGGCTCCCTCGCCGTGGTAGAGGAGAGGGCAGGTCACCCCGGCCTGACGAATACGGACGGCCATCGCCCGGGCGTGGTTCACAGCCGCGGCCGGTTTGGGGTCCATGGGCTCGATGAGGATGCGTACGTTGTCGTGGAGCGTCGGAGAGGCGAGCAGCGCGGGGATGTCGTCGAGGCTCCACACCGCGCTCTCCAGGTCCATGCCGCGGGCGACGACGAGGGACGCCGTCTCGGCGGCACCCTCCTCGCTGAAAGCGACGGAGGCGAAGTCGGGCAGTACCTCCCACGCCTTGACCAGTGCGTACCGTTCCTCGGGGCCCGAGCAGGTCCACAGTCCCGTGGTGGTGCCGACGATCGCGCCGGGCGCCGTGGAACGGACCTCGCGCAACACCTCGGCCAGGGCACCGGGCTCGATGGTCTGCCCTCCGTCCGGGGTACGGACATGAAGGTGGACGACGTCCGCGCCGGCGGCGATCACCGCGGCGGTGTCCGCGGCGAGTTCCCGCGGGGTGACGGGGACCGAGGGGTGTTCGGTCTTGGTGAGTCCGCCGTTGACGGCTGCCTTGAGAAACACGGGAACTTCCTTGTCGAGTACGGGAGTTGAAGTCGAGTGGCCGTCGGCTACGACGTCGCGGACGCGGCGAGCAGCTTCGCCACCGTCGCCGAGGCCCCGGTGAGTTCGCCGAGCGGCTGTCCGGTGTAGAGATCGGCCACGAGCGCGGGTTCCTCCTCGTCGTCGAGGAGCGCCTCGTCGAGTACGGCGGCGATGCGTGCGGCGGGGGCGATCAGGAGCCCGTTGGCGTCGCCCAGGACGAGGTCGCCCGGTCCGACGGGGACGCCACCACAACTGATGGGCGCGTTCAGGCTGCCGTCGGGGATGCCGTGCAGTTTGGTGGTCAGCAGCGAGGTGCCGTACGCGTAGATGGGCAGCCCGAGTTCGCGCAGTGCGTCGATGTCCGTGCAGACGCCGTCCACGACGGCGCCGGCCGCCCCGCGTGCGGCGAGGGCGTTGACGACGACCTCGCCGAGGGGGGCGTGGCGGCGGTCCCCGCCGCAGTCGACGACCACGACGTCGCCGGGGCCGACCAGGCCCGCGGTGTGGTGCAGCAGGGTGGAGTCAGTGGGGGTGATGCGTACGGTCACCGCCCGGCCGATGAGCCTGCCCGCACCGGCCACCCGTCGCAGCCCCGTGTCGCAGAAGCCCTCCTCCAGGTAGTGGCCGAGCGTGGGGAAGTCGACCTGGGCGAGGCGGGCCGCCAACTGGGTGTCGAGCAGCGGGAGTTCGCTCAGGGGGCGAAGGTCGATCGGCATGCTGGTGGTCACCTCGGTCCGATGATGATGCGGCGGTTGCGGAGTACCGGCAGGACGGTGCGGGCGCGGTCGATGCGGTGCTTGTCGGCGTCGATCACGAACAGGGCGCGTTCCTCCTCGCCGAGCGCGCCGCGGACGATACCCAGCGGGTCGACGGCCATGCTCATCCCGATGCAGTCGGGCGTGGTGAGCGAGGCGGCCACCACCCAGCAGGTGTTCTCGATCGCCCTGCTGCGCAGCAGCGTCGTCCAGTGGTCCTCCTTCAGCGGGCCGCGCACCCAGGCCGCCGACACCGACAGGAGGTCGGCGCCCATCTCCACCAGGGAGCGGGTGAACTCGGGGAAGCGGATGTCGTAGCAGTTGACGAGCCCGACGTTGAACTCGCCGATGCGTACGACGCAGGGGCCGTCGTCACCACGCTGGACCTCGCGGGACTCGCGGTAGTCGAAGGCGTCGTAGAGATGCATCTTGCGGTAGCGGCCGAGGAGTTCACCGTCGGCGGAGACGGCCGCGATGGTGTTGTACGGGAGGGCGGCGCCGCTGCCCTCGTAGCCGCCGGCGATCACCGCGGTGCCGTGCGCGGTCGCGATGCGGGACAGTCCTTCGACGAAGACGGGCCAGTGCTTCTCCGCGACCTCCCGCAGGGGCTGCGCGGCGGCCTCGGCCGGGATCATCGACTCCTCCGGAAAGACGACGAGTTCGGCGCCCGCCGTCACGGCCTCGCCGACCATCTCCTCGATGGTGGCGAGGTTGCCGCCTGGGTCGGCGGTCGGGGCGAACTGGGCTACGGCGACCTTCAAGGCCGTATCTCCTTGCTGTGGGGGTGGGTTGCGGGCGTCCGGGTGCGAAGTGGGCCTCCGGTGAGGCGCGTTGTGGTCAATCGGCCAGGAGCCGGGACGCCTGCGGGTCCCAGTGGGCCAGCACCGGTCCGCCGGCGGTGAGTCCGGCGGGGGCGGCGCCGTGGCTCTCCGCGACGAAGGTGCCGCCGTCGGCGAGGGCGAGGTGGTAGCGGGTGGCGCTGCCGAGGTAGACGACCTGCTGGAGGGTGGCGGGCAGGACCGCCCGTCCGGCCGGGGGCGTGGAGTCCCCGGCGCTGATGTGGACGTGTTCGGGGCGTACCGCGAGATGGGCCTCGCCGGTGAAGGCCCCGGCCGGGAGCGGCACGGTGCCCAGGCCGTCCACCGTCAGGACGGTGCCGTCCGCCTTTCCGGTCAGGAAGTTGGAGGTGCCGATGAACTCGGCGACGAAGCGCGTGGCCGGCCGCTCGTAGATGTCCTCCGGGGTGCCGACCTGGACGACCCGTCCGTTGTGCATGACCGCGATGCGGTCGGACATCGTCAGGGCCTCCTCCTGGTCGTGGGTGACCGTGACGAAGGTGACCCCGACCTCGCGCTGGATCTTCTTCAGCTCCAGCTGCATCTCGGCCCGCAGCTTCTTGTCGAGCGCGCCGAGCGGTTCGTCGAGCAGGAGCAGGGAGGGCCGGCCGATCAGCGCGCGGGCGATGGCGACGCGCTGACGCTGGCCGCCGGAGAGCTGGGAGACGGCCCGGTCGCCGTAGCCCTCCAGGCGGACCAGGGCGAGAGCATCACGGACCGCTTCGGCCCTCGCCTGCTTGGAGTGGGTCTTGCGCACCTTCAGTTCGAAGGCGACGTTGTCGTGGACGTTGAGGTGCGGGAAGAGGGCGTAGCTCTGGAAGAGCATGTTGAGGTCCCGCTTGTGCGGCGGGACGCCGCCTGCCGGGATACCGCCGAGTTCGATGGCGCCCTCGGTGGGCTCCTCGAAGCCGGTGATCATGCGCATCAGGGTGGTCTTGCCGCAGCCGGACGGGCCCAGGATGGAGAAGAACTCGTTGTCCCGGATGTCGAGGGTGACGTCCCGGACGGCGTGCGTGGCGCCGAACGACTTGCCGATCCCGGTCAGTCTCACGGCCGGTACGTCGGTCTGGGGTGGGGAGACGACGGTCATGGTCAGGACGCCTTCACCTTGGTCCAGCCCTGCTGGAAGTACTGCATCGCGGTGCCCGGGTCGAGGAGGAAGTCCGCCTTCGAGATGGCCGAGTCGGGCGCGTAGATCGCGGGGTTGTTCAGGGCCGCCTTGTCCTTGATGTAGGCGCGGGCCGCCTGGTTGACGCTGGCCGAGGAGCCGTCGTCGGTGGCCTTCGCGGCGACCTCGGGACGCAGCAGGTAGTTGATGAACTTGTAGGCGGAGGTGGTGTTCTTGGCACCCTTGGGAATCGCGAGGCCGTCGGTCCACACGGAGCCGCCCTCCGACGGGATCACGTAGTGGACGTGGGAGTCGGACTGCACGACCTTGGCCATCGCGGTACCGCTCCAGGCCTCGGCCGCGCACGCCTGGCCGCTGGCGAGCAGTTGCGCGTAGTTGGTCGAGTTGTAGCCGGCGAGGATCTTCTTCTGCTTCTCCAGGGCCGACGTCGCCTCGGCGATCTGGTCCTTGTCGGTGCTGGTGGCGCGGTGACCGGTCACCTGGAGGCCGGCGATGTAGGCGGCCAGCATGTTGTCGAGCATGTACAGCTTGCCCTTGTACTTCGCGTCGAAGAGCGTCTTCCAACTGGTCGCCGACTTCACGCACTTGTCGTTGTAGGCGAAGCCCGTCGTCCCCCAGATCCACGGGACGCTGTACTTGTTGCCCTTGTCGTACGACGGGTCGCGGAACTTCGCGGCGAGGTTGCTCAGGCCCTTGAGCTGCGCGTGGTCCAGGGGCTGGATGAGCTTCTGACCGATCAGCTGCTGCACCGTGTACTGGCTGGGCTCGACCAGGTCGTAGCCGGAGGATCCCGTGCTGAGCTTGGCGGTCATCGTCTCGTTGCTGTCGAAGGTGTCGACGGTGACCTTGATGCCGGTCTCCTTCTCGAAGCCCTTCACCACGCTGTCGGGGATCTCCCCGGCCCAGGCGTAGATGTTCAGGTTCTTGCCGCCGCCGGAGGAGGAGACGGCGTCGGAGCCGGAGCCGCCGCAGGCGGCGGCGAGCAGGGCGGTGCTGGTGACGACGGAGGTGGCGAGGAGGGTTCTGGAGAGGGTACGACGAGGCATGACGGGGCCTTTCGAGGACGTGCCTGAGAGTGGGCGTACGGCCGTGCGGAAGCGGGTGGGGTGCGGGGTCAGCCGGGTGTGCGGTCGCCGCCGACGAGGACGCGGCGCATCTGGCGCAGACCGGCGCCGAGGATGATCAGGAACGTGAACAGGACGAGGAGCGTGCCGAGTGCGTTGATCTCGGGGGTGAGCCCGCCCTTGAGCAGGGAGTAGACGCGCAGCGGGAGGGTGGTGGTGCCGACGCCGCTGGTGAAGGTCGACATCACGATGTTGCCGAAGGAGATGGTGAAGCAGAGCAGCCAGGCCGCCACCATCGCCTGCCGGAGCAGGGGCAGGGTCACCCTGCGGAACCGCTGCCAGGCGTTGCAGCCCAGGTCGGCGGCGGCCTCGTCGAGCGCGGGATCGAGGGCGCCGTGCGCACCGAGGACGATGAGGGCCGCGTACGGCAGGGTCACCACGAGATGCCCGAGGACGAGTGTGGTCAGGCCCAGGTCTGCGTGCAGCTTGCCGAAGACGGACAGGAGGGCCACGCCGAGGACGATCTCGGGGATGATCAGCGGCAGGAACAGACCGCCGGAGAACACCACCCGGAACCGTCGGCCGAGCCGGGCCATGCCCATGGCGGCGAGCAGTCCGCCGGCGGTGGCCAGGGTCGCGGAGGCCATCCCGACCTCGGCGCTGACCCGCAGGGAGGAGAGCAGGTCGGTGTCGTTGGCGAGGACGCCGTACCAGCGGGTGCTGAATCCGGCCCATTTGTAGGTGACGTCGGAGTCGTTGAAGGACAGGACGACGACGACCACGATCGGCACATACAGGAAGACGATGACACCGCGGGCCAGCCAGTTGGTGGCGCGGTCGGGCAGGGACGTCACGACGCCTTCCTCCTCAGCCGCCCGGCCGCGGTGCCGAACACCGCGAGCGAGGCGATCATCAGCGCCAGCAGGACGACGGAGGCCGCCGCGCCCATGGGCTGGTTACGGAACTCGGTGTAGAGCGTGACGATGAGGTTGCCGACGAGCTGGTGCTTGCCGCCGCCGAGCAGCACCGGGATCACGAAGACACCGAGCGTCGGTACGAAGGTGAGCAGCGCCGCCGCCAGCAGTCCGGGACGGGCGAGCGGCAGCAGCACCTTGGTGTGCACCCGCCACCAGCCGCAGCCCAGGTCGCGCGCCGCCTCGCCGAGCGCCGGGTCGACGCCGCGCAGGGAGGCGTACACCGGGAAGATCGCGGTCGGCAGGAAGGCGTAGACGAGACCGACGAAGGAGGCTCCCTGGCTGGGGATCCACTGGGTCGGCCCGTCGGTCAGCCCGAGGGCGTCGGTGAGGGCGTTCACCGGGCCGCCGGGGCTGAGCAGGTTGATCCAGGCGAAGGTGCGCACCAGGAAGTCGGTCCAGAACGGCACGATGATCAGCAGGAGCAGCAGCCCTTGCCGCTGCGGTGGCCGTCCGGCCAGGTAGTACGCGACCACGTAGCCGAGCACCAGGCACACGACGGTGTTCAGGGCCGCCATACCCAGGCTGTAGCCGAACACCTTCAGATAGACCGGGTCGAGCAGCTCGTGGTAGTTCGCCAGGGTGAAGCCCCCCTGGATGCCGCCGTACGGGTCGGAGGTCGCGAAGCTGTTCCGCACGACCAGGGCCAGCGGCACCAGCACCAGCGCGCAGACGGTGAGGCCGGCCGGTGCGAGGAGAGCCGCCGTCACCGCCTTGTGCCGCAGGCCGGCCCGCCGCGCGGGGGCCGCGGGCCCGGGCACGGTGGGAGGCGGCGCGGTCACGGTGTCCGTCACCGCGGCCTCCGCGACGGCGTGGGAGGGGGTGCGTGCATGTGCTCTGCCTCCTTGGGATCCGGTCGGACGGCCGGCGCGGTGCCCCGGTCGTCCTGTTTGCGCAACAGCTTCTGCCAGGAGTACGGGAGGTGAACAGGCGCCACGGCATCGAATCGAGTGGAATTGCGTGCCTGGTTCCACTCATCTCGCAACGGGCCGGATGTCATGCGCTGCCGGGGCCGGGTGATGATGGAGCGAGACAGAGCGTGGAACGGGGAGGTGTGCACATGATCGACGACCTCGACCGGCAGATCATCGATCAGCTACGGGTCGACGGCCGGCGCTCCTTCGGCGAGATCGGCCGCTCCGTGGGGCTGTCGGAGGCCTCCGTGCGCTCCCGCTTCCAGCGGTTGCAGCGCCGGGGAATCATCCAGGTCGTGGGCATGACCGACGCGGTGAAGCTGGGCGAGATGGAGATCCACCTGGCCGTTCGCGTCCACCACATCCCGGTGTCACTGGTCGCGCGCGAGTTGTCCCGGATGCCGGAGGTGCGCTATGTCGCCTCCTGCGTCGGGCCCTACGACCTGATCACCGATGTGCGCTGCCGGGACCTCGCGCATCTGTCCGAGCTGCTCACCGAACGGGTCCGCCGGGTGAACGGGGTCGCGCACGCTGAGGCGCTGACCGTCCTGGACGTCGTCAAGGACACGTACCTGTGGGCCGGCTTCCGGGAACTGCCCGCGGCGCCGGGCGAGCGGATCCTCCCGCCGTGATCACTCGCCGGTCTCGCTCTGTCCCACGGCGCTGGTGAGGCCGTTCCACGAGTAGTCCTTGAACAGCTCCAGCAACAGCAGGACCTGCACCTTGGACACCCCGGGCAGCATCCGGATGTTGTCCAGCAACTGCACCAGCTGCGCCTGGTCCCGGCACGTCGCCTCCAGGAAGATGTCCTGGCTACCGGCGCACAGCGCCACATGGTTGATCATCGCCATGTCCGCGAGACTCTTGGCGACAGCGCGGGGCGTGAGATCGCGCACCCGGATCATCAGCCGTACGGACTGATGGCCCAGTGTGAGCGGATTGCACAGCGCCACGATGCGCAGCGCTCCGCTCTCCTGGAGCCGCGACACCCGCTGACGCACGGTGGCCTCCGACACCCCCAGATCCCTGGCGAGCGCCGTGTACGGCGTCCGGCCGTCCCGGGTCAGCGTCTGCATGATCTTCTGGTCCAGCTCGTCGATCACGGAAGACCTCCTCACCTGAGGGTACGTGGCGCCGTGCGGCCCTTCCGGAGGCCGCGGACGATCACGTCGCGTGACGGAGGTCGGACACGGGTGGTCTTGGGCGGCCTTCTTGGAAGGGCTGAGCCGGTGCGGCATCGCGGCAGGCACGGGCCGGTGAGGGCCCGTGCCTGGCGCGTTCTCGTTGCGGGGTTACAGCGGGCAGGTGTTCAGGAAGGCGACGGTGTTGGGATCGTTCGGGGTCGGGCAGAGGAACTGGTCGTAGCGGGTGTCGTTGTCGACGAAGCGTTTGAGCCAGGCGATGCTGTACTCGGCCACGGTCGTGTTGGGACTGGCGAAGGTGAAGTGGTCGGCGTTCTTGAGCTCGACGAACGCCTTGTCGTGAGCATTCGTCAGCGCGTTGTAGGCGGGCAGGGCGAAGGTCGAGACGGGGGCGACGTTGTCATTGTCGGCGCCGAAGATCATGGTGGGTACCGTGATCTGGCCGGCGGGGTTGGTGACGTCCCAGGGCGCCAGGGCGATGGCTGCCTTGAGCGAGGGCGTGTTCGCGGCGCTCTCCAGCGTGCCGCCGCCGCCCATCGACCAGCCCATCACGGCCGACCGCCTGGGATCGATCTCGTTCTTCACCACACTCTGGGTCGTCAGATAGTTGAGCGCGGCGAGTTGTTGATTGCTGCGGTCGGTCGGGAAGTCCCACAGCGCGTTGCTGTCCAGGGTCATCACGACGAAGCCCTGGGAGGCCAGCCGGGGCCCGTACCAGGCGATCTCCGCCTGCGGGGCGACGAAGCCCGGCATGATGACGACGGAGCCGAAGGTGCCCTGGCTGGTGTCGACGGGGAAGTAGATGGTGCCGTCGTTGAACCCCGCGCCGCTGCCGGACGGCACGGTGACCTGGGCGACGGTGAACGGGCCCGTCTCAGCGGCGATGCTCGCCCATGTCGGGGCCGGGCCCCGCTGGTAGGGGTTGCCGGGGGCGGCCTGGGCGGGGGCGGCGAAGGCGAGGGCCATCGAGGCGAGGACGGCGAAGATCGCCATGAGCGCCCGGGGCGGGAACGGTTTCATGTGGAGTCCCCTCGGACGGACGGTCAGTTGGTATAGACGGCGGGGGTGCCGCTGACGCTGCTGTCGACCACGGGGGCGTAACTCGCCGAGAAGTAGCCGTTGTTGGTGCACAGCAGGGAGCCGGAGACCTTGGTGAACTGCTGGTTGGTGAAGGTCAGGCTGGTGTCGCCGTTGGAGCTCACCGCGGAGAGACTCGGCGCCTGGTAGACGCAGGTGACGGAGCCCAGCAGGGTGGAGAGGACGACCGTGGTCTGGATCGCGCCCCCCGAAGGCGGGGTCACCGTGACGGTGCCGTCGGAGGCGGCGGAGGTGGTGTAGGGCAGGGCGTTGACGGTGATGCTCCGTACCCCGGTGACGCCGAAGACGTTGCTGGTGCAGCCGCTGAAGGTCTGGGCGGTCGCGGACTCGGTGGCGGTGCCCGGGGCGGCGGGGTTGTCCGTCACCGTGGCGGAGAGCGTCGAGCCGGTGCAGGTGATCCCGGAGGTGCCGTTGCTGCTGGTGGCGAGGGTGGCCTTGGTGCCGCTCGCCAGCGAGGAGGTGAGCACGTCCCCGACGGACACGGCGTTGCCGCCGGCGCTGCCGTAGGTGAGCACGGCGTCGTCCGCCGAGGCGACGGTGGCGGGGAGGAAGGCCACGGCCGCCGCGGCGGCGGTGGCGGCCAGGGCGGAGACGAAACTTCTACGCATGCTGGGTCCTCTGGTACGGGTGCGGGTGGCGGGGGCGGGTCGCCGGACCCCGGCTCGGGGTGAGGGGGCGATCCGCGCGGGGTGGTTCCCTGCGCGGGAACGACCGGACCGGTGCGCGTCCCTGACCTGACGTCGGGGGCGCGAGCACACTTGTTGGAGGCCTTGCGGGTGCGTGACACTGTCGGCTTCTGCGGGCTCCGGCCGGAGCCCGCACAAATGAAAACCTGTGAGAGTTGTAAACCTGACGGGTATTCAAGTCAAGGCAGTGCGCGCACGTTCCTCAGGAGGGACGCGGAATGGCAACAGGCCCCTCGGCGACACCTGCACTGGTGCTGCCCGGTACACGCACGGGACGCGACCCGGACCGTTCGCTGCGACGAGGACCACGCCGCGACTCGCCCGAGGCGGTCGCCGCCAACCAGCGCGACCGGCTGCTCGACGGCTTCGTCCGCACGGTCGCGCAGGTGGGCTACGCCCACACCCGGGTCAGCGACATCTGCCAGGCGGCGGGGGTGACCAGGCCGGTGTTCTACGAGCTCTTCAAGGGCAAGGAGGATGCCTTCCTCGCCGCCCACCGGTACGGCACGACCATGGTCGTCGACGCCATGGAGGAAGCCCATGCCAAGGCCCCGGACTGGCCGCGCGCCGTCCGTGCCGGGCTCGGCGCGCTGCTCGGCATACTCGCCGAGGCGCCCGCGTTCGCGGTCATGGCCATCGTGGAGATCGACGCGGTGGGGCCCGCCGGCCGGGAGGCGCGCGAGGCACTGCTGGCCCGCTTCCGGGACTTCTTCACCGACCTGCCCGCGAGGGAACTGCCCGTCCCCGCCGACGAGTTGGTCGACACCGTGGTCGGTGGAGTGTATTCCGCGATCTACCGGCGGATCGCCGCCGGCCGGACCGCCGAGCTGCCCGGCCTGCTGTCCGGCCTGACCTTCTCCGTTCTGGCCCCCTTCCTCGGGCCGGAAGGCGCCACCGCCTGCCTCGCCGACCCGGCGCCCGCCGCGGATCCTCTCCTCACCGCCTGCCTGCCCCCGGAGGCCTGATCCGAGGGCGGCGGGAAGTCCCGTGCACCGGCCCCGGTCGGGGCCGTGTCGTGGGTTCAGCCGCCCGTCGACCGCAGGGGGAAGACCGAAGGGCGCACCGACTCCGGCACCGGCCGGGACGGTTCGTGGGCCGGGCCCGGGACCGCGTTGGCCCGTAGCGCGGCTTCGAGTTCGAAGCGGGTCTGCGAGTCCTGGAGGCTCTCGCCGAACAGTTTCTCCAGCTGACGCATCCGGTACCGCACGGTCTGCGGATGGATGTGCAGGCGCAGGGCGGTGCTGTTGACGCTGCTCTCGCTCTGGAGCCATGCCAGCAGCGTCTCCGCCAGCCGGTCGCGCTGTGGCGCCGGAATTCCTTCCAGCGGCGCGAGGGCCCGGTGCGACAACGCCCGGACCAGCGGCTCGTCCGCGTAGAGCATCAGGGTCGAGAGGTGATCCGCGCACCGGGTCACGCCCTCCGCCGGCAGCACACCGCGCCGCACGAGCGACAGGGCTCTGGCCGCCCAGCGCAGCGAGTCCGCGATCTGTGCGAGGGGGACGGTGAGTCCCACGGCGGCCGGCCGCCCCCGGAGCGCGGGGGCGAGGGCGCGTCCGCGTGGGGCGCCGGGCGCGTCCGGATCGGGGATGACCAGGCGGGCCGGGCGGGCGGTCATGTCGGCCAGCACTCCGGCGGGCAGCAGAGGCTCCTCGCCCTCCTGCTCGCTCCCGTCCACCGCGATGACGGCGACCCGCGACGGCACGGTCCAGCGCGCCGCGCGGGCGAGTTCCCGCACACTCTCGGCAGAGGTCGGCGGGTCGGCGAACAGGGCGTCCAGCAGGCGCTTGCGGTGCCGTTGCAGCTCGCCCGCACTGCGCAGCCGGACCTCGGTGTGGCCTTCGGTCGCCGCCTGCATGATCTCGTGCATGTGGGTGAAGCCCGCGTCCGCCAGAGCGGCCACCTCGCCCGGGTCCAGGCCGAGTTCGTCGGCGGCTTTCATCATGCGCCGCCAGGCGGCCCGCCCGCCGAGCCGGAGCGCGGCCTGGAGCACTTCGAGGCCGCGGCCTTCACCGGCTTCGCCGCGTCCGATCTCCTGATAGGTGCGCACGACGTGCTCACCGCTGCGGCCGCTGTCGGCGATGCGGTCCACGAAGAGGGTCAGTGCCTGGGTGACGCCTGCCCTGACGGTCCGCACGTAGGCGTCGTCGGCGGGCCGTGCGTATTCGGGTACCTCCAGCTGTACCTCGCGTGCCACCTCCGCGGCGATGTCGTCGAGATGGGGGCGCAGAAAGTCCGCCAGTCGCTGGGGGACGACGGCTAATGGATCCATGTGGTCTGCTCCTACCGCTCGGTCAAGGCGGTTCAGCCGACGACGATATCCCCCTTCGGCCGATCCCGGCCTGTCCTCGGGTTACAAGGCGCAGCTTGGATGTTGTTCGCGCGCGACAAACCCCCGCCGGTCAGACCGGCAGGCCGAGAGCTTCGGCGACAACCGGCCACGAGGTGGTGAACTCCCTTTTCCAGTCGCTCCATTGGTGCCCACCACCCTGATAGAGGTGCTGGGTGGCCGGTATGCCCAGTTGCCCGAGCGCGGTGACGAAGGTCTGTGTGGAGGGTGCCACCAGACTCTCCAGGACTCCGGGCAGCAGAGCGCCGATGCCGCCGCCGATGACCTGCGCGAGCGCGATGAGGGCGGCGAGGCCGCCGTTGAGGCTGCCGCTGCCGACGGAGATGTAGAGCGCGGTGCCGCGCAGGGCGCTCGCGTGGGTGAGCGGGTTGAAGTCCTGCCAGGTGGCGGCGTCGAGTGTCGGTTCGCCCCACAGCGACAGGGGGTTGAGGCTCTCCCGTCCGACGATCGCCTCGATGATCGTGGGCATCGTCGTCTCGGTGGTGTCGGGGATTCCGCTGTACGACGCCGCGGCGACGAAGGTGCCCGGGTGCCGGGCGGCGTGTGCCATCGCCCCGTATCCGCCGGTCGAGACGCCCGCGACCGCCTGCACGGTGGAGGCCCGATAGCCGGAGCGCAGGACCGCCGGGACCTCCTGGAGCTGGAAGGTCTCGTAGTCGGCGCCGGTCTTCCAGCGGGTGGGGATGCCGGTGGGTCCGCCGTCCGGCATGGCGACGATCAGGTCCCGGTTCGCGGTGAACGTCTCGATGTCGGTCTCGCGGGTCCACGAGGTGTAGTCGTCGTGCGCACCGTGCAGGAGATACAGCACCGGCCAGGTGCGGTCGGGCCGGGCGGCGTACGAGCTGGGCAGGATGATCCGTACCGGCGCGGTGCGGCCCAGCGCGGCGGAGGGGACGCTCAAGTCGTAGGTGCGGGACCCCAGTTGGGTGACGGTGACGTCGGCGGCCGAGGCTCTCCCGGCGCCGGTGAGCACACCCGCGAGACCGAGTGCCGCTGCCTTGGTGAGGGTGCGACGGGACAGGCCTGGGCGGGGAACGGACGGACGGTCGGACATGGCGGGCGGCTCCTTGTGAGGCGATGTCGGGGAGCGGGGTGTTCAGCCGAGCACCCGGTTCAGGTGGTCGGCGATGGCCTGCGCGTGCGGCGGGTCGAGCAGCGACAGATGGTGTCCCGGGATGCGTACGACCTCCAGGTCCGGGCAGAGTTCGTCCCAGCCGAGGGCGTCGTCCGTACGCTCATATGCCCGGTCCCGCACAGTGTGCGGCGCGGGCTCGGTGGCGCGGTAGAGGATCACCCTGCCGTCGTAGGGACGCGGGGTGTGGGCCTCACCGGTCCGCAGGTCCAGGTAGGAGGCGCGCTGGTGACGGAGCGCGGCGGGCGGGACGTCGGCGACGGAACTCAGCGTCTCCAGTACCAGGTCGATCCGCCCCCGGTCGTCGAGACCGGCCAACTCCGTGTAGGGCAGGTCCAGTTGTACGTCGTAGGTGCGGGACACGTACGCGGCGAATCCTTCGAAGTGCTCCCGCGCCACGTCCCATGCAGTCCGTCCGGGCGGTCGGGGCAGCGGACGTACGGCGTCGATGAGCACCACCGCGGCGGGTGGCGCGTACTCGGCGGCCAGCAGCCGGGCGGTCTCCTGGGCCACGAACCCGCCGAACGACCATCCGCCGACGACATAGCGGCCCTCGGGCCACGCCTTGCGGATCGCCTCGGCGCACAGTCTCGCCTTCGCGGTGACGCTGTCCGCCTCCTCGGCGCGGTCGAGCCCGTACACCGGTACCTGCGGGGCCAGCAGCGCGGCGAGCGGCCGGTAGACGTCCGGGGTGCCGCCGGCCGCGTGGGCCAGTATCAACGGCGGTCGGTCCCCGGCGGGCCATAGCGCGCGCAGGGGGTACGGCACGCGTCGGCCGGCCCGGACGGAGACGATCGCGGCGGGCGGGGGCCGGTGTGCCGGCGGATCGTCGAGCGCGGCGCGGGTGATCGCGTCGGCGGCGGCCCGGACGGTGTCGGCCCGCATCAGGTCGTGTGTCGACGGCGCGGCGCCGAACTCCCGCTCCACGGCCGCCCGCAGGCGGACGGCCATGAGCGAGTCGAGGCCCAGGTCGGTGAGCGGGGTGTCGGGGGTGATCCGCTCCGGCAGGTGGCCTGCGACGGCGGCGATATGGCGGACGAGCCGCTCGGTGACGGTGCCTTCGACGGCCAACGGGGCTGGTGCGGCGGGCAGTTCGGGGAGTCCGCGCCCGCCGTCCGACGGGGGCTGCTCGCCCGTCCACCAGTGGCGGGTGTGGCGCCAGGCCGGCAGGGGGACGTCGATGACCTCGCCGTGCGGATGGAGGAGTCGGGCCGGGAGGGGGTGGCCTGCGGTGTGCAGGGCGGCGAGTTGGAGGCGGAAGGTGAGGGCGGGGTCGTTGCCTCTGCGGAGGGTGGGCAGGTGGAGGGCGTCGGGCAGGGTCTCGGTGAGGGCGTGCAGGAGCACGGGGTGCGGGGAGATCTCGATGAAGGCGGTGTGCCCGTCGGCCGCGGCGGCGGCCAGCGCACCGGCGAGGCGGACGGGGCGGCGCAGGTTCTCCGCCCAGTGCCCGGCGTCGAAGACGCAGGGTCGGGTGGGGTCGTCGTGAACGGTAGAGTAGACACGGACGGTGGCGCCGGTACCTCCTCCGATCCCGCCGAGACCGGCGGTCAGTTCGGGCAGCAGCGGGTCGACCTGGGGCGAGTGCCCGGCACCGCGGACGGGCATGGTGCGGACCGTGCGGCCCTGTCCGGTGAGATGGTCGACGAGGCGCGCGACGGCGGCGGCCTCACCGGTGACGGTCTTCTGCGTGGGCGAGGTGTCCACGGCCAGGTGCACGCCGGGGAACTCCCGCTCCAGGGCGCCGAGTTCGTCGTCGGTCAGGTCCACGACGGCCATCGACCCGCCGCGCAGTGTGGCGAGCAGCCGGGACCGCAGGGCGATGACGCGGGCGCCGTCGGCGGGATCGAGTGCCCCGGCCACGACGGCCGCCGCGACCTCACCCATCGAGTGCCCGATGACGGCGGCGGGTTCGACGCCGTAGGAGCGCCAGAGCTCGGCGAGCGCCAACTGGGTGCCGTAGAGGAGGGGTTGGGCGGTCTCTACCCGGCGCAGGGCCTCCTCCGGGCAGGCGTCGAGGAGTTCGTACAGGGAGATTCCGCAGCCGGCCGCGAGCACGGGCTCCAGCTTCTCCACGGCGGCGGCGAACGCGGGCTCGGTGCCGAGGAGTTGACGGCCCATGGCGGCCCACTGGGTGCCGTAGCCGGAGAAGACCCAGACCGGGCCGGGGCCCAGTCGGTCCCGGTGACCGGTGCTGACGCGTGGGTGCGGGCGGTCGGTCGCCAGCGTGCGCAGTGCGGTGGTCAGGCCGTCGCGGTCGTGGGCGACGACGGCCGCGCGGGCGGGACCGCGGCCGGTGCGGCCGGCGAGGGTGCGCCCGATGTCCTGGAGCCGGGCGGCGCTCCCTGCGGGTGTGTCGAGCCAGTCGGCGAGTCCGGCGGCGGTGTCCCGGACCCGGGCCGGGTCGGCGTCGCTGAGCTGGAGCAGCGCGGCGGACCGGTGGGCGACCAGGGCGCGTTCGGCGAGCCGGCCGGGCTGCCACTCCTCCAGTACGGCGTGTGCGTTGGTGCCGCCGAAACCGAAGGCTGAGACTCCGGCGGTCGCGGTGCGGCCGTAGCGGGGCCAGGGTTCGGGTTCGGTGACCACCCGCAGCCGTTCGTCGTCCAGGGCCGGCCGGTCGCAGTGCAGCGAGCCGGGGATGATCCCGTGGTGCAGGGCGAGCACCGTCTTGACCAGACCCGCCATGCCGGCGGCGGCTTCCAGGTGACCGAGGTTGCTCTTGGCCGAACCGAGCAGCAACGGCTGGTCAGGGTGGCGTCCGCGGCCCAGGACGTCGGCCAGGGCGCCCGCCTCGATGGGGTCTCCGAGTGGCGTGCCGGTGCCGTGCGCCTCGACGTGGTCGACCGTCGCCGGATCGAGGCCCGCTCGCGCGTAGGCCGTTTCCAGGAGGGCGCGTTGGGCGGCCGGGCTGGGTGCCATCAGGCCGTTGGAGCGGCCGTCGGAGTTGACGGCGGTGGCCGTGATGACGGCGAGGACCCGGTCGCCGTCGCGCAGCGCGTCGCCGAACCGCTTGAGGACCACGACGGCGCAGCCCTCGGCGCGACCGATGCCGTCGGCGGACCGGGAGAACGGCTTGCAGCGGCCGTCGGGCGCGAGGGCACCGGCGCGGCCGAACGCGACGGTGACGGCGGGCGACAGGAGCACATTGGCGCCGGCGGCGAGCGCCGTGTCGCACTCGCCGCCGCGCAGCGCGGCGCAGGCCTGGTGGACGGCGACCAGGGAGGAGGAGCAGGCGGTGTCGACGGCGATGCTCGGGCCGCGCAGGTCGTACACATAACTGATCCTGCCCGCCGCGACCGAACCGGCGGCTCCGGTGGTCGCCCAGGGGTCGACGGTGGCCGGGTCGGCGGCGGTGAGGTGCCCGTAGTCGTGGGCCGAGACGCCGACGAAGACGCCGGTGGCGGTTCCCGCAAGCGAGGCGGCGGGGACTGCCGCGTGGTCCAGGGCCTCCTGGGTGACCTCCAGCAGCATGCGCTGCTGCGGGTCCATCAGGTCGGCCTCGCGCGGGGCGATGCGGAAGAAGGCGGAGTCGAACCCGGTGAGGGTGGCCTCGTCGAGGTATCCGCCCCAGGGGTTGGCGTCCGGCGGGACACTGCTGGTGAAGTCCGGCCAGCGTCCCTCGGGTACCCGGCCGATCGCGTCGGCGCCCTCGACGAGCAGCCGCCAGTAGTCGCCGGGGCCGCGCACCCCGCCGGGGAGGCGGCAGCCGACGCCGATCACCGCGACCGGTTCGTCGTCGTCCACGGCGATCTGCCGGAGGACGCCCGCGGTCTGCGGGCCGGGCTCCGGGCTTTCGCTCAGCAGGGTGACCAGACGGTCGACGGTGGTCGTCTCCCACAGCAGGGTCGCGGGCAGTTCTCGGCCGAGGGTGTGCGAGAGTTCCGCCGCGATCGCGACCGCCTCGCGGGAGGACATCCCGAGTTCCGCCAGCGGGCGGTCCACGGCGATGTCCGCGTCGGGCACCCCGGACCAGTGGGCGATCCGTTCGACGACCAGACGCCGCAGGTCGGAGAGGTCGGTCGGGACGGCGCTCATGCCGTGCCCCCCTCGGGGCGCTCGTAGGAACCGTCGAGGTAGCGGGCGCGGGTCAGTGTGCGGGAGACCTTGCCGCTGGAGGTGCGGGGCACGGTGCCGGGCGGGACGAGCACCAGGTCGGCCAGGCGCAGGCCGTGCCGGGCCGAGACGGCGGCACGGACGGCGGCGGCGACCTTCTTGAGGTCACGGGCCGACACGTCCAGCCCACGGGCCTGCTCCGCGACGATCACCGCGCCCTCGGCGGCGATGGTGGCCCCGGCCGTCGTACCGCCGGGTGCGTGGCCCGCGGGCACGGCGAAGGCCGCCAGGCGGTCGGGGCGTATGGCCGGGTGGGCGGCCTGTGCGGTGCCTTCGACGTCCTGCGGGTAGTGGTTGCGTCCGTCCACGATGATCAGGTCCTTCAGGCGTCCGGTGACCAGGAGTTGCCCGTCGAGCACGGTGCCGAGGTCGCCGGTGCGCAGCCAGTGGCCGGGAGTGTGCGCCAGCCGGGCGTGGAAGGTCTTGCGGGTCTGCGGGCCGCGCTCCAGGTAGCCGCGCCCGACGTTGGGTCCCTGCACCCAGATCTCGCCCACCTCTCCCGCGGGCAGAACGGTCGCGGTGGCGGGGTCGACGATGCGCACCGCCTGACCGACCGGTTCGCCGCAGCCGGCGAGCAGCACCGCGGCGGGGTCACCGGGCGGGAGGCGCAGGGCCTTGCCGGCCGCCAGGGCCTCCCGGTCCAGGGCGTACCGGCGCAGCGGCTGTCCGGGCCGGTGGGCGCTGACGAATACGGTGGCTTCGGCGAGACCGTAGGACGGGCAGTGGATGTCGGCCGGCAGCCCCTGTCCGGCGAAGGCCGCGCCGAAGCGATCGGCGGTCTCGGGGCGTACGGGTTCGCTGCCGTTGATGAGTCCGGCGACCCGGTCCAGCCGCAGTCCGGCCTTGTCCTCGTCGGTGACGACGGCCGCGCAGTAGTCGTACGCGAAGTTCGGCGCGGCGCTGAGGGCGCCCGGGTTCTGGGACAGCAGGTGCAGCCAGCGGGCGGGCCGTCGGAGGAAGGCCAGCGGGTCCATCAGGACCGACAGCAGTCCGCCCACGACAGGTGCGGCGACGCTGAGCACCAGCCCCATGTCGTGGTAGAGCGGCAGCCACCCGACCATGGTGACGCGGAGGTCGTCGGCGCCGTACGCGGTGAGCGCCTGGCGGGCGTTGGTGACGACGTTCGCGTGGGAGATCTCGACCCCGGTGGGAAACCGGGTGGATCCGGAACTGTACTGGAGGTAGGCGGTCGACCGTTCGTCCGGAGTGGGCGGCTGCCATGCGTCGGCCTGGTTGTCGGGGACGAAGTCGCTGACGATCAGCCGGTGACGCAGGCCGTGCGCGTCCAGGAAAGCGCCCACGGTCTCTGCCGCGGCGCTGGTGGTGAGTACGGCCGAGGGCTGCGCATCGTCCAGGACTCCGGCCAAGCGGTCGCCGTGTCCGGGCAGATCGGGGGTGAACATGGGGACGGCGACGGTGCCGGCGGTCAGCGCGGCGAGAAAACCGATGGCGTAATCGATGCCTTGGGGGCTGAGGACGGCGACGCGTTCGCCGGGAGCCACGGTGTCCGCGAGCCGGGCGGCGACCGCGCGGGTGCGTATTTCCACACGCCGCCAGGTGAGCGTGCGGTGGGAGGCGCGCAGGCCGGACGCGGAGTGGTCGACGAAGGTGAACGCCGGGCGGTCCGGGGCGAGTTGGGCCCAGTGCGCGAGGTGGGCGGGGAGCGTGGCCAGGTGTCCCGGTGCTGCTGAGGACGTGCCGGGGGCGTGCGCGGGCATGGGGAACTCCTCACGTCACAGGTGGTGTCGCCGTCCGAGGTGATGCGGTCAGGGCTTCGCTTCGCTCACAGCGGGATGTTGCCGTGTCGCCGGTCGGGGACACCGGCGCGTTTGGTACGCAGCGTGCGCAGAGCCCGGGCGATGTGCTCCCTGGTGTCGCTCGGCGCGATGACCGCATCGACGTAGCCGCGCGCCGCGGCCGCGTAGGGGGTGGCCCAGGCCGTCTCGTACTCCTCCACGAGCTTCGCCCTCAGGTCTGCCGCACTCTGCTCACCGGCCGCTGCCGCCGCGGCGAGTTCACGGCGGTGCAGGACGGTGACGGCTCCCTCCGCGCCCATCACGGCGATCCTGGCGGTGGGCCAGGCGAGGTTGACGTCGGCACCGAGGTGCTTGGAGCCCATGACGGCGTATCCGCCGCCGTAGGCCTTGCGCACCACGACGGTGACCTTGGGAACGGTGGCCTCGGCGTAGGCGTAGAGCAGCTTGGCGCCGCGGCGGATGATCCCGTTCTGTTCCTGGTGCGTGCCCGAGAGGTAGCCGGGCACGTCGGCGAAGGTCAGCAGCGGGATGCCGAACGCGTCGCAGAAGCGGACGAAGCGAGCGGCCTTCTCGGAGGCGTCGATGTCGAGCGCGCCGGCGCTGTGCAGCGGCTGGTTGGCGACGACTCCGACGGAACGGCCCTCGACCCGGGCCAGGGCACAGAGGATGTTGGGCGCGAACAACTCGTGCACCTGGAGCAGTTCGCCGTCGTCGACGACGGCGCGCAGGATCTCACGCATGTCGTACGCGGTCTCGGGCCGGTCGGGGACGAGGCCGTCGAGCCGCAGAGCGTCGGCGGCGCCCGCGCGACGCCTGAAGGGGTACTCGGGTGGGCTGTCGCGGTTGTTCGCCGGGAGGTAGGCGAGCAGGACCCGGACGATGTCCAGGGCATCGTCCTCGTCCTCGGCGAGGAAGTGGGCGTTGCCGTTGCCGGAGTTGTTCGCGCGGGCGCCGCCCAACTCTTCGGCGGTCGTACGTTCCCCGGTCACGGACTCTATGACGTCCGGACCGGTGACGAACATGTGCGAGGTGCCGTCGACCATGACGGTGAAGTCGGTGATGGCCGGCGAGTAGGCGGCACCGCCCGCGCAGGGGCCCATGATCACGGAGATCTGCGGAATGACGCCCGAGGCCTCGACGTTGCGGCGGGCCAGTTCGGCATAGAGGGCGAGCGAGGCCACGCCCTCCTGGATGCGGGCACCGCCCGAGTCGTTGAGGCCGATGATCGGGCAACCGGTCTTCAGCGCCAGGTCCATCGTCCTGACGACCTTCTCCCCGAATGCCTCGCCCATGCTGCCGCCGTGGACCGTGGCGTCCTGCGCGAAGACACACACCTGACGGCCGCCGACGGTGCCGGTGCCGGTGACCACGCCGTCGCCGTACGCCGCGTCGTCGACGTCACCACGAGCGCGCACCAGCGCACCGGTCTCGACGAAGGACCCCTCGTCCAGCAACCGGGCGACGCGCTCACGTGCCGTGAGCCGACCACGGGCCGCCTGCCGGGCGACGGCCTCGACAGAACCGCCGACCAGGGCCGACCGCTGACGGGCGGCAAGATCCACGAGTCGTTCGGCCGTCGTACGCGGAGCCGGCGCGGCTACTCCCCTGGTTTCCGCCATCGAGGTCACAGCCACCTCCTTCGGTGCCTGCGAGCATGGCACCACCACAAGCGGCGGTCCTCCTTTCGGCTCTCAATGTGAGGTTGTTGAGTGATCTACGACCCTGATTCATAGAAGGACTACAAGCCGAGGACGGAACAACACGACTCCGGGACACGGTGGAACACGACCGCGAGAGCGCTCCACCCGCCCGACCCCGTCGCCCTCGTGCGCGGAGACCGAACGGCCCGCAGTGATAGCCGAGTTGCTCACGGCGCGCGGAGCGTCCGTAGGGGACACAGGTGTGGTGGTCGGGGACGAAGGTGATCCGGCGGCGGCCTCCGGGGGTACCGCAGGGCGCTTCCTCGGAACGGCTCAAGAATCAGGCAGATCCCTCCGTCACATCGCGAGATCCGTCAGCGCGCGCGAAACCGCGCCGGTGCACAGGCCGAGTACTTCCTTGCCGCGTCACCCACCTGACCTGCGCCGCAGGCACCTGGGGTGCCCTGTCACTCCACGGATCGGCACTCCACGCCACCGTAGGGCCTGCCACTCCGAGGCCGCGGCGGCGAGGCTGTTCCGTACCGGCCACGCCCGCCTGTCCGCCCCTCCCCCACGAGGCCGTGCGGACGAACGGGTGACGGGGATCGGCCCAGGGCGTGGACGCTCACGTACCCGGGAACCGCTCGCTCCGTCGGCCCCACCACGCAGGACAGAGACCTGGAACGCAGAGGACCTGAACATGGACCGAGTGACTTTTCAGAACAAGGGCAACACCGTGGTCGGCAACTTGTTCAGGCCGGACGGCTTCGAGCAGGGAACCAAGTATCCCGCGATCGTCGTGACCCACCCCTTCGGCGCCGTCAAGGAACAGGTCCCCACCACCTACGCGAAGCTCCTGGCCGAACAGGGCTTCGTCACGCTGGTCTTCGACGCCTCCTACCAGGGCGAGAGCGGCGGCGAGCCGCACTTCTCGGAGTTCCCGGCCGTGCGGGTCGAGGACATCCGCTGCGCGGTGGACTTCCTGAGCAACCACGCGGACGTGGACCCCGAGCGCATCGGCGCCCTCGGCGTCTGCGCGGGCGGCGGCTACACGGTCAACGTGTCCCAGACCGAGCTGCGGATCAAGGCCGTCGCCGGCGTGAGCACCTTCAACATCGGCTCCGCGCGCCGCGACGGCGTCGGCCCCCTCGGCGCGCAGTCCGCGGAGTACCGCACCGACCTGCTCAAGCGCTCGGCACAGGCCCGTACGCGCGAGGCGGCCGGCGGGGAGGTCGAGCTGTTCTCCCTGATCGCGGACAACCCCAAGTTCGACATGAACGACCTCTCCACCATCCCCGCGATGTACCTGGAGGGCTACAAGTACTACTCCGAGATCGACCCCAACCCCCGGTTCATGGGCACGTTCGCCCTCTCCAGCCTCAGCCAGCAGATGGCGTTCTTCCCGTTCGAGGGGATCGAGCTGATCTCCCCCCGCCCGCTGCTGCTGATCGCCGGCTCCGAGGCCGACACGCTCTACATGAGCCAGGACGCGATCGAGCGGGCGAAGGAGCCCAAGGAACTCTTCGTCCTCGACGACGCCAGCCACATCGACCTGTACTGGAACCCCAAGTACGTCCCCCAGGTCGCCGAGAAACTCACCCAGTTCTTCGGCAAGCACCTGTGAACGGTCGCCGGCGCAACTGAGTCCTCCTCGGCACCGCCACCCGCTCAGCGACGGCGGTTGACCCTCTCCAGGGCGGGCACGACGGCGTGGGTGTCCCCCGGCTTCACGGTGGTGCCGGGGGCGACGATCTCGTCTATCCGGTCGAGGAGTTCGCCGGGCAGCGTACGGTCACCGACGGGCAGTTGCGTTTCGAGGTGCTCCAGGGTCCGCGGGCCGATGATCACGCTGGTGACACCCGGATGACCGGCCGCGAACGCCAGGGACATCTCGATCAGCGACATGCCGTACTCCTGCGCCAGGGTGTACAGCTTCTCGGCGGCCTCGCGCTTGAGGGTGTCGTAGGCGTTGGCGGGCGGCATCGGGCGTCCGGCCGCCAGCCGGTCCCGGTGCGACTGCTGCGCCTCGGTCCCCGGTCGGTACTTGCCCGAGAGGAATCCGCTCGCCAGGGGGCTCCAGGTGAGCACGCCCATGCCGTACTTCTGTGCCGTGGGCAGGACGTCTGCCTCGATGCCGCGGACGAGGATCGAGTACGGGGGCTGTTCGGTGACGAAGCGTGCCAGGGAACGCCGTTCGGACGCCCACTGCGCCTCGACCATCTCCGCGGCGGAGAAGGTCGACGAGCCGATGTAGAGGATCTTGCCCGCGCGTTGCAGGTCGGTGAGCGCCGACAGGGACTCCTCGATGTCCGTGGCCGGGTCGGGACGGTGCATCTGGTAGAGGTCGATGTAGTCGGTTCCGAGGCGGCGCAGACTGTCCTCGACCGCCTTGACGATCCAACGGCGTGAGCCGCCCTGCCGGTTCATGGCGTCCAGCCCCTTCGCCTGGTCCAGCCTGCTGATGTCACCCACCGGCAGGCGGAACTTCGTGGCCAGCACCACGGAGGCGCGGTCGACGTCCTTGAGCGCCTTGCCGACGAGTTCCTCCGAGAAGCCTCCGGAGTAGGCGTCGGCCGTGTCGATGAAGTTGACGCCGGCGTCCAGGGCGCGCCGCACCATCGGGGTCGTCTCGGCCTCGGAGATGTTGCCGAACGCGCTGAAGTTCATCGTCCCGAGTGCGAGCGAGCTGACCTGGACGCCGGTGCGGCCGAGGGTCCTGTACTGCATGGGGGGTCTCCCTTGGAACGGGCGATCACGAAGAGAATGGGCGATCACGAATGCGACACTCAAACCCTACATGACACTCAGTCCCACATTGCATCGCGGTCCGATAGAGTGACCTCATGCACGAGCACAGGGCGACGATGATCAAACCGACACTGCGCGAGCGGCAACGCGCCGCCGTCCGCGCCGAGATCACCGCCGCCGCGATGGAGCTGTTCCTGGCCAACGGCTTCGACGAGACCACCGCCGACCAGATCGCCGCCCGCGCCGGTGTCTCGCGGAGCAGCTTCTTCCGGCACTTCCCGACCAAGGAGGACGTCGTACTCGCCAGCTTCACCAGCGCCGGCGAGCGCGTACGCGACGGTCTCCGGGACCGTCCGGCGGACGAGTCGCCCTGGGAGGCCCTGAGCCATGCGGTCGCGCTCCTGCTGAGCAGCTTCGTCAACGACCCCGAGCGCACGCTCCGCGCCCAGGCCATGCTCACGGACACCCCGTCACTGCGCGCCCGCCACATCGAGAAGCAGCTCCTGTGGCAGGACATGCTCATTCCCGACGTACGCGCCCGCCTCGGCCACGACCACGACAACGGCCCCGACGCCCGGGCGCGCGCCCTCGTCACCGCCGCCTTCGGCTGTGCCGACGCCGCGATCCACGAATGGGTCCGGGCGGACGGAGCCGCCGACATCCGCGGCCTGTACGCCGACGCGCTCGCCGCAGTGCACACCCCCGAGTGACGGCATCCCGTACGTCCGTCCGCACAAACTCCTCTCAGTCGTCGACCGGGAAGTCGCGATCCGCCGTCCGTGGGTGATCCCCTCGCATACACCGGCCATCCGGCCCGCCTTGGCGTCGACGAAAGCGGCCCCGCCGTCGAGGTGCAGGGCCTCGGCACCGGCCTGGAGCGCGTCGGTGGTCGCGGTCGCACCCAACCGCCCGTCGCCACACGCTTGTTGACCGTGTTGACCCCTGCCACGATCTCGGCGAGGGTGAAGTTGCAGCGCCCGGCCCGGTCGACGCACGCCTGCCGGAGCAGGGCGCTGTCGTGCTGGCGCTGAGCGCAGCGATGTGGTGGCTCTTCTTCGGCCGTGAGGAGCGAGAGAGCGAAGCCGGCTGGAACGGTTTCCGGCGGACCGGCGGCCCCGGGTCGCCGTCTACTCCTTCGGGTACTCGCACTTCGTGATCGTCCTCGGCATCGCGGTCGCGTCGGTCGGGATGGAGAAGGCCATCGACAACTTCCACCACGCCTCGCACGGTGCTCCGGCCCTGCTCCTGCCTCTCGGCATCTCCCTGTATCCGGCCGGGCTTGCCTGTCTCCACCGCACGCTCGCCGGTGCCTGGCCGCAGGCCCGGCTGTGGGCCGCACTCGCCGTCACCGCCCTGGCACCTCCCGCCGCGCTGCACCTCAGTGGAGCGGCCGCACTCGTGTCCGCACTCCTGGTGCTGCTCGCGCTGATCCTCTGGGAGGGCCACCACTGGGACCAGGCCGTGTGAGTGCGGCGGGCTCAGGCCGGTACCGCGTTGCCGCTGTTACGCGGTCCGGAACCTCACCCGTCCTGCCGCGGTGGAGAGGGTGGAGCGTCCCGTGCGGTGGCCGGCCGTGCCTCCTGGGGCGGTCGGGTGTCGTGTACGGCCGGCTTGGGCGCGGTCAGGTCCAGGAGGACGAGCGCGTCATGGGCGGGGGTCCCGGGCGCCGCATGATAGGTGACCAGGCGATGGCCGGGGGTGCCTTCCATCTGCATGGCCTGGTAGCCGAGCGTGAAGGTTCCGACGGTGGGGTGGTGGTAGGTCTTGCGGCCGAACGCGTGCGCCTTGATCTCGTAGCGCTCCCACATGCGGGCGAACTCCGCGCTCTTGAGCAGGAGTTCACCGACGAGCGCGGCCAGGTCGGGTGCGTCGGGGTCGGTGCCGGCCAGGGCGCGCAGCCGGGCGACGCAGCCGCGCAGGGTGTGCTCCCAGTCGTCGAAGAGTTCGCGCGCGGCGGGGTGGAGGAAGGCGTAGCGGGCGAGGTTGCGCTGTTTGGCCGGCCAGTCCTCGATGCCCGCGAACAACGCCAGTCCGCCGGGGTTCCAGGCCAGCAGGTCGTTGGTGCGGCTCGCGACGTAGGCGGGGCCGGGACGGAGGCTCTCCAGCATCGGAGCGACGGCGGGCCGTACGGTCCTGCTGGGTGCGGCGGGAGGTTCGGGCGCGGTCCGGGCGGCACGGGCGACGAGGTTGCGCAGGTGCTCGTGTTCGTCGCCGGTCAGCAGGAGGACACGGGCCAGGGCGTCGACGACCGACGGGCTGGGGCGGGTCTCCTTTCCGCGTTCCAGCCGGGCGTAGTAGTCGATGCTGACCCCGGCCAGGGTGGCCAGCTCTTCGCGGCGCAGCCCGGGTGTGCGGCGCAGTCCGGCGCCGGGGGCCAGCCCCGCCTCCGCGGGGGTGACCTGGGCCCGGCGGGCCCGCAGGTAGCGCCCCAGTTCGGTGCCTCCGCCGGCAGGCGACTGCTGCTCACGTGTCATGCCGTCCAGTCTGCCGGGCCCGTGACCTGCGCGGCAGCCGCGTGGGGTGCCCTGTCACAGCACGGAACGCCAGTACCCGGCACGACGCGGCCTGCCACCCGGAGCAGCGGGCGGGCAGGCTGAATCACGCAGCGGATCTCCGTTTCGGAGCGGAGCACGAAAGCGTCCGCGAGCGTTCCGTCTACGTCCGTCTGCGAAGGAATCGGTAACCGTGAAGCACATCAGGCTGGGCACTCTGGACGTTTCCCGCATCGGCCTGGGCGCGATGGGGATGAGCGGCGTCTACACCGGCCATGGCACGGACGACGCCGAGTCCCTCCGCACCGTCCACCGCGCCCTCGATCTCGGTGTCACCCTCATCGACACGGCCGAGATCTACGGTCCCTTCCTCAACGAGGAACTCGTCGGCCGGGCCGTCCGGGGCCGCCGGGACCAGGTCGTCCTGGCGACGAAGTTCGGCCTCGTCTCGCACACCGCCGGCGGCGACGGCGTGCACGGCACGGCCGACAGCAGTCCGGCGAACGTGCGCGCCGCGGTCGAGGGCTCCCTCCGCAGACTCGGGACCGACCACATCGACCTGTACTACCAGCACCGGGTCGACCCGAACACACCCATCGAGGAGACGGTGGGCGCCCTCGCCGAGCTGGTCACCCAGGGCAAGATCCGGCACATCGGGCTGTCCGAGGCCGGCCCCGGCACGATCCGCCGCGCCCACGCCGTCCACCCCGTCGCCGCCCTGCAGACGGAGTACTCCCTGTGGACGCGGGACATCGAGGCGGAGATCCTGCCCCTGCTGCGGGAACTCCGCATCGGCCTCGTCCCGTGGGCACCGATCGGCCGCGGCTTCCTGACGGGCAAGATCCGCTCCACCGACCAGTTCGACCCCACCGACCGGCGCCTGACCAACCCGCGCTTCACCGAGGAGAACCTCCGGCGCAACCTGGCCCTCGTCGACGAGGTCGAGACGGTGGCCGCCGAGGCGGGTGCCACCCCGGCGCAGGTGGCCCTGGCCCGGCTGCTGGCGCAGGGCGACGACATCGCCCCCATACCGGGCACCAAGCGCGTCTCCCGCGTCGAGGAGAACACCGCCGCCGACGGGGTGGAGCTGACCGCCGACCAGCTCGACAAGCTCAACCGGCTCACGCCGGCCGCGGGCGACCGCCTCGAAGCGGAGATGAGCCGACTGGTCAACCTCTGACCCCGCCCGTCAAGGACTCGGGCGACCCCCATATCCCAAGGAGCTCACCCATGGCAGACGAGCCGACCCCCGCCCAGAAGGCGCTCGGAGCCTTCGCACCGAAACTGGTCCAGCTGACCGACGAGGTGCTGTTCGGGGACGTCTGGGAGCGCCCGGGCCTCTCCCCCCGCGACCGCAGCCTGATCACCGTCACCACCCTGGCGGCCCTGTACCGCCCCGAGCAGCTGGGCAACCACCTGCGTCGCGCCCTGGAGAACGGACTCACCAAGGACGAACTGGTCGAGGCCCTCACCCACCTGGCCTTCTACGCCGGATGGCCCAGCGCGATGAGCGCGATCACCCAGCTCAAGGACATCGTCGAAAGCCGGGACAACAACTGACAGGAGGCCGCCCGGGTGCTGACCCGAGGCGGGCGCGTCATCCCGGTTCCCGGGACCAGAACCCCGGAGTACCCGCTCGACAACGCGGGCGCCACTCCGTCAACTCCCCCGCAATTCAAGCAAGATCGGAAAGATTCCTATGCGAGCGACAGTGATGTACGGCGCCGGCGACGTCCGGGTGGAGGACGTCCCGGACCCGAAGATCCAGAACCCCACCGACGCGATCGTCCGCGTGGTCCTGGCCTGTGTCTGCGGCAGCGACCTGTGGCCGTACGCCTCCATGCCCGTCACCGAGCAGGGCCGGCGCATGGGGCACGAGTTCCTCGGCGTCGTCGAGGAGACCGGCTCCGAGGTGTCCGGGGTGAAGGCCGGTGACCTCGTGGTCGCGCCCTTCCTGTGGGCGGACAACACCTGCGTCTTCTGTCAGGAAGGCCTCCACACGGTCTGTCCGCACGGCGGCCAGTGGGGTCCCAACGGCGTGGACGGGGGCCAGGGCGAAGTGGTCCGTGTTCCGCAGGCCCAGGGCACGCTGGTGAAGCTCCCGGTGGCCGAGGACTCCGCCCTGTTGCCCTCCCTGCTGTCCCTCTCCGACGTGCTGTGCACCGGCCACCACAGCGCGGTCAAGGCCGGCGTCGGCCCCCGTACGGCCGTCACCGTGATCGGCGACGGCGCGGTCGGCCTGTCCGCCGTACTGGCCGCCAAGCGGCTCGGTGCCGAGCGGATCATCCTGATGGGCCGGCACAAGGACCGCACCGACCTGGGCGTCGAGTTCGGTGCCACCGAGGTCGTCGCCGAGCGCGGCGACGAAGGCATCGCCCGCGTACGGGAGTTGACCGGCGGCATGGGCACCCACGCCGTACTGGAGTGCGTCGGCGCGCTGTCGGCCTTCGAGACGGGCCTCGGCGTGGTCCGGCCCGGCGGTGCGATCAGCCGGGTCGGTGTGCCGCAGTACGCCGAGATCCCCTTCGGCTTCATCGACTTCGCGAAGAACGTCACCGTCACCGGCGGTGTCGCCCCGGCCCGCGCCTACATGGAGGAGCTGCTGCCCGACATCCTGGAGGGCACGATCGAGCCGGGCCGGGTCTTCGACCGTACGGTCGGACTGGACGACACACCCGACGCCTACCGCGCGATGGCCGACCGCGAGGCGCTGAAGGTCCTGATCAAGCCCTGACCATGCCCTCACCGGCGGCGTCAGCCCTGCTTCTCCTCGGCGTGCTCCGCAGCGGGCTCGGTGGCCGCGCTGTCGAGGCCGTCGAGGAGGAGCAGTTTCCCGTGGTCGGGGGTGCCGGGTTCGGCGAAGAACACGACGAGGCGGTGGCCCGGGGTGCCGTCGAGCTGCATGGACTGGTAGCCGAGGGTGAGGTCGCCGACCTCCGGGTGGTGGAAGGTCTTCTCGCCGCGCGGGTACGGCTGCACGTCGTAGTCCGTCCAGCGGTGCACGAACTCCGGGCTCTCCCGGGTGAGTTCGTCGATGAGCGGAGCCAGGCCGGGGGTGTCCGGTTCGGTGCCGGCCAGGGCGCGGATACGGCCGACGCAGGTGCGGACCTGCTCGTCCCAGTCCGCGAACAGCTTCGGCGCGTGCGGGTCCAGGAAGAGGTAGCGCAGCGCGTTGCGCCGCTCGGCCGGCCAGTCCTCCGTCCCCGCGAACAGGCGGACCGAGCCGGGGTTGCCGGCGAGGATGTCCATCGTGCGGCTGATCACGTAGGCCGGGTTGGGGCGCAGGCTCTCCAGCATCAGCTTGATGTCGGGCCGTACGGATGGGGCAGAAGACTCCGGCGCCGACCTCCGGTCGACGTGCTCTGCGAGATCACGTAAATGCTGATGCTCGTGCGCGTCCAGCCGCAGCGCCCGGGCGAGGGCATCGACCACGGCCGGACTGGGGTTGGTCTCCTGGCCCCGCTCCAGGCGCGCGTAGTAGTCGACGCTGACCCCGGCCAGCGTGGCCAGCTCCTCACGCCGCAGTCCCGGCGTACGCCGCAGGCCGGAGCCCGTGGCCAGGCCGACGTCCTCGGGCCTCACCCGACTCCGGCGAGAGCGAAGGAAGATCCCCAGCCCGCTGCCGTCGCCGTTCCGCTGCTCGCGTGCCATGTGGTCCAGTATGCAGCCGGAGCCCTTGCCCGATCTGCCGTCCGCTCCCCGGGCCTCGACCGGGGAGCGGACGGCAGAGCCTGCGTCGCTGCGGAGGCCCGGTTCAGCGGACCGGCAGCACGGTGGTGTGCTCCTCGCGTACGGCCTGGAGGGAGCGGGGGTCGAGGCCGAGGAGGTTGAGGATCGTCGGGGCGATCTGCTTGGTCCCCACGTGCGCGGAGTCCCGCACGCCGGCCGGGACGGAGGCGCCGGAGACGACGAGGGGTACGGCCAGGTCGTCGGAGTGGCCGCCGCCGTGCTCGGCGATCTTCTTGGTGCCGCCGGTGTAGACGACGCCGTACTGCGCGACTCCGAAGAGGTCCGGGACGCGGGCGTCGCCGGCCTTGACGTGGAAGTAGTCGGCGGCGGCCTTGCCGGCGTAGACCTTGCTGAGCCCGCTGCCGGTGTAGGCCTTGGGCTTGGCGTTGATGTCGGTGCCGGTGCCGTTCTGTGCGAGCAGGTACTTCTTGGCGAAGGCGGTGGCCGCCGGGGAGCGGTCGGAGAGCCAGAGCAGCATGGCGTCGTCGTCGACCGCGTGCGTCACGAGGTCGGGGGCGCCGGGGTGGAGCTTCTTCCAGGCGGCGTTGAGGCCGTCCAGCAGCGGGCCGTCGGCGACGCGGGTGAGCGCGGCGGGGTCGGTGGGCGACTGGCCGTGCTTGGCGGAGAGGATGACCGTGGTGCTGCCGGAGAGGTGCCGCTTGGCGATCTCGGCGGTCAGGGCGCCGATCTCCGTGTTGACGAAGTCGAGGTTCTTCACCAGCAGCGGGCCCGGGACATTCTTAGCGGTGTAGCCGCCGGTGAGGCCGTCGGAGGCGGGCAGCTTCTGGGCGGTGGAGACCGACTGGAAGTTGAGGCCGAAGATCGCCGGGGTGCCGACCTTGTGGGTGCGGCTGTGGTCGTAGCCGTCGATCTCGTTGAGGACGGCCTTCACCTTGTAGCCGTCGTACTGCTCGGTGGCCTTGTTGTCGGTGGTCCAGTCGTTGCCGGCGGCGTAGCCGAGGGCGTCGCTGTTGATCTCCGGGGTGAACAGGTCCTGGACGCCGGTGCCCGAGGGGCCGTCGAGGATCTCGTAGGCCGCGTGCTTGTCCGACCAGGCGGTGCGCAGACCGGCCTGGCGGGCCACCTCGAAGATGGTGTTCACCTTGAGGTAGGAGTGCGGGTATACGGGCTTGCAGGTCTTCGGGTCGACGGGCAGCTTCGACGCGTTGATGAGGCTCTCCGGGTGGCCGGTCATCGACAGGATGCTGTCCGGCAGGCCCGCGAGGCCCTGGCCCGCGTCGATGGAGGCCTGGTTCTTGTCCAGGTCCTCGGTGAGGTCCACCTCGACCCCGGGCTTGACGCCCTTGCAGCTGGTGGTGCCGGCCGGGAGGAGCGCGGCGTTGTAGGTGTCGTCGTAGTAGACGCCCGTGGTGCCGGGGCTGCCGCCGGTGGCCTGGGCGACCATGCCGGGGAAGGAGTCGGACGGCGTGGTCGTGCTGGCGTGGGTGAACTCCACGCCGCCGCCGACCAGTTGGGCCAGCGCGGACTTCGGGTGCCTGGCGATGTACCAGGCCAGGTCCGACTGGTGCAGTCCGTCGACGGAGACCAGCAGGACGTGCCGGGTGGCGGCCGGGTGGTGGGAGGCGGCGAACGCGGCGGGCTGGGCGGCGGTCACCCCGGTGAGAACTCCGGTCGCGGCGAGGAGGGCTGCGGGCCTGACGTGGCGTCTGGACATCTGGTTTCTCCCGGGTGTTCGGGGCGGACTGCGGGTGCCGGGCCCATCAGAGTCGCGCCTTGTGTACCGGAACCGGCGCATCTGTGAACACACCCGGAATGAGCGGTCGGGTCTTCACCAAGCAGGCATGGGTTTCCCCAAGGAGGGGAATCGGCGGAGGTGCCGAGTCAGGAGCGCGGAGGGCCGCGGGGATCGGCGATCCCCGTGCGGCTGCCGCGGGCGGCGCCCGTGCGCACGGCCGACCCGGAGGAAACGGCCGAGGGCACGGTCACCGCCACTGGACACGAGAGCGCGAGAGCGCGAGAGCCGGAATCAACCCGCCGGGCAGAACGCCTTCGCGCTGCTCGCGTGCCCGGCCGAAGGCGTCCTCCGGCCGGGCGACGTCCTACGAAGGTCGCGGGGCGGGGCGTCGGCGCTCCTGGACATGGGCGTACGTCATCAGTCCGATCAGGACCGTCAGCAGCACGGCCGACGAGCCCGCCGTACCGAGGTCGAGGCCGCCCTTGGCGGTCGGCTTGGTGAGGAAGTCGCCGGCGGTGGCGCCGAGGGGGCGCGTCAGGACGAAGGCGAGCCAGAACAGCAGGACGTTCGGCACCGAGGGCACCTTCATCAGGGCGACGAGTACCAGGAGCACGCCGGTCACGAGCGCCGCTCCGCCGGCGTAGCCGAGGCCCGAGCTGTCGGACAGGAAGTCGCCCATGGAGGTGCCGAGGGTGTTGGAGACGAGGATCGCCACCCAGAACAGCGCCTCTCCGCGGAAACCGACGATGTCCCGGATGACGAACGTCATCCCGGTCAGCTTCCACACGGCGAAGACGACGACCAGGATCGAGATCAGGATCGCCGCGCCGGTCGGGTAGCCGAGGCCGAGGCCCTGCGGTCCCCAGCCCAGTGAAGTGGCGCCGTTCGCAAGGTACTTGGCGCTGCCGTCGCGGTTCATGAAGTCGGACATCGTGGTGCCGGCCGTGCTGGTCGACAGGATGACCGTCCAGTAGAAGAACGGGTTGTAGCGCCTTGAGCGAAGCTGCACGACGAGGGTCACCACGAAGATCGCGAACAGCGCGATCGTGGTGAGGAAGTAGCCGAGTTTCAGGGTCTGGGCGAAGAGGTCGCCTGCCGTCTCGCCCAGGGTCGTCGCCGCGATCTTCATGATCCAGAAGGCGAGGGTGACCTCGGGCAGCTTCTTCGTCACCGACCTGGCGACGGCGACGGTCCGTTGGTGCGCACGGGGGACGTCGGTGTCGGTGAGGGTCTCCGGAATCTCCAAGGTGGCGGACACTCCTTTTCTGTGCGTGGGGGGTGTGGAAGGGCGCCCGTTCCCGCGAGGGGAACAGGCGCCCTGTAATGCGTGGTCGGGCCGTGGGGGACGGCCGCCGGGTCCGACTCTGTCGATCAATTCCTGAACGCTTCCTGAACGCCTCCCGTGCTGTTCAGGCCGCCTGTCCGGTGACGGGCTCGCGGTCGATGACGTCCTTGCGGGTCACTGTCAGGAACACCACCAGGCCGAGGATGACCGCCAGGAAGAGGACGCTCGTGACCACGGTGCCGAGGCCCAGGCCGCCGTCGCCGGTCGGCTGGGAGAGGTAGTCGCCGATCGAGGCGCCCAGCGGACGGGTGAGGATGTAGGCGATCCAGAAGCTCCACACGGCGTCCAGGCCGAGGGCGAAGTGGGCGATGCCGACCGCTGCGATGGCCAGGGCGAACAGGACGGCCGAGAGCCAGTAGCCGAGGTTCATGCGCTCGGAGACCAGGTCGCCGGCGGCCGTGCCGAGGGCGAAGGTGAACAGCACGGCCAGCCAGTAGAAGGACTCGCGGCTGGTGGTGTCGATGCTGTGGATGGACAGGGTCCGCTCCCGCCGGTACCAGACGACGAACACGACGGCCAGGACGATCCCGAACACCGTGGTGGTCGTCTCCAGCGGCACACCCATGTTGTCGGTCAGGTTGTCGCTGATCAGGGTGCCGACCACGCTGATCAGGGCGACAGCGAGCCAGTACACGCCCGCGCGATAGGCGGTGGTGCGGAACTGGACCACCAGGACGACCGCGAGCAGCGCGCTCATCAGCACCGAGACGCCGGTCAGGCCGAGCCCGGCCTTCTCGTTGAGCAGGTCGGCCGCGGTCTCGCCGACCGTGGTGCACAGCACCTTGATCACCCAGAAGTACAGGGTGATCTCGGGAACCTTGTTGAGGCGGAGACGGTGAGGGTGCCGCCCGGGGCCGTCGGCGTCCCGTGCGGCTTCCGGTGTTTCGGACAGTTCGTAGGTCATGGGGCGTGACCCTGCCAGCGGTCACCTGAACGCATCCTGACTGCGCGTGCTGATCACCTCCCCCACACGTACCGGCCGGGAAGGATGCGCTCATGCACATCAACCGGTCCTACCCGCACATATCGGCGCCCACTCCCGCCCCTGCCCTCGTGACAGAAGTAGGCCGCCGTGAACGCTCCGCCCCTTTCCGAACCACCCGTCGACCGGGCCACGAACTGGCTGCGCCGTCGGCTCGGCCGCGCCGTCCTCGTCTCCTATGCCGCCGCTCTGCTCCTGCCGGGGGCTGGCCTGTGGCTGCGCCGCCCGCACGCCCTGCCGCTGGGCGGACCGGCCCACCTGACCCTGCGCACCACCTCGCTCCTGCTGTCCCTGGTGCTCCTCTCGGCCGGGTTCCAGGTGCCCGTCCGCGCGCTCGGCCGCGTGCTACGGCGCCCCAAGGCCATGCTGGCCGGAATCGCGCTGCACCTGGCGATTCCGCTGCTCGTCATGCCGTTCGTCGCCTTCCTGCTGCGCCGCACCCCCGACTCCGACGGCGGTAGTGGACTGCTCACCGCGATGATCCTGATCGTGGCCATGCCCGTGGCGGCCGGCGCCACCGTATGGACCGCCAAGGGCGAGGGGGACCAGCCGACCATGGTCGGGCTCGTCCTCGCCTCCACCCTGCTCAGTCCCCTCACCACACCACTCCTGCTGGCGGCCCTGGCACCGCTGCTCAGCGGCGGCTACGCGCGGACGCTCACCAGTACGAGCGGCTCCGCCCAGAGCGGATTCACCCTCACCACCGTTGTCCTGCCCTGCGCCGCGGGTCTCCTGTGCGCGCTCGTGCTCCCACCGTCGTGGCACGGCCGTCTCCTGCGGGCCGTGGTGCCCTCGGCCCTCGCCGGCTCGCTGGTCCTGACCTACGTCAACGCGAGCGGCGCCCTCGGCTCCTTCCTGGCCCGACCGCGTCCGCTGCTGTTCGCCGCGGCCCTCGCCGTGGCCGCCCTGGTGTGCGTCCTGTCCTTCGTGCTGGGCCGGCTGACCTCCCGCGTCCTGCGGCTGGACGCCCCGGTGGCCTCGTCGCTGACCCTCGCCTGCGGCATGAACAACAGCAGCGCGAGCGCGGTACTGATCACGACCTCGCTGCCCGACAAGCCCCACCTGCTGCTGCCGGTGCTCGCCTACGGCCTGCTGCAGAAGACGGCCGCCAACCGGGTCGTCGCCAGACTGCGGCCCGCGTCCTCCGCGGTGTCCTAGCGCGTCGGGTCCGCGGGTCCGCAGCCGGTAACCCTGCGGAACTACGGCCCGGCTGCCTCAGCCGTCGCCGTTCCCTGCGCTGTCCACGGTCCCGTCCTGACGCACCGGTACCAGCACGGTGAACCTGGTGGGGTGGCGGCTGGTCAGGGAGAGTCTGCCGCCGAGGGAGACGGCCAGGTCCCGCGCGAGCGCGAGGCCGATGCCCTCTCCCCCTCCCTCGCCGGTGTGGCCGCGCTCGAAGGGCCGGGTCGTCTCGATGTCGCCCTCGTCGGCGACGTCGAAGGCGAGGGCGTCGCCGAGGTCGCGGACCGTGAGGCGGACGGTGCCGCGGCCGTGCACGCGCGCGTTGTTCAGCAGGATGCCGAGGATCTCGGCGACCGGCGCACCGGGCACACGTGCATTGTCCACCGCGTCGGCCGTCGTGCACAGCAGCCGCCTGCCGTCGTGCGCGAACAGTCCGTGCCAGTGGCTTTCGACTTCCCCGAGCAGCGCTACGACCGGCACGGCTGGGGCGGGGGTGCCGGGCAGACCAGGTGAACGGGACAGCCGTAGCACCTCCTCCACCGTGCCGTGGAGCCGGCGGGTGGTGGCCAGCGCCTCCTCCAGGGCAGGGCGCAGCCGGGCGTCGTCGTCCTGGGAGAGACCCGCCTCCAGGGTGAGTTGCAGTCCGGTCAGCGGGGTGCGCAGCTGATGCGAGGCGTTGGCCGTGAAGTCCCGTTCGTGGCGCAGGAGTTCGGTGAGGCTGTGCAGCATCTCGTTGTGGGTGCGGGCCACTTGGTCGATCTCGGCGATGCCGCTGGGTGCGGCGCGTGCGTGCAGGTCGCCGGCGGTGACGGCCCGGCTGTGGCGGGAGAGGTCCTCCAACGGGGCGGCCAATACCCGCGCCTGGCGGCGGGCGATCAGAACGGCAGCGGTCAGGGCGAGGGCGCAGGCTCCGGCCAGGACGGCCCACGCGGTGAGGACGCGGTTGCGTACGTCGTGGGCGGGCGAGGAGGCGCGTACGACGCCGATGACCTGCTCCGCGTGCGAGACCGGCACCGTGACCGTGAGGTCGTCGCCCGAGTGACCGCGCGCCACCCTCGCGCCGAAGGCCTGCCGTACCGCCGCGTCACCCGTCCTGGGGCCGCTGCCCGCGCGCAGGCGCAGCCGGGTGTCGTACAGGCCGAGGTGTCCTCCGGCAGGCGGTGCGGGCAGTTCGACCGGGTCACCGGTCGTGTAGTCCGGGCTGACGCGCACGGCACCCGACAGGGCCGCCCGCTCCAGGGTGTCGCGCTGGTCGGCGTACAGGGAAGCCCTGATGACCAGCGCCAGCGGGACGGCGAGGAGGACCACGGCGACCAGGGCGGCGGTGAGGGCGACACGCACCACACGCTGTCTCATGCCCTCATCCTGCGGGCAGCCGGCCTGCCCGCAGGCGGTGCGCCACGCGCTTTTGCCGTCGTCTAACCCTCGGCGTGCCGGGCGTTAACCGCCTGCTTCCTAGCGTCGGTGCCATGACCGATCTCCGGTTTCAGGCTTCCGGGAGGGCAGTGACCATGACACCTGCACACGCATCCGCCGCCGTAGGACTGGCGCTGGTCGCGGCGGTGATCACCGGCTGTTCGAGTTCCGGCTCGCACTCGGGATCCGCTGCGTCCGCCGCCCCGGCCGGTGCGGGAAACGCCGGTCCGACCCCCGCGCCCACCGAGTCGAATCCGCCCGGCGACATCCCCGACAACCAGGTGTACGTGGCCTACCGGCCCGCCGGCGGCTTCACCGGCTTCACGGTGAAGGTGCCCGAGGGCTGGGCCCGTACCGGGCAGGGCGCCGCGACCGTGTTCACGGACAAGCTGAACACCGTCCGCGTCAGCACGGCCACCGTCGCCGCCGCGCCCACGGTCGACTCCGTCACCAACACCGTCATACCCCAACTCAAGTCACAGGTACCGAAGTTCGCGACGCCGAAGGTGACCGAGGCGACCCGGCACGCAGGCCGCGTCGTCCGGCTGACCTACCAGGGCGACTCCGCGAAGGACCCGGTCACCGGCAAGGTGGTCCGGGACGCGTTCGAGAGGTACGCCTTCTACCGGCAGGGTCACGAGGTCGACCTGACGCTGTCCGGGCCGGTCAACGCCGACAACGTCGACCCCTGGCGGATCGTCAGCGACTCCTTCGCGTGGCGGTGATGAACGTGCCCACCCTGTCCCACGACGACGGGCTCGTCGCCCGCGAGCTGTACCGCTTCTACCGTGCGGGCGAGGAGGAGACCCTGGCCCTGCGCGGGGTGTCGCTGACGGTGCGGCGCGGTGAGACGATCGCCGTCGTCGGCCCCTCGGGAGCGGGCAAGTCCACCCTGCTGGCGTGCCTGGCCGGACTCGACGAGCCGTCGGGCGGCGACGTCCACGTGGACGGAGTCCGTATCAGCCACCGGCCGGAGACCGAACGATCCCGGCTGCGCGCCCGCCACATCGGCGTCCTGCTCCAGAGCCGCAACCTGCTGCCGCACCTGACCGTGCGCGACAACATCCGCCTCGCCCAGCGGGCCGTACGTGGCCGTCCAGTCGTCTCCGCCGAGGCGCTGCTGGACCAGGTAGGGCTCGGGCGGCGGGCCCGTGCCCTGCCGCGGCAACTGTCCGGAGGTGAACTGGCGCGCGCCGGGCTGGCTGTCGCCCTCGCCAATTCCCCGGCCGTGCTGCTGGCCGACGAGCCGACCGGTGAACTCGACGGCGGCACTGAGCAGTTGGTGCTGCGGATGGTGCGCGAGCGGGCCGCGGACGGCTGTGCGGTGCTGATCGTCACGCACAGCGCGGAGGCGGTCCGGATCGCCGACCGGGTGATCACCCTGACCGATGGCCGGTCCCGGGAGACACGGGAGTCGAGCGATGTCCAGCCCTGACACGCTCCTCCGCTGCGCGGACACGGCACCGACCTCCAGCCCAGGCACGACACCAGTCGCGGTGGCCACACACGGGACCGACCGACCCATCACCCCTGCCCGACAAGCGAACGCGGCACACAAGGGAGGCAGATGATGTCCGGCACTGACGTGCTCGTCGTCTGCGTGGACGTGGCGCTGACCTTCGGGCGGGGTGCGACGGCGGTGGTGGCCGTGCACGGGGCCGACCTGAGCGTCCGGTCCGGCGACCGGCTGGCGATCGTAGGACCGTCCGGGTCGGGGAAGTCGTCGCTGCTGCATCTGCTGGCCGGGCTCGAACGGCCCACCAGCGGTGCCGTCTCCTGGCCCGGGATCGGCGGGAGCGCCGACATCGGGCTGGTGTTCCAGGCCGACAGCCTCGTACCCGCCCTGGATGTCGCCGAGAACACGGCGCTTCCGCTCATCCTCGCGGGCCGGTCACAGACGCAGACGCGCCGGCCGGTCGGCGAGGCTCTCGCGCTGGTGGGGGCGGCCGACCTCGCCGGCCGGCTGCCCGAGGAGATCTCCGGCGGACAGGCCCAGCGGGTCGCCGTGGCCCGTGTGCTCGCCCAGGAGCCACGGCTGATCCTGGCCGACGAGCCCACCGGCCGCCTCGACCACGCCACCGGCGCCCGCGTCCTGGACGCCCTGCTGACGGCGGCGGACCGCACGGGCGCCGCGCTCGTCGTCACCACCCACGACCCAGCCGTCGCCGCCCGGCTCACCGTCCGGCGGGCCATGCGCGACGGACGGCTGCTCGCACCGGAGGACACACCATGATCACCTCGTGGGCAAGGGGTCTGGCCCGCCATCGGGCCGGTCGGCTGCTGGCGGCCATGACCGGCATCGCGCTCGCCGTCGCCCTGGTCGCCGCCCTCGGTTCGTTCCTCACCGCCTCGAAGGCGACCATGACCCAGCGCGCCGTCCGTTCGGTCGCCGTGGACTGGCAGGTCGAGGTGCAGCCGGGCGCGGACGCCAACTCCGTGCTGCGGCAGGTCCGTACGGACCCCGGTACCCGGGTCGCCCTCCCGGTCGGCTACGCCCGCACCACCGGATTCACCGCCCGCGTCCAGGGCAGCACGCAGACCACGGGCCCCGGCATGGCCCTCGGGCTGCCACCCGGCTACCGCCACCTGTTCCCCGAAGCGATGCGCACTCTCACCGGATCGCCCGACGGCGTCCTCCTCGCCCAGCAGACCGCGTCCAACCTGCACGCCGCCCCCGGCGACACCGTCACGGTCCAGCTGCCGGGCGCCGGACCGCGGCAGGTGCGCGTGGACGGCGTCGTCGACCTGCCCCAGGCCGACTCCCTGTTCCAGAAGGTCGGCGCCCCCGCCCAGTCCCAGCCGGCCGCACCCCCCGACAACGTCGTCCTCCTGCCCGCCGACGAGTTCGCCTCCCTCACACATGGCGCCACCACCCAGATACACGTCGCCCGCGACGCCGGGCTGCCCGCCGACCCGGCCGCCGCCTTCTCCGCCGTCACCGGCGCCGCCCACCACCTCGAAGCCAGGACCGCGGGCGGCGCCCTGGTCGGCGACAACCTCGGCGCCGCCCTCGACTCCGCCCGCCAGGACGCCCTCTACGCCCAGATCCTCTTCCTCTTCCTCGGCGTCCCCGGCGCCGTGCTGGCCGCCGCCCTGACCGCCGCCGTCGCTTCGGCGGGCGGTCAACGGCGGCGCCAGGAACAGGGGTTGCTGCGGCTGCGCGGACTGCGACCCCGTCAGATCACCGCGCTCGCGAGCCTGGAGGCCGCACTGGTGGGCGGCGCGGGCGGACTCGCAGGTCTGGGCATCGCCGCACTGACCGGGCGCCTCGCCTTCGGCGCCGCCTCCTTCGGCGCGAGCGCGGGCACCTGGGCCATCTGGTACGGCATCGCCTTCGTCCTCGGCGCCGCCGTCGCCGCCTGCGCCGTGCTCGTCCCCGCCCTGCGCGACCTGCGCTCGGTGACCGTCGCCGACACCCGCAGGGAGAGCGCCACCCGTTCTCCCCGGTGGATGCGCTACGGCCTCGACCTCGCGCTGCTCATCGGCTCCTGGCTGGTCTTCCGCGCCTCCTCCGGCAACCAGTACGCCCTCGTCCTCGCGCCCGAGGGCGTGCCCACCCTCTCCGTCTCCTACTGGGCCTTCCTCGGCCCGGCCCTGCTGTGGATCGGCGCCGCCCTGCTGCTGTGGCGCCTGGTCCTGCTCGCCCTCACCCACGGCCGCCCGGCCCTGGCCCGCCTCGCCCGCCCGCTGACCGCCACCCTCGCCGGCACCACGGCCGCCGTAATGTCCCGGCGCCGCCGCCCACTGGCCCGCTCCGTGGTGCTGCTCGCGCTCGCGGTGTCCTTCGCCATCTCCACCGCCGTCTTCAACTCCACCTACCGTCAACAGGCAGAGGCCGACGCCCGGTTGACCAACGGCGCCGACGTCACCGTCACCGAACCGCCCGGCGCCCGCGTCCCGCCCGGCGCCGCGAGCACGCTGAAGATCCCCGGCGTACGGCACGTCGAGCCCGTCCAGCACCGCTTCGCCTACGTCGGCTCCGACCTCCAGGACCTCTACGGTGTCCGCCCCGACACCGTGGCCCGCGCCACCTCGCTCCAGGACGCCTACTTCGCCGGCGGCACCGCCCACCAGCTCATGCGACGCCTGGCCCAGCGCCCGGACAACCTCCTGGTCAGCGCCGAGACCGTGCACGACTTCCAGCTCTCCCCCGGCGACACGCTCAACCTCCGTGTCCAGGACGCCCGCACCAAGACGCTGCGCACCGTCCCCTTCCACTACGCCGGAATCGTCAAGGAGTTCCCCACCGCCCCCAAGGACAGCTTCTTCGTCGCCAACGCCGCCTACGTGGCCAAGGCGACCGGCAGCGACGCAGTGGGGGCCTTCCTGCTCGACACCGGCAGCAGCCACCAGCAGCAGGTCGCCGACCATCTGCGGAAGCGGCTCGGCACCGGCGCCACCGTCACCGACCTCACCCAGACCCGCGGCACCGTGGGCACCAGCCTCACCTCCGTCGACCTGGCCGGCCTGACCCGCATCGAACTCGCCTTCGCCGTCCTGCTGTCGGCGGGAGCGGGCGGACTGGTCCTCGCCCTCGGCCTCGCCGAACGCCGCCGTACCTTCGCCATCGCCACCGTGCTCGGCGCGAAACCCAGCCAGTTGCGCGGCATGGTCCTCACCGAGGCCCTGCTGCTGACCGCCGGCGGCCTGGCGGGCGGCGCAGTCATCGGCTGGGCGCTGTCGGAGATGCTGGTGAAGGTCCTCACGGGCGTCTTCGACCCACCTCCCGCGAGCCTGTCCGTCCCGTCCGGATACCTGGTCCTGACCGCGGGCGCCGCGATGGCCGCCGTACTGGCCGCCGCCCTCAACGGCATCCGCAGCGCCGGGCGCCCCGCCGTCGAGGAACTGCGCGACCTGTGACCGTGCCGTCCCGCACAAGTGGACCGCCCGCTCCTAGATGAACTATTCCAAGGGGTTCAGTGGTTCGTGCGTCGAGCGTAAATACCGCTCGCCCACGGTCAGGTGCTGTCCGGTGCTGCGGATGCCAGCCGTGCCGCTGGTGGTAGTGGTGCGTGCTGAGGGCAGGCTTCGAACGCCTGGATCGCCAACCCTGCGAAGCGTCGGGAAGCCTTGACCTGGCTGGCGGTCGATGTGGCGTGGATCCCCTTGTTGGCCATGAGTATGAGAATCAGGTCGTCCAGGACGAAGTCGGACCGCAGGTGCCCCGCCTCCTTGGCTCGCTGAGCCAGTTCGGCGACTGCTTTCACCGTGTACTCACGGCCTGCGGCGACATCCTTCACCTCCGGGTAGGTCGACAGGAAGGCTTCGGTGAAGCCCCGATCGCGTGCGTGCAGCTCACAGATCCTCTCGATCACCAGGCACAGGCCACGCCACGGATCAGGATCGGCGCACCCCTCGTCGACAATGGCGCGACATGCATTCAGCTGGTCCGCGAAGGCCTCGGCGACCAGCATCTGCTTGGTCGGGAAGCGACGGTACAAGGTGGCAGGTCCCACCCCGGCACGCCGCGCGACCTCCCGCATCGGCACGTCCAGGCCATCGGTGGAGAACAGCGCTCGGGCCGCGCCGAGGATGCGTTCGCGGTTGTCCATCGCGTCGGAACGCAGGGTATGAGGCAAACGGTCGGTCACCACTCTCACTTTACCTAAACGGACGGGGGCGTCCGTTACCGTCCGAGACGTAGAAGCTCTCGCGCTTGAGCGGTCCGAGAACCTGGAGACCACGTTGAAGGCAATCTCGATCCAGACATTCGGAAGTCCTGACGGTCTGACCGTTGTCGACCTGCCGGTACCCGCACCTGCTGCCGGGCAGGTACTGATAGCCATCGAGGCGGCGGGCGTCGGTGGTGTCGACACCGTGATCAGAAGCGGGGCCCTGGCCGCCTACGGCTTCAAGGAGGGCCACATCCCGGGCGGCGAGGTGGCGGGCACCGTGACCGCGGTCGGCGACGGCGTCGACACGTCGTGGATCGGCCGGCGGGTGTGGGCCTTCACCGGCACCGGCGGAGGCTACACCGAACAGGCCCTCGCGCCGGTCGAGGAGATCGTTCCCCTGCCCGTGAAACTGTCCGCAGTCGATGCGGTGACACTCGGCAGCTCCGGCGTGGTGGCCCACTTCGGGCTCCGCCACGCCCACTTCGCTCCCGGGGAGACGGTCCTGGTGCGTGGCGCGGCCGGCAGCATCGGGATCATGACAGTGCAACTCGCCGCGCGCGGCGGCGCCGCCGCAGTGGCGGTCACCACCTCCTCGGCCGAGCGCGGCGAGCAACTGCGACGCCTCGGCGCGACCCACGTGCTGGACCGCTCCGGCGACGGACGGGAACCATCTCCCGCAGGCTATGACGTCATCATCGACGTGGTGGCCGGCAAGGACATGCCGTCGTTCTTCGACCGGCTCAACCCGAACGGCCGCATGGTGGCCGTGGGCGCCGTCGCAGGCCAGCCACCGGCGGACTTCGGCACGAAGATCATTGCGGCGTTCCAGAAGTCGATGTCCTTCGCCGCTTTCAGCGCAGCCACCGTCACCACAGCCGAACGGCGTGCCGTGCGGAGCGAGCAGTTCGCCGCAGCGAGCCGGGGCGAGATCGAAACAGTGGTGCACGAGGTGCTGCCACTGGACGCAGCCGTACTGGCGCACCAGAAAATGGACGCGGGCGAGGTCTTCGGCAGGATCGTGCTGACACCGTAGTTCGCCGCAGTTCGGGCCATGGCGTCCGGCCGTGGGCATTGCGCCGCAGCTCAGCGACGCCGAGCTGGTGACCCTGGCGATGATGCAGGCCATGCTCGGCTTCACCTCCGAGGCCAGGTGGCTCCGGCACGCCCGCTCCCACCTGCGACATCTGTTCCCGTACCTGCCCAAGCAGCCCGGCTGCAACAAGCGGCTGCGAAAGGCCGCCGGTCTGCTGCGGCGCGTCACCCGACTGCTGACCGCCGACACCTCCGTGTGGAGCGACGACGTGTGGATCGTGGACTCCACGCCGGTGGAACGCGGCCGCTCCCGCGAGACCGTCAAACGTTCCGACCTGGCCGGATGGGCCGAGTACGGCTACTGCGCCAGCCACAGCCGCTTCTTCTGGGGCCTGCGACTGCACCTGATGTGCACCCTTCAGGGCCTGCCCGTCGCCTTCTCCCTGACCGGGGCCAAGGCCGACGAGCGCGAGACCCAGCTGAACCTCCTCGCCGCCGAACCGGAACTTGTCACCGCCCGGCCCGGCCAGACGCTGATCGGAGATAAGAACTACTTCGGCCGGGGCTTCGAACACGAACTGGCCGAGCAGGACATCCGGCTGCTGCGGCCGACCCGCAAAGACGAGCCGGAACGGCCCGGAGCACCCCTGTTCAGGCCGTTGCGGCAGGTCATCGAGTCGGTCAACGAGACCTTCAAGGGTCGACTCGATCTCGAACAGCACCGAGGGCGCACACCCAGCAGTGTCATCGCCCGCGTCATGCAGCGCATCCTCGCGCTCACCGCCGCGATCGGGCACAACGACCACACCGGACAGCCCGCCCTACGCTCACTGACAGCCTACGACCACTAACCCCTTGGAATAGATCATCTAGGCTGTCGCCCATGCGCACGCCCGCCGCCGCCTACCGCAGCCGCCCGCGCGTCCTGGTCGTCGAGGACGACGACACCATCGGCCGGCACCTGCACAACGGCCTGCGCGGCAACGACTACGCGCCCACCTGGAGCCGCACCGGCGCCACCGCGCTGGCCGAGGCCGCGCGGTCCCCGTACGACGTCCTGCTGCTCGACCTGGGGCTGCCCGACATGGACGGCCTCGACGTCGCCCGCGCCCTGCGCGCCCGCCACCCCGACCTGCTGATCGTCGTCCTCACCGCCCGCACTGACGACATCGACGTGATCGCCGGGCTGGACGCCGGAGCCGACGACTACCTCGTCAAACCGTTCAGCCTCTCCGTGCTGCTCGCCCGGCTCCGCGCCCACCTTCGCCGCCGCGTCGTCGCCGCACCGCCGCCGGAACCCGTCCACCTGGCCGACCTCGTCATCGACATGTCCGCCCGCCGCTGCACCCTCCGCGACGAGGAAGTACCGCTCCGCCCAAAGGAGTTCGACCTGCTCGCCGTCCTCGCCCAGCACCCGGGCGAGGCGGTCTCCCGCGAGACCCTGATGGCCGAGGTCTGGGACGAGAACTGGTTCGGCTCCACCAAGACCCTCGATGTCACCATGGCCGGCCTGCGCCGCCGCCTCACCGAGGCCGCCGACGCCTCGGCCCACGCCTGCACCCTGCCGCGCATCACCACCCTGCGGGGGTACGGCTACCGCCTGGAGCTCTGACGGGTCCCGGCGGGGTGGGAGCGCGCGGGTTCGCCTTCCGAGGCGGTTCGGCGGTGTCGTGACCCGATCAGCGTGACGACTCCCGCGAGGAGAATTCCGAGGACGAGGCTGATGGGACCGGTCCCCAATTGCAGTCCGTCCCCATAAGGAGCGGGTACGGAAAGCCAGTCCGCTATGGAGGCTCCCAGGGGGCGGGTGATGGTGTAGGCGAACCAGAAAGCCAGGACTTCGTTGAGACGGAACCAGCGATATCCGGCCGCCGGAATCAGAATTATTCCCAGGAAGACGAAGGACGAGGCCAGGGTGCCGAGTCCCAGGGTCACGGCCGCGAAATCGCCCGCGGCCGTTCCCAGGGCGAAGGTGCACAGGACGGTCAGCCAGTAGAAGAGCTCCCGCAGACGGTTGTCGATGCTGTGCACGTCCAGGGTTCGCTGTGTCGCGTACCAGGCGGCGAAGACGGCGATCTGCACCACCACCAGCATCAGCGTGGAGGCGTAGAGCGGCATCCCCAGGTCCTTGTTCAGGAAGTCCGCCGACATCGTGCCGAAAATGCTCACCGCCGTCACCGCGAGCCAGTAGACCCACGGAATGTATTTCGTGGTGGTGATCTGCACGGCAAGACACGCGAGGAGCAGACCGAGGCCCATGAGCATGGCCAGATGCTGTCCGATGTAGTCGTTGAAGAAGACGTAGTCCGAGAAGGACTCACCGAAACCGGTGGTGCACAGTTTCGCTATCCAGAAGATGAGCGTGATCTCCGGAACCTTCATGGCTGTGGTGGCTGCTGGTGTTCTCATTTCGCGAGGCTAAAAGCGCCACGGGCACCGGCACATCCGACAATGGTGGCCACTTTCCGGCGGATGTAAGACCTTCGATTGACGCCCCCGGGGCCGCCCTTCCGTAATGTCGGCAGGGTGAAGCACCTCCAGCCGACGCGCCGACTGCCGCGGGACCGCCCGTCGCTGTCACTCGTCCTGCTCCTCGGGCCGCCGGTCCTGTGCGCCGTCGCCGCGGCGCACGAGCTGCTCTACAACCGGTCCGGGGCGCTGGACTGGGTGCTGGCGATTGCGGTGATCTGCCCCCTCCTGCTGCGCCGCCGCGCTCCGGTCGCCGTGTTCTGGTTCTGCTGGACCGTGTCGATGGCGACCTGGGCGCTCGGGACGGTCTCGTTCTCCGAGTTCGCGGTGTTGGTCGCGCTGTACACGGTCGCCGCCCGCCGCGGTCTGCGGCACTCGCTCGGCGCCGCCGCGGCCGTCGAGCTCGGCGTCGTCCTGGTCTCGGTGCGCTTCGCCCCGGCCGCGAGCGTCAACGACGCCTTCGTCATCCTCAGCGGGCTGGGCGCCGCGGCGTTCTTCCTCGGTACGACCGTGCGGGCGCAGCGCCGCTACCTCGCCTCCATCGAGGACCGTGCCGAGCGCCTGGAACAGGAGCGCGCCCAGCAGGCGCAGCTCGCCGCGGCGGCCGAACGCACCCGGATCGCGCGGGAGATGCACGACATCGTCGCCCACGGCCTGGTCGTCGTCGTAGCCCTCTCCGAAGCAGCCGCCGCGACCACGGCGACCGATCCGGAGGGCGCCCGCGGGAAGATGCTCCAGGCGGCGTCGACCGGCCGGCAGTCGCTCGCCGGAATGCGCCGGCTCCTCGGCGTCCTGCGGGCCGACGACGGCGGCGAACGGGCGCCGCAGCCGGACCTCGGCTCGCTCAAGGCCCTGATGGACGAGACCCGCGGCACCGGCCTGGACGTCCGGCTGACCGAGACCGGCAGCCCGGAGACCCTGAGCGCGGAGGCGCAGACGACGGTCTACCGGATCCTCCAGGAGTCGCTCACGAACGTCGTCAAGCACGCCCGGAACGCGTCGACGGTGGACGTCGTCCTGCACTGCGGCGGTGACGTGGTCGGCTTCAGCGTCACCGACGACGGCAGACCGACCCCCGGAAGCGGAGCCGGGGCACGCACCGGCAACGGGCTGACCGGGATGCGGGAACGGGTCGCGATGTTCGACGGTGATCTCCGGGCGGGGCCGACCGGCTCCGGCTGGACCGTCTCCGGTGAACTGAAACTGGGGGAACCGCGATGACGATCTCGGTCCTGCTCGCCGACGACCAGGCGCTCGTCCGGATGGCCTTCCGCAGTCTCCTCGACACGATGCCGGGCATCACCGTCGTCGGCGAGAGCGCCGACGGCGCGGAGGCGGTCGAGCTCGCGCGGCGCACCCTGCCGGACGTGGTGCTCATGGACGTACGGATGCCGGTCATGGACGGCATCGAGGCGACCCGCCGCATCACCTCCGGCACGGCCTCGCGCGTGCTCATCCTCACCACCTTCGACCTCGACGAGTACGCCTTCGAGGGCCTCCGCGCCGGAGCCTGCGGATTCCTCCTCAAGGACGTCGTCCCGGCCGTACTGCAAGCGGCGATCCGGGCCGTGGCCTCCGGCGACGCCGTCCTCACCCCGCGCATCACCCGCGGTCTCGTCGACCGCTTCGCCCAGATCGCGCCCTGGCCCCGCGCCGACGACGCGGGCGCGCGCTTCGCCCACCTGACGGCCCGCGAACGTGAGGTGTTCCACCTCATCGCCGCCGGCCTCTCGAACGCCGAGATCGCGGAACGCCTCTTCCTCACCGAGGCCACCGTCAAGACCCACATCACCCGCATCCTCACCAAACTGCAGCTCCGCGACCGGGTGCAGGTCGTGATCTTCGCCTACGAGCATCAGCTGCGCACACAGGGCGGATAGGCGACGCGGAGCAGGGTCGGGCTCGCGGAAGCGGACGCATGCGCCCCAACAGGGCTTCGCAGGAAGGGAGTTCGCGCATTCCGGCCGATACGCTGGCCCACGGACACCGGTGACCGCCGTAGCCGCTGAACGAGCACCGCCCCTATCGAAGGTACCGAGCAATGACCCGCTTCGCGCTGCTGATCGGCTGTCTCGTCGTGTGTGCCGCCGGGGTGCCGCGGCCGCTGTCCCGGGCGGCGTGGCCGTCGCGCTTTCCCCGTTCGGCGTTGGCGGTGTGGATGGTGCTGGTGGCGACGGTGTCGGCCGCCGCGGTCGCCGCCGTACTGATGACGGCACGTCATGTGCTGCGGCATTCGGCGGGCGGCGCCGTGCTGCGGTGCTGTGTGGAGCCGCTCTCCTCCCCCGCCCTGAGCCGGCTCGTCGCGATCGTCTGCCTGGCGGCGACGGTGTGGGGAGCCGCCGCCGTGCTGCACGCAACCGCCGTCGCCGGGTCCGCGCTACGGCGGCTGCGCAGGGGCTGGCGCGGGCATGTCGCTGCGCTCGACGTGCTGGCCCGGCCGATTCCGGGGCTGGCGGCCCTGGTCCTGGAGCACGCTGCTCCGGCCGCGTACTGCGTGCCCACCGGGGGCGGCCGGGTGGTGATCACCTCCGGCGCGCTCAGCCGGCTCACGCCGAGCGAGGGGGCCGCCGTCGTCGAGCACGAACGGGCCCATCTGCTGGGCCGCCACCACCTGTTGACGGCCGTGACCACGTCTCTCGCCCGCGCGTTCCCGCACGTGCCACTGTTCGGGCTGGCCCGCCCCGCCGTCGCCCGGCTCGTCGAACTGGCCGCGGACGACCGCGCGTCACGGCACTGCCGTTCCGATGTCGTGGTCGGAGCCCTGCGCGTCCTGGCCGCGACGACGAGCGCGCCGACCGCGCAGTGGCCGGACGACGGCCGGATCCACGAACGCATCCACCGGCTGGTCCGCATCCCCACGCCCAGGTCCTGGCAGGCGATGACGGCCACGGCCGGCTTCCTCGCGGCCATCGGTCCGCTCCCCCTGATCACCGTCTGGGCGTGGACAGGCGGGTGTTGACCGGGGCTTCGCGGTGACAGCCGTGGAGGTTACGGACGACCGGCCTCGGGCTCGTCCGCCTCCGGCAGCCGGTGCAGCGCGGACCGCAGTGCCGTGGACCGCTCCGTGCCGAGCCCTTCGACGAAGTGCAGCAACGCCACCTCGGGGTCGGTGCTGCTCCCCAGGACCTGTGTCATGAGCCGGGCGACACAGGCGTCCCGCGCCTCGACCGGGGTGTAGACGAACTGCTTGCCGCGTTTGTCGCGCTCCAGCCAGCCCTTGCGGAAGAGCTTGAACATCGTCGTCATCACCGTGGTGTACGCGAGGGGTTGAGCCCGGGAGGCGTTGATCCGTCCGGTCACCTCACGGACGGACACCGGTTCGGTGGCGGACCAGACCAGGTCCATCACCTCGGCCTCCAGACTGCCCAGATTCCACATCGCCCGACCTCCCGAACCGTGCCAAGCGATGATAGCGACGGGTCGCGGCGCGGGTTCACCTGCGCAGCGCGGCGAGCAGGGTGCGCTCCAGCACGGACGCCGCTTCTCCGGCCCGCAGCCGCCGGGCCCCGGTCTCCCCGCTCGCGGTGTGCAGCAGGCTGTAGAAGACGGTGACCAGCCAGGTCCGGGGCAGGTCGGTGCGGAAGACGCCCTCCTCCTGTCCGCGGGCGATCAGGCGGTCGACGCGGTCCAGCACCGCCCGGTGCTGCCGGCGCCGGCGCGGCTCGCCGACGAGGCCCTCGGAGGCGGTCACCAGGAAGGAGTGCTGGTCGAGGATCCGCCAGCAGGACTGCACCATGCGGGCCATCGCCTCGTCGGCGGGGCCATCGTCCAACTCCTGGGCCTCCAGGGCCTTGTCCGCCTCGTTGACCGAGTAGGCGAGCACCGCTTCGAACAGCGCCTCGCGCGAGGGGAAGTGCGAGTAGAGCGTCACCCGGCTGACTCCCGCGGCGCGCGCGACGGCGGTCATGCTCGCCTGGGGATCCTCGCGGAAGCACTCAAGACCGGCGGCGACGATCGAGACGATGCTCCGCTCCGCGTCGGCACGCCTGCGCGGGGCTCCCGGCGCGCCGCCCGCCGTCCGCGCCGCACTGGCCTGCGCGGGGCGGCTGGGGGTCGTAGGCATGCGGGGAGTGTACGACAACGCTCCGCCGCCCGGCCTTGGGCGACTCCCCCGCGTCAGGTGGTCGCGGCAGGAGTGTCGCGCGTGCCGTCGGCCGGTACGAGATGGCGTGACACGCTGCGCAGTTTCTCGCAGGTCTCCTCGAACTCGCGCTCCGGGCGCGACTCCCCGACGATGCCCGCCCCGGCGCGCAGCCAGGTGCGGCCGCCGCTGCGGTAGACGGTGCGCAGGACCAGGGCCGCGTCCAGGTCTCCCGCGCTGCCGACCATCAGGACCGCACCGCTGTACAGGCCCCGGGGCTCGGACTCGTGACGGCGGATCAGGTCGTAGGCGGCCGTCTTGGGCACGCCGGACGCGGTGACGGCCGGGAAGACGGCGGCCAGGGCGGGCCAGGGCCCTTCGGTCAGGTCGGCGAGCCGGCCGGTGACACGGGAGGCCAGGTGCTGGACGCTGCCGCGCTGTTTCACCTGCATCAGTTCCTCGACCCTGACGGAGTCCGGCGCGCACACCGCCGTCATCTCGTTCCAGGCCACCTGCACGGATATCGCGTGCTCGTACACCTCTTTGGCGTCCGCGAGCAGTTCGAGGCGCAGCCGTTCGTCCTGGGTGACGTCTCCGCTCAGCGCCCGGGTGCCGGCCAGCGGCTGGGTGGAGACCGAGCCGTCCGCGCCGACCTCGACCACGGTCTCCGGGCTGAACCCGGCGGCCTCGATGCCGCCGAGGCGCATCAGGAAGGAACGGGCCGGGTTGTTGGCCCGGCGTCCGGTGACATAGGTGTCGATGAGGTCGATCTCCTGCTCGACGTCGACGGTCCGGGAGAGGACCACTTTGTGCAGTTCGCCGCCCCGGATGGCGGAGACCGCGGCGGAGACGGCGGCCTGGTACGGCTCCCGGCCGGCGCCGACGATGTCGACGCGCAGGGCGGGCGCCGGTTCGCCACCCGGGTCGGGGTCGGCCAACAGGCGGCGGATCTTGTCCACCATGGCCGGGTCGGTACAGCGGATCAGCGCCTGGCCTGACCTGACCCGTACCTCCACCGCGGGCACGACGAGATGCATCAGCACGTCCCCGGCCGGCCCGGCGGGCTGTTGCTCCAACTGCCCGGCGAGTGTGTACGACAGCTCGAAGGACGCCCAGCCGTAGGCGCGCCAGTCGTCCAACGGCAGGCCGGCGAGCGCCCGGTGGACCTGGCGCAGTGGTTCGTCGCCGCACGGGATCGAGCGGTGTTCCGTGCCCGTGCGGAGCTCGACGCGGTCGGGGAGGAGGGTGAGTTCGGCCTCGGCGCCCGCCGCGTAGCACCACTCGCCGGCACGCTCGTGGACGACGTACCGCTCGTACGGTCCGTGGCGGGCGAGGCGCGCGGCGAGGAGCATCGGGTCGCCCGGAACCGGCACGGTGAAGTCGAGGTGGCGCTGCCGTTCGGTCATGGCCGTCCTTGGGGTTGAGGGTGATCGGATCGGTCGGCCCGGTGCGATCGCCCGGCGGGTCGGCCCCGGGATCGCCGGGGCCGGTGACCCGCCGGGGGATCACCGGGAGCGGGTGCCCGCGCCGGGATCGCCGGGGCGGGGCTCCGGGGCCGTCACGTCCGGATTCGGGGCGACGGCACGGGCGAGTTCGCGTTTGTCGACCTTGCCGACGCTGGTCAGCGGGAAGGAGTCGAGGACCCTCACCACGTCGGGGATCTTGTAGGCGGCGAGGCCTCGCCCGTGGAGGAAGGCGGTCAGGTCGGGGGCCTCGTCGTGGCCGTCGCGCAGGAGCAGGCACGCGCAGGTCCGCTCGCCCAGATAGGGGTCGGGGACGGGAACGACGGCGGCGTCCAGGACGGCGGGGTGGGCGCGCAGATGGTTCTGAAGTTCGTCGGCGGAGACCTTGTCGCCGCCGCGGTTCACCAGGTCCTTCTCCCGGCCTTCGACGACGAGTCGGCCCTCGGCGGTGAGTCTGACCAGGTCACCGGTGCGGTAGTAGCCGTCCGCGGTGAACGCCCGGAGGTTGTACTCGGGGGCGCGGTAGTAGCCGCGCAGCGTGTAGGGGCCCCGGGTGAGCAGGCTGCCGACCGTGCCCGGTGGTACGTCCTCGTCGGTCGCGTCGACGACGCGCAGCTCGTCGTCGGGGCTGAGCGGGAAGCCCTGGGTGGTGGCGACGGTCTCCGGGTCGTCGCCGCGGCGGGTGTAGCTGAGCAGGCCCTCCGCCATGCCGAAGACCTGTTGGAGTTCGCAGCCGAGGGCGGGGCCGACGATCCGGGCCGCGTCCGGGGAGAGGCGGGCGCCGCCCACCTGGAGGAGTTCGAGGCTGCTGATGTCGGCGGTGCTCCAGCGGACGGCCTGGGACCAGAGCGCGGCAAGTGGGGGCACCACGGCCGTGACGGTCGCCCGGAACCGTTCGATCGCGGCGAACGCGGTCTCCGGGCTCGGTGACGGGCACAGGGCGACCGCGCCGCCGGCGTGCAGCGCCCCGAGGACACCGGGACAGGCCAGGGGGAAGTTGTGGCCGATGGGCAGGACGGCGAGGTAGACGCTGCGTTCGTGCAGCCCGCAGACCTCGGCGCTGGCGCGGAGGTTGTAGAAGTAGTCGTCGTGGGTGCGCGGGATCAGCTTGGGCAGCCCGGTCGTACCGCCGGACACCAGCAGCACCGCCGGATCGCCCGACAGCGGCGCGGGCAGTGGCCGGGGAGCGGCGTCGACCTCGCTCAAGGGGGTGTACGGCCCGGGCTCACCGGCGACCAGGACATGGCGCAGCGAGGGGGCCTGCGCCCTTACCTCGGTGGCGAGTCGGCGGTAGTCGAAGCCGGTGTCCGGGTCCGTGTCGGGCACGACGTAGGCGACGGCGTCGGTGCTGCGGCAGAGGTGGACGGCTTCGGCCGCGCGGTAGGCGGGCAGCCCGAGCACGGGCAGGGCACCCAGGCGGAACAGGGCAAGGAGCAGCGAGAGGATCTCGGGGATGTTCGGGAGCTGGACGACCACCCGGTCCCCGGGGCGCACCCCCAGTCCGACGAGGCCGGCGGCGAGCCGGTCGGCGCGTTCGTCGAGTTCGGCACGGCTCCACGGCGGGCCGTCGGAGAACAGGGCGGGGGCGTCCGGGTGCTCGCGTGCCCGTTCGCGCAGCAGTTCTCCGAGCGGCCGTCCCTGCCAGTGACCGGCCCGCCGATACCGCTCCGCAAATTCCTCCGGCCAGGGAACCACGTCCACAGGATTCACACCCTCAAATCGAGATTCTCAGGGACTTCAAACCCTTACTCAGACGTAAAGAATCTGATCCGCAGGAACACGCAGAGTCAATAACTCAATAGTAACGCTTGAGTAAAGTGCATTCCAAATTGATGAGCCTTTTGATCCGTTTTGAGTAGTCATTACGGACACGTCCGACATACCCCTACCGGGTACTACCACTTCGACCACTCCCCTTTCGGTGCACGCACATGATGTTTTACGTTGACTCCGCCTGAGCGAGAGGAAAAACGAGCTTTCCGATTCCCAATAATTTCCCGCAATCGCCCTTCAAGAATCGCCGGTAAATCAGTCGGTGAGGCCCCGAGAGAGGACAGCGATGACGCACCCCGCACCCGCCGTAGCGCGCCAGATCCGCGAAGCCGTGTCCGAAGTGCTCGGTATCCCGCCGCAGGCGGTGGCGGACACGGACAACCTGATCTCGCACGGGCTCGACTCGATCCGCACCATGGCTCTCGTGGGGCGGTGGCGCTCCGCCGGGGCCCTGGTCGACTACGCGGAACTGGCCAAGGAACCGACCCTCGCCGCCTGGACCCGGCTCCTGGAACGGCGCCTCTGCGACACTCGCGCGCCGGAGGCCGGCCGATGTACCGGCGGCCCGGACGAGGCCGCCGCCGCCCCGCCGGCGGACGCCGCCTTTCCGCTGACCCCGGTACAGCAGGCGTACTGGATCGGCCGCGCGGACGGCCAGTCGCTGGGCGGCAACGGCTGCCACGCCTATATCGAGTTCGACGGCCGCGACGTGCGCCCCACCCGCCTCGAGTCGGCCGTGCGCGCCCTCATCGCGCGCCACGGGATGCTCAGGGCGCGCTTCCTGGAGGACGGTACGCAACGGATCGCGGCCACCTCGCCCTGGCCGGGGCTGACCGTGCACGACTTCCGGCAACTGTCGCCGGGCGCGGCGGACAAGGCGCTGCGCCAGGTCAGGGAGCGGCTCTCGCACCGGCGGTTCGACGTCGCCGCCGGCCACGTCCTCGACGTACAGCTGTCCCTGCGCCCCGGCGGCCTGACGCGCATCCACTTCGGGATCGACCTGCTCGTCGCCGACGTTCTCAGCATCCAGCACCTGCTGGCCGGGCTGGCCCGGCACTACACCGAGGGAACCGCGGCGCCCGCCCCCGCCTACTCCTTCCCCCGCTATCTCAACGACCTTTCCGCACAGCGGAGTTCGTCCCGCGAACGGGCCCGCGCCTACTGGCGGGACCGGCTCCCCGAGCTGCCGGGCGGGCCGGCGCTGCCACTGGCCGTGGACCCCGGGCAGGTGGAGCGGCCCCGCTTCACCCGCCGGCTCACCCGGCTGGCGCCCGACGTCTGGCGGGGTTTCGCCGGGCGGGCCCGCGCGCACGGGGTGACCCCCGCCATGGCACTGGCGGCCGCCTACGCCGAGGTGCTCGGTGCCTGGAGCGCGCAGCGGCGCTTCGTGCTCAATCTGCCGCTCTTCGACCGGCAGCCGCTGCACCCCGAAGTCGGCGACCTGGTCGCCGACTTCACCAATCTCGTCCTGGTGACCGCCGACACCTCGGACGGTCTGCCGTTCAGGGAGCACGCGCTGCGGTTGCAGGCGCAGTTCCAGAGCGACGCCGCGCACGCCGAGTACTCAGCGGTCGAGGTCCTGCGCGACCTGGCGCGCGCCCGGCCCGGGGACCGGGTGTCCGCCCCGGTGGTGTTCGCCAGCAACCTCGGTTCCGAGTTCGTCGACGACCAATTCCGCGACGGCCTCGGCGAGTTCGGCTGGATGATCTCGCAGACCCCGCAGGTGTGGCTCGACCACCAGGTGTACGAGGACGCCGAAGGACTGCTGCTCGCCTGGGACGCGGTGGACGAGCTGTTCCCGGACGGCGTGCTCGACGCCATGTTCGACGCGTACGGACGGCTCGTACGCGCCCTCGCCACCACGGACGACGCCTGGTCCGACCCCGTTCCCGCACTCCTGCCCGAGTGGCAGCGCGCCCTGCGCGACCGGGTCAACGACACCGCGGCCCCCGAGACCGGGCAGCTGCTGCACGACGCCGTGGTCCAGGCGGCGGTGAACCGGGGACAGGACACCGCCCTGCGCTGGGGCACCGACGGGCGGATGAGCTACGACGAACTGCTGCGCCGCGCCCTCGCGGTGGCCGGCGTGCTGCGCGCCCGGGGCATCCGTACCGGCGAGCCGGTGGCGGTGGTCCTGGACAAGGGCTGGGAGCAGGTCGTCGCCGTCCTCGGCATCCTGCTCGCGGGCGGCGCGTATCTGCCCGTGGACACCAACCAGCCGCCGGCCCGCCGGGACGTCATGCTCACGGACGCCGGGGTGCGCGAGCTCCTCACCCACTCCGGGCCGGCCGCGTTCGACCGCTTTCCGCCCACGCTGCACACCGTCGAGGTAGATACCCTGGCACCGGCCGCTCCCGGGACACCGCTGCCCGAGGCGACCGCGCGCGGCGAGGACCTGGCGTACGTCATCTACACCTCGGGCTCGACCGGCCGCCCGAAGGGGGTGATGATCAGTCATCGCAGCGCGGTCAACACCGTCACGGACATCAACCACAGGTTCAAGGTCACCTCCGAGGACCGCGGACTCGCCCTCGCCGCACTGGGCTTCGACCTCTCCGTGTACGACGTCTTCGGGGTGCTGGGCGTCGGCGGCTGCCTCGTCCTGCCGGACCCGGAGCGCCGCGGCGACCCCTCGCACTGGGCCGAGCTGATCGTCCGGCACCGGGTCACGCTGTGGAACTCCGTGCCGGCCCAGCTCCAGATGCTCCAGCACTTCGCCGAGAGCGAGTCCGCCCTCGATCTGAGCACGCTCCGGCTCGCCCTGCTCTCGGGCGACTGGATCCCCGTGACCCTGCCCGACGCGGTACGCCGCCGCTGTCCCGGCCTCGAACTGATCAGTCTCGGCGGTGCCACCGAGGCGGCGATCTGGTCGATCTTCCATCCCATCGGCGAGGTCCCCGCCGACTGGCGCAGCATCCCCTACGGCACGCCGCTCGCCAACCAGACCTTCCACGTCCTGGACGACGCGCTGCGCCCGCGCCCCGAACTGGTCCCCGGCGAACTGTGGATCGGCGGTGTCGGCGTCGCCCTCGGCTACCTGGGCGACGAGCCTCGCACGGCCGAACGGTTCGTCACCCACCCGGGCACGGGCGAACGCCTCTACCGCACAGGTGACTTGGGCCGCTGGCTCCCGGACGGCAGCATCGAGTTCCTGGGCCGTGAGGACTCCCAGGTCAAGGTGCGCGGCCACCGGATCGAACTGGCCGAGATCGAGGCCGCGTTGCTCTCCCACCCGGAGGTCGGTACCACCGCGGTCGTCGTCGACGGTTCGACCACCACGAACCGGCGCATCGCCGCCGTCGTGACCGGCAGCCGTACGACGGAACCCCGGACCGCGGCCGACACGGCCCGGGAACTGGCCGAGGCCGCGCACTGCGCGGGCGCGCGGGCCGCCGCCCGGGCCGACCTCTCCAATGTCCGGGCCGGGCAACAGCGGCTGAACCAGATCGCGTTCACCGCCATGGCATCGGCCCTGCGCACCCTGGGCGCCTTCCCGCCGGACGCCGAGGCACCGACGACGGCGCAGGTGCTGCGCCGCGCGGGCGTACCACCGCGGTTCCACCGGGTCGTACGCCGCTGGCTCGGAGCGCTGGAGAAGGAGGGCCTGGTGCGTCGCGATCCCGGCTCCGGCCGCTGGCTGGACCTGACGCCGGCCGACGCCCGCGTCCTCGAAGCGGAACTGCGCCGACTGGAGAGCGAGGGCTGCGAGCCGCTGTGGACCGCGCCCGTACTGACGTTGCTCACGACGAGCATGCGACGGCTGCCGGAACTGCTGCGCGGTGAACTGGACCAGGTACGGCTGCTGTTCCCGGACGGCGACGCCCGCGCCGCGCGAGCCCTGTACGCCGACAACGCGATCATGCGATACCTCAACCGAGCCACGGCGGCCCTCGCCGGCGCGCTCGCCGCGGGCACCGCGCCCGGCCGCCCGCTGCGCGTCCTGGAGGTCGGGGCCGGGGTCGGCGCGACGACGGACCAGATGGTCGCGGTGCTGCCCGCCGCCGCGGGGGCGCCGGGGATGGAACCCGACTACCTCTTCACCGACGTGTCGCACTTCTTCCTCAACGAGGCACGCACCCGCTTCGCCGCCCAACCCTGGCTGCGGTACGGCCTGTTCGACTTCAACAGCGACTACCGCGCCCAGGGGCTGCGACCGCAGAGTTTCGACCTGATCGTGATCGCCAACGCGCTCCACAACGCCCACGACATCGACACCGCGCTCGGCGGCCTGCGCGAGCTGCTCGCACCGGGCGGCTGGCTGGTCATCACGGAACTCACCGTCGACCGGCCCGACTTGATGACCTGGATGGAGTTCCTCATCCAGCTCGACAGTGCCGCGCCCGACGCCGAGGGCGACTTCGCGGACCGGCGGCGGGGTCGCGACCGGACCTTCTTCGCCGTGGACGAGTGGCGTGCCCTGCTCACCGGGGCGGGAGCGCAGGCCGTCGTGGTCCTCCCGGAGGGGGACGGCGAACTCGCTTCGTTCGGGCAGCACTTGATCGCAGCCACTTTCAAACGCGACCGGGCCGACGTCGACCTGGAGGACCTGCGCGACCACCTCGCCGAGCAGCTCCCCGCGTACATGATCCCGGCCCACATCGAGACGGTCGAGGAGCTCCCGCTGAGCGCGAACGGCAAGGTCGACCGCAAGACCGTCCTGTCCTGGGTCGCGGACGGCCGCCCGGAGGACGCTCTACGGGCCGCGCCGCCCCTGGACGAGCTGGAGAGGCGGCTGGCCGCCATGTGGGAGGAGCTGCTCTCTGTGCACGCGGTCGCCCGCGACGACGACTTCTACGAACTGGGCGGAGACTCCCTGCTCGTCGCCCAGTTCATCGGCCGGCTGCGCCGGGAGCTCCCGGAGGCCGGCGCGCTCTCCTTCGACGAACTGCTGCGGACCATGGTGCGCCGACCGGTCCTCGCCGCCGTCGCCGAGCGGCTGCGGCAGGCGGAAGAGGACGGCGAAGCGGACAGCGCGGACACGGAAAGCCCAGCCAGGGAAGGCGCGGCCCGATGACCGGCACCGCGTCCGGGGCCACCGGACTCGCCGGGGAGTGGCTGCGCGGCCCGCGGCCCAGGCGCCGCCCCCGGCTGCGCCTCGTCTGCTTCCCGCACGCCGGCGGCTCGGCCCGCTTCTTCTACCCCTGGCTACGCGAACTCCCCACCGGAATCGAGCTGTTGGCCGTCCAGTACCCGGGCCGCGACGACCGTCTCGACGAGCCCCTCCCGGACCGCATGGACCAGCTCGCCGACCCACTGGCAGAGGCGGTCAGCGAGGTCGCCGACGTACCGCTTGTCCTGTTCGGGCACAGCATGGGAGCCTCCGTGGCCTTCGAGGTCGCGCGCCGCCTGGCCGACCGGTCGCCCGGTCCCGTACGGCATCTGTTCGTCTCGGCGCGACCGGCCCCCTTCTCGGCCGCACAGGCGCCCGCTCCCCCACGGGACGACGACACGCTGGTCAGGGAACTGGCCCGGCTCGGCGGCACGGACTCGGCGCTGTTCGACGATCCCGAGATCCGTGCCGCCCTCCTGCCCGCGATCCGCGGCGACTACCGGCTGATCGAGGCCTACCGCTACCGGGCGGGCCCGCCGCTGTCCTGTGCCACGACGGCCGTCGTCGGCAGCCAGGACCCGGAGGTGCCCCGTCGGCTCGCGGAGGGCTGGCAGGCGGCCACCACCGGCACCTTCGCGCTGCGCGTCATGCAGGGCGGTCACTTCTATCTCACCGAGCGGCGCGCCGAGTTGGTGGCCTATCTGCTCACCGCGCTCGGCATGCGGACCGGTCACCGGGGCGACGCCGCCTCGACGCCCTGACGGCACCGCTGCCGCGTACGGCCCAGGTCGACGGAACGGACTACTTCATGGAGGAAGCGTGAGCGGGCCAGACAACGGCGGTCACGAGGACGAACGGGAACACGACGGCGGTACCCGGTGAACGACCCGCTCGCCCGGCCCCGCGAGTCCTGCGGTGTGGCCGGCGCCTGGGGCCCGGCCGCGCCGTCCGTGCGCGGTCTGCTGATCGCCCTCCAGCACCGGGGACAGCAGAGCGCCGGGATCGCCGTGTGCGGTGCGGACGGCATCGTGTGCCGGACCGGTCCCGGACGGGTGACGGACGTCTTCCCGGAACCCCAACTACTCCTGCCCCGGGGTACGTTGGGCGCCATTGGGCATGTGCGCTACGCGACGTCCGGCGGCCCGGGCCCGGACGGCGAACTCGCACAGCCCGTCGTCCTGGACGGTCCCGGCGGCCCGCTCGCGCTCGCCCACAACGGCACCCTCGTCAACACCGCCGCGGCCCGCGCCGAGTCGGGCGTCCCGGCCGGCGCCCCGGACACCGCCGTCCTCGGCCATGTCCTCGCCGACACCATGGAGAACCACGGCGTCAGCCTGTTCAAGGCCCTCCACCTGGTGCTACCGACGATCACCGGCGCGTACTCCCTGGTGCTCACCGACGGCCGCCGGCTGTACGGGGTGCGCGATCCTCAAGGGTTCCGGCCGCTCTGTCTGGGCCGGCTCGACGACACCTGGCTGCTGGCCTCGGAGTCCGCCGCGATCGCCGCGGTGGGCGGGACGTTCGTCCGTGAAGTGGAGCCCGGCGAGGTGCTGGAAGCCGATGCCGAGGGCATCCAGAGCAGCCGGCTGGACGTGCCGGACGTCCGGCGGGCCTCGTGCGTGTTCGAGCATGTGTACTTCGCCCGCGCCGACTCCAGGATCGACGGACGCAGCGTTTACGAGGCCCGGTACGCGGCCGGTCGGGCACTCGCCCGGTGCGCACCCCCACCGCCGGGTTCCGACGTGGTGGTGGCCGTGCCCGACACGGCCCGGGTGGCCGCCGACGGCTACGCCCGGCAGACCGGACTGCCCGTCGTGCAGGGCTTGTTGCGACACGAGGGCGTGGGCCGCTCCTTCATCGAGGGCGACCGGGCGGGCCGGGAGGCGGCCGTCCGGCAGAAACTCTCCGCCGTCCCCGCCGCCGTCGCGGGTCGCGAGGTCGTCCTCGTGGACGACTCGCTCGTCCGGGGCACCACCATGAACGCGGTCGTCGCCATGCTCCGCACGGCCGGAGCCGCCGCCGTCCACCTGAGGATCGCGTCCCCGCCGCACCGCTGGCCGTGCTTCTACGGCATCGACACCGGACGCGGGGACACGCTGCTCGGCGCCCGGGTCCCACCAGAGGCGCTGGCCGGGCGACTCGGCTGCGACAGCGCGGAGTTCCTGCCGCTGGACGCCCTGCTCGTCGCGGTCGACGGCGCCCCGGACACGTACTGCACCGCGTGTCTGGACGGCCGGTTCCCCACCGAGGTGGACCTCCCGGACCCGGCATCGCCGCAGCAGCCAACCGGAGGGAAATGATGGGTAGTTCACTGCAGATCCGGGTTCTCAACCTCCTCTCGGCGGCCGGGCGCCCGCTGCACGGACGCGAGGTGCAGGAGCGGCTCAACACGGAACGCGAGGACCGCCTCGCGTACACGACCGTCCTGACGGTGCTGACCAGGCTCGTGAACAACGGTGCCGCCGCCCGTCAGCGCAACGGGCGGCAGTACGTCTACCACGCCACCTGCCGGGACGAAGTGGGCCTCGCCGTACGCAAGGTGTTCACCAGCTTCGGACCCGACGCGGTGGCTCACTTCGTCGACCAGGCGTACGCGGATCCCGCGCTGCGGGCCCGGCTGCGGCTGGCCGTCGACGGCTCGGCGCTACTGCGTGAATCCTCCTAGCAGCGCGAGCGCCCGGGCGTTCAGCTCCCGCACCTCGCTCTGTCCGCAGCGGGTCTCGTCGTACCACCAGTCGAGGTGGATCCGGCCGCCCTGCCGGTAGGTGCGCACGTCGAGCGCGTGACCGCGGGCCAGGGCGGGTTCACCCTGCGGGACGTCGTTCAGCGGTACGGCCTGGAGCGGCGCACCGCGGCCGTCGGCCGGTCGGGTGCCGCGTGTCCCGGCGTCGGTGAAGGTCACCTCCGCCGCGGGCAGCCGCCGCAGCGCCTCGGCGGTCTGCGGGTGGAGGTGGCGCAGGACGCCGTAGTGCACTCCGTGGTGCGGGATGCCGTCCAGCGCCTCGCGGGTGTCGCTCAGCAGGCGCGCCGGGTCGGCGTGGTGGGTGCCCGCGAGGAGCGGGTACGTCGAGGTGCAGCGTCCCACGGTCCGGCCGAGGTCGATGCCGGGGAAGTCGCCGTCGCGCGCGCTGCCCGCGATGTCGATCAGTATGCCCTCGCCGTCCGTACGCCGGGCGAGCGCACCGGAGACCGCGGCGAGCACCAACGCGCCGGAGTTCATGCGCTGTTGGCGCTGGACCGCGCGGAGCGAGCGCGTCAGGGTGGAGTCGACGACGCCTCGCAGCAGCCGTGCCGGGCCGGTCGACGGCGGCGCCGGGAACGCGGGCCTGGTGCCGGCGCGGCGCACGAGGTCCAGCCAGTAGGGCCGTTCGAGGAGCACGGCGTCGTCGAGGGCCCAGGTCGTCAGGCAGTCGGACCAGGTCTGCCAACTGGTGCCGAACGCAGGGAGGTTGACCTCCCGTCCGCTCAGGAGCTGGCGGCAGGCGGTGGTCACGTCCTCGGCGATCAGGCGCTGGGCGGTGAGGTCGACCGCCGTGGCATGGACCAGCAGCACGAGGTGACGGCCGCCGTCCGGCCCGCCGTCGAGAAGCACCGCTTCCAACACGGCACGCCTGCCCGGGGCGCGACGGCGGCGCAGTTCGGCCGTCGCGGCCTCGACGATCGCGGCGGGCTCCGCCGTTCCGTCACACTGCCACGGCACGACGGCCGGCGGGGACGCGGCCGAGGGCGCCGGGCGCTGTTCCCACATTCCCGACCGTTCGGCCAACTCGACCTGTAGCGCGGTGTGCTGACGCACCGTCTGCGCGAGTGCCTTGTCGAGCAGTTCGGCGTCGACGCCGTCGCCGACCCGGACGAGCAGCGGAACATCGAGGTCCGGCAGTACGACGGAGTCGGCCATCAGCTCCAACTGGGCTGGTACCAGCGGCAGTTCACTGCGAGTCGGCTCCACCGCAGGAGCCGCCGTACTGCTCACCTCGCCGGGTCCCACCGCCTCGGTCAACGCGCGGAGGGTGGGGTTCTGGAACAGGGCGCGGGGGCTGAACCGCAGTCCCGCCGAGCGGGCGCGGCCGGAGACCTGGGCCGCCATCACGGAGTCGCCGCCGAGTACGAAGAAGTCGTCGTCGGGCCCGATGGTGTCGATGCCGAGGACATCGGACCAGAGGCCGGAGAGGACCTGCTCGGTCGTGCCCGTCCCGCCGGTCGCGGGCGCCTGCGTCGCCTCCTCCGGCTCGTTCGCCTCCGCGTACGCCGAGTCGATCCAGTGCCTCGACCGCTGGAAGGGGTATCCCGGCAGCGAGGTCCGCTGGTGTCCGCTCCGGAGCGGTTCCCAGTCCACGGGGACTCCGTGCGCCCACAGCCGACCGAGGACCTCCTGAAAGGCCCCGGGGTCTTCGGTGTCGACGTCGACGAGGAGGTATCCCGCGTCGCTCGCCTCGGCCGGGGTCAGTCGTCCGCCGGCCCGGCCGGTGAGGACGGGCAGCGTCGGCGTGCCGGGTACCGGGTTCGCCGGTTCACGTCGGGCCACCGCCCGCACGGCGTCCTCCAGGCCCATGGCACCGGCGAGTTGGGCGGCCACGAACTCGCCGACGCCGTCACCGGCCACGGCGGCCGGTCGTACGCCCCACCCCTCCAGAGCGCGGGCGAACGCGTACTGCGCGCAGAACGTCCGCGCCGACTCCGGGTCGAGCTCCCCGAGTTCGGCGCCGAGCTCCTTCTCGAAAAGTGCGGCACAGGCGTCGAAGGCCTCGGTGAACAGCGGATCCGTTCCATGGAGTCCCGACCTGGCCCGTGCCGCCGACGCCGGGAACTGCACCAGTACGGCGGGGAGTTCGCCGTGCGCCGCACTGTCGACGGCAGGGTTGCCGGACCGCTCCAGGGCCGTCACGGCCTGTTCGGCGTCCCGGGCCACCACGGCTCGGCGGAAGCGGAACGGACGGCGGCCCTCCGCGAGGGTGAGCGCGGTGTCGGACAGGTCGGTGCCGGGCCGCTCCCGCAGGTGCTCGGCGAGCCGCCCGCCCGCCTCGGCCAGGGCACGCTCGGTGCGGGCGCTCAGCACCAGCACCCGGGGGTCGGAGCGAGTGGGAGTCGCGGTGCGTTCCGGTGCTTCCTCCAGCACGACGTGCACATTGGTGCCGCCCGCGCCGAGCGAGGTCACCCCGGCGAACCTGGGCCGGTCGCCGGTCCAGCCGGTCAGTGTGTCCTGGATGCGGAACGGCCCGCCGTCCAGTTCGAGTTCGGGGTTGGCCTCGGTGAAGTGGAGGGTCGGCACGAGCATGCGGTGCTCCAGGCACAGGACCGCCTTGATGAGCCCGACGACTCCGGCCGCCGTCTCGCAGTGCCCCACATTGCCCTTCACCGAGCCGAGCGCGCACCAGGGCCCGTCCGGCCCGTCGCCGAACGCCCGGCGCAGCGCGGCCACTTCGACGGGGTCGCCGAGCGCGGTGCCGGTGCCGTGCGCCTCGACGTAGCCCACCTCGCGCGGCTCCACGCCGGCCACCGCGAGGGCTTCGCGGACCACGGCCGCCTGCATCTCGACGCTGGGGGCGGTGTAACCCATCTTCAGGGCGCCGTCGTTGTTGACGGCCGAGCCGCGGATCACGGCCCTGATGTCGTCGCCGTCGGCGAGCGCGTCACCGAGCCGCTTGAGTGCGACCACTCCCCCGCCGCTGGTGAAGACCGTGCCGCCGGACTTCGCGTCGAAGGGCCGGCAGTGGCCGTCCGGTGACATCACCGAGTCGAGGTCGCGCAGATAGCCGACCCGGTGCGGCACCTTGACCGACATGCCGCCGGCCAGCGCCATGTCGGACTCTCCGCACAGCAGGCTCTGGCAGGCGAGATGGACGGCGGTGAGCGCGCTGGAGCACGCGGTCTGGACGCTGAGTGCCGGGCCGTGCAGATCGAAGGCGTGGGCGATGCGGGTGGCGTAGAAGTTGACGTCGTTCGCCGACCACAGGGACATCTGCGCGGAAGACGAGCCGGCGCCGAGCAGTTCGCGCAGGTTGTGCCGGGACAGCACGTGGTACGGGTAGTAGCCGCACGCGGACCCGGAGACGAACACGCCGATCGCGCCGCTCCGACGTGCCGGGTCGCAGCCGGCGTCCTCCAGGGCGTGCCAGGAGCATTCGAGCAGCAGCTTCAGCTGCGGGTCCATGGTGGCGGCGAGGCGGGGTGCGAACCCGAAGAACTCCGCGTCGAACTCCTCGATGCCCTCGAGTGTTCCGGCTCGGGGCATGTAGCCGGGGTCGCGCAGCACGGAGTCGGGGACGCCGTGGCGGCGCAGTTCGGTGTCGTCGAGCGTCTCCAGGCACTCCCTGCCCTCCTGGAGGTTGCGCCAGAACTCGGTGACCGTGCGTGCCATCGGGAACCGTCCCGCCATGCCGACGACGGCGATGCCCTCGGGCTGTTCCTCCGCCGGGTCGTCCGTCCTTGCCGTGTTCATCGCGGCCTCCTCCTGCGCGCCTGCTGCTGTGCCATGCGGGTACGACGGGCCCGGGACCGCACTTCGGCCCCCTCGTCGGCGGGCTCAGCCGACGCGCCCTGTGTGTCGGTGAGTCCGGCGGTGATCTCGTCGGCGAGTCCGGTCACGCTCACCCCCTGGAGGAGGCGGGAAACCGGGACGTCGATCCGGAAGTCGTCCCGGACGGCGTTCTTGATCCGCTGGGCGGCCAGGGAGTCCAGCCCGAGGTGGACCAGGGGTGTGGTGAGCGGGAACCGGGTGCCCTGGTGGCGCAGCAGCGGGCGGATCCGCTCGGTGAGCCGTCCGGTCACCGCACGGTGCACCGCCTCGTGGCTCATCCCTCGCAGCCGGTGGCGTTCGAAGCGGGCCGTGTCCGCCCGGTCCCGGGTCAGGCCGGCGACGACCCGCGCGAAGTAGGAGGAGTGGCGGGTCTCGGGAAACACCGCCGGGTAGTCCGGTCCGAGGCGGACCACGCCTGCCTGGGTGCTCTCGCGGGCGAGCAGTTCCTCCAGCGCGGCGAACGCCTCGCGTGGGCGTATCTTCCCGAGCCCGGTGACCTGTGCGTCCCGCGCTCCGCCGATCTCCGCCCAGGGTCCCCAGTTGACGGAGAGTCCGGGAAGCCCGCGGGCGCGCCGCCACTGGGCGAGGGCGTCCAGACACGCGTTGGCCGCGGCGTAGTTGGCCTGGCCCGGCGCGCCCAGCAGCGCGGCGGAGGAGGAGTAGCCGATCCACCAGTCCACGCCGTCGCGCGGTGTCGCGAGGTGCAGTCGCCAGGCACCGACGGCCTTGGCCGACCAGGCCCGGCCGATCCGTTCCGCGTCGAGGTCGATCAGCAGGGCGTCGTCCAGGACGCCCGCCGCGTGGACGACGCCACGGACGGCGGCGCCCATGGCCGTCACCGCGTCCATGAGGCGGTCCGCGACGTCGGGGGTCGCGATGTCGCCGAGGACGACCGCGACGCGGGTGCCGGTGGCGCGGATCTCGTCGATGGCGCGGGCGGTGTCGGGGCCGGGCAACGAGCGTCCGTTGAGGACGACGCAACCGGCCCCGCGTTCCGCCAGGAGCCGGGCGGTGGCCAGGCCGAGTCCCCCGGTGCCGCCCGTCACCACGTAGCCGCCGTCGGCGCGGACCAGAGGACGCGCGGGTACGGCCGGACGGTCGGCGGGCACCGGGGTCAGGCGGGCCAGCCGACGTATGCCGGCCCGCCAGACGACCTCGTCGTCGGACGAGCCGGAGCACAGCTCGCGCAACAGGTCGGCGGGGTCGGGTGCGGGGTCCAGGTCGACCAGGGTGGGCCGCAGTTCGGGCCGTTCGGCACGCAACGACCGCATCAGTCCGGGCAGTCCGGCCTGCGCCGGGTCGAAGGCGGCGGTGTCGTCGGGTGGACACCCGCCCCGGGTGACGGCGTAGAGCCGTGGCGGTACGGCGGTCGCGCACCCGTCGGCGAGCCGGGCGGCGAGCCGGAACCAGGAGACCAGGCGCTGTTCGCTTCCGGTGGGTGTGTCGGTGTCGGCCCGGTCGGTGTCCCATCCGAGGAACAGGACTCCTTGTACGTCGGCGGGCAGGACGGCCTCGGTGTCGGCGAGGACGGTCGGCCGGAGGCCGGCCCGCTCCATGTGGCCGAGCAGCCCGGTCCGGAAGGCGTCGTCGCTGCCACCGCCGTACACCAGCCAGTCGCCCGCAAGGGTCGGCACCTCCTCGCTGGGCAGGGGTGCCGGTTCGTACTCCAGGGTGTGGAGCAGTCCGTCCGTGGAGACGGGCAGGGTGTCCTCGTCGAGGTGCCGGAACAGCACGCCCCGCAGTTCCGCGACGAGCGGTCCGCTCTCGTCGTAGATCTCCAAGTCCGCGGTACAACCGTGGAGTTGGGGCTGGACGAGGGCTCGGCACACCAGGTTGTCGCTCGGTTCGCCGATCACCCGCAGCCCGGCGACACCTGCGGGGAGGCAGAGCCGGCCGGTGTCCCGCACCTGGGTCATGGCGATGCCGTGCAGACAGGCGTCGAGCAGGGCCGGATGGAATGCCATCCGGGGGTCGGGCCGCACGGAGGCCGGCCGGGTCACACGGCCGGTCGCCAGTCGGTCGGTGAGGGAGAGACCGGTGAGTCCGGCGAACGCCGGGCCGTGGTCGAGGCCGGCGTCGCGCAGCCGGGGATAGATCTCGTCGGGACCCAGCGACGGCCCGGACGGATCAGCCGTGTCCAGGGTGTCGGTGACCGCTGGTTCCCGCGTGCGGACCGCGGCCTTCGCCGTCGCGTGGACGACGTCCGTGTCGCCCTGCCGGCTGCCGATCTCCAGCTCGGCCACGCCCGTTGCGGTGACGGTCAGGGAAGTGGTCACGGTGGTGGGGGCGGCCAGGGGCAGCAGTCGGCGGAAGTCGATGTCGGACAGGACGATGTCCTCGGGCTTCGCCTCGAACGCGGTACAGGCCGCCGACAGGGCCATCTCGCAGTATCCGGTGCCGGGCAGCAGCGGCAGTTCGCCGAGCCGGTGGTCGTCGAGCCAGGTGAGGCGTGAGGTGTCGAGGGTGGTCTGCCAGACGTACCGGGCCGGGGTGCCGGGCAGCCGGACGTGGACGCCGAGCAGGGGGTGGGTGTCCTCGGCCGCGACGGCGACCCTGCCGGTCACCGGCAGGCGCTGCCCGTGGTCCCAGACGGTCGTCGGCAGGTCCACGAGCCGGCCCGAGGGATACAGCCGCGCCCAGTCGACGTCGAGCCCCCGGCAGTGTGCCCGGGCCAGCCCGGCGAGTACGGCGTCCTCGGCCGCCTCTCCCCGGCGCAGCGTCTCCCAGGCCACGGCGTCACCGACCCCGCTGTCGGTCAGGATGTCCGCCAGCGAGCGTACGGCGACGGGATGCGGCGACACCTCGACGAAGGTGCGCAGCCCGTCCTCGGTGGCGGCCCGTACCGCGTCGAGGAACCGCACCGGACGCCGCACGTTGGCGGCCCAGTACGCGCCGTCGAAGGCGGGTGTGTCACGGGCGTCCGGAAGGGTGGTGGAGTAGAAGCGGACCGTGGGTGTCCTGCCCCCGATGTCCGGGAGCAGGGCGGTCAGTTCGGGTACCACGCGGTCGGCGAACCTGCTGTGTCCCGCGGCGTCACCGCCGCGGACCGGATAGGTGGCGACGCCGTCGGCCTCGCAGGAGGACAGGAACGCCTCCACGGCGTCCACGCCGCCCGCCACCACGGTGGCCCGCGTCGAGCTGTGCACGGCGATCTCCACGTCGAAGCCGCCGCGCAGTCGCCGTGCCACCTCGGGCCCGGGCAGTTCCACGACGGCGGTGGTGCCGAGTCCGAACATCCGGCGCCGCATGACCTCCGAGCGCCGGAGGATGACGCGGGCGGCGTCGGTGAGGGGCAGTGCGCCGCTCACCACGGCGGCGGCGAGTTCCCCCATCGACTGGCCCAGCACCGCGGCCGGCCGGATGCCGTAGTGCCGCCACACCTCGGCGAGTCCCACCTGCATGGCGAAGAGCGCGGGCTGCACGGACGCGGCGTCGGCCCGGGACACCTCCGTCCGTGTCAGCAACTCGTACGGCGCGTCGCGTCCTTCGGCGCGGAAGACGGGTTCCAGTTCGTCCAGTACGGCGCGGAAGGCCGGCTCGTGGAGCAGTCCACCGCCCATGCCGTCCCATTGGGAGCCGTAGCCGGAGAAGACGAAGACCACGTCCGAGGGCACCTGTCGGGGTTCGTCGGCCACGACGACCCCTTCCCCGCTCTCTCCGGCCGCGAGGGTGCGCAGCCGGTGCGCCAACTCGTCGTGGTCGTGGGCGAGTACGACGGCGCGCACGGGGAGTCGGGGGCGGCGGCGGGCGAGGGTGTGGGCGACATCGGCGAGGTCCGCCCCGGTGCCGGGTCCGGCGAGCCAGGCGGCCAGCGCCGAGGCCCGCGCCCGTACCCCCTTCGGGGACCGGCACGACACGGGGAAGAGCAACGGGCGTGTCCGCGCCCTCGGTTGGGCCGTCACAGGTATGCCGCCTGTTCGCTCAGTTCCGTGTACCAGTCCAGGAGCGGCAGTACGTCCTCGCGTTCGCCCGGGGGCAGGGTGAACACGCAGCGGGTGACGCCCGCCTCGATGCAGTGGGCGACCGCCTCCTCCTCCGGCGGCACCTCCACCACGGTGACCGGCACGGGTCCCAGGCCCAGGTCGGCGGCCTGTTCGTTGAGCCGGGCGATCCGGTCGGCGAGGCCGACGCCCTCCAGGCCGTACATCGGCATCCACTCGGCGCGCGCCTGCGTCACCCGGTCCAGGGCCCTGGCGCCGGTCAGGCCCATCAGGATCGGCGGGTGCGGCCGGCGCACGGGTTTGGGCAGCGAGACGATGGGGTCGAACTTGACGAACTCCCCGGCGTACGAGGCCTCGTGCTCGGTCCAGATGGTCCGCATGACCTCCAGGTACTCCATGAGGCGCGCGGTGCGGGTGGCCGGGTCGACGCCGTGGTTGAGCAGTTCCTCGCGGACCCATCCGGTGCCCACGCCGAAGAGGAACCTGCCCCGGGAGATCACGTCGAGGCTGGCCACCTGTTTCGCCAGGACGATCGGGTCGCGGGTCGGCACCTCGCAGATGCCCGTGCCCAGCAGCAGCGTGGAGGTCGAGGCGGCGACGGCGGACAGGGCGACGAACGGGTCGAGTCCCTGGAGTGCCTCGGGGACGACCGCTCCGCCGTCCGGCCGTTCGCTCTCGATGTGCACGGGCATGTGGGTGTGCTCCGGCACGAACAGGGAGTCGAAGCCGCGTTCCTCGGCCTGGCGTCCCAGCTCGGCGGGGTCGATGGAGAAGTCGGTGACGACGGACAGCAGTCCGAACTTCATGGGGTCCTCACGGTCGCGGGCGTACGGGGTGGGTCGCAGAGGACGGCGTGCGCGTTGGTCCCGCCGATGCCGAAGGAGCTGACGCCGGCCACGCGTTCGCCCGCGGGCGCGGGCCAGTCGGTGAGTCGCGTGACGACTGCCAGCCCGAGGTCGGACAGCGGGACGGCGGGGTTGGGCCGGGTGTGGTGGAGGGTGGGGGGAATCCGTCCGTGGTGCAGCGCGAGGACGTTCTTCACCAGGCCCACCAGTCCTGCCGCCGCCTCCAGATGGCCGAGGTTGGACTTGACCGAGCCGATGAGCAGCGGGCCGCTCCCCGCCCGGTCCGGACCGCCCAGTGCCCGGCCCAGGGCGCCCGCCTCGATGGGGTCGCCGAGGCGGGTCCCGGTTCCGTGGGCCTCCACGTATCCCACGGCGGCGGGCGCGATCCGGGCTCGTGCGCAGGCCCGGCCGAGCAGGTCCTGCTGGGCGGCCGGGTTGGGCGCCGTCAGCCCGTTCGACCGGCCGTCCTGGTTGGTGGCGGTGGCGCGCACCAGGGCCAGCACCCGGTCGCCGGCGCGGACCGCGTCGCCGTAGCGCTTGAGTACGACACTCACGCAGCCCTCGCCGCGCACGATGCCGTCGGCCTCGGCGTCGAAGGGCCGGCACCGGCCGGTCGGTGAGGAGGCCTCGGCCCGGTCGGCGTAAACGGTGCCGGCGGGCGAGAGGAGGACGTTGACGCCTGCGACGACGGCGAGTTCGCTCTCTCCGGTGAGCAGGCTCTGCGCGGCCAGGTGCAGGGCGACGAGCGAGGAGGAGCAGGCGGTGTCGACGGTGAGGCTCGGGCCGCGCAGGTCGAGGAGGTAGGACAGCCGGTTGGCGATCACGCTGAGCGTGGTGCCGGGCAGGGACCAGCCGGTGATGCCGGGCAGGTCCTCCATCCGCAGACGGGCGAAGTCGTCGCCGCTCGCGCCGACGAACACTCCGGTGCGGCTGCCGGCGAGGGAGTCGGCGGGGATCCCGGCGTGTTCGAGGGACTCCCAGGCGACTTCGAGGAACAGCCGCTGCTGCGGGTCGAGTTCGGCCGCCTCGGCGGGCGGGATGCCGAAGAACCCGGCGTCGAAGCCCTCGATGTCGTCGAGGTAGCCGCCCAGCCGGGTGGTGCGGTCGAGGACCGCGGCATGGGCGGGCGAGGTACGGCGGTACGCCTCCCAGCGGCCCTGGGGCACCTCGCGGATCGCGTCGCCGCCGGAGCACAGGAACTCCCAGAGCGCACCGGGTGAGGAGATCCCGCCCGGTAGCCGGCAGCCGATGCCGACGACGGCGAGCGCGGTGTCGTCGCTCCGGCCGGGGACCGGCTCCGGGGCGCGGGCCGGTTCGGGGGGCGGGGCGTCCGTCAGGTGGTCGGTCAGCCGACGCACCGTGGGATGTTCCCAGACGACGGTCGGGGCGACCGGGCGGCCGAGGAACTGGGCCAACTGCCCCGACAGCGCTACCGCGTTGCGCGAGCTGAGCCCGTACTCGCGAAACGGCCGGTCGAGGTCGACGCTGTCGGGCGCGACCGAGCACAGGAGGGCCAGCCGTGCCACGAGCCAGGGGCGCAGCTCGGTCACGATGCCGTCCGATCGGCGGCCACGATCTGTGCGGCGAGTTCCCCGTCGCGGTACAGGTCCCGGCAGATGCGGCGGCGCAGCTTGCCGCTGGACGTCTTGGGGATCGTGCCGCGGGTGACGAGCGCGACGTCGTGCAGGTCGATGTCGTGGGCGTCGGCCACGGCGGCGCGGATCGCGGTGCGCAGTTCCTCGGGGTCGACGGTCGCCTCCGGGCGCAACTCGACTACCACGACGGCGAGTTCGCTCTCGCCGGTCTCGATCGGGAAGGCGGCGACGTGGCCGCGTCGCACGGCGGGAGAGACCTGTTCGACGGTGACCTCGATGTCGATGGCGTGGTGGTTGCGGCCGTCGACGATGAGGACGTCCTTGGCGCGGCCGGCGATGAAGAGTTCCCCGTCGTGGAAGAAGCCCAGGTCGCCGGTGCTCATCCAGTCGGCGGTGCCGTCGAGTTGCCGCCCGAAGGTGTCGGCGCTGTCCTCGCGCCGCCAGTAGCCGCGGCACACGTTGGCGCCCCGGACGAGCAGTTCGCCCACCACGCCCGGGACTGCCTCGCGGCCGGTGCCGGGGTCGACGACGCGGACGTCCTGGCCCTGGAACTCCGGTCCGCAGCCCACGAGTCGGCGGGCGGCCGGGTCCGTGTCGGCGCACGGTTCGACGCGTCCGGCGGTGAGCGCCTCGCGGTCGAAGGCGCCGACCACGGGCTCGGCGTCCGCGCCGATGCCCGTCACGATCAGGGTCGCCTCGGCGAGCCCCCAGCACGGCGAGTGGGCCGTGTGCCGGAAGCCGTACGGGGCGTAGGCCTCGGTGAACCGTTCCAGGGACTGGGCCCGGACGGGTTCGGAGGCGTTGCCGAAGTACCGCACGGAGGACAGGTCGAGACCGGCCCGGTCCGCCTCCGGGACGGCGTCCACGCATACGTCGAGGCCGAAGTTGGGGATCATGGTGTGGGTGCCGCGGTGCTCCCCGAACTGCCGTAGCCAGCGCAGCGGTTGCTGGATGAAGGCGTACGGGGTCAGCTGCACGGCGGGGATGCCCACGGCCAGCGGCATGATGAGCGCGAACACGAGCCCCATGTCGTGGAAGAAGGGGAGCCAGCTGACGATCGTGGCGTGCTCGTCTACCTGTTGGCGGTCGACGTGCTGGGCGACCGACACCGCGATGTTGCGGTGGGTGACCTCGACGCCGCCCGGCCTGCGGGTCGAGCCGGAGGTGTACTGGAGGTACGCCGTGGCGGAGGGGTCCGGCTCGACGGGGATCCACACGTCACCTTGTCCGCCTGCCAGTTGGTCGGCGAGGACGACGTGCGCGGCGGAGGCGCCCGCGGCCAGCGCCTCGTCGACCGACTTCCGGTGCCGGGCGAGGGTGACCACCACCGAGGGGGTGCAGTCGGCGAGGGTGGGCGCCAACCGCTCGGCTCGGCGCTGGAGTTCGGGGGGCAGCAGCGGCACGGGCAGCAGTCCGGCGTAGAGGCAGCCGAGGAAAGTGGCCACGTATTCGGGGCCGTTGGGGCAGAGGATGGCCACCCGGTCGCCCGGGCGCGCCGACTTGCGTAGTCGTCGGGCCATGGCGGTGGCCCGGGCGTCGAGTTCGCCGCGGGTCAGCCGGATGCTCCGGCCGGTCCAGTCGGTGTCGTAGTCGAGGAAGGTCATGGCCGTCGCGTCGGGACGCTCCCGGGCCCGTTCGCGGACCGCTGCGGCGAAGCCGTGGTCGAGCGACGCGATCTCGTCCCGCAGGGCCGGCGTCACGATGTCGTGCACAGCGGATCACCTTTCTCGGCGAGCCAGTCGGAGAAGGCCGCCAGACCGGGCAGGATCACGGTCGAGCACGACAGGACCGCCACGTTGTAGCGCATGTCGGTGATCGTGACGACGGTCCGTCCGGCGGTGTAGGCGGCGTACATCTCGGCGGCGGTGCCCATGCTCGGTTCGTGTCCGGGCAGCCAGGCGACACAGATGTCGCTGGCCGCCGCGAGCCAGGTCATCTCGTGGAACACGTCGAGGAGTTCGAGCACCCGGGGGTCGAGCAGCCCGCGGACCACGACGGGGGTGTCGGCGACGGCGGCGAGTGCCTGCCGGAGTTCGGGCACCCGGTCGCCGTACCGCTCCAGGACCAGTTCGTGGGGGTCGTGCACGACCGGGTCGGGGCAGGTCTTCTCGATCGTCGCGCGCAGCGCGGTGCGGTAGGACTGGTCGGCCGCGTCGACGGCGCGCCGGCCGCCCTGCATGACGCCGGCCAGGAAGAAGCTGGTGGTCACTCGTCCTCCGCCGAGTAGTCGGGCCATTTCTGGTCGGGCGGTACGACCCGGTGGTAGATCGCCGCCGCGTCCATGACGTACGCGGTGACTTCCTCGGGGGTGCCGTCCACGGCGTCGGCGATCAGGTCCAGGACGCGGTGGAAGCCGGGGGTTCCGGCCCGGCTGACGGCGCCCTGGTTGTCCTTGGCGATCAGGAAGGCGGGGTCCACGAGCTGCTCGCGGGGGCGCCCGGTGAAGGGCAGGACGAGTTCGCCGATCGTGCGTTCGCCGCGGTGCAGGGCCCGGATGGACAGGTTGTTCTGCATCGGTTCGAGGAGCAGCCGGCGGGCGAATCCGTCGGGCACCGGGAAGGCGGGCAGTTCGGTGGCCAGGTGGAAGGTGAACGCGCGATGGGTCACCATGGCCGACCGGCGCGGGCTGAAGCGCGCGTACTCCAGCAGCAGGACTCCGTCGGCCACCCACCAGGTCCCGCCGAGCCGGGAGGGCGCGGGGGTGCCGTCGGGGCGGCTGCGGATCGGGTAGGCGTCGATGCCCGCGCGCACCGCTCCGGACACGGCGTCCGCGCGGGCCAGCCGCAGCGGCTCGACGTGCGGCAGATAGGGGTCGAGTACGGTGATGCCGTCCTGGGTGAGGTACGTCGCGGGCGAGTGGCCGCCGGCGTACAGATGGGTCGGCCGGGCCCCGCAGCGTTCCTCGACGAGCCGGGCGACCTCGAAGGTCTGCCAGCCGCAGCCACGGCCCAGCCGCCAGGGCGGCGCTCCCGTCCCGTAGTACTCGTGGTAGGAGGCGGCGCTGCTGTAGGGGACCCGGAACTGCACCTCTTCGAGGGCGTCGGCGAAGACGGTCGGGGCGGTCACAGCCGGATCGCCGTTCCGCTGTAGTAGGGCCCGCTCAGCGGCGGTTTGGGGCTCAGGCGCACCGGGTCGGAGAGCCGGACGTCGAAGCCCAGGGCCTCCATGCGTGCGACGGAGGGCCGGTTGGGCCGGCAGCCGAACTGCACGCGGCGCAGTAGCGGGGCGGCCAGGTCCTGGGCCCGGCCGCGCCTGCCGTCGTCACGGACGTGCTCGAAGAAGGACAGTCGTCCGCCGGGTTTCAGGACCCGGCGGATCTCCGTCAGTACGGCGTCCAGGTCGTCGACGACGCACAGGAGAAGGAACGCGACGGCGGCGTCGAACTCCCCGTCGGCAAAAGGGAGATGCTCACCGGTCGCATCGACCAGTTCGACCGTCGGAACCGTGCTGTGCAGTTTCCCGGCCACCTGTGCGCGCATTCCCGCGGAGGGTTCGACAGCCACTACGTGGTCTGCCTTTGTGTAGTACGGAAGATTACGTCCGGTGCCCGCCCCGATCTCCACCACCCGGCCGGTCAGATCGCCGACCAGAGTGGTGCGCAACTGGGGTCCGCCTATTCCTCTTTCGAGTCTCTCGGAGAGGCGGTCGTACTGTCGGGCGAGCACGTGTGATACGCGGCCGTTTCCCATGTCGGGCGACTCTAGACCCCGGGACCGAACCGTCGCAATAGGCCATTGAATTTCTACGAAAACGTAGAACTACGCTTTCGTAGAAAAGAGTTGGACTGTTGCTTCTGACGCGTTTTCGTCGCTACGGTATTTCCCGTGGCCGAGGGAGGCGAATGTGATCCACACTGATGCTTGGGTCCTGCACGCAGGGCCGAAGGACGTCGGCACGCAGGACCGGCCGCCCGGGATTCTGCACCGCGCGTCCCATTCCTTCACCGCCCCCGGCGAGCGGGAGGCGTTGGTCGAGCCACTGTACGGCTCCTGGGAGGCGAACATAGAGCACGCGCTGTCCCGCCGGCCGATCGATGTCTGCCATTTACGGGACGAGGAAACGGTCGTTCTGGGAAATCTCGGCATCGTGCGCGTTCTCGGCGCGGGCCCGTCCTCGTCGCTCGGGGAGGGGCAGATCTGCATGGTGATGCCCTTCGCGAAACGCGACCCCTACGGCTACGCCGAACTCATCTACGCCTACGACGCCCCGCGCACGGTGGGGCTGTTGGCGCGCCGCACGAAGATGGCGGCGGACCTGCTGCTGCCCCTGCCCGACGACAGCAGGTTCTCGCTCCCCCAATGGGCCGCCTACGCCCGCTACTTCACCGCCTGGGACAACTGGCAGGTGGCGCACCGGTGTTGGTCGGCCCAGATGCGGGACGAGGATCCCGGCGGGCATCTGGTCTTCGGGTGGGGCGGCGGTGTGGTGCTGGCCGAGCTGCTGCTGGCGAAGCGCGCCGGATTCCGGGTCGCGATGACGGCCGGATCCGACGGCCGGCTCGCCGAACTCACCGGTCTCGGCATCACCGCGGTGGATCGCCGGCTCTTTCCGCATCTGGCCCACGACCCCGAGCACCCGCCGACCGATCCGGCCGAGGTGGCCCGCTACCGCACCTCCGAGAAGGAGTTCCTCAAAACGGTCGACGCCCTCAGCGACGGAGCCGGCGCTGCCATATTCGTCGACAACATAGGTGCCCCGCTGTACAAGGCCACGATAAAAGCCCTGGCGCGCCAGGGAGTGGTGACCACCGTCGGCTGGAAGGAGGGAATGCGCACCTTTCATCTGCGGGCCAGCGAATGCATCAACCGGCATCTCCATGTGAACACGCATGTCTGGCGCTACGCGGACTGTGCGACCATACGCGACTTCCAGGAGGACACCGGCTGGATTCCCTCGGTCGATCCGGCCGGAATATACGAGTTCGACGAGGTCGGGCAGCTCGCGGCGGACTACTCGGCCGGAAAGATCGACTCCTATTTCCCGCTGTACCGCGTGAACCCGACCTGAGAATCCCGCACAAGAATCCGGGAAAGGAGATCACCGAATGGCGAGTCATGCCCCGAACAGCGTGGAGAACCGGCCCGGTGTGGGGATCAGAGCGATCGGGCGTCATCTTCCCGAACGTGTCGTCACCAACGCGGAACTGGCACAGCGGCTCCCGACGACCGACCGGTGGATCCGTGAGCGCATAGGGATCGAGAAGCGCCGCTTCTCCGCGCCGGACGAGTGGTCGTCCGACCTCGGGGCGAAGGCCCTGACCGACGCCTGCCGGCAACTGGGCCTGTCCGTGGGCGAGATCGACCTCGTCGTCTGCAGCACGTACACACCCGACCACATGCTGCCCAACACGGCGTCCGCCATCATGCGCAAGGTGGGGATGTCGGCCACGCCGGGCTTCGACGTGAACAGCGGAGGGTGCCCGGGAGCCGTGTTCGCGCTGGACGTCGGCGTGAAGTACGTGGCCTCCGGCCGCTATCCGCGGGTCGCGGTGGTGCTCACCGACGTCGGTACGAAACTCTTCGACCCGGAGGACCGCACGGTCGGCGTCATCTTCGGCGACGCGGCGGCCTGCTACATCCTGGAGCCGACCCGCCCCGGCACGGGGGTGGGCGAGGTCCTGCTGCGCAGCGATCCGGCCCACTACACCTCGGTGTACGCGGCCCGGGAAGCACGCACGGACCGGGAGGGCCGCCCGAAGAAGTCCGCGTTCGGGGACAACTTCATCACCATGCGGGGCAGCGACATCAAGGAGTTCGTGCTCGGTGTCGTCCCCGAGTTCATGCGCGAGTTCGTCCAGAAGGCCGGACTGGACCTGGACGACATCGACTTCTTCGCTCTGCACCAGGCCAACCGCAATCTGGTGCACGGAATCCTGGACGCGCTCGGCCAGCCCCGCCACAAGACGCTGACGAACATCGAACGTGTCGGCAACACCTCCGGGGCGTCGGTGCCCCTGGTGCTGCGCGAGGCCGTCGAACAGGGCCGGCTGCGCGCCGGTCAGCTCGCGCTTCTCACCGCCTTCGGCGGCGGACTCAACTACGGAGCGGCTCTCGTCCGCTGGTGCGGCGCCGAGGACTTCGTGACACACCGGGCGTGAACCACGCCCAGGAGGGGGACCCAACTCGTGCATGTCACCTATGACTTCACCGGAAGCACGGTCGTCGTCACCGGCGCCGGCCGGGGCATCGGACTGGCCGCCGCCCGGTTCTTCCACGGCGCCGGAGCCGTCGTATGGCTGGTGGGCCGGGACGGCGCCCGTCTCAAGGAGGCCGCGGACGATCTGGAGGGGGCTCGTTTCGCCGAGGTGGACGTGACGCGTACCGCCGAGGTCGAGAGCGTCGTGGCGGACGTCGTCGCGGACACGGGCCGGATCGACGTCCTGATCAACAACGCGGGAATCCTCCGGGACCGCATGCTGTGGAACCTCAGCGACGAGGACTGGGACTCGGTCCTCGCCGTGCACCTCGGCGGGCCGTTCCGTTTCGTCCGGGCCTGCACACCGCACTTCCGCCGACAGGGCCGGGGGCGGGTGATCAATGTGACGTCGTACGCCGGGATCCACGGCAACGCGGGCCAGACGGCGTACTCCGCGGCGAAGTCGGGGATCATCGGCTTCACCAAAACCGCCGCCAAGGAACTGGTCCGGTTCGGGGTCACGGTCAACGCGATCTCCCCGGTGGCCGAGACCCGCATGATCAGCTCCCTCCCCGACGAGCGGCGCGAAAGCCTCAAGAGCATCATCCCCGCCGGGTACTTCGCCCCGGCCGGCGAGATCTCCTGGGCGCTGGCCTATCTGGCGTCCGATCAGGCCGGTTACGTCACCGGTACCGTGCTCCCCGTCGACGGCGGGATGTCGATCTGATGGCGACTCCCGCGCGCCGAAGGGAACCCGGCGCCGCGTCAGCCCGGCTGCTTCTCCTGAAGGCGTACGCTCTCGGACCGTCCCGGGGCCAGCACCAGTACGGCACCGGCGCCGACCACCACGAAGAGCGCGGCGACCAGCATCGCCCGGTCCAGACCGTCGGCGAAGGCGAGGCGTGCCGCATCGGCCACCCGCGCGCCGGTCGCGCCGCCGATCCGCTCCGCGAGCGTCAGCGCGGCGTCGATGGAGTCGCGTGCCGCGCCCAGCGAGTCGGCGGGGATCGTGTCGCTGCGGTCGCCGATGCCGGAGCGGTAGCCGCTGTTGAACGCGCTGCCCAGGATCGCCACCCCCAGCGCTCCCCCGACCTCACGGGTGACGTCGTTGACGGCGGACGCGACACCCTGCTTGGCCGCCGGCAGAGAGGCGACGATCGAGTCGGTGGCAGGCGCCAGGCACAGCGCGATGCCCGCGCCGACCACCGTGGTGCCCAACAGCACCGGAACGTAGGAGGAGTTCTTGTCCAGGGTGGTGAGCACGCCCATGCCCACGGCCATCACGACCATGGCCGCGGTGAGCACGACCCGCAGTCCCGCGCGCCGCACCAGGACAGGTGCGAGCGGCGACACCGCCCCGACGGCGACGGTCATGGGCATCAAGGACAGGCCCGCGACCAGCGGCGAATAGCCCTTCAGCCACTGGAGGTACTGGAGCATCACGAAGAAGAGCCCGAAGGTCGCCACGCTGGCCATGACGATCACGATCGAGCCGGCCGCGAAGGCGCCGATCCGGAAGAACCGGGGATCGAGCAGCGGATGCTCGACCCGCAGCTCCCACAGCACGAAGCCCACCAGGGCCGCGCCACCGCCGATCGCGGCCAGCAGGACGACCGGGTCGGTCGTCCCGCGCTCGGGTCCCTCGATGATCGCGTACACCACCGCGCAGAGTCCGACGACCGACAGCAGCGCCCCCAGGACGTCGACGGGCAGTCCCTCGGGGTCCTTCGAGGTCGGCACGAGGAGGGCGACCAGTACGGCCGACAGGACCGCGAGTCCGGTGCTCAGCCCGAACACGGACCGCCAGGAGAAGGACTCCAGCAGGGCGCCGGAGATCAGGAGTCCCAGCAGCGCACCGCCTGCGGCGACCGCCGACCAGACGGCCACCGCCCCCGCCCGCTCCTCGGACGGGAAGACGGTGGTCACGATCGAGAGCGTCATCGGCATGATCATGGCCGAGCCCAGACCGGCCGCCACCCGCAGCAGGATCAGCACGCTCGGACTGTCCACCCACAGCGCCGCCGCCGACGCCGCCCCGAAGACCAGCACGCCGACCAGCAGCATGCCCTTGCGTCCGTACCGGTCGCCGAGCGCTCCGGCCGGCAGCAGGAACCCGGCGAAGACGAGGCCGTAGGCGTTCATGATCCACAGCAGTTCCGCCTGACCGGCCCCGGTGTCCCGGGCGATGCCCGGCAGCGCCACGGTCAGGCCGACCACCATGCTGACGATCATCATCAGGGCGACGCACATGACCGCCAGGACGACCCGGCGTCGTACGAGTCCGAACGGCGCGTCCGCCTGCGGAGGGGCGGCCGTCCCCTGCGTTTGCTCCATGTTCCGCTCCTTGCGCGGCCCTGCCGTGCGAGGCAGACCCCATCGATACAAGCACTCGTTTCAAGCGAGTGTTTTAAACCACCGTACGACAGCCGCGCCGAGGCCCGCAACAGGGCACGTCGGATCCCAAGTCACCGGAGGCAGGCATGAGTTCGCAGGCGATCACGGAGAAGAACAAGGAGACGGTGCGCGCCTTCATCGACGCGCTCAACCGGCAGGACCTCGCCGGTCTGGACGCGCTCCTCGCGGACGACGCCACCTGGACGGTCTGCGCACGCGAGATACCGGCCGCCGGCACGCACGAGAAGAAGGTGGTCCTCGGCCGCATCCTCCCGACCATGCTGGCGATCTTCGAGCCGGGTGAGCCCCGGACGGAGATCACCCGGCTGATCGCGGAGGGCGACGTGGTCTCGGCCGAGGCGGTCAGCCACGGCCGGCTGCTCCACGGCGCGGTCTACGAGAACCGGTACTCACATGTCTACGAGATCCGCGGCGACCGCATCGCGGCCATCAGGGAGTACACGGACACCGACTACGCGGCGAAGATCATGGCGGGAGCGGTCGAGGCCGGCCACACGCTCGACCTCGGCTGATCGCGTCACCGGCCGCCCCGGGCAGGCGAGTTGGACCTGCGGGGGCGGTAACTCCGTTACAGCTTCCGCCCGTTCACCCTGCCTCAGGGGGCCCGGAAGACGGCCAGTACGGCCGCCACGAGCCGCTCGGTCTCCTCGTCCGGACCCTCGGGCGGCGCTCCGTCGCGCGCGCCCCGGGGGGCCAGGTCGGCGAGAGTGCCCGCCTGATGCAGGGCGAGCAGGCCGATCATGACCCGGTAGCGGAAGCCGACCTCGTCGGCGGAGAGGGTGGGCAGCGCACGGGCGAGCTCCTCCAGATACCGGCCCTCGACCGCCCCGACCTCGTCGGCGAACAGTCGGCGGATCTCCGGATCCGGTTCGCACACCACCCGGCCCAGGAAGCGGGCGAGGGCCGGCGCGTCACCCTCCCGCGAGCGCGCCAGGCTCGCCCCGGTGCGCACGAACCCCTCGACGAGGTCGGCCACTTCAGGCTTGCCGCCGTCGGCCAGCAACCCGTCCAGCAGGCGCTGCCGTGCTCCGTTGACCGGAGCCATGGCCCGGTCGACGACCGCCCGCAGCAGCCCCTCCTTCGATCCGAAGTGGTAGTTGACCGCGGCCACGTTGGCAGCGGCGGCCACCGTCACGGCGCGCAGCGAGGTCCCCGCGTAGCCGCGCTCCCCGAACAGCCGCTCGGCGACATCGAGGATCCGCCCCTTGGTGTCGGCCGACGCGGACCCGCCCTTGTCCATCACGGACCCAATCTAAAACGACCGCTTGAAACGGGCAAGGCCGACCCGGCCGAGGAGCGCCCGCCGGACCACGATCGCCGATAAACCCTTACAGTCGCGTTCACTTTCGGCTAGGGTCCCGACAATAGAGCCCTTACAGCACTGTTAGAGATCAGGAGTGCCGGTGACTCAGGAGAGCCCTCCTCACGGCCCCGCCCACCACCCCGTCCAGCACCATGGAGAGGGGAACGGCCCGCCCGCGCCCCGCCGTTGGGCGACACTGGCCCTGCTGTGCATGGCCCAGTTCCTCCTGATCGTCGACGTCACGGTCATCAACGTCGCGCTGCCCACGGTCGGCGACTCGCTCGGCCTCGGCCCGGGCCAGCTCACCTGGGCGGTGACGGCGTACACGCTGTGCTTCGGCAGCCTGCTGCTTCTCGGCGGGCGCGCCGGCGACGCGTTCGGCCGCAAGCGGATGTTCCTCACCGGGCTTGTCGTCTTCACCTCGGCGTCACTGATGTCCGGTCTGGCCGAGGGCGGCGGCACTCTGATCGCCGCGCGCGCCGCCCAGGGGGTGGGCGCGGCCCTGCTCTCCCCCGCCGCCATGGCGATCATCACGTCGATGTTCGACGGCCCCGAGCGCAATCGGGCGCTGGGGGTCTGGGCGGCGATCGGCGGCAGCGGTGCGGCGTTCGGCGTGCTGCTCGGCGGTGTGCTCACCACCAGTCTCGGCTGGAGGTGGATCTTCTTCGTCAACGTCCCGATCGGGGCAGTGGTGTTCGGCTGCGTGGCGTTCCTGCTCAAGGAGCCGGCCGGGCACCCCCACGGACACTCCGCAGAGTCCCGCAAGGGCATCGACCCGGCCGGGGCACTCACCATGACGGCCGCCCCCGGTCTGCTGATCTACGGTCTCGTCCAGGCCCGCGACCACGGCTTCGGTTCCGCCTCGGTGGTGCTGCCCCTGCTGGGCGCGGTCCTCTGCGCGGGCGTGTTCGTGGCCGTGGAGCGGTCGGTGCGGGTGCCGCTGGTCCGGCTGTCCGTCCTGACGCGGCGCAATCTGGTCGGCGGCGGCCTCGTCATGCTCGCCGCCTCCGGCGTGCTGATCTCCACGTTCTTCCTCTGCTCGCTCTATCTGCAGCACGTCCTGGGGCTGAGCGCCCTGAAGACGGGGCTGGTCTTCCTCCCGGTGGCGGTCGCCATCACCCTGGGCGCGCATTTCAGTTCACACCTGATCGCCCTGTTCGGCTGGCGGCCCGTGGCGGTCGGCGGCTTCGCGCTCGGCGCGGCCGGCAGCCTGCTGCTGTCCCGGGTCGAGGCAGGCGGGAGCGCGTGGACGCAGGTGCTGCCGGGATTCCTGGTCGGCGCGGTCGGCCTGGGCGCGGGGTTCGTCTGCGCCACCACCAGCGCGATGAGCGGGGTGCCGCACGAGGACATGGGGCTCACCTCGGGCCTGGTGAACACCTGTCACGAACTGGGTGCCTCCCTCGGTGTGGCGGTCGTGGCCACGGTCGCCGGGACGAGCCTCGACGGCGGCTCCGCGGCACCGCCGGTGAACGGTTTCGACAGCGCGTTCACGGCCTGTGCGGTGATCGCCCTGAGCGCCGCGGTGCTCGGCGGCATCCTGCTGCCGCGCGGTCGCCCCGACCCCTCGCAGGGACCGGTCTTCGCGCACTGACCGGCCGCCGCGGACCGCCGAACTCCGGTTCGCGCAGCGCCGTCCGGCGCACACCGACTCCCGCCACCCGGACCACAAATCCCCCGTCGTGTCCGGGTGGCGGGGCAGCGACAACCGCTTGACTCCACAACTACGGCGATCGATAGTACTTTCCGGGAGCAGGCATCGTGCGCTGTCTAGCGGGAGGGACATCGTCATGGGGGAAGACCGTTCCTGTTGTCATCGGGCTCCGTATTCATGACGTCGGCCACGGGGGGCCGCAACACCACGTCCGAGCGCTACGGTCCACACCCGAAGGAGTGTCCGGACGGCCACATCCTGCTGATCGACCCAGACCCCGGTTCCCGGACCCTGATCCGGCGGGCGCTGGAGGACTCCCGTCCCCGCGCATCCGTGACCTCGGTCGCCACCTCGGCGAGCGTCCCCGTCGAGGGACTGGGCGCCCCGCTGACCCTGGTCCTCTCCTCCGAGGTCGACCACCACGACATGGCGCCCCTGGTGGGTCTCATGACCAGGTCGGACACGCACATCGTCATGGTCCTGCGCATACAGGCACACGAGCGCTTCGAGGATCTGACGGGCTTTCCCGTGGACGCCGTGGTCCATTCCGAGGACCTGCGGGGTCCCGCGATGGCCGAGGCCCTGGCCCACCGGGCCCACGACACGGTCGTCGTCTCCCGACAGGCCGTACGCCAACTCCTGCATCTGGCGGGCAACTCGGCCGCGTCGGCCTCCACCGCCCCCTCCCTCACCGAGCGGGAGGCGGAGACCCTCGGCTTCATGGCGGCGGGCCTGAGCAACCGTCAGATCGCCCGCGACATGGGCATCACCGAGCACGGTGTCAAACGCCATGTCGCCCACATCTTCGCCAAGTTGAACTGCCGCAACCGCACGACCGCCGTGGCCGTGGCCCTGCGCTCGGGCCTGGTGCCCCATCAGCCGCCCGAGCAGGGGGCCTCGTAGCGCGGGGAACAGGGGCGCCACACTCGGCGGATCAACCCGGACCGTTGTCTGCGGCGGCCTCGGACGAGGCTGTGACCGTGGCCGTGGCCGCCGATTCCCCGGTCGCAGGCCTGCGCCGACCGCGCAGTCGGCGGCCCCGGCCGACGATGGCCGGCCCGGCCGCGGTGATCGCGGTCAGCACCACAGGTCCGTCTTCCACGACACCCGAAGGCTCATTGGCTTCTGGGACGGCGTTGGGCCGGTTCGCGGTCCACTCGGGCATCGCCCCGGCCGGCACCGGACCCGTGAGCAACTGAAGGCCTGGCTGCGCAAGTGATCCATGCGGTCATGTGAGAGGTGATCTACCGAAGGCTCGGGGCACGCCCGCTCACACCTGAGTCGGCCGTGCGCACGGGCGACCGCCACGGACAACGTCAGCGCGGCTCGGCTGTGGTCCGGCGTACGACGAGGTGCGGGGCGAGAACGACCTCGCGGGGTTCGGTACGGCCCTGGTCGAGGCGTTCCACCGCCGCGGCCACCGCGTAGCGGGCCTGTTCCTCCGCCCCCTGGCTGACCGTGGTCAGGTCGAAGCAGCTCAGGCGGGAGAGCCTGTCGTCGTCGTATCCCGCGACGGACACCTCGCCGGGTACGGAGACACCGGCGCGGGCGAGAGCGGCCAGGACGCCGATCGCGCTCTGGTCGTTGAACGCGACCACGGCGGTGGGGAGTTCGCCCGCCTCCAGGAGGTGGCGGGCGGCGCGCTCGCCGGCCGCCTCGGTGTGGTCGCCGCGCAGCACCCTGATGTGCGCGTCCAGACCGTGCCGCCGCATGGCGGTCCGGTAGCCGCGACGGCGGTCGGTGGCGATCACGCCCCTGCCGCCGTCGACGTAGGTGATCTCGCGGTGCCCGAGCGCCACGAGGCGGTCGACTATCTGGCCCACGCCGTCGTCGTCCGCGGTGCGGACCACGTCCAGTTCCCCTTCCTCGATGCGCCGGCCCACGACGATGACGGGGGCCTTGCCGTCGAGTGCGGCGAGCGTGTCGACGGGAGCGGTCGGGCCCAGCAGGATCAGCGCCTCGCTACGGAAGGCCAGCAGCGTCTCGATGGCGGTGCGCTCGTCGCGGGTGCGGGTCTGGGTGCTCAGGACGAGGTCGTAGCCGACCTCCTCGGCGGCCGAGTGGAGGTGCTCGACCAGGTCCGCGTGGAAGGGGCTGTGGACGTCGACCATCACGCCGAGCATCCGGGTGCGCCTGCTGGCCAGCAGGCTGGCGGTGCGGTCCACCTGGTAACCGAGGTCGGCGGCGGCTTTCAGGACACGCTGCCGTGTGCGTTCGCTGGGGCCCGCCACACCCCGCAGCACCAGGGAGACGGACGCGGTGGAAACGCCTACGCGTGCCGCCACGTCCTCCAGCCGTGGGCGCTTCTTCTCGGCCCGGCGGCGTTCCGCCCCAGCGTCCTCCACTTGTGCCTCCCGGCCGCATTCTTCTCGCGCAACGCCCTTGACACGCTCTCGAAACGAGTCGATAGTACCAGGAATTAAAGCGCTTTAAATTGTCCTGACGTTCCAACGAAGGCCGTTGGCTCGTCGCCGCGACCGGCGGGGACACGCGCTCACCGTCGACATCGCCCACAAGGCGGACAGGCGGTCGCGGACGGTGCATCCGGCCGCCACCGCTCCAGGTGAGCCCGCTCCGGTCCTCCCTTCCGAGCCCGGCCCATCAAGCAGTGGCGGACCCTCCGTCCTGCTACCTCTTCGACCTCTTCCAGCCGCACAGCGAGGTGCACGAACCATGAGCCGTACAGCCCTTCCCCGCCATCGCAGAATCGCCCCCGTCGTGGCCGTCGCCGCCGCGGCCGCCCTCACCCTCGCGGGCTGCTCCAGCAGCTCGGGCGGCAAGAAGTCCGACGAGTCGGCGGGGAACGTCTCCGCGGGCAAGGCGACCACACCCCGCATGACCATCGCGATGGTCACCCACGCGCCCTCCGGCGACACCTTCTGGGACACCATCCGCAAGGGCGCCGAGGCCGCCGCCGCCAAGGACAACATCAAGCTGATCTACTCGAACGACGAGACCGCAGCCGACCAGGCCAACCTGGTGCAGAACGCGATCGACCAGAAGGTCGACGGCATCGCCGTCACCCTGGCCAAGCCCGACGCCATGAAGGACGTCGTCGCCAAGGCCGAGCAGGCCGGCATCCCCGTCGTGGGCTTCAACGCCGGGCTCAGCGACTGGAAGAAGCAGGGCCTGCTGTCCTTCTTCGGCCAGGACGAGTCCGTCTCCGGGCAGGCACTCGGCACCAAGCTCAACTCCACAGGCGCCAAGCACGCGTTGTGCGTCATCCAGGCCCAGGGCGACGTCAACCTCGAACAGCGCTGCGCCGGCGTGAAGAAGACCTTCACCGGCAAGACCGACATCCTCTACGTCAACGGCACGGACATGCCGTCGGTGAAGTCGACGATCACCGCCAAGCTCACGCAGGACAAGACCGTCGACGAGGTGGTCACCCTCGGCGCGCCGTTCGCGCTGACGGCGGTGCAGTCGCTGTCTGACGCCGGCAGCAAGGCGAAGGTCGCCACCTTCGACCTCAACAAGGACCTCATCTCCGCGATCGAGAAGGGCAGCATTCAGTTCGCCGTCGACCAACAGCCCTATCTCCAGGGCTACTTGGCGGTCGACTCGCTGTGGCTCTACAAGACGAACGGCAATTACAGCGGTGGTGGTGAGCAGCCCGTACTGACCGGCCCGGCCTTCGTCGACAAGACGAATGTCGACACGGTGGCGAAGTTCGCCGCAAAGGGCACCCGCTGATGAGTACGACCCACCAGACCGAGCCGGCGGTGACCACACCGCCGGCCCCCGGCCCGCCGGAGACGCATGGCCGGACCTCTGAACGGCCCTTGCCGATAAGGCTGTTGGCTCGTCCGGAGGTCGGTGTCTTCCTCGGTGCCCTCGCCGTCTATGTCTTCTTCCTGATCGCCGCTCCGCCGGTGCGGGACGGCGCGTCGATGGCGAACATTCTCTACAGTTCGTCGACGATCGGGATCATGGCCCTGCCGGTGGCGCTGCTGATGATCGGCGGGGAGTTCGACCTCTCCGCCGGTGTCGCGGTGATCACCTCGGCGCTGACCGCGAGCATGCTCAGCTACCAGCTCACCATGAACGTGTGGGTCGGTGTGATCGTCGCTCTCCTGGTGTCGCTGGGGATCGGGTTCCTCAACGGGTGGATGGTCGTCAAGACCGGCCTGCCGAGCTTCCTGGTCACCCTGGGCAGCTTCCTGATCCTCCAGGGCGTCAACCTCGCCGTCACCAAGCTGGTCACCGGCAACGTGGCGACCGACGACATCAGCAACATGGACGGCTTCGGCCAGGCCAAGAAGGTCTTCGCGTCCTCGTTCGAGGTCGGCGGCGTCAACGTGAAGATCACCATCGTGTACTGGCTGGTGTTCGCGGCGATCGCCACCTGGGTGCTGCTGCGCACGAAGTACGGCAACTGGATCTTCGCGGTCGGCGGCAACAAGGACTCCGCCCGCGCCGTCGGTGTCCCGGTGGCGTTCACGAAGATCTCGCTGTTCATGCTGGTCGGCTTCGGTGCCTGGTTCATCGGCATGCACCAGCTGTTCTCCTTCAACACCGTGCAGTCCGGCGAGGGCGTCGGCCAGGAGCTGATCTACATCTCCGCGGCCGTGATCGGCGGCTGCCTGCTGACCGGCGGCGCCGGCTCGGCGATCGGCCCGGTGTTCGGGGCGTTCATGTTCGGCATGGTCCAGCAGGGCATCGTCTACGCCGGCTGGAACCCCGACTGGTTCAAGGCGTTCCTGGGCGTGATGCTGCTGGGCGCCGTCATGATCAATCTGTGGGTGCAGCGCACCGCGACCCGGAGGTGACCTCGATGACCGACAACACGACCGGCACCCACGGCGCGATCCTGACCGACACGCCGGCCACCGGCGGGGACCATCCCCTCGTCCGGCTCCGCAACGCCGGCAAGTCCTACGGCAACGTCCGTGCCCTGCACGGCGTCGACCTCGAAGTCCGCCCCGGCCAGGTCACCTGCGTCCTGGGCGACAACGGCGCCGGCAAGTCCACCCTGATCAAAATCATCTCCGGCCTGCACCAGCACACCGAGGGCGAGTTCCTCGTCGACGGCCGGCCGGTGCACTTCACCACCCCCCGCCAGGCACTCGACCGCGGTATCGCCACCGTCTACCAGGACCTGGCCGTCGTCCCGCTGATGCCGGTGTGGCGCAACTTCTTCCTCGGCTCCGAGATGACCAAGGGCCCCTGGCCGATCCGCCGCCTCGACATCGAGAAGATGAAGCAGACCGCCGACGAGGAACTGCGCAACATGGGCATCGTCCTGGACAACCTCGACCAGCCCATCGGCACCCTCTCCGGCGGCCAGCGCCAGTGCGTCGCCATCGCCCGCGCCGTCTACTTCGGCGCCCGCGTCCTCATCCTCGACGAACCCACCGCCGCCCTCGGCGTCAAGCAGTCCGGCGTGGTCCTCAAGTACGTGGCCGCAGCCCGCGAACGCGGCCTCGGCGTCATCTTCATCACCCACAACCCCCACCACGCCTACATGGTCGGCGACCACTTCAGCGTCCTGCGCCCGGGCACCATGGAACTCTCCGCCGAACGCAGCGCCATCACCCTCGAAGAACTCACCAACCACATGGCCGGCGGCACCGAACTCGCCGCACTCAAGCACGAGTTGTCCCAGGTCCGCGGCGTCGACGTCGAAGAACTCCCCGAGGAGAAGGACCTCAAGGCCACGGTCGAAAGCGTCGGCTGACGACGACATCAGGACCTCGGCCGTACGCCCGCACAAGCGGACGGCTTTGCCCGACGCGCCCCCGCTCCCCTACACCCGAAGGCATTCCCTCATGAAGATCGCCCTCGACCCGTACATGATCCGGCACGTCCCGCTGCTCGAACTACCCGGCGTGGTCGCCGAGTTGGGCTACGAGTGGATCGAGCTCTCCCCCCGCGAGGACTTCATCCCGTTCTTCCGCCACCCCCGCGTGGACGACGCCACCGTACGCAAATTCCGCAAGGCGCTCGACGCAGCCGGCGTCGGAATCTCCTCCCTGCTCCCGCTGTTCCGCTGGTCCGGCCCCGACGAGGACGCCCGACAGGCCGCCGTGCGCTACTGGAAACGGTCCATCCAGATCGCCTCCGAGCTGGGCGTGGACAGCATGATCTCCGAGTTCAACGGCCGGCCCGAGGAAGCGGACCGCAGCGAGGCCCAGTTCTGGAAGTCGATGGACGAACTCCTCCCGCTCTTCGAACAGGAGGGCATCCGGCTGACCCTGGAACCGCACCCGGACGACTTCATCGAGGACGGCCACCAGGCGGTCGACTTCATCCGGGGCATCAACCACCCGAGCGTCAGCTTCCTCTACTGCGCCCCGCACACCTTCCACATCGGTGACGACGCCCCCGGCATCGTCCGGCACGCGGGCGATCTGCTCACCCATGTCCACCTGGCCGACGCGTTCGACCACAACGCGTCCTCCGGCAACCGCTACATCCTCAACCCGCCCGGCACCACCGCCCGGATCCACCAACATCTCGACATGGGCCAGGGCGAGGTCGACTTCGACGAGCTGTTCCGGGCTCTGCGGGACAACGACTTCGACGGCACCCTCACGGCGTGCGTCTTCGCCTGGGAGGAACGGGCCAAGGAATCCTCGCTGTTCATGCGCGCGAAGATCGACGAATACCTCGCCGCATCGTCGTAGCAAACCGATGGCATGGCCATTCCGCTCGGAAACAACGCTCCGCCACATGCGCTCCTAAAGCGCTTCAAGTCACCCGTGCCGAGCGGAGCTCACTCTCCGCTCGGCACGGGCCCAAGGACACGCACCGCCGCCCGCCCGGCCATCCCAGCCTCGCCCGCCCCCACCTGACCTCTCTTCTCAAGGGACACCTCATGACCTCCTCCGCCAAGCCCTTGTCCGTCGCGGTGATCGGCGCCGGTATGGCCGGCCGCAGTCACGCCGCCGGATACCGCAACGCCAGCACCGTGTTCGGGGCGGGGCTGCCCCCGGTCCGGCTGGCCGCGATAGCCGACGCCAACACCGCGCTCGCCGAGGACGCCGCCCGCCGCTACGGCTTCGAGAAGGCGCTGCCGAGCTGGGAGGCCGTCGCCGAGGACCCCACGATCGACGCCGTCAGCATCGTCGTAGGGAACGCGCTGCACCGGCCGATCGCCGAAGCGCTGGTCGCCGCCGGGAAGCACGTGCTGTGCGAGAAGCCGCTGGCCGGCTCGCTCGAAGACGCCCGTGCGATGGCCGAGTTGGAGCGCTCCGCCGATGTCGTCACCGCCGTCGGCTACACCTTCCGCCGCTCCCCCGGTATCGCCGCGATCCGCGACCATGTGCGGCGCGGCGAGCTGGGTGACCTCACGCTCTTCAGCGGGCGCTACTGGTGCGACTACGCCACCGACCCCAAGGGGCCGCTGAGTTGGCGTTTCAAGGGGGGTGCCGGTTCCGGCGCACTCGGTGATGTCGGCTCGCATGTCATCGACGCCGCCGAGTACGTCGCCGGGCCCATCACCTCCGTCTCCGGCGCCACCCTGTCCACCCAGATCGCCAAGCGTCCGCTGCCGCTGGGCGCGGTCGTCGGGCACAACGCGGCCCCCGTCTCGGACGAGTTCGGCGAGGTGGAGAACGAGGACACCGCGTCCTTCACCGCCCGCTTCGAATCCGGGCTCGTCGGCACCTTCTCCGTCACCCGCACCGGCTTCGGCCTGCCCAACGGGCTCGCGTTCGACGTCCTCGGGGTCGGCGGGCGGGCCGCGTTCGACCAGCACCGGCCGGCCGAGTACCTCTTCGACGACGCCCAGCCCGACGCCCGTACCCGAGGCGCCCGGCAGATCATCGCCGGACCCCAATTGCCGTACTTCGCGGGCGGGGTGCCCATGGAGGCACCGGGTGTGGGCGCGAGCAACGCCGACAACTTCATCTACCAGGCCCGTGCGTTCCTCGACCAGGTCGCGGGCGTCGCCGAACCGCTCCCGGCCTGCGCCACGTTCGCCGAGGGACTGCGGACCATGGAGATCATCCGCGCGATCGTCGAGTCCTCGCAGGCCGGCGGCGTCGCCGTCGCAGTCCCGCCCGCCGCCTGACCACCCGCACCCCACCCATACCGAGGAGCACCCGCATGTCCCTCAAGCTCGGCGCCTACACCGCCTGCCTGCACGACCGCCCGCTCACCGAAGCCCTCGACATCCTCAAGGAAAACGGCCTGACCTCCGTCGAGGTCAACACCGGCGGCTTCATCCCCTCCCCGCACTGCCCGGTCGACCTGCTGCTGTCCTCCGCGACCGCGCGCGAGGAGTACCTCGCGACCTTCGCGGACCGCGGGATGGAGCTGACCGGCCTCAACTGCAACGGCAATCCGCTCAACCCGCTGCCCGGGGTCGGCCCGAAGCACGCCGACGACCTGCGCCGTACGATCCGCCTCGCGGGCCTGCTCGGTGTACGGCACGTGGTCACCATGTCCGGCACCCCCGGCTCCGACCCCGACGCCAAGTACCCGTCCTGGGTGGTGAATCCGTGGGACGGCGTCTACATGGACGTCCTGGACTACCAGTGGGGCGTGGCGGTCGAGTTCTGGAAGGAGATCGACGCGCTCGCCCGGGAGAACAACGTCCGGGTCGCCATCGAGATGCACCCCCACAACCTCGTCTTCTCCCCCGTCACCCTCAAGCGCCTCGTCGACGAGGGCTCTCTCACCAACGTCGGCGCGGAGATGGACCCTTCACACCTCATGTGGCAGGGCATGGACATCGTCGCCTCCATCAAGTGGCTCGGCCCGCTGGTGTTCCACGCCGCCGCGAAGGACGCGACGCTCTGCCCGGGCGCCGACATCCGCGGCGTGCTCGACACGTCGTTCACCCGCGTGCCGGCCGACGCACCCGACAAGGTGCCCACCGGCTACGGCTTCTGGTGCAACTCCTGGCCCCAGAACCCCGCCTGGAAGTTCGTCGCCGTCGGCATCGGCAACGACGTGCCCTTCTGGACCGAGTTCCTGCGCGCCCTCGCCGAGATCGACCCCGACATGGCCGTCAACATCGAACACGAGGACGCCGCCTACTCCCAGACCGAGGGACTCGCCCTCGCCGCGAAGAACCTGCACGCCGCAGCGGCGGCCGTGTAGGCCCAACTCCCCACTCACGGCGGTGCGTTCCTGAACGCACCGCCGTGGTCGTCGAGTTCAGGCCGACATGCTTGGGTCGTTCCGCGGACCGAAGCGGTCGGCGAGGCGTCTCTTGTCTCTTCGCCCCCGTTCCGGTGAGCAAGTCCCGGCTCTGACCGCGCGGGTCGCACGGGCGAGCAACCCGGGTGGCACGACCGCGACATGGGTGCGTGACCTGCTGGACGGGTTGTGGTGCGACGCCGAGGCAGTCCACGCCGCACTCGAAGAAGTCGCCGCCACGGCCGGCCGGTCCGCCCGGGCAGGAACCCAACCAGGTCCATGGACCTCGACACCCGGCAGGCGCCGGGCATCTCCACCTTCCCAGTCGCCACACAGGACGTCGCGCTGGCCGTCGATGCGTACCTCCCGGCCTCCGACGTCGGGGCCACGCTGCGCGAGGGCGCAGGTGAACTGCTGTCCATCCGCCTGTTCGACGTGTACGACGGCGCCGAGCAGCCCGGTGAGGGGCGCGGGTCGCCGGCCTACGCGCTGAGCATTCGCGCCACGGAAGCGGTGCTTCGGGGTTGACCGCCGCGTACCGGACCTGGGAACGGCCGGATCCCCGCTCCCTTCCGGAAGGGGACCCGGCCGCACGCGTACGGCGCCGGGGCTCAGGAAACGATCATGACGGCGTTGTCGCCCGGGGAGATCCGGCGCTCACGCGCTTCCTCCGACAGTTTCGTCACATACGCGTAGAACTGGTTCTTGAGGGTGTACCCCTTCAGCCGCAGATAGACGAGCAGGTCGAGCAGGACCGTGTCGTAGTGCACCAGGGACGATGCCATGGCGTACTGGTAGCGCCAGGTCACGTGCGCGAGCAGATCCTTGTCCAGTTCCTTGTCGGCGAGGGCGAGGTTGTGGAGCGACGTCAGATTCGCCTCCACCGCGTTCAGTTGGTCCTTCGGCTGACAGCCGGCCTTGTCCGAGTAGTCGAAGGTGGCCTGGAGCCAGTCGCGCACCACCTTGGGATCGGTGGGCTTCACATATTGTTCGTACGTGCTGACGTGCATGATCTCGTGCAGGAGCGAGGCGGTGCGCCACGGGCCGTCGTCCGTGTACGTGTAGCCCGCGGCGACCGCGGAGTACGCCGGGTCGTAGGTGACCCTGGAGCTCTTGCCGACCGTGGCGGCGGCCGTCAGTCCGTCGTGCGTCTCGATGAAGTCGATGTGGCCGAGTAACGCCGTGCACTCGTCGAGCAGTGCGGAGAAATGCGACTCGGTGTGCAGGTCGCCGGGGAGCCTGGTGCCCCCGGCAGCCGCGACGCGCTGGTCCAGTTCGAAGCGGCGCAGCCCTATTTCCCTGTCGGATTCCATAGCGGTCCTCCCGTTCGTCCACTGTCGGGTCCCGTCGTACGCGCATGCTGCTCCCGGCCGAAGTGTCCGGCAATGCCCGCAACACGCCATTCATGGCCGCTACGGCAGGTCCAGGGCGTATGGGCAGGCGACGGGCCTCGAAAGCAGGCCGCCGATCCCACCCGGTCGGGTGACATTCAGCGGTGAACTGGCCCTTTCCGCCCATGTCGCCGACTGAATCGGACCGGTCCTTCGGGGCCGGTCCGCGCTCTTCAGCTCTGACGGGGGGGGGACCAACGACATGATCCGCTTCGGGCCCGTCACCGGTCCGTGCACTCTGCCGCACACCGTCGGCCGAGTGCTACACAGCGCGAAACCGACCCCCGCCGACGGCTACGCGATCGTGCTGCACCGCCTCGCGCCGCACCCTGCCTGCCACTGCTGCCGGCCAACCGGCCCCCACCGCGCGCCTGCTCGCCGACCAGGCGCCGTTCTACCTGCTGATGCCGGCACCGGCACCGGCCTCGGCTACGACCCGTTCGCCGCTTTGGGCCACCACCCCGGCACGCACTCGCCCCCGGCCCCTCTCCCTCCCGTCACCGTGCTGCTTTCGCCTCCGCCCGACCGGGGCACCATCGCGCCCGCGGTCGACGGCACGGCCGATGCCGGGGCCATCAGACCGTGGCCCCGGCAGTTGGACGCGCTCACCGGCCACCTCGCCTGTGGCGTAGCTGGTGCAACTGCTCAATTGATCCCGATTGTGGCCCGCTGTTGTTCGGCGGAGGCTCAGGTGGATTCACGGACGACCAGTCCTCCGGTGCGACCAATTTCGCCGCCTGGGTGATCTGGAACGAGCCGGACCTCAACTGAGACACCACCGACGCCGGCCCGTTCAACTCCGCCTGGAACACGACGTACAAGGAGATCCGTTCGAAGGACACCACCACGCCCATCCAGGGGCCCAGCAACTCCCGCTGGAAGCAGAGCGACATGAGCACGTTCCTCACCCAGGCGAAGGCCAACAACACCGTGCCGGATGTGATCGCCTGCCACGAGTTGCAAGGCAGCGCGAACATCCCCGCCCATGTGGCCGCCTACCGGGCCATGGAGTCGAGCCTCGGCATCAGCCCGCGGCCGATCGGCATCGAGGAGTACGGCACGCCCAGCGAGATGGGCGACTCCGGCGCCCTCATCGGCTATGCCGCCAAGTTCGAGCGAGCGGGCGTCCACGACGCCAAGCCGGCCTTCTGGAACCACTACGGCACCCTCGGCGACACCCTGACCGACACCGGCCGCACCACCGCCTTTCCGGGTCCGATCGCCATCTCCGACACGGACTACCCGGTCTCGAACGGCTCGATCACCGTGCCAGTCACCATGAACGCCGCCGACAGCTACCACGTGACGATCACCCCGATCGGCACCTCGACCTCTCTGGCCGGGCGCTACCAGATCACCAACAGAACAGCGGCCTCGCCCTGAACACTCTCAACGCGGCCACCGCGCAAGGCACTTCGGTCGTCCAGACCACGTCCACCTCCGGCACCGACCAGAACTGGACCCTCGTGGCGGCGGGCCAGGGCCTCTACAAGATCGTCAATCAGAAGAGCGGCCTGCTGCTCGGCGTCGACCAGATGAGCACGGCCTCCGGCGCCCAGGTCTTTCAGTGGTCGGACAACGGCACCGCCGACCACCTGTGGAGACTCACCGCGCGCTGAGACGATCGCGCCGGTTGTGCCGTGTGCCGCGACGCTCCCCGCGGATAGGGTGGACGGTGATCGACAGTGACGGGCTGGGTGAGGGCGGCGGGCGGCGTGGGCGGTGCCGAGGAGAGCGGGAGCACGGGTACCGGGCGACCGACGTCGCGGGACGTCGCCCGGCTCGCCGGTGTGTCGCACACCGCGGTGTCCTTCGTGTTCAACGGCCGGGCCGAGGGCAATCTCTCGTCCGCCACCCAGGAACGCATCCGGGAGGCCGCGACCCGGCTGGGCTACCGGCCCGACCCGGTGGCCCGCGGGCTGCGCCAGCGCCGTACGGCTGTGATCGGGCTGGTCACCGACGAGATCGCGTCCTCGCCGTTCGCCGGCCGGCTGCTGCGCGGTGCCATGGAGACCGCGTGGGACAGCGACCACCTCGTCCTCACCGTCGACTCGGGCGGTGACCCGGTCAAGGAGGACGCGGCCGTCGCGGAACTGCTCGACCGGCGCGTGGACGGCATCATCTACGCGGCCATGTCCCTGCGCCGGGTCCGCGTCCCCGAGGGCCTGCACCGCACCCATTCCGTGCTGGCCAACTGCCTGCCCGAGGACGACTCCCTGCCCGCCGTGGTCCCCGCGGAGCGCGCCGGTGGCCGTACGGCGGCCCGGCTGCTGCTCGGCGCGGGCCACCGCCGCCTCGCCGTGATCGGCGGCCTGGACGACATCGCCTCGGCGGAACGTACCCGCGGCTTCCGCGACGCGCTGCGCGCCGAGGGCGTCACCCTGCCCAAGGAGTGGATCGTGCGCGGCGGCGGGGAGATCTCCGCGGGGTACGCGGGAGCACTACGCCTCCTCGACGGGGTCGAGCCGGACCGCCGCCCCACCGGCGTCCTCTGCTACAACGACCGGGTCGCAGCGGGCGTCCTGCACGCCGCAACCCGGCTCCGGATCGACGTACCCGCCGAGCTGTCCGTGGTCGGTTACGACGACCAGGAGCACATGGCCGCCTTCCTCACCCCACCGCTCACCTCGGTCGCACTGCCACACCGGGCAATGGGCGAGGCGGCGGCCCGCCTGCTCCTGAACACCATCGAAGCCGGCCACACACCACCGCCGACCATCCGACGACTGGCGTGTCCTGTGGTCAATCGGGCTTCCGTGGGTCCGGCACCCAGCCGATGACCGAAACACCCAGCCGGTCATCGGCGAGGCGGTGGCCCGACTGCCCCTGGACGCCATCAGCGTCGACCAGACCCCGCCCTCGACCGGCCGGACGCCTGGCCAGCCGGTCTCGTCAGCCGCGGCTTCCTCGGTCCGGCGCCCACCCCGTGACCCGGGCCCCCGGCCCCTCGACGACCAGCTCGGCAATGTCGTCGGGGCGCCGGTAGACGCGCTCGGTGACCATGGCCCGGTCTCCGACGAAGAGTTCGAGGAGCGAGCCGTCGACGAGCAGACGGAGCGTGAGTTCCGGTCCCTTCGGCACGTGCACGGTGATCGGGGCGGAGCCTTCCCTGCCGGTGCGGGGCCAGGCGGTGCGGTCGAGGACGACGGTCCCGGCGGCGGGGTTTGCACGGACGGTCAGCTCCTGGCCCACCGCGTCCCGGAGCAGGCTCACCGTGGTCGGTTCACATGCGGTGACCGTCAGGTCGTACGTCTGTGGAAGCGGGATCCGGCCCTGCGGCGAGGTGACGAACGGTTCGGCCGGGCGGAGTAGGTCCAGTTCCGGGGCCGGGCGCACCCGTAGTGAACCGTCGGGGTGGACGTCGACCACCCGGGGTGCCGTGAGTACGCCCGCCCATCCGGCCCGGTCCGTCTCCTCCTGCGGGCGGGCCTCCCACGACCAGCCCCACAGCAGTGCGCGGTCCGGTTCCTGGAGCACGGCGGGAGCGTAGAAGTCCCGGCCCTGGTCGAGTCGGCCGCCGGCCCGCGGCGCGAAACGCAACTCGCCCTCGCCGTGAGGCTCCAGACGGCCCGTCAAGTATCCCGTGGAGCAGGGGTCTCCGTCCCACAGGGACACCAGGAGCACGTGGTCGCCGCCCCCCGTCCGGTACAGGTGCGGGCACTCCCAGCCCACCGACTTGTCGCCGAACACCCCGGCCGCCACCGGGTCGTTGCCGTCCAGCAGCACACCGGCGAACCGCCAGTCGGTCAGGTCGTCGCAGTCGTAGAGGAGGACGGACGGTGTGCCGTCGGCGTGGCCGGCCCCGACCAGGGCCCAGCGCCGGTCCGCGTGGTGGAAGACGAACGGGTCGCGGAACATCACCACGTCCAGTCCCGGCGGCGGCCCGGCCACCACCGGCGTCGGCAGCGGCTTCCACTCGGTCAGCAGCTCGTCGTCCGGGTCGGCCGCCCGCGCCAGGCAGATGGTGCCGAGTCCGGTGTGGGTACCGTCAACTCCCGTGTACACGGCGGTCGGTGTGCCGGCGTCGTCGGTCACGCAGCCCGACCAGCAGCCGGCCTCGTCGGGGCCGCCGGGCGTCGGCGTGAGCGCGATCGGGTGGTGCTCCCAGTGCGCGAGGTCGGTGCTGGAGGCATGGCCCCAGTGGACGTTCGCGTGCACGGGTGCGTCGGGGTTGTGCTGGTAGAAGAGGTGGTAGCGGTCCCGCCAACGGAACGGCCCGTTCGGGTCGTTGATCCAGCCGACGGGCGGACGGACCCTGAAACGCGGTGCGTTGGGGTCATGGCTCAACGGTTGACTCCTGCCGAGGTGATGCCCTCACGCAGAGGGCGCTGGCCGACGACGAACACGGCGAGGGCGGGGAGCATCGAGAGGACGACACCGGCGAGGACGACGGAGATCGACCCGGTGCCGAGGTTGCCCTGGAGGGAGACCAGGCCCAGCGGAAGCGTGTAGTTCTGGCCGGAGGTCTCCAGGATCAGCGGGCGGAAGAACTCGTTCCAGTGGTAGTTGAAGGCCAGTACTCCGACGATCGCCAGACCAGGCGCGGCCAGCGGCGCGTACACCGAGCGGAAGATCCGCCAGGGCCCAGCGCCGTCCAGCATGGCCGCCTCGCCCAGGTCCTTGGGCATGCCAAGGAAGTACTGGCGCATCAGGAACGTTCCAAAGGCGGTCGGGAAGGCCGGGATGATCAGGCCGAGGAGCGTGTCGGTGAGACCCATCGACTTCAGCACCAGGAACACCGGCACGATGGTGACCTGCAACGGCACCATCATGGTCGCCAGGACCAGGCCGAAGAGCGGCTTCTTGAAGCGGAACTCCAGCCGCGCGAAGGCGTATCCGGCCAGGCCCGCCGTGATCATCTGGCCCACGGCGATCAGCGCCGTCACCAGCGTGGAATTCAGGGCGAGCAGCCACACGTCGATCTGATCGAAGACCCCGCGGTAGGCCGCGGTCGTCGGGTGCGTCGGGATGATCTGCGGGGGCAGGTCGAAGGACTGGGCCGGAGTGCGCAGCGAGGTGGAGACGGTCCAGATGACCGGGCCCAGGGTCAGCAGGGCGCACACGGTGAGCGCGGCGATCCGGGCCCAGGGGGCGAGTGAATAACGTACGCGACTCAGGGGCGGCGTTGCTTTCAGGGTCGAGCTTGCTTGGCTCATAGCGCTCATGCGGCTCACCGGCTCACTGGTAGTGGACGAAACGCCGGCTGAGCCGGAACTGGACGGCGGTGACCGCCATGATCAGCGCGAAGAGCAGCACACCCACCGCGGACGCCTCGCCGAAGTCGAGCTGCTCGAAGGCCCGTTCGTAGATCACCATCACCACGGTGCGGGTGGCGTCGCCGGGTCCGCCGTCGGTGAGGACGTAGGGCTGTTCGAAGACCTGGAGGGCGCTGATGATGCCGACCACCGACGCGACGAGCAGCGTCGGGGACAGCAGCGGCAGCGTGATGCCGAGGTGCTTGCGCAGGCCGGTCGCGCCGTCGAGGGCGGCGGCCTCGTGGATCTCCTTGGGGATGTTGTTGAGTCCGCCGACGAACAGCAGGAAGGAGAAGCCGAACTGCTGCCAGACGTAGACCAGGATCACCGTGGCCATCGCGGCGCGCTCCGAGGTCAGCCAGGGCACGGGCGCGACGCCGACCAGGCCGATCAGCCAGTTCACCACCCCGAAGTCCTGGTTGAACAGGTACTTCATCACCACCGAGATGGACGCGGCGGACAGTACCAGGGGGAAGAAGAAGGCCGAACGGAACAGCGACCGTAGCCACCCCGGCATCCGCGCGTTCAGCGCGAGCGCCAGCGACAGCGCGATCAGCAGTTGCAGCGCGACCGCGAGGACCATGAAGACGAGCGTGTTGCGGAAGGAGACCAGCACGGTCGAATCCGTGAAGGTCGTACGGTAGTTGGCGCCGCCGGCGAAACGGGGCGGGTCGATCACGTTCCAGTGGAACAGGCTCAGCACGATCGACCCGATGATCGGTACGACCGTGAAGACGACGATACCGACGACCGTGGGCGCCAGGAACAGCGCGGCCAGCAGCCGGGAGCCGCGGTCACGGACGGACGGCCGTAGGGCGACAGCGGGTGGCGCGGCGGGCCGCGAACGTACGCTCGGGACCTGGGAGTTGGGGATCTGAGTGTTCGTCATATCTCACGCTCCATGGCCTGCTCCAGGTCGCCCTGCATCCGGCGCAGCGCCGGACCGACCGCTCGCGGCGAGGCCAGCGCGGTGCCGGTGTACTTGAGCAGGACGTCGGTCACCTCGGCGACCTGCGGTGGCGCGGGGATCGGGCCGGTGTCGGGGAACCGGTCGAGAGTGTCGTAGAAGACCTGCCAGTGGGCCGGGCCGGTCGCGGCGTAGCGTGCGGCGGTCAGCATCGAACGGCGGGCCGGGGTGGTCTGGTTGCCCTGGAACAGCCGGGTCATGGTGTCCTTGCGGGCCGCGTACTTGATGAACTCCCAGGCGGCTTCCTGCTTCTTCGAGGTGCGCAGCAGCGCGTAGCCCGCCGCGCCGAACTGGTGGCGCTGGGTGCGCCAGCGCGGGAAGTACTGCACGTCGTAGTCGGCGGCCCGCATGCCGGCCAGGTGCAGGCCGCCCGCCCAGAAGCCGCCCGCCGGTGTGACGCCGACGCGGCCGGTGGAGAACACGCCCACCAGATTGCTGCCGTTGCCGCCCTCGGGCCGGGTACACAGGTCCTCCTGGACGAGGGAGGCGAGATAGTCGTACGCCTCCTCGACCCGGTCGGCGGTGGCCTGCGGTGTCGTCCAGCGGAAGCCACCGCCGCGCCCCTTCCGGTCGGCGGCCGGGTAGAAGGCGTCCCACAGCCAGGAGCCGCCGGGGGCCTTCGACTCCTTCAGCAGGTTCGTGCCGTTGGCGAAGAGCCAGGGGACGACGCCGCCCCAGAGCCGGTTGGTCCAGAAGTACGGCGTGAAGTGTGCGTCGCCTGCCTGCTTCATCTCCCGCAGCAGCGCGGTGAAGTCGTCGCGGCTCCAGTCGGCCGCAGGGAAGCCCGCGCCCGCCCGCTTCAACACCTGTTTGTTGAGGTAGATGTCAGCGGCGTTGAACTCCATGGGCAGTTGGTAGAGGTGCCCCTCGTACATCATCGACTCGACCAACGAGGGGTGGACGTCGGCGAAGTACTCGCGCAGCTCCGCCGCGTCCCGCCGCACCCAGCGGTCCAGAGGTACGCCGAGCTTCTGAGCGAACAACTGCACTCCCTCGGTGGCCACATACACCAGGTCGGGGGCGGTGCCCGCGGCGATCTGGGTGAGGATCTTCGCGAAGAAGTCCGACCAGTCGACGGCCTGCACCGCGTTCACCCGCAGGGGGATGTCGGGGTGGAGTTGGTGGAAGCCCTTGGTGAGGGCGTCGACGGTGGCCGGGTCGAAGGCGGAGCCGAGGGTGGCGACGACGAGCGAGCCGTCGTCATGGCCGGGGATGTCGGCTCCCGTGAGCCGGTCCCAGCTGGCGGCGGTCCCGGCCAGGGCCGCTGCTCCGGCCCCGTACGCGCCGTACCGCAGCAACGTGCGGCGGGGGATGTGCGAGTCAGTCATCAACGGGCCTAACTCGTGTTAGTTCAGGGGTGATGACCCAGATGATGAGAACCGGGCGGCGGGCCTGTCAAGGGTCGGGAACGCTTGACCTTTAACGAGTTAGGTCTACAGTCCTCGTTCACATGAGCCGCACGAGAGGACGATGTGCCATGCCCGGACCATCGGGGACTTCATCGGGGATTTCCAGGAGATCACTGTTCGCGGGATCGGCGGCGGGCACCGCCGCAGCGCTGCTGCCCACCGGATCGGCCACGGCCGCTTCGAAGCCCGAGTCGCAGACCAAGTCCGCGGCGACGGGGGCGAGTTACCGCGCCGCGTATCACTTCACGGTCCCCGACCAGTGGAAGAACGACCCGCAGCGGCCCGTCTGGATCGACGGCGAGTACCGCTACTACTACCTCTACAACGCCGACTACTTCACCGGTGTCACCGGCACCGCGTGGCGCCTGGCCACCACCACGGACCTGGTCTCCTTCACCGACCGAGGGGTTGCGGTCCCCAAGGACACCACGCCCAACGGCGATCTCTGGTCGGGTTCGGCGGTGGTCGACACGGGCAACACGGCCGGGTTCGGCGCGGGTGCGGTCGTCGTCATCGTCACCATGTCCCCCGGCGGCGGCACCGACCAGCAGGAGCAGTTCCTGTACTACTCGACCGACGGCGGTCTCACCTTCACCAACCACGGCACCGACCCCATCCTGCCCAACCCCGGCGTCGCCGACTTCCGCGACCCCAAGGTGATCCGTGACGAGGACCGGGGCCGCTGGGTGATGGCCCTCGCCGAGCACGACAAGGTCGGTTTCTACCACTCCGACGACCTCAAGTCCTGGACGTACGTGGGCGGTTACGTCCACGACGGCATCGGCGTCCTGGAGTGCCCCGACCTGTTCCGCGTCACCGCGGGCGACGGCACCGTGAAGTGGGTGCTCGGCGTGAGCGCCAACGGGAAGGGCTCGGGGCTGCCCAACACGTACGCCTACTGGACGGGTTCCTTCGACGGCAGCGCGTTCACCGCCGACGCGAGCGAGCCGCAGTGGCTCGACCACGGCTGGGACTGGTACGGCGCCGTCACCTTCGAGAAGCGGGACGCGAGCGGTGCGGTGGACGCGGCCGCCCGGTACGCGATCGGGTGGGTGAACAACTGGGACTACGCCAACACCACTCCCACCATCGACTGCGACGGCTTCAACGGCACCGACTCCGTCGTCCGCGAGATCACCCTGAAGAAGGCGTCCGACAACACCTACTACCTCGCCTCCCAGCCCGTCTCCGGCCTCGACTCGTACGTCTCCCGCACGGTGAACCTGGGCGACGTGACCGTGAACGGCACGACGGTGCTCGACTACACCGGCATCTCCTACGAGGTGACCACCGAGATCACCTGGTCCCAACTCACCGGCGCAGGGCTCCAGTTGAGGCGCTCACCCGACGGCGGCCGGCACATCGACGCCGGAATCTACGCCGACTACGCCTTCCTGAACCGACGAGGCACGGTGAACGCGGACACGTCCGGCAAGTGGCAGGAGAGCCACACCCCGTTCGACCCGTCCGCCGGCACGGTGAAACTGCGCATCCTGGTGGACCGTACGTCGGTGGAGATGTTCGTCGACGACGGCCGCTACGTGCACACCAGTCAGGTGTTCCCGTACCTGCTGGACACGCGGCTCGCGCTGTTCACGATCGGGGGCAGCGCGGTGTTCCGCGACACGGTGATACGGGAGTTCTCGGTGTGAGTGCCGTCAGGCGGGGATCTCGGCGGTGACGGTCAGGACGCGCGGGCGGGGATGTGGCCGGTCATGGTGAAGCCGAGGTAGGCCGGAACGGCCTCGGCCGGTACGCCGGTCCGCTCGGTGTCGAGGGCGTGCACGACGATGACGTAACGGTGCGGGCCGTACACCGCACCGTCGGGACGTCTCCCATCCGGTTCGTCCAGGACCTGCGCGTCGAACGCGCCTCGCACCTGCTGCGCTCCACCGGCCTGTCCCTTGAGGTCATCTCCCGGGAGGTCGGCTACGAACACCCCAACACCCTGCGGGTGTTGCTGCGCGAACGCACCGGCAGGACCACATCGGCTCTGCGCGGCCGGTGATTCCCTCCCGTCTACAGACAGGTGCGGGTGAGCCATTCGTCGGAACTGTAGGTGTCCCTGGCGGGATCCGGCACGGTGGCGGGCCGTGTCTCCACCAGTTGCTCCGGGGGAACGCGCCGCGGCAACTCACCGAACCAGGGACGTCGCCCGGAATCGGCGGCAGCCGCGGAGCCTGTCTTTCCAGGTGTCATGTCATCCTCCACGATTGCGAACAGCCACGGCACCGTGCCGGCCGGGGCGGTCTGTCAGAGTCGGTCGGCGTCGAGGACGGCCCGGGCGAAGGCCTCGGGTGCCTCCTGCGGCACGTTGTGGCCGATTCCCTTGAGCGTCCGGTGGTCGTAGGGGCCGGTGAACTTGGCCCGGTACGCCGTACCGTCGCCGGCCGGCGTGAAGGGGTCGAGTTCCCCGTCGAGCGTGACGGTCGGCACCGCGATGTCGGGCGCTGCCGCGAGACGTGCCTCGATGCCGTCGTAGCGGGCGTCGCCCTGGGCCAGGCCCAGCCGCCACCGGTAGTTGTGGATCACGATGGGGACGTAGTCCTCGTTGTCGAACGCCGCCGCCGTACGGTCGTAGGTCGCGTCGTCGAAGTTCCACGACGGGGAGACGTTGCGCCAGATGAGCTTCGCGAAGTCGTGCCGGTACTTCTCGAAGCCCTGCGCACCGCGTTCGGTCGCGAAGTAGTACTGGTACCACCACGCCCACTCGGCCGCGGGCGGCAGCGGCTGCTTGTTCTTCTCCCTGTCGGTGATCAGGTAACCGGTCACGGAGACCAGGGCCTTGCACCGCTTCGGCCAGAGTGCAGCGATGATGTCGGCGGTCCGCGAGCCCCAGTCGAAGCCTCCGAGCACGGCCCTCTTGATCCTCAGGGCGTCCATCAGGGCGATGATGTCGTGGGCGATCACCGACTGCTGCGCGTTGCGGAACGTGGTCGGCGAGAGGAAGGTCGTCGTGCCGTGTCCGCGCAGGTAGGGAACGACGACCCGGTAGCCGTGGGCCGCCAGCAGAGGTGCGACATCCACGTAACTGTGGATGTCGTACGGCCACCCGTGCAGGAGGATGACGGCCGGTCCGTCGGCCGGGCCCGACTCGGCGTAGCCGATGGTGAGTTCACCGGCCCTGACCTGCTTCAGCGCCGGGAAGGACCCGGATCCCGCGTGCGGTGCCGGCGCGGCGTCCGGCCCGGGCGGCGAGGACGCTGCCGCCGCGGAGCCGCTCAGGCCGATGAGCGATGCCGCGGCCGTGCCCGCAGCGCCCGCGCCGACGACCTTGCCGAAGGTACGCCTGTCGATCATCTGTGCACCGTTCCGTCCGTGTGGGTCGGTCGGGCACTTCCGCCCGGCCGGGGTCTCTCACCGGTCATCCTGGGGCTCCGACGCCCAGGGGGCCTCAGTGTCCGCCCGCAGTCGTCCTTCGGGTTTCCCGCACCGGGCGTGTGCGTACCCGCCGCCCGGGAGTTCACCCGATCGCTCCGCGGGCCCCGGGGAGCCAGGCCCGCCGGCCGCACCCAGTACCTTTGCTTCCATGAAGGGCGACCACGCTGAGCAGGGGGTACAGGCCGTGTCACGTCTCGGCGTGGTGATCGCCGACGATCATCCGGTGGTCCGTGCGGGCATGCGCGCGCTGTTGTCCCGGGACGAGTCCTTCGAGATCGTCGGCGAGAGTTCGACGGTCCCGGAGACCGTACGGGTCGTGGCGGAGGAACAGCCGTCCGTGCTGGTCCTGGACCTCACCATGGCGGGGCAGTCCAGTCTGCCGTCGATCCCCGACCTGCTCGCGGCGTCACCCGGCACCCGCATTCTGATCCTCACGATGCAGGAGGATCCCGCGTTCGCCCGCGCGGCCCTGCGGATCGGGGCGGCGGGCTATCTGCTCAAGGAGGCGGCGGCGGAGGAACTGCTCGGCGCGGCCCACCAGATCGCGCGGGGAGGCACCTATCTGCAGCCCGCCATGGGCGCCCGGCTGGCCGTCGCGGGCGCCGGGGCTCCCGGTGCCGATGGGGACGCCTCGCTGACGGCGCGTGAGCTTCAAGTGCTGTCCCTGCTCGCCCTGGGTCACACCAACCAGGAGGTCGCACGGCGTCTCTTCGTCTCCGTCCGGACGGTGGAAACCCATCGCGCCAGGGTTCGGGACAAGCTCGGGACCGAGACACGGGCGGACCTCATCGCCGCCGCTCGCGAGCGCGGGCTGCTGGGATGACCGGCACGCTGCGCGCCAAGGCCGGCCCGATCATGGAGGCCACGGGTGCCGCGCTGCTCGTCGTCGCCTTCGCGGTCGAGGTCCTCCAGCAGCAGCCTCGCTGGGTGATGCGCTTCTCGCTCGGCGCCGCCGTCGTCCTCATCGTCGCGGCGGCACTGAGCAACGCCGTCCGCAGGGCCTGGCTCGCGGCGCTGTGCGGACTCGCGCTCATCCTCTCCGTGTCACAGCTGGTCCGGATGACCGACCAGCCGCTCTTCAACGGCCTCAACATCGTGCCCCTGCTGCTGATCGGCTGCGCCTTCATGCTGGGCCGCAGTGCGGTGGCACGCCGTCAGAGTCTCGCCCGGGAGCGGGCCCAGGCGCGCAGCGACGGCGAGGAACGCGAACGTCGGCGCTGGGCGCGGGAGTTGCACGACGAGACCCTTCAGGAACTGGTCGCCGTTCAGCTCGTCCTGTCCGGCGCCGCCGGCACGGGACGGCTCGACGCCATGGACGAGGCCATCGGCCAGGCGCGGAGCCTGATCGCGAACCAGATCACGTCCTTGCGGCACCTGATCGTGGAGATGCGGCCTTTCGCCCTCGATCAGCTCGGACTCGCGCCCGCCCTTGAGACGCTCTGCCGGTGCACCGAGGAAACCTTCGGGCTGGACGTCGAGCTGCGTGTCGGAGCGGAGTGGCGCGGTTTGGAGACCGAACTGTCGCCGGAGGCCCAGGTCCACGTCTACCGCATCGTGCAGGAAGCGGTGAACAACGCGGTCAAGCACGCCCGGGCAGACCGGCTTCTCGTGGAACTGGACAGCGACGACCAGGCGTTCAGCGTGACGGTCAGGGACAACGGCCGCGGGATGGACCAGCGGCCTTCCACTCCGGTCGACCGGTCCGGGCTCCCCGCGGGGGTCTCGACAGGCACCGGGCTGTCGGCCATGCGTGAACGCGGCCATCTGCTGAACGGACGCCTCGATGTCGGCTCCGCCCCAGGTGGGGGAACCCGCGTCACGCTCCTGCTGCCCCGCCAGGCCAAGCGCCGTTCCAGCCGGTAGGTCCCACCCCGTGAGTCGGGGAGCGAGACCGGCACCCGATTTCGCTACAAGTTCCGAAATTATTCGTGACGGCTCCGCCACGCCGTCGAAATAGGTACTTCTTAGCGTTACTGCCAGTCGCATAGGCGTCATCGCACCCATTGGGTCCCTCAAACCGCAAGAGGTGCTTTCTCACAAAAAACATCACTGCCCTCGGTGATGTCATGAGACAGGAGCCACCGAGTGTCCAACCCCTCCCGTCGCGGCGTCCTCAGACTGACCGCCGGCACAGCCCTCCTCGGCACCCTCGCCCTGACCGGCTGCGGGCGCGGCGACGAGACCACCGCCGCGAAGACCTCCGCCAAGCCGGTCGGCACCGCCCCGGCGACCGGCACCGTCAATGTCTGGGCCACCCAGGACGACGCCAGCGTGCTCGACAAGGTGATCAAGCCGTTCAAGGCGGCGAACCCGGACGTCACGCTGAAGTTCACGCTGATACCGAACTCCGACTACTACACGAAGCTCCAGGCGGCGATCGCGGCGGGCAAGGGCCCGGACGTGGCCCAGTTCTTCCCCGAGTCGCAGGCGCAGTTCCTCGACCCGGCGATCCTGCGGCCCGTGCCGGACGGGCTCGTCGACTCCGGCAGCTTCTTCAAGAGCCTGTGGGACGCCGGTGTGGCCGAGGACGTCGCCTACACGGTGCCCTGGTACGCGTACACGTACGCCCTCGTCTACCGCGCCGACCTCGCCAAGAAGGCGGGCGTCAAGGCGCCGACCACCTGGGCCGAGATGGTGCCGTTCTTCAAGGCGCTGGAGGGCGCCGGAGCCGTGCACGGGCTCGGGGCCGACAACGGCTGGGACGTCTTCAACGGCCAGGACGCCGCGATGTACGCCTGGCAGGCAGGCGGCTCCCTGCTCTCCGCCGACGGCAAGTGGACGCTCGACACACCGGCGATGGTCGACGCGATCAAGTACAACGCGTCCTTCTTCACGTCCGGTTCCGCCGACACCGCCACCCCCACCTTCCTCGACTCCCAGCCGTACTTCGTCTCCGGCAGGACCGGCTGCATGATCACCGGCCCCTGGGTCGTCGGCCAGCTCGACACCGCCGCGAAGAAGACCGGCTGGACGGCGTCCCACGTCGCCACCGCGCCGCTGCCGGCCGGTGCCTCAAGCAGTGCCTCCTTCTCCGGCGGCGGCAGCTGGGGTGTGCTCGCGACGGGCGGCAACGCGGACGCGTCGTGGAAGTTCGTCCGCCACGTCTCGCAACCGAGCACACAGGTCGCGCAGTTCAAGGCGTACAGCTCGCTGCCGGCGGTCGTGTCGGCCTGGGACGACGCGGCCATCAAGGGGCAGCCGCTCCTCGACGCGTTCTTCACGCAGCTCAAGAAGGCTCGGGCGTTCCCACAGGTGAGCACCTGGCAGCAGGTCGCGACCCGGCTGGGCAAGGAGATGGAGGCCGTGGCCAAGGGCAAGGAGACCGCGGCGAAGGCCGCCGCGAACATCCAGGCGTACGCCGAGAGCGTCGGCACGAGCACGAAGTGAGCCGCCGATGACCACCACCCTCACCCCACGGGCGCCACGCACGGAACCGCGCGGCCGACCGGTCACGGCCCCCGCGCGTGCTCGCAACCGCAGCCTGCGGCGCACGGCCGTCGCCTGGCTGTTCCTCGCCCCGTTCATCGTCGTCTTCCTGCTCTACACGGCGATCCCGACCGTGGCCGCGCTCGGCTTCAGCCTCACCGACCTGCACGGCGCGGATCTCCGGCATCCCTTCGCCGTCGACTTCACCGGCCTGGAGAACTACCTCCGGCTGTTCCGGGACCAGACCTTCCTGCGGGACATCCTGAACACCGCCGTCTTCGTGGCCGTCGGCGTGCCGCTCACCATGGGCGTCGGTTTCGCGCTGGCCCTGGCGCTGAACTCCGGCATCCGGCGGCTGCGCGGCCTCTTCCGTACGGTGTTCTTCGCACCGGTCGTCACCAACATCGTGGCCGCCGCCCTGATCTGGCAGTACGCCTTCAACCCGAGCGGCACCGTCAACAAGGTCCTCGGAACGTTCGGTTTCGCCGGACCGAACTGGCTGGACGACCAGCACCTGGCCATGCCCGTGGTCATCCTGCTTGGCGTCTGGCGCAACTTCGGCACCGCGATGGTCCTCTTCCTCGCCGGCCTCCAGTCGATCCCGCAGGACGTCTACGAGGCCGCCGCCCTCGACGGGGCAGGAAAGTGGCGGCAGTTGAGGCACATCACCGTCCCCCTGCTGCTGCCCACCACCCTCATGGTGTCGGTGCTGCTCACCGTCTTCTATCTCCAGGTCTTCGACGAGCCCTATCTGCTCACCAACGGCGGCCCGCTCGGTTCCACCGAGTCCGTGGCGCTGTACACCTACCACCAGTTCGGGGTCGGCGAGTTCGGGGTGTCCTCGGCCGCGTCCTTCGTGACGCTGGTGCTGGTGGCCCTGGTGAGTGTCGTCCAGTTCCGATTGCTGAGGCCCCGCGCATGACCGCCGTCACCGCGTCGGAGAACACCGACATGGCCGCACGCTCCGCCACGGCCCGAAGTGCCGTACGGGCGCGACCAGTTGCGCAGCCCCTGCTCTACGCCGCGCTGGTCCTGTGCGCGCTGCTCACCCTCCTCCCGTTCGTCTGGGGGATCAGCGGCTCGCTGCGCAGCCTCGACGAGATCCGCTCCGACCCCGGCTCCCTCCTCCCGCACCACTTCACGCTCGGCAACTTCACCCGGCTGTTCAGGACCCAGGGCTTCGGCCGGTTCATGGTCAACAGCATCGTGGTCGCGGCGATGGTGGTGGCCGGCAACATCGTGGCGGCGTCGGCCGCGGGCTACGCGCTCGCGAAGCTCGAATTCGCGGGCAGGCGGCTCGCGTTCGGCGCGGTCATGGCGGCGATGATGGTGCCGTTCACGGCGGTGTTCGTCCCGCAGTTCGTGCTCACCGTGGACATGGGCCTGGCGGACACCCTCGCCGGTATCGCGCTGCCCAGCCTGGCGCTGCCGATGTCGGTGTTCATCATGCGGCAGTACGCGTCCTCGATCCCCGACGAGTTGCTGGAGGCGGCCCGGATCGACGGGGCCGGTGAGTTCCGCATCTTCTTCCGGATCTTCCTCCCGCTGGCCGGTCCGGCGGTCGCGACGATCACGATCATGTCGTTCCTCAACTCGTGGAACTACTTCATCTGGCCGCTCATCGTCGCCCAGAGCACGTCCAGTTACACGCTCCCGGTGGGCCTCGCGGCCACCAGCCAAGCGGCCGCCCACGTGACCGACTACGGCCTGATGCTCGCCGGTGCCGTCGTCGTCATGCTGCCGGTGCTCGTGCTCTTCCTGTTCCTTCAGCGGTACTTCGTGCAGGGCATCGCCGGAACGGGAATGAGGTGAGCCGGCTGAAGTCCGCGACCAACGGGATGAACCAGAGCGCCGTCCGCCGCGTCAACACGTCGGTCATTCTGCGCACGTTGGCGGTGTCGGCCGGGCCGATGACCCTGACCGAGCTCGCCGAGCAGGCCGGACTCTCCCGCCGCACCAACGAGTTGATCCTGGACTCGCTCATCGAGGCGGGCTGGGTGACCGAACTCGACCGCGTGCCCACCAGCGGCTGCGCCGGCCGTCCCGCCCGCCGGTACCAACTGCGCGCGGAGCACGCCCTGTTGGCGGCCGTCCGTATCAGCACCCTGGACGTGTCCGCGGTGGTGGCCGACGTCCGCGGCCGTATCCTCGGCCGGGCGCACCGCCCGCTGCGCGCCTACCAGGACCCGCAGGCCACGCTCGACGACGCGGCGGCCCTCGTACGGGAGGCCCTCGACGACGCGGGCTGCTCGCCGGACCGGCTGCGCGCCGGTGCGGTCGCGGCCGGTGGCGCCATCGACGACGAGGGTGTCGTACGACGCCTGGTGCACACCACGCGCTGGGAGGGCGTGTGTCTGCCCGAGGAGCTCGGGCGGCGCGTCCGGATGCCCTGGTTCGCCGACAACGACACCAACCTCGGTGCGCTGGCGGAGCGTTGGCGGGGCGTGGCCGGTGACCACGACAACGTCGTCTGGGCGGTCCTCGGCAACCGGACCGGCCTCGGCATCCTCATCCGGGGCGCTGTGCACCGGGGCCTGGACGGGGCCGCGGGCGAGATCATCGAGGCGCATTCGATACCGGTCGGCTCGGTCGAGAACCACCCGGTCGCCTGGCTCACCTCACCCGAGGCGGATCGGCGCCGTATCGCTCTGGACCGCTTCGACGCGGCCCGCGCGGGGGACGCGGAAGCGCTCGCCGAGGTGGACGAGCTCGTCGAGAACATCACCTCGATCCTCACCACCCTGTCGTGGACGGTGGCGCCCTCGCTGATCGTGCTCGGTGGCGGCCTGGAGGACGCGGCCGACGTGCTGCTGCCCCGCGTCCGCGAGGCGATGCGCCTCGCCCGTACCCCCGCGATCGAACTGCGCGCCACCGGCCTCGGCCGTGACGCCGCCCTGATCGGCGCCGTGAAGATGGCGCTGGACCGCATGGACACGGAGCTGTTCGGCCCGCTCGTCCCGGGCGCGTAACTCCCCCCACACCAGACGACTTTGGAGTTCCCCTGTGACCGACACCCCGCACACCGACGTCCTCATCGTGGGCAGCGGCATCATGGGATCCGCCGTGGCCCGGCTGCTGCGGGACAGCGATCCGGGGCTGGGCATCACGATGGTCGACGGCGGCAGCGCCATCGGCGAGAAGCCCGGGCTGCATCTGCACGACGTCGACGACCCGGTGCTCTGGGCGCGCTACAACGAACAGGTCGTCAGCGGCATCCAGGGCATGTACACCGGCGCCGAGGTGGTGCGCGAGGCAGCGGACAGCCTCACCGGCCTGACGCCCGGCATGTTCCACGCCCTGGCCTTCGGCGAGGACGCCGAGGCGATGCCCGCGACGGCACTGGCGTGGAACGCGGGCGGCATGGGCGTGCACTGGACCGCCGCGACGCCGTGGCCCGCCGAGGACGAGGTGTTCGACTTCGGCGACCCGGCCGGATGGGCGGCGGACCTGGACACCGCGCGCCGACTGCTCGCCGTCACACCCTCCCCCATCGGCCCCACCGAGGTCGGCCGCCTGGTCCTCGACGTCCTGCGAAGGCGCTACGACGCCACCGCACCGGCCGACCGACGCCCGCAGCCCATGCCCATGGCCGTCGCGACAGCGCCGTCCGGCCCCCTGCCACGCACCGCGCCGGGAACGATCTTCCCGCCCGTCGCGTCCGGCGGAGACCCGGCGTTCACCCTGCTGACCGGCACACTGGCCACCCGGTTGCTCGGATCGGACGGCCGGATCACCGGCGCCCGGCTGCGCCGCGTCGCCGACGGCACGGAGACCGAACTCCACGCGGACACCGTCGTCGTGTGCGCCGACGCGCTGCGCACCCCGCAGCTGCTGTTCGCCTCGGGCATCCGTCCCCCGGCCCTGGGCCGCCGCCTCAACGAGCACGCGTTCATCACCGCCCGGGTGCTGCTCGACCTGGACCGGTTCGGCATCGCCCTCGACGACCTGCCCCTGCCGCGCACCGGGGAGTTCAGCACGGACTCGCTCTGGCTGCCGCAGAACGGGACGGCACAGCCCTTCCACGGGCAGATCATGAACCGGACCTACGTCGACGACAACGGCCGCCCGCTCGCACACGCCGTGGGACTCACCTTGTACGCCCCTGTCGAGTCGCGCCCCGAGAACCGTCTCGTCTTCTCGGAGTCGGAGACCGACCTCGCCGGACTGCCGCGCATCCGCGTCGAGTTCGACTACTCCGACACCGACCGCGCGCTCATCGACCGGGCAGCGGCCGAAGTCCGGTCACTGGCGCAGGAGTTCGGCCCGTTCGACCCCGACACCGAACTGGCACTGCTGCCGCCCGGGTCCTCCCTGCACCTGACCGGCACAGTCCGGGCGGGCACCGCCGACGACGGCACCACCGTCTGCGACCCGGACGGCCGGGTGTGGGGCTACGACAACCTGTACCTCGCCGGCAACGGTGTGATCCCCACCCCGATGGCCGCCAACGTCACCCTGACCGGCGCGGTGACCGCCGTACGGGCCGCCCGAGCAGTCGCCGACCGAGTCGTCACCACCCGCACCGCGCCACTCGCCGCACGCTGAAAGGAAGTTCGACCGTGATCAGCACAGTCAAGGAATACCGCGTGGCGCTACCGGCCTGGATCGACGACGAGGTGGCCGACGTGCCCGCCGTCGTCCCCGACCGCGCCGACCGGATGCGGCTCGTGCACCGCCTCGCCGACCGCAACTGGCGGGAGGGCAACGGCGGTCCGTTCGCGGCCCTCGTAGCCGAGCGCGACACCGGCCGGATCGTCTCCGTCGGCGTGAACGTCGTGCTCGCCTCCGGTGTCTCCAGCGCCCACGCGGAGGTGGTGGCGCTGGGGCTCGCCCAAAAGACCATCGGCGGCTGGGACTTGGGTGCCGAGGGATCGCCCGTCCATGAACTCGTCGTCAACTGGCGCCCCTGCGTGCAGTGTTACGGCGCCACGATGTGGTCGGGGGTACGCGCGCTCGTGGTCGCGGGGGAAGGACCCGAGCTGGAGGAGATCACCACGTTCGACGAGGGCCCCCTCGGCGCGGACTGGGCCGAGCAGTTCGAGGCGCGCGGGATCGAGGTCGTAGGAGACGTCCTCCGGGACGAGGCGCTGGCCGTGTTCCGGAACTACCGCAAGGCGGTCGACGCGGCCGACGGGATCGTCGTCTACAACGCCCGCGGAGGTGCCGAATGAGCGCCACGGCGCCGCGTTTCGCCACCGACGTGATCACCTTCTACCACCCGGACTTCTGGGATCTCCCCTCCTCCGACGCCGTACGCGACTGGGCCCTGGCCCACCCCGAGCGCTTCTGGGCACGGGTGATGGACGCACTGGTCGAGGCCGGTGTGACGGGCATCGAGCTGACCTTCGCGCCGGGCGACATCGACTCGGCCCTGCGGGCCTTCGGCAGCGCGCCCGCCTTCCGCCGCGAACTGGCGGCGCGGGGCCTGTCCGTCGTCAGCGCGTTCATCGCGGACAGCGACGCCCCAGGCTGGCGGGACAGCGACAGCCTGCCCGCGATCGTCGCCGACGCCGAACGCCGCGCGTCCTTCCTCGCCGAGGTGGGCGCGGAACTCCTCATCGCCGGCCTCCCCATGCGCACGACATTCGGCACGCGGCCACCCTTCTTCGTCGACGCCCCGTACATGACGCGCATGGCCGACATCGCGCACGCGGTCGGAGAGGCCGTGTCGCGTCTCGGCGTGAAGCTCGCCTTCCACACCGAGTCCAACAGCACCCTCTGGTACGAGCGGGACATCGACCTGTTCATGGCCCTGACCGACCCGCGCTACGTCTGGCTGTGCCCCGACTCCTGCCACATCGCCCTCGGCGGCGGCGACCCGGTGGCGGTGGCCCGCCGGCACACCCCGCGCATCGCCCTCGCCCACTGGAAGGACGCGGTCAGGCCCATCGACGTCGAACTCACCGTCGACGAAACGGTCTTCGCCCAACAGCAGCCCTACATGGCCGAGTTGGGCTCGGGCATTGTCGACTGGGAGGGCTGGGCCGACGCCATGTCCCGCACCCCGGGCGCCGACACCGTACTCATCGAACTGGACGAGGCACCCGACCCGATCGCCGCCCTCAGAGCCGGAACAGCCGTGGCGAGAAAGGCGGTTCACCCGTGATCGACTTCTCCGCCTGCATCGAGATGCTGTTCCTGGAAAACGAACGGCCCCTCGACGACCGCGTACGCGCCGCGGCCGACTCCGGGTTCCGCGCGGTGGAGATCTGGGAGTGGTGGGACAAGGACCTGCCCCGCCTCACCCGCGCCCTGGACTCCACCGGCACACGCCTGATCACCCTGTGTGTGGAGTCGTGGCGGGACAAGTGCGATCTGGGCGACCCGTCGTCGCACGACGAGTTCCTCACCCGCGTCCGGGCGGCCGCCGAGGCGGCCCGACAGCTGAACACACCGGGGCTCGTGGTCCTCGCCGGAGACGTCGTCCCCGGAATCGAGCCCACCACCCAGCTCCGCAGCACGGCCGAGGTGCTCGCAAGGGCGGGAGAGGAAGCCGGCGGACACGGCCTCGAACTGCTCGTGGAGGTCGTCAATCGCGCCCACGAGGGCCCCAACGCGCTGATCCCCGACTCACGTTCGGCGCTCTCCCTCCTCCGCGCGATCGACCTCCCGAACGTCCGCTTCCTCTACGACCGTTACCACGCGATCCTCAACGGCGAGCCGCTCGGAGCCGAGATCCAGGACGCCGTACCGCTGATCGGGCACGTCCAGGCGGCCGACGTCCCGGGCCGCCACGAGTTCGGCACCGGGACCATCGACTGGGCCACGGAACTCGCCTGGCTCCACAAGGCCGGCTACGACGGCTACGTAGGCATCGAAGCGACACCACTCGGCGACAGCGGCCAGGTCTGCGCCGCCGCCCGCGCCCTCCTTTGACGGCAGCCGATGTCACAGAATCGGAGCACCGGTTCGTCGTCCAGGAGATCGACATCCCGCGACGGGATGTCCAGGACGCTGTCCCGACAGAACCGGAGAAGACGTGTTCGCCGCCTACATCACGGTCACCATCCTCGGCGCGGTATTCAACGGCGCCGCCGCCGTCACCTACCTGATCGGCCACGAATACCCCAAGACCCAGGCGGACATGAAGGGCATACCGCGGAAGTACGTGCCTGTGCTGGGCATGCTGCTGGCAGCGGGCACCGTGGGACTGCTGGCCGGGCTCGCCGTGCCGCTCCTGGGAACCCTCGCCGCTTCCGGGCTCGTGCTGTACTTCATCGGCGCGATCTTCGCCCACCTGAGGGTGGGCTCCCGCAACATCGTCGGTGGGATCGTGTTCCTCGCCACGGCGGCGGCTGCCCTGACGCTGGGCCTGCTGTACCACGGCGCCTGACGGCGGTCAGGCCAACCTGGCCTCGATGGTGAGGAAGGAGTGCGGCGGCAGGATCAGGGCCAGTCCCCCGTCGGTGGCCGTCAGGGCGTCGAAGGGGCGTGGGGAGACCGCTTCCGGTGTGTCCGCGCTGTTGTGGTCCTGGAGCTTGTCGGCCGTGAGGAGGCGGGCGGTCGGTTCGCCGAGGATGCCGCCGCGCAGGTCGAGCGTCACCTCGGCCGGCTCGTCGGCGTCCAGGTTGGTCAGCGAGATGAAGACCGTGCCGTCCTTGACGCTGGCCGAGGCGGAGAGCGTGTCCAGTTCGGTGTCCGCCACCTGACGGCGGGCGTTCTCGGTGCGCAGGTGGACGGGGAGCGAAGTGGCGTCCTGGTGGCCCTTGTTCATCTCGAACACGTGGTAACTGGGCGTCAGGACAAGGGAGTCGCCATCGGTGAGGATCATCGCCTGGAGGACGTTGACGGTCTGGGCGATGTTCGCCATGTGCAGTCGGGCCGCGTGCTTGTGGAAGATGTCGAAGTGGATGCCGGCCACGAGCGCGTCGCGCAAAGTGTTCTGCTGGTACAGGAAGCCGGGGTTGGTGCCCGGTTCGACGTCCCACCAGGTGCCCCACTCGTCCAGGACCAGGCCGACCGTACGGCCCGGGTCGTAGACATCCATGACGGTGGAATGGCCGGTCAGGATGCGGTCGAGCCTCCGGGCGGCGGACAGTGTCCGGTAGTAGTCGTCCGTGTCGAAGTCGGTGGCGCTGCCCTTGGCCTCCCAGGGGCCGGCCATCGTGTAGTAGTGGACGGAGAGGCCCTGGAAGAAGTTCTTCGGGGTGGCCTCGCAGCCGAAGCAGCTGATCTGCTGCATCAGCGTCTCGGTCCACTTGTAGTCGTCGTTCGAGGCGCCCGAGGCAATGCGGTAGAGCTTGTTGTCTCCGTGGTCGCGGCAGTAGGTGGCGTACTGGCGGGAGAGGTCGGCGGCGTATTCGGCGCGCATGTTGCCGCCGCAGCCCCAGGTCTCGTTGCCGATGCCCCAGTACTTCACGCGCCACGGTTCCTCGCGGCCGTTGGCCTTGCGCAGCCGGACCATCGGGCTGTCGCCGTCGCGGGTGAGGTACTCGACCCACTCGCTCATCTCCTGCACGGTGCCGGAGCCGACGTTGCCGCTGATGTAGGGCTCCGCGCCGAGGAGTTCGCACAGGGCCATGAACTCGTGGGTGCCGAAGTGGTTGTTTTCCTCGACGTTCCCCCAGTGCGTGTTCACCATCCGGGGCCGCTGCTCACGCGGTCCGATGCCGTCCTTCCAGTGGTACTCGTCGGCGAAACAGCCGCCGGGCCAGCGGAGGTTGGGGATGTTCAGGGCGCGCAGGGCCTGCACGATGTCGAGGCGGATGCCGCCCTCGTTGGGCACGGGAGAGTCCTCCCCTACCCAGAATCCGCCGTAGATGCAGCGGCCGAGGTGTTCGGCGAAGTGGCCGTAGAGGTGACGGCTGATCTTCGGGCCCTCGATGTCGAGGTTGATGACCGCGGTGGCGATGGACACGGACGTCCTCCAGGGGTGTTGCGCGGGTGGGTGGTTGCCGAGGAGCCGGGTCCGCGCACGGGCGCGGGCGCGGATCAGCCGGGGCTGTGGTGTGCTGGGGGTTTTCCGGCGGCTGCCTTGCTGTCGCCGGAGGTCAGGGCGTGTGGCCGGCGCCCGTGGCCGCTGTCCGCACGGACGAAGATTTGCGGACGCGGAGCTCGAAGCCGGCGGCATCGGTCCGGCCGGGCAGTTCCCGGAAGTCGCTCAGGGCCATGCGGGAACGCAGCAGCCCTACGGCCTTGCGGGCGATGGACTCGCGCTGGGGGTCGACGGTGGTGAGGGGCGGTGAGGTGAAGCGGGCGGCCTCGATGTCGTCGAAGCCGGTCAGCGCCACGTCGTCCGGGACGGCGATGCCGCTCCGTTCCAGTACGGACAGGGCGCCGATGGCGACGACGTCGTTGTAGCAGAAGAGGGCGTCGAAGCGGACGCGGGTGCGCAGCAGCCGGGTCGCGGCTCCTACGCCGGCGGACCACAGGTCGGCGTTGTCGACGCCGAGGACGATCGAGTCGTCGTAGACGACGCCGGCCTCTTCGAGGGCCCGGCGGTAGCCGTGCAGACGCCGGCCGCCGGCCCGGGGGCCGGTCTGTTCGCAGATGGCGGCGATACGGCGCCGCCCCTGGGCGAGCAGATGGGCGACGGCCGCGTGCGCGCCCCGCTCGTCGGCGATCTCGACGTAGTCCAGGTTCAGCCCGGCGGCCTCGGCCGGGCGCTCGCCGAGGACGACCGTGGGCTGGGCGACGGGCAGTGCCAGGTACTCCTCGGGGGTGAGCGCGTGGGGGACGTAGATGACCCCGTCCACGAGTTCGCCGTGGGAGGTGGTCAGCAGGGTCCGTTCGCGGCGGGCGTCCCCGCGGGTGGGTGCGAGCACCATCTTCAGGCCCTGGGCCTCCGGGGCGCTGATGATCTGTTCGGCCAGTTCGGCGTTGAAGGGCTGGTAGACGTTCGGGATCACCAGGGCGATGGTGCCCGTGCGCCGCGAACGCAGGCCGCGGGCGAAGGGGTTGATCCGGTAGCCGAGTTCCTCGACGGCCGCGCGCACCCGCCGCTCGGTCTCCTGGCTGAAGGAGCCGGTGCCGTTGACGACGTTGGAGACCGTCTTCGTCGACACCCCGGCGCGTTCGGCCACGGTGCTCATCGTCACGCCCCGCCCCATGCCGACATCCCTCCCAACGTCGATTCGCGGACGGTCAGTTCGAAGTCGGCGACGATCAGCCGGCCCGTGTCCGCCGAGGCCGTGCTGTTCATCCGGTCGATCAGCAGGGTCAGCGCCTCGCGCGCGATCTGCGCCGTGCCCGGGCCGATCGAGGTGAGTGCCGGGTACGAGTAGCGGGCGTCGTCGATGTTGTCGAAGCCCGCCACGGCCACCTCGGCGGGGATTCTCAGCCCCGCCTCCTGCACGGCGTGCAGGGCGCCCAGCGCCAGGGAGTCGGAGAAGGCCACGACCGCGTCGAACCGGACGCCGCGCTCGATCAGCAGACGCACCCCGGCCGCGCCCGCCTCACGGTTCCAGTCGGAGGTGGCCACCTCGTGGACCAGTTCGGGCAGGTAGGGCAGGTCCGCGTCGCGCAGGCCGTCCCGGTAGCCGGCCAGGCGCAGATGGGCGGCGGCCTGGTCCGGGCGGCCGGAGTGGTCGGCCCCGAGCACCGCGATCCGGGTGTAGCCCAGCGAGACCATGTGGGCGACCAGGGCCCGCAATCCCTCCTGGTTGGCCATGGCGACGCGGTCGACCGGTGCGTCGTAGGACCGTTCCGCCATGAAGACCGTCGGGACGGTCTGGGCGACGGTCCGGGCCTGCGCGTCCGACAGACCGAGCGGGCACATCAGCAACCCGCCCAGGTGGGGCCCGTGTTCGCGGGCCAGGGCGAGTTCGGCCTCCGCGTCCCCGTCGGTGAGCTCGATCAGCACGGTCAGTTCATGGCGTTCGGCCTCGCGCATGATCGCTTCGGCGAGCGTGGAGTAGTACGGCTGGGTCAGGCGGGGCAGCGCCAGTCCGACCAGGCCGGTGCGGCCGGTGCGCAAATTGCGGGCGACCGCGTTGGGACGGAAGTCCAGCTCGATTATGGCCGCGGTGACTCGCTGCCGGGTCCGCTCGCTGACACTGGGCTCCTCGTTGACCACCCGGGAAACCGTCTTGAGGGACACCCCAGCCCGCTGGGCCACGTCATGCATCGTGGACATGGCAGAACTCTATGCTCCGTCCTGGGCCGGGTGGCGCGGCGTGGCGCGTTCGCCCTCGGCGCGGGGCAGGCGGCCGGAGCCGATGCGGTGAGGCACGGTGGCGTCTCCTCGTCTGTGTGAGGTCTGGGGCGGCGTGAGCATCGCATCGCAGATTCAACGTTGTCAACGGCTCGTGTCGTGGCAGGTATCCGGGAAACGCCGTCCAGTGGGATCCTTCCTTCTGCCAGTGACCCCACACCTCCCCTTCGAACTGGGCAAACCGAGGGAACGACGTCGACATCGCCCGCCCATCGGTGAAACCCCGCGGAAAGAATGCCGACACAAGGGTATTGACGACGATGTACTAGCCGGACATGCTGATGCCGCTTCCCCATGTACGCCGGCCGTGTCCGAGGCGTACCGGACCGGCGGGCAGACCACGAGCGGCAGATCCCGCACGGCGCCGGCCAGGACGAGGGCGACGGATCCCACGCCTGGGCCACCGACCGGGACACCCGGGCACCCACCGACCGCGTCCTCCACGGCGCCGAGCCGACCGGATGCCGCCGCTCGACCGGGACACCGCCACCCCGACACCCTGCCGCTGCCCGATCCGCACCACCCCTCATCACCTCCCCCGTATCACCTCCCCCTTACGTCTCCTTCAGGAGGAAGCCATGTCCGTCAACAGCGCCGGGTCCGGCCCCGCGAACCTCAGCAGACGGCGTTTCGTCCAGGGCAGCGCGCTCGCCGCGCTCCTGGGTGGCAGCGCGCTCGCCACCACCGGCTGCTCCACCAGCACGGCGACGGCCGGCGCCGGCAAGGGCTCGGTGTCCTTCTTCTCCTGGGACACCCAGACGGTCATGAAGCCGGTGCTCAGCGCCTTCACCAAGGAGACCGGCCTCGGCGTCTCCTTCTCCTACGCGCCGCCGGTCCCGCAGTACGTCTCCACCCTCACCACCCGGCTCCAGGCCAGGACGGCGGCCGACGTCTTCATCCTCACCGCCGAGGACAAGCAGACGGTCGGCGGCGGCTTCGTCAAGGACCTCTCCGGTCAGAGCTTCCTGAAGACCATGAACTCGGCCAACCGGGACTTCATGACGGTCGACGGCAAGGTCTACGGCCTGTCCATCTCCTCCTGGGCCGGCGGCATCATGTACAACAAGGCGCTGCTCGCCAGGGTCGGCGCGACCGAACTCCCCGACAGCTGGACGGGGTTCCTCGCCCTGTGCCGCAAGCTCAAGGACAAGGGGATCACGCCGTACTACGACACCGTCCAGGAAGGGAACTTCATGTCCCTGTGGGGGCTGCTCGGCGGCTACTTCGCCGACCAGGGCAGCTTCCCGGACCAGGACATCTTCGACGGCAAGACCACTTTCGCCGACACCTGGACCGAGCCCCTCGTCGCGTACAGCAGGCTCTACACCGAGGGCCTCACGCCCAAGAGCATCCTGGGGCTGACCGGCGACCAGGTGGTCAGTGAGTTCGCGGCCGGCCGGGTGGCGATGTTCGGCGCGGGCACCTGGAACGTCCCGTCCGTGCAGAAGAGCGCGCCGGACCTGTCCTTCGCGACCGAGGCGATCCCGGGCATGAAGACGGGCACCACCTACTGGACCGGTGCGGCCAGCCCCGGCTACGCCGTCAACGCCAAGGCCAAGAACCCCGAAACCGCCCTGAAGTTCCTGGAGTTCATGGCGAGCGCGACGGGCGTCAAGGCGTACGGCGCCTCCAGCGGAGCCATCACCACCACCAGCGACTACACGCCGACGTTCGCCGCGGCGCTGGCCAACCAGGCCGCCGGAGCCCGCTCGGGCAAGATCTACCTGCCGGTCGTGGCCTGGCCGCGGCACTCCAGCGAGCTGAGCGCGGAACTCAACGCCCGGATGCAGACCATGGTGCAGGGCAAGATCAAGCCGCAGGCCATCCCCGCACTTCTGGACAAGAAGCTCAAGCAGCTCGACGGGAAGTAACAGCACCATGGCGACCGAGACTTCCGGCCTCCGGAGCGAGGCGCGCGCCACCGGTGCGGCCCCCTCCGCGCGCCCGGCCCGCCCTCCCGCCACCCGCCGCGGGATGCGCGAGCGGCTGGTCACCCAGGCGTTCCTGCTGCCGATCGCCGTCGTGCTGGTGGTGCTGTTCCTGGTGCCGCTGGCCGAGTCGGTGTACTACAGCTTCACCGACTACAGCGGCTTCTCCCCCGACCGGCACTGGATCGGGCTGGCCAACTACCGGGCGATCTTCACCGACCCCACGATGCTGGGCGGCCTGGGCTTCACCCTGCTGTACGCGATCGCCACCACCGTCGTCGTGACCGTGCTGGCGATCCCGCTCGCGGCCGTGCTCAACCGCCGCTTCCTCGGGCGGAACCTGGTCCGTGCTGCGTTCTTCTTCCCGGCCGTGCCGAGCATGGCGATCCTGGGCCTGGTGTGGACGTTCGTACTGTCCCCGCTGTCCTCCGGGGTGATCAACTCCGTGCTGGGGCACCTGTTCGGCGTCGGCCCGGTGCCGTGGCTGTCGGACAACGACCTGGCCAAGGTCTCGGTGATCCTCGTCGGCGTCTGGGCGCAGGTCGGCTGGCACGCCGTGCTCTACCTCGCCTACCTCCAGTCCGTCCCGAAGGACTACTACGAGGCCGCCACCATCGACGGGGCCACCCCCCGCCAGCAGTTCTTCCGCATCACCCTGCCGCTGCTCGCACCGGCCATGACGGTCAGTCAGTTCCTGCTGCTCATCAACGGCCTGCGGGTCTACGACCTGCCGTTCACGCTCACCAAGGGCGGGCCCGGCTACTCCACCTACACCCTCACCCAGGTGCTCGTGCAGCGCGGTGTGAGCGAGGGGAACTACGGCCTCGGTGCCGCCCTGAGCATGCTCTTCCTGCTCGCGGTCGCCGCCGTGCTGTCGGTCCAGCTGGCCGCGACCCGGCGGCTGGAAAGGAGGTTCCGCTGATGGCCGTACTCACCTGGCTGCGCCGGCGCGGCTGGACGACCAGCGCGTACATGCTCCCGCTGTCCGCGGTGATGGCGCTGCCCTTCTACTACGTCCTGGTCAACACGCTCAAGACGCAGGAGCAGACGGCGGCCTCCCCGCTCGGCCTGCCGACCTCGCCGGACTTCTCCAGCTACCGGCGCGTCCTGGACCAGGTCCCGGTGGCCGCCGCCTTCGCCAACACGGCGTACGTCACCGTGGTCTCGGTGGCCCTGATGGTGCTGATCGGTGCGATGGCCGCCTACGCGCTGATGATGCGGCCGACCAGGTTCAACAAGCGCTTCGGCAAACTGCTGTTGATTGCCTTCGTGATCCCCACCCAGTCCACCCTGATCCCCGTCTACCAACTCTTCGTCCACCTGGGCCTGGTGGACAGCCTGAACGGACTGGTGCTGGTCTACAGCGCGGGCTCGATCTTCTGCTGGTTCATCATCCAGGGGTACATGGCCACCCTGCCCTTCGAGATCATCGAGGCCGCCCGCATCGACGGCTGCGGCCCGTGGAAGATCTTCTGGCGGATCGTGCTGCCCCTGATCCGGCCGATCCTGGTGACGGTCGCGGTCTTCCAGACCATGTGGATCTGGAACGACTTCTTCACGCCCAACGTGTACTTGAGCGATCCCGCCAAGAGCACGATCGTGCTGGAGGTCTACACCTCGGTGGGCCAGTTCCAGGTCGACTGGCCGGCCTTCCTGACGCTCAGCGTCATGGCGCTGGTCCCGATGGTCGTCTTCTTCCTCGCCGTGCAGCGGCACATCATGTCCGGTCTGCTCAGCGGCGCCGTCAAGGGCTGAGCCCGGACCCGGGTCGTCGCCCTCCCCTCCCCGATCGGCCGGTGGCCACCGCACGCTCCCACCTGCCCGGTTTCGCGTGCCGTGACCACCGGTCTGCACCACCCCACACATCCGCTCACGTTCAAAGAGGAACGCAATGCGAAGATGGCGACACCGCCTACTGGCGGCGGCGGCGAGCGCGGCAGCCGCCGTGGGCCTCGCGATCGTACCCACCACCGAGGCGCACGCGGCGACGACCTGCACCACGTACTACGTCTCCTCGTCCGCAGGCAGCGACAGCAACGACGGGTGCAGTTCGAGCACTCCGTGGAAGACCCTGACGAACGTCAACGCCACCACGTTCGTGGCCGGCAACCAGATCCTCTTCCAGGCCGGCGGTTCCTGGACCGGGAAGCTGGCACCGCAGGGCTCGGGCGCCAGCGGCAGCCAGATCGTCGTCTCCAGCTACGGCACCGGCTCGGCCCCGATCATCGCGGGCGGGGGTGCCTCGGCGGCCGTCTACCTGGACAACCAGCAGTACTGGACGATCCAGAACCTGGAGATCACCAACACCACCACGAGCGCCGCCCTGCGCAGCGGCATCCAGATCCAGAACGACACCAGCGGCATCCTCAACGGGATCCACATCCTCAACAACAACATCCACAACGTGCTCGGCTACTGGACCGTGAACGGCAGCGTCCAGCCCAGCACCTCGTCCGGCATCGCCGCGAACCTCAGCGACTCGTACACCACCAACGGCTGGAACGACCTGCTGATCCAGGGCAACACCCTGACCAGCGACGACGCGGGCGGTATCTACATCGGCTCGCTCAACGGCACCGGGCACTCCATCGTCACCACCAACGTCGTCATCCAGAACAACACGATGTCCGACCTCGGCGGCAACGACGTGGTGTGCATCTACTGCGACTCCCCCGTGGTGCAGAACAACACGACCACCAACAGCGGTTACCGCTACTCGGGCGCGGGCTACTGGATGGCGCTGAACAACGGCGGTGTCTGGCAGAACAACGAGGTCTCCCGCCAGTGGCGCGCCCTGTGGGACGGCGAGGCCTTCGACATCGACCACGACAACAACGGGGTGGTCATCCAGTACAACTACAGCCACGACAACCCGTTCGGCTTCCAGGAGTACTGCTGCTCCAGCACGTTCGGCGCCACGAACTCGGTGGTCCGCTACAACATCAGCCAGAACGACGGCGCGATGGGAGCGGTCCTGCCGACCCTGGAAGGCATCGCCTCCAGCGGCACCACGAAGGTGTACAACAACACCATCTACATGGGGCCGGGTGACAACGGCGCCGTCACCAACACCACGGCGGCCGGCAACAACGTCACCTTCTCCAACAACATCATCGACAACCAGGGCTCCGGCGGCAGTTACTCCTCCTCCGGCACCTGGACACACAACGACTTCTACGGCCACCACGACAGCACCCAGCCGACGGACTCCTCGGCGATCACCACCGACCCGCAGTTCATCGCCCCCGGCGGCGCGGGCACGGGCATCAGCACGGCGGTCGCGTACAAGGTGAAGTCCACCTCGCCGGTCATCGGCGCCGGCACTCTCATATCGAGCAACGGCGGCGCCGACTTCTTCGGCAACACCGTCTCCTCCACGGCCGCGCCCAACATCGGCGCCTACAACGGCAGCGGCGCCTCCACCACCCAGAGCTACGGCGCGGCCTGGCCCTTCGAGGAGGGCACCGGGACGACCTCGGCGGACGCCACCAACCACGCCAACACCGCGACCCTGCAAGCCGGGGCGTCGTGGACCACCGGCAAGGTCGGTTCGTACGCGGTCAGTCTGACCGGCGGCAGCACGAGCTACGTCGACGTGCCCACCACAGCGATCGACACCAGCACGAGCTACTCGGTGGCGGCCTGGGTGAAGCTGAACAGCGTCAGCGGCAACCAGACCTTCGCCAGTATCGACGGCACCACGATCAGCCCCTTCTACCTCCAACTCACCGGCGGCAAGCTGGCGTTCACCGTCCGCAGCAGCGACTCGACGTCCGCGGCCTACACCCAGGTACTGGCCACCTCGTCGGCGTCCACCGGCACCTGGTACCACGTGGCCGGCGTGTACGACGCGAGCGCCGGCACGATCAAGCTCTACGTCAACGGCGTGCTCCAGGGCTCCGCCTCGTTCTCCTCGGCCTGGAAGGCCACCGGGGACACGGAGATCGGCCGCGGCAAGTGGAACGGCGCCAACGTCGACTTCACCAACGGCGCGCTCGACGACGTACGCATGTACTCCAAGGCCATCACCGGCCAGGAGGCCGTCGCCCTGGCGACCGTACCGACCGCCTACTACGAACTGGACGAGGGCAGCGGCGCGAGCACCGCCAACTTCATGGGGCTGGGCGCGCCCGGCGGCCTCGTCGGCGACTCCACCTGGACCGGCAGCGGCAAGGTGGGCACCAACTCCGTGAGCCTGTCCGGCAATACCGCCAGCCAGGTCACCATCCCCGCGACCGTGATCGACACCAGCGCCAGCTACTCGGTGGCGGCCTGGGTGAAGCTGAACAGCGTCAGCGGCAACCAGACGATCGCCAGCATCAACGGCACCACCATCAGCCCCTTCTACCTCCAACTCACCGGCGGCAAGTTCGCGTTCACCGAGCGCGCGAGCGACTCGACATCCGCCGCCTACACCCAGGTGGTCGCCACCTCCTCGGCGTCGACCGGCACTTGGTACCACGTCACCGGCGTGTACGACGCGAGCGCCGGCACGATCAGCCTGTACGTCAACGGCACGCTCCAGTCGAGCACTTCGTTCTCCTCGGCCTGGAAGGCGGTCGGCGCCACGCAGATCGGCAGCGCCTGGTGGAACACCAACGAGGTGGACTTCACCAACGGCTACATCGACGACGTCCACTTCTACCAGCGAGCCCTGACCACCACCGAGATCTCGGAACTCGCCGCCGGCTGACGGCGATTACGAGCACCGCACCAGGTGGCGGAGTCCGGTCCGGCCCGTACGGCGGGCCGGACTCCGCCACCGCCCATGGCGACTTGGAGGAGCCGGGGATGAGCACGAAGGTCCGCCAGACACACAGGCCCGCGACCCGCCCGAGGCCGGCGCCGCCCCGCCCACGCCGGCGCCTGTTGCCGTGGTGGCTGCTCGCCTCCGCCGCACTGGGCCTCGCGGCGCTGATCACCGCCGTCTCCCTGCTGGCGGCTGCGCACGACACCCCGAAACGGCCCGTGGCCGCCGCGCTCACGACCACCGTCGCCACGATCGACGGACAGGCCGTCCCCGTAAGGGAGTTGAACCTGTACCTCGCCCAGGAACGGGCCGCCACCTTCAGCCACTTCCAGCAGAAGTACGGCGCCTCCGACGGTCCCGGCTTCTGGACCACCTCCCACCATGGCCAGACCCCCGCCGACTACCTCAAGAAGCACGCTCTGGCCGACGTCACCAAGGCCACGGTCCAACTGCGCCTCGCCCACCGCTACGGCCTGCTCGACAACCCCTCGTACGCCGCTTTCCTGGTCGACTGGCGGTCCGAGAACTCCCGCAGGCAGAAGGCGGTCGCCGCGCACCAGGTCATCTACGGACCGGTGCAGTACACCGAGCCCAACTACTTCACCTACGTCCTCGGCAACATCGACTTCGACCTCGCCGAGAAACTGTCGCGGACCGGCGTCATCAAGACCCCGGACAGCGCGCTGCGCGCCTACTACACGGCCCATAGGAGCGAGTTCCAGCTCGGACACCACACGAGCTCCACCACCCGCGGCTCCGGCGTCCGGACGCTGACCTTCGCCGAGGCCCGCAAACAGGTCAGCCAGGCCTACGTCAGCGATCAGTACGGAGCAATGCTGACAGACCTCGTGCGGACCGCGCAGGTGAAGGTGGTGCCCTCCGTCCTCGCCGCGGTCCCCGTGGACTGAGTAACTGGACCCACCGTGTTCCGGTCCGGAACCTGAAGGCGATCGTGCCGATCGGAGGACCGATCCGCCACGTCGGGAACAGCGGGTCCGGTCGGCACGGTTGCACCGGCCGAGGGACCGGCGCCGTACGGGCGGGGAACACGGGGCGACCGCGAGGTCGTCCGCCCCACCCGGGCGCAGGGCCCCAGGATGGCGGTAGAGCCGCCACGCTCGGTGGACCGCGACGTATTTCTGTTGGAGGACTTCTCATGACCGACCGGCCCTTGACGCTCATGGCGGTACACGCCCACCCCGACGACGAGGCCACGACAACCGGAGGAGTCCTCGCGCGCTACGCGGCGGAAGGCATCCGTACGGTGCTCGTGACCTGTACCGACGGCAGTTGCGGTGACGGACCGGGAGGCGTCAAGCCGGGTGATCCCGGCCACGATCCGGCGGCCGTCGCCCTCATGCGCCGCCAGGAACTCGAAGCGAGCTGCGAGGTCCTGAAGATCAGCGATCTGGAACTCCTCAACTACGCCGACTCCGGGATGATGGGCTGGCCCGGCAACGACGCCCCCGGAGCCTTCTGGCAGACCCCCGTGCCGGAAGCCGCGGCCCGGCTCGCGGACCTCATGCGGCACTACCGGCCCGATGTGGTCGTCACCTACGACGAGAACGGCTTCTACGGCCACCCCGACCACATCCAGGCCCACCGCATCACGATGGCGGCCGTGGAGATGACCGACCTGACACCGAAGGTGTACTGGACCACGATGCCCCGCTCGATGATGCGGCGGTTCGGCGAGGTCATGCGCGAGCTGAACCCGGACATGCCGGAGCCGGATCCCGCCGAGGCCGCCCAAATGGCCGAGATGGGGCTCCCCGACGACGAGATCAGCACCTGGGTGGACACCACCGCGTTCAGCGGCCAGAAGTTCGACTCGCTGGCCGCGCACGCCAGTCAGGGCGACAACATCTTCTTCCTCAAGATGGGCAAGGAGAGGTTCGGCGAGCTGATGGGCATCGAGACCTTCCTGCGCGTCCAGGACGCGACCGGTGCGACCGTACCCGAGAACGATCTTTTCGCCGGACTGCGCTGACCCGTCCGTCCGCCCGGCCGGGAAGCGCGGCGCGTTTCCGCCTGTCTCCCGGCCGGGCACGGACGAGCGCGCGTCGAGTGCGCGTCGAGTGCGCGCTTTGTCCGTCGACGGGTCCGCAGGTCACGGGTAGTGTCCCCCGGGCGGCTGCTGCGGGACCTCAGGAGCGCTGCCATCTGTCGGGATCGGGATCAGTACGGAGGGCGCCCCCATGACCAAACTTGTCCGGTACCTGACACTACTCGTCTTGGGTGTTTCCCTGCTGTACCCGTCCACGGGGGCAGCCTCCGCGGCTCCGGCGGCCCCCGCCGCCGAGAGCACCTGGCAGCCGCCCCTGTCCACCCGCGGGCGCTACATCGTCGACGCGAACGGCAACCGCTTCCGGCTGAAGTCCGCCAACTGGGACGGCGCCCAGGGCTCCTGGACAGGCAGCGGCAGCGCGGCCGACAGCGCCAACCACCACGCCGGGCAGAACTCCTACGGCATCCCCCTGGGACTGGACCGCGTTCCCCTTGCCCAACTCATGGCCGACTTCCACGAGTTGGGCATCAACAGCATCCGGCTGCCGTTCTCCAACGCGATGATCCACGACACCGCCGCCGTACCGGACGCCGCCGTGGCGGCCAACCCGCAGTTGCGCGGCCGGACACCGCTCGGGGTGTTCGACGCCGTCGTCTCCGCGCTCACGTCGGCCGACTTCGCCGTCATCCTCAACAACCACACCAACACCTCCCGTTGGTGTTGCGGAGTCGACGGCAACGAGCGGTGGAACAGTAGTCAGCCGACCGGGCAGTGGGCGGACGACTGGGTGTTCATGGCCCGCCGCTACGCCGCCGACCCCCGCGTGGTGGGCGCCGACCTCTACAACGAGGTACGCCGTGACGTCTGGGACGACCCCAACTGGGGCACTGGCGACGCGCACGACTGGTACGCAGCCGCCCAACTCGCCGCCGACCGCATCCTCACCGAGGCGAACCCGAACCTGCTCATCGTCGTCGAGGGCATCAACTGGACCGGCATACCCGTCGACGGCTTCGCCCACGGCCGCCCCCTCCTCACCCCCGCCCGCACGCTGTCGCACACCCTGGTCGCCACCCACAAACTCGTCTACTCGGCCCACTTCTACGGCTACACCGGCCCCCACCACAGCGGAGCCACCGGGATCGGCGAGACCAGCGACCCCCGCTACCAGGACCTCAGCCGCGACGACCTGTTCCAGGCCCTGTACGACGAGGCGTTCTTCGTCGCACAGGACAGCGGCAAGCACTACACCGCCCCTGTGTGGATCAGCGAGTTCGGCATCGGAGCGGGCGAGACGGGCTCCGCGGCACGCACCTGGTTCGGCAACATCACCGACTACTTCGCCGACCACGACGCCGACTTCGCCTACTGGCCCCTGGTCGGCTGGCAGGGCCACGACGACTGGGCCCTGCTCCGCTACGACACGGACGGCACCCGCCACTGCCTCCTGGACGACTCGGACTGGCGCGCCACCGGCTGGCAGCGACTGATGTCCGCCGCTTCACTCAGCGGTCCGGTCGCCCCGGTCCCCGCCTGGCAGATGCTCGCCACCGACCACGGCGACTACGTCCAGTCCGTACGGGTGCGCGCCACCGGCGACTGGGACTCGGGCGCGTCCAAGGCGGCCTGCCCGGACGGGCTGCGGCTGATCGGCCTCGGCCACACCTCCGGTCGTGGACTGTGCACGGACATCACCGCGGGAAACCTGCGTGCCACCGACGGCGCCCAGACGGTCGTCACCGACGAACGCAACGTCCCCCAGGGCGGCGACTGGGCATCGGGCTACACCAAACTCCAGTGCGCCCAGGGCCAGTTCCTCATCGGCTACAGCCACCGGGGCGTCCGGACGTCGGCGGCCCTGTGCGCGCCTGCCGCAACCGCCCTGGCGGGAGCGGGACGCACGGTCTGGTTCGACCGCTCCGACAACCGGCCCGGCGACGCCGGCGACTTCGCCGTAGGCGACTACAAGGGCCAGTGCGCGGACGACGAGTACGCCGCGGGCATCGCGTACACCACCCGCATCGGCAGCTCACCGGGGCCGGCGGCTCTGCTGTGCCGCAAACTGGCGCTCTGACCCGCGCGTGAGACGACGGCGACACTCTGGGGTGCGGCCGCCGTGTCCGTGACGATCACGGGCACGGCCGGCCTCGGCCTCGCGGGTACTGCCTAGCAGGTCAGGTAGTTGTATCCGGCGATGCGGCCGGCGCCGGTGCCGTCCAGGAAGTGGTAGTAGCCGTTGCTGTCGCGCGTGACGTCGATGATGAACTCGGTGCCGATGTACCGGGCCACGGTGCCGTCCAATCCGTTGGACGAGTTGCGCAGCCAGTTGCCGGCCGCGGTCCAGGTGTTCTGCCCGGCCGAGCCGTCGCTGGTGACCTGGAACTTGGTCTGCCACCTCTCGGTCGCGGCCTTGGTGACGGGCCCGAAGTCGCCGTCGATGTCGGCCGCGGTGAGTTCGCCGTCGGCCCACAGGACCTTCTGCCACAGGCAGGTCGCGTTGGACTCGGTGTTGTGGCTGGTGTCCACGATGCCCTCGTTGTCCCAGTCGTCGGTGAAGACTCCCGCACCGTAGACGTAGGCCAGGCCGCTGTAGGTACCGCTCGCGGACGCGGGGCTGGCGCTCAGGGCGAGGACTCCGGCGGTCAGGGCCGCGATGGTGCCGGCGGTCGCCTTGGCTCTCTTCGAAAACACGCGGGTTCCTCCTGGTTCGAGCGGTCGAGCGTCGGAATCGGCCATGGCGCCTTCTTGGCCTGGCGGAACCTTGGCAGGGCCACGCCAACGGCGACACACTCTTGCGCCTGAGCGCAAATGTGGAGCTCTTCGGGGGGAATCGCGTGCTCCGTATTCACTTCACCGAGGTCGACCTCGCCCGTGTCCACGTCGCCGCGGAGCCCGACCCGATGTGGGAAGTGCTCTCGACACTCCACCGGCTGCAGTCGCGCGGCGGCCGCTGGCAGTTCGCCGCTTGGCACCGAACGGTCCGGGCCGACCTGGACGCGGCCGGGCTGGCCCGGCCCGTACGCACAGTGCTCTTCCCGCTGTACGCCCTGGGGCCGTACCTGCCCGACTTCCTTACGCCGCCGGAGTCCGAGGACGGGATCGGCGCGGCCCTCGACGGCATCCTCCGTATGCCCGCGCGGGACGTGCGGGCCGAGTTGAGGCTCCTGGACCGGGTCTCTCCGGTGCCGTCCTGGGCGCTGCGCCTGGATCAGGGTGCCGAGCGCAGGGAGTTGACCGAGCTGATCCGCCGGTACCACGAGGTGGCCGTCGCGCCGTTCACGGAACGAGTGGCCGGCGGGATCGTCGCGCACCGCGCCCTGCTTGCCCGCGCGCTGCTGACCGGGGGCGTCGAGGGGCTCCTGTCGAGCCTGGGGCCCCGGTTTCACTGGCGCCCGCCCGTCCTCGAGGTGGACTACCGGACGGACCGCGATCTCCATCTGCGCGAACGCGGCATAAGAATCGTTCCGACGTACTTCTCGTGGGGAACGCCGGTCGCTCTGGCCGACGCCGACCTGCCGCCCGTGCTCTCGTACCCGCTCAACCATCCGGCGGTGCCGGAGGGAGCACTCCTGGCGGAACACGTGCCACTGGGCGCACTGCTCGGGAGCACACGCGCGCGGGTCCTGCGGTACGTCGCGGACGGGCTGACCACGGGAGAACTCGCCCAGGTCGCGGGCATCTCGCAGTCCGCCGCCAGCCGACACGCCTCGGTGCTGCGCGACGCCGGGCTGACGACCAGCAGGCAGATCGGCCCGACGGTCCTGCACACGCTGACTCCGCTCGGGGCCGCGCTGCTCGGGCAGGCACGGGGCACGGGGCCCGAGAACCGTGATGCCCCTCAGTCCCTGCCCCTGCGTGAGGGGCATCGAGCCCTACGACCGTGAATACCCGCCGCTGCGCACGTGCCGCAGGCTCACACTGTGCCGTCGAAGAGTGTTTAGTGCTGAAGATTCCGAGCGCCCTGAGGCACTGAACCGACGCCGCCGGCGGCGTTTATGCGGGCTGGCTGATCAGCCCACGCCAGCGAAGAGTGCGCGAGTCGTGCCTTCCGCCTTCGGCTGCTCGACGATCCCGTCCTGTGCCACTCCACCGAGATCACGGCCGCGATGATGCAGCGGCCCTGGTCTCCGTTTCATCACCTCCGGCACCCCTGAGAACGCCCTGAAACCGCGCTGAATGTGGAGGCAGTCACCCTGTGCGGCATGACGACGACGGCCCCGCCAGGGGCAGCGGTCAGGGAGGGGATCACCATGAACAGCCTGCGACTGGTCCGTCGGCACGCTGTGGCCTTCGGGCGCTTCGCCGGGCTGGGCAGTGGGCTCACCCTGACGGCCTCTGCGGCCCTGGTCCTGCTCTCGCAGTGGATTCCGTGGACAGCGGCGAACGCGCTGACCACCGTCGCCTCCACCGTGGTTGCCACCGAGTTGCACGCCCGCGTCTCGTTCCGCCACGGACGGCCCGGTCTGGCCGGCCACTTGAAGAGTGCTGCCACCATGGCCCTCGGCTGGCTGGTCACGTCCGCCGCAGTCGGCGCGCTGGCCGCGCTCCGCCCCGACGCCGGACTCGCCCTTCAGCAGACGGTGTACTTGTCGGCCACCGCGCTCGTCGGGATCGGCCGCTATGTCGTGCTGCGGCTGGCGGTGTTCGCCGAGGGCACTCCACGGTCCGGGACCGGCAGCGACGTCCGGTTGCGGGCCGCCTACGACGCGGCTGCGTAAGTGCTCGTCCGTGGTCCACGCGAGTGCCCAAGACATCAACAACCCGGGCAGGACGTACGGCCCGCAGGGATGTGGGGCCACAGCAAGTGAGACCGGCCGGGCGGGTGACTCGGCGGTGGATCATCCTTCAGTCGGAAAGTTCTCGTGCTGCGAACGTCACGACCTGTTTGTGATCTTCGAGTGGGAACCCCCGTCGAGCGCGGCGGCGACTAGCTCGACGTATCCCTGCCGCCGCGCATGGGGGAGGCGCACCCTACGTCGACAGCCGGGTACCCGTCGCGGTGTACGGCCGACCAGGACGCGGCCCGCAACTTCGCTGTCGGCCGTACACGGACAAGACTCGGAACTATGTGCCGCGCTTGAGAGCCCCGCTCTGGCGATGTGCTCTCACCCTGGGATTGCGTGTTGTTGCAGTTGGTCCGCGACTCACGACTCGGTGCCGCGTCTTACGCCACCGGGCGAGCGTTCAAGAACACGGGGGCGCGGATGCTGATGTCCGGGACAACGCCGGCGCCAGCCAGCGGTTGAGAAAGGTGCGGAGTCGGGTTTCGTCCTGCGGTGGCTCGCCGGGGTGCTGCAGCAGCGACGTCAGGAGTCGCATGATGATCTCGGCGAGGCCGTTGAGGTCGTCTTCGCCGATCCCGGCGGCGGACCAGTCGACGGGGAAGCGCTCCAGCATCTTGGCGCCGTAGGCGATGGTGTCCTTGGTGGTGGCGCTGCGGCCGAAGGCGGTGGTGTCTCCGAGTTGCAGCAGAAGACTCAGGCGTGGCTCGGTGGGGATGGTCCGTACGCAGAAGACCATGCCCTCGACCACTGCTTCGGCCGGGTCGGTGATCCCTTGCAGGTGCGCGATCATCAGGTCGACGAACGACTCGGCGCCCTGGGCAGCCACTTCGCCGATGATGTCGCTGATGCGGTCGAAGTGGCGGTAGACGGTCTGGCGGGTGACGCCGAGCTCGCCGGCGACATCGGACAGGGTCGTCTTCGTGACGCCGTGTCTGTCGATGCAGCGGGCGGTCGCGTCGATGATGCGTTGCCGGGCCTCCGCGTCCGATGCGGGAGGCCTGCCTCCCCAGCCGTGATGCCCCATGGTCTCAGGATCGCACAGGCTCTGTGGTCCGTCGGGACATGGTCGCGCGGAGTACGGCCACGATGAGCCCGGTTGCGGCGACTGTGCACAGCGTGGTGTACCACAGGCTGCCGATAGGTGTGCCCTGCTCGGTGAGGCCATTGGTTGCCGCGAAGTACGCCGGCAGTGCGACCAGCCAGAAGACGATGAGCACGCCGAGGTACAGCGCGGGATAGATCCGCGCGAACAGCGGCGACGCCACCGGAGCCGGATCCGTCCGCCGTGCGCGCCAGGCGTCCGCGAGAAGGCAGAGGCCGATGATCCAGACCAGGGCGAGCTCGGCACTGAGGACGGCCCGCTGGATCCCCAGGTGGTCCCCACCGCGGAAGAGGTTGCTGGGGACACCGGCGACCGCCATCGCCAACGGTGTCAGGGCGCCGGCGGCCACGGTGCGCAGGCTGATCTGCCGGCCGGTGAGCGTGCCCCGGCCGTCCTTCACGCCGACCAGCCGGACGACGAGGTAGGCCATCGCGCCGAAGGACACCGAGGCGAACAGGAACATGCTGCCCATCGGGACCGAGGCGAGTGCCGGCTCGTTGATCCTCTCGTTGCCGGGGTTCCAGGCCCACCACTTCAGCTGAGGTCCGAGCTGATCGAAGATTTCGTAGAACGCCTGGCAGGTGAACGCGACCGCCAGCGAGCCGAGAAGGAGCCCACGTCGCGCAAAGACGCCGAGAGCGCGGACCACCTCGTAGGCGAGCTGCGACAGCGCCGGATAGAAGGCCACGATGTAGAGAGGCAACCGGTCATACATAAACTGCACCGTGAACACGTTGTGGGAGAAAATGAACCCGACGTGCTTCTCCAGGCCGAACCAGCCCGGGAAGTAGAGCGGCGGTTCGATCACCGCCAGGTAGACGAGCGAGGCGAACCACAGAGAGATGTTGACCGGGTCGTCGTCGCGCCGCCACCGCCGCCACGCGTGGACGAGAGCGAACACCGCACCGCCGATGATGAGCAACTCGAGGAACGGCATGGTGCCGTTCGCCAAATTGAACGGGTTGCGGAAGGTCACGACGGGATGCGCGTCATGGCAGGAGAAGCCGAGCCTTTCAGCGAGGCGCTCGGCCGCGGCGTCGCATGAAGAGCTCATTCCTTGCTCCTCGAGTCGGCCTTGGCGAGGTCGGTCCCGGCGTACGGCGAGCTGCCGGCGCGAGTGTGGCCGGTGAAGTCGGTGCCGGGCGGATCCTGCTGGTCGTCGAACCCGCCGGGCACGACCGTGCGTCCGAGCCACTGCCGCACCTTGTAGCGCGCGATGCCGAACCAGAACCGCACATCGGTGGTCATGTCCCTGAGCGACAGGTCGAGGTTGAAGACCTGGGCGAACGTACGCTCGACGTAGGTGTCCTCGCGGCTCGTGGCATTGATGGCGTCGAAGACCGGCCAGCTGATGCGCGCGGCCAGTTTGCGGCGCCAGGGGGCGACGACCTCGCTCCCGGTCGCGAAGTCATATGCCTGGTCACGGGCCATGGCGAGCATCCAGGGCACGTCGAGCGACTTCTTCTGCCGGGCGAGGAACTCGCGGAAGAAGGCGAGGTCGAGGACATCGTGGCCGTGCAGCATCTCGGCGAGGATGAGCGCGGAGCGGGCTGCCGAGCTCATCCCCTGGGCGTAGAACGGGTTGAACGCGCAGATCGAGTCACCGACGCAGACCAGCCCGAGCGGAGGCTGGTCGAGCAGGTCGTAACGGCGCCACTTGTTGCCGGTCGAACGAGTGAGGTGCACCCCGGAGGTCGGAGTGCAGGCATGCGTCGCCTGCCCGAAGGTCCTGGCCCGCACGCGATCCACCGCGGCCTCGAAGGTATCGACCTCCCGCGGCATCCGGATGCCCCACGCCCCCATGCACACGATGGCGCGATCCCCCTCGATGGGGAAGAAGTTGCTGAGGAACTCGTGTTCCTCGGGATGGTCGCCGGTGTCCTGGGTCGGAGTGATGACCAGGTGCTTCCACCACCACGTCGGCGGACGCCGGTCGGCGGGCGGCAGGTCGTACCACCGTGACGTGTAGGTGACCTTGGCGTCGAGGGTCTTCTCCGGTGGCGCCGGCCATCCCGCCGTGCTCAGCCAGTCGGCGACGGAGGAGCCGCGCCCCAGCGCGTCGACGACCAGGTCGGCGGACAGGTGGCCCGAGTCGTCGCCCGCGCGGTACTCGACTCCCCCGACGCGCCCCCGCGCGGTTCCGCCCCCGGTGCAACGAAGTCCGGTGACGGTCACCCCCTCGCGGATCTCGATGGCCGGGAGCTCGCGGACCTTGTCGCGCAGGACCCGCTCGATGAGCACACGCGAGCTGTAGACCATCGTCATCGACCCGGCCTTGCGCGGGGCCCAGCCACTGTTCTCGCAGTACGCCGCGTCCATCGACGGCATCAGACGCATCCCGCCCGCGGCGATCAGTGCCTCCTCGAACCCGGGAAAGATCTCGCCGATCGCGCGACGCCCGGAGTTGAGGAGGAAGTGCGGGTGCTTGCTCTGCGGCACGCCCCGCCGATGCTGTGCGTCCGGCGGGAGCCGGTCCCGCTCCAGGACGATCACCTCGTCGAAATGCCTCGCGAGCACTCCCGCGGCGCACAGCCCCGCCACGCTTCCGCCGAGCACTACGGCTGTCTTCCGCACGCCGCCTCCATTCATACATGTCATGACTGAATGTATGACCGGGCGGAAGGTAACAGGTACGGCCTGAACCTGCCAGCCTTCCCGCGGGACCCCGGGTCCGGCGGAATAACCTCCCAAGATCCAGCCGGGACGACGGCCAGCCGGAACGCCAACGTGACCTTTGCCCCATAAAGTCCCGCCACTCCGCTTCCACCAGCACAGCGGCGCCGTCACGTCCATGGTGAGTTGGGCCCGGACTGGCAGCACGACCTCACGGGACGGGATTGGGGCCCACCTTCAAAGATCATCGGTGGTGAGCCAAGGCGGAGTGACGCGCCGCCACGAACGCACCGATCAGGACTGGGAGTTACTCGCTCCACCGATACGGCGGGCCGCAACCGCCAGGCCGCGGGTGCCGGACTGGCAAGCCGGCAACGGGATGGTCTACAAGATCCGGACCGGGATCTCCTGGCGCGACCTGCCGGAACGCTACGGACCGCGGTAGCCGGTCTGCACCCGCTAGATCGTTCCTTGCAGGCTGTCGTCAAGAGTGCGCCGACGCCTGGGACTCAGCCCCGCCGTTGGGTCACACGTTGAGCACACTGGGTTGGAACTACCCCGGGCCGGTGGGAGTCCCCGACCCCGAACGTATTGATCACCCGTGCGAACGCGTTGCTGAACAATCCCTTTCCGTTGAGGGTTGAGAGCGTTCCCCCCTCCCCCTGTTGCACACGCAGCCGATAGCAATCCGAAGTACAGCTCCACCCGAGACAGGTTCGACGACGTGGATCGGCTACTACAGGCGTCTGCCCGGCAGGTGTGGAACTCCACGACCGGCAGCAGGGTCTGCTGTGGCCGCTACCTGGACAGTCCGCTCGGTCGACGATCGCCCGCATCATCGTCCTCGGCTCAAGTCCCCACCTCGGTGTACCTCGTGCTGTCCGCTTCGAGTGTGGTCGGTCTTGCGGCCTCCGGGATCGTGCCGGGCAAAGTGGTCGCAGTGAACCTCGGCGGCCCGGCCACGCAGATCCATGCCGGGACGTTGGCCCTCGGCGAGACCACACTGCCGCAGCCCTTCAGCCAGGCCGCCGGCACCACAGCCGCCATCCACGCTCAGGCCGAGAATGCGGCGGCCTCGCACTTCTTCGTGGCCGGTCGGTCCAAAGACGAGTCCTTCATTCACCAGACGGACCGGATCGTCTCCCGGGGCTGACAAAGAGCCTCGCGCGTTGCGGGGGCGGCAGCCGCGAACGAGTACCGGCGCTCCCACCGGACTGAGCCCGAGCACGCCACTCGGCACAACGCGGACGAGATGAGCCGCTGCCGCGCCAACGCCACGGGGACCATCCCGTTCTGGCCTCGCGAAGCACGAGGGGCTCCGCGCCCGCTCGCCGGCCATCCACAGATGTCCGTACCACGGACCTCGTCCGTCCGACACGGCTGTTCCGCTCCCCATGTCCCGCCCTATGTTCCGCCCCAGCGCCGCGTACCGGGAGATCCCGGGGAACTGGGACCGCGGCACGACATGCTGCGGGACGGGATCGGTGGCGAACTCGACCGGCCCGGGTCAGACCATGTCGTCCAGCGGGCGCAACTCGTCGGCGTAGGAGACCGAGGTGCGGCGCAGGATGCCGTTGCGGGCGACCGTGTACTGGCCCATCCGCCACAGCGGCGGCGAGTAGGTGTGGATCGACACGCTGCCGGCGTCGCGTCCGGTGAGCCGGTGGATGTGGTCGGGGCCGAAGCAGAAGACCTGACCCGCCGGTACCTCGGTCGCCAGGCTCGGCACGCCGACGGCCAGATTGTGTTCGACGAGTGTTCCCTCGGCCACCGCCACGGCACCGGACGAGACATCGTGGTCGTGCCAGCCGGTGTCGTTCCGCGGCGTCCAGCACAGCACCCACACATCGACATGGGCGTCCCGATACAGAGAGACGTAGTGCCGGTTGTCGTCGTCGTAGGCAACGTGCTCACGCCAACTGCCGGGGTCGGCTGCGATCGACGCGGCCAGCTCCAGCAGTTCCCGCTTGTCCAGGTCGCGGCCCGGGAGCGTGTCGAGAGTGACGGCCGCCCGCACCCCGCGCCACGGCTCGGCATCGCGGGCGGCTGCGGTGTCGAGGTCGTGGGACGGCAGCGGCGCGGTCATGGTCGTACTCCTTCGAGTGGGAGGTGATGTGGATTGCCGGCGGGTACGGCCGGTCTGCGACCCGCACCGGTACGGGCGACCGTGTCGCACCGGACCGACCGCCGCCGCGCACCGTGCTCGCCCACGCCGTCCCTTCGCTTAAGCGCTTCAGTGATGCGTTCCAGTGAAGCGCTTAAGTCGAGCCGGTGTCAATGTGCTCCGGAGGGCCGCTCCGCCCCGGACAGGCAGGAGCGGCGCCCCAGTTCATGGAGTCGTTACACTGACGAGGTGCCAAAACAGCCGCGGCGGATCACCCTGCGCGACATCGCGGAGGAGACCGGGCTCTCCGCCGCCGCGGTGTCGTACGCGCTCCGCGGACTTCAGGTACCACCCGAGACCCAACGGCGTGTCCGCGAGGTCGCCGACCGGCTCGGATATCAGGCGGATCCGATCGCCCGTGCCCTGGCCTCCGGCCGCACGGGGTATGTCGGCGTGCTGTGCGGGTCGCTCGCCGACGTCTGGCAGCAGGACCTCGCCGCCGCCCTGGGCCGCAGGTTTCTCGGTGTCGGCCGGCACGCACTGATCGTCGACGCCTCCAACGACCCCGAACTCGAGGCCACGCTCGCCTCCCAGCTGGCCGACCAGCGGGTGGACGCGCTGATCGTCCTGCCGGTCGACCCGGCCGCCGCGCATTGGAAGGAGGTCGCCCGGCGGACGGTGCTGACGTCCATCGGCGACGGACTGCCGGGGGCGGCCACCGCGGCGGAGGTCGTGTTCGACAACGAGGCCGGGGTCACTGACGCCTTCCACCGGCTCGTCGACTGTGGTCACCGCAGGATCGCCGTCATGACCCCGAGCCGGCCCACCACCCCCGACCGCCCCGCCGAGGTGATCGCCCACAAGGTCGCGCGGAGTCTCGGGCTGGACGTCACACTCCACCCCTCACCGCACGACCTGGACGGCGCCACGGCCGTGGCGCGGACCGTCCTGGGCTCGCCGAATCCGCCGACCGCGTTTCTGTGCCTGGCCGATTCGATGGCCTACGGCGTCTACGCCGGGGCCCGCGAGCTGGGACTCGACGTACCCGACGACGTCTCGGTCATGGGCTTCGACGACCACCCGCTGTCCCGGCTGCTGACCCCGCCGCTGTCCAGCTACCGGTGGCCGGCCGACCTGCTGGTGGACCTGGTGGTCAAACGCACGGTCAGAGCGATCGACGAGAACAAGCTCAGCCGCCGCAAGGTCCTGCCTCCGGCGGCGAAGCCTCGCGGGTCGGTCGCGCCACCGAGGACCGCACGCCCCTAGGGCCGAGGGCCACAGGGCTCAGCCCACGGCGTCCAGGTCTTCGCCCGTGGCGAGTCGCGCCCGCACGGTGATGCGCGGGTTGCGGGACGCCGGTACGGCGAGGGTGCGGGACTGCTTCGTGGCCGTCACGTCTCCACTCACCGAGAGGCTGATGACGGCGCGGCTGCCGGCCGCCAGCGCATACCAGTGACCCTTCGGGGAGCGCCAGCCGCTCGCGGCGACGACATGCTGCCCGAACCGGCTGCACGCCGCGGTCGCACGGGCCCGGGCGACCGTACGGGCCGGTACGGCGGGCGCGTAGCCGCTGGTACGGAAGGAGACCGTCACGTCGCCGGGTCCGCGCCAGGTGTCGGCGCGGGCGCAGGTCCATACGGCGTGGCCGCCTCCGTCGGGCAGGTCCTGTTCGGCGAAGTCCCAGTTGTTGACGGCGCGTACGCCGGTGTCGCGCAGCGACGGCAAAGCGCAGGCCTGGTGGGCCCAGGCCAGCAGTGCCTGGGGGCCGGTGGCCTCGCGGGGCTGGCGGGCGGGCGGTGAGCCGTGGCCGGGCAAGGGGGTGTAGGTGAGGTGCACCGGCGACAGGTCGCCGAGGGGGGCGAGCAGGAACGCGTGGTGTTCGGCGACGCGCGGCGAGGAGCGTAGTTGCAGGACCGGCCGGCTCTCGCAGCTCGCTGTCGCGGGCACGGTCGGGACCGGGTCCGTGACGCCGTCCTTCGAGACGTGCAGCGCGTGAGCCAGGACGTCGGGGCGCAGCAAGTCGCGGGTCCCCGCCTCGGCCACCCAGGGGGCCAGCAGGTAGCGGGCGGTGCCGCCCGCCCGGGTGAGGGTCACGGCCGCCGCCGTGGTGACGTCCGCGTCGTCGACGCGGGCGACGCTCAACTCAGCGTCCCGCGCCGGAGAGCGGGTCTCGCTGTAACGGGCGAGGCGCTGACCGTCGTAGAACAGCACCACCTCGCGGTCGCCGACGTCTCCCGCGTAGAGCAGTTGCGGTGCCGTCGCCGGCGGGACCGCCGTCGTGGCGGGGGCGAGGTGGAGGCGGGTACCGGACCGCGGGTGCGTCCACGCGCTCAGAGCGCGGTCCAGGAGGTCCTGGTCGTGGGCGCGGGAGCCCCTGGTCGGCCAGGCGGTGAAGTCGACCCGCGAGGTGTTGTCCCACACCCCGGCGGCGGTGCGGACCAGGTCCGCCGTACGCGGCATGCTGTGGGCCGCCGGTGTCCCGGGGGCCGGCCGGTGCACCGTACCGTCACCTGTAACGGCCAGGGTCACGACCGTCAGCAGTCCGATCGCGGCGGCCCCCAGGAGCAGCCGGGTCCGGCGGGTGCGGCGCAGCAGGTCGGTGGGGCCGGCCTGGAGGGCGCAGGCGTCGAACTCCTGCGACGCGAGCAGGGCGGCGGGCGATCTGCGCGAGCTCTCCTCCAGGAGGGCCGCGGTGCGCAGGGCGGCGGCCGGGTCCGGTGCGTCCGCCGATTCCAGCAGATCCTGGACGGCGTCGAGGGGCAGTCCGTGGACCGTACGCAGCAGGAAGGCGGCGCGGGCCGCAGCGGGGGCCGCGGACAACCGTTGGGCCAGGGCGAGTTCGTCCGCCCCGCCCGAACGCGGGAACAGCCGCAGCCCCAGGACCAGAGGCAGCCGGGGCCGTAGCACTCCCGGCGGGACGAGCCGTGCGGGCCACATGCGCGGGCGCCGCCCATGGGCAAGCGCGGCGCGCAGCACCTCGACGAGGAGACGGCGTTCTACGGAGTCTCCGGCACCGGACTCCCCGCGCGGCGTGGGGACGGCGGGCGCGGAACGTGCCGTGCCCGCGCGGCGCAGCGCCCGCTGGACGAGGGCGTGCGCCACGAGTACCCGTCGGTGCCGGCCGAGCGAGGCCGGGAGGACGAGGTGCGCCAGACGGACCAGGTCGCCGTACTGCTCGACGAGGACGGACTCGGTCTCCCGGACCCGCGACCTGACAGCCCCGGTACGGGGTCGGAGCGAACGAAGATTCATGGAACGGGACGCTTTCCGGGACGGGAGAGGACGCGGCGAGGTGCCGTTGCGTCAAACGAGTGAATCCCAGACAGGTCACCGTTACCCGCCGCCGAAGGAGACGTCCGCACGTACATGCGGACTGCCGCCTACCAGGCGTGAGGAGTGAACGGCAGCCGTGCCGCGCCTCCGTACGCTCTTCGCCCCGTCCCTCTCGCGCAGGACGATGGCCGGGCCACCACCGGTGAACGAAGCACGTGGGCGCCGGTGGCCGGTCGTACACGACATGAGCGAGGAGCGGACATTGGCTGTGGTGATGTTCATGCGCTGGACGGGTGTCACCCCCGAGCAGTACGACGCCGTGCGGGACACCGTGGGCTGGGAGGAGGCGGCCCCCGCGGGCTCACAGGTGCATGTGGCCTGGTTCGACGACGAGGCGCTCAATGTGACCGATGTCTGGGACTCCGAGGAGGCCTTCCAGACGTTCTTCGCCGAACGGCTGGCTCCCGCCGTCGAGAAGGCCGGCATCAGTGGTCAGCCCGAAAGTGAGTTCCGGCCACTGCACCGCCGCTTCGTCCCACCGGGAGTCGTCGGCGGCGCGTGAACCCGGTGCCGGGCCTCACGGGCCCGGCACCGTCGTCCATGGGGTCAGCGGCCCTTGCGTACCCGGGCCGCCGCGCGGGCTTCCGCGGTCTTGCGGGCCTCGGCGGCCTTGCGGGACTCCTTGGCCGGGCGGCCCGGACGGGTGCCCATGCCGCGGAAGGGGGCGTTGCCGGTGGGCTTCGTCCCCACCGGCGGGCGCTTGGCCCCGGTGATGGCCGTCAGTTTCTCCTCGCCGGAGCGCACCTGTGTGACGGTGGGCCGGATGCCGGCCTCGGTCATCATGCGGTTCACCTCGCGCCGCTGGCCGGCCGTGACCAGGGTGACCACCTTCCCGGACTCCCCCGCGCGTGCCGTACGACCGCCCCGGTGCAGGTAGTCCTTGGCGTCGGCGGGCGGGTCGACGTTGACGACGAGATCGAGCGCGTCGATGTGGATGCCGCGGGCGGCGACGTTGGTGGCCACCAGGACGGTGACCTCGCCGTTCTTGAACTGGGCGAGTGTGTGCGTGCGTTGCGGCTGCGACTTCCCGCTGTGCAGGGCAGCCGCCCTTACCCCGCCGGCCCGCAGGTGACGGGTGAACTGGTCCACTCCGGCCTTGGTGTCCAGGAACATCAGCACGCGGCCGTCCCGCGCAGCGATCTCGGTCGCCGTGGCGTACTTGTCGGCGCCGTGGATGTTCAGCACGTGGTGTTCCATCGTCGCGACCGAGCCCGCCGCCTCGTCGACCGAGGCAAGAACGGGGTCGTGGAGGTAGTTCTGCACCAGCCGGTCGACGTCGCCGTCGAGCGTGGCCGAGAACAGGAGTCGCTGCCCGTCCGAGGGGACCTGGTCCAGGAGGTCCGAGACCTGCGGCAGGAAGCCCAGGTCGCACATCTGGTCCGCCTCGTCCAGCACCGTGATCCGTACGTGGTTCAGGTGGCAGTCGCGGCGCGACACCAGGTCGGTCAGGCGCCCCGGCGTCGCGACGACCAGCTCGACACCGGTGCGCAGCAGCGCCGTCTGCCGGTTGATCGACAGGCCGCCGACCACCGTCGCCAGCCGCACACCGACCGTCCGCGCGTACGGGGTGAGCGCGTCGTCCACCTGCTGTGCGAGTTCCCGGGTCGGCACCAGGATCAGCGCGAGCGGCCGCTTCGGCTCCGCCCGCCGGCCCGCGGTCCGTACGAGCAGCGGGAGCCCGAAGGCGAGCGTCTTGCCGGAGCCGGTCCGTGCCCGGCCCAGCACATCGTGGCCAGCCAGTGCGTCGGGGAGCGTCGCCGCCTGGATCGGGAAGGGTTCCGTCACCCCGAGGTCCGTCATCGTCCCGACCAGCTCGGACGGCAGTCCGAGCGTGGCGAAGGAAGCGGTCGGCGGCTTCGCGTTCATGGGGAACCTTCCTCGGTCTGATGCCCGCAACGCGCCGGGGCCCGCACCCCTTGGTACGGGCCCCGGCGATCTCGAAGCGTTCGTCCACTTTATCAGCGGCCCCAGACCCGGCGTCCTCACTGCGGTACCGACAGTGAGGACGCCGGGTCTGTGGATAGAGTTCTGCTATCAGGGCTATCTGAGGTAACGGTCCGGCGTTCGGCACACGGCCGCGCCGGGCAGTGTGCATCACACCGAAAGTGACAGAATTTATTATGAGCAACGTCTACTTCGACATCACCATCGACGGCGCCCCCGCAGGCCGCATCGTCTTCAACCTCTTCGACGATGTCGTCCCGAAGACCGCCCGCAACTTCCGCGAGCTGGCCACGGGACAGAACGGCTTCGGCTACGCGGGCTCCGGCTTCCACCGCGTCATCCCGCAGTTCATGCTGCAGGGCGGTGACTTCACCAACCACAACGGCACTGGTGGCAAGAGCATCTACGGCGAGAAGTTCGCTGACGAGAACTTCGACCTGAAGCACGACCGCCCGTACCTGCTGTCGATGGCGAACGCCGGCCGCAACACCAACGGCTCGCAGTTCTTCATCACCACCGTCGTCACCTCGTGGCTCGACGGCAAGCACGTCGTCTTCGGCGAGGCCGTCGAGGGCCAGGAGATCATCGACAAGATCGAGTCCCTGGGCTCGCAGTCGGGCGCCACCAAGGCGAAGATCGAGATCGCCGCTTCCGGCGTCGTCGAGGGCTGAGCAGCACTCGGCAACCGCACGACCGGGCCCCGGGGACGATGTCCGTCCCCGGGGCCCGGGTTGTCTCCGCGCTCGGAGGGTGTCGTTCGACACTCCCCTGAACGCTCCTACTGCGCCTCCGGGCGTGGGCGCCAGGTGCCGTCGAGCGGGATGCCGGCGGCCTCGGCGATCCGGTTGCGGGAGGCGAGAAGGCGGGACCGCAGGGCGGGCAGGTCGACTCCTACGAGAACCCCGTCGCGCTTCACCACGCGGCCCGCGACGAGGACCGTGTCCACGAGACCGGGGTGGCCGGCGCTGACGATCGGGTGCGCGGCATGATCATCGAAGGCCTTTTGAACGGCTTCATACCGCTTCGTGCGGCGGGAGACGGGTCCATCCCAGCGGGCGGGCGCACGACTGGGACAGTGCCAGCCGCAACAAAGTGGATTAATGCGCACCCTGGGCCAGAAGGAGAGGCTGGAACGACGAGTGGAAGACGGCAGACCCGGGAATCCGGCGAAAGCAAACCAACCGCTGAACGAGACGGACCGTCGGATCACGGCCGCGCTGCTCGCCTCCCCGCGGGCGTCATGGCGCACGGTCGGGCAGGTCCTGGGGATCTCGGAGCGCACCGTGGTGCGTCGTGCGGCGCCGCTGTTCCACGACCGGACGCTGCGCGCCACCGCCGTACGCAATCCCCTGTGGTTTCCCGATCTGATTCCGCTGGCCCTGCGCATCAAGTGCCGGCCCAGCCGGATCGGCGCCATCGCCGCCACCCTGGCCCGCCGTGCCGACACCGTCTGGGTGGACGTCCTCGGCGGCGGCGACGAGATCTGCACGATCCTGTTCCTGGACGGGCCGGACGCGCGCAACTCGCTGCTGCTGCGCGACCTTCCGGCCACTCCCGCGGTCCAGTCGTGGACCTCGCACCTCCTCCTGCGGGTCTTCCCGGCCGCCTTCGACTGGAGCGGCGGCCTGCTGACGGAGGGCGAGCTGGCCGGCCTGCGGACGGAGCACTCCACCCCGGCCGTCCGCCAAGGACTTCAACCCGTCGACCACGCGCTCGTCGCGTCCCTGATCGAGGACGGGCGGGCCTCCTACGCCGATCTCGCCCGCCGCGCCGACACCACCCCGCTCACCGCCCGGCGGCGGATGGAGGCGCTGGTCGACAACCAGGTGCTCAGGCTCGCGACCGAGGTCGACCTGGCCCGGCTGGGCATCCGTACCGAGGCACTGCTGTGGATCACCGTCGCACCCGGCGGCCTGGAGGAGACGGGTCGCCGACTGAGCCGCCACCCACAGGTCCGCTTCGCCTCCGCCACCACCGGTGCGGCCAACCTCCTCGTGGCGGTCGCGGCCACCGATCTCGACGCGCTCTACCGCTTCGTGAGCGAGACCATCGGAGCCCTCCCCCACATCTCCACCCTGGAGGTGACCCCAATCCTGAGCGGGGTCAAGCGGACCGGACTCGTCCGCCCCGGCAGCCTCTGAACCGACGGCTTCGCGGCGGACCGGCCGCGACGAACGGTACGACCGAATAATTACCAAGCCCGATCACCTGTGACCGTTTCCCGCGAGAGGGTTTGGCGCCGTGCCCGGGCCGTGCAGGATGGGACCGTGGTAGGCAACCTCCCCGTCGTGACGACCAGCTTCGTCGGCCGCGCAAGCGAACTCGACGCAGTCAGAACGGCGTTGACGCAGCATCGGTCGGTCACTCTCACCGGTGGCGGAGGTGTGGGCAAGAGCCGCCTGGCGCTGCGCGTCGCGGAGCAGGTCCGGGACGAGTACGCCGACGGGGTCTGGTGGGTCGACCTGTCGAACCTCTACGACGACCGGCTCTTCACCGCCACGGTCTGCGACGCCGTCGATCTCCTGGACCACAATCCGCGCGCTCCCGTCGAGGCGCTGTGCGAGTGGCTGTCCGGCCGGCAGGTGCTGCTCGTCTTCGACTGCTGCGAGCGCGTGCTGCCCGCCTGCCTCCTCCTGGTGAGCGAACTCCTCGCCTCCGCACCGGGGTTGACGGTCATGGCCACCAGCAGACGGCCCATCGGCGTCCGGGGCGAACAGCTCGTCGAGGTGGCGCCGCTGTCGATGGACGACGGCGGTGCCAGCGACGCCGTACACCTCTTCCGCGACCGCTGTGCCACGGCCGCACCGGACGTGTCCCTCGACTCCCCCGCCTCCGCCGAGACCGTGGCCGCCATCTGCCACCGCCTGGAGGGAATCCCGCTCGCCGTCGAGCTGGCCTGCGCGCGGCTGCGGGAGAACACCCTCGGTGAGATCGCCGAGCGCCTCGCCTCACGCCTCGACACGCTCGTCGACGAGACCGCCTGGCCCCGGCGACACCGGGCGCTGCGCACGGCGATCGGCTGGAGCCACGAACTCTGTACCCCGCTGGAACGCCTGCTGTGGGCGAGACTCTCCGTCTTCCGCGGCCCGTTCGACGCGGCGGACGCGCAGTCCGTGTGCGCCGGCGGCCCACTCGACGCCGACGCCGTCCCCCGGCTCCTCGACCGGCTGGCCGACCAGTCCGTGCTCCAACGGGCCGGCGTCCGCTACCGCATGCTCGACACGCTGTGCGAGTACGGCGCCATGTGGCTCGCGGAACTCGGCGAGGACCAGACGCTCGTCCACCTCCATGCCGCGCACTTCGCCACCATGCTGGGCGAGGCCGAGGCGGGCTGGCTCAGCGAACAGCAGGTCGCCTGGTACGCGCGGATCTCGGCGAGCCACAGCGACGTACGCGCGGCGCTCGACCACCTCATCGAGACGGACCCCGGGACCGCCGTGGAGATGGCCGGCCGCACCGGCCTGTTCTGGCCCTGCTGCGGGCACCTCCACGAGTCCCGCGACTACCTCGAACGCGCCCTGGCCCTCGACACGCCCAAGGGCCCCTCCCGCACCCGCGCCCTGTGGGCCCTGGGCATCACCCTCACGCTCCAGGGCGACCACCGCAGCGCCCTGCTCGTCGGGGAGGAATGCACCGCCGCCGCACACCAGGACGGCGACCCGCAGTCCGAACTCTTCGCCGCCCACACGGTCGGCCTCACCCACCTCATGGCCGGCCGCCCCCAGGACGCGTTCGAGGTGTGCGACCACGCCCTGATCACCCACGGCCAGTCGCCGCCGTCGGGCGCGCCGCAGCTCTGCTGCATGGTGATCCGCACCTTCGCCCACTCCGCGCTGGGCCGACTCGCCGAGGCCTACGAGGCGGCCATCGCGCTGCGCCGGCTCAGTGTGCGGTACGGCGAGCACTGGGCGCGGTCGTACGCGTTCCACCAACTCGCCTTCATAGACCTCCTCCAGGGGCGCGCGCACGACGCCGAACTGCATGCCCGGGCCATGCTTACCAGCAAGCACAACCTCCATGACAATCTCGGCATCGCCCTCGCGCTCGACCTCCTCACCGGGGCCAACGCGGTACAGGGCAACGGCATCGCGGCAGCGCGCACTTCCGGTACCGGAAACACCTTCTGGCGGATGCTCGGCCACCCGAACCACGGCACCCCCGAACTCTCCGCCGTCCGCGAGGAATGGGAGCTCCAGGCCCGCAAGGCGGTCGGGGACGACGCCTACGACAGCGCGTTCCGCATCGCCCTCAACGACGACGCGGAACAGGGCCTCGCCCTCGTGATGCAAGGCCCGCTGGCCTCCTGACCACGGGCCTCACTCGGGTACTTCGACGGTGAACGTCAACTGGTCGACGGTCGAACCGTCGTCGAGCCGTCGGCGTTCGACGGCGGTGACGGTGCCGTTCAGTGTGCGGTGGGCTTCGTCGCCCTCGAAGTCGCCCTCGAAGAAGAAGATCGCGGGACCGGGCGCGATCGTTCCGTCGTGGCGGACGGTGGTGGTCTTCCGCGCGGTGGCGACGGCCTCGTAGTCGTGCCCGTCGAGCCGGACGATGCGGCGCGCGTCCGCGTCGGGAAAGAAGTAGGTGTCCGGCAGCAGCTCCCGGATGGGGCGCAGCACCGGCCCGTCGTCGGTCGGTACGGCGACCTGGACATCGGGATGCAGATCGAGAAGCGCCTGACGGCAGCGACCGCACGGCGGGATGAGACCCCGACCCCGGTCCCCCGCGGCGGCGATGGTGACGAGCGGGCCCGCCCCCGCCGTGGCGGCGACGCCGAGCGCGACCAGCTCGGCGCACGGCCCGCCGGTGAAGTGGTAGACGTTCACCGCCTCATGGATCCGCCCGGCCGTGTCCATCGCGGCCGCGGCCACGGTGTGGTTCGGGTCGCTCCCGAGCGTGGCGGCGAGTCGTTCCGCCGCCTCGACGACGCGGCGAGCGGATGCGGAGAGCTTCATGGCAACCATGGCACTGACCCTAGATCAACTCCGGGCGGGTTACGCACACAGAGTTGAACACGTTCAATTTCTCCATCATGATGGTCACCGCTGAAGGAAACCCCTGACCGTCGAGGGTGTCCGACGAGAGGACCACGATCATGACCAGTTCGCTGCTCACCCCGCGAAGGCGTTCCCGTGTCGGCACGACCGGCGGTGTGGCGGCGACGGGGAGTATGGCCCCGACGCGGATCCTCGACTGGCGGGATCCGCTCGTCGCCTCGCTGCTCGACGGGATCGACGTGACGGCGGAGTCGGAAACCGTCCGCCGGATCGAGGCCCTGCGCCTGGCCCACCGCCGGATCAGCGAAGCGGTGCGGCCGGTCTACTCGGTGCAGGACGAGCGGCCGGTGTCCGAGGTGCTGCGCCGGGGCCGTGGCTCGTGCAGTCAGCGGCTCGCCGTACTCGAAGCCGTGGCGCGGGCCACCGGGACGGCCACCCGGGTGCGCGGTCTGCTGGTGGACGGGACGTTCTGGTATCCGCGTTTTCCCCGGTTGCGGCGAATCGTCCCGGACCAGGTTCTGCTGGCCTGGCCGGAATTCCGTCTTGACGACGCGACGTCCGGCTCCTGGCTGGCGGTGTCCGAACTCTTCGGCAGCCTTGGGGAGTTGAGCAAGGACGGCGAGGCAGGTTTCACCAATTCCGGCTCGGAGACTCTCTTCGAGGCGCTGTCGCGAACGGCGATCGACTGGGACGGGGCGACGGTCTGCCCCACAGCCGGCACCGGGTGCGACCTCTCGGCCTACGTCATGGCGGATCTGGGCCGCTTCGACTCGCGTGACGAACTCTTCGCGCGGCACGGTCAGACGCTGTGCCCGGTGGCGAGAGCGCTGGCCGAACCCGTCATGGGGCGGCACCGAGCGGCGTAGCGCATCCGGCGCCCCGGTCAGCCGAAGGACTCCAGGTACTCCCGGACGCGCCCGATCGGCCAGACCTCACCGATCTTGTGCGCGATGTCGAAGAGGTTCGCCGCGTGGATGTCGGGATCCCGGTCGCCGACCGCCTCCTCGACCACGATCGGGACGAATCCGTGCTGCATGGTGTCCAGGGCGGTGGCGCGGACGCAGCCGCTCGTCGAGAGTCCGCCGATGAGGACCGTATCGATGCGGGCGGCGGTGAGGTGCTCGGCCAGCCCGGTGCCGAAGAAGGCGCTGGGGCACTGCTTCGTGATGGTCAGTTCGCCCGCCGTCGGGGCCAGTCCGTCGATGAACTCGCCGAAGGGGCTGCCTTCGGCGAATACGCGCAGGCTCGGCACCTTGCGTAGGAAGACCCCGCCGTCACTGCCGTCCGCCCTCAGCAGCACCCGCGTGACGACGACCGGAATCCCGGCCCGGCGCGCGTCGGCCAGCAGGGTCCTCATCGCGTCGGCCGCCGGCTCGACGCCGGCGTAGAGCGGGCAGTCGGGGTCGACGTAGGCCCGGGCGGGGTCCACCAGGATCAGCGCCGGGGAGCTGCCGGGGCTGAGCCGCCCGTCGAGCCCGGCGCGCTCGTAGTCCTCCTGCTGGGAACGGCGGGTCACGGCGCGTCCTTCCTGTCCTGGCGGGTCCGGAGCGGTCGGACAGTGGGGGTGTCCGACCCTCCCGGGCCGCCTTCGCGTGGAAAGGGGTCAGCGTGGAAAGGGGTCAGCTGGACTGTGCCCGGGACTTCATCAGGGGCTGGATGCGGGTGCCGAAGTTCTCCAGGCCTTCGAGGAAGTCGTCGAAGACGAGCATGATGCCCTTGGTGCCCTCGACCTCGGCGACCTCGTCGAGCAGTTTCGCGACGGTCTCGTACGAGCCGACCAGTGTGCCCATGTTGAAGTTCACCGCGCCCTCGGGCAGCGCGATGGTCCGGGCGGTCGAGGTGCCGTCGGAGGTCGTGTCGGTGGCCGTCTCCCCCGCCATGTACGCCAGCGCCGCGTGGTCGGCGTTGTCGTGGTAGTCCTGCCACTTGGCGTGGGCGGCCTCGTCGGTCTCGTCGGCGATGACCATGAAGAGGGAGAGCGCGCCGACGTCACGGCCGGTGTCCTCGGCCGCCTCGACGAGCGTGGCCGTGGTGCCCGACAGCGCGAGGGGGGTGTTGACGCCGCTGCCCAGGATGAAGTTGTACTGCGCGTGCTCGGCGGCGAACCGTATCCCGGTGGTGCTCTGTCCGGCGGCGACGATGTCGATGTGGCCGTCCGCGGGGCGCGGGGAGAGCACGCAGTCGTCCATCTCGTAGAACTCGCCCTTGAAGTTGCTGACGCCCTCGCTCCACAGCTCCTTCATCACGGTGACGTACTCGGCGGCGCGGGCGTAGCGGTTGCCGAAGTGTTCGTCGCCGGGCCACAGGTCCATCTGGGAGTACTCGCCGGGGGCCCAGCCGGTGACGATGTTGATGCCGAAGCGGCCGGGGGCGATGGAGTCGATCGTCGTGGCCATGCGCGCGACGATCGCCGGGGGCAGCACCAGGATGGGGGTGGAGGCGTACAGCTTGATCCGCTCCGTGACGGCGGCCAGGCCCGCCATCAGGGTGAACGACTCCAGGTTGTGGTCCCAGAACTCCGTCTCGCCGCCGAATCCCTTGAGCTTGATCATCGACAGCGCGAAGTCGAGCCCGTGCTCCTCGGCCTTCTGCACGATGGCCTTGTTCAGCTCGAAGCTCGGTCGGTACTGGGGCGCGCTCTTCGATATGAGCCAGCCGTTGTTGCCGATGGGGATGAATACGCCGATGTCCATGCCGCTCCTCGTTGGCGGGTGGGCGGTGAGCCTGACGGGGTGACAACGCGCGGGCATGATCAAGGGTTTCCGGGACGGCCACAAAGGTAGCCGTCGATCGTTACCGCTCCCCACCCCTTCCGTGAACTGCGCGATGTCCGCGGTCCCTGCTGTCGCACAGGGCGCGGGTGCCCCGGATGCCGAGTATTGTCACCCGAGGGAACGTCGGCGGAACTCCGATGCAACTCGGCCTGGAATGCTGGCTGTTGGGTGCCTTGGGCGACAGCTTGAGTCAAGGGTGGGAGTCCTGCGGAGCCAGTGTCATGTGAGGCGGGAACGGTAAAATTTACGGTATGAACGCACGTCTGGCTCTGCTCGGCACTGTGGACCCCGGCGTCACCGAGAGCGAAGTCTTCCGGCTGGCACTGCAGCATGCGGTGGGCGAGCTGGGAGCCCTCGGTGGAGCGATTCATCTGCGCGGCCCGATGTCCGCGCTGCGGCTGGTGTCATCGACCGGTCTGCCTCCCGCCCTGACCCGCCCGTGGGAGATCATCGACCAGGAGGGCCCGACGGCCCCGGCCAGGGCGCTGCACCAGGGAAGTGGTGTGTGGGTTCCGTGGGTTCCGGTGGAGCCCGCGCCGGTGAGCGGGTCCGCGGGCCAGAAGCGCTCGTGGCCCGGCACCGGTCTGGCCTCCGTGCCGGTGTCCGGTGGGGACCGCAGCATCGGCGCGCTCACCGTCCTGATGGGCGAGCAGGGTGAGCCCACTCCGCGGCAGTGGGCCTTCCTCCGGGACCTGGTCGCCTGGACCGAGGAGCGCATGAGCCAGGCACCCCCGCCCTCCGGCCCGTCCACGGCTGAGCCCGCCGGCCACCGGGAACGGCTGCGGCAGGCGCTGAAGGAGGTCAGCGTCGGTTCGTGGGACTGGGACATCCGCAGCGGCGAGCTGATCTGGGACGAGGCGGCCCTGGAGCTCTACGGCACCCGCCCCGAGGACTACACCGCGAGGGTCGAGAACTGGATGGTGTGCGTCCATCCGGACGATCTGCCGCCGACGCTGGACGCGGTGGACCGGGCGATCCGGGAGCACGACGTGTTCGAGGCCGAGTACCGGGTGCGCCGCCTGGACGGCACGTACGGCTGGACCCGGGCCCGCGGCCGGGCGACCTACGACGAACAGGGCGAGCCCCTGCGGATGATCGGTGTGGGCTGGGAGAGCAACGAGTCCCGGTCCGCGCGGGACTCCCTCAGCCGGGCCCTGCGCCACATGAGCGACGGCTTCCTCGCGGTGGACGACGACTGGCGGATCACCTTCGCCAATCTGGAGGCGGAGCGCACGCTCGGCCTGTCCGAGGAGGAGCTGTTCGGGCGCCTCCTGTGGGAGCTGCCCACGGTACGGAACGTCCCCGGCCTGGAGGACCGTTGCCGCAAGGCCGCGGCCGAGGAGACACCGGTCGGCTTCGACGCCCAGTTGGAGGGCACCGGCCGCCGTCACCACCTGCGGCTGGTGCCGGGGCCCGACGGGGTCACCCTCTATCTCACCGACGTCACCGAGAAGCGTCAGCACGAGGAGGAGCGCAGGGCGTCCGAGCTGGCGGTGGCCCGGCGCGCGGCCCGGATCGGGGAGCTGACGGCCGCTCTCGCCAAGGCGACGACCTCGCAGGACGTGGTGGCGGCGGTCGCGCGCCGGGTGCTGCCGCCGTTCGCCGCCACCGGGCTTCTGGTGCAGGCCATCGAGGGCGACCGGCTGCACACCGTGGGAGCGGACGGCTATCCGGAGGAATTCCTCGGTGTCGTCGACGGCCGCGCCCGGACCCCCGGCGAGCCGTCCTGGGACGTGATCGCGTCCGGTGTGCCGCTGTTCCTCTCCTCTGTCGGCGAGTACGCGGCCCGCTACCCCGAGCTGGCCGCCAGACCGGCCAGGGCCCAGAAGCAGGCGTGGGCCTTCCTGCCGCTGACCGCGTCCGGCCACACCTTCGGCGTCTGCGTCGTGGCCTTCGACCACCCCCGCCGGCTCACCGACGAGGAGCGCACCCTCCTCGCCACGATCTGCGCCCTCGTCGCCCAGGCCCTGGAACGGGCCCGCCTCTACGACGCCGAGCACGACCGTTCCCGCGAGCTCCAGCGCAGTCTGCTCCCCCGGGTGCTGCCCGAACTGCCGGCGTGCACGGCGGCCGCCCGTTACCTCCCGGCGGGACAGGGCATGGACGTGGGCGGCGACTGGTACGACATCATCCCGCTCTCGGGCGGCCAGGTGGCGCTGGTGGTGGGCGACGTCATGGGCCACGGCCTGCCGGAGGCGGCCACGATGGGCCGGCTGCGCACCGCGCTGCACACGCTCGCCGACCTGGAGCTGCCGCCCGACGAGATCATGAGCCACCTGAACGAACTCGTCGCCGGGATGGGCGAGGAGTCGTACGTGACCTGTCTGTACGCGCTCTACGACTCGACGACCCAGATCTGCTCCATCGCCGGGGCCGGTCATCCGCCACCGGCCGTGGTGCATCCGGACGGCACGGTGCACTTCCCTCAGCTGTCGGCCGACCCGCCGCTCGGCGCGGCCGAACCGCCTTTCGAGACGGTCGAGTTGAAGGTGCCGGAGGGCAGTCTGCTGGTCCTCTACACCGACGGTCTGGTGGAGTCGTCGAAGCGTGAGATGGACGAGGGCATGTCGGATCTGGCGCGGCTGCTGAGCGCGGCGCACCGGTCCGGCTCCGGTGTGGAGGCGGGCTCGGAGCGGCTGGCGCTGGAGCGGCTGTGCGACACCCTCACCGACGGCCTGCTGCCCGACGAGCAGCCGACGGCCGACGACGCCGCCCTCCTTGTCGTCCGGCTGCACGCCCTGACCCCCGACAAGATCGCGTCCTGGTCGCTCCCCGACGACCCGCGAGCGGCCGGCCAGGCCCGCCGTCACGTCCGGGAGCAGCTGAGCACCTGGGGTCTGGAGGAACTGACGCCGACCACGGAACTCCTGGCCAGCGAGCTGGTGGGCAATGTGGTGCGGCACGCCAAGGGCCCGGTCAGTCTGCGGCTCCTGCACGGCGCCGAGCTGATCTGCGAAGTCTTCGACGGCAGCCTGACGATGCCGCGCATACGGCGCGCCACGGACACGGACGAGGGTGGCCGGGGCCTCCAGCTGATCACCGCCCTCACCCAGCGCTGGGGCACGCGGTACACCTCGACGGGCAAGTGCATCTGGACGGAGCAGGCGCTGACCGCCTCGGGCGCCCGGCAGGAACTCCCGGACGACGCAATGGAGTTGATGTTCCCGAGCCTGGAGGACTTCGCCGGGGACCTCGACTCGCTGCCCTTCGGGGACGAGGACTGACGGGCACCGTCGCAAATCAGCCAGGCTCCCGTTCTTCACAACGTACCCATGGGTAACGTGAGTTGGAACTGTTACTTTCCCCTTTCAAGATCCCCGGATCTTTCGTATGCCCCCACTCGCACTCCCCCGTACCGAGGCCGCCATGCCCAACTCCCCCGCCACCGACCACGTGAGCGGACGCCACCGCAAGAGCAGAACGGTCGGTCCGATGTTCCGCCGGGTCGCCGTCATCGCGGTGACCGCTCCCGTCGCCGGGACGATCCTGTTCGGCACGTCCGCGTTCGCCGCCGGGCAGACCGCCGCCACGCTGGACCCCGCCGAGCAGCAGATCGCGACCAACCTCGACACCCGCATCCAGGACACCCGGCTGGGCACCACGCTCAGCGGTGTGGTCATCGACGCGCAGTCCAACAACGTGGTGTGGGGCCATGACGCGACCACCGCGCTGATGCCGGCGTCCAACACCAAGCTCGGCACCTCGACGGCCGCGCTCACGGTCCTCGGCCCCGACCACCGCTTCACCACGAAGGTCGTCTACGACGCCGGCACGGTCACCCTGGTCGGCGGCGGGGACCGGACGCTGACCTCCGCCGACCTCAGCGCGATGGTCACGACCGTCGTCGCGGGCCTGAAGAGCGCGGGCCTGACCTCGGTGAAGGTCCAGGTCGACGACAGCCTCTTCCCCGAGCCCTCCCTCGCCGTCGGCTGGAACGACGGCTACTACCCCGACTCCATCGCTCCCGTACGGGCGTTGGTGGTCGACGGCCACCACGTCACGGACACGTCCCTGGACGCCGGCCAGACCTTCGCGAGGCTCCTCGCCGCGCAGGGGGTCACGGTCACCGGCAGTGTCACGCACGGCGTCGCGGGCACCGGAGCCGTCCCCGTGGCGGAGCACCAGTCCGCGGCGCTGTCCACCATCGTGGAGCACATGCTCAAGGTGAGTGACAACGATATCGCCGAGACCCTGCTCCGGATGACCGCGCTCGCCTCCGGCCGCCCGGCCACCTTCGAGGACGGCACGGCGGTCGTCCGCCAGGTCCTCACGCAGTACGGCATCTCGCTGACCAACTACGAGATCCACGACGGCAGCGGGCTGTCCCGCTCCAACCGCATCCCGGCCCAGACCATCGCCGACATCCTCGACGTGGCCGACAACCCGGCCAACGCCCCGACGCTGAAGTACATCATCGACGGACTGCCCGTCGCGGGTGAGGCGGGTTCGACGCTGGGACCCGAGTGGGGACGGTTCGACACCGCCGACTCGCAGTGCGCCGTAGGCAAGGTGATGGCCAAGACGGGCACGCTCACCGGCGCGATCGCGCTGAGCGGTCTGACGAAGGCGGCGGACGGGAACTGGAAGATCTTCTCCTTCATCGAGAACAACTCCACCGCCGATCCGGCCGCCACGAAGGACGCCCTCGACGGCCTCGCCGCCACCGTCAACGGCTGCTGGGCGTAAGGGCGTTCGGGCCGTCGGCTACGGCGCCGTGAAGAGCCCCGGGAAGCGCGGCCCGAGCCACGGTCTGCGCCCCCAGGCGATCACCTTGGCGCGGGCCATGGTGGCGGGGGCGCTCCAGCGGCCGAGGGCGAGCAGGAGGAAGGCGACGGGGTCGATGGCGATCGTGCAGTCGGGACGCCGGGGCGGCTCGTCGCTGACCGTGGGGACCCCGTCGGCGAAGGTGACGGCGAAGCGGTCGCGGCCGGTCCGTACCACGTAGCACGCGTGGTGACCGGCCGCGGCGGCGCTCACCACGCGCGGCATGGCGAGCCGCAGGAAGGGCACCGTGAACGGGACGACGTCCCGGCTCACCATGTGCGGCCGGCCCAGCGCGACCGCGATGTCGTAGCCGTGCCCCAGCAGATGCGTGAGCAGGTACGAGCCCAGGGTGGCCAGATCCATCGGTCCCATGGGTGTCAGCACCTGCTCCTGCGGAGAGCGGCCCGCGCTGTCCGTGACGAAGGCCCGGGCCTGGTCCGCGATCATCGTGCCGAGGACCACCGGATCCCGCTCCGGAAAGGCGGCCAGGGACGCGCTGTTGGCCACCGCGAGCCCACCGGGCGTCCCGTCGCCGTAGGGCCGTATCTTGCCCGCCCCGATGTCCCGCATCAGCTTCCCGGCCAGCGCGAGATGCGCCGCCGCCTCCCCCACCGTCCACTCGGCACCCCGCAGCGGCGTCCCCGGGTCGGTCCCCGCCGGGAGCAGCGCGGCGATCCGGTCGGCGGTGGTGGCGATGGCGTCCTCGACTGTCATGCAGGGGATCGTGTACGGACCCGGCCGCCGTGTCCAGTGCCGGACCGGGATGACCGACCCGCCGCCACCGAAGTCAGCGGCCGAGGGCCTTCAGCAGGTCCCCCAGTCGTTCCGCCGGCTCGGGGCCGATCATGCGCAGCACCACCGTGTCCGCTCCGGCCGCTTCCAACTCACGGACCCGTTCGGCAGCCTGTTCCGCCGTGCCGGAGACGGTGTACACCCGCTCCGCCGGGCGGCCGAGCCAGGCACCGTGCCCGTCGACATGCGGCTGCAACTCACGCTGCACCTGATCGGCGCTGTCCCCCACACAGCAGAAGGCGAACACCATCATGGTGTGGTCCGCGGAGGCGCCACCCTTCTCGACCGAGGCCCGAGCGCTCCGGACATCTGACGGGCCGTGCCCCTCGGCGATCACGGTCCCGTCCGCGACCCGCCCGGACAGCTCCAGCGAGCGGGGCCGCACCACACCCGCGACCACGGGCGGCGGCTCCGTCGGCGGATGGACCAACTGCACGCCCGCCAGCCGCACTTCCCGCCCCTCCATGACAACGCGCTCCCCACGGAGCAGGGCGCGCACGGAGCGGATCGTCTCCTCCAGCAGGGCGAGCGGCGACCGCGCGACCGCGTCGACGTCGGCCATCCACTCGGCCACCCCGTGGCCTATCCCGGCGACAAGCCGGCCGGGAAACACCCGCGCCACCGTGGCCACCTCCATCGCCAGCAGTGCCGGACTGCGCAACGGGGCCGGCATGATCCCGATGCCCACCCGCAGCCGCTGTGTCGCTCCCAGTGCGATGGCGGCGGCCGATATCCCTCCGTTCCATCCCAGGTCCTCGACCACCCAGAGATCGTCCACGCCCAGGGCCTCGACCTGCCGGGCGAATCCGGGCAACTCCTCCGGGGCCCAGTCGCGGTTGTACATCACACCGATCCGGAGCTGTGTCATGAGGTGTGGCCTCTTCCCGTCGTGGAGCGCCGCCGATCTTGCATACGCATCAACACTCTCCGCGATCACCGGCCCGAGTGTCTACGGCCGCGATGCCACCAGCGCCGAGATCAGCCCCTCCGCCAGGCGCGTGGCGGGGACCGTATCGCCCCGCTCTGTCGTGGTGGCCCGTACGACGGCCCGGAGTTGGGCGGCGGGAAACGTCTCGGCGTACGCCTCGCATCCGCCGGTCGCGTACGCCCGTGCCAGCGCCGGCCCGAGTGCCAGCGCGTGGGCCTCTGCGCAGGCGCGCGCGTTCGCGTCGCTGCTCAACTGCGCGTATTCGTGGCCGTATTCGTCGGCCTCGGTCGCGGAGAAGCCGTTGGCCAGCGCGTAATCGCGGGCGCCCGTGTGGGCCTCGGTGTACGCGCCGGCCCGGTCGTAGGCCGCGTCGTAGAGGCGCAGGAGCATGGGGGTGAGCGCCGCTCTCCAGGTGTCCTGGTCCGGCGTCCTGCCGAGCGCCGCCGCACGGTGCAGGTCTCCCGGTGCCGCGAACACGGCGGCCTCCCCGTCCCGCGCCGCCTCCGCGAGGAGCGGCAGGACCGTCCCGGCCTGCCAGACATGGACGGCGAACAGGCCTCCTGTGTACGGGACTTCGTCCAGTAGGTCGTGCAGACGAGCCGTCCAGACGTCGCGGACGTCCGTCGGCAGTTGCCATGCGAGGTCCGTGGCGACCTGCCGCAGCCAAGCCGGAGCGATGTCGGTCGTGGGCACGGCTCAGGCCTGAAGGGAACTGCCGTTGACGGCCACGCGGCGGCCCTCCCGGGTGTGCGGGAAGTAGTCCCAGACGGCGTGGTGCTGGACGCTGCGGTTGTCCCAGAGCACGAGGGTGCGCTCCTGCCAGCGGACCCGGCAGTGCAGCAGCGGGGTACGGGCGATGTGCGCGTACAGCAGGTCGAGGAGGGCGTCGCTCTCGGCGCGGGACAACTGGGTGATGTGGGAGGTGTAGGGGGCGTTGACGAAGAGCAGCTTGCGGCCGGTCTCCGGGTGCCGGACGACGACCGGCTGTTCGGTGCGCGGCACCTCGTACTCGGGCGGCGGGGTCTGACCTGCGGCGGTCCAGGGAAGGGCTCCGTCGTGGAGGGCGGTGAGACCGTCGAGGAAGCCGCGCAGCGTCGGTGAGAGCAGGTCGTAGGCGAGGTGCATGTTGGCGAAGACGGTGTCGCCGCCGCTGCCGCCCTCGGGGATGGTCGTGATGTAGAGCAGTGAGCCGAGGGAGGGCTCGGGGTCCGCGGTGCCGTCGGCGTGCCAGCCGTTGCCGGCCACGGCCTTGGACTCCTTGGTCGCCCTGATGTCCAGGATGTACGGGTCGGATCCCTCGGGTGCGAGGGCGACGGGGTGCAGTTCGCCGAAGACGCCCGCGAAGCGTTTGTGTTCCTCGGGGGTGATGTCCTGGTCGCGGAAGACCAGGACGTGGTGGGTCTGGAACGCGTGCTTGAGTTCCTTCTCCTGCTGGGGCGTCAGCTCCTGGGAGAGGTCGAGGCCGGTGACCTCGGCACCCAGCAGCGGGGTGATCGGCTCGACGGACAGGGTGTCGTAGGGCTCGGCGGGGCGGGTGGTGAGCCGTTCGACGGCCTTGAGCGCGTAGTCCTCCATGAGGGACCTCCGTGACGTGGGTGAGGGGGGTTTACAGGCCTCGGTCGAGGAGTTCGGACACGACGAGCCGGCCGAAGGCGAGGCTGCCGTGGATGGTGTCGTCGGGCTGGCAGAAGGCGGGGCGCTGCACGCCGGTCGCATCGGTGACGCGGGAACGCAGATCCACCAACTCGGCGCCTCTTGAGTTGAGTTCGTCTACGACGATGTCCTGCGCGGCGAAGAAGACGTCCGGGTCGGACATGCCGGGGACGCGCTGCGGCGGCAGGGGTGCCAGTACGCGCAGTCCCAGGGCGGCGGCATGGTCGTAGAAGGCGAGCGCGCCCCGGACGGTCGCGCGGATCAGGTCGGCGAAGAGGGTGCTGCGGAGGAAGGTGGTCGCGACGGTGCCGTGCCGGTCGCGGTAGAGGTCCCAGTTCTGCCGGGTGGCGACGGTGTGGGCGCTCAGGCCGAAGGTGCACACCAGCGGGACCCGTAGTGCGGCGAGCGCGGGCACGTCGAGAGTGTCGAGGAACTCGCGGTACAGCCGCTGTGTCTCGGACTGCCGGAAGGTGAGGTCGTCAGTGTCGGTATCGGTGTCGAAGAAGGGCCCCAGGAAGTCGCGCCCCGATCCCAACGGGCCTCCCACGAAGGACAGTTCGGCCGCCTGGGCGGCGCGGCCGATGCAACCGGCGTGGGAGTCACCGAGCAGAAGGAAGCGGGCGGGGGTTGTAGTAGTCGAGTACTGCGTCGTCACACCGGTTGTCCTCTCCGCCGTCGACGAGGGTGGGGGTGATGGGCGTGGTGGTGGTCCGGCCCTGGACGGCCTCGAAGAAGTGCCGCATCACAAAGGCCACCCCGTCGGGGCTGACCGTGCGGAGGTTGGGTTCGTAGAAGGCCGCCCGGTAGGGGTGGCCGGTGACGATCTCGTACGACGGGAAGTAGTCGATGTCGGTGCTCTCGTCGGCGAGTTGGCCGGCCGCCGCGCGCAGGACGGACTTGGAGTGGGTGGTGGCGACGAGGGCATGGCGGCCGGTGGCGGTCGCCGTCAGGGGCACCGGGGAGACGGTGAGGATCATACGCAGCCGGGAGTTGACGGTGCGGGCCAGGGCGAGCAGGGACGTCAGGTCGTCGTGCACCTGGGCCACCGTGTGGTTGCGCAGTACGTGCCGGGCGGGGTCGAAGGTGCCGCGTACGGTTCCGGGGCACATCGGCAGCACCGTCCCGGTGCGGATGTCGTGCCAGGCCTCGGTCAGACCGAGGGTGAAGACGAGGACGTCGGCCTTGGTGAGGGCGGTGCGGACGGCGGCGAGGGTGGTGTCGCGGGAGCGCAGCAGGTCGGCGGGCGAGGCGAAGCCGTCCGGTTCGACACTCGGCCGGTACGGGTCGTGGAAGGCGCCGTCCTGCGCCCAGATCTCCTCGGGCGGTTTCTCTTCGTCGAGCGCCCAGGCGATCCACTGGCGCAGGGCGGCGGCGGTGTAGATGTTGCCGGTGCGGAAGGAGAAGCGGCGGTAGCCGCGCGCCGACCGCTCCGCGCGGGTGAGACCCGGCGGCGGCGGTTCGGCGTCGTACCAGTGCATGCCCTCCTCCAGGAGGGCCCGTCCGATGTGGGCGGCGAAGCAGGATCCGGCGGTGACGACGGGATCGTCCTGGCCGATGGTGAACTTCGGCGTCCACAGGTCGGTGATGTCGAGCGGGTCGGGTTCGGCGACCGCGGTGCGCCAGAAGGACCGCTCGGGCAGACGGGTGTAGGGGTGCCGCACGGTGACCTCCTCAGGATCGTCCGACGGGATGGCGCAGAGCGCGCTCGGAAGCGGCTGTCGCGAGTGCGGCGGCGATCGCCTGCACGTGGGGTTCGGCTACGAGTTCGTAGTGGGTGGCGTCGAGGTGGTGGAGGCGGTAGGGGCTGGGCAGATGGGCGTCCCAGGCGCCGGGCGCGGTCGGCTCAGGTCTCAACAGCCCTTCCTCCACTGGGCGTTGGGCGAGCCATACCTCGGCGGGTGTCGATTGCAGTCGTGGCAGCCGGTGTTCGGCCATGGCCGCGAGGTTGGTGCGGCAGCAGTGTGCGAGGCGTTCGGCGTAGGCTCGGCCGGACTCCGAGAGTGGTCCGCCGCCGTTGCCGCTGAGTTCGCGGGCGAACACGGCGTCCACCTGCTGTTCGTCGTAGGCGGCGAGGCCTTGGTCGGCGCCCGGTGGCGGTGGGTCGAGGAGGTGGACGGTCTCGACGGGTCTGCCCTCGGCCTCGGCGAGTGCCGCCATGGACAGGGCGGTCCAGGCGCCGAACGACCAACCCGTAAGGCTCAGGCGGTAGTTGGGGTCCGGGAAGGCGGCCCGCACCGCCTCCAGGTAGTGCGCGGCCCGGTCGGCGATCGACCGGGCGGGCAGTCCCGGGTCGCGCAGTTTCGGGTCGGCGATCAGGCAGACGGTCGACTCGGCGGGGAGGGCGGCCACCAGTGGGCGGTAGGCCTGGATGTCGCCGCCGACCGGATGGACCAGGCACAACACGTCCGGGCCTGGCCCTCGTTGCCACACTTCGACGGCCACCTCGGCGGACGCGCGGCGGGTTCCGGTGTCGAGGTGACCGAGGATCTCGGCGAGGCTCACCCGGTGGCTGAGCCGGGAGAGGTCGATGTCGGTGCCGTGGCGGCGTTTCACCTCGTCGATGAGTTCCAGCAGGGTGAGCGAGTCGGCACCCAGGTCGTACAGCGCCGCCTCGGGGTCGACGGTGTCCACGCCGAGGAGGTCGCGCAGGATCTCGGTGAGGTCGGCGGCGGGGTCGCCGGGGGTGGGGTGCGCGGCGAGCACCGGCCTGGACTCAGCGACGGACTCCGACTCGTGCTCGCGTTCGCGCTCGTAGAAGTAGTGGGCCTCCGTCAAGGGCGTGGTGTTGACCAGCAGGTGCGGCAACTGCAAGTGCAGGGCCCGTTCGAAGACCGCCGCGCCGTCCTCGGGAGTGAGGGCCGCCCTCAGGTGGTCCTGGTGGCGGGCGTCGGCGGTCAGGGCGTGCTGTGCCATGCCTACGTCCCGCCAGGCGTCCCAGCCGATGCTCATACGGACGGTGGCGTCGTCGGCGCCGGGTGGTGTGTGGTGGGCGTAGGCGTCCAGGCAGGCGTTGGCCGCCGCGTAGTCGAACTGTCCGACTCCCCCGAATCTGGCGGCCATTGACGAGCAGTAGGCCGCGTAGTCGGGGTCGTACTCGGCGATGATCCGCTCGACCAGCAGGGCGCCGCGCAATTTGGCGGCCGTGGCACGGCGGGCGGTGGCAGGGTCGCGGCGGACGAGGAGCCCGCCGGCGGCGGTACCAGCGGCATGGACGACGCCGGCGAGGCCGTCGAGGTGCGGGGCCAGCAGGTCTGCGACCGTGTCCAGGTCATCGGTGGCGAGGTCGGCCGGGACCAGGGTGACGCGGTCCTGGTGTACGCGCAGCGCGGGTGGTGTCCCGGTCCCCCGGGCGACGAGGACCACACGGTTGCCGGGGTGTTCCAGGAGGCGGGCGGCGAGGGTGGTGCCGATGCCACCGGTGCCGCCGAGCACCAGGTGGGTTCCGGGAACGGCCGTACGGACGGCGGTAGTTGGGGGCTCGGGGGTTTGGACCGGCTGAAGGGTGCGCTGCCACCAGAAGCCGTCGCGCAGGCCGGTCGACGGATCGGTGACCGTGTCGTCCAGGAGCAGGTCCGGCAGCTGGGCCGCCCAGTCGGCCGGGCGCGGTCCTGGCAGGTCGGTCCAGCGCAGGGTCACGCCCAGTTCCTGCCGGGGCACTTCGAGGGCGGCGGCGAGCAGACCCGCCTCGGGGGTGCGAACGGGACCCGTGACCGGCTGCGCCCCGTGGGACAACAGCCAGGCGCGGGGCCGTTCGACTTCGGGGATCTGGGCGAGGGCCCGGGCAAGAGCCGCGACGGTGTCGAGGCAGGCCCACTGGGCCCTCTCCAGCGCCTGGTCGTCGAGGCTGCCGTCGAGGGCCAGGGGCAGGGTGTGCAGCCAGTCGACGCCGGAGCCGGCCCGCCGGGTGATCTCCGCCAGTACGAGGGCGAGTTGATCGGTATCGGCGGGATCGGCCTCGTAGCGGTCCTCGTCGAGCCGGGCGAATCCCTGCCCGGCGCGCACGGTCACCACGCGGGCGTAGTGCCGTTCCAGGAACCGCCACGCCGGGCCGTCCGCGTCCGGCGCGGTGACCACAACGGCGGTCCGCCGTGGCTGGTGGGCGCCGGTGCGGGCACGGCGCAGACGTGTCCACAGCGGCTGGTGCAGCCACAGACCGGCGGGCAGCCGCTGCGGGGCACTCCCGGCCTCGGACTGGTCCGTTCCGGGCGCGCGCCGGAAGTCGTACTCCGCCGTGTCGAAGGCGGGCGGCGGAAAGTCCCAGGGCGCGGGCGCGGGTCCCTCGGGCCATACGAGGGTGTGTCCGGCCGTCCATGCCTCGCAGAGGGTGCGGGGGTCCCGGTCCGATGCCTTGAGTTCGGTCTGCGCGAGCGGCTCGCCGACCTCACCGAGCGCATCGAGCCACGCAACAGCGGAGGCGACGTCTGGGCACACGGCCGCCGCCCGATGGCCGAGCGCCGGCCGCCCGGCCTGGAGGTGGCGCAGCACCTGCGGGTACGTGTCGGGGTTCGCCTTCAGGTAGTCGGCGATACGGCGCCCCTCCGCGCGTACGGCAGACGCGGAGCTGCCGGACAGCACCAGACACGGCACCGACTCGGACGGAACGGGGCCGGGCTCCGACAACTCCCCTTGTTCCAGCAGCAGATGGGCGTTGGTCCCGCCGATGCCGAAGCTGCTGACGGCGGCCACTCTCCGGGTGTCGGACGGCCAGGGTTCGGCGGTGACGGGTATGCGGAACGGCCCGTCCTCGATCTCGGGGTTGAGCCGGTCGAAGTCCGCCGTCGGCGGAACGACCCCGTGGTGCACGGCGAGCACGGCCCGCACCAGGCCGACGACGCCCGCGGCGGCGCCCAGGTGCCCGATCTGGCTCTTCACGGAGGACAGTGCCACGCGCGGCGCGTCGTCCGCGAGCCCGTACGCCTGCCGCAGCGCGGCCGTCTCCACCGGGTCCCCGAGCCGGGTGCCGGTGCCGTGTGCCTCGACGTAGCCGAGGTCGGTGCTGCTACGGCCGCTGCGGTGCAGGGCGGTGCGGATCGCGGCGCGTTGTCCGGCCAGGGCGGGGGCGCTGTAACTGAGTTTGTCCGAACCGTCGTTGTTGATGCCGGAGCCGGTGACGACGGCGTAGACGGTGTCGCCGTCGCGGCGTGCGGCGGCGAGCGGCTTGAGGACGACGACGGCGGTGCCGCTGCCCCCGATGGTACCGGCGGCGTCCACGCTGAAGGGCCGGCAGTGGCCGTCCGGCGAGAAGATGTGCTGCGGCCGGTAGGTGTAGCCGTCGGTCAGGTCGATGTCGACGAGGACCCCGCCGACGAGCATCACGTCGGCGTCGCCCTGCCGGAGCATCCCGGCGGCCACGTGTACGCCGACGAGGGAGCTGGAGCACGCGGACTGCACGGTGAAGGCGGGGCCGGTCAGCCCGAGATGGTAGGCGGTCTTGGTGGCCAGGAAGTCCTTCTCGTGGTGCAGCGCGAGCCGGAAGGAGTCGGGCAGTCGGTCCGGTTCGGCCTCGCGCAGCATGCGCTGGAAGTACGTGTTCTCTCCGCAGGCGGCCAGGAGTCCGACCCGGTGGGCCGCCGGGTCCGCGATGCCTGCGTGGGCGAGTGCTTCGACGCAGTTCATCAGGAGCTGTCGTTGCTGGGGGTCCATGAGTCGGGCCTCGTGCGGGCTGATGGTGAAGCGGCCCGGGTCGAAGGCGAGCGGCCCGGCGAGCTGGCTGCGGGCACCGACCCGGCCGTCCGCCGTCGGGAAGTGCTCGATGCCCCGACGGCCGGAGACGACCAGGTCCCAGAAGGCGGCCAGGTCGGGAGCGCCCGGCAGCCGTACGGCCATTCCGATCACGGCGATGGGTTCGCCCACGGGTCGCGGCGCGTCAAGGGGCATCGAATCCGTACGACCCTCCGACGCGCGTCCCTCGATGAGCCGGGCCAGTGCGCGGAGGCTGACGTGCTCGAACAACTCCGGTACGCCGAAGGCAAGTTGGTCCTCGCCCGCACACCGAAGCTGGAAGCGCATCAGGTCCAGGCTGGTGGCACCGGCGTCGAAGAACCGCTGCTCGACACCGATCCCCTTGCCGGTCACCGTCTCGAACAGGGCGGCCAGCCGCGCTTCGAGAGGAGACAGTGCGGCCTGGGTGATCGCGCCCGCCGGGCGCAGTTCACGGCCCTGGACGGTAAGTGCCGCCCGGCGGTCCAGTTTGCCGCTGGGGGTGCGCGGCAGTTCCGTCACGCGGCGGAACCGGCTGACGCGCACATAGGCGGGCAACTGCCCGGACAGATGGTCTCCGAGGTCCTTCGGGTCGGGGTCGCCGCCCCGGCATTGCAGGCAGGCCACCAGCAGCCCGTCCGCCACCGCCGCGACGGCATGGGTGATGCCGGGGTACTGCAACAGCGCGGCCTCCACCTGGCCCAACTCCAGACGGTGTCCGCCGAGTTTGACCTGACTGTCGTCGCGGCCCGCGTAGTGCAGCAGGCCGTCCACGTCGAAGCGCGCGAGGTCGCCGGTGCGGTAGAAGATGCCGAGGTCGGGGTCGTCGGTGAAGCGGTCGTGGTGCGGTGCCTCGTCGCCGAGGTAGCAGCGGTGGGCCATGAGGCCGCCGATCAGCAACTCGCCGGTGACGCCCGGCGGGACGGGATCGCCGGCCTCGTCGACGACCCGCAGGACGGCATTCGCGACCGGCCGTCCGATCGCCGGCCGCAGCGGCCAGGCGGCGGGATCGCCGTCGAGGCGGAGGCCGCTGACGACGTGGGTCTCGGTGGGGCCGTAGTGGTTGAACAGGCGGGCGTCCGGCAGTCCGGCGAACCAGCGGCGGATCGCGTCCGTGCACACCAACTGCTCCCCGGCGGTGACGACTTCACGCAGCCGGGACGGGAACGTCCCGGTGCGCACGCCGTGTTCGGCGAGCAGTTGCAGAGCGACGTACGGCAGGAAGATCCGCTCCGCACCCCCGGTCTCCAACTCCCTGAGCAGGGATGGGACATCGTGCCGCCAGGCGGGTTCGACCAGGCGCAGCAACCCCCCGGAGCACAGGGTGGTGAAGATCTCCTGGAAGGAGACGTCGAAGGACAGCATGGAGAACTGCTGGGTGACGGCGGGTCCACGCAGGCCACCGTCGGTGCGCTGCCAGGTCAGCAGGTTGCACAGGGTCCGGTCGAAGACCTGGACGCCTTTGGGCTCACCGGTGGAGCCGGACGTGAACAGGGTGTAGAGGGGACGTGCTCCTTGGTGTGCAGGAGTGTCGGGCGCGGCGGCCGGGGCGTCCGCGAGGGTCAGAACGTGCCGAGGCAGAGACATCGGCGCGATCGCGGCGAGGGCGTCCTCGTCCTCCGGTGTCACGAGCACGCACAACGGGTCGGCCCGGTCGAGCACATGGCGCAACAGGGGCGGCGGATAGGCGGGGTCGAGCGGTACGACGGTGAGGTTGAGCCGGGCCGCCGCCAGGAGAGCCACGATGTGTTCGGCGGAGGGCCGGAGATGGAGCGCGACGGCCGCCGGTGCTGCGGGATCGGCCGGGAGACGGGCGGCCAGGACGCTCGCCAACCATGCTGCCTGCGCATCGAGTTCGGCGTAGGTGAGGGACAACTCGCCTGCGGCGACGGCCGGTCCGTGCGGATTCCGGGCCACTTGCCGGGCGAAGCCCTCGGCAACGGTGGCGAAGTCCGCCGGCCGAACAGGACCTCGGCCGTGATCGGGCAGGGCGCGGCGGTAGTCGGCGACCAACTCGCGCAAAGTCATGCCGGTGTCGCCGGTCAGGTGGTCGAGGGCCTGGCGGAAGAGTCGGGCCGCGCCCCGGGCGCGTTCGGCGCCGAGGTCGTCGCGGTACTCCCACAGACAGTCGAAGCCGCCCTCGTGCTCCACCACCGACAGGGTGAGCGCGCATTTGGCACCGAGCGGCTCGGGCCACAGCGGCCGTACGTCGCAGCCGTCCAGCCGCAGTGCGGAGAAGTCGGTGTTCTCCAGCACGAACAGGTAGTCGAACAAGGGGGTTCGCTCGCCGAAGGCGCGGTCCGCGAGGACGTCGGCGAGGGCGACCTCCTGGTCGCGCAGCACGGCGTGCACGACATCGGCGTGCTCTGACAGCTGAGCGTCCAATGAGCGGTGCGGCTCCATCGGCAGGTCGAGGAGCACGGTGTTGGCGAACATGCCGACCGTGTCGGCGAATTCGAGCCGGGGACGGTTCGCGACCGGCGTGGCGATCAGCGGGCGGCCCTGACCGGTGACACCGTAGACGCTCGCGGCGAACGCGGACACCAGCAACTGGAACCGGGTCAGGCCGAGTTGTGCGGCGCGCCGGTCCAGCGCGCTGCGGCGGACGACGTCGAGCGTGGTGCGCAGCAGGCGGGCCCGTGGCGCGTAGGAGGCCGGCAGTGCGGGTGACGGTTCGCCGTCGCGGCCGTAGTGGGAGCGCAGCCGTGCGCGACGGTCCTCGTAGGCAGCGCTCGTGTGCCAGGCGCGCTGCCAGTGGGCGAAGTCCAGGGGCGTATGGGCCGAGCCGTCGGCGATACCGGCGTCGGTGATGTCACTGAGGAGGAGATTCAGCGACCAGCCGTCCACGGCGACGTGGTGCAGATGCAGCAGGAGCAGTCCGCCGTCGGCCTCCGGCACCCAGGCCGCCCGCAGCATCCGGCCCTCGGTGAGGTCGAAGCGGTGGTCGAAGAAGCGGTCGGCGGTGTCCTGCCACTCCTCGTTTGGACGGGCTTCGAGGAGTTGCCACGGATCGTAGGCATCACCGGTCCGCTGGAGCAGCCCGTCCGGGGTGGGAATCAGCCGGGTGCGCAGGGCGACATGCCGTTCCACCAGGCCACGCACCGCGCGGTGCAGGGCCGCCGTGTCGACAAGCCCCCGGACCCGGAAGGCCAACGGCACATCGTAGGACCGGTCTTCGGGCGTTCGCCGGTGCAGCAGCCACAACCGCTCCTGCTCACTGGTGGCGGGCGCGGTCGTTGCACCGGCGGGGCCGGGTACGGGTGGGTGTTCTCCTACGGCCGTTTCGGCGGCGTCGACGGCGTCCGCGAGGGCGGCGAAGTCGGCGCGCAGGACCAAGTCGTGCGGGAGGTCGACGGCGTAGCGGCCGAGGATCTCGAAGCGGAAGCGCAACGCCTTCAGCGAGTCGCCGCCACTGGCCGCCCAACGGTCCCCGGGGCGCAGGCCGTTGACGCCGAGGATGTCCTCCGCGACCTCCAACACCCGCCGCTGCCCAGGGCTGACGGACGGCGCGTCGCCTTCGGGTGTGCCGCGCCACGGGGTGCGGGCACCGCGCAGCAGGGCCTCCCGGTCGACCTTCGCGTTGGCGTTGCGCGGCAGTTCGGCGACGAGGTAGGTGTGGTGGGGCCGCATGTACGAGGGCAGGGTCGCGGCGAGGTGGCGGTCGTAGGTGTCGTAGGAGAGGTCGTCGCCCAGGACGAGGAAGGCGAGCAGTTCGTTGCGGTCCTCGGTGTCGCGGCGGGTGCACACGTAGGCCTGGCGCACGGCGGGCTCGGACAGGATCTGCCGTTCCACCTCGCCCGGTTCGATGCGGAAGCCGCGCACCTTGACCTGGCGGTCGGCCCGGCCGACGTAGGTGATCCGGCCCTCGGTGTCCTGGCGTACGAGGTCGCCGGTGCGGTACCAACGCCCTTGTGCGGCCTGCTCGTTCGGCAGGCGTACGAAGCTGTGGGCGGTCCGCTCCGGGAGGTTGCGGTAGCCGAGGGCCAACGCAGCTCCGGAGAGCAGGAGTTCGGCCACCTCGCCCGGTTCGGCGGTGCGGCCGTCCTCGGTGCGCAGGAGGATGCCGGTGCCGGAGAGCGGGGTGCCGATGGGAATCGTGTCGCCGGGGAAGTCGCGTGGGATGGGGTGGCAGAGGGCGAAGGTCGTCGCCTCGGTCGGCCCGTACACGTTGTGCAGGACGGTGTGGGCCTCGGGGTTGGCCTCGTACCAGCGGCGGACGATACGGGTGTTGAGCTGTTCGCCACCGACGAGGACCTGAGCGACGGTGGCGAAGCAGTCGGGGACCTGCTCGACAACCGCGTTGAAGAGTGCCGTCGTGATGAACAGCGTGTCGACGCGGCGCTCGACGAGCGCCCTCGCGAGTCCCGGCGCGCTGTGCACCTGGCTGTCGTCGAGTACGACGCAGACACCACCGGTCAGCAACGGGACCCACACCTCGAAACTGAGCGCGTCGAAGGCGGGGTTGGCCAGACACGCGATACGCATCCCGGGTCGCAGATCGAGATAGCCGGGCCGGGCAAGCCGCAGCACTCCTTCGTCAGTGACCTCCACGCCCTTGGGATGCCCTGTGCTGCCGGAGGTGTAGAAGACGAAGCCGGTGGCGGTGTCGCCCGGGTGTCCCGCGGACAGGGTGGGCAGGCCGGTGCCGTCGCCGCTCAGGAGCAGATCGACGTCCAACACCGGCAGATGTGCGGCCAGTTGGGGACCAGCCCCATGAATCACGGCCACCACCCCCGCGTCGTCGAGGATGTGGCGCTGCCGGTCGGACGGGCTGAGGCGGTCGAGGGGGACGACGGTGGCTCCGGCGCGGCGGATGCCGAGCATGACGCACACCAACTGCCAGGAGCGCGGCAACTGTACGGCCACCGCGTGTCCAGGGCGCACTCCGGCCGCGTGCAGACGCGCCGCCACCCGGCCGCTGGCCCGTACGAGTTCCGTGTAGTCGAGGAGTCGGTCGCCGTCCTCGACGGCGGGAGCGGCGGGGGTGCGGCGGGCCTGGGCGAGGACGGTCTCGGCGAGGGAGGCAGTCCGTGCGGGGGGCGGGTCGAGCGGTGCTGGGAAGGTGCTGGGGGTGGATCGGAGGTCCATCACGCCTCCCGTATCGGCAGGGCCAACTGGGCGGTGTGGTGGTCCAGTTCGGCGCCGAGCAGGGTGCCGACCCGGGCCGCTCCGACGCCCTCCAGGATCTCCCAGTGGTCGCACTCCAGCGTCTCCACCCGGAACGCTCCCTCGGCCCTGCACTGCCAGAAGTCACGGACCTCGGCGTGGAAGGGGGTGTCGGTGCCGTCCGGTACGGCCTGCGCGAGGATCAGGCGGGCCGGGGAGGCTGCCGGGAGGTGTTCGCGGGCGGTGAGGCGGTTGTGGTTGTAGAGGTGGAAGTAGCGGTCGACCTGGGCGTCGTCGATGCCGGGGTACATCCCGTTGAACCTCACGAGTTTGTCGCGGAACTCGGTCGCGTCGACGGCGCCGATCTCCGCGCGGGCGGACGCGTCGTCGGTGGCCTGGGTGTCCAGAAGGACGACACTGACCGCGCGGTGTCCGGCGGCGGCCAGGAGGCGTCCCATCTCGTGGGCGACGAGGCCGCCGTAGGACAGACCGGTCAGGACGAGGGGCTGGTCGTCGAGCGGTTCCAGGAGGCGCAGGTATGTCTCGGCCATGGCCTCCACCGTGGGCAGGAGGTCCTCGCCGGGGTTCACTCCCGGGGACTGGATGCCGTAGAGCCCGACCGTCTCGGGCAGGAGGGTGGCCAGGGGCAGGTAGCAGAACGCGGTGCCGCCGGCGGGGTGGACGCAGACCACGCGCGGGCCGCTGCCGGGGCGGAACTCGATGAGGCTGCCGGGGACTTGGGCGGTGCCGTCCTCGCGGAGCAGCGCGGCCAGGGCCTCGATGGTGGGGCGTGTCATCACCTCGCCGACGGGGAGGCGGCGGCCGAAGGTCTCGGTGACGGCGTGGGCCATCTTGATGGCCGAGAGTGAAGTGCCGCCGATCTCGAAGAAGTTGTCGCTGACGCCGATGTCGGGGTGGAGCAGGATGCGCTGCCAGATCCGGTAGAGGCCGTGTTCGACGTGGTCGCGCGGGCTGGCCGTGTTGACCTGGTCGGAGGTCGACTCCTGGGCCAGGCGCAGGAGTTGGGGCCGGTCGAGTTTGCCGCTGTGGTTGAGCGGGAGCGCGTCGAGGTCGAGGAAGACGGCGGGGATCATGTAGTCGGGGAGGCGGTGGGCGAGCGCGGTGCGCCAGTCGTGGGCGGTGCGGGCGGGTGCCGTGCCCCGGCCGATTCCGGCGATGAGGCGGGGTTGGCCCGTCGCGTCGTGGTCGACGAGGACCGCTGCTTCCCGTACGCCGGGCAGGGCTGTGAGCGCCGCCTCGATCTCGGCAGGCTCGATCCGGAAGCCGCGCAGTTTGACCTGGTCGTCGGCGCGTCCCATGAAGTGGGTCTGCCCGTCCGGCAGTCGACGGGCGAGGTCGCCGGTGCGGTAGATCCGCTCGCCGGGCACGAACGGGTCGGGCAGAAAGCGTTCCTTGGTGAGGTCGGGGCGGCCGAGATAGCCGCGGGCCAGCGACGCTCCGCCGAGGTAGACCTCGCCCACGACTCCGGGCGGGACGGGTTCCAGGCGGCCGTCGAGCACGTACATGCGGGTATGCGGCAGCGGGCGGCCGATGGGGCACTGGCGTTCCAGTGGGCGGGGGTCGTAGTAGGCGGTGCCGTAGAGGGTCGCCTCGGTGGGGCCGTAGCCGAAGCAGATCCGCAGGCCCGGGAGGTGCTGCGTCATGCGGTGGAGTGCGGCTTCGGTGAGCGACTCGACGCCGGCGAGCAGCTTGCGCAGGGGCAGTCCGCGCAGTCGTACGGCGGGGTCCTCGTCGATCCACTTGACGTAGGCGGGCGGCAGGAACGCCTGGGTGACCGCGTGTTCGCGCATCCACGCCAGCAGGGCCTCGGGGTCGCCGCGCAACTCCTCGGGGACGATGTGCAGTTCACCACCAGTGGTCAGCGGCAGCAGCAGTTCGTGGATCGAGGCGTCGAAACCGATACCGGACCAGGCGGAGCCGGCCTCGCCGGGGGCGGTGCCCATGCGGGCGTGCCAGGTCGCGAACAGGTTGAGCACACTGCGGTGTTCGACCGCGACGCCCTTGGGCCGACCCGTGGACCCGGAGGTGAAGATCACGTAGGCCAGCTGGTCGGGTGTGCGGTCGATGTCCGCCGGTGGTCCCTCGCGGGTCACTCCTTCGGCCTCTACGGTGCCCAAGTCGAGCCATTCCGGGGCGCGTTCGGAGCTTTCGTGGTCGCTCAGCACGAGGGGGCAGGCGGCGTCCTCGATCATGCGGGCGAGACGTTCGGCGGGCTGGCCCGGGTCGAGCGGGAGGTAGGCGGCACCCGCCTTGAGGATGCCGAGAATGCCTACGGCCAGGTCGCGGGAGCGTTTCGCGTGCAGGCCCACCACGTCGCCTGGGCGGACGGACCGGGCGACCAGCGCGTGCGCGAGGTGGTCGGCGCGACGGTCGAGTGCCGCGTAGTCCAGCGAACCGTCCCGGTCGACGACGGCGGTCTGGGCGGGGCGCTCGCGGACCTGCGTCTCGAAGAGTTCGACGAGACCGGACGCGGAACGCAGGGCGGTCTCCGCCGGGTTGGGCGGGGCGACGTCGCCATACCCGTCGAGGAGCACCCGTCGACGTTCGTGCGGGGTCATCAACTCCAGTGCCCGGATGTCCCGTTCGGGGTGGCGGACCATGTCGGCGAGCAACTGTCGGAGATGGCCGGACCAGCGCTGGGCGGTGTCGGCATCGATGAGCGCGGTCGCGTAGTCCAGGTGTCCGGTGATACGCCCGTCGGACTCGGTCGCCGACAGGGCGAGGTCGAACTTGGCCGGGGCGTGGGCGATCGGCAGCGGCTCGGCCTCGACTCCGGGCAGGTGCAGCAGGCCCCGCCGGTCGGGCTGCCAGGCGAGCATGGTCTGGAACAGGGGCGTGCGGGAGGCGCTGCGCGGCGGGTTGACCAGTTCCACGATGCGTTCGAAGGGCAGGTCCTGGTGGGCGAGGGCCTCGCGTACGACGGCGCGGGTGCGGGTCAGGGCCTCGGCGGCGGTGAGGGATCCGGAGAGATCGATGCGCAGCGGGAGGGAGTTGACGAGGAAGCCGATGAGACCGGCCGCTCCCGGACCGCGCCGGCCCGCGAACGGGCTCCCGACAACGATGTCCTCCTGCCCGGAAAGCCGTGAGAGCAGGATCGCCCAGCCGGTCAGCAGGGCTACATAGGGGGTGGCGCCGTGCCGTCTCGCCAGGCCTCGGAGTCCGGCGGTGACCTCGGCGTCGAGGGTGAACTCGGCCCGCCCGCCCGCGTATTGCTGTTCCGCCGGCCGTGGGCGGTCGGTGGGCAGTTCCAGGACGGGCGGGGCATTGTCGAGCGCGCGCAACCAGTGGGTCTCCTGAGCGCCGAGCTCGGCTTCGCGCTGGGCGCGCGCGTGGTCCGCGAACTGCACCGTGAGCGGCGGCAGGGGGTTCGGGGCGCCTACGCCGAACGCCGCGTAGAGCTGCCCGAGTTCGTCCATCATGACGTTCATCGAGACGCCGTCGTAGATGCTGTGATGGAACGTCAGGAGCAGGACGTGGCGTTCGGGTCCCGTAGCGAGCAGGCGGCCTCGGCCGAGGGGGCCGGCCTCTAGGTCGAACGGCCGTTGCGCCTCGTCGAGTTGACGGGCGGCCACCAGCGCGCCTGCGTCGTCGGCTTCGGCTTCGGCTTCGGCTTCGGCTTCGGCTTCGGCTTCGGTGAGGTCTTCCCGGGTCAGGGTGAATCCTGCGCCCGGCGGGTCGATGTGCTGGTGCACGTCCCCTTCCGTGGCCACCAGCCTTGTCCGCAGCGTCTCATGACGATCCGTCAGTGCGTCGAGGGCACGGGACAGCAGGTCCGCGTCGAGCGGGCCGACCAGAGTGAAGGCGATCGTCTCGTTGTACGCGGCGTTCGCGCCCGGCAGCTGGGACAGGAACCACAACCGCTGCTGGGCGAAGGAGGCGGGCCGGACGCGCGTCCCCTCCGGGCCGTGCGGGGGTGTTTCGGTGGACGCGCGGGGAGCGGGGACAGGGTGGGGGGTGTGGTGCACCGGCGGTACCTGGCCTTCCCATCGGTGTGGGGCTGGGTGACATCGGGGCGCGACAAACCGGGATCACCGGGCTGCCGACGGTCCGCAAAGGGCGCGCTCGCCGTCGAGCGGGTGCCGTGAGGGGGGCAGGAGAGGTGGCGGGCGGGGGGCCGACGGCCGGGACGCGCAGGGCCGCCGAAAGCGGCCCGGGGATTCGACAATTCGATGCACGAAATCGCTGGCCAATTACTTGGTCACGTCATTTTCCTGTTCCCTCGGATTCCCTTCCGGAACTCCGTGACGCAGTCGTAATCATCGATCACACGCTCAGGGCATGTCAACACTTGATATTTCCCGGAGCCGCACCCGGACGTCACCTCGAAAAGGAATCCCACGAAACCCCCATATGGGAAGAACGCCTCCACACCGTCACACAACTTCCCCCACAGGAAGGCGAATCGGCCGCCGGAGCGGCGAGACGGGCAAAGAAGTCTGCCCATTTCGGCAGACCAACTGAATTGAATGTTTGAAATCCGCGCCACTCGGCAGGGATGTCAGAATGGCCGTGCGTCGACCGGAAGCGGAACCCCCACAACGGGGGTCGCGAAATGCTCGCATTGTTCCGGCAGCAAGAAGCCCCCGCCGACGTGCGACGAGGGCTCACGCGAGATCGAGGCCGGCGTTCACCTACCACCGGGTACCCGTCACAGCCCGGCGGCCTTCCCCTCCGTCGGCCGGACGAGCCGCTCCTCCGGGATGACCGCGACGCCGAGGATCTCGATCATCGCCTCCGGCTGCCAGAGCGCGGTGGTGCCGATGCCGGCCATCGCCGGGTAGACCGGGCCCGCGAGCTCGCGCCAGACCTTCCCGATCTCCTTGCCATGCGCCTGGTAGTCGGGGATGTCGGTGAGGTAGATCGTCAGGCTGACCAGGTCCTCGGGGATGCCGCCGGCGGCCCGCAGCGTCGTCAGCACATTGCCGAACGCCTGCCGGAACTGCTCGACGATGCCCCCGGGGACGATCCGCATGTCCGCGTCCAGGGCCGTCTGTCCGCCCAGGTGGAGCGTGTTGCCGCTCAGGGTGCCGTGCGAGTAGCCGCTCGGCGCGGGGAGCGAGGGCGGGTTCACCGGGATCGGAGTCGTCATTGCGGGTTCCTCCTCGGACGGGCTGATGCAGGCAGCGTAACCCATCTATTGACTGTTTTAGACGGTCGTGAAAATCTCGCTATATCGCCGACGCGGCTCGGCCCCCGACCGCCGTCACCCCGAGCACCCGAGGGAGCACCGCCCATGAAGCTCGCCACCGTGGCCAACGAAGGCCGCACCACGGCCGCCGTCCTGGACGGCGACCGCTGGCGGGCGCTGCCGGCCGACGACCTCTCCGCGCTGTTGGCGACGACGGCCCCCGACCGCCTCGCGGACCTCGCGGAGGCCGAACTGCCGGGCGCCACCCCGGTGTTGCCTCTGCCGTCGCCGCGCAAGGTCGTCTGCTGCGGCCTCAACTACGCCGACCACATCACCGAGATGGGCCGCGAGCTGCCCAAACACCCCACCCTGTTCGCCAAGTTCGCCGACACGCTGACCGGCCCGGAGGACGACCTGTCCCTCCCGCCCGGTCTCGACGTCGACTGGGAGGCGGAGCTCGCGGTGGTGGTCGGGGCCGAGCTGAAGGGCGCGGACCGGGACACGGCCGCACGGGGGATCGCCGGGTACACGGTCGCGAACGACATCAGCGTGCGGGACTGGCAGAAGCGCACGCTCCAGTGGTTCCAGGGCAAGGCCTGGGACCGCACCACCCCGCTGGGCCCGGTGGTCGTCACCCCCGACGAGCTGGACCCGGTCGCGGGCGTCGAGGTGATCTGCCGGGTCAACGGCGTCGAGCGGCAGCGCGGCAACACGCGCACGCTGGTGTTCGACGCGGCCGACCTGCTCGCCTATGTCTCCACCTTCACGGTTCTGCGTCCCGGCGACCTCGTGCTCACCGGCACTCCCGGTGGCGTGGGGTCGGGCATGACCCCGCCGGTCCATCTGGCCGACGGCGATCTCGTCGAGACCGAGATCCCGGGCATCGGCACCCTGCGCAACCGTCTCCGTCTCACCGACTCCAGGAGCTGATCATGGAACCCGATTTCTCCAAGTACGTCCTAGAGGGCGACAACTCCTTGTACGCCAACGAGTCCGGCCTGGTCGTACCGGTCGTGACCCGCGCGGGCCTGGAGGTCGGTGACACCGGCCAGTCCGCGGGCGCGAGCCGGATCTCCGGTGTCTCCGTGCAGCACACGCCGGCCACCAAGCTGTGGTTCGGGAAGGTGAGCAACGAGTCGGGCTACCGGTCGGTGCCGCATCACCACGGCGAGGCGGAGACCGGCGGCTACGTCCTCTCCGGCCGGGCCCGGATCTACTTCGGCGAACGCTTCGAGGACTACCTCGACCTGTCGGAGGGCGACTGGGTATTCGTCCCGCCGTTCATGCCGCACGTCGAGTGCAATCTCGACCGCAACAACCCGCTGACCTGGATGACGACCCGCACCCCGGAGAACATCGTGGTCAACCTGGAACAGGTGGCGGACGCCGACCTGCGCGACTGGCTGGACCGGCCGTGAACGACTTCCAGAGCACCGGCGCCGACGCCCGGAGCACCCGCACCGACGTCCGGTCCGTCCCGACCTCGGCGACCTTCACCGCCGCCATCGCCCTGACCCCCGCCGAGCCCGAGCACTTCGACCTCGCCTTCACCGCGACCACCCAGCCCTGCCCCTGGCCGAAGGCGTACGGCGGCGACATGGTGGCGCAGGCCGCCGCAGCCGCGATGCGCTCGGTGGAGGGCAAGACGCTGCACTCGATGCACTCCTACTTCCTGCGGCCGGTCGACATCGGCGCCGAGGTCCGCTACGAGGTGGAGCTGCTGCGCGACGGCCGCGGCTACGCCACCCGGCAGGTCCGCGGCTTCCAGAACGGCAAGCCCGTCTACACCTGCCTCGCCAACTTCGCCGCGGGCGAGCCGGGCGCCACCTTCGCCGCCGAGCCCCCGGCCGGCGTCCCGGATCCCACCGAACTACCCAGCTCCGCAACGTACTTGCGCGACACCACCGCATCCCGGGGCACCATGACAGACACCTCCGAGGAGTACTGGAGCGGCGGGCGCAGCTTCGACATGCGGCACGTGCCCGGCCCCGTCTACCTCACGGTCGAGGGCGAACGCGTGCCCCAACAGGCCGTGTGGGTAAGGCCGTTCGACGCGCTTCGTCCCGTCGACGGCCTCACCGACGAGCAGCGCGACCTCGCCGCGCTCGCCTACGTCTGCGACTACACGATCCTCGAACCCGTCCTGCGCATGCTCGACCTGTCCTGGGCACAGCCGGGAGTCGTCACCGCGAGCCTCGACCACTCGATGTGGTTCCACCGGCCGGGTCCCATGGACGAATGGCTCCTCTACGCCCAGGAGGCCGTCGCCGCCGACTCCGGTCGCGGCCTCGCAGTCGGCCGCTTCTTCACCTCCTCCGGTACCCACCTGGCCACCGTCGCCCAGGAAGGCCTGATCCGCAGCTCTTGACTCCCACGCAGCTTCTGATCCCTGCACGGCCCGCCGCCGGCCTGCGGAAAGGAACCTCCCGATGGACCAGTTGGACCCCATTGCTCTCTCGCCCTCCGCCTATCCGGACACGTTCGCCCGCGACCACCTCCCGCCGCGCGCCCAGTGGCCGGTACTGGAGTTCACCACCGACGACCTCCAGTACCCCGAGCGCCTCAACGCCGGCACCGAACTCATCGACGTACCCACCGCCGCCTTCGGCCCCGACCGCCCGGCCCTGCGCACACCGGACGGCGAGGTGTGGACCTACGGCGAACTGCTGCGCCGTACCAACCAGATCGCACACGTCCTCACCGAGGACCTCGGTCTGGTCCCCGGCAACCGAGTCCTTCTGCGCGCCCCCAACAACCCCTGGATCGTGGCGTGTTGGCTTGCCGTCCTCAAGGCCGGCGGCATCGTCGTCACCACCATGGCGGCGCTACGGGCCCGTGAACTCACCCCCGTCGTGGAGAAGACCCGCCCGGCCGTCGCCCTCGTGGACCACCGGTTCACGGCGGACGTCGAAGCCGTACGCGACTCGGTCCTGCCGGACCTCAGGATCGTGGTGTACGGCGGCGAAGGACCCGCCGACCTGACGCGCCAAGTGGCGGCGAAACCAGGGGAGTTCACGGCCGTCGACACGGCCGCCGACGACGTCGCCCTCTTCGGACCCACGTCCGGCAGCACCGGCGTACCGAAGATCACCACCCACTTCCACCGCGACATCCTGTCGATCGACAACACCTTCGGACGGCACACGCTGCGGCTACGGCCCGACGACCTCGTGTCGTGCACGGCGCCTCTCGCCTTCACCTTCGGGCTCGGCATCCTGGTCGTCTGCGCCCTGCGGGCCGGTGCGTGCGCGCTGCTGACGGAGGCGGTCGCGCCGGAACCGCTGGCCGAGCTGGTCGCGGAGGCGGGGGTCACCGTGCTGGCGACCGCGCCGACGGCGTACCGGCAGATCCTCAAGGCCGGGAAGGCGGACCGGCTGCACGGTCTGCGGGCCGCTGTCAGTGCCGGGGAGCACATACCGGAAGAGGTGTGGCAGCAGCTGCACGAGGAGACCGGGATCAAGGTCATCGACGGCATCGGGGCCACCGAGATGATCCACATCTTCATCTCCGCCGCCGGTGACAACATCCGACCGGGATCGACAGGAAGGCCGGTCCCCGGATACCGCGCCACCGTCCTCGACCTGGACGGCGAGGAGGTCGGCCCGGGTGTCGAGGGGCGGCTGGCGGTGATCGGCCCGGTCGGCTGCCGCTATCTCGACGACCGGCGCCAGGAGAACTACGTCGTCAACGGCTGGAACGTCACCGGCGACACCTTCGTCCGCGACGAGGACGGCTACTTCTACTACCGCACCCGCACGGACAACATGATCGTCTCCTCCGGCTACAACATCGGCGGCCCCGAGGTCGAGTCCGCGATCAACACCCACCCGGACGTCATCGAATCGGCCGTGGTCGCCAAGCCGGATCCCGAACGCGGCTCGGTCGTCTGCGCGTTCGTCGTCCTGGCCGAGGGGGTCGCGGCCGACGACGCCAAGGTCAAGGACATCCAGGACCACGTCAAGGCGCAGCTGGCGCCCTACAAGTACCCCCGCGCGGTGCGCTTCCGCGACTCCCTGCCCCGCAACACCAGCGGAAAGCTCCAGCACTTCCTGCTGCGTCAGATCGTCGAGAAGGAGAACCAGGCATGAGGATCGCCATCGTGGGCGGCGGGCCGGGCGGGCTGTATCTCGCCGCGCTGATGAAGCAGCTCGACCCCGGCCATGAGATCACCGTCTGGGAACGCAACGCGCCCGACGACACCTTCGGCTTCGGTGTCGTCTTCTCCGACGAGACCCTCGGGGGCATCGAGAACGCGGACACCGTCGTCCACGACGCGATGGAGAGCCGCTTCGCCCGCTGGACGGACATCGACATCGAGTTCGACGGCCACCCCTTCACCGTCGGCGGCCAGGGCTTCGCGGCGATGGCCCGCAAGGACCTGCTGCACATCCTCCAGGAACGGGCGGCCGAGCTCGGCGTCACCGTGCACTACCGCGCCCTCGCCCCGGACGTCGACGAACTGCGCCTGTCCTACGACCTCGTGGTCGCCGCCGACGGCATCAACTCGGCGGTGCGCACCAAGTACGCCGACGCCTTCGTCCCCTCCCTCGACCAGCGGACGAACAAGTACATGTGGCTGGGCACCGACCGGGTCTTCGAGGCCTTCCAATTCCTCGTCAAGCAGACCGAGTTCGGGACCATGCAGATCCACGGCTACCCCTTCTCCGACGGCGGTTCGACCTTCATCGTCGAGATGGCCGAGGACGTGTGGCGCAAGGCGGGCCTCGACTCGACGGAGGGCATCCAGTTCCCGCCCGGCATCAGCGACGAGGAGTCGGTGGCCCGGATCCGCGAGATCTTCGCCGACGAGCTCGCCGGCCACAGCCTCCTTACCAACAACTCCCGTTGGCTCAACTTCACGACGGTCCGCAACGAGCGCTGGCACCACCACAACGTGGTTCTGCTCGGCGACGCGGCCCACACCGCGCACTTCTCGATCGGCTCCGGCACCAAGCTGGCCATGGAGGACGCCCTCGCGCTCGCCGCGTGTCTGCACGAACACCCCACCGTGGACGAGGCGTTGACGGCGTACGAGACCGAGCGGCGCCCGGTGGTGGAGTCCACCCAGCGCGCCGCCCAGGCCTCGCTGGAATGGTTCGAGAACATCGGCCGCTACACCGACCAGGATCCGGCGCAGTTCTGCTTCAACCTGCTGACCCGTTCCCGCCGGATCACCTTCGACAACCTCAAGGACCGCGACCCGGGCTTCGCCGACCTGATCGAGCGCGGCTTCGCGGACGCCCAAGGCCTGGCCGAGTCCGCCCCTGCGATGTTCCAGCCCTTCAGCATCGGCGGCCTGGAGCTGAAGAACCGGATCGTGGTCTCGCCGATGGACATGTACTCGGCCGTCGACGGAGTGCCGGACGACTTCCACGTCGTCCACCTCGGCTCCAAGGCGCTCGGCGGCGCGGGCCTGGTGATGACCGAGATGGTCTGCGTCTCCCCCGAGGGCCGCATCACCCCCGGCTGCACGGGCCTGTGGAACGACACGCAGCGCGAGGCGTGGGCGCGGGTCACGTCCTTCGTCCACGACCGCAGCACGGCGAAGATCGGCCTCCAGCTGGGCCATTCGGGCCGCAAGGGCTCAACTCGCCTCATGTGGGAGGGCATTGACGAGCCCCTGCCCGAGGGCAACTGGCAGGTCATGGGCCCGTCACCGCTGCCCTACGGCACGGGCTGCCACCAGCCGCGCGAGATGACGCGGGCCGACATGGACGCCGTGGTCGCCGACTTCGTGTCCGCCGCCCGCCGGGGCGCCGACGCGGGCTTCGACCTGCTGGAGGTGCACGCGGCCCACGGCTACCTGCTCTCCTCCTTCCTCTCCCCCGTCGCCAACCGCCGCACCGACGAGTACGGCGGCGACCTCACCAACCGGCTGCGCTTCCCGCTGGAGGTCTTCGACGCCGTACGGTCCGCCTTCCCCGCCGACCGCCCGGTGACGGTACGGATCTCCGCCACCGACTGGGTCCCGGACGGGAACACCGAGCACGACGCGGTCGAGATCGCGCGCGCCTTCGTAGCGCATGGCGCGGCGGCCGTGGACGTGTCGTCCGGCCAGGTCACCAAGGACGAGAAGCCGGCGTACGGCCGCTCGTACCAGACCCCGTTCGCCGACCGCATCCGGCACGAGGTGGCCGCTCCGGCGGGCGCGGCGGTGATCGCCGTAGGAGCGATCTCGTCGTACGACGACGTCAACTCGATCCTGCTCGCCGGGCGCGCCGACCTGTGCGCGCTGGGCCGTACGCACCTGTACAACCCGCAGTGGACGCTCCAGGCCGCCGCCGAGCAGGAGTACCGAGGAGCGGGCGCCGACTGGCCGGTGCAGTTCGCGGCAGGCCGCCGCAAGCCGCCCACCTCACGGACCGACGCGGTGCGTCCGCGCCTGGCGCTGCTGCGCGAGACTCCGCGGGACGCCGTGCACCTGCGGTGGACCCCGGGCGGGGCGGCGGAATGAGCGTCCCCCACGCCGTCCACCGCACCCGCGTGGAGTGGATCGACACCGACGCCGCCGGGATCTACCACAACACCACCGTCGTCCGGTTCGCCGAGGCGGCGGAGGCCGAGCTGATGCGTGCGTACGACATCCCGGGCTACTTCCCGGTGGCCCCGAGGGTGCGCTACGAGGTGGAGTTCGAGGCGTCGATCCGGTTCGGCGAGGAGGTCGAGACGCGGGTCGAGCTGATCCGCCTCGGCCGGTCCTCGATGACCTTCGGCTTCGAGGTGTGGCGCGCCGCCTCCGGGGGCGGGCCGCGCCGGCGCGCGGCCCGGGGCAGCTACGTCACCGTGCACGTCCCCGACAAGGAGACGGGCGGCAGCGCACCGTGGCCGACGGCCTGGCGTGCGGCGCTGGGCGGGACCGGCACGGCGGCCGACCTGGCCGAACCGGACGCCCGTGCGGCGCACTAAAATAATCCGATCATGACGGCAAGCGATCTCGTTGACGACAGCCCGGGCCAGCCCGCACCTCCGCGATCCCTGATCGTGACGGTCTACGGCCTCTACGCGCGCGAGGTCGGCGGCTGGATCAGCGTGAGCGCGCTGATCCGGCTCCTCGCCGAGCTGGACGTCGACGCCCAGGCGGTCCGTTCCTCGATCTTCCGGCTGAAGCGCCGCGAGATCCTGGTGGCCGAGCGCCGGGACGGCCGCGCGGGCTACGCGCTCTCGCCGTACGCCCGCTCCGTCCTGGAGACCGGTGACCGCCGTATCTTCGAGCGCCACGCGGCCACCGACGACGGCTGGGTCATCGCGGTCTTCTCCGTCCCGGAGAGCGAACGGCAGCATCGTCACCAACTCCGATCCCGGCTGGCCTGGTTGGGCTTCGGCACGGTCTCCTCCGGGGTCTGGATCGCCCCCGCCCACGCCCTCGACGACACCCGCGACCATCTCCTCCAGCACGGCCTGGAGCAGTACGTCGACCTGTTCCGCGCCGACTACGTGGCCTTCGGCGATCCCGCCGAACAGGTGGGCCGCTGGTGGGACCTGGAGGCGCTGCAGAAGCTCTACGACGATTTCGTCGCGGAGTTCACGCCGATGGCCGGGCGTTGGGCCGGTGGCGCGCTGTCCGACCAGGAGGCGTTCATCGACTACGTCCACGTCCTCACCGCCTGGCGCCGACTCCCCTATCTCGACCCGGGCCTGCCCGACACCCTGCTCCCCGCCACCTGGTCGGGCACGACGGCCGCGGACCTCTTCGCCTCGCTCCGGAGCACCTTGGCGGATCCGGCACACGAGTTCGCCGGCGGCCTGCTGACCGAGAATTCGTGATCCTCTGACGTGCAGGACAGCGACTGACCTACTTCCTGCCTAGTGTCGCCGCCGACAACGGACTTCGGCGAAAGGTAGGACCACGATGTCCGAGCAGAGCGGCAACGCACCGGCGGGCTGCACCACCGTCGCACCCTGGGTCGTCACCGACGACACGGGAGCGTTCCTCGACTTCGTCACCCGGGCGTTCGACGGTACGGAACTGGGGCGGGTGGCGACCGAGGACGGCTCGATCGGCCATGGCGAGATCCTCGTCGGCGACACCGTCGTGCTGGCCTTCGACCGCCACACGGACTGGCCGGCCATGCCGAGTCTGCTGCGTGTTTTCGTCGCCGACGCGGACAGGACGTTCGCCCGTGCGGTCGAAGCCGGCGGCCGGGTCGTCACCGCGCTCGCGGACAACGCCTTCGGACAGCGGGGAGGGCGGATCAAGGACCCCTTCGGCAACATCTGGTGGGTGGTCAGCCACATCGAGGACGTCTCCGAGGACGACATGTGGCAGCGGCTGCGGGATCCCGTGTACGCCGAAGCCATGCGCGTCGCCCAGGAGACGCTGGACGCCGAGCTCAGTGGTCGGCCCGGCGGGCGCAGCAGCGCACCGGTCAGGGCGACCGGTCGGCCGAACAGGGTTCGAAAAAACGGCATGGCCGGTCCGGAAAACCGGCTACCACATGCCCGTTGACGAGGTTTCAGCCGTCAACTGGCCTGCCACCGGCCCCTCGACGAGTGTCGAAGCGCCGTAGACTATACGAACTGGACGGTATTTTTAGCGAGTTGAACAGCGCAGCTCTCCCGCAACGAAAGGCGCCGGCCCATGCCAGGACCCAAACAGGACCGGGCGATCCGTACCCGCCGCACCATCCTCGTCGCCGCGGCCAGCGTCTTCGAGGAGCGCGGTTACCAAGCGGCCACGATCAGCGAGATCCTCACCACCGCCAATGTCACCAAGGGCGCCCTGTACTTCCACTTCAAGTCGAAGGAACAGCTCGCCGAAGGCGTCCTGGCCGGGCAGCACGACAACCTCGTCGTCCCCGACCGCCCCTGCAAGACCCAGGAGCTCGTCGACACGGCCATGCTCCACGCGTACCACCTTCAGACCGACCCCATGGTCCGGGCCGGTGCCCGCCTCGCTCTCGACCAGCGTGCCGACGGGGTCGACCGCACCGGTCCGTTCCACCACTGGACCACCCTCGTCACCGACCTCCTCGACAAGGCCCGCGACCAGGGCGAACTCCTCCCCCACGTCGACCCGGTCGAGACGGCCGAGGTCCTGGTCGGCGCCCTCGCCGGCATTCAAGCGATGTCCCAGGCGACCACCGCCTACCAGAACCTCCCCCAGGCCACCTCCGCTCTCCTCCGCCACACGCTCCCCTCGATCGTGCACTCCTCCGTCCTCACCTCCCTCGACCTCACCCCGCTGCGCGCCCTCGCCGTCCACGCCGAGACGCAGACCGGGACAGCCTGACTCCTGGCAGGCGGCGGCAGCGGCCGGATCATGCCGCCGCTCCATGAGGAACATGAGAATGTGTGTGATCCCGGTCCGGCTGGGCAGACGCCGCCGTTATGAGCACCCTCCATCGAAGCGCGGTAGACGAGGCCACCGGACAGAGCCCTGACGTAGGAGACGACGTAAGACAGGGCTTCGCGTCCGGGCCGCGCGGTGGTGGGCGGGTGGCGGGGCTGGACGGGCTGCGGACGGTCGCCGTGGTGCTGGTGATCGTCTACCACGTGGAACCGGACCTGGTGCCGGGTGGTTCGGTGGGCGTGGACGTGTTCTTCACGATCAGCGGGTTCGTCATCACCCGGCTGCTGGTCACCGAGTACGCCCGTACCGGTCGTGTCGGGCTGTGGTCGTTCTACCGCCGGCGCTGGCTGCGGCTGATGCCGGCCCTGCTGGTCATGTGTGCGGTGACCGCCGTCCTGTCGGTCACGTTCGCGCTGCCGCTCTTCCAAGGGGCGTGGGTGGCGGCGGTGCTGGCCGCGGGTTCGGTCGTCAACCTCGTACGGGCCGGGAACGACGGGGCGTACTCGGATCTCACCGCGCCGCTCAGCCACACCTGGTCCCTGGGGGTGGAGGAGCAGTTCTATCTGGCCTGGCCCCTCCTCCTGCTGGTCCTGCTCCGGCACGCGAGGGCGCGTACCGTACTGGGCTGGGTCGCGGTGCTGTGCGTGCTGCCGGTGCTCTGGCGGACCGTGCTCTGGGATCCCTCGGCGGCGCACCGCATCTACAACGGGCCCGACACCCGCGCCGACCAGCTCCTCGTCGGCGCCCTGCTGGCCCTCGTCCTGGCCCGGCTGCGCGCCGACGACCCCCGGCGGGAACTCCTGCGCCGCTGGGCGGGACGGCTGTGCTGCCCCGCGCTCGTGCTGCTGGGGCTGATCGCCTGGCAGATCCCGATCACCGAGGTCAGCGGGTGGAATCCGGTCTGGTACACGGTGGGATTCCTGGTCGCCGCACTGCTGACAGCCTGTGTGGTGGCCGCACTCGACCTGTGCCCCGAGTCCTGGCCCACCCGTCTGCTCTCGCTGTCCGTGCCGGTGTGGATCGGACGCAACCTGAGCTACGGGATGTACCTGTGGCACTACCCCGTGATCCGGTTGCTCCACGACCTCGGTGTGCGCGGCGACCCGTTGCTCCCGGCCGGCCTCGCGGCGACGCTCGTCGCGGCTCTCGCCTCGTACGCGTTCGTCGAACGGCCCCTGCTGCGCCGCGACCGGTTTCGCGTAGGGCGGCTGGAACCGGTCGTCGCCTCAGGACGCTCACCGGCGATCTGACAGACCCCTAGGTGTCGGCCACCGCGGTGGTCGGCACCTGCGCCCCCGTGCCGCCGAACCGTATGCCCTTGGCCTCCCGGCCCACGGCGCTCAGCACGATCACCAGGGCCAGGGCGGGCGTGACGGTCCACGCCATCGCCGCCGGATAGCCGTGCCGCTCGGCCAGGGCTTCCTGGATCGGCAGGTTGAGGGCGGCGACGAGGTTGCCGAGCTGGTAGGTGACGCCGGGGTAGAAGCCGCGGATCGTGTCGGGGCTCATCTCGGTCAGGTGGGCCGGGATGACGCCCCAGGCTCCCTGTACGCACAGTTGCATCAGGAAGGAGGAGAGCATCAGCCGGCCCACGGCGGTGGACAGGACGAAGAAGGGGACGACGACCAGGCCGGCGGCTGCCGCGACCCTGATCGTGCGACGGCGTCCCAGCCGCTCGGAGTAGGCACCGAGCACCATGCCGCCGATGATGGCGCCGATGTTGTAGACGACGGCGATGGCGATCGCGGTGTCCGGGGACAGGCCCAGCCCCTTCTTGACGAAGGTGGGGTAGATGTCCTGGGTGCCGTGCGACATCCAGTTGAAGGCCGTCATCAGCGCGACCAGGTAGACGAAGCGCCGCAGTACGGCCGGGTTCTTGAACACCTGGTAGGCGGGCGTGCGGTTGAGCCGGACGCTCTTCTCCCACACCTCGCTCTCCTCCACCCGGGTGCGCACCCACAGCGCGACCAGGGCGGGGACGAGGCTGAAGGCGAACAACCCGCGCCAGCCGAAGGCGGGTTCGATGCCGAAGAACGCGACCGCGGCGAGCAGATAGCCCAGCGAGTAGCCGCTCTGAAGCAGGCCCGACCAGAAACCGCGCCGGTCGGCGGGGATCTTCTCCATGGCGAGCGCGGCGCCCAGTCCCCATTCGCCGCCCATTCCGATGCCGTAGAGCAGGCGAAGCACCAGCAGCACGGTGTAGTCGGGCGCGAAGGCGCAGGCGAAGCCGACGACCGAGTAGAAGACCACGTCGACCATGAGCGGGGTACGGCGGCCCTTGCGGTCCGCCCACAGGCCGAAGAGCAGCGCGCCGACCGGCCGCATCACCAGGGTGGCCGTGGTGAGACCCGCTGCCTGTTCCCGGACGGTCCGCAGCATGCCAGCCCTCCCTTGGCCCGCCGGTCAGGCTAGGTCGGGGCGGTGGGGCCGTGGAGCGGGCAATGCGCGGACCGGCAAAACACTCGCCACAATTAGCCGAAGGGAACGTCTGGTTCACCCATTTCACAGCGAACCGCCCCGAGCCAGACGGCAGTTGGTCTGTCCCGGAGCGGCTCGTTCGGGTGCCGCGCCAACGAGGCGCGGCACAGCGTCAGTTGCCGTGCTGTTCGCTCACGAAACTGTGCTCGCCCGGGCCGAGACCCGACACCGTGACCGTGCCGTCGGCCACGCTCACGTCACGGGTCGCCGCCCGCTTTCCGTCCCAGAGCATCCGCCCGCCGACGGACACGCGTCGGCTGCGCGCGTCGCCGGGAAGGGTGACCGAGCCCTGGGTGTGCCCGGGTACGCGGACCGTGAGCCGGAAGAGGCGGGTGCTGTTCTCCCATTCGACGCCCAACGGGCCGTGCGGGGTGGGGAGTTGTCCCGTCGCCCAGTCGACGGCGCCGGGCCGCGGGCGTACTTCCCAGGTGGCGTAGCCTGGCGAAGTGGGCCGGGCGCCGAGGAGGTTGTTGGTGAGCGCGGGCAGGACTCCGGTGGACCAGCCGTGCGCCATGCTGGTGTACGCGTCCTCGTACAGGGACCCGTTCGGGCCGATGCCCTCCCAGTTGGTGATGCCGGGGTCGTTCTTGTCCATCCAGCCGTACATGCGCCGGATCTGGTCGAGCGCGGAATCGACCTGGCCGGTCAGGAAGCGGGCCTCGATCTCCGGGTAGGAGGTGAAGGCGTAGACCCGCTGGGAGGCCTGGTCGAAGATGGTGTCGTTGTCCATGAAGGCGTTGCCGTACGGCCGTTTCGTCGTCGCGTCGAGATGGGCGAGCGCGGAGGTGGCACGGTCCACGTCGGCGATGCCGGTGACGACGGCGAGGGAGTTGCCGTCCTGCGCGTGGCGCACCGCGCCCGTCGAGGAGTCCAGGTAGGCGCCCGCGTCCGCGTCCCACAGCAGTGAGTTGACGGCCTGCGCGACCTTGTCCGCGCGCTCACTCCACCGGGTGGCGTCGGCCTGCTGGCCCAGCAGAGTCGCCAACTGGGCGGCGTTCCGGAGGGCTTGGACGTAGAGCGCGTTGTAGTAGGTGACGCGCCCGGTGCGGCCGAGGAACGCGTAGTCGCCGTATCCGCCGGTGCCGTTGAGGCCCTTGCTGAGCAGGCCGGCGTCGTCCGTGACGCTGGGGTACCAGGTGTCCAGGACCTTCAGCAGCGTGGGGTAGTAGCGCGTCGCGTACTGACGGTCCCCGGTGTAGAGGACGTAGTCCCAGCTGCACGTGACCCAGTACAGCGGATAGTCGAAGAGCGGCAGGGTGTAGTTGCCGATGGAGGCGGGCGGTATCCAGCCGTCGGCGCGCTGGTGGTCGGCGAGGTCGGCCAGGACGTTGCGGGCGGCGGGCGCCGCGTCGTCGTGGGTGAGGTAGAGGGTGCGCGCGGAGACGGCGAGGTCGCCGACGTACGGGTCGCGGTCACGCTTGGCCCCGTCCTGGAGGACCAACTTGCCCTCCAGTGTGGCGCTCCAGGCGTTGCGGGGATCGACGTCGTCCTGGCGGAAGGTGTCGGTGACCAGTTCGTTGGTGTACGCGGCGCCGTACCAGTAACGATTCAACTCGTCGTCGGAGCACAGGAACCAGCCCCGGTAGGTGCTCGGTGTGCCGACGTACGCGGTGAACTGGAGAGCCACGGAGTCGATTTCGACCGTCCCCCAGGGCTGCGCGGCGGGGCTGTCCGAGGCGAGCGCGTCGAGGCTGATCTTGAGGTAGCGGAATCCGTGCAGCCCGTCCGCGAAGACCTTGTCGCCGGCCTGGAAGCCTTTGTGGTCGGTCCAGTTGGCGCCCTTCGCGGGTACGGCGAACTGGTCCGTGCCCTGTCCGGTGCCACCCGCCTGGTCGGAGCGGGTGAAGTCCGAGCGGTCGCTGAGGAATTGGCGGGTCTCGGAGAACGCGACGCGTACACCTGGGGAGTTGGTGGAGGCGGAGGTGAACCTGATCTGCGGAAATCCGACGACGACCTTGCCGAAGTCGACGGTGACACTCGGTACGGGGATCGGCTCGACCGGTGCGGGCCAGACCTCGTTGATCCGGGTGAAGTTGCCGTGCGAGGTGTCCTGTGCGTGGGTCACCGTGATGCGCACGCGGTCGGTGCTGACCGGCTCCGCGAACGGAACGGCCCGCTGCACCGCGTCGTTGCCCGCGACCGTGGCGGCGGTGTGCCAGTCGCCGTCGCGCCACACGTCGACGGTGTAGTCGGTCGGTACGCCGTCGCTGTTGGAGATCACCGTGATGCCCCGCAGGGCCGCGACCTGCGGCGCGGTGATGGTGAGGACGTCGGGGAACACGCCGAGGGTGTCGTCGTTCCAGAAGGTGTCCGGGTTTCCGTCGATCGCGTTGGAGGCGTCGTAGGTCCGCGGTTGTCCGTCGTTGCCGTTGTTGCCCGCGTGGGACGAGGAGGCCTCGGCCGTGGTGCCGGCGGGCCAGGCGGGGGCCGCCGCGGGCTGCGGGCGCCGCAGGACGGATCTCGAACCACCCGGCTTGAGCAGCGCGTCGGGGTTCTTCACGTCTCCGGTGGACGCGACGATCCGCACCGGCCGGACCGTGCGCGAGGACGGTCCCTGGACGTAGCGGTGCCAGCCGCCGGCGCGGCGCGACACGCTGCCGGTGAGTGAAGCGGAGGCTTCGGCGGCGGGGAGCGCCTCCGCCGTGGGAAGTCCGGTCGAGAGGGACACGGCGGCGAGTCCGACGGTGCCGGCTGCGGCCAGAGCTGCGCGACGGGAAATGCCTTGGTCCGGTGTGCTGTTCGACGCCATGCTGTCCCCTTGTGCGACGGTGGATTGAATCGTTTCACTCGGCAGCTGCGTGGTGACGCTATCTCGAACACCGGATGGGCGTACAGCGTTGGGACAGAAGTTGTTCGACGCGTCGGGCACGCCGGTCGGATCGTGCGGAGATCCGGGCCTGGGGCGGCAACGGCCGCGCTCCGCGCACAGTCGGGTGGGGGGGGAACGCAGCCAACTGGCCCTTGATGTCTGGTGGGTTGGCCTCCTCGACGGCAGGGATGGGCGAGGCCCTGGAGATCGGGGCACTGCGGCTCACCGACTCGCGCAGTCAAGACTCCGAGCTTGTCAGGGGTGGACTCGCCGAGCTGCATTCGCTGCTCGGCTGAAGCTCCCCGAACGGTCCGCGTCAGGCCTCCGCGGCGCCGCTCCCGCAGACAGGATGCTGATCGCTCGCTGACAGGATCTTCATACCTGGCCGGGATGTTGGTGCCATGTCCTCATTCACCGATCCCCGGCGCCGCGGCATCACCGGTCCCGTCCTGACCGTCGTCGCAGCCGGCACCGCCCTCGTCCTGCTCTCCTCCTGCGGCGACGGCGGGAAGGGCACCCGCGACGAGGGTGTCGCCTCCATCGCCACCCCTTCCAGCACCGTCCAGAAGACTGCGGACCCTGACGCCGGACACGTACGTATTCGGCTCGACGACAACCAGCAGGACATCAACAGGCTCTGGGACGCCTGGACGAACTGCCTCCACGAACACGGTGTGCCGGGCAACCAGAAGGCCCCCGCCGGCAGCCCGGCGCTCAAGGCGTGCGAGTTGAAGTACCCGCTCCAGCCGGTGGAAATGGATCCGGCGGCGAATCCCCGCTACAGCGACGGCGTACGAGCCATGGTGAAGTGCATGAACCGTCACGGGATCAAGAGCGTGGTCTCCAACGGGAATTGGGGACTGGTCAGCGGTGACAGCATGAACCTGCCCGACTTCGACAAGTACAGGGTCGAGTGCCAGGTGAAGTCCTTCAGCGCCGGCGGCTGACGGCCTCGTGGACGCCACACGCCCGAATCCACCGGCCCCTGCGGTCCGTCGTACGACTTTGGTCGCTCGTGGCAGCGACGAACGGCGGCTGTGCGCGCGGGCGGTGATGTCTACCGTTGGCGCGTGGACGTGAAGACGAAGGCGCGCGAGGTCCGGAAGCAGTTGGGGGCGGCAGGCCTGTGGTCCCGGCGGCAGATCGTCGGGGAGACGGTGCTGGCTCTCGTGCTGGGTCTGTTCGCGATGCTGAGTTTCTCCGACGCGGGCATGCCGCGGATGATCGCCGCGGCGGTGATCGCGGTGGTGCTCTCGCTGCTGCGGCGGTCCTTCCCGGCGACCGTGCTGGTTCTCACGGGTGCGCTCGCCGGTGCGCTGGGCACTTTCGGGGTCGTGCTGATGGCCGCGAGCTGGTCGGCGGGGGCCCGGATCGAGGCCCCGCGGCGGGCACTCGCGCTGTTCGGAGCCACCTTCGTCCTCTTCACGGGGCTGTCCGTCAGCCAAGGGCCCTTCAACCTGTTCGCGGCGCAGACGCTGGTGTTCACCGCGCTCGCGTTCCTGGCGACGACGGTGGTGCCCGGTCTCACCAGTCGCTACCGCGCCCAGCGGCGCAGGCTGGTGCACGCGTTGCACGAGCACAACGCCCAGCTGCTGCGCGAACGCGAGATCATCGCCTCCCACGCGCGCCTGCGCGAGCGGCAGCGTATCGCGCAGGACATGCACGACAGCCTCGGTCACCAACTGGCGCTGATCGCCGTCCACACGGGTGCCCTGGAGGTGGACCGGGAGCTGACGGACGGGCAGCGGGAGGTGGTGGGCGTCCTGCGGGAGGCGTCCGTGGCCGCGATGCACGAGCTCCGCGAGGCCGTCGGCATCCTGCACGACGGCACACCGGATCGGGCCCGGGAAAGCGATCCCGACCCGGAGCCCGCGGCGCGGGGTGTGGCGGGGATAGCCGGCCTGGTGGCGGCGTCACGGGGCGCGCACTCGGTCGTGGAGCTACGGCAGGCGGGCGAGGCGCGACCGCTGACGCCCGCCGCCGATCACGCGGCGTACCGGATCGTGCAGGAGGCGCTGACCAATGCCCTGAAGCACGCGCCGGGGGCCTCGATCGCCGTCGAGTTGCGGTACGAGCCGGACTCCCTGGTGGTCGAGGTGGCCAACGGGCCGATACCCGTGACGACCGGCGGCGGACGGCACCTCGTGGTCAGCGGCGGGCAGGGCCTCACGGGCCTTCAGGAGCGGGCCCGGCTGGTCGGCGGCATGGTGCATACGGGCGCCACGTCCGAGGGCGGGTTCCGGGTCGCGGGCGTTCTGCCGTACGGCTCCCCGCAGCGCGCGCCGGACGAGGACACGCAGCGGGCGGATGCGGTGCGGAAAGGAACGACGTTCGTCGACGGGGCGAACGACTTCCGGGGGCAGAGCGAAGGGGTGGTGCCCGGCGACGGTGGTGCGGACATCGACTGGTCCGGTGCGCCGGACAGGCAGAAGGAGTTCGACATCGCCATGGGACGCAAGGGGAAAGGCCTCGTGATCGGGTGCAGTGCCGCGGTAGTGATCTTCCTGGTTCTCGGGGTACTGGCCGTCGTGCTGATCGTCAACCTGGTGGAGAAGGAGTCCGACAAACTCATGATCGAGCCGTCCGTCTACAACTCCGTGAAGGTCGGAGACACCGAGACGGCGGTGCGGGACAGGTTGCCGCACGGCAAGTCGTTCCTGGCCGGGGCCATAGACGACGAGAAGACGCCCGCCGTGCCGCGGGGGGCGACGTGCGCGTCGTACCTGTCGACGGAGGACTGGCCGAACGAGGGGGACAAGATGCCTGCCTACCGCTTCTGCTTCAGGGACGGCAAACTGATCGAGAAAAGGGCCTACTTGGTCAAGTAGCAGCCGTCGCCGCACGTCCTTGCAGGAGAGTTGTGATCAGAGTCCTCGTCGCGGATGACGAACCGCTCATCCGCGCGGGCATCCGGATGATCCTCACCTCCGCCGACGACATCGACGTCGTGGCGGAGGCGGCCAACGGCCGCGAGGCCGTCGACCTGGTCCGCGCCCACTCCGTCGACGTGGCCCTCCTGGACATCCAGATGCCTGTGCTGGACGGCTTGTCCGCGCTGGCCGAACTGCGCCGAGCGGCACCGGCCGTACGACCGCTGATCCTGACGACGTTCGGCGAGCGGGAGAACGTGCTGCGTGCGCTGAGCCAGGGAGGCGCCGGGTTCCTGCTGAAGGACTCGGCGCCGGCCGAACTGATCCAGGCGGTGCGGGCGGCCGCGGCCGGGGACGCGTATCTGTCGCCGGCCGCCACCCGCCATGTGGTCGACTCGCTCGCCTCGGGGCAGTCCGCGGCGCGCGGCGAGGAGGCGCGGCGGCGTCTGGAGACACTGAGCGCCCGCGAGCTGGAAGTGCTCGCGCTGCTCGGTGAGGGCTTGTCGAACGCCGACGCGGGCGAGCGGATCCATGTGAGCGAGGCGACGGTGAAGACGTACGTCAGCCGGATCCTGACGAAGCTGCGGTGCGAGAACCGGGTCCAGGCGGCGCTGCTGGCGCGGGACGCGGGGCTGGAGCCCGGCTGAGGCGCCGGCCCCCGCCGTCATGGGTGGTCGTCGACCGGCCGGGAGGCGGACGGGACCTGCTTCCTCGTCAGAAAGTGAGTTGCCCGGCTCCGGGCCCGCCTGGGTAGGGTCGGGCGGTGCCCGAGTTGCAACGGCTGCGCGCCGATCATGCCCCGGCGGTCCTGGCCTTCGAGTTGGCGAACCGTGCCTACTTCGCCGCCTCCGTCTCCGACCGCGGCGACGACTACTTCGAGCACTTCACCGCACGGTACGAGGGTCTGCTGGCCGAGCAGGAGGCCGGAGTCTGTGCCTTCCATGTGCTCGTCGACGAGGACGGCTCGGTCATCGGCAGGTTCAACCTGTTCGACCTCGTCGAGGGCGGGACCGCCGACCTCGGTTACCGGGTGGCGCGGCACGTCACCGGGCGCGGGGTGGCGACCGCGGCCGTCGGGGAACTGTGCCGGCTGGCGGCGACACGGCACGGTCTGCGTACGCTCCGGGCTGCCACCTCGGACGAGAACATCGCGTCCCGGAAGGTGCTGGCCAAGGCCGGGTTCGTCCCGGTCGGCCCGGCGCTTCCGGCCGAGATCGGCGGCAGGCAGGGCACTTGGTACGAGCGCGCCCTCACCCCAGCAGACTGAGCAGCGCCGCCGCGGGCAAGGGCCGACGGGTGTGCCCGCGTGGCCCCGTCGCCGGTGTCGAGGTCAGCAGTGAGTTGAGGACCGCCTCTTCCACGGCGTCCAGCACCGCGCCGAAGAGCACGTCGAGCCCGGCATCGGGCACCACCGCGGGTCCGGCGGGCGTGCCCAACGGACGGGTGCCGAACGCGAGGCCGTAGTCGCCGCTGCCGTGGCCGTAGCCCGCACCGACCCGCGCCAGCGCGTAGACGGCGCGGCGGGCGAGTCGGGTGAGTTGGCGGGCGTCCAGGGGAGCGTCGGTCGCGACCACGATCATGCAGGAGCCCGTCTCTGGGCCGGGATCGGACTCCTCGCCGAGGAGGCCCACGTCGGCGGGAGTGACCGTACGGCCGCGTACCCGGAGTGTGCCGGCGAAGTTGGCCTGCACCAGAACGCCGAGCATCGTCTCGCGGCCCGCGAGCGGTACGCGTCGCGACGAGGTGCCGATGCCTGCCTTGAAACCGAGCGCGGTCGTCCCGGTGCCCGCTCCGACCGAGCCCTCGGCGACCGGACCGACGGACGCTGTGTCGAGTGCGGCGCGGACGTGCTCCTCGCGGACCGGACGCGACCGGATGTCGGACAGGAGACCGTCGTTGCACTCCCCCACCACCGGGTTCACGCTCCGGGCGTTCGCCCCCTCGGGCTGTTCCAGCACCCAGCCGACCAGGGCGTCCGCGACCCGGAAGGCGGACAGGGTCGAGGTGAGCAGCACCGGGGTTTCCAGCGCGCCGAGTTCGGCGATCTGCGTGGTGCCGACGAGCTTGCCGTAGCCGTTGCCCGCGAACACCCCGGCGGGCAACGGATGGGCGGGTCCCACTCCTTCGGGAACGATCGCGGTGACACCGCTGTGCACGTGCGGCGGGCGGATCAGCGTGGTGTGCCCGACGCGGATGCCGGGCACGTCCGTGATCGCGTTGTGCGTCCCCGTGGGCAAGTCGCCGATACCGAGCCCGAGTTCACGGGCTCGGCGGAGGACGGCGGGCACGAGCGGAACGGGGCGGGGCGACTCGGGCATGGCCAGACACTACGGCAGCACCGGTCACACCGGCGGACGAAGGTCACCCGCCCCGCGTTGTCGGTGTCAGCCGGCGGCGAGGAGTTCCAGGGTGTCGATCACCCGGTTGGAGAAGCCCCACTCGTTGTCGTACCAGGCGACGACCTTCACATGGCGGCCGTCGACGCGGGTGAGGGCCGAGTCGAAGATCGACGACGCCGGGTTGCCGGTGATGTCGGAGGACACGAGGGCGTCCTCGGAGTACTCCAGGACGCCCGCGAGGGGTCCCTCCGCCGCGGTGCGGTAGGCCGCCAGCACGTCTTCGCGGGTCACGTCGCGGGAAACCGTGGTGTTGAGCTCGACGATCGAGCCCACCGGTACGGGCACCCGGATCGAGTCGCCCGACAGCTTGCCGTCGAGGTTCGGCAGGACGTGACCGATCGCCTTGGCGGCGCCGGTCGTGGTCGGCACGATGTTGACCGCGGCGGCACGGGCGCGGCGGGCATCGCGGTGCGGACCGTCCTGGAGGTTCTGCTCCTGTGTATAGGCGTGCACCGTGGTCATGAACCCGTGCTCGATACCGGCGAGTTCGTCGAGTACGGCGGCGAGCGGGGCCAGCGCGTTCGTCGTGCACGAGGCATTGGAGACGATCGTGTGCGTGGCCGGGTCGTAGGCGTCGTTGTTGACCCCGAACGCGAGCGTGACGTCGGCGCCGTCCGAAGGCGCGCTGACGAGCACCTTGCGTGCGCCCGCGTCGAGGTGGACGCGGGCGGCCTTGGCGGAGGTGAAACGGCCGGTGGACTCAAGGACGAGGTCGACATTCAGCTCGGCCCAGGGCAGGTCCGCGGGCTCGCGCTCGGCAAGCACCTTGATGCGGCGGCCGTCGACGACAAGGGTGTCCCCGTCGACGGAGACGGGGCGGCCGAGCCGGCCGGACGTCGTGTCGAAGGCGAGCAGCCGGGCCAGGGTGGCGGGCTCCGTCAGGTCGTTGACGGCGACGACTTCGAGGGTGCTGTCGCGTTCGAGCAGGGCGCGCAGCACATTGCGTCCGATGCGGCCGAATCCATTGACGGCGATGCGAGTCATAAGTGAAGTCCCTTCGGTTCCACACCAGGCTCGCGCGCGGCAACCGTCGGTGACAGTGGCGCGATCGCCACGGTTCAAAAGGATTTCGCCAAGGCGGTCTCAGGGCCTTCGGTCAACGCCGAAGCCGGGTCTCGGCTACTCCCCCTGGGCGAAGGTACGCCGGTAGTCGCTCGGTGTGGTGCCGAGCAGGCGGTGGAAGTGCAGCCGGAGGTTGGCGCCGGTGCCGAGGCCGACGTCGGCGGCGATCTGCTCGACGCTGCGCTCGGACCGTTCCAGCAGTTCGCGGGCCATGTCGACGCGGGCCCGCATGACCCACTGCATCGGTGTGTAGCCGGTCTCGTCGACGAAGCGCCGGGAGAACGTGCGCGGTGAGACCGCGGCCTGCCGGGCCAGTGTCTCCAGGGTGAGGGGCTCGCCGAGCCGGTGCAGGGCCCACTCGCGGGTGGCGGCGAACCGTTCGCCGAGCGGTTCGGGCACACTGCGCGGCACGTACTGGGCCTGGCCGCCGCTGCGGTAGGGGGCCGCGACCAGGCGCCGGGCGGCGTGGTTGGACGCGGCCACGCCGAGGTCGCCGCGCAGGATGTGCAGGCAGAGGTCGATGCCGGAGGCGGCGCCCGCCGAGGTGAGCATGCTGCCCTCGTCGACGAACAGGACGTTCTCGTCAACTTTGACGAGTGGGTACTTGGCCGCGAGCGCCCGCGTGTAGTGCCAGTGGGTCGTCGCCCGCTTGCCGTCGAGCAGGCCGGTGGCGGCGAGTGCGAAGGCCCCCGTGGAGATCGCGGCGAGCCGAGCGCCCCGGTCGTGGGCGGTGATCAGCGCGTCGAGGACGGCCTGCGGCGGATCCTCCCGGTCCGGGAACCGATAGCCGGGGACGAAGACGATGTCGGCCCAGGCCAGAGCGTCGAGCCCGTCGGCCACGTGGTACGACAGGCCGTCACCGCCGGTCACCAGACCGGGAGCCGCACCGCACAGCCGTACCTCGTACGGCATGCTCGCCCGGGTCGTGAACACCTGCGCGGGGATACCGACGTCGAGCGGCTTGGCGCCTTCGAGAACGAGGACGGCGACACGGCGGAGGCGGGCGACTGACACGCCAACAGCGTACGCAGAGGTACGGCCACCCGGTCGCGAGGACCCGGGAAGGACCAGGTCAGACCTTCCAGGAGCGCAACTGGTCGGCGACGGCCACGACCCCGACGCGGGTGTCACGGATCTTGCGCACGAGCTCGGAGAGCGCGCCGTAGGGCGGGTCGATGCCCTCGCCGGACTGCCCCATGTACTGGGCGGCGACGAACGCGGCGTACAGGCTGTTGCGGTGCGGCAGCGGCTCCAGGCGCACGATGGTGTGCATGAGCGCGGCGGCCCGCCAGGCGGCGTCCGGATCGGCGGCGGCGAGGGTCGGCAGCTTGGTCCTGTGGCGGGCTACGGCCGCCACGAGCGCGGAGTAGTCCGAGACCGACATGTCCTCGTCGGAGAGGGCGGCCTCCTGGACGTCGAGCAGCCAGGAGACGTCGATGTACAGGTGCATCAGGCGGCCGCGGCCCCACCGCGCTCGGAGGGCGGCACCTCCTCGGGGAAGGCGTCGTCGAACTCGCCGCGCAGCCGCTCGGCCCACGCGGAGGCGCCGGCGACGAACCGGCCGCGCTGCATCTCGCGGACGCCGAGGTCGTGCAGGTACTGCTTGAGGCTCTTGCCCTCGGCCGCGGCCGCGGCGCGCACTCCGTCGAGTTCCTCTTCGGTGAAGGACACATTCAGTGATGGCATACGTCGATGGTACCTAGTTGGTGCCATGGGTGCGAGGGGCCTCGCCTCCTCGCTTTTCGCAGTCCCCAGGACCGGACGACGGGGGCGGCACCTAGGCTGCGGAGATGATCTCTCGCGACTATCTCTTCGACATGTTCTCGCTGGACGGCCGGGTGGCCGTGGTGACGGGCGGCAGTTCCGGCATCGGACGGGCGGTCGCCGGGGCGCTCGCGCGGGCGGGGGCCCAGGTCGTCGTAGTGGCCCGCAAGGAGGCGGAACTGGCCGCCACCGTCGACGAGTTGGTGGCGGACGGGTGCCGGGCCGCGTGGGCCAGCGGCGATCTGGGGACCCGTGACGGGGTGCGTGCGGCGGCGGAGGCGGCGGCCGAGGCGTTCGGCGAGCCGGACATTCTCGTGAACAGCGCCGGGATCAACCTCCGGCCGCCGATGGGCGAGTTGGGCGAGGACGTGTGGGACACCACGATGGCGGTGAACCTGGAGGCGCCCTACCTCCTGGGGCAGCGTTTCGGTCCCGGTATGGCCGAGCGCGGCTTCGGGCGGATCATCCACATCACCTCCCAGCAGGCGCATCGCGCCTTCGTGCAGAGCGGCGCCTACGGGGTGTCCAAGGGGGCGTTGGAGTCGCTGGCCCGGTCACAGGCCGAGGCGTGGTCGCCGTACGGCGTCACCTGCAACACGCTGGTGCCGGGGTTCGTGATGACGCCGCTCAACGCGCGGCTGTCGAACGACCCGGAGAAGGTGGCGGCGCTGGCCGCCCGGACGATGATCGGGCGCAACGGACTTGCCGAGGATTTCGCGGGCGCCGCGGTGTTCCTGGCGAGCCGCGCCTCCGCCTATGTCACCGGTCAGTCGGTGTTCGTCGACGGCGGGTTCTCCGTGCACTAGGGCGTTTCCTTCGGATCATCTGATCGTTGGTCTGGGTGTGTCGTTGACTGACGCCCAGTGGGCCCGGATCGAGCCGCTGTTACCCGATCGGGCACCGAGGCGGGGTGGGCGGTGGCGGGATCATCGGCAGGTGATCGACGCGATCGCCTTCAAGTACCGCACCGGCTGCCCGTGGATGGACCTGCCCGAGGAGTTCGGCTCCTGGAAGGGCGTCCACAACCGGCTACGGAAGTGGGCGGCCGACGGCACCTGGGAGAAGGTCTTCGCCGCGCTGCTGGCCCAGGCCGACTCCGAAGGCGACCTCGACTGGGTCGTCGCCGTCGATTCCACCATCGTCCGCGCCCACCAGCACGCCGCCGGGGCCCGTCAAAAGGGGCCCCGGCCGGCGAGCCGCACGACCATGCCCTCGGTCGCTCCCGCGGCGGACTGACCACCAAGATCCATCTGGTTGCCGACGGACGTTGCCGCCCCCTGGCCTTCTGCCTCACACCGGGACAGGCGGGTGATGCACCCGCATTCACTGAGGTCATGGCCCGCTTGAGGGTGGCCCGGCCGGTCGGACGGCCCCGGACCACCCCGGAGACAGTCCTGGCGGACAAGGCGTATTCCTCCCGGGCCATCCGCACCCACCTGCGCCGCCGCGGCATCCGGGCCGTCATCCCGCAGCCTGCCGACCAGATCGCCAAGCGCAGGCGGCGGGGCCGGTCCGGCGGCAGGCCACCCGCCTTCGACAAGACCGCCTACCGGCAGCGCAACACTGTCGAGCGGTGCATCAACAAGCTCAAGCAGTGGCGCGGCCTTGCCACTCGATACGACAAGACCGCCACCGTCTACCTTGCCGCACTGCACATCGCGGGCATCTTCATCTGGTCCGCACGCTGATCCACAAGAAACGCCCTAGCCCAACGCCTACGGCGCCGATGACGAGGGCGGGTGGGGAATCAATCGTGGCCGCCGAACGCTCTGGCCTGCGTGAAGAAGATAGGTTTCCTTTCGTTCGGTCACTGGTCGCCGAGTCCGCATTCCAGGACCCGGTCCGCCGCCGACTTCCTGGACCAGTCCATCGACCTGGCGGTCGCCGCCGAGGAGCTGGGCGTGGACGGCGCGTACTTCCGCGTGCACCACTTCGCGCAGCAGGCGGGCAGCCCGTTCCCGCTGCTCTCGGCCATCGGGGCGCGGACCTCGAAGATCGAGATCGGTACGGGCGTGATCGACATGCGCTACGAGAACCCGCTGTACATGGCCGAGAACGCGGGCGCGGCCGATTTGATCTCCGGCGGCCGGCTCCAGCTCGGCATCAGCCGTGGGTCACCGGAGCAGGTGATCGACGGCTGGCGCTACTTCGGCTATGCCCCCGCGGAGGGTGAGACCGGCGCGGACATGGCCCGGCAGCATGCCGAGGCGTTCCTCAAGGTGATCGAGGGCGAGGGTTTCGCGCGGCCGAATCCGCGTCCGATGTTCCCCAACCCGCCGGGGCTGCTGCGCGTCGAGCCGTACTCCGAGGGGCTGCGGGACCGGATCTGGTGGGGCTCCAGCTCGAACGCGACCGCCGTCTGGGCCGCGAAGCTGGGGATGAACCTGCAGAGTTCCACGCTGAAGGACGACGAGACGGGCGAGCCGCTGCACGTCCAGCAGCGCAAGCAGATCGAGGCGTATCGCGAGGCGTACAAGGAGGCGGGCCACACGCGCGAGCCGCGGGTGTCCGTCAGCCGCAGCATCTTCGCCCTGACCGACGACTTGGACCGGTCCTACTTCGGCCACGACCGCAACTCGCGGGACCAGGTCGGCATGATCGACGACACGACCCGGGCCATCTTCGGACGCTCGTACGCCGCCGAGCCGGACGTGCTGGTGAAGCAGCTGAAGGACGACGAGGCGATCCAGGCCGCGGACACCCTGCTGCTGACCGTCCCGAACCAGCTCGGGGTCGACTACAACGCCCATGTGCTGGAGAGCATCCTGACCGAGGTGGCACCGGAGCTCGGCTGGCGCTGAGCGGTCCGCGGCCCTGCTTCGGGATCGGGATGTCGAAGCCGACCGCCCCCGCCGGATCCTGACCTGCTCGGGAGCCGGCGTCCGGGGCCGAAGAGTTCGGCCCGTTTGGCGAGGGTGAAGCGGTCCACGGCCGACAGGCCGGGCACCACCCGTTCGCGAACCCGCAGGTGGACTTCAGCCACGCGCGGGTGGAGATCGGTTCGGACCTCGCCCCAGTGCTCAGACCGCCGTTACGGCCGGCTCGTCGGCCTCGGCCAGTAGGTCCGTCAAGGTGGCCCGGGCCCGCGCCACGCGGGAGCGGACCGTTCCAATCGGGCAGTCGCTCGCCTCGGCGGCTTCCGCGTACGGCAGGCCGAGCAGCTGGGTCAGGACGAAGGCTTCGCGGCGGTCGTCCGGCAGCGAGGCCAGAAGGTCGAGGAGCGCGACGCCGTCCTCGAAGCCGGGCAGGTCGATCGGCTGGGCCAGTTCGATCGCCAACTGCCAGTCCGGTACGTCGGACAGGCGGGGTCGCGCGGCGGCGTACCGGTAGCTGTCGATGACGGCACGGCGGGCGATCGACAGCAGCCAGGAGCGTGCCGAGGAACGCCCTTCGAAGCGGTGCAGGCTGCCGAGCGCGCGCAGGAACGTGTCCTGTACGAGGTCGTCGGCGGCCTGCGGATCGCCGCACAGGTGAGAGACGTACCGCTGGACGTCACGTTGTAAGGCCCGGACGAAGTGCTCGACCGCGTCCGCGTCTCCGTGGCGGGCGGCCAGCGCCCACGCCGTTATCGACTCGTCGAGAGCTGCCGACTTCTTCTCGCCTGTGCCGCGCGGTGCGGGCAGGGCAGGAGTGATCACCTGGTGTCCTTCTCGGTCAACCGTGATCCGGACCTGGGCACGCGGGAACGCGGGCGGTCCGGCAATGGGGAAGACGGCCCTACGGCGCGCTCGCGCGGACGTACGGCCGAGGCCGGAGGCACGCCGTACGGGCGGCCTCGGGGTACCGGCTGTCTCAGGCGACAGCGGTCCCCGCGGGCGGGCCCCGGGAGGTGATCGAGTGGACGAGGAGGAGAGAGTGCGGGGCCGGGTCCGACCCGAGGCGGTGCCTGCGGAGGCGCGGGCGGTCCATGGGAGCGGGCAGTGCCAGCAGCAGTCGTAGCGGAGCCGCCAGTCGGCCGACGACGACGCGCAGGATACGGAACGCGGCCTTCTCGCCGTGGGCCAGCCAGAGCCCGCAGAGCAGGGCGGCGAGCAGGTGGGCGAGGAGCATGCCGGTCGAGGGCGTACCGCCGGCCGACGATGCCGCCATGTCCATGGAGCCCGGCCGCATCGAACCCATGGTCATGTTCGCGTCCATGGAGGCCGATCCACCGGACGCCGACTGAGCGAGCGAGAACGCCGAGTGCAGCACCGTCTGGGCGGTGACCACGACCGTCACGATCAGCGGGAGCCCGCGCTCACGGCCCGACAGGCACCAGCCCGCGGCGCCGGTGGCGACCAGTCCGGCGGACAGCGCCCACACGGGCACGTGATTCCCGGACATCATGACGTGCCCCAGGGAGGCGAGCACCACGCAGACGGCCGCGAACACCGCGGCCCGTATCGCGCGAGAACTCCACCCTGGTCTCATGACGCCTCATCCTGGCACCAGGAAACCGCATGTCACGTGCGGGTAAGCAAACCCACAGCGCACCACACCCAACCCACAGCATGTGACCCGGGCCACACCAAAAGCCCGGAACTCAACGGGAATTCCGTCCGACTTCTGTTGTGGACGGGGGTCAGCGCGCGGCGGGCTCGGCCTCCGTCGCCGATGTCTCATCGCGGGCCAGCGGCTGGGCGTCGTAGGTGACGCGGATGACGCCGTCGGCGTGCCGCTCGGCGCTCGCCCGGACGCCGAAGATCTCCTGGAGGATCCGCGGGGTCAGTACGTCCAGGACCGGTCCTACGGCCACCACCGCTCCCCCGTGCAGGACGGCGAGGCGATCGCAGAGTCGGGCGGCCAGGTCGAGGTCGTGGAGGACCGCGAGCGTGGTGATGCCGGTGACGCGGATCAGGTCGGGGAACTCGAACCTGGGGCGGATGTCGAGGTGGTTGGTGAGTTCGTCGAGGACGAGAAGTTGGGCCTCCTCGTAGATCGTGTTGATCAGGGAGAGAGTGGCCGGGAACAGCAGCGATCCGCCGATGCGCTGGACCGCCCGTACGGCGACAAGCACTCCGGGGACTCCGCGAGCCCTCCCACCCAAGAGGCGCTCGCGTAGATCGGCGCTGCCACGACGAACGTCCGGCGGCGCCCGAGCAGGTCCGCCGCCCGGCCCCGCCCAGCAGGAGGAAGCCGCCTGTCGTCACGACGTGGGCGATCACGATGTGGTAATCGAGCGCGATGACCAGCTGGGCCGACGCCAGCACGAGCAGGGACGGCCGGGTGTACCTCATCGCTCCCCCATCAGACGCCTTGTCTCCGCGATGAGAGCAACCAGCGCCTCCCGTTCGGGAAGGGTCGTCTCCGGATGCCACAGGTCGATCAACAGGCAGGTCCGCGGCCGGTTCCCGGCATGGCGCGCCTCGTGCTCGAAGGAGTAGTCGAAGAGCAGGCAGCGACCCTCTCGCCAGGTACGGGTCTGACCTGCCACGGTGATGCCGCATCCGTCCGGGATGTCGACGGCGAGGTGCAGGTTGATGCTGAAGTTCCACAGATCGCAGTGCGGGGCGACGCAAGCTCCGGGCAGCAGTGTGGAGGAATGTGATTCCAGCAACGGGCAGATGGTCTCGGTGTCGACGGCGAACTCTTTGAGCACCTTGTACGCGGTGGGCGCGGTGGCGGCCGATTCCTCGACCAGGTTTCCGTTCCGATAGAGGTACAGGGCCTGCCAGTTCTCCTGCCGGGTCAGGTAGTGCTCGTAGTCGGAGAACGCCTCACATCTGGCACTTCAGGCGGAGTTCAGTTCTTCTCTGACGGCCGGGTGGGCCGATTCCAGCGCTTCGACCACTGGAAGCAGTTCGGGATAGGCGCAAGAGTCGTGCCACGGAGTCGCGGACAGTCCGGGCAGGATCCACTTGGTGACTGGTGTAGCGATCGGGCGCTGGATCGAGCCGTCGCACTAGTAGTCGGGAGCAGGAGCGGGCGAGTTCCCAGGAATTTGCGTCAACTCTTCTGCAATGACGGGGAGTTGGGGGCCGGCACCCACCAGGAGGCACCGGCCCTCACGTCACGCGGCCTGGACGGCGGCCTCGGTCTCGGCCTCGCGCAGCAGCCGTTCCAAGGTGGTCCTCGCCCGGGCCACCCGGGAGCGGATCGTGCCGACGGGACAGCCGATGAAGCGGGCCGCCTCGTCGTACGGCAGACCGACCACCTGGGTCACTACGAACGCCTCACGGCGTTCGTCGGGCAGCGTCTCGAGCAGGTCGAGGAGCGCGATGCCGTCCTCGAAGCCCGGCAGGCCGCTGGGCTGGGCGCGTTCCAGGGCCAGTTGCCAGTCGTGCGCGTCGGCCAGGCGCGGTCGGACCGCGGCCCGGCGGAAACTGTCGGCCACCGCGCGGCGGGCGATGGAGAGCAGCCAGGTGCGGGCCGAGGCACGGCCCTCGAAACCGGGCAGGCTGTCGAGGGCCCGTACGAATGTGTCCTGGGTCAGGTCGTGCGCGGTCTGGGGGTCGCCGCTGAGGTGGGCGACGTAGCGCAGTACGTCGCCGTGCAGCGCGCGGACGAAGTGCTCGGTCGCGTGGGGGTCGCCGTTTCGGGCGGCCAGGGCCCAGGCGGTGGCGGAGGCGTCCGCCGCGGCACGCTCCGCCCGGCGGGGAGCGGGCAGCACAGAAGTGATCACGTGGTGTCCTTCTCGGGTCGTCCGGGGCCGACGTCCCGCGATGGGGGTACGGCTCTCCGGCACATGGGGTGCGGCCGTACGCGATGGGTACGGCGATGCCCGGGGCTCGGCACGCGCTCGTCAGACGCACGAAGTGGCGTGCGGCGCTCGGAAGATCCGCGTCGGGACGCGGTACGACGAAGTGCGGGTGAGCCCCCGGTGGATCCGGCTGTCTCAGACGACAGCGGGGCCCGTGGGCGGTCCCCGGGAGGTGAGGGAGTAGCAGAGAAGGAAGCGGGCCAGGGGCGACCGGTACGGGAGGGTGCGGCGCCTGCGCGCGGACGGGCGGCGGTCCGGGACCGGCAGCGCCAGCAGCATGCGCAGGGGTTCGGCCAGCCGTGCCACCGCGGCCCGCAGGACGCGGAAGACGGCGCGTTCGCCGTACGCGAGCCACAGCCCGCACAGGACGGCGGCGAGGAGGTGCGCGGCGAGCATGCCGAACGAGGCGCCGCCCGTCATGGTGTGCGCGGGCCCCATGTCGGCCGAGCCGCGCGCCATGGACGCCATGCCGCTCATGTCCATGGCGTCCATGGACATCGACGCCATGGAGTCCGAGGAGCCCATGGCCGCGCCACCCATGTCGGCCGACGCGGCACCACTCCCGGGCATCAGGTTCTGGCCCAGGGAGAACGTCTCGTGAAGCAGGGCCTGGGCGGCGACCACGACCGTGACGATCAGCCCGCGCCCGCGCTCACGGCCGGCCAGGAACCAGCCCGCCGTGCCGGTCGCGACGGCACCGGCGCCCATGGTCCACCAAGGGACGGGAGCGCCGGACATCATCACGTGGCCGAGGGCGGCCAGCAGCACGCAGACGGCGGCGAACACACCCGCCCGCAGCGTGCGGCACCACCCTCCGACAGTCATAGCGCGCCCATCTTTGCACCCGACGTCCGATCGTCATCAGGGGGTACGGGCGCACACAGGGGCTTCGACTCACCACGAATGCAGTGACTCATGTCACACGGTGGCATGGGGAACTCGATGACTGTTCCGGACGACTACTGGAGCGAGACGCTGTCGGGACGCACGACCACGGCGGGCACCGTGACCCGCCCGCTGCGCCGGAACTCGAAGGTGACGGGCACGAGGTCGCCGGAACGCCACTGTCCCGAGGCCGCGGAGACCGTCAGGCCGACGCCGCTCAGCGACATGGCGAGGCTGTCGCCCGCCGCGATGCCGACGGAGTCGATCGTGGTGTCGTAGGCCGCGTCCCCTTCGGTCATACGGTGCCGGGAGAGGGCGATGCCACCGGGGGCGCCGGGTGAAGCCACCCGTATCAGGCAGTCGGCGGAGCCGCCTTCGTTGGCGACGCGGAAGTACGCCGACGTCTCGGCGGCTCCGGTTGACGGCAGCACGAGGCGTCCGTCGGTGACGCGGATACGCGCCGGGGTTCCGGCCTTGCCCGTGCTCGTCCATGCGGTCGGACCCGCCAGGGCCACCGCGCACGCGGCGAGGGGCACCAGGGCGGCGAGTGCGGCGTGCGCCGTCCCGTCCGACGCGGACGGCAGCAGGCTGAACGGCATCCGCATCCCGGGGTCGCCCGCTCCCCCGAGGAACAGCGCGTACGCCGACCAGGAGAAGGAGGCCACGACGCCCAGCGAGACGAGCGTGTCCATGGTGGCCATGGAATGCCGCAGCCCCCGTACCGCCCGGGCGTGGAAGGGCCAGGCGCTCCACACCGCGACCGGGGCGGCCAGCGCGAAACACAGCCACTGCCAGTTGCGGAACTGAAGGGCCGGCACCATCGAGAGCACCAGGACCGGCACGGCGAGCAGCGCGGTGACGAGGAGCCGTTCGCATTCCTGCCGGGCGGCGGCGTCCGAAGTATCCGCGTGCGCCACCCCCTCCTCCTCGCGAGCGGGTGGCGCGGGAAGGGCGGCCCGGTATCCGGCCTGCTCGACGGCGGCAACGAGATCCTCCGCCGGAACGTACTCCGGGTGGCTGACCCGGGCCAGCCCGGTGGCCAGGTTCACCGTCGCGGTGACGCCGTCCAGCTTGGCGAGCTTCTTCTCCACCCTGCGGACGCAGGCCGCGCAGGTCATTCCGCCGACGGTAATGTCGGTCGTGACCATCAGGCTCGTCACCGGTTCGCCCGCCATCACTCACCGGTCCCGTGCATCCAGGGCATGTCCTGCATGCCACCACCGCTCTCTCCAGAGCCGCCGTCTCCCCCGCCGCCGGTACCGGTGCTCCCGGTACTCCCGGCGCTCCCTGTCCCGTGCGTGCCGGGCGCCACCGGTCCGGCGGCCGAGCCGACGGCGTACGGCACCGAGAACACCAACGCGAGCAGCAGCAGGAAGCCGCACAACGCAGGCGGCGGCAGCGGCAGTCTGCGGGGCGTCACACCCACGAGAGGCGAAGACTGTGGGAACTCGGCCATGCCCGGCCTTCCTGATCGCATCGAACCGTCCTGCCAAGCAGGGCAGTTGAAGCCACACCGCTCCAGTAGTCGGCAAGGTGGAGGGCCGAGTTCCGATGCCTGTCCATGACGTAGGTCACAGGGGAAGGCGTACAAAAGACAGACCGAGCGCGGTGATCTCCTCGATCACCGCGCTCGTCGTGGGGAGTTGGTCAGGCCGGGACGGGGTCCGGCTCCTTCGACGGGGTGGTGGAGTCCGGGCGCGCGGGCTGGAGGAGGCGTTCGGCGAGCGGGGCGAAGATCAGGCCGAGGGCCGTCCAGAGGATGAGCTGTGCGGCGACGGAGTAGAAGCGGAAGTAGAACAGCACGTCGGCCGGGAAGCCCGGGTAGACGATCGTGCCCTTCGGGTCCTTCAGCGGCAGCGGTGTCTCGGTGGCCTGGTTGCCGAAGTTGGCCTTGTTGTACGAGAGATGGCCGAGCTGCGGCAGAAGCAGCATGACGATCCCGATGGCGACGGCGAAGGCGGCACCGGCGAGAAGTGTGGCGTTCCAGTTGCCGAAGCGGGCCTGGAGGCGCTTGCCGAGATAGACGGCGCCCGCGAGGAAGGCGACGGAGCACACGACCATGATCAGGTACAGGGCGCTGCGCTGCTGGATGGTCTCCTCGTGGCCGATCGCGGGCGGGTTGGCCGGGTACTTCAGGAACGGCACCAGGTACATGCCGAGGAACCCGCCGCCGGCGACGAGAAGCGCCAGGCTGCGCGGCCGCAGACCGCCGGTGCGGCCCAGGCAGACGGCGTAGGCGACGGCGAAGAGGGCGCCCATCGCCATGCCGAAGAGGATCATGCCGGCGCCTATGCCGACGTTGGCCTGGATGGTGCGGCTGAACAGTTCGTGTTCGTGGCCGTCGACGGGCATGCCCGCCGCCTTGTCCAGGGCGTTCTGAGCGGCGTCACGGCCACTCTCGTAGTCGATGGCCTTCGCGATCTGCGGTTCGGCGAATATCCGCGCGAACACGAACGCGAGCAGGCCCGCTACTGCGCCGGCGAGGACGCCGCGCAGTATGAGCTTCTTTTCCATGTCGAGTTGTCCGAACGTCCAGGTGCCGGCGGAGGGTCAGTGGCAGGGGAAGCCGAGGAAGTGGCGGGCGTCGTGGACGAACTCGTGGACGTGCATGTCGTTTCCGAACACCGACACGGCGCCCTGGTCGACACCGACGAAGTAGTAGACGGCCAGCGCGATCAGCGCGGTGCCGACCAGCCAGACGATCGACTTCGAGATCGGCAGGACGACCGGCGTGGACACCGGACGGGATGTGGAAATGCTGCTCAAGGTGAGCCCTCCTTCGGGATCGTGCGTCCCTTGCGTGTACGGGCGAGTGAGGGCTCAGTGTCTGACTCGCCCACCACCTCCGGTGGCGGGCTCACAGTGGCGCGACCGTGCTGGAATTCCACCAGCTTCCTTATGCCATCACTACAGGAGGAGCGTACGGCGCGGCTCTCCGGACCGTCAATCAGGCCTGCGCCGGGACCAGCGGCCCGCGGGCGTCACACGGGTGGCGCAATCGCGTGGCGGCGCGGACGGCAGGCGCTTACTACTGGACAGGATCAGCTGGTTCATCGCGCTTCGGGGGGCGATAGCAGCATCACCCTCTTCATGGAGCCGAGCATGACCACCCGCTCTTTCCCGCCCAGCCCGGACCAACCCGACATAGCAAACGACAGAGCGGCCCACCCGCTCGCGCTGCACAGCCTGGTGCACGCCGCTGTCACCGACCGGCCGTTGGAAGAGGTTCTCCAGCTCATCACGTTGCTGGAGCAGTCACCGAAGTACGCGCAGGCCACCGTCGACGCCCTGCGGGCGATCGGTGTGGACCGGTCCATCGAGGATGTGACGCGCCTGGTGACCCTGCTGACGCAGCCGCCGCGCCATCCCGACTCCGCCGACGAGACGATCCGCGCGGCAGCGGAGTCCCGTCCCGTGGAGGACGTCACCCGGCTGATGGCCCTGCTGCACCGGGCCCCGCTGGAGCCGCACTGCGGCGAGGAGGCGATACGGGCCGCGGCCGGCCGGCCCGTCGAGGAACTCGCCCAGTTGATCGGCCGCTTGGCCGAGGAACAGGACACACCCGTCCGGGCCTCGGGACCGGCGTTGGATCGGTCCAACGCTCCGGACGCTGCCGAGGCGGAGGCAACCGGACGAGTCCCCACCGACACACACGAGCCGGAGCACCCGGGCGACCGTCCGGCTCGCCGACGCCGTCCCCGGCCTGCGCGTACGGCGCCACGCCGCGCCGAACTCCCGGTCTGGCCGCGGCTGTTCGCGGCGGGAGCGCTCGTCCTGTGCGGGCTGTCCTACTTCCCGCTGCACCGGGACGGGGCCTCCGGCGCCGCCTACGGTCTCGCGCTCGGGGTCTCGATCCTGTGCGTGCTGCTGGCACCGGCGCTGGTCCTCCACGGTGGGCTGCCCGTAGTCGCCGTCTCCACGGTGGTGCCGGCGGCGTTGGCGGCGATCCAGCTGTTCGACGGACTGTTCCACTCCACGCGGCTGTCCCAGGCGCTGCGGATCACCGCCGCGCCGCCCTGGCTGGCGGGGCTGATGGCCGCCCTCGCCGCGCTGGCGGCACTCACGGCCCTGCTCGCGCTGCTCACTTCACGGAGGTTCAGCAGGCGGCTCGCGCTTCCCGACCGCGCGCTGGCCGAGGCGCACCAGTCGTCTGACTAGCATCGGCCACCGTCGTACAACAGCCTCCGCTCAGCCGGAGCGGAGGCTCAACGGGCGGTGGTGCCAAGCCTGTTGACGACACCGTCAGGTCGACGACCGCCCCGAAAGTGCCTCGGTGAAGGGAGTGACGGGGCGTTCCAGGGTTTCGCCGTCCACGGTGATGTCGACCGCCTCGTTGTAGAAGGCGAGCAGGTCCTTCACCGCGCCGACCGCGGGCAGTGGCTGCGGATAGCTCCAGACGATGTTCGGCGGCACGCCATGGCCGCCGGACTCGCCGCGCCACGACCAGTACGCGGCGGTTCCCTTGTAGGGGCACCCGGTGCTGTGGTCGGTCGGTTCGAAGAGGTCCAGGCGGACGTCCTCGCGTGGGATGTAGTACCGGGTCGGCAGGCCGGTCTCGAAGACGAGGACCGGACGGTGGGTGTCGGCGACGACCGTGCCGTCGATCGCGACCCGGACGTGGCGGCTGCTGGGGAGGGCGTCCACCCGTTTGTGCGGGTCGCGGGGGTGGATGAAGATCTCTTCCTCCTCCTCGTACCAGTGGTCGAGGCCGCGTCCGACCCGCCGGAACCACTCGAAGGCGATGTATCCGGCCAGGTCCTGCGCGGGGAAGGTCCAGGCGGCGTTCTCCACCGACTCGCCGTCGACTTCGAGGTCGTAGAAGACGCGTGAACCCGTATGGGTGCCGGTCCGGGGGTTCTTCGCGGGGCGGAGCAGGTCCTCGCGGACCTCGTGGTGCGGGAAGGCGTAGAGCGGTACCGGGACTCCCGGCTCCCAGACGAGGACGGGGTGCCTGCTGTCGACGACGGTGACATCGCCCTTCAGGCCGCGGACCCGGCGTGGGCTCGGTTCCCACAGCAGTCCCTCGGGTGTGGTCCTGACGTCTCGCGCGGTGGGGAACGTGCTCATGACCGTTTCTCCTCCTCGGGCTCGACCATCTGGACACAAAGCTGTCACACACGGCCGGAATCCGCCGCCGGGTGGCCGGGGTTGGCACTGGTACGACCCGTTTCGAGGCCGGGCCTCGTGCTACGAAGGAGTGATCGTGACCGTTGACCTCACTGCGACGGATCTGCAGGCCTTCACCCAGGAATGGCTGGAGTGGTACCGCGGTCAGGAGGAGCGGCTCGCCGCCCCGCACGGATTCCTGGCGATCACCGGACTGCACTGGCTCGACGACCGGCCGCAGCGGTTCCCGGACGCGCCGGGCGCCTGGTGGACCGACGCCGACGGCGTGGCCGTAGTCCTCGACGAGGGTGAGGAACTCGTCGTGGGCGGCACGCCCGTGCGGGGTGAGCACCGCTTCGGTGTGCTGCCCGAGCGGGGCGGTGTCGACGCGGTGTGGGGAGACGCCGTGATCGAGGTGGCCCGGCGCGGCGGGTACGACATCGTGCGGCCCCGGCACCCGGACGCGCCGCTGCGCACCGCCTTCGCCGGTACCCCGGCCTACGCGCCGGATCCCCGCTGGGTGGTGCGGGGACGGTACACGGCCTTCGAGACTCCGCGTCCGACGACCGTGGGCGCGGCAGTGGAGGGATTGGAGCATGTGTACGACGCTCCGGGCCGGGTCGACTTCGAGTTGGACGGGCATCCGCTGGCGCTGACCGCGTTTCCCGGGCGTGGGCCGGGCAGTCTGCTGGTCCTCTTCACGGACGCCACCTCCGGGGTGACGACGTACGCCGCCAACCGGGTCCTCTCGCTCGCTCCGCCCGCCGCCGACGGCACGGTCGTCCTGGACTTCAACCGCGCGGCCAACTTCCCCTGCGCCTATACGGACTTGGCGACCTGCCCCCTGCCGCCGACGGAGAACCGCCTGCCGGTGGCCGTCGAAGCGGGGCAGAAGATTCCGCGTGAGCGGGGTGGGATCTGAAGCCCGGCGTCACAACCAAGCGCGCCTCTCAGTCGTCCCCATGAGTGGCGCGCCGGCTTTTTGTGCGGCCGTGACCCCCCACCGATCACGCGCACTGACCACGCGCGGGAATGAGGTCGCATGCTCCGAATTCACTTCACCTCACGGGATCTGCAGAGCATCCGGGTCGCCCGCCAGCCTCATGCGCTGTGGGAACTCGTGTGCGGTGTCTGCCGGTTGGACAGCCGGCAGGGGGCGCTCGAATTCGGGCACTGGCGTCGTTCGGTGCGCGACCGGCTGGCCGAGGACCCGCGGGCCGGGCGGGCCCTGTCGCCGTTGCGGACGCTGATTCCCGCGGTGGGCTACATCCCCGACTTCCTCACGCCCTCCGTCACGGGAGGCGGTCTGGCCGGCGGCCTCGAGGAGGTACGGGCCACCTCCCGCACCCGGTTGACCCGTGAGCTGTCCCGGCTCGCCGAGTCGCGTCCGCTGCCGTCGTGGGTCTCCACCCTCGACCGGCCGGGCACCAAGGCGCTGGGGGCGTTGACGCGGGCCCTGGAACTGTCCTGCGGAACCCTGCTCGAACCGTACTTGCCCCGCGTCCAGGCCGCCGTCGGCGACGATGTCGAACTGCGCGCCCGCGCGCTCCTCGACGGCGGTACCACGGCCCTCCTCAACAGTCTGCGCCCGCACGCCCGTTGGCACGATCCGGTGCTTGAGGTGGACTATCCCGTCGACCGCGATTTGCACCTGGAGGGGCGGGGCCTGCTGCTCGTCCCGTCCTACTTCTGCTGGCGCAGGCCCACCGCCCTCGCGGACCCCACGCTCGGGCCGGTGCTCGTCTACCCGGTCGCCAAACAGCCCCTGGAGATCGTCCGGGAGAGCAAGGACGGGCTGGAGCGACTGCTCGGCCGTACCCGGACGGCCGTACTGGCGCATCTGGCCCGCCATGGCGCGCGGACCACGTCGGAGGTGGCCTCGGCGGCCAACATCGCGCTGCCCAGCGCGAGTTACCAGCTCGGGGTGCTGCGCGACGGAGGTCTGATCGCCAGCCACCGGGACGGCCAGTTCGTACGGCACTCGGCGACTCCGCTGGGCCTGCGCCTGCTGGATCGGTGACTCACCCCCGCTGAGATCATTTAGAGCGCTTTCGAATTCATTGCCCCATGATTCCCGCACGGCGAGGGTTTGGGCGACGGCACGCGGCGGCCACCGTACACAGGGGGACGGTGGCCGCCGCGGCCGTGGGTCAGTTCGCCTGCCCGCGGTGCGTGAGCGGTTCACGCAGGCCGAGGTGTTCGCGCAGGGTCGTGCCGGTGTACTCGGTGCGGTAGACACCGCGTTCCTGGAGCGCGGGGACGAGCAGGTCGACGATGTCGTCCAGGCCGTCGGGGATCAGATACGGCGTGACGTTGAAGCCGTCCACGGCGCCGTGCCGGACGTAGTGGGCGAACTTGTCCGCCAGGCCCTGCGGGGTGCCGACATGGCCGCGCTGGGGGCCGAGCGCGATGACGGTCTCGCGCAGCGACCAGCGGTTGGCGTCGGCCTTCTCCCGCCATTCGGCGACGACTTGGCGCGGATCGGCGATGCGCCGCGCTCCGAAGGAGCCGTCGTTCTCGGCGACGACCGGGTCCTCCTTGGGCAGCGGCCCGTCGGCGTCGCGGCCCGAGAGGTCGATGCCCCAGATGAGTCCGGCGATGCCCAACGCCGTTGCCGGAGTGACCTGTTGGAGACGGATCCAGCGCTTCTTCTCCAGGGCCTCCTCCTCCGTGGCGCCGATGATGATCTCGGTGCCCGGGAGGATGCGCAGATCGTCCTCGGGACGGCCGGCGGAGCGCAGTCGGGCCCGCAGGTCGTCGGCGAAGGCGAGCGCGTCGTCGAAGTCGTTGCCGTGCGCGGAGAAGACGACATCGGCGTTGCGGGCGGCGAAGTCGCGGCCCTCGCCGGAGTCCCCGGCCTGGAAGATCACCGGGTGTCCCTGGGCGCTGCGCGGCAGGGTGGGGGCGAGGTCGACGTCGAACTGCGGTCCCCGGTGGCGGACTTGGCGTACGGCGCCGGGTGCCGCCCAGGCCGGTGCGTCGGCCGAGTCGGAGACGGCCGCGTCCGTCCAGCCGTCCCAGAGGGCGCGGGCGACGGTCAGGAACTCCTCGGCGCGCCGGTAGCGGTCGGCGTGGTCGAGGTAGCCGCCGCGCCGGAAGTTGGCGCCGGTCCAGGCGTTGTCGGTGGTCACCACGTTCCAGCCGGCGCGGCCCTCGGAGAGCAGGTCGAGGCCGGAGAGGCGGCGGGCGAGGTCGGCGGGTTCGTTGAAGGTGGTGTTGGAGGTGCTGACCAGACCGATCCGGTCGGTGACGGCGGCCAGCGCGGCGAGTTGGGTGATGGCGTCGGGCCGTCCGGCCACGTCGAGGTCGTGGATCTGTCCGTCGACCTCGCGCAGCCGCAGCCCCTCCCCCAGGAAGAACGCGTCGAACAGGCCGCGTTCGGCGGTCCGGGCGACGCGCCGGAAGTTGGCGGGGTCGATCTGGGAACCGCTGGCCGGGTCGGACCAGACGGTCCAGTGGTTGACGCCCTGGAAGAAGACGCCGAGGTGGAGCTGGGCGTCCGGGCGGGGGACGTCGAGGGGGTCGGTGCGGGTCATCGGGCTTCCTCCTGGACGGCCGCGGCGGCGTACCGGTTCGCGGGCCGGTCGAGGCCCAGGTGGGTGCGCAGGGTCGCGGCGGGCAGGGGCCGTACGGCGTGCCGTCGTTCGAAGAGGTGGGGCAGGACGAGCCGGGAGAGTTCCGGGAGGTCCTCGTCGAGGACCAGCGGGTGCAGCCGGACCCCGTCCACCACTCCCCTCAACTCCCCCAGCAGCAGGGCGAGTCCGGCGGCCGAGCCGATGTGGCGCAGCCGTCCCCGGTCGAGCCAGGCCGCGCGGCGTTCGAGGTCGGCGACGCGTTCCTCGGCGGTGGCGTGGGCGGTGTCGAGGGCGATCTCGATCTCGGCGAAGGCGAGGGGTGTTCCGGCGCCGGCCGCGCCCGAGGCGACGGCGGCGAGGTCGCGGCCCTCGACGAGGGCGACGTCGAGCTGCCCGGCGGGTACGCGGTCGGAGTGGCCGAGCACGACGAGCTGGCCCTGCGGCGGTCGCGGCACGATCGCCGGGCCCTTGACCGTGTAGGTGTCTCCGGTGAAGTCGACGTAGTGCAGTCGCTCGCGGTCGAGGTAGCGGCTGGTGGCGACGGAGCGGATGACCGCGTCGTCCTCCCAGGAGTCCCACAGCGCGCGGACGACCTCGACGCCGTCCCGCGACTCGCGGGCGCGGGCCGCGGCCCCCTCGACGAGCGGGCGCCCCCACACGGAGGCGGCCTCGGCACGCGTCTCCTCGCTCACCACCCACCCGGCACGTCCGACCGAGATGTGGTCCAGGGACGCCAACTGGCTGGAGACATGGAACGGTTCGGCGTAGGTGAGCGGCACGACCGGCGCGACACCCACGACACTCGTCGACGCGGCGACGAACGCGGCGCGCTCCACCGCGCCGATCCGGCCGACCACGTCCGGGCCGATGCCGGGCGGGAGGGCGCCGTCGTCCAGGGTGAGCAGGGTGAACCCGGCGTTCTCCGCGTCGGCGGCGACACGGGCCACCCGGCGCGGGCTCAGCAGGTGGTCGGGCGAGTGGGCGGCGCGGCGCCAGGCCGCGGGATGGGCGCCGTCGCCGTCGATTTCGAGGGCGAGCCGCAGAGCGGAGCCGGACATGGGAGTTCCTTCCGAGAACGCGTCGAGACGGACGGCCCGTGGGGCCGACATGGGTCAGGGGCGTACGGAAGGACAGACGGCGGAGGCGGTACGGCAGTAGTCGACATGCCGGCGAATGATCAGCCGCGCACCCGGGACGGCACCGCGAGGTGCGGCGTCACGTGCGCACATGGGGCCTCCACCCGTCCGGGAGCGATCGCCTCAACCTTCGTCGCCGGTCCCGGAAGATGTCAAGAACATTAGATGTACGTGCATGCGGCAGCGGCTCGACGAAATGCGGTGGCCGCACGGACGAGGGGGCTGCTAGCTTGCCGTAGGCCGTGAACGCACGCGAGGAGGTGAGACCCATGAACGCAGTAACCAGGTGGGTGCTCCCCCTCTTCTCCACGGTTGGGCCAGCGACCTAGAGGTCGCCGGGAGCGCCGCACGACAAGGCGATCCCGAAAGGCAACACCCCATGAACTCACCGCACTTCCACTTCACCGCGGAGACGACGTCGAACGGCGTCATCGAGCACGACTTCACCATGGGTGAGGTCACCGGCGCCCTCTGGTCGCCGGAAACCGGTGCCGACCGCGCGCCCCTGGTCCTGATGGGGCACGGCGGCAGCAACCACCGGAAGTCCCCCGCCATGACGGGCCGCGCCCGACTCCTCCTGGCTCACGGCGGTTTCCACGTCGCCGTCATCGACGCACCCGGCCACGGCGGCCGCCCCCGCACAGCACACGACGAGCGGGAGATCGCCGCGATGCAGAAGGCGATGGCGGCCGGCGAACCCGTCGGCGAGATCGTCGTCCGCTACAACGGCCACCTCGCGGAGCGCGCCGTACCGGAGTGGCGGGCCGCCCTCGACGCCCTCCAGGAACTGCCCGAGATCGGCGCCGAAGGGCCCGTCGGCTACTACGGCCTGAACATGGGCACCGCGATCGGCATCCCGCTGACCGCGGCCGAACCCCGCATCACCGCCGCCGTGTTCGGCCTCTTCTGGTACGACGACGCCCTCGCCGAGTCGGCCCGGCGCATCACCGTTCCGGTCGAGTTCGCCCTCCAGTGGGACGACGAGCACATCCCGCGCCCGTCCGGTCTCGCGCTGTTCGACGCCTTCGCCTCGAAGGAGAAGTCACTGCACGTCAACTCGGGCGCCCACAAGGAGCTGCCGAGGTTCGAGGCGGACAGCGCGGTGAGGTTCTTAGTACGGCAGCTGCGCCGCTGCTGACCTCAGCGCGACGGCCCCGCGCTCTCTCCGAACTCCAGCCCTGTCATGAGTTCGGAGAAGGCGCCGGCCGCCCCCGGGGCCGTGAAGAGCCGGTCGAGCCGGGCGCGGGCCAGGCCGCGCCGGAAGGGGCCGGAGCCCGTCGCGTCACCCGCGTCGTGGAGCATGCCGGTCATCCAGTGGGAGAACTCCTGGTCGTTCCATACACGGCGAAGACAGCGCTCCGAGTAGGTGCGCAGGGCCGTGTCGTCGTGGTCCTGGACGGAGTCCCGTACGGCCCGGGCGAAGAGATCGGCGTCGTAGAGCGCGAGGTTCATGCCCTTGCCGCCCATCGGCGAGACGATGTGCGCCGCGTCGCCGACGAGGTGGAGGCGGCCGTACTGCATCGGGTCGTGGACCAGGCTGCGGAGCCGGAAGATCTCGCGGTCGGTGATCGGGCCGGAGACGAGGGCCGGGTCGCCGAGCCGGGTGCGCAGGGCGTCCCAGACCCGGTCGTCGGGCCAGGCGTCGGGGTGGTCGTCCGGCGGGCACTGGAGGTAGTAGCGGCTGGTGTACGGGCCGCGCGGGAAGTGCGCGGCGAAGCCCTGCGGGCTGACGGCCAGCAGTGGGTGGGCCGGGGGCGGGGCGTCGGCGAGGACCGTCAGCCAGCCGATCCCGTGGTCGAAGGCGTACGGCGTGAGGGCCCCGTCGGGGACGGAGGTACGGCTGATGCCGTGCTCGCCGTCGCAGCCCGCGACGAAGTCGCAGGTAAGGGTGCGGAGTTCACCGCCCGCGGTGCGGTAGCGGACGGTGGGGTGGTCGCCGGTCAGGTCGTGCAGGGTGACGTCGGCGGCCTCGAAGCGCAGGTCGCCGCCGTTCGCGAGGTACTCGGCGGTGAGCTTCTGGACCAGCATCTGCTGGGGGCAGAGGCGGGCGGTCGGGCCTTCGGAGCCGTCGTAGTCCGAGACGAGATGGGGTTCGCCGTCGACGCGGAGTTCCAGGATCCCCTGGTGCGGGACACCGCCCAGGACGCGGTCGGCGAGCCCCCAGGAGTCGAACATGCGCACCGCGCGGGTCTCGACGATGCCGGCCCGCTGGCGCTGTGCCACGTACTCGCGGGTCCGGCGTTCGAGGACGACGCAGTCGACGCCGCTGCGCTGCAACAGGTTCGCGACGGTCATTCCGGCCGGGCCGGCGCCGATCACCACCACGGTCGTGGACTCCGGCACCTGGCTCAACTCCCGCGTAATGTCGGCCACTTGACCACCTCCGGGAGCACCCTAGCCGAGCGGATCCCGCGAGCGGAGGGCGTTGTGCTACGCCCCCGGGACCCAGGCGATGAGCTGGTCGAAGATTCGTTGCTCGCCGTCGATCTTCAGGGGTTCGACGTAGGTACGGCCGTACATGAAGAGGACCAGTTCTCCGGCCGTGGCCCGGGCGGAGACGTGGGCGGTGTCGGCGGGAATCGGCGCGGACGCGGGGATGGGCGTGGCCCGCGCTCCGGCGGCGGAGAGTTCGAGGCGCCAGGACCGGCCCTCGGTGGCGTGGTAGTCGACGGTGGCGGGGTCGTGCGGCCAGGCGCTCGTCGTCGCGTTGCAGGTGAACACGAACTCCTCGACACCGTCCAGCGCCGCCTCCTCGGGGAGCGGCTGCGGGTCGCCGGCGGTGAGCTGGGCGTCGTAGGTGTGCACCGTGGCCTCCTGGACCTGGTGCCGGGCGACGGCACCGGAGGTCTCCGGGGACTGCGAGTCGGCCCACCATGTCCAGCAGCCCCGATCCGGGCCGAACTCCCGCAGTGCGCCCAGCAGTTGCCGTGTCGACTCGGCCGACCAGGCGAGCAGGGCCTCGCGCTCCCGGGGTACTTCCGAGGCGGCGGGGGTCGCCCGGCTGTCGGCGGGCCCGGCGGCGACGACGGCGGCCCAGCGACGGTGCACGGTGCCCAGGTGCTGCACCAGGTCGAACAGAGTCCAGTCGGGGCAGGTCGGCACCTGTGCGTCGAGGCTGGACGCGGCGGCGACCGCGGCCCGGAACGCCGTCGACCGTTCGTCGATCAGCCGCAGCAGGTCCGCGAATTCGAGAGTCTTCGTCACGCCGGATGTCTATCACCGCGCTCCGCCGGCAGGCCAACGATTATCCCGGCCCACCTGCGGAGAGGCGCGCAGTGCTGCCCCGACGCTCAGTGCGCGAGGGCCTGTTGGACCGTCGGGTAGCAGTCGACGACTCCGTCGATGCCGACGAGTTGGATGACACGCAGCACGGAGGGGGCGGTCCCGGCCAGTCGCAGCCAGCCGCCCGCCTCGGCGAGCGTCTGGTGGACGGCGAGGAGGATGTTGATGCCGCTGGAGTCCATGAAGGTGACCTGGCGCAGGTCGAGGACGACGTGCGGTGCGACCCCGTCCGGCAGGTCCAGCGCCTCCCTCAGCGAACCGGCCGTCTGGTGGTCGATCTCTCCGGCCAGGGTCACGACGAAGCTGCCGTCGACGACCTCGGTCCTGACCGTCAACTGCCCTGGCTGGCCCGGCTGTTCGGTGTCCACCATCTGTCCTCATACACGAGTCGTCGAGCGCTGCGGAACAGGATGCCATCCGAAGTGCTGCCCCGCATCGTACGGTTGATGCCCGCGTCCGGTGGAGCCGACGGAAATCCACGGAGTGGGTGGTGCCTCACGGGGTATGCGCGGGGCACGCAGAAGGCGGTGAAACGATCCGGATGGAACCAGACTCTTCGGAGGACGACGACACGGCGCCGCAGGCCAGGGCCGGGACTCTGCCCATACGGTCCACCGTGACACTGGACGGGGACGGCTCCTGCATCGCCGAGGCCCGGCAGCTGGCCGCGATGTTCCTCGTGCGGGCACGGACCGAGTACGGACTCCCGGTGTCGGCCCGCGCCATGGATCTCACGCAGCTGGTGGTCAGCGAGCTGGTCACCAACGCCCGCAAGTACGCGCCCGGCCCGGTGCTGATGGATCTGCGGATCGTCGACGCCCTGGTCGAGGTGCAGGTCTGGGACTCCGATCCGGTGCTGCCGGTCGCCCGTGCCGCCGACGCCCAACGGGTGGGCCAGCACGGTCTGGAGATCGTACGGGCCGTCGCGCGCGGCTTCGAAGCGCGGCGCGAACCGGTGGGCAAGCGCATCACCGCGCGCATCGCGCTGACGGACGGCGCGGACCCGGACGGCACCGGCGGCGGCCCGCTCCGCACCTGAGCCGGGAAAGTCAGGGCGTGGCCGGGACCCGGTAGACGGAGACATGAGACGTCGACTCGGCGGTGAACTCGGACTCCTCCCAGTCCGCGTGTCTCGACTCCAGTTCGAAGCCCGCCAGTTGGGCCATGAGGTCGAGTTCGGCCGGCCAGATGTAGCGGTGCGGGCTGAGCGCGAGCCGTGCCTGCCCGGCCCCGTCCAGCCGGAAGTGGTGCGACACGACGTGCTGGTTGAGGACGTCGTAGGTGTCCAGGGCGATGTAGTCGGGGTCGGTCCGCCAGACGGTGGCGCGCTGGCCCGGCGGCAGTTTGCGCAGCTCGGGTACCCAGAGCTCGATCACGAACCGGCCGCCCGGCGCGAGGTGGCGGGCGGCGTTGCGGAAGCACTCGACCTGCTCGGCCTGGGTGAGCAGGTTCGAGACGGTGTTGTAGACGAGGTAGACCAGGCTGTACGTCCCGGGGACGACCGTGGTCGTCATGTCGCCGATCGTCACGGGGATCGTCGCCTCGTCCGCCTTGGTCCGCAGCCGCTCCACCATCGGGCGTGACAACTCGATGCCGGTGACGGGGACTCCGCGCTCGGCGAGCGGCACGGCGACCCGGCCGGTGCCGATGGCGAACTCGAGTGCCGCGCCCTCCCCCGCGAGTCGCGCGAGTCGCTCCACGGTCGGCCCCAGCGTCTCGGGGGCGAACATGCCGGTGCCGGGGGTGTCGTACCGCCCGGCGGTGTCCGCGTCCCAGATCTTCTCCTGCTGCATTCCGCCAACGCTCGCTTCCGGAGGCCGAGTTGTCCAACGAATTCCTCCTCGCCTTCGCCGGCGGCGGATGGCGTCGCCGTCGCGCAGCGTGACGTATCCCTCAGGGACGAGATGTCTGGCTTCGCCGGACGCGGGCACCCGTGAGCAGGCAAGGAACCGTACGCTCCGCCCGACGACCTGAGGTGAGCCATGCCCGAGGAGATCGAGAATCCGGCGGCCCGGTCACGCGGTGCGGCTGTCCGCGGGCTCGTCGTGGTCGTGGATCCGCACCGACGCCACCGCGCAGAACGCCTCAAGACCGGTGAGCAGCGCGTCGCGCCCGGCGGCCGGCATCTGTGCCAGCACCGCGCCCAGCGCCTGTTCCCGTCGGGCTCGCAGGTCCAACAGGAAGGCCCGCCCCGGACCGCTGAGGTACAGGCGCACCTCGCGCCGGTCCGTGGGACTCACCTCGCGGTCGACGAACCCGGCGGCCTGCAACCGGTCGCAGAGGCGGCTGGTCGACGGCGGGGTCGAGGCGAGGTGGTCGGCGAGGGTGCGCAGGTTGATGCCCTCGTGGTGTTCCAGGATGAACAGGACTCGTAGCTGCGAGGCGGACGCGGGCGCGGTCGAGGCGCGTCCCCACAGGACTTCCAGCAGTTCCGCGGCCGTGGAGGTGACGCGTGCGACCTCGGCGGGTTCGGGGCGGGGGTGGATGGACGTCACGGTCACACTCTCGCAGGCACAGGGACGGGAGCCAGCGTACTAGGGGCCTGTCCGAGGCATTCTTCGAAGGAGAGATCGGCATATCCGTGATCGAGAACAGACTCATGGCCGTCGAGCGGGCGCTGCGTACGGCGGCTCCCCACGAACTTCCCGACGTGGTCGGCCGGGAACTGGTCCGGCGGTACGCGGCGGACTCCGTGGACCTGCTCGTGGCCGACTACGGCCTGACCGTGCTGCAACGCGTCACCGACCTGCCGCACACCCTGCCGCCGGTCTCCGTGCACAACACCCCCGCGGGCCGCGCCTTCGGAGCGCAGGAGCCCTTCGTGGAGGGGAACTTCGGGGACGGCAGCGTGTGTGTCCATCTTCCGGTCAGTGTGCGCGGGGACCGTCTCGGCGTACTCTCGGTGACCATGCCCGGCGGCGAGCACGTACGCGCGTGTCTGCCCGAACTGACGGAGCTGGCCGAGGTGTTGGGGCACGAGGTGCTGGTGGCCGAGCGCGACACGGACCTGTATCTGCGGGCCCGGCGCAAGGACCGGCTCACGCTGGCCGCGGAGATGCAGTGGCAGTTGCTGCCCGGCCGCTCGTGCTCCCGCGCCGAGTTCGACCTCGGGGCGCAGCTGGAGCCCGCCTACGCGATCCACGGCGACAACTTCGACTGGTCCGCCACGGCCGACCGCCTCGCGCTCTACGTCTCGAACGGCATGGGCGAGGGCATCGAGGCCTCGCTGCTGACGAACCTGACGGTCAACGCCCTGCGCAACGCCCGCCGGGCGGGCATCCCGCTCGCCGATCAGGCGGCCCTCGCGGACCAGGCGGTGTACGCCCACTACCGGGGGCGTAGCCACATGTCCGTGTTGATGTTCGACTTCGAACTCACCACCGGGCGGGCGCGGGTGGTGGACGCCGGATCGCCGCGGACGCTGCGGCTGCGCGACGGGGTGGTGGAACGGATCGTCTTCGACGAGCAGTTGCCGCTGGGCATGTTCGAGGAGACCGACTACGTCGAGCAGGACTTCGGGGTCGAGCCCGGGGACCGGATCCTCTTCGTCAGCGACGGGGTGCACGCCGTCGCCTCGCCCGGGGGTGAGGCGTACGGGGACGCGGCGCTGGCGCGGGCGATCCAGCGCACGAGGCTGCTGCCCGCCGCGGACGTGCCCAGGGCCGTACTGCGCGAACTGACCGGTCACCGTGGCACGCCGACCCCCGACGACGATGCCTTGGTGGTGTGCCTGGACTGGCGGGGACGCGAGCCCGCGGCATCGTGATCAACGGCCGTCAGCGGGAGGCCGGTTCTGTTGTGCCAGGGCGAACGCCCGCAGGCCGCGCTCCAGCCCCGCGCGGTCGTCCGGCTCCATGGCCTCCACGACCGATGCCAGCGCCCGGGACCTGAGTGCGGCGACCTCCGCGAGGATGTCGCGTCCGTACGCGGTGAGACCCAGCCGTACTTCCCGGCGGTCGTGGGGTGCCGTGTCCCTGAGCAGCAGGCCGGCCGCCTCAAGCCGGTCGCAGAGCCGGCTCACCGTGGGCAGTCCGGCGTCGAGCCGGTCCGCCAGCGCGGTCAGGTTCGCGCCCGGTGTGTCCTCCAGGGCGTGCAGAGCGCGCAGTTGATACGGCGAGAGACGTACCGACGCCTCGGCTGCCGCCGTGGTCCACAGTTCGGTCAGGCCGTCCACGGCATCGGTGACCCGGCCCGCGACCGGGCCCGTGCCGTCCGGCTCCCTCTGCGTCGACACCGGTCCCGGCGTCTCAGCCGGGGCGCTGGGGCAGGCGGACCACCTGCACGAAGAAGTCGTCGATCTGCCGGACCGCGGCGATGAACTGGTCCAGGTCGACCGGCTTGGTGACATAGGCGTTGGCGTGCAGCTTGTAGCTGCGGAGGATGTCCTCCTCGGCCGATGAGGTGGTCAGGACGACGACGGGGATGTGCGCCAGCTCCGGATCCGACTTGATCTTCTCCAGGACCTGACGGCCGTCGTACTTCGGCAGGTTGAGGTCGAGCAGGATGAGGTCGGGCTGCGGGGCACCGGTGTGCGCGCCGCGCCGGTAGAGGAAGTCGAGGGCCTCCTCGCCGTCCCGGACGACGTGGAGGGTGTTGCCGATCTTGTTGTCCTCGAAGGCTTCCCGGGTCATCAGCTCGTCGCCCGGATCGTCCTCGACGAGGAGGACGTCGATCGGGGTGGCGTCGGGGAGGGTCATGTCAGGGCCTTCTGGTCGTCGGTGGAGGTGTCCATGGGGGTGGTTTCCTCGGCGGAGGGGAGTGTGAAGCAGAAGCGGGTGCCCTCGCCGACCGTGCTGTCGATCCAGATCCGGCCGCCGTGGTGTTCGACGATCTTCTTGCACAGGGCGAGTCCGATGCCGGTGCCGCCGTAGGCGTCGCGGCTGTGCAGCCGCTGGAAGATGACGAAGACCTTGTCGGTGAACTCCTCGGGGATGCCGATGCCGTTGTCGGTGACGCACAGGCGCCACATCTCGGGGTCCTCCGGGTCGGTGTCACAGGTGACGGTCACGTGCGGGGCGCGGTCCGGGTGGCGGAACTTGAGGGCGTTGCCCACGAGGTTCTGCCAGAGCATGGTCAGCAGCGTCGGGTCGCCGACGGTCTCGGGCAGGGTCTCGGGCCGGTCGATCCGGGCGTCCGACTCCTCGACGGCCGCCGCGAGGTTCCGCAGCGCCTTGTCCAGCGCCGGGTCGAGACCGGCCTTCTCCCGGGTGTCGTCGAGGCGCCCGACGCGGGAGAAGGTGAGCAGGTCGTTGATGAGCACCTGCATGCGTTTGGCGCCGTCGACGGCGAAGTCGATGTACTGGAGCCCTCGTTCGTCCAGCTTGTCCCCGTACCGCTTCTCCAGCAGCTGGCAGAACGAGGCGACCTTGCGCAGCGGCTCCTGCAGATCGTGCGAGGCGACATAGGCGAACTGCTCCAACTCGGCGTTGGACCGGCGCAGTTCGACGGCCTGGGCGTCCAGCTCGTCGGCCTGGCGGCCGAGTACCTCCTCCTTCTCGCGGGAGGCGTCGAGTGCGGCGACGATCCGTCTGCGCATGCCCTCGACGGCTCCGGCCACCGCTGTGAGGTCGGCGGGCCCGTCCCCGGTGATGCGGTGCGCGAAGTCTCCGGCCGCGACCCGTTCCGACGCCGTGCTCAGCGCCTCCATGGGCCGGGTCACCAGCAGTCGTACGAGGACGGCGAGGGCGACGCCGGTGAGCAGGAAGGCGGCGACCATGCCGCTCAGGACGGTGTCGCGCACCGTCCGCTGGTGGGCGAGGTGGGCCCGGCCCTCCTTCACGGCCCGCGCGAGATCGGTGTTCTGGGTCGCCCAGAGGGTGCGCAGCCGGTCGAACCGGTGCTTGCCGCCGTCGAGGGTGCTCTGGTCGACGGCGTGCGGGCGGCCGGGGGTGACGGCGGCGGCCAGGGGTTCGGCGTAGGTCCGCCGCCAGTCGGCCGCCCCGCGCTCCACCGCCCGCAGATCGGCGAGCAGTCGGGGCCGGTCGCGGAGCTGTTCGCGCAGCCTGGCCGCCGAGTGTGCCTCGTCATGCTTGCCTGTGGTGTACGGGGCGAGGAACTGCTTGTCGGCGGCGATCGCGTAGCCGCGGATGCCGGTCTCCTGGTTGACCAGGGCGGCCTGTAGCCGGTACGCCTCGGTCTGGGCGGGCTGCACCCGCTGGAGCAGGTCGTCGGTGACGTCGGCCGTGCGGCTCAGCAGGTTCGCGCCGATCGCGGTGCCGATCACCACCAGCAGCACCATGAGCGACAGCGCGAGGAAGAACCACCCCTGCACCGTGAGCCGGCGCCCGATCCCTGTTCCGCCCGCCATGTCCCTCACCGTTCGTCTCGTCGCGGCACCCTCTCGTCCCACCTGCTCGTTTCCGGCGCGGTGAATCACTTCCGGGGCGGGTTGTCCCATGTCCAGTGCAGGTGCAGCACGGCCACGTCGTCCGCCAGGCCGCCCCGGGTCTCGGCCAGGGCCTCGGCGCGGGCGATCAGTTCGTCGACGAACGGCTCCGGGGCCAGTGCGGCCCGCTCCCGGGCGAGTCGCAGCAGTCCGTCCTCCCCCAGGCGCTCGGAGCCCCGGCCGACGTGCCCCTCGAAGAGTCCGTCGGTGAACAGGACCACGGCCGCGCCCGCCGGTACGGAGAGGTCCGCGACCGGCCAGTCCGCGAGTCCGGGCAGCACGCCCAGTGCCGGACCGCCGGGCACCTCCACCCACTCCACACCGCCGCCGTCCCGCATCAGCAGTCCGTGGTGCCCGGCCCGCACCACCCGGGCCGTGCGCTCGCCGGGCGCGGCGGTGAGACAGACGAGGGTGGCGAAGACCTCGCCGCGGACGCGCTCGGCGACGAGGAGTTCCTCCAGCCGGGCCACCTGTTCGGCGCCCGTGACACCGCTGAGCACCAGCGTGCGCCAGGCGATCCGCAGCGCGACACCGAGGGCGGCCTCGTCGGGGCCGTGCCCGGAGACATCACCGACCACCGCGTGGACCGTGCCGTCGACGCTCTGCACGATGTCGTAGAAGTCGCCGCCGAGCAGCGCCTGCGCACGTCCGGGGCGGTACCGGGCGACCGCTTCCACGCCCTCGCCGCGCAGCAGGGGCCTGGGCAGCAGCCCACGCTCCAGGCGGGCGTTCTCCTGGGCCTGCATACGGCTGGACTGGAGGGCGACGGCCGCCCGCTCGGCCTGCTTGCGCTGGATCGCGTAGCGCACCGCGCGTCCGAACAGGCCCGGTTCGACGCGGCCCTTGAGCAGGTAGTCCTGCGCGCCGGCGGCGACGGCGGCGAGTCCGGTCTCCTCCTCGGCGAGTCCGGTGAGGACCACGACAGCGGCGCGTTCGGCGCCCGCCCGTACCCGGGAGAGTGCCTCCAGCCCGTGGGCGTCCGGCAGATGGAGATCCAGCAGGACGCAGTCGGGTACGTCGGCCGCGAGCGCCTCGGCGGCCTCGGCCATGGACCGCACCCACCGCAGCCGTATCTTCAGCGCGCTGTCGGCGACCAGTTCCTCCACCAGCAGCGCGTCACCCGCGTCGTCCTCGACCAGCAGGACGGAGGGCTGCCAGGCCACCCAGGCCTCGGGCCCGGCCCCTTCGCCGCCCACCGACAGCAGGTCGTCGGCCCGTGGCCGTGGCACCACCATGGCCCTGCCCTCCCCACCGCGTCGACTCCCGCGAACTTAGTTGCCATAAGACAACAGTCGAGAGCATAGCGGTACGCCGGGACGTCCCGTACACGGTGGGCGGGGCCGGGACCGGAACCGTCCAACGCACCCCGCGTCCAGCGCTGCTGAGGGTACGACCAGCCGCCGGAAATCGGCGCGGAACCGCCTCCTTCGTCGCCGAACCGTACGCGGATCGGCACCAAGCGGCGGTCGGGCCAACGGAGTTCGGGCCGTCAGCCGTCCGCGGTCGTCGGCCCCGGTGCGATACGCAGGGCGGCCCGTCCCACTGGTTCCGCGTCGGCGCTACGGCGGGTCAGCTCGGTCCACCACGCACCGCCGTCCTCGATGTACCGCAGCAGAATTCCCTCGCGGATGCCCCAGGGGCAGACGGTGACGGACTTGATGCCCGTCAGCTTCATCACCGTGTGCCCGACCACGGCTCCGGCCAGGCTCTGCGCGGCGCGTGGCGCCGAGACACCGGGGAGCAGGGCCCGTTCGGACGCCGCGAGGGCGGCCAGCCTGTCGAGGCCCACGCGCAGCTCCGACCGCACCAACCTCCGTTCCACGAAGGGACCTTGACGACCGGGCGCGGCACCGCAGAGTCGGGCGAGCTGCTGAAAAGTGCGTGATGTCACCACCGTGGTCCGTGGCCCTTCCCAGCGGATCCGCGCCGCCACGTCCCGCAGTTGGTGCCGTACCTCGCGGCGCATCGCCTTGACCGTCTGCTCGGTCGGCCGGTCCTGGGCGGGGAGGAAGTCCCGGGTCAGCCGGCCCGCGCCGAGCGGGAGCGACGCCACGAAGTCCGGCAGCCGGCCGCGTCCGAACGCGGCCTCGAAGGAGCCGCCCCCGATGTCGAACAGGGCGAGCGGCCCGGCCCGCCAGCCCATCCAGCGGCGGGCGCCGAGAAACGTGAGCTCGCCCTCCAACTCCCCCGGCAGCGTGGACAGTCGTATCCCTGTCTCCTCATGCACCGAGCGCAGCACGTCGAGCCGGTTGGGCGCGCCACGCACGACCGCCGTCGCGAAGGCGAGCGGCCCGGCCGCGCCCCAGTGCCGGGCGGTCTCCTCGGCGGCCGACACCGCCTTCACGAGCTGGCGTACGGCCTCCTCGGGGATCTCCCCCTGCGGCCCGACGCGTTCGGAGAGCCGCAGCTTCCACTTGGCCGTGTGCACCGGCAACGGCACACCGTCTCCGACATCCGCCACCACGAGCCGAACCGTGTTCGATCCCACGTCAACCACACTCATCCGCATGAGCCGGTGAGTACCCAGGGTGAGCGCCGCCAGTCGTGATCTGCGGGAGTGGTCAGGGGTAATGACGGATGGGCCACGAAGTGCCAAGCCCTGGCCTCGGGCCCGGGAAAGCGGCGATCGGCCCATCCCGCAGGCCGGAAGGGAGGTGATCACCATGCTCGGCTCACCCAACGCACTGTTGCGGCGCGGCGTCCTCGCGGTTGTGTTCGGAGTGGTTTCGCTGGTGTGGCCCGGCATGACCGCGGGCGCGTTCGTCGCCGGCGTGCCCGGTGAGTGCGGACGTGGCGCGGAGCGGTCACGTCCCACAGCCGGACCGTGAAGTCCGCACTCCCGGTAGGCAGTTCACGGCCGTCCGAGGCGAACGCCACCGCGGTCACGGCGTCATTGTGACCGGGCACGGCGGAGTTCTTCCACAGAGCCCCCTAAAAGACGCAGAGCAGGCTCTCCGGGGACATCTCCGGGTAGAGCCCGTGCAGTTGGTCGTGGTCGCCGGACTCTACGGGACGGATAGACACTGTGGTGCCGTCCGCGAGCAGGGCGTGGTCCGTAGGTCGGCGACAAGGAGCGTGATCGAGGAACAGCCTTACCGTCTAGGCGAGTTCACCCTGGGCTCGCCGGCGTCGTCACTCACAACCTGAGGGTGAACCAGGTGGTCTTCCCCTGGTCGGTGGGGCGGACGCCCCAGTTGTCGGCGAGGGTGTCCACGAGGATGAGGCCCCGTCCGGACTCCTCGTCCTCGGCGGCCAGACGCGGCTGCGGCAGGTGTGGGCTCAAGTCGCAGATTTCCACGGCGAGTTCGGTGACGGTACGGCGCAGATGGAGGACGAGGGGGCCCTCCGCGTGCTGGACCGCGTTGGTGAGCACCTCGGAGACCAGGAGTCTGGCGTCGTCGACCTTGTCGGTGCAGTCCCAGGCGGCGAGGGTCTTGACCACGAAGGAGCGGCCCTCGGCCACCGCGGTTGCCGTGGCCGGGAGTTCCATGCCGGCGGTGGCCAGCGGGGCGGCGGGGAACCGGGTCAGCAACAGGGTGACGTCGTCGTTGTGGCCGTCGGCGTCGGGCAGCAGCGTGGCGAGGACGTGGTCGGCGGCGGCTTCCAGACCGGCGCCCGACATGAACGCGTCGCTGAGGGCCGCGGTCAGTTCGTCGATCTGGAACTCGATGTCGCTGCCGGGTGTCTCAACCATGCCGTCGGTGTACAGGACGAGGATGGCGCCGGGTGGTATCTCGACGGACGACTGCTGATAGAGCACGTCGCCCACGCCGAGCGGCGCGTTGATGTGCTGGGGAAGCCTGCGGGCGCCCTCGCCGGGGCCGGCGACGAGGGTGGGCAGATGACCGGCGGAGCAGGTGGTCACGGAGCCTGTCTCGGGCGCGATGACCAGGTAGCAGCAGGTGACCAGTTGGTCGGGAACGTCGAGGTCGGCGACGACCGCGTCCAGGGCCTGCATGAGCTGGCGGGGCTGCATCCCGGTCTTGGCCAGGGCGTGGGCGGCGGAGCGCAGCTGTCCCATCACGGAGGCCGCTTCGAGGCCGCGGCCCATGACGTCGCCGATGACGATGCCGACCCGGCCGGCACCGAGCGGGATGAGGTCGAACCAGTCGCCGCCCACCCCGGCACCCTGGGTGGCCGGCCGGTAGCGGCTGGCCGTGGCCAGACCGGGGATGGCGGGCGGGGTGCCCATCAGACTGCGTTGCAGGGTGAGGGCGATGTGCTTCTGCTGCTGGTACAGCGCGGTCAGTTCGGCCTCGGCGCGCTTGCGGTCGCTGATGTCGCGGACGATGGCGCAGGCGCCGATGACCGTGCCGCTCGTGTCCGGTGTGGGCCACAGCGTGACGTCGACGTCGAGCATGGCGCCGGTGCTGGTGACGCGGAGCGTCTCGAAGTGCTCGATCTTCTCGCCCTTGCGCAACTCCGCCATCAGCAGGTTGATCTCGTCCTTGCGTTCCGGCGGCGCCAGCATCGACACGTGCCGGCCGATGGCCTCCTCGGCCGTATAGCCGTACAAGCGCTGCGCCGCGGCGTTCCAGTAGGTGATGCGACCGTCGAGGGTCTTGGCGAGAATCGCGTCCTGGGAGGACTCGACCAGCGCCGCGAGTTCGTTGATACGGGCCTCGGCGGCCTTGCGTTCGCTCACATCGCGGACGGCGGCGGAGACGAGGAGGCCGTCGGCGGTCTCCAGAGGACTGAGGCTGATCTCGACGGGAAACTCACTGCCGTCCTTGCGCAACCCGTGCAACTCCAGCCCCGCGCCCATCGGCCGCACCTGCCGATTGGTGGTGGCGTAGCCGGCCCGGTGCAGCATGTGGTGTGAGCGGAACCGTTCGGGCACCAGCAACTCGACGGGGTGGCCCAGGAGTTCCTTGCGCGGGTAGCCGAAGAGAGTCTCGGTCTGGGCGTTGACCAGCTTGATCGTCCCATTGTCGTCCACGATCACCATGGCGTCCGGGGCGGCTTCGAGGAGGCTGCGGAACCTTTCCTCGGCGGCCTTGCGTTCGCTGACGTCGCGGACTGCGGCGGAGACGAGGAGGCCGTCGGCGGTCTCCAGAGGACTGAGGCTGATCTCGACGGGAAACTCACTGCCGTCCTTGCGCAACCCGTGCAACTCCAGCCCGGCACCCATCGGGCGCACCTGCCGGGTCGCGACATAACCGGCACGGTGCGCGCCGTGCTGCGCACGGAACCGGCCGGGAATGAGCATCTCCACCGGATGCCCGAGCAGTTCGGGCCGCCGGTAACCGAAGAGCGTCTCCGTCTGCGCGTTGACCAGTCTGATCGTCCCGCTCCCGTCGACGATCACCATGGCGTCCGGGGCCGCTTCCAACAGCCCCCGGAACCGGTCCTCGACGCGAGGCGACTCGTTCTCGACAGGCCGTACCGCACAGTTGTGGTGCGAGCACCTGTCGGTTCCGGCCCCGTCGGAGACTGCTGCTGTGAACGTGTCGCCCATATCGGCCCCAACCGGCTGGCTGCTGTGGTGAATCGGGCAATCCCACCGCATCCCGGCCGCATCCACCCTCATGTGTCGCTTACTGGCTCCACCATGACCCAACCCGCCTGCTTGCGACCGAGTGCCGGCCACCGATGCCGGCACTCGGTCGCAAGCAGGCGGGTCGGCCCGAGTGAGCCGTTCACCGTCGACAGATAGGGCCGAACGGCCCTGTGCCGGGGCCCCACGACTACGAGACCGTGGCGATCCACACCGTGCCTGCGTCGGAGCAGGCCGGCAGCCATCGCGGAGGTTTGAAGACCATGATCCATGGGCGCGCACATGTCGCGACTGTGGCGGCCACGGCGTCGACCAACCGGCTCGCACTGCGGGTCGGGGAGATCACGTAGTTCCCCCGGAGGCAATGCCCACCTGGCACTTCCCGGTCGGCTCCCGAAACGGACCGAGGTCGGCACGTGCGCGGCCGGGGTGTTGGACACCGATCCACTCTGCGAACCCATTGCGAGCCCGAGCGGCTTCGCCAGATCCCGCATCCGTACCTCTGTACGTGCGGTTTCCGAACAGGACAGGAGACACAGTGCTCGTTTCGAGGAAGGCGGCAGGAACCCTTTTCTTAGGTGGTGCGCTCATCACCACCGTCGGATCACTTCTCTACCCCGCCATGCTCGGAGTCCAGAAGGTCAGCAGCGCGCCCGAGCGGGTCATCGCCACCCCGGCGACCGGACCCCTGACCGAAGCCGACCGGGACTTCGTGGTCGAAGTGCGCTCCGCCGGGCTGTGGGAGTACCCGGTCGGCCGGCTGGCCCTACGGAAAGGCACGACGAAGGCGGTCAAGCTTGCCGGAGAGCACCTGGTCGACGGGCAGGCCTCGCTGGACGCCGCGTCCCGCAATGTCGCGGGGCGGTTGGACATCACGCTGCCGAACCAGCCATCGCCACAACAGCAGGGCTTCGTGACCACGTTGAAAACGGACAGCGGCAAACGGTTCGACACCGACATGGCCACCATTCTGCGCGCGACGGACGGCCCGTTCCTCTCCACGATCGCGAGCGTCCGCACCACCACGAGGAACTCGCTGGTCCGTGCCTTGGCCGACCAGGTCAACGACATCGTCCTGGACCACGTCGATGTCCTGGAGAAGACCGGCCTGGTCGACTTCGGCCAGGTCCTCGTCCAGGAGACCACCGCGTCCAAACTCGCTCCTCAGGAGGTGACCCCGCCGCCCCCGGTCCCGGGCCAGCCCCAGGTCGTCCTCACCCCGCCGGCGACCAGCACGCTCTCACCGAGTCCGTCGGCGGGGTGAGGGGCGGGCCCGGCAGCGCACTGCCGAGCCTGTACGACCGTTGCGCGTCGTCCCGATGTCACATCCGTGAGGCCCTCGGTGTCTTCATGCCGAACAACCGGACAGACACACGTACTGGCCCGGTCAGGCACACGTAAGAGGAGGACACCGTGACGGTTCGCGTTCCGAAGGCCGAGGTTCCCGTCGAGCTTCGGGAGAACATGGTCAGGCAGCTCGGCGCCGTACCCGAGCCCGTCGAAGTGCTGTGGAACCACCCCGAACTGGCCGCGGCCAACCAGGAGTTCACCGCCAAGGTGAGCACGTGGCACGCGGCGGACGCGGGGCTGAAGACGTTCGCGCACATGGCCGTGGCGGCGCAGGTGGGGTGCGGTTGGTGCCTCGACGTCAACTACTTCTTCGCGCTGAACCAGAACCTGGACCTGGCGAAGGCGAGCCAGGTGCCGCGCTGGCGGCAGGCGGACGTGTTCTCGCCGCTGGAGCGGGACGTGCTGGAGTACGCGGAGGCCATGACGACCACGCCGACCAGCGTCACCGACGAGTTGTCGCAGCGCCTGCTGAAGCAGCTCGGCCCCGCCGCGCTGGTCGAACTCACCGTGTTCATCGGCTTCGCCAACATGGCCGCCCGGTGCAACACCGCCCACGGCATCACCTCGCAGGGCTACTCGGACGCCTGCGAGATCCCGCTGGCCCCGCGGTCGGGGAAGATGTCGGCATGACCGAGGACCCCTTCGTCACCCACCGCGGCCTGCTGTTCACCGTCGCCTACGAGATGCTCGGCTCGGCCGCCGACGCGGAGGACGTGTTGCAGGAGTCCTGGCTGCGGTGGGCCGACGTCGACCGGTCACAGGTGCGGGACCCGCGGTCGTACCTGATCCGGACCGTCACCCGGCAGGCGCTCAACCGGCTGCGCACCCTGTCGCGCCGGCGTGAGGAGTACGTGGGCGAGTGGCTGCCGGAACCGCTGCTCACCAGCCCCGATGTCGCCGAGGACGTCGAGCTCGCGGAGAGCGTGTCGATCGCGACGCTGACCGTGCTGGAGACCCTCGGGCCCACCGAGCGCGCGGTGTTCGTGCTGCGCGAGGTCTTCGAGCTGTCGTACGGCGAGATCGCGGAGGTCGTCGGGAAGTCCGCGGCGACGGTGCGGCAGGTCGCCCGGCGGGCACGGGAGCATGTGGCGGCCCGGCGGCCCCGGGTGAAGGTGAGCCGGTCGGAGCAGGCGGCCGTGGTGGAACGGTTCCTGCACGCCCTGCGGACCGGCCATTTGCGGGAGTTGATGGAGGTGATGGCACCGGACGTGGTGCTGGTGACCGACGGCGGCGGGGTCGTCCCGGCCGCGCTCGCCCCGATCCACGGGGTCGAGCTGGTCGCACCGGTCCTCGCCCGCGCGAACACGCTGGTGGCCGCGTTCGACACCACGCCCCTGTGGCTCAACGGCGAACCCGCGGGCCGCATGGACGTCGACGGTGAGCCGTCCGCGATCAGTCTCGTCGTGGAGGACGGCCAAGTCACCCGGATCTATGTGGTGCGCAATCCGCGGAAGCTGACGCAGCTGGACGAGCCGACCGAACTCGCCAGGTGAGTCCGCATCGACACCGAACTGCCGTCTGTACAGCCCGAGTTGAGGAGGCATCGGCACTACCATCGACCCGTCTGTACGAATCCTGTGCGAAGCCGGAAACAGAAGCGGAGGGCGGGGAACCGCGCCGCGACCGCTGTGCATCGGTAGGTGCATGGGGTCGGCCGTACGGCAGGCCGTAGAGGGGGCGACGTCATGGCGTATGCCAGAGCACTGCGGGTCGGTGGGGCGGTGGCGGCCTGCGGGGGTCTGCTGCTGGGGTGCACGGGTGGCGGCGGGGGCGGTTCCGCGTCGCCGCCGACCGCGTCCGGGACGGCGCGGAGCGCTGCCGCCTCCGCCACCCCCGAGATGGACCCGGCCCGGGAACCGAAGACCGCGACGCAGGCTCAAACACTGATCGAACGGGTCATCTCTGGGCCGGAGTTGTTCGGAACCGGCGTGAAGCGGGCGACTCCGTACGAGAGTGAACCCGGGCAGTGGGCGGTGCTGGGGGACGACTGCGTGTGGCGGCTGGAGCCGTTGCCCGGGGACGCGCTGGCCACGCTGACCCGGCACTTCGAGGTACCCGCGGCGGGCGGGAAGGGTGCCGTGCGGCTGTCCGCCACGGTCACCGTGCACCGCACGGCGCTCGACGCGTCGTGGGAGCAGGCCCGGATGCTGGAGGAGGACCTCGACTGCACGGAGCAGACCCAGCGGCCGGGTGAACGGCTGACGGGCCTGCAGTCGCTGTCGTTCGCGCGGGGCGAGGGCGGCAACACCAGTGGCGACGATCTGCTGCTGGAGACCGGGCAGTGTGTCAGTGACACGCGGGGCGGGCCCTATCCCTACTGGTGGCAACAGGCGGTACTGGTCTCGGTGGTGGCCGGTACCTCCGTGTGCGGCGGACGCGGGCGTAGCGAACAGGAGCTCAACTCCCTTGTGGCGGAGGTCCTTCCGAGGATGCTGCTGCGGGTGCAGCAGGAGATCGGCCGCTCCACCGGGTCCACGCCCACGCCCAGCACGAAGGGTGGTGGGTCGTGATGGAGCGACTGCTTCCCTCGGATCCGTCCCGGCTCGGCGGATACCGGCTGTTGGGGCGGCTCGGCGCGGGCGGGATGGGCGTGGTCTACGTGGCGCGCGGTACGGCCGGGGAACTCGCGGCGGTGAAGGTGATCCAGCCCGAGTTCGCCCAACAGGCGGAGTTCCGGGCCCGGTTCAGGCGTGAGGCCGACTCCGCGCGCGGGGTGGACAGCCCGTGGGTGGTGCCGGTGCTGGGCGCGGACACGGAGGGGCCCGCGCCGTGGCTGGCGACCGGGTTCGTGCCGGGGCCCTCGCTGGCCGAGGCGGTGGCCGAGTGCGGGCCGTTGCCCGCGCGGGTGGTGCGGGTGCTGGGCAAGGTCCTGGCGCGCGCCCTGGACGCCGTACACCGGGCGGGTCTGGTGCACCGGGACGTCAAGCCGGGCAATGTGCTGCTCGCGCTGGACGGACCCCGGCTGATCGACTTCGGTATCGCCCGGCCCACGGCGGCCGAGGAGACCGAACTGACCTCGGACAGCATGGTGGTGGGCACTCCCGGGTTCCTCTCCCCAGAGCAGGCACGGGCGTTGCCGGTGGGTCCGGCGAGCGATGTGTTCTCGCTCGGCTGTGTGCTGGCGTACACGGCGACCGGGCGGCTGCCGTTCGGTACGGGCGCTGCGGACGCCCTTCTGTACCGGACCGTGCACGACACCCCGGACCTGGACGGCGTCGAGGACGTCGAACTCCGTTCCCTGCTGGCCCGCTGTCTCGCCAAGCAACCCGAGGAACGGCCCCACGTCGCCGAGATCGACGCCGAGTTGGTGGAGGACGCGCCGGCGGGTTCCATCGGCTGGCTGCCGGACCCGGTGGTCCGGATGGTGGCCGAGCGGTCGGCGGTGATGCTGGCGCTGCCCGGGATCGACCCGACCGAGGTCCCCGACGCACCCGCTCCCCCAAGTCCGAGCCGTCGCCGCGTACTTGCCCTCGCCGCAGGCGGTACGGCGCTGCTCGCGGCCGGTGGCGGGACGGCACTGTGGGCGGCCCTGCGCGACAACGACCGTACGGGACCGACGAGTTCGGGCACCGGCCGCGACTGGACCATCGGCGTCCAGGCCGATCTGAGCGGACCGCTCAAGGCGGCGGGGACAGCACAGGAGCGGGCCGCACGGCTCGCCGTGGAGCAGTTCAACTCCCGCAAGGACAAGCCGTTCACGCTCACTCTGCGAGTGCTGGACGACCGGGGTGACCCGGCCCGGGCACAGGCAGTGGCACGCCGACTGACGAGCGACAGCGACGTGTTCGCCGTGCTCGGACCGACCGGATACGCCTCCGCGCAGAGCGCCGTGGAGGTGTACGAGAGTGCCGGGCTGCCCCTGGTGACCGTGTCCGAACTCTCGGTCTCCGCCGTCCAGTCGGCGCTGCTGGCCAAGCCGAAGAGCTACTTCCGGGCCGCTCCGCTGGCCGCGTACTCCGCGTACGCCACCGTCACCGCGCTCACCGCGCAGGGATCCCGCCGCCCGGGACTTCTGGTCGACCGGGCGGGCGGCATCACCGGCATGGAGTCCGTCAACGTCGTCCACAGCTCGACCCACGCGGCCGGCATCGCCCTCTACGCCCGGGTCGTGCCCGCGCTCGCGCCCGACGTGTCGACCGTCGTCGCCGACATGCTCGCCCACGGCGTGGACGGCTTCTACTACACCGGCACTCCCGAGCGCGCCGCCCCGCTCGCCCGCGCCCTGGCCGCGCGGAACTTCACCGGCCCGCGCTTCCTGGACACTCCGTCGGCCACACCGGCCTTCGTCTCGGCGGCGGGCCCGGCGGGCGAGGGCTGGCAGGTCCTGGCCCTGTACATCGACCCGGCCGCCGCGGCCGTACGACCGTTCGCCACCGCCTACCGCAGGCGCTACGGCACCGCGCCGGGCGACTGGGCCGCCGAGGCCTACGACGTCACCCGCCTGCTGGCCGACCGGCTCACGGCGCTCGCCGGGAGCAGGGGGAGCAGGGCAACCGGCGCGAGCGCACCACACCGCCCCACGCGGGCCCAAGTCACGGGCGCGCTCGCCAAGTCCACATTCAAGGGGCTGGTCACGACCTACACGTTCGACGCCGACCACCAGCTCGTCACGCGGCAGGTCCAGCACTATCAACTCAAGGACGGCCGTTTCACCTATGCCGGCCCGGTGGGCCTGTCTTCCTGACCGCTGGAGAAGCCGTCACCGAGCAGCAACGGGAGCCGTGGAATGCGGGCATTGCGGGCCGAGGACCCGGAGGAGCTGGGCGGCCACCGGCTGCTGGCGCGGCTCGGTGCGGGCGGAATGGGCGTGGTGTATCTGGCCCGTTCCGCCGACGGGACGCCGGTCGCGCTGAAGGTGATCCGGGCCGAGTACGCGGCCGACCCCGCCTTCCGTGCCCGCTTCCGGCGTGAGGTGCGGCTGGCCACCGGTCTCACCGGCCGCTGGGTGGTCGCGGTGACGGCCGCGGACACCGAGGCGCGTGAACCGTGGCTGGCCACCGCGTTCGTCCCCGGCCCGTCGCTGGCCGAGGCAGTGGACGGGCTGGGGCCGCTGCCCCCGGAGTCGGTCGTCGTGCTCGGCGCCCGACTGGCCCGGGCGCTGGGCGAGTTGCACGCGGTGGACCTGGTGCACCGGGACGTCAAACCCGGCAACATCCTGCTCGTCCCCGACGGCCCCCGCCTCATCGACTTCGGCATCGCCAAGGGCGCGGGCGCGACCGCGCTCACCGCCCCCGACGCGGTCATCGGCACCCCCGGCTACCTCTCCCCCGAACAGGCCCGGACGCACGGCGGCAAGGTCGGCCCGGCCAGCGACCTGTTCTCCCTCGGCTGCGTGCTGGCGTACGCGGCTACCGGACGGCGGCCGTTCGGCACCGGTGACGCGCCCGTGGTCCTGTACCGCACGGTGCATGAGCCACCGGACCGCACCGGCCTCGCTCAACTCCCGCCTCCACTACGGGCGGTGATCGACGGCTGCCTAGCCAAGGACCCCGCGCTCCGACCGACAGCGGCCGAGGTCCACTCCGCGATGGCACATGACGATCCCCCGGAAGAAGGCCCCGCCCCGGGCACCGGCTGGCTGCCACCCGCCGTACTACGGCTGATCGCCGAGCGTTCGGCCCGCGCCCTCGACCCACCGCCACGCACGGCAGGACCGATCGCCCCCGAGCAGCCCAACACGCTTACAGCGCAAGGGTTTTCACGCCGCCGCGTGCTGACGATCGGGGGCTCGGCAGCCGCCGTACTGGCCGCGTCCGGGACGGCCGCGTCCGTCCTCCTCGCCCGCGGCCACCTGCCGACGACCGGTGCGCGCCGCGACATCCCCACACACACCATTGCCCTGCACGCCGATCTGACGGGTACTCAGAAGACTCTGGGCAAGGCGCAGGAGCGCGGCGCACTTCTCGCCGTCACAGCGCACAACGCCCGCGCGAACGTCTCCTACCGCCTCGGCCTGTCCTCGTACGACGACGGGGGCGACGCCGCGCGAGCACGGGACACGGCCCGGCGTGTGCTCGCTACGCGGTCCGTGAGCGCCGTCATCGGCCCCACCACGACGGCCGGCGCCCGTGCCGCCGCACCGCTCTACGCCGCCGCGTCCATGCCGGTGGTGCTGGTGTCGGTCGACGACGGGACCGCCGGACTCTCCACCACGACCCTGCGCACCCTGTGCGTGACCCGTGCCTCCGACAGTTCGCAGACCTTGCCGCTGCTCTCCTACCTGACCAGGACCCGCCCCACCCACCGCACCGCGGTCGTCCAGGACCGGGCGGCGGGCGAGACGGCCGTCGACATCACCCGGAACCTGGTGGAGACACCGCCCAGCGACGGCACCATCACCGTCCACCAAGTAGCCGCCGAATCAACCGACTTCGGCCCGGCCGTCGCCCACGCCCTGGCCACCCGCCCGCAGGCGGTCGTCTACGCGGGCACATCACCGGGCCGGGCCGCGGCCTGCGCCCGGGCCCTCGCGGCAGCACACTTCACGGGCGCGGTGGCCGGCTTCGAGCCGGTCATGCGCGGCGCCTTCCTCACCGCCGCCGGTCAGGCCGCCGAGGGCTGGGTCTTCGAAGCGCCCTACACCCAGGCGCAGTCGGTCGGCACCCCAGCCGCGAAGGCGTTCACCGCGGCCTACCGGGCGCGCTTCGGCGCGGCACCCGGCCGGTGGTCCGCCGAGGCGTACGACGCCGTCGGCCTCATCGCCCGAGCCCTCGACGCACTCGGAACCACGACCACCATCGAGCCCGCACAGGTCGCCGAGGGCCTCTTCCACCTCGCGTACGACGGGCTGGCCAAGCCGATCCGTTTCGTCCAGGGCACCACCCACACGATGGCCCTGGAGAACACCGCGTTCCTGTACCAGGCCAGCGGCGGCGTGTTCCGCTTCCTGGGGCGCTACGACCAGGCCCGGGCGGTGAAAACCTAGTTACACCGCCGGAGGATCTCCTGCCATCCTGTGCCGGTGCGCCTCAGTGACCACGCGACCAGTGTCGAACTCCGGCCCCTGCGCCATCAGTTCGCCACGGCTCGCGGCAACCGCTACGACGACAACTGGCTGGTGATCGGCGCCAAGGTGACGACGGCCGAGGGCAGTTGGGCCTTCGCCGACCCCGCGCTGCTGAACTCCGAGGCCCACGAGGTCACCGCCTGGCTGCGCGGGGCGGCCACGGGCACGGTGGATGTGACCCTGCCCGACGCCACCGGCTACTTGGACCCGGACACCTGGTTCACCGAACCGGTGCTGGCCTTCAGCCTCGCCGAACGAGGCGGGGCCGGGGCGTTGGTCCGCGTTCACCTGTCCCTGGAGGCGACACCTCCATGGCTGGAGGGCGACGCCAGACCGGACATCTACCAGTATTCCCTGGAGATACGGGTGGATACGGCCGCGCTGCTCCACGCGGCCGACGAGTGGGAGCACGCCCTGGCTTCCTTCCCCGCCCGCTGAGCGGTGTCGGTCCCAGCGGGCCCTTTCACCGCGCAGCGCCCTGCCCCGCCGCCACCGTCCGGAGATACGCGCCGAGGCGGGCGATGGCCGACGGGTTGCGGGGGCTTTCGACGAGGTCGACGTAGTCGAGGACGAAGATCCGGCGGTGCTTGACGGCGGAGACGTTGCGCAGCGGGGCGTAGGAGAGGAGGAACTTCTTCTTCTGTTCCGCGCTCACGTCGCCGTAGTTGCAGATCACGATGACATCGGGGTCGCGCTTGACGACGGTTTCCCAACCGACCGTGGTCCAGGAGTCGTTGACGTCGTGCATGACGTTGACCCCGCCAGCCTCGCTGATGATCTGGTCGGGGGCGGCGTAGCGGCCCGAGGTGAACGGGGCGTCCTGGCCGCTGTCGTAGAGGAAGACCGTCGGGCTCTTGGCGGGGGCCTCGCTGTGGACAGCGGCTGTCTGCTTCTTGAAGTCGGCGATCAGGGTGGCCGCGCGCTTCTCCACGCCGAAGAGTTTTCCGAGGTTGGTGAGGTCGGTGTAGAGGGCGTCGAGGGGCGGCATGATGCCGCGTGAGGTGTCGGTGCGGCCGTTGCGGCAGGACTCGGTGAGGATGTACGAGGGGATGCCGAGCTTCTTCAGGGCGTCGGGGGTGAAGCCGCTGTCGTCGCGGAAGCCGTAGTTCCAGCCGGCGAAGACGAGGTCGGCGCCGGCGTCGAGGACGTTCTCCTTGGTGAGTTGGTCCTTGGAGAGCCACTTGACCTTCTGGTAGCCGTCCTTCCAGGGCACGTCGGTCAGATCGCCCTTGTCGTCGGGCATGGCGAACCCGGCCATGCGGTTCTCCAGTCCGAGGGCGAACATCAGCTCGGTGATGCCGACGTCGTTGGTGACGACGCGCTTCGGGACGGTCTTGTACGTCACCTTCCGACCGCAGTTGGTGAGGGTGACCGCCTCGGTGGAGCGGGTGTCCGCGGTCGAATCGACGCTCGCACCGCAACCGGTGGCGGTCGCGGCGAGGCAGAGTACGGCGGCAAGCAGCTTGCGCATGTAGGTCCTTAGGCAGTGGGCGGGAGCAGGTCGAAAAGGAGCTGGACCGCGCCGGTCTCCGGGTGTCGGACCGGGTGCGCTCGGACTCCGAACACACCGGCGAGCAGGGTGGGTTGGAGTACGTCGTGCGGTGCGCCGGACGCGACGATCCGGCCGTCCGCGATCACGTACAGCAGGTCGCAGTGCGCGGCGGCGAGGTTGAGGTCGTGCAGGGCCGCGAGTACGGTGAGGCCGCTGCGGCGGACCATGGACAGCACGTCCAACTGGTGGGCGATGTCGAGGTGGTTGGTGGGTTCGTCGAGGACGAGGACACGTGGGCGCTGGGCCAGTGCGCGGGCGATCAGGACGCGCTGCCTCTCACCGCCGGACAGGGCGAGGAACCCTCGGTCGGCAAGGTGGGCGACACCGGTGCGTTCCATGGCTTCGGCGCAGATCTCCCGGTCCGACGCGGCGGTCCGGTCCCGGTGCGGCAGCCGTCCCATGGCGACCACTTCGGTGACGGTGAAGTCGAACTCAGCCGACGACTCCTGCGGCAGCGCGGCCAACACGCGGGCAGCGGCCCGTGGTTCCATCGCGTGCACGTCGTCCCCGTCGAGCCGGATCACGCCTCCGGCCGGCCGCAGCGCTCGGTACACGCACCTCAACAGGGTCGATTTACCACTGCCGTTGGGGCCGACGAGTCCGACGAAGGCCCCTGAGTCCACCTTGAGCTTGATGTCGTCGACCAGCCGTACCGCGCCCGCGTCGACCGACAGCCCCTCGATGTCGAGTCGCATCAACGCCCCCCGAACGCATGGCCGCCGCGCCGCATCAGCAGCAGGAAGGCGGGCACTCCCACGACGGCGGTGATGACGCCGACCGGGAGTTCGGCGGGCGCGAGCAGCAGCCGGGACAGGACGTCGGCCCACACCAGCAGGACCGCGCCGACCAGGGGTGCGACCGCGAGAACCCTGCGGTGATCGGCGCCGACGAGCATCCGTACGAGGTGCGGCACCATGAGCCCGACGAAGCCGATGGCGCCGCTGACCGCCACCACCGTTCCGGTCACGGCCGCGGTGACGAGGAACAACTCCCGGCGCAGGCGGGCGGGTTGGACGCCTAGCGCGGCGGAGGTCTCGTCCCCCATCGCGAGGGCGTTGAGCGATTCCGCCCGCCACCGCAGCCACGCCCAGCCGGCCGTCACGGTGCCGGCGGCCAGCGGGACCTGTGCCCAGGTCGCGCCACCCAGGCTTCCGAGCAGCCACATCATCGCCGAGCGGGCCGCCTCGCCACGGGCCGCGCCGAACACCATCACGGTGGTGACGGCTTCGAAGCCGTAGGCCAGCGCGGTCCCGGTGAGGATCAGCCGCAGCGGGGTGAGGCCGTGCGGCGAGCGGGCCACGGCGTACACGAGGACCATGGCCGCGAGCGCCGAGGCGAACGCGGACGCGGACAGCGCCCAGACACCGAGGCCGGCGAACGCGCCCAGCAGGATGACGGCGTTGGCGCCGACCGCCGCGCCGGAGGAGATGCCGAGCACGAACGGGTCGGCGAGCGCGTTGCGGACCATGGCCTGGACGGCCACGCCGACGGCCGCGAGCCCGGCACCGACGACGGCCGCGAGGACGACTCTCGGGAGCCGGATCTCCCAGACGATGGTGTAGTCGGCGGCGTTGTCGGCGTGTATGGTCCCGCCGCTGACTCCGGCCCACAGGAAGCGGAACACGTCCGCCGGTCCGATGCCGGCCGCCCCCAGTGCGACACCGCACACGAGGGAGACGCAGAGCAGGAGCAGCAGCCCAAGTATCAGCAGCGGCTGAGGTGTTCGGGCCGGGCCGGAGCTCGGGGGTCGGCGCACGATCGGCGGTCCTTCACCTGGGGCCGCCTGGTGAGCCTCGATCGAGGAGACAGCCCGTACGACCGCGCCGGCCGCTCGGATCCCCTCTCGCAGTCCACGGCGAGCAGTCAACGGGTCGCACCACCCACGGGCGATCGGACTCACGCGACGGCCACGGGGTCGCCACGCACACCGTTGCGGGTCAGCGCCGGATTCTCACCGGACTTCCCCCGCGGGAGGCTAGGGGAGCCTAACAAACGGGGACGAGCAGGTCGGGGGCGCCCAAGCCCAGCCCGAACCCCGGCTCGCCCTCGACACGATGAACGGAGCGGTCGTAGATGCGGGATCAGACCGGCGAAGTACCCCTGCGCGGCGGGCGCGTGACCCCCGGCGTGGTGCGTGTCGGGGACACGGTGCGCCGACCGGTCACGGAGGCGTCACCCTTCGTGGCGCGGCTCCTCGGCCATCTCGAACGGCGCGGTTTCGCCGGTGCCCCACGTCACCTCGGCGTCGACGACGCAGGACGCGACACGTTCAGCTATCTGCCTGGCCAGGTGCCCGCCAGGTTCCGGCACTGGACCGACACCCAGGTCACGGCGGCCGGTGCGCTGCTCCGGTCCCTGCACGACGCGACCCGCGGCTGCGCGCTCGCCGGGGCGAGCCCCGTCGTCTGCCACCACGACCCCGGCCCGAACAACGCCGTGTTCCGCGACGGTCTGCCCTACGCCTTCATCGACTTCGACACGGCAGCACCCGGCGATCCCCTCGAAGACGTCGGATACGCGGCCTGGACATGGTGCGTCTCCTCCCGCGCCACCGCTCCGCCGGCCGCGGCGCAGGCGGCCCAGGCGCGGATCCTCGCGGACGCCTACGGTCTCGAAGCCCGCGCCCGTGGCGAGTTGGTCGACGCGATGCTCGACCGGCAGATCCGCAACGCGAGTTGGTGGCGGAAGCGCCTTGACCTCCCTTCCCAGGACGCCGAGTTGATCGGCTCCCGGATCGAGTGGTCCGAGCGGGAGTACGCGTACACCTCCGCGCATCGCTCCACGTTCGAGCGGGCGCTCCTCGTCACGCGCCCACTCTCGCGATGAACGTCGCCAGGTTCGTCACGGTGCGTCGGATCTTCTCCTCCAGGGTGAGGGACTCGTGGAGGCGGGCGCCGATGCCCGTGTCCTTCTTGCCGCGTACGTAGAGGGAGCAGGCGAGGTCGCTGCACATGTAGACGCCGACGGAGTTGCCCTGCTGGCCGGCCTTCCCCGACCTGGGGGCGACCATCAGGGAGACGCCTCCGGTGTGGGTGGTCAGGCAGACCGAGCACATGCTGCGGCGCTGCTGCCAGGAGCCGGCGCCGGAGGTGCGCAGCTGGACGCCGACCGGGCGGCCGTCCAGCTCGGTCACGACGTAGGCCCGGTCGGGGGCCTGGGGATCTCGCCAGCCCAGGAAGTCCAGGTCGTCCCAGGATCGTTCGGCCAGGTCACGGGGGACGGACAGGCGTTTGGCCTCGCCCTTGGTGCAGTTCACGAACGCGGTGCGGATCTCTTGCTCGGTCAGCGGCTTCATAACGGACACGCTAATTTGCCTAATCAAGTTAGGCAAATGCATAATCTTCGAAGGCGGGGTGACGGAATCGATGCGGAGGACGCGACCATGGCGAGTACCGGACGTGTGGGACTGACCACGGAGCGCCTGGTCCGGGCGGGCGCGGACCTGGCCGACGAGATCGGCTTCGAGCAGGCGACCCCCGCGGAGCTCGCCCGGCGATTCGGCGTCAGGACCGCGAGCCTGTACTCGCATGTGAGGAACGCCCACGACCTCAAGACCAGGATCGCCCTGCTGGCCCTGGAGGAACTGGCCGACCAGGTCTCCGCGGCGGTCGCCGGACGGGCCGGCAAGGACGCCCTGACCGCCTTCGCGAACGCCTACCGCGACTACGCGCTCAAGCACCCGGGGCGCTTCGTCGCGGCCCGCTTCCGGCTCGACGCGGAGACGGCCGCCGCCAGCGCGGGCGTACGGCACGCACAGATGACCCGGGCGATCCTGCGCGGCTACGACCTGGCCGAACCGCATCAGACGCACGCGGTACGGCTCCTGGGCAGCGTCTTCAGCGGCTTCGTCGGCCTGGAGTCCGCCGGCGGCTTCGACCACAGCGCCCCCGACGCCCAGGCGAGTTGGACCGAGATCCTCGACGCGCTGGACGCCCTGCTGCGCACCTGGCCCGGAGCGCCCGGATCACGACCGTAGAAGATGGCGAACCGCCGTCCGGCACCCCCTCGGCCGAATACTCTACGGATACGCACGGACACGACGCGCTGTCAGTCGCGGCCACCCGAGGAGGAACCCGTGTCATCGCCCCTCGACCCCCAGCACGCTCCCGTCGGCGACGTGGGCGCGGCGCTCATGATCGTCGACTCCCGGCTCAAGTCCGTCCACGACGGCAGGACGGGGTCCGATCCCGAACAGCAGGCGCTGATGGAGCAGTTCATCGCGTCGCTGGGTCCGGAGGGAGTCGGCGACGTGCTGGACGGCACGTGCACCCTCATCTACATCTTCATGACCTGGCTGCGGAAGGCGCACGAGAGTCAGGGCAAGGACGTCATCGAGTACGTGGTGCCCACCCTCGTGGGCACGCTGCGCATGATGCCCAAGAGCGTGCCGCCCGAGGCCATCCCCACCATGGCGGGCCTGGTCGTCGCGGCGGGCATCGGGCTGAGCCCCAATCTGTGGCGCGAGCAGTACGGGGACTGGACCAAGGAGGAGATGACCCCGCTGGAGGCCACCGCCTTCCTGCTCGCGGAACACATCAACCGCATCACCGAGGACCCCGACTCCGCGACCCGTCTGATCACCGACGCGCTGTCGCGCGCGGACGAGGACTGACATACCGCGGCCTTCACGGAACGCGGGCCGGCAGGGGGCGGGCCGCGCGCAGATCGTCCAGCTTCTCCGCGTCGTCCGTCCCGGCCGCCGCCGTGTACGTGACGATCCTGAGGTCGGTGCCGGCGGCCATCACCACGTCGAGGTCGAGGTCGATGTCTCCAACTCGTGGGTGCTCTACGGTCTTTCGGTCGCCGACGTGGGTGCGGGCCGTGCCGTTGGACCACAGGCGGGCGAAGCGCGGGCTGTCGCGCAGCATGCGGTCGACGAAGGCGACGAGCCGTGCGTCATGGGGATGGGCGGCGGCCGTGACCCTCAGGTCGGCGACGAGATCCTCCTCCTCGACCTCGTCGCCCGCCCAGGACCGCACGGGCCAGCCCGCGATCGGCGCCCGCGCGGTTCCGCCGCCCGGCCGGAACATCCCGGCCACGAGGTTGTGTTCGTCCCAGCCGTAGGTGCGGGGATCGCCGACCGCGGCGGACCACATGTCGTTCCAGCCGATGAGGGTCCAGTCGGCGGCGAACACCGCCGTGGGATTGTCGGCCAGTTGCCCCACGAGCCGGTGCACCCTCGCGGGCATGTGCCTGGACACGTTCCCGGTCGCGGGCGGCGCGAGGTGGGCGCAGCGGAACAGGTGGTCGCGTTCGGACGGTTCGAGGCGCAGCGCCCTGGCCAGCGCGGTGACCACCTGGGCCGACGGGTTGCGGGCGCGGCCCTGCTCCAGCCGCACCACGTAGTCGACCGACAGGCCCGCCAGCCGCGCCAGTTCCTCCCGGCGCAGTCCGGGGATGCGCCGCTCCCCGCCCGGCTCCAGCCCGCTGTCCTGTGGAGACACCCGCTCTCGCCACCCCCGCAGAGCGATGCCGAAGTGGTTCGTCGCAGCCATGCACGACATCGTCGTCGACCCGCCGTACGGCACACGGAGCTTCGGCCTCCGCACTACGGATTCTTTACCCGACCGCCTCGACGTCTTCGGTGACGTCCGTCCAGTGGGCCCGTGTGAACGCGGCGGCGGCGTCGAGCGCTTCGGCGCCCTCGTCGAGCATCACCGCGAACCCCTGGAAGACGTGCGGGACTTGGGACCAGACCTGTAGATCGACCCGTACGTCGCACTCGGCGGCGCGGGCCGCCAGTCGTACGGCGTCGTCCAGCAGGATCTCGTGCGAACCGACCTGGACGAGCAGCGGCGGCAGGCCGGTCAGGTCCGCGAAGACGGGGCTGGCGTAGGGCGTGGAGGGGTCCGTGTCGCGGAGATAGTCGCGAGCCCGCCTGCGCAGTCCCTCCGGGGTCAGCGCGGGATCGACGGCCGCCTTGCTCACCACGCTCGCGCCGGACACGCCGAGGTCGGCCCACGGGGAGAACACCGCGGCCGACGCGGGCCGGGGCAGCCCCGCGTCCTTGGCGGCGACCAGGGTCGCGGCGACCAGACCGCCGCCCGCGGACTCGCCGACGAAGGCGATCGCGGAGCTGGGCACTCCGTCGTCGAGGAGGGCCCGGTAGACGGCCAGGGCGTCGTCGACGGCCGCGGGGAAGGGGTGTTCGGGGGCCAGCCGGTAGTCGACGCAGACGGCGCGCGCGTCGGTGCGCCGTACGATCTCGGCGGCCAGGCCTACGGCGTCTGCCGCCGAGCCGATGGCGTAGGCGCCGCCGTGCAGGTAGAGGACCACGGTCGCGGGGTCGCTCGCCGGGGTCTCGACGGTGACGACCGGTACGCCGCCCAGTTCGCCCGCCGTGGTCGAGACGTCGGGCGGCACCGGGATGGAGGCCATCAACTCGCTGAAGACGGCGCGCTGTTCGGCGACATCGCCGCCGAGGTCGAGCGGACCGTGCCGCAGCAGTTCGTCGAGGGCCTGGCGCTGTTGCCGGGACATGGCTGTGCCTTTCGTGGTTCCGGTGAAAGTCGTGGGGGGGGGCCGCGGGTCAGCGCGGTGGGCCGACGATGATCTGGCCGAACTTGTCGGCGGCCTCCGCCATACGGTCCGGGGAGATCTCGAAGCCCTCGGGGCGCGGGGTCGTCAGGTCGCGTCCCGCGTGGCGGAACATGCCCTCGATGCCGCCCGGTGTGCAGATCATGAGGAGATCCGCCGTGTCCGAGGTGATCCGGTAGCCGTGCGGGACGTTGCGCGGAAGGAAGACGATTCCGCCCTCCGACAGCTCCATCTCCTCGTCGTCGCACCACAGCAGCGCACTGCCCTTGATCAGCATGAAGACCTCGTCCTCACGCGTGTGCATGTGGTAGGGCGGCGCCTCGCCCCTGGCGACGGAGAACCGTCCCACGGTCAGCTGTCCGCCGGTGGCCGCCGCGTCCAGAAGTACGGCGAACTCACCGCCGTCGAGCCATTCCAGTCGCTGCTGCTGCTCGGGCTGTGCGAGGTAGGCCAGGGTCATGACGGTGTCCGTTCGGCGTCCGCGCCGCGTCCGGTGCCACGCGGTCACGGGGATGACTCGGTCGCTTCGATGATCCTCTTGACTCCGCCCCGGCCGCCAGACATCCGGGTAGGACCAGCAGTACCACTCCCCCACGTCCGCCCCGGGGCTTCACACGCGTCCGGGACGGTCATCGTCGTGTGGCATCCTCTGCTGCCATGAACGTCTCGACTGATCAAGAACTGCCGTCCGAGAACGAGGACATGGAGATCCGGGCGGTCTCCGCGGAGCGCCTCACGTTCTTCGGGGACGCGGTGGTCGCCATCGCGCTGACACTGCTGGCCCTGGAGCTGCCGGTACCGGAGGGCACGACCAACTCCGAGCTGTGGCACTCGGCTTCGGACCACCGCGAGAGCTATCTCGCGTTCATGATCAGCTTCGTGGTGATCGCCGCGCACTGGCGCGCCCACCACCGGGTGTTCCGCTATGTCACGGCGTCCAACGGCAAGTTGACGGCCTTCACCATGTACTGGCTGCTCATGCTGGTGATCACCCCGTTCGCGACCGACGTGATCGGCGGGCACGGGGCGTTCCAGGCCCGGTTCGTCTTCTACGCCGTCGTGCAGTTCGCGGCCTGTCTCCTGTTCATACTGATGGCCAACGAAGTCCGCCGCGACGGGCTCTACCGCAACGGCACCCCGCCCGACCTGTTCTCCCGAACGATCCGAGGCCTCGGCATGGTGGCGGCGGGCTTCCTGGTGTCGATCCCGGTCTCACTCCTCACCCACTGGGCCTACCTCTGCTGGATCGTGGTGCCGGTCGCCGACACGATCGCCGCGCGGCGCCGGAGGCACTCTGGGTAAGGGTCCTTGGCCGGCTGAACCGAATCCGGCCGGTCAGCCCCGCCTCTCCCCTCGACCGCCGTGATGAGCAGTGCTGTGGCGGCCCACGCCGGAGTCCCCGCCGAGAACGGGTTCAGCGCGCGGGCGATCAGGAAGGCTACGCCCGCCCGACAGGAGAGTCGACACCGCGGCCGGCCCGTACGCGAGGGTGCCGGCGGCGGGTCCCGCCGCCTTCGCCGCGGCGGCCAGGCCGATCACGAGGACGAACGACCAGAAGCCGTCGGCCAGTACGAAACCGGCGGTGGCTAGTCCGGCGATGCCGAGGCCCAACCCCACCTGCTCCGCCCACAGTCGAGCACCCGCTGCGGTCGGCTGTCGGGGATCAGCTTGGGCATGAAGTGGCTCCGGTTCCCGGGCAGTTGTCGTCGTGACGGATCACGGGCGCCAGTACAGTGAGGGATCGGGGTGTTCGGTGAACCCGAGGTCGCGGTACAGCGGCTCGCCCTCGGCGGAGGCGTGGAGGTCGGCCCGGGAGACGCCGCTGTCCCGGAACCAGTCGAGCAGGCCCCGCATGATCGCGCGGCTGTGTCCGCGTCGTCGGTGGGCGGGGTCGGTGACCACGCCGAGGACCTGCCCGATCCGGCCGTTGCGCAGGTGCGGTCCGGGCAGGCGCTGCTCGACCGTGCCGATGCCGCAGGCCGCGAGGGTGCCGTCGTCGGCGTCCACGACGAGGATGCGCACGGTGTCCGCCGTCAGCTGTTCCTTGAGGACGACGGCCAGGGCGTCCAGCCAATCGCCGTCCGCCGACGCGGGGTTGAAGAAGTCGCCGCCCAAGTCCTCGAAGAGCAGCGCCCGTAGCCGTACGAGCTCCACGAGGTCGTACTCCACGGCCTGCCGCACCCGGGACGGGTCACTGTTGTCGCGTTGTCGCATGGTGATCAGACTGCTGTAATGGTCTTATGCACCTCAACCCTTACGGCGAGGATGCCGTGAACCTGGCCGCGGATCTGGTCAACCGGCCCGCCGCCGACGCCGGGGAACTCGGGGACCGCTGTCGCGCCGCCGGCCTGGTGCTGGAGCGGCCGACGACCGCCGAGGACCTCGACCGCGCCCGGTACGCGCTGGAGTCGTGGGAGAAGGTCGTCGACGCGAGCGACGAGCAGGAGCGCGCCGCGCTGGTCAACCGGATGCTGGAGGAGGCCGCCGCCTATCCGCGGATGACCGACCACGCGGGCAGCGGCTGGCACCTCCACTACCGCGACGAGCGGAAGCCGCTCGGCGATGTGCTGTTCTCGCTGATCGCGGTGGGTACGGCGCTGCATCTGGCCGGACGCGGAATGCACCGCCTGCGGCGCTGCGCGGTGGCCGAGTGCGACAAGGTCTTCGCCGACACCTCCCGCACGGGGCGGCAGCGCTACTGCTCCCAACTCTGCGCCAACCGCGACGCGGTGCGCCGCCACCGGGCCCGGGGTCAGGAAAATGAGGCATCCAGTATGTACAAGGGAAAATCCAGTTCATCAGTGCGCAAATCGATCACTGGATCGGTGTAATCGGCACATACGTCGCACCGCTCGGCGATCTAGCGTCGGAATGCACGGGGCCGCACGGACCAGAAAGGCATTCCCACACTCATGCCCATCCCGCATACCGCCGTCATGCCCGAAGCCGAGTTCGACACCCGGACCGTCTCCCGCCGCGCCGGACAGGCGGCCGCCGCCGACCTTCTGCTGCCGGTCGACGAACTGCCCGAGACCTCGTCCTCGCCCGACCTGATCTGCCGCCGCGTACGCGACGAGCTGATGCTCGACGGCAACGCACGCCTCAATCTCGCCACCTTCGTGACGACGTGGATGGAGCCGCAGGCAAGGGAGTTGATGGCGGAGACCGCCGAGAAGAACCTCGCCGACCGCGCCGAGTACCCGCAGATCACCGCCATGGAGGAGCGCTGCGTACGGATGCTCGCCCGGCTCTGGCACGCACCGCACCCGGAGCAGGTCCGCGGCTGCTCGACCACCGGTTCCAGCGAGGCCGCGATGCTCGGCGGACTCGCGCTCAAGCGACGCTGGCAGGAACGCCGGCGCGCCCAGGGCAAGGACACCGCGCGACCGAACCTGGTCATGGGCGCGAACGTCCAGGTGTGCTGGAAGAAGTTCGCCAACTACTTCGAGGTGGAGCCGCGTTACGTCCCGATGGAGCCGGGCCGCTACCACCTCACCGCCGACGCGCTCACCGCGTACTGCGACGACAACACCATCGGCGTCGTGGCGATCCTCGGCTCCACCTTCGACGGTTCCTACGAGCCCGTCGCGGACATCTGCATGGCTCTGGACGGCTACCAGGCAGCCACGGGCACCGACATCCCCGTGCATGTCGACGGCGCGTCCGGCTCCATGGTCGCCCCGTTCCTCGACCCGGACCTCATGTGGGACTTCCAGCTGGAGCGGGTCGCGTCCATCAACACCTCGGGGCACAAGTACGGGCACGTATTCCCCGGCCTGGGCTGGGCGTTGTGGCGCGACGCCGAAGCCCTCCCGGACGACCTGGTGTTCGAGGTCGACTACCTAGGCGGCAGTTCCCCCAGCTTCACGCTCAACTTCTCCCGGCCGGGGGCGCATGTCGTCGCGCAGTACTACAGCTTCCTCCGCTACGGCTTCGAGGGGCTGCGTGATCTGGCGTCCCAGAGCCGGACCACCGCCCGCGCCCTCGCCGCGCGCATCCGCACCATCGCCCCCTACGAGTTGATCACGGACGGCTCCGAACTCCCGGCGTTCGCCTTCCGGTTGACCCCCGGCACGCAGGGCTTCACGGTGTTCGACGTCTCGCACGGCATGCGCGCCCGCGGCTAGCACCTGCCCGCGTACAGCTTCCCCGCCCCGTGCCAGGACGTCTCCGTTCTACGGCTGGTGGTGCGCACCGGGTTCACGGCGGAACTCGCCGGCATGTTCATCGCCGACCTGACCGAGGTCACCCGGAACCTGCACACCGTCGTGCCGACACTCGCACCGCCGCTCCAGCCTCTCGTCACCGCCTGACAAGTCGCCCTGAGGGAAACGGAGTTCACCGGTCCCGCCGCCGAGGCTCAGCGGGTGTGGCGGCGGACCGCGTCGAGGAGCTGGTCGATGTCGTCGGGGCTGTGCGAGAAGGCGGTGACGAAGCGGACGATGCCCGGCTCCCAGCGGTCGTGGTAGAAGGCGTAGCCCTCGGCGAGGAGTCCTTCGGTGACGTGCTGGGGCAGGCGGCAGAAGAGGATGTTGGCCTGCGGGGTGGCCAACAGGCCCGCGCCGGCGATGGACTTGAGGCCGTCGCCGAGCCGGGCGGCCATCTCGTTGGCCCGGCGGGCGTTGCGCAGCCACAGACCGTCGGTGAGGTACGCGTCGAGCTGGGCCGTCTGGAACCGCATCTTGGAGGTGAGTTGGCCCGCGCGCTTGGCGCGGAAGGCGAGTTCACCGGCGAGGGCGGAGTCGAAGGAGACGATGGCGTCGGCGGTCATGGCGCCGTTCTTGGTGGCGCCGAAGGACAGGACGTCGACGCCGGCCTTCCACGTCATCTCGGCGGCGGTGGCGCCGAGTTGGTCCAGTGCGTTGGCGAAGCGCGCGCCGTCCATGTGGACGCGCAGTCCGGCGTCCTTGGCGATGCCCGACAGCCGCCGGATCTCCTCCAGTGTGTACACGCTGCCGCTCTCGGTGGCCTGGCTGATACTCACCACGGACGGTTGCACGCTGTGCACGTCACCGGCCCGGCGCCGCACCGCCACCCGCAGCGCCTCGGGGTCGATCTTGCTGTCCGGGCCGGGGACGCCGACGAGTTTGGCACCGTCGGTGAAGAACTCCGGCGCCCCGCACTCGTCGGTGTTGATGTGGCTCTCCGGGTGCGAGAGCACGCTGCCCCACGGCGGGGCGAGGGCGGCCAGGCTCAGACCGTTGGCGGCGGACCCGGTGGAGACCGGGAAGACGTCGACGTCCCGCTCGAAGATCTCGCCGAACCTGCGGCGGGCCCGCTCGGTGCAGGGGTCGTTGCCGTACGGCAGCACCTGTCCGGCCGCCGCGTCGGCGACGGCCCGGGCTATCTCCGGCGAGGCTCCGGCCATGTTGTCGCTGATGAAGGCACGGCCGGAGGGGGTGGTGGCGATGGCGCTCATGAACGGGGGTTCCTCGGTGTCAGGTGCTGATGGGGGACGCGAAGACGACGGTGATGTCGACCTCGTCCGCGCCCGTGCGGTAGAAGTGCGGGGCGTCTCCGGCGAAGGCGAGCATGTCGCCGGGGCCGAGATCCTGCGGGGCGTCGACAGGACCGGCGGTGACGTACCCGGTGGCGACGAGCAGGTGCTCGATCGTGCCGGTGGCATGCGGCACACCGGCCAGCTCCGTCTCCGGCGGAATGCGCAGCCGCCAGATCTCCAGGCTGTTGCCGCTGCTGATCCGGCGCAGCAACTCCCTTGAGACCTCGCCCGGTTCGACGTCCGTGGCCGGCCGGAACACCGGCCCGGTGTCGGCGTCCCGCGCCAGGAGGTCGGCGATCGGGATGCGCAGGGCGATCGCGATGGCGTCCAGAGTGTCGATCGTCGGATTGCCGTTCCCGGCCTCCAGCTGCGACAGCGTGGCCTTGCTCAGCCCGGCCCGCCGGGCCATCTCCGCCGCGCTCATCCCGCGCTGCTGGCGGCGCAGCCGGATCTTCGCGCCGACCGCGGCGGCGGTACTGCTCACCGGCCGCCGGCCGGCCGACGGGGGCGTCATCGCGGGCTCCGGTGGGTCGCGGAGTAGGACACGCGGATACGGCCCTTCTTGACCTTCAGCGTCGACAGCACCAGCTCGGCGAGGTCCCCGAGGCCACGCACATGCGTGCCGCCGCACGGCGCGGAGTGCAGTGCGCCGAGGTGCACCACGCGCCGCCCGTCGGGCAGATACCGGGCGGACACCGGCGGGTCGTCGGCGACGGCAGCCACCACCCCTTCGCGGAGCACGGCGGTCACCTCCTCCCGCCCGTCCGGATCAGCCAGCCGCGCGTCCCCGTCCGGCGCGTGGAACTCGATGCGGGCCTGCCCGGGAAAGTGGATGCTGCCGGCCATCTCCCATCCCTGCGCCCGCCCGACCGCCTCGACGAGGTGCCCGGCGGTGTGCAGCGCGGCGTGCAGCATCCGAACCTCAAGATCGATCCGCGCCCGCACCCGCTCCCCCACCGCAAGGGGAGGAAGCCCGCCGCCCACGGCCGCTGTCGCCACGACCAGCCCCGAGTCCTGGTCCCGGACCGGGACGATCTCCCGATCCTCCAGCCATCCCCGGTCGGCGGGCTGTCCCCCACCCTGCGGATGAAACAGACAGTCCGCTACGGCGACCCAGGGCGTCCCGTCCCTCTCGCCGACCGCGATGACCGTCGTGTCGACCTGCTCCAAGTACGTGTCGTCCAGGTAGGCGCTGATCTGCGCGCAATCCCGAGGAACCGCGATTGAATGAACCATGCGTTCACTATACCGAACTCGGGAGGAACGTTGAACGCCGCGTTCATTTTACTAAACGCCGACAGCCACCCGTTCAACCCCCACCACCCCGCCCATGACGACGCACGAACCGGGCGCAGGCACCGTCATGGGCGCCACGCAACAGCCGTAAGACCGTGTCCGTCGTCCTCTGACCGGGATTGACGACGCAGACCCAGCCCTGGGCTCCGTACACCGGGTGCGGCAGCACCGTGTCGGCGACGGCGTGATCATGTGGTTCCTCCCCTGTGAGTCCACCGACCGCCGTACGGCCGACATGGATGTTGACGCGCCAGCGGCCCGGAGGGTCGAGGTCGGACGTGGTGTCGCCCGGGAGGTTCTTGGTGACGACGGTGCCGTACGGCTGGGTGTTCTGCGGCGGTCGGCCGTCGGGGGCGTAGTAGAAGAACGCGTCCCCCCAGGCGAGTTCGGGGAAGTCGCCGCCCGGCTCCGGTGCGAGCACGAGGACGCCGGGGAATTCTCGTACGGCTGCGATGATCTGTTCCATACTCATGGTTCAAGCATCATCTTCAAGTGCTCATGTGAGGTTGGGCGATGGGCCGGCCGGTGAGCGGTGCGCGGCGGGAGACGCTGAGGACCGCAGATGTGGCACGCGAGTCGGGGTACTCGCTGCAACAGGTGCGTGATCTGGAGCGGTTGGGAGTCATTCCGCCGGCCGCCCGGTCGGACAACGGTTACCGCTCCTACACGCCTTCGCATGTGCGGGCACTGCGCGCCTATCGAGGGCTCGCGGGCGCCGTAGGCCCGGTCGTGGCCCGGCGGATGCTCGCGGAGCTGCGGACGAAGACGCTCGTAGAGGCGGCCTCGGTGATCAACGAGGTGCATGTCGGGCTGGCGCAGGAACGCGAGGAGACCCTGCGTGCCCAGCAGGCGTTGCGTGCGATCCAGGACGAGGTGAACGGATCGGACGTGGAGGAGGACGGTGACGCGATGACGATCACCGAACTCTCCAGAGCCCTCGGGGTACGCCCCTCGACCCTGCGGTTCTGGGAGCAGGAAGGGCTCGTCACCCCCGAACGCGTGACCTCACGGCGAGCCCGGCGCTACGACCTGTCGGCCATCAGAGCGGCCCGCATCGTCACGGCCCTCCGCGCCACCGGCTACGGCGTCCCGGCGGTACGGGAGATCATGGGCTCCCTGCACCGGCTCGACGGCCGGGGAGAGGCCCGGCGCATCCTGCGCGAACGGCTCGACCGGATCGCCGTACGCACCGTGGGACTCCTCCAGGCGGGCGCGGACCTGGCGGCCGTCGTCACAGCCGTCCCCACTCCGCCAACCGGCTCCCGCGAAAAGGCAGTTGCCGATCCCGTGTCCGTCCTGAACGATCTCGGACCATGACGACGAGCACCGACCACCCCTCCGCCCGCCCGCTCGCGCTCGTCACCGGAGTGGGGCGCACCGTCGGTATCGGCGCGGGCATCGCCCGCCGCCTGGCGGCCTCGGGGTGGGACATCGCCTTCACCTACTGGACTCCCTACGACGAGCGCATGTCCTGGGGTGTCGAGTCAGGCGCCGCCTCGGCCATCACCGACGCGCTCAAGGAACACGGCGCCGCGACCACGGCCGTCGAAGCGGACCTGTCCGATCCGGACGCTCCGGCGCGCGTTTTCGACGAGGCCGGACGCGGGCCGGGCGGTGTCACCGCCTTGGTGATGTGCCACTGCGAGTCCGTCGACTCCGGTCTGCTCGACACGACCGTCGAGAGTTTCGACCGGCACTTCGCGGTCAACGCGCGCGCCTCCTGGCTGCTGATCCGCGAGTTCGGCCGACGGTTCGCCGCAACTCCCGGCAGCGGCCGGATCATCGCCCTCACGAGCGACCACACCGTGAACAACCTCCCCTACGGCGCGAGCAAGGGCGCCCTGGACCGCATCACCCTGGCCGCCGCCCACGAGTTCGCCCACCTCGGGATCACCGCCAACGTCATCAACCCGGGCCCGGTGGACACCGGTTGGATGACCGAGGAGGGACGGGTGGAGGTCCTGCGGCAGACACCGCTCAACCGTCTCGGCACTCCACAGGACACCGCCCACCTCGTCGACTTCCTCTGCTCACCGGAGGGTCAGTGGATCAACGGCCAACTGCTGCTGAGCAATGGGGGGTTCGCGTAGCGGCTCTCACCTGGCGCAGTCCGCGGCCAGGCGCAGGCTCTCCTCGACGGCGTGCGGGATGTCGTCGATCGGGAACAGCGTGTGCCGTACGGTCCGTTCGGCGTCGATGATCAGGATCAGCCGTTTGTGTCGCGGTCGGCCCGCCGCACGGAACGTCGGCAGGCGCAGGGCGGCGGCGAGTTGGTGATGGGCGTCGGACAAGAGGAGGTACGGGATCTCCTCGGCTCCGATGAACTCCGCTTGCTCGTGCGGGAGTTGTGTGCTGATGCCGCGCACGTCCACGCCCGCCCGGCGGAATTCGGGCCAGGCGTCGCGGAAGAGGCGGTTCTCCAACGTGCAGCCCTCGGCGCCGGGGATCGGCGGCTCGCCCCACTCGATGCCCGTGCCCGGGTAGGTGAACAGCACGGTCGCGGCGGCGTCCGGTGAGACGACGGGCTGGTCCGTGCCCTGAATTCCGGGGAGTTGGAGGTCGTCGGGCAGACGCGTGCCGGGCAGGGCGTGCACGCGGGCGTGTTCGGCGCTGTCCTCGGCCGTGGTCGCGGTGAGGGTGCCGTCGCCCAGCATCCAGCGGTCGCCCCAGTCCTGCATCGCCACGAGCACGGGCAGCAGGGCCAGCCCGGCATCGGTGAGCACGTACTCGTAGCGCACCGGCCGCCGTTGGTAGAGGCGGCGGTGCAGCACCCCGCTCGCGACGAGCCGGCCCAGTCGTTCGGTCAGGACGTTGCGGGACAGGCCGATCCCGGCGGCCAGCGCGTCGAAACGGACGTGGCCGCGGGCGATCTCCCGCAGGACCAGAACGTTCCACCAGTCCCCCAGGACCACGGCGGCCTGGGCGATGCCGCAGGTCTCGTCGGCGTTGTGCATCCTCATGCACCCATAGTAGGTTCTCTTTCAGGACTCACTTTGTTTCATGATGGAACTTACCGCCCGCCGACGTCCGGGACGCGGGCCCTGCGTGAGGAGTTGCACCGTGACCGCCATCAGCCGGGTCGTCGCACGCGAGATCATCGACAGCCGGGGCAACCCGACCGTCGAGGTGGACGTGGAGCTCAAGGACGGCTCGCTCGGCCGCGCCGCCGTGCCCTCGGGCGCCTCCACCGGTGCCAGGGAAGCGGTCGAACTTCGGGACGGCGATCCAACCCGCTTCCACGGCAAGGGAGTTCGGCGCGCCGTGGACGCCGTCAACGAGACCATCGCGGACGCCGTGACCGGACTCGACGCCGAGAACCAGGCGACCGTCGACCACACGATGATCGAACTCGACGGCACCGACACCAAGTCGCGGCTCGGCGCCAACGCCCTGCTCGGGGTCTCCCTGGCCACCGCCAAGGCCGCCGCGGCCGCCCACCGGCTCCCGCTCTATCGCTACATCGGCGGCGTTGACGCCCGCCTGCTGCCGGTGCCGATGATGAACATCGTCAACGGCGGCGCCCACGCCGACAACCCGCTGGACTTCCAGGAGTTCATGATCGCCCCGATCGGCGCGGCCACTTTCGCCCAGGCCGTCCGCATGGGCTCCGAGGTCTTCCACACCCTGCGCCGCGACCTGATCGCCGCCGGCCACAGCGCCAACGTCGGCGACGAGGGCGGCTTCGCCCCCGACCTGCGCACCGCCGACGAGGCCCTCGACTTCGTCCTGCACGCCATCGAACGCACCGGCTACAAGCCCGGCACCGACATCACCCTCGTCATGGACCCGGCGACGTCGGAGTTCTTCCGCGACGGTGTCTACGACTACACGGGCGAGGGCGTGCGCCGTACCCCCGCCGAACACGCCGACTACCTCGCCGAGTTGGTCGACCGCTACCCGATCGCATCGATCGAGGACCCGATGGCCGAGGACGACCACGACGGCTGGAGCGACCTGACCGCCCGGCTCGGCGAGCGCTGCCAGCTCACCGGTGACGACGTCTTCTGCACCAACGAGACACTGCTCAGCGCCGGAATCCGGGACGGGATCGCCAACTCCATTCTGGTGAAGGTGAATCAGATCGGGACGCTCACCGAGACCCTGGCCACCGTCGCCACCGCCCACCGGGCCGGCTACACCGTCGTGATGTCGCACCGCTCCGGCGAGACCGAGGACACCACCATCGCTGATCTCGCCGTCGCCACCGGCTGCGGACAGATCAAGACCGGGTCGCTGTCCCGCGCCGACCGCACCGCCAAGTACAACCAACTCATCCGTATCGAGGAGGACTTGGGCACCCAGGCACGGTACGCCGGGCGGGACGCTCTGGGCCTGCGCGTCTGACGCGTCAGGCCTTCGCGCCCAGCAGGTCGACCGGGGCGATGACCGGCGGCACGCTGAGCTTCGTCTTCGCGATCTCCCCCAGGGCGGCGGCGATCCGGCCGGTCAGGTGTGCCTGCCGTCCCTGCTCGTCCTCGAAGGTGTCGAACACCCCGAAGGTGGTGGCGTTCTCTCGGAACGCGAACCACGTCACCGTGCCCTGCTCCAGTTCGGCGAGTTCCTGAGCGCCGCGGAGCAGGGCCTCCACCTCGTCGGCGTGCTCCGGCTCGGCCTCGATGCGGACCAGCAGACCGACCTTCATGTCACCACTCCTTGTGCGGGCGTCCAGGGCGCCGGATGTCCGGCGCACCTCGAAACTATGGCGAGGGTCGGTGATCACATCAGCGGCGGAAACGACACGGTTGACAGCGTTCCCGCCATGAAGGTGGCGGTCGTCGTCTACGACGGGGCGTTCGACTCGGGGCTCGCGGCCGTCCTGGACGTGCTGAGCAACGCCAACGCGCTGGGCGGGCAGCTCCACGAGTCGTCCGCCCAGCTGGGACGTCACCCTGGTCGGCCCCGGCTCGAAGGTGCGGACCAGGGCAGGACTCCTCGTGGCGCCCGAGCCGCTCGAACTCGCCGACACGACGGACCTCCTGGTCGTACCGGCACTCGGGGAGAGCGATCCCTCCGCGCTGCTCGACCATGTCGGCGGCGAAGTGTCCGGGCCCGTACGGGACTTGATCACGCGGACCCGGGCACGGGGGACGACCATCGCCTCGGCGTGCGCGGGTACCTTCCTGCTGGCGGAGGCCCGAGTGCTGGACGGGCTGCGGGCCACGACCTCCTGGTGGCTGTCGCCCGCGTTCCGGGACAGGTATCCCGAGGTCGAACTGGATCACAGCCGGATGGTGATCAGCTGCGAGGGCGTCATCACCGCCGGCGCGGCGTTCGGTGATGTCGATCTCGCGCCGGCGATCGTCCGGGCGGCCGGCCCCGCGCTCGCCGACCTGGTCGCCCGCTACCTCGTGGTCGACGAACGCCCCTCGCAGGCCGGGTACACCATTCCCAGCGCCCTGGCCCAGAGCGATCCAACCGTCGCGGCCTTCGAACTCTGGACCCGCGAGCATCTGGCCGAGCCCATCGGCATCCCCGAAGCGGCCAGGGCCATCGAGGTCAGCGAGCGGACGTTGCAGCGCGCCGTGCGGCGCACCGCCGGGACGTCTCCCATCCGGTTCGTCCAGCACCTGCGGATCGAACGCGCCTCCCATCTGCTGCGCACCACCGACCTCTCCCTGGAGACCATCTCCAGGAAGGTCGGCTACGAGCACCCCAACACCCTGCGCGTGCTGCTGCGCGAACGCACCGCGAAGACCACCTCGGCGCTCCGCGACAGCAAGTGACGCCGGTACAGGCGCAGTTCAGGGGATGACGTCGCTGGCGGACATCCACCGCCGGATCACGTGACACGGTCCGTCCGGGCGCCGTAGCGTGCCGAGGTGGTTCTCTTCTCACGCTCCTGGACAGCTCTGCTCGCGGCGGTCGCCGACCTCAAGGACCCTGATTTCGCCCGGCCGTCGGGGTGTGCCGGGTGGCTGGTGCGGGACCTGGTCTGTCATCTGGTCATCAATGCCCAGGACGTGCTGATCACCCTCGTGACACCCGCCGAGACCGAACCGACCCGCGACGCGGTGACCTATTGGGCCGTCAGCCCGACGCCGCCCACCGGTGACGACCCGCTCGACGCGCTGATCGTCCGGCTGGCCGCCGCGTAAGAGGAGCCCCGGCTGCTCAAAAGTTCCATCTGGACGACGTCGGTTCGGCCGCCGGCCGTGCCGCCCGGCTCGCCGATCCAGGTCTGCGGGTGTGCACTCAGGACCAGGTGCTGACCGCGGGCGACTATCTCTCCGCGTACGTCCTGGAGTGGACGCTGCACCACCTCGACCTGGTCGCCCATCTCCCGGACGCGCCGGAGCCGCCCGCCGAATCACTCGCCGGGGCACGCGAGTTGCTGGAGAGGATCGCCGGGGCCGCGTTCCCCGCATCCTTCTCCGATCGGGACGCGCTGCTCGTCGGCACCGGGCGCCGTACGCCGACGGATGTGGAGACGCGGCACCTCGGCACACTGTCGGCGGAGTTGCCGCTCCGTCTCGGCTGACCTGTCGGCAACTCGGGGCGGGCGCACCCGAGTTGCCGACCTGAGGCGAGCGGCCGTAGCGCTCAGATCGCTGCCGCCGCCGCGCGGCCCGCCTGGCGGCCGGAGAACAGACAGCCGCCGAGGAAGGTGCCCTCCATCGAGCGGTAGCCGTGCACTCCCCCGCCGCCGAAGCCGGACACCTCACCGGCCGCGTACAGACCGGGAATCGGCGCGCCGGTGGTGTCCAGAACACGTCCGGAGAGGTCGGTCTGGAGGCCGCCGAGGGTCTTGCGGGTGAGGATGTTGAGGCGGACGGCGATCAGCGGACCGGCGGCCGGGTCCAGGATCTTGTGGATCGCGGCGGTACGGCTGAGTGAATCGCCGGTGTAGGAAAGGGCGTTGCGGATGCCCATCACTTGGGCGTCCTTCGAGTACGGGTTGTCGATCTCCCGGTCGCGGGCCTCGATCTGCCGCTGGAGATCGGCCAGTTGGATCAGACCGTCGCCGGTCAGCCTGTTCATGCCGAGGACCAGTTCGGAGAGGCTGGAGGCGGTGACGAAGTCGACGCCGTTCTTCCTGAACTTCTCGATCGGCTCCGGCGTCTGCCAGATGCGCGAGAGCAGCATCAGGATGTCCTTGTTGGTGAGGTCCGGGTTCTGTTCGGACCCCGACAGCGCGAACTCCTTCGCGATGATCTTGCTCGTGGTGACGAACCACGAGTAGTCGTAGCCGCTCGCGGTGATCGAGCCCAGGGTGTGCAGGGTGTCGTAGCCCGGCATGTCGGGGGCGGAGAAGCGCTTGCCCTTGGCGTCGAACCACATCGAGGACGGGCCCGGGAGGATGCGGATGCCGTGGTTGGGCCAGATCGGGTCGTAGTTCTTGAGGCCCTCGGTGTAGTGCCACATCCGGTCCGGATTGACGATCCGGCCGCCCGCCGCCGCGGTGATGCCCAGCATCCGGCCGTCCACGTAGGCGGGCACACCGGTGATCATGTTCTTGGGCGGGGTGCCGAGCCGGGCCGGCCAGTTCTGCCGTACGAGATCGTGGTTGGCGCCTATGCCGCCCGAAGTGACGATCACGACGGGGGCCTTGAGGTCGAAGTCGCCCACCACGGTGCGGGAGGTGGCCTTGCCGCGCTGGGCGGTGCTGGGTTCGAGGACCGAGCCGCGGACGCCGGTCACGGCGCCGCCAGTGCGGACGATCTCGTTGACCTGGTGGCGGAACTTGAAGACCACCTTGCCACTGGCGACCCCTACTCGCACCTGCTTCTCGAAGGGCTCAACCACGGCCGGTCCTGTGCCCCAGGTGACGTGGAAGCGGGGCACCGAGTTGCCGTGTCCGTCGGCGAGGCCGCCGCCGCGCTCGGCCCAGCCGACGATCGGGAACCAGCGGATGCCGAGGCCGTAGAGCCAGGACCGCTTCTCGTTGGCGGCGAAGTCCACATACGCCTCGGCCCACTTGTGGGCCCAGTAGTCCTGGCCGGTCGGGTCGTCGATGCCGCGGTCGAAGCCGGCCGTGCCCAGCCAGTCCTGCCAGGCCAGCTCCTGGGAGTCCTTGATGCCCATGAGCCGCTGTTCGTCCGAGTTGATCAGGAACAGTCCGCCGAAGGACCAGAACGCCTGGCCGCCGAGGTTGGACTCGGGCTCCTGGTCCAGGAGCAGCACTTTCTTTCCGGCAGCGACCAGTTCGGCCGTCGCGACCAGCCCGGCCAGGCCGTGGCCGACGACGATGGCGTCGGCGTCCGAGGTGCCGGCCGCGAACGCCGGTACCGCGTGCGCCGCGAGGGCAGCGCCGGCAGCGACGCCGCCGACCACCGTCAGGGCTCTTCGTCTGCTGATCGCCGTGGGGGACGCCAGGTTCTCCATGAGGTGCCTTCCGAACGAGTACGGGAGGTGCGGGAGGTGTGCGCGACACGTGGCGCGTGCCGCGACACCTCTGTTGTTACCGCCGGTAGCACCTAAGGAAACCAAGCTGTGTCGGCCGTGTTGCGGGAGCCCGGGTCACGCCATGTCGAGCGGTCCTTCGCGGTCGACGAAGCGGCCGGAGCCCGCGCCCGGTCCCTCGGTGGCGAGCCGGACGATCGCGTCGGTTCCCTCGGTGACGGTCTGCGGGCCGCTGTGGCCGTTGAGGTCGGTCGCCGTGTAGCCGGGATCGGCGGCGTTGACCCGAACGTCCTTGAGGGCCTTGGCGTATTGAGTGGTCAGCATGGTGAGGGCCGCCTTGGACGCGGTGTAGAGCGGCGCGACGACGGAGGACTCGATCCGCGACGGGTCGTGCGTGATGGCGAGGGACCCCATGCCGCTGCTGACGTTGACGACGACCGGGTCGGCCGAGCGGCGAAGCAGCGGCAGGAAGGCGGTGGTCGTGCGGACCGCGCCGAAGACGTTGACGTCGAAGACGGCGAGCGCGTCGGCTCCCGTCAGTTCGGCGGGATCCCCGTGCGGGCCGTGCACTCCGGCGTTGTTGATCAGAACGTCCAACACGCCTTCGTGTACGGCGACATCGGCCGCCGCGGCGGCCACGGAGGCGTCGTCGGTGACGTCGATGCGGACGAACCGCGCGCCCAGCTCGGCGGCGGCAGCGGCACCCCGCTCCTCGTCGCGGGCCCCGAGGATCACGGTGTGGCCGAGGGCGAGCAGGCGGCGGGCGGTCTCGTGGCCGAGGCCCTTGTTGGCTCCGGTGATGAACGTGGTGGTCATGCGTCGATCGTCCGCGCGGCGCCCGTGCTGTGCCAGGGACGGCACGACCGTAGGAACGGCATTACCAGGATGGCGAGTTGGAGGCAGGATGGAGGGCATGGCAGTGAACGAGGGACTCGGGCTGGGCGCGACGATCCGAGCCTGGCGGGAGCGGTTGCCGCCGTCGGCGGTGGGGCTGCCGTCCGGCCGGTCCCGGCGGGCGGCCGGCCTGCGCCGCGAGGAACTCGCCGAGCGCGCAGGTGTGTCGGTCGACTATGTGGTGCGCCTGGAACAGGGGCGGTCGACGGCGCCTTCGGCACAGGTCGTCAACTCCCTTGCTCTGGCCCTGCGGTTGAGCGACACCGAGCGCGAACACCTCTACCGGATGGCCGGGTTGGTCCCGCCGGACCATGCGCCGATCCCGGACCATCTCCCGCCGGGCGTGCACCGTGTGCTGAACCGGCTCGGCGAGGTCGCGATCGCCGTGTTCGCCGCCGACTGGCAGCTGATCTGGTGGAACCCGGGGTGGGCGGCGTTGCTGGGCGACCCGTCGACCAAGCCGCCCGAACTCCGCAACTTCGCCCGTGAGCGCTTCCCGATCGGCTCCGGCGACGACGTACGCATCGCCTCCTGGCCGGTGCTGGTGCGCGACGGCGACAACTCGGACCTGGCCGTCGTGTCCGACCTGCGCCGCGCCACCGGCCGCTACCCGCACGACGCACGCCTTGCCGACCTGATCCGTCAACTCACCGCGGGCAACGCGACGTTCGCCCGGCTGTGGGCGAGCGGCACGGTGGCCGCGCACCGCGAGGACCGCAAGACCGTACGGCATCCCGTGGTCGGGTCCGTGGACGTGGACTGCGACGTCCTGACGGACGGCGACTCGGACCTGAAGATCGTCATCTTGACGGCTGCGTCCGGCAGTTCGGACGAGGCGAGGCTACGGCGGGCCGTCACCGCACCCCTGCCCGACCGCACGGGCACGACTGCCGGTATGTCGTCAATCACCTAAGATCGCCGCACAGGACAACGGTGCGGGGTGGGCGGCGTGCTCTGGTGGGCTCTGGAAGAGATACGACTGCGGCGGACGGGGCGCGACGCCCCGTACACGGAGCTGGTGTTGGAGCTGGCCTGGAATCCGGGCCCGGACTCGGACCCGTCGCTCGCGGCGGAACTTCTGGCGGTCGGCGTGCCGAAGGCGTCGCAGCTGTGGCCGCCGATCGGGTCGGTGGTTCTCGTCGCACCCGGAGCCGACGCGCACCCGGGGGTGCAACCGGCCGTGGACACGGTCCGCGAGCAGTGGCCGGCGGCGGAAGTCAGGGTGGTGGACGAGACGGTGGCCGCCCTGACCGGCGCGAACCTGGATCCGGAGCCGACCGCGTGTGTCGTGGTGCACCTGGACGCGGTGCACACCTCGGTCGCCCTCGTCGCCGGGCGTGAGGCGGTCGCGAGCGGGCTGGCCACCGGTGGCGCGCGAGGTCTGGCCGACGCGGTGATCGGGCATGTGCGCGAGCGGCACGGCCTCGGCCTCGGCCTGGAGGTGGCGTGGTCCGCCGTCGTCCACGGCGGCGCGTTCACGCCGTCGCCGACGGTGCCCGGCCCTCTGTCCGTCCACGGATCACCGCTCACCGACGACGGCCCCCGCCCCCGGCAGCAGGCCGAGGTCACGTTGTCGCCGACCGAACTGCGTGTCGTCGTAGCCCCTGTCTATGAGCCTGTAGCGGACCTCGTGGCGCAGGTACTGCGTGACGCACCGCGGGAGACCACCGGCGGACTGCTGCTCACCGGCCCGCATCCGCCCGGAGCGGAGGACCACCTGGCGGAACGCACCGGGCTGCCCGCGCGCCGGGTCGCCGAACCGGGAAACGGGTTCGCACACCCTCAGGTCCTCCGCGACGGGGTGGCCCGTCTGCTCGCCGAGAATCCGCCGACCCCTGTCATCGAGGACCGCGCCGGGCGGTTCCGCCGCGTCATCGAGGACTGGGCCTCCGCCTCGGTCGGGGATCAAGATGCCTACACGCCGGAGGAGTTGGCACTGCTGGAGGCGCTCCGCCTGCTGCCGGGTCGTCCGAACACCGACGCCCGGTGAGCGCCACCGGGCGGAGATGGGCCGTGCGCCTGCTGTGGACGGCACTCGCGGTGCCGGTGAGCGCGGTGCTGACGGGTATGGCCTTCGGCATCGTCTACGGTGCGTCGCTGACGCCCGTCGGATGGCGGAACCCGATGGTCCTGGGCTTCGGCGCCTTGGTGCTGGCCGGTGCTCTGGGCGGGCTGGCGTTCGTCCTGTACGACATTCGGGGCGACACCCGCGGCTGGGTGATCCCGGTACGGGAGACCGCGGTGGTCGCCTGCGTCGCCGCGACCATGCTGGTGTGCTGGCTCGCGCTGAAGGATCAGGAGCTGCACGAGCGTGGCCGGGCCGTCCGGGCGGTCGTGACGGACCTGCGGCCCAGCACCGGCGTGTACGACGCCGGAACGAATGCGGTCCTGGCCGACGCCGCTGACCATCGACGGCTCGGCGTCATCGGCGCGGGGCACCTCGCGGTCGGTGACCGTCTCACCGTCACGGTCGATCCACGGGGCAGGTACGGCGTCAGCGCCGGTCCGCCGCCCGCCGCTCCCGGATGGCTGTGGGACCTCTCCGCCGCGATCGCCGCGGTTCAGGCCCTGTTCACCGCCTCGCTCGGTTTTGGCGCGGCCAGGGAGCGAGAGCGCTCCGCCCGGCGGGCCGGGTGATCGGTGGACCCGTCAGTGCTGGGCGAACTGGAGCCGGGTGGACTGTACGACGTCGGGGCGCACCGCCAGCGCGGGGACGGTGAGTTGCTCGCCGTAGATGTCAGTGAGCCTGATCGAGCCGCCGCAGCCGCTGCCGCTCTCGGAGAGGAAGTAGTTGTAGCCGGCGCGCGGCAGTTGACGCCAGGTGCCGCCCGCGAGGACCTCCAGGCGGGCCAGCGGATTGCGGTGGCCGATCGCCTGGATACCGCACCAGTAGCGGCTGGACCCGGTCTTGTAGCGGATCGAGATCGTGTCCGAGATGCTGGGGCTCACCAGGTTCCAGGTGATCGGGATCCGGCCGGCCGAAGGGCTGGCGAGCTTGGCGAAGGCCTGCGCGCTGAGGTCGATCTGGCCCGGCGCGCAGGCCCCCGGGCACTCATTGGTGATCCGGACGGTGACGGTGGCGCCGCCGGCTGCGTGGACGAGCACATACGCCCCGCAGGCCTTGGACGACTCGTAGTCGGCGGTGTTCATCGCACCGGTCAGGACTTCGTCGCCCGGGTCGTAGAGACAGGCACCGCCGCCGCCGTCCGCGTCGTAGAAGGTGGCGACGCCTCGGTAGGTGACGCCGGGCCGGATGCGACCCGCCAACGAGGCGGTACCGGAGGCCTGTTGGCGGACCTTCGTGGCCGACGGGGTGGCCGCGTGGGCGGACGGTGTCGCCGACGGTTTCCTGGACGCGTCGGTCGCATGCGCGGACGGCGACGCGGAGGCGGTCGAAGTACCGGTCGCGGACGGTGAGTTCGTCGCGGATCCGGTGGCGGCGGGTGCGGTGGAGGCGTGTCCCGCCTCGGTCTTCACGTCCTCGCCGCTCTTGTCGCCGGGCAGCAGCACCAGGGCGAGCGACACGACGACGAGCACCGCGGCCGCCGACAGAAACAGCCACCGCTTGGACACCGGACCTCCTCGACGGCCATCCTCCGTTGCCCGGAGAGATGGAGGAGGCGATCGTGCCAGCCCCGGGGGGAGGGCGGCAAGCCCTTTCTGCGGATGCGCAGTTGGGGCGGGTGTCGAGTGGAGTGGCGGATGTGGATTGAATACGGCCATGGACTCCCCGATCTGGGCCGCGCTGTCGGCTGCCGAACGTTCCGCCGTGGACGAGCTGATCCGGCGGGACCACCGCCTCCCGGCAGTCGTCCGCATGCGTGAGGCCTTCCCGGCCGAATCCAGGCCGGGGCTGTACGACACGCTGGACGTGGTGGCTGAGCGCTACCGGGAGTTGGGCATGAGCTTCGAGCGGCGTCCGACCCCGCCCCTGGACCTGGCGGCGCTCACGGAGCGGGTCGAGGCGCTGCCCGGCCGGACCGTGGCCATCGAGGCGCTGTGGGACGGCGACAGCGACGGCTGGTGCGTGGACCTGATGGCCCACACGGACGCTCCGGTCGCCGAGCACCGACTCGCCTTCATCCGGCACGGCGGTGACCTGCGGCTGTTCAACGGCACGGTCCCGCCGTGGCCGGAAGCGCGGGAGGCGGAGACGGTCGGCCGTGCGCTGGCCGAACGGTTCGGCGTGCCGTTCCACTTCGCCAGCCCCGACGAGCCCGAGATCGACGCCCCGCGCTGGAGAACCAGTTCGTGAGCGAGCGGTACTGTCGGGCGGCCGGACGCAGTCGGTCGGTCCGGAGGTGTTCTCCTCCAGGACCGTGCCGGGTTTCAGCCGAGATCGGGCAACGGGCGCCGGGCGACGACGCGGGCGTCCTCCGGGGGGACACCGAGCATGCGCAGCAGCATCTCGGCCAGCTGGGAGGCGGCCTCGTCCCCGTCGAGATCGGGGCGGGCGAATCGCAGCTCCACCAGGGCCAGCAGTGAACCGCCCAGCGCGGTCAGGGCGACGGTCGGGTCGGTGATGGTGAACCGGCCCGAGGCGATGCCGACCTCCAGGTCACGCACGGCACGCGGAGCGAGGCCGGAGTCGGAGTGGATGTGGCCGAGGCCGCGGTGGCGCAGGACCTGCATCAGTTCCGGGCGGGAGTCGGCCAGGCGCGCGCTGAGGCGGAAGCCGGCGGCCACGAGTTCCGCGGGGTCGTCGATGTCCTGGAGGTGTTCGTCGAAGGCCTGGCCGAGCTCGTCGAGGGCGTCGACGACGGCCGCGTCGAACAGTTCCATCTTCGACTCGAAGTGGTTGTAGAAGGAGCCGAAGCCGACGTCCGCGCGTTCCGCGATGGTCTGGATGCTCGCGCTGGTGTCCCCGGTCTCGGCGAGGATCTGCCGGGCCGCCCTGATCAGGGCCTGGCGGGTCTCGGCGCGACGGCGTTCGAAGCGGTTGCGGGGCAGGGCTGACGTCGGCATACGCGAGAGCTTAGCAACGGGGGCCCGCATCCCACAGTTCTGATGAATCCATCAATTTACTCGGGCCAAACTATTGACGACCGATGGATCAAAGCTGATGATTTCATCAATCAGTGAGGCGAGCCGGAGGCCCGGAGGAGAACCATGGACGTCAGGACGGCCCACCAGGACCTCCACAGCGCGCGGGGCGCCCTGCGCGGCGAGCACCCCGGGCGCTCCCGGGACCCCGTGATCAGGGTGGCGGACCTCGCCTGGCTGGAGTTCGAGAAACCCGACCTGGACCGCGCCGAGGTCTTCGCCCGCGACTTCGGCTTCGGCGTCGCCGCCCGCACCCCGGACGAGCTGTGGCTGCGCGGCACCTTCGCGGGCTCCCCCTGCATGGTGATCCGGCGCGGCCGTACGTCCCGTTTCGTCGGCCCGGCGTTCCGCGCCGCCGAGCGTGCCGACCTGGACCGGCTGGCCCGGGCGACGGGCACGGACGTACGGGACACCGACGTCCCCGGCGGAGGCGGGTCCGTGAGTCTCCTCGACCCCTCGGGCTTCCCGGTCCGTGTCGTGCACTGCGCCGAATCGCTGCCCGCACTCCCCGAACAGCGGCCGCTGCTCCTCAACTTCGGCACCGACCACCGTCGCACGAACGTCACACAGCGCCCGCCCCGAGAACCGTCCCGCATCCAGCGCCTGGGTCATGTGGTCCTGGAGACAAGGGTGTTCGGCCGCGCGCTGGACTGGTACCTGGACACACTCGGCATGATCGTGTCCGACTTCCTGTTCCTGGACGGGCAGCGCGACCGTGGCCCCACCATGGCGTTCATCCGCTGCGACCTGGGCAGCGTGCCCGCCGACCACCACACCCTGGCCATGCACCTCGGCCCGGGCAACGGCTATGTCCACTCCGCCTACCAGGTCACCGACCTGGACTCCATCGCGACCGGCGGCGAATACCTCAACGAACGCGGCTACAAACGGAGTTGGGGCATCGGACGGCACATCCAGGGCAGCCAGCTCTTCGACTACTGGCGCGACCCGGACCACTTCATGCTGGAGCACTTCGCCGACGGCGACCTCTTCTCCCACGACCTGGAACCCGGCTGGGCCCCCATGTCCACCAGCGGCCTCGCCCAGTGGGGACCGCCGGCCACCCGCGACTTCCTCGGCGCGAACCCTTCCCCGCGACGGGTCCGCGAGGTGGTCCAGGCCCTGCGCGGCGACAACGAGATGGACCCGGCCCGCCTGCTGGGCCTGCTCAGGGCCGCCAACTCCTGACCCCCGACCCCCTGACAGAGGCACCGACATGAGCACCAACGTCCTGCGCACCGCCGACGGCTGGTGGGTGGTGCGCGACTCACGCGCCGTCCGCATCGACACCAAGGCCGTCACCACCGCCGAACTGCTCGCCGACCGCGACGCCGTACGAGAGACCGCCGCGAGCACGGAGACGGGCACCCCGGTGGCCGACCTCGTGGCCCTCTCCCCCGTCACCACGCCCTGCCGGGTCGTCGCCCAGATGGTCAACTACCGCAGCCACGCCCGCGATTCGGGCTTCACCGGCGACATCCCAGCCACCTTCTTCCGCAAGGCGTCCGGCTCGGTCAGCGGCCCCGACGACGCGATCGTCCGCCCCTCCCACGTGAACTTCCTCGACTACGAGATCGAACTCGGCCTCGTCATGGGGGCATCGCTGCCCGTGGGCACCGTGGTGGAGGAGCGGGACCTGCCGTCGTACGTCGCCGGGCTCGTCGCCACCAACGACGTCAGCGCGCGGGACGTACAGCTGACGAAGACGCAGTTCTACGAGAGCAAGTCGTATCCCACGTTCACGCCGACCGGGCCCTACCTCAGCCTGCTGGAACCCGAGGACTTCGGCCATCTCCACGACCTGCGGCTGAAGTTGAGCGTCAACGGGGAGCTGCGGCAGGACCGCACGCTCGCCGACATGATCGTGCGTCCGGCACGTGCGCTGACGCTGCTGGCCCGGTTCCAGACACTGGAGCCCGGCGATCTGCTGCTGACCGGCACCCCGGGAGGCACCGCGCTGAAGGCCCCGCCGAAGGCCGTGGAGAAGCTCGGCGCGCTGTTGCCGCCGGCGGTGAAGTGGAAGGCGTTCTTCAAGAGCCAGGCGAAGAACCCGCACTACCTGCGGCACGGCGACCGGATCACCGCCACCATCGCCACCCCGGACGGACGCATCGACCTGGGCGAGCAGCACACCCCCGTGACCGACGCGACCTGAAACCCTTGAAGTGAGCCGCACATGACTGTCGAGACCGACTCGGCGGAGATACCCGTGGTGATCGTCGGAGCCGGGCCCGTGGGCGTGACCGCCGCCCTCCTGCTCGCCCGGCACGGCGTCCGGAGCGTCGTCCTGGAACGCCATCAGGACGTCTACCCGCTGCCGCGCGCCGTCGCCGCGGACGACGAGGTACGCCGGATCCTCCAAGCCGCGGGCGTGGACGAGGAGTTCGACGCCATCGCCCGGCCCGCGCGCGGGCTGCGGCTGCTGGACGCCCGGCACCGCGTGATGGCCGAGTTCCCCCGCGCCGCACAGGGCGCGCACGGCTTCCCGCAGACCAGCATGTTCGACCAGCCCGCGCTGGAACGCGTGTTGCGCGCCGCGCTGGCACGCGCCCCGGAATGCGAGCTGCGGGCGGGGGCGGAGGTCACCGGCGTCGAGCAGGACGGCACGGGACCGGTCCAAGTGACGTACCGCGGGGCCGAGGGCGACCACGTGCTGCTCGCGGACGCCGTACTCGGCTGCGACGGGGCGGGCAGCGTCACCCGCGCCGCCGTCGGCTCGCGATGGGAGGACCTGCGCTTCGAAGAGCGCTGGACGGTCGTCGACGTGCGCACCAGCCTCCCGGTCCGCTGCTGGGAGGGCGTGGACCAGGTCTGCGACCCGGCGCGCCCGGCGACGTTCATGCGGATCGGCGAGGACCGCTACCGCTGGGAGTTCCGGCTGCCGGACGACGCACAACTGGATCACGAACGGCTGCGGGAGCTGGTCGCGCCCTGGGTGGACCTCTCCACCGGCGCCGACTTCGAAGTGGTGCGGCAGGCGCAGTACACCTTCCGGGCCCGCACGGCCGACCGCTGGCGCAGTGGCCGTGTCTTCCTCCTCGGTGACGCCGCCCACCTCACGCCGCCGTTCATCGGCCAGGGACTGTGCGCCGGCCTGCGCGACGCCCACAACCTGAGCTGGAAACTGGCCCGGGTCCTTCAACAGGGCGCAGAGAAAAGGCTGTTGGAGACCTACGAAAGCGAACGCAGGCCCCACGCCCGCCGCATGATCCGCCTCGCGGTCGCGATGGGCTGGGCCATGACCGGCGGCCAGGACGGCGCCGCCGCCCTCCGCCGCGGCGCACTCAACGCGGCCGTCCGCATACCCGGGCTCAGCACGGCGGCGGCACGCGACCTCACCCCGCCCCTGACCGCGGGACCGCTCGTCCGACGCCCGTCACGCCTCGGCCCACGCGGTCCGGTCGGCGGCTTCTGCCCACAGCCCTGGGTGAACGTCGGCGGTCGGCCGACCCGCCTCGACGAACTGCTCGGCGACTCCTTCGCCGTACTGGCCCTCGCGCCTCCGCCGCCCACTGTGACGGCGGTCGCCGACGGCCTCGGCGCCCGCATCCTGTCCTTGACCGACCTCGACGACGACGGAGGCCTCGCCACGTGGCTACGCGAGGGACGGGCTGACGCCGTGCTGCTGCGCCCGGACCGCGTCGTGATGGACGTCGTCCCGACCGGCGGCCACGACTTCACGGGGACGGCCGGCTGGGCGTCCCTGCTGCACACCTCCCGAAGGCCGCTCCCCGCCCAACGGACCACCCGGACAATCCTGTTGAGGAGCACGACACGATGACCACGTCCCACCCGGAACCCTTCTTCACTCCCGACACCGAGGTCGCCGCCGGCAGTCGCATCGCGGACTTCGCGCGCGGCGTCGGAATGGATGGTTCGGACTACGCCGCCCTGCACCGCTGGTCGGTGACCGACCTGGCCGGCTTCTGGGGTGCCGTGTGGGAGTACTTCGGCATCGACGCGGACACGCCGTACGAGGAGGTACTGGCCGAGGAGATCATGCCGGGCGCCCGCTGGTTCACCGGCGCCACCCTCAACTACGCCCACCACGCCCTGCGCAACCTCGCGGACGACGACGTGGCGATCATCGCCCTCGACGAGACCGGCTCCGGCTACCAGGTGACCGGGAAGCAGCTGCGCTATCAGGTCGCCTCGGTGGCCGCCACCCTGCGCGACCTGGGCGTCGGCACGGGCGACCGAGTCGTCGGCTACCTCCCCAACACCCCCCACGCGATCGTCGCGTTCCTCGCCACCGCGAGCCTGGGTGCCGTGTGGTCGGTGTGCGGGCAGGACTACGCGCCGACGGCCGCCGCCAACCGTTTCGCCCAGCTCGAACCCACCGTCCTGATCGCCGCCGACGGCTACCTCTTCAACGGCACCACGCACGACCGCCGCGACGCCGCCCTCGAACTCGCCGGCAGGCTACCGACGTTGAAGGCCACTCTGCTCGTGGACCACGTGGGCCTGTCGTGGCCCGCGCGGAACTACCCGTCGCCGGTCTTTTCCTGGGAGGACGCCTCCACACGTACCGAGCAACTCACCTGTACGGCCGTGCCGTTCGACCACCCGCTGTGGGTCGTGTTCTCCTCCGGCACCACCGGCCTCCCCAAGGGCATCGTCCACGGGCACGGCGGTGTCCTGCTGGAACACCTCAAGACCCTGGAACTCCACTCCGACCTCGGCCCCGGCGACCGGCTGCTCTGGTACACCACCACCCACTGGATGATGTGGAACCTGGTCGCCTCCACCCTCCTCACCGGCGCGACCACCTGCACCTACGACGGCAGCCCCGCACCGCTCGCCCGACCGGACGTCCTGTGGGAACTCGCCGCCCGGCACCGCGTGACCGTCTTCGGCACCAGCCCCCAATTCCTCCTGGGCATGGCCAAGTTCGGCATCGATCCCGCCGCCGCGCACGACCTCTCCTCGATCCGCGTCGTCGGCTGCACCGGCTCCGCCCTGCCCGCCTCCGCCTACCCGTGGGTCCGCGACCACGTCGCCGGGCACGCCCTGCTCGCCTCCATCAGCGGCGGCACCGACATCGTCTCCGGGTTCGCCGGCAGCGCGCCCAACACCCCTGTCTGGGCGGGTGAGTTGTCCGCACCCCACCTGGGTGTGGCGCTCGCCGCCCACGACCCCGAGGGTTTCCCTGTGCGGGACGAGGTCGGCGAGCTCGTCGTCACCCGGCCCATGCCGTCGATGCCGCTGTACTTCTGGAACGACCCCGACGGCACCCGCTACCGCGAGGCCTACTTCTCCGCCTACCCAGGCGTCTGGCGGCACGGCGACTGGATCACCCTCACCTCCCACGGCTCGGTCGTCGTCCACGGCCGCTCCGACTCCACCCTCAACCGCCACGGGGTACGGCTGGGCAGTGCCGACATCCACGACGTCGTCGAGCAACTCCCCGCGATCACCGAGGCGTTGGTCATCGGAGCGGAGGAGCCCGACGGCGGCTACTGGATGCCGCTGTTCGTCGTCCTCTCGGCCGGCGCCCGACTCGACGACGCCCTCCGCGACCGCATCCGCGACGCGATCCGCACCGACGCCTCGCCCCGGCATGTCCCCGACGAGATCCTCGAAGTCCCGGCGATCCCCCACACCCGTACCGGCAAGAAACTCGAAATCCCCATCAAACGACTGCTCCAGGGCCACGCCGTGGAGCAGGTCGTCAACCCCGACACTGTCGATGCCCCTGCGCAGCTGGACTACTTCGTCCGGCTGGGCGCGGAGCGTCGCAGCCGAAGGAATCCGGCATGAGAACAGCACCGATCACTACTAAGCCGGAGCTCATCGACCCCCGAACCCCTCGGCCCGGCTCCAGTTGAGCGTGGTGTTCCTCCCGAAGACCACCCGTTGTCCGTCCTCGGAGACCGTGGACCGTTCCCAGCCGTCGAAGTTCCTTGTGACGTCGACGCTCCAGTCGGTCAGGTCGCCGACACCGACGGCCGCGAGGGACTCGGTCGGTGGCTCACCGTCGTAGCAGTAGGGGCCGAAGTCCGCGATGGCCGCGACGGTTCCGTTGTTGGTGCGCAGGTGGATGCCCTGGCAGGCGTCGGTCGTGGTGCGGTAGATGACCTTTGGCACGGTCCAAGCCTTCGCCCGGGGGCTGTAGTGCTGCTCGACGAGCCCCTTGCCCCGGCGGTAGTGCAGGGCCACGCGGCGGCCGTCACCGAGTTTCACCACGGCGTCGTACGGGCTTGGACTGCCGCCGCTCCAAGGCAGGTCGCTCTTCTCCAACTCGGAGGCGTAGACCGTGGATTCCGGCGAGGCTGGGGCACTCCCAGAAGATTCCTTCACCGGCGCCGAGTTCTGCTGCGCGCACGCCACCGCCAGAGTCAGCGTCACGAGCACGCCGAGCATCCCGCTGATCGGCGCCCTATTGGCGGGCCTGTGCATACGTGCCTCCCGTCGCTCCGCCGCAGCATAAGGGCGACCTGCAACGGACCTCCGCCACTGGTCTGACAGCAGCGGAGGTTCGCCGGTTCAAGGAGTGGTCGGCGATCCGGTCCAGATGCGGCGTTCCGCGCTCAGCGGGTCGTCCAGCGCGTGCGGGGTTGTCCCACGTCATCGTGGTGCGGCGCTCGTCGGTGTAGCTCCGCGACCACACGACGGCGGGCCCTCCCCCGCCCCCCATCGCCAAGGCCGCGAAGCACCCCGACACCCACGCCGGGCACCTCCCACCGGTACCCGTCGCTTCGCCCAGCCGCGACGCCCCCACCAGCGTTCCAACCGTCCCCGCACCCCCGGTCACCGTGACGTCTCCATAGCGGCACCGCCATACAGCTGTAAGGCCATCTCCACTACCCGCCCCCTCCCGACGCCTCCAACCGTCGCCCGTCGCTTCGTCCGGTCGCCCCGCTACGTGCATACTCGGGCCTTGCGCGCGCACCGGCGTTCGCGAGAAGCGGGAGGTGGGCGATGGTGCTGCCATCGACAGCGGGGGCCGAGCCCCGGAAAATCACGATCAATGACGTCGCCAAATCGGCCGGGGTGTCCCGGCAGACGGTGTCACGGGCGCTCAACGACAAGGACGAGATCGACGTCGACACCAAGCAGCGGGTGCTGGATGCCGCTCGGGCGCTCGGGTACCGCCCGAGCAGGTTCGCCCGGGGGCTGGTCCGGCAGGACACGATGACGATCGGGCTGGTCATCCCCGATCTGCTCAACCCGTTCTTCACCGAGGTCGCCGCCGCCGCGCTGGAGGCGGCCCGGTCCCGTGGCTGGCAGGTCGTCGTGTACGACACCGGCGACCGGGCGGAGGAGGAACTTGGAACGCTCCAAGTGATCAGCTCCCAAGTGGACGCGGTCATCGGCTACTTCAGCTGTCCCGAGGGCGAGTTGGAGAAGTTCACACGGGGCATGCCCGTGGTACTGATCGGCCGGGAGCAGCCGACGCGGTTCAGCGCGATCACGATCGACGGCTCGGAGGGAGTGCACGCGGCGGTCGCGCATCTGGTCGCGCGGGGGCACACCCGGATCGGCATGCTCGACCACCACACCCGCGCCGAACCGAGCGTCCGGCACGAGTGGTTCACCACGGCCGCGGCGGCGCACGGCATCGACCCCGGCCTGGTGGTCGGCGCGGACCAGACCGCCGACGGCGGCGGGGCGGCGATCAGGGCGATGCTCGTCGCGCACCCCGATGTCACCGCGGTCTTCACGTTCAACGACATCATCGCGCTCGGCGCCCTGCGCGAAGCCCGCCGGCTGGGCAGGAACGTCCCGCACGAGCTGGCGGTCATCGGCTTCGACGGTCTGCAGCTCGGCGCGCTGGTCGAGCCCCCGCTCACCAGCGTCGCCCTCGACACGCGCGCGCTCGGCGCCCTCGCCATCGAACAGATCGCGCGGCTGCTCTCGGGCACCGAGGCGCTGGCCGCCGACGAGCTGGTCGTACGGGGCGAACTGCGGCTCAGCGGTTCCGCCTGAGCCGCACGGGTGCGCATCCGGTCCGAATGTCTTGACACCCCCCGCGCCGGAGCGCAAACTTCCGAACATTCGCAACACACTTGAACAGGCCACCTCACAGGCAGTCCCGTGAGCGCTCACGGGAGCGCTCACGGGAAGCCCGGGGACCGCCACAAATGGTGCACCCACTCCAGCAGGCATCCCGCCCGAGGGATCAGCATCGAGCCGCCTAGCACCGCCGCTAGTCGTTGTCTGGAACGGAAACTATGAGCAGCAGAATCACCCGCTTCCGCCTCGCCGTCGTCGCCGTGGCCGCCAGTGTCTCCGTAGTCGCCGGATGCTCGTCATCCACGACCTCGGCCAAGACATCCGCGACCTCCTGCGAACCCGCCAAGGGCAAGGTGACCCTCCAGTACTGGAACACCGTTCCGGGCATGGACAAGGTCGTCGCCCTGTGGAACAAGAAGAACCCGAACATCCAGGTCGAGACGAAGAACATCTCCAACGACCAGTACGGCATCCTCAGCAACGCCCTCAAGGCGGGCAAGGCCCCCGACCTCTCCCAGGTCGGCTACGACGAACTCCCCAACCTCCGCACGCAGAGCGCCTTCGTGGACGCGTCGGCCTGCTCCGCGGCCACGGCGGCCAAGTCGAAGTTCGTGCCGTGGACCTGGTCGCAGGCCAGCTTCGGCAACACGGGCGTGTTCGCCATGCCGCAGGACACCGGCCCGATGGCCCTCTATGTGCGCAGCGACATCTTCAAGAAGTACGACATCGCGATCCCCACCACCTGGGACGAGTACGCGGCCGCCGCGGCGAAGCTGCACAAGGCGGACCCGAAGCTCGACATCACGTTCTTCGACCCGAACAACGCCGAGTGGTTCAACGGGCTGCTCTGGCAGAACAACGCCCAGATGTACAGCTACTCCGGCGACAAGTGGCAGGTCACGGTCGCCTCGGACCAGAGCAGGCAGGTCGCCGACTACTGGCAGAAGCTGATCGCCGGCAAGCTCGTGCGCACCGACCTCGCCAACGGTTCGACGCAGATGTACGCGGCCTACCAGAAGGACCAGATCGCCAGCTACGTCGGCGCCGCCTGGGGCTACAGCATGTTCCGCGACAACCTCCCCAAGCAGGCCGGGAAGTGGACGATCGTCCCGATGCCGACATGGGGTTCGGACGGTGCCTCCGGTGACTGGGGCGGTTCGACCGTCGCGTTCATGAAGGGCAGCAAGCACCTCTACGAGTCGGTCAAGTTCAACACCTGGCTCAACACCGACCCGGAGGCCCTCGCGCTGGAGAACCAGCTCGGCGGCCTGTACCCGGCGGCCGACGCCGGGCTCCAACTCCCCGCGCTCTCCAAGGGAGTTCCGTACTACAACAATGAGAAGATCTTCGACGTCTTCGCCGACTCGTCCAAGAAGATCAACACCAGTTTCGCCTGGGGCCCGACCCAGAAGACGGTGAACCTGGCGCTCCAGGACGCGATGGCCAAGGCGGCGGCCGGCAGCGGCACGCTCTCCGACGCCCTGGCGACGGCACAGGCGGCAGCGCTCAAGTCGATGAAGGATCAGGCGATCCCGGCAGCGGCGGGCAAGTGACCGCACGATGACCGACATGGCAACCCGCGCGACGCGCCGGGTGGCATCGCCCGGGGGCCGTCGCCGTCTCAACGGCGGCGGCCCCCGGGCGGGCACCGTCTTCGCGTTCGTGATCCCCTTCTTCCTCCCGTTCGTGCTCTTCTACCTGGTGCCGGTCGGCTACGCGCTCTGGCAGAGCGTCCGCGTCGTCCGCCGCACCGGCGGGCAGTACGGCACCTCGTACACGACGTTCGGGGGTTTCGAGCAGTACACGAAGGTCTTCCAGAACGACGAGTTCTGGTCCAGCGTCGGCCGCATCGGACTCTTCGGCATCGTGCAGGTGCCGGTGATGCTGTTCGTCGCCCTCGTCATCGCGCTGTTGCTCGACACTCCACTGCTGCGGCTCAAGTCGGTGTTCCGCATCACCGCGTTCATGCCGTACGCGGTGCCCGGCGTGATCGCCGCGATCATGTGGTCGTACCTCTACTCGCCCCAACTGAGCCCCGTCGTCGACCTGTTGAACGGCATCGGGCTCCATCCCGACTTCCTCGGGCCGGGCGCGGTGCTGTGGTCGGCGGCGAACATCTCGACGTGGCTGTGGACCGGCTACAACATGCTGATCATGTTCTCCGCGCTCCAGTCGATCCCGCAGGAGCTGTACGAGGCAGCGAAGTTGGACGGCGCGAGCAACTGGACCATCGCCTGGCAGATCAAGGTCCCGATCATCGCCCCGTCGATCATCCTCACCACGGTGTTCTCGATCATCGGCACGCTCCAGCTCTACGCCGAGCCGGCCGTGCTGCGGCAGATCTCCTCGAACATCTCCAGCACGTTCACGCCGAACATGCTGGCGTACGCGGTGGCCTCCGGGAACAACTACCAGCAGGCCGCGGCCATTTCGGTGGTCATCGCCGTCATCACCTTCGTCCTGAGCTTCGGGTTCATGCGACTGACCTCGAAGAGGGCCGGCCTGTGAGCAAGCACACCGTGAACCGTGAGAGCCAGGTCAGCCGTACGGCCGCCATGGCCCTGATGCTCCTCCTGGCGATCTACTTCCTGCTGCCGATCTACTTCCTGATCGTCGCGGCCACCAAGCCGCAGGGAGATCTGGCCGCCACCAACGGCCTGACATTCTCGCACTTCAACCTGTTCGAGAACCTGCGCGTCCTGTTCACCCGAAGCGACGGCATCTTCGGCAAGTGGATCCTCAACACCGTGATCTACGCGGTGTTCGGCGCGGTCGTGGGCACGCTGATCTCCGCGCTGTGCGGCTACGCGCTCGCCAAGTTCCAGTTCCGCGGCCGGGAGTTCCTGTTCTCCGTCATCCTCGGCGGAGTCCTGGTCCCCACCACCGCGCTCGCGCTCCCACTGTTCCTGCTGTTCTCGGCGACCGGGATCGTCAACACCTACTTCGCGGTGTTCCTGCCGAGCATCGTGAGCCCGTTCGGCGTCTACCTCGCCCGGATCTTCGCCAACGCGGCCGTCCCGCAGGAGCTGTTGGAGTCCGCGCGCCTCGACGGCGCCGGTGAGTTCCGCACGTTCTTCTCCGTGGCGTTCAAGCTCATGTCGCCGTCGCTGGTGACGATCTTCCTGTTCCAGTTCGTCGCCATCTGGAACAACTTCTTCCTGCCGATGGTGATGCTGCAGAAGGAGTCCCTGTTCCCAATCACGCTCGGCCTCTACGAGTGGAACGGCCAGACCGCGCGGGCCCCGCTCCTCCAGGAGTCCGTGATCACGGGCTCGTTGGTGTCGATCGTGCCCGTGATCATCCTGTTCATCCTGCTCCAGCGGTTCTGGCGCACCGGACTCGCCGCCGGTTCCCTCAAGTGACCGCCCCCGCACAGAAGGTGCCACCCGTCATGAGCGACTCCGCTGTCTTCGTGCCCCATTTCCACTGGGACCGGGAGTGGTACGAGCCCTTCCAGGTGTTCCGGCACCGGCTCGTCGCCGCCCTCGACACCGTGCTGGAGACGGCGGAGGCGGACCCTGACTTCCGGTTCACCGTCGACGGTCAACTGGCGGCGATCGAGGACTACTTGGAGATGCGGCCGGAGAACCGCGACCGTGTCGTGGCCCTGGTCCGCGAGGGCCGACTCGCCATCGGGCCCTGGCTGATCCTGCTCGACGAGTTCCTCTGCTCCGGCGAGACCATCGTGCGCAACCTCCAGATGGGCTGGACGGCGGCCGAAGGGCTGGGCGGCGCGATGCCGGTCGGCTATCTCCCGGACATGTTCGGCCACATCGCGCAGATGCCGCAGATCCTGGCCCGGGCCGGCATCGAGCACGCGGCGCTGTGGCGCGGGGTGCCCGGCTCCGTCGACGGCCACGCCTTCAACTGGCGTGCCCCGGACGGCTCCCAGGTCCGTACCGAGTTCCTCTTCGACGGCTACGACAACGGCCTCGACGTGCTGCTGATCCCGGAGCAGATCGGCCGCGCCCTGGGCGACTACGCGGAGATGACGGCCGAACGGTGGGGAGGCGACCCGGTGTTGGCGATGGCCGGCACCGACCACAACGCGCCCGACCCCCAACTGGCGTCCTGGCTGCGGCGGGCCTCCGGCGAGGGGCGCCCCATCACCATCGCCACGCTCGACGAGTACGTCCGCAAGCACGTCCGTGACGAGGTGTCCGCCGTCGTCACTGGTGAGCTGCGCAGCCATGTGCGCGGCAACATCCTCCCGGGCGTGCTGTCGGTACGTCTCGGGCTCAAGCAGCGCATGGCCGTCGCGGAGCGCACGATCGACCACGCCGAGCGCATGAACGCACTGTGGTCCCGGCGCGACGACGCGCCGTTCCTCCGCCTCGCCTGGCACAAGATCATCGAGTCGACCGCGCACGACTCGGTCGTCGGCTCCGGCACCGACGAGACGTGCGACCAGGTCGCGGCCCGCCTCGCCGAAGCCGCGCAGACGGCCCGTGCCCTACGGGACGCGGCGCTCGCCGAGGCCGCCGCACGGGTGCCCAGTGACGGCCATCTGGTCGCCAACCCGCTGCCGTTCGACCGTACGACGCTGGTCGAGGTGGATGTCGTGGCCCCGCCCGAGGGCACCGCTCTCCTCGCGACCGCCGCCGACGGTTCGACGGCCCTCGTACAGCTGATCTCCCAGGCGCCGACCGTCCTCACCGACGAGCGCATGGACGCCTCGCAGTTGGAGCGCGTGCTGCGCCGTATCCACCGCCGCGAACTCTTCGGCCGGTTGATCGACCACTACGAACTCACCGCCGGTGAGCTGGTGTTCCACCTCGCGGAGGTGCCGACGAGCGGACCCTTCGACCTGCTGATCCTGCGCCGCGAGGTCGCGGAGGCAGCCGCGGCGCATCCCGGTGAGTGGCGGGTGCTGACACTGGAGGAGGCCCGGGCCACCGCGCTCGCCCCCGTGGACGTGCCCGCCTCCGGGCTTGCGAGCTTCCGGGTCGAGCCGAGCGACACCACCGCTGCGACGACGTCCGCCCCCGCCACGGCGACGGACCGCACCCTCGCCAACGGCCTGGTCGAGGTCACCGTCGCCGCCGACGGCACCCTGGACATCACCGGGCAGGACGGCACCGTGCTGTACGGCGTGGGGCGCCTGGTCGACGGCGGCGACCGGGGCGACAGCTACAACTACGCTCCCCCGGCGCAGGACGTCCTCGTCTCGGAGCCCACCGAAATCACCGTCGAGGTGCTCGAAACCGGCCCGTTGCGCTCGCGGTTGAGCGTCACACGGGTCTACGAGTGGCCCGCCGCGCTCTCCGACGACCGCGATGTACGCGGTGACCAGGTCGTGCCGACGCCGGTGGAGACGCTGGTGGAAGTACGTGTGGGCGAGCCGTTCGTGCGGGTCTCCACGTCCTTCCTGAACCAGTGCGCCGATCACCGGCTGCGCTTCCATGTGCCACTGCCCGAACCGGTGACCACGTCCGCGTCCGCCGGGCAATTCGCCGTCACCGAACGCGGGTTGACCGCCGAGGGCGGCTGGGGCGAGTATCCGCTGCCGACCTTCCCGGCCGGTTCGTTCGTGGCGGCGGGCGCGGCCACCGTCCTGCTCGACCACTCCAGCGAGTACGAACTCGTCGGCGACGGCACCGAACTCGCCATCACCCTGCTGCGCGCGATCGGCTCGATCAGCGTCAACATCCACCCCCTGCGTGACGAACCGGCGGCGAGCGAGATTCCGGTACCCGGTGCGCAGGACCTCGGGATGCGGATCGAGAACCGGTTCGCCGTCGTTCCCTCGGCGTCCGGCTGGCGCGGTGCGCACGCGGTGGCGCTCGCCGAGGAGTTCCGCAACGACGTCCTGGTGACTCGTGGCACCGGGTCCGCCGGGCATCAACTGCCGCCGGACACCGCCGGGTTGCGGGTCGACGGGAAGGACGTCCTCGTGTCGGCCGTCCATCGTGTCGGCGGCGACGACGCACAAGGGCCCGGCACGGAGGTGCGGTTGACCGCGATGCGCGACACCGCGTCCACGGTCCGCGTGACGGGGACCTTCACCGAGGCCACGACCGTCGATCTGCTGGGCCGGCCGCTCTCCCGCACCCCGGTCGCCGACGCGCTCGAACTCGACCTCGGTCCCTGGGAGATCCACACCGTCGTGCTCCGGTAGACCGCCGTGATCGAATGCAATACGCCCCGTTCTGCTCTCATGAAAGCGTTGTGACCTCTTGCTCCCCGAGTTCTCCCCCCATGTTTCCGACCTCGCACCCGGCCGTGGTGCCCTGCGCCCGGCGCGCTCGTGGCTGCACTCCGACGCGAAGTCCCTCTCCCTGAACGGGTCCTGGCGTTTCCGCCTGTCCCCCACCGCGTCGGCGGCGGAGGACTTCGCGGCCGAGGGCTTCGACGCCGACGGCTGGGACAGCATCCCCGTGCCCGCGCACTGGGTGCTGGAGGGCGACGGCGCGTACGGCCGCCCGATCTACACCAACATCCAGTTCCCGTTCCCGATCGATCCGCCGTACGTCCCGGACGAGAACCCGACCGGTGACTACCGCCGTACCTTCGACGTGCCGGCCGACTGGTCGGACGCCGAGCGGGTCGTGCTGCGCTTCGACGGTGTCGAGTCGCTGTTCAGGGTCTGGGTGAACGGGGTGGAGATCGGTAGTGCGAGCGGCAGCCGGCTGGCCCACGAGTTCGATGTGACGTCCGCGGTGCGGCCCGGCGAGAACGTGGTCGCGGTGCGGGTGCACCAGTGGTCGGCGGCGAGCTATGTCGAGGACCAGGACCAGTGGTGGCTGCCGGGCATCTTCCGCGATGTCACCCTGGTCGCCCAGCCGGCCGGGGGCATCGAGGACGTCTGGCTGCGGACCGGCTTCGACGACGGGCGCGGCCGGGTCGAGGCGGAGATCACCGCCGACGCGACGGCGTTCCCGGTCACCCTGCGCATCCCCGAACTGGGCGTGGAGCGGGTCTGGGCAACGCCGGCCGACGTATCGCCCGTCGACGTCGCCGCCGTGGAGCCCTGGTCCGCCGAGCGGCCTCGCCTCTACGACGCCACCGTGTCGACGGCCGCGGAGACCGTCGCCCTGCGCCTGGGCTTCCGTACGGTCGAGATCCGCGGGGACCAGTTCCTGGTCAACGGGCGCCGGGTCGTGTTCCACGGGGTGAACCGGCACGAGACCCACCCGGAGCGCGGCCGGGTCTTCGACGAGGCGCACGCCCGCGAGGACCTCGCCCTCATGAAGCGGTTCAACGTCAACGCGATCCGCACCAGCCACTACCCGCCGCACCCCCGGCTGCTGGACCTCGCCGACGAGCTCGGGTTCTGGGTGATCCTGGAGTGCGACCTGGAGACACACGGCTTCGACAAGGTCGGCTGGACCGGCAACCCCAGTGACGACCCGGCCTGGCGCGAGGCGTACCTCGACCGCATCGAGCGCACCGTGGAACGGGACAAGAACCACCCCAGCATCGTGATCTGGTCGCTCGGCAACGAGGCGGGCACCGGCAGCAACCTCGCCGCCATGTCGTCGTGGGTCCACGCCCGCGACGCCGAACGCCCCGTCCACTACGAGGGCGACTACACCGGCGAGTACACGGACGTCTACTCCCGGATGTACGCGTCCGTGCTGGAGACCGAGCAGATCGGCACCGACGGCTCGCGCGCCCCGCTGCTCAACTGCACGCCCTCGCAGGGCGCCAGGCAGCGCACCAAGCCGTTCCTGCTGTGCGAGTACGCGCATGCGATGGGCAACGGGCCTGGCGCGTTCGACCAGTACGAGGCGCTGGTGCGCGAACACCCGCGTCTGCACGGTGGTTTCGTCTGGGAGTGGCGCGACCACGGCATCCTGACCACGGCCCCGGACGGAACTCCGTACTACGCGTACGGCGGTGACTTCGGCGAGGTCATCCACGACGGCAACTTCGTGATGGACGGCATGGTGTTGAGCGACGGCAGCCCGACGCCGAGCCTGTACGAGTTCAAGTCCGTCGTGGCGCCCGTGGACTTCGCGTTCGACGGCGACAGGGTCGCGATCACGAATCTGCGGCACACGGGCGACACGTCCGACCTGCGGTTCCGCTGGCGCGTCGAGCACGACGGAGTGCCGGTGGATGCAGGGGAGTTGGAGGTCCCGTCCGTCGGGGCGGGCGACTCGGAGTGGGTGTCGCTGCCGCCGGTCGCGGTGTCGCCGGACGCCGAGACCTGGCTGACGATCGACGCGGAGCTGGCGCGGGACACGGCGTGGGCGTCCGAGGGGCATGTGGTGGCAACTGCACAGTTGGACCGTTCCATTCGCCGTCCGGTCCCGGATGTACGGCCCCGGAAGGGCTGGCGGCCCGGCGACGGAACGCTCACGCTCGGGATCGCCGAGTTCGTCGGCGGGTCGCTCGTGCGGCTCGGTGAACGTGCCGTATCGGGGCCCCGGTTGGAGCTGTTCCGCGCGCCGACCGACAACGACAAGGGTGCGTGGGGCGAGGTCGAGGAGAGCGACGCGAGCGTCTCAGGGGTGTCCAACGCCGAGCTGTGGCTCCGCGACGGGCTGGACCGGCTGACCTCGCGACGGGTGTCCGTGGAGCAGACCGCGGACGCGCTGCGCACGGTCGACAAGGTCTCGGCCGCCGACTCGGCGCTGTCGGTGCTGGTGGAGTCGGTCTGGTCGCGGGAGAGCGACGGCGAGGTCGAACTGCGGGTGGAGATCCAGCCCGCGCACGGCTGGAAGACGGTGTGGCCGCGGATCGGGGTGCGTTTCGAGCTGCCCGACGGCACGGCTCCCGTCGACGGCGCCGAGTGGTTCGGCCTGGGCCCGCTGGAGTCCTACCCCGACAGTCTGCGCGCGGCCCGCGCCGGCCGGTTCGCCGCCGGTATCCGTGACCTCTCGGTCGAGTACGCGCGGCCCCAGGAGACGGGACACCGTTCCGCGGTGCGCCGCCTCGCGCTGACGAGCGGCGACACCGAAGTGCTGCGCGTCGAGGCGCTCCCCGACACGCAGGGCCGACGTCCCGGCTTCACGCTGAGCCGTCACACCCCGCAGGAGATCGCCCGGTCCGGACACCCGTTCGAGCTGCCGGTTTCCACGTCGAGCCACCTGACCGTCGACGCCGCCCAGCACGGCCTCGGCTCCCGGGCCTGCGGCCCGGACGTGTGGCCCGCGTTCGCGCTGCGCCCGGAAGCCCGCACGATCAGGCTCCGGATCACGGCACCGCACTAGATCGAGCACTGAGGGTGCGGCCTCGCACGGCCGGGGCCGTATCCCCCAGTACTCGCACGGCGGCGACCGCGCCCTCAGTATGGGAGGGGACGACTGCCGTCCCGGCGCAACCGGTCTCGGCGCGACCGTGCCGATCGTCCCCGTGGGAAGGAGTTCCCCGTGCCCACCCTGCTGTCGGTGAATGTCGGAATGCCGAGAGACGTCCCGTGGGAGGGCAGGACCGTCCGCACCGGTGTGTGGAAGTACCCGGTGCGGGGCCCGGCCATGGTCCGCCGACTCAACATCGACGGCGACGGCCAGGGCGACACCGCCGGTCACGGGGGCGAGCAGCGGGCCGTGCTCGTCTACCAGATCCAGTCGTACCGGCACTGGCAGCGACACTTCGGCCGCGACGACCTGGGCTACGGCCAGTTCGGCGAGAACCTCACCGTGGACGGTCTGCTCGACACCGAGGTGTGCATCGGCGACCGGTACCGCATCGGCGAGGCCGAGTTCGAGGTCACCCAGCCGCGCGTCACCTGCTACCGGGTCGGAATGCGCTTCGGCGAACCGGAGTTGGCCGCCCTGCTGGTGAGCCATCACCGTCCCGGCTTCTACATGCGCGTCGTCCGCGAAGGCCATGTACAGGCCGGCGACTTGATCGTACGGACCAGGACCGGTCCAAGCGCGCTGAGCGTGGCCGACACGGACGCGCTGCTCTACCTTCCCGGCCGCGACCCCGCCAAGCTGCGCCTCGCCCTCAACGTGCCCGCGTTGAGCCCGGGTTGGCAGGGCTCCTTCCGTGAACTGCTCGCCGAGGCCGACGATGCGCGGCCCGCCGCCCGCCCGGCCTGGAACGGTTTCCGCCCGCTGCGCGTGATCGACGTGACCGCCGAGAGCACGACGGTCACCTCGATCCGGCTGGCCGACCCCGACGGCTCTCCGCTCCCGGCCGCCCGCGCGGGCCAGTACCTCACCCTGCGCGTCCCCACCACGACCGGCCCCGCTCCGGTGCGGAGCTACTCGCTCTCCGCCGCGCCCGACGCTGGCAGCTACCGGATCAGCGTCAAACACGAACCGCACGGCACGGCGAGCGGCTATCTCACCACGCGGCTACGGCCCGGCGTCGATCTCCAAGTCGCCGCGCCCCGGGGTGAGTTCGTGTACGCCCGCGGACCCGTCGTAGAAGAGTTGCCTCCGAGCCAGGGCCTTGGCCACGGGAAGCCACCGTCCGCCGTACCGCCCTCGCGTTGCTCGTCGTGGCCGCCGTCCTGTTCGCGGTGACGCACCTGGCGCCGGTCGGGCCCGCGCGTCCCCCTTCGGTGTCCCCCTCCTCCGGTGGCATGAACGCCAGCCCCTACTGTCCCGTATCCAACTCGGTCACCGCGGTGCCCCATCCCTGACCGGGACGGCCAACTGCCCTGCTTCCACGGCCCATTCGTCGGCCGGGAGCGCGAGGAGCCGCTCGATCCGGGCGCTGTCCGGGAGGGGTCCGTGGTCGGCCGTGACCGTGAGCGCCGACGCAGCCGTGATGTGTCCCAGCCGCAGCGCGCGCTCCATGCCCTCCCCGCGCAGCAGACCGGTCAGCACCCCGGCGGCGAACGCGTCACCCGCGCCGACCGGCTCCACCACGTCCGTGCCCAGCGCTGGAACGGTCCATCTGCCATCCGAGCCGAAGGCGACGGCCGCGTGCCCGCCGTCCTTGACGATGAGGAGACGCGGGTGGGGCAACAGCCTTCGTACACCGTCCGGTTCGAGGTCCGCGTCCCAGAGTTCCTGTGCCTCGTCGAGCCCGACGAAGGTGATGTCGGCCCGGTCGGCCAGCTCACGCAGCACGGTGGCGGCCGTGTCGGGCGCCCACAGCGCGGGACGGTGGTTGACGTCGAAGCTGATGGCGTACGGCCGTTCGTCGGCCGGGACCGCGAGCGCGGTGGCCACCAGGTTCCGGCACGACGGAGACAACGCCGCGGTCACGCCCGTGAGATGGAGGACGGAGGCCGACCCGAGCCGGTCGTCGTCGAGTACGTCGGGGCCCATCGCCGAGGCGGCCGAATTACCGCGGTAGTAGTGGACGCGGGTCCGGTCGCCCGTCGGCTCCTTCACCAGCAGGCCCGTTGGCCGCCCGGGGTCGCGGCGCACCCCGCCGACGTCGACTCCCGCCGCGCCGACCTCCGCCAGCACCCGCCGGCCCAGCGCGTCGTCCCCGACCGCCGAGAGCCAGGACACGGGGATGTCCAGGTCCGCCAGGTACATGGCCACGTTCGACTCCGCGCCGGCCACCGACACCCGCAGGTCGTCGGCGCTCTCCAGCGAAGCGGACGGCGCGGGCGCCAGGGCCGCCATGGTCTCCCCGATGCAGACCACGGCCACACCGGTCGCTCGGACGTCTTCAAGATCCATGTGACGAATTCCCTTCCCGTGCAGGTCGGTTCAGGCGCAACGGCAGTGTGTGGTCAGCGTCAGCCGCCACCGGACCTCACCCGATGCGGGCACCAGGGCGACATCACCCGGGCCCGCCTCGGCGAGGTCGAAGACGCGACCGAGCATCGGTTCGACGCCCGTACTGCGATAGGGCTGCGGGGCGGGAAAGCCGCCCAGGTTGCGCCACAGCGCAATTGACAGGGGCTGACCGTCGGCTTCGAGGGCGAGCGAGAGCCGGTCGTCCCGGTCGTGGACGCAGCAGTGCGAAGCGTCCACCACAGCTCCTACGGCGGTGCCGTCGTCCGGCCCGAACCGGTCGAGGCGCAGTCCGCGCGGGGCGGGCCAGTCGCCCTCGGCCCACGGCGCGCCCTCCGGCCACGCTCCGTCCACCAGCGGCGCCGCCTCCGGGAAGAGCCGGGTGAGCGCTCCCTCACGGAGGTGCAGCCGTGCCTGGTCGGAGAGGTCGAGCAGGGCGTGCGCGGCCCACACGAAGCGGAAGCCCGCGTCGGCCATCAGCACATAGTCCGCCTCGGCACCGCCGCCGGTGCTACGCACCGTACGTGTCAGCATGAAGCGGTCGCAGCGGACGACGTCCGCCTCCCCCTCCCGCGTCCAGGGCCGTGACCAGGCGTCCCCGTGGTCGGGATCACCACGGACCGTGGGGATGCACTCCTCCAGTCCACCCGCGTCCACGAAGGCGTCGCCGGGGACCGCCTTCTCCCGCTCCGGTGCGTCACGCCGCCACAGCCACTCGCGCTCCCCCGCCCGCAGCGAGGTCCAACGCCCGCCGTGCGCACGGTCGATAACGATGTCCAGCGGCACGCTCACCACTCCGCGAAGGAGCCGTCGGGGTGCCGCCACACGGGGTTGCGCCAGGCGTGCCCGGTCCGGTCCGCGGCGCGCACGGCGGCCTCGTCGACGGTGATGCCGAGGCCGGGGGCGTCCCCGCGCAGGGCATGGCCGTCGACGAAACGGAACGGCGCGGGGTCGACGAGATAGGACAGCAGGTCGGCGTCCTTGTTGTAGTGGATGCCCCGACTCTGTTCCTGGATGAGGAAGTTGGGGGTCGCGAAGGCGACCTGGAGACTGGCCGCCAGCGCGATCGGGCCGAGCGGGCAGTGCGGGGCGAGCTGGGCGCCGTAGGCCTCCGCGAGGGAGGCGATGCGGTGCACCTCCGAGATGCCGCCGGCGTGGGACAGGTCGGGCTGGACGACGGCGATGCCCGCGGCGAGCGGGGTCAGGAACTCCGCGCGTCCATAGAGGCGTTCACCGGTGGCGAGGGGTACCGGGCTCGACTCGACCAGACTTGCCAGCAGATGGCCGTGCTCGGGCAGGACGGGTTCCTCCACGAACAGCGGGTGCAGCGGGGCGAGTTCGGCCAGGACGCGGCGCGCGGCCGGGGCGGTGAAGCGGCCGTGGCAGTCGACGGCGACATCACGGTCCGGGCCGAGTGCCTCGCGGGCGGCGGCGACACGGGCGACGATCGCGGCGGTCTCGGCGGGGGTGGGGATCGGTGAAGTGGCCCCGGCGGCGTTCATCTTCACGGCGGTGAAGCCCGCCTCCACCTGGGCGGCGATCTGCTCGTTCAGCTCGGCGGGTTCGTCGCCGCCGACCCACGCGTAGACCCGGACACGGTCGCGCACCGGGCCGCCGAGCAGGGCGTGCACGGGAGCGCCGTAGGTCTTCCCGGCGATGTCCCACAACGCCTGGTCGAGGCCCGCGACGGCGCTGGAGAGGATCGGGCCGCCCCGGTAGAAGCCGCCCTTGGACATCACCTGCCAGTGGTCCTGGATGCGCAACGGGTCCTGGCCGACGAGGTGTTCGGCCAGCACGTCGACCGCGGCACGCACCACCTCGGCGCGCCCCTCGACGACCGGTTCGCCCCAGCCGACCACGCCTTCGTCGGTCTCGACCCGGCAGAACAGCCAACGGGGCGGGACGAGGAAGGTCTCGATACGGGTGATCATCACTGGGAGCGGGAACCTTCCGTCTCTTCGGAACCCGATGCAGAGTCTTCTTCCGAACCCGCTTCGGACTCGCCGAGGCGGTCCAGGTCGCGGCCCGCCTGATCGAGCAGGGCCCGCATCGCGGCCTCGGCGGCCTGCGGGTCCTTCTCGCGTACGGCGTCCAGGACGGCGCGGTGGGCCGGGACCGGGTCCTCGCTGTGCGGGGCGCTGTGCACGATGCGGTCGCGGTGGGCGAGGCCCGACTCGATGACCATCTCCATGCGTTCGAGGAGTTCGTTGTGGGTGGCGGCGAGCAGTGCGCGGTGGAAGGCGAGGTCGGCCTCGACGGCGTGGGACGCGTCGGAGCCCTCCTCGCCCATCGCGTCGAGGGCGCCGTCCAGGGCGGCCAGGTCCGCGTCGGTGCGGCGCTGGGCGGCGAGACGGACGGCGGCGGGTTCGATGATGGCGCGGACCTCGGCGAGGTTGTGCAGCAGGGCCCGGTCCGACTCGGCGGTGGAAGCGCCCTCGAACTGCCAGCGCAGCACGTCCGCGTCGAGCAGGTTCCACTCGGCGCGGGGGCGCACGAACGTACCGCGACGCTGCCGGGCGTCGACCATCCCCTTGGCCGCGAGCACCTTCAGCGACTCGCGCAGCGCGGTCAGACTGACGTCCAACTCGCTCTGCAGCGCGACCAGATCAAGCGTGGCCCCTTCGGGGATCCCCCCGCCCAGGATGCGGCGGGCGAGGACTTCCACGGTCTGGCCGTGCACGCCGCGACGGGCATAGGGCGTCATGTCGTACAGCCTTTCTGCTGTTGAGGGAGCGGGGTCACGCGGAGGCCTTGACGACACTCCAGCCGCCGTCCACCACGAGACTCGTACCGGTGATGAAGGAAGCTTCGTCCGCGCTGAGGAACGCGATGGCCGCGGCCACCTCCTCGGGTGTGCCGAAGCGGCGGGCGGCCGTCTCGGCGATGCTGCGTTCCCGTTCCTCGGGCGGCACTCTGTCCCAGGCGGCTGTGAGTATCGGTCCCGGCACAACGGCGTTGACCCGCACGACCGGACCGTATTCGACGGCGAGTTGGCTGCACAGGGAGAGCAGGGCGCCTTTGGCGGAGGCGTAGGCGGGATGTCCGGGAAGGCCCCTGTGGGCGTGCACGGACGAGGTCAGCACGACCGCGCCCCGCCGCTCCTCCAGATCGGGCAGGACCGCCCGGAAGCCGAGGAAGCCGCCGGTCAGATTGACGTCGAGCTGCCGCCGCCAGGAGGCGAGGCTCATCTCGTGGGCGGGTCTGACGTCGACGGTGAAGGCGTTGCTGACGAGGACGTCGACGGGCCCGAAGCCGTGCGCGGCCCCGACGATCCGCGCCCAGTCGTCCTCGGCCGCGACATCGGCGGCCACGAACCGGGCCCGCCCGCCGTCCTTGCCGATCCGCTCCGCCACCGCCTCGCCCCGCTCCTCGGCGATGTCGACGAGCACGACGGCCGCTCCCTCCTCGGCGAGTCGTACGGCCGTGGCGGCGCCGATTCCTGAGGCCGCTCCGGTGATCACGGCCGTGCGTCCGGTGAAGCGGGCGCCGTGCCGTCGTACGGGCTGGTCCATCGTGGGGTTCGACTCCTTCGCGCGTCAGGGCTTGCAGGAAACATAACGGGGCTCACTCGCGCAGCAGCACGACCAGGTCGGCATCATGATCGGCACTCCACGCGAACGGCAGCCCGTGGTGCAGCAGATGGGCTCCGCCGTACGACGTCCCGGTCGCCGTGTCCCGGTACCGCGCCCCGGGTTCCAGTCCCCGCAGCCGCAGCCGTTGCGCACGCCCCGGTACGAGCGGGGCCCCGTCGAGCCGCCCGGTGCTCAGCGCGGCGACGACGGTCCGGTCCCCGGCGTCGTACTGCACGCCACAGCTCGGCTCGTCCGGTGTGCCGAGGAGCCGTGCCTCGCCGTGGTGGATCACGTCCCGCACCTCCTTGTACCGGGCGGTCCAGCCGGCGGCCTCGGCCCGCTGTTCCGGCGTCCAGGCGCGCAGGTCGGCGCCGATGCCCAGGACTCCGCACATGGCGTTGACGAAGCGGAAGGCGAGGCTGCGCGGGCGCGGGTCGAAGACGCCGGGCGCGTCGGTGACCCAGGAGCTCATGACGTGCGGGGCGTGCGCGTGCAGGAAGCCGTGCTGGATCCGCAGCCGGTCCAGCGGGGCGGTGTTGTCGCTGGGCCACACCACGTCGGTGCGCGCGATCGTCGTGTGCTCGATCCGTCCGCCGCCGCCCGCGCAGCCCTCGACGGTGACGTGGGGGTGGGCGGACCGGAGGTGGTCGAGGACGCGCAGGTATCCGGCGACGTGCTCGGCGTCCAGGTCGACGCGGCCGGCTCCGGGGCGTCCGCGTTCGGTGGGGGGCCGGTTCATGTCCCACTTGAGGTAGCCGATGTCGTACGTGCCGAGCAGCCGGTCGAGCGTGCCGATCACGAAGTCCTGGACGTCGGTCCGGCCCAGGTCCAGGAGGAGCTGGTTGCGGACGAGCCGGCCGGGGCGGCCCTCGATCCGGTACACCCGCTCGGGGTGCTCGGCGTGCAGACGGCTGCCCGGGCTCACGGACTCGGGCTCGATCCACAGACCGAAGTCCAGGCCCAACGCCCTTACGTCGGCGATGAATTGGTCGAAGCCGTGCGGGAAGGCGGCCGGGTCGGGCCACCAGTCGCCGAGTCCCCCGGTGTCGTCGGCACGCCCGGTGAACCAGCCGTCGTCGACGACGAACAGTTCGGCCCCGATGTCGGCGGCCGTCTTCGCCAGCTCCAGCTGTCCGGCCGCCTCGACGTCGAAGCCGGTGGCCTCCCAGGAGTTGTAGAGGACCTTGCGGGGACGGTGGAGGCGTTCGCCGGTGAGGTGTCGTTCGTAGCGGTGCCAGACGCGGGAGAGTCCGTCGAGGCCGTCCGGGCTGAAAGCGCAGGCGAGTCGGGGGGTCGCGAGGGTTTCGCCGGGTGCGAGCGGCACAGCGCCCTCGTGGGGCACGCGGCCCGCTCGCACCCGCACGGAGCCGCCGGGTTCGGCCTCCGCGGTCATGTGCCAGTTGCCGGGCCAGGCGAGGGCGATGCCGTACGCGGCCGGTACCTCGCCGTCCTGCACCGCGAGCCAGGGCGCGTACGCGTGCCCCGGGACGCCTTGGAGGCTGCCGATGGTGAACGTGCCTCTGGGCAGGTCGAGTTGGGTCCGCTGGAACTCCTGCGACCACTGCCCGGTGAGGTACGTGAGGCGGGCGGTTCCGGTGACCGGGATGTTCACTGCGGCCGAGTCGAGCCGCTCCAGCCGGAGTTCGGCCGTGGCGGTGAACTCTGCCCATCGGAGAATCACGTCCGTGCCCGGCACGGTCTCGTAGTGGAGGACGGTGCGCAGGCCCAGCCGCTCGTCGTGGAAGGCGAACCGCAGCGCGGTCTCCTCCGCCTCCACGTGCTCGAACTCCCACCACGAACCCCGGTCACCGTCCGGACCCGACACCACCAGCTCCGAGCCGGTGAACGGCCTTGTCCCGTACGGCAGATACTCGGCGGGGGCCGCGTCGGCGGGCGTGATGAAGTGGGTGCGCCGCGACCGGTCGAGGGCGGAGGGACCGTCCTCGACGCCGAGCGGTCCCCAGGCGTCGAGTTCGGCCCAGGGGCCGTCCGGGGAGAGGCGCACGGTGTAGCTGGTGTTCTCCGTGCGCAAGGTCCAGCGCTGGTACCTCACTTGACCGCCCCGAGGTTGAGGCCGGCCACGAAGTGCCGCTGGAAGCGCAGGAACACGGCGACGGTGGGTGCGGCGGCGATGACGGAACCCGCCGCGATGACGTTCCACATCGACACGAACTGGCCCTGAAGTCCGATGAGGGCGGCCGTAATTGGCATCTTGGTGTCGCTGCGCAGGACGGTGATGGCCCACAGCAGGTCGTTGAATATCCAGGTGAACGACAGGGCGCTGAGCGCGGCGAGGGCGGGGCGGGTCAGCGGGAGGATGATCCGCCAGAAGATCTGCCAGGGGCCCGCGCCGTCGACGACCGCCGCCTGCTGGATCTCCGCCGGGATCGAGCGCATGAATCCGTGCAGGACGAACACGTAGAAGCCGACTCCGAAGCCGATCTGCACGCCGATGAGCGCGGGCAGGGTGTCGAAGACGCCCATCACCTCGCTGAGCTTGGACACCGGGATGAGGAGGATCTGCGGGGGGAGCAGGTTGCCGCCGAGCATGAGGAGCAACAGGGTGCGGCGGAAGGGGAGTTCGTAGCGGCTGAGGGCGAACGCGGCCATCGAGGCGAGGGCCAGGGTGATCAACACACAGGGAATCGTGACGATGAGGCTGTTGATGAGGGCGCGCTGCTGGCCGCCGTCGACCCAGGCCTGGCGGAAGTTGCCGAGGGTGAAGGAGTGCGGCCAACTGCCCAGGCCGTGCGCCGCGATGTCGTCGAAGGAGCGCAGGCTGGTGACCACGACCAGGGCGATGGGCAGCAGCCACAGGATCGCCAGCGCGCCCGCACCCAGGTGGAATCCGGCGGTCGCGGCCCGTTTGCGGCGCAGGGCCGTGGAGTTGGCGGACATCAGTCGGCCTCCTGGAACGCGCGGACGAGGTAGGAGCAGATGACGCCGAAGGCCAGCACGAAGATGACGGCGGCGAGTGCGGAGCCGTAGCCGAGTCGTAGGGACTGGAAGGCGGTTGAGTACATGTAGGTGCTCAGGAGTTCGGAGGAGTGGTAGGGGCCGCCGCGGGTCAGGGACCACACGACGTCGAAGGAGCGCAGTGAGTCGATGACGATGACCGACAGCACCACCGCGTTGACGCTGCGGAGTTGGGGCAGGGTGACGTGTCGCAGGCGCTGCCAGGCGCCGGCGCCGTCGACCTTGGCGGCCTCGTAGAGGGCGGGGTCGATGCCCTTGAGGCCGGCCAGGTAGAGGACCATCACGTAGCCGATCTGGCGCCAGAGTGCGGGCACGATCACGGCGTAGAGGGCGGTGTCCTGGTCGGCGAGCCAGGCGTGGCGGAGGCTGCCGAGGCCGACGGACTGGAGGAGTTGGTTGAGGACGCCGTCGGGCTGGTAGACGGCCTGCCAGACGAGAGCCGTGGCGACCAGGGAGAAGACGACCGGCAGGAACAGGGCCGCGCGGTAGAAACCCACGCCGCGGCGCTCCTGTTGGAGCAGGAGTGCGGCGGCGAGGCCCAGCAGGGCGGAGAGGCCGCCGAAGAGGACGAGCCAGAGGACGGTGTGGCCGGTCGCGCTGCGGAAGACGTCGTCGTGGGCCATCTCCCGGAAGTTGTCCAGGCCGATGAACTGCGGTGGAGAGACGCCGTCCCAGCGGGTGAAGGCGAGGTAGAAGCCCTGCACGGCGGGCCAGAACACCCACACGGCCTCGACGAGCAGCGGGACCAGGACGAAGGCGAGGACCAGCGGGGGTGTGCGCCGGGGGCCCCGAACCCGCTTGCCCGGGGCGGGCGTTCGGGTCGGGGACGTCCGGTCGGGCGCGGTCAGGACGGCCATGTCAGGCGTTCCAGATCTTCTCGGCATCGCGCTGCCAGTCGGTGAGGATGCTCCCGATCGACTTGGGCTTGGCCAGGAACTTGGTCAACGCGTTGTCGGCGGTGGGCTGGAGGGCGTCGCTGGAGTCCCGGTTGAAGAACTGGGTGATCTCGGCCGCCTCCGCGACATGCGCGCGGCCCTTCTTGACCAGCGCCGTGCCCGAGTCCTTCGCGTCGGGGTGGCAGGGCAGGACGGTGCCTGAGGAGCCCTTGATGTAGATCTCCTGGGCCTGGGCGGTGGCGAGGTACTTCATCAGGTCGACGACCTGGTCGCGGCGGCCGGTGCGGGCGCTGGCGAAGTACCCGTCGACCGGGGCCTCTTCGGCGAGCGGGACCTTCGGGTCGATGACCGGGAAGCGGAAGAAGTCGATGTCGTCGAGGGCGTTCTTGGGGGCGGCGTCGGCGAAGAAGGTGCCGATCAGCATCATGCCGCTGCGGCCGTTGAGCAAGGAAGTGGTGGCGTCCTGGAAGGCGACGGCGGCGCCGTTCGGGTCGAAGTACGGCAGCACCTCCTGCCAGCGGTCGAAGACCTTGCGCACCTCGGGGTCGGTGAACCTGTGCTTCCCTGCGAGGAGTTGGCGGTGGTACTCGGCGCCGTTGATCCGGATGTCGAGGTAGTCGAACCACGCCGAGGCCACCCAGGCCGTGCCGCCACCGGCGCCGAGACCGATCGGGTCGACGCCCTTCTTCTTGAGCTTTTCGCACAGGTCGAGGAAGTCGTCCCAGCTCTTGGGCTCGCTGACGCCCCACTTGGCGAAGTTGGACTTCCGGTAGAACATGCCCCACCAGTAGTAGGTGCTGGGCACGAACACCTTCTTGCCCGAACTCGTCGATGTGCAGAGCGAGTTGAGCGCCTTGGTGTAGCGCTTGAGGTCGGGCGAGGTGGTCCACGCCTCGTCGAGGTCGAGCAGCAGGTTCTTCTTGGCGTACGCGTCCGCCACCGAACCGGGGTACCAGGTGTACACGTCGGGCGGGTTGGCCGAGGTGAGGTACGTCGGCAGCTGGGTGCGGTAGGTCTCCGCGGCGACCGTGTTGAGGCTCGCCTTCTCGGACCCCCTCTTGGCGTAGGCGGCGACGAGGTCCTCCATCGCGGCCTTGGCCTGCGGGGCGGAGAGGTTGGACTGGAGGGTCACCGCGCCCTTCGAGGAGGTCTTGCCGGTGGCGGTGGAGGTGACACAGCTACTGAGCAGCGCCGCCGCTCCCGCGGCGCCGACTCCGGCGAGGAACCGGCGTCTGTCTGGCTGGTGGTTCGTCATGGATGGCTCCCTGTGGATCCCTCGCGGGCGGATCCAGATTCGCGTGGCGTCCCCACCACGTCAAGAATAATTACTAATTTATTTGACCTGAGTCAGGTGGACATAGCCGTCGACGCCCCGGTACACCGCGTGGACCGTTCCACCCGGCCCGGCCACCGCACCGAGCGCGCCGTCGAACGCGGCGCTGGGGAAGGCCACTTGCTTGGTCCACCCCTGCCAGGCACCGTTCTCGTACCGCTGCTGCCAGAGCGTGTAGTCGGCGGCCCGCGCGTACAGCAGCACGGCGCCCCCGACGGCGACCAGCGTCGGGCTGCCGCTGACGGTCCCGCCGAGCGAACTCCACGACGACCACTCCCCCGACGCGTCCCTGGACCGCGTCCACACGTCGTCGGCCACGCTACGAACGGCCACCTGCACCAGCCCCTGGGAGTCCACGACGGCGGACGGCCGCCCGTAGACCGCCCGGCCACCGGGTGCGCCGAGCGAGGACCAGCCGGTCGCCGGGCCGCGCTGCACGACCTGCCCGTCCGAGCCGGTCGCGAACAATGTCCAGTGCGCGGGATCGGTGAACGCGACCGACGGCGCGTCGGCCACCTGCCCGCCCAGGCTCCGCCAGGCGCCCCAACGGCCACCGACGGAGGTCCTCCGGTACACCCGGGAGTCGGTGCCGCGCACGAAGACGTCGATCCGGCCGCCGGCCGAGGCGTATGCGGCGGTCTGGCCGAGGATCCGGCCCTTCGTGGGACCGCCGAGGTCCTTCGCCTTGCCGTCGGCCTGCTGGACGAGCGAGCCGTGCGGGCCGCGCAGGAAGGTGGTCGGTGTGCCGCCGTCATTCACGACGGCCGGACTCGCCGTGGTCCGCTGCCCCAGACTCGTACCGGGCAGGGCATCGGCGCCGGTCAGTTTCAGGAACGCGGTGCCGTGCGCGGGAACCTCGACGGTGTACGACCCCGTGTGCGTACCCCGGTCGGCGCGAGCCCGCAGGTCCCGCACTTGGACCGGTCCACCGAGCCCGGTGTCCGCGAACTGCACGGTACGCAGGGCGGGTCGGTCCGACCGGTTGAGCAGCACGACCGCGCGCTGCCCGCGCCCCGCGAGCACCTTGCTGTACACGTCCCCGACGGAGTCGGTGGCCACGCGCACGCCCTGGACGGCCAGCGGGTCCTGGTCGACGGCAATGATCTCCGGGTTGCGCAGGGTGGCCAGCATGGAGTCGGACAGGGTGCGCGGGTCGGAGCCGAGGACGAGCGGCGAGCCCATCTCGGCCCACATCACGAACTGACTGGTCGACTCCTCCTGGCTCAGCTCGTACGACCCGTCGGTCATCTTCCGCATCGGGATGAGGTAGTCGGGGTCGTTGTAGTGACCGGGTCCCTGCGCCTCGGGGTGCCAGGCGTTGGCGTCCATGTTGCGCAGGATGTTGGGCCACTGCCCCGGGCTCGCGGTGCCCCAGGCGATGTCCGTGCCGGTGCGCCAGGAGTCGGCGGTCGTCGGGGCGTAGACGTAGGTGTTGTGCGCGTCCTGCTCCGGTGTGTGGGGCAGGCCCCAGTCGTCGGTGAGCGGGTTGCAGAGGTTGAGCAGCATCCTGCGGCCGGACTTGGCGACCGCGTCGCTGAACTCCTTGAATGCCGGGCCGGGATCGAGCTTGGCGCCGATGCCGCACAGGAAGTCGACCTTGACCGCGTCGATCTTCCAGCCGGCGAACTGCCGGGCGTCCTGGTCGTAATAGCCGCGGCTGCCCAGCCCGCAGCTCTTGCCGCCGTCGTAGGTGCCGGCGTCGGTGTAGATGCCCGCGCGCAGTCCTCGTTCGTGGAGATAGGAGACGAGGGCCGGGATGCCGGAGGGGAAGCGGTCCGGGTTGGCGACCAACTGCCCTTGTGCGTTACGCGGGTTGTCGGCCTGCCAGCCGCCGTCCAGCCACACGATGTCGTACCCGCTGTCCCGCAGACCGCTGCTGACCAGCTTGTCCGCGACGGAGCGCACCTGCTGTTCGGTGGGCGCGCCGAGCCCGTAGTAGGTGTTCCAGCCCATGTACGGCGTCGGGGCGAGACCGCTGTCGTAGTAGTCGGGGGCGCCCTGGTCGGTGCCGGTCCGTGCCGTGGCGGCCGGGGCGGCGGTCGCCGCCAGTACGGTCGCGATGGCGATGACGGTGGCCCGGCGGGTCAGTCTCGTTACCGCGGGTGTGCGGACCTGCGGAGATGAAATCACGTGCCTCTCCCGGAGGTTGGGAAGCAGGAGGACGTGCCGCGGGCCGCGCTGCGACAGGGGCCCGGGTGCGTCACGGCGACGACTGTGGCGTGCGGCCGAAACCCTGTCAACATTAATTCCTAATTTATTAGAACGTTGCTTCAGGGGTTGACACAGCTTCTCTCGCGTCACAGCCTTTGGCAACGTTGTCAGTGCCGCCGGTTTTTGATGGGACATCACGCTCATGACAGAACAGTCGGGTTCACCGCACGTGTCGCGCCGCGCCTTCGTCACCACGGGTTCCGGTCTGCTGGCCGGGTTCGGTCTCGGTTTCTCCGCGCCCGCGTCGGCCGCCCCCTCCTCCCCCGGTCAACCCGGTGAACTCGCCCTGTACCGCCCGGTGTCGGTCTCCTCGACCGCCTACGCACCGACCCCGGGTTCGTTCGTGGTGGACCGGCTCAACTCGCCGGGTGTGCGCGGCAGCGGCTGGCGTGCCGGGGCGGGCGACCCCCAGTGGATCTCGATCGATCTTCAGGCTCCGTGCGAGGTCACGTCGATCCGCCTCACCTTCGAGGGCGACGCGAACGACCCGGTGTTCATTCCGCCCACCTCGGGCAACCCTGCCGACGGCACAACAGGCAAGGAGATCCAGTCCAGTTACTCGGTCGAGTACGTCGTCGAGACCTCGACCGACCACACCACCTGGACCGCCGTGCACCGCACCGCCGCCGGCACGGGCGGAGTCGTGAACATCCAGCCCCCGCGCCCGGTCACGGCACGCTGGATACGCCTGACCTCGACGCGCCGCTCCAACCCCAACCCCCTCGGCCTGAACGGCTTCGAGGTCTACGGCACCGTCAAGGGCCACCGCGCGTCGGCCACGGGCTGGACGGACTGGGGCACTCACACCGGCCCGGCGCCGAAGCTGGCGGTGGCCGAGGACGGCACGGTTCCGGTGGAGTCCGGCTGGCGGCTGACACTCGACGACTGGGCCGGCGCAGACGGTACGGAACTGTCCAAGTCGTCCTTCGACACCAGCAGTTGGCTGCCGGCCACCGTCCCCGGCACGGTGCTGGGCTCCCTCGTGGACCAGGGCAAACTGCCCGATCCCGTCGCGGGACTCAACAACCTCCGCGTCCCCGAAGCCCTGTCACGCCACGCATGGTGGTACAAACGGGACTTCGAGCTGCCGCGCGGCCTGCGCACCGGGGCCGGGCGCCGGATCTGGCTGGAGTTCGACGGCGTCAACCACACGGCCGACATCTGGCTCAACGGCCACCGCGTGGGCGGGCTCACGTATCCCTTCGCCCGCTCGGCCCTCGACGTGACCCAACTGCTCACTCCGGGCGGGACGAACGCGCTCGCGGTGCGGATCACGCCGATGCCGGTACCCGGCAGCCCCGGCGACAAGGGTCCGGCCGGCGAGTCCTGGGTGGACGCCGGCGCGAACCAGATGAATCTCAACTCCCCCACCTACCTGGCCGCTTCGGGCTGGGACTGGATGCCGGCGGTACGCGACCGGGCCGCCGGCATCTGGAACCATGTGCGGCTGCGCTCGACCGGCCAGGTGGTCATCGGCGATCCGCGCGTCGACACCCTGCTGCCGGAGCTGCCCCGGGTGTCGGTCGCCGAAGTGACGATCGTCGTCCCGGTCCGCAACGCCGACACCACCGACCACCGGACCACGGTCTCCGCCGCCTTCGACGACGTACGGATCAGCAAGGCCGTCACCGTGCCGGCCGGCCAGAGCGCCGACGTCACCTTCGCGCCCGCCGACTTCGGTCAACTGCGGCTGCGCAAGCCGACGTTGTGGTGGCCCAACGGGTTGGGAGACCCGGCCCTCCACCGGCTCACCCTGACCGCGACGGTCGACGGTGCCGAGAGCGACAGCCGGACGACCCGTTTCGGCATCCGTCAGTTCGGCTACGAGTACGAGGTGCCGCTGCCGTTCGCCAACTCCGGCGACTCGTACACCCAGTCGGTGGCCTTCGACCGGCAACGGGCCCGGTACGTGCGCGTCAAGTGCCTTACGAGAGCCTCCGGTTGGGGCTACTCCCTGTGGACCCTTGCCGTACGCGACAGTGCCCGGCCCGCGACCGACCTGGCCCTGCACGCGCAGGCCGACGCGTCGAGCACGGACGGGGACGACCACGGCGCGGGCAACGTGACCGACGGCGATCCCGGCACCCGCTGGTCCTCGGCCTACGAGGACGACCAGTGGATCCGGATCGACCTGGGGTCGGCGCAGTCCTTCGACGGGGTCGACCTGGTCTGGGAACAGGCCTACGCGAAGAGCTTCGTGGTGCAGGTCTCCTCCGACGACGCTACCTGGACCGATGCCGCGTCGGTGGACAACGGCGCGGTTCCGCTGCCCTTCAACAACGGCAACGCCAGCCTGCAGACGGAGGACTTCGCTCCCCGGACCGCGCGCTACGTCCGTATCAACTGCGGTCTGCGCAAAACCAGTTGGGGAAACTCCCTGTGGTCCCTGAACGTCGTCGACAGCACGGCCCCCGGCACCGACCTCGCTCTCCGTCGTACGACGACCGCCTCCACCGAGGATCCCGACCACCCGGCCGCGCACGCCACGGACGGTGATCCGGGCACTCGTTGGTCCTCCGCCTACGAGGACCACCAGTGGATCCAGGTCGACCTGGGCGCCTCGAAGAGGTTCGACCGGGTCGCCGTCGTGTGGGAGTCGGCGTATCCGAAGACGTATGTGATCCAGGTGTCGGACGACGCGGACACCTGGACCGATGTGAAGTCGGTGTCCAACACCCCGGATCCGCTGAAGATCAGTGTGAACGGGGTGCGGGTCCTGGCCCGGGGCGGCAACTGGGGCTGGGACGAACTGCTGCGCCGGATGCCGCCGGAGCGGATGGACGCGGCCGTGCGGATGCACCGGGACATGAACTTCACCATGATCCGCAACTGGGTCGGCACGTCCGACCGGGAGGAGTTCTTCGCCGCCTGCGACGAGCACGGCATCCTGGTGTGGAACGATTTTCCCAACGCGTGGGGCATGGACCCGCCGGACCACGACGCCTTCAACTCCCTCGCCCGGGACACGGTGTTGCGCTACCGCATCCATCCCAGCGTGGTGATCTGGTGCGGCGCCAACGAGGGCAATCCGCCCGCCGCGATCGACCAGGGCATGCGCAAGGCCGTCGAGGACCAGGTCCCCGGCGTCCTCTACCAGAACAACTCGGCGGGCGGCATCATCACCGGCGGCGGACCCTACGGCTGGGTCGAGCCGGAGAAGTACTTCGACCCGACCACCTATGGCAGCAAGGACTTCGGTTTCCACACCGAGATCGGCATGCCCGTGGTCTCCACCGCCGCCAGCCTGCGGAACATGACGGGCGACGAGCCCGAGTGGCCGATCCGGGGCGCCTGGTACTACCACGACTGGAGCGAGCGCGGGAACCAGGCACCGCAGACGTACAAGGCCGCCGTAGAGGCACGCCTCGGGGAGGTCACCGGCCTGGACGACTTCGCGCGCAAGGCACAGTTCGTCAACTACGAGAACACGCGCGCCATGTTCGAGGCCTGGAACGCGAACCTCTGGGACAACGCCAGCGGCCTCATGCTGTGGATGTCCCACCCGGCCTGGCACAGCACGGTCTGGCAGACCTACGACTACGACTTCGACGTCAACGGCACCTACTACGGCGCCCGTTCGGCCTGCGAGCCGCTGCACGTCCAGGCCGACCCCGAGGGGCAGGTCATCGCCGTCAACCACACCCGTGCCGGTCTGCGCGACGCCGTGGTCTCCGCGCAGCTGCTCGACCTGTCGGGCCGTCGGCTCGGCGGGAACAGGAGCGCCCGGGTGGACGTGGCACCGGCCGCGACCGCGAAGGCGTTCGGCGCACCCTGGACCGACGACCTGCCCGATCTGCACCTGCTGCGGCTGACGCTGGAGGACGGTGAGGGGCGGCTCCGGTCACGGAACACGTACTGGCGTTATCGCACGCCGGCCGCCATGCGGGGCTTGAGCGGGGCACCGCGGACAACGATGTCGGCGACACTCGGGCGGGTGACCCGTTCCGGGCTCACCGCCACCGTCCGCAACGACGGTCCCGCCGTCGCCGCGATGGTCCGGCTCTCGCTGACGAACGGCTCGACCGGCCACCGGGTGCTTCCGACGCTGTACAGCCACAACTACCTGTGGCTGCTGCCCGGCGAGGCACAGACCGTCACCCTGTCCTGGCCGGTCGGAGCGCTGGCCTCGGGGCATCCGCTGCTGACGGTGGAGGCCTACAACAGCCGCCCCACTAAGGCGCGTTGACGGTCAGCGGCGCATCAGGACGCCTCCACCGCCGTCTTGATGCGCTGCCCGAACGCGGGCGCGTCCTTGCGGGCCGCGCTCAGCGCGAAGCCCACGAGCAGTTTTCCGACTCCGTGGCCTTCGAGGACGTTGTAGATCCGCACCTTGGTCGTGCCCGGTCCGGTGGATTCGAGGTCGTAGCCGCCCTCGTCGGCCGTGACGACGTTCTTCGAGGTCTCCGCCCAGCGGATGCGGTGGGGTGCCTCGAACTCGGTGATGCGGAAGGTGCGGCCCGTCTTCATCCCGGCGTCCTTGACCGTGCTGGTGAAGACGGTGCCGACGGCCGTCGGGCCCTCCGGGGTCTTCGTGATCTGCTGGACCCTCGGGCTGAACTTGGGGTCGTTCGTGCCGGCGGCGAGGAAGGCGAAGACCTCCTCGACCGGGCGGTTGATCTCGGCTGTCGCCTCGAACTGACCGGCCATGGTTCCTCCTGTGCTGCGATCGCTGGAGTTCCGGCTGAGCGCACGCTGATGTGCCGACCAGCAACAGCCTATCGGCGCGGCCCCCCGCGCGCCCCGCGTTGTCAGTCGGCCGGGAGAGCGGACGGCGCTCCCGGCGGCATGTTGAACGGTGTGACCACCTGGATCGCCGAGGGCAGCTGCGGGCCGTCGTCGGGGAGCGCCTTGTGGGCGCGCATGATGATCTGGCAGGCGCGGCGCATGTCCTGGCGCAGGTCGTGGTGGAGGACCGCGGAGAGGCGGCGCTCGCGCAGCAGCCGGGTGTTGTCGTGGTCGAGGTCGTGGGCGATGAACACCGCGCACTCCCGGCCCAGCGTGTCGAAGGCGTCGAGGGTGGCGAGGTTGCCGCCGCCCGCGGAGTAGACCGCGATGATGTCCTCGTCCCGCTTGAGGGCGGCCAGGACGAGATCGTGCTGGGTGGCGTCGAGGCCGTCACTGTCGGTAACCTCGACCAGGGACCGCCGGGGGTCGGCGAGGCGCATCGCGCTGCGGAAGCCCATCTCGCGTTCCTCCTCGCCCCGGAAGGAACCGCGGCTGATGGTGGTCAGGACGTTGCCGGGCCGCCCGCCCAGCCACTGGCCCAGGAGGTAGGCGGCGGTGGCGCCGGCCGCGCGGTTGTCGATGCCGACGTAGGCGAGGCGCGCGCTGTGCGGCAGGTCGGTGACCAGGGTGACCACGGGGATGCCGGCCGCGATCAGCCGGCCGACGGCCGCCGCGATCTCCGGCTCGTCGGGGGCCTTAAGGATCACGCCCTGGCTGCCGCGCTTCGCGATTCCGTCCAGGGTCGCGGTCAGTTCGGCGGGCGGGCAGGTCTCGCGGAAGTGGAAGCGCGACCGTACGAGAGCGGGATGCAGCGAGGGCAGTTCGGCTTCGAGCGCGTCCCGTACGGCGGTGGAGAACCGCTCCGGGGTCTGCATCACGATGTCGATCATGAAGGTACGGCCGCCCAGCCGGACCTGGCTCTGCTGGCGGTCCAGGTCCTTGATGGCTTCCTGCACCTCCCTGATGGTGCTCTCCGTCACGTTGCCCCGCTGATTGAGGACACGGTCGACCGTGGCCGTACTCAGCCCGGCCTGACGGGCGATCTCCCTGATCGGATAGCGGTGTCGCATGACGGGTCCCCAGAGCCGGTGATGCACTTTTGATGTACTGACAAGCATTGAATGATGGGTTGGAGTTATCAAGACTGGCAGAAACCACGGCACGGCGAAAGGACCTGCATGTCTCCCGTAACCGCAAGGACGCGGACCTGGCTGACCGGGGCGGACTGCGATCTCGACGCGTTCCGCTCCCTCGTGGAGCAGCGCACCGACCTCGCCGACCACCCCTCGGCCGAGGGGATCGAGCAGAACGTCCCGCTCTACGACAGCACCCGGCTCCGTGAGCTCGCGGCCACCGCCGAGGGCCGCCGGGACGTACAGGGCGAACTGGTGCGGGCGCTGCTCGACGGGCCCGGCATCGTGGTCCTCAAGGGCGCCTTCCCCGACGAGGCCGTCGTGGACCGGGCGTCCGACGCCTTCCGGGCGCTGATCGAGGAGGAGCGGGCGAGCGGTGCGGGGCGCGGCGACCACTTCGCCAAGCCCGGCGCCAACGACCGTGTGTGGAACGCCCTCGACAAGGTGGCCGTACGGGCGCCCGAGGCGTTCGCCGACTACTACGCCAACGACATCCTGGAGCTGATCTCCGAGGCCTGGCTCGGTCCCGCCTACCAGGTCACCTCGCAGGTCAACGTGGTCAACCCGGGCGGCGCGGCACAGAGCGTGCACCGCGACTACCACCTCGGCTTCCTCTCCCAGGAGCAGGCGGCGGCCTACCCCGCGCACGTCCACCGGCTCTCGCCCGTGCTGACCCTCCAGGGCGCGGTCGCCCACTGCGACATGCCCGTGGAGTCCGGTCCGACGCTGTATCTGCCGCACTCGCAGAAGTTCGAGCCCGGCTATCTCGCCTGGCGGCTGCCGCAGTTCGTCGAGTACTTCGACGCGCATCACGTCCAGCTCCCGCTGGAGAAGGGCGACGCGGTCTTCTTCAACCCGGCGCTGTTCCACGCCGCCGGGCACAACCGGTCGGCGGACATCAGGCGTATGGCCAATCTGCTGCAGGTGTCCTCCGCGTTCGGGCGCGCCATGGAGACGGTGGACCGCGAGGCGATGGCCAACGCCCTGTTCCCGGTGCTGCTGAGCCGCAAGGCCGAGGGTGTCTCGGCGGACTGGCTGCGCCGCGTGATCGCCGCCACCGCCGAGGGCTACCCCTTCCCCACCAACCTCGACCTCGACCCACCTGTCGAGGGGCTCGCCCCGCCCTCGCAGGCGGACACTCTGCGAAAGGCCGTAGCCGAGGACTGGGACCCCGGGCGGCTGCGTCATGAACTCCGGGCCGCGGCCGAGCGCCGCCAGAGCTGAAAAGGACACATCACTCTCATGGGACTGCTTGAGGACAGGGTCGTCCTCGTCAACGGCGGCAGCCAGGGCGTCGGCGCGGGTGTCGTGCGGGCCGCCGTGGCGGAGGGCGCGACCGTCGTCTTCACCGGCCGCCGTGCCGACGTAGGCGAGAAACTCGCCGCGGAGACCGGCACCCACTTCCTGCGGGCCGACCTCGCCGATCCGGCGCAGGCGCGCGACAGCGTCGTACGGACCGTCGAGGCCCACGGGCGCATCGACTGCCTGGTCAACGCGGCGGGGCTCACCTCACGCGGCTCGTTGCTGGACACCACACCGGAACTGTTCGACCAGCACATGGCGATCAACCTGAAGGCACCGTTCTTCGCGATGCAGGCCGCGGTGGCCGACATGACCGGGCGCCAGTCACCGGGAACGATCGTCAGCATCGGCTCCAACTGCGCGAACGGCGGGCCGCCGCACCTCGCCCCGTACTCCGCCGCCAAGGCCGGACTCGCGGGCCTGACCCGCAACGCGGCGCACGCACACCGCTTCGACCGGATCCGGATCAACACGGTCAACATCGGCTGGACGGACACCGAGGGCGAGGACGCCGTCCAGCGCGCCTTCCACGGCGCCGGGGACGACTGGCGGGAGAAGGCCGCCGCGTCACAGCCGATGGGCAGGCTCGGACAGGTCGACGAGATCGCCGCGTTCGTCGTCTTCCTGCTCTCCGACCGCAGCGGCGTGGTGACCGGCTCGGTCATCGACTGGGACCAGAACGTCTTCGGGGGTCTGGACTGAGCCGCACCCCGCAGAAGGAGCGCGCTTCCCATGCGCTTGGGCATCATGGGGCTCGGCCGCATCGGCGCCTTCCATACGGAGACCCTCGCCGGTCTGGACGTGGTGGACTCCCTGGTGGTCACCGAGCGCTTCGGGGCGAACGGCGCCGAGCGTGGTCACGTAGTCGATGGTCTTGTGCTGCTGGAGCTTGGCCGTGATCGTCGACTTCACCGACGGCATGTCCGTGCCGTTGGCGTTGAGGATCTCGGTCCTGCCGGTGAAGGCCTTCTTCACGCCGGCACAGCGGGCCTCCATTGCCACCTGCCCCTGTTCCATGATCACGCAGATGGTGTGCGCCCGAGCCGCTGGAGCAGCCGGCGAGGGCACCTCACTGTGCTGCGGCGGATCTCATGCCGTTAATACGGCTGTTGCTCATGACGAGATGGAATCGTCACGCCAAGATGTCTAAACAATTCCTCGACGACCATCAAAACGTGTTCCGTACACCGAAATGGAAATGAAAACAGGGGTGGCGGGAACGACCGTGGTTTCGTTCCCGCCACCCCTGTGGCCCATTTTTCAGTTCACGAGTGCCGCGGCACTCCGATATGCCGCCGCTGCGGCCTCCCGCACCGGCAGCGCGCGGTGCGCGTCGGAGAGGATCTCCACACCCCAGGGGCCGTGGAAGCCGGCCGTGCGGAGCGCGACGATGGCCCCGGGCAGGTCGAACGAGCCCTCCCCGCAGAGGCGCCGGCGGTGGACGGTGTCCTCGAAGAGCGTGCCGACGACGTCGCTGTCGGCGTCGTTGAGCTCCACGCCCACGATCCGCGAGCCGGGTACCTCCGCCAGCTCGGCGGGCGGGGTGTGGGCGCGCTCGGTGTGCCAGACGTCGATGACGAGGCCGCCCGCCGGATGGCCGGCGGCCTCGACGAGCCGTAGTCCGTCGTGCACGGTCTTCAGGTTGGACCAGGGCAGCGGCTCGACGCCGAGCCGGGCGCCGACCCCGTCGGCCTGCGCGGTCAGTACGGCGAACTCCTTGGCCCAGACGTCGAGTTCCCAGGGTTCGTCCGCCACGTCGGGGCCGATCTTGAAGGTGCGGGCGCCAAGTGTCTCGAGGGCCTTCAGCATGCCGGTCCGGATCTCGTCCGACGCGGCCCGCCGGGGTCCGTCCGCCCACCAGTCGGTCAGCAGCTCCAGCTCGACATGGTTGATCCCGTTGTCCGCGAAGAGCGACCGGATCCCGGCCATTCCGTATGCGCGCTCGGCCTCCACCAGGTCCGCGTACAGCAGCCCGAAGGCGGTGAATCCGGACTGGCGCGCCGCTTCCACCCGTTCCCGCAGATCCAGCGGACTGCGCTGGTCCTCCTCATCGGGAGCGGCGTCTCCCGCAGTGGTCCAGCAAGTGGCCAGAAATTCGTCAGCGGTCATTTTCCCTCAGAACACATCAAATGCACATCAGGCCCGGATGCGGGCTACGCGACGCCGCGCAATACCGAGCGCAGGTGTTCGGCGCTGGCCCACACGTCCTCGACCGGGCCCTTCGCCTTGGGCTCCTCGGTGAGGATGGTGTCCTGCTCCAGGACGTACCAGCCGTCGTAGCCGCGGGCGCTGAGGTGCGTGACGATGGCCTCGACGTCGACGTCTCCGGCGCCGAGCGGGCGGTACATGCCCTCGCGGACGGCGTCGGTGTAGCTGAGCCGGCCGTCCTGGACCTTGGCGGCGAGGGAGGCGTCCACGTCCTTCATGTGGGTGTGGGCGATCCGCTCGGGGGCCTGGCGGGTGAGTTCGGCCGGGTCGGTGCCGCCGATGAGGAGGTGGCCGGTGTCGAGGCAGAGGGAGATGGCCGAGTGCTCCAGGACGCGCCGGACCTCGTCGCCGTTCTCGATCATCGTGCCGACGTGCGGGTGCAGGACGGCGCGCACCCCGCGTTCGGCGGCGAGCGAGGCGAGCCGGTCGAGGTTGGACAGCAGCAACTTCCAGCCGTCGGCGTCGAGTTCGGGGCGTGAGTCGTAGCCGTCCTGGCCGGTGACGGCCGACAGTACGAGCACCTCCGCCTTCGAGGCGTCGTAGCCCGCGAGGAGCTGTTCGGCCTCGGGCAGCGGGTCGTGGCCGGGCACGTGCAGCAGCAGCGGGGTGAAGCCGCCGACCGCGTGCAGGTCGTGGTCGGCGAGGGTGCGGGCCATGGCGCCGGGCTCGGCGGGCAGGAAGCCCTCGGGGCCGAACTCGGTGGCGGACAGGCCGACCTCGCGCATCTCGTTCAGCACCCGCTCGGGCGTCAACTGGTAGCCCCAGCCGGGTACTTCACAGACACCCCACGAGATGGGGGCACCGGCGATCCTGTTCAGGGGGGAGGTGGTCATGCTGTGGCCTTTCTGAGGTTCCGGTCGGAGTCGGCGACCGCGGCCGGCGGACGGCCCGCGGCATCACGCGCCGCGGCGACGAGGGCCGAGGTCGTCGCCCGGCGCGTCCTACCCACCGGGCAAGGGGCGAGAACCATGTCGGGGTGTTGGAGCAGCGGATCGTGTCGGGCCGGTCCGGGATCGGCCGTATCCGGCCGCGCGTCCGCGATCGGCTCGGCAAGCGCCACGGTCCTGCCCTCCTCCGGAAACCGTCCTGCCCGTCGTGTCCGGTCCGTGGCCGCTGACAGGCCACCGGACCAGGCTGTTTACATGGACGCAACGGTAGATGCGCGGCGGGGCATTGCTGAAGGGGTGGAACCCATCATTCTCCCCTCATTGGGCACCTCTTTTTTCCCTCATCCGTGCGCACGGACGGGACACGACCCTGATCGGTTCGCCAGGCGTCAGCCGGTCGGCCGCTTCAGGAACAGCTCCAGTCCGGTCAGCAGCCGGTCGACGTCCTCGGTGTCGGTGTAGGGCGCGAGGCCGATGCGCAGGCCGCCGGAGTCGCCCAGGCCAAGGCGGCGGGAGGCCTCGATGGCGTAGAACGAGCCGGAGGGTGCGTGGACGTGGCGTTCCGCGAGGAAACGGGAGGCCTCCTGCGTGGCGTCCGCGCCGAGCGCCTCGTCGAAAGTGAGAAGCACGGTGGGGGTGCGGTCGGCCGCGTTGGAGTGGACGGTGACGCCGTCGAGGGCCGCGAGTCCGAGGTCGATGCTCGTGCGCAGGACCTCCTCGTGCCGGTGGAGCGCGCCGAGACTGGCCGACAGGCGCTCGCGACGGCTCCCGGCGGCCCCCGCGTCGAGGCCCGCGAGGACGTCGACCGCCGCGCTGGTGCCGGCGAGCAACTCGTAGGGCAGGGTGCCGAGTTCGAAGCGCTCGGGGACGGCGTCGGAAGAGGGGAGCAACTTGTCCGGGCGCAGGGTCTCCAGCGGTTCGGGGCGGGCGGCGAGCACGCCGAGGTGGGGGCCGAGGAACTTGTACGGCGAGCACACGAAGAAGTCGGCGCCGAGCTGCCCGAGGTCGACCAGGGCGTGCGCGGTGTAGTGGACGCCGTCGACGTGGAGCAGCGCTCCCGCCTCGTGCGCGAGGCGGGCCATTTCGGGGATCGCGGGCCGGGTGCCGATCAGGTTGGAGGCGGCGGTGACGGCGACCAGCCGGGTGCGTGCGGAGAGGGCGGCGCGGAGGTGGTCGGGGGTCAGTTCACCGGTCGCCGGGTCGAAGTCCGCCCAGCGGACGGTGGCGCCGACCCGCTCGGCCGCCTGTATCCAGGGGCGGATGTTGGCGTCGTGGTCGAGACGGGTGACCACGACCTCGTCGCCGGGCGCCCACGTCTTGGCGAGGGTGCGGGCGAGGTCGTAGGTGAGCTGGGTGGCGCTGCGGCCGAAGACGATGCCCGCCGGGTCCGCGGCGAGGAGGTCGGCCATGGCCTGGCGGGCGCCGGTGACGATGGTGTCGGCGTTGCGCTCCCCCGCCGTGATCCGGCCCCGGTTGGAGAGGGGGTTCGAGAGCGCGCGGGTGATGGCCTCGATGACCGGTCGGGGTGTCTGGGTGCCGCCGGGGCCGTCGAAGTGGGCGGTCCCGGTGCTGAGGGCGGGGAACAGGGCGCGCAGGGCGGTGATGTCGTACGTCACGAGGGTGGGCTCCTGTCGGTGCGGCGGCTTGAGGTTCAGCGTCCCGTGCGGGCTGGAAGCAGGCCGATCTCCTGCGCCCGTAGCACCGTACTCACCCGGTCGCGTGTGCCCAGTTTCCGGTACAGGCTCTCCACGTGCTTGTGCACCGTGCGCACGGAGATGCCCAGGCGGTGGGCGATGGCCGAGGCGGTCAGGGCGTCGGCGAGGAGCAGCAGGACGGTGACCTGGCGGGGTGTGAGGCGGCAGTCCTCGGTCAGCTCGGGCGGGGCCTGGGTGGCCTGCCAGCGTTCGAGGAGTTGCCGCTGCTGTTCCACGCCGGCCAGCAGGGGCTGGATCATCTCGGCGGCCCGGACGTGGTCCTCGGTGAAGTCGGCGCCGGCCCGGTAGACGAGGGCGCCGGTGACCGGGGTCGCCGTGCCCGGCAGCGGGACGGCCAGGACGTGGTTCGCGTCCATCAGACGGCTGATCGTGCCCGCCGTACGGCTGTCGGCCCAGCCCTTCCCGGCCATTCGGTGGGCGGTTCCGGGGCGGCGGGCGGCACCGGCCGTGACGTAGTGGTCCGCGAAGGGGTAGCCCCGGCGGAGCACCGCCATCGCCTCGTCGTCGATCCGCCCGAGGTGTGCCGCGGCGGCTGGCGAGAGCCCCATCGCGCCGGTCCGGTCCGTCCACTCGCCGAGCTTGTAGATCAGCGCCTCGCCCCCGCACAGGCCCGGCAGCTCCGCGGCGACCATCGGCCACAGCCGTGCGGGATCCCGTTCGTGCAGCGCCGCCACCGCCACCGCCAGCATGCGCTCGTACACCCCGGTCACCCCGACCGTCATACGCCCTCACGATCCCGCTGTGTCACTTCCACGTACGTACTTCTCCCCATACCACCACGGCAACGGTCTGCGGCAAACTTCACAGCGTGCCTGCAAGGCCCGAGACCGTAAGGATCAAGGGAGTTGACGGTACGGATCCGCCTGCACGGGGGACAGGCGGACTCCTCTTCTACGACTGTTTCCGGTCGGGGGACGGTAGGGCGACGGTCAGGGCACGGGAAACAGCAGGCAGCTGCTGGTCGCGTGGGCGAGCAGCCGGTCCTTCTCGTCGAGCAGCTGGGCCTGCGCGAGCGCAGTGCGCCGTCCGCCGTTGAGGACGGTGCCGACGGCGCGGATCCGCCCGGTGTCGGCGGTGACCGGGCGCAGGAACTTAACGGTCAGGTCGAGCGAGGTGTAACCCATGCCCTCTGGCAACGTGGACTGCACGGCGCAGCCGGCCGCCGAGTCGAGCAGGGTGGCGAACACTCCGCCGTGCACGCTGCCGATGGGGTTGTAGTGCTCCTCCCCCGGTATGAGGGAGAACACCACCCGCCCGTACTCCACCTCGTCGACGGTGAAGTTCAGGGTGGCGCCGATGGGCGCCGCGGGGAGCCGTCCGGCGAGCACTTCCCGCAGGAATTCCAGACCCGTGGTCTTTCCTACGGCGGCTGCCGAGATCCCCGGGTCCTGCCACTCGTACGTGCGTGACCGTCCCATGCGGTGCTGCCTCCTCTACTGGCTTCTCCAATAGAAGCTAGATCCCGCCGCAGCTGACTGTCAATGACAGAGCCAGGTGGCTATGGTGGCGGCATGGAATGGCTCGACGTGAGCACGGAGAACTGTCCGGTCCAGAGCACGCTCGACCTCGTCGGCGAGAAGTGGACCCTGCTGATCCTGCGCGACGCCTTCATCCGGGTCCGCCGTTTCGACGACTTCAGGCGCCATATCGGGCTCTCGGACGCGGTGCTGTCCGACCGGCTCCGCAAGCTGGTCGCGGCCGGCGTCCTGACGACCGTGCCCTACCAGGAGGCGGGGAGCCGGACCCGCAACGAGTACCGGCTGACGGCCAAGGGCCGCGATCTGTGGCCGATCCTCATGGCGCTGCGGCAGTGGGGCGAGACGTATGCGGCCGACCCCGAGGGCCAGGTCCTCGACGTCCGGCACACCGAGTGCGGTGCGCCGGTACGCGTGGTGGTGGAGTGCGGCGGAGCGCACGGGGCGCTCGCACCGACCGAGGTGACGGCCGTTCCCGGACCGGCGGCCCGTCCCGTACGAAGTCCGCTACCGCGGTGAGCGCTTGGGCGACTGCCGGAGTGAATGCCTGGGCACCGCGGAACCGACCGTGAGCGTGGTGCCGTCGCCCCGGTGGATGGTGGCGTTGGCGAACAGGGGTGTGGTGCGGGTGAGTTGGGCGCTGCCGGGAACCTCGGGGTAGAGGCCCAGGCTCGCCCAGACCGCCCAGGACGACATCGCGCCGAGGTCGTCGTTGCCGACGAGGCCTGCGGGCGCGTCGCTGAACAGCGTGGCCAGCGCGCGGTGGACGACGGCGTCGGCGCGGTCCGTGTGGCCGACGTGGGTGTACGCCCAAGGGGTCCCGAACGAGGGCTCGTTGCCGAGGTAGGCGTAGGGCTCCGAGGCGCCCGCGTTGAGGCTGGTGAAGAAGGTGTCGAGGCGGGTGGTGACAGCGGCGTCGCCGCCCATGGCCGCGAACAGTCCCGGCAGGTCCTGCGGCACCATCCAGGTGTACTGGGCCCCGTTGCCCTCGACGTACTCGGTCTTCTGGGCCGGGGTGAAGGCCGGCCAGGTGCCGTCGGCGGCGCGGGGCTGGATGTATCCGGTGGCGGGGTTGAAGAGGTTGCGCCAGTTCCCGGAGGCGCGCAGCAGGGTGTTGTACGCGGTCAAGTCCCCCAGCCGGTGGGCGAGTTGGGCCAGCGCGTAGTCGGCGACGGCATATTCGAGGGTGGTGGAGACCGAGCCCCACACCCCCTTGGTGCCGGCGGGCACATAGCCGAGCGTGTCGTACTGCGTGTGCCCGGGACGCTGCCGGTCGTCCTGGCGGTCCGCGAGAGCCGTGCGCAGCAGGACGTCGGCGTCGAAGTCGGTGCCGCCGAAAGCATGGACGGCGGAGGCGATGGCGGGCAGCGGGTCGCCGACCATGACACCGCTGCCGCCGTTCGCGAGGGTCCAGCGGTCGAAGTACCCGGCCTGGAGGCCCTGGTTGAGGACGGACTGCGCGATGTCGGAGGCCTCGCGCGGGGCGAGCAGCGCCAGCAGCTGGACCTGGCAGCGGTAGACGTCCCAGCCGGAGAAGTTCGCGTACTGCGCATGCCCGGTGCGGGTGCGGTGGACGAGCCCGTCCATGCCGGTGTAGCGGCCGTCGGTGTCGCTGAAGACGCTGGGGTGCAGGAGGGCGTGGTAGAGCGCGGTGTAGAAGACCCGGCGTTGGGCGTCCGTGCCGCCGCCGACGGTGACGCGGTTCAGCCACGTGTTCCAGTCGGCGCGCACGGCCTGCCGGACGGTGTCGTACGACCGTCCCGCCTGCTCGGTGAGCGCGTTGCGGCGGGCGCCCTCGACGTCGACGAAGGAGACGCCGACCCGGGCGGTCACGGTGCGCACGCCGGGGGCGAAGGTGACCATGGCCGCGCCGGCCTTGCCGTCCGGGTGGGCGGCTGTGGCGAAGGGCTGGTCGAAGGTGGCGTGGAAGTAGAGCCGGTAGCGGTTCTTGGACTTGCAGAAGGCCCCGCTGTCGCTGTATCCGGACAGGGTGTCGGTCCCGATGTCGACCGAGCCGGTGGCCGCGGTGAACGCCTTGCCCGCGTCGATGCTCACCGCGGCGGGCCGGGTGTCGGCCGCCGGATACGTAAATTGGGCGATGCCCGAGCGCTGGGTGGTGGTGAGGTCGGTGCCGATGCCGTTGTCGAAGGTGACGTGGTAACTGCCGGGCGCCGCCTGCTCGTTGGCGTGCGAGAACGTGGCGTAGGCCGGGGGCGCGGTCTCCTGCGTGGGCATGAAGGGCACGTTGCCGTAGGCGGCGCAGCCGGCTCCGGAGATGTGCGCGAGGCTGAAGCCGCGGATGCGGTTGTCGCCGTAGGAGTAGCCGCCGTGCTGGTACGTCACGGTGTCGGGGCTCCACTGCATCCCGCCGAGCGGGGCCGAGGCTCCCGGGAAGGTGTTGCCCGCGCCGCCTCCGTGTCCGAAGTCGGGGCCACCCGGGGCGGTGCCGACGAAGGTGTTGACGTACCGCGCGAGATCGTCGACGGCCCGGGGCCGGGGCTTGCCGTCCGCCCGGACCGGGGCGGCGGCGGCCGTTCCGGACGCCACGAGCACCGAGGCCGCCAGTACGGCCCGCAGCAGGGGAAGTCGCACCACGTTTCTCCAGCCAGACAGGGGAACCCGCCGCCGCGCGGCGCCGGACGGCGAGTGTCCCCAACCCGATCTTCACAACGGCGCCGCCACACCGTCCGGGTCACTGGAGCCAGCCGGTCGGGTCAGCAGGTCGCATCCCGGTGGCCGTCGAGGTAGGTGGTCCGTTCCAGCGACGTGAGGTCCCGGCGCACGGCGGCGCAGATCTTGTCGACGGCCTGTCGCGGGTTGGGCAGTGTGAGGCTCCACAGGCGGGCGGTGCCGTCGGTGCTGCCGGTGGCGAGGGTGTGTCCATCCGGGGTGAAGGCAACGGACCGTACGGGCCCTGTGTGGCCGGTCAACGTAGCCCGCAGCCGTCCGGTGGCCGTGTCCCACAGACGTACCGTGCCGTCGTCGCTGCCGCTGGCCACGGTCCGGCCGTCGGCGCTGAAGGCCACCGCCTGCACCTGATCGCCGTGGCCGGTCAGGACGGCCCGTTGCTTCCCGGTGGCGGTGTCCCAGAGCCGTACGGTGTGGTCCTGGCCGCCACTGACGAGGATCCGTCCGTCCGGGCTGAAGGCGATCGCTTTCACGGTGCTGGTGTGGCCGGTGAGGGTGGCCCGGGTGATGCCGCGGTCGATGTCCTGGAGCGGGATCGTGTCGAAGTACGAGCCGACCGCGAGGGTGCGGCCGTCAGGACTGACGGCGACGGACGACACGGTTGGATTGTGCGGGTCGAAGAGGACACGCGCTGTGCCGGTGGTGATGTTCCACTGCCTCAGCTTGCCGTCGTCGCTGCGGCTGAAGAGAGTGCGGCCGTCCGGGGCGAAGGACAGCGACCGGACGGCAGTGGAAGCGGAGAGCACTCTGCGCACGGCTGCCGTACGCACGTTCCAGAGCCGTATGGTTCTGTCGTAGCTGCCGGTGGCCAGGGTGCGGCCGTCCGGGCTGAACGCGACGGACCGTATGGGCCCGGTGTGGCCGGTGAGGGTGGCCTGGAGCGTTCCGGTGGCCGTGTTCCACAGACGGGTCTTGCTGTCGTCGCCGGCGGTGGCCAGAGTGCGTCCGTCAGGGCTGATGGCCACCGAACGGATGGGTCCTGAAAGGGTGTTGAGGACGGTACGGGCCCGGCCGGTGTCCGGCTGCCACAGGCAGGCGGTGCCGTCCCCACTGCCGGTGGCCACGGTGCGGCCGTCCGGACTGAACGCCACCACCGAGGTCTGTCCGTCCACATGTCCGGTGGCGATGGCCTGGCTCCTGTGGGTGGCCACGTCTGTCAGCCGCAGCGTCTTGTCGGTCCCGATGGTGGCCAGAGTGCGGCCGTCAGGACTGAAGGCCACCGACGTCAGGACGCCGGTCTGGCCGGTTTTCAGGACGTGGTCGGCGCCACCGGACGTGTCGTGCAGCCGGACACTTTCGCCGACGGTACCGACAACGGCAACGGTCTGTCCGTCGGGGCTGAAGGCCACCGACGTCACCTCACCGGCGTGGCTGGGCCGGGTGGCCCGCAGCCTTCCGGACGCCGCGTCCCACAGCCGTACGGTGAAGTCCGCGCCGCCTGAGGCCAGCAGACGGCCGTCCGGGCTGAACGCCACCGCTTCGATGATCCTGGTGTGGCCCTTGAGCGTCGCCCGCAGTCTGCCTGTGGCCACGTCCCACAGGCTCACCACCTTGTCCTGCGCGGCCGCGAGTGTCCGACCGTCAGGGCTGAACGCCACCGCGGACACCGGATCGCGGCTGGTGAGCCTGGCACGGATCGTGCCCGTGGCCACGTCCCGGAGCCGGAGGCCGTGCTCCCCGGCATCGGCCAGGGTGCGGCCGTCCGGGCTGAACGCCACCGCCGCCACGAAACCGCCGAGGCCGGCGAACGTGGCCCTCCGCTTGCCTGTCACGGTGTCCCAGAGCCGGATGGTCGCGTCGGCGCATGCAGTGGCCAGGGTGCGCCCGTCCGGGCTGAAGGCCACCGACCACACCTGACAGCCGACGGCCATGCTGTGCAGCTGCGGCAGTGCTGCGGCGGCGTACAGGCTGGTTACGGCCTCGGCGGTGGGGCTCGTCCGGTACGACTGGACCGCGAGCAGCGAGGCCAGGTCGGGGTTGGTGTCCAGCAACACGGCGGACTGGGCGGCGAGTTGCCGGGACAACGCCGCGTGCTGGGCAGTGACGGCGTCCTGTCGCTGGGTGAACGCGAGCCCGGCGGCGAGGACCGCCAGCACGAGCAGGGCGGCCAACGCCGCGATCAGGGACCGTAATCGGCGGGTCGTACGAGCTGTCGCGGACCGTTCGGCATCCCGGGCCTGGAGGCTCGCGGTGAGGAAGGCTCGCTCCGGCCGCGTGAGCCGGTCGGGACGTGCCGGGTCGGCGAAGACCTCCTCGGCCGCGGTCAGCCGAGCCCCCCGGTACAGGGCACCGGCGTCACGCCCCAACTGCTCCCACGCGACGGCCGCTTCGGTGAGCGATCGGTGCCGGCGCAGCAACTCGCGGTCCCGGTCGATCCATTCGCGGAGTCGCGGCCACGCGGTGATCAGCGCTTCGTGGGCGAGATCGACGGTGTCGTCGTCGAGGGTGATCAGCCGGGCCCGGGCCAACCGGTCCAGGACTACAGCCGTTTCGCCGGTGCCGTCGGCGTCGAGTTCGGCACGGCGGGCGGGACGGCCCGCGTCGTCGGTGCCCTCGCCCGGGGCGATCAGCCGCAGCATCACCTGGCGGGCGAGCACGGCCTCCTGCGGGGAGAGGCTGCCGTAGAGGTCCTCGGCGGTCTGCGTGATCGCGCCCCGGACACCGCCGGCGGCCTCGTACCCCTTGAGCGTCAGCGTCCGGCCCCGGCGGCGGCGCCAGGTCTCCAGCAGTGCGTGGGACATCAGCGGGAGGCCGCCGGGCCGGTCGGTCACGTCCGCGACGATCCGGTCGGTCAGGGCCCGCTCGACGGTCAGCCCCTGGGCGGTCGCGGGCTTGACGACGGCCTCGCGCAGTTCGTCCGTGCTCATCGGGGCGACGAGCAGGCTCGCACCGCGCAGCGCGTCCGCGAGACCGCGGTGCTCACCGAGCCGCCCGTAGAGGTCCGCGCGTACCGCGATCACCACCCGCAGCCGCCCGCCCGGCCGGGAGGCCGCCAGCAGCCGGTCCAGGAAACGGGCCCGCTCAGCAGGGTCCTGACAGAGCGTGAAGACCTCCTCGAACTGGTCCACGATCACCCAGGTGTCCCCCTCACCCGTGCTCTCGGCGGGAACGAGCGCCCGGGCATGGCCGCGAACCGGATGCTCGCCGGGCGTGAGGATGCGTACGGCCGCCGGGCGGGCACCCGGCCAGGCCTCGCCACGCAACGCCGGAACCAAACCGGCCCGCAGCAGGGACGACTTGCCGCTCCCCGACGTCCCGACGACGGCCACGAAGCGGTTGTCGAGCGCCAACTCCGCCAGGTCGGCGACCAGTTGGTCCCGGCCGAAGAAGCGACCGCTGTCACCCGGCTCGAACCGCGCCAGCCCCCGGTACGGCGGAGTGGCCCCCTCGTCCTCCTCGGGCAGGCCGGCCTCCTCCTCGGCCGCCCGCCGCCAACGCCCCTCCCACTCACCGGAGTTCGCGCCACAGGCCCGGGCGTAGGCGAGGACGACGGGCAGGGACGGGAGGCGTTCGCCGGCCGCCGCCTCGGACAGTGTGGCCGCTGAGAACTCGACCCGGCCGGCCATCACCCGATAGGTGATCCCCCCTGCCTCCTGCCGTAGTTGACGCAACTCGTACGCCAGCCGCTGCACCGGCCCGCCCTCAGGATCCAGCGGACTCTCCGGACGCCCCACACCGATCGCCCCCCTACTGCCTCACCCGTCCTGCCGAACGTCCCGCGCCCCTCCCCCAAGGGGACGCGGGACGACCTCCCCCACTGCACCGAGTTCACCGGGCCGGAAGTTGATTGGCAGCCCGTCCCGAGCCGCCAATCAATAAGAACTCTCGCACGCAGCAGGGGAGTTGGGCGCCCCCTCACCAGGCAGACCTCACTCCCCCGGCCGCTCCATCAGCCCCGCCAGCTCGGACGCGAACAACTCGGCCGGGTCGAAGCCCATGCCGGTGAAGTGGCCAGCGAGTTCCAGGGAGAGGACGCCGTGCAGGCGGGTCCAGAACGTCAGGGCCCAGTGGAGGGCCGCGGGCGGGGCGGGGTGGTCGCCCGCCCAGTCGCGGTGGTCCGCGAGATGCGTGGCGAACGGTGTCGCGGGACCGTCCGCCCGGTCCGCGGCGGCGCAGGCGTCCAGCAGGGTCGTCATGATCTCGGACGCGATACCGGTGATGTCGTCGGGCGCGTGGTAGCCGGGGACGGGGGTGCCGTAGACGAGGAAGTACCGCTGGGGGTCGGCGAGGGCCCATGCGCGCAGGGTGCGGGCGAGTCCGGGCAGGTCGGTGCCGGTCTCGGCGGCCGTGCGGAAGGTGTCGGCGAGGCTGCGGTACGCGTCCCGGACGAGTTCGGTGATGAGGTCGTCCCGGCTGGCGAAGTAGCGGTAGAGCGCGGGGCCGCTCATGCCCATCCGCTTGGCGATGGCGTTGAGGGAGAGCGCGGAGGCGCCCGCCGCGGCGATCTGTTCCCGCGCGTGCTCCTTGATCTCTGTGCGCACCTGGTCGCGGTAGCGCTCACGCGGGGTCCTCGTGCCTGTTTCCGCCATGACCGGCCGCCTCCCACACTCACAGGACTACATACTCAAGCTTCAGTTAGAAGGTATCACAATTGCACTTGACGACCTCTTCTAGCGTGCGTTAGAACTTATAACGAACACGAAAGCACATAGCTCGCCGCAGCTCACAGTGGAGGTCGCCATGAACAACACCACCGACGCACTCGTCGAGGTCGTCCTGCCGGGCAAGGTCGAGCCCGAGGGCCTGGAGGTCCGGCGGGGAGCCGTCCCCGTCGCGGGCCCCGGCCAGGTCGTGATCCGGATGGAGGCGACCGGGGTCTCCTTCGCCGAGCAGCAGATGCGCCGCGGCCGGTACTACGACCAGCCCCCGTTCCCCTTCGTCCCCGGCTACGACCTGGTCGGTACGGTCGAGAGCACCGGTGCCGGCGTGGAACCGGGCCTGGCCGGCATCCGGGTGGCCGCGCTGGTGAAGGTCGGCGGCTGGGCCAGCCATGTGCTGGTCGACGCGGCCGACGTGGTGCCGGTGCCCGCCGGGGTCGGCGCGGCGGAGGCCGAGACCGTGGTGGTCAACGGCATCACCGCCTGGCAGATGCTGCACCGCAAGGCCCGGGTCCGTGCGGGCCAGACGATCCTGGTGCACGGCGCCAACGGCGGCGTCGGCACGGTCCTGGTCCAACTCGCCCGCGCGATGGGCGTGTACGTGATCGGCACGGCGTCACCGCGCCACCACGACGCACTGCGCGAGCAGGGCGTCGAGCCCATCGACTACCGCACCCCGGACCTCGCCGCACGGGTCCGCGAGCTCGCCCCGCGCGGGGTGGACGCGGTCTTCGACCACGTCGGCGCCGAGAGCGCCGTCCGCTCCTGGCACCTCCTCGCCCCCGGCGGCACGCTCGTCTCCTACGGGAGCGCCGCCACCCGCGACGACGAGGGCTCCAAGCAGCTGCCCGTGCTCAAGATCCTCGGCCGGGTCTGGATGTGGAACGCGCTGCCCAACGGCCGTCGCGCCTACTTCTTCAACGTCTGGGCCGGGCGCGCCCTGAACAAGAACCGGTTCCGCGCCCAGCTGCGCACCGACCTCACCCAGGTCTTCGCGGCCGTCGAGCGCGGTGAGGTCACACCGCGGATCGCGGCCCGGCTGCCGCTCGCCCGCGTCTCCGACGCCCTGCGCCTCGCCGAGTCGGGCACGGTCGCCGGCAAGGTCGTACTGACGCCGTAGTACGGCCTTCCAACGACGTACAGCCTCCCAACGACGTAACGCCTCCCGCGACGGCGACCGTCAGGCGGCGCCCCACGCGTCGACATGCCGGAGCACATGGTCGGCGAGTTCGGCCGGCTGGAGGTTGAGGGCCGCCACGGCGGAGCGGCTCAGCTCCACCCGGACCGGTTCGAAGTCGCCCGTGTCGGCGTCGTCGAGCTCGGGACCGTGGCGGCGGTCCGGGTCCATGTCGAGCAGGTCGGCGAGGAAGTAGTGCTGTACGACGGTGGTCGTGTCGCCCGGTTCGGTCAGGGTGAGGAACTCGGTGGCGGGACCGATCGTGGCACCGATCTCCTCCAACGCCTCGCGGCGCAGGGCCGCTTCGAGGTTCGCGTCGGTCGGCTCGACGCTCCCGCCGACGGTCGTGCAGTAGGAGTCACCGCCCGGCCAGCCCCGCTTCAGGAACACCAGGTGACCGTGGTCGAGCAGCACGACCCGCGCCTTGTGACGGACCTTCATGCCCGCAGAGCCTAGCGAGGCGGGGCCGCCGACGAAGCCCGGACGACGAGTTCGACCGGTGGTTCGGTCACCGGCAGCGGGGGTTCCTGAGGATGCTCGATGGCGTGCACGAGGAGCTTGAGACCGATGCGCGCCATCGCGTCGAACGGCTGTCGTACGGTCGTCAGCGGCGGAGTCACATAGGCGGCGACCGGGGTGTCGTCGAAGCCGACCACGCTGATGTCCTCCGGCACCCGCCGGCCGGCCTCCGTCAGGGCGCGGATCAGTCCGATGGCCATGTCGTCGTTGGCGGCGAACACCGCGGTGACGCCGGGGGCGTCGGCCAGGGCGCGACCGGCCGCGTAGCCGGAGGCGGCCGACCAGTCGCCCTGTACGACCGGCGGTTCCGCCCGGCCGTGCGCGGCGAGCGCCGCCCGCCAGCCCTCGAGACGGTCCCGGGCCGAGTACCAGCGCACGGGTCCCGCCAGATGGTGGACCGTGGTGTGGCCCAACTCCAGCAGGTGCTCGGTGGCGGCCCGGGCCAGCGGACCGGAGACGATCCCGGCCGTCACCACATGGGGCGCGACGAAGGGCGGCGGAGCGCCGAGGACGAGCACCGGCACGGCGACCCGCGCGGACAGGTCGGCGCCGTCCTCCTCGTCGATCGGCTCGGAGATGACGATGCCGTCCACGCCCTGGTCGAGAAGTGAGTCGACGGCACCGGCGATGCCTGCCGACTCGCCCTCCATCGTGTTGACCACCCGGAGCGCGTAGCCGGTGTCGCGTACGGCCCGCTCGACGCCCATGAGCAGCGAGGCGGGGCCGTAGAGCGCGGTACCGAGCGTCACGACGCCGATGGAACGGGTGCGGCCGGAGGCCAGCGCGCGGGCCGCGTTGTTCGAGCGGTAGCCGAGTTCCTCGGCCGCCGCCAGGACCCGGCGGCGTACGTCCGCGGAGACGTAGGGCTCGTCGTTCATGACCCGGGACACCGTCTTCTGCGACACGCCCGCGAGGCGCGCCACGTCCACACTGCGCGGTGCGGCTCCCGCGCCGCGTCCTGTCCCTGGTGCCATGGCGTCTCCCGATCTTCGGCAGCCGCATCCTAGCTCCCGCCCGACGCCCGCAGGCCTCGCGCTGTCGGGAAGCGCGAGGCCTGAAGGTGCGTGTTCCCCCTGGTTACACCGTGGCCGTGAGGGTCACGTCGATGTTGCCCCGGGTGGCGTTGGAGTACGGGCACACCTCATGGGTGGCCTTCACCAACTGGTCGGCGGTCGACTGCTCCAGGCCTGGCAGGTGCGCGGTCAGCGACACGGCCAGGGTGAAGCCGCCGGCGTCCAGCGCGAGCAGGGTGACCTTCGACCGGACGGTGGAGGCGCCCAGTCGGACCCCCTGGCCGCCTGCGATCAGGCGGAGTCCGTTGTGGAAACAGGCGGCGTAGCCGGCGGCGAAGAGCTGCTCGGGGTTGGTCCGGTCGCCGCCGGGGCCGCCCATCTCCTTCGGGACCGCGAGGACTTCGTCCAACACGCCGTCGAGGGAACGGACTTCGCCGTTGCGGCCGTCGCCGGTCGACAGGGCCTCGGTGGTGTACAGCGCAGACATGGCGGTTCCTTTTTCATGAGTGCCGGCACGTGATGACTACGACGTGAGTGTGCTGCCGTCGGCCGTTCGCAGCCTGCCCCTGCGAGGGGCACGCTTCCTGCCGACCAGGTGATCGGCCCTCGCCTCATGGCCGGTGCGACAAGGGCGGGCAAACCGTCAAGCATCGCCCTCGCACAGACACACGACTCTCGTTCATATCTACGAACTTGGCTCCTGGCGGGTGCCGTCCTCGCCGAACCTCTGATAGTTAAGTTTCCTATCAGTTCGGCGGCAAGACCAACTCCCGACCCCCCACCACCATTTGGAGTTCCAGTGGTCCACCCGTTCCGTGCCTCGGCGACCCCCGAACCGGCGAGCCCCTCGCGCCGGACCCTCCTCGCGCTCCTCGGCGTGTCGCTCACGGCAGTACCTCTGCTGCGCACTCCGCAGGCCTCGGCCGCCGCTCCGGCGGTCCGGGCCGTCGGCCTCGACGACCCGGCGAAGAAGGAGATCGCCATGAAGCTGGTGTCGAGCGCGGAGAACTCCTCGCTCGACTGGAAGGCCCAGTACAAGTACATCGAGGACATAGGCGACGGCCGCGGCTACACCGCCGGGATCATCGGCTTCTGCTCCGGCACCGGCGACATGCTCGACCTCGTCCAGCTCTACGCGACCCGCAAGCCCGGCAACGTCCTCGCCAAGTACCTGCCCGCGCTCCGCTCGGTCAACGGCACCGACTCGCACTCCGGCCTCGACCCGAACTACCCGAAGGACTGGCGCACCGCGGCACAGGACACGGTGTTCCAGCAGGCGCAGAACGACGAACGCGACCGCGTGTACTTCAACCCGGCCGTCAGCCAGGGCAAGACCGACGGGCTGCGCGCCCTGGGCCAGTTCACCTACTACGACGCCATCGTCATGCACGGCGACGGCGACGACCCCACCAGTTTCCGCAACATCCGCGCCCGCGCCCTGCGTTCGGCCAAGCCGCCGGCCCAGGGCGGCAACGAGACGACGTACCTCAACGCCTTCCTCGACGCACGCGTGTGGGCCATGAAGCAGGAGGAGGCCCACAGCGACACCACCCGCGTCGACACCGAACAGCGCGTCTTCCTCCGCAACGGCAACTTCGACCTCAACACGCCACTGTCCTGGAAGGTCTACGGAGACAGCTACCACATCAACTGACCTGTGCCGTCGGCACGTCGAGGCTCAGTGAACGGCCGAGGCCGTTCGTGAACGGGTCGACATGACGGCTGCGGCGCCGGGACTCGAGGTCATGAGTTCCGGCGCCGCAGCCGTCTCGCGCGGCGCCCCACTCACCAAGGCGGCTCTGCTCGACGTCACCCTCTACGCCAAGTCGACGACACCGGAGACCGGACTCTCCGCCAAGCTGAGCATCGTCGCGCCGGACGGAACGGTCACCAAGCAGGCCGAGGGAATCCTCCTGGGCAGTCAGCGCGCGGTCGACACCCAGGAGAGCTGGTACGGCGAGGACGGCACCCTGCTCAATTCGTCAACCTGCCCCTGGCAACGTCGAGTTCGGCCACTCCCGGCCGCGAGGACTGGGGACCGTCCTCCTGACGACACGGACGGCAGGGCTGTTCCTACGGCAGACCTGCTACTCCTCAGTCGGGGTGGCCGGACCAGCCCCATCACCTGCTCCACCGTCTCGTTGCCCAGGCTCGGGGTCGTCAGAGGAAGGTTGTCGGGACGCTGCCGGACGCCGTTGAGCAGGATCTCGATGCAGCGCCGCCAGATGTCGGGCCGCCTGCCCTGGGTGAACTGACTGGCCGCGCTCAGCATCTCGACCATGACGGGAATGTCGGAGGGCCTGATCTCCGGGCGCAGGTCCCCACTCTCCTGGGCCCGCCGGATCAGGGCCTCCAGAAAGGGGAGCAAGCCGCCCCGCGCGGTCTCCAAGGGCTCGGAACTGTGGCTCTCCAACATGATCACTTCATACAGGCTGCGATTCTCGGCGAGATCGGCCCCCATCTCCGTGCGGAAATCGACGAACCCCTGCCACGGGTCCGGATGTGCGAGCGCCCGCTCGGCGGACTGCTGCCGGATCTCCAGATCCTGCTTGAAAAGGGCCCGTACGAGGCTGTCCTTGTCGGGGAAGCGCCGGTACACGGTGCCGACGCCCACGCCGGCGTGCCGAGCCACGTCGTCGAGCGTGACCCCCAGCCCGTGCTGACCGAAAACCTCCCGCGCGGCACGCAGGATCTTCTCCCTGTTGAGGGCGGCATCGCGCCTCAGCGGGCGGTCGACCTCCACCGGACCATCAGCCCCACCAGCCCCACCACCCTCAGCCATGCCGCCATGCCAGCCCCGTCGATCACAGGCGGGCCTGCGTTCGGCGTCCCGACCCCGCGGAAAACGTTCCAACACCCCCCGAGGTAGACTTTCCGCGCCCATGAAGACCCTGTCGTGCCTGGTCGCGCGGCTGTCAGAGCGAGGGGGGTGGACGTCATCCCGGTTCGCCCCGCCCGAATTCAGGATGTCGCGGCCGCCGCGGGAGTCTCGGTGTCCACGGTGTCGAACGTCCTGAACCGGCCGGAGCGGGTCAACGCCCGCACCGCCGAGCGGGTCCGCGACGCGGTCGCCGCCCTCGACTACGTACCGCACCCGGGAGCCGCCGGCCTGCGCACCGGGCACTCGTCCTCAATCGGTCTGGTACTGCCCGACGTGGCCAACTCCTTCTACTCACGCATCGCACGGGGCGCGGCCGACGCGGCCTACGACCACGGCTACTCGCTCGTGCTCTGCGACAGCGGAGACGACCCCGAGCGCGAACAGGGCTACTTCACCATGCTGATCGAGCAACGGGCCGTCGGTGCGGTGGTGGTCCCGCTCGGCGCCGATCCCACCCGCCTCACCCGGCTGCGCGAACGCGGCATCCCGCTGGTGCTCGCGGACCGCGCACTGCCGGCCCAGGACGGCTGTTCCGTCTCCGTCGACGACATCGCCGGCGGCCGGATCGCCGTACAGCACCTCCTGGACCGCGGAGCACGCGACATCCTCGTCGTGAACGGCGAACGCGGGATCGTGCAGTGCGCGGACCGCCACCAGGGCGCCCGCCAGGCCGTCCGCACCCAGCGCGAGGCGCGGCTGCGCCAGATCGTCGCCGACGAGATGACGGTGGCGTACGGCCTGGAGATCGCCCGTGGCCTGGACGGACTGCCCGACGGTGTCTTCTGCACCAACGACTTCCTCGCCGCCGGGCTCTGCCGCGGACTGGGCGAGCGGGGAGTACGCATACCGGAGGAAGTACAGGTGGTCGGCTACGGCGACCTCGACATAGCGAGCTTCGTGGGGACGACCCTGACGACGGTACGACAGCCGGTCGAGGAGCTGGGCCGGGCAGCCGTGGGGATGCTGCTCGACGAGGTGGAGGCCCGCGCCGAACACGCCCACGAGACAAGGGTGTTCGCCCCCGACCTCGTACTGCGCGACTCCACCCGGCCCCCGTCAGACCGGAGTTCGTAGCGTCACTGGCCCCATCAGCCCCGACGGGAGCTGGGACGGGAAGGCCCAAGCGGTGGGGGTGGCTTCCGCCAGGTAGGGGGCGAGCGTGTTGTTGACCGTCACCTCCAGACGGACCGTCCGCCCTGCGGAGCCCGGGAGTTGGAAGCGGTACGGCGGACAGAACGCCTCGCCGACGCGCTCCCCGTCGAGAGCGACCGACACGCTGCCGCGCACCCGCCCGAGGTCCAGCACCGGGTCCGCCCCGGCCGGCACCGCCACCTCGCGCGAGTACGTCACCCCACCACTCCAGCCACCCAGCCCCAGCAACTGCCAGTCCCCCAGCGGGAATCGCGCCGGTACGGTACGGACGCGCACCGGTCCGCGCCAGGCGGATCCGCCCCGCAGGATCGCGGTGGGCTCGGTGACGATCTCCAACTCCGTTGCCCGCGCCGGCGGTTGGTCCAACGTCAGCGTCTCGCCGTCGAGCGGCCTCTCGCCACCGTCACCGACCCGCACCCTCGCCGCCAGCTCCAGCGGCAGGTCCAGCGCCACGGTGCCCGGCGGCACGGTGAAGCGGAAGCGCTGCGCGCGGGGGCGGACGGTGTCGGTGGACCGCAAGGGCAGTACGGCGGTGCCGAGCACCGGCACACCGGTCAGCCACTCGGTCTCGGGCAACGGGTGCGGTCGTACGGCCGCGTAGCAGTGCTGCAACTCGCCCCACCGGCCGCCGTGTTCGACGGTCCGGCCGTGCCACTCCCCCGTCTCGGCCTCCCAACCGACTCCGCTGGTCAGGGAGTTCACCGCCGCCTCCGTGCGGGCCACGCAGTCGACGAAGACCGCCTCGCGCGGGTGGACGGCGTCGGCCACCACCTCCAGTACGTGTTCGCCCTCGTCCAGGGCGAGTTGGTGGCGGAAGAACATCGGTACGGCGCCCCAGTCGGACTCGTAGTACTCCGCCTTCTCCTGGCGCGCGACCACCGTCCCGTCGAGCAGCACGGTGACTCCGACCGCGGCACCCACAACGAGTACCGCCTCTCCGGAGGCACGCAGACGGCCTCGATATGTCACCCCGCCCCGCGGTCGTACGTCCTCGGGCAGGCACATGAACTGGGGGCGCGAGGTGAATCCGTCCGGTCGGGTCAGGCAGAAGTAGCTGCCCAGGGGTGTGCCCGCGGTGCCGGAGATCAGCAGCGGTCTGTCCTGGGCGTCGGCCAGTTCGTATTCGAGGACGTTGCGGGGCCGTTCCAGCGTCACGCGTGCGGTGGTGAGGTATCCGGTGGCGGTGTCGAGGAGTTCGCCGTTCCACCACACCCGTTTGACGGCCGCGGCGCCCACGTGCAGGTCGGCGGGTCCGCGGTGGTCCGTCTCAACGATCGCCCGGACCCTGGCGACCGTCCCGGGTCCGGGCACGGGGACGCGCACGAACTCCTCGGGCACCAGGCCCTTGTTGCCGAGCAGGCCGTCCGGTTCCGGGATCCCTCGGCTCGACGAGTACAGCGAGACCTGCCAGTCCTCGTCCGTGGGTGTGAGGGGGAGGGCGTCGGCGAGGACCCGTTCGACATCGGGCCCGTCCAGCGGTTCGGGGGCCCGGGCGGCCGGTGTCGGAGGCAGGACGCGGACCCGGTTGCCGTAAGTCGCCCGTGTGGGTTGCCGGTTGGTGTCGGGGCCGTCCGTCTCGGTCCAGTGCGTGGTCCAGATCTGCGGTGCCTCGATGGACGTGCCGGCCAGGAGTGCCAGGTCGCCCCAGGTGTTGTCCATGGTGGGGACCAGGCGGCCTTCCCAGCCGTCCGAGAGGTTGGTGGTCCGCTCCGGGCTCGGTGGTGGTGCGGTCGTTCGGGGTGTCCGTGGGGTGCCTTCGCGCCATACGACGAGGACTGCCGGGGCGCCCTCCAGCGGTACCGCGATGGTCGAACGGCCGTCGCGGACCGTAATGTCCGCCCGCTGTCGGGCGCCGGTCGCCGGGTTCCAGATCTCGGCCTCGGCGACCTCGGCGTGCACGGTGACGGTCGAGTGGCGGGCGTAACGGGCGGGGTCCGCCTCGTGGTTGGCGTCCCCCGGCAGCGTGCGGGCGTCGGGGAAGGTGCCCGTCACCAGGGCGACTGCCTCAACTCCCTTTCTCCTGACGAGCAGGGGCACCTCGCCGGTCGCGTATCCGGCGGCGTCGGCCACCGTAGTCGCGCCGTCCTCGGCGTCGCCCGCCCGCTCCAGTCGCGGGTGTTTCAGCAGCGCCGCGACGACGGAGTCGTCACCGGCCAGTCCGGCGGCGGACGCGGGCGGGCGGCCCACGACCACCACCCGGCCGCCCGCGTCGAGGAGTTGGGTCAGCCGGTGTGCCGTCTCCTCCTCCAGGACGCTGACCGAAGGCAGCAGTACGGCGCGGTACGCCAAGTCCCTTACGCGCAGGGCGCCTTCGGTGACCGTGGCGCGCTGCACCGAGGCGTCGTCGATGACGTCGTAGGAGATGCGGTGGCGGTCGAGTGAACCGACGCGCGGGCCGAGCCAGTTGTTCGTGCCGCACAGGCCGAGGTAGTGCTCCTGGGTCTCGTCGACATCGGTGTACTCGTCGCCGAGGCAGCCGTCGCCGAAGTGGTGGACGGGCGCGTCGAGCGGGAGGAGGGCCTGCATGGTGGCGGTGGGATGCAGGACCGCGACGTCAGCGCTGTAGGTGCCCCAGGACATGATCGAGCAGATGCGGGCGACCGCGCGGGAGAACGCCGGGTACTGCTGCCAGTAGGGCTGGCGCCAGTCGGTGGACGGCGGCGCCCACTCGAACCAGCCGCCCGCGGTGCCGAAGTAACTGGCGTGCGGGTTGTACAGGTTGGCGCCGCTGCGCAGGAACGGCAGCAGCCAGTCGTAGGTGTCGGCGAGGGTGCCGCCCCAGCCGGAGGAGTGGAACGCCTCGATCCAGACGCGCTCGTGGCCGTAGAGGTGGGCCATAGAGGAGTGGACTTTGGAGTCGCCGTGGTGGTCGCTGCCGACCGCGCCGTACCAGCGGTGGGTGCGGAAGTAGTCGGTGTAGATCTGGGTCGACTGGGCCGGGAAACCGGCTCGCGCGGGGTTGCTCTGGTCGGCTCCGACGAGCATGCCGCGTTCCGCGTGCCAGGCCGCGAGGGGCTTGAAGAGGGCCTCTTCGGTGAGTTCGGCGCGGACGGCGTAGTAGTCGGCGCGGATCTTCGCCGCGCGGGCGTCCGCCGCTCCGAACAGGGCGGGCAGGTGATCGAGCAGGTCGTAGCCGCGGCGGGCGCGGAATTCCTCGGGGAAGCGGGGGCTCCAGGAGTTCGTGGCGGGCAGTTCGTCCTGGAAGCTGCCCGCGATGACGTTGCCCAGGTACTCGGGGACCCGGCGGTCGTACTCGCGGTGGACGGCGTCCAGCAGCAGTTCCCCGGCGTGCGGGGAGAGGTAGTCGAAGGCCGTGGGCACGGCGACGACGAGGCGTACCTCCGTGCCGTTCGCGGCCGTGATCCGGAAGGCGCCGGAGTCCCGGGCGGTCACGGGTAGCCGACGGCCCGTCAAGTCGTAGGCGCCCACAAGGGTTTCGGCACCGCGCGCGGCCACCGTGCCGCCCAAGACGGTGGCCCGGCGGGAGCGCAGTGCGCGGCCGGTGGCTGCCAAGTGCCGCCGCGTGACGGCGCCTTGGACGTTGGCGCCGGAGAAGCCGATCTGATCGTAGAACCACAGGCGGGTGCCGATGTCCCGGGCGATGCGGCAGGTGTCGGTGAAGCGGTCCCACCACTCCTCGCCGAACCACGGCGGGTCGTCGGTCCGGGCGCCGAAACTCGGGCCCGCCGGGGCCAGGTTGATCACCACGAGGTTGTGGACGCCGCCGTCCGCGAATCTGCGCAGCTGCCAGTCGAGCCGCTCGCGGGTGACCTTGGCGCCGGACCACCACCACAGCGGGGTGGGACCGAAGTCCCGGGGCGGGGCGTCGAAGAGCTGCTGGAGCGCGGGAGAGATCACGACGGCGGTCCTTCCGAGTACGGCTCGGTCACCCACACGGATCAAAAACGTTTTACATCGACTCAGTCGTCTGCCACCTGCAATGTTGGCACCGGTGGCGGAGAGCGGGAAGAAGGCTGACACTTCTTCACGTCGAATGGCGCAAGGGGACTTGTTGGAACGTTTTCCGAACCCTATATTCACTGCGACCCCGGCCCCCGAGCCGCGAGGAGCCGCACCATGAGCCGATTCCTGCCCGCTGCCCAGGCACACCCGGAGCAGCCCATCCCGAAGCACCTGTGGAAGGTCGCCGCCCTCTCGGGCATGGCCTCCTACCTGGACGCCGCGCTCATCGTCAGCATCGCCGTCAACCTGGCGATCTACCGCGACAGTTATGACATGGGCGTGTGGATGGCCGGGGCGATCAGCGCGATCGTCACCGGCTGCATCGCCGTCGGCTCCCTCGTCGGCGGCCGCCTCGCCGACCTGTTCGGGCGCCGCCGCGTCTACAACCTCGACATCCTCTGCTACGCGGTGGGCGCGATCGTCATCACGCTGGCGCCGAACGACATCGTGCTGTTCGTCGGCGTGCTCGTCGCGGGGCTGGCGGCCGGTGCCGATCTGCCGACGTCCCTGGCCGTGGTCTCGGACGCCGCGCCGCCCGAGGGCCGGGCGCGGTTGGTGTCGTTCACCCAGGTCATGTGGGTGCTGGGCATCGTCGTCGTGATCTTCCTCGGCTACCTGCTGTCCGACACGGGCCTGACCGGGGCGCGGTTCATCACCGGCCATCTGGTCGTCGCCGCACTCGTCACCTGGCAGCTCCGCTCCCGGCTGGAACTGCCCGACGAGCCGGCCGAGGAGGAGGTGCCGCAACAGGCCGTGCCGCGCGGCATCGAGCTGAAGAACATCTGCAACCGCGCCGCACTGGTGCCGATGGTCGCGACCTTCGTCTACTACGTCACCTGGGGCATCGGCGCCAACACCTTCGGCCAGTTCGGCACCTACCTGCTGGTGACGGTGAGCGGCGCCTCGCAGAGCCTGGCCACCGGGATCAATCTGGCGTTCCTGCCCATCGCGCTGGTGCTGACGTTCGTCTTCGTCCGGCTCGCCGACACCGCCTGGCGCGACCGGCTCTTCTACGTGTTCACGGTCGTGCAGGTGCTCGCCTTCTGCATCGCCTCGCTCACGGCGGGCGCCCTCGTCGGCATGCTCGTGTTCTTCGTGCTGTACCAGATCTCCAACCCCTTCGCGGGGGAGGCCAGTTACAAGGTGTGGTCGCAGCTGACGCTGCCCCCGGACACCCGCGGCACCACGCAGGGCCTCACCTACGCCCTGTCGCGCGGGGTCTTCGCGGGCGTCGCGTTCGTCACGCCCGCCCTGATGGACTACAGCGCCTCCGTCCTGCTCTGGTCGATAACTGTCTGCATGGCGGCGTCGGGGGTCGCGGGCGTGTACGTCATCCACACCCTCATCCGGCGTTCCCCCGAGGCAACGGCCGCTCGGGTCAAGGGACTCGGCGTGGCCCGGACCTGAGTCCCCACCGGAACCCGGAAGGAACACCCCGCATGACCACGACCGACCCCCTGACCGTGACCACGGAACGCGCCGCGGTCCTGCGCGAGTTGCTCCCCCCGGTGTCCCGCCGCCGCACCCGGATCGGACTCGTGGCGGGCGGCCTGGGCGCCTACTGGCCCCAATTCCCTGCCCTGCTTCCGCAGTTGAGGGAGTCGTCCGCGTACGTCGCCGAGCGTTTCCAGCGGATGGACGCGGAGGTGACCGACGTCGGCTTCATCTCCGACGCGGTGGAGGGAGCGGCAGCGGCGGAGCAACTGCGGCGCGCGGACTGCGACTTGATCGTGCTGTTCCTGACGACCTACCTGACCTCGTCGATGGTGCTGCCGATCGCCCAGCGCTCGCACACCCCCGTCCTGGTCATCGACCTCCAGCCGTCCGAGCGGATGGACCACGCCTCCTTCGACACCGGCGCCTGGCTCGCCTACTGCGGACAGTGCCCGGTGCCCGAGGTCGGCAACGTCTTCCGGCGGGCCGGCATCCCCTTCCGGTCGGTGTCGGGCTGGCTGCGCCAGGAGTCCGCCTGGCGGCGCATCGAGCAGTGGGTCCGGGCGGCGCACGTCCGGGCCGCGCTCCGGCACGCCCGGCACGGTCTGATGGGGCATCTGTATCCCGGCATGCTCGACGTGTCGACCGATCTGACCCTGCTCCCGGCGACGTTCGGTTCGCACGTCGAGGTGCTGGAGTTCGACGATCTACGGCAGCGCGTGGAGCGGGTGAGCGAGGCCGAGACCCGTGAGCGCACGGCGCTGGCCCGGCGGATCTTCGCCGTGGACGACACCGTGGTCGACGAGGACCTCGCGTGGGGGGCGACCGTGTCGGTCGCGCTCGACCGGCTCGTCGAGGACTTCGGCCTCGACACCCTCGCCTACTACCACCGCGGTCTCGACGGCGAACTGCACGAACGGCTCGGCGCCGGCATGATCCTGGGTGCCTCCCTGCTCACCGCCCGGGGTGTGCCGGCCGCCGGTGAGTACGAACTGCGCACCAGCCTGGCCCAGTTGGCGACGCAGAGCATCGGCGCCGGGGGCTCCTTCACCGAGATCCAGGCCCTCGACTTCGAGGACGGGGTGGTGGAGATGGGGCACGACGGGCCCGCGCACCTCGCGGTCAGCTCCCGTGAGCCGCTGCTGCGCGGCCTGGGCGTCTTTCACGGCAAGCGGGGCTGGGGCGTCAGCGTGGAGTTCGATGTCCGGAACGGTCCCGTGACCCTGCTCGGCCTGGGGCAGGACGCCGACGGCAGCCTGTCGTTCATCACGTCCGAGGGCAGTGTCGTACCCGGACCGCTGCTGGCGATCGGCAACACCACCAGCCGGGTCGACTTCGGCCGCGATCCCGGCGAGTGGGTCGACGCGTGGAGCGCCACGGGCGTCGGCCACCACTGGTCCCTCGCGCTCGGCCACCACTCGGCCGACTTCCGCGCCGCCGCGAGCCTGCTGGGCATCGAGCACCGGGAGGTGTGAGCGCGGCCGGGTCAGTAGGGCGCCCGGATGCTGTGGTTCGCCAACGCCACGGAGTAGCGCGTGAGCAGCGCGTCGAGGCCGGCCAGCAGCAGCCCCGCGGACTCCCCCGCCTCGGCGAGGTCGCCGCGCTCGCAGGCCTCCACCACCTCGGCCACATCGCTGCGGAGTATGTGCAGGGAGTCGCCCTGGATCAGCACACCGGGAAACCGGCGCCCGGGCAGACGGACCACGGCGTCGTTCCCACCGTCGGTGAACAGCTCTACGTCAACGCGTTCCATGGCGCCATCCAACCCGACCGCACCGCCCGACATCAACGAAGTTGTACGCAGGTCATGTTGGGCTCCTCCGATCTCGCACTCCGTCCTCCTCGTCACGGTCGCGCGGATCCGCCGCCCGCCACACCGGCGTACGGTCGCTTGCCCGGCTGCCCGTCCCGGCCGCGCACCCAGAAGAACAGGACCACCGAGGACACCGCGGCGACCGCGCACCAGGTCGAGACGAACTCCAGCTCCCACAGCGTCCAGCAGACGAGCGCGCCGACCGTGACCAGGATCCCCAGCACCAGCAGCCCGCGGTCACCGGACAGCAGCAGCGAACCGACCGTCGCCACGAGGTAGCCGGCGATGACCAGTTGGGGATGGGCGAGGTCGACGACGTACCCGACGGTGTGGCCGCGGATCTCGGACGTCACCGGGTGCGCGACGAGGGCGTAGGCGAGTGCCGCGGCCGTCGCCGCCCCGATCGCCAGCAGTACGGCGATCCGGGGCCGGGCCTGTGGTGGCGCGGCGCACCACACCCCCGCCGGTACCCACACCGCCAGCAGCGGCAGGGCGATGACGGCCCAGGTGACGGTGGCGGCGCCGGTGCCTCCGCCGGCGGCCCACACCAGCGACTCGACGATCTGGTGGACACCGAGCAGCCACGGCAGCGCGGCCATCGGCAGATCGGCCGGCCGACGGGTACGGGCCACACAGGCCACCCCCACGGCGAGGACGCCCGCGCCCGCGACGAGATCGGCCTTCGCACTCCAGCACATCGCTCCCCCACGTGATCGGTCCGCGTCCGCCTGCGCCGTCACGCTACGTCTCCACCCCGCCCCGTCCCGGGTGACACGACGGCCACAGCACACCGTGATGACATACCCGCAGGGTCCCTTTCTTCCCCCCGCCCGCTCAACGCACCTGTCCCCCGGCCCAGTTGACGGACGTGCCCCGAAACCACCCCCGGCCTGCGCGCGAGCCTCCTCCCGTGATTGGCTGACCCCGCCCGCCGCACACCGTGCGCACGCACAGGAGGACATCGCAGTCATGAGCAACGCCTACACGTTCGAGTACAAGGTCGTCAGCTTCCGGGAGTCGCTGATCGGCGACGCGCTGGACAGCGACAAGCTGGAGAAGGTCCTGAACAAGCACGCCGAGGACGGCTGGGGCCTGAAGGCCATCACCGCCGCCGACGTCAAGGGCCGCATAGGCCCCGGCGCGGTCGAGGGCCTGCTCCTCACCTTCGAGCGGCCCCGCGCGTAGCGCCTGGAAACGGCGACCGACCGGTACCGGTGAGCGGGGTTCGGCGCGTCCAGCCGCGAAGCGGAGAAGGACGTGCCGGGCCCGCGTCTACGGCCTGACTCGCCGGAGAGGCCCTGCACGGCCGCCGACGCCGTACACCTGACGGGGGTCCCGCGTGCGCGGGGCGCAGGCAGGGAGTCGTCAGCGGCCAGGAACCGGAAGCGACTCGGCGGGCCTCGGAATCTCCCCCGACTCACGCGAAATCAACTCCGCCGGCATCCCCCCGGCAACAGTGACGCGTCCCCACGGACGCGAGCGGACAGCAGATCCGCGGCCCCCACGGAGCAGGGCGTGCCAGGCGCCCCGCATCCGCAGCACGCGCCGCCGGACCGGCCCCGCGCGGCAGCCGACTCCGTGCGCGGCGCAGGCCGACAGTCGTCAGCCCCGAGAAACCGGCAGCAGCCCGCCGGGCCCCGGAATCTCCCCCGACCCACGCGGAATCAATTCCGTCGGCATCACCACCCGCCGCGGCGGCGACGTGTCCCCGTGGATGCGGGCGAACAGCAGATGCGCGGCGCTCGTCGCGAGGGCGACCGGGTCCTGTGCGATGACGGTGACCGGCGGGGTCAGCTGCGCGGCCAGCGCGAAGTCGTCGAAGGCGATGAACGCGACGCCGGCGGGCAGCACCGGCAGCGCGCCCAGCGCGAGGATCTCGTTGCCCGCGAGCACGGCCGTGGGCGGTTCGGGCGCGGAGAGGATCGCGGTGACGGCCCGGGCGGCGTCCGCGCCGGAGCCGAGTCCGTGCCGGACGAGTGCCGGGTCGGCGTCGATGCCCGCGGCGCTCAGGGCCGCCAGATAGCCGCGGTGGCGTTCGCCGAAGGTCCAGATCTCCCGTCGGTCGCCGAGGTAGCCGATCCGGCGGTGGCCGTGTGCGACGAGATGGCGTACGGCCTGTTCCACCGCGCCGAAGTTGTCCACCACGACGGTGTCCACGTCCAGGCCCGGTGCCGCCCTGTCCACGCACACGATCTTCGTGCCGCGTGCCTGCGCCGCGCGCAGAAAGCGGTGGCTGCCCGCGGCCGGGGTGAGGATCAGACCGTCGACGCGGCGGGCGGTGAAGGCCGCGACGACCTCCCGTTCGCGGTGCGGGTCGGCGCGGCTGGAGCCGATGAGGACCATGTTGCCGCGCCGGTGGGCGATGTCCTCGATGGCCGAGGCGACGGCGGCCATGAAGGGGTCGGCAACGTTGTCCACCATCAGTCCGATGGTCTGGCTCAACTGGTCCGTACGGCGCAACTGCCGTGCCACGTCGTCGCGTTGATACCCCAGCTTGCGGACCGCGGCCTCGACGCGGGCGGCGGTGCGGGGCGCCACGCCCGCCTCGCCGTTGACCACCCGGGACACCGTCATCACGCTCACGCCCGCTTCCGCGGCCACGTCTTTCATCCTGGGACGACTGGCCACGCCGCGTCCTCCAGATCTCGTCGCGCGCAACGAGGCCGACAGGCCGATGACATGCGCCCGAACCGTGTCCGTCGCGACTCTTGACGCCCACTCATGGGCCTCCCAGAATCGACGAACTGTTAACGATACCAACCAGAAAGCACAGCATGGCCTCTGCAAGGGAACCACTTCTCGCGGCGCATGGTGTGGTCAAGCGTTTCGGCCATGTCCAGGCGCTCCAGGGTGCCGACTTCACGGCGTACGCCGGTGAGGTCGTCGCACTGATCGGTGACAACGGTGCCGGCAAGTCGACGCTGGTGAACGTACTTTCCGGTGTGCTCACGCCGGACGAGGGCGAGGTGCGCCTGGAGGGGGTGCCGGTCCGGTTCACGGGGCCGATGGACGCGCAACGGCACGGAGTCGAGACCGTCTACCAGGATCTTTCGCTGGCGCCCGATCTGGACGCGGCGGCCAATCTCTACCTCGGCAGGGAACTCGTCCGCGGGGGTCTGCTCGGCCGCCTGGGCGTACTCGACCGGCCCACGATGCGGCGGGAGGCGATCGCGGCCTTCGGTGAACTGGGAGTCGAACTGAAAGATGTGACGGCTCCTGTGACAACGTTGTCGGGAGGGCAGCGGCAGTCCGTGGCCGTCGCCCGCGCGGTCGCCTTCGCCAACAAGGTCATCTTCATGGACGAGCCGACCGCCGCCCTGGGCGTCGTCCAGCGCGCCCGGGTCCTGGAGACCGTCCGCAGGGTCGCCGACCGGGGCATCTGCGTCGTCCTCATCAGCCACAACATGCCCGAGGTGCTGTCGGTCGCCGACCGCGTCGAGGTGCTGCGCCTCGGCCGCCGGGTCGCCTCGTTCACCGCGGCCGACGCCACGATCGAGAAGCTCGTCGGCGCCATGACCGGATCGCTGGACGAGCCCGCGCAGAACGGGAACCACGGCGCGACCGAAGCGGAGGACGGCCGATGAGCGCCAACAGCCAGGACATCAAGCCGGCGGCCAAGGCGCCGGACGCGCCCCCGTCCGACGGCGGACGGTTCGCGATACCCCCGTGGCTGCGACGGGCCGCCGGCATCAGCGAGTTGTGGACCTTCGTGATCCTCGTCGCGCTGGTCGCGTTCTTCACCATCGCGGCGCCGGGCAAGTTCTTCACGCAGTACGACCTCACCCAGATCGCCGTGAACGCGGCCATCTATCTGGTGCTCGGTGTCGGCATGACGTTCGTGATCATCACTGCGGGCATCGACCTGTCGATCGGCTCGGTGCTGGTGCTGGCGGCGGTCGCGGCGGGCGAGTACAACATCCACCACGGCGGACCCGCCTCCAGCTGGGGCACGGTCGCCGTCTGTGTCGTCATCGCCCTTGCGGTGGGCGCGGGTTGGGGCGCGTTGCAGGGGGCGGTGGTGGCGACCGGTAAGGTGCCGCCGCTGATCGTGACCCTGGGCGGTCTGGGCGCGGCGCTGGGCATCGCCGAACTCGCCACCGGCGGCCAGGACCCGGCCGGTGCCGCCGCGACCCACCTCCAGAACAGCCTGGGCTTCGGCAAGTTGGCCGGCATCCCGTGGATGGTGATCCTGGCCGCGGCGGTCACCGCCCTGTTCGGCGCGGTGCTCGGTGCCACGAGGTTCGGCAGCCACACCCTGGCGATCGGCTCCAACCCGACCGCCGTCCGGCGCGCGGGCATTCCGGTGGGCCGCCATCTGATCATGGTGTACGGCCTGATGGGCCTGCTGGCCGGTCTCGGCGCGGTGATGTGGCTGGCGTCGTACGGGACGACGTCCATCGCCGGGCACTCCACCGACAACCTGAAGGTGATCACCGCGGTGGTCCTGGGCGGTACCAGCCTGTTCGGCGGGCGGGGTTCCGTACTCGGCACGGTGATCGGTGTGTTCATCCCCGCCGTGCTGACGACCGGGCTGATCGTCATCGGCGTGCAGCAGTACTGGCAGGACGTCGCCGTCGGTGTCGTCCTGGTCGCGGCCGTCTACATCGACCAGATGCGCAGGAAGACCCGAGAGCGTGCGTGACCCCCTCCCCGACCTTCGCCCCAACCCTCGTACGACCCTGGAGGACAGCCTTATGTCGAGCATTCGCATCACGCGCAAAGTACTGGTCGCCGCGGGCACCGTGCTGGTCCTGACCGGCGCCGCCGCCTGCAGCTCGTCGAGCGACGGCGGCGGTTCGGGGTCGAAGGGGGGTGCCTCCGGGAAGAAGGTCCGGCTGATCACCGGCGTGAAGAGCGACCCCTTCTACATCACCATGACCTGTGCGGCGCAGACCGAGGCCAAGGCCAAGGGCATGGACTTCTCGGCGGACGGTTCCGCGCAGTGGGACGTGTCGGTGCAGCGGCCCCTCCTCGACTCGGTGGCGGCCTCCCGCCCCGACGGGCTGCTGATCTCGCCGGTCGACGTCAGCGCGCTCACCCCGTCGCTCAAGCAGATCCAGTCGGCCGGGACGAAGGTCGCCCTCGTCGACACCACGGTCACCGATCCCTCCATCGGCATCACCCGGATCTCGTCGGACAACGAGAAGGGCGGCCGGGTGGCGGCCGACGCGCTCGCCAAGCTGATGAACGAGAAGGGCTCGGCGATCGTCATCAGCGTCAAGCCCGGCGTCTCCACGACGGACGCCCGCATCAAGGGCTTCACCGAGGAGATGAAGAAGTACCCGAACATCAAGATGCTGCCCACGCTCTACGACAACGACCTCCCGGCCACCGCCGCCTCCCAGATCCAGTCGACGCTGGCGGCCCACCCCGACCTCGGCGGTGTCTTCGCGGGCAACACCAACACCGGTACCGGCATAGCCACCGGTCTCAAGCAGGCCGGCAAGCAGGGCACGGTGAAGGTCGCCGCGTTCGACGCCGAGCCGGACGAGGTCGCCTCCCTCAAGGCGGGCACCCTCCAGGTGCTGGTCGCGCAGGACCCCGCGGCGATCGGCAAGGAGGCCGTGGACCAGCTCGCCGCGGCCTTCGAGGGCAAGTCGGTCCAGAAGTCGATCGGCACCAACATGGTCGCCATCACCAAGGCGAACATGGACCAGCCCGAGATCAGCAAGTACTTCTACAAGGCGGGCTGCTGACCGCTCCGCGACGGCCCGTTCCGCCGGGCACCCCACCGCTTCCGGGGCGCCCGGCGGAACTGCTCCAACAGAGGGACTTTGCATGACCATGCGCGAGCGTGCATAATCTTCCTATGTCTAAGGTCCTCACCTCCCTCCCCACCGGCGAGCGCGTCGGCATCGCCTTCTCGGGCGGACTCGACACCTCGGTCGCGGTCGCCTGGATGCGCGACAAGGGTGCCGTCCCCTGCACCTACACCGCCGACATCGGCCAGTACGACGAGCCCGACATCGCCTCGGTGCCCGGCCGCGCGCAGGCCTACGGCGCCGAGATCGCGCGTCTGGTCGACTGCCGTGCGGCGCTGGTCGAGGAAGGTCTGGCCGCGCTGACCTGCGGGGCGTTCCACATCCGCTCCGGCGGGCGCGCCTATTTCAACACCACCCCGCTGGGCCGTGCCGTCACCGGCACCCTGCTGGTCCGGGCGATGCTGGAGGACGACGTCCAGATCTGGGGCGACGGCTCGACCTTCAAGGGCAACGACATCGAGCGGTTCTACCGCTACGGCCTGCTCGCCAACCCGCATCTGCGGATCTACAAGCCCTGGCTGGACGCGGACTTCGTGACCGAGCTCGGCGGCCGCAAGGAGATGTCGGAGTGGCTGGTCGCGCACCAGCTGCCGTACCGGGACAGCACGGAGAAGGCGTACTCCACCGACGCCAACATCTGGGGCGCCACCCACGAGGCCAAGACGCTGGAGCACCTGGACACCGGCGTGGAGACCGTGGAGCCGATCATGGGCGTCCGCTTCTGGGACCCGTCGGTCGAGATCGCCACCGAGGACGTGACGATCGGCTTCGACCAGGGCCGCCCGGTGACCATCAACGGCAAGGAGTTCGCCTCCCCCGTCGACCTGGTGATGGAGGCCAACGCCATCGGCGGCCGGCACGGCCTGGGCATGTCGGACCAGATCGAGAACCGGATCATCGAGGCGAAGAGCCGCGGTATCTACGAGGCGCCCGGCATGGCCCTGCTGCACGCGGCCTACGAGCGGCTCGTGAACGCGATCCACAACGAGGACACCGTCGCCCAGTACCACAACGAGGGCCGGCGTCTCGGTCGCCTGATGTACGAGGGCCGCTGGCTGGACCCGCAGGCCCTGATGGTCCGGGAGTCCCTCCAGCGCTGGGTCGGCTCGGCGATCACCGGTGAGGTCACCCTGCGGCTGCGGCGCGGCGAGGACTACTCGCTGCTCGACACCTCGGGCCCGGCGTTCAGCTACCACCCGGACAAGCTCTCCATGGAGCGCACCGAGGACTCGGCGTTCGGCCCGGTCGACCGCATCGGCCAGCTGACCATGCGCAACCTCGACATCGCCGACTCCCGCGCCAAGCTGGAGCAGTACGCCGTGCTCGGTCTGATCGGCAGCGGCAACGCGGCGATCGGTGCCGCGCAGGCCGCCGCGACCGGTCTCATCGGCAGCATGCCGGAGGGCGGCGCCGAGGCCATCGCGTCCCGCGGCGAGGTCTCCGAGGACGAGGCACTGCTGGACCGCGCCGCGATGGAGTCCGGCACGGACTGACCGAACTCCGGGGATCAGTAGCGCCGTTGGGCCGGTTCGACGCGTTCGCCGTCGGGCCGGCCCTTCGTCGGTCGGGGTGCGGACAGCGGCCCGCGTACCCTTCCCTCGTGACCACAAGCGAGACGGTCGGCCCGAGTGTCGACGCGATGATCGATGACCTCCGGACCCTCGTCGAGGTCGAGTCCCCCTCCCGCGACCTGGACGCCCTGGGGAAGTCGGCGGAAACCGTGGCCTCCGTCATCGAGGGCCGACTCGGCGGGAAGGCCGTACTCGTCGACAGCGCGGGCGGCCCGCACGTCAACTGGTCCGGCGGTGGCACACCCCGCGTGCTGATCCTCGGTCACCACGACACGGTGTTCCCGCTGGGCACCCTCGCGCGCCGCCCCTTCCTGGTCGAGGACGGCCGGGCGACCGGACCCGGTGTCTTCGACATGCTCGGCGGTCTGGTGCAGGCGATTCACGGGCTGGCGTCGCTCGACGACCTCTCGGGCGTCGAGATCCTGGTGACCGCCGACGAGGAGGTCGGCTCCCACGCCTCCCGGGCCCTCATCGAGGAACGCGCCCTCGCCTGCGGTGCCGTGCTGGTGGTCGAGGGCGCCGCCGACGGCGGGGGCGTCAAGACCGGCCGCAAGGGCTGCGGCACCTTCGAGGTGTCCGTCACTGGCCGGGCCTCGCACGCGGGCCTTGAGCCCGCCGCCGGAGTGAACGCGCTGGTCGAGGCGGCCCACCAGGTGCTGGCCATCGCGGAGTTGGGGCGGCCCGAGGTCGGTACGACGGTCACCCCGACCGTCGCCTCGGCGGGCACGCTGGACAACGTCGTACCGGCGGCGGCGACCGTCGTCGTGGACGTCCGGGTCGAGTCGCCCGAGGAGAAGGAGCGGATCGAGTCCGCGTTCGCCACCCTCACCCCACAGATCGACGAGGCCGTGATCACCGTACGGGGAAGTGTCGGCCGGCCGCCGATGCCCGAGTCGGCGGCGGCCGGGCTGTTCGCGGTGGCGCAACGGCTGCTCCCCGGTCTCGAGGGCAGGGCGGTCGGCGGTGGCAGCGACGGCAACTTCACGGCCGCGCTGGGAGTGCCGACACTCGACGGCCTCGGCGCGGTCGGGGGCGGGGCGCACGCCGATCACGAGTACCTGGTCGTCGCGTCGATGTCCGAGCGGGCCCGTCTCGTCGCCGGACTGGTGGACGCGATCCGGAGTGTTTGATCCCGGGCATGTCAGGACCGCCCGGACGGCATCAACCGACCGGTGAAGAGCCATACTTGACCATACGGGGGATTGTCCCGTCCTGGCCTGAATCGGGAGAGCGGCATCCGGTGAGCAGCATCAGCAAGGTGGCGGGCAAGGTCGAGGTACGGCTCCGCTGGGATCCGAGTCCCTGGGGCAGCCGGCCGTGCCGGCTGGACATCATCGCGGCGACCTACACGGCCGCCGCCCCGCACGGACGTCCGGTATACGTCGTCAACTCCGAGAACCGCTCGCCGGACGGCACCATCAACATGAGCTGGCACAGCGAGACCGGTCAGGGGTACGGCGACATCGAGGTGATGGTGCTGGAACTCGACCGCCTGGCCGCGTCCTTCGGGCGGGTGGTCGTCGGAGTGGCCATCCATCAGAACGGCGGGACGCGGACCTTCAGCGACCTGTCGCACGCCAGAGCCCTGGTCGTGGAGGGGTACAAGGAGCTGCTGTCGGACGACTTCACCAAGGTGGGCGGGTCCACCGCGGCGACCGTCGGGGAGTTCACCAAGGACGCCTCCGGGGACTGGGAGTTCCGCCCGATGGTGCGCGGGTTCGACAGCGAGCCGCTCGGCTTCAGTGCGGAGATGGGCAGCGTGCCTCAGGCCTGACCGGCCGGTCCGCTTTGAACTGCGGGAGCAGGGTAGCGGCGGTCGGGCGCCTGTGGCGAAGTTCGTGGACCACGCCGAGGACGATGGCGGTGCCCACCGCCACCAGGTGCTCGCGGCCCGCCAGGTTGGGCTTCACGATCGACTCCCACACCATGGACCCGCCGGTGAGGACGAACACGACGGGCGCACGGCGGACGACGGCGAGATAGGTGAAGAGTCCTACGACCGCCGCGGACGGCCCGGTGTCGAGGACGTGCCCGATCTCGGGCCGCAGGCCGATGCCCCCGCAGCCGGGCCCGATCAGGAGCATGAGGCGCACGGTGAGGGTGCCGGCCAGGGTGGTCGCGTAGGCGACGACCAGGGTGCGGACCCGGCCGAGGGCCAGTTCGGCGAGCGCGAACGCCAGGAACAGCTGGGTGATGCCGGCCCACACGGGCAGGTCCAGGGCAGGCACGTACAGCGATATCGGGGTACGCAGCAGGGCGAGCCACAGCGGCAGGTCGCCCTGGACGCCGCCGATGTCCCGGACGATCGACGCGCCGCCAGGCCGCTGTGCCAGCGCATGGAAGAAGATGACACCGAAGGCTGCCACGAACGCCAGGGACATACCCGGCAGTCCGCGCCGCAGCAGCTGTCGTACGGGATCGACGACGATGCCCTGCCATTCACCCCGCAGTGTGCGCCAGATGAACACGCTCTCCCCACTCCCCCACCCTCGGACGAACACACGGATCGGAATCTAGCCCCCTGACGGGGTCAGGTGTGTCTCGGTTCGGGCCGGAGTGGTGTTGCGGCTCGCGGACGGTACACATGGGGCTGATATTGAAGAGTGGGAAGTGTTCCCGACGGTTGGCCGACGACCGCAGGCAGTGGGAGGGCCGGTGCGTATCTCCGGAGATCCGGCCGGTTCCACCGCGACCGACGCAGGGCACCGGACGACGCCTCCGCTCAGCTGGGCCGCGGTGCTGTTCTGGCTGGTCAGCATCACCGCGCTGGTGGCGTTGACAGGTATCGCCCTGGGCCGCGACACCCGGCCGGCCCCCTTTCTGGTGGTGCTGCCCGCGCTCATCGCCGGGCGCGGCACCGTGCGGCAGACCACAGTGGCGTCCGTGTGGGTGACGATCGTGATCGTCGGCTCCCTCTTCGACAGCCCGCTGCACACGGTGGGGGCGGACGCGGCGGTCATCGCCTTCGCCCTGGTGTTCAACGGCCTCAGCGTGGCCCGGGCGGCGCAGCGGATCCGCTGGGAGGGCGAGATCGCCCGGCTGCGCTCGGCGGCGGCGGCGCTGCAACGGCAGATCCTGCGCCCGTTCCCTCTCATGACCGACCAGTTGCTGGTCCACGGTCTGTACCGGCCGGTGGAGGAGGACAGCCGGGTGGGCGGCGACGTCTACGAGGTCGTCGCCTCCCCCTACGGCACCCGGGTCTTCATCGCCGATGTCCAGGGCAAGGGCCTCCAGGCGATCAGCGCGGCCTTCGCGGTACTGAGCGCCTTCCGCGAGGCGGCCGTGGCCGAGCCCACGCTCACCGCCGTGGTGGACGCCCTGGAGGAGGCGGTGCTGCGGCACAACTCCTTCGCGGCGCAGACCGGTGAGCGGGAGCGGTTCGTGACGGCGATCGTCCTGGGCGTCGACGGCGAGCAGGAGGTCCAGGCGATCAACTGCGGTCATGTGGCACCGCTGCTGCTCCGCGACGAGCGGGCCGATCCGGTACTGCGGCAAGAACCGTGTGTGCCGCTGGGCCTGGACGCGCTGGCCCCCGAGCCCCGTACCGTCGAGTGGTTCGCCTTCCCCGCCGACGGCACACTCCTGCTCTGCACGGACGGCGTCACCGAGGCACGCGATCCGTCCGGAACCTTCTACCCACTGGAGGAGCGGGCGGCGGCCTGGTGCGATGTCCTGCCGAAGGACGTTCCGGCCACCGTCTACGGCGATCTGCGCCGCCATACGGCGGGCATGCCCCGCGACGACACCGCGCTGCTGGTGCTGCGCCGCAGGGGCGACGCGGGCCTTCTCTGACAGGGCGGGACGGTCAGGGTCGGCCGCCCTGGCGGGGGTCGCCCGCGGTGAGGTGTTCGAGGACCTCGGCCAGTTCCTGGCAGGCCTGTTCCACCGAGATTCTGGTGTTGCGCTGCTCGGTGATGACGGAGGAGAGCAGCAGGGCGGTGAGGGCCATGGTGCCGTTGAAGGCCTGGAGTTTCACCATGACCTCAACATGGGTCAGGTCGGCGAAGGGGCCCGACTCCCGGGTCGCCGCGATGGTGGCCATGACGGACGCGAACAGGGCGCACAGCATGCTGCCCGCGAACCGGAACCGCAGTGCGGCCCAGATCAGCAGGGGATAGATCAGGAACAGCAGGCTCACGTGGCTGTGGGTGACCAGGGGGACGATGACGGCGATGGTGACCACCAGCAGCAGGGCCTCCTTCCAGCGGTGCAGGTCCAGCGGGAGACTCACCGTGCGCAGCATGAGCAGGAGCGGGGTGACGATGAGCACGCCCATCGCGTCCCCCACCCACCAGCCCAGCCAGACCGGCCAGAAGGAGTGCGCGGCCAGCTTGTCCGTGACGACGAGCAGGACGGCCCCGCAGCTCGCGCTGATCAGCATGGCGGTCAGGGCGCCCAGGAAGACCAGGGCGAGTCCGTCGCGGAGTCTGCCGAGGTCGGTGCGGAAGCCCACCCGGCGCAGCATGAGGTACGCGCAGACGGGGGCCACGGTGTTGCCGGCGAGGACGACGAGCGCGGTCGGCTGGAGCGAGGAGGTGAGGGACATGATCACGAAGAGGATGCCGAGGGCGATGCCGGGCCAGACCCGCAGGCCGAAGATCAGCAGGGCGGCGACCGCTACGCCGGTGGGAGGGTAGATCGGGGTGAACACGGCGCCCTCGACCACGAGCTCGCGGAGCAGGCCGAGCCGTCCCGCCGCGAAGTAGCAGCCGGCGACGGCCAGCGTCAGGAGGGCGTACCCGGCCGGTCGCCGCAGATCATCGAAACCCACCACAGCTGCCATCAGACACCGACCCCGCCGTGTCGGCGAGGCGAGCGACGCGAGGTGGCCCTACGGCCCGGATGGTCCGGTCTCGGGCGCGTCGTGTCCCACGACCAGTACGGCCGCGTCGTCCTCGTGCCCCACACGCTCGGCTCCCTTGATCACGGCGGCCGCGAGCGCACCGGCCTCCATGCCCGCCACTGCGGCGATTCCCGCCAGGCGCTTCACCTGGTCGAGGCCTTCGTCGACGCTCATGGAGGGGCCCTCCACCACGCCGTCGGTCACCAGGACGAAGACTCCGCCGGTGGTGAGCCGGTGCTCGGTCACCGGGTAGCGCTGTCCGGCGACGATGCCCAGCGGCGGTCCGCCCTCGTCGTCGGCGATACCGCAGCGGCCGTCGGCGGTGGCCCATACGGAGGGTATGTGGCCGGCCCGCGCGCTCTCCAGGACCCCGGTGGCCGGGTCGAGCCGGACGAAGGTGCAGGTCGCGAAGAGTTCGGTGCCCAGCGACAGGAGCAGGTCATTGGTCAGGGCGAGGAGTTCGCCGGGCTCGCTGGTGACGGAGGCGAGGGCGCGCAGACCGACCCGGACCTGGCCCATGAACGCGGCGGCCTCGATGTTGTGGCCCTGGACGTCGCCGATGGACAGGCCGATGCGCCCGTCGGGCATGGTGAAGGCGTCGTACCAGTCGCCGCCCACGTTGAGGCCGTGGTTGGCGGGCGAGTACTTCACCGCCAGGTGGAAGCGGGGAGTGACGGGCATGTCTCCGGGCAGCATGCCGCGTTGCAGGGCGACGGCCAGTTGCAGCAGGGAGCGTTGCAGCTCGGCCCGCTCGCGCGCCTGGGCGGTCAGCGTCCCGAGCCTGGCCAGCAGCTCGTCGCCGTCGTCCGTCGGGCGTATCCGCGACATCGACCACTCCAAAGGGGTTGGTACCGCTATAAGCATAAAGAACCGATTTTTCTCCTCCCGGGTGCGGACACGGGAACGGCCCGGCCACCGCCGTAGCGGGGCCGGGCCGACCGGTCGTTCGCGCTGTGTCAGCCCTGGCGGGCCTTGAAGCGCGGGTCCTTCTTGTTGATGACGAACGTCACACCGCGACGGCGGACCACCTGCGCGCCGGGCTTGGCCTTCAGCGAGCGCAGGGACTTGCGGACCTTCATGACTGCCTCCCGTAGCGGCGCTCGAAGCGCTCCACACGGCCGGCGGTGTCCACGACCCGTGTGTTGCCGGTGTAGAAGGGGTGGCTGGCCGACGAGATCTCGACGTCGATCAGCGGGTAGGTGTTCCCGTCCGCCCACTCGATCGTGCGCGCGGACTGCGCGGTCGAGGTGGTGAGGAACGCGGTGTCCGCGGCACGGTCGCGGAAGACGACCGGACGGGACACGGGGTGGATGCCAGACCTCATGGTGTTTCCTTCCTCAGGCCGTCCCCGGAGGGACGGCCGCTCTGCGGGGTTCAGCGCTGTTCGCGGAATTCGACGTGCTCACCGGCGACCGGGTCGTACTTGCGCAGGACCAGCCGGTCGGGGTCGTTGCGACGGTTCTTGCGCGTCACGTAGGTGACGCCGGTCCCGGCCGTCGACCTGAGGGTGACGACGGGACGGATCGTGGTGCGTGCCATAAGGACCTCCTTCCGCCCACATCCCGGGATATTGTCCCGAGCATGTCAGCTACATGCGTTCCAACACCGGCACCCCTCGGCGCATTCCCGCCGTCTAGACGCGTAGCGCGGCCCGCTCCCGAGCCGCTCGTACGGCCTGGGAGAGGCCCTCGATGTCGTACGCGCCGTAGTGGCGGCGGCCGTTCACGAAGAAGGTGGGCGTGCCCGCGACCCCGCTGAGGTCGGCCGACTCCACGTCCTCGGCGACGTGGCCGGCCCCGGCGTGGGCCCGCATGTCGCGTTCGAAGCGGGCTGTGTCCAGGCCGATCTGTTCGGCGTAGCCCCGCAGGTCCTTGAGGCGCAGGGCGCCCTGGTGGCTGAGCAGCAGGTCGTGCATGGCCCAGTAGCCGCCCTGGAGCGCGGCTGCCTCGGCCGCCTCGGCGGCGAGCTGGGCGTGCAGGTGGACGTCGGTGAGCGGGAGGTGCCGCCACACATAGCGCACCTCGTCCCCGAAGTCGCCGAGCAGTTCGCGGACGACCGGCTCGGCCTGGCCGCAGTACGGGCACTCGTAGTCGCCGTACTCCACGACGGTCACCGGGGCGTGCCGCGGGCCGCGCAGGTGGTCGCGGTCGGGGTCGACGGGGACGGACAGGTCGACGATGGTCTCCGCCTTGCCGAACAGCACGCGGGGCCGGATCTGCGGCGGCAGCAGTCCGATCACCCCGGTGACCAGCCGGGACACCAGGAAGGAGCCGACGACGGCGCTGAGGATGCCCGTCTTCGCGTCCTCCAGGGTGGTCCCGTCGAAGGCGAGCGTCGCGATCAGCAGGGAGACGGTGAAGCCGACGCCCGCCAGGGTGCCACCCGCGGTCACGGCGCCCCAGCCGACCGGCGGCCGGACCCGGCCCCGGGACAGGACGCCGGTCAGCGCCGTCGAGGAGATGATGCCGAGCGGCTTGCCGACGACGTACCCGATGAGGATGCCCAGCCCGACGGGCGAGGTGAAGGCCCTGGCCAGCTGCTCACCGCTGATCTGGAGCCCGGCGTTGGCCAGCGCGAACAACGGGACAACGACATAGCTCGCCCACGGGTGGTACATGCGCTGGAGGCGGTCGTTCGGGGAGATGGACGCGGCGATGCCGGCCCGTACATCGCGTTCCAGCTCGGGCGTGGGCTGCTCGCGGAAGAGCCGGAACAGTCCGGTGGCGCGCTCCAGGTCGTCGCGTCCCGCCGGGTAGGCGAAGGTGATCAGGCCCATGGCGAGCCCGATGACGACGGGGTCCACGCCCGATTCGAGCAGCGCGACCCAGGCGACGACCCCGAGCAGCGCGTACACGGGGCCCCGCCGCACCCTGAACCGCCTCAGCAGCACGACGACGGCGAAGGTGCCCACGGCGGTCAGGAGCGCCGGTACGGCGATGTGGTCGCTGTAGAAGACGGCGATCACCACGAGCGCCAGGAAATCGTCGACGACGGTGATCGTGAGGAGGAAGACGCGCAGTCCGGGCGGCATGTCCCGGCCCACGACGGCCAGCATGCCGAGCGCGAACGCCGTGTCGGTGGACATCGCCGCGCCCCAGCCGCCCGCCGTGCCGTGGCCGGCGTTGATCGCCAGGTAGATGCCGATCGGCACGAGCATGCCGCTCAGGCCCGCGACGAGCGGCAGGGCCAGTCGCTTGCGTTCGCGCAGCTCGCCCATGTCGAACTCGCGGCGCGCCTCCAGGCCGACGACGAGGAAGAACAGCGTCATCAGCCCGCTGTTGACCCACTCGCGCAGATCGAGGGAGACCCCGTGCGAGCCGAGCCGGACGGAGAGATGGGTCCCCCAGAACGACTCGTACGCCGACGGTGCGACATTGGCCCAGACGAGCGCGACCAGCGCCGCCGCCACGAGGACGGCGGCGCTTCCGGTCTCGGTCCGCAGGAAGTCGCGGAGCGGGGTGCGGGCTTCGTCGCCGCACGACGTCTGCCCCGTGTAGTCGGTGGCTTCGAGGGACATACGGGGTTCAACTCCACCTGGCGTCGTGACTCACGTGTCGGCCCAACACCGGCCGCCCCACCGTTCATTCCGGCCACGGGCGGCACACGGCCGACCGTACGGTCAGCCGCCCAGCGCCGCCCCGACCACGGCCCTGGCCTCCTCCTGGACCTGACCGAGGTGGTCGGGGCCGAGGAAGGACTCGGCGTAGATCTTGTACACATCCTCGGTGCCGGAGGGCCGCGCCGCGAACCAGGCGTTGGCGGTGGTCACCTTGATGCCGCCGAGGGCCGCGCCGTTGCCGGGCGCCTCGGTGAGTACACCGGTCACCGGCTCACCGGCGAGGGTGTCGGCGGTGACCTGCGCGGGCGAGAGCTTGGCGAGCAGCGCCTTCTCCTCGCGGGACGCGGGGGCGTCGATCCGCGCGTAGGCCGGGGTGCCGAAGCGGTCCGTGAGGCCGGCGTAGTGCTGCGAGGGCGTCTTCCCGGTGACCGCGGTGATCTCGCTGGCGAGCAGCGCCAGGATGATGCCGTCCTTGTCGGTGGTCCACACGGAGCCGTCCCGGCGCAGGAAGGACGCGCCGGCCGACTCCTCGCCGCCGAAACCGAGCGAGCCGTCAACCAGTCCGTCCACGAACCACTTGAAGCCGACGGGTACCTCGACCAGCCGGCGTCCGAGGTCGGCGGCGACCCGGTCGATCATCGAGGAGGACACCAGCGTCTTGCCGACCCCGGCGTCCGCGGGCCACTGCCCGCGGTGGGCGTAGAGGTACGAAATGGCCACGGCCAGATAGTGGTTGGGGTTCATCAGACCGGCGTCCGGGGTGACGATGCCGTGCCGGTCGGAGTCGGCGTCGTTGCCCGTGGCGATGTCGAACCGGTCGCGCTGGGCGATCAGCGAGGCCATCGCGTACGGCGACGAGCAGTCCATGCGGATCTTGCCGTCCCAGTCCAGCGTCATGAACCGCCAGGTCGGGTCCGTGAGCGGATTGACCACGGTCAGATCGAGCCGGTGCACCTCGGCGATCCGGCCCCAGTAGGCGACGGACGCCCCGCCCAGCGGGTCGGCGCCGATCCGCACACCGGCCGCCCGGATCGCGTCCAGGTCGAGCACGCTCGGCAGGTCGGCGACGTACGTGCCGAGGAAGTCGTAGCGGCCCGTGCCGGGGGCGGCGAGGGCCTGCGTGTACGGGATGCGGCGGACGTCCTTCATGCCGCTCGCGATGATCTCGTTGGCGCGGTCCTGGATCCAGGAGGTGATCTCGGAGCCGGCCGGGCCGCCGTTGGGCGGGTTGTACTTGAAGCCGCCGTCGGCGGGCGGGTTGTGCGAGGGGGTGACCACGACGCCGTCCGCGAGGCCCGAGGTCCGGCCCCGGTTGTGGGTGAGGATGGCGTGGGACACCGCCGGGGTGGGCGTGTAGCCGTCCGTGCTGTCGATGAGGACCGTGACCTCGTTGGCGGCGAACACCTCCAGCGCGGTGACCTGCGCGGGCTCGGACAGCGCGTGGGTGTCGGCGCCGAGGAAGAGCGGGCCGTCGGTGCCCTGGCCCGCCCGGTACTCGCAGATGGCCTGGCTGGTGGCAGCGATGTGGTCCTCGTTGAACGCCGTGTTCAGCGAGGAACCGCGGTGCCCGGAGGTGCCGAACGCGACGCGCTGCCCCGGCTCGGCGGGGTCCGGGTGCAGCGCGTAGTAGGCGGTGACCAGTCGGGCTACGTCTACGAGATCCTCGGCACGGGCCTGTTCGCCCGCTCGCTCGTGTGGCATCTGCCCGCTCCTCCATGTCGACCGACTTCGCGTACGGCCCCATCTTTCCTCGTCAGGGGCGCGTTTAGCGAGTAGACCCCGGCCGCCTGTGGAAAACCCGGGCCCGCGCTGTCCGTCAGTACCGGTGGCGCCGGTCCAGTTGCTTCAGGACCGCGCCCGCCATGGCCGCCTCGCCCCTCGCGTTGGGGTGCGCCGGAGCCGCCGGGGAGGCGGGCTGAAGGGGCTCGATCCAGCGGTCGGCGGGCGCCTTGCACATGTCGTGGCCGACGGTCGGGCCGTAGGTGTCGACGTACTCCGCGCCGTTGAGCGCGGCGACCAGACGGAGCATCAGGTTGAGGCGCTTGCCGGTGTCGCGGAGATAGGGGAAGTCCTTGGCGGCGAACGGCACCGAGGGGTAGCAGCCGCTGCCGTCGTCGGGCAGGAGGTCCGGGTAGCCGACGACGAGCACGCGCGCGTGCGGCGCCTTCTTGTGGACCGCGCGCAGCACCTTGGTCACCTTCGGCGCGGTGTTGAGGATGTTCAGCGCCAACTGGTCGACGCCGGAGGAGTTGTAGTAGCGCTGGCAGGGGTTGCCCGCCAGGTCCGTGGCGCTGAGCTTGACGCAGGTGCCGATGATGGTGCTGAACCCGATGTCGTTGCCGCCGATCTGGACGGTCACCAGGTCCGTGTCCCGCTGTACGGCGTCCAGTTGGGGCGGGTTGGTGCCCTGCGCCTGCCACATCTCCGCGGTCGTCGCCCCGCTGCAGCTGACGTCCGTGAGGACGGTCCCTCTCTGGTCCGCCGTCACCACGGAGGGGTAATTGTGGTCGGAGCGGGCGCAGTTGGCGTCCACCTGGGTCGGTATGTACGGGCCCGACGTGTAGGAGTCCCCGAGCGCCACGTACTGCGTGGTGCGGTCGTGGCCGTGCCCCGAGTCGTGTGCCGCCGCGGGCGCCGCGGAGGCGACGACGAGGGCGCAGCCGCTGACCGCCGCCGCGACCGCCACGGCCCTGCCGCGGTGGTGCGCCGAGGCGGCCGGATGCGTCTCACGGTTCATGGAGTTCCTCCCCCAGGTAGGAGACGGCGCGACAGGACACCCCGACGTGGTCGTCTCTCCTTCAACTGGCCTTGTATACCGGTCGGTATCCCCGCGGTGCCAGAGGTCGGAAGGGAGGAGTTCGCTGCCCCCAGGGGCAGGGCCCGCCGAAATGGTTCGGCCGGTTCGGTGGCCGGTTCCCGGCGCCGTGCACATGGACCGCCTCCGCCGGGTATCTCTACCGCAGGCACCAACGCGCTTGGGGGTGGGGGGAGTTGGCGCTGTTGACGCAGAGGTTGCGGAGGCACGAGAAGCGCGCGTCGCGCCGTGCGCGGCGGCGCGAGATGATCCGCGCGCTGCGCGCCCAGGGTCGCTACGGCCCCGGACTGCGCGAGGTGCTGCCCGCGCTGGTGGTCGTGGCCGTCGTCGTGTGCGGGATCGTGGCCGGCCTCGCCGTGGCGTACCGCGCCCTCGGCACCGGCGCGCTCGTGGGCGGTCTGGCGCTGCTCGGCGTGATCGCCGTGGCCGCGGTCGTGCACCACCGGCCGCTGGCCCGTCGCCGCCTGGGTTTCTACACGCCCGAGGAGATCGCCGATCTCGATGTGGAGGGCCTCGCGCTGGCCGTGTCCCGGATGCTGCGCCGCGACGGCTGGCGGGCCCTCGCCCGGCCCGACGCGCTGGGCCAGCCGCGGGTCCGGGCCCGTGACCGGCGCGGTCGCCGTCTGGAGGTGGCCTTCCGGCCGGTCGCCGAACCGCTGCCCGACGAGGAGGCACCGACGCGCTCGGGCCGCACGGCCGGCTCCGGGCCGCACCTGCGTCTCGTGGTCCACCGGGGGACCTTCAGCGGCCGTGATGTGCAGTGGGCGCGTCGTCAGGGCGGCGTCCAGCTCATCGACGGCACGCGGTTACGGCGCTGGGCCCACGGCACTCCCCTGCACCAGCTGACCGACGTCCCGTGAAACGCGGAACGAGCCGCGGGCACGACACCCACGGCTCGTTCGCGGTACGGCCCGTCAGCCCTCGCAGTGGTTGCCCACAGCCGGGTTCAGCAGACCGATCACGTTGATCGTGTTGCCGCACACGTTGAGGTCCAGGTCGATGGGGATCTGGACGACGTTTCCGGAGAGCACGCCCGGGCTGTCGACGGCGACACCGACGGGGTCGGGGTCCGCGCTCGCCGTACCGGCGCACAGCAGCAGTGCCGCACCCGCCAGACCCACCGCGGCCGTCAGACGCTTCCTCATGGAGAACTCCTGTCATTCGGAGGGGCATGTCCCTCCACGCTGAGGGTGCTCCCGGGGGTGACGACACTCTTCGGCGTCCGAACGGGTGGTGGCCGCCCCTCCGGGCCGCCCGCTCAGACCGTCAGTCCGGCGGCGACCGTCGCCCCGAGTTCCCAGCAGGCCTCGGTGCCGGCCCTGTCGGGCTCGCCGGTGAGCGTCACCGGCTCCGCGACCCGCCGCCAGCCCAGCCCGGTCGTGATCGACTCGATACCGCGCACGGCCCCCGTCACATCGTTCCCGCCGTGCACGTAGTACCCGAAGGGCCTGCCGCGCGTCTCGTCCAGGCACGGGTAGTAGACCTGGTCGAAGAAGTGCTTCAACGCGCCGGACATATAGCCGAGGTTCGCGGGCGTGGCGAGCAGATACCCGTCGGCGGCCAGCACGTCGGACGCGGTCGCGGACAGCGCGGCACGCCGTACGACCTGCACGTTCTCGATCTCCGGGGTGGTCGCTCCGGAGACGGCGGCCTCGAACATCGCCTGGCAGTTGGGCGAGGGGGTGTGATGGACGATCAGGAGGGTGGGCACGGGGTGAACCTACCCGTCGGCCGGCATCACCTTGGTCACCTTGCCCTGAGGAGTGGCTTCCAGGTAGCCGCTCGTCCCATGCGAGTCGCTCAGGTAGGCGGACATGTACTCAGGGGCGTTGAAGGTTTTCCACGGGCCCTGGACCACCAGGTAACGGAACGTCGGATTCTTCACCTTGAGCACCTTGTCCGCCTGCTTGAACAACGCGGGAACGGCGTCCCAGCGGTACTTGCCCAGGTCCAGTGGCTCGAGCCCATCCATCAGCGTGCTCTCGATGATGCCCTTCTCCACACCGCTGCCGGCCCGGTAGGTGTACGTGTCGTACTCGGTCTTGCTGCCCTTGACCATGACTTCTGCCGAGACGTAGTCCGGATAAACGGTCAAGCCACCGAAGCTGTCCCGCCCCGTCTCCTTCTCAATGGCCTTGATCGCGGTGCGGATGCCGTTGGGAGTGAGCAGGTCCGTGGTCTTCGCGGAGGCCGAGCTGGAAGGCGTGGTGGTGGGTGAACTCTGCTCCGTCTGTCCGGTCGCTCCCGGGGACGTGCTCGCACCCTTGTCGTCGCTGTTCCCGCCCGGCAGCACCTTCCAGGCGAGCGTTCCGATCAGCAGTACGCCCACGACGCTGGAGGCGACCGCGACGCCCGGTCGCCCGCGTCGCCGGGCCACCTGCATGTCGTCGGTGGTCGGCAGCACAGGCAGCACCGGCGGGGCCGGGGGCGCGAGCGGGTACGACGTGGTCTCGGGGCCGCGGGCCACCGGCTGGGCCGCCGCCGTCGCCAGCATCCGCCCCACCGTCCCCGCGTCCGGCCGCGCCTCGGGATCGCGGACGAGCACACACGACAGCAGCGGCGTCAGCGACCCGGCCCGTACCGGTGGCGGGACCTCCTCCTGGAGTACGGCGGCCAGGGTGGCCAGGGTCGTACCGCGCCGGAGCGGGTGGTGGCCCTCGACGGCGACGTAGAGCATCATCGCCAGCGACCAGAGGTCGGCGGCGGGGCCGCCGCTGTGGCCGGAGACGCGTTCCGGGGCCATGTAGTCGGGGGTGCCGATGATGGAGCCGGTGGCGGTGAGGGCCGTGGCGTCGCGGATCGCGGCGATGCCGAAGTCCGTGAGGACGGGGCGGCCGTCGGTGCGCAGCAGGACGTTGGCGGGTTTCACGTCGCGGTGCTGGACGCCCGCCATGTGCGCCGCGTCAAGGGCGTCGAGCACTCCGGAGCCGAGCCGGGCGGCCTCGGCCGGTGCCATCGGTCCCCGCTCCAGCCGGTCGGCCAGTGAGCCGCCCTGGACGAGTTCCATGACGAGCCAGGGGTAGGTGCCCTCGCCGCCGTCGACGATGTGATGGATCGTCACCACGTTCGGGTGCTCGACCCGGGCCAGTGCCCGTGCCTCGCGCAGGACGCGCTGGCGGAGCATCTCGGCCGCGCCGGGGTCGTACTCGGCGAGGTCGACGTCCGGCGGCCGGACTTCCTTGATGGCGACGTACCGGTGCAGCAGCAGGTCGCGGGCGCGCCACACCGTGCCCATGCCTCCGCCGCCGAGCCGGGCCTCCAGCTCGAAGCGGCCGTCGACGACCCGTCTGTCGGGCTCCCCCTCGTTCATGCGGAGGAGCTTATGTGACGAACGTGCACTGCTGTGCCGCGCGTTCGGTGATTGAGAAACGTCCGGGCCGACCCGTGAGGGCCGACCCGGACGTCAGGTGGTGCGGGGTGCTCAGACGAGGTCGAAGCGGTCCAGGTCGGAGACCTTGGCCCAGGCGGCGACGAAGTCGTTCACGAACTTCTCCTTCGCGTCGTCGCTCGCGTAGACCTCGGCGAGCGCGCGGAGTTCGGAGTTCGAGCCGAAGACCAGGTCGGCACGGGTGCCGGTCCACTTGACGGCGCCGGAGACGTCGCGGCCCTCGAAGGTCTGCTGGTCCGAGGAGGTCGAGGACCAGGTGGTGCCCAGGTCGAGCAGGTTGACGAAGAAGTCGTTCGTCAGCGTGCCGACCTTGTCGGTGAGGACACCGTGGCTGGACTGGCCCTGGTTGGCGCCCAGGACGCGCAGGCCGCCGACGAGGACGGTCAGCTCGGGGGCGGTCAGCGTGAGCAGGTTGGCCCGGTCGAGCAGCAGGTACTCGGCGGGGAGGCGGTTGCCCTTGCCGAGGTAGTTGCGGAAGCCGTCGGAGGCCGGCTCCAGCGCGGCGAACGACTCGGGGTCGTTGTGCTCCTCGGTCGCGTCGACACGGCCCGGCGTGAAGGGGACCTCCACGGCGACGCCGCCGTCCTTGGCGGCCTTCTCGACCGCGGCGGCACCGCCGAGGACGATCAGGTCGGCGAGGGAGACCTTCTTGGCGCCGGAGTTGAACTCCTGCTGGACGCCTTCGAGGACCCGCAGCACCTGGGCGAGCTGGTCGGGGTCGTTGGCCTCCCAGCCGCGCTGCGGCTCCAGGCGGATGCGGGCACCGTTGGCGCCGCCGCGCTTGTCGCTGCCGCGGAAGGTGGACGCGGAGGCCCACGCGGCGGAGACGAGCTGCGAGACGGTCAGGTCCGAGGCGAGGATCTTCGCCTTGAGGGCCGTGACGTCGGCGGCGTCGATGGTCTCGCCCTCGGCCTGCGGCAGCGGGTCCTGCCACAGCAGGGTCTCGGACGGGACCTCCGGGCCGAGGTACAGGGACTTCGGGCCCAGGTCGCGGTGGGTCAGCTTGAACCACGCGCGGGCGAAGGCGTCCGCGAACTCGGCCGGGTTCTCGTGGAAGCGCTTGGAGATCTCACCGTAGATCGGGTCGAAGCGCAGCGAGAGGTCGGTGGTGAGCATCGTGGGGAGCTTCTTGGCGTCGCTGTGGGCGTCGGGGATGATCGCCTCGGCGTCCTTGGCCACCCACTGGTTGGCGCCGGCGGGGCTCTGGGTGAGCTCCCACTCGTAGCCGAAGAGGATGTCGAAGAAGTCGTTGCTCCACTGGGTGGGCTTGGTGGTCCAGGTGACCTCGAGACCGGAGGTGATGGCGTCGCCGCCCTTGCCGGTGCCGTAGGTGGACTTCCAGCCCAGGCCCTGCGCCTCGAGCGGGGCGGCCTCGGGGTCGGCGCCGACCAGGTCGGCGTCACCGGCGCCGTGGGTCTTGCCGAAGGTGTGGCCACCGGCGATGAGGGCGACGGTCTCCTCGTCGTTCATCGCCATCCGGCGGAAGGTCTCACGGATGTCGCGGGCGGCGGCCAGCGGGTCCGGGTTTCCGTTGGGGCCCTCGGGGTTGACGTAGATGAGGCCCATCTGGACGGCGCCGAGCGGGTTCTCCAGCTCACGGTCGCCGCTGTAGCGCTGGTCGTCGAGCCAGGTGGTCTCGGGACCCCAGTAGACGTCCTCGTCGGCCTCCCAGACGTCGGCGCGGCCGCCGCCGAAGCCGAAGGTCGTGAAGCCCATGGTCTCCAGCGCCACGTTGCCGGTGAGGATCATGAGGTCGGCCCAGGAGATGGACTGGCCGTACTTCTTCTTGACCGGCCACAGCAGACGGCGGGCCTTGTCGAGGTTGCCGTTGTCCGGCCAGCTGTTGAGGGGCGCGAAGCGCTGCTGGCCGCGGCCGCCACCGCCGCGGCCGTCGCTGATGCGGTAGGTGCCGGCGCTGTGCCAGGCCATGCGGATCATCAGCGGGCCGTAGTTGCCGAAGTCCGCCGGCCACCAGTCCTGCGAGGTGGTCAGTACCTCGGCGATGTCCTGTTTGACGGCGGCGAGGTCGAGGGCACCGAACGCCTCGGCGTAGTCGAAGTCCGCGCCGAGCGGGTTCGCGACCACCGGGTCCTTGGCGAGGATCTTCAGGTTGAGGCGCTCCGGCCACCACTGACGGTTGCCGCCGCCCTGGGTGGGGTGCGCGGCGCGCCCGTGCGCGACGGGGCAGCCTCCGGCGTCCTCCGACTTCGCGTCCGTGACGATTGCGTCGTGGTTCTCAGACATGGGAATCCTTCCAAACGGGGTGGATCACGTGACTCAGGAACTGGGGGCGGCGGTACAGGTGGGGCACAGACCCCAGTAGATGACCTCGGCCTCGTCGATCGAGAAGCCGTGGTCGTCGGAGGCGGTCAGACAGGGGGCCTCGCCGACCGCGCAGTCGACGTCGGCGACGGAACCGCACGACCTGCACATGAGGTGGTGGTGGTTGTCGCCGACGCGTCCTTCGAAGCGGGCGGGGCTGCCTGCCGGTTCGATACGGCGTATGAGTCCGGCCGAGGTCAGCGCGTGCAGGGCGTCGTAGACGGCCTGGAGCGATATGTGTCCTACGCGGTCACGGACCCCGGACGCGACCGCCTCGACATCGAGGTGGTCGCCGTGCCGAACGGTCTCCAGCAGTGCGACGCGGGCTGCCGTCACCCGCAGGCCGGCACCGCGCAGCTCCTCGGCGGTGGTCGGAGGCGGGGAAGCGGTCATGGCGCTCAACCTACAGCCATAAACACGAGTGATTCAAGAAAACAAACGGTTCAAGTTTGATGTCGTGCCGGGGTGACCGGTGCGGAGCGGTCCCAGGCGGTGTCGGTGACCCCACGTTCCCGCAATGTCGCCTTGCGAACTTTGCCCGTCCCGGTGAGCGGGAGCTCACGGAGGGTGTCGATGTGGTGGGGCACCGCAAACGCGGGCAGGTCCTGCGCACAGTGGCGTACGAGGTCCCGGAGATCCAGCACCTGCCCGGGCGGGGACCACGGGGACCATGACCTCGTGCGAGGAGACGTTCTCGCCGCGCCGCCGGATGACGTCCTTGATCCGGTCGACGAACCGGAACCACCCGTCGGGCTCGCGCACCACCCGGTCGCCGGTGCGCCGCCACTCGGTGGCGCCGGGCTTGGGCTCCCCCAAGTGGCCGGTGCAGAAGGCGAATCGGTGTGCACTGCGCACCAGCAGCTCGCCGGGGACTCCGTCCGGGACGGGGTCGAGCAGTTCGTCGGCCACGCGCACGGAGAAGCCCTCGCGCACGGTGCCGAGGCCGATCCGCTCGGTGGCGAAGGCCGCGGCGGTGAGCGTGGTGAACACATCCCGCCACAGCAACTGCGAGTCGGGGAACCACACTTGGTCGAAGCCGAGCTCCTCGGCCCGCCGTACGGTCCGGGCCACCCGGTCCGCCCGGCCGCAGGGCGGGACGCGCACGCCGATCCGCAGCGGTTCCTCGCCGACGCCCACCGGGTCGACGCCCACCGATATGTCGCAGTTCATGAAAAGGACCCTAGGGACGGGCGGGAGGCCACCGAACAGCAGCGGTCCGCTCAGCGATCCGCCGCCGGATTGTGCGCCGGCGCTGCTGAATGCGATGAACGGGATCGGTTGGACGCGCGCGGCGGGCGCGGGCAGAGTTGGCGCGGTGAACCACATCGCAGATCCGGGGCGCTACGACAGCACGATGCGCTACCGCCGCACGGGCCGTTCGGGGCTCGACCTGCCCTTGCTCTCGCTGGGCTACTGGCACAACTTCGGTGACGACCGACCCTTCGAGACCCAGCGCGAGATCGCGCTGCGCGCCTTCGACCTCGGCATCACCCACCACGACCTGGCCAACAACTACGGCCCGCCCTACGGCGCCGCCGAGCAGAACTTCGGCCGGCTGCTGAAGCAGGACCTCGCGCCCTACCGGGACGAGCTGATCGTCTCCACCAAGGCCGGCTGGGACATGTGGCCCGGCCCCTACGGCCAGGGCGGCGGCTCCCGCAAGTACGTCCTCGCCTCGCTCGACCAGTCCCTCAAGCGGACCGGCCTCGACTACGTGGACATCTTCTACTCCCACCGCCTCGACGCCGGCACCCCGCTCGAAGAGACCATGGGCGCGCTGGACACCGCCGTCCGCCAGGGCAAGGCGCTCTACGTCGGCATCTCGTCCTACGACGCCGAGCGGTCCCGCCAGGCCGCCGCGATCCTCCGCGAGCTGGGCACACCGCTGCTCATTCACCAGCCGTCGTACAGCATGCTCAACCGGTGGATCGAGGACGACGGGCTGCTCGACGCCGCTCAGGACGAGGGCTTCGGGGTGATCGGCTTCACCGCGCTGGCGCAGGGGCTGCTGACCGGGCGGTACCTGGACGGGATTCCGGAGGGGTCGCGGGCCGCGCAGGGCACGTCGTTCGACGCGGGCTGGCTGACCGAGGACATGGTGCGCCGACTGCGCGCGCTGAACGACATCGCGGCCAAGCGCGGTCAGACGCTGGCGCAGATGGCGCTCGCCTGGGCGCTGCGCGACGAGCGGGTCACCTCGCTGGTCATCGGTGCCTCGCGCGCGGAGCAGCTCGAACAGAACGTGGCCGCGCTGGAGAACCTCGACTTCAGCGACGAGGAGCTGACCGAGATCGACTCGTACGCCGTCGACGGCGGGGTGGATCTGTGGCGGGACGCGCGGACTGGGAAACTCGGCTGAGTCGTGAGGTGCCACCGGGCGCCTTGGAGGACGCAGCGGAGGCGTGGAGTACATGACAGTTGACGGCTCGGTCGAGAGCACGGACGGCACCGTCGGCGGCGAGGGAACCGTCCCGACCACGCAGGCGGTGCTGGAGTCCCTGACTCCCAGCGCGACCTTTCTCGTCGTCACCGTGGAGCCCGGCGGCGAGGAGACCGCACGCCAACTCCTCGCCGATCTGGGCGGGTTGATCCGGTCCATCGGGTTCCGCGCGCCGGACGGCCGGCTCAGCTGTGTGACCGGCGTCGGGTCGGAGGCGTGGGACCGGCTGTTCGACGGCCCGCGCCCCGCCGAGCTGCACCCGTTCCGCGAACTCGCCGGCGACCGTCACACCGCCGTCTCCACCCCGGGCGACCTGCTGTTCCACATCAAGGCCGTACGGGCCGACCTGTGCTTCGAACTGGTCACCGAGATCATGGCCCGGCTGGGCGGCGCGGTCTCCGTGCGCGACGAGGTGTCCGGCTTCCAGTACTTCGACGTACGGGATCTGCTGGGCTTCGTCGACGGCACCGAGAACCCCTCCGGGGAGGCGGCCCGCCAGGCGGTGGTGATCGGTGGCGAGGACCCGGAGTTCGCGGGCGGCAGCTATGTGATCGTGCAGAAGTACGTCCACGACATGGCGGCCTGGAACGCGTTGACGGTCGAGCAGCAGGAACGCGTCGTCGGGCGCACGAAGTTGACCAACATGGAGATGGACGACGACGTCAAACCGGCCGACTCGCACATCGCGCTCAACGTCATCACGGGCCCGGACGGCACCGAGCGGAAGATCCTGCGCGACAACATGCCGTTCGGCAGCGCGGGACAGGGCGAGTTCGGCACCTACTTCATCGGGTACGCCCGCACTCCCTCGGTCACCGAGCAGATGCTGCGGAACATGTTCCTGGGCACCGACTCCGCCTCCCACGACCGCATCCTGGACTTCTCCACGGCCGTGACCGGGAGCCTCTTCTTCGTCCCCTCGGCGGACTTCCTGGACGACCTGCCCGCCTCCCCGGTTCTCCAGGGCGAGCAACTTAAGTGAACGGTTAACCAGCCGTTGACACCCCCGTCCGCCGGGCGCCCAATGAGGCCCGGACATGGCGCCCGGCCGACCGGCCAACCGCCGTGCAGGACAGGGGGATTGCGGTATGCAGGTTCCCGCTCCGTTCGAGTACCAGCGGGTCGGCAGCGTGGGCGAGGCGGTCGCGCTGCTCGACCGGCTGGGGGACACGGCACGGCTGGTGGCCGGCGGGCACAGTCTGATCCCGATGATGAAGCTCAGGCTGGCCAACTTCGAGTACCTGATCGACATCAACGACCTGCACGACGAGCTGGGTTACGTCCGGGTCGAACCCGGGCTGATCCGCATCGGCGCGATGACCCGCCACCGCGAACTGCTGGAGTCGGACGAACTCGCCGCCGCCTTCCCGGTGTTCCGTGACGCCGAGCGCGTCATCGCCGACCCCGTGGTGCGCAACCGGGGCACGCTCGGCGGCTCCCTGTGCCAGGCCGACCCGTCCGAGGACCTGTCCGCCGTGTGCACGACGCTCGACGCGAGCTGTGTGATCCAGGGCCGGGACGGCCAACGGGTGGTGTCCATGGAGGACTTCCACCGGGGACCGTACGAAACCGCCGTCGGCGACGCCGAGATCCTCACCGAGGTCCGCTTCCCGGTCCGGCCGAACGGCTCCAGCGCGTACGAGAAGGTCGAACGCCGGGCCGGTGACTGGGCGGTGGTCTCGGCCGGTGCGGCGGTCTGGCTGGACGGCGACGGACTGATCGCCGACGCCCGGGTGGGGCTCGCCGCCGTGGGACCCAACACGGCCGGCATCCCCGGTATCGCCGACGCCCTGCGCGGCCGGCGCCCGACCGAGGAACTGTACGGACGGGCCGGGGACCTCGCCGCCGAGGCCTGCTCCCCCGTGACCGACCGGCGCGGCAGCGCCGAGTACAAGCGCCATCTGGCACGGGAGTTGACCGTGCGCGTGCTGCGCCGGTCGGTTGCCCGCATCGACGGACAGGAGGTGTGATCGTGCAGGTGAGCATGGTCGTCAACGGCGAAGAGGTCACCCGGGAGATCGAGGGGCGGCTGCTGCTGGTCCACTTCCTGCGCGACCACCTCCGGCTGACGGGCACCCACTGGGGGTGCGACACCAGCAACTGCGGTACGTGCGTGGTGTGGTTGGACGGCGAACCGGTCAAGTCCTGCACCGTGCTCGCCGCGATGGCGGGCGGACACGAGGTGCGCACCGTCGAGGGGCTCGAACAGAACGGTGAACTCGACCCGGTGCAACGCGGGTTCGTCGAGTGCCACGGCCTCCAGTGCGGCTTCTGCACGCCCGGCATGATGATGACGGCCCGTGCGCTCCTTGACCGCAACCCCGACCCCTCGGACTCGGAGATCCGGGAGGCGATCTCCGGGCAGATCTGCCGCTGCACCGGTTACGCCACCATCGTCCGCTCGATCCGGTGGGCGGCGGCCGAGGAGGCGGGCACCCGAACTTCCCTGGAAACACAGGCCACTTCGGCTTCGGCTTCGGCTTCGGGGAGCGCCTCATGACCACCGTCTCCGAGAACGGCCACCGCACCGCGTTCGTCGACAACGACAAGAAGCCATGCGGCCACGGCCGGATGCTCCGCAAGGAGGACCCACGCTTCGTCCGCGGCAAGGGCCGCTACGTCGACGACCTCGACCTGCCCGGCATGCTCCATCTGGCCATCCTGCGCTCGCCGTTCGCGCACGCCCGTGTCCTCTCCGTCGACACCACGCTCGCCGAGGCCCACCCGAAGGTCCGGCTGGTCGTCACCGGCGCGATGCTCGCCGAGAAGGGCCTGGCGTGGATGCCGACCTTCTCGAACGACGTGCAGGCGGTCCTCGCCACCGACAAGGTCCGCTTCCAGGGCCAGGAGGTCGCCTTCGTCGTCGCGGAGGACCGTTACGCGGCCCGGGACGCCCTGGAGTTGATCGACGTCGAGTACGAGCCGCTGGACCCGGTGATCGACGTCCGCACCGCCCTCTCCCCCGACGCGCCCGTCATCCGCGACGACCTGGAGGGCAAGGCCGACAACCACTGCTTCGACTGGGAGACCGGCGACGAGGCCGAGACCGAGGCGGTGTTCGCCCGCGCGGACGTCGTGGTCACCGAGGACATCGTCTACCCACGCGTGCACCCGGCCCCCATGGAGACGTGCGGCGCGGTCGCGGACTTCGACCAGGTCGACGGCCGCCTCACCCTGTGGTCCACCACCCAGGCCCCGCACGCCCACCGCACCCTCTACGCGATCGTCGCGGGCCTGCCGGAGCACAAGATCCGGGTGATCTCCCCCGACATCGGCGGCGGCTTCGGCAACAAGGTGCCGATCTACCCCGGTTATGTGTGCGCGATCGTCGGCTCACTCCTCACCGGCAAGCCGGTGAAGTGGATGGAGGACCGCGCGGAGAACCTCATCAGCACCGGCTTCGCCCGCGACTACGTGATGCGCGGCGAGATCGCGGCGACCCGCGACGGCCGCATCCTCGCCGTCCGCACCCAAGTCCTTGCCGACCACGGCGCGTTCAACGGCACGGCCGCCCCCGTGAAGTACCCGGCGGGCTTCTTCGGCGTCTTCACCGGCAGTTACGACATCGAGGCCGCCCACTGCAAGATGACCGCCGTCTACACCAACAAGGCCCCCGGCGGGGTCGCGTACGCCTGCTCCTTCCGTATCACCGAGGCCGTCTACCTGATCGAGCGGATCGTCGACTGCCTCGCCTACGAACTCGCCATGGACCCGGTCGAGTTGAGGATGAAGAACTTCATCCGCCCCGAGCAGTTCCCCTTCCGCACCAAGACCGGCTGGGTCTACGACTCCGGCAACTACGCGCCCACCATGGAACTGGCCAAGGAACTCGCCGGCTACGACGCGCTGCGTGCCGAGCAGGCCGAGAAGCGGGCCCGCGGTGAACTCATGGGCATCGGCGTCTCGTTCTTCACCGAGGCGGTCGGCGCGGGACCCCGCAAGGACATGGACATCCTCGGCCTCGGCATGGCCGACGGCTGCGAACTGCGGGTGCATCCGACGGGCAAGGCGGTCGTACGGCTGTCGGTGCAGTCGCAGGGGCAGGGGCACGAGACGACGTTCGCGCAGATCGTCGCCGAGGAGCTCGGCATCCCACCGCAGGACATCGACGTGGTGCACGGCGACACCGACCAGACACCGTTCGGCCTGGGCACCTACGGCAGCCGCTCCACCCCGGTCTCCGGCGCCGCCGCCGCGCTGGTCGCCCGCAAGGTGCGGGACAAGGCCCGGCTGATCGCCTCCGGAATGCTGGAGGTGTCGGTCGCCGACCTGGAATGGGAGAAGGGGTCCTTCCATGTCGCGGGCGACCCGGAGGCCTCGGTCACCATCCAGGCCATCGCGATGCGGGCGCACGGCGCGGGCGACCTGCCCGAGGGCGTGGAGGGCGGGCTGGAGGCACAGATCTGCTACAACCCGGAGAACCTGACCTATCCGCACGGCGCCTACATCTGCGTCGTCGACATCGACCCGGGCACAGCGAAGGTGACTGTCCGCCGCTTCGTCGCGGTCGACGACTGCGGCACCCGTATCAACCCGATGATCATCGAGGGGCAGGTGCACGGCGGCCTCACCGACGGCGTCGGCATGGCGCTGATGGAGATGATCTCCTTCGACGAGGACGGCAACTGCCTCAGCGGTTCGCTGATGGACTATCTGATCCCGACCTCGCTCGAAGTCCCGGACTGGGAAACGGGGTTCACCGTCACGCCCTCCCCGCACCACCCCATCGGCGCCAAGGGGGTCGGCGAGTCCGCGACGGTCGGTTCGCCGCCCGCGATCGTCAACGCGGTGGTCGACGCCCTGAAGCCGTACGGCATCCGGCACGCGGACATGCCGCTCACACCCTCGCGGGTGTGGGAGGCGATGCAGGGCCGACCGACTCCGCCGATCTGAAGGTGGCTGTGATGACCGGCAAGTTGAGCGCCCGCGCGCTCGAACTCACCGAGCGGCGCGTGCCGTTCGTCCACGCGCGCGTGGTCCGCGCCCAGGCACCCGCCTCGGCGCACCCCGGCGACGAGGCCATCGTGCACGGCGACGGCACCATCGACGGTTTCGTCGGCGGCCAGTGCGCCGAGGGCTCGGTCCGTACAGCCGCGCTCGGTGCCCTGCACGACGGCGGACCGCTGCTGCTGCGCGTCCTGCCGCAGGGGGACGCCGAGTTCCCCGAGACACCCGGGGCGCGGGTCGTCATCAACCCCTGTCTGTCCGGCGGCGCGTTGGAGATCTTCCTGGAGCCGGTGCTGCCGCCGCCGCTGATCGAGGTCGTCGGGACCACGCCGGTGGCGGAGGCCTGCGTGGCCTTCGCCGCCCTGCTCGGATACGCCACGGCCCGCTCGCTGCCGGAAGGACCGCCCAGCGAGCACACCGCCGCCGTGATCGTGGCCGGGCAGGGCCGGGGTGACGCGGAGTCCCTGCGTGCCGCCCTCGACGCGGGTGTCGGTCACATCGCGCTGGTCGCCAGCCACCGCCGTGCCGCCGCCCTGCTCGACGAACTCGGCCTGACCGAGGCGGAGCGGGCCCGCGTCCAGGCTCCCGCCGGGCTGGATATCGGCGCCCGTACGCCGCCGGAGATCGCGCTGTCGATCCTCGCGGACGTGGTGCGAGTCGTCCACGCGGCGAAGGCCACCGTGCCCGAGCGTCCCGCCCAGGCCGTCGACCCGGTGTGCGGGATGACGGTCACCGTGCGCGCCGACACGCCTCATCTCACCGCCGGGGAGAGGGAGTTCTGGTTCTGCGGCACCGGCTGCCGGGACCGCTGGTCCGCAGGTGCCACGGGTGCCGCGGGGTGAGCGGACTCTTCACGGACGCCGACGACGTACGGCGGCGGCTCGGCGAGGTCGGCCACCTCGTCGACGACGGCACGGCGACCGCCCTCCTCCTCGCCACCCTGCTCGACCGGCCGCTGCTGCTGGAGGGCGAGCCCGGCGTGGGGAAGACCAGCGCCGCGAAAGCACTCGCGAAGGCCCTTGGCACTCCGCTGATCCGGCTCCAGTGCTACGAGGGGCTGACGGCGGGCGAGGCGCTGTACGAGTGGAACTACCAGCGCCAGTTGCTCGCCGTCCGACTCACCGAGGCGCACGGTCGGGAGCTGTCCGACGCCGATCTGTTCAGCGAGGAATTCCTGCTCGACCGGCCGCTGTTGCGGGCGGTGCGCCATCAAGGCCCGCTGCCGCCCGTGCTGTTGATCGACGAGATCGACCGGGCCGACGACGAGTTCGAGGCGCTGCTCTTCGAGTTCCTGGGCGAACGGTCCATCAGCGTCCCGGAGTTGGGCACCTTCACCGCCGTACGGCCGCCCGTCGTGGTGCTCACCTCCAACCGCAGCCGGGAGCTCCACGACGCGCTGCGCAGGCGCTGCCTCTACCACTGGATCGACTTCCCCACGCCCCAACGCACGGCGGAGATCCTGCGCCGCACGGTACCGGCCGCGAACGAGCCGCTGATCGCGTCGACCACCGAATTCATCGGCCGGGTACGAGAGTTGGACCTCGACAAGGCACCGGGCATGGCGGAGGCCATCGACTGGGTCTCCGCCCTGGCGGCGCTGCGGGTCGCACGGCTGGCCCGCGCCGACATCGTCCGCACACTCAGCACGGTCGCCAAGAGCCCCGACGACCGCATCGCCGTCGTCGGGGCCCTCGACACGCTCGGCTATCCCGAAGAAGCGAGGAGACCATGAAGATCGACAACGAGTTCAGCGTCGGTGTGCCGGTCGAGCGGGCGTGGCAGGCGCTCACCGATCTGGAGGCCCTCGCCCCGTGCATGCCCGGCGCCGAACTCACCGGCGTCGACGGCGATGTCCACCGAGGCAAGGTCAGGGTCAAAGTCGGGCCCATGGTCAGCCAGTTCGCGGGTACGGCACGTTTCGTGGAACGGGACGATGCCGCCCATCACGCCGTGATCAGCGCGGCCGGCAAGGACATGCGCGGGGGCGGCAACGCGTCCGCGACGGTCGATGCCCGGCTGCGCGGCGAGGGCACGGGCACGGTCGTGACCGTCAGCACGGACCTCAACATCAGCGGCAGGCTCGCCCAGTTCGGCAGCGGGATGATCAAGGAGATCTCGGAGAAGCTGTTCGCGCAGTTCGTGGCGAACGTGGAGACGCAGCTGCTGGCGACGCCGGAAGCACCGACGGCCGAAACCGAGGCGGAGACGGAGGCCGAACCGGTCTCCGTGGCGCCGCCGCCGGCCGAGCCGCTGAACCTGATGCAGGTGGCCGGCACGTCCGTGTACAAGCGGCTGATCCCCGTCGTCGTCGCGGCCGTCGTCGTCGCAGCGGTGGTCTATCTGCTGGTCCGATGACACCGACCGGCCCTCTGCTGACCGCCGTCGACCGGGCCGCCTTCGCCACCGCGCTGGCCGCCCGGCTCAGGGAGCACGGCGTGACGGTGGGCCCGACCGCCGCCCGGGACTTCGTGCTCGCGCTCGCCGCGGTCCCGCCCGGGACACGGACGTCGCTCTACTGGACGGCGCGCGTAACCCTCGTACGCGACCAGCCCGAACTGGCCCGCTTTGACGAGGTGTTCGACGCTGTCTTCGGGCAGTCCGTGCTCGCCCTCGACCCGAACGCGCGCCGCAACGGGCACGACGCGGGAGCCGGCGGCCAGGACTCGAAGGGTGCCCACTCAAGCGACGGTGACTCCGTCGGCGGTTCGGGTCTGCCGTGGGTGACCCTGCCGCCGGCCGTGGACACCGCCGAACACCGTGCGGACCACGCCCTGACCGTGCCCGAGCGGCTGCCGAGCGAGCTGGCGGCCGAGGTGGACACGCCGTTCGGCGAACTCGGCCCGGAGCAGGCCGAGTTGCTCGGTCGCTGGCTGGAGGCACGGCTGCGCGAGTGGCCCGTGCGCCGTACCCGGCGCCTCGCCGTACGGGCGGGCGGTCATCGGGTGGCGGTCCGGGAGACGGTGGCACAGGCCCGGCGCACCGGCTGGGAGCCCGTACGGCTGGTCCGGGCGGGGCCGGTGGACCGGCCCCGCCGGGTCGTGGTGCTGTGCGACGTGAGCCGGTCGATGCAGGCCCAGGCGGTGGCGTATCTGTACCTGATGCGCGCCCTCGCGGTGACGACCCGTGCCGAGGTCTTCGCGTTCGCCACGTCGTTGACCCGGCTCACACCGGTCCTCGCGCACCGCTCGGCGCGGGAGGCGTTCGACGAGGCGTCGGAGCGGGTCACCGACCGGTTCGGGGGCACCCGGATCGCCCACTGCCTGGGCACGCTCCTCGCCTCGCACCATGGCGGCACCCTGCGCGGGGCGGTCGTACTGATCGCCTCGGACGGCTGGGACGGCGATCCGCCGCACCTACTGGCCACGGCCATGGGACGGCTGCGGCGCCGCGCCCACGCGGTCGTCTGGCTCAACCCCCGGGCCGCCGCCCCCGGCTTCGCACCGCGCACGACGACGATGGCGGCGGCCCTGCCGTACGTCGACCTGCTGCTGCCGGCCGACAGCTTCGGGGCGCTGCTGCGGGTGCCGGGCGAGGTGGCCCGGCTCGGCGGGCGGAGGGGGACGGTCGTCACTCCGTCACACAGGCGTTGAGGGGGGAGAGTCCGTCCATGTCGGCCTGGAGCCCGCGCAGTCGGGAGGTGTAGACGGCCGCCGCCTGCTCCATCACCCGGCGGTCGACCGTGGACCACTTCTCGCCTGCGGCCGCCAGGTCCGCCGTCGCGTCGGCCTCGTCGATCGCGTCGTCGACCGCCGTGCTGTGGAGCTGGGAGAAGTTGAAGGTGGTCGGGGTCGCCAGGGCAGACCTGGGCGGCGATCTCCGCGACGTGCTCCGGCGGCAGCGGCTCCCCGTCCGGCAGCTCGCGCACGGTCCGGCCCGAGATCAACGGCATGACCAGGTAGGGGATTTCGCCGTCCGTGCCGTGGTCGAAGACGGGCACGATGTACGAGCTGTCCAGTGCGGCGGCGGCCCGCGCCTCCCGTCCGAACATGGCAAGCAGCCGCTCCCGTTCGGAGCCGGGGGTGCCCGGTGGCAGGCTCAGCAGCTTGACGGCCACCTGGCGTTCGAGCCGGCCGTCTTGGGCACGCCACACCACGCCCATGCCGCCCGCGCCGATCCGCTCGGTGAGCGTGTACCGGCCGTCCAGGATCGTGCCGCGCATCCCCATCCCTACTCGCTCAAGGCGTCCGCGTCCTCAATGTACCTACGCGCAAGGGGAGTTGAGTGGTTCCGGGGTGAGCGGAGAGGACTCGTACGACCGACGGGTCTAGCTCCACAGCGTCACATGAATCGCCGGCCGGAACCGCCCCGCGGTGACCCCCGCACCGCGCAGCATCGCCTGCGTGGCCCGCGGTGTGGTGACGAAGCGCCGCAACTCCGCGGCGGCGGGCGGCGCTTCGCGGTCGGGGAGGGTGAGCAGGTTCCAGGAGCCGCGGGCGGGGAGCTGGGGACCGGCGAGTCGGCGAAGGTCGCCTTCGGCGAGGTCCTTCGTCACGGCGAAGGCGACCGCGAGAGCAACTCCCTTGCCCCGCTTGGCCTCGTCGACGGAGGCGGCATGGCTCTGGAAGATCCGCTGGTTGTGTTCGGGGATGCCCAGGCGGCGCAGTATCGACGGCACCATGCCCGTGCGCCCGACCGCCGAGGGGCCCAAAAGCCAGGTCTGGCCGCGGAGTTCGGCGGCACCCGCACTCGCCGCGGTCGCCAGCGGATGGTCGGGTCCTACGACGGCGATCACCTGGTAGTTGAGGAAGTGCGTGCAGGTCATCGCGGAGTCGAGGGTGGCGGGGCGGGGCCCGATCGCCACGTCGACGGAGCGGTTGAGGAGCAGGGAGGCGAAGTGCTGCGGGTTGTGCACGCTCAGTTCGACGTCGAGATCGTCGGCGCGGCCCGCGAACAGCTCGATCAGGCCGGGCGCGGCATGTTCGGCGAACAGGCTCGACGCGGCGACGCGCAGCAGGCGTCGGCCCGAACCGGCCTGCTTCACTTCGAGGATCGTCCGGTCCTGGAGTCCCAGGAGTTCGGCGGCCCGGCTGGCCAGCCGCAGTCCGCCGGGGGTGAACGCGAGCCCGTTGGCCGTGCGGGCGAAGAGCTTGTCGCCGAGCTCTTTTCGCAGATGGGCGATGTGGATCGACACGGCCGACTCCGTCACGGCGAGATCGGCCGCGGCGGCCTTCACGGAACCGAGACGGACGGTCGCCGCGAAGGCCCGAAGCTGTGCCGGGGTCAACCAGAACCTCCCGCACTCACCACGGGTGACCGTTCACCTGTGCCGTGGACCTCAAATTAGCGCACCTGTTCGCCGAGAGCCATGGTCGCGCCGAGAGCCGGGGAAACACAGGAAACGCACAGGCCGGAGAGTTCGGCGGCGGGTCAAGACCCGTACATCGCAAGGGTGTTGACGTGCACACACCGGCCTGCAAAGGTCTGGACCTGGCGCATCCAGTAGCGCCCCCCACCGCCAAGAACTGGAGTCGGCGTGCCCGAACTGACACCCCCCACCGACAGCCCGGCGAGAGCCCCGAAGTCCCGCGGCCGGCGTCTTCGCCGCTCCGCCGTCGTCACCGTCCTCGGTGCGCTGGCCCTCGTGGTCGGCCAGGCGACGGCCGCCCAGGCCAATGTGCTCACACTGCTCCCGCAGAACGCCGACGGCCTGGAACAGACCTTCTCCCCGGCCTACGACTACGACGGCGACGGCTGCTACGCCACGGCCGCCATCGGCCTGGACGGCACCATCAACCCCGGGCTGAAGCTCGGCGGCGACGTCAACGGGCACTGCCACGACATGGCCCAGCTGAACAACGCCAACACGTACTCCCGCGAGAAGTGCAACAACGACTGGTGCGCGGTGATGTACGCCAGCTACTTCGAGAAGGACCAGGTCACGCTGGGCCCGGCGGCGATCGGCCACACCCACGACTGGGAGCACGTCGTGGTGTGGATCAAGGACAACACGGTCCAGTACGTGTCGGTGTCGCAGCACTCCGCCTACCAGGTGTCGGCGGCCTCGGGGGTGCGCTTCGACGGCACACACCCCAAGATCGTCTACCACAAGGACGGTATCGGCTCGCACGACTTCCGCTTCGCCAACACCAACGACGAGCCCGCGGAGAACGCCACCGGCAACTGGTTCTACCCGCGCCTGGTGGGCTGGAACGGCTACCCGGCCGGCCTCAAGGACAAGCTCCTGGCCGCCGACTTCGGTTCGGCCACGCTGAAGATCAGGGACAGCGACTTCAACTACGCCCTGTCCATCGCGAAGCCGTCCGGCATCTCGTTCGACCCGAACGCGTGATGCTGGCCCGGACTCGGAGCCGGCGCTACGGGCGGGTCTCGTAGCGCGGTTTCGGGGCCGGGTGGATGTTCTGGTTGAGGCGGAAGACGTTGTCCGGGTCGCGGTCGGCCTTGATACGGGCCAGCCGGGCGTAGTTGCCCCGGTAGCTGGCCCGGACACGTTCCTGTCCCTCGTCCATCATCATGTTCACGTAGGCGCCACCCGCCGAGTACGGGTGCAGGGCCTCCTGGTAGTCGACGGCCCACCTCTTGATGAGCTCGGCGTTGGCGGGGTCCCTGTCGACGCCGGCGAACACGGACGCCCAGCGTGCGTCGCGGTAGGCCCACGGGGTCTCGTCGTTGCCCACGTCGTGGGCGGCGCCGTCGATCGGGTAAAGGTGCATCGTGGATTGCGGGGTGGGGACCTCGGCACCGAACTTGGCGTGGAGTTCGACGGCCTCGTCGGGGATCTCGTCGACGAAGTCGGCGCGCCAGTACCACTGGTCGCCGGGCGGGTAGAGCCCGTCGAACATGCCCTGCATGTCGGGGTGTTGCATCGGTCCGGCCGCGTGCAGGAGCGGTGCGGGCAGGGCGTCGAGCAGCGGGGCCATCTCGCGCGCGGCGGCCTCGGTGTCACCGCCTGTCCAGCACCACACGACTCCCGCCGTCTTGCGCAGTTGGATCTCCTCGGGGAACGGCGGGGCGGGCGGGACGCTGCCGTGGAGGAAGAAGGCGTTCAGTTCGCGGGGCGCGGTCGGCAGGAACTCCCGGTAGGCGGTGAGGACTTCGGCGCTGATCTCGACCGGCCAGAAGGTGGGCCCGGCGACGACCGTGCTGATCTCGTGCAGCCGGAACAGGAACGAGGTGACGACGCCGAAGTTGCCGCCGCCGCCCCGGACCGCCCAGAACAGGTCGGTGTTCTCGGCTGCGCTGGCCCGCACCCGGCTGCCGTCGGCGAGGACGAGGTCGGCCGCCAGCAGGTTGTCGATGGTCAGCCCGCACTTGCGGGTGAGGTGGCCGAGCCCGCCGCCGGTGGCGATGCCGCCTACGCCGGTGGTGGAGATGATGCCGCTGGGCGTGGCGAGCCCGTGCGCGTTGGTGGCGCGGTCCACCTCGCCCCAGACGCAGCCGCCGCCGACCCGGACCGTACGGGCCCCGGGGTCCACGTGGATGTCCTTGAGCGGGGAGAGGTCGGCGACCACTCCCCCGTCGACGGTGCCGAGTCCGGCGCCGTGGTGGCCGCCGCCGCGCACCGCGAGGGGCAGGTCGTGGGCGCGCGCGAAGGCGATCACGCGGGCCACGGCGTCCGCGTCGGCGCAGCGCGCGACCAGCGCGGGCCGTTTGTCGATCATCGCGTTGTAGACGGCGCGGACCTGCGGGTAGGCGGCGTCGTCCGGGCCGATCAACTCCCCGTTGAAGTCGGTCAGTTCACGGCGAGCGTCCTGGGCGATCGTGCTGGACATGGGATCCCCGTTTCTTGGCACACTGGATGACCCGCTTGTTGTATTTCGCCCGCGACCGCGCTGTCATCCGTGCGCGTCACCCACCTCGGCGCCCCCGGCTACCTACATTTCGCCGTACGGCGGCAGCCCGAGCTCCGCTGCGCGGGCGGCCGCCTGCCGTCTGGTGGGCGCGTCCAGCTTCTCCAGTACGGCCCGCACATGGTTGTCGACGGTACGGACGGACACGACGAGCCGGTCGGCGATCTCCGGGTTGGTCAGACCGTCCACCAGCAGCCGTACGACCTGGAGTTGGCGGTCGGTGAGACCGGCCGGGTTGCCCCGGGTCGCCGCGTGCGGGCCGCGCGGGACGTGTCGGACGCCGAGGCGGCGCAGTTCGGCGCGGACCAGCCGGGCGAGGGGTTCGGCGCCGAGGGCGTCGAGCTGGGCGAGCGCGGTGAGTTTGTCTGCCGGGTCGGGGCTCTCGGCGAGCGCGGCGGCGTGTTCGTAGGGGCAGCCGGCCTGCCACCACAGGTCGGCGGCGCGCTTCCACTCCCCAACTGCCTGGAGCGCGTACGGGTGGTCGCTGTCGTCGGCGGGCGCGGGCGGCTGCCCCGCCTTGCCGAGCCAGTAGCCGAGTTCGGCCTGATACCGCCCGTAGCCGAGGCGCCTCGCGTGCGCGTGGACCGGTCCGGCGGCCTCGGCGGCCGCCGCGTGGTCGCCCCGCAGCCAGGCGGCCTCCGCCCGTACCGCCGCCACCGGACCCGTGCGCTGCAACTCCCCGGCCCCTACGGCGATCTCCCAGGCCTGCGTGAGGGGTTCGTCCGTGCCCGGCCTGCCGCACCGGACGCGCACGCGGGCCAGCACGGTCAGCGCGGGACAGCGGGCCGGTACGAACTCGTGCATCCCGTACTCGGCGTGCCGCTCCGCCTCGTCCCAGTCGGCGGCGGCGAGGCGGCGCATGGCCTGCTCGACGTGCAGATAGTTGAGGAACCCCAAGTGCTCGGCGCGGTCGGCGAGTTCCATGGCCGGGGGCAGGAAGCGGTCGGCCTCGGCGTACTGGAGGTTGTCGAGGAGGGTCCAGATGATGTTGGCGTAGGACCGGCAGGCGTGTTCGACCTCGCCGGCGGCCAGTGCCACCGCGAGGCTCTCCTCCAACTGCCGTCGCCCGTCCGGGTCTCCGCTGCGCCAGCGGGCTGAGCCCACGTTGTTGAGGGCGTGGGCCAGGATCGCGGCGTCGTCCACGCGCCGGGCCAGTGCGATGGCGCGTTCGCCGTGTGCGATGGCCTCGGCGAAGCGGTCGGACAGCATCCGCAGCTGGGCGGTGTTGCTGAGCGCGAGCGCCAACAGCCGGTCGTCACCGGCGTGTTCGAGGACGGCGATGGCCTCCCGCGCCGCGTCCCGCGCCTCCTCCGCGTGGCCCGCCCACCAGTGGATGCGGGACAGCCAGCGCAGATCGGCGCCCAGCGCGAGGGTGTCGCCGAGCGAGCGGCGCAGCGCCACGGCGTCGCGCTGGGCGGCGACGGCCTCGACGGAGTGGGCGACGGTGTAGCACTCCACGGCGTAGCGTTCGAGCAGGTCGGCGAGTTCGGCAGGGGTGTAGCGGTGCCGCTGTCGCAGCACGAGCCGCAGATGGGCGGCGGCCTCGCGATGGGCGCCGGCCTCGGTGGCGTCGCGGGCCGCGTCGGGGCCGTAGCGGGCGATGGCGTCCTGGTCGCCGGCCCGTGCCGCGTGGTGGACGATTCGGGCCGGGTCGGAGCCGGGCCGGGCCACGAGCGCGGTGAGCACCTGCCGGTCGAGTTCGATACGGCGGGCGGCGGGCAGTGAGTCGGCGACGGCCCGGCGGATCAACTCGTGGCGGAACGCGACCCGTTCGGGGGTGACCGTGAGCAGCCCGCGCTGCTCGGCCGCGGCGAGCCCGGCCACACCGTCCGCCAACAGCCTGTCCACGAGGCCGCGTTCGACGGCGGAGGGCACCACGGCCAGTTGTTCCAGCGCGTCGACGCTGCGGCCGTCGAGTCCGCGCAACCGGGCGAGCACCGCGTCGACGACCGTCGGGGGCACGGTCCCGGTGCCGCCGGCCGCGAGGATCTCGGTGACGAAGAAGGGGTTGCCCGAGGTCACCTCGTACACCTGGGCCGGGTCGAGCCGACTGGCCGAACTCAGCGTGCGCACGGCCGACTCGGAGAGGCGGGCCAGCGGCATCCGGTGTACGCGGTCCGCGCGGGAGACCTGTCCGAGGAGGTGGCGCAGCGGGTGCTCGCGGCTCAACTCGTCGTCCCGGTAGGTGAGGACGAGTACGGCGGGCAGCCGGGCCATCCGCCGGACCAGGAAGCGCAGTGCGTCCAGCGAGGCCTCGTCGGCCCAGTGGACGTCCTCCACGACGAGCACCGCCGGATGCGGTACACCGGACAGCTCACCTTGCAGGGCTTCGTAGACGCGGTGGCGGTCGCCGCCCTCCATGACGACCTGGGCGAGTTCGGCGCCGACGCTGCCGATCAGGTCACGGAACGGGCCGAGGGGCCGGCGGGTGGCGAGGTCGTCGCACTGGCCCAGGAGGATCCGGGTGTGCTGCGGCAGCCGCTCGGGCATGGCCCTGACCAGGCTCGACTTGCCGATGCCGGCCTCGCCGAAGACGAGCGCGACGGATCCGGCCCCGTCCGCCGCCTCACGCGCGGCCGCGGCCAGCCGTACCAGCTCCGGCTCGCGTTCCAGGATCCCCCGATCCACGGCGTCGATTGTGCCACTCGCCGGGACCTGCCGGACCTGCCCGGATCAACGGGGAGTTCGCGCACCCCGCTGCCCGGGCCGGACCGGTCGGATCTGGTGCCCGCGGCGTGGTTTGGGGGCGTCGAGCATGCTGACGCCGTTGTAGCTCCGGCCGTGCAGGTAGAACGTGGGCGCGGCGACGAAGGTGACGGCGATGGCGATCACGCTGATCGGGAAGAGGACCGGCAGCGACTGCCCCTCGGGGAGGGTCTTGCCGCCCTCGTGAATGGCGTAGGCGAACGCGGCGAAGAAGACGACGGCGCACACCACCCCGATGATCCGGAGGACGGCGGCGAACGTGCGGGTGAAGGACTGGTCGCGGACCTCGGCCAGCAGGGAGGCCGAGCACTCGGTGCAGGTCAGCTCCACCGTCTGCTTGCCCGACGGGGGCCGCTTGACCACGTAGTGGGCGGCGGACCAGGTGATCGTGCGTGTCCTCGGTGTGAGGAAGCCGCCCGTGACCTTGTCTCCGAGTATGTGCCGGACTGCGACCTCCGCGGTCCCCGCTGTGTTCATGGTTCCTCCGACGCCCGCCCTGACGATCATCACGAAGCTCGCACAGTGTCACCTGTGGGAACCGGCCGCTCAATGGTCCTGGTGATTTCTTTTCCTTCGCCTACAACTTCTCAACTCAGCCAAGGCCTGCGGGACTTATCCGGTCGCATCTCTTGACGGCTTTGGTGCAGACCTTTAGGTTCACCAGCCAACAGACCTCCCATGAATGCATTCCGCGCTCACATATGTGAACACGCGTGTTCACCTCTCACCGCCCTCACGCCGGCGGCGTCCACCCCCCACCCCAGGACGAAAGGCCCCCTCGTCATGCAACGCCTCGCCCTGCGCTGCGCCCTCGCGCTCTCCCTCGGCCTCACCGCCGTCGGCACCCTCGGAGCACCTTCCGCCTCGGCGGCGACCGGCACCATCACCGGCCTGGCCGGCAAGTGCCTCGACGTGGCCGGCGCCAGCTCGGCCGACGGCACCGCCGTACAGCTCTACGACTGCAACGGCACCGCCGCCCAGCAGTGGACGGTCGGCACCGACGGCACCATCAGAGCCCTCGGCAAGTGCCTTGACATCACCGGCAATTCGACGGCCAACGGCGCCCAGCTCCAGCTGTGGACGTGCGCGGGCAGCGCCAACCAGCAGTGGACGGTCACCGCGGCGCGCGACATCGTGAACCCGGCCGCCAACAAGTGCCTCGACGTGACCGGGAGTTCCTCGGCCAACGGCACCCGCACCCAGATCTGGACCTGCACCGGCGCCGCCAACCAGAAGTGGACGGCCCCCGCCGGCGGCACGACCCCGCCCACGACCGCGCCGATGGCCGTGGCGCCGTACCTCTACAACGGCTGGGGGAACCCGCCCAGCCCCACGACTGTCATGAACGCAACCGGCGTGAAGTGGTTCACGCTCGCGTTCGTCCTGAGCAACGGCTACTGCAACCCGCAGTGGGACGGCGGCCGGGCGCTGACCGGCGGGGTCGACCAGTCGACCATCAACACCGTACGGGCCAACGGCGGCGATGTCGTCCCGTCCTTCGGCGGCTACAGCGGCAACAAGCTGGAGAGCTCCTGCTCCAGCGCGAGCGAACTCGCGGCGGCCTACCAGAAGGTCATCAGCGCCTACTCCCTGAAGGCCATCGACATCGACATCGAGGCCGACGCGTACAGCAACGGGACCGTGCAGCAGCGGACCGTGGACGCGCTGAAGACCGTCAAGGCCAACAACCCGGGCATCAAGGTGTACGTCACCATCGGCACCGGGCAGAGCGGTCCCGACACCAGCCTCATCAACCGGGCCGCGTCGTCCGGGCTGACCGTGGACGCGTGGACGATCATGCCGTTCGACTTCGGCGGCGCCGGCCAGAACATGGGCACGCTCACCCAGCGGGCGGCCGAGGGCCTCAAGACCGCGCTGAAGAACGCGTACGGCTACAGCGACGACGCGGCCTACCGGGACATGGGCATCTCGTCCATGAACGGCATCACCGACAACAACGAGACCGTCACCACCGCCGACTTCCAGACCATCCTCGGCTACGCGCAGGCGCACCACCTGGCACGGCTGACGTTCTGGTCGGCCAACCGTGACCGGCCCTGCCCGGGCGCCTACCCGAACGACGACACCTGCTCGGGCGTGAGCCAGAGCAACTGGCAGTTCACCAGCATCTTCGCCCAGTACACCGGCTGACGGACGCCCTCCGACCCTTTCCTCCCAACCCCCCATCCCCACAGGAGAATCCGTGCTCAGACGGAAAAGACTGTCCGGCCGCGACGTGATACCGAGAGCGCTCACGGCCGTCGCGCTCGTGGCGACGACCGTGACCGGCGTCGAGTTCGCCGCGCAGGGTTCGGCGAGCGCCGCGAACTCGGCCGCCGCCGCGATACCGACCGGCTACACCACCGTGGTCAACAAGGGCAGCGGCAAGTGCGTCGACGCCCGCTCGGCCGCGAGCGCCGACGGCACCGCCGTCCAGCAGTACACGTGCAACGGAAGCACCGCGCAGAACTGGCAGCTGGTCGCCACCGACGGCGGCTACTACCGCGTGAACAGCAACCTGAACGGCGCCGAGGCCTGGGACGTCACCAACGTCTCGACCGCCGACTCCGCGCCGATCCAGCTGTGGACGTACTCCGGCGGCAACAACCAGCAGTGGCTGCCGGTCGCCGAGTCCGACGGCTCCTACCACTTCGTCAACCGCAACAGCGGCAAGTGCCTCGACGTGCCTAGCGCGTCGACCGCCGACAGCGTGCAGCTCGCGCAGTACACCTGCAACGGCACGGCCGCGCAGTCCTTCACGCTGAGCGGCGGCGGCACGACGAACCCGCCCGGCACCCCGGACTTCGGCCCCAACGTGACGGTGTTCGACCCGTCGATGTCGGCGTCAAGCATCCAGTCCAAGCTGGACTCGGTCTTCGCCCAGCAGCAGACCAACCAGTTCGGCTCGGCCCGCCAGGCCCTGCTGTTCAAGCCGGGCACGTACAGCGCCAACGCCAACGTCGGCTTCTACACCCAGGTGGCGGGGCTCGGCTTCTCGCCGGACGACGTGACGATCAACGGCGCGGTGCACGCGGAGGCCGACTGGTTCCAGGGCAACGCGACCCAGAACTTCTGGCGCGACGCCGAGAACCTGTCGGTCAACCCCACCGGCGGCACTGACCGTTGGGCCGTCTCGCAGGCCGCGCCGTACCGACGCATGCACGTGCGCGGCAACTTGGCTCTGGACGACGGCGGTTGGTCCAGCGGCGGCTTCATCTCCGACACCAAGGTCGACGGCCAGATCCAGTCCGGGACCCAGCAGCAGTTCCTCACCAGGAACTCCACGATGGGCAGTTGGTCCGGCTCCAACTGGAACATGGTCTTCGTCGGTGACCAGGGCGCACCCGCCCAGTCCTTCCCGACGTACACCAACGTCGCCGGCTCCCCGACGATCCGCGAGAAGCCCTTCCTCTACGTCGACAGCGCGGGCGCCTACCAGGTGTTCGTGCCCGGACTCCAGTCCAACGCCGTCGGCACCACGTGGAGCGGGAAGACCCCGGCGGGCAAGTCCCTGCCGATCGACCAGTTCTACATCGTCAAGCCCGGCGCCACCGCCGCCGACATGAACACGGCCCTGGCCGCCGGCAAGAACCTCCTCGTCACCCCCGGCGTCTACCACCTCAACCAGACGATCAACATCACGCGCCCTGACACGGTCGTCCTGGGCATGGGCCTGGCCACCTTCGTGCCGGACGGCGGGATCACCGCGATCTCCACGGCCGACGTGGACGGCATCGAGCTGGCGGGTCTGCTGGTCGACGCGGGCACCACCAACTCCGCGACGCTGGTGCAGATCGGCCCGTCCGGCTCGACCGCCTCGCACGCCGCCGACCCGACGCAGTTGTCCGATGTCTTCGTCCGCATCGGTGGCGCCACCATTGGCAAGGCCACCAACTCGGTTGTCATCAACAGCGCCAACACGATCGTCGACCACACCTGGATCTGGCGGGCCGACCACGGCAACAGCGGCACGGTCGGCTGGACCACCAACACGGCGGACACCGGACTGATCGTCAACGGCGCCAACGTGACCGCGTACGGCCTGTTCGTCGAGCACTTCCAGAAGACCCAGGTCCTCTGGAACGGCAACGGCGGCCGGACGTACTTCTTCCAGAACGAGATGCCCTACGACCCGCCGAACCAGGCCTCCTGGATGAACGGCACCGGCAAGGGCTACCCCGCCTACAAGGTCGCCGCGGGCGTAACCACCCATGAGGCGTGGGGACTTGGCAGCTACTGCTACTTCAGCTCCAACTCCGGCGTGGTCGCCGACCATGCCTTCGAGGTGCCGAGCGTGTCCGGGGTGAAGTTCCACGACATGGTGACCGTCTCGCTGGGTGGCGTCGGCACGATCAGCCACATTGTCAACAGCACGGGCGGACCGTCCAACTCCAGCACCAACGTCGCCTACTTGACCAACTACCCGTAGATCCAAGACCGCACGGAAAGGATCGATCACTCACATGAACACCAACAGATCCGGTTCCACCCGCGCGCTCCTGCGGGTCCTGCTCCTGCTGGCCACGCTGCTCGGGCTCGCGTCCGTACCGCCGGCCGCCCGGGCGAGCACCGCGGCGACCCCGTTCAAGATTCTCGCGCTCTACAGCGGGACCTACGACGCGGCGCACATCGACTTCGACAAGGAGGCGAACGTCTGGTTCCCGCAGCAGGCGGCGGCCAACGGCTACACCTACACGGCCAGCACCGACTGGGACCTGCTCGCCAACGGCGGGGTCAACGCGTACCAGGTCGTCCTGTTCCTCGACGACCTGCCGCAGACCGCCGCCCAACGCAGCGGATTCGAGGCGTACATGAGGGGTGGCGGCGGCTTCATGGGCTTCCACGTCTCCGCCTTCACGACGAACGCGGCGAGCTGGTCCTGGTACCACAACACGTTCCTCGGCTCGGGGAACTTCGTGTCCAACACCTGGGGTCCGACCTCGGTCACCCTGAAGGTGGAGGACCATTCGATCCCGCCCACCGCAGCCCTGCCGACCACGTTCACCTCGTCGGTCAGCGAGTGGTACAGCTGGTCCAACGATCTGCGGCAGAACCCGGACATCAAGATCCTGGCGTCGATCGACCCGAGCAGCTTCCCGGTCGGCACCGATCCCAACCAGTCCTGGTACAGCGGGTACTACCCGATCATCTGGACCAACACGAAGTACAAGATGCTGTACGCGAACTTCGGCCACAACGCGATGAACTACACGACCAACACGCGCCTGTCGTCGACGTTCGCGAGCGCCACCCAGAACCAGTTCCTGCTGAACGGTCTCAAGTGGCTGGGCGGGGGCGACACTTCGACGCCGCCGACGGACACCCCGATCTCCGAGACCTCCTGGTACTCCGTGCAGAACGGCGGCAACGGCACCTGCGTGGACGCCCGTTCGGCGGCCACGGCCAACGGCACGGCGATCCAGCAGTACGCCTGCAACGGCACGACGGCGCAGCAGTACCAGTTCCGCTCCACCGACAGCGGGTACATGGAGATCACCGCGCGCGGCAACCCCGCACAGGTCATCGACGTGACCGACCGCTCGACGGCGGACAACGCGCCGTTGCAGCTGTGGGCCTACTCCGGCGGCACGAACCAGCAGTGGCAGCCGGTGCGTGAGACGAGCGGGCGGTACCACTTCGTCGCCCGGCACAGCGGTAAGTGCCTGACGGCCGCCACCGCGGCGACCAACAGTGTCCAGCTCACCCAACGGACCTGTGACGGCTCGACCGCACAGTCCTTCACACTCGCCGTGCAGTCCTGAGCCACCGCACGGCAGAACAGGGGTGCCTCCCACCGCACGGACGCGGTGGGAGGCACCCCTGTTTTCGCCGCTAACAGCTCACTGTTGTCAGCGATACGCATCGGTGTTATCGTCGATTACATGAACACGAGATCGCTGATTATCGAGGCGGCGGCCGAGCTGATCGCCCAGTCGCCGAGCGGCGACGTGTCGACGCGCGCGGTGTGCGAGGCGGCGGGTGTGCAACAGCCGGTCCTCTACCGCCTGTTCGGCGACAAGGACGGGCTGCTCGCGGCGACGGTCGACCACGTGTGGGACCAGTACCTGGAGACCAAGCGCGCGGCCGAGAAGTCGGCGGACCCGCTGCGGGACATCCAGGCCGGCTGGGACACGCACACGGCGTTCGCGCTGGCGCACCCCAACGCCTACAAGCTGATGTTCGCCCCGACGCTGCGTTCCGTGCCCGAGGCGGCGGCCGAGGCGATGCGCATCCTCCGTGGTGACCTGGAGCGGCTCGCCGCGCAGGGCCGTCTCCGCGTCGCACCCGAGATCGCGGCACGCATGGTCATGTCGGCCAACACCGGGGTGTCCCTTGCACTGATCACCCGTCCCACGCTGTATCCGGACTCCGGCCTGTCGAGGCTGGTCCGGGACGCGATCCACCAGGCGATCCTGCTCGACCCCGCGGCTGACACCACGGCCGTGGACGCCCGCGCCGCGGCCGCGACCACACTGCTCTCGTCCCTGGACGACCTCACCCCCGAACCGTTCACCCCCGCGGAGTCGGCCCTGCTCGGGCAGTGGCTCACGCAGATCCCCACCACACAGAAGGACCCTGACCATGACTGAAACCGACACCACCACCCGCGTCGCCCTGGTCACCGGCGGCTCCGGCGGCATCGGCCGCGCGGTCGCCGAGCGACTGGCCGGGGACGGCATCGCGGTCGGCGTGCACTACGCCGGCAACAAGGCCAAGGCCGACGAGACGGTCGCCGCGATCGTCGCGGCCGGCGGCAGGGCGATCCCGGTCGGCGGCGACGTCGCCGACGAGGACGCGATGTCGGCCGCGTTCGACGCGGTGGAGCAGGAGTTCGGCGGCATCGACGTCGTCGTCAACACCGCCGGGATCATGGTCCTCTCCCCCATCGCCACCCTGGACCTCGACGACCTCGACCGCATGCACCGCACCAACGTCCGAGGCACGTTCGTCGTCTCCCAACAGGCGGCCCGGCGAGTCCGCGCGGGCGGCGCGATCATCAACTTCTCCACCACCGTCACCCGCACCAAGTTCCCGACCTACGGCGGCTACGTGGCAAGCAAGGCCGCGGTCGAGGCGATGACTCTGGTCCTGGCCCGCGAGCTGCGCGGCAGGGACATCACCGTGAACGCCGTGGCTCCCGGCCCCACCGCCACACCCCTGTTCCTGAACGGCAAGGACGACACCACGATCGAGAACCTCGCCAAGGCCGCCCCGCTGGAGCGCCTGGGCACCCCGGACGACATCGCGGAGTCGGTCGCGTTCCTGGCGGGCCCCGCCCGCTGGATCAACGGCCAAGTGCTGTTCGCCAACGGCGGGCTGGCCTGAGCCACCCCACTCAAGGAGTGAACCCCATGAGCAACATCATCGTGATCACCGGCGCCTCCAGCGGTTTCGGCGCCCTCACCGCCCGCGCCCTCGCGGACAAGGGCGACACCGTCTACGCCGGGATGCGCAACACCACCACCCGCAACGCGCCCCAGGTTCGGGCCGCCGCCGACTACGGCAAGGAACACGGCGTCGACCTGCGCTCCATAGAACTCGACGTCAACGCGCAGGACTCGGTCGACTCGGCGATCGAGCGGATCGTCGCCGAACACGGCCGCATCGACGTCCTGATCCACAACGCCGGCCACATGGTCACCGGACCGGCCGAGGCCTTCACCCCCGAGCAGCTCACCGAGCTGTACGACGTGAACGTCCTCTCCACCCAGCGCGTCAACCGCGCCGCACTGCCCCATCTGCGCGCGGCCGGCCGGGGTCTGGTGATCTGGGTGTCGAGTTCGAGCGTCAAGGGCGGCACCCCGCCGTATCTGGCCCCGTACTTCGCGGCCAAGGCCGCCATGGACTCCCTCGCCGTCAGCTACGCGGCCGAACTGGCCCGCTGGGGCGTGGAGACCTCCATCGTGGTGCCCGGCTCCTTCACCGGCGGTACGAACCACTTCGCGCACTCCGGGCGCCCGGCGGACAGCGCGGTCGAGGCGCAGTACGAGACGCGGTACGCGGGCCTGATGACCCAAGTCGCTCAGAAGCTGGCCGCGTTGGCGCCCGAGGGTGCGGACGCCTCGCTGGTCTCCGAGGAGATCGCGCGAATCGTCGCGCTCCCCGCAGGGCACCGGCCGTATCGGGTGCACATCGACCCGGCCGACGACGGCTCCGAGGCGGTCTCCGTCGTGGCCGACCGCATCCGCCGCGACTTCCTGACCCGCGTCGACCTCGCGGACCTGCTCTCCGTGCACCCCACGGCTGCCTGACCGGCACCCGCTTACAAGGCCACTGTCTCCGTCACGTCCCGCCGATACGACTCCCCGCCCCCGAACAGTTCCTCGGACACGGCCCGTACGGCGTTCACGACCAGCGGAGCGACCAGTTCCAGCGGTGCCCGCCCGTCGCCGACGACCGAGATCGCGCCCACCGGGCCGTCCGGACCGCGCAGGGCGAGGCCGACACAGCCGAGGTCGGGGAAACACTCGCCCCGGTCGATCGCCAGGCCGTTGCGTCGGCGTACGGTGCTCAACTCCCGGTGGAGCAGGTCGAGTCGGCCGATGCTGTGGGAGGTGCGGCACTCCATTGATTGTTGGTAGCGGGCGTCGATCTCCTCCGGGCTGAGCCAGGCGAGCATCGCCTTGCCGAGACCGGTGCAGTGGGCGACCGCCCGCCCGCCGACGCGGGAGGGGATGTCGACCGCAGCCCGGCCGCCGACCTTGTCCAGGTAGTAGATCTCGGGGCCGTCGAGCACGGCGAGATGGACGACCATCTTCGTGCGGACGGCCAGGTCGAGGAGTTGGGGCGCGGCTGCCGCGCGCAGTGTGCTGTGTCCGATCTCCCGCCCGCCGAGACCGAGCGCGCGCGGTCCCAGCGCGTACCCGGCGACCGTGTGGTGCAGCCAGTCCAGGCGCACCAGTTGGTCGAGGATCCGGTGGGTGGTCGAGCGCGGCAACTGGGTCCGGCGGGAGACCACTTCGAGGGTGAGGTGTGTCTGGGGCCGCTCGAAGAGGTCCATGATCAACGTCACGCGCTCCATCATCGACGGTGGCAGCGCATGCCGGTCGGCCTCGTATCGCGGTTCCAGGCGAAGGGCAGACGTCATCGTCAATGCCTCTCTGCTCAAACTGAAATCAATTCTAGTTCGGCGCCTTCGTCAACGTATCAATGGCGCCGGACGCGGGCCAAGAGGCGTGCACGAGTTTATTGGTACGCACGGTCTAATCAACGCGTCGAAGAGCCGCTCCCCGGTGCGTGGTCCGGGGAGCGGCTCTGCGGAGACGCGCGGTCAGCAGCCGCGCGTGAGGTCGAGCGCGATGTCCACGATCATGTCCTCCTGCCCGCCGACCAGCCCCCGCCGGCCGACCTCCTGGAGGATGGTGCGCGCGTCGAGGCCGTACTGTCCGGCCGCCGTCTCGGCGTGCCGCAGGAAGCTGGAGTAGGCGCCCGCGTAGCCGAGTGTCAGGGTCTCGCGGTCGACGCGCACGGGACGGTCCTGCAAGGGCCGTACGAGATCGTCGGCGGCGTCCTGGAGAGCGAACAGGTCGCAACCGTGTTCCCAGCCAAGGAGGTTGGCGACCGCGACGAACGGTTCGATCGGGCAGTTGCCGGCGCCCGCGCCCTGTCCGGCGAGGGAGGCGTCGACCCGGGTCACGCCCTCCTCCACCGCCGTGACGGAGTTGGCGACCGAGAGGGAGAGGTTCTCGTGCGCGTGGATGCCGATCTGGGTCTCCGGGTCGAGGACGTCCCGATAGGCGCGGATGCGGTCGCGCACGCCGTCCATGGTCAGCCGGCCGCCGGAGTCCGTGACGTACACGCAGTGCGCGCCGTAGGACTCCATCAGGCGTGCCTGGCGGGCGAGTTCGGCGGGTTCGGTCATGTGGGCCATCATCAGGAAGCCGGAGACGTCCATGCCGAGTTCGCGTGCCGTGGCGATGTGTTGTGCGGCCACGTCGGCCTCGGTGCAGTGGGTGGCGATCCGGACCGAGCGGACCCCGAGGGAGTAGGCCTGCTTGAGTTCGGCGATGGTGCCGATTCCGGGCAGCAGGAGGGACGTCAGCGTCGCCCGGTGGATGGCGCCGGCCGCGGCCTCGATCCATTCCCAGTCGGTGTTGCTGCCGGGGCCGTAGTTGAGGCTGCCGCCGGAGATGCCGTCGCCGTGGGCGACCTCGATGGCGTCCACGCCCGCCCGGTCCAGGGCCGCGCTGATGGCGGCCACGTTCTCGGGCGTGATCCGGTGCCGGATGGCGTGCATGCCGTCCCGGAGGGTGACGTCCTGCACATAGAGCCTGGGGGTCACTGGGTCACCTCGGTGGAGAAGCGCTGGGCGATGCGCTCGGCGACGCGCAGGGCGGCCGAGGTCATGATGTCGAGATTGCCCGCGTAGGCGGGCAAGTAGTGGGCGGCGCCCTCGACTTCGAGGAAGACGGACACCTTGGTGGTGACCTCTGAGGCGTCGCCGGTGAAGAGCGTGTGGACCGGGTCGCCGGCCGGGATCGGGGTGAACTGCACCTGCTGCTTGAGCCGGTAGCCGGGCACGTACTCGGCGACCGCGTCCACCATGCCCTCCACGGAGGCCCGCACCTGCTCCTGGTCGGCGTCGCCGATCAGGCAGTACACGGTGTCCCGCATGATCAGCGGCGGCTCGGCCGGATTGAGCACGATGATCGCCTTGCCGCGCTGGGCGCCGCCCACCTTCTCGATCGCGGCGGAGGTGGTCTCGGTGAACTCGTCGATGTTGGCGCGGGTCCCGGGTCCGGCCGACTTCGAGGCGATCGAGGCGACGATCTCGGCGTAGGGCACCGGGGTGATCCGGCTGACCGCGTGCACGATCGGGATGGTGGCCTGGCCGCCGCAGGTGACCAGGTTGAGGTTGTCGACATCGTTGGCAAGGTGCTCGTCGAGGTTGACCGGCGGCACGACGTACGGGCCGATGGCCGCGGGTGTGAGGTCGACGAGCCGTTTGCCGTAGGGGGCGAGGCGCTTGGCGTTCTCGACGTGTGCCTTCGCGGAGGTGGCGTCGAAGACGATCTCGATGTCGTCGAAGCCGTCCATCCGGATCAGTCCGTCCACGCCCTCGTGCGTGGTGGGCACCTTGAGGCGCGCGGCGCGGGCGAGGCCGTCCGAGTCCGGGTCGATGCCCACCATCGCGGCCATCTCCAGGGTGTCGGACAGCCGCAGCACCTTGATCATCAGGTCGGTCCCGATGTTCCCGGAGCCGATGACGGCCACCTTGGTCTTCGTCATCCCTGTTCCTTCGAAGAGTCCGATGAGTCGGATGATTCGGATGAGTTGGCTGATTCCACCGCGTCGGAGAACGTCGCGGTCACGGTGCCCAGGCCCGACATCTCGGCCCGGACGGTGACTCCCGGCGGGGTGGGGACCAGCGGCCCCAGCGCCCCGGAGAGCACGACCTGCCCGGCCCGCAGCGGATCGCCGAACTCCCGCGCGGTGCGCGCCAGCCACAGCAGCGCGGCGAGGGGATCGCCGAGGCAGGCGGTGCCGTCGCCCTCGGACGCGAGCTTCCCGTCGGCGTACAGCCGCATCGTCACGTCCCGGGGCTCGAACGCCTTCAACTCGACCCGCTCGCCGCCGAGTACGAACAGTCCGCTGGACGCGTTGTCGGCGACGGTGTCGGTGATCGCGATGTCCCAGTCGGCGACCCGGCTGTCCACGATCTCCAGCGCGGCGACGCCGTACGCGACGGCGGACCGGACCCGCTCGATGTCGAGATCGCCGTCGTCGAGGTCGGCGGCGAGGACGAACGCGATCTCGGCCTCGACCCTGGGCTGGAGCAGCCGTTCGCTCGGTACGGCCGGGAGCGCGCTGACGTCCATGTCGGCGAGGAGCACCCCGAAGTCGGGTCGGTCGACGCCGACTTGGCGCTGCACCGACTCGGAGGTGAGTCCGATCTTGCGGCCGACGAGGCGTGCTCCGGCCGCGATCCGGTCGGCGACGACGCGCTGTTGGACGGCATAGGCGAGGCTGATGTCGGTGGCGCCGAGCAAGTCCCGTACGGGAGCGCACGGTTGACGGTCACGGGCCGCGCGCGTCAGTCGTACGACCGCCTCGGCCACCGCAGCCTCGCGGTCCGCCACGGCCCTCGGTTCCCAAACGTCTGTCATTCGCATCCTCAACTCGTGATGGCCTCCAGCCTGGGCATCCGTGCCCGTTCACGGGCCCGCGCGTTCCGCTCACCGGGACTCGATCCGGGTGTGGACAAATGGTCTCGCTGAGCGAGATGACCGGTCGGAGCCGGGGAGTCGGCTCGATACCGTCGCCCGCACATTGCTTGAGGTTGTGGCGTTGAGCCGCGCTCGCCGTCGAGAACGTCAGCACACCTGAGGAGGTCATCTTGGCCAGCAACGAGGACGTCTACGACGTGATCGTGGTCGGGTCGGGCGGAGGTCTGGTCGGTGCCTATGCCGCCGCCTCGCGCGGACTGCGCACCCTCGTCATCGAGAAGACCGACCGGGTCGGCGGCACCACCGCCTACTCCGGTTCCGGTCTCTGGTACCCCGGCTCCGCGCCCATGCGGCGGGCGGGGCTGGACGACAGCATCGAGGACGCGCGGACGTATCTGCGCGACACCGTCGACGACGCGTCGCGCGAGCCGCTCCAGGCGGCCTATCTGCGGGCCGGCGTCCAGCTGATCGACGAGCTGGAGCAGAACCCGTGGTTCCAGTCGTTCGAGCACCTCCCGGTGCCGGACTACTATCCGTCGGTCGCCGGCTCGTCCCCCACCGGTCACACCATCTTCCCGCCGACGGTCACCGTCGCCGAGCTGGGCGAACACGCCCGACTGGTCCGCGCCTGCCTGCCCGCCCAGCGCTGGGGGCAGGACGAGGGCCCGGTCCTCAGCGGGGGCCGCGCGCTGATCGGCCGGACGCTGGCCGCGTTCCTGGAGACGGGCCACGGCACGCTGCGCCTCGACACCGCGTTGGAGAGTCTGGTCGTCGAGGACGGCCGGGTCGTGGGCGTGGAGGCGGTGAGCGACGGCGAGCGGGTCACGTTCCGCGCCACGGGCGGGGTGATCCTCGCGGCCGGCGGTTTCGAGCGCAACCGCGAGCTGCGTGAGAAGTACCAGCCGGTTCCGGAGCGCGGCAGCGAGTGGAGCCACGGCGCCCCGGGCAACACGGGCGACGCGCTCCAGGCCGGCATCGCGGTCGGCGCCGCCACCGATCTGCTGGACGCGGCCTGGTTCACCCCGGGACTCGTGTGGCCGGACGGCCTGCCGCTCTTCCACACGGGCACCCGTGGCGGAATCTGGGTCAACGCGGCCGGCGAACGCTTCGTCAACGAGACCCGCCCCTACGACCAGGCGGGCCGCGAGCTGGTCCGCCTGCACGCCACGTCGGGCGTCTCGCACATCCCCGCCCACTGGATCATCGACCAGCGCCAGCTCGACCGGGACGGCTTCGGCGGCCCGTACGACGAGCCGGTCCGCCCCGAGTGGTTCGAGTCGGGCGCGCTCAAGAAGGCCGACACGCTCGAGGAGCTGGCCCAGCTGATCGACGTACCGCTCGACGCCCTCCGCAAGACCATCGAGGAGTTCAACGGCTTCGCGCACACCGGGGTCGACGAGAAGTTCCACCGCGGCGAGACGCCCTGGGACCAGATGGCCCAGTACGTGCTGGGCTTCCCCGCCCTGCCCCAGCTCAACTACCCGGCGCCGCCGCCCACGAACGACTGGCCCAACCCGATCCTGCCCCCGCTCGACACCCCGCCGTACTACGTGGCGACCATCGTCCCCGCCGACATAGGCACCAAGGGCGGCCTGAAGATCGACGACCACGCGCGGGTGCTGCGCCCGGACGGCGGCCCGATCGAGGGGCTCTACGCGGCCGGCAACACCGCCGCCGCGATGACGGGCCGCGTGTACCCGGGTGCGGGAGCCCCCATCGGTTCGAGTGTCGCGTTCTCGTACCTGGCCGTACTCGACATCGCGGACACCAAAAGCTGACACCACGTCAAGTGCCCGGAACACCAAGGGTGTTCCGGGCACTGTCGTGATGTCCTACGGCGTGAGGAGCAGCCGTGCGGCCAGGCGCATGTTGGTCTCCGCCTCCTCGGTGGAGAGTTCCTCGGTGAGCATGGCCACGAACAGGCCCCACCAGCCGTAGATGAGCAGGCGGGCCCGGCTGCGGTCGGTCTCGGAAGCCTCGCGGACACTGCCACGGAGCAGGCGCAGGATGGCCTGGCCCAGGGGGCTGTCGACGAGGTCCGCGTGGGCCGGGACGACGCTCGTGTACTCGGTGAACGACGACAGCGCCACCGCCGAGGCGAGCAGCGGGCTGTCCAGCAGCTTCACGCTGAGCGTGATGAGGAGTTCCGCGATCTCGGCGGCGGGGTCCGCGCCCTCGGCGGCGACGGCCGTGTTCCCGTGGCCGCCGACGAACTGCTCGATGTGCCACTCCAGGACCGCCATGAACAGATACGGCTTGGACGGGAAGTAGCGGTACAGGGTGGCGATGGCGACGCCGGCCTCCTTGGCCACGTCGTGCATCTGGACGCTGGCCAGTCCCTCGCGGGCGCCGAGTTCGGAGGCGGCGCGCAGGATGCGCACTCGGCGGGCGGCCTGGCCGCTCGACATCGGGGCCGCCGGTTGCCGTCCCTCAGCGGTTCTCGCCACGTCGTCCCCCCGGTCGTTGGGTGCTCCCGCCGACGCTCAGGACGCCTCGGGGCGGGTCAGGAAGGCCAGGACCGCGCTCTCCCAGGCCTCCTTCTGCTCGATCATGGCCCAGTGGCCGCAGTCGGGCAGCACATGCAGTTCCGCTTTGGGAATCGTACGCATCGGGATGAGCGCGCTCTCCAGCGGTGTGACCCGGTCGTCGCGGCCCCAGGTCAGCAGCGTGGGCGCGGTGATCTTGTGCAGGGCGGCCCAGATGGGCTGGTCGGAGTGGGCCTGCGCGGCCTGCATGGCGGCCATGGCCTGCCGGCCGTAGATCCGCCGGGAGGCCTCCAGGGTCGCGGGCTCGGTGGCGCTCGCCCAGCGCTCCTTGATGAGTTCCTCGGTGAGGAGGGACGGGTCGTGGACCATCGACCGCAGCCACTGGAGCAGGTTCTCGCGGGTCGGGTTCTCGGCGAACTCGACGAGCAGGTTGAGGCCTTCGCTGGGGCTGGGCGAGAGGATGTTGCGGCCGACGCCGCCGATGGTGACGACCCGGCGGAACAAGTCCTTGTGGGCGACGGCGAGTCCGGCGGCGACGAAGCCGCCCATGGAGTTCCCGATGACGTCGACTCGTTCGAGGCCGAGGCCGTCGAGAAAACGCAGGACGGCCTTCGGGGCCGCCATCATCGGGTTCTCGTCGGTGGGGTCGCTGACCCCGAACCCGGGGAATTCCAGGGCGAGGCAGCGGAAGTGTTTCGCGAACAGGGGGAGATTTCCCCGGTAGTTGCGCCAGCCGGTCACGCCCGGACCGGAACCGTGCAACAGGAGCAGCGGCGGCCCGTCACCCGCCTCGTGGTAGCGCAACGTGCCCTCGTCGGTGTGCAGTTCGCGCAGGGTGTCCTCAGCGGTGAGTGTCATGGCGGTGCGTGGCCTCCGGTCGCGGGGTGACAGGCGACAGTCACCGTGCCACCGCGTCCCTGCCGGGTGCCGTACTCCTCCCGATCAGTGGGACGTCCACGACTCCTGGTCCGCCCGCCTCATTAGCGTCGGACCGCAAGGACTTGACGACGGTGATGGGAGAACCCTGATGGGTGTGCGCTCACTCGGGTATGTCCGGCTGGAATACAGTGACATCGAGAAATGGAAGGTGTTCGGGGCGGATTTCCTCGGCCTGATGCCAGTTGAGGGCGGCGACCCGGAATCCCTCTACTACCGGATGGACGACTATCCGGCCCGCATCGTGGTCTCCCCCGGTTCGCAGAACGGGATGACCGCCCTCGGGTTCGAGGTGATCGACGAGCGGGAGCTGGCCCGACTGGTCGCCGACGTCGAGAAGACCGGCATCAAGGTCACCGCCGGCACCGAGGACGAGGCCGCGGAACGCCGGGTCACGGGTTTCGTCAAGTTCAACGACCCGGGCGGCAACCCGGTCGAGCTGTTCTACGGCGCGATCCTCGACCACGTTCCGGTGCACACTCCGCTGGTCTCGGGCTTCCTGACCGGTGACATGGGCTTCGGGCACGCGATCGTCTCCGCCGAGGACGCGCGGGGCACGTTCGACTTCTACGTCAACACCCTCGGCTTCATCGAGCGCAACACGATGCGCTCGCCGGGCGGCACGACCTGGTTCATGGGCTGCAACCCGCGCCACCACACCTTGGGCGTCACCCCTGCGCCGGGCCCCGGGCGGCTGCTGCACTTCATGGTCGAGGGCAAGACCCTGGACGACGTGGGCCGCGCCCTGGACCGGGCCGCGAAGCTCGACGTCCCGATGATGCATTCGCTCGGCAAACACACCAACGACCACATGGTGTCCTTCTACGTGTGGTCGCCGGAGAACTACGCCGTCGAGTTCGGCTGGAACGGCCTGAAGGTGCCCGAGCCGGTACCGGTCTACGAGATCACCGACGGCGCGTTCTGGGGCCACCACTTCACCCCGCCGCCGCAGCCCGCCGGCTGATCCGAACAGGCAGCGGAACAGCCCCACGGTCCACGGCCGTGGGGCTGTTCCATATGTCAGCGCTCGACGGTGATGGCCCGCTCCGGGCAGGCCAACTCCCCGTCCCTGGCCGCCTGTTCGAGCTCCGGCGGCACCTCGCCGTCGTAGGGCAGCGCATAGCCGTCGTCGTCGAGCCGGTACACCTCCGGGGCCGCCGCCGCGCACCTCGCGTGCCCGGAGCACAACGAGGAGTCGATCGTGATCTTCATGCACAACTCCGTTCTACGGCTCGTTCGTCTCTACGGCTTGTTCGTCGAGCCCGCGTCGACGGTGAACTGAAGGCCGGTGACATAGCGCGACTCGTCCGACGCGAGGAACAGGACGGCGTTCGAGACATCGCGCGGTTCGACGTACGGGGCGAGGGGGTTCATCGCCACGAGCGCGAACAGCGGTTCCCGCGCGGCGAGTTCCTCGATCGGGACGCCGACGGTGATGCCGGTGTCGCTGACGCCGGTGGGGTGCACGGTGTTCACCCGGATACGGTGCGGGGCGAGTTCGTTGGAGAGCGCCTTCATCAGGCCGACCACACCGTGCTTGCTGGCCGTGTAGTGGGCGTACGGCACATGGCCGCGGATGCCCGCCGCCGAGCTGGTGATGACGATGGAGCCGCCCTGTCCGGCCTCGATCATCCTGGGCACCGCGGCCCGCACCGTGTTCCAGGGGCCCTTGAGGTTGACGTCCATGTTGACGTCCCAGGCCTCCTCGGACAGCTCCCAGGCGGCGCCGATGCTCATCACGCCCGCGTTCGCCACCACGGTGTCGAGCCGTCCGAACTCCTCCCACGCCGCGTCGACGGCGGCCCGCAGCTCCACCACCGAGCGCACGTCGGCCTGCATGGCGATGCAGCGGCGGCCGGTCGCGCGCACCAACTCCGCGGTCTCCTCCAGCTGTTCCTTCGACGCCAGCGAGTAGGGCAGCTCGTCGCTGATGTCGTGGCACACGTCGGTCACGACGACATCGGCTCCCTCCTCCGCCAGCCGCACGGCGTGGGAACGTCCCTGACCCCGGGCGGCCCCCGTGATGAGCACCGCCTTGCCTTCCATGCGCCCCACGCCAACTCCTTCTCTTTCAGCGGACATTCAGATCCTCGGCGGCCTCGCGCAGGGCGCGCAGCCGGGTGTCGAGGAGTTCGCGCTCGGCCTCGTCACCAGCGCCGAGTTCGGCGAGCCGACCGGCGGTGACGGCGATCTCCTCCTGGAGGCGGCCGTACGCCTCGTCGCGGGTCAGCAGGTCGAGGTCGGTCCAGTCGGAGCGCTCGGACTCCGGGCGCCTGCTCATGCGGGGAGGTTGTAGAGGCGGCGGGTGTTCAGCTCCACGATCTTGTGCACCTCGTCGTCCGGAACGTCCGCGAGGACCTCGGCCGCGTAGGCGCGGCTCTTGGGCCAGTACGAGTCGGAGTGCGGGTAGTCGCACTCCCAGGTGATCTTGTCGACGCCGATGTGGTGGCGTACCTCCACGCCGAACCGGTCGTCGATGAAGCAGCCGTGGAAGTGCTTGTGGAACAGCTCCGAGGGCCGCACGCTCTGGTTGACGTTCTGGTAGAAGCGGTGCCGCTCCCAGGTGCCGTCGGCGCGCTCCAGCAGATACGGGATCCAGCCGATTCCGCCCTCGGACAGGCCGATCTTCAGCCGCGGGTGGTTGTGGAGGACCGGGGAGAACAGCAGGTCGGCGGCCGCGTACATCGAGTTGGTGGCGAACAGGGTGATCGTCACCGCGAACGGTGCCTCCGGGGCGGTCTTGGGCGCCGCACCCGAGGTGCCGAAGTGCAGGCACAGCGGCATGTCGGTCTCCTCGGCCGCCGTGAACACCGGGTCCCAGTGGTCGGTGTGGAACGACGGCAGGCCCAGCGGGACCGGGTTCTCCGGGAACGAGATCGCCTTGGCGCCCTTGGCCGCCGTCCGCCGGATCTCGGCCGCGCAGGCGTCGACGTCCCACAGCGGCAGGATGACCAGCGGGATCAGCCGGCCGGGAGCGGTGGCGCACCACTCGTCGATCACGAAGTCGTTCCACGCCTGGACGCAGAGCAGGGCGAGCTGCCGGTCCTGGCCGTCCAGGAACACGGTGCCGGCGAAGCGCGGGAACGACGGGAAGCACAGCGCGCCCCACACCCCGTCCAGATCCATGTCGCGCAGCCGGGCCTTCGGGTCGTAGCAGCCCGGGATCATCTCGTCGTAGCGGGTCGGTTCGAGGCCGAACTCCTCGGGCGACTTGCCCGCTACGGCGTTCAGGCCGATGTAGGGGTAGATGCGGCCCTCGTAGTTCCACACCTCGGCCGGGGCCTGGCCCTCTCCCCGTGCCTGCTCGACGATCCTCGGCCCGAGGTCGCGGTACTTGGCCGGCAGGCGGTCCGTCCACAGGCGGGGCGGCTCGATCAGGTGGTCGTCGGTCGACAGCAACTTCATCCATGGCTGCAATGGCATCGATGTGCTCCCTCGAATCTCATGGACTCTCTAGCACCGGCCGAATTGTGTGCACTGTTCAGGTCCCACTGAACGGAAACCGGCCAGCAGTCAGCGGACTTGATACCGATCATGGATCACGAACAGCACCATCGGACAGTATTCAGGCTACTCTTTTATCTCCGGCGGAAGGAGCCCCAGGATGGGCCGAGTACAGGACAAGGTCGTGTTCATCACCGGGGCGGCGCGCGGACAGGGCCGCGCCCACGCGCTCCGGCTGGCTACGGAGGGCGCCGACATCATCGCCGTCGACCTGTGCGAGGACATCGCGACGAACGCGTATGCGCTGGCCACACAGGACGACCTGGACGAAACCGTGCGCCAGGTCGAGAAGCTCGGGCGACGCATCGTCGCGCGCAAGGCGGACGTACGGGATCCGGCGGCGCTGAAGGCGGCCGTGGCCGACGGGGTGGCCGAACTCGGGCGGCTGGACGCCGTGGTGGCGCAGGCCGGCATCGCCCCGCTCGGTCCCCGGCAGGGCGTGCAGGCCTTCATCGACGCCGTCACCGTCGACTTCAACGGTGTCGTGCACGCCGTCGAGGCCGCCCTGCCCCATCTGCCGGACGGCGCCTCGATCGTGGCGACCGGATCGATCGCGGCCCTGACCCCGGCGACGGTCGACAGCCCGACCAACGGGCCCGGGGGCCTCGGCTACTCCTTCGCCAAGCGCCAAGTGGCCGCGTTCGTGCACGACTTGGCGACGGTGCTGCTGTCCCGGCGGATCCGCGTCAACGGCCTGCACCCCACCAACGTCAACACGGACATGCTCAACAGCGACATCATGTACCGGTCTTTCCGGCCGGACTTGGAGAACCCGACGCGCGAGGACGCGCTGGAGTCCTTCCCCGCGACGACCGGTATGGACATCCCGTATGTCGAGCCGGAGGACGTCTCCGACATGGTGCTCTTCCTCGTCTCCGACGAGTCCCGTTACGTCACCGGGATGCAGATGCGGGTGGACGCCGGCGGCTATGTCCGCAGGCGTCCTCAACTCCCCACGTTCTGAAGCGTTTTGGCTCCGACGGCCTTTGCTATGAGGTGAGATCCAGGACCACCTTGCCGGTGGTCCTGCGCTCCGCGACATCGGTGAGGGCGGTGGCGACCTCGGCGAGCGGGTGGACCCGGGAGACCAGCGGGCGCATCCCGTCCCGGACCATCGCGGCGAGGGCTCGGTCGGCGGCGGCCACGGCAGCCGGGGCGTACTGCCGCACCGTACGGATCTCGAAGCCCCGTACGACCAGGTCCTTGAGCAGCACCAGGTTCAGCGGGATGCGCGGGATCTTCCCGTCGGCGTACCCGACCGTGACGAACCGGCCGCCCCGGCGCAGCGCTCGCAGGGCGGCCTCCGCGTGGTCGCCGCCCACCGGGTCGATCACGAGGTGGACACCCTCGCCGCCGGTCAACTCCCTTGTGCGGAGCTTGAGATCCTCATGCACGTAGTCGACGCCGGCCTCGGCCCCGAGCTTGCGGGCGACCGTCAGCCGCTCCTGGCTCGACGCGGCGGCGACCACCCGCATGCCGAGCCGCGTCGCGATGTCGACCGCCGCCGAACCGACCCCGCCGGCCGCGCCGAGCACCGCCACCCACTCCCCCGCGCTGCCCTGTCCGACGGTGACGAGAGAGTGGTAGGCGGTGGCGTACGTGACGTGGAACGCGGCGGCGTGCACCATGTCGAGGCCCTCGGGGACCTGGCGCAGACCCGCGACGGGCACGACGACCTGTTCGGCGAAGGCGCCGGTGAGCACCGCCCCGGCGACGGGGGAGCCGACGGGCGGGCCGGACACGCCCGGTCCCAACTCCGCGACCACACCGGCGAATTCGCTGCCCGGCGTGAAGGGCAGTGGCGCGGGCACCTGGTAGCGGTTCGCCACGAGGAGTACGTCCGGGAAGTTCACCGCCGCCGCGTGCACCCGGACCAGCACCTCGCCGGGTCCGGGCCGTAGATCGTCGAGTTCGACGACCGAGAGGCCGCTGGGCGGCCCGTACTCCGTGCAGCGTGCGGCCTTCATCGGGTCCTCTCCACTGTCGGCATCGCCGGGTCGCGGGGCAGCCCCAGCACCTGTTCGGCGATCGTGTTGCGCTGGATCTCGGCCGTGCCCGCGCCGATCGACGAGGCACGCGTACGGAGGAACCCCCATACCCAGCGCCCGCGTTGGACGGCGTGCGGGTCGTGGCGGTCGAGGATGCCGTACGGTCCGAGCAGGTCGAGCGCGAACTCGTGCAGCTCCTGCTCGAAGGTCACGATGGACAGCCGCGCCGTCGAAGAGGCGGGCCCGGGTTCGCCCTTGGCCATGATGTCGGCGATGGTGCGCATGCCGGTGAGCCGCATGACGCGGACGCGGATCTCGAAGTCGGCGAGCCGATCCCGGACGATCGGGTCGGCCGTCGCCCCGCGCTCACGGGCGAGTTCGATCAACTCGTCCAACACCCGCCGGTACAGGGCCGCTTGGTTCATCGCCCCGGCTGCGCGCTCGTGCCCGAGGCTCGTGCGCACCAGCGGCCAGCCGCCGTTCTCCTCGCCGATGCGGTTGGCGACCGGGACGCGGACGTCGTCGAAGAAGATCTCGCAGAAGTGCGCGTCGCCCGTCAGATCACGCAGCGGGCGTACCGTCACCCCGGAGGCATGGGCGTCGATCAGGAGGTAACTGATGCCGTCCTGGCGGGAGTCGGGGGGCCCGGTGCGGACGAGGGTGAAGAAGATGTCGGCGATGTCGGCCGAACTGTTCCACACCTTCTGCCCGTTGACGACGTACTCCTCGCCTTCACGCCGTGCCGTCGTGCGCAGCGCGGGGAGGTCCGATCCCGCCTCCGGTTCGGAGTAGCCCTGGGCCCACACCATGTCGCCGCGCAGCATGGGGCGCAGGTGGCGCTCCTTCTGCTCGGGCGTGCCGTACTTGATGAGGGTGGGGGCGGCGATGCCCAGTCCGGTGCCGAGGGGTCCTGGGACGCGGGCGCGGGCGTACTCCTCCTGGTAGCTCACCTGGCGGGCGAAGGACAGGTCCATGCCGCCGTACTCGCGCGGCCAACTCGGGCCCGCGTAACCGGCGTCGTAGAGCGTGGCGAGCCACTTCTTCTGCCAGGCGACCCGCTCGACGGGGTCCTTGGGGCGGCGCCCGGGATGCTGCTCTGCGAGGAAGGCCCGCAGGCGGGCGCGGAATTGGTCGTCCGACTCGCCGGTCCCGTCCGCTGTCATCGCGGGGCCATGCGGATCGCGCCGTCGAGGCGGACGGTCTGGCCGTTGAGGTAGGGGTTCTCCAGCATCTCCACGGCGAGGCGGGCGAAGTCGTCCGGCTCTCCGAGGCGCTTGGGGTGCGGTACGGAGGCGGCGAGGCCGTCGCGGATGTCGGCGCGGAGGCGGCCGAGCATCGGGGTGTCCATGATGCCGGGGGCGATGGTGTTCACCCGGATCTGCCAGCTGGCCAGGTCGCGGGCGGCGACGAGGGTGATGCCGTGGACTCCTGCCTTGGCCGCGGTGTAGGAGGTCTGCCCGATCTGGCCGTCGAAGGCCGCGACCGACGCGGTGAGTACCACGGCGCCCCGGTCGCCGTCGACGACCTCGTTGCCGGCGAGGCGGGCGGCGGCCAGGCGCAGGACGTTGTAGGTGCCGATCAGGTTGACGCGTATGACCTCGGCGAAGGTGTCGAGTTCGCCGGGGTTGCGGTCGCGGTCGATGATCCGGGTGCGGTCGCCGCCGCGTCCGGCGCAGTGCACGACGGCGCGCAGGGTGCCGAGTTGCTCGGCCGCGTCGAGGGCGGCGGTGACCTCGGTCGCGTCGGTGACGTCCGTGCGGACGAAGCGTGCGGCCTCGCCGAGGTCGGCGACCGCCTTGACCCCCTGTTCCTCGGAGATGTCGGCGAGGACGACGCGTCCGCCGCGTTCGATGATGCGGCGCGCGGTGGCCAGGCCGAGCCCGGAGGCGCCGCCGGTGACGAGTGCCGCTGAACCGTCGATGTTCACACCCAACTCCTCATGGTCTTCGTGGTGTCAAAGGCCCAGGGACTTGCTGATGATGAGCTTCATGACCTCGCTGGTGCCGCCGTAGATACGGGTCACCCGGGCGTCCGCGTACAGGCGGGCGATCGGGGATTCGAGGATGTAGCCGTAGCCGCCGTGCAGTTGGAGACAGCGGTCGACCACGTGCCCCTGTGTCTCGGTGCAGACCAGCTTGGTGCGGGCCGCGTCCACGGGGGCGAGTTCTCCCGCGACGAGCGCGGTGATCGACGCGTCGAGCAGAGCCTGCGCGGCCGTCAACTCGGCGTCCAGGGAGGCGAGTTCGAACTTCGTGTTCTGGAACTGGGCCAGCGGCTTTCCGAACACGTTCCGGTCGCGGACGTAGGAGACGGTCAGGTCGATCGCGGTACGGGCCTGGGCGACCGCGCCGACCGCGATGGCCAGGCGTTCCTGGGCGAGGTTGCGGCCGAGGAGGGTGAAGGCGGCGCCTTCCTCGCCGAGGAGGTTGGCGGCGGGCACGCGGACGTCGTCGAAGGCGAGTTCCACGGTGTCCTGGACGGCCAGGCCGATCTTCTCCAGCTTGCGCCCGACGGTGAAGCCGGGCGTGCCCCTCTCCACCACAAGGAGGGAGAGCCCGGCGCGCCGGTTGTCCGGGTCCACGGTGGTGCGGGCGACCACGATCACCAGGTCGGCGTGGTGGCCGCCGGTGATGAAGGTCTTGGCGCCGTTGAGGACGAAGTGGTCGCCGTCGCGGACCGCCCGGGTGGTGATGCCGGCCAGGTCGGAGCCGGTGGCGGGCTCGCTCATCGCGATCGCGGTGTACAGCTCGCCCGAGGCCAACCCCGGTAGCCAGCGGGCCCGTTGCTCGGCATTGGCCAGGCCCGTGAAGTACGGGACGACGATGTCCAGGTGGGTGCGCAGCCCGCCGAGCGTGACGCAGGCGCGGGCACACTCCTCCTGGATCACGGCGTTGTAGCGGTAGTCGTCCTGGCCGCCCCCGCCGTACTCCTCCGGGATCGACGTGCCGATGATGCCGAGCTTGCCCAGCGCGGTGAACAGGTCCCGGGGGACGAGTCCGACGCGCCGCCAGTCCTCGTACGACGGGACCACCTCGCGGGCGATGAAGTCACGGACCAGCAGACGGAAGTCCTCATGGGTCTCTTCGAACAGGGTCCGGCGCATCGGATCTCCTTCGGCTCGACCTATTCAGTATACCTAATTAGCCTCGCCCGACACAGCCCGGTTCAGCAGAACGCCCCCGCGGGCCCGAAGGCCGCACAGGGGCGTTGCAGGTCGAGCATCAGGAGATCAGTGCCACCAAGGGATCAGCGCGTCCAGGTGGCGGCGCATCCGGTGCCGGGCCACCCCGGCGTCGCCCTCGACGATGGCGTCGAGAATGCGCTGGTGAACGTGCTGGACCTCCTCGGCCGCCGTGTCGCCGGGCAGCGGCCGGTCGTGGCCGGAGGCGTGGCGGCGGAACAGCTCGGTGATGATGGAGAGGAACAGGGACAGCACCGGATTGTCGGAGAGCGCGGCCAGTTCGGTGTGGAAGAGGTCGGCCTTGCGCGGGTCGTCGGCGGGGCCCTCCGTGCTCCAGCGGACGGCCTTGCCGAGCCGTTCGGTCACCTCTTTGTCGCCCTCCGCGACACGGGCGGTGACCCGGGCGACGATGCCGAGTTCGATGGCGTTGCGGACGATCCGCAGGTCGTCGGCGGTGACGCCCTGGTACTCGAGGAACAGCGCCATGGTGTCGATGCTGGCCTGCGGTTCGGGCTCGGTGACGATCAGGCCGCCGCCGGGACCGCGGCGCATCCGGGCGACCGAGTGGTACTCCAACAGCCGTACGGCTTCCCGGAGTACAGCCCTGCTGATCGAGTAGCGGGCGAGCAGGTCGGCCTCCGAGCCGAGCACCATGCCGGTCTGCCAGCCGCGCGCGGCGATGTCGTCGTGGATGCGGGCGGCGACCACCTCGGCGAGCTTGGCGCGCGGGCCTTCGACCAGTTCGGGCTCGACGACATTGCCCGCGATCCGCTGCCCGCGCCGCACCCGGTGCTTCTCGATCCAGCCGGCCACCGACTCCAGATGCGCGGTCAACTCCGTCTGGGCGCGTGCCCCGTCGTCGGCGATCACCGCGTCGACGACGGCTTTGTGCGCGCGGTGCGAGGTGTCCTTCGCGGCGTGCATCTCGGTCTTGGAGATACGGCGGGAGGTGTGCGCGTAGCGGGCGGTGAGCCGGGTGAGCACGTCGACGAACAGGTGGAGCACCGGGTTGCCCGAGAGCTGGGCCAGCACGGGGTGGAGGGGGTCCTGCGAGTGGACGCCGGGGTCGTCCCAGTGGTCGAGTTCGGCGTCGAGCGTGGTGCGGAGGGTGTCGATGCCCCGCTCGGTGATGCGCTCGGCGGCGAGTCCGGCGGCGATCGGCTCCAGCAGGAGGCGGGCCTGGAGCAGGTCGGTGACGCTCGTGCCGACGTATTCGAGGTAGATCACCATGGCGCGGGTGGCCGGTCCCGCGTCGGGTGCGCAGACGATCAGGCCGCCGTTCGGGCCGCGCCGCATCCTGGCCACCTGGTGGTGCTCGACGAGCCGTACTGCCTCGCGCAGTACCGCCCGGCTCACCCCGAGCCGCTCCCGCAGGTCCACCTCGGAGCCCAACGACTCGCCCACCGGCCAGCCCTGGCGGATCACGGTCGCCTCGATACGGCGGGCGGTCTGCGCGGCCAGCTTGCCGACCGGGATGCCGGTCTCGCCGTCGGCGGGCTCGCGGTCGACGGCAGTCGCCATGGCCAACTCCTCTGGGGCGGATATTGCGGATCCCCAGTCTATTCGTCACCTGGGCCGGAGGCGTGCGGTTCGGGCACCTGGAACCTAGATGAGGCCACTTTTTCTGGTTCCGGGCTCTGGCAGGCGGGTGATCGACACAGTTAGAGTAACCTCATTTCTGGGCCGCTGCATGAGAACAGGGAGCCGACAGCGATGCGACTGGAGTCCACGCCCGAGCTCGAAGCGTTCCGGAGGAAGGTGCGCGCGTTCGTCGCGGAGCACGCCCCGGGCATCAAGACCCATACGGGAGTGCGCGCACCGGAGCCCGAACTGATGCCGGCGATCCGGGAGTGGACCGCCAAGCTGTACGAGGCCGGCTTCCTCGGGATCGACTGGCCGGCCGAGTTCGGCGGCCGTCCCGACGCACACCCTCTCGAACCCTCGGTCGTGGCGGAGGAGATCGCCCGCGCCCGCACCTGGCAGCCGATCGGGGCCGCCTCGCTGGCCTCGGCCGCGCTGCTGGAGTTCGGCACCGACGCGCAGCGGGCGCGTCTCCTGCCCCGGATCCGTTCCTGCGAGGACGTGTGGTGCCAGCTGTTCAGCGAGCCGGAGGCGGGCAGCGACCTGGCGGCACTGCGGACCCGGGCTGTTCGCGAGGGCGAGGGCGAGGACGCGGTGTTCGTCGTGGACGGCCAGAAGGTGTGGACGACCAACGGCCAGCACGCGGACATGGGTTACCTGCTCGCGCGCACCGATCGCGAGGCGCCGAAGCACAAGGGCATCACCGCGTTCGCGCTCGATCTGCGCAGCCCGGGCGTCGACATCCGGCCGTTGCGGGAGATCACCGGGACGACCGACTTCAACGAGGTCTTCCTCGACGGCGTGCGCATCCCGGCCGCGAACGTGATCGGGCGGGTGAACGACGGCTGGCGGGTGGCGATGAGCAGCCTCGGCCACGAGCGGTCCGGGGTGGGCGCCCGCGGTGTCGAACTGATCGCCGTACTGGACGACTTGCTGCGTCTCGCGGCGCGTACGTCGGTCAACGGCCGGCCCGCGCTGGACGACTCCGCGACCCGGCAGACGATCGGTGAGCTGGCCACGCGGGTTCACGTGAACGGCGCGCTGCTCGACCTCGCCCGGTCCCGGATGCTGCACGACACGGAGGGTCCCGTCGACGCCCTCCTCGGCAAGATCTTCTTCAGCGAGCTCAACCACGACCTGGTCGACTTCGGCCTCGGCCTCCAGGGCACGGACGGGCTCTTGATCGAGGGGGACGTGGACGCCGTGGCGGATGGCTGGTGGCAGGACGCGCATCTCTACTCGCGGGCGTACACGATCGCGGGCGGGGCGAACGAGGTGCTGCGGACGCAGGTGGCCGAGCGGGGGCTCGGGATGCCGCGGGAGCCTCGCTGACCGGCGACCCGGACGCGAAAATAGACCACTCGGTCAATACTTCGACTTCACATTCCTTCACCAGCCTCTCGAAGGTTCTCGAAGGTTCTCGAAGGTTCTCGAAGGTTTCCGGGAGATTGATTGTACCGATCGGTCGACGTATGGTTCCGTCAGGTGTGGGGCCGACGAGAGGACGACAGAACCATGACCGAGAGCGCGGCCGGAACCGACGTCCCCGAAGAGCTGCCGGAGTACCCGTCGCCCCGATCGGGCGAGTGCCCGTTCGCGCCGCCGCCTGGGCTGCTGAAGCTGCACGACTCGGGCAAGGCACTGGTGCGGGCGAGGACGTGGGACGGTACGACGCCGTGGGTCGTCACGACGCACGCGGCCCAGCGGCAGTTGCTGACCGATCCCCGGCTCAGCGCGAATATCGGTGCGCCCGGATATCCGCACACGACCGAGGCGATGAAGGCGCACGCGGCGCATATCCAGCCGTCGATCAACAACACCGACGGGGCCGAGCACACACGGTGGCGGCGGATGCTGACGAGTTCGTTCACGCGGCACCGGATGGAGAAGATCCGCCCGGAGATCCAGCGGATCACCAACGACCTCATCGACAAGATGCTGGACGGTCCCAACCCGGCCGAGCTGAACGAGGCGCTGTCGCTCCCGCTGCCGTCGCTGATGATCTGCGCGCTCCTCGGGGTGCCGTACGAGGACCATGACTTCTTCCAGGAGCACGCGGGTGTGACCAACGCGCGCTTCAAGACCCCGGAGCAGGCGGCGGAGAGCACGGCGACCGTGCGCCGCTACATCGCCGGGCTCATCGAGGCGAAGATGGACGACCCCGGTGAGGACGTCCTCTCCGATCTCGGCGCGCGCATCAAGGCGGGCGAGCTGTCGATGGAGGAGGCGGCCCCTCTCGGGCACATCCTGCTCGTCGCCGGGCACGACACCAGCGCCAACATGATCACGCTGGGCACCGCGCTGCTGCTGCAGAACCCCGCTCAACTCGCGGGCCTGCGCGAGCACTCCGACGACGCGAAGTATGTGACGAGCACGGTCGAGGAACTGCTGCGCTACCTCACCATCCCGCATCTGCTGGCGCGCCGGGCGGTGTTGGACGACATCGAGATCGACGGGGAGATCATCCGCGCGGGCGAGGGTGTCATCGCCTCGCTGCCGGCCGCGAACTGGGACCCGCAGGCGTTCCCCGACCCCGAGAAGCTCGACCTCACCCGCGCCGCGGCCCACCACCACGCGTTCGGCTGGGGCCCGCACCAGTGCGTGGGCCAGCAGCTCGCCCGCATCGAACTCCACGTCGTCTTCAGCACGTTGTTCCGCCGCGTGCCCACCCTGCGACTCGCCGTCGATTTCTCGGAGTTGAAGTTCAAGGAGGACTCGCAGGCCTACGGCATCTACGAGTTGCCGGTCGCCTGGTGACACCCGGCCGTCCGCGACGGCTTAGGGGTGGGCGGCGGTCGTCGACAAGGTGACCACGCGGTCGAACCGGCTGTCGAGGTCCTCGTCGCCGTGGTGCACCACGAGCAGGCCGCGCCCGTGGGTGTGCTGTTCCAGCGCCCGCAGCACCAGGTCCCGGCCGGTCTCGTCGAGGTTCGCGAACGGCTCGTCGACGAGGTACACGTCCGCTTCCTCGCAGAGGAGGGCCGCGACCCCGGTCCGCTGCCGCTGGCCGGACGACAGCTCCGAGGGGAGTTGGCCGGCCACCCCGTCGAGCCCCAGGGCGGTGCGCACCCGTTCGTCGGCGACCAGTTCACGCACGGGCAACGGGGGCAGGTTGACCGGAGCGGTCAGGGCGGCCACCCGGGCCGGCAGCGTGACCATCCCGTAGTCGGGGGCGAGCGCTCCGGAGATGATGTGCAGGAGCGTCGTCTTGCCACAGCCGTTGGGGCCACGGAGCAGGACGTGCTCGCCGACGGCCAGTTCGAAGTCGTCGATCGTCACTTCCGCGCCGTCGTCGTACCCGACGCGGGCCGCGTGGACCAGCACCAGGTGTCCCTCGTCGTGGTACGGCGACACCCCGGAGGCACGCAGCGCGGTGATCCGCCTGAGCACCGCGGTGTTCCGGCGGGCCTGCGGAATCATGTTCACGAGCTCGAAGATTCCGGTGACGGCCCGCCACAGCGAGTTCACGAAGGCGAGGAAACTGCCGAACGTCATCCGGCCGGCGAACACGAAGTACGCCCCGGTGATCATCGAGGTGGTGTCGGACAGGTTCATGACGAGGTCGCTGAGCGTGCTCTGCTTCTGGGTGAGCCGGAAGTTGGTGAAGGTGATGCCGAGGAAGCCGCGCAGCGCCTTCCTGTTGGCGGCCCGGGTGCCGGACAGGAGCGCCGGCAGGCCGCGCAGGGCGTGGAAGGACTCCAGGGTCCGGGACAGTGTGTTGACGTACTGCGCCTCCGCCTCGCGTTCCGGTTCCGTGTTGTCCTCGATCCGCTTGGCGATGCGGTTGCTGACGTACACCAGCGGCGGCACGATGACGAGCAGGATGAGACTGGCCTGCCAGGACAGGTACAGCAGCACGCCGACGAAGACGACGGACGAGACCGCCTGCTTCGCGATCCGGATCGAGACGTCGACGGCCGGCAGGACGCCTTCCTTGACGTCGTTGTGCACCCGGCTGACGAACGAGGCGTTGCCGGCCTGTGCCATCCGCCGTCCGTCCTGGTCGAGCGCGCGGTCCAGCAGTTCCATCTCCAGGTCGAGTGTGAACGTGTTCTCGAACCCCTTGCGCCACCGCGCCACCCAGTAGCCCGCGAGGCTCAGGGTGAGGCCGAGCAGGAGATAGCAGGCGGCGAGTACGACGAACCTGTGGAAGCGGCCGGTCAGGATCGCCTGGTCGAACAGGGCCTTGAGCAGGAGGGGATGCACCAGGGCTTCGGTCCCGCCGAGGGCCGCCTCGATGAGGACGATCACCGAGAACTGGGTCCGGTGGCCCCTGAGCGTGTGCCACAGCTCCCTCACCGCGACACCTCGTCCAGCAGGAAGTCCGCCGTGCCGCCGTGGTTCACGCGGTGGAGCACCCGAAGGATGCCGGCCGATCCGGTGAGGTAGTCGGTGGAGCAGCGCAGCAGTCCGTCGCCGGGTGAGCCGAGGGGAACCGCCTCGCCGTGTCGCGGTATCGCGAACCGTTCGTCCGGCTCGAACAGGAACAGCCGCCTCACGAAGTCGAGTTGCCGCAGTGCGATGCCCCGGTACGCGGTGTCGCCGGTGATCGAGGCCGCGTCGAGCAGCGTGTCGGCGATCCCGGACATACCGAACGAGAACCCGGGCAGCACGGCCTGCCGGACGTCCAGCGCGCGCAGGACGGTCCGTGCGGAATCCAGGTCGCCGTAGCGCAGGAGGACTCGGGCGACACCCGCGGAACCCACCTCCAGATAGGGCTCCGCGGTCCCGCGGTGATCGAACGTCACATTGCCGTCGTCCTGCCGGTCCGCGTGTGCCATCTCCCAGGCCAGTGCGCCGCGGCCGAGGTCCAGACACCAGTCCTCTCCGGTGATCTGGTGCATGCGCAGCAGGAACATCGCGACGCCCGCCTGGCCGAAGCCCAGGCCGGTGAACGGGACCTCGGTCGTGAACTCGTTGCGCCAGTGGACCCGTTCGCCGTCGTGCCGTGCGGTCTCGCACAGCGCCCGGGCGCAGTCCCGCGCCGCGGCGAGGTGACGTTCGTCGCGGTCGTGGAGGTAGAACCGCAGGTTCGTCATGCCCACGCCGGAGAGGCCGTAGTAGAAGGTGTGGTCGCCGGACTCGTGCGCGTGCCGGTTGGCCTGTGCCAGCAACTGCCGTGCCTGCGTGGGGAGTCCGAGTGTGTCGGTCGCCCAGGCGATGCCGGCCAGCCCGTTCATGAGGCCGGCCGGGTACTGGGCCGGGTCGAGGTCGGCCAGGTCGTCGCGCAGCCGCCGTGTCCATTCCGATCGGAGCGGGACGCCCGAGGAGTTCAGGGCCCACAGGACGCCGCTCGCGCCGAAGCCCAGGCTCAGCGGGTTGGTGACGTGCGCGAACGGGTCGACGGGGAAGAGCGTGGGCCGGTCGGTGTCGGCGACGACGTCGATGAAGGCCGCCAGTCCGGCCTCGGTCTCCGCGAGGCCGAGGCGCTCCTCCACGACCGGCCGCACCGCAACGGCACGGACCTGGTCGACCAGGTCGTCCTCGTGTTCCAGTTCCCGCAGTACGTCCGTGAGCGTGATCCGCGCCTGCGCCAGGTCGGTCAGCATCTCGTGGATCCGCTTCGGCCAGCCCAGACTGTCGGTGAAGATCCGGTAGCGGTCCAGGATGTCCTCGCGCAGATACGACAGGGCCGCGACCGGGAAGATGAAGTAGGCCATGGTCATGGCGAGGCCGAACTGGTCGTCCTCGACCGCGGACGCGGCGAAGCGGCGCCGGAAGTTGCTGAACCCGGGTGTGTACAGCTCGACCGGTGCCTCCAGGTGGGCGTGCTCGGGGTCGGCCTCGGTCAGTCGGCACGTCTCCAGATCGACGATGGTGACGTCCAGGGTGTCCGGGTCGATGAGCACGTTCGCGGCGGTGAAGTCACCGAGGATCACCTTGCGGTCGTGGGCGGCCCGGAGCGCGCCCGCGAGCCCCCGGAAGACGCCCAGGAAGATCCGCAGGAACTCCCGCGACTGCGCTACGCCACCGGGTCCGAGCCGGGCGAGCGGGTTGCGTTCGAGCAGCATGGAGCGGATGTCGGTGCCGTCGACGAACTCCTCCGCGATGAAGTGGTGTTCCCAGTGCCGGAAGGTGGCGATCGGGGCGGGGAACGAGCCGACGTCGGCCAGCCGGTTCAGGAACACCCACTCGCGGTTGAGGATGTCCACGGCGTCGTGGTCCTGCCGCGGGTCCACGTTGGTGTGCGGGCGGGCTTCCTTGAGGACCACCACCCGGTCGTCGTTCGCCGTGTCCTGCGCGGTGTACACCCCACCGCTGTTGGAGAACTGGAGCGCCCCGGTCACCCGGAAGCGGCCCGCGAGCAGGCCGTCCTCGTCGGTATCGGCCGGGGGCTCCCAGTCGGTGAACGGCCAGGCCACCCAGGGCGGTTGGGCGTATCCGGGGCGCCGGTCGTCGGCGACCGGCCCGTCCGGCCCCGTGATGTGGGGCACCGGCCGGCCCAGGACGTCGACGGAGTGGGTGTCCAGGAACTGCCCGTAGCGGAAGTAGAGCGCCTTGCAGTCGCGGTACCGCAGGTCCGACAGCACGTACGGGCCCTCGGCTCCGTCCAGGACCCGGGCGAGGTCGGCCAGACACGACCGGAACTCGTCGTCGTCCCGGGGGTAGACGGTGACGAGTTTGCCGCCGCTGCCCCGCGATATGGCCTTCGAACTCAGCATCTCGAAGACCATGAGATCGAGTGCGATCTTGAAGTCGATGTCGTGCTCGGTCAGATACCCGATCACCGAGGCGGCGACCTCGCGCACGTTGCGCTGGTTCGCCGACACATGGATCTTCCACCCCTGCTCGGGCAGGTCCGGATTGTGCCGGTAGCTCCACCAGATGCCCTTGCGGACGAATCGCGACCGTATCCGCTCGTCGAGGGAGGCGAGGAAGTGGTCGGGCTTCGGCTCGTAGGAGACGTCGAGCGGGTCGAAGAACAGGGTGTCGTTCCAGCAGAAGGGGAATCGGTATACCCATCGTTCGTTGATCATGTCTGCCTCTGTGAGTGTGTCCGAGGAGCCTGGCGGGCGGTTCTCGACGGGGCGCAGGGGTGGCGTGAACCATGCGGGGCGCGCGGTGTGCGCCCCGCATGGTTCACGCCGTCAGTTCACCTCAGGCGGATACCGCTCAGGAGGGGTTCCGGCAGCAGGTGCTGCTCAGGCTGCTGGTGATGCTCAGTACCAGAGCGCTGCTGTTCTCCGTCCGCGGTTCGATCGACTGCAGCTTCAGAACGCTCATGCGGGTCACTTCCTCGATGGTCGGGAGCGCTTGGACGCGCTCCGGGGATGGAACGGGTACCGACCGGTCGGCTGCGCCAGTCAACGGCGCGCTCCGGACGCGTACATCAGGGAAAGCACCCCGTATTTGGGCGGCGCAGCCCCCAGGAACACACGCTTCCGGCCCGCTCGAATGGTGGTGGTCCTGCCTCGTTTCCCGGGCGGGAGGCGCCGGATCCGGTCCGTTGAACGGAACCCGACGCGACAGGCGGACCACGGTGAACCACGCTGACTTGGGACGACTCGACATCGGGGGAATGTTGATGAGCGCACGCGGATGCCGGCAGGTCCGGTACACGGCGGGGCAGGCGGCCACCGGCTTCCTGGACTCACGGCACACGTCGACGGACGGCGGCGGCACCACGGTCGTCCGCCGGATCCGTCCGGCCGGGGGCCGGGCCGGCGCCCGCGGCGAGTTCGTCGGTCGGCAGGCCGAGATGCGGCAGGTCATGAGGGCGCTGGCCGCCGCGCGCTCGGGGCGCGGCGGCGCCGTCTTCGTCACCGGCGAACCCGGTATCGGCAAGACGCGGCTCGCCGTGGAGGCGCTGCGCGCGGCTGCGGCGGCGGGCATGGTCACCGCACGGGGCCGGGCCGCTACGGTCGGATCGGTCGTGCCGTACCGGCCGCTGGTCGAGGCGTTGCTCTCGCTGTCCCGGGCCGGCCTGCTGCCGGACGCGGACGAACTGGGCCTCTACGGGCCGGTGCTCGCCCACCTGCTGCCGGGAAGCCCTGCTTCCGGCACGGCCGTCGGCTCGCACCTCACGGTCGCCGAGACCCTCCTGCGCGTGCTCACCGTGACCGGACGAGACCACGGATTCCTGCTCGTGCTCGACGATCTGCACGATGCGGACACGGAGACGCTGGCCGTCCTCGAGTACGTCCTCGACAATCTCGCGGAGCAGCCCGCCGTGCTGCTCCTCATCGCAGGTCGCGAGCCCTGTGTGGCAACCGAACTGGCCGACCGGGCGCGTCAGCGGGGTGCCGCGACGACCCTCGAACTGCGCCCGCTGGGGCACCCGGACGTACGCTCCCTCGTCGTGGCCGAGTTGGGATCCGTCCCGGGCGCGGCCGGCGCCGAACTGGTCGACACCGTGGTGGAGGACAGCACCGGTATCCCGCTGGTGGTCGAGGAACTCCTGCGTGACGCGGTGACCCGCCACCCCCGGGATGCCGCCCGGAGACTCCCTGTCCCCGCCGCGGTCGCCCGCAGCGTCCGGTACCGGACCGGCCGGCTCGACGCCCGCGGACGCACGATCCTCGGCATCGCGGCCCTCTTCGGACCACGATTCCCGCTGCCCGCGCTCCAGCACGCGGCCGGGTGCGACGACCGCGAACTGCTCACGGTCCTCCAAGCGGGAGTCGCCTCGTATCTGCTCGAACCGGACGGGTCGAGCCCGGACTGGTACGCGTTCCGGCCCCGGCTCGCCGCACAGGTCCTGCTGGAGGATCTCGGGCCGGCGGAACGCGCCGGACAGGCCCGGCGCGCGGCGAACGCCCTGCTCGCGCTCCATCCGGGGCTGCCCGGCGAGTGGTGCGCCCACGCCGCCGACCTGTTCGAGCAGGCCGGTGACACCTGCGAGGCCGTCCCCCGCTACTGCGAGGCCGCGCGGCGGGCGACGGGAGAGGGCGCGGTGGACCGGGCCGTGGTCCTGCTCACCCGGGCCCAGCGGTCGGCCGATGCCGGTTCGGACCCCGAACTACGGGCCACTGTGCTGGAGTTGCTCCTGGACACCGTCTCGCGCGCGGCCCGGTTCGACGCCGTAGCCGGGCTGACCGCCGACCTCGAAGCCCTGGGCGGCCACGACATTCCCGCGGCCCGCCGGGCCGGGCTCCATGCCCGGCTGGCCCGTGCCACCGCGTCGGCGGGCCGGCCCGTCGACGCCTTCCGGCAGCTCGACATCGCCCGCCGACTGCTCGGCGCCGCTCCGACCGCCGCGCACACCGCCCCGGTCGACCTCGCCTCGGCCCACGTGGAACTGACCCGGCCGGCGCCCGACCGGCTGCGCACGGCCGCCGAGTACGCCCGCCGGGCGGCGGACGCGGCCGAGCGGGCCGACCTTCCGGATGTGCTCGGCGGGGCACTGCTGATGCTCGGGCACCTGGCCCCGGAACACGACGCTGAGACCGCCGCGGCACACTTCGCGCGCGCCGGCGCGATCGCCGAACTGCACCGGCTCCCCGACCTGCGGGTGTCCGCCGAAGTACACCTGGCCCGGAGCGCGCTGCGGAGCGACGGACAGCCGGCCGGGCTCGAAGAGGTCCAGCGGCGGGCCCTGCGGCTCAGTGTGCTCCCGCTGGCCCACGAGACGGGCTGCGTCCTCGCGCTGGACCAGGTGCGACGCGGCGAGTTCGAGGCGGCCGGCCGGCGGATCCGGGAAGGGCTGACCGCCGCGACACGCCTGCGGCTGGGTCCGGTCGCGGCCATGCTGCGGCTGGCCGAGGCCGTACGGTTCGCACACCAGGGGCGACGCGCCGAAATGGAAGAGGCACTCGACGAGTTGGCCCCCGGCGTCGACGACGCGCCCGGAGTGCGGGCCATGTCGTACGGGCTGGCGCGGGCGTTCTGCTCGCTGCTGGAGGAGAACCACGACGCCGCCGAGCAGGAGTTCGCGCAGGCTCTCGCCTACGACAGGGAGAATCCCGGAGCCGGTGAGTTCGGGGCGCACGACTTGTACGGCGTCATGCTGCTGCGCGGTGTGCTCGCCGGGCGCGCGGGCCGGCGGCACCACGCCGATGTCGCCCGGGCCGCCGACGGCACCCGGTGGAACCGGCAGTTCACCGGGGCGGCGCACGCGGTGCTGCTGGGTCGCGAGGGCAGGCCGGTCGAGGCGACCGCCGCCGCGACCGCGGCACTTGAGGCCGCGGCACCGTACCCGGTGGCACGGAACCTGTGCCTGCGCCTGGTCTCACGGTCGGCGTACGAGGACGGGTGGGGCGAGCCCGTCGACTGGGTACGTGAGGCGGAGGAGTACTTCCACGGAGTCGGCGTGCCGACGGTCGCCGCCGCCTGCCGGAGCCTGTTGCGCGGCATGGGAGCACCGGTCCGGCAGCGGCGCAGCGGTACCGAGCACGTACCGCCCGATCTGCGCCGGTGCGGTGTCACCGGCCGGGAGTTCGAGGTCGCCCGGCTGCTCGTCGAGCGGAACGGCAACAAGGACATCGCCGACTGGCTGCACATCTCGCCGCGGACCGTGGAGAAGCATGTGGCGAGTCTGCTCCGGAAGACCGGCCACCCCGACCGGGCCGCTTTCGCCACTGCCGCCCGCGGCCTGGTGGCCCGGCCCGCGCACCGGCCGCTGCGCGTCGCGGGCCCGCCTCCGGCGATGCCCGTCCCCGGCCACTGGCAAGGGATCACCGGGATCGAGTGAAGCGGGCTCGGCCCTCCGTCATGCCGGTGGACCGGCCATCCGCGGGCGGAGGACAGCTGTCACGGAAGCAGTTCGACGATCGTGGCGTTGGCGGTGCCGCCGCCCTCGCACATCGTCTGGAGGCCGTAGCGCAGGTTCCGCTGCCGCATGCGGGCGAGCAGGCGGGTCATCAGGATGGCGCCGGAGCCGCCGAGCGGATGGCCGACCGCGATCGCCCCGCCCAGTGGGTTGAGCCGCTCGGGGTCGGCGCCGGTCTCGGCGAGCCACGCCAACGGGACCGGTGCGAAAGCCTCGTTGACCTCGAAGGCGCCGATGTCGTCGATCGTGAGTCCGGACCTGCGCAGGACCTTCTCCGTCGCGGGGATCGGGCCCGTCAGCATCATGATCGGGTCCGCGCCGCTGACCGCGCCGGAGTGGTAGCGGGCGATCGGCTTGAGGCCCAACTCCCTTGCCCGTTCGGGAGTTGTGATGAGCAGTGCGGCGGCGCCGTCGGAGATCTGGGAGGCGTTTCCGGCGTGGATCACACCGTCCTCCTTGAACGACGGCTTGAGTTTGGCGAGGGTCTCGACCGAGGTGCCGCGCCGCAGGCCCTCGTCGGCGGTGAACTTGGTGCCCTCGACCTCGATGGGCACGATGTGGTCGTCGAAGATCCCCGAGTCGATCGCCGCGGCGGCCTTGGCGTGCGACTCGGAGGCGAACTCGTCCAGGCGGGTACGGCTGAGGCCCCACCGCTCGGAGATCAGCTCGGCGCCGACGCCCTGGCTGAACTGGAACCCGTCGTAGCGGGCCAGGACGGCCGGTCCGTACGGCTGTCCGGTGGTCCGGTGCGAGCCCAGCGGGACCCGGGTCATGGTCTCCACTCCCCCGGCCACCACCAGGTCGTACTGCCCGGCCATCACGGCGTGCGCGGCCGAGTCGACGGCCTGCTGGCTGGAGCCGCAGGCCCGGTTGATGGTCACCCCGGGCACATGCTCGGGCCAGCCCGCGGCCAGTGCCGCGAAGCGGGCGATGTTGCTCGACTGGTCGCCGATCTGGGTGACGCAGCCCCACATCACGTCGTCCACGGTGCCGGGGTCGATGCCGGTGCGTTCCGCCAGCGCGGTCAGTACGTGTGCCGAGAGGTCGGCCGCGTGCACGGCGGCCAGGGAGCCGTTGCGCTTGCCGATGGGCGTGCGTACGGCGTCGACGATGACGGCCTCGGGCATGACAGGGTCCTTTCAGTCGGTGGGGAACTGGACGGCGGCGCCGCTGTCCACGAGTGCGTCGGCATCGGCGATCTCCCAGTCCCTCAGGACGGCGCGGGTGTCGGCGCCTACGGCTGGGGCCGCCGGGCCGGGGCTCGACGGTGTGGCAGAGAAGCGGGGTGCCGCGGCGGGCTGCACGACGCCCTCCCGGGTGAACAGGCTGCCGCGCGCGGCCAGTTGGGGGTGTGCCGCCGCCTCGGTGAGGCCGAGGACGGGTGCGACGCAGGCGTCGGTGCCCTCGAACAGGGCCGCCCATTCGTCGCGGGTGCGCTCGGCGAAGCGTTCGGCCAGCCGGCGGCGCAACTCCGGCCAGGTCGAGCGGTCGTGCTGAAGTCCGGGGTCTACGTCGAGTTTCAGCAGCTCGATCAGGCACCGGTAGAACTTGGCCTCAAGGGCGCCGACCGCCACGTGTCCGCCGTCCTTGGTCGCGTAGACGGCGTAGAAGGGCCAGCCGCCGTCGAGTTGGTTGATGCCCCGCTCGTCGGTCCAGGCCCCGCGCCCGAGTTTGCCGAAGGTGCTCGCGAGGAGATGCGCCGTCCCGTCGACGATGGCCGCGTCGACGACCTGCCCAACTCCCGTGCGTCCTACGGCGTGCAGGGCGGCCAGCACGCCGATCACGAGGTAGCAGCCACCGCCCCCGAAGTCGCCGACCAGGTTGAGCGGTATCTGCGGCGGGCCCGCCGCGTCGCCGATCGCGCCGAGCGCGCCGGTGAGGGCGATGTAGGTGAGGTCGTGTCCGGCGGCCGCGGCGAGCGGTCCGGTCTGGCCCCAGCCGGTCATCCGGCCGTAGACCAGCCGGGAGTTGCGGGCGAGGCACTCGTGGGGTCCGATGCCGAGGCGTTCGGTGACGCCGGGGCGGAATCCCTCGATCAACACGTCGGCCCGCTCGGCGAGTTGGAGGAGTGCGGCGGGTCCTGCCGGGTGTTTCAGGTCGAGTACGACCGAGCGCTTGCCCCGGTTGAGGACGTCCGCCGGGCCGCCCGCGTCGGGCTCGGCCGCCCGCTCCGGCCGGTCCACCCGGACGACCTCCGCGCCGAGGTCGGCGAGGAGCATCCCGGCGAACGGGCCCGGCCCGATGCCGCCCAGCTCGACCACGCGACAGCCGGACAGTGGTCCTGCGCTCACAACACCCTCCCTGGCAGCCTGAGTTGAGGATCCCGGCACTTCTACGACGCCGTCAGCGTCCCTTCCAGACGGGCGGGCGCTTCTCGGCGAACGCGGCGGCGCCCTCCCGCGCGTCCTCGGACGAGAACACCGGTGAGGCGATCTCGGCCTGCCGGATCCAGCCCTCCTCCAGGGTCCAGTCGGCGGCGGACTGCGCGATCTGCTTGGTGGCGGCGACGGCGAGTGGGCCGTTCGCCGCGATGGTCCCGGCGAGTTCCAGCGCTCCGGCGAGCGCGCCGCCCTCGTCGGTGAGCCGGTTGACCAGTCCGACCTCGGCCGCGCGTTCGGCGGTGATGGGCTCGCCGGTCAGCAGCAGCTCCAACGCGATGGCGTACGGAACCCGTTGGGGCAGCCGCAGTGCCGCACCGGCCCGGGCGACCAGGGACCGCGTCACCTCCGGCACCCCGACCCGCGCCGCGCGGGACGCCACGACGAGGTCGCAGGCGAGCAGCAGCTCGAAGCCGCCGGCCAGCGCCCAGCCCTCGACCGCCGCGATCAGCGGTTTGCGCGGCGGGGTGATGGTGATCCCGCACAGCCCCCGGCCCTCGATCGCGGGGCTCTCACCGCGCAGCCACGCCTTGAGGTCCATGCCCGCCGAGAAGGTGCCCCCCGCTCCCGTGAGCACGCCGACCCGCAGCTCGTCCGTCTCGTCCAACTCGTCGACGGCGGCGGCGATTCCGGCGCCCACCCCGGCGTCCAGCGCGTTCTTGACCTTGGGACGGTTGATCGTGATGATCTGGACCGCGCCCCGGCGCTCCACCAGCACTTCGTCCGACACCTTGCCTCCTTGAGTTCTCGTTCTCGACCGCCGTTCAGTTGACGGCGAACCGCTCCAGTTCGTGGGCGACCATGCCGTCCAGGTCCTGGGCGGGTGGCTCGGGAAGTTCGACGGCCCGCTCCCTGGTCGGCAGCAGCACAACCGCTCTGCCGGGTGTGGTGACTTCGCCGCGCTGGTTCTCGCAGCGCACATCGATGTGCACCTCGCCGCGTCCGTCCACCCGCCGTTTGTCGACGACCGTGCCGCGCACCCAGGTCGTGTCACCGAGGTAGTTGAACCTGCGGTGTTCGCAGCGCAGTTGCCACAGCCAGCCGTCGTCGCCGATCCAGTCGGTGAGGAGATGACAGAGCCAGGTCTCGCGCATGCCGCCGTAGTCGTAGGGGTTGGGGAGGCCGAGTTCGCGGGCCCGCTCGGGTTCCCAGTGCAGGCGCTGCACGGTGTCGGGGACGCCCAGGCGGTTGGGCGGGTAGAGGCCGGGGGCCTTGCGCCGTACGGCCGCCGCGATGCCGAAGGCGCCGGGCGGGGTGAGCTGCATGCCCCAGCCCAGGTGCCAGACGACCACGTCCGTCGTGGTCAACGGGCCCTTCACGCGGGGTTGCAGTTCCTCGCCGACCTCGACGTCCTCCCAGTAGCGGGGTTCGGCGCCGCGCCTGGTCTCGGCGGCATAGGCGGCATCGATCTCGGCCAACTGCTCGGGCGGGTACGGCTGTTGTTCGAGTGTTTCCTTGGCGCGCTTCTTCGACGTGTGGCGTTCGGCGTTGATCCAGGTGCCGCGTCGCAGGGCGTGCATCTCGCCGCGTCCGTTGGCGTAGAGGTAGTCACGGACGACGTGCGCGGTACGTCCGCCGAAGCTGCTGCGCTTGAGCTCGACGCCGACCTGGGTCTGCAACACCCGGCACCGGTCGCCCAGTTGGAGGGGCCGCCACCACTCGAACTCCATTACCGCCTGATAGGAGCCGAGGCCCGCGAAGGGGTCGCCCTTGAGCAGCGCCTTGGTCTCCGGGTCCGGTGCCGGGGCCGCGTCCTCTCCCATCGTGTAGAGGAAGGTCGGCGGTGCGACGAGCGCGCCCCAGCGGGTCTTCGCCGCGTAGTCCGGGTCGCAGTACAAGGGGTTGGCGTCGCCGTAGCCGTAGGCGAAGTGGCGTGAACCGTCCCACGTCACCTCGTAGTTGTGCGGTGGGTTGCGCTGCGGCTGGGGGACGCCGAGGCGGCGCCGGGAGCGTTCGACGGCCTCGTCCGTGAGCACGCCGAACTGCTCGGCCGGCTTCTGTTCGGTGTCGCTCACCGGTCGACCTCCTTGCTGGACAACGCGGTCAGGTCTTCGGATGCTTCCGTGTGCTCGGCGAGCCGGGACCGTACGAGGTCGAGGAGTTCGACGCGGCTGACCTTGCTCGACGGTGTGCGGGGCAGTCGGTCGAGGACGACGATGTGGGCCGGCACCTCGTACGGGGTGAGGTGGGTGCGGCACAGGGCGGTGAGTTCGGCCGCGTCCGGTGCGGGACGTTCCGGTTCCAACTCGACGGCTGCGACGGGTACTTCACCGAGCCGCGAGTCGGGTAGTCCGGCGACGGCTGCCTCGCGTACGGCGGGGTGGGTCTCCAGGACGCGTTTGACGGTCTCCGGCTGCACTTTGAAGCCGCCGCGGATGATGGCGTCGTCCGCGCGGCCCTCGATCCACACGAACCGGTCGGCGTCGATCCGGGCCAGGTCGCTGGTCTTCATCCAGGTCCGGCCGCCGTGGGTGCTCTGCTCGGTGCGGACCTCCAGTCGGCCGGTCCGGCCGGGCGGCAGCTCGGTGCCGTCCTCGCCGGTCACCCTCAACTCGACGCCGGCGAAGGCGCGTCCGGCGCTGCCCGCCTTGCGCTGCCACCAGTGTTCGTGCAGCGGGAGGGTCCAGCCGGCGACGGCTCCGGCGAACTCCGTCGCACCGTAGGTCATCAGGACAGGGATGCCGTACGTGCGGAAGAAGGCGTCGGCGAGTTCCGGCGGGCAGGGGGCCGTGCCTGAGGTGACGACCTGGAGCGTGGCGAGGCGTTCCTTCGGGATCCGTGCGTCGAGTACGGCGCGGATCGCGGCCGGGACCAGGCTCGCCGCGCGAAGCCGGTGGCGTTCGACGGCGCTCACCCAGGGTTCGACGGCGAACCTGGGCATCAGGAGCATGCGGCGGCCGGTGGCGAGGCAGGCGAGGGCCCGCCACAGGCCGCCGATGTGCACGAGCGGGGTGGCCACCAGGGACGCCGACTCCGACAGGAGCCGGTCGTCCTTGCGTGTCTGTCCACCGGAGACGAGGGCCTGGTCGAGTTGGCCGATGCGCAGGTGGACACGTTTCGGGGGACCGGTCGTGCCGGAGGTGAGCATCTCTACGGCGATGCCCGGGCCGGCCGGTGCCCCGGCGGGTGCGGTGCCGCCTGCGGGTCGTAGGGACCCGTCGGTGTCGAGCTCAAGGGCCGCGCCCTGTGCGGTCACCGCGTCCAATACGCCCTCACGGGCGAGGACTTCGGCGCCGGAGACCACAACGGGTGGGGTGCAGCGGGCGATGTCGGCGGCGAGGCGGGCGGCGGGCTGGAGCGGGCTGAGCATGACCAGGCAGCGGCCGGAGGCGATCACCGCGGCGACCACGGCGACGTGCTCGGGCCGGTTCTCCAGGACGACTCCGACGCGGGTGCCGGCGGGCAGGCCCAGCGCGTCGAGCGCGTCGCCGAGGTCCCGCGCGGTGCGCTGGACCTGTCCCCAGGTCCACCAGTTCCGGTCGTACTCGATCGCCTCGGCAGCCGCGGGCGCTTCCGCCAGCAGGCGGGACAGGCGGTCGCGAATTCCCACGTGATGAACCTTTCGACAGGACGTCGGTCTCAGATTCCGACCAGGTCGGCCAACCGGCTCCGGTGCGTCGCCGGGCCGCCGAACAACTGCTCCGACGACTTGGCGCGCTTCAGATAGAGGTGTGCGTCGTGCTCCCACGTGTAGCCGATGCCGCCGTGGATCTGGATGTTCTCCTTGGCCGCGTGAGTGAAGGCCTGCGCGCAGCACGCTGCGGCCAGCGCGGCGGACACGGGCAGCTCGGTGGTCACCAACTGCTCGCCGGACAGGGGTGGTTCAGCGGCGGCGACGGCCGTCGCGTGGTAGACCGCCGACCGGGCTCCCTCCACGGCGACCAGCAGGTCGGCGCACTTGTGCTTGATCGCCTGGAACGAGCCGATGGGACGCCCGAACTGGACACGTTGCTTCGCGTACGCCACGGCCGCGTCGAGGCACGCCTGTGCCCCGCCGACCTGTTCGGCGGCGAGCGCCACCGCCACGAGGTCCAGCACGGTGCGCAGATAGGCGGAGGCGTCCCCGCTCGGGCCGACCCGCAGTGCGGGCGCGCCGTCGAGGTCGACGCGGGCCAGCCGCCGGGTCGGGTCGAGGGTCTCCAGCCGGGTGCGGGTCACTCCGGGGGCGTCGCCCTCGACGGCGAAGAGCCCAAGTCCCGTGCCGGTGCGGGCCATTACGAGGATGAGGTCGGCGGTGTGGCCGTCGACGACGAACATCTTGGTGCCGGAGAGGGTCCCGTTCGCGGCCGAGGTCTCGATGTCCTCCAGCCGCCATGAGCCGCGTTCCTCGGCGAGGGCCAGGGTGGCCGTCAGCGTTCCGTCGGCGATCGCGGGCAGCCAGCGCGTCTTCGCCGTCTCGTCGCCGGAGGCCGCAAGGGCTTGACCGGCGACCGCCACCGTCGCGAAGTACGGCGACGGGAGCAGGACCCGTCCGGTCTCCTCCAGTACGATCCCCAACTCGACCGGCCCGCCGCCTGATCCGCCGTACTCCTCGGGCAACGCGAGGCCGTGCAGGCCGAGTTGGTCGGCCATCTGCCGCCACAGCAGGGGATCGTGCCCTTCGGTGGAGTCCATCGCACGGCGTACGGCGGCGCTCGGTGCCTTGTCGGCGAGGAAGCGCCGTAGTGTCGTACGGAGTTGCTCCTGCTCCTCGGTGAACGTCACGGTCACGGCTGCGCCTTGGACCGCAGGTAGGCCTCGAGGTCCGGGATGCGGGTGCGCTCCACGATCTCGATGCGCAGGCCCGAGGGGGCCAGGTGGTAGGCGAAGATCGACATGGCGCCGTCGACCAACCCGCAGGCCTCCAGCGGGAATCCCGCCTCCTCCATGCGCTTGGACGTCGCCGGTACGTCGTCGCAGAAGTAGCCGAGGTGATGGGTGGCGATGTGCTCGGTCGCCGTCCACGGTGTCCCGGGAATCTCCTGTACGAGTTCGATGTGCGGGGCGTCCAGCGAGTAGGCGTAGCGCATCGGGAGCACGCGGTCGCCGTCCGCGAGCCGGATCGGCAGGTCGGCGGCGAGGGTCTCGGTCCAGCGGTAGCCCGCGATCCCGGTCAGCCGGGTCTTCCAGAGTTCGATGTCCGGGACGACGATTCCCGTGTGGTAAAGGTCCGTCGCGCTGAGGGGATGCGTCATGGGATCGTTCACCACTCCAGCCGGAGTTGCTTGATCCCGTACATGTTGCCGTGCTGTTCGAGTTCCTGGCCGGGGGTGATCCCGTAGTCGGGGATGCGCCGGTGCCATTCCTCGACGGCGACGTTGAGTTCGAGGCGGGCGAGGTGGGAGCCGAGGCAGCGATGCGGTCCCGAGCCGAACGCGATGTGGTTGGTGGTCTTGCGCCGGAGGTCGACTTCGAGGGGTCGGTCGAAGCGTTCGGGGTCGCGGTTGCTGACCGCGAGCGGGAGCATCACCATCTCCCCCGCCTTCACCGGGCAGCCGCCGATCTCGACGTCCCGGGTCGCCTTGCGGGCGGGCACGACGAACGAGTAGACGCGGAGGAGTTCCTCGACCGCCGTGGGGATCAGCGACGGGTCGTCGACGATCGCCCCGCGTTGTTCCGGGTGCGTGGCGAAGTGGTAGAGGGCCCAGCCGATGGAGATGGGGACGGTGTCGAAGCCGGCCTGGAACAGCAGGATGCAGAACGCGTGCATGTCCCGGTCGCTGATCGGTTCGTCGTCGATCGTCCAGGTCATGGCGCGGGACAGGAGGTCGTCGCGGGGTGCCTCGCGGCGGATCGCGATCTGCTGCTCGAAGTACTCCGACACGGCGTTCATGGCGCTCAACTGCCGTTCGCCGTGCGGGTCTTCGCCGTGGGACAGATGCAGCAGGTCGTGGATCCAGTCGAGGAACTGCGGGAGGTCCTGTTCGGGCAGGCCCATCAGGCGCATGAAGATCAGGGTCGGGAAGCGGCGGGCGAACGAGTCGAGGACGTCGGCGGAGCCGCTGTCCTTCAGCTCGTCGATCAGGCCGGACGCGACCTCGCGGATCTCCGGTTCGCGGGCGGCGACGGTCTTGGGCGAGAAGGCGCTGCCCAGCAGGCGCCGCCACGCGGTGTGTTGGGGCGGGTCGAGCATCTCCGGGATCCACAGGAACCTGGGGTCCGGATCGAGCGCCGTCACGGACTGGTTGGAGAAGGTCCGCCAGTCCTGGAGAGCCTGCTGGACGGCCTCGCCGTCGGTGACGACCCAGTATCCGCGCGCGGTGGTGCTGCGGAATCCGGAGTGGGTGCGGGCGATCTCGTCCCAGCGTTCCTGATGGCTGAGGACCGGGCCGCCGAGCCGGTTGTCGAAGTGGTAGGCGGGAACGCCCTGGTGCGTCCCGTCGGGTTCGAGGGTCGCGCTCATCACGGCTCCTTTCGTACGGTCTGCGGGATGCCCACGGCGGCCGGACCTACCGCGGCCGGACCTACCGCGGCCAGGTCGCCCACGGCTCTCATGTCGCCGCGCCGTCGATCTTCAGCGCGATCAGTTCCTCGTCGGAGAGACCGAGTGAGCGCAGGACCTCGTCGGTGTGTTCCGCGAACTGCGGTGCCCGGGTGATGTCGACCGGGGTCTCGTCGAACTGGACCGGGCTGGCGACGAGTTCGCGGTCGACGCCGTCCGCGTCCACGACGGAGGCGATCAGTCCGTTGGCGCGCAGCGAGGGGTCCTGGCCGACCTCCCAGGCGTTCTGCACCACCGACCACTGCCCCTCGCCTCGGGAGAGGATCTCGACCCACTCCTCGAAGGGGCGGGACGCGATGAGTTCGGCGACGATGTCGGCCGCGTCCGCCGCGTTGGCCATCAACTTCGCGGTGCTGTCGAAGCGTTCGTCGGTGCCGAGTTCGCCGCGTCCGGCGAGCTTGCAGAACTCGGCCCAGTAGCGGCCGGGTTGGAGCATCGAGAGTTCGATCCAGCGTCCGTCCGACGTGAGATACGCCCCGATGAGGGGGTTGGTGCGCGATCCGTGCCGGGGCTGAACGTTCGCCGGCAGCGGGCCGCCGTTCATCAGCGCCATGTTGACCGTGAACTGGGTCGCCCAGGCACCTACGCCCAGCAGCGACACGTCCACCACGGACGGTTCGCCGGTGGTCGCACGGGAGTAGAGGGCGGCGGCGATACCGCCGGCGATCGTCATGCCGCCCATCGCGTCGCCGTAGGCACCGGCGGGCATCCGGATCATCCGGTCCGCGCCCGGCGGTGTGACACCGGCGGCGCTGCCGCCGCGTGCCCAGAAGGCAGTGGAGTCGTAGCCGCCCTTCGTGGCCTCGTCGCCGCGCTGGCCGAAACCGCTGCCCCGCACGTAGATGATGTCCGGGTTGATGGCCCGGATGTCCTCGACCTCGATGCGCAGTTTCGCGCGCGCCTCGGGCAGGAAGTTGGTCAGGAACACATCGCTGCGGCGGACCAGTTCCTCGAACGCCTTACGGGCGGACGGCTTCTCCAGGGCGAGGCCGACGCTGCGTTTGCCCCGGTTGGGTCCCTCCACGATCGGGAAGAACGACGACCCCTCACTGGTGGCGTCGTAACCGAGGACACGGACCAACCCCCTCTGTCCGTCGCCGCGTTCGGCGTGTTCGATCTTGATCACATCGGCGCCCCAGTCGGCGAGCACGGCGCCCGCCGCCGGGACGAAGGTGAACTGGGCTACTTCGAGAACGCGTACGCCCTCCATCGGCCTGCGCATCGACCAACTCCTCATACTCATCTGCCGTCACGCACTCCGAGTATGGACCGAACCTCGCTAAAAAGTATACTGTTTTGCTGTCGCCGACCAACCCGCACCTTCCGGAGGGCCGATGCTGGACTTCTCGATCGAACCCGAGTTCCAGGCCAAGCTGGACTGGGCGACGGCCTTCGTACGGGAGGAGGTCGAGCCGCTCGACCTCCTCTTCCCGCACGGCGGAGACCCGTACGACACGCGCAACGAGAAGGCCCGCGCGATCCTCAAGCCGCTCCAGGACCAGGTCCGCGCCCAGGGGCTGTGGGCCTGCCACCTCGGCGCGGAACTCGGCGGCGCGGGCTACGGCCAGGTGAAGCTCGCCTACCTCAACGAGATCCTCGGCCGCTCCTACTGGGCGCCGACGGTGTTCGGCACCGCCGCGCCGGACACCGGCAACGCGGAGATCCTGGCCATGTTCGGCACCGAGGAGCAGAAGGCGCGCTATCTCCAGCCCCTGCTCGACGGGGACATCGTCTCCACCTTCTCGATGACGGAACCGCAGGCCGGGGCCGACCCGAAGGAGTTCGTGTGCCGGGCGCGGCGCGAGGGGGACGAGTGGGTGATCGACGGGGAGAAGTGGTTCTCCTCCAACGCCCGCTACGCGGCCTTCCTCATCGTCATGGCCGTCACCGACCCGGAGGCGCCACCGCACGCCCGGATGTCCATGTTCATCGTTCCGGCCGAGACACCCGGCATCGAGATCAAGCGCAACGTCGGCACCATGGACGAGCGCGACTCCCTCGACGAGGGCATCCACGCCTATATCCGCTACGACCAGGTGCGCGTCCCGCTCGACGCCATGCTCGGCGGCCCCGGCGAGGGCTTCAAGGTCGCCCAGGCCCGGCTCGGCGGGGGCCGCGTCCATCACGCGATGCGCACCGTCGGCAAGTGCACCCGCGCCTTCGACATGATGTGCGAGCGGGCGCTGTCCCGTCGTACTCAGGGCACTCTTCTCGCCGAGAAGCAGGCGGTGCAGCAGTTCATCGCGGACTCGTGGGTGGAGTTGCAGCAGTTCCGGCTGCTGGTGCTGCACACCGCGTGGATCATCGACACCCAGCCGCACGGCGCGGCCCGCACCCAGATCGCGATGTGCAAGGTGCAGACGGCGAAGGTGCTGCACGACGTCATCCAGCGCGCCCTGCATCTGCACGGTTCGCTCGGCACCACCAACGAACTCCCGCTCGCCAAATGGTGGATGGCCGCACCGAACCTCGCGCTCGCCGACGGCCCCACCGAGGTGCACCGCACCACGATCGCCAAGCAGTTGCTCAAGAACCGCCGTCCGGCCGAGGGTCTGTTCCCCAGCGAACACATCCCGCCGAAGCTGGAGGCCGCCCGCAAGCGGTACGCGCACATCGTCGAGGACGACAGCCTCTCCGGCCGGGTGCAGGCATGAGCGAGGCACGCGACACCAAGTCCCTTGCCCCCGCAGACCTGTTCGACCTCTCCGGCAAGGTCGCGCTCGTCACCGGAGGCAGCCGGGGGCTGGGGCTCGCGATGGTGCGCGCCTTCGCCACCGCGGGCGCCGACCTCGTGATCGCCAGCCGCAAGCCCGACGCGTGCGAGACGGCGGCGGCCGAGGTCCGCGCCCTCGGCCGCCGCGCCCTGCCGGTCGCCGCCCACGTCGGCCACTGGGACGACCTGGCCCGCCTCGCCGACGCGGCCTACGAGGAGTTCGGCCGGGTCGACGTCCTGGTCAACAACGCCGGCATGTCACCCCTCGCCCCCTCCTCGGCCGACACCAGCGAGGAGTTGTTCGACAAGGTGATCGGCGTCAACTTCAAAGGCCCGTTCCGGCTTGCCTCGTTGATCGGACAGCGGATGGCCGAGTCGGAGAACGGGGGCTCGATCATCAACGTCTCGTCGTCCGGGGCGCTGATGCCCCAGCCGCGCTTCGGCCCGTACGCGGGCGCCAAGGCCGCTCTCAACGCGCTCACTACGGTCTTCGCCCTGGAGTACGGCCCGTCCGTGCGCGTCAACACGATCTCGGCCGGGCCGTTCCTCACCGACATCTCCAAGGCCTGGGCGCCGGAGAAACGGGAGACGACCCGCAGCGCGATCGGGCGTCCAGGGCAGCCGGAGGAGATCGTCAGCACCGCGCTGTACCTCGCGAGCGACGCGTCGAGCTATACGACAGGGGCGCTGATCCGGGTGGACGGCGGGCTGTACTGACCATCGAAGGAGCGGTTCTACACCGCCGAGAATCCGCCGTCGACGGTGAGCGTGGCGCCGTGGATCCGGGATGCCTCGTCGCTCGCGGGGAAGACGACGGCGGAGGCCACCTCGTCCGGAGTACCGGCACGGCCGGAGGGCATGCGCGCGACGAACGGGGCCAGGCGCTCCTCCATCGTCGCGGCCTTCTCGGTCGAAGTCGGTCCGAGAGCAACGGTGTTGACCCGCGCGCCGTGTGGTCCGTACTCCCCGGCCCACGACGTGGTGAGCGAGTGCACGGCCGCCTTGGTCATGTTGTAGAGCGCCGAGTGCGCGCTGCCCCGCAGGCCGGAGATGGAGCCCAGGTTGACCACGGCGCCGTGGCCTCGCTCGGCCATGGGCGGTGCGAGCAGGCCGGTGAGCAGGAACACCGACCGCACGCTCACGGCCAGCGCCTCGTCGATGGTCTCCCGGGCGACCTCGGCGGTGGGGCGGGCGGGAGGATCAGCGCCGCGTTGTTGACCAGCACGTCGATCCGCCCGCCGGCCGCGGTGCGCGCCTCGGTGGCGAAGCGGTCGATCACCTCGGCGCCCCCGGACAGATCCGCCTGGACGAAGGCCCCCGTATCGCCGTCCTTCTCGATACGGGCCACCACCTCGGCTCCGCGCCGCTCGTCGCGTCCGCTGACGACGGATCTCCTCCGGCGAGTGGACTCGGAGAGGTACAGCCACATGATCGAGCGACTAAGGCGGAATGCCCTGGTCACCGGCTTCACCAACGCTATCGGTGTACCCGGCAAATGGACCCGCAAGTCCAGTGAGCGGCCGTCTCGGGGCCCTCGCCGCCGAGGGAGCGTTCGCGCCCGCGGTGTGACCGAGACGACCCTGGACGACATCCGGGCCCGCACGTCCACCAGTAAGAGCCAGCTCTTCCGCTACTTCCCCGGTGGCAAGGAGGAGCTCCTGCTCGCCCTGGCCCAGAACGAGGCGGACTGGGTCCTGTCCTGCCAGCAGCCCCACCTCAACGCGCTCATCTCCCAGCTGACCCCCGCCTCACCCGGTGTGCGGGCCGTCACCAGCCAGCTCGTCGCCTCGTGGCAGGACAAGCTCGCCATCGGCGTCCTGATCATGATGCCCACCGGCTCGCTCACACATCTCGAAGCGGCCCTCGATCTGGGCATCCGTCAACTGCGGGCTGTGCCCAGCAGTTCGGCCGCCTCGTCCAGCAATACCGGGAGCGCGGGCAGCATCCGCTGATGCATGGCGTTCAACTGCCGCGCTTTGCGGCCCCGTTTGATCAGCAGGGCGGTCGCCGCCGACTCCTTGTACTTGGTGAGCGCCTCGAACCACGGCAGGTCGTGCAGCGCCTCGCCTCGCAACTCCTCGTAGGCGCCCACCAGTTCGGCCTTGCTCGGCATGCCTGTCGCTTCGTCCGACGCAGAGGCGGGGTGGCGGGCCTCGTCGGTGAAGAAGGTCAGCCAGGTCATGTCGACTCGGGGATCACCTAGCGACCAGATCTCCCAGTCGATGATCGCCGTGATCGAACCGTCCGCGCACAGCGTGTTGCCGAGCCGGTAGTCGCCGTGGGTGAACACCGGTGTCATGGCGGCGGGCGCGGTGGCGTGCAGCCGGTCGGCGACCGCCTCGTGCCCGGTGCGCAGGTCGTCGGGGACGGTGCCGAACGCCCGCGTCCAGCGGTCGATCTCGGCGTGGAGCGACACGGCCGACTCCGCCGCGAGCGCCGTCCGCGCCGGATCCACCCGGTGCAGGTCGGCCAGCATCCGGGCCGCGTCCAGCGCGCGGGACCGCACCTCCCCCGCCGTGAGCCTGCCGCGCGGCACAAGTATCGGTTCGACGCACTCCCCCGGCACCAACTCCATTGCCACGAAAGGCTGTACGTCCGGGGGCGTGCCCGCGTCGCAGAACAGCACCTTCGGCACCCGAACGCCCGGCTGTCCGGCCAGGGCGGCCATGAGCCGCGCCTGGCGCAGCACGTCCCGGTTGCGGACCGGGGGCAGGCCGGGCGGGGCCACCTTGAGGACGACACGTTCGTAACCGGCCGGGACACCCGACAGGGTCGCGACGTACGTCAGGCTCGACGTGCCGCCGGTGAGCGGTTCGACGCCGTCGACGGTGGCGCCGGGGATCCAGCCGACGACCGCGGAGGCCGTCCGGTCCGTCAACTCCCGTAGCACGTCAGGGGTGTTGGTCGCGACGCTCATGCCTGCCCCTTCGTCCCGTTCTCGGGTGCGGTGAGTGCGGCCACGATGTCGCGGCGCACCAGTTTGCCGGTCACCGTGCGCGGGAGTTCGGTCCAGTACGTGATGCGCTCCGGGGTCTTCGAGCCGCGCAGGGTGCCGCGCACGGCCGCGCGCAGTGCTCCGGCGTCGACCTGCGCGCCGTCGCGGGCTACGACCACGGCCTCGATGCGCTGCCCCCACTCCTCGTCGGGGACACCGACCACGACGGCGTCCAGGACGTCCGGGTGGCGCAGCAGTACGTCCTCTATCTCGGCGGGGGCGATGTTCTCCGCGCCGCGGATGATCGTGTCGTCGGACCTGCCTTCGATGTGGAGGTAGCCGTCGGCGTCGAGGCGGCCGCGGTCGCGGGTGTGGAAGAAGCCGCGCTCGTCGACGGCGGAGCCCTGACCGGCGTACTCCCCCGAGACCTGCTCCCCGCGCACCCAGATCTGCCCCGTCTCCCCCGCGCCGAGGGGTTCCCCGGTCACGTCACGGACCTCGATCTCGATGCCCGGCACCGGCAGTCCGGCCGAGCCGAGCCGGGCCCGTACGACGGGATCGTCGCTGGCGACGGCCGCGCGGTGTTCTGCCGGGCCGAGCACGGAGATCGTGGACGAAGTCTCCGTCAGGCCATAGGCGTTGACGAAGTCCACGCGGGGCCAGGAGCGCAGCGCCGTCTCGATCACGCGCACCGGCATCCTCGCGCCACCGTAGGCGAGCGAGCGCATTGAGGGTATGGAACGGTCCAACCCTGCCGTGTCCATGATCCGGGCGAGCATGGTGGGGACGACCATCGCGTGGGTGACCCGCTGTTCCCGGACGAGCGCCAGCCAGGCCTCGGGGGTGAACTGGTCGAGGGTGAGGGTGCGTCGGCCGGCGTAGAGGTTCGTCAGCACATTGGAGACGGCGGCTATGTGGTACGGCGGCACACTCATCAGCGCCGATTCGGCCGGGTCCGCTGCGGCGAACTCCACGGTGCCGAGCACATACGACACCAGGTTGTGGTGGCGCAGGACCACACCCTTCGGGGCCGAGGTCGTGCCGCTGGTGTAGATCAGCACGGCGGGGGCGTCGGTCGGTGGGGCCGGTTCGGTGTCGCCGTCAGTGTGCGCGGCGGCTTCCGTGAGCCAGTCGGCCGGGCTGCGGATCGGTAGTCCGGCGCGGCGCGGGGCCGCGTCCTGGTCGGGGGCGGCGATGACCAGGGCGCGCGGGTGGTTCGCGAGCAGCGCGTCCAACTGCTCTTCGCCCAGGCGGTAGTTGACCGGGACGAGCGGGACTCCGGCGTGGGCCGCGGCGAACTGGGCGACGGCGAAGGCGGGGCCGTTCGTGGCCAGGTACACGAGCGCGTCGGCGCCGGCCGCGCGGACCACCCGGGCCCCGCCGAGGGCCAGTTCGCGCAGCCGTACGGGGGTGAGCCCGTCCTGTGCGCGTCCGATCACGATCCGGTCGCCGAAGCCCTCGGCGGCCATGTCCAGGATCATCGACACGTTCATCGGCGCGCTTCCCTCTTTCTCAGTCCGAGGCCGGGAGCGGCTTCGCGGTCTTCACCGGCAGCGGGACGCCGTTCACCGCGAGGGTGCCCGGTCCCCCCTTCGTGCAGAGGAGTTCGAGGCCGAGGTCCTCCTCGGCGTAGCGCTTGCCCAGCAGCGAACCGTCCATCCGGTCCGGGTCCGGGGTGCCGGTCGGGGCCCCGGTCGCGGGCCCCTCGGCCATCGCGGCACCGCCGCAGGTGATGTCCAGCTCGCTGTCGGGGCAGCGCACGACCACCACCGCCGTCGTGTCCACCGTGCTGGCGAGCATCTGTCCCACTCGTGGCCTCATCGCAGGTTCCTCCGCGGATCTTGTTCCGTTCCGGACGCCCGAAGACCAGAAAAAAGTATACTACTTACCTCGATCACGTCGAGATGACGAACCGAGTCCACGAACGGAGTCGCCGGATGGATCTCAAGACCGTCCTGTTCGAGGTGACCGACCATGTCGCCACCATCACGCTGAACCGGCCGCAGGCCATGAACAGCTTCAACCAGCAGATGCTGGACGAGTTCTCCGCGATCTGGGACCGGGTCAAGACCGACGACGACGTGCGGGTCGTCGTGCTGCGCGGCTCGGGCGAGCGGGCGTTCAGCACCGGCATGGACGTGAAGGAGGGCATCGACCGGCATCCCAACGCCTGGTCGCAGACCGACCCCGGGGAGTTCCTGTCGCCGAAGCTCAACCAGGTGTGGAAACCGCTGGTCTGCGCGGTGCACGGGATGGCCGCCGGTGGCGCCTTCTACTGGCTCAACGAGGCCGACATCCTGATCTGTTCGGACGACGCGACCTTCTTCGACCCGCATGTCAGCTACGGACTCACCGCCGCCCTCGAACCGATCGGGCTGGCCCGCCGCATCCCGCTCGGCGAGACCCTGCGCATCGCACTGCTCGGCCTGGACGAGCGCGTGTCGGCCGCACGGGCCCTCCAGATCGGCCTGGTCAGCGAGGTGTTGCCGGGTGCGGAGCTCTGGGACCGGGCCGACGAGATCGCGCGCATCATCGCCGCCAAACCGCCGGCCGCCATCCAGGGCACGGTTCGCGCGATCTGGGAGTCCCTGGACGCGACCCGCACACAGGCCCTGCGCACCGGGCTGTCGTACACGCAGATCGGAAACCCCGTCGGGAAGGCCGAGGTGGACCGCGCCACGGTGCCGCGAGGACGGTGGACACTGCGCTGACACTCCCCTACGCTCCATAAAACAGTATCCTTTATTCACGAGGTTCCATGAAGGGCTGGCTCTGATGCGATTCGGCATGCCCTGGCCGGGCCGAGAGGTGGCGCACGAGGCCGAGGAGGCCGGTGCGGGCGCCTTCTGCGCCGGCGAGTTCGTCGACCACGACGCCTACCTCACCCTCGCCGAGATCGTCGCGAACTCCGAACGCGCCCTGGCGGGGCCCGCCATCGCCTACGCCTTCGCCCGCACCCCGTACGCGCACGCCACCGCGCTGCGCCAGCTCCACGCCCAGGCGCCGGGACGGCTCTTCCTCGGCCTCGGCAGCGCCGCGTTCCGTATCAACCGCGACTGGCTCGACGTACCCGCCGACCGCCCGGTGGACCGGATCGCGGAGACCGTCGGCGCCGTCCGCGCCTGGCTGCACGCGGAGAACGGCGAGAAGGTCCACTACTCCGGCGAGTTCTACTCGCTGGACGCCGACGTCCGCGCCCCCGTGCTCGGCCGGCTCGACATCCCCGTGCTGCTCGCCGCGTTCAACACGCGCATGGCCGCCACGGCGGGCCGGGTGGCCGACGGCGTCATCGGGCACGGGCTGTTCACCCGCTCCTGGTGGAACGACGTCGTACGGCCGTCCGTCGAGCGCGGCACCGCCACTGCCGGACGCACCGAACCACCCCTGGAGCACGGCTGGGTCATCACGGCGGTGGACGACTCCGCCCCCGAACGCGCGGTGGCCGACGCCCGCCGCATGATCGCCTTCTACCTCACGGTGAAGACGTACGACCCGTTCGTCGCCCACCACGGCTGGGAGGCTCCGGTGGCGCAGCTGCGCAAGGCGTTCAGGGCCGGGGACACGGACGCGATGGCCGCCGCCGTCACCGACGAGATGCTGACCGCGATCGCCGTGTGCGGGACGACGGCCGACGCGAAGGACATGCTCGCCGCTCGCGCCGGTTCGCTCCCTCGGGACGTCGGCTATTTCGCACCGCCCAGCTTCCTGGTGAGCCGGCGGCGCCGGGCCGCGTACGCCCGCGCCTCCCTCGCCCTGATCGGCGAACTGCCCACGCCCTGACAGGAGAAGCGGCGGGCGGCACCCTCGGACCGCCCGCCGCTACCGTCGCGTCTCAGTGCCCTGAAACGCCGTTCCGATGGTCAGGCACTTTCGGTGACCGGGGCGAGTTTGCGGCTCTTGTCGAAGTGCACGACGTCGGCGAGCGTGCCGCCCAGGATGGCCGCGCGGTCCTCGTCGTTGACGCCCTCGAAGTTCTCCGCGATGCACTCCGCGCTGCTGCGGAAGGTGCCCTCCGCGTGCGGGTAGTCGTTGCCCCACATGACCGTCGACAGACCGGTGATGTGACGCGCCTTGACCGCCGTGGGGTCGTCCGCGAACTGCACATGGATCTGGCGGCGGACGTACTCGGTGGGCTTGAGCGGGTAGGGCCACTTGTCGTTGATCGCGAACAGCCTTCCCATCGAGGGCTGTTCGTTGGCGGGACGGTTGTCGTCCCAGAAACCGAGCCACCAGTCGGGGTCCTGGCCGGTGCCCGTCTTCCACGCCTTGTCCATGTATCCCATGAAGGACACCAGCCAGCCGGCCGTGTACTCGATCAGGTTGAAGTGCAGGTCCGGGAAACGCTCACAGACCCCGCCGCCGACCAGGCTGGCGATGATGCCCTGCGGACCCGCCACTCCGGCACCGGCCGCGAAGCCCATGGTGCGGCCGGCCACCATGTCGTCGGTGAGGTTGCCCTTGCCCATGTTCATCGACGTCATCAGGCCCCGGACGGTCTGCGCCGTCCCGGAGATCTGCTCCTTGACCTTCACGCCGCCGGTGGCGACGTGGATGAACACCGGCAGGCCGTGGGCCTGCGCGGCGGCCCACACCGGGTCGTACTCCCGGGCGTAGTACGGCAGCGGCGGGATCTCCGGGAGCAGGATCGCGCCGAGTCCGAGACCCGCGACTCGCTCGATCTCGGCCACGGCAGCGGGGACGTCCGTGATCGGGATCGCGGCGGTGGGGCGCAGCCGGTCCTTGTAGGGGAGGTACCGCTCGACGAGGTAGTCGTTCCACACGCGCGCGTGGGCCATCGACAGCTCGTGGTCGTCGGTGAACAGGACGAACAGCGAGAGGTTCGGGAACATCACCGAGGCGTCCACGCCGTCGAAGTTCATGTCCCGGATGATGTGGTCGGGATCGCCGTCCGGGGTCTCCCCGCCGGTCTGGCGGTACTTGGAGATGGTCCAGCCGTCGAACCCGATGGTGTGGAGCTTCTTGAACTCCGTGTGCCCACCCGGGACGATCGGCTCGTCCAGGGTGAACTCCTCCTCCCACAGGGCACGTTCACGCAGCGCCTTGGGCAGACGGGTCTTGAACAGATCGACCGGCTCGATGATGTGCGAATCGCCGGACACAACAAATTCCTTGAACACAGGCGGTACCTCTTTTCGAACTCCGTCGTTCGTAGCCAGAAGGCCGACCCCCAGATATCTGCGAAGTTAGCTGTACCGACCGGTCGAGTCAATAAAAATGGCACAGCCCTGACCCACCCCTCTTAATTCAGTACACTCAACAGGGGACACACTTGATGAGGAGACGGCACATGACGACGACGTACTCGTTCTCTTCGCGGCTCTACATCGACGGACGGCACACCGACGGCACGTCGGACGCGCGGATCGTCGTACGCAATCCGGCGACGGAGGAGACGGTCGCCGAAGTGCCGGACTCCTCGCTCGGGGATGTGCGGCGGGCGGTCGAGGCGGCGCGCCGGGCCTTCGACGAGGGGCCGTGGCCGCGGATGAGGCCGGCCGAGCGCGGTGCGCTACTGCTGCGCATGGCCGAGGAGCTGGAGCGGCGGCTGCCGGAACTGGTCGCCGTGAACATGGCCGAGGCGGGTTCGGTGCGCGGGCTCGCGGAGACGCTGCAGACCCGGGTGCCGGTGGCGCATCTGCGGGACATGGCGGAGCGGGTGATCCCCCGATTCGCGTGGGAGCGTCCGATGGATCCCACGATCGCGCCGGGCGCCGGCATCTTCCAAGGGGTGCTGCGCCGCGAGGCGTTCGGGGTGTGCGCACTGATCTCGGCGTACAACTTCCCCTTCTTCCTCAGCATGATGAAGGTGATCCCCGCCCTGGCCGCGGGCTGCACCGTCGTCCTGAAGCCGGCGCCGCAGACCCCGCTCGACTCACTGCTGCTCGGCGACTTCGCGGACGCGGCCGGGCTGCCGCCGGGGGTGCTGAACATCGTGACCGGCGATGTGGAGGCCGGCCGGGAGCTGACCACGCACCCGATGGTGGATCTCGTCAGCTTCACCGGCTCGGACACGGTGGGCCGCACGGTGTACGCCCAGGCCGCGGCCTCCATGAAGAAGGTCGTCCTGGAACTCGGCGGCAAGTCGGCCAGCATCGTGCGCGCCGACGGCGACCTCGACGGCGCCGTCCGCTCCGCGTTCTCCGGCATGACCACCCATGCGGGGCAGGGCTGTTCGCTGCTGACCCGCACGCTGGTGCACGAGTCCGTCCACGACGAGTTCGTCGACCGGCTGAGCGCGGCCCTCGCCGGGGTCAGGGTCGGTGATCCCGCCGACGCGGCCACCACAATGGGGCCACTCATCAGCGCGGCCCAGCGGGACAAGGTGGAGAAGCTGATCCGGGTCGGCGAGGAGGAGGGCGCCCGCATCGTGTGCGGCGGGAAGCGTCCGGCCGGGCTCGACCGGGGCTACTTCGTGGAGCCGACGCTCTTCGCCGCCGTGGACAACGCGATGACCGTCGCCCGGACGGAGTTCTTCGGACCGGTCGGCGTCGTCATCCCGTTCCGCACCGACGAGGAGGCGGTACACATCGCCAACGACAGTCTCTACGGCCTCGGTGGTGCCGTGTGGAGCGCCGACACCGTGGCCGCGTACGAGATGGCGACCCGGCTGCGGACCGGCGGGGTCACGATCAACGGCGGCAGCGCCGGGGTGAGCCCACGGTCCGCGTTCGGCGGTTACAAGCAGAGCGGACTCGGCCGGGAATGGGGCGAGTTCGGGCTCGACGAGTATCTCCAGACGAAGACGGTGAGCTGGGCGGCCCGCTGACCGGTGCCCAGCACGTCACACGGTGAGCACCATCGCCGATCCCATGCCGCCGCCCGCGCACATCGCCGCGACCGCGGTGCCTCCACCACGGCGGCGCAGCTCGTGCGCGAGCGTGACGATCATGCGGGTGCCTGTGGTCGCGATCGGGTGGCCGAGGCTGCACCCGCTGCCGAAGGGGTTCACCCGCTCGGGATCCAGGCCCAGTTCACGGGTGGCGGCGACGGCGACCGCGGCGAAGGCCTCGTTGACCTCGAACAGATCGACGTCCTCGATCCGCAGCCCGGCCCGGTCAAGTGCCTTGCGGATGGCGGCGATCGGGGCCAGTCCCGTCTCGACGGGGTCGACTCCGACGCTCGCCCACGACCGTACGGTGGCGAGCGGGGTGAGCCCATGACGGGCGGCGATCTCGGAGGAGGCGACGACGACCGCGGCCGAACCGTCGTTCACCCCACTGGAGTTGCCCGCGGTGATGGAGTAGCCCTCTATCTCGGGGCGCAGCGCCTTAAGTGCGGCGAGCTTCTCGATGCTGGTGTCGCGGCGCGGGTGTTCGTCGGTGTCGAACACGGAGACCGAGCCGCTGCGGTCGGTGACGTCCACAGGGACGATCTCGTCGACGAACTGCCCCTCGTCGATCGCACGGACGGCTCGCTGGTGCGAGCGCAGGGCCCAACTGTCCATGTCCTGGCGGGAGATACCGGTCAACCGGGCCGTGTTCCAGCCGACCAGCGTGGCCATGTCGTTGTTGGGGGCCTCGCGGGTCGGCGCGTGCGAGGGCGACGACCAAGGGTCCTGCCAGTCGTCGGTGCCCGGAATCCGGCGTCGGGTCCGCGGGGCGGTGGACGAGGACTGGGTGCCGCCGGCGACGACCGCGCGGTCCATGCCGGCGAGCACGCCCGCGGCGGCGGTCGCCACACTGGCCAGCCCCGAGGCGCAGTGCCGGTTGTGGGCGAGTCCCGGCACATGCGTGAGCCCCGCTTCGAGTGCCGCGTAGCGGGCGATGTCGCCGCCTCCGGCCAGGGTCTCGCCGAGGACGACGTCGTCGATCAGATCGAGCGGCAGCCCGGAGCGCCGGACCGCCTCCCGTACGACGACTGTGGCGAGGTCGAAGGCGCTGGTGTCGCGGAGCGTTCCCCTGCGGGCGGTACCGATCGCGGTGCGGCAGGCGGCGAGCAGAACGGCATCAGTCATGCAATTGATGATACTCAACTTGGCGATACGGACGTAAGAACGCCCAGAATCCGTACTGGATCTCGACCGGCGACACAAAAGAGGATACCTTCTTCGAGGTACTGATCCGCTGCGGACCCGGGTGGTGGCTGGTGAACTTCGAGCTCAGCGAGGAGCAGGCCATGCTGCGCGAGGCCTCGCGCGACCTGCTGTCCGACCGGGCCCCGATGGCCGTCGTACGAGCCTCGATGGACCGTTCCAAAGACGTCGACCCCGAGCTGTGGCGCCTGACGGCCGACTTCGGCTGGCCCGGCCTGGCCCTGCCCGAGGAGTACGGCGGCTCCGGCCAGGGCCTGGTCGAACTCGCCCTGGTCGCCGAGGAGATCGGGCGCGCACTCGGCCGGGGCCCGTTCCTGCCGACGGCGGTCGTCGGCAGGGGCATCGCCCACGGCGGTTCCGAGCGGCTGCGCTCCGAGGTTCTGCCCGCGCTCGCCGCCGGGGACGGCTGGGCCACCTGGGCCTTCGCCGAGCCGCACGCGCCCTGGACACTGGACGGGATCCACGCCACCGCACGCACCGACGGCGGCGGAGTCGTCCTCGACGGGGTCAAGACCGTGGTACAGGATGCCGGCGGTGCCCGCTGGCTGCTCGTCACTGCGCTCCACGACGGTGTACCGGCGTCATTCCTCGTCGACCGCGCGGCTCCTGGAGTGACCGTCCGGCGGCAGCGCGTTCTGGATCCCACGCGCGCGTTCCACGAGGTCCGCCTCGATGCCGTACGCGTGCCGCTCGACACCCGTCTCGACGGTGGGCCGGCCGGAGTCCAGGCCCTGCTCGACGAGGCGTCCGTCCTGCGGTGTGCCGACGCGCTGGGTGTGATGGAGCGGATGCTGGAGCTGACCGTCGAACACACCAAGACCCGGGTGCAGTTCGGCCGGCCGATCGGGAGTTTCCAGGCGGTCAAGCACGCCTGCGCCGACATGGCGCTGATCGTGCACGGCACCCGTGCCGCCACCTACTACGCGGCGATGGCCGCCGATGCCGGCGCCGACGACACCGCCCGGGCGGCCTGTGCCGCCGCCTCCTACGCCACGGCCGGTACCGGTGAAGTCGCCGCCCGCGCCCTGCAGTTGCACGGTGGGATCGGCTTCACCTGGGAGCACGACCTGCACCTCCATCTGCGCCGGGCCAGGGCCGACCGGGTGCTGTACGGGGACACCGCCGTCCATCGCGACCGGCTCTGCACCCTCCTTCAGCGGTCCGCCGCGCCGGCCTGAGCGCAAGCGAAAGGGAATCGATACCGATGGAGATCAAGGGCAAGAAGGCCGTGGTGTTCGGCGGGGCCTCCGGAATGGGCCGGGCCAGCGCCGAGTTGCTCGCGGCGCGCGGTGCCGACGTCGTCGTGCTCGACCGTCCGGCGTCGGCCGGTGCCGAGGTCGCGGCGGCGCTCGGCGGGCGTTTCGAACCGGTCGACGTCACCGACTTCGAGGCGACGGAGAGTGCGCTCGCCGCCGCCGTGGAGGCGTTGGGCGGGCTGCATGTCTCGATCACAACTGCCGGTGGCGGCAAGGCGAAACGAACCCTCGGCAGGAACGGTCCACACGACCTCGACACCTTCCGCCACATCCTCGACCTCAACACCGTCGCGACCTTCAACATCAGCCGGCTCGCCGCCGCGCACATGAGCCGCAACGAGCCCGAGGACCCGGACGGCGAACGCGGTGTCATCGTCAACACGTCGTCGATCGCGGCCTTCGAGGGGCAGATCGGCCAAGTCGCGTACGGGGCGGCCAAAGCCGCGATCGCCGGCATGTGTCTCACCATGGCGCGTGATCTCGGGCCGTTCGGCATCCGGGTGTTGGCCATCGCGCCCAGCCTGTTCGACACGGGCGCCGTCGAGAAGATCCCGGACGAGGTGCGCGCCGAGTTGGTCAAGGACGCGGCGTTCCCCAAGCGCCTCGGCCGGCCGGAGGAGTACGCGAAGCTCGCGCTCGCCGTCGTCGACAACCCGATGCTGAACGGCCAGTGCCTGCGGCTCGACGCGGGGCAGCGGTTCGGTCCCAAGTGAGCGGTGTCAGGGGCCGGTTGGAGCCAGGACGACGAGGGGAGCATCCGTAATGCCGGATCACGACGAGCACCAGGGCAAGGTCGCGTTCATCACCGGGGGCGGGCGCGGGTTCGGCAAGGCGTTCGGCGCCGCGCTGGCGGCGCGGGGCGCGCATGTCGTGCTCGCGGACATCGACGGGGACGCGGCGAAGGCCGCCGCGGCCGAACTCACCGCCGCCGGAGGCAGTTTGACGGGCGTGGCCTGTGACGTGGCCGACGAGGCCGCCGTCGAAACGGTGATGGACGAGGTCGTCGCACGCCACGGCGGTCTCGACATCCTGGTCAACAACGCGGGCCTGCACGCCGCCTACAACCGGCCGTTCACGGAACTCGGCCTCGCCAAGGTGCGGCGCGTGCTCGACGTGAACGTCATGGGCGTCGTCATCTGCTCCCTCGCGGCCCAACGGGCCATGCGGGGACGCGCGGGTGCCGCCATCGTCAACATCTCCTCGTCGGCGGCCTACGCCAACCGGAGCATCTACGGCGTCTCCAAGCTCGCCGTGCGCGGTCTGACGGTGTCCTTCGCGCGGGAGTTCGCCGCCGACGGCATCCGGGTCAACGCGATCGCGCCGGGCCTGATCTTCACGGACACCGTGCGTGCCCAACTGCCCGAGGCCGAGGCGAAGCGGGTGTTGGGCGAGCAGATCCTCCAACGGGAGGGCGAGGAACGGGACATCGTCGAGGCGCTGCTGTATCTGGTCTCGTCGAAGGCGTCGTTCGTCACGGGTGAGACGCTGCGGGTGACGGGCGGGTTCGCGCTCTCCGTCTAGCGTTTCGAGTCGGAGTGTCCGGCTTCCCGAGTCACAGCGGGTGGGACTTGCGGCCCGGCGGCAGCGGCTCGGTGCCGTCCGGGCGGGTGCGCATGCCGTCCAGCAGCATCCGCAGATAGCGGCGCCACAGGTCGGGTTCTCCGGTCTGGTCGGTGACCGCTGCCACCATCAGCTGGATCATCGGGAGATCCAGGGGCTCCACATCCGGCCGCGGCGCCCTCTGCTCCTCGGCGCGGTCGATGAGTGGATCGACCAGAGGCTTGATCGGCCGGTCGACGAGGGCGCGCCGCCGGGCGGCCTTGCCGGTGCCCAGCATGACCTCGCGCAGCCCGCGATCGTGCGCCTGGAGTTCGCAGACCTTCTCCGGGCCGGCCGCCGGCCCGTGCCATGGATCGGGATCGGCGACGCTTCCCGCGCGCACTCCTCGACCCGGTCGATCATGTCCTCGAAGACCGCGTCGACCAGCTCTTCCTTGTTGGCGAAGTGCCGGTAGACGGTCCCCACGCCGAGCCCCGCGTGACGGGCGACGTCGTCGAGGGTCGCTGCCATTCCCCTGTCCCGGAACACCTCGCGGGCGGCGGCCATCAGCCGGCGTCGGCTCAGCTCGGCGTCGCGCCGCAGCGGCGCCCTGCCGGGTTCAGCGGGCTCCGCCTTACCACTCGTACCGCCTCCCGGGTGATGTCGTGCCGCGATGACCGGCGCGACCAACGGGGAGAAGTCCTTCGACGTCGGCGACAACCTCGACCAGAGCGGTGAAGTGCAGGGCGTGGTCGACGAGTTCGGCCCGGCCGACCTGTCCTTCACCGGCGACACCTCGGCCGCCCTGCCCTGGTCCACGCAGGGGACGACGGGGCACATCGTCGACTTCCTGGGGCAGCATCTCAAGTAGGCGCGGATCAGCCCGCGTTGCCGATGACACCAGGGGGCGTACCGTGTCCAACTCCGTATTCCTGTCGCCGAACAGGCGGCGTGAGGGGAAGCTCGTCGTCGGAGTCGTCGTAGGCGTCCTCGTCATCGGCGGCCTCGGAACCGCCTGCAATCCCGACACCGGGCAAGGGGGCACGACCGCGGGCGCGAGCGGCAACGCCAAGACCGGTGGCGGGACCAGGACCGTTCCCGCCTTCGTGGGCATGGGGCTCCAGTCAGCCCAGGACACCGCCCAGAAACAGGGCTTCTACAGCCTCACCTCCCACGACTCGCTCGGCCGCGACCGCCACCAGATCCTCGACCGGGACTGGAAGGTCTGCTCGCAGAACGTGAAGGCCGGTACGCGTACCGCCACCACCACCCGGCTCGACTTCGGCGCGGTGAAGCTCGCCGAGACCTGCCCGTCGAAGGACCAGTCCCCACCCGCACGGGCCGGCTCGACAATGCCGGACTTCAAGGGAAAGTCGGTGAACACCGCCCGCGCCGCACTCGCGTCCGGGACGTCGGTCACGGTCAAGGACGCGTCCGGCAAAGGGCGTTTCATCCTGCTGCCCTCGAACTGGCAGGTCTGCTCGCAGAAACCGTCGGCCGGGACGAAACTGACCGGGCAGCCCGTGGAGTTCAAGGCGGTGAAGTTCGGGGAGTCCTGTCCGTAGCGGTGGCATGTCATGGGACGGCCGGTCAAGTCACCGTCCGTTCCCCGCACTTGGACGTACGCCGTAGTCCGCGAGCCCCTTCCCGAGGAGGGCGAAGGCGCGGGTGCCCTGTGCCCGGACATCGTCGGCGAGTCGATCCGGCGCCTCGTCAGCGAGAACGCGTCGGCGTACGAGGTCGATGAGCGCCCGGTGGACACCCATCAGGGCGTTGGCCGCCACGTACGCGGTCACCTCGTCGGTCTCGGCCGACTCCGCCGCGAGGAGGGCGGCCAGTGCCGTCGTCGCATCGGTGATCGCCTGCTGTTCGCGAGCTCGTAGCGTGGGGCTGTCGGCGATCATTCGGTGCACGGTCCGCAGTCGTACGAGGGCCTCGTCGTCGCCGGCCGCGACCTGGGCGAGGAGCCCGGCCGTCCCGGTCAGGAAGGTCCGTACGGCGTCCAGGACCGAGGCGCCCGGCGGCCGGGAGTCGGCTGCCGCGAGGAGCCGTTCGCCGAAGTCGTCGAGCCGCGAGTAGAGGAGGTCTTCCTTCCGCGGGAAGTAGTTGAAGACGGTGGCCTCCGAGACGCGTGCCTCACGGGCGATCTCGGCGACCCGCACGGCGTCGAACCCCCGGTCGGTGAAGAGCCGCCAGGCGATGTCAGCGATCAGTGTCCGCGTCTGCTCCTTCTTCAGCTCGCGCAGTCCCATCGTCGCCTCCGTCCGGAAAATACTCTAGGGTGACCCTATATTTTGGGTCACCCTAGATAGTACTTCACTGCCGTCTCCGAGGAGGTCCCGATGAGTACCCCGTACCTGCCCCCGCCCTGGGGAGCCCGGGTCATCGGCAACCGGATGGCCAAGCTCTTCGCCCGGTCGGTGCTGAGCACGCTGAGTGTCCGGGGCCGTGTCTCGGGCCGCTGGCGGAGTGTGCCGGTGGCCGTCCTCGACCACGACGGGGAGCGCTATCTGATAGCACCCCGCGGCAACACCGAGTGGTCGCGCAATCTGCGGGCCGCGAAGAGCGGACGGCTCCAACGCAAGGGCCGTGGCGAGGAGTTCGAGGCGGTCGAGGTCCCGGTGACGGAGCGCACGCCGCTGATCCAGGTCTATCTGGAACGGTTCGGCCGCTTCCCCACCGTGGCCGAGACGTTCCGGCAGCTCCCCGACCCCGCCGACCATCCCACGTTCCTCATCGTCGGCTCCCGGGGGCTCGGCTGACGGCCGGCTATGTGCTCGCGAGCGCGGCGGGTTCCGCTGCCTTCGCCTTCGCTTCCTCCTCCTCGGATTTCACGGCGCGCAGCAGCACGATCGGTGTGGCGATCTTCCAGATGAAATACACCAGCGTGGGCAGCATGTTCGCGAGGATTCCGTTCCAGGCGAACGGGCCGGTCTTGGTGAGGAAGACGAAGGCGCCCGGAATGAGCAGCACGCCGAGCACCAGGTTGAGATAGCCGAACCAACGCGGGAAAACCGGTTTGGCGCGGTCATCGACGAGTGCCGCGTAGCCGATCGACCAGACCTGGAGGACGAATATGCAGGCGTTGCCGACCAGCATGAGCCAGTAGATGTCCGACATCGCGTAGAGCACGTCGGGCGAGTGGCTTTCCGGTCGGTAGGCAGCGGCGGCGAGTATCGCGATCGGGAAGAAGAAGCCGATCGGCGCGACGACGCCGGTGGTGAGCTGGACCATGGACAGCAGGCCCCAGCCGCCTTCGATACGGCGCATCTGCATGCTGGTCAGGACGACGAACGGGTACTCGAACGGCACGACAAGGACCATGATCGCGGCGCAGGCGAGGATGCCCGTCTGATGGTCGGTGAGGAATTCGACGACGCCCTGCGCATTCTTCGTCGGGTCCATCGGCGTGATGAGATGGCCGACGGAGAAAGCCACGGCGAATCCCAGCAGCAGTACAAATCCGCACCATGCGGAGATGCGTTCCAATCTGAAATGCAGGTCCTGGCGCATCAACGGATCTCCTTTGATCTCGCGGCTCTTTGTGCTCTTCGCTCTCTCACCAGCCGACGAGCCTGTCCAGCAGAAGTCCCGCGCTGGACAGATAGTCGCCGTATCCACCGCGGAAGAAGAGCAGTGGGGTCTTCATCGACTCGACGCGGAGCGTGCGGACCCGTCCGACGACGAGTTGGTGGTCGCCGAGTTCGACGATCTTCTCGACCGTGCAGTCGACCCATGCGACGATTCCGGCGAGGACGGGATTGCCGAGCGGGGATTCCTCCCACTCGGTCCCCTCGAAACGGTTCGGGCCGCCGGCCATCCGCCGGGACAGGCGTTCCTGGTTGCCCGCGAGGGCGTTGGCGCAGAACCGCCCGGCCGTCCGGATCGTCCGCAGGGTGTTGGAGGAACCGTCCACCAGGAAGGACACCAGGGGCGGTTCCAGGGACACGGACATGAAGGTTCCGACGATCATTCCCTGGGGTTGCCGGTCGCTGTCCGTCGTGGTGATCGCGACCACGCTGGTGGGGAAGTGCCCCAGCACCTCACGGAAATAGCGCGCCTCGACCGCGTCAGCCACGGCCCCTCCTTGCTCGCCCACTCTCTTGACGTCCCGTCAGATCAGGACGCGCATCGGCTCGGGCAGCTCAAGTCCCATCTGGGCGAGGGCATTTGCGTGATAGGCCGCCCCCGGGACGTGGATCATGTGCTGGAGCCCGACGTGCGCGTCCCGCCAGAACCGCTGGAGCGGGTTGCCGCGCCGGATCGCGTTTCCGCCGGACCGTACGAAGATCTCGTCCAGGGCGGCGACGGCCCGCCACGCGCAACGCACCTGGTTGCGGCGGACATTGGACCGGTCCTCGACGCTGATGGGCTTCCCTGCCTCGACCTGGTCGTACAACCGGCTGATGCCGTCGATCAACTGGACCCGGGAGGCGGCGATCTCCGCCGCGGCCTCTCCTGCGGCGTACAGCACGTAGGGATCGTCGCGTACCTGTACCCCGGTCACGGCGACCCGGTCCTTCTGCTGGGCCAGATGCAGCGCGAGGGCGCCCTCGCAGATGCCGACGACGGCGGCGGTGATCCCGAGGGGGAACATGGAGCTGAAGGGCAGCTTGTAGAGGGTGTCGGTGAGTCCGACCGCCTCGGCGGCACTGCCCTCCTGGACCACTTCCTGCCGGATGGTGCGGTACGTGGGGATGAACGCCTTGTCGACGACGACGTCCTTGCTGCCGGTGCCCGCCAGGCCGATGACGTCCCAGGTGCCGTCGATGATCTCGTAGTCCGAGCGCGGCAGGACGACATGGAGCACGGAGATCGGCCCCGCCGGCTTCCCCTTGCCGTCGCCGACGAGCGCGCCGAGGAAGTCCCAGCTGCAGTGGTCGCTCCCTGAGGAGAAGGGCCAGCGGCCGCTGAGCACATAGCCGCCGTCGACGGGTTCCGCGATGCCGTTGGGCATGTACGGCGAGGCGATCCACGTGTCCGGGTCGTCGTCCCACACCTCGTGGGCGAGCCGGGGGTCCAACTGGGCCAGTTCCCAAGGGTGTACGCCGACGACACCGGACACCCAGCCCGCCGCCCCGTCGTACCGCGCGACCGCCATCACCGCTTCGGCGAAGTCGCGGGGGTGGGCACTGTAGCCGCCGAACTCCTTGGGTTGCAGGAGCCGTATCACCCCTGCGGAGCAAAGGAGTTCGACGGTGCGGTCGCTCAACTTGCCCAGTTTCTCGTTCTGTTCGGCGAGTGCGGCCAGTTCGGGCCCGAGTTCCTCGACACGGTTGACCACTTCGTGCGTCACGCCGCACACCTCCTGCTGGCTGATTCCTCGCAAGTGCCGCACACACGCGGCGGGATGATCCCAGTGTCATTTCCGGTACCGAGCGCCCGCTGGCCGGTTTCCGCTGACCGGGACTGTGGATCAGCGAGTGATGCGAGGCCGCAGCGCGGTGGTGGAACGTCCCTTGAGAGCGGACAGCCAGACACCGGCCCCGTAGGCGAGGTCGTCGAGGCGGCGGGCGACGCCGTAGCGGACCGGGTCCAGATTGGACCGGTCCCGTCGGTACTCCAGGGCGATGTCGGCCAGCGCGGCCACCGCAGTCGCCCGGCGCACCCTGCGGGAGACGACACAGCCGACGACCGTGAGCGGCCACCAGTGCCGGTTCAGGAGCGCCGAGGTCTGGGCGAGGGCGGCCAGCGCGCCATTGGCCGTGAGTCGCGCGGCGAGCCGGTGGCGGTCCCGGGTGTCGCCGAGTCTGCGGCCGATCCGGTAGGTGACGCCGGCGAGGACCGCCCCGGCGACCGGCGCCGACCAGCGCCGCTGGGCGAGCAATGCGGTCACGAGTGCCGCGCTCCACGGGGCGTACACGGCGGGGGCGATGAACCGTGGGTGGCGCTCGGCCAGGGGGTGAGCCCCGGTGCCGTAGACGGCCTTGCGCAGCAGCCAGTCGGCGGTGCGAGTCCGGTGTTCGTGAGCCGCCTCGGCGGCCGGTTCGTAGCGCACCCGTCGGCCCCGCTCGATCAGCCGCCAGCACAGGTCGACGTCCTCGCCGACCCTCATCTCCTCGTCGAACCCCTCCACGAGGGCATCGGTTCGCGCCACGACACAGGCAGTCGAGGCCCAGGAGACCGGGCTGCCGGGTCGTACGCCGGCCGGGTGGGCACCCAGGTCGAGCGAGGAGCGGGCGTTCTCGTAGCGTTCGATCCAGGTGGGGGCGGCCGAGGGCAATCCGGTGATGCGGGGTACGGCCATGGCGACGGCGGGGTCGGCGAAGTGCCGGAGCAGGGTGGGCACGGTGTCGGGGGCCAGCACGATGTCGGAGTCGACGAACACCACGAACGGGGTGGTGACGAGCCGTAGTCCGGCGTTGCGGGCGCCGGCCGGGCCGACGTTCGTGGTCAAGGGGATCAGCTTGGCGCCGTGTTCGGCGGCTACGGCCGCGACGGCCCTCGGGTTCCGTGACGCGTCGTCGACCACGATCACGGGATGGCCGCCACCAACACTGCTGAGCAGCCTGGCGAGTTGACGCGGTCGGTCACGCACCGGCACGACCACGGTGTACCGGGGGTCGGCGGGCGGGGGCAGGGCACCGACGACCGGGTTGGCCATGCCCAGGTCGAGCAGCCGGTCCGCGAGCAGCGCTCCCGCCGCGTCCCGCACGTACAACGTCCGCCCGGAGAGAAGCCGTTGGGCCCGTGCGGTCAACCGGATCAGCCGGGTCGGGAAGCCGCCGACGAGGGCCCGGCCACCGTCCACGATCCGGGTGTGCCGGTCCAGTTCGACCAGAAAGCCGACGGGCAGGGTCATGGCCGTACGGCCTGATGAGCGGGCTCGGTCAAGCGGCCCCGGTCGTCCACACTCCAGGCGGTGATCCGGCGTACCGCCGTCGACACCATCGCGTCCATCGTCGTACGGCCCTCCCCCGCCGAGGCGCCGGTCGGGTCGCCGAGGACGCCGGACGGGGAGACGGCGCGGACGCCATGAGCCATCAGCTCCGGGAGGAGGACGGACAGCGGCCGGGTGTCGCCGGTGACCGCGGCCTCCAACTGCACGCGCCCGGGGGCGAGATGGAGCATCACCGAGGTCTCCGTACGGCCGGCGTGCGCGTCGCTTCCGGGTACCGAGCAACCGGTCCAAGCCACGTCGTGACCCTCGGCGCGCAGCAGGCGTACTACGGCTTCGAGGGTGGCGGTGTTGCCGCCGTGGCCGTTGACCAGGACGGTCCGTGCGGCCCACAGGGACAGTGAGCGCACCAACTCCACGAGTACCGCGCGCAGTGCTTCGTGGCCGATCGAGACGGTGCCGGGGAAGTCCGCGTGCTCGCCGCTCGCGCCGTAGGGCAGGGTCGGCGCAACCAGCTTGCCGGGGAGGGCAGTTGCGGCTCGCCGGGCGACAGCGTGGGCGATGACGCTGTCGGTGTCGAGCGGTAGATGCGGGCCGTGTTGTTCGGTAGAGCCGATCGGCAGCAGGACGAGCGCGTCGGACGGCACGTCCGGCCAGGCGGCGCGGGCCAGTTCGGTCACCGTGTCGCCCGGGCGGCCGAAGTGTCATGGCCGGAGAGGGCGCCCAGTTCCAGGCGGAAGCCTGGAGGTATCACCAGGTCGTCGGGGGTCAACTCGTGGACGGAGGAGTGTCCGAGGCCCAGTACCGCCGAGTCGAGTCCGCCGCGCAGGATGTCGAGGACGTTCTCCACTCCGGCCTGTCCGTTGGCCGCCAGGCCCCACAGATAGGCGCGGCCGATCAGGACGGCGCGGGCGCCGAGGGCCAGGGCCTTGGCGACATCGCCGCCCCTGCGGACACCGCCGTCCAGCAGGACTTCGATCTGGTCGCCGACCGCGTCCGCGATGGCGGGGAGGACCCGGATCGTGGCGGGGGTGGTGTCGAGGTTGTTGCCGCCGTGGTTGGAGACGGAGAGCGCGGAGACTCCGGCGTCGACGGCTCGCTTGGCGTCGTCGACGCGGGTAACTCCCTTGAGCAGGAAGGGCCCGCCCCACTCCGTGCGCAGCCATGCCACGTCCTCCCAGGTCGGGGGTGTGGTCTGCATCCACTCTCCGTAGGCGCCGAAGAAGGTCGGGGCCTCGCCGCCCGGGGGCCGCAAATTGGGGACCGAAAGATCGGGCAGGCGGCGGGACTTGGCGAACCTGAGCAACCAGCCCGGGTGCGGAAGCACATCGGGGGCGAACTTCAGCATGGTCTTCAGGTCGAGCTTGTCCGGGATGGACGGGCTCCCCCAGTCCCGGCCGTGGGAGAAGGACCAGTCGAGGGTGACGATGAGCGCCTTGGCACCGGCTGCCCTGGCCCGGTCCATGCGCTGCACCATCGTCGCGCGGGAGCCGCTCCAGTACAGCTGGTAGAAGAGGTCCGGCTGCGCGGCGGCGACCTCCTCAACCGCCTTGCTGGCAAAGGAACTCAGCCCCATGACGACACCCCGGCTCGCCGCCGCCCGGGCCACGGCGACCTCACCCTCGGGGTCCACCGCCTGCACCCCGGTCGGCGAAATCAGCACCGGGAAGGAGCTGGGCACCCCGAGCACGGTCGTGGACAGATCTCGCTCCGCACGGTGGCCAACCACCCTGGGCGCAAAGCCCAGTTCGGCGAAGGCCGCCGTGTTGTCGTCGATCGTGCGGCCGCGCTCCGAGCCCGCGACGAGCGCGCCGTAGACCGTGCTCGGCAGCCGCTTCTTCGCCCGGCGCTGCGCCTCGGCGACCGTCTCGAACCAGGGGTTCCTGCCCATGACGTGTTCTCTTCTCTTGAGGTCCTAGGTGAGGCGCAGGCCGGCCAAGGGGTCCTCGGCGCAGTCGCTGACCGGGGACCGTTCCAAATTCCGGCGTCGAGTGAGGATCAGGTCGACGGGCCGCCGTCGGGAGTGGTCGCCGGACGGCTTGGGGAGGTCCGCACCGTCCTTGGCGCGCTGGGCGAGTTGCTGTTCGCCGTAGCCCTGCACGCACTCGGGGTCGGGGCCGTCCAGGGGCAGGCCGGTGAAGAACTTGGCTGCCATGCAGCCGCCCTTGCAGGTGTCGTAGAACGCGCAGGACGCGCAGGCCCCGCCGTGCTGCGGGGTGCGCAGCCGCGCGAAGAGTTCGGAGCCGCGCCACACCTCGGTGAAGCCTCCGGGCGCTCGGACGTTGCCCGCGAGGAACTCGTCGTGGATGGCGAACGGGCAGGCGTAGACGTCGCCCACCGGGTCGATCAGGCAGACCACGCGTCCGGCGCCGCACAGGTTGAGGCCGGGCAGCGGCTCGCCGTAGGCGGAGAGATGGAAGAAGGAGTCGCCCGTGAGGACCTTCTCTCCGTGCGCCAACAGCCAGTCGTACAGCTCGCGTTGCTGGGCGGCGGTCGGGTGCAGGTCGTCCCAGACGTCGGCTCCGCGGCCGGAAGGGCGCAAGCGGGTCAGGCGGAGTTGGGCGCCGTAGTGGTCGGCGAGGGCCTTGAACTCGTCGAGTTGGGGGATGTTGTGGCGGGTGCAGACGACGGAGAGCTTGAAGTTGCGCATGCCGGCGGCGGAGAGGTGCTCCATGGCCTTGATCGCCGTGGCGTACGAACCCGGGCCGCGTACCGCGTCGTTGACGTCCGCGGTCGCGCCGTCGAGGGAGATCTGTACGTCGACGTAGTCGTTGGCGGCGAGCCTGCGGGCGGCTTCGGGGGTGATGCGGACGCCGTTGGTGGAGAACTTCACGCCGACGTGGTGGGCGGTGGCGTAGTCGAGGAGTTCCCAGAAGTCGGCGCGGACGGTGGGCTCTCCGCCGCCGATGTTGACGTAGAAGACCTGCATGGCCTCCAACTCGTCGATGACCGCCTTGGCTTCGGCGGTGGACAGCTCGCGCGGATCTCGGCGGCCGGAGCTGGAGAGGCAGTGCGTGCAGGCCAGGTTGCAGGTGTAGGTCAGTTCCCAGGTGAGGCAGATCGGTGCGTCGAGTCCGGATTCGAAGAGGTCGACCAGCCGTGGTCCGGCGGCGGTGACGGTCATGGGGTCCTTTCGACGAGCATCGAGGACTCGGCGAGGGCTGCCAACGCCCTGTCGTAGCGCGGCAGTTCGGCCTCCGGCACACCGGCCGCGAGGCAGGCGGCGCGGGCCGTGGGGGCGTCGGCGAGGGACTCGACGACGGCCAGGAGTCTGCGGTCCTTGAGGAACGTCAGCCTGCGGGTCCCGAAGTGGTAGAGCAGCGCACCGAACGGTTCCGGGCGTACCGACACTTGGGGATGCAGGCCGAGGGCGCGGTCGAGGGTCGGCGCGGTCATGCGGGCGGCTTAGTAGACACCGCACATGCCGTCGATGGAGATCTCCTCGATGAGGTCGTCGGCCTCGATCAACTGCTGTTCCGTGACGGGTTCTTCGGCCCTGCTCTCGCTGGCCGGGACGGTCGGTACGGCGTGGAGCTCGTTCATGCGAATCTCCCTGGGCATCCGGCGGGGCATACGGCTCGGCATACGGGCGGCTGCGCGGTCGACAGTAATGGCACCCGGTGCCGAAAGTGAAGAGGAAGCCACCATGATTCTTTCGACCGGTCGGTCTACACCGGCACCGAGGCCCGGTTGAGCCGCCCGGACGTCGTCGTCGTAGGGGCGGGCGGCAGCGGAGCTCCACTCGCCGCACGGCTCAGCGAGGACTCCGACCGCAGTGTGCTGGTGCTGGAGGCAGGTCCCGTGCCGCGCCAACGCCCAGGCTTCGCACATGAGTTGCTCGACGCGCGACTCGTCCCGGGCGCGCAGCCCGGACATCCCGCCGTCCAGCCGTACGCCGTCCACCTCACACCGCGGCGGCCCTACACAGTCGTACGGGGGCGTGTTCTCGGCGGGTCGACCACCGTCAACGGCGGGTACTTCGTGCGGGCCCGGCGCGAGGACTTCGAGCGATGGTCGGCGGCGGGAGGCGCTGCCTGGTCGTACGAGCGGGTGCTGCCGCTGCTGCGCTCCCTGGAGACCGATCTCGACCACGGCGCGGACGAGTCGCACGGCGCCGAGGGTCCGGTACGGATCCGGCGTACGGACCTGGGCCACCCCGCTACCCTCGCATTCCGTTCCGCCGCACGGGAGTTGGGCTATCCCGAGGAGCCCGACAAGAACGCTCAGGACATACCCGGGTTCGGGCCGGTGCCGTCCAACGCCGTGGACGGGATACGGGTCAACACCGGTGCCAGTTATCTGCCGGGCGCCCTCGAACGCCCCAACCTGACGGTAGTGGGCGGCAGTTCGGTGATCCAAGTGGTCGTTGAACGGGGCCGGGCGACTGGTGTCGTAGTCGAGTGCGACGGGCGTCGTACGACGGTGGAGTGCGGTGAAGTCGTGCTGTGCGCGGGGGCTTTCGGCTCCGCGCGGCTTCTGCATCTATCGGGCGTCGGTCCGGAGGAAGAGTTGGCGCGCCTCGGGATTCCTGTGACCGTCAACTCGCCTGCTGTAGGAGCCCGGTTCGGCGACCATCCGCAACTGGTGCTGGAGTGGCTGCCCAGGACGCCACTGCCCGCGCCCGTCGGCTCCTGGCTGGGCGGGTGCCTCCACCTGTCCGCGTCGGACGGCGACCATCCGGGCGGTGACCTGGAAATCCTCCAGTCCCTCGTGCCGATGGCGGGCCTGACCGGTGGTTCCGTGACCGTCCCCGGCGCGCCCCTCGCGTTCCTGGCGTCCGTCCAGACGCCCCGGCTCGCCGGCCGACTGCGCACGCTGTCCGCCGACGCGGCCACTCCCCCACATATCGACTACGGCTATCTGGAGACCGGCGAGGACCGGCGGCGGCTGCGTGAAGTGACCCGTGTCACGGCCGCGTTGGTCACCACCGAGGCGTTCGCGGAGGTGTCGCGCGGGCTCATGGAGCCGGGGCCGGAGGTGCTGGCGGACGACGAGCTGCTCGACCGGTGGATCGAGGCGCGGCTCGGTACCTCGCAGCACACCTGCGGCACGGTTCCCATGGGCCCGACCGGCGATCCCGGGGCGGCCGTAGACCACTACGGCCGGGTGCACGGTGTCGTGGGCCTGCGCGTCGCGGACACATCGATTTTGCCGACTCCACCCCTGCGCGGTCCGGCGGCCACCGCCGTCCTCATCGGCGAACTCGTCGCCGACGCCATGCGGCGCGACCTGCCGTGAGACGGGTCAGGCCAGGACCGGAGCCGTACCCTCGAAGCCGGCCGCGAGTTGCCGCAGGCCCTGGTCCAACAGGTTGGCCAGGCTTGCCTGTTCGTCGGTGAGCCAGTGTTCGTAGGCGGCGATGCAGGCGGCGAGGACGGTGTGGCCGATCAGCCGGGGCAGCAGGTCCGAGGGTGCGCGGCCGGTGCGTCGGGCGGCGAACTCCGTGACGAGTGTCCGCCACGACGCGTACCGCACGGTCGAGTCGGCCTGGAGCGTCGGCACCCGCAGGATGAGCGCCATGCGCTGCCGGTGCCAGGGCACGACCGCCGGGTCGAAGCGGTTGAACTCCACGACCGCGCCGCGCAGCGCGTCCATCAGCGGGGCGGCCGGGTCAGTGGCCGCCAACAGGGCGTCGAGCTTGACCAGTTCGGCCGCGAAGTCGCCCCACACCAGGTCGTTCTTGGAGGCGAAGTAGCGGAAGAAGGTGCGGCGGCCGATGCCTGCGGCGGCGGCGATGTCCTCGACGGTCGTACGGTCGAAGCCGCGCCGCGCGAACAGTTCGAAGCCCACCCGTTCGAGGACGGCCCGCGAGGTCGCGGGCGGCCGGCCCGTCCTGGTCGGTCGTTGTCCGCTGTCGTCGTTCGCACCATCCACAGCGCACATCATGCACAGGTGCGGGGGTCTGCGTGTTCTTGGACCACCCGTCTCACCATGCCCTCCACCGTACGAAAGCGGCTCTTGCGGAGGTCCAGGACGGGCTTCGTGACCGAAAGGCCTTGGGACGCCAGCAGGTTCATCAGCGCCCAGATGAGTTCGGGGCGTCCTGCCACGGGGAGTTCCCGGCCGTCCGGGGCGATGACCCTGGCCGTGGTGACACCCGCGAGAAGGCTGGTGCGGGCCCAGTCGACCACGTACGAGCGGCCGTTCGGGCTGACGAGAAGGACGACCTCCTTGGTCCGGTGGAGGACCGTCAGATAGTCCATCGGGACCGTCAGCCGCCGGGCGGCGTCGAACGGGGCTGTGCCGTCCGCCGGTTGAATGCGCAGGACCGTGTCGAGGACCGGGCCGTGGTCCTGGAAGGTGGTCGTACCGCGCATTTCCAGGAAGCGGGCGCGCACCAACACCCCACCGCGCCGCGACCAACGGCGGCCGACCGTTCCGAACTCGCCTTTTTCACCCGGGAGTTGGTCGGCCAGCCAGCGCGCTTCCTCGCCCGGTTCGCTCACCGGCGCCTGGTCCTCGGGGCGGTCACGGTACCGGTCGGCAAGAGCGGCGTAGCGCGCAGCCGTGTACGGGTCGAGCGTCCGTAGGTCGATCGTGTCGCCGGTCATGACGACGCCTCCGGCCTCCCGTGAGATCCGCATCTGCTGGAGTTGGCGGCCCGGGCGCCTGGTCAACTCGGTTGCACGGCCTTCGAGATCGATCAGCCGGGCGGTTCTCGTACCCGAGAGCAGGGCGCTGCGCGGCCAGTCGGGCGTGACCGCTCGCCGTGCCCCCGGAGCGGCCGGTTCGACGAGGACGACCAGACGGCCCGCGGTGATCGCCGAGAGGCACATGGACGGCACCCGCCACTCGCCAGTGACCTCGAAGTCTCCAGTTCCGCCGGTTCCGCCGGTGTCTTCGGTGTCGTACACCCGCAGTCTCAGTCCGATCAGCGGTGTGAACTCGTCGGGGGTGTAGTTGCCCACGTGGGTGGTGAACGTCGACTCGCCGTCCGGGTTGTACCGGTCCAAGGATGCCCCCAGTACGTCCGCCCGCATCAACCTCGCCTGCGGCGAGCCCTGTTGGGACCGGGGCGCGAACAGCACGAAGGTGTCGTCCCGGTACGGGAAGCCCCCGGCCTTCATTCGGTCCCTTCGCGTGATCCCTGGAAACTCCTTCCGCGTCGAGCTGATCGCGGAGACGGGAATCGTGAGCGTGATGGCCGCCCCGGCCGCCGCCACGGCGGCCGGCCAGCCCCAGCCGGGGTCCTCGTCCCAGGCGGAGTAACCGATGGCCAGGAAGATCGGGCCCGTACAACAGCAGAGCGCGGCGAACAGCAGATTGCCGATGAACACTCCGGCGCGGCTACGCATGGCCTGTACTCCGTTCCTGTTCTCTGTGGACTCGTTTCACTGAAAATCCGCGGACCGGCTTCGCCGAAGACGCTCACAACTCGACCCGGAACCGTCCGCCGGCCGGGTCGACCGCCGCCTTGCACCGGAGGCCCACGCGCAGGGCGGGGTGGTGCGTGCGTTTCCAGGTCGTCTCGAACGTCCGCAGCCCCGGCCCACTGATCCGCAGCTCGACCAGGACGCCGGACTCCTCGCCGTTCCACTCGAAGTCGGTCAGGTCGAGGATCTCCGCGGTCGCCGGGACCCCTATGGCGTCGAGCCGCCGGTTGTGCTCTCTTTCGAGGTTCGTGTGGAACCAGAGCCCGAGGCCCACGGGAAGGAAGATCACCGTGAACACGACGCCCATGAGCAGGAGTTCGACGCCGCTGAAGACCGCGAAGCCCAGCACGACCGGGCCGCACAGACACAGTGTCGCGGCGCTGAAGTACAGGGTCGCGGCGTCCCACCGGCCCACCCGGTCGACCAGGGACATCCGCACCGGATCGGCGGCGCCCCCGTCGTCGGCCATGTCAGCTCTCCGTCGCCCGGGACCGACTCCGCTCCAACAGGTCCGCCAGGACGCGCAGGCCGGAGAGGAAGGCCTCGTCGTAGAGGACGGAGTGCTTCCGGCCCGACTTGGTGATGATCGTCAGCCGGCCGAGCCGGCCGGTGCGGAACTCGAGCCGGGGCTCCTCCCAGACGTGGTACCGGGCCGCGTCGGCGTAGCCGAACACCTCCAGCACCCGGCCGTCGAAGGAGAGCAGCGCGGACTCGGTCACCGGCGCGTCGTACGGCAGGGTCGGCGTCACGGAGTCGTACCGTCCCCGGCGTAGAGGAAGGCGCCCGGTCGAGCGGGGTCGGCGACCAGCAGCACCTCGTCGCCGGTGCGGGGGATCCGCAGCTTGGAGACGATGGCGCGCAGGGTGATCCGCTCGGTGCCGCCGGACGGCTGGAGGACCAGGTCGACGACCGGATCGTGGTTGATGAGTTGGCCGGTGTCGCCGATCGAGAGCACGACGGCGGACGTGGTCGGCGCTCCCGCCGCGAGCAACTGCTGTACACCGAGGCCGGAGTTGTAGGCCCCCATCGAGTCCTGGACCCGGGCGTAGTCCTCCTTGCCGAGGAAGGCGCGCGTGGCACGGCCGTAGAAGCCCTTGCCTCCGGCCACCTGCGCCGCGATCTCCGCGGCCCGCTCGGCGCGGCTCTTGCGACGTCCGAAGAGTCCCATGACGGTTCCTCCTTCTGATCGGGTGGGGTCCCGTGGTTCCCGCTGTCCCTGTGGACGCTAGGTGCTCCCGTTCGCCTACCGATCCCAGGTTCGACCGCCCGATCCGGGACGACGTACCCTCCTGACATGCCGCTTCCGAGCCAGTCGACCGATGCGCGCCGTCCGCGCGCCATGGTCATCGACGGCTCCTGGCGCGCTCTTGGACCGGGTCTCGAAGCGCTGAGCGGCCCCGGCGGCGCCCCCCTGACCCGGACCGTCAAGCTGATCCTGCTGCCGTTGGTCGTCCGGCCCGCTCTGCACCCCGAACTCGCCGCCGACTTCCTCGGGCCGGAACCGGCCGCCCAACTCGACGCGCTGATACGGGAGTCCGGTGGGCGGCTGCTCGCGACGGCGCAGTGGTTCACCCTCCTCAAGCGGACCCGCCGGGCGCTGGGCGTGGTGGCGGGCAATCCGCAGGACCTGTATTTCCAGCGGTGCTTCGAACTCGCCGCCGAGCACGGAGCACCCGCCGCAGGTGCGGACGGCGGTGCGGGTGCGTTGGCCAGGGCAGTCGTCGAGGATGTGGCCGAGGCGGACGGCGGCCGTACGGTGGACGCGCTCAAGCGTCATCTGGCCGACGACACCCAACACGCCCGTATCGAGAAGGAGTTGGATCTGGCGTGGGAAAGCCGCCAACCTGCTACGGCCTCTGGTGCAACCGCAGTGGTCGCGCGGGCGGCCGAGGTGCTCGAAGCCTGCGGCGGGGCGGACGGGCCCCGGGACTCACCGGAGTACGGGGGCATGGTCGAGGCGACAGACGGTGAGTTGCTCGGCCGCGCCATGTGGGCGGGCACCAGCGGGGTCTGGGGCCGCTTGGACGTACCGGTCCATCTGGGGCTGACGGAACGGCAGTTGCCGCCGCGTCCGCAGGTCGGCCGAGGCGCCTCGACCGCCACCCTTCCCGCACCGCTGGACCGCACGCTCTTCGAGCGGCTCTTCGTCGTGCTCCAGTCCTCGTCCCGGCGCGAGGAACTGCCGACGGTCCTGGAACTCGTCCGGCGCGAGGTCGGCCGTAGCTGCGCTCCGCTCGGTCTGTACGACGAGAGCCTGCGCGTCGCCGTCGCACTCGGCGGGCGGCTCGCGGTCGGCCTGGACCCGCTGGGCACCGGGGAATCCGCGCCGGGCCGGACCTCGGCGCACCGGGCGGTCAACAACCGTTGGCGACGGGAGGCCTCGGTCCTGCGCGCCCGCCGGATGACCGTCTCGCCCCGCCCCGATCCGGACGGCGGCGTGCTGGACGCCCTCGCCCAGGACCTTCGTGCGCCGTGGGCCGCCTACATGCGGCGCTTGTGGGTGCGACTGCACGGACGGGACGTCCGCGACGCGCCGCTGGTGGACGCGGCGGCGGCCTGGGCGGTGCTCGACGGGGTCGCCCGCTCGGTGATGATGGACCACCGGGCCAGGGTCCGGTCGGCGCTGCGCGCGCTCTCGACGCCTACGGCACCTCCACCCACCGTGGCCGTGGCCGAAGCCGCCGAGTCGAGGAGTACGTGATGGCGCGGCCTCCCGTGGATGTCCGCGTCACGCGCGACGACGACGGCGTCATCCGGGTCGCCGCCGGCGGTGCCGGTCCCGACTTCACCCTGGCGGTGCTCGACGTCGCCGGAGCGGTGCTGACCTGGCCCGTCCTCGGGGACCCGGGACCGCCGACGGCCGAGATCCACGACGTGGCGCGGGCGCAGCAGTGGCTGTGGGCGGTCTACGGCGAGCGCGTCGCGTCCGCCGTGCACGCTTGCGCGACGGGCGAGCAGCCGTCCGGAGCACGCGTACCGGTGGACCCGACCACGCTCGCGGCCGACGCCGCCCGGCTCGCATTCGCACACTGGGCGGCCCGCTGGTGGCCCGCCTCGCACCTGGACGGCATACCGGAGCTCCAACCCGACGTACTCGGACTGGAGTTGGCGGCACTGACCCATCAGTGCCAGCAGCTGTTCGACGGAAGTGGTGGCGCCTTCGGTGACCTTGGCGACCTCGGTGACCAACCCGACGACTGCGCGGCCGAGTTGATCGAGGACCATCTAGCCGCCCTCGACCAGCTGATCCGGTGGTGGCGCACCGCATCGACGGGTACAGCACATCAGTTGGAACGCGTGCTGCGGCTGATCGACGACGCAGCGGACGGCGCCGGTCTGGACGGCCCTGAACTGCGCCGACTGCGCTCACTCCTGGACCGGTCCAACCCGGCGGCCACCGCTCCGCCGGACCCCGGCTCCCTGTTCGCCCGGTCCGGCGACTACGCCCTCGCGGCGGGTGAACAGCACGTCGCCGGGGGCCGGTTGATCGCCCGGGGCCCAGGAACCAACGACTGGCGCCGCTACCCGCCCGGGCTCGTCGACGCCTCCGAGACCGCGGTGTCCTGGACCGCCCGCGCGCTCGGCGCGCGACGACAGATCGAGGTCGACGTCGTCGCGCACAGTGCGGCACCCGCGACCGGTGCACCCCTCGCGGCGGAGGTCCGGGTGAACGACGGCCCGCACACACGAGTCGCCCTCGCCAGGCGGGACGACATGTGGACCGGCCGCGCGGACCTGGACCTGCCGCCCGGCGAGAGCCGGCCGCGCGTCGAACTCGGTGTGCTGCTGCCCGGCTTCGACCCCGGACCGGGTCCGGACACCAGTGCCGAACGCGACGCGATCCGCGCGCTGGTCCGGCGGCGCCTCGCGGCGGCGGCACAGCCCGTCGTGAACGACGCGCTGCCGCCAGGCGGTTCCTCTGGACCGTTCCTCGCCGAGATCGCCGCAGCCACCACCGATGAGGACTACTGACGGATGCCGGACCAGGAAGACAACGACACGGCAGACGGCGTCGGCGCGGTGACGCCGCTCTACGGCGAACCGTTCGACAGCGGTCTGGCCCGGGCCGAGGGCCATCACCTCAACGCCGATGCCGCCGGCGCGGTCGCCGTCTACGAGGAGTTGCTCACGCTGGCCGAGTCCCTGGAGGACTCCCCCGACGTACGGTTCCTGCGCGCGCACCTGCTGGCGAACATCGCGAGCGTCCGGCTCGCCGCCACGGACCTGGTGGCGGCGCGGGATGCCGTGGACCGGTCCCACGCCCTGCTCGACGGCATCGCGTCGGCGCCGATGGGACCGCGCGGACGTCAGCTGTGGCTGGAGCTGGTGCTGCGGACGCTGATCGCCAGGGCCGATCTGCTGCGCAGGACCGGGCACCTGGACGAGGCGCTGGCCTGCCTCGACGAGGCGGCGCTCAAACTGCCCGAGTTCGACGACCCCGACGGGCTGCGCACCGCCGAACTCGGTCTGAACCGCGTGCACTTGCTGATGGACAGGGGCGCGTGGGGAGCCGCCGAGGAACAGGCGTCGGCGCTGCTCGCGACCACTCCGGAGACGGCGGTGGAGACCATCCCACGCCTGCTGGTCGCCCTCGGTCTGATCTGCTCCTCGACCGGGCGCTTCGACGCGGCCGAGGACCATTTCGTGCGCGCCGAGGGGCGCTTCCGGCTGCTGGGGGACACTGGTGAGCAGCAGACACTGCTGGCGCACCGGGCGTACGCCGCGATGCGCCGGGGCGAACTCGACCTGGCCGAGCGGCTGTTCGCGGAGGCGTCCGCGTTCTTCGAGCGGCAGGGGTGGTTCGGCGACCTCGCAGTCTGCGAACAGGCGCGCGCCTTCCTCGCCGGCCGGCGCGGCGACGACGCCGGCGCGGATGGCCTGTTGGCGGCGAGCCTGGAACGGTTCGAGCGGCTCGGTGCCTCGATCGCCGCCGCCGACAGCATGCTGCTGGGGGCCCAACACGCCTACGCCCGGGGCGACATCGACGAGATGAAGCGGCTGGCCCAGGAAGCGCGGGACGTGTACCAGGAACGGGAGGTGTACGAGCGGTGCGCTCAGGTCGACCTCATGCTCGCGCGCACCCTTGAGGACAACCTGAACCGGACCGACCACGGCGACCGGGAGCGGGAGTCCATCGACAACGCGCTCTCCTTCGCGCTGCCCGCCGCACTGGCCCTGGAGGCGGCGCGCTACGACTTCGCCACCTCCCACGCGCGCAGTGAGTGGCTGCGGCTCGCCGAGGATGCCATAGAGCTGGTGTTCCGGCTGGTGATGCGCCGGCAGGACCAGGGACTGCTCTTCGAACTGGCCGAACACCGTTGTGCGGGCGCGACGTTGGCCCTGAATCCGAGCACGGACACCGCCCCGGCTGCTCGTGCCGAGGAGCGCGCTTCCGTCTTCCCGAACGCGGCCATGAAAACGTACTGGCACGACGCGAGCGACGATGACGGGCACGCGAACGGCACGATGACACTCGGCGGAGTGGCCGCCGAGGCCGCCGCCTCCGCCGGGCTGCGGGTCTCGCCGCCGCCGAAGGTGCGGATGTCGGCGCAGGCGGGCCCGGGACGTGTCGCGCTCCAGGAGTACATCGCGGCGGCCGAGTTCCGTTACCGGCGGCGGATCGTGCACGAGGAGGAGGTGCCGTTCTGGATCACCGACGACATGACGAGCCGCCCGGTGGTCCAGATCCGGCTGGCCGACGCCGGTGATCTGTTCATGACCTGGACCTGGGCCGGCGGAGCCCGGGGCTTCGGCACGGGTCACGGCCTCGGCGACGAGGTCGACCGGGCGGTCCGCGCACTCGCCGATGCCCTGCCGGGCGCGGGCGACGCGGCGGAGGGCATGCGGCGGGCGTTCACGGGCGCGCTGGCCGACCACGACAGCGAGCACCGGCTCGCGCGCACGCTGGCCGAGGCCCTGTGGCCGGAGGGGCTGACGGCGCAGATACGCCAGGTGTCGGAGCGCGCGGGCCGTCCGCTGGTACGGATCCAGCCCTCGCCCCGGGTCGCCCAGATCCCCTGGGAGCTGCTCGCCGTGGACGACGACGATGTCCGGCTCATCGACCTGGCGGACGTGGTGACCACGGCACCCGCGTCACTGCGCCCACGAGATCCGTCGGCCGCAGCGACATCGAAGAGCGCGGACACGGACCCCGTCGTCCTCGTCCTCGACCCCCGCGTCCCCGGCTTCCGCGCCGACTCCCCGCTCGGCTCGGTGCTGGGGCCGCCCGGCTCCGACCCCGAGTTGCTGTCGCTGGTCCGGCGCCATCTCGACGCGGGCGCCGTCGTACCGTCCGTCGCCACCCCGGCGGAGGCGTTCCGCCGTACCGACCTGGACCGGGACTGGCTGAGCGGCGCGCTCCGCAAGGGCGCCCGCAGGCTGCTGTACGTCGGGCACGTCAGCGGGGCGCCGGTCGAGGGCGGGCAGAGCGAGGACGGCACGCTGCATCTGTCGTGCAACGCGGAGACGGTCGGTCTGACCGAGCCGCTGCGCACGCACCGGCCGCTGTCGGCCAAGGACCTGCTGCTGGGTACGCTGCCGCTGCGCGCGGACGGCAAGCCGGGCGCGCGGATCTGGCCGGCGCCGGCCCGGGTCGCGCTCATCGGCTGTGAGAGCGGCGGCGATCTGCGGTTCGCCGAGTCGTTCGGGCCGGCGACGGCGATGCTGCACAACGGCGCCGAGTTGGTCACCGCGACCCGCTGGGTGCTGCCGACCAGCTTCGCCTTCCACCGGCTGGCCCAACTGCCGGAGTCCGTACGCCCGTTGTCGGAGGCGATCGTCGCGGTCGACGCGGCGCACGAGCACGAGGACCCGGTGCACCGGCTCGGCCGGTGGCAGCGCGAGCAGCTCGACCGCTGGCGCGCGGACGGCCGTATCGAGCACTCGCCGCTGCTGTGGGCGGCGCTGACCTGCATCGTCGTATGACCGCGATTGCCCTGCCGCCGATCACAGTCGGACGATGATCAGGGCCGTGTCGTCGGTGGCCCCGCCGTGCGGCAGGAGTTCGAGGAGTACGGCGTCGGCGAGGGCTTCGGGGTCGGTGTCGCGGTGGCGGACGAGGGAGTCGGCGAGGCGGATCAGGCCTCGGTCGATGTCCTCGTGGCGGCGTTCGATCAGGCCGTCGGTGTAGAGGGCCAGGGTGGTGCCGGGTGAGAACGCGGTGGCGGCCTGCGGTCTGGGCGTCGGGTCGGGGCGGGCATCGAGGGGCGGGTCGGTGGCCCGGTCCAGGAATTCCACGCTGCCGTCGGGACGGACCAGGACGGGCGGTGGGTGTCCGGCGCTGCTGTAGGTGATGGTCTGGTCGTCGAAGTCGACGAAGGTCGTGACCACGGTGGCGGATTCGGCGCCGTCGACGACGTTGGCGTAGCGGCCGAGGACGTCGAGGGCCTGGGCGGGGCCGTCCGCGACCAGGGAGGTGGCGGTGAGGGCGCTGCGCAGCTGGCCCATGACGCCGGCGGCGGCCAGGCCGTGGCCGACGACGTCCCCGACGGACACGCCGATGCGGTTGCCGCCGACCAGGTCGACGACGTCGTACCAGTCCCCGCACACGTTCAGGGAGCCGACGGCGGGCCGGTAGCGTACGGCGATCTGGTGGCTCGCGCCCTGCCGGCGGGTGGGCAGCATCGCCTCCTGGAGGGCGAGGGCGACCTCGCGTTCGCGGGCGTGGGCGCCGCGCAGGCGTTCGTTGAGTTCCTGCAGTTCGCGGGCGCGGGTGTACAGCTCGGCCTCCAGCACCCGGGTGCGACCGCCCCCGGAACGGCCGCGGGCCCGGATCAGCTCGGTGACCTCCTCGACGCGGTGGACCAGCAGGACGACCTTGCCGTCCAGGTCGAGGAGCGGTGCGTTGACCGGGCTCCAGTAGCGCTCCTCCCACTGCCCGGGGCAGGACACGGACTCGACGTCGTAGCGCTGGAGGGCCATGGCGTCGCGTTCGCCGGTGGCGACGACGCGGCGCAGTGAGGTCTCCAGGTTGCGCATGCCGGTGGCGGCGGGGTCGTTCGGGTTGTCGGGGAAGACGTCGAAGAGGAAACGGCCGACGACCTGCTCGCGGGTGCGGTCGGACATCCGCAGGTACTCCTCGTTGGCGTCGGCGTACACCAGGTCGGGGGTCAGCAGCGCCACCATGCCGGGCAGCCCCTGGAACACCGCCGCGTAGTCGATCGTCGCGTCCGTCATGGCCCTGCCACCAATCACCGCTGTCACACCATTTTCTCACGATATAAGCAGAGCGAGCGGGCCCCGGGGGACGCATTGTGCCCACTCGGTTACTGGGCGGCACACGACCAGTAGGGTGCCCCGGTGACCACGCCGACCTCCTCCCCCACCCGGCTGATCGTGCTGCGCGGCAACAGCGCCTCCGGCAAGAGCACGGTGGCCACCGCGCTGCGCGAGCGGTACGGGCGCGGTATCGCACTGGTACGGCAGGACGTCCTTCGCCGTGAGGTGCTGCGCGAGCGCGATGTCCCCGGCGGCGCGAACATCGGCCTGATCGACCTGACCGTCCGGCACGCGCTGGCGCACGGTTTCCACACCGTGCTGGAGGGCCTGCTCTATGTCTCCCACTACGGCGAGATGCTGGCCGGGCTACTCGCCGACCATCCGGGCCGTACGCACTGCTACTACCTCGACGTGCCGTTCGAGGAGACCCTGGCCCGGCACGCGACGAAGCCCATCGCGGACGAGGTGAGCGAGCACCAACTCCGGGAGTGGTACCGGCCGTTGGACGTACTCCCCGGCGGCGTCGAGACGGTGGTCCCGGCGACGAGCCCGCTGGAGGAGACGGTCGACCGGGTCCTGCGCGAGTCCGGCCTGTGCGTCGGGAGCTCCTGGACCGGTCCTACGCTGTCCCCGTGATCGAGCGCGAGACCCCGAGCGCGGCGGCGGCCCGGCTCACCGGGTGCGCGGTGACCGGTGAGCGTCCGTTGTCCGGGGCGGTCACCGAAGTCACGCTCGACAGTGGGCAGTTGGTGATCGTCAAGGGCGATGCGGCCCCCGGCGCGGTGCGGGCCGAGGCGGCGGGACTGCGCTGGCTGGGGGACGCCGGTACGGTCCAGGTGCCCACCGTGCGTGGGCTGGACGAGCGGTGGCTGGTCACCGATCGCGTCCGCACCGGGACGCCGAGTGCGCGGGCGGCAGTCCGGTTCGGCCGGGAGCTGGCCGCCCTGCACGCCTCCGGGGCACCGGCCTTCGGCGCGCCGCCGCCCGGCGGGCCGACGGAGGCGTACATCGGGCTCGCCCCGATGCGCAACGTTCCCGCCGCTGACTGGCCCAACTGGTATGCCGGGCAACGGGTGTTGCCCTACCTTCGCAGCGCGGTCGACACAGGCACCCTGGAGCACGCCGAGGCCGCGGTGGTGGAGCGGGTCTGCGAACGGCTGCCCGAACTCGCCGGTCCCGCCGAGCCGCCCGCCCGCCTCCACGGCGATCTGTGGAACGGCAATGTGCTGTGGGGCGCCGACGGACACGTCCGGCTGATCGACCCGGCCGCACACGGCGGACACCGGGAGACCGACCTGGCGATGCTGCGCCTCTTCGGCTGCCCATACCTGTCGGACGTGCTGACCGGCTACAACGAGGCCGCGCCGCTCACCCCTGGCTGGACCGACCGCGTCGCGCTGCATCAGCTGTTTCCGCTGCTGGTGCATGTGGTGCTCTTCGGACGCGGTTATGCCGAGCAGGCGCTGTCGGCCGCGCGGGCGGCGCTGGCCGGGTGACACCGGGCGAGGCCGGGCGTTGGAACGGTCCAGGTCAGACGCCACCGGTCCGCGTGCTGGTGTTCGGCTGCGGCTGCGCCGAGCAGACCGACTCAGCCGCGCAGGCAGCCCCGGCCAGGCGACACCGGGCAAAGCCACCCGCTGGAACGGTCCAGGCCAGACCCCTCCGGCCCACATGCCGCCGTTCGACTACGGCTACGGCTACGGCTACGCGGCTACGCGGCTACGCGGCTACGCGGCTACGCGGCTACGCGGCTACGGCGAGCAGACCATCCTCGCCGCGCGGGCGGCCCCGGCCGGTGTCGCCCGGCCAGGGCCCCGTGACGGTGGTCCGGGTCAGACGTGCGGGCGGCGGCCCCGTTCCTGGTGCGGGAAGGTCTGGTCCGCGCCCGGCAGCGTCGGCTTCGGCAACGTTGCCACTTCCTCCTTCGCCTTCTCCAGTTGCTCCGCCGTGTCGTCGGGCAGCTGGGGCGAGCGCGGGCGGGCGTCGCGGAAGCGGAACGCGGTGGTGAGGTCGCCGAAGGTCTCACGGCGCCAGTCGGAGACGTTCGGTTCCTCGACGCCGGTGAACCGCTCCAGGAACTGAAGCGCCGAGGTGTGGTCGAAGGCCTCCGAAGCGACCCAACCGCCCACGGTCCAGGGCGAGATGATGATGGCGGGGACACGGAAGCCACCGCCGATGGGCAGGCCCTGGATGAACTCGTCCTTCGTGCCCGCAGGCGGTGTCGGCGGCACGACGTGGTCGAACAGGCCGTCGTTCTCGTCGTAGTTGAGGATGAACGCGGTCTTCCGCCACACCTTCGGGTTGGACGCGATGGCCTCGATCTTCGACGCCACGTAGTCGGCGCCCGCCGCCGGGAGGTAGTCCGGGTGCTCGGACTGGTAGCTCGTGGGGCAGATCCACGACACCGTCGGGAGACGGTCGTTGCGCGCGTCGTCCTCGAACGTGCCGTGCGCCTGCGGCCGTACGCCCCGCTCGTACAGGTCGGAGCCCGGCTGCGCGTTCTTGAAGGACGCGAACTGCTCCAGCATGTTGGTGCCGTAGTCGTCCTCCTCCTGGTACACCTTCCAGCTCACGCCGGCGTTCTGGAGGCGTTCGGCGTACGTCGTCCAGCGGTAGGGCGTGGGCGCGACGTTGCTGATGATCGGGCCGCCCTGGGTACCGCCGGGGTCGATCGAACCGGTCATCCACATCAGGCGGTTGGGCCAGGTGGGCCCGAACACCGAGCAGAAGTAGTTGTCGCAGATGGTGAAGGTCTCGGCGAGCGCGAACTGGAACGGGATGTCCTCGCGCGTGTAATAGCCCATCACATAGGGGCCGTTGACGCCGTCGGCCGCGCGGTGGGCGGGCAGCCACTGGTCCATCTTGCCGTTGTTCCAGGCCTGGTGCTGCACCGACCAGGCGTGGCTGGTGGACGGGATGGCCTGGGCGCTGGAGGTGTGGGTGTCGAGGTGGAACGGGAGGAGGTAGCCCTTCGGGTTCACCGCGTCCGGCTGGTAGAAAACGCTGCGGCCGGTGTCGAGTTTGCGAGCGTGCGGATCGGCGAATCCGCGAACGCCGGACAGCGTGCCGAAGTAGTGGTCGAACGACCGGTTCTCCTGCATCAGCATGACGACGTGTTCGATGTCCCGCAGCGAGCCGTTCTTCGGCGGCTCGGCGGCGACGGCCTTCTGGACGCTCGGCGGGAGGAGGGAGAGAGCCGCGGCACCGCCCAGTGCGCCGGCGGCGGAACCCAGGAGTCTGCGACGTGTCAACTCGGCCATGATTGCCCCTTCTTGAAGAGCTTCGAGGGATCCCGTGGACCAGACCTCGGATCACTCTCCGCCCGTGCGGGTATGGGGCATCAGGGACGTGCGGTGAATTTGCGGCCAACGAGCGGAAAGGGGTTGGCCAAGCCGTGACCGGCAACACCCGGGCGTTGCCGGGGTGTTGCCGAACCTTGGGGGACGGCTGGCCGGAGCATGATCCGACCCGGTCGGGGTCATCGACCGCCGTACTCGTTTCCCGTTTGCGAAGTTATCCGGGAACCGAACCTCTGGGGCGCAGCCGCGCGGCGATCGCGGCGACGTCGTCCTCGGCCTCCTGGACGTGGAGGCGCAGCACGATGTCGTCGAGGAGGCGGGAGACGCCCTGGCCGGGGTGGAGGCGCAGCCGGGACAGGCGGGACAGGGAGACGTCGATGTCCTCGCCGCGCCGTTCGACCAGGCCGTCGGTGAACATGACCAGGGTGTCGTCGGGGGTGAGGGTGAGCGTGGTCATGTCGTAGTCGGCCGAGCCCGTGCCGAGGGGCGGGCCGACGGGGACGGGGATCAGTTCACCGGCGCCGTCACGGTGGAAGACGGCGGGCGGCAGATGGCCGGCGCTCGCGAAGGCGGCGGTGCCGCGGTCCGGGTCGAGGAGGGCGAGCAGACAGGTCGCGGGGCGGCGGTTGTGCTCCTCGGACATGGCGGTGTCCATCTGGCGCAGGATGCGGTGGGGCGGCAGGTCGGTGGAGGCGACGTAGCGCAGCATCGAGCGGTAGGCGTTCATGTCGACGGCCGCGTCCAAGCCGTGTCCCATGACGTCGCCGATGACGAGGAGGGTGCGGCCGTAGTGCAGTCGTACGGCCTCGAACCAGTCGCCGCCGACGAGGGTGCCGCTGCCCGCGGGGAGGTAGCGGGTGGCCATCTCGATGTTGGGGTGGGGGCGGCTGGGCTCGGTGAGCAGCACTTGTTGCAGGTTGAGGGCGGTGGTGCGCAGTCGGTGGTGTTCGACGGCGTGGTGCAGATGGGCGGCGGTGAGCCGGGCCGCGTAGTGCACGGCGGCGGCCTCGTCGTCGCCGAAGCTCCGTCCGGCGCGGATCGCGAGGAGCGCGCCGTAGGCCTTGCCCCAGGCGGTGAGCGGTACGGACAGGGCGGCCAGGACGCCGTGGTCGTTGGTGGTGAAGGAGGTGGTGATCGGGTGGCCGGCGTCCAGGGCGCGGACCATGACGTCCTCGCGCGGCGCGCTGCGCAGGCTGTCCAGGAGTTCCTTGCGGCCCTCGGCCGCCATCGGATGCAGCATGCCGTGCGGTGCCGGGCGCGCCTCGTCCTGGGCGAACAGGTCGACGGCCGCGGCCTCGCACAGCTCGTCGACGAGGAACCTCGCGCACTCCGCCGCGGTCCTGCGCTCGTCGAGCGTCGACCCGATCGCGGAAACGGCCCGGCGCGCGAGCACGAACCGATCCGCCGAGCCCTGCTCCGACCCGGTTACCTCGTCGTCGCCGTCCACCGCGGCCCCTTTCTGCCGCTCCCATCCCAACACCCGCGCGGGCGTTCGGGCGGTAGCGACCCGTGGTGGGGTGCGATCGGATGGAGCGGCGAGGGGTCGGTCCGTACCTCGCAGGGGAGAGGAACTTCGTGGCCGCGCCGCCCGTACGGCCTACGCAGACCGTCCGCGAGCACCGCCCTGTGACCGACGGCCAGGATGCGGTGCCTCATCAGCCCCACGGCCTGAACCCGGTCGGGAAGTTCAACTGGTCTGCCTGGCCGCACCAGTTGGCCCAGCGGGTGCCGGGCGGGGAACGCGGAGTGCTCCACGCCCACAGGTCCTGCCACGGCAAGAGTTCCGGTGAGCCGCGGAAGCGATGCTTCCCGGACGGCGACTCCAGGCCATCGGACGTACGGGCACCGTAGGACCGCCGTGCCGAGCATCGTGCGAAAGTCTTTCGTAACCGAGGAATTTCCCGTCCTTGTCCTGGGTGTGAATTCCGTGTCAGTGTCCCGGCCAGCAGGCAGGCGAGCCGCGGTCGGGCATCCGAAAGCCTTTCGGGCCGGTAGCCGTTTCCGCCTCTGTCCTGCGCACTTACGGCACGCCGAAAGAAGAGAGGCACACCATGCGGGGAATCCCGGTCACCGGACATCTCGGAAGCCCGAGAATTCGACGCGCCGTGGCGGTCACGGTCACCCTGGCCGCCGCGGCGGGCCTGGCCGCCTGCGGGTCCTCGGGACCGTCCACCTCCTCGTCGTCGAAGGGCCTGACGATGTGGGCGCTCAACGACCAGACGATCCTCAAGCAGTCGGTGGACGCCTACAACAAGGACCACCCCGACGCGAAGATCACCCTGCGGCTGTTCGCCAACGACGACTACAAGCAGAAGCTGCGCGTGGCCTTCGGCGCGAACCAGGCCCCGGACCTCTTCTTCAGCTGGGGCGGCGGCGCCCTGAACGACTACGTCAAGGCCGACAAGGTCGACGTCCTGAACGCCACGGACGTGGGCTCGGACCGGTACACCGACAGCGTGATGCAGAGCGCGACCTTCGACGGCAAGGTCTACGGCGTGCCCGTCAACGGCCTCGCCCCGGTCGTCCTCTACTACAACAAGAAGGTGCTGTCCGACGCGGGCGTCCGGCCGCCGAAGACCTACGACGACCTCCTCGCGGCCGTGAAGAAGCTCAAGGGCAAGGGCGTGACCCCGCTGTCGCTCGCGGCGAACTCCAAGTGGCCGACGCTGATGTACCTGGAGTACCTGCTCGACCGGACCGGCGGCTCGCGCGTCTTCTCGAAGATCGCCTCCGGTGACGCCGCCGCCTGGAAGGACCCGTCGGTCGCCAAGGCCAACCAGAAGCTCCAGGACCTGGCGAAGGCCGGCGCCTTCGGCGACAACGCGTCCTCCGTCAGCTACGACCAGGGCGCCTCGACCGCGCTGCTCTACACGGGCAAGGCCGCGATGGAGGTGATGGGCACCTGGGAGTACGCCAACATCGCCAAGGCCGCGCCCGACTTCCTGAAGAAGGGCGAGCTCGGCTACACCGCGTTCCCGGCCCTGACGGGCGGCGCCGGCAGCCCCGCGAACATCGTCGGCAACCCGTCGAACTTCCTGTCGCTGAACAAGTCGTCCAAGCACAAGTCGGACGCCCTGACCTACCTGAAGGACTACATACTGAACGGCTCCCAGGTCGACGCCTACCTCGCCGCGGGCAGCGTCCCGCCGGTCAAGGGCCTGGACTCCAAGCTGGCCGCGGTGCCGTCGGCCTCCGACAAGGCGTGGCTGACCTTCGTCTACGACCTGGTGGACAAGGCCCCGAGCTTCCAGCTCTCGTGGGACCAGGCGCTGCCGTCCGACCAGGCCGACCCGCTGCTGACGAACACCGACAAGTCGTTCCTGCGGCAGATCTCGCCGGCCGACTTCGGGGTGAACATGAGCAAGGCGGGGTCGTGACGATCACCACCACCCCCGTACGACGGAGAGGAGGGAGCGGCCTCCTCATGGCCGCTCCGGCCCTGCTCCTCTTCGGTCTCTTCGGTCTCGTCCCCCTGGTCGGCGTGGCGGCGCTCAGCGTCGCCCGCTGGGACGGTCTCGGTTCGATCAGTTGGGCGGGCCTCACCAACTGGACGTCCGTCCTCACCGACAGCGCCACCTGGCAGTCGCTGTGGCTCACCGTCAAGGTGATGGTGGTCAGCTGGCTGGTGCAGACGCCGATCGCCCTGGCACTCGGCCTGTTCCAGGCGCCCAAGGGCTGGCTGCGCGCGCTGTTCGCGGTGCTGTTCTTCCTGCCGCTGCTGCTGTCCGCGGTGGCGATCGGCCTGACCTGGCAGGCGCTGCTCGACCCGTCGTTCGGCATCGGTTCCACTCCCGGCCTGCACTGGCTGGCCAAGCCGCTGCTCGGCTCGCCCGAACTCGCCCTGTACACGGTGATCTTCGTGATCGCCTGGCAGTTTGTACCGTTCCACGCCCTGCTCTACCAGGCCGGGATACGGCAGATCCCGACCGCCCTGTACGAGGCCGCCGCACTCGACGGTGCCGGGCCGGTGACCCGGTTCCTGCACATCACGCTGCCGCAGCTGAAGTACACGCTGGTCACGTCGAGCACGCTGATGCTGGTGGGCTCGCTGACCTACTTCGACCTGATCTTCGTCCTGTCGGGCGGCACCGGCGGGCCCGGCACCGCGACCCGCGTCCTTCCCCTCTCCATGTACATCACCGGTTTCCAGGCCCACGACATGGGCCGGGCCAGCGCGGTGGCCACCCTTCTCGTGGTCTTCGGCCTCGGCCTGTCGCTGCTGACCACCCGCCTGTCCGGCTTCACCCGGATGGACAGCCAGCAGGAGGGCATGTGAGCACCACCGTGACCAAGACCCGTACCGCCGACACCGAACGGTGGACCGTTCCAAACCACCGGGCCGCGACGCCCCGCCCCGTCCGGAAGAACCCCGTTCCGGGGATCCTGCGCCGCGCCCTCACCAGTGGTGCCGCCCTCTTCTGGACGGCGATCGTCGTCGTCCCGATCTACTGGCTGGTCGTCACCAGCCTGCGCAGCAAGGCGGACTTCACCTCGGACAGCCCCTTGGCGCTGCCCAGCCACCCGACGCTGGACAGCTACCGCACCGTCCTGGACGGCGACTTCACCACCTATCTCCTCAACAGCGTGGTCGTCACCGCGGGCACGGTCGTCATCGCTGTGGCCGTCGCCCTGATGGCCGCGTTCTCGATCGTCCGCAACGCGGGCAGCCGCTTCTCCCGGGTGTCGTTCCGCGTGTTCCTGCTGGGCCTGGCGATCCCGCTCCAGGCGGTGATCATCCCGGTGTACCTGCTGATCATCCGGATGCATCTCTACGACAGCCTGCTCGCGATCGTCCTACCCTCGGTGGCGTTCGCGCTGCCGATCACCGTGATGATCCTCGTCAGCTTCCTGCGGGACGTGCCGCGTTCGCTGTTCGAGGCGATGATCGTCGACGGCGCGGGCGACTGGCGGATGCTCTGGTCGCTCGCAGCACCCCTGGCCCGCCCGGCGCTGATGACGGTCGCCGTCTACGACGGTCTCCAGGTCTGGAACGGCTTCCTCTTCCCCCTCATCCTCACCCAGAGCGGCGACAAGGCCGTGCTGCCTCTGGCGCTGACCCTGTTCAAGGGCCAGTTCGGCATCGACGTACCGGCCACGATGGCCGCGGTGGTGCTCTCCACCCTGCCGATGCTGGCCCTGTTCATCCTGGCCCGCCGCCAGCTCGTCGCCGGCCTCACCGCCGGTTTCTCCAAGTAGCCCCCACTACCGGGCAGTTCACGCGCCACGACGGCCGGGCCCCGCGCCCGGCCCCGTCGGCGTGCCCGCGCAACACCGAGGAGTCGTGAATGACGACCACCATGCCCGACCACGGCGGCCTCCCCCAGGAGGAGAGCGACCGCCCCTGGACGGACCCCGCCCTGCCCGCCGCCGAACGCGTCGAGGCGCTGCTCGCCCGGCTCACCCTGCCGGAGAAGGTCGCGCAGTTGAGCAGCACCTGGGAGGACATCGAGGCCGACGGCCCCGAAGTGGCCCCGGGCAGCAACCACTTCGGCCGCGTCGGCGACCTCGACCAGACGGCCCGGCACGGCCTGGGCCAGCTCACCCGGCCCTACGGCACCCTGCCCCGGCCCGCGTTGGAGCACGCCCGCCTGCTGGCCGGGCACCAGCGGCAGGTGGTCGCGCAGAGCAGGTTCGGCATCCCGGCCATGGCCCACGACGAGTGCCTGACCGGCTTCACCGCCTACGGCGCCACCGTCTACCCCACCTCGCTCGGCATGGCGGCCACCTTCGACCCGGCGCTGATCCGCAGGGTGGGCGAGGCGATCGGTTCCGACATGGCCGAGGCGGGAGTCCACCAGGGCCTCTCCCCCGTCGTCGACGTCGTCCGCGACTACCGCTGGGGCCGCTGCGAGGAGACCTACGGCGAAGACCCCTACCTGGTCGGCGAGTTGGCCGAGGCGTATGTCACCGGGCTGCAGAGCGCCGGGGTGTACGCGACCCTCAAGCACTTCGCCGGGTACTCCGCCTCGATGGGCGGCCGCAACCACGCCCCCGTGGGGATCGGCCGCCGTGAGCTCTTCGACGTCATCCTGCCGCCCTTCGAACGGCTCGTCGCCGCGGGCGTGCGGTCGGTGATGAACTCGTACGCCGAGATCGACGGCGAGGCACCGGCCGCGAGCCGCCGGCTGCTGACCGAAGTCCTGCGCGACGCCTGGGGTTTCGGGGGAACCGTCGTCTCCGACTACTGGTCCCTGCCCTTCCTGGTCAACGACCACCGGGTGGCGGCCGGTCTGCCGGAGGCCGGCGCGCTCGCCCTGACCGCCGGACTGGACGTCGAACTGCCCGACCAGCGCGGTTTCGGCGACACACTCGTGCACGCCGTCGAACAGGGCCTGGTCGGCGAGGAGTTGGTCGACCGGGCAGTACGCCGGGTACTGCGCCAGAAGGTCGGCCTCGGACTGCTCGACGCGGACTGGGACCCGCGTCCGCCCGCCCTGGTCGCGGGTGAACTGGATCTCGACAAGCCGACAAGTCGTCAACTCGCACACGCCGTGGCCCAGTCGAGTGCCGTCCTGCTGTCCAACGACGGAACCCTGCCCCTCCCCGCGACCGGCCGCGTCGCGCTGATCGGCCCGTGTGCCGACGACGTGCGCACGATGTTCGGCTGCTACAGCTTCCCCAACCATGTCCTCGCCGAGCGCGACGACCTTGGCAACGGTGTCGAAGCGATCTCCCTGCGCCACGCCTTGGCGGCCGAACTCTCTTCCGTGGACTGGCAGTTCGAGCCGGGCTGCCCGATCCGGGAGACGGACCGCTCCGGTATCGCCGCCGCTGCGGAGGCGGCCGCCGGGGCCGACCTGGCCGTGCTGGTCGTTGGTGACAAGGCGGGCATGTTCGGGATCGGCACCTCCGGCGAGGGCTGTGACGTGGAGGATCTGCGGCTGCCGGGCGTGCAGGAGGAGCTGGTGGAGGCGGTGCTGGCGACCGGGCGGCCGGTCGTCCTGGTCGTCAGCAGTGGCCGCCCGTACGCGGTGGGCCGGTTCGCGTCCACCGCGGCGGCCATGGTGCAGGTCTTCCTGCCGGGCGAGGAGGGCGGCCGTGCGGTGGCCCAACTCCTGGCGGGGAAGGCGAACTTCAGCGGCAAGCTGCCCGTGCAGATCCCGACCACACCCGGCGGCCAGCCCTACACCTACCTCCACGCGCCGCTCGGCGACCGGCAGAGCTGGCTCTCCAACCTCGACCCGACACCGGCGTTCCCCTTCGGACACGGTCTGTCGTACACGGGCTTCGAGATCGACGGGCTGGGCGTGGACCGCGAACTGGTGCCGGTGGACGGCGAGTTCACGGTCAGCGCGCAGGTGCGGAACACGGGGGCGGTCGCGGGGGCCGAGACGGTCCAGCTGTACGCGATCGACCCGGTCGCCCAGGTGACCCGGCCGGTGCGGTCCCTGCTCGGCTTCACCAAGGTGGTCCTTGAACCGGGCGAGGCGGCGACGGTCCATTTCCACGTCCACACCGACCGGCTGGCCTTCACCGGTCTGGTGGGGCGGCGCATCGTCGAGCCCGGCGAGATCCTGCTCCGGATCGGCTCCTCCAGCCTGGACACTCCGGTGCGGGAGACGGTCCGACTCGTGGGCGAGGAACGGGATGCGACGGTGCTGCGGCAGCACGCGGTGCCGGTGAGCGTCGAGCGCGAGTAGCGGGGATGTCCAAAAGGAGCGGCGCCACCGTGTCGACGGTGGCGCCGCTCCTCTTTCCGGGGCTAGCTACGCGTCCACTGCTGGGTGGCGTTGCCGAGACCGGTCCAGAGCTCGACCTTCGAGCCGTTGGCCGTCCCCCAGTTGGTCACGTCGATGACCAGGCCGTTGGAGCGGTTGACGATGGTGCCGTCCACCCGGAACGCCCACTTCTGGCTGGACTTCCCGTTGCAGGCCCAGAGGATGAGCGTGGTGCCCGCGGTGGTGCCGTCGCCGTTCGCGGCCAGGCAGTTGCCGTTGACGCGGAGTTCGCCGGCGGTGGTCTGCGTGATGGTCTGGTTGGCGTTGCCGGAGCAGTCGTAGATCTGGACCTGGACGCCCGTCGCGCCGTTCGGGACGTCGAGGCAGCGGCCGGAGTTGGTGCCCTTCAGGGTGAAGGTGGATGCCGTGGGCAGCGGGTCCTGGACCAGTTGCCAGTCCTGGGAGCCGTCGGTGGTCGCCGCCGCGACGGTGACGGAGCCGCCGGCGGTCGAACCGGTCATGTAGAGGCTGGTGTTGAGGACTGAGCGAAGCTTGTAGTAGCCGCTGGTCGAGGACGCGACCTGGGTCCACTGTTTGTCGGTGGCTCCGTCGTCGACCCACTGGGCCAGCTTCTGCCCCGCCGTCGCTGTACCGGTCCAAATGGCGACCGAGCGGCCCCCGGCCTTGTTGAGCAGCGTGATGTTGCTGCCCTTGGCGGTGAGGTGCCAACGCTGCGTGGCGTCGGTGGAGTTGGCGGCGCTCAGGATCAGGTCGGGGGTGTTCCCGGTGAGGTTGGCGTCCTGGGTCTTTCCCGACGCGGGGCTGAGCACCTGCCCGGTGAGCCAGTTGACGAGGCTGTAGTAGGCGCCGTCGGAGCGGCCGAGGTCGACCTCGGCGTACTTGACGGGGCCGACGCTGGTGCCGCTCCAGGACGCCTGGAGTATGAGCACGCGTCCGGTGCCGTCGACGTACTGGAGCGTGCGGCTGTAGCCGGCCGCGATCGACGTCTTGTACTCCTTCCACGTACCCGTGCTGAGCCCGGACTCGTTGACCCAGACGTCTCCGCTGCCCGCCGCGTTGTAGACGATCCGGCCGTCCGGCATGGGGAGGAGGACCGGGCTGCCGCCGGTGGCGAGAGTGGCTCCGCCCGAGGGGACGGGCAGTGAGGTGATCGGGTTGTCCGTGGCGGAGAAGAACTTCGTCGGGTCGTCGGAGATGCGGTAGCGGACGTTCGTACCGCCGCCCCAGTACTCGTACGTCAGCAGCCACTTGCCGTCGGTCGTCGGGGCGATGGTCGTCATGCCGGGTCGGCCGCCGCCGATCTCCGTCTTGCCGCCGGTCATGGTCACCGTGGAGCCGGGGACGTCAACGACCGGGGAACTCCAGGCGGTTGAGCTGGAGCCGTCCCAGGTGCGGTGGACGAGGACCTGGCCGCCGGAGTCCGTCGCCGTGTCGTTGGCCGGGTCGAGGGTCGGCGCACCGGTGGTGGTGTCGTAGCCGGTGTAGTCGTCCTCGTCGGAGTAGTAGGCGATGAGCCGGCCGTTGTGGGCGAGGAGATGGGGTTCCCAGACGGGGTCGACCTGGGCGGAGGTGTTCGCCGTGGAGACCCGGCCGATACTGCCCGCGCTGCCGCCCTGCCAGCCGCCGGCGGCGATGATGTTCTGGATGGTCCAGGTCGCGCCGTCGTCCGTGCTGGAGTACAGGGCGAGCGCCACGTCCTTGCGGTCGCCGTCGCTGGTGGGCGTCCAGCTGGAGTTGGCGGCCTTCTGCTCCTGGTAGTAGTAGTCGTCGCCGGAGACGATGCTCGCGAGCAGCAGGGTGCCCGCGCTCAGGCTGCCGACGTTCTGCGGGAGAACGTAGAGATACGGGTTGGTCCAATTGCTCGTGTATTTCGCGTATTTGGAGTCGCTGGAGAGATAGGCGGGCGCTTGGACGTCGGACAGTTTCGCCCACGTCGTGCCGCTGTCGTCGCTCTTGTAGACGGGGAGCGTCTGGCCCACCGGGGCGGTCTGGTCGTTCTCGAAGGTGGCCACGATCCGGCCGTCCGGCAACTGGGCCGACTTCGGATAGAGCACGCACGGACTCTTGTTGCAGGCGGCGGTGTTGGTCGCCGTATACAAATTGGCGGGACTCGGCTGATAGGCCGACGCGCTTGTCGTGGAGGCGACGGCGAATGCCACGCCTGTGCCGAAGGCTGTCGCCCACGCGAAAGCCTTTCGCACCCAGGATCTTGTCAACGGCTTTCCTTTCACCGGGAGGGGGTCCGGGCAGGAAGCCAGTATTCGCAGCGGACATGGCGATGTCACCGCCGCGTTTCGAAAGTGTTTCGCGGAATGGGGAGTTACGTGGTATTGACCCGTCTCCGCACGGATGTCGAAGTCCGCAGTACGAGTTCCGTCGCCAGCTCTATGCGCGGGGACACGGGCGGCCGGCCCTGGGCGAGTTCGAGGAGCACCCGGGTCGCCTCGCGGCCGAGTTCCTCGAAGGGCTGGCGTACGGCGCTCAGCGGCGGGCAGGCCATCGCGGCGACGAGCGTGTCGTCGAAGGACATCACCGCGAGGTCGTCCGGAACGGCGAGCCCGTGTTGCCGGGCCGCCTCCAGCACGCCGAGCGCCTGGGCGTCGCTGGCCGCGAAGACGGCTGTGGGCGGATCGTCGGCGTCCAGGATCTGGGCGCCGGTGGCGAGCGCCTCGGCGTAGTCGAAGTCGGTGGAGCGGACGATCGCCGGGTCGTAGGCGATCCCGGCCTCCTCCAGCGCGGCCCGGTAGCCGTGCACGCGGGCCGCCCCGGCCAGCGAGTGGGAGCGGCCGGCGACCATGCCGATCCGGGTGTGTCCGAGGTCCAGCAGGTGCTGTACGGCGTCGCGGGCGCCGCTCCAGTTGGTGACGCCGATGCTGGGGATGTCCTCGGAGGGCGCGCTGAGCGGGTCGATCAGGACCACGGGGAGGCGTTGTTCGACGATGCGGCGCTGGTCCTCCTCGGACAGCATCGAGATCACGATGACGATCCCGGCCGCGCCGAGCGCGACGCATTCCTCAAGCCACCCGGAGATCGAGCGGCGGCTCGTCGTGCCGGTGACCACGTCGATGCCGAGCTCTCCGGCGGCGTCCACGATGCCGCGGACCACCTCCAGGGTGTACGGCCCGGACAGGTCGCGGAAGACCGCGATGATCTGCCGGGGTGTCGCGGGGTCCCGCTCCCAGGGCCGGACGAAGCCGTGCCGCGCGAGGAGTTCCTCCACCCGCTCGCGCGTCCGGGCGCCGACGTCCCGGCGCCGGTGCACCACCTTGGACACCGTGCTGAGCGAGACGCCCGCCTCGGCGGCGATGCTCGTGAGGAGGCCGTACTGCGCCTCCAGTTGTCCCTTGCCGCGACCTGTCACCCGATGCCCGTTCCGCTCGCCGAACACCGATGCGCCGGACCGCATCGCGTAGCTGGCCTGTAACTTTGCCGCAAGGTAACGGGGCGCGGGCCGTGGAGGCAAGACCGGTGCGCGGCGTCTCGCGCGGTTACGCCGCGCTGGTCACGAAGCCGTCCCTGACCTTGTCGAAGACCGGACGGTAGGTGTCCCACTTCGCGTCCGGGGCCGAGAGGTAGATGTCGTACTCGCGGTCCCCCTCCCTGCCGAAGCCGAGCTCGATGGCGCGGAACACCCGGACCCGGCCCTGGAAGGTGAACTCCCAGATGGCGGCGGGCTGTTCGCGGAAGGTGGTCTGCTGCATGCGGAGTCGGCGATAAGTGGGGTAGTTGACCTTGGTGTTGGCCTCGATGTCGGCGAAGTGCGTGCTCGGGTTGGGGCCCGCCGGGTCCACGACACCGATGGTGAGCCCGGCCAGGCCCGTCCCGTCGGTGTAGGTGACGCTCTCCGCCGACCGCTTGCCGGCCTTCCAGTCGTCCGGCACCGGGAAGGAGACACCGAGTTGCCGGTCCCGGACGAGGTGGTAGCCGTCCGGGACGGGGGACGCGGAGGTCGTGGTGGTCGGCCGGGTCGTCGCGTGCCCGGGCGCCGAGGTCGACGTCCCGTGCAGCGCGAACGCCGTGGCCGCCACCGCGAGGGCGAGCACCCCCGCGATGAGCCCCTTGCGGCCCCGGCGGCGCCCGCGACCCGAGTCCCCCGTCGGCTCCACGGTCGTCAACTCGGGGGCGGGCGGCGGCAGTTCGGCCGTCGACTCTCCCCACCACGCGGTCTGTAGAGCACGCTCGGTCTGTTGTGCCGTAGGCCGCTCGTCGGGCTCCTTGACGAGGAGGGCCTCGATCAGCGGCTCCAGGGGTCCGGCCTGCTTCATGGGTTCGAGGGGGTCCACGGCGATGGCGTAGGCGGTCTCCATCGCGGTGGCCCGGCGGAACGGCGGGCGGCCCTCGACGGCCTGGTAGAGGGTGGCGCCCAGGGCCCACAGGTCGGAGGCGGTGCCGGGGGTGAGGCCGCGGATCCGCTCCGGGGCCATGTAGTGGATGGAGCCGACCATCTCGCCGGTCTTGGTCAGGGTCGACGCCCCGTCCGTCATGGCGATGCCGAAGTCGGTGAGGACGGTGCGGTCGCCGGTGCCGAGCAGGACGTTGCCGGGCTTGACGTCCCGGTGCAGTACACCGGCGGCGTGGGCCGCGCGCAGGGCGGCGACCGTGTCCAGGCCGATCCGGGCGGCCTCCTCGTGCGGGAGGGTCCGGCCGTCCTTGAGGAGATCGGCGAGCGTGGGGCCGGGGACGTACTCCATGACGATGCAGGGGCGGCCGTCGTCGTCGACGACGTCATGGACGACGATGACGTTCGGATGCTGGATGCGGGCGGCGCTGCGGGCCTCGCGGCGGGTGCGCTCGTAGAGGGTGGCGAGTTCGTCGGCGGAGAGTTCCGGCCGCGCGTGGAGCCTTTTGATCGCGACCTGGCGGCCGAGGACCTCGTCGTCGGCACGCCAGACGGTGCCCATGCCGCCGCGGCCGATCTGCTCGGCCAGCCGGTAGCGCCCGGCGATGCGACGCCCTTCGTCCGACACGGTGTCCTCCGCCGGTTCTGTCCCTGTTCGATTTGCCTGGTCACCATAACCGGCTCTTGTCCCGGATCGTGTGGGGCGGATCACGGCGCCCGCCCGGACCGGAGGGCCGCCCACCTCGACTGGAGGGTGGAGAGGGTCTAGTACCCCGGTACTAGTCACCCCGGCCGTTTTCACTTCCCCGGTGCTGCGGAGGCGAGGAGTGGCGCTCCTAGCGTGAAGTCGTGGGTCGCGCAGGCCCTCCTCTTCTCGCGCATTCCTTTCGAACCTCTTTCTCTCGAACCTGGTGGGAGTACTCCGTGGCCACCTTCCTCTACCGACTGGGCCGGTTCTCGTTCCGGCGCCGGCGGCTCGTCCTGATGCTGTGGATCGCCGTCCTGGCGGCCGTCGGTATCGGTGCGGCGAGCGTGTCGTCCAAGACGTCCGACAGCTTCACCCTGCCCGGCACGCAGTCGCAGAAGGCGATCGACCTGCTGGGCAAGGAGTTCCCGCAGGCCTCGGCCGCCGGCGCCACCGCCCGCGTGGTGTTCGAGGCGCCCGACGGACAGCAGCTGAAGTCCGGCGCCAACAAGACCGAGGTCGAGTCGCTGATCGCCGACCTCAAGAAGGCCCCCCAGGTCGCGAACGTCAGCGATCCGTACCAGAGCGGTCTGATCAGCAAGTCCGGCACCATCACCTACGCCCAGGTCACCTACAAGGTCGCCCAGGCCGATGTCACCGACGCGGCCCGCGACGCGCTGCACTCCGTGGCCGACAAGGGCGAGAAGGCGGGGCTCGCGGTCAGCCTGGGCGGCAACGCCGTACAGGAGAAGGCGGGCGGGGGCGCGACCGAGCTGATCGGTCTGCTGGTCGCCGCCGTGGCGCTGGTCATCACGTTCGGGTCGATGCTCGCGGCCGGCCTGCCGCTACTGACCGCGATCTTCGGGGTCGGGGCGGCGGTCGCCACCATCACGGTCGTGAGCGCCTTCGTGGACCTCAGCTCGACCGCCACCACCCTGGCGCTGATGCTGGGCCTGGCGGTGGCCATCGACTACGCCCTGTTCATCGTCTCCCGCTACCGCAGCGAGATCCGCGACGGCCACGAACCGGAGGAGGCGGCGGGCCGCGCGCTGGGCACCGCCGGTTCCGCGGTGGTGTTCGCAGGGCTCACCGTCGTCATCGCCCTGGTCGGCCTGAGCATCATCGGCATCAGCATGCTGACCTCCATGGGCCTGGGCGCCGCCTTCTCGGTCGTCGTCGCCGTACTGATCGCGCTGACCCTGCTGCCCGCGATGCTGGGCTTCGCCGGGATGCGGATCATGAGCGGCCGGTTCACCAGCCGCCGGATGCGCGCTCTCCAGGAGCGCGGCCAGGGCGAGACGACGGGCGTGCGCTGGGCCCGGTTCGTGACCCGTAACCCGGTGAAGATGCTGCTCGTCTCGGTCGTCGGGCTCGGCATCCTCGCCATACCCGCCCTGTCGATGCGGCTGTCCCTGCCCGACGACAGCATGTCCGCGCCCGGCACCAGCGAGCGCATCGCCTACGACACCATCACCAAGGGCTTCGGGGACGGCTACAACGGCCCGCTCACGGTCGTCGTCGACGGCCGCGGCAGCAGCGACGCCAAGACGGCCGCACAGGACACGGTCACCGAACTGGGCAAGCTGTCCGACGTCGCCGCCGTGCGCCCCGCGGTGTTCAACCAGAGCGGCGACGTGGCCCTGATCTCCGTCGTCCCGAAGAGCTCCCCCAGCAGTCAGGACACCGTCGACCTGGTCTCCCGGATCCGCGACCGGGGCCCGGCGCTGAAGTCCGACACCGGCTCCGAGCTGATGGTGACCGGCACGACCGCGCTGAACATCGACGTGTCCAAGAAGCTCAGCGGCGCCCTGATCCCCTACCTCGGTGTGGTCGTCGGCCTGGCCCTGGTCCTGCTGCTCCTGGTGTTCCGCTCGATCCTGGTCCCGCTCAAGGCCGCACTCGGCTTCCTGCTCAGCGTGGTCGCCACGCTCGGTGTGGTGGTCGCGGTGTTCCAGTGGGGCTGGCTGGCCGACCTGTTCGGCGTCGACGGGACCTCGCCGATCGTGAGCGTGCTGCCGATCTTCATGATCGGCGTGGTGTTCGGACTCGCCATGGACTACGAGGTGTTCCTGGTGACCCGGATGCGTGAGGAGTACGTCCACGGGGCCGAGCCCACCGAGGCCGTGATCGCGGGCTTCCGGCACGGGGCCCGGGTGGTCACGGCCGCCGCGGTCATCATGATCTCGGTGTTCGCCGGCTTCCTGCTGGACGACGTGGCGCTGGTCAAGTCGATCGGCCTGGGCCTCGCCTCCGCCGTCCTCTTCGACGCGTTCGTCGTCCGTATGACGCTCGTACCGGCGGTCATGACCCTGCTCGGCCGCCGCGCCTGGGCACTGCCCGGCTGGCTCGACCGGATCCTGCCCAACGTGGACGTCGAGGGCGAGCGCCTTCGCCATCTGCTGGCCGAGACCCCGGAGACCGGCTCCGGCAGCCCGGACCGGGCACCCGGATCGCCCGTCGCCACCGGGAAGCGCTGAGACCGCCGCCGTACGATCCACACCAGGACGCCGGTCCGGGCCCGCCCCGGCCGCACCGTCCCCGCCCGCCGGTCCCCTCCCCCCGGGACCGGCGGGCGGCCCGCCTGCACCATGGAGGGTGTATCCCGTGACCTCACCACCGATGACGGCCCGGTCCCTCATGCCCGAGAGCCTGATGGGAGGGGCCCGGCTGGGCGACTCCGAGTACCGCGCGGTCGTCGGGCTGCTCACCTGGCTGGGCCGGGTGCGGCAGGCCGACACGGCCCATCCGCGGGTCAGGCGGTGGAGCATTCCTGCCGTCTACGTCCTCGCCGGCGTTCCGGCGCTGCTCCGCGCGGCCGACCGCTCCGGGCTCTACTTCCTGGCGATGCTGGTGCTCACGGCCGGGCTCACCGTGCCGTTGCTGTGGCGCGAGCGTCGGCCGGGCCTGGTGTTCGTCGTCCTCGCCTCCGCCTCCCTGCTGACGCGGTTCCTCGGGGAGGACTCGGGCGCCAGTGCCGGGCAGTTGGTGGCGCTGATCAACCTGGGGCGCTTCGGGCCTCCCAGTCAGCTCGTGCTCGCCGTCACGTACAACCTCGCGACGACGTACGTGTCGATCCTCTTCTTCGGCAACGCCGGGCTGGCGCACGACGCGGCCAGCACTCCGCTGCTGGCGTTCCTCGCCACGGTCGCCGTCCTGTCGATGGCCGCGCTCGGCCTGGCCGGGAAACTCGTGAACGCCTATATCGAGGCCCTGAAGGAGCACGCCGTCCGTCTCGAGGTGGAGCGCGACCAGCGAGCCCGGCTGGCCGCCGCAGGCGAACGCGCCCGGGTGGCAAGGGAGATGCACGACATCCTCGGCCACACCCTCGCCGTGATCGTCGGCCTCGCGGGCGGCGCCGCGGGACTCGCCGAGAGCAAACCCAAGCGGGGCGCGGACACTTTGCGGATCATCGCGGAGAGCGGGCGCGGCGCCCTGGCCGAACTGCGCAGACTGCTCGCCGTCATCCACGAGGACGAACCCGACGACACCCCGTTCGCGCCCCAGCCCGGACTGTCCGACCTCGGACCGCTGATGGAGCGGGTCCGGGCCGCGGGCCCCGCCGCCACCCTGCGTCTCAAGGGCGAACTCACCGGTCTCCCCCAGGGACTTCAGCTCGCCGTCTACCGCATCGTGCAGGAGGCCCTCACCAACACGCTCAAGCACGCGGCACCGGACACGACCGTCGAGGTCACGGTCGCGGCCGGCCCCGAGGCCGTGCACGTCACCGTCGAGGACGCCGGCCCGCATCCGACCCCCACCACCGACGAGCAGGGCAAGGGCCTGGTCGGCATGCGCGAACGGGCCTCGCTCTACGGCGGTCAGGTCGCCGCTGGCCCCAACTCCCTTGGCGGCTGGACCGTCCGCGCCCTCCTCCTGCCCACCTCGACCGCCCCCGACCTCATGGAGAAGCACCCCGCATGACCACCGTCCTCATCGTCGACGACCAGGCACTTCAGCGCCTCGGCTTCAGCATGCTCATCGAGCAGTACCCCGACCTGAGCACCGTCGGCGAGGCCACGCACGGCGTCGAGGCGGTCCGGCTGACGGCCGAACTCCGCCCCGACGTGGTCCTGATGGACGTACGGATGCCCGGCATGGACGGCATCGAGGCCACCCGCCGGATCGTGCAGTCCGGGGGCCGCTCCCGCGTCCTCGTCCTGACCACCTTCGACCTCGACGAGTACGCGTACGCCGCGCTGCGCGCCGGGGCCAGCGGGTTCCTCCTCAAGGACGCGCTGCCCGAGGAACTGGTCGCGGGCATCCGGGCGGTGGCCGCCGGCGACGCGGTCATCTCCCCCGGCCTGACCCGCAAGCTCATCGACGCCTTCGGCGACCGGATGCCGGGCCGCACCCCCGAGCAGGACCGCCGCCTCGACACCCTCACCGACCGCGAGCGCGAGGTCCTCACCGTCATGGCCTCGGGCTGGAGCAACACCGAGATCGCCGAACGCCTCTGCCTCGCCGAGTCCACCGTCAAGTCCCACGTCAGCCGCATCCTCGCGAAGATCGGCGCACGGGACCGGGTCCAGGCGGTGATCTTCGCGTACGACGCGGGACTGGTACGGCCGGCCTGAGTTCTGGTTCCTCAGCCCGTCGGCGCGGTCACGAACTTGCCGAGAAGCGCGGTGAGTTCGGCCGGTTTCTCCAGGGGGAGTTCATGACCGGCGTCGACGATCCGGACGACCGCGTCCGGGTAGGCGTTCGCCATCCGCAGCATCTGCGACAGCGGCAACTGGATGTCGTGGTAGCCGTGCACGACGAGCGTGGGCGCGGTGATCTCGTGGACCCGGTCCAGGACGTCGAAGGCGCGCATGGCTCCGTAGCAGGTCATGACGACCTCGCGGGGCGTGGCGGCGGAGGCCTCGATGTACTGGCGGATCCTGTCCTTGGGGTAACCGGGCGCGAAGGCGCGCTGGATGTTGACGGCGACGAACAGCCTGAACGGCAGCAGCGTGGACACCGCCAGCAGCACACCGCGCGCCCAGCTGTACGTCATGCGGCTGATCGAGTCGACCAGCACCATCCGCTCGACCCGCTCGGGATGGGCGAGGGCCAGGGTCTGCGCGATCATCCCGCCCATGGAGTGCCCGACCGGCACGAACCGCTCGACCTCCAGGTGGTCGAGCAGTGCGACGACGTCCGCGGCCAACGCGTCGACGGTCCGCGACCCCGCCCCCGTGCTCTCGCCGTGCCCCCGCAAGTCGAGCCGTACGACCCGCCGTTCGGCCGAGAAGTGCGCGAACTGGTCGTCCCACCGGTGCCGGTCGGCCGTCCACCCGTGAATGAACACCAGCGGCACGTCGGCTCCGTCGCGGGGGCCTTCGTCGTCGTACACGAGTACCGCGCCGTCGACTTCGAGTTTCGGCATGGATGTCTCCTGAGGTACGACAGCCGGTGACACGGTCATTGACCGGGGTGATCCGGATCTTGCCGTGAACACAAGGGAGTTGCCGTCATGGACCGGGATCCGCAACGAGATCGAGATCGGCGCGGGGCGGGCACGAGCAGGGGTGCCGCAGGCTACTCGGGTGATCGTTCTACAGCCGGTCCTGGAAACGCGCGCCGGTGACGGCTTCGCGTGATGCACATCGCCGACGGCAACACCGCCGCGCCCGGGAGCGACACCGACCCGCTCGGTACCTTCCTGCACGGACTGCTCACGATGGACGGCCTCTTCGCCTCCGGCGGCCTGCGGATCACGGACACGGCGAGGTCGTGCGGCTGACCGTCGACGCCGAGGATCACGGCAGTCCCGTGATCGAGCTGCCCGTCGCCGAGTTGCGGGGCCTGCTCGCCGGAGCGGAACGCGATCTGGCCGACTTCCTCCAACTGGCCGCCACGTGGTCCCCGTTGCACCTGTCGGGATATGCCGTCCCCGTCGTCCGGGCCCTCGGCCGCGCGCTGGACCTGCCCGCGTCGACGAACCCGTAGGGTGACGCGTTCAGGCCGCCTCCGTCGCGATCTGTCCGGGTGTCGTCAGTACGGCTGTGGTGTCGGTGAGGTGGAGGACGGCGTCGGCCAGGGCGGCCAGGCGGTGGTCGTGGGTGATGAGGAAGGTCGTGCGGCCGGCGGTGAGGTGGCGGAGGGGTGGCAGGATCCGGGCGGTCGCCTCGTCGTCGAGGCCGGTCGTGGGTTCGTCGAGGACGAGTACGGGTCCGGTGCGCAGCATGGCGCGGGCCAGGGCGATCCTGCGGCGCTGGCCGCCGGAGAGGTTGTTGCCGTGCTTGCCGACCGGGGTGTCGTAGCCCTCGGGCAGCGCGCTGACGAATCCGTGTGCGTCGGCGGCGACAGCGGCGGTGAGCATCTCGCTGTCGGTGGCGTCGGGGCGGCCGTAGACGATGTTGGCGCGGACCGTGTCGTCGAAGAGCATGCTGTCCTGCGGGAGCAGGGTGATGTGGCGGCGCACCTCGTCCACCGGGAGTTCGGCGATGTCCCGGCCGTCGAGGAGGATGCGGCCCCGGGTGGGTTCGTGGAAGCGGAGCAGGAGTTTGCCGAGGGTGGATTTGCCGGCGCCACTGGGGCCGGTGACGGCGACCAACAGGCCCGGGGGGATGTCCAGTTGGACGTGGTGGAGTACGGGGCCCGGCGCGCCGGGGTAGGAGAAGCCGACGCCCTGGAAGGTGACGGCGCCGCGTACGGGTTCGGGGAGTGGCCGGACGTCGGGGCGGGAGGTGGGTTCGGGGGTGGTGCGCAGGACCTCTATCAGGCGCTCGCAGGCAGCCGTGGCCGTGGAGGCGCCGACCAGGAGTTCGCCGAGTTCCTGCAGTCTCGGGTGGAGGTAGCTGAGGAAGGCGGCGAAGGAGAGCAGGCCGCCCACGGTGAGGTGGTGTTCGGAGATCTGCCACGCCCCGGCGCCGATCACCGCCAACACGCTGAGGGTTTCCAGGAGTTCGCCGAGGGGGCCGTACACGGAGGACAGCCGGATCTGGCGGAGTCCGGCCCGCATCCAGGTGCGTCCCTCGCGGTGCACCTTGCCGCTCTCCGCGCGCTGACGGCCGTAGGCCTGCACGAGGGGCATGTTGGCGAGGCTCTCCTCCAGGAGGGAGGCGAGGCGTCCGTTGCTGTCGCGTTCCGCGCGGGTGGCGGTGCGCATCAGGGTGCCGAAGACGCGGGCGCCGAGCCAGATCAGCGGGGCGGCGCCGAGGGTGATGAGCGCCAGCTGCCAGCTGGTGCGGAACGCGGCGGCGGCGAAGACGAGGGCGCCCGCGGCGGAGGTGATCAGCTCGACGGGGGCGGAGGCGACCAGGGTCTCGACGACCTCGATGTCGCCGGTGAGGCGGGTGACGAGGTCGCCGGTGCCGTAGCGGTCGAGGGTGTCCGGCGGGATGCGCTGGAGGTGCTCGAAGACGTGGTCGCGCAGGCCCAGGAGGAAGTGTTCGCTGGTCCAGCCGGAGAGGTAGCTGCCCGCGGCTGAGGCAGCCGCGCCCGCGACGGCGAGGCCGAGCCAGAGCGTGGCCGGGCCCCAGAAGGCGTCGAGGTCGCCGGGGGCGAGGACGTCGTCGGTGAGGCGGCCCGCGATGGCGATCGCGACGGCGTCGGCGGCGGAGGAGGCGATGAGGAGCAGGGCCGAGAAGAGGACGGCGACGCGGTTGCCGCGGACCAGCGGCCAGAAGGCGTGGAAGGCGGCGAGCGGGGAGACGCGGGCGTGCCGCATCCGGGACGACGGGCGGTGTTCCTCGGCCGCCGTCCAGTCCCAAGGCGTGCCGGGGTCCATGTCAGGCGGACGGGCGGACCCCGGCACAGCCGTCACTTGCCGTGCTTCTTGTGCTTGCGGTGGTGCTTCTTCCCGTGGTGCTTGTGGTGCGCCTCCTTGGCGCACTCCTTCTTCTTGGCCTTCTTGGCCAGCGTGATCTTCGCGAAGGACACTGCGTTCCCCTTTCTCGGAGTTGGCAACCGGTAGTACGGGGGCGGCAGTTGGCGAACTCAGGAAGCGAGGTGAGGGTTGGATGATGTTCCCTTACCGAGCCCCTTACCCGGACGGCCCGCGCCGTGCGAACGCCGGGCGCGAGGTTACGGATGCGTTCCGGACTCTTGACGACAGCCTTATGACTGCGTAGACATGACAGCGCAGACATGACTGCGCAGCCAGAGGCGGAACCGGCCATCAGGAGACACCATGACGCGAGGGACAGCGCGGAGCGGGAACACCGCGGCCCCGCGCAGCGTGGACGTCGCGCGCCTGGCCGGGGTCTCGCAGAAGACGGTGTCGCGGGTCTTCAACGACGAGCAGTACGTCTCCGCCGACGTCCGCCGACGCGTCCTCGAAGCCGCCGAGGAACTCGGTTACCGGCGCAACAACGCCGCCCGGGCCCTGGCCTCCGGACGCACCCGCTCGATCGGCGTCGTGACGCTGGGGACGGCCCTGTACGGTCCGGCCTCGCTGCTCATGGGGGTCGAGCGGGTCGTCCGGGACACCGGCTACGCGCTGCGCGTGGTCAACACGATGGAAGGCGACCCGGCGGGCATGGCCGGTGCCGTGGACTCGCTCCTCGATCAGGGCGTGGACGGCATCGTCATCTCCGAACCGATCGAGGAGGAGGGCATCCCCGGTGACGACGGAAGTGCCGCCCCTCGTCTGCACGTTCCGATCCTCGTCCTCGGTGCGCCCTCCCCGGTCTCCGCACCCCTCGTGCTGACCGCGGGTGACGGCGCCGACCTGATGGCCCACACCGCGACCGAACACCTCCTGGAACTCGGTCATATGACGGTCCATCACCTCGCGGGCCCGCAACGCTGGTACGCCGCGCGAGACCGTCTCGACGGCTGGCGGGCCACCCTGACCGCGCACGGCAGGGCCGTACCGCCGCCCGTCGAGGGCGACTGGTCGGCCGCGTCCGGGTACCGGGCGGGACGCGAACTGGCCGAGGACGGTGATGTCACGGCGGTGTTCGCCGCCAACGACGACATGGCGATCGGACTGATCCGCGCACTGACGGAGGCCGGGCTGCGGGTGCCCGAGGACGTCAGTGTCGTGGGCTTCGACGACATCCCGGTCGCCGCCTATGTGACTCCTCCGCTGACCACGGTGCGCCAGCCGTTCGACGTCGTGGCGCAGGAAGGGCTCAAGCGTCTGGTGCACGCCATCGAGAACCCGAACGCGGCGCCCTTGCCGTCGAGCCCCCCGCCGGTCGACCTCATCGTCCGTACCTCGACCGCGCCTCCGCCCGGCCGGAGAACCCCGGCCCGCGGCAGACATACCGCCACCCGTTCCCGCGGGCACGCGCACCACACTCCGTCGCCGAACGGAGGCCCGGCCACCCACCAGTGACGACGCCGGTCAGCCCGGACAGCACGAGCGCACGGCCGGTGCGTGACCAGAGGACGAGCCGCAGGTCCCGGTCACGCCCCGTCCCTCCGAACGCCCTTGCCAGGCAAGGCCGTTCCTGAAGCCGGCAGACGGCGAGCCGCCTCGCCCCCACCGTCTCCGTCGCCGGTTCACCACCCTCTTCCTCGGCCACGACCGCCCTCTCCGCATCCGGAGATGTCGTCGGCCCGGTCCACGAGGACGCGTGCCCGACCCCGTCGGCGTCCGCTCCTCGGCCGGCGCGTCCGCGCCCTCCTCCATCACGCCTCCGCACGCCCTTGCCAGGCGTGCCGTCACCTTCGCCACCGGCGGGAGTCCACCATGCCCAGAAACACCTCTTCGTCCACGCCCGGCCCCTTCCCGATGAGCCGTCGGGGCTTCCTCGCCACGACCGGGGCCCTGTCGCTCGGCGTCACCCTCACCGCCTGCGGCGGCAGCGGCTCCGGCGGCTCGACCGCCTCCAGCAAGCCGGTCAGCCAGGCCGACATCGACAAGGCCATGAAGACGCCGACCGAGCTGACGTTCTGGACCTGGGTCCCGAACATCGACAAGGAGGTCGCGCTCTTCGAGAAGAAGTACCCGGCCGTCAAGATCAAGGTCGTCAACGCCGGTCAGGGCACCCCGCAGTACACCAAGCTGCGCACCGCGCTCAAGGCGAACAGCGGCGCCCCGGACATGGTGCAGATCGAATACCAGGCCATCCCGACCTTCACCATCACCGACAGCCTCCTGGACCTGCGCCCCTACGGCGCCTCGGCCCTCAAGTCGACGTTCGTGGACTGGACTTGGGGCCAGGTCACCGGCAGCGGCGGCCAGATCTGGGCGATCCCGCAGGACACCGGCCCGATGGGCATGCTGTACCGCAAGGACATCTTCGACAAGCACGGCATCGAAGTCCCCACCACCTGGGACGAGTTCGCCGCCGCTGCCCGCAAGTTGCACAAGGCCGACCCGGACGTCTACCTCACCAACCTCGCCGCCAACCAAGTCGCCGCCTGGCATGGCCTGTTGTGGCAGGCGGGCGCCAAGCCCTACGCGCTGTCCGGCAAGAGCGACATCACCATCGGTGTGGACGACGCCGTCTCGCAGAAGCTCGGCGCGTACTGGGGCGGCCTGGCCAAGGAGGGAGTCATCGGCGTGGAGCCGGACTTCACCGACTCCTGGTACGCGGCCCTCAACAAGGGCAAGTACGCGACCTGGCTGACCGCCGCCTGGGGCCCGGTCTTCCTCTCGGGCTCCGCCAAGGCCACCGCCGGCAAGTGGCGCGCGGCCCCGCTCCCGCAGTGGGACGCGAGCAAGCCCAGCTCCGGCAACTGGGGCGGCTCGACCACCGCGGTCATCCGCTCCACCAAGAACCCCATCCAGGCGGCGGTGTTCGCGCAGTTCCTCAACACCGACCCGGCCAGCGCCAAGATGTTCGCCACCGAGCAGTTCTTCTTCCCGGCCACCAAGGCCCTGCTCACGGAGGCCGACTTCGTGTCGGACGCGCCGGCCTTCTACGGCGGCCAGAAGGTCAACCAGGTCTTCGCCGACGTCAGCTCCACGGTCAACTCCTCCTTCCAGTGGCCCCCGTTCCTCGACCAGGCGGCGACCGACTGGACGGAGACCGTCGGCAAGTCCCTCGCGGACAAGACGAACACCGTGCGCGCGCTGGGCAGTTGGCAGTCGCGGCTGACCACGTACGCCAAGACCCAGGGCTTCACGGTCCACTCGGCCTGACGGCATACCGGGTCCCGCGCGGCGGCGCGGGACCCGGTCCCCGGCACACCCCACCCCTCAGAAAGGCCCGATGATGACTGCCCCAACCGCGGCCTCCCCCAAGGGCCGGCGCGGCGGCGCGCGCCGCCGCCGGTCGGCAGGGCCACTGTTCGTCGCACCCTTCATGGCGCTGTTCCTGCTGCTCTTCCTCGCCCCGCTCGGCTACGCCGCCTACCTCAGCCTTTTCCAGGAACGCCTCATCGGCGGAACGGCGTTCGTCGGTCTCGACAACTACGTCCGGGCCCTGGGCGACCCCCAGCTCATCCACGGTGTCGTACGCGTCGCCCTGTTCTTCGTGATCCAGGTCCCGCTGATGCTGCTGCTGGCGCTGCTGTTCGCGCTCGCGCTCGACAGCGGACTGCTGCGGTTCGCCAAGGTGATCCGGCTCGGCATCTTCGTCCCGTACGCCGTGCCGAGCGTGGTCGCCGCCCTGATGTGGGGCTATCTGTACGGACCGGACTTCGGCCCGTTCGCCCAGCTGAGCCACCATCTTCACCTGCCCGCCCCGGCCTTCCTCAGCGACGGCTGGATGCTCGGGAGCCTGTCGAACATCGTGACCTGGGAGTTCGTCGGCTACAACATGATCATCCTGTACGCCGCGCTGCGCACCATCCCCGAGGAGCTGTACGAGGCCGCCGCGATGGACGGCGCGGGTGCCTGGCGTATCGCCTGGTCCATCAAACTGCCCGCCCTGCGGCCCGCGTTGATGCTCACCCTGCTGTTCTCGGTGATCGGCAGCTTCCAGCTCTTCAACGAACCGAAGCTGTTGATGAGCATCGCCCCGGACGTGATCAGCAGTTCCTACACCGCCAACCTCTACGCCTACACGCTCGCGTTCACCGGACAGCAGGTCAACTACGCGGCCACGGTGTCCTTCCTCCTCGGCCTCGTCATCGTGATCGTCTCCTACGCCGTCCTGCTCACCGCCAACCGCAGGAGGACATCATGACGACCACCCTTCCCACGGCCCAACTCGCTCCGCCCGCGAAGCGGGCCCCGGCCACCTCGGGCAAGCGGCGCAGGAAGCGCCACAGCACCCCGCTGACGATCGCCATGCTGGCCGTCCTGGCGTACTTCCTGCTGCCGCTGCTGTGGCTGCTGGTCGCCTCGACCAAGAGCACGCAGGACCTCTTCAACACCTTCGGCCTGTGGTTCTCGCACGCCCCGCAGCTGCTGACGAACGTCAGGGCCACCTTCACCCAGGACGACGGCGTCTTCGTGCACTGGCTGCTCAACACGGTCATGTACGCGGGTGTCAGCTCGGTCGGCGCCGCACTGCTCGCGGCGGCCGGCGGGTACGGGTTCGCCAAGTTCCGCTTCCGCGGGGACCGGGTGGCGTTCAACCTCGTCGTGGGCGCCGTGATGGTCCCGGCCACCGCGCTGGCGATCCCGACCTATCTCCTGTTCGCCAAGGCGGGCCTGGTGAACACCCCTTGGGCCGTCATCCTGCCGTCCCTGGTCAACCCGTTCGGCCTCTACCTGATGCGGGTGTACGCCGAGGACGCCGTGCCCGACAGCATCCTGGAGGCCGCCCGGATCGACGGCGCCGGCGAGGCGCGGATCTTCTTCCGCATCGTCCTGCGGCTGCTCGGCCCCGGACTGGTGACCGTCCTGCTGTTCACGCTGGTGGCGACCTGGAACAACTACTTCCTGCCGCTGATCATGCTCAACGACCCGAATCTGTATCCCATCACCGTCGGCCTCTCCTCCTGGGCGGCGCAGGCCCAGAACGGCGGGGCGGGCTCCAGCAGCGACATGCTCGCGCTGGTGGTGACCGGCTCCCTGATCTCGATCGTCCCGCTCGTCGTGGCGTTCCTGATGCTCCAGCGGTACTGGCAGAGCGGCCTGGCGTCCGGCGGCGTCAAGCAGTAGCGCGTCCGCGTCCCTCGTACCACTTCCCGTTTCCCCGGAGGTTTCCCCCCATGGCGGCTCTGCCTGCCCGTGTCCTGTTCGGTGCCGCGTACTACCACGAGTACACGCCCGCCTACGGCTCCACCACCCGGCCCGACGAACAGCTCAAGACCGACCTGGACCTGATGGCCGAGGCGCACTTCACCGTGATCCGGGTCGGCGAGTCCGTCTGGTCGACCTGGGAACCGGAGAACGGCCGGTTCGAACTCGACTGGCTGCAACCGGTGTTGGACGGCGCCCACGAGCGGGGCATCTCCGTCGTCCTCGGCACCCCGACCTACGCCGCCCCCCAGTGGCTGGTCCGCCTTTACCCCGAGATCACCGCCGAGTACGCCACCGGGCAGCGGCTCGGCTGGGGCGCCCGCCAGGAGATCGACTTCACCCACCCCGCGTTCCGCTTCCACGCGGAGCGGCTCATCCGCAGGATGGCGGCCCGGTACGCCGACCACCCGGCGGTCATCGGCTGGCAGGTGGACAACGAGCCGGGCCTGCACCTCCTCCACAACAACGGTGTCTTCCAGCGCTTCGTGGACCATCTGCGGGAGAAGTACGGGGACGTCGAGACCCTCAACCGCGAGTGGGGACTGGTCTATTGGTCCCACCGCCTGTCCACCTGGGCCGACCTGTGGACCCCGGACGGCAACGAACAGCCCCAATACGACGTCGCCTGGCGGGAGTTCCAGGCGCGCCAGGTCACCGAGTTCATCGGCTGGCAGGCCGACCTGGTCCGCGAGTACGCGCAGCCCGGCCAGTTCGTCACCACCTGCATCTCGTACACCCGCCAGGGAGTCGAGGACGACGAGCTGTCGGACCGCCTCGACATCGCGTCCGGCAACCCGTACTACGACATGCAGGACGGCCTCCTCCTTCCCGACCCCACCCCCGACGGCCACGAGCAGCAGTGGAAGACCACCGGGGTCTGGTCGATGTACCAGACCGCCGACTGGATGTTCTCCTCGCGCCAGGAGCCGTTCCTCGTCACCGAGACCAACGCCCAGAGCATCGGCTTCGCATGGGACAACCGGCCCGGCTACGACGGCCAGTGGCGCCAGGCCGCCTGGGCGCATGTCGCGCGCGGGGCGCGGATGATCGAGTACTGGCAGTGGCAGACCCTGCGCTTCGGCGCGGAGACCTACTGGGGCGGAGTCCTTCCGCACAGCGGCCAGCCGGGCCGTACGTATGCCGAAATCGCCCGGCTGGGCTCGGAGTTCAGCGCCGCGGGCGCACTCGTCGCCGGTCTCGAACCGGACGCGGACATCACGATGGTCTACTCGATGCCGAGCAAGTGGCTGATGCAGAAGTACCCGCCGCTCGCGAACGCCGAGGGCGGGCCGGACGCCGCCGCCTACCACCGGTTCTTCGACCCCTTCTACCGGGGCGCCTTCGACGCGGGCCGACAGGTGCGCATCGTGCACGCCCGCCAGCTGCACGATCCGCGCGGCGAGCGGGACGGCATGACACCGGAGGAGGCCGTTCGACGCCACCCCGTGCTCGTCGCCCCGGCGCTGTACGTCGTCGACGACTCCACGCTCGACTGGCTGGAGGCGTACGCCCACGCCGGCGGCCACCTGGTCCTCGGCCCGCGCACCGGTTACGCCGACCACGAGGCACGGGCCCGTCACGAGCCGGCTCCCGGGCGGCTCGTCGCGGCGGCGGGCGTGCAGTACGACGAGTTCGGCAACCTCACCCAGGACGTGCCGGTCCGCGCGGTGCCCGGCGGCCCGTTCGAGGTCCCCGCGAACGCCGCCGGCACTCGGTGGATCGAGGGCCTCACGGCCCTGGACGCCGAGGTCCTCGCCGCCTACGAGCACCCGCACTACGGCCGCTGGCCCGCGGTGACCACGCGCGGCCACGGCGCGGGCCGGATCACCTGCGTCGGCACGGCGCCGGACCGCAACCTCGCCCGGGCGCTGGCCGAGTGGCTGTCCCCGGCCGCGACCAGTGGCTGGCAGCACCTTCCCCCGACCGTCACCGCGACCACCGGGACCGCGCCCGACGGCCGCCGTGTCCACATCGTCCACAACTGGAGCTGGGCGCCCACGAGCGTCCCCGCCCCGGCGGACCTCACCGACACCCTGACCGGCGACGCGGTCGTCGCCGACTCGGCCCTGGACCTCGGTGCCTGGGACGTACGCGTCCTCGTCGCCGCCCACACCGGGCCGACCCCCGGAACAGCCACCCGATCGTGATCCGACTCCCCTGAGGAGGGGCCATGCAGAGAAGACGGCTTGGACGAGCCCTGGGAACCTTTGCTGCTACATCCGCGATCCTTGCCATACCCATGGTCAGTGCGCAGGCGTACAACCCGACGGGCGGCACTCTCTACCAGCTCGGCAGCGAGGCGTGTCTGAAGGGGCGGGGCAACTGCGCGATCTATCCGAAGTCGGCGGAGCTGCCGAGCGGCCGGCTCGTCGCGTCCTTCGAGAAGTCGACGGTCGTGACGGCGTCGGGCAGCGCCGACGGACAGACCCTCCCGGTCTACAAGAGCGACGACCACGGCACGACCTGGCAGGCGCTGTCGGAGGTCAAGGCTCCGGCGTACCTGTCCAGCGACCCCCAGTACGCGAAGTACACGAGCAACTGGACCAACCCTTACCTCTACACGCTCCCCCAGGACGTCGGGAACCTGAAGCAGGGCACCCTCCTCCTCGCCAGTGTGGTGTCGGGCGACGACTACTACTACCAGGAGCACAAGGCGGCCGACGCGAGCTGGACGCCGACGAACGACGGCGACCGCAAGGACGTGGCGATCGCGCTGTACTCCAGCACCGACGACGGCGCGACCTGGAAGGTCGTCAACGTCATCGCGACCGGCGGCTGGCAGGGCGGCAGCGCGGGCGCAATCGGCCAGAACATCGCGGCGGCGAACACCGGCAACCAGGTGGACCCCGTCTGGGAGCCGTACCTGATGGTCTACAAGGGGCAGCTGGTCTGCTACTACTCCGACGAGAACGACTACACCGGCTTCAACGCGAGCACCGGCGTCGCCACCCCGGACCCCGCCAACGACAGCGCGACCGACTCGCACGGCCAGATCCTCGCGCACCGGACCTGGGACGGCACGAGCGCGTCGTGGAGCTCCACCGTCGTCGACATCGCCGGGCTGAACCAGGACATGGGCGGCGGCAAGACGGAGATCGGCGGCGGCCGGCCCGGCATGGCGAACGTCGTCCGCACGGCGGACGGCAAGTGGATGCTGACCTTCGAGTACTGGGGCGGAGGTGCCAACACCCGATATGTCGTCGCCGACAACCCGCTGCAGTTCTTCCTCGGCTCCGCCACCGGTACGGCCGTCACCTCACTGCCGGTCGACACCGGCTCGCACGCCCTCGCGACGGGCGGCAGCCCGGTCCTCATCAGGGAGCCCGGCGGACGCCTGGTCTACAACTCGGCGAGCAGCGGCAACGTCTGGGTCAACGACACCGGGCGCAGCGACGGCACCTGGAAGGAGTACCAGACCACCTCGGCGGCCGGCTACAGCCGCAACCTCCAGTACGTCACGAGCACCGGCCGTGTCGTGATCCTCAACAACCAGGGCACCTCCACCCTCAAGTTTGCCGAGGTCGACCTCGGCCACTCCGACGGCGCCTACTACCAGTTGGTGAACCGCAAGACCGACCAGGTGATCGGGACCGGCAACAAGACCAACGACGCGAACATCGGCAACGCGGACGTCCCCGACGTCCGGCTGGAGGCCCCGGGCTCGGCGGCCAACGCCGACACCCAGTACTGGCACACGACGACCGAGCCGAACGGCGGCGTGAGCCTGTTGAACAAGGCGGGCGGCCGGGCGGCGGCCATCTGGACCGGCAGCGCCACGGCCGGCCAGAAGATCGGCCAGTGGGTCGACAACAGCAACACCGGCAGCTGGAACCTCGTCAGGACCAGTGACGGTTTCTACAAGCTCCAGTCCGTCAAGAACACCAGCCTGTACCTGACCGGAGCGACCGCCGGAGCGCAGCTGACCCTGCAGACCGCGCTCACCGACGGCTCGCAGGACTGGGAACTCGTCCAGTAGCCCCCTCTTGAGACGGGGCACACGGAATCACCGATCAGCAGAAGGACGGCCGGTTGTGAACACATCGCACGTGGACCCCTTCAACGGGCCCGTCCCCTGCACCCCCGACCAGTGTGCGAAGGACTACGAGTACAACACCGGCAAGGTCATCGTCGACCTCCTGGACAGCGCCGACCGCAGAGCCGCCGAAATCGCGGCCGCCCTCGTCGCCAACCACGGCCCCTTCATCTGGAGCCCCCCACCGCCACGCCCCCTACGGCAATCCGGCCCCCGAGCCCGCCGCCTGACGGGTACCGGATACCGGCCGTCCCTCTTCGCTATTCCCGTGCCACCGCATAACCGGACACGGACGGCCACCGAACCGTGACCAACACGGATTCCTCTTCCGCGAACCAGGAATGGTCGACTCCGGGACCCCACACGACGTAATCCCCCTGTTTCTCCAGAAGAACGCTGCGCTCCGGGAATTCCACCCGGAACCGGCCGCCGACGAGAACCAGGAGAGCGGTCCGCTCGTCACCCCTCACCCATTCCAGCCGTTCGTCACCCTGCGGATGGATTCCCCACTTGACCTCTACGGCTGCGGTGTGACGAGGGTCGTCGGCGTCCTTGAAATGCCCGAGGAGCCATCCGCTGTCCAGTGGTGCGTCCTTGCCGGCATTTCCCACATATATATTTCCGCTCATAAACGCAGACCTTATCAGCCATCATTTTCGATATGCGCATAGGTCCGCACGCCGTACGCATCCGTGATGTCGACAGTGATACTCGTCCACTCCTCGGCGGGCTCCTCGGGTACTTCGGCCGTCCGGTATTCGGCCAGTGCCAGCAGTTCCGCGGTCACCCGGACTCCGGTGAGGCGCTCGGCCAGTGCGAACACCGCGGCTTTGCGATCGACACGGGACGCGTCCTCGTCCGTGAGGCCCAGGCCCACCTCGCAGATCAGGTCGTTGAGCTCGTCCGGGGTGCTGCCGCTCCTGACCGGGGGCCATTCGAACTCGGTGCGCAACTCCCCGTTCTCGTACCAGTGGAAGAAGTGCATCGGCTTCCCGCCATTGCTCGAATGGGAGACGGCACGGGTGCCGGCCGAAAGGGTTTCCATGAAACCGGGCGGCCACCAATCCCCACCGAGGGCCAGGGCGAGGGTCCAGTCGCCTTCCCCACCCGGGACGACACAGGCTCCCGCGAGGACGTAGGGGCCGTTCCCGTCGTCGGGTTCTTCGAGGAGCGCCTGATGTCCTTCGATCAGTTCACCGAGCCCTTCGCACCCGCCCGTCGGCTCGGCTCCCGCCAGAGCGAGCAGTTCCTCGGGACAGACTCCCCGCACCAGAGTCAGGACGTATCCGCTCTCCAGGGCATATCCGAACGGTGATGTCGCCGAACGTATCCAGCCGTAGTCGGCCGCGGTGGCTGTGGTCATGGAGTGCATGCTGCCAGCCGCCACTGACACCCGGACCGGTCCGGCCGGACCGGTCCGGCCGGTCCGGCCGGTCCGGCCGGTCGGGTCGCCGATCCCCGATCGTGGGCGAACACCCTCGACCCGCCAGTAGGGTAGGGAAGCCGCGGCCTCCCCACCAACACCCGTCCCCGCAAAGGGACATGGGCCGCAGCGGTCGAGTCGGTCTCACTGCGTGAGGATGAAACAACAGGTGCTGATAGCGGGCCGGTACCGGCTGCACGTCGCCATCGGACGCGGCGCGATGGGCGAGGTCTGGCAGGCGTACGACGAGGTGGGCGGCAGACCCGTGGCCGTCAAACTCCTGCACGCCCAGAACTCCGAACCCACCGCCGCCGCCCGCTTCCGTCTGGAGGCGCAGACCGCGGGCCGGCTCAGCCATCCCCATGTGGTCGGCGTCCTCGACTTCGGCGAGCAGGAGGGCCGGCTGTTCCTGGTGATGGAACTGGTCCAGGGCGACAGCCTCTCCCATGTGCTCGCCCAGGCGGGACCCTTGCCCGCCGAGCAGGTGGCCCGCATCGCCGCCCACTCCGCCGCCGGGATGGCCGCCGCGCACGAACAGGGCATCGTGCACCGGGACATCAAGCCCGGCAACCTGCTCCTCGACGCCGACGGGTCCGTGAAGATCGCCGACTTCGGGATCGCGCAGTTCATGAACGACCCCGGTGGCGCGCTCACCGCGACCGGCCAGATCGTCGGGACGAGTCTGTACATCGCCCCCGAGCGTGCCCTCGGCCAGCCCGCCGGACCGCCGTCCGACGTCTACTCGCTCGGCTGTGTGCTCTACCAACTCCTTGTCGGACAGCCGCCGTTCCGCGCCGGCAGCGCCATCGCCGTTCTCCATCACCACCTCGACACGGCCCCCGTACCACCGCGGGAGCTGGGCGTCGGACTGCCGCCCGCCTTCGAGAACTATCTGCTCGGGCTCCTCGCCAAGCGGCCCGAGGACCGCCCCACGGCGGGTCAGGCGGCCACCTGGTTCGCCACGGGTGCCTGGAAAGGACTCGCCGAGCCGCTCCCCGCAGCCGCGCCGCAGCCCGAGCCGGTGCCACGTGCGGCCTACCGGGAGTCGCTCGGCCAGCCCAGAGCGAACACGGCTCCCGGCTCCGTGACCACGTACGCCTTCCCGACCTCCGCCGCCGACACCCAGCCGCCGCACCGGACGCGGCGCCGGCCGCGCGAGGGGGTCCGTCCCGCCGCCGGACGCCGGTCGCAGACCTCGCGGGGTTCGCGCACATCGCGGACGGTGGTCACGGTCGCCGCCGTGCTGATCTTTCTCGGGGCGCTGCTGGTCGGCGTGGCGCTGTTCTCCCCCGACCACAGCTCGGCGGACACCCCGGCGACCAACCCGCCCGGCGCCGCCAGCCCCTGACGCGCCGACCGGCCCGTAGGCGTCAGCGCGCGGGCCGGTTGTCCTGTTCGAGCAGTCCCGGCTCCTCGATGCAGTCGAGCAGGAACGGCACCAACCCCCATTCCAGCAGGGCGAGTTCCCACTCCTCCTGTATCCAGCCGCCCTCGGCCGCTCCCTCACCGGACGACTCGTCGTCCGCGCCCGGGCGGTCGTGGGCCGGTGCCTTCCACGACCAGACGAGGTCGCCCACGATCGCCCCGGCGGCCACGGCGCCGACGATCAGTCCGGCCGTCATCACGCCGTCGCCGACGTAGGGCCGCCCGACAAAGGCCCGCAGCGCGAACCCGAGCGCCAGCAACGCGACCGCGACGACGGCCACGAAGGCGAGCGCGGCCATCAGCCAGCCACCGCCCCGCTTCCCGGCCGGGGCCGGTGCGCCGGTGTCCCCGCGGGCGTCCTGCCGGCCGCCGGCCTCCACGTACTCGCGGTACTCGGCGGCGGCAGCCTCGGCGATCGCGGCGCGCTCCCGGAGCGCGCGCGTCCGCAGGCGCTCGCGGTCGAGCTTCCCGCAGGAGCGGCCCAGCGCCTCCCTGACCCGGCCGGAATCCAGCGCCCGGCACAGGAGCCGTTCGAAAGCCGTGCCGGCGTCCGGCCCGGATTGCTCTGGATCCCGCATCGATCTCCCCCGGTGGATGAATGCCCGCGGCAGCGGGAGCCGACCGCGCACGCGTGAGCGGTCAGGGGAGGCGAGTGTAGTGGCTCCGGCTTACGGGACCGTGAGAGGGACGTACGACCAGCGCCGCTGGATCCTGTCCGACGGTCGCCAGCAGGCGTGCGACCAGGGGACTGCGGTCGTTCCTGCGCCAGGCGACGGCCACTCGGCTGCGGGCGGTGCCGGGGTCGATCCGGCGGAACGCGACGCCTTTGAGGCGGATGCGCCGGATGCTCTCCGGGGCCAGGGAGACTCCCAGTCCGGTCTCCACGAGAGCGCAGACAGTTCCCCACTCCACCGCGTGCTGGATGATCCGCGGTGCGAACCCCGCCGCGGTGCACAGGCCGACGATCTGGTCGTACAGGGTCGGGCCGACCTTGCGGGGCAGCAGCACGAAGGGCGAGTCCGCCAACTGCGCGAGCCGGACGGTCCGTTGGGCGGCCAGCGGATGGGTGGACGGCAGTACGGCGACGAACGGCTCGCTGAGCACCGTACGGAAGCCGAGCTCCGTCTCGTCGGTGGGAGGTTCGCGCAGCAGACCGATGTCGATGGTCCTGTCGTGCAGGGCGGCGAGCTGTGGAGCGGTGGTCATCTCGTGGATGTCCAGGTGCACGCCGGGGAACCGGTCGCGGAAGGTGCGCAGCAGGCCGGGCAGGACCGTCAGAGCGAGGGAGGCGGCGAAGCCGATCCGCAGCCGGCCGGCCCGGCCACTGCCGACGGCCCGGGCCGCGGCCAGTCCGTCCGCGAGGTCGGTGAGTGCACGCCGGGCGGCGGGCAGCAGTTCGCGGCCGGCCGGGGTCAGGGCGACATGCCCCGGGGCGCGGGTGAACAGCTCGTGGCCGACCTTGTCCTCCAGGCGGCGAATCTGCTGGCTCAGCGGCGGCTGGGCGATGCCCAGGCGGGCGGCCGCGTGACCGAAGTGGAGTTCCTCCGCGAGCACGACGAAGGCGTGCAGCTGCGGCAGGGGAAGTTCGGGGCGTTCCATACGCGCAGAGATATCAGACCATGCACGTGGCCGTATTAGACGTATCGGTGACGGCCGCTTAGCGTTCGCCGCATGACAGAGCGACGCGCGATCCTCGGCGGCTCGGCCTTCGAGGAGCGGATCGGCTACGCCCGTGCCGTGGTCGACGGCGACCGGGTGCATGTGTCCGGGACGACCGGGTTCGACTACGCCACCATGACGATCTCCGACGACGTGGTGGAGCAGGCCGAGCAGTGCCTCCACAACATCGGGGCCGCGCTCGCCGAGGCGGGGTGCACCTTCGCCGACGTGGTGCGCGTGCGCTACCTGCTGCCCGACCGCGAGGACTTCGAGCCCTGCCGGCCGGTCCTGCGCCGCTGCTTCGGCGACGTCCGGCCCGCCGCGACGATGCTGGTGTGCGGACTCTCCGACCCGCGGATGAAGATCGAGATGGAGGTGGACGCGCGGCGACCCGCCCCGCCTCTCCCGGAAGCGTCCGTCGTGCCCGTCGCGGCCCATGAACCCCCTTACTACGCGGCCGTGTTCACCACGGTGCGCACCCAGGACCAGAGCGACTACGGCGAGACCAGTGCGCGCTTGGAGGAGTCGGTGAAGAACGTCCCCGGGTACCTGGGGATGGACCACGCGCAGACTCCCGGCGGGCTGGGCATCACCGTCAGCTACTTCCGCGATGCCGACGCGCTCAAGGAGTGGCGCACCGACGTCGAGCATCGCGCCGCGCAGAATCGCGGGCGGGCCCAGTGGTACCAGGCGTACACGCTGCATGTGGCGAAGGTGGAACGAAGCCGCGGATTCGTGCGCGCGGACGTCCCGGAGGACCCGGCCGATGCCCAGCGCGCGCCACGGAGGCTCCACCGATGAGTTTTCCGCCGACGTGCGGTCTACCTGTCGACGAAAGGAGCGCACCATGCGCGAGATCATCGTGTGCACGTTTCTGACGCTGGACGGCGTCATGCAGGCGCCGGGCGGTCCGGACGAGGACCCGGAGAGCGGCTTCGAGCACGGCGGCTGGCAGAAACCGGTGGACGACGACGAGGTCGGGGTGGCCATCGCCGGCTGGTACGAGGGCTCGGACGCGATGCTGCTCGGCCGCAAGACTTACGAGATCTTCGCGTCGTACTGGCCGACCGCCGACCCCGCCAACCCGTTCACCGAGCGGATGAACAGCATGCACAAGTACGTGGCGTCCCGGACCCTGACGTCCGTCGAGTGGCAGAACTCCACGCTGCTGGAGGGCGACACCGTCGATGCCGTACGCGAGTTGAAGGCGTCCGACGGGGGCCCGATCAACGTCGTCGGCAGCGGCGACCTCGCCCAGACCCTGATGCGGCACGGCCTCGTCGACGAGTACCGGCTGACCATCCACCCGGTGCTCATCGGCACCGGCAAGCGGCTGTTCGCCGACGGCGCCATTCCCACCGCGCTGGAGCCGGTCAGTGTCTCGACGACGAAGGGCGGCACCGTCGTGGGCGTCTACCGGCCGAACGGCAGGCCCAGTTACGACAGTTACTAGGCGGCGAGAGGTGCCGCGTCGCGCGAACGGTGCTCAGCCTCGGAGGCCGATCGCGGCGCAGGCCGTCGCGTACTTCGGGGTGCAGATCTCCTTGACGGTGTAGACGCCGTCCGCGATCACCGTGTCCTTGATGTTGTCTTTGGTAAGGGAGACGACCGGCACCAGCATCGCGGGGATCTTCTTCTGGGTGGGGCTGTCGACCGTGTCCCGGGTCAGCGCGTCGAACTGGATGTCGCGGCCCTGGACCTTGTAGACCGCCATCTCCGCGGCGCGGGTGGCCTCCTCGATGAACGGCTTGTACGCGGTCATGTACTGCTCGCCGGAGACGATCCGCTGCACCGCGTCCAGGTTGGCGTCCTGGCCGGTCACCGGCGGGATCCTGGTGGCGCCGGCCTCCTTGAGGGCCTGGATGACGGCGCCCGCCAGACCGTCGTTGGCCGCGTAGACGGCGGCGATGTTGTCGAGGCCGAGGGACTTGATCGCCTTCTTCATGTTCGTCTCGGCGACGGCCGGCGACCACTTGGCCGTGTCGTACTCCTCGGCTATCCGGACCCTGTCCTCCAGCTCGCCGAGGGCGCCCTCCTTGAATCGTGCGTAGTTGGTGTCCGCGGGGTCGCCGTTCATCATGACGACCCTGCTGGTCGCCGCCTTGCTGCCGAGCGCTTCGAGGACGGCGCGGCCCTGGACCTCGCCGACGAGTTCGTTGTCGTGCGAGACGTACGCGGCGATCGGGCCCTGGGCGAGCCGGTCGTAGGCGATGACGGGGATGCCGGCGTCCTTGGCCTTCTGGACGTCCGGGGCGATGGCCTTGGCGTCCAGCGCGTCCACCAGGATGACGTCGACCTTCTGCCCGACCATCTGCTGGAACTGCCGGCTCTGCTTGTCCTGGCTCGCCTCGGCGTTGGCGTAGACGACCTTGCCCTTGCCGTGGGTGAGGGTGGCGACCTCCTTCTTGATGACGGGGTGGTCGAAGTCCTCGAAGCGCGCGGTGTCCTTGTCGGGCAGGAGCAGCCCCACCGTGATGTCGTCGCCCTTCTCGGGCGACGCGGAGCTGCCGCTTCCCCCGATGCCGTCGACGGCACCGCACGCGGTGAGCGCGAGAGCCGACGCCGAGGCGGTCAGGACCGCGGCGAGGCGGCGCACGGGGATGTGGCACAGGACAGGAGCGCTCACGTCAGGAGCCTTCCGGGTAAAAGGAGAGCAGCTAGCGGGGTGACTTTCGCGCGCCGAACCCTGCCGTGTCCTTACGGAACCGCTTCCTCCACGACCTCCGACCAGCACCGGTGCACTTCCGCCACGCGGACCGGGCAGTGCTCACGGAGAGAGGGGCTGTGAGGCCCAGATGACCTTGCCGTGCGGGGTGTAGCGGGTGCCCCAGCGGTCGGCGAGCTGGGCCACCAGGAACAGACCGCGCCCGCCCTCGTCGGTGTCGGCGGCTACGTCGCACGCGAAGTCGATGACTCCTTCCAGGTGCCCGTCGAGAGGGTTGCGGATGAGCACGCTCACGCAGGCGTCGCACTGGGTGTGCTCGGTGAAGTGCTCCGCGCCCGGGACACGGGAGGGGCGCCGTTCGACCAGTGCCAGGCCGATGGCGTTGGTGCCGACCGCGTGTTAGGCGAAGCAGAACCCGGGGGCGTCGGAGACGGCGTCGAGACGGCCGGCCAGGGACGCCTCCCCCACACGGCCCAGCAGCTTCCTCCCCCGGCTGTCCGCGAGCGACACCCGGGCCCGCGTGCCGGTGATCCGGGACCGCAACCAGTCGAGCGTCGGCCCGGCCGCGCGGGCCGCCCAGGACGGCCTCACCGGACAGCAGCCTCTCCCGGCCGCTCACCGCTCCCGAGGTCGACATGCTGATCCCCCTGCGCCACGCCACCGAACCGGTGATCGCCCGCCGGCTCTCCGAGTGGCTGGGTCTGTCCCGTGCGGGGGTCAGCAAGTCCCTGGACAAGCTGGAGAAGCGCGGCTTCATCGCCCGTACCCCGAACCCGGCCGACCGGCGGGCCGCGCTGGTGACCATCACCCCGGCCGGAGCCGAGGCCGTGGACGAGCTGTTCCCCCGCCAACTGGCCGCCGAAGTACACCTGTTGGCGGGCCTGGGCGAGGACCGGGGCCGGGTACTGAACGCACTGGAGCGCCTGGTGGAGGTCGTGGAGCGCCAAGTGGGCCGCGACTTAAGGATCTTGGCGAACCGTCAGAGCACGGCGTCCCACCGCGCATGAAGCGTCGGCGGCTTGCGGAAGACCAGCCCGTGCGGGGCCGTCGGGTGGTCCGGGTCGAGGCGCAGGGACGGGAGGCGGTCGAGCATGTGCTGGAGGGCGATACGGGTCTCCAGGCGGGCGAGGTGCGCGGCGAGGCAGTAGTGCGGGCCGTGGGCGAAGGCGAGTTGGAGGCGGGCGTTCTCGCGGCGGACGTCGAAGCGGTCGGGGTCGGGGAAGACCGCCGGGTCGCGGTTGGCGCCGGTGAGGGAGACCGTGACCAGGTCGCCCTCGCGGATCGTGGCCGGGCCGAGGACGGTGTCACGGGTGGCGTAGCGGTCCACGACGGCCGCGCCGGGTTCGAGGCGCAGCGATTCCTCGATCGCGCCGTCGAGCAGGCCCATGTCGGCGCGGACGAGGGCGAGTTGGTCGGGGTGCCGGAGCAGGTGCAGCAGCGCGTTGGTGATCATCGCCTCGGTGGTCTCGATGCCGCCGAACATCAACACGGCGGCGTTGGAGGCGACTTCGGGCACGGTGAGCTGTCCGGCGGCCGAGACGAGGAGTGAGGCCGCGTCCCGGTCGGCGACGGTCGCCTCGACGGCAGCGCGCAGCTCCGCGTAGGCGGCCGTGCCGGCGGCGCCCGCCGCGTGTCCCGCGGTGATGTCCGAGACCGACTGCACGATGGCGTCGTACCAGGAGAGCACGGTGGTCGGGGTGGTGCCGGTCAGTCCGAGTGCGTGGGTCACGACGGCGACCGCCAGCGGGCCGGCGAAGGCGCGGCGCAGTTCGCCGGCGCCGGCCGGTCGCAGCCCGGTGACGAGCCGGTCGGTCTCCCGCTCGATGAACGAGGCGAAGCCGTCCCGTACTTCGCGTGGACGGAAGGGCGCGTTGAAGGGTTCGCGGTGGCGGGTGTGCCGCTCCCCGTCGAGGGAGAGCATGCTCGGGCCGACGACCTGGGCGGTGGAGAAGCGGGGGTCGTCCACCGTGAACGTGGTCGCGTCCCGCATCACGTCGAGCGCGAGATCGCGCCGGGTCACCAGCCAGCCGTCCAACTCGGGCAGCCAGGACACGGGTTCGCTCTCGCGGAGCCGCGCCAGGCGCGGATGCGGGTCGTCGGCGAGTTCGGCGAGCGTGGTCCCGGCGCCGAGCGGGAAGGAGGAGGCGGCGGCGAGCGTACTCATCGCGGTCCATGACGGAGCAGGGGGAAACGGGCCATGATCGAGGCTAACAATCGCGCCGCGGTCGGGGCGAGCGGGGTCGCCGCGCAGGCGCTGCGGGAGCCCGTCACGCGCACAGGGGCCGTGGCGCGCGGACCTGACCGGGCAACTCCGTCCGGCACACCGATCGGGTGCCTGGAACCGACCGGTCGCACCGAGCCGGGCACCGGCGACCGGGACACGGGAGTGCTCGCCGTCCGTCCCCGCTCTCGACCTCGTCGCGCATCCGGCCGCCACGACCCTGATGTCCCGACGCCCCTGAGGGAGTTCGCCCTCGCCGGGGCCGCGTACCCACGTCCCCGCTACCCGACTGAGTACCCGCGCTCATGCCCCGCCCGCCGCGCGGGGCCACCATCGACTCACGACAGCGCGGGCCGCGCTTCCACCGGTCGACGGCAACAGATCGAATCGGCCCCACGCGAGGCCTAGTTTGCGCCATCCTGAACGCCATGAGTCGCGGACCCGGTCACAGAAGCACCTCGGGCCTCAACTCCATTGTCCTGACTGACTATTTGACGCGCCGATCCGAAAGGCACCAGCCCCATGGACACACCACTGTCCGCCGCGAAGACACTCGACGCGCTGAAGGCCGAAGGCCTCACCGTGCATGAACACTCCGGCTGGACCACCCACAACCGCGACTCGGCCACCGGCAAGGCCTTCGGCCCGGTGATCGGTGTGCTGATCCACCACACGGCCGGACATGGGGACAGAGAGCTCTGCTACAACGGCCGCTCGGACCTGCCCGGCCCGCTCTGCCACACCTGGCTCGGCAAGACCGACGGGCTCTGGATGCTCGCCCACGGGCGCGCCAACCACGCCGGAGCCGTCGACCTCGACGTCCTGAACGCGCTGCGCGCCGAGAAGAAGCTCCCGAACGACAACCAGGCCAACGCCGACGGCAACGACTGCCTGTACGGCCTGGAGATCGAGAACCTGGGCAACGGCAAGGATCCCTACCCGGACGCGCAGTACCACCAGGCCGTGCTGTGGGCGGCGGCGCTGTGCCGGGCGCACGGCTGGTCCGAGAAGTCGGTCGCGGGGCACAAGGAGGTCCAGCCGGGCAAGGTCGACCCCAGTTTCGACATGGACGACTTCCGGGCCGACGTGAAGAAGCAGCTCGCGGTCACCAAGACAGCACCGTCCAAGACGACCAAGCCCTCCACACCGTCCAAGACGACCAAGCCCACCGGCACGGCGAGCAAGCCCCGGGTCGACCTCTCCCGGCTGATCGAGGCGGCGCAGGCCGACCCCGCCCGCAAGCAGGGCCACGTCACCTACATGGCGGGCACGAACCTCACGGAGGCCGCCCTGGTCAAGCTCGGCTATCTCGCGAAGACGTACGCGGGCGACGGTTCCTTCGGTTCGACCACCGTCGCCGCCTATGCCAAGTGGCAGCACCACCTCGGCTACACAGGCGCCGAGGCCAACGGCATCCCCGGCAAGATCTCGCTCAGCAGGCTCGGCGACCGCACCGGTCTGTTCAACGTCGTCGCCTGACCCGCGGGACACCCCTCGGCACCCGCACCGAGGGGCCTTCGGCACGAACCGACGGCACCGGACCGTACCCAGCACCCGACACCGACACTTGAGTCACTCTTGATCACTGCATCAGACAGCAGTGGGCCTGCGATACCCCCGCCCCTGCAGCCCATCCCGTCCGCCCAGGTGACCCCGGCCGCGTCCTGGCGCATTCTTGCTGTGTCACCCACCCGGCGCCACAGGGACGAGGTAGAGCCCCGATGACTGGGAGTGCCCAGCGCGAGAAGGGGACGCCCGGACGGCTCGCCGAGCTGCTCATCGACGCCTCGACGGAGGCGATCGACGCGGCCGGCGGCCACTCCGGGGGCGTCTACCTGCGGTCGAGCACGCCCGGACTGCTGCGCCTCGCCGTGCTCGCGGGGCTGCCCGGACCGCTGTTCCGCCCCTGGAACCGGCTGAGCGTCGACAACAAGTTCCCCGTCGCGGACGCCTTCCGGCTCGGCGTCCAGGTGGTCCTGCCGAACGCCGCCGAGTGCATGCGCCGCTACCCCCAGTTCGCCGCGAGTCTGCCCTTCCAGTTCGGCTCGCAGTACGTGCCGGTCATGAGCGGGTCGACGACGTACGGCGTGCTCACCGTGTTGCGGCCGTCCGCCGCGGACACCACCGAGGTGCTGGCCGGCCTGGACCGCATGACACGGCTGGCCGAGGAGCTGGGCGCGGCGCTGCGGGACCTGGAGGACGAGCACAAGGACGAGGAAGGGCCGTGCGTCGTCTGGGACGGCGAGCCGGTGTGTGTCCGGACGGCGGCCACGCACCACCCCGAGGGCCGGATGGCCCGCTTCGTGTGGGACCCGGCGACGGCCGTCGTCACCGGCGACAGCGCCCTGCACACCCTGCTGGGCGTCGAGCCCGGCGAGTCCCCCGACACGGCGCAGGCCATCGCCGACGTCCTGGCCCCGGGCGACACGTACCAGGTCGTGGCGGCGCTGCGGGCGACCGCCGCCGGTAAGCCCCCGCCGCTGCCCCTGCGGGTGCGGGCGGCGGACGGCTCGGTCCGGCTGCTGGACCTGTGGACGCCTGCCACCGGCCCCGTCCCGCCCGGCGGCGGGCACCCGGTCAGCGGTGTCGTCCTGGACCCGGGCCCCGCCCCGGCCGCCGACAGCGCGGCCGATCTGCTGCCGGACGGCGTGTTCTGCCTGGACCGGCTGGGGCTGGTCACCTACGCCAATCCGCGCGCCGCCCAGCTGCTGGGCCGCCCGCGCGAGGAACTGCTCGGGCGTCCGCTGTGGGAGGGCGTGCCGTGGCTGAACCAGATCGGCTGCGAGGACCAGTTGCGCGGCGCGCTGCTGTCGCTGGGGTCGGTGCACTTCCACGTCCGGCGTCCGGAGGGGCAGACGCAGCCGCCGGAGCCGTACGAGGGCGACTGGCTCGCGCTGGCGTTCCATCCGGGCCACGACCAGCTGACCTGTACGGTCGCGCCGTCGACCCGGGTGTCCGGACCGCCGATCCCGCTGGTGCCCGTGCACCCCGAGGGGACCGACGTCCCGGGCAACGGCGTCACCTCGCTCGCGCCGCTGTACCGGCCGATCGTGCTCGCCATCGCGCTGACGGAGGCGGTCACCGCCCGCCAGGTCTCGGCGGTGGTCATGAAGGAGCTGCTGCCCGCGTTCGGCGGCCGACGCCTCGCGATCTACCTGCTCCAGGAGCGCCATCTGTACCTGGCCTGGGAGACCGGCTTCCCGCAGGGCTTCCTCGCCCCCTTCGACGGGGTCGGGCTCGACACCCGGCTGCCGGGCGTCGAGACCCTCACCACCGGACGCCCGCTCTTCTTCGACTCCATGCAGCAGCTCGCGGAGGCCTACCCGGGCATCCCGCTGGACGCGGAGGAGGGCGCCCGCGCGTTCCTGCCGCTGATCGCGTCCGGGCGCCCGGTCGGCTCCGCCATCCTGGGCTTCGACCGGTCCCGCAGCTTCAGCTCCGAGGAGCGCGCGGTGCTGACCGCCCTCGCCGGACTGATCGCCCACGCGATGGAGAAGGCCCAGCGCTACGACTCGGAGGCCGCCCTCGCCCGCGGCCTCCAGCAGGCACTGCTCCCCCGCCGGCTGTCGGTCCACCCGCAGGTGGAGACCGCCGGCCGCTATCTGCCGGGCACCCAGGGCATGGAGGTGGGCGGCGACTGGTACGACGTCGTCGAGTCCGGCGACGGTCTGGCGCTGGTGATCGGCGACGTCCAGGGGCACGGCGTCCAGGCCGCCGCCACCATGGGTCAACTCCGCAGCGCGGTAAGGGCGTTCGCGCTCGGCGACCGGCCACCCGACGAGGTGATGAGCGGCACCAACCATCTGCTCATCGACCTCGACCCCGGCCAGTTCGCGAGCTGCTGCTATCTGCGTCTCGACCCGGCGAGCGGCCTGGTCCAGGTCGCCAGGGCCGGGCATCCTCCGCCGCTGATCCGTACCCCGGACGGCCGTACCCGGGTCTGGGACATTCCCGGGGGCGTCGTCCTCGGGGTGGACCCGCACGCGCAGTACCCCGTGACGGAACTCCAGCTGGAGCCCGACTCCATCCTGGCGCTCTACACCGACGGGCTCGTGGAGCGGCCCGGCGTCGACATCGACGACGGCATCGCCGCCCTGCGGGTCGCGCTCGCGAAGGCGGGCGGTCCCGCCGCACGGACGGGCGGGCGTTCCCTGGCCGGTGTCGCCGACCGGCTCACCACGGCCGCCCGGCACGCGGCCGACCGTCCCGACGACATCGCGCTGCTGCTCGCGGCCCGGCGCGCCAAGCCCGGCAGGCACCCTTGATCCCGGTTCGGGCCCGGCCTGTCACCGGGTGTGACGCCCCTCGCCTCCTGAGGTCGGGCAGTGTAGACATGGGCTCATGGTCCGCCTGACGGGTCGGCCAAGGGCCCGGTCGACCCACCGCCCCGACGGTCTGCGCGCACAGCGCCCGTACGACCGTGCCCGTCGGGCGCGCGAACACCGGCACCGGCGGACCGGTCTGGCCGGCCGCAGTGTCGCCGGGCAGGTGTTCGTGCTCCAGGTGGTGATCGTGCTGCTGCTGGTCGTGTCGGCCGTGGTGGCACAGGTCCTCCAGGTGCGGCACGACAGCACACAGGAGGCCCGCAACCGGTCGGTGGCCGTCGCCGAGACCTTCGCCAACGCGCCGGGCACGGTCGCCGCCCTGAAGAGCGCCGACCCCACGGCGATCCTCCAGCCCAGCGCCGAGGCCGCCCGCAAGACGTCCAAGGTCGACTTCATCGTCGTCATGAACACCGACGGCATCCGCTACACCCACCCCAAACCGGACCGCATCGGCAAGAAGTTCGTCGGGGACATCGCCCCCGCGCTGGCCGGGCACGTCGTCACCGAGGAGATCACCGGCACCATCGGACCGCTGGTGCAGGCCGTGGTGCCGGTCAGGGGCCCCGGCGGCAAGGTCGTGGGCCTGGTGTCGGCCGGGGTGACCAAGGCGAACGTCGGCGGCACCGCGGACCAGCAGCTGCCGCTCCTGCTGATCGCCGCCGGCGCGGCCCTGATCCTCGCCACCGGCGGCACCGCCCTGGTCAGCAGACGCCTCCAGCACCAGACGCACGGTCTGGGCCCGCACGAGATGACCCGGATGTACGAGCACCACGACGCGGTGCTGCACGCCGTGCGCGAGGGCGTGATCATCGTCAGCGGCGAGGGCCGGCTGCTGCTCGCCAACGACGAGGCACGCCAGCTGCTCGACCTCCCCGAGAACGGTGAGGGACGCCTGGTCCTCGACCTCGGACTCGACGCCGAGATGACCGCCCTGCTGGCCTCCGCACGGGTCGCGACGGACGAGGTGCACCGCGTCGGCGGCCGCCTCCTCGCCGTCAACCAGCGCCCCACCGACCTGGAGGGCGGCCCGCCCGGCAGCGTCACCACGCTGCGCGACTCCACCGAACTGCGCGCCCTCTCCGGCCGCGCCGAGGTCGCCCGCGAACGCCTCAACATGCTCTACGACGCCGGAGTGGGCATCGGCACCAGCCTGGACGTCACCCGCACCGCCGAGGAACTCGCCGAACTCGCCGTCCCCCGCTTCGCGGACTTCGTCACGGTCGACCTCTACGACGCCGTCCTCAGCGGCGAGGAACCCCAGCCCGGCACCGAGCTGCGCCGCACGGCGTACAGCGGGGTCCGCGACGACGCGCCGCTCTACCCGGTGGGCAAGCAGATCCAGTTCGTGGAGTCCGCCCCGCAGGCCCGCAGCCTCGACACCGGGGACGCCGTCGTCGAACCCCGGCTCGGCGAGGCCCCCGGCTGGCTCACCCAGGACCCGGAGCGCACCGCGCAGGTCGTGGAGTACGGCATCCACTCGCTGATCACCGTGCCGTTGCGGGCCGGGTCGCTGATCCTCGGGGTGGTCAACTTCTGGCGCTCCGACAAGCCCGAGCCCTTCGACTCGGAGGAGCTGGCCCTCGCCGAGGAACTGGTCGCCCGCGCTGCCGTCTCCATCGACAACTCCCGCCGCTACACCCGCGAGCACGGCATGGCGGTGACCCTCCAGCGCAGCCTGCTGCCCCGCCGACTGCCCGAGCAGACCGCGCTCGACGTCGCCTACCGCTATCTGCCGGCGAAGTCCGGGGTCGGCGGCGACTGGTTCGACGTCCTGCCCCTGTCCGGGGCCCGGGTCGCGCTGGTCGTGGGCGATGTCGTCGGCCACGGCCTGCACGCGGCGGCCACCATGGGCCGGCTGCGCACCGCGGTCCTCAACTTCTCCGCACTGGACCTGCCGCCGGACGAACTCCTCGGCCTGCTGGACGAGTTGGTCGGCCGCATCGACCAGGACGAGACGACCGAGGACAGCGGCGCCCCGGTCACCGGAGCGACCTGCCTCTACGCCATCTACGACCCGGTGTCGCTGCGCTGCACCGTCGCCCGCGCCGGCCATCCGCCCCCGGCGCTGATCCGCCCGGACGGCACCGTCGAGTACCCCGACGTCCCCGCAGGACCCCCGCTCGGCCTCGGCGGACTCCCTTTCGAGACCGCCGAGTTGAAGCTCGACGAGGGCAGCCGGCTGGTCCTCTACACGGACGGACTCGTCGAGGACCGGGAACGCGACATCGACGTCGGCCTGGAGATGCTCCGCACGGCACTCACCCGCGCGGGCGACTCCCCCGAGGACACCTGCCGGGCCGTCCTCGACTCGGAGTTGTCGGTACGCCCGAGCGACGACATCGCCCTGATCGTCGCCCGTACCCGCGCCCTGGGCGCCGACCGGATCGCCGAATGGCAGGTGCCGTCCGACCCCGCCGCCGTCTCCGACATGCGCGGCTCGGTCACCCGCCAGCTGACCCACTGGGGCCTGGACGAGCTCACGTTCACCACCGAACTCATCCTCAGCGAACTGGTCACCAACGCCATCCGCTACGGCAACGACCCCGTCCGCGTCCGCCTGTTGCGCGACCGCACCCTCATCTGCGAGGTCTACGACGGCAGCACCACCTCGCCGCATCTGCGGTACGCGGCGATGACGGACGAGGGCGGCCGGGGCCTGTTCCTGGTGGCCCAGCTGTCGGAGCGCTGGGGCACCCGGTACACCCCGGCGGGCAAGGTCATCTGGGCCGAACAGGCTCTGTGAGCCTCAGACTTCGCCGAGAATCTCCGCCATCGCCTCGGAATCGTCCACGAAGACCGCGATCAGCAGCGGCTCGCCCGCCGCCTCGTACTCCAGGATCCGGGACGAAGGGTTGACGGCCAGCGCCTCACGCCACCAGGACGGCTTGCGTGATCCGGTACAGCGCAGTTCGGCCGGGAGGGCAACCTCGGCTCCGCGCGGAGCGGGCGTCCACGTCAGCCGACCGTCCGCGCCCTTCGAGAGCCGCCCGGGGCGCCAACGGCCTTCCCGCTGGGGCCATTTCAGCATGCACAGCGGTCCACTACCGGTCCGCAGGGCCCGGCGCAGTCCCACCCTCCGCCTGCCCCGGTCGGTGACGAACCCGACCAGCACCAGGACCACTATCGCCATCAACATGCGCACATCCAACCAGGTCGCACGCGGTGCCCGCACCGGCTGCGGGCACCGACGCACTCCCCTCCTGCCTACTCGTCGATCGCCGCCCCGAACCGGGCCGCCTTCGCCGCACCACCGAGGTCCGCCGCGCCGTAGAGCGAAGAGCCTTCCGCGAGCAGCCCGTTGGGACCGGCCGGGAGCAACCACACATAGCCGTCACCGGAGTTCTCGCCCGTCGCGGAGGCGACGAGTTCGGCGCGGCCGTCGCGGTTCGTGTCGGCCAGGCGGACCTGGGCGCCCCAGGCGTCATCGGCCTCGGCGGTGCCGGGGATGTTCGCGGTGTTCTGGTCGAAGGACTGGGCGCCGGTCGCGGTCACGCCGTCGCGCGAACCGCGCAACAGCCAGACGGCGCCCGCGTCCTGGACGGTGCCGACGTCCTCGCCGGGCGCGCCGACGGCCACGTCCGCGTAGCCGTCGCCGTCCACGTCGCCGACGGACAGGTCGTTGCCCCAGGCGTCGCCGTGCTCCGAAGTGCCGGGCACGCCCGGGGAGTTCTGCGACCACCAGTCCGCGGGGCCGGTGGGGCCCTTCGAACTGCCGTAGTAGACAGCGATCTTGCCGCCGTCGTCGCCCTCGGCCCTGTCGTCGGCGCTGCTGAGCTGGCCGAGCACCAGGTCGTCGTAGCCGTCGTGGTTGATGTCGCCGGAGGCGGTGCCGAGGCCGCCGTTGAGGTCCTGACGGTATGTCAGCGAGGTCTCGCCGCCCGCGTAGAGGGCGGACCAGCCCTGCTGGTAGTCGTCGTCGGGGCTGTAGCCGGAGATGACCAGGTCGGCGAAGCCGTTGCGGTCGTAGTCGCCGGTGGTGAGGTAGGCGGGCTGGAGGCGGTGGCCGCCGGGGTGGGTGGTCGTGTTCAGGGCGCCCATCGTGTGCAGGATGCCGGTGTGATAGGTGAAGATCTGGGCGCCGTTGTCGTCGAGTACGGCCATCTCGTCGGTGTCGGTCGCCCCGGTGAAGCGGGCCGCCGCCACGGACTGGCCGAACCGGTCGCCGGCCTTCGGGGTGGCGGAGGTGAAGGAGTCGTTCGCCTCGGCTCCGAGGCCCGCCTTGGAGCCGTAGAGGACGGTGACGCGGCCGGCGTCCTCGACCGTGCCCTCGTCCTCGCCGGGCGCCCCGATGATCGCGTCGTCGTAGCCGTCGCCGTCCACGTCACCGGTGGCGATCGCCTGGCCGAAGGAGTCGTAGGTCTCCGAGGTGCCGGGGACGCCGGGCGTGGACTGGCTGATCACGGCCGTACGGCCCTTGGGGACCGTGTTGTTGGTGGCGATGCCGTTCGGGGCGCCGTACTGGACGGTGACGTAGCCGGCGCCCTCCTTGCCGTCGACGGTGCCGCCCGGCGCGCCGATCAGGACGTCGTCGTAGCCGTCGCCGTTGAAATCGCTGTTGCGGTCGACGGCGCTGGTGCCGCCCGGGACGCCCGCGTAGCTGGCCGGGGCGGCGACGATGCCGGCGCCGGCCAGGAGCAGGAAGGTCGCGGACGCGACTGCGGCGGAGACCTTCTTGCGTGACACGTTCGTCATGATGTGTTCCCCCGTGGGTCAAATTTGTTGCGGTCAGGGGGTTCGACACGAGACGTACGGCGGTAGTTGTGGTGCCAACGCGTGCTGTGACACCTCGGTGACGATTGTTGCGCACCACAGACGGACTCGGACGGATCAGCCGAGCGCCCGGTCCAGGTTGAACGCGGCGCTGATCAGGGCGAGATGGGTGAACGCCTGGGGGAAGTTGCCCTGTTGCTCGCCGGTGCGGCCGATCTCCTCGGCGTACAGGCCGAGATGGTTGGCGTAGGTGAGCATCTTCTCGAAGGCGAGCCGGGCCTCGTCCACGCGGCCGGCGCGGACCAGGGCCTCGACGTACCAGAAGGAGCAGATGGAGAACGTGCCCTCGTCGCCGCGGAGTCCGTCGGGGCTGGCCTGCGGGTTGTAGCGGTAGACGAGGGAGTCGGAGACCAGTTCCTCGGTCAACGCGTCCAGTGTGGAGAGCCACTTGGGGTCGGTGGGGGCGATGAACTTCGCCAGCGGCATCATCAGCAGCGCGGCGTCGAGGACGTCGCTGCCCTCGTACTGGACGAAGGCCTGGCGGGTCTCGGACCAGCCGCGGTCCATGATGCGGCGGTAGATGGTGTCGCGGCAGCCGCCCCAGTACGGCAGGTTGGCGGGCAGGCCGCGGCGGTTGGCGAGGCGGATCGCGCGCTCGATCGCCACCCAGCACATCAGGCGTGAGTAGAGGAAGTTCTTGCGGCCGCCGCGGGTCTCCCAGACGCCCTCGTCGGGCTGGTCCCAGTGGACGCAGACCCAGTCGACCAGGGCGCACACGTCGTCCCACTGGGCGCTGGAGATGGGCTCGGCCCACTTGTCGTAGAGGTAGATGGAGTCGATCAGGGCGCCGTAGATGTCGAGTTGGAGCTGGTCGGCGGCGGCGTTGCCCACGCGGACCGGGGCGGATTTCTGGTGGCCCTCGAGGTGCGGGAGTTCGCGCTCGGTGAGTTCGGTGCGGCCGTCGATGCCGTACATGATCTGGAGCGGGCCGGAGGGGTTGCCGTCGCCGGGGCTGATGTAGCGGGACACGAACTCCATGAACGCCTTCGCCTCGGTGGTGAAGCCGAGACGCAGCATCGCGTAGACGCAGAAGGCGGCGTCGCGGATCCAGACGTAGCGGTAGTCCCAGTTGCGCTCGCCGCCGAGCTGTTCGGGGAGGCTGGTGGTGGGGGCGGCGACGATCGCTCCCGTGGGGGCGTAGGTCAGCAGCTTGAGGGTGAGGGCCGAGCGGTGGACCATCTCGCGCCACCGGCCCCGGTAGCGGGACTGGGACAGCCAACGGCGCCAGTAGGCGACGGTCGTGTTGAACTCGTCCTCGGCCTCCGTGCGCGCGCAGTTGCGGGGCGAGACCTCGCCGTCGACCTGGTCGAGGGCGAACACCTCGGACTCGCCCTCGTCGAGCTTGAAGTCGGCCCATACGTCGACCTCGTCGCACTCCAGGGGGACGGTGGCGGTGAGCGCGAGGGACTTCTCGGCGGACTCGAAGAGGGCCACGTCGCCGAGCATCCGCGCGGTGTGCGGGCTGGCGCCGTAGTCGAACCTGGGTGCGACCTTGATCCGGAACGGGACCGAGCCGCGTACGCACACCACGCGGCGGATCAGGCGGTGCCGGGCCGCCTCGTCCGACTCGCCGGTCACCGGCATGAAGTCCTGGACCTCGCCGACGCCGTCCTCGGTGAAGAACCGGGTGATCAGGACGTTGGTGTCGGGGAAGTAGAACTGCTTGGTGCGGGCGGGCACGGCGGCGGCCAGCTCGAAGGAGCCGCCGCGCTCCGCGTCCAGGATCGCGGCGAAGACGCTGGGGGCGTCGAAGGACGGGCAGCAGTACCAGTCGATCGTGCCGTTGGTGCCCACCAGGGCCACGCTCCGCAGATCGCCGATCAGTCCGTGCTCGGCGATGGGCAGATATCCGGGTCCGGTGGGGGTGTCCTGTTCGGGCGGGGTCTCGACCATCGCGGCAGCCTCCCTGGTTCGGGCCCGCGCGGGCCGCTTCCAAGCTTAGGTTCACGTGCTCCGTCGGCCACTCTTCCGGATGCACACTGGGGGCGGGCGAGGAATCGTGGGAGTGGGACCCACGGCACTCACCCGGTCTCAGGCGAGGAGGCACCCATGTCGACAGCGCGACCCGATGAAAACGCTGACCGCGCCACTCCGGACGCTCTGCTGCACACCCGTACCGGTACCGAGGTGGCCCCGGAGGACGTGGTCCTGGCGGCCGGCCGGGACGTCACGCCCGAAAGCCTGGAGTGGGCCCGGCGGAAGATCAAGACGGAGGGGGCGGCGGCGCTGGAAAAGCTGCTTCCCTAGGGCACCCAGCTGCCGATGGACCGTCTTGTCGACACCTGGTTACCCGTTCACCCTTTCGGAGAAGGCGCTCCGGCTGACAGACTCCGGAGGTGCCCGACTTCGACATGCTTGTCATCGGTTCAGGACCGGGTGGCCAGAAGGCCGCCATCGCCGCGGCCAAGCTCGGCCGCCGGGTCGCCGTCGTCGACCGCCCGAACATGGTGGGCGGCGTCTCCATCCACACCGGGACCATCCCCTCCAAGACCCTGCGCGAGGCGGTGCTCTACCTCACCGGCCTCACCCAGCGGGATCTGTACGGGCAGAGTTACCGCCTGAAGGACGACATCACCGTCGGCGACCTCACCGCGCGGACGCAGCACGTAGTCAGCCGCGAAGTGGACGTCATCCGCAACCAGTTGTCCCGCAACCAGGTCTCGCTGTTCGCCGGCACGGGACGCTTCGTCGACCCGCACACCATCGCGCTGACCGAAATCACCGGTCACGAACGGCTGTTGACCGCGGAGAACATCATCATCGCCACCGGTACGCGTCCCGCGCGGCCGGACACCGTCGAGTTCGACGGGCAGACCATCATGGACTCGGACAACGTCCTGGACCTGCCCAAGGTCCCCCGGTCCATGGTCATCGTGGGGGCCGGTGTCATCGGCATGGAGTACGCCTCCATGTTCGCCGCGCTCGGCAGCAAGATCACCGTGGTGGAGAAGCGCGCCGGCATGCTCGACTTCTGCGACCTGGAGGTCATCGAGTCGCTCAAGTACCACCTGCGGGACCTCGCCGTGACGTTCCGTTTCGGGGAGACCGTGGCCGCCGTCGAGCGGCACGCCAACGGCACGCTGACAGTGCTGGAGAGCGGCAAGAAGATCCCGGCCGACGCCGTGATGTACTCCGCCGGACGGCAGGGCCTGACCGACGAACTCGACCTGGACAAGGCCGGGTTGTCCGCCGACCGGCGCGGCCGGATCGACGTCGACGAGAACTTCCGTACCTCGGTCCCGCACATCTACGCCGTCGGCGACGTCATCGGCTTCCCGGCGCTCGCGGCGACCTCGATGGAACAGGGCCGTACGGCCGCGTACCACGCCTGCGGTGAGCCGGTGCACCGCATCGACGACCGCCAGCCGATCGGCATCTACACCATTCCGGAGATCAGCTTCATCGGGAAGACCGAGGACCAACTCACCGAGGAGTGCGTGCCGTTCGAGGTCGGGATCTCCCGCTACCGGGAACTCGCGCGCGGCCAGATCATCGGCGACTCGCACGGCATGCTGAAGCTGCTGGTCTCTCCCGCCGACCGCACCCTGCTCGGCGTGCACTGTTTCGGCACCGGTGCGACGGAGCTCATTCACATCGGCCAGTCGGTGATGGGCTGCGGCGGAACGGTCGACTATCTCGTGGACGCGGTCTTCAACTACCCGACGCTGGCGGAGTCTTACAAGGTCGCGGCCTTGGACGCGACGAACAAACTGCGGCAGATCGACCGACTCGGCGACTGACCGTTCACAGGAGATTACTCGCTGGTCAATCTTGAAAGGTCAAGCGGTACGGTTATCATCACACCCACACACGGTGTGACCGTCCGCCGACGCAGCGGTTAAGCGGTATCCGCCATTCCCTTCCGTTGTTCCGACCGGCCAGGGACCCGAGGCCACCCCTCTCCGGGTCCGGGGCCGGTCCGCGCAACTCCGCACGTCGTGCAAGACGGAAAGCAGCGCAACCATGAGCAACAACAGGGGCAGAGGGCTACAGGCCAACGCCCTCGGCACGTTCGACACCGTGGTGATGGCCGTGGCGGGCAGCGCCCCGGCGTACTCGATCGCCGCGACCACCGCGGTCCTGGTCGGCGCGGTGGGCCTGGCCAGTCCGGCCGCCCTCCTCTACTGCGCGATACCCATGCTGGGCATCGCGCTGGCCTTCAGCTATCTGGGCCGGATCGATGTGAACGCGGGCGCCAGCTACTCCTGGGTGGGGCGCACCCTGCATCCCTTTCTGGGCTTCATCAGCGGCTGGGCACTGGTGATCTCCGCGACCATCTTCATGGTCGCCGGGTCACTGCCCGCCGGGTCGATGACCCTGTCCCTCTTCGACGAAGGCCTCGCGGACAACACGGCGTTGTCGACGGTCGTCGGCGCCGCCTGGTTCGTGATCATGCTGCTCGTGGTGCTCGGCGGCGCCCGGCTCACGGTCCGGGCCCAGCTGATCATGTCCGGTGTCGAGCTGGGGATCCTGGCGCTGTTCGCGGCACTCGCCGTCGTCCACACCGACAACGCCCAGGTCTTCGACTGGTCCTGGCTGGGCTTCAGCCACTTCGACGGGGTGTCCGGCTTCGCGTCGGGCGCGCTCATCGCCGCGTTCTACTACTGGGGCTGGGACGTCACCAGCAACCTCAGCGAGGAGACCCGCAACAGCCGTCGTACGACCGGGCTCGCGGGCCTGATCGGCGTCGGCATCGTGTTCCTGCTGTTCGAGGTGTTCACCATCGCGGTGAACGTCATCCTGTCCTCGCGGCAGATCGAGAGCAACGACGCCAATGTGCTGGCCGTGCTCGGTGACGAGATCTGGCCGGGCTGGGGCGGCAAGCTGCTGATCGTGTCGGTGATGCTGTCCACGATCGCGACCCTGGAGACCACGCTCATCCAGGTCACGCGGTCGCTGTTCGCGATGGGCCGCGACCGTACGATGCCGGCCGCGCTGGGCCGGGTGCACCGCACCTGGAACACGCCCTGGGTGGCGATCGTCGTGGTCGGCGGGGTGGCACTGGCGATGTTCATCGCCTCCAACGCGCTCGGTTCGGTGGGCGAGATCCTCGCCGACGCGATCTCGGCGATCGGCTTGCAGATCGCCGTGTACTACGGCCTCGCGGGCCTCGCGGTGGTCGTCGCCTACCGCAAGATGCTGTTCAGGTCGGCGGGGAACTTCCTCTTCGGCGGGCTGTGGCCGCTGTTCGGCGCCCTGTTCATGTTCTGGATCTTCGTCGAGTCGCTGAGCAGCCTGAGCACTCCCGCGATCGCGATCGGCATCGGCGGCCTCGCCGTGGGCCTGATCCCGATGCTCTGGTACTGGCGGCAGGGCAGCGACTACTACCGGCCCGCGCGGCTCGACGCCACCCGCGCCGTGGAGACCGACTACGTCCCCGACGACTTCGTGCCCGAACAGTCCCGGGTCCACCAGGGTCTTCCGACGGACTTCTGAGGGGCACCCGATGGCGCGAGACCGCTACACCCCCGACTTCGACCCCGACTGCGGGGACGCGCTCCTCAGTTCGGCCCGGCAGGACATCGTCATCGGCCGCTGGCAGGGCCTGCGGGACCTGCTGCGGAACACCGGTGCGCACTGGCTCGCCCGCGGCCACCGCGTCCGGATGCTCGCCCAGGCCTGCGCGAGCAGTTCGACGGTCGAGTCGTGGCTCGCCGCCGAGCCCGGCAGCGGCGACGCGCTCACCCTGCGGGCGGCCACGGAGACGGCTCGGGCCTTCAACCTGGCCATCGCGGCGGGCCGGGGCGTGCCCATCGACCGCAACCGCATCGACGCCGCCGTCATGGCCTGCCTCCAGGCCGCGGAGACGTACCCGGACGACCCCACGCCGTGGATCTCCCTGATCTCCGTCGCCCGCCTCTATCCGTCGGGCGTACGGCGGCAGGAACTCGCCCGCTGGTGGGACGAGTTGCACAAGCGTGACCCCTACAGCGTCGAGGGCCACCTCCAGGTCCTCCACTACTACTCCTCCCGCTGGCACGGCAGCCACGGCCTGATGTACGACTTCGCCCGCGACGCGGCGGGCGTGGCACCGCCCGGCTGCGCGCTGCCGGTGCTGGTGCAGTACGCGCGGGTCGAGGAGTACCGCTTCGCCCTCAACTCGGCCCTGGGCCAGCAGGCCGCCGTGGGCCTCGGCCAGCACTGGACGCACGACGGCGCCGTCAGCGACGTACGCCGGACCTGGCAGCGCTGGATCGCGGCCCGCGAGGAGGGCGCGATCGCGCCCGGTGAACTCCGTGACCTCAACTACCTCGCCCACGCGGCCTGTTACGCGGGGACGAAGGACGTGGCGGCGGCCGTGCTCGGCATGATGGGGCGTAGGGCGACATCGACGCCCTGGTCGTACACGGGGGACGCGGAGAAGCAGATCGTGAAGTGGCGGAAGGATGTGGGGGTCCGGTCCTGACGGCCTACTCGGCGGGCCGCTCCGCCGGCTGGGCCAGGCCCGCCGTCCACTTGTCCTCGATCCGGCCGAACTTCCAGACCAGCAGGGCCACGGCCCAGGTCGCGAAGAAGAGGCCGACGATGACGAAGCCGATGACGTTGAGGTCGAGGCCCGCGATCCAGTCCCAGAAGAAGCCGTGCAGATCGAGCTTCTCGGCGAACAGGCCCAGGAGTTCGACCGTGCCGATGATCAGGGCGACGGCGACGGACAGGCCGGTGATCGTGAGGTTGTAGTAAACCTTGCGGACCGGCTTGGAGAAGGCCCAGCCGTAGGCGAAGTTCATGAACGTGCCGTCGATCGTGTCGAGCAGCGACATGCCCGCGGCGAACAGCACCGGCAGGCACAGGATCGCGTACCAGGGCAGGCCGGACGCGGCGCCCGAGCCCGCCAGCACCAGCAGCGCGATCTCGGTCGCCGTGTCGAAGCCCAGACCGAACAGCAGGCCCAGCGGATACATCTGCCAGGACTTGGTGATGGACTTCATGAAGCGGCCCAGGATGCGGTTCATGAAGCCGCGGTTGTTCAGGTGCTCCTCAAGTGCGGCCTCGTCGAAGTCGCCCGAGCGCATCTTGCGGAACACCTTCCAGATGCCGGCCAGGATGACGAGGTTGATGCCGGCGATGACGTAGAGGAAGGTGCCCGAGACGGTCGTACCGATGAGGCCGGTGACGTTGTGGAGCTGGGAGTTGTCGTCGCGGACCGGGCCCGCCAGGGCCTTGACGCCGAGGGAGAGCAGGAGGGTGAGGCCGAAGACGATGCTGGAGTGGCCGAGCGAGAACCAGAAGCCCACCGACAGGGGCCGCTTCCCCTCGCTCATCAGCTTGCGGGTCGTGTTGTCGATGGCCGCGATGTGGTCGGCGTCGAACGCGTGCCGCATGCCGAGGGTGTACGCGGTGACGCCCATGCCGATGCCGAAGGACTTCTGGCCGACGCTGTAGTGCCCCGGCGCGACGATCCACACGAGCGTGAACCAGCCGATCACGTGCAGCGCCAGGATGAAGCCGGCCATCCCGCCGACCCTGGTCCACTCCTGCCGCGTCATGGACGTACGGACGCGGTACCAGACCGACGGCCGCGAGGTCGCGGCCGTGACGGGGAGGGTCGGAGCGGACTCGGGAGCGGCCGTCATCGAGGGGTCTTTCTGCCGGGGACGAGGTCGCGAACTGCAACCTCGTGCCATCCTCCCGTACCTGCAACCTATTCGCAGTAACGGTCGGCAAAGTCCACGGCAGGTCTTGCCCAAGGGAAAGGAAAATGCCTGGTCAGATTGCCAGCAGGCCCCTCCCCAGCCAGTCCTTGGCGTCCCGCACGCCGGGCAGCGCGTAGAAGTAGCCGCCGCCCGTCGGGGAGATGTAGTCGACCAGGGGCTCGTCGATCAGCCGGGTCTGAGTCGCCTCGAACTGCCGCTTCACGTCCTGCTGGTAGCAGCAGAAGACCAGGCCCATGTCGAGGTTGCCTACGGTGTCGATGCCCCGGTCGTAGTTGTAGCCGCGGCGCAGGATGCGCGAGGTGTCGGTGGCCGCGGTGCGCGGGTTGGCGAGGCGGATGTGGGCGTCGAGAGGGATCGCGGTGCCCTTGGGGTCCTTTGCGTAGTGCGGGATGTCCGTCTCCTTGGCACCGTCCAGCGGGGCGCCGGTGTCCTTGCGGCGGCCGAACATCAGCTCCTGTTCGCTGAGTGAGACCCGGTCCCAGAACTCGACGAGCATGCGGATGATCCGGATCACCTGGTAGCTGCCGCCGCTCGCCCAGGCGGGCTCGCCCTGTCCGTCGCCGACCCAGATCAGCCGGTCGGTCTCGCGCGCGGACTTCACGTCCGGATTGGCTATACCGTCCTTGAAGCCGAGCAGATTGCGCTGGGCGCCCGTGGGGCGCGGGGTGTTCTGGAAGCCGTCGATGCGCCACTTGATCTGCATGCCGCCGCGGGTGTGCCGGGCGATGTCTCGCAGCGCGTGCAGCACCGTGTCCTGACGGGCGGCGCACACCTGGAGGGAGAGGTCGCCGTGGCACTCCGCGGCGCGCAGGTTGTCGTTCGGGAAGGTCTTCATGGGGGTCAGCCGGCTCGGCTTCGCCTTGGCGAGGCCGTAGCGGTCGTCGAAGAGGGACGCGCCCACGCCGACGGTCACCGTGAGGGCGTCGGCGGGGACCTCCGGTCCGAGGATGCCGTTGTCGGCGGGCGGCGCTCCCACGCCGAGGTCGGCGGGGGTGCCGCCGGAGGTGAGGAAGCGGGCCCGTTCGGTGATCGTGCGCAGCAGGTCGGCCAGTTCGGCGCGGTTGTCGGCGATCACGTCGAGGGAGACGAAGGTCGCGGCGGCCGGCGCCGGGGTGAGGATGCCCGCCTGGTGGGTGCCGTGGAAGGGCACCTTCGCCGCGTTCGTGGTGTCCGCGGCCTGCGCCTGGGCCGTGCCGCCGGTTTCGGCGAGCGCGAACGCCCCGCCGGCCAGCACCGCTCCGGCGGCCCCGGCACCGAGCGCCGTCCGGACGAAGGAGCGGCGGCCGGCTCCGGCCGGGCAGCCCGGGGTTTCGGCAGTCGACATCGGACGGTTCCCTTCACTACGGCCAGTGCTGTTCGTGTTCTCGGCGCTCATCAGGCGGACTTCCTGATCTCCAGCAGGTCCGGCACCGGGGCCAAGTCCTCCAGCAACTGCCCGGTGGCACCGTTGAGTCGGGCCCTGTCCGGCCGGCTCAGTTGTTCGACGGGGGTCCAACTGCCGCCGTGGTGCGCCGAGTCGAGCAGCTTCTGCAGCCGGGCCACGGCGGCGTCGACGGTCGGGAGCAGCGTCGTGGACTCCTTGGTCAGCAACGGCCTGAGTACGGCGAGGAGTTCGCGGGTGCCGGCGAGGTTGCTGTCGACGGTCGCGAGGTTGGTCCCGCTGCCCTCGTCGGTGTCGCCGGTGAGTTCGAACTGGAGGGCGTTCTCCAGGATTTCGTGGGCCCGCAGCGGAAGGTCGCCCGGGTCGAAGTCCTGGGTGGGGAACGCCTTGCGCAACCCCACGACGGCGGTGGCGAGTTGTTGCGCGGGCACCTTCAGCTCGCCCGCCGACTGGCCGTGCCACAGCCCGTACTCGATGCGGTGGAAGCCCGCGAAGTCCTTGTCGTCGACTCCCCCGGCGAGCCCGTCGGCCCGGCCGTTGATCTTCTGGTCGAAGTCCTCGAACGTGCCGTAGGCGGCACCGAGCGAGGAGTAGGTGCGGTGCGCGGTCAGCCAGTCGGTGCGCGCCTTGCCGAGGTGGTTGCCGGCGATGTCGGCGCTGAGCTGCCGGGTCTGGGTTTCGAGGGTGGCCAGGCCCTGGTCGACGTACACCTTGTAGGCCTTGAGGGGCGTGGCGAGGTCGTTCTCGGAAACGGGGACGACCGCCTTCACCGTCCCTCCCCCGCCGCTGACGTGCACGGTGGCCGAGGTGACGGCCTTCGCCCCGGTGGGGACGCAGCGCCAGGCGTACGAGCCGCCCGCGACGGTGGCGACCAGGTCCCGGGTGGTGCCCGGCGCCAGGCCCTCGACCTCGCCGTAGACCGCGCCCGAGGCGGGGTCGATGAGGTACACCTCGGACGTCTTGTCGCCGGTGTTGTGCATCTGGAAGGTCTGGCGTCCGGTGGCGGGCGCGGTGAAGCCCTTGCCGCACTCCGTCTCGGAGACGGCGACCGTCTGGGAACTCGCGGGCTTGGGGCGGGCGAAGGCGACGACGAGCCCGGCCACGACGGCGGGTACGGCGACCACGGCGACGGGGACCACCCAGACGGGACGGCGGCGCGGGGACGACACGGCCTCCGGTGCGGGCGCCGGTTCCGGCTCCGGTGTCTTGACCGACTCGCCGCGCACTCCCCGTACGAACAGCGGCAGGACCACGGCGAGATAGCCGACGTAGCCCACCACCTGGAGCCAGGTCATCGTGGGCATCAGGTTGAACACGCCCTGGATGAGGGTGCTGTACCAGGAGCCGGCGTCGACGCTGCCGCTGAGGTCGAAGGCGTAGGTCGTCAGGCCGGGCAGGACGCCGCCCTCCTGGAGGTCGCGCAGGCCGTAGCCGAGGACGCCGGCGGCGATGACGACGAGGACGATGCCCGTGGCGGTGAAGAACCTCGTCAGGTTGATCCTGAGGACCCTGCGGTACAGGCCCCAGCACAAGCCCGCCGCGAGGACGAGGCCGATGGCGGCGCCGGTCAGGGGGCCGGAGGACTCGCCGGCCGCGCGGGCGGTGGTCCACAGGAAGAGGGCCGTCTCCAGGCCCTCGCGGCCCACCGCGAGGAACGACGTGAGCATCAGGACGCCCGCGCCCATGCCGAGGGCGCCGGTCACCTTCTCCCTGATCTCGCCGGAGAAGGTGCGGGCCGAGCGGCGCATCCAGAAGACCATCGCGGTGACGAACGCGACGGCGATCACGCTGAGGACACCGCCGAACGTCTCCTGGGCGGTGGCGGAGAGGTTGGCCGCGGTGAACGTGAGCACGGCGCCGAAGCTCAGCGCGAGGGCGATCGCGGCCAGCACGCCCGTCCACACCTGTGGCAGGCGGGACTTGGCGTCGGCGCGTACGAGCGTGGCGACCAGGATCGAGACGATGAGTCCCGCTTCCAGCCCCTCCCGCAGCCCGATCAGAAAGCTCGGAAACGCGTCGTCCCACATTGGGTGCGACCCCTCCTGGGTTAGTGAAGGCATGCCTTACTTCGCGGACCATCATGACTACATGCGTGTAGTCACTCGGTCATGAATCGGCAACGACCGGGCAAAAGTGCGGAACTCCTCGCGCGCTGGGATCGTCTACAGTTGAGTAGACCGTCTACAGATTTGTAGTCAGAGATGGATGTCATACGAGACATCCGACCGGCGAAGGGGCTCGCGACGATGACCACACCCTTGGACCTGGCGTCCCAGCTCGCCGTCAACGTGCTGGACGCCAAGTCGCTGCTGGCCGCCTTCGGTGTGCTGGGGGTCGGCGTGGTGATGTTCGCGGAGACGGGGCTGCTGATCGGGTTCTTCCTGCCCGGCGACTCCCTGTTGTTCACGGCGGGCCTGCTCTGCACGGGCGGCGCGGACCGAGCCGTGAAGCTGTCGCTCCCGCCGCTCCTGGTCGCGGCGGCGGTGGGCGCGCTCGCCGGAGCGCAGTGCGGCTATCTGCTCGGCCGGAAGGCGGGCGGCGCGCTGCTCACCCGCAGCCGCTCGACCCGCCTGCACGAAGGCGCCCGGCGCGCCGAGGAGTTGCTCGACAGATACGGCCACGCGAAGGCGGTGGTGCTGGCCCGCTTCGTGCCCGTGGTGCGGACGGTCCTGAACCCGATGGCGGGCGCGCTCGGGGTGCCCGTCCGGACGTTCACCGTGTGGCAGGTGGTCGGCGGTCTGGTGTGGAGCCTGGGACTGACGCTCGCCGGATACGCGCTCGGCTCCTCGGTCCCGAACGTCGACAAGTACCTGCTGCCCATGGTCGCGGTGATCGTGGTGGTGTCGCTGCTCCCCCTCGCCGTCGAGGTCCGCCGCTCCCGCCGGGCGGCCCGGGTGACGAAGGCCGAGGAGGCGCACGGATGATCCTCGTCGCCTTCCAGGGGTCCTCGATCGACGGCTCGGCCTACGAGGACGTGGTGAACTCGGCGCGGCAGGCGCCCGGTTGGCTCGACGACACGGTCACGGCCTGGTCGACGTACGGGCTCGCGGTGTTCGCCGTGCTGATGCTCGTGGGCTGGTGGCGGGCGCGCCGGGTGGGTGCCGAGGCGGCGCTCACGGCGCTGGCCGTGCCACTGGTCGTGGTGGCCGCGTACGGGATCGACACCCTGCTGAAGTCGCTGGTGCGGGAGAACCGCCCCTGCCAGAGCCTGCGGGTGGTCACGCTGGAGGCGTGTCCGGCGCGCGGCGACTGGTCCTTCCCCAGCAACCACGCGACGATCGCGGCCGCCGCTGCGGTCGCCCTGTTCTTCGTCTCCCGCCGGCTCGGCGCGCTCGCGGCGGTGGCCGCGCTCGCGATGGCGGTGTCCCGGGTGTGGGTCGGGGTCCACTATCCGCACGACGTCGTGGCGGGCGTCCTGGTCGGCTCGCTCCTCGCGTTCGGCGCGATGGTTCTGGTGCGGCGCCGTCCGAAGTCCCTGGTAAGGCGGATCACGGCCGGGCGGCTGCGACCGCTGGTGGTGTCATGAACCGCAAGGACATCGCCGAGCTGGCGGGCAGCGTGGGGGTGGGTGCCTGGACCGCGTTGGGTGTGCTGAGCATGGTCGTGATCGGGCGCGAGGGCATTCCGCTGTTCACCGACGAGGATCTGCTGTCGTGGTCCGTCGCCCACCGCCCGGACATGGCGGTGGCGGTCGCGCGCGGTGTGTCGGCGACCGGCACGGGCGTGGTCCCGTACGCCCTGGTCGTCCTCGCCGGACTCCTCACCGGCCGCACCGTCCGTCGGCGGCTGCTCGCCGCGGCCCTCGCCACGGCCTGCCTCGCCGCCGGACAGGGGCTGCGCTACGGCGTGATGACGCGGGTCGCGCGCCCCCGCCCGCCGCTGGCCGACTGGGCCGGACACGCCTCTGGCTGGTCGTTCCCCTCCGGCCACACCACCACGGCGGCGGTCACCGCCGGGCTGGTGATCCTCGCGATAGGTGTGCGTGCCCCGCACGGACGGACCGCGCTCTGTCTGGCCGTCGGCTGCTGGGGCGCCCTCGTCGGACTGACCCGCGTGTATCTGGGCGTGCACTGGTTCACCGATGTGCTCGGCGGCTGGCTGTTCGCCGTCGGCTGGCTCGGGGTGTGCCTGTGCGCGGCGGCCTGGTGGCTGCCGGCGTGGCTGCTCGCGGACGCGCCGGAGGCGTCGCACGGAGCCGTACCGCCCCGGGAGGAGCATGTGTCCCGGGGGCCTGTGTCGTAGCTGGTCGACATCCCCGGACGGGGCAGTGCCCGGCACTGCCGGTCGAACGCGCCTTTCCGGCGGCGTGCGCGCCGACTCCGTTCCCCGACGATCACCAATGCGTCATCCGTGCCACGCCGGATCGTCGGGTCGACCGCCGCCGGGTCGGCGAGTCAACTGCCGACGGGTCGGCGGGTCAACTGCCGTCCAGCCGAACGAGAACGGCGGTACCGGCCCGGGGCAGCGACACCGTCAGCCGCCCCTCGGCCGGGTCCCATTCGACCCCGGCGTCGGCGGTCGCCGGATACAGCACCACGGGGTCGACAAGAGCGCCGCGCAGGTGGGGAATGGCGAACGCGCGGTCCACGGCGCCGTCCGACTCCCGCCGCCACACGGTCACATAGGTGGACCGCGCGCCCCGCAGCCCCTGCGCGATCCACTCGTCGTCCCAGCCGGGCAGGCCCAGCGGCCAGAACGGGTGCGCGGCGCCAATCTCCGCCCGGACGTCCTTGTAGACGGAGAGCGCCGAGCGGACGAGGTCGAACCGCTCGTCGTCCATGCGGTCGAGGAATCCGGAGAGGTGGATACGGCCCAGCAGTGCGCCGGTGAGGGTGAAGGCGACCTCGTCCGGGCTCTGCTCGGGCTGCGGGTAGGCCCATACGGCGGCCTGCTCGGGGGCCGCGGCGGTGCCGGCCGAGGCGGCGATGGGCGGGTAGCGCAGCGGGTCCTGCTGGTCGCTGGTGGACTGGATCTGGGCCACGGCGAGTTGGGCGTAGTCCATGCGCAGTCCGCCCGATCCGCAGTTCTCCAGGACCAGTCGGGGATGACGGTCGAGGAGACCGGCCATCCAGTCGAGGTGGGCACGGTGATGGCCGAGCAGTCCCGCGCCCGCGCTCTCGGTGCCGTGCTCCGTGCCGGGCCCGATGTCGATGTTGTAGTCGAGCTTCAGATAGCCGACGCCCCACTCACCGACGAGCCGGTCCACGACCTCGTCGAGGTGGGCGCGGGCGGCCGGGTGCCGCAGGTCCAGGTGGTGCCGTCCATGCTCCGTGACGCGCAGCCCGCCACGCCGGAAGAACGCCTCCGGAGGCAGGGCGTCGGCCAACGGGCTCCGGACGCCGACCACTTCGGGCTCCAGCCACAGCCCAGGCGTCATGCCTTGCTTCCTGATGGCGTCCAGGACCTCCTGGATACCGCCCGGGAAGCGGGCGGGGGCGGCCTCCCACGCGCCGACTGAGTCCCACCAGCCCTGGGCGTCGTCGTCGTACCAGCCCGCGTCGATCACGAACACCTCGGCACCGGCGCTCGCCGCCGCCCCGATGAGCGGCAGGAGCCGTTCGGTGGTGGGGTCGCCCATCAGGGTGTTCATGTAGTCGTTGTAGATCACCGGGAGTTGGCGATGGTCGGGGTGGTCGCGGCGGATGGCGCGGCGGTAGTCGGTGAGGGTCGCGAAGGCGGCGTCCAGACCGCCGCTCTCCGCACGGACGAGGACGGCCGGGACGGTGCGGAACTCCTCGCCGGGGGTCAGGGTCTGGTGCCACTGGTGGTGGGCGTCGTCGGGCCCGAACAGGGCGACATAGGCGGCGCCTTCGCGCTCTCCGGTCTCGAAGCGCCAGCCCGCGCTGGACTCGATCTGCCACAGCCAGGCCCCGCCGTCGCGGTCGGTCAGCGCGGCGACCGGCAGGTGCCGTCCGGTGGACCAACTCCCTTGTGAACAGCGCTCGAAGCAGCCGCGCCCCTCGTGCCCGTGCACGGACCGGTTCAACGCCACGACCTCGTCACGAAACCGCGCCCGGCGCCAACGGCATTCGGCGAGCCAGCTGTTGTCCGCCCAGTGCAGGGTCAGGCCGTCGACTCCCGTGCCGGGGTCGGAGATACCGCCGAGGGTCAGGGTCGTCACGCTCTCCAACCGGAGCGGCTCGACGCCCTCGTTGACCAGCCGTACGCCCGCACGCAGGAAGCCGGCGCCCGCCTCCAGGGCGACCTCGGCGGCCAGCCCGGTCACGGGGTCCGCCAGCCGGATCGTCGTACGCTCCGTACTTCCGTCCCGTACGGTCTCGTGGTCGTCGTAGGCCAGGCGATCGCCGATGGCCGTCTCGATGAAGCGCTCCCCCGACCACAGGCGCCCGTGACCGGTCGCGGTGACCTCGACGAGCGGCACCAGGCTGTCCCAGTCCTGACCGGGCGCTCCCAGCCGGACCGCTCCGGCGGCATCGACGAGGGCGTGCAGCCCGAGCGTCGGATGCGACCAGACACGGGACGGCTCGGTTGTTCCTACGGCGCTGGTCGACGCGTTCTCGGCTTCCACCCGGACAGTTTCGCTCAGGGCGCGACGGTCGGTCCGTCCGGGTGGCTCAGGCGCCGTTCGACCATCTCGCGGGTCAGCGCCTCGGTCTCGGGCTCCGGCAGACGCTCGAAGCCGTCCTCGGTGATGACCGACACGATGGGGAAGATACGGCGGTTGATGTCGGGGCCGCCGGTGGCCGAGTCGTCGTCGGCCGCGTCGTACAGGGCCTGCAGCGCGGTCAGGGCCGCGTCGCGCCGGGACATGCCCCGGTGGAACAGCTTCTTCAGGGCGCCCCTGGCGTACGGGGAGCCGGAGCCCTCGGCGTGGAAGTCCGGCTTCTCGTAGGTGCCGCCGACGACGTCGAAGGTGAAGATGCGGCCCTTGGCGTCCTCGGGGGCGGCGGGGTCGTAGCCGACGAGCAGCGGTACTACGGCGAGGCCCTGCATGGCCTGGCCGAGGTTCTGGCGGATCAGGCCGGCGAGGCGGGTGGCCTTGGCGTTGAGGGTCATCGGGATGCCCTCGATCTTCTCGAAGTGGGTCAGCTCGACCTGGTAGAGCTTCACCATGTCGACGGCGAGTCCGACCGTGCCCGCGAAGGCGACCGCGGTGCAGTCGTCCGCGGGGTGGACCTTCTCCAGGTCGCGTTGTGCGATGACGTTGCCCATCGTGGCCCTGCGGTCGCCGGCGATCAGCACGCCGTCGCGGTAGGTGAGCGCCAACACCGTGGTGCCGTGCGGGAACTGGCCGTCCTTCGCGCGGACGCCGTCCGGGAAGGGGCGGCGGGTAGGCAGCAGCGCGGGCCGGTGCGCGGCCAGGAAGTCGGTGAAGGACGAGGTTCCGGGAGTGAAGAACTCCTCCGCCGGCCGGCCGCCGTTCTCGTTCCCTGCCATGCAACTCCCCCTAGCCCGTGGGTCGACAACTGGTCTCCTACCTGAACCGGCGGGTGGGGAAACGCCGTTCGGTGTCAGAGGTCCTTGCGGCGGACGAGTACCCCCAGCACCAACAGGCCGGGGATCAGCGGCAGCCATACGGTCAGCAGGCGATAGCCGAGGACGACGGACGCGGCGGCCGACGCCGTGGTTCCCGAGGCCGTGAGGGCGAAGACCAGGGCGGCGTCGAGGGAGCCGATGCCGCCCGGGGTGGGCAGCAGGGCGGCGGCGCTGCTCGCGGCGAGATAGAGCAGCGCCACCCGGGCCGGGGACAGCGGCAGTTCGACGGCCTGTGTGACGCAGATCAGCACCAGGGAGTGCAGCGCGGCGAAGGCCAGCGAACCGCCCCACAGGGCCGCCGCCCGCTGCGGCCTGGCGTGCACGGCCCGGATGTCGGCCAGCACCGCCGCGAGAGCGCGCCGACACCGGGGCCACAGTGGGCAGTTGAGCAGGACGGCCGCCAACGCGACGACGGCGAGCACGACCCCGACCACGCCCAAGGAGATGTGCGGGACGCGCAGCACACCTGGGCAGGCGGTGGCGAGGACGCCGATGAGCACGATCCGGACGACCACGCCGGCGGTCGCCTTCACTGCGAGGGCGCTGGCCGAGCGGCCGACCGGGAGCCCGCAGCGCATCAGGAAGCGCAGGTTGACGGCACCGGCGCCGAGCCCGGCGGGCAGCACGTGGTTGGCGGCCGACGCGGCGAACTGCGCGGCCACCAGCCGTCCGCCGGGCAGCCGTTGGGGCACCGCGCCCTGCTGGGCGAGCGCCGAGGACACCCAGGTCCCGAACGCGGCCGTCCCGGCCACCAGCAGCCACCCCTGATCGGCGACGGCGAGCCGCCCGGCCCCGTTCGCGAGCACGGGCCAGTGCCGCCGGAGCAGACAGAGCACGGCCACGAGCACGCAGAGTGTCAACGCGCCCTGCCAGTAGGCATGTCGGCGCCGGGTGCCGGTCGTCGCGGTGAGTTCGGGAGGTGCCGTCATGCGCCTCCGCCCGTCCTGGTGGTGGGTGCGACACGGATGTCCAGTGTGCCGTAGTGGTGGACGGACCAGTCGTGGGCGTACGCGGGCGGGCGGCTGCCGGCCGGTGTGATGTCGGCGACCGGCATACGGCGGGCGGTCCGGTCGATGGCGGTCCGGCTGGAGTTGGCGTTGTGTCCCCCGGTCGAGGCGGAGGCGCAGCCCGTGTAGAAGGCGACCGGAATGGCGTCCTGCCCGGTGAGCAGGCAGGGTCTGCGCACACCGAGGCGGTGGAGTTCGGCGGCGGTGCGGGACCAGTCGCGGTGCTGGGCGTTCGTACGGCTCACCGTGCGTTCCAGGACGGCGAGTTGTATCGCCAGATGCCCGGCGAGCCCCACCGCGAGCAGGGCCACCGCGACCCGCCGCCACGCTCCGGTCGGCCTGGTGACCAGCTGGATCAGCGCGTCCGCGACGGGGATCGCCACCAGCGCGTAGGCGGGCAGCAGGAAGCGCGGAGCCGCGTAGCCGATCATGAAGAGGTACGGAAAGGCGGCCGTCGCGGCGCAGACGAACGGCACGAGGGTGGGCGCGGTGCGCCGGGCGCGGACCGCGACGACCAGTCCGGCGACGGCGAGCACGGGCAGCACGAGCCACCAGACGTCGACCGCCGGGTTGGGCATGGCACCCGTGCACGGACGGCACAGGGCGCGTCCGCCCAGGCTGCGCAGCTGGTCGACGACCGCGAGGTGGAAGCCGAGTCCGCCCTCGATCGCCGAGGCGTCGTGCAGCCGCTGCGCCAGGCCGCCGTAGCTGACGAATGCCTCGACCACCCATTCCACGGCGCCGGAGGCGAGCCCGGCGAGCAGGACGGCGAGCAGCCGCCAGCGGCGTTCGAAGAGACAGAGCGCGAGGAGGGGCAGGGTCGCCCACACCGCGTCGGTCGGCCGCATCCACGCCATGAGGGACGCACTCGCCGCCAGGCCCCACAGGGGCGAAGGGCCGCCATGGTCGTCGCGGGCCCGCAGGAAGCAGCCCGCCGCGGCCAGGGCGCCCACGGCGACCCAGTAGTTGGGCATGGCCTGCGGGCCGTAGAAGAGCGTCACCCAGAGGGAGGCGAAGAGGGCGCCCGCCACGGTCAGCACACGGACGGGGAACAGCGTGCGCCAGGTGCGGATTGCGAGGAACAGGGCGAGGCCGGAGAGGGCGGCGAGGTAGACGCGGAGCAGGGTGGTGGACGAGGACCAGGAGGTGACGGGTGCGACCAGGAGGGAGATGCCACGGGCGCGGGGTGCGCTGAAGAAGGCGGCGGGGGCGTGCGCGCTGATCTGGCTGACGTAGACGGTCTCGTCCCAGCCGAGGCCCAACCCGGGCCGTACGAGCACCAGTTGGGCCAGGGTGAAGGCGGCGGCCACCAGCGCGAGGGGGTACTCCGAGCGGCCGGACGCGGTCGGCGGCCCGGGCCGCCGGGTCCCGGCGGGTGTGGCGTACGTGCTGCCGGACATGAACCACCCTCCCCCCTACAGTTTGTAGGGTTACCGGCACCCTACAGCCTGTAGGAGCGGAGGCGGGAGCCGGGGAAAACATGGACAAACTATCCCGCCAGGAGCCTGGCCGCGGACCGCAATTCAGCCAAGCGACTGACAGCCCCGCACGCCGCCGCCCTCCCCTACGGGCCCGGCTTGAGGGTTTTCATCGTGAAGTGCGAGGTGACGTTCTTGATCCCGGGGATCGTCATGACCCGTCGGCTGAGGAACGTCTCGTACGCGGGGAGATCGGCGACGGCCACGCGCACGAAGTAGTCGGGGTTCCCGAAGAGCCGGCGCAGTTCCAGGACCTCCGCGGCCCGCGCCAGTTCTTCCTCGAAGTGTTCGACGGTCTCCGCGTCCTGCGATTGAAGGCTGAGGTCTATCAGGACCTCGAAGGAACGGTCCACGGATGCCGGGTCGATCACCGCCCGGTAGCCGAGGATGACGCCGTCGGTCTCCAGCCGTTGCACCCGGCGCAGACAGGGCCCGGTAGTCAGTCCGACCCGCAGGGCAAGCTCCACGTTGGTCAGCCGCCCGTCCCGCTCCAGCTCGGCAATGATTGCCTTGTCAATTGCGTCCACAGCAATAATGTTGCACTGAGAGGACATCACTAGGCAATATTCGCAACCACCTGTCACGGCTTCCGCGAGACGATGGATCCGTGGAACAAGAAAGGCTCACCCGCCGAACGCAGCTCTCCCAAGGAATCCGTGACTCGTTCTCGGCCGGTCTCGGCATCTTCCCGCTCGGTATCGCCCTCGGCCTGCTGATCATGCAGGCAGGGCTGTCCTGGTGGCTCGCCCCCGCCCTCTCGTCGGCCGCGTTCGCCGGCTCCCTGGAACTGCTGCTGGTGGGCATGACGGCCGCCGTCACACCGTTGGCCGCGGTCGCACTGACCGTGTTCGTGGTCAACTTCCGGCATGTGTTCTACGCGTTCTCGTTCCCGCTGCACCTGGTCAGGCACCCGGTCGCCAAGGCGTACGCCGTCTACGCGATGATCGACGAGGTGTACGCCGTCAACGCCTCGCTGCCCGGGCACGAGCGCTCGGCGCCCCGGCTGCTGGCCATGCAGTTCGCCTGCGAGACGTACTGGGTGGGCGGCGGACTCGTCGGCGTCGCCCTGGGCGCGGCCCTGCCCGCCCCGGTCAAGGGCCTGGAGTTCGCCCTGTGCGCCCTGTTCACCGTGCTCACCCTGGACGCGTTCCGCTCCCGCGAGGAGCTGCCGTCCCTGCTGCTCGCGGGCGCGAGCGTGACCGTCGCCCTCGTCCTCACCCCGGGTACGGCGATGTTCACCGCGCTGCTGCTCTTCGTCGGCCTGCTCCTGGCCCGCCACCTCACCACGGCCCGGAAGGTCGCCGATGCCTAGCACCTCCTACCTCGTCGCCGTGCTGGCGATCGTCTTCACCATCACGCTCGCCCTGCGCGCGATCCCCTTCGCCCTGCTGGGCCGGCTGCGCGACTCGGCGATCGTCGCGCGCCTGGCGGTGTGGATGCCGGTCGGCATCCTCGCGATCCTCGCGGTGACCGCACTGCACGGCACGATGGCCAAGGACCCGAACGGCACCTGGTACGCGCTGCTCGCCGTCGCCGTCACCATCGGCGTCCACCTGGCCGGCGGCCGTCGCACCATCCTCAGCGTCGGCGCCGGAACGGCCGTCTACGTCGTCCTGCTCAACACCCTGTGAACACCCCTTTGGAGAAACGTCCGTTGACCCCCGACAGCTACTTCGAAGCCACCGACGACCACCGCTACAAGCCGACGGCCCACGCGAGCGGAGCCTGGGACCGGGACGAGCAGCACTTCAGTCCGCTGGGCGGGCTCGTCGTCCACGCCCTCGACCGCCACCGGGCGGCCGGCCCGGACACCGGGCTGGTCCTCTCCCGGATCAGCTACGACATCCTCGGCCGCCTCGCTCTCGACGAGTGCGAGATCGAGGTGGAGAGCCTCCGCCCCGGCCGGACCATCGAACTCCTCGAAGCGGTCGTACGGATCGCGGGCCGCCCGGTGGTGCGGGCCCGCGCCTGGTATCTGGCCGCGCTCGACACCACCGCGGTCGCGGGCGGCCCCGGCGACCGGCTCGCCCCGCCGGAGTCACTCGCCCCGTGGCGCATGTCCGACCTGTGGCCCGGCGGCTACATCGCCTCCGTGGACGTCCGCCCGGTGGCACCGCCGCGGCCGGGCCGTACGACCGCGTGGATCTCGACGCCGCTCAACCTGGTCGCCGGTGTTCCGGCCAGCCCCCTGGCGTCGTATCTCGCGCTCGTCGACACCGCCAACGGCATCGCCGTCCGGCAGCCGCCCACCGCGTGGATGTTCCCCAACGTCGATCTGACCGTCCATCTCCACCGCCAACCACGCGGCGCCTGGACGGGGTTGGACACCGAGGTCACCTTCGGCCCCTCCGGTCAGGGCCTGACCAGCACCGTTCTGCACGACCTCGACGGCCCGGTCGGACACGCCTCGCAGATCCTCACGGTCCGCCCACTGCCGGGAGCGTGACACGTCCCGTCAGCGGAGGGAGCGGTACAGGACCAGGTGGCGGCGGGCCGCCTCGGACCAGGTGTGAGCGGCGGCCAGCTCCCGTCCGGCGGCCCGCCCGGCCGGGTCGTCGACCGTGAGGGTGCGACCGAGCGCGGCGGCCAACTGCGTTGGCGTGGCGGCGAAATGGGCCGCCGCGCCGAAGACCTCGCGCAGGACGGGCAGGTCCCGTACGACCAGGGGGACACCCGCCGCAAGGGCTTCCATGGCGGCGAGACCGAAGCCTTCCTTGAGGGAGGGGAAGGCGAACGCGTTCGCGGCGGCGACCAGGGCGGGCAGCCCGTCGTCGGGCACCGGGCCCAACACCACTGGTTCCACACCGAGTTCGTCCGCCCGCCGCTCCCAGCGGGCGCGGTAGTCGCGGTAGTCGAAGAGGGTCTCGCCGCCCGCGATCACCAGCCGTACGCCGGGGTGCTCGGCGCACAGCAGGGCGTACGCCTCCAGCAGGTCCAGGGAGCCCTTGCGGGGCTCGATGCCGCCGACGGTCAGGACGTACGGGCCGAGACGGGAGCGCCAACTCGCCCGCGCCGCCGGGTCGGTGACGGCGAAGCGGTCGTATGCGACCCCGTTGGGAATGACCCGCGCCTCGATGCCCCAGCCCTCCGCCAGCTCCCGCGCGACCGCCTCCGACACACACACGTGGGCGTACGGTTCGACGATGGCCCGCTCGTGGCAGGCGGCGAGTTCGGGGGTGGTGAAGTGGTCGAGGTGGTGGACGGTGCGGACACAGCGGCCGACGGCGTTGGCGCTGATGCAGTCCTGGGCGTGGACGATGTCGTACGGCGCGGCGTCGAAGGCGTCGCGGAGGGTGGCGATGGAGCGCTGGACCCGCCCGCCGACCGTCTCGTCGGCGGGGCCGTCGGGGAACGGCACGATGCGCAGCCGTACGGCCGGGGAGACGGGCCGGAAGAAGCCGGTGTCGCCGCCCCGGCCCAGGGTCCACACCGTGACGTCCTCGCCGAGCGCCGCGAGGGCCTCCGCGAGGGCGAGGGTGTGGACGACCCCGCCGCGCGGCTTGGTGGAGTAGCTGAGCAGGGCGATCTTCACGTCCGGGACTCCCGGTAGGCGGTGGGGCGGCGTTCGTCGAGGTGGCGCAGGACGCGGCGGGCCCGGTCGGTCTCGGCGGCGACGTCGATCTCGGCGACCGCGAGGCCGGCCTTGGACCAGGTGCGGGCGAGGATGTCGCCGCCGGGGCCGACGACCTTGGCCTGGCCGAGGAAGCGCATGCCGCCCATGGCACCGGTCTGGTTGGAGGAGGCGAGGACGACCTGGTTCTCGGCGGCACGGGCCTGGTCGTAGAGGTCGAAGAGCTTGGCCTGGCGGTCCTGGGCCATGCGCGGGGCCCGGTTGGTGATGGACGTGGGCCAGGCGGACAGGCAGGCGAGGATCTCCGCGCCGTCCAGCGCCAGCGAACGGGCGGACTCCGGGAAGGTCTTGTCGTAGTCGATGAGCATGCCGAGGCGGCCGACCGGGGTGTCGAAGGCGTCGAAGCGGTCACCGGGAGTGTAGGCGGCTGTTTCCCCCGCCGGGAGGTGGACCTTGCGGTGCCGGCCGAGGATCCCGTCGCCGCTGACGCAGACAGCGGCGTTGAAGCGCTCGTCCCCCGCGTCCTCGCGGTAGCCGACGCACACCACCATCTCGGCCGCCAGCCTGGCGACTTGGAGGATCAGCGGGTCGTCGGGCTTGAGGGCCGGGGGCAGTGCCTCGGGGTCGGGGTGGCGCAGGTCGGCGAGGTAGCCGCCGAGCGCGGCGTCGGGCAGCACGAGCAGCCCGGCCCCGGCGGCCCGTGCGTCGTCGATCAGTTTGGCGATGCGGGCCAGGTCGAACTCCAGGTCGCGGCCGAAGTGGGCGGCCACGGCCGCGATCCGGATCGTGCTCATGCGCTGACTGCTCCTGCGGGCGTGTAGGTCTCGGGCCGCCGGTCGCGCAGGTGCCCCATCGACCGGCGGGCGGTCCGAAGGGCCTGTACGACGTCCAGTTCGGCGACGGCGATGCCGGCCGTGACGCCCGTGTCGGCGAGGATCTCGCCGCCGGGGTCGACGACCTTGGCGCTGCCGACGAAGCGTAGCGACCCGAAGGTGCCCGCCTGGTTGGCCGACAGCCACACGATCTGGTTCTCCAGGGCACGGGCCCGGTCGAACAGGTCGAACCGCCGTTTCCAGCGGTCCTGTTCGAGGTCGACGGCCGCGTTGGTGCGCGCACCCGGCCACGCCGACACACACACCCCGATCTCGGCGCCGTCCAGCGCCAGCGCCCGTGCCGACTCCGGGAACGCCTTGTCGTAGCAGATCATCATTCCGATCCGGCCGACCGGGGTGTCGAAAGCGTGGAAGCGGTCCCCGGAGGCGTAGGACGCGTCCTCGCTGAGCGGCTGGTGGACCTTGCGGTGGTTGCCGAGGACGCCGTCGCCCGTGACGCAGACGACGCTGTTGTAGCGACGGCCGTCCCCGTCGGCCTCGCAGTACCCGGCGACCACGGTCATCTCCCTGGCCAGGGCGGCCAGTCGGCGGATCTCGGGGCCGTCGAGGGCGAGGGCGGGCGGGCCCTCGTCGAGTTCGGCGTCGTCGTCGAGGCTGAGCAGATAGCCGCCCAGGCACGCCTCCGGGAGAGCGAGCAGTCGTACGTCCTGTTCCCGGGCCTCCTTGACGAGCCTTTCGGCGATCGCGAAGTCCTCTTCGAGGTCCCGGCCGAACTCGGCGGCGACGGCGGCCATGCGCAGGGTGCTCATGCGGGTCCCATCCCGGTCACGGTGGAGGTGACCGCTTCGGTGATCTCTCCGTCGGGCCAGCGCAGCCCGACACCTTCTCCTGCCGTGAGTTCGCCGCAGACGGCGCCCGTGGCGGGCCCGGCGGGCAGCGGCGGGGCACCCGGCGCGTCGGCGGTGAGCATGGCCCAGCCGGGGAAGCAGGTCAGCCAGTCGCCGACGGTCGCATCGGCGTCCGGGCGCGGTACGGCGGCCACGTCGAGCACCGCCCGGCAGCCGCTCGCCTCGGCGAGCATGCCCAGGGTGCCGGCGATCCCGGCCATCGACACGTCCTTGGCCGCGGCGGGCCGGGCGGCCGCCACCGCGCCCGTCATGACGCACAGTTCATCGCTACGCCGGTGGGTCGTCGAGTCCCACTGACGGACCCGGTACCCCGCTCGCCAGCCGCCGCCCAGGTCGGCCGTCAGCCGTACGGCGTGTCCCGGCCGTCCGCCGCCGCCCGGCACCGGGTGCGCGGTACGGCCGAGCGCGGTCACCGACAGGGCGGCGGGGACGCCGAGTTGGGTGTGCCCGCCGAGGACCGGGATGCCGTACGACCGTGCCGCGCGGGCCAGTCCGTCCAGCACCCGGGCCGCGTGCCCGGCGTCCCTCGCGCCGAGGGCGTCGAGCAGACCGAGCGGTGAAGCACCCATCGCGGCAAGGTCGTTGACGTTCACCAGGACCGAGCACCAGCCCGCCCACTCCGGGTCGCGCTCGACCATGGAGGGCACGATCGCGTCGCACGCGGCGATCACGTCGGTGCCGGGGAGGGGCGTGCCGTCGTCGCCGACGAAGCCGGGCGGGGCGGTGAGCGCGGCGAGCAGGGGGCCCAGGGCGGACTTGGTGGCCGCCGTCTGTGCCGCGATGCGCCCGATGGGCCAGCGCATCAGCGTGTGCGGTGTGCTCGCGACCTCGGTCGGTCGTACGGATCTCCAGCCCAGCCGCCGGAACAACGGCTCGTTGCGCGCCTGGACGGTCGCGTCGAAGCGCAGTACGCCCTCCGCCTCCGCCCGGGCACACGCGGCTCGCACCAGCGCGGCCCCGATGCCCCTGGGGCCACGGGCGCTCGGCGCGACGACGAGCCGGCCGCCCGCCCACCAGCCGAGGTCGGGGCCGTCGGCGACCGGCCCCAGCCGTACCCCGCCGAGGACCGTGCCGTCGGCGTCCTTGGCGACCAGCACCACCGTGCGCGGATCGTCGTCGCGGTCGTCCAGGTCGTGGCCGTGGAAGAGCTCCTGCTCGTGCACGAAGACGTCCCGGCGCAGCCGCCGGTATGCGGTCAACTCGCCCTGCCCACCGGCCTCTTCGACGTGGAAGGAGGTCGCGCGCGCGAGGGTGCTGCGGTCGCCCAGCAGAGCCAGGATGTCCTGCGGCCGCTCGGTCGCCGCCGGTGTCGGGGATCCGTCGAGGAGCACGTCCTCACCCGCCTGCCGTCGACAGCACGCTGCACGCCCCGCAGGCCGCGCACCCCGCCTTCTGGTCGGCGCCGCGCATCCCGGCGGCCATCAGCTTGGCGGCGACGCCTTCAGTGACGTAGCGCAGCAACTCGGCGCTGGGTGCGGTGAGTCCGTCGCGCGCGGCGAGCGTGCCCTGCATCGGTCGGAAGGGGACGACGAACGGGTACACGCCCCGGTCGATCAACTCGCCTGCCCCCGCGATGAGTTCGTCTGGATCCTCGCCGAGTCCGACGAGGAGGTAGGTGGAGACGCGGTTCGGCCCGAAGACCCGTACCGCCTCGTCCCAGGCGGCCTCGTACTCGGCCAGCGGGACACTCGACTTGCCGGGCATCCACCGCCGGCGCACCTCGTCGTCGAGGGACTCGACGTGGATGCCGATGGCGGTGGCCCCGGCGTCGTGCAGGGCGTGGATCCAGGCGAGGTCGCCGGGAGGCTCGCACTGCACCTGGACGGGCAGTCCGGGGACCGCCTTGAGGACGGCGCGCACCGACCGGACCAGGGCGCGGGCGCCGCGGTCCGGGCCGGTGGTCGTCCCCGTCGTCATCACCATCTGCTTGACGCCGTCCAACCGCACGGCGGCCTCGGCGACTTCGGCGAGCTGCGCCGGGGTCTTCGCGGCGACCGTGACGCCGGAGCGCAGTGACTCCTCGATGGTGCAGAAGCGGCAGCGGTCGGACTCGGCGTAGCGGATACAGGTCTGGACGACGGTGGTGGCGAGGACGTCGGCGCCGTGCAGGCGGGCGATGTGCTCGTAGGGGACGCCGTCGGCGGTCGTGAGGTCGTAGAACCTAGGCCGCTGTACGGCGGTCAGGGTGAGGCCGGTGTCTTCGAATGTCCCAGTGTCCTCGCCGAGCCAGACCCGGCCGTCGCGCACACGGTAGGGACTAGCGGGGTTGGTGGGCAGGGCCGCGTTGGCACCGCCCACGAGGACGTGGCCGTCGTCGCTGGGTCCCGCGCCGTCGGGGCGCCGTACGGGGGCGTCCAACGCGACCCCGCGCACGGCGAGTTCGGCACGGGTCATGATGCGGACGTCCACGGCTGTCGATCCGGTGCCAACGCTCATGGCAGGCCCCTTACAGCTGGTAGGTGGAGTTGATGATGGCGCCCTTGCGCGCGTAGTGGATCAGCGCGTCCTGGACATCGAGGGGGTGGGTGGGGATGACGCCCTCGATGAGGTCCTCCTCACGGGCGCCGTGCAGAGAGAGGCCGAAGCGGCAGCAGAACACCTTGCCGCCCTCCGCGATGAACGTCTTGAGCTGGTTGTTGATGTTGTGCTCGCCGGGGAACGCGGAGTTGCCGGTGGTCGGGAAGCCGCGCGTGGCAAGGCAGTTGAGGGAGCCGGGGCCGTAGAAGTAGATGGCGGTCTCGAAGCCCTTGCGCAGGGCGCGGGTGGCCTGGAGGACGGCGACGAAGGACACGGACGACTCGTGGGCGATGCCGTGCACGAGGGTGAAGTAGGTCTCGCCGTCCTCGGCCTGGTAGTCGGGGAAGACCTTGGTGGAGCCGTAGATGCTGGAGCCCTCGGGCAGGGAGGGGTGCGGGATCTCGTCGAGGGACTTCTGCTCGACGTCGCTGAGCTGGACGGTTTCGGACATAGCTGTCTCCTTGTGGGTGCGGACGGGGGGTGGGATCGGTCAGTCGTAGAGCGCGGCGAAGGTGTCCCGGAAGACCAGGTCGCCCAGGGCGCCGCCCCCGGTCGCCGCGGCGAGACGGGCGTACTCGCCCGCGAAGTCGCCCCACGGCTGGTCGCTGGCGAAGAGCACCCGGTCGTGGCCGATGCCGCGGCGCTCGATCTCCTGGGCCAGCCAGCGGGGAGTGAAGCCGATGGCCCAGGAGAGGTCGGTGTAGACGCGCTTGCCGGCGGTGATCCAGTCGAAGAACCGGGAGCCGGCGAGCTTGATGTGGCCGCTCATCCCGCCGCCGAAGTGCACTAGATGGACGGCCACTTGGTCCGCGTACCAGTCGACGAGGTGGCCGACCTCGTCGATGTCGGAGGCGGCGCCGGGAGAGGTGTGGACGTGGACGACGAGGCCGTGCCTCGCGGCGGTGGCGAAGATCCGGTCGAGCTGCGGGCGGCAGGCCGGGTCGGTGGGTCGGCCGCCCAGCAGGAAGCTCAGCTTGAGTGCGCGGACACCCTCCTCGCCCGCCAACTCCAGTGCACGAACGGTGCGTTGCTCGTCCTCGGGGCGCGGCGAGACCCACAGGCCCGCCCTGATCCGGTCGTCGGACTGGGCGGCCTCGATGGCCAACTCGTTGAAGGAGAAGGCGATCGCGGGGTCGGGCACGCCGTAGTTGGGAATGACCAGGGCGCGTTCGGTGCCCTCCGCGTCCAGGTCGGCGATCAGCTGCTTGACGGTGGCGCGGGCGGTGGTGTCGGGGTTGACGGGCGGGCCGCCGTAGAAGGGGTACGCGGGCAGGACGCCGATGTGGCGGTGTGCGTCGAAGACCATGGCCGGGATACCTCCTTCAGCCGATCGGGAGGGCGGAGGCGAGCGAGCTGGGCGCGCCGGTGAGGGTGCCGCAGACGTCGGCGAGACGGCGCGAAGCGTCGATGTGGCCGGCCAGGAACTCCGCGTCCTTGCCCACCGCCTCGAAGCGTCCCGAACCCCACGAGTGCTGCCAGGGCAGGCCCAGGAAGTACAGGCCGGGCACGCTGGAGACGCCTCGCCAGTGCATCGGGTAGCCGCGGCCGTCGAAGACCGGGATCTCGATCCAGCGGTGGTCACGGGTGAAGCCGGTCGCCCAGACGACGGAGGTGACACCGGCGGCCGCGAGGTCCAACTCCCCCGGTTCTCCGTCCGGTTCCCACACCGGTACGTACCGGGCCTCCTCGGGAGCCTCGATACCGTTGGCCTCGATATACGCGTCGATCGCGTCCTTGATGCCCTCGGCCACAGCGTCCGCGTGGTCGAGGTTCACCTTCAGGTCGTCGGCGAACTCCAGCCGCTCACCGCCGACTTCGGTCAGACGGCCGTACAGCCGCATCCCGTCGCGGGCGAAGGCGCGCAGGTCGATGTCGCGGCCGCCGTCCCGTCCGGTGACGTAGTGGTTGACCCGCAGGCGCACGGCGTCGGCGTCGTCGAACCCGTCGATGCTCTTGGTGTAGTGGCCCATCTCGTCCAGCCAGGCCACGCAGTCCCGGCCGCGGTAGAAGCGGGCGACCCGGGGTGCGCTGCCGACCGCCAGGTGTACCTGCCGGCCGGCGAGGTGGAGGTCCTCGGCTATCTGGCAGCCGGACTGGCCGGTGCCCACCACGAGGACGGCACCGTCCGGGAGTTGGCCGGGGTTGCGGTAGCCGGAGGAGTGGAACTGGGCGACGGCTGCGGGCAGCCGTTCGGCGGCCCTCGGGATCCGCGGCCGGTGGTAGGGGCCGGTTGCGACGACCACCTGGTCGGCGGTGAACTCCCCCGCAGTGCTGGTGACTTCGAAGACGCCGGTCGCCGAGTGGCGCAGCCGGGTCACGGCCACCCCTTCCACCAGCGGGGGTTGGAAGGCGGTGACGTACTCCTCCAGGTAGCGCACGATCTCGTCGCGGACCATGAAGCCGTTCGGGTCGCCGCCGGTGTAGGGGTGTCCCGGCAGTCTGCACTGCCAGTTGGGGGTCACGAGGCAGAAGGAGTCCCAGCGGCGCTCCCGCCACTCGTGTCCCACCCGGTTGGCCTCGACCACCACATGCCCGACACCGCGTTCGCGCAGACCGTGACTGATCGACAGTCCCGCCTGGCCGCCGCCGATGACGGCGACGGTGTAATGGGCCCCGGCGAGGCGGGGCACCACGCTCACCTCGGGCTCCCGTTGGCGTCGAGCAGCGCCTCGACCGTGACCTTGCTGCCGGCGGGGAAGGCCCGGACGCGCACCGTCTCCTCGATCTGCTCCAACTGGCCGGAAGCACCGGTGCAGTGGAAACCGAACTTCTCCCGGATCCGCTCAGCGGCGATTCCGAGCGCCGTCCGACTGCGCTCCAGGAAATCCGTGAGTTCATAGGTGTCGCCGGCCGCGAAATACTCCTCGACGACCGTCGAGGGAGAATAGCAGCGCTGGGTCGTATCATCGGGCCAGCGCACATCGAAATACATCTCGGGCATGACTTCCTCCATGCCTGGCGCCGAGGTCTTGCGCCCCGCCGCTGCTTGTGACCATTACTTCAGCCACTTCCGGTTACCGAACCAAGTCATCCGGAACAAAGCAGAGTTACGGAACCCTCACACCGAACCGGGCCTCATGCGAACGGATTTGCCTCAAAGGCAAATCCCCATCCGTTTAGGGAGGTCAAGGAGATTTCCGGGGGAGGGGCTCGGCATTCCTCGGGGAATCGGCCATGGCTGCCTGCCGGGAGAAAGTCCTCGACGCGGTTCAGGGCCTGCGGTCGCGGAAGGTGCGGCGCAGATCGTTCACCCCGGCGTCGGGGTTCTCCCAGGGGATGAAGTGGCCGCCATGGTCATGGGCGTTGACCTCGACGTGGTTGAACCATGCGCTCTGCGACGGTGGTGTTCCAGGGGATGAAGTACAACAACTGGATCTTCGCCATCGGAGGGGACGAGGAGAGCGCCCGAGCCACCGGCATCCCGGTCGACAAGGTCAAGATCGCGCTCTACATGGCCGGCGGCTTCGGCGCGGCCCTCGTCGGTGTGATCCAGACGATCCTCCACAACGGCGCCCAGGTCGCGAACGGCCAGTCCTTCGTCTTCAACTCCATCGTCGCCGTGGTCGTCGGAGGCGTGCTGCTGACCGGCGGACACGGCTCCGTCATCGGCGTCGTCCTCGGGACGCTGACCTTCGCCATCGTCAACCAGGGCATCTACCACACCGGTTGGAACTCCGACTGGGCGAGCCTGATCCTCGGCATCCTCATCCTCGCCGCCGTCCTGATGAACAACACCTTCCGCCACCTCGCCCTGCCCTACAAGCCCCGCACCGCGAAGAAGGCCTGACCATGACCACACCCCTTCTCCGTCTCACCGGCGCCGGCAAGTCCACCCTCATCAAGGTCCTCTCCGGGTTCCACCAGCCCAGCACAGGGACCATCGAACTCAACGGTGAGAAGACCGAGTTCGACAGCCCGCGCGACGCCAGCAACCAGGGCATCGCCACCGTCCACCAGTTCGGCGGTACCTTCCCTCTCATGGGCGTCGGCCGCTGCTTCTTCGTGGGCGCCGAACTCACCAAGGGCTTCGGTCCGTTCAGGCTCTTCGACAAGAAGCTGGCGGGCGAGATCGCCGTACGGGAGATGCAGTCCCTCGGCATCACCCGCGTCACGGACGGCAGCCGCCTGGTGGGCAGTCTCTCCGGCGGCGAGCGCCAGGCCCTGGCCATCGCACGGGCCGTCTACTTCGGCGCCAACGTCCTCATCCTCGACGAGCCCACGGCGGCCCTCGGCGTCAAGGAGGCCGCGCACGTCCTGCGGATCGTCATGCAGGCCCGCGCCAAGGGGGTCGCGGTCATCCTCGTCACCCACAACGTGCGTCACGCCATGATGGTCGGCGACCACTTCGCCGTCCTGATCCGCGGTCAGAAGGCCGACGACTTCCACAAGGGCGAACGCACCCGCGAGCAGATCACCGACCTCATGGCCGACGGCGAGGCAATGGCAGACCCGGAGGCCGAACTCGCCCAGCTCCAGGCCGATACCTGAAGCGACCGGCCCGGATCCGACCGCCGCGGGTGAACGTGTGTGTGCACGTCCCGAGATCGGTTCGCGCAGCCAAAGCACGTGCCGGGCGGAGCTCGCTCTCCGCCCGGTACGGGCCTTTCCAGAGGTGTGCGCGCCGACTCCCGACGGGCCTCATGCGCGTGCGCGGCCGTCGCCCGAGGCAACTCGCGCAGCTCGTCGTGGTCTTCCCGGTCCTGGCGCCTGCGCATTCACCAACTCCCCTAACCTCAGCAGCACTTGAGTGACAATTTCCTCTGTCGCTCCACCGGCAACCTGTGCGATCTTGAGCAGTCGACCGGCTCATGACATCGATCTCACGGACGGACCACCATGCCCGCTTCACACGGCAGGCCGACTCCGGCCCACCGCCGCGCGACATCCAGCCGACGGCGCTTCCTCGGACTGATGACCGCCGCAGCGGCCACCGTCGGTGGAGCCGGGACCGGCTGGGTGGCCGCCGCCACGAACTCCTCCGCGACAGCGCGGACGTACTCCTCGCAGCAGGACATCGCCGACCGCCAACAGTTCATCGCCGGGATCCTCGACTCCACCGCCCCGGCAGCGGTCGCCGCGTGGATCACCGGCACGGGATCGGCACCCGCCGAGATCAGCACGGAGATGACCACGCAGGTCAACGCCTTGGCCGACGCGGCGTCGACGGGCACGGGAACCGCACGCGACGCGGTCGTCGTCTCCTGGATACGTTCCGCGGCGACACAGCGGACGATATGGGACCGCAAGTACGAGTTCCTGCGCACCGGTTCGGGCGGAGCCGGCACGTTCGGCATCGTCACCCCCGAGGTCCGCGCCGAATATCCCACTCAGCTCGGCACCGATCCCCAGTGGGACCCCGACAAGGAGTCGCACCGCGAGGTGTGGGCCGCGCTGACTTCCGAGGAACGTCAGATCGAGATCCTCCGCACCTCCACCGCGCCCGGTGTCTCGCGCCACCACCTGGGCTCCGACGCGGACTTCTTCGACACCACACCCCAGGACTGGACGGACAACGGCCCCGAGGCCGCCAACTACACCTGGCTGCGCGCCAATGCCGCACATCACGGCTTCCTCCAGACGTACACGGCCGAGTCGGCCACAGCCACTCCCGCCATCAGCGAGGAGCGCTGGCACTGGTCGTACGCGCCTGTCTCCGACGCGGTCCTCAACTACGTCCGCGCGAACCAGGACGTGATCGCGGACGCCTTGCACGCGCTGTGGGGCTACGACCCGACGCGGTACACCTACATCGAGGAGCACTGGTACGACTACATGTTCCATGTGAACGAGAGGGCCTACTTCGCCTGAGCCTGGTTGCCTCGATCAGGCGTCGTCCTCACCTTTTCGCGGTCAAGCCGGTGCGGCCGATCGCACGCAGGCGGGAGGCCGCTGTGCTGATCCTTGCCCAGGCCCGGCGCACCGTCGGCGTGGAGGCGGCTCTCCACCTGCCGACCGTGATGATGCCTGTCGTCGAGGACGCGTGCACGGCACTGGCCCGAGAGGACTGGAAACACCGCGAGCCGCCCCGCGGCATCCTCGGACCCGCCGCCACTGGCGCGCCGAAGGATGCCGCCTGCTCGAAAAGAAGGAACGGCTGAGGGAACTGATGGTGGCGTGCCTGGACCTACGTCACTGACAGATGTCTCGCGACGAGATCTCCCGGGCTTCCCCACGGACCATCGGCGTCCCGCCGTCCGCGTAGGGGTCGTCAAGAGGGCGTTCGCCCTCCGGGAGAGGCCGGGCGGACCCTGCCGAGGGATCACCCCGCGCGGCACGGTGGAGAGTGAACCCGCGGCGACCGGACGAACCCCGCTGTGCCCGGGTGACAGGAGAGGCGGAACGATGACCGACATCCAAGCCCTGCTGGGCGACGACGCCAAGGACCTGCTAACCCACACCGCCCAGGGCATTCCCAGGGAAGACCTGGTGCTGCCGGGAGGTGACTTCGTCGACCGTGTCGTGGCCTCGACCGACCGCTCGCCCCGCGTCCTGCGCAACCTCCAGTCCCTCTTCGACCACGGCCGACTCGCCGGCACCGGGTACGTGTCGATCCTGCCGGTCGACCAGGGCATCGAGCACTCCGCGGCCTCCGCGTTCGCCGCCAACCCCCGCTACCTCGACCCCAAGAACATCGTCGAACTCGCCCTGGACGGCGGCTGCAACGCCGTCGCCAGCACACTCGGCGCGCTCGGAGCCGTATCTCGGACCTACGCGCACCGCATCCCGTTCATCGTGAAGCTCAACCACAACGAGCTGCTGACCTACCCCAACCACTACGACCAGGTCATGTTCGGCAGCGTCCAGCAGTGCTTCGACCTCGGCGCGGCCGGCGTCGGCGCCACCGTCTACTTCGGCTCCGAACAGTCCGACCGCCAACTGCGCGAAACCAGCGAGGTCTTCGCCCGCGCCCACGAGCTGGGCATGTTCACCGTGCTGTGGTGCTACCTGCGCAACCGGGCGTTCCGGCACGTCGGCGTGGACTACGCGCTCTCGGCCGACCTCACCGGCCAGGCCAACCACCTCGGCGTGACCATCGAGGCCGACATCGTCAAGCAGAAGCAGGCCGAGAACAACGGCGGCTTCCGCGCACTGGACTTCGGCAAAACCGACCCGCTCGTGTACGACAGGCTCACCACCGACCACCCCATCGACCTCACCCGCTGGCAGGTCGCCAACTGCTACATGGGCCGCGCCGGACTCATCAACAGCGGCGGCTCCTCGACCGGCAAGGGCGACCTCGCCCAGGCCGTCCGCACCGCGGTGATCAACAAACGGGCCGGCGGCACCGGCCTCATCACCGGCCGCAAAGCCTTCCAACGGCCCACCACCGAAGGCATCCAGCTCCTCCACGCCGTCCAGGACGTCTACCTCGACGACAGCATCACCATCGCCTGACCGAAGCGCATCCGGACACCTCACGCGGCCGTCGGTCCACGAGACGGCCGAAGGACGATCATGTCGAAGAGCCGACCGACCCACAGTCCGAATCGAGCATGGGGAGTTCGCCGGGCGCGTCCTCACGCCGTTTCCGGCGCGGGCAGGCCGATGACATGGAAGCCCGGGTAGTCGGGTGCGATCCGCTCGAAGTCCTCCAGCGGCACGGTCCGGTCGACGGGTGTGTGCGGCCGGGCGCCGGGAGCCGCGTTGAGGTAGGCGCGCAGGATCCGGGCGCGGGACGAGGCCGGGACCTCCCGGAGGGTGACGCCGTGATCCCGTCCGTGCCGGATGACGGCCTCGCCGCCCGAGGCGTGCCCGTTGCGTACCCAATTGGCGTGAGTGCCCAACATCGACACCACGTACCACTTTCCCTCATCGGCCACGGGGACCACCGGGAAAGCGATCATCCTGCCCCTGGCCCTGCCGCGGACGATGAGAGCGACTCCGTGGTCCTCGGCGCGCCGTGCCGTAGTGCCACCGCCAGAAAGCGTTGCGCAGACGGGCGACCGCGTCGGCCCCGTCACCCCGGTAGATCCACCGTTTCAGTCCGCACAAAGGGCGCAGACTTGTCTGACGTCGGGCCACGTCGTCCACCGTAGGTCTCGGGCGCTCCGCCGTGCCTGGATGTCGGACAGAACCGGGACGGTGCGATGCCGGTGCAGGTTCTACGGTGGCCGCCTCTGTCCCGTTGACCGAACAGCCCCACTCCCGGTAGGCCAACACCCCCTCCTGGCCGGGGCGAGGACACGATCAGTCAGGCCCTCGCCATTACCGACCTGCACCGGGCTCGGTATCGCAGCCTGCCCAAGACCGGCCTCCAGCACGGCTACTCCGCCACCGCGATCAATGTCATCCGGCTCGACGCCCACTGAACCGACCAGTCCCAGCGCGCTCGGAGCAGCCGACTCATCCGACTCGCTCACCAACTCACAGCCTGATCGCCGACCCCGAATGCAGAGTCACTTGCGGGTCCAAAAAGGGGGAACGGTCACGCTGAGCGGCTCGTGGATGCCGCTCCGGTCGCGGAGTCGAGGGCGGCGGTGGGACAGATCCGGGACGTTGTTCTTGGTGACGGACCATCCTCATCTCTGTGTGAGTGCTCCGTGTCCCCGGACTGCGCCTGCGCAACCTCACGCAGGTCGAGCGTGTCTCCCTGCGCCCCCTGGCGTTGGCGGTACGACCGCATCAGCCGTACGGGCACCTTCCCAAGAGGTCCGTGGGGTGGGAGGGCCTGAGTATTCGCGGACAGGCGGCCTCCCGTCCTTCCGCGTCGTTCGCAGGACGGCTACCAACTCACACTCGCGGCCGAAGTGGCGCACGACACCAGAGCGTCCCGGACGGCCATGGGCAAGAGGTCCTCCGCCGCTCGCCGCCCGGGTCTGCGGCCATCCGAGCCGCATGTTGCGGCCGTTCCTGCGGGCTCCTGTCTACAGGGCGGCCGCCGTGGCCGGCACCGGCGGCCCAGACAGGTTCACCTGGCCCGTGGGGCGAGCGGGCCTCATCAGAAACCGGAAACGTGTCCCCCTCTTCCCGGCCCGTCAGCCCCGGCCATGTGCGGCACTCGGTGGTCCCCGAGGGGCCGACCGGCTCAGGAGAGGGGTCGTCCGGGTCCTGCCATCGCGCCGACTCCCGTTCCAGGGTGGGTCTGGGGAGACCGTTTCCAGGAGGAGGAGATCATGGCGTCCGTCACGTTCGACAACGCGACCCGGTGCTTCGCGGGCATGGACCGTCCGGCCGTCAGCGGACTGGATCTGGAGATAGCCGACGGCGAGTTCATGGTCCTGGTGGGACCCTCCGGCTGCGGCAAGTCGACCAGCCTGCGCATGCTCGCCGGACTTGAGGAGGTCGACGCCGGTTCGATCCGTATCGGCGACCGGGATGTGACCCATCTGCCGCCCAAGGACCGCGACATCGCGATGGTGTTCCAGAACTACGCGCTGTACCCGCACATGACGACGGCGGCCAACATGGGCTTCGCCCTGAAGATCGCGCACATGCCCAAACCCCATGTCAGGCAGCGGGTTGAGGAGGCCGCGGCCATCCTGGACCTGGAGGAGTACCTCGACCGCAAGCCCAAGTCCCTCTCCGGTGGGCAGCGGCAGCGGGTCGCGATGGGGCGTGCCATCGTCCGTGAACCCCAGGTGTTCCTGATGGACGAACCGCTGTCGAATCTGGATGCCAAGCTGCGCGTGCAGACCCGCACCCAGATCGCCGTCCTGCAACGCCGTCTGGGCACCACCACCGTGTACGTCACCCACGACCAGGTCGAGGCCATGACCATGGGTGACCGCCTCGCCGTCATGAAGGACGGCGTGCTGCAGCAGGTGGGCACGCCCAAGGAGGTCTTCGCGCGCCCCGCCAACACGTTCGTCGCCGGCTTCATCGGCTCTCCCTCGATGAACCTCTTCACGGTGCCGCTCACCGTGGACGGGGCTCAACTGGGCGGCCTGGCCGTGCCGTTGACCCGCGCCACGCTGAACGCCGCCTCCGCCGAGGGCGGCACCGGGATCACGCTCGGCGTCCGGCCCGAACATCTCCGGGTGCTCCCCTCCGACGACCTGGGGACGCCGGGACTGGATCTGGTGATCGACGCGGTCGAGGACACCGGAGCCGTCGCCTACCTCCACGCGACGGCGAAGCTCGGCCAGGACCTCGTCCCGGTCGTCGTCCGGCTTCCCGGACGCCCCACCCAGAGCAAGGGAGCCCAGCTCCGCGTCGCGGTGCGCGACGACGCCGTGCACTGCTTCTCGGCCATGACCGGCCGGCGCATTGCCACGGACACGGAATCGGTCCGGGCGGACGCGGGCGCCGCCGAACGGACGGACTCGGCGGAGGCACCGAGCCCACAGGACGTGGTCACCGATCACCCGGCCGCATAGCCCGCGGACAGATGCTTCGGCCGAGCCACCGAAGGGCCGGACGGACCCCTGGGTTGGGACCGTCCGGCCCTCGCGTCGGTGGTCGTTCGGCAACGACCCTGGAAGAACCGGCGTGGGGGAACGCGCGCGCCCGAGCGGTCCCCTCGGGGCACGTCGGCATCGGAGGTGCGCCGTGAACGGCCCTGTCGTCGTCGGTCTCGACACCCGGCAAGAAGGGCACCGAAGCACCCGGACCTGTCGAGTGAGGCTTCGATGAAGCGCCTGATTCCCACGAAACCGCGGCTCCGCCCCTTCGCGGCACTGCTCCTGCCGCCCGCGCTGGAGCCGGTTCTCCTGGCCGTGACGGCCGCCGCCGTGACGGTCGGTGGCGTCTTCTGGCTCATGGGTGCGTCCGGCTCCGCCCAGCTGTGCTGGGGCCTGGGCACCGTCGCGGCCGTCGTACCCGCCGTGGGCTGGGTGCTGGAAGCGCTGCGACGCGGTGCCGCGGGAGTGGACCTGATCGCCGTGCTGGCACTGGGCGGCACCCTGGCGGTCGGCGAGTATCTGGCCGGTGCCTTGATCGCGCTGATGCTCGCCACCGGCCGCACGCTGGAGGCCAGGGCGCAGCGCCGGGCCTCCCACGATCTGCGCGCCCTGCTGGAACACGCGCCACGCACCGCCCGGCGCCGCACCGGCGGCGAGGTGCTCACGGTGCCGTCGGCCGAGGTGCGTGTCGAGGACCTGCTCGTCGTCGGGCCAGGGGAGGTCGTCCCCGTCGACGGGCGCGTGGTGGGAGCGACCGCCGTGCTCGACGAGTCCGTGCTCACCGGAGAGTCCCGGACGGTCGAGAGGGCGCCGGGCGAGCCGGTGCGCAGCGGGGTGGTCAACGCCGGCGGCGCCTTCGAAGTGCGGGCCACGGCGACCGAGCAGGACAGCGCCTACGCGCAGATCGTGCGGCTGGCCCGGCAGGCCGGAGCGGAGTCCGCTCCCGTGGTTCGGCTGGCCGACCGCATCGCGGCCTGGTTCCTGCCGCTGGCCCTCACCGCGGCCGGGCTGGCCTGGCTGTTCAGCGGTTCCGCCGTACGGGCGGTGGCCGTTCTGGTCGTGGCCACGCCGTGCCCGCTGCTGCTGGCGGCGCCCGTGGCCATCGTGTCCGGCCTGTCCCGGGCCTCCCGGCTGGGCGTGGTGATCCGCGACGGCGGCGCGCTGGAGAACCTGGGTCGGGCCCGCACCCTGCTGCTCGACAAGACCGGCACCCTCACCGGTGGCCGTCCGCGCGTCCTCGACGTGGTCGCCGCGCCGGGCCGGCGACCGGCGGAGGTGCTGCGGCTGGCCGCCTCGCTCGACCAGTACTCCCCGCACGTCCTGGCGCACACACTCGTCGAGGCCGCCCGCGAGCGCGGGCTGGTGACCGCCGTGCCCCGGGACGTGTCCGAGGAGGCAGGCCGGGGTGTCTCCGGCGTCGTGGAGGGACAGCGGATGACCGTCGGTCGTCTCGACGCCGCCGTCAAGAAGCCGCCCTGGGCACGCTCGGTCGACAACCGTGCCCTGCTGGACGGGGCGGCCGTCGCCTGGCTCACCGTCGACGGCACCCTGGCGGGCGCCGTCCTGCTGCGGGATCCGCTGCGCCACGACGCGCCTCGTACCCTGCGCCGACTGCGGGCGGCCGGCATCGACCGGATCGTGATGCTCACCGGGGACCGCGCCGAACCCGCCCACGAGATCGCGGCCGTCCTCGGTCTGGACGACGTGCGGGCCGAACTGGCGCCCGCCGACAAGGTGGCCGCCGTACGGGCGGAGCGCGCTCGTGCGGTCACCGTGATGGTGGGCGACGGCGTGAACGACGCCCCGGCGCTCGCCGCCGCCGACGTCGGGGTGGCCATGGGCGCGCGCGGCTCCACTGCCTCCTCGGAGGCCGCCGACATCGTCCTGACCACTGATCGGGTGGACCGTCTGGCCGATGTCGCCGCCATCGCGGTGCGTGCCCGGCGCATCGCCGTGCAGAGCGCGCTCTCCGGCATGCTGATGTCCCTCGCCGCCATGGTGGCAGCCGCCTTCGGCCTGCTGCCGCCGGCCGTGGGCGCGCTGCTCCAAGAAGGCATCGACGTCGCGGTCATCCTCAACGCGCTGCGCGCCCTGCGCGTCGACCGGGCGGCGCGGCCGGTCCTCGAACCGGCCACCGAGGCGCTCATCCACCGCTTCGCCGCCGAGCACGACGACCTGCGGGACGTCGTCGAAGCCGTGCGCGACGCCGCCGACCGCCTCTCCGACGGCACCGGGCCCGAGGCGCTCACAGCGGTCCGCCAGGTGCACCGGCTGCTCACCGAACGGCTGCTGCCGCACGAGTACGCCGAGGAACACCAGCTCTACCCCGCGCTCGCGCCCCCGCTCGGCGGCCCCGAGGCGACCGCCACGATGAGCCGCGCCCATGCCGAGATCGAACGGCTCGCCCGCCGCATCGCCACCCACCTCGACCTCGCCGCCGACGGTGGACCGACACCGGCACAGCTGGGCGACCTGCGCGCCTGCCTCTACGGGCTGCACACCGTGCTGCGCCTGCACTTCACGCAGGAGGAGGAGAACTACTTCTCCTTGGCCCCGTGAGCCGTCGTGGGCACCCGGCCCCGGGCGACGGACTGGGCCGGTCTGCCGTGCACCGGCCGTGCGGTCCCTGTCGCGGGCCCGAGGGCAGGACAAGGATCGGGATGGACTCTCTTGTCCAAGAACGGCGACCTGACCGGGATCCTGAGGGACCTCGTCGTCCTCTCGCTCTTCGCGGCGGCGCTCATCGGCATCGCAGCCGTGGTCCTGCGCCGCCGTCTGAGCACCGGCGCTGGGACGTGACGCGGTGCCGGTTCCCCGGGGGCAACAGGTACACGCCGTGCCCGCGACGGTGCTCGGCCGGCTCGAACCGTCTACCGCGCCGTGCGGCCGGGCACGAGTGGACCGAGCTCCTCTGCGGCGATGAGGACTTCCCGGAGGAGGGTGTCGAGGTCGGCCGTGGTGGTGAGGTGGTTGCAGATGCACGCGCGGAGGACGGTCTCACCCCGGTGTTCGACGGTGGCGAGGTAGGCATGGCCGCGTTGTTGGAGCCTGGTGGCGACCGCGGCGTGGAAGGCGGAGGCGGTGCCGTCCTCGGGGGTGGCGAGCCGGAAGCAGACCACCGGCAGGGGGCCGCTGGTGCACAGCTGGAGCTCGGGGTGGGCATGGATGCGGTTCCGGAGATGGCGGGCGAGGTCCTGGTAGTGCGTGAGGAGAGCGGTGACCCCGGAGCGGCCCAGGTGGCGGAGGGTGGCCCAGAGTGTGAGGGCGCGGGTGCCGGGGCGGGTGAGTTCGATCGTGTACTCGGACAGCCAGGGCCATTCCTGGTCGCCGTCGAGGTAGGACGCGCGGAAGGCGAAGGCTGCGCGCAGCGCCTCGGGATCGGTGACCAGGGCGGCGCCGCAGCCGACGGGAACGGACAGGGCCTTGTGCGGGTCGATGGTGAGGGAGTCCAGCTCGGCGATGCCCTGGTAGGCGGCGGCCAGTTCGGGCAGGAGCGCGCCGAGCCCGCCCCACGCGCCGTCGGCGTGGTGCCACATGCCGTGCTCCCGGCACAGGTCGGTGATGGGCGCGGGGGTGTCGATGGCGCCGCTCGCGGTGGTGCCCAGGTTGGAGACCACGCAGAACGGGAGCAGCCCGGCCGCGCGGTCGCGGTCGACGGCGGCGCGCAGCGCGGCCAGGTCCATGCGGCGGTCGTAGGTGGTGGGCACGGAGCGCAGTCGCCAGGCGGGCAGCCCGATGACGGCGGCGGCCTTCGCCACCGACATGTGTGCCTGGTCGCTGTGGTAGGCGACGAGGCGTGCGTGGGCCTGGTCGTACGCCAGCCCGTCGGTGGCCCCGAGCCGTTGCAGGAACCACTGCCGGGCGGTGGCCAGGCACAGCAGGTTCGCCATCGATCCACCGCTGGTCAACACCCCGCCGGCGGTGGCCGAAAGGCCCGCCAACACGGCCAGGTCGCGTACCACCCCGCGTTCGAGGTCCATCAGGGCGTGCTCGCCCATCCCGCAGGTGGCGTTGACAGCGCAGGCCAGCAGCTCCGCGATCACCCCGGGCTGGGACGGAGGCGAGTTGATCCAGGCGAAGAACGCCGGATGCCCGTTCCCGGTCGGGTAGGGAGCGACGGACTCCCTCACGAAGTCCAGCAGTCCGGCCAGGTCCTGGCCGTCGTCGGGCAGTGAACCGGCGGCCAGGGCTCTTCTGTGCGCCTCCGGCATGGGCCGCGTGACCGGCTGCTCCGGCAGCTGCTCGAGGTAGTCCGCCACCCACTCGGCCGCCCTTGCCAGTTCGTCCCGGAACACCTTCGGGTGCACGGACAGCGGGGCGGTGTCGGCGCCGGTCTCCGACCGGAGTCCGGGGGACGACAAGGAGGGCTCGAACTGCGACAACACCGGGGGCGCTACCTTCCCTGAGGGCTGACTCGGCCGGACGGCCAAGCTCTCAACGACCCATCGGAAAGGCGGTAACGATCTCCAGGAGCGAACCGTTCACGGCCCCGCCGTCGCGCCCGAGTCTTCGCCCGTCAGAGTCGCGGGAGCGTGGCGGCGACGTACTCGGTGAGGTCCAGCAGGCGGTTGGTGTAACCCCATTCGTTGTCGTACCAGCCGAAGACCTTGACCAGTTCGCCGTGTGCCTGGGTCAGCGGGGCGTCCAGGACGCAGGAGGCGGGATCGCCGACGACGTCCCGGGAGACGATCGGGGCGTCGGACACCCGCAGCACGCCCTTCAGAGGTCCGTCGGCGGCCTCCCGGAACGCGGCGTTGACCTCCTCGGCCGTCACGGGACGGTCGAGGATCAGGCTCAGGTCCGTCAGCGAGCCGTCCTCGACGGGCACCCGTACGGCGATGCCGTCCAGGGTGCCGGCGAGTTCGGGCAGGACCAGGCCGACGGCACGGGCGGCCCCGGTGCTGGTGGGGATGATGTTGACGGCGGCGCTGCGGCCGCGCCGCGGGTCCTTGTGCGGGCCGTCCAGGACGACCTGGTCGTTGGTGTAGCCGTGGATGGTGGTCATCACGCCCTTGACGATGCCGAAGTGCTCGTCGAGCACCTTCACCATGGGTGCCACGCAGTTGGTGGTGCACGAGGCGTTGGAGACGACGTGATGGCTGTCCGGATCGTAGGTGCCCTCGTTGACGCCCATCACGATCGTGGCGTCGACGTCCTTGCCGGGCACGGACAGCAGCACCTTGCGGGCGCCCGCCCTCAGGTGCAGGCCGGCCTGTTCGCGGGTGCGGAAGCGGCCGGTGGACTCGATGACGACGTCCACGCCGAGGTCGCTCCAGGCAAGCGCGGCCGGGTCGCGTTCGGCGCTCACGGCGATGCGGTGGCCGTCGACGGTGAACGAGGTCTCGTCGTGCTCGACGGTGCGGCCGAGGCGGCCGTAGGTGGAGTCCTAGGTGAGCAGGTGGGCCAGTGCCGCCGGTGAGGCGATGTCGTTGACCGCCACCACGTCGACCGGCGTGCCCGCCGCCGTTTCGGCGCGCTCCAGCACGCAGCGCAGGTAGTTGCGTCCGATCCGGCCGAAGCCGTTGATGCCCACGCGCACGGTCATGTCCCTCGCCCTCCCGATGGATGCCCGGCGATGTCCCAGGTGTGCCACCAGCCTGCTGGCAGGAGAGGGAGATGGGCTTGGGCCGCACGGGGACCGGATGAGGGACGTTCGACCCAGTCCGCCCGTGGAGTTGGGCCGGCTTCCCGGACAGTCCCTGTCCAACCCACTCTCCGCCGTCTGCGGGCACATTTCCTTCCCCGGCGACCGGCATCCGGTGTCAGAGAGGTCTCCCGGCCCGAAGGCACGGGGCCGGTCAGCCCCTCGACGGGACCAACGGGACCTGGAACCACAGGTTTTCGCGGAGGGACGCTGCTGGTGGAGGCGGTACCGATCCCCCGCGGTGCCGCCTCCACCCCGCGCCGCCGGCCGTGCGGCGTCATCTCTCGACGCTGGAGGCACTCCTTCCATGACCCGCCACGACGACCGCACCGCGACCGCTGTCCCCGCCGAGGCGCCGTCGAGCACCGCCATCGCCGTGGACCGGCTGGTGAGGAACGGGCTCAAGGCACTTGCCGACTACGAGAGCCTCGACCAGGAGCAGGTCGACCACATCGTGAACAAGGCGTCGGTCGCCGCCCTGGACCAGCACACCGCGCTGGCCCGCCTCGCGGTCGAGGAGACCGGGCGGGGGGTCTTCGAGGACAAGGCCGCCAAGAACATGTTCGCCTGCGAGCACGTCACGCACAGCATGGGCACGATGAAGACCGTGGGTGTCATCGCCCGCGACGACATCGACGACATGATCGAGGTGGCCGAACCGGTCGGCGTGATGTGCGCGATCACACCGGTCACCAATCCGACCTCCACCACGATCTTCAAGGCGCTGATGGCGCTCAAGACCCGTAACCCGGTCGTGTTCGCCTTCCACCCCTCCGCCCAGCGCTGTAGCGCGGAGGCCGCCCGCGTGGTGCGCGACGCGGCCGTCGCCGCCGGCGCGCCCGAGCACTGCGTCCAGTGGATCGAGACACCGTCCGTCGAGGCCACCGGCACGCTCATGCGTCACCCGGGCGTCTCCCTGATCCTCGCGACCGGCGGCAACGCCATGGTCAAGGCTGCCTACTCGGCCGGAAAGCCCGCCCTTGGGGTGGGCGCCGGCAACGTTCCCGCCTACGTCCACAGGAGCGCCAAGCTGCGCCGGGCCGTCAACGACCTGGTGCTGTCCAAGTCGTTCGACAACGGCATGATCTGCGCCTCCGAGCAGGCCGTCATCCTCGACGACGAGATCTACGACGCCGCCCTGACCGAGTTCGCCACCCTGCACGCCCATCTGGCGAACGCCGAGGAGAAGACGAAGCTGGAGAGGTTCCTCTTCCCCTTGGATCAGAAGGCGGGGGCCGGATGCGAACCCAAGATCAACGCGGCGGCCGTCGGACAGAGCCCGGCGTGGATCGCCGAGCAGGCCGGCTTCACCGTGCCCGCCGAAACCTCGCTCATCCTCGTCGAGACCGGCCGGGTCGGACCCGACGAACCGCTGACCCGCGAGAAGCTCTGCCCCGTCCTCGCCGTACTGCGCGCCGGCTCCGAGCGGCAGGGCTTCGACCTGGCCGCCGACATGGTCGCCTTCCACGGACAGGGCCACAGCTCCGTCATCCACACCGAGGACGCCGCGCTGGCGGAGGAGTTCGGCAAGCGCATGAAGACCGTCCGCGTCATCGTCAACGCGCCGTCCTCGCAGGGCGCCATCGGCGGCATCTACAACAGCCTGCTGCCCTCGCTCACCCTGGGCTGCGGCTCCTGGGGCAGCACCTCGGTGTCCAACAACGTCTCCGCCGCCCAGCTGCTCAACGTCAAACGCGTCTCGACGCGCCGCAACAACCTCCAGTGGTTCAAGGTCCCGCCGAAGATCTACTTCGAGCCGCAGTCCATCCGCTACCTCGCCTCCATGCCGGACGTCCACCGCGTCACCGTCGTCACCGATGCGACCATGACCCGCCTCGGCTTCGTCGACCGGATCGAGCACGTGCTGCGCCGCCGCCGGGAACCGGTCACCATCCAGGTCATCGACAACGTCGAACCCGAGCCGAGCATCGACTCCGTCCGCCGCGGGGCCCGCCTCATGGGCGACTTCCGCCCCGACACCATCATCGCCCTGGGCGGCGGCTCCCCCATGGACGCGGCCAAGGTGATGTGGCTGCTCTACGAGCAGCAGGCCGAGGGCAAGGACATCGACTTCGCCGACATGCGCCACAAGTTCTCCGACATCCGCAAGCGCGCCTTCCGCTTCCCCGTCCTCGGCAAACTCGCCCGGCTGGTGTGCATCCCCACCACGTCGGGCACCGGCGCCGAGGTCACCCCCTTCGCCGTCATCTCCGACCCTGCGACCGGCAAGAAGTACCCGCTGGCCGACTACGCCCTCACCCCCAGCGTCGCCATCGTCGACCCCCTCCTGACCACCGAACTGCCCCCGGCCCTGGCCGCCGACAGCGGCTTCGACGCCCTCACCCACGCCATCGAGGCGTACGTCTCCGTCTACGCCAACGACTTCACCGACGGCCTCGCTCTCCAAGCGATCCGGCTGATCTTCGACAACATCGAAGCCGCGGTCAACGACCGCACCGCCCGACCCGACGCACAGGAGAAGATGCACAACGCCGGCACGATCGCCGGCATGGCCTTCGGCAACGCCTTCCTCGGCATCGTCCACGCCATGTCCCACACCCTCGGTGCCACCTTCCACCTCGCACACGGCCGCACCAACGCCGTCCTGCTGCCCCACGTCATCCGCTACAACGGCACCGTCCCCACCAAGCTCACCGGCTGGCCCAAGTACGAGAACTACCGCGCCCCGCAACGCTTCCAGGACATCGCCCGCACCATCGGCCTGCCCGCCGCCACCCCGGCCGAGGGCGTCGAGTCGCTGGCCGCGGCGGTGGAACACCTCCGCACCGCGGTCGGCATCGAACCGACCTTCAAGGCCCTCGATGTCGACGAGCACGCGTTCCTGGAGGCACTGCCCCAGCAGGCGCTGAACGCCTACGAGGACCAGTGCGCACCCGCCAACCCGAGGATGCCCATGCTCGACGACATGCAGCACCTCATGCGGGCCGCCTACTACGGCGACGAGGGCGAACGCCCGGACCGCTGGCAGCGTCGAGCACACGGTGAAGATCTCCGCGTCCAACCCGAGGCCGATCCAAAGGTCTTGTGCCTTGCTCGGGACCAACGGGCTCTGACTCAAGGCTGAACGGCCTCTGACGAAGCGACCTGCTTACGACGACCCTAAGAGAGGGACAGGGAGGAACAGTCCACACTCCCGCAAGGACTGCTCGCCGAATCCTCCCACCCGAGGGGCGACTGCGAAATGTCCCTCCCGGTCCTTGTGGCATCGCCGAGGGGGGACCTCCGCCACAAGGACCGGTCAGTCCGTTCGAGATCTCGTGACGACTGGAATCAGATACCGGCAGACGGCTCCCTGCGCAGCACGGGGGCGTCGTTGACGCCGCCCCCGGTCATGGCGATGACCGACCTCGGGCACGCAACGCGTCGGCGATGCGGAGTTTGGCTTCTGGTGTGCTGCGGGCGAAGGGCACTTCGCCCGCAGCACACCAGGAGTTGATCCAGTTCTCGTTCGGGGAGCCGGTCGAGTTCGGTGGTTGACGATGCGCGGCTTGTCGTCGCCGATGCCGGCCTGATGGGCACGGGCGGTCGCGGCTGCGACCCGGGGTCGCGGAGGATCGCTCACGGCGACCGGGCCGAGCAGGCACAGTCCACGCGTTCGACCTCCTCCCGTACTGCCGGGACCGGTGCCCCGGTGGGCAGTTGACAGACGGCGACGGCCAGGACGCGCAGCCCGGCCTCCGCGTAGTCGTCCATGGCCCAGGTCACGACAGCGCGGTCGTCGTTCGTCAACGGAGGTGCGCTGCCGGAATGTTGGAGGTGGGTACACCTGGGGAGCACCGCTTCGGGGGCGCCTTTGGCGTGAACCGTAAGGACTGTCCCGCCGACCTCGGACCGCTGCTCGTCCACGGTGGTCATGAGCTTGATCCGTGAGTCGATCCCCTTTCGCCTCGGCCGTGGCCCTCCCGGGCAGTTCGGCGTTGGTGCACACCGCGGCTGATCGGACTACCAGGTCGGTTTGCGGTGTCGATACCGTGCGTGCGGAGGAACCGGGTCCTCACGCCGGCGCGTCCCGTCAGCCGCCGTTCTGCGTGACCGTCTTGGAGTAGTTGTCTTGCCAGGCGGCCTTGGCGCCCGAGTCGCCGATCCGGTACAAGTCCACAGTGGCGCCGACCGCGACAGCGATGGACAGGGTCACGACCACGCCCCGAATCAGTACCGAGGGCGCCCATGAAGCACTCGGCACGCCTTCCTTGGCCGGTGATGAGCGGCGGGTCGTCCACCAGACGACGACCGAGATCACGAAGAGTCCGAGAGCCCACGGGAGCAGACCGTCACCGAGTTCGGCGTGCTTGCGCACCAACGGGTCGCTGCCGACGTGCTGTTCCAGCCACTCCCCCGCATGTGTGGCCACCGGAACGCTGGCCAACGTGACGAGCGCGAGGATCGGCAGCAGCAGGCCGAGCCGCCGGGCACCTGCGGGCCATGCCGCGCACACTACGAGTGCCAGGGCGCTCAGGGGTACGAGCACGATGACGAAGTGCACGAAGAGGACATGTGCGGGTAGTCCATTGATGACAGTGAGGCTCATGGGGACTTTCTCCATTGAGGGTTGGCCGGAAGGTGGGCGCTCCGGGGCCTCAGCACTTTTTCACAGGGACTTCTCAGTCACCTCTGAGCTTCATCCGAATCGCTGCCCCCGTGGCTCCCAGGGGCGGGCGGTCTCGGTATGGGCCCGGCTGCGGTACGGGGGTGCCGAGCCGGTAGCAGCGGGCGAACGCCGTGGTGGAAGCTGAGCGGAAGATGTCCGGCCCAGCATCGAGCCCCCAGCGGAACCGTCCTCTCAGAGCATTGGCTCGCGAATGCGTCGGCCTGGTCCGTCGCGCACCAGGGCCTCGCGTTCCCCTTCAAGGTTTTCGAGGCGATGCGCGACCACAACGTGCCTTTCATCCCTACGGTGTCGGCGATCTGCCGGACCGACGGACCCTCACCGCATTCAGCAGCGAGACAGATGACTCCTCCCCGGCTGGAATACCCCCGCGCACGCGTTCCGATTGCTCCTTTTGCGCCGATCGTGAGAGGGGGACGCTGGTGAGCGAACTGATGCTGTTCCGGCGGGACGCCGATGGCCGGGACGTCGAGCTTCGGGGCTCGACGGTAGCGCTGGAGGTGGAACTGCAGCGTCGGTAAAGGCGGGCATGGAGCTGCTGCTGGGCATCCGGTTGCTGGCATCGGAGTACCCGACCGGACCGTGACACCGGGGGCGCATCGACACGCTGGGGGTCCGACGAGAACAACATCCCGGTCGTGATCGAGTTCAAGAAGGGGGCCGACGTCGGCGTTCTGTCCCAGTCGGTTTCCTACATGGCGCGGCTGGACTCGGCGCATCACGAGTTCGAGGCGCTGGTCACGGAGAAGCTGGGCACCGAGGCTGCCGAGTCGATCGACTGGCGGAACCTGCCGATGGTCTGCGCACGGCGGCCGACGTCTCGCACCACGACCGGTTCGCCGTAAAGCGTCCGCACGAACGCATCGGCCTGGTTCGCTACCGCAGCTTCGAGGGTGGGTTGTTGGGACTGCTGCTCGTCGAATCCGCACCGGGCACTCCCCGTCCCGCTCCGACTCGACGCGAGCGACGGGAGAGGGCCGAGGCCGATGACGACGGAGGCAGGAAGCCGTCGACGCCGACGGCACCGGACATCGTTCCCGACTCTCTGAAAGACCTGTACGGCGAGTTGGTTAAAGCTCTCACGCCTGGGGTGAGGTCGAAGTGGCTCCGCTCCCGCACTGCATCGCCTGCCGGCGCATGCTGAACCTCGCCCCGCTGATCTTCCGCCCGAAGCAGGAGGTCATCCTGGTCCACCCCCGAATCGACGCGGACACGGTCGAGTTGGAGGAGAACTTCTCTCGTGACATGCGCGGCATCGGCCACCTCGGGACGGGTGACTTGGAAGTGCGCATCTCCTCGGCAGCCGACTTGGCGACGACACATCGGCACGCGACGGCAGCTGACGCGCAGCCGCCAGGCGGCTGAGGAGGTTAGCGCACCTGCGCTGCAACCACGCCTTCGCCGGGCTCGCATCCAGACTCCGCGTGGGTCTGCCCCCAGCCGTGCCGCCGCGCGAAGTCAAAAACCAAGCTCCGGAGGAACGTCCGACCGCAGGAGGCGGACTCGCGCGGCCGGTATGCGGCCGGGCAGGTAGGCGAATCCGTTGCCGTTGTCGCGGAGCAACCCTTCATCGACGCCGTCCACGGACCAGAGATCAACCGGCCCGCCGGTGTTGTTGATCTGAAGGAAGAACGCTGCTTCCTCCTCGCCCCGGCAGACGAAGATCCCCTCCACCTCGGGGTGGCGGCTGCCGGCGATTCCCCGTGCGGCGCTCATCCGGGCCCAATCCAGGCCATGCCGGGCGATCGACTGCCGATTGAGCACGGACGAAACGTGGAAAAGGCTCGGCGTATCAATCACGCCAGGAGTATACGAGGCGGTGAGGCTTCCTCCTCAGGTTGCGCGGTCGGCTCCAGGGTGCGGACGGCCGTGACGAGGTCGGTGATGCGGGTAGGTGCTGGAGCGCAGCTTCCGCAGCAGGCGCCAGGAGTTGAGGTGGCCATGACCTGTTCGCCGAGTGTGCGGATCTTCGCGTGGGCGCGGTAGACGGCCTTCTTCCCGGCGGAGAGCTCCGGTGTTGAAGGTGTCGAGCAGGCCGTGGGAGCGAGCTGCCTGATGTCGTGGACCGCGCCCGCCAGGGCCGGTGGAGCCCGGATGAGCTTCCCGAACAGGTCGGTGAGTGCTTGGACGTTCATGCGGTGTTTGCGGTGCTTGCCGGAGCAGAAGGGGTCGTCGGCCGCGATGCGGTCGACGGGCAGCAGGCTTGCGTCCAGGATCACGAACGCCTCGCATACGGCAACGGCCATGGCCTGCTGCAGGGTGGGAACGAGGACGGCCAGGACGTTCACGGCCTCGGTGACGTAGCGGTGGGCGGCGACCAGGTCGACGCCGAACCCGACCGCGAGTTGAGCGAAGGTACGACCGCAGGACGCTTTCCGGGAGAGGACGCAGCGGTGTCCCGTTGCGTCGAACGAGTGACTCCCGGTCGCATCACCTTTTCCTGGAACAGAACGAGGCGTCCGGCCTGGTATTCAGGCCCGTGCCTGTCCCCGTCTCCGTCGCCCGCGCCGCTGATCCCCAGGGGCGGGGTCGTCGTCCTAGAGGTTGCGCCAGTGATCCACCTCGAAGCTGACCCGGGGGCCATGGGTTCCACGGTCGTCGCGGCGGAGATCGGCGGCGATGTGGATCGTGAAGGCGTCGGCGGTCGTGGTCGCGCCGCGTTCGTGGAGGAGGGCGGCGATCCGGGTGCGCAGTTCTTCGCGGATCCGGGTGGCCATGGTGAGGTCGCGTTGGAGATCCGGCCTGCCGCCGTCGCCCTGGCCGGCCAGCCGGACGGTCGGCAGACGCAGGCCGTGGGCCAGGTTCCAGAGACCGGTGCGGACGACGTGCTCGGCCAGGTAGTCAAGCCTGCTGCGCGCGCTGTCCGCCATGGTGCCGGGCGTGTCGAACGGGATGTAGCGGAACTCGGGCGCGGACACGGCGTGGCCGTGAAGGACGACCAGGGTGAGCGGGTTCGCCTCGGCCGAGACATGGTCGTCGGACAGCAGTTCCGCGTGGGACTCGTGCATCGACTCCCCGGGGCGCCTGCTGTATGAGCGGAAGTACCACTGGTGCTTGCCGTCGATCATGGAGGCGGCGTTCGGCATGGCCCTGGCGGCCCGCTGGAACGTGTGGTCCTGCTCCTCGGCGGACGCGCCCCGGTCGCGGGCCTCCCTCGCGGTGACCAGCAGATCGGCGAGCTGGGCCTTGGACTTGAGGGCCTTCTGGCGTGCCGGGTCGGCGCCCACCCGTTCCGCGAAGCGCGCCTGCTCGTGCAGTCGGGTGGCCAGCGCGCGCAGTCGGGGCGCGGAGCTGCGCAGGTTCCTCTCGACCGCGGCACTCATCTCCGTCTTGTTCCTGCCGACCCGGGCGTGGTTCTCCAGGGTGAGCTGGGACTGGCCGTCCTCGCTGGCCAGGACGACGCTCGCGAAGTGGTAACCGAAGTGCGAGCCGTTGCTCGCCGTGGGCTTGGCGTAGTTGACCGCAAGGGTCGGCTTTCCGTTGTCGTCGGCCGCGTTGATCGACTGGACCAGGTAGCCCTCGCCGACCTCGGCCCAGGCTCCCTCGTTGATCCCGCTCTGTCGCGCCGCCCGCGTCACGGCGTCGCGGCGCGGGTCGTCCACGTGCTCGTAACTGAGCGCGCTGCCGTACTCCCGGCCGGGCATCGGCGCGCCGCCCTGACCGCCGACGCCCCGGTCGTCCCGGGCGATCCGGGCCGCCGCCCAGGACGGGCCGGTGGTGGCCGGGGCGATCTTCCCGTCGGCGACCTCGGCCAGGGACTCGGCGAGGTGGTGCGTGCCGGTGACCTCGGCCGTGTCCAGGGCGCTGATCCGGCCGGTCGAGACCCGTCCCGGCGTCCGGAACACCACGTGCGAGGCCCCGAGCTCGCCGGACACCATCTGTGCGAAGTCCCGGCAGGTCTCCTCCTCGGAGCGGCCCGAGCGGGTCAGGAACTGCGGGGTGACCTGGAGCAGCGGCGGAGTGGGCAGGGTGTCGGCCTGCATGAAGGTGAGGGCGATCTCAGGGTCGGCCTTCAGCCGCACCTTGCTGCCGGCGGCGGCCAGTTTGGCGTTGGCCTGGTCGACGGCCTGCTCGGTGGCGTACGCGTGCTGGCTGAGCCCACCGGCGTCGATGGCCAGCGTGTGGTCCTGCGACACATGGATCACGGGGAAGTCCCCGACGGGCACCACGCCGAGTTCCTGGGTGGGCAGGTACAGGGGGGCGGCCGAGGAGGTGGCGGGGTCGGCCTTCAGCTCGGTGGCGGGCAGTCGGTGGAAGAGCACGGACTCCTCCCCGGAGGCCCAGACCCTGTACTCGTTGGTGGCCAGGCGCTGCGCCCGCAGGTGTGCGAAGTGGTCGGGACCCGCCGTCGAGGCGGTCGGAGCCCAATGCGGGTCGCGACCGGACAGCTCGATCCGCTCCACCATCGCCTCCCCTCGGACCCGGGTCAGTTCGAGCTCCCCGCCCGACGGCGACCAGACCCGCTTCCCCGTGTCGGCGAACACCGCCTCCGGCAGGCCGAAGGCGTCCTGTGGAAGGCCGCTCACGGCCAGCACGATGTCGGCGTCCGGCGGGCGCTTCGGGTCGTGCACCAGCAAGGCGACAAAGTCCTCGACACTCGTCAGCCGGACTTCCCCGTGCGGGGTCTCCAGGGTGATGTGGTCACGGCCGGCCCGGGCCAGGACGACATAGGCGCCCTCGTCCCAGGGCATGCCGTGCTGGGCGCGTTCCCCGTCGTCGTGGCGGACGTGGTACTGGGTGGGGTCGAACTCGGGCCGCCCGATGCCCCGCCAGTTCCGGCCGCCGCCGGTCAACTCGGTTCCCTCGTCGAAGACTTGGCGGGCCAGCTCGGCGACCTCCGCGTGGGAGCGGCCGGCGAACGGCGCGGCGGCGGGCGGCCGGGCCGGGGCCGCCGGGTCCGGATCCACCGCGAGCAGGATCTCGCGCGCGGCGTCTCCGCTCAGCCCCGGTGGGGCGACGGCCGGCTTCCCGTCCTCCCCGGTGTAGGGCAGGTCGCGCAGGACGGGACCGGATTCGGTGACCTCGGCGATCGCCTGAAGGTAGGTGTCGGGTACGTCGATGCTGTCGATGTCCGCCATGAGGCCACTCCGGTCGGACTGCTCCTCGAGGCGGCGGAAGAGCGTCGTGACGTCGTGGTAGCGGTCGGGCAGACCGCTGTAGTGCAGCAGTTCGTGGAGTGCGCGGGCGTCGTCCCGCACACCCTCGTGGTTGCCCAGCGGGAACGTGAACTGGTCCCAGGCGCGCTGCGGCGCGTCGCCCCGGCTGATCTCCACGGCCTCCGGGTGGTCCGGCCGGTGCTCAAGGTCCACGTCGATGTGCAACTGGTCGCCCGAGCCGGGCAGTCGGCGCCCGTCGTTCACGTGCATGTCCAACAACGACTGGAGTCGCTCGCGGTAGGCGGCCAGGTCACCGGGTCCGAATCCGTCGCCGAAGCGCACCGGGAGATGCAGGGAGAGGTTACGGATCCAGCGGCCGTCCGCCGCCTGGATCCGGGCGACGGCGGCACGGACCACGACGTCCCGTCCGCCCAGCAGTCCGGCTCCGGGGCGGTCCGCGAGCGGGTCGCGCGCGGGGTCGTACCGCTCGGTCCGCAGTACGGCCCAGGCGGCCTGCTCACGCCGGGAGCGCCACTGTTCGGGCCGCAGGGGCGGGCGGTCGTCCGAGGGGGATGCGGCGGCTTGGGGCGCCTCGTGTGCTTCGTGGGAAGGAGCCGGGGAGCCGGTGGCGTGGAGCCTGGGATGTTCACCGGCGACGGGTGACGCGTGGTCCGTACCCGACGGGTGGGTGACCGTGATGACCGCGCGGCGGCGGGCCTCCGGAGTGTCCTGGGCCGGGTCCGTGCCGTGCGGTAGGTCCGGGCCGCGGGACTCGGCCGTGATCGTGAACGCGTCCGACGTCAACGGGGAGCCCAGGTCCCGGAGATGGGCGTCGAGGCGCCGCGCGAAGAGCGCGCGGACGCCATCGGCACGTTCGGCGCCGACCTGGACCGCCCTGCCGAAGTGGGGCAGACCGGACACGGACGCGGTGCCGTGCCCGGTGACCAGGACGGCCGGCAGCCCGAGCCCGCTCTCCGCGCGCCGTACCGCGTCCTGCGCCACCTCGGCCGCGAGCGTGTCGATGTGGGCGGTCTCGGTAGGGGTGGGCGCGGTGACGTCCTCGGCGGGGAAGGCGATGTCGCGGGTGTGTGCAGGGGCGGCGGCGTGGGCGGGGATGGAGACGGGTGCGGGAGCCCGGGGCTCGGGGTGTACGGGTTCCGGGGCAGTTGCCACGGCTTCGGCGCGCGGCGCGCGGGGCGCGAACTCGGGCGAGCTGGTGTCGGCGGGGTGGGAGCCGGTTGGGGAGAGGCGTGACGGAGGAGCGGCGGCGGGTGCGCGGCGAGGCGTGTCGAGGGGCGACGGGGCCACGGAGCTGTGCGCGGCCCCGGAGGAGGGGGCGGTGAGGCGGCGGGACGGCCCGAGAGAGGACGGAACGGCAGGCCGGTGCGGAGAGCCGGCGAGGGAAGACGCCGTGAGGCGGCGGGACAGCCCGAGGGACGACGGGTCAACGGAAGCCGACGCGGCCGCCGGACGGCGAGTGGAGCCCGAAGCGAACGCAATCGCCGAACCGGAAGCCGACGAAGCGGCCGGACGACCAGTCGAACCCGAAGCGAACGCAATCGCCAAACCCGAAGCCGACGAAGCGGCCGGGCCCTTGGGAGCGGTCCAGTGGAAGATGTGGCCGGTGACGGTGCGGGGGGTGCCGTAGGGGCCGTTGTCGTCGTGGCCGCGGACGGTGAACCTGACGGGCTGGCGCATCAGCGAGGCCGCACCGGTGACCTTGGCGTTGCCGGGTTCCGTGGCCGGAATGCCGTGCGGCAGCGCCGAGTTGGGGGTGGGTCTGCTCGGTGTGCCGGGCGTACGGGTGACGGGGCGGGTGGCGTCGAAGGTCTCGTCCCGGGTCATGCGCCCGGTGGAGAGAGGGATGCTGCCCACCGGGTCCTCGGTGAGCACCGCGAAGTCGAGCGGGGAGAGGGACCAGTTGAACGTGTCGGTGGCGGCGGTGGCGGACTCGCCCTTGACGGCGACGGAGAGTTCGTCGTCGGCCGCTTCGCGGCGGCCCACCTCCCGCGGGGGCCCGATGGCCTCCATCGACAGGGCGACCGAGGTCCCCGGCACCCGGTACTCGCCGGCCGGCGTGTCGAGCTGGTGGAACAGGGCCGGCAGCGACTGTCCGGAGAACACCTGGCGGATCGCGAACTGCTCCTCCAGCGTGAGGCGTTGCTCCTTGCTCAGGTCGTGCTCGTGTCCCAGTCGGGGGTCGGCCGTGAAGGTGTCCAGGAAGCGGGAGACCGTGCCGGTCAGGTGCGTGGGCAGAGTGGAGCGCGCCGCCCAGCGGGTCAGGCCCGCCCCCCGGGAGAGGGCCCACGAGTAGTAGGAGCCCAGATGTCCGAGCAGTCCGTCGCCCCACGGGCGTGGGGTCGCCTGGACCTGGACGGCGGTGTCGTGCAGGGACTTGGCGTTGTCGAAGCCGACCAGGTCGTGCGCCTCGCGCAGGGCGTTGTGCCAGCCGATGCGCTCGGCCGGACCCGGTCCGGGCACCCGACCGAGCTCGATGTCGAACGGGTGCTCGGCGGAGGGTGCGGGGCGGGGGACGTCGTCGCCGGGCAGGTGCGGGTGGGGCGCGGCGGTCGCGCTCTCGGTGAGGGACTCGGGCACCCAGGCGGTCGCGGCGTAGGTACCGATGGTCTGCGGCTCCTCCGGCAGGTGTACGAAGCGGCCGGTCTCGGTGCGCCGGGTGACCGTGACCTCGTAGCTCAGGCCGGCGGTGAAGCGGGCGTTGGTGTCGCCGTAGCCGGACGTCTTGTGGCCGACGGTGGTGGTCACGCCGGACTCGGCGCTGCTGCCCCGGCCGCCTTCGAGTCCGCCGGCGGGGGTGATGGAGACCGAGTTGAGGTGGGGCACCGCCGGAGGGCGTACGGAGGCCCGGAGATTGCCCTCGGCACCGAGCGTGCCCTTGGCGCCGGCCTTTCCCTTGACGGTGTGGGCAACGGTGACGTCACGGGTGAGGGGGCGGTCCGAGCGGGAGCCGTCGTCGCGCCAGCCGTCGGTGATCCCGCGCACCAGCACCTCGGTGACGACGTGTCCGGCGCGTGTCACCTCGACGTGCCGGTCCAGGATGCCGGGGCCGACGAGTTCGTCGTAGCGGGCGGCGAGGGTGTCCGGTGAGTAGGTGTCGGCGAAGGGGAGGGAGGAGACCGGGACGGTACCGGCCTCCGGTCCGCGCAGCTGCCGGTCGATCTCCTGGAGGATGGAGTCGGTGCCGGGCAGCTCCACCAGAGCACCGCCCGAGATGCCCTGGTCCAGCAGGGTGGCACGGCGTTCCGGGGGCAGGGCGGCCGGGTCGGTGAGGGCCTCGTTCTGCAGACGGGTCACGTCCTCGTCGGAGAGGAGGACGTGGATGTCGTGTTGCTGACGGATCGGGCGGCCCACGTGGGAGGCACCGGATGCCTCGGTGAGGCGGCCGGCGACGCTCACCTCGGCCGTGGCCCGGTAGACGTGCCAGGTGCCGGTGTGGCTGACCTTGCGGGTGGTGGCGGTCTGCTGCTTGAGGGTGTCCACGGCGTCCCACTGGCCGCCGGCCTTGCCCTTGCCGCCGCCGCGCATCTGGAACGAGGTGGTGAGCGCGCCGGCCGCGGTCTCGGGGAACAGCCCGAAGTCCGGTCCGAGGCTGCCCTTGACGGACGACGACGTCTGGTCGGCGAGGGTGGTGGCTCCGCTCGCCTTCAGCTCCAGGTCGAGGGTGCTGTCTCCGGACAGCGTCTCCTCGTAGTGCAGGTCGATCAGGCGGGTGCGCACCGACAGGCCCACGGTGTCGGGGGCCCGGCCGTCGTCGACGTGCCGGTCGAGCGTGTTGGCCCAGCCGGCGTGCGAGGCGGACACCAGACCGGGCAGCTGCGCGCGGCCGGCCAGTGCCGTCACGGCCTCGTCGAGTTCGGGGACCCGCGGTGGTTCTACGTCGGGCTCCCGGGACCGGTACGCCGCCTCCAGCGCGGCCCGCGCCTGCCGCTGGAAGCCGGCCTCGTCGGCGACCCGTGTGACGGCGTGCGACTGCGGCAGCCGGGCGGGCCGCAGATACCGGGGTGCGGAGTCCGACCGCTCCGCCTGCCGTACCTCGACCCGCAGCCGGTCGTCGGCCCCGAGGACCACCTCGCGTACGGTGTCCGCTCCCCTGCCGTCGGCAGGGCGTTCGGCCGGCAGGGTGCCCGGCGGGTTTCCCTCCCTGTGCGGGGCGACCAGCACCCGGTACGTCACCGGGTAACTGAACGCGTCCGCCGGTCCCTTGTGCTGGAACGTCCGCTTGGCCTGCGTCTCCCCCGAGGCGACGGTCTGCCGCGAAGGGCCGTAGGAGACGTCGACACCGGCGTTCCCGAACGCCCGTACCGTGTCCGGCGGGTTCAGTGCCCTGCGCAGATTGCCGCTGACCCCCAGGGTGTGCTTGCCGCCCCGGGTCACCGCCTTGTCGGTGGCGTGCCCTCGGGCCACCGTGTCCTTCGCGGTGCCCGCCGCCGCCCCGTCGTGGTGCCCGGCCCCGATGTCGGCCCGGACGACCACCTCGTACGTACGACCGGGCAGCCCCGGCAGGTGGGAGGTGTCCAGGGTGATCCGGAAGGTGCCGTCGAGGAGCCGTCCGCCGTCGGCGCGCAGCCCGGACCGGGAGAGGCGCTCGCGCAGCAGACGCTGGTTCTCCATGGCCTGCCGAGTGACCCGTCCGGCCGCCGCGCCCTCGGGCGGCGGCAGGGTGCCGGGCGCCAGCTCGTGCAGCCGCTCGGTGATGTGCCGCTCCAGCTGCCGGGCTCCGGGGACGTCGACGAAGGCGGTGCGCGCGGCGATCAGGGGTCGGCGCAGGCTGTCGGCGGCCGGGGCGGGAGTGTGGCCGCCGTCGGCGGCGGCGGACGGCTGGTGGCTGACGCGGATGACCGTGCCGGTGCGTGGGGCGGGCGCGTTCTCCTCGTCCCGGGCGGGCGCGGCGTCGGGTTCCGCGCGGACCGCGTGCAGACCGTCCGTGCCCGGGGACAGCCGCTCGCGCAGTACTTCGAGCCGGAACCGTACGGCCGTGCTGACCAGGTCGCCGGTGCCCTTGTGCTCCAGGCTCCGCTCCAGCGAGAAGGTCTGCTTGCCCTTCTCCTGATGGGCCTGGCTGTAGGCGTAGGAGTAGCCGCCGGTGACCGTCAGCCAGGACGACTCCTTCGTCGTGCCGCTCTGCCACAACCTCCGCGCGCCGCCGCCGTTCAGGCCGAGGCCCCAGCCGGAGGTGTCGGTGCGGCCCGTGGCGTGCTCGCCGGTCTCCTTGCCGGTGACGGTGTCCTTGTCGGCGACCGTGCCCTCGCGTGCCGACGTCCCGGGCTCCAGGGTGAGCCGGAGCCAGGCGTGGCCGCCGTCGCTGAGGTCGAGCCGTTTGGAGGTCAGCCCCCAGCCGGCGGCGTGCTCGAAACCGTCGACGACGTTCTTCGGGGACAGGAACTCCAGGATGTCGTTGTGCGCGGTGCCGCCGGGGCGGGCCTCGCGGGGCAGGTTGCGGAAGACGTCCTCGTGCAGCGCGGCCAGCCCGGTGATGTCGAGCGGCCGGCCCTCCGCGCGGTCGGGGCGGTCGCTGTCCCAGCCGTTCCAGTCGTTGGCGCGGCCGTCCGCGGGGGCCGGGTCCGGGCGGGTGATCTCCGCGGTCACGTCCGCGGTGAGGGGGGCACCGGCGGGGCGCGGGAGCGGGCGGCCGTCGGGGCCGGTGACGGTCGACTCGTAGCGGAACGGGGAGACGTAGGTGTCGGTGGGGCCGGTGAGCGAGATCTTCGTGCCCGTCTCGGCGCCCGCGTTCAACGAGGTGTCGGTCGCGTGCGTGCTGCCGCCCGCCTTGACGGAAGGGGTGATCAGACCCAGCCGGTCGCCCCGCGAACCGTCCGGGAGGATCACGGTCGGGGCCAGGTCGAGGCCCGCCTGCGAGGTGGTGAGCGCGGTCTTCTTCGGCTCGGCCGCGCGCTTGGCCTCGGCGGACCGGTCGAAGCTCTTGCCCTCCTTCTCCTCGGCCGGTGCCTGGTCCGCGCGCAGTCGCCAGGGGCCGGGCCGGGCCGTGAGCACCACGTCGTGCACGTCGCCGGCCACCCGGAGCTGGAAGCGCCGGCCGCCGTTGACCATCTGCTCGTGCCAGGTGCGGAAGTCGGCGGGGTCGAACTCCGCGTCGAGAGTCTGCACGACCTGACGGTCGGTGCGGTGCGCGGCGGGCAGGGTCGCCAATACCTGCTCGCGCAGGTCGTCCGGGCCAGGGGCGTCGGTGATCCGGATACCGGCCAGCGACTGCTGGTGACGGCCGCCCAGCAGGCCGGGCGGCGCGGGCGGCGGCGCGGGGTGGTCCGTGGTCTCGGGGTCACCGGCCCGGTGCGGGTCGTCGCCGGGCGGAGGCGGCGGCAAGGGGTCGCCCTCCGGCTCCACGGCCGTCGGCTCCGGCTCGGCGGCCTTGACCGGCTCCGCCGGAGGCTTTGCGAGAGGTTCCACGAGAGGCTTCGCGGGTGGCTCCGAAAGGGGCTCGACAAGGGGCTTTTCCAGGGGTTCCGCGAGGGGATCCAGCACGGGCGGTGTCCCGGGCAGCGCCTCGGGCTCGCCGAGTCGCGCACCGGCCGTCGTCCCGGACTCCGACGTGGGAAGAACCGGGTGCTCGACATGAGGGCTCGGCGACGCGTGCGTGACCGGCGAGTCGGCGCGGACGAGCGGCGGCTCGGCGAGGGCCGTGACGGATTCCGCGCGCCTGGGCGCCCGAGGGGGCTCGCCCTGTCCCGTGGTGGATTCTTCGGCGGGCGGGAAGGAGGAATCCACACGAGGAGGGGCAATGTCGGTGGGCGGGAGAGGCGAGCCGTCGTTCCGGGAGGTGGGCTCGTCGTGCTGCGCCGGTTCCAGGCCCTTGAAGCGGAACTCTGCCGGGGCGTGGACGAGTTCGGCGTCGTTGAGGTCCGGCCGGAAGCGCAGGAGAGGTTCGCCGCCCTCCTGGTGGGACTCCACGATCTTGCTGAAGATGCCCTTGCTGAAGGGCGTCGTCGGCTCCCAGTCCATGTGCGCGCCGTGCATGACGGCCATGTCGCTGGCCATCATGGTGTTGACGACCGTGTCGTACCGTTCCCCCTTCAGCCGGGTACCGCCTGGTGTGCTGATGTCGAACACGTCGTGGTCGCCGGTGATCTCGGTCCAGTTGTCCGCACCGACCCGGCCGTACACCAGGCCGTCCTCGACCTTGAACCGGCCCTCGTCCTGGAGATCGGCCATCACCGGCGCCAGAACCTCGAACTCCTCGGCGCGCTGCCTGAACCGCCTTTCGAGCTGTTCCCAGGTCCTGTCGTCGTGGTTCCCGCGTTCGGGCAGGACCGGCTTGAAGTAGCCGATCAGACCGCGGTGTTCGCCCTTGGCGCCGAGCAGCACGTCCAGGTCGTTGACGGACTTCGCCTTGATCTCCTTGGGCTTCGGCAGCTTCTGCTGGTCGAGCCAGTCCGGGGCGGCCGTGTTGGTCGGCCGGACGTCGATCACGAGATTTTGGTCCCGCGCCAGCTTCCTGAACTTGCCGAAGTTCTTCTCCGGCATCCCGTACTGCGACCGGGCCACGTCCGGGGACACCACCCCCGAGTCCCCGTGCCCCGAGCCACCGGCCGACTCCGAACCGGAATGCGCCTGTTGACCGGTCTCCGGCGTGATGGTCGCCCGGTCGGTCACGTTGGCCACAGGGGCACGGGGGAACACCTCGTCGGGGTGCGGATCGGACGCCTCCCGCGCCACCTGCAGCACGGGGGGCGTGTCCGTTCCGTGGAAGACGGTCTCCACGCCGTCGGACATCGCGAGGAACTCGTTCTCGCTCTCGTAGTGGAAGAGGGGGTGATCGCGTTCCCCCTCGATCGGCGCCCTGCTCTGCAGGTACGTTCCGAAGACCTGGTGCAGCGGAATCTCCTGCGAGGTGACCCAGAACGGCCCCAACCCGAGCGCCTCGGTCTCGTGCTGGTCCTTGTACGGTTTCATCAGGCTGTACGAATCCGCGGGGGCGCGCCGCAGATCGATCCGGGCGCCAGTGTCCGGGGTGCGATCACCGTTGGCTTCGTTTACCACAGATCGCGAGTCCAGGCGCAGGAGTTGGACGACGCCCCTCTCCGGGTCCACGTTCGGCATCTTCACCCGGGTCAGGATCTCGTGGGTGAAGACGTGCTGGGCCACAATGCTCCGCACGTATCCCGGGGCGTAGTTCAGCACCGGCACGGCATCCCGGTGATCCTCGTACGGGGCATTGTCGTGCCTCACCCCCGGGCCGTCGAGGCGGGACATGTAGAAGCCTCCGGAATGCTGCGCCGGACGGAAGTGGCTCATCATCACCTTGAAGCGCAGCGCCTCAACGGTGTTGGAGCCGGCCGACTGCTGCACGGCCCAGAGCGCCAGCCAGTCGCTGTCGCCGCCGTTCTCATTCAGCCAGGCGTGGAACCGCGCCGACACGCCGTCGGGTCCGCGCAGCGAACCGCCGATCGGTCCCGTCGGGTTGTCCGGCGAGACCAGGGCATACGTCGTCGCGACGTCCGGGTCGGCCGGGGTCTGTTCCCCCCAACGCTCGTTCACCACCAGCTCCTGCGGCAAATCGCTCAGGAAGTCGCTCTCCCCCATGAGCATCTGCACGCGCAGGAACTCGCTGCGGTACTCGGGACGCCAATGGCCGTCCTTCAGGGACTCCTCGGTCTTCAACAGACGTACGGCACGCTCTCGTTCCCGATCGTCCACCCCCTCCGTACGGACGATCTCCTTCGCCCGCTCGGTGATCAGGTGAAGCCGGTGCTCGGCCGCGGCCCGCATGGCGTCGTACGCCTGGTTCCGGTAATTCCACCTCGGCCAGCCGAACTCGTCCTCCGCCTGGAGACGTCCCGCCTCGCTTTCGTGGGAGTACGCCAGCGGGGTCGTAATGATCGTGCCTGCGGACCGGTGCTCTTGGACGACCACACCGAAGAGGCCGAAGCCGTCGTCCGCCCACAGTGTGTGCGCCTCGAAGGGCCCGGGCGGCAGCGACTCCAGCACAGGGACCGTCGGAGGGGGCACCGCCTCTTCATCCGCGACCGGCTGGTGTTCGCCAGCATCAGTGTGCCCTGTCCGCTCCTCGGTCTCGGGCGACCCGGGGCGGTCCTGGGCCTGTCCCTCGGTTTCCGTCCCGCCGTGGTGCTGCGCCATGGCATGGGCGGGAGCCGGAGCCGTCCAACGGGACGGTCCCGGCACAGCGGTGGGGACGCGCCTGGCCGGCGTGTCACTTTCCGCGTCGCTCCAATCCGAGTCCGAGTCCGAGTCCGACTCCGAGTCCGAGTCCGACTTGTCGTCGAAGACGTACTGCCGCCGGCCCCTGATCGCCGCGTCCATCGCCCTGGCGAGATCTTCCGAGGTCGTGGTGCGCGGGGCCACGACCGGCGGCATGTCCTGCGCGGAACCGTCCGACGTCTTGTAGCGCGACGGTTCGGAGACCGGGTCGACCCAGGTGTGGCTGCGTTTGTGGGCCGTCGCCGCGACGCGCGCCTGCTCCCACTCGGCGTCGTGCGCGAGTCCCAGGTTCTCGAGATGGAGGTCACCGACGACGGCGGCGCTCAGCTGGAGATGACGGTCGCCCAGACCACCCCTGCGCAGCCCGTCGGGCGAGTCGGCGTGGAAGTTGCCCATCAGACCGCCCTTGACATCGGGGCGGTGCGGAACAGCCTGGTCACGGTACTCGTCCCGCAGGTTGAGCGTCTGGTGGCCCAACTCGTGGGCGTATTCGATGGGTTGTGCGTCCGTCCGCCATCTCCGCTGGTCCATGACCCCGTCGCCGTCGACGAGATCGACCGTCAGGTGCGCCTCTTCGCCGGGCTTCGCGCGGACCGCGGTGACGTGCAGCCGGTCACCGGTGCCGGGAGTGTGGTCCGGTCCGGGCAGGTGGTACCGCGGCGCGTTGAAGTACTCCTCGACCCCGGCCGTCACCTTGGCCCAGACGGCGTCCGTGTCGTGCCCTCCCCCACCGTTCCGGAAGGCGACCTTGACCGTGAGGTCGGTGACCGGCTCGCCCCGGTACAGGAACCGCCGTGCCTCGAAGGTGGACCGGACGACGATGCGGGGCGTGCGGTCGAGCTTCATACGAGGGGGCGAGGCCGATCCGTCGGGGCGCCCACCGGGGGGTGGAGTGGGGTCCGGGACCGGCGCGGCGGCCTCTTGGCGGGGCCGGCCGGCGGCTGCCGCGGTCTCCGGCTGCGATACGGCGGCGGTCTCGTGCGCGGTGGCACCGGCACCGGCCTTGACCTCGGGCTGCGTCGTGCTCACGGTGGCGGTGGACTCCGTCGGCCCGGCGGTTTCCGGTCCGGCGGCCTGCGTACGCGTTCCGGCGGCCGACGGGGTGCCGGACTCCGCGCGGACGGGCGACGCCGGGCCGGTGGAGCCGGTGCCACGGTCGGTGCTCGGGTTCACCGTGCCCGTGCTCGCCGTGCCCGTGCTCGCCGTGCCCGTGCTCACCGTGGACGGACGCGCGGAGCCGGTGGCAGTGGTGGTACCTGAGCCGCTGGTGGTCGTGGGGCGGCTCACGTTCGCGGCCGTGGTTCCGGTTCCTGTTCCGGTCGTGCTGCCGCCGCCCGTCGTGACGCGGGTCGGCGTGGTGGCGGGCGCCCCCGCGCGGGTGGCGGACGAGGAGCCGGCGGAGGACGTCGTCGTACTCGCCGTTGTGCTCGACGCGGTGGTGACGGTGGTCGTGAATCCGGGCAGTCCGTTCTCGTGTTCGGCGGTGACCGGAGTGGACGCGGCGTGGGACGTCCCGTGCACGGACCCCGCGTTCCCGGTGCGGGAGGCGCCGTGCTCCGTCTCGGCGGCATCGGCCGCCGGTCTGGTCGTGGCAGCCGAAGCGTTCGTGTGCCCGGTCCCGTTCGTGCCGGCCGTCGTCGTGCTGTCCGTCGGTTCCTTGAAGGTGTCCGTGCCGGGCAGTTCCGTCTTGTCGGCCGGCACCACTCCGGGCAGCTCGAATGTGAGCGCCTCCGGCACGTTCACGTGGACGGGGTCCACATTCACCGTGTCGCCCTTGCCGCCGAACCGTCGCTTTCCGCCGCCGCCCAGCGCCCCCAGCACACCCGCGCTGATGGACGAGCCGAACTCGTCCTCCCCACTGTGGTAGATGCCGTACATGATCCCGGCGGTGCCGATGCCGGTGGCCGCGCCGAGGATGCCCTTGCCGAACAGCGAGTGCGCGAACTTGGGCGCCAAGACGCCCCCCACGCCGAAGAAGACGCCGCCAACGGCCCCGCCGATCGCACCCGACACCACGGCGGAGAGGGTGTTCTGGGTGGACCACTCGGTGCGGTCGCCCTTGAGGAACTGGATGGTCTGGACGGCGACGTCGAGGCCGACGTTGAGGGCGACACCGGTCGCGATCGAGATGAGCAGCCGACGCAGGATCATCTTCACCGCGACGCGTGCCGCCGTGATGGCGAGCGGGATGACCTCGGGCGCGAAGAAGATCCACTCGGCGATCTGCGCGGCCAGCAGGATGAGCTGGCCGAGGATCATGTACTTGGAGTACTCGACCTGGACGGCGGTGTTCTTGCCGAGCTTGCCCAGCTGGTTCGCGGACTCCGCCATCTCCGGCAGGCTGGACTCCAGTTGCGTGACGAAGGCCTGGAACTGGTCCGCGACCTCCCCGCCCACGCTCGCCAGGACTCCGTTGCCGGACGCGCCGAGCTCCCCGCTGATGCCCTTGAGCTCCTGCGCGGCATCGTTCCACGCCTGGCCGAGGGTATGCAGGTGGTCCTCGTTGCCCTTCGGCCAGGCCTGCCCGACCGCCAGCCGGGCGACCCAGGCCAGCTCGGGGGGCATCTCGACGCTCATCCGCGGGGACTCAGCGCCGGCTGTGGTGCGACGACGAGCCGCTCGTCGTCACGGAGTCGGCGGCGGGTGTGACGGCGCGGAGGGTCTCCACGTTCTGTTCCTCGGTCTGCGCGAACCCCTTGGCCATCGTCCGGATGCCATCGACCGTGCTGTCGAGCACGTTGCCCGCGCCGGTGATGCCGGCGCTGAGCTGCTGCTTGGGCTCGGCGTACTGCTCCAGGAACTGCCGTCCGCTCTCGTCGTCGCCCCAGCACGCGCCGAGGGACTCCAGGCGGCCTTCGAGCTTCGTGGCGATGGACCTGATCCGCCCGGCCAGCTCCTGCATCTGCGGTGCGGCCTGTTCAAGCTGTTCGGTGTCGACGGAGAAGGTGCCGTCAGTCATCGGAGTCTCCCTTGAAGCCGTGGTCCACGTAGTCGCGTACGGAGTCGGGCATGGCCGGGTCCTCGGGCAGGACGGCGGCCGCGTCGACCCGGCCCTGGAGCAGGTCGGGCACGGTCACCCCGGGCGGCAACCGACCGGCGAGCACTCCGGCGACACCCTCCAGCGCCTCGGCCCTGGCCTGCCGGAGCGTGGTGAGCAGTACGTCGGCCAGCTCCTTGGGCGCCATGCGTCGGTAGGCACCGGTGGGGAACTCGACGGCCGTGACCTCCCCCTGGGCACTCACGGTGATCTTCACCGTCTGCCGGGGGGCGGTCACGGTCGACGTCGTCTCGTTGATCCGGCGCCGGGTCTCGGCGGCCTCGTCGCGCTGGCGGCGGTACTGCTCCAGCAGGTCCTCGATCTGCTGGTCGTACGGACCGGGCATGTGAACTCGTCTCCGTTCAGGCGGTGTTCGGCGGGCGGGAGGTCAGGTCAGAGGGCGGCGGCGGAGTCCCCGGGGACGGCACCCCAGGTGCTCTCCGGCTGGACCAGCAGGTCGGCGATCCCCCGGGGGGCCGGCTCCTCCTCCGGTTCCTCCTCGACCTCTTCCTCGGGCTCCTCCGGTTCGGGGCCACCGTCGCCGCAGAACGCAACACCCAGGGCACCGGTGCTCACTCCGGCCACCGGCCCGTCGCCGGTGCGGTCCGGCTGCCACGTACTGCGCGGCTCACCGGACTCGCCCGCCGCGTGCTCCGGTTCCCGCTCGCGATCTCCGCCCACTGCCCACAGCAGCGGCACGAAAGCGCCCGCGCCGGCTCCGGGCTCCCACGCGGAGAAGTCCTCCTCGCCGTCATCGGCCGACGGCTGCGGGGCTACGGCACTGTCGGCGTCCGGGACGGCGGCGGGCAGCGGAAGCCCGTCGGATCCGATCGCGACCGGTGCCTCGGCGGTGGCCTCGCTCTGCTCCGCCGAGCCTTCTTCCGCCGGCGCCGCCTCCTGCGTGCGTTCGTCGGCCCGGGCGTTCGCGCGGCCCGTCCCGGCGCCGGTCCCGGGCCCGGTCGTACCGAATCCCGGCAGGAAGGGCACTCCGGGCGGGGCTCCGGTGAGCGAGCCTGCCTCGTCGTCGGTCTCGTCGTCGCTCGCCCAGGGCTCGGTGCTCGGGTCGAGCAGCCCGGAGGCATCGGTCCGTTCGTTCGTGCCGTCCCGGCCCGCATTGGAAGCACCCACGCCACCCATGCCCGGCATGTACGGCATCCCGGACGCGCTCAGACCCTCCCCGCCGGCCGCCGCGCCCAGCTCCGAGCCGACCTCGTCGCCGCCGGGGGTCTCCTCGCCCTCCCAGGGATCAGCGCTCGCGTCGAGCAGCCCCGAGGCGTCCGTCGGCTCGGACGTCAGCCCGGCACCACCGGCCCCCGTACCGCCCATCCCGGGCATGTACGGCATCCCGGAGGACGTCGCGAGCTGCGCGGGCGAGCCGGTGGACAGTCCGTCGGTGAGACCGCTGCCCAGCCCGTCGGTGAGACCGTCCGCGATGCCGTCGCCGAGCCCGGTGTCACCGAAGGCGGCCGGGTCCGCGCTGGACAGGCCGCCGAGGGAACTCTCCCCCTCGGATCCCAGGCCGCTGCCGCCGAGGCCCGCCAGACTGCCGAGACCGCCCAGCGCTGCGAGGTCGGGGAAGGAGACGGGGTTCAGCGCGGTGTCGATGCCCGCGGGGTCGAGACCGTCGAGACCGAGGTCACCCAGTCCCGTGCCGTCGAGGCCGGACGGGTCAAGGCCGGTGTCGTCGAGGCCGGACAGGTCACCGGGGTAGGCGGCCGGGTCCGCGGACGCGTTCAGGCCCGCGAGGTCTCCGACGTCGCCGATGCCGTCGCCCGTGGCGGTTCCGCCCTCCAGGCCGGTGTCGGGGTAGCCGGACAGGTCCGACAGGCTTCCGGTGTCGCCGGTCCCGGCGCCCGACCCGTCGAGGTCCGCGGTGCGCAGGTCCGGACCGTCGCCGTCGCCGTCGTTCCCCGAGCCGTCCGGATTGTTCGTCGGCGAGGTCACCGGAGTGGGGTTCACGACCGCGTCGGACGTCACCTGGTAGGAGTGCGCCAGGTTCTTGAGGACGGCGCGCATGTCCTCAGTCATCATCGCCACGAGTTCGGGCTTGTGACTGATCGGGATCAGTCCGTCGGACATCGGGGTCACGCCCATCAGGACAGCCTGGTGGGCGTACCAGACGTCGATCTCCGCGAGCTTGTTCTGCGCGCTCTGGAAGGAGATCGCGTTGTTGGCGAGCTGATGGGGGATGGAGTGGTCACCGGTCGAACCCCCGGCCAGGACATCGGCGTTGGCCTTCACCTGGCGGGAGAAGTTGGTCATCATCGTGAGGAAGGCGTCGGCCGCGCTGCCGCCCCAGGGACCGTGGTCGCCCGCGAGCGCCTTGGCCTGGTCGAGCAGGCTCTTCGTGACGGCCTCCAGGATGCGCTGGATGTCGAGGAAGGCATTGGCCGCGTCCATCAGTGACTGCGGGTTGGCGATGGACCGGGCATGGGCCAGGTTCGCCGCGGTCCCGACCCCGGAGGACATGCCGTAGACGGCCGCCTTGATCTGCTTCCAGTCCCAGTTCTCGTAGTCCGTGACACTTCCGGAGTTGGTGCCGTCGGGATTGCCGAAGATCGCCCCGTCTTCACCCTGATGGAAGCCACCGCTGTTGTAGTCCGGCACTGTCGCCCTCCCGTGGAGCCACCGATGCGTTGTCCGACGAACCCGTGCCTAGGTGGTCGTGGTGTTCGTGTCGGTGTTGCCGTTCGAGTTGCCCGTACCGGTGTTGCCGGTACCGGTGTTGGAGGTGGTGCCGGTGCCGCCGTTGGACGTCATCATCCGGTTGAAGTCTCCGGAGGTGGTCGTGAAGGCGTCGCTGAGGTCGTGGGCCGACATTTTGTTGGCTTCCTCGGTCGTGGTGTAGTGCTTGCTCAGCGACCGCACGCCGTCGCGCAGGTCCGTCAGACCGGTGACCAGGGCCGAGAGGGCGTCGGCATAGCTCTTCTTGAGACCGCCGTCGGCGTTCGCCCCGTTGACCTTCGTCCGCATGACGTTGGCGTGGTAGAAGGCGCCCGGCGCGATCGCGACGTCGTTCAGCTTGGTGGCGGCGTCGCGCACCGGCTGGATCAGCAGGTCGACGTTGGAGGCCAGCAGGTCCATCGACGGTGTGCTGATCGAGGTCCCGTTGTGCCCGTTGCCACCGGGCACCGGCGGGGGTACGAAGTTGTACCGGTCGTCGAGGATCCCCGGGACGTGCAGAACGTCCGTGCCGCCGTGGTACTGGTGATCCCCGCTGGAGCCGGTGCTGTCGTCGTTGCCGCTGCCGTAGTCGTTGTTGTTGACGTTCGGGTCGTTGCTGCCGCTGTCGGCGTCCGTCTTCGCCATGTCACTGGTCCCAGAGGCTCACGCCTCGCCGCTCGCCGGCGTAGTACGACTCGTTGATGTAGCCGAGGGAGTTGGTCGCGTTCTGGGCCTGGGTCACCATGTCGGCGGCGGCCGCGTCCCACTTCGCCTTGGCGACGTCGTAGGTGCTGCGGGCGTCGCTGGTCCACTCGCTCAGGTGCACCTTGGCGCTGTCGTCCAGGTCGGCCAGCGCCGCCTGGATCTTCCTGCTGATCGCGGCCATCTCACCGACCACGTACTCGATCTGCTTCATGTTGGCGGTATACGTAGGCATGGTTCGCTCCTCGTCTGTGTGCGGTGGTGGGGGGCGTCAGAAACCGGGCAGCGGGTTGGACATGCTCTTGTGCAACTGGGTCGCCGCGTCCGAGGTGTTCTGGTGCGTGGTGTGGTAACTCCCGGTGTTCGCCTGGAGCTTCTGCAGCATCAGGTCCAACTGCTGCTTCACGGTGCCGAAGTCGGAGAGCCAGGTGTCCATCGCGCCCTGGAACGTGGTGGCGGCGTCACCGCTCCAGTGGCGGCGCAGCTCGTCGATCTGGCTCTGCATCTGGGCGTACGTGCTGTTGACGTCGTCCAGGGCGGTCTGGAAGCTGCCCTGGGCGCTCAGCATGCCCTCGGTGGATACGGATGTGAGGTCGGCCATGACCGTCTCCTCTCGTAGCTGGTTCGCCGCGGTCGTTCCGCGGCTGGTTCATCGCGGTCGCTGTTGGTGATGGTGACCCGGGGTGGTACCCGTCGTGGGCCGGAAGCCGGGGGCGCTGCCCCGCCGACCGTGTTTTTCTGTCCCTGCGGCCCGTCAGCCCACCACCAGCGCGTCCTCCAGCGGGAGTTCACCCGCCAGGTCGCCGAGGACCAGCGCGGGGGCGCCCGCGCGGGCGGCGATCCGGTCCGCCAACCGGTGTGCGCCGTACGCGCCGTCGGCCGGGTCCTGTGCGGCGAGCGCCGCGAGTACGTCGTCGGGCATCTCGAAGCCCAGTGTCGTGAGCCGCCGCCGGGTCAGTTCGGCGAGACCCGCGCCGCTCCAGGCGGGCAGCGGCAAGTAGTCGGCGAACACCCCGGCCAGGTCGGTTCGGGTGCGCAGCAGTTCTCTCAGGCGCGGGGCGCTGCCCGAGAGGACCAGGACCACGCCGTGGGGATCCCGCGCCGCCGTCTCCGCGGCCAACGCGTCGACGACCGCGTCCTGTTCGGCGTCCGGGCGGGACACGAAGGCGGGGTCGGCCTCCAGCAGCAGGAGGCCGCCTGCTGCGTGGCGGAAAGCGTCGGCGAGGAACGCGCGCGGCTGCTTGGCCCACCGGGCCGGGACCTCCGCGAGCGACACCCGGGTGAGCGCGCCGGACGGGAGGATGCCGAGTTCCGCCAGGTCCCTGCCGTACGCGGCGGCCACGGCCCGTCGTCCGCTGCCCCGCGCGCCCTCCAGGACGACGTCCGCGAGCCCCGCGGTGCCCTGCCCGAGCTTGACGAGGGTGTCCAGCCGGGCGAGCAGTGCGTCGGTGACGGGGCCGAGACCGCTGAGGGCGGCCAAGTGGCGGGGGGCAGGGGGCGGCACGGGTGTCTCGGGGGCCGGGGTGGCCGGCGGTGGGACGGGGCCGGCCACGGGCGCAGCTGACGGTGGGGGTGTCGGCGCCTGGGGAGCCGGGGTGACGTCGGCGGCGGTGAGCAGACTCAACTCGCTGTCGTGGCCCGGCGGTTGGATGGCCAGCCGCGACGCCTGGGCGCCGATCATCGACTCGAAGACCTGGCGGGCGACCCGGCCGTTGCCGAAGGTGGGTCCCTTGGGGACGGTCTCGAAGTAGCGGGAGAGCGCGTCCACGGTGTCGTCGGACAGCTCGTAGTAGTGCTTGGCGCACAGGCCCCGGACGATCGTGACCAGTTCCTCCGGGGAGTAGTTGGGGAACTCGACCGTGCGGGCGAAGCGGGACGCCATACCGGGGTTGGAGGCGAGGAACCGGTCCATGTGCTCGGAGTAGCCGGCCGCGATGACGACGATCTCGTCGCGGTGGTCCTCCATCATCTTCATCAGCGTCTCGACGGCCTCCTGCCCGAAGTCCGGCCCCGTGCCCCGGGACTGGTTCGTCAGGGTGTAGGCCTCGTCGATGAAGAGCACCCCGCCCAGCGCGCGGTTGACGACCTCCGCGGTCTTGATGGCGGTGCCGCCGATGATCTGGGCGACCAGGTCGGCGCGGGCCACCTCGACGATGTGGCCCTGGCTGAGGATGCCGAGTTCGGCGAGCACCGCCCCGTACAGCCGGGCCACGGTCGTCTTGCCGGTACCGGGCGGTCCCGCGAAGACGAGGTGGCGGCTCATCGGCGGCATCGGCAGGCCCATCTCGGTGCGCCGCTTGGTCACCTTGTTGAGGTTGATGAGCCCGGTGACCTCCAGTTTGACGCTCTCCAGGCCGACCAGCGCCTCCAGTTCGGCCAGCGGCCCGGTCCCCGAACGGGCGATGTCGCCGCCGGCCTCGGGGTCCGGGTCCCGGGAACCACCCGAGTCCCCTCCCGCGGGCGTGTCACCGCCGAGTCCCTCGTCCTCGCCGAAGCTCTCCCCTTCCCCGCCGAACCCGTCGCCTGCCCGGTCGGCCGGAGGATCGCCGCTGTTGTCCTGGACGGCGCAGTTGCTGAGGTCGGTGCGGGCGTCGGCGTGGGTGTTGACGCCACGGCCGCGCGCGCCGGTCATCCGGCACCCGACGGCGGTGAACGAACCACCCGCGAGGACCCGCACGGCGTCTCCCGGCGAACCGGTGAACTCGCAGTCGTGAGCGGTCAGTTCCGCGTCCTCGCCGACCACCGCACCGCACTCGCGCAGTACGGAGCCGGACACGAACACGCTCGCGGACCCGGCCAGCCCCAGGCCCGTCCCCTGACCCTTGCTCAGGTCTCCGCCGCTCATCGCGATCTCGGCGTCGCGCAGAGCCACCCGGGCGCCGCCCTCGGCCCGCACCCCGGCGCCCGAGGAGCCGGTGACGGTGAGCCGTTCGAGTTCGGCGGTACCGGAGTCGGCGGCCTGCACGGCGGTGGTCCAGGCGTCCCGGACGACGAGCCCGGTGGCGGTGACGGTGGTCGCCGCACCGGTGACATGCAGCCCCACCGGAGTGCCGGTGATCGCGCAGTCCTCCAGCCGCGGCCGGGCACCCCCGGTGACCTGGATACCGCTGCGGGCCGCGCCGGTGACCGCGCAGCCGCGCAGGTGCGGTGCGGCGCCGTCGGCGATGTGCACGGACTGCCCGCCCGAACCGGAGAACGCGCAGTCGGTGAGCGTGGTCTCGCCCCGGCCGGTCAGATACGCGTCCAGTGCGGTGCTGCCCGTCACGGTGACCCGGAGCAGGGCGGCGCGCGCCTCCTGCTCGACGGCCACGGCGGGCTTGCCGCTGCCGGTGATCAGGGTGTCCTCGACGGTCGCCGAGGCGTTGCCGTTGACGCAGACGCCGTTGCCCCGGGGGCGGTCGAGACGGCAGTCCCGTACGTCGAGACGGCCGTGCTCGGCGACCACGACCGCCGAGGATCCGGCCTCGGTGACCTCGGTGTCGGCCAGTACGTTGTCGCCGCGCGAGGTGACCACCACCCCCGCGCCGTGCGGGTTGGTGACCCGGCAGCCACGGGCGGCCAGGGTGCCCTCGTGCCAGGCCAGTACCGCCGTCCACGCCTCGCCCTCGATCCGGCACCCCTCCAGCGCCGACTGCCCGCGCCGCAGGTCGAGGACCGGGGCGTCGCGGTCGGCGCCCGACAGGACGAGCCCGGACAACTGGACCGCCTCCGCGTCGACGACCACCGTGCTCCCGGCGGACGCGTGCACCTGTACGGTCCCGGCGCCGCCCTCCGCGGCCAGGGTCACGGGCCGGACGATCACCAGCGACTCCTCGTACCGGCCGGGGGCGACCGTGATCAGCGCCCCCTCCGCGGCCTCGGCCAGCGCCTGGGCGATCGTACGGTGGGCGCCCGGTCGGTCCGGGGAGACCGGCAAGACCTGCCTGCTCACGGCTTGGCTCCTTCTGTGCGGACCGCACGGGGGGTCACGATCAGTCCGGGCGGGTCGGCGCTCTCGGCCGCGGCATCGGTGCCGGTGCGCTCCAGGGCGTCCAGAATCTTCTCCAGTCCCTTGACGGCGATCTCGTCGAGCTTCGCCGGTACGTCGCGCCGACCGCCCTGGCCGTTCCGGCCGCCGTGTGCGGTCTCCGACGGCGACAGCTCTCTCATCAGCACGACGGAGCCCTCGGTGCGCAGCACCTTGAAGGCGGTGCCGGGCAGGAACAGCACCCGGTCGGGGACGGCCGGGTCCAGCGAACTGGTCCGCCGCGCGGTCATCGACCAGATCAACACGTCGGTCGCGCCGCTGCCGGACGGGCCCGGGTGCAACAACGTACGGGCATGGCAGAACGCCCACTCGGTGGCCAGCCTGCCCTCGCGGTACCAGGCCCGCTCCGCCTCGCCGAGGCGGGTACGCAGCAGGGCAGGCCCCCGGTAGGAAGGCAGCCGGCGCAGTCCCGCCGTCACACAGCGCGCCAGCGGCACGTGCGGTCCGGCCGTCGCCTCGCGCACGACCGCGTCGGCCCGGCGGCTGTCGCCGGACAAGTACAGGCGTACGGCGACCAGTTCGGTCAGCGCGTCCGCCACCTCCGTCCGGGATCCGCCGCGCAGGCCCGGTGACTCGGACATCACCCGCGAGACGGAACCGGCCACGGCGTTGTACTGCTCGCTGAGCGTCCGGCGCAGCCACTCCCGCTCCTGCGCGATCCCCCGCTCCGGCGGCAGCGCGCAGGCCGCGGCCCGGGGCACGGGCTGCACCCGAACCCCTGGCCCGCCGACCGCACCACCGGCGACGGACGTGGTGCCGGGCTCCGGGCCGGTCCCCGCGGTCGCTACCTGGGGATCCACCGCCACAGGGGCGCCGACGTCCCCGACCTCCGAGATCTCCGGCTCGGGCGCACCGGACTCCAGCCGGAACCGGGGAGCGACGGGCGGGGCGAGGCGCTGTGCGGGGGCGGGAGAAGGGGTGGGTGCAGGGGCCGGTGCAGGGGCCGGTGCAGGGGCCGGTGCAGGGGCCGGTGCAGGGGCCGGTGCGGGGGTGGAGTCGGGCTGTGGGATCGAAGGCGGGGCCGAAGTCGAGGCAGGGACCGGGGCCTCAGCCGGAACTGAGGTCGGGGCCGAGGTCGAGGTAGAGACAGGGTGAGGTGTCACCGGAGGCTCGGATGCCGGGTCGGGCATGCGTGCAGGGTCGGTCGCCGGTGCCGGGGAGGGCGAAAGTGCAGGTGGCGGGGCGGAGTCGGGTGCCTGGTCCGACGCCGCGACCGGTGCCGGTGTCGGGTCCGGGGTCTTGTTGCGCGGGGTGCGCCGGTCGTTTCGGATCGTGGGGGCTTCTTCGAGATCTGCCGCGCCGCTAATGGTGGGCTCTGCGTCAGGGGGCGGACTGGCGCCGTCGTTGCGGACGGTGAGCGCCTCCGAGAGGTCCGTGGCGTCGAGGTCGTCGGGGGTGGTGAGCGCCTCGGGGGGATCCGTCGCGCCTGTTTCCTCCTGCACCGGGGTCACGGTGTCCGGTGTCGAGGGGTTCCGCGACGCCGTCGTGGAGGCCCCGCTGTCGGCAGCGGGCGTGCCGGCGCCGGACTCCGTGCGGATGGGCGGCGGGGAGGGTACGGCGGTGGGCGCACCGCCGCCGGGGGTGGCCGGATCGTCGGGGACTGGTCCTGGCGACGGCGCCACGCCCGGTGTGACGGAGCCGGAGGGCAGGTAGGTGGACTCGGCCGGGAGGGGCCGGCGGTCGGGCTCGGCGTAGGGCAGGGCGTCGTACAGGGTGACCGGGTGGTTCAGGGTGTCGGCGAGGCTCTGGGCCGGTGCGTGGCCGGCGGGGGTGTCGAGGCTGCCGTGGAGGACGAAACGTACTGCGGGGCGGACGCCGGGGAGCACGGTGTTCCAGAAACGGGTCACGTCGTCGAGGGAGAGCGGTGGGGTGCCGGGGCTGCCGAGGACGAGCAGGAAGTGGTGCGGGTCGGTGGGGGCGGCCTCGACCGCGCGCTGGTGGTGGGCGGCCAGTGGGTCGTGGTCGGTGCGGCGCAGCCACACACCCGCCGGCACCGGTTGGGCGACGGTGTGGGCGCCGACGGGTCCGGTGCGGGTCGGCGCGGAGAACTCCCAGTGCGGTTTGGGGTAGCGCTGTGCCGCCGGCTCGGGGTCGCGGCCCGGCCGGAACCGCAGCCAGGCCGCGCCGTCGTCGCCCGGTACGAACAGTCCGCCGGTGAGGGTCGGGACGAGGTCGCCGTCCGGGGCGAGCACCTCGCGTTCGAGCCGTTCGGCGAGGAGCCGGCAGGCGGTACGGATGTCGTCGCCGCTGCCCCGGCCGAAGACCAGGCGCGGGCTGCCGTACCGGGCGCCCGACAGCAGCCGGGCCACCGCCTCCCACTCCGTGGCGAGGGCGTCGGCCGGCAGGTCCACCACGACGAGGGTGTGGAGCGGGTCCTCGGCGATCCCGGCGGCGAACGCGGCGGCCCGGTCGTCGTACCGGCCCTTGGGATGGATGAGCAGGGCGTCGCCCACGGGTGTCGAGCGAAGGCGGAGCCGGGCCATCGGGTTCAGCCCTTCGCGGCGGCGGCGCGGCTGAGTACCGGACCGTCGGGGACGAGGGCGAGGACGCCCGCCGGCAGCGTGAGCCGGCTCTTGGTCTCGCCGAATCCGAGGGCTCGCGCGGCGTCGGCGTCGGCGATCCGGTACTTCAGACCCTGCTCGGTGATCAGATACTCGGTCCGCCCGGCGTCCGGGACGGCCAGCACACCGCCGTCGGCCGGCAGGACGACTCCGCCGGTGCCGGGGGTGGCGACGGTGATCCGGGCCCGGCCGTCGGCGAGTTCCGTCATGCAGACGGTGCCGCCGTCCAGCGAGTGGACGCCGGTCAGGTCCGGCACCCGGCCGGTCGTGGCGTGCTCCGCCGATGCCGGGGCGACGGCGATGTCCGCCTGTCCGACCTCGCGTGCCGCCGGGGCACCTGGGCGGGCGGCGAGCAGGGCGTATTCGGTGGCGTTGACGAGAGCGAGCCCGTCGGACCGCATCACGTAGTAGTGCTCGGTGCCGCCCGTGGTGGTGCGGAAGACCTGGCCGACCTCGGTGCTCCGGCCGGCGACCTCGGCGGCCGTCTTCCCGGCGCCGGACAGCACGGGCGCGGCGAGGGCGGTGCCGGTGGGGACGGCGGCGAGCCAGTCGGCGGTCGCGGAGAGGGCCGTCTGGTCGTCCAGGCCGAGGGCGATCAGCGTCGGGGCGCCGGGGACCGGGTACTTGACGCCGCCCAGCAGCACGTACCGGGTGTTCCCGGGCCCGTCGAGCAGCACCTGGCGATCGGCGGGCAGCGCGGCGAGCGCGGCGGCGGAGCTTCCGAAGACGAGGCTCTGGCCCTTGTCGGAGGAGTCCTTCTCCTTTGTCCCCTTGGCTCCCTCGGTCCCGGTGCCGTACGCACCCTGCGCCGGCAGGCAGCGCGCCCATGCCCCGGTCGCCAGCGCGGAGACGGCCGGCACGGTGTCCGGCGCGCCCTGGATGCCGACGGGGGTGCCGTGCGGGACCCCGGCCAGGGACTTGGCGGACACCGTCTCGGGCGCGGTCCTCGCCCCGGCGATGAGCAGCGCGGAGGCGTAGTTGCGGACGGGGCGCAGCTCACCGTTGGCGTAGACGTAGCGGTTGCCGGTGTCCTCCTCCAGGACGATCGTCCCTTCCTTGCGCCAGTCGTCCTTCGCGACGGGCGAGATCAGGCCGTACACCCCGTATCCGGCGCACAGAAGTACCACCAGGCCCACGCCGAAGACCGAGCCGAGCGCGGACCGCCGGGTGGGGCTGTCGCCCCGGCCGGGGTCGCCGCTGACGAGGGCGGAGGCGAGGCGCCCCATGGCGAACTGGTAGGCCTGCACATGATCGCGTCGTGTCTGCATGGGTGCCGCTCCTAGCCCGCGAGGCCGCGGAAGTAGGCGTACGCGTGCAGGACTTGGAGCAGCAGTGGCAGCAGGGCGACCGCCGTGACGATCTCCAGCAGGTCGCCGAGATGCCCCCACACGGGCAGCAGTCGGGCCCGCGGGAGCCGCCAGGCTCCGACGAGCAGCAGCAGTGCGGCGGCCAGCAGTGCCGCGAGGACGGCGGCCCGGCCGGCCGGGCCGGTGGGCGCGACCCGGACGATGAGGACGAGTCCCAGGCCGTAGGCGCCGGCCAGCACGGCCGGGACCCGCTGGAGGGTGCCGTTGGTGCCGCGTGCGCGGAGCAGGACGGCCAGGCTGAGGCAGAGGGGAAGGAGCCAGCCGGCCCAGCCGGCCTCACGGTCGGCGAGCAGCCAGAGGGCGACCGCCCACACCAGCGCGGAGGCGATGCCGATCGTGTCGAGGCAGGCGGTGGCGACGGAGACCCGGCCGGCCACCCGTTCGCCGGGCTCGGGCTCGATGTCGAGCTGGAGTTCCTCGGCGTCGTGCGGGAGCTGGGGCACGCGCAGTCGGGCGGTCCGCAGGGCCAGCCGGGGGGCGAGATGGCCGAGGACGAACAGGCCCACCGCGACCACCGAGGCGGCCTGGACACCGTGCAGACCGGCGGTCTCGGCGAGGCCCGCCCCGAGCGCGGCGGCGAGCGCCGTGAGCAGGACGGTGCCGGGTACGACCAGGGGCAGGGCACCCAGTGCGAGCAGTCCGCCGGCCAGGGCGACCACGCACCCGGCGGCCACGAGGACTCCTGTCGTGCCGGGGGCGAATCCGCCGGACGGGCCTTCGCGCAGGGTCGTCCCGGCCAGGGCGGCGAAGCCGAACGCGCCGACGCCGGCGACCAGCACGGCTCCCGGGTCCGCGTGCATCCGGGCGGCGCTCGCGCAGCCCGCGGCCAGCACCAGCGCGATCGCCCCGGCGGTCACCGCGGTGAGCGGGCCGGGCCCCGCACCGAGCAGCGCGGCGGCGAGCGCGGCCAGGGCCAGGCAGGACAGGGCGAGGCCGAGGTTCCGGGTGAGTTCGGGGCGCCAGCGGCCGGGTCCGGCGCCGACGGTGTGGGCGACGCCGTCGGAGACGTCGTCGAAGTGCAGCGCGGGCAGTGCCGCGTCGGCCGGACGCAGGTGCAGGACGTCGCCGTCGCGCAGCCCGGCGCTCTCGGGGGTGGCCTCGGGGTCGAGGGGGTCCTCGCCGAGCCGTTGCAGTGTCCAGGGGGTGCCCCGGGTGTCGGGGCCCGTGGCGGTGTGGCGCAGCAGCAGCGGCAGAAGGGCGGAGACCGGGGTGGTGACGGGGACGGCGAGGTCGGCCCTGCCGTCCGGTGCCTCCACGGTGAGGCGGCAGACCTCGGCGATCCGGGCGGGCAGGGGTACGGCGGTGGTCATCGTGCTCCTGTGGGGAGGGGGGCCGCCGACACCAGGCCGGTCTGGACGAGCTGGACGGTGCGGCGGGTGACGAGCTGGGCGCGGCCCGCGGGCAGGGTGCGGGGCTTGGCCTCGCCGATGAACTTGCCCTCCTCCTTGGGGTAGGAGAACAGCAGCGCGGGGTTGCCCAGCTCCCACATCCGCCGGATCAGCGGGTCCATGACGGACCGCATGGCGCCGGAGGTGGACCGGGCGACGACCATGTGCAGTCCGATGTGGGCGCCCTGCGCGAGCAGCGGCACCAACGGCATCATCGGTGAGGGGGTGCCGGGCGCGCCGGAGAAGAGGTCATAGTCGTCGACGAGGACGAACAGCAGCGGACCGGTCCACCAGTCCCGCTTCTCCAGCTGCTCCGGGGAGACGTCCGGGCCGGGCTGTCGTTTGGCGACGGACACGGCGGCACTGTCGGCGAGCTTGCCGAGCGCGTCGTTGTCGACGACGTATCCGACCCGGTACTCCTCGGGCACGTCCTTGAGCAGTCCGCGCCCGGGGTCGGCCAGCAGGATCCTGGCCTCCTCGGGCCGGTAGCGGGCGGTGATGGCGCGGATGGCCAGCCGCAGCGCGTTGGTCTTGCCGGTCTCGCCGTCGCCGAAGACCAGCAGGTGCGGAGTGGCGCCGAAGTCGTGCCAGACGGGGGCGAGCCGCTGCTCGTCCCAGCCCACGCAGAACTTCAGGTCGCGGGTGTCGGCCGGGGCGGGCAGGCGGCGGGCGTCGAGCCTGGTCGGCAGCAGGCGCACGCCGGGGGCCCGGGGGCCGGTCCAGAAGGTATCGATCTCTGCGACCGCCGCCTTGGTGGCGGCCGTCAGGTCGTCGGTGCGCGAGGAGCTGTCGAGCCGGGGCAGCGCGGACAGGAAGTGGTGTCCGGAGCTGGTCAGACCGCGTCCCGGCCGGTGCGGGACACCGGCCGCCGCACGGGAGCCGACCTCCGACTCCATCGAGTCACCGAGCCGCAGTTCGAGCTTGGTGCCGAGCAAGTCCCGCAGCCGGGGCCGTACTTCGGACCAGCGCACCGCGGAGGCGACCACGTGCAGCCCGAACGACAGGCCGCGCGCGGCGAGTTCCATGATCCGCTGCTCCAGGTCCTCGTAGTCCTGGCGGAGCGTGGCCCAGCCGTCGACCACCAGGAACACGTCACCGAAGGGGTCGTCGATCGCGCCGTCCGCGCGCAGCGCCCGGTAGGCGGCCATCGACTCCAGGCCCCGGGAGGTGAACAACTGCTCGCGCTGTTCCAGGAGTTGGGTGAGTTCCTCGACGGTACGCAGGACCCGGTCGCGTTCCAGCCGGGTGGCCACCGAGCCGACGTGCGGCAGTCCGGCGGTGGAGACCAGACCGCCGCCGCCGAAGTCGAGGCAGTAGAACTGGACTTCGGCGGGCGTGTGGGTCAGGGCCAGCGACAGCATCAGGGTGCGCAGCAGGGTGGACTTGCCGGTCTGCGGCGCGCCCACCAGACCGAGGTGGCCGTCGGCGCCCGACAGATCGGCGATCAGCAGTTCGCGCAGCTGCTCGAACGGACGGTCCACCATGCCCAACGGGACGCGCAGCGCGCCCTGGACGCGGCGGTCGGCGGCGCCCATGCCCCGGTCCGGGTCGGGCACGATGCCGGGCAGCAACTGGTCCAGGCCGGGCGACTCGGACAGCGGGGAGAGCCAGACCTGCCGGGCGGGCGGGCCACTGTCCTCCAGCCGCCCGACGAAGACCTCCAGCAGGCTGTCCTCGCCGCCCTCACCGCCGTCCTCCTCGGGTCCCGCGCCGGCGCCCTGGTCGCGCAGGGCCTCCTCGGCGAGCGAGACCAGCCGGGCGGCCTCCTCCGCCTCACGGTCCGCGGCCGGCACACCGTGCCGCTCCAGTGCGAACGCGGTCACCTCACGGGCCGTGCCCGTCCGGTGCGCCGACTCCTCGGGGCCGGCGGGCACGGGCGCCGCTCCGGAGACGTAGGCGGCCTTGAACCGGACCAGGTTGGTGGTGTCGACCTTGAGGTAGCCGTTGCCGGGGGCGGACGGCAGTTCGTAGGCGCTGGAGGTGCCGATGACGCTGCGCGACTCCATCGAGGAGAAGGTGCGCAGGGCGAGCCGGTACGACAGGTGGCCCTCGACCCGGTGGATACGGGACTCGTCCAACCGCTGTGAGGCCAGCAGCAGATGCACACCCAGGCTGCGTCCGAGCCGCCCGATGGAGACGAACAGCTCCACGAACTCCGGCTTGCTGGCGAGGAGTTCGGAGAACTCGTCGACGATGACCAGGAGCGAGGGCAGCGGGGCCAGCGTGCTCGCCCCGGCGGCGCGCGCCTTCTCGTACTCGAAGAGCGAGGCGTATCCGGCTTCCCGCAGCAGTTCCTGACGGCGGATCATCTCGCCGTTGATGGAGTCCCGCATGCGGTCGACGAGGGGAAGTTCGTCGGCGAGGTTGGTGATGACGGCGGAGGTGTGCGGGAGCCGCTCCATGTTGAGGAAGGTGGCGCCCCCCTTGAAGTCCACCAGGACGAGGTTCAGGATCTCGGAGGAGTGGGTGGCGGCCAGGCCCGTGACGAGGGTGCGCAGCAGTTCGCTCTTGCCCGAGCCGGTGGCGCCGATCAGCAGTCCGTGCGGACCCATACCGCCCTGAGCGGACTCCTTCAGGTCCAGTTCGACGATCTCGCCGTCCTCGGTGACCCCGATCGGCACCTTGAGGCGGGCGTCCTGGGCGAGCCGCGGTCGCCACTTGGCCGCGACGTCGAAGGCGTGTACGTCACGGATGCCGAGCATGGTGGCCAGGTCGAAGTCGGACTCCAGGGGCCGGTCGACCAGGTCGACACCGCCGCCGGTGCGCATCGGGGCGAGGGCACGGGCCAGTTGCTCGGCCTCGACGGGACCGAGCCGGTCGGCCCGGCCGCCGACGTCCTCGCTGCCGCTGGGGAACCCGACCTGGCCGTCGCGGACCGTGAGCCGCAGCACCTTGGGTCCGCCGGTCATCGCACCGGTGAGGTCGAGAAGCACCACCCCGCGTATCCCGGCGCCCAACAGCCTTGAGCTAGCGGGGAGTTGTACGCCCTGGGAGACGATCACCGTGAACGGTTCGGCGACGCTGGGCGAGGAGGTGACATCGTGGTCGGGGCGGTCGCGGACATCGGGTCCGAGCAGATCGAGGAGTTCGTCGTGGTCGCCCGCGGCCAGCCGCACCGCTCCGGCCGTGTCCTCCTCGGTCGGGTGGGCGTTGTGCGGCAGCCACTTGAGCCAGTCCCAGTCCGCGCGCGCGGCCTCGTCGCCCAGCACCGCGATCCGCAGTTCGTCAGGAGAGTGGAAGACCGCCAACTGGCCGAGCACCGCGCGGGCCAGAGCCACCGCCTCCTCGGTCCCGCCGGTGAACTCGACGCTGGTGAAGCGCTGGAGCGAGACGGGCACCGGCAGCAGGGGCACGGTCTGGTGGGCCTTGGTGAACCGGCGCAGCGAGATCGCGCACAGCGGTTCCAGGTCCTCCACCGGCTTGGTCTGCGGCGGCAGGAACTCCAGCGCGGCGCGGCGGGTCGCGAGACCGATGCGGACCCGGCCGAAGTCCTCGTGTCCGGGCCTGCGTTCCCACAGCCGGGTGCCGGTCGCGAGTGCCCACAGGTCGGACGCCTCGGGGTTGTCCCAGAGCAGTGCGGCCCGCTGGTCGTCGGCGGCCCGCCGGGCCTGAACCCGCTTCTGGGCGAGGTAGCGCAGGTAGTCCCGGCGTTCGGCGCGCATCCGGCGGCGCCGTTCCGCGCCGGGCCTGCCGATCTGGGTCAGCGTCATGCTGATCATGGCGACGCCCATCATGCCGGTCATCATGTACATGGACGTACCACCGCTGCCGACCGAGAACATCAGCGCCATGGCCCCTGCGCCCAGGCCCATCGGCAGGTACGTCATCACCGAGCCGAAGTCGGCGGTGGCCGGTTCGCCCAGCACCGGGGGCTCGGCGAGTTCCACCTGGCCCTCCGGCATCGGGGGGCCTTCGGCACGCGGCGAGCGCTTGGCGACGACGGTGCTCAACGTGCCCTCTTCTCTGCTTCTTCCGGTGTTCCCACAACGGGATCCGCGACTGGATCCGCGCGTGGAGATTAGGCAGAGGGCCGCCCGCACCCGCGTCGTACGGGCCGATGTCCGCCCTCGCGGGCAGCGAAGCCTGGCCGCAGGGGCAGCTTCGCCAAGTACACGCCAAGTCGGCCTTAAGGCCGACCGGTGACGATCGTCGCCCGCCCTTCCAGGGCGATGATCCGCACCCGGAAGGAAAGCAGAAACGTTGGGGACGATCTCGATCGCAGTCCTTGCCAGTGACCCGATCACCGGTGAGGGGGCCGTCTGGTGCCTGCGCAGGTATCCGGATCTGACGGTACTGCCACAGGAGGAACACCGGCACGCGGACGTGGCCCTCTTGATCACGCCGGACGTCACCGAGGACACCATGCTGCTCATGGAGTCGGTGACCGAGCGCTCCACCCGTCCCGGCATGGGGCTCGTGCTGATCACCGGCCACATCGGCGAAGCCCACCTGCTGCGGGCGGTCCGGTACGGCCTGCGCGGTGTGATGTGGCGTCAGGACACCACGTACGACAAGGTCGTGGAGTCCGTGCGCGCGGTGGCCCAAGGCGGAGCGGCCCTGCCGCTGCCGGTGCAGGGGCAGCTCATCGACCACATCAAGGCGGTCCAGCGCGACGTGCTGGGGCCGCTGGGGCTGACCGCGTCCGGTCTGGAGACCCGCGAGGTCGATGTGCTGCGGCTACTGGCCGAGGGGCTGGAGACAACGGAGATCGCCCAGAAGCTGAACTACTCCGAGCGCACCATCAAGAGCATCGTCAGCGTCATGATGAACCGCCTCGGCCTCCGCAACCGCACGCACGCGGTCGCCTACGCGCTGCGCTCGGGGACGCTGTAGTCGGCAGCGCTCGTGCGGGGCGAACCGAACATCCCGGCCCCCCGGCCCGCAGGGGAAGAGTTTCCGGTCCTGCGGGGCAGAACCCGGCTTCTCCCGGCGGGTACCCGCGACCGGCGACCCTAGAGTCGCCCGCCGGGGAACATCGAGTACGCAGACAGGCAGGCAGACGATGGAACACACAACGGGGCAGCCGGAGACACCGGAGGAGCCGGCCCTCTGGGAACGGCCGCTGCCGTGGCTGCGGGAGACCGAGCCGACGTCCGAGTCGGGAAACGCGTCGGCGGAGGAAGCCGCGCTCCCCTCCGAGGACGGCTCCGCCCCGGACGGCGAGACCACTCCCGACGGCACACCTGCGCCCGCGACGGCTGCCGGCCCCGCGCCGAGTACGGACGGGACTTCCTCCGCGCCGGGCCCGTTGTTCCGGCCCAGGGCGAGGCGGTCGGCCGACCCCACGCCGGCACCCGCCCCGGCGTCCCCCACCGCACCCGAACCCGCCGCGTCCGGCGGGCTGTTCCGCCCCCGGGCAGCACGGTCGGCTGACCCCACGCCCGCACACGCTCCGGCGTCCACCCGTGCGGCCGAGCCCGCCACGCCGGGCGGACTGTTCCGCCCAGAGGCAGCACAGCCAGACAGCCCGACACCCGCCCCGGCGTCCCCCACCGCACCCGAACCCGCCGCATCCGGCGGACTGTTCCGCCCCCGGACGGCACGGTCGGTCGGTCCCACGGCCGCGTCGGCTGCCGCCGCTCCGGCCGAGCCCGGTACCCAGGAAGTGTCGACCGCGCCGGGCTCTCTGTTCCGCCCGCGGACGACGGGGCCGGGTGACCCCGGCGGGCAGCGCGAGGCGGGCGCCGGGGACACGCGGCCGGAGCGGAGCGCGCGGGTCGTCGGGGTCGCGGTCGCCGGTTGTGCCCTGCTGGTTCTCGGTATCGGCAGCGCCGCGTTCATCGCCATGCCGGGCCACGACGACTCCGGTCCGCAGGCGGCGACCGTCGGCGACGGCGTCGTCCCCCAACTCACGGCGGGTGCTTCGGAGGGACCGACCGGTTCCCCGTCGGGCAGCGGCCGGCCGACCCACCGTACGAAGGGGTCGAAGGCCGACACGGACAAGGGCCCGCACACCGAGGGAAGTTCGTCCCCGGTGGCGGATGCCGCCCACCCCGGCAAGGCGTCCGGCACCAAGGCGGCCCAGGCCGCCGGCACTGACACCGGCAGCGGTGCCGGCACCGGCGGCACGACGACGAAGGCCTCGACACCGAAGCCCGCCGCTGCCGCCGTGGCCGGTGACGAGATCGTCGGTTACGGCTCCTCGAAGTGCATCGAGGTGAGTGCCCATGCCGGTGTGGACGGCTCCCCCCTGCGGCTGTGGGGATGTGCCGGCAAGGCCTGGCAGAAGTGGGTCTTCAAGTCCGACGGCAGTGTGCGGTCCATGGGCCTGTGCCTGGACATCGCGAACGCCTCGAAGTCCGACGGCGCGGCCATCCAGCTGGCGACCTGCAACGGCGGCTGGGCCCAGCGCTTCAACCTCAACAGCTCCCACGACCTGGTCAACACCGTGATCGGCAAGTGCGTGGACGCCAAGGACCAGGGTACGGCCGACGGTACCCGGCTCCAGCTGTGGAGCTGCGGCGGGACGTCCAACCAGAAGTGGCACCTGGGCTGATCCCGGCCGCCGTCACATCACTTCCGCGCGGGCCGCTCCAGCGAGGCGGCCCGCGCCGCCTCCACCAGGTGCCGTGAACCCCAGCTCCGCGCCACGTCCTCGGCGCAGGCGAACTGCCGTAGCGCCTCGTCCTCGTCGCCCAGAAGCCGGTGCAACTCGCCCAGCGAGTGGGCGAACGGGCGGGTGGCGAAGGAGACACTGGCGGCGCCGGCCAGCTGGGTGCGCAGCGGCAGCAGGAGCGGGATCAGTTCCAGCGCGGTGGTCATGTCCCCCAGCAGGAAGGCCAGTTCGGCCCGGAGGGACAGGGCGATGCCGTACAGGTGGTCCGGGACGACGGGGACGACGGTCGAAGTGCGCCGGCCGAGCAGGTGGGCCCGCTCGCGCTCGCCCTGCCGGGCGAGGACGACGCCGAGGGCGAGTTCGGCGACGGGCCCGGATCCGGGCAGGAGGGTCCGCAGCAGCGGCTCGGCCTCCGCCGGGCGGCCCCGGCCGAGCCGTACGGTGGTCAGCCCCACGGCGTACACGAAGTCGCCGAACGGCGAACCGTGGTAGCGCAACCGCTCCCGTACCTCCGCGTAGCCGGCCTCGGACTCGGCGAAGCGGCCCTCGACGTGGGCCAGCATGGCGAGGGTCAACAGGTTGATCGCCTCCGCCTCCACCAGTCGGTGCCGTCCCGCGATCGCCCGCCCGTCCCCCGTGTGCCGGCGGACCCGCGCGACGTCGTTGCGGGCCCCGGCCGCCATGGCACCGGTGTGCTCGCGCACCCAGCTGTTGGTGGGCAGGTCGTGCGCGTATCCGAGGACGCGCAACTCCGACGCCAGTGACGCGCGGCGGTCCGGGAACGCCTCCGGCTTCATGACGGATGCCGCCGTCAGCGCGCAGGAGAGCAGCAACGGATCCCCGACGGCCCGGGCCACGACCAGCCGGCGATCGACCTCCGAACCCCGCTCCGCCCGTCCCTCGCCGAGCGCGTCCTCCCCGCCCACCGACTCCACGCCGCCGTCCGCGGGCTGCGACCCGGTGGCCTTGGTTCCGCCTTCGGTACTTACGGCGTCGAGTCGTACGCCGGATGCGCCCCTTGCCGCGTGCCCGCACCGGTCGTCAGCGGGGGCCTGCGGCAGGATGCCGAGGACTGCCGGGTCCAGGTCGGCGCGGGCCGTCAGCACGTCGACGAACGTGTCGACCGCCGCCGGGTCGGCGAGTCCCTGCGGCCCGTTCAGGGCCGACCCCGGCCCGCCCCACACACCGAGCGCCCCCGCGACCAGTTCGTCGTGTCCGACGCCTTCGGCCGCCTCCAGGGCGCGCTGCCGGGTGTGCCGTGCGGCCACGATCGCCCCGGCCCGTATCTCGGCCCGCAGCAGGCGGCCGAGCAGCGCGACCAGCCGTCCGGCGCGGCCGTTCGGCATGGCACCGTCCGCGCCGGCGGGGATCAGGGCGAAGGAGTCGATGGCCTGCGTGAGCAGTTGGACCGCGGTGTCATGGGCGTAGCGCCGCTCGGCCTGGTCGGCGGCGCCCAGCGAGTATGCGACGGCGAGCGACGCGGTCTGCGGGCTCGCGGCCCGGGCGAAGTGGTGCGCGAGGGCGGCCAGGTCGTCCGGACGGTGCCTTCGCAGCACCTCCGCGAGCCGGGCGTGCAGACGGGCCCGGCGCACGCCGACGAGATCGGTGTAGAGGGTGTCGCGGACCAGCACGTGCGCGAACCGGACCACACCGGGCGCCGGTTCGGTCAGCAGTCCGGCCATCACGCCCGCCTCGACGGCGTCGAGTACGGCGTGCTCGTCGTGCCGGACGGGGTCCGCGGCCTCGACGAGCACACAGATCTCGATCTCGCGGCCCACCACGGAGGCCAGTTGGAGGACGGCCAGCGCTCCCTCGGGCAGCTGCCGCAGCCGACGCCGCAGCACGTCGCGCACACCCTGCGGGACCTCGGAGACCGCCACCAGGGCACCCTCGCCGGCGAGCAGTCGCGCGCTCTCCCGGACGTAGAAGGGGTTGCCGCCGGTCCGGTCGGCGAGCGCGCTCACGGTCGCCGCGTCGACGTGCTTTCCGCACACCGCCCTGACCAGCGCGTCCACATCGGGTAACGGCAGTCCGCCGAGCGCCAGCCGGTACGGAGAGCGGTGTGCGAGTTCGGCGAGCGTCTTCGTCAGCCGGTCCCCCGCGTCGACCGGGTGGTAGGCGGCGATCACCAGCACCGGCGATCCGACCAGTTCGGCGGCCCTTTCCAGCAGGGCCAGCGTCTCACCGTCCGCCCGATGCAGATCGTCCACGACCACGGCGAGAGGCGCGTCCGCGGCGGCCTCGCGCAGCCAGGTGCTGAACGCCCGGTGCAGCCGGAACCGCCCGACGGACGCTCTGTCGCCCCGCCCCGGGAATCCCGCCGCCACACTCTCGCGGGTCCCGTCTCCGCTCTCTCCCGCTGCCCCGTAGCCGGCCTCATGGAGCAGGGCGCCGAGCGCGTCCGGGTCGGTGGGAGGGATCCGGCGGGCGAGCGCGCCGAGCGCTTCCACCCAGGCCCAGGCGGACGGGGCGCCGTCGAACTCGGGGCAGCGTCCGACCACCACGGTCCAGCCCTGTTCCCGCAACCGCCGCTGGTACCGGCCGAGCAGCGCCGACTTGCCGGCCCCGGCCTCCCCGGTCACCAGGACCAGGCCGCCGCCCCGCCGGGCGTCGCGCGCCACCTCGTCCAAGGCCCGCAGTTCGTCGTCCCGGCCCACGAACATGTCGTCGTCCGGCAGGACGACGCCCACGGTGTCCCGGGGGACCCCGAGCGGCACACGCTGTCCCGCCTCCGATGCCCAAGTCCCGGGCCCCGCAACCGATTCCAAGGCCTCCGGCACCGCGGACTCCACCGGTACCGCCGCGCGCAGGAACTCCGTCCGCCCCGCGAGCACGGCCGCCTCCACCTCGGCCAGGGCGTCGCCGAAGCCCAGGCCGAGTTCGTCGGCCATCACGCCGGCCGCCCGCCGCAACTCGGCCACCGCGTCGGGGCGGCGTCCACTGACCCACAGCCCGAGGGCCAGCAGCCGCCAGCCCTCCTCCCGCAGTGGATGCTCCCGTACGAGCGCCTCGGCCGCCGGCACCGCCTCCCGCGCGGCCCCCGTGGCCAGGGCCGCCGCGATCGCCATCTCCCTTGCGGTCAGGTGGAGTTCACCCAGCCGGGCGGCTTCGGCCGTCGCCCACTCCTCGTCCGCCCACTCGCCGTAGGCCGCTCCGTGCCACCACCCGAGGGCCTCCTCCAACAGGCGCCGGGCCTCGGGCTGCGGTGCCGTACGCGCCCGCCGTACCACCGCCTCGAACCGCCAGGCGTCGACCGCGTCCTCGGGCAGCCGCAGGGCGTACCCGGGCGGGGCGCTGACCAGGACACCGGCCGGGGTGCGGGGCGTCCGGCTGGGTTCGAGCACACGACGGAGATTCGACACGTAGACATGCAGGGAGGCCGCCGCCTTCTCCGGGGGCCGCCCCCGCCACAAGCGGTCGATGAGTCCGTCGACGGACACCACACGGCCGCGTTCGGCCAGCAGGAGGGCAAGCACAGCTCGCTGCCGGGGACCTCCCAGGTTGACCGGCGCACCATCGATGTCCGCGCCGATGGATCCCAGGACCCTAACGTTGAGCATGATCCGTCAATCTACAGCGCGGTCCCCTTGGCTTCGGCGGAGCTCCGTCGCATGTCAGGGGGCGATGCCACGACACCGCCGGAAGGACCTGCGTCCCTGACATCCCGGCCCGCGACGGGGCGCCGACACCAACTTGGTTTCCCGGACTGCTGTCGGCCTGGTCCACCGCTTTGCCGAAAGTCTCCTGTTCTTCGCGAAGCCGCGAGGCGCAGTCCGTGTACACCTGCGCCGCATCGTGGTAGGCGGTCGCGGTCTTGCGCAGCTTGTCCGGGAGATCATCCCTGGCGTCGCGATACCGCGTGATCAGACCCTGCATCAGATCCGGATCCCCCGGGGTGGGCTCACTGTCCATCCCCACCACCTCTAAATCCTGCTGACTCGCATGCCGCCGCGCCATACCGATTCCCTCCCCTGAGACGTTGAGTCGCTTGCCCGTACGACGTCTCCGTTCCGGGCCCGGACGGCAAGCAAGGCCGCCTCGACACCCCGCACCACCCGTTACACGAAACGGAAGGACCGCAGAGTTCACAGCGCGACGCGAAAGGACGGCTGTCGGATATCGAACCGGAAAGGCATATGGCTGAGGAAGGAATGGTTGCCCTCCAGCCACCGACCGGCGTTGCTCACACTCGTTTTTTGACGGACTGGCATGTTGTGGGGTCTGCCATCGCGGCGTGGGCTCCCGACCTTGTTGTGGCGGACCGCCGTGTACTCGCGTCAGGCGGGCACGGTCAGGCGGAGCGGCAGAACGGGAACCGTCACGCAGCCTTCGTCGTCGGCGTGCCATTGCCAGTGGGCGTTGGCGGCGTCCCCGTACACGAATCCCGTCCATCCCGCGCCCCGTGGTCCGCAGAGAGCCTCCAGTTCGGCGGTCTCCCGCGGCCCGGGGGTGCCGGCGACCACGACCAGGCCGGCTACGGGGTGCCGGTGTGCGGGGGAGCGTACGGCGCCCGGTGTCGCCGTGTCCGTCCTTGCCGTGTCTGCCCTCGCGGTGGATGGTTCGACGCGGGTGAGGTGGTTGAGGCCCGGTGGTACGGCGGGCAGTGGTGAGCCGTCTGCCCCGGTCAGTACGGTCACGGGGGTCTGGGGCCGGTTGCGGGCGACCTCGGCCAGCAGGTTCTGCACGACGTCGCGGGCCACTGCGGCGTTTCCGGTGACGCTGAGGACGCCGTCGAGGCGGCTGAGGTCGACGAAGACCGGGCAGTCGTCCTCGTCGGTGCCGACCCGGACGAGGAGGGCTTCGCCCGGGTCGGCCGGTGTGGTGGCCTCGGGCCGGTTCAGCCAGCCGGCGGCGGAGGCGGGGCGCTGCCAGCGCGGGCCGTCGATGTTGGTCCAGGTGGGGTCGGGGGCCTGCGTCGTGTCGAGCCACACCAGTACGCCGGTGTCGTCCACCCGCAGGGCGTGGACGGGTACGGCGTCCCGCAGGGGGGTGGCCGCGAAGTCGGCGAGGGTGTCGTAGGCCCGTCGTACGGAGTCGGCGTCGGTCGCGAAGCGGAGGCCGGTGGAGCGCCGGACGGCGAGTCGGCGTCGGCGGCGGGCCGGATCGCCGAGTCGGCGCACCGTGCGGCCGACGGCGGCGGCCCAGGACGTGAGGCCGCGTCGGCTCACGATGGCGGCTGTCACCAGGGCGAGGAGGAACGCGCTGGCCACCGCGATGGCGGAGGCCAGCGGGATGGCGAACACCGCGGTCTGTGCGGTGGGCGAGCCGCTGCCTGCCGGCGCGGCCGTGCCCTGGCCTTGGTCTCCGGAGCCGGTGGTCTGTCCGGCCGAGGTGTCTTTGGCGAGTTGTACGTCGGGGCCCGAGGCGTCTTGGGGCAGCCGCAGGATCCAGCCCGGATGCAGAGTCTCGTCGGGGCTGTTCAGGCTGTCGCCGTCCTTCTGTGCGAGGCCGCGGTTGAGGGTGAAGATGTCACCGGCCCGGGTCTCGTCGCCGAGGGTGGCTTGCGCGATCTCGCCGAGTGTGACCGGGGTGCCGCCGGTCTGCGCGGGGTCCTGTACGACGAACACCTTGACCAGGTCTCCGTCGGCGGCCACCGCGGCGGTGGTCATACCGAGGCCGGTGAGACACGCGATCAGCAGTGCGATGAGGGCGTGGTGCGGGCGGCGCACCGCGGCCGGTCGTGCACCGCTCCCGGGCCTGGATCCGGGGCTGTTGCTCATGGGGTCCACCTAGGTTCTGCGGCGTTGGCGTGTGCCGACTACACGGGGCAGCCCGCCGGAAAGGTTCGACGAACCGGTGCACGTTCTCCCGCCGGCGGGTGAACCTTCCGGGCGGCCGGCCCCGTGTAGTCATCGATGCCTGTCGGAAACCCACGGATCGTGGCGCGGCGGCTCAATACCCACACGCACAAGGAGCACTGTCATGCCCAATTTCAACGTCAACTCCGATGAGACGGCCAGCACGTCGCAGGCCCTGCTGAACGACTTCTCGCAGCTCACGGACAAGCTCTCCGAGGTCAGGAACAAGATCCAGAGCCTGCTGTCCAACGGGTACAGCACGCCGGCGGCCCAGCAGAAGTTCTCGCCGTTCTTCGACGAGTTCGCCAAGGGCTTCCAGCAGGTCAACGACTCGCTCCAGGGCATCGGGAACTACGTGAAGTCGGTCGGTGACGCGTTCGACCAGACGGACAGCTCGCTCGGGAACAACCTGAACTGACCCCGGCCCCGGCCGGCGCGCCGTCCCGCCCGGGCCCTGTACGGCCGCTGGCGGTTGTGCGCCCCACCACCCCTTCCACAGAGAGAAGACGACGAGCAGTGCGATTGACCGTCAGTGTTCGAGAACCGCAGGACGACGGGGTGTCGACCACCGTCGCAGTCGAGACCGGACCGTCCGTGCCGGTGGGCCGGTTTGCCGCGGAGCTGGCACGGTCGGTCGGCGCCGCGTCGACGTGGCCGGCGGAGGGGACGGTGGGCGCCGAACCGGCGCTCTATCTCGGCCCGGCCCTGGCGGATCCCGCCGCCACCATCCAGGAGGCGGGCATCCGCGACGGCATGGACCTGGGCCTGGGTGCTCCCGTGCCCGGCGGGCCGGTTCCCGAGGGACGGACCGAGGTCCGTGTGGTGTCGGGACCGGGGGCGGGCACCGTGTTCCGTCTGGTGCCGGGCGACTACGACATTGGCGGCTCACCCGAGTGCCCGATCCCGCTCGTCGGCGACGCGCCGCCCCGGGCGGCCCGGGTGAGGGTCCGGGTCGACGGGAGTGCGGAACTGACCGCGCGGGAGGGCGTGTTGCTGGACGGCAAGCCGGTGCCGGACTCCTCGCCGTGGCAGGCGGGCAGTCAGCTGGAGGTCGGGGCACACCTGTTGGAGCTGACCGTCCCGTCCACGCGCAGGGCGCCGCTGACCGTGGCGCCCGACGGGATGGGGCTGGAGTTCAACCGGCCGCCGCGCTTCCTGCCACCGGCGGCGGGCGCGAAGTTCCGGCTGCCCGCACCGCCGAGCAAGCCGGAGAAGCGGCCGATCCCGCTGCTGCCGATCCTGCTGCTCCCGGCGGGCAGCGCCGCGGTGGCCATCCTGGTCACCCATCGGTGGTCGTTCGTCTTCATCGCGCTGCTCTCCCCGATCGCCGCGCTGGCCAGCCAGTTCAGCGGACGCAAGCAGGCGATGGTCAAATACGTGCAGCAGATGAAGGAGTACGAGGAGACGCTGAGCCGTCTGAAGGCCGACATCAACGCGGCCGTCCTCGGCGAACAGCACAACCTCCGCCTCTCCCTGCCCGACCCGGCGGCCCTCCTCCAGATGGCGGCCCAGCCCTCCGAACGGCTGTGGGAACGCCGTTGGAAGGACCCCGACTTCCTGTCCGTCCGCGTCGGCACCACCGACCTGCCGTCGTCCCTGACCGTGGACGACCCCACCCAGGACGAGCACCGGCGCACCACCGTGCCGCGGCTGAACCAGGTGCCGGTCTCCGTCTCGCTGCGCCGCTCCGGGGTCGCGGGCTTCGCCGGCCCGGACGCGACCTCGATGGCGAGCTGGGTGACGGCCCAGGCCGCCGCCCTGCACAGTCCGGGAGACCTGCGGATCGTTGTCCTGGCCGGTCCGGACGGCGAGCGGGACTGGTCCTGGACCCGCTGGCTGCCGCACGCCCAGGCACAGGGCGAGGACGCGTACGCCCTCGTCGGCAGCACCGCGGAGTCCCTGGCGCGCCGCGTCGGTGAAATCGGCCAGCTGGTCGCCTCGCGTATCGCGGCCGGTCCGGAGCTGACCCGCGGCGGGGTGACCGGCCACCCCGACATCCTCGTCGTACTGGAACAGGCTCGCCGCGCCCGCTCCCTCCCCGGGGTCATCTCGCTGCTGCGGGACGGTCCGTCCGTCGGCGTGTACACGCTGTGCGTCGACCGCGAGGAGCAGTTGCTGCCGGAGGAGTGCGGCGCCGTCGTCGTCCTGACCCCCGGCACGCGCTCGCTCCGGCTGCGGACGGACGGCGGCGGGCAACTGGACGGCGTGCGCGCCGACTCACCCGATCCCTTCTGGTACGAGCACTTCGCGCGGGCGCTGGCCCCGCTGCGCGGCGTCGGCGACAACGACGAGAGTGCACTGCCCGCCTCCGTACGGCTGCTGGACCTGCTGGGCATCGAACCCCCGACCCCGGACGCGATCGTGGCCGGCTGGTCACTCGGAGGCCGCAGCACCCGGGCCGTGCTCGGCACCGGCTACGACGGGGACTTCGCCGTCGACCTCGTCCAGGACGGCCCGCACGCGCTCATCGCCGGCACCACCGGCAGCGGCAAGTCGGAGCTGCTCCAGACCCTCGTGGCGACCCTCGCGGTGGTCAACCGGCCGGACGAGATGACGTTCGTCCTCGTCGACTACAAGGGCGGCAGCGCGTTCGCGGAATGCGCCGAACTCCCTCATACCGTCGGCCTGGTCACGGACCTCGACACGGCGGAGGTGGAGCGCGCGCTCGTCTCGCTCGGCGCCGAACTCCGGCGCCGGGAAACCCAGTTGGCGCAGGCGGGCGCCAAGGACGTCGTGGACTACCTCGACAAGCGCTCGCGCGGCGGTGACGTACTGCCGCCGCTGCCCCGGCTCGTCCTGGTCGTAGACGAGTTCGCCTCCATGGTCCGCGAACTGCCCGACTTCATCACCGGGTTGGTCAACATCGCCCAGCGCGGCCGCTCCCTCGGCATCCACATGGTGCTCGCCACCCAGCGCCCTGGCGGCGCCGTCACCCCGGACATCCGCGCCAACACCAACCTGCGGATCGCGCTGCGCACCACCGACACCTCCGAGAGCCGGGACATCATCGACGCCCCCGACTCCGGCGACATCTCACCGGCCAACCCCGGCCGCGCGTACGCCCGTCTGGGCCCCTCGGCCCTGCTGCCGTTCCAGTCGGGCCGGGTCGGCGGCCGGCGCCCCGGCGGACAGGCGGCGGCCGACACCCCGGTCGCGGTGAGCGCGGCACCGATCTCCTGGCACACCCTCGGCGGCCCCCTGCCCGCGACCACCCGGCGCGGCTCCGGGGCCAACCAGACCGAGGCCGTCACCGACCTCGCCGTCCTGGCCGCAGCCATCGCCCGCGCGGCCGAACTCCACGGCACCCCACGCCAGCCCAGCCCCTGGCTCCCGCCCCTGCCCGACACCCTGACCTGGACCCCACCGCCCCCGCCCCAAACCATCGCCGACCGCGCGCCGGCGCTGCCCTCCGTCACGTACGGCCTGGTGGACCTCCCGGCCCAACAGGCGCGCACCGCCCTGACGTTCGACGTGGACCGGGCGGGCCATCTGCACATCGTGGGCTCGCCCCGCAGCGGCCGCTCCCAGACCCTGCGCACCCTGGCCGCGGCCCTGGCACAGGCCCATGGCGCCGACGACGTGCACCTGTACGGCATCGACTGCGGCAACGGCGCCCTCAACGCCCTGGCCGCACTCCCGCACTGCGGTGTGGTGGTCGACCGGGGCCAGACCGAACGCCTCGGCCGCCTCCTGGACCGCCTGAACTCCGAACTCACCGCCCGCCAAAGCATTTTGGGCACCCGCGGCACCGCCGACCTGACCGAACTGCGCGCCGCCCAGGCACCCGGTGAACGGCTCGCGCACATCGTCCTGATGGTCGACCGCTTCGAGGTCTTCGAGCGGGAGTTCGGCACCTACGACAACGGCAGCTATATGGAGCGGCTGCTACGACTGCTGCGCGACGGGGCGGGCGCCGGTATCCACGTCGTCCTCGCGGGGGACCGGGTCCTGGGCGGAAGCCGCTTCTCCAGCACCACCGAGGACAAGGTCGTGCTGCGGCTCAACGACCGCCAGGACTACTCCAGCGTCGGCATCCCCACCAAGTCCGCCCCGACCGCGCCCGCCCCCGGGCGCGGCATCCGTGTCCAGGACCTCAGCTCCGTACAGATCGCCGTCCTGGCCGAGGACCTGTCCGGCACCGCACAGGCACAGGCCCTCACCGACCTCGGCGACGAACTCACCGTCCGGGAGGAGCAGGTTCCCGCACACCGGCGCCCCCTGCGCCTGGACCTCGTCCCCGACCGGATCTCCTACGACGACGCCATCACCCTGCACACACCGGGCGGGCCGATGCGACCGCTGATAGCTGTGGGCGGCGACACCCTCACCTCGCTCGGACCCGACCTGGCCGACGTCCCCTCGTTCATCATCGGCGGGCCTCCGCGCACCGGCCGCAGCACCGCCCTGCTGACCGCGTCGCTGTCCCTCCTCGCCGCCGGCACCGGGCTCCTCGTGCTCGCGCCCCGCCGCTCGCCGCTGCGGGCCTTGAAGGGCTGGGCGGGCGTGGCGGACGTGATCACGGACGCCGAGGTGTCCTCGGACGACTTCCGGCGCACACTCGGCCAGATCGGCGAGGAGCACGGAGTCGTCGTCCTCGACGACGCGGAACTCTTCATGGGCTCCGAGATCGACTCCGACCTCGCGCTCCTCGCGCGCGGCGGCGCCGGCGCGGGATGGGGCGTGCTCGCCGCCGGCAACGCCGAGTCGCTGGCGTTGAGCCTCGCCGGCTGGATGGGCCAGATGAAACGCAACCGCTGCGGCATGCTCCTCTCCCCCCAGGGGCTGGCCGACGGCGAGCTCATCGGGGTCAGGCTGACCCGGGGACTGGTCGGCGCGGCCCCTCAACCAGGGCGCGGGCTGCTGCACCTGGGCGACGGAACCCTGCGGGGAGTGCAGGTGCCCTTCGCCGAGACCGAGCCCGGCATGTAACGGGCTGCTGAGGCTGAGTCCGGCCGCCTGATGTGAGTGGAGGCGCCCCCGGGCCGGGGGGCGCCTCCACTCGCACCTGCACCTGTCAGGCGGCGACGCTCTCCTCCACGAAGCGGAAGGTGCCGGAGATGGCGTCGAACAGGTCGTAGACCTCGTTCTTCAACGGCAGGTTGGGACTCGCCAGAGTGACCACGAGGAACTCCTGCGTGCTGCCCGGCACCGGCATCATCGTGTGCATGACCAGCAGCTTCACGTCGACGTCGGCCGTGATCCGGGCGGTTTCCGTCCCCGTGACCCGGGCGACGGTGCCCACATGGGGTACCTGCGCCGTCGTGACGAGTCGGTCCGCGGGCACCGCACCGTCCGTGGAGGTACCGAGCTGGGTGGACAGCACGGGCAGCGTCAGCTCCTGCCCGACCGGCATGCTCACCGCGAACACCATGCCGTACGCGAGGAAGAGCCCGTCGGCATACATGTCCGCCGTGCCCACGGCCAGCAGCGCGCCGTGACGGCGGGCCGACCGGGCCAGTTCCCTGCCCTGGCGGAACATGTCGTTGATACGGGCCTGTTCGCCCGGCGTGGCAGCGGCGGCCAGCGCACGCGCCCGCACCTCGGCCATGGCGGCGCCGGTGAGGTCGGCCTGCTGCCACCGGTCGGGGATGTCCAGCAGGAAGCCGCGCGCGGGTGCGGTCCGCGGCTCGGTGCCGCCCGCGTCGCCGTCGTGGCCGTCGTGGCCGTCCTGGAAACTGAGGGCAGGTGTCATCCGCCGCTCCCGTCATCGAGGTTCGCCACCGCGTCCTGGTCGGTCTTGGCGAACGAGTCCAGGACGTTCCCGATCGCGTCCTGGACATCCTTGACCTGCTTCTTCAGCTGATTCTTCCCGTCCTCCCACTTGTTCTCGAAGTTCTGGGCGGAGCCCCGGGACAGCTCCCGCCCGAACATCGCGTCGAAGTCGAACGTGTGATGACCGATGTCGATGAAGTCGTGGACGAAACCCAGCGTCGAGCGGGCCTCCTCCAACTCATCGCCGGGGATGACTATTTGTGATGCCATGCACTTCCTCGTTGTTCAGGGTCGGCGAGAACAGGTCCACATCCATCGGAAACACGGGGCCGCGGTCCCGGATCGTTCACCGACGCGCCGCTTCCGGGAGCGGCGGGCGAAAGTCAGCGTCTCGCTGAACTCCGGGCCGGGGCTGTCTCGTGTTTCAGGCATGACGTTCTCCACCGGCCCGATGCCCCCTCACACAACGCGCAGCAGAGTGCTCCGGCGCGCTGTCGTCGTTCCCGCGCTCGCGCTGTGCTGCGTGACCGCACTGTCGGGCTGCGGAAAGACCATCCAGATCGGCGACACATCACAGCCGGCATCCTCCAGCCCGGCATCCTCCACGCCGACCGCGGCCACGACCGACGGCGCCGCATCGACACCGGCCGCGACCGCCGGCAACGCGGCACTGCAGGTCGTCGACTCCACGGCAGCGCAGGCCGGCCTGCACGGCAACGGCGGAACCGTCGTCGGCGTCGCCGTCCAGGAGGCCCCGCCCCGATGGGTCCAGCTCTCCGCCGTCACCAGCGACCAACTGCCTGCACAGCACCTGATCAACATCAACCAGGCCGCGCTGTACCGCTTCGACGACGACTCGGCGACCTCCTCGAAATCGGCCTGCACCGGCGCCTGCATCGGCAAGTGGCCGCCGGTCACGGTCGAGGAGGGCGGCAAGGTCTACATGGCCGGCGTGGACCCGAAAGAGGTCGGCGCCATCCGCCGCGACGACGGGCAGATCCAGATCACGGTCGGCGGCCGGCCGATCTACCGCTACTCGGGCGACAGCAAGCCCGGCGACCTCAACGGCCAGGGCGTGGACGGGAAGTGGTTCGCCGTCGGCCCCAAGGGCGAGAAGGTCACCGGCAAGGGATGACGTTCACCGCGTGAGTGGGCGCAGTGGCTTTGCGTTCCGTGTGGCAGTGGCAGGTGGAGCGGGGCGCTTTGGCGCACGGCCGGGACGAGGAGCAGGGCTGGACGCTGGTGCGGATCCGGGTGGCGCTGGTCATCCGCTGGTTCGGGGTGGAGGACACGGTGCAGGGGGTGCGGCGGCACGGCTGGGCTGCGCAGGTGCTGGCGAGGCGGGCACTGGAGCGGGGCGACGCCGGTGCCGGGCGGTGGCGGAGTGAGGTGGGGGGAGACGGTAGAGCCACTGCGGCGGCCCGGGATGCCTTCATCTGCTTCGAGGACGAGGCGGAACAGGGAGCTGAGTCCGTCGAAGGGTCACACGTGGGCGCCGCGTGGGCAGACGCCCGTGGTGCGCGGCTCGAACCGGGGACGGGTCACCGTGGCGGACGTGGTCTGCCACAGGAGCGGCGAACGGTTCCGCCAGTTCTACCCGTTGCACGTGAACCGGGGACGGAAGGACGAGGTGAAGACCTTCTTCACCCGGCGGGATTACCGCAACCTGATCGTCGTGGAGCACAACCAGCTCAAGACCCCCGTGGTCTGGGTCTGGGGCAATCTGAACGGCCACGTGGTCGACGAGCTCGGAGGCAGCAGTGCTTTCTCTTCACGACAAGGTCGTCGCAATCACCGGAGCGAGCAGCGGCATCGGCGAAGCCACGGCCCGCCTGCTCGCACAACGCGACGCCGCAGTCGTCCTCGCAGCGCGCCGCGGTGAACGGATCGACGCGATAGCGCAGGACATCCGACACGAGGGAGGCCGCGCTGTCGCCTGCGTCGTCGACGTCACCAAGCCCGAGGACCTGCAACGCCTGGTCTCCACCACCATCGACCAGTACGGCCGGATCGATGTTCTGGTGAACAACGCCGGCATCGCCCCCCTCAGCCGCCTGGCCGACCTCGACACCGACGGCTGGTCGGCCATGATCGACGTCCACCTGCGCGGCATGCTCAACGGAGTCGCCGCCGCCCTGCCCGTCTTCCGCAAGCAAGGCTCGGGACATCTGGTCACCATCGCCTCCACCGCCGGCATGGTCGCAGCCCCCGCAATGGCCGTCTACGGAGCGACCAAGAACGCCGTACGCGCAGTCCACGAAGGTCTCCGCAAAGAATCCACCGACGGCGTCGTGCGCACCACAGCCATCTCACCCGGATACGTCATCACCGACCTCGCCGACTCCATGACAGACCCCCACATGAAAAACGAGATCCGTACGCACATGAACGCCATCGGCATCCCCCCAGCCGCCATCGCGCGCGCCGTAGCCTTCGCCATCGAACAGCCTCACGACGTCGAGATCGGCGAGATCAACGTCCGCCCGACCATCCAGGGATAACAACCACCCCACCCACCCCACCGAAGCCCCTCGCGGAGGCCACCGCCACAGTCCGCGTCAACACTCGCGACCGTCCAACTGCCCGCCGGCATACAGTCGTTGCGCCCAAAAAGCGATCCGCGCACTCACTCTCACCCAGACGCACCCGTAAACCGGCGTCGCTCGCAGCCAAAATGGCACAGACATGCCAGGACCCCTGTCAGCAGGAAGGGTGCCGTTCGCGCACGTGGCGGCCGATTCCGATCACCAGCGCGCCGTACGCCATACGCCGGCGCGTTCGTCGCGCATGGCCCTGAGGCGGGCCGCGGAGGAGTCCAGCCGTTTGCTGGTCTCCTGTTCTCGTCGCGCGGCTTCCGTGCTCTTGTCCGCGACCTGCGCCGCGCTCAGTCCCGTGCCCTGCCGATGGACTGAAGCCCGCGCCACATCCTCCGCACTCCACATCACCCCCCGCCCCCCTTCACACCGCCCAGTCGAGGCAGAGCCCGGCAAGCACAGCGAGTGTCTCGACGGTGAGCCCTGCGCGGCGGCCCTTCTGATTCATGATCCAGACTCCGAGCCTGACGGGGCGCTCCTTGCCGTCGACCCCAACCGTTTGTACGCGGGCTCTGGGGGCGGCCACCAAGCCCGCAGTGCCTTCTACTGCGCCAGGCGCCACGCCCCGCTTGAAGGCCCCACCGGCGTAGTGGACGGCTGGGGTCGGCGGGTAGCCAGACCTCGGTGCGTGGTTCGTCGCGTTCCTGCTCCCGCTCGCTGTCCTGAACGTCCTTCTCAACGCGCCGGAGTGCCCTCCAGATGCTCGGGCTGATGGTGAACTCTGCGGTCGTTCCGTTTCGTGTAACGGGTGGCGCGGGGTGTCGAGGCGGCCTTGCTTGCCGTCCGGGCCCGGAACGAAGACGTCGTACGGGCACGCGACTCAACGTCTCAGGGGAGGGGATCGGTATGGCGCGGCGGCATGCGAGTCAGCAGGACTTCGAAGTGGTCGGGATGGACAGCGACCCCACGCCTGGCGATCCGGATCTGATGCAGGGGCTGATCACCCGGTACCGCGATGTCGGGGACGCGGCGGAGAAGGCGCTCAACGTCCTGAAGCGGGATGGTGACATCTCGCGTGGCCGTGGTGAAGCGATCGACGCGCTGAACAAGAAGATCGGGGACGATCTCCCGGACAAGCTGCGGAAGACCGCGACCTCCTATCACGATGCGGCGCAGGCGTACACGGACTACGCGCCCCGGCTCCGGGAGGCGCAGGAGACCTTCGACAGGGCGGTCGACCAGGCCAACAATGCCGCCCCGCAGGCGAACCAGACCCCCACGAAACTCTCCGACACCCCGACCGACGACGAACGCGCGGCGGCCACGCGTCAGCAGAACGAGATCGACGCGGGCAAGTCGGCGCTGAGTGCGGCGAAGGGGTTGGCGGAGCAGGCGCGGCAGATGCGGGAGAGCGCGCAGCGCCAGTGCGAGGACGTCCTGGACCGGGCGGCCCGTGAGGCGATTCCGGAGCGGAACGTCTTCCAGAAGATCGGCGACTTCTTCAAGGACTTCCCGTTCTTCAAGATCCTCCTCGGTGTCCTGGTCGGGATCGTCGCCCTCATCTCCCCCGTGGTCGGGGGCCTGCTGGCCGGCGGCCTGTTCGCGATCCAGCAGATCAGCGCGATCGCCTCGGGCAACTTCGACCTCGGCGAGTTCGTCCTGGGACTGGTCAGCCTCGTCCCCGGCGGATCCCTCCTGAAGGGCATCGGTGGCGGGGCGAGCAGGTTCCTGCCGAACATCACGAAGAACACCACCGGATCGATCAAGAACATCAAATCCACGATCGGCTCCACCAAAACCGTCGGCAGCCCGCTCGGCAACTCGGTCGGCGACGTGTTCAAGAAGGCCGGCGGGGACTTCACCGAGTCCGCGGCCGACGAGGCGGCGAACCAGGCCATCAGCGGGGACGGCTTCGACCCCGCGGCCATCTTCGGCGCCGGCGCCGGCGGAGCGATCGGCGGCGTCCTGGGAGGCGGACGCGGCAAAGGCAAAGGCAAAGGCAAACCACCCGGCATCCCCATCAAAAACGGCAACCCACCCGGCACCACCACCCGAGGCCCCAAACCACAAGACACCGAAACCTCGTCTTCTTCGGGCTCGAATTTCACCGAGGGATCGGCTGAGGAGATCGCGCAGATAGCGGCCGAGTCGCGGGCTAAAGCACTGGCGGATTTCGAGGCACTTGTACAGAAGATTGCGAAGGAAAAGCAGATAACGCCGGAAGAGGCAGTGGAGCAAATACGGAAGGATGCTCTGGGCAACGGCGAACCAAAATTCTTCCTCAGCCAGGAAAAACCGCTGTTTCACTTGCAGCAGCCGCATCCGCAGCCGGATCAGGCACCGCCGCCCCGGCCGCCGCGGAGTTCCCTACGACCGCCGGGCCAGCCGTTGCAACCGCCACAGCCGCAACCCCAGGGCGGCGCAGAGCCTGCAAGTGGGGAGGGTCGGGGAGAGGTCGAGGGGAGTTGATCTCCGGATTCCGAACCTCACCCGCGCCACTATCTCTGATGGCACCGCGTACTTCTCTTCTATCGCTCCCCACGCGCGTGGCTGGTCAGTGCTCCGAACCGCGCGCATCCCCAGGAGTGAACGGGTCGACCACGATGGTGCCGTTGTCGTTGAGTCGTACATGGTCGGCGAGTTGGGCGAGTAGCTATTCGGGGCGCAGTCCGGTGCGGGAGGCGATGGCACGCAGCCAGCGGCTGGGATCGGCGGCCAGCCAGACCTCGGTCCATAGTTCGTCGTGTGCGTCCTGGCGTTTCTGCTGCCTCGCGGTGTGCCGTGCGACGGCCCTGGTGTGCCGTTCGTCGCGTTCCCGCTCGCACTCGCTGCCCTGGACGTCCTGTCCGGGGTCGTAGGGGCCGGCCGTGGACGCCGATCAGGGAGGCGACGCGCCGCCATTCCGTGTGCCGTGCGGCCCACTGCTCTGCAAGATCCTCCGGGTCCGTCGCATACGGCCTCGGATCGGCCACGGGGGAGTCCAGCTGCCCGCTGGTCTCCCGATCCCGCCGCGCGGCTTCCGTGACCTTGCCCGCTACCTGAGGCACCTGCCGATCAGCCCGCCTGCGCCGCAGGCCAGGTCGAGCCATCAGGCGGGTGCGACGGGTCCAGAACTCGCCGGGGCCAATGCCGCGTATGCAGCAGCCCCTGTGACGGAGGCGGTGAAGGTCGCGGAGAGCGTGGCCGGTGCGACACGGGCCATACCTGGTCCCTGCCGCCCAGCCCGTGCAGGGCGTCCCTTTCGCGCGCTGAAGAGCGTCCGACAGGGAGTAGACCGAGGTGAGGGTTCTGCCTGAACAGCGGCACATTACCGGGAGTCAGATCGCTTCTGACAGGCTCCAGCCGTACAGGGTGGCGCCACCGGCCGGCGGCGTCCAGCGACACGTCAACCGCGACCTCCCCGACAATAATCGGCTCGACCAGCCGTACGGCGAGCTGCTCCCGCGCCCCCAGCCTGCACTGAACGTTCACCCCGTCCATGGGTGCGCGGCCCCGCCCGGCTGGAGTTCGTCGGCCAGGGACTGGCGGAGCGTCAGGTTCAGGACGGTGGTGCGTCCGGCGTACTGGAGTCGGCTGCGGCGACGATCTCGGGAAAGGCGCCGTCAGGTTCCGGTCTCGGCGGGAACGGATCAGGATTCGGTCGCCGGGCCACCGTCCCAGGAGCGCCCGGTAGCCGTCTCATTTGGGTTGAGCCGCGTGTTCCGGGTAGAGCACGGGGTCGGGCGTGGGGGTGGCGAGCATCGGTTTGGGCAGGGACCAGGTCGAGGACATGGCCGAAGATGTTCCACCGTGAGCAGGCGACGGGGGCGATATCGCCGGTCAGCGGATGCGTGGCAGGGCTTTGTCCGGGTGCGCGGTCTGCACGTACTTCACCGCGACGCCCGGGTGGATGCCGAAGAGCCGGACGAGGTGCACCGGGTCGGCGGTCTCCTGGGCCTCGTAGAGGATGCGGTCGGCCCAGACCTGGCGGGGCAGCAGCCCGATCTGGTCGAAGGCGGTCCTGCGCGCGCAGTAGCTGATCGGCGGGGATGCCGGGTGGCGGTAGGTCTGGGACGTGATGAGCAGATGAGGGTTGGTGGCCTGTGGCCAGCGCCGTCGGCGTTCGCGCAGCCAGTCGGCCACCAGGCCGGTGCTCAGCTCGTCGAGGTAGACGGTGCGGATGTGCTCGCCCCGTCGCACCTTGAGGGTCCTGTGCGCGAGGTCGGCGTCGGTCAGCCCGAGCCGGGCGACCTCCACGGCGCGCACGGCGTGGATGGCGACCAGCCCGACGATGAGGCGGGCGGCGGGGCCGTCGAGCCGGTCGAGGGCGCCGGCCAGCCGGTCGCTGGACAGCGGCAGCGGCAGGTGTGTCCCGGCGGGCAGTCGCAGCCCCGCGGTGGGGTTGCGGAAGATCAGCCGCTCCTGCTTCAGGGCCCGGAAGATGCTGCGCAGCGCGGTGAGCAGTGCGCGCGCCGGACCGCTGGGGTACTTGGCGAGTTGCGTGAAGGACGCGGTCACCGTCTCCGGGTCGATCTCGCCTGCATAGGCCAGACACGTGGCACGAGACCTCCTTCGCATACAGCGGCAGACCGTCCCGTCGACATGCGACCGCCGGGGAGCGATGTGCACTCCGGTTCCTTCGGCACTCTTTCGGCACTGGTGGCTGTCTACTCTCGCCGCTCCTTGACCGAGAGCCGGACGGGTCCGGGGCCAGTGGGCCTCGCCCTCGCGGAACGGACCGCCGGTACTGCACGGAAGCAGGAAGTTCGCACGATGACGCCGCTTGTGGCCACCGACGAAACAGCGCCCTCTTCAGTATCACGCGCGTTGGACGACCTGGTAAGAGAGCACAATTCCGCGCTCTTCGCCTACGCACGGACCATGCTGACGGACCATCACCTTGCCGAGGACGTCGTCCAGGAGGCGTTCATCAAGGCCTGGCACCATGCCGACCGCCTGCTCAACCAGGAGGGATCCGTCCGGGGGTGGCTGCTCAAGGTGACCAGGAACCTGATCATCGACCGGATGCGCAGTGCCTACGCCCGCCGGGAAGCCCTCACGCGCGACATTCCCGATACGGCACTGCGCGACGAGACCGACTCCCTCCTGCTCTCCCTCGACGTGGCCTCTCTCCTGCGCGACCTGTCCCCGGAACACCGGGAGGCGCTCGTCCTCATCTACATCTACGGGCGTACGGCGGACGAGGTGTCGCACCTCCTGGGCATTCCGGCGGGCACCGTGAAGTCACGCCATCACTACGCGCTGCGCGGTCTGCGCAGGATGCACGCGGGCTACCGGTCCTGATACGGCTCATGCCGGTGGCCCGGGCCGTCACCAGCGGACGGGCAGCTCCTCAAGACCGCCGACCAGGATCCCCGACCGGCGCTTCAACTGCTCGGCCGGTACCGCGAGTTCGAGCGTCGGAAGTCTCCTGAGCAGGGTGGTGAGAACGGTCCTCAGTTCGTTGCGGGCGAATTCACGGCCCACGCAGATCTGGGGACCGTATCCGAAGGTGAGATGGGGGTTGGGGGCGCGCCGCAGGTCCATCCGGTCCGGGTGCGGGAAGACGGTCCCGTCGCGGTTGGCCGCGGCGATCTCGGCCATGACGGTGCAGCCGCGGGTGAGGGTGGTGCCGCCGAACTCCATGTCGGCGGAGAGATAGCGGGGCAGTGCGAAGCCGTGGTTGGCGTCGAAGCGCAGTGCTTCCTCCACCGCGGTGGGGACGAGCCCGGGGTCGGCCAGCAGTTCCCGCCAGCGCTCGCGGTCGGCGAGCAGCATCGCGGTCATCTTGCCGATCATCTGGGAGGTGGTCTCGTGGCCGGCGACGAGCAACCCGATTCCCGCGCTCGCGAGTTCGGGCTCGTTGAAGCGTCCGTCGTCCGCGTCGACGATCGCGGTGAGTTCGCTGATGACGTCGTCGCCCGGGGCGGCACGCCGGTTCTCGATGTGCGCGATCATGTACTCGTAGAAATCGCCTCCGGCCTGGTCCATCTCGCTCTGCGTGTGGCGGGTGAGGCTGAGCAGGACCGTCGACCAACGCAGAATCCGGTCGTGGTCCTGGTGCGGGATGGCGAGGGCCTCGCAGATCACCCACAGGGGCAGTGGCCTCGCGAGGGCACTGATCAGATCGGCGGGTCCCGGGCGCGCGGTCATGGCGTCGATGAGCTCGTCGGCCTTCGCGGCGATGCGGGGGCGCAGTTCGTCGAGCCGCCGCCCGGTCAGGGCCCGGGTGAGGACGGCACGCCAGCGGGTGTGCTCGGATCGGTCGTTGCGGTCGTAGTCGGCGTCCGATATCCCCTCTCCGCCGGAATCTGGGTTGTAGAACAGTCCGCCGTCCTCGGCATCGCCCAGCCGGGCGGTGTCCTCCGCGGCCAGGTTCCTGCGGAATCTGCGGTCGGCGAACAGCTTGCGGACGTCTTCGTAGCGGGTCAGCAGCGCGGTCTCGTCACCGCCGGGTGTGCGTACCCATGTCACAGGGCACTTCTCGCGTAACCCGGCCCACTGGGCGGGCGGTTCGAGGGCGCTGGCGCCCTCGAAGGGGTAGTCCTGCGGGTCTGCGTCAGCGTGGCCGGCGGCCGAGGTCATGTCGTGGTCCTGCCCTTCTGGGCGGCGACTTTCGTCACCGGTGGAATCGGCTGGAATGAAATGCGGGCCCAGAAGACCGGGCTTCCGGGCCGTGTGGCTCTGCTGGTGCCGGAGGTCAGTACTGGCTCCGTCCGGCTGCGGGAACTGTCTTGCCCCGGTCGCTCTTGGGGATGTCGGCCTTGATCGCGAACCAGACTCCGTTGACGCCCTGGCCGTTCGTGTCGCCGGGCTCCTTGTCCCCGTTGAAGGTGTAGGCGGGCCAGCAGTTGAACGATTCCTGCGCGGTTCCGCCCGGTGTGGTGAAGGTGAAGAGGATCTTCGGGCTGAGTCCGGCGGCCTCGGCGTCAGCGGCGGTGACCGGGGCGCTCGGTGTCCACTTCTTAAGGCACTTGGCGTCGCAGGCCGTGGTCATCGGCCAGGGGGTGTCCTTGGTGAAGAGGTAGAGCGTGCGGCCGTTCTTGTCCTGGAGGACCTTGCCGAGCTTCGGGCTGTCGAGGACGCCCAGAGCCGGCCTGCCGGCACCTGCCCTGGCGCCGTCCGCGGCCGCGGCGTACCACGCCTTCTGGTAGCCCTGCCCCTTGGTGTCGCCCGGTTGGTCCTTCGCGTAGGTGTAGAGCGGCTTCCCCGCCAGCGTCAGCTGCTTCGATCCGTCCACCCGGGTGATCGACCCCAGGAGGTCCTCATCGACGCCTTTGCCCGAGGTGGCGGCGTCGGCAGGAACGGGCTGCATCGTCTTGGCGCATTCCGCGACGCAGTTCGACCTGCCCGGAGTCGCCTGGTCCTTGTCGAAGACGTAGACGGTCTTGCCGCTCCCGTCGACCACCACGGACTTGAGTTCGTCGTCGACCCGCACGGACACACTCGTAGGAGTGGCTGCCTTGACGTTCCCTTGCGGAACGTTCAAAGAGGGATCGCCGGTCGGGCTGGTCGGGATCAGGCTGACCTGCTGTGTCTTGCTCGGCTGGGTTCCCTCCGCAGAACCGCACGCGGACAGAAGGAAGGACAGTGCAACTGCCCCCGCCGCGATCCGCAACCCTCGTTCAAGCCTTGTCACGACAGTCCTCACGCTCGGTACTGCCACATCTGACGTGACAGCAATCGCTATACACACGGCGCAGCCATGGCGATGCGTTCGACGTACCGGGGGCTCGGCGGTGAGGAGGTCCGGCTCGGAGGCCGGGCCGGGCCAGGGTGGGGGGCGGTGCGATTACCTCGCGCCCGTCTCGGGTCCGGCGCTTCGTGATCGCCGCTGCCGGTCCAGTTCGTCGTAGCGGGTCCGCATCGCCTCGCCGGCGGCCGGTCCGGCGGTGAACACGTAGGCGTCGCTGTCGTCGAGGCGCTTTCCGGTACGGGCGTCGACAAGGACGGGTTCGGCCTCCTGGCCGGTCTCGGCGTCGACCAGGATCATGGAGCGGTCCGACGGGTCGAGGTGCCGGTTGCCCCAGGCGGCCAGAGCGACGATCACGGGGCGCAGGGAATGTCCCCGTTCGGTGAGGACGTACTCGTGGCGGACCGGGTTCGCCTGGTAGGGCCGGCGTTCCAGCAGGCCGTCGGCGACCAGGGTCTTCAGGCGGGCGGTGAGCATGCTGGTGGAAATGCCCAGGCTCTGCTGGAACTGGTCGAAGCGTGTATAGCCGTCGAAGGCGTCGTGGAGGATCAGCAGCGTCCACCACTCGCCGACGTGCTGCGCCGTGGTCGACAGCGGACACGCGCGGTCCTCCAGTCGGATCCTGCTCGGCATGGCACCCTCCGGAGTTACTGCTAAAGTCGAAGCCACTTGCTTCTATTTTAGCAGTCACCGGCGGTGTCCATCGGGCCCCGGTCGGCGGGACCGCCCGTACATGGCCGTCCTGCGGCCGCACCGGGAGCGGGCCCCGCCCGGACTGCCACCATCCAACGCACCTGCGAGGCAGACATGACCGATCACCACGACCCTGTCGACGTCGCCGACCTGCCGGAGGTCGTCCGACGCTATCTGCGGGCCCACGACGCGCGGGACAGCGCCGCCGCCAGGGCCGTCCTCGCGCCCGAAGCCACCGTCACGGACGACGGCCACACCTACCGGGGGCCGGCCGAAATCGGGCGCTGGCTGGAGCGGGCCGCCTCCGAGTACACCTACACCACCACGCCGCTCGGGGCCGAGCGCCACGGTCGCGACGGGTACACCGTCGTCCAGCAGCTCGAAGGCGACTTCCCGGGCGGGAAGGTCGATCTGCGCTACCGCTTCGACCTCGACGCGCACGGACGGATCAGCCGGCTCGTCATCGCCCCCTGAGGGCCGCCGGCCTGCCGCCCGACTCACCGATCCGTCTCCCTCCCTCAGATCGCGAGGATGCATGAAGACCTGGTTCGTCACCGGCGGGACCCCGGGCGGTTTCGGCCCGGCCTACGCCGACCTCGCCCTGGAGCGCGGTGACAACGTCGTCCTCACCGCCCGCCGCCCGAAGTTGCTCGACGACTGGGCAAGTCCCCACGGGGAGCGGGCACTTGTCCTGCCGCTGGATGTCACCGACACCCAGCAGATCCGTGCGGCCGTCCGTGCCGCCGAGGAACGGTTCGGTGGTATCGATGTCCTGGTCAACAACGCCGGCCGGGGCTGGTACGGCTCCGTCGAGGGCACGTCCGACGCCGATGTGAGGCGGTCCTTCGAGCTGAACTTCTTCTCCGTCACCGAGATGCTGCGTGCCGTCCTTCCCGGCATGCGAGCCCGCGGCAGCGGATGGATCGTCAACATGTCCTCCGTCGCCGGACTGCGGGGCGTGCCCGGCTTCGGCCACTACAGCGCCGCGAAGTCCGCCGTCGAGGGCCTCACCGAGGTGCTGCGGCGCGAAGTGGCCCCGTTCGGCATCAGGGTGCTGGCCGTCGAGCCCGGCGCCTTCCGCACCCGCGCGTACTCCTCCTTCGCCGAGGAGCCCGTGTCCGAGACGGTCGACGCCTACCTGCCGCTCGTCCGGTCCGTCCGCGCCTCCATGATCGACCAGGACGGCCGACAGCCGGGCGACCCTCACCGAGGGGTGCGGGCCGTCCTGAACGCGATGGACCAGGACGAGCCTCCGCATCGCCTCGTCCTGGGCACGGCCGGCTACGACGCCGTCCACGGCCAACTGGCTGGCATGGTCGAGGAGTTGCGCACCTACGAGGCCGCCTCGCGCAGCGCGGACTTCCCTCCCGCGCCATAGGCGGCACTCGGCGGTGCGGGTCAGCTACCCCTCCGGGGCTGTTCCCCGGTGCCCGGTTCTCGATCGGGGAACGCCCGCAGTCTCAGCTGTGGAGCCCGGTAGTCGGCGAGCCACCGCATCCGGCGGTCGTCCGCCGCGATCCCTGCGCGTGCGGTCCGGGTCCACTCCTCCCGGTCGAGTATTTCCCCGTACGTTGCCCGGAGCGTTTCCTGCTGGGCCGCGGTGCACCCCACAGCTTCGGGAGATTCCGTGGTCAGGTGCTGAGTGAGCACCGCGAGTGTGAAGTAGCGCGCGATGGTCGGACGGAGCGAGCCCGCATGCCGGGCGTGAGCTTCCAGAACCGTCCCCGCATGAGGGTAGAGAGCAAGCGTGCGGCCCATCCCGCGGCAGCCGCTCATGACATGGAGGAGCCGGCCGATGTGATCGACCATCTCGTGGTCATGGTCGAGGGCTCCCAGTTCCTCGTGGAGTCTGGTGACTGTGGCGACCTTCCCGGCGAAGTATCCGTTGAGGAGGTCGCCGTCGCAGGCCCGGCGCAGCAGCCATGCTCGGACGACCGGGTCGTCGTCGAATCGGCAGAGCGCGTCGACGACGTGGACGCGCCCCCAGCCCGTCACGCGCTCGGCGAGCCACAACAGGGCCTCGACGCCTCCTTGTTGAGACTCGAGAGCGCGCACCGCCAGTGGCCCGAACCGATGGGAGAGCAGCCCGATCGTCTGGATCAGCGGGATGTCGGCGGCCGTACCCATCGCGGCCAGCAGGGCGAGCCCCACGGTGACCGCGCATCGGTCGGTCCCGTGCCGGACGAGCCAACGCCCCGTTCGGCGAACGCGTTCCCGGTCGGCCCGCTCGGCCGCCGCGGCGATGTGGTCGTTGGGGCGGGAGGGGACGTAGACGTCGTGGAACGCGTCGGCCAATTCGCCGGGTAGGGCGGCGAATTGAGCGAAGTGCGCGTCCAGGATGAGCGCCGCGTCCTGGCCGGCCAGGGACCGGTCGACCGGTGCTCTCGGTTCTCGCCGACCACGGTGCCGTCCGTCGTCGGGATACGGTTCCCCGTTGCGCGCAAGCGGCTTGCCCGGAGTCAGCCGATGCAGCCGGAGCGCGTGGTCGAACAGGGTCGTCGGTGATCCGGGCAGCCCTGGCCCGGCCGTCGCGCTCATCGGCGGACGGAGCACTCGATTCTTCCGATCATGACCCGCAGCATGCCATCGCCGTCGGCACCGGAACAAGCCCTTGGGCGCGTCAACTCCCGCGCAGGCAAAGGCAGTCGAGACCGACGCGGTCCACGCTCGCCGCACCGTCCGGGCTCAGAACGACCCGTCGTCACGCGTGTAGTTGGGGCTGAGCTGGAGCAACGCCGCGACGGCGGGGCTCGGTTCGCGTCCCGCGCGGACCGCGAAGGAGAGGTCGAGCGTGGGGACGGGCCCGGACACCGGCTTGATGACCACCCCGGTCGTGTCCGCCGACTCGTAGCGGGGGACGACCGCCGCACCGCCGATGGCCCGCACGTACGACGCGGCCGAGGCGATGTCCGTGATCTCGACGGACACCCGGCGCGTGATGCCGAGTTCACCGAAGGCACGGTCCATGGCGGTGCGTGAGCCGAAGCCGCTGGCCCCGGAGACGAAGTTCTCGTGGGCGAGGTCCTTGAGCGCGATGCTTTCCCGCCGCGCCAGGGGGTGCTCGGACGGGAGGATCGCCACGTAGGGGATCGTCGCGAACTGCCTCAGGTCCAGGTCGTGTGCGTCGGCGGCGGCCAGGGCCACGACGCCGACGTCGAGACGGCCGCGTCGCACGTCCTCGGCGATCCCTCCCGCGCCGGATCCGGAGACCTGGATCTGTATGTCCACCAGCGGATGGCGCTGGCGAAAAGCCCCCACCAGACGTGGCAGATCGAGAGCCGTCATGCGGGTCATCGTGCCGATGCGCAGGCTGCCCCGCAGGGTGCGCGACGCCTCGCCGACCATCTCCCGCGCACGTTCCGCCGCCACGACGACCGCCTTGGCCTCGGGCAGGAACACCTCGCCCGCCGGCGACAGGGCCACCGCCCTGGTCGACCGGTCGAAGAGCGACACCCGCAGCTCCTCCTCCAGAGCGCGCACGGCCGCCGACACGGTCGACTGGGCGGCGAAGAGGCGGGCTGCGGCGCGGGTGAAGCTGAGCTCCTCGGCCACGGTGATGAAATAACGCAACTGCCTTAATTCCACCGGCCAATTATCGATTTCCTCGATAACACATGTCAATGTTTTTCGTTGGACTCGATATACCTTCTGCGCCAGGCTTTCAGCGGCAGCAACTCCCGCTGCCCGATGAAGGGATGGTCATGAGCAAGCAGGTTCTGATCGTTGGAGGCACCTCGGGCATCGGCCGCGAGCTGGCCGCGGCGTATGCCCGCCGGGGTGCCTCCGTGATCGTCGCCGGGCGCGACGGCGCCCGCGCGGAGAGGACAGCCAAGGAGATCAACTCCGAGACGGATGCCGGCCATGTGCGGGGGATCGAGGCCGATCTCTCCAAGCCCGAAATCCTCAAGGAGTCGCTGAGCGGCATCGACCACCTCGACGCGATCGTCCTCACCGGCATGCGGCGCGACAACAACACGATCGCCGACTACGACATCGCCGGGGCAACGGAGTTGGCCATCGCCAAGATCGTCGGCTACACCACGGTCGTCCACACCCTGCGCTCGCGCCTCTCCCCCACCGGCTCCGTGCTGCTCTTCGGCGGTCTCGCCAAGGACGTGCCCTACCCCGGCTCCACCACCGTCACCACCGTGAACGCCGGCGTGACGGGCCTGGTGGCGACGCTGGCCAAGGAGCTCGCGCCGGTCCGCGTCAACGCCATCCACCCCGGCATGGTCGGCGACAGCCCGTACTGGGCCGGCAACCGGCCCGCCGTGGAAGCCGCCCGGGCCCGGATCCTGACCGGCGTCGTCCCCACGATGCGCGACATCGTCGAGGGCTCCCTGTTCCTGCTGGAGAACCCCGCCGCGAACGGCGTGAACCTCGACCTCAACGGCGGCCACGCATGACCCACGCCCTGCCCACACTGGCCGTCATCGGCATCGGCCGTATCAGCCGCCCCATGGTGGTGCGCCTGCGCAGGGCAGGGCACAGCGTCACCGTCACCAACCGCACCCCCGGACGCGCCCTCGACGTGGCGGGCGAGACGGGCGCGTGCGTGGTCGGCACCGCGCGCGAGGCGGCCTCGTCCGCCGACATCGTCATCGTCTCCCTGACCGACGACACGGCGGTCGGCGAGGTCTACGACGGGCCCGACGGCATCCTCGCCGGACTGCGCGAGGGAGCAACTGTCCTGGAAACCAGCACAGTTGCTCCGCAGACGACACGCGACCTCGCACCCCGGGTCCGCGCACGCGGCGCCACGCTCCTCGACGCCCCGATGTCCGGCTCCGTCGAACTCGCCACCCGCGGCGAACTCACCTTCCTCGCCGGCGGTCCCAGAGAAGCGCTCGACCGTGTCCGTCCCGTCCTGGACGTCCTGGCCACCCGCATCCTGCACTTCGGGGATTCGGGCAACGGCAACATCATGAAGCTGGCGATCAACTCCCTGCTCCTGTCGCTGGCGACCGCACTGGCCGAGGCACTCGTCCTCGCGGAACGCGCCGGCATCGACCGCGCCGACGCCTACGACGCCTTCACCCAGAGCCCCGCCGCGGCCCCCTTCGTCCTCTACAACCGCGACAACTTCGTACGGCCGCACGACGCGGCCATCCACATGACCCTGTCCCTCGTCGCCAAAGACCTCACACTCATCGACGCCCTGGCAGCATCCGTGGGAGCACCCATGGCCCAACTGGAGGCGAGCCGGAGGCTCATCGACCAGGCCATGGCCGCGGGGCTGGAGGACCGTGACGGTGTCTCCGTGCTGGCCGAACTCCTGCGGCACAACGCTTCGGCCCGACCGGGACAGCCCCCGGGGCAGATCCAACCGTCCAGATCCCCCTGACCCGCTGCACACCATCACCTGGCCCCTCCCCGCTTCCCCGGCCGATCCGTCGGGCCGCGTGCCCTGCCCGCCAGGCGCATGTGTCCGAGGCGGCCTCACCGCCCAAACGGCCTCACCCGGCCGGGCTTCCGGATGGCGGGCAGGCCGGCACACACCTGAAACCGACCGAGGAACACGATCCGACGGCCACAGCGCGCGCCGCCTCGCAGGAAATCCCCCCTCAGGGGATGTCGCCGACGCAATCCGTGGTGACACCCCCTGGCGGTGCCCAACTGTCCTACGGTGCAAGGGCGTTGGATCCCGTGCCGGTCCGCGTGCTCAGCGCGCAGCCGTGCACGCCGACCTACCGGTGCGGCGCAGACAGCACCGAACTGCCTGAGAGGCGAACGCATACGGAACCCCGCTCGTTGCCCTGACCGACCGCGGACCCCTCCCGCGCATCCGGATCCGCATTCCGCGTCGGCCGCGGCACCACAACAGCCCGATCCGCGATCCGCCCGCACCACGGAGATCCACACGCGGACCGCCATGATCTTCCGCCGACGCCCGACCCCGCTCGCCGCCCCCGGGAGGTGCGAACATGAAACCAGAACCGGCACCCGCGGCAGAACAGCCGCTGCGCCTTTCGATCCTCGGCCCGCTGCGAGCCTGGTACCGGGACACGGAGTTGCACCTCGGACCTCCCAAACAGCAAGGTGTGCTGGCCCTGCTCCTGGTCCAGGTGGGGCAGCCCGTGCCCCTGCACCACCTGATCGACGCGTTGTGGGGCGACGATCCTCCCGGGCGAGCAGTCAACGTGGTGCACCGTCATGTAGGCGCTTTACGGAGGCTGCTCGAGCCCGGTCTCACGCAGAGAGGCAAGGCGCGGGTGCTGGTGCGGGCCGCCGGGGGCTACCGGCTGAACCTCGGAGAGGGGGCCTCGGATCTCCTGCGGTTTCGAGGACTGCGCGACGCGGGCCACGAAGCCGCCGACGGCGGCCGGCCCGAGGAGGCCGCCGACCTGCTCCTCAAGGCGCTGTCACTGTGGCACGGCCCGACCGCGGCCGGTCTGCCCCACGAACTGCGTGCGCAGCCCGTGTTCGCCGCGGTCGACGCGGAGTACTACCGCGCCGCTCAGGCCGCCGCGGAGACATCCCTCGCGGCCGGACGCACCAAGGCCGCCCTTCCGCTCCTGCGGCAGGCCGCCCAGGGCGACCCCCTCAACGAATTACTGCAGGCCGGCTTCGTCCGTGTCCTGGCGGCAGAGGGGCATACCGCTCAAGCCCTGGAACACTTCCGGAGCGTCCGCTCACGGCTCGCCGGCGAACTGGGAGTCGATCCCGGCCCCGAACTGCGTGCCGCGCAGGCCGACGTACTGCGCGGCACGGACACCGCCCAGACCTCGGACACCGGCCCCCGCGCCCCGGCGGCGACAGCCTCTCCCGGTCGGACCCGGTCCTCGGTCCGCCCCGCCCAACTACCGGCGACCTTGCACGTGTTCACCGGACGGCGTGACGAGCTGGAGCACCTGGACTCCCTCCTCCCGGTCGACGCTCACAGGGCCGTCGCCATCGGAGGGGCTCCCGGTGTCGGGAAGACCACGCTCGCCCTGCACTGGGCCCACCGCAACTCCCACCGGTTCCCGGACGGCCAGCTGTACATCAACCTGCGGGGCTACGACCCCGCGGGAAAGCCCCTCTCCCCCTCCACGGCGATCTGCTACTTCCTTGAATCGCTCGGTATACCGAGCGAACGCATTCCCTCGAACCTCGACAGCCAGATCGCGCTGTATCGCAGCATTCTGGCGAGACGCCGCTGCCTGATCGTTCTCGACAACGCACGAGAAGCAGAGCAGGTACGCCCGCTTCTACCCGGAAATCCGGACTGCTTCACGCTCATCACCAGCCGCGAGGAAATGACCGGCCTGGCGGCATCCGCAGGAGCGAGCCTCCTCGGTGTGCACACACTCACCGTGACGGAGTCCTTGGAATTCCTCTCCAGAAGACTCGGGAAATCACGCGTCGAGCGAGAACGCGACGCGGCACTCGCCATCGCAGCCCACTGCGGCACACTCCCCCTCACCCTCGCCATCGTCTGCGCACGCGCCAGCAGCCGGCCGGCCGTTCCGCTGTCAGACATCGCAGCCGAACTCGCAGCAAGTCGCGACAGCCTCCGCGCGTTCACGCTGACCGGCGAAAAAGACCCCGCCACGGATACCCGCTCCGTCTTCTCCTGGTCATACCGCACACTCACAGAACAGGCAGCGGACGCGTTCATACGCCTGTGCCTGAGTCCCGCGCACAGCGTGTCGCTCCACGCCGCGGCAAGCCTGACCGGTCTGACACTGAAAAGCACACGCCGAGTGATGTCCGAGCTCCACCGAGCCAACCTGTGGACCGAATACAGGACCGGGCAATACACCACGCACGATCTCCTCAAGGTATTCAGCCAAGAACTCGCGCGCGGCAAATCCGGCAACACCCTCAAAACCGCGGAACGCCGACTCTACGACCACTACCTACACACGGCACACAACGCGTCCAGAGCCATCAACACCCACCGGGAACACCCCGCGCTCACGGCCACCGCACCCGGAACCCAGGTCATCTCCTTCACCAGCACAGCGTACGCAGCCGAATGGCTCCACCAGGAGATGGCCGCCCTCCAGGCCGTCGTCCTCCGCCACGCCGACCACGACGCAGGCGCGCCGGTGTGGCGCCTCGCCGCTGTTCTCGAGCTGATCTTCGACCGAAGCGGAAGACGTCAGGAGCAGATCGCCATTCAAAGCTCCGCACTTTCAGCCGCCCAACGGGCCGGCGACACCCAGGGGCAGGCACAGATGCACAGGTCTCTCGGTTTCGCACTCGGCCGGACCGGCGACAACTCCGCAGCCGAAACCCACCTGAACGAAGCACTGAAGATATTCTCCGACACCGACGACCTGCTCGGGGCGGCACTCACCCACCGCTATCTGGCATTTCTCAGCAACGCCAGAAAACGGCATCACGAAGCTCTGACACATTATGAAGCCGCCTCATCTTTGTATCAGAGAGCACATTACGACGTCGGACTGGCCGCAGTAACCAACGAAGTCGGATGGACCCATATCCTGCTCAAAGATTTCGAAGAAGCAGCAGCATCCTGCCGTCACGCTGTCGACATCGCCCGCACGGCCGGAAACCGAAATATCGAAGCAGCATCATGGGACAGCCTCGGCGTCGCCTACGACCGTCTCGAACGACGCCCGGAAGCACTTGAGGCACTCAACCGGGCACTGGCCCTCTATCGCGAACTCAACGATGCATACCTGATCGCCGACACACTGATACACATCGGGGACGTGCACTCCCCCGACTCCCCCCGCGACGCCCATCAATCATGGACCGACGCGCTGAAAATACTCGATTCACTCGGCCATCCCGAAGGAGACCTGCTCCGGGAGCGAATCAAGTAAATGAGACGACGACCACTTCGACTAGCGCGGTCATCGAAGTCACCACGCCCGCCATGGCCCCCGGTCTCCGCTGACTCCTTGCCCTACGCCGTCAGCGCCCGGAGAGGTGACTCCGTAGATGCCTGTGGTTTGTATGCTCGACCTTCCGCGCCCTTCTGACGCTTCATCAAATTCCACAGAGATCAGGCTGGGCCCCTCTGCTGCGACGGCGTGGATATGAATGAGCCTGAGCGCTCCTGCCAGGACGTAATGTTCACGGAACCGCGAAGGCGTCTCCAGGCCCGGCACTCAGACATGCTTTTCCGGGGCGAGCCACCTCACCGGCACCACCGCCGCACCGCGATGACCGCCGCAGTCGACCCCGACCAGCCGGACGACGTAGAGCAGTAGGGCCGCTCCAACGCGCGCTACAGCACTCTGCGCGACGCGAGTAACTCCCGGGAACCCCCAGGTAGAAGCAGGAAGCTGCCAGACGCACTGATCGACCCCAGCCAGGAAAAAGAGCCAGGTCAGAGCGCCAACAGTGGACATCTTGCACCCTACACGCTGTAAGGTGACCCCCATGGCTGGCACAGACCCGCGGGCCCGGGCGGAACGGCGTAGCGCCGGTGAGCTGGAGAGCGAGGTTCTCGCCGCGCTCTGGGCGACCGACCGGCCGCTGACCCCGGCGGAGGTGCAGGCGGAGATCGACGGCCCGCTCGCCTACAACACCGTGCACACGATCCTCAAGCGGCTCTACGACAAAGGGCTCGTGCTGCGGGACGCGGACGGGCGGCGCGGTGCGTACCGGCCGGCGAAGAACGCGGCCGAGTTGACCGCCGAGGCGATGCACGAGGCGCTGGACCGGGGCCCGGATCCGATCGCCGCGCTCCAGCAGTTCGTGAGCGGTCTGCGGCCGGAGGAGGAGAAGGCGCTGCGCGACCTGCTGGCCGGGGGCGCGGGATGAGGTTCGACGTCTACACGCCGTTGCCGCTGTCGGTGCTGCTCGCCGTGATCAGCCCGGCGATCGGCAGCCGGGTGGCTCCGGCGCTGGCCGCACGCGTGCTGACGGCCGCCGCCGTGGTGACCGCGGCGGCCACCTGCTGGTCGCTGTTCCTGCTGGCGGCGACCCTCGTCGGGGACGCGCCGCCGGTCGTCGCCGAGGCCCGGCAGGACGGGTACCGGCTGGCGGAACCGGTGCCCGAGGTGATCGGGATCGCTGCCGCTGTCGCCCTCGCCGTGCTCCTCGTGTCCGTCCAGACCGCGGTGAACGCCGACCGCCGTACACGGCGGGCCCTGCGGCGGCTGTGCGAGGGACACCCGGCGGACACCGAACTGATCGTCGCCGCCTCCCCCGAGGCGCAGGCCTTCGCCATCCCCGGCACACCCGGCCGGATCCTCGTCACCGCCGGCATGCTGAGCGCCCTCGAGCCGGCGGAACGCCGGGTGCTGCTCGCCCATGAGCGCGCCCATCTCGCCCACCGGCACGCCCTGTTGGTGACCGCGACGACGCTCGCCGCGGCGGCCAACCCGCTGCTGCGGCCCGTGCGGGGCACGGTCGCGTTCCTGGTGGAGCGGTGGGCGGACGAGCGGGCGGCGGACGCGGTCGGCGACCGTACCACCACCGCCCGCGCCCTGGCCCGCGCCGCCCTGAGCGCCGAACACCCGCGCCCCGCCTGTGCGTTGGGCTTCACCGACCGTGCGGTCACGCGGCGGATCGCGGCGCTCCAGACCTCCCCGCCGCCTCGCCTGTGGCCGCTCGCCGTGGCGGTCCTGGCCCTGGGCGCGCTGCCCGCGCTCGGCGCCGCGGACGCGACGGACGATCTGTTCCGGATGCTGGCGGGCGTGATCGTCTAGGCGGCCAGGGGCAGTTGCCGTCAGCGGCCCCGGGGCTTGCCGCGCTTGGTTCCCTTGGCGCCGCCGGAGGAGCCGCGCGGGTTCTTGCCCGTCGTGCCGGTCCTGCCGGTCGCCTTGCCCGTCGTCTTTCCCGTCGCTTTTCCGGCTGTGGGCTTGCGGCGCGCCGGGGCCGCTTCGGTGCGCTTCGTCTTCGTCTTCGGCTGGGCCGGTGGCGGGGTGCGGCCGCGGGTGCTGTTGACCGTACGGCCCCGGACGATGCCGATGAAGTCCTCGACGAGGTCGGTCGTCGCGTCCTCGGGCCAGGACAGGGCGACGTCCGACTGGGGGGCGTCCAGGACGGTCCGGTAGGTGAGGTCCTTGCGGTGGTGCAGCCGGGCCAGGGACTGGGGGACGTAGAGGATGCCGATGCCCGACGCGACATGTTCCACGGCGTCCTCGGTGGTCGCGGGACGCTCGAACGCGGGCTCGCCCGGCGGCTGTTCCCAGCCGAGGACGTCGTCGAGGGGGTGCAGGACGACCTCGTCGGCGAGTTCGTCGAGGGACACCTCTTCGGCCGCCGTCACGACGTGGTCCTTGGGGGCCACGACCACGGTCGCCTCGGTGTAGAGGGGGATTGCGCTGAGGACCGTACGGTCGACCGGCAGACGTACGAGTCCGGCGTCGGCCTCGCCGCGCCGCAGTACGTCGGACGCCTCGGCGGCCGGGACGGGTACGAGGGTCAGGGGGACGTCGGGCCGGCGCTCGTTCCAGATCCGCACCCACTTGGCGGGCGTCACCCCGGGGACGTACGCGAGCCGGAACGTGGGAGATGCTTCCGAGCCTGTCACCCCGCAAGGTTACCCGCCGTGGTCGGAGGCCTCTTACACGGTCGATACTCTTGACGGTATGAAGTCGCAGCAGACCACCCAGACGATGAAGCCCGCCACGGCGGCGAAGAAGCTGGGTGTGTACCTAGAGGCCACACCCGCCGAGTTCCAGGAGGGTGACGTCTCCCGCGCCGAGCTCAACGAGTTGCAGGCGAACCCGCCCCAGTGGCTGCGCGAGCTGCGCGCCAACGGTCCGCACCCGCGCCCGGTCGTCGCGGCCAAGCTCGGTGTCTCCATCGCCGGTCTCGCCCGCGGCGGGGTCACCGAGCCGCTCACCACCGAGCAGATCGAGGCCCTGAAGAAGGACGGCCCCGAGTGGCTGGAGAAGGAGCGCGCCACGCAGGCCGAGGTCCGCAAGGAAGCCGAGCGGATCAAGAACAAGAAGAACGCCGACAACGACTGACGGCATCGGGGCGCAGGCGCTCAGGACGGAGACGCGCACGGTGACGGGGAAGCCTCTCGCGTTGTACCGGCAGGTGGCCGCCGACCTGGGCCGGGAGATCGGCGAGGGCCGCTACGGCTCCGGCGGCCGGCTGCCCGCCGAGGGCGAACTCGCCGAACGGTACGGCGTCTCCCGGGGCACCGTCCGCCAGGCGATGGCCCTGCTGCGCACCGAGGGACTGATCGCCTCGCGGCGCGGCACCCGACGCGTCGTGATCGGGACGCCGAGGCCGCAGAGCTTCGGCGAACTCCTCAGCTTCACCCGCTGGGCGCGCTCCACGGGCGAGGAACCGGGCGGCCGGATCATCGCCGCGGAGACCCGCCCCGCCGACGCCGCCGAGCGCGAACGACTACGGCTGCCGGCCGGAGCCGAGATCCACGCGGTACGGCGGCTGCGGACGCTCTCGGGGCGACCGGTGATGGTGGAACGTACCGTCTACCCGTGCGCCGTGGGCGAGTTGATCACCGGGCTGCCCCCGGACACCGTGTCGCACACCGTGGTCCTGGAGGATTCGGGGGTGCTGTTCGCGGACGCGCAGCACACCATCGACCTGTGCCCGGCCGACGCCGAGGACGCCCGACTGCTCTGCTGTCGGCCCGGCGATCCGCTGCTGCGCGAACGGCGCCGCAGCACCGACCCGGCGGGCACCCCGATCGAATGGTCCGAGGACCGCTATCTGCCGGAGACGGTGGCCTTCACCGTCCACAGCTCGGCCACGTCCGGCTCACTGGCCCGGCGCTCGGCGGACGAGGCGTGAGCGACGGCCCGGCGACATGGCGAACTCCGGAGCGGATCACGGTCGTGCGCAGGCGGACTGCTTGAGGAGCCAGTCCTGTGCTGCTCGCAGGACGTCGTCGCGGTCCCGTGCCAGCGGGTTCCTGGCGATCTCCTCGTCCGGTGGGATCGCCGCGTCGTAGGTACGGCCTGTGCGGTCCGCGTCCTTGGCTTCCGTGAGGTTTATCAGGGCGGCGTCGGACAGGCGGTACGCGTTGTTGCCCGTGGGGACGCCGTCGGTCGGTGTGCCGAAGGAGCGAGTACGCGGACGCCCGCGGAAGGCCACCACGACCGCCTCACCCGCGCTGGCCGTTCCTTGACTGGTCAGGACGGCGACCGGCGGGCTGTTCCTCGCGACGGGCCGGGCGTCGTCCCAACCCTTCGATCTTCCGTCCAAGTAGGGGGCACCGTTCTTGATCGACCAGGTGTACTTCTTGCCGTCGGCATCCACGAACATGCCGACCTTGCCGTCTCCCAGGATGGGGCCGACGACGGCCAGCACCGGCCACATGCCGCCGCCCGTTTCGTTGCGCAGATCGACCACCCAGCCGCAGGCGCCGTTCTCGTCCGCCTTCGCCACAGCCGCTCGACCCCGCTGTACGTACTGGTCGTACGCCTCCTGCGATCCCCGCGCCCCGGGAAAGGACAGGTAGCCGATGCCGTTCTTCAGCGAACGGCCCTCCAGTTCATGGAGATCAACCGCGGGGGATTCCAGGCTCTCCTTGGCCTGCTCGGGCTCCATGAAGCTGCTGTGCGCGTCGCCCAGACTCCGCAGGGCCCAACTGATCGCCCCGTAGGTATCCGCCGGCTTCCGCGCACCGTGCGCCTGCGCGAACGCCGTGTCGCGCAGGTCCGTCCAGTCGACCTTGCGTCGAAGGAGCGAGTGCTGCTCCATGATGTCCAGGGCCTGAGACAGATACGTCCTCGCCGCGGGCGCCATGTCGTCGTCCGTCGAATCCTGCACACGGCTCGTGCATCCCGTCGCCGCGAGTATTCCTGCCAGCCCCGCACAGGTCGACACACGCCATAGCCGTCCCCACCCCACCGGTCCCCCAGCCTCTCGACGCGGAAGGCAACCCTAAGGCCGACGATCAGCTGCCGGGCAACTCCCCCACATCACTGGCCGGTTCGCACCAGGCCCATGAGCAGCGGCCGGAAGTGCGCGAAGTCCGGAGTCGTTGCCTCGGGGTCCTTGGCCTCGTCGTCCCAGCGGCGTACGGCGACGCCGTCGGCCGCGTGGGGATCCGCCTCGTACTCGGCGCTCTCGGCCGGTGACATCGGGCCGCCCTGGACCTCCAGGGTGTGCACCGAGGCCGGGGAGAGGCGGTCGAAGTAGTCCGGTTCGACCGCGCACAGATACCGCTTCGCCGCCACGTGCAGCCGGATCGGCTCGGTGACCTCGGGGCCGAACCACTCGGCCAGCCGGTCCGCCCCGGTGTGGCTGTGCCGGTTGTCGATGCCCTCCTCCATCAACTCCGCACCGCTGACCGGTCCGTGGAAGTGGCCGAGGTCGTGCAACAGCGCGGCGGCAATCAGGGCATCGGACGCGCCCGCCTCCTCGGCACGGGCCGCCGCCTGGAGCATGTGCTGTGCCATCGTCACCCGCTCGCCCAGGTACGCGCTCGCCCCCTCCCCCTCGAAGAGTTGAGCCAGTTCGTCGATGAACTCCCCTGCTGCTACGGCCTCTTGGCGGCGCAGCACCGCCAACGTGCCGGCCAGCGCGTCGAGGTCCGCGTAGGTGCCCTGGAGGTGTCGGGCGCCGCTCTCCTCGAAGGCGGTGCGTGCGTGCAGCAGCCGTACGTTGTCGAAGATGAGGCAGTCGCCGGGCAACAGCCTGAATTCCAGCTGGAGTTCGGGGCGCAGGGTGATCTCGGCGAAGGTGCGGTAGGCCCGGTAGAAGACCTCCAGTTCGTCTGCGGGGAGCAACAGGGTGCCGATGGAGCGGTTGTTGAAGCGCACCTCGCGGATCCGGCCCAGGCCGTCCACGTCGATCAGCGGGCGGTCAGCAGCCAGTTCGGTGTGCGCGTCGCCGAAGCGGAACGGCACGGGGGTGCGGGTCAGCACCGCGAACGCCTCCGGGTCCTCGGCACGCAGCAGTGCGGCGGCCTTGAAGCCGTCCACCAGACCGGAGTCACCACCCGCCGCCGCGTTGGTCAGGCAGTGCAGCAGTTGGAGGGTGGGTACGGGGTCGCGGTAGGGGTTGTCGGTGTGCGGGGTGATCCGGGCGCCGGTGAAGGCGAGGTTGTTCGGGTCCGGCTCGACCCGTACGTCGAAGAGCCGACCGTAGTTGGTCTCGCGGACGTAGCCGAAGGTCTGGGCCACCTCCAGCACCTGGCCCTCACGGCACGGCACCTCGCGCAGCAGGGCGAAGCCGAGCCCGAGGACCGACTCCAGCATCCGCGCCCTGACCACCGGGTCGCTCAGATACTCCGCCCAACTCGCCTCGGGAAGACGGTCGTTCAGCTCGGCGGTGGTCCACAGCGTCTTGCCGTTCTCGGCACGCCGGTCGCCGGGGCCGCCCCCTGCGCCGGGCGCGTTGGCGGTCAGCCAGCGCGCGGAGTACGTGGACCGGTGGCCGTCGGGCGCCCAGTCGACCTCGACGCCGTCCTCGGTCCGGCGTACGGCGTCCAGCGCGAGGTCGGCGGGCAGCTCGGTGATCTGGAACAGCTTCTGACCGTTGCGCGGGTCGCGGCATCGCAGGCAGGGGCAGTTGTCCCGCAGCCACGCGAGCGGCAGATCTTCTACGGGCTGTGACATCGCCATCACTCTCTCACCAAGTTGTACAGCCAACTTTTCCGACAGAGCGAACGTCTCAGCGCCGGGTGAGCAAGAGGTGACGTACCGGCCACGCGCGTATGAACCAGCCCGACGTCAGACCGGCAGGCGCAGGCCCGAGACGAGGACGTCGACCAGCCGGAGCGCGTCGTAGCGGTCGTCGCCCTCCGCGCCGACGCACAAGTTGCCGACGCCACGCATGAGTTCGTAGGCGGTCAGGTCGGACCGGACCTCGCCGGCCGCGGCTGCCGCGTCGAACAGTTCGGCGCACACGGGCAGGAGGCGGTCGAGGAAGTAGGAGTGCAGCGACTCGAAACCGGCGCTGTCGGACCGCAGCACCGAAGCGAGTCCGTGTTTGGTGACGAGAAAGTCGACGAAGAGATTGATCCACTCCCGCAGAGCCGCGTACGGGGTGGCGCCGCCGGCCAGCAGCGCGGGACCGGCCTCGGCGCAGGCCTCGACCTGGTGCCGGTAGACGGCGATGACGAGATCCGCGCGGTTCGGGAAGTGACGGTAGATCGTGCCGAGTCCGACGCCGGCCTCACGCGCGATGTCGCGCACCGGCGCGTCCACGCCGGACGCGACGAAGACCTTGGCCGCCGCGTCGAGCAGCGTCTCCTTGTTGCGCCGGGCGTCCGCCCGCCTGGACCGGGCCGCGCCACCCACGCCCGCCTCGTTGTCGCTCACCGCGCAGTTCCTCCACTACTCGAGCTTGCCAAACGGAACAAGGTTCCGTATCGTTTTCCGGAACAGCGTTCCGCTTGCTCATCATGCCAGAGCACAAGCCGGACGACCAAGCCATGCCTGCCACCACGTGCTGCCGAAGGACGGAAGGCGCCTTGCCCAAAAAACCCCGAACCAGCTTCGGAATCATGACCGCCCCCATGCAGGTCGACTACCACGACATCGTCCGCGTCTGGCAGGAAGCCGACACCGTCCCGGAGATCGAGCACGCCTGGCTGTTCGACCACCTCATGCCGATCGGCGGCGACCCGGACGGCCCCGCCTACGAGGGCTGGACCCTGCTCTCTGCGCTCGCCGCGCAGACCCGCTGGCTGCGGCTCGGTGTGATGGTGACGAGCAACCGTTTCCGGCCGCCCGCGCTGCTGGCCAAGATCGCCACGACCGTCGACATCGTCTCCGGCGGCCGGCTCGACTTCGGCATCGGTGTGGGCTCCCGCCCGGACCATCCGCTGGCCCGGCGCGAGTACGCGGCCCACGGTCTCCCCTTCCACGACTCCGCGCACGCGGTGGCGAGCCTCGCCGAGGCCTGCACGGTGATCCGGCGGTTGTGGACCGAGGAGCGGCCCTTCGACTTCCACGGCACCCACCACCACCTCACCGGAGCGTTCGGCAACCCCAAGCCCGTCCAGCGCCCCCACCCCCCGATCCTCATCGGCGGACGCTCGGCCGCGACCCTCCGCGTGGTCGCCGAGCACGCCGACCTGTGGAACATCCCCGGCGGCGACATCGCGGACGCCGTCGCCCGCAGCGCGCTCCTCGACCGCTACTGCGCCGAGATCGGCCGCGACCCCGCCTCCGTCACGCGCTCGATCCACCTCTCCGTGTCGTACGACAAACCGGAGGCCACCAGAGAGGCGATCCGCGAGGCGATCGACGCGGGTTTCCACCACATCGTCCTCGGACTGTCGGCGCCCTACCCCGCCGGTGTCGCCCGCTGGGTCGCCGACGAACTGATCGACAAGGCCGCCTGAAGGGCCCGTCCCCATCAATCGTGCGGGAACGAGTGGTGCTCGTGCGCGACCCGCCAGCGGCCGTGCTCCTTGCGCAGGCCGAAGGTGAGCCGCAGGCGCAGGGTGGGGTCCGCGGCGAGTTCCTCCGGGGTACCGCAGCGGAGCAGGGCGTGGGCGTAGGCGACGTCCGTACCGGCCGTGATGTCGAGGGTGTCGATGTCGAAGCGGGCGCCCTGTGCCTGCCACTCGAAGAACGGCGGCCAGCTGGCGCTGTAGGCGGCGAGGCCGTGGATTCCGGCGTGGGGCGGCGGGACGTCGTACATGACGAGGTCGTCCGTGTGGTCCGCCAGTACGCCGTCGAGGTCGCCGCGGTGGACGGCCGCGGCCCAGTCGGTGATGAGGGCTCGGATCTGTGTCGCGTCGTCGGACATGGGCGGCTCCTGTTCCTGTCCCCCACTCCATGGTCTCTCTGCCGACCGAATCCCCGATCTTCGGCGCGTCCATCGCCCCGGACGGGCGACCGGGACGGATGGCACACTCTCCCTGTGCCGCTGACCTTCGACGACCTCCTCACCCGCGCCACCGCGCTCGCCCGCCCCGGCCGACGTGCCGTCCTCGGCATCGCCGGCAGCCCGGGCGCGGGCAAGACGACCCTCGCCGAGCAGCTGGTACGGGAGCTCAACGGCACCGACGAGCCATGGGTCGCGCACGTCCCCATGGACGGCTTCCACCTCGCCGACGTCGAACTGGACCGGCTCGGCCGCCGTGACCGCAAGGGCGCGCCCGACACCTTCGACGCGGCCGGGTACGCCGCGCTGCTGCGGAGGGTGCGGGAGGAGACCGACGAGATCGTCTACGCGCCTGGTTTCGAGCGGGTGTTGGAGCAGCCGATCGCCGGTGCGATCCCCGTGCTTCCCACGGCCCGGCTCGTGGTGACGGAGGGCAACTACCTGCTGCTGGACGCGGGTTCGTGGGCGCGGGTAGGGCCGTGTCTGGACGAGGTCTGGTTCTGCGAGGCCGACGAGGACGAACGCGTCCGCCGACTCGTCGCCCGGCACGAGGAGTTCGGCAAAGACCACGAGACCGCCGTCGCTTGGGTGTTGGGCACCGACCAGCGCAACGCCGACCTCGTCGCCACGACGCGCGGCCGGGCGGATCTGGTGATCCCCCCGGCCGCTCTGCCCTCGCCGTACGGCGTGCCCCGCAGCTGAGGGCTCACGCGTGGAGCGTCAGTTCCGGCTCTCCGTGGGCGTCGCCCGCCGCATCGCCGATCACCGCGGTGAACGCCTCGGTGCGGACGGTCAGTTCACCGTTCTCGCCGCTCGCGAACTCGGCGGTGAGCGGCCCGGTTCCGGGGCCGTAGCGGACGACGAACACGTTCAGGTCCTCCGGCGCGCCCGGTGCCGAGTCGGCTTCCAGGGCCGTGGAGGTGACCAGGTGGCTCCAGCCCTCGTCGGGGTTGCCGTAGCCGCGCGGGTCGGCCGCGAGGGCGAACGCCGCCTCCTGCTGGGAGAGTTCGGAGCGGGCGTCGAAGTGGTCGGCACCTTCGCCGGTCGGGTGGGTGAGGCGCAGGGCGCCCACTGAAGTGACGTCGCCCTCCGCCGTCCTGCGCACCCGGTCGCCGTCGTCCGCCGCGTAGGGCAGCCCGGCGAGCAAGTACGGTGCTCCGTCGAGCCGTTCGACGGCGACCGACGTCCACAGGCTCGTGCCGTCGGTGACGTACAGGGAACGGATGTGCCGCAGGACGTGGTCGCGGCCGACCACCGGCTTGATGACCAGCTTGGCGGTGAGGCCGTCGGCGCGGAGGTCGCGGACGCGTACCTCGCCCATCGGGCGGCAGAACAGGAAGCCGTCGACCACCGGGCCGAAGCCATGCTGCCGGTTGACGGCCGCGGGCAGGTAGTACGTGCCGTCGGCCTCGACCACCGACGGGGTCATCTTGCGGTCGAAGGCCACCGAGACCGTGCCGGCGCGGAGTTGGTGGCGGACCGGCTCCGTGGACGGGGTGCGGTGCCAGGGCGTGGTGTCCTGGATCTGCCAGACCAGCATCCACGCGAAGTGGCCGTCCACTCCCCCGTCGGGCTTGACCGCGTGCCGGGCCCAGCGGCTGTCGCCACGGTAGCGGCCGATGTCCGAGCCGATACGGGCGCCGAAGTAGCGCAGGCCGAGGACCGATTCGAAGGCGGAGTGCTGCTCACTGTAGCGCGGACCGCCGTTGTCGAAGCCGCCGCCCGTGAGGCGGGCGTCGATGTAGCGGGCCAGCGCCTCCCCATCCTCGGCGAAGACGTCCTCGCCGCTGACGATGTGGGCCTTGGCAAGGAAGGAGAGGGAGATCGGGCCGTAGTTGTTGTCGTACGCGCCACCGTGCTCGGGCGGGAGGAGGGCGCCGCGGTCGCTCACGCGGTGGGCGCGGATCTCGTCCGCGTACACGGCGAGCGCGCGTTCGCGCACCGACTCGCCTTCTCCTGAAGGGAGATGACTGGCCAGCATCAGACCGCCGACCACACAGCCGATCGCCTGGTTGCCGGCCTCCTGCGGGTTGAAGAAGGTCGCCTCGGTGAGCCAGCGCCAGTAGCCGTGCGCCAACTCGACGACAGCGGTGCGCTGTTCGTCGTCGACGAGTCCGTCCGTCGCGTCGAGGATGTTGACCGCCTGGAGCAGCGCCCACACCGTGCTCGGCCAGTCGCCAATGGGGTGCGCGCCCGCCTCCAGTACGTAACGGGCGTACGGGAGGCCGGAGTTGCGCACCCTCAGGTTCGGATAGCCGGGGTTGTCCTCGGTGTAGACGCGCTCGCGGAGGTGGAAGGCGAGGCTGCGCCGAACCGCCTCGGGCAGCCGCGGGTCCTTGCCGCGCTGCCAGGCGAAGGCCAGCAGGGACGTGATCCCGAGCGAGGTGTCCCCGATGTCGTCGTAGCAGTCGGGGTGTTCGAGGTTGCCCTCCGGGGTGATGCGCCGCAGGGCCTGCTCGACGACGTCGGCGAGGACCGCGTCGTAGGCCTCCGGGGTGTCGGGGAGGTTGTGCAGCGGGCCGCGCTGGTGGAGGAGGTGCACGGGTGGATCAGCCCTTCGTACCGGAGGTGGCCGTGGCGTGGGTTGTCGGGGTCAGGATGCGGGTGCGGGGCGGCTGGTGCGCAGGGCAACACTCAGTGTTTGAGGACCGTTTCCACCTATGTAGACGCGGTTCCCTGTCGTCGCGTCGGTGCCGCCCACCACCGTGGAGTCCTGGCCCGGGTCGTACCGTAGTACCTCGCCGCGGTCCGGTCCGGCGAGGGGTTCGCCCGCCTCGACGTCGACCTCGACCCGGATCTCGTCGTCGCCGACCCGGTAGGTCAGCGGCCCGGTCGTCAGGCACCAGCGGCCGTCGCCGATCGGTGCGGCGCCCGCCACGACTCCCGCTGCGCGGAAGGTCAGTTCGAGGGACCAGGGCACGCGTGGGCCGCTGATGTCGATCCGCAGGTCGACGCCGTCCTCCCGCAGGTCCGCTTCGACGCGGGTCGTGTGGGAGACCTCGTCACGGGGGCGGTCCGCGAAGGCCAGCGCCGCCGAGAAACGTCCCTCGTCCGCCAACTGATAGGCGCCGTCGGCCCGTTGCCGGTCCGGTGGGAGCGGCTGATAGTAGGCGGCCGTCAGGGTTTCGGTGAGCCGGTACCTGTTGTCGGCGAGCTGCTCCATGTCGGCGGCGCGGAACGGGCCCAGGTCGAAGAAGCCCCGGGAGAGGCGGACCGCGTCGAGGATCGCGTCGCCGGCGAACAGCCGTAGGAAGGTGGGGTTGCAGGCGAGGCCCGAGCGGATGCGGCGCTGCTCGGGCACGTCCGAGCCGCCGTACAGGACGCTGTGCGCGGTGGTGGAGACCCGGGAGGCGAGGCGTGCCGTGGTCAAGTACCGGTGGTGGAGCAGGAGTTCCGGCTCCGGTGTCGGCAGTTCGCGGCACAGCTCGGGGGTGAGGAGGGTCGCGGCGAGCAGGTCGGGGTCGTCGATGCCGCCGGCCGCCGCCCAGTGCGCGGCGCGGCTGAGGTCGCCCCGGCCGGTGCGGATCGCGAGCAGTCGGTAGTGCGCGAGGTAGGGGGCCAGCGGGAAGTGCCCGCGCTGGTCCTGGCGCCGCGAGTGGACGGTCTCCACCGTGCCGTCGGGTCTGATGAGGTCCAGGGTCGCGGTGAGGTTGCGCTCGACGGCGTCCCGCAGGTCGGGACGGTCGAGGACGTCGGCAAGGAGCAGCAGCGACGGGTTGGAGACGTGGGAGGCGTAGACGGCGCTGCGCTCGGAGTACAGGCCCTCCGCGTCGATGTCGACGCCCTCGGCGAGCCACTGCTCGACGCGGTCCAGCAGCCGGTCGTCCGGGAAGGAGCGGTGCAGCCGGGCCAGTGCCGCGCACAGTTCCCAGCGGTGGTTGGGGGTGTGCACCCCGCCCGACACAAGGCTTTCGGACGCCGCGCCGGCGATCTCGGCGAGTGCGGCCGTGACGTGGCGCAGTTCCGGACCCGCGCCCGCGGCGAGGACGTGCGCGTCGCACACGTCGTTGACCGTGAACGCGGAGTCCGGCGGCGACTGCACGTTGTCGCCGCCCGCGAAGAGGCCGGTGGCGGTCTGCGCGGCCCGGAGGGCGCCGAGGTGGGCCAGTGCGGCGGCCACGGCATGCCCGCTGCCGTGCAGGGCCGAGTCCGTGGAACGGCAGGCCGCGACCAGAGTCTTCACCCGGCGGGCCAGGGCTCGGTGGGTGACACCGGCGAGCTGCCCGTCGGGGTCGGCCGCCAGCGGGGCGGCCGACCGGTCGGCGGCGCTGGCCACCGCGCGGACGAACTCGTGGTCGAGCGGGGTGGACAAGGTCAGTCCTTCAGTCCGGCGTTGATGTCGGCGCCCATGACATAGCGCTGGAAGACCAGGAAGATCACGATCAGCGGGATCATCGAGATGACCGAAGCGCCCAGCAGGACCGACCAGTTGATGTTCTGCGCGCCGACGATGCTCTGGATGCCGATCTGCACGGTGAACTTGTTCGGGTCGTTGAGCATCAGCAGCGGCCAGATGTAGTCGTTCCACCGCCACTGGAAGGACAGGATGGCCAGGGTCAGCATGATGGGCCGGGAGAGCGGCACCATGATCCGCAGGAAGATCGACAGTTCGCGGGCGCCGTCGATGCGGGCGGCCTCCACGAGTTCGTCGGGGACCGTGATGAAGAACTGGCGGAACATGAAGCAGCCGGTCGCGGTGAGCACGGCCGGGAGGATGATGCCGGCGAACGAGTTGTACAGGCCGAGGTTGCGGACCACCAGGAACTCGGGGGCGAGCATGACCTCGCCGGGCAGCATCGTGGTGGCCAGGATGCAGATGAAGAACGCCTTCAGCCACCTGTTGTCGTACTTGGCCAGCGCGTAGCCGGTGCAGCAGCTGACGCCCACCGTGAGGATCGTCGTGATGACGCACACGATGGTCGTGTTGATGAAGTACTGCGAGAAGTTGGCGCTGCGCCACGCCGCGGAGTAACCCGAGAAGGTGGGGTTGTGCGGAATGAAGGTCAGCGGATACGAGAACAGGTCGCTGGCCGGCTTGAGGGAGCTGAGGATGAACCACAGCACCGGCAGGCCGTAGAGGCACGCCAGGATCCACAGCAGTGTCGTCGCGGGTACGGCCCGTCGGAGACCACCACTGCTCGCGCCGCGGGGTCGCTTCTTGGAAACGGCTCGTCCGGAAGCGGCGTCGACCTTGCGCGGCATGTCTGTGGTTGTCATCGGTTCTCCACCCGCCGGTTGACGATCAGCTGGATGATCGCGACGGCCATCAGGATGAGCATGAGCACGAACGACGCGGCGCTCGCGTAGCCGATCTGGCCCCGCTGGAAGCCGGTCTGGTAGATGTACTGGACCAGCAGGTTGTTCGAGGTCCCGGGTCCGCCGTTGTTGAGGGAGACGAACACCGGGTACTCCTTCATCGCGTTGATCGTGTTGAGCAGGATCACGATGAACGAGGTGGGCGCGATGCTCGGCAGTGTGATGCTGAAGAACTGGCGCCAGGGACCGGCGCCGTCGAGCGAGGCCGCCTCGTAGTACGACACCGGCACGTTCTTGATCGCCGCGATGAACAGCAGCATCGAGAAGCCCGTCCAGGCCCAGGACGCCGCGAACACCACCACGATCAGCGAGAGGTCCGCGTTCGACTGCCACGGGACGGCCGAGCCGCCGAACTTCTCGATGACGTAGTTGACCAGTCCGAAGTTCTCGCCGAACAGCCAGCGCCACAGGACACCCACGACGATGGGCGACAACAGCCACGGGATGAAGAAGATGACCCGGGCGACGGACGCGCCTCTGGCGTGCTTGCTCACCACCAGGTTGGCGGCGAGCAGCGAGAGCGCGAAGTTCAGCGGGACGAAGAGCACGGCGTACAGCAGCGTCCGCGTCAGCGCGTCGTAGAAGGCGGAGTCCCCGAACAGGTTGTGGTAGTTGTCCAGTCCGATGAACTGGAACGCCCCCACACCGGTGTAGTTCGTGAAGGAGTAGACGAGCCCGATCACCGCCGGCCACACGAAGAACAGCGCGAAGAGCACGACATTGGCCGCGATGAGGACCAGCGGCGCGAGGGTGTAGGTGCTGCGTCGTTTCCTGGGCGGCCTCACGGACACGTCCGCGGCGCTTTTTGTCATCTTCCTGACTTCCGTGCTGGTGGATTGATTGCTGTGGGCCCACGCGGTGGGCCCGGCATCACGTGGGCGGCCAGGGCCGGGCGGCGGTGTGCGATCCCGCCGCCCGGGCCCTTGGCCCTACGATCAGCCGCCGACCGCCGTGTTGTAGCCGTCCACGATGTTCTGGAGGGCCTTGTCGACCGACTGCTGGCCGTTGATCGCCTTGCCGAGCTCCGTCTTGGTCGGGTCGGTGGCGAGGCTCTTGCCCTTCAGCACCCAGTTCGTCTGAGCGTTGTTGAAGTAGCCCGAGATCGGCGCGTACAGCGGGATCTCCTCGTTGTACAGCTTGAACGCCGCCTGCGCCGCCGCCGACTTGAAGGGGTACTTCGGGCTCAGGCCGCTCTCGACCGGGAGGAAGCCGGAGGTCTCGACCAGCTCGGTGTACTGCTTGGGCTCGTACACCCACGACAGGAACTTCTTGGCCGCGGCGGAGGCCGCGCTGTTGTTGTTGAAGCCCACCATCATGCCGCCGCTGTTGACGTCACTGGCCTGCACCGGCTGGGCCGGGGTCGGGACGCTCGCCCACTCGAACTTCTTGATGCTGTCCGCGAAGGAGGCGACCTGCCAGACACCGGACCAGTAGGCGACGACGTCACCGCTCTGGAACATGGCCGACGGGTCGGCGCCGCTCGTCCACACCGACTTCGGCATGGTCTTGTCGTCGTTCAGTCCGACGAAGTACTTCACGGCCTTCTTGGTCGCGTCGTCCACCGAGAACTTGCCGGAGGAGTCCGCGTGGACGTACTTGCCGCCCATCTCGTACACCATGGCGCGGAGCCGGGACGGCGACTGGTCGAAGGTCAGGGAGTACTTGGCGCCGGTCTTCTCGCGGACCTTGTTGGCCGCGGCGATGAACTCGGTCCAGGTCCAGGTGTTCGAGGGCGAGCTCGGCACGGCGACGCCGGCCTTCTCGAACAGCGACTTGTTGATGAACAGGCCGGACGCGGTGACGTCCGAGGGGATGGCCAGCACCTTGCCGGACGAGTCCTTGGCGAGGAAGTTGGAGTTGATGTTGTTGGCCTTGTTGCCGCTGATGGAGCTGAGGTCGATCAGCTTGCTCGACCAGATCGGGTCGAGGGCCGGCACGTCGGCGACATCCGGCAGGGAGTTCGCCTGCGCGGCGTTGTGCAGCTTCGTCGGGTACCCGTCGTAGGGGATGTTGACGAGCTTGACGCTGACGCCCTCTTCCTTCTTGTACTGCGCCACCAGCTTCTTCCAGCCCGCGTCCTGACCCGGGACCGTGGAGATCCAGAAGGTCAGCGACTTGGAGGTGCCGCCGGAGCTGGAGCCCGACCCGCACGCGGTGAGGAGCAGGGCTCCTGCCGTGGCCGCGGCAGCGAGAGGAACCATGCGGCGCACGCCGCCGTGGACGAGTCGGCGGGAGCTCCGCACACTCACTCTGGTCATCTTCGATCCCTTTTCTTCGTAGCGGAGGAAGCACGGCGCCATCCGAGGCGGCACAGGTGCATTCTGCAGAAAGGTTCGCTTTCGGGGGGTTCGGCCTCGCCCGGCCTCGCCATTCCGATGGGTGGCATCCCCGGCCCTCTCGGCCGCTGCCGCACAAGCACACCCTGGTGCGGTTGCCGTACTTCTCGTACGGGCGGGAGGCTCACTCCGAGTCGACGTCCCGGCCGACTTAGAAAGCGCTTGTCCGGACATTGGCAGACCGAGTCCGAAGCCGTCAATCCTTCACCCCCGCGGCATCGGTCACGGTTTGGACTCCTCTGGCGACCGCGAGCCGCGCGGCGCCCACCACGGTGCCGAGATCGCCCACCGTGCTGCTCACCACCTCGGTGGGCCAGCTCAGTCGCCCCAGCTCGGTGCGCACCCCGGGCAGCAGCTGCGGGTCCGTGCCGGTGCTGCCGCCCAGGACGATCAGTCCCGGGTCCAGTACGGCCGCCACGGCCGCGGCGAGTCTGCCCACGTCGGCGGCGTGTCGGCCGATCAGGGCGGACGCCGTGCGCTGCCCCTGCGCGGCCAGGGCGAACAGCTGGTCGGCGGTGCCGGGGCAGGGCCCGTCGGTGTCCCGCCAGGCCGCGGCGGCCCGGCGCAGCAGCGAGCGGGCGCCCACGTACTCCTCCAGGGCCTCCCTGCGGGGCTCCACGGCCTCGTCCCAGGGGTAGGGCAGCCGGGCCAGCTCACCGGCCGCGCCGTTCGCGCCGCGCAGCACATGGCCGCCGACGACGATGCCGAGACCGATACCGACGCCGATCCGCAGATAGCCGAAGGTGTCGCGGCCCCGCGCGGCCCCCTCGTGCAGTTCGGCGAGGGCCGCGCAGTTGACGTTGTTCTCCAGGTGGACGGGCACACCGGGCGGCAGGGCGACCGTCATGGCGTCGAACACCGGACCCGCCTTGGCGGTCGCGGGGCGCATGCCGGCGCCCGCCCGGTTCCGCGCGGCGACGTCACCGACGGCGACGACGACCGTGCGCAGCGGAGTGCCCGCGGGCAGCGCGTCGAGGGCCTCGCGCACCGCGTCGGCCGCGTCCTCACGGGACTCGGTGGCCTCGGCCAGCAGGGTGCCGTCGAGGGCACAGCCGCGCACCCGGGTGAGGGCGGGGCCGAGGTCGACGGCGAGTACGGCACCGGCGGCCGGGCCGAGCCTGTATACGGCGGCGTTGCGGCCGGTGCCGCCGGAGGCGGTGCCGGAGTGGGCGGCGAGCCCGACGTTCTCCAGTTCCACGACGGCGGAGGACACCGTCGGCTTGGACAGGCCGGCCAGGCTCGCGAGCTGCGGGCGGGTCGCGCTGCCGGCTGCGGCCAGCACCTCGAACACCGCGCTCGCGCTCTCGGTCAGCCGAGACGCCCGCGCCACGACGTGTTCCACACTTCCCCCAGTTCACAGGCCGCACGCCCGGAGGATCTCCATGGGCCGCGGCGATGGGATGTCCTGGCGTCACGCGGGCCCGGACGTTACGTCCCGTTGTCCGCTGCGCGATGCCTCTTGACGCACTGTACTTCGTTAGTTAACTTCCTAACGAACGTCACGGTACTCGCCTGCCGTGGTCCGTCAGAAGCCCGTCCCGGGGCTTCCCTAGTGCTTCAACTTCCGTCCCCGCGGACACGGTTCGCCCACCGTCGCAGCACAGCGCAACGACGAAAGAGGTTCCGTGCAGGACTCCACGCCCCTCGTGGTCGGCATCGACGTGGGTGGCACCAAGACACATCTGCGTGCCTGCGCGGGCCCGGGTGTCGTCGCCGACCACATCCGTGCCAGCAGCGGCTGGCGGCCGCACGACATCGCGACCGCCGCCGACTGGCTGACCGCTCTGGTCCATGACTCCCTGCCCGCACACGCGTGCCCGTCCGCGGTCGCCGTGGGCGGGCACGCCTGTGAGACGCCCCGCCAGTGCGCCGAGATCCGGGCCGCGCTGGAGAAGCGACTCGGGATTCCCGCGCTCGTCGTGGGGGACGCCGAACTGCTCGTCCCCGCGGCCGGGTTGGACAAGGGGGTCGGCCTGGTGGCCGGCACCGGTTCCGTCGCGGTGGGCCTGCTCGCCGACGGCAGCCGGCTCCAAGTGGGCGGCTGGGGCGCCGTACTCGGCGACGAGGGCGGCGCCGCCGGTCTCGTCCGCGAGGCGGCCCGCGCCGCCTGGGCCGCGCACGACCGGGGCGAGGCCCCGGACCCGCTCGCCCTGGGACTCGTCGAGGCCTTCGCCGTGGCCGAAGTGCCCGCGCTCGGCGCCGCGTTGGAAAGCGCTTCCGACGTCTCCGCCGACTGGGGCCGCCACGCCCGCGTCGTCTTCACCGCCGCCGACACCGGCTCGCTCCTCGCGCGCGAGGTGATAGCCGAGGCCGGCCGGTCGCTCGCCGCACTCGTCGTACGGCTCGCCGAACGCGGCGTCCCCGTCGACGACGTGGTGGTCGCGGGCGGCACCGTCCTCGCCCAGCCCCGCCTGTACGAGGCCTTCACCACGGCACTCGCCGAACGGGTGCCGGGGGCACGGCCGCAGCCCATCCGGGTACCGCCCGTCGAGGGCGCGCTGGCACTGGCCCGATCGATCCTGTGAACCGCACGACTCCCGTTCACCCGGGGGTCATGCGACGGACGCCGAACCCCCTCCGCAGGGACACGGCTCGCCGTAAACCTTCGCACGTACGCGTCAGTAGACGTATGCGCTTTCATACGTCACACGCGTACCCCGAACCACAGCAGATCGCACGACCCCACCGGCCCCTCCGGGCCGTAGAACTCAAGAGAGGCACACACCCATGCCGTCACCCGCCGGGCACCGCACTGACGCCGGTCGACTCGCCGTGAACAGACGTGGATTCCTCAAGACCTCGCTCGGCGCCTCGGCCGGTGTGGTCGCCGCGCCGACGCTGGTCGGCTGGCTGGCCGCCGCGGACGCCAAGGCCGCCACGGCTCCGCTCGCGTTCGTGGACGACTACAAGACGAACGTCAGCACCAATCTCACCCCCGAGACCAACGCCGTGGTGCGGGTCCTCGGCGGCATGGCCCGGATATGGAAGACGGGTGCCGCCTGGAACACCGGCACCCCGCTGCGGCCCGAGATCCTGCGCGCCAACATGCGGTACTGCATCGACCTCACGACCCGCCGCACCGAGGCACAGGCCAAGGAGGCGTTCCTCTACGACCGGCAGCACCAGAGCTACGCGATGATCGCGGGCCTGGGTCCGCTGGCCGACCTCTACAAGTCCGGTGCCCTGGCGGTCACTTCGATCACCAGCGCCCCTGACGGCACCCCGGCGACCACGATCAGCGACGCCGTCCCGGCCGACGCACCGGCCGGATCCGCCCTCGGCGCCGGCTCGCACGCCTCCGCGCTCGGCAAGGTGGCCGAACTCGTCGACACCGTGCGCGGCAACTACGCGTCGGGCAACCCGAGCAAGTACGCCTACCAGTACCCGCGTCCGTGGCGCATGAACGAGAAGAGCGAGGTCGTCGACACCGGCACCGTCGACGCGCTCGGCTACCCGGTCTACGACTCCAAGGTGGTCGTCGCCCCTCAACTCCTGCGCCAGCGCTCGACGTCACCGGTCGACGACGGCGGCTTCCCGAGCGGCCACACCAACGCCTTCCACCTGGCGGGCCTGGCCTACGCGTACGCCGTGCCGGAGCGCTTCCAGGAACTGGTCACCCGCACCTTCGAGTTGAGCCACACCCGGATCATGGCCGGCATGCACTCCACGGTCGACGTCATGGGCGGTCGCATCATGGCCACCGCGCTGGCCGCCGCCACCCTCGCCGACCCGGCCAACGCCGAACTCAAGGCCGCCGCCCGCGCCCAGGCCCTCGCCTACTTCGAGGCGCAGACCGGCACGACGGCGGACACGCTCTACGCGTACGCCCACTCGGCGACCACCGCGACCGACCCGTACGCGGACCGGAGTGCCAACTCCCGTGTGGTGGAGCCCAAGTTCACCTACGTCCTGACCCGCAGCGGCCGCAACACGGCGCTGACCGTGCCCAAGGGCGCGGAGGTCCTGCTGGAGACCCGGCTGCCCTACCTCGACGCGGCCCAGCGGCGCGAGGTACTGCGCACCACCGCCCTGCCCTCCGGCTACCTCCTGCTTGACGGCTTCGAGCAGTGGGGGCGCCTCAACCTCTTCGCGGCGGCGGACGGTTACGGCTCCTTCGACTCCGACGTCGTCGTCGCCCTCGACGCGGCGGCCGGCGGCTTCGGCGCGAACGACGCCTGGCGCAACGACATCGACGGCTGCGGCGGCCTGACCAAGCAGGGCACCGGGACGCTCACGCTGACCGGGCACAACGCGTACACCGGCGGGACCGTCCTCAAGTCCGGTGCGCTGGTGGCCGGTTCGGCACACGCGCTCGGCCACGGCGACGTGAGCGTGCTCGGCGGCACGCTGCGGGTCTCCGAGTCCGTGCAGATCCACGGCACCTACGCCCAGCAGTCCGCCGGCCTGGAGGTCACGCTGCGCTCGGGCCACCAGCCCGCCGTCGAGGTCACCCGGCGCGCGACGCTCGGCAAGGGCAGCACACTGTCCCTGCTGCTCGACGCCGAGCGCCCGCCGGCCGCGGGCTCCACGGTGCGCGTCCTGGGCGCCGCGGCGCTGCGCGGCCAGTTCGACAGCATCACGCTGAACTCGGACAAGCTGCGGGCCGTACCCGTGTATACGGCGGAAGGTCTGTCGGTACGACTCCTGAAGCGGTGACGCCCCTGGTGGCGGGAGCGATGCGACAGTAGGGCCATGACCCGGCTCCGCATCGCTCCCGCCGCCGAGCGGCCGGCCTCACCGCAGGGCGGATGATGGCGCGCGAACAACACTCGGTCCTCGACCCCGGCACGCTCGACGACGGCGGCGCGCCTCCCCCGCCGCGCGCGGCGGAGAGCCGACCGGTCCGCCTCCGCGCCGGGCTGCGGCGCCACCGGCGGTGGCTGCTGCCGCTCCTGGTGGCACTGCTCCTGGCACAGATGGCCGCCGTGATGGTCACGACCGCCGTCCAGCAGACACCGACCATCGACGAGCCGGTGTACGTGGCCACCGCCACCGTCTATCTGCGCGAGCACAGCCTCGACTACAACCCCGAGCACCCGCCCCTCGGGAAACTGGTGATCGCCGCCGGGATCGCCCTCGCCGACCCGCACTTCGACGCCAAGTACAAGGGCGATCAAGGCGAGTTGGGCCGCCATCTGCTGTACGAGTCGGGCAACGACCCCTGGCGGCTGATGTTCTGGGCCCGGCTGCCGGTGATCGTGCTGACGCTGCTGTTCGGGCTGGTCGTCTTCGCCTTCGCCCGTGAACTCGTGGGCGCGGCACGGGGGTTGGCGGCACTCGCCCTCTACGCGTTCTCCCCCGACGTGATCGCCCACGGCTCGCTGGCCACCCTGGACGTGCCGGAGGCGGGCTTCGTGCTGACGTCGGTGTGGCTGCTGTGGCGGGCCCGGCGGCGGCCCCGGCTCTACGTGCCGCTCGCGGGCGCCGCGCTCGGTGCGGCCGTGGCGACGAAGATGAGCGCCCTGCCCGCCGTGCCCGTGCTGATGCTGCTGGCCGTGGCGTCGGTGTGGTCCGCCCGCCGCCCGGCCGACCGCGACGCGCGGCGGCGGACGCTGCTCCTCGGCGCCGCGGGCGCGGTGGTCGTCGCGCTGGCGGCGGTCGCCGTCGTGTGGGCGTCGTATCTGGTGGTGGACCCGCAGCTGCGGTTCGCGTCCACGGAACCGGTGCCCGCCGTGCACGGGCTGCGCGGGCGGGTGGTCGAGCTGCTGCCGTTCCCGCGGGCGTTCCTCGACGGGATGCGCATCCAGTTCGGTCTGGAGGACTACCCGTGGCAGGGCTTCCTGTTCGGGCACCTCTACACCGGGTCCCACTGGTACTACCTGCCCGCCGCGCTCCTGGTGAAGACCCCGCTCGGCATGCTCGCCCTGTGGGCGGCGGGCGCCGTCGCGGTCGTGGCGGTACGGCGGCTGCGGCCGGTGGCGCCCTATCTGCTCGTGCCCACGGGCGTACTGCTGGCCGCGGCGATGGACGGCTCGCGGGACTTCGGTACGCGGTACGCGATCTTCGTGCCGATGTTCCTGGCGGTCGCGGCGGCCTGTGTGCCGGTGCTGCGGTGGCGGTGGGCCGCAATGTCCACGGGGGTGCTGGTGGCGTTCGTCGCGGTCAGTTCGCTGCGGACGTTCCCCTACTATCTGCCGTACTCCAACGAGGCGTTCGGCGGTCCGTCGAAGACCTATCTGCGGCTGCACGACTCCAATGTGGACTGGGGCCAGGACCTCGGCCGGCTCGCCGACCGGCTCCGTGAGCGGTACGCGGGCGAGCGGATCTGGCTGGTCTACAAGGGCAGCGGGGTGCCGTCGTACTACGGCATCGAGTCGTCCGATCCGCGCAAGGTAGGGGTGCGCGAGGTGCACGGTCTGCTGGTCGTTTCGGACACCTCGATCGACAAGGCGCAGGGGAAACTGGCCGAGTTGATCGACAGCAGTCGCCCGATCGATCAAGTCGGTCATTCGATCACCATTTACCGACGCTGATCGCCCTCTGGTCACAACGCTCTGTGAGCTATGTTGAGTGACCGTGGGAGACAAAGGAGGCGGATCCGTGCCATCGCCGCAGCAGGCACGAGCCCAGGCATCCGCGATCACCTCGGGAAAGACCGACCCGGAAGTCGGGGCGGCGCCGACTTCCCAACTCCGCGAACTCTTCGACGGGCCACGGCTGTCGCCGGGTCAGCGGCGCATCGCCCAGTACCTGATCGAGCACATCACCGAGGCCGCGTTCCTCTCCATCACCGATCTCGCGGAACGCGTCGGCGTCAGCCAGCCCTCGGTGACGCGGTTCGCCGCGGCGGTCGGCTTCAGCGGTTACCCGGCGCTACGGGAGCGGCTCCAGGCGATCGCCCTGAGCACCCTCGCGGGCGGCCCGGCGGCGGCCGAGGTCAACCGCAGCAACGAACTCCAGTCCGCGGTCGACGCCGAGATCGAGAACCTGGAGAACCTGCGCCGGGACTTCGCCGACCCGGACCGGCTGATCGAGGTCGGCCGCGAACTGTCGGCGTCCACCCCGCTGACCGTCCTCGGCCTGCGCATCTCCGTCTCGCTGGCCGAGTACTTCGCGTACGCCGCCCGCCGTATCCACCCCGACGTACGGCTGGTGACCAGGGGCGGCAGCGTCGCCTACGACGCGATCCTGCAGTCCCGCGAGGCGGGCGGCACCTGGCTGCTGGCCTTCGACATGCCGCGGCACGCGCACGAGACGCTGACCGCGATCCGGGTGGCCCGCAGCGCCGGCCTCAAGGTGGCCCTCGTCACCGATCTGGCGCTCGGCGCGCTGGCCGACGAGGCCGACGTCACCTTCGCCACCGGCACCGGCTCCCGCCTGGTGTTCGACTCGTACGCGGCCCCCGGCGTGATGGCATCCGCGCTGCTCCAGGCCATGACGGACGCCGATCCCGAGCGCACCCAGGCCCGCCTGGAGGACTACGAGCAGATCGCCGAGCAGCACCAGTTCTTCATGCGGGACTGACCCACCCCTCCCCCCTTTGATCACATCAAAATGGGACACTTCCAATCATTTCACGCATGAATGTTTTCATACGTCTTGCAAAGCGGACGGCATATATAAATACTGCTCACGGATCGCTTCCGGCCCACTCCGGACCCGTTCCGCACCCGTGAGCCCAGCGCTCGCACCCGCCCCGAGAAAGCACCGGTCCGCCCATGCGCACGCCGCTCCACCTGCCGCGCCGGCGACACCCGTCCTCCGGGGCTCCTGCACGGACACCCCCAGCCGCCGTCTCCTACCCGCGTCGGCGCCAGGGGTGTTCGGTCGGGCATCGCCTGCGCGAGCGCCCAGGGCGGCCCCGGTCATCCCCTAGACCGGGGCCGCCCAACACCGTCGAACCATCCCCCGCGACGCCGCACACCGGGAAGCGATGACATGCAACTCACCACCACCCGCATCAGCCAGGACTGGCCCTGTCAGGTCAAGACGCCCGGCAGCTACGACTGGGAGCGCTCGGCCGCCAAGTGGCTGCGCGAGCTGGTGCCGGCCCGCTACGCCAGCTACCCCGCGTTCATCCGCCACCCCGTGCTGCTCGCCCGCCACGCCCAGATCCAGGTCCAGCACGAGATCCGCGTGGCCCGCACCGCTCTCCAGACCGCACGCGCCGACCTGCCCGGCATCGGCCTGCCGGAGTCCGTCATCGAGCACACGATCAAGCTGTACGCCGCCGAAGTCCTCCAGTTGCAGCACATCGCGCGCAGCGTCCGCGCGGTGACCGAGGCACTGGTCGGGCACAGCACGGGACGCTGACCGGCTCCGGGCGCGGGCTCTACTGGCCCGCGTCGAGCGTCGTGCGGGACTCCAGGTCCTTGCGGGTGTCGTCGCCGTAGACGCCGTTCTCGTCACCGCGGATGCCGTACCAGAGCTGGAAGCGGGCGACCGCCTCCTTGAGGGTCGCGTCGAACTGGCCGCTGGTGGAGCCGTTCTCGTAGACGTTGGGGATGCGCAGCAACCGCTGTTCGAGCTCCGTCACCTCGGGGCCGCTGTCTCCCTCGCGGAGGGTGCCGGCGCCGTCGGGGTCGGCGGTGCCCGTGATGGTCGCGGAGGTCACCGGGGTGGGTGTGGTGACCGGCTGCACGGTGCTGGCCTCGCCTCTGCCGGGCAGCAGCAGGGCACAGGCGAAGCCGACCAGGGCGGCGGCGCTGACACCGATGGTGATGGCGGCCCGGCGGAGTCCCGGGCCGAAGGGGCTGTCGCCCGGTGCCGGGCGCAAGTCACCGCGTACCGGCGGCAGTTCCTGTGTCTCGTCGTCGGAGCCGGAGAACGGGCGGGGCAGCGGGACCGACTCGAAGACGGAGGAGTCCCGGCGGGTGTCCCGCATCAGCTCCGCGAGGTTGTCCGAGCGGCGGCGGCGCAGCACACGTGCGGGTTCCAGTACCGGGCCGCCGGACGAGGCTCCCGGTTCGGGCGGTGTAGACACACTGCTCTCCTTCCGTTCCGCGCGCACGGATCTCCGCCATTCCCCTGGAGAGATACGCGCCCACGGCCTCAGGAGTTCAGCTCACGCTCCGACGAACCGGTGCAACGACGCCTTCAGCGCCGCGACGAACGCGTCCCGGCGCGTCTCGTCGAGTGCCTCCAGGGAGAGGTAGGGGTTCAGGTCCTCCAGCTCGACCAGCAGCAGTCCGCCGTCGGGGGCACGGCAGGCGTCGACCCGCTGGATGCCGTGGTCGATGGTGTTCCAGTCGACGAACCGCTGCGCGAACTCCAGGTCGGCGGCGGTGGGTTCATAGGTTTCGAGCCGCCAGCGCCGCCCGGTGTCCGGGGCGTACAGGGCGTACTGGAAGTCGTGGTCGACGAAGTAGAAGGACACCTCGTACGAGAAGTCGACGCACGGCTGGACCAGGACGCTGCCGTCGGCGAGGGCCGGGAGGCGGTCGGCCGGGACGATCTGAAGACCGATCGAGTCGGCGCCGAGCTTGGGTTTGACCACATACCGGTCGGTGCGCGGGAGCCGGTCCAGGTCCTCGATCCGGTCGACGGTCGGGATGACCGGGAAGCCGGCGGCACCGAGGTCGAGGAGGTACTGCTTGCCGGCCATGTCCGCCCGGCCCGACAGCTGGTTGTAGACCCGGGTTCCGGCCTCGGTCGCGCGCTCGCGGAACGCGTCGTACTCCGTCTGGTACCCGAGGACCGGACCGCTGTTGCGGACCACGACCGCGTCGAACGCGTCCATCAGCCCGAACGCGTCCATCAGCCCGACCGCGTCCAGCGGATGACACAACGCCAGGTCGAAGTCCTCGCGCAACCGGGAGGTGAGGCCGATGTCCTCGTCGCAGTAGCGGCGCCCGCGGGCCTGGTACGCCAGGTCGGTGACGTACAGGACGCGGGGGCGGGCCGGGGACGGGGAGGGCATGCCGGTTCTCCTTGGGTGAGGTGTCGAGTCGGCCGAGGGCGGGGAGAGCGTTCGCGCGTAATGATCAAAACGGTCGTGCCGGATTCACCGGGTGGGCGGTCCGCCTCCGCAGGAGGCCCGGATCCTCAACTCCGGGAGGAGTTCCACGTGTTGACGCGGGGCGGGCCGTGCTCCCTTCCCGCGCTCGGCGAGCCGGGACAGCAGCAGCTTCGCGGCCAGCTCCCCCACCGACCGCTTCGGCGGGGCGACGGCGGTGAGCGGGACGTCGGCGAGCGGGGCGACCTCGTCGTCGTAGGCGACGAGCGCCAGGTCGTCGGGGACGCGGATGCCGAGGGCCTGGAGCCGGGGCACGAGCACGATCGCGTCCTCGTCGCTGTGCACGAGGGCGGCGGTGACCCCGCGTCGGCGCACGGCGTCGGCCAGGAAGTCCACGCTCGCCTCGTAGTCGCCGTGTTCACGGACCGAGGGGGCGCCCGGGGCGGTTTCGAGGCCGAGGAAGCGTACGGCCGACCCGTAGCCCTCGATGATCCGGGCGGCGTGCGGGCCCTCCTGGAGTACCGCGGTGATCCTGCGGTGTCCGAGGGCCGCGAAGTGGCCGACGGCGACCGCGGCGCCGTGGGCCCGGTCGGTGCGCACCCGGTCGAGGGCGGCGGCCGGGTTGCCGGGCGGGGCGGAGCGTTCGACCAGGACGGTGGGCACGCCCCGGTCCACGAGCCACCGCTCCTGGCCGTCGACGGGTACACCGCCGGACCAGCTGGGCGTGACGAGCAGTCCCTGCGCGCCGCCCGCGAGCAGATGCCCGGCCTGTACGGCGTCCTCCGTGTCGACGTATCCGGAGACCCCGAGCACCAGCCGGCCGCCCTGGGCCCGGACGGACTCGCGGGCGCCGCGCACGATGTCGGCGAAGATCGAGGCGGTGGTCGGCACGATCATTCCGATCACCGGGCCCTCGGCCGGCTCCCGTCGCACCGGCGGCTCCACGACGCTCTCCCCCGGCCACACCACCGCGCCGTGCAGTCGCCGCACCCGGCCCTGGCCGGCCAGCGTCTCCACGTCGCGCCGCAGGGTGACGGCGGAGACGCCGAGTTCCGCGGCGAGTTCGGCGACCCGCAGGCTGCCGCGCTCCTTGACGAGTTCGAGCACCCGCTCATGGCGCTGGTCGACGTGAAGTCGCATGGGTCCCCCTGATGGCACTGCCGGTCGCCGTCACTCTATGCCTCGGACCGTATCGACCGTCTCGATCGTCTCGACCGCATCGGTCGGCGCACTCCGTCGTGAGCCTCAGTGACCCGTCTCAGGGGACTCAGTTCCCTTTCGGTGGCGCACTGAGTGCCATCCGTGTCGGCCTGGTGCTACGTTCCCGTCCATGAGCTCCAAGCCGCCCATGCGGGACGCCCTGGTCGCGGCCGCCTTCCAGCTGTTCCTGGAGCGGGGCTACGAACAGACCACCATCGACGACATCGTGGCACTGGCCGGGGTCGGACGGCGGTCCTTCTTCCGCTACTTCCCGTCGAAGGAGGACGTGGTCTTCCCCGACCACGAGCGCTGCCTCGCCGACATGACGGCGTTCCTCGCCTCCGGCGGCGACGAGCACGAACCCGTCCAACGGGTCTGCGACGCGGCCCGGCTCGTGCTGCGGATGTACAACGAGAACCCGACGTTCTCGGTCCAGCGCTACCGCCTCACCAAGAAGGTGCCGGGACTGCGCGCGTACGAACTGTCGGTGGTGTGGCGCTACGAGCGCGCCCTCGCCGACTATCTGCGCGGGCGCTTCGCCGGGCGGCCCGACGGCACCCTCCAGGCCGATGTGATCGCCGCCGCCGTGGTCGCGGCGCACAACAACGCGCTGCGTGCCTGGCTGCGTTCGGCCGGGCAGCGCGACGCGGCCACCGAGGTGGACCACGCCCTCGGGTATGTGCAGTCCGCCTTCGGGAATCCGCCGGCACCCGTCGCCCTGGTGCAACAGCAGCCCGAGGACGTCGTGGTGGTCGTCTCCCGGCGTGACGCGCCGCTGTGGCGCGTGGTGCAGGAGATCGAGTCCGCGCTCGGCCGCGACTGAACCGGAAAATACGAGGGTACGCAGTATCTTTACGCCTGGCACTGAGTGCCATACGCTGTGGTCGTGCACGGTGGCACGGTGAACCGCGCACACGCGTGCCCGGCTCGGCCGCGCACGCGGGATTCCGGCCGAGCGCAGGGAGTTGACAGCGTGTACCACCACTCAGGATTCGCGACCCGTCCGGCAGCCGGCTCCCCGGCGGGCGTACTCGAACCGCACGGCCCGGACGGGGACACCATCCTCTTCCAGCGCTGCACCTGGTGCGGCACCTCGATGTACCACCGGCTCCTGTGCCCGGTCTGCCAGGGCGGCGACCTGCGCACGGAGCGCAGCGAGGGCACCGGCACGGTGCGCCACTCGACGGTCGTGCACCGCAACACCCCCGCCGCCCGCAATGTGTCGCTGATCGAGATGGCCGAGGGCTTCGTGGTGCGCGGCCGGGTCATCGGCCACCCCATGGGCATCCACAGCGGCGACCGCGTGCGGCTGTCCACGGCCAAGGACCCGGTGCGGGGCGAACCGGTCTTCCAGCTCCTCGACGAGCCGTACCGCGCCTGGCACTGACCGCCGCCCCGGCCGGCAACGGTCGGCAACGGTCGGCAACGGGTTCCTGAACGGCCGTGCCGCACGGCCGAGTTCGGGCCCGGCCGCCGAAGATCGGCCGAATCCTCCTCCACAGGCAACCCACAGGCTCCCCTTCCCGTCCTCCGGGGCGCGAGGGGCTCCCGGGACCGACGGGACGCCCGCGTCTGGGGTTCGAGGAGGAGAACACATTGTTCCGTGCCCGGCGAATATGGGTCACGGCCGCGGCGGTGCTCGCGGTGGCGGGAGGGGTGTCCGGGTCCGCACAGGCGGTACCACCCTCGGACACCGGACCGTTCACGACCACGGCGACGGCCGACGACGGCACTCTGCCACCGGGTTGGCGGATCACCGGGAAGGGATCCGCGCAGCAGTTGGTGTGGCGCTCGGGCAGGCAGGTGCCCATGGGGGACGCCCGGGTCGAGTTCCACGCCGGTGGCCGGCTCCTCGGCGTACCGAGACCGGCGAAGGACGGACGGACCTTTCGGCTCGGCCTCGACGCCGCCTCGCCCGGAAAACTGACGGACCTTCAAGTAGTGGCCGGTGGACGACGGTTGGACGCCGCCGGTGACACCAGCGGTTCCGACACGGGCCGTTCGGGGGCAGTCGCCCGGCCCGCCGCTCAACTCCCGGCCGCCGCCGTCGATCCCGGCAGGCCGGGTACGTACCGTACGACGACCGGCGAGTACACGCTCGACTCGGTCCGGCTGCCCGGGTACGCCACGCCGATCGAGATGAAGGCCGTCGTGGTCGCGCCGAAGGGCGCCACCGGCAAGCGGCCGCTCGCGCTGTTCCTGCACGGCCGGCACTACACCTGCTACAAGCCGGGCACCGAGGACATCACCGGCGACTGGCCCTGCCCGACCGGCACCAAGTCCGTGCCGAGCTACCGGGGTTATCTGCGCGACCAGCGACTCCTCGCCTCCCAGGGCTATGTGACGGTGTCGATCTCCGCGAACGGCATCAACGCCCAGGACGCCGATGCCGAGGACGCCGGCGCGCAGGCCCGTTCGTCGCTGGTCCGGCTCCACCTGGGCCACTGGGCCGACTGGTCCGCCCACCCGGGGACCGCTCCGGCGGTCGTGCGCGACGCGCCGTCGGCCGACCTCTCCCGCGTGCTGCTGATCGGTCACTCGCGTGGGGGCGAGGGCGTCAACCGGGCGGCGATGGACAGCCTCTATCCGCCGCCTGCCGCGCAGGACGGGTATCACGGCCCGGTGCGCTGGAAGATCCGCGGCACCGTCCTCATCGGCCCGACGATCTTCGGCCAGAACCCGGTGGCCGACGTGCCGTCGGTGACGATCCTGCCCGGCTGCGACGGTGACGTCTCCGATCTCCAGGGCGAGGTGTACGTCGACGGGACCCGTGGAGTCAGCCGGGGCACCGCACTGCACAGCGCGGTCTACGTCGAGGGCGCCGACCACAACTTCTTCAACACCGAGTGGACGCCCGGCCAGGCGCAGGCGCCCGCCGAGGACGACTTCTACAACGACCCCGACCAGCGGGACGCGGTGTGCTCGCCGGGCACCGCGACCCGGCTGACCGCCGACCAGCAGCACAAGGCGGGCTCCACCTACATCGCCACCGCGGCCCGGCTGTTCGTCGCCGGTGACGACCGGGCGCGCGAGCTGCTCGACGGCTCCGGCCGCCGGGCGCCCTCGGCGGACCCCGCGCGGGTCCTCACCCACGCGGTGGGCGCCAACCGCGGCGCCGGCTTCCTGCCGGACGGTCAAGTCACCGTCTCCGGCGGCAAGTTGTGCTCCGCGGTGGATCCCGACCCGGCGGTCGCCTGCCTTGGCCCCGACACCAAGGGCAGTTCTCCGCACTTCGCGTCCTGGGAGACCTCGAAGGAGGCGGGCCGCCGCGCGCTCGCGCTGAAGTGGTCCGCGGCCGGTTCGGCGGTGACGGTACGTCCCGACAAGCCGGTCTCCCTCGGCGGCGCCAAGAGCCTCGCCCTGCGGGTGATCGTGCCGCCGAACACCACCGGCACCCAGCTCGACGTGTCCCTGACCGACACCTCCGGCCACCGCGCGACCCTCGGCCGGGTGCGCGTCGACGGCCTGCCCGGCACCGAGCGCACCGCCTCCTACTGGGCACGCGAGGTCCGCGTACCGCTGACCGCCGCCTCCGGTGCCGGGCTCGATCTGCGCCACATCAAGTCCCTTGCCCTGACCCCGCGTTCACGCTCGGGCCAGGCCTGGCTGATGGACGCCTGGGGCTGGCGCCCCGGCACTCCTGCGGTCACCGCGGCCACGCTCCCCCGCGTCGACATCGGCCGGCTCACCGTCAAGGAAGGCGACTCGGGCGTCAAGACGTACCACGTCCCCGTCCAGGTCTCGGGCCGGGGCAACGGCCAGGTGCGCCTCTACGTCGCCGACCCCGCCACCGGCCAGGCCACATCACGGCTGGTGACCGTACGGCCCGGCGGCCACGACATCGACGTGCCGGTGAGGGTCGAGGGCAACATCCGCTTCGACTACGGCAGTCAGCACGACATCTTCGTGAAGGCGGTGCACGGCGCGGTGATCGGCGCCCACCGCGGTGGGGTGACCGCCGAGAACGACGACCCGATGCCCACGATCACCGTCGCCCCGGTCGCCGACCGGGTCACCGAGGGACAACCCCTCAAGTGGAAGGTGACGCTGTCCACGCCGGCCGACGTGGACATCTACGCCGCCTTCGCCGTCCAACCGGTCACCACCGGGCCGGAGTTGTCCACCCTCGACGTCGACGCGCAGTGGCTCCGCGAGAACTCCGGGGAGGAGCCCGCGCCGGAGCGGCCCCTGTCCCAGGTGCCGAACCTGGCCCTCTGGACGACCGTTCCGGCGGGCCAGTCGAGCGCGGAGATCAGCCTGCCCACCATCACCGACCAGGTGACCGAGCAGCCCGAGTCCGTGCTCTTCCGGGCCATGGACGACAACGGCGACCCGGTACCCAACGGCCCGGTGCTGACCGGCACGGTGCTCGACGCGTCGTAGCCGACCGCCGTACGAAATGAAGGGGCCGCAGCCCGCAAGCTGCGGCCCCTTCGCCGTGCGGTCGGTCAACTCGCCGGTTTGGTCCCGCCGTTCATCTTGGCGCGGTTCTCGGTGAGGAGTTCCTGGACACGCTGTTCGATCTCGCGCGGGTCAAGGCCCAGGGCGGCTCCGATGTGGGCCGACCACACCTCGGAGCGGAGGTTGGTCTCGAAGTCGAGGTCGGCGCGGACGTTCTCGCGCGCCGCCTGCCGGTTCTGGCTCACCATGACGAAGGTCGACAGGAAGATGGCCTCCAGGCTGACGATCATCGTGAGCAGTCCGTACGGGTACGGGTCGAAGATCCCGGCGTGCCCGAGGAGCCCTTCGTTGAGGGCGATCCAGACGGCGAACCACAGGGCGTGCAGATAGACGAAGAGCATGGTGCCTGCGAAGGCGGTGATGGCGTCGGCGACCCGGTCCTGGGTGCTGCGCATCCGGGCGAAGACGATCCGCTCCTGCCGCAGCCGCAGGTCGGCCGGGTTCAGCGCGGGGTCCACGGGCGCTCCCTGGGTTCGGTGTGCACGGGGTCCGCCCTCAGGCCTTGAGGGTGACGCGGATGCCGATGGTGCCGTCGAGGCCGCGGCGCAGCCGGCTGCCCAGGAGCGTGAGACGGCCGGTGAGGCCGTACTTGCGCTTGATGAGGGCGCGGTAGTGGGCGGCGGTCTCGGCGTCGGTGAGTTCGGCGGTGGCGGGGACCTGGTCGCCGGTCGGGTTGCCGCGCAGGTCGCAGGGGCCCACGAGGACATCGCCGCGGGCCCGGATGCGCTTGACCTTCCAGGAGTCGGCGACCGTCCACACCCCGAGGGTGTCGCCGTCGCGCACCACCCACACCGGGGTGGGGACCGGGGAGCCGTTCTTGCGGTAACTGGTGATCAGCAGGTACTGGCCTGCGCCGAGCCGGTCCAGCGGGGTCTCGTCCATGGTCGGCAGTCTAAGCACCCGAGGGTGCCCGCAGGAGATCGAGATACCGGCGGGCGAAAAGGTAGGCGTCTCCGGGCCAGCGCGCCGACAGATAGCCGCCGTCCTCCACGACGAACGCGTGGCTGTCGTCGCTCGCGGTGCCGCGCCGGGTGAGCTCCCTGGGCCCTCGTTCGAACTGCGTGCCCGGGTCGTCGAGTGCGGCCCGCACCTCGTCCTCCACGTAGGCCGGGTAGGTCCGGTAGTAGCGGGCGAGGCGCCAGGCGGTGGTCAAGTAGGCGGTGCGTTCCATGTACTTGGGCAGGCAGGTCGTACGGCGAGGACGCTGCGGCCGGTGGCCGGGTCCTGGGTGCGGGCGAGCACGAGGACGCCGTGGCAGATCGCGCCGACCGGGCGGCCGAGGGACCAGAACTCCCCCACTTTCGCCCGCAGTTCGGCCGAGCCCAGGTACTGGCGCATGCCGGGTGCGTGGCCGCCCGGCAGCAGCAGGCCGTCGAACCCGGTCACGTCCACGTCCGCCCAGGCGACCGTTGCGCCGAACTCCGGTGCCTCGGTGAGCTGTTGGTAGAACCGCTTGGGTTCGTCCTCGGCGCCGAGCTGCCCGAAGAGAACGCCGGTCAGCAGTCGGGGATCCGCGGCGGGCCGGGTCCCGGCCACCTCGGTGGCGAGCACGACCTCGTGCCCGGCGTCGGTGAGCAGCCGCCAGGGCACGGCGACCTCGGTGACGTCGAAGTCGCGGTCGGGGACCGGCATCAGCACGCGCATGGGCTCATCATGGCAGCCGACCGCCAGGTGTTCATGACAGCCCAGCAACCCTGCCCACCCCAGCACGGCGCCCCGCTCACCCCAGCGCCGCCGCCATCCGCCGTACCGCTTCCGTGATCACCTCCGGAGACGTCGCGAGATTGAGCCGTACGTGCCCTGCACCACCGCTCCCGAAGTCGACGCCGGGGCTCAGCGCGACCCTGCCCCGGTCGAGGAAGACCCGCGCCGGGTCGTCGCCGAGACCGAGTTCACGGCAGTCCAGCCAGGCGAGGTAGGTGGCCTCGCCAGGCCGGTACGCGACGGCCGGCAGGTACTCGGCGAGCAGAGCGGTCAGCAGTCTGCGGTTGTCGTCGAGGCCGGTCAGCAGGGCGTCGAGCCAGGCGGTGCCGTCGCGCAGGGCGGCGGTGTGGGCGATGACGCCGACGTGACTCGGGCCGTGGCCGACCTCCTCGGGCATGCGGGCCAGGTCGTCGGCGGACGCGGGGCCCGCGACGGCCAGGGCGGCCTTGAGGCCGGCGAGGTTCCATGCCTTCGACGCGGACATGAGCGACAGTCCGCGCTCCGCGCCCGGCACGCTCAGGTAGGGCACGAAGGCGGCGCCCGCCGCGACGACCGGTGCGTGGATCTCGTCGGCCACGACCCGCACGCCGTACCCCTCGGCGAGGGCGGCGACGGCGGTCAGTTCGGCGGCGGTGTGCACCGTGCCGGTCGGGTTGTGCGGGCTGCACAGCAGATAGGCGGCCCGGCGCCCGCCTTCGGCCGCGCGCCGGAACGCGTCCTCCAAGGTGCCGAGGTCGAGGCGCAGGTCCGCACCCAGCGGGGCTTCCACGACCTGCCGGTCCATATGGGTCACGAACTGGAAGAACGGCGGATACACGGGCGGGTTCAGCACCACCGGATCGCCCGGCCCGGTGACCAGCCGGAGCATCTCGACGACGCCCAGCATGACGTCCGGCACGATCCGGGTGCGTGCCACGGCGAGCCCGTCCCAGCCCCAGCGCTTCTCGGCGAACTCGGCGAGCGCCTCCGCGTAGGCCGTGCCGGCGGGATAGCCCGTGTCACCGAGGGCGAGCGCGTCCGTGACCGCGCGGACCACGGCGTCGGCGAGCGGCACGTCCATCTCGGCCACCCACAGCGGCAGCACGTCCTCGGGGTAGGTGCGCCATTTCATGCTGGTACGGCAGCGGAGGCGGTCGAGGGTGAGCGCGCGCAGGGGATTCGATTCACCGGCCGCGGCCTGCGGGTTGCTGGTCATGAGGCCCAAGATAGGGGGACCGCGACGCGTGGGCGACGGGCCGCGCCGGGCGCCGCCGGGGCCAACTCGGCCGTTCGGAGCGCCTGTTGTGGCCGGCGGCTGAAGCCGATCTTCCAGACGGTGAACAGGAGGGTGCCGGGCCACGTATGGAGGAAGGGCACCTCAACGACCGGAGGGCCCCGCGGTGTTCGGCACCGCACGTTCGGGGTTCGGGAGCCAGGCATGAGGCACGCACGACGACGGGTCGTCCGGCGAGTGACACGGTTGACGGCCGTCGGCGGACTCCTGCTGGGAGGTGCCATGGTCACCCAGGCGGCCATGGCGAGTGACACCCCGGCCAGGGACGCCGCCACGCTCAGCGCGCCGCAGACGCCCGCGGACAAGGGTTCCGCTCTCGTGGCGAAGCTCGGTTCGGCCCGTACGGCGGGCAGTTGGGTCGACTCCGGCGGCCGTACGGTCGTCGCGGTGACCGACAAGGCGACGGCGGCCGAGGTGACGAAGGCGGGCGCCGAGGCGAAGGTCGTGCCGTACAGCATGAACCAGCTGAAGTCGGCTGCCACCACGCTGAGTTCGGCGCCCAAGATCGCGGGCACCGCGTGGGCGATGGACTACCGGAACAACAAGGTGATCGTGGAGGGCGACAGCAGTGTCTCCGCCACCAGCTGGGCCGCGATGACGAAGGTCGCGAAGAGCATCGGCGCCTCGGTGGAGATGCAGCGCACGCAGGGCAAGTTCACCACCCGGATCAACGGGGCGCAGCCGATCCTGTCGACCGGCGGCCGTTGCTCGGCGGGCTACAACGTGACCAACGGCCAGACCGACTTCATCCTCACGGCCGGGCACTGCGGCCCGGTCGGCTCGATCTGGTTCGCCGACAACCAGGGCGACCAGCAGCTGGGCAAGACGGTCTCCGACAACTTCCCCGGCAGCGACTTCTCCCTGGTGCAGTACGCGAGCGGTTCGGCCGGTGAGGGCGCGGACGTGGTCGCGATCGGCAACGGCAGCGGGGTGACGATCACCGGCCTGGCCGACGCGGCCGTGGGCGAGAAGGTGTTCCGCAGCGGCAGCACCAGCGGGCTGCACGACGGCGAGGTGACCGCGCTCGACGCGACGGTGAACTATCCCGAGGGCACGGTGACCGGCCTCATCCAGACCACGGTGTGCGCCGAACCGGGCGACAGCGGCGGCCCGTTGTTCTCCAACGGCATCGCGCTGGGAGTGACCTCGGGCGGCAGCGGCGACTGCAAGGCGGGCGGTACGACGTTCTTCCAGCCGCTGACCAAGGCGCTGGCCGCGCTCAACGTCAAGCTGCTGGTGGCGCCGAAGACGGCCGCCTCGCCCGCGCCGTCCGCCTCGGCGGCAGGCAGCGCGGCAGGCACCGGTTCTTCGGTCACGCCCGGGACGTCGGCTCCGGCGACGAACACCACGGCGGGCACGACGACCCTGGCGTCCCGGCTGACGAACCCCAAGAACGTGGGCCCGGGGCTGCTGGTGATCGCGGGAAGTCTGATCGCGCTGGTGGCGACGCGCTGGATCCGCGCGGAGCAGGACCGCAAGGCCTTCCAGCGGCACTATTCGGCCATGTGGGGCTGATCACTCGGGGAGTGCGCCGCGGGTGATCGTGGGCTGTCGGGTCGGGTCGACGGGGGCTCGACCGGCTGGACCGAGGGTCACGAGGAAGGCCGGGCGACGGGATCCGAACGACAGGTGCGCGCGGGCCGGGCGGCTGCTCTCAGGCCGCCGTGGCCGGCTGGGGAGCCGCGGTGGCCCACTCCATCACCAGCCGCCGGTACTCCTCGCGCTGTTCGACGCTCAGTGTCCCGCCCGATCGGAGCCACAGGGCCCTGATCTCCTCGTTGACCTCGGCTGCCGATCGCTCGGTGGCTGATTCAACACGGGTGGACATGGTGTGAAGCATACGTCGCCGCAGGTGAAGGCGATGTGAGTAATCACGAGCCATTCGGACATATCGGACCGTGTTACTGATCACGTCCATCTGTCAACCCCCGTAACGCATTTCACACCTCCGCCACACCCAGCACCAGCACCTGGATCGCCAACACCGCGGCTCCGCGCGCCCAGTCGTGGAAGTCGGAGACCTTGGTCTCCATGTCGAGCGGGGCCGCCAGCGGATGCCGGTGGGCGCGCAGTGCGGCCTCCACCACCGGCCCGGCCACGTCCATCAGGCCGACGCCCTCACCGGCGAGCAGGATCTTCTGCGGCAGCACGAAGTTGGCGATCTGGGCGACCAACACGCCCAGCGCACGGGCCGCTTCGCCGATCACCCGGGCGGACATGGGCTCACCGGCCGCGGCACCGGCGAGGATCTCCTCGTACGTGAGGTCCCGCCCGGTGGCGGCCCGGACCTGGTAGCGGATGCTGGGGATGGTCAACAGCGAGACGGCGCTGCCGCGTTCACCGGTCGGGGTGAGCGGGCCGTTGGGGTCCAGGATCCAGTGGCGTCCGAAGCCGCGGTCCTCCTCGGCGTAGGGCACCCGTCTGCCGCCGAGGACCAGGCCGTAGCCGACGCCCGCGCCGATGGTGAGGACGACGAAGCGGTCGAGGCCGCGCCCGGCACCGAACCAGGTCTCGGCCTCGACGAACGCGGCCACGTCGTTCTCCACGACGACCGGCAACCCGGTGCGCTCCTCGACCAGTTGGGCCAGCGGGACGTCGCTCCAGTGCAGGAAGGCCGACTCCCCCACCACGGCACGGCCCCGGACGAGACCGCCGACACCGATGCCGATGCCCGTGAGGGTGGGGAACCGGGCGGTGAGTTCGCCGGTCATCCCGGCGAGCAGGTCCGCGACTTCGGCCGGGTCGTGGCTGGTGAGCGGACGGTCGAGGCGGGCGACGATCTCGCTCCTGAGGGTGGTGACGACGCCGTAGACCATGTCCTCGGTGACCTTGAACCCGAGGAAGGTGCGGGACTCGGCGACCACGTCGAGGGGTTGCGAGGGGCGGCCCTGGCGGACTTCGGCCGGGCCGCCGCCGTCGGGGACCTCGACCAGCAGGCCGGATTCGATCAGCGGCTTGGTGAGGCGGGTGAGGCTGCCCGCCGAGAGGTCGAGGCGGCGCGCGATGTCGGTGCGCGACAGCGGGCCGTGGACGAGTACCTCGATCGCCACGGAGCGTTCGCCGGGGCTCAGCGGCTGCCAGCTGGCGGCACGTGTGGTCATGGGCGTCAGACTCCCACACCCAAGATATTTTTGCTCCAGAACTATTAAAGCCCTCCAATGACCAGAATCCCGCACAGAAAAGATGCATGCAGGCCTCTTGACGCCAGGATTCTTTCGCGTCGAAAGTAAGTCACCCGAGGACGAGCCGTCGCAGACGAAGGAGTCTCCAGATGACCACCGCCTCAAGCAGCCCCCCGTTGCGCCCACCGCGGGCCCGTGAAGGCGGGGGCGACGGACGGCTGGCGGCGGTCTTCGTCGCCCCGGCCCTGCTGGGCTTCCTGGTCTTCCTGCTCTGGCCGACCCTGCGGGGCATCTACCTGAGCTTCACCCGCTTCAACCTGCTGACGCCGGCAAAGTGGGTGGGCCTCGACAACTACGACCGGATGGTCCACGACCCCATCTTCTGGTCCTCGTTGAAGGTCACCGTCGAGTACGTGGTCATCAACATCGGCATCCAGACGGTGTCGGCCCTCGCCATCGCGGTCCTGCTCCAACGGCTCACCCAGTCCGCCCTGTTGCGCGGGATCGTACTGACGCCGTATCTGATGTCGAACGTCGTCGTCGGCATCGTCTGGCTCTGGATCCTCGACACCCAGCTCGGCATCGGCAACGAGATCATCGGGGGACTCGGCTTCGACCGCATCCCCTTCCTCGCCGACAAGACCTGGGCGATCCCGACGATCGCCCTGATCAACGTGTGGCGGCACGTCGGCTACACCGCGCTGCTGCTGTTCGCCGGGCTCCAGGCCATCCCGAACGACATGTACGAGGCGGCGAAGGTGGACGGCGCGAGCGAGTGGCGGATGTTCTGGCGGATCACGATGCCGCTGCTGCGGCCGGTCCTCGCGGTCGTGCTGATCATGACGGTGATCGGTTCGTTCCAGGTGTTCGACACGGTCGCGGTGACCACCGCGGGCGGCCCGGCGAACGCGACCAACGTCCTCCAGTACTACATCTACGGCTCCGCCTTCGGCCGCTTCCAGTTCGGCTACGCCTCCGCGATGTCCGTGGCCCTGCTGATCGTGCTGAGCGCGATCACCTTCCTCCAGTACCGGATCACCCGCGCCGGCCAGACCGACCTCGGCTGACCGGAAGGAGACGACATGGCCACCCTGACCACCACGCCCAGCACCCCCACCACGACCGAGCAGACGACCGTACGGCCGCCCCGGCCCCGCATCTCCGTCGGTAAGGTAGCCGCCTGGGCCGCGATGACCGCGATCGTCCTGATCACACTGCTGCCCTTCTACTGGATCCTGCGCACCGCGCTCTCCACCAACACCGGGCTCGCCGCGCACCCCTCGGACCCGCTGCCGGTCGACTTCACCACCGGCGGTTTCGAGCGGGCGCTCGGCCTCCAGTCGACCAAGGAGGCGATCGCGCAAGGCGGTGCGGGCGGCGGACTCACCTTCTGGCGCTATCTGCTCAACTCGGTGATCGTCTCGACGCTGGTCACCGTCTGTCAGGTGTTCTTCTCCGCGATGGCCGCCTACGCCTTCGCCCGGCTGCGCTGGCGCGGCCGGGACCGGATGTTCGGGCTGTTCCTGGCCGGGCTGATGGTGCCGGCCATCTTCACCCTGCTGCCGAACTTCGTCCTCATCAAGCAACTCGGGCTCGTGGACACCCTGTTGGGGATCGCGCTGCCGACGATGTTCATGACGCCGTTCGCGGTGTTCTTCCTCAGGCAGTTCTTCATGAACGTCCCGCGCGAGGTCGAGGAGGCGGCGCTGCTCGACGGCGCGGGCAAGGTCCGCGTCTTCTTCCGGGTGCTGCTGCCGATGGCGTCCACGCCGATCCTGACGCTGGGCGTGCTGACGTACATCACCTCCTGGAACGACTACTTCTGGCCGTTGATGGTGTCCTACAGCGACAGCTCGCGCGTGCTGTCGGTGGCGCTGGCGATCTTCCGCTCGCAGACCCCGCAGACCGGCTACGACTGGTCGGGCCTGATGGCGGCGACCCTGATCGCCGCGCTCCCGATGCTGGTGCTCTTCTCGGTGTTCGCGCGCCGCATCGTCAGCTCCATCGGCTTCACCGGAATCAAGTAAGGGGCAGGGCATGCGAATTCGTACAGTCGCTGCGCTAAAAGGTGCACTGACCGGGGCGCTCGCGCTGTCCCTGACGGCGGGCTGCGCGAAGGGCGACTCCGTGGGGTCGGCCTCCAACACAGTGACGTACTGGCTGTGGGACTCCAACCAGCTCCCCGCCTACCAGGCCTGCGCGAAGGGCTTCGAGCAGCAGAACCCCGGACTCAAGGTGAAGATCACGCAGTTGGGCTGGGGCGACTACTGGACCAAGCTCACGGCGAGCTTCATCGCCGGCACCCAGCCGGACGTCTTCACCGACCACATCCAGAAGTTCGGCCAGTTCGCCGATTTGAAGGTGCTGGAGCCGCTGGACGACCTCGGCATCGGTGACGCCGCCTACCAACCCGGCCTCGCCGCCAACTGGGTGGGCCAGGACGGCCATCGCTACGGCGCCCCGAAGGACTGGGACACGGTCGCCCTCTTCTACAACCAGAAGATGGCCAAGGCGGCGGGCCTGAGCGCGGACCAGCTCAACAGCCTGTCCTGGAACCCGACGGACGGCGGCACCTTCGAGAAGGCCATCGCCCATCTCACCGTCGACAGGAACGGCAAGCGCGGCGACGAACCGGGCTTCGACAAGAAGCACGTCAAGACGTACGGCCTCGCCAGCGGCGGCGCGGGCGACGCCGACGGTCAGACGACGTGGAGTCCCTTCACCGGCTCGGCCGGCTGGAGCTACACGGACAAGAAGCGCTGGGGCACCGAGTACCAGTACGACAGCAAGACCTTCCAGTCCGTGATCAAGTGGTACTTCGGGCTGGCGAAGAAGGGCTATCTCGCGCCTTATACGGACTACAGCGACGGCGCCAACCCGGCCAACGCGCAGATCGCCTCGGGCAAGGCGGCGACCTCCTTCGACGGTGCGTGGATGATCTCGACGTACTACGCGGCGAAGGGCGTCAAGGTCGGCACGGCGTTCACGCCGACCGGTCCGAGCGGTGAGCGGGCGACCATGATGAACGGTCTCGCCGATTCGATCACCAAGAAGGCGCACAACAAACCTGGCGCGGAGAAATGGGTCAAGTACCTCTCCTCCGACGAATGCCAGAAAACGGTCGGCAATTACGGAATCGTGTTCCCCGCGACCCCCGACGGCACGGACACCGCCGTCGCCGCCTACAAGAAGAAGGGCATCGATGTCACGGCCTTCACCAGGCCGGTCTCCGACAAGAAGGACTTCACCACCTTCTCCTATCCGATCACCAACTACGCGGCGGACGTGTACGCGTTGATGCACCCCGCCATGCAGGACGTCTACGCCAACGACGCACCCGTCAGCGGTCTGGGTAAGACGAACAAGCAGATCAACTTCATCCTCGGTCAGTGACGCGTCGGTCGACGACCCACGCGTCAACGACATCCTCGTCAGAGAAGGACACGCACCCATGACGTTCTCCCTCGGCATCGTCGGAGCAGGCCAGTTCTCGGGCCAGTTCGCCAGACTGTTCCAGGCCCACCCGGGCGTGAGCGAGGTCTATGTGACCGACCTCCTCCCGGAGCGGGCGGAGCAACTGGTCGCCGAACAAGGGCTGGCGGGCACCTTCCCGTCGTACGAGGCGATGCTGGAGTCGAAGGCCGTCGACGCCGTCGCGATCTTCACCCAGCGCTGGACGCACGGCCCCCTGGTCCTCCAGGGGCTCGGCGCCGGCAAGCACGTGTACTCCGCGGTCCCCATGGCGATCAGCACGGAGGAGATCGCGGCGATCATCGACGCGGTCAAGGCGACCGGGCTGACGTACATGATGGGCGAGACCAGCCAGTACAACCCGGCGACCGTGCACGCCCGCAACCAGATCGCGGAGGGCGCCTTCGGGCGGATCTTCTACGCCGAGGGCGACTACGTCCACGACATGGATCTGGGGTTCTACGAGGCGTACCAGTACAGCGGCGGCGACAACTGGAAGGCCACCGCGAGCTATCCGCCGCTGCTGTACCCGACGCACTCGGTGGGCGGGGTGCTCGGCGCCTGGCGGACGCACGCGGTGAGCGTGTCCGCGATCGGGGTCGTGGACGAGCGCGGGGACGGGGTCTTCGACCGGGAGGTCAGCCAGTTCGGCAACGACTTCTCCAACGCGACCGCGCTGTTCGAGGTGGCGGGCGGCGGTTCGTTCCGTACGAACGAGTTCCGTCGCGTGGGCTATCCCTCGCAGATCCGGGAGTCGCGTTTCCGGTTCTTCGGCACGGACGCGAGCATGGAGCAGCTCGCGACGGTGGCCTTCTGGCAGGACAAGAAGGGGGTGAAGGACATCAGCGAGCTGCTGGAGCCCAAGCCCACCATGTCTCCTGACGATCCGTCACTCCAGCACATCGCGCCGGACCTCCGGGCCGCCTTCACCTCGGGCTCGGCGCCGGTGCACGACCGGTCGCGGCTGCCGCGGGAGTTCGACAACCTCCACAACGGCCACGAGGGCAGCCACCACTTCCTGGCGGACGACTTCGTGACCGCGGTCAACTCCCGCACCCTGCCGTCCGTCAACGCGTGGGTCGCGGCCCGCTACACCCTGCCGGGCATCGTCGCGCACGACTCGGCACGGCAGGGCGGGGCGAGGCTGGAGATCCCGGACTTCGGGGACGCGCCGGAGTAACGGGCAGGGTACGCAAGCCGGGTGACTGTCCGTCAGGTACCCGGCTTGCGGCCGTACACGAACACGTCGTCGCCGTTCTTCAGCAGCGACCAGTACTTCTTCGCGGTGGCCGGGGTCATGTTGACGCAGCCGTGCGAGCCCGGCGGGTTCCACATGCTGAGGTTGACCGAGTGGAAGGCCTGGCCGCCGTCGAAGAACTGGCTGTAGGGCATGGGCACGTTGTAGATGTTCGAGACGTGGTCGATGTCCCGCCAGTAGATCTTCTTCAGTCCCGTGCGGGTCTCGTAGCCGTTACGGCCGGTACGCACCGGGACCGGGCCGTAGACGAGCCGACTGCCGTCCTGGATCCAACTGATCTGGAGCGTGAGGTTGACGCAGGCGATACGGCCCTTGTTGGTCGGGCACTTGCCGGCCGCGTTGGGCTTGTTGCCCACGGCCTTCTGCTTGTTCATCAGGTCCATCACACCCCAGGTGACGGACCCGGCGTAGCCGATGTTCGGCGTGATGCCGTGCTTGGTCTGGAAGGCCCGGATGGCCTTGCAGTCGGCGGCCGACTGCTTCCCGTCGACCGGCCGCCCGAGGAACGTCTCCACCTGCTTCTGGTACGGCCCCGCCTGCGTCGTACAGCTCGCCGCCGCCTGCGCCGGCATGCTCCCCAACGCGAGCGTGAGCGGCGCCACCAGCCCGGTGAGCCCGAGCACCACGGCGCCTCGTCTGCGTATGTCCCCCATGACCTGCCCTTTCCCTTGCCCCGGAACTGCGATCTCTGCCACCTAGACCTGTACCTGCGGGTGCGGGTTGTAGTCCAGGGCGCGCTGCGACGAAACGGTGACTTTCCGAGTCACCCGGTGACATTCCCGGATCCGATGCCGCTACCAACGGGCTCGCACCACTCCGTCGCCGTCGGGCATGACGGCGGTGAGCAGAGGCGCGTCTTCATCGGCGTACACGGACCGGAGCGTTGCGGCCTCTGCACCGGATATCCGGGCAGCCAGCTCCGGAAGGTCGTCCTCGTCGGCGACAGCACTGTGGATCCTGCCGTCCTTGTCCTGCCAGACGCCTTCGACGAGGCCGTCGGCAAGGAGGGTGCCCAGGACCGCCTCGGTGTCGGAGGACAGGTCGGGCCATACGGCCAGCCGGGCGCGGGGCGTGATCCCGGCGCGAACCGTGTCGATGGTGTCGGGGGTGAGGCGATGCCATTGAGACGCGCCTCGGATGTACATCTCCTCCAGGAGTCCGGCGCTGCACATGACGACGGCCCGGCGCAGAGCGGCCCAGAAGTCGTCGTCGGCCGGCCGCCGGACGTCCTCCTCGTTGGTCACCATGTCGTATGGAGAGGCGTCGATGCGTTCCGGGAACAGCCCTAGCGCGCGGGTTCGTACCAGCGCCTCCTCGCAGGGGCGGCTACTGCCGACGTAGAGATACTGGTCCAATCCGACATGCACGGCGAAACTGCCCTCCGCCTCCAGCCGGCACCAGGCACCACTGTCACGCAGCATGAGCCGCACCAGTTCGAGCCCGACTTCCAGCGGGACCTCCGCTCCGTCATGGAAGCCGGTGAGGCCCGCCGGGAAGATCCCGGCGAGCCCGAAGCCCTCCAGAGGCGGCTCGACGCCGAAGTGTGCCAGGGACGGGACCTGCGGCTCACGGACGGACAGGCGATCGACACCCGCCTCCGCGGCGAACGCCCCGACTGCCTGGACATAGGCCGCCTCCACCTCACCGTGATCGCTGGCGGTGTCCTCGGTGCCCGTGTAGTGCCCGTGTTCGTCGCGGTCGGCGGGGTCGTACTTGGTGACGCGGTGGACGTAGGGGAGTTGCACATCTCCATCCTCCGGCACGGCTCCGACAGCGCCCAAGGAATTTTCGGGCACCGACCACTGGGACGATTCCCGCGCCATCGGTCCAGTTTCCGCGAAGTGGACCGATACGCCGGCCCTCCCCTCGTCCTACGCTCCCGCCCATGCACCGCACTCTCGCCGACGATCTCGCCCGGCTTCCCGAACTCCTCCAGTCCGCCCGTGACTTCGCCGCCCGTGAGTTGGCCGGTATGGCCGAGCGGCCGGTTGTCCACCCCGGGAAGGCACCCGATCACGACCCGCTGCCGGTCGAAGGGACCGGTGCCGAGGGCGCTCTCGCGCGGTTCGCCGAGCGGTGGGCGCCCGGTTTCTCGGGGTCTGCGGGGCCGCGCTACCTCGGGTTCGTCACGGGCGGTGCGACGCCCGCGTCGGTCGCCGGGGACTGGCTGACCAGCGCGTACGACCAGAACGTGTCCGGCGCGGCCGGTTCCTGGGCGGCGGCGCTGGAGCGGGAGACGGTCGGTTGGCTGCGCGAGCTGTTCGGGCTGGGCGATGCACATTCCGGAGCCTTCGTGACCGGCGCGACCGTGTCCAACACGGTGGGGCTCGCCGTCGCCCGCGAGTGGGTGGGCGAGAGGCAGGGCGTGGACGTGTCCCGGGACGGGGCCGCCGCGCTCGGACCGGTCGACGTGCTCTCCGGGAGCCCGCACTCCAGCGTCAGCAAGGCGCTGTCCGTGCTGGGCATCGGCCGGGACCGGCTGCGGCAGGTGCCCGTGCTCGCCAGCAACCGTGAGGCCGTCGACGTGTCCCGACTCGACTCCGTCCTGGCCGAGTTGGGAGGCCGGTCGGCGATTGTCGTGGCGAACGCCGGTACCGTGAACACCGTCGACTTCGACGACCTGCGGGCCATCGCGGCCCTCAAGGAACGGCACGACTTCTGGCTGCACGTGGACGCCGCGTTCGGCGGTTTCGCAGCCCTCTCCCCCGCCCACGCCCACCTCGTCGACGGACTCGACGCGGCGGACTCGGTCTGCGTCGACCTGCACAAGTGGCTCAACGTGCCCTACGACGCGGCCGTCCAGTTCACCCGCCGCCGCGACCTGCAGACCCGGGTGTTCCACAACTCCTCGCCGTACCTCGGCCTGCCGACCGGCGACCCGGACTTCCTCCACCTCACCCCGGAGAACTCACGGCGGCTGCGCGCCCTCCCGGCCTGGTTCTCCCTCCTGGCGTACGGCCGCGCCGGGCACCGCGAGATCGTCGAGCGCAACATCGCCCTCGCCCACCGCCTCGGCGACGGCATCGCCGCGCTCCCGGGCCTGCGGCTGTCGGCACCGGTCCGGCTGAACGTCGTCTGCTTCACCCTCGCCGAGCACCCGACGCAGGAACGGGTGGCCGCGCTGGCGGAGGCCGTCGCCGCGACCGGCGAGGCGTTCCTGACGCCCACGGTGTACGACGGGACGCCCGCGCTGCGGGCCGCGTTCAGCAACTGGCGTACGTCCGAGGCGGATACGGACCGGGTGCTGGCGACGCTGGCTTCAACGCCCCTCTGAAAGGGCCTGCCGGAAGCCGGTGTTGACCGCGGTGACTCCTCCGTCGACGGTGAGCGTGGTGCCGGTGATCCAGGAGGCGTCGCGCGAGGCGAGGAACGCAACGGCTGCCGCGATGTCCTCGGGCTCGCCGACCCGGCCGAGCGGATACAGCCCGCTCACCGCGTCGAGGTCGTCGTCCCGACCCTCCCAGGCGGAGGTGCGGACCGTGCCCGGCACCACCAGGTTGACCCGCACACCCCGCCGGGCGGCGTGTCCGGCGAGGGTGCGGGTGAGCGAGACGAGTCCGGCCTTGGCCGCGCTGTAGGCGTGGTTGCCGAAGTCCTGGGCCCCGTTGACGGAACCGATAGTGACGATCGCCCCGCGTCCGGAGGCGACCAGGTGCGGGAGTGCGGCGCGGCAGCAGCGGAACGTTCCCGTCAACGTGATGTCGAGGTCGCGCCCCCACTCGCCGTCGGGCTGGTCCTCGAAGAGCGGGAGGTCGGGAGTGCAGTGGGCCGCGCAGTTGACCAGGACGTCGAGCCCTCCGAACGTCGCCACGGCATGAGCGACGGCGCGCTCCACCGCCGCCCGGTCGCCCACGTCGCAGCCCAACGCCTCCGCCGCCAGCCCGAGTTCACGCAGGTCCGCCGCCGCCTTCTCCGCCTCGGGCAGATCCGTGTCGGTCACCAGAACCCGCGCGCCCTCCTCACCGAGCCGCCGGGAGACGGCCGCGCCGATGCCCCGGGCCGCACCGGTGACGAGAACTCCGTACCCCTCGAAGCGCGTTGTGTCAGTCATGCACGCGAACCTACTGCCGGAACGATCAACTCGGCAGATACCGTGCGGACATGAACGCGTTCATACAGCAACTTCCCGCGCTGATCGGTGTGGTGATCGGCGCGCTCGGTTCGTACGTGGCGATCGTGCGGGGTGAGCGGGTGAGGTTCAACCGTGAGCGGGAGGCCCGTTGGGAAGAGCGGCGGCTCGCCGTGTACACGGACTACGCACGAGTCCTGAAGCAGACGGTCACGCTCACCTACCGGGTCGCGTCCCACTTCCGCAACGACCCGCACCCCCACCCGCTCACCCCCGAGGAGGCGGCACCGATGATCGCCGAGGCCACGCTGGCCCGCGACCCGGCCGGGGAGACGCTGCTCATGCTGGGCAGCCCGGAGGTGGTGGCGAAGGCCCGGGTGTGGGTCACCTCGGTGCTGGCGATGGAGCGGTTCCTGCGCGAGGGCCGGCACGATCCGGAGACCTGGCAGGAATTGCTGGAACGACAGCGGGAAGGGCGACAGGGCTACTACGCGGCCGTACGTGACGATCTGGCCCTGCCCCCAGGTCACTCGGCCGCCTGGGTACTGCCGCCCGTGAGCCCCGTCTGACCTCACCGATACCCGGTCACATCCGCCGGCTTCCCCAAATCCTGCACCTCCACCAGATACCGCCACGCGTCCGGCCGGCTCCCGTCGAGGTCCGTGAAGCCGTACACCGGAGCGAGCCCGCCGCTGGACAGCGACTGCCCGTTCCAGCGGGCGACTTGGGGATCGGTCGCGAGGGCGGTGACCGCGCGGCCGACGTAGCGCGGGGTCTCCGAGATGGCGAAGTGGGGGACGCGGTCGAGGGCGTCACGCCAGTTGTCCTCGCGGACGCCGAACTGGTCGAGCATGATCTCCGAGCGCAGCCAGCCCGGGGTGAGCGCCACGGCGGTGGCACCGCGCGGGCCGAGTTCATGGCCGAGGGCGAAGGCCATGCGCAGGACGGACGACTTGGCGAGGTCGTAGAAGAAGGAGACGCGGTAGGTGTCGCGGTTGTAGTCGGCGGTCCCGTCGGTCATCTCGACGACCAGGCCGCCGGGGCGGCGCAGCAGCAGGGGCAGGGCGTGGTGGCTGGTGATCGCGTGTGTCTCGACCGCCAGCCGGAGGAGCCGGAGCCCTTTGTCGAGGTCGTGTTCCCAGACCGGGGTGTCCCAGGCGAAGAGGTGTTCGCCGCCCCAGATGTCGTTGACGAGGATGTCGAGGCGGCCCTGTTCCTCGTCGATGCGGTCGACGAGGGACCGTACGGCCGAGGGGTCCAGGTGGTCGGTGGGTACGGCGACGCCCCGGCCGCCGACCGCGGTGACCAGGTCGGCGGTGTCCTCGATCGTCTCGGGACGGTCGTAATCGGAGCGCCGGGCGCGGGTGGTGCGGCCGGTGACGTAGACGGTGGCGCCGGCCGCGCCGAGTTCCACGGCGATCCCGCGTCCCGCTCCGCGCGTCGCCCCCGCGACCAGCGCGACCTTGCCTTCCAGTGGGCCCGGCATGTCCGACCTCCCGTGCTCGTTCGACGTGTCTCATGTCGATCGTGCACGGGAAGCCGGACATCTTCTGTCGGGATTGTTTCCGGGGCGTCAGTGGCCCCGCGCGATCCACTCCTCCAGGTGAGTGGCCTCGGCCCCTACGGTCGTCGAGTCGCCGTGTCCCGTGAGCACCTTCGTCTCCGGCGGGAGGGTCAGGAGGCGGTCGCGGATGGAGTCGATGATGGTCGGGAAGTGGGAGTACGACCGTCCCGTGGCGCCCGGGCCACCGTGGAAGAGCGTGTCGCCGGTGAAGACCGTGCCGAGCCCGGGGTCGTAGAGGCAGACCGCACCGGGCGCGTGTCCCGGTGTGTGCAGGACCTTCAGGTCGGCGCCGCCGGCCTCGATGACCTGGCCGTCGGCGAGATGGGCGTCGGGGTCGCGGTCGGGGTGGGTCTGCTTCCACAGCGGCAGGTCGTCGGGGTGCAGCCAGATCTTGGCGCCGGTACGGTCCGCGAGGGCCGGGGCGGCGTCGATGTGGTCGTTGTGGGCGTGGGTGCAGATGATCGCGGTCAGCCGACGGTCGCCGATCGCCTCGACGATCGCGTCGGCGTCATGGGCGGCGTCGATCACGACGACCTCGTGGTCGTCGCCGACGATCCACACGTTGTTGTCGACGTCCCAGGTGCCGCCGTCGAGCGTGAACTGCCCGGAGGTGACGAGGTGTTCGATGCGCGCGGCCATCAGAGCACCACCACCGAGCGCAGCACATCCCCGCCGTGCATCCGCTCGAACGCCTTCTCCACCTCGTCGAGTTGGACCGTCTCGGTGACGAACGCGCCCAGATCCAGGCGGCCTTGCTGGTGCAGGTCGATCAGCATCGGGAAGTCGCGGGAGGGCAGACAGTCGCCGTACCAGGACGACTTGAGGGAACCGCCACGTCCGAAGACGTCCAGGAGCGGGAGTTCGAGCTTCATCTCGGGCGTCGGAACGCCGACGAGGACGACCGTGCCGGCGAGATCACGGCCGTAGAAGGCCTGCTTGTACGTCTCGGGGCGGCCGACCGCCTCGATGACGACGTCGGCGCCGAAGCCGCCGGTCAGTTCGCGGATCGCCTCGACGGCGTCGGAGGTCTTGGAGTTGACGGTGTGGGTGGCGCCCATCGTGAGGGCCTTCTCCAGCTTGCGGTCGTCGATGTCGACGGCGATGATCCGGGCCGCGCCCGCGAGCCGCGCCCCGGCGATCGCCGCGTCGCCGACCCCGCCGCAGCCGATGACGGCGACGGTGTCGCCGCGCCCGACGTTCCCGGTGTTGATCGCCGCGCCGATACCGGCCATCACGCCACAGCCGAGGAGACCGGCGACGGCCGGGGAGACCGTCGGGTCCACCTTGGTGCACTGGCCCGCCGCGACCAGCGTCTTGTCGGCGAAGGCGCCGATACCGAGGGCCGGGGAGAGTTCCTGGCCGGTCGAGGCGAGGGTCATCTTCTGCTTGGCGTTGTGGGTGTTGAAGCAGTACTGCGGCCGGCCGCGCAGACAGGCCCGGCAATTACCGCACACCGCACGCCAGTTGAGGATCACGAAGTCACCGGGTGCCACATCGGTGACGCCCTCGCCGACCGACTCCACGATCCCCGCCGCCTCGTGGCCGAGGAGGAAGGGGAAGTCGTCGCTGATGCCGCCCTGCTTGTAGTGCAGGTCGGTGTGACAGACCCCGCAGGCCTGTACCTTCACCACGGCCTCACCGGGGCCGGGGTCGGGTACGACGATCGTCTCGACCCGGACCGGTTCGTTCTTTCCCAGCGCGATCACGCCGCGCACTTCCTGCGCCATGGTCCTGAACCCTTTCGTCGATCGTTGTCCCTGCCTGAGACCCTACGCGTGACTGATCGGTAAGGGCACGACGGAGGCTCGACAGCGTCGGCGGCCGACGTAGCCTGAAGGCTCCGACCGCATCCCGAGGAGCGCCGTGGCCATCGCAGGGACTCGGAGCGGCGCGCCGGCCTGGCGGCTGCTCCTCGACTACGTACGGCCGCACCGCTGGGCCCTGTTGGCGGGCGCGCTGCTCTCGCTGGTCACCGGCGGCACCGGGCTGCTGCTGCCGCTGGTGGCGCGCGGACTCATCGACGATCTCTCGCACGACCGGACGATCACCGGCGCGTTGCTCGCGATGTCGGCGCTGGTGGTCGCCAACGCGGCGGTGGGCGCGCTGGGTTCGTACGTGCTGCGGCGCACCGCCGAGTCGGTGGTGCTCGGCGCGCGGCGCGCCCTGTCGTCGTATCTGCTGCGGCTGCGGATCGGCGCGGTGGACCGCAGCGAGCCCGGCGACCTGATGGCCCGCATCACCTCCGACACCACCCTCCTGCGCGAGGTCACCACCGACTCACTGGTCGGCCTCGGCACCGAGGGGCTCATCCTCGTGGCGACGATCGTGATGATGGGCCTGGTCGATCCCGTGCTGCTGGCCGTCACCCTCGGTGTGATCGTGGGCGCGGGCACCGTGCTCAGCGTGATCGTGCCGCGCATCAACCGGGCCAGCCGGCAGGCGCAGGACGCGATCGGTGTGATGGGTGCCTCGCTGGAGCGGATCCTCGGCGCGCTGCGCACGGTGAAGGCGTCCGGCGCCGAGGACCGCGAGGAGCGCACCCTGCACGCGGCGGCCGAGGAGTCGTGGCGGCAGAGCATCCGCGCCGCCAAGTGGGCGGCCGCGGCGGGCAATACGGCCGGTCTGTCGATGCAGATCGCGTTCATCACCGTCCTCGCGGTGGGCGGAGCACGCGTGGCGACGGGCGCGATAGACGTCGGCACGCTGGTCGCCTTCCTCCTCTACGTCTTCTACCTCATGATGCCGATCCAGCAGGTCGTCGGTGCGATCACGCAGTACCAGACGGGCGCCGCGGCCCTCGCCCGCATCCAGGAAGCGCTGGAACTCCCGGCCGAACCCCCGTCCCTGCCCGCCGAGTTGCCCTCCCCCGGCGCCGAACCCGCGTCCCTCGCCTTCGACGACGTCCGCTTCCGCTACGCCGACGACCTGCCCTACGTCCATCACGGCGTGACCTTCTCCGTGCCGGCCCAGGGCATGACGGCGTTCGTCGGCCCGTCCGGCGCCGGCAAGACCACCGTGTTCTCCCTCATCGAGCGCTTCTACGACCCCGAGTCCGGCGCCATCACCCTCGACGGCCGGGACCTCGCGAACTGGGAGCTGTCCGAGCTCCGCTCCGCCATCGGCTATGTGGAGCAGGACGCGCCGGTCCTGTCGGGCTCCCTGCGCGACAACCTGCTGCTCGGCAACCTGGACGCGAGCGCGGACGACGTCACCCGCGTGCTGAAGACGACCCGCCTGGACGGCCTGGTCGCCCGGCTCCCGAAGGGCGTCGACACCCTGGTCGGCCACCGCGGCACCCGCCTCTCCGGCGGCGAACGCCAGCGCGTCGCGATCGCCCGCGCCCTGCTGCGCCACCCCCGCCTGCTGCTCCTGGACGAGGCGACCTCGCAGCTCGACGCGGTCAACGAGGCGGCCCTGCGCGACACCGTCGCCGATGTGGCCCGTACGACGACGGTCCTGGTCGTCGCGCACCGGCTGTCCACGGTGACGATGGCCGACCGGATCGTCGTCATGGACGCGGGCCGGGTCCGCGCGGTGGGCACGCACCGGGAGCTGGTGAGCGCCGACCCGCTGTACGCGGAGCTGGCGGCAACCCAGTTCCTGGCGACGGCGGGCTGACGCCGCCGCACGACTGAGGGCCGCCCGTTTCCGGACGGCCCTCAAGGTCTGCGCGCTGCGCGGACCGGCTACTCGACGGCGGGGAGGAGTCCCGTGACCGGCGCGGCCATGTCGGTGACCTGGTGCAGCTGCTGGAGGTCGTTGAGGTGGTTCAGCGCCTTCATCTGGTCGGCGACCTTCGGGAGCTGCGCCTGGTGCTCGGCGGGGATCTCGCTCACCGCGAGGGAGTCCAGCAGGGCGACCGGGCTGACCTTGCCGTCCTTGAAGGCGGGCGCGTCGGCGGCGTTCGCCATCGGCGCGACGAGGCCGGTGACTCCGACGGCGAGACCAACGGCGGCGGCAATACGTCGTGTTGAGATCATGCTTCCAGCAACGCGGACGGTAGCCGCCCGGTCACGGGCACCGGTCACCACTCACCCGTGAGGCGGAGCGCGCCCCTCGGTTTGCCGACCCCGGCCCGGCGGAGGAGTCTCGTAGGAGAGGCCCGCGCGGCTCGCTCCTGTTCGGGTCGCGGCCCTCCAAGGAGGTCACCATGGGCACCGCGGCACGCCCCGGCTTCGACACCGAAGCCCTGCGCCGGGGCATCGAAGATCACACAGCGGCGACACTTCTGTCGCTCTACGCCGACGACGCCGAGATCCACGTCGTCGACCACCAGACCCAGCCCAGCAACCCCAAGGTCCTGCACGGCCGGGAAGAGATCGGCGCCATGCTCGCCGACGTCTACAGCCGCGACATGACGCACAAACTGGAGGAGTGCGTCGTACAGGGCGACCGAGTCGCCTACAGCGAGTCCTGTCAGTACGCCGACGGGACCCGGGTCCTGGCCGAGTCGATGCTCGTCCTGGACGACGGCAAGATCACCCGGCAGACCATGATCCAGGCATGGGACGGCTAGCTGGATGGGTGCCGAAGGTCCGGGTCACCACCCGGCTGACCTGGACCTTCTCGGCCAGTACGGTGCCCGCGGGACCGGCTAGGACTCGACGGCGAGCACCAGTTTCCGCAGCAGGTCTGCGAGCGTCCGCCGCTCTGCTGGGGTCAGCGCTGCGAGCAGCGCGAGCTCGCCCGCTTCCTCCGCCGCCACATGCTCCTCAAGGACTGCGTATCCGGCGTCGGTGAGCCGGACCCGCACCCGCCGCCGGTCCCCCGTCTCATGGGTACGGACGATCAGCCCCGCCTCCTCGACGGCCGCGAGCCGCGCGGAGAGCGCCCCACGCGTCAGCCCCAGCAGCTCCGCCAGCCGCGACGGGCTCGTCTCGTACGGCGGCCCGAGCCTGCGCAGCATGAGCAGCACCTTGAACTGCCACTGCTTGAGCCCGTCGGCGTCGAGCACGTCCCGCCGTGTCTGACCAGCATGCCGGGCCAGGATCGCCAGCCGGAAGAAGATCTCCTCCTTCACCGGGTCCATCCAGGCGAGTTCCTTCACCCAGAGGGCCACGTGCCGGTCGACCGAGTCCTCCACGTCTGCCTCCCGCAGTGGTTTTCTTGTGGATAGTTTTTCGCATAACTACCTTCCCCGTCATGGCATCCACAGCGAACGCGGTCATCCCCGTCGAGGAACTCATCGCAGCGGCCCACGAGTTGAGCGTGACGGGACGGTGGGAGCGCGCTTCCCGCCTCCTGGACGCATGCACCACGGACTCGTCCGAGCCCCGGGCGCGGATCGCCCGCGCCGCGGCTCAAGTCGCCCTGGAACAGGACTGGTTCGCGGGCACGGACACCGCGACGGCGCGTATCGAGGCGGCCGGGAAGGAGTTCCCGGGCGGCGACTGGGACGTGGACTTCGCGCGGCTGCGGAACACCTACCGCCGGCTGCTCGTCGTCGACGGACGGCTCCGCCTGGGCCCGGACGGGAAGGACCCGGAAGCCCTCACGTCCCTGCTCCGCGAGGCGGAGACGTCGCGTGACAGCGCGCCGGACGAGGGACGCCGGGGCTGGGCGGAGTTGTACCTCGGCCTCGTCACGGACAACCACTTCGCCGATCTGGCGGGGGCACCCCCGCACTACGCGTCCGCGCTGCGCGCCGCCGAGTCGGTCGACGACCCGTTGCTGGCCCGGGAGGCCCTGCGCCACCTCGGCGACCACGACCACGACGCCGGTGACCACCACCTGGCCCTGGAGCGCTGGCGCCGGGCGACCACGCTGGGCGCCGGCGCGGGCACCGTCCCCGGCACGCTCTCCCAGCAGCTGCTGCTCGCCGTGCTGGCCCGGGACTCCGGCGACGAGGCCGGGGCCGGGGCGCTCGCGACGGAGGTCGCCCGCTGGGCGGAGGCCATCGGGGCGCCACGCCTCGCGGCACAGGCCCGGGACTTCCTGACCGGCGTCGATCCGACGGCACCGCCTGCGGAGAACGGGGCCTGACAGCCGTAGGACTCTCTCGGTTAGGCTGTTCGTGGGTCGTGACTGGCGCTGAGGTGGAGCACCACCGTGGAGCGGCCCACGCGGAGTGAATGCCGTGCGCCTGGGCGAAGGGTCAACCAGCTCAGGAGTGGATCATGTCTCAGGCACGGCTCATGGACGGTACGGCGCTCGCGCGGCGCATCGTCGAGGACACGGCGAAGCAGGCCGCCGACCTCAAGGAACGCACTGGTACGGCGCCCTGTCTGGCGACGGTCCTGGTTGGTGCGGACCCGGCCTCCGTCACCTACGTCCGGATGAAGCAGAACCGCAGCCGCAAGGCCGGCATCGAGTCCCGGCACGTCGAGCTCCCCGCCACCACGACCACCGCCGAACTGGTCGCGACCCTCACCGCGCTCTCCGCCGACCCGACCGTCCACGGCATCCTGCTCCAGCACCCGATGGGCGAACACATCGACGAGCGGGCCGCGTTCGAGGCGATCGCGCCGGAGAAGGACGTCGACGGCGTCACCTTCGCGTCTTTCGCGGCGATGAGCTTCGGCCTGCCGGGCTTCGTGTCCTGCACGCCCGGCGGCATGATGCGGCTGCTCGACGAGTACGACGTCGATCCGTCCGGCAAGCGTGCCGTCGTCGTGGGCCGCAGCGCGATCCTCGGCAAGCCGGCCGGCATGCTGCTCCTGGCCCGCGACGCGACGGTCACCTACTGCCACTCCCGCACCCGCGACCTGTCGGCGGCGGTCCGCGAGGCGGACATCGTGGTCGCCGCCGTGGGCCGCCCCCGGCTGATCCGCGGCGAGGACATCAAGCCGGGCGCGGTCGTGCTCGACGCGGGCTACAACGCGGGCAACGTCGGTGACGTCGACTTCGACTCCGCCGCCGAGCGCGCCTCGCTGATCACGCCGGTGCCTGGCGGCGTCGGCCCGATGACGATCGCCACGCTCCTGGAACAGACCGTGACGGCCGCGGCCCGGCAGCTCGGGGTGTGATTCAGCGCGTCCACGCGCTGTAGTCCATGACGTCCCCGGCCTTGACGCCGTACTCGGGCTGGTCCTTCGTGAAGGTGCTCTCCATCCCGAGGACGGCGCCGGTGGCCGGATCCATGATCAGCATCAGCCGGCTGCCCGACTGCCGATACACGTACGCCTCCCCGCGCCGCCCGAGCCGGTCGGTCACCTCCCCCACCGGCCGCAGCCCGTCCGCCCCCGCGAGCAGCCGCGCCAACGCGGCCGCCTCACGCGCCCCGAGCGTCCAGTGGTCCAGCAACTCCTCCACGGCACCGAGGAGTTCGGGGGTGGTCAAGGGCGTCTTGCTGTACGCGGTCTCCTGGAGGTACGCCCGCAGTCCCGCCACGTCGTGCGGGGGCCGGGCCTCGGGCGGGACGTCGCTCCAACTCGGTGGATACGTAGTCTCCTTGACGACATGCCCGTCCTCGACGACACGTTCCGTGTGACTGTCGTCCGCGTTCCAGCGCACGATGCGTTCCTCGGGGATGGTGACCGGCGGTTTGTCGTCGGACATGCCGAGACTCCACGACTGCACGTGGGTTCCCCTGCGCAGTACGGGAGTTCCGTCGACCGCGACCGCCGCGGCGAGAGCGGCGAGCTGTTTCAACGACACGGGCGTGGAGTTCGCCTCCACGACCAGGGGGCGGGGCGCCGCCACGGCGGGAGTGCCGCCCGGTCCACCCAGCAACAGCGTGAACACCGTCGCCGCTACGGCGACTCCGGCCACGAGACTCCAGAGCAGCCGGCGACGCCGTTCGTACAGCAGCCGGTTGAGGCGACGTGAGGCTTGGTGGTTCAGCGGCCCGTCGCCGTACACGGGCCCATCCACCGTGAACGGATTGGCGCGGCGCAGGAGTTCAAGCTCATCGGCCATCGCGATACTCCTCCGGCTCAGGTGCTGCGCCCCAAAGGGGCGCGGGGAACTGCGCGACCAGCCACGACGGCGCAGCAGACAAATTGATCATCGCCCCGGACCTCCAAGCACCACGAGACGATCAATCTCCGCTCTCAACCGACGCCGCGCCCGATGCAACCGCATGGCCGCAGCCCGCACACCACACCCCAGGACAACGGCGACCTCCTCCACACCCAACTCCTCCCACGCCGTCAACCGCAGAACCTCCTGGTCGGCGGCCGACAGCCGCGCGAGCGCCTCGTGCACCCATCCACCGGGTGCCTCCGCATCGGGCCCCACCGCGACCTGCCGCCCGTGCGCGCTCTCGTCGTTGCCCAGCCGATGGACGAGCCGACGGCGGCGCCCATACCCCCGTACCGCGTTGGCCAGGCAGTTGCGGGCAACGCCGTACAACCACGGCAGCGGGGCCGGCGGCAGATCCGCACGGCGGCGCCAGGCGACGGTGAAGACCTCCGCCACCACTTCCTCCACCTCACCGCTCCGCCCGTCCAGTCGCCGGGCAACGTAGCGGCTGACCGCCCAGTAGTGCTCGCGATAGGCAGCGGCGAAGATCTCGTCGTTGCTCATGTTCCGTTCGTGTCCGGCACCCGGGCGATCGTCACACCCGTTTTCGTGATTCTCCTCGCGCCCGTCGAGTGTGACGGGCGGGCGGGGCGCGGACACAGGCGGGGCGTGAGAGACCTCAAGAGCATCAAGTGGCTGACGACCACGGATCACAAGACGATCGGCACGCTGTACCTCGTCACGGCGTTCGGGTTCTTCCTGATCGGCGGTGTCATGGCGCTCCTCATGCGCGCCGAACTCGCCAGACCCGGACTACAGATCATGTCCAACGAGCAGTTCAACCAGGCGTTCACGATGCACGGCACGATCATGCTGCTGATGTTCGCGACGCCGCTGTTCGCCGGCTTCACGAACTGGATCATGCCGCTCCAGATCGGCGCGCCCGACGTGGCGTTCCCGCGGCTGAACATGTTCGCCTACTGGCTCTACCTGTTCGGCTCGACCATCGCGGTGGGCGGCTTCCTCACCCCGCAGGGCGCGGCCGACTTCGGCTGGTTCGCCTACAGCCCGCTGTCGGACGCGGTCCGCTCGCCGGGCATCGGCGCCGACATGTGGATCATGGGTCTGGCCTTCTCCGGCTTCGGCACGATCCTCGGCGCGGTCAACTTCATCACCACGATCATCTGCATGCGCGCACCGGGCATGACGATGTTCCGCATGCCGATCTTCGTGTGGAACGTGCTGCTGACCGCCGTCCTGGTCCTGCTCGCCTTCCCGGTCCTGGCCGCCGCGCTGTTCGCGCTGGAGGCGGACCGAAAATTCGGGGCACACGTATTTGATGCCGCGAACGGCGGTGCGCTGCTGTGGCAGCACCTCTTCTGGTTCTTCGGCCATCCAGAGGTGTACATCATCGCGCTGCCGTTCTTCGGCATCATCTCCGAGGTCATCCCGGTCTTCTCCCGCAAGCCGATGTTCGGCTACATGGGCCTGGTCGCCGCGACCATCTCCATCGCCGGCCTCTCGGTGACCGTGTGGGCCCACCACATGTACGTCACCGGCGGAGTCCTGCTGCCGTTCTTCTCCTTCATGACGTTCCTCATCGCCGTGCCGACGGGCGTGAAGTTCTTCAACTGGATCGGAACGATGTGGAAGGGGTCCCTGTCCTTCGAGACCCCGATGCTCTGGGCCACCGGCTTCCTGATCACCTTCGTGTTCGGCGGCCTGACCGGCGTGATGCTCGCATCACCACCCCTCGACTTCTCGACCTCCGACTCGTACTTCGTGGTGGCGCACTTCCACTACGTCGTCTTCGGCACCGTGGTCTTCGCGATGTTCTCCGGCTTCCACTTCTGGTGGCCGAAGATGACCGGCAAGATGCTCGACGAGCGCCTCGGCAAGATCACCTTCTGGACGCTGTTCATCGGCTTCCATGGCACCTTCCTGGTCCAGCACTGGCTGGGCGTGAACGGAATGCAGCGCCGGATTCCCGACTACCTCGCGGTGGAGGGCCTGACGACCCTCAACACGGTTTCGACGATCTTCTCCTTCGTCCTCGGTCTGTCGATCCTGCCGTTCCTGTACAACGTCTGGAAGACCGCGCAGTACGGAGAGAAGGTCGAGGTCGACGACCCGTGGGGCTTCGGCCGTTCACTGGAGTGGGCGACGTCCTGCCCGCCGCCGCGGCACAACTTCCTCACCCTGCCCCGCATCCGCAGCGAATCCCCGGCGTTCGACCTCCACCACCCGGATGTCCCGGCCCTGGAAAGGGAGTTGACGTCACGGTGACCACCATGGACGAACTCCCCCTGGACCCGCGGACGTTCCTCAACGAGATCGAGGGACATCTGCTGATCGCCGCCGCCCACAAGGAGGGGCGCGCCGCCGCCGCGCGTTTCGCCGACCGGCTCGACCGGCTCACCGACGGCCAACGAGCGCAAGTGCAACGGCACTTCGAGACGGAGTATCTCGAACTCTCCCGCGCGTCCTGGGAGCGTACGGCAGAGCGGGGCAGGCAGTTGCGGGACGAGTACGAGGAGAGGTACCGGCGCCTGCGGCAACGCCTCTTCGCCGCCTGGCTGTTGGGGTGCGCGCTGCTCGTGGCGACGGGACTGGTCGTCACCGGGCTCGCCTAGACGCACGCGTCCCGCCGGCCCTGACGGCCGGCGGGACGACGCGCCACGACTACGTCAGCGTCCACTTCTGGTTGTTCGCCGTGCCGCAGGTCCACAGGATCAGCAGGGTCCCGTTGGCCGTGGCGGCGCCGGACGCGTCCAGGCACAGGCCCGCGTTGACGTTGGTGAGGGTGCCGTCGGAGTTGGCGGTCCACTTCTGGTTGTTCTGGCCGTTGCAGTCCCAGATGACGACCTTGGTGCCGTTGGTGGTGCCGTTGTTGTAGGCGTCCAGGCACTTGTTGCCGTACACCACGAGTTCCTTGCGGGAGGTGTACGTCCAGGCCTGGTTCTGGCCGCCGTTGCAGTCCCAGATCTCGGCCTGGGTGCCGTTGGTGATGGTGTTGTTGTAGACGTCGGCGCAGCGGCCGGAGCCGGTACCGACGACCAGGTTTCCGTTCGTGCCGGGGATCGGCTGGACGTTGATCGCACCTAGGGTCGGCAGTGAACTGCCCGTGAAGGTGAGGGAGTTGGCAGAGCCCTTCGACAGATCGACCTGGACCGAGACCGTGCCCTGGCTGGAGCCGGTGGGCGGGAAGGAGACCGTCGTCGCGGTCTGGCTGTTGACCTGGAGGGTGCCGGTGACGGCGGTGGAGCCGGTGTTGGTGTAGGGGATGTCCACGACGTCCAGGCCGGTGCTCGCCGCGCCGACGCCGGTGTACTTGCCGGTGGAGGTGGCCGTGTAGTTGGTGCTCGCCGCCTCGGTGCCGCCGCTCACCTTCAGCATCACCGAGCCGCCCGCGGGGACGCTGGCGGTGTAACTCGTGGCGTACGGGCCGAGGTTCGACTGTGCCCAGAGATCGCGGACAGTGGCGGAGGCGCTGGTCAGACCGAGGTCGGACCAGCGGACGGTGATGTTCTGAGCGGAGGAGGTGCGGTTGAGGAGGACGACCGCGCGGTTGCCGGTGCCGGAGAGGACCCTGCCGTAGACCTGGAGGCCGGTGGTGTCCTCGGCGACCTTCACGCCCTGGAGGCCGCGCGCGTCCTGGTCGACGGCGACGACGTCGGAGTTCTTGAGGATCGCGGCGGTCTCACTGGTCATCGTGGTGAGGTCGTTGCCGGCGAGCAGCGGGGCGCCGGAGATCGCCCACAGGGCCATGTGCGTGCGGTTCTGGGCCGCCGTGAGGCCGGACATGCCGACGGTGAGCATGTCGGGGTCGTTGTAGTAGCCGGTGTGCTGGGCGGCCGGGTGCAGGGTCTGGTCGAAGTTGGACAGCACGGCCGACTGCGACGCGGTGCCGCCGTAGTAGTAGATGTCCGTGCTGGTCCGCCACATGGGGGCGAGGCCCGTGGCCCAGTTCCAGGTGTTCTGGTAGCCCCAGTTGCAGATGGAGAGGGTCAGCGGGCGGCCGGTGGTGGCCGCGGCCGTGGCGACGGCCGAACTGATCGACTTGTAGGTGGTGGCCGCGTCGAGGCCCTCGGCGTCGCCGCCGCACCAGTCGACCTTCACGAAATCGAAGCCCCATTGCGAGAACTGGAGCATGTCCTGGGCGTAGTGTCCCTCGCTGCCGGTGTTGGCGGCGGCGGGGCGTCCCGTCGGGTAGTAGTAGCCGCAGCCGTTCGCGCCTGCGTCCGTGTAGATGCCGGCCTTGAGGCCCTTGCTGTGGATGTAGTCGGCGATGGCGCTCATCCCGCCGGGCCACTCGCTGGTGTCGACGGTGATGTTGCCCGCGCTGTCGCGGGTGCCCTGCCACCAGCCCTCGTCGATATTGATGTAGTTGTAGCCGGCCGCCGGGAGGCCGGAGGCGACGAACGCGTCGACCTGCGCCTTGATGACGCTGTAGTCGATCTTCGCGGCGAAGCTGTTCCAGGAGGCCCAGCCCATCGGGGCGGTGGGCACGGCGATCTGACGGGTGGTCGAGGCGACCGGGGCCGCGTGGAGTGGGTCCGCGGGCGCGGGTCTGGTGAAGAGAAGCAGGGTGACTGCGGCTGCGGCCATCGCCAGGACGCGCAGGACGGGGGTGCGGAACATGCGGCTCCTTTGTCGAAATTTCGAACAAGGATCGGGCAATCGAACGAAACGGCGCGCTGAAAGTAGAGCCACCGGAGGGTGAAGTCAACGGCTGTGACACGAGGGGCAGTTGGAATCTCCCGCAATCCCCGCGGAGATCACCCACGCGTCGCGGGAATCCCCCACTCGCCGGCCGCCGGGCGCGATACTGACCGGCGTGCGCGTAGCGATCATGACGGCGGGATCCCGGGGCGATGTGGCCCCCTACACCGGACTCGGGCATGCCCTGGTCCGGGCGGGGCACGAGGTCACCCTCGTCACCCACGGAGGTTTCGCGCCCCTGGTAGCCGGTTCGGGTGTCGGTTTCCATCCTCTTCCGGTCGATCCACGGGCCGAGTTGGAGTCCTCACGCGGGCGCGCGCTGCATCGCAGCGCTTCGGGCGGGGGCAAGTTGCTGCGGGTGGTCGCGATGGCGCGGGCGCTGGTCGGGCGGATGACCGACGATCTGCTGACGGCCGCGCGGGCGAGCGACGTGCTGCTGCTGTCCAGTTCGTTGGGGCCGCTGGGGCATGCCATCGCCGAGGGGCTGTCGTTGCCGAGCATGGGCGTGTACCTCCAACCCCTGGCACCCACAAGGGAGTTCGCACCGCCGGTGCTCGGCGGCGGCTCCTGGGGCACGGTCGGCAACCGGGTCGCCGGGCACGGGGTGAACCGGGCGGTGGAGCATGTCTTCGCCACCGCCGTACCGGAGGTGCGCACCCGCCTGGGCCTTACCCGCACCCGTCCCGGCACCGCGCTCCGGTCCCGGGAAGCGCACAACTGGCCCGTCCAGCACGGCTTCAGCCCGCTGATCGTGCCCCGCCCGGCCGACTGGCGGCCCGGGCTCACGGTGGCCGGCTACTGGTGGCCGTACGACGGAGACGCCCAACTCCCGTCCGAACTGCGGGACTTCCTCGACTCGGGGCCCGCTCCGGTCTTCGTCGGGCTCGGCAGTGCCACCGTGCCCGACCCCGAGCGGCTGAGTGCCGAGATCGTGCGCGCGCTGCGGCGGGCCGGGCTGCGCGGGGTGATCCAGCGCGGCTGGGGCGGCCTCGAAGCGGCCGGTGACGATGTCCTGGGCATCGGCGAGGTGCCGCATGCGGCACTGTTCCCGCGGATGGCGGCCGTGGTCCATCACTGCGGCGCGGGCACGACCGCGGCCGGGCTGCGGGCCGGGGTGCCGGCCGTGCCGGTGCCGATCCAGTTCGACGAGGGCTTCTGGGCCGCCCGGCTGGTCGCCCTGGGCGTGGCGCCCCGCGCCGTACCGCTGCGCGGGCTCACCGCCGACACCCTGTCCTCAGCGCTCGTACGGGCCACCCGCGAGCCCGCCTACGCCGAGCGCGCACGGGCCCTCGGTGCCCGGGTGCGCGCCGAGGACGGTACGGCTCCCGTGCTCGCCGCCCTCGACACGATGGTCTAGCGCCGCTGTCGCGCCACCGCCTCGGGGGTGACCGGTGTGAAGAAGTTGATCAGGTTGCCGTCGGGGTCGCGGAAGAGGAGGGAGCGGTTGCCCCAGGGCATCGTCGTCGGCTTCTGGACGATCTCGCAGTCGAGGGGTGCCACGCGGTCGAACTCGGCGTCGACATCCGGCACGCGGAACTCGGTGATCACCGAGCGGTTGGCGGCGGGTTGTGCGGAACCGGCGCCGAAGAGGGCCACGGTGCGGGTGCTCGCGATCGCCAACGTGCAGGCGGGGGTGACGAGTTCGGCGAAGTCGGGGGTCGACCAGGTGGCCGCGGTGCCGGTGACCTGTTCGTAGAACCCGACAAGACGGGCGACGTCGTGGGTGATGACACGGATCGAGACGAAGTTCATGACGGCTTCCTGTAAGCAGTGGCGTCGGACGAACGGACGTCTCCCACGCTAGAACCGATACCGGACAGCTTCCGCCCGGTATCCGAGGCAGACTTTCCGGGTGACCACATCGACCGCCCGCGTGCTGGCCCTGCTGGAGATCCTTCAGGGCGGCGGCCTGCGCACCGTCCCCGACCTGGCCACGCGGCTCGGCGTCGACGAACGCACGGTCCGCCGCTACGCCGGGCATCTGCTGGAGCTGGGCGTGCCGGTCGACTCGGTACGCGGTCGCCACGGCGGCTACCGGCTCGCTCCCGGCTATCGGATGCCGCCGCTGATGCTGACGGACGAGGAGGCCCTTGCCGTGGTGCTCGGTCTGCTGGCCGGCCGGAGGGCGGGGCTCGTCACCGCGTCGGCCGCGGCGGGCGAGAGCGCCACGGCGAAACTGCTGCGGGTGCTGCCCGCCACCCTGCGCCGGCGGCTCGACGCCCTGCTCGACACCGCCGACTTCACCGCGCGACCGCGCGCCGCCACCGCCCCGGAGACGGAGGTACTGCTCGAACTCGCCGAGGCCGCGCTCCATCGGCGGCCGGTGGCGCTCGGCTACACCGACCGCAAGGGCCGCGAGAGCGACCGTACGGTCCTGCCGTACGGGCTGGTCGCGCATGCCGGGCGCTGGTATCTGACCGGTGCCGACCCGGCCGACGGCGAGGTCCGCACCTTCCGTCTGGACCGGGTCACCTCGCTGAGCGTGCGCTCCGGCTCGTTCGACGTACCGGCGGACTTCGACCCGGCGGCCACGGTCCTGGACAGCCTCGCGCGCACGCCCTGGACGCACGACGTGTCACTGCGGATCCGCGGCAGTGTGCAGCACATTCGGGGACATCTCCCGGCCTCGATCGCCACCGTGACCACGACCGACGAGGGCGCCGACTGGGTTCGCGTCCGGATCCGGGCCGAGCGGCTGGACTGGATTCCGCCCGTCCTCGCCGCCCTCGACCGCCCGTTCGTCGTCGAACGGCCCGCCGCCCTGCGCGATCTCGTCCGCGCGCTGGCCCGCCGCCTGGACGAGTACGCGACCGACGAGTCGGCCTAGGACGGGTCCTGACCGTTCCAGCCCGGCGGCTGCATGATGCCCACGAGCTGTCGGACGAGTTCGTCGACGATCTCGTCCAGCGTGGCGTCGACCCAGCCCGCGCTCCAGTCGTGGAGGAGGCCGTTGACGCTGCCGATGAACGCCGTCGCGGCGATGCGGTAGTCGCGCCGCGCGGCCTCCCCGCGCTCGGCCGCGGCCCTCGCCTCGCCGCGAATGAGGTTGATCCAGCGGGCGCGGCGGGCCAGCCGCTGTTCCTCCAGGCGCGGGCTGACGCCGATGATCTCGACGAAGGTGATGCGGATGCGGCGCGGGTCGCCGGTGACGTTCGCGGCGTAGGCGTGGAAGATCGCGGTCGCCCGCTCGGCCAGTGGCAGACCGTCGGCGGCGTCGAGCGCGGCCAGTACGGCCTTCTCGGCCCAGTCGTTGACCTGGAGGTGGAGCGCGGCCAGCACGTCCTCCAGGCTGCGGAACTCCTCGTAGAACTGGCGGGTGGACAGCCCCGCGGCCTCACTGAGCGCCGCGACGGTCGTGCCGCGGTAGCCCGGGGCGTCGCCGAAGAGCTGGAGCGCGGCGTCCAGGAAGCGTCCGCGTCGCTCGGCCTGCCGCTGCTCGGCGGACTTGCCGCCGTAGCGACCGGTCGGCGCCTTGAGCCTGCCCGCCACTGTCACACCTCTATCTTCTCGACCATCGGCCAATCTTGTCGTGTCCGCAGTCTTGCGGAGAAGAGGGCCCGTCCTTACTTTTCAGTAAGTTCATTCTGAATTCGCGCGTGTTCAGATTTCTTCACACCCTCCGGCACCCTCTCACCTCACAGAAGAGAGCAGTCATGCCTGCCTTCAGACCCAGGCACCTTTGCTCCATGGCCGCCGCCCTCGTCCTGACCGTAGCCGCTCCCGCGACGGCCGCCACGGCCGACTCCTCCGCCGCTCTGCGGGAGGTGCTGTTCGTCGGCAACAACTGGGACGGCACCGCGGACGTCATCAAGTCCACCGGCGACTTCGCGAAGATCGGGGAGATCAACATCGTCCCCGACAAGGCGGCGCGGCTGGCGGAGATCAACGCCGATCCGATCAAGTGGATCTACTACACGTCCATCCACAACGAGGTCGGACAGGGACACGACCAGTACGTGGACGACATGTACTCCACGCCCGACGGCAAGTCCCTCGTCGTCTCCCGCCCCAGCTTCGCCGACGTCGTGTCGATCAACCTGGCCACCGACACCATCAACTGGCGTTTCCCGGTGGCCGGTTACCGCGCCGACCACATGGCGGTCTCCCCCGACGGCACCCGGGTCGCGGTCTCGGCCTCGACCGCGAACAAGGTGCAGGTGCTGGACATCGACACCGGCGCGGAACTGGGCGAGTTCGACACCGGGGACAAGCCGCACGAGAACTTCTTCACCAACGGCGGCAAGTACATCTGGAACATGGCGATCGGCGAGGTCACCACCTCCCTCGACGATCCGGCCTGGGACTGGACCAAGGGCGACCGGCACATCACCGTCGTCGACGCCACCACGTTCAAGCAGGTCAGGATCATCGACATGCGGGACCGGCTGGACGCGATCGGCCTCACCAACTTCTCGGACGCGGTCCGCCCGGCCGCCTTCACGCCGGACTGGTCCAAGCTGTACTTCCAGGTGTCGTTCTTCAACGGCTTCCTGGAGTACGACGTGGCCACCGACAAGATCACCCGGGTGAAGACGCTCCCGGCGAACCCCGCGACCAGCACGGACCGCACCACCTGGCTGCTCGACTCGCGTCATCACGGCATCTCGATGAACCCCGAGGGCACCAAGCTGTGCGTGGCCGGGACGATGGACAACTACGCGACGGTCGTGGACCGCGCCACCCTCCAGGAGGGTCCGCTCGTCACGGCCTCCACGCCGTACTGGGCGACCGTGAGCGGCGACGGCAAGGACTGCGTCATCTCCGAGGCCAGCGCCGACCAGGTGACGGCCATCGACTTCGCCACCGGCCAGAAGGTGCTCTCCGTCCCGGTGGGCGACCATCCGCAGCGCGTACGGCTGGGCCATGTGCAGGCCGACTGGACGAGCCCGTCCGCGAGTTGAGCGAACGGCGACGGCACCGGTTCCCGAGGGGACCGGTGCCGTCGCGTTTGTCAGCTGTGCGCCGCCGCCCATGCGGCCAGTTCGGACCTGGCCGCGCTCAGCAGCGTCGAGGAGGGGCTCGACGCGCCGTTGGTGATCAGGGCGTAGTGCAGGGTTCCCGAGCCACTCGCGGAGAGCAGGAGGCGGTGACTGCCGGTGCCGCCCGGTTCGTTGGCGTAGCCGATCGCGGTGGAGGACGTGTACGCCGGGACCCCGGAGATCGCTCCCAGGTCGGAGACCACGGTCGTGGACGCGGCCGGGAAGGATGCCGGGAGGTGGAGTTCGGTCGGTGCGGTGGAGCTGTTGGAGCGCCACATCAGCAGGCCGTACTGGCCGGAGCCGACCAGCGAGGACACGTTCGGGAGGGTGCTGGGAACCGGGTTCCACGTGAGGGTCGTGGAGCCGTCGCGGGAGCGGTCCTCGTAGGTGAAGGCGACCGTGGTGCCGGCGGTCGCGCTCGGGTAGATCCGGTCGAGCAGCCGGGCGTCCTGACGGAGTGTCACCGTGCCGGAGTCGGTCATGTCGACGGCGGAGAGGTCCTCGTCGTTCCAGGCGTCTCCGGTGGTGAGCACCTTGTCGGGGTTGTCGTTCATCAGCTCGTGGTGGCGGCCGTTGTAGATGTCCCACTGCCACTGCGTGCCGGACAGGACCGGGCCGGAGCCGGCCGGGTTGGACCACCAACTGGAGCCCGGCAGACGGGAGTCGAGGGCCTGGTACATCGCCTTGAGGACGGTCGGTGCCTTGCCCGCGACAGTACCGGACAGCGGATGGCCGAACTCACTGACGACGGCGGCGGTGCCGGCGGCGGAGGCCCGGTCACGAATGGTGCCGAAGTCGGTCGAGTACTGGCCGTCGGCCGCGTTCCCCCACATCAGGATGCCGGAGATCGCCTTCTGGTCGTAGAAGTGGGTGTTGAAGACATAGCGCGAGCCGAGCGTGCCCGCGTCCAGGAGTCCGCCCTCCTGCACCTGGCTGGAGATGTTGGAGTTCCAGAAGAGGTTCGGTTCGACGAGGGCGGGCTTGGCGCTCCAGCCGGCCGCGTCCATCCGTGCGCGGAACTTCACGTAGAACGGCCAGAGCAGGTTCTGCTCCCAGGTGCGGCTGGTCTGGCCCGAGTCGTAGGTGCCCGCGAAGGGCTCGTTGTACGGGTCGAAGCCGACGACACCCGCGAACTCGTCGCTGGTCAGGTGCTGTTGGATGTACGCCATGGTCGACTGGGCGGTGGCGAGGAAGGAGTCCTGGAGGCCGTAGTTGTTGTGCCAGAAGTCGTACTGGGCCTTGGTGACGGCCGAGTTCTGGGTGATGTTCTGGCCCCAGAAGAGACAGATCCCGCAGGACTCCTGGGGGTAACTCCCCAGCGTGACGGCCCACTTGGGCGCGCCGTCACCGGTGTACCAACTACCGCTGTTGAAGAGGTACTTGGAGTAGAGGTCCTGGTGGAAGTCGGGGTAGACGCGGATGCCCGCATCGAGGAACGCCTGCATCTGGGCGGTGGCCGCGGCCAGGTACGTGGTGTCGACCTGGCCCTGGACGGGTTCGGCGTAGGCCCAGGAGAGCAGGAAGCGCACCGAGTTGCCGCCGCCGAGGGCGCGCAGCGCGGTCGCGGACTTCTTCGCGTCGGCGACCGAGGCGAAGGGGAGACCACTGTTCTCCGCGAGTTTGGTCTCGCCGGAGACGTTGTAGCCGCGCAGCACGACCTGGCGGCCGTAGCTGTCGACGAAGCTGCCGTTCTGCACGGTCAGCGCCGATCCGTCGAACCAGAGAGAGTCGGTTGGGGTGGCGGCGGTGGCGGGCCCGGCACCCAGCACCGACAGGAATCCGCAGAGGACAACCAGGACAACGATCAAACGCGCCCGGATATTCGTCATGTCCACTACAGTCCGGTGATTTCCGGACACTGTCAACACTTCTGACTCACGAGTAAGTTCACGCGCTACAAACCCTGTTGAAACATTTTCAGCAGACCCGACGCGTCACGTTCAGCAGGTACTCCTTCCGGTTCAGCGGGTTGCGGTCGGTGCGCGCCCGCTCCGGAACCGTCCCGTGCGCGACCGCCGCGAAGTGGTCGAACGCGCTCTCCCACTCCCCCTCGCCGCGCGTCAGCCCCGGCAACTGCCGCTCAAGACCGTGCACTTGGGCCGCCGGCACCGTCCCTTCCAGCACACAGACCCGCCCCCGCGTCTCGGTGGTCCCCGGTACGGCGCGCACCGCGGCGAGAACCGGCAGCAGGGCGCCCAGGGTGTCGGCCGGGGCCTCGACGCGGAACCGGTGCATCGGCTCGTACACCTGACTCCCCGCCCGCCGCAGCGCCTCGACAAGGACGAGCGGGGTCAGTCCGCGGAAGTCGGCGCCGGTGCTCGACATGCTCTTGTCGAAGCCCTGGTGGGCATGGCTCTGCCGGGGCGAGTACCCGGAGTGCGTCATGGTGACCACGCAGTCGGCGACCCGCCAGCCGTGCAGCCCCTGCCCGAGCGTCTCGCGCACGGTGTCCTCGACGGCCTTGAAGAAGGCGTACGGCATCGCGCCCAGCTCGACCTCGAGAGCGAAGCGCACGCCCGAGCCGACCGGGGCCGGGTCGATGCGCAGGCCGACCGTGGCGAGGAACGGGTTGTCGCCCTTCTTGTTGAACTCGGCCGCCGCGCCGGTGCCGACCGGGCGCTCGATGCACAGCGGTGTCGTCTCACGGAAGGTGACCCGCACCCCGAACTCGTCGGCCAGCGTGGCCTGGACGACCTCCTTCTGTACCTCGCCGTACAGGGAGACGGCGGTCTCCTGGCGTACCTCGTCGTGGCGCAGGCCGATCAGCGGGTCCTGTTCGGCGAGTTGGGTGAGCGCGAGGTGCAGAGCCCGCCGGTTGGTGTCCGGGCCCGGGACGACGACGGTTTCCAGGGTCGGCGGTGCGAAGACGTGCTCGTACGCCTTCCTCGGCACTCCGATCGCGTCGCCGATCCTGATCTCGCCGAGGCCCCGCAGTCGGCCGATCCGGCCCGCCGGGACGGAGTCGGCGCCGATGTCCGTGCCGTGGTCGAAGACGCTGATCGAGGTGACCTTGCCCTCCTCGCCCGTCTCGCCGAAGGTGATCCGGTCGCGGGTACGGAGGGTGCCGGAGAACATCCGCGCGTAGGCGACCTTCTCCCCCGCCGGACCGCGCTCGACCTTGAACACCGTGCCGGAGAGCGGGCCCCGGGGGTCGCCCTCGGCGGCGGGGAGCAGTTCCCTGATGCCGGTGATCAGCGCGTCCACGCCGGCGCCCGTGATGGCGGAGCCGAAGTAGACCGGGTGCGCGAGCGCCTGGCGGGTCTGGGCGGCGAGGGCCGTGCGCAGGAGGTCGTAGGACACGGTGTCCTCGACGTAGGCGGCGAGCAGTTCGTCGTCGTGGTCGGCGAGGACGGCCGCCGCGCCCGGGTCGAGACCGGGCCGGAAAGCGGCCGACGGGGTGCCGACGGCCTCGACCGGGCCCATCGGTACGACCGCCGCCCTGAGCCGCTCGGAGATCTCCCGCAGCAGCGCGTCGTACCGCGCCCCGCAGCGGTCGATCTTGTTGACGAAGAGGAGTGTCGGGATGCGCAGCCGCCGGAGCGTGCGCATCAGGACGCGGGTCTGCGGCTGGACGCCCTCGACCGCCGAGACGACCAGGACGGCACCGTCCAGCACGCCGAGCACGCGCTCCACCTCGGCGATGAAGTCCGGGTGGCCCGGGGTGTCGATGAGGTTGACGGTCACGTCGCCGACCGGGAACGAGACGACGGCGGACTTGATGGTGATACCGCGCTGCCGCTCCAGTGCGAGCGTGTCGGTGCGGGTGCTGCCGTCGTCGACGCTGCCGATCTCGTCGATCACACCGGCCGAGTGCAGCAGCCGTTCGGTCAGACTGGTCTTACCTGCGTCTACGTGCGCGAGGATGCCGAGGTTGAGCAAGTGCACCTGGTGTCATGTCCTTTGCTGAGGAGGGCCTTCCTTCCTGGGTGGACATGAACGGTGTGCGCATCTCGGTACTCCTCGGTCGTCGCTGACGGATACCGATCAGTGCAGCAGAGCGGCGGGGGCGGCGGCAACGGATTAACGTCCGTACAGGGACTGCGGCGGTGAGAGGAGCACGGCGTGCGGGAGATCCTCCCGGAGCTCGGGCGCTGGTACGCGGCCCGGGAACCGTTCGGCCTGGCCACCGTCGTCGCGGTGAGCCGCAGCGCGCCGCGCGATCCCGGTGCGGCCATGGCCGTGGGCCCGGGCGACGAGGTCGTGGGCAGTGTGTCCGGGGGCTGCGTGGAAGGAGCGGTCTTCGAGCTGGCGCGGGAGGTGGTGGCGAGCGGCGAGGCACGGCTCGAGACCTTCGGGTACAGCGACGAGGACGCCTTCGCGGTCGGGCTCACCTGCGGCGGCGAGATCACCGTGCTGGTACGGCCCGTCACACCGGAGGCCGATCCCACGTTCGGGGCGGTCGCGCGGTCGGTCGCCGCCCGCGAACCGGTGACCGTGGCGACCGTGATCGACGGACCCGCGCCACCCGGAGCCACCCTCGCCGTCTGGCCGGACTCGGTGGGCGGCACCCTCGGCACGACCGGTCTCGACGTCGCGGTCACCGCCGACGCGCGCGGTGAACTCGCCCTCGGAGCAACGGGGTTGCGGCACTACGGGCCGCGCGGCGAGCGCCGCGAGGACTCCGTCACCGTGTTTCTGCGCTCCTTCGCGCCGCCGCCCCGGATGCTGGTCTTCGGCGCCATCGACTACGCGGCGGCGGTCGCCCGGATCGGTGACTTCCTCGGCTACCGGGTCACGGTGTGCGACGCCCGCCCGGTGTTCGCGACGCCGAAGCGCTTCCCTGCGGGCGTCGAGGTGGTCGTGGACTGGCCGCACCGGTATCTGGCCGGCACGGACACCGACGAGCGGACGGTGATCTGCGTCCTGACCCACGACCCGAAGTTCGACGTACCGCTGCTGGAGGAGGCGTTGCGCCGGCCGGCCGCGTACATCGGGGCGATGGGCAGTCGCCGTACGCACGACGACCGTATGAAGCGGCTGCTCGAATCCGACCTCGCCAAGGGCGAGTTGGCCCGCCTGCGCTCACCGATCGGCCTGGACCTCGGCGCCCGCACCCCGGAGGAGGTGGCCGTGTCCGTGGCCGCCGAGATCGTCGCGCTGCGGTGGAGCGGCACGGGGATGCCGCTCACGGGGGTGGCGGGGGCGATCCACCGGGCGCGGTCCGGGTGATCGGTGGGTCACCTGGGCGGCAGCCGGTGCAGGACGAGATCGGTCAGCGCGCCGTCCGTGACCGTCGCCGTGAGATAGGTGCAGTGCGGCTGGCGGCGGCGGTCGGTCGGGGAGCCCGGGTTCAGGAGCCGTAGACCGGTGGGGGCCGTGGTGTCCCAGGGGATGTGGCTGTGTCCGAAGACAAGCACGTCCAGGTCCGGGAAGCGGGCCGCGCAGCGCGCCTCACGGCCCTGGGCCGGCCCCGTCTCGTGCACGGCGCCGAAGCGCAGGCCGCCGAGTTCGGCGTACGCCACCTCGGGGAGCCGGGCGCGCAGTGCGGGCCCGTCGTTGTTGCCGTACACGCCGACGAGCCGGCGGCTGCGGCTCTCCAGCAGGTCGAGGGTGTCGGTGTCGACCCAGTCGCCGGCGTGGAACACGACGTCGGCGCGCGGGAGTTCGGCGAGGAGCCCGGCGGGGAGTTCCCTGGCGCGCTTGGGGAGGTGGGTGTCGGACATCAGGAGCAGACGCACGGGGCCAGCCTAGGGGCGCGCTGCCGTCAGGGCTTGACGCCCACCCCGCACCACATCGGGAGGGGACCGGCCGCCGGGGTGTCCTCGGGGTCGGGGCGCCAGACCGGCAGTTGGACGACGCCGGGGTCGAGGATCTGGGTGCCGTCGAAGAAGCGGGTGACGTCGGCGTGGGTGCGCGGGGTGGCCCCCGCGTGTTCGGCGGCGCGTTCGTTGTAGACGCGCATCGACTCGGCGACCTCCTCGGCGCCGATGTCGGCCGCCGGGTGGGAGAGGACCAGGTGGCTGCCGGGGGCGAGGGCGTCCAGGAGGCGGCGGGTGATCGCGTAGGGGTCGTCGCGGTCGGGGACGTACTGGAGGATCGCCACCAGCATCAGCCCCACCGGCCGGGAGAGGTCCAGGGTCCCGGCCGCGGCGGCGAGGATGCGGTCCGCGTCGCGCAGGTCCGACTCCAGGTAGTCCGTCGCACCTTCCCTGCTGCTGACGAGCAGGGCACGCGCGTGTGCCAGGACGATGGGGTCGTTGTCGACGTAGACGACTCGTGCCCCGGGGTCGACGCGCTGGGCCACCTCGTGGGTGTTGTCCGCGGCGGGTATGCCGGTGCCGATGTCGAGGAACTGGCGGATACCGGCCCTGCCGCCCAGCTCACGGACGGCGCGGCCGAGGAAGGCCCGGTTGGCGCGGACCGCGGGGACGATCTCCGGATTGGCCGCGGCGGCGAGTTCGGCGGCCTCCTGGTCGGCCGGGTAGTTGTCCTTGCCGCCCAGCCAGGCGTTGTAGACGCGGGCGGGATGCGCCACGGACGAGTCGATCGGGGCCGTTGCGCCTGCTGAGTGCTCGTTCAACGCGATCCGCTCCCCGCTCGCCCTCGCCACCTCTGCCGGCGCACAGAGTAGTGCACCGGGGAGGATTCGGCAGGTCAAACTGTTCAGTTGTGACTGGACAGTTTTCGCTGACGGTTCTACGGTGGCGCCCATGGATCAGCAGCGCTCCCGGACACCGGCGGGCATCTCGGACTCCGCCGCCCGCTCCGCACGGGATCTGCGGGTCGTGTTCAGCCGGCTGCGGCGCCGGATCCGTGAGGTCGCGGCGGACGGGGACCTGACGCCCTCGCAGGAGTCGGCGCTCACCCTGGTCGGCAAGCACGGCGCGGCCACGGCCAGCGCGCTGGCGTCGGCCGAGGGGGTCAGGCCGCAGTCGATGGCCGCCACCCTCGCCGCCCTCGACCGGCACGGGCTGATCCGGCGCGGCCCCGACCCCGAGGACGGCCGCAGACAGCTGGTCACCCTCACCGAGGCGGGCCGCGGGCGCGTCGAGGACAACCGGCAGGTCCGTGAGGAGTGGCTCGCGCGCGCCTTCGAGGACCGCTACACGGAGCAGGAACGGCGGACGATCATCGACGCGCTGACGCTGCTGGAACGGCTGTCGGAGCAGTGACATCGAAACCCACCCGGACGACCGGCTGAGCCCCCGCACCTCCTGAAAGGCCTCCCCCATGGCACTCACCACCCTCGACCCGCGTACCGCCCTCGTCGTGATCGACCTCCAGGGCGGCATCGTCGCCGCCCCGACCCAGCCGTACAGCGGGCCCGAGGTCGTCGCCCGGACCGTCGAGCTCGCGGACGCATTCCGGGCGGCCGGCCTTCCCGTGGTGCTGGTCCGGGTCACCTTCGCGGACGACGGCGCGGACGCGGTGCCCGGCCGGACCGAGCAGCGGCGCCCCGGGGGCGCGGCCCGCCCCGAGGGCTGGGACGTCGTCGTCGACGAGCTGGCCGGGCACCCCGGGGACATCCACGTCGTCAAGCGGAACTGGGGCGCCTTCCACGGCACCGACCTGGACGTACAGCTGCGCCGGCGCGGTGTCACGCAGATCGTGCTGACCGGCATCGCCACCAGCATCGGCGTCGAGTCCACCGCCCGCGCGGCCCACGAGCACGGCTATCACGTGACCCTGGCCACGGACGCGATGAGCGATCTGGACGCCGTGTCGCACGCCCACAGCATCGAGCGGATCTTCCCGCGCCTGGGCGAAACGGGCACGTCCGCCGAAATCCTGGAACTTCTGGCGAAGACCCACGACGGGAGCTGACATCGACCTACTGCGGGTTAACCGTTGCCCAACACCAGCCCAATGGGCGGCATCGAGACAGACCGGGTTAGCATCACCCCACTCGCGCCGTTCCGCATCGGGCAACGGTCAGCGCAAACAAGGGGGCTAGAAGCCGGATGTCGGTCAAGGTCAGTGTCGTCGTCCCTGTGTACAACCCAGGGCCCTATATCGAGGACTGCATCTCCTCTCTCCTCAGGCAGTCCCTGCCTAACGACGAGTACGAGGCGATCTTCGTCGACGACGGCTCGACGGACGGCACGCCCGCGCGGCTCGACGAGGTCGCCGCGCAGCACCCCCACATCCACGTCATCCACCAGGAGGCGTCCGGCTGGTCGGGCAAGCCCCGGAACGTCGGCATCGCCGCCTCCAAGGGCGAGTTCGTCATGTTCGTCGACAACGACGACTACCTCGGCGACGAAGCCCTTGAGCGGATGTACGAGTACGGCGTGGCCAACGGCGCGGACGTCATCGTCGGCAAGATGGCCGGCAAGGGCCGTGCCGTGCCCGTGGAGCTGTTCCGCAAGAACTACCCGCACGCGTCGGTCGAGACCGCGCCGCTGATGGACAGCCTCACCCCGCACAAGATGCTCCGCCGCGCGTTCCTCGACCGCATCAACCTGCGGTTCCCGGAGGGGCGCCGCCGCCTGGAGGACCACGTCTTCGTGACGGAGGCCTACCTCGCCGCGGACAACGTCGCCGTGCTCAGCGACTACGTCTGCTACTACCACATCAAGCGCGAGGACGCCTCGAACGCCGGCTTCCAGCGCTTCGACCCGGTCGGCTACTTCAAGAACCTGCGCGAGGCCCTCGACGTCGTCGAGAAGTACACCGAGCCCGGCCCGGCCCGCGACAGGATCTTCCGCCGCTGGCTGCGCGTGGAGATGATGGAGCGCCTCGGCGGCGGCCGCCTTCTCAAGGCCCCGGACGAGTACCGCCGCGAGCTCCTCAAGGAGATCCGCGGTGTCATGACCGAGCGCTTCGGCCCCGGTGTCGCCGCCGGTCTCGGCCCGCGGCTGCGGGTCGTCGCCGCCCTCGCCGCCGCCGACCGCTACGACGACCTCGTCGAGCTCGCCGAGTGGGAGGCCTCCCTCAAGCCGCAGGCGGCCCCCGGCGAGATCGAGTGGCGGGACGGCAAGCTGCTGGTCCACTACCAGGCCGAGTTCGTCATCGACGGCAAGCCCGCGATCTTCCCGGCCCAGGGCGCGCCCGCCCCCAAGCACCCCGAGCCGAAGACCCTCGCCGAGGCCACCGCGCTGCTGACGGCCGACGCCACCCACGTCTTCAAGAAGGCGACGGCCGACCTCGTCGTCCGTGAACGCACCAGCGCCGCCTCGCATTTCCAGCCCGTGCAGATCTCGCACGAGGCGGTTCCCGAGGGCGACGGCGTCCGTCTGGTGCTGCACGCCACGGCCACCGTCGACCCGGCCACCGCGGCCGGCGGCGCCCCGCTGGCCGGCGGCCTCTGGGACACCTACGTCCGGGTCGTCATCGGCTCCTGGAACAAGGAGTGCCGCCTCGGCCCGGTCCCGCAGCACGGCGAGAACGCCGGGCACGCCGGTGTCGTCGCCGGCCAGGTGCTGCTCCCGTACTACACGGAGCCGCACGGCAACTTCTCCCTCGACGTCGACAAGGCGAGCAAGCGCCTCGGCCTCGCCGACCTCACACCCGGCGACTTCACCGTCACCGGCGCCCGCGTGAGCGTACTGCTCCCCTTCTACGTCCCCGCCACCACCGACGTACTGCTGCGCCTGACCCACAAGTCGTCCGGTACGACCCTGGACGTGCCCGGTGTCGTCTCGCCCGAGTCCTCCGGTGCGCGGCTGGCGGCGGAGGTGCCCGCCGCCGAGCTGAAGGACCTGGCGTGGGCCGCCTCGGTGTGCCTGACCCCGACCGCGACCGGGCAGCGTTTCCTGGCGCTGCCGGTGCGGCTGGCCGGTGACGCCGGCGGTGTCCGGGTGGAGGCGGCGCCGAAGGCCAAGCCCGCCGAGCCCAAGCCCGCGCCCAAGCCGGTGGCCGCCAAGCCCAAGCCGGGGCTGGCCTACCGGGTGGCGCGCAAGCTGAAGCGCGCGCTGAACAAGTAGCGGTCGTACCCGAACACATCGCAGTACCCGAGCAAGCCATGGAGGACGAAAGAACGTGCGAGCACTGGGAATTGAAGGCGCCTGGGTCCTGGAACCCAAGGTCTTCCCTGACGACCGGGGCAGTTTCCACGAGTGGTACCGCGGCGAGGAGTTCCGCGAGGCCACCGGGTACGACCTGGCCCTGTCCCAGGCCAACTGCTCGGTCTCGCGGCGCGGTGTGGTGCGCGGAGTGCATTTCTCCGACGTGCCGCCGAGCCAGGCCAAGTACGTCAAGTGTGTGCGGGGCGCCGTCCTCGACGTGATCGTGGACATCCGCGTCGGCTCTCCCACGTTCGGTCAGTGGGAGGCCGTCCGGCTGGACGACGACAGCAAGCACGCCGTGTTCCTCGCGGAGGGGCTGGGGCACGCGTTCATGGCCCTGACCGACGACGCGACGGTGGTGTACCTGTGCTCGACGGGCTACGCGCCCGGGCGTGAACACGGGATCAACCCGCTCGACCCGGCGCTCGGCATCGCCTGGCCCGAGGGCTTCGAGCCGGTGCTCTCGGAGAAGGACGCCGAGGCGCCCACACTGGCAGAGGCGGAGCAGTCAGGACTTCTTCCGTCCTACGCGGACTGCTCCGCCTACTACGAGCGACTGCGCGGTGGACAGGTCAGCGACTGACGCTGAGCTGCTCCACCGAGCGGCGCAGGGGCTCCCAGCCGCGGGACCGCTTGGTCCCGCGGTCCCGCGCTTTGGCGAGGGGGCCCCAGAAGCCGGCGTTCAGCAGCGCCTCGGGCTGCACCGCGGTGGTGCGCTCCAGGATCGCCTCGGGCACCTTCTGCGGGTCCGGGACCTCGAACTCGGCGATGATCTCGTCGTACTTGTCCTTGAGGACGGTGCTGTTCGGGTCGGCGCCGAAGACCACGAGCTGACCCGTGGGCTGGGTGTCGACCAGGACCGTCACCAGGTCGGGACGGTAGCGGGCGAGGATCTCGACCAGCTTGTACACGTCGCCGGTCCAGGCGTCGGTGTGCCGGTCGCGGGCCGCCTCGTCGATGCTGCGCGGCAGCATGTCGTCGAAGACGATGACGCTGGCCCAGTCCGAGTGCTTCTCCACGTTGATGAAGTCGCGCAGCGCGTACTCGAAGAGGTGCATGCCGTCGATGAACGACAGATCCAGCGTGACGGTCTTCCACCAGCCCAACGGGCTCCGGTTGCGCGCCAGTTGACGCAGCGGGTGCCGGCCGCCGCGCAGGTGCACCAGCGGGTTCTCGCGGGCGAAGAAGTCGTCGCTGGTCGCCTTGGCCAGGTGGACGTCACAGCGGATCTCCGTGACCACCTTGAACGCGGGATCGATCGCAACGCTGGGCACCCGGGAGAGCGTCAGGCTGCGGCCGTCGTTGACGCCGATCTCCAGGTAGTTGCGGTTCGCGGTTGACTTGTGGAGTCCCCGCAGGAACTCATGACGTTTCACGAAGAAATCTCCTTGCGGATGTGAGGAAGTGCTTCGTGCAGGGCGGACCGCCAGTCCCTAGGCGGTTCCAGGCCGACCTCCCGCCACCGCTCGTGCCCGAGGGCGCTGTAGGCGGGGCGGGGCGCGGGACGCACGAAGGCAGCGCTCGTGGTGGGGCGCACGCGCTCCGGGTCGGCGTCGATGAGCCGGAACACCTCCTGCGCGAGACCGTGCCAGCTGGTCTCGCCGGAGCTGGTCGCGTGGAACACCCCGTGCGCGCCCTCGACCTGTCCGATACGGGCGCCCAGATCAGCGATCCGTACGGCGACGTCGGCGGTCCAGGTCGGCTGACCGCGCTGGTCGTCGACGACGTCGAGAGTGTCGCGACGTGCTTCCAGCTCGATCATCGTGCGGACGAAGTTACCCCCACAGGCTCCGTACAGCCAAGCCGTGCGGACGACCGCGCTGTTACCGGGCAGTTCGGCCAACACGGCCTGCTCGCCCGCCAGTTTGGTACGGCCGTACGCGGTGCGCGGAGCGGTGGTGTGATTCTCCGGGTACGGCGTGCTGCGGGCCTCTCCGTCGAAGACGTAGTCGGTGGAGACGTGCACCAGCCGCGCGCCCGAGGCGGCGCAGGCGCGGGCGAGGAGCCGGGGCCCCTCGCCGTTGATGCGAAGGGCCCGCTCCTCGTCGGTCTCGGCGTCGTCGACGGCGGTGTACGCCGCGCAGTTCACCACCACGTCGGGGTGGTGTTCCGCGAACGCCCGGTCCACCGACGCGGGGTCGGTGATGTCCAGGGCGGCGCGGTCGAGACCGACGAACTGTTCACCGCGCCGGGCGAGTTCGTCGAGCACATCGTGGCCGAGCATCCCGCCGGCACCGGTGACCAGCCACTTCATCAGGCGCGCTCCACCCGGGCCTTGAGCGGCTCCCACCAGGCGCGGTTGTCGCGGTACCAGGCGACGGTGTCCGCGAGGCCGGAGGCGAAGTCGTGCTGCGGGGTGTAGCCCAGCTCGTCGTGGATCTTGGACCAGTCGACGGAGTAGCGCAGGTCGTGGCCCTTGCGGTCCTCGACGCGCTCGACCGAGTCCCAGTCGGCGCCGCAGGCTTCGAGCAGCAGACCGGTGAGCTCCTTGTTGCTGAGCTCGGTGCCGCCGCCGATGTTGTAGACCTCGCCGGCCCGGCCCTTGGTACGCACGAGCTCGATGCCCTGGCAGTGGTCCTCGACGTGCAGCCAGTCGCGGACGTTGAGGCCCTCGCCGTACAGCGGGACCTTCTTGCCGTCGAGGAGGTTGCTGACGAACAGCGGGATGACCTTCTCGGGGAACTGGTGCGGCCCGTAGTTGTTCGAGCAGCGGGTGACGCGGACGTCCAGGCCGTGGGTGCGGTGGTAGGCCAGGGCGAGCAGGTCGGAGGAGGCCTTCGACGCGGAGTACGGCGAGTTGGGCGCCAGCGGGTGGGTCTCGGGCCACGAGCCGGTCTCGATGGAGCCGTAGACCTCGTCGGTGGAGACGTGCACGAAGGGGACGGTGTAGCGCAGGGCCGCGTCGAGCAGGACCTGGGTGCCCACCACGTTCGTGCGGACGAAGTCGGCGGCGCCGTTGATCGAGCGGTCCACGTGGGACTCGGCGGCGAAGTGGACCACCTGGTCCGCCTCGGCCATCAGCTTGTCGACCAGCTCGGCGTCGCAGATGTCGCCCTGGACGAACTCCAGGCGCGGGTGGCCTATTTCAAGGTTGTCGAGCGTGCCGGCGTACGTGAGCTTGTCCAGCACCGTGATGCGGGGCGCGTCGGGCGCGTCCGAGGCGAGGAGCATGCGGGCGTACGTGGAACCGATGAAGCCGGCGGCGCCGGTGACGAGGAGATTCATGAACGGATCTGCACCTTGCTGTGGTCTCCGAGAACGAGGCGGTGGGCGCTGGGTACCCCCGGAGCGGGGGTCACTTCGACGTGCTTGCCGATGAGCGAGGACTCGATCCGGCCCACCCCGGCGATGGACGAGTCCTGAAGCACTATGGAGAACTCCAGCTCACTGTCCGTGATCCTGCAGTTCTCCGCGACCGAGGTGAACGGTCCGACGTAGGAGTCGCTCACGACGGTTCCGGAACCGATGACGACGGGTCCGACGATGCGCGAGCGCTCGATGCGCGCGCCCTCCTCGATCACCACGCGGCCGATGGTCTCGGAGGCGTCGTCGACCTCGCCGTCGATGCGGCGGTCCATGCTCTCCAGGACGGTCCGGTTGACCTCGAGCATGTCGACGACGTTGCCCGTGTCCTTCCAGTAGCCGTGGATGACCGAGGAGCGCACGTCGGCGCCGTCGTCGATCAGCTGCTGGATGGCGTGGGTGATCTCCAGCTCGCCGCGCCAGGACGGCTTGATGGCGCGCACGGCGTCGTGGATGGCGGGCGTGAAGAGGTAGACACCGACCAGGGCGAGGTCGCTCTTGGGGTGCTCCGGCTTCTCCTCCAGGCCGATGACCTGGCCGGACTCGCTGAGTTCGGCGACGCCGAAGGAGCGCGGGTCGGGCACGTGGGTGAGGAGGATCTGCGCGTCGGGCTTGTTGGCCTGGAAGCCTTCGACGAGGCCGGTGATGCCGCCGACGATGAAGTTGTCGCCGAGGTACATCACGAAGTCGTCGTCGCCGAGGTACTCGCGCGCGATCAGGACGGCGTGGGCCAGTCCGAGGGGACGGTCCTGCGGGATGTAGGTGATCTTGAGGCCGAACTTCGACCCGTCGCCCACCGCCTCCTCGATCTCCGCCGCGGTGTCACCGACGATGATGCCGACCTCGGTGATTCCCGCGTCGGCGAGCGATTCGAGCCCGTAGAAAAGGACGGCCTTGTTGGCCACCGGGACGAGCTGTTTTGCCGATGTGTGTGTGATCGGCCTCAGGCGGGATCCAGTGCCGCCGGAGAGAACGAGAGCCTTCATCGCTTCACCTTAGCGTCATCTTTGGACGTGCATCGTTCCTCCCTATGTTCGTTTATTACGACCATCCAACGATAGGTGGGACGGGAGGTGTCTAATCGCCCGACGGATCGGGCAAATCACCCGCCGCCCGCTCCACGTCCGCGACGACCTCGGCCCGGTCCAGGCCCTCGTCCTTCGCGTACTCACCCGCCGCGGCCTGCACATCTCGGCTCAGGTCGCGCCAGGCCCGCCACGCGGTCTCGTAGGTCTCGGTCTGGGCCTCGGTCCAGGGTTCGTGGGCGGGGGCGCCGAGGGCGTCCCGCATCTCCTTGACCCTGGCGCGCGCCTGGTCGGCCGCGCGCTGCTTCTCGACCAGTTCTTCGAAGGTGTGTGCCACAAGCAGGCACCCCATCACGGCGAACGCGTACAGCCGTTCCGACCTGCCGTTACGCGCCCCGACGGGCACCCGTGCGGCCGTCTACCGGTCGAGCGCGATCTCGGCCCACACCTGTTTGCCGCCGCTCACCGGCACCGTGCCCCAGGCCGCCGACATGGCCTCGACGAGGAGGATCCCGCGGCCCCCGGTGGCCTCCCAGCCGATGCTTGTCGGCTTGACCGGGGTGCGCGGCGAGGAGTCGGCGACGGCGACGCGGAACCGGTGGTTGACGAGGGTGAGGTCGAGGCGGACCGGGCCGTCGGTGTGCACCAGGGCGTTGGTGACCAGCTCGGAGACGACCAGGAGGATGGTGTCGACCTCCTGGGTGACGCCCCAGACGCGCAGGGTGCGCCTGGTGAAGCGGCGGGCGTGCCGGGCCGCCTCGGGGACGCGCCACACCGTCCAGTTCTCGCGCCGGGGGCGGGTGGCGAGGCCGTCGTAGCGCATGAGGAGGAGCGCCACGTCGTCGTCGCGGCGGGCGTTGCCGAGCAGGGCGTCGGCGACGAGGCCGAGGTGGGCGGGGTCGGAGACGGCGAGACCGTGGGCGAGGCGGTCGAGGCCCTCGTCGATGTCGGCCTCCTTGGACTCCACGAGGCCGTCGGTGGTCAGCGCGATGACCGTGCCGGGCTGGAGCCGCAGCACGCTCATCGGGAAGTCGGCCTGGGTGACCACGCCGAGCGGTGGGCCGCCGTCCAGGTCGGGGATCTCGGTGCTGCCGTCCGGGTGGCGCAGGACGGGCGGCAGATGACCGGCCCGCACGTACCAGGCGGACCCCTCCTCCATGTCGACGTCGACATAGCAACAGGTGGCGAAGAGGTCGGTCTCCAGGTCGATAAGGAGCCGGTTGGCGTGGGAGACGACCACGTCGGGCGGGTGTCCCTCGACGGCGTAGGCGCGCAGCGCGGTGCGCATCTGGCCCATGAGGGTGGCGGCGCCCGCGTTGTGGCCCTGGACGTCGCCGATGACGAGGGCCACATGGTTGTCGGGCAGCGGGATCACGTCGTACCAGTCACCGCCGACCTCAAGGCCCGCGGTGGTCGGCAGATAGCGGGCGACTGCGACCCCGCCGGGCAGTTTCGGCAGCCGGCGCGGCAGCAGCTGGCGCTGGAGCATGCCGACGAGTTCGTGTTCGGCGTCGAAGGCGTGGGCGCGCATCAGGGCCTGGCCGGCGAGTCCCGCGGAGGCGGTGAGCAGGGCGCGTTCGTCGGGGCCGAAGACGTGCGGGTCGTCCCAGCCGATCAGACAGGCCCCGGACACCCGGCCGCCGGCGGACAGCGGCAGCACGGCGAGGCCGCCCGGTCCGACCTCGGCGAGGGCGGGTTCGAGGTCGGTGCCGGCGGGCCAGATCGCGGCGCGGCCCTCGCGCAGGGCGGCGGCGAGGGTGGGCATCGTACGGACGGGCGCGTCGGGCCATTCGCTGCGCCACTCCTGGCGCCACAGCTCGGGCCAGGACTCCGGTTCGGGCGGGTCGAGGACGGTGACGACGAGCCGGTCGCCCTCCAGTTCGGCGAGCGCGATCCGGTCGGCGCGCAGCGGCTTGCGCAGCGCGGCGACCACGGCCTGGCTGACGTCGCGGACCGTGCCGGCCATGGCGAGCGCGGCGGCGAGGCGCTGGACGCGGGCCACGTCGTTGACGCCGGAACGCAGCTGGGAGGCGTCGCCGACGGTGCCGACGAGCCGGGCCGGGCGGCCGTCGCCGCCGGGCAGGAGCCGGCCGCGCAGCCGCAGCCACTTGGGAGGTCCCGAGGGCTGAAGGACGCGGAACTCCAGCTCGCGGTCGCCGATGGCCATGTGGTCGGCCTCGACGACGGACATCAGCGAGGGCAGGTCCTCCGGCACGGTCAGTCCGAGGAGGGTCTCGACCTTGCCGTCGAAGTCGTCCGGGCCCAGGCCGAACAGCGTCAGGATGTCGCCGCCGACCTCGACCCGTCCGGTGTCCATGGCCAGGTCGAAGGAGCCCGCGGGCAGTTCCCCGCCCGTCACGGCCTCGTCCGGGACCGGGATCGCGGCGGCCTCGGCGATCAGCGTGAGGCAGGCGCGGTCGTCGGTGTCGAAACCGGCCGGGTGCTCGCTCACGGCGAGCAGACAGCCGCCGCCCCGGTCGCCGCGCACAGGCAGGACCGCCAGATGGAACTCCCCGGTCGGCAGCCGCCGCGAGTCGCCGCCGGCGGCCAGTTCCTCGGGGCCGAGCCACACCGAGTGCCCGGACCGCCGCACCTCGGCGACCGGCGCTCCCCCGGACGCCGGATAGCCGTCCCGCAGTCCGTACAGGGTCCGTGGCACACCGACCGACTCGACCAGGCACAGGAGGTCGGCCTCACCGGACGTGTACACCCCGGCGAAGGTGGCGCCGGCGAAGACGAGGGCCTGTTCGAGGACCCGGCGCAGCCGTTCGCGGGAGTCGGGATCGGTGGTGAGCGTTTTGAGGGCAAGTTCGGCCCGCAGCGTTCTCGTTCTGCGTCCCTCAGCGCCCTCACTGACCACGTCCGCAATTACAGCGCTTATGCGGCGACTGCGCAGCCCCTGTGACCGTTCCGTGGAGATGAGGGGCCGGATGGCCCTCAGTGCCCTGCCGCACCGTACTCGCCGTGCGCGTCGGGCCGTCAGGGTGGAGCCTGAGCCTGAGCCCCGAAACGGCACGGCCGGGCGAGGAGGTGGTCGGCGTGTCCGACGGGCAGTTGTCCCGGCAGGTGTCCGGACAGGCTCCGGACGGCCGGCCGACGCTGTCGCTCGCGCTGGCCGCGATGATGGACGCCGTCCACGCGCACTCGGGCGCGGTCTATCTGCTGACGCCCGAGGAACCGGTGCTGGAGATGGCGGTGATGGCGGGCCTGCCCCGGGCGTTCGCCGCGCCCTGGGAGCGGGTCGGGCTGAGCGCGCCGATCCCGGTCGCCGAGGCGGTGCGCGAGCGGCGGCTGATCTGGGTCGGCGGCGAGGAGGACATGGCCCGCCGCTATCCGCGGATCGCGGTCGTGCTGCCGTATCCCTTCGCGCTGGCGGCGGTGCCGGTGGCCACCGGGTCCACGGTCTACGGCTCGGTCTTCGTGACCTGGCCCGGTTCGCATCCGCCGGTGCTGTCCGACCGGGACCGCGAGCAGCTGACCAGCGCCTGCGCCCGGCTCGCGGTGCGGCTGGAGCGGGCCGTGGAGGAGCGCAGGCCGGCGCGTGCGGAGCCCGATCTGCTGGCTACGGGGCCCGCGACGAGTGTGGCCGGGACGCTGGGCACGGTCGAGGCGGCGCGGATGGTGGCCCGGCTGCCGTACGGGTTGTGCTCGCTGGATCTGCACGGGCGCGTGGGCTTCGCGAACGCGGCGGCCGGGGAACTGCTCGGGATGTCGGTGAGCAGTCTGCTGGGCACCCAGTTGTGGGCGGCCGTGCCCTGGCTCAACGACCCGGTGTACGAGGACCGTTACCGGGCCGCGCTGCTCAGTCAGCAGGTCACGTCGTTCGTGGCGCTGCGTCCGCCGGGCGAGTGGCTGTCGTTCCGGATGTATCCGAACACGACCGGGCTGAGTGTGCGGATCAGCCGGGCGCGGGCGGTGACGGAGCTGGGCCGGGCGGGGCCGCGGCCGGGCGAGGGGCCGTCGCGCCTGGTGACCATCTCCCAGGTGCTGAGCCTGGCGGGGGCGCTGACCGAGGCGGTCGGGGTGGAGGACGTGGTGCCGCTGATCGCGGACGAGGTCGCGCCGGCCGTGGGCAGCAAGGCGCTGGTGGTGCTCGGTTCGCGGGGCGGGCGGCTGCATGTGCTGGGGCACCGCGGCTATCCCGATCCGCGGGTGGTGGAGCGTTTCGACGGGATGGCACTGACCGAGTCGACGCCGGGGACGGCCGCGCTGAGCAGCGGTGTGCCCGCGTTCTTCGACTCCCGGCAGGACCTGGAGCGGCTGTATCCGAGCCGGAACGCCACCCCCGACGGGTTCGCGGCCTGGGCGTATCTGCCGCTGGTGGCGTCCGGGCGGCCGGTCGGGACCTGTGTGCTAGCCTATCCCGAGCCGCATGTGTTCCTCGCGGACGAGCGCGCGGTCCTGACGAGTCTGGGCGGACTGATCGCGCAGGCGCTGGAGCGTGCGCTGCTCTACGACGCGAAGCACCAGCTGGCGCACGGGCTTCAGGCCGCGCTGCTGCCGCACTCGCTGCCGCCGCTGCCGGGCGTCGAGGCCGCCGCCCGCTATCTGCCGGCCACCCAGGGCATGGAGATCGGCGGCGACTTCTACGACCTGGTCACCACCTCGGGTCCGGCGGCGGTGATCGGCGACGTCCAGGGGCACAACGTGACCGCGGCCGGGCTGATGGGCCAGATCCGGACGGCCGTCCGCGCGTACACGACGGTCGGCCAGGCCCCGGAGGAGGTCATGCGCAGCACCAACCGGCTGCTGATCGACCTGGGCGTGGAACTGTTCGCGAGCTGTCTGTATCTACGGCTGGATCCCGCGCGTGGTACGGCCGTGATGGCGCGGGCCGGGCATCCGCCGCCGTTGCTGCGCCGTCCGGACGGGCGGGTGCGGGTGCTGGACCTGGCCGGTGGTCCGCTGCTGGGCATCGACGCCGAAGCGACCTATCCGACGACGGAGGTGAATCTCGCGCCCGGTTCGGTCCTCGCGCTCTACACCGACGGGCTCATCGAGTCCCCCGGCGTCGACATCGAGGACGCCCTGGCCGAACTGGGCCAACGCCTCGCAGCGGCAGGGGACTTGCCGCTGGAGGAGATCGCCGACGAACTCGTACGGCACAGTGCCGCGGCGAGGGAGCGGATCGACGACGTGGCGCTGCTACTGCTGCGGGCCCGGGGGCCGGGCCCCGACTGACCCGACGTGAACGCGGGGCGGTCCGGCCCTCCCGCCGGAGGGCCGGACCGATCCACCGCCGACCTGAAACGCTGGAAGGGGTCGGATCAGTGGTTCGAGGTGAGCGAGGAACCGTCGTCGGCTCCGGTGCCCGTCCCGTCTCCGGTGGCGTCACCGGTGCCGTCGGTCGCGTTCGGGTCGACCGCGCCGGACTGGTCGCCCGTACCGTCCGTGGCGCTCGGGTCCACGGCTCCGGACTGGTCGCCGGTGCCGTCGGTGGCCGACGGGTCGGCCGCGGTCGCCGACGGGTCCGCCGTGGCGGTGTCGCCCGCACCCGCGCCCGCACCGGCACCCGCGTCGCCGAGGGTGGCCCCGGTCGCCGTGAGCGCGGCGGTGACCGGCTGGAAGAAGGTCTCGCCGCCGCTGGTGCAGTCGCCGCTGCCACCGGAGGTCAGGCCGACCGCGCCGCCGTCCTGGGTGAAGAGGGAGCCGCCGCTGTCACCCGCCTCGGCGCAGACGTCCGTCTGGATGAGACCGTTGACGGTGTCGACACCGTTGGGGTCGGTCTCGCTCTGGAAGTTGACGGTCGCGTCGAGACCCGTGACCGTGCCGTCGTGCAGACCGGTGGTCGAGCCCATCCGGAAGACCTGGGTGCCGACCGTGGCGTCCTCGGCCTGGGTGATCTGGACGGTCTGGCCGTTGCCCACGTTGACGTCGCTCGTGGTCTGGGTGGCCGGGTCGTCGTACTTCACCAGGGAGAAGTCGTTGCCGGGGAAGACGGCCTGGTCGACCGTGGCGATCGGCTGGCCGTCCTGCGTGTCCGACCACTGCTTCGCCGCGACGCCGCAGTGCCCGGCGGTCAGGAAGGCGGGGGTGCCGTCGCTCGCGGTGACGTTGAAGCCGAGGGAGCAGCGGACGCCGCCCTGGTCGGTCTGGGCGAAGATGGCGTCGCCGCCCGACACCAGCGTCTTGAAGGAGCCGGCGGTCTTCTTGACCGTGGCCATGTCCGTGCCGAGGCTCTTGACGGTCGACAGGACGGTGTCCCACTTGGTGCCCGTGACGGTGCTGTCGGCGAGGACCTGGATCTTGTTGGTCTTCGGGTCGACGGACCAGGCGGTACCGGGGATGGTGGCCTTGGTCTTCAACACCTTGGCGGCGGCGGCGAGTTCGGCGGTGCTGTTCTGCACCTCGCGCACCTTGGCGCCGGCCTTCTCCGCCTGTACGACGACGTTGTTGTTGTCGCCGGAGATCACGTTGACGACGAGCTGCTGGGTGGCGCTGTCGTAGTAGGACCCGGCGAAGGCGTCACCGAGCAGTCCGGCGATCTGCGAGGAGAGGTCCGAGGCGCCCGTCGCCTTGAGGGTCTTGGGGGTGGCGGCGCCTGCCGAGTTGTCCTGGGACGCGTTGGCGTTCGGCAGCAGGATCGCCGCCGCTCCGAGTGCAGCGACACCGCCGACAGCTATCGCGGCCTTGCGCTTCGGAATTCGCTTGTGACTCAAACTTCTCGACCTCCTGGGGACCGGGGTCTGTGCCGCCGGGGTGGCGGCTTATGGGGGCGCCTGGATGCCCGTTGATACGCACGTGTCACGTGAGGTGTTCAATTCCGTTTCTCAACTTCCTTTGCGAAAACGCGAATCGGCCATGTCCAAGCGCTGACCTGGGACGGGTACGAGGTGGCTGCGGGCCTGTGCGCACAGTGCGGCGGGCCCTCCGCGTCCGGTGTCCGCCGAACGGCCGGATGTCTTGATCGAATCGGTGGCCGCCCGAACCGCAGCGCGCACGCGCTCAGTCGACCGACTCCCAGGCCGGAACGGAACGCGATCGATCAGTAACGGTCCGTCGAGAACCATCGGCGGAATCCCGGCTTCAGGGAATCTGCACAGCGCGTACCCATCGAAGTCACTGGACTCGACGGATCTGCACATGCACACGCCCCCGGAAACGCCTTTGGTGGGGAGTGCCCGATTCCGCTTCGGCGCCGCAAGCCCTCCCGCGGAGCGATGCGGTGCAGCGTGTGAAGAACTCGCCGACACCTCGTGCCCACGCCTGCACGGTTCGCGCCTCCTGGGGCTCAAGTGCCCTGGTGGGACGGGAGTTTGATTGGCTGCGCCCGTCAGCGGCGTGCTTTGATCCATCGCACCGCAGGAGCCGCGAGGGCTCCGGAAACGGCGCCCGGCGCCTGCGGTCGCGGCCGTCGTCTGTCCCCCAGAGGGGGCCGCTCCCCCCTTGTGAATATCCATATGAAGGGAAGTTCCATCATGAACTCCACCCCCCAGGTTGAGACCGTCGAGATCTCCGACGCCGAGCTCGACAACGTCTCCGGCGGTCTGTCCGTGAACGCCCTCGGCACCGTCACCGGCCTGGTGGACGGCGTCGCCCCGGTTTCCGGCCTGGTCGACACGGTCGTCGGCACCGTCGAGGGTGTCACCGGCCTGAACGTGGCCCCGGTCACGAACCTGGTCGCCGGTCTCTGATCGCACCTTGTTCCACCGAGTCCCGGAGCCGCTTCCCGGCTCCGGGACTCTTGGGGTGCCGTACTCCGGTGCTGTGCTCCGATGCCGTGCTCCGATGCTGTAAAAGATCTCTCCCACAGGTGAGGGAAGTTCCGTGCAGTTCCGCCAACAGGCCCTCGCCAAGCTCCAGTCGCCCGAGGAGCTCGATCTTCCGGTGCGGTTCGCGCGTCCGCAGGGCTGGCTCGTGCTCTGTGTGACGGTGGTCGTCGTGGCCGCCGCCTCCGTGTGGGCGGTGACCGGTTCCGTGGCGTCCACGGTCGGGGCGTCCGCCATCCTCACGCACGGCGAGGGCAGTTACATCCTGCAGAGCCCGGTCGCGGGACAGGTCACGGCCGTCGTCGCCCAGGAGGGCGAGCGGCTGCCGGCCGACTCCCCTGTCCTCAAGGTCCGTACGGCCGACGGCGACTCCGTCGTGCGCACGGTCGCCGCGGGCCGGATCACCGCGCTCGCCGCCACGATCGGCCAGATCATCCAGACCGGCGCGAACGTCGCCGCCGTGGAGAAGGTCGCGCGCGCCACCGACCCGCTCTACGCGACGGTGTACGTCCCCGCCGAGAACGCGGCCTCCGTCCCCGCGAACGCCGCCGTCGACCTGACCGTCTCGTCCGTGCCGACACAGACCTACGGCGTGCTGCGCGGCCATGTGAAGGCGGTGGACCGGTCCGCCCAGTCGGCGCAGCAGATCGCCGCGTTCCTCGGGGACAGCCAGCTGGGCGAGCAGTTCACCAAGAAGGGCAGGCCGGTGGCCGTGCTGGTGAGGCTCGACAGGTCGGCGCGCACGAAGAGCGGTTACAAGTGGTCGTCCGCCGACGGGCCGCCGTTCGCGCTCACCTCCATGACCATGGCCTCGGCCTCGATCCGGCTGGCCGACCAGCGTCCCCTCGATTGGCTGCTGCCTTGAGCCCCGCGCAGGACACCCGTTCCCGGCGCCGTTCCGCGCCGCCGAAGCGCCCGGTGCCCAAGGGCCGCGCGAAGACGGTCCGTTCACCCACCGTCCTCCAGATGGAGGCCGTCGAGTGCGGCGCCGCCTCCCTCGCGATGGTCCTCGGCTTCTACGGCCGCCACATCCCGCTGGAGGAACTGCGCATCGCCTGCGGTGTCTCCCGCGACGGCTCGCGCGCCAGCAACCTGCTGAAGGCGGCCCGCAGTTACGGCCTCACGGCCAAGGGCATGCAGATGGACACCGCCGCCCTCGCCGAAGTCAGGTCCCCCGCCGTCCTGTTCTGGGAGTTCAACCACTACGTCGTCTACGACGGCATGGGCCGCCGCTTCGGCCGCCGCGGGGTGTACATCAACGACCCCGGCAAGGGCCGCCGGTTCGTGCCCATGGAGGACTTCGACTCCAGCTTCACCGGGGTCGTCCTGGTCATGGAGCCGGGCGACGGCTTCGAGAAGGGGGGTCGCAAGCCGGGTGTGCTCGGTGCGATGCCGGCCCGGCTGCGCGGCACCGCGGGCACGATGCCGGCCGCCGTCCTCTCCAGCCTGCTGCTGGTCCTGGTCGGCGCGGCGATGCCCGCGCTCAGCCGGACCTACATCGACATGTTTCTGATAGGTGGTCAAACCTCCCTGCTGGGCGTGCTGTTCGCGTCCATGGGGACCTGCGTGCTGCTCACCCTGGTGCTGACCTGGCTGCAACAGGCGAACCTGCTGCACGGCCGCATCATCTCCTCCACGCTCTCCAGCGCCCGCTTCCTGCGCCATCTGCTGCGGCTGCCGGTGACGTTCTTCTCCCAGCGCAGCCCGGCCGACCTGGTCCAGCGCCTCCAGTCGAACGACTCCGTCGCGGAGACCCTGGCCCGCGACCTCTCGGCGGCGGGCGTGGACGCGGTGGTCGTGGTCCTCTACGCGGTGCTCCTCTACACCTACGACCCCCAACTCACCTATGTGGGCATCGGTGTGGCGCTGCTGAACGTGGTGGCGATGCGGGTCGTCATCCGGCTGCGCGCGACCCGCACGGCGAAACTGCGTGCCGACAGCGCCCGGTTGACCAACACCGCCTACACCGGGCTCCAGTTGATCGAGACGATGAAGGCGACCGGCGGTGAGGACGGCTACTTCCGCAAGTGGGCCGGGCAGCACGCCACCACCCTGGAGGAGCAGCAGCGGCTCGGGGTGCCGAGCGCCTGGCTGGGCGTGGTCGCACCGACGCTCGCCTCCCTCAACAGCGCGCTGATCCTGTGGATCGGCGGCATGCGGGCCGTGGAGGGGGGCATCTCGGTCGGTCTGCTGGTCGCCTTCCAGGCCCTGGTCACCCGCTTCACCGCGCCGATCACCCGGCTCAACGGCGTCGCGGGCCGCATCCAGGACTTCGCGGCGGACGTGGCCCGGCTCAAGGACGTCGAGAACTTCCAGGCCGATCCCCTCTACTCCCGCGCGGGCGGCGCCGATTCGACCCGCCGCCTTCAGGGACACGTCGAGCTGGAGAACATCACCTTCGGCTACAGCCCCCTCGACAAGCCCCTCCTCACCGGCTTCTCGCTCACGGTCGGACCGGGCCAGCAGGTGGCGCTGGTGGGCGGCTCCGGCAGCGGCAAGTCCACGGTGTCCAGGCTCATTTCGGGTCTCTACACGCCCTGGGAGGGCGTGATCCGCATCGACGACCACCGCCTTGAGGACATCCCGCGCGGCGCGCTCGCCGCCTCCGTGTCCTTCGTCGACCAGGACGTGTTCCTCTTCGAGGGCTCGGTCCGCGACAACGTGGCGCTGTGGGACCCGTCGATCCCGGACGAGGCCGTGACGGACGCGCTGCGGGACGCCGCCCTGTACGACGTCGTCATGCGCAGACCGGGCGGCATCCACAGCCGGGTCGAGCAGGACGGGCGCAACTTCTCCGGCGGTCAGCGCCAACGCCTGGAGATCGCAAGGGCGTTGGTGCGCAGGCCCAGCATCCTCGTGCTCGACGAGGTGACGAGCGCCCTGGACGCGGAGACCGAGCTGATCGTGATGGACAACCTCCGCAAGCGCGGCTGCGCCTGCGTGGTGATCGCGCACCGGCTCAGCACGGTGCGCGACAGCGACGAGATCGTCGTCCTCGAACACGGCACGATCGTGGAACGCGGGCGCCACGACGCCCTGGTGGCGGCCGGCGGCGCGTACGCCACGCTGGTCAAGGAGCACTGAGATGACGTCCCTCCACGAAGGCGACCTGGTCCTGGGCGCGCTGGGATCCCTGGGCACGCCGATCGACTGCGCCGGGTTCAACCGCCTGGACCTCGAAGGCCCGCAGGTGCTCTGGCTGGTCGCGTCGGGCGCCATCGACCTCTTCGCGGTGGACGCCGTACAGCAGGGCCACTGGCACCACCTCGGCCGGCTGGAGGCGGGCTCACTGCTGCTCGGCCCGGTCGCCGGCCCCCAACACACCCTGGTGGCACGCCCGTTGCGGGACTGCGTGGTGCACCGCATCAACCTGCGGGAGCTGTACCAGCCCGCGAACACCCAGACGTGGTCGTACGACGAGTACGGCAACCCCCAGTACGTGCCGCCGACTTCGAGCCCCCTCGAATACGCCCTCGCCCTGGGCGTGGGCCGCGGTCTCTCCATCCTCTTCCAGGCGCCGATGGCCGGCGAACGGGCCGCCGCGCTCACCGACGACGACGTCTTCTGGATGCAGGTGCCCCCGGGCAGCGTGCAGTACGGGTCGATGTACGGCGCCGAGGCGGCGGCCGATCTGCTGATGGACCCCGGTGTCTGGCAGGGCATGGTCGACCAGCAGTACCGGCTCCTGTCCACGCTGGACAAGTGGATCGAGCAGCTGGAGCGGACGCACGAGACACGAACCGCCGCCGGTATCAAGGCCGGTGAGGCGGTCCGCGCGCAGGCCGACCGGACGCTGCTCGCGTCGATCGGCAGGTCCTCGGCGCGGCGCACGACGGCCGCGGATGCCGACGCGTCGTACGCGGCCTGCAAGTTGGTCGCGGAGGCGGCCGGCATCACGCTGGCCGAACCCGCGCAGAGCGGGAGCGAGAGCGACCGCCTCGACCCGGTCGAGCGGATCGCCCTCGCCTCCCGGGTCCGGGTGCGGGCCGTACGGCTCGACGGGCGCTGGTGGCGGGACAACGTCGGCCCGCTGGTGGGCCATCGGGCGCTGTCCGGGGCGCCGGTCGCGCTGCTGTGGCGGCGCGGCGGCTATGTCGCCGTCCATCCGGCGACCGGCCGCGAGACGCCGATCGAGAAGGCGAACGCGGAGGAGTTCGAGCCGCGCGCGGTGATGTTCTACCGCCCGCTGCCCGAGCGCCGGCTCAGTCCTCTGAGGCTGCTGCGCTTCAGCATGCAGGGCACCGGGAGCGACCTCTCCAACCTGCTGGTCAGCGGACTGGTGACGGTCGCGATCGGGGCGCTGGTGCCGATCGCCACGGGCAAGGTGCTCGGCGAGTTCGTGCCGAGGGCCCAGACGAATCTGATCGTCCAGGTCTGTCTGGCCGTCATGGTGACGAGCGTGGTGGCGGCGGCCTTCATGCTGCTGGAGAACCTCACCATCCTCCGGCTCGAGGGCCGGATCGAGGCCACGCTCCAACCGGCCGTCTGGGACCGCCTGTTGAGGCTGCCGACGAAGTTCTTCACCGAGCGCTCGACGGGTGAGCTGGCGAGCGCGGCGATGGGCATCAGCTCGATCCGCCGCCTGCTGGCGGGAATTGGCCCTGTCGTCGCCCAGTCGGTGACGGTCGGCGCGATGAACCTGGGGCTGCTGTTCTGGTACAGCGCGTCGATGGCACTCGCGGCGATCGGCATGCTCGTGGTGATCGCGGCCGTGTTCCTGGGGCTCGGCCTGTGGCAGGTGCGCTGGCAGCGCAAGCTGGTCGTGCTCGGCAACAGGCTGAACAACCAGGCGTTCCAAACCCTGCGCGGACTGCCGAAGTTGCGGATCGCGGCGGCCGAGAACTACGCCTACGCGGCCTGGGCCTCCGAGTTCGCGCGCAGCCGTGAACTCCAGCAGAAGGTCGGCCGGATCAAGAACCTCACCACGGTGATGGGCGCGGTGTATCTGCCCGTCTGCACCCTGCTGATGTTCATGCTGCTCGCGGGCCCGGCACGCGGCTCGATGTCGGCCGCCGCCTTCCTCACCTTCAACACCTCGGTGACGATGGTCCTGACCTCCGTCACCAGTCTGACCGGCGCCTTCGTCTCGGTGGTCTCCGCACTGCCGCTGTTCGAGGAGATCAGGCCGGTCCTGGACGCGGCCCCGGAGGTCCGCACCGCGAGCACCCGCCCCGGACAGCTGTCCGGCGCGATCGAGGCCCGCCGCCTGTCCTTCCGGTACGCCGACGACGGCCCCCTCGTCCTCGACGACGTGTCCTTCGAGGTGCGCGCGGGCGAGTTCGTGGCGATCGTCGGCCCCAGCGGCTGCGGCAAGTCCACCCTGCTGCGCCTCCTCATCGGCTTCGACAGACCGGTCTCCGGCAGCGTCCTCTACGACGGCCAGGACCTGGGAGCCCTCGACCAGTCGGCCGTACGACGGCAGTGCGGGGTGGTGCTCCAGCACGCGCAGCCGTTCACCGGTTCCATCCTGGACGTCATCTGCGGCACCGAGCCGTTCACCCCGGAGGAGGCGATGGCGGCGGCCGAGATGGCGGGGCTCGCCGAGGACATCAGGCGGATGCCGATGGGCCTGCACACCATCGTCGCGGGCAGCGGCGCGGTCTCCGGCGGCCAGCGTCAACGCCTCATGATCGCGCAGGCGTTGATCCGCCGGCCGCGCATCCTCTTCTTCGACGAGGCGACCAGCGCCCTGGACAACGAGACCCAGCGCACGGTGATCGAGAGCACCAAGGCCCTCAACGCGACCCGGATCGTCATCGCGCACCGCCTGTCGACCGTCCTGGACGCCGACCGGGTGGTCGTCATGGAGGACGGCAAGGTCGCCCAACAGGGGCCGCCCGCCCAGCTGTTGGCGGACACGGGCGGGCGGTTGCACGAGCTGGTGCGGCGGCAGATGGCGTGACGGGCCGGCCCGAACCGGGATACGTCAGTCCAGGCCGGGCACGGGCGCGCCGGAGGGAATCCCGGCCGCCAAGTAGCCGTCGTAGAACTCCTTCCAGGGCGCCCCGGCACCCGCATGAGGTCCCTCGGTGCGCTCGCCGCGCGCCCTCGCGTCCAGGGCGCCGAGGCACACCTCCCACCCGGCCCCGTTACGGGACGCGGTGTCCTCGGCGCTCAGGACGTTGGTGAGGGTGAAGCGGGTGCGCTTCTCCTCGACCTCCTCCAGGTCGAAGCGCAGCTCGTCGCCGCCCCATTCGAACGAGAGGTGCCGGGGCGGGTCGACGGCGATGACCTTGCCGGTCGACTCCGGCATGTTCGGGTCGCCGCTGAAGGTGACCGTGCCGCCGGGGCGCAGCTCGAACTCGGCGCGCGAGGGGAACCACTGGGCGAGTTCGTCGGGGTCGGTCACGAACTGCCAGACGCGGTCGAGGGGTTGGTCGTAGACGCGGCTGAAACGGACGGCGGGGCGGCCGTCTTCGAGCGTCAGATACGTGCCGGTGAGGTCGACGGACATGGTGGATCAGCCCTTCGGGGTGGGTTCCTCGGTGTCGGTGTCGGTGTCGGTGTCGGTGTCGTACGACGTCTCGTCGAGGCGTTGGCCCAGCCTGTCCAGGCTGCGGTTCCACAGCTCGCGGTAGGGGGCGAGCCAGGCGTCGAGGGCGGCGATCGGGGCGGGGTCGAGGGCGTAGACGCGGCGCTGCGCGTCCTGCCGTACCCGGACCAGGCCCGCGTCCCGCAGCACCCGCAGGTGCTTCGACGTGCTGGGCTGGCTCAGACCGCAGGCCTCCCCCAGCTCGCCGACGGGCCGGGGCCGCTCCAGGAGGAGGGCGACGATGGCCCGCCGGTGGGGATCGGCGAGGGCGGTCCAGAGCGAGGCGTCGGACATGAGCCCAATATGCCTCCGTGGTTATATGCCGGTCAAGGCATGTACACCCGACGCCCCGCCCAGGAAGCCACGTGCCCGCTCAGGAGACCGGGCGGCCGTACCCGGGGATGTCCGCGTGATCCACCCCGTGCGCCGCCCAGCTGTACAGATGCAGATCGAGGCCGTCCGGGTCGTTGAAGACCAGCAGCCAGCCGATCGAGGCCTCGATCACCGGGGAGTGGGGGACGCCGAGGGTGTCGAGGTGGGCGGCCCAGGCCTCGATGCCGGCGCGGTCCGGGACCGCGAAGCTGACCGGGTCGAAGCCCTGACAGCCCTGCGCGGCCCGGGAGTTGACCCGCAGACAGAGCATCGAGTCGCCGAGCCCCGGCACCTCCCCCGCGACTCCGCGCACGACTCCGTCCTCCGCGTCCGGGAACTCGTGCGTGACCTTGAAGCCGAGGACGCGGCCGTACCAGTCGCGCGAGCGGTCGAGATCGGTGACGGGCAGCTTCACGTGGTGGATTCCGGCGAGCTCCGGCATGGCACCCACACTCCTCATCGCCCTGATCGATTTCACCGCAGCGCCACTGCGACGATTTACTTCTAGACTCCTCCCCATGTCCGACCCCGTCAACCAGAAGAGCAACCGGAACAGCGACCGGAAGCGGCCCTACCGCTCCGCCAGACGCGCCGAGACCGCCGCGGCGACCCGTGTCCGCATCCGGGAGGCGGCCGCCCTGCTGTTCACGGAGAAGGGGTTCACGGGCACGCGCATGAAGGAGGTGGCGGCGCTGGCCGGTGTCGGCGAGCGCACGCTGTACGACGCGTTTCCCAGCAAGGCGGCCCTGTTCGGGCACACCCTGGGTGTCGCGATCGCGGGCGACGAGGCGCCGGTCGCGGTGCCGGACCGCCCCGAGACCCTGGAGATCCGGGACGAGCCCGACCCCGGGCGCGCGATCGGCCGCAGCGTCGACCAGCTCACCGAACTGCTGGAGCGCGCCGGCGACTTGATCATGGTGACCGTCGAGGCGGCGGGCGCGGACCCGGACATGCGGGCGTCGGCGGACGCCGGCGCCGAGGCGACGTACGGCGTGCATCTGGCCCTGACCACGGCACTTGAGGAGCGCGGGGCACTGCGCGCGGGCCTCGACGCGCGCACCGCCGCCGACACGCTCTACGCGCTCGCGTCACCGCACATGCATCAACTCCTGCGCAGACACCGGGGCTGGACGCGGGAGGCCTACCGGGCGTGGCTGCGGCGGGTGTTGGTCACGGAGCTGCTCGGCCCTCACTGATCCGCCCCGTTCCAGAGTGCGGGGACGTCACCGTCGCGGCTGTGCATCTGGGTCGCCAACACCCGCACGGCGGCGGCGAATTGAGCCGGATCACGCAGGAACTCCATGTGGATGCCGGGGAATTCGGCCCACGGCGCCCCGATCCGGCGGGCGATCTCGATCGACGGGCGAGCGTAGTACGTGCCCCGATCCTCCGCTCCCGCGCCCAACACGACGGGAAACGGGGCCGACTTGAGCGCGGTCTCGTCGGGCCGGAAGCCTGCGAAGCCCGACCACTCCGCGCCGAAGAGGTGGTCCTGGTTTCCCAGGAACCGCTTCCAGAGCTCGCCCGGCCAGCGGTACGTGCCCTCGCCGCGGGTGGTCTCGGCGAACCGGCGCCCCGCCGCCGGCGCACCGCCCTGCGCGTACAGCGCGGCGAGTTCGGCGAAGAAGCCGCGCCCGGGGTCGCCGTCGGGCAGGACGTTCACGGCGGGCGGTTCATGGGCGATCAGGCCCGTCATGACCTCCGGGTGCAGCGCGGCCAGCGTGAGTCCGATGATCGCGCCCCCGCTGTTGCCGAAGACCAGCGCCCGTCCGCCGGCCAGGCCGTCGATGAGCGCACGGGCGTCGGCGGCCTGGACGGCGAGGTCCATCGGCGTCGCGGTCCGGCCGGTGCTGCGCGAGTTGCCGCGCCGGTCGTAGGAGATCACCATGAAAGCGTCGGAAAGGATCTCCGCGACGCCGTCGTAGTAGCCGGCGTCCCCTCCGGCCCCGCTGATCATCAACAGCGCCGGGCCGCCGCCGCGCACCTCGTAGTACAGCCCGGCCCCTTCGGCCTCGAACCTGCCCTCGCGCATGCCTGGATCCCCGTCCTCAGCGAAACGTTGCCGTTTCGCTGAAAGTGCTCTAGTGTCGATGTGTACGAAACCGTTTCGTTTACGTTTTGGTAAACCCCGAACGACTTCCCTGGAGTGGTTCCCGATGTCCCAGAAGACACTGACCGAAGGCATCCATTCGGGTGTCACGGAGGCGCAGCCCGCCGCGTCCTCCTCGAAGCGGTGGTGGATCCTCGCGATCGTCGCCGTGGCTCAGCTGATGGTCGTCCTCGACGCCACCATCGTGAACATCGCCCTGCCGTCCGCCCAGAAGGACCTCGGCTTCTCCGACGGCAACCGGCAGTGGATCGTCACCGCGTACGCCCTGGCGTTCGCCTCCCTGCTGCTGCTCGGCGGTCGGATCGCCGACCTCTTCGGCCGCAAGACCGCCTTCCTCGTCGGTGTCGTCGGATTCGCCGGCGCCTCCGCCCTCGGCGGTGCCGCCAACAGCTTCGGCATGCTGGTCACCGCACGCGCCCTCCAGGGTGTCGCGGGCGCGCTGCTCGCGCCGGCCGCCCTCTCCCTGCTCAACACGACGTTCACGGACGCCCGCGAGCGCGCCCGGGCCTTCAGCGTGTACGGCGCCATCGCGGGCGCCGGCGGCGCGGTGGGCCTGCTGCTCGGCGGTGTACTGACCGACGCCTTCGACTGGCGCTGGACGCTCTACGTCAACGTGGCCATCGCCTTCGTCGCCTTCGCCGGCGGCTGGGTCCTGCTCTCCAACCACCGCGACGCGGCCGGCTCCAAGCTGGACGTGCCGGGCACGGTACTGGTCGCCGGAGGTCTGTTCTCCCTCGTCTACGGCTTCTCCAACGCCGAGACGCACGACTGGAGTTCACCGCAGACCTGGGGCTTCCTGATCGTGGGCGTCGTCCTGCTGGCGGCCTTCGTCTGGTGGCAGAACCGCGCCGAGCACCCGCTGCTGCCGCTGCGCATCCTGCTCGACCGCAACCGGGGCGCTTCGTTCCTCGCCGTGCTGATCACCGGTGCGGGCATGTTCGGTGTGTTCCTGTTCCTCACCTACTACCTCCAGCTGAACCTGGGCTTCAGCCCGACCAAGACCGGTGTCGCGTTCCTGCCGATGATCGGTGCGCTGATGGTGATGGCGCAGGTGGGCACCACGGTCCTGGTGCCGCGCCTCGGCCCGAAGGTCGTCATTCCGCTGGGCTTCGCCGTCGCCATGGTCGGCATGGCCTGGCTGACCGGCATCGGGGTCGGCTCGTCCTACGCGAGCCACGTCCTGCCGCAGCTGATCGTGATCGGCGCGGGCCTCGGCATGGTGATGCCGCCGGCGATGCAGCTCGCCACGGGTGGTGTGGCCGCGGAGGACGCGGGTGTCGCCTCGGCGACGGTCAACGCCATGCAACAGGTGGGCGGTTCGATCGGTACGGCGCTGCTGAACACGCTGGCCGCGAGCGCCGCGACGGACTACCTGGCCGGGAAGGACGCGACCAGCAAGCTGGTCCAGGCGCAGGCCACGATCGAGAGCTACACCACCGCGTTCTGGTGGTCGGCAGGCTTCTTCGCCGCGGGCACGCTGATCGCGCTCACGCTCTACCGCCGCGGGGTTCCGGAGCAGGACGCGGACGCCGCACCGGTCGTCCACATGTGATCCGTTCCGCCGCGAGGTGAGCCGCAAGGACCGAGGGGTCGCCGTCCGCAGGGAGACGGCGGCCCCTCTTCTCTTCGGCTCCGCTTCGGCGCGATGGTGGCGGTATGCGCACATCGGTGGCCGCATACGGCAGTTCGCTCTTCCTGGCGCTCGCCCCGGGCACCGTGGCCGTCCTGCTGCCGTGGTGGCTGACCGGATGGCGGGCCGGCGACTGGTGGCAGCCGCTGCGGCTGCTGGGCCTCGTACCGCTCGCGGCCGGTACGGCCGTACTGCTGATGGCCTTCGCACGGTTCGTGACCGAGGGGGTCGGCACTCCGGCACCGGTCGCACCGACGGAGCGGCTGGTCGTGGGCGGGCTGTACCGCTACGTCCGCAACCCGATGTACGTGGCGGTGGACGCGACGATCGCCGGCCAGGCCCTGCTGCTCGCACGGCCCGTCCTGTTCGTCTACGGCGGCTGTGCGGGGCTGTTGATGTGGGCGTTCGCGCGCTGGTACGAGGAGCCCGACCTGGGGCGCAGATTCGGTGCCGACTACGACCGCTACCGCGAGGCGGTGCCGGGGTGGTGGCCTCGTCTTCGACCCTGGAGCCAGGACTCGACCGCCTATTGACAGAAAGTCAACCTTTTTGACCGAAGTTCACCATGTCGAGTGAACCAGATCTTGCGGGCGGCGTGTCATGGATGCTCAGGGCTTCTCCGGGGTAACTACCGAAACCGAATGCGCCCCGTGCCGAGGTGGAGCGGCCATGACAGCGGAAGCGGACGAACGCGACAGTCCCCCGGCCAACTCCTGCGCCCTGACACGGCCGTACGGCCGCTTCACGGTGGTCGAGGTCTCGGGGGAGATCGACATGGCGACCGCCGGTCTGGTCGTCGAGCACCTGGACGCCGCGACGGCGGTCGCGGAACCGGACGTGCTGGTGGATCTGCGGCCCGTCGAGTTCCTGGACTGCTCGGGGCTGCGCGTCCTGTGCCGGGCCGAAGCGCGGGCGAGGGAGCGCGGCGGGCGGCTGCGGATCGTCTCCGACGGGCCGCGCATCGACCGGCTGCTGCGCGCCTCGGGTCTGCTCGGCCGCTTTCCGCCGCTGCGCGTGCTGCCCTCCCAGGAGGAGAGGCCGCAATGAAAGCAGGGGCCGGCTCGGGCGACCCCACACCGCCCGGCCGACCCCTGGTGCGGGATCGCCGTACTCCGCGACAGGGGTGCGCACTCCCCAGCTACGGACCCTTCCTGATGCTCACGGAGACCGTGCGACCCCGGTCTCTCAGAACGTGAAGACACCTCCGTACCCGTAGGAGTCCTTCACGCACTCGTTGGAGAAGGCGCGCTCGTAGGAGACGCGCTTGCCCTGCCAGACACCCTCGACGGTGACGACGACGGGCCGGTAGAGCTTGTTGCAGAGCACATCGCTCCGGGCCGCCAGGGCGTCGAAGTCGCCCCCGATCCCGCGCAGTTCGGCGCAGGCCGTGGCAGCGGAGGGGTGGGTGCCGGAGGAGGTGGGCGCGCAGGTGAGGGTCACCGCGCGTTCCGGTGTCGCGAGGGCGGCGTCGTCCCCGTGGCCCATGGTCAGCACCAGGGCCGACGGGGCGTAGAGCGCGGACGGGCCGGTGCCGTGGGCCGCGAGGGCGGTCCCGGTGAGGGGCCCGCAGACGGCGGTGGCCGTCAGGCCCAGAGTGGCTGCCCAGCGCGCGGTGTTCCGCATTGTGTGCATCCTTCCGCTCGATACGAACCGATCACGAACGGATCGGTTCGAAGAGATGCCGGTCCCGCTCGGTCGGTGCCGAACCGGCGGGCGCCACTCTGCCGAGTCCGCCGCCGGAACACACATCAGACCCACAGGTTTAAGTAACCTTGCGTGTTGAATCAGTGGCGTGAAGTCACAGAATTCGAACGCGCGAACCCCGGAACCACGGGCCTCGCGAGCGCCGAATCGGGCCGGTTGGCCGGTTTACCCGTCCTCGCCAATCGTCCTGAAACAGTCCCGAAACATTCCGCTTCAGCTCTCGGCGCACTCCACCGCAGCCCCTTGCGTTCGCGGTGCAGGCGAGTAATCGTCATTACATGATTACGACAGAGCAGCAGGAGAAGCTTCGCGGCTGGTTCACCGGCCGCCTGCCCGACGACCTCTTCGAGGAGCTGGTCGAGGTCACGGTCGACCGCGAGGAGGTCACCGTCATCGGCCGCATCCCCGCGCCCAAGCTGGCCGAGGACGTCTCGGACGCCGAGAAGGAGGCGGCGGTCCAGGGCCGCGTCCAGGAGTTCCGGGAGCGCACCCGGGAGACCCGGATCGCGGTCGCCCGCGAGGCCGAGCACCGGTTCCGCAGGAAGGTCTCGTGGGGTGCGGAGTGCGCCGGGGAGCGCTCCCTGTTCACCCACATCTCCGCGCCCGTCATGACCCGGCTGCGCCAGCCCGAGCGCCAGGTCCTCGACACCCTCATCGCGGCCGGCGTGGCCCGCAGCCGCAGTGACGCCCTCGCCTGGTGCGTGCGCCTCGTCCAGCGCCACACCGACGACTGGCTCACCGAACTGCGCGACTCCCTCGAACACGTCCAGCGGGTCCGCGCCCAGGGCCCCGACACCGAACCGGAGGACACCCCGGCCGACAGCGAGTGACGACGGAGCCTCTGGGTGGACGATTCCTCCACCCACGGCACGAAAGATGGATGAACCGTCCTCTGGTGCGGGTATCGCGGCGGACCGTAGCGTCGGCGGACACCCCGAGGACGGCATCCGCTCACCCCGCCCACCCCGCGCGCGTGACCAGCCGTCCCACCGCCACCGCGCCACCCCGCGCTCCACCGCCGTCCCCCGCTGGAGCCTCCTTGCCCTCGCAGCCCGCCCCCTCCCCCGCCGCGCCGAGCCAGTCCCTGACCGAGGTCGAGACCTACGGCGTCGAGCGCATCCCCGACGCGGACCGCACCGCCACCCCGCTCGACCTGTTCCGGGTCGCGTTCGGCGGCGCCAACACCTTCTCCACCTGCGTCCTCGGCGCCTTCCCCATCCTGTTCGGCCTCTCCTTCTGGCAGGGCCTCGCGGCCACGCTCCTCGGAGTCGTCGTGGGCGCCCTGATCCTCTGCCCCATGGCGGTCTTCGGCCCGGTCAACGGCACGAACAACGCGGTCGCCTCCTCTGCGCACCTGGGCGTGCACGGCCGGGTCGTCGGCTCGTTCCTGTCCCTGCTCACCGCGGTCGCCTTCTTCTCCATCTCCGTGTGGAGCTCCGGCGACGCCCTGGTCGGCGGTGCGCACCGGCTGTTCGGCCTGGAGCAGAGCACCCTGTCGTACGTCGTCGCGTACGCGCTGTTCGCCGGGCTGGTCCTCGCGGTCTGTGTCTACGGCTTCCGGTTCATGCTGTTCGTCAACAAGATCGCCGTGACCTCCGCGACCGTCCTGTTCCTGCTCGGCGCGATCGCGTTCGCCGGTGACTTCGACCCGTCGTACGCCGGTGTCTTCACGTCCTCGGCGGACGCGGCCACGCAGTCGCTGTTCTGGCCGTCGTTCATCGGCGCGGCGCTGATCGTGCTCTCCAACCCGGTGTCGTTCGGTGCGTTCCTCGGCGACTGGTCGCGCTACATCCCGGCGAACACGCCGCGCCGCAAGGTGATCGGGGCCGCCTTCCTGTCCCAGATCGCGACGCTCCTGCCGTTCGTCTTCGGCCTGGCGACCGCGAGCATCATCGCGACGAAGGCACCCAAGTACGTCGACCCGTCAGCCCCCGACTTCGTGGGCGGCCTCCTCGCGATCTCGCCGAGCTGGTTCTTCCTGCCGGTGTGCCTGCTGGCCCTGATCGGCGGCATGTCCACGGGCACGACCTCGCTCTACGGCACCGGCCTCGACTTCTCGTCCGTGTTCCCCCGGCTGTCGCGGGTGCAGGCGACGCTGCTGGTCGGCGTGCTGTCCATCGCGTTCATCTTCATCGGGCGCTTCGGCCTCGACCTCGTGCAGTCGATCTCCACCTTCGCCACGATGATCATCACCTGCACGACACCGTGGATGGTCGTGATGATGCTGGGCTTCTACACCCGACGCGGCTGGTACGACCCGGACGCGCTCCAGGTCTTCAACCGCCGTCAGCGCGGCGGCCGTTACTGGTTCGCGCACGGCTGGAACTGGCGCGGCATGACCGCCTGGTGGGTGGCCGCCGTGGTGGGCGTGCTGTTCACCAACATCCCGGGGCAGTTCGTCGGCCCGCTCGGCGACCTGGCCAACGGCGTCGACATCAGCCTGCCGCTGTCGCTTGCGGTGGCCGCCGTGCTGTTCCTGTCCCTGCTCCGGCTGTTCCCCGAACCGCGCGCGGTGTACGGGCCGGAGGGGGCGCGGCTGGCCCGCACCGTCGAGGTCCCGGTGCCGCCGATCACCGGCCCCGGAGCGCCGGCCGTGGCGCCCGCACTGGCCACCGAGAGCGGCTGATGCCGGCCTGGATCGACCTGTCGGTGCCCGTCGTCACCGGGATGCCCGTGTATCCCGGTGACCCGGCCGTCGAGGTCTCCCCCGCCCTGACCGTCCACCGCGACGGCGTCAACGTCCTTCACCTGCACCTGGGTTCGCAGTCCGGCACCCATGTCGACGCCCCCTACCACGTGGACGACGCGTGGCCCCTCCTCGACGAGCTGCCCCTGGAACGCTTCGCCGGGCCCGCGGTCGTGGCCGACGTACGGGGGCTGCCGGCCAGGGCGCCGATCACTCCCGCCCTGCTGACACCCGCGCTCGACCAGCTGCGCCTGCGGCCCGGTTCGCTGCTCGTGCTGGCGACGGGCTGGTCGGCGCACTGGGGCACCGACGACTACCTCGGCCACCCGTGGCTCACTCCGGAGTCCGCCGAAGCCCTCGTAGACGCGGGCGTCCGTACGGTCGCCGTCGACGCGCTCAGTGTCGATCCGACGCCCCGACCGGGCGATACGACGGCCGACTTCGGCCTGCCCGCGCACCGGGTGCTGTGCGGCGCGGGCGGGGTGATCGCCGAGAACCTCACGGGGCTTGAGCAGGTGGTGGACCTCCCGGAGCTGGAGTTGTTCCTCTTTCCGCTACGGCTGCCGGGGGCGGACGGCGCGCCGGTGCGGGCGGTCGCGCGGGCGGTCTGATCGCCCGCGCCGGGCCGCTGTCAGACCCGGCGGTTACGTTTGGACCATGACTCGATTCGTTGTGGTGGCAGGCGCGTGGCTCGGTGCGTGGGCGTGGGACGAGGTGGTGCCCGAACTGCGTGAGGCGGGGCACGAAGTGCATGCGCTGACCCTGTCCGGGCTGGCGGAGAAGCAGGGCGTTCCGGCCGGGCAGCAGACCCATGTCCAGGACATCGTCGACGAGGTCGAGCGCCTCGGTCTCCGGGACGTGGTGCTGGTCGGGCACAGTTACTCCGGTGTCCCCGTCGGGCAGGCGGCGGAGCGGATCGGCGACCGGCTGTCCCGGGTGGTGTTCGTCGACGCGAACGTGCCGGTGGACGGGAAGTCGTTCCTGGACAGCTTCCCGAGCGACCACATCAGGAAGTCGCTCGACGAGACTGGGGGCGACTGGCCACCCCTGGACCCGGCCGACTACACGGGCCAGGACCTCACGGACGAGCAGATCGCCCGTATCGTCACCGACGGGACCCCGCACCCGGGTGCCACGCTCACCGAACCGGCCGTCCTCGCCCGCCCGTTGGCCGACCTCCCGGCCACCTACGTCAAGTGCCTGCTCGACGGCGACGAGTTGCCGGCCCCGGCGGACGACCTGGTCGCGAGCGGTCGCTGGGAGCTGGTCCGCATGGAGACGGGCCACTGGCCGATGTTCTCCCGGCCCCGCGAACTGGCCCGCATCCTGGACGAGTTGACCGCCCGCTCCTGAAGCACACACCCCCACCGCGACGAGGATTCCGCATGCCCTCCACGACCACGAAGAACGTACTGGCCGTCGTCCCACCCCACATCGGCGGCCGCACGGCGGGAGCCGGGCTGGCGACCCTGCTGCCAGACGACGTTCACGTCACCGTCGTGGAGGCGGTCGACGAGGACCCCACGGCCCTGCGCGCGGCGCACGTCGTGATCACCGCGCTCTCCCCCGTGACCGCCGAACACCTCGCCGCCGCACCGGAGTTGGAGCTGGTGCAGTGCGCGAGCCACGGCTTCGACTACGTCGACCTGGACGCCGCGCGGGCCCAGGGCGTGCTCGTCTGCAACATCGGCTCCAGCGGCGCCGAGGAACAGAACGTGGCCGAGCAGACCTTCGCCCTGATGCTGGCGCTCGCCAAGCGGATCGTCCCCGCGCACACCGCGCTCGCCGACGGCGACTGGGCGCTGCCCCGGTTGCAGAGCTCGCTGACCGAGCTGTCCGGCAAGACCCTCGGCATCGTGGGACTGGGCGCCATCGGACAGCAGGTCGCCCGCCGGGCGGCCGCGTTCGACATGACCGTCGTCTACGCCGGCCGGCGCCCCGTCCCCGAGGAGACGACGGCGCGGCTCGGCGGCGCCCGCCATGTCCCGCTCGACGAGTTGCTGCGCCTCTCCGACTACGTCACCCTGCACACACCGCTCACCGACGAGACCCGGAACCTCCTGAACGCCGAGCGGCTCGCGCTGCTCAAGCCGACCGCGTTCGTCGTCAACACCGCGCGGGGCGCCCTGATCGACCAGGACGCCCTGGCGGACGCCCTCGAAGCGGGCGCGCTGGCCGGTGCTGGACTCGACGTCTTCGATCCCGAACCGCCCACCCCGGCACTGCGGTTGCTGAAGGCGCCGAACGTGGTGCTCTCGCCGCACGTCGGCGGTGTGACCCGGGAGACCGTCGTCCGGATCGCGCTGGCCGCCGTGCAGAACGCGGCCGGTTTCCTGACGGGTCAGCGGCCGGGTGATGTCGTCAGCTGAGCCGGTCCGCGTTGTGCGCGGGGCGCGGTGACGGGGCTCCCGTGCCGGCGATCGACAACGACCCGGGGCTGGCCGACACCGAGTCGGTCAGCCACCGCTGCGAGGCGGAACCGTCGCGGATCTTGAGGACGATGTCGGCGCCGGGGTCCCTGGTGGTCGAGGTGAGCGCGAGCCCGGAGTCCCAGCGGGGCAGCAACTCGCCCTGCACGGTGAGGTCGTAGCGGACATCGTTGCCGCGCTTGGCCTTCGCGTCCGCGCAGGTGCCGAGGACGACGACACCGGCGTCGACGTGCGAGTCCAGGCACAGCCCGGAGTCCGCCGCGCTGCGCAACAGCCCGTCGGTACCGTACGACCACTCCTGGGTCTCGGCGGATGAGCAGGTCGCGAGCACGGTGTCGGCGCCGGCCTTCACGGCGCCCCGGATGTCCAGGCACAGGTCGGCGGCGGCGTTCCGCAGCCTCGTCTGCCGGGGTACGACGGGGAGCCGGGCGGTTCCGGGCGCCGACGCTGACACGTGTCCGCTCCCGCTGGTGGAGGCGACCGGGTCGGCGGTGCCGCCGTGGTCCGGCCACAGGCTGACGGCGACGACGCTCGCGACCACTCCGGCTCCGATCAGTCCGGCACCGACGAAGAACGAGCGGGACGACCGACCGGACCCGGCCGACGTGGCGGCGTCCACGATGCGGCGGCCGGGGGCGGGGAGCCGGGAGAGCAGCCGGTGCCGTCCCGTGCCGCCGCTGTGTCCGCCGTGCCGGGCGGCGGTCCGCGTCCGGGTGTCGGGGCGGGCGCGGCCGGGGCGCGAGGCGAGGTAGGAGCGGGCTCCCCAGCCGAGGACCGCCTCCGCGAGGAGGCCTCCCAGCCCGCCCTCGAAATAACTCAGTTGTTCGGCGGCGAATCGGCAGTAGCGGCACTGGGCGAGATGCTGCTGGACATCGGGCAGCAGGGTGCCGCCGCGTCGAATGGGGACGTCGAGGAGACGGTTGTAGAAGCGGCAATCCTTGGTCGGCGCGAGTTCCCGGTGGGCGCGTACACAGCCCTCGCGGAATTTTTCGTGCGCCTGCTGGAGAGCGGCCGACGCGGTGTCGGTAACCATGCCGAGCAGTGCCGCCGGCACCGTTATCGGCTCGGCCTCGACCTCGGTGTGCCACAGCAGGCACTGGGCGAACGGCTGAAGGGTCTGGAAAGACCGCTCGGCGAGCTTGCGATTTTCGGGTGTCATGGACTTGGCAGAACGCATCGCGCGGCCCCCGGAGGGTTTCTCCAGGTCCGGGAGAACACCGGATATTCGCTCATCCGCCGCCCACTCCCGGATCGTGTCGCGCACGGTCAGCAGCAGCCGGGGGCGCAGTGCCACGCCGTGTTCGCCGAACGTCAGCCGGTCGAACACCTGGTGGAAAGCGGCCGCGGTGGCCATGGCGGGGACACTGCCCGTGGCGGCGAGGCAGACTTCCGCGTAATCCTGGACCGGCTGCCAGTGCCGCGCCATCAGCAGCGCGACGGAATGCGCTGCCTCACCCTCCGGGCGGCCCCGCAGCCGGGCGGCCAGCGTCTCGTCGGATTCCTCGGGAGCCCCGCCGTCCGGCGGAGGGTAAGGAGGACGAGGAGGGGGAGGGATGGACACGGAGTGGATTCCTCGGATTCGGTTCATCAACAGGTGAATGAGCCCCGGGCATTACCCTCGCGCGGGCGTTTCACCCTTGCACAACCCACTGACCCCAACAAGGCACTTGGGCAACATCCATACCTTTGAAAGAAAGTCAGATGTGTCGGCAACTCGGTTCCCCGGCACCGGCTTTCGGCTTTCCATGCGCCCCGTGTGAACCATGCGCACACTCCGGTGCGTCGCGCACGCTCCCGGCGCACTCCGCCGCGCGGTCCACTGGAATCGGCCCTTCTCGGAGGCCACGCGCTGGACGGTGGCTCTCCCGCGCCAAACGGCCGCCGACCCTGCTCCTCCCGCCCTCGGTCGGCGGCCCCGAGGGCGGGGGCGGCCCACCCCCGCCCTCCCTTCACCGGGCCTGGGTCTCGTCGCCGATCGTGTCGAGTTCGGCGATCGCGTCGGCGGGCAGCACCAGGTCCGCGGCGGCGATGTTCTCGCGCAGATGGGCGCGGGACGAGGTGCCCGGGATCAGCACAGTGGTGGCCGAGCGCTGCAACAGCCAGGCCAGGGCGACCTGTTGGGGCGAGGCGTCCAGCCGGGCGGCGACCTCGGCGAGGGTCTTCGACTGGAGCGGGGTGAACCCGCCGAGCGGGAAGTACGCGGCGAACGCGATGTTCTCCGCGGCACACCGCTCGACGAGCGCGTCGTCCTGCCGGTTGGCCAGGTTGTAGAGGTTCTGCACGGTGACGACCGGCGCGATGGCCTGCGCCTCGGCCAGTTGGGCGGCGGAGACCGTGCTGAGCCCGAGGTGCCGGATCAGCCCCGCCTTCCGCAACTCGGCCAGCGCGCCGAACTTCTCACCGATCGACTCGTCGTCGGCGGTGTCCTGCGTACCGAGCCGGAGATTGACCACGTCCAGCGCGTCGAGCCCGAGGTTGCGGAGGTTGTCGTGGACCTGCGCCTTGAGGTCCTCGGGGTGGCGGGACATGATCCAGCTGCCGTCGGGGCCGCGCCGGGCGCCGACCTTGGTCACGATGTGCAGGCCGTCGGGGTAGGGGTGGAGGGCCTCCCTGATGATCTCGTTGACGACGACCGGGCCGTAGAAGTCGCTGGTGTCGATGTGGGTGATCCCCCGCTCGACGGCCTCGCGGAGGACGGCCACCGCTTCGGTGCGGTCCTTCGGCGGGCCGAAGACGTGGGGGCCGGCCAGTTGCATGGCGCCGTATCCCATGCGGGTGAGGGTGAGGCCCTCGGCCGGGGTGAGGGTGCCGCCGGAGACGGTGTCGGCCATGGTGGCGCGCCTTTCGGTAGGTGGGGCGTCTTGTGACCGACTCTGCGCTCGTCGGGGCCGGGCAGGCAGTACCCGGATGTTCCTGGTAGTGACGGGGACACCCACCTGCGGGGATTCGGATCTACGGTGGTGGGTGTGGACGCCAAGAACGCGCTCGGTGAGTTTCTGCGGGCCCGCCGGGAGCGGGTCCGGCCCGAGGACGTGGGTCTGAGCGGCGGCGGGCTGCGCCGGGTGCCGGGGCTGCGCCGGGAGGAGGTCGCCCTGCTGGCCGGTATCAGCTCCGACTACTACCTCCGCCTTGAGCAGGGCCGGGACCGCAACCCGTCGGCCCAGGTGCTGGAGGCACTGGCCCGGGTGCTGCGCCTGGACGCCGCCGCGAGCGCCCATCTGCTGAGCCTGGCGCAGCCGGAGCGGCCGGCCGCGTCGCGCAGGCGGGCCAGAAAGCCGGAGGCGGTGCCGGCGGGCGTCCGCGAGCTGCTGGACACCTGGTCGGCGCATCCGGCCTACGTCCAGAACCGGTTCACGGACTGTCTCGCGGCCAACACGCTGTGCCGGGCGCTGTCCCCGAACTACGTGCCGGGCGTGAACCTGTTGCGGGCGGTGTTCCTCGACCCGGCCGAGCACGAACTGCGGCGCGACTGGGCGGAGTTGACCGCCGAGGGCGTGGCGACGCTGCGCGGTCACATCGGTCCGGACGTCGACGATCCACGGCTGGTGGAGCTGGTCGGCGAACTGTCCGTGCGCAGTGAGCGGTTCCGGCTGCTGTGGAGCCGGCACGAGGTACGGCCGATGGTCGGGCGGATCAGTCTCCTCAGCCATCCGCTGGTCGGAGACTTCGAGCTGCGGTCGAACAAGTTCGAGATCCCGGGCACGGACGCGTTGAGCGTGGTCGTCTTCCACGCCGAGCCGGGCAGCCGCAGCGCGGAACTGCTGGGTCTGCTGGGCAGCCTCGCCGCGTCCGGCGACGGCGTGTCCGGGGAGACGTCACCGGCGCACGAGGACCGGTGACGCTCAGATCTGCCAGGACCGCAGCCGTTCCGCCGCGCCGTACACGTCCGTCTTCCCGGAGATCAGGTCGCGGGTCAGATCGACGAGCGCGCCGTACGGCGGATCGATGCCGACGCCGCTGACGAACATGTAGGCGACCGCCGTGGCGCAGGCGAAGCGGGCGTTGGCGGACGGCAGGGGCTTGAGCAGGGCGAGGGTGTGCAGCAGGGCGGTGGCCCGCCAGGCCGGGTCGGAGTCGACACCGAGGCGGGGCGGGTCGACGCGGTGCCGGGCGACGGCCGCCACCAACGCCGAGAAGTCGTTGATGGTGGGCTGATCCGGGAGCACTTCCTCATGGCGCTGGAGGAGCCACGGCACGTCGATGTGGAGGGCGGGCATGCGTCAGGCGACCCGCCCCTCGCCCTTGGCCGCCGGTTCGTCCTCCGGAAAGGCCGCGGCGAACTCGTCGGCGTGCGTCGCGAAGAAACGGCGGAAGGCCTCCGCGCCCTCCTGCAGCGCCCGGTGCCGGGCGATGTCGGCGGCGGCGGCCTCCCGGACGAGGGCCTTCATCGACGTACCGCGCTCCTTGGCGATCTGCCGCAGGTCCTCTAGCTCGCGATCGCTGAACTCCACGTTGAGAGCTGGCATGACCTCACGGTACCGCTCGGGTACTTACCCGTAAATACCGCCAGGTCAGAAGGTACACCAGGCGGTACCGGCCAGCACCTCCCAGCGCGGCTACCACAGTCCCCTGCGCCGATAGCTCCCCTCCCAGAAGACCCGGTTCAGCACCCGCACCGGCGGCGGGAACGCGCCGAGGAACCGTGCCCGGTCCACCGCCGACACCCCGTCGACGAGCCACGGCACGAACACCGCGGCCCCGCGCAGCCCCTGTGTCTCCCGCAGCCGCCCGGTGAAGGCGGCCCAGTCCGCGTCGGTCAGCACCTCCCCCATCAAGGGCAGCGCGCTGTCCTCCTCGTGCTTGAGGTGATCGTCGAGGGTGGCCCGCAACGCCCGTACGAGATCGGGGAGTTCGAAGGCCCGGTCGGCGAGCGCGATGTCCACGGCGGCCAACAGCGGGTCGATACGGGCGTGTTCGGCCTCCATCTCGTCCAGCATCCCGAGGTCCCGCGTGCGTCCTGCGACCCGCGTCCGGACCCGCGGCCACAGGTCGCCGTCCTCGGCCGTGTGGTGGACGTGGAGTTGGTGCTTGAAGTTCTCCCACCCGGCGAGGACCGGGCCGGTGTGCGCCCTGCCGTCCGCGACCGCCCCGGCGAGCCGCTCGAGGTCGCGCCGGAAGGCGTCGTGCGAGGCGTACATGGGCGTGAAGTCGATGGTCATCGTGCGGCTTCCTCCAGGTCGGGTCCGGACTCGGCCGGCGTCGGCGTGCAGGCGTTGGCGCCCCGGAGGATCTCGTCCAGGGACGCGTCGAGGTCTTCTCCGAGTCGGGGGTTGCCGTGCCACTTCTCGAACACGATGTCGGTCTCCTTTCGTTGGACTCGCGGTCAAGAGGCCGGGGCGGTCGGCGGGTGTGACACGGCGCGCCTACGCAGAGACGTACGTCACATTCACGCCCTCCGCTGTCACATTCCGGCCCCCGGCACCCCTCGCAGTAGTGAGCACGCACCGGGGAGGCGCAGGTATGTCCGAGACCGCTGTCGACGAAGAGGCGACCGATGACTTCATGGACCATCGGGAGCTGTTGTTCAGCCTCGTCTACAACATGCTGGGCAGCGTCGCCGACACCGACGACGTCCTCCAGGAGACCTGGCTGTCCTGGACGGCGCGCGCCCGCCGTTCCCCGCTCGACACCATCACCAACCGGCGCGCCTATCTCGTCCGGATCGCCGTCAACCACGCGCTGCGGCGCCGCGCCGCGATCAGCCGCCGCCGCGAGACGTACGTCGGTCCGTGGCTGCCGGAACCCCTGCTCGGCCCGGCCGACGACCCCGTCGACCCGGCGCTGCGCGCCGAGTCCGTCTCGCTGGCCATGCTGGTCGTCCTGGAGTCGCTGAGCCCGCTGGAGCGGGCGGTGTTCGTCCTCAACGAGGTGTTCGGGTACGCCCACACCGAGATCGCGGACATCATCGAGCGCACCCCGGCCGCCGTACGGCAGCTCGCGCACCGGGCGCGGGCCCATGTGCACGCGCGGCGGCCGCTGTACGAGGCGCATCCCCGGGTGCGGCGGGAGGCGACGGAACGGTTCGTGCGGGCCGCGATCGGCGGGGACATCGCCTCGCTGATGGAGATCCTCGCGCCGGACGTCACGGTCTGGACGGACAGCGGGGGCAACCGGAAGCCGGCGGGGCTGCGCCCGGTGCACGGCCGGGACAAGGCGGTCCGCCTCATCGGACAGTTCGCCGCCCGGCACGCCCCCGAGAACCTGGACCTGCGCTACCGGCGCGTCAACGGCGACGACGCGGCGGTCGTCTTCGAGGGTGACGCGCCGTACGCGGTGATGGTCATGGACCTCACGCCCGAGGGCGACCAGGTGTCCGGGGTCTACATCGTGACCAACCCCGAGAAGCTCACGCATGTGCACAAGGACGACGAGGAGGACCAGTGACCACCCGTTCGGACTCCTCGCGGGGCGAGCGCGTCGCCGACTGGTTCGACGGCCGGCTCGGCATCCACACCCTCGGCAAGCGGTATCTGCGCAAGGTGTTCCCGGACCACTGGTCGTTCCTGCTCGGCGAGATCTGCCTCTACAGCTTCGTGGTACTGATCCTCACCGGCGTGTATTTGACCCTCTTCTTCCATCCCTCCATGAACGAGGTGACGTACCACGGGAGTTACGTCCCTTTGAACGGCATCCGGATGTCCGACGCCTACGCCTCCACGCTGCACATCAGCTTCGACGTGCGCGGCGGGCTGCTCGTCCGGCAACTGCACCACTGGGCGGCGCTGGTGTTCATCGCCGCGATGCTCACGCACATGATGCGGCACTTCTTCACGGGCTCGTTCCGCAAGCCGCGCGAGCTCAACTGGCTGTTCGGCTGGACCCTGTTGTTCCTCGGCCTGTTCGAGGGCCTCTTCGGCTACTCGCTCCCGGACGACCTCCTGTCGGGCACGGGTATGCGCTTCGTCGACGGCGCGCTGCTCTCGGTCCCGGTGGTCGGCACGTACCTGTCGATGTTCCTGTTCGGCGGCGAGTACCCCGGCCACGACATCGTGTCCCGCTTCTACTCACTGCACGTGCTGCTGATCCCCGGCGTCATGGCGGCCCTCGTGGTCGTCCACCTCATCCTGGTCGTCCACCACAAGCACACCCAGTTCGCGGGCCCCGGCCGCACCGAACGCAACGTGGTGGGCACCCCGTTCATGCCGGTCTACCTGGCGAAGGCGGGCGGCTTCTTCTTCCTGGTCTTCGGCGCGCTCACCGTCCTCGCGGCGGTGGCGTCCATCAACCCCGTCTGGTCCTACGGCCCCTACCGCGCCGACCAGGTCTCCACGGGCGCCCAGCCCGACTGGTACCTGGGCTTCGCGGAGGGCCTGGTCCGTGTGATGCCGGGCTGGGAAGTCACCTTGTGGGGCCACACGTTGGTCCTGGGCGTACTGATCCCGATCGTGGTCTTCCCGCTGCTCCTCGTCCTCATCGGCGCGTACCCGTTCCTGGAGTCCTGGCGGGCGGGCGACAAGCACGAGCACCATCTCCTGGACCGCCCCCGCAACCGCCCCAACCGCACGGGCCTCGGCGTCGCCTGGATCAGTCTCTACCTGATCCTCCTGGCGGGCGGCGGAAACGACATCGTGGCCACCCGCCTCCACCTGTCGATCAACACGGTGACGTGGACGGTCCGGGTCGCGGTGTTCGCCGTCCCGGTCCTCGCGTTCGCCGTCACCCGCCGCATCTGCCTGGGCCTACAACTCCGGGACGCGGAACTGGTGATGCACGGCCGCGAGACGGGCGTGATCAAACGGCTGCCGCACGGCGAGTACGTGGAGGTCCACCAGCCACTGAGCCAAGCGGAACTCCACACACTCACCGCGCACAAACGCCCGAGGGAACTGGTCGAGCGGGAACGTCAGCCCTGATCCGCCACGAACGAGGCCATCCACGCCAGCGCCGCGTTCCAGTTCACCGCCGTCTCGTTCGTCGACCAGGACTGGATGTCGTCGATGTAGCAGAACTGGCCGACGCAGCCGGTGAGTTTGCTCTGTGCGTAGGGGTCCTGGATGGAGGAGTTGGGGCCGCCCGCCAGGGTTCCGTTCGGTGGGTTCGGGAGGTTCGGGTCGAGTTCGTGGGCGTACCAACGGCTGTGCTCGTTGTGGGAGTTGGCCTCGCCGTAGCCTGTGACGTAGGACATGTTGAGGGCGTTGCGGCCGAGGATGTAGTCCATGCTCTGGAGCGCGCCGTCACGGTACTTCGTGGCGCCGGTGAGGTCGTACGCGGTCGCGATGACGTGCGCGTTGTTGAGGATCTGGCTGTTGGAGCCCCAGTCGTAGAGGTTGCCGGGCGGTGCGTACGGCATGCCGTAGGCCTGCGTCCGCAGCGTGGCGAGGTAGGTGTCCGCGGCCTCGATCACCGAGCGGCGGAGCTTGTCGCGGCCGGGCAGGCGGCTGGGGACGGTGGCGAGGTCGAGGCGGCCGAGGGCTGCCGTCCGTGCCCAGTCGAAGCCGAGGCTGCCGAAGATGTCTGCCGTGTTGAGAGGGGAGTTGACGACGTGGTCGGCGAACTGCCTCTCCCCCGTGGTGAGATACAGCTCCGCCGCCGCCCAGTAGAACTCGTCGGTGGCGTTGTCGTCGGGGTAGGCGCCGCCGCCCGTGCCGTCGTTCGGGTCCGGGTAGACCGTGGGGTGTGCGAGCGCCGCCGCCCAGGCCTTCCGCGCCGCCTTGAGCGCCTTCGCCGCGAACTCCCGGTCGTAGGGCCGGTACAGGCGGGCCGCCTGGGCCGCCGTCGCCGCCAGGTTGAGTGTCGCCTGCGTGGTCGGCGGGTGCAGCTCTCGCTTCTGCGGGTCCTGGCTCGGGAGCAGCGGGAGTCCCGTCCACTGCTCGTCGTGGACCTTGTCGTGGGCCATGCCCGCCAGCGGCTGTCCGTCCGGCACCTGCATCTTCAGCAGGAACTCCAGCTCCCAGCGCGCCTCGTCGAGCACGTCAGGGACCTTGTTGCCGCTCTCCGGGATGGCGAGCGTTCCGTCGCGCAGCTTGCCCGGCTGTCCGGTGCGGGCCAGCAGCGAGCGTTCGTAGGTGCTGAGCAACTCCCAGGTGGAGATACCGCCGTTGACGACGTACTTGCCGTGGTCGCCCGCGTCGTACCAGCCGCCGGTGACGTCAAGTGTGTAGTCGCACAAACCGGGTTGGCAGGGCACGTTCGCGTCGCCCTGGTTGGGGGCGACGTTCAGGTGACCGGCCGGACGGGCGTACCCGGGGCGCAGGTCGTCGCGGATCGCGATGCCGCTGCGCTGTGTGTAGTAGTACTTCAGCGAGTCGAGCCGCAGCCGCTCATAGGCGGCCGTCCCGATGTCGAAGGGCCGGCTCGTCTCCCCGTCCGCCACCAGCGTGAAGCCCTCACCGCGCCCCCGGTACGCACCGAAGTCGATGGACTGCACGTTCTGCCCGGACGCCACGTCGGTGCCGCGCGGCACGGTCCGCCCGTGCGCGACCACCGCACCCGCCGAGTTCCTCAACTCCCAGGGCAGCACGGCCGTCGACGCGGTCACCAGCGTCGCGTTCTTCGGCCCGTCCGGCAGATACGCGACCTGGTTCACCCGCACGCGCGGCCCGGTGTCCGGCTCGTACACCTCCGGCGGTACACCGCCCAGCAGAGACACGTCGTCCATGCAGAAGTGCCAGCCCTCCGCACTCCCGCCGACCTGGAAGGCGACCTGCCCCTGCGTGGTGTCGACGGGCGAAGTGAACGTGTAGGCAAGTGAGTTGCCCGTCTCGCTCAACTCGGGACTGATCTCGTAGTAGGTGTCGTACGGCGCCACCGACAGCCCCACGATCGCCCGCACCACGTGCCCCGCCGGCGAACCCGACGCCGTGAACGCGAACTTGTACGACTCGCCCTTCACGAGCGTGATGTCGTTCTGGCCGACGGCGGCGTCCCAGCGGTTGGTCGTGCCACCGGGCACGTCCGCGCAGAGCTGTCCGTCGGACAGGCCTGCGGCGACGTTGGCCGTCGTCCACCAGGGTGCGGTGGTGGTGTCGAAGGTGCCGTTGCTGACCTGTTCGATCTCGTCGGCTCCGGCCGGACTTGCCGGCAGGGCGGTGAGGGCCGCCGCGAGGAGGGCCGTGGCGGCGAGCAGGGTCGTTCTGCGTCGTTTCACGTCTGGGCTCCCTCGGGGAGGCGGAGCGCACTCCGGCGACGCGTCGCACGACACGTGATGGGAGCGCTCCCAGGGGTACGGGACCCTGGTCATGCTGTTCGAGACATGACATCTCGTCAACGGTCCGGACAGGCCAGATTCCCGTCCGGACCGTGACCGATCACCTGCCCGCTACCCGGCGGGAGCCTCCAACTTGCTGATCCGCACCGCCCCTTGGGCCGCCCCAGGACGGCTACTCGTCAAGGTGAGCCGCAGCCGGGAGCCGCGCACGGCGCCGAAGGTGACGACAGTCGGGCTGTCCGAGGTGGCGGCCCAGTCGACGACTGCCCCCTCGACCGGAACCCACCCACCGCCGTCCCACACCGCGACCGCGACCGCCGCGGGCAGACTGTGCGTCGCGTCCACGGTGAACGACACCTCCACCCGGTCGAAGGACCGCGTCCTCCCCCAGTCCACCGACACCCAGTCCATCTCGCGGGCGCCGCCGAAGGCGGGCAGCAGGGCCGTGGCCGACTTGGCGAAGGCGTTGGACCAGCCGGTGGCCGGGTCGCCGTCGAGCACGGCGGCCGGGAGGGTGTCGGGTCGGCCCGAGTAACTGGCGTCCGCCGAAGGGTAGTTCGGTGGTGCCGGGTAGTCGGCCGCGAAGCCCGGTGCCGGTGTCGCGGCCACGTCCCGGGCCGGTGTCGTACGGACAGCGACCGTACCGCTCCGCAGCCCCTGCACCCGCGCCGTCACCTTCAGCGCACCCGCCCGTGTCCCGGACCGCACGATCGCAAGTGCCTTGCCGTGAAAGGCGGTTCGAGTGCTCGCCTGGTAGCGCTCGGCACTCTCCTCCCGCCCGTTGTCCAGCCCGGCCAGGGAACCGCCCTTCACCGCAAAGGCGATGAGATCTTCGGCGTCCGGCAGCACGACACCGTGGGCGTCGACGATCTCCGCGGTCACGAAGACCAGTGAACGGCCGTCGGCGGCAAGGGACCTGCGGTCGGCCGTGAGGCGCACGGCATGCGCGGCACCCGCGGTGCGCAGCACGTCCGTCGCCACCGTCCTGCCGCCGCTGCTGGCCACCGCCTTCAACTCGCCCGGCTCGTAGGGCACTTTCCAGCCGAGGTGGAGTTTGCCCGCGCTGCCGTTGGGGCTGGTGTAACTGCCCGGGTAGGGGCCGGTGGTGAAGGTCTTGTCGTCGCCCGTGGCCTCGGTGGTCTCCAGGTAGGTGCGGCCGTCGGTGGTCTTCTTGGTGTCGAACGTCCGGGTCCCCAGGGACTCTCCGTTGAGGAACAGTTCGACGGTGTCGACGTTGGCGTAGGCCCAGACCTCGACCGTGTCGCCCGGCTCGTGGTTCCAGGTCATCGGCACCAGATGCACCATGGGTTCATCGACCCACTGGCTGCGGAAGAGGTGGTACATGTCCTTCGGGAAGCCCGCCGTGTCGACCGCGCCGAAGAAGGACGCCTTGACCGGGAACACGTCGTACGGCGTGGGCTCCCCGATGTAGTCGATGCCGGACCACAGGAACTGGCCCGCGAACCACTTCCGGTCGCGGTCCTTCTTGTGGCCGTACTCGCCGCTCATCGTCCAGGAGGAGAGGTTGTTGTCGTAGGAGGAGGTCGCGCGTCTGCCGGGTGTGTGGTTCTCGCCGGTGTTGAGGTGTTCGGGCTCCTGGTAGGTGGACCGGGTCGAGGTCTCGGAGGAGGACTCCGACTCGAAGAGGAACAGGTGCGGATAGGCGGCGTGCAGGGCGTCGACGGACTTGGCGGTGTTGTAGTTGAGGCCCAGTCCGTCGAGCTTGGCGAGCATGAGGTCGGCGGCGGAGCCCTTGGCGGGAACGCCGTGGTACTTGTTCGAGCCGATGACCACCGGGCGGGTGTCGTCCGCCGACTTGATCGCGCCGATGATGCGGTCGGCCATGGCCAGCCCGGCGGTGGAGGTCGAGTCGGGGATCTCGTTGCCGATGGACCAGAGCACCACGGCGGGCGAGTTGCGGGCGGCGCGGACCATCTCGGTGGCGTCCGACTCGCACCAGGTGTCGAAGAAGCGGTGGTAGTCGTAGGTCGTCTTGCCGGTGTGCCAGCAGTCGAAGGCCTCGACCATCATCACGATGCCCAACTCCTCGCAGGCCTGGATGATTTGCGGCGAGGGTGGGTTGTGGGAGGTGCGGAAGGCGTTGACGCCCATCGACTTCATGATGCTCAACTGCCTGCGCACGGCGTCGAGGCTGATCGCGGAACCGAGGGCGCCCTGGTCGTGGTGGAGGTCGACTCCCTTGATCTTGGCGGGAGTTCCGTTGAGGGAGAAGCCCTCGTCGGGGTCGAAGCGGTAGCTGCGGATGCCGAAGGCCGTGCGGTACGTGTCGACCGTCCGGCCGCCCACACGTAGTTCGGTCTCCAGGGTGTAGCGGTGGTCGGGGGTCTCGATGTCCCACACCTTCGGCTTGGGGACGGTGAGTTCATGGGTCTCGGTGGTGCGGTCGGCGACACCGACCGTCGAGGTGGCGCGGGCCACGGTCCGGCCGCCGGGGTCGACGATCCGCGATCCGATCTCGACCTCGCTCGCGGCCCCCGACTCGTTCAGCACGGACGTCCGCACGCGGACGACGGCCCGCTCGGCGGTGATGTCCGGTGTCGTGACGTACGTGCCCCAGCGTTCGACGTGCACCGGCTCGGTGATCACCAGCCGGGCCTCGCGGTAGATGCCGCTGCCCGAGTACCAGCGGCTGCTGGGCAGTTGGTTCTGCACCTTCACGGCGACGACGTTCTCCGTGCTGCCGTCGGTGTGCAGCAGATCGGTGAGGTCGAGGGCGAACCCCGTGTATCCGTACGGGTGTCGGCCGACCTGCGTGCCGTTGCAATAGACGTACGAGTCCATGTAGATGCCGTCGAACTCCACCGAGATCCGCCTGCCCGTGAGGGCCGGCGGCAGGGTGAAGGCGATCCGGTACCAGCCGAGGCCGCCGGGGAAGAAGCCGGTGCCGCTGGTGGTGCCGTTCTCGGTGGTGGGGGTCTGCTCGATGCTCCAGTCGTGGGGGACCGCGACCTCGCGCCAGGCGGAGTCGTCGTAGTCCGGTGCGGCGGCGTCCGTGTAGGCGCCGGTCGGGTCGGTGATCCCGCCCGGATCGACCAGCGCGAAGCGCCAGCCGTCCCGCAGCGCGACGGTGCGCCGGCCGGACGCGCCCGCCGTGGCGCCGGTGGCGCGTGCGGCCGGGGCGGCCAGGAGTGATGCGGCCGTCGGCGCGGCCGTAGAGGCGATCAAAACCGATCTGCGAGTGACCGTCATGGCGGCTCTCCCTCATCAGGGCCCAGAAGTACTCACAACTGATCGTGACCGAACAGATTCTGACGGGGTGCCACGCCGGGACGTCAAGGGTGCGGGGGCGGCCAACCGTCCCGGGCGGCACTTCGACCGGATTTCCCCCTTGACCGCCCGGTTCCCCGGGCCCGGGGGTTCTCGTCCGCTCGGGACTGTGACGCACTAGGCTGGAACACAAGTGGCCTGGTTGTTCACTGTGAGTGCGCGCGATGGAGTGGCGACGATGAGTCCGGTCTACCCGTTCGACGATGCCGCGACGGCGCGGGTTGTCATCGACGATGCCGGAACTCTGGTGGAGTGGAACGAGGGGGCACAGCGGCTCCTCGGCCACACCGCGGGCGAGGTCGTGGGCCGCCCGGCCGTGCGGCTGCTGGCCGGTGGCACCGGGGCCCTGCCGGTTCCCACCAGTGCCCGCTGGGACGGCACGGTCACGCTGTGGCACCGGGACGGCCGGGCCGTGCCGGTGTGGCTGCTGGCCCACCACCGGCGCCCCCGGGACGGCGGGCCGGGCGACTGGCTCGTCGTGACGCCGCTGGAGGGCGGCGGGCCGCGCGCCGACGAGGACCCCCTCGCGACCGCCGCGCTGACCCAGTCGCCGTGTGCCATCGCGGTCTACGACGAGCATCTGCGGCTGAGCCGGGTCAACGACGCGATGGCCGAGGTGATCGGTCTGCCCGAGGAGCGCATCCAGGGCCTGCGGATCACCGAGATCGGCGGCAAGACGCAGAGCGCGGAGCTGGAGCAGTACATGCTGCGCGTGCTCACCTCCGGCACGGCCCAGGACTTCCAGATCTACATGCGCACCGGCGGCGAGGACGCCGCGCACGCCTGGCTGGCCCGGATGGCGCCGATCACCGACGCCGAGGGACAGGTGCGCGGCGTGTGTCTGGCCGCGCACGACTTCACCGAGAACTACCTGGCGCGCGAGCGGCTCCAACTGGTCAACGAGGCGAGCGTCCGCATCGGCACCACCCTCGACGTCACCCGTACGGCCCAGGAGCTGGCGGATGTCTGCGTGCCGGCCCTGGCCGACTTCGTCAGCATCGACCTGCTGGACCCGCAGGAGCACGGCGGTGAGCTCCCGACGGCGATCGTCGCGCCGGTGCGGCTGCGCCGGGCCGCGCACGCCTCGGTGCAGCAGGGCAGCCCGGAGGCCGTCGCCAAGCCGGGCCAGTCGGACCTGTATCCCGACCAGTCCCCGCAGGCCGACGCGCTGGTCGCGGGCCGCACCCTGGTGGCTTCGGGCCGGGCCCTCGAACTCTGGCTGGCCTGGGACAAAACCCGCACCAGACGTGTCCAGGAGTACGGCATCCACTCCTCGATGGCGGTACCGATCCAGGCCCGGGGCGTGACCCTCGGCGTGGCGGTCCTGACCCGGTACCGGCGCATGGACCCGTTCAGCGAGGACGACGTGCTGCTGGCCGAGGAGGTCACCGCCCGGGCCGCCGTCTGCATCGACAACGCCCGCCGCTTCTCCCGCGAACGCGAGACCGCGCTGGCCCTCCAGCGCAGCCTGCTCCCCCGCAAACTGCCGAGCACGGCCGCCCTGGAGGCCGCCTCGCGCTATCTGCCGGCGGCGCGTGCCGGGGTCGGCGGCGACTGGTTCGACGTGATCCCGCTGTCCGGGATGCGGGTCGCCATGGTCGTCGGGGACGTCGTCGGCCACGGCATCCAGGCCTCCGCCACCATGGGCCGGCTGCGCACGGCCGTCCGCACCCTCGCCGACATCGACCTGGCCCCGGACGAGCTGCTGACCCACCTGGACGACCTGGTCGTACGGCTCTCCGCGGAGGCCGGCGGCGAGGGCAGCCCGGGCGAGGTCGGCGCGACCTGCCTGTACGCGGTGTACGACCCGGTGTCCCGGCGCTGCACGCTGGCCCGCGCCGGACATCCACCGCCGATCATGCTCCGGCCCGGCGGCCCGCCCGAGCACATCGACCTGCCCGCGGGCCCGCCGCTGGGCCTGGGCGGACTGCCCTTCGAGTCGGCCGAGTTCGAGCTGCCCGAGGGCACCGTACTCGCGCTGTACACCGACGGGCTGACCGAGAACCGCGAGCGGGACCTCGACGACAATCACCGGCTGCTGTTCGACGCGCTGTACGCGTCCTCGGACTCCCTGGACGAGACCTGCGACCGGATCCTGCACGCCGTGCTCCCGCCGGGCGGTGCCGCCGACGACGTGGCGCTGCTGCTGGCCCGCACCCAGGGCCTGCCCGCCGAGCAGGTCTCCACCTGGGACATCCCGGCCGACCCGTCACTGGTGGCCCCGATCCGCAAGCAGGTCGTCGAGCAGCTCGACGCCTGGAACCTCAGCGAGGCCGGATTCACGGCCGAGCTGGTGGTGAGCGAGCTGGTCACCAACGCCATCCGCTACGGCGCGCACCCCATCCGGCTCAGGCTCATCCATGATGCGGCCACGCTGATCTGCGAGGTCTCCGACACCAACCACACGGCTCCGCACCTTCGCCGCGCCAAGACCTGGGACGAGGGCGGGCGTGGGCTGCTGCTGGTCGCCCAGCTCACCCAGCGCTGGGGCAGCCGGCACACGGCGGACGGCAAGACGATCTGGGCGGAGCTGTCGCTGTTCGACGAGGTCTGAGCCGGGTCAGGACAGGTCGGTCAGCCAGGGCCTGACCTGGCGGCGGGCCTCGTGCAGCCGGGACTTGAGCGTGCCGAGCGGGATGCCGAGGCGCTCGGCGATCTCGGCGTACTCCAGCTTGCAGATGTCCCGGTACACCAGCGGTTCGACCAGGTGCGGCGACTCCCGCTCCAGGCGTTCGATCGCCTCCAGGAGGTCGATCTTCGACCCGGCGATCACGCTCGTGGTGCGCGGGTCGACATGCTGCGAGACGTCGATCACGGCCGGCTGCTCGGCGGCCCGCCGCTTCAGCTCGCGGTACTTCTGCCGGGCGCCGTTGGCGACGACCGTGTAGAGCCAGGTGCTGAAGAGGCTGCGGCCCTCGAATGTGCCGATCTTCCGGGCGACTTGCAGCAGTACGTCCTGCGCGGCCTCCTCGGCGTCCTCCCGGCACGGCAGGAACCGCCCGCACCGCCGTACCACGTCGGGCTGGATCGTCCTGAGCAGCGCGTCGAGCGCGGCCGGATCACCGGCTGCCGCGCGCCTGGCCAGCTCCTCGGTCGGCGCCCTGTCCTGCACTGGATCCACTCCTCCGCCTCGATCTCCGAGCAGGCATGATAGTCCCATGCACCACGTCGAACAGATCGGCCGCTACCGCCTTAAACGCCGCCTGGGCAGCGGCGCGTTCGGCACGGTCTGGCTCGCGCACGACGACGAGCTCGAGGCCCCGGTCGCCGTGAAGGTCCTCGCGGAGAACTGGGCGCACCGCATGGACGTCCGCGAGCGCTTCCTCTCCGAGGCCCGGCTGCTGCGCAGGGCCGGTTCGAACCGCGTGGTGCAGGTCTACGACATCGGTGAACTGCCCGACGGGCGGCCGTACTTCGTGATGGAGTACGCCGACGCCGGCACCTTCGCCGATCTGCTCGCCGCCGGTCCGCTGCCCGTGCCCGAGGTGCTGCGGCTGACCGCGCTGGCCGCCCGGGGCGCCGCCGCGCTGCACGAGGCGGGGATCGTGCACCGGGACATCAAGCCGACGAACGTACTGCTGCGCACCGCCCCGGACGGCACCGAGCGGGTCCTGCTCGCCGACCTGGGCCTGGCGAAGAGCCTGGCGCAGGCCTCGGGTCTCACCCTGGCCGCGGGTTCGGCCGGCTATCAACCGCCGGAGCAGGCGCAGCCCGGCTCGGGCATCGACGAGCGGGCCGACGTGTACAGCCTGGGCGCGCTCGGCTACGAGCTGGCCACCGGCACGGTTCCGGGCACGCCCGGTCAGGTCGTACGGCCGGACCGGCTGCGGCCCGATCTCTCCCCCGAGGTGCAGCGGGCCCTGCTGCGGGCGCTGGAACCGGACCGGGAGCGGCGCTGGCCGACGGCGCGGGCGTTCGCGGCGGAGCTGGAGCGGCTGGCCGCCGAGGCCACCCCGGTGCACAGGCCGCACGGCCGGCACCGGGGGGTCGCGCTGATGGCGGGGCTGTTCGTTGTCGTGGCCGCCGGGACGGGCGTCGCCGTGCTCAACCTGCCGTCGTCGTCCAGGAGTTCGGACCTGACGGTCAAGGACAGCACCGGGCGGGTGGTGGTCGCGGTGCCGGGCTCCTGGGGCCGACAGCTGCGCGACTCGGGCTGGGATCCGCACGCGATCGGGCTGACGGCCGGGCAGGAACCGGGGCTGGCCGTCGCCGACGACCTGGCGAAGTGGCCGGACCTCTCGGCCGACGTGAACGGCGTGTTCGTCGGGCTGAGCGAGCACGGCAGCGTGGCGACGAAGGTGGACGGCATCGCCCACTCCGGCTGCCACTACGACGGCAGCCGCGCCTACTCCAGCGCCACCTGGCGCGGCACGATCCGCACCTGGAGCGACTGCTCGGGCGGCACCGGCACCCTCTCGGAGACCGCGCTGCGCCTCGTCGGCGGCGCCGCGCAGCCCCAGGTCTACGTGCAGATACGGCAGCACAGCGGCGACGCGACCTCGCGGATACTGCGCTCGCTCCGGGTCACCTGATCCACTGTCCTGGTCACTGTCGCAAAAGAAGTCGTCGATCCCGCGAACCTTTCGGTGCGCACGCGCATCGGATCCCTGTGACAGCGCGCGAGGCGCTGTAGGGGTGAACTTCCAGGAGTGTTGAAGATGGCGAACACGTCCCAGTCCCTGCGCCGGGCGGCCCTGCTCGTGAGCGCGGTCGCCGTACTGGGCCTGACGACGGCCTGCGGCGACGGGAGCGGCACGGTGAGCAGCCCGCAGACCCAGTCGGGTACGGCCGCGCCCGCCGGCGGCGACGCCTCGGCCGACGGGTCCGGCACGCCGGTCACCTCGTCGGGCGGCTCCGACACCGCCACCGGGTCCGACTCGAACTCGTCGGGTTCCTCGACCTCCTCGTCCACCGCCACGGGTTCCAGCACCTCCACCGCGAGCAGCAGCCGGTGCCACACCTCCGAGCTGAAGGCCACGGTGGGCGGCAACGATCCGGGCGCCGGACAGGAGAACTTCCCGATCGTCCTCACCAACGTGTCCGGCCGCACCTGCACGGTGCGCGGCTTTCCCGGCGCCGCGTTCGTGAACGCGTCCGGCACCCAGCTGGGCCCGAACCCCGTGCGCGAGACGGGCAGCACCGCCACCACCGTCACGCTGAAGCCGGGCCAGAGCGCCTGGGCCGGCCTGACCTTCTCCAACCCCGAGATCAGCGGCGCGAAGACGGCCACCCCCGCCACGCTGGTGGTGACCCCGCCCGACGAGAAGGACCCGCTGAAGGTGACGTGGACGAACGGCGCGGTGCCGGTGTCCGGCAACTCGTCCTCGGTGCGGCTGACGGTGTTCAGCGCGGGCACGGGCGCCTGAGCGCGGGCTTCGCGCCGGGGCCTGGTTACATGGTGCGGGCACCGCTGCCCGCGTCCCGGAGGACCGTCCCCTGAACACCCCGCTCGCCGAAACCCTGTCCGTCGTCCTGCTCGTCGCCGTCCTCGTGTGGGCCGTCGTCCGTCCCTTCGGGTGGCCGGAGGCGGTGATGGCGGTCCCTGCCGCCGGGGTCGCCGTGGCCACCGGGGCGATCTCGCTCGACCACGCGCGGGCGGAGGCCGAGCAGCTCGGCCCGGTGGTCGGTTTCCTCGCCGCGGTGCTGGTGCTCGCCCACTTCTGCGACGTGGAGGGCCTGTTCCGGGCCTGCGGGGCATGGATGGCCGAGTGGGCGAAGGGCAGCCCGGGGCGGCTGCTGACGGCGGTGTTCGCACTGGCCTCCGCGATCACGGCCGTACTCAGCCTCGACGCCACGATCGTGCTGCTGACACCGGTCGTGTTCGCGACGGCGTCCCGGATGGGCGTGCGTCCCAAACCGCACGTCTACGCGTGCACGCACCTGTCGAACACGGCCTCGCTGCTCCTGCCGGTCTCCAACCTCACGAACCTCCTCGCGTTCGCGGCGAGCGGTCTGAGCTTCACCCGGTTCGCCGGCCTGATGGCGCTGCCCTGGCTGGTCGCGATCGGCGCCGAGTACCTGGTGTTCCGGAAGTTCTTCGCCCGCGACCTCGCGGCAGCCGCGCCTTCCCCCGCCTCCGGCGACACGCCCGGGCTACCGGTGTTCGCGCTGGCCACCGTCGCCTGCACGCTCGCCGGGTTCGTGCTGACCTCGGCGATCGGCATCGACCCGGCGTGGGCCGCGTTCGCGGGGGCGCTCGTCATGGCCGGCCGGGGGCTCCTGCGGCGGCAGGCGACCCCGATGACGGTCGTGCGGGCCGCCGCTCCGTCCTTCCTGGCGTTCGTGCTGGCGCTCGGGATCGTGGTGCGGGCGGTGGTGGACAACGGGCTCTCCGACGCGCTCGGCCATGTCCTGCCCGGCGGGACCGGGATCGCGGCCCTGCTCGGGATCGCCGCGCTGGCCGCCGTACTGGCGAATCTCATCAACAATCTGCCGGCCGTGCTGGTGCTGCTGCCGCTGACCGCGCAGTCCGGGCCGGGGGCCGTGCTCGCGGTGCTGCTCGGGGTGAACATCGGGCCGAATCTGACCTACGCCGGGTCGCTCGCGACGCTGTTGTGGCGGCGGATCGTGCATCAGCACGAACACGGCGTGGATCTCAAGGAGTTCACGAAGCTGGGGCTGCTCGCCGTGCCGTCGGCGCTCGTCCCGGCGACGGTGGCACTGTGGTTGTCGCTCCAGGTTCTCTGACACCGAGGGAGACCGAATGCGTGTGATCGCCTGGCTGGTCGAGGGCACCTGGCCCGCCTGTGTGGACGCCGTACGGACGCATGCGCCGGAGGGTTCCGAGGTGGTGCTGCTGCATGTCAGCGGGCCCGATGTGTCCGGTCTCGCGCACGGGGCGTTCGCGGGGCTGCTCGGGCGGGGTGGTCCGGCGCGTGATCCGGGAACCCGGCTGGAGGATCTGGGCAGCACGTCCGCGGCGGAGCTGCTGGACGCGGCGGCCGAGCGGCTGGGGCGGCCGTGCGAGCGGGTGGAGCGGGCCGGGCGGGTCGAGCGGGAGGTGGTGGCCGCCGCCGGGGACGCCGATCTGCTGGTACTGGCCCGCGACGGCGACCGGGCCCGGCTGGGCCCGCACAGTCTCGGGCCCGCCGTCCGGTTCGCCGTCGATCACGCGCCCTGTCCGGTGCTGCTGGTGTGGCCGGAGGCGGCGCCGGGCATCTCGACCCTGCCGCCGCCACCTCCGCACCCTCCGCGCTGAGGCTCAGTGACCGTACCCACCACTGCCGTACCCACCGCCGTACCCGCCTCCGTACCCACCGCCGTATCCGCCGCCCCAGCCGCCCTGGCCGCCTCCCGAGCAGTAGGTCGGGTAGTAGTCGCAGTAGTCGGTCGGCGCGGCGGTCGTCGGCGTGGACTGCGGGGTCGACGCGCTCGGTGTCGGGGTGGGTGTCGCCGACGGGGTGGGCGTGGCCGTGGGGCCGGCCTTCTTGGTGGTGACCGGTGCGTCGGTGCTGTCGGTGTCCCAGTTGACGACCTGCATCTGCGGGTCGGCCTTGGACGTGTCGAAGACCCAGCGCTGGGCCGTGCCGTCCGCGCGCGTCTTCAGGACGAGCGCGCCGCCGCCGTCGGTGGAGGCGGGGGTCAGCGCCTGGTCCTGGTTCCAGCGCGGTACGAGGATGCCCTGGAGGGTGAAGTCGTAGCGGATGTTCTTCGCGGTCGCCGAGGACGCGCTCGTGCAGGGGGCGAGCGTCACCTCGTAGGCGAGGTGGGAGTCGAGGCAGAGGCCGGGGTCTGCGGTGCTGCGCAGCTGTCCGTCGGTCTCGTACGACCACTGCTGGCCGGCCGACGACGAGCAGGTCTGCAGTTCGGCCTCGGCACCCTTGAGGGGCTTGTTGCCCTCGATGCCGATACACAGGCCGGAGTCGACGTTGTGCAGCCGGCCGCTGAGCGTGCCCTGCGTGGTGTCGTTGGCGCCGACCCAGGAGGGGTTGGCGGACTCCTTGCCGGTGCCGGAGGCACCGGTGGCCTGGTTCCCGGTGGTGCTCTTGGAGTCGCCCGAGCCGCCGGCGGACCACAGGACAAGCGGGAGGACGACCAGTCCGCTCACGGTCAGCACGGCCGCGGTGAGGTTGCGGCGGCGGACACGGCGGGCCGCCTTGTGGGCCGATCTGAGTTCGCCGCGGCGCGGGCCGGAGCGCAGGGCGATTTCGGTCGAGGTGGACGACACCTGCGCGGGCAGGTTGCGGCTGCCGGCCCTGACCTCCAGGTAGGCGCGTGCGCCCCAGCCGAGCACCGCTTCGGCGAGCGCCACGCCGAGTCCGGCGTTGAACTGGTTGAGCTGGTCGGCCGTGTGCCGGCAGTGCTTGCAGACCGTGAGGTGCATGCCCAGGTCCGGATCGACCTCCGCGCCGCCGCGCCGGAAGGTGACGTCCAGCAGCCGTATGTAGAGCTGGCACTCGTCGTCGTGGGCGAGTTCGCGGTGGACCTGGAGGCATTCCTCGCGCAGGCGGACGACGGCGCGGCCGAGTTCGATGCGGGCGCCCTCCTCGTCGAGGCCGACAAGTCCGGCGGCTGTCGCGGTCGGCTCGTTCTCGACCTCAAGGTGCCACAGCAGGGTGCGCGCGGTGTGGGGCAGCCGCTGGAACGCCCGGGAGAGCAGACGCCGTTCGGGCACCGGGAGCAGTCGGGCCGCGACGCGGTCGCCGTCGCCGGCCGCCGAGCGCAGATCCGGGTGGAGCATTTCCTGCCGGCGGTCGGTGTCCCATTCCGCGGCGATACGGCGGACGGTGACCAGCACCTGGGGTCGCCAGGCCGCAGTCGGTCCGGACTGCCGCAGGGATTCCCCGAAGAGCCGGGTGAAAGCGGCCGTGGTGAGCATTCCGGCATGGTGCGGACCATCGGTGCACAGCCCCGCATAGGCGAAGGCGGCTTCCCAGTGCCGGTCCAGCAGTTCGCCGACCGGTTGCAGCGCTGGCGTCGTCCCCGTCCACTTCTTCAGCTCGGCGCTGAGCTGCTCGTCGGTCACTTCGAAGTGGTGAGCGGAAGGGGAATTCGAGGGACCTGGGTCCGTCACGGCTGCATTCCTCCAGGTGAAACGCGGAATATAGTCCATACCGGCGGGTATGCGACTGTGCCGACGAGCCGACAGGGTCCGCCCGTCCGATTGACGCCAACTCCAACATCCGCCTGGGGCAGCTCTTTTGAAGCAAGGGGGGTGGCGTACGGAAGCGGCCTCGTGCGCGCAGAGGGGAATCATCTAATGTCCGCACGCCGACAGGCACACCTTTGCACAGGTCAGCGAGACGGAACAAGGTCTTCCTCGGTTTTGTGCATTGCGTTCCGGCACCCTTCATTTGACGATTCGTCAATGGGGTCCGTTATGGGATTGCCACCGTATCCACACGGGAAATCCCAAAACCATTGGCCGGGGGCAGCCGGGTGCGTCCGGCACACAGGGCGGGCGCACCGCCCCTCCCGCCGTCTTCCCAGGTCATGTTCGAGCCGCCGGGGCCATTGCCCGACCGGACGGTCCCGCCACGGGAGTTGACACCTGCCACCCCCGCACCGACGAGAGCGTTCACGACCAACCAATAGGCGGGCGCCCGGCCGCCTGACACTGTGGAGTGACACCACACCGAGGAGGTCCCGCATGACAGCCACGGACATCGGCGCGTTCGAGGAGGACGGGTTCACGGTCGCGCGCGGATTGTTCAGTCACGACGAAATCGACCGGCTCTGCGAGCGGTTCACGGCACTGCACGCGGCGGGTCCGGTGCCCGGCCACTTCGCGCCGCGCCCGAGCGGCGATCCTCTGCTCGCGTACCCCCGGGTGATGCACCCGCACGAGATCGACGACCTCGCCCTGCGCTTCCTGCTGGACCCGCGGTTGCGGGACGTCCTGGAGACCCTGTTCGGCGAAGAGGTGCTGGCCGCGCAGAGCATGTTCTACTTCAAGCCGCCCGGGGCCCGGGGCCAGGCGCTGCACCAGGACAACTTCTATCTGCGGGCCGAGCCCGGCACCTGTGTGGCCGCGTGGATCGCCTGCGACGAGATCGACCGGGACAACGGCGGCCTGGAGGTCGTGCCCGGCACCCATCGCATGGACGTGTTCTGCCCGGAGGAGGCGGATCCCGGGGTCTCCTTCGCCCGCGAGTACGTTCCTCCGCCGCCCGGGCTCTCCGCCGTGCCGGTCGACATGGCTCCCGGGGACGTCCTGTTCTTCAACGGCAGCCTGGTGCACGGCTCGCAGCCCAATCGCAGCGCGGACCGCTTCCGCCGTTCGTTCATCGGGCACTACGTGGGCCGCTCCGCCGACCGGATCGGGGGTTTCTACCGCACGATCACGATGAGCGGCGAACGAGTGCCGCTGGCGGAGAGTGCCGGAGCGGGGCCGTGCGGCACGGAGTTCGCACCGCACGGCCCGCACTGACGTTCCGTATCAACTCAGCCTGAAGCCAAGTCTGTTGACGATGCGTCAGGAGTGGCCGCTGATCGCGTGCGGAGTGTAGGGCTGCTCCAGTTCCTCGATCTCCTTGTCGCTCAGCTCCAGTTCGACGGCGGCGACGGCGTCCTCGATGTGCTGCGGCTTGGCCGCGCCGATGATCGGTGCGGCCACCGTGCCCTGGTGCAGCAGCCAGGCGAGGGCGACCTGGGCGCGCGGGACACCCCGGTCGCCGGCGATCCGGGTGACCGCCTCGACGATCGTCCGGTCGCCGTCCTGGTAGAGGCGGTTGCCGAAGTTGTCGGTGCTGCTGCGCTCGGTGGTGGTCCCCCAGTCCCGGGTGAGGCGGCCCCGCGCCAGCGGGCTCCAGGGCAGCACGCCGACGCCCTGGTCCGCGCAGAGCGGCAGCATCTCGCGCTCCTCCTCGCGGTAGAGGAGGTTGTAGTGGTTCTGCATGGACACGAACTTCGTCCAGCCGTGCCGCTCCGCGATGTGCTGGTGCTTGGCGAACTGCCAGGCGAACATCGAACTCGCCCCGATGTAGCGGACCTTGCCCGCCTTCACCAGGTCGTGCAGCGCCTCCATGGTCTCCTCGACGGGAGTGTGCGGGTCGGCGCGGTGGATTTGATAGAGGTCGACGTAGTCGGTGCCGAGACGCGCGAGGCTGTGGTCGATCTCGGACATGATCGCCTTGCGCGAGAGCCCGGCGCCGTTGGGCCCGGGGCGGGTGCGGCCGTGCACCTTCGTGGCGAGCACGACCTCGTCGCGGCGGGCGAAGTCGCGCATTGCCCGGCCGGTGATCTCCTCGCTGGTGCCGTCGGAGTAGACGTTCGCGGTGTCGAGGAAGTTGATCCCGGCCTCCAGCGCCTGCCGGATCAGCGGGCGCGAGGCCTCCTCGTCGAGGGTCCATTCGTGGGTGCCGCGGTCCGGGAGTCCGTAGGTCATGCAGCCCAGAGAGATCCGCGAGACGTCCAGGCCGGTCGAACCGAGCTTCACGTACTGCATCGTTGCTGCTCCTGCCTTCGAGTTCGGTACCGCTTTGGAGCGTACGACTTCGTCAGTGCTCGAAGGCGGGCCTGCGTGCGGCCCTCGACGGTGCCCGCGCCTCCGTCACCGGCCTCGCGGTGCGGGCGACCCTGGACGGCGAGCCGCACCCCATCGGGCACGCGGCGCCGGTCGAGCGGGGCCGGGGCCTGCGCGACGACCTCTTGCTGGCGCCTTGAGTGGTGCCCTCCTCGGGCACCGACCTGCGTCCGGCGTTGGTGTGACCGCCCCCCGCCGCGCGGCGTGGGAGCGGTCGGGCGGCCCTCGCCGGTGCGCATCCTCGGTGCGGACGACCGGCGCCCGGCCGGTCGTGGCCGTACGGGAGGAACGCGATGCAGAGACGTCGGACCGGACTGAGGAGCCTGCTGGGGGCGGCCGTGCTGCCGCTGGCCCTGGTGTCGCCCGCGTGGGGTGACACGGACCCGGCGCCGCCCCCGCCCGAGCCGCCGTCGACGCTGTGCGCGCCCGCGGGTACCCTGCACGGCCCGCGCGGCGCGCATGCCATGGTCAGTCTCTGCGCGGGCAGCGGCACTCCGACGATGGCGGTCTCGGCGCCCGCGACCTGCCGGCAGCTCCGGGCGACCGTCCGTTACGCGTGCCGCACCTCGGGCACCTGGACCGCGCGGCGGGACGGCGAGACGGTCGCGTCCGGCACGCTGCCCGGGTCGGGGCAGTATCCGGGGCCGGGGACCTACGACTTCACGGCCGACGTGCACGTCCGCTCGATGCCCGAGGGAGTGGACGTGCGGGGCACCGTCCGCGCGACGCTCACGCTGACCGCTCCCCGGCCGAAGGCGACGCACGGCATCGAGGTCGACCGGAGCACGCTGGCGCCGAACTCCGTGACCACGCTGACGTACACGGTCCAGCGGGCCAGCGACGAGGGCGACGGCAGCGCGCGGTTCGGGCTCATCGCGGAGGAGGGCACGGGGGCCGAACTGACCACGAGCGACGCGCGTTGTGTCAATCCGCTGATCGGCCGGCACCCCGCGCAGGACCGGCTCCCGCACGCCCTCGACTGCGCGCTCACCGATCTCCAGCCGGGGCACCCGGACACCGTGGTGGTCCAAGTCGCCCTCAAGTCCCGCTGTTCCACGGTCGTTTCGAAGCTGGGCTACTGGATGCCCCAGGGTCAGACGCTCTACACCGGGGGCATGCTGGCCGGGCCGACCGTGACCTGTTCCTAGAGCAGGTCCAGCGCCTGCGTCCAGCCGAACTCCGGCCGCCCGCCGTCCTCCTGGGCCGCGCCGGAGTACGGCTCCGCGAAGCGGACGCCCATCTCGCGCAGCCGGGCCAGGCTCGCCCGGTAGGCGGGGTGGGCGGCCAACGCGTCGCCCACACAAGGGAGTACGACGGTCGGGACTCCGAGGCCGTACGCCTCGCAGAGGGTGCCGAGGGCGAGGGTGTCGGCCGTACCGGACGCCCATTTGTTGATCGTGTTGAAGGTGGCGGGCGCGACGATCACGGCGTCCGGGGGCGGAAAGGGGCGCGGATCGCCGGGAGTTCGCCACGCCGAACGGATCGGCCGCCCGGTCCGCGCCTCGACGGCGGCCGTGTCGAAGAAGCCACCCATCGCGACCGGGGTCGCGAAGACCCCGACCTCCCAGCCCCGCTCCTGCGCGGCGGCTATCAGCCTGCCGACGTCCACGGCGACACCGGCGGCGCAGACGACGACGTAGAGGAAGGGTTTTCCGTCGGGTTCGGTCATCCGGGAACCCTACTGAAGCGGGAACGACCGCCCGCGTTCGGCTTCCGGGCGCGGCCCGGACAGACGCCGTTCCTTCTCCTTGATGCGCGTGTCGTTGATGCTCGCCTCGCGCCGGGTCATCAGGCCGTGCTCGTCGAACTCCCACAGTTCGTTGCCGTACGACCGCCACCACTGCCCGTCGGCGTCCCGGCACTCGTACTGGAAGCGGACCGCGATGCGGTTGCCGTCGTAGGCCCACAGGTCCTTGCGCAGGGCGTACTCGTGCTCGCGCTCCCATTTGGCGGTGAGGAACTCGACGATCTCGGCGCGGCCGGTGACGAAGGTGTCGCGGTTGCGCCAGACGGAGTCCTGCGAGTAGGCGAGCGCGACCCGGTGCGGGTCACGGGTGTTCCAGGCGTCCTCGGCGGCCTGCACCTTCTGCGCGGCGGTCTCGCGGGTGAAGGGCGGGAGGGGCGGGCGGTCGGCCATGGTCGTCTCCAGGGCGGGGAGCTGAGCGAGAACGAGCGTTCTCCGGACGACTGCTAACGTAGAGAACGGTCGTTCTCACGTCAAGGAGGGGTCGTCTCATGGACAGCGCAGTCGCCCGGGAACAGGCGCTGGACGCCGCCGAGAAGCTGTTCTACGGGCGGGGCATACAGGCCGTCGGCATGGACGCCGTCCGCACCGCCTCCGGGCTCTCCCTCAAGCGGCTCTACCAACTCTTCCCGGCGAAGGACCAGTTGGTGGAGGCGTACCTCGAACGGCGTGACCTGCGCTGGCGCGGGCGCCTCGCCGAACACGTCGAGCGCCACGATGATCCACAGGAACGAATTCCGGCCGTCTTCGACTGGCTGGAGGAGTGGTTCGGCGAGGCCGACTTCCGGGGCTGCGCGTGGATCAACTCCTACGGCGAACTCGGCGCGACCTCGGAGCGCGTGGTGGCCCAAGTCCGGTCGCACAAGCGGGAGTTCCGCGACTATCTGGCCGCTCTCGTGGCGGACGCCGGACTGCCCGCCGTACTGACCGGGCAGGTGTTCCTGCTGGCCGAGGGTGCCATGGTCACGGCGGGCATCACCGGGAGCGCGGAGCCGGCGGCGGAGGCGCGCGAGGCGGTCCGGTCGCTGCTGCGGGCCGCCTGAGGTCAGACGGCGGCGAGGGTCGTGAGCGTGGCGCGGGCCCGGGCGAGGGAGGCCGCCGCCAGGTCCTCCAGGCCTGCCAGGTGGGGCATCACGTCGACCCGGGTCAGCTCGGCGGCGACGAGGTGGAGGCGCTGCGGCGGTACGCCCAGGTTGCCGAAGTAGGCCCGCAGATGAGGCGTTTGGAAGTCGAAGTGCTCGCGCGGGGTGCCGGGGCCGTAACCGCCGCCGCGGGCCATGACCACGACGACCCGGGTGTCGCGCAGCAGGCTCTCCCCGGTGTCCGGGTCCGTGAGCGCGCCGGGAAAGGTGACGCGGTCGATCCACGCCTTCAGGCTCGCGGGGATCGAGAAGTTGTACATCGGGACGCCGAGCAACACCGTGTCGGCCGCGAGGAGTTCGCTGACCAACGGCAGGGTCAGGTCCCACTCCCGCTGCTCGTCGTCGTTCTCGATCAGTGCGGGGACCTTGGCCGGCGGGACGAAGCCTTCGCGTTCCACGCGGCGGCCGAGGGTGGTGTAGGCGGGGGTGATCGGCGCCACCGGTTCGGCGGACAGGTCGCGGCGGCGGTGGTCCGCCGGGCCGTGGGTTCGCGCGAAGGTCTCGGTGAGTTGCCTGGTCACGGAGTCGGCGGTGGTGTCGGCGCTGGAGTCGATGTGGAGCAGCATGGTGTGGTCACCTCGGTCGGTTCGGGTGCGTCGGAGAGGTGACGGAGCACGACGAGGAAAGGTGACCCATGCACGGGCACGACGAACTGGCCGAGCGGTTCGAGGCGGAGCGCGGGCGGCTGCGGGCGGTCGCCTACCGCATGCTGGGCTCGCTCGCCGAGGCGGACGACGCGGTCCAGGAGGCCTGGCTGCGGCTGAGCCGCGCGGGCGGCGACGGCATCGACAACCTCGCCGCCTGGCTGACGACGGTCGTCTCCCGTATCTGCCTCGACCTGCTGCGCACCCGCGCGTCCCGGCGGGAGGACCCGTACGGCGACGAGCTGCCCGAGCCGAGCGCCGGTGAGCTGCCCGAGGACGAGGCCGTGCTCGCCGACTCGGTGGGGCTCGCGCTGCTGGTGGTGCTGGACACGCTGGGGCCGGCCGAGCGGGTCGCGTTCGTGCTGCACGATCTGTTCGCGGTGCCGTTCGACCGGATCGCGGCGGTGCTGGACCGTTCGCTGCCCGCCGCGAAGAAGCTCGCCAGCCGGGCCCGGCACAAGGTGCGGGGCACACCGGTGGTGCCGGGCGCGGAACTGGACCGGCACCGGGAGGTCGTCGCGGCCTTCCTCGCCGCCGCGCGGGGCGGTGATCTGGGCGCGCTGCTCGACGTCCTCGCCCCCGATGTGGTCCGGCACGCCGAGCCCGCCGCGCTGCCGCCCGGCGTCCCGGCCGAGCTGCGCGGGGCGCGGGCGGTCGCCGAGGGGACGGTGCTGCTGCGCGCCCGGACCCGGTTCGCCGCGCTCGCCCTCGTCGACGGGGACGTGGGCATCGTGGTCGCGCCGGGCGGGCGACTGCTGCTCGCTCTGCGGGTGACCGTCGAGGGCTGGCGGGTCGCGGCGTACGAGGTGATCGCGGATCGGGGGCGGTTGCGGGGTGTCGAGGTGGCGATGCTGGGGGCCGCGGGCTGACCGGGTCGTACCGCGGTGCCGCGCGACCCGGCCGACTCAGCCGCCCAAGGCGAACGAAGCCGCTCGGGCCAAGCACTGCCTTGCGACGGAACCCTCACGGCCACGGCACTCCGTACAACGGAGCCGCGCGGCCCCGCGGCCCGCTGCGCCCCGGCCGCCCCCCTCTCAGCCCGCCACCGGTTCGGTCACCGTGATCGCGGTGACCGGGCAGGCGCGGGCCGCCTCGCGGAGCATCGGGTCGCCGGCGCCGTCCTCCTTGCCGGGCAGCACCGTGCTGTAGCCGTCGTCGTCCTGGGTGAAGACGCCCGGGGCGGCCAGGGCGCACTGGCCCGCCCCGATGCAGAGGTCCTTGTCGATGTGGATTTCGGTGTGCATGGAACGCAGCCTCTTACCAGGTCACGGGGAGTTCCAGCATCCCCTGGATCGTGTCGCCCGGTTTGAAGGGGATCTCCTCCGCCGGTGCGGCCAGACGCAGCGTGGGCAGCCTCTCGAAAAGGCTGCGCAGGGCGATCTCCAGTTCGGCGCGGGCCAGGTTCTGGCCGAGACACTGGTGGATGCCGAAGCCGAACGAGATGTGGTGGCGGGCGGGCCGGTGCCAGTCCAGGGCGTCCGGCTCGGTGTAGACGGCCTCGTCGCGGTTGACGACCGAGGTCGAGAAGAGCACTCCCTCGCCGGCCCGGATCGTGATGCCGTCCACCTCGATGTCCTCGACGGCCAGCCGCATCAGCCCGTCCACGATCGACAGCGACCGCATCAGCTCCTCGACCACGTCGGGCAACAGCCGTGGATCGGCCCGCAGTTCGGCCAGCCGCTCGGGATGGCGCAGCAGCGTGAACGTGCCGAGGGAGATCATGTTCGCCGTCGTCTCGTGCCCTGCGACCAGGAGGATGAGACCGAGGGCGCTCAACTCGGCCCGGTCCAGGGCCCCTTCGTTCAACTGCTCCCGCACGAGATCGTCGAGCAGGCCCTCGCCCGGTTCCCGCTGTTTGCGGTCGATCAACTCGCCCAGGTAGTCGTCGAGTTGCGTACGCGCGTCCTGGCTCTCCTCGGCCGTGGGGCCGCGCAGCAGCCGCCGGGACTGCGCCTCGAAGAAGTCGTGGTCGGCGTACGGGACGCCGAGCAGCGCACAGATCACCATCGAGGGCACGGGGAGCGCGAACGAGGGGACCAGGTCGGCGGGCCCACCCCCGGCGGTCATCGCGTCGAGCCGCCCGTCGACGATCCGCTGGATGTCGGGCCGCATCGCCGTGGCACGTTTGACGGTGAAGCCGGGGATCATCATGCGGCGCTGGGTGCGGTGCTTGGGGTCGTCGACGCCGACCAGTGCGGCCGTACGGTTCCGGAACGCCGCGAAGCGCGGGGTGGTGGCGGGGAAGCCGGGCCGGGTGCGGTCGGAGGACAGGCGCTGGTCGGCGAGCAGCGCGCGGGCGGTGGCGTGACCGGTGACCAGCCAGGCCTGGTGCCCGTCGTAGAGGGTGACGCGGGTGACCGGACGGTCGGCGCGCAGGGGGTCGTAGCCGGTGGGCGGGTGGTAGGGGCAGGTACGGCTCTGGGGGAAGGCGACGGGTTCGGTCAGGTCGGTCGGAGCTGTCAGATCCGTCAGATCCGTCATGGAAGACCTCGCAGACGAAGGTTGCGTCGTGCCGATCTTCATTAGATGCCCGAGGCACCTATGGAGCCACCTCAAGTTCGGCCAGATCGGTGGTCCCTACAATCTGGCTGAACCTGAGGGTCCGGTTCGCGTGGTCCCGGTCCCCGTACACGTGGTGACGGACGATCGATCCCTCCCGGACGAAGCGGCACGGTGCGAATCTGGCGCGATAGGGCCGTCCGGCCGACCCGACCGTCAGCCGGATCTCGCCGGACCCGAACGCGTGGCCGAAGAGAGTCGCGGAGTGGATGAATCGCGCGCCCGCCGGTGTTGAATCCGGGTGCGAGACAGCCGTAGAACGCGAGATGGGACGAATGCCATGCCTCTTGAGGGCGAGTACGAACCCAGCCCGTCGCAGTGGGTGCGCGACCAGGTCGAGCTGTACGAGAGCTCGGGTGGCACCAAGGGGACGACCTTGATGGACACGGGGATGCCCGTGATCCTGCTGACGACCGTGGGCGCCAAGAGCGGGAAGATCCGGAAGACCCCGCTGATGCGGGTCGAGCACGACGGCCGGTATGCGGTGGTCGCCTCGCAGGGTGGTGCGCCCAAGCACCCGGTCTGGTACTTCAACATCCAGGCCGACCCCCGGGTGGAGCTTCAGGACGGCCCGCAGAAGTGGGACCTGACGGCTCGCGAGGTCACCGGCGAGGAGAAGGCCGCGTGGTGGGAGCGGGCGGTCGCCGCGTACCCCCCGTACGCCGAGTACCAGACGAAGACGGACCGGCAGATCCCCGTGTTCGTCCTCGAACCGGCCGACGGCAGCTGACGCCGGGAGCCGTTCCGCGTCCGCCGGGAAAATTCTTGTTCCGAGGCGCATGAACCGGTGCCCGCCGGGCACCCGACGTTCGGGCCCCGCCGCGCTCCCCCGTCGCGGCGGGGCTTTCCGCTGCCTGCCGGCCCCTCTTCCGCACCCCCGGTTTCAATGGCACCGTCAGGGTGCCGACCGGCACGTGCGCAGAAGGAGACCCTCGTGGCCAAGAGCAAGAAGAAGAAACTCCCCCTCGTCTACCAGCCCGTCGGTCTTGTCCTGGGCATCGTGAGCGGCGCCCTCGCGGGCCGCGCCTTCCGGACCGCGTGGAAGGCGATACGGCACGAGGAGGACGCCCCCGATCCGCTGGACCGGGACCGCGGCTGGGGCGAGATCCTGTTCGCCGCCGCGCTCCAGGGCGCCCTGTTCGCGGTGGCGCGCAGCGCGGCGGACCGTTCCGGGGCGAAGGTCATCGAGAGGTCCACCGGTGTCTGGCCGGTGAAGGACAAGGGCGGCCCGGAGCAAGGGAGTTGAGGGGCCTCAGCCCTGCACCGGGCGGAGAGTGAAGGAGTGGCCGGCCGGGTCCGCGTACACGCGCTCCTCGTACGGGCCCGGCATGTCCTTGGTCTCCAGCGGGCGTCCGCCGAGTCCGACGATCCGGCGCTCCGCCTCGTCCAGGTCCGTGACCAGGAAGTCCAGGTGGACCTGCTGGTTGTTCTCGGCGCGGGGCCAGCTCGGCGGAGTGGCACTCGCGTCGCGGCGGAACGCCAGCCGGGTGCCGTCGGCGCCCCTGATCTCCACCTGGTCGAGCGAGATGTCCGTCTGCTCTCCGTCGAGCAACTCCGTGTAGAACACGGCGAGTTTCTCCGGCTCGACCGCGTCGAGCACCACGAAGCTTGCGGTCACGAGTGCCATGGTTCCTCCGGGGATTGCGGCGCGCAAGCGTCGAGTTCGGTTGCCACGCCCTCAACGGGTATCCCCGATCGGCCGGTTGATGCCGACATTCACGACGACGCGCGGATCTCGGCGAGCCGCGCCGCCGCCGCGCTCAGCAGCAGGTCCTGCGCCGCCGGGTAGGAGCTGTGCCGCATGGTGGCCACGAGATGGCGGGCCGTCGCCGCGATGTGCGGGTGCGTGTCGGCGGGCAGCCGGGCGTACATCGCCCGCCATACGGCGGCCTCCGCGTCGCGGGCGGCCTTCGGGAGGGCCGTGTTCGCGGAGTCGAGGGCGCCGAAGGCGAGGGCCTGGTCGACGTAGGCGTGGTAGATCCGCACCGCGTCGGCGTCGGGGAAACCGGCCCCGCGCAACACCCCGAGGATGGTCTCCACGGCCTGGATCTCGTACACCCGCCCGGTCACCCGGTAAGAGCTGAGCATGGCCGCTCTCGGGTGCGCGAGGGCACCCGCGTGCATGCGCAGGCCCAGGTCCCGCAGGTCGGCCAGCCAGTCCCCGGTGGGGTGCCAGGTGCGCAGGGTGCGGCCGATCAGTTCGTCGGCGACGGCCAGCATGAGGTCGTCGGTGTGCCGGAAGTAGCGGTAGAGGGAGCTGGGGTCGGCGCCCAGGGCGCGGCCGAGGCGGCGTACGGAGAGGGCCTCGGCGCCGTGCTCCTCGATCAGCCTCAGCGCGGTCTCGACGATCAGTTCCTCGGACAGGACCACGCCCTGCTTGGTGGGGCGTCTGCGCCGTCGGTCGGCGGCCGCAACGACACGCTCGCTCATCCGGCACCTCCTCGCTGCTCGGTTCCGGGTACCCGCACCTTATGACAACACCGTTGACCTGTTAAGGGCCCGCGCAGTTTCATGTGCGTTCACCGGGGCCGTTCGGGCCCCCCGGTGCGAGCGGAGAGCACGCCATGATCGACACGCCGCCCCCGTCGGGGCCCGCACTGCGCAAGTCCCTCGGCCTGCTGGACGGCGTCGCCATCGCCGCGTCCAGCACCGCCGCGACCACCAGCATCGGCATCGGTCTGGGGGTGACCGCCGGCGTGGTCGGGCTCCATCTCCCAGCCATCATGCTGCTCGCGTTCCTGCCGATCCTGGGCATCGCGGGCGCCTACTCCCGCCTCAACAAGGTCGAGCCGAACGCGGGCAACGGCTATGTGTGGGTGGGCCGTTCACTCACCCCGTGGCTCGGCTTCCTGGTCGGCTGGGTGAACATCGTCGCGACGATCGCGTTCCTCGCGTACACCACGGCGGTCACCGGCTCGGCGATGATCCAGCTCGCCGGGGAGGCCGGACTGCACCGGCTCGCCGGCCTCGCCCTGGACCCCGGCTCGACGGCGCAGACGACGGCGGTCGGCATCGTCGTCCTGGTCGCCGTCACCCTGACCGCCGTCACCGGCGTCCGCACCGCCGCCCGTCTCCAGACCGGACTCCTGATCTTCGAGTACGTCGTCCTGCTCGGCTTCTGCGGCTACGGCATCGTCACCGGCCCGCACTCCTTCAGCCTGAGCTGGTTCGACCCCTTCGCGATCCCCTCGGCCTCGGCGCTCGCGCAGGGCCTGCTGCTCTCGGTGTTCTGCTACTGGGGATTCGAGGCCGCGTTCACCGTGAACGAGGAGGTGCGCGACCCGCGCGACGCCTCCCGGGCCGGACTGATCACCCTGGTGACCATGCTCGGACTGTTCCTGCTCGGCTCGATCGCCTTCCAACGGGTGCTGTCCGAGGGCGAGTTGGCGGGCCACGGCGCCCAGGGTCTGGCGTACTTCGGCGACCGCCTCGCCTCCCAGCCGCTGGCCGCACTCCCCCTGGTCGCCCTGATGTTCTCGGCGGTCGCCTCGCTCCAGGCGGGCGTGATCCCCACCGCACGCGGCATGTTCGCGATGAGCCGCGACCGCACACTCGGACCCGTCTGGTCCAAGGTCAGTGCGCGCTACGGCACTCCGGCCCTCGGCACCCTGCTGATCGGCGCGCTGGCGACGGCGGTTGCCGCCCTGGCACTGGTGATCCCCCGCCTCGCCGACATGATCATGGCGACGGTGAACGCCGTCGGCATCGTCGTCGCCCTCTCCTACGCGCTCACCGCCCTCGCCGCCGCCGTACGCTTCCGCTCCCTCCTCCGCGAGAACTGGCGGCAGGGAATCCGCGCGGTGGTTCTGCCCACACTGAGCGCCCTGGCCCTGCTGGGGCTCGGCGGCTACCTCGCCTGGTCCTTCTACACCTCCACCGACCACCTCGAAGTCAGCGCGGACAACGGCTGGTTCCTGCTGCTCACCCCGGCCGTGATGATCGCGTCGGGTTTCGTGGCCGCCGCCTGGGCGAAATGGGTACGCAAGTCGCCCTACTTCAAGTCCGGGGAGGGCACCGACGCCGACGCACCGCAGCTGCTCGCCACCTCTTCATGACCCCCGCAAGGAAACGGACCATGCAAGCAGACCTCCTCTTCACCAACGGCCATGTCCTCACCCCCGAGGGCCGCACGGCGACCGCCGTGGCCGTCACCGGCGACCGGATCACGGCCGTAGGACATGCCGAGGTGCACGACCTCGCCGGGCCGGGCACTCAAGTCGTCGATCTGGCGGGGCGGTTGCTGCTGCCCGGGTTCCAGGACGCGCATGTGCATCCGGTGCCGGCGGGGCTTGAGCTGACCCAGTGCGATCTGACGGGAACGAAGACGGCGGCGGACACGCTCGCGGCTGTGCGCGCCTATGCGGACGCGCACCCGGAGCGGGAGTGGATCACCGGGGGCGGGTGGTCGATGGAGGCCTTCGAGGGCGGTACGCCGACGAGGGAGCTGCTGGACTCGGTCGTACCGGACCGGCCGGTGTATCTGCCCAACCGGGACCATCACGGCGCGTGGGTCAACAGCCGGGCCCTGGAACTGGCGGGCATCACGCGGGACACGCCCGATCCGGCGGACGGGCGGATCGAGCGGGACGCGTCGGGTGAGCCCGCTGGAACGCTCCAAGAAGGGGCGATGCAGCTCGTCGGCAGGCTCACGCCACCGACCACACCCGCCGACCGGCTGGCCGCGCTCCTGCACGCCCAGCGGCATCTGCACGCGCTCGGCATCACGGCCTGGCAGGACGCGATCGTCGGCAAGTTCGCGGGGATGGCCGATCCCTCGGACGCGTATCTGACGGCCGCCCGCGAGGGCTCGCTCACCGCACGGGTGGTCGGCGCGCTGTGGTGGGACCGGGAGCGCGGGGCCGAGCAGATCCCCGAACTCGTCGAGCGGCGGGCCGAGTTGAGCCACGGGCGGTTCCGGGCGGGCAGCGTGAAGCTGATGCTGGACGGGGTCGCCGAGACCGGTACCGCCGCCCTGCTCGACCCGTACCTCGACAAGTGCGGCTGTGTCACGGGCAATCGGGGCACCAGCTTCATCGACCCGGAGCAACTGCCGAAGTACGTTGTCGAGTTGGACGCCCTTGGTTTCCAGTGCCACTTCCACGCGCTGGGCGACCGGGCCGTACGGAGCGCGCTGGACGCGGTCGAGGCGGCGCGGGAGGCGAACGGGCCGAGTGACACCCGGCCGCATCTGGCGCACCTTCAGGTGGTGCACCCGGACGACGTGGCACGGTTCGCGCGGCTCGGCGCGGTCGCGAACATCCAGCCGCTGTGGGCGGCGCACGAACCGCAGATGGACGAGCTGACGATTCCGTTCCTCGGGCCCGAACGGGCCCTGTGGCAGTACCCGTTCGGGGCGCTGCTGCGCTCCGGCGCCACCCTCGCGGCGGGCAGCGACTGGCCGGTGAGCAGTCCCGATCCGCTGCACGGCATCCATGTCGCGGTCAACCGGGTCGAACCCGGAAGCACCGGGCCGGTGTTCCTGCCCGGCGAGCGGATCGGGCTCGCCGAGGCGCTCACGGCGTACACGGCCGGGTCGGCGTACGCGAACCATCTCGACGACACCGGACGAGTCGCGGTGGGCGCGCTGGCGGATCTGGTGGTCCTGGACCGTGATCCGTTCGCCGCTCCGCCGGAGGAGATCGCACGGACGCGGGTGGCGCACACCTACGTGGGAGGGGCGGAGGTGTACGCGGCCGACGGGGCCTGATGTCGTTCATGGACAGGTGTCCAGTTATAGTGGACACCTGTCCAAGACGACGAGGGGTCGGCTGATCGTGGAAACGCTCGCGAACGTGCTGGTGGGCCTGGTGGCCGCGCTGCATCTGTACATCCTGGTGCTGGAGATGTTCCTGTGGCAGAAGAAGCCCGGGCGCGGCCTGCACGGCTTCGACCCCGACATGGCCAGAGCCACCGCGCCGCTGGCCGCCAACCAGGGGCTGTACAACGGCTTCCTCGCCGCGGGTCTGATCTGGGGCCTGATCGCCGCCGACCCGACCGGCTTCCGCGCCCAGGTGTTCTTCCTGAGCTGTGTCGTGGTCGCGGGCGTCTACGGCTCGGTGACGGCGAACCGCCGGATCCTGTTCGCGCAGGCGCTGCCCGGGGCGCTCGCCCTGGCGGCCGTGCTCGTCTCCCGGTGAACCGCGCCGAGCCCGAGGACCCGCGGGCCGCCCGCACCCGGGCACGGCTGCGCCAGGCCCTTCTCGCCGAGTGCGCCGAACACCCCCTGGAGGAGGTCGGTGTCGCCGCCCTGGTGCGCCGGGCCGGGGTCGGCCGGGCCACGTTCTACGTCCACTACGACAGCCTGGAGGCGCTCGCGGTCGACGCCTGCGCGGATGTCGTACGGGACGCGGTGGAGGCACTGCACGCCTGGCGGGGGCGGCCCGATCCGGTGCACGCGCCGCCCGCGCTGCCGGAGTTCTTCGCCGGGCTGCTCCCGCACGCGGCCCTGTACCGCGCCCTGTTGAGCCCCGGCGGCGGTGGCCCGCTGGGCCGCGTGCTGCACCGGGACCTGCGCGCCTACAGCCTCCGCGAGCGCGAACTCGCGGGCGCGGCGGACGCCCCGCTGGTCGCCTCGGCCGTCGCCGGGACCTTCGGCGGGGTGCTGGCCGACTGGCTGCACGGGCTGTTGGAGGGCACGGCGGAGGAAATCGCCGACCAGGTGTGGCAGTTGCTGGTCGCGCTGCACATGAGCCGGTGACGACGGTTCACTGACAGCCGATGCCGAGCGGTACCGAAGGCCAGGCCTCCACGCCGTCGGAGGTACGGACGTACGCCGTCGACCGGTCCGGAGTGAACCACAACTGCCAGTCGTGGAACCGGTATCCGGTGTCGCGCGCCCCCTCGGGCATGCGGACGTCTCCGTTGTAGGGGGCCGAGAGCGTGTCCGTCGAGAACAGCCCTTCGGGATCACGGACATACGTCCTGCGGTCCGCTCGCCGACCCATCTGCAGGAAGTGCGCCGTCTGCGAGTCGCAGTGCGCTGCCCCGGCCGAACTGCTCAGCACCGTGGTCGGCACGCGACGGCCGTCCCGGTCGGTCCAGATCTCGTAACCGTGCGCCTCGGCGAAGCCCGCCGGGAATTCGGCCGGATCGCAGGAGGCGCTGGACTCCGGACCCCAACCCGGCCTGTTCTTGCGGTCCTTGGCGACGACGACGGCGACCTTCGTGCGGCCGTCGACGTCGTAGGAGAACAGCACGCGCCCGTCCGACCTGCGCTCGACGCGGTAGCCCGTGCGCGGCACGTCCGGCTGCTCCATGTCGAAGTACGCCCGCAGACCGCCCTCGGGGGTCTTGCCGCCGTCGCCCTCGCTCCAGGCGTCGGCGCCGCCGCTCTCGTACATCGCCCCGTCGCACTCCAGCGCCCGGCCGGCGGCACCCGGCTTGTCGGCGCCGGTGGCCGGTGCGTACAGCGGTCCGCTGTAGGGCGTGGCCGGCGGGCTGCCCGCGACCACGACGTCCTTCCCGTCCCCGCTGTCACCGCACCCCACCGCCGTCACGGCCGCCAATACGGCGACCGCCGTGAGCCCTCTGCGCATGCTCTCCCCCTCGTGTGTCGTTCCTACGACGCGGGGGCGGGCCGAAACGTTTGGATTCAGCGGGCTTCCTGGAACGTACGCCGGTAGGCCTGTGGGGAGACCCCGATCGCCGCGTGCAGATGCTGGCGCAGGGACGCGCCGGTCGCGAAGCCGACGCGGCCGGCGATCTGGTCGACCGACAGGTCGCTGGCCTCCAGGAGGTCGCGGGCGCGGGCGACCCGCTGCTGGATCAGCCAGCGGCCGGGGCTGAGGCCGACCTCGTCGTTGAAGCGGCGGGCGAAGGTGCGCAGGCTCATGCCGGCGTGCCGGGCGAGGTCGTTCAGGGCGAGGGGTTCGTCGAGGTGGCCGAGGGCCCAGTCGCGGGTGGCGGCCGTGCTGGTGGCACCGGAGTCCGGTACCGGCTGCTGGATGTACTGGGCCTGACCGCCGTCGCGGAAGGGCGGGACGACGCAGCGGCGGGCGACCGTGTTGGCGAGCTCGCTCCCGTGGTCCGTGCGGACGATGTGCAGGCAGATGTCGACTCCGGAGGCCGCGCCCGCGGAGGTGAGGATCCGGCCGTCGTGCACGAAGAGCACGTCGGGGTCCAGTTCGACCTGCGGATACAGGGCCCGGAAGCGGTCCACGACCTGCCAGTGGGTGGTGGCGCGGCGGCCGTCGAGGAGTCCGGCGGCGGCGAGCACGAAGGCGGCGGTGCAGATGGAGACGATGCGTGCGTCGGGCCGGATCCGGGCGAGGGCGGCGGCGATCTCGGCGGGCAGGCCCTCGGGGATGCGCGGGGTGGCCATGGAGGCGACCACGACCGTGTCCGCCGTCTCCAGGATCTCCGGCCCGTGCTCCACCGCGATCGAGAAGTCGGCGTCGGTGCGCACCGGGCGGCCGTCGACCGTGCAGGTCAGCACCTCGTAGCGGCCGTCGGCGGCGCCGAGGATGCGGCTGGGGATGCCCAGCTCGAAGGGGTAGACGCCGTCGAGCGCCAGGACAACGACCCGTTCCACATGCTGCATGGCACGATTCTATCGAAGGTTGGCCATCATGCCATTTTCTTGTCGGGCGACTCCCGGCAGGCTGGTCGACCATGAGCACTGTGAACACCATGCGCGTCATCACCCAGCACGTCCTCGGCGGTCCCGAGGTCCTCGAAGTGGCCGAGGTCGAACGGCCCGCGCCACGCGCCAACGAGATCCTGGTCAAGGTGCGGGCCGCCGGCCTCAACCCCACCGACTGGAAGCACCGCGCCACCGGCGGATTCCTCGGCGAGCCGCCCTTCGTCCTCGGCTGGGACGTCTCCGGGGTCGTCGAGGCCGTCGGTGTGGGCGTAGCCCGCTTCAAGGCCGGCGACGAGGTCTTCGGGATGCTGTCCTACCCGTGGGGCCACGGCTCGCACGCCGAGTACGTCGCCGCCCCGGCCCGCGCCTTCGTGCACAAGCCGGCCGCTGTCGACCATGTCCAGGCGGGCGCACTGCCCTTGGTCGCGCTGACCGCGTGGCAGGCGCTGGTGGAGAACGCGGACGTCCAGCCGGGGCAGCGGGTGCTGGTGCACGCGGCGGCCGGCGGGGTCGGGCATGTGGCCGTGCAGATCGCCAAGGCACGCGGCGCCCATGTGATCGGTACGGCGAGCGCGGGCAAGCACGACTTCCTGCGCGAGCTGGGCGTGGACGAGGCGATCGACTACCGGGAGACCGACTTCGCGGAGGCCGTGAAGGACGTCGACGTGGTCCTGGACACGCTCGGCGGCGAGACCGGACTCAGGTCGCTGCGGGTGCTGCGGCCGGGCGGGGTCGTGGTGTCGATCATTCCGATCGGCAAGGACGACTTCTACGAGGAGGCCGAGCGGCTCGGTGTGCGGGCGGTCCGGATGCTCGTCGACGCCGATCGCGCCGACATGGAGGCCATCGCGGAACTCGTCGAGACGGGGAAGCTGCGCGCGACGATCGCCGGGGCGTTTCCGCTGGCCGAGGCCGCCGAGGCACACAGGCTCGGCGGCACCGGCCGGACTTCGGGCAAGCTGGTGCTGACGGTCGACTGAGAGGGTCGGCTCAGAACGTGAGCACGGGCTTGATCGCCTTGCCCGCGCTCATGTCCCGTACCGCCTGGTCGATGTCCGCGAACGGGTAGGTCGTGATCAGGCGGTGCAGCGGGAGCCGCCCCTCCTTCACCAGCCGCACGAGCGCGGGGATGAAACTATGCGTCTCGCTGTCCCCGAGGGTGAGGCCCTCGATCCGCCTCCCGGGGATCAACCCGTTGACGTCCAGGGCGACTTCACTCCCGAACGGCGGCGCTCCCACAACGACCAGAGTGCCCCGGGCGGCGAGCGCGTCGGCGCCCTGGCGGAGGACGGCGACACTGCCAGTGGTCTCGACGATTCCGTCGGCACCCTGTCCGTCCGTCAGCACCGCGAGGGTCTCGCCGAGGTCGGCCTCCCCCGCGTCGACGGTGTGGGTGGCGCCCAACTCCTTTGCCAGCAAGAGTCGTTCGGTCACCTTGTCGACGGCGATGATGCGGGTGGCGGGGGTGAGCGCGGCGGCCATCACCGCGGACAGGCCGACCGCCCCGGCGCCGAGCACCACGACCGTGTCGCCGAGCCGGGGCTTGAGGACGTTCCAGACGGCACCGACCCCCGTCTGGACTCCGCAGCCCAGCGGGGCGATCGACTCCAGCGGTACGTCGGGGTCGACCTTGACGAGGCTCCGCTCGTCGACCAACGCCCGCTCGGCGAAGGAGGATTGCCCGAAGAAGTGGCCGCCGAGGGGCTGTCCGTCCCGGCTGATGGTGCTGCTGCCGTCGGCGCGGCGACCGCCGATGAGGTTCAGCGGGAGCCAGGTCGCGCAGTAGGCGGGGTGCCCGCCCTGGCAGTTGCGGCAGTCGCCGCAGGAGGTGAAGGACAGCACGACATGGTCGCCGGGCGCGACTCCGGTGACGGCGGAGCCGACCTCTTCGACGACACCGGCGCCCTCGTGGCCGAGAACTCCGGGGAGCGGGAAGGGCAGTCCGCCGCTCGCCACTCCAAGGTCCGTGTGGCACAGGCCTGTTGCGACGACGCGGACCAGCGCCTCGTGCGGACCCGGCTCGGCCAGTTCGACGTCGCCGAGCGTGAAGGGCGCGCCGCCCGACTCGACGACGGCCGCGCGCGTGGTGGTGGACATCGTACGAACTCCTCTGTGTGCATGGTCGGTCGAGCGAGATGTGCGAGACATGGGCGGGGTCAGTCGAGCGAGACGACGACGGACTTGGTCCGGGTGTAGGCGGCGAGGCCCTCGGGGCCGTACTCGCGGCCGAAGCCGGAGTCCTTGACGCCGCCGAAGGGGACGTTGGGGTCGAGCATCGCCCAGTCGTTGATCCAGACGATGCCCGCCTGGAGGCGGTCCGCGATGCGGTGGGCCCGGGCGAGGTTGCCGGTCTGGACACCCGAAGCCAGGCCGTAGGGCGTGGAGTTGGCGAGTTCGACGGCCTCGTCCTCGGTGTCGAAGGGCTGCACGGTGAGGACCGGGCCGAAGATCTCCTCCTGGACCACCCGGGAGTCGTTCGCGAGATCGGCGATGACGGTGGGCTTGTAGTAGTAGCCGCCGTCGAGGTCGAGGCGCTCGCCCCCGCAGACGATGCGGGCGCCCTCCTTGCGGGCGAGGTCGACGTACTCCTCGACCTTGCGCAGGTGCTTCTCCCCCGCCATCGGGCCCACGACGGTCTCGGGCAGCCGGGGGTCGCCGAGCGGTACGCCGGGGACGGCGTCGGCGAGGATGTTGAGGAGGGTGCTGTAGACGGGGCGGGCGACCAGGAGGCGGGGGCCGCCCATGCAGAACTGGCCGGTGTTGAAGACGAAGCCCTTGATGACCGCGCCGACGGCCTTCTCCAGGTCGGCGTCCTCGAAGACGATGTGGGCCGCGTTGCCGCCAAGCTCCATGGTCACGGGCTTGAGGTTCTCGCCGGCGACGCTCGCCGCGTGCCGGCCGACGGCGGTGGAGCCGGTGAAGGCGATCTTGTCGACGCCCGCGTGCCGCAGGAGGGCCTCGCCGGCGACCGGTCCTGAGCCGGTGACGACGTTGACGACACCGTCCGGGACGCCCGCCCGCTGGAGCAGTCCGGCCATGTAGAGGGCGCTGAGCGGGGTCTCGTCGGCCGGCTTGTGGACCACGGTGTTGCCGGCCGCCAGGGCGGGGGCGAGCTTCGAACCGGCGAGGATCAGGGGGAAGTTGAACGGGGTGATCGCGGCGACCACGCCGAGCGGCTCGCGCTTGGTGTAGGCGAGCGCGTTGAGCGGGGTGTCGCGGGTCGAGCCGTCCAAGGAGAAGGCCAGGGCGGCGTAGTGCTCGTAGTCGTTGGCCGCGTTGGTGACGTCGACGGCGTGGCACAAGGTGATGGGCTTGCCTACGTCCAGGCTCTCCAACCGCGCGAGTTCGTCGGCGTTCTCGCGGATGAGTTCGGCGACGCGGTGCAGGATCCGGCCGCGCTCGCGACCGCTGAGGCCGGACCAGCGGCCACTGTCGAAGGCCTCTCGGGCGGCGCGGACGGCCGCGTCGACGTCGGCAGGGCCGGCCTCGGCGACCGTGGTGACGACCCGGCCCCGGGACGGGTCGACCACCTCGGTGCGCGCTCCGTCGGCTGCCTCGCGCCACTGCCCCCCGACGAACAGGCGGCCGGGTTCGATCTCGAAGGCGGTCATCGCCACTCCTCAGCATCGTTGCCAAGATTTCAACCAACAGGATTCCTGTTGGTTCCTCGTCTGGTCCGCAGTCTCATTACAGACAGGTTTCCTGTCAATGCTCTAGGGTGAATCCATGGCTGAATCCCTGGTTGGCGCCCAAGCGACGAAGACACTCCCGTCCCTGCTGTACATGGTCAAGCAGGTGGAGCTGGTCGTCCGCTCGCGCCTGGACGAGCTGGTCAGGCCGTATGGCGTCACCGCACTCCAGTACACCGCGCTCACGGTCCTGGAGCGACACGACGGCCTGTCGGCGGCACAGCTGGCCCGCGATTCCTTCGTCACCGCGCAGTCCATCGCCGACCTCGTGCGCTCACTGGAGGGCCGCGGGCTGATCCGCCGCGAGCGCAATCCGCGCAACCGGCGCGAGCTGCTGATCCTGCTGACCGGCGAGGGGCGCGAGCTGCTGGCGGGGTGCGCGGGGCCGGTGCGGGAGCTGGAGGAGCGGATGGTGCGCGAGCTCACAGCGCACCAGAGCGAGCAGTTCCGCCAGGCACTTTCCAAGGCCTGGCACGCGCTGTCGTAGTGCTACCTGGAACATCTCAGAAAGCTCTGGCTCGATTCGAAGACATATGTCAATCGAACATGCTCAAATTCACTCCATCGAGGGTAACTTGCAGGGCGGGGAACGGTTTTGTGCTCAACCCCGCTTCACCGAGGGCCGGTTGGAGGGGATGTGGTCGTGCAGCAGGAACCCGCGCCGCTCACCCGGCATCTGCGGATCCACCAGGACCGTGGGTTCACGGTCCTGGAGTTCCGCGGGGAGATCGACATCGTCGCGGCGATGGAGATCCTCCCGTCCCTGGACCGGGTGACGGGACGGCCGTGCGCGCGGATCGTGATCGATCTGCGGCAGGTCGAGTTCTTCGACTGCTCGGGGCTGCGCCTGCTCTACCGGGCGCGGCAGCGGATGCTGGAGCGGGACGGCAGGCTGTATCTCGTCTGCACGCACCCGCTGACCCTGCGCATCCTGCGGGTCACCGGTCTGAGCCGGCTGCTGCCGCCGCAGCCGACGCTGGACGCGGCCCTGGGGCAGGCGGAGACCACCCCTACCTGACGATGCGGGTGACCTGACCGGCGCCCACCGTCCGGCCGCCCTCCCGGATCGCGAACTTCAGCCCCTCCTCCATCGCGATGGGTTGGATCAGCTCGACGTGCATGGTCGTGTTGTCGCCCGGCATGACCATCTCGGTGCCCTTCGGCAGGGTCACCACACCGGTCACGTCCGTCGTGCGGAAGTAGAACTGCGGCCGGTAGTTGTGGAAGAAGGGCGTGTGCCGGCCGCCCTCGTCCTTGGACAGGATGTAGGCGCGGGCCTCGAACTCCACGTGCGGGGTGACCGATCCGGGCTTGATGACGACCTGCCCGCGCTCCACGTCCTCGCGCTTCACCCCGCGCAGCAGCAGTCCGACGTTCTCGCCGGCCCGGCCCTCGTCGAGGAGCTTGCGGAACATCTCGATGCCGGTGACGGTCGTCTTGGTCTTCTGCTCGTGGATACCGATGATCTCGACCTCGTTGTTGACCTTCAGCACCCCGCGCTCGATCCGGCCGGTGACGACCGTGCCGCGCCCGGTGATCGTGAAGACGTCCTCGATCGGCAGCAGGAACGGCCGGTCCACGTCCCGTACCGGCTGGGGCACGAACTCGTCGACGGCGTCGAGGAGTTCGAGCACCGAGGCGGTCCACTCCGGGTCCCCTTCGAGGGCCTTGAGCGCGGACACCTTGACCACCGGGAGGTCGTCGCCGGGGAACTCGTACTCGGTGAGCAGCTCCCGCACCTCCAGTTCGACCAGTTCCAGGATCTCCTCGTCGTCGACCATGTCCGTCTTGTTGAGCGCGACGACGATGTACGGCACGCCGACCTGCCGGGCCAGCAGGACGTGTTCCTTGGTCTGCGGCATGGGTCCGTCGGTGGCCGCGACGACCAGGATCGCGCCGTCCATCTGGGCGGCGCCGGTGATCATGTTCTTGATGTAGTCGGCGTGCCCGGGACAGTCGACGTGCGCGTAGTGGCGGCGTTCGGTCTGGTACTCGACATGGGCGATGGAGATCGTGATGCCGCGCTGCCGCTCCTCGGGCGCCTTGTCGATCTGGTCGAACGGCGTGAAGGGGTTGAGGCCGGGGAAGCGGTCGTGCAGCACCTTCGTGATGGCCGCCGTGAGGGTGGTCTTGCCGTGGTCGATGTGCCCGATGGTGCCGACGTTCACATGGGGTTTGGTCCGCTCGAACTTCGCCTTCGCCACGGCGAGTCCTCCTGATCACCTCGGTGCTGCCGAGTTGCTCCGTCCCTTCATGTCTATTCGTTCGGCGGCGCGTCGAACAGGGCGCTGACGGACTCACCGTTGTGAATGCGGCGTACGGCCTCCGCGAGCGCCGGGGCGATGGAGAGGATGCGCAGCTTGTCGGTGCGCTCCTCCTCGGGCACCGGCACCGTGTTGGTGCAGACGATCTCCAGTACGTCGGGCTGCTCGCCGATCCGCTTGAGCGCACCCGCCGCGAACAGGCCGTGCGTGCAGGCGACCCGGATCGAGCGCGGCTCCAACTCCCGCAGCCGGTCGAGGAGTTCGAGCACGGTGCTGCCCTTGGCGATCTCGTCGTCCAGGACGATGACGTCCCGGCCCGCGATGTCACCGATCACCGAGCTGATGACGACCCGGTCGTCGGCGTAGCGCTGCTTGGCGCCGGCCGCCACCTGGGCGCCGATCAAGCGCGCGAACGCGGCGGCCTCCTTGGCGTTGCCGAGGTCCGGGGAGACGACGGTGGTGCGGGAGAGGTCGTACTGCCGGAAGTGCGCGGCGAGTTCGCGCAGCGCGTGCAGATGGTCGACCGGCACCGAGAAGAAACCGTGCACCTGCGGCGAGTGCAGCGTCATGGCCAGGACACGGCTCGCGCCCGCCGCCACCATCAGGTCGGCGACCAGCCGTCCGCCGAGCGAGATGCGCGGGGCGTCCTTCTTGTCGGAGCGGGCGTAGGAGTAGTGCGGCATGACGACGGTGATCCGTCCGGCGGAGGCGCCGCGCGCCGCGTCGCACATCAACAGCAGCTCGACCAGGTTCTCCTGAACCGGTTTGACCAGCGGCTGGATCAGAAAGACGTCCCGTTCCCGGCAGTTGGCCTGGAGCTGCACCTCCAGGCAGTCGTTGGCGAACCGGCTGACCCGGGTCGGGCTGAGCGGTACACCGAGATGCGCGCAGACCTCCTTCGCCAACTCGGGGTGGGCACTCCCGCTGAACACGGCGATGTCTCGCACGAACGGCTCCTCGCATGATCATTCCCGGCCGTGCCTCATGCTACTGACCCGGAAAACCGGTTGCGGACGCCCGGCGGCCGCACGTCATGATGACCGCGTCCGTGCCCGCCTCCCGTCAGGAACCCTCACATGCGCCGACTCCTCGGAATCCACCAGCCTCCCCACTGGACGACGGTTCTCGAGGACTCGACCACGCATGCACACCCTGAACATCGGAATTCTGGCCCACGTCGACGCCGGTAAGACCAGCCTCACCGAGCGGCTGCTGTTCGACCACGGCGCGATCGACCGGCTCGGCAGCGTCGACACCGGTGACACCCGTACGGACGACGGCGCGATCGAGCGCCGGCGCGGGATCACCATCCGCTCGGCCGTCGCCGCCTTCACGTCCGGCGACGCCCAGATCAACCTGATCGACACCCCCGGCCACGCGGACTTCGTCGCGGAGGTCGAGCGCGCCCTGGAGGTGCTCGACGGCGCGGTCCTGCTGCTGTCCGCCGTGGAGGGCGTCCAAGCGCAGACGCGGGTCCTGCTACGAACCCTGCGACGGCTACGGCTGCCCACGCTCGTCTTCGTCAACAAGATCGACCGGGCGGGTGCCCGCGCGGACGACCTCGTGGCGGACATCCGGCGCCGGCTGACCCCGCACGTCGTACCGCTGACGCATGTCACGGGCCTCGGCACGCCCGCCGCCCGCGTACTGCCCCGCCCGCCCGGCGACCCGGACCTGGCCGAGGCACTGGCCGACGTCGACCCGTCCGTCCTCGCGGCGGTCGTCGACGGCCCGCACCCCACCCCGGACGACCTGAGCAAGTCCCTCGCCACCCGCACCGCCGACGGCTCGATCCACCCGCTCCTCTTCGGCTCGGCCCTCGGCGGCCAGGGAATCCCCCAACTGGTCGAGAACATCGTCCGGTTGATCCCGCCCGCGCCGACCGGCCCCGGCACCCCGCGAGGCACGGTGTTCGCGGTCCGCCCCGGTCCCGGCCGCGAACGGACGGCGTATCTGCGGCTCTACGACGGTGAGGTGGCCGCTCAGCAGCAGCTCACGTTCCGCCGGCACGGGGCGGACGGGCGGGCCGTCGAGGTCTCCGGACGGGTCACGCGACTCGACGTGATCGGCCGGTCCGGCCCGCTGACCGCCGGGAACATCGGCGCGCTGACCGGCCCGAAGGACATCCGGGTGGGCGACCGGCTCGGTGAACTCACCGAGCGGGCACCGCAGTTCGCGCCGCCGACGCTGGAGACGGTCGTACGGGCCCGGTGTCCCGAACAGGCGGCGGCGCTGCGCTCGGCGCTGCTGGCGCTGGCCGACCAGGACCCGCTGCTGCACGCGCGGCCCACCGCTTCCGGGGCGACCGTGCTGCTCCTGTACGGCGAGGTCCAGAAGGAGGTCCTGGCGGCAACCCTGGTCCAGGACTTCGGCGTCGAGGCCGACTTCGAGCCGAGCCGGGTGCGGTTCCTGGAACGCCCGGCCGGGACCAGCGAGGCCTGCGACGAACTGCCGTGGCACGACGGCGCCCGCTACTGGGCGACGATCGGGCTGCGCGTCGAACCGGGAGAGCGCGGCTCGGGCGGGGTCTTCGCGTACGAGACCGAACTCGGCGCGCTCCCCCGCGCGTTCCACCAGGCCGTCGAGGACACGGTCCACACGACCCTGCTCAGCGGGCTGCACGGCGCACCGGTGACGGACTACCGGGTCACCCTCACCCGGTCCGGGTTCGTCGGCCCGCTCAGCACGGCGGCCCACTTCAGGGCTCTCACCCCGATCGTGCTGCGCCGGGCGCTGCGGCTGGCGCGGACGCGGCTGTACGAGCCGTACGTCGCGTTCGAGACGGAGGTCCCGCGGGACGCGCTCGCGCCGGTGACCTCGCGACTCGCCTCCTGTCGCGCCGAGTTCACGGGGACCACCGGGGGCGTCGGTTCCTGGCTGATCACCGGGGAGTTGCCGGCCCGGCGGGTGCGGGACGTGGAGTCGGCCCTGCCCGGGCTCACGCACGGTGAGGGGGTGTGGTGGTCGCGTCCGTCCGGCGACCGTGAACTGCGGTCGCACTGAGGTGTGTTGGGGCGTTCGCGGACAGTGTCACAACATGGAGCGGACCGTGATCCGGAAAGGTCACGGGACGCATGGGGCGGGGCGGCCGGGAAATGCTGTCTGCGCGGTCGACCAGGGCTTCTGGCGGTCCGAACAGTGACTTTTCACGCCCGTGCGCCCTCCGTGCCCCCGTCGGCGCGACCGTTCCACCAACGCGTCGGTCTGACAGGGCATTTGGGGGGCATGCGGATACCGAGGAAGGGAGGGCCGTCCCCATGACGACTTCCATCAGCCGTATACCCCGGCGCATGCCGGGCTGGGCGAAGGTGCTCACCGCCGTCGTCGTTGTGATCGCCGTGCTGTTCGCCGGGCTGAGGCTTGCCGTGCTCCCGGGACTGCGGGACATCTTCGGCACCGAGACCCACGACCGTTCGGGTCCGGCGCTGCTCAAGTCCATCCAGGACATGAGCCGTTACGACGCGGCCTCCGGCAACTTCCAGGTCGTCGTGGACCTGGAGAAGGACGCCAAGTTCCTGCCCCAGGCGATCCGCGGCACCCGCACGCTGTACGTCGGCGCGGGCACCGTGGAGGGCTATGTCGACCTGGGCGGGCTCGGCAAGCAGGACGTGACGGTCAACGACGACCGCACGTCGGCCACCATCAGGCTGCCGCACGCGACGCTCGGCAAGCCGGCGCTGGACCCGGACCACTCGTACACGGTCTCCAAGCAGCGCGGGCTGCTGGACCGCCTGGGCGACATCTTCTCCGACAACCCCAACAGCGAGCAGGCCGTGCAGAAACTCGCCTCCAAGCACATCGCCGAGGCGGCGAAGACCAGCGGTCTGACCACCCGCGCCGAGACCAACACCACCAACATGCTCAAGGGCCTGCTCGGCTCGCTGGGCTTCACGACGGTGACCATCTCGTACGCGTCCTGAGCGGCCGCCGGAGACCCGTGTGCGGGCACGTCCACACCGCACACGGGTTCCGTCCGCCGCCACGGCATCCTCCGCCGAATCGGGGGTAACCGGCTTAGCACACAGGGAAGTTGAAGACCGGAGGACCTCACGCATGGGCCGTACCGCCGCACGTCTGCGCCGCACCAGGACCGAGCCCACGACCGAGCCCACGACCGAGGCCGCGCCGAAAGCGGCCCGCCCGACGCGCAGGCCGAAGCCCGCACCTCCCCAGCGCTACCAACTCCCCCTCCCGCTCCGCGTGTTGTCGATGCTGCTCGGCTTCGCCCTCATGGTGGGGTTCGCCGTCGCACTGGCCAAGCTGACCCTGGAGCCGTCCCCCGCGTCGAAGGCGCTCGTGCACACCAATCTGCACCCGGGCCGCTCCCTGAAGGCCTACCTCGACCAGCCGGCCATGCGGGACGCCGTGAAGCAGATCGGCGGGAACATCGTGCTCGGCATCCCGTTCGGCGTGCTGGTGCCCGTGTTCGCACCCCGGGCGCGCGGCATCCTGAAGGTGCTGCTGCTGACCGCGACCGTGATGCTCCTGGTGGAGTTCGCGCAGGGCACGCTGATCACCGGGCGGGCCTTCGACATCGACGACGTCATCCTCAACACCACTGGCGCACTGGTGGGTTGGCTGCTGCTGGGTCGGCGGCTGGGCCGGGCGGTCCACGCGCGGAAGCCCGCCGCGAAGGCGGCAAGGACCTCGAAGGCGGCGAAGGCGTCCAAAGCACCGAAGGCCGCCTCGTAACGATCGACTACTGGCCCGTAGCGTTCAACTACTGGTCCGTACCAAGGTATTGACGCTGCCCTTATCTCACTTCTTAAATCAAGAGGCGACGCTTTCACCCCCCACCTCAGTCGGCGTGTCGGTCCCCACGTCCGCCGCACAGAAGGGAATGCCGTGGCCTCCCCACGATTCCTCCGCAGATGTCTGTTCGCCGCCCTGTCCGCCGCACTGGTCGCGTCCGCGGCGATCGGTCCGGCACAGGCGGCCTCCACGTCGGACGCCCAGGCCGACGCCGTCACGTTCTCCGACACCTTCGACGGAGCGGCCGGCAGTGCCGTCAACTCCTCGAAGTGGACGCAGGAGACCGGCGACAACGTCAACAACCACGAGCGCGAGTACTACACGTCCGGCACCAACAACGCGGCCCTGGACGGCCAGGGCCACCTGGTGATCACGGCCAAGAAGGAGAACCCCGCCAACTACCAGTGCTGGTAAGGCACTTGCCAGTACACCTCGGCCCGGCTCAACACGTCGGGGAAGTTCAGCGCGCAGTACGGTCATGTCGAGGCCCGGATGAAGATCCCGCGCGGGCAGGGCATGTGGCCCGCGTTCTGGATGCTCGGCACCGACATCGGCTCGGTCGGCTGGCCCAACTCGGGTGAGATCGACGTCATGGAGAACGTCGGCTTCGAGCCCTCCACGATCCACGGCACCATCCACGGTCCCGGCTACTCCGGTGCCAACGGGATAGGCGCCGCCTACACGCTGGCGAACGGCGCGGCCTTCGCGGACGCCTTCCACACGTTCGCGGTCGACTGGGCACCGAACTCGATCAAGTGGTCGGTCGACGGTGTCGTCTACGAGACGCGCACGCCCGCCGACGTGGGCGGCAACACCTGGGCGTTCAACAAGCCGTTCTTCCTGATCCTCAACCTCGCGGTCGGCGGCGACTGGCCGGGCGACCCCAACAGCGCCACGGCCTTCCCGGCCCAGCTGGTGGTGGACTCGGTGTCGGTCACCACGAGCGACACGGCCACCGGGGTGGCGATCAGGGGCCTCGCCGGCAAGTGCGTCGACGTCAACGGCGCGAACTCCGCCAACGGAACCGCCGTACAGCTCTACGACTGCAACGGCTCGGCCGCCCAGCAGTGGACCGTGGGCTCCGACGGCACGATCCGCGCGCTCGGCAAGTGCCTGGACGTGAACGCCGGCGGCACCGCCGACGGCACCAAGGTCCAGCTCTACGACTGCAACGGCACCGCGGCCCAGAAGTGGGCCGTCAGCTCCGCCAACGACATCGTCAACCCACAGGCCAACAAGTGCCTGGACGTCACCGGCAACAACTCGGCCAACGGCACCCCGCTGCAGATCTGGACCTGCTCGGGCGGCGCCAACCAGAAGTGGACGGTCGGCTGATTCCGTAGGGGCTAGTGCGGCAGCCAGGTGAATTTGTCCCCGCCGACCCAGCGGACCACGTCCGGGTCGTCCAGGTCGCGGACCGTGATGCCGCACACGGCCGCGACCTGCAGGACGTCGGTGATCCCCCGGGCCTCGCAGACCATCTCCCCGTCGATCTCCACGATGCGGAACGGCGGGGTACCGGGCTGCACCTTGAGCACCATGATCCGCGGGGTCGAGATGTGCGGGCTGGCGATTTCGGTCATGCAATAGAGCCTAGAACGCATCACGCGGTCGCGAGTGGTCCAAGGCGCCCGGCCAGGGGCCGCTCGAGGGAGGAGGCTCGATGGATCCCGTGCAGGCACTGGACCGGATCGCCTTCCTGCTGGAACGCTCCCTGGCCCCCACCTACCGCGTACGCGCCTTCCGTACGGCGGCCAGGGTCCTGGCGGCGCTCCCCGAGGGCGAGGTCGCCGAACGCGCGGCGGCCGGGACGCTGGAGTCGCTCAAGGGCATCGGCCCGAAGACCGCGCAGGTGGCCCGCGAGGCCCTGGACGGACGGGTCCCCGCCTATCTGGAGCAGCTGGAGGCCGAGGCCCCCGCCCCGGCCGGCCCCGGCGGCGAAGCGCTGCGGGCCCTGCTGCGCGGGGACTGCCACCTCCACTCCGACTGGTCGGACGGCGGCAGCCCGATCGAGGAGATGGGCCGTACGGCGGCCCTGCTCGGCCATGAGTGGGCCGTACTGACCGACCACTCGCCCCGGCTGACCGTGGCCCGCGGACTCTCCCCCGAGCGGCTGCGCGAGCAGCTGGACGTGGTGGCCGCGCTGAACGAGACCTGGGCGCCCTTCCGGCTGCTCACCGGCATCGAGTGCGACGTCCTCGACGACGGCTCGCTGGATCAGGACCCGAAGCTGCTGGAGCGGCTCGACGTGGTGGTGGTCTCCGTGCACTCCAAGCTGCGCATGGAGGCCCGCGCGATGACCCGCCGCATGGTGGCCGCCGTACGGAATCCGCACGCGGACATCCTGGGGCACTGCACCGGGCGGCTGCTCATCGGGCGGGACGGGGGTGCCGCGCGGCCGGAGTCGGCGTTCGACGCGGACGAGGTGTTCGCCGCATGTGCCGAGTCGGGCACGGCCGTGGAGATCAACAGCCGTCCGGAGCGGCTCGATCCGCCGAGGCGGCTGCTGCGGAAGGCCGTGGACGCGGGGGTGCTGTTCTCGGTCGACACCGACGCGCACGCGCCCGGTCAGCTCGACTGGCAGATCAACGGCTGCGCGCGGGCCGAGGAGTGCGGGGTGCCCGCCGAACGGGTGCTGACCACCTGGTCCGCGGACGAGCTACTGGACTGGACCACTGGCAAGTGATGCACATCACCGGGTGCGGCGCCCCCCACAGGAACACTCGCCGGTAGTTCGCCGTTGAACAGACCGTGGGTGCGGAGGGAACAGAGTCCCCGGGCCTCAACCTCCGCCCACAGGGAAGATCGTTCGGCTGAAGCCCTGTGGAGCCTTTCGCCGCGAGGCGACCGCCTTCCGTGCCCACCACCTGGCCGCCCCGGCCGTGATTCCCCCGTCGCGGTCGGGGCTTCCCCATGTCCGGGGCCGCGCGGCTTCTCCGCTTGACTTCGAGCGCACTTCAATTCGTAGCGTTCCAGGTATGACCACTGCACAGCACAAGATCGGTTCCGGATTCGACGCGAAGAGCACCGCCGACGACGTCCTGGAGGGCCTCGACCTCGGCGGAAAGCTCGCGATCCTCACCGGTGGCTACTCGGGTCTCGGCCTGGAGGCCACCCGGGCGCTCACCAAGGCGGGCGCCCGGGTGGTCGTCCCCGCGCGCCGCCCCGACGCCGCCCGCGAGGCCGTGGCCGGACTGCCCGGCGTCGAGGTGGACGAGCTGGACCTCGCCGACCTGGAGAGCGTGCGCGGCTTCGCCGAGCGGTTCCTCGCCTCCGGCCGCACCGTCGACTACATGATCGACAACGCCGGGATCATGGCCTGCCCGGAGACCCGCGTCGGGCCCGGCTGGGAGGCGCAGTTCGCGACCAACCACCTCGGCCACTTCGCCCTCGTCAACCGCCTGTGGCCGGCCATCGAACCGGGCGGCGCCCGTGTGGTCTCGGTGTCCTCGCGCGCCCACCACTTCTCCGGGATGCGCTGGGACGACGTCCAGTGGACCCACGGCTACGACAAGTGGGAGGCGTACGGCCAGGCGAAGACCGCGAACGTCCTCTTCGCCGTCCACCTCGACAGGCTCGCCGCCGACCGCGGTGTCCGGACCTTCTCGCTCCACCCCGGCGGCATCATCACCCCGTTGCAGCGCCACCTCCCCAAGGCGGAGATGGTCGAGCGCGGCTGGATCGACGAGCAGGGCAACGTGCTGAACCCCGAGGGCTTCAAGACCCCGCAGCAGGGCGCGGCCACCGAGGTCTGGGCCGCGACCTCGCCCCAGCTCGCCGACATGGGCGGCGTCTACCTGGAGGACTGCGACATCGCGGAGCCCGCCCCCGACGGCGAGGAGCGCTCCGGCGTCAAGTCCTGGGCGACCGACCCGGAGCAGGCGGCACGTCTCTGGAAGCTGTCTGCCGACCTAACTGGTGTGAACGCTTTCGCGGGTTAGTCCCGAGCACACCGTTTCCAAGGGGCCTCCTTCGGCCCGTACAGGGCGGCGGGCGCACCGGTCGTCAGCGCCCAGTACCGATCCCCGTACGACCAGTGCCACCACTCCGTGGGGTAGTTGACGAGCCCGACCACGCCGAGCGCCCGGCCCAGCACGACGCGGTTGGCCCGGGCTTCGGCGGTGATGTTGGCGGCGTCGGTGTAGCAGGCCCCGTCGCTCTGCTCCGGGTTGGCGTTCATCGGGGTGCCCAGATCGATTTCACGGCCGTCTGCGCCAACGAGGGTCAGGTCGACGGCCGCGCCGGCGGTGTGCGGGGCGATCTCGGGCGGCGACACCTAGCGACGAACAGCAGACGCAGTCCATCGATCGGGCAACAGCGCCTCCGCTTCGGCGAGCCGGTCCAACACGCCCTGGCGCAAGTGGAGTTGCGCGCCGTCGGAGTCCTCGTTCTTGCGGTCGTCGACCAGCAGTACGCCGCTCACGTCGACGAGAGGCTCGCCGCACTCCTCGACGGGGACGGCGGCGACCCGGGCGTCTGACATCAGGATGATCTCGCGCATGCGGTGATCATCCCGCGAACTCGCGCAGATCCGCGTTGAGTTGACCGGCGTGGGTGACGAACAGGCCGTGGCCTGCGTCGTCGTAGACCTTCAGCGTGGCGTCGGGGGCGAGTCGGGCCGTGCGTCGGGCGGTCAGGTCCAGGGGAGCCGAGGTGTCGTGCGTGCCGTGGACGACGAGCAGCGGTGCGTCGAGTTTCGGCAGCTCGGGGGCGACGTCCACGGCGGCGACCAGCGCCTGGACCGCGGCCGTCGAGTGGGCGGTCGAGGTCAGGGCGCGTTCGACGATGTACTGCCGGTAGGCGGCGGAGACGTCGTTGCCCGGTCGGTCGACGGCGAAGAAGGCGTCGACTCCGGCGGCGAAGAAGGCCGCCCGGTCGCGCCGGCACTGCTCGTTGGCCCCGCGTACGAGGTCGGGGTCCAGGCCGTCGGGGTTGTCGGCCGTGCGCACCACGCCCGGGGCGATGCCGCCGACGAAGGCGATCCGGGCCACCCGCCCGGCGCCGTACCGGGTCAGGCAGCGCACGATCTCCAAGCTCCCCATGGAGTGGCCGACCAGCGTCGCTTCGCGCAGGTCGAGCAGTTCGAGAAGTCCGTGCAGGTCGTCGGCGAGGCTGTCCAGGTCGAAGCCGCCCCACGTGTCCTGCGACCTGCCGTGCCCGCGCCGGTCGAAGCCGACGCAGCGGTAGCCCTCCTCGGCCAGCGGCAGCATCTGGAACTCCCACATCTCGGTACCGACATAGGCGCTGTTGACGAAGAACAGCACCGGCCCGTCGGCGGGGCCGTAGTCGACGTAGTGCAGTCGGGCGGCGTCGACGGGGCTGGCGAAGTACGGCATGGGGAATCTCCCGGAATCCGGTGGCGGGGCGAGTGGGTACGCCCTTCATGGTTCCGGGAGGCCGGGATCGGGTCGATTACCTCCGAAGTCATGCCTCGCCGCGGTGCGCGTCAGTGCGGTGCGCGTTCCTCCAGCGCCGTGCGCCAGGCGGGCGGTGGGCCCTCCGGTTCGGGCTCGGCGCGGCGGCCGCCGCGGGCGAAGAAGTCGGCGAGCGGGAGGATCGCGGCACCGACGGTGACCGCGTCGGGGCCGAGACGGCCCAGGTCGATCGTCACGCGTCCGGCGGGGTGGCGCAGTGCGTAGGCCGAGGCGTGGTGGCGGACTGCGGGGAGGAAGCGGGAGCCGAGCTGGAGTCCGGCCCAGCCGCCGATGAGGATGCGCTCGGGCTGGAAGAGGTTGATCAGGTCGGAGAGGCCCGCGCCGAGGTATTCGGCGGTCTCCTCCAGGACAGCGAGGGCGATGGGGTCGGCCTCGGCGCCCTCCGCCGGGTAGGCGGCGACGAGCAGCGCGGTCATCGCGGTCTCCTCGTCCGTGCCCTCGGGCGGGCGCCCGCCCTGCTCGCGCCAGCGGTCGAGCAGCGACTCGGCGCCCGCGTACGCCTCCAGACAGCCGAGGGCCCCGCAACGGCAGCGGCGACCGCGGACCCGTACGGTCAGATGACCCCACTCCACGGCCCGGCCGTTCTCCACCTCGGGGGTGACGAGGCAGGCGCCGACGCCGGAGCCGAAGAGGACGACGATCGCGTTGCGCGCGCCGCGCCCACCGCCGAACCACATCTCGGCCTGGCCGAGGGTCTTGGCGCCGTTGTCGATGAAGTACGGGACGGCGTCGGGGAGTTGGGAGGTGGAGCGGAGGAGTTCTTCGAGGGGGACCGCGTCCCAGCCGATGGTCTGGCCGTACACGACGGCGCCGTGGTCCGGGGTGTGTTCGACTATGCCGGGCACTCCGATGCCGACGCCCAGGAGCTGTCCGGGTGCGATGTCGGCGGCGGCGAGGACTTCGGCTATGCCGTCGCGGATGTGGCCGACGATGACCTCGACCTCGTACCGCTGCTGCTCCAACGGGCGTTCGGCGCGGGCGAGTTCCGTGAGGGTGAGGTCGAACAGCTCGACGCGGACCCGGGTCTCGCCGACGTCGACGCCGATCATGTGGCCGCTGTGCGGGGCGACTTGGAGGAGGGTGCGGGGACGGCCGCCGTCGGAGTCGACGCTGCCGGCCTCCTCGACCAGGCCGTCGGCGACGAGGTCCGCGACGACATTGCTGACCGAGCCGGAGCTGAGTCCGGTCGCCGGGCCCAGTTCGAAGCGGCTGAGTGGTCCGTCGAAGTACAGCCTTTGCAGCACGGCCGTGCGGTTGGCCCGCCTGAGGTCGCGTACCGTGCGCCCGTTCCGCCCCGCCATGTGGTTCCCTCCGAACCCTGCACCCTCTTAATTCACGCCCTGAACTAAGGGGCGTTGGAATGCACACTACGTGGTGGAAGCCGTCCCGTCGATCTCTCCGAGGGCGGCGAGCAGCTCGGGGCCGACCCGCTCGCGCCGCCAGCGGTTCTCCTCCGCGCCGAACTCCCTGGGGACCGCCTCGGCGAGCATGATCAGGTAGAGGTAGCTGCGGTAGAGGGCGTAGCGGAGGCCGGCCGACCGGTCGAACTCGGCCCGGCCGCCCGCTTCCCGGTAGCCCGCGAGGAACGCGTCGTCCTTCCTGATGTCGCCGAGCAGCGCCAGGGAGACGAAATCGGCGAGAGGGTCGCCCCAGAACATGCGCTCGCCGTCGATGAGTCCGCCGATCCGGGGCGTTCCGCTCGTGCGGTCGACCAGGATGTTGCCCTGCCAGAGGTCGAAGTGGACGGCCCGGGGAACGGTGATCTCCTCCAGCGCGGCGTAGGCGGAGCGGGCCGTGCGGGCGATGTCGTCGGCGGGGAGCGGCAGCCAGGCCCGGTAGCGGCGGGCGTCGTCGAGGACGGCGTCGTAGAGCGTGGTGAACGCGGTCCGCCAGGCGGGGGCGAGGGGGCCGAGGGCGCCGGAGGGGTAGCCGAAGCCGGGGCCGGTGATCTCGTGCAGGCGGGCCAGCTGTCGCCCCAACTCCGTGCGCAGGACGGGTACTTCGGCGTCCGTGAGGGAGTCGTCCCAGGGTTCGCCCGGGCAGAGCGTCATGAGCAGGGTGTCGCCCTCCAGGACCACCACGCGCGGTGCCGCCACCCCGGCCTTGGCGGCGGCGCCGTAGAACTCGGCCTCGGAGACGAGGAGTTGCCGCTCGTGGGCGAGGCCGGGGGCCGTGGGGGCGGTCTTGAGGACATAGCGGGTGCCGTCGGTGAGGGTGAGTTCCTCGACGGTGTTGTAGGTGCCGCCGCCCATCGGGCGGAGGTGGGCGAGGCGGTCCGGCGGGATGCCCGCCGAGCCGAGGATCTTCCGGGCCCGCTCCCAGGAGTCCGCCACCGTGCGCCCACCTCTTCCCTTCGGTCAGCCGGCGGCGTACACGTCCTCGACGTAACGCCCGTCCGCCATCAGTCCGTTGAGCCACCGCCCGGCCGACGGTTCGTCGGTGCCGGGCGTGCGGTCCCGGTACAGAGTACGGAACGCCTCCCGCACCCCCGGTGCCATGCGGGCTCCGTCGCCGCACACGAACACCCGGGCGCCCGCCTCCAGCAGGGCCCACACCTCGTCCGCCTCGGCGGCGATCCGGTGCTGGACGAAGGTCGCTCCGCCCTCAGGAGCGGCACTGAAGGCCGGGCGCAGCGAGACGGCTCCGGCGCGCTCGGCGGCGCGGAGTTCGTCGGCGTGGAGGTAGTCCGCGTCGGGCGCGTCGCAGCCGAAGTAGCTGAGGGCCGGGACGAGTTGAGCGCCTGTGGCGAGGGCGGTCGTACGCTCGGCGATGGTGCCGCGGAACGGGGCCAGGCCGGTGCCCGCCGCGATCACCACGACCGGGGTGGAGCCGTGGATGCGGAAGGCTTCGCGGCACGGCTGCACGCGGGCGTACACGGTGTCGCCCGGTGCGAGGCTGGCGAGGCGCCCGGAACCGGTCCCCCGGTACACGCCCTTGCCCGAGCGGGCCGGGGCCTCCAGCAGGGAGACCATCAGGTCCGCGTGGCCGGGGTCGACGGCGGGCGAGGACGAGATCGAGTACTGGCGGGGGCGCCGCCAAGGCCGGGGTGGCGGCACCGCGCGTGGTGGTCCTCGACGCGGCCGGCGCCGCGCCGGACCGGGCCGGACGGTTCCTGACCGCGCGGCTCGGAGCCTGAAGTCCTCGTCGCCCGCGTGCAGTTCAGCCCCTCCACGCCACCGGCCGACCGCGGCCGTCCACCGCCGTCCCGGCCCCCGCCGGCGCCCCGAAGCGGGCCAGGGTGTGCCAGACCATCTTCAGGTCCTGGAGTTCATGGCGGCCGGTGCGGGCCGCGTCGCCGATGATCCGGGGGTCGAGCACGCCCTTCTCCGCGATACGGGCGCCGAGATCGGCGTACTCCTGCCCTCGATAGTCCGCGTGCCGCCTCAACTCACCCACGGTGAGCCGATATCCGGGATGCCATTCGACGGGGCAGGGCAGTCGGCGGGCGGCGGTCTCGACCGGGGTGCCGCGGTAGCTCGCGTCCAGAACGAGGGCCTCGGCGTCGCGGGCGAGGTCGACTCCGCCGTGCACCTGTGCCTCGATGTAGTCGTTGAGGGCGTCCTGCTCGTCGGCCTCGGCGAGCGCGATCAGGGACATGCCGGCGGCGACGCCGAAGTCGGTCGGCTCGGCCGCGCTGTCGGGGTAGCAGAAGGTGGCGCGGGCGAGGGCGTCGCCGGTCAGCCGGAGGTGCGAGGAGCCGAACCTCGGGGCGGCGCCGACCAGTTGGCGCCGGAAGTTCAGCGCGCCGTAGACCGGCCGCTCGGCGGCGGGGGCACCGTCGTAGGCCCCGGCGAAGATCCGGCTCTCCCAGCGCCGGCGGTCGCCGCCGGGGTGGGCGGTGAGGCCGCCGTTGCTGGTGCCGGTCACGAACTGCGAGTGGTACGTGCCGTCCTGGGCCAGCGCGTCGAGGATCGCGCGTCCGGCCGCCGTACGGTCGGGGTGGAAGTTGAGGGTGATGCGCAGTCGCGGGTCGACGGCCGGACCCGACGACCTGGCCGCGACATGGCGCAGCGCCCGTGCCTGGTGTGCCCCGACGTCCCCGAAATCCATTGGCTCCCCCATCGCTCGCCTCACTACCCTGGACCAAAACCTAGACCCCCTAGGTTTTGGATACGGCCACCGCCCCAGGAGACTCCCCCATGAGATCACTCACCGAGCAGGACATCCGCAACTCATTTGTCAACTGCTCGAAGGGCGAGGCGAAGCGGCTGGCGGTCCCCCGCGATCTCGACAGCCGCCCCTGGGACGATCTGGACTTCCTGGGCTGGCGGGATCCGGGGGCGCCGGACCGCAGTTATCTGGTCGCCGAGCGGGCGGACGGGCCGGTCGGGGTCACCCTGCGGTTCCCGTCCGCGCAGCGCGGCTTTCTGCACCGGAGCATGTGTTCGCTGTGCGTGACGACCCATCCGGGCGGCGGGGTCTCCCTGATGACCGCGCGCAAGGCGGGTCCGGCGGGCCGCGAGGGCAACTCGGTCGGCCTGTACATGTGCACCGACCTCGCCTGCTCCCTCTATGTGCGCGGCAGGAGGATCCCCGAGTCGGGCATCCGTATCGAGGAGAGCCTCACTGTCGAGCAGCAGATCGAGCGGACGGTGGGCAATCTGACCGCCTTCCTCGACAAGCTGTACGTCTGAGCTCAGCCCCCGAGCCGAACGTCCGACGTCACTCCCCGGGCACCGCGATGACGATCTTGCCCCGGTTGTCGCGCTGCTCCAGCCGCTCGTGGGCGGCACGCGCCTCGGCGAGAGGTACGACGGTCTCGATCGGCACGCGGTAGGTGCCGGCGGCGACCCGCTCGGCCAGTTCGCGCAGGTCGGGGCGGGGGTCGTAGCCGCCGTGGACCTGGAGGTTGGTGAGCTGGAAGCCGAGGACCGAGGCGTTCTTCGGGTAGAAGTCGCGGGTGTCGACGGTGCTCGGCTCCAGGGCGACATTGGCGAGGGCGACGACCCGGCCGCGATGTCCGATCTCGCGCAGGCTGCGTCCGAAGGCCCGGCCGCCGACGGTGTCGAGGACGACGTCCGCGCCGCGTCCGCCGGTGAGCCTCAGCACCTCGTCGACCTCGGCGTCGTCCGGGTGCGCCGAGGTGTCGATGGTCGCGTGAGCGCCGAACTCCCCTGCCCAGGCGGCCTTTTCGGGCGATCCGGCGAGGGCGACGACCCGGGCACCCGCCTCGGCCGCGATCTGCACGGCCGCGCTGCCGACCCCGCTCGCGGCGGCCTTCACGAGCACCGTGTCCTCCTTGGTGACCCGGGCGAGGTGCCGCAGGCAGTACCAGGCCGACAGCCAGGCGACGGGCAGCGCGGCGGCGTGCGTCAGCTCGATGCCGTCGGGCAGGGCGGCCACCTGAGTGGCCGGCACGGCCGCCAACTCCGCATAGAACCCAGGTGAGTTCACACCGTCGAGGGCCACAACCCGCTGGCCGACCTTGAACTCGGTGACACCCTCCCCCAACGCGGCGACAGTACCGGCCCCTTCCACTCCCGGGATCAGCGGCGGGCGCCCGGCCCGGTGGTAGTTCCCCGACCTGACCAGGGCGTCCGCGCGGTTCACGCCCGCCGCGGCGACCCGCACCAGCACCTGCCCCGGACCCGCGACGGGGTCGGGCACCTCGACCGGCGCCAGCACCTCGGGCCCGCCGAACTCGTCGATCCGTACCGCACGCATACCGCTACCCGCTCCCTGTCGCGGCCCCCGAACCCGGCCGACACCGTTTGAACTGGTGTCACCATGCGACACCGGACGAACCGGTGTCAAGGCATGTCGGCACTCCTCGTGCACACCACATGAACCGGTGTGCACGAGGTAAGCTCGACGCCATGACCACTCCGCCCGTCTTCCCGTTCATCGGCGGACGCCCGTGCCTGAACTTCGTGGCGACGCTGGGCAAACGGCACGCCACCCCCGTCGAACGGCTCCCCGATCCGTCCGCCCTGGCCTCCTGGATCACGGAGGCGGAGCTGTCGACGGACACCGAACCGGTGCGCGTCACGACCCGTGAGCTGACGGACGCGCGCACCCTGCGCGAGGCTCTCTACCGGGTCGTACGGGACGCGATGGCCGGGCGGGAACCGGCGGTGGCCGATGTCGAGCGGGTCAACGAGGTGGCCGCGCGTCCCGATCTCGCGCCCCAACTGGGCGAGCGGCGCTGGAAGTCGGCGCATCCGGCGCGCGCGGCACTGGCGACGGTGGCCCGGGACGGTGTCCTGCTGGTGGGCGGTCCCCTGCTGGAGCGGGTCAAGGAGTGCGAGAACCCTGAGTGTTCCCTGCTCTTCCTGGACGACTCCCAGGCCCGCCGCCGCCGTTGGTGCTCGATGGACCGCTGCGGGAACCTCGCGAAGATCGCGGGTTATCGGTCGCGGAGCCGGGCGGCCGTGACCAAGTGAGGTCGGGTCAGGACGCGGCGGGCGTCCAGTGCGGGTCGCGGCCGAGGAAGGCGAGGAGGGTCTCGGCGCGGTCGTAGTCGGGCGTCACCTCGCGGGCGGGGGCGAACACCCGGTAGGCGTCGCGGAGTTGATCGACGAGCCGGTCCGCGGCCGGCCAGATGCCGTCTGCCAGGTTCGGCGTCAGTGGCCGGTTCTGGCCGGTGGCGACCGCGATGTCCCAGGCGTGCACGGCCGCGTCCATGGCGGCCGTCGCCGCGGCGAGCGGGAGAGGCATCGGGCCGAGCGGGGTCGGCACCTGGTCGGCGTCGGCGGGCAGTGCGGCGTATCCGGCGGCCACCGCGCGGAGCACCTTGTCGAGTTCGGCGACCGGGTCCCCGGCGAGGGCGTCCGCGGGGTGGAAGGGGTCGGAGTCGGGCCGGTCGCCGGTGAGGACGAGGCCGTAGGCCTGCTGGTCGATGCGGGCGTGGTTGAGGACCTGGCGCACGGTCCACTCGCTGCACGGCGTGGGTGACGACCACGCGCTCTCCGGCACGGCTGCGATCACCTCGCGCAGGTAGTCGTGGGAGCGGATCAGTACCTCGATGCCCTGGGTGTTCGTCATGCCCGTCGGCCTCCCCTTCGTCCTGTCCGGTGATGACAATCTAGGAGGCCATGCGGACAGTTACGGTCCTCAATGAGTACGTTCGGCGCATCCGCGCGAAGGGAATAGGCCAAGGATGCGAGATGTCCGGGAGTGGACCGCGCCACTGGTGCGGTTCGTGGGACGGCACCGGGACCCGGTGATCGTCCAGACGCTGCGGTCGGCGACCGCCGCGACGATCGCCTATGTCGTCGCGCTGCGTCTGAGCCCGGAGCCCGCGCCGCTGACCGCTCCCCTGACCGCGCTCCTCGTCGTCCAGGTCACGCTCTACGCCACCCTCACCAACGGCATCCGCCGGGTGAACGCCGTGGTCGCGGGCGTGCTCGTCGCCATCGCGTTCAGTCTGCTGGTCGGGCTGACCTGGTGGAGCCTGGCGCTGCTGATCGTCGCCTCGCTGGTCGTCGGGCGGCTGGTCAAAGTTGACGAGTACGTACCCGAGGTGGCGATCAGCGCGATGCTGGTCCTCGGGGTCACCACGGTCGGGAACACGGCCTGGGCACGCGTGGTGGAGACCCTGATCGGCGCGGTCGTGGGCTTCGGCTGCAATCTGCTGCTGGCTCCCCCGGTGTGGGTGGACGAGGCCGGCGAGTCCATCGAGGGCCTGGCCCGTCGGCTGCGGCGGCTGATGCGGCGCATGGGCGAGGAGGCCGCGGGCCACACCCCCGTCGACCACGCCACCGCACGGCTGCACGAGGCCCGCCGCCTCGACCACGACATCGTCGAGGTCGACGCGGCCCTGCGGCAGGCCGAGGACAGCCTGCGGCTCAACCCGCGCGTACGGGAGGGGCTGCTGCACCGGGTCGTGCTGCGGACCGGTCTGGACACCCTGGAGATCTGCACGGTCGTGCTCCGTGTCCTCGCGCGCACCTTCACCGACCTGGCGAAACAGCGCGACCCCGAGCCACTGTTCGCCCCGCCGACAGGCGCCGCCGTAGAGCAGTTGCTGGCCGAGATCGGGGACGCCGTGGTCAGTTTCGCGGTGCTGGTGACCACCGATGTGAGTGTGAGCGCCGAGTCCGCGGAGTCGCGGCTCACCGCCGAGCTGCACACGGCCGCCGCGACCCGCGACAAGCTGGCGCAGCTGCTCCTGGAGGAGGTCCAGCGCGACGCGGCCCAGTGGCAGTTGCTGGGCGCCATGCTGACCGAGGTCAACCGCATGCTGGACGAGCTGGACACCGAGCACCGCTCGCGCCGGCTGCTGGAGGAACTGGACCGGTGCGCCGGTGAGCAGCGCACCCGCCTGCCGTGGCTGATCTGGCTGCGGGAGCGGGTGGGTGTACCCGAGCGGTTGCGCAGGAACCGGGGCACGGGCGCCGAACGTTCTAGGTGACGGAGTCACCTGGGGGCGGACCGTCCCCGGACACAGCACAGCCATGGGGGCGGGCAGCCTCCGGCAGCGCGGCGATGGGGGCGGACGCATGACCGACAGCACCGTACGGATCGACGGGAACACCTTGCGGCTGCCCGGTGGCGTGGCGGTGCGGTTCATCCGCACCCTGCGCCTGCCCGAGACGGGCACCCATCCGCTGCCGCCGGGGCTCGGCGAGTTCCCGGTCCGCCGGGTCGCGGACTTCCCGGACACGGTGCCTGCGGACTGGCGGGCGCGGGGCGGTGTGATGCTGCCGGTGTATCTGCGTGAGGCGATGTGGCTGAGCTTCGCGGGCACGGCCGAGCCCGCCGCCCTCCAGGTCGGGGTGGGCAAGGTGTGCGCGGTTTCCGGGAAGCCGTGGAGCGACCGGCTGTCCCGCGACCCGCAGAACTACGTCGTGCTTCCGCGTCAGCCCTGGCTCGACGGCATCAACTCCGGCAAGGGCACGGTCCGCCAGTTCGTGGCGGTCCCACTCGGCCTGGGCGCGACCGTCGAGGGGCAGGTCACGGGCGAGGAGGTGTGGGGCGGCGTCCAGTTGCAGTCCTTCCCGCTCACCGAGCGGGAGTTGACCAAGTGGCGCGAGGACGAGCGCCGCCGCTCGGAGCGGGCGCGCGCGATCACCATGCCGGTCGGGGGTTACGGCGCGCCTCCCATGCCGATGGCCGCACCCGCCGCTCCCATGCGCAGCGCTCCGGGGGCCTCTCCCCGGATGGGTCTCGGTGTCGGCGGTTCGATGCGCCAGGAGGTCTACGAGGACGACCGCTCGCCGACGGCGTGGGCGAAGGAGCCGGCCGGGCGGGTCTTCGTGCACCTCGTGACGCCTCCGGAGTGGCGCCGCATCACCGGCGAGGAGCCGCCGCCGTCACCGGTGGACCGCGCCGCGTACACCCAGGCGGGGCTCCCCTGGTTCGACTACTACGACCACGACGCGGAGGACCTCGCCCCCACCGACACCCTGGGCGCCGTCAAACCGGTCGGCGACTGGCTCGGCGACGACCACGAACCCTGGCAGCAGCCCACGCCCGGCCAGGTGCAGCCCCTGAAGGACGCCAAGGGCAAGCCGGTGGAGGACGGCGACTGGTAGACCACTCACCCATTGCGCCCTGCGCAACATGCGTTGCCGTTCTTGCGCTCGACGGGCCGTCCACGCCAAGGTTGCTGTGACGACCGAGGTGAGCGACGACCTGAGGGTGTGGGCATGAGCAGTGGTGCGGACGCGGCACAGGGCGGCTGGAGTCGGCGCCGTTTCCTGGGCGCCCTGGGCGGAACCGCGGCCGTGGTCGCGGTCCCCGCACCGGCCGCGGCCCCGGCCGACCCCGAATCCACTCCTGTCGCGCCCCCGGCACCGGCGCCCGCCCCCAGCACCCACCGAACCGGCAAGGCCGCCGGCCCCCGCCCCCTCTACGTCGGCACCTACACCTCGGTCGACGACGGCGGCACGGGCATCGGCCTGGCCACCTACGACCCGGCGACCGGCAAGATCACCGGCGCCGGAACGCTCACCGGAGTCGCCGACCCGTCGTACCTCGCCGCGCACCCCGACGGCCGCACGCTGTACGCGGTCGACGAGCAGACGGCCGGTGCCGTCACCGCCGTACGCCTGGCGGACCGCAAGGTGCTCGGCGCGCGGAGCACCGGCGGCGCGGGCCCCTGCCATCTGTCGGTGCATCCGAGCGGGCGCTGGCTGCTCAGCGCCAACTACACGTCCGGCAGCGTGGCCGTGCACCCGATCGGTACCTCGGGCGCGCTCGGCGAACGCACCGCTCTGGTCAAGCACTCCAGTCCGCAGCCGGGTCCGGGCCAGGACGGCCCGCACGCGCATCAGTTCGTGACCAGTCCCGACGGCGGCCATGTCCTCGCCGTCGACCTGGGCACCGACACGGTCTACACCTACCGCCTGGACACCACGAAGGGCACGCTCACCGAGGTCTCCCAGGCGCACACCCGCGCGGGCGCGGGCCCGCGCCACCTCACGTTCCACCCCGGCGGCAAGTACGCCTACCTGGCCAACGAGGTCGACGACACCATCGCCGTGTGCACCTACGACGCGGCCACGGGCGCCCTGTCGATCGGCGACCCGCAGTCCAGCGGGAGCACCGGCAGCACGACCAACTACCCGGCGCAGATCCTGGTGACGTCGAACGGTTCGTACGCCTATCTCGCCAACCGGGGCGACAACACCCTGGCGCGGTACGCCGTCGAGGCGGACGGGGCCCGGCTCAGGCTGCTCGGCACCGTGCCGGTCAGCGGTGACTTCCCCCGGCAGATCGCCTTCTCGCCGGACGGGAGACTGCTGTTCACGGCGAACCAGAGGTCGAGCACGGTGAGTGTGTTCCTCGTGGACGCCGCGACCGGTCAACTGCGGCTCGCGGGCGCGCCGTTCGCGTCACCGGTCGCCGTCTGTGCGCTGCCGCTGTAGCGGACGCGGGCAGGACGCGGCGCTGGCCTGGGTGAGCAGCACATGCATCCGTTCGGTGAGATGGGCGACCGTGTCGGCGGGCGCGTGAAACGGCAGTCGTACGTCGCCGTGGGCGCGGGCGCGCTCGATGCGCAGGGTCAGTCCGTGCCGGTCGACGGCGAGGGGCTGGACGCGGACCGCGCCGTGCAGGCTGTCGGGCTCGACGAGGCGGGTGAGCCGCTCGACCGCGTCGGAGTGGCAGTCGGCGAGGTGGGTCAGCAGCTGGGCCTCGGCGAGGGCCAGCGGGTCGGGTTCGGCGGCGGCGAACTCGTCGAGGTCGATGACCACCGCGCCGGTCGCCGGACGCAGCACCACGCGCGTGGGACTGAACACCAGTTGTCCGTCCTCGGGGACGAACCAGCCGGCGAGCCACACCCGGGCCCGGATACGGTTGCGCACGGGGACGGGCGCGACGTCCGCGAACTCCAGGACCGCGGACGGCTCACCGCGCGGCGCGCAGATCGCGGCGGCCAACAGGGCGCTGTCCTCGGGCACTTGAAGAAGTACCCGGCCGTCGTCGTCCACGCTGTGCGCGCCGACGAACTCCTCGCGACCGCCCTCCGCGGTCACCGCGCAGGACCATGCGGCGGCGAGCACCGAGCGGGCCCGCTCGGCCGCGGCAGGCACGGCCGTCCACGTCTGGCTGTCACCCATCCCTGAACCTCCTTAGGTAAGCCTTGCCTAACTTACCGAAGATCGGGGCGCACGCCAACCACGCCATGTAAATTCCAGGACAGCACTTCAGGGCGAGAGGACGCCCAACAGAGCCCGAGCGCACAGATCGCGCACCTGCTCGCGGCTCAACTCCGGTCCCCGCAGCCACTCCAGACAGACCGCGGTGGTGAAGGCCAGCCACCCGCGCACCGCGAGTTTCGTGTCGGGCCGCTCCTCCACGGCAGGACCGAACTCGGGATCGGCGGCGAGCGCGGCCAGGATCTGCCGCTCCTGCGCCGCCAACGCCCGCTGATAGACGCGTCGTACGGTCTGGTCCCCGGCCGCGTCGGCGCGGTGGAAGGCGCGGTAGCCGTGCGCGTGGGCGTGCACGTACTCCAGATAGGTGTCGAGGGCGGCGGCGAGCTGTTCGCGGGCCGGTACGCCCGGTACGGCCGCCGTCATCCGCAGCATCCGCTCGCTCTCGCGCTCGACGACGGCCGCGAAGAAGTCCCGCTTGGTCGGGAAGTAGTGGTAGAGCAGACCTCGGGAGACCCCGGCGATCTCGGCGACCTGCTCGATCCACACCTCGTCGTAGGGGCTCTCCGAGAACAACCGCGCGCCCACCGTGAGGAGTTGCTCCCGACGCTCGCCGGTGCTGAGCCGGCGGCGTGTGCGCTCTCCCTGGTTGGCGGCCATTCCCGCACTTTACTTGACGCCGGTTCAACAGCGGGATCACACTGAAACCCGCTATTGAACCCACGTACAACAGGCTCGACCCGCGAGTGGATCAAGGGAGATCGCGTCATGGCGGAGACGACGACGGTGACGCCGACCGCGCTGCCGAAGGGATTCCGGGGCGCCGAGCAGGGCTGGCCCCAGCTCGACCGCATCCCGCATCCCCCGCGCCGGATCCCGTTCCTCGGCGACATCATCGGCGCCGACCGCCGCACCCCCGTCCAGGACTCGCTGCGCTACGCCCGCCAACTCGGCCCGATCTTCCGCCGGAAGGCCTTCGGCAAGGAGTTCGTGTTCGTGTGGGGCGCCGACCTGGTGGCCGACATGGCGGACGAGACGCGGTTCGCCAAACACGTCGGCCTCGGCATCGCCAATCTGCGGCCGGTCGCCGGGGACGGGCTGTTCACGGCGTACAACCACGAGCCCAACTGGCAGCTGGCGCACGACGTCCTGGCCCCCGGCTTCAGCCGCGAGGCGATGGCCGGCTACCACCCGATGATGCTCGCCGTGGCCGAGCGCCTGACGGACCACTGGGACCGCGAACTGGCCGCCGGACGCTCGGTCGACGTGCCCGGCGACATGACCAAGCTGACCCTGGAGACGATCGCGCGCACCGGCTTCGGCCATGACTTCGGCTCCTTCGAGCGCGACCGCGCGCACCCCTTCGTCACCTCGATGGTGGGCACCCTCAGCTACGCGCAGCGCCTCAACTCCGTACCCGCACCGCTGGCCCCGCTCCTGCTGCGCACCGCGACCCGGCGCAACGAGGCCGACATCGCCTACCTCAACCGGACGGTCGACGCCATGGTGCGCACCCGCCGTACGACGAGTGGTGGTGACGGCGACCTGCTCGACCGGATGCTGGAGACGACCCACCCGGAGACCGGCGAGCGGCTCTCCGCCGAGAACGTCCGCCGCCAGGTCATCACCTTCCTGGTCGCCGGTCACGAGACGACCTCGGGTTCCCTGTCCTTCGCGCTGCACTACCTCGCCCGCCACCCGGACATCGCGGCCCGCGCCCGCGCCGAGATCGACCAGGTCTGGGGCGACGCCGAGGTGCCGGGCTACGAGCAGATCGCCAAGCTGCGCTACGTCCGCCGGGTGCTCGACGAGTCGCTGCGGCTGTGGCCGACGGCGCCCGCCTACGCCCGCGAGGCCACCCGCGACACCGAGGTCGCCGGAATCCACCCGGTGCGGCGGGGCGCCTGGGCACTGATCCTCACGCCGATGCTGCACCGCGACCCCGAGGTGTGGGGCGCCGACGCCGAGGAGTTCGACCCGGACCGCTTCGACGCCAAGGCCGTCCGCTCCCGCGTCCCGCACACCTTCAAGCCGTTCGGGACGGGGGCGCGGGCGTGCATCGGGCGCCAGTTCGCGCTGCACGAGGCGACGCTCGTCCTGGGCCTGCTGCTGCGCCGCTACGAACTGCGCCCCGACCCCGCCTACCGACTGCGCGTGGCCGAGCGCCTGACGCTGATGCCGGAGGGTCTACGGCTCCACCTCGACCGGCGCAGCCCGTCGGGGACGGCGAACGCGCCGGTCGCGGTCCCGGACGAGGCCCCCTCAGACGCCCGCTGCCCAGTGCACCGGGCGGACGACTGACCCCGGCAGCCTGGTGCCCGCACTCCCCCGGGCCGCGTTGACCTGGGGCTGGGTGAGGAAGAACGCGCCGGTCAGATCGGCGTCCGTGAGATCGGCGTCCCGCAGATCGGCGCCGATCAGATCCGCGCCGCGCAGGTCGGCCCCGGTGAGATCGGCGGCGATGAGGTAGGCACCGCGCAGATTGGCCCGGCTCAGATCGGCGCCCTTGAGCCGGGCCCCCATGAGATCGGCACCGCGCCGGTCCTTCTTCTTGCCCTTCGCCCCGGCCCGCATCAGCTCGCTGGTCCTCAGCAGCAGCACATTGACCTCCTGCCGGTGCTCGCCCACATCGAGCGCGCCCAGCTCCTCGGGCGTGCCTCGCGTGAGCGCGTCGGTCGCCCGCAGCGCCTCGCGCAACGCGGGGTGGACGGGCGCCGCGGCCGGCAGGGTGAGCGCCTCGGTCAGGTACCACAGCAGTTCGTGCAGCTGCCGTACGACGGGGAAGACGTCGAACATCCGACGGGACTCCGCCTGCGGGACCGTGCGCCAGTCCCGTCCGCCGAAGGTGACCTGCGAGACCTTCTGGCCGGCGCCGAAGCAGTCGTAGACCGTGCAGCCGGTGAAGCCCGTCTGCCGGAGCTTCGCGTGGATTCCGCAGCGGTGATCATCCCGGAGGTTCGGGCACGGTGTCCCCGCGGCCTTGTCGATCGCGAAGTCCGTGGCGGCGGCGAAGGGCAGCGCGACACAGCACAGCCCGAAACACCGCTCGCAGTCGCCGCGCAGCTCGGCCCGGTCCGCTATGTGATCTTCCATGGCGTTCAGCGTACTGACCCGTTCACGTCGAGGCGGGCGAGCCGGTCGGGGTCGGACAGGATGTACATCCCAGTGATCCGGCCGTCGGCGATCGTGACGCCCATGACGGAGACGATCTGCCCTTCGGGGGCATTGACGACGCCCACCGAGCCGTTGACCAGGGCGAGTTGGGCGAGGCGGGCGAACGGGGCGAACATCAGGGCCTGTTCGGCGATCGCGCGTGCTCCGCGCAGCGCCTTGGAGGCCGCCGCGCCCCGCACCAGGGCACCGGAGTCGGCGCGCAGTGCCACGTCCGGGTGCAGCAGTGCGACCAGGGCGTCGAAGTCGCCCTCGCGCGCGGCGGCGAGGAACGCCTCGACGATCTCGCGCTGCCGGCCGAGGTCCGGGTCGGTCGACGGGCTCGCGCCCTGGACCCGGCGGCGGGCCCTGCTGGCCAGCTGGCGGGTCGCGGCGGAGCTGCGTTCCACGATCGGGGCGATGTCGTCGAAGGGCACCGCGAACAGGTCGTGCAGGACGAACGCGAGCCGTTCGGCGGGCTCCAGGGTCTCCAGGACGACGAGGAGGGCGAGGCCCACCGAGTCGGCCTGGAGCACCTCCTCCTCGGGGTCCAGGTCCGTCAGGGGTCTGAGCAGCGGGTCCGGGACGAAGGTCTCGTCGATGGGGTCCTCGCGGCGCGCGGTGCGGGCGCGCAGCAGGTCGAGGCAGACCCGGCCGACGACCGTGGTGAGCCAGCCGCCGAGATTCCTGATGCCGTCCGCGTCGGTGCGGCTCAGCTTCAGCCAGGTCTCCTGGACGGCGTCCTCCGCCTCCGGCAGCGAGCCGAGCATGCGGTAGGCCACCGCGCGCAGCCGGCCCCGGTGTTCCTCGAAGCGGTCCGCCAGGAGTTCCGTGTCGTTCATACCGCCCACCCAACACGTCCACCCCCGCCACGGGCATGCCATTTTCGGCGTCCCGTGTCCGTTTGCGGGGCAAGTGGGGCGGGACGACGATGGGGAATCATGGACCCGGTCGGCAGCGCGTCCCGCAGACTGCCGCGTGTCGCGGCGCTGGTCCTGGCCGTCCTCGCGACGACGGTCCTCACCCTCGCGGCCACGGCCCGCTCCACCGTGGTCTCACCGGGTTTCTACCGCTCCGCACTCGACGAGCAGCGGGCCTACGACCGGCTCTACAGCCAGGTGCTGGTCGATCCCCGGACGGCCGCCGTCACCCGGGGGCTGCTGGCCCGGCTGCCGGTGCCGGAGGCGCAGGTCACCTCCAATCTCAAGCTGGTGCTGCCGCCGGAGACGGTCCGTGATCTCACCGAGCAGCAGATCGACGCCGTGGTGGGCTATCTCGGCGGCGAGCGCGACTCGCTGGTCCTCAAGGTCGATCTGCGACCGGTGCTCGCCAACCTCAACGACCTCGCGCAGATCTACTTCGGCGATCTCGTCGCCTCGGTCCAGAACCGATCCGAGCCGGACTTCGACCGCTTCTCGGCCGACCTGTCCACCGCCCTGGAAACCGTGACCGCGGGGCACATCCCGAACGGCCTGCCCTCCCTCCCGCTCACCGAGGCACAGGCGGAGCAGGCGGCCGGGACACTGGTGAGCGGGCTGCCCGCCACAGACCGGGACGCCCTGCGCCCGGCGGTCGAGGCCGCGCTGCGGGACGGCGATGTGGCGACCGCGCTCGCCACCGTGGCCCCCGCCGCCGTGTCGGACCACACCCGTGCGGCCGCCGACCGACTGCGGGCGAGCGTGGGTGGCGGCACCTGGAACTTCACGAACACCCTCGACCTGGCCCCGCTCCACCGCGCCCGCACCTACACGGCGGTCGGCCTCGGCCTCACGGAGGCCCTGTCCTCCGCGCTCCTCGTCGCCGCGCTGGCGGTGCTGTGGATCGGCGGCGCCTCGATGTCTCCGGGCCGCCGACTCCTCCCCGTGGGCTGGGCACTCGCGGGCGGTGGACTGCTGGCCGGACTCGTCGCCGTCCTCGTCCGGCTGGTCAGCGGCGGGCGGGTGATCGATCCGCCGGGTTCCTGGCCGCCGAGCCTGGCCCGGCTGGTCGACGACGTCCAGCGCACCGCCCTGGACCGGCTCACGACCACCGCCCTGACGACCGCCCTGGTCCCCGTCCTGGCCGGTGCCCTCCTGACCTGCGTGGGCTGGGCCCTCCAGGTCCGGCCGCACGTCCCCGCCCTCCCCCGCCTCCGCTGGCTCGCGCTCGCCACGGGCGGCGCCGCCGTCGCCGGCGTCCTGCTGATCCCGTACGCCGTCACACCCACCGCGTCCCGCACCTGCGAGGGCAGCGCCGATCTCTGCGACCGGTCCTACGACGAGGTCGCCTACCTCACCTCGCACAACGCGATGTCGACGACCGTCGACCGGTTCATCGGCCCGCTCCAGGACCCCGGAATCACCGCCCAGTTGGACGACGGGGTGCGCGCCCTCCAGATCGACACCTACCGGTGGGAGCGCCCGGACGAGATCACCGCGCGGCTCGCCGAGTCCGACTTCACCCCGGAACAGCGGAAGTTCGTCGCCGCGGCCGTCAACAAGGTCAACCCGCCGCGCGAGGGGCTGTGGCTGTGCCACTCGGTGTGCCGGGCCGGTGCCATCGCCCTGGTGCCCGCGCTGCGCGAGATCGGTGACTGGATGCGCGCCCATCCGACCGAGGTGATCACCCTGATCGTGCAGGACGCGATCAGCGGCGCGGACACCCAACGGGCCTTCGCACAGGCCGGGTTGAGCGACCTCGTCCACACCTCCGACCCCGATCCCGCGAAGCCGTGGCCGACGCTGGGCGAGCTGATCGACAGCGGGCGCCGACTGGTCGTCTTCGCCGAGCAGGCCGACGGTCCGGCGTCCTGGTACCGCAACTTCTACGACTACGGCATGGAGACGCCGTTCGCGTTCCGTACGCCGGACGCGATGAGTTGCGTACCGCATCGCGGCGGCAGCGACAAACGGCTGTTCCTGCTCAACCACTTCATCACCATCGACGGCGGCAGCCGACTGGACGCGGGGGAGGTCAACGCCCGCCGGTTCGTGCTCGACCGCGTCCACCGCTGCGAGCGGGAACGCGGCCGGCCGGTGAACTTCGTCGCCGTGGACTACGCGACGATCGGGGATGCGGGCGGAGCGGTGGACACACTCAACTCCGAACACTGAAGAGCCCGTTGCCGACGAACGCGCTCAATAGCGTTGCGCCTTCGCCAACTTGGGGGTCAGCACCGGCTCCGGCGGCTTCGTGCTGATGGCGACCGGCTGGGCCTTCGCGCCGGGTGCGAGGTTCTCGGCGCCGACGTAGCGCGTCTCCACCACCTTCCCCGAGGAGTCTAGGAAGTCGACCTGGACGGCGTAGTTCGCCTTCTTGTCGGTCTTGTTGGTGATGGTGACGAGGGCGGCGAGGAGCCCGCCGGTCTGGGCGCGCGGTTTGCCGGTCAGGGCGACCTCCGACATCGCGTTGCCCTGGCCCGTGACGTTCTTGAGTTCGTTCTGGGCGTCCTTGGCCGCGCGGGCGACCTCGGCCGACACGGAGGCCTCGAAGGAGGACGCGGCGGCCGAGGCGGAGGACGCCGCCGCGGAGGCCCGGGCCTGGGCCGACGCGATCGCCGAGGAGGCGGCCGACTTCAGGGCCGACGGTGTCATGCCCGAGAAGGAGGCCTTGTCGGGGGTGGGGGCCTGCGAGCTGCTGCCGGAGCTGTTGTTGTCGTCGCCGCAGGAGACCAGCGCGACCGTGCTCGCCGCGACGACGGCGAGGACCAGGGCGGCCGGGCGGGCCCGGCGGAGTGACTTGGTATTCATCGAAATGAACCTTATGTCGGAAATTACCGAGTCACATCTCGTCGCCGGGCCGCCTCCCGACCCCGGGCTCAGACCTCGTCGCGCGTGAGGGCCAGCAGCCGGTCCAGGACACGGGTGCCGCCGGCCCGTGCGCCGTCGTGCTCGAACTCGTCGGTCACCCAGGTGCGCAGGCCCCGGATGGCGCGGGCCGTCCGGAGGGAGTGGGTCGCGTCGACGTACATGTCGTCGTGGTAGACGGCCGCGGCGACCGGGACCTCGTTGGCGGCGAGACGCGCCGGGTCGTAGAGCGGCTGCCAGTCGGTGCGGGCTGCGAGGAGTTCGGCGGTCTCGCGCAGCGGGCGCAGCGCGGGGTCGGAGTCGAACATCCAGGGGTGGATCGTCTCGCCGGTGAAGAGGAGGGGGCCGTCGCCCGCGAGGGTCTTGGCCGCGTCGAACTGCGGGAACTCGCCGCGGACGCGCTCCGCCGACCAGGCGGTGGGGCGGTCGTCCTGGGCGTAGCACGCCTCGTGGACGAGGGCGTAGAGGGGGTGCCCGGCGTACGACAGCGAGTTCTGGACCTCTTCCTGGAAGGCGTCGGAGAGCTCGAAGCCCTGCGGGGTGCGGACGAAGGCGTTCTCCAGGAGGAAGTGCAGGCGGTGGCTGCCCTCGCTGCCGCCGAGCACGATACCGAGGGACTGGAAGGCCTCGGCGGTGAGGCGGTAGCCGTTCGGGAGGACCGGCTCGTGGCGCAGCAGGTACTCGGCGATGCGGCGGGCGCGCTCGACGTCCTGCGGGTAGCGGTCGTAGTGGGCGACGACCTTGCGCTCGATCCGCGGGTAGGCGGCGCGGTAGACGTCGTCGGCGTGGGCGTCGAGGGACGGCAGGCCGCCGGTGAGGAGGGCGGTGCGCAGGCCTTCGGGGGCGGTGGAGAGGTAGTTCACCGTGCAGAAGCCGCCGAAGCTCTGGCCGAGGACGGTCCAGGGGGCGCCGCCGGTGAGAGCCGGGCGGATGGTCTCGCAGTCCCGGACGATCGAGTCGGCGCGGAAGTGCGTGAGGTGCTCGGCCTGCTCGGCGGGGCCGCCGCGCAGCGGGAGGGTCTGGCGGTTGAGCGGGGTGGAGTGGCCGGTGCCCCGCTGGTCGAGGAGGAGCACGCGGTACTCGTCGAGCGCGCGGTCGAGCCAGGCCTGTCGGCCGACGAAACGATTCGCCCCGAATCCGGGTCCGCCCTGGAGGTAGAGCAGCCACGGCAGGTCCTCCCGGCCGGCCTTGTCGCTCGCGACGACCTCACGGGCGTAGAGCTCGATGGTCTCGCCCGCGGGGTCCTCGTGGTCGAGGGGCACGGTGAAGCGGCGGTCGGTGAGGACGACGCCGGGCTGGCGGTAGCTGACGGACAACGCGACTCCTGGTACGGACGAATGACGGGCCGCGTCACAGTCCAGCACATGTGCGTCCGATATCCGACCCCCTGGATCATGAAATCCTACTGACCGACCGATCAGCGGGCGGCGAGGCTGGAGCGGCGCACCACCAGTTCCGGCTGGAGCACGACCCGCCGGTGCTCGTGCGGGCGGGCCGTCGGGTCCGCCTCCGCCTCGGTCTCCTCCAGGAGCAGCTCGGCGGCCAGGGCGCCCATGGTGACGGCGGGCTGCCGGACCGAGGTGAGCGGTACGGCGGCCGCGGCAGCGAACTCGATGTCGTCGTAGCCGACGATCGCGAGGTCGTCCGGGACACCGACCCCGGCGGCGAACATGGCCTGGAGCACGCCGAGGGCGAGCAGGTCGTTGGCGCAGAAGACGGCGGTGGGCCGGTCGGCGAGGCCGAGCAGGCGGGCGCCGGCGTCCCTCCCGGCGGCCACGTCGAGCCGGTCGGTGGGCAGCTCGCGCAGCGTGCCGGGGTCGAGACCGGCCTCCGCGAGCGCGTTCTTCGCACCCGTACGGCGGTCCCGCACCTGGTTGAAACCGGGCGGACCGCTGACGTACGCGATGGAGCGGTGCCCCGCGTCGATCAGATGCCGCACGGCGAGCGCGCCGCCGGCGACGTCGTCGACGGAGACCGAGCACTCGGTGGTGCCCTCGGCGACCCGGTCGACCAGCACGAAGGGGATGCCGTGCCTGCGGAACGACTCGATGTTGCGTCCGGTCGCGTCGGCCGGGGTCAACAGCACGCCCCGCACCCGCTGTTCGGCGAAGAGCGACAGGTACTCGGCCTCCTCGCCGGGGCTCTGCGCGCTGTTGCAGACCATCACGCCGAGCCCGGACTCGCGGGCGGCCCGCTCGGCGCCGCGGGCCACGTCCACGAAGAACGGGTTGCCCATGTCGAGGACGAGCAGCCCCATGATCCGGCTGCGTCCCGCGCGCAGCTGGCGTGCGGACTCGCTGCGGACATAGCCGAGGCGGTCGATCGCGGACAGCACCCGGGCCCGGGTCTCCGTGGCGACGGTGTCCGGGCGGTTGATGACGTTCGAGACCGTGCCGACGGAGACTCCGGCGGCGCGGGCGACGTCCTTGATACCCACCGGCTGGGCCATCAGGCGGAGACCTCCAGGGTGACGTGGGGCGGCGGGAAGGCCTTCACATTACCGTCATGACCTTTGCCGACTCCGGCGGCGGCCCCACTCACGCGGGCAGGGCGAAGTCGACGACGTGGAGTGCCGAGGGGGTCGTACCGCTCGACTTCTCCTGGTACATGACCGACAGCACGTTGTCGGCCTTCACCCGCAGCTCGTCGACGACCACCTCGCCGAACGCGTTCAGGTCGCTCGCGTCGTACAGCAGCGCCCAGTCGGAGTACCCGGACGCCTTCGAGGCGCCGGCGATACGGCCGTAGGGCAGGACCGCGTAGGCGTTGTCGTACTTGTCGAGGACCAGCTTGGTGCGCTGGCTGGAGTTCAGGGCGATCGGGATCTCGGTCTTCTGCCAGGTCCCGGCGGAGTTCTTGCGGACGTGGAAGGCGCGGCCGTTGGCGGTGCGGTCGGTGACGTAGTTGGTGGTGCACTGGCCGAAGCGGCCGGGGACGTAGCTGATGATCGCGTGCGGGAGGCCGGTGGAGTCGGTGGACTGGCTCTCCTGGTTCATCAGGGAGTGGTCGGGGTTGAGGGAGTCGACGACCAACCCGCCGTCCGTGACAGCGACGGTGTCCGAACTACCCGTTGTTCCTACGACAGTTCCGGCGTCGTTGCGCCAACTGCGGCCCCGGTCGGTCGAGTAGACGTAACCGGTGTCGTGGTTGGTGATGCCGCCGCTGTTGCACATCACGGCGGCGGACTGCTCGCGCCAGGTGAAGAAGGAGTGCAGTCGGCCGTTGACGTCGTAGTCGATGCCGTGGAGGTACATGTTGCGGGCGGTGCTGGAGCCGTGCGTGCTGGTGTACGTGCCCGTGGAACTGCTCCACTCCCCCAGCGCGGTCCAGGCCGAACCGTCGTACTCCGCGAGGGCGTTGCGGCCGTTGCCGGAGATCCCGACGCGGTAGCTGAGCTGGAGCCTGCCCTCGGGAGTGGCGATGAACTGCGGGTACGTGAACTGCGAGGTGAGTGCCACACCGTCCAGTGAGGTCTGTACGGCGCCGAGGACGGCCGAACTCCAGGCGGTGGACGCCGGATTGTCGAGAAGACCGGCGACGGACTTGACGTAGAAGAAGCCGTCGCTGTGGGAGTCCATGTTGAGGTGGAGCCGGCCGTCGACCTTGGACACGCCCATGGAGATGACGTTGTGGGAGTCGTCGCTCTTGAGCTGATGGGAGAGGGTGATGGTCGACCAGGTGGTGGCGCCGAGGAGTCGCCGGGCGACGACGGCGTACTTGGTGGACGTGTACCAGGCCGCGTACTGGTAGCCCTTGTAGGTCAACAGGCCGTTCTTCTGGAACGAGTTGTTGTTGACCAGGCCGTCGTAGGAGACGAAGTAGACAGCCTGGGCGTCCAGTTGGGTGGTGCTCTTCTTGGTGACGGACGGGCCGGGGTCGGCCGCCCGTGCGATTCCCGGCGTTGCCACGGCAGCGAGTATGGCGGTGGCGAGCACGGCACGTCTTCTCATGTGAGCGGCTCCTGTGGGGGGGATCACGCGAGGTGGAAGACCTCGGTGAGGGGCTTCATCGCTTCGTCGGGACGGGCGCCGTCCAGGGACTCGAAGAACGGCGCCATCTCCGCCTGCCAGCGGGAGTTGATGTCGGTGGCCTCCATGCCGGCCTGGGCGGCGGCGAAGTCCTCGGTCTCCAAGTAGCCGACCAGCAGGCCGTCTTCGCGCAGGAAGAGCGAGTAGTTGTGCCAGCCGGTGGCCGAGAGTGCGTCGAGCATCTCGGGCCACACGGCGGCATGCCGCTCGCGGTACTCGTCGAGGCGGTCCGCCCGGACCTTCAGCAGGAAGCACACGCGCTGCATCAACACCCCTTGGACGAAAGGAACTTCGGGGACTAGAAGTTGAACTGGTCGATGTTCTTCGCGTCGAAGACGGTCGGCTTGCCGAGGCTGATCACGCCGTCCTTGCCGATGGTGTACGAGGTGCCGCCGGCCTTGAAGGTCTCGCCCTCCTTGCCGGTGATCTGCCCGGACACCAGCGCGACCGCCGTCTGCGCGGCGAGGGCGCCGAGCTTCGCCGGGTCCCACAGCTCGAAGCCGTCGACAGTGCCGTTCTTGACGTACTTGCGCATGTCGTTGGGGGTGCCGAGACCGGTGAGCTTGACCTTGCCCTTGTACTTGGAGCTGGACAGGTACTGGGCGGCGGCCTTGATGCCGACGGTGGTCGGGGAGATGATCCCCTTCAGGTCCGGGTACTGCTGGAGGAGGCCCTGGGTCTGCTGGAAGGACTGCTGGGCGTCGTCGTTGCCGTAGGCGACCTTAACCAGCTTGATGTTCTTGTACTTGGGGTCCTTCAGCTCGTCCTTCATGAAACCGATCCAGGTGTTCTGGTTCGTCGCGGTCTGCGCGGCCGACAGGATCGCGATCTCGCCCTTGTAGCCGATCTGCTGGGCGAGCAGCTGGACCTGGGTGCGGCCGAGGTCCTCGGCGCTGGCCTGCGAGACGAAGGCGTTGCGGCAGTCGGGGTTGGTGTCGGAGTCGTAGGTGACAACCTTGATCTTGTTGCTCATCGCCTGCTTGAGCGCGGTGCACAGGGCGCCCGGGTCCTGCGCGGAGACGGCGATCGCGTTCACCTGCTGCTGGGTGAGCGTGTTGACGTAACTCACCTGTCCCGCCGTGTCGGTGGCGCTGCTCGGGCCGACCTCCTTGTACTTCTCGCCCAGTTCGGTGAGGGCCTTCTCGCCGCCCTTGTCCGACGTGGTGAAGTACGGGTTGTTGACCTGCTTGGGCAGGAACCCGACGGTGAGCCCCTTCTTGAGCGCGGCGTTCGGGTCCGCCTTGCCCCCGGTGACGGCCGACCCGGTGTTCTCGTCCTTCACATCCTTCTTGGTGGTACCACCACAGGCGGTGGCGACGAGGGTGAGAGAAGTGACGGCGACGACGGCCGCACAGGCACGACGAAGGGATGCTTTGCGCATGGTGAAAGTCCTTTACGGGAGAACGGAGTTATGAGGTCGGAGTCGCGGCGGCTCTACGCCCCGCCCTTGCGATGGAGATCTGCCGTGCGGCCCGCGGGCCGAGTACGGAGACGACGAGCAACACACCGGTCACGACGATCTGCGACTGCGCGGAGACATTCAGCAGACTCATCACGTTCTGCAACGCCCCGAGCAGAAAGACACCCGCGACCGCCCCGCCCAACGTCCCCTTCCCGCCGTCGAAGTCGATCCCGCCGAGCAACACCGCGGCCACTACGGAGAGTTCGAGCCCGGTCGCGTTGTCATAGCGAGCGCTGGCGTAGTGCAGCGCCCAGAAGATCCCGGTGAGCGAGGCCATCAACCCGGTCACCGTGAACAGGATCAGCTTCTGCCGCTTGACCCGGATACCGGCGAACCGCGCCGCCTCCTCGTTCGCCCCGATCGCGAACAACGACCGCCCGAACGGCGTGGCGTGCAGCGCTACGACGGCGATGGCGAGCAGCACCAGGAAGGGCAGGAAGGCTCGCGGAAGGAACGTGTTGCCGAGCCGTCCCGCCGCGAAGTCCAGGTACTGCGTGGGGAAGTCGGTCACCGCGTCGGAACCGAGCACGATCTGCGCGATGCCCCGGTACGCGGCCAGCGTGCCGATCGTGACGGCGAGGGACGGCAGTCCGAGCCGGGTGACGAGCAGCCCGTTGACGAGGCCGCAGACCAGGCCCAGCAGCAGGCAGATCGGGATGATCGTCTCGATCGCCATGCCGTCGTTCCACAGTTTGCCCATCACCGCGCCCGACAGGCCGGCCGTCGAGGCGACCGACAGATCGATCTCGCCGGCGACGACCAGCAGGGTCATCGGGAGCGCGATCAGGGCGATGGGCAGGGTGTTGCCGATCAGGAACGACAGGTTCAGCGCGTTGCCGAAACCGTCGACGGAGGTGAAGGAGAACAGCAGCAGGACGACGAGGAGGGCGCCGACGACCGTGTCCCAGCGGATCGCGCGCGTCAACGACTCAGGCATGGCGGGCGTTCCTCTTCTTCAGTGCGGTGGCCACGCGCAGGGCGACGATCCGGTCGACGGCGATGGCGAGGATGAGCAGGATGCCGTTGATGGCGAGCACCCAGACGGAGCTGACGCCGAGGGCGGGCAGCACACTGTTGATCGAGGTCAGCAGGAGGGCGCCGAGGGCCGCGCCGTAGACGCTGCCGGAGCCGCCGGTGAAGACCACTCCACCGACAACCACCGCGCTGACCACGGTGAGTTCGTAGCCGGTGCCGGTGCCGGAGTCGACGTTGCCGAAGCGGGCGAGGTACATCGCGCCGGCGAGTCCGGCCAGGCCGCCGCAGAAGGTGTACGCGGCGAGGATCCGCTTGCGGACGGGGATGCCGGCGAGCCGCGCGGCCTCGGGGTTGGAGCCGAGGGCGTACAACTCCCGTCCGCTGCCGAAGTGTTTGAGGTAGTAGGCGGTGGCGATGAGTACGGCGAGTGCGATCAGCGCCAGCCAGGGCACCGCCGACAGTCCGCCGGAGCCGAAGTCCACGAATCCGCCCGGGAGATCGGCGGCCGTGATCTGCCGGGAGCCGACCCAGATGGAGTCGACGCCCCGGATGATGTAGAGCGTGCCGAGCGTGACGACGAGGGCGGGTACCTGCCCGAGACTCACCAACAGCCCGTTGACCAGGCCCAGTCCGACACCGAGGAGCACTGCCAGCAGGATCGCGACGACAGCGTTGCCGCCGCTGTGGAGGTAGTCGCCGGTGGCGAAGGCGGTGATGCCGAGGGTGGAGCCGACCGACAGGTCGACGTTGCGGGTGATGACGACCAGCGACTGGCCGGTGGCGACCAGGACCAGGATGGTCGCGTTGAGCAGCAGGTCCTTGATGCCCTGCTCGGACAGGAACTCGCTGTTGCCCGCCTGGGTGATGCCGATCATCACCAGGAAGACGACCAGGATGGCGAGTTCGCGCATCTTGAAGACCCGGTCGACCAGCCGGGTGCCGCTCGACTCGGGGGCCTCGGCGGCGGGCGCGGGATTGGGCGCGGTGACCGTCATAGGGCGGCCCTCCCGAAGGACTCGATCGTCATGAAGGCCGGGCTCATGCGGCGGCCCTCCCGGTGGCTGCGGCCATCACGGATTCCTCGGTGGCTTCGGAACGGGGGATCTCTGCGGTGAGCCGGCCCTCGTGCATCACCAGCACGCGGTCGGCCATGCCGAGGATCTCGGGCAGATCGGAGGAGATCATCAGGACGGCGACCCCGTCGGCCGCCAACTCGCTGAGCAACCGGTGCACTTCGGCCTTGGTCCCGACATCGATGCCACGGGTCGGCTCGTCGACGATCAGCACCTTGGGCCCGGTGGCGAGCCACTTGGCGAGGACGACCTTCTGCTGGTTGCCGCCGGAGAGCGTGTTGACGGTGTCGGCGATCCGCGCGTACTTGACGTGCAGCTTCACCGCCCAGTCGAGCGAACGGCTGCGCTCGGCGCCGCGATCGACGAGGCCCGCCTTCACGGTCGTACGCAGGCCGGTCAGTCCGATGTTGCGCTCGATCGACATGTCCATCACCAGGCCCTGGGCGCGCCGGTCCTCGGGGACCAGGGCGAGGCCCGCGGCCATCGCGGTGGAAGGAGCGCCGTTCGTCAGCGCCTTGCCGTCGACCTCGACGCCGCCGGCGTCCCACCGGTCGATGCCGAAGACGGCTCGCGCCACCTCGGTACGGCCGGCGCCGACGAGCCCGGCGAGACCGACGATCTCCCCGCGCCGTACGTCGAAAGAAACGTCGGTGAAGACGCCCTCGCGGGTCAACCGCTTGACGCTCAGGGCGACTTCACCCGGTTCGACGTCCTGCTTGGGATACAGCTCGTCGAGATCGCGGCCGACCATGCGGCGGACGAGATCGTCCTCGGTCATCCCGTCGAGCGGTTCGCTGGAGATCAGCGCGCCGTCACGGAGGGTGGTGACCCGCCGGCAGATCTGGAAGATCTCCTCCAGGCGGTGCGAGATGAACAGGACGGCCGCGCCCTGTTCGCGCAGGGTGCGGACCACACCGAAGAGGCGGGCCACCTCGCTGCCGGTGAGGGCGGCCGTCGGCTCGTCCATGATGAGGACCCGGGCGTCGAAGGAGAGCGCCTTGGCGATCTCCACGATCTGCTGATCCGCGATGGACAGGCCGCGCGCCGGGCGGTCGGGGTCCAGTTCCACGCCCAGCCGCTTCATCAGCTCGGCGGTCGCCGCGTGCGTGGCCTTGTGGTCGATCCGGCCGAGCGCGCGGCGCGGCTGGCGGCCCATGAAGATGTTCTCGGCGATCGACAGGTCGGGGAAGAGGGTCGGTTCCTGGTAGATCACGGCGATACCCGCGTCGCGGGCGTCACCGGGGCCGTGGAAGAGGACGGGTTCGCCGTCGAGCAGCACCTGGCCGGCGTCGGGCCGGTGCACACCGGCGAGGGTCTTGATGAGAGTGGACTTGCCCGCGCCGTTCTCACCGGCGAGTGCGTGCACCTCACCGGGGAACAGTTCGAGGGACACGTCCCGCAGGGCGCGTACCGCGCCGAAGGACTTGGAGATGCCCTTGAGCGCGAGCACCGGGGCCGGACCCGCGTCTGACGGGTGGGTCATGAGGGGCTCCTCGACGACGTCGGCGGTGAGCCGCCACGACGTCGTGAAAGGTTTCAACTTGGTTGCCGGGACGTTAGGCTCGCCAGCCTTGTCACGTCAATGGGTCCGCATCGAAAAACTTTCGATAGCCAAAGGTCACATTGAAGTCACGGAGCACAGGCTTCGCCGTAGGGCTTGACACCCCTTCGGGAGGCTCATAACTTCGCTCTCTGAATCGTTTCATACACACATCGTTTCGTCGCATGTCACAGGAGCCCACAAGTGACCGATCTCGCCGCGGTGAAGGCCGCGCTCAGGACCCAGGCAGTCGAGACGCCGTCGTGGGCGTACGGGAACTCCGGGACCCGGTTCAAGGTGTTCGCCCAGGAGGGTGTGCCGCGGACCCCGCAGGAGAAACTGGAGGACGCGGCCAAGGTCCACGAGTTCACGGGCGTGGCGCCGACGGTGGCCCTGCACATTCCCTGGGACCGGGTCGACGACTTCGGGGCGCTGGCCAAGTTCGCGGACGACCACGGGCTGAAGCTCGGCGCGATCAACTCCAACACCTTCCAGGACGACGACTACCGGCTGGGCAGCGTCTGCCATCCCGACGCGGCGGTGCGGCGCAAGGCGCTCGACCATCTGCTGGAGTGCGTCGACATCATGGACGCGACGGGGTCCGCCGACCTGAAGCTGTGGTTCGCCGACGGGACGAACTATCCCGGGCAGGATGACCTGAGCGCGCGCCAGGACCGGCTGGCCGAGGCACTCGCGGCGGTGTACACGCGGCTCGGGGACGGGCAGCGGATGCTGCTGGAGTACAAGTTCTTCGAGCCGGCGTTCTACGCGACCGATGTTCCCGACTGGGGGACGGCCTACGCCCACTGCCTGAAGCTCGGGCCCAAGGCGCAGGTCGTGGTCGACACCGGGCATCACGCTCCCGGCACCAATATCGAGTTCATCGTGGCGACGCTGCTGCGGGAGGGGAAGCTCGGGGCGTTCGACTTCAACTCGCGGTTCTACGCCGACGACGATCTGATGGTGGGGGCGGCGGATCCCTTCCAGTTGTTCCGGATCATGTACGAGGTGATCCGGGGTGGGGGGTTCACTCCTGATGTGGCGTTCATGCTCGATCAGTGCCACAACATCGAGGCGAAGATTCCGGCGATCATTCGGTCGGTGATGAATGTGCAGGAAGCCACGGCCAAGGCGTTGCTCGTGGATCGGGATGCGTTGGGTGTCGCGCAGCGGAGTGGGGACGTGCTGGGCGCGAACGCCGTGGTCATGGACGCGTACAACACGGATGTGCGGCCGTTGCTGCGGGAGTTGCGGGAGGAGCAGGGGCTTAGTCCTGATCCGATCGCGGCGTATCGCGCCAGTGGGTGGCAGGAGCGGATTGTGGCTGAGCGGGTTGGGGGGCAGCAGGCGGGTTGGGGCGCCTGAGCGTCTGCCGAGAATTCGTTGTTTGCGGGTGCGGGTCCGTTGTGGCTGGTCGCGCAGTTCCCCGCGCCCCTAAAGGAATGCAGTCACCCTCTCTCACAGAAGGACTGGACGTTCATGGCACCGCATCCCGAAGCCGCCTCTCTCCTCGCCCGTTCCCATCGGCTTGGCGCTGATCCCCGTAACACCAACTACGCCGGCGGGAACGCTTCCGCCAAGGGCGTGGACACTGACCCCGTCACCGGGGGTGATGTCGAGTTGATGTGGGTGAAGGGGTCCGGGGGTGACCTCGGGACGCTCACCGAGGCGGGGCTCGCCGTGTTGCGCCTGGACCGGATGCGCGCGCTCGTCGACGTCTACCCGGGTGTGGATCGCGAGGACGAGATGGTCGCCGCGTTCGACTACTGCCTGCATGGCAAGGGGGGTGCGGCGCCCTCCATCGACACCGCCATGCACGGGCTCGTGGACGCGGCTCATGTCGATCATCTGCATCCCGATTCCGGGATCGCGCTCGCCTGTGCCGCCGACGGGGAGAAGCTGACCGCCGAGTGCTTCGGGGACACGGTCGTGTGGGTGCCCTGGCGGCGGCCCGGGTTCCAGCTCGGGCTGGACATCGCCGCCGTCAAGGAGGCCAATCCGCAGGCCGTCGGGTGTGTGCTCGGGGGGCACGGGATCACCGCCTGGGGGGCGAGTTCCGAGGAGTGCGAGCGGAATTCGCTGCACATCATCCGGACCGCCGAGGCGTTCCTCGTCGAGCGTGGGAGGCCCGAGCCCTTCGGGCCAGTCGTCGAGGGGTACGGTCCGCTCGGCGACGATGAGCGGCGGGAACGGGCCGCCGCGCTCGCGCCGTACGTTCGTGCCGTCGCCTCTCAAGACCGGCCGCAGGTGGGGCACTTCACCGATTCCGATGTCGTGCTCGACTTCCTCGCGCGGGCCGAGCATCCCCGGCTCGCGGCGCTCGGGACCTCGTGCCCCGACCACTTTCTGCGGACCAAGGTCAGGCCGCTCGTTCTCGATCTGCCGCCCACCGCTCCGCTGGACGAGGCGATCGCGCGACTGAAGGAACTGCACGCCGTCTATCGCGAGGAGTACGCCGCGTACTACGAGCGGCATGCCGTGCCCGACTCCCCCGCGATGCGCGGCGCCGACCCGGCGATCGTGCTGATCCCGGGTGTGGGCATGTTCTCGTTCGGCAAGGACAAGCAGACGGCGCGGGTGGCCGGGGAGTTCTACGTCAACGCCATCAACGTGATGCGCGGGGCCGAGGCCGTGTCGTCGTACGCGCCGATCGAGGAGTCGGAGAAGTTCCGCATCGAGTACTGGGCCCTGGAAGAGGCCAAGTTGCGGCGGATGCCGAAGCCCAAGCCGCTCGCCACGCGCATCGCACTCGTGACCGGCGCGGGCAGTGGGATCGGGAAGGCCATCGCACGGCGACTCGTCGACGAGGGGGCCTGTGTCGTCGTCGCTGACCTCAACTCCGAGAGCGCGCAGGCCGTTTCGGAGGAACTGGGCGGGCCCGACAAGGCTGTCGCCGTGACTGTCGATGTAACGGACGAAGGGCAGATCGCCGACGCCTTCAAGGCCGCGCTGCTCGCCTTCGGCGGGGTCGATCTCGTCGTCAACAACGCGGGGATCTCCATCTCCAAGCCCCTGCTGGAGACTTCGGCGCGGGACTGGGATCTTCAGCACGACATCATGGCCCGTGGATCGTTCCTCGTCTCGCGTGAGGCCGCGCGGGCGATGATCGCGCAGGGGCTCGGCGGCGACATCCTCTACATCGCGTCCAAGAACGCCGTGTTCGCCGGGCCCAACAACATCGCCTACTCCGCCACCAAGGCCGACCAGGCCCACCAAGTACGGCTGCTGGCAGCCGAGTTGGGCGAGCACGGGATCCGGGTCAACGGGATCAACCCGGACGGTGTCGTACGTGGCTCGGGCATCTTCGCGGGCGGCTGGGGCGCGCAGCGGGCGGCTACCTACGGGATCGAGGAGGAGAAGCTCGGCGAGTTCTACGCCCAACGCACCATCCTCAAGCGGGAGGTGCTGCCGGAGCATGTCGCGGGCGCCGTCTTCGCCCTCACCGGTGGGGACTTGACGCACACCACCGGGCTGCACGTCCCGGTCGACGCCGGCGTTGCGGCAGCCTTCCTTCGGTGAGCGCCGACGTGAAGGCGTACGCGGCGGTCGATCTCGGCGCGTCCAGTGGGCGGGTCATGGTCGGCCGTGTCGGACCGGACTCCCTTGAGTTGGCGGAGGCCCACCGCTTTCCCAACCGGCCCGTCCGGACTCCGGAAGGGCTGCGCTGGGACATCCTCGCGCTGTACGCGGGGGTCCTCGACGGACTCCGGGCGGCGGGAGCGGCCACCGGTGGCCGGATCGATTCCGTGGGTATCGACAGCTGGGCCGTGGACTACGGCCTGCTGGACGCGGACGGGGCGCTGCTGGGCAACCCCGTGCACTATCGGGACGCCCGCACGGAGGGGGTCGCCGAGAAGGTGTGGGCGACCGTGCCGGCGGGTGAGTTGTACGCGTCGACCGGGTTGCAGTACGCGCCCTTCAACACCCTGTACCAACTGACGGCCGCCCGTGATTCGACTCAACTCGCCAACGCCGCACGGCTGTTGCTCATCCCCGATCTGCTGTCGTACTGGCTCACCGGGGAGCAGGGCACCGAGCTGACCAACGCCTCCACGACCCAACTCGTCGATCCCCGGACGCGCGACTGGTCGTACGACATCGCCTCGCGGCTCGGTATCGACCTCGGGCTGTTCGCGCCCCTGCGGCAGCCGGGGGATCCGGCGGGTGTGCTGCGGGCCGAGGTGTTGGAGGAGACGGGGCTGAGCGGGCCCGTGCCGGTGACGGTGGTCGGGTCCCACGACACGGCCTCCGCCGTCGCCGCCGTTCCGGCCGTGGCGGAGCGGTTCGCCTACATCTGCACCGGGACTTGGTCCCTGGCCGGGCTGGAGCTCGATGCGCCCGTGCTCAGCGAAGCCAGTCGGGCCGCCAACTTCACCAATGAGCTGGGGCTCGACGGCACGGTCCGTTATCTGCGCAACATCATGGGGCTGTGGCTGCTTCAGGAGTGTGTACGGGCCTGGGGCGAGCCGGAGTTGGGCGAGTTGCTGCGCGAGGCGGCCAGGGTGCCGGCGCTGCGGTCGGTGGTGGACGCGGGTGACTCGGTGTTTCTGGCACCGGGGCGGATGCCGGAGCGGATCGCGGACGCCTGTCGTGGCTCGGGGCAGCCGGTGCCGGAGTCCCGCGCCGAGATCACGCGGTGCATTCTCGACTCGCTCGCGCTCGCTCATCGGCGGGCGGTCGATGAGGCGCAGGCGCTCGCCGATCATCCGGTCGACGTCGTGCACATCGTCGGGGGCGGTACGCGCAACGCGCTGCTGTGCCAACTGACCGCCGACGCCTGCGGGTTGCCGGTGGTGGCGGGGCCCACGGAGGCCGCCGCGCTGGGCAATGTGCTCGTTCAGGCGCGGGCCCACGGGCTCGTCGGTGACCTGGCCGGGATGCGGGGGCTGCTCGCCCGTACCCAGCCGTCGACCCGGTACGAGCCCCAGGGAGACACGGCCCGGTGGCGGGCGGCACAGGCCCGGCTCGCCGCCCGTTGAAGTGGGGGCTCCCCCAGACGGTGCCCTCCGACTACGCTGCATCCATCCGATGATCGACCACTAAGGAGCCGCGATGCGTGTCGCCCTGTTCCTGACTTGCGTCAACGACACGCTGTATCCGGACACCGGGCGCGCCGTGGTGAAACTGCTGACCAGACTGGGCGTCGAGGTCGACTTCCCGATGGCGCAGACCTGTTGCGGACAGGCGCATTACAACACCGGCTACCGCCATGAGGCCGAGCCGCTCGCCCGGCATTTCTCCGATGTCTTCGGGGAATACGAGGCGATCGTCACGCCGTCCGGGTCGTGCGGGGCGATGGTGCGGGAACTGTATCCCCGGATGGGGGAACGGGCCCGGGCGGAAGGGCGCGGCGACGCCCTCGCGGCCACGCTGGCACCGGTCGTGCCGAAGACGTACGAGCTGACCGAGTTCCTCGTGGACGTGCTCGGGGTGACGGATGTGGGTGCCTGCTATCCGCACAGGGTGACCTATCACCCCACCTGCCACGGGCTGCGCAGCCTGGGACTCGGCGACCGGCCGCTCAGGCTCCTCCAGGCCGTCAAGGGGCTGGAGTTGGTCGAGCTGCCGGGTGCAGACGAGTGCTGCGGCTTCGGCGGGACGTTCGCCGTGAAGAACGCCGACGTCTCGGCGGCGATGGGCGCCGACAAGGTACGCAACGCCGAGTCGACGGGCGCCGAGGTGCTGTGCGCCGCGGACAACTCCTGCCTGATGCACATCGGCGGCACGATGGCCCGGCTCCACACCGACATGCGGCCCGTCCACATCGCCGAGATCCTGGCCGCCACGGAAGAGGAGCCGACAGCATGAGCGGGACGTTCGTGGGGATGCCCGCCTTCCCCGTGGCCGCGCACGAGGCCGTCAACAACCAGACCCTGCGCGGAAATCTGCGGCACGCCACCCACACGATCCGCGCCAAACGCGCCAAGGCCGTCGCCGAGGTGTCGGACTGGGCCGCGCTGCGCGAGGCCGGCAAGCAGATCAAGGACCACACGCTCCGTCATCTCGACCGCTATCTGGTCCAGTTGGAGGAGTCGGTCACGGCCGCCGGCGGTGTCGTCCACTGGGCCGCCGACGCGGAGGAGGCCAACCGGATCGTCGTTCAACTCGTCCAGGAGACGGGCGAGTCGGAGGTCGTCAAGGTCAAGTCGATGGCCACACAGGAGATCGGGCTCAACGAGGCGCTGGAGGCGGAGGGCATCCACGCCTACGAGACCGATCTCGCCGAGCTGATCGTGCAGTTGGGCAAGGACCGGCCCTCGCACATCCTGGTGCCCGCGATCCACCGCAACCGCGGTGAGATCCGGGAGATCTTCGCCCGCGAGATGAGCGAGTGGGGCCGCCCCGCACCGGAGGGTCTGACCGACACCCCGGCCGAACTCGCCGAGGCCGCGCGCCTGCACCTCCGCGAGAAGTTCCTGCGCGCCAAGGTCGGCGTCTCCGGCGCCAACTTCATGGTCGCCGACACCGGCACCCTCGTCGTCGTCGAGTCCGAGGGCAACGGCCGGATGTGCCTCACCCTCCCCGAGACGCTGATCTCGGTCGTCGGCATCGAGAAGATCGTGCCCACCTGGCAGGACCTGGAGGTGTTCCTTCAGACCCTCCCCCGCTCCTCGACCGCCGAGCGCATGAACCCGTACACCAGCACCTGGACCGGCACGACCGACGGCGACGGCCCGCGCGTCTTCCACCTGGTGCTGCTCGACAACGGCCGCAGCGACACCCTCGCCGACGAGGTCGGCCGCCAGGCCCTGCGCTGCATCCGCTGCTCGGCCTGCCTCAATGTCTGCCCGGTGTACGAGCGGGCCGGCGGCCACGCCTACGGCTCGGTCTACCCGGGCCCGATCGGCGCGATCCTCAGCCCCCAACTCCGGGGCACCGCAAGCGAGATCGACGCCTCGCTGCCGTATGCCTCGTCGCTGTGCGGCGCCTGCTACGAGGTGTGCCCGGTCGCCATCGACATCCCCGAGGTGCTCGTGCATCTGCGGGAGCGGGTCGTGGAGGGCGGGCCGGTGACCCGTGAGGGCAACAAGGTGGTGCTGCGGCCAGCGAAGGGGCATGCCGCCGAGCGGGCCGCCATGCGGGCGGCACGCTGGACGTTCGCCCACCCGGGCGCCCTGCGCGCAGGCCAGCGGCTGGCCTCCCGCACCCGCCGCTTCCATCCCCGGACGCTGCCCGGCCCGGGCAAGGCGTGGAGCGGTACCCGGGAGCTGCCGACCGTGCCCGCGGAGCCGTTCCGCGACTGGTGGCAGCGCACGCACGGCGGAAAGGACGGTGCCGAGTGAGCAGCAGGGAACGGATCCTGGGCCGCGTGCAGCGCGCGCTCGCGGATGTGCGTAAGGATGAGACGCCGTACGGACAGGCGGTTCGGCGGGACTATCTGACGGAACACGGGAACCGGACCGTCGAGCAGACGGTCGAGCTGCTGGCCGAGAACCTGGCGGACTACCGGGCGATCGTGCACCGGTGCGCGGAGGCCGAACTCGCCGCCGTCATCGGGCGGTTGCTCACCGAGCGCGGTGCCGGGACGGTCGTCGTGCCGCCGGGTCTGGAGCCCTCCTGGCTCGCGGCGGCCGACGTCGAGCGGATCGAGGACCGGGCCGAGACCACCCCGCACGAGCTGGACCAGGTCGACAGTGTGGTCACTGCGTGCGCCGTGGCCGCCGCCGAGACCGGCACCATCGTCCTGGACGGCAGCCCCGACCAGGGCCGCCGCCGGATCACCCTCATCCCGGACCACCACATCTGTGTCGTACGCGTGCCGGACCAGGTGGTCTCCTCGGTGCCCCAGGCGCTCCAACGCCTCGACCCCGCCCGCCCGTTGACCTGGATCTCCGGTCCCTCGGCGACCAGCGACATCGAGCTGGACCGGGTCGAGGGGGTGCACGGTCCGCGCACCCTGGAGGTGGTGCTGGTGACCGGTCAGCCGATCGCGGAGGTCAACTCGTAGCTCCCCGAGGGGAGTTCGAAGGAGGCGATGCCGTCCGCGAAGCCGAGGAACCGCACGCCCGCCGCCTCCGCCAGGGGCGTGCCGTGCTCGCGGACGGCCGACGGGTCGGCGGCGGGGATCCGCAGGGTCGCCGTGCTGTTGGCGGGGACGACCGCCCGGTACGTCAACTCCTCTTCCCGCACGCTCCATTCGCTGACGATCTCGCCGTAGGGCGAGAGATGCGAGCCGGTCACCCGGGTGATCCTGCCGGTGGGGTCGAGGTGCGGCCGGAGGAAGAAGTGGCGGAAACCCGGGTGGGCCGGGTCCTTGGCGATGCCGGCCATGCTCTCGTACATCCACTCCATGATCGCGCCGTAGGAGTAGTGATTGAAGGAGTTCATGTCGACCGGACCGAAGCCGTCTTCCTCGGAGTACGAGTTCCAGCGCTCCCAGACGGTGGTGGCGCCGTTGGCCACCGAGTAGAGCCAGGACGGCATCGCCTTCTGGTGGAGGAGTTGGTACGCCAGATCGACGCGGCCCTCGTCGGTGAGGACGGGCGCGATGACGTTCACGCCGAGGAAGCCGACGGAGAGGGTGTTCTCGGCGTACTGGACGCGGGTGCTGTCGGGGTGGGCCGCCTTGTAGGCCTCGCTGTTGCCGATGTTGTCGGCGAGCAGGGCGACCAGTTGGCGGCGCTGGTCCTCCGTGTCGTAGAAGCCGAGTTTGAGGATCCAGAGCAGGGCGGTCTGGGTGTCGTCCTCGGTCTTGCCCGCGCTGTTGCCGGGTGTGTACGGCGGTGGCTCGCCGAGGCTGGAGCGGACGGTGATGCGGCCCGAACCGGGGTCGGTGGCAAGGTACTTGGTGATGAAGGCGCGCTTGATGCGGGTGAAGAGTTCCTCATGGGCGGCGGCTTCGGCGGTGCGGCCGGTGGCGTGGGCCATGTCGGCCATCAGGCGGGCGCTGTAGCCGTAGTAGGCGTCGCTGATGAGCTGGGTGCTGGTGATCTGGAAGGCGAGCCAGTCCCCGAAGATCGCGCCCTGACCGGCGTGGGTGTCGCCGGTACGGTCCCGGATCCAGTCGACGTACTGGGTCATCGCCGCCCAACTGCGGTCGATGATCGTGGTGTCGCCGGTCAGCTGCCAGACCGTCCAGGGCAGGACCACTCCGCAGTCCGCCCAGCCGCTCGCCGGGAGCGGCTGGCTGTAGCGGTTGCCGGGGGCGACCCAGGGGAACTGGGCGCCGTCCGCGCCGTAGCGGCGTTGTGAGTCGATCAGGGTGTCCTGGAAGTGGCTGAGGAAGGTGACCGAATCGGCGTTGCAGAGGGCGGTGTTGGCGAAGAGCTGGGTGTCGCCGGTCCAGCCGAGGCGTTCGTCGCGCTGGGGGCAGTCGGTGGGGATCCAGAGGTAGTTGCCGCGCTGGCCCCAACGGACGTTGCTGATCAGCTGGTTGACGTCGGTGTCGTCGGTGGTGACGGTGCCGATGTCGCGGAGGGCGGAGGTGGCGACCCTGCCGGTGAGCTCGGAGAGGGTGACGGTGTCGGTCGTGGTGACCGAGACGTAGCGGAAGCCGTAGAAGGTCAGCGAGTCCTGGTGGGTCTCGCCGGCCGGGTCGCCCTTGAGGATGTAGGTGCTGGTCGCCCGGGCGGTGCGCAGGTTGGCGCGGTAGACCGAGCCGACGGGTCCGTCCGCGCCCGCGCTGTCGTCGTTGAGCATCTCCCCCGGTGCGCAGACCACTTGGGCGCCCGCCGGGCCGCGCACGGTGTAGCGGGGCACGCCGACGAGGTTCTGGCCGAGGTCGATGACGGCGGTGTCGCCGGGGTGCAGGGTGACGGAGGCGGTGGCCGCGAGGTCGGGGTCGGTCACCGTGCGGGCCGGGTCGATGACGATCCGGCCGCGGCCGTTCGCGCTGCCCTCTTCGTCGGTCACACCGGTGTAGACGGTGACCGAGCACGGCTCGCGGTCCCAACTCGGCACCAGGCGGGCGCTCTCACCGGGGTGGGCGACCAACCGGGCTTCGGGGAAGGGGTGGTTGAGCTCCTCGACGGCGGACCAGGTGGTGGTGTCGTAGCCGTTGGCTGTCCAGCCCGGGAGTTCCCGGCGGGCGTCGTAGGTCTGGCCGTCGTAGATGTCGTCGGCGCGGTAGGGGCCGGTGTCGGTGGCTCGCCATTCGTCGTCTGGTGCGGTGACGATCGTCTGGGTGGAGCCGTCGGCGTAGCGGATGAGCAGTTTCGCCTTCAGGGCAAGGGAGTTGCCGTCGACCGCGTAGTAGGGGGTGTTCTCGGAGATGCGGCTGTTGTACCAGCCGTTGCCGAGTACGGCGGCGAGGGTGATCTGGGACGGGTCCTGTGACGGGTCCGTCAGCAGGTCGGTGACGTCGTAGGTGAAGTAGTCGACGGTGGTCTCGTAGTTGGTCCAGCCGGGGGTCAGGAGTTCGTGGGTCGTGCCGTCGCCGTGCGGCACCGCGACCCGGCGGCCGTTGACGTAGGCCTCGTACACGCCGAGTGCGGACACGTACAGCCGGGCCTCGCTCACCCGCTCGCCGGTCGGTTCGGCCCGGCGGCGCAGGAGGGGCGCGCCCGCACTGTTCGGCCGCTTGCCGGCCATGCCGATCCACCGCGCGCCGTCCCAGCCGGTGACTCCGTCGGTGCTGAGGAGGCCGGTCTCGAAGTGGGCGGTGGCGGAGGTGGCCCGGCCGTGCTCGTCCCACACCGTCACCGTCCAGTGGTAGCGGGTCGAGGCGTGGAGTCCGGGGCCCGCGTAGCGGATCGCGACCGAGTCCGCCGAGTCGACGCGTCCGGTGTCCCAGAGGTCGGTCCGGTCGTCGGCCAGGTGGCGGGGTGAGGAGGCGACCTGGACGCGGTACGCGGTCTGGCGGCGGCCACGCGCGCCGGACGTCATGCGCCACCCGAACCTCGGGTGTTCCGCGTCCACGCCGAGCGGGTCGGTGCGGTGCTCCACCGTGAGGCCCGAGACGGTGGTGCCGGCAACGGCGACTGCGTCGTTCATGCCCTGTCCCTTCGACCCGCCGAGAGACGGAGTTGTATCGGTTCAGTGCGTTCGATGGTCGAAAATAGTGCGGTGAAAAACGTGTGTCCACCTCCTCGACAGCACACGATTTGAAACATTTCAAAACCGGAGCGGGCACGTCACCAGCCAGTAGGCCCCCGTTGATGGGCGGTGTCGGACCGGCGCCGTTAGCGTGAGGTCATGATCCGGTTCGAGCAGGTCGGCAAGCGGTATCCGGACGGTACGACGGCCGTGGACGGGCTGTCCTTCGAGGTGTCCGAGGGCGAACTCGTCACGCTCGTGGGCCCGTCCGGCTGCGGCAAGACGACGACCATGATGATGGTCAACCGGCTCATCGAGCCCACCTCCGGCCGGATCCTCGTCAACGGCGAGGACATCGCCTCCGTCGACCCGGTGCAGCTGCGGCGCCGTATCGGATACGTCATCCAGCAGGTGGGGCTCTTCCCGCACCGCACGGTCCTCGACAACACGGCGACCGTGCCGTCCCTGGTCGGCTGGAAGCGGGCCAAGGCGCGGGCGCGGGCCGCCGAGCTGCTCGATCTGGTGGGCCTGGACCCGAAGACCTACGGGTCGCGCTACCCGGAGCAGTTGTCGGGCGGTCAGCGGCAGCGGGTCGGGGTGGCGCGGGCACTGGCCGCCGATCCGCCGGTGCTGCTCATGGACGAGCCGTTCGGTGCCGTCGACCCCGTGGTGCGGGAGCAGTTGCAGGACGAGTTCCTGCGGATGCAGGCCACTGTGCGCAAGACGGTGCTGCTGGTCACGCACGACATCGAGGAGGCGGTACGGCTCGGGGACCGTATCGCCGTGTACGGGCAGGGGCGGATCGAGCAGTACGACACTCCGGGCGCGGTGCTCGGCAAGCCGGCGACGCCGTACGTCGCGTCGTTCGTGGGCGCGGACCGGGGGCTGAAGCGGCTGTCGGTCACCGCGATCGAGCCCGACGACCTGGAGCAGCCGCCGGTGGCTCGCGTCGACGAACCGGCCCTTCGGGCAGCGGAACGGCTGCGGGTCGAGGGCGCGCGGTGGGCCGTGGTCCTCGACGCGCAGGGCGAATTGCAGGGGTGGGTCAAGGCCGACGAACTCACGGCAGGCGGCACGGTCGGGGAACGCGCGCACCGGATGAACGCGTGGGTGCCGGTGGGCGCCCCGCTGAAGCAGGCGTTCGGTGTGATGCTCCAGCACGATGCCGGGTGGGTCGCCGTGCTGGACGGTGCGCGCTTCCTCGGTGTGCTGACTCCGGCGAAGCTGCACGAGGCCTTGCGGCGCTCCGTGGACGCGGACGCCCTCGGAGTGCCGCGCGGACAGGTGGACTTCGACTCGGTTGCGGACGCGTGAGGGTCGGCTCCCGGCCCAGGAGGGCTCAGGAGTAGGTGATGGGGCAGCCCTGTCGCAGCGAGTGCTGGGCGGCTCGCAGGTACAGGGCCACGTAGAAGGCCGTGTCCAGGTCCTCGCTCCAGCGGCCGGGGCGGGCAGCGGCCAGTTCCTCCGCCTCGCCCTCCAGGAACCAGAAGGTGAGCGCGAGGTTCTCGGTCGCTTCCGGTACCTCGGCGGGCAACTCCAGGGCCGCCGCCAGCCGTTCGGCGAGGGCGAGCACCTGGGGCGCTCCCGCGATCACCGTCTCGTCCGTGTACGCGGAGCCGATCGGCAGCCGTATCTCCGCGTCGAGCGAGACCGGCACCAGGACCGTCCAGTCGCCGATCAACGCACGTTCCTCAGGCGTCAGCCGAGCGCGGCAGAGCGCGTCGAAACCCTTCATGGGCGGGCTCAGTTTCTCCTCGAAGCCCAGGGCCCCCTCCCGCTCCGCCTCAGCCGCGTAAGGCGGCAGCCCGCGCCGGGTCAACTCCGCGTCGAGCCCCTTGGCGATCGCCCCCATCCCCCCTTCCCCCGTGTCCTCACGCAGCCACTCTCCAACACCGACATCGATCAGATAGACACCCATGCCCGAAAGCTACAACCCGCCACTGACAACGGCCCGAACCTCACTTCAACAGACCCTTGTCCTTCAGATACGTCCGCGCCACGTCCTGTGCCAACCGCCGCCAGCTGTCGACCTGTTGGTTCATCGATGCCAGATCGGCGGTGGTAAGGACGTCGTTGAGTTTCCCCAGCGCCTTGGTCACGCCGGGACTCCCCGCACGGGAGCGGTTGACGACCGGGACGACGTAGTCGGCGTTCTGGAGGTGCTTGTCGTCGGCGAGGAGGACCAGGCCGAACTCGTCGAGGGTGGCATCGGTGGTCGTGGTCAGCACCATCTGGTCCTGGCCGCTCCGCACCGCGCTCTTGGCCTGGGTCGTGCCGACGCCCTTGGGGTCGACGGCGGTGACGTCGATGCCGTAGGTCTTCTTCAACCCCGGTTCGCAGTAAGGCCGTTGCACGCACTCGTCGCCCGCCGCGAGCCGTACCTCAAGTCCCGACGCGCCGAGGTCGCTGAGGGTCTTGAGGTGGTGTTCCCGCGCGTACGAGCGGGCCACGGCGAAGGCGTTCTGGTCGACGGCCTTTCCGGGGTCGAGGACGGTCAGCCCGCGTGGGGTGGCCAGTTGGCGCAGTGCCTTCATCGTGACCGCGAGATTCGGTGAGCCGACGGCCGGGGCGTCGGGGCCGTTGGTCTTCGCGTTGAGCCAGTCGGCGAAGGTGGCCGCGTACTCGGGTACGACGTCGATCTGCCCTGATTCCAGGGCGGGTTCGTAGAGTTCGCGGTTGGCGACGGTGAGCAGGGACGTCTTGTAGCCGGCCTGCTTCAGCAGCAGCGAGTACATCTGGGCGAGCAGGTCGCTCTCGGTGAATCCGGCCGAGCCGATGGTGAGGTGGTGGCTGTCGCCGGGTGGCGCGGTGACGGCGCTCCGGTTCTCCAGGGAGGGTCCGGTCGAGCAGCCGGTGGCCGCCAGGAGCAGTACGGCCGCGACGGTGTGCCGCCTCATCGCGCTCCCCTCGCCCAGCGGGGCGACAGTCGCTCGGCGACCTCGAAGACGCCCTCGACGAGCAGCGCGAACACGGCGACGAGGACCGCTCCGGCGACCACCTGTGCGGTGTTGGCGAGGTTGAAGCCGGCGGTGATGATGCGGCCGAGTCCGCCGCCGCCGGCGAGTGCGGCGATGGTGGCGGTCGCGACGAGTTGGACGGCGGCGATCCGTACGCCGTTCAGCAACAGCGGGAGCGAGAGGGGCAGTTCGACGCGGAACAGCATCTGACGGCCGGTCATCCCCATGCCGCGCGCGGCCCGCACCACATCGCGGTCGACCTCGCGCATGCCGACGTACGCGTTGGTGAGCAGCGGCGGTACGGCGAACAGGACGAGGGCGACGACCGTGGGCCCCTCGCCCCAGTTGCCGATCGGGGTCAGGAGCAGCAGGACCAGGACGGCGAAGGTGGGTACCGCGCGGCCGATGTTGGAGATGTTGACGGCGAGCGCGCCGCCCTTGCCGAGGTGGCCGAGGACGAGCGCGACCGGGAGCGCGATCAGGCAGCTGATGACCAGGCAGACGACGGTGAGGACGAGGTGCTGCGCGAGGCGGTGCCAGATGCCGTCGTCGCCGCTCCAGTGGGCGGAGTCGGTGAGCCAGTGCCAGGCGTCGGTGAGGGTGTTCATCCGCGCACCGCCCTGGTCCAGGGGGTGATCAGCCGTTGTACGAGCAGCAGGAGCAGGTCGGCGACGATCGCGATCACCACGCACAGCACGGACGCGGTGAGCACCTGTGCCTTGAAGTAGGTGTTCATGCCCGCGTAGATGAGGTTGCCGAGACCGCCGAAGCCGACGATCGCGCCGACCGTCACCAGCGAGACCGCCGAGACGGTGGCGATGCGCAGGCCGGCCATCGCGGCGGGGAGGGCGAGGGGCAGTTCGACGGTGAGGAGGAGGCGGATCGGGCCGTAGCCCATGCCGCGTGCGGCCTGTCGGGTCTCCTCGGGTACGGCGCGCAGGCCGGCGAGGATGTTGCGGACGAGCAGGGTGAGTGAGTACAGGACCAGTCCGGCGACCACGAGGGTGGCCGAGAGGCCGTAGACGGGAAGCAGGAGCGAGAACATCGCCAGGGACGGGATCGTGTAGAGGATCGTCGTGACGGCGAGTACGGGTCCCGCGGCCCAGCCCCAGCGGCGGGCCACGACCGCGAGGGGCAGGGCGACCGCCAGGCCGATGAGCACCGACATCGCGGTGAGCTGGAGGTGCTGGCCGACCGCGTCGAGGAGGATGTGGCGGCGGGTGCTCAGATACTCGCCGCAGATCCACTCGTTGCGGGCGAGGCAGTCGTCCGGGGGCGCGGTCACCCCACCATTGCATCGGGCGGGCCGGTGGGCGGCTCGTTCTGCTGACCCGTACGGGGTGTCGCTGGGTACACCCCTCGATACGGGTTCTGCGCCCAATGTGCGCCGCCCGCCCGCTCCGTAGCGTCGTGGGCGAGGCACAGGGCGTGCCGCACGGAGGGTGATGGCGATGTTTCGCACCGCACGACGCACGCACGACAAGGGACCCGCAGCCGAGGCGCTGCGGCTGGTCAAGGTCAGCAGGACCTACGGCCGTGCCGACAGCGCCGTGACCGCGCTGGACGGGGTCACGCTGAGCCTGGAGCGCGGCACCTTCACGGCGGTGATGGGGCCCTCGGGGTCCGGGAAGTCGACGCTGTTGCAGTGCGCGGCGGGGCTCGACCGGCCGGACAGCGGGATCGTGATGGTCGACGGCGCGGAGCTGACGGGCGGGAGCGAGGCGGAGCTGACGCGGTTCCGGCGGGGGCGGATCGGGTTCGTGTTCCAGCAGTACAACCTCCTCGACACGCTCACCGTGGCGCAGAACACCGTGCTGCCGCTGAAGCTGGCCGGGCGGCGCGTCGACCGTACGCGGGTCCGGGAGGTGCTGACGGCGGTCGGTCTCGGGGACCGGCTCGGCCACCGCCCCGAGCAGCTCTCCGGCGGTCAGCGGCAGCGGGTCGCGATCGCCCGCGCGCTGGTCACCGAGCCCCGGGTGATCTTCGCGGACGAGCCGACCGGCGCCCTGGACACGCGCAGCGCGCGGGACGTGCTGCTGCTGTTGCGGGAGGCGGTGCGGGTGCACGGGCGGACCGTGGTGATGGTGACGCACGACCCGGTCGCGGCCTCGTACGCCGACTCGGTGGTGTTCCTCGCGGACGGCAGGCTCGCCGGCCGGATGCACGCGCCGACCGTCGACGCGGTCGCCGAGCGGCTGGCGCACCTGGGCGACGACGTGACGGTGGGGGTGTGAGCGATGTTCGTACTGGCGATGCGTTCGGTCCGGCAGCGGCCGGGGCGGTTCCTGGCGACCCTGCTGGCCGCGTTCCTCGGCGCGGCGATCATCATGACGTTCAACTCGCTGCACGACACGGCGGCACAGCACGGCATCGACTCGGTGAGCGCCGAGACGCTGTCCACGTCGGCGAGTGTCGTCGGCGGCTACGGCACGCTGCTGGTGTTCTTCGCCGTCGCCTCGACGCTGACGGTCAATGTGCGACAGCGGTCAAGGGAGTTGGAGACGCTGCGCCGCTCAGGGGCGACCCCGGCGCAGCTCAGGCGGATGGTCGTGGGTGAGGCGGTGGCCGTCGCCCTGCTGGGCGCGCTGCTCGCCGTCGGTCCGGCGATGCTCGGCGGACGGGCACTGTTCGGGGTGTTCCAGGACAGCGGCCAGGTGGCGCGGTCCGTCGACTACTCCTTCGGTCCCTTCGCCCTCCAGTCCGGCCTCGGCATCACCCTGCTCGCCTCGGCGGGCGCCGCGTTCCTGGCCGTACGGCGGGCGACGCGCGGGCGTCGACAGCCGGGCCGGGCAAGGACGTTGCTCGCGTACGGCGCGCTGGTCGCGGGTGTGCTGTCGGTGTCGTCGACCTTCGCGTTCTCCGCGACGGACGCGGCGCTGATGGCGGCACCGGCGTACGGGGCGATCCTGCTCTCGGTGGGGCTGGCGCTACTGGCGCCCCGGCTGCTGAAGTCGCTGCTCGACCGCCTCGAACTGGCGGGCGCGAGCGGCTGGTTGGCCGTCCGCAACCTGCGCGAGCGGGCCGCCGAGTCGGCCGGGATCCTGATGTCGCTCATCCTGTTCACTGCGGTGTCCACGGCGACGCTCTACATGCAGGCGGTGGAGAGCGACGCGGTGACGGCCTCGGGGCTGACGAAGTCGGTGGACGCGAAGAACCTGGAGACGCTCAACTTCACGGTCGTCGGCATCATCGTGGTCTTCGTCTGCGTGATGCTCGTCAACTCCCTGTACGCGGCGACGACTTACCGGGCCCGGGAGTTCGGCGGACAGCGCCTGGCGGGCGCGACTCCGGGACAGGTGCTGCGCACGGTGGGCACCGAGACCGCGATCCTCACGATCACCGGAGTGCTGTCCGGCACGGTGACCGCGCTGGCGGGGATCATCCCGTTCACCATGGTCCGGAGCGACTCGGTGCTGCCGCACCAGGGGCTCGGCATCTGGCTGGCGGTCGTCGCGGTGGCGGCGACGGTGACATTGGGGACGAGCTTGCTTACGGCACGGCGGGTGCTGCGGACGCCGGCGGTGGAGGCGGTGGGGTTGGCGGCGTGAGTCCTGCCGGACGGGTCAGGGGCAGTCGGGCTGTCGCTTGTCCGCGGCGCCGTCGTGGCTGGTCGCGCAGTTCCCCGCGCCCCTTCAGGGCGCGCAGAACGGGGCAGCCGCCATAGCGACCGGCGTTCAGGCGACGCCGGCCGCGTCCAGCAGTATCGTCACCGTCTCCAGGGTGAGCCCGTCCAGCCTCTCCAACCTCGCTCCGGCGCGGGCGCTCGCGCCGTCGAAGATCAGCATCAACTGGCGTGCCAACAGGGCGGGATCGTGCGCGCCCCCCAACTCAGCCTGGCCTCGAAACGCCTCCTGCAACGACTCCTTCGCGGCGCGGGCCACCACGCTCGCCGGATGCTCGGGGTCCTTCAGCTCGACCAGTGCGGCGAGAAAGGGGCAGCCCATGTACTCGGGTTCGGCCGACGCCTTCTCCGCCTGCTCGAAGACGTGGAGGATGCGTTCGCGGGGCGTACCGGCGTCGTCCGGGATGGGCATGAGCCGCGCCGCGTAACCGGGGGCGCGGCGCTCCAGGCTCGCGGCCAGGACCTCGTCCTTGCTGTCGAAGAGCTGGTACATCGACCGTTTAGAGACTCCGGCGGACCGGCACAGCGCCTCGACGCCGATGGAGACGCCGTCGCGGTAGAAGAGCTCGGCCGCCGCGTCGAGCAGCCGGTCTCGGGGGGACGCCTTGTCTGTCGTGGCCATACCGCGAGGTTACCGCGCCGGAAGCCGAGAGGAAACCGATCGGTGTACAGGCTTGCGCGGCGGCCCGATCACGGGCGACAGTGGAGGTGAACAAGCGCTTAGACATATAGCTGGATGAGCTGGGATGTCGATGCGCCGTCCTCGATGTCCTCGACGCACCGCTCCCGATCCGCCGGAGGCCCCGTTGTTCCGTTCCGTCGACGAAGTCGCCGCGCGCCTCGCCGAGACCGGCTATCTGGCCTCGCCCGCCGTCGCCACGACCGTGTTCCTCGCCGACCGCCTCGGCAAACCGCTCCTGGTCGAGGGCCCGGCCGGCGTCGGCAAGACGGAGCTGGCGAAGGCCGTCGCCGAGGTCGCCGGGGCGGAGCTGGTCCGGCTCCAGTGCTACGAGGGCGTCGACGAGTCCCGCGCGCTGTACGAGTGGAACCACGCCAAGCAGCTGCTGCGCATCAGCGCGGGCCGCGACGAGAGCTGGGACGAGACCCGCACCGACATCTTCAGCGAGGAGTTCCTGCTCCCCCGCCCGCTGCTCACGGCGATCCGGGGCGACGACTCCAAGGTCCTGCTGATCGACGAGACCGACAAGGCGGACGTCGAGGTCGAGGGCCTGCTGCTGGAGGTGCTCAGCGACTTCCAGGTCACCGTCCCGGAGTTGGGGACCATCACCGCGACCCGCCGCCCCTTCGTCGTCCTCACCTCGAACGCGAGCCGTGAACTCTCCGAGGCGTTGCGCCGCCGCTGCCTGTTCCTCCATATCGGCTTCCCCGACGAGGAGTTGGAGCGCCGGATCGTACGGCTGAAGGTGCCGGGGCTCGGCGAGACGCTGGCCGAGTCGGTGGTCCGGGTGGTCGGGGCGCTGCGGGAGATGGAGCTGCGGAAGGTGCCGTCGGTGGCCGAGAGCATCGACTGGGCCCGCACCCTCCTGGCCCTCGGCGCCGACACGCTCGACGAGACGGTCGTACGGGACACCCTCGGCGTGCTCCTCAAGCACCAGGACGACATCCTCAGGGCGGCGGCGAAGCTCGACCTGGACGCGGTGTGACCGCCGCCGGGGTCACCGATGTCGCCGAGCGGCTGACGGGCCTTGTCGCGGCGCTGCGCGCGCACGGTCTGCGGATCGGGACCGGCGAGACCGTCGACGCGGCACTGGCGATGGAGGCCCTCGGGTTCACGGACCGGGAGCTGCTGCGCGAGGGACTGGCCGCGACGCTGCTGCACGGGACGACCCAACGCCCGGTGTTCGACCCGGTCTTCGACCTCTACTTCCCGCGCGGCATCGGCGCACCCCAGGGCGAGGCCACCGGCCGCGACGACCTCCGCGACCGGCTCGCGGCGGCGCTGGCCGCCAACGACCGGGCGTTGATGGGGCAGTTGGCGGCGGAGGCCGTCGACGGTTTCGGCGGCTACGGCAACTCCCCCACCACGGACGGCTGGTCCTCGCACCAGACGCTGGAGTGGCTGCGCCCGCAGACGCTGCTGGCCCGGGTGCGGACGAGCATCCGGGCGCAGGGCGGGGACGCCGGATTCACCGACCGGCTGCTGGACGACGAGATCCGGCAGCGCATCGAGGGCTTCCGGCGGCAGGTCGCCGGGGAGGCGCGGCGCCGGGTCGCCGAGCGGCGCGGCCGGGACCGGATCGCCCGGCGGGCGGTGGCGCCGACGGCCGACCGCGTCGACTTCCTGTTCGCCGGACGGGCCCAACTCGCCGAACTGCGGAGGGCTGTTCAGCCGCTGGCCCGGAAGCTCGCCACGCGTCTCGCCGCCCGCCGGCGTCGCGCCTCCCGGGGCACGATCGACCTGCGCCGCACGCTGCGCGGTTCGCTGTCCACGGGCGGGGTTCCGATGCGGCCAGTGCTGCGCAGACGTCGGCCGGTCCGGCCCGAACTGGTGCTGCTGTGCGATGTGTCGGGCTCGGTGTCGGGTTTCTCCGACTTCACGATGCTGCTGGTGCAGGCGCTGCACGACCAGTTCAGCAAGGTCCGTGTGTTCGCCTTCGTCAACCGCCTCGACGAGGTGACCGGGCTGCTCGCGCACGGCACGGCCGACCCCGAGGGCCTGGGCACCCGCATCCGCGCCGAGGCCACCCTCACCGGCTGGCACGGAAGCAGCGACTACGGCGTCGCCCTGGGCGAGTTCGCCGAGCGCTACGGCGACGCGGTCGGCCCGCGCACGACCGTGTTCGTGCTCGGCGACGCCCGCACCAACATGAGCGACCCGAATCTCCCGGCCGTCCGGCACATCGCCCAACGGGCCCGCCGGGTCTACTGGTTGAACCCCGAGCAGCGCTCCCAGTGGGGCACCGGCGACTCGGCAGCGCCGGACTACGCTGAACTGGTCGAGATGCACGAGTGCCGGAACGCGAAGCAACTCAGCGCGCTGGTCGGGCGGTTGCTGCCGATCTGAACTAGACAGCGGTCAACTGCGGGTAGAGGGCGCCCCCTTCGGCGGACAGCCCTGCCTTCACCTGGCGGGTCAGCTCGTCGGCCAGCACCTCGAAGGCGCCGGACTCGATGCCGTCGAGGGCCTGTGCCGCCACGCTCTCGGGGGTGGACTTGGGCCCGTCGACGTGTGCGGCCATGTCGGTGTCGACGTAGCCGACGTGCAGTCCGGTGACCTCGATGCCGCGCGGCTTCAGGTCCAGGCGCAGGGAGTTGGTCTGCGACCAGAAGGCTGCCTTGGACGCGCTGTAGGAGCCGGCGATGCCGACCCAGGACAGCACCGAGTGGAAGTTGAGGATGTGGCCGCCGCCGTTGCGCTCGATGATCGGCACGAAGGCGCGCGTGACGAGCAGCGGGCCGTAGAAGTTGGTCTCGAACTCGCGGCGGATGTCCTCGACCGGCGAGTCCAGGAAGTTCGCGTTCACGGACGCGCCCGCGTTGTTGATCAGGATCGTGACGTCCTGCGCCTGCTCGGCCGCCGCCGCGACGGACGCGGGGTCGCCGACCTCCAGCGCCAGCGGTACGGCGTCCGGGTGGGTGACCGTCTTCGGGTCGCGGGCGGTGGCGTACACCTTCTTGGCGCCGCGCTCGTACAGGGCCTCCACCAGTGCGCGGCCGATGCCACGGCTGCCGCCGGTGACGAGGACGACGGAACCTTCGATGTTCGTCATGGAGATCTCCGGGATGAGGGGATGCCGCAGAGCACCCGACAGATGCGGAAACCGATCGGTTTCCTCACGTCGACCACAGTAAACCGATCGGTTTCCATGGGCAAGCCCGCAGGCCGGACCACAAGCGGGCATGCCGCCGAAACGCGCGATGATGTACGCCATGAGCGACCCCCGCGTGGACCTGGCCACCTTCCCCACCCCCCTCGAACCGGCGCCCCGGCTGGCCGCCGCGATCGGGCTCGGCCCGGACGACCTGTGGATCAAGCGCGACGACCTGACCGGCCTCGGAGGCGGCGGCAACAAGATCCGCAAGCTGGAGTGGACCGTGGGCGCGGCGCTCGCCGAGGGCGCGGACACCCTGGTCACCACGGGCGCCCCGCAGAGCAACCACGCCCGGCTGACGGCCGCCGCCGGAGCCCGGCTGGGCCTTGCCGTGGTGCTGGTGCTGCGCGGATCACCGGGTGTCTCGCGCTCGGGGAACCTCGCCCTGGACGGGCTGTTCGGCGCCCGCGTCGCCTGGGCCGGCGAGGTGGACCAGGCCGGACTGGACCGGGCGGCGGCCGAGGTCTTCGAGCAACTGCGCGGCACCGGCGCCAAGCCGGCGTTGATCCCGTTCGGCGGTTCCAGCGCGCTCGGCGCACGCGGGTACGCGCACTGCGGCGAGGAGTTGCGCGAGCGGCTCCCCGATCTCCGTACCGCCGTGGTCGCGCTCGGTTCGGGCGGCACGATGGCGGGGCTGGTGATCGCGCTGGGGGCCTCGTCGGTGCTCGGCGTCGACGTGGGCGCGCTGCCCGAACCGGCCGCCGCCGTAAGCGAGTTCGCGGATCTGCCCACGACGGAGGGACTGCGGATCCGACACGACCAGGTCGGCGACGGCTACGCCTCGCTCACCGCGCCGACCGCCGAAGCGCTCACGCTGGCCGCCCGCACCGCCGGGCTCGTACTCGACCCGACGTACACGGGACGGGCGATGGCCGGTCTGATCGCGGCCGTCCGGGACGGTGACATCAGGCCGGGCGAGCGGACGGTGTTCGTGCACACGGGCGGACTGCCCGGCCTTTTCGGACACGGGGAGGGTGTCGCGTACGCGGAGGGGCAGGTCGTCGAGTACCGGGCATGACATACGCGCCCGGCGGGTGCGGGCCGCGGGGCGCGTACGTCCGGAGGGGCTACGGAGCCTTCGCGTAGTCCGTGGCCATGGCGCCGGCGAAGTCGTACACGATGACCTGTTCGTCGCCGACGACCCACGCGTCGTGTCCCGGCGGGCACACGAAGACGTCACCGGGGCCGACTTCGCTCTCGCCGCCGTCGTCCATGCGGAGATGCATCCGCCCCTGGACGACATAACCGTTGTGATGGATCTCGCAGCTCTTGGTGCCCGCGATCGGGGCCACGGACTCGGACCAGCGCCAGCCCGGCTCGAACGTGCCCACCGCGAAGTCGAGTCCGGTCAGGTGGACCGCTTCGAGGTGGCCGCGGGGGAAGTCACGCCGCTCGTCCGGCTTCTCGACCGTCTTCACTTCCAGCATGACGGGTGCCTCCATTCCGGCCGCGCACAGCACGACCGGGGCCGGTCTCCGTCTCCCGGCGACCCCGAACGGCACCGGCGCTCCGGCGGGGGCCGCGCCCCACCACTCCATCGTCTGCCTGTCCACCCGGGAGCGCCATTCGGGGGAACGGAGGCCGGGGCCGGTCCGGCGGATCGGGCCGCGGGAAATCACCGGCCCCGGGGCACGGTCACGCCGAACCGCTCGCGCACAGCTGCGCGAACCGCTCGGCGCCGATGTTGCCGCCCGAGACGATCACTCCCACCCGGCCGGTGACCGGGCCCGCACGGCCGGCGAGGAGCGCGGCCAGCGGGGTGGCGCCGCTCGGCTCGACGACGATCTTCAGCCGCTCGAAGGCGAACCGCATGGCGTCCTTGATCTCCTCGTCGCTCACCAGCGCGATCTCGTCGACCAGCCGCCGGTTCACGGAGAAGGTGAGCTCACCGGGCGTCTCGGCCGCCTGCCCGTCGGCGATGGTGCGCGGCACCGGGATGGTCACGCGCCGGCCCGCCTCCAGGGACCGCTTGGTGTCGTCCCCGGCCTCCGGTTCGACGCCGATCACGCGGGTGCCCGGGTTCAGCCCCTTGACGGCGGTGGCCGTCCCGGCGATCAGCCCGCCGCCGCCCACGGGCGTCAGTACGGCGTCCAACTCCCCCACCTCCTCTACGAGTTCGAGTGCCGCCGTGCCCTGTCCGGCCATGACGTGCGGATGCTCGTAGGGCGGGATGAGGGAGAGTCCGCGCTCGGTCGCCAGGGCCTCGCCGATGGCCACCCGGTCGCCGGTGTAGCGGTCGTAGGTGACGATCTCGGCGCCGTAGCCCGCGGTGGCGGCCAGCTTCGAGGCCGGGGTGTCCTCGGGCATGACGATCACCGCGGTGGTGCCGAGTTCACGGGCGGCGAGGGCGACGGCCTGGGCGTGGTTGCCGGAGGAGTAGGCGGCGATGCCCCGGGCGAGTTGCTCCGGGGTCAGCCGGGAGGCCGCGTTGTAGGCGCCGCGGAACTTGAACGCGCCGATCCGCTGGAAGTTCTCGCACTTCAGGAAGACCTGGGCGCCGACGAGTTCGTCAAGAGTGCGCGAGCGCAGCACTGGTGTGCGGTGGGCGACACCCTTGATCTGCGCGGCGGCGTCGCGGACGTCGTCGAGGGTGATGGGCGGAATGGTGGTCGTCACGCGGGTCCTCCATCGGAAGGAGCGGAGTCGGATGGGGCGGCCTGTGTGCCGGTCGTGGCGCGGGCCTGGGACAGGTAGGTGTAGGCGGAGGCGCGGGAGATGCCCAGCCGGGCGGCGACCTGCTCGACCGCCCGGCGCACGGCGAAGACCCCGTGCTCGTCGAGGCTGCGGAACAGCTCCAGCCGCTCGGCGCGGCCGAGTTGGACCCAGGTCCCGCTCCGCCGCAGCTGATGGGCGTCGACGATGGCCTCGACGACGGAGTCGATGTCGTTGCCGAAGGTGGTCGTACCCGACGCCTCGCCCGTCCTGGTCCCGGCTCCCGTCCCGGTCCCGGCTCCCGCGCCGAGCCCGGTGAGCACGGCCTGCGCCTGCTGTACGGCGGTGACGTCGACGTTGACGCACAGCGCGCCGAACACCGCGCCCGTCGAGTCGCGCAGCACCATCGTGGACGACTTGAGCAGTTGACCGCCCTTGGTCCGGGTGAGGTAGTTCAACTCGTCGCCGGCCTCGTCCCCGCGCGCCAGCACCCGCAGCCCGATCTCACTCATCGCACCGCCCACCGAGCGCCCGGTGACAGCTCCGGCGACGGCGACCACGGACTTCTCCGGGTGCCGGTAGTCGTGCAGCACCACCTCGCACACCGGCCCGAAGGTGGCCGCGATCCCCTCGACGACGGAGCCCAACGCACCGATGATCGCGTCCCGTTGGGCGTCCAGGGCAGGGTCGCCGTCCACGCTTCCCCTCTCTCAAACTTAGACAGTCAGTCCAATCACTATACGAAAATTCCAGCGATCCATCCATCGGCCCAAGCGCCCGCGCACTCCGACCGCTCCCCCTTGACTCTCAAGCCGCTTGAGATCCCATAGTGATCGGCATGAACGAGCTCTACTCCATCGGAGACGTCGCCCGCCGCACCGGCCTGAGCGTGAGCGCGATCCGGTTCTACGCCGACGAGGGCGTCGTCGCACCCACCGGGGTCACCGGGGGCGGCTTCCGGCAGTACGACGTGCACGCCATCGCCCGGCTCGAACTCGTGCGGACCCTGCGCGACCTGGGCGCCGGCCTGGACGACATCCGCCGGGTACTCGGCGCCGAGACCACCCTGCACGATCTGGCGGTCGCTCATCTGCGGCTGGTCGAGGACCGGTTACGGCAGTTCCGGGCGCGCTCGGCCGTGCTGCGGACCATCGTGCGGCAGCACACCACGACGGAACAGGTGAGCCTGATGCACAAGCTGGTGTCGATGTCCGACGACGACCGCGACCGGATCGTCGGCGAGTTCTGGGACTACGTGACCGAGGGCCTGGACGTCCATCCCACCTACATCGAGCAGTTGCGCAGCAGACGGCCGCGGCTGCCCGAGGAACCGTCCACCGAGCAGTTGGAGGCCTGGATCGAACTCGCCGAGATCGTAAGGGACTTGGAGTTCCGCACAGCGCTGCGGGACTTCTTGCACCGCACCTTCGGCACCGAGCAGGGGCGGCTGATCGCGTCGCCGGAGATGATGGCCCGCATCGAGCGGCATCGGCAGCTCTTCCTGGAGGCGCAGGCTTCCCAACAGGCGGGCGTACCGGCGGACTCACCGCAGGCACGGGACATCGCCGAGCGCGTGGCCGCCGACTCGGCGAGGCTGGTCACCGCGATGACCGGGGACCACGGATACGACGCCGCGAAGGCCAGGCGCCACATCGTCGACTTCGACCCGAACGGCAGCTCGGCGCAGAAGCTGGCCGGCTCAACCGGCCTGCAACTGCTGACCAGATACCACTCCCTGGTGGCAACGATCAACGGCACCCCCAAGCCGGACCCGGAGCGGGCGGCGGCCGTCCGCGAGTGGATGGCCGCCGCCCTGCGCCAGGGCCCGTCCAACGGATGACACGGCCGAAGTCCCGGCCGTCCTGCCGCACCATGTGATCGACGGACAGCGGGATGAGCCGGATGGTGCGGCCGGAAAGAGAACCGTTGCTCATCACCGCACCGAAGCTCCGGCCCAACGTCCCTCACCCGGCCTCCTGAACCGCCTGGGCGAGTGAGCGGCGAGCGCGACAGTCGACAGCCACGCCGCGGTCACATTCGAGGATGCCGCCGCCGGGCCTTCCAACGCCGGAGTCTGAAGGCGATCACGGAGACGAGCGCGACGACCGGGCTCGCACCGGCGACCGCGTTGTCCGCCTTCGGCGCCACGCCCGTGCAGTGCGGGCGACGCCGCGCCGGTGGGCGCGGCCCGTGCGGCGGAGGCGGGGGATCCCTGCTGAACCTCCGTGGCGGACGTTGCGTATCCATCCGCAGGGACAACTCCGGTCTCTGCCACGGGATGTGACGTAAGGAGAGCGCCGTGCCCACACCGCCCTCGTCCGACTCGGCGGACGACCGCACCGCGCTGGAGCCCATTCGCGTGCTGCGCCCGCGCAGCACCTCCGCGCTGGCCCAACTCCTCGACGACATACGCCAGGACGAGCACTACCGCGGCCACGCGACCGAGACCGCGCCAGTCCCGCACACCGCTCCCGACGGCGAGACGGAGGAACTTCCGCCCGTCCCCGGCCGCAGGACCGAGCAACTCCCCGCGGTCCGCCCGCGCCTGGGCCCCGGACAGCGCCGGGCGGCCGTGCTGATCGCGGTCGCCGCGGCGGCCGTCGCCGGCTTCGGGTGCTCCCTCCTGATCCCCGGCTCCAGCGCGGCCACCGCCCCGGTCGCACCCTCGCCGAGCGCGTCGACCGCCCCGACGTCCGCCGCCCCCAGTGCGGTCGGGACTTCCGACATGCTCACCAACCCAGGCTTCGAGTCGGGTGCCGTCTCACCGTGGAACTGCACCGGCACCCCGGGCTCGATCGTCTCCTCCCCCGTCCACTCGGGCTCGAAAGCCCTTAAGGGGACGGTGAGTTCGAGCGACACCGCGCAGTGCGACCAGACCGTCGCCGTACGGCCGGACACCACCTACTCGCTCAGCGGCTGGGTCCGCGGGTCCTACGTCTACCTGGGCGTGAACGGCGGAACGTCCACCTGGACCGACTCCCCCGCCGGCTACAGCCTCCTGACCGTCTCCTTCACCACGGGCCCGTCCCAGACCAGCGCGACGATCTACGTCCACGGCTGGTACGCGCAGGGCGACTACCACGCCGACGACATCACCCTGGGCGTGTCCGGTGGCGGTGGCCCTACCTAAAGTGGACGAGTGACCGACACCAGCGACACCCTCCCCGCCGACAGCGAGGCGCACGCCCCACGGCGGAGCCCCCTGCTCCGCCTGATGCGCTACCTCCCACTGATCGCCCCGGTCCTGCTGTGGGCGGTGCCGTGCGGGGTGCTCCTGTACACCGGCCAGCACTGGCCGCTGCCCGTCACGCTGACCGGCACCGCCCTGTTCGTCCTCGGTCTGGTCGGGATGCCGCTGGCGATGGGGCGCGGCCACGGCCGGCGCCAGCAGGACCGGGCGGCGATCGTCGGTGACACCCTCCTCGGCGGCAGTTGGATCCTGTTCACCTGGTCCGTCCTGCTCGGCGTCCTGCTGCGGCTCGCCCTGACCGTGGCCGGCGTCGGCGACAGCCAGGACCGGGCCCGCATCGTCGCCTGGGCCGTCCTCGGCACCACCGCCGTACTGCTCGGCTGGGGATACGCCGAGGCCCGCCGCGTGCCCCGCGTGCGCACCCTCGACGTCCGACTCCCCCGGCTGGGCGCCGGGTTGGACGGCACCCGCGTCGCCCTCATCACCGACACCCACTACGGCCCGCTCGACCGCGCCCGCTGGTCGGAGCGGGTGTGCGAGACCGTGAACACGCTGGAGGCCGACCTGGTCTGCCACACCGGCGACATCGCGGACGGGACCGCCGAACGCCGCCGCGCGCAGGCCGTCCCGCTCGGCACCGTGCGAGCCACCAAGGCCCGGGTCTACGTCACCGGCAACCACGAGTACTACAGCGAGGCGCAGGGCTGGGTCGACCTGATGGGAGAGCTGGGCTGGGAGCCGCTGCGCAACCGCCATGTGCTGCTCGAACGCGACGGCGACACCCTGGTGGTCGCCGGGGTGGACGACGTCACCGCCGAGTCCTCCGGCCTGGCGGGCCACCGCGCCCACCTCGAAGGAGCCCTGGACGGCGCCGACCCCGACCTGCCGGTCCTGCTCCTGGCGCACCAGCCCAAGTTCGTCGACCGGGCGGCGGCCGCGGGCATCGACCTCCAGCTCTCCGGGCACACCCACGGCGGCCAGATCTGGCCCTTCCACCACCTGGTCCGCCTGGACCAGCCCGCCCTGGCGGGCCTCAGCCGCCACGGCACGCGCACGCTGCTCTACACCAGCCGAGGCACCGGTTTCTGGGGCCCGCCGTTCCGCGTCTTCGCCCCCAGCGAGATCACCCTGCTCGTGCTCCGCTCGCCGCAAGCGACCGCCACGCCGTAGGCCCCGTCGGCGCACTCTCCCCCGCGGCTTCAACGCCGACGGGGGCGGTTCGGGTGCGGACAGCGACGCCCGGTCGTACCCCGCCTCACCTCGCCGAACCGCGAGCCCGGTCCAGGACCGGCGATGTCGTGCGCAGCACCCGCCACGATGACCTCACGCACCCGCGCCGTGTCCGGCAGGGCGGGGACGCCGGCGCGTTACGCGGTGCCCGCGGTGGCCGGGCCCGGGTAGTCCGGCGGAGTCGCCCAGCCCAGCAGGATGCCGGCGACGGTCGCGAGCGGGCGGTTGTGGATTTTCGCCGCGAGGGCCTCCAGGAGGCGGAACACGGTGTAGTAGGCGCCGGTCAGGACGGCGGTGACGACGCCGGCCACGGAGGACGAGTCGAAGGTGACGCCGATGTGGACCAGGAGGGTCAGCAGGAGTCCGGCGACTATCGGTACGACCGTGCGCATGAAGCTGACGAAGAGGTTCACTGGGAGTTCTGCCTTTCTGTGGCTCGAGGTCCCCGGTGCCGTCAAGGCGCGGTGTCGAGGTGGACGACGACCTTGCCCACGGCCGTCTCGATGGCCGCGGTGATGGACGAGACCAGGGCGCCAGGGTCGATGGTCTTGTCGAACTTCGCGATGGCGGCGGCGAGTTGGGTGATGGCCGCGCTCTGCGCCGCCTCGGTCGCCTGGACGGCCCGCAGGCGCGAGTTGGTGTCCCTGACGTAGGACTGGAGGGCCCAGAACTTGTTCGTCTTCGCGTCGGGGAGGTCGGCGGGGGCGCTTATCAACCCGTCCATGGTCAGGACCGCCTTCGCGGAGGCGGCGGCGATCTTGTCGATTTCCTGGGTGGTGAGCGGCATGTCGGTCTCCGTTCCGGCGGCCCATGTGCGCAACGCGGACTCGCTCAGGTAGCAGATGGATCGGTCGAGCGGGGTCGAGGTGAACTGCCAGAACAGCGGCGTACGGCCGGCCGGGGCGGGCCGCGCGTGTGCCTCCGCCTGTGCGTAGGTCGCGGCACCGGACCAGGGGTAGGCCGGGTACCACAGCGGAGCGTCGGCAGGAGCGTGGCCGGCGGTCAGATCGCTGCCCGAGGTGTAGACGCCGACGCGCTGGCCGGGGAACGCGGCCTGGACCGCTTTGATCCACGCCTTGGCGTAGGACAGGATCCCGGCCGCGGAGACGCCCGCGTAGTTGGCTCCGTCGGACCGGCGTTCCAGGTCGAGCCAGTGCACGAAGCCGGGCCGGGCGTGGGGTTTCACGGCGGCCACGTAGTTGGCCGCCTCGGCGGTGGCGCTCTGGTTCGGCCAGCCGAAGTGGTAGGCGCCGGGGACGAGTCCGGCGCCGATGACGCCGGTGATGTGCTGGGCGAAGCGGGTGTCGTGGGTGTGCTCGCCCTCGCTGGCCTTGGCGAAGGCGAAGACGACGCCCTCGGCCTTGCGGGCGGTCCAGTTCTGGGCCGTCTGGTAGACGGAGACGTCGACGCCACGGCATGTGGCCATGTCGGCATTCCCCCTTCGGGTCGTCGTACGGCGTGAGTGGTGGTGGAGGGGTTCGGCGGCAGTCCGCCGTCGCGCCCGGCGCCCGTCGGTGCATCACGGACTTCTGCGGTTCGTGCGCTTTCGCTCGTCGTGGGAACGATGGCAGGCACCCCGTGACCGGGACGTCACCGCCGTATCAACACGACGCCGCCGGGCCGGGCCCGGTCATTCCGGGCGGTCGTGCCGCTCGGGTGTCGCGGCCGAGGGCGACGAGGTCCGGGCGGAGCCTTGGGCGCGGTACGGGATCATGCCGGCGAGGCGTGCCGAGGGTTCGATGCCCAGCTCCGCTCGGAGCAGCCGCCGGAACGCCTCGTAGTGCCGGATCGCCTCCACGACATTGCTCTCGGCCAGATGCACGGACACCACCGCGCAGTGGGCGCTCTCGCGGAGGGGTTCGATCGCGACGCAGGTGAGGGCGGCCTCCAGCGCGAGTGCGTGGCAACCGCGCCGGGTGTGCCGGGCGCTCAGCGACTCGAGTGCGTGCAGGCGGAGTTGCCGCAGTCGCTCCCGCTCGGACCAGATCCACTCCTCGTCCCAGCCGGGGAGCAGTTCGCCTCGCGCCAACAGGCCGAGCGGAGGCAGCGCGTCGCCCTGATCGTGTGCGGAGCCGGTGAGGCGCAGGGCGGCCCGGGTGAAGTCGTCGACGTCGACGGACACGCCGTCCGCGAGGTACAGGGTGTCGCCGTCGCTGCCGACCGCCGGGTACCGCACCCGGCGCAGCCGCCAGAGCGTCGTCCGCAGGCTGCCCTGCGCGTGTTCCTCGGAGACGTCGGGCCACAGGGTTCCGGCGACCACTGATCGGGGCGCGCGTTGGTGCAGCCCGAGATAGGCCAGCAGCCGCTGCTCGTTCGCCGGGACGGCGATGCCGCCCTCCGCGCCCTCCAGCCTGAACGCGCCGAACAGACGCAGTCTGGCGAGCGCCGGGGCCTGCTGTGCCGGTGCGTGCACAGCAGGTCTCTGTTCTGTCGGCACCTGTTCTGTCGAGTCGTGTCTTCGTGGTTCCGCGGTCAGTTCGTTCCCAGCCATCGCCGTCCCCGTTTCCCCGTGTGGCGACCGCCGGTTGAGCCGCCCCCGTGTACTCGGGCCGCCGTTCGCGCGGGCCCGAGGTGACCAGACTGAGGAGGCCGGACGGGGTCTGTCATATGCCGTTCCGCTCATCGGACCGGAGGTACTCGCCCACCCTCGCGGTCAGGGGCTCGGCGGCACATTGGGGTACGGCAGGGTGAGGAGGTCGCCGGGCAGGAGTCCCAGGTCGTAGAAGAGTTCACGGTGGATGACCCAGGCGATGGTGTTCCGTGTGGCCTGGTCGAGGAGCGGGATCCGGTCGACCGCCGTGAGCATCTCGGCATACAGCTGCCCGGCGCTCACCCGGGTGTCGCCGGCCCGGCGCCGCGCGATCGCCCAGTTCTTCCAGTGCTGGTCGAACGCCGTGTGGACCCACGTGGGGAGCAGCACGGTGAGGGCGTTCCCGCGGCTGTAGCCGGGTACGTCACGCAGGAAGGAGGTCGGGCCGGCGTGCGCCGACTGGACCTGCGCGCCCGACACGCCGTAGGCGCCCCGGACCGCCGAAGCGTCCGCGTGCCGCTGTACCGCGAGATCCGCCGTGCCGGGCGCGCCCTGTGCCCCGGTCAGTCCCGCCGCCCGGGCGTCGGCTACGGCCGCTGCCGGGCCGGTGCCGCTCGGAGCCGCCGCCGGCAGGCCGGCCAGTTCGTCGCTGATCCGCGCGAACACGTCCTCGGTGGTGAGGGTGGGCTCCGACAGGTCGAACCGGCGTGCGGCGGCGGGCGCGGTCGGCGACGGCGCCTGGGCGGCGGGTGCGGTCGGCGACGGCGCCTGGGCGGCGGGTGCGGTCGGCGACGGCGCCTGGGCGGCGGGTGCGGTCGGCCCCTGGGCGGTGGGTGCGGGTTCCGGTGACGCCGGGCGCGGCCCCTGGGGGCGGGACGGCGCGGTCGGCGACGGGCTTGTCGTTTCGGCGGGCGCGGGTGCGGACGCCGCCACTCTGGTCGCGGGCAGCGCCGTGTCCGTGCCGACCATCGCCCGGTCCATGCCGACCCGCACCGCCCATGCCCGCGCCCACGCGGAGAAGCCGCCCGGGGCGGACGGTGCCCCCGGCGGGGGCGGGGGTGCTTCGGCTGCGGCGGGGAGCCGGGGCGAGGTGGGAATCTCCGCGGATGCGGATGCGGGTGCGGGTGCTCGGCCGCCGGCCGTCGGGAAGGATGCCGCCAGCGCGGCGAAGGTGAGCGGCCCCAGCCAGGTCCCTACGGTCCTCTGGGCCCGCGCGTACTCGATGGCCGTCTCGTTCACCCGCGCGAACGTGACCGGCCTGCCGTGCAACTGCTCGGCGTTGAGCCAGCGAAGGACCTCCGGCATCGCGGACACCATGAAGGTGCAGGAGTCCCGGTCGTTGGCGGCGGCTTCGTACGCGGGCCCGAGCGCGTCCCGTCGTCCGTTCTCGAACCGGTCCAGGTTGCGGACGAAAGCGGGGGGATTCCTGCGCCAGATGTCTTCCTTGATCTTCTCCGCGAGCTCGTGGGCACGGTTGTGACGGTCCGTCCAGTACGCGATCCAGATGTCGTACATCTCGCGGGCCGTCAGGGTGTTGTGCGGGTTCGTCGGGTCGCGCGGCGCCGGACGGGGGCCGGGGACAGGCGCCGGAGACGGCGAGGCGACCGGTATGCCGAACTTGGCGCCGTTGCTGTCGTAGCTCGGTATTGCGTAACTGTCGCGGCTGGGTCCGGAGACTCGTTCACGCGCCTGCGGACGGGGGCTCGCCGGCGGTGCCGCCGTCTTCCCCGGCGCGGCGTCGCCCACCGCGCCGCGGATCGCGGCCAGGACCGTCTCGCGCAGCCGCTGTCCGTCCTGGGCCGAGAGGCCGTCCGGCACCCCGACGTCGGTGGGCAGGTGGTAGCGCCGGCGCGTCCCCGCCTCGGTGTGGTGGTTCGCCACGCTGGTTCAGCTCCTCGTCCAGAAGATCCGCGCCCGCCAGGTGCTCCCCGCACGCCGGTGCGGACCGAGGTCCTGGCCGGTGACGTCCTCGAAGATCATCCCTTTGTCCGGTCCGCCGTATTCCATACGGCTGTCAAGGGCGTACGGCGTGTCCGTCCCGAATCCGCTGATCCAGCGGCGCTGGACCTCCAGGCCCGGCACCGCGAGCAGCGAGTCGTACGGTGTGCCGTTGATGTCCCACATCTCGACGGGCTCGTGCCCGGCGGGAGGGACGTAGAGCAGCCGGCCCATGCCGTGGAGCTCCACGTCCTCGGCGCGTCCGCTCGACAGGGCGTAGATCTGCGGGCGGTACGTTCCGCCGCGGTGCGGGCCCTGGTCCGGCCTTCCCCTCCGGCCGGGTGGCTGGACGGAGAAGTAGTACTCCTTGAAGTGGAAGCCCTTCGTGGGCTGGTTCTCTTTCCGGCCCTCCCTCACGTACCACGGTTCGTTCGAGCGCGAGGGCGCCAGGTTCGGGGACATCGAGGCCTGGGTGGTGGCCGTGGGCGGCGGTTTCTCCGGGTCGTAGGGAGCCTCGCCGTTCACGTACATCTCCCTGAAGAGGACCACCTGGCCGGTGTCGCCGATCCCTGTCGCGTGGGCCGCGATGTCGAACTGGTCGGGTATCTCGTAGACCACGGTCACGCCGACGCTGTTCCCCCGGGCCAGGGCGGGGGCGATCTCATGGGCGAACAGTTCCTCGTACCTGTCCCGTGCCTTCTGTACCTCGGCGCCCCTGAGGCTGCCGAGCTGGAGCGAGAGGAGCAGGGTGGCCGCGCCTTCGGCAGCGCTCTTCAGCTCCAGGTTCGCGGGGCTGTGAACGGGTTCGATCGGGGCTCCCCCCGTCTCGGTCGTCACGTCGGACCGCGCCTCGGGCCTTGCCCCGGCCGTCACTTCGGGTCTCGCCTCGGACCTGGCCTCGGGTCTCACCTCCGGCCTGACTTCGGGCTTGACCTCCGGTCTCACTTCGGGCCTGGCCTCGGCGGGGCTCGCCTCGGGCCGTGCTTCGTTCACTGCCCGGGATTTCGGCCCGGCCGTCGCAACCGGCTTGCTCTTGGGGGCGGACTCGCGCGGTATCCGGATCGGGTCGGGGACCACACTGACGCTGAACCGGGGCTTCGTGGTGCCGTCCCTCGCGGTGACGGTGACCACGCTCGCGCAGTCGGCGCAGAGGCGCCGGGAGACGGCCATGCCGTGCAGGGTCGCGTTGTAGTCCCGCGCGAACTCGATCATCAGCTGCTCGGCGTCGTTGGGTGCGCCGACCGCTCCCCGGCCTTCCACATCGGTGTCGTACCTCCACCGGTGGAGGTCCAGTTTCGCCGCGGCCTCGGACACTTTCCTGCTCCCGCGGTTGCCGGCGATCGTGTAGACCAGCCACGGACCGCCGTCGTGGGTCACCATGCCGATGGCGATGGTGGAGTTCCGCTTCAGCTTGATTCGCTCCTGAGTGCCGATCAACTCGTAGAACTGGCGCAGTTTGTTCTCCAGGAAGGCCAGGGCCTCCGGATGCAGTGTGCCGGTGTCCACCGGAGTCGGGCCGCTCGGCACCGCGTGGGCATGCTCGACCGGCGCCGGCGTTGTCGTCGACGGACTGTGCGGGGCCGACGGTGCGGCCGCCTCGGTGGACGCGGTGGAGGATGCCGCCACCCTCGGCGCGGGCACCGCCTCGTCCACCCCGGACATCGCCCGGTCCAGGCCGAGGCGGACCGCCCATGCCCGGGTCCATGCCGAGACGCCGCTCGACGGGGAAGGACGAACCGCCGTGGTCTCGGCGGCGGGCGTGGCCACGGGCTCGACAGCCGCGGGCTCGGTCGGTTCCGCCCCCGCCGGTGCCGGCGCGCCGGGTCCGACGGGGATCGCGACCGGTTTGCCGTCGTCACCGAAGGACGGGACGGCGTACCCCTCGGTGCCCTGCCGGTCCGTGTCGTACGGCTCCTTCACCTCGGCCGACGTGCCGCAGTCCCGGCCGTGGCGGTCGGCCAGCAGGCGTTCGGCCTCCCTCAGGCGGGCCGTGACCGCGCGGGTCAAGGCCCGGCCCGCTGCCTCCAGTTGGTCGTCGGTGGGCACCCCGACGATCCGGAGGGTGATGGGGACGTGGCACTCGATCCGCATGGCGCCGGCTCAGCTCGCGACGTAGGCGAGCTGGACGGTCGCGAGGCTCGTCGCGACGACGACCTGGATGGCCGATGCCGTGGCCACGACGCAGTAGCGGTACGTCTGGGGGTCCACGGCGGCGAACGCGGCATCGACGGGCACGGTGACGTCGTACGGGTTGGTGATGGCGGACGTCGCGGTGCCGATCTCGGCCAACGTGTCGGGAGCGGCGCTCGCATTGGCCAGCGGGGTCCTGATCAGGGCGATGCTGAAGGTGGCCGGAACGCCGTACCAGAGGCCGACGGCGCGGAACGAGACCAGTCTGATGTCCGCCGGCAGGCTGAGGCCCATCACCGCGACGCTGTCGGGGCCGGTGACGGACGGGTACGCCGCTCCGGTCTCGTCGTAGAGCCATCCGTCGCCCGACCCCGGCAGCGACACGAGGTCGAGGCCCGGGGTGAGGAGCTGCTGGCCGGTCGGCACGCCGACGGGCTGGGCGAGCGCGGTGTCGATCTCGGTGACCACGGCGGCGGCCTGGTGGAGGTCGTTCGTGATCGCGTCGAACCGTACGTTGAAGCCGTTCGGGCCGTCGGCGGTGATGCGGCTGACGTTGTCGATCCAGTCGGTGGGCTTGAACGTGGGTGTGTAGCTGAGGTCGGACACAGGTGTCCCTTCCCGGTCAGGACGGCGGGGCGAAGGTGAGGTGGACGGCCTCGATCGACATGCTGCCGAAGAGGACGGTCTCGAAGGTCGCCGTGAGGACGTAGCGGAAGACGCTGGTGTCGATCAGGGCGCGTGGCGCCGAGACCGGTATCTGGAGGTCGAAGGGCCCCACCGACGAGAAGTTGTCGTTGACCGCGAGCGGTTCGGGGGCCGGGGGCGGGACGACGAGCCGGAGCGGCGTGCGCGCCAGCGAGATGGCTCCGCCGACGCCGTGGGAGGAGCCTCTCTGCATGTCGCCCACCACCCGCACCGACGTCAGCCGGAGCCCGTGGGGCAGGGTGAGGTTGGCCACCCCGGTCATGGCGAGGGAGTTGGCGTGGGCCACGCCGTTCGCGTCGTAGCTCCACGCGCCCCCCGACAGCAGTCCGGTGGGGCGCAGGGTCGGCGTGAAGCTGAGTCGCTGTGGTTGCGGGGGCGGTGCGGCGTTCGACGCGTCGATCGCCGCACCGATGTCGGTGACAGTGGTGGACAGTTGGCCCAGGTCGCTCGCGATCGCGTTGAAGCGGACGTTGAACCCGTTCGGGCCGGCCGCCTCCACCCGGTCCTTGCGGTCCTCCCAGGCGACATGGTGGAACGTCGGGGTGTAGCTGATGTCGGCCACGATGACTCCTAGCTGCTCGTGTAGGCGATCTGGAAGGCGGCGAGAGTCACCGATGTGCCGGAATTGATGACGGAGGCCTGGACGATGTACCGGTACGTCGCGGTCTGGGTCACGGCCAGCGACGGATCGACGTCCGCGGAACTGTCGAACGGGTCCGTGGCGCCGCTGATCCCCGCCAGCACCTCCGGAGTGCCGCCGGGGATCTTGACCCGGGACAGGAGGACGGCCAGACCCACCACGTTGACGCCGACCTGGCCCATGACCCGGAACGAGGTCAGGCGGACGTTGTCGGGGAGAGCCACCTCCATCAGGCCGTACGCGTCCTCGTCCTGCCCGAACTGGGCCGCGCCGCTGGGGGTGATCCGCCAGGGGAGGGTGCCCCCGGCGGCACCTTGCAGCATCGGCGCCAGGGTGAGCACATGGTCGGCCGGCCCGGTGCCGCGCCGGTCCACGGCGGCGTCGATCTGGCCGACGACGGTGGACAGTTGACGCAGATCGCTCTCGATGGCGCCGAACCGGGCGTTGAAACCGTTCGGTTCGGCGGCCCTGACCCGGTCGCCGTCGGGGCCGTCGACGAACTCCTGGTGGACGAAGGTGGGTTGGAACACGATGTCAGCCATCGGCGGGCCTCCTCGCTCGGGGCGGCAGCGGGCCGCGGGCACGGAACCTCGGGTACGTGTAGTCCGGGTTGGCCTGCGAGAGGTCACCCTGGAGTTCGACGACGTGGGCGCGGACCGCGGCGGTGTTGACCTCCACGCCGACGGGATGCAGCACGTTGAGGATGTTCATGATCAGGTCGTGCTGGTCCTTGGTGACGACCGTCGTCGGGGTGTCCGCCTCCGGCCGCAGCCGGACCTGGAAGGTGTACGGGACCGGCTGCCCGCCTATCGGGTAGCTCGCCTGCACCCAGGCGGTACCGGCCGCGTCGGCGCGCAGGGTGACGGTCTGCTGGGTGCTGGACGCCACGGTGATCGCTGCGTCGTCGTCGTAGGTCCCCGACGCCCAGCCCAGGCGCGGTCCCTCGCCGGGAAACTGGCCGATGAGACCGGCGGCGGCGAGGGCAGCCGGTGACGGGGTCGCGGTGAGGTCCATGGTGGTGCCCTCGTCGAGTTCGATGACGGCGCCCTGTTCGACGCCGGCCGGCCCGCGCACGGCGACGAGTTGCCCCGGGGCCTGGCGCACCTCCAACTCCGCGCCGCGGCGCAGGAGATACCCGAATCCGACCGCGAACGCGGCCCCGGCCAGCGCGCCCGCGTCCAGGGAGCTGTGCCGCAGGACGAGCCGACGTCCTTCGGCGGCGGCCGGGTCGGGAGGGTCACCGGTGGCGTCGGAGGCGGCCGTCACCGTGAGCCGCCCCGCGACCGCCCTGCGGGCCAGCTCGGCGAGCAGGGCGTCCAGGAGTTCGGCGACGGCGAGTTGCATGAGATGGGCGGCGTCGCTGCCGTAGTCGACCCGGGGGTCGTCGTGGCGGACCAGGAACGCCCGGTCGAAGTAGGTTCCCGGGCGCTCCACGCTCGACGCGCGCACGCCGCGTGTTCCGTCCGCGGCGACGGTGGCGCCGTCGTCCAGTCCGGCCACCCCGATCCGCAGGGTGCGGGTCGCCGACGCCGAGACGGTGTGCCGGCCCCTGGCCACGTCGGCCTTGACGATCAACTGCCCTGGAGCGGTGGCCGTCAGGGCCGCGGTCCGATGCCGGGACCCGGCCCCGCTCTCCGGCACGAGCGTGCCCCGGCCGGAACCACCGGGCACGACAAGCCAGTTGAGGAAGGCGTCCGCCGGAGGCGCGGGGCGGAGGGACAGGGTTACGGGGGTGCTCGGGTCCAGGTCGATCGGGTTCGGGGTGGCCGGGGCGAGGGCTACCGGGGCAACGAGGGCCGGGGCAGGGCCGGTTGGAGTGACGGCACCTGGGGTGGCAGCGGCTGGAGCACCGGCGATCGGGGCAGCGTCCGCCTGGCCGACTGCGTTCGGGGCAACGGCGGTCGGAGTGACATCACCCGAAGCGGCGACAGCCGGGGCGGCGTCTGTCAGGGCGGCGTCTGTCGGGGCGCCGGTGATCGATGCCGCGTCCCTCGGGTCAACGGCGTTAGACGGCCGGGCAGTTGAGGTGACGGTGATCGGCGTGACGTCGATCCTGAAGTAGTCGCCGAGGGCGATCGCCGCGTAGGTCTGCCCGGTGGCGGCACGGTGGGCGACGTAGTCGAAGCCCGCCCGGTGGGCCAGTGCCGCGAGTCGAGCCGGTGGCACCGAGCTGTGGCCGAGGAGCACCGCCCGGCCCGTTGCCCGGAGGTCGCCCGCCTGGGGGTCGTAGGCGGCGGCGACCAGCAGACGGCCGGGCGGTGCGGTCTCGGCGCCGGCCAGGGTGACCAGCCGGTCGAGACACTCGGCCACCCCGACCTGCACCAGGTGCGGGTCGGCCGGGGCCTGCGCCGGGGTGAAGTCGACCCCGGCGTGGTCGTAGCGGAGCAGGTAGGCCGGGTCGAACGTGTCCTCCTGGGCGGCGGTGCCGACGGCGCTCGCCTCGGTCGTGCGGCGGCGTCCGGTCGCGTCGATGCTCTCGCCGGGCAGCAGGGTGTGGGGGCGGATGTGCACGAGCCGGGTGCCGCGGACCAGGGTGGCGTTCGTGTCGTCGACCACCAGGGCGTCGCGGTGTCCGCCGATCGGTCCGGCGAGCCGGTTGAGGAGGGCGGTGAGGTTCGCCGGGGTCGGCAGGGTCCAGCGGCGGAACAGTTCGAGCCGGCTGCGGTAGTGGTCGTCGTCCTCGCCGAGAGCGGGGGCGAAGCCGGTCCTCGCCGTGGAACTGATCCGTACCTCGTCGACGACTCCGCGGAAGCCGCCGCCGGCCGCGCCGATGCGCAGCGGGGCCGGGCCGGTCACCGCGCCGAGCGGGTACAGGAAGCGCCAGTCGCGCAGCCGCCCGTCGAGGTACAGCCCCACCTTGCCGCTGGTGCGGTCGAGGACCGCCGCCACATGGGTGAAGGCGTCGGTCGGCAGGGTGGTGTCCGCGAACAGGGTCACGTCGTGGTCCGGGTCGCCGTCGCCGATCGTGAACCGTACGTTGCGCGCGAGTCCGCGCCCGAAGTCACCGACGGCGAACTCCCAGCCAGGGCCGGGCTGTTCGGGGTCCGCACGACGGCTGAGCACCGGACCGTCGGAGGCGGGGGCCGGGTCGGGGCGGACGAAGCACTCGAAGGTCGCGTCGTCCCGCTCGCCGATGTCGAACGCGACGTCTGTGGCGACCACGATCGCCGCGTCGGCCGACCGGAAGCCCGTCGCCCGGCCGTACCGCCCGGGAAGGCCGAGCTGCACCTGGCCCTGGAGCGCACCGTGATGCGCGGTCCGGCCCGGGTACGCGGCGGTCGTGTCCGCCACCTGCGGGGTGGCCCCGGCGTCGTCGTCGAGGTGGTAGAGCGCCACGGTGTCGGTGTCGAAGCCGTAGGGCAGCGCGGGGAAGCGCGGTACGCCGAGGTCGGCGCCGATCAGGTCGAGGCTCAGGCCCAGGGCGGACGGCAGGTGCCGTTGGGCGAGTGTGGTGGCCGCGTGGCGACGCAGCTGGTCGCGTTCGGCGCCGGTCACCCAGAGCAGTTTGGCCGTGGTGCCGAGCAGTGCGGTCAACGTCCAGCAGTCCTGGGGGCGGTTGTCGAACGGTGTCGGCACCGTGGTGAGCAGGATCAGCCGGGCGGTCGCGGTCACCGGTTGTTCCAGCAGGAACGAGGTTCCCGTCACCGTCCCGGCCGGCACGGTCAGTTGACGGTCCGCGCTCGGTGCGCCCGGCTCCTCGTACGTGATCGTCACCGTGGTGTCGACGTCGATGTCCCGGGTGGTGGTCAGCACATAGCGCGGCTCGGGCGGTACGCCGAAGCGGGCCTCGTGGTCGGCGAAGTCGTAATCCGCTATCGCGGCCTGGGAACTGCCGAAGGGCAGCAGACGCAGGTCGAGCGTGTCCGCGCCCCGGGCGAACGGTGTGGTCAGCCGGCGGGCCATCGTGGTGACGGCGAGCACGGGTGCCGGTGTGACGGCTTCGGTGGTCATCCGGTCACCACCGTCACGTCGAAGGCGTCGCCGTCGACGACGAAGGTCGCCAGTTCGGTCGGGCCCATGACCAGGTTCTCGCCCACCGCGCCCTCCGCGAGCACGCGTTGGAACGGCACGTCGCCGAAGGTGATCCGGCCGAACGCGGCCGGTGCCCTGCGCAGGTGCAGCCCCTGGACGTCGAGCACGCCCGGCTGTTCGACGAAGGCGCTGACCACCTGCGCGTACAGGACGTCGCCGCCCAGGCGCAGCGCCGCGATGTCGGTGGCCAGACGGCGGCGCACCGAGGAGAGCAGGGCGACGCCGTCCGAGCCGGGCGCGATCACGAGGGTCGCCCGGACCCCGACCTCGATGTGGTCGGCCTCGACGATGTTCGCGTGGATGCCGATCGGCCGTACCGCGTCGACCGCCGCGCTCACCCGCTCGAAGACGCCGGGCACGGGCCCGGTGGTGTGCCAGGGCCAGCGGAAGTCGTGCGCGACCACGACGGTGAAGAAGTACGGCTGTCCGACGCGGCGTTCGCTGCTGAAGGCCCGTTGGTCGAAGTTGAACAGGTCGAAGTAGCTCTGCGACACGTCGACTCCGCCGAGCGGGTCGGACAGCACGACGTCGAGGACGCCGCCGACGCCCAGGGCGGCCTGTGCCACGGCCTCGACGGTCCAGAGGTTGCGGGCGATGCCGAGGAGCCGGCCGCGGTAGGTCCCGTCGGACTCGTCCTTGGTGCCGCCGGTGGTCGCGGCCGGGTTGGTCACCGTGAAGTCCGCGGGCCCGAAGTCGGCGAGGTAGATCGACCGGTACGTCGGGTCGATGCCGGTGATGGTGTCGGCGTCCACGTCGCCGTCCGGTCCCGGCTCGAACGCCACCACGCCGACGTCGGCGGTGGCGTTCCTGCTGTCGAGCACGACCGGTGCCACGGTGCCGAACGCCCGGACCGGGTCGGTGGTCACCAGGACGGCGCCCTGGGGCAGGACGTAACTCCGGCCCTCCACCCCGTCGTCGAGGGTGACGGTGACCGTGCCGGTGCTGGCCAGGGGCGCGCGTTCCAGGCCGGTGTCCTCGCCGAGCAGGTCGAGGGTCGCGCCGGTCGCCGTGGACACGAAGTTGCCGTAGTACAGGTCCTCCAGGCGTTTCCACAGTTCGCCGTCCTCGGCGGCGGCCGTCTCCAGGATCTTGCGCAGCGCGCTGGTACTGGTCAGGTCCGCTCCGGGGAACGCCGCCCTGGCCCGGTCGAAGGACTCGCTGAGTATCACGTCGACGGGCTTGAGCACGAACCCGTCGGCAGTCACCCCGTAGTCGGTCACGGTCGTCATACCTCCACGTTCACGCGCAGCGTGAGGGGAACCTCGGCCACCGTGTCCAGGTCGGCCTCGACCGTCCAGGCGCGGCGGATCTGCGCGGCGCGCGCCTGGGCCGCGGCGCCGGGCCCTGCGGCCAGTCGTTCGGGATCGTCGTCGAAGGTCACCTGCCTGACCTCGCTGACGCGCGGGTCCGTGCCCAGCGTGCCGACGAGGTTCAGCTTCAGGAGTTGCTTGACGACGCGGGTGCCGTTCGGCTCGGTGAACGCCTGGGTGACGTCGAGGCCGTAACCCGTGTTGAAGCGGTCGGAGCCGAAGGGCGTCAGGACCCGCAGGGTCAGTGCCTGGGTGAGGTTGGCGATGCCGCTCACCTCGGCCAGGTCCCCGGCGTCGAGTACGAGGTCCCCGTCGTCCACGCGCAGGCCGTGCCCGAACGGGTCCGGGGAGGTCGGCGATGTCATGTTGCCTCCAATTTCGTCTGGCCGGCCGAGACGACCTGCCAGGGCGACGCCGTCAGGGTCGATCCCTGTGCGGTCTCCAGCGCCACCGGATCGGTGCCGACGAGGAGCGTCGTGGCGAGGCCGGCGTCGACGGAGACGACCTTGCCGCAGGGGGGTTTGTTCGGGCAGGCGGGTACGGTCGCGGTGAGCAGGTCGGCGCGGGTGAGGACGGGTTGGCCGTCCACGGTGAGCAGGTGTCCGCCGGGCACGATCAACAGCGGTGCGCCGTGCGGGCATTGCAGCGTGGACGCGGCGGTGAGGACGGCGGCCATCACGACACCGCCACGGCGGAACCGTCGAGGTCCAGGCTGACCGTGCCGTTGGTGAGCTTGATCGGCTGGTTTTCGGTGCTGATGGTGACCGCGCCGTCGGCGTCGACGGTGATGGTCGTACCGCTGTGGTGCTGGATGGTGATGGTGTCGTCGGCCGGCGGTTTCGGGCGGGTGCCCACCTCGGGCAGGACGTCCTTGCCGACCGCGATGTGCAGGCCGGTCGTCTGGATGACCCGCCGGCCGCCCGCGTCGGTGAGGTCGTTGGCGCCGGGGCCGGTGGGCCGGCCGTCGTCGCCGAGTGCGGTGGGCAGCGCGAGCCAGTAGTCGCCGGGTTCGTTGGCCGGGCGCCGGGTCGCCGGGTTGTCCGGCCAGAGGAACCCGGCCAGTACGGCGTCGTTGACGGCTCCCCGGTTGTGGGCGAGCAGGGCGCGCATGCCGGGGTACACCGGCACGACCAGGCCCGTGCGGTCGAACGCGAACACCGAGGCGATCGGCTTCTCGTGCATGCTCGCGCCGGTGTCGACCGGGCTGGCCACACTGGGCGCGACCACTCCGGGGTCGGGGACCTGGGCGTAGTGCAGGGACGCCAGGTGCTTGCCGGCGCCGGCGGCGTACTCGGTGACCTCGCCGACGTCGATCGCCGGACGGTTGTCGTGGGCCCGGTCCACCATGCCCTGCCAGCGGTCCGCCACCACCTGTACGCCGGTGGTGATCTGGGCCCGCTCGCCGGCGCCGGCCGCGATCAGGCCGAGTTCGGTGGTGTATCCGCCGGCGGTGGTGAACCGGTGCACCACCCGCGACAGCCGCAGCGTGCCGTCGGGCACCCCGGACAGTCCGCTGATCTCCGCGACCTGGCCGACGCGCAACCCCGGATGTCCGAGCACGGCCAGGTTCACGGTGGCCCGCACCGGCGGCGACAACTCTCCCGCGGTGTCCTCCCCGTAGGAACTGTCCAGCCACACGATGTTGGTGTCGGGGTCGAGCGCCACCGGTGCCCTGTCGTTCGCCGCGCCGACCGAGGCACCGAAGTAGACCGTGCCGTCGCGGATCACCAGCGGCGCGTCGCCCCGCTCGGCCAGGGCACGCAGCGCGTCCAGCGTGGACCGGCTGCGTACCGTGAAGCCGCTCAGGTCTCCTGGCAGCGTCGATCCCGCCGCCACCGGTATGTCCAGCTTCCCGGCCAGTTCACGGGCGAGCAGTTCCGCGGTCGTCGCGGCGGGGCTGCCGACGGCGGCCGACGTGTTGCGCAACAGGTAGCCGGCCTTCTCCTGGCCGTGCAGCACCGTACGCGCGTAACCGTCCTGGCCGACGTTGCCGGAGACCCGGGTGACCCGTCCCTTCAGCACGAGGCCGCCGTCGCCCGTCCTGGTGGACAGGTCGTCGAAGTAGCCGAGCCGGATCGCGACGTCGACCGGCGTCCGCGCCTGGACCGCTCGGATCAGGCCGACCACGTCGGTCGGCAGGTTGATCAGCGTGACTTCGAACGTGTCGGCGGCGGCACCCTCCGTCATCGCGACGGTGATGTCCGCGTCGAGCACGAAGGAACCGGTCAGCACGTCGTTGGACACGACCACCGGCAGTCCGGGCCCGCTGGGTGCCAACGGCGCCGAAATCTCCACCTGGTAGCGGATGACGAAGCTCATGTCGTCACCTCCCGGCGGGAGTTCGCCCGTCGGTTCATCGCAGGGCCACCCCTCCGACGACCCGGGAGCCGAACGAGCCGGCTCCGTTGAGGTTGCGCGGGTCCAGCAGCATCGTGGGGAACGTCAGGGCCAGTTCGGCCGCGTGGTACTCCACCCCGGGCGCCAGCTTGCGCCGCAGGACGGTGGTCGGGCCGGCCGGTTCCTCGCGGTCGACCGACAGCACGAGGAACGCGCCCTTGGCCGGCAGCTCGAGCAACTCGCCCGACCCGCCGTCGAGAAGGTCCTCCGCCACATTGGCGTAGAGCCGGAACTGGTACGAGCGGCCGGCCAGGGACAGCCGGAACGCCTGCGGGAACCCCTCGGCAGGGTCGATCGGCAGGGCGAGATAGTTCAGGGCCGCCATATCCTGCCTCCTTGGTCATGACGGGGTTCGTCGCGGACTCACGGCGTCGTGGACTCACAACAGGCCACCCGGGAAACGGGCGATGGGACTCGCCGGCGGCCCGGTGGGTACGGCCGCGGTGCCGACGGCGAGGACGAGGTCGCCGATCTCGCCGAGTACCGCGGCGGTGAGGGCGGGCGGGATCTGCTGGAGCGTGATCGACACGTCCAGCGCGTCCCGTTTGGCCACCCCCTGGGTGAAGCGCAGATCGGTGACCTGCATGTTCAGGCTGATGGTCAGGCCCGACACCACCGGGATGCCGGCCGCGGACTCCCCCCGGGCCATCGCGGCGACCAGCAGACGTGAGGTGAGCGCGAGTGCCTCCAGGGCCTTCTTCTGCTCCTGCCGCTGCGGACCGAGCAGGACGGCCTCGATCGCGATCGTCCTGTTCGTGGGCTGGGTGGCCTGGGAGAACCGGCTGCCCATGATCCGCTCGATGCGGTAGCCCTCGTTGACGGTCATGCTCTGCACGTACAGCAGCTGCACAGGGCCCACCAGCACCGGCAGGTTCACCGCACCAGCCATCTCGTTCCTCCCCCTTCACTTGCGTCGGGTCCGGGTGGTCACAACTGTCAGATCCGGGTGGCCAGTTCGCGGTCGAGCTGGTCGAAGACGTAGCCGGCCACCCGCTGGATCTCGGTGTCCGGCAGGGTCCCCACGACCTCCACCTGGACCGGGAAGTAGTAATGGATCACCCCGGACTCGCCCTCCGGCGAGATCAGCGCCTCGCTGCCGGCCTGCGGGACGATGTACTCGCCCTCGTGCACCAGCGCGATCCCGGTGCGTTCCACCCGGCCGCCGGCCGCGAACCCCGGTACGGAGAACGTGTCCTGACCGCCCGCGCTGTCGTCCGGGTCGCCGTCCACGGGTTACGCCTCGACCCCGACGGACAGGGCGAGGCAGGTGAAGCTCGCCTGCGGGACGCCGTCGATCACCACGTTGCTGGGGTTCGCCGACGTGACGACGCAGCGGGCGAACTTCATCGAGTCGAACGCCCAGTCCGTGCCCTTCTTCTCGGCCACGATGATCTGGAACTCCGTTCCCTCCGTGGCCAGTTGGGTCAGGTCGGCGACCGCCGTGGCGACCGCGGGCACGCCCATCGTGAACGTGAACGTCGCGGGCTGGCGGACGAACCCGACGTTGTCCGCCTCGATGCTGTGCAGCACCGTGTGCGGCGCGTTGAAGGTCGGGGTGAACGTCGAGATGGGGGTGATCGTGGAGTCCCCGAGTTTCACTTCGAGACGGGTGTTCCAGTCGGCCATCAGGTGTGCCTTCCTATTCGGGCTTGGCTACTCGGGCTTGGCTGCTCGGACTTCGTTGCTCGGGCTTCGCTAGTCGAACTTCAGGTCGATGGAGATCCGGTGCACGGCGCCCGCGTACTCGACGGCAGCCAGCACCTGCACGAGGCGTTGCACCTCGGCGGTGTGGATCCTGTTGGCCTCGTCGGGGGTGAGCGTGGCGGGGTCCTTGTCCAGGAGCACGAGGACGGGGACGACGATCTCGAAGCTGTTGAGGACGCCGGCGTCGACGAAGGGACTGAGCACCGCCTCCATCTGCGCGATCAGGGCACGCAGCCCGGACCTGCTGATCCGCACGTTCCCGATCGAGCCGATGAGCTGTGCCTTGAGCAGGAAGGACACGTGGTCGACGAAGCGGCAGACGTCGATGTACTTTTTGGGGCTGCCGGGGTCGCCGGTGTAGCCCTCGCCCATGTAGACGCCGTTGCCGGGGATGAGCGCCGGACTGGTCAGCCAGTTGACACCGGCTCCCGTCGGGCCCGATCCGGAGACCTCCGCCGGTCCGTTCAAGGTGTCGATGTCGGTGGGGTTGAACGGCGGGCTGTCGATGTTCACCGGCTTGAGCAGCAGCGACACGAAGGGTTCGTAGCCCGCGATGGTGCCGGTCACGGCCACCGCCGCGTCCTCTTCGCTGTTGTGCGCGATGTAGACCATCCGCTCGTTGGGCAGGATCACCTTCGGGTCGGTGCTGCCCTTGGGCAGCATCGCGACACCCATCCGTTCCATCCCGTCGGCACCCGTGTTGGACACGGAGGTGACGTGGGCGGAGAGCAGGCCTATCGGTCCGTCGGGGGTCTTCGAGGTGGCGTCGATCGGGGTGTTGGCGAGCACGACGAGCTGGACGTTCAGGCCGGCGACGGCCGAGAGCGCGCCCTTCCAGTCCGGCGCGGTGGCGTCGACGGGGACGCCGTAGACGAGCGTCGGGCCGGGGCTCTGTCTGAACACCAGCGTGAGTGCCTTGCCGAGTTCTCCCGGGAAGGTCTCCTCCGCCTTGTCCGGGCTGGTGAACGCCACCGGCGTGGGCGGTACGACCGCTGCCGCCTCCGCTGCGGCCGACTTCTTGGCCGAGGCCGACGCGGACGCGGGCGGGGCGGGGGCCGGGGTGGTCACGCGGCCCACGATCGCGATCGTGCCGAACGCGCGGACGGCCGGTGCGAACAGGTTGACGGTCGGGTCAACCCGGATATACCGAACGGGCATCAGGGTTCTCCTCCATGGCGGGGCCGGTCAGGCCGGATCGGTGGCAGGTACGGTGAGCCGGGTCCCGGGCCGGTCGGCCCGCTCCTCGGTTGCTGTCATGCCGGCTTCCTCACGGGGCCGGCAGGAAGAGGCTGACGACGCCTTCGGCGGCACAGAGCCGTTCGACGTCCGCCGCGGCGAGCCCGTCGGGCAGGCCGTCGGCGGCGATGACGAGGGCCGTCGCGTAGGCCTCGGCGGCCTCGGCCGGGAGCCCGGCGGGAACCGGGCCGGTCAGGGGCCGGGCCGCCTCCCGTACGAGCCGGGTGGCGCGCAGCCCGCCGGCGAGGTCGAACGGGTCGACGACCACGGCCGCCAGGGTGACCGGCAGGGTGTGCGTGTTCGCCGGGTCGTCGGGGTCGAAGGGGGGCGGTGTGCGCAGCTGTATCTCGGCGACCACGTAGTGGAAGGCGTCCTTCAGTTCCTCCACCGTGCCGATTCCGTGCTCGGCGAGGAAGGCGTCGAGATCGAAGAAGGTGAACCTCGCCCGGAACTCGTCGAAGGTGGCGAAGTCGTCAAACGCCCGGGCCACCACCGATTCCGCGCCGGCCGGGTCGATCTCGGCGACCAGGGTGACGTCGATGGTGGCGCGCAGGTCGATCCAGACCGGCCGGGTGGGCTCGCGCACGGTCAGGGTCAGTTCAGTGCGGGTGTAGGACGGTACGAGTTGCGACCAGACCCCGTCCTGGCGGCCGGTCGGGAACAGCGGCCGTTGCAGGGCGATCTCCCGCACCCGTGCGTCGGTGATGGTGTCGAGCCGGACGGCCGACAGGTCGTAGACCGAGGCCAGCATCGTGCGGATCCGCTGGTCACCCGAAGCGTCGGTGGGCGACAGCAACGCCCCCAGAGCCACAGGGTCACTCAGCGCGAGCAGCGCCCGGTCTCCGAATGCCGACATCATTCCCCCGCTGATAGTCCGGTCCCGGCGGGCCGTCCAGGCCCGTCCGGCGATGGCTACGTTGGCAGGGGGGCCGTTACGGAGGCGTCACCGCGGCGTCAGCGAAAGGAGCGAAGCTCGCACTCTTTCGGTCAGCACCCCCTCCCCCACGGCTTCAGCGCCGGCGGCGGCGACTCGGAGCTACGGCGGTCAGCGAACTGTCGGCATCGGTCGTGCGGGGTCAGCATCATGGGTTCGGTTTCATTGGTTCGTGGGACGGGTTCCTTTTTCAAAGAGTGTGAGCATCCGCGGTCGCGGTGGTCGAAGTGTCCTCATCTTTACAGGGTTCGTTATCGGTCTGCTTCGGGGAGTCAGGCGGAGGAGTCGGGGGCCATCGGGCGGGCAGGCGGAGCCAGCGGCGGCGGCCGGTGTTCACGAGCTGCGCGGCGGTGGAGCACAGCCGCAGCCGCAGTTTCTTGACCTCCGAGCGGCGGACCTCGCCGGTCAGCGCGAGCATGGGCATTCCGGCGAGGATGTCGAGTGCGAGGGAGACGATCTCCAGCCAGATCCTGTTTTATGCCGTGTCGTGCAGCGGCCGGTGGCGCGGGCCCCTCGGATGCGGTCTTCGCAGCGTGCCTGGCTGCGGTGACGCAGTTCGAGGTCGGCGAGCTGGCCGTCCTTGGTGTTGGTCGCGAAGCAGGTGAGCCGCAGTCCGTCGAGATCGGTGAAGCGCAACTGGGTGCCGGGGTGCGGGCGTTCCTTGCGGACGATCAGTCGCATGCCCGTGGGCCAGGTGCTCAGGTCGGGCATGTCGGTGATCTCCGCGACCCAGGCTCCGGGCCGTTCGGTACCGCCCGCGTCGTAGGCCGGTGTCCACGGCTTCTTCGGGATCTTCAGGACGGCCTGGTGGATGGCGTCGGTGATGGTCATCCCGACGGAATACGACAGCCATCGCCCGCGCCGGGAGAGCCAATCGAGGCAGGCGTGGGTACCGCCGCCGGAGTCGGTGCGGGTCAGCGTCCGCCGTCCCCGCCGCAGGCGTTGGGGCAGCTGGGCCAGGGCAAGTTGGGCGGTTTCGATGTGGTCGGCTGCGGTGTCGGAGCCCGCGTTGCCAGGCCGCAGCAGGGCCGCCACCGGCTCTCCGGACCCGGCTGGGCCCTGGCCGACCCGACGAACGCGACGAACGCGACGAACGCGACGAACGCGACGAACGGGTGATGGCCGAAGGGCCTCTTCCAGGTCTCGGTGGCGTCCTGCTTCTCGGAGTGCGCGAGCACCAGCACCCCGTCGATGTCCACGGTCCCGTCCCCTGGCCGCCGGCGGCCGGACTGCTTGCCCCGGCCAACTCCCAGCCCCTCAGGCGCACTTCGGAACGTGCGCCCCGGATCGCCGCCAGGGCGTTCGGGCCAGACGCGGCGAGCGCGTCGACGAGGCGGGAGATGGACGGATCGGAGGCCACGGGCCGAACACGGCCGGCTCGGCCCGCAGTACGCCCACGTCGGCCGGACAGTCGCCGCCGAGTGCGACGGGCAAAGCCACATACAGCAGGATCTTGCCCGGATCGCGCACAGCCCGCGGCTTGCGCCACGGCGCCATTGCCGCGGATATCGCGGCGCCGGCCTCGATCTTGCGTGAGGGTCCGTCGACGGAGTTGGCGGGCCTTTCCGTTTTTCCCGGGCGGGTGGTGAGCAGGCCGGTGACTCGATGAGCCTGCCGGTGAGTGCAGCGAGTCCTGTCGTCGCAGTTCCAGGGCACCTTCCGCGTTTCTGATCAACCCCTGGACAGCCCACCTCGTGAAAGCGCGAGGCCAGTTCTCACGGACGGAGAATTGACCACCCGTCCCGTGGTGCGGACTCCGGACGGCCGCTGGAGCTCCTGGGTACCAATGTGCCCGGTCGTCAGGACGCGCCCCCCGGCGGCCGTACCGACTGCCGGATCACCAACTGTGTGCTCAGCACCACGTGGTCGTCGGCGAGAGACGGGTCCCGCTCCAACGCCAGGCGCACCGCGGTGCGTCCAAGTTCCTCATAAGGCACGCGAATCGTGGTGAGCGCGGGCGTCAGGTCGGTGGCGAAAGGGACATCGTCGAACCCGACCAGGGACACGTCGCGGGGCACGTCCAGACCAGCCTCACGCAGCGCGGCCAGAGCGCCCACGGCCACCATGTCGGTGCCGGCGAAGATCGCCGTGAAGTCCCGCCCTTCCTCCAGCGCGGCCCGGGTCCGCTGGTAGCCGGAGACTCTGGTGTACGACCCGGAGACGTCCAGTTCCTCGGCGTAAGGCACGCCGTGCGCCCGCAGTGCCTGGAGGTATCCGGTTCGGCGCTGCTCGGCGCTGCTCATGAGGGGATCGCCGCCCAGGAACAGGACGCGCCGGTGTCCCATGCCGAGGAGGTGGTCGACGGCCTGGAAAGCGCCACCGCGGTTGTCGTAGTCCACCACCGTCACCGGCAGACTGGACGCGAGCGGCGGACGGCCGCACAGCACCAGGCGGGAACCGGCTGCGTCCAACACTCTGGCGTACTCCGCCATGCGCTCCTGATACTTGTCGTCCACCACGGCTCCTCCGACGAGGACCACCGCGGCGGCGTGCTGCTCGCGCATGAGCTGCACCAGGTCGTCCTCGCGGGCCCGGTCGTTGTGGGTGACGCAGACCAGACTCAGCCTCCCGCGCGCGGCCGCCTCCTGCTCCACCCCCGCGGCGGCATGGGCGAGAGAGGGGCCGGTGATGTCCTGAAGGACCATCGCGATGGGACCCGCGACTCCGCCGGAGAGGGCTTTCGCATGGACGTTCACCACGTAGTGCAGTGACTCGACCGCCGCCATGACCCGGGCGCGGGTGGCCTCGGACACCGGATAGTTTCCGGCGAGCGCTCGGGAAACGGTTGCTACCGACACGCCTGCCTTCACGGCGACATCACGAATCGTGCTGGGTCCGTCATTCGGGCCATTTCCACGTCGGCGCCTGCGGGGCTGCCTGGGTCCAGAGCCCGTTGGAGCACTGCTTCCGTTGTCCGTCACGGCTCGACGTTACTGCATGTGACGCCTCTTGTGATCGGCCGGTGCACAAACTAGCGTCTTCGAGCAGTAATCGTTTACCTCCACCTTCGGAGTCGCCACCGTGTCCGTCACCCACCTGCGCTGGGGAACCGACGAGCTGTCCCTGCTCCTGTCCCTCGACACGGCCGGTCCGGTCAGAGTCCTGGCAGCGGGCGACGCGGCCGCACTGCCCGATCCGGCCCGTGAGCCCGACCTGTGCACTCTGCTCATGCACCGCGCCCTTCCGCTGGTCGAGATCCAGACCGCGGGCAGCGGGCGTCTGGGCACCTCGGGCAAGCGCCATGTGGACGGCGCCGCGTCACTTGCCCTGCGGTACACCGGCCACGAGGAGGTTCACGAGCAGCACGGGGGCGGGGACGTACAGACTCTGCGCGTGCGGATGGCCGACGAGATCAGCGGTCTGCGGGTCACCGCCGTCTGCACGCTGTGGGAGGGCATCCCGGTCCTCCGCACCGAGGCCCGCCTGGAGAACACCGGCGGGGGCCCGGTCACCTTGGAGTACGTCTCCTCCTTCGCGTACTCCAACCTCGCCCGGCACCTCGGGGACGGCGAGCGCTGGGAGGACGGTGTCGCCCTGTGGCTGGCGGCCAATCCCTGGAGCGGCGAATTCCGCTGGTCGAAAGCCACTCTGGCCGAACGCGGTCTCCACGACGTGGGCATGATGCCCTTCGGCCAGACCGGCTCCAAGAACCGGATCTCCGTGACCAGCACCGGGTCCTGGTCCTCCTCCGAGCAGCTGCCCATGGGCTGCCTGGAGGACACGCGGACCGGTCGCGCCCTGCTGTGGCAGATCGAGCACAACGGGTCCTGGCACGCCGAGGTCGCCGATCGCTTCGACGACGTGTACCTGGCACTGTCCGGGCCGACCGACCGCGAGCACCAGTGGCGGCGCGTCCTCGGCCCCGGCGAGTCCTTCCCTACCGTGCCCGCGTCGGTCGCTCTCGTCCCCGCGGGGGGCCTGGAGGCCGCGCTCGCCGCGATGACCCGGTACCGCCGCGCCACTCGCAGGCGGCACCCCGACCACCAGGGCCTGCCGGTCGTCTTCAACGACTTCATGAACAGCCTGATGGGCGAGCCGAGCACCAAGGCCCTGCTCCCTCTCGTGGACGCGGCGGCGGCAGCGGGCGCCGAGTACTTCTGCGTCGACGCCGGCTGGTACGACGCCGAGCCGCCCGGCACCGTAGGACCCGGCGGTGTACCCGGCTGGTGGGACTCGGTCGGCGAATGGACGGAATCCGCCCCACGCTTCCCCGGCGGGCTGAACGAGGTCCTGGACCACATCCGAGACGCGGGCATGGTGCCCGGGCTGTGGCTCGAACCCGAGGTGGTGGGCGTACGCAGCCCGATCGCCTCGGTCCTGCCCGACGAGGCGTTCTTCCGGCGGGACGGTGTCCGCCTGGTGGAGTGGGGCCGCCACCAGCTCGACCTGCGGCATCCGGCGGCGCGGGCGCATCTCGACGCGGTCGTGGACCGGCTGGTGCACGACTACGGCGTCGGCTACCTCAAGCTCGACTACAACATCGACATCGGCGCGGGCACCGACGGCCCCTCAAATACCGACAGTCCCGGCGACGGCCTGCTCGGTCACAACCGCGCCTACCTGGACTGGCTCGACGGCGTCCTCGACCGGCATCCCGGCCTGGTGCTGGAGAGCTGCGCGGCCGGGGGCAGCCGTACCGATCACGCCGTACTGTCCCGGCTGCCGATCCACTCCGTCACCGACCAGCAGGACTTCCGCCTGCTGCCGGCCATCGCCGCCGCGGCACCCACGGCGGTCACCCCGGAGCAGGGGGCGATCTGGGCGTACCCGCTGCCTCGGCACAGTGATGCGGAACTCGGCATGGTGATGGTCTCGGCGATGCTCGGCCGCGTCCACCTCAGCGGCCGTCCCGACCTGCTGACGTCGAATCAACTGGCCCTGGTAAAGAAGGCGTTGACCACATACAAGAGCTACCGCCACCTCCTGCCCGACACCCGCCCGCGCTGGCCGCTCGGGCTCCCCGGCTGGCGTGACGGCTGGCTCGCGCTGGCGCTGACCACGGAGGACGACGACAGCGAGAACGGCAGGACACTCCTCGCTCTGTGGCGTCGGGAAGGCGCACCCGAGACCGTGACCGTGCGACTGCCGTGGGCCGACGCCGACAGCCGGCCTCGCGTGATGTTCGAGGCGGGGCCCCCGTCGACGTACGACTGGGACGGCCGAGAGCGGAGACTGCACGTCCGCCTCCCCGCCGAGCAGTCGGCGGTCCTGCTGTCCTTCGGACCCGATCCGGACGTGCCGGTCTGAGTAGCGTGCCTCGGTAAAGCGCCTGCGGCCCCTCGGCGAACGCGAGTTCACCGAGGGGCCGATTCGCTTGACAGGGAAGGGAGTTGGTGCCGGTCCCGTTGCGCCTCAGGCGCTGATCACCAGATCCGCCCGGCGGACCTCGTGGGCGAGTTCGAGGCCGGAGGCCAGGCGTGCGAGCTCGTCGACGACCGTGCGGCCGAGCCGTTCCAGTTCGTTGCCGAGCGAGCCGGCGATGTGCGGGGTGAGGAAGACGTTGGGCAGCCGGTAGAGCGGGGATTCGGCGGGCAGCGGCTCGGGGTCGGTGACGTCGAGGACGGCGCTGATCCTTCCGCCGACCAGTTCGTCGGTGAGCGCCTCGGGGTCGATCAGGGCGCCGCGCGAGGTGTTGATCAGTACGCCGCCGTCCCTGATCAGTGCCAGCCGGTCACGGTCGAGCATCCGGTATGTCTGCGGGATGTCGGGGGCGTGCAGGCTGACGATGTCGCTGGTGCGCAGCAACTCCTCCAGGGACATGGGTACGGCGCCCATTGCTGCCGCCTCGCTGTCGTCCACGTACGGGTCGTGGAGCGCGACCGAGAGGTCGAAGGGGCGCAGGAGTTCGAGCACCCGACGGCCGACCCGCGAAGCGCCGATGACGCCGATGCGCCGACCGAGGTTGCCGACGGCCGCGTAGTCGGTGGGAGCCGGGTAGACGCGCTCGTCCCGGAAGCGTTCGCGCAGGCCGAAGGCGTCCTTGCCGGCAAACAGGATCGCGGCGAGGGTGTACTCGGCCACCGGCAGCGCGTTGGCCTCCACGGCGCTGGAGACAGTGACTCCGCGCTGCCACACCTCGTCCCCGACGAGGCTGCGCACGCTCCCCGCCGCGTGCAGCACGGTGCGCAGCCGGGGCGCGACGGCGAGCGCCTCGGCGCCGATGTGCGGGCAGCCCCATCCGGTGATCAGTACCTCGGCCTCGGCCAGCGCGGCGTGCGCGGCCGGGTCGGCGAAGTCCTGGACGACGAGCGCGGGGTCGATGTGGACCAGTTCCACCAGCCGTGCCATCAGGTGGGGCGGAAGAAGCTCGGGCAGGTGCACCGGGTTCATCGCGAACACGGCTGAGGGCAGGTGTGGGCTGGGCATGGGGCTCCTGCTTCGAGGCGGTGAGTGATCGGGTTCAGTAAACGTATTCCACGCTAGAGACGGTTTCGGCCACAGGTCAATGGGCGCGACGGAGGTCACGGCCATGCATCGGAAGCGTTCCCCGAAGTGGCCAGACACCACGTCTGCGCAGATCAGGGCAGGCAAGAGGTAACTCGTTTGAAAGTTCGACGAAACAATCCGGCCTCGCCTCTTGTGGTTCCGGCCACTCGCACCTTACGGTCCACCAAGCAAACGGTTACTTCCCGTTCACAGGCAGGGCGTCCTGTCCCCTGTCTCGCTGACCACCGCGCCGGCCGGCCCCCACACCGCACGCGCCGTTCTGTCCCCTGTGGAGGACCGATGACCACGTTCCGTGCCAGAACCCTCGCCTCGTCGGCCGCGGCCGCTTCCCTCTGTCTTGTTCTCGCCGCCTGTTCCGGCGGCGGCGACACGAGCACCGGGGCGCAGCCGAGCACCAAGGGCAAGGTCAAGCTCCAGTTCTGGAGTTGGACCGAAGGCATCGAGGCGCAGGTCAAGACCTGGAACAAGACCCACCCCGACACGCAGGTGGAGTTCTCGCAGGAGGCCGGTGACACCGTCTACCAGAAGCTGCGGGCCGCGGTGAAGGCGGGCACCGCGCCGTGTCTGTCCAAGATGGACGGGCAGGACCTGGCGACGTTCGCCGCCGACGGCCTGCTCACCGACATCAGCAAGACCGCCGCCCAGTACAAGAGCGCGTACACGACCGCCGCGTGGAACGCGGTCAGCCCGGGCGGCACCACGTACGGCATCCCGATGGGCTCGTCCCCGCTGTTCACCGCGTACCGCGCCGACCTGTTCCAGAAGTACGGGATCGCCAAGGCCCCGGCCACCTGGGACGAGTTGATCGCGGACGGCATCGCGATCCAGAAGAAGAACAAGAACATCAAGATCTTCAACATGGCCGGCGAGGACCCCAGCACCCTGGTGGACCTGTCCTGGCAGGCGGGCGCCTCCTGGTACAAGGTGGACGGCGACCAGTGGAAGATCGGCTTCACGACCCCCGAGGCCCTCAAGGCCGGTGACGTGGTCCAGCAGCTCATCGACCACAACCTGGCGTCCAACGCCTCCTACGCCGACCCGGGCGTCTTCAAGACCTGGGACCTCGGCAAGACCATCCTGATGACCACCTCCACCTGGCAGTTGCCGATCTACAACACCAACTTCCCCAAGTCCAAGGGCAAGTGGCAGCTCGCCGACGCCCCGCTGTTCGACACCGCGACGCCCCGCACCTCCAGCTTCTTCGACACCACCGCCGTGCTGAAGGGCTGCAAGTACCCCGACCGCGCCGCCCAGTTCGCGGCCTGGCTGAGCAGCAGCAAGGAGTCGGTGACCACGCTGACCGACCCCGCGTCCAAGTCCGGCCTGTTCCCCGCGCTCAAGGACGTCACCCCGTACGTCGACAAGATCATCCCGACCGAGATGTTCAACGGGAAGTCCGACAGCGCCCAGATCATCACCACGGCCGCGTCCCGGGTGGGCGACCAGTGGCAGTACGGCCCCGACTACGCCGACATGTTCGCGGAGATGCAGAAGGACTGGGGCAAGGTCATCAAGAAGCAGATGACCGTCAAGGACATGCTCACCCACCTCCAGTCGTGGACCCTCTCCGACCTGAAGAGCAAGGGCATCAACGCCTCCGCCGCGAACTGACGCCACCGCCCCGAGCCAGGGCCCAGGCCCGGCGGCGCCGGTGCCGGCTCGACGTACAGCGCACCCGACCGTAGGAGAGATCCGTGTCCACCGCCCTGCGGCGCAGCAGCGCCGCACCTCCCGCCCCCGTGTCCGGACGGACCGCCGTCCCGCGATCCGCGCGAGCGCGGGGAGCGTACAAAGGGCTGCTGTTCACGCTGCCCTTCCTGGCCGGTTTCCTGGCGACGTACGTCATCCCCATCGGCTACGCCATCTACCAGAGCCTTTACCAGAAGAGGAGTTCGGGCCTGGGCTTCGGCCCGACCCGGACGGTCTTCACCGGGTTCGCCAACTTCGCCGACACGTTCTCGGACACCTCGTTCTGGTCGAGCATCGTCCGGGTGGTCCTGCTGGGGGCCGTGCAGATTCCGGTCATGCTCGGCATCTCGCTGCTGATGGCCCTGCTTCTCGACAGCGTGGCCGCCCGTGCGGTGCGGTTCTTCCGTTCCGCGCTGCTGATCCCCTACGTCATCCCGACCGTGGTCTCCACCCTGATCTGGCTGTTCCTGTACAGCCCGACCGGCAGCCCGATCCACGACGTACTGGGCGACGTCGGCGCCGACTTCGACTTCTTCGGCGGCTTCACCACCTACCTGGCCCTCGGCAACGTACTCACCTGGCAGGGCATCGGGTTCAACATGATCCTGATCTCCGCCGCACTCCAGTCGCTGCCCCGCGAGATGTACGAGGCCGCGCACCTGGACGGGGCCGGCGAGTGGCGGATCGCCTGGTCGGTGAAGGTTCCCAACATCACCGGGATCCTGGTTCTGACCGGCATGTTCTCGGTCATCGCCCGGCTCCAGCTGTTCGGCGAGCCGCTAATCCTGCGGCAGGTGGCACCGGAGTCGATCAACACCGACTTCACCCCGATGCTGACCATCTACTACAAGGCCTTCCAGACCGGCGAGTACCAGTACGCCGCCGCCCAGTCGCTGATCCTGGCGCTGGTCACCGGTGTGCTCGCCTTCGCCTACTTCCGCTTCACGAACCGGGGGGCCAAGTGAGCACCGCCACCGCAGTCAAGTCGCCGATGGCCCCGAGCCGCCGGGCGAAGGTCGTCACGACCGGTCTGCTGATCCTGTTCGTGCTGTACTCCCTGGCGCCGACCTGGTTCCTCCTGGTCTCCAGCACCAAGAACCAGACCGACCTCTACTCCACCTTCGGCCTGTGGTTCTCCGCCAACCACTTCACGGACAACCTGCACGACATCTGGGTCTACCACGACCACCTGTTCGTCCGCTGGATCGGCAACTCGATCTTCTACTCCGGCGTCGGCGCGCTCGGCTCCACGCTGATCTCCGTGGCGGCCGGCTACGGCCTGGCGAAGTTCGACTTCAAGGGCCGGGGCGCGATCTTCGGCACGATCGTGGGCGCATCTCTGCTGCCCGGCACCCTGCTGGCCCTCCCGCTGTACCTGCTCTTCGCCCAGATCGGACTGACCAACACCGTCTGGTCGGTACTGATCCCGTACTTCGTCAACCCCTTCGGCGTCTACCTCGGCAAGGTCTACGCCGACAGCTCCGTCCCGGCCGAACTACTGGAGGCGGCCCGCATCGACGGCGCGGGCGAGCTGCGGATCTTCCGGTCGATCTCGCTGAAGCTGATGACCACGGGGGCCATCACCATCTTCATGCTCGACTTCGTCGGCATCTGGAACAACTTCTTCCTCCCCCTGTTCATGCTCAACGGCGAACGTTCCTTCCCCGTCACCCTCGGCCTGTTCGCGTGGGAGAAGCAGTCCCAGTCCGGCATCAACATGAACACCCTTGTCCTGACCGGCTCGCTGCTGTCGATCGTCCCGCTCGCCGTCTTCATGTTCGCCCTCCAGAAGTACTGGCGCAGCGGCGTGCTGGTCGGCAGCGTCAAGTAGCCCTCGCCCGGCCGGACTTCACCCAGACTGCCTGACGAAAGGCACAGCCATGTCCACAGCCCCACGACGACGTGAGGTACTGAAGTACGCGGGCACCACCGGGATCGCCGCGGCCGGCATCGGCTGGCTCGCTGCACCGCCCGCCGCAGCAGCGCCCACCACCACCGCGGGCCCGGGGACCGCAACAGCGAGCGCCTGCAAGCCACTTGACGTCATCGTCTTCGGCGACACGACCTCCGAGGCCGCTCACCACCTCGAAGCCACCCTGTCCGACACGGTCACCGGCGGCCTCGGCCAGAAGGCCCGCGTCCTCAGACCCGCCGACACGGCCTCGTACTGGGGCGGCACCCTCACCTTCGACGCCAAGGTCAGCCCCACCGGCACCACGTACGTGACGGTCCGGCTCTGGGGCGACGACCACGACTCCTCGGCCACCGAGGCCGGCTTCGGCTCGAACAACTGGCGGCTCCAGTTGTTCTGCGAGGGCCTCCAGATCGGCTACCAGGACGAGGGCGCGGTCGACAGCCTGGACATCCTCGACACCGCACCCCGTGTCCCGGGCCGGTTCTTCTTCCACACCCTCCCGCTCCCGGAGAAGCTGACCAAGGGCAAGAAGAAGGTGAGCCTGGAGATCCGCTCAATGGGCCGCATCTGGTCCTACGGCCAGAACCAGGCCCAGCTCTACTACAACCAGACCACCCCCTCCCGCGGCATCTACCGCCTCTACACCCACACCGACCCCTACTTCGTACCGCCCAGGGGCGAGGTCCAGGGCCCGGCCCCGACACCCGTGCCGCGCACCACGGGCGCGGAGGTGCTGGACGCAGTCAAGGCGCGGGTCCAGAAGGAACAGACCGCCCTGCTCACGACCGCCACTCCCGCCGCCATGGACGGCTGGGCGATGCAGTCGCTCGCCGAGGGCTATCTGTGGTCCGGCAGCCCCGCCTACCAGCAGGACGCCGCCGTGGAACGGGTCCTCCAGGCCATCGACGGCCGGTACATGGCCTGGCAGTCCGACGACACCGTACTCACCGGCTCCGACCAGCAGTGGCAGGGCTTCGGCCGGGTCGGCCTGTGCCTGGCCCTGCTCTGGGACCACCTCGGCGACAGACTGGACGCCAAGGTCACCGGCTCCCCCTACGAGATAGCCAACGCCGGCTTCGAGGACGGCGGTTCGACGCCCACGTCCTGGGTCCAGCCCGGCTGGGCCACCGGTGGCGGCGGCACCTGGTCCCGCGACACGACCGTCGCGCGCACCGGCTCCGCCTCCCTCAAGCTCACCGCCACGACCGCCGGCGGCTACAGCTACGTCAACTCCGCGCCCAGGACCAAGGTCGGCGCGGGCACCTACACCTACGGCGCCTGGATCAAGACGGACGGCGTCACCGGACTCGGCGCCCACATCGACCCGCTCTTCTTCGACGCGAGCGGCACTCTCGTGGGCAGCGACCACAAGGTGTACTCCACCACCGGCACCCACGACTGGGAGTACGTCTCCCTCGACCTTGAGACCCCAGCCGGGGCAACCCAGTTCGAACTCCATCTGCGCCTCACCGGCCCCGGCACCGCCTGGTTCGACTCCGTCGACCTCGTCAAGCCGACCGAACTGCGCAACCCGAGCTTCGAGGACGGCGGCGACACTCCCACCGCCTGGGTCCGCCCCGGCTGGGCCTCCGCCGGCACCTGGTCCCGGGACACGACCGTCGCGCGCACCGGCTCAGCGTCCCTCAAGCTCACCGCCACCGGCGACGACGGCTACAGCTACGTCTACGCCACCCCCAAGGTCCAGGTGGACACGGGCACTTACACCTACGGCGCCTGGATCAGGACCGACGGCGTGACCGGCCTCGGCGCCCACATCGACCCGCTGTTCTACGACGCGAGCGGCACGATCGTCGGCGGCGACCACAAGAAGTACGCCACCACCGGGACGCACGACTGGGAGTACGTCTCCCTCGACCTCGCGACCCCGGACGGCGCCACCCAGGTCGAGTTCCACCTCCGCCTGACCGGCCCCGGTTCGGCCTGGTTCGACGACGTCGACCTCATCGCGCCGGCCGCCGGCACCGTGGAACAGCCGGTGCGCAGGGCGGCGTACAAGACGATGCTCCAGTCCAGCCGCGACTACTGGCGCCAGCACTTCCCGCACTACTCCAACCAGTCCCAGATCTGCGCCATCGGCATCTACCAGGCCAACCGCGGCCTGGGGCTGCTGGACCCGGACCTCGCCCTTTCCGAGGCCAAGGCGCGCGACTACCTGTACCAGTCCATCGGTTCGGTGCCCTACCTCGGCCCGGAGGACGCGGACGGCAACCCGACCAAGCCGCTCGGCGCGGACTACTACCAGGTCACCAAGGCGGGGCTGACCCGCGAACTGGGCTATGTCGGCAGCTACGGCGAGGTCACCGACTGGCTGGTCATGATGTACGAGTCGGTGACCCGGGGCCACGGCGGCCAGGACGCCCCCGAACTGCGCGAGCAGATGGTCAAGATGGTCAAGGCGCGCGGCCGGTTCCGCGTCGTCGACGTGGACGAGGACAACGCCCGGGTCGCCCGCACCGAGACCGTCATCGGCTGGCGCAACGAGGTCTACCCCGGCGCGATCGCGTACGCCTCCCGCACCGCCTGGGACTCCAACCCGCTGATGTCCGCGGCCGTGTTCAAGGATCCCGAACTCGTCGGCTGGACCCAGGAGATGGTGAACGACGGCCAGCTCTGGCCGCAGCTCCAGCTCATCGCGACGTACGACTGGACCCGCGTCGGCCTCAACGCGCTGCGCCTGGTCTCGCGCGACTGGGACGACTACCAGGCGCTCGCCTCCCGCCCGGGCCGGCTGCCCACCGGCTGGGACAGTCCCGACTTCGTCTTCACCGACGAGGAGAACGGCGCCGTGGCGGTCAAGCACGGCAGGGAACTCCTCTTCGCCTCGCTCTACTGGCGGGCCCGCCAGGGCGTCAACGACTACGCCCGCGTCCACCACGTCACCCCCGTCGACCAGCGCTCGGCGACGGTCCGCCAGCACTCGGCGGGCACCACCGCGGACACCTTCACCGCCCGCGACTGGATCCTGTGGGACTACGCCATCAACGACCCCGGCGCCGCGGGCCTCCCGCCCGGCGGATTCCCCCCGCCCGGCGACACCCTCCACCAGTCCCAGAAGGGCGACGTCTACCACCTCGCCCCCGTCCCGGCCGATGTCCCCGACCCCACGCTCGGCGTCCACTTCGACGGCGTGGAGACCATGCTCGTCGGCCGCGCGCCCTTCTACTACTGCGAGTACGGCGACTACCTGATCGCCATGAACACCAGCACCGACAAGGTCTTCACCCTCCCCGCCCGCCAGGACTTCGGCCCCGCCCGCGACCTGGCCACCGGAAAGACCGTCGGCGCCGGCACCCGCCCCAAGGTCGGCCCGCGCAGCACCCTCGTCCTGCGCCGCGTCTGACCCCCTCCTTCCCCCGTACTCAGCGTCGAGTCGACAAGGAACCCCATGCCGAACTCCCAGCCGGCCGCTCCCGGCTCCGAACCCCGCTCCCCCGCCGACCCGTACGGTCCCTCCGCCCCGCCCAACCGCCGCCGCTTCCTCAAGCTCACCGCGATCGGCGCGGGCGCCACGGGGATGGCCGGGGCCGCCGGACTGGCGGGCGCGACCAGTGCCGCGGCCGTCACCTCCGGACTGTCCTCCCTCACCCACCCGGGCGTGCTGCACAGCCTCGCCGACCTCAACCGGATGCGCGCCAAGGTCGCCGCGGGCGCCTCCCCCTGGATCGACGGCTACAACGTCTTCGCCGCCGACTTCTTCTCCTCGTCGTCCTACGTGGTCGCGGGCGGCCGGGCCACCGTCACCCGGGGCACCAGCCCGGAGGACGGCAACATCGACCTCTGGTACGACTGCAACGCCGCGTACCAGAACGCCGTCATGTGGTACATCACCCAGGACACCGCCCACGCCTACAAGGCGCTGGAGATCATCAAGTCCTGGACCAACGCGCTGCGGACCATCAACGGCGCGGACGCCGAACTCGCCGCCGGAATCTACGGCGCCAAGCTGGCCGCCGCCGTCGAGATCATGCACTACACCGGCCCGGCGGGCAGCTGGTCGCTCTCCGAACTCGCGGCCACCGTCGCGATGTTCCAGAACATCTTCGTACCGCTCATCAACATCTACGGCGACGGCGGCTACGGCCTGATGGGCCTCAAGGGCATGCTCCAGATCGCCGTGGCCTGCGACAACCTCACCCTGTTCAACGACGCGTACAACGCCTTCTACACCAACAGCTGCTGCGGGCTGACGAAACTCGTCCAGTCCGGCACCGGCCAGTGCTGCGAGTCCGGCCGCGACCAGGGGCACACCCAGCTGATCCTGGGTTCCCTCGCGGAGATCTGCCAGACCGGCTGGATCCAGGGCCTCAACATGTTCGGCGCCTCCAACTCACTGCTGCTGTCCGGCTTCGAGTACACGGCGAAGTACAACCTCGGCGCCACCGTCCCGTACGACGCCACCTTCGGGCGGTGCAACTGGCACTGGTCGACCGTCGGGTCGGACGGGCGCGGCGAGTTCAAGCCCATCTACGAGATGGCGTACAACCACTACGTGAAGCGGGCCGGGAGGAACGCCTACTACACGACACGGGTGGCCGCCAGCCTCCGGCCGGAGGGTGCGCCGACCCAGTGCGACCAGCCCGGCTTCGGCACCCTGCTGTTCACTCTCTGACCTTCTGATCGGACTCAGTGTGATCCACAACCCCGTCCTGCGCGGCTTCGAACCCGACCCGGTGATCCTGCGGGTGGGCGACGAGGACTACTACATCGCCACCTCGACCTTCGAGTGGTATCCGGGAGTGCGGCTCCACCACTCCCGGGACCTGGTGAACTGGCGTGCGCTGGGCGGCGCGTTGGACAGCCGCCGGCTCCTGGACCTGGCCGGGGTCCCCGACTCCGGCGGGATCTGGGCACCGGGGCTGTCCTACGCGGACGGGCTGTTCCACCTGGTCTTCACGGTGGTGGACACCTACGCGGAAGGCTGGAAGGACCTGCCGAACTACGTGACCACGGCACCCTCGATCGAGGGCCCGTGGTCCGACCCGGTGCCGCTGCACAGCCGGGGTTTCGACGTCTCGCTCTTCCACGACCGGGACGGCCGCAGCTGGCTGCTCAACATGCGCTTCGACTGGCGCCCGGAGCACGACCTGTTCGCCGGGATCGAACTGCAGGAGTACGACCGCGCCTCGCACAAACTCCTCGGACAGCCCAGGACCATCACCGTGGGCACCGCCGCCGGGGTCGCCGAGGGCCCGCACCTCTATCACCGGGACGGCTGGTACTACCTCGTGCACGCCGAGGGCGGCACCGGCTACGAACACGGAGCGGCGGTCGCCCGCTCCCGCGACCTGTTCGGCCCGTACGAGCCCGACCCCGCCGGACCACTGCTCACCTCCCGGCACGATCCGACCCTCGAACTGCAGAAGGCCGGCCACTGCTCGCTCGTCGAGACCCCGGCCGGCGAGTGGTACGCCGCCCACATCACCGCCCGCCCCTACACCGAGCGGGGCCGCTGCGTGCTCGGCCGCGAGACCGCGCTCCAGCCGGTGACCTGGACGGAGGAAGCCTGGCCGCGCATCGCGGGCGCCGTCCCCGCGGTCACCGTCCCGGCGCCCGACCTTCCGCCCGCACCGTTCCCCGCGCCGCCCGCCACCGACCACTTCGACGCGCCCGTCCTCGGCCCCGACTGGTCCACCCTGCGCCGCCCGGCCGACGAGGACTGGCTCAGCCTCACCGAACGCCCCGGCCACCTGCGGATCCGCGGCGGACAGTCACCCGTCGGCCGCCGGTCCCCGAGCCTGGTCGCCCGCCGGGTCACGGCCCGACGCTGCTCGTTCGAGACCCGGGTCTCCTTCAGCCCGCGTACACCGGACCACACCGCAGGTGTCACCGCGTACTACAACACCCGCAACTGGCATTTCCTGTACGTCACTTCGGCCGACGACGGCAGCCCCGTCCTGAACGCCCTCAGCTGCGAACAGGGCACCCGCACCGCACACCCCGTCCAAGTCCCCCTGCCCCTCGGCACGTCCGTCGTCCTGCGCGCCGAACTCGACGGTCCCGCACTGCACTTCGCCTACGACACCGGCGACGGAGCCGTGCCTCTCCCGCTCGAACTCGACGCCACGGTCCTGTCCGACGAGGCCGCCGACGAGTTCCACGACGGCCAGCTGCGCGTCCTCGGCTTCACCGGCGCGATGCTCGGCCTGTGGGTCCAGGATCTCGACGGCGCGGGCGTGCACGCGGACTTCGACTGCGCCACGTACCAGGCGGTGGCCGGATGACCACGACCGTGGACCTCTTCCACACCGTCCTCGACCCGGACCCCGTCGGCGTTCCGGGCGCCAACACCCTTCTCCTGGTGCACGGTTGGGGCGGCGACGGCCGCGAGTGGTCACCGCACGCCGAGGTACTGGCCGCCGCCGGACACCGTGTGATCGTTCCGGACCTGCGCGGCCACGGCCGCTCGCCCGTGCCGGACGAGGACAACACCCCGGCGGCGATGGCCCAGGACCTGACGGCACTGATCACCCGGCTGGGCACCGGCCCTGTCGTCGCCGTCGGCCACTCCATGGGCGGCCAGGTGGTGAACCTGCTCGCCGTCCACCACCCCGACCTCGTACGGTCCGTCGTCATCCTCGACCCCGCCCACGGCGCGCACGGCGCCGAACTCGACGAGATCCCGCGCCGCCTGGCCGCGTACCGCGAGCACGGATCGGCCGCCGCCGTACCGCTGGTGGCGGGAGCGTTCTCCCCGACCGCCCCGCCCGGTCTGCGGACCGCGCACATCCGCACCATGCTCGGCACCCCCGGCCATGTCATCGCCCAGGCATACGCGGGCATGTACACGGACCCCGACGCGGTGGGCATCCGCCCGTACAGCGAGGCATACCTGCGTCGCCGTACCTGCCCCGCTCTGACGGTGTGGACCTCCGCCGCGGCCGCCGAGTGGGAACGTTCCACCCTGCGGGCTCCCGGATCCCGCGTCGACCACTGGACCGACACCGGCCACTACCTGCACGAGGAACATCCTGATCGCACCGTCCGGCTCATCGAGCGATGGGCCGCGGACCGAGGGCACGCCTGAACGAAAACGGCAGTCGCCCCGAGGCCGGCGCGGTGTTTCTGGCGGATCTTCAGCCGGTCACGCGTCCTCGACCCATCCGTACGACCGGAGTTCCGCCACCAGTTGGGCAACCGGACCGGCCGTCTCCGACGCCGGGCACCCGGCCGCCTCGCCGAGGATGATCTGGAGGTCCTGTCGGGTGCGGGGCCGGCGCAGGGCCTCCAGGACGACACGGGCGGACGCGTTGACGTGGGCGGTGGCGAAGGTGCGGGAGTCGACGACATGGGCGCCACCGTCGGGCTCCGGTTCGAGCTGGAGGTCGCTCACCAGGCGTAGCCGACCGGTGCTTTCAGCTGCGGACAAGGCCGGCCTCCGTCGAGATGAAATCGAAGTGCATGCCGGTAAGGCCGTTCCCGACGCCGAGGTGGATGCCGGCGGCGCCCTCGTTGAGGAGGCAGTTGAGACTCCAGTCGACGCGGGCCGGGTCGAGGAGTCCGGTGCCGATGGCAAGCTCGGTGACCGCACCGCCGTACTCACGGCCGCTCGTCGCATGGATTCCGTCGGCCCAGGGGCCGAAACCGCCGACGAAGCGGTTGTCCTCGATGGTCACGTACAGCGGACACGCCTTCCGCATGTCGGCGGCGATCTGTTTCGCCACGGCGAAGTGATCAGCTCTTTCACCGCGGAGTTCGCGATGTTTCGCGACCAGTACGGAATCCACTCGCAGCGTTCCGGAGACGACGAGTTCCGAGTCGACCTGTCCGGCCAGGTCCGTGGGAGACATCGCCACCTCGAAATAGTTCCCGATGGTGGAGTGCTCGTCGGGAAGGAGTTCCGTGCGCGTGCGGCTGGAAAGCTGGAGGACTTCCGGTAGCCGAATGACGAGATCCGTTCCCGGTCCGGACATACGGACTTCGTCCCTGGCGAGAAGAAGTTGGGTTATCACCCGCCGGTTGGCCGCCACCGCGCCGGACAAGTCGATGTCCGCGAATCTCTCGATCGCATATTTGGCCACGTCGAGTTCACCGGAGAAAGAGGCGAGGGAAATCCAGAGCACACTGCTCCGGGCAAAGACGTCCCGGAGTTCGAGGCGGCCGGGCAGGCGCCCGTAGTCCAGCGGTACGGCGACAGCGCGAGCGGGCGGCGCGACCTGTCCGGAGAGGATCCCGTCGAAGGTGACGGCCGTCGCCCCCAGTTCCGTCAGCCATGCGGCGAGTTCGGGTTCGTCGGTCAGCAGCGTGCCCTCCGCGCCACCGAAGACGGACCCCAGGTTGGCTTCGATGCCGTCCAGCAGCGCGTTGTCAGACATCGGCGGTCTCCCGGCCGGGCACCAGCGCCGCGAGGCAGGGACACGACGGAATGTCACCCAGATGGTTCTTGAGGATCGTCCCGGCCCTGCGCTGTACGGCCGTTGCGCCCCCAGGGCCCGCCGCCCCGGCCCCGGCACCCGGCCTGTCGGGGAGCTGCAGCGCACGCCCGTACATGTCTCCGTCGCTCGCCACACCCTCGGCCACCCAGATTCGCCTCGGCATATTCCCGGTCCCCACTGTCGGTTCACGCGCACATGGATTCACGTTGCCCGGCGGGCCGGCACCGGCACGGAGTCGGTGCCGACCGTTTTCACACTGCCCCGGCCGTCAGATGCCGTTGTAGATGATGGCCATGAGCGGCTTGGGCGTCTGCGTCTCCAAGTCCATTCCGGTTACACCCTGAACGTCGTCCAGGGCGCCGAGCACGGTGATCCGGGGCGCTTCCATGTTTCCGACGAAAAGCTGCTCGGCAACTACGATCTGAGTCATTTCTCTGCCTCCACGCAATCCCGGTTGTTCGGCCAATACTTTCACGGCCGTGCAAACAGCCTACGGAGACGGGGTGTTGAAGCAACGGGGACGTCATTTCATGGTGCAACTTTGCAGTCCGCTTGACTCCGCTCTCACCGCTCACTCACCAAGAACGGAACCAAAACTTGACCGCTGTTCCTGCTGATGCCCGTGGTCGTAAAGGGGCTCATGGGACATCCGGTCACCAAGGGCTCGCACCAGGATCACGGCAGCCGCCCCATCGCCACCGGCAAGGCTCTCCTCCTCGGTGCCGTCGAGGCCGGCCGACGCCATGGCGCCTGCCGGGCGCACCGTCGTCCGGCAGACCCTCCGGGATAGGCGCCGGGCCGCGTCACGACAGGCCCGATCGGACGTTCCCGGTGAAGTCGGCCATGGTTCGGCAACGCCGCCAGGAGGCGCGGGAATTGCTCGACCAGTCATGACGGCACCGCAGTCCGAAGGCAGCCCCGTCGCGGAGCGCTCAGAGGGCCGAGGGAGGTGTGGGTCCGCCCGCCGGTACCGGTACAGCCGAAGCGATCAGTTCGCGTACGCGGGCGGCGGACACGGGGATTCCGGGAGCCTGGAAGAACCAACGCCCGCGCTCCTCGGCGGTGTTCAGCCCCTCGGGCCAGTCGCCCAGATAGGGGTGGACGTGGATCGGGGTGTTGGGGCCGATCCGCCAGCTGTCGGCGAGGTTCCCGAGATCGACCGCGTCGTATCCGATCGTGTCCAGAAGGCCGGTCACCCGCGCCTTCGCCTCGCTGTCGTCGCCGGCGACGGCCAGCGCGCTGCGGTCGGCGGCGCCGGCGGGGCGGGCCAGGGTGAACAGCCGGCGGAAGTCGAGGTTGGTGAAGGTCTTCACCACACGCGAACCCGCCAGATGCCGCTGCACCAGCTGGCTGGAGGTCAGTTTGCCGCTCTCCAACTCCTCGATCCGGCCGTCGCGGTAGGGGTAGTAGACGGTCGTGTCGATGACCGTCCGGCCGGCCAGCGCCTGCGCGGGCAGTTGTTCGTGGTTCCGCAACGGGACCGCGGCCACGACCAGGTCACCGGCCCGCGCGGCCTCGTCCGGGGTGGCGGCCGTGGCCCGTGGGCCCAGCTCGGCGACGAGGTCGGCGAGCGTCCCGGGGCCGCGGGAGTTGCTCAGGACGACGTCCAGGCCGGCGGCGACGGCGAGCCGGGCCACCGCGGCGCCTATGTGTCCGCTGCCGATCAGTCCGAGGGTCTCGGGCATGGCTGTGCCTTTCTCGTCGATTGAAGCTTACGAAAGAATAGTACTTACTCACGATAAGCACTGCACTCGCGGGCCCCTTTACGATGTCCGCATGAGCCGAGGGACCGAGCGCGTGGCCGGAATGAGCGTGTTCGATCCGGAGTGCGTCTCACGGGAAGTGCTGGAGCACGCCACGGGCCGGTGGGGTGCGCTGACCCTCGCCGCACTGGTCGACGGCCCGCTGCGTTTCGCGGAGGTCCGGCGGCAGATCCACGGGATTTCCGACCGGATGCTCTGGCAGACCCTCCAACGCCTGGAGGACCACGGCCTGGTGACCCGCACCCCGCACCCGACGGCCGCCCGGCGCGTCGACTACGAACTCACCGCCCTCGGGCGCCCCATCGCCGAGCGCGTCTGCGACTTGATCGACGCGATCTACGACCAACTGCCCGGCATCGTCGCCCACCAGCGCGCGACCGCGGCGACGGCCGAATCATCCAACGGCGAACCCGCCTCCGACTGATCGGCCGCGCCACGCGCGTCGCCGCCGGGTCGTCAGGTCCAGGGCGTGACGACGACGAAGGAACGGCTGGCCCGGTAGGCCGCGGTCTCCTCGGCAGGGTCGAGCCACAGCTGGAGGTCGGCTCGATGGCGAAGGTAGCGGCCGGGATAGTTGTACGACTCAAGGGCGACCGACCCGGCGACGGAGCCGGATCGCGGGCAGAAGGTGGCGTCCTTGCGGAAGAGGGCCGATCCGTCGTTGACGTCCAGATGGATACGGAAGTTCTGGTGCCGTACGTAGCGGCCCGTGGCGTCCCGGAGCGAGTAGCAGGCGGAGTCGGCCAGCCCGGGAACGAACGTGAAGGTGGCGGCCTGCCGCGCGGCCGTGGAACTGCCGGTGCCGATGCGGGCCAGGACGCCGAGGTCGGCGGACTGGCTCACGTAGCCACCGGCGACGTCCACCGACCGCAGCACGTGCGGACCCGAGAACGGCCCCGTGGCCGCAGGAGTCGGCGAGGGGGACAGCGACGGTGTCGGGGACGGGGTGGGAGTCGGGGTCGGGGTCGGTGAAGTGGTCGGGCTCGGGGCCGACGGCACCGGCCGGGCGGCGGGCGAGTCCGGAGCCGCCGCGGCGGGGTGCGAGGCCGACTCGTCCGGCCTCGCGACGGTGTACCAGGCCACCCCGGCCGCGGAGAGCGTGACGGCGCCCGCGGCCACCGCGGCCAACGGCTTGACGGCCAGTCTGCCGAGGACCCGGGCCACCCGCCCCGCCCCACTCGCCGTATGCGCACTCGCGCCCGTACCCGCGCCCGCCGTCGCCCCGGGCGCCAGCGCCCTGGCCAGCACCATCCCGGCCAGGCCGACCGGCAGAGGCACCAGCGCCAGACCGCCCAGCAGCCCCTCGGCCGGTATCAGGTCGGAGGCGCTGTACATGCAGGTCGGGCAGTCACGGACATGACGGGCAAGCCGCTTGCGCCAGCGCGCGCACGGCCGCCCGTCCCAGGAGGTCACGGCGGCGGTCAGCTCCGTGCAGCGCGGTACGGCCGTCAGGGCCCGTACCACCGTGCGTGCTGCCTCCAGCCGCTCCTTCACCCGCTGGACGCGTACCGCGGCGTGTTGCGGAGTGAGGTCGCAGGCCTCCGCCAGTTCGCCGCGGGTCAGTTCGCCGGCGGACTCCAGCCACCACAGCGCGAGCACCTCGCGCTCCTCGTCCTCCAGCCAGCGCGTCGCCTCGACCGCCTCACGACGCTGGCCCGACAGCGCCAGTCGGAGAATCGCCAGATCTGCGAAGTCGGCCCGAGGGTCCGCCTCCTGGTCGCCCTCCTCCAGCAGCGCGGTGTCCGGCCGGGCCTGACGGCCGCGCCACCGGTCACGTACCTGCCGTACGGCGATGGCGACCAGCCAGGAGCGGAACCTGTCCGGCTGCTCCAGTCCGGGCAGTCCGGCCAGGACCCGCAGCATGGTCTCCTGGACCACGTCGTCGACGTCGCAGCCGCCGTCCAGTGCCCGACCGACGATGTTGTAGACCAACGGCAGGCATTCCCGGACCAGTTGCTCCGCAGCCTCCTGGTCCCCGGCCCGCGCCGCCACGACCACGGCCGCGTCCGGCCGCTCCTGCACGCCCTGCGAGCGCACCCGTTCCACGCGCCCCACCCGTCCCGTCGCCGTACCGATGTATCGAGAGGCGAACAGTCTGACAGGAGGTTCAGAGCCACAGAAACCGGTTACCCCCAGAGCTAACCTCGACGTCCTGAACGGCCCGGTCAGTTCCCGGGGTGGTTCTCGCGGTCCTCGAGGGCGCTGATGGCGGTCGCGGTGAGGCTGTTGGTGATGTGGTCGCGCATGAGCTGCGCGGCCTCCGCCGCCCGTCCTGCCACGACGAGGGCGACGAGGGCGACGAGGGCGACGGTGTTCCTCCAGGTCGCGGGTGCGAGGTCCGTCGCCGGGCGGGAGGTCGAGGCCGAGGCGGCGGTAGCGGTCGGACTTGTCGCACAGATCGTCCAGGAGACGGATGCGGACGTCGTCGCGAGAGGGCTTTTTGAGGCTTTTGATGGGTTGTCGTCGCCTGATCGTGTGGGTCTGGGGTGTCCGGGCTGGTTGGCGGGCCTGGGCGTGCCGGGCTGTCCGGGCGAGCGAGCGCAAGTCCTACAAGAGTCACTGATCCGATGAGCGGTGGGCGTTGATCGAGCCGGTGATCGCGGCATGGAAGGCCGCGCATCCGCCGGTCAGCGGTCACCTGGGCCGGTACGAGATGCGGGAGATCGTCAACGCGATCCTGTACCAGGGCCGGATCCCCGGCCGGATCTGCCCGACAACCCCGCCCACCAGCACATCCTCGTCGTCTTCGCCGACCGCCGACAGCCCCCGCGCGCCCTCGACCTGTGCGAAACCCTCGACCTCGGCTTCGAACCGAACCGCATCGAGGGCATGCGCTCCAAGCTCAGGCGCCTCGTCAGCCGCGGCATCCTCCCCGAGACCGAGCCGGGCCTGTTCACCCGGACGCGCCCAGAGTTCGCCACCGAGACCGGCGACCAGCACGCCTCACCCAACCCCAACGGCGAACCCGACATCAAGTCTCAAGAAGGCACTCTCAGGCGCACCTGCGGCTTGGCGAGGTGGCCGGTGCCGAGCGCGTCGAGGGCGCCGTCCGCCGACTGTGCCTTCGCCGCTCGACCGCCGTGATCCAGCTCCTCGACGCGGGCAGGCCCATGCGGTTCGTCCGCATCGCCGAGGAGACCGGGCTGGGCAACGGCTTCACCCGGAAGCGGCTGATGCGGCTTCAGCTCGACGGACTGGTCGCCCGCACCGGACCGCGCCACGTCGATCCGTACGTCCTGACCGACGCCGGGCGGGCGCTGGGCCCGGTCCACGCACCCACCGGGCATAGGAGCAACCCCGTCGCCGCACCGTGTCCCGCCGTTGCCCCGGCCGCGGCGGCACTGCGCCGGAGCACCGCCACGCCCGAGCTCCCTGTTCAGCCGCGCCCCGCGGCCACAGCTGCGGGCAGATCCGAGCCAATTCAGACGGCAACCGATCCGTCTTCTGTGGCGACTAGCAAGCGGGAAGGCTTACGGGACCGGCTGGGACGGTCCGTCGGAGACGCACAGGCGCGAGTTCATCGACAGCAGGGACACCGGCTGATGCCGGTCGGCGGAGATGGCGATCTCGCTGATCTTGGCGTTGTCCAGCCGGGGGAACGTGCTCCGGTAGTTCTTGACGGGCACGCCGAGCAACGCGCACAGGCCGAGGCGCAGCAGGGTGTTGTGCGCGACGACGAGCACCCGGCGGCCGGGGAACTGTTCGGCGATCGTCCGCAGTGCCCGGGCGGAGCGCAGTGCGGCGTCCGCGGGTGACTCCGAGCCGGGAAAGGGGTGGGCCACCGGGTCGGTGCGGAAACGGCGGACCATGTCCGGGTCGGCTGCGGCCAGTTCGTCGAGGGTGTGGCCCTCGGCGACTCCGAAGTCGACCTCGCGCAGCTCGTCGACCACCCGCAGCGCCACACCGACCGCCGCGGCGGACGGCGTCGCGGTCTCCACGGCCCGGCGGACCGGGGAACTGACGACGACCTCGGCCTCGTACTCGCGGGTCCAGGCGGCCAGTACCTCGGCCTGGAGCCGGCCCCGTTCGGTCAGGTCGATGTCACTGTGGCCACCGGCGTAGCGGTTCTCGGCGTGCCAGACCGTTTCACCGTGCCGGGCGAGGGCGAGCCGGGTGACGGTGCGTTCGCCGGGGGTGTCCCGGATGAAGGAGTCGGGGGTGTCCCGGATGGAGGAGTCGGGGGTGTCGCCGGTGGGGGTCATCGCGTCGCTCCAGAGTTGACCAGCACGCGCGCGGCGAGATCGCCGTCGAGCCAGCCTCGGTCGGTCAGTTCGTCGAGGAATCGTTCGTATCCGGGGCGCAGGGCCCGCCCGCGTTCCCGGTCGGGCACGTACTCCTCACGCACCCGAACCATGCGTTCCGAGGTCTCGGCCAGTCGTCCCGGTTCGGCCGCCGCGAGGACCGCCATCCCGGTCGCGGCCTGCACGGACTCCGGCAGGACGGTGGTCCGGCCGAGCACGTCGGTGCGCAGTTGGTTCCACCAGGTGTTGTGCGTCGCGCCGCCGGACAGGGAGACCGGGCCGGTCACGTCGGCGCCGAGCACGCCGAGCACGTCGTAGGCCAGTCGCTCGACGTAGGCCACCGACTGGCAGAGCGCGGCGAAGCGGGCCGGCTCGCTGACCGTCGCCTCCGGGGCGAGGAAACCCTGTGCCTGCGGCGCGACGAAGGGGAAGCGCTCCCCCGTGCCGTCCAGCGCGTAGGTCACGCCGGGTGCCGGTACGAGGTGTTTCGCCTGCTCGGTCAGCGCCTCCAGCGCCCGGGCGTCCCCGGGGAACGTCCTGGCGATCACGCCGGCGCCGGTGCTGGAGGCCCCGCCCGGCAGCCATCCGCCGTCCGGGTTGCGGTGGCAGTAGACGGCACCGTGCCGGTCGTGGACGAGGGAGGAGGTCGAGCCCTTGATGGTGAGTGTGGTGCCCAGGGCACTGCTCCAGCTGCCGGGGCGCAGCGCGCGGGAGGCGATCTGCGCCGCGCAGCCGTCGGTCATCCCGGCGCGCACCGGGGTACCGGGGGTCAGTCCGGTGGCCTGCGCGGCTTCCGTTCCCACGGTGCCGATGACCGTGCCGGGCAGCACGACCTGAGGCAGTGCGGCGGCGTCGAGCCCCAGGTCCGCGAGGATGTCCACCGGCCACTCGCCGGACCGCAGGTCGACCCCGCTCTTCAGGGCGTGGGAGGTGTCGGTCGCCACAGCGGCGCCGACCAGGCGGCCCACCAAGTGGTCGGACTGGTGGACGAGACGGTCTCCGGTACCCACGGCTCCGTGCTCGGACAGCCACATGAGCTTGGGCAGCGCCCACGACTCCTGCATCCGGTAGCCGAGCACGTCCCAGAGGGCGGCACCGGCCGTCCGCGCCCGCTCGGCCTGCGACGACGCCCGGGCGTCGTCGTACATGAGCGCCGGTCCGCGGGCCAGTCCGTCGGAGCCCTGAACCAGCACGGTCCCTGAGGTCGCGTCCAGCGAGAGCGCCTCGACCACGACGTGCGGGCCGGCCTGGTCGACGGCCGACCGGACAGCGGTGACCAGGGCCGTCCACCACTGGGCGGGGTCCTGCTCGTGACGGCCGCCTTCGCGACGGCCGTCGGGGACGCCGGCTGCGCCCGACCCGAGGTGCTCACCGTCCGGTCCGAGGAGAACGGCGCGCACACCCTGTGTGCCCACGTCGATACCGCAGTACGCCGTTATCTCACGAACGCTGCACGGTGATGTCATCCGGGAAAACCTCCACACGCTGCGAGGACGCGCTGACACATCTCGGTAACCTGAGATGCGGCGAGTGAGATTTAACGCTAAGCGTGTGAAATTTAGCATGACCCCAGATCGAAACTCCTGCCAAGTGTTACGGAAAGTGATCGTCAGCCCGCGGGCTCACATGCGAGTGCCCCCTGCGCGGCGCGGGCTGCGCAGGGGGCACTCGGGAACCGCTGGGCCGTCGGCGTCAGTCCCCGACCGAGGCGACGCGGACATCGGCGCAACTGGCACGCAGGTCGGCCAGAGTCTCCGCATCGATGCCGTCGTCCGTGACCACGATGTCGAACTCCGAGACATCACAGAGCACATGAGCCGCGCGCCGGCCGAACTTGGCGTGGTCGACGAGCAGGACACGACGTGAGGCGTGCGCCATGAACGCCTGACGCACCATCACCGTGGCCTCCGAACGGTGCAGGCACTTGCCGTCGCGAACGGCGGTGGTCGACATGAAGAAGACGTCCGCGCTCAGCAGCGCGATCGCCTCGATCGCCTGGCGCCCGAAACACGCCTCCTGCCGCGCGTGGTACTCGCCCCCCAGGAGCTGGATCTGAACGCCCGGGACCTCGCCGATCTCGGCGATCACCGGCAGGAAGTTCGTCGCTATGGTCATGGGCGGATGGGACACCAGCGAGGGGACGAGCCCGAGCGCCGTGGTGCTGTCGTCGAGAAAGACCGTCTGCCCACGGGTGATCAACCGAGACGCCTCTGCCGTGATCGCCGCCTTCTCCGCCGACATCGCCGACATCCGGTCACGGACCCCCGCCTCGGCGAGAGCGGACGGATTGGCGGTCGCGGCTCCACGCGTCTTGATCAGCCAGCCCTCCGCCTCCAGAGCGTCCACGTCACGGTGCATGGTCATCAGACTGACGTCGAACCGCGCCGCCAACTCGTCCAACCGGGCAGACCCCTGCGCCAGGACCTGCGCCCGAACCTGTTCACGCCGGGCTCCGGGCCCCCGATCACGTATGGCACCCACCTCTGGATTCTTCACGGTCCCACCATAAGGTGACCGGGCCGGACCACCCCGGACCGCCGGCACGATCACCGCCCGGAGCGGGACCGGAGGGCCGGGGCCGCCGCTCATCCCACCTGCTTCGCCCGACGTTCGAAGTCGTCGCGGTCGGCCTGGGGGCGCAGTTCGTTGAGGGCGTGGACGACGCAGAAATCCTGGCCGGACGGATCGCGCATGATCACCCAGCAGCCGGGATGCTCGGCCCAGCTGCGGTCGACCATGGTCGCGCCGATGCTTGCGGACGCGGTCGCACAGACCGCCTGGCAGGTTGTCGAGATCGCCAACCTCAACGAACCGGGCCAGACGGTCGTCTCGGGTGGGGCGGCGGCGGTGCTGAGGAACCGCCCCGTCGCCACCGCGCGCCCAACTGGCACCGGCTGGAACGCGCGCTGCGCCACAGCGGCGCCCGGGGCTGGGGCCGGGAACACGGTCAGGTACGCCGGCCGTCGACGGCCGGCGCCTCGGCACGGCCTTGACTTCAACCTTGGTTCAACTTTCAGACTCGGTGACAGAGCCCTCCGCTCGCTCAAGCACGTCACGAACCCGAGGAGACGACGTATGCCTGCCGCACCCCTGCGCCTTGCCGTGATCAACAGCAGTGTCAGGGAGGGCCGGTTCGGCCCGACCGTCGCCCGCTGGTTCGTCACGCAGGCCGAGGAACGCGCCGACATGGAGGTCGACCTGATCGATCTCGCCGACCACGCGCTGCCGCACCAGCTGTCCCACTCCCCCGGCAAGGAGGTGACCGCGCTGCTCGGCGGGGTGTCCCCGCGCCTGGCCGAGGCCGAGGCATTCGTAGTGGTGACACCGGAGTACAACCACAGCTTCCCGGCCTCGCTCAAGAACCTCATCGACTGGCACTACACACAGTGGCAGGCCAAGCCGGTCGGCTTCGTCTCCTACGGCGGACTGGCCGGCGGTCTGCGTTCGGTGGAGCAACTGCGCCCCGTCTTCGCCGAGTTGCACGCGGTGACCGTGCGGGACTGCGTGAGCTTCCACAATGTATGGGGCCAGTTCGACGAGACGGGCACCCTCACCGACCCCACCGCCGCCAGTACCGCCGCCAAGACCCTCCTCGACCAGCTGGTCTGGTGGGGTCTGTCTCTTCGCGAGGCCCGGGAGAAGCGCCCCTACTCCTCGTGATCCTGGACCGTCCTACGAGGCGTTACTGACGGTGGACGCCTCGTAGGACACCCCACCCGGGGCGGCACTCAGTCCACAGGCCCCAGGTCCGGCATCACCGAGGACGTCGCACGGGTTGATCAGGGCACAGCCGTCGAGGGAAAGACAGCCACAGCCGATGCAGTCGGTGAGTTTGTCCCTCAGTTTCAGCAACAGCTCGATGCGCAGGGTCAGTTCACCGTGCCACCCGCCCGAGACCCTGGCCCAGTCCTCCTGCGTGGGCGTGCGCCCCAGCGGCAGCAGACTCAATGCCTCACGGATCTCCGCGAGCCGGATGCCCAGGCGCTGCGAGGCCCGGACGAAGGCAACCCTCCGGAGCGTGTCCCGGGCATAACGGCGCTGGTTGCCACCCGTACGACGACTGTGGATCAGTCCCTGGCGCTCGTAGAACCGGACCGTCGAGGCAGGCACTCCACTGCGCCGCGCCAGCTCCCCGACCGTCAGTTCGTTCTGCTGCGGATCCATGGTCACCCGACTCACTGGGTTCCCTGCGCGAGGCGGACCAGAACCTTGTGGAACTGCTCGCGCTCGGCCCCGGTGAACCCTCCGAACATCGCCTCGTTCGCCTGCTCGACCACCTTGTCCATCTCCTTGAACAGTCGGCGCCCTCGCTCGGTGCACTTGACGAGGTTCCGGCGGCGGTTGGCCGGATCCTGCTTCCGGGAGACGGCTTTGCGCTCCTCCAGGTCGCTCAGGAGCACGACAAGGTTCCCGGCGTCCAGTCCGAGCGCCCGCCCCAGCTCGATCTGCGTGCACTCACCGAGTTCGGCCAGTCCGGCCATGACCCGGTAGTGCTGCATCCGCAGGCCGGTCGTATCGAGGTAGTCGCAGAGCAGTCGCTGCGCACGCAAGGCGGCGCCGGACAGCAACCACACATCCAGTTCACCCAGGCGTCCGTACACGGTCATGGAAGCAAGTCTACGGGACAGTGTTGCACCGACCAACGATTGCCCCCTATCGTTATGCGAGACAACATTGGTCCGCACAATGATCACCGTCGGTCGAGCTCCGCAATGCCAATCTCCCCTCACCTGCGGTGACTTGACGATGCATCAGAGATGCCAGGGCCGCCGCATCCTGCCGTCCCAGAAGCGAGAACTCTCATGGCTGAAGCTCAAACCGCCGCGCCCCCAGCCGGTGCCGCCGCCCCGGACGCGCGGCGCTGGCAGGCTCTGGTCTACATCGCCGTCGCCCAGCTGATGGTCTCGGTGGACTCCACCATCGTGAACATCGCCCTGCCGTCCGCCCAGCGGGCGCTCCACATCTCCGACAGCAACCGGCAGTGGGTCGTCACCGCCTACATGCTCGCCTTCGGCGGGCTACTGCTGCTCGGGGGCCGTATCTCCGACATGATCGGCCGCAAGCGCGCCTTCCTCATCGGTGTGATCGGCTTCGGCCTGGCCTCGGCCCTCGGCGGTGTGGCGATGGACACCGGCATGCTGCTGACGGCCCGCGCCCTGCAAGGCGCGTTCGGTGCCCTGCTCGCACCGGCGGGCCTCTCCTTGCTGGCCGTCACCTTCACCGAACCGGGCGAACGCGCCAAGGCATTCGGCGTGTTCAGCGCGATCGCCGGCAGCGGCTCTGCCGTGGGCCTCATCCTCGGCGGCGTCCTGACCGAGTACCTCAACTGGCGCTGGTCCCTCTTCGTCAACGTGGGCTTCGCGCTGGTCGTGGTGGCCGGCGCCCTCGCCTTCGTACGGAGCGAGGAAGGTGAGACGGAGCGGACGAAACTCGACATCACCGGCACACTGCTGTCCGTCGCCGGCGTCGTGGCCCTCGTCTATGGGTTCACGCTCGCCGACACCGAAGGCTGGACCGCGACGCCCACACTGGCCCTCTTCGCCGCCTGCGTGGTCCTGCTCGCGCTCTTCGTCGTCGTCGAGAAGCGGAGCGCCGCGCCGTTGCTGCCCCTGCGGATCGTGACCGAACGCAACCGGGCGGGCGTGTTCGCCTCTCAGGCTCTCGCCGTGATCACGATGTTCGGTCTGTTGCTCTTCCTCACCTACTACTTCCAGGAAGTCCGCGGCTACAGCCCTCTCATGACAGGTGTGGCGTTCCTGCCCATGGTCGCCGGCATGCTGATCGGTGCGGGGCAGTTCGCCAGCCGCATGATGCCGAAGATGGCGCCGCGCTGGATCATGGGCCCCGGCTTCTTCGTCGCCGCCCTCGGCATGCTCCTGCTGACCCAGCTGGACGTGAACTCCTCCTACCCGCTGCTGGTCCTCCCCGGCCAACTGCTGTTCGGCATCGGCCTCGGCCTCGCCTTCACCCCGGCGATGAGCCTGGCCACCCATGGCGTCGACGACAACGAGACGGGCGTCGCCTCGGCGATGATCAACGCCTCCCAGCAGCTGGGGGGCTCGATCGGTACGGCCCTGCTCAACACCATCGCGGCGAGCACCACCGCCACCTGGCTGGCCTCGCACAGCGGCGGAGCCGACCTGGAGAACCGTGCGGCCGTGCACGGCTACGCCGCCGCCGTGTGGTGGACGGTCGGCATCCTGGTGCTGGCCGGCCTGGTGATCCTGTTCACCAGCAATCTGCCCAAGCCGGACCAGAGTGAGAACGCACCCGGGGAGGGCACCGCCGTGCACATGTAGGGCAGGGCGTCCCCGTACAACCAGAGTCCCGCGACCGCTGACGCGTCCGACGCGTCGGCGGTCGCGGTCGTTGTGCGGCCGGGCCCTGCGTAGTTGCCACAGGTACACAACACGAGACGGGTGAAGGGACTGGTGAACGGGCGAATGACGAACCAGACGGAAGACAGGACGAACACGAGGGACACGACAGCCGTGGCGGCCGCCGTCGATCTGCCCGGCGGCACCATCCCTCAGGCTCCTCTCCCCAACACCCCGGACGACGAGGACGACTTCGCCTTCGAACCACACATCGTCCGGGGCCTCGACTGACCCCGGAAGGAACTCGTCGCCATGTCCCTGTCCCACCCTTGTGCTGCCGCCCCGCTGAACGACGGTGATCACGATCCGGTCCGCGAGATCACTGTGGACGCCGGCGGCATCGCCCTCTCCGGACTGCTCGCACAGCCGACGACCCCGCCTCGCGCCCTTCTGATCGCCCTGCACGGCGGAGGCATGAGGGCCGGGTACTTCCACGGCCGGGCCGATCCGGCCACCTCACTGCTCGCCCTCGCCGCGTCCTGCGGGTACGCCGCCCTCGCCCTCGACCGCCCCGGCTACGGCCACTCTGCCGCCCAACTGCCCACAGGCATGGGCCTGTCGGATCAGGCGGACCGACTGCGCGCGGCCGCGCGCGCCTACCGGCTGAGCCGTTCCTGCGGTGCGGGAGTCTTCCTTGTCGGGCATTCGATGGGCGGGAAGGCCGCGTTGCGGGTCGCGTCCGGCTGGACGGACGGTGGCCTGCTGGGCGTGGATGTCTCGGGTGTCGGGAACAAGTGGTCGGCTACCGCGCAACGAGTGAACGGCCGGGCCGGCCGCCTGTCGCACCGGATGCACTGGGGACCGCTGGCCCTCTATCCGCCCGGCACCTTCCGGCTGGCCGACGCGCTGATCACCCCCGTACCGGAGGAGGAGGCCCGCGAGATCCCGGACTGGCCGAAGGCGTACCCCGAGGTGGCCAGGGACATCCGGGTACCGGTGCGGTTCACCTTCGCCGAGCACGAACAGTGGTGGTGCAGCGATCCCCACACGGTGCGGGCCATGTTGGGCCGGCTGGGCTCGCCACTGGCGCGAAGCGAGCACCTCGCGAGCGCGGGACACAACATCAGCCTCGGCAGGACGGCCCGCGCGTACCATCTCCGGGTCCTCGCCTTCCTGGAGGAATGCATCACCCTCGCAGACACTGGCGCGCCGTGAGGAGCGGGAAGTTTCTGCGCGACATGGCGGCCTCCCTGTGGGTCCGCAACTTCCGGATCTTCGCCCTGGGCCAGCTGGCCTCGGTGACCGGAACCTGGATGATGTTCACCGCCCAGGACTGGCTGGTACTCCGCATGTCGGGCAACTCCGCGACCGCGCTCGGCGCGATCACGGCGGCCCAGTTCACACCGGTCCTGCTGCTGTCGCTCGCGGGCGGCCGCCTGGCCGACCGGCTGGACAAACGACGGCTGCTGATCGCGGCGAACACCGTCTCCGGGCTGCTCGCGCTGGCTCTGGGGGCCGCCGTCCTGTCCGGCCGTGCCGAGCTGTGGCACATCGTCGTCTGCGCGTCCGCCGCCGGACTCGTGAACGCCGTCGAGATTCCGGCCCGGATGTCCTTCATCAGCGAACTCGTGGACACGGACCTGGTGCCGAACGCCTCGGCCCTGAGCGCCGCCTACTTCAACGTCGCCCGCGTGCTCGGACCCGCTACGGCTGGCCTGCTCATCACTTCCGTGGGCGTCGGCGGCGTCATGCTGCTCAACGCCGCCAGCTATCTGACCACGGTGACCGGACTGTGCCGCATTCGCCCGGCGGAACTGCGCCGGACCGACACCCCGCGGGCAGGCGGCGGGGTGAAGGACGGTCTGCGGTACGTGGCCGCCCGCGGGGATCTGCTTCTGCCGCTCACCCTGACGGCGGCCGTCAGCCTGGTCGGCTTCAACTTCCAGGTAACCCTGCCGTTGCTGGCCCGCACGGTGTTCCACACGGACGCCTCGTCCTTCGGGCTGCTGACCGCCGGCATGGCGACGGGCTCGCTGCTGGCCGCCCTGGCCACCACCTTGCGACGCGGCCGACCGGGCGAGCGGACGGTCCTCGTCACGGCGGCGGCCTTCGCCGTTCTCACCGCGCTGTCCGGGCTGGCGCCCACGTTCACCACGGCGCTTCTCTGTCTGAGCCTCACGGGCTGCGCCATGGTGGCCTTCGCTCAATCGGCCAACCACCGCGTCCAGCTCGGCACGGATCCGGCCTACCGCGGCCGGGTCATGGCCCTTTACACCCTCCTGTTCCAGGGCACCACGCCCTTCGGCGCGCTGCTCACCGGCTGGCTCGCCACCAGGGCGGGCGCCCGCAGCGCGTTGTTCATGTCCGGGACGCTCTGCCTGATCGTGGTGCTCATCGCATGGGCGGTCTCCGACACGCGAACACGGACGAAGGCCCGCGCGGACGGCCGCCGGTACCTCAGGCACGGCAGGCATCCCGGGCGGGCCCGAGTGGAGAAGGAAGATCACAGTCCCCGACTGGGTTGACCGGCGAGGCGGCCCCGCGCCCGCCATGGGCGGCGGGCGCGGGGCCATGGGACGGAGCGACGCGGGCTACCTCGCGGTGAGTGTCCACAGGTGGTCGGCGGTGCCGTTGTCGGACCACTGAAGGACCTGGGCACCCGAGGAGGTGCTCATGCCGTTCACGCCCAGCAGCAGTCCGCTGTTGTAGTTGGCGATCTTGTAGTAGCCGCCGGCGGCCGGGAAGACCTGCCAGAGGTGGTCGGCGGTTCCGTTGTCACCCCAGATCAGGGCCGTACCGCCGTCGCTGGTACTCATGTTCTGGATGCCGAGGAGCAGCCCGCTCTTCTGATTGACGATCTTGTACAGGCCCGAGCCCGCCGACACCAGTGTCCAGTTCTGGTCGGTGCCCGTGGTGGAGGCGGACTGGACTACCGAGGTGCCCGCGGCCGTGCCCGCGCCGCTGGTGTCCAGGGCCAGGCCACTGTTCTTGTTGGTGATCTGGTAGCGCCCGGCCAGGGACGTGGAGGTACCGCTCGGGGTGATCACCAGGTGGTAGCCGTCGGAGGCGTTCATCGTCACCGGCACGGTGATGGAGCCGCCGGAGACCGTGTAGTCGGCGTCGGAGACGGTGATCGGGCCGGAGGAGGCCGTCGTCCGGCCGGTGTCGGGGCTGTACTCCAGCTTGACGTGGACCGTGCTGCCGAACGCGGACAGCGAGGACAGGCCGTTGACCTTCACCGCGCAGGAGCCGGTGCAGCCGCCCGCGACGACCCTGATCTGGTTGCCCGAGCCGTTGAGGGAGGCGAGCCCGTCGATGCCGGTCTGCGCGGGCGGTGTGGTGACCAGCATGTTCCCGGACATCTCGCCGTACCACTTGTACGTCCAGTACGAGCCGTTGGGCGAGCCGCCGGTGTCGGTCAGGGTGTCGCCGAGGGTGCCGTAGTGGTTCCAGAAGGCCAGTTCGGCGTCGTGGACGCCCGCGCGCTCGAACTTGGCGGCGTAGCCGATGAGAGCGCCCGAGTTGCCCATCTCGCTGGGCGTGCCGTACTCCTCGATGGAGATCGGCCGCGGGCTGATGCCGAGGCTCGACTCCAGCGACCGGTATGCGGCGACGTCGGCGGCGATGTTCTGCGAGCCCTGCAGCTCGTGCCAGGCGATGACGTCGGGGACGGTGCCGCTGGCCTTGGCGTCGGTGAGGAAGGTGGTCATCCAGCTGAGGTTCCACGCCGAGTAACTCGGGCCCTGGATCGGGGTGTTGGCGTCCTTGGCGCGGACCTCCTTGTACGTCCTCGCCCAACCGGCGTCGAAGGCGCCCGCGTCGGTGGTGTCCCAGGTCCAGTCTGGCTCGTTCCACAGTTCGTAGGCGGCGATGTTGCCGGCGCCGGAGGACTGCACGGACGCCACCTGCTTGTCCACGGCTGACAGCCAGTCGCTCCAGCTCACCCACTTGTAGGGGAAGTCGGGGTACCAGTCCGGCATGCGGACGACGACCTTGGCGCCCGCGCGGGCCGCCTTCGCGGCGACGACCAGGGCGTCACCGGCCGGGCTGGGCTCGCCGTTGGGGAGCTGGGAACCGCCCGGGGCCATCTGCACGAAGGTGTTGGGCTTCAGCGCGTTGACCAGGCTGTCGGCGGGAGTGCTGTCCGAGGCGAGGCCGTAGAGACTGCCGGTCGCGACGTGCGTGACGGAGCGCAGCGTCTGGTCGGCGTTCACGACGAGGGTCGTGGACGAGGTGGGGGTGGCCTGGGCGGGTGCGCCCGCGAGGAACACGGCGGTGGTGGCGGTCAGCGCCGTGGCCAGAACGGCGGCGACGGCCCGGCCGTGGGGCCTGCCTCTGCGGGCGAGGGATGTCTGACGGTGGCTCAGGTATGACATCAGCGGCTCTCCTGAAGGACGGGTGGGGAGGTGATGCGGCGGAGCGGTAGGCGGGAGGCGCGCGGCACCGGACCGGCGGCCCTCCGGTCGGTTGCGTGCGTGGTGTCGTGCGACGGGGTCGAGGGGCGCGTCGGGAGGAGCCCGGCTCCGTCCGTTCGGCGCCCCCCGGACAGTGGGCACCTCGGGTCAGTCCTTGACCGCGCCGGCGGTCACGCCCGCGGCGACGTAGCGCTGGGCGAGGACGAGAAGTACGGCTGCCGGGATCGACGCGACGACGGCGGTGGCCATGATCGCGTTCCACTCCTGGTTGTTGTTGCCGATGTACTTGTAGATGCCGAGGGTGATCGGCCGCAGATCGCCGCCGCCGTCAAGGGTGTTGGCGAAGACGAAGTCGGACCAGGCCCACAGGAAGCTGAACAGCGACACGGTGACCAGGGCATTGCGGCTCACCGGCAGGACGATCGACCAGAAGGTGCGGAAGGTGCCGGCGCCGTCGATGCGGGCCGCGGAGATGAGTTCGCCGGGGATGCCCGACATGAACGCGGTGAAGATCATCACGCCGAACGGCACGGCGATGGTCGAGTCCGCGATGATCAGTCCCCACCAGGAGTTGAGCAGGCCGGCGTCGAGGAAGATGCCGTAGAAGCCCATCGCCATCACGATCCCGGGGATCATCTGGGCGACCAGGAGGAGCAGGCTCAGCAGGCCGCCGCCGCGTGGTCGCAGTTTGGCCAGGGCGAAGCCGGCCGGGGCGGCGAGGACCAGGGTGAGGGCGACCGTGCCGAGGCCGATGAGCAGGCTGGTGCCGAGGTAGGGCATCTGGTCGTCGAGGACGGCGCGGTAGCCCTCGAAGGTGGGGTGCAGGGGCAGCAGGTCGGGTGGGGTCTTGCGCATGTCCTGCTGCGGGGTGAGGGACACGTTGAGCATCCAGTACACCGGGAACAGCATCACGGCGGTCAGCAGAATGCCGATGACGGTGTAACGGCGGTAGCCAGTAGGGGACTTCATGCTTCCTGCCTCCTCTGGACGCGGATGTAGAGCAGGCCGAAGGCGAGCGCGATGAGGATGAGGATGTTGCCGACGGCCGCGCCGGGGCCGAACTTCGGCAGCAGCGTGCCGAAGCCGAGCTGGTACGACCAGGTGGCGAGGGTGGAGGAGGCGTCGCCGGGGCCGCCCTTGGTCATGATCCAGATGAGGTCGAACACCTTGAGCGTGTAGACGAGTCCGAGGAGCAGGGTGATCGCCGACACCGGGCGCAGCAGCGGGAAGGTGATCCGGCGGAACTGCTGCCAGGCACCCGCGCCGTCCAGCGAGGCCGCCTCGTACAGCTCGGCGGGGATGTTCTGGAGCCCGCTGTAGAGGATGACCAGGTTGAACGGGATGCCGATCCAGACGTTCGCGATGATCACCGAGGTGAGCGCCCACTGGGGGGAGGTGAGCCAGTCGACCGATGGGGCCCCGACCAGGTGAAGGCCGTAGTTGACGACCCCCGACTCGCTGTTGAGCATCCACGACCAGGTCGACGCCGACACGATCAGCGGCAGCAGCCACGGGATCAGGAAGAGCGCCCGCAGCGTGGGCGCCAGGCGGAAGTGGCGGTTGAAGAAGACCGCGAGGGCGAGTCCCGCCACGTACTGGAACGCGATCGACACGAAGGTGAAGACCATGGTGTGGCGCATCGCCGGCCCGAAGGTCGGGTCGTCCAGCACCGTACGGAAGTTGTCCAGGCCGGAGAACGGCGCGTCCCCCTGCACGAACGACCGGACGGTGTAGTCCCGCAGGCTCAGGTCCAGGTTGCGGTAGAGCGGATAGACGTAGAACACGGCGAGGTAGCCGACGAGCGGGCCGACGAAGGCCAGCGCGGTCAGCAGGTTTCTGCGGCTCTGGCGACGCCGGGGCGCCGACATGCCCTTCCGCTCCTCGGGGCCGGGCCCCCCGGGGCTGGCCGGGGACCACCGCGAACGGCGGTCGTGGTGGGCGATGGTCATGCGAACTCCTGGATGCGGATCGAGATGCCCGGGGCGGGCGCGGCTCGGGCGGCGGGGCCGGGGATCCGGCGGCGGACGGGGCATGATCCCTGACGGTCGTGCCCCGGCCCGCCGCCTCGCCGATCCCCTGGGCTGCTGCGGTACGACGAACCGCGTGGTCGTCGGCCGAAGGTCAGCCGTTGCCCTTGGCGGCGGCCGTCTGCGCGGTGTCGAGGGCCGCCTGCGGGCTCTTGCCGCCCGACAGGGCGTCCTGCACGGCGGTCCACATCGGCTGGGAGATCGTCGGGTACTTGGTGCCCAGACCGCCACTGGTACGGCCACGCGCCGCCGCCACCGCGGCCACCCACGGCTTGAGTTCGGGGTTCTGCTTGACCTGCTCGGCCTGCACGGCTGCCGTGGGAGCGACGTACTGCAGCGTGGTGTCGGTGGGCAGCAGGTTCGCGTCGCTGGTCAGACACGTGACGATCTTCTTGCTGACGTCGTAGCGCGCGGTGTCCTTCTGCACCGGCACGGTCACGAACTCGCCGCCCGTCGGCACCGGCGCCGAACCGCCGTTCTGCCCCGGGATGCTGATCACGCCGTAGCCGAAGCCGGCCTTGTCCGCGTTGCCGAGCTGCCAGGTGCCGTTCTCGCTGAACGCGTAGTCGCCGGTGGCGAACTCCTGCCAGCTGGTGGTCTGGGTGTTCTGGAGCACGTCCTTCGGCGCGTATCCCCCGTCGACCCACTGCTTCCACAGCGACAGCGCGGCCACGCCCTTCGCCGAGTTGAGCTTGGTCAGGTCGCCGCCCGCGCCCCAGAACCACGGCAGGAACTGGAAGCTGCCCTCCTCCGTGTTGATCGCGGAGAACGTGATGCCCTTCTTGCCCGCCGACTTGACCTTCTTCAGCGCCGCCGTGAGCGAGGCCCAGTCCTTGATCGAGGCCGGATCGACCTTGGCCGCGGCCAGGATCTTCTTGTTGTAGTAGAGCGCGAGGGTGTTGGCGCCGATGGGGACGCCGTAGGAGGCGTTGTCGATGGTGCCGGCCCCGATGATGTTCTTCTGGATAGTCGAGGTGTCCAGACCGAGGTCGGTGGTCTTGTTGAGGATCCCGGCCTCCACCAGCGTGGAGACGACCGGGTTGTCCACCAGCATCACGTCCGGCGCGTTGCCCTGCTGGGCGGCCAGCAGAGCCTTGTTGCCCAGGTCCGAGGTGTCCATGCCGGTGCGCTTGATCTTGACTCCGGCGTCGGTACCGCACTTGCTGACGAGCTTGCCCCACGCCGAGGAGGCGTCGAACTGCGGGTACGGGTCCCAGAAGCTGTACGTCTTCCCGGACGCGCCGGAGGAGGAGTCCGACGAGCTGGAGCCGCCTCCACAGGCGGTGGCGGAGGCCAGGGTGCCGACGACGGCGACCGCGGCGATCAGGTTGCGACGGGTGGTTCTCACGGGTGACCTCGTTGTCTTGGGGTGGTGCACAGGGAGCGGGGAGGGAGGAGAGAAGGGACGGGCAGGGCTGATCGGAGGTGAAGGGGGATTCAGGTGGTGGGCAGCCAGACCCGCATGCTGCCGTCCTGGCGGTTGGCCCACGCGTAGTAGGGAATGGCGGTCAGTTCGACGGGTTCCCCGGGGGACGTCACTACGGTGCCGGTGTCGGGTCCGGCGGACGCGTAGGGCCACCAGCCCTGGTCGGGGATGTGCCGGCGGTGTCCGGTGGCCACGACGGTGACGAGGCCGCCGAGCAGGTCGGGGCGGTCCTTCACGGCCAGCGGCACTGTGGTGTCGATGACCATGTCGTCCAGGCCGCCACCGGGGTGGTCGACCTGCTCCAGGCAGTAGACGAGCGGTCCGCGTTCGATCGCGACGCAGCCGCGTACGGCGTCCACGCGGGGGTCGGCCTCGGTGAGGCGGGGTGCGAGCACGAGTTCGAGGACGACCTGGTCGCCGGGGGCCCAGGTGCGCTCCAGACGCAGCCAGCCGTCGGTGACGGGGGCGTCGGCCTGGTCGTAGACCGTGTCTCCGCACCGGACGCGGTACTCGCGGCACCACTGCGGAATGCGCAGGGAGAGCGTCCAGGGGCTGTCCTGGGGCGTCTGTTCCACGGTCAGGCCGATCGTGCCGTGCCAGGGGTAGTCGGTCTGGGCGGTCACCGTGACCGGACCGCCTTCCAGGTGGCCCGTGTAGCGCCCGGTGACGTACTGGTGGATCTGCAGGCCGCCGGTGTCCGTGGTGGCGAGGTAGTGGTTCAACGAGGCCAGCAGCCGCATGACGTTCGGCGGGCAGCAGGCGCAGCGGAACCAGCGGGTGCGGCGGGCCGACTGGTCGCCGCCGGTGTCTGTGTGGCCGTCGCGGACCTGGAGCGGGTTGACGTAGAGCCAGCGCTCGCCGTCCAGCGACACCCCGGCCAGGAAGCCGTTGTACAGCGTGCGCTCGATCAGGTCGCTGTACCGGGCCTCGCCGGTGAGCAGGGCCATCCGCCAGCTCCACTGGACGGAGGCGATGGCGGCGCACGTCTCGCAGTAGGCACGTTCGTTGGGCAGTTCGTACGGGTCGCCGAAGTCCTCCTCGTCGTGGTGCGCGCCGAGTCCGCCGGTGAGGTGGGTCTTGGTGGCGGTCATCGCCCGCCACAACCGCTCGCCCGCCGCCCGGAGTTCGGCGTCCCCGGTCTCCGTCGCCAGATCGGCGGCGGCTGCCAGCAGGTACAACTGCCGTACGGCGTGGCCTTCTACGTTGTCTGCCTCACGCACCGGCACCCGGTCCTGGCAGTACGCCTCGCCGCCCAGCAGGCCGTGGCCGAACCGGTCGACGAAGTAGCCGGCCAGATCGAGGTAGCGGCGCTCGCCGGTCTCCCGGTACAGCTCCACCAGGGCGGTCTCGACCTCGGGGTGGCCGTCGATGCCGTCAATGGGCTTTCCACTCCCGGGAAGGCCGAAGACGGAGTCGATGTGGTCGGCGAACTTCCGTGCCACGTCGAGGAGTTGGGGCTGGCCGGTGGCTCTGTGGTGGGCGACGGCCGCCTGGATGAGATGGCCGGCGCAGTACAGCTCGTGACCCCAGCGCAGGTCCTTGTACCGCTCGCCCCCCTTGAGCAGCTGGAACCACGTGTTCAGGTAGCCGTCGGGCTGCTGGGCGTCCGCCACCAGGGCGACGATCCGCTCCACGTCGTCGGCGAGCTCGCGGGCCTGCGCGTCGTCGGCGTCCGGTGCCCACTGGGCGAGCTGCCAGGACGCGGCCTCCAACCACTTGTAGACGTCCGAGTCGACGAACGGGTACGCGCCCTTGAACTCGCCCTCGGCCGTGCCCGCCACCACACGCAGGTTGTTCAGGTTCCCGGCCGACTCCAGCAGACCGGGCCCCTGCGGCACGGAGGTCCGCGCGTTCACCTCGCGACGTGTCTCCCAGAACCCGGCGCTCACCTCGGCGGCGGCGGGGGTGAGGGCGGTCGTGGCACCCTGGCCGAGGCGGACCGGGCCCATGGGGGCGCCGTCCGCTTCGAGCGCGGTCGGGCGCTCGGGGGTGGGCACGGTGGGGCGTGTGCGGGGCATGGCTCTCCGAAGATATGAGGGAGGCGGATCGGGGGTCCGGCGTGCGGCTGACGTGTCCCGGAACCGTACGGGCGGTACTCCGCCTCGTGGACCCGTTTGAGCAAACGTTTTTCTGACCGGAAAGGTATGGAGGTGGGCATCGACAGTCAAGACGTGCGACGAAGTATTTTCTGCTCTCTGCATCACTACTGGTCAGCCGTCGCGAAGAGTGCCAGGATGGGCCGACCACGACCCCTAAGAAAAGGATTGCGCAGTGACCGCCGTTTCAGGTTCCCCGGCAAACGGGCGGGCGAAGCTCGCCGACGTCGCGAAGCTGGCGGGCGTCAGCGTCGGAACGGCCTCGAAGGCACTGAACGGCGGCGGCAGAATGCGGCCCGAGACCCGGCAGCGGGTACTGGACGCCGTTGAGGCCCTCGACTTCCGGCCCAACCAGTACGCGCAGAGCCTGCACACCGGCCGCAGCTGGACCGTCGGCCTGATGACCACCGACGGCATCGGCCGCTTCAGCACCCCTGTGCTCCTCGGCGCCGAGGACGCGCTCGGCGCCGGAAAGATCTCCGTGCTGCTGTGCGACACCCGCGGCGACACCATCCGCGAACAGCACCACCTGCGCAACCTCATGGACCGCAGGGTGGACGGCATCATCGTCACCGGCCGGCGCACCGACCCACGGCCGCCGCTCAAAGGTGTCTCGCCGATCCCGACGGTCTACGCCCTCTCGCCCTCCACCGACCCGGACGACATCTCCGTGGTCTCCGACGACCGCAGCGGAGCACAGCTGGCCGTCGAGCACCTGCTGGCGTCCGGCCGTACCCGGATCGCGCATGTCACCGGTCCCGCACACCACGCGGCCGCCCGTGACCGTGCCCGGCACACCCTGGAATTGGTGGAGCGCTCCTCGCTGGAGCTCTCCACCGGCCGGGTCCACTTCGGCGAGTGGAGCGAGGCATGGGGACGGCGCGCCACGGAAGCGGTGTTGCGCACCGCACCGGACACGGACGCCTTCTTCTGCGGCAACGACCAGATCGCCCGGGGGGTCACCGACGCCCTGCGCGAGAACGGCCTGGACGTCCCCGGCCAGGTGGCGGTCGTCGGCTACGACAACTGGGATGTGATGGCGCTGGCCTCCCGTCCGCCCCTGACGACGATCGATACGGATCTCACCGAGATCGGCCGGCAGGCGGCCCTGCGGCTGCTGAGTGCCATCGGTTCCGAACCGGCGCCCGGCCTGCACACCGTCCCGTGCCGTCTCGTCGTCCGCGAATCCACCTGAGCCGGAGCCGCCGCGCGACACAGGTGTGGCCGACACGGGCCGGTATCACCCGGCATCCGGTCGGCTCCGCCGCGCGCTCCGTCCCTGTCGCAGAACGAGCCGGAGCCCCGACGCCGCGAACCGCGCACGGCACTGACCGGCTCGCGGACCCCCACGGACAGGTAGTGCCCGCCGACTCGGCGAGCCGATGGGCACCGCCCCTGGAGCGAGGAAAACCACGGTCATAGTGCCGTCGGTGCGGGGTTGCCGTAGTAGGCGTCGGGGCCGTGCTTGCGGGTGTAGTGGCGTTCCACCAGGTGTCGGGGCGGTGGGCCGGTCGGGGAGAGAGCGAGGGTGTGGATGGCGATGTCGGCGACGGCTTCGCAGATGATGGCGTGTTCGAGGGACTTGCGGGGGGTGGTGCCCCAGGTGAAGGGGCCGTGGTTGGCGACGAGGGCGGCCGGGACCTCGGCCGCCTTCTGGTCGTCGCTGTCCAGCAGGTCGACGATGACGCGGCCGGTGTTGTACTCGTAGTCCTTCGCGCACTGTTCCGGCGTGAGGTCCGGGGTGCAGGGGATGGGCCCGTTGAAGGTGTCGGCGTGGGTGGTGCCCAGGACGGGTATGTCGCGGCGGGCTTGGGCGAAGGCGACGGCGTGGGTGGAGTGGGTGTGGGTGATGCCGCCGATGGAGGGGAAGGCGAGGTAGAGGCAGCGGTGGGTCTCGGTGTCGGTGGAGGGGCGCAGGTCGCCGTCGACGACCTTGCCGTCGGCGAGCCGTACGGTCACCAGGTCGTCGAGCGAGAGGTCCTCGTAGGGAACCCCTGAGGGCTTGATGACGAAAACCCCGGCCTCCCGGTCGATCCCGCTCACGTTGCCCCAGGTCAAAGTGGCGAGGCCGACCTGGGGGATGGCGAGGTTCGCTGCGAGTACCTCTTGGCGCAGACCGTCGCGGACGTGCAGGTTCATCAGTCGTTTCCTTCTGCGTGCGGCACTCTGCTCACAGGGCCTGGGCGAGGCGGTGGTAGGCGGCGTTCCAGCGGATCTCCTTGGCGAACTGTCCGGTGCTGGTGGTCTCGTCGATGGTGAGGAGTTCCACGCCGGTCATAGCGGCGTAGTCGGTGAGGGTTTCGGTGTCGACGGCGGAGCTGAGGACGGTGTGGTGCGGGGCGCCCGCGAGCAGCCAGCTCTCGGCGGACTCCGCGAGGGAGGGGCGCGGCTTCCAGACGGCCCGGGCGACCGGCAGGCGGTGCAGGGGTTCGCTGGGGGTGACGACGTCGACCGTGTTGGCGGTCAGCCGGAAGCGGTCGCCGAGATCGGAGAGGCCGACCACTGTGGCGGGGCCGGGTGCCGCGTTGAAGACGAGCCGGACGGGGTCCTCGCGGCCGCCGATGGACAGCGGGTGGATCTCGCAGCTGGGGCGGTCGGCGGCGATCGAGGGGCAGACCTCCAGCATGTGGGCGCCCAGGATGCGCGGGGTGCCGGGGCCGAGGTGGTAGGTGTAGTCCTCCATGAAGGAGGTGCCGCCGGGCTTGCCGGTGCCCATGACCTTCATCGTGCGCAGCAGCGCGGAGGTCTTCCAGTCGCCCTCGCCGCCGAAGCCGTAGCCGTCGGCCATCAGGCGCTGGACCGCGAGACCGGGCAACTGGCGCAGCCCGCCCAGGTCTTCGAAGTTGGTGGTGAAGGCGGTGAAGCCGCCCTCGGTGAGGAAGGTACGCAGACCGATCTCCTGGCGGGCCGCGTAGACGAGGGAGTCGTGGCGGATGCCGCCGGGGCGCAGGGCCGGGACGACGTCGTACAACTCGACGTAATCGGCGGCGAGTTGGGCGGCCTCCTTGTCCTCGACCTGATCGACTACGGCGACCAGGTCGTTGACGGCGTAGGTGTTCACCGAGTAGCCGAAGCGCAGTTGGGCCTCGACCTTGTCGCCCTCGGTGACGGCGACGTCGCGCATGTTGTCGCCGAAGCGGGCAAGGCGCAGGGTGCGTGAGGCGTGGCGGCCTACGGCGGCGCGTGCCCAGGCGGCGACGCGCTGGACGACTCGGGGGTCGGTGGCGTGACCGGCGACGATCTTGCGGTCGATGCCGAGGCGGGACTCGATGTGCCCGAACTCCCGGTCGCCGTGGGCGGCTTGGTTGAGGTTCATGAAGTCCATGTCAATGCTGGGCCAGGGCAGCGACAGGTTGTACTGGGTGTGCAGATGCAGCAACGGCCGGTCCAGGGCGCTGAGTCCGGCGATCCACATCTTCGCCGGGGAGAAGGTGTGCATCCACACGATCACGCCCACGCAGGTGTCGGAGGAGCTCGCCTCCTGGCACAGCCGGCGGATCGCGTCGGCGTCGGTGAGGACGGGCTTCCACACGATCCGGACCGGGATCTTCCCCGGGCCGCCGAGGATCTCGGCGATACTGCGGGACTGCTCGGCCACCTGGTGCAGGATGTCGTCGCCGTAGAGCCCCTGGCTGCCGGTGAGAAACCAGATCTCCTGGTCGGGGTAGGGGGTGCTGCTGGTGTCCATGAGGGTTCCTTACGTGTGATGGGTCTCTTCAGGTGTCGCCGATGGAGAACTCGGGGTGAGGGCGTGACCGTGTTCCTGGCGAACCTCCGGTGCGCGGAGGATCCGACACGGTCACCGAGGCTTCTGGCGAAGGGAGTTGACCACCAGGCGGGGCATGCCGCTCAGGCGGAGGTCTCGGTGCGCAGGCGGCGCAGCCGGTGCATGACCTCGTTGGCGCCCCGGCCGAAGTATTCGTGCAGCAGCCGGTATTCGGCGTACAGCCGGTCGTAGGCCGCGGCCCGCTCCGGGTCCGGCGGGTATACGGCGGGGCGGGCCTGCCCCATGGCGCGGGCGGCGGCCCGGATGTCGGTGTGCGCGCCGGCCGCGACCGCCGCGTGCATCGCCGCACCCAGTGCCGGACCCTGCGCCGAGTCGATGACACCGAGGGGCAGGCGGGTGACGTCGGCGTAGATCTGCATCAGCAGCGGGTTCTTCATCAGGCCGCCCGCGACGATCAGTTCACGCACCGGCACCCCGGCCGCCTCGAAGGCCTCGATGATGGTGCGGGTGCCGAAGGTGGTGGCCTCCAGCAGCGCCCGGTAGACGTCCTCGGGCCGGGTGGACAGCGTCAGGCCCACCACGACCCCGCTCAGATCGTGGTCGACGAGCACACTGCGGTTGCCGCTCTGCCAGTCCAGCGCGACCAGCCCGTGCTCGCCCACCCGCTGTCCGGCAGCGAGCGCGGTGAGGTGTTCGTGCGGATCGCGGCCGAGCGCGGCGGCCTCCTCGGCGTAGGCGGCCGGGAAGGCGGTGCGCACGAACCAGCCGAAGATGTCCCCGACACCGCTCTGCCCGGCCTCATATCCCCACAGCCCCGGCAGGATGCCGCCGTGGACGGCCCCGCACATGCCCGGCACTTCGGCCCACTGGTCGCTGCTCATGACGTGGCAGGTCGAGGTGCCCATGATGGCGACCATGCGGCCGGGTTCGACGGCGGTGGCCGCGGGGGCGGTCACATGCGCGTCGACGTTCCCGACGCACACCGCGATGCCCTCGGGCAGGCCCGTCCACGCCGCCGCCTCGGCCGTCAACCCGCCTGCCCGGTCGCCGAGTTGACCGATCGGCTGATCCAGCTTGTCGACGACGAAGCCCGCGAAGCCGGGATTGAGGGCGGCCAGATAGTCGGCGGAGGGGTAACTGCCGTCCTGGAGCTGGCCCTTGTACCCGGCGGTGCACGCGTTGCGGACGTACGTGCCGGACAGCCGCCACACGATCCAGTCGGCGGCCTCGATCCACCGCTCGGTCAACTCGTAGAGTTCCGGGTCCTCTTCGAGGAGCTGGAGGGCCTTGGCGAACTCCCACTCCGAGGAGATCTTCCCGCCGTAGCGCTTGAGCCAGGGCTCCTTGCGGGCGTCGGCGAGTGCGGTGATGCGGTCGGCCTGGGCCTGTGCGGCGTGGTGGCGCCAGAGCTTGACGTAGGCGTGCGGGCGGCTTGCGAGTCCGGGGAGTTCGCACAGCGGGGTGCCGTCGGCGAGGACCGGGAGGACCGTACAGGCGGTGAAGTCCGTGCCGATACCGACGACTTGGTCAGGGCGTACGCCGGAGCGGGCCAGCGCCTCGGGTACGGCGATGCGCAGCACGTCGATGTAGTCGGCGGGGACCTGGAGCGCCCAGTCGGGCGGCAGCGCCGTGCCGTCCGGGAGCTGCCGGTCGAGGACGGCGTGGGTGTACGGGTGCTCGGCGACGGCCAGTTCGGCGCCGTCGGCGACCCGGACCACCACGGCCCGCCCGGACAGCGTGCCGTAGTCGACCCCGATGACGTAGGTGTCGAGGTTCGCGCGGTGCTCGTGCGGTGTGTTCACAACCGGCCGTCCTTAGTGCTCTCGAACAGGTTTCAGGTGGGAAGGACCCATCGGATTGGTCGACGCGACGTTCACGGCGCTCGCGCTATTCGATATATCGACACTCGTTCGGCATATCGAATACAGGAAACGCGCCCGTCGTCCACGACCGACCGGCAACCGCGTATGGGCGAACCCCAACCATCCCCTCCGACACCACGAGGGGCAACCCGCGTGGCATCACTGAGAAAATGATTGCTCAATCTTGCTCGGGCCCATAGTGGACCGTCGACGCCTCCACGTAAAGACCTACGCCTCCTCCGCCACAATCACCCGGTCCGGTACGACAGCTTCATCGGCCGTACCGCCTGCGTACTGCACGAATCGCGACGCAGCGACACCCATCATCCGGTCGCGCTCCGCCGGCCGCGGGTGTCGGCAGTGGCGCCACTCCCCCATCGCAGGGCGTCACACCATGGCGAAATCGTTTTCTTGAAGTGACCTCGCGGCATCCACCGAGCCTCCCCCGCAGGACGCCTCGGGCGACCCGGATGCGCCGTCAGGATGATGTGGTTTCCGCCGGATCGGATTCGCCGCGACCTCCGTCCCGATCCCACCGGCGGGTGCGCCCACGGGCGCGGCGACATCACTCGCCCCGCCTGCCGATTGGTGGAGCAGACCGGCGGCAGCCGCGACCGCGTCACCCGTCACGGCAGCCGATCACGGTCCGACGCCTCCGCCTCGGAACCGTCCGATACGTACCGCTGCGGGCCGTCGCGCGAGAACCGCCGGACCCGGCCCGGTGAGCCTCAACAGGGCGTCCGGTGCGAGTGATTCGAGCCGCGAACTCGGGATTCCGCCAGTTCGACCGGCTGCACCGCGAGCAGGGGCGCCATCATGGCTGCCGCAGCCACCTCCATCCCGGACGGCAACCAGCGAAGGCGGTACGCGGGCTCCCTTCGGCACGATGGACGACACGTCGCCCGGAAGCGGCGCGCAGCTGCACCCGCGCGGCGCGCCGTCCACCGACCGGCGACCGGCCGGGCCGCGCGAAACCGCGCGTCGAGCCCTTCGTCGCCACTCCGCGTCCGGATGCCGGCCCGCCGGCCTGCCCGCCTCCGCGCACAGGCGTCGTCAGGGGCCGCCCGAGTCGGCCACCGGTGCCGAACGACAGGCGCCGCAGGTGTTCCGGTCCGACGGGCCCGGCACCGCCACACCCGGACGAGGCGTTTTCCCAAAGTTGCGCAAACCCATCAAGGAAGCGCGGGTTCCGGTCTATTGACACCGCCCTTCACCGTGCGGAAATATCGCCGCAACATTGATCCGTGATGGCCGATGACCTGGCGTCATTCCTTCTCACGTGGCACAGCGAGTCGCCGGCTTCGCACGATCCCCCCCTTCCGCGATACGCGCCGAAGAAGCGCACGCCGATGGGAAAACGGTTTCCCAATCAGGCCCACCCACCTCGGTACAGGAAGGGGCACTCACATGCTCCGAGTACGTCGTCGCGCAGGTCTCACGGGACCGGCGCCGTCACCTCGAAAGAGACCGGCCCGGCTGACGATGAGCAGCGGGCTTCCGCATCGCCACGCCCTGATCAGAACCGTGATCGCGGCCCTGATGACGGTGCTCGGACTGGTTGTCACGACACCGGCGCACGCCGCGGGCAACACCCTCACGGTCAACGTCGGAACGACGGTCCGCCCCGTCACCCACGTGGCCGCCGGCGGACTCTACGGTGTCGACAGCGGCAGCAGCGCTCCGTCGCTGAGCCAGCTGTACCCGCTGCACGTCAACAGCTTCACCCAACCCCCGCCGGGCACGCAGCAGTTGGGCAACGGGGCGACCTCGCCGTGCTGCGACGCGTTGTCGGTGGCCGGCAAGGTCACTGCCGCGGGCGGTCAGCAGTACGTCCGCCTGCCCGACATCTTCAGCCAGTGCTGCTACAACTGGGTGAGCTGGGCGGACTGGGAGTCGAAGGTCTCGACGATGGTGCAGGCGCGGATGAACGCGACCGGCTCCACGAACATCGCGGGCTACGAGATCTGGAACGAGCCGGACCTGAACTGGACGAACAGTACGGGCGGCAACGCCGGCACCTTCGACGCCATGTGGACGCGCACCTACAACGACATACGAGCCGTCGACACACTCACGCCGATCGTGGGCCCGGGCGCGGGCGTCTACAACCACGCCTGGATGCTGGACTTCATGACCAACGCCAAGAACACCAACACGCTTCCGGCGGTCGCGGTGTGGCACGAGCTGCTGGTCTCCGGCCCGACGGACATCCCGGCGGACGTGGCCGACTTCCGCGCCATCGAGACCTCGCTGGGTCTGACCCACCGGCCCATCTCCATCAACGAGTACGGCGCCAAGGACTACATCGACGCGCCGAGCCTGGGCGTGCGCTACATGGCCGCCTTCGAACGGGCCGGTGTGCACGACGCCGAGCGCCCCTACTGGTACGAGGCGGGCACGGTGAACGGCCTGCTCTACAACAACCAGCCGACGGCGTCCTACTGGGCGTACAAGTGGTACGGAGACCAGTCCGGCAACATCGTCGAGACGGTTCCCCAGTCGACCCTCGACGGTGTGGCGTCGTACGACGCCACCCGCCAGCAGGTCAACGTCGTCTTCGGCGGCGACAGCGGCGCCGACACGGTCAAGGTGAACGGTCTCGGTGTCCTCGGCTCGCAGGTCACCGTGGCGCTCTCGCGCACCGAGAACACCGGGCGCCTGACGAACGAGACCGCCCCGGTCGCCGTGTCCACGGCGACGTACACCGTGGGCTCCGACGGCAGCATCTCCGTACCGGTGAGCGGCATGGACTCCCTCGACGCGTACCAGCTGCTCAAGACGCCGACGACGGGTGCGCCGACGTGGCAGCAGACGTACGAGGCGGAGAACGCGACCGTCGTCAACGCCAACCGGCTGAGCGCCTCCAGCGCCTCGAACGGCGGGTACGTCGGTCAGATCGACCACACGACCGACATGCGTGACGACAGCTTCGTGGACTTCCTGGTCAACGTGCCGACCGCGCGGTCGTACACGATGACCGTGAAGTACGCGAACGCCACGGGGTCGAACTCCACGCAAGGGCTCGCCTACAACGGCGGTGCCTGGTCGACGATCACCTACCCGCCGACCGGCTCAGGATGGGGACACCCGACGGGCACTGTCGGCGTCACCGTCAGCCTCAACGCGGGTTACAACATGATCCGCCTCGCGAAGGGATCGCCGGGCTTCTCCGGAGGCGTCGGCTACGCCGAGCTGGACAGCATCACACTGGCCTAGATCGCGCGCTTCGCGGCGTTCCCACTGCGGAACGCCGCGAAGTCGGCAAGTTGACCCAGTGGTTGCAAGAGCACAGGGACCGTTTGGGGTTTCCATGACGGTGCGTTGAATCTGCTGTGCTGTCCTGCTTTCGGCGACTTTCCGGGGGAGGACAGCACGTGATACTGACCATGCGCAGTGAGGATCTGCCGGCCGCCGACCGGTTTCCGTGGTGGTGCGAGCAGATGGCCCAGGACATCGTGCCGTCCAGGGTCAGCAGCCCGCACGCCGACGACTTCCGGTCCGTGGTGACGGTGGCGGAGCTGGGTCCGGTCGTGTTGACGGCGCTGGACTATCCCGAGATGCGGTCCGTGCGCTCGTCGGCCCTGGTGCGCCGCTCGGACCCCGAGCGGTACGGGCTCAGCGTCGTCATGACGAACGAGCTGTGCTTCGCCCAGGGGCACAACGAGGCTCGGCTGACCCCGGGTCAGATGCTGCTCCACGACACCTCCCAGCCGTTCGAGACCCGCGCCCTGCCCGGGGCCGGCCGGGGGGAGATGGTGATGCTGCAACTGCCCAGAACCGCGCTGCCGTTGCGCCCGGAACGACTCAACCCCCTGCTTGCGAGAGACTTGTCCGGCGCCACTGGGATAAGCGCCGTCTTCGCCCGCTACCTCGTCGACGTCGCCGGGACCGTCGGGCGGAGAGAGGTGGGCAATCGCGAGCTCCGACGGCTGGGCGAGGTGGCCCTCGACCTGGCCGCCGCGACCCTGGCCTCATACATCGACGCCGAGGACCGGCTGTCCCCGGAGACCCGGCGCCAGGCACTGCTCACCCGGATCGAGGTGTTCGTCGAACACAACCTCGCGGACCCGGAGTTGACGCCCGCCGCGATCGCCGCCCACCACCACATCTCCCTCGGTTATCTGCACCGGCTCTTCCAGCACCGCGAAATGACCCTCGCGGCCTGGATACGCCACCTGCGCCTGGAGCACGCGCGGGCCGACCTCGCCGACCCGCGGCTGCGGCACCATCCGGTCCACGCCCTCGGCGCACGCTGGGGCTTCCACCACGCCGCCGACTTCAGCCGCGCCTTCCGCAGCGCGCACGGCGTACCCCCGGGCGACTACCGCCGCCAGGCCCTGGAGGCGGGCGGTACGACCGTGGACGTAGCGTCAATGAACTGGTGACGCCACGCCAACGACGTCACCCCCTGCGCACTGACAACGTGTCCAACAGGTACACGAACAGGAGTGCAGGATGAATACTGCCGCTCAGGCAACCACGGCACAGGTCCGGCAGGCGATGGTGAGCAACTGTCTCTGGGGGGTCCAGCACAACGCGGACATCCACTACTCGCAGGCCCGGCCGATGCCCATCGGCATAGCAGTGCACGCGCTTCCCTTCTCGACCGACTGCTCGGGCTTCGCCACGCTCATGGCGAAGTGGAGTGGGGCCGGGGACCCGAACGGCTCCGGGTTCAACGGGCAGGGCTACACCGGCACGATGCTCGACCACTGCGAGCACATCACCGCCGCCGAGACCCAGCCCGGCGATCTCGTGGTCTTCGGCGCGGGCACCGGTACGCACGTCGTCGTCCTCGTCGAAAGCGCGGCCAAGGGTCTCGGCGCGCTGTGCGTGTCCCACGGCCAGGAGGCCGACCCGATCCGCACCACCCTCGCCGACGAGGCGAACTCGCACCGGGGCGAGCCCCTCACCTATCTCCGGCTGCCCGGCGGCGGCACCGGCTCACCGACTCCGCCGTCCTCGAACCACAACCCGTACTGTCCGCTCACCGTGGACGGCGGCTTCGGGACCCTGACCACCAAGGCGCTCCAGTGGGTACTGGGCGTGACCCCCGACGGCCAGTTCGGACCGAACACCAAGAAGGCTCTCCAGAGCCACCTCCATGTGCCCGTCGACGGCCAGATCGGCCCGCAGACGATCAAGGCACTCCAGGCGCACGTCGGAGTCACCCAGGACGGGCAGTGGGGGAAGCAGACCACGGAAGGCCTGCAGAGGGCGCTCAACGAGGGTCGCTTCTGAGAAGGCGCTTCTGAGAGGGCGTGCAGCAGTCGGCCAAGGGTCTTGGCGGTCAGGCGGTGAGCGCGTCGACGAGGGCCTTGGTGACGTCCTCGGTGGAGGCGGTGCCGCCGACGTCGCGGGTGAGGATGCCGGCGGCGGTCGTGGCCTCGATCGCCTTCTCCAGGCGGGCCGCCTGGTCGGGCAGGCCGAAGTGGTCCAGCATCAGCGCCGCGCTGCCGACCGCGCCGATCGGGTTGGCCAGGCCCTGGCCGGCGATGTCCGGCGCGGAGCCGTGGACCGGCTCGAACATGCTGGGGAAGGGGCGCTCGGGGTTGAGGTTGGCGCTGGCGGCGAGGCCGAGGCTGCCGGCCAGTGCGCTGCCGAGGTCGGAGAGGATGTCGGCGTTGAGGTTGGAGGCGACGACGACGGAGAGGTCTTCGGGCTTGAGCACGAACTTCGCGGACATGGCGTCGACCAGGACGCTCTCGGTCTCCACGTCCGGGTAGTCGAGCGCGACGCGCTTGAAGACGTCGTCCCACAGGACCATGCCGTACTGCTGCGCGTTGCTCTTCGTCACCGAGGAGACCTTCCGGCGGGTCCGGGTCCGCGCCAGGTCGAAGGCGAAGCGCATGATGCGTTCGCAGCCGACCTCGGTGAACAGGGCCGACTGCACGGCGACTTCGCCGCCCTGTCCCCGTGCGGAGAGGTTGCGGCCGCCGAGGCCGGCGTACTCGCCCTCGCTGTTCTCGCGGACGACGACCCAGTCCAGTTCGGTGTCGTCGGCCTTGCGCAATGGGCTCCGCACCGGTGCCTTGCTCCCGCCCGGCAGGATGCCGAGTCCGCAGACGGCGGCCGCCTCGATGAGAACGGTGCGGTCATGCACCGCGACGCAGGCAGTGACGGGCTGCCCGGTCGGCCCGCCGACCGTGATCTTCTCGGGGCTGAACAGGCCGCCCGCGCAGGCGGCGGCCACGCTCCCTTCTCCTCCGTCCGCCAGTGCGAGGCGGTCGACCCGGGTGTGCGGGGCGCCGGCCAACAGCCCGCGTTCGAGTGCGCGGGCGACCTCGTCGGCGCTCAGGGAGCCCTTGAACTTGTCCGGGGCGAACAGTACGGACACCATCAGGGCGCCGCCTCGGCGGTCCGAGGCGTGAGGGAAGCAGCCACCGGACAAGCTTCCTCGGCCCCGGTGGCCAGGGGCACCTCGCCCGCCTCGCCGGCCAACACCGCGCGAGCCCGCTCCAGGTCCAGGCCGTTCTCCCATTTCGCGACGAACAGGGTGGCGACGGCGTTGCCGAAGAAGTTCACCAGGGCCCGGCACTCTGACATGAACTTGTCGATGCCGAAGATGAGCATGATGCCCGCGGCCGGGACGGAACCAACGGTAGACAAGGTCGCGGTGAGCGCGATGAACCCGCCGCCCGCGACCCCTGCGGCGCCCTTGGAGGTCAGCAACATGACGGCCAGCAGGCCGAGTTGCTGCCCGATGGACAAGGACGTGTCGGTGGCCTGGGCGATGTAGAGGGTGGCCAGGGACAGATAGATCGCCGCGCCGTCCAGGTTGAAGCTGTAGCCGGTCGGTACGACCAGGCCGACCGTGGACCGCTCCGCGCCCATGAACTGGAGCTTGCGCATCAGCCCCGGCAGCGCGGGCTCGGCGGTCGAGGTGCCGAGGATCAGCCAGAACTCCTCCTTGAAGTAGCGGAGGAGCTGGAAGATGTTCAGCCGCACATACAGGGCGAGCACCGCGCCGAGTACCACCACGACGAACAGGGCGGAGGTGACGTAGAAGAGGACGATCAGTGAGCCGAGGCTGGTCAGCGTGGACAGGCCGAACTTTCCGATGGCGTACGACATCGCGCCGAAGGCGCCCAGCGGCGCTGCCTTCATGACGAAGGACAGCACCTTGAAGACGACGTCGGTCAGTCGTCCCACGGCGGCGATGATCGGCTCCCCCGTCTTGCCGACCATCTTGACGGCGATGCCGAACACCACCGCCAGGAAGATCACCTGGAGGATGTTCCCCTCCACAAACGGGCCGAAGAAGCTGTTCGGCACGATGTTGGTGAGGAACTCCCACCAGTGCTGGTGCTCGCCCTGCGAGACGTACCGACTCGCGTCGCCCGACGTCCTGAGCGTCGACGGATCGGCGTGGACGCCGTCGCCGAGCCGGAAGATGTTGATGGCGATCAGGCCGGTCAGCAGGGCGACGATCGTGCCGACCTGGAAGTAGGCGAGTGCCTTGATCCCGGTGCGTCCGACCTTTCTCAGGTCCGCGACACCGGCGATGCCACCGATGATCGTCAGGAAGACGATCGGGCCGATGAGCATCTTCATCGCGGTGATGAACGTCGTGCCGATCGGCTCCATGTCGGTGGCCAGGTCCGGCCATCGCCAGCCCAGCACGATGCCGATCACGATCGCCACCAGCACCTGGACGTACAGCTGCCGGTACCACGGCTTCGCCGCGATACGCGCGGCCTGTTCGGCTCGTCCGTTGCCCGGGGTATGCGTCATTGCAACCTCCCTGATCACGCGACACCGAGCCCCATCGGTCCGCGCCGGCTTTGGGCCACAGTGAACCGGGCACCGCATCAGGGGTCCACGACCAAAAATCGATGCCCCGCATAGGCGCGGCCTATCAGTGCCGCCGCAGGTCACGGGGGCTGAGAAGGTCCTCGCCGCCCGTATCCCCGGCGTTTTTCACGGGCCCAACCGGTCAGGCAGATCACGCCACTGCACGTCGCTCCTCACCCTGTGCAGAATCCCGTTGACCACCTGCCGGTGATCCCGCCACTTGCCACAACGGTCGTTGCTGACCGCCGGGAACGGCCGTAACCGTTCCCACTCGGCACCCGTCAGATCACCCCGCCCCATGCCCAGCGCAACGGCTTGGCAAGGGAGTTGTCACATGATCGGCCGGACAAGTCCTAGTCGTGATCGGTGGAGAGGGCGACGTGCCGCCAGGCGTCCAGCTCCGTGCGGAAGGCGTCCAGTTTGGCGTCGAAGGCTTGCAGGGTGTCGGTGCCGAGCGGGAGGCGCAGGGGCGGCTCGGGGGCGGCGGCCATCTCGACGATGGCGCGTGCGGCCTTGGCCGGGTCGCCGGGCTGGGCGTGGTTCAGGCTCGCGGCGGCCGTACGCATCGCGCCGGCGGTGGGCGCGTAGTCGTCGATGGTGTCGGGGCCGGTGTGCAGGCTGGCGGGGTCGAGGAAGTCGGTGCGGAAGAAGCCGGGTTCGACGAGGGTCACGTGGATACCGAGGGGGGCCAGTTCGGTGTGGAGGGTCTCGGTGAAGCCCTCGACGGCGAACTTGGTGGAGGCGTAGATGCCCCAGCCCGGCGCGGTGCCGAAGCCCACGATGGAGCTGATGTTGATCACATGGCCGGAGCGCTGGCGGCGCAGGACCGGGAGCACGGCGCGCTGGACGGCGAGCGGGCCGAACACGTTGGTCTCGAACACCGCGCGGACCGCGGCGTCGTCGGACTCCTCGACGGCGGCGAGCAGGCCGGTGCCCGCGTTGTTGACCAGGGTGTCGATCCGGCCGTACCGCTCGATCGCCGCGTCGACGGCCGTCTGGATGCTCTGCGGGTCGGTCACGTCCAGCGGCACGGTGAGCAGTGCGTCGCCGGCGTCGGGGAACTGCTCGCGGACGGTCTCGGCCTTCCTGGCGGTCGCGACCACCTGGTGGCCGGCCGCGAGGGCGGCACGGGTGATCTCCAGGCCGAAGCCTCGGGACGATCCGGTGATGAACCAAACGCTCATTGTCTTCTCCTGTGTTCAGGTGGTGGGCAAGTCGGGATTCAGGCGGTCTGCGGGTCGAAGGCCGCGCGGTTCTGCGCGATGAAGCCCTCGACGGTGAGGGGGTCGCTGCCGCCGATCGTCTTCACGAGGTCGTTGGTGCCGGCGAAGACGCCGTTGCGGTAGTCGACGGCCACGGCGAGCAGGTGCTGGATCAGGTGGTCCGGCGCACCGCGCCCGCGCAGGATGGCGGCGAACTCGTCGAGTTCGATGGGCACGTACGTGACCTCGCGGTCCAGCGCCTTCGACATCTTCTCGGCGATCTCGTAGTGGTCGAGTTCCTCGGCTCCGTACAGCGGGTAGATCCGGCCGGCGTGCGGGGCGGGGTCTTCGAGGACGGCCGCGATCACCTTCGCCTGGTCGGTCTCCGCGATGGGGGCGTGGCGTCCGTCGGCGAACGGCAGGCGCAGTTGGCCGGTTCCATCGGCCCAGGTGTCGATGAGCCACTGGGCGAAGAAGGTCGGGCGGATGTGGGTGACGGAGACCGGGGAGTGGTCCAGGAGGCGTTCGGCGACCCAGTGCTGGCGTGCCGCGTCGCTGGCGGTGTTGCGGCGGGCGGAGACCTGCGACATGTTGACGATCGCCCGGACCCCGTTCTCCTCGGCAGCCTGGGCCACGTTCGCGGTGGCGTCCATCAGTCCGGGGCGGATCGGGTAGGTGAAGTACAGGGCGTCGATCCCCTTGGTCGCGCGGGCCAGGGAGTCCAGGTCGAGTACGTCGCCTTCGACGACCTCGGCTCCGAGGGCGGCGAGCCGCTCGGCGCGCGCGTCGAGGCCGCGGACGAGTGCGCGGACGCGGTGTCCGCGCCGGAGGAGGAGTTCGGTGGTGTGGCGGCCGGTCTTGCCGGTGGAGCCGATGACGAGAAGGTTGCGTTCCATGGTCGTGATCTCCTTTTGCTGAAAGGGAGTTGGCGGGTGCCGCGCGGTGGTTGCGGCCCCGTGATCAGGGGGTGCGGCGGGGCCGGAGGGCGATCAGCGCGGCGGCCGCGGCGAGTCCGGCGCCCGCCTGGACCCACCAGGCGTGGTCGAACCCGGTGGCCGTGGCCTGCGGTGTGAGGGCGACGAGCAGGGCCACGCCCACGGCGCTGCCGATCTGTCGGCTCATGTTGAGTACGGCGCTGCCGGTGGTGGCGCGGTCGGGTGCGAGGGTGCCGGCGGCGGCGAACAGCGGTGCCTGGGCCAGGCCGCCGGCCAGACCGACCAGGATCAGGCCCGGGAACATGGCGCCCCAGTAGTCGGGGGCGGTGTGCACGGTCGCGAGCCAGTAGGCGGCGGCGAGTGCCATGGCCAGCGTGCCGGTCACGGCGGGGAGGGTGCGTCCGAAGCGGCTCTGGATGGGACCGGCGTTCATCGCGAAGGCGATCGAGGCCAGCGGGGCGGGTGCGATGGAGACGCCGGCGCGCAGCGGGCTGAAGTGCCAGACCTCCTGCATGAACAGGGCGGTGCTGAGCAGGACGATCGCGAAGCCGGCGGAGAACAGGAACAGGGCCACGGTGGCGGCGGTGAACTGCCGGCCGGCGAACAACTGCCTTTCGATCACGGGTGCTTGGGCGTGCAGGGTGCGCTCGACGGTCGCGGCGGCGGCCAGTGCGGCTGCGGCGAACAGGGTCACGGTACGGAGGTCCGTCCAGCCCCACCCCGAGCCCTGGACGGTGGCGAGCACCAGCAGGCTCACGGCCAGCAGCAGTGCGAGGGCGGAGACCGGGTCCGGCAGGGCGGTGCCCTTGGGCTGACGGACCTCGGGCAGGAGCAGCGCGCCGGCGACGAGGGTGGCGATGCCTACGGGGACGTTGATCAGGAAGATCCACCGCCAGTCGAGGGTGACGAGCAGTCCGCCGACGGGCGGGCCCGCCGAGGCCGCGATCGCGCCCACGCCCGCCCACAGACCGACCACCAGGGTGTGCTGGCGTTTGGGGAAGCTCGGGTAGAGCAGGCCGAGCGAGGTCGGCACGATCATCGCCGCGCCGACGGCCTGGAGAGCGCGGGCCGCGACCAGCACGCCGAGGCTGGGTGCGGCGGCCGCTACGGCCGAGGTGAGGGTGAAGAGCGCCACTCCGGACAGCAGCATCCTCTTGCGTCCCCACTGGTCCGCGATCCGGCCCGCGGGCACTAGCACGGCGGCGAAGACGATGGCGTAGGCCGACAGCACCCACGAGACGCTCGCGACGCCCGTGCCGGGGAACGACTGCCCGATCCCGTCGAGGGCGACGTTGACGACGAAGAAGTCGAGCTGCGCCATGAAGGCGACGGCACCCAGCACCGCCATGATGCTCCACCGGCGCGGGTGACCGGCCTCGGTGACGGCCGGGACCGGGGCGTTGTGCACTGCCGTCGCGACCGCTTGCGGTGCCACTTGTGTGGACATCCCGTCCGCCTCCTCAACAAAATGGGCTTGGTAGCCCTTTTTTGACCTGCCTCCAGGGAACACCCCAACGAAAGGGTTGTCAAGCCCTTTTTTGCGGTATGGTTGTGGCCATGACCACCACCAGCGAAGCGCCGGGTCAGAAACTGACCGCCAAGGGCCTGGCCACCCGCGAACGCATCGTCCGGGCGGCCGCCGAGCTGATGTACGAACACGGCGCGCAGAACACCAACAACGAGCAGATCCGCGAGGCCGCCGGAGTCAGCGGCTCACAGTTGACGCGCCACTTCCCCACCAAGGAGTCCCTGGTGCGAGCCGTGCTCGCCTGGCAGGCCGACCACATCGTCGCCCGCCACCAGGCGCCCGAACTGGGCGAGTTGGACAGCTTCGCGGCCCTGCACCGATGGGCCGACTCCTACGTCGCCTCGCAGGACCTGCTGCGCGGCGGGTGCACGTTCGGCTCCCTCGCCGCCGAGGTCGTCAAGACCGAGCCCTCCCACCGGGACGCGGTGGCCGACGGCTTCCAGCGCTGGCAGGACCTGTTCAAGCGCGGCCTGAGCGCGATGCGCGAGCGCGGTGAACTGCGACCGGAGGCAGACCCGGCCGCGCTCGCACACCTGCTCACCGCCGCGTTCCAGGGCGGAGCCCTGCTGGACCAGGCGGCCGGCGAGTCCACGCCCCTGCGTGACGCGCTCCACGGGGCGCTGGCCTACATCGAGTCATTCGCCGCAGAGCACTGACCGCACTGCGGAGTGCGAGCCCTTCAAGTGCGCCTTCAGCGTTCTTGACATCTCATTCCACAACTCAATATCGTTCCCGACAAGACGGTCCAGAATCCTGGAGTCCGTTGGCACCGCTCCGCTGTCGAAACCGGATGCGCCGACCTTGATGGGGACATGCGTCGATGAGTGTCGAGTCAGGAATTACCGACGTCGCTACCGGTGACGGCAACCCTGCCGCAGCACACAGCGGCCGGACGGCGACCGATGTGGTGACCTCCGACCTCGTGTCTCGACTCACGCAAGGGGTGGAGGGCAGTGGCCGTACCGTGAGCCGTACTCCCATGACGGGCGGGACGGTCGCGGAGTTGCCCGAGTCGACCGCGCACGATGTGGAGACGGCTTTCAGCAGGGCCCGGGAAGCCCAGCGGGCATGGGCCGCGCTTCCGGTTCGAAGGCGTGCGGCCGTGCTTCTCCGGTTTCACGACATCCTCCTGGCCAAGCAGGCCGAGGCGATGGACCTGATCCAGGTGGAGACGGGGAAGGCCCGTCTGCACGCGCACGAGGAAGTACAGGGGGCCGCGGTGGTGGCCCGGCACTACGGGCGCAAGGCCCCCGCGTACCTCCGGCCGCAGCGGCACCTCGGCGCGTATCCGGTGTTAACGAAAGTCACCGAGTGGCACCACCCGAGAGGGGTGGTCGGGCAGATCGTCCCCTGGAACTACCCCCTCGAACTCTCCCTCGGGGACGCGCTGCCCGCTCTTGTCGCCGGCAACGCCGTGGTGACGAAACCGGACACGCAGAGCGCCCTGACTCCGCTGTGGGCGCGCCAACGACTGATCGAGGCAGGGTTGCCGACCGACGTCTGGCAGATCGTCATCGGCGACGGCCGGAGCGTCGGGTCCGCCGTGGTGGATCAGGCCGACCACGTCTCGTTCACCGGCTCCGTCCGCACCGGCCGGGACGTCGCGACCCGCGCGGCGGCCCGTCTGGTCGGCGCCTCACTCGAACTGGGCGGCAAGAACGCCCTGTTGGTGCTGGCCGACGCGGACCTGGACAAGGCGGCCGAGGGCGCGGTGCGGACCTGCTTCTCCTCGGCCGGCCAGTTGTGCCTGTCGGCCGAGCGGATCTTCGTCCACTCGTCGGTCGCCGCCGCGTTCCTGGAGCGATTCGTCCGGCACACAAAGACGCTCACCCTCGGCACGTCGCTGAGCTTCGGGGTCGGCATGGGTTCGCTGGCGGGCGAGCGCCAACTGGAAACGGTCTCCCGGCACGTCGACGAGGCCGTCGCCGCAGGGGCCACCGTCCTCGCCGGCGGAAAACCGCGCCCCGACATCGGCCCCTTCTTCTACGAGCCCACCGTCCTGGACGGCGTGGAGCCCACGATGGCCGTCCACGCCGAGGAGACCTTCGGGCCGGTCGTGTCGGTGTACCGCTTCACCGACGAGGACGAGGCGATCGAGCGGGTGAACGCCACGCCGTACGGCCTGAATTCCAGTGTCTGGACGAAGGACACGCGGCGCGGTGAACGCATCGCGGCCCGTCTGCACAGCGGCACCGTGAACGTCAACGAAGGCTACGCATCGGCTCATGGCAGCGTCCGGGCTCCGATGGGGGGCATGAAGGACTCCGGACTCGGCCGCCGACACGGCCGTGAGGGCATCCTCACCTACACGGAGCCCCAGACCGTCGCCACGCAGCGAATCCTCCCGCTGGCCCCGGCTCTGGGCATGGACGACCATCACTACGCGGCTTTCATCAGCCTGAGCCTGCGCGTCATGAAGGCGCTGCGACTCGGCTGATCCGGTCTCGCATCGGTTCGCGCCGAGTGCCTGTCGCGGACAGGGCCGCCCGCTGCGAACGGGCGGCCCTCGGCAACGCCAACCGCTGCGCCGGAGTCCGCTCGCCGGTCGGACCCGAACTCGACTGCTCCGTCGGCCGGTTCCGCGCACCGGGCGCCACGGTGATCGGCGCGGCACGGCCCCGCGCCCGACCTGCATCACAGCCGCGGGCTCTCCGCGAAGACGCCTACAGAGAACCGACGAACGCCTCGATGTGAGTCGCGATCTGGTCAGGAACCTCCAGGGGCGACAGATGCCCCGTACCCCGCAGCTCACGAAGTGTGGCGGTCGGCAGCATCGGCAGGAGGTGCTCACGCAGTACCTGCGGAGGATCCACCTTGTCATCACTGCCGGCCAGCACCAGTACGGGTACGTCAATGGCGGCGACGCGGGCGCTGTGATCCTCCAAGATCGCGTGAAGGGGCCACGCCTCCTTTGCCTCCTGCGCCCCGTGGACGCTGTCGTCCACCACCTGGGCCCGGTCCTTGTCGCTGAGGCCGCCGTTCGTCAGCGGACCGTCGATGGCGCGATGGACGGACTCCACCGTGTCGTAGGCATGGACCATGAAGTCCTGGGCCTCCGGAGTGACTTCGCCGGCCGGCGCGGCAGGAGCGGGAGCCACCAGCACCACGCCGACGAGGCCGGTGGGGCGGCGCGCCGCGAGGACCTGTGCCGCTTTGCCGCCCATCGAATGGCCCACCAGTACGAACTCGTCATAGCCGAGTTGGTCGATGATCTGCTGTGCGTCGTCGGCGAGTTGGTCGATGTTGTACGGCCCCGGAACAACTGCGGACTCACCCCAGCCGCGCTGGTCGTGGGCGACGTACGGCCGGTCCGGACGAAGACGCTCGATCACGGGGCGCCAAGTCCGCTGCGAGCCCCCGTAGTAGTGCAGGAACACCAGCGCGGGCCCGTTCCCCTCACGTACGTGGGCGAAGATGCGGCCGTCCTTGATGTCGAAGTATCGGGGAGTGGTTGCGTCGGTCGACATGGCGAGGTCCGATTCTGATTGATCGCCAATGGCCGGCGTTGCGCCTGTGGCCGATGACGAAACGGTCTTGGTGCGGGCGCACGGCCCGGGGACTGCGCTGCCCATGGACGACTACGCGGCCTCGGCGGGAAGGTCGCGGACGATCTCGGTCAGCTTCCCGGAGTCGATGTCGTAGAACAGGCCGTAGATCTCCAGGTGCTTCGGCGTGCCCGGGCTGTTGCGGATCAGGTTCACGTCGTAGGTGAGCGACTTCTCGAAGTCGGTGATGGCGATGCCGTCCCAGTCGTACAGCGACGAGATGTCGGTGTGCTGCTCCCGCTTCCACGCGGCGGTGATTCCTTCCGCCGTGAAGGAGGTGGCGCCGCAGAAGGAGTGGTGGACGACGACAACCCGCTCAAGTCCGAAGAGGTGCTGGGAGACCGCGACGGAGCGAAGGGCGTCCGCCGCGCGCCCGCCCCCGACGACGAGGGGGAACATCGTCGCGGTGGAGCCGATCTTCCTGCCGTTCTCGTCGAGGAGCAGCTCGCCGGGGTAGACCTCGTCGCCGAAGTGTTCGGCCACCGCCTGCGCGGCCCCGGCCGCCCGCGGGTCGAAGCAGTACATGACGATCGTCCTGACGGGAATCGAGCCGGTGACGATCTCCCGGACCGCCGCTTCGTCGTAGCCCGGTTGTCCCCGGAATGTGAACTCCGCAAAATTCGACACTGCTTGGCTCCGCTTCTCATGGTGGACTCCCCGGCCTTTTGGGAGGCCGGGGAAACTGCACGTGTGGGAATGGGCATATGGCACGGTGTTCTGGGGGCGGGCTCTCGCCTACTCCCCCCACGGCCCGCCGACCACGCCCCGCTCCATGGTGGTGACGCCGTCCGCCGCCCGCTCCTGCGCGAGGTGGAAGGCGAGCGCGTAGGGGGGTGCCGCAGTCTCGGAGCGGGCGCCGTGGGCGAGGACTTCCTCGGCCAGGTGGTGGACCATCCGGAGCCGCGGATACGCGGCATGGATCCGGCTCTGCTCCTCGGCCACGAGGTCCACGTTCTTGCCGAAGTCGATCCAGACGCCTTCGTAGGTCAGGTACGTCAGCAGCCCCAAGCGTTCGGGGATCTGCGGAGTGGTGTGCAGGGCGATGGCCTCCCAGACCCTGTCGACGTCCCCCGCCGCGGCGCCTGCACCGGTCAGCACGGCGGCGGCGAGGTCCGCGCTCTCGATCTCGAACCGGAGCAGGCCCGGCGCGTCCGGCCCGGTGCCCAGGTCGTGCATCACGTTGGCGGCGAAGAGGAGTTCCTCGTCGTAGTCCGCGTCGTTCAGAACGCCCTCGTGGGCGGCGAACAGGCGGGACCAGTAGAAGCCGCGGACGCAGTGGTTCAGCACGGACGGATGCACCGCGGCGCGGGCGGCGGCGAGGCTCGCCTCGGCCAACGGCCCGGAGGGGAGGGCCAGGACGTCGTCGTACCGCTTGTTCGAGAGGGTGGGGGTGTCGGGCATGACTTGACGCTACGAAAGCGGATGCCCCGCGAAAAGTGGCACGGATGCCAACCAGCGCTACTGTCGTGCCACTATGAGGAACAGACACCAGGTCTCGGTGCTCGTGCTGCCCGGCGTGCTTCCGCTCGAATTCGGCACGGCGACGCAGATCTTCTCGACAGACCCGTACTACGAGCTGACCGTGTGCGCCGAGAACGGGCCCGTGCCGGGACCCGGCTTCGCGATCACCACCGCGGCAGGTCTCGAAGCGCTGGAGAACGCCGACACCGTGATCATTCCGGGGTACGACGACATCGACGCGACCCACTCACCGGCCGTCCTGGCGGCGCTGCGGGCCGCCCATGCCCGGGGCGCCCGGCTCGTCTCCATCTGCACCGGGGTCTTCGCCCTCGCGGCGGCCGGACTGATCGACGGACGCCCCGTCACCACACACTGGCGGCAGGCCGAGGAACTGCGACGCCGCTACCCCCGCGTCAACGTCCTGCCCAACCAGCTCTACGTCGACGACGGCTACATCCTCACCTCCGCCGGCGTGACGGCCGGGATCGATCTGTGCCTGCACCTGGTCCGCGCCGACCTGGGCGCGGCGGCGGCGAACACGCACGCACGGGATCTCGTCGCGCCGCCCCGGCGACAGGGCGGCCAGGCGCAGTTCATCGAACAGTTCCGGCCCGAGGCGAGCGGAGACGAACTCGCTCCGCTGCGGGAGTGGATGCTCGATAATCTCGCGGCCCCCGTCACCGTCGACGACCTCGCGGAGCACGCCCATATGTCCCGGCGGACCTTCATCCGCCGCTTCCGCGAGGAGACCGGCACCACGCCGATGGCCTGGCTGACCGTCGCGCGCATCGACCGGGCGCGCGAACTGCTGGAAGCGAGCACCGTGCCCGTCGAGCAGGTCGGCCGCCTCACCGGCTTCGGTGCCCCCGCCTCCCTGCGGGCCGCCTTCCACCGGCACCTCGACACCTCTCCCCAGGAGTACCGGGCGCTGTTCCGCCACAGGACGGAGCCGGCCCGGACCTGACCGCGCTCCCCCGCCCGCAGACCCGCACCGGCGCCGATGCCCCTGACGCCGGCTAGTCCGGGCCGACGACGATCTCGTGGCCCGTCCGGGACACCCGGTCCGCCGTGGGCAGTTCCAGCACCAGACGGGCTCCGGTCGTGCCCGGTGGTGGCTCCTGCGCGGTGAGACGTCCTCCGTGGGCGACGCACACGTCACGAGCGATGGCCAGCCCGAGACCGCTCCCGCCGCTCCTGGCCGTCCGGGCGTCGTCCAATCGCACGAAGCGGTCGAAGACGCGCTCGCGGTCCGCTTCCGGAATGCCGGGACCGTCGTCGCGGACCTCGACCACCACCCGGTCGTCGCCGACGAGGACTTCGACCTGTACGTCTCCTGCCGCTCCGGCCGCATGGGTGAGGCCGTTGTCGATCAGGTTCCGCAGCACCCGGGTCAGCGAGCTGGGACTGCCGAAGACGGTGTCGGTCCGGCCCGGCCCGGGCGCGGGCGCGATCACCGCGACCGGCTGGTCCGCGTAGAGCTCCCCGGTGACCCCGCGGACGAATTCCGTGAACGGGATCGGCTCCCCCTTCAACGGCTGGTTGGCGTCCAACCGGGCCAGGAACAGCAGATCGTTGACGATCTCCTCCAGCCGCGTGACATCGGCGAGCGACTCCTCGACGATGTCCGGCCAGTCGGTCTGCTCCGGAACCATCCTGGCGATCTCGAGCCGGGCGCGCAGTGTCGTCAGCGGTCCGCGCAACTCGTGCGACGCGTCCGAGGTGAAGGTCCCCAACCGGTCCACCGCCCGCTGGAGTTGGTCCAGGCCGGTGTTCACCGTCGCGGCCAACAGGGCGACTTCGTCGTCCGACGACCGCACCGGTATCCGGTGGCCGAGACGGCCGGCGGTGATCTTCGCGAACTCGGTGCGGACGGCTTCCACCGGACGCAGGGCCCGGCCCATGGCGTACCAGATCAGCCCCGCCATGAAGACCAGTTGGAGGAGGGACGCGAGGACCAGGGCCCGGGCGAGGGAGCCGATCACTGAACGGGGGGGCGTGACACGGGAGTTGACCTGGATCGTGTAGACGCCCCGCTCCGTCCTCACCGTCACCGTGCGGCGGTCGGGGGCGGTGGCCGTCGGCCTCGCGGAGGCTTGGCCGGGGTGTCCGGTCTCCGGCGTGCCGCCCGGCGCCGTCGCGCTGCTCGACGGATCCGGCACCCCGGCCCCGGGCACGGGTACCGGCTTCTCCGAAGGGGCGGGGACGAGTTGCCCTTCCGGTACCAGACGCAGACTGACGTCGGGTGCGTCGCGCCTCACGGTCTCGACAGGTGCACCTTGCCGCAACTCGCGCTCCGCGAGCCAGAGTTGAACGTCGGCGCTCTGTCGCGCCGGATCATGGAGGCCGTCCTGCACGAAGAACAGGGGAACGGCGGCCGACACCGACACCGCGATCACCGCCAGAAAGGTCAGCACCGCGCTGGTCCGGCCGCGCACCGTGCGGGGCAGCAGACCCGAACCCCGCCGCGCCGGCTCAGGCACCGTCGGACCGGAGCCGGTAACTGCCTCCCGCGACAGTCTCGATACTCGCCCGGCCGAAGGGACGGTCGATCTTCCGGCGGAGGGCGCTGACGTACACCTCCACGATGTTCGGGCCGCGTCGGTCCGCGCTGTCCCAGACGGCGTCGAGGATGGCGCTCTTGTGGACGGCGGTGTCCGGGCGTTCGGCCAGACAGGTGAGTACGGCGAACTCCCGCCCGGTCAGCGGGACTTCGACACCTGCCCGACGGCAGCGCCTGGCCGCGAGGTCTATCTCCAGCTCACCGAAGTGGTGCACGGCCCGCCCCTGGGGCCGGGTACGGCGCGTCAGCGCGAGCAGCCTGGCCCCCAGCACCACGAAGGAGAACGGCTTGATCAGATAGTCGTCCGCTCCGGTCTCCAGGCCCTCGGCCTGGTCGTAGTCGCCGTCCTTCGCCGAGAGCATCAGGATCGGCGTGCGGTCGCCGGTGGACCGCAGGTGCGCGCAGACCTTGTATCCGTTCATCCGCGGCATCATGACGTCGAGAACGATGACGTCGTACGTCTCCTCCGCCGCCCGCTCGATGCCTTCGAGGCCGTCGTAGGCGGCGTCCACCGCGTAGCCCTCGGCACGGAGTCCCCGTTGGAGGAGGGCCACGAGGCGGACGTCATCGTCGATCACCAGTACACGCATGGGTATCTCGTCCTGTGCGGCGACAAGGGGCGGCAACGGGCAACTGGGGCACCCCGCGCCCGGAGCCCCACCGGGCCCCGGCGCCCGCCACCTACTTGGACGGCTCGACGGGGTGCGAGTGGACTTGGGACGGACCGGCATGCGGATGCGAGTGGATCTGTGACGGGCCGGCGTGCGGATGCGAGTGCACCGCGCCCGGGGTCAGGTCGACCTCCGTGACGACCGACCCGTCGGCCCCCGTCACCGTCGAGGCGGTCGCCGTTCCACCGCACACCACCGCGAGTGCGGCGAGGGTGGTGGCGGTGAGCATGCCCGTCCGGCGCAACCGGCCGTGCTTCTGAAGCGGTGCCATGAAGAACTCCTCCATCGAACGCGACGCCAGGTGCCACGGACCGATCCGCTTCGCACGCGACGTCTGTGCGGAACGGGAACACCGTCGCGGAGAAGCGCTGAAGAGCCGCTGAAGGACCTGAAGAGATCTTCAGCCCCACATGCAGAACCCAAGGACCACGGCGTGCGGGCGATGCGGGCCTATCGCGCGGTGGTCGCCCGGGACACCTGACGTGAGCGGGCCCGCTCCGTGAGCGGGAGTCCCTCGAACGCGTGACCGGCCATACGTTCCAGCGCAGCCGCGTCGAGCCCGGCCCTGGCCATCACTTCCATGCCCCGGTTGACGGCCATGAGCAACTGGCTCATTTCGGCGGCGTCCACCTCGGGATCGAGGTCACCATGCCGCTGTGCGGCCTGAACGCACTCGGCGAGCGAACTCCCGATTCTCGCGAGAGCCTGCCGGACGCGTGCGTCGGCCTGCGGATCGTGGTCGACGCCCTCGACGACGAAGCCGGTCACCATGCAACCGAGCCCGTCGGGGTCGTCACGGACGACCCGCGCCGACTTCGCGAGATACACCCGCAGCCGCTCCAGCGCGGTCTGGTCGGGGCCTTCGAGTACGGCCGCCCAGCCGGCCTCGTTGCGGTCGCAGTAGGCCGACAGCGTCTCCAGGTACAGCGTGCTCTTGTCGCCGAACGCGGCGTAGAGGCTGCCGCGGCCCAGCCCGCCGGCCTTGGCGATGTCGTCGACGCTCGTGCCGGCGTATCCGGTACGGCGGAATTTTCGCTCGACGGCCTGCATGACCTTGGCCCTGTCGAAACCCGGTGGACGTCCCATGAGGGCCACTTTACAGGCCTCACGAGCATTCTTGACATACCGTTCCAGAACTTCGTAGGGTTCTTGACAGATCGGTCCAGAACTATGCCGCCGGTCACTCACGGCATCCCTCGAAGCCCACGGAACGGATGAGACACGCATGTCTTCGCAAGATCAGATGGCCCCTGCGCGAGCGCGGTCGGAGGGCGGCGGCACTTCGAGAGCGCGGCCCGCTCTCATCCTCGCCGTGCTGGCCATGGCGAGCTTCCTCGGCCAGCTCGACGTGTGGATCACCAACGTCGGTCTGCCGAACATCGGGCAGGGCCTGGGCTCGACCTCGTTGTCGGACCTGAGCTGGGTGCTCAACGGCTACGCGATCGTCTTCGCCGCCCTCCTCGTCCCCGCGGGCAGGCTCGCCGACCGCTTCGGGCGCAAGAACGGCTTCCTGCTCGGCATGGGCGTCTTCGTGGCGGCGAGCCTCGGCGCGGCCCTGTCCGGTGACGTCTGGGTGCTGGTCGTCTTCCGTGCTCTTCAGGCCGTGGGCGCCGCGCTGTTGACCCCGGCCAGCCTCGGCCTGGTGCTGACGAGCGCGCCCGCCGACAAGGTGGAGCGGTACGTCAAGGTCTGGTTCACCGCGGGCTCGCTGTCCGGGGTGTGCGGACCGATCTTCGGCGGTCTGCTGGTGCAGCTCTCCTGGCGGTGGCTGTTCCTGGTGAACATTCCGTTCGGACTGCTCGCCATCGCGCTGGCCGCACGGCTCATCACCGACGCCAGGCACGAACAGGACGCCCGCATCCCCGATCTGCTCGGCGGTGTCCTGCTGATCGTCGTGGTCGGTGCCCTCGCGCTCGGCGTGGTGAAGGCGCCCGACTGGGGCTGGTCGGACATCCGGGTCGTCATGTCCCTGGCCGTGGCAGTCGTCGGGTTGCTCGCGTTCCTGTTCCGCTCGGCCCGGCACCGGGTGCCCGTCGTCGACCTTTCCCTCTTCCGCGACCGGATCTTCGCCTCGGCGAACCTCGCCGGCATGCTCCAAGTGGCCGCGTTCGGCAGCCTGTTGCTGTCGACGATCCTCTGGCTCCAGACCCACTGGCACTACTCCGCCATCAAGACCGGGTGCGCCAGCCTCCCCGGCCCGATCGGCTTCGCGATCGCGGCCACCGCCAGTGAGACCCTCCAGCGCCGGTTCCGGATCCCGGCCGGTGTCATCGCGGCGGCCGGCAGCGCGATCGCCGCGGCAGGCATCCTGCTCTTCGCCGTTCTGCTGCACAACGACCCGAACTACGCCTCCGGGGTCCTCCCCTGCTGGCTGCTCTTCGGGTTCGGCGCCGGCCTGGCGCTGCCGACCGTCGTCTCTTCCGCGACCGTCGGTCTGCGTCCCGAGCAGGCCGCCACCGGCAGCGCGATCGTGACCATGTCCACCCAGATCGGCTCGGTCGTCGGCATCAGCGTCCTGGTCGCCATGCTCGGCACCGCCTCGGGCGGCGCCTCCCTGGAGACCTACCGGCACGCGTGGCTGGTCACGATGGCCCTCATGGCCGTGGCGGGCGTGGTGTCGCTGGGCGTCTCGCAGCGGAAGCCGGTGGCAGTCCGATGACGGCGTCCCTTCCGGCCCAGGCCTCCCGCGCTACGGCGCCCACCGGCGGGCGGGGCCGCTGGCTCGGTCTTCTGGTGGTCTGCCTCGGCGTCATGATGGCCTTCGTCGACGTCACCTCCACCATCTCCGCCCTGGGCGACATCCAGAGCGACCTGCACGTCACCGCGAGCACGCTGGTGTGGATCACCAGCGCGTACAGCCTCGCTGTCGTGAGCTTCGTGATGTCCGCCGGGACCTTCGGCGACCTCATAGGGCGCCGCCGCGTGTTCAGTCTGGGTGCCGCCGTCTTCCTGGCCGGCAGCGTGCTCGCCGTCTTCTCCGACAGCGCCGGCATGCTCATCACCGCACAGGCCATCGCCGGTCTCGGCGGCTCCGCCGTCCTGCCGACGAGCCTGGCGATCGTCAGCGCCACCTTCACCGACCCGCACGAACGCACCTCCGCGATCGGCATCTGGGCCGCGTGCTCCGGAGTGGGTCTGGCCGTCGGCCCGATCCTCGCCGGAGCCCTGCTCGAACACTTCTCCTGGCACGCCGTCTACATCGCCAACATCGTCATCGCCGCCACGGCCCTCCTCCTGGCCCCCGTCTTCGTGACCGAGTCCAAACACCCCACGCGCAGGCCCGACCTCGCGGGCCTCGTCCTGGGCACGGTGATGACGGCCTCGGCCACCTACGCGATCATCCAGGGCGGCTCCACGGGATACACGAAGCCGCCGATCATCACCATGTACGCGGTCTTCGCCGTGTCCCTGTTCCTGTTCGTCCGCGCGGAACTCCGCAACCCGGACCCGATGCTGGACCTGCGACTCTTCCGCAGCGCCTCCTTCTCGGCCGTGATGGGCGTCGCCGCCATCAGCGTCTTCGGCCTGGTCGGTGTCGCCCTGCTCAGCGTGCTCTACATGGAACGCGTGGGACAGACCAGCCCCCTCGACGTCGGGGTGCGCCTGCTGCCGCTGTTCGGCACCTTCCTCCTGGTCACCGTGGTGGCCGCCCGCGTGCTGGTGCACCGGGTCGGCCTCACGCCCCTGATCACCGCGGGGCTGGTCCTCATCGGAGCCGGGTCCCTGGCGCTGCTCGCGACCGATGCCTCGGGAGGCTACGACGCGATGTGGCCCGGACTGCTCGTCGCGGGCATCGGCGCGGGCCTGCTGACGGCCCCTTCAACGGCCGCCGCGGTCAACAGTGTTCCACCGCAACAGCAGGGCATGGCGTCGGCAGCGGTGAACATGGCCCGTCAGCTGGGAACGGTCCTCGGACCCAGCGTGCTCGGAACCATCGTCACCAGCCGCTTCCCCCGCAACCTGCACGACCGTCTCGTCGAGGGCGGCATCCCCTCACCACAGGCGGACCGCATCGTGGAGGGCGCGTCACACGGCGGCGGCGCCACAGGTCTACCCGCATCCCTCGCTCGCGTGGTGGGAACGGCCGTACCGAGGGCGTTCACCGACGCCGTGCACGTGGGCAACGTCATCGGCGGAGTCGTACTGATCGCCATGGCCGTGCCCGCGGCACTGTTCGTCCGCCAAAAGGTGCACAGTCCCCGGACATCGACCGAAGCGTGAGCAGTACGTACGTCAACGGGACGGTGTGAGGCACCCAAAGGGCCTCAGGCCGCACAACAACCCTCCGAACAGCCGGTGTTGATGCCTGAGCACAGCCATCAACACCGGCACCGCCCACGAACTGGGCACCGGTCAATCGCAGGACCGGGCTCCGGGCAACGCCATGGCGGATCTTCATTGTGCTCCGTCGGTCACACGCCGGCGGTCGTCGACGAGCGCATCGGCGGGAGGCGATGCAGCCGCGGATCCCCGTCAGGCCTGGAGGATGAGGCGCAGCGGGCTGCCTTCCTTGGCGTGCAGTCGCTCGACGGCCACCGACGCCTGCTCCAGCGGCAGTACCGCAGTGGTGGAGCAGGGGAAGTCGAGTCGTCCGCCTGCGACCAGATCCACGAGCAGTGGTACGGCGGACGACGGCGTCCCACGGAGTGGAGACCGCGTCGGGAATGATCGCCGCCCGCTCCAGCGGGATCGGGTCCGGCACGGCGAGCGCGGACTCGACGCTCGCCAAGTCGATTCAGCCCAGCCACCGTCGAAGTCGACCCACGGGGATGGCTCCGGCCTGGAGAACGGCCCGACATGCGGACCCCTGTCGCGGCTACCTTGATCAGGACCTGCCCGGACCCGGGAGCAGGCTTGGGGATCTCTTCGATCGTCGGCTTGCGGCTTCGAGCCACGCACAACCTCGGGCGCCGCCCAGACGCCGTAGGCGAATGTACGCAGATCCCCGCCACAGGCCGCCCAGCAGCACATTCCAGCAGGTCAGCGCACCCTTCCCCGCGGCTTCAACGCCAGCGGCGGCAGCTCGGGCGCGGGCAGCGGCGCCCCGTCGTACCCCTTCACCTCACCGAACCGCGACCCCGTCATCCAGTCCTCACGGGCCTGCTCGATCTCTTCCTGGGTGCGGCCGATCCAGTTCCAGAACATGATCAACTCCTCCTCGAACGGCTCGCCCCCCAGCAGCATCAGACCGGCGTCCGACGCGGCGCGCAGCGGGAGTTCGGTGCGGCCGCAGCCGAGGTAGAGCATCGATCCGGGCAGGACCGGGACGCCGTCGACGTGGGCCTCGCCGGACATGGCGAGGACGGCGTACTCGAAGTCCGCCTCCAGCGGCAGGCGTACGTCCGCGCCGGCCGCGAGGGCCAGGTCCGCGCCGACGATCGGGGTGTACGTCGTGCCGGGCGAGGCCGCGCCGTCGACGTCGCCGAGGACGATCGTGGCGCGCAGGCCGGGCGCCGTGACGACCGGCAGCTCCGCGTGGTGCTCGAAGTGCGGCTCGACATGGCGGTCGCTGTCGGGGAGGGCGACCCACAGCTGCGCGCCGTGCAGGAAGCGGGCGTGCGACTTGGGGCTCTGCTCGGCATGGCTGATCGCGCGGCCCGAGGTCATCAGGCCCAGTTCGCGCGCGCGGATCGTCGCGACGCTGCCGGTCGAGTCGCGGTGCAGCACCTCGCCCTCGTGCAGCCAGCTGACGGTCTGCAGACCCATGTGGGGGTGTGGCGGCACCTGCATGCCGGGCTCGTCGGCGATGTCATCGGGGCCGTAGTGATCGACGAAGCACCAGGCGCCGACCATGCGGCGGCCCAGGTTGGGCAGCAGCCGGCGGACCTCGGTGGACTCGCCGAGCTGGACCTTGCGAGGGCTGAGGAGTTCACGGACGGGCTCCGCCACCACGAAACCGCGGCCGCCGCACAGGGCCGGAACCGCTTCGCGATCAAGATTGCTCATGGCGACAACCTAGTCCCGTCCGGGCGGTTCCGTCAGTCCGCCAACCGCCGGCCCGTCCCCCGGGGCCTCTCCCCCGCCGTCGCAGCTCCGTCCGGAAAATAGTAGCCATGGACATAATAGCCATGTACCGTATCGGCCATGAGTACGGCATCCGAGGGCGCGACGCCCGGCTTCCTGGTCTGGCGACTGTCGATGAAGTGGCGTGTGGCGGTCGACCGCGCGGTGGCACCCCTGGGACTGACCCATGCGCAGTACTCCCTGGTGGCGTCGCTGTACGGCATGCAGCGCTCCGGGCTGCGCCCCAGCCAGCGGCACCTCGCCGACCACACCGGACTCGAAGCCCTCTACGTGTCGAAGCTGGCCCGCGCCCTGGAGTCGGCGGGCCTCGTCGAGCGCGCCCGGGACCCCCGCGATCCGCGCGCCGTCCAGCTGGCCCTCACCGAGGAGGGCCGTGAGGTGACCCGGCAGGCGATCAAGGTCGTCCAGGGTCTCCTGCGACAGCTGCTGGAGCCGCTCGGCGGTCTCGACAGCGAACGGACCCGGGAGTTCAGCCGGGACCTGGCGATTCTGCTCGACACACCCCTCAACCCCGCGAGTGAGCACGAGAAGGAGCAGCCATGACCACCGCCACCACGACCCCCGCCAACGCCCGCACGCTCGGTCTGGCCCACTACGCGGCCCGCGCCGTCCTGGAGAGCGTCCTCACCCGTCACGGCCTCGGCTTCCAGCAGCAGATCGTCCTGCGGCCGGTCGCCCTCGCCGCCGGGCCCGTCGACCGTGCGCAGCTCACCGCGGACACCGTGGCATCCCTGAAGGTCGACGAGGACTCCGTGCAGGCCACCATCGACGAACTGATCACGGCCGGGCTGCTCGGGACGGACGCGTCCGACGTGCGGATCACGGACGCCGGCCGGGAGCTGTTCGAGCTGATCACGAAGGAGACGAGCGCGGCGAGCGCCAGGATCTGGGGCGACCTCCCCGAGGAGGACCTCGCGACCACCGGCCGGGTGCTGACCCTGATCACCGAGCGGGCCAACGCCGAGCTGGCCGCCGTAGCGGAGTAGTGGAATATTCAACCAACACGGTCCGTTGAGGGCGTCGAAGGAGGTCAAGTGGACATGACGTACTACGACCACGGAACACCGGCGGAGCGCTGGGAGCGCGCGCAGCTGTTCTTCGACGCCAAGGACTACGCCGCCGCGGCCCGGGTGCTGGGCGGACTGGTCGAGGAGGTGCCGGAGCAGACCGGACCGCGTCTGCTGCTGGCGCGCGCCTACTACCACTCGGCCCAACTGCGGCGCGCCGAGACCGAGTTGCGGGTCCTGGTGGAGCGCGACCCGGTCGAGCACTACGCGCGGCTGATGCTGGGCCGCACGCTGGAGCGGCAGGGCCGGCACGAGGAGGCCGGTTCGCATCTGCGGATCGCCTCGGCGCTCGCGGGTGACTTCGAGCAGGTCTGAGACGCGGTGACGTGAGTGGAGGGGCCAGGTTCCGTGACGGAACCTGGCCCCTCCACATGTGTCGTCAACTCGCGTACGTCCGGCGGCCCTTGCGGTGGGCCACCTCGCCCAGCACCACGTCCACCGCGATGAACGCGGCCAGCGGGATGCCCAACAGCGGGACAAAATAGCCGAGTACGGCGATCACCGCCAGGCACGGGACGAGGACCAGCGGGGACAGCCGGGCCCAGGCGCCGCGCGGGATCGGGCGGCCGAAGGAGGAACCCCGGCCGCGCTGCCACCACATGCGGTAGCCCCACACGATCAGCAGGATCAGGGAGCCGGCGAGCAGCATCAGGGCCATCTGGTTGGCCAGGCCGAACAGGACGCCGGTGTGCAGGTCGATGCCCCAGCGGGTCAGTTTGGCGAGCAACGGGTAGTCGGCGAAGCGGAGTTCGTCGGTCACCGTGCCGGTGGTGGGGTCGACGGCGACGGCGTCCTGCTTCTCGGGCCAGCTGCGCTGGACCTGTTTGACGACGTACGTCGAGTTCGCGTCGGCGGGCGGGACGATCTCGACGGGATTGCCCAATCCCTTGGCCCGCGCGGCGGCGAGGATCTTGTCGAGGCCCACCCCGTGTTCGGCGGCGCCGGTCGCGGTGGAGCCGCCGTGGCCCGCGTGTTCACCGCTCGCGGCGGCGGACACCGAGGGTGTGGACTGGCCGAGAGAGGTGCGGAGTTCGTCGATGTTGGCGCCCGCGTACGTCGACCAGGTAAGTCCGGTCGCCGACAGGAAGACGAAACCGGCGGCGGCCCAGACACCCACCGTGCCGTGCAGGCCGAGGGTGCGACGGCGTCCGCTGGTACCGCGCACCTTGCGCAGGGCGCGGCGGCGGGAGAACCACAGCACCAGGCCGCCGCCCGCGATGACCCACAGCCAGCTCGCGGCGAACTCGCTGTACAGGCGGCCGGTTTCGCCGAGGTTCAGATTGCGGTGCAGGTCGTCGATCCAGGTGCGCAGCGGGAGCGCGCCGGTGGAGCCGTACTGTTCCAGCGCGCCGCGCACCTTCCCGGTGTACGGGTCGACGAACACCGCGAGGGTGTGGTCGGAGCGGACGCCCTCGACGCCGGAGAGCATGACGCGGGTGGTGGCGCCGGCCTCCGGGGAGGGCCGGACCGCCGAGACCGTGCCCTCGGGGTGTGCCTTGCGGGCGGCGGCCACCTGCTCCGATATCGGCAGCTCGCGGTCGCCGACGGGGACGGTCAACTCGTGGGCGTACACGATCCGTTCGGCCTGGAAGGCACCGGCGTACAGGAAGCCGGTGGTCGCCGCGATCAGCAGGAACGGGGCGACGAGCACTCCGGCGTAGAAGTGCAGACGCAGGATCAGGGGGCGGAGCGGGGCCCAGCGGCTAGGGGACGGTGCCGGGGCGGGCTCCTGCGGGACCTCGGCCGGGGCGGTCGAGGGAGCGGTGGACATGGGCGGGCTTCTCCGGGAGGCAGGGGGCGGGGACGGTGCGGAGCGGGGGTGTGTCGTAGCCGTAGTGGTCCAGTAGTCGGCGGGTGAAGGCGCCGAGTTCCCGAGGGCTGGAGTGGCGTGCGTCACGTTCGGGCCGCGGTGGAGGCCATGGCATCCTGGCGCGATGGCACTTCCCAGTGATCGCGCGCCCCTTGCCGAACGGGTCGAGGAACTCCTCGCCGCCGGCGGTCCGTTGCCCATCGTCTCGGCCGGTGACCCGGTCCTCAGGCGTGGAACCGAGCCGTTCGACGGCCAGTTGGAGCCCGCGCTGTTGGCCCGGTTCGTCGAGGCGCTGCGCGTGACCATGCACGCGGCGCCGGGCGTGGGCGTCGCGGCCCCGCAGGTCGGGGTGGAGCTGCGGATCGCGGTGATCGAGGATCCGGCTCCGGTGCCGGACGAGGTGCGGTTGGTGCGCGGGCGGGTGCCGCAGCCGTTCCGGGTGCTGGTCAATCCGTCGTACGAGCCGGTCGGCGACGGCCGGGCCGCGTTCTTCGAGGGGTGCCTGAGCGTGCCGGGCTATCAGGCGGTGGTGGCACGGCACGCGTCGGTGCGGCTGACCGGGCAGGACGAGCACGGACGGGCGGTGGACGAGGTGTTCGCCGGGTGGCCCGCGCGGATCGTGCAGCACGAGACGGACCATCTCGACGGGCTGCTCTATCTGGACCGGGCCGAGCTGCGCTCGCTGTCGTCGAACGAGGCGATGGCGGAGCGCTGGGCGCAGCCGACACCGGTCGAGGCATCGGCTGCGCTCGGCTTTCAACTGCCGTAGGGCATCAGGGGTGTTCAGCCCCGGTAGGCCTCCAGCAGGCGGAGCCAGATCTCGCTGATCGTCGGGTAGGACGGGACCGCGTGCCACAGGCGGTTGATCGGGACCTGGCCGACGACGGCGATGGTCGCGGAGTGGATCAGTTCGCCGACGCCGGGGCCGACGAAGGTGACGCCGCGCAGGGTCTCGTCGTCGAGGTCGACGATCATGCGGGCGCGGCCCCGGTAGCCGTCGGCGTAGAGGCCGGCGCCGGCGACCGAGGAGAACTCGACGTCGACGGCGCGGACGCGGTGGCCGGCCGCCTCCGCCTCGGCGAGGGAGAGGCCGACGGCCGCGGCCTCCGGGTCGGTGAAGACGACCTGGGGTACGGCGTCGTGGTCGGCGGTGGCCGCGTGGGCGCCCCAGGGGTCGGTCTCCAGGAGCGGGACTCCGGAGGCGCGGGCGGCGATGGCCGCGCCCGCGATGCGTGCCTGGTACTTGCCCTGGTGGGTGAGGAGGGCGCGGTGGTTGACGTCGCCGACGGCGTAGAGCCAGTCGCTGTCCTGGACGCGCAGGGAGTCGTCCACGGGCAGCCAGGAGCCCGGTTCCAGGCCGATCGTGTCGAGGCCGATGTCGTCGGTGTGCGGGACGCGTCCGGTGGCGAAGAGGATCTCGTCGGCCTCGATGCGGTCGCCGCTGTCGGTGACGGCGACGACGGTGCCGTTCTCGCGGGTCACCGCCGTGACGGAGGTGCCCGTGCGCAGGTCGACGCCGGCCTCGGTGAGCGCGTCGGCGACCAGTTCGCCGGCGAAGGGTTCCATGCGGGGCAGCAGGCCCTTGCCGCGGACGAGGAGGGTGACCCGGGAGCCCAACGCCTGCCAGGCGGTCACCATTTCCACGGCCACGACTCCGCCGCCGACCACGATCAGCCGGCCGGGCGCGGCCTGGGCGCTGGTGGCCTCGCGGCTGGTCCAGGGCTTGACGTCGGCGAGTGCGGGCAGGTCGGGGAGGAGGGCGCGGGTGCCGGTGCACACGGCGACCGCGTGCCGGGCGGTGAGGACGTGCCGTACGCCGTCCGGGCCGGTGACCGTCACCCGGCGGGGGCCGTCGAGGCGGCCGTGGCCGCGGTAGAGGTCGGCGCCGATGCCGTCGAGCCAGCGGACCTGGCCGTCGTCCTTCCAGCCCGAGGCCTCGTAGTCGCGGTGGGCGAGGACCGCCGCGGTGTCGAGGGGGCCCTGGACGAGATGGCCGAGGCCGGGCACGCGGCGGGCGTCGGCGCGGGCTATCACCGGGCGCAGCAGGGCCTTGCTGGGCATGCACGCCCAGTACGAGCACTCACCGCCGATGAGTTCGCTCTCCACGACCGCGGTGGAGAGACCGGCCGCACGGGTGCGGTCGGCGACGTTCTCCCCCACGGGCCCGGCCCCGACCACCACGACGTCGTACTCGATGGATTCCGTTTCCGTCATGGGGCCAGTCTGCTGGGTGGTGTGCGCTGAGGCCACACGGGTAGGGGCGCGGAATACGGGCCCGGACGACCGTGTTGTCCGAGGCGGCTTCGCCCCCACATCGAGGAAGAGGGAATCACGTCATGAGCAGCAGCACCGTGGAGCTCACCAAGGAGAACTTCGACCAGACGGTCACGGACAACGACTTCGTCCTGATCGACTTCTGGGCGTCCTGGTGCGGGCCGTGCCGTCAGTTCGCCCCGGTCTACGAGAAGGCGGCCGAGGACAACCCGGACCTCGTCTTCGGCAAGATCGACACCGAGGCCCAGCCCGAGCTGGCCGCGGCCTTCGGTATCCAGTCGATCCCCACGCTGATGATCGTCCGTGACCGTGTCGCCGTGTTCGCCCAGCCCGGCGCGCTGCCGGAGGCCGCCCTCACCGACGTCATCGGCCAGGCCCGCAAGCTCGACATGGACGAGGTCCGCAAGTCGGTCGCCGAGCAGCAGGCACAGGCCGAGCAGAACGGTAAGTGAGCAGCCCTCTCAGAACGGGTACGACGCCACGTCCGCGCGCACCGTCGTCCAGCGCACGTCGGTGAAGGCCTCGATATTGGCCTCGCCGCCGAAGCGGGCGCCGGTGCCGGACGCGGCGACCCCGCCGAAGGGCGCCACGGCCTCGTCGTTGACGGTCTGGTCGTTGATGTGGACGATCCCGGTCGGGATGCGTTCCGCCAGGTCCAGGCCGCGGGCCGCGTCGCGCGTGACGATGCCGAGCGAGAGACCGTAGGGTCCGGTCGTGGCCAGCGCCGCCGCCTCCTCGGGGGTGGCGAAGGACCGTACCGGCGCCACCGGGCCGAAGACCTCCTCCGCGTAGGCCGGGGTGTCGTCCTCGACGCCCGCGAGGACGGTCGGCCGGTAGAAGAGGTCCTCGTGCGTGCCGCCCGCCGCGAGCCTGGCGCCGCTCGCCGCGCTGGCCTCGACCAGGCCGTGGATCTTGGCGAGTTGGGCACCGTCGATGATCGGGCCCAGGTGGACCTGCGCCCGGTGCGGGTCGCCCACGGCCAGCGACTCGGCCTTGGCGGCGAGGCGTTCGACGTACTCCTCGTAGAGCGACTCGTGGACGAGATGGCGGCCCGTCGTCATGCAGATCTGGCCCTGGTGGAAGAACGAACCCCAGGCCGCCGTCGAGATCACCGCGTCCAGATCCGCGTCCGCCAGCACGATCAGGGCCGAGTTCCCGCCCAACTCCAGGTGGGCGCGCTTGAGATGACGTCCCGCCGCCTCACCGACCGCGCGCCCGGCGGCAGTTGAGCCGGTGAAGGAGATGACGGGCACCTGGGGGTCGGCGACCAGTGCGGCCCCCACCTCGGCACCGCCGGGCAGGACTTGGAGGAGTTCGTCGGGCAGGCCCGCCTCCGCGAAGACCGCCGCGAGAGACAGTCCCCCGCAGACCGCCGTGCGCGGATCCGGCTTGAGGACGACCGCGTTGCCGAGGGCGAGCGCCGGGGCGACCGAGCGGATGGAGAGGATCAGCGGGGCGTTGAACGGCGCGATCACGCCGACGACCCCGACCGGAATGCGCCGGGTGTACGACAGCCTCGGCGCCTCCGACGGAAGGACCTGGCCGGCGGGGCGGGAGGCGAGCGCGGCGGCCTCGTAGCACTCCTGGGCGGCGACGTGCAGTTCGAAGTCCGCCTTGCCGGGGATCGACCCGGACTCCCGGACCAGCCACTCGCGCAGTTCCTCGGCGTGCGCGGCGAACAGGTCACCAGCCCTGCGCAGCACTCCGGCGCGGACGAAGTGCGGGACGCGCGCCCACTCGGTCTGCGCTGATCCGGCCGCCCGTACGGCGGGGCGTATGTCCTCGGCCGCGGCGAGCGTGACGGTGGCGAGCTGGTCGCCGGTGGCGGGCTCGGTGACCGGGTACTCCGGGCCCGACAGCGGGCGGGACTGCCAGATCTTGGGGTCGAGCAGGGGCATGGCGGCTCTCCGATCCGTCAACGGCGGGACCCGCGCGGGTAGTTGGAGTCCCGGGGCGTGCGTGTGACGGGATGCGGCGATCGGGCGCAGACGTCTGGACCGCATCCGTGATCGAACGCACCCCCACCTGGTTGAGCACGCAACATTCTAGTCGCGTACGGCGGGTTCGCCCCGGCCCGCGCTCATCGGATCCGGTTCAGCTGGAGTCGCGGTGCACCACCTTGGCGCCGAGCAGTTCGTGCACGGCCGGCACCGAGCCGGGGTCGCGCACCGCGTTGTCGACGAGTTCGGCCAGGTCGCGGCCGGACGGGAGCTGGATGTGGACGGTGCTCAGGCGCGGTCGCAGCAGCCGGCCGATCATCAGGTCGTCGGCGCCGACCACGGCGGTGTCCTCGGGGATGCGGATGCCCTCGTCCTGGAGGGCTCGCATCAGCAGCATCGCGTACTCGTCGTTGTACGTGAACACCGCGTCGAGGCCGAGGTCGCGCCACCGGGCGGCGGTCCCGGCGGCGCTCTCCTCGCTGTAGGAGAGGGGGAGTTCGGTCACCGTGGCGTCCGTGCCGAGCAGGGCGCGGCGCACTCCTTCGAGGCGGGGCCGGGAGAAGATCCCCATGCCCGGCTCCTCGGGCACGACCACGCCGATCCGGCGCCGGCCGCGGCCGTAGAGGTGCTCGCCCGCACAGTGGCCGACGCCCTCGTGGTCCAGGAGCATGACGTGCGCGCCCTCGATCGGCTCGGGGCCGAGGGTGAGGACGGCGCGCGCCCCGGAGCGCTTGAGGACCGCGACACCCTGCGGGCCGAGTCCGGCGCCGGGCACCAGGACGGCGACCGGGCGGAGTTCGGCCCAGGCGCGGGCGGCCTCGTCGCCGCGCAGACCGACGGAGCCGTGCTGCACGACCGTGTAGTCGAGGCGGCTGAGCGCCCACTGGAGTTCGTTGATGAACTGGCTGTAGAGAAGCCCCACTTGCATGGGCGGCGCCGGCATCAGCACCATCCGGCTGTGTCCGGCGCGCAGGCTGCGGGCCGCCGCGTGCGGGACGTACCCCAGTTCCTTGGCGGCCTCGTGGACGCGGCGGCGGGTGGGCTCGCTGATCCGTACGGCGCTGGTGTTGTTGAGGACGTAGGAGACGGTCGCGCGTGAGACGCCGGCCAGGCGGGCCACATCGGCGCTCGTGGGAACGGAGCGCGGTGCGGGCGACGGGGCTGCGGGCGTTTTCGGTATCTGCACCATGACGTACGGCATCTTGGCAGAAGCCGGGCTACGGCAGCGCGGCGGGGCAACGGTCGTCACAACGGCAACATGGTCCGGGATGTTACGAACATGTTCGTCACGAACTTGTTCGGAGCGAACATGTTCGTTACCGTGGAGGCATGACAGCTCGCCCCGACACTCCGCGCAGCCGCCGTGAACGCCCGGCGAAACCCGCCCTGAGCAGGGCGGCGATCGTCGCCGCCGCGGTGGCGGTGCTGCGCGCCGAAGGTCTGCAGAAGGTCACCATGCGGCGCCTGGCCCAAGAGCTCGACACCGGTCCGGCCTCGCTGTACGTGTACGTCCGCAACACCGCGGAGCTGCACGCGGCGGTCCTGGACGAACTGCTCGGCACGATCGGGCCCGTCCCGGCCGAGGGCTCCTGGCGCGAGCGCCTGGAGCAGATCCTCACCGCGTACACCGCGATGCTCTTCGAGCACCCGAGCCTCGCCCGTTCGGCACTGACGGCGTGGCCCAGCGGCCCGCACTACCTGAACCTGATCGAGAACCTGCTCGCCCTGCTCGACGAGGGAGGCGTTCCGCCCGCGCAGGCCGCGTGGGGCGTGGACCTGCTGCTCCAGCAGGCCACCGCGACGGCCGCCGAGCACTCGGCCGAGGACACCCCCCGGGACGACTGGGACGCCCTGACCGACGCCCTGCGCAACGTCTCCGACCGGACCCACCCGCACATCGCGGCCCGCTCCACCGAGCTGCTGTCCGGGGCGGGCGAGGCCCGTCTGTCCTGGAGATTCCAGGCGCTGATCGCCGGGATCGAGCGCACCGCCGTACCCGGCTGACACCTCAACTCCCGCCCGTTTCAAGGAGGTTCACCATGACCACCCCTCACCACCCCCTCGCGATCATCGGCGGCGGACTCGGCGGGCTCACGCTCGCCCGGGTCCTGCACGTCAACGGCGTCGAGGCCGCCGTCTTCGACCTGGACGCCTCCCCCGCCGCGCGCACCCAGGGCGGCATGCTCGACATCCACGAGGACTCGGGTCAGCCGGCGCTGCGCGCGGCGGGCCTGTACGAGGAGTTCCGCGCGCTGGTCCACCCGGGCGGCGAGGCCACCCGCGTCCTCGACAAGGCGGCCACAGTCCTGCTGGACGATCCCGACGACGGCACCGGCGGGCGCCCCGAGGTCGAGCGCGGGCAACTGCGCGACCTGCTGCTGAACTCCCTGCCCGCGGGCACCGTCCGCTGGGGCGCGAAGGTCACCGGCGCCCGCCCGCTCGACGGCGGCCGACACGAGGTGACCCTCTCCGACGGCACCTCCTTCACCACCGATCTGCTGATCGGCGCGGACGGTGCCTGGTCCCGGGTGCGGTCCCTGCTCTCGGACGCGCGGCCCGCGTACACCGGCGTCTCGTTCGTCGAGGTGGACCTTCCGGACGCCGACCTACGGCATCCGGTGAGCGCCGAGGTCGTCGGCGGCGGCATGCTGATGGCGCTCGGCGCGGGCAAGGGCTTCCTGGGCCACCGCGAGACCGACGGGAGCCTGCACATCTACGTGGCGCTCGCCGTCCCCGAGGACGCGTTCGACGGAGTCGACTTCACGGACACCGAGGCGGCGAAGGCGTACACGCTCGGGCACTTCGACGACTGGGACAAGAGCCTGCGGGCGCTGCTCGGCGACGCGGACGGGCCGCTGACCCCGCGGCGGATCCACGCGCTGCCGATCGGGCACCGCTGGGACCGGGTGCCCGGGGTCACGCTGCTGGGCGACGCGGCCCACCTGATGTCGCCGTTCGCGGGCGTCGGTGCCAACCTCGCGATGCTCGACGGGGCGGACCTGGGCCTCGCGCTGGCCGCGCACCCGGGCGACACCGAGACCGCGCTCGCCGCCTACGAGGAGAAGCTGTTCCCGCGGAGCGAAGAGGCGGCCGCGGACTCGGCGGCCAACGGCGAGCTGATGTTCCGGGCCGACGCCCCTCAGGGCATCCTCGACATGTTCGCCGGCCACGCCTGAGGCGGACTCAGCAGGGCGGGGGTGTGGCGGTCAGGCGGGCGACGAGGTCGATCCAGCCGGCTTCGAGCCGCTCCATCGGCATCCCGCACTGCCTGGTCAGATGGTTGATCAGGGCCGGGTCGAGATACGCCATGAGCGGCTGGGAGAGCAGTTCGCAGTCGGCGTCCGGCAGGATCTGCCGGAGCAGCATCGTGACGTGGGTGCGCAGCGCCAGGAGCGCGGTGTGGGAGAAACGGCGGGCCGGGTCCGGCTGTGCCGCCAGTTGCAGGTCCAGCTGCTCCGCCGAGCGGTAGAGGACCGCCACACCGAACGCCCGCAGCCGCTCGACCGGGGGCGCTCCGGGGCCCAGCGGCGGCGGCCCGCCCATGAAGTCGGCCTGGAGCGTCTTCGCCGAGTGGTCCAGCAGGGCCATCAGCAGACCGGTGCGGTCGCCGAAGCGGCGGAAGACGGTTCCCTTGCCGACCTCGGCCGCGGTGGCCACCGCTTCCATGGTGACGCCGGCCACACCGTGCTCGGCGATCAGGCGGGCGGCGGCCTCCAGCAGCTTGGCCCGGTTGCGGGCCGCGTCGGCGCGCAGGCACGGCTCGTCCCCGAAGGAGCGGACCTCCAGCAACTGGGGCTCGCTTATGGACTCCTCGGGCTTCGGAAAGGGCGGCAGGGCGCTGGACATGAAGACAGCGTAAAGCACGGGGAACAAAACTGGACCGCGGTCCGCTTAGGCTGGTACAACTTTTAAGCGGACCTCGGTCCGGATCGTAACGGCAGTGTTTCAGCCCCCCTCTTGGAGTCCCCCATGTCTGTTCGTATCCTCGCGCTCGTCGGCAGCCTGCGTGCCGGCTCGCACAACCGCCAGCTCGCCGAGGCCGCCGTGAAGTTCGCGCCCGAGGGCTCCGACATCGAGATCTTCGAGGGTCTCGCCGACATCCCGTTCTACAACGAGGACATCGACGTCGAGGGCAATGTCCCGGCCGCCGCCGCCAAGCTGCGCGCCGCCGCCGCTGCCGCGGACGGTTTCCTCTTCTTCTCCCCCGAGTACAACGGCACCATCCCGGCCGTGCTGAAGAACGCCATCGACTGGCTGTCCCGCCCCTACGGCGCCAGCGGCTTCGGCGGCAAGCCGGTCGTCGTGGTCGGCACCGCCTACGGCCAGTTCGGCGGCGTGTGGGCGCAGGACGAGGCCCGCAAGGCCGTGGGCATCGCCGGCGGCAAGGTGATCGAGGAGCTCAAGCTCTCGATCCCCGGCTCCGTGGTGCGCTTCGCCGAGACCCACCCGTCCGAGGACGCCGAGGTCGTCGCCCAGCTGACCGAGGTCCTCTCCCAGCTGAAGGGCCACGCGGACGAGGCCGTCGCCGCCTGATCGAGGCACCCCGCCGCACCGTGAAAGGGGCCGGAGTTCATGTGAACTCCGGCCCCTTTCATGTCGGTTGACGTCAGTCCAGTTCGGCCAGGCGCGGCACCGCCGGAGCCACGAACCGCTCGATCCACTCGGCCGGTTCCCCGGTGCGCGGGCCCAGGATCACCGTGTCGACACCGAGCTTGGTGAAGCCGTCGATCTCCGACAGGAAGGCGTCGAGATCGCCCGTCGTGACCGACTCCCCGGTGTGGACGATGGTCTTGCGGATCCGGTCGTAGTCGCGCCCCAGCCGGTCGCAGTGCCCGCGCAGCACCTCCAGCTTGTGCCGCAGCTCGTCCGGCGTCGACACGATCAGGTTGCAGGCGTCGGCGTACTGGGCGACGAGCCGCAGGGTCTTCTTCTCGCCGCTGCCGCCGATCATGATCTCGGGGTGCGGGCTGCTGACCGGCGCAGGCACGCACAGGGTCTCGGCCAGCCGGTAGTGCTCGCCCTCGAAGGGGCCGTTGGCCTCCGGGTCCCACATCTGGAGGCAGATCCGCAGGGTCTCCTCCAGCCGCTCGAAACGCTCCGCGACCGGCGGGTAGGACACGCCGAGACCATGGTGCTCACGGTCGTACCAGGCGGCCCCGACACCGAGCGTGGCCCGGCCGCCGGAGAGCACGTCGAGGGTGGTGGCGATCTTCGCGAGCAGCCCCGGATTCCGGTACGTCACACCGGTCACCAGCGCGCCGAGGCGGACCGTGGAGGTGTGGGCGGCCAGGAAGCCCAGTGTCGTGTAGGCCTCCAGCATGGGGTCCTCGGCGCCGCCGTTGAACTCCATCTGGAAGTAGTGGTCCATCACCGACAGCCAGCTGACGCCCGCCGCCTCGGCCGCGGCACCCGCGGCGGCCAGCTCGGGCCCGATCGACGCGGGCCCTCCGGGATGGTTGAACCGGTTGATGTGCACACCGACCCGCATGTCCGACTCCGTTCCACAGTTCGCCCGGACCTTCACCGTCCTTCGTGACGGTAGGTCTTCGAGCGTTCTCGAAGTCAAGCGCTCTGGGTCCTCGTGGCCCGCAGGCTGGTGAACGTCGTCACGGCCAGGACGAGCACGATGAAGCCGAGGGAGAAGGGGATGGAGATCTCCGGGACGTGCACCCCGGACTCGTGCAGCGCGTGCAGCACCAGTTTGACGCCGATGAAGCCGAGGATGATCGACAGGCCGTAGCTCAGGTGGACGAGCTTCTTGAGCAGGCCACCGATGAGGAAGTAGAGCTGGCGCAGGCCCATCAGGGCGAAGGCGTTGGCCGTGAACACGATGTACGGATCCTGGGTGAGGCCGTAGATCGCGGGGATGGAGTCGAGGGCGAACAGCACGTCGGTGGAACCGATGGCGAGCATCACGACCAGCATCGGCGTCATGATCCGCTTGCCGTTCTCCCTGATGAACAGCTTGGTGCCGTGATAGCGGTCGGCCACGCCGAAGCGGCGCTCGGCGATCTTGAGGAGCTTGTTCTCCTCGTACTCCTCCTCGTGTCCGCCCTTGCGGGCGTCCTGCACCAGCTTCCACGCGGTCCAGATCAGGAACGCGCCGAAGATGTAGAACACCCAGGAGAACGCGGAGATGATGGCGGCACCGGCCGCGATGAAGCCCGCGCGCAGCACCAGGGCGACGAGGACGCCGACCATCAGCACCCGCTGCTGGTACTGGGAGGGCACCGCGAACTTGCCCATGATCAGCACGAACACGAAGAGGTTGTCGACGCTCAGCGACTTCTCGGTGATGTACCCGGCGAAGAACTCACCGGTGGGCCCGCTCCCGCCGTAGAGGAGCAGTCCGAGTCCGAACAGACAGGCCAGCACGACCCAGACCACGGTCCAGATGCCAGCCTCCCTGACGGACACGTCGTGGGGTTTGCGGCCGATGAGGAAGTCGGCGCCGACGAGGGCGCACAGGGCGACGATCGTCAGCAGCCAGACGGTGAGGGAGACGTTCACTGGTGCTCCTGGTACGGGTCTGTCCGTGGGGGTTTGGACATCGTTGTCGGCGTGGAGGATCCCTTCCACGTCCCGCAGATGAACAACAGGTCACTTCCCGGCAAGGCACCCGCCGTCCGGCGGGGAGGTTCCGCCGGACGGCGGCGGGCGAACCGGGGGCGACCGCGCGGAGTATGGCCGTACGAGCCGCCGCGCCCAGCGTGAGGAGAAGCGCATGACGTCCGTCCCGCCCCCGTTCGACCCCGAACTCGCCGCAGCCCTGGAGTTGATCAAGGAGGTCATCTCGCCCGGGATGTCGCTGGAGGACATCGAGGAGATCCGCCAGGGACCGGCCATCACACAGTTGGGACAGCTGGACATCACGCTGGACGGGGCCTTCGCCGTCGAGGACCGCGAGGTGGCGGGGCCGGTCGGCGAGCCCGACATCTCGCTGCTGATCTGCCGGCCGACCGCACCCGCGACCGCCGGGCCGCTGCCCGTCATCTACCACGTGCACGGCGGCGGCATGGTGCTCGGCGACAACCGGGTCGGGGTGTCCGGGGCGCTGGAGTACGCGCGGGAACTGGACGCGGTGGTGGTGTCCGTGGAGTACCGGCTGGCGCCCGAGCATCCGCACCCCGCGCCGATCGAGGACGTGTACGCCGGCCTGCTGTGGACGGCGGAGCACGCGAAGGAGATCGGCGGCGACCCGGAGCGGATCGTTCTCATGGGCGCGAGCGCGGGCGGCGGTCTGTCCGCCGCGCTGGCCCTGCTCACCCGGGACCGCGGCGGCCCGCGCCCGATCGGCCAGTTGCTGCTGTGCCCGATGCTCGACGACCGCAACGACACCCCCTCCGCCCACCAGATGGTCGGCGTCGGCGTCTGGGACCGCACGGCCAACGAGACCGGCTGGACCGCGCTCCTCGGCGAGCGCCGCGGCGGCCCCGACGTGTCCCCGTACGCCGCGCCGGCCCGCGCGGAGGACCTCACCGGCCTGCCCCCGGCCTTCCTCGACGTCGGCTCGGCCGAGACCTTCCGCGACGAGGTCGTCACCTACGCGTCCCGCCTCTGGCAGGCGGGAGGCGTCGCCGAACTCCACGTCTGGCCCGGCGGCTTCCACGGCTTCGACGGCTTCGCCCCGCAGGCGGCGCTGTCGCAGGCGGCCCGGGCCGCTCATCTGACCTGGCTGCGGCGGCTGTTGGGGGCGTAGGGGTTCGGGCGGCTGCCGTACGAGGCCGCGGGCGAGGGCGATCGGAGGCCGCTGTCGGCACGCGTACGGTGCCGTGCCGCCCCGGTCGGCGCCGGTGGCCCGGTCGGCGCCGGTGGTCCGCGTTCGCCGGAGTGCGGAGGCGTTCCACGCGTCGCCTCCGCACTCCCCCGCGCCCCGCCCGCGAAGGAACCCTGTCCGCGGACTCCTGCACACCCGTTCCATGACGCACCATGGGGATATGAAAGAGCTGGCCGGGCGCCTGACCGCGCTGGATCCGGACGCCGGTGCCGCCGTCCAGGTCATCGGTTACTTCGATCGGCTCGCCGAGTCGCGGGCGGGTCTCGAGGCGCTGGTGCGTGGGGCGGCGGTGCTGGCCGGGTGTGCCGCGCGGCTGGTCGACGCCGAGCGGCGGGTGCGGGTGCGGGTCGAGGCGGACGGCACACGCCGGGACAGCGAGTCGCCGCCCGATCCCTCCTGGCCGTCGTTCGCGCTGGCACCGGGCGGGGCCTCGGCGCTGTGGCTGGAGCGTACGGCGGAGACGGCGCCCAGTGTCGTCGACGCGGTGATCCTGGAGCGGGCGGCCGGCGTCGTACGGCTCGTGCTCGACCGCACCCGGGGCCGGGTGCCCGCCGACGACCCGGAGCTGGTGGAGACGCTGCTCGACGCCACGGCCCCCGAGCCGGCCCGGCTGCACGCGGCCCGCCGCCTCGGCCTGGACGTGGCCGACCCCGCGACCCGGGCGCGTGCCGTCGCCCCGCTCGACCGGCCGCCCCGGGTCGTCGTCGCGCCCCGGGACAGCGGTACGTGCGGCGGCGGGCGGCCCGTGTCGGGCGCCCCGCACCCGGACGCCGGCCCGCAGCCCGCTCCGGTGCACCCGCTCCCGACGGACGCCGAGTTGCCCGCCGGACGGCTGGGCATCGGGCCCGCCGTCCCCCTACTGGACCTGCCCCGCTCCTGGGCCGCCGCCCGCACCGCCCTCCGCTTCACCGCCGACGGGACCGCGCAGGACCCCGGCGAGCGGATCGTGCACGCCGACGCGCTCGGCGGCATCGCGCTCCTCGCCGATCTGGTCGCACCGGGCGCCGAACCGCCGCCCGACGTCCACGACTTGGAGACGGCGGCGGCCAACGCGCCCTGGCTGCTGGTCACCCTGAACGCGGTCGCCGCCACCACGAGCCTGCGCGCGGCGGCCACCGAGATCAACGTCCATCACTCCACGCTCCAGGACAGGTTGACCCACGCGGAGTCCCTGCTGGGCTGGCCGGTACGCACCCCGCAGGGACGGCTGCGGCTGCAACTGGCGCTGACGATGCGGCATCTGGCGCGCCCGTAGCGGCCGGGGCCACGCCGGTCGAGCGGTTGCTGTCGGCCCGCACCCCTGGACGGTATCCCCCCGCACCGTCAACAAACGGGCGCGCAAGGGAACTTGGCCATCCCTGCGTCACGCGGAATTCCCGATTCGGTGCGGCCGGAGGGGAGTCATAGCAAGCGCTTGTCGCTACATTTTGACATGACCGCCGCACCACCCTCCCCCTCTGTCACTCCGCAGGAGGCACTTCCCCATGCGCAGACTTCTCGCCTGTCTGGCGACCGCTGCCGCGGCCCTGGGCGGGCTCACGGTGGCTGCCGCCACACCGGCCGCCGCCGCGACCTCGGGCAGCTTCAGCGTGCTCAGCTACAACATCGCCGGGCTGCCCGAGTCGCTCTCCAGCGCCTCGACGCCGCGCGACACGAGCACCACCGCGATCGGCACGCGCATCGCCCCGTACGACATCGTGAACGTGCAGGAGGACTTCAACTACCACGCCTACCTGTACTCCACCGACACGCACCCCTACCGCACCGCGACCAGCGGCGGTGCCGGTATCGGCAGCGGGCTCAACACCGTCTCCAACTACGCCTGGGACGGCGACGACTTCGAGCGGGTCGGCTGGAACTCCTGCCAGATCGACTCGGGCGACTGCCTGACCCCCAAGGGCTTCACGTTCATGCGCGAGCGCCTGGCCGAGGGCGTGTACGTCGACTTCTACAACCTGCACACCAACGCCGGCACCAACGACGGCGACGAGGCCTCCCGCGCCGACAACCTCAGCCAGCTCACCTCGTTCATCAGCACCCACTCCGCGGGCAACGCCGTCGTCGTCATGGGCGACACCAACACCCGCTACACCCGCACCGCCGACACCATCGCCGAGTTCGCCGCGAACAACGGGCTCACCGACGCCTGGGTCAAGCTGATCCGCGGCGGCGTCGCACCGGTCAAGGGCAGCGACGCGCTGGTGTGCGACCAGACCGGGGCCACCGTCCCCAACACCTGCGAGGTCGTGGACAAGGTCCTCTACCGCAGCAGCAAGCTGGTCACGCTCAACGCGACCTCGTACAACAACGAGCACGCCAAGTTCCTCACCTCGGACGGGCTGATGCTCTCCGACCACGACCCGATCACGGTCGGCTTCACCTGGTCGCAGAACGCGGACTTCCAGCTCAGCGACCAGTTCGGCGGCCCGCACGGCGACTACTACCAGGACATCGACAGCGTCCCGGCCGCCGCCCGCGCCACCAAGATCTCGCTCCGCTCCGGCTCCCGCGTCGACCAGGTCGGCATCACGCTGGCCAACGGCACCACGCTCACCCACGGCGGGACCGGCGGCACCGCGTCCTCGCTGACACTCGGCAGCGGCGAGTACGTGACCTCGGCGTACCTGTGCGAGAGCAAGTACAACGACACCACGCGGATCTTCTACGCCAAGTTCACCACCAACCTGGGCAACACCCTGGCCGGTGGCACCACCACCTCGGACTGCGTGACCCGCACCGCCCCGTCCGGCTGGCAGATCGCCGGTTTCCACGGACGCTCCGGCGACGAGCTGGACAAGGTCGGCTTCATCTACACCAAGCGCTGACCCGCCGTAACACCTCGCTTCCGCCCACCGGATCACCCGCCGCCGCGGGTGATCCGGCCCGGTGCGCTCCGGCCGGACTATGCGAACGCCGGGGGCACCAGCCGTCCGCGTGAGATGAGCGAGGTGGCCTGCTTCAGGGTGTGGACGCGGATGCTCACGGCGTAGCCGTCGATGCCCGGGACCGCGGCGACCTTGGTGGTCAGGTAGCGGTACAGGTCCTCCGTGTCACGACAGATGACGACCACCATCACATTGGACTCGCCGCTGATGGCGGCGGCGAAGGCGACCTCGTCGTGGTCCGCGAGTTCCTCGCCGACGTGGGCGAGCCGGGCGGGGGCCACCCGGAGCCACAGGGTGGCGTTGAGTGCGAACCCCAGGCGTGCGGAGAGCAGTTCGACGTCGAAGGTGAGAGCGCCCGAGTTCTCCAGAGCCTCCAGGCGCCGGCCCACGCGGGCCGTGGACCAGCCGGTGAGATCGGCGAGCTGGGTGTGGGTGGCGCGGCCGTCCTCCGCGAGCGCGTCGAGGAGCGGGGTGTCCTCGTCGGTGAGGCGTACGGGCGGTCCGGTGGGGGTCAACGGCCGTTCTCCGACGAGGAGTTGCATCTGCTCGGGCGTGAGGTGACCGCCGTAGCCCGTCCAGTCGCTTCGGCCCGTCGTGCCGAAGGGATGGATGAGCAGGTCGATGCTGACGTCCAACACCGATGCCGACCTGGGCAGTTGACGGAGCAGGACGTCGTCGCGCGGCACGTGGACCGGTGCCGTGATGATGCAGATGATCTCCGAACCGCCGGACGCGAGTCCCGCGTAGGCGATGTCGGGCCGGCGGGTGAGGACGTCGGCGAGCGGGCCGACCCGGTCGGGGCGGCAGCGGATCCGGGCCACCCAGCGCGCGTCGCCGTGGACGGCCGGATCGACCAGGCCGACCACCCGCATCACCCCGTCCCGCCGCAGCGCGTGGAAACGCCGGGCGGCGGTCTGTTCCGAGACCCCGGCCACCTCGCCGACCAGCCGGAACGAGGCACGTGGCGCGCACTGGAGGGCACGGAGGATTTTTCCGTCGACGGCGTCTGTCATGGGGAAAGTCTGACACCACTTGAGGTCGCGTTGGAGGTTTCCGGTCGCTTCTCGGTCGCACGTTGGTGATTGTCGATACCGGAGCCGATCCTGGGACGCGTGCCCGTTCGAGGGCACCGCAGTCAAGAAGGAGAGTTCTCCGTGAACGTCACGACCCCGGCGAGCGGGACGGCCGACCGACGGGCGGCCACCCTCGTCATGGCCTGCCTCGGCGTCTTCGTCGCCTACTTGCCGGTGACCACGGTCGCCGTGAGCCTGCCCGCCATCCAGTCGGCGCTGAACGCGTCGACCGCCCAACTGTCCTGGGTCCAGGACGCGTTCGTCCTGCCCATGGCCGCGTTCATCCTCACCGCCGGGGTCTTCGGCGATGTGCACGGGCGCAAGAAGGTGTTCCAGGCGGGCCTGCTGTTCGCCGCCGCCGGTGCCGCCGTGGCGCTGTGCGCGCAGTCGGTGCAGGTGCTGTGGATCGGCCAGGCGCTGGCCGGTCTCGGCGCGGCGACCCTGCTGCCCACCACCCTGGCGCTGATCAGCCACGCGGTGCCCGACCACCGGGAGCGCGGCAAGTTCATCGGCCTGTGGGCGACCTCGCTCATGGCCGCGCTGGCCGTCGGCCCGCTGATCGCCGGCGTCATCCTCGACCACACCTCGTGGCGCTGGATCTATCTGCTGTCCGTCCCCGTCCCGCTGATCGCCCTGGGCGTCGCGGCCCGGCTGCTCCCCGACTCACGGGCCCCGCACGGCCGGAAGCTGGACTGGCCCGGCCAGCTGACGGCGACCCTCTCCATCACCGCACTCGTCTACGGCGTGATCGAGGGCGGCGCCGGTTCCTTCACGGACGTCAAGGTCATGGTCGCCCTGTTCACGGCGGTGGCCGGTGGAGTCGCGTTCGTGTTCGCGGAGCGCCGCAGCGAGAGCCCGATGCTGGATCTGACGCTGTTCCGCAGCCCCGCGTTCACCGCCACCACCCTGGTCGCGATGATCACCTTCCTGGCGCTGATCGGCTTCTTCTTCCTGCTCAGCCTGTACTTCGGTCTCGTCCAGCAGCTCGACACGCTGGGGGCGGCCTGGCGGCTGCTCATGGTCACCGCGGCGGCGATCGTGGTCGGCCAGCCGGTCGGGCGGCTCATGCACCGGGTCGCCCCGCGCGTCCTGATCACGGGTGGTCTGCTGGTCATCTCCGGCGCGCTGTTCTCGCTGACCGGCGTCGACGCCGACACCTCATTTGCCTCCATCGCGTGGCGGCTGGCGCTGCTTGGCCTGGGCATCGGGACCGTCCTGACGCCGATGACCGCGACCGCCGTGGCCTCCGTGCCGTATCAGCAGGCGGGGATGGCGGCGGCCGGCAACAACGCGTTCCGGCAGGTCGGCGGCGCGCTCGGCCCGGCCGTCCTGGGCGCCCTGCTCACCACCAGGGCGCTGGACACCCTGCCCGGCCACCTGGCCGACGCGGGGGTGACGGGCGCGACGCAGCACAGCATCGTGGCGACCGCCGACGCCGGAGGTCTGGGCGCCGTCGCACACATGAACCTCGGCGCGAACACCGGGCGGGCGCTCGGCGCACTCGGCGACTCGTTCCTGGACGGCATGCGCCTGTGCCTGGTGGTGGCCGGGTCGCTGACGCTCCTCGCGGCGCTCGTCTGCGTACTGCTGCTCCGCCCACGGCAGAGCGCCGCTGCTACGGCGACTCCGGTCGCCGGCACGAACACCACTGGCGCCGCAACGGCCGCTGTCGCAGAGGCAGTTGAGCCGACGCCGCACCGTTGATCCACCCACGGGCGGGGCTCCCTTCGCGAAGAGCCGCGAAGGGAGCCCCGCCCGCTGTCGCGTCAGATCGACACGGCGACGGCGGTGAACGTCGTGTCGGGCGTCTGCGGGCTGGTGAAGCGGGCGTTGACCAGATAGAGCCGGTTGCCGAAGCGGGCGGCGGTCGTGGGGACGTCGAAGCGCGGGTCGGTGATCGTCGTGCGCAGGGTCGCGGTGGTGACCTCGGCATCGAGGTCGAACACACTGATCCGGTTCAGGCGGTTCTGGACGACGTACAGCGTCCGGCCGATCCGGAACAGACCGTCGCCGTTGACCACGTCGGACGCTCCGCTGAGAACGATCTCGGTGGCGGCGCCGGTCCTCAGGGACACGTGGTAGAGCCTGCCGGGGCTGCTGCTGACCACGATCAGGCCGTGGCCGTCCGGGGTGCCGACGATGCCGTTGGCGTTGTTCACCCCGGGCGTCTGCACCCAGTCTCCGGTGAGCGGCAGGGCGGTGACCTCGCCCGTACGGCCGCGGGGGACGCCGTAGAGCACGGCGTCGAGGGAGTCGGTGAACCAGGCGCGGTCGCCGAGCAGGGTGATGTCGTTGATGAAGTGGCCGGTGGTGGGCGTGAGTTGATAGGTCGTCAGGATCTCGCCGGTGCGGGAGTCGACGACTCGCGCGGCTCCGGTGCTGCCGGCGACGTACAGCAGGCCGTCGTGGTCGAGCTTCAGCCCGACGGAGACCAGGCCGGTGGCGCCCTCGGAGAGGACCTTGCCCTCACCGGTGCGCAGGTCGGTGCGGTAGATCGCGCCGTCGGCCCGGGAGCCCATGTAGGCGTACGGCCTGCTGCCGATGGCGATGCCCTCGGGGAGCCAGCCGTTGGGCAGGGGGAACTCCGTCGGCCAACCGGCCTCGGCGGTGGACGAGTTGGCGCGTGCCGTGCCGGTGCCGGCCGTGACGGCGAGGGCGGTCAGGGCGGCGCCGCCGAGTAAGGCGGCTCGCCGGCTGGGCCGGGGGTGGTTCCGGGTCATCGTTCGGGCCTCCGGGGACGAGTGGGGTGGGGGTGCGGTCGGGCAAACTCGGCGACTCGGGCGAGCCCTGGGACTCGGGTGAAATCTTCTTCAACTCCGCACCAAGGCTCGGCATTTGGGCAACGGCCCGTCACGGCCCGGAGTTCCCACCCGCCCCACCCGTATCCGGCGAGGTCCGCTGTCCCCGGCCGCCGGGGTCCCGTCCCTGACCGCGCGGGTCAGTTCCCGCAGGACAGCCGGTGCATACGTTTCCTCCACCACCCGTGGAACGGGACGACCGAGGAGGCAGGCTCGTGACGGAAAGCCAGTTGGACACGTGTGTGATCGGGGCGGGGCCCGCCGGGCTCGCGGTCGCCAGGGCGCTGGCGGAGCGGGGGCTGCCGTACACGCATCTGGAGCGGCACACCGGGGTCGGCGGGATCTGGGACATCGAGAATCCGGGCGGGCCGATGTACGAGTCGGCGCACTTCATCTCCAGCCGGACCCTGTCGGGCTTCAGCGGCTTCCCCATGCCCGATCACTTCGCGGACTATCCACCGCACCGGCAGATCCTGTCGTACCTGCGGTCCTTCGCCGACGCCTACGGGCTGACGGACCGGATCGAGTTCGGTGCCGGGGTCGCGAGCGTCGAGAAGAACGAGGACGGCACCTGGACCGTCGCCCGGACCGATGGGCGGGAGAGCCTGCACGGGCAGGTGGTGGTGTGCACGGGCTCGCAGTGGCATCCCAACATCCCTGACATTCCTGGGGAGTTCAGTGGGGAGATCCGGCACACTGTCGGGTACCGCAGCGCGGAGGAGTTGCGCGGCAAACGGGTGCTGGTCGTGGGTGCGGGGAACTCGGGCTGCGACATCGCGTGCGACGCGGCCCGGACGGCCGACCGTGCGGTGATCAGCATGCGGCGCGGATACTGGTTCATCCCCAAGCATCTGTTCGGGCGGCCGGTGGACACGATCGCCAACAGCGGTCCGCATCTGCCGATGTGGCTGGCGCAGCGGGTCTTCGGCGGTCTGCTGCGGATCGTCAACGGCGATCCGACGCGGCTGGGGTTGCAGAAGCCGGACCACAAGCTGTTCGAGACGCATCCGGCCATCAACTCGATGCTGATCCACCACCTCCAGCACGGCGACATCACCGCCCGGCCCGGCATCGCCCGCGCCGAGGGCAGTACCGTGCACTTCACGGACGGCACGAGCGACGACTTCGACCTGATCCTGTTGGCCACCGGCTTCGTCCACAAAGTCCCGGTCGCGCAGCGGTACTTCGGCGACGAACAGCATCCCGACCTGTATCTGTCGTCGTTCTCGCGCGAGCACCGGGGCCTGTTCGGCATCGGGTTCGTCGAGACCAACTCCGGTGCCTATCAACTCTTCGACATGCAGGGGCAGTTGATCGCCGGGTATCTGCACGACGCACGGCACGGGCCGGCCAACGCCGAGCGGTTCGCGCAGATGGTCCGCGCCGACCGGCCGGATCTGTCCGGCGGACTGAAGTTCGTCGCCTCGCCCCGGCACACCGGTTACGTCGACAGCGGGGCGTTCGTCAAGTATCTGGGCAAGGTGGCCCGGCAGCTGGGCTGGCGCACCGAGGGTCAGGCGCCGGCCGTGCGGTCCCCGCGACGGGTGGGGACGGCGGCATGAGGCGGTTCGACTTCACCGACAAGGTCGTGCTGGTCACGGGCGGCGCGGGCGGTATCGGCAGTGCGCTGTGCCAACGCTTCGCGGTGGGCGGCGCGCGGTGTGTCGTCGTCGACATCGACGGGGTGCGTGCCGAGAAGGTGGCCGCCGCTCTGCCGGGCGCCGGGCACTCGGGCATCGGCTGCGATCTCACCCAACGAGCCCAGTTGGAGGGGCTGTTCGAGCGGGTCGGCGAGATCCACGGCCGGCTCGACGTGCTGGTGAACAACGTGGGCATGACCAGCTCGGAGCGCTTCGACGCGCGCAGTGTCGAGAGCATCGAGCAGGAGATCACCCTCAATCTGACCTCACCGCTGGTCGCCACCCGGATCGCGATCCCCCTGCTGAAGGCCTCGCATGACGCCCGGGTGGTCACCACGGTCTCCCTGGGCGGGATCTTCCCGCTGGGCGAGACCCCGATCTACACGGCGTCCAAGTTCGGGCTGCGCGGCGCGATGCTCGCCATCGGTCTGGATCTGCGCGCCAGGGGCATCGTGGCGGGGTCTGTGCTGCCCTCGGCGACCGACACCCGGATGCTGCGCCAGGAGGCCGTGGACGGCGGCAACTCGATGCAGTTCCAGGACCGGCCGCAGCAGCCGGGAGACGTCGTCGCGGCCGTGGTGAGCCTGCTGGACAGGCCGCGGCTTGAGGCCTACCCCCGGTCAGGCGAGTCCCGTCTGGTCCGCTGCGCGATGCTCGTCCCGAACCTGCTGCCCAGGATCTTCCCCCTGTTCCGCAGGCGCGGCGACCGCGGCATGGCCCGCTATCTGGAGGAGCTCCGCCGCCGTGGACTGGCCCGACAGACCGACGAACGCTGGGAGTTGGTGGAGGAGGCATGACCAGGAACGAGAGCCTGACCGTCGTCAACCCCGCCACCGGCGAACCGCTCACCACCCTGCCCGCCGCGAGCGCCGACGACGTCACCAAGGCCGCCCAACAGGCCCAACTCACCTACGAATCAGGGGTTTGGTCGCAGCTCCCGGTCCGCGAGCGGAGCGCCGTACTGCTGCGGCTGGCCCAACTCATGGAACGGGACGCCGAACTCCTCGCCCGGCTCGACAGCGAGGACGCGGGCAAGCCGATCACGGAGTGCCGTACGGGGGATGTGCCGGGGGCGGTCGAGGCGGTCCGCTGGTTCGCCGAGGCGGCCGACAAGGTCTTCGGCCGGATCGCGCCGGGCGGGTCCGAGGCGCTCGGTCTCGTCAGTCGCGAGCCGGTCGGTGTCGGCGCGGCGATCCTGCCGTGGAACTACCCGCTGGCGATGGCCAGTTGGAAGATCGGCCCCGCGCTGGCCGCCGGCAACTGTCTCCTCGTGAAGCCCGCCGAGGCCACCCCGCGCTCGGCCCTCCACCTCGCCGCCCTCGCCACCGAGGCCGGCCTGCCCGACGGCGTGCTCACGGTACTGCCGGGCTACGGCGCGGAAACCGGCGCGGCCCTCGCCCACGACCCCCTCGTCCGGGCGCTCTCCTTCACCGGCTCCACCGCCACCGGCCGCCGCGTCCTCAGGGCCGCCGCCGACAGCAACTTCAAACGCGTCTCCCTGGAGATGGGCGGCAAGAGCCCGCAGGTGCTGATGGCCGACGCGCTCTCCTACGGCGACGAGCTGATCGGCGACATGATCGAGGCCGCGTTCCTGACGACGGGGCAGAACTGCACGGCCGGCTCAAGGGTGTTGGTGCACCGGAGCATCGCCGAGGAGGTCGTGGAGCGGTTCACGGCGGCGGCGCGGGAACTCGTCGTCGGCGATCCGGCCGACCCGCGGACCCAGCAAGGGCCGCTCATCGACCGCGCAGCTTTCGACCGGGTCGCGGGTGCCGTCGACGCCGCCCGCGCGGCCGGAGCGCAGATCCACACGGCGGGACTCCCCCACGGGCTCCCCGCTCACGGCGCCTACTACCCGCCCACCGTGATCACCCGCGCCCCCACCGAAAGCGCCGTACTCACAAGGGAGTTGTTCGGTCCCGTGGTCACCGTCGAGACCTTCGGCTCCGAGGAGGAGGCGGTGCGGATGGCGAACGCCACCGAGTACGGGCTCGCCGCCTCCGTCTGGACCCGTGATCTCGACACCGCGCTGCGGCTGACCCGTGGCATCGAGGCGGGCGTGGTCTCCGTCAACTCCTACAGCGAGGGGGACATCACCACGCCGTTCGGCGGCTGGAAGCAGTCCGGGTTCGGCGGCGCGGAGAAGTCGACGAACGCCTTCGACCAGTGGACGCGGGAGAAGACGGTCTGGATCCGCACCCGTTGACCCGTCATTCGCGGTGCGGAGCCGCCCGGAGCAGTCGTTCCCGCAGCTGGACCGGGGAAGTGCCGTGCCAGCGGCGTACCGCGCGGCGCAGGGCGCGTTCGTCGGAGAAGCCCGCCCGGTGGGCGATGTCACGCAGCGTCGACTCCGGTCGCAGCAGCAGCTGTTCGACGCGTTCGCGGCGTACTCCCTCGGCCAGTGCCTCGTAGGTGGTGCCGCAGTCGGCCAGCCGGCGGCGCAGGGTCCGCTCGCTGGTCGCGTGCCGTCGCGCCTGTTCGCCGAAGGACGGGATCACCGGGAGGCTCTGGGCCACGGACACCTCCAGCACTTCGAGGAGGTCCTGTTGCCCGGTGCGGGAGGCGAGTTGGGCGTCGAGCGTCTCCAGGGTCGAGGCGTACGTCACCGGGTCCCGGCCGGGCATCGGGGCGCGGGCCCACGCGGGGTCGACGACGATGCGGTCGGCCGGGGCGCGGAAGCGGACCGGGCAGCCGAACACGGCGTCGTACAGGGCGTGTTGACGGGGTGGCGGGGCGGAGAACTCCACCACGCGCGGCGCGAAGTCCGGGCCGATGGCCAGTCGGGACACGGTGACCACGGAGGCGAGCCCCTCCTCGACGAGGAACGAGGCCACGCTCGGGTCGACGGCGGGATCGGGGAGGTCGGCGCGCAGGACGAAGGCGCCGTCCTCGTCCACGCCGGTCGACCACACGGTCATCGCGCCGGAGATGTTCTGGTACTTCACCCCGGTCTCGATGGCGTGGCGCAGGGTGTCGGCGGCCAGCAGCGCGAACCCGAGCAGGCCCCACGCGGTGAGGTGCTGCGCCGCGCCGACCCTCAGACCCAGCCGCTCGTCCCCGGTGAGCTCCACCGCGCGCCGGATCACCGCGCTGCCCTGCCGGTACGACACCCGTAGCGCGGCGGACCGCATGAGCGTCTCGTCCAGGCCGACCTGGTTCAGCAGAGGCCGCAGGTCGACGCCGCGTTCGTCGGCGACGGTGACGAGATAGCGCAGGATGTTCGGCTGGATCGTCGCCGATGTGCTGCGGCTGGTCCCGTGCGGGTCCGCCGGGGCGGGGTCGGGGAACATCGCACTCACCTCCTCGTGGGCGACCACCGTAAGCACCCGGGCCTCACCGGTCGTATCCGCTGGCCGCCAGAGTCCCCTCAACGGCCCCCGGCGTCCTGCGTCCGTCCGGCACCGCCCGCCTACGGTCCCTGCATGTCAGTCAGCGCTCCAGGCCGGACGGAGAGCGGGCGTCGCGCCGCCAGGGCCGGCGCCCGGAGGGTGGCGACGCTCGCGTTCGCCGCTCAGGGTGTCTCCGTCGCCGCCGTGTACACGACCGTCCCCGCGGTCACCGAGCACCAGGGGCTGTCGCCGCTCCTGACGACCGCCACGCTGGTCGCGGTCGCTCTGGCGGCCGGGTTCGGCAGCTTTCTCGGGCTGGCCGCGGTCCGTGTCGCCGGTCCGGTCGCCACGATGCGCGGCGCCCTGCTCACGGCCGCCGTCGCGCTCATCCTGATCGGCCAGGCACCCGGCCCCGGGACCGCCGTCTGCGCGTACGTCCTCTTCGGTCTCGCGGTGGGCGGCCTCGACGTCGGGATCAACACCCGGGCCGCCACGATCGAACACGCCTACGGCCGTAGCGTCTTCGGCTCCTTCTACACGGCGTGGAGCGTGGGCGGTGTGCTCGCGGCCCTGCTCACCGCCGGGACGGCCCGCCTCGCCCTGCCCGTGGGCGACGGCCTGACCGTGCAGGCGGGCTTCCTTCTGCTCATCGTCTGCTGTCTGCGCACGCACAGCCTTCCCTCCGCCCAAGTGCCCTCGGCGCAACCGCCGTTGGGGCGCCGGCTGTGGCTGCGGCTGCTCCCCTTCGGTCTGGTCCTGCTCGTCGTCTACGTCGTGGACTCGACGGTCTCCGCCTGGTCGGCGGTCTATCTGCGGGGGCCCCTCGCCGCGTCGCTCACGGTCGCGCCGATGGCGTACGCGGCGTACCAGGGCGGCACGGTCGTCGGCCGCGCGAGCGTGGACCGGCTGGTGCAGCGGGTCGGGACCGTGGCCGTCGTCCGCACGGCGGCGCTGGTGGTGGCGGGTGCGCTGGCGGGCATGGCCATCGCGCCGAGCTGGCCGTTCGCCGTGCTCGCGGCCGGGGTGGTGGGCCTGGCCGCGTCGGTACTGGCCCCGCTGTGTCTGGCCTCCGCCGCCCGGCTGCGCCCGGCCGCCTCGGAAACGGTCCTGGCCCGGCTGAACCTCTTCAACTACGCGGGCGTCCTCACCGGTGGCGCGGTGAGCGGACTGCTCGGCTCCACCGGCGAGTTCCGCCTCGCGTACGCGGCACCGGCCGCCCTGGCGCTGCTCGTCCTGGCCGGGGCTCGGCATTTCACCCGGCCACCGAGGACATCCGAGGCGTAGGACACAAGCAGGCGATGGCCGGGACATGGCCCGCCCTGGCTCGCGTACGCAGCACCAGCCCCCTGGCACCGCTCACCCTTGCCGGAGCCCGGCACTTCACCCGGCCGCCGACGACATCCGAGGCGTAGCGGACAAACCAAGCAACGCGCCGAACACGACCAATCCCGGCTCGCACACGCAGCACCACCCCCTTGACGCTCCCCGCCCTGGCCAGGACCCGGCACTTCACCCGGCGACCGGCGACCGGCGACCGGCGACCGGCGACCGGCGACCGGCGACCGGCGACCGGCGACAACCAAGGCGTAGCAGACAAGCCAAGCAACGCACCGAACACGACCAATCCCGGCTCGCACACGCAGCACCAGCCCCCTCCCTGACGCTGCCCGCCCCCGCCGCGGCCCCACGCTTCGCCCCACCACCGGCGACATCCGAGGCGTAGCAGACAAGCCAGGCGATGGGCGGGATATGGCCAGTCCATGGGCGTGCGGCAATCGGTCGTTCAACCGGCGCTGCCAGCGTCGCGCCCATGAACACTCCTCGCATGGGCCTCCCCGACCGGCTCGCCGACACCCTGAGCATGCCCGAGCAACACGAGTACCTCCGCCGCGCCTTCTCCCGGCGCGGTCTGCTGCGCGGTGGCGCGGTCGCCGCCGCTGGTGTCGCCCTCGCGGGCGGCCAGGGTGTCGCCGCGGCGGCCACGCCCACGCTGGTGCCGGCATCCACCACGTCCACCGTGCACGGTTCGCTGGTGGCGCCGTTCGGCCGGCATCTGGCCTACGGCGCCGACCCCCGGACCCAGATGCGCGTGTCGTGGCAGGTGCCGCTGCCGGTGAACAAGCCGTTCCTGCGGATCGGCAGAAGTCCCCTCGACCTGAGCCACCGCATACCGGCGGAGGTGCGCGACCTGTTCACACCGGCCGGGATCGGCAAGAGCGCGGACATCGACCAGTACTACGTGCACGCGGCGCTGGACAACCTGAGCCCGGACACGACGTACTACTACGGCGTCGGCCACGACGGCTTCGACCCCGCCGACCCGGGCGCCGCGCACACGATCTACTCCTTCACCACCGCGCCCCGCACGCACAGCACCCGGCCGTTCACGTTCACCGCCTTCGGTGACCAGAACCCGAGTTACACCTCCATCGGCCTCAACGCCCTTGTCCAGGCGCAGAGTCCGGCCTTCCACCTGCACGCGGGCGACATCTGCTACGCCGAGGAGACCGGCCACGGGCTGCCCGGCGACGCGGGCAACTACGACGCCCGCCAGTGGGATTCGTTCCTGGCGCAGATCGAGCCGCTCTCCAGCCGGGTGCCGTGGATGGTGGCGTTCGGCAACCACGACATGGAGTCCTGGTACTCCCCCAACGGGTACGGCGGCAACGAGGCCCGTTTCACCTTGCCCGGCAACGGTTTTGACGCCACGTCGGCTCCCGGTGTCTACTCCTTCGTCCACGGCAACGTGGGCGTGGTCTCGGTCGACGCCAACGACGTGTCGTACGAGATCCCCGCCAACATCGGCTACACCGGCGGCAAGCAGACCGCCTGGCTCGACAAGCGGCTCGGTGAGCTGCGGGCCCGTACGGACGTCGACTTCGTTGTCGTCTTCCACCACCACTGCGCCTTCTCCACGACCAGCTCGCACGCTTCCGAGGGCGGGGTGCGCGAGCAGTGGGTGCCGCTCTACGAGAAGCACCAGGTCGACCTGGTGGTCAACGGCCACAACCACGTCTACGAGCGCACCGACCCGGTCGTCCAGGACAAGGCCGTACGGACCCTGCCGATCGGCGGCACCCACGAGCCGGCCAAGGGCGGTGTGGTGTACGTGACGGCGGGCGCGGGCGGCGAGAGCGTGTACAGCTTCCCGGTGGCCGACAGCTACGAGGGCAACGAGGACGCGATCGACTCGGTGCCGACGTACTGGACGGGCAAGGACGGCAAGGTCACCGAGAACGTCGACTGGTCCCGGGTCCGCTACACCGGCTACTCGTTCATCCGCGTCGACGTCGCCCCCGCGACGCCTGGCCGTACGACGACCCTCACGGTGCGGGCGCTGGCCGCGACCGGCGCGGAGGTCGACCGGTTCACGGTCTCCCGCAAGGTGAAGAAGGCCGGGCACGGCTACTAGCAGGAATGGGAGCGGCGGCCACCGGCGTGGTGCCGGTGGCCGCCGTCCACGAGGGCGAGCGCGTTCACGCCGTACCCGACGAGCCGGGCGAGACCGAAACAGACGTACCGCTCGACGGCGGCAGCCCGTTCGGACCCGGCACCGACTCCCCCACGTCCCACGGCGTGTTGGAGGACATCCTGACCGGCCTCACCCGGGCCCGGGCTGTCGCCCAACAGCCAGTCGCGGACCAGCGTGCGGGCGGCCTCGCCCCGCCGACGGATCTGCCCCGGCGCCCGGGAGTCCACGACACCGGGATCGTCCACGAGTGCCGCGAGGTCGAGACGCCGTCGGCCGTGCACGAACGCGACGGCCTCCCTTTCGGCCTCCGGGCCACGAATCTGCGGACACTTCCGATATCGGCATCGGGAATGCCGCGAATCCCTTGCACAGAACGTGCGGAGATGTGCGCACGGGATATGCCGAACCCCTGAGCTGCGATATATTTCACGCCTCAACTGCCGTTGCCGGTAGGCGTTTTACCCCTTCCCCCGCCCTCCGCGAATTCCTTTCGCCGTGAGTGGGGGCCGCCCGTTTCCCCCTCCGTGACACGCCTCACCGAAAGCCCTCCGCTCAGTGGCCATGACCCTGCACGAGGACCGGCCGCCCGCCGGTCGCCATGCAGCCGTTCCGTCCGGCAGTCTTTTTCGACGGATCTACGCACCCCGCACCAGTGACGCCCTGGCGTTCTCGATGTCGACGTACGCCATGCCGCTTCTCGTCCTGGCGATCACCCGGTCCCCCTCTCTGACGGGTCTGGCGTTCGCGCTGGAGTGGACGCCCCGGATCGCCGCGTTCGTGCTGGCCGGCAATGTGGTGGACCGGCGCGGCGCGGCCATCGTGTGTTTCCTGGCCTCGTTGCTGCGGGCGCTGGTGCTGGCCGGTGCGGCGGTCACGCTGGCCGTGCTGCCGCGCGGCACGGCCGAGACGGTGACCGTGCTGGTGCTGGCCGCGGTGACCGGCACGCTCACCCAGTTCAGCTTCGTCGCCAACGAGGCGGTCGGCGCGATCGTCACCCGGCGGGCCCAACACCGGCCGCACGGAGTGCAGTCGGTGCTGATCGGCATCGACCAGACCGCGATGCTGGTCGGCCCCCTGCTCGCGGGCTTCCTGCTGCTGGTGGGACCGGGCTGGATGCTCGGGTGCCTGACCGCGCTGTCGCTGCTGGCCGCCGTGCTCGGGCTACAGACCCCGCCCACCCCGCTGCGCTCCGCGCGGCCCGACGGCGAGCGGACGCCCGGCGGGCTGCGGACCGGGCTGCGCATGCTGCGCAAACTGCCCGCGCTGCGCTGGCTGGTGGCGGGTCTGGCCTGCTCCAATCTCGCGCTCGGTCTGCTCCAGTCGGCCAGCCCCGTGATCGTGGTGGAGAACTTCGGCCGCTCCTCCGCCGACGTCGGCACCCTGTGGTCCGCCGCCGCCGCGGCGACCCTGCTGGCGGTCACCTGCTGCCGGCTCGCGCTGAGCCGGCTCGACCTGTGGGGCGTGGGGGTGGTGTGCGCGACCTTCGCCTCGGCGGCCTGCCTGGCTCTCCCGCAGGCCCCGTCCTACGCCGCGTACACGGTCCTCGTCGCGCTGTTCATGGCGGGCGACGGCGGCCTCACCGTCGTACTGCGCACCCTTCGTTCCCTGGTCATCCCGGCCACGGCCTTCGGCACCACGCTCTCCCTGACCATGCTGCTCCTGCTGCTGCCGTTCCCGGTGGCCGGCATCCTGGTCGCCCTCACCCCGCCGGCCCACCTCGGCACGGCCGTCCTGTGCTGCGCCACCGTCCAGGCGGCCGCCCTGGCCGTCACCTTCGTACGGCTGCGCAACGAACCCACGCTGCGCGCGACCGCCGACGGACCACCGAGGGCCGCCCTCCCCAACGAGCCGTCGACGACGCCGCGTTGACGGGCCGCGCCCGGCGCCAATTCGGTTGATCGCGCGCCGGGCGAGTGTGCAGGCTTGCGCGGTGCACAACGACCTGAACCCGCGGTACCTGAGCTGGGACGAGGTGGACCCGGCCCGTCACCCCTTCGACAGCGGGTCCGCGGCACGGGTGGTCCGCTCCCTCGGACCGGCCCGCCGGGTACCCGTCCGCCCGAACCTCTCCTACGGCGATCCCGCGACGCGCGACTGGAACTGGGACGTGGCGCGGCCCTGGACCGACGCCATGTCGCACGCCCTCGCCGAGCACTACGGCAACTGGGCCGTGGGCTGGCGGTGGGCGCACGACGAGGGCGACTTCGACGGCGGGCCGGTCGGGAGCTGGTGCTGTCCTTCGCACTCGGTGGACACCCCGGAGGCGACCCTGGACCGGGTGGTCGCCGGGCTGTGCGAGTGGCGCAACTGGCTTGAGCAGCTGGCGGGTTGGTTCGAGGCGTATCCGCTGGACCTGTCCGCCCTGGCGGACCGGCGGATCCTGTGGGAGTCCAGCGCCCGGAACCTGATCCTGCACGTGACCGACCGCACGGGTGCCGGAAGTGGCTGGCAGGGGCACTGCGAACAGGTCCTCACCTGGTTCCTCGCCGGCCGGCACGTCGACCCCGAGGTGGCGCGGCGGCTGGTCGCCGAAGCCGTCGGCGGTCGGTTCAAGAGCTGGACCGCACCCGACCGGGTACTGCTGGACGACGTAGCGGAACGGATCGCGGGGTCCCTGCGGCCCGAGGATGTCGCAGGGCCGCCCGGACCCCTGCCGGACCACCTGTTGAGCTGGCTCGCGGTGCGCGCGGCCACGGTGTGGGAGGACGTGCCGGACGGCGGTGGGGACGAGCCGGTGGTCCCGTCGCGGGACGGCGCCGCGGAGAGCATACGTACCTTCGATCTCGCCGTGGACACCGCGCGCGGGGAGGGCCTGCTCGCCGCCCTGGAGCTGGTGCGGGCCGACGCGGAGCGCGGCGCCGCGCTCGACTTCGAGCTGCTGCGCGGCTGGCAGCGGCACGTCCTCGGCACACCGCGCCCACCGTCCTTCCGCACCCTGCCCGCCTTCGCCAAGGGCGGCAGAGAGCGCTACGGCATCGGCCCCGACACCCGTCAACTCCTGGACGCCTGCCTGGCCGAGAGCGCGCGGGACGGCGAACGCCCTTTTTCGCTGACGGCCCGTGCCGCTCGCGTCTGTCTCGACGTGTGCTTCTTCCATCCCTTCGACGACGGCAACGCGCGGTCGGCCTTCCTCGCCCTTGTCTTCGTCCTCGCCCGCGAGGGTGTGGCGCTGGACGGGGTCTCCCTGATCCGCAGCTTCGGCGTCGCAGCCGACGATCCGAAGAGCGGGCTGATCATGGCCCGGTCCGTCGACTGTCATCTCAGGGAGACGCGGAGCCGCGCCCGCGAACAATCGCACTGACCCAATCGCCGACCACTTCGCTGTGCCGGTCCGTGAATTGCACAGGATTTCCGAAGAGGCGGAGCGAGGTGTCGCTCACGAAATCCGCAATCTCGGATAACGCAGTACCGATGCCTTCGAAGGACCGGCGCCCTCACTTCGGCCCGGCGTGGCACGTTTTCGTCCGGGCCAAACGAGGACCCCCGGCGTCGCGGCACCCCCGGCACCCGTCGCGGCACCCCCGGCACAAGGAGTCCACCGCGCCATGACCTCCTCCCAAGCATCCGCGTTACTGGCCGGCCTCGCCGTCGTCATCGTCGCGGCGGCCCTGTTCGGCGCCCTCGCGCGCAGTCTCGGGCAGCCCCCGGTCGTCGGCGAGATCCTGGCCGGCGTCCTGCTCGGCCCGACCCTGTTCGACGGTGCGGTCTCGCGCGCGCTGCTGCCGACCGACATCCGGCCGTTCCTGACCGCGCTCGCCGATGTCGGGGTCGCCGTCTTCATGTTCCTGGTGGGCCTGGAGTTCGACCGCGACATGGTGCGCGGCACGGGCCGGATCGCCGCCTCCGTCTCCCTGGCCTCGCTGCTGCTGCCGTGCGGCCTGGGCATGGCACTCGGCGTCCACCTCCTGCGCGACCATCCCAGCCCCGACCATCCGGGCTTCGTCCTCTTCATGGGCGCCGCCATGTCCATCACCGCGTTCCCGGTACTCGCCCGGATCCTCACCGACCGGAACCTGGACCGCACCCCGCTCGGCACGCTGGCGCTGTGCTGCGCGGCCCTCGCCGACGTACTGGCCTGGTCGCTGCTGGCCGTGGTGGTGGCGATCATCGCGCCGGGCGGCGACCCCGGGCGGGCGCTGCTGTTCCTGCCGTATCTGCTGCTGATGCTCTACCCCGTACGGTGGCTGCTGGGGCGGCTGTTGAAGCGGCCGGGGGTGACCGGGCAGCCGACCGCGGTGCTGCTGGCGACGGCGTTCGCCGGGCTGCTGGTGTCGGGGGCCGCGACCGAGTGGATGGGGCTGCACTTCATCTTCGGGGCGTTCCTGTTCGGGGCGGTCGTCCCGCGCTCGGGGTCGGAGCGGCTGCGGGCCGATCTGCACGAACGGGTCGGGCTCGTGAACAACGTGCTGCTGCTCCCGGTGTTCTTCCTGGTCGCCGGCCTCCAGGTGGACCTGTCCCGGCTCGGCTGGTCCGATCTCGGGCAGTTGGCGCTGATCCTGCTGGTGGCGGTGGGCGGCAAGCTCGTCGGCGCGTACGCGGGCGCCTACGCCAACGGGTTGGACCGGCGCATCTCCTCCGCCCTGGCCGTCCTGATGAACACCCGAGGTCTCACCGAACTCGTCATCCTGAGCGTCGGCCGCCAACTCGGCATCCTGGACGAGCGGTTGTACTCGCTGATGGTGGTCATGGCGGTACTGACGACCGCCATGACGGGCCCGCTCCTCCAGGCGATCTACCCCCGCGCTCTCGCACTGCGCGCGACCCCGCAGGACATGACCCGCAGACGCCGGGAGCCGGTCGCCGTCGGCGACGCCCACGCGGGAGCGGACCGCCCGTAGCGCCCGCACCGCACGGTCGGTGGCCAACGGCCGCGTGTTCCAGACGAGTTGGGGGACACGCGGCCCTGGCGAGGTGGGCGACCTAGGGTGTGGAGCGCATCGCTCTTCCCCAGACCGCAAGGAGCGCCGGGCCGTGGACATCGAGATACCCGCACTCGTGCGGGATGCCGCCGCCCGGCTCGGGGCCGGTGCTCCCTACGCGCTGAAGGCCGTGGCGGGGCAGCTCACCGACGACCCGGAGCTGGGCGTGCCCTCGCGACTGCCCGGCATCCGTACGGTGCTGGTCGACGGCGAGCTGTTCGAGGACTGTCCCTCACTGACCGTCGGCTACCTCCACGAGCCCGACCGGATCGAGATCCGGTACGTCACCCTGGCCCCTGCCGCCGAGCAAGACGACGTGCAAGAGGCGGAGCCGGAACGGGAGTTGCCCGCCGTTCCTGATGTCACCGCGGTCACCGCGGTCACCGTGCGGGAGGTCGCGGATGCGTGGCACCGGATCACGCGCCGGCTCCGTGACAACGCGCCCGACTCCTACGCCGCGCTCCGCACCGGCGCCGACCTGGCCGCCGTAGCCGCACTGGAGAGCGAACTCGGGGTGCGGATACCGGTCGAGCTGACCGTCCTGTGGCTGCTGACCGCGGGCGACGACGGGGTCGACGGGCGGGGCTGTCTGCCGGGCAACCGGGCGCTGCTGCCCCTGGACGCGGTGGCCGCCGTATACCGGCTGAAGACGGAGGCACAGGCCCACCTGGACAGCGCGTACGCCGGTCATCCCGAGGAGGAGCGGATCACCGTGTGGCGGCCGGGCTGGATCCCGGTCGCGGCGGACAGTCCCGCCGACCGTGTCTCGGGGCTCTACCTGGACACCGAGACCGGTTTCCTCGGGCGGTGGTCGCGCTACGACGACCACACCGACGACGAGCGCGACACGCTGGTCACCTATCTGGAGGAGACCGCCGACGCGCTCGAAGCCCCGGCCCTCGCGCCCCGGGACGAACCTGGTCTGATCGGCGGGACGTTGGTGTGGCGCAGCGCCGTCGACCCTGCGCGGGAAGGCCGTTGGCGGCGCCTGGCCGCACTCGGGTCAGAGTGACGTCATGACGTGCTTGATCCGGGTGTAGTCCTCGAAGCCGTAGGCCGAGAGGTCCTTGCCGTAGCCGGACTTCTTGAAGCCGCCGTGCGGCATCTCGGCGACGAGTGCCATGTGGGTGTTGATCCAGACGCAGCCGAAGTCGAGGTTCTTCGACATCCGCATCGCCCGCGCGTGGTCCCTGGTCCACACCGAGGAGGCCAGCGCGTAGTCGACGCCGTTGGCGAATCGCACGGCCTCGGCCTCGTCGGTGAAGGACTGGACGGTCATGACCGGGCCGAAGACCTCGTTCTGGACGATCTCGTCGTCCTGGCGGAGGCCGGAGACGACGGTCGGGGCGTAGAAGTAGCCCTGGTCGCCGACCCGGTGGCCGCCCGTCTCGATCCTGGCGTGCTCGGGGAGGCGCTCGACGAAGCCGCTGACCTGGGCGAGCTGGCCCGCGTTGTTGAGGGGGCCGTAGAGCACGTCCTCGTCGTCCGGCAGGCCCGTCTTCGTCTCCGCCGCCGCCTTCGCGAGCGCGGCCACGAACGCGTCGTGGACCGACTCGTGGACCAGGACCCGGGTCGCGGCCGTGCAGTCCTGGCCGGCGTTGAAGAAGCCGCCGACGACCAGGCCCTCGACCGCCTTGTCCAGGTCGGCGTCCTCGAAGACCACCGCGGGCGCCTTGCCGCCGAGTTCCAGGTGGACGCGCTTGACGTCCTTCGCGGCGGACTCGGCGACCTGGATGCCGGCGCGTACGGAGCCGGTGATGGAGGCCATCGCGGGGATGGGGTGCTCCACCATCAGGCGGCCCGTGTCGCGGTCGCCGCACACGACGTTGAAGACGCCCTTCGGCACGATCGAGCCGATGATCTCCGCGAGCAGGACGGTGGAGGCGGGGGTGGTGTCGGAGGGCTTGAGGACCACCGCGTTGCCGGCCGCCAGCGCGGGCGCGAACTTCCAGACGGCCATCAGCAGCGGGTAGTTCCAGGGCGCGACCTGTGCGCACACACCGACGGGCTCGCGCCGGATGATCGAGGTCATGCCCTCCATGTACTCGCCGGCCGAACGCCCTTCGAGCATCCGCGCCGCGCCCGCGAAGAAGCGGATCTGGTCGATGGCGGGGGCGAGTTCCTCGCTGCGGGTGAGGTGCAGCGGCTTGCCCGTGTCGCGGCTCTCGACGGCGACCAGTTCGTCGGCCCGGGCCTCCATCGCGTCGGCGATCCTCAGCAGCGCGCGCTGCCGTACGGACGGGGTGGTGTCGCGCCAGGCGGGGAACGCGGCAGCGGCGGCGGCCATCGCCGCGTCGACGTCGGCCGCCCCGGAGAGCGGGGAGGTCGCGTAGACGTCACCGGTGGTGGGGTCCACGACATCGAGGGTGCGGCCGTCCGAGGCGTCCGCGAACGCACCGTCGATGTAGTTGCGGAAGGTGGTGCTCATGGACGTCTCTCCTGGTCAGGCGGCGCTGCGGGCGGACAGGTGCTCGTGTACGGCGGTCCAGGCGCCGTCGTCCGCGCGGGCGAAGACGATGGTCTCCCGCTCCTGGACGGTCTCCTCACCGGACTGGGTGGCGATCCGGGTCTCCACGTCGTGGCTGAAGACCGCGGTGTCGCCGAAGGGCTGGATCAGCTGTGCGGACGAGACGCAGCCGAGGACGCGGAAGCCGTCCTCGTCCACCCAGCGCTGCCACAGCGCGCGGTACTCGGCGGTGGAGCCGAGCCGCTGCGGGGTGGTGTGGAAGACGAAGCTCGCGTCCGGGGCGAAGGCGCCGAAGTAGTCGTCGAGGCGGCCCTCGGCGAAGGCGGCGACGAGCGCGTCGGCGGCGGCCCGGACTTCCTGGACTGTGGTGGTGCTCATGCTCGGCTCCTCGTGAAAGGTCAGTGGGTGACGGCGGGCTCGGCCACGGCCTCGTCCATACCGCCGGTGATCGGCGGCACTGGGGTGTCCGAGGCTCGTACGAAGCGGGGTCCTGCCGGTCCGTACACCTCGCGCGGCTCGGGGAACACGGTGAGCAGGGCCAGGTAGAGGACGACCGCGAGGGCGAGGCCGACCGGCAGGGAGATGTCGGTGCCGCCCGCGAGGTCGCCGAGCGGGCCGACGAACTGGCCGGGGAGGTTGGTGAACAGAAGGGCCACGACGGCGGAGACCAGCCAGGTGGACATGCCGCGCCAGTTCCAGCCGTGCGTGAACCAGTAACGGCCGCCGCGCTGACGGCGGTTGAAGACCTGGAGCGCGTCCGGGTCGTACCAGCCGCGCCGGGTGACGTAGCCGAGGGTCATGACGATCATCCAGGGCGCGGTGCAGGTGATGATCAGCGTGGCGAACGTCGAGATGGACTGCGTGAGGTTCAGCGCGAAGCGGCCGACGAAGATGAACGCGATCGACAGGGCGCCGATGAAGAAGGTGGCCTGGACGCGGCTGAAGCGGGTGAAGACGCTGGAGAAGTCGAGGCCCGTGCCGTAGAGGGACGTCGTGCCGGTGGAGAGGCCGCCGATCAGGGCGATCAGGCACAGCGGCAGGAAGTACCAGCCGGGCGAGATCGCGAGGAGGCCGCCGACGTAGTTGGGGGCGGCCGGGTCGACGTACTTGGCTGCCTTCGAGGCGATGATCGACGCGGTGGCCAGGCCGAAGAGGAACGGCAGCAGGGTGGCGAGCTGGGCGAGGAACGCGGCGCCCATCACCCGGCGGCGCGGGGCCCCGGCCGGGATGTAGCGGGACCAGTCGCCGAGGAACGCGCCGAAGGAGACCGGGTTGGAGAGCACGATCAGCGCGGCGCCGATGAACGAGGGCCAGAACAGCGGGTCGGCGGTGGAGGCGAAGGTGCCCGCGTAGCCGGGGTCGAAGTCGCCGGCGAAGGCGAAGGCGCCGAGCACGAAGAGGGCCGACGCGGCCAGCACGGCGACCTTGTTGACCAGCAGCATGAACTTGAAGCCGTAGACGCAGACGACCAGGACGAGTCCGGCGAAGACGGCGTACGCGATGCCGTAGGTGACGTCCGACTCGGGGACGTCGACGAGGCGGTGCGCGCCGCCGACGAGCGCGTCTCCCGAGGACCACACGGAGATCGAGAAGAACGCGACGGCCGTGAGCAGGGAGAGGAACGAGCCGACGACCCGGCCGTGCACGCCCAGGTGGGCGGAGGAGGAGACGGCGTTGTTCGTGCCGTTGGTGGGGCCGAACAGGGCCATCGGGGCCAGCAGCAGCGCGCCCGCGACCAGGCCGAGGACGGTGGCGGCGAGGCCCTGCCAGAAGGAGAGGCCGAAGAGGATCGGGAAGGCGCCCAGCACACAGGTGGCGAAGGTGTTGGCGCCGCCGAAGGCGAGCCGGAACAGGTCGATCGGGCGGGCCGTGCGGTCCTCGTCCGGGATCCGTTCGACGCCGTAGGTCTCGATTTCGGTGATCGAGGTCGTCACTGGCGCTCCACCTTCCGTTCATGCGGGGGGCCGGTTCCACAGTCTGTGGCCCGTGCCCGACCGGCGACAATTGTGGCGGTCACGGAGCAGTAGGCTTTCTTTTGTGGCTGGAAACAAAGTGACCGTCGAGGATCTGCTCGCCTTCCCGGCGCTACAGCTGTCGGTGAAGGCCGGTCGCGGCGGGCTCGGCCGGTCCGTCTCCTGGGCGCACGCCAGCGAGCTCACCGATCCGACGCCCTGGCTGCTGGGCGCCGAGGTGATCATGACGACGGGTCTCGCGGTGCCGCGCACGGCGGCCGGACAGCGCGCCTATCTGGAGCGGCTGGACGACGCCGGGGTGTCCGCGCTCGCGCTCTCGGCGCAGCTGCACATGCCACCGCTGCACGACGCGTTCTTCCGGGCGGCCGAGGAGCGCGGCTTCCCGATCCTCGAGGTGCCGCTCGCCGTCCCGTTCATCGCGGTCTCCCAGGAGGTCGCGGCCTCCGTCCAGGAGGACGCCCGGCACCGGCTGGGCGCGCAGCTCCAGGTCTTCGGCGCGCTGCGCTGGCTGGTCGCCGAGGACCTGGACACGCCGACGCTGCTGCGCCGCCTCGAAGATCTCTCCGGCTACGACGTCTATCTGTGCACGCCCCAGGGCCGCCCGCTGCTGCCCGGTGTCCCCGTGCCGGATCCCGCCGTCCTGCCGGCCTCCGTCGACGCCCCGCCGACCGTCCCCGGCGGCTTCGTCCTGCCGGTGCCCGCGCCCGGCGGCCCGGCGGGCTTCCTGGTCGCCTACGAGCGGCAGGGCGCCCAGCCCGCGGGGCTCGCCGTCGCCCAGCACATCGCCACCGTGGCGGCACTGCGGCTCGCGATGGTGCGCAACGAACGCGAGACGCTGCGCCGCGAGGGCGCGGAGACCCTGGCCGAACTCCTTCAGGAGGTCCTCGACCCGGAGGCCGCGCGCCGCAGGCTCGCCCGACATGCGATCGACGGCGACACCGTGCTCCTGGTGGTGCGCCACACCACCGACGAGGCCTTGCTGCGCTGCCTGGAGGACCACCCCCATCTGCTGCTCACCCGGGGCGAGGACCGCTATGTCCTGGGCGCGCCCGAGCTGACCGTGGCGATCGGTGAACTCCCGGGTGTGGCGGCCGGGATGAGCCGGCCCTTCCTGCCCGGTGCCGCGCTGCGGGTCGCCCAGCGCGAGGCGCTCTGGGCGGTCTCCAAGGCGATGGAGTCGGGCCGGCCCGTGGTCCGCTACGGCGACGACGCGACCGGCCGCTGGCTCCCCGACGACCCGGCCGTCCTGACGGCACTGGTCGAGCACGTGCTCGGCGAGGTGCTGCGCTACGACGAGGCCCACGACTCGCAGCTGTTGGTCTCCGCCCGTACCTGGATGGAGCGGGACCGCCGCACCGACACAGCCGCGGCGGCCCTGCACATCCATCCGAACACCCTCGCCTACCGGCTGCGCCGCTTCGGCACGCTCACCGACCGCGACCTGACGTCGACGGGTGCGCTGGCCGAGGTCTGGCTGGCGATCCAGGCGGCCGGGGCGCTGGGCCTCACCGACTGAGCACCGCCTTCGCTCAGGCCCAGGCCGTCACCGGCACGAACGAGCTGTCCGTACGGAAGAGGTCCGTGCCGTCGGTCGGGTCCACCCGGAGTTGGTAGTTGTAGTGGCGCAGGTAGTAGCCGGGGTAGTTGTACGACTCGAAGCGGAGCGAGCCGGTCGTGGCGCCGGTCCGGGCGTAGAACGTGGCGTCCTTCGCGAACGTCGTCGTGCCGTCGTCGGCGTCGAAGCGGCCCCGGAAGTCGTAGTGGCGCAGGTAGTTGCCCGCGCTGTCCCGGAAGGAGAAGCCGGTCGCGTCGGCGAGGCCCGCGACGACGGTGAACGTGGACGCCTGCTTCAGCGCGGTGGTGCTGGCGCTGGTCACTACCGGCAGGTTGAGCAGCGAGGACACTTCCTGCCAGTAGCGGGTCGTGTAGTTGGCGGACTGGAAGGAGCGGGTGACACCGGTCGCGAGGCTCGGGCCGCCGGACACCGTCTCCTTGATGACCGTGAAGTGGCGTGCCGTGCCGGAGAGGGTGGTGAGCGCGGTCGGCGCGGACCAGGTGGCGAAGGTGTCGTAGCTGTCGCTGTAGTAGTAGGTGCCGTCGCCGTAGCCGTCGAAGAAGATCCGCCAGCCGCCGTTGTCGAGCTGGATCACCGAGGGGCCCTCGCGGTAGCTGCCCCAGCCGGCCCAGTCGCCGGTCTTGGAGATCGTGTAGGGGCCGGTGAGGCTGGTGGCGGTGGCGTACTCGATGTACTTGGCCGTCTCGTTCTTGGTGAAGGCGTGGTAGGTCGAGCCGATGCGCACGATGTAGGTGTCGATGTGGTTGGAGCCGATGCCGGACAGGGCGACCGGTGAACTCCAGGCCGTGAGCGCGGAGTTGGTGGCCTTCAGCCGGTACGGGGTGAAGATCCACTCGTCGTCGGTGGTGGAGCAGGACACGATGACGTTGACACTGCCGTCGCTGTCGACGAACCACTCGGGGGCCCAGGCGCGGGACAGGTCGGTGATCGGGACCGTGTAGTCATACAGGAACGTCCAGTTGACCCGGTCGGCGCTGCGGGCGAAGCCGATGGTGGTACTGACGTCCTCCCAGGTGTGGGTGGTGTACGTCAGGTAGTAGTAGCCGTCGGTGTGCTTGAACACGCTCGCGTCGCGGATGCGGTTGCTCGGCGGGGTGTAGGCGGTGGCCTGGACGAGGCGGAAGTCGGTGGCGTCGTCGGACTGGTAGACGTTGACGGTGCCGTCGTCGCTGTTGAGGAACGGGACGATCGTGTAGCGGGTGGCGTAGCCGGCGGCGGGGGCGGCGGCCAGGGCCGTGCCGAGCAGTCCGGGGGCCTCGCCCACGACAAGCGCGGAGACGGGCAGGGCGGCCAGCGCGCGCAGCAGGGCGCGGCGGGACGGTGTGGGGGGACGTGTGGTCACGGGCGGCTCTCCCGGAGACTCGGACGTTCGCCATGTCGAACGCGGTTCGTGAATTCGGTCAGAAGGTAGGGGTGGGTCAGGAACACGTCAATGGTTTGCGCAGTGCTGGAAGATCTCTGTGGGAAGCCTGTGGCGGATCTGGTGGCGGAGGGCCAACCGTCCACGCCACGCGGGAAGTTGCCGCATCCTCACCACACCGGGCTTCCGGCCGTTACCGTTCGGTGGACCACGCGCCACGGAGGTGCCGCCATGACGCCCGACCGCTCCCCCGGCCTCGCCGAGTCCGCCCGCGCGCTGGCCGCCGGCGAGGTGACGTCACGCACCCTGACCGAGCGGGCACTGGCCCGGATCGAGGCGACTCAGGCCTCCCTGAACGCCTTTCGGGTCGTACGGCGGGAGGCCGCGCTCGCCGAGGCCGACGCGGCGGACCGCGAACTGGCCGCCGGGACAAGCAAGTTGCTGCTCGGGGTGCCGGTCGCCGTCAAGGACGACACGGACGTGGCGGGCGAGCCGACCGCGTTCGGCTGCCGGGGCGAGTTCCCGCCGGCGGCCGAGGACGGGGAGGCGGTACGACGGCTGCGGGCGGCCGGTGCCGTGATCGTCGGGAAGACCAACACCTGCGAACTCGGGCAGTGGCCGTTCACCGAGGGGCCGGCGTTCGGCGCGACCCGCAATCCGTGGAACTCCCTTCATACGCCCGGGGGTTCGTCCGGCGGCTCGGCAGCGGCCGTCGCGGCGGGACTGGTCCCGGCCGCGCTCGGCTCGGACGGCGCCGGGTCGGTGCGCATCCCCGCCGCCTGGACCCACCTCGTCGGCGTCAAACCGCAGCGCGGCCGTATCTCGACCTGGCCGCGCGGGGAGTCCTTCCAGGGCATCACGGTCAACGGCGTCCTCGCCCGTACGGTCGCGGACGCGGCCCTGCTGCTGGACGCGGCGAGCGGCAATCACGCCCAGGACCCGCACCGGCCGCCCGCGTCGGGAATGTCCGAAGCCGTGGGGCGCGACCCCGGCCGGCTGCGCATCGCGCTCTCCCTGAAGCCGCCGTTCACCGCGCTGCCGGCCCGGCTGCGACCTGAGGTACGGGCTCGGATCCTCGAACTCGCGGAGAAACTGGCTCAGTTGGGCCACAGGGTCGTGGAGGACGATCCGCCCTACGGCCAGATCGGGCTGACCTTCCTCCCCCGGGCCACCGTCGGTCTCGCCGAGCGGGTCCGCGAGGCACCGCATCCCGAACTCCTCGACCGCCGCACCCTGGAGGCCGCCCGCCTCGGCCGGCTGCTCGGCGGGGCCCCGCTGCGGGCGGCGCGCCGCGCGGAGGCGCACCTGCACGACCGGTTCGGCGCGTTCTTCGGGAGGTACGACCTGGTCCTCGCACCCACAACTGCCGCTCCCCCGCCCCTGGTCGGCGCGATGCTCGACCTGGACGGCCTGGCCACCGACCGCGCGATGATCGCCGCCTGTCCGTACGCCTGGCCGTGGAACATCCTCGGCTGGCCCGGTGTCAACGTCCCCGCCGGGTTCGTCGCGGACGGACTCCCGGTCGGCGCCCAGCTGTTGGGCCCGGCGAACAGCGAACCGCTGCTGCTGTCACTGGCCGCCCGACTGGAGGCGGAGCTGCGCTGGCACGAGCGGTGGCCGGAGCCGATCGGCACGGATTCCCCGGCGGCACAGCCCGGTTCGGCCCGTACCCTGTGACCATGGAAGACGCTTCGATGGTCGGGCTGATGGGGCGGGTCACCGGAACGGTCGGACCCGGGCTCGTCGGTGAGGTGATCGTCCGGGTGCGCGGCGGCGCCGAGCACTTCCTCGCGTACGCCGCCGCCGGCGCCGACCGGATCGAGCGGGGCACGGTGGTGATGGTCGTGGAATATCTTCCGCCGCGTACCGTCTACGTAACGGCGGCGTACGACAGTTGAGCGTGCTCCCCCGCAGGTGAGAGCCGTTTCAAGGGCGTTCGCGTCAAGATTGCAACAAGGATCCGTCAACGTCTGTACCCGGGTGTCGCACAGGCGCACACTCCCTTCGTTCGGTGCCGAAAGGGCACCATCACAAGGGGGCGTATGCCGATGGTCATCGGCGTCGTAGCGGGGGTGGCGGTTGTCGCCGTCCTCGTAATGATCGGTCTGTTCAAGTCGATGTGGCGGGTGGCCGAGCCCAACGAGGCACTCATCATCTCCGGCTCGAAACACCGTACCGAAGGCCTCGAAGAGGGCATGGGGTTCCGCATCGTCACGGGGCGCGGCACGCTGGTGCTGCCGGGTGTGCAGGCGGTGCGCAAGATCTCGCTGGACCTCAACGAGACCGAACTGCACGTGGATTGTGTGACCACCCAGGGCATTCCGCTCAAGGTGCGGGGCGTGGTCATCTTCAAGGTGGGCGACGACTTCGTGTCGATCGCCAACGCGGGCCGTCGTTTCCTCGACCAGCAGAAGATGATGTCGGAGCGGGTGCACAACGTCTTCGCCGGTCATCTCCGGTCCATCGTGGGCGGGTTGACGGTCGAGGACATGATCCGCGACCGGGAGAAACTGACCGGCCAGACCCGTGCCGCGTGCGGCACGGAGATGGAGAAGCTGGGTCTGATCGTGGACTCGCTGCAGATCCACGAGATCGAGGACCCGACCGGGTACATCAAGAACCTCGCGATGCCGCACGCGGCGGCCGTCCAGCGGGACGCGCGCATCGCGCAGGCCGAGGCCAACCGGCTTGCCACCGAGGCCGAGCAGAAGGCCGCGGCACGGATGTCGGAGGCCACCCGGGACAGCGAGATCCTCCAGGCCGGCTACCAGGCCGAGCGCGACAAGGCGGCGGCGAAGGCCCGGCAGGCCGGACCGCTCGCGGACGCCGCCGCCCGGCAGGACGTCGTCGTCCAGGAGACCCGGATCGCCGAACTCGACGCGCTGCGCCGGGAACAGCAGCTCCAGGCGGACGTCCGCAAGCCCGCGGACGCCCAGGCCTACGAGACCCGGGCCCGTGCCGAGGCCGAACGTGACGCGCGGATCTCCGCCGCGCAGGCCAAGGCGAAGGAGACCGAGTTGGCGGCCCTGGCGGAGGCGAGCCGGATCAAGACGGCCGCGAACGCCGAGGCCGAGGCGACCCAGGCACGCGGTGCCGCCGCCGCCACGGCGACCAGGGCCACCGGTGAGGCCGAGGCCGCCGCCGCACAGGCCAAGGGTCTGGCCGCCGCCGAGGCGACCCGGGCCCAGGGTCTCGCCGAGGCGGAGGCCATCAAGGCGCGGGCCGCGGCCCTCGCCGAGAACCAGGAAGCGGTGGTCGCGCAGCAACTCGCCGAGAACTGGCCGGAGATCGTACGGGCCGGCGCGTCCGCGTTCGGCAGCGTCGACAACATGGTGGTCCTCAACGGGGCCGACGGCATGGCGGAGATGCTCGCCAAGGCGCTCACCATGGGCGGTGCCGGACTCGGTCTGGCCCGCCAGCTGCTGGCCACGATGAACGAGAACGGGCAGGCCCCGAACGGGACTTCGGCCCTCAACGGGAGCGTGGCACCGCCGTCGCAGAAGGTGCCGGTGGAGAAGGACGAGAAGTGACGTCAACGGGAGGCTGACGCACGGAGCACGGGGGACACCCTCTAAGGTGCCCCCCGTGACCGCGTTTACCGATGAGAACGTCCCGGGCCGCTTCGGCCCCTCCGCCACCACCGAGGCCGACCCGCGCGAGGTCGGCAAGGTGCGTACCGAGTACTCCCCCGCGCACGACGGGGACCCCGACCCCGGTGAGATCGTCTGGACCTGGGTGCCGTTCGAGGAGAACGACGGCCGGGGCAAGGACCGCCCGGTGCTCGTCGTGGCCCGTGAGCCCGGCGGGACGCTGCTCGCCGTCCAGCTCTCCAGCAAGCGGCACGACGCAGACCGCGAGTGGGTGGCGATCGGCAACGGCCCGTGGGACAAGTCGGGCCGCGACTCCTGGGTCGACGTGGACCGCGTCCTGCGCCTGCACGAGGACGGCATGCGCCGCGAGGCGTGCGCCATCGACCAGATGCGCTTCAACCTCGTCCGCCACCGGCTGCACGAGCGCTACGGCTGGACCTGAGCGGCTACTTCTGGAGCTGACGCTCCGGAAAGGCTCGTACGAAGGCGTCCCGGACCGTGGCACCCGGTGTGCGGTCCAGGACGCCGAACACGACGTGCTCGAAGGCCGCGGCGAACCGTCCGCCCGGCCCGAGCAGCGCGCGGAAGGCGCCCGCGACCTGTGCCGGGTCGTTCTGGAACACCCCACAGCCCCAGGCCCCGAGGACCAGCCGCCGGTAACCGTGCGCGAGCGCCGTCTCCAGCACCCGCTCCGCGCGTACGGCGACGGCACCCGGCAGCTCGGCCGCGCGCTCCGGTGCCGTGCGCAGCACGACCCCCGCGTTCGGAGCGGCGGCGGTCAGGAAGCCCGCGCTGTACGGCTCGTCCAGGAGGCGGCCCTTGTCGTCGCGGAAGACGGGGACGGCCGGTGAGTGGATGACCCGGTCCGTGTAGAACGGGTCGCGGTGGGCGCGGTGGTGGTCGTAGAAACCGCGGGCTTCTAGCAGGCAGGTGTACAGCGCGGAGGCGCGGCACAGGGCCTCTTCCTGGGCCTGCGCGCCGTTGAGGAAGCCGCCGCCCGGGTTCCGGGCCGAGGCGAAGTTCAGGACGGCCACCGGGCCGGTGATCCGGCGGGCGGCCTCCAGGCTGCTCTCGCCCGTGACCTCGATGGACGTGTCCACCGGCGGGAACTCCGGTATGCGCACCGGTTCCGGTCCGTGCAGGCTCGTACCCGCCCGGGCCGCCTCGATCCGGTCCGCGACGGACACCTCGCGCCCGTCCGCCGTGCGGTACCCCCCGGCCGCCACGATCTGCTCGGTCTCCTGCGCGATACCGCGCAGGCGCGCGCTCATGGCATAACCCCCGTGTACGCCATGAGAGCGCGCCCCGCGATCTCCCCCGTGTTCTCCCCCGTCGTGCTCATGCATCCATCGTGAGCGATGCTGGTCGTGCGGTGCAACGGAGTTTCCGGGCTCCGCGAACGGCCGGCGAACCGGAGATTACCGATCCCGAACGCGGCAATACGCACCCTTGTGCGACTCGCCGCGAGGGTCTTGGGTGGTACGAGTGTGCCGACCCGGGCTCAACCGAAACCGGGCCGGTGGCATGGTGGAATCTCAGGAGGATCCCGACATGTCCGATACGGCAAGTGACTGTAGCGACTGTACGAAGCCCCGTACCGCGGTCACCGAACCCGAGGTGGAGGCCCTGGTCAGGGGCATCTGCTTCAAGACCGGTCCGCCCCGAACCCTCGGGGTCGAAGTGGAATGGCTCGTCCACGAGCTGCGGCTGCCGCAGCTCCCCGTGACACCCGAACGGCTCGAAGCGGCCTACGCCGCATTGAAGACCGTGCACCTGAGGTCGGCGCTCACCGTCGAGCCCGGCGGCCAGCTGGAACTCAGCTCGTCGCCCGCCGCCTCCCTGATGGAGTGCATCGGTTCCGTCTCCGAAGACCTCGACACCGTCCGCACGGTGCTGGCCCGCGACAACCTGGGGCTGGTCGGCGTCGGCCACGACCCCTGGCACCCGCCTCGCCGGTTCCTGCACGAGCCGCGCTACGACGCGATGGAGCGCTGCCTCGATCGCACCGGCCCCGCCGGCCGCCGCATGATGTGCACCTCGGCGTCCGTGCAGGTGTGCCTGGACGCGGGCTACGAGGAGCCTGGGCCGCTCGGCCACGGGCGGCGCTGGTGGCTGGCGCACCAGCTGGGCGCGGTGCTGGTGGCCGCGTTCGCCAACTCCCCGCTGGTCGGCCGCAGCCCCACGGGCTGGCGTTCCTCCCGGCAGCTGATCTGGATGGAGATAGGCCCCGGCCGGGCGGGCGCGCCCCCGCTGGACGCGGAACCGCGCGGCGCCTGGGCCGAGCACGTGCTCGACTCGCCGGTGATGTGCGTCCGGCGCGAGGACGGCCCGTGGGACGTGCCCGAGGGGCTGACGTTCCGGGAGTGGACCCGTTCGTCCACGCCCCCGACCCGTGACGACCTCGACTATCACCTCACGACCCTGTTCCCGCCGGTCAGACCGCGCGGTCATCTCGAACTGCGCATGATCGACGCGCAGCCCGGGGACGACGGCTGGATCGTGCCGCTCGCGGTGACGACGGCGCTGTTCGACGACCCGGAGGCCGCCGAGACGGCGTACCGGGCCGTGAAGCCGCTGGCCGAACGGTCCCTGGGGCTGCCCGCGCCGCACAATCCGCTGTGGATCGACGCGGCCCGCTACGGACTGTCCGACCCGGAGCTGCACGAGGTGGCGCTCGTGTGCTTCGCGACGGCGCTGGAGGCGCTGCCTCGGCTGGGCGCGAGCGCCGAGGTCGTGGACGCCGTCCGCGCGTACTTCGACCGCTATGTCATCCGGGGCCGCTGCCCCGCCGACGATCTGCTCGACCGCGTGCGTGGCACGGACAGCCGCCCGCACGGGAAGGACATCCGCACATGACCGACGCCGACACCACCGTCGATGACATCGATATCGAGGCGCTCAGGGAACGGGCGCTGACCACCCTCACCACGGCCCGGGACCGCACCACGCTCCTGACGAGCTGCGTGGACGAGCCCGAACTCACCGCACAGGTCTCGCCGTTGATGTCCCCGCTGGTCTGGGACCTCGCACACATCGGCAACCAGGAGGAGCTGTGGCTGCTGCGCGCCGTCGGCGGCCGGGACGCGATGCGCCCCGAGATCGACGGCCTCTACGACGCGTTCGAGCACCCGCGCTCCGAACGCCCCTCGCTGCCGCTGCTGCCGCCCGCGGAGGCCCGGCAGTACGCGGCCGAGGTGCGCGGCCGGGTGACGGACGTCCTGGCCGACTCGACGTTCCGCGGGACGCGGCTGACGGAGGCGGGTTTCGCCTTCGGGATGGTAGCCCAGCACGAACAGCAGCACGACGAAACGATGTTGATCACCCATCAGCTCCGCACCGGACCACAGGCGTTGACGGCTCCGGACCCGGAACCGGTACCGCTGTTCACCGGCCCGGCCGAAGTCCTCGTCCCCGGCGGCCCGTTCACGATGGGCACCTCCAGCGAGCCGTGGGCCCTGGACAACGAGAAGCCCGCGCACCGGCGCGAGGTGGCCCCCTTCTACATCGACACGACCCCGGTGACCAACGGCGCGTATCTGGCGTTCATCGAGGACGGCGGCTACGACGACCCGCGCTGGTGGACCAAGGACGGCTGGGCGCACATCCGCCGCAACTCCGTTGTCGCGCCGCTGTTCTGGCGCAAGGACGGCAAGCAGTGGCTGCGGCGCCACTTCGGCGCGACGGAGGCCGTGCCGCTCGACGAGCCCGTCCTGCACGTGTGCTGGTACGAGGCGGACGCCTACGCCCGCTGGGCCGGACGCCGGCTGCCCACCGAGGCGGAGTGGGAGAAGGCGGCCCGCCACGACCCGGTGAACGACCGCTCGATGCGCTACCCGTGGGGCGACGCCGACCCGGCCCCCGAGCACGCCAACCTCGGCCAGCGCCACCTCCGCCCGGCACCCGCGGGCAGCTGTCCGGCGGGCGAATCACCGCTGGGCGTACGGCAGTTGATCGGTGACGTGTGGGAGTGGACGTCGAGCGACTTCCTGCCCTACCCGGGGTTCAGGGCGTTCCCGTACAAGGAGTACTCGGAGGTGTTCTTCGGCCCCGAGTACAAGGTGCTGCGCGGCGGTTCGTTCGCGGTGGACGAGGTGGCCTGCCGGGGCACGTTCCGCAACTGGGACTATCCGATCCGGCGGCAGATCTTCTCCGGATTCCGCACGGCCCGCTCGGGGGCCGTCTGATGTGCCGTCATCTGGCGTACCTGGGACCCGAGGAGCCGCTCGGCCGGCTCCTCGTGGACCCGGAGCACAGCCTGTACCGCCAGTCCTGGGAGCCGCGCCGGCAGCGGCACGGGACGGTCAACGCCGATGGTTTCGGGGTGGGTTGGTACGCCGAGGGCGACCCGGTGCCGGGCCGCTACCGGCGGGCCGTACCCATCTGGGGCGACCAGTCCTTCGCCGACCTGGCCCGCGTGGTCCGTACGGGGGCGCTGCTGGCCGCCGTACGGGACGCGACGTTCGCGGGCGCGGACGGGGAGGCCGCGGCGGCGCCGTTCGCCGCGGGCCCCTGGCTGTTCAGCCACAACGGCGCCGTCACGGGCTGGCCCCAGACGCTCGCCGCACTGGCCCAACGCCTGCCGCCGGTCGACCTGTTGTCCCTGGAGGCCCGCTGCGACTCGGCGCTGGTCTGGGCGCTGGTCCTCGCCCGGCTGCGGGCGGGCGACGAGGAGGGCCAGGCACTGGCCGACACGGTGGTGGAGGTGGCCCACGCCGCCCCCGGCTCCCGGCTCAACCTCCTTCTCACCAACGGCGATTCGATCGCCGCGACAGCCTGGGGCGACTCCCTCTGGTACCTCTCCGAGCCCGGCCGTCGCACGGTCGTGGCCTCCGAGCCCTACGACGACGACCCGCACTGGCAGGAGGTCCCCGACCGCACTCTGCTCACCGCGAACCGCGCCGAGGTCCTCCTCACCCCCCTGAAAGACCTCGCACCACCGAAGGAGCCCCGCACGTGAGCCCGTTCCTTCTCACCCGCACCCTGCCCGAGGACGCCACCGACGCGGCCCTGCGCGCCGACGTCCTGCACGGCCTCACCCGCACCCCGAAGACCCTCCCGCCGAAGTGGTTCTACGACGCCCACGGCAGCGAACTCTTCGAGCGGATCACCGAGTTGCCCGAGTACTACCCGACCCGCGCGGAACGCGAGATCCTCGTCGACCGGGCCGACGAGATCGCCGCCGCGACCGGCGCCCGGACGCTCGTCGAGCTGGGCTCCGGCTCCTCGGACAAGACGCGCCACCTCCTCGACGCGTTCCCCGGCCTGGCCCTGTACGTCCCGGTCGACGTCAGCGAGAGCGCGCTCACCCAGGCCGGGCACGCCCTCATCGCGGAGCGCCCGGGTCTCGACGTGCACGCCCTGATCGCCGACTTCACCGGCGCGATCACGCTCCCGGAGACACCGGGACCGCGCCTGCTGGCGTTCCTGGGCGGCACGATCGGCAATCTGCTGCCGGCCGAACGCGCCCCGTTCTTCGCCGGTCTCCGCGCGCTGCTCTCGCCCGGCGACGCGCTGCTGCTGGGCACGGACCTGGTCAAGGACGAGGAGGTCCTGGTCAGGGCGTACGACGACGCGGCCGGGGTGACGGCCGCGTTCAACAAGAACGTCCTGACCGTGGTCGACCGCGAACTGGGCGCCGACTTCGACACCGCCGCCTTCGACCACGTGGCCCTCTGGGACGCCGGCAACGAGTGGATCGAGATGCGGCTGCGGTCCCGCACGGACCAGACCGTGAAGATCCCGGCGCTCGATCTCGCCGTCGACTTCGCGGCCGGCGAGGAACTGCGCACCGAGATCTCCGCGAAGTTCCGCAAGGAGGGCGTGCGGAGCGAACTGGCGGCGGCCGGGCTGGAGTTGGCCCACTGGTGGACCGACCGGGAGGGCCGCTTCGCGCTGTCACTGAGCGTGGTGCGCTGACCTCGTGTGACGGGCCGTCTCGCGTACCGCCGCACCTTGGGGCACGGTGGAGTGACGCGTGACGCGCCCGTCACGGCCGAGAGGAGTACCCGCATGTCCAACCACACGTACCGGGTCACCGAGATCGTCGGCACCTCTCACGAGGGCATCGACCAGGCCATCCGCAACGGCGTCGCCCGCGCCGCGCAGACCCTGCGCAGCCTCGACTGGTTCGAGGTGACGCAGGTCAGGGGCCAGATCGAGAACGGGCAGATCGAGCACTACCAGGTCGGTCTGAAGGTCGGCTTCCGCATCGAGGACGAGGACTGACGGCCGGAGCTACCGTCGGCGCACCGCGTAGGTCAGGTGCGTCACCCGCGACGACGGCTGCGCGCGGACCGGCTCCAGCGCGATCCTGGACCGGTCCACGCCGTCGAACAGCCGGGTGCCGGTGCCGAAGAGCACCGGTGCCAGCGCGATCGAGAACTCGTCGACCAGGCCCGCGTTCAGGTACTCCAGGATCGTCGCGCCGCCGCCCGCGATGCGGACGTCGCGGTCGCCGGCGGCCTCGCGGGCCCGGTCGAGGGCGTGCTCGACGCCGTCGTCGACGAAGTGGAACGTGGTGCCGCCGGGCCGCTCCCACGGGTCGCGCTTGCTGTGCGTCACCACGAAGACCGGGGTGTGGAAGGGCGCCTCCTCCGGCCAGGACTGCTCGCCGAGGTCGAACATGCGCCTGCCCATGACGCTCGCGCCGGTGCGCTCGAACGTCGCCCGCGCGATGTCGTTGTCGACGCCCTCCTCACCGCCCTCGCCCAGCTTCGCGTTCTCCCGGAAGAACCGCAGCGGGAACACCCACTGCTGCAGCTCGGTCCACTGCCCCAGCCAGCGCCGGACGTCCGGGTCGTCCCGTCTCTCGGGCGCGAAGAGCGTGAGCTCATCGGGCACGGACTCGGGCGCGACGAAGCCGTCCAGCGACATCGACACGCTGAAGAACACCTTGCCGGCCATCAGCCCTCCGCCCCCTTCCGCGCGAGCTCGGTGACGTAGGCCGCCAGGTGGCCGAGGGTCTGCTCGCCGCCCTCGATCGCGTGGTACTTCTCGGCCGCCTCGTCACGCAGTTCCTTGGTCGGGAACAGCGTGCGCATGACGATCCGGGTCGCGGCGCCGGCCGGCGTGAAGGCCAGGACCGACTCGAAGGCGTTCGGGTCGTCGCGGGTCTCACCGTGCAGCAGCTCGATCCGCTCCGGCGGGACGATCCGCGTCCAGCGGATCCACTCGGAGTAGTCGGTCCCGTCGGGCCCGTGCAGCACGAAGACCCACTCCCCGCCCTCGCGGAACTCGAAGGACCGCGTGGTGGTGGTGAACCCGTCCGGCCCCCACCACCGCGACAGATGCCGGACCTCGGTGAAGGCCTCGAACACCAGCTCCCGGGGCGCGTCGACGACCCGGGAGATCACGATCTCCCGCTCGGCCGTGGCCGACTCCGCCCCCGCCCCCGTTTCCTGCCTTGTCCCTGCCATCGGTCAGTCCTCCTGCCGTGCCTGCTTGAGGTCCTGCACATAGGTGTCGAGCCGGTCGAAACTCTCGTTCCAGAACCGCTCGAATCCGCCGGCCCACTCGTGGACGGGCCGCAGCCCGCGGGCGTCCAGGCCGTACAGCCGCTGCTTGCCCGCCTCGCGGACCCGCACCAGGCCTACCTCCCGGAGCACCCGCAGATGCTTGGACGCCCCCGGCTGGCTCATCCCCAGCTCGTGCGCCAACTCGGTCACCGGCCGCTCGCCCGCCCGCAGCAGCGCCAGGATCTCCCGGCGCTGCGGCTCGGCGATCGCGTTGAAGACGTCCGACGTCGTCGCTGCTCGTGCCATACAGCCATCGTATGCCGATATGGGAATGCGTCAAGGCGAGAGGAGGGGGGAGCAGGCACCACCGTCCCCTCAGGTCCGGCCCTCCCCCTCCTGCGCCGCCTCCAGCGCGGCGGATGGAACGGTCCAACGGGCTCGTACGACCCTGAACCCGGCACGCTCGGCGTCGTCGCACACCAGCTCGTCGTCGTCCACGAGAACCCGGATGTCCCGGTCCCGGGCGAGCCGCTTGAGGATCTCCAGCTTGGTGCGGCGGGCGGGCCTGCGGTCGTCGTTGCGCCGCATGAAGACCCGCCCGTCGGGCAGCCCCTGTGCGGCGAGCCAGTCGAGCGTGTCGCGCCGGCAGCGCTCGGGCCGACCGGTCAGATAGACGACCTCGCACTCCTCGGCGCACTCCAGCGCGAGCGCGACACCCTCCGCCAACGGCGGGTCCTGGGACGCGGCGCCGAAGAAGCCGTCCCAGTCGCGCGGCTTGTTCTCCAGAAACCGCTGCCGGTGGGCCGTGTCGGCGAGGGTGTTGTCGAGGTCGAACACGGCGAGGGGTCGCCTGCTGTCAGCTGTCGTCACCGGGCCACCATAGACAGCCCCCGCACCCCGGCGGCGACCGCCCGAGGCCCTGGCCTCATGCTTCTCGTATGGCTGCCCCAACTCCCGCACCCCGTACGTTCCTCATAGGAGCCGCCCGAGAACGGCCCTGCACCCTGGTCGTCTGCCGGGGCTGCTGCTGCGGCGACCCGCGCAAGCACCCGGGCACGGACCACGCCTGGCAGTTGGAACGGCTGCGGTCGGGTGCGGCCGAGCACGGTTTCGCGGTGCGTACGACGGACTGCCTCGGCCCGTGCGACCAGGCCAACGTGATCGTGGTCCAGCCGTCGGCCGCAGGGAGACGGGCCGGCGGGCGGCCGACCTGGGTCGGGTTCGCGATGGACGACGACTGCACGGAGGAAGTACTGGAGTGGGCGGCGGCGGGCGGGCCGGGGCTCGCGGAGCCGCCCGTCACGCTGGAGTTGCAGTTCATCGACCCGCCGCGGGACGCACGCGTGCGGTCCCGCCGGTGAGCGCTCCGCCCGCCCCGGGGAATGCCGGGGGCCGGCGGACGTTGAACACCATGTGAGCTCCCTGATCGCCTCGACCCCGTTCTCCGTTTTGGACCGGTCCCGCACCCGCGAGGGCCATCCGCCCGCCGAGGCGCTGCGCGACACCGTGCGGCTGGCGCGGGAGGTGGAGGAGCTGGGCTATCACCGGTTCTGGGTGTCGGAGCACCACGGTGTGCCCGGGGTCGCCGGTTCCGCGCCGACCGTGCTGGCCGCCGCCGTCGCCTCGGCCACCCGGTCCATCCGGGTCGGGACGGGCGGGGTGATGCTGCCCAACCACCAACCCCTGGTCGTGGCCGAGCAGTTCGGGGTGCTGGAGTCGCTGTTCCCGGGCCGGATCGACATGGGCCTGGGCCGCTCGGTCGGTTTCACGGACGGCGTGCGCAAGGCTTTGGACCGTGACAAGGACGACGCCGACGACTTCGCCGGCCAACTCGACGAACTGCTCGGCTGGTTCCGGGGCACCTCGCCGACCGGCGCACACGCGCGGCCCTCGGAGGGCCTCGCCGTCCCGCCGTTCGTGCTCGCGATGGGCGAGGGCGCCGACATCGCCGCCCGGGCCGGGCTGCCGATGGTGATCGGCGACCTGCGCAACCGGGAGAAGATGCGGCGCGGCATCGACCACTACCGCGCCCGCTTCCGCCCCTCCCCCTGGGCCACCCAGCCGTACGTCGTCATCTCGGGCACGATCGCCGTGGCCGCCACCCCCGAGGCGGCCCGCCGACTCCTCGTACCGGAGGCCTGGTCGATGGCGTACTCGCGCACCCACGGCACGTTCCCGCCGCTGCCGCCCGCCGAGCGGGTGGAGCAACTGGCCATGTCCGACAAGGAGTTCGGCTTCTACGAGGCCGGGCTCACCGGACAGCTCGCGGGCACCGAGGAGCAGGTGGCCCACGAGCTGGAGACGGTGCTGAAGGAGACGGGCGCGGACGAGGTCCTCGTCACCACCAGCACCTACGACCGCGAAGCCCTGCTGGACTCCTATCGGCGGCTGGCCTCGCTCAGGGGGTGAGCACCATCCGGAAGCGGGCCGCCCCGGACAGCATCCGCTCATAGGCCTCGCCGGCCCGCTCCAGCGGTACGGTCTCCACCATCGGGTGGATCCCGTGCAGGCTGCTGAAGGCCAGCGTGTCCTGCACGTCCTGGGCGGTGCCGGACGGATGGCCCCGAACCACCTTGGCGGGCATGATGAGTTGGAGCGGACTGATCGCCAACGGCGCGTTGTCCGCCCCGACGACCACCAGCTCACCTCGGGGCCTCAGCCCCTCCACGGTCGCCGCGGCGGCGTCGGCGTTGCCCGCGGTGGCCAGCACCATCTTCGCTCCGCCCAACGCCCGCAGCGCCTCGGCGACTTCGGTGTCCGCCGTGCTGTCGACGTAGTGGTGCGCGCCCAACTGCTTGGCGAAGTCGGCCTTTTCGGCGCCGCGCGCGATCGCCACGGTCTCGAATCCCATCGCGACCGCGTACTGCACACCCAGGTGACCGAGACCGCCGAGTCCGAGCACGGCCACCAGGTCGCCGGGCCCCGCCGCGCTGCGCCGCAGTCCGTTGAAGGTGGTCACGCCCGCGCAGCCCATGGGCGCGGCAGCACTCGCCGACAGGCCCTCGGGGATCCGGGCGAGCGCGTCAACGGGCGCGATCGTCATCTCGGCGAAGCCGCCGTCGTAGGCCCAGCCGGGCACCTTCAGGTTCTCGCAGACGATGAAGTCGCCCTGGCGGCAAGGGGTGCAGTGGCCGCAGCTGCCGCCGAACCAGCCGACCGCCACCCGGTCGCCGACCCGCCACCCCCGGTCCGAGGTGCCCTCGCCGAGCGCGTCGATCCGCCCGGCGATCTCGTGCCCGGTGACTAGCGGGAAGCGCACGCCGGGCACCCCGGCGTCGACGAAGAAGGTGTCGCTGTGGCAGATCCCGCAGGCCTCCACGGCGATCCGCACATGGCCGGGGCCCGGCTGCGGCACCTCACGCTCGACGAGCTCGAACCCGCCGCCCGCGACGCCGACCTGCGCGACTCGATACCTGCTCATACCTGTCTCCCGGAGGGCTGCGCATATGGCCTGGCCGGACGCAGGACGGTGGACACACGCGACTCCGCGGCGACCGCTTTCCGTGTCTTCCAACGTGGCACAGCCCGGACACCGCCGCACCCCCGCAGGTCAGCGGGCGTCCCCGGCCCGGGTCGCATAGACTCGCCGGGTCATGCACAGCCCCTACGTCCGCGTCCGCGGCGCCCGTGAGCACAACCTCCAGGGCGTCGACGTCGACATCCCGCGGGACGTGCTGGCCGTGTTCACGGGCGTCTCCGGTTCCGGGAAGTCGTCCCTCGCCTTCGGCACGATCTACGCCGAGGCCCAGCGCCGCTACTTCGAGTCGGTCGCGCCGTACGCCCGCAGGCTGATCCACCAGATCGGCGCCCCGAAGGTCGGTGAGATCACCGGCCTCCCGCCCGCCGTCTCACTCCAGCAGCGGCGCTCGACGCCCACGTCCCGCTCCTCGGTGGGCACGGTCACCAACCTCTCCAACTCTCTGCGGATGCTGTTCTCCCGCGCCGGCGACTACCCGCCCGGCGCCGGACGCCTCGACTCGAACGCGTTCTCCCCCAACACGGCGGCGGGCGCGTGCCCCGAGTGTCACGGCCTCGGCCGGGTGCACCGCACGACCGAGGAGTCCCTGGTCCCCGACCCCTCGCTCTCGATCCGTGAGGGCGCGGTCGCCGCCTGGCCGGGCGCCTGGCAGGGCAAGAACCTGCGCGACATCCTCGACACCCTCGGCCACGACGTCGACGTACCGTGGCGCGAGCTCCCCGCCGAACAGCGGGAGTGGATCCTGTTCACGGACGAGCAGCCGGTGGTCACGGTCCATCCGGTCCGGGACTCCGACCGCATCCAACGCCCGTACCAGGGCACGTACATGAGCGCCCGCCGCTACGTCATGAAGACCTTCGCGGACACGAAGAGCCCCACGCTCCGGGCCAAGGCGGAACGCTTCCTGACCAGCGCCCCCTGCCCGCTCTGCGGAGGCGGCAGGCTGCGCGCCGAGTCCATGGCGGTGACCGTCGCGGGCCGTACGATCGCCGACCTGGCCGCGCTGCCGCTGGCGGAGTTGGCGGGCACGCTGGGCGGTACCTCGGAGGCGGCCCGCGTCCTCACCGAGAACCTCACCTCCCGCATCGCCCCCGTCCTCGAACTCGGCCTCGGCCACCTCAGCCTGGACCGCGCGACCCCCACCCTCTCCCCCGGCGAACTCCAACGCCTGCGCCTGGCAACGCAGTTGCGCTCCGGCCTGTTCGGTGTCGTGTACGTCCTGGACGAACCGTCCGCCGGACTGCACCCCGCCGACACCGAGGCCCTGCTCGCGGTGCTGGACCGGCTGAAGGCCGCAGGCAACTCGGTGTTCGTCGTGGAGCACCACCTCGACGTCATGCGCGCCGCCGACTGGCTGGTGGACGTGGGCCCGCTGGCCGGCGAGCACGGCGGGCGGGTGCTGCACAGCGGACCGGTCGCCGACCTGGCGAAGGTGAAGGAGTCGGCGACGGCCCGCTTCCTCTTCGACCGCTCACCGACCCCCGCCCGCGACGTCCGTTCCCCTTGGGGCGAGTTGAAGGTCGGCCCGGTCACCCGGCACAACCTGCGGGACGTGACCGCGGAGTTCCCGTTGGGCGTGTTCACCACGGTCACGGGCGTCTCGGGCTCCGGAAAGTCGACCCTCATCGGCGAGATCACCGGGGAACTGCCGGGCGTGGGACGGCTGGTGTCGGTCGACCAGAAGCCGATCGGCCGCACCCCTCGCTCCAACCTCGCCACCTACACCGGCCTCTTCGACGTGGTCCGCAAGGTCTTCGCGGCCACCGACGAGGCACGGCAACGGCGTTACGGCGTGGGCCGGTTCTCCTTCAACGTGCCGGGCGGCCGCTGCGAGACCTGCCAGGGCGAGGGATTCGTCAGCGTCGAACTGCTCTTCCTCCCGAGCACCTACGCACCCTGCCCGGACTGCGGCGGCGCCCGCTACAACCCCGAGACACTCCAAGTGACGTACCGGGAACGGAACATCGCCCAGGTCCTCGACCTGACGGTGGAGGCCGCGGCGGACTTCTTCGCGGACGCGGACACCCCGGCCGTGAGCCGCAGCCTCACCACACTCCTCGACGTCGGCCTCGGCTACCTCCGACTGGGCCAGCCCGCCACGGAGCTGTCCGGCGGCGAGGCCCAACGCATCAAGCTGGCAGGCGAGTTGCAGCGCACCCGACGCACCCACACCCTCTACGTCCTCGACGAACCGACCACCGGCCTCCACCCGGCCGACGTCGAGGTCCTGCTGCGCCAGCTCCACGGACTGGTCGACGCCGGCCACACCGTGATCGTGGTCGAGCACGACATGGCGGTGGTGGCGGGCGCGGACTGGGTGATCGACCTGGACGCCGGCCGGATCGTGGCGACGGGCCGACCGAGGGAGGTGGCGGGGGCGTCGGGGAGCGCTACGGCCCCCTATTTGAGGAGGGCCCTGGCAACCTCCTGACCCCACAGGCCGTCGACCAATTCACGGGGCAACCCATGAGTGTCGTGCAGGTAGCGGTAGTTCTCCTCACTCAGCGGCCCCCGGAACTCCGGCCGCGACAACACCCGCCGCCCCCGCTCCAGAAGCCGCTCGAACCCCCGCTCCTCGTCCATCAGCACATCCCGCACGACATCGCCCCCGAGCGACTGCCGAAAGTGGTCGAGCGTGTGCTCGACAAGCTCCCCCGGCAGATCACCCAGCGTGCGCGAGGGATCCTCGCGCCGCAAAACCGTGAGCAACCGCCGCACCAGCCGCCGTAGGACATACCCGCGCCCGGTGTTGGACGGCCGTACCCCGTCGCCGAGGACCACGACACTCGACCGCAGGTGGTCGCAGACCAGCCGCACCGAGTGCTCGTCCAGATCCCACAGCGGTGGAACCAACCGCATCCACGGCTCGAACAGATCCGTCTCATAGACCGACCGGCACCCTTGGAGGACGGAGACGAACCGCTCCAACCCCATGCCCGTATCGACGTTGACCTGCCGCAGCGGCAGGAGTTCGCCGTCCTCGCCACGTTCGTACCGCATGTGCACGTGGTTCCAGATCTCCACCCAGCGCGAGTCGGTGGTGGGGCTGCCCTCCGGTGGGCCGTCGCCGGTCCAGAAGAAGATCTCGGAGTCGGGGCCGCAGGGGCCGGTCGGTCCGTTGGACCACCAGTTCTCGTCGTGGGTCGGCTCGACGGGGAGGCCCAACTCCCGCCAGGTTTCCAGGGATTCGAGGTCCGTGTCGAAGACGGTGACATACAGCTTCTCGCGCGGGATGCCGAAGCCGTCCCGCAGCAGCTCGTACCCCCAGCGCAGGCTCTGCGGATGACCGTAGTCGCCCAGCGACCAGGAGCCGAGCATCTCGAACACGGTGAGGTGGGTGGGGTCGCCGACTTCGTCGAGGTCGGTGGTGCGCAGACAGCGCTGGACGTTGGTCAGGCGTCGGCCCTGTGGATGGGGGCGGCCCTGGAGGTAGGGCGTGAGCGGGTGCATGCCGGAGGTGGTGAAGAGGACCGGGTCGGAGGGCGGTGGGAGCAGGGTGCTGCCGGTGATCGGCTCGTGTCCGCGTTCGCGGTAGAAGTCGAGGAAGGTGCGGACGGTGTCGTCGGCGTTCATGGCGGTGGGTCCTTCTGGTCGGGTGGGGACCGGAAAGGAACCGCGGGGAGACCTGCGCAGAGGCTGGAAACGACACGTCCCGGCGGTCCGTTTCCGGCCGCCGGGAGAGGTGGTGAAGTCAGGCGTCGGCGGCCGGCGAGCTGGTCGCTCGCGCGGTCGCGGTGCCGGTGTGCCTGATGATCCTCATGGCCGCGACGCTAGCAGGACGCCTCCGCGTCGTCCTGCGAATTTTCACCGGGGTCCGCGCCACCGAGGTGCAGTGGTCCGGGTGGTGGGCCCGGCCCGAGACCCCGGTCTGCGCGGCATGGGCGAGGGAGCGGCGGTCGGGGTGGCTGCCGGGCGCTATGGTCTCCCCCACCTCGACGTCGGCGACCAGTCCGCGCGTCGACACCACCCGCCACACCGAGGTGAGCAGCGAGTCGCTGCCCACGAAGGCGGGCGCTGTGCTGGCCGTACCGCCGTCCGTGACGTAGTGCAGGCCGACCGGCTGGACGGGTACGCCGGCGTCCAGCGCGGCCTGGAAGACGGCCCGCCGGAAGTGTCCCTGGGCCAGGCCGCACCAGGTGCTGCCCTCGGGGAAGACGGCGACCGCTCCGCCGGCGCGCAAGGCGCCCGCGATGGAGGCGACCGCCTCGGGCAGGGCCCGCAGCCGGTCACGGTCGATGAACAGGGCGCCGCTGCCCGCGGTGAGGGTCCCGGCGACGGGCCAGTGCCGGATCTCGGCCTTGGCCAGCATGCGGGCCGGGCGTACGGCGGCCATCAGCGGGATGTCCAGCCACGAGATGTGGTTGGCGACCAGCAGCAGCCCGCCGGTGGGCGTCGTACTGCCGGTGATACGGAGCCGGATGCCGGCGGCCCGGACGATCGTCCGGCACCACCAGCGCACCACGCGGGCCGGGATGCGCCCGCCGATGGGGGTGAGGGCGGCCCCGACGGCCACCACGACCAGTACGGCCACGAATCGCAGCACGGCGCGCGGTACGGCCGTGACGGACCCCGTCGACCCGATGCACGTCCTGGGGGTGCAGGGCGCGCTGGGCAGCCAGACGCTCATCAGGCCGGGACGAGCGAGAGGAAGTGCCGCAGATAGCGCGGGTTGACCCGGCGCATCGACAGCAGCACGTACAGGTCGGCGACCCCGAAGTCCGGGTCGTGGGCGGGCTCGCCGCAGACCCAGGCGCCGAGGCGGACGTAGCCGCGCAGCAGCGGCGGGAGTTCGACGCGGTCGGCGGGGCGGGTGACGCCGTCGGGGCTCCAGGGGAGCAGCGGGCGTACCCGGAACTCCTCGGGGGCGAGGTGCTTGGCGCTGACCCGGTCCCAGGTGCCGGCGGCGAGGGCGCCGCCGTCGGCGAGCGGGATGGAGCAGCAGCCGGCCAGCCATTCGTGGCCGCGGTCGACCATGTAGCGGGCTATGCCGGCCCAGATGAGGCCGATGACCGTGCCGTCGCGGTGGTCGGGGTGGACGCAGGAGCGGCCGACCTCGACGAGGCCCGGGCGGATCGAGTCGAGGGGGGCGAGGTCGAACTCGCTCTCCGAGTAGAGCCGTCCGGCGACCGCGGCGCGCTCCGGCGGCAGCAGCCGGTAGGTGCCGACCACCTGTCCGGTGACCGTGTCGCGGACGAGGAGGTGGTCGCAGTAGGCGTCGAAGGCGTCCACGTCCAGGCCGGGCTGCGGGCTGGACAGGTGGGCGCCCATCTCCCCGGCGAAGACGTCGTGCCGCAGCCGCTGCGCGGCACGTACGTCGTCCTCGTCACGGGCGAGCGTGACGGTGTAGCGGGTCGGCGCGGCGGGCTGCGAGGGACGGTCGAGGGTGGAAACGCCGGTCATGGCTCTCCCTGATCACGGGCCGGGTTCGGCGGAGGAACTGGCTGGCCGGTTCCGTATGTCCGGTCGCAACAGTTCTTCCGATGCCGGGCGTCCTGCGCGTGACCTGTGCCCGGAGCAGGGATGTGGGGTTGTTGAACGGCGTCCCCGCGCCCGGGCCCTCAGGGTGTGCCGCTCACTTCGGCGGGGCGCACCGCCCCAGCCACTCCTGGGCCTCGTCGGCGCCGAGCACCCGCTCCAGCACCAGGTCACCGGCCATCCCGGGGAAGAACCGGCCGGCGGGCCACCCCCGCTTGTACGGCGGCGGGTCGAGGACCACCACCCGTACGCCTTCAACGACCGGGATGTCCGTGGGAGTTCCCTCGTTCCACACCCATTCGCCGTCCGGGGTCACGAGGTTGAAGGATCCGGTGGTCGGCACCTGCCCCGGGGCGTCCCGGCACACGGCCGCCTCCTGCGCGGAGGGCGCCTCCCCCGGCACGTGTCCGCCGCCGATGAGGACGTCGGCGAGGAGGGTGTGCAGTTGGAAGGTGTCGCCGATGCCGGTCATGCGGAGCAGATATCCGGTGCCGGTGGGGCGGTGGAGGGCGAGGAGGGGTTCGTCGTCGAGGACGAGGAGGGCATGGTGCAGGCATTTGAAGTCGTGGCCGGACGCCTCCCGTATCTCGTGCAGGGCGCGCAGGAGACCGAGGCGGGTTTCGGCCCGGAGTGTGGTGCGCACCACCGGGCGGTTGAGCATGGCCACGGAGGCCATCTCCCACTGTTGCAGGGTGATCCAGCCGACGGCGGCGTCCTGTCCGACCCGTTCGAGGGCGGCCTCGGTGAGGGCGGCCGGGTCGGGATCGGGGAATTCTCCGCCGCCGGTCGCCGCCCAGCGTGCGCTGAACTCCTGGGCGACACCGAGTACTTCGGCCAGTCCCTCGAAGATGTGCGGCGCACAGGCGCCGGCGTCCGCGCCCCGCTCGACACAGGCGCCGATCAGTACGGCGACCAGGGCGCGGGGCCCGGGCGGCACCGTCGGCAGCAGTGCGGCCAGGCGCGGGCCGACCTGGGCGAGATCGTCGTCCCGCGCGTGCTCGAAGTTCCGCTTTATCTCCTCCATCGCCTGCTGCGAACGCTCGCCGTCCCCCTGGCGCACGGCGGTCTCGAAGCCCGCCACCGCGTCGAGGAACCGCGCCTTCCCCTTGCCTGTGAAGATCATGTGGGCAGCCTACCGAGGGGGCGATGCCTGGCGGGACCGGGGATGAGCACCACTCCCGGTCCCGCCCGTCCGCATCTTGTCGGCGAACGTTCTTGTCCCGTAAGGGAGTTCGTGGGGCGGTTCAGCGCTTGGCGACCTTGCGGGTCGCCCGGAGCCACTCCTTGTTCATGCTGGTGATGGAGACCAGCGGGATGCCCTTCGGGCAGGCGGTGGCGCACTCGCCGGCGAGGGTGCAGCCGCCGAAGCCCTCGTCGTCCATCTGGGCCACCATGTCGAGGACGCGGGTCTCGCGCTCGGGTGCGCCCTGCGGGAGGACGTTGAGGTGGTTGACCTTGGCGGAGGTGAACAGCATCGCCGCGCCGTTCGGGCACGCGGCCACGCACGCCCCGCAGCCGATGCACTCGGCGTGCTCGAAGGCGGAGTCGGCGTCCGGTTTCGGCACCGGTGTGGCATGGGCCTCGGGGGCCGCGCCCGTCGGCGCGGTGATGTAGCCGCCGGCCTGGATGATCCGGTCGAAGGCCGAGCGGTCCACGACGAGGTCCTTGACGACTGGGAAGGCCGAGGCACGCCACGGCTCGATGTCGATCGTGTCGCCGTCCTGGAAGGACCGCATGTGGAGCTGGCAGGTGGTGGTGCGCTCGGGGCCGTGCGCGTCGCCGTTGATGACGAGGCTGCACGCGCCGCAGATGCCCTCGCGGCAGTCGTGGTCGAAGGCGACCGGGTCCTCTCCCTTGAGGATGAGTTCCTCGTTGAGGGTGTCGAGCATCTCCAGGAAGGACATGTCGGAGGAGATTCCGTCCACTTGGTAGGTGGACATGGCGCCTTCGGCGTCGGCGTTGCGCTGCCGCCAGACGCGCAGGGTGAGCTTCATGCGTAGCTCCGCTGAGTGGGGTGGACGTACTCGAAGACCAGGTCTTCCTTGTGCAGTACGGGAGATGAGCCGGTGCCGGTGAACTCCCAGGCGGCCGCGTAGCCGAACTCCTCGTCCCTGCGCGCCGCTTCGCCGTCCGGGGTCTGCGACTCCTCGCGGAAGTGGCCGCCGCAGGACTCGGCGCGGTTGAGCGCGTCGAGGCACATCAGCTCGGCGAGTTCGAGGTAGTCGACGACGCGGTTCGCCTTCTCCAGCGACTGGTTGAACTCCTCGCCCGTACCCGGGACCTTGATCCGCCGCCAGAACTCCTCGCGGATCTGCGGGATGCGCTCCAGTGCCTTGCGCAGTCCGCTGTCGGTGCGGGCCATTCCGCAGAACTCCCACATGAGTTCGCCGAGTTCGCGGTGGAAGGAGTCCGGGGTGCGGTCGCCGTCCACTGCCAGCAGCAGGTTGATGCGGTCCTCGGTCTCGGCCAACACCTCCTGTACGGCGGGGTGTTGGAGGTCGATCTCCTCGTGTCCGGGATGGCGCGCGAGGTAGTCGTTGATGGTCGCCGGGAGCACGAAGTAGCCGTCGGCGAGGCCCTGCATCAGCGCGGAGGCGCCGAGGCGGTTGGCGCCGTGGTCGGAGAAGTTGGCCTCGCCGATCGCGAACAGGCCGGGGATCGTGGTCTGGAGGTCGTAGTCGACCCAGAGGCCGCCCATCGTGTAGTGCACGGCGGGGTAGATCCGCATGGGGACCGTGTACGGGTCCTCGGCGGTGATCCGGGCGTACATGTCGAAGAGGTTGCCGTACTTCTCCTCGACGGCCTTGCGGCCCAACCGCCGTATGGCGTCGGCGAAGTCGAGGTAGACGCCCTGTCCGCCGGGACCCACTCCCCTGCCCTCGTCGCAGACGTTCTTGGCGGCCCGGGAGGCGATGTCGCGGGGCACCAGGTTGCCGAAGGACGGGTAGATGCGCTCCAGGTAGTAGTCGCGCTCGTCCTCGGGGATCTGGCTCGGCGGGCGCTCGTCGCCCTTTGCCTTCGGCACCCAGATGCGGCCGTCGTTGCGCAGCGACTCGCTCATCAGCGTCAGCTTGGACTGGTGCTCGCCGGTGCGCGGGATACAGGTCGGATGGATTTGCGTGAAGCACGGGTTGGCGAAGAGCGCGCCACGCCGGTGGGCCCGCCAGACGGCGGTCGCGTTGGAGTTCATGGCGTTCGTCGACAGGTAGAAGACGTTGCCGTAGCCGCCGCTGGCGAGGACGACCGCGTCCGCGAAGTACGTGTCGATACGGCCGCTGACGAGATCGCGTGCCACGATCCCGCGTGCCTTGCCGTCGATGACGATCAGGTCGAGCATCTCGGTGCGCGGGTGCATCTCGATGTTCCCGGCGGCGATCTGCCGGGAGAGCGCCTGGTAGGCGCCGAGGAGGAGCTGCTGCCCTGTCTGGCCCCGGGCGTAGAAGGTGCGGGACACCTGCACGCCGCCGAAGGAGCGGGTGTCGAGCAGGCCGCCGTACTCCCTCGCGAACGGCACGCCCTGTGCCACGCACTGGTCGATGATCTCCACCGAAATCTGCGCCAGGCGGTGGACGTTGGACTCCCGCGCCCTGAAGTCGCCGCCCTTGACGGTGTCGTAGAAGAGGCGGTGGACGGAGTCGCCGTCGTTGCGGTAGTTCTTCGCCGCGTTGATACCGCCCTGGGCGGCGATGGAGTGGGCGCGGCGCGGAGAGTCCTGATAGCAGAACTGGACTACGTGGTAGCCCTGTTCGGCGAGGGTGGCGCCGGCGGAGCCGCCCGCGAGGCCGGTGCCGACGACGATCACCGTGTGTTTGCGCCGGTTGGCGGGGTTGACGAGTTTCGCCTCGAAACGGCGGGTGTCCCAGCGCTCGTTGATGGGGCCGGTGGGCGCCTTGGTGTCGGTGACGGGTTCGCCGGTCGTGAAGTCCGCGTATTCCAGGGTCATTTCAGCTCACCACTCCGGTCATGACGCCCACGGGGACGGCGATGAAGCCGGCCGTGAGCAGCAGTGCGAGGACATTGGCGATGGTCTTCAGGGCGCGGTCGCGGCTGCGGCTGCCCGCGCCGAGGGTCTGGGCCGCGCTCCAGAATCCGTGCCGGACGTGCAGGCCGAGGGCAAGCATCGCGACGATGTAGATGGTGTCGCCGTACCAGGTGGAGAAGGTGTCCACGACGTTCTGGTACGGGTGGCCCTCCTGGAAGCCGCCGGAGTGCACGGTCCCGGTGGTCAGGTCGAGGATGTGCCAGACGATGAACAGGGCGAGGATGATCCCGCCCCAGCGCATGGTGCGGGTGGCGTACGTCGCCCGGGGTTTCCTGTGCACGTACTTGCTGGGGCGTGCCCTGATGTCGCGGCGGCTGAGCTGGTACGCGGAGACGGCGTGCGCGACGACGGCGACGACGAGGACGATCCGGATCAGCCAGAGCGTCCACTCGTAGTGCATGAAGGGTTCGCCGACGGTGCGCAGCCAGTGGGCGTAGTGGTTGAACTCGCCCGCGCCGAAGAAGATCTTCAGGTTCCCGATCATGTGGACGACCAGGTACAGCAGCATGATCAGGCCGCTGACGGCCATCACTGTCTTCTTGCCGACGGAGCTGTCCCACACCGTGCGCGCCATCGACGGCCGTCGGTCCGTCCGCGTTGCCAGAGCCATGTCCACGGACGTTAGGCGGCGGAAGGTCGATCGGTCCAAGACATGATCCGCCTGGATTCCATAGGCTACGACTATCATGGCTGCATGCAGTTCCAGCAGCTCCAGTACTTCGTGGCCGTCGCCGAGACCCGGCACTTCACCCGGGCCGCCGATCTCGTCCATGTCGCCCAGCCCTCGCTGTCCCAGCAGATCAAGGCGCTGGAGCGGGAGTTGGGGGCGGATCTGTTCCTGCGGGCCCGGGGCAACATCACGCTCACGGACGCGGGCGAGGCGCTGCTGCCGCTCGCGCGCCGCATCCTCGCGGACGCGGACACGGCCCGGCACGAGGTCCTCGAACTGGTCCAGCTCCGCAGCGGCCGGATCCGCCTGGGCGCGACCCCGAGCCTGTGCACGGGCCTGCTGCCGGACGTGCTGCGCGCCTTCCACGACCGCTATCCCGGCATCCGGCTGCTGATCGAGGAGGGCGGTTCGCACGATCTCGTACGCGAACTCGCGCGCGGCGCCCTGGACCTGGCCCTGGTGGTGCTGCCGCTGCCCACTCCGTCACCGGCACTGACGACGGTGGAGCTGCTGCGCGAGGACCTGGTGGTCGTGTCGTCACCGGAGGCTCCGGTGCCGGGCCGGGGGCGGACGGTGCGGATCTCCGATCTGGAGGGCGAGCGCCTGGTGATGTTCCGGCACGGCTACGACCTGCGGGAACTGACCGTCGCCGCGTGCCGCGCCGAGGGCTTCGAGCCGGACTTCGCGGTGGAGGGCGGCGAGATGGACGCGGTGCTCGGCTTCGTACGGGCGGGGCTCGGCGTGGCCGTGGTCCCGCGCATGGTCGCGACGAAGTCCGGGCGGGGGCTGCGGGTGATCCCGCTGGCCCGGCCCGGTCTGCACCGGACGATCGCGCTCGCGCACCGCAGCGATGTGGCGCCGCCGCGGGCGGCCAGAGAACTGCAACGCATGCTGCTGGAGCGCTGATCGTCCGTACGATGAACCCTTCGCGTACGAGGGGGGAACCAGAGATGCGAAGAACATGGCTGGCCGGTGTGCCGCTGGTCGGGCTGATACTCGCGGGCTGCTCGGGCTCGGGGAGCACGCCTTCCGGCGAATCGATTCGTACGACGGTTTCGGCATCCGCGCCGAGCAGCGTCTCGCCGACCCCCGTCACCGACTCGGGCTGGCATGCGTGGACCGCCTCCTACCCGGCGGAGGACGGCCGTTGCGAGGCGACGGCTCACCAGGTCGTGTGCCGCACCGGTTCCGGCGGTTTCGTCGGGCGGTCCCGCAGCACCGGCCAGGTCACCTGGTCCGTCCCGCCGACCGGCCGCGGCAAGGACGCGGAGCTTGTCGTCGACTCGGCCACCGAACGGGCCGTGACCAGCTCCGGCGCGACCCTGAGCGCGGCGAATCTGCGCACGGGCAAGGCCGCCTGGACACGTCGGCTGACCGACGGGTCCACCGTCCCGGTGGTCATCAGGGTGGCGGACGGGACCGTCTACGTTCTCGAGACCACGACGGCGGGCACGGGGATCAGCACCCTCGCCGCCTTCCGGGCGTCCGACGGCAAGCCGCTGTGGCACCGCAGCGCCGCGGTGGATCCGCACGGGGACATGGCCGTCTTCGGGGGCCGTGTCTACACCACCGACGGCACGACGGTCACCGCCCGCGACACCCGCACCGGGGCGAAAGTGGCGACCAGCGCCCAGGGTGTCGAGTGCCCGAACCTCATCTCCGGCGGCAAGTTCCTCGTGTGCACCGGCAGCCCGTACTTCGCCGGGGACACCTTTCCCCCGCTCCAGCGCCTGGACCCGGACACGCTCCGGCCGCTGAAGACAGCCGAGGACACAGGAGACAAACCCGAGCGCGGGGTGATCTCGTCCGACGGCGTGCTCGTGCTGTACGAGGCCCCTGCGGAGGATTCGAGCGCCGGCACTTGGAACGCGTACGACCTCGTCCACCCCAAGAGGCTGTGGAGCTACTACGACACCACGGAGGAGGGGGAGTTGGCGGGTGACCGGTTCCTCACCTTCACCCCGGTCAACGACGCCGCCGCCAGGGACCGGGTGATCTCGATCGACCTGCGCGCCGGCCCGAAGGGGACCGGCGACGCCGCGCCTCGCATGTCCCCGCGGTACTCACAGGCGAGGGGCGGGGAGTACCCCAGGCTCGCCGTGCCGGGCGGCGACCCTGGCCATGTCCTCGTGCAGGCGGGCACCCATCGCAGCCTGCGGTCGGTCCCGCTGCCCTGAGGCAGCGGTCGCTCAGCCCGTCGCGTCGACCAGCGCCAGGTCGTGCAGCCGCTCCGGCGGGCCGGGGCGGGCGTAGTACCAGCCCTGGGCGGTGTCGCAGCCGAGTATCCGCAACTGCTCGGCCTGCGCGCCCGTCTCGACGCCCTCGACCGTCACCGCGAGGTTCAGGCTGTGGGCGAGGGAGACAATGCCCTCGACGATCTTGAGGTCGACGGGGTCGGCCGGGAACTGCTGCATGCCCTGGGTGAAGGAACGGTCCAACTTGAGGATGCTCACGGGCAGACGGCGGAGGTTGGCGAGGTTGGAGTAGCCGGTGCCGAAGTCGTCGAGGGCGATGTCGACGCCCATCTCGGCCAGTTGGCGCAGCGGCTTGAGGAGGTCGTCGTCGGCGCCGATGAGCGCGGACTCGGTGACCTCCAGGCAGAGCGCGTCGGGGCTGACGCCCGCCCGCTCCAGGATGTCGACGGTGTCCTGCACCAGGCCGGGGTGGCTGAGCTGGCAGGGCGAGAGGTTGACGTTGATGCGCAGCGGTCCGGTGGCGTCGTTGCCGCCGTGTCGTTCCTGCCACTGCTTGGCCTGCCGGACGGACTGGTCGAGGACCCAGCGGCCCAACGGCACGATCAGGCCGGTGTGTTCGGCGAGCGGGATGAACCGGTCGGGGCCGAGCACACCGTGCTGCGGATGCAGCCAGCGGACCAGGGCCTCGGCGCCGCGCACACTGCCGTCGCCGAGGTGGACCAGCGGCTGGTACTCGATGAAGAACTCGCCTCGGTCCAGGGCGGCCGGAAGTGCCGTCGTCAGACCGTGGCGGGTGATCGCGCGGGCGTCGGCCTCGGGGTCGGCGAGTTCGAAGCGGTTGCCGCCCGCCGACTTGGCCCGGTACATCGTGATGTCGGCGCTGCGCAGTACCTCCGCCGGGCCGCGCTCGCCGGCCGGGCCCTCGACGATGCCGATCGAGCCGCGCACGGTGAGGTCACGGCCGTCGATGCTGACGGGGGTGATGAGCGCGTTCATGATGCGGCCGGCGAGTTCGTCGACCTCGCGCTCGGTGTCGGGGCCGGTGGTCAGCGCCACGAACTCGTCGCCGCCGAGCCGGGCGACCATCTCGCCGGGCGCGGTCGCGCAGGACTGGAGCCGGTCGGCGACCTCGACGAGCAGCCGGTCGCCGGCCGCGTGGCCGAGGCTGTCGTTGATGGTCTTGAAGCCGTCGAGGTCGAGGTAGCAGAGCCCGAACCGCTGGTTGTCGCCCGCGCCGAGCGCCTTCTCCAGGCGTTCGAAGAACAGGGTGCGGTTGGGGAGGCCGGTGAGGGCGTCGTGGGTCGCCTCGTAGCGCAGCCGCAGGTTCAGCAGCCGGCGCTCGGTGGTGTCCTCCATGAGGGCCAGCTGGTACTGCGGGTTGCCGTCGGCGTCGCGCAGCAGGGAGACGGTGAGGTTGGTCCACAGGACCGTTCCGTCAGGCCGGTAGAACGCCTTCTCGACGTGGTAGTGCTCGCGTTCGCCGCGGACGAGTTCGTCGTAGAGGGTCCAGGTCTGGGGCGCGTCGTCCGGGTGGGTCCATTCGCGGACGTTGCGGCCGCCCATGGTCTGGTCGGAGATGCCGAACATGCGCAGCAGCGCGCCGTTGACCTGGAGGATGTTGCCTTCGAGGTCTGCCATGCCGATTCCTATGGCCGCGCCCTCGAAGACCGCGCGGAAACGGGCCTCCGTCGCGTGCAGGGCCTGGGCGACGACGCCCTGGGCCTGGAGGGCGGCCACCGAGATGGCCTCCTGCTCGGCGAGGGTGCGCTCGCGCAGCTCCTGGGCGAAGCCGGCGGCCATGGCGTGCTGGAGGCGGGCCGAGCGGATCCGCAGGTCCTCCTGGGAGCCGTCGCCGCCGCAGTAGAGCACCAGGTAGGCGTCGACGCACTCCAGGGTGCGGCTGAGGGCGTCGGGGTCGGTGCAGTGCGCGGCGACGAGGGCGGCGCCGACCTGCTTGCCCTCCTCGGCCTCGAAGGTCCTGGCGCGCAGCGCGTCGCTCAACCGCCGTGCCAGCGGCAGGAGCAGCTCCTCGAACTCCGGGCGGGTCAGCGAGGTCGAGGTCGCCGGGAACACCGCCCGGCTCCAGATGGTCGCGAACCTGCGCAGTCTGTCCTCCGGCCCGTCCGGCTCCGCGATCACGCCGTGCGTCCTACGCCGGCGAATCCGGAGAACGAATACGGATCCTCGTCCTCCGGTGCGGTGTCGGGCCGCCAGTCCGGCATCGGCACCAGTCCGGGTTCCACCATGTCGTACCCCTCGAAGAACCGCGCGATCTCGTCGCGCGAGCGCATGATCAGCGGATTGCGAATGTCCTTGTACACGTCGACCGCGCCCTCTGCCCGCTCCGGTGGCAACGGGATTCCCTCGTACGAGGCGTGAGTGAGGATCAGCAGGCTGCCGGGCGCGAGTGCGTCGCGCAGCTGTGCCACCGCTCCGTACGGGTCGTCCGCGTCTTCCACGAAGTGCAGTATGGCAACGAGAAGGAGGGCCACTGGCCGATTCACGTCGATCAGGCGCTGAACCTCGGCGCTCGCCAGGATCTCCTGGGGCTTGCGGAGGTCGGCCGCGACGACGTCCGCGGTCAGGTTGCCCGCGAGGACCGCCTGGCTGTGCGCGACCGCCACCGGGTCGTGGTCGACGTACAAGACATGGGCGCCGGGGCTGGCCTCCTGGGCCACCTCGTGGACGTTTCCGAAGGTGGGGATCCCGGAGCCGATGTCGAGGAACTGGGTGATGCCCTCGGCCGCCGCGAAGCGGACGGCGCGGCGCATGAACGCCCGGTTCGCCTGCATGATCTTGGGAAGTCCCGGGAGGAACTCCATGGCCTTGCGGGCCGCCTCCCGGTCGACCTCGAAGTTGTGCGAACCGCCCAGGTAGTAGTCGTAGATACGCGAAACGCTCGGCACCGAGATGTCGATGCTTCGTGGTGCCCAGGCGGGACGCTCCATGTATCTCTCCAAGGCGTAGGCGATCCGGTGTTCGAGCTGAGGCTACTGATCGCCCGCCAAAGGAGCGAGCGGAAACGGAAATTGACCGTCCGTTCCCGGTCACTGCCTTCGGCACGTGCCGAATTGACGTGCGGGGACACGCGGAGAGGCGCGGAGAATGCCGGAATTCGCCGCGTGTGAAATGCCAAAGCGGCCCGCCCCCTCCGTGCGGTGCGGAGGGGGCGGACCTGTGGTCGTACGCGCTGCTGTGTTCGGCATTCTTGTCGCTTGCCCGCGTCCCTCCCTTCCGCGTATCCGTTGCCGAGTGGGCGGGGGCGATCAACCCTGGGGAGGTTCTCGCTACGCCGCGGGCGCGCCGACCGCTTTTCCTTCAGGGGAGACGGCGTACCAAGTGCCGCCCACGCCCTGACCGTTGGTCTGTCCGGCGGCCGTGTCACCGGAGAAGGTGTAGATCGGCCAGCAGTCGACGGTCATCTGCTTGGCGCCGTCGGACCGGGTGAAGCCCATGAGGCCCTTCTTCTCGACGCCCTTGGTGTCGTTCGCCGAGACGATCCCGACGGCCGGCCACTTCTCCGCGCAGGCACCGACGCAGTTCGAGACGGACTTCGGCCATGCCTTGTCCTTGAGGAAGCGGTAGACCGTGTGGCCGTTCTTGTCGACGACGATGTCGCCGAGCTTGGCGTCCTTGCGGACGGAGAGGCCGGGCAGCGAGGCGAGGGTCGCCTTCTTGCCGTCGGGGGCGAGCGCGTACCACTTGCCGCCCACACCCTGGCCGTTGACGTCACCGGCGTTGACGTCCTTGGCGTAGCGGTAGGCGGGCCAGCCGCCGATGGTCAGCTGCTTGGTGCCGTCGGAGCGGGTCACCTCGCCGATGAGGGACTTGTCGATACCGGCGCCGGCGGTGGCGTCGTCGGCGGGAACCGGCGGCCACGTGGTGGCGCAGTCGCCGTCGCAGTTCGACTTGGGGGGATTGGCCGTGTCGGCGTCGAAACGGTAGAGGGTCAGCCCCGCTCCGTCGCTCAACACCTTGCCGAGGTCGGGGTTGTTGGCAACGGTCAGCTGGCCCGCGGGCTCGGCCGCCGCGGCCTGCTGGCCGTCTGCGCCATAGCCGTTGCTCGCGGAGCTGGGGCTCGACGTCGCGGCCCCCACGCTGCCATAACCTCCGGCCGCCGCCGTGGCACCGACGTTCTGTGCCGCAGAGGAAGGTGTGGTCACATTTTCCGAACCGCACGCCGCCGTCAGCACCATGACGGACACGGCCGTCGCCGCGAGTGAGGCGCTCCGCCAGGAGGTATTCATCGTCAACTCCCCATAATCACCTGGATGTTGCAGCGCCCGTCTGTGCCGCCGCACGGTCCTAGGTACGGGTGGGGACCACGGAAGTGTTCAACGGCCGCACAAATTTCTTTCCGACACCTGTGACACAGCGGTCGCGTCGTATGCGCGTACGCATCCGGCCACCTCCGACAGTCGGATCGTCAAACCGTCGCACAGCGCCTTCCACTCGTTCGGGGCAATCCCCTCGCGCTCCCGCGCGCGCGGCCCCGCGAGGCCTCATGATCTTCGTCGTGCATGGACCCGAACCGACCCGAACCGCCCTCGCCGCAAGGGTGTTGACCCTGGTGACGCTCACCTGGCTGCTGACGGGCGCACCGGCGGGCCCGGCGGCGGCCGACGCGTGCGCGTACGCCTCCACCGGGCCGGACGGCACGCAGGCGGTGGCGGTGGCCGGTGGCGACTCCTGGCCGACGCCCCCGGCCTGCGAGAAGCCGACCCCGGAACCGCCCCCGCCGCCCTGCCCCTCACCGACACCCACTCCGCCACCGCCGAAACCCACTCCGCCTCCCCCGCCGAAGCCGACGCCCACCCCGACGCCGAAGCCCCGGCCCACACCCAAACCCACGCCTCCGCCGCCCGCTCCGGCGCCCCGCCCGGCGCCCGCGGCTCCGCTGCCCAGGCCCGCCCCGACGCCCACGCCCACACCGACCCCGCCGCCGAAACCGACACCGAAGCCGAGGCCCGCCCCGCATCCCGCGGCGACCCCGGTGAGTTATCCGAAGTACCACGCCCAGCCGCGCCCGCGGCCCGCCACCGGCCGGACGCCGCCGGTCGTCTACGTCCTGCTCATCACCCTGCCCGCGGTGATCGCCATCGCCGCGCTGCGTCCGCGCTGATCCCCGGAGGAAACCCTTGTCGGAATGGCTTGTTCTCGCCCTCGCGATGGCGGCGGCCTGTGTCGTCGTCGTCATCGTCACCTTCCTGCGCGAACGCGCGGCGTCCGAGGACGAGGACCCCAGCGAGACCCCGGACGTCATCGAGTACATGACGATGTGGATCGGCGTGGTGTACGCCATCGTCCTGGGTCTGGCGATCGCCGGTGTCTGGGAGGCCCGCAGCGCCGCCCAGGACCATGTGCAGGCGGAGGCGCAGGCACTGCACGAGATCTCGGAGCGGGTGCGGGCCTATCCGCCGGACGAGCGCGACCGCATCCGGGCAGATGTCGACGCCTACGTCTCACAGGTCGTCAACACCGAGTGGAAGACGATGGCGGACCACCAGAAGCTCACCCAGCGCGGCACCGACCTCCTCCAGCGCATCCGTGCGGACGTCACCGACTACCAGCCGAAGACGGACTTCCAGGCGCAGGCCTACCAGCCGCTCGTCGAGCAGGTCGCCGCGGCCGACCTGGCCCGCAGCGCCCGCGCGGACTCCACCGGGGCGACGATGCCGGCGGTGGTGTGGTTCGGGCTGCTCGCCGGTGCGGTGATCACCATCGGCATGGTCTTCGCGCTCCAGATCCGGCGTACGAAACGCGAGCTCATCCTCGCCGGGCTGTTCTCGGCGCTGATCGCCTTCCTGCTGTTCCTGATCTGGGACTTCGACGCGCCCTACAGCCGTGGCATCACGGCGTCCGCGCAGCCGTTCCTGAACCTCTTCCCGCACATCAAGGACTGACGGCCCCTCACCGGGACCGGCCGGGGGGCCACTCGCCGGGGGGCGTCCGCCACGCCGCGGCCGTCCCCCGGTCGCAGGAACGGCGTCCCCTGTGCGGCCCACACCGTTGCCCCATTCGCGCGACTGGGATCGCGGGAGCGCACACATGTTCCTAGCGTTTCGGACATCGAGGTGCATTTACGGCGCCAGCGGAAAAGGTCCGCGGCTGCTCCTCGGGGACCCGGAGGAACCACCATGCGCGCGATACGCGTCGCCTCGGCCACACTGCTGGGCATCAGCGCCCTCGCCCTCGCGGCGCCGGCCGCCGTCGCGAAGGGCGACGGCAACCACAACATCACGCCGTTCGGCTTCAGCGTCCTGCCCTCGACGATCGCGGCGGGCGGTCAGGTGACCTTGCAGGTCGACCGCGACAGCGGCGGGTGCAAGGGCTCGGTCACCGTCTCCTCCGGGGTCTTCGACACCGTCAGGATCTCGCCGGGCCAGTCCTCGGCGACCGCGATGGTCGACTGGGACGCCAGGCCGGGCGCGGTGTACCAGGTGACGTTCACGTGCAACGGCGAGAGCGGCTCCACGGGTCTGACCATCGCCACCGGCCGCACCAACAACAACGTCCAGCCGCTCCAGCCGGCGCAGCAGATGCCCCGGGGGGTACGGGCCGGTGAGGGCGGCAGCATCGCCGGCTTCGACCTCAAGGAGCTCGGCATCGGCGCGGCCCTCATCGCGGGCTCGGTCGGGGCGGCGTACCACTTCTCCCGTCGCCGTACCGGGGAGGACGGCGCCTGACACACCACCGCCCGCACAGGCCTTCGCCCCGGAACCCGAAAGGGTCCGGGGCGAAGGCCTGTTGCGTGCCTCGCGACCTCCGAAGGGGGAGGAGGTCAGATGAGGCGCTCGCTGCGGCGGCGCATCCAGAACACCCCGCCGCCCACGACGGCCGCGGCGACCAGGCCGCCGCCGATCGCCATGTCGGTCGGGGTCGCCCCGGCGCTGCTGCTGCCGCCGAGACCGCCGCGGACACCGCCGATGACGGTGTAGGCGGAGTCCCGGGTCAGCACGGAGCCGTTCCGGCAGCGCACGGTGATGCTGTACGGGCCCGGACCGGCGTTCCGGCTGATCCGCGCCGTTCCGCTGGCGGTCTGGCCGGCCCCGCCGACGAGCGAGGACAGGTTCGCGGGGCGTTCGAAGCCGGGCGAGTTGGCGGTGGCGCCGGTGAAGCAGCCGTCGACCGTGACGGTCAGCTGGCCGCCGCGGGCGATCACGCTGGGCAGGGCGACGATGTTGCTGGGGCTCTCCCCCATGCCGTCCGCGAGGGCCGCCGGGGCGGCGAGCCCCAGGACGGCAACCGCGGCACCGGCGGCAGCCAGGGCACGAGTTGTACGCATGTCATCCTCCGCGGAAGGCGCCCCGGGACCCGTCCCCGGTCGATCGGCGAGAAAACGCCTCCCAGACGCACCCTCAGATGCCTTGCACGCGCCCGCATTTCGGGAATGGTCCGTCCTGGTGAGGGGACACGCCGAGGGAGAACCGGACAATCGGATATTGCCGCAGGTCACGGACCGTCAGAAAATTCCTGCCGCCTCTTCCTCATATGGCGCACATAAGGATGACCGGGCCACCCGTTCGCGCCTGCCCCGTCGCCGGTTCCGCATTCGGGACTTAGCGTTCTCGTATGCGCGATTGACGTGGCGACGGCCGCGTCGAGAGGGGATGGCGAATGTCTGCGTCCGAGCTGTCCGAGCTTGCCGAAGAGGAGGAGCGGCAGAAGAAGCGCGCCCCGTGGGGAGTGATAGCGCTTGTTCTGCTGACCGGTCTCGCGCTCATTCGGAATGGTTCGGGAGAGTTCGATGTGGGTCCGCCGCAGCCGGCTTCGGCGGCTGCCGCCGACAGCCGGACCGGCGTCGGCACCTTCGGCAAGGCCCCGGCCCCGCTCCCGTACTCCGTCGCCGACCGGGTCAGAATTCCCGCGATCCGCGTCGACGCCCCGGTCATGCCGGTGGGCCTGGACGCGGACGGCTGGGTCGGCGCGCCGCCGCCGGAGGACCCGAACCTGGCGGGCTGGTTCACCGGTGCCGTCTCGCCCGGCGAGAAGGGCACTGCGGTCGTCGTCGGCCATGTCGACAACAAAATGGGCCCCGCCGTGTTCTACGGACTCGGGGCCCTCAAGAAGGGAAATCGCGTCGAGGTCGAGCGCAAGGACGGAAAGACGGCCGTATTCGAGATCTACGGCATCGAGGTCTTCGAGAAGAGCAACTTCCCCGGCGACCGCGTCTACGCCTCCAAGGGAACTCCGGAACTCCGCGTCATCACCTGCGGAGGCGGTTTCTCCAAGCAGAACGGCTACGACGGGAACGTCGTCGTCTTCGCCCGCCTGGTCGAGGTCCGCTGAGCGTTTCCCCGGCCGGGCGGGCGAAGACCCGTCGACCCGTCAGGTGGTCCGGCGGCGCGGCAAAGTCATGTGATAGCCGGAGTCGAGCAGGTGCGGCAGATATTCACGCAGCGCCTTCACGCTCTGGGAACGGTCGCCCCCGGCGTCGTGCGAGAGCACCACGACACCGGGGGCGGCGCCGTCCTCGACCGCGTTGACGATGTGGCGGACGCCGGGGGTGTCCCAGTCGAGGGTGTCGACGGTCCACGCGAGGGGCTCCATGCCCAGCTCGGAGCCGAGTTGGAAGGCGGCCCGGTTCCAGGCGCCGTAGGGGGCGCGGAACCACAGGGGCCGTTCCCCGTAGGCGTCCTCGATGACGTCGCTGGTGCGTTCCATCTCGGAGCGGATCTGGCTCCGGGTCAGCTTGGTGAGGAGGGGGTGCGACCAGGTGTGGTTGCCGACGACGTGGCCCTCGTCGGACATCCGGGCCAGGATGTCGCGGTTCCAGTCGGCCATCTCGCCGCACACGAAGAACGTGGCGCGGACGTCGTACTCGGCGAGGGTGTCCAGGATGTGCGGGGTGTAGCGGGGGTCGGGTCCGTCGTCGAAGGTGAGCACCATGGTGTTGCCGCGTCCGGACATGCGCAGGAACGGTTCGTGCCGTACCGGGACGTGGGCGAGGGTGGTGTGGGGTGCGCCGTATCCGGCCACGGGCTGGAGGCGGTAGGAGGAGGGCTTGCGCGCGAGGCGCCGTGGGGGCCCGGCGGCGGGGGCGGCGGCTTTGACGGGGGCGTCGTCCGAGAGTCCGGAGTACAGCAGACCGGCGGTGCCGGCCGCCCCGACGGCGGCGGCGCCGGCGAGCAGGGCCCGTCGGCGCGTGAGCGACTGATCCTTCTTCATGACTCATCAGTCGCCCGGCTGGGGACCGCCGCCCCACGTCGACACCGGAGCGGCGGCAGGAAAACACCCGCCCGGCCCAGCGTTCGGACGCTCAGCGGCGCCGGACGAGGGGGAACGGCAGCGTCTCACGGATCGTCAGACCCGTGAGGAACATGACCAGTCGGTCCACGCCGATGCCGAGGCCCCCGGTGGGCGGCATCGCGTATTCGAGGGCGTCGAGGAAGTCCTCGTCGAGCTCCATCGCCTCGGGGTCTCCCCCGGCGGCCAGCAGCGACTGGGCGGTGAGGCGGCGGCGCTGTTCGACGGGGTCGGTCAGCTCGGAGTAGGCGGTGCCGAGTTCGGTGCCGAAGGCGACCAGGTCCCAGCGTTCGGCGAGCCGTGGGTCGGTGCGGTGCCGACGGGTGAGCGGGGAGACGTCGGTCGGGAAGTCCTTGTAGAAGGTCGGCAGCCGGGTCGGCTCCTCCACCAGCCGCTCGTACATCTCCAGTACGACGTCCCCGCGGCTGTCGTCGGCGCCGTACGGCACGCCCGCACGGTCGCACAGCAGATGCAGACGGGCCGGCTCCGTGTCGGCGTCGATCTCCTCGCCGAGGGCCTCGGAGATCGCGCCGTGGACGGTCTTGACCGGCCACCGCCCCGAGATGTCGTACTCCTCGCCGTCCTTGCGCGCGACGGGCGAGCCGAAGACGGCGGTCGCGGCGCCCTGGACGAGTTCACGGGCGAGGTCGAGCATCACGTCGTAGTCGGCGTACGCCTGGTAGGCCTCCAGCATCGTGAACTCGGGGTTGTGCTTGTAGGAGACGCCCTCGTTGCGGAAGGTCCGGCCCATCTCGAAGACCTTCTCCAGGCCGCCGACGCAGAGGCGCTTGAGGTACAGCTCCGGGGCGATCCGCAGATACAGATCCAGGTCGTAGGCGTTGATGTGGGTGGTGAAGGGGCGGGCGTTGGCGCCGCCGTGGATCTGCTGGAGCATCGGGGTCTCCACCTCCAGGTAGCCGCGCTCCAACAGGCCCTGGCGCAGGGCCTGTACGGCGGTGGAGCGGGCGCGGACCACGTCGCGGGCCGCGGGGCTGGCGACCAGGTCGAGGTAGCGCATGCGGACCTTGGCCTCGGGATCGGTCAGGCCCCGGCGTTTGTCGGGCAGCGGGCGCAGGCACTTGCCGGTGAGCTGCCAGGAGGTGACGAAGACGGTGGGCTCGCCCTTGTCGCTGGTGCCCGCGCGGCCGGTGGCGGTGATGTGGTCGCCGATGTCGGTGTCGGCGGTGAAGCGGTCGAGGGCGGGGCCCGACTCGGCGCGGGTGAGGGCGAGTTGGTGGTCGCCGGACCAGTCGCGCAGGGTGAGGAAGACGATGCCGCCGAGGTCGCGCACCCTCATCACCCGCCCGGCGACGGTGACTTGGTCCCCCGCGCGGATCTCGGCGAGGGTGTGGGTGCGCTGCGGGACGCCGACCGGGTAGGGGTCGGTGCCGGTGGCGACGAGGCGGTCGAGGGTGCGGTGCCGGACGCGTACCTGTTCGGGCAGGCCGCTGTCCGGGCCGTCGGTCCCGGCCTCGTCCCCTCCGTCGGGGCCGAGTGCCGACAGGGGCGGCAGCCCCGCGGTGGTCGCGGGCCGCTGTCCGCTCTTCGGGTGCCCCTTTCCCCAGAGTTGGCGCAGCGACGGTACGGAGACGAAGCCCTCGGCGATACCGGAGGCGAGGCTGATCCGGGCCAGCGAGGCGGTCTCGCCGTAGCAGATGAAGCGGGGGTACCACTCGGGGTGGTACTTGGCGTTGGAGCGGTAAAGGGCCTCCAGTTGCCACCACTTGGAGAAGAACAGCAGGAGGCGGCGCCACAGGCGGAGCACCGGTCCGGCTCCGATGCGGGCGCCCTCCTCGAAGGCCGAGCGGAACACGGCGAAGTTGAGGGAGATCCGGTGGACGCCCAACTTCGGTGCGGCGGCGCAGAGTTCGGCGACCATGAACTCCATGACGCCGTTGGGCGCGGTGCGGTCGCGGCGCATCAGGTCGAGGGAGACGCCGTCGGTGCCCCAGGGGACGAGGGAGAGCAGGGCGAGCAACTTGCCGTCCTCGTCGAGTGCTTCGACGAGGAGGCAGTCGCCGTCGGCCGGGTCGCCGAGGCGGTCCAGGGCCATGGAGAAGCCGCGTTCGGTCTCGGTGTCGCGCCAGGCGTCGGCGCGGTCGACGACCTCCTCCATCTCCGTGTCGGTGAGGGTGGCGTGGCGGCGGATGCGGCAGGTGGCACCGGCGCGCCGGACACGGCCGACGGCCTGGCGGGTGACGCGCATGTCGCGTCCCGCGAGGTCGAAGTCGGCGACGTGGAGGATCGCCTCGTCGCCGAGTTGGAGGGCGCCGAGCCCGGCGCGGGCGAAGGCCCTCGCGCCGTCCTCGGAGGCGCCCATCACGGCGGGGGCCCAGGCGTGGCGGCGGGCCAGGTCGAGCCAGGCGGCGATGGCGTGCGGCCAGGCCTCGCGGTCGCCGACCGGGTCGCCGCTGGCGAGGCAGACGCCGGCCTCGACGCGGTAGGTGACGGCTGCCTTGCCGCTCGGTGAGAACACGACGGCCTTGTCGCGCCGGGTGGCGAAGTAGCCGAGGGAGTCCTGGCCGCCGTAGGCCTTCAGGAGGGCGCGGATGCGGTCCTCCTCGTCGCCGTGCAGGGCCGCTTCGAGGCGCTGGGAGCGGAAGAGGACGGTGGCCGCGTTGAGGAGGGCGAGCGCGCCGAAGAGGCCGAGGAGGAAGGACACGGCTCGGGGCGGACGGCCGTGGAAGGAGCGGGCGGAGACCAGACCGCCGCAGACGCGGTTTGCCGCCAGGGCCAGGTGCTGGCTTTCGGGCAGGGTGCCGGGGAAGAGGGAGATCAGCCCCCAGCCGGCGAGGATCGCCACGGCGAGCCCCGCGAACAGGACGGCGAGGGCCCGGCGGACGGCGGCCCGGCGCGAGGCGGCGTAGAACTGCTTGCGGGCCACGATCAGCAGGATCAGCAGCAGTCCGCACACGACGAGGGACGGGAGGGACGCGGCGTACAGACCCAGCGCTACGCCGAGGGCGTCCGTGAGGACCAGCAGGGCGAGATAGACGACCACCAGCCACCAGGCGATCTTCTTGCGGGCGGCGGTCGCGGCGGCCAGCAGGAACAGGAAGACCGCGTAGGCGAGGTTGGCGCTGACGGGGACGATCAGCAGGTCGAGGAAGCGGACGACCGGGCGCAGCAGGCGGCGCAGCGTCTCGGAGAAGGCCAGCAGCAGGCACAGCAGGCCGAGGGCGCCGAAGAAGGTCGCGAAGCCCTCCGGCACCCTGCTGAGGAAGCCGTGTCCGGGCGGTCGTATCGGGCCCGTGGTGTCCTTGGCCCTGGCACCCTCGACGGTGGCGGTCATGCTTCCGACTGTAGGAACAGGGCGGGCCGCGCGCCCGTCGAGAACTCCCGGGAGGGTTCGGGACCTGCGGGTTCCGATAACCTCGCAGCCGTGACGGAACAGCAGCCAACTCAGTTCGAGCGGGGCACGGACGGGCCGAAGGTCATCGTGGCCGGGGTGGACGGCTCCGAGTCCTCGCTGCGGGCCGCGGCCTATGCCGCGGGCCTGGCCCGGCGGCAGCACGCGCTGCTCGCCATCGTGTACGTGCAGCCGGTGCTGGCGGCGGGCGCGGCCATGGGGGCACCGGTCGCGGAGACGACCGACGAGATCGCCGAGGACCTGGTCGCCCAGATCCGGCACGAGACCGAGCGGGTGAAGGGGATATTCGACATCCGCTGGGAGTTCCACACGTTCCGCGGCGACCCCTACGGCGGCCTGGTGAAGGCCGCCGACCAGCTGAAGGCCGACGCGGTCGTCGTCGGCGCCTCCGAACAGGCCGGCCACCGCATCGTCGGTTCGGTCGCGGTGCGGTTGGTGAAGGCGGGGCGGTGGCCGGTGACGGTCGTGCCGTAGGGCACCGTCAGAGGAAGTGCAGGAAGTCCATGAGGATCGCGTTGAACTCCTCGGGCTTCTCCATGTTCGGGTAGTGGGCGGCGCCCTCGATCGTGGTCGAGCGGCCGTTTTGGACCGTGCCGGTGAAGCGGTTCGCCATGGCGAGGCTGTCGGGCCAGTCGAGGGCGCCGTTGATCGCCAGGACCGGGACGTCGAGTTTCGGAACGCGGGGCCAAGGGTCGCCCAGTGGGACGTACCAGTCGCGCTCGCCCGGTGTGTGCTTGGCGAGCGTATGCGTGGTCAGTTCGCGCAGGCGTTGGACGACGGACGGCTCGACCTCGGCCACCTCGCGGTGCGGACCCGCCACGCCTTCGGCGAAGTGGTCGAGCCAGCCCGTGAAGTCACCCGCGGCGAGCAACTGCCCGACCCGGGCCTGCCGTTCGAGCAGTTGGGGGTCGGTGTACTCGAACGCGCTGGTGCCGGCGCCGGAGACGACGATCGCCCGGACCAGTTCGGGGTGTTCCAGCGCGGTGTCGGTGGCTACTGCCGCGCCCATGCACAGGCCGACCAGGACGGCGGGCCCCAGGTCGAGGTGGTGCAGGAGTCCCGCGAGGTCGTCGGCCCAGCGGAACGGTCTGCTCGCGTTGGCCGAGAAGCCGTGGCCGCGGATGTCCGGGGCGATGACGCGGAATTCGCGGGCGAGGACCGGTATCTGGTCGTCGAAGACGCGGTGGTCGGCGAAGCCGGAGTGGAGGAGGACGACCGGGTCGCCGGTGCCCACGTCGAGGTAGGCCAGGTCCCCGTCGGCAGATGCGAAGAAGCTCAGGTTCGAAGCACGTTCCGAAGCAGCTGTCATGACAACCAAGGTGTCATCCTTGAGGAGGGTTGGCAACCCAGGTGTCATGATGGGGCCGTGAACGACTCCGCTCCCCTCTCCCCCGACGAACTCGGCCACCGCCTCACCGAGGTCTTCGACCTGGTGGGCCCGCTCTACCGGCGCGCCCTGCGCAAGGTCGAGCAGGGCGAACCGGTCGAGGGGGTCTCCGTCGGTGTGCGCGCCGTACTCGATCTGCTGCGGCAGCACGGGCCCATGACGGTGCCTCAGATGGGCCGGACCCTGGCCCTGAGCAGGCAGTTCGTGCAGCGCATGACCAACGAGGCCGCGGACCACGGCTGGGTGGAGGTGACGCCCAACCCCGCACACCAGCGGTCCTCCCTGATCCGGCTCACCGAGGAGGGCCGGTCGGTCATCACATCCGTCCTCGGCCGCGAGCACTCCCTGAACCGCCAGGTCGGCGGCGATCTGACCGACGCCGAGGTCAGCGCGTGCGTGCGGGTGCTCACCGAGATCCTCAGGACCTTCGACCACGTCGATGTGGACGTGGACTGACCGTCCGTCACTTCCCCATCACGAGCTACTTCCCCATCACCAGCCCGTCCTTCGCCGCGCCCCGGCTCAGCACCAGTTCGCGAATGCGGTCGCGGTCGGCGGTCAGCTCGGCGCCCTGGCCGATCGCCCGGTCGACGTCGACGACCCGGCCCGCGTCGACGTCGAAGAGTTCTGGGACGAACTCCGCCTTGGCCACTTCCCACCGCGCGCCCGGCCGGACGGGCGGCACGAAGGTGAAGCGGGCGAGGGTGCTCGTGTTGCCGCCGGGGTTCTGGGTGCCCGCGTTGTCGTACATCTCGCCGGTGACCTGGTCTCCGAGCCCGTAGACCACCCAGGTGCCGTTGACCTTCTCGTACGCCTGCGGGGTGCGGGCGTGGGTGCCGAGGATCAGGTCGATGTCGGGGCGGCCGTCGGTACGGGCGGCGGTGAGCTCCCCGGCCAGCGCGACCTGTTGCGGGTCGGGCGTGTCCTGGCCCGGCGTGCCCCAGCGCAGCGAGACGACGACCACGTCGGCGCCCGCGCGCCGGGCCTCGCGGGCGTCGGCGAGGATGCGGGCGGGGTCGAGGAGGTTGACGGACCAGGGCTCGCCGGCCGGGAGCGGGACGCCGTTCGTGTTGGTGGTGTAGGCGAGGTGGGCGACCTTCGCCGGACCGGCGCGCAGCAGCGTGACCGTGCGCGCCTCGGCGTCCCCGCGCGCCGTTCCCGCGTGCCGTACGCCGGCGCCGTCGAGGGTGTCGAGGGTGTGCTGGACGCCGAACGGGCCGTCGTCCAGGCTGTGGTCGGAGGCGGTGGAGCAGCTGTCGTAGCCGGTCGCGGCGAGGGCCCGGGCCTCCTCGGGCGGGGAGTCGAAGAACGGGGAGCCGGTGCGGTCGCCGTAGGGCGTCTCGATGTGACACAGCGCCAGGTCGGCCCGGGAGACGAGGGGTTGGACGCCGGAGAGCATCGGCGCGAAGTCGTAGCCGGTGCCGCCCGCGTCGAAGCGGGCGCGGTCGAGGACGGCGCTGTGCGGGAGGATGCCGCCGGCGGCGACGAGGGTGAAGCCGCGGGCGGCGGGGGGAGCCGGGCGGCCGGCGGCCTTCGGGTCGTGGTGCTGGGCCTGGCAGGCGGCGGCCGCGGCGAGAACCCCCGCCAGGGCGACGGCCACCTGTCGTCTGCGTGCGATCATCAATTCACCCCACTGTGGTCATATTTACCCACCGATAGGTATGAACCTCGGCGCCCCCGCAAACGGCTTCCGGCCCCTGATGACCCGTCCGGTGTGCGCGTGTGGGGGATCCCCGGGGGCGCGGACCGTTCGTCGCACCGTTCGCCGACGCGATCGACCGTCCGCCGCACGCCCCTTGTGCGCCCTCTGTCCCCGGACGGCCCCCTGCGATGCCATACGGCCATGACGGCCGGACCCACGCTCACCAACGGAACGACCGCCGAGCACGAGCTCGCCGCACTGCAGCGCGAGCACGGCAGGCCGCTCTTCGCGCTGCTGCTCCGGCTCTGCGACGGCGACCGCCAGCGCGCCGAGGACCTCGTCCAGGAGACCCTGGTACGGGCCTGGCAGCACCCCGAGGCCCTGCGCGCCGACGACTTCGATTCCGTACGGCCCTGGCTGCTGACGGTGGGCCGGCGGCTCGCCATCGACGCGCGGCGGGCCCGGCAGGCGCGACCGCCCGAGGTCGGGGACGCGGTCCTGGAGAACGCGCGGGTCTGCGCCGATCACGCGGAACGGTCGGCGGCGACGCTCGATGTGCGGGAAGCTGTGAAGACTCTCACTCCGGAGCACCGCGAAGTCCTGGTGCTCGTGTACTTCCAGGGGGCGAGTGTGGCGGAGGCCGCGGCGGCCCTCGGGATTCCGCCCGGTACGGTGAAGTCCCGTGCCTATTACGCGCTCCGCGCCCTGCGCCGGGTGCTTCCCGGCTATGCGGCCGACCTGCGGTGAAACCAACTCCTTAGTCAAACCTCCGTAAAGCGCCTTGCTCAGGACCCTGGTTGAGTAATCGGCTGTCCTCATCCGTGTTCCGGACTGGGGGGCCCGGGGGTTCCTGACGGAGCCCCGGGCCGGGCGACGCGCACGCACCGGAGGAAGGCAGGAAGGGATGCTGCACAGAGGTCAAGAGAGCACGGACGGCACCGGTGGCGGTGAACTCACCGTCCCCATGGCGTGGTTGTACGCCGAGTACATCGCCGACGAACTGCTGCGGACCGGCGACCTGATGCCGCCGACGTCCTTCGAGTTCCGTGCGGGACGGGACGCGCTGGCGCTGACCATCTTCCTCTCCGACACGGACGGTGAATTGTCCGGTATCAGAGTGGTCACCCAACTTGAGACCTGGCTTTCGCTCACGGCGTACGACCAGCCGTGGCAGGACTGGGTCGGTGAACGTATGTCCAAGTTGACGGCGGAGGCGGTCGAGGCCGGCGTCGACGCACCGGACCTCGCGCTGGCGGAGAACGCCTGGCGCTGGCTGGAGGAGACCGAGCTGCTCGCGCCCGATCTGGACGCGGTGCCGGGAGGCGGTCCGGTGACCGGTGAGGACGACGGGCCGAAGGTCTGGACGCCCGCCTGGCAGCTGGGTCTGCCGCTCGGCCATCTCGCCATCCATCTTTTTTGAAACAGGGACCAATCCACGGGTTCGACCGCTACGAATTCGTGATGGCGATTCTGTGTGCGCCTTGAGTGATTCGACGGGCTGGTGCGTACCGATGGGAGCAAGGAGTAACCCCACCCGCACCTAACGGCACGAGGATTCGTCATGAGGTCCCTGGAAAGGCATCGCGACGTCGGCGCGTACGCGCTCGGCGTGCTGGACGAGGCGGAGGCCTTCCGCTTCGAGGATCACCTCATGGAGTGCACCAGCTGCGCGGCGCATGTGACCGAATTCGGTCCCGCCTCACGGCAGTTGATGCTGTACCGGCGTGCGACGCCGCGCTACGTGCACCCCATGGCGCAACCCGGGCCCCGGCTGCTCGACCGGTTGCTCGGCGAGGTGTCCGCCCGTCAACGGGCCGGACGGCGGCGTTTTCTCTACGCCGTGGCCGCCTCGGTGGTACTGGCCGTGGGCGGCCCCGCGGTGGCGACGCTCGCCGGGGGCGGCGACGGGGCGGTGCAACTCACCGCGACCGACGCCAAGTCGGGCGTGTGGGCACAGGTCACGGCCGCGAACGAGAACTACGGCAGTGATGTGTCCCTCAAGATCAAGGACGGCGCGGGCCCCCGCTCCTGTCGTCTCGTGGTCGTCGGCAAGGACGGTTCCGAGCAGGTCGTGACCAGTTGGAACGTTCCCGCGCACGACGCGACGATGATCACGATGCAGGGTGGCGCGGCGATGCACCCCGACGAGATCGACCACTACGACGTGCGGACGGCCGACGGCCGGCAGCTGGTGCGGCTCACCTCGCACTGAAGTCCCGCCCTGCGGCGGCCAGTTGCCGCAGGGCTCGCGCGGACGGGGTGCCCGGGTCCGCGGTGAGGAAGACGACCTCCTGGTCGTCGTGCGGGACCGTGAGCACATCGCAGTTCACCCGCAGCGGGCCCACCCTCGGATGGGTGAGGGTCTTGGCGCGGTGCCCCGGGGCGTGTACCGGGTCGGTGTCCCAGATCTGCGTGAACTCCTCGCTGCCGGCGCGCAGTTCGGCCAGCAGGCGGGCGAGGTCCGGGTCGTACGGATAGCGGTCGGCGGCGCGGCGCAGCCGGGAGACCACGATGTGCGCGGACTCCTCGGCACTCGAACTCTCCAGGGGCCGGCCCAGGAAGCGGCGGCGCGCGAAGTTCGGCCGCGTGCGGAGATCCCCGCCGAGTACGGCGTCCGCGAGCGGGTTCCAGGCGATGACGTCGTAGGTGGCGTCGGTGACGATGGCCGCCGTGTCCGGGATGCGCTCCAGCAGGGCCGCGACATGCGGACGGACGGTCCGTACTGGCGCGGCGAGCGGCGTCACCTGGGTGCCCGCCAGCCGGAACAGATGGCTCCGTTCGGCCGCGGTGAGCCGGAACACTCCGGTGAGCGCGTCCAGGACCCGGGGCGAAGGCCGGGGGCCGCGGGCCTGTTCGAGGCGGGCGTAGTAGTCGACGGACATGTGGGCCAACTCGGCGACCTCTTCCCGGCGCAGTCCGGAGGTCCGCCGGGACGGCTCCCCCGGCAGCCCCACGTCGGCCGGCACCAGCCGCTCCCGCCGCCCGCGCAGAAACCGGGCCAGTTCCCGTCTGTCGGTCACGGTGCCTCCCTCCGGCCGCCAGGGACCGGTAGTCCCTGGTTCGACGGCGCCGGACACGGAATCGTCGTCCCCATGAACGATTCCACAGCACTGGTCACCGGCGCCAACAAGGGCATCGGCAAGGAGATCGCCCGCCTGCTCGTAGCCGAGGGCTTCACCGTGTACGTCGGCTCGCGCGACGCGGACCGGGGACACCGGGCGGTCGATGAACTGGGCCCCGGCGCCCGCCTGTTGGTCCTAGACGTCACGGACGCCGACAGCATCGCGACGGCGGCACGAGAGGTCACCGCCCTGGACGTCCTGGTCAACAACGCGGGCATCATGGCCGGGGCGAGCCCCGCACCCGAAGCCGACCTCGACGACATCCGCCGCACCTACGAGACGAACGTCTTCGGAGTCCTCGCGGTCACCAACGCGTTCCTCCCGGCCCTCCGCCGCTCCTCCCACCCCCGCATCGTCAACATCTCCAGCGGCACCGGCTCCCTGGCCTGGAGCGCCGACCCGGACCGGGAGTTCGCCGCCCACGCCGGAGCGGGCGCCGCCTACCGCTCCTCGAAAACGGCCCTCAACGCCCTCACCCTCTTCTACGCCCAGTCCTTGGCGGCCGACGGCTTCAAGGTGAACGCCCTCGCGCCGGGCCTGCGGGCGACAGACCTCAACGAACGGGCCGCAGCGAGCGACGGAGACCCGGCGGAAGCTGCACGCGGCGCCGTCGACCTGGCCCTGCTGCCGGACGACGGGCCCACGGGCCGGTTCCTGTCCTGGGACGGGACACCCGTGCCCTGGTGAGCCGATCGGCAGGGCATCCTGTGGCGATGGACGACACCGAGCCGGCCCAGACCACCCGATCCGTGTTGCTGCGCGGCCTGTGGCGCGACGCGATCGACGGGTGGGGCACCCCTCGCGCGCTGGATCAACTCCCAGCCGCCCAGAGGCTGTCGGCCGCCGGGGCGGACAGGGACGACCTCGTCCGCCTGGTCCGGGCCGTCGCGTACGAGGCGGTGTTCGCGACGCTCGACACCCTCGACGCGGGCAGGCGCTCCCGGGGCTGCGCGAGGACCTGTTGACGTCGGATCCCGGCGGGCGTGACGGAGCCGACCTCTGGCAGTAGCGCCCCGCTACTTCAGCAACCGCGACATCCGCCGGTCCGCAAGCGGCTTGCCGCCCGTCTGGCAGGTGGGGCAGTACTGGAGGGACGAGTCGCTGAAGGAGACCTCGCGGATGGTGTCGCCGCAGACCGGGCAGGGCTGGCCGGTGCGGCCGTGGACGCGCAGGCCGCTCTTCTTCTCCGCCTTGAGGCGGCCCGCCGCGACGCCTCGGGAGCGCTCGACGGCGTCCAGGAGTGTGGTGCGCAGGGCCGTGTAGAGCGTGTGGGTCTCGGCCGGGGTCAGGGACGCGGCCAGTTTGAAGGGGCTCGTCTTCGCCGCGTGCAGGATCTCGTCGCTGTACGCGTTGCCCACCCCGGCGATCAGGGTCTGGTCGCGCAGGGCGCCCTTGAGCTGACGGCGTTCGTCCTTGAGGAGTGCGGCGAAGCGCGGCTCGTCGAAGTCGTCGGCCAGGGGGTCGGGGCCGAGGCGGGCGACGCCGGGGACGGACCGCGGGTCGGTCACGACGTACACCGCGAGGCGCTTCTGGGTGCCCGCCTCCGTGAGGTCGAAGCCCTCGCCGGTCTCCAGGGCCACGCGGAGCGCGAGCGGGCCCTTGCCGGGGCGGGGCGGGCCGTCGGGGAGGCGGTCCTTCCAGTGCAGCCAGCCCGCCCGGGCGAGGTGGGTCACCAAGTGCGGGCCGCCGTCCGTCTCGACGTCCAGGAACTTGCCGTACCGGTGCACGGCCACCACCTCGTGTCCCTCCAGCGCGGTGGGCGGAGGGTCGTACGTCTTCAGGACGCTGATGGCGACGGGTAGCACCCGTACGATCTCGTGGCCGACGAGGTGTTCGGTCAGGAAGTCCTTCAGCGCTTCGACCTCGGGAAGTTCCGGCATACGTCCAGGGTGCCATCAGCGGCGCGTGGGGTCAGCTCCGGTCGGGCACCACGAACTCGCACCACACGCACTTGCCGCTGCCGCGCGCCTCCACGCCCCACACGTCCGTGAGCAGGTCGACGAGTAGGAGACCGCGCCCGGATACGCCGTCCTCGCCGGCCTCGCGGCGGCGCGGGAGGGCGCTGGAGGAGTCCTCGACCTCGACGCGCAGCCGGCGGTCGGGGCCGGTGAGCACCCTGAGGGTGACGATCGCGGAGCCCTCGGTGTGCATCAGGGCGTTGGTGATCAGTTCGTCGGCGACGAGTTCGACCTCGTCGGCGCGCTCACGCCCGCCCCAGGCCCGGACGGCGGACCGGATCATGTGCCGGGCCTCGGTGAGCGCCTCGGAGTCGCCGGGCGCCACATGCTGCTGGAGCCGGCCGCCGGAGCGCGGGGCGTCGAGGCCGCGGCGGCGCAGCAGGAGCAGCGCCACGTCGTCCTCGCCGCCGCGTTCCTCGGCCACGTCGATGAGCAGATCGGCGAGGTCGCGTACGTCGTCGGGGCCGGAGGCGATGAGCGCGACGAGGGTCTGCATGCCGTCGTCGAGGTCGGCCCCGGGCTGTTCGACGAGGCCGTCGGTGCACAGCAGCAGGGTCTGGCCGGGGTCGAGTTCGACGGTGGAGACGGGGTATTCGAGCCGCCCGAACTCGGCGGACAGACCGAGCGGCAGCCCGCCCGTGACGGACATCCGACGGCAGGTCCCGTCCAACTGCCGCACCAGCGGGTCGATATGACCGGCCCGGACCACCTGGACCACTCCGGTGGACAGGTCGGCCTCGGCGTAGAGGCAGGTGGCGAAGCGGTCGGTGTCGAGTTCGTGCAGGAAGACGGAGGCACGGGCCATGACCGTGGCCGGGGTGTGTCCCTCGGCCGCGTACGCCTTCAACACGATCCGCAGCTGGCCCATGACGGCGGCGGCGTGCGTGTCGTGGCCCTGGACGTCGCCGATGACCGCGCCGACCCGGCCACCGGGCAGCGGGATCAGGTCGTACCAGTCACCGCCGATGTCCCGCCCGAGCTTCGCGGACCGGTAGCGGACCGCGACGTCGGCGCCCGGCACGCTCGGGATGGCCCGCGGCAGCATCGCCTGCTGGAGGCCCTGGGCGAGGTCCTTCTCCTGCTCGTAGAACATCGCGCGCTGGAGGCTCTGCGCGATGCTGCTGCCCAGCGCGACCAGCACGTTGCGCTCCTCCGCCGAGAAACCGCGCCGGTCGCTGTAGAGCAGCCCCATCGTGCCGATCGGCCGAGCCTGGGCGATCAGCGGCAGATAGGCGCCCGCGGTGATGTGCAGTCCGGCGATGTGCTGCCACAGCAGCGGGTACCGCTCGGCGAACTCCTCGGGCGACTCGATGAACGCCGGGCTGAGCGTCCGTACGACTTCCGTCATCGGGTACGGGTCGTCGATCCGGAGGACCTCCTTGCCGGGTACGACGCTGCCCTCGGCGACCAGGCGGATCCGGCCGGCCTCCACCAGCCCCATGACCAGTCTGGTCGCGCCGAGGTGGACGAGACCGTGGGTGTCCTGGAGGACGTCGATGACGTCCTGCACGGTCCGGGCGTGGGCGAGCGCGGCGGTGGTGAGCTGGACGACGTTGGTCTGGTCGCGCCGGGCCGCGTCCAGGGCGGCCTGTTCGCGGCGGGCCGCGCTCTCGGCGAGTTCCTCGGTGGCGTCCCGCACGATGCCGATGATCCGGCGCGGGCGGCCCGTCTCGTCGCGCCGGATGTAGCCCTGGGTGTGGGTCCAGCGCAGGGTGCCGTCGCGCAGCCGCATCCGGAAGTAGGCGCCGTAGTTCTCGCTGCCGTCCTTCATCGCCTGGGAGACGAGACCGTCGAGCCGGTAGCCCTCGGGCAGCGGTACCCGGATCGCCAGGGTCTCGGGGCGTCCGTCGTATTCGTCGGGGCGCAGGTCGAAGACCTCGTGGGCCTGGGCGTCCATGTGGAACATGCCGTTGTCCAGGTCCCAGTCGAAGCTGCCCATGCGGTTGAGCGCCAGGATCGGGTCCGGGTGGGCGGGCCAGTCGTCCGGGAGTGACAGGGCGCTCGCTCCCCGATCAACCATGCGGCCCACCTTGCCAGGATTTGCCCGATTATTCGACTTGTCCGAGGCCTATGGCCGCATCTCCGCTGCGGCCTCTGCGGGCACCGTCAGCCGACGTCAGGCAGGCCGGGGGTCTCCGGGACGGCCGTCGGGCCGATCTCGTCCGGGGACCCCTGGTCCTGGGAGGGCTGGGGCGCGCTCGTCCTGGGGGCGGCAGTGACGGTGGCGGTGGGGCAGCCCACGGCACCTGGGGCAGGTATCCGGGCCGCCGTTCCGCCGGCCGCACCCGGGGAGACCGTGACGGTCGGGGTCGCGCAGGGGGTGGTGAGGTCGTCCGGGGCGGTGCTACGGCCGTCACTGGGGGACGCGCTCTCCTCGCTCGGCGAGACGCTCGGGGAGGCGCTCAGGGACGCGCTCGGAGCGGCGCTCGGCGAAGAGTCCGGCGGCCTGCCCGGCGAGGCGCTCGACGAAGGGCTCGACGAGATGCTCGTCCCGCCGGACGGGGTACCCGTTCCTCCGGTCGGGGCGCTGGAATGGCTGCCGTGCGGGCGCGGAGAGGTGCTGTCGTGCGGACCCGGAGACGTGCTCCCGTGCGGAGCCTGCGTGGTGCCGGGCCGTGTCGGCGGCACATGGACCGGCGGCCGTACGACGTGGTCGTGGTGGGGCCCTCGATGGCCGAGGGGCCGTTCGATCCAGGTGTTGTCGACGACGTTGACGATCGTGATGTTGGTGATCACCTGCGGAGCCGGTGTCACTACGACGACTTCGGCGGGCCGGTACCCGGACCAGCCCCGTCCGCTGCTGCCGGAGTTCCCGCCCGCCACACCCACCTTGAGCGGGTTGCCGCAGGCGCAGCGCACCCGGGGCACGCCCCGGCTGTCGACGAGGACGGCGGTACCGGCCTGGAGGACCGACTGGAAACCGGTCACCTGGGCATCACGGAAGCCGTGATTGGTGACCTGGGTGTCGGCGCGCAGCACGACCGAGGTCAGCCCGCGCAGATAGCCGGGAATCGCGCTCCGGGAGATCCCCTCGGCCTGCGCGAAGGCACCGGCCTTGGCCTGGTCCCGGGTGAGATACGCGATCTGCCGCTCGACATCGCAACTGCCGGTCCGCGCGGTGCCGCCGTAGAGGCCGGGCGTGGCTCCGGAGACGGCGAGCGTGTGCGCGGGGGACGCGGTCCGCGTGGGCGTCGGGAGCGCGGGCGCGGGCCCCGTGGGCGCCGACTGCGGCGTTCGGGTGACCCTCGGCCTGGCACTCGGCGCGGTGGCCGTGGAGTCCGTGAAAGGATCGGGGCCCTGCGCCGCGACGGGCTGAAGGAAGATCTCGCCGCTCGACTTCGTGGCCCTGCCGCTCGACTTCATGCCGTGGGCGCCGTCGCCGCCGCAGCCGGCGACGAGGAGCGCCGCCGAGAGCGCGCAGGCCGTGGCGATGGTTCCGGTCGATGTGCGCACCGTGTTCTCCCGCCTCAAGCCGGGTGATTCGCCACTATTGTCTGCTTCACCCGCATGGGTTACGCAACCGGAGGCATGGAAGACACAGAGTGACGGTCGGTCGAGGTGTGACGATGGAGGGAGGAGCGCACGGTCGTGGGATGGTTCACCGCACCCGACTACTGGCTGAGCCGGCTGGTCTTCCAGCGGGCCCTGGCCGGTGTCTATCTGGTCGCGTTCCTCACGGCGGCGCTGCAGTTCCGTGCGCTGATCGGTGAGCGGGGCATGCTGCCGGTCCCCCGGTTCGTCCGCCGGATGCCGTTCGGGCGGGCCCCGAGCCTCTTCCAACTCCACTACTCCGACCGCTTCTTCGCGCTCTGCGCGTGGACGGGCTGCGCGGTGTCGGTGGCGCTGGCCGCCGGGCTCGACTCCCGACTCCCCCTCTGGGGCGGGATGTTGCTGTGGCTCCTGCCCTGGGCGCTGTATCTGTCGATCGTCAACGTCGGGCAGACCTGGTACGCGTTCGGCTGGGAGTCGCTGCTGCTGGAGGTCGGCTTCCTGGCCGTCCTCCTCGGCAACGACGAGGTGGCGCCACCGATCGTGGTGCTGTTCCTGCTGCGCTGGATCCTGTTCCGGGTCGAGTTTGGCGCGGGCCTGATCAAGCTGCGCGGCGACGCCTGCTGGCGGAAGCTGACCTGTCTGGACTTCCACCACGAGACACAGCCGATGCCGGGCCCGCTGAGCTGGTTCTTCCACCGTCTCCCGCGCCCGCTGCACCGGATCGAGGTCGCGGCCAACCACCTCACCCAACTCGTCGTGCCCGTCCTGCTGTTCACCCCGCAGCCGGTCGCGACGGCCGCCGCGTCCCTGATGATCGCCACTCAGCTGTGGCTGGTCCTGTCCGGCAACTTCGCCTGGCTCAACTGGATCACCATCGCGCTGGCTCTCTCGGCGCTCCGACTCCCCCGCACAGCACCGTCGCCCGCCCCCGGCCCACCGCCCGTCTGGTACGAGGTGGTGGTCCTGGCCGTCGCCGCCCTGCTGCTCCGGCTCAGCCACCGCCCGGTCCGCAACATGCTCTCCCGCCGCCAGATCATGAACCGTTCCTTCGACCCGCTCCATCTGGTCAACACCTACGGCGCGTTCGGCAACGTCGGCCGCGTCCGCTACGAGGTGGTGGTCGAGGGTACGACGGATACCGTCCCGCGCGAGGACTCCGACTGGCGGGAGTACGAGTTCAGGGGCAAGCCGGGCCAACCGCGCCACTGGCCGCGCCAGTTCGCGCCGTACCACCTGCGGCTGGACTGGATGATGTGGTTCGCGGCGCTCTCCCCCGGCTACGCCGAGCCGTGGTTCGGTGCCCTGGTGGAACGGCTGCTGGAGAACGACCGGGACACGCTACGACTGCTGCGCCGCTCGCCGTTCCCGCCGCAGGCGCCCCCGCGTTACGTCCGGGCCCGTCTCTTCCGCTACCGCTACACGAGCTGGCGGGAGTTGCGGGAGACGGGCGCCTGCTGGGAGCGGACGTTCGTGCGGGAGTACTTCCCGCCGACCAGGCTGGCGAGAGTGGTTCAGAGGCCGTAGACGCGAGTCGCCGTGCCCTCGAAGACCTCGGCGCGTTCAGCCGCGCTGAGACCGTCGGTCAACTCGCCTGTCGCGGCGGCGACTTCGCCGTAGCTCGCCGCCAGGGTGCACACCGGCCAGTCGGTGCCGAACATCAGCCGGTCAGGGCCGAAGGCGTCGAGCGCCACGTCCGTGCAGGGGCGCAGGTCCCGGGTGCTCCAGTTCTTCCAGTCGGCCTCCGTGACCAGGCCGGAGAGTTTGCAGTGGATGTTGGGGAGTGCGGCGAGGGAGCGCAGGGCGGCCTCCCACGGCTCCAGTCGGCCCGAGGCGATGGGCGGCTTGCCCAAATGGTCGAGGACGAAGGTGAGTTGAGGCAGGGACGCGGCTGCCTGGACACTGGCCGGGAACTGGTGGGGCAGCACGAGGAGGTCGTAGACGAGCCCCGCGTCGGCCACGGCCGCGAGGCCACGGCGTACGTCGGGGCGCAGCAGCCAGTTCGGGTCGGGTTCGCCCTGTACCTGGTGGCGGATGCCCTTCAGGTAGTGGCCGCCGGGGAGTTCGCGCAGCCGGGCCAGTTCGTCGGCGATGTCGGGGCGGGTGAGGTCGGTCCAGCCGACGACTCCGGCGATCAGGTCGTGCGTGTCGGCGAGGGCGAGGAACTCCGGGGTCTCCTCGGCGACGGTGATGGTCTGGACGAGGACGGTCCGGTCGACGCCGGCCGCGCGTGCCTCGGGTTCGAGGTCGGTGACGGTGAAGTCGCGGCGGATCGGCTGGAGTTCGGGGCCGGTGATCCAGTCCTGGTCGCGGACGGAGAGGTCCCAGACGTGGTGGTGGGCGTCGACGGTCATAGCAGCTCCCATACGACGGGCAGGCCGGCGTCGGCGCCCTCGCTCGTGTAGTCGTGCACCACGTCCAGGAGTTGCGCCATGCGGGCCTGCCAGGCGATGTTCACCGGGAGCTGTTCCAACTCGGCCAGCAGGCGGGCGTAGTCGGCGCACTCCAGGACGTGGAAGAGGTCGGTGCCGCTGCGCCAGATCGTCCAGGAGGTGGCACCGGCGGCCCGGATCGCGGCGGTGAGTTCCTCGGGGACCTCGCGGTGGGCACTCTCGTACGCGTCGACGCGATCGGCGCGCACCTTGGTGTGGAGGGCCACTCTCAACTCGGCTCCTCGCTCGGTACGGGAGCGTCGGCGGACAACAGCCCCGTGTCCCGCAGCTCCTGCCAGAACGCGCCCGGCACCTCGGCCGCGAACTGCTCGGCGCAATCGCGGACTTCGGCCTCCGAGCGGGCGCCGACCAGGACGCTCGCCACGGCCGGATGCGCGGCACAGAACGCCAGGGCGGCGGCGCGCAGGGTCGTGCCGTGCCGCTCGGCCGCCTCCTTCATGCGCAGCGCCCGGTCCAGCACCTCGGCCGGTACCTGGGCGTAGTTGTAGGTCGCGTCGGGCTTCGGGTCCGCCAGCAGGCCGGAGTTGAAGGCGCCGCCGATGACGACCGACTTGCCGCGCGCGAGGGCGGACGGGAGCAGTTCGGCGAGGGCGCTCTGGTCGAGCAGGGTGTACCGCCCGGCGCACAGCACCACGTCGACGTCCGTGTCCTGGATGAAGCGGGTGAGCATCCCGGCCTGGTTCATACCCGCGCCGATGGCGCCGACGACACCTTCTGCGCGGAGTTTCTCCAGGGCGGGATAGCCCTCGCGGAAGGCCTGTTCGGCGTGGTCGTCGGGGTCGTGGAGGTAGACGACGTCGACGCGGTCGAGGCCGAGCCGTTCCAGGCTGGCGTCCAGGGTGCGGCGGATCCCGTCGGCGGTGAAGTCCCAGACGCGGCGGCTGGTTGCGGGCACGGCGAAGCCGTCGGCGAGGTCGTCGCCGGTCACCTTCTGCACTGGTTCGAGGCGGCGGCCGACCTTGGTGGAGATCGCGTACTGAGCGCGCGGACGGTCGCGCAGCGCGGAGCCGAGGCGCCGCTCGGACAGGCCGATGCCGTAGTGGGGTGCGGTGTCGAAGTAGCGGATGCCCTGCTGCCAGGCGGTGTTGACGGCTTGGTACGCCTGCTCGTCGTCGACCTCGGTGAACAGGTTGCCCAGCGGGGCGGCGCCGAGACCGAGCCCGCCCACCTCGACCCCGCTGCTGCCGAGGGTGCTCACTGGCCCACCGGCCTCAGCCGCAGGCCCTGCATGCCGCCGTCCACGGCGAGCGAGGTGCCGGTGGTGGCGCCGGACAGCGGGCTCGCCAAGTAGGCGATGGCGCCCGCGACTTCGGCCGCCGAGACGAGCCGGCCGGAGGGCTGGCGGGCGGCCAGGGCGGCGCGTTCGGCGGCCGGGTCGGCGGCCGAGTCGAGGAGGCGGCCGACCCAAGGGGTGTCCGCCGTACCGGGGTTGACGCAGTTGACGCGGATGCCCTCGCGGAGGTGGTCGGCAGCCATGGCGAGGGTGAGGGACTGCACGGCGCCCTTGGTGGCGCTGTAGAGCGTGCGTTGGGGCAGTCCGGCGGTGGCGGCGATGGAGCAGGTGTTGACGATCGCGGCGTGGGAGGACTCGCGCAGGTGCGGGAGCGCGGCGCGGGTGACGCGGACCATGCCGACGACGTTGACGTCCAGGACGCGGTGCCACTCGTCGTCGTCGTTGTCCTCGACGGTGCCCTGCGCGCCGATGCCCGCGTTGTTCACGACGACGTCGAGTCCGCCGAGGTCGGCGACGGCGGAGGCGACGGCCTGCCGTACGGAGGCGTCGTCGGTGACGTCGGCGCGGTAGCCGAGCAGCGGCTTCTCGACACTGCTGGGGTCCAGGTCGAGAACGGCGACCGACGCGCCCCGCTCGGCGAGGAGTTCGGCGGTGGCCCGGCCGATACCGGAGGCGCCGCCGGTGACCAGGGCCTTGAGGCCCTCGAAGTCGGTCATGCCGCGTGTCCCTTCTGGCTGCCGAGGTCGGCGGCCCAGAAGGTGCCGCCGGGGAACGTATAGCGCGCGATGGACTCGGGCCGCATGGTGGCCGAGAAGCCGGGTGTGCTGGGTGCCATGTAGTGACCTTCGCGGATCACCACCGGATCGAGGAAGTGGTCGTGCAGATGATCCACGTACTCGATGACGCGGTCGTCGGTGGTGCCGGAGACGGCGAGGTAGTCGAACATCGAGAGGTGCTGGACGAGTTCGCACAGTCCGACGCCGCCCGCGTGCGGGCAGACGGGCACTCCGAACTTTGCGGCGAGCAGCAGGATCGCGAGGTTCTCGTTGACTCCGCCGACGCGGGCCGCGTCTATCTGGAGGATGTCGAGGGCGCCGGCCTGGAGCAGCTGCTTGAACACGACGCGGTTCTGGACGTGTTCGCCGGTGGCGACCTTCACCGGAGCCACGGCGGCGCGGATGGCGGCGTGGCCGAGGACGTCGTCGGGGCTCGTGGGTTCCTCGATCCAGTACGGGTCGAACTCGGCGAGGGCCTTGGTCCAGCGGATCGCCTCGTCCACGTTCCAGCGCTGGTTGGCGTCGATCGCCATCCGGATGCCGGGGCCGACGGCCGAACGGGCCACGCGGCAGCGGCGGATGTCGTCGTCGAGGTCGGCGCCGACCTTCAGCTTGATCTGCCGGAAGCCGTCGCGGACCGCCTGCACGGCGAGCCGGGTGAGCTTCTCGTCGTCGTAGCCGAGCCAGCCGGCGGAGGTGGTGTAGGCGGGAAATCCCGTCTCCAGAAGGCGAGTTCGGCGCTCCTCGGCGCCCGCCCGGCCGCGCCGCAGGATGTCCAGGGCCTCGTCCGAGGTGAGGGCGTCGGTGATGTACCTGAAGTCGATCTGGCTGACGAGCCATTCGGGGTCGGCGTCGGCGAGGAGCTGCCACAGGGGCTTGCCCGCACGCTTGGCCGTGAGGTCCCAGGCCGCGTTGACCACGGCGCCGATCGCCATGTGCATCACGCCCTTCTCGGGCCCCAGCCAGCGGAGTTGGCTGTCGCCGATCAGGTCGCGGTTCAACGTCCCCGGGTCCGCGCACAGTTCGTCGACCGACCGGCCGATCACATGGTCCCGCAGCGCGTGGATCGCGGCGACCTGGACTTCGTTGCCCCGCCCGATGGTGAAGCTGAACCCGTGCCCCTCGTGCCCGTCGGCCGCGTCGGTGCGCAGGACGACGTAGGCCGCCGAGTAGTCGGGGTCCGGGTTCATCGCGTCGGAACCGTCGAGCTCGCGCGAGGTGGGAAAACGGATGTCGTAGGTGTCGACCGCGGTGACGCGAGCGGACGGGCCGGGGATCGGTGACACGGAAGGCCTTTCGGTCGGGTACAGGGATCCGGTGCCGTGCGGGTGCCGGAAGCCGGGCGGTCAGTCCTGGGCGCGGCCCGTGGTGATGCGGGCGATCATGAGGGCGACCAGGATGATTCCGCCGTAGATGGCCTGGATCCAGAAGGAGGGGACCTGGGCGAGGGTGAGCAGGTTCTGTACAACTCCCAGGAGGAGTACGCCGGTCAAGGCGCCGAACATGGTGCCCTTGCCGCCGTCGAGGCTGATGCCGCCGATGACCGCCGCCGCCATCACGGTGAAGATCATGTTGTTGCCCTGGTTGGCGCTGATCGCGCCGACGTAGCCGGTCTGCATGATCCCGCCCACCGAGGCGAGGACACCGGCGACGATCGACACCCCGAGGAGCATCCGGTCGACGCGGATACCGGCCGCGCGGGCCGCCTCCTGGTTGCCGCCGATCGCGTACAGGGCGCGCCCAACGCGGTGGTACTTGAGCACGAACCCGGCGACGGCGAAGCAGACCGCGGCGAGCCACACCGACATCGGGACGCTCAGGAAGGTGCTGGTGGCCAGGGTGAAGAAGGAGTCGGGCATCCCGAACAGCGTCTTGCCCTTGGTGGCGCCGACCAGCAGTCCGCGCAGCACGATCAGCATCGCGAGGGTGACGATGAAGGCGTTGAGCTTGAACTTCACCACCAGGATGCCGTTGAAGGCGCCGATGATCCCGCCCACGACGAGGATCGCGACCAGGGCGAGCGGCGCCGACCACTCCGTGCCCCAGCCGGACTCGGCGGCAGGCAGGACCAGCAGGGCGCCGATGGCGGGCGCGATGCCGACCACCGACTCCAGCGAGAGGTCGATCTTGCCGGTGATCAGGATCAGCGACTCGGCGAGCACCACCATCGCGAGCGCGGCGGAGGCGCCCAGGATGGAGATCAGGTTCCGCTCGGTGAGGAACGAGTCGTTGACGATCGCCCCGAGCACCAGGAGCACCAACAGGGCTGGTACGAGGGCGAGTTCACGGGCCCGGCGGAGCAGGACCGTGCGGGCCGAGGCCGCCCCGGTGGCGCGTGGGGCGGCGAGCGGCGGGGCCGCCTTGGTGTCAGCCATGGTCCACTCCTTCGATGGAGGCGATCAGCTCGTGGTCGCGCCAGCCCGCCGGGTGCTCGGCGACGACACGGCCGTGGAAGAGGACGAGGACGCGGTCGCAGCGCCGCAGGTCGTCCAGTTCGTCGGAGACGACGAGCACGGCGGTGCCGTCGTCGCGGGCGCTGTCCATGCGGGCGAGCAGTGACTCCTTGGACTTCACGTCGACGCCCGCGGTGGGGTTGATGAGGACCAGCAGCCTGGGGTCGGAGGCGAGGGCGCGGGCCATGACGACCTTCTGCGCGTTGCCCCCGGACAGGTCGGATACGGGCTGGTCGGGGCCCTCGGCGTGGATGTCGAGCCGGTCGATCAGCTCGGTGGCGAAGCCGCGTTTGCGGTCGGTGGCGACGAACCCGAAGCGGCCGAGCCGGTCGAGGACGGTCATGGTGGCGTTGTCCCCGATCGACATCCCGAAGACCAGACCTTGGCCGTGGCGGTCACGCGGAACGCAGCCGACACCGGCTTTCAACGCGGCCTGCACATCCCCGAACGGCAGCTTCTCGCCATCGAGTTGGGCGGTGCCGCCGGTCGGCGTGTACAGCCCGGTGAAGGACTCGGCCAGCTCGATCTTGCCGCTGCCACTGGACCCGGCGAGTCCGACGACCTCGCCGCGGCGGACGGAGAGGTCGACGTTCTCGTACGACTCTGAGGTGAGCCCGCGCGCGTCGAGCAGTACGGGTGCCGCGTCGTCCAACTCCCGCAGCTGCACGTCCAGTTCGGCGATGGACTCCCCCGCCATGGCCTCCACCAGGGCGCGGCGCGGGAGCTCGGCGACCGGTGCGGTGGTGATCCAGCGGGCGTCGCGCAGCACGGTGACGGTCTGGCACACCTCGTACACCTCCTGGAGGTGGTGCGAGATGAACAGGAAGGTGACACCGGACTCCTGGAGCGCCCGCATCCGCGTGAAGAGCCGTTCGATCTCCCGGTTGTCGAGCTGGGCGGTCGGCTCGTCGAGGACGATGAACCGGGCGCCGAAGCTCAACGCCCGGGCGATCTCCACCATTTGGCGGTCCTCGACCTTGAGGTCGGCGGTGCGCGCCTCGGGGTCGACGCGCACGTCCCAGGTGTCGAGGAGTTCCGCGGCCTCGGTGCGGAGCCTGCGCCAGCTGATGACTCCGCCGCGCAAGGTCGGCTGACGGTTGATGAAGAGGTTCTCGGCGACCGTCAACTCGGGTACCACGGTGGGCCGTTGATAGACGCAGGCCACCTTGGCGCGCCAGGCGTCCCGGTCGGCGAGCGCGGGCGCGGGCGCGCCGTCGAAGCGGACCGTGCCCTCGTCGGGGGCCGCCAGGCCGGTGAGGACGGTGACGAGGGTGGACTTGCCGGCGCCGTTGCGGCCGACCAGGGCGTGGGACTCGCCAGGCAGCACGGTCAGTCGACCGTCGGCGAGGGCGACGGTGGGGCCGTACCGCTTGACGATGCCCCGCGCCTCGACAAGTGGGATCAACGGGCTTTTCTCGATGCTCATTTGACCGTGTTGCCCCAGAGCTTGGGGTCGTCGACGTTGTCCTTGGTGACCAGGGGCGCGGGCAGCTGGTCCTCCAGGATGCCGCTGGGCAGCTTGACGATCGTGGAGTCGTGGTCGGTGGGGCCGGGCTCGAAGGTCTTCCCCGCCATCGCGGCCTTGATGTAGTACATGCCGTACTTCGCGTAGGCGTCGGCCGGCTGGGAGACGGTGGCGTCGATCTCGCCCTTGCGGATCGCGTCGAACTCCTGCGGGATGCCGTCGTTCGAGACGATCGTGATGTGCCCGGCCTGGCCCGCAGTCTTCAGCATGCCCTTGGACTTGAGGGTCTGGAGGGTGGGCGCGAGATAGACGCCGCCCGCCTGCATGTAGATGCCCTTGATGTCGGGGTTGGCGTTGAGGAGCGTGTCGAGCTTGGAGGCCGCCGTGTCGGACTCCCACTTGGCGGGGATCTCCAGGACCTTCAGCTTCGGGTACTTCTTCTTCACGCAGTCCCTGAACGCCTCCGACCGGTCACGGCCGTTGACGGACGCCAGGTCGCCCATGATCTGCACGACCTTGCCGCTGGTGATGTGCGCCCCGAGGTATTCGCAGGCCTTCTCGCCGTACGCGACGTTGTCGGCGCGCACGACCATCGCGACCTTGCCCTTGTCGGGCGCCACGTCGACGGCGACGACCGGTACGCCCTTGCGGTCCGCCTGGTCGAGGCCGGCTTCGATGGCGGCGCTGTCCAGCGGGGCGACGACCAGGCCCTTGACGCCCTGGTTCAGCTCGTTGTTGATGTCGGTGATCTGCTGCGAGGGGTCGCTGTTGGAGTTGACCGTCTTGAGCGCGTCGACACCTTCGGACTTCGCCATCTTCGGCACGTAGTCGTTGTACGACTGCCAGAACGGCGAGGTCAGCAGGGGCAGGATCACCCCCACCTTGCCGGTGCCGCTGCTGCCGCCGGCGCTGCTCGCGCCGGTGTCCTTGGTGCTGCCGCACGCGGTGAGCACGAGCGCGGTGCCCGTGACCGCGGCCACCGCACCGACCATGCGCAACCTGCTGCGTATCCCCACTGTCCTGCCGAGCATTTGGTGGCTCCTCGTTGAGCGTGTCCGAGCAGATGACCGCATATTTATCAGACCACTTCCCCGAAACAACACCCCGCAGAGGCAGTTTTTCCGGGATTTCCGCAGTAGTGGTCCGACCACCTCAGCGGTTAGACTGCGGCGCACCCGGTGAGTGGAGGATTGCGTGGACGAGACGGCTCCGCCGAAGGGCACCGTGACGCAGCGCGCCATCGACTCGATCAAGGCGTTGATCGGCGAGGGCCGTCTGGAGCCGGGCCAGCGGCTGCCCACCGAGCGCGATCTCGCGGCCCAGCTGGGCATCTCCCGCAGTTCGATGCGCGAGGCGATCCGCGCGCTCACGGTGCTGGGCGTCCTGGAGGCCCGGCACGGTTCGGGCATCTACGTCACCCAGCTGGAGGCCGGCGACCTGCTGGAGACCTTCGGTGTCGTCGCCGACCTCTCCCGCGGGCCGCGCCTGGTGGAGCTCCTGGAGGTCCGCCGCATCCTGGAGTCGACGGCGACCGCCCTGGCCGCCGCCCGCATCACGCCCGACCAGCTGGCCGAGGTCGAGAAGCACCTCACGGCGATGAACGCCACCGACGACCCCGAGGAGATCCTCGCCCACGACCTCGCCTTCCACCGCGAGATCGCCGCCGCCGCGGGCAACGACACCATGGCCGCGATCCTGGAGGGCCTGTCGTCCCGGACGTTCCGCGCCCGGGTCTGGCGCGGCTACCAGGAAGAGGGTGCCTTCACCCGCACCCGCCGCGAACACGCGGCCATCCACCGGGCGTTGGTGGCCCGCGACCCGGAGGCGGCCCGGGCGGCGGCGGCCTCGCACGTGGGCGAGGTCGAGGAGTGGCTGCGGTCGCAACTCGGGGCGTAGGGGCGGGAGTTCGGGCACCTGTGCTGTCCTGATGCCCAGGAGCGCGTGGTGGGCGGCGGGCGGTTCGCCCGGTCAGCGCTGGGTGTCGCGGAAGGCGCCCGGGGTCAGTCCGGTCACGCGGGTGAAGAACTTGCTGAAGTTGGTGGGTTCGGTGAAGCCGAGCCGGTGGCTGATCGCCGCGACGGGCAGATCGGTATGGGCCAGTTGGCGTTTGGCCTCCAACAGGACCCGGGCGTCGATGAGTTGCTTCGCAGTGTGGCCGGTGGCCCGCCGACAGGCGCGGTTGACCGTCTTGAGTGAGTAGCCGAGCCGGGCCGCGTAGTCGTGGGCCTGGCGCAGGACCGCGAAGGATCGCTCCAGTTCGTGCCGGAACAGACGGTACGGCTCCTCCGTGGACGCCTGTGTGCGGCCGTCGTCGGCGGGGAGGCGCGCGATGCGCAGCAGCAGGGCCGCGAGGAGCTGGCGCAGCAGTTCCTTCGTGATCTCGGGGTCCTGTCTGGGGAGGTCGGCGTACTCGGCCGCGAGATCGGCCAGAGCGCGGCGGAACCGGTCGCGGTCGTCCGGGCCGAGCAGCCAGTGGGCCGGGCCGAAGACGTCGTCCGTCACCCGCACGATCGTGGGAAAGCGGGGCGGGAAGTCCGGGGTGAACAGGACGACGGTCGCGTCCAGGTCCGGCCGAGCGCCGCCGGACGTCATGGGCAGACGCTGCACCTGGCCGGGCCGGATGTACAGCAGTGTCCCCGGCCGGAGCGGCACGTCGACGAAGTCGACCATGCCGGTCGCCTCGCCACCGTGGACGAACGTGAGGTGATGGAAGTCGAGCCGGTGCACCCGCCTGAACTCCGCTCCCGGAAGTCGACGAGCGAGGTCCGCGAAGGTGACGACCTCCATCAGCAGATCCGGCCTGAGCGGATTCCGATAACCCCGCTCGATCACCGGCACGTGTCCCATTTCGACCATGGTCATGCCCGACTCTACCGTGCGCCGGGGCGAGCCGGCCGGGAGAGTGGACGCAGTCCGGCGGGCAAGGTGCCGCCGGAACCCTCAGACAGGAGAGGTGCCATGGGCAACAAGGAGATCGTCCTCAAGGCGGCCGGTGAGCTGTTCGGCGACAAGGACCCGAGCGCGGTGGACCGCTGGGTGGCCGATGACTACCGTCAGCACAGCAGCCTCGCGGCGGACGGACCCGAGGCACTGCGGCAGCTGGTCGCCGGGCTGCCGGACGGCTTTCGCTACGAGGGTGCACGGGTGATCGCCGACGGCGACCTGGTGGCGCTCCACGGCACGTACCACGGCTTCGGCCCCGAGCCCCTGGTCGCCTTCGACCTGTTCCGCGTGGACGCCGACGGCAGGCTCGCCGAGCACTGGGACGCCCTGACACCGGTTGTGCCGACGACCGCTTCCGGACGCTCGCAGACCGACGGCCCGGCCGAGCCGACCGACCTCGAACAAACCGAAACCAACCGCGATTTGGTCGCCGGGTTCGCGGAGAAGGTCCTCAAGGGCGCCGACTACTCCGTGCTCACCGCCTACGTCTCCACCGAGACCTACCGCCAGCACAACCCGGAGGCGGCCGACGGTCTGGACGGCTTCGGCGCCGCCGCTGCCAAGTGGGCCGAGCAGGGCAAGAACCTGGTCTACAAGAACGTCCACAAGGTCGTGGCCGAGGGCGACCTCGTGCTCCTCCAGTCGGAGGGCGAGTTCGGGGTGCCGGTCGCCTACTGGGACCTGTTCCGGGTCGCCGACGGCAGGATCGTCGAGCACTGGGACGTCATCGCTCCCGTCCCGGCCGAACTGCCGCACTCCAACGGCCTGTTCTGAGGTCCGGCGCGTATGTGTCGCGCACCCCGAGAAGCCCGCGGACCCGATCCGCGAGGCGGGGCGGGCCGCCACCGCCGGACCGTCCCGCTCCGCCCTGCCTGTGCGCCGGACGGAGGGGACGCGACGGAAGCCGTGGTCCTGCGGCCTCCTGGTGCGCTCAGGCGCGCCGGAACCGCAGCGTCACCAGCTCGAACGGCCGTAGCCGCAGGGCCAGTCGCTCGCCCTCACGGGTCACCTCTCCGGCATCGGCCGACGGACGTTCCAGCAGGTCCGTGGCCTCGACGGAGTCGAAGGGGAAGCCGACCGTCAGCCTCGCCCTGGCCCGCCCCCCGTGGGCTTCGTGGAACCGGACCACGACATCCCCGCTCCCGTCGTCCGCCAGCTTCACCGCCGTGACGACGACCGAGTCCCGGTCCACGCTCACCAGCGGCGCGACCTCCTGCCCGCCGGTGACCCGCCGCTCCGGCAGATTGATCCGCCAGCCCTCGCGCACCGCGTCCCCGATGCCCGCGCCCGGCACCAGCGCGTGCCGGAACCGGTGGACGCCCTGGTCGGTCTCGGGGTCCGGGAAGCGCGGGGCACGCAGCAGGGAGACGCGGACCGTGGTGGTCGTGCCCTTGTCTCCGTCGGTGCGGACCGTACGGGTCACATCGTGGCCGTACGTCGAGTCGTTGACGACGGCGACACCCCAGCCGGGTTCCTCCAGGTGGACGAAGCGGTGGTTGCAGGCCTCGAACTTGGCGGCCTCCCATGAGGTGTTGGTGTGCGTGGGGCGGTGGAAGTGCCCGAACTGGGTCTCGGACGCGTACCGTTCGGCGTGCACGTCGAGCGGGAAGGCGAGCTTGAGGAACTTCTCGGTCTCGTGCCAGTCGACCTCGGTGTCGATGAGCAGTCGCCGCTCCCCGGGGGCGAGGGACAGCAGTTGGGTGACCTTGGACGCGCCGAAGGACCGTACGATCCGCACCGTGTTCCCGTCGGCGACGACCTCCTCCACGTCCGTGAGGTCCGTGACCGTGTTGCGGTAGAACTCGTCGACGTCCCAGGCGTCCCACATGTTCGGGAAGTCCGGGTGGAGTTGGAGCAGGTTGGCGGCCAGGCCGGGGGCAATGGTCTCGCGGTCGGCCTCGATGTCGTAGGCGGAGACGACGAGTCCGCGGGCGTCGATCTCGATGCGCAGCAGGCCGTTCTCGAGTACGTGTCCGCCGCCGACCCGTGTCGCGAGGGCCGACTCGCCCTCCGCCGCCGGGACTTGGGCGCCTCCCGCGAGAACGCCGTCGCGGGTGTGGGGCGCCGAGTTGAACACCAGCTCGCGCGTCCCCTCCCCCGCCAGTGCGCGCTGGGCCGCGTCGATGATGCCGTTCAGTTCGGCGGCCAGTCCCTCGTAGGTCTTCCGGGCCTCGCGGTGCACCCAGGCGATGGAGGAGCCGGGGAGGATGTCGTGGAACTGGTGCAGCAGCACCGTCTTCCAGATCCGGTCCAAGTCCTCGTACGGGTAAGGGAATCCGGCCCGTACGGCGGCCGTGGCGGCCCACAGCTCGGCCTCGCGCAGGAGGTGTTCGCTGCGGCGGTTGCCCTGCTTGGTCTTGGCCTGGCTGGTGAGGGTGGCGCGGTGGAGTTCGAGGTACAACTCGCCGACCCAGACGGGGGGTTCGGGGTATTCGGCCTCGGCCTTCTCGAAGAACTCCTTCGGCGTTTCCCAGGCCACGGCCGCGGAGCCTTCGAGGTCGCGCAGGCGGGCCGCCTTGGCGACCATCTCGCGGGTGGTGCCGCCGCCTCCGTCGCCCCAGCCGGTGGGCGCGAGGGAGTGGCGGGCGACGCCCTTGTCCTTGAAGTTGCGTGCCGCGTGGGCGATCTCGCGGCCCTGCATGGAGCAGTTGTAGGTATCGACGGGCGGGAAGTGGGTGAAGATCCGGGTGCCGTCGATGCCCTCCCAACGGAAGGTGTGGTGCGGGAACTTGTTCGTCTGCGACCAGGAGATCTTCTGCGTCAGCAGCCACTTGGAACCGGCGGCCTTGATGATCTGCGGAAGTCCGGCGGCGAAGCCGAAGGTGTCGGGCAGCCAGGCCTCCTCGTTCTCGATGCCGAACTCGTCGAGGAAGAACCGCTTCCCGTGCACGAACTGACGGGCCATCGCCTCCGAGCCCGGCATGTTGGTGTCGGACTCCACCCACATGCCGCCGGCCGGCACGAACCGCCCGTCCGCCACCGCCTTCTTGACCCGCGCCCACACCTCGGGCCGGTGCTCCTTCACCCAGGCCCACTGCTGGGCCTGGGACATGGCGAATATGAAGTCGGGTTCGTCCTCAAGGAGTGCCGTCATGTTGGACGTTGTCCGGGCCACCTTGCGGACCGTCTCGCGCAGCGGCCACAGCCACGCGGAGTCGATGTGCGCGTGCCCGATGGCGCTGATGCGGTGCGCGGACGGCACGGCGGGCGTCGAGAGGACGGCCGTCAGCTGTGAACGGGCCTGTTCCGCAGTGCCGTTGACGTCTTGGAGGTCCACCGCGTCGAGTGTCTTCTCGACGGCCCGCAGCAGGTCCCAGCGGCGCGCGGAGTCCACCGGCAGCTCGGCCATCAGCTCGCCGACCACCTCCAGATCGAGGACCAGCTGCCAGACGTTCTCGTCGAGGACGGCGAGGTCCATGCGGGTGAGCGTGTACTGCGGCTCGCTGCCGGCGGTCTCCTTGTCGCCCAACTGCGTGGGCAGGAACGGGTGGTAGTCCAGGACCACCGGGTTGGACGCGGCCTCGACGTACAGCCGCACCTCCTCGCCGCCGGCGACGGGTGCGCCGATCCGGACCCACTGGTTGCGCGGGTTGAGGCCCTTCACGGGCGTGCCGTCGGGCCGGTAGACGAGGCCCTCGCACTGGAAGCCGGGCATGTTCTCGTCGAAGCCGAGGTCGAGCAGTGCCTCGACGGTCTTCCCGGCCCACTCCTGCGGGACGGTCCCGGTGACACGGAACCAGCTGGTCCCCCAGGGAGCACCCCACCGGGCGCCCACCTCGATCGGTTCGGGTGTGCCCGCGAGCCCCTCGGCCACGGGCACCGGCTCGTCGGGCGCGTGCCAGACGGCCACTTCCAGCGGCACCGACTCGGGATACACGGCGGGACGGATGCGCTCTTCGAGAACACGCTTGAGGCGGGCTTCGACCAGGCTGCGGTCGTCATGCATGTGGGGTGCTCCGTGGCTCGGTTGCGGGTGGGACTACGGGTGTTACCAGGCGTGGGCGACGGTCACGGGGGCCGACGCTGTGTACAGCTCCCCTGTCGCGCGCAGTTCGAACCACGCCTGCTGCTCGCCCTGTTCGGCCGTGAGCCCGCCGACGTAGAAGGCGCGCTGGCAGGTGCCGCCGAGGAATCGCCGGGTGCCGTCGGGCAGCAGCCGGTACAGCGTGTAGTGGCGTACGGCACCGGGCGCCGCGTCCCAGGCGAAGCGCAGGTTGCCGCCGGTGGCGGCGCTGATGAGGAAGTTGGCGGGAGCGGCCGGCGTCGGCGACGCGTCGGCATCGCGCACGGCGAGACCACCGAGCCGCCAAGTGACCGGCCCCTGGGTCGCGGTGAGTCGTACACCTATGGCGTGGAGCGTGCCGGAGAGACCGGTGAGCGGCACGGTCACCGTCTGCCAGCCGCTGCCCGGGGCCGTCACCGGCAGATACGTGTACGGCGATGGCGCCCCGGCCGTGCTCGGTTCGGCGGTGGCGACGGCCAGTTCGACGTTCGCGCTGCCGCTGTCGGTGCGGAAGGTCAGGTCGGCCACCGTGTCACCGGTGATCGGCAGCTGGGTGGCGTACAGGTCCAGCGTCGTCGGCTGGTCCAGTGCGCCCGAGACCAGCACACTGCTGCCGCCCCGCCATGCGTCCGCGAAGTCGAAGGTGACGGTGGGCCGTTGACCCGTCGTGCGCACCGACCACCGGCGGGACGGCAACCGGTCCTGGAGTCCGAGGTGGTTCCACTGCGCGTCCGAGGTGACCGTGCCGTCCTCGTACCAGCGCAGCCCGTGCCCGGTGTTGAAGACGCTCGCGAACGGCAGTGCCCCGCCCACCGTGGAGCGATCGGCGACCGACACGGCCGGCGCCCGCCACGGGTCGGTGCTGTCCGGCATCGACGGGTCGAGTGAACGCCCGGTCCAGAAGCGGTCGTCGGCGGCGTGGAAGTCGCCGGGGGTGCGGGTCGCGGGCAGGTGGTTGCGGGTCCACTCGGGCCGGTAAAAGCCGACGGACGTGATGTGCGCCTTGGTCGTCGGCACCATCGCGTCCCAACTCACCGACGTGTTCGACCCGTTGGACTCGACGTCGACACCCGCCCACAACTCGTAGCGGCTGCGGCCCAGTCCGTCGGCCTTCGTGCCGGAGGCGGCCAGGGTGCTCGTGCTCCACCGGAAGTCGATGAACATGTCGTTCGCGGCCTGGAAGAACGCCTGGTTCGAGGTGTTCAGCGCGCCCTGCCAGCTGACCGTCCCGTTCACGGTCATCGCGTCGTACCAGGTGACCCGCTGCCCCTGCGCGGCGGCAAGGGACTTCAACTCGCTGACGAAGCCCTGCATGTCGGTGCCGAGCGCGGTGTTGCCGCCGCCGGTCTCGGCGTTGACGAACCAGCCGTCGAAGCCGTACGCGGCGGCCACCGCGACGAGTTGGGCGGCGAGCGGGAAGTGCCCGGCGGCATCCTTCTGCACCAGGTCGCGGGTCCACTGGAGTTGACCGCCGTAGGCGACGGGCGGCAGGAAGATGTTGCCGAGGACGGGGACGCCGTGCCGGTGGGCGGCGTCCACGATCGGCGCGTTGGGGGCGAGGATGATGCCCTCGCCGGACGAGCCGCCCCAGAAGACGAGTTCGTCGAGGTAGGACCAGTGGGTGAGGGCGTAGTAGTCGGCGGTGGCCGCGCCCTGGGAGGGGTTGCTCGACGTCGGCCCGAAGGAGACCAGGGACTGGATGCGGGCCTGGCCGGAGCGGGCGGTGGTGTTGGCCGGGGTCGGGGTGAAGCGCGCGGCCAGAGGGACGGCGGCGGCGTTGAACGCGAGGTCCGTGTCCGAGGCTGCGGTCCAGGTCTTCAGGCTGCGCCAGGTGATGCCGGTGCCCGGGGTGCCGGAGGGCAGGGAGTCCGGGTACCAGTAGTTCGCGTACGGCGGGGTCGCGGTGGCCGCGGCCTGCCCTGACGCGTAGGCGGGCAGGGGCAGTTGGGGCATCAGGGCCGCCGCGCCGGCAGCGAGCAGGACGGTGCGTCTGGTGGGGTTCACGAGCTGGCGTCTCCTTGTGGGGTGGGGAGTACCTGATCGGGAGTGACGACTTCGGTGATGCCGCGCGCGGCGAGGTGTTCCTTGTCGTCCGCGCGCACGTCGAGGACGGTCGCCGGGCGGGCGCCGTCGGCGACGAGTCGGAAGTAGGCGTCGAAGACCCGCCCGCCGGGACCGCAGACCGAGCGGACCGACGGATCGGCGGGCACCACGAGCGCCGTGCTGCGGGTGGCGGGCGCGTACGTGGGCTCGCGGGCCGCCTCCGCCAACACCAGCGCGATGTCCTTGGGCTGCCGGTCGTTGGTCAACAGGCCCAGCCCGTATTCGAGTTCGGGGAAGTCGGCGAGATCGCGGGACACGTCGTGCGAGCACCACCAGGTGATGCCCCAGAGATCGGGACAGTCCAGGGCGTTGGCGATGGTCGCGGAGGCGAAGTCCGCCGCGTGCTCGACGGGGACGAGTGGCTGGGGCGCGCCGACCTCCTGGAGCCAGACGGGCCGGTGCGCCTCGTCGGCCCATGCCTTGCTCAACTCGACGAGATACGCAGCGTGATGCTCACTCGGTACGGATGTCCGGCCGTGGCGCTGGGCGGTGCCGTTGAAGACCCAGGAGTGCACGGCCGTCATCGCGCCCCTGCGGGCTGCCTGGGCCGGGGTGAACGGCATGTCGTCCTGGTACCAGGTCGCGTCGTACTCGGCGTGCAGATGCGGCTTGCCGGGCGCGCCCTCCGCGCAGGCGGCGAGCATCCGCTCCAGCCAGGCGTCGATCTGGTCCTCGGCCGCCCGGTCCGGGTCCGGATGCGGGCCCGCCGAGAACTGGTTGACCTCGTTGCCGAGGGTCATGCCGATGAAGTTCGGCCGGTCGGCGAGGGCGGCGGCGAGGGTGCGCAGATAGGCGGCCTGGCCGTCGAGGACGTCCGGGTCGGTGAAGAGGTTGCGCCGGTGCCAGGTGCGGGTCCAGGCGGGCAGATAGTCGAAGCTGCTCAAGTGCCCTTGCAGACCATCGACGTTGACGTCGAGCCCGCGCTCACCGGCCGCGTCGACGAGCTGCACGAGTTGCTCTACGGCGCGCGGCCTGATCAGCGTGCGGTTGGGCTGGAAGTACGGCCACAGCGGAAAGACCCGGATGTGGTCGAGGCCCAGTTCGGCGATCGAGTCGAGGTCGGCGCGTACGGAGTCGAGGTCGAAGTCGAGCCAGTGGTGGAACCACCCCTGGCTGGGGGTGTAGTTGACGCCGAAGCGCACGGCAGAAGACATCGGGATCCTGGTTCTGTAGTGCGTGTCTGAAGGCAAGGAGACGTCAGCCCTTCACGGCGCCTTCGCCCACGCCCCGGAAGAAGTACCGCTGGAGGCAGGCGAAGAGGGCGATCAGCGGGGCCACGGCGATCACCGTGCCTGCGGCGACGAGGCGTTCGTCGTTGGCGAAGGTGCCGTGCAGATAGTTGAGGCCGATGGTGAGCGTGAACTTGGACGGGTCGCTGAGCACGATGAGCGGCCACAGGAAGTCGTCCCAGGCGCCCATGAAGGCGAAGATCGCGACGACCGCGATCGTGCCCTTCACGGACGGCAGCGCGATCCGCAGGAACCGCTGCCACACGTTGGCGCCGTCGACGTAGGCCGCCTCCTCTATCTCGTACGGCAGGTTGAGGAAGGCGTTGCGCATCAGCAGGACGTTCATCGCGCCGATGCAGCCCGGGAGGACCACCCCGATCAGGGTGTTGTTGAGGCCCAGCTCCCGCATGGTGGTGAACTGGGCGATGATGATGCCCTCCACCGGCACCAGCATCGCGAGGATGAAGACGAGGGTGGCGACGCGGCGGCCCCGGTAACGCAGCCGGGCCAGCGCGTAGCCCGCGAGCGCCGAACCGACGCAGTTCGTCACGACGTTGGCGGAGGCGACCTTCAGCGAGTTGAAGGCGTAGTCCCACACCGGGATGGTGTCGGCGACCCTCTTGTAGTTGTGCAGGGTGGGGTGTTCGGGGAGGAAGGTCGGCGGTGAGCTGTAGATGTCCTCGGTCGGGCCCTTGAGCGAGGTGGAGAGCTGCCAGAGGAAGGGGCCGACCGTGATGGCGAGAACGGCGAGCAACAGCGTGTAGCGCAGGGCGAGTTCCCAGACGCGGATGCGGCGGCCGTGCTCGTCGGTGACGCGGGGTTCGCGAACCGCCGTCTTCTGGACGGGTCTTGTGCGCTCGATGACGCTCAAGCGTCCTCCTTCCGGTCGGCCCGCAGGACCAGCAGCATCAGGGCAACCGTGACGACGAAGACGACGACGGAGAGCGCGGAGGCGTAACCGACCCTGCCGGTCAGCCCCGTACCCGTGCGCTGGACGAGCATCACGAGGGTGGTGTCCTCGCCGGCCGGGCCGCCGCTGGGGCCCGCCATCAGATAGACCTCGGAGAACACCTTGAAGGCGGCGACCGAGGACAGCGCGCCGACGAGGACCATGGTGGAGCGGACGGCCGGCACGGTGACCGTGAAGAAGCGGCGGACCGCGCCCGCGCCGTCGACCGAGGCGGCCTCGTGCAGTTCACGCGGTACGTTGGCGAGCGCGGCCAGATAAATGATCATGTAGTAGCCGAGGCCCTTCCAGACCGTGACGGCCATGGCGCTCAGCAGCAACAGCCACTGGTCGCTCAGAAACCCGATCCGGCCGACGCCGATCGACTCCAACAGCGAGTTGACCAGGCCGCGTTCGTCCAGCAGCCACACCCAGATGAGTCCGACCACGACGATCGAGGCGACGACCGGGGTGTAGAAGGCGGACCGGAAGAAGGTGATGCCGGGGATGTTCTTCTGCACCAACAGGGCGAGCAGCAGCGGGAGTACGACGAGTGCGGGGACCACCCCGAGGATGTACAGGGTGCTGTTGCGCAGGCCGGTCCAGAACATGTCGTCGTGCCACAGCTCGCGGAAGTTGGCGAAGCCCACGAAGTGGCCCGGAATCAGAGTGCGTCGGTCGGTGAAGGCGTTGGCCAGCGTGGAGCCGAACGGGTAGAGGATGAAGGCGCCGGTGATCAGCAGCCCGGGGGCGGCGAACAGCCACGGGCTGGTGGGCAGTTGGCGCCGCACCCGGGAGACGGTGGAGAGAGCCATCTCGGACTATCCCTGCTGCTGGAGAAGCGTGTCGCACTGCTTGACAGCGTTGTCAAGAGCCGTCTTGGGGCTCTCCTTCCCCTGGAGCGCCTTGGCCACCTCGTTGCGCAGCGCGGTCTTCATCTGCTCACTGAACAGCACCGGTGTGTAATTCACGGCGTTTTTCAGGGACTTGGCCGCCGCGATCCGCACCCGGGTCTCGTCGGTGCCGTCCTCCTTGGTGAAGTACGGGTCGTCGAGGGAGCCCGCGGTGCTCGGGAAGATGGCGACCTTCTTCGCGAACGACATCTGCTGCTGGGCGTCGGTGACGTAGTGCGCGAAGGCCACGGCGGCGGGGGTGTGCTTGGTCTTGGAGTTGACCATCACGCCCATGACGTACATGTTGACGTGGCCGGTGCTGGTGATCTGGTCGGTGATGCCGATGTTCTTGTACAGGCTGGGCGCCTGCTTCTTGAAGTTGCCGAGGTCGAGGGCGCTGCCCGGGTTCATGGCGACGGCCCCGGTGAGGAACTTCTTGCCGGACGACTCGGGGGTGGCGGTGAGCGCCTGCGGGTCGAGGGCCTTCGCGTCGTACAACTCCTTGTACTTGGTGAGGAGTTCGACGCCCTTGGCGTCGTTGAAGGCGAAGGCGGTGCCGGCCTTGTTCATCAGCTCGACGCCGTAGCGGCCGAAGTCCTCGATGGTGGGCACGTTGGCGAGGGTGGCGACCTTGCCGTCGGTCTTCTTCGCCAACTGGAGTGCCTGGGCGAAGAGTTCGTCGTACGTCTTCGGCGGCTGGTCGGCGTCGAGTCCGGCCTGCTTGAAGAGGGACTTGTTGTAGAACAGCGGTCCGGTGTTGAGGTACCAGGGGAAGGCGTAGGTCCCGGTCATGCCCGGTATCTGGTGGCTGGCCCAGGCGCCGGGCAGGTACTCGCTCCTGTACTTCGAGGCCGCCTTGTCGAGGTCCATCGCGAGGCCCGCCTTGGCGAGCGGGGCGACCAGGTCCGGGGAGACGTTGACGACGTCGGGCAGGGTGCCGCCGGCGGCGTCGGCGCTGATCTTGTCGGCGTAGCCCTCGGCGGGCTGGTCGATCCACTTCACATGGGTGCCGGGGTACTGCTTCTCGAAGCCGGAGATCACGCCCTCGAAGTAGGTCTTGAAGTTGGCGCGGAGGTTCCAGGTCTGGAAGGTGATGTCGCCCTCGACCTTGCCCGAGGCGTCGGTCGATCCGCTGTCGTCTCCTCCGGAGCCGCAGGCGCTCAGCGGCATGAGGACTACGGCGGCGGCAGCGGCGGCGAAGGCTCTGCGGGAGATGCGCACGGCGGGTCGCTCCTTTGCAGTGGGTTTGGGCAATCGTGCCGGGGCAGACCTTGCACGCTGTTCGCGGGGCCCGTCAATGGATTCCGCTCAGCTAAATTCATTAGTTGGCCGGATCCGGCCAACATCCCAGCTCAGCGAAGTGTGTTCGCATTCTTGCGATGGATCACTAATGCGCTTTAGGGTGTGCTGGCTCAAGCGCATTAGTGCGCGGCACCGATGGAATGGAGAACGGGCTTGTCAGGCAAGCGGTCACCCGCGCGACGGCCGACGATGAAGGACATCGCGCAGCGCGCCGGCGTGTCCGAGAGCGCGGTCTCCTTCGCGCTCAACGGCCGGCCCGGCGTCTCCGAGATCACCCGCGACCGGGTGCGCCGGGTCGCGGAACAGCTCGGCTGGCGGCCCAGCACGGCCGCGCGGGCGCTGTCCGGGGAGGGCGCGGCGACGGTCGGTTTCGTGCTGGCCCGGCCCGCGGACACCCTCGGCGTCGACTCCTTCTTCCTCCAACTCGTCTCGGGCATCCAGGAGATACTGGCCGAGCGTCATCTCGGGCTGCTCTTCCAGATGGCCGAGGACGTCGACGACGAGTGCGCGGTCTACCGGCGCTGGTGGGCCGAACACCGCGTGGACGGCGTCCTGGTGGCCGACCCGCGCACCGCCGACCCGCGTCCCGACCTCCTCGACGAACTCGGCCTGCCCGCCGTCGTCATAGGCGGCGCGCCCGACGAACGCCATCCCGGTCTGTCGACGGTCTGGGCGGACGACGCGGGCGCGATGGCGTCGGTGGTCGACGAGTTGTCCGCGCGCGGCCACCGCCGTATCGCGCACATCGCGGGTCTGCCGGGCCTCGCGCACACCGAGCGCCGGATCCGCGCCCTGCGCGCCGAGGCCGGGCGCCGCGGGCTGACCGAGGTGCACTCGGTGACGACCGACTACTCGGACGCGGCGGGCGCCGCCGTCACCCGCCGGATCCTCGAAGTCCCTTCTCCGCCGACAGCGTTGATCTACGACAACGACGTGATGGCCGTCGCCGGGGTGGCCGCCGCGGCCGAACTCGGCTTCTCCGTACCGGCGGACGTGTCGGTGGTCGCCTGGGAGGACTCGGCGCTGTGCCGGATGGTCCGGCCGTGGCTGTCGGCGCTGTCGCGGGACAGTGTGGAGTTCGGCCGCACGGCGGCCCAGGAGTTGACCGCGCTGCTCGACGGCGGACCGGCGCGCACGGTGCGGGTGCCGGTGCCACGGCTGATCGAGCGGGACAGTACGGGACCGGCACGGGTGTGAAAGTGCTGTGTCTCCCGGTTCGAGCCCGAATCGCCGGACACCGCCGGGTACTTCGTGTGAGGCTTTGCCCATGACCTCCGAAGACCCGCTGGCCGACCGGCTCCAGCTCGACCGGCCGCATTCCGCCCGTGTGTGGAACTTCCTCCTGGGCGGCAAGGACAACTACGCCGCCGACCGGGAGGCCGGCGAAATGATCATCAAGATGTTCCCGGACATCGCCCTGCTCGCCCGCCTCCAACGAGGCTTCCTGGTAAGGGCCGTACGCCATCTCGCCGCGGAGGCGGGCATCCGCCAGTTCCTCGACATCGGAACCGGCCTGCCGACCGTCGACAACACGCACGAGGTCGCGCAGCGCATCGCGCCCGAGAGCCGGATCGTGTACGTCGACAACGACCCGCTGGTGCTGGTGCACGCGCAGGCGCTGCTCACCAGCACGCCCGAAGGCGCCTGCGCCTACGTCGAGGCCGATGTCCGCGATCCCGAGACGATCCTCGAAGCCGCGGCCCGGACACTGGACTTCAGCAAGCCGATCGCGCTGACGATGCTGGGCATCCTGGGCCAGATCCCGGACTCGGACGAGCCCGAGGCCGTCGTGGCCCGTTTCCTCGACGCACTTCCCCCGGGCAGCTATCTCGCGCTGACCGACGGCACGGACACCAACCCGGCGCTCAACCAGGCGATCTCGGTGTACAACGCCAACTCCGCCAGTTCCTACTACCTGCGCAGTCCCTCGCGGGTGGCGGCCTTCTTCGACGGTCTCGAGCCCGTCGAGCCCGGCATCGTGCCCATCTCGCAGTGGCGGCCCGAGCCCGTCGACGTGGGCCGGAGTCCGTCCGAAGTCGTGGACACGATCTGCGGCATCGGCCGCAAGGTCTGAGCGGCAACACAGAAGCGGGGTACCGGCGTCGGGCCGGTACCCCGCTTCTGTGCTGTCCGTCGCGTCAGAGCCGGAACAGCGCCCACACCGTCTTGCCGCCGCCCGCCCGCAGGTTCCAGCCCCATGAGTCGCTGAGCGCGGAGACCACCTGGAGGCCGCGTCCGGACTCCGCGAACTCGTCCGGGTGCCCCTCCACGGGTATGCGGTCGCTGTCGTCGGTGACCGCGCACACCGCGTACGGCAGCCGGTCCCACACCGCGAGCCAGAGTGAAGGCTGCGGCTCCACAAGTGAGTTGGGCGCCCGGCCGTAGCGCAACGCGTTGCTCACCAGTTCCGAGACGGTGACCGCCATGTCGTCGACGAGTTCGTCCCCGGCCCGCTCGGCCAGCGCGGCGCGGGTGAAGTCCCGTGCCACATGCGCCGATTGGGGCATCGGCGGCACGACCAGGACCGAGCAGAGGGCCGGGTCGGCTCCGTCCCCTGCGGCGGGGACCAAGGTGATGGTCTGCCCCGGTGCGGGTCGACCCACCTCGTCGACGGCCCGGCACAGCCACTCCCAAGTGCCCTCGATCCGCAGGGAGTCGACCGGTCGTACGACTTGCTCTGCGGACATCGCGACCCCTGAGACCCCAAGAGAACAACTGCGCGCGCTACACCTGTCCGGAACATCGTCCTCCGACTGACCCTGCGGACGCAAGTGCATCGGCAATTACCGCTGCAATTGCAGATGATCTTGCGAGCGGTCCCCCCGAGGGCTATCGTCCTCCACATCACCAATGGGTGCAATTGAAGCTGCAATTGCATCCGATCTTCCGGGGAGTGATGAGGCCTCAGATGGAGCACGCGAACGGCATGTCGGCGACCCTGCTGAGCGGCGCGGAGTGGCGCAAGAGCCACCACAGCAACCCCGAGGGCAACTGTGTCGAGCTGGCCGCGCTCTCCGACGGCCACATCGCCGTGCGCAACTCGCGCCATCCCGAAGGTCCAGCGCTCGTCTACACCAGCGCCGAGATCTCCGCGTTCGTCCGCGGTGTGAAGGACGGCGACTTCGACGGCCTACTCCCCGGCCGCTGAAGTCAGGCAGACCCGCGGATGGCCGGAAGGCGCCGGACACAGGCCGGCACCTTCCGGCTCCTTCACTCCCCGCAGTTATCCGGAACCTCGGTGCTACGATCCTGTCTTGAGTCCCGAAAACCCGCGGGCAGTATCGGCGCGACCGCCGAGGGGATGAACATGACTGCAGCTCAACCGGAACACGCCCCTCTGGGTACGGACGTGCTGAGCCTTCAGCGCGGTGGCCCGACGGTCCAGCGCATCATGCTGGGCACCCGGCTCCGTCGACTGCGCGAGTCCCTCAACATCACCCGGGACACGGCCGCTTCGGCCATACGCGCCTCGGACGCCAAGCTCTGCCGTATGGAGTTGGGCCGCGTCGGCTTCAAAGAGCGTGACGTGGCCGACCTGTTGACGCTGTACGGCCTCCACGAGCCGGACGCCCGCCAGGAGTTCCTGGACTCGGCCCGCCGCGCCAACGAACCCGGCTGGTGGCGCGACTACGGTGACGTCTTCCCCAACTGGTTCGAGCAGCACCTGGGGCTGGAGGAAGCCACCTCCCTCATCCGTACGTACGAAGTCCAGTTCATCCCGGGCCTGTTGCAGACCGCCGCGTACGCCGAAGCCGTCGTCCGGCTCGGTCGCCCGGTCGACATGCCGGACTCGATCCAGCGTCGCGTCGAACTCCGCATGATCCGCCAGGAGTTGCTCACCAGGCCGGACGGGCCGAAGCTGTGGTTCGTGGTGGACGAGGCGGCGCTGCGCCGTCCGCTGGGCGGAGCTGCGGTGATGCGTGAGCAGCTCCGGCACCTGATCGACGCGGCTGCCCACCCGAACATCACGGTTCAGGTGCTGCCGTTCGAGGTCGGCGGCCACGCGGCCGCCGGCGGTCCGATCACCGTGCTGCGCTTCCCGGTCCCGGACCTGCCGGACATCGTCTATCTCGAACAGCTCACCAGCGCCCTCTACTTGGACAAGCCCGACGAGGTCGACCACTACCTCGCGGTCATGGACCGGCTCAGCCTGGTGGCGCTGCCCGGCCCCGAGTCGGTGGCCTTCCTGGAGAAGCTCCTCAAGGCCGGGTGAGCCCCGGCCCTCAGGCGCGCGAGCGGTACAGCCCGAACTCCGCGATCCTCACCGTGTCGCGGGCCGCCGTCACGCGGACCCTCCAGCGCCGGGCGCGTACGGGTGCGGGCAGCAGCAGGATGCGGCTGGCGCCGATCGTCCCGGCCCGGGTCACCTCAATCCAGCTCCCGTCGACGTACGCCTCGACGACGAAGGCCTCGACCTGCTGGCCGTAGCGCCCGATGTCCTCCGCCAACCGGACGCGGTCGACCGCCTGTTGGGTGCCGAGGTCGACGGTGACCCGTCCCGGCGAGACAGCCGTCCGGGCTCCGCGTGCCAGGTCCTCGGGCAGTTCACGGTCCACGCGCTCACGGAACTCGCGCAGCCGCGCCACGTCCGGGTCCGCCAGCAGGCCGTCGGTGTCCGGCGGCACGTTGAGCAGCAGGACCGCGTTGCGGCCCACGGAGCCGAAGTAGATGTCGAGCAGTTCGTCGACGCTCTTCGGGAGTTGGCCCGGGTGGTAGAACCAGCCGTCGTGGATCGACACATCGCACTCGGCAGGCCACCACTGGAGGTAGTCGGTGTTCGGCTGCGCGGCCACGAGGGCGCTGCGGCTGCCCTCGTCGGGGGTGTCGTAGGACAGCGCCCAGTCCGTGCGGCCGTACTGCTCCTCCTCGACCGGGAGGACGCTCCACTCGTCCTCCCGCGCGGTGCCGCCCTCGTTGCCGACCCACCGCACGTCCGGTCCGGTCACGGCGATCGCCGCGTCCGGGGCGAGTGATCTGACCAGGGTGTACCAGCTGTCCCAGTCGTAGTCCTCGACGTGGCCCGGCGGGATGCGGCCCTGGGCGCCGTCGAACCAGACCTCGTCGATCGGGCCGTACTCGGTCAGCACTTCGTAGAGGGTGTTGAGCATGTGGGCGCCGTAGTCGGTCGCGTCCAGCGTGTAGAAGGCGTCCGGAGTGCGGTCGTCGCCCTCGACGAGCGTGGGGACGGTGCGTGTGGCGCGTGCGCTGCCATTGGCGTAGACGCCGTGGAGGTACTGGTTCTCGTCGGCGGGCGAGAGATAGACACCGGCCTTGAGGCCGTACCGTCGCATGGAGTCGGCGAAGGACCGCAGGACGTCACCCTGCCCCGCACGCCAACTGCTGTACGCCACCGTGTGGTTGGTGTAGCGGGAGGGGTAGAGGACGAAGCCGTCGTGGTGCTTGACGGTGAGGATGGCGAGCTTGAAGCCGCCGTCGCGCAGGGCGCGGGCCCACTGGTCGGTGTCGAGGCCGGTCGGCTGGAACACGTTCGGGTCCTCGTCGCCGGTCCCCCACTCCAGGCCGGTGAAGGTGTTCACGCCGAAGTGCAGGAACGCCGTCCGCTCCAGCTGCTGCCAGGCCACCTGCCGTGCGGTGGGCCGGACTTGAGAGGCCTTGCGGACCAGGTCGGCCTCGGTGTCGTCCGGACTGACGGGGATGCGATAGCGGGAGTCGGTCGGGGGCAGGGGGGCCGCGAGGGCGGGGGTCGTGGCGGTGGCGGTCGCGGCGAGCGCGGTGGCCGAGAGGACGAAGAGACGTCTGGAGAGGGCCATGGGGTGGGACTCCTCTGGTCAGTGGGCGGTCAAGTGCCAGACGGCGGGTTGGTGTTGATCCGGCGGGTACTGGACGAGCCGGCCGTCGTCGGCGACGCTCAGCGCCATCTGCGTGATGGCGTTCACGAGCCGGTAGCCGCCCGGCACAGGCTCCAACTCCCAGCGCTGCATGGTGTTCGCGGTGTCACAGGGCTGCGAGGTGGCCGCGACTCCCGGCTGGAGTGGCACGTTGAGGGTGAGTTTGCCTCCCCGTATCTCCAGGCAGCCGGCGGCGGTCCGCACCGTCGCGTAGCCGTCCGGCGTGCGCTGCACAATGGCGTCGAGGGAGGCACCCTCCGTCCGGAAGGTGTACGTCCCGTCCGCGACCGGTACCCGGGTCAAGTCCCGCCATCCGGGGGCGTGACCAACTGCCGTGCCCCGCGCGGCGAATTGGGCGTAGGTGGCGTCGGGGTGCGGGTCGCCCCAAGTCGCCTGGGCGAGGTGGCGCAGCGCGGGCTCGGTGTCGGCGGTGACCTCGTTCTCGGTCTCACCGCGTCCGTTGTCTGGCCAGAGGCTGATCTTCGCCCCGGTGATGCCGGTGCTGGAGGTGAGCTTTTCGCCTTCGAAGCTGCGAGGATCCCAGCTCTGGTCGTAGAGCGACTCGGTGTCGCTGTGGAAGCCGCCGCGCACCAGGTAGAGGGAGTAGGCCGCGTTCATCAACGGGTAGCCCTGGGCGATGAGTTGGCTCGGTTTCTCCTGGACGTTCAGCCAGTGCTCGACCGTCGTGCCCGCCGCCACCGGCACGGTGTTGGCGCCGGTGAGGCCGTCGTTCCAGATGCGCAGCCGCTTGCCCTTGCTCGCGGCGTAGGCCTGCACTCGGTTGATGAAGTCGATGTAGGCGTCCTGCGGGGTGGCGTTCGCGCCGTACTTCTCCTGGGCGTAGCGCAGCATCTGCGGGTACTTGGAGTAGTCGGAGCCGAGCATGTACTCGTCGGCGCCCATGTGCCAGGACGGTGCGGTGAAGACCTGCGCGTACTCGTCCATCAGGCTCGTGTAGTAGTCGAACGCCGCCTGCTGGGTGACGTCGAGCCGGGCGGGCTGCTTGTTGCCGTCGCTGTCGGTGAGCTGGAGGTCGGGGCGGTTCTCTATCCACGGGTCCATGTGGCCCGGGGAGTTGATCTCCGGGATGATCTCGACGTGGTACCTGTCACCGAGGGCGACGAGGCCGCGCAGCTCGTCCTTGGTGTAGTAGCCCCAGGTGTTCGCCTCGGGGTGCGCGTCGCTCTTCACCTTGATTTCCAGGAGCAGCTGGTTGAGCTTGTGGTACGCCATCTCGCGCACCAGGTTCTCCAGCCAGGGCAGGGAGATGTGGATGTAGCAGGCGCAGACACCGACTCCGCGCTCCTTGTACCGGGGTACGTCGACCGTGCGGCCGGCCGGGACGTGGTTCCCCTGGGCGAGGAGTTGGAGGAGGGTCCGGGTGCCGTAGAAGGCGCCGGTCTCGGTCGCGCCGGTGACCGACAGCCGCTTCCCGGCCTGGAGTTCATAGCCCTCGGTGCCCAACGAGCCCTGGGTCGGCCGGACTTCGATCACGATGTCGCCGGGACGGGTGGTGCCGCCTCGCACGACGGGCACTGTTCCGTGGCCCGCCGCCTTCAGGTCGCCGGCGAGGGTGTCGGCGACCCTGCGTTCGCTCGCACTGCCGGCCACCAGCCGGGTCCCGGGCCCGAAGTCGTAACTCCCGTTCTGCGGAGTCCAGTTGGAGAGTGCGGGCACGGTCACCGGAGGTGCCGCCCGCTCCTGCTGGGCCGCGACCGCCGGCGCTGCGGGTGCCGCGAGCAGCGCGCACACCGCTGCGAATACGACCAGCCGGAACCGTCTCTTCCCTCGCTCAGCCATGACACTCCACCGGTCGCGATTGATCGGACGACTGATGATTGGACTGCGCTCAGGGGCTGTCAACGGGCGGCGGGAGTAGTCAAGTTGAGCCATTGGTCGGATGACCAGCAGGTCAGCCGACACATGCCCGGCGTCGGCTCGTGAAAAGTCCAACAAGACGGGAGCGAATGTCCAAGGCCGGTCACCCCTCGACGCGACGCGCCTGCCGAGGCACAGTTCTCCCTACGTACTCGCCAGTAGAGTGAAGGAGCGCGCCCGTGACCAGCTGGATCGGCCGTACCGCCGCCGAGATCTCCGCCGCCGTACGCGAGAAGCGGGCCACGCCCCGTGAGGTGGTGGCCGAGCATCTCGCCCGGATCGAGCGGCTGGACGGGCGGATCGGCGCGTTCCGGGTGGTGCGGGCCGAGGCCGCGCTCGCGGAGGCCGACGCGGTGGGCGCACGGGCCGACCTGACCGAACTGCCGCTCGCGGGCGTGCCGGTGGCCGTGAAGGACAACCTCGCCGTGACCGGCGAGTCCACCCGTGTCGGCTCCGCCGCGACCCCGGACACCCCCGCCGACCACGACCATGCCACCGTGGCCCGGCTGCGCGCGGCGGGCGCGGTGGTCGTGGGGCTGACGAACGTGCCCGAGCTCTGCGTCTTCGGCACCACCGAGGGCGTCCACGGCACCGCCCGCAACCCGTGGGACACCACCCGCACCGCAGGGGGTTCCTCGGGCGGCAGCGCGGCGGCGGTCGCGGCGGGCATGGTGCCGATCGCGCTCGGCAACGACGGCATGGGCTCCCTGCGCATCCCCGCGGCCAACTGCGGTCTGGTCACCATCAAGCCGGGCTTCGGGGTCGTCCCGGCCGGCATCGGCGACGGCGACTGGTTCGGAATGTCCGAAAACGGCCCCCTCGCGACGACCGTCGAGGACGCCCGGCTGCTGTTTTCGGTCATCGCGGACACAGAGGTCGTGCGACCCGACGAACCCGTTGCCCGCAAGGTGGCCGTATCCGTGCGCAGCCCGCTCGCCGGGGTCGCCGTCGGCAAGCCGTATACGACCGCCGTACGGGAGGCGGCCGGGCTGCTGGCCGAGGCGGGACACTCGCTGCACCGCGCCGATCCGCCGTATCCGCTGTCGCTGAGCACCACCTCGCTGGCGCACTGGACGGCGGGCACCTCCGTGGACGCGGCGGGGCTCGACCCGCGGAGGCTGGCGCGGCGGACCCGGGTGCACGCGGCGATCGGGCGGCGGTTCGTGAAGAGCGTCCGTACCGGGAGGAGCCGGGAGCAGCTGCGGGAGCGGCTGACGCCGTTCTTCGCCGAGTACGACATCCTGCTGACGGCGGCGCTGGCCCGCCGCTCCCCCAAGGCCGGGCCGTGGCACCAGCGGGGCTGGCTGCGGAACGTGCTGGCCAACACCAACTACTCGCCGATGACTCCCCCGTGGAACCTCACCGGCTGGCCCGCGATGTCGGTCCCGTTCGGCACGCTCCCCTCGGGCGCGCCCTGTGCCGTACAGCTGGTGGGGCGGCCGGGGTCGGAGGCGGCGCTGCTGGAGCTGGCGGACCAGTTGGAGAGGCTGCGCCCGTGGGTGCGGACCGCGCCGCTTGGCTGAAGGCCCTGGTCAGAGGGCGCGGTGCATGATGTGCAGGCCCACGCGGCCGTCCCGGGGGTGGTCGAAGGCGTCCGGCACCGTGCCCAGGATCGTGAAGCCGAGGGAGCGCCAGAGCTTGACGGCGGGGTTGGTCTCGACGACCGCGTTGAAGACCATGCCGCGGAAGCCCTGCTCGCGGGCGGCGGTGAGGATGTGTTCGGCGAGGGCCCGGCCGATGCCCCGGCCGCCGTGGTCGGGGTCGACCATGAAGCCGGCGTTGGCGATGCGGTCGGCGGGGCCGCCGTAGTTGGGGGTGACGAAGGCCGAGCCGACGATCGTCCCGCTCTCGTCCTCGGCGACGTACACGCGCTTGGGCGGGGACGTCCACAGGGCCCGGGCCGCCTCTTCGGAGGTGTCCCGGGCCCAGGTGTAGGTGTCGCCGGCGGCGACGATCCGGTGCCAGAAAGGCCAGATCCGCGACCAGTCGTCGGCCGCGGCTTCTCTGATCAGCATGGGCGCGATTTTCGCACGCCCATGCCGTCGGCGATCGCGATGGGTCCCGTGGGGGGTCAGTCCACGCTGGGCAGGATGTGGGGCTCGGCGAGGTCGTCCTCGTAGCCCGCGAGACGGATGGGGGCGGACCGTGCCCACACGGCCAGGCTGCCGAGCTCGTCGGACCGGTGGCCCGCACGCTCCGTCGGTTCCTTGGGGCGTTGCTCGCGATTCGTCTTCTCCGGTGTCACCGCGCACTCCTTATGTGTCGGGTCACCCTCGGGGCATACCGGCCGTTCTCCGGTCCGGTACCTGAGGCCCGCTCGGGTGTGGGTTAAAGGCAGTTCGGACGCGGTGGCGCCGGTTACTCGTGTGAGAGCAGGCCGTTGTGAACGGCTTGCCCCGGGACGGACCATGGGTGTGGGTGGGACCCCTTGGTGCTGTCCGTCCGCCCCAGACTAACCAAATGAGCGGGCTGCCGCTCGATGGGGCTGAAAACATGGAGTAAAAATTAGCAACGCTCAGCCACCGGGCCCGACCGGCCCGGACACCTTGGGCCGCCGGGCCCGTGCACATTCCTCGCCTCTCGACCAGTGTGAGGGCTGATCGACGAACGCACGACGTGATCAATAGGCCTGAACTCCGTACTCCCTGAAGCACGCGCGGACGCTCTCGATCAGAGCCGGGGCAGGCACCGGGTTGTCCCGCAACGGGAAGGGAACGCCGAGAGCGTCGTACTTCGAGGCGCCCAGCTTGTGGAACGGCAGGACATCGACCCGCTCGACCGCGCCGAGACCCGACACGAAGCGGGCCAGGGCGTCCACGGACGCCAGGTCGTCGGTCCAGCCGGGGACCAGGACGTACCTGATCCACATCGGCACGCCGAGCCGGTCGAGGCGGGTGGCGAAGTTCAGGGTGGGCGCCAGTTCTCCGCCGGTCAGCTTCCGGTAGGTGTTGACGTCGAAGGACTTGATGTCGAGGAGCACCAGATCGGTGTCGGCGAGGAGTTCGTCGGTGGCGCGGACGCCGAGGAAGCCGGAGGTGTCGAGCGCGGTGTGCAGGCCGGCCTCCTTGCAGCGGCGCAGGACTTCCGCGGTGAACGCCGACTGGAGCAGTGGTTCGCCGCCGGTGACGGTGACCCCGCCGCCGGCCGTGCTCACGAAGTCGCGGAACTTCCCGATCTCCCCCATGACCGCGTCGACGCTCATCTCCTGGCCGTCGCGCATGTGCCAGGTGTCGGGGTTGGCGCAGTACAGGCAGCGCAGCGGGCAGCCGGAGACGAAGAGGACGAACCGGGTCCCGGGGCCGTCCACGCCGGTGGACAGGTCCCAGGAGTGGATCCGGCCGGTGGTCGCGGTGCGCATGGCACTCACAGCGATCCGTGGAAGGTGCGGCTGATCACGTCGAGCTGCTGCTCGCGGGTCAGGCGGACGAAGTTGACGGCGTAGCCGGACACCCGGATCGTCAAGTCCGGGTAGTTCTCCGGGTGTTCCATCGCGTCCTCCAGCGTCGCCCGGTCCAGCACGTTGACGTTCATGTGGAAGCCGCCCGCGGCCATGTAGGCGTCGAGGATGCCCACCAGGTGCCCGGCACGCTCGCCGGGCGCGTGCCCCAGTCCCTCGGGCGTGATCGTCGTCGTCAACGAGATCCCGTCACGGGCCTGTTCGTACGGCAGTTTCGCCACCGACAGCGCGGAGGCGGCGACTCCGTGCCGGTCGCGGCCGTTCATCGGGTTGGCGCCGGGGGCGAAGGGCTGTCCGGCGAGGCGGCCGTCGGGGGTGTTGCCGGTGTGCTTGCCGTAGACGACGTTCGAGGTGATGGTGAGGACCGACTGGGTGTGCTCGGCGTCCCGGTAGGTGGGGTACTGACGCACCTTCGCCATGAAGGACTCCACCAGTTCTACGGCGATGCTGTCGGCGCGGTCGTCGTTGTTGCCGTAGGCCGGGAAGTCGCCCTCGGTACGGAAGTCGACGGCCAGGCCGGTGGCGTCCCGGAACACCTTCACCCGGGCGTACTTGACGGCGGACAGGCTGTCGGCGGCGACGGACAGGCCGGCGATGCCGCAGGCCATGAAGCGGTGCACGGGGTAGTCGTGCAGCGCCATCTCGATGCGCTCGTAGGCGTACTTGTCGTGCATGTAGTGGATGACGTTGAGCGCGTTGACGTAGGTCCGGGCCAGCCAGTCCAGGACGTGGTCGTACGCCGCCGACAGCTCGTCGTAGTCGAGGTACTCGCCGGTCAGCGGGGTCGTCGGGGTCGCGACCTGGTCGCCGGTCATCTCGTCCCGGCCGCCGTTGACGGCGTAGAGCAGCGCCTTGGCGAGGTTGACGCGGGCGCCGAAGAACTGCATCTGCCTGCCGACCTCCATCGCGGAGACGCAGCAGGCGATCGCGGTGTCGTCGCCGGTGCGCGGGCGCATCAGCTCGTCGGACTCGTACTGGACGGCGCTGGTGTCGATCGAGACCTGGGCGCAGAACTCCTTGAAGGCGAAGGGGAGTTGCGGCGACCACAGGACGGTCAGGTTCGGTTCGGGCGCCGGGCCGAGGTTGTAGAGGGTCTGGAGGAAGCGGAAGGAGGTGCGGGTGACCAGGGGGCGGCCGTCCGTGCCCATGCCGCCGATGGACTCCGTCACCCAGGTCGGGTCGCCGGAGAAGAGGGCGTCGTACTCGGGGGTGCGCAGGAACCGTACGATCCGCAGCTTGATCACGAAGTCGTCGATCAGTTCCTGAGCGCGGGGCTCGTCCAGGACCCCTTCCTCCAGGTCCCGTTGGAGGTAGACGTCGAGGAAGGTGGAGGTGCGGCCGAGCGACATCGCGGCGCCGTTCTGCTCCTTCACGGCGGCGAGGTAGCCGAGGTAGAGCCACTGGACGGCCTCGTGGGCGGTGGCGGCGGGGCGGGAGACGTCGCAGCCGTACGTGGCGGCCATCCGGGTCAGTTCGCCCAACGCCCTGATCTGCTCGACGAGTTCTTCCCGGTCCCGGATGATGTCGGCGACGGACGCGCAGGCGTCGAGCTTGGCCCGCTCGACGCGCTTGGCCTCGATCAGCCGGTCCGTGCCGTAGAGCGCGACGCGGCGGTAGTCGCCGATGATCCGGCCGCGACCGTAGGCGTCGGGCAGTCCGGTGATGATGCCTGCCTTGCGGGCGGCGCGCATTTCGGGGGTGTAGGCGTCGAAGACACCGTCGTTGTGGGTCTTGCGGTAGGTGCCGAAGACGCTCGTGACGAAGGGGTCGGCCTCGTAGCCGTACGCCCTGAGGCCGTTCTCGACCATGCGCAGGCCGCCGTTGGGCATGATCGCGCGCTTCAGCGGGGCGTCGGTCTGGAGGCCGACGATCAGCTCCCGTTCGCGGTCGATGTATCCGGGGGCGTGCGAGGTGATCGTGGAGGGGGTGCGGGTGTCGACGTCGAGGATGCCCCGGCTGCGCTCCTCCGGGAACAGTGCGCTGACCTTCTCCCAGACGGCGCGCGTACGGTCGGTCGCGCCGGTCAGGAAGCCTGCGTCGCCTTCGTACGGCGTGTAGTTGGCCTGGATGAAGTCGCGGACGTCGACGCGCTCGCGCCAGGAGGTGCCGGCGAAGCCGCGCCAGGCCTCGGACGCCCGTGTTCCGGCTGCCACTGTCGTTGTCATCGCCGGTTCTCTCCCTCGCTTCGCACTGGAATGCCTCACTACCGATACTCGTGCGGCTCCTCCCCTGACGGGAGGGCCGGTCAGGGCCCTGACCTCGGCCGTTCGACCCTCTGGTGGGGCCGAACGGCCCTCCCCCGCCGGGACGCGCTCATACGACGGGCAGGTCGGGGCGGACGAGGGTGCCCGACCGGCCGTGCACGATCTCGTAGGCCGCGTCCAGGGCACCGATCGCGGCCAGTCCCCCGGTGTGCTCGACGAACCGGGCGGCGGCCTCGGTCTTGGGTCCCATGGAGCCGTCCGGGAAGCCGCCGCCGCGCAACTGGGCGGGGGTGGCGCCGAGGACGGGCTGCTGGTCGGGGGTGCCGTAGCCGGAGTAGACGCAGGGCACGTCGGTGAGGATGAGCAGGAAGTCGGCCTTCAGGTCCTCGGCGAGCAGGGCCGCTGTCAGGTCCTTGTCCACGACGGCCTCCGCACCGGTGAGCGCGCCGGTGTCGTTGTCCGAGGTGACGGGGATGCCTCCGCCGCCCGCGCAGATGACGAGCGTGCCGCTGCCCAGCAGGTCGTGGATGGTGTCGGTCTCCAGGATCCGTTCGGGCGCCGGGGAGGGGACGACGCGGCGCCAGCCGGTCGTGTCGGCGGCGATGCGCCAGCCGCGTCTGCGGGCCAGTGCGGACGCGACGTCGTACGGGTACACCTGGCCGACGAACTTGGTGGGGTGCTCGAATGCCGGGTCGTCGGCCCGGACGATGGTGTGGGTCACCAGCGCGGCGATCCGCTGTCCGGGCAGGGCGTCGTGCAGGGTGCGGGCGAGCAGGGAGCCGATCATGCCCTGGGTCTGGGCGCCGAGCAGATCGAGCGGGTAGGGGGCGCTGAGGGCGGGGTCGGCGGCGCTCTCCACGGCGAGCAGGCCGATCTGGGGACCGTTGCCGTGCGTGATGACGATCTCGTGGTCGTGGGCGAGGGCCGCGATCGCGGTGGTCACGCGGTCGATGTTGGCCTCCTGGACGGCCGCGTCGGGGCGCTCGCCGCGGTGCAGCAGGGCGTTGCCGCCGAGGGCGATGACGATGCGCATGGCTCAGTCCTCCAGGGTGGCGACGAGTACGGCCTTGATGGTGTGCAGGCGGTTCTCCGCCTGGTCGAAGACGATCGACGCGGGAGACGAGAACACGTCGGCGGTGACCTCCAGGCCGTCGAGGCCGTAGGTGTCGAAGAGGTCCTGGCCGAGGTGGGTGCGGCGGTCGTGCAGCGCCGGCAGGCAGTGCATGAACTTGACGTCCGGGTTGCCGGTGGCGGCCAGCGTCTTCTCGTTCACCTGGTACGGGAGGAGCAGTTCGATCCGCTTGCGCCAGGAGTCGGCCGGTTCGCCCATGGAGACCCACACGTCGGTGTGCAGGAAGTCGGCCCCGTGCACGGCGGTGTCGACGTCCTCGGTGAGGGTGATCCGGGCTCCGCTCTTCTCGCCCAACTCCCGGCAGGTGGCGACCAGTTCGGCCGTCGGCCACAACGCGCTGGGCGCGGCGATGCGTACGTCCATGCCGAGCAGGGCGCCCATGGACAGCAGCGAGTTGCCCATGTTGTTGCGGGCGTCGCCGAGGTAGCAGTAGGCGATGTCGGGCAGGGGCTTGGAGCTGTGCTCGTCCATGGTCAGGACGTCGCACAGGCTCTGGGTGGGATGCGCGGTGTCGGTCAGGCCGTTGTAGACGGGGACACCGGAGTGGGTGGCGAGTTCGGTGACCAGGGCCTGGTCAAAGCCGCGGTACTCGATGGCGTCGAACATGCGGCCCAGCACGCGGGCGGTGTCGGCGACGGACTCCTTGGCGCCGATGTGGGTGTCGCCGGGGCCGAGGTAGGTGGTGCGGGCGCCTTGGTCGGCGGCGGCGACCTCGAAGGCGCAGCGGGTGCGGGTGGAGGTCTTCTCGAAGATCAGCGCGAGGTTGCGGCCGGTCAGCCGGGGTTGCTCGGTGCCGTCGCGCTTGGCTGCCTTGAGGTGGGCGGCGAGGTCGAGGAGGTGGTGGATCTCCGGGGCGGTGAAGTCGAGTTCGCTCAGGTAGGAGCGGCCTCGCAGGTCGACGGTCATGGTGGTGGTCCCCTTGCTGGATCGGGCGGTCGGGCGGTCCCTCTGCCGGGTCGGGCCGTCAGGCGGCCGGGTCGCGTTCGACGGGGCAGCTCATGCAGCGCGGTCCGCCCCGGCCGCGGCCGAGTTCGGCGCCGGCGATGGTGACGATCTCGATGCCCTGCTTGCGGAGGTAGGTGTTGGTGGTGACGTTGCGCTCGTAGCCGACGACCACGCCGGGTTCTACGGCGAGGAAGTTGCTGCCGTCGTCCCACTGTTCGCGTTCGGCGCCGCGGATGTCCTGCGGCGCGGACAGCATCCGGACCTTGTCCAGGTCCAGGGCCTCGGCCAGGGCGCCGGCGAGGTCGGAGTTCGGGGTGACGTCGAAGCCGGTCTCGCGGGTGTCGCTGGGGCGCAGCGTCCACGAGCGCAGGGAGTCCGCGAGGCCCGGGTAGACGGTGAAGGCGTCGCGGTCGACCATGGTGAGCACGGTGTCGAGGTGCATGTAGGCGCGGGCGGCGGGGAGTTGGACGGCGATCAGACGGTTCGCCGTGCCGGTGGCGAAGAGCCGGGCCGCCAGGTTCTCCACGGCCTGCGCGGTGGTGCGCTCCCCCATGCCGACCATGACGGCGCCGTTGCCCAGGACGTGGACGTCGCCGCCCTCCAGGGTGCCGACCTCGCCGTCCAGGAGTGGCGGGGTGACGGTGCCGGCGAACATCGGGTGGAAGCGGTAGATGGCCTCGGCGTGCAGGCTTTCACGGCGCCGGGCGGTCCTGGCCATCGGGTTGACCGACAGGCGGTCGTACAGCCAGCAGGAGTTGTCGCGCGGGAAGAGGTGGTTGGGCAGCGGGGTCAGCGCGAAGTCCTCGGCGTCGAGCGCGTTCCAGACCAGGCTGTGCGGGGTGGCGAGCGGCAGGTCGCTCTTGAGGATCCCGCCGATGAGGTGGGCGGCGAGCGTCTCTCCGTCGAGGTCGACGCACAACTCCCGCAAGGGGTCCATGAGTGCGGGACCGACGGTGGCCGGCGTGAAGACCCGCTCCAGCAGCCAGTCCCGGGCTTCGGGAGTGTCGAGGGTCTGGGCCAGCAGGTCGGCGAAGTAGTGCACGCGGGCCCCGTGGTCGCGCAGGACCTGCGCGAAGGCGTCGTGCTCCTCGCGGGCGCGCTTGGCCCACAGGATGTCGTCGAAGAGCAGGGCGTCGACGTTGCGCGGGGTCAGCCGGGAGAGTTCGAGGCCGGGGCGGTGCAGGATCACCTGGCGGAGGCGGCCGACCTCGGAGTCGACGTGGAAGGTGGTGGTGTTCATGGCGGGGCTGCTCCTGTGGTCGTACGGTGCGGGGCCGGTGCGGGGAGCGCGGTCAGTCGCGGTGGCGGAGGAGGTTCCTGCGGAGGCCGCCGGTGCGGGTGGTGGGCAGTCCGCGGGAGATCCGCTTGACCGGCGGTGTGGCGGTCTCGGGGGCCCGGCCCTCGGCGACGGGCTCGCGGGTCGGCTCCTCGCCGTAGACCCCTTGGCCGCGCTTCAGCCAGATGTAGACCGGCAGGCCGAGGAGCAGGACGAACAGGCCGTAGTAGACGGTCTGGTAGCCGCTGCCCTGGATCGCCCAGTACGAGAAGGCCATCGCCAGGACCGAGACGGTGACGTCACGGGCCAGCCGTCGGCCGGCGATGCTCTCGCGTCCGCGGACCACCAGCCAGTACAGCTGGGCGGCGGCGGAGAACAGGTACGGGATCACGGCCGTCAGCACGCTCAGCAGCACGATCTTCGTGAAGACGTCCTCGAAGCGTGTGTAGCTGAACACGGTGATCAGCGAGGCCAGGACGGTCGAGGCGATGATGCCGAAGACCGGGACGCCGCTCTCGCCGCGCAGCTTGGCGAAGGCGCCGGGGAAGAGTCCGTCGCGGGCGGCGGCGTACGGCATCTCGGCGCAGAGCATGGTCCAGCCGTTGAGGGCGCCGATACCGGAGACGATGGCTGCGACGGCGACGGTGTCGCCGGCCCAGGTGCCGCCGAGGATGTTGTTGGCGGCGTCGGTGAACGGGGCGGTGGAGGCGCCGAGTTCGCCGTGCGAGACGGTGCCGAAGACGGCGAGGGTACCGAGGATGTAGATGACGGCGCAGGCGAGGGTGCCGTAGATCGTGGCGCGCGGCACGTTGCGTCCCGGTTCGCGGACGCGGCCGGCGACCACCGAGGCGGCTTCCAGGCCGATGTAGCTGAACAGCGCGATGGGTGCGGCGGCCGAGATGGCGCCCATGGCCGACTGGCCGCTGGCGTTGAACGAGCCGAAGTTGTGCGGGTCGACGAACAGCAGCCCGATGGTGGCCATGAAGAGCAGCGGGACGAACTTCAGCACGGTGGTGAACACCTGGACGGCGCCCATGTTCCGTACGCCGGTGAGGTTGATCGCGGCGGGTATCCAGAGCCCGATCAGCGCGATGAGGATCGAGATCGCCGTCTTGTGACCGGTGTTGACGAACACCTCGACATAGCCGACCCAGGCCACCACGATCGCGGCGTTGCCCGCCCAGGCGGTGATCCAGTACGACCAGGCGTTCAGGAATCCGGCGAACTCGCCGAAGGCCTCACGGGCGTAGACGTAGGGTCCGCCGCTCGCCGGGACGCGCTTCGACAGGGCGCCGAAGGTCACCGCCAGCGCGAGTGCGCCGAGGGTGACGATCCCGAACGCCACGAGTGAGATCGGGCCGTACGGTGCGAGGGCCGAGGGGAGTGCGAACACTCCGGTTCCGATGATGGTGCCGACCACGAGCGCGGTCGCGCCGGAGAGGCCGAGAGCGGCCTTGGGAAGTGACGAGCCGTCACTTCGTTTGGTCCTGGGCATGGTTGTGCTCCCTGTGCGGGTCGTGGCGGACCGGTCGATCCACGCACAATCCTTGTCGGACCCGGCGCCAGTGATCAGTGGCCGAATATCCCCCCCTCGGGACCGTTGGTCCCAACCGGCGCGGCCCGGTCGGCCCAGTGATCGGCCGCGGAGGACGGTTCGGGGAATGGAACAGCGGCTTCGGCGACCGGTCCGGCGGTCGGCGCGCGAGCACGGCCGTGATCCCGGTGATGATGCCGTACATCACCAGCCAGTTCGCCCCGCGCACCGTGCACGACCGGCCCCTGGTCATCCCGCGCGGTTCCGCCGACTTCGCCTTCCTGGGCCAGTTCACGGAGATCCCCGAGGACGTGGTCTTCACCGTCGAGTACTCCGTGCGCGGTGCCATGCACGCCGTCTACGGCCTGCTCGGCCTCGACGAGCGCGAGATACCCGGCATTTATCACGCCCTGGCCGATCCGACGACGGCCTTCGACGTGCTCCGGGCGGCGCTGGCCTGAAGAAGCGGGTGGTGGCCTCGGCCCGCGCGGTTCCCACCGCCGGCCGAGGCCCTCGTGCGTCACCGGTCCTCGCTGCGTCCGAACCTGAGGTAGGCGAGGAGGCCGAAGACGTTTCCGAACGCGCAGACGGCGAGCCAGACCTGAGGCGGGAACCGCTGCGTGCGCGGGTGGCGCGATATGTCGACCATGCACAGGACGGCGGGGAGGACCGCGACGAGCGGCACGATCGCGACCCACGGCGAGGGCGGCGGCGAGCCGAGGGACCCGGCGAACACGGGAAAGTCTCCCAGCGCGCGTGTCATGGCGTTTCGGGGGCCAGGACGAAGATCCCGGCGACCTTCTCGTCCGTGTCGAACGCCACCCTCGCCTTCATGTCGCCGGCCTCGTACCGCAGCGGGATGTCGACGACCGTGTGGTCGCCGATCCGGCGGACGAACGGCTCTCCCTCGCCGAATCCCTCGAACTCCCCCACGAGACCGGCGACCGCCGCCAGGCCGTCACCCCGGACCTCATCCGTGAAGGCCTCCAGCACCCGCGCGTCGAAGGACTGCCGGGCCTCGTCCATACGCCCTTCGAGAACGGCCGTGACGATCGCGACCGCCCGCTCCGCGGCGTCGGACATACGCACTGTCTTGTCCATGGGCTCTCCCGTGCGGGGATCAATGGGCTTGCCGAACCTCTGGAAGGCGGCCTGGCGCGTGACACCGAGCAGATCCCCGATCTCCTGCCAGGTGTGCCCGGCGTCGCGGCACTGCTGCACGCACAGCTTGAGTACCTGTTCCGCCAGCCTGTCGACGTCCCGGGCACCGCGCACCAGGTCCAGATATGCCGGCGACGACAGCGGACTGCCCACTGCCTCGGCCAGACCCGAAGCCTGCTCCGACAGCAGAGCGCTCAGCGCGGCGAGAGTCCGCGGGGAATCGACCACACGTAAAGGATGCCTTTACAAGCAGACCGCGTCAAGCAGTCCTTTACGGCTGCGGCCCGACCCCGGCCCTGCCTCTCCGGGGAGCAGACGGTGCCAACTGGACTTGTTTCAGGGCCAGTTGGACCGTTCCTTCGCCTGCCGCCCACCCGCATCATGGCGAGCGCGTCACCCGACCTCGGGTTCGGGCGTGCGGGACAGGAGACTCGACGAAGGGAACGGGATCATGACCGACACCGGATCGCTCCTGGCGAAGGTGGTGGGGCCGGAGAACCTGCTCATGGAGGACCGCGTTCCGGAGGAGTACGGGCACGACGAGTCGCTGGCCGTCGCGGCACGGCCGCCGAGGTACGTGGTGCGTCCCGCGGCGACCGCCGAGGTGTCAGAGATCCTGGCGGTCGCCGCCATGCAGCGGGTCCCCGTGACGGCACGGGGTTCCGGCACCGGGCTGTGCGGGGCCTGCGTGCCCGGCGCGGACGGGATCGTCGTGTCGTTCGAGCGGATGAACCGCGTGGTGGAGATCGACGCCGACAATCATGCGGCGGTGGTCCAGCCCGGTGTCACCCTGGCCGAACTCGACGACCACGCGGCCGAGTTCGGGCTGTGCTACCCGGTACGCCCGGGTGAGCCGAGCGCGTCGGTCGGCGGCACCATCGCCACCAACGCCGGTGGCATGCACGCCGTCCGGTACGGCGTCACCCGCCACCATGTCCTCGGTGTCGAGGCGGTCCTGGCCTCCGGCGAGATCGTGCGCAGCGGCGGGAAGTACGTCAAGACGAGCACGGGCTACGACCTGACGCAGTTGCTCGTCGGGTCCGAGGGCACCCTCGCTCTCGTCACCGAGGCGGTCCTGCGCCTGAAGCCCCGCGCCGGGCACGGCGCGACGGTGCTGGCGCCCTTCGCGACGGCCGAGGAGATCGCACGCGCCGTACCGTGCCTGCTGGCCCGGGGCCTGGATCCGCTGGCCCTGGAGTACGTCGACATGCTCACGATGGCGGCGATGACCGCCCAGCAGGATCTCGGGCTCGGCATCCCGCAACAGGTCCGCGACACGGCCCTCGCCTATCTGGTCGTGGTCCTCGAAGGGCAGTCGGCCGATCGGGTCGAGGCCGATGTGGAGTCGCTCGGCGGGCAGTTGCTCGAACTGGGCGCGGCAGACGTCTACGTGCTGCCCGCACCAGCGGCGCGCCGCCTGATCGAGGCCCGGGAGCGGGCGTTCTGGGCCTCCAAGGCGGCCGGCGCCGACGAGATCGTGGACATCGTGGTACCCCGCGCCTCCCTGCCCCGGCTGTTCGCCGCGGCGGACGTCATCGCCGGGGACAGCGGGTCGATCATCACCGGCTGCGGGCACGCGGGGGACGGCAACGTGCACCTCGCGGTCTTCCAGCCGGACGAGCGGCGGCGGGACAAGGTCCTTCGACGGCTGTTCCGGGCGGGCACGGACCTCGGCGGGGCGATCTCCGGCGAGCACGGCATCGGTACGGCGAAGAAGCGGTACTTCCTGGAGCTGGAGGACCCCGCCAAGGTGCAACTGATGCGCCGGATCAAGCACGCCTTCGACCCCGACGGGATCCTCAACCCCGGTGTCCTCTTCGACTGACCTCATCCATGTGAAGGGCGGAATCACCGTGAACGGTGCCCATGCCGTCGCGCGCACCCTCCGGGACTCCGGTGTCGAGGTGTGCTTCGCCAACCCCGGCACCTCCGAACTGCACTTCGTCGCCGCCCTGGACGACGAGCCCACCCTCCGTGCCGTCCCGTGCCTGTTCGAAGGTGTGGCCACCGGAGCGGCCGACGGCTACGGCCGGATGACCGGCCGCCCCGCCGCCACCCTGCTGCATCTCGGCCCGGGGCTCGGCAACGGCCTGGCCAACCTCCACAACGCCCGCCGCGCCGCCACCCCGGTGGTGAACCTGGTCGGCGACCACGCGACCTTCCACAAGAAGTACGACGCGCCGCTGGAGTCGGACGTCGACGCGCTGGCCCGTACCGTCTCCTGCTGGGTCCGCCGCTGCGCCGGCCCCGCCGCGGTCGGTGGTGACGTGGCCGAGGCGGTGGCCGCCGCCACGGGCGCTCCGGGACAGGTGGCCACTCTTCTGCTGCCCGCCGACGTGTCCTGGTCGGACGGTGCCCGACCCGCGCCGCCGATCGCGCCTCCGCCACCCGCCGCCGTACCGGAACGGACCGTCGCCACCGTGGCCGCGGCCCTGCGCACCGGCGCATCCGCCGCCCTGCTCCTCGGCGGCACAGCCACCCGCGAACCGGCGCTGGGCGCGGCCGGCCGGATCGCCGCCGCCACCGGTGCCCGGCTCCTGTGCGAGACGTTCCCGGCCCGCCTGGAACGCGGCGCGGGCCTGCCGGCGGTGGAGCGTCTCGGCTACCTCGCCGAGGGCGCGATGGCCCAACTCGACGGCGTACGGCACCTGGTGCTGGTGGGCGCCCGCGCCCCGGTGTCGTTCTTCGCCCACCCGGGTCTGCCCAGTCTGTTGGTGCCGGACGGCTGCCGGGTCCACACACTCGCCACGGCGGCCGACGACATCTCCGCCGCCTTGGGCAGCTTGGCGGACGCCGTCGCGGCGGACGTATCGGCGGTGCCTCAGCCCGCCGCCCGGCCGCCCGCACCGACCGGCGCGCTGACCGCCGAGTCCGCCGCCATGGCCGTCGGGGCGCTGCTGCCCGAGGGAGCGATCGTGGTGGACGAGGCCAACACCTCCGGCCTCTGGCTCCCCGGGGCCACGGCGGGGGCACCGCGCCACGACTGGCTCACCCTCACCGGCGGGGCCATCGGCCAGGGCCTGCCGCTCGCCGCCGGCGCGGCGATCGCCGGCCCGGACCGGCCGGTGCTGTGCGTGGAGGCCGACGGAAGCGCCATGTACACCGTCTCGGCGTTGTGGACGCATGCTCGCGAGGGGCTCGACATCACCACCGTGGTCTTCGCCAACGGCTCGTACGCGATCCTCGGCATGGAGTCCCAGCGCCTCGGTACACGCACGGACGGCCCCGCCCACCGCGACCTGCTCGATCTGACCCGGCCCGGCCTCGACTTCGTCGCCCTCGCCCGGGGCATGGGCGTACCGGCGTCGCGCGCGACCACCGCCGAGGAATTCACGGACCGGTTGCGCGAGGCCTTCGCCGAGCCCGGGCCGCATCTGATCGAGGCGGTCGTTCCGGCACTGTTCTGAGCGTGTCCCGACGGCTCGGGCGCGGGTCCCGTGGAGGCGACCCGCGCCCGAGCCGTTCGCTCGGCTCCGCTCACCTGCTGTCGCTGCCTCCGATGATGTCCATGAGCGCCGCCCGCCCCGCCTCCAGCCGGGCCGCCGGAACACGGAACGGCGAGCAGGAGACGTAGTCCAGGCCCACCCGGTGGAAGAAGTGGATGGACTCCGGGTCACCGCCGTGTTCGCCGCAAACGCCGGTCTCCAGGCGGGAGTTGACGCCGCGGCCGGCCTCGACGGCCAGTTCCACCAGTCGGCCCACGCCCTCCTGGTCGATCGTGTCGAACGGCGACACGGTGAAGACGCCCTTCTCCACGTAGAGCGGGAAGAAGGAGGCCTCGGCGTCGTCGCGGGACAGGCCCCAGGTGGTCTGGGTCAGGTCGTTGGTGCCGAAGGAGAAGAAGTCGGCGGACTCGGCGATCCGGGCGGCGGTGAGCGCGGCGCGCGGCAGTTCGATCATCGTGCCGATCGGGCAGTCGAGGGTCGTGCCGGTCTCCTGCTCGACCTCCGCGAGGACCGATTCCGCCTCGGTGCGGGCCAGTCGCAGTTCCTCGACCGTTCCGACGAGCGGGATCATGATCTCGGCGCGCGGCCGGCCGCCGGCCCGCAGTCGCGCGACCGCCGCTTCGGCGATCGCCCGCACCTGCATGGCCATCAGGCCGGGTACGGCCAGGCCGAGCCGGACGCCGCGCAGGCCGAGCATCGGGTTCTGCTCGTGCATGCGCTCGACGGCGGCGAGCAGTTCGCGGTCGTGCGGGTCCGGGTGCTCGGCGCGGGCCAGGCGTACGGCCAACTCCGTGCGGTCCGGCAGGAATTCGTGCAGGGGCGGGTCGATGAGCCGGATGGTCACCGGCAGTCCGTCCATCGCCGTGAGGATGCCGGTGAAGTCCTCGCGCTGGAGGGGCAGCAGGGCGCCCAGGGCGTCTCGGCGGGCGTTGTCGTCCCGGGCCAGGATCATCGCCTCGACCAGCGCCCTGCGTTCGCCGAGGAACATGTGCTCGGTACGGCAGAGGCCGATGCCCTGCGCGCCCAGGCTGCGGGCGCGTACGGCGTCCTCGGGGGTGTCGGCGTTGGCCCGCACTTCGAGGCGTCGTACGGAATCGGCGTGGGTGAGGGCGCCGAGGACCGCCTCGGTGAGCGGGTCGCTCGCGGTGCCTGTCTCCAGTGCGCGGCCGACGTCGGACGCGGTCAGCGGGAGTGCGCCGAGGTGGACGGTGCCCGCGGTGCCGTCGACGGACACGGTGTCGCCCTCGCGCACCAACACACCCGATTCCGTGGTGAACTGACGGGCCGTCGGGTCGACCGTGAGGGATTCGGCGCCGCAGACGCAGACCTTGCCCATGCCGCGCGCGACGACGGCCGCGTGGCTGGTCTTGCCGCCTCGGCTGGTCAGCACGGCCTGGGCGGCGATCATGCCGGGGAGGTCGTCGGGGGTGGTCTCCCGGCGGACCAGGACCGTGGCCTCGCCGGCCGCGGCGCGTCGTACCGCCTCGGCGGAGTCGAAGACCACGACGCCGACGGCCGCGCCCGGGGAGGCGGGAACACCGTGGGCGAGGGGAACGTCGGCCGGGGTGGTGTCGAAGCGGGGGAACATCAGGCGGGTCAGTTCGGTGCCGTCGACACGGACCAGGGCCTCGTCCGCGCCGATCGTGCCCTCCTCGCGCAGGTCGTGGGCGATACGGAAGGCGGCCTCGGCGGTGCGCTTGCCGACGCGGGTCTGGAGGATCCACAGCTTGCCGCGCTCGACGGTGAACTCGACGTCGCACAGGTCGCGGTAGTGGTGCTCCAGGGTGTGGAGGTGATCGGCGAGCTGGTGGTAGGCGCGCGGGTTGAGCCGCTTCAGCTCGATCAGGGGCAGGGCGTCACGGACTCCGGCGACGACGTCCTCGCCCTGGGCGTCGGGCAGGTAGTCGCCGTACATGCCGCGTTCGCCGGTGGCGGGGTCGCGGGTGAAGGTGACGCCGGTACCGCTGCTTTCGAAGGTCACGGCGGAATGGAGGTTGCCGAAGACCATCGCCTGGACGTTGACGGCGGTGCCGAGGTCCTCGGAGATGTGTTCGCGGTGGCGGTAGACGCGGGCGCGTTCGCCGTTCCAGGAGTCGAAGACCGCGCGGATGGCGCGGGCCAGCTGCTCGGCCGGGTCCTGCGGGAACTCCTCACCGGTCTCCTTGCGGATGATCGCCTTGAACTCCTCTGTGATCAGGGCGAGTTCGGCGGTGTCGAGGTCGTGGTCGCCCCTCACCTCGCGCCGTGCCTTGTGCGCGGCGATGGCCTGCTCGAACAGATCGCCGTCCACGCCCATCACGGTGTGGCCGAACATCTGGATGAGCCGCCGGTAGGAGTCCCAGGCGAACCGCTCCTGGCCGGAGGCCTCGGCGAGTCCGATGACGGACCGGTCGTTGAGGCCGATGTCGAGGATGGTGTCCATCATGCCGGGCATGGAGAAGCGGGCGCCCGAGCGGACGGACACCAGCAGCGGATCGTCGGGGGCGCCGAGGGTGCGGCCCATGGCCCGTTCCAGTCCGGCCAGCGCGAGGGCTGCCTCGACGGCCAGCTCGGGCGGCTCCTCGCCCGTCTTCAGGTAGGCCTTGCAGGCCTCGGTGGTGACGGTGAATCCGGGCGGCACGGGCAGCCCGAGCCGGGTCATCTCGGCCAGGCCGGCTCCTTTCCCGCCCAGCAGGGCGGCCATGTCGCGGCTGCCTTCGGCGAACTCGTACACGTACTTGGTCGGTGCGGTCATCAGGACTCGGCCTCTCACTCGTGGGGTACGACGGCCACGGGGCAGCCGACGTGATGGATGGCGGTGTGGGTGACAGGGCCGATACGCGGGCCCGCCGGCCGGTCGGTGAGGTGCCGGCCGACCACGAGGAGGCCCGCTCCGGAGGCGGCCCGGAGCAGCACGGACTGTGCCCGGCCTTCCGTGACCGTCTCGGCGACCTCGACACCGGGGTACTTGTCGCGCCACACCTGGAGTACGGCGGACAGGAAGCCGTGCCATTCCCCGGCTCGCCGCGCTCCGTCCAGCAGGCCGATCTCGCCGGGGCCGAGCCCCAGCGGGGACGGCGGCTGCCAGGCGTGGACGGCGCGGAGGCGGGCGCCGCGCAGTCGCGCCGCCTCGAAGGCGAACTCGATCACCGCGTCGCAGGGATCGCCCAGGTCGACGCCCAGGACCACGTCCCGGTAGCCGGTCAGGACGGAGGCACTGCCGTTGCCTGCCGGAAGGTGCTCGTCGGCCGGTATCTCGTCCGCCCGGACGAGCACCACGGGACGTGTGGCACGGGCCACCACGCCCTGTGCGACCGAGCCCACCAGGAATCCGGTGAACCCGCTCAGCCCGCGCGAGCCCAGCACCAGCAGCTCGGACTCGCCGGCCGCCTTCAGCAAGGCGGCGGTCGCGGGACCCTCGACCTGCTCGTCGCAGAGGTGGAGACCGGGGGCGACGGCGCGGGCCCGCTCCTTCGCCTGTCGCAGGACGTGGCGTGCCCGCTGCCTCCCCCACTGCCTCAAGGGCGTGGGAGGTACCCCCATGGCGGCCGTGACGGGTTCGCCCTCCTCCTGGCGCGGATGCCAGTTCCAGACGTGCACGAGCCGCAACGGCAGATCGCGGCGTACCGCCTCGCGGGCGGCCCAGCCTGCCGCGGCGAGACTCTCCGCGGAACCGTCGACTCCGGCGATGACGGGCGGAAGCATGGTCCGCACCTCCTGCGCTCGGTCTGCTCCTCGCCTCCAGCGTCGTCCCGCGCTCTGCCCGCAGGTATGGGCCGCCAGGTCACCACCCGGGTCCGTTCGGCCCCACCACGTTCCGGCCCCGAACCGTCATCGTGGAGGGGCCACGGACCTGGAGGGCGGCACACCATGGAACGAGTGATCATCGCCGGAGTCGACCGGTCGGCACGCAGCCGTGTCGCCGCGGACTGGGCCGCGCGTGAGGCGCTGCGGCGCGGGCTGCCGCTGCGGGTGGTGCATGTGGCACCGCCGGAGAACCTCGACCCGGTGGAACGGTGGCCCTACCGCCCGGACACCGTGGCGGGCCACGTGGTCACCGAACTCACCGCCCGCCACCCGTCGTTGACCGTCCGGCCAGTGAGCCTCACCGGAGCGCCCGTCCCCGAACTGCGCGCGGCGGGCGCCCACGCGGAACTAATCGTGCTCGGACTGCGCGGCGAAGGACAGCACACCCAAACCCCCCTGGGCTCGACCGCAGCCGCCCTCGCCACCCGGTGCCCCGGCCCCCTGGTCCTCGTACCCGGCACTCTCGCGGGACTCGACGTGCCGGGCCACACCGACGCCGTCACCGTGGGCATCGACGCCCGGGACCCGTCGGACGGCGCACTCGGCTTCGCCTTCGAGACGGCCCGGCTGCACCACGTCCCGCTGCACGCGGTGCACGCCTGGGCGCTTCCCGCCAACGCGGCCGCCTCCCTCCTTCCCCTGCCGGAACAGGAACGCGCCGCCCGGGAGGACCACGAGGAGGACCTGCTGACCGACGCGCTGCGCCCGTGGCGCGGCAAGTACCCGGACGTCGGGGTCCGGACGGACGTGCTGCTGCTCCCGCCGCCCGAGGCCCTGGCCCACGCCTCCGCGACGTCCGGACTGGTGGTGATCGGCCGGCGCACCGCCCCGGGCACCACCGCGTCGACCCTCCTGAAGCACGCGCGCTGCCCGGTCGCCGTCGTGCCGTCGTAGGCCGGGGCGGGGCGGGTCGGCCCCGGCCGATGGGTCGTTCGGCCCCTGTGGGTGCGGGCGGCGGTGGCGCACGGTGAGAGGTGTGAGGGTGCGCAGGCGCATCGCCGTCCTCGGCACGCGCACCCTCCGGGTCGGCGCCGCCGCACACGGAACGGAGACAGAGAGATGCCCCCTTCGATCGCGCTCCGTCTGAACCACGCACTGCCGTCCGTCCATCGCGAACGGCTGCTGCGGGTCGGCCGCGAGGTCCGATTCCCGCCGGGTACACGGCTGTTCGAGGAGGGCGGGCACGCCGACCGCTTCTGGATCATCAGGACCGGCACCGCCGCCCTCGACATCCGTTTGCCCGACCGCCCGCCACCCGTCGTCGAGACGCTCGGCATCGGCGATCTCGTCGGCTGGTCCTGGCTGTACGAGCCGTACGTCTGGCAGTTGGGCGCCATGACGGTGACCCAGGTGCAGGCCTACGAGTTCGACGCGGTCGCCGTCCGTCTGATGTGCCTGGACGACGCCGAGTTCGGCCGGGCCGTCGAGCACTGGGTCGGCCGGGTGCTGGCCCACCGCCTGAGTGCCGCCCGCGCCCGGCTGGTCGACCTGCGCGCGACGCCCGCCCCGACCTCGGGAAGGACCGACGCCTGACCGACGGGGCCGGTTGGTGGATCTTCTCCGCTCTGGTGTTTGTGGCGTCGAGATCCCGGCCGAACTGGTGCCTGAGCAGTCGCAGTTGCCGACAGCCGGAAGCCGACGCCGCGTACGGCCTGGATGGTCAGGGCGTCGCCGAACTTGTGCCGGAGGGCGGAGACGTGGGTGTCGAGGGTCTTGGTGGGGCCGAACCAGTTGGTGTCCCAGACCGAGGACATGATGGTCTCGCGGGTCACCAGTACGTCGGGGTGTGCCGTGAGGAAGGCGAGCAGCGCGAACTCCCTTGGTGTCAGGGGGACTTCGGTTCCGTCGAGGAAGACGCGGTGGGCTGGGCGGTCGAGGACGACCCGGCCGTAGCGGTCGGGTCTCCGTCCGGTCGTGGGCAGGTCGATCACTACCCCTGGTCGGCCGGATTCGAAGGGTTGCGGGGCGGGCGGCGGGGCGTTCGTGCGGCGGCGTTGCACCGCGCGCATGCGGGCGATCAACTCCCGTATGAGGAAGGGTTTGACGAGGTAGTCGTCCGCGCCGAGTTCGAGGCCGACGACCTTGTCGGCCTCACCGTCCCGGGCGCTGATCATGATCAGCGGGACGTCGCCGGCGGTGCGCAACTGCCTGCAGACGTCCAGGCCGTCGATGTCCGGCAGTCCCAGGTCGAGCAGGACCAAGTCGCAGTGTGTTCCCGCGCGCAGGGCCTCTTGTCCGGTGGCGGCCCGGTGCACGGTGTGACCGTAACGCTTCAGGCCGCGTTCCAGCGGTTCGGCGATGGCGGGGTCGTCCTCGACGAGAAGTACGTGCATGTCGGTTCCTCAAGGTCCGTCGTTCGGTGGGGGGTCGGGAGGGATGGGCCGGCCGGGGTGAGGGGTGGGCGTACGAGTCCGGATTCGTAGGCGAAGACCACGGCCTGGACGCGGGCGCGGGCTCCGATCTTGGTGAGGATGCTGCCTATGTGTGACTTGACGGTGGTGGTGGCGATGGAGAGTTGGGCGGAGATCTCGGCGTTGGACCGGCCGGCGGCCAGGGCCGCCAGGACGTCGCGTTCGCGCTCGGTGAGGTCCTCCAACCGGCCCGAGGGGACCGGGATTTCGGGTCGGGGGCCGTAGCGGACGGCGTGGATGAGGGCGCCGGCCAGGCGGGGGGAGACGACGGCGTCTCCGGCGGCCACGGCGAAGACGGCTGCGATCAGGGCGTCGGGGGTGACGGTGGCGGGGAGGAAGCCGTCGGCTCCGGCGCGCAGGACGTCGTAGGCGTGCTCGTCGCGGTGTGCGGTGCTCAGGACGAGGACGCGGGGTGCTGTGGAGCCGGGGGTGCGGGTCTGGCCGAGGCGGCGGACGGTCGTGGTGACGCCCGTGGCGGGCAGGCCGCTGCCGAGGAGTACGACATCCGGTCGCAGACGTTCGTGCATGCGGACGGTCTCGACGCCGGTGGTCGCCTCGCCGACGACGGTCAGGCCGGGGCGGGAGCCGAGGTGGGTACGCAGGCCGAGGCGGTGGAGGGCGTGGGGGTCGGCGAGGAGGACGGTGATCATGCCGGACTGCTCCAGTGGGGGGATGGGTGTCCACGGGGTGGCGGGAGCGGGGTGCGGGGTGTGCGCAGGCGGTCCGGTCGGGCCCCGGGCCCGGGCGTTGTGCGCGCGTGCCCGGGGGCATCGACGTACGGGGCAGAGGCGGACGGTCAGACGTGGACGGGCTGGGGCTGGTCGTCGTTCCCCGGTCCCGAACCCGGTTTCGGGGCGGTGGACTTGGCGAGTCCCTCACCCTCGACGTCGACGTTCGGCAGGATCCTGTCGAGCCAGGAGGGCAGCCACCAGGCGGACTTGCCGAGCAGGGCCAGTACGGCGGGCACGATGGCCATGCGGACGACGAAGGCGTCGAAGAGGACGGCGACGGCGAGGCCGAAGCCGATCGTCTTGATCATGGCTCCGCTGGCGCCGATGAAGCCGGAGAACACGGCGATCATGATGACGGCGGCGGCGGTGACCACGCGTCCTCCGTCGCGGAAGCCGGTGAGGACGGCCTGTCCCGGTCCCTCGCCGTGGACGTACGCCTCCCGCATGCGGGTGACCAGGAAGACCTCGTAGTCCATGGCCAGGCCGAAGACGATGCCGACCATGAAGATCGGCATCAGGCTCATGATGGGCCCGGTCTCCTCCACTCCGATCAGGCTCGCGAGCCAGCCCCACTGGAAGACGGCGACGACCGCGCCGAGAGCGGCGAGGACGGAGAGCAGGAAGCCGAGTGCGGCCTTGAGTGGGACGAGGACGGACCGGAAGACGGCCATCAGCAGCAGGAAGGCGAGTCCGACGACGAGGGCCAGGTAGGGGACGAGGGAGTCGTTGACTTTCTGGGAGAAGTCGACGTTCACCGCCGTCTGGCCGGTGACCAGTAGTTTCGCGCCGGTGTCCTTCTCGATGGCCGTGCCGGTGTCGCGGATGTGCTCGACCAGTTTCTCGGTGGCCTCGGAGGCGGGCTTGGACGAGGGGACGGTCGTGATGATCGCGGTGTTTCCGGCCTGGTTGAAGCGGGGCGGGGCGACGGCGGTCACGTCGTCGAGCTTGCCGATCCTGGTGACCACGTCGGTGGCCGCCGTCTTCGGGTCGTCGCTCCTGGTCGTGTCGACCACGACGACGAGCGGGCCGTTGAAGCCGACGCCGAAGCCCTCGGCGAGCAGGTCGTAGGCGCGGCGCTGGGTGGTGTCGGTGGGCTGGGCGCCGTCGTCGGGCAGGCCCAGGGTCATGGAGGCCGTCGGGACGGCGATCACACCGAGGCCGACGACGCACGTCAGGAGGACGGCGACCGGACGCCGGAGTACGAACTGCGCCCAGCGCACACCCATCGGGGACTTTGTCGGGGTGTTCAGCGGGGTGTTCGCCTCACCGGGCTGCTTCTCCGTACGGGACTTCTTCGCCCCGGCTTTCCGCTTGGACAGCACCCGGTCACCCGCGAAGCCGAGCAGGGCGGGTACGAGGGTGACGGCGATGATCACCGCGATGGTGACGGATCCGGCGGCGGCGAAGCCCATCTTGGTCAGCATGGGGATGTTGACCACGGCGAGTCCGGCCAGCGCGATGATCACGGTCAGGCCCGCGAAGACCACCGCCGATCCGGCGGTGCCCGTGGCGCGGGCGGCGGCCTCCTGTTTCGGGTGTCCTTCGGCGAGTTCGGACCGGTAGCGGGAGACGATGAACAACGCGTAGTCGATACCGACCGCCAGGCCCAGCATGAGGGCCAACACCCCCGCGTTGTCGCCGAGTTCGAGGGGTGAGTTGAGCGCGGTGAGGGTGAGGAAGCCGATGCCGACGCCGATGAGCGCGGTCAGCAGCGACAGTCCGGCGGCGACCAGGGAGCCGAAGGTGATGACCAGGACGACTGCCGCGACGATCACGCCGATGACCTCGGCGGCGGCGCCGTGGGCCGCCACCTTGACGGCGTTTCCGCCGGCTTCCACGGTGAGGCCGGACGCACGCGCCTGCTCCACGCTCTTGTCGAGCGCGTCGTGGGAGTCGGAGTCCACCTCGGCCGCGGTCACCTTGTAGGTGACGGAGATGTACGCGGTCGAGCCGTCCTTGCTGACGGCCCCGGCGGTGTAGGGGTCGACCGCGGAGGCCACCTGGTCGGAGCCGCTCGCGATCTCCTTGGCGACCTTCCGCACCTCGGCCTTGTTGGCCGCGGTGGTCACCGTCTGTCCCTGAGGGGCCTTGAAGACGATTCGGGCGGTCGCTCCGTCCGAGGCGGAGCCGGGGAACCGCTGGTCCAGGAGGTCGAACGCCTTCTGGGACTCCGCGCCGGGCAGGGTGAAGGGCAGTGCCTTCGTGGCCGGCGCGCTGAGGGCGGCGATGACGGCGGCGCCCAGCAGGGCGAGCCAGACGAGGAGGACGACGGGGCGCCGCCGGAAGGAGGTATGCCCCAGTCTGTACAGGAATGTGGCCATGATGGTGCTCTCTCGGTCAGGTCGTTGGCGACGCCCGTCAGGACATGAGGGCGTGCGGGGGTACCCCGACGACGTGAGCGGCGCGCGTCAGGTGGGGGTGTGTGTGGATGTGTGGGGACGCGAAAAGAGGGGAGGGCGCGTCATCGCGCGGCCGTCATTGGCCGGGCAGGGCGCGGGGAGCCGACGGCGCGGGAAGCCGGGGCGGGAAGGGTGTGCGGTGCACGCCGACGGTGGGGAGGGCCGGCGCGTGAAGACCCGGATTCGGGTGGGTCAGAGACCGAGCGCGGGGAAGACCAGTGCTTCCACGGTCCGCCTGAGGTCGTCCCGGGTCATCGCCGTGTCGCTCAGCAGTGGGCGGGCGACGATGAGACTGACCAGCATCGGCGGGACGACGTCCAGCGCCGGGTTGTCCGGGGCGACCTCGCCCCGGTGGACACCGCGCCGGAGGATGGTGCCGATGTCGTCGAGGGCCGGGTTGAGCCTCACCTCTCTCAGGGTGCGACGGAGTTCGGAGTTGGTGTAGATCGCGTGGCCCACGCTCAGTTGCAGAGCGGCGTCGCGCGCGAGTTGGTTGTCGTCGGCCTGGTCCACCATCGCGTACAGGTCGCCGCGCAGTGAACCGGTGTCGATCAGGCCGACCCGGGTCGGCCTGCGGAACTCCACGGCCGCTGCGACCAGTTGGGGCTTGCCGCCCCAGTCGCGGTAGAGGGTGGCCTTGCTGAACCGTGCGCGAGTGGCCACGGCCTCCATCGAAAGGGCCTCGTATCCGACCTCCCGCAGGAGGTCGAGCACGGCGTCGTAGAGCTGGGCCGCGCGCAGGGGGGTGAAGCGGCTGCCACGAGCGGTGGACTGCTCGGCCACGACCTGCCCCTTCCCTCTGCAAAACGGTGCCGTTTTCTTCGGACGGCATCAGACTAGCGAGACCGCGAAGAAAACGGCACCGTTTCCTATGTGTCGTGGGTCACACGTCACTGGCGATGGCTTCGCTCGCGGCGGGCGGGCCCTCCTGGCCGGACGCGACGGGTGCGCAGACGCCGGTCGCCGCATCGCACCGGCCGCCGACCCAGGAGGCTTCCTCCAACTCACCGCCATGTCCACCCCCGAGGACCGGGCACCCCTCATGCTCGCGATCGTCCTCGGCATCCGCGCTCCCCGGTGAACGACGCGCAGCCCACAGCGCCCGCCACACGGAGCGGCCTCGGCGCATCGGTGCCGCGCCGGGGCCGTCCCCTCCGAAGTGCACGTGCGACAGGTCGGTCAGTCCTCCTTCCCCTTCGGCAGCAACTCGTCCGCGATCCGCCCCGCCCACTCCTCGATCGCGCCGAAGTCGCGGAAGTCTCCGCCCTTGCCGTTGCGCACGATCGACTGGGCGATGCGCCCCTTGGCGCCGTCCTCCAGACAGCCGCCGAAGGTGACATGGCCCCTGGCGTCGAGCCGGGACATGGCCCGCCGTACGCCGAACACGGGCGGGATGTCCCGCTCCGAGGCCGAGGCGTCCAGTGGACCGCTGCTGAACAACCACACCGGGCGCTTTGCCAGTTGACGGCCGTGCCGGTTGAGGAACCGGCGGGCGTCGCGGTGCCAGCGGCCGGCGTAGAGCCCGCCACCCAGCACCACGGCGTCGTAGGGCATGACGCTCAACACGGACCCGGCGGGCAACAGGTCGGTGGTGAGGCCCGCCTTGCGCAGGACCTCGGCCACGGCCTCGGCGATCCGCGCGGTCGATCCGTTCGTCGTTCCGTAGGTGACCAGCACGCTGGTGGGCATGGCGGTCCCCTCCTCTCACTTCACACGTGGCGTACCCAGTCCTCGGTGACACCGTGGAACCTCTGCTCCTCGGGCCGCAGTTGCGAGTCGTCCCGCCGGTAGGTGAGCTGGTCGACGACCGCGACGACACCGTCGATCTGGCGGGTCATGGAGAGGGCGATCTCCGTCTCGCTCTTGCGCTCCATCTGGCCGGCGAGCGTGACGACGCCCTCGACCACGGAGACGTCGATGCTGCGCGGCGCCTGCCACAGGGCACGGACCAGGACCTCTTCGACGACCTCGTCGTGGATGTCCGTGTCGGAGCGCAGGAAGACCTGGAGCACGTCGCGGCGGGTGACGATGCCGACGAGCCGGTCCTCCTCGTCGAGGACGGGCAGCCGCTCCACGCGATGCTGGGCCATGGTCCGCGCGGCCTCGACGATGGTGTCGGTGGCGTGCACGGTGACGGCGGGTTCGGTCATCAGCTGACCGGCGGTGCGGGCCCTGGCCTTCGCCGCCCGCCGCCTGGCGCTGCGCGTCAGACCGGCGAACCGGAACCGCTTCTTCGGCTCGTACGGGTCGGGTGCCTCGGCCTGGCGGGCCATCAGGTCCGTCTCGGAGACGACTCCGACGACCTTGTCGTCCTCGTCGACCACCGGCAGGCCGCTGATGCGGTGCTCGCCGAGCAGGCGTGCCACCTCCTTGAACGACGTCCCGTAGGTGGCGCGAACGACCTCCGTGGTCATCACGGAGCCGATCTTGTTGTGCTTCATGGTGTTCCCTCCTCAGCGAAGTCGGCGCAGATACGGGTCCTGCGCCCCGCGGGGCAGCAGGCGGACGCGGGCATCGAGGACGGAGACTCCGCCCGGTGCCGCGAGTACGGGGTTGAAGTCGGCCTCGGCCAGCTGCGGCAGGTCGCTCGCCATCCGGGACAGCCGCAGCAGCAGCTGTTCGAGGCCTTCGAGGTCGACGGGCCGGCTGCCGTGCGCGCCGAACAGGAGCGGGGCGCAGCGCGGGGCCGTGATCAGGTCGTGCACGTCGTGGTCGGTGAGCGGGGCGAGCCGCGCCGCGTGGTCGGCGAGGATCTCGGTCGCGGTGCCGCCGAGCCCGAACAGGACGAGCGGTCCGAAGACCTGGTCCTGGACGACGCCGGCGAACAGCTCGGTGCCGCGTTCGGCGAGCGGCTGCACGACCACGCCGGTCAGCAGTCCGGCGAACCGCGTCTCCAAGTCCCGGTAGGCGGCGCGTACTTGGGCGTCGCCGCGCAGGTCGAGGTGGACGGCGCGCTGTTCGCTCTTGTGCAGCAGGCCGGGCCAGTGGCCCTTCATGACCACCCGGCCGTCGGCGCCGCGCAGCCGGTCGGCGGCGAGGACGGCGCCGTCCTCGGTGTCGGCCCAGGCCCAGGCGAGCTGGGGAATGCCGTAGCAGCCGAGGAGTTCGGCGCACTGTCGTGGGTCGAGCCAGCCGCCGTCCGGGTTCGCGTCGAGGTAGTTCTCGACGAAGGTGTGGGCGCGCGCGGTCTCCACGCCGTCGAGGTCGGGGATGGTCCCGGCGGGCCGGGCGAGCCAGGCCGCACGGCGGGCGGCGTGCGCCAACGCCCGTGCCGCCGCCTGGGGTTCGGCGTACGCGGGGACGGTACGGCCGTCCGTGGTGGGCAACAGCTCGACGGGCAGGGCCTGTTCGAGCCGTACCGCGGCAATCGGCTTCGGCCTGTGTCCGGTTGCGCGGGTGAGCGCCCGGACGAGATCGTCGCCGGTCGCCTCGGCGACCGCCGTGGGAACGAGGGCCACGAGCACGGCGTCGACGCCGGCGTGCCGCATGATCCGGCCCACGCAGTCCCTCAACTGGTCCTCGCTCACCGCCGCGGTGGCGTCGATCGGGTTGCCGACGACGGCGCCTTCCGGGAGTACGGCGAGCAGGTCGTCGACGAGTTCGGGGGTGGGCGTCGGCAGGGCGAGCCCGGCCTCGGCGCAGGCGTCGGCCGCGAGGACCCCGGCTCCGCCCGCGTTGGTGACGATCGCGACCCGGGAGCCGGTGGGCAGCGGCTGAGAGTGCAACAGGGCGGCGGCTTCGAGGAGTTCGCCGACCGAGTGGGTCGCGGTGATGCCGGCCTGGGTGAACAGCGCCCCGCGGGTCATGGTCCGGGTGGCGGCCGCCGCGGTGTGCGAGGCGGCGGCGCGACGGCCCGCGTCGGTGCGGCCCGCGTCGACGGTCAGGACCGGCATCCGGCGGGTCACGCGCCGCGCGGTACGGGAGAACGCCCGCGGGTTGCCGAAGGACTCCAGGTGCAGCAGGGCGAGGTCGGTGGTGCCGTCGCTCTCCCACCACTGGAGCATGTCGTTGCCGCTGACGTCGAACTTGTCGCCCAGGGACGCGAAGGTCGAGACGCCGATCCCGAGCCGGGACAGCCCGTCGAGCAGCGCGATGCCGACCCCGCCGGACTGCACGGCGATGCCCGCGGTGCCGGGGCTCGGGTGGCCCGCGGCGAAGGTCGCGTCGAGGCTCAGTTCCGGGTCGGTGTTGGAGACCCCGAGGCAGTTGGGACCGACGAGCCGCATGCCGTACGTCCGGCAGGCCGCCGTCAGCGCCGTGGCCTGGGCGTGGTCGAGTCCCGCCGTGACGACGAGGAGGGCGCGTACGCCCGCCTTGCCGCACTCCTCGGCGGTGGCCGGGACGGCGGCGGCGGGTACGGCGACGACCACGAGGTCGGGCGTCCTGGGCAGGGCGCCGACGGAGGGGTGGCTCGGCACGCCGAGGATCGAGGTGGCCGCGGGGTTCACCGCGAGGAGGCGGCGGGTGAAGCCGCCGGCCTTCAGGTGGTGCAGGATCGCCCGGCCCACCGAACCGGCCGTACGTCCGGCGCCGACGACGGCGACCGAGTCCGGCCGCAGCAGCGGTACGAGGCTGGCGACGTCGGCGGCGCGACCGCGGGCCTCGGTGGCCGACAGGTAGTTCTCGTCCTCGTCGAGTTCGATGGTGCAGCGCATCTCGGGGCCCTCGAAACGGCGGGCGGTGCGCAGGCCGAGGTCGGCGAAGAGCCGCAGGATCTCGTGGTTCTCGCTGAGCGCGTCGGCCGTGAACGTCGTGATGCCCTCGGCGCGGGCGGCGGAGACCAGGTGCTCGACCAGAAGGGTGCCGACTCCTCGGTGGTGCAGTCCGTCGGCGACCGCGACGGAGATGTCGGCCGCCGTCCCGGTGCCGCCGGTGTCGTACTCGGCGAGCCCGATCACCTGGCCCTTGGCCTCGGCGAGCAGGGCCCGGTATCCGGGGTGCGGCCGGACGGCCCGGTCGGCCGCTATCTGGGCGGACCGGCGGCTCACTCCGAAGAAGCGCAGCCGCAGGTTCTCCGGGGACATCTCCTCGTAGAGCCCCTGGAGTTGGTCGTGGTCGCCGGTCTCGGCGGGACGGATGCACACGGTCGTGCCGTCCGCGAGCAGGGCGTGGACTGTCGGTCGGTTGAGCACGTCGTCCGTCATCGGGGGTCTCCTCCGGGGTTCTTCGGCACTTCGAGCGTCCCGCGGAACGGAGAGAGGCCCCATGGGCTGCCTGGGGGTGGACCGTGGGGCCGATCGGCCCTCGGGAACCCGTCCCACAGGCCCACCTCATGGGGCCTCTCGCGGTCGTGCTCAGTCGTCGGCGACCAGCGCCGTCAGGTCGAGGAGGCGGTTGGTGTAGCCCCACTCGTTGTCGTACCAGCCGAAGACCTTGACCAGGGTGCCGTTCGCCTGGGTGAGCGCCGGGTCGAAGACGCAGGACGCGGGGTCGCCGATGACGTCGCGGGAGACGATCGGGGCCTTCGAGACGCGCAGGATGCCGTTGAGGGGGCCGTCGGCCGCCTCGGCGAACGCGGCGTTGACCTCGTCCGCCGTCGTCTCGCGGTTCAGGACGACCGCGAGGTCGGTGAGCGAGCCGTCCTCGACGGGGACGCGTACGGCGATGCCGTCCAGGGCGCCCGCCATCTCGGGCACCACCAGTCCGACCGCGCGGGCTGCACCCGTGCTGGTGGGGATGATACTGAGGGCCGCCGAGCGGGCCCGGCGCAGGTCCTTGTGCGGGCCGTCGAGGAGGGACTGGTCGTTGGTGTAGCCGTGGATGGTGGTCATCATGCCGCGGTCGATGCCGAAGGTCTCGTGGAGGACCTTGACCATCGGGGCGACGCAGTTGGTGGTGCAGGAGGCGGCGGAGACGATCCGGTCCTGCCGGCGGTCGTACGTCGAGTCGTTGACGCCCATCACGATGGTCGCGTCCGCGTTCTTGCCGGGGGCGGACAGCAGCACGGTGTGCGCGCCCGCCTTGAGGTGCAGGGCGGCGGAGTCGCGGTCGCGGAAGCGGCCCGTGGACTCGATGACGATGCCGGCGCCGTAGTCGGCCCAGTGCAGCGCGGCCGGGTCGCGTTCGGCGGTGACCTCGATGCGCCGGCCGTCGACGGTGATCGAGGTGTCGTCGTGGGCGACCTCGCGTCCGATGCGGCCGAACGTGGAGTCGTACTCAAGGAGATGGGCGAGGGTGGCGGGCGAGGTGATGTCGTTGATCGCGACGACCTCGACGTCCTGGGTGCCCGCCTCGGCGCGGTCGAGTGCCGCGCGCAGATAGGTGCGGCCTATCCGGCCGAAGCCGTTGATGCCGACGCGTACGGTCATGGCGGTGAACTCCTTTGCTGGGCAGGGGTTTTCAGGCGTTCCAGGTCCAGTCGGCGACTTCGGGCAGGTCGGTGCCGTGTTCGCGGATCCAGGCGTGGTGGCGGGTGCGGGCGTCGGCCATCTGCTGGCGCACGGCGGCGGCGCGTACCGCGAGGCCGGGGACGCGGTCGATGACGTCCATGACGAGGCGGTAGCGGTCGAGGTCGTTGCGGACGACCATGTCGAACGGTGTGGTCGTGGTGCCGGACTCCTTGTAGCCGCGCACGTGCAGGTTGGCGTGGCCGGCCCGGCGGTAGGCGAGGCGGTGGATGAGCCACGGGTAGCCGTGGTAGGCGAAGATGACCGGCTTGTCGGCGGTGAACAGGCCGTCGTACTCGAAGTCGCTCATCCCGTGCGGGTGTTCCTCGCGCGGCAGCAGCCGGGTCATGTCGACGACGTTGACGACCCGGACGGCGAGCTGCGGCAGGTGGCGGCGCAGCAACTGGGCGGCGGCCAGCACCTCCAGGGTCGGGACGTCGCCGGCGCAGGCCAGCACGACGTCCGGTTCGCCACCGTTCTCCGTGCCGGCCCACTCCCAGATCCCGGCGCCGCGCGCGCAGTGGGCGCGTGCCTGGTCCATGGAGAGCCAGTCGAAGCAGGGCTGTTTGCCGGCGACGACCACGTTGACGTAGTCGCGGCTGCGCAGGACGTGATCGGCCACCGAGAGAAGGGTGTTGGCGTCCGGCGGGAGGTAGACGCGGACGACCTCGGGGCTCTTGTTGAGGACGTGGTCGACGAAACCGGGGTCCTGGTGGGAGAAGCCGTTGTGGTCCTGACGCCAGACGTGCGACGTCAGCAGGTAGTTGAGGGAGGCGATCGGCGCCCGCCACGCCAACTCCCGCGATGTCTTGAGCCACTTGATGTGCTGGTTGACCATCGAGTCGACGATGTGGACGAAGGCCTCGTAGCAGGAGAACAGTCCGTGCCTGCCGGTGAGGAGGTAGCCCTCCAGCCAGCCCTGGCAGGTGTGTTCGGAGAGGATCTCCATCACCCGGCCGTGCCGCTCCAGGTGTTCGTCGACAGGCAAGTAGCCGGCCTGCCAGGCCTTGCCGCTGGAGTTGAAGACGGCCTGGAGGCGGTTGGAAGCGGTCTCGTCCGGGCCGACGACACGAAAGTCGCGGCTCGCCGAGGTGTGGTGCATGACCTGTTCGAGGAGGTCGCCGAGGACGCGCGTCGGCTCGTGCAGGGTGGTGCCCGGCTTCTCCACCGGGACCGCGAAACGGTCCAGGGACGGAATGGGCAGGTCACGCACCAGCAGTCCGCCGTTGGCGTACGGGCTGGAGCCCAGCCGTTTGGCGCCCTCGGGCACACAGGCCAGGACCTCGGCGACGGGCCGGCCGTCCGGGCCGAAGAGCTTCTCCGGGTGGTAGGAGCGCAGCCACGCCTCCAACTGCCGTAGGTGCTCAGGGTTTTCGCGCACCTCGGCCAGCGGGACCTGGTGTGCGCGCCAGGTGCCCTCGACCGGGACGCCGTCGACCTCGGCGGGACCGGTCCAGCCCTTCGGGGTGCGCAGCACGATCACCGGCCAGTGCACGCGCTCGGTGACGCCGTCCTCGCGGGCGGTGCGCTGCATCACGGCGATGCGGTCCAGCGCGTCGTCGAACGCGGCGGCCATGGCCTTGTGCACCTGGAGCGGGTCGTCGCCGGTGACGTGGATCGGGTCGTGGCCGTATCCCCTCAGCAGCTCGTCGAGTTCGGACTCGGGGAGGCGGGAGAGGACGGTCGGGTTGGCGATCTTGTAGCCGTTGAGGTGCAGGATCGGCAGGACCGCGCCGTCGTGGACCGGGTCGAGGAACTTGTTGGAGTGCCAGGCGGCGGCCAGCGGGCCGGTCTCCGCCTCGCCGTCGCCGATCACGCAGGCGACGAGCAGGTCCGGGTTGTCGAGGGCGGCGCCGTAGGCGTGGGCGAGCGAGTAGCCGAGCTCACCGCCCTCGTGGATCGAACCGGGGGTCTCCGGCGCCACATGGCTGGGCACGCCGCCGGGGAACGAGAACTGCCTGAACAGCCGCTCCATGCCGGCCGCGTCGCGGCTGACGTCCGGGTAGGTCTCGCTGTAGCTGCCCTCCAGCCAGGAGTTGGCGACCACGGAGGGTCCGCCGTGGCCGGGTCCCCACACGCACAGCGCGTCGAGGCTCCGCGCCTTGATCACCCGGTTGAGGTGGGTGTACACGAGGTTGAGGCCGGGCGAGGTGCCCCAGTGGCCCAGCAGCCTCGGCTTGATGTGCTCCGGCTTCAGGGGTTCGGTGAGCAGCGGGTTCGCCATCAGGTAGATCTGCCCGGCGGCAAGGTAGTTGGCGGCGCGCCAGTGGGCGTCCAGGGTGCGCAGTTCGTCGTCGGAGAGTGCGGGGGCGTCCAGGTTTTCGGCCTTGGGCATCGGAGGCTCCGGAAGTCATCGGCGTGAGTCGAGAGAGAACGGCGTAACTACGGCGTCGGCGGGCGGAGTTGGAGAGGCTCGTGCTCAGGCGTGCTCGGGCACGACGACGACCGGGCAGGCGGAGTGGTGCAGCACTCCGTGGGCCACGCGGCCGAGTTGGAGTCCGTAGTGCCCGGGGCGGCGCTTGGCCCCGACGATCAGGAGGTCGGCGTCGCGCGAGGCGTCCACGAGTACGGCCCGGGTGGGACCCTCGACGACACGGCGGTGCGCCTCGACGTCGTCGGGTACGTCCTTGAGGGCCGTTTCCAGCGCCTCGACCGCCTGTTGCTCGTGCAGCCGGGCCGGTTCTCCGGACATCAGCGGATGGTCGGTGCTCTCGTGCGCGGGGCAGCGCCAGGCCCGTACGACATCCACCGGCACCCCGCGCCGCCGCGCCTCCTCGAAGGCGAAGCGCACGGCCGCCGAGCCCGCCGGCTTCTCCCCCACGCCCACGACGACGCGGCCGTGGGTGGCGGTGCGGGCCTGGTTGTCGTGGTTGCCGCGGACGATGATCATCGGGCACTGCGCGTGCCCGGCCACGGTCAGGCTCACGGAGCCCAGCAGCGCCTCGGCCAGACCGCTGCGGCCACGGGTGCCGGTCACCAGCGCGGAGGCGCTGCGGCTCTCCCGCACCAGCGCGTACTCGGGTTCCTCGGGCAGCACGTCGACGCTCACGTCCAGGTCGGGCTGCCGGCGGCGCGCCCGGCGGGCGGCACTGTCGACGATGTCCTCGGCCAGCACCTGCTCGGACGGCTTGACGATGTCGGCGGCGAGCGAGGTTCCCTCGTACCGCTCCCACAGCGACGCGTACACCAGGCGCAGCGGCAGTCCGCGTACGGCGGCCTCGTCGGCCGCCCAGTCGACGGCCCGCAGACTGGGCTCGGAACCGTCGACGCCGACGACGATCGGCAGGGCCTTCGGCATCACCGTCACCGCCCCGAAGCGAGGTCGAAGACGATCCGGGCCTTGACGTCGCCGCGCAGCACGTCGGCGATGGACTCGTTGACCGAACTCAGCGGGCGGGTCTCGGAGATGACCTTGGTCTGTCCGGCGGCATGCAGCTGGAAGACCTCGGCGAGATCCTGGCGGGTGCCGACGATCGAGCCGATCACGGAGGTGCCGTTCAGCACGGTGTCGAAGATCGGGACCTGGATCGTGCCGTGCGCGGGCAGGGCGACCATGACGAGCTTCCCGCCGCGCCGCAGCCCGGAGTTGACGGCGGCGAACGCGGCCTCGTTGACGGCCAGGGCAATCGCCGCGTGCGCGCCGCCGTGCCGCTTGAGCACCTCTCCCACGTCGTCCTTGCGGGCGTCGATGACGAGGTCTGCGCCGAGCGCGGTGGCGAGTTCGAGCTTCTCGTCGGTGACGTCGATGGCCGCGACCTGGGCGCCGGCGATCTTCGCGTACTGCACGGCCAGGTGGCCGAGCCCGCCGACACCGGAGATCGCGACGAGCTGGGCCGGCCGCACGCCGGCGACCTTGAGCGCCTTGTACGTGGTGACGCCGGCGCAGGTCAGCGGGGCGGCGTCGACCGCGCTCACGCCGTCGGGCACCGGCTGGGCGAAGTCGGCCCAGGCCAGCATCTTCTCGGCGTAGCCGCCGTCACAGCCGTAGCCGGTGTTGATCTGCTGCTCGCACAGCGTCTCCCAGCCCGACAGGCAGTGCTCGCACCGCCCGCAGGCCTTGCCGAGCCACGGCACGGCGACCCGCTGGCCGACGGTCAAGTGGGTGACGCCGTCGCCGAGCTTCTCGACGAGGCCGACGCCCTCGTGGCCGGGGACGAACGGCGGGTTGGGCTTCACCGGCCAGTCGCCGTGCGCGGCGTGGATGTCGGTGTGGCACAGCCCGGAGGCCTCGACACGGACACGGACCTGGCCGGGGCCGGGCTCGGGGTCGGGGCGGTCCTCGATGACCAGGGGTTCACCGAACGCCCGCACAACTGCTGCCTTCATGACTACTGCTCCTCAGGGGGGAAAGACGGGGGTGGGTCAGTCGTGGGCGACGACGGCCACGGGGGCGACGGCGTGGTGCAGGACGCCGTGTGCGACCGGGCCGATGTGGGCGCCGAGCGCGGCACGACGGATACGGCGGCCGATGACGACCAGTGAGGCCTCGCGGGAGGCGTCCACCAGGTGGTCGGCGGCGCTGCCGACGCGGGGCTCCAGGGCGACCTCGATGTCGGGGTGCTTCTGGCGCCAGGGGCGCAGGGCCTCGGTGAGCGCGGTGGTCTCCTCACGGGAGAGCTCGTCGTTCAGGCCCGAGTCCATCGCGAGGCCGTAGGCGTAGTACGGCGGAAGGTTCCAGCCGTAGACGACACGCAGTCCGGTGCCGCGGCGGGCGGCCTCGGCGAACGCGAACTCGATGACCGCGTCGGCGGGGGTGTCGGCGTCCAGGCCGAGGACCACGGGCCGGTACGGGGTCTCGGTCGACGGGCTGCCTGCCGCGCCCTTCTCGTGCTCGTCGGCGGCCTGTTCGCCGGCCCGGACCAGGACCACGGGCAACTCGGCGCGGGCGACGACGGACAGGCCGACGGAACCGACGAGGAATCCGCCGACGCCGCTCAGTCCGCGCGAGCCGAGGACCAGCAGTTCGGCGTCCTTCGCCGCGTCGAGCAGCGTGTCCGCGGGCGTACCGGTCACCTGGTCCTCGGTCACGTCCAGGCCGGGGTGGCGCAGCCGCAGACCCTCGCCCGCCTCGCGCGGAATGCGCTGGCTCCAGTGCTGTTGCGTCTCGGCACCCAGCAGCGGGGCCTGGGCCAGCGGGTCCGGGGCGGGCTCCCAGACGTGGACGACCTTCAGCGCCAGGCCGCGCAGTTCGGCCTCGCGGGCCGCCCATTCGGCGGCGGCGCGGCTCTCGGGGGAACCGTCGAGACCTGCGACAACAGTGCGGACCATGATTCTTCCTCCTGAACGGATGTCTGATTCCAGGTTCGTGGCGTAGGGGTTCCCGTGGCAGGGGCCGCAGGTCCCCGACAGGGGCCGTTCGGCCCAATGGGCAGCCGCACGGCGGGCCCCCTCACGAGGGCCCGCCGTAGCTGCCGCGGTCACCGCAGCCAGTTGTGGTCGCGGACGACCGGAAGCTTGGCCCAGATCCTGCCCAGGCCCCAGGTGTCACCGGCGCCCGCCGCCGCGAGGGCGATGATCACGACGGCGTAGATCAGGTGATAGTCGGCGAACGGGTTCGACGACATGCTCAGCGACCCGTCCGACAGGTGCTTGGCCGGCGGCCACTCCGCCATCCACATCAGCGCCATCATCACCGTGCCCGCCACCGCGGCCAGCCGCAGCGCGACACCGGAGATCAGTGCGACGCCGATGCCGAGCAGACCGAGCATGAACAGCCAGTTCGCCCAGCCCGCCCCCGCCCAGTCATGGAACGTCGACTCCATCGGACCCGCCGCCACACTGCTCAAGAAGCCCTTGGTCGGCGAACCACCGTCGATCCAGCCCTTCCCGGAGGGAGTCGCATAACCGAAGCCGAACGTCTTGTCCAGGAACGCCCACAGGAAGACGAACCCGGTGAACAGGCGCAGGGACGCGAAGACGTAGGCACGCGCCGTGGTGGTCTCCGCGGCGGCTGCCGTCACGGCGCCCTCGGACGCGGACCCGTTCCTGCGGAACGTCGGCAGGTGGAAGCCGGAGGTGCGGTGCGGGTGCTCGTGAACGGCCATGATCGTGGTCCTTTCGAGGTGTCGGGTCGTTCGTTGCACCGCTCACTCTGGTACGGCGGAACGTCCGTCACCTGATGCCGTTGGTCCGCCGGTGACGGGCTGAACGGCCCCTTCCGCAGGGCCTGTTGGGCCTCCGGCAGGACAGGCTTCGGCCAGCGCGCGGAACCTCGACTTCTCGGGCTGCGCCCAGCAGTTGAAGGGCGCGCGCGTGAGCGCGGCTGAGGATCGTGCCCAGGCCTCCGACACTGGAGTGGCGTCCGTTGTCGCCGTTGCGGCGCCGTTGCCGTCCAGCTCAATGACGGCGATCCTCCTGAACTCGCCCGCACCACACCGGCGTTCACGCAGAACATGCTGACGGTCGGCCAGGCCTTCGGGCTTCCGGGAGGTGTGGGCCGCGATCCTGGCCGTCCCCTGGCCGGGGGGTGGGTTTGGTGTGCCGGTGCGGCATCGAACTCACGGCGACTCCGTGGGCCGTCAGCGCACCACGACGCGAGCAGGACCCGACGGTTACAGCGCGCCACCGACCGGCGCGCGGGTGGTCGGCGCCCCAGGTCCAGCGCCGCGTTCCGGCCGGCTCCCCGGCCCGACGGGCTCGGCGCCGGCTTCGAGCGCGAAAGCCCGCTCCTACGCCGAGGCCCCCGCGCGCGGCTCTGCGGAGTTCCTCCGGCCTCGCCACACGGCCAGCGGCACCTTGGCGAACAAGCCGGCGAAGGCGAGCGGGACCAGCGGGGAGAGAGCGCGGCCCAGCTTGTTCCAGGCGCCCTGGTCCACCGGGACCCAGGACCCCCACGGTTCCCTGGACACCTCTACGGGCGCGCCGAAGGACGGCTCCGAGGAGAAGCCGGTCGCCGTGATCCGGTGTATCGCGCCGCCGGAGACCTGCGCCGGATCCACGAACCCCCGACAGACGAGGTCGGCATGGGTGCCGCCCCGGGATGTCGTGGCCGGCGCGGTCGCGTCGCAGTACGAGACCCGCATGGTCAGCTGCTGCCCGATCAGCCCCAGGCGCCCGACGGCCGAGACGGCCATGTACACGGCGACACCGACGAGGGAAAGGGCGATCACACCGCAGACGACGGTCCCGAGGACCTGCTTCCGCCCCATGCGCACCGTCGTCTGCTTGATCACGGTCCGATCGTACGAACCCGCTGCTGGGCCGCCGACAGCGCCCCCACGTTCCGATGAGCGACGGACCCGCAGGTCACCGAAATGGATCGGCGACTGCGGGTCCGGCCTTCGCGAACGGTGCGTCAGTGGTGGACGGGCGTCCGCCCGGCCGGCCGGTGCGTGCGGACCACCGACGAGGCCGCCGGCCGCTTCGGGGTCCGGCGGGCGCGCATCCGCAGCACCAGCGCGTCGAGCGCGGCGCCGACCACGACGGTGAGCGCGGTCGCTATCACCAGCAGGACGGCGAACTGCCTCCAGAACTCCGGTGTCAAGGTCGTACCCACGGTGTCCACCCCCTCGTCTCCGCCGAATCTCTGTCGAATCCCTGTCGAGTGCTTCTCTCGCTTTCATCGAACCGCGGGAGACGTGGTGGCACAGGGTGCCGCAGGGCTCCCCCGGGGGCGCCGGTCGGCCCGTTCCGCAGGCCAAGTGGCCCATGGCAGCGCGGGACCCACCGGCACACGCTGGAGGTGGTAGGTCCGTAAGACTTTCTGGAGGCACGCCATGAACGCTTCCCCCACCACGAGCATGCCGCGGGCCCTGCCCGCGGAGCACCGCGAACGGCTGATGAAGCTCGCGCGGGAGGTGTCGATCCCCCTGGGCACCCGGCTCTTCGAGGAGGGCGCCCGCGCCGACCGGTTCTGGATCATCCGCACCGGCACGATCGCCCTCGACATGCGCGTGCCCGGCCGCCGGGCCGCCGTCATCGAATCGCTGGGGCACAACGAACTCGTCGGCTGGTCCTGGCTGTTCGGCCCGCACTCCTGGCACCTGGGCGCCGAGGCGACGACACCGGTACGCGCCTGGGAGTTCGACGCCACGGCCGTACGCGCACTGTGCGAGGAAGACCCCGCGTTCGGCATGACCGTCTCGCAGTGGGTGGGCGACATCGTGGCCCACCGGCTCCGCTCGGCCCGCACCCGGCTGCTGGACCTGTACGCCCCGTACGGCAGCGGCGGCATGCGGTGACCGCGCCGATGGACCGTCATGAGGGAGGAGTGACCATGCATGGATCACCGCACATCGTGGGCGACGTGATGACGCGTACCGTCGCCACCGTCGTCCGTGGAGCCGTTTTCAAGGACATCGTCCGCACGATGCAGGAGCGGAAGGTCAGCGCCCTGCCGGTGCTCGACGCGGCGGACCGCGTGATCGGGATCGTCTCGGAGGCCGATCTGCTGCCCAAGGAGGAGTTCCGCGACAGCGACCCCGACCGGTACACCCAGTTGCGCCGGCTGTCCGACCTCGCGAAGGCCGGTTCGGTGACCGCGGGCGAGCTGATGACGTCGCCCGCCCTGACCGCGGGTGCGGGCGCGACGCTCGCGCAGGCGGCGCGGACCATGGCGCGGGCCAAGGTCAAGCGGCTGCCCGTCGTCGACCACGCGGGCCGGCTTGAGGGCGTCGTCAGCCGGGCCGACCTGCTGAAGGTGTTCCTCCGGGACGACGAGGAGATCGCCGAGGAGGTGCGCCGCGAGGTGGTCGCGTACCTGTTCCCCGGTCCCGCGTCGACGGTCCGGGTCGAGGTGCGGGACGGGGTCGTACGGCTCGGCGGCCGGGTAAGGGACACGTCCCTGGTTCCCGTGGCGGCGCGGCTCGTCCGAGCAGTCGAAGGGGTCGTGGATGTGGAGTTCGGGCTCGACGGGCCCGAACACTCCGCGGAGTGAGAGCTGCCGCGAGCCCGTAAACCGTTGCCCCGCCGGCCACCGACGGCCGACGGGGCAACGGCGTCTCAGCCGGTCCTGCGCCCCCACCGGGCCGCGGCCCGCTCCCACTCCTCGCCCCACTGGTCGGTGGCCCGCCGTTCCACCCTCAGCCGGATCAGGCGTCCGCCGGCGAGCACGAACAGTCCGCCGGCCAGTCCGGCTCCGGTACCGGCGGCCACCACACGGGCCGTCGCCACGGACGGACTCGGGGGCTCGCTCATCAGGTGGCCGTGCCCGTCCGTCCACACCGGCACCGTACTGCCGACGTCCGCTCCGGCCTTCACGTCCGTCGTAGTGGTGCGGACGACGCCCTGTGCGTCGGTCCAGCGCACCTTCGCCTTCACGCGGCTGTAGTCGACGCCCGCGCCCTTTCCGCTCGGCACGGCGGTGAGCAGCACGGCGGTCGCCGGCCGGCGCACCGCCGCGTCCCGCGCCTGGGCCGCCGCGACGCTCTGGGCACCGGCCACACCGGCGACAGTCCCCGCGGCCATCGCGAACGTCCAGGCGCCCAGCACGATCCACGCTTCCACCGCGTCGCTGTGCCGACGCAGTTCGTTGCGCCGCCAGCGCCACCCCAGGACCTTCACGCGCTTGATCTTCCGCATCGGTCACACCCCCTCACGGGCATCATGAAGACGAGAACAAGAGGACGGTCCCACCGGGTGATCGCCGCCGGGAGGGGCCGCCCGACCGTCGCGCGGGGGCCGGTGAGGACACGCCGGAAGGGGCGGTTGGGCCGGTCGGCCCTAGTGCTTCCGGGCCGGGCGCGTGATGATCGTGTCCACGGACGGCCCGCCGTCCGCTCACACTCCGGGGAACGAGGGGTCGAGATGACCGAGGCACGCACCTTCACCGCACAGGATCCGATCCGTGTGTTCCTGCTGGACGACCACGAGGTCGTACGACGTGGCCTGGCCGACCTGCTGGACGCCGAGGAGGACATCTCGGTGGTGGGCGACGCCGAGAACGTCGAGCACGCACTGGTACGGGCCCCCGCCGTGCGCCCGCACGTCGCCGTCCTGGACGTACGTCTCCCCGACGGCAACGGCATCACCGTCTGCCGTGAACTGCGCGACCAGATGCCGGAGTTGGCCGTCCTGATGCTGACCTCGTTCGACGACGAGGACGCCCTGCTCGACGCCATCATGGCCGGGGCCTCCGGCTATGTGCTCAAGCAGATCAAGGGCTCCGACCTGATCTCGGCGGTACGGACGGTCGCCTCCGGGCAGTCGATGCTCGACCCCGCGACGACGGCCCGTCTGATGCGCTCGCTGCGTGCCGAACCCGCCCAAGCCCCGGAGATCGCACCGGAGTTGGCGAGCCTGTCCCCGCGTGAACGGGAGATCCTCGCACTGATCGGGGACGGCCTCACCAATCGCGAGATCGGCAAGAAGCTGTATCTGTCGGAGAAGACCGTCAAGAACCACATCTCCCGGCTGCTGGCCAAGCTGGGTGTCCAGCGCCGGGTACAGGCCGCTGTGCTGGCCTCCCACCTGGAGCAGCCCGAGTCCGGCAACTGAGCAGCGCGCCGGGCCGTCCGGCGCACTCCCAAGGGCCGTACGGCCCCTCCTCCTGGTCCTCCTCGCAGGACCACGCTGGGCAGGAACAGCGAACAGCCCGGCCGCCGTTCGGGCGCGGGCGGGGAGGAGACCACATGTCCAGCACGGTTCTCGACGTGCCGACCCTGGAGACGCTGATCGCGGCGTCCGTCGCCGCACCCTCGATCCACAACACCCAGCCCTGGCGGTTCCGGCTCGACCCGGACACCGTCACGCTGGAGATCCGGGCGGTCGCGGAACGCGGCCTGCGGCACACCGACCCGTCGGGGCGCGCCCTGCACGTCTCGGTCGGCTGCGCCCTGTTCAACCTGCGCGTGGCGGTCGCCCACCACGGCTGGGAACCCGTGACCCGACTGCTCCCCCGCCCCCACGAACCCGACCTGCTGGCCACCGTCCGGCTCGCCGGAACCGCGCGGTTCCCGGCGGCGCCGCAGCTGTACGACGCGGTGTGGCGCCGGCACAGCAGCCGCTTCCCGTTCTCCGACCGCCAGGTGCCGGCCTCCGTGCTGGCCGAACTGACCGAGGCGGCCCATGCGGAGGGCGCGACGCTCGGCCTTCCCGGACCGGTCGAGACGGACCGGCTGCTGCGGCTGACCCGTGAGGCGGAGCAGCGCAACACGGCGGACTCGGACCGGGCAGCGGAGGGCCGTCGCTGGGTCCACCCGCCCAACGGCGACTCGCTCGGCATGCCGCCGGAGGCGATCGGGCCGCAGGACTTCCGGGAACGGATCCCGATGCGGGACTTCACCTCCCACCGACACCCCATGGCCCTCGTCGCCCGCCCCTTCGAGAAACGCCCTTCCCTCGCCGTCCTGTCCACCCTCCACGACCGCCGGACGGACTGGCTGCGCGCCGGTGAGGCACTCGACCGCGTCCTGCTGGTGGCCACCGCCCACGGCGTACGGGCTTCCCTGCTCCACCAGGCGCTGGAGTGGCCCGACCTGCGCGAGCAACTCACGGACGGCCGACGGGCGCACGCGCAGATGGTGCTCCGCCTCGGCTACGGTCCACAGGGGCCCGCCTCACCACGCCGTACGGCGCGTCAGGCGCTGCGGGAGGACGCGCGGCTTGCCTCGCACGCCTGACGGCACGGCCGGCCAACCAGGTCCGGGCGCCCGGCCCTCCTGCTGCGTCGCGCCCAGCAACCTCCGGCCCCCGCTCCCACGGCTTCGGTTCGTCGGCGACAAGGTGGCTCGCTTCCAGAACCGGGAGTGACCGGTAGAACGCCAGGTGGCGTTCTACCGGTCACTGGTCCATGCGGCCGTCCGCACGCGTCAGCAGTGGACGAGGGCGACGGGGCAGTCCGCCTCGCGCAGCGCCGTCTGGCAGACCGGGTCCAGCGGCAGCCCCACGAACCCGAACCGGCCGCGCGCCCCGACCACGAGGAGCTGGCTGTCGGCGCTGGCCTCGACCAGGGCCCGGCGGGACCGACCGCGGGGCCGACGGCACCGGAGGGTGACATCCGGGTACCGCGCGTGGAGCTCGGCCAGGGCACCGGTGAGCGCGGCATCCTCCTCGTCCGCCGTCACGGCGCGGGCGGAGCCGCCGTAGGGACGGGCGGCGGAGATGTTCCGCAGCTGCACGGCCACGAGGTCCACCCCGCGTGCCGAGGCCTCGGCGAAGGCGAATTCGGCGGCTCCGCGCAGCGTCGACGTGCCGTGGACGGCGAGCAGCACCGGACCGACCGGGTTCGGCCTGCCCCGTACGACCAGCAGCGGACCGGACATCCGCGCGGACAGGCGCCCGGCCAGCGATCCCTTGCGCGAGGTACCGTACCCCTGCGCGCCGTCGGCTCCGACAACCGTCAGAGACGCGGTGCGCGACTCGCCCTCCAGCACGTTCTCGGGTTCGCCGACGAGGACTTCGCGCGAGATCCGCACGTGCGGTGCGGTGCGGTGGGCCTGCCGCTCGGCCTGGTCCAGCACGCCCCTCGCCGACGCGTACCCACCGGTCCCGTCCATCTCCCACGACGGGACGCCGAACCGTCCGGCTCCGGCCGGCCAGCCGACCACCTGCGTCAACTCCAGGTCGACTCCCAGCCGTTCGGCGGCCTGCGCGGCGACTTCCACCACGGCGAGATTCGACCGCGAACCGTCCACTCCCACAACCACCGGGCCACTCATCACAGTCCACCCCTCTCCAGGCACCCTCCCTGATGGAAGCGGCGCTTCAGTGGACTCCAGACTCGTGCGGCCCCCGGCACGCCCACAGGGGCCGGACGGACCCCGTCGACCCACCGACCGGCCCCCGTGCCCGTACCCGTCGGGTCCGATGTCCCTCCGGACGACTCGGCGACCGGCTCCGCAACGCCGAAGAGCGGGGCGACGGACGGCCCGTGCCGTCGATCGTCGTCCCGCCCCTCGACCTCAGTGTTCAGTGAGCCTGGAACCATCCGTACGCAGGACGGCCAGGCGGTTGCGGTACTCCTCCTCGTCGATCTCCCCGCGGGCGAACCGGTCGGCGAGCACCTGCTCGGGCGGGGGCGATCCGAGGGGGTGCGGACGCTGAGAGCCACGGCTCAGGTTGCGGATGAGCAGGACGGCGATGGTCACGAGCAGGGCCCACAGCAGGACCGAGCCGACCGACATCGCGAACCAGTCCCATCCGCTCATGCCGTGTTGGTTCCAGTACGTCATCACGGTGATCACATCCTCAGTCGTGCGGGACGACGGCGACGGGGCAGTCGACATCGTGGATGGCGGCGTGGGTCACCGGACCGATGCGACGGCCGACCGGCCGTTCCGTGATCCTGCGGCCGACGACCAACAGGCTCGCGCCGCAGGCGGCCCGCATCAGCGCGGTCTGCGGCCGGTCCCTGGTCACGGTCTCGACGACCTCGACGCCGGGGTACTTGTCGCGCCACAGCCGCAGCGCGCCGGCCAGGGCGGCCTCCCACTCCTCGGCCCGGTGCGGGTCGTTGAGCAGGTCGACCTCACCGGGACCGAGCCCGAGCGTGGGCGTCTGCCAGGCGTGGACGACCCGGAGCCGCGCACCGCGCAGCCGGGCCGCCTCGAAGGCGAACTCGATCACCGCCTCGCAGGGTGCGTCGAGGTCGACGGCGAGGACCACGTCCCGGTAGCCGGTCCGCAGGCCGGCGCCGTCGCCGAGGTCCGGCAGTTGCTCGTCCGCCGCTGCCTCGCCCGCCCGGACCAGAACCACGGGTCCCGTGGCTCGGGCCACCACCCCCTGTGCGACCGAGCCCACCAGGAACCCGGCGGCACCGGTCAGGCCGCGCGAACCCAGTACCACCAGCTCGGCGCCTTCGGCCAGTTTCAGCAGGGCCGGGACCGCGGCCCCTTCCACCTGGTCGTCGTACAGGCGCACGTCCGGGCACGTCGCCCGGACCCGGTCCTCCGCCTGCCGCAGGGCGCGCCGCGCCAGATACCGCTGGGTCGCGCTGTCGGCCTCCCTCTCTCCACGACGCGGATGCCAGTCCCAGGCGTGCACCAGCCGCAGCGGCAGGCCGCGGCGCAGTGCTTCGCGGGCCGCCCATTCGGCGGCGGCCAGGCTCTCCGGCGATCCGTCCACTCCCGCCATGACGGACGCGAGCATGATCAGCACCTCCCCACACTCGGTGTGTTCCTCGGTGCCAGCGTCGTGCGTCGACCGCCGGGCCGGGAGGGGCCGCAGGGCCCGGGACGGGACCGTCCGGCCCCACCGTCTGCCCGCTCAGCCCATGGGCCGCCGGACACCGGAGCGGGACGCTGGCGGTGACGCCGCAGGGAAGACGCCGCGGCTCCCGGCAGGGAGGGCATCCGCGGCACCTCGCGGCCAAGTGGCGGCACCGTGCTGCGCCTGGGCGAGCGCGAGGCCGTCATCGAGGAGCGGCACTACATCGGCAAGCACGACGACCACCAGCACTACCGGAGTTGACGGCACCGGCCTCGGAAAGGATCGTCCGCCATGAATGAAGCGATGCCCGCAGTACATCCGGCCCGGCTCACCGCACACCTCGATCCGCCCGAGTCCCGCTGGCTGTGGCTGGTGAAGTGGCTGCTCGCCCTCCCCCACTACGTCGTCCTGTTCTTCCTGTGGATCGCGTTCGTGGGGGCGAGCGTGGCCGCCTTCTTCTCGATTCTGTTCACCGGCCGCTACCCGCGCCCGCTGTTCGACTTCAACACCGGTGTGCTGCGCTGGAGTTGGCGGGTGGCGTACTACGCGTACGGTGCCCTGGGCACCGACCGCTACCCGCCCTTCACCCTCGCCGACGTGCCCGACTACCCCACCCACTGGGACCTGGCGTACCCGGAGCAGTTGTCGCGCGGTCTCGTCCTGGTGAAGTGGTGGCTCCTGGCCGTACCGCACTATCTGGTCCTGGGGTTCCTGCTCGGCGGGCTGAAGGTGCCCTGGGCCTCGGGCGGGCTCATCACGCTGCTCGCCGTGTTCGCCGGGGTCTCGCTGGCCGCCACCGGGCGCTATCCGCGCGGCCTGTTCGACCTGGTGATCGGGCTCAACCGGTGGGTGCTGCGCGTGGTCGCGTACGCGGCGCTCCTCACCGACGTGTATCCGCCGTTCCGGCTCGACCAGGGAGGTGACGAACCGGAGGTGCCGTCCTGACCCTCCGGCGCCGCGAAGGCAAGGGACCTTTGGGCCCGGACAAGGCCCCCGTCGGCTCAGGCCACGGCGTCCGTGTCCGGGCCACTGTGATGGCAAGAGGCCGACCAGGGAGGCTGCCATGACCGAACACACCGACGGCAACGGCATCGTGGTGGGCGTCGACGGATCCGAGGCGTCGATGGCCGCCCTGCGCTGGGCGGCCGAGCAGGCCGAGATCCTGCACACGGGCCTCGTCGCCGTGCACGCCTGGGAGCCGGCCGCGAGCGGCCACGCGCCCTACGCGCCGGCACCCGCCCGTCCGACGGCCGCCCAGGAGCACGAGCGGGCCGTCCGGGTCCTCGCCGCCACCGTGCGCGAGGCTCTCGGGCCGCGGATCGACGATGCCGTGCGCCGCGTCGTGGTGGAGGGGCCACCGGCCCGCGTGCTGCTCCAACAGGCGCGCGGCGCACTGTTGTTGGCCCTGGGGCGCAAGGCGCACGGGAACTTCGGGCTGCCCTCGGTCGGCCCGGTGGGCCGTGAATGCCTGCGGCACTCGACGGTTCCGGTGGTGACCGTTCCGGTCACGGAGCGGTCCCGGGAACCGCAGAAAGCCGTCGATTCGCCTCCGCTGGCCAGGAGTGGTGCCTCGTAGCGCCGTCGGGCAGCAGAAGCGACCGGCTCGGACCTGGGTCCGGGCCGATTCCCGTGCTTGAAGAGTGCGGGGTGTGTCGTACGGGTACGAGGGGTTGGGCCGTTCGGCTCCGGTGCTCGGTCGCCGTGGCCCACGCACCGGGGTCCAGGGCCCCATCGTCGTAGGAGCGGTCACGGACGAGGCTCAGGGCATACGCGGCGGCCGGGTGAGAGGCACCAGGCCCACGGGAGTCCAGGAGGCGGCGGTCATGAAGCGCATACAGGAGACCAAGCGCCCCTCGATCCCGCGCCGGCCCGCGCCGCTCGACCTGCGGACCCCGTCCGGACGCCGTCTCCCGTACTGAAGGGGCACTGCGGTGTCACCTCACGAGGACCCGCTCCCCCGACCGCGGTACGACGGCCGTCCAGCCCAGCGTCCGGTCGATGCGGTCCCGCAGTGCCTCGGCCGCCTCGGGCTCGCCGTGCACCAGGTAGGTGGTGTGCGGGGCGGGTGCGCCGCGCAGCCAGTCGAGGATCTGAGCCGCGTCCGCGTGGGCGGAGAAGTGCGGTACGTCGGCGATCTGGGCGCGCACCGGCACGTATTCGCCGAACATCTTGAGCGCCTTGGCCCCGTCGACGAGGTCGCGGGCCCGGGTGCCCCGGGCGGCGAAGCCCACCACCATCACGGTGTTGCGCGGGTCGGGCAGCAGACGCTCCAGGTGGTGCAGGACGCGGCCACCGGTGGCCATGCCGGACGCCGAGACGATGACGGCGGGTCCGGTCGTACGGCCGATCTCGACGGACTCCTGGACGGTCCGCGCGGCGAGGAACGGCTCGGGGCTCAGCGCGTCCGTCCCTGCGTCCGTGACCTCGGGCCGCAGTTCGGGGGCCTTCGCGAGGACGGCGTCCCGGTAGACGTCGAGCGCGGCGAGGGCCATCGGGCTGTCGACGTACACCGGTACGGCGGCGGGCAGCAGGCCCTGGCGGCGGAGTTCGGCGAGCTCGTGCAGGACGACCTCGGTGCGGTCGAGGGCGAACGCGGGGATGACGACCGTGCCGCCTCTCCTGAGGGTCCGGGTCAGGACGTCGGCGAAGTGGGCCCGCCCGGCGTCCTCCTCGTGGCGGCGATTTCCGTACGTCGACTCCATGAGGAGGACGTCCGCGCCGGAGAACGGCTCCGGGGGCCGTAGCAGGGGATGCCCGGGGCGCCCGAGGTCGCCGCTGACCGCGAGGGTGTGCCCGTCCTCCAGGGTGAGCAGGGCCCAGGCCGAGCCGAGGATGTGGCCGGCCGGGTGCAGCGTGAGGCGGGTGTGCGGGGCGAGTTCGGTGCTCTCGCCGGTCGGTACCGGGTCGATGAGCTTGAGGGTGCGGTCGACGTCCGAGTCGTCGTACAGCGGCTGTGCGGGCCGGTGTTTGGACCAGCCGTGGTCGTTGGCGTGCTGGGCGGCCTCCATCTGGAGCTTGGCGCTGTCCCGGAGCACGATCTCGATGAGGCGGGCGCTGTACTCGGTCGTCACGATGCGGCCGTGGAAGCCGTGGCGCACCAGCCTGGGCAGGTATCCGCAGTGGTCGAGGTGGGCGTGGGTGACGACGACCGCCTCGATGTCGCCGGCGTCGCAGGGCAGCCGCCGCCAGTTCGTCCGGCGCAGGTCGGCGAGGCCCTGGAAGAGGCCGCAGTCGACGAGCACGCGTGCGTGGTCGCTCTCGACGAGGAACTTGCTGCCGGTGACCGTTCCGACGCCGCCCAGGAAGGTGAGCAGGGCGGGTCTGGTACGGGCTTCCGCGGGCTGTGCCGACGGTGATGCCGTGTTCGGGACCATGGCGGTCTCCTCGTCGAGGGAGCGGGGCTCGGTCGTGTACGCGGCCGGGTGCCCTGTCCCGGCCGCGTACACATGGCGCTGCACGGCACGTGAGCGGTCAGCCGTGCTGCACCGGGATGGTCCGGGTGCCCGTCTTCGTCTCCGGCACCGGGACCGTGATCGTCAGGACACCGTCCTTGTACGCGGCGGTGGCCTCGTCGCCCTTCGCGCCGGCGGGGAGCCGGACGGAGCGGGCGAAGCTTCCGTAGCGGAACTCCGTGTGGTGCTTCTGCGTGGTCTCCTCACTGCGCTCGGACCGCAGGGTCAGAACGCCTTCCGTCACCGTGATCTCGACGTCCTTCGCGGGGTCGATGCCGGGAAGCTCGGCCCGCAGCAGATACGTCCCGTCGGTCAGGTGTTCCTCGATCCGGATGGTGTGCAGTCCCGGAACCGTGTGCGTGCCCGGGAACCCGGTCTCGACCCAGCCGAACAGGTCGGGGAGCGCCGGCCAGCCAGGCAGCCGCTCGATCATGCCGTTCATGTTCTCCCTCCTCTTCTTGGCCACTTCCAGCATGGCGCGCGGAGGGAACGCACGCGTGGGCCGACCGGGCCCGTGCTCGACCCGGTCGGCCCTGGCAGCCGATCACTTCGGGGGTCAGAGCGGTTCGAGGTCCGGGCGGCGCGGCGGCCCCACGAGCGCGCAGTCCACGTCCACCACACCCTCGACCGCCCGCACCAGGCGGGTGACGACGGGCACCAAGGCGGTGTCGGGGACACGGCCGTCGAGGGTCGCGACGCCGTCGCACACCTCCACGCGGATCGGTTCGACCGACTCCGGGAACAGGCGGGCGACAACCTCGTGGCGGATCTCCTCCGCGATGTCCTCGTCCTTCCGGAGGAAGACCTTCAGCAGGTCGGAGCGGCTGACGATGCCCTTCAGCCGGCCCTGGTCGTCGACCACCGGGAGCCGCTTGGTCCGCGTCTGAGCCATGGTGCGCGCGGCCCGGGCAAGGGTGGCGTCGGCGTGGACGGTGAGGGCCGGCGCGGTCATCAGCTCGGCCGCGGTGACGGCTCCGGCCTTCGTCAGGTCGGACAGCCGACGCAGCTCGGAGTACCGGTCCGGGTCGCCGTCGTGGAACGCCTCCTTGGGCAGCAGATCGGCCTCGGAGACCACACCGATCACTCGCCCCTCGTCGTCCAGGACGGGAAGCGCGCTGACCTTCCACTGCCGCATGGTCTTGACGATCTCCTTGAACCCGGCATCGCGGCCAAGGGCAACGACGGTGCGGGTCATGACGTCGCAGACGATGTGCGGGATGCCGTGCATGATGTCCTCCGGTGATGTCTCGGAACATCTTCAGCCTCGGCGCCGGCAGCACCAGGCGCATGAGCCGAGTGGTCCCCACCTGGACCCCGATGGGCTCTCCTACTGCGGTTTCGTCGGGACGACGCTGGTGGTACCGGGTCCGCGGACCGGTCCGCGGCCACCGATCCAGGGAGGTGTTGACCGTGCTGCGTCCTGTTGTCGTAGGACTGGACGGTTCACGAGAGAGCCTCGCCGCCGCCGACTGGGCGGCGCGGGAGGCGTTGCGCCGCGGTGTGCCGCTGCGTCTGGTGCACGCGTGGCAGACGGGGTCTGCCGAACCGTCGGATCTGCCCGAGCTGGAAGCGCCCCGGCACTGGGCGCGGCGGATTCTCCGCGAAGCCATGGACCGGGTCAACGAGAGGTATCCGCAGGTCTATCTGAGTGCCGAGCAGATCGCCCGGCCCGCGTCCGACGCCCTCGTGGCGGCAGGCGCGGAGGGCGAGTTGCTGGTGCTGGGCAGCCGCGCGTTCAGCGGATTCGGCGGGTTCCTGGCCGGTTCCGTCGCGCTGGCCACGGTGGCTCGCGCGACCCGGCCGGTCGTGCTGGTCCGGGCCGACGAGACCCCGGCGAGCGAGCGGATGCCCGGCCAGGACGGCAAGCCGTCGGCCCGTGCGCCGTACCGCGAGGTGGTGGTGGGTGTCGACTTGGCGCGTATGTGCGAGGACGTTCTCGTGTTCGCCTTCGAGAGTGCTGTAGTGCGGTCCGCACCACTGCGTGCGGTGCATGCCTGGCAGCAGTCGATCTCGCCCGGGCCCGGCGCCAAGAACACGAGCGCGCAGGAGGACGCCGAGCGGGAGCTGGCCAGGGTCCTCGGGCCGTGGCGCGCGAAGTACCCGACGGTGGAGGTCCACGAGGTCGTGGCGAACGACCGTCCGGCGCACCTGATCCAGGGCGCCGCGGCAGACGCCGGCCTGCTGGTCGTCGGGTGCCGCAACCGCCCGGCCAAGGTGGGTACGCACACCGGCCCGGTCGCCCACGCGGTGATGCACCACGTCCGCTGCCCGGTCGCGATCGTCCCGCACGAGTGAAGCACCACGGCCCATGAGTGAGGCCCACGCGCCGGCCGCGTGGGCCTCACTCATGTCTGCCGCTCAGCCGACGAACTCGCCCACGGCCGCCTTCAGTTCGGTCAGTCCCTTCTTCGCGTCGGTGAAGAACATGCCGGTCTTCGGATCGGTGTACAGCTCGTTGTCGACGCCCGCGTAGCCGTGCCCCATCGAACGCTTGATGACGACCACGCTCTTCGCCTTGTCGACGTCGAGGATCGGCATACCGGAGATCGCGTTGCCGGGGCGGCGGGCCATCGGGTTGGTGACGTCGTTGGCGCCGATCACCAACGCCACGTCCGCCTGCGGGAATTCGGGGTTGACGTCATCCATTTCCTTGAGCTGGGTGTACGGCACGTTGGCCTCGGCCAGGAGCACGTTCATGTGTCCCGGCATCCGGCCGGCCACCGGGTGGACGGCGTAGCTGACGTCGACGCCGTGCTCGGTCAACACCTTTGCCAGGTCGCCGAGTTCGTGCTGCGCCTGGGCGGCGGCGAGGCCGTAGCCGGGGACGAAGACGACCTTCCTCGCGTACGCGAGTTGGATCGCCACATCGTCGACGGAGATCGCGCGCACCTGGGCGGGTGCTCCGTCGGCGCCGACCGCCGCCGGGGCACTGTCGCCGGTGCCGAAGCCGCCGATCACGATGTTCATGATGGAACGGTTCATGGCGTCGGCCATCAGCTTGGTGAGGATGCCGCCCGAGGAGCTGACGAGCATGCCCGCGATGATCAGGGCGGTCTCGTCGAGGACGAAGCCCGCCATCGCGACCGCCGACCCCGTGAACGCGTTCAGCAGGGCGATGACCACCGGCATGTCGGCGCCACCGATCGGCAGGACCATCGTCACACCGAACAGCAGGGCGACAACGACCAGTCCGTACAGGGCCGTTGAGGAGTCCGGGGCCAGCACCAGCCAGACGGTGCCGACGGCGAAGGACGCCGGGAGCAGCACGTTGAGCAGGCGTGCCCCCGGGAACACGATCGGCGAGCCGGACACGAGACCCTGCAACTTGCCCGCCGCGACCAGCGAGCCGGAGAAGGTGACGGCGCCGATGACGATGTCCAGGGCGCCTGGGAGCGAGACGCGTGCGCCCAGTGCGGCAGGATGGTCGGCCTGGAGCAGGTCGTTGACCGCGATCAGGGCAGCCGCGCCACCGCCAACAGCATTGAAGACGCTCACCAGTTGGGGCATCGCGGTCATCTTCACCTCGCGTGCGGCCCACAGGCCGAGTGCCGCGCCGACGAGACCGCCGCTGACGAGGACGAGCCAGCCGGTGGTGCTGATCCGGTTCTCGTGGACGACGAGCCAGACCGTGGCACCGATCGCGACGGCCATGGCCCCGGCGGAGAGCGTGTTGCCGCGGCGGGCCGTGCGCGGGTGGTTCATCAGGTGCAGGCCGAGCACGAAGCAGGCGGCGGCGATCAGGAAGACGTAGTGGACGGCGTTGGAGACGGTGTCCATCGCGGTCACACCTCCTTGTCCCGTGTTCCGGCGGCGGGCCGGGCCTTGAACATCTCCAGCATCCGGTCGGTGACGACGTACCCGCCGACCACGTTCATGGCGCCGAACACCATGGCCACGAAGGCGAGTACGTAGCCGAGCCAGGTGTGCGACTCGGCGGCGATGAGCATCGCGCCGATGACGACGATGCCGTGCACCGAGTTCGAACCGGACATCAGCGGGGTGTGCAGGGTCGCCGGGACCTTGCTGATGACCTCGATGCCGACCAGGACGCTCAGCACGAAGACGGTGATCGCGGTGAGGAGGTCGAGGTTGTTCATGAGGATGCACCTCCTGTCCGAGCTGTTCCGCCCATGAGGGCGGCCGTGATCTCGTCGGTCGGGTCGAGGACGAGTTCGCCGTCCGGCACCAGGTGGCGCAGCAGGGCGACGAGGTTGCGGGCGTAGGCGGTGGACGCGGCGGTCGCCATGGCGGACGGCAGCCGGCCGGCGCCGATCAGGGTGACGCCGTTGTCGAGGACGGTGGTCTTGTCGGCCTCGGTGCCCTCGACGTTGCCGCCGAGCTCGCTCGCCGCGAGGTCGACGACGACCGAGCCGGGCTTCATCCGCCCGACGACCTCGGCGGTCACGAGCAACGGCGGCTTGCGGCCGGGGACTTGGGCGGTGGTGATGACGATGTCCGAGCCGGCGATGTGCTCGTCCAGCGCCGCCCGCTGGGCCTGTTGCTCCTGTTCGGTCAACTCCCGTGCGTAGCCGGTCTGTTCGGCGCCCGGTTCCGGTGCCTGGGCGGTCTGGATGTCGAGGAACCGGGCGCCCAGCGACTCCACCTCCCCTCGGGACGCGGGGCGTACGTCGTACGCCGAGATGACGGAGCCGAGGCGCCGGGCGGTGGCGATCGCCTGAAGCCCGGCCACTCCGGCGCCGAGGACGAGGACCTGCGCCGGGCGCATGGTGCCCGCCGCGGTGGTCAGCATCGGGAGGAACCGGTCGTAGGAGTCGGCGGCGAGGACCGCCGCCTTGTAGCCGGCGACGTTGGCCTGGGAGGTCAGCGCGTCCATGGACTGGGCGCGGCTGAGGGTGCGGGGCAGCAGGTCGAGGCTCACCGTGCGGACCCCGCGTCCGGTCAGTCCGTCGACGAGGGCGGGGTGGCGGAGCGGTTCGAGCAGGCCGATCAGTGTCTGCCCGGGGCGCAGCGCCTCGGCGCTCTCCGGGTCCGGCGGTCCCACGCACAGCACGGCGTCGGCGCGTGCGTACAGCTCCTCCGCGGACACGACGGTCGCGCCGGACCCGGTGTACTCGGCGTCGGTGAACCAGGCGCCGGACCCGGCACCGGCCTCGACGAGGACGTCGATTCCGGCCCGGCGCAGGAGGGTTACGGCCTCGGGGACGAGCGCGACCCGGCGTTCACCGGGTGCCCTCTCCCGTACGGCTCCTACGGTGACGGTTCCCATGACCTGCTGCCTCTCTCTGTGGTCCGGGGGTCTGCGGACTCAGTCAGAACTCGAAGACGAGCCGTGCTTCGGCCCGTCCGCCGAGGACCTCGTCGAAGGAGTCGTTGACCTCGTCCAGGCGCCGCGGTTCGGCGATGACCTTGGTGCGGCCGGCCGCGTGCAGCGCGAACACCTCGGACAGGTCCTGGCGGGTGCCGACGATGGAGCCGATGACGGAGATCCCGCCGAGCACGGTCTCGAAGATCGGCACGTCGATCGACGCGTTGTCGGCGGGCAGGGCGACCATGACGAGCCGTCCGCCGCGGTTGAGCGACCGGTACGCCTGCTCGAACGCCTTGGGTGCGGCGGCCAGGACGACGGCCACGTCCGCGCCGCCGGCCTTCCTGATCTCCTCGACCGGGTCGTGCGTACGGGCGTTGACGGTCAGGTCGGCGCCGAGCTGGTGGGCGAGGCCCAGCTTGTCGGGTTCGAGGTCGACGGCGGTGACGAACCCGCCGACGAGGCGCGCGTACTGGAGCGCCAGGTGGCCGAGGCCGCCGATGCCGAAGACGGCGACCCGCTCGGCCGGGGTCACCCGGGCGACCTTGATCGCCTTGTAGGTGGTGACGCCCGCGCAGGTCAGCGGCGCCGCGTCGAAGGACGACACGCCGTCGGGGACCCGCACCACGGCACCCGCGTCGGCGACGGCGAACTCGGCGTAGCAACCGTCCACGGAGTAGCCGGAGTTGACCTGGCTCTCGCAGAGGGTCTCCCAGCCGGAGACGCAGTAGCGGCAGGTGCCGCAGGACGAGCCGAGCCACGGGATCGCGACCCGCCTGCCGATCAGGTCGTGGGACACGCCCGCGCCGACGGCCTGTACGGGCCCGACGCCTTCGTGACCGGGGACGAAGGGCGGTTGCGGCTTGACCGGCCAGTCGCCGTGGGCCGCGTGGATGTCGGTGTGGCAGAGGCCGGAGGCCTCCATCTTCACGAGTAGCCGGCCGGGGCCGGGCTCGGGGACGGGAAGGTCCTGGATCTCCAGTGGCTTCCCGAAGTCGGTGACGACTGCTGCCCTCATGATCTGCTCCTCAAGTGGTCCTGCACCGGGCCGGGTTGACCCGGGTCACGAAACGCAGCCCGTCTCCGGCTGCGAGGGAGAAGCCGCCCGGTGTGCCCGGTTCCACGTCCAGGACGTAGAAGGGGCGGCCGAAGGCCTCGTACTGGTCGGCGTTCACGTGGAAGGTGCAGCCGTCCACCACGCCGACGAGCATGTCGCCGTCTCCCAGGGCGAATTCACCGCCGGGGAAGCACATCGGGTCGCTGCCGTCGCAGCAGCCGCCCGACTGGACGAACATGACGGGCCGGCCGTGGGCGGCGCGCAGGACTGCGATGGCCTTGCGCGCCGCACGCGTGGCGGTGACGCGCCCGACGGTGCCGTAGTCGACTCTTCCGGGCATGTCGCTGCGCTCCTCTAGAACAGTCCGAGCGGCTTGTCGCTGTAGCTGACCAGGAGGTTCTTGGTCTGGCTGTAGTGGTCGAGCATCATCTTGTGGTTCTCGCGGCCGATGCCGGAGACCTTGTAGCCACCGAACGCGGCACCCGCGGGGTACTGGTGGTAGCAGTTCGTCCAGACCCGGCCGGCCTTGATGGCGCGGCCCATCCGGTAGGTGCGTCCGGTGTCGCGGCTCCACACGCCGGCGCCGAGGCCGTAGAGCGTGTCGTTGGCGATCTCCAGGGCCTCGGCCTCGTCCTTGAAGGTGGTGACGGCGAGGACGGGTCCGAAGATCTCCTCCTGGAAGACCCGCATCCTGTTGTGGCCCTTGAGGACGGTCGGCTCGTAGAAGTAGCCGTTCGCGAACTCGCCTTCCATGGTGGGCCGGTGGCCGCCGACGAGCAGTTCCGCGCCCTCCTTGAGGCCGATGTCGACGTACGACGCGATCTTCTCGACCTGCTGCCTGGAGACCTGCGGGCCGATCATGGTCGCCGTGTCGAGCGGGTCACCCTGCTTGATGGCGCGGATGCGCTCCAGGCAGCGGCCCATGAACTCCTCGTAGATGTCCTCCTGGATGAGGGCACGCGAGGGGCAGGTGCAGACCTCGCCCTTGTTGAACGCGTACAGGACGAGTCCTTCGACGGCCTTGTCCAGGAAGTCGTCGTCGTAGGCCGCGACGTCGTTGAAGAAGATGTTCGGCGACTTGCCGCCCAGCTCCAGCGTGACCGGGATGATGTTCTGGGCCGCGTACTGCATGATCAGGCGGCCGGTGGTGGTCTCGCCGGTGAAAGCGACCTTGGCGATGCGCTTGTTGGTCGCGAGGGCCTTGCCGATCTCGGCGCCGGGACCGTTGACGACGTTGAGGACGCCGGGCGGCAGATGGTCGCCGACGACCTCCATCAGCTTGAGGATCGACCACGGGGTCGGGGAGGCGGGCTTGATCACCGTGGCGTTGCCGGCGGCGAGCGCCGGAGCCAGCTTCCACGCGGCCATCAGCAGCGGGAAGTTGAACGGGATGATCTGACCGACCACGCCCAGCGGCTCGCGGAAGTGGTAGGCCACCGTGTCCTTGTCGATCTCGGTGATCGAGCTGTCCTCGGCGCGGACGGCTGCCGCGAAGTAGCGGAAGTGGTCGGCCGCGAGCGGGATGTCGGCCGCGAGAGTCTCGCGGACCGGCTTGCCGTTCTCCCAGCTCTCGGCGATCGCCAGTTCCTCGCGGTGGGCGTCGATGGCGTCGGCGACGGCGTTGAGCGCGGCGGCGCGCTGCGCGGTGGACGCCTCGCCCCACTTGGGCTGCGCGGAGTGCGCGGCGTCCAGGGCGAGTTCGATGTCCTGGGGTCCGGACTTCGGGACCTCGCAGATCGGCTCGGCGGTGGCGGGGCACAGGTTGGGCGAGTACTCGCCCGTGGTGGGTGCCTGCCACTTGCCGCCGATGAAGTTCTCGTAGCGGGGCGCGACGTCCACGGGGCTGCCCGCCCGGCCAGGAGGCTGGTACTTCATGACCGTCCCCTTTTCCCTCGGGGTTGCTCATCACGACGGTCGTGGTGATGCTCAACACGCTAGGAACGCGAACGCTGCAACACCGCTGCATGCCGTACGACCTGCGGCGGAACAGCGCTGTCGACGTCCAGCGCGTGGGCGCGGGCCGCCGCCGCGGCGCGCTGGGGCGATCCGCACGGCAGGGCGTGAGCAAGCGCCGACCATGCGGAGATGTCGTCGTTACCCCAGTCCGCGGCGATCCAGCGACGCAACAGCGCGGGGTCGCCGCTGCCGAGCACGGCGCCGCGCAACTGCTGTTCCAGACAACGCCGTTGCTCCACCACGACCGGCGCGTCGGAGCGCGGCAGCAACGGCCCCGGGTAGTGGGCAAGTGCCTGCGCCACCCGCCCCTCGGCGAGGAGGTCGGAGATCTCGCCGAGGTCGGTCCGCACGGGGCGCAGCAACGCGTACGGCCGGGAGCCGAGCAGGGCGGGACCAAGGACGGTACGCAGCCGGGTCATCTCGGCCCGGAGCGTCGAGGGCGGTACCTCGCGGTCCGACAGTTCCAGGGCGAGCCGGTCGCCCGTCATCCCGTGAGCGGCCAGAGCGAGGGCCAGCACGATCTCGCTGTGCCGCGGACTCAGCCGCAGAACCCGTCCACCGCATTCGAGCAAGGCGCTGTCCCGGCCGAGCACGTGCAGCCGTACGTCGTCACCGCGTCCGACCAGGTCCGGCATTCCCACCGACGTGTTCGGCGTCCGGGCGAGGTGTGCCTCGGCGGCGAGGGCCGCTCCCCGTACGGCGGCCAGGGCCGGGGGTGTGGCGATGGTGCCGCCGCCGGACAGGTCGACCACGCCGAGGACCCGTCCGGTGGCGGGATCGCGGATCGGGGCCGCGGCGCACGACCAGGCGTGTGCGGCAGAGCTGAAGTGCTCGCCGGTCACGATCTGGACGGGGCGGCCCAACTCCAGTGCGGTGCCGGGCGCGTTGGTCCCGGCACGGGTCTCGGACCAGACGGCCCCCTCGGCGAAGTGCATCCGCTCGCCCCGCTCGACGGTCGCGGAGTCGCCCTCGACCCAGAGCAGGGTGCCGTCGGTGTCGGCGACGGCGAAGATGTGCCCGTCGTCGGCGGCGCCTGCCCCGAGCAGTTCGCGGAACAGGGGAACGACCGTGGCCAGCGGATGGGTGCGCCGGTAGGCGGCCAGTTCCAGGGACGCGATGTGCAGGGGCGGCAGCTGGCTGCCGTCGGGACGGACGCCGTGCAGCCGGCAGCGCCGCCACGACGCGGCCACCAGGTCACGTACGGGGGACACCGTCCCAGGCACCGTCACGAAGCGTTCGTGCGCCGCGCGCAGAGCTTTCGCCGAGGTGGTGGAAGCGTCCATCGCACATCCCAGGGGCCGTTCTCCGGGTCCGTCACTTCCACCTCAGCCCTACGGCGGGACGAACTGCAGAGGCCGAACGGCCCTGGTGCCAGGGTCTCCCGGGTCCCGGCAGGGGTGCGGCCGCAGACCCGCACGGCCCGTTCGCGTCGCGTCCGACGCGGTGGGGGGCTCCCTACTCCCCCGTCACCGGAACCCGCCACACCAGCGTGCTGCCGCCGCCTTCCGGACGGCTCAGCTCCAGGTCTCCGCCGAGGTTCTCGGCCCGCTCCCGCATATTGCGCAGGCCGCTGCGGCGGCCCTCGGGCGGAATGCCCACGCCGTTGTCGGTCACCGTCAGCCGCACCTCGCGGCCGTCGGTCTCCAGGGCGACGTCGGCCCGGCCGGCCCGCGCGTGGCGGGCGACGTTGGTCAGCGCCTCGGTCAGTACGGCGATCACCTGGTCGGCGGTCTCCCGCGGCACATCGGTGTCGATGAGGCCCTCCATCCGCACGCTGGGTGCGAAGCCGAGCACCGGGGCGGCTTCGCCGACCGCGCGCACGACGCGAGCCCGGAGGCCCGTCCCGGCCCCACCGTCACGCGCCCGCAGACCGAAGATCGTCGACCTGATGATCTTGATGGTCTCGTCGAGGTCGTCCACCGCCCGCGCCACGCGTTCCGCGGCCCCGGTGTGGTCGATGAAGCGGCCCGCGCTCTGGAGGGTCATGCCGGTGGCGAACAGCCGTTGAATGGCCAGGTCGTGCAGGTCACGGGCGATGCGGTCGCGGTCCTGGAGCACCGCGACCTCCTCGGCGTCCCGTCGGCGCTCGGCCAGTTCCATCGCGACGGCCGCCTGTGCGGCGAAGGCCTGGAGGGTCTCGGTCTCCGTCACCGAGAAGGGCTGCCGCCCGGCCTCTCGCGCCAGGAGGACCACGCCTCGCACACCGGCCTCGCCCGAGCCGATGGGCACGGCCACCGCGGGGCCGAGTCCCTCGAAGCGCCGTGGCTCCGAGGAGATACGACCGTCATTGCTCGCGTCCATGCTGGTGACGGGAGCGGCGCCGGAGAAGGCCAGGCCCATCAGGCTGCGGTCCATGGGCAGGATGAGCCCCTGGTGGGCCTCGGCGTCCATGCCGACGGCGATCTCCACGGCGAGCGTCTCGGTGTCCTCCATCGGCAGGGCGACCGCAGCGAGGGCGGAGCCCGTGATCTCGCCGGCCCGTTCGGCGATCAGGGCAAGGACCTTGGTTCGGGCGTCGCCGGACATCAGGGTGTGGGTGATCTCCGCGTTCGCCCGCAGCCAGCGTTCCCGCAGCCGGGACTCCTCGTACAGGCGGGCGTTGTCGATCGCGACACCGGCCGCCACGGCCAGGGTGGACAGGACGGACTCGTCCTCGTCGTCGAACTGCGCGCCGGCTCGCTTCTCGGTGAGGTAGAGGTTGCCGAAGATCTGGTCGCGTACCCGGATCGGTACGCCGAGGAAGGTGTTCATCGGCGGGTGGTTGGGCGGGAAGCCGTACGAGGCCGCGTGCTCGGAGATCTTCGCGAGACGCAGCGGCTCGGGATGGCGGATCAGCTCGCCGAGGATGCCGTGGCCCTCCGGGTACGGGCCGATGCGGGCGATCTGATCCTCGGAGACGCCGACCGTGTGGAAGGCCGACAGGGCTTTTCCGTCCGGGGCGATCACGCCGAGCGCCGCGTACTCGGCGTCGACGAGTACCGCGGCGGCCTCGACGATGCTGTGCAGGGCCTGCTCCAGGTCCAGTTCCCTGCCGACGGAGAGCACCGCCTCCAGCAGGCTGTGCACCCGGTCGCGAGTACCGCGGGCCGCGTCCAGCCGTGCCTGTAGCTCCTCGAGCAGCTCGTCCAGCTTCAGCTGCGGCAGCCGTATACGGGCTTCCCGGGACTCCTCAGGGCTTGCCACCGGTGATCCTCCAGATCGCCTCACCACACCACGGGTCGACCTGTCTGGTCTGATGCCACGGTATCGGTCGGAGACGCGCGGGGACACGGGATCAGGCCGCTGTGGTGCCCTCTTACCGGGGATCCCGGTCAGTTCTCAATCCCTTTGGGACAGCCCTGTCAACGGGTGCCCGGACCGGTGGACGGCTTCTGTGGGAAGCGGGTGTACGTCGATATGATGCCCACGGTCGCATGTGCCTCTGGGCACGTCCTTCGAGCGTTCCGGCTCTCTGGGGAGTGTGCCGTGGAATCTCAGACCGATCCCTGGCGGGCACTGACCGACACCGACGGCGACACCGTCGGTTGGCAGTTCCAGCAGCCCGGTTTGGTGTCGCGGGCCGTTCCGTTCGGGCTGGTCGCCGTGATGGCCACGGTCAGTGTCCTGGTGCCGGACGGTGGCGTGCAGTCCTGGCCGGAGTACTGGTCGAGCATCGCGCTTCTGCCGGTGTGCGCCGGTGCCTTCCTTCTGCCGTGGCGACGGCTGCCGGCATGGACCCCGGTTCTGGTGCCGCTGCTCTATGCCGGCTCCGTCCTGGAACTGATCCTGGCCTCGGGCGTGGCCTCCGGCGTGGGACTCGGGCTGCTGGTCCCGCTGATCTGGTCGGCGCTCTTCCACCGTCAGTGGGAGTCGGCGTGCGTGGTGCTGGCGGTGGTGACCGTCCAGGCGGTGTCGTCCATCGCCCAGTCGACCCCTGGTGACGTGCTGGCCAGGCGCGTGGTGTTCTGGACGGCGCTCAGCGTGCTCATCGCGGTGGCCGCTCACGGTCTGCGGGACCGTGTCAAAGGCTCGTTGGTGGCCAACGCGGAGTTGCAGGCGAAGATCCGCGAGCTCTCCGTGACCAGGGAGCGGGACCGTATCGCCGCCGATCTCCGCGAGAGCGTGGTGCGGAAGGTCTTCGAGACCGGGCTGGACCTGCACAGCACAGCCGCGATGATCGGGGAGGGCCCGGCGCGGGAGCGGCTCATGCGCGGAGTGGCCGAGCTCGACGGGGTGATCCAGGCCCTGCGGGAGAGCGTGTTCCAGCTGGACCACGACGCCGACTCGGCGGGCGTCGCCCCCGGGACGTCCGAACCCGACGAACGGTGACACCACTCCCCGACCGCTCCGGAAGAGGACCCCTGGCCCCCGTCACGGGCCGGTCGGCACTGGGCCCGACCCGACGGCGGGGCCAGTCTGGAGTCGCTGGCAAACGATCAGAGGAGTGGAGCAGATGACTCCAAGAGACACCGGCGGCCATGCCCCCACGGCAACCGTCATGCAGGTGCGGACCGAGGGCGAGGTCGACGACGAGTCCGTCGCCTACCTCCGGGCCAAACTGACCGTACTGTTCGACCGGCCGGAGCTTGTCGGCAGCGGCGGCGAGGTGCGGATCGCCAGGGCCGCCGCGCATCACGTCGAGCAGCCGTGGTCGGCCACGGCCGAGATCCGGGTGGGGAGCGACCTCCTGGTCGTCCAGGCCAGGGAGGCGAGCGCGCACGAACTCGCGGACCGCCTGCAGGATCGGCTGCGCAACCGCATGGAGCGCGTCGTACACCGCACGGACACGGCCCGCCGGTCCGCGACCCCGCCTCCGTGGCGCGGCGGCCCGGGCGACGACCCGCGGCAGGACCAGCCGGAACCCGCGCCGTAACCCCTGCCGCGGTGTCGGAGCGGCCGTAGGACGTCGCCGGGGCGGCCGAGGGACTCGTCCTCCGCGTCGACGGCGCCCGCCGTCCGCACACCGGGGTTCAGGACAACGGGCCGGTCGGCCGACGGCGAGAGGCCGATCGGCCCTATCGGATCGTGCCCCGGCGCCGTTCCATTGGCTGATCGAGCCCCTGCCCACCATGTCCATCGGCTGTACGCCCCCGGTGGGCCGTCAGCCGGAGACCCCAAGCAGTGAGTGACGAACCCGTACGGAGGCAGCCCACGACCACGGAAGAGGCCCTGCGGCTGCTGGGCAGCGTGTCCCTGGGGAGGATCGCCTTCACCCGGCAAGCGCTGCCGACCATCCGCCCGGTCAATCACATCGTCGACGACGGCGTCATCGTCATCGGGACGCACGAAGGCGCGGCCATGACCTCGCGCGCCCTCCAGGCCGACGGTTCGGGGGTCGTCGTCGCGTACGAGGCTGACGACATCGACCCCGACACCCACCTCGGCTGGAGCGTGGTGGTCACCGGCTACGCCCACTTGGTGACCGACACCGGCGAACTGGCCCGGTACCAGAAGCTGTTGCGGCCGTGGGTGCCGCAGACGATGGACTACGTGGTGCGCATCCACCCGGATCTGGTGACCGGGCTGCTGCTCGTCCCCGCCGACCGGTCCTGCTGAGGTTCGGCCGACCTCACGCAACTGACCGGGGTACCACCGCTGTTGTGCGGCGGTACCCCGGTCACGACGTGCTTTTGGCTGTTACTTCAGCCAGTTGTGGTCGCGGACGACGGGGAGCTTGGCCCAGATCCTGCCCAGGCCCCAGGTGGCACCGGCGCCGGCCGCCGCGAGGGCGATGATCACGACGGCGTAGATCAGGTGGTAGTCGGCGAACGGGTTCGACGACATGCTCAGCGACCCGTCCGACAGGTGCTTGGCCGGCGGCCACTCCGCGATCCACATCAGCGCCATCATCACCGTGCCCGCCACCGCGGCCAGCCGCAGCGCGACACCGGAGATCAGTGCGACACCGATGCCGAGCAGACCGAGCATGAACAGCCAGTTCGCCCAGCCCGCCCCCGCCCAGTCATGGAACGTCGACTCCATCGGACCCGCCGCCACACTGCTCAGGAAGCCCTTGGTCGGCGAACCACCGTCGATCCAGCCCTTCCCGGAGGGAGTCGCGTAACCGAAGCCGAACGTCTTGTCCAGGAACGCCCACAGGAAGACGAACCCGGTCAGCAGACGCAGGGACGCGAAGGCGTAGGCACGCGCCGTGGTGGTCTCCGCCGTCGTGTCGGTGGCGGCCTGTGCCGTCCCGGTGCGGTGCAGGGAGGGGAAGTGGAAACGCGTGTGGGATTGGGGTTGGTTGTGGACTGCCATGATGCTCATCCCTTTCGAGGGAACGACGCGTTGGATCAGAGGACTCTCGTTGCGCCCTCAATGTCTCGCGGCGGACCGCGACGGCGGAGGGGCTGCAAGGCCCGGAGCGAGGGGCCGAACGTCCCTGCCTGCAAGGTCAGTCGGCGGTGGGCACCACGATCACCGGGCAGTGGGAGCGGTGCAGCAGGGTGTGCGCCACGGGGCCCAGTCGCGGGCCGAACCGGTGGGTGCGGTGGTGCGCGCCGACGACCACGACGGCGCAGTCGCGCGTGGCCTCCAGCAGGGCGTGCGCCGGCCCGCTGCGGACCGTGCGGCTCTCGACCCGGACACCGGGGTGCCGCTCGCTCAGCCGGGACAGGGCGAAGCGCGGTACGGAGTCCTCCGCCCTTCCCTGCCGGGCGAGTTGCTCCTGGCCCGGGCTCGTGGCCGCGACCAGGGAGGGCAGTTCGGGGGTGACGTGCCGGTGGGTCCATGAGTGCAGGACGTGCAGTGGGACACCGCGCCGCTCGGCCTCCTGGAAGGCGTAGAGCGCGGTGTCCTGGTCGTTGTCGCCCTCAAGGCCGAGCAGCACGGGCCGTCCGTCGTCGCACGGATGGTCGCCGCGGACGACGAGCAGCGGGCTGCGCACCTGCGCGGCCAGCCGCAGGCTCACCGAGCCGAACAGCAGGCCGGTGATGCCGCCCATGCCCCGGGTTCCCACGACGGTGAGGTCAGCGCCCTCGCTCTCCCGCACGAGTGTGCGCACCGGGCCGCCGACGGCGTCCCTGGTCACCACCGTCAGCTCGGGGTGACGTGCGCCGACGCGCGTGAGGGCGGACGCCAGGACCGGTCCGGCCTCGTCGCTGTCGGGCACGGCGTACACCACGGTCAGTTCGACGCCGCGCCGCGCGGATTCGTCCGCGGCGCGGTCCAGCGCCCGTACGGAGATCAGCGAACCGTCCACTCCGACGACCACATGATGGATAGTCATGTCCCGTTTCCCTTCTGGCTGTTGCGTACTCGCCGCGTTCGGCGGGAAGAGGCCGCCAAGGCGTGCAACGGCTCCGGCGACGATGCTCGTCCTGCGCGAAGGAGCCGGGTCAGGGGCCGCAGGAACCTGCTGACACGCCGTACGGCCCCTTCTTGAGGGGCCGTACGGTCCCGGTGTAGTCCGCTGCGAGCGGCACTGGGTGGATCGCTCAGGCCGTCGTCACGTTGCGCCGGTGAGGTTCACCCCGTACATCGAGCGCCCGCCCACGAGTTCACGGCCCGTCACGAGCTCGGGCTCGATTCGGACGAAGACCTCCTGGGACGAGGGAACCCAGGAGGTCGGGCCGTTTCGGAGCATGCGTTCGTGCTCGGCCGGGTCGGTCACCACGGTGGCCGACCCGGTGACGACGACGCTCCAGCCCGAGTGCGCGACGGCGTCGACCTCGTCGGCCTCGAAGGCGACGACCGAGCCGTCGATCGCGCGCACGAGCTCCGAGGCCACGGAGGTGCGCAGCAGCACCGCGCCGTCGTGGTCCAGACAGAAGTTGACGGGCAGCACGGCGGGCAGGGCCTGGCGGGTGTGCACGATGCGGCCGACGGGGGCCTGCCCCAGCCGGCGCAGGCACTCGTGTCGTTCCAGTTCGCGGAATCCGTCGTTGGAATACATCAGCCAGTCCGTCTCTCGCCCTGTGCGGGGGTTCGTGGGTCAGTGGGTGTCACTCCATGTTTCGCCGTGCAGGAGCGGCGGGTGAGGGGTCGTCAGTCCCGCTCGCCTCGGAGAAGGTCCCTCGGCGCGTGGTGATCCGACGTCCGGTGAGGCTCAGCGCGTCGATACGGACCCACTCCTCGCGCGGGCCGCCGGCCCACGGCGTGCTGAACGCGTGTTCCGTCAGCCGCCGCACGTCGTCGGCGTCGGTCACGGTCCGCGCCCGGCCGAGCGCCAGCACGCTCCAGCCTTCGGCGAACGCGTCGTCGATGCGGTCGATCTCGAAGGTCACCTGGCGGCCCGCCGCCCGGGACGGCATCGCACCGGGAGCGGTCCGGTACACGATCGCGCCGTCGACCACGCTGTAGTTGACCGGCACGATGACGGGTCCCGAGGCGGTGGGCACCGCGACCCTGCCCACCCCGTGGGTCGACAGCAGTTCACGGCACTCCTGGACGGTGAGCGCGGTGAATGTCGGCCCGGAGCCCGCCCGGCCCTGGCCAGGTGTGAGATCGCTACTGCCCCCGGCGAGGTCGGTCGCGGTGGTTTCCAGGGCTGCGGCGAGCCTCAGCAGAACGCTCCTGTTCGGAGCGGCACCGGGAAACTCCTCCAGGTACTGGAGGTAGCTCGCCGCCACCCCCGCGCGGTCGGCCGTCTCCTCCCGAGAGAGGTCAAGTGCCGTGCGCCGTACGGTGATCCGGCGCCCGAGGTCACCCGTGGGCGATCCCTCCGTCACGCTCAGCGGGAACGGGTCAGGCATGGCTCGTCACGTCCTTTTCTCCTGTTGTGCGGACGGCGACTTCCTCGTGCCGCGTCCCGCCGAGGACGACCTTGAGGGCGCCGGTGTCGGCGGCGTCGGCGAAGACGTCGTACGCCTCCTCCATGCGCTCCAGCGGGAAGGTGTGGGTGACCAGTTGCGAGGTGGGCAGCCGTCCGGCGGCGGCCATCCTCAGCAGGGTGGGGGTGGAGTGGGTGTCGACCAGGCCGGTGGTGATGGTGATGTTCTTGATCCACAGGTCTTCGAGGTGCAGGGTCGCGGGCCTGCCGTGGACTCCGACGTTGGCGACACGACCGCCGGGCCGCACCATGCGCGTGCACAGCTCGAAGGTCTCCGGCACGCCCACCGCCTCGATCACGACGTCCGCTCCCATCCCGTCGGTGAGATCGGCGATCAGCTGCTCGGGGGTCTCGCGGGCGTCCACGACGACGTCGGCGCCGAACCGCTTCGCCGCGTCCAGCCGGGCGGCGGCCAGGTCCACGGCGACGACACGCTCGGGCGAGAACAGCCGCGCCGTGGCGATCGCGGCCAGTCCGACCGGACCGGCACCCACAACGGCGACCGTGTCGCCGGGGCGCACCTGTCCGTTGAGCACCCCCACCTCGTATCCGGTGGGGAAGATGTCCGCCAGCAGCACGGCGTCCCTGGCGTCCAGCGTGCCGGGCAGCGGGTGGACGGAGAGGTCGGCGTGCGGGACGCGCACGTACTCGGCCTGGGTGCCGTCGATGAGATGGCCGAGAATCCAGCCCCCGCCGCCGCGGCACTGGCCGTACATGGCCCCGCGGCAGTAGGCGCAGCGCCCGCACGCGGTGATGCAGGAGACCAGGACCCGGTCCCCGGGCCGTACGGTCCGCACGCCGGAGCCCGCTTCCACGACCTCGCCGACCGCCTCGTGGCCCAGGACCGTGCCGGGCCGCACCTCGGGCACATCGCCCTTGAGGATGTGCAGATCCGTCCCGCAGACGGTGACGGCGTCGACGCGCACGATCACGTCGGTGGCGTCCTTGATACCGGGATCCGGGACGTCGTCCCAGGAGGACTGTCCCGGACCATGGAAGACGTAGCCCTTCATGACGTTCCTTCCCCACTCGGTCGGCTGCCCCCGTCTGCCCAGCGTGTCCGGGTCCGTCGCGCCTCGCTTGGGCCGGTCGGCCCTTCCTCGCGGGACCATTTGGCCGGTTGGCTCGCACCATGACCGAGATCCACACCCCCGCCTCCGCTCTACGTTCCTCGGAACGTGTGATCGCCGGGACGACCGTCGTGGCACTGCACGGCGAGATCGACCTCCTCACGGGTCAGCCGTTGTCGGCGCGCCTGGATGCGCTGACCGCGGTCCCCTCCCCCGATCTCGTACTGGACCTGCGCGCCCTGTCGTTCATCGACTGTGCCGGTCTCGGCGTCCTGTGCCGGGCACAGAACCGGAGCGCCGCCCGGGGCGGACGGCTCCGGCTCGTCACCGGAAGGACGGGTTTTCTGCGGATCCTGCGTCACGCCCAGCTCGGTGATGCCTTCGAGATCCACGCGCGGCTGTCGACCGCTCTGGCCGCCGGGCCGGAGTCCGGCGGCGCCTCCGCCACGGCGGGCTGAACGGCCCGTCCGGGCCCCGGGTCGAGGTGCCGATGGGGTAACCCGGCAGTCCCTGTTCGGCCCATGCCACCCCGCATTCCGGACCGGCACCTTCGTATAAGAGACCAAGACGAGGAGGTGCGGACTCATGGGCGGGAACAGGCGTCTGAAGAAGCGGCTGTGGCGGTTGCGGAGCAACCCGTTGCGCCGGCACGACGACATCGTCGCGGCCTGGATCGTCCTGGTGATGTGGGCGGTGGTCCTGGTGGGCGGCGCGCTCTGTGGCCTGGTGACGTTCCACGCCGCCGACGAGGTGTTCTCCGCGCAGCGCACCGAGCGGCACTCGGTACACGCGGTACTCATCACGGACACCGCGTCCACCGGCGCGACGGTCGACGGAGCCCGGGACCTGATCAAGGCGGAGGTCCGCTGGACGACCGCCGACGGCACCCGCCGTACGGGCAGCACGCTGGTGGAGACGGGAAAGAAGGCCGGAGCCGAGGTCGTGGTCTGGGTGAACTCCGCGGGCGATCTCACCGTCGAGCCCCCGAGCCGCACCGACGCGACGCTCGAATCCACCGTCCTCGGCCTGATCGCCGCGCTCGCCTTCGCCGGTCTGGCATTCGGCACCGGGGCCGTCGCACGGTACCGGCTGGACCAGCGGCGTATCGACTCCTGGGGCACGGAGTGGAAACTGGTGGGGCCGAGCTGGGGCCGCAAGACGAGCTGATCCGAACACCCGGGCCGGGGCGATCGTCCGGCTTCCGCTGCGTGTCCCGTAGCCGTCGTCACCGTCCCCGCGCCGTCGTCACCGCGAACCCGGCGATCCACGCGGGGATCGCCTCGTAGAAACGGGACGTCATCTCGTACGGCCCGGTGGCCGCCAGGGAGGCGCACGCGGCGATCCAGGTGCGGACCTCGTGGGCGGAGCCGCCGCCCTCCTTGGCCATGGCCTCGACGGTCCAGGAGTCGAACTCCGCGAGCTCGCCGTGGGCGAGGTGGTCGAGGAGGCGGTTGTCCCAGGAGGGGTTGATCGGGACCATCGCGGTAGACCCGGCGACGTAGTCACGGCCCGCCTGAACCACGCGCTGCTCGCCCTTGGCGCGTTGCTCGGGGGTCGGGGGCAGGCCCTCGATGAAGGCGTCGAGCAGCGCGAACGACTCCTCCTCGGTGTTCTCGGTGCCGAAGTTCATCGTGCCGAACGCCAGCTTCGAGACGGCGAGGCCGGAGTTGCCGAGGGTGCGGTACCGCAGGGGTTGCTGAACGCCTTTCTGCTGTGCGGGAGTTGGGCCGCGGATCCGTGGTCCGGTGTTCAGAACCAGGAGGGCCCGGCGTTGGTGTACGGCTCCTGGAGCGCTGCCGCTTCCTCGCCCGAGAGCCTCAACGCGAGGGCGTCCACGGCCTGTTGGAGATGGTGCGGCTTGGTGGCGCCGACGATGGGCGCGGAGACGAGCGGGTTGCGCAGCACCCAGGCGAGGGCGATCTGGGCCATGGGGACGCCCCGCGCCTCCGCCACCTTCCGCACGGCATTGATGACCGGCACGTCGTACTCGCTGCCGAAGGCCTGTACGACGTGGTCGGTGGAGGAGCGGGTGCTCTGTTCGCCGACGGGACGGGCCAGGCGTCCCTTGCCGTTCGGGGAGTAGGGCACGAGTCCCACGCCCATGTCGCCGCACATGGCCATGAGTTCGGGCTCGTCCTGGCGGCGCAGGAGGTTGTACTGGTTCTGCATGGACACGAAGCGGGTCCAGCCGCCGAGGTCGGCGGCGTGCTGGAGCTTGGCGAACTGCCAGGCGGCCTGGGCACCGACTACATCGACCTCTACCAGATCCACCGCTTCCACGACGAGGTCCCGGTCGAGGAGAGACTTCGGCCGCGTCGGCCACGTGCGTGTGGCGGGCCAGTGCCGCCTTGTTCCGGCGTCTGTGGTCGTGCATCTGCCGGATCGCGATGGCCACGATCCAGGACCGGAACCGCTCGGGATCGCGCAGTTCGGGCAGGGCCCGCATGGCGCGCAGCATGGTCTCCTGCACGACGTCGTCGACGTCCGCATGCCCGTGCAGACCGCGTCCGACGATGTTGTAGACCAACGGCAGATACTCGCCGAACAGGGCGGCCCGCGCGTCGGCGTCGCCGGAGCGGGCCGCGTCGACGAGGGCGGTCACGGACGGGTCGGCTCCGGGCGGACGGGCCGCCGTGTCGGTCGTGGGTCGTGCCGGAACCTCGCGCAATGCGCCCTCACAGAGTGATCCCTCAGCTGGAGGCGGTCATGATGGCACAGGCGTGCGAACGGACCAAGATCGGGCAGGGGCCGCCCCGTTCGAGCCGCCGAATGAAACTCGTTCGCGTCTCCGACCGAAATTCGTGGTGCCGAACCTGTTATGGCCCACTGAGGTGCTTCGTCTCCGTGGTGACAGCGGAGAAAGGAACGGCATGTACCTCAGACGTGGCAGACGCGCCCGGAGCAGGCGGGCCCAGTGGCGCATCGCGGCGGCCGGCGGGGCGGCACTCGTCGTCGTGGGCGGTGTCGCGACGGCGGCCACCGTCGTCACGGGAACCGGTGGGCAGACGGCCGAAGCGAAGGCCGGCACCTACACGCTCGCGGTCGCCAGGAGCGGGCTGTGCATGGACCTGGTCGGCAGCAGCGGCTCCAGCGGCGCGCTGATCCAGCAGTGGGGCTGCGGCCAGGGGCAGGCCAACCAGCAGTGGACCCTGGTCGACCGGGGCTCGGGCAGGTTCGCCATCAGGTCCGCCGCGAGCGGGCTCTGCCTCGACGTCCCCGGCGCGTCCGGCACCACCGGGGTCCGGCTCCAGCAGTGGGGCTGCGGGACCGACCAGGCCAACCAGCTCTGGACGGTGAAGCCGGCGCGCGACGACACCTTCCAGATCGTCAACGTCGGCAGCGGCCTGTGCGTCAGCGACGCGAACGCGAGCACCGCGCCCGGCGCCGCCGTCATCCAGGAGACCTGCACCACCAACAGCAACAAGCGCTGGACGCTCACCCCGGCTGGCACCGACTCGGCGGCGGCGAGCGCGAGTCCGACCGCGAGCACGGCCACGGGCACGACGATCACCGTCGCTGCGGACGGTTCCGGGAACGTCACCACCGTCCAGGCGGCGATCGACAAGGTCCCGGCGAACAACACCAAGCCGGTGACCATCGCCGTCAAGAAGGGCACCTACCGGGGCGTCTTCACCATCCCGAGCAACAAGCCCTACGTCACGCTGAAGGGCCTGGGCACCAGCGCCTCCGACGTCGTACTCGTCGAGAACCACGGGGCGAGCACGAAGAAGTCCGACGGGACGACGTACGGCACCTTCGGCAGCGCGACCGCGTTCGTCGACGGGCACGACTTCTCGGCGTCGAACCTGACGATCTCCAACGACTACGACTACACGGCCAGCCCCAGCCAGGCCGTGGCCCTGAGCCTGTCCGCCGACCGCGCGACCCTCACCGACGTACGGCTCCTGGGCCACCAGGACACCCTCCTCGTCAACGACTCCGCGCGGGCGTACTTCCTGAAGTCCTATGTGGAAGGCACCGTCGACTTCATCTTCGGCGGCGGCATCGCGGTCTTCGACCGCAGCGACATCTACCAACTGGGCAGCGGGGGTTACATCACCGCGGCCAGCACCCCGGCGACCCGCCGCTACGGCTATCTCTTCTACAGGTCGAACATCGTCGGGGCCGGAGCGGCGGGCACCGGCAGCCTCGGCCGCCCGTGGCGCCAGGACGCCCAGGTGCTCTACCGGGAGTCCACCCTCGGGTCGTTCGTCAGGACGGCCCAGCCCTGGAGCGACATGTCCGGTGCCGTCTGGACGAAGGCCCGCTTCGACGAGTACAAGAACACCGGAGCCGGCGCGACGGTCAACAGCGCCCGCCCCCAACTGACCGACTCCCAGGCGGCCGACTACACCCCGCAGAAGTACCTGGCGGGTTCGGACGGCTGGAACCCGACGACCGTCGCCACTACGACGAGTCCGGCATCCGGCACGGTCTGCAAGCCCACCGCCTACGGCGCGAAGGCCGACGGCACGACGAAGGACACCGTAGCCCTCCAGAAGGCGATCAACGCCTGTGCGGGCAAGGGCACGGTCGAGCTGACCGCCGGCAAGTACGTCTCGGGCGCCCTGACCCTGGCCGCCGACATGACGCTCCAACTCGACGCCGGAGCAACCCTGTTGGCCTCCCAGAATGCGGCGGACTACCCGCTGTCCGGCGGAAAGCTGACGCCACTCCTCGGCGGTTCCGGTGTGAACAACCTGACGATCACCGGCGCGGGCACGATCGACGGCCAGGGCGCCCCCTGGTGGACCCGGACCAACCAGGAGAAGGCGGCGGGCAAGACGCTCTCCTCCCGCCCCGGCCTGGTCTCCCTCAGCAACGCCTCGAACGTGAAGATCACCGGGATCACGCTGAAGAACGCCCCCAACGTCAACATCACCGTCAAGAAGGTCACCGAGTCCGCCGTCGACGGCATCACCGTCCAGGCACCGGCCAACGCGCCCAACACCGACGGCATCGACGTGTGGTCGTCCTCCGGCGTCGCGGTGACCAACAGCACGATCGACACCGGCGACGACGACATCGCCATCAACTCCTCGGCGGAGGGCGGCCCGTCCCACGACATCTCGCTCAGCGGCTGCACGATCCTGCACGGCCACGGCCTGTCCATCGGCAGCTACACAGCGGGCGGCATCTACGACATCGACATCCACGACAACACCCTCAAGGGCACCACCGCCGGAGTCCGGATCAAGTCCGCGCGGGGCAGGGCCGGCGAGATCCACGCCGTCACCTACAAGAACCTGAAGATGACCGACGTGACAACCCCGATCCAGATCACCGGGTACTACCCGTCGATCCCCGCGGACGGCGACGCCGCACAGCCGGTCACCAGCACCACACCGAACTACCACGACATCACCCTCGCCGACATCACCGCGACCGGCGCCACCACCGCCGGCCAGATCGTCGGCGTACCGGAGCGGCCGATCACCGGCCTGACCCTGACCTCGGTGGACATCACCGCGAAGACGGGCCTGATTGTCCGCAACGCGACGGTGAGCACGACCTCCACCACCGTCAGGCCCGCCTCGGGCCCGGCGTACGTCGTGCAGAGCAAGGCGACCGTCAAGTAGCGGCGGCGCGCTCCCCGGCCCCGCCCGTCGGGGAGCGCGCCGCCAGCACTGCGCCCCCGGAGATCCAGTTTCACCGCGACGGCAACCAACTCCCCCGTCGGCGACCACTGGAGCCCGACACAGCCCACGCACCGAGGGAACGAACCACCCCATGAGATCACCCCGTACGTCCCACCGACTGAGGCACCGCTTCCTGCGCCCGGTCCCTCTCGCGGTCGCCGCAGCCCTCGTGGCCGGAACCGGCGCGCTGGTACCGATGCTGGCCAACGGCGCCGAACCGACCTGCGCGGTCGACTACAACGTCGCCGGCCAATGGACGGACGGCTTCCAGGGAACGGTCGGCATCACCAACAAGGGTGCGGCACAGACCAGTTGGACCCTCACCTTCCAACTCGGCGGAGGCGAGAGGATCACCCAGGGCTGGAACGGCGACTGGCAGCAGTCCGGTACGACGGTCACCGTCAAGAACACCAGCTGGAACGGCACACTCTCCCCCGGAGCCACCGTCACCGCAGGCTTCATCGGCTCACGCACCGGAGCCACCGCCACACCCACCAACTTCAAGCTCAACGGCAGGAGTTGCTCCTCCGGGACGGACACCACCCCCAGCCCCGGCGAGACCGTCGCTCCCAGCTTCAGCGAGTCCAGCAGCCCGACGCCCACCCCGACGGCGACGGCAACGAGCACGTCCAAGACGACCGTCACCCCCACGCCCACCCCGACCCCTACGGCCGCCGCGAGCACCACGGCCGCGAGCGCCGCCGAATGGAACCCGCCGTCCGGCATCGTCAAGCAACTCGGCGACACCTGGGACCACATGGCCTCGACGTACCCGGACATCTACGGCTTCAAGAACTATGGCTACGACCAGCTCATGGCCACCAAGGGCACCCTCAACTACTGCGTCCGCTGGGACTCCGACAACCCGGTGACCGCCACACTGCGCGACAAGGTCCAGGCGACCCTCCAGAAGCAGTTCAACAAGTGGATGACCGCGCTCAGCGAGAACGGCAAGGGCTACAACCAGTGGCCCTACGCGTCCGTGAAGGTCAAGGTCGTCGGCTGGGCGGTCAAGGACCGCTCCACCCTGAAGTGGGACGACGACTCCGTCGACATCTACGCCGGCAACCTCGACGAGGGCGGCGCACCCCAATGCGCCGAGCCCTGCGGCCGGTTCTTCCACCAGGACGGCGACTACTCCCAGTGCCCCGGCAAGGAGGCCCACCACTACGACGAGTCCCTCTGGCTCACCAAGGGCATGGGCTTCGGCGGTGCGGGCGGTGACTGGGGACAGCGCCTGGACCAGGAGTACTTCACCAACGCCCTGGACGAGGAGAATCTGCACATCTACCTGCACGAAGTCGGCCACACCTTCGGCCTCGACGACTTCTACGACTGGACCCCGACCCCCGACGTCGGCGGCTTCATCATGAACGCGGGAAGCGCCACGGAGATCACCGAGTTCGACAAGTGGATGATCCGGGACTTCTGGCGCCACATCAAGAGCCGCTACGGCTACTGATGAGGAAGGCCTCGACGCTGTTCAGGGCCTGCGGTCGCGGAAGGTGCGGCGCAGGTCGTTCACCCAGGCGTCTGGGTTCTCCCAGGGGATGAAGTGGCCGCCGTGCTCATGGGCGTTGACGTTGACGTGGTTGAACCATGCGCTCTGCGGCCCCTTCTTGAACGCCTCGACGCGCTCGGCGGCGGTGTGGACGCCGGGCGGGTTCTCGTAGGTGACGAGGGTGAGGCCGACCGGGGCCCGCACCACCGGGGTGCGGTCGTGGGCGGGCGTCCAGGGATAGCGGTTGGCGTTGGCGTAGTAACGCATCGACGTGGCGATGGAGTTGTTCGCCCAGTAGATCGTGGCGTGGGTGAGCAGATCGTCCCTGGTGAACACGGACTCGACATCCCCGCCGTTGTCGCTCCAGGCGTTCCAGCGCTCCAGGAGCCAGGCCAGCAGTCCGGCGGGGGAATCACTCAGACCGTGGGCCAGGGTGGCGCCGTCGAGCATGTGCACGGCGAGGTGGGAGGCCGAGCGGCGGTCCATCTCGATGATCCGGGCCCGGACATCGGCGGGCTGGTCGTCGGTGAGGGGCCTTCTGCTGCCGAAGTCCCAGGCGCGCGGGCCGTTGAAGAAGTCGAGCGGCAGCCCCGAGCCGATATGGATGCCGTACAGCTCGTCGGCGTACTTGTGGCCGAGCTGACTGGTGACGACACCGCCGATGTCACAGCCCCCGGCGGCGTACCTGTCGTACCCCAGAGTCTGGGTCATCAGGGTGTGCCAAAGGTCGGCGACCTTCCAGAAGTTGACGTCCGGAAAGCCGGTGAGCGGACCGGGGAAGCCGAAGCCGGGCAGGGACGGCACGATGACGTCGAACGCGTCGGCGGGGTCACCGCCGAACGCGGCCGGATCGGCGAGCGGACCGATCACCTTCGACCAGTGCCAGAACGTCCACGGCCAGCCGTGGGTCAGGATCAACGGAACCGGACGGGGACCGCGGCCGGGTTCACGCATGAAATGCAGCGGGATACCGGCGACGCTCACCCGGTAGTGCTCGTGAACGTTGATGGCCGCCTCGGCCGCACGCCAGTCGTAACCGTCCCGCCAGTAGGCGACGAGCTCGCGGAGACAGCTGTCGGGGACGCCGTAGGACCAGTCCTCGTTCCCCTCGTCCAGCGGCGGACGGGTCGCCGCGAGGCGGGCGCGCAGGTCGTCGAGGACCTCGTCGGACACGTGGATCGAAACGGGCTTCAGAGGGAACTCGTACGGGGTGCTCATCGCATGGTTCCTAACTGTGGTGTACCGCCCACCAGTTGGACGGCGAACCGTGACGGCCTGCCGCGTGCCCGGCCGCCGACGCCCTCCGACCGCCCATCCAATCAGGTCACAGGGGCTTGGCGTTCTTGGCGGCGGCTGCCGCGACGGTTGCCAGGTCTTCGGCCGAGAAGCCGGCGCGGCTCAGTACCGCCAGGGACTTGTTCGTCGCCAGTGTGCACAACGCCAGTTCCGCCGCCTCCTGCTCGCCCGCCCCCGTCGCCAGTAGCGCCTGCTCCAGCATCGTCCGCAGACCGTCGATCATGGCGCGGACCATCGCCCGGCCCTCCGCGTCGAGCGTCGGGAACTGCGTCGCCGACACCGTGAGCAGACAGCCGTCCGGGACCGTCGGGTCGGCGATGCGATTCAGGGTGACGCGGAGGTAGGCGGCCACAACGGCGCTCGGGTCCGGGTGAGGGCCGGACAGCGCCTGCTCGTACAGCGGGTGGTAGGTCTGCGCGTAGCGTTGGAGGCTTTGGCGGAAGAGGGCGCTCTTGTCGCCGAAGGTGCCGTAGAGCGAGCCCCGGCCCAGGCCGGTGCCCTCGGTCAGGCGATCGATCGAGGCCTCCGAATAACCCCAGCGCCAGAAGACGTGCATCGCACGTCGTAGCGCCTCGTCCACGTCGAACTGCTTGCGGCCTGCCATGGTCCGTCACTCTACACATCTTGTACCGATCATTCAAAGATGGGTATGGTCCCCGGCATGACCAACTTGAGTTCGCTGCGGCTGCCCGACGGATTCCCCGACGTCTTCACCAGCCGGCTCGTGGAGGTGAACGGACTGCGGCTGCACGCGGTCACCGGCGGGGACGGCCCGGCGCTGCTGCTGGTCGGCGGATGGCCGCAGACCTGGTACGCCTGGCGGGAGGTGATGCCCGCGCTCGCCCGCCGGCACACCGTCGTCGCCGTCGACTCGCGCGGCGCCGGGCTCTCCGACAAGCCCGACGACGGGTACGACGCCGGCACGCTCGCCGCCGATCTGGTCGCGCTGATGACCGCGCTCGGACACGACCGGTTCGATGTGGTCGGCCACGACATCGGCACGTGGACCTCGTACGCCCTCGCCGCCGATCATCCCGAGCGGGTGGGCCGGCTCGCCATCGTCGAAGCGGTGATCCCCGGTCTCACGCCGTCCCCGCCGTTCTTCGGCCCGGCCGCGGCCAACCTGAGGCTCTGGCAGTTCGGCTTCAACCGGCTCACCGACCTCAACGAGGAACTCGTCCGGGGACGCGAACGGCTCTTCTTCGGCTGGCAGTTCGCCACCAAGGCCGCCACGCCGACCGCGATCCCCGCGTACGCCGTCGACGTCTACGTCGACGCGATCACCGCGGATCCTCGCGCGCTGCGGGCGAGCTTCGCGTACTACCGGGCGCTGGACGAGACGATCGCGCAGAACGAGCAGCGCGCCAGGACCCGGCTGACCCTGCCCGTGCTCGGCGTCGGCGGCGCGCTGTGGAGCGGCGAGAACGCCGCACGGACGATGCGGCCGGCGGCCGACGACGTCACGGGGGTCGTCCTCGACGACTGCGGCCACTACCCGGCCGAGGAGCAGCCGGTGCGGTTCGTCGAGATCCTGGAGGACTTCCTCGCCTGACAGCCGCCGGGCACACTCCCGGCGGATCCCGGCGCACGGGTCGCCGACACTCCCGCTCACCGGACGGAACGGTCGCCGGAACATGCGGATCGGCGGGCCGGCTCAGTTCGTCAGCCGGCTTTCGGGTCGTAGGTGTCCCCGTCGAGCCCGACGGCCTCCACCGTCATTCCGTCCCGGACCGTCACCCGGAAGGTGCCCGCCAGGCGCCACGGCCGTGACCTGGCCGGCCGACGTCAGTGTGCAGGCGTACGAGGCAGGCTCCAACCACTGGTCTTCGGCCCGTTCTCCGCGACGGACTCCGCGGACGTCGGGGAGCCGCAGGCAGTGGCCGCGCGCAGCGCACCTCCGAGCTGCCGGACCTTGATCTCGTGCTCGGCATCGATCCCGGCCTTCAGAGCCGGGCCAAGGGCCAACCTCAGTCGGCGTCCTTGGTGAAACAGCCGCGCCAGACTTCGAGGGAGCCGTCCGCGAGTGCGGTGGCGTAGTTGACGAGGCGGGTGTGGCCGTCGTCGAGGAGCATCGGGAGTGCGGGTCCGGTGGGCAGGCCGTTCGCGAAGGTCTGGGTGATCCAGTCCTGGACCCAGGTCGACTCGTTCGTCCATTCGACCTCGGTGAACCCCGCGTCCTGGACGCAGCCGAGCAGTGTTTCGGCGGGCACGACAAAGCTGTCGGTGCCGTCGAGCGACCAGGGCATGGGCCAGGGAAGGTCGGCCGGGTGTGGTTGGCAGACCTCCCAGAGGGCCAGGCGCGCGCCGGGGGCGAGGCGTTCGGCGATGTGACGGAACCAGGGGGTCTTGTCCCGCACGTTCATCTGGACGTGCATGGTGATCGCGGCGTCGAAGGGCGGATCGGGCCGGAAGCCGGCGATGTCCCCCGCGCGGAACTGGACGAGGTCGCCCAGGCCGGCCCTCGCGGCGAGGTCGCGTGCGGCGTCGACGTAGGCCGGAGTGATGTCGATGCCGACGACACGGTTGCCGGTGCGGCGGGCGATCTGGCGTGCGGGGCCGCCGAATCCGGAGCCGACGTCCAGGACGACGTCACCGGGCGCGAGGGCGAGCGTGGGGATGAGTCGGTCGACGGCTCCCGCGCCACCGATGTGGAACTGGTCGAGGTTGTCCAGGGCTCCGTCGGCCGCGGCGTCGAGATCCAGGTGGTCGCTCAGGAGTCGGTCGATGGTCTGGCGGACGGCGGTCTCTCCGTAGGTCATGACACCGGGTCCTTCCGGTAGTTGGTGGTGTCGGCCGACTCGGCCGGCTGGTGTGCCGGTCCGGGTTGCCGCGGGGGCTGGGCCGGCAGGAAGACGGCGGCGAGCAGCGCACCCGCGACCGCGACGACTCCGGCCACGACGCACCCGACGCCGAGACCGTGGTCGAAGGCTCCGGTCGCGGCCTGGCGTACGGCCTCGGCCGCGGCGGACCGGCCGTCGGCGGCGAGTTGGCCGGAGACACCGAACGCCGCCCCGACGGACTGATGGGCGAGGTCCGTCAGCGCGGAGGGCAGTGCCGGGAGTGCGGTGTCGAGCCGGGCGTCGTACAGCGAGGCGTACACGCTGCCGATGACCGCGACGCCGAGGGTTCCGCCGAGGAGGCGGGTGGAGTCGTTGACGGCGGATCCCACTCCGGCCTGGTCGGCCGCGACCGCGCCCATGATGGACTCGGTCGCGGGCGCCGAGGTCAGGCCCATTCCGAGGCCGTAGACGACCATCTGGACGGCGATGACGCCGTATCCGAGGGTCGGGGAGATGTCGCTCGCGACCCAGAAGTAGAAGACCGCCTGGAGGGCGAGCCCGGCGGTGACGACCGCCTTGGTGCCGGCCCGGACCGCCAGCCGCGTCCCGAGGGTGGATCCCACGGCGACGGAGACCGCGACCGGCAGCAGGTGCACGCCGGTGGACAAGGGGCTGTAGGCCCGAATGAACTGGAAGAACTGCGTCATCAGGAAGATGAATCCGAACAGCGTGAAGAACGCGATCGTGACCGAGGCGCTGGCGGCGCTGAAGCGCATGTCCTTGAAGAGCCGCACATCGAGCATCGGCTCCTCCGCGCGGCGCTCGCCGACGACGAACGCGATCAGCAGGAGGACGGCACCGGCGAAGCCCGCGAGTGACGCCGGTGATGCCCAGCCGCGGTCCGGGGCCTCGATGATGGTGTAGACGAGCAGCCCCATGAACCCGCCGGACAGGACGAGGCCCGGGAAGTCCAGGCGGGACGGGCGAGGATTCCGCGACCTGGGGACGAACACCGCCACCAGCACGATGACGACCAGGGACACCGGGCCGAGGGTGTAGAAGACGCTCGACCAGCTGTAGTGCTTGAGCAGGAAGCCGCCGGCGATCGGCCCCAGCGCGATGGCCATACCGGCCGTCGCGCCCCACAGCCCGATGGACAGCGCGCGCTCCTTGCGGCTGGTGAAGACGCCGGTGAGCAGGGAGAGCGTGGCCGGGAACGTCATGGCCGCCCCCAGACCCATCACGGCCCGGGCCGCGATCAGCTCCGCCGGGGTGTCGGCGTATCCCCCGACGAAGCTGGACACGCCGAAGACCAGCAGGCCGGCCAGGAGCATGCCCTTGCGGCCGAAGCGGTCGGACAGGCTCCCCGAGGTCAGCAGGAGAGCCGCGAACACGAAGTTGTAGGCATCCACCACCCACTGCAACTGGGAGGTGGAGGTGCCCAGTTCACGCGTCAGCGTCGGCAGGGCCACGTTGACCAGAGTGGTGTCGAGATTGATCACGAACGACGCCGCGAGAAGTGCGACGAGCACCAGCGGTTTCGACGGTGTGCGAGTCGTGGGTGTGCGAGTCATGGTGGAAGATTAGGCACAGGTGGTTGATTTTCTCTACCACTCGATTTGGAAAATAAACTACCCGCGGGCTACGCTTGGCGCATGCGGAGCTATGGCCAGTACTGCTCGATCGCCCGGGCCCTCGACGTCGTGGGAGACCGCTGGACGCTGCTGATCGTCCGGGAGCTGCTGCTCCGCGGCCCGTGCCGGTTCACGGACCTGAAGAACGGGCTGCCGGGCGTCGCGGCGAACCTCCTGTCGACCCGCCTCAAGGAGCTGGAGGCAGCCGGACTGATCACCCGCGAGGACGCGCCGCCGCCGGTCGCCACCGCCCTCTATGCCCTGAGCGAGACCGGCCTGGAGCTGGAGCCGGTGCTGAAGGCGCTCGGGCTGTGGGGTCTGCGGTTCATGAGCGTCGAACGGCCCGACGACGCGTTCCAGGCACAGTGGCTGGCCTACGCCCCGGCATGGTTCACCACCGACGCCGATCCCGACGCCCCGCCCGCGGTCGTCCAGCTCGTCGCGAATGACGAGCTGGCCGTCATCGAGCTGCGGAACGGCCAGGTCCACACCCGGCCCGGCCGTGCCACCGACGCGGACCTCGTCCTGGACGGACCGCCCCGTGCCGTCCTCGGACTGCTCAGCGGAGTACTCGATGCCGAACGCGCCGGCCGGCTCGGCCTGGTCGTCCGCGGCCGACACGACCTGCTAACCCGCCTCCGCCCTGTCGCGCGGGACCCGGCGCGCACTCAGGACGAGGCAGTCCAGTGAGCGACGACGCGCCTTGAAGGCCCGCCGCTCCGAACCTGCCTGAACCAGACGCCCACCGGGCCCGACAGGCGGGATCACATGATGCGGTCCGCGATGCGGGTCGTGCCGTGGAGCAGGTGTTCCAACGGGCCGCGGCGGAACCGTCGGGTCCAGGCGGTCGCCAGGAGCATGGAGGCGGTGATGAAGATGAACAGGGACAGAAGTGCCGGGCCCGTCGACTCCTCCATGCCGACGGCGCGGATGGCGAGGATGTGCAGGACGTAGGCGGTGAGCGCGGTCATGCCGACCGAGGTCACGGGTGCGGACAGGCGGGTGAGCCGGGGCAGCCTGTGCGTTGTCCAGAGGCAGAGAGCTATGACGGTCAGCGCGACGCCTGTGTTGCCGAGGATGGAGAACGTCGTCTGGCTGTGCGGTGCGGCCACCAGGAGCCAGGCGGCCGGGGTGTCGTCCCCGAGGTCTCCTACGGTGTCGGACCACCAGGCCGAGGACGCGGCGCCGCCGTCCGTCGCCGCGCCGACCGCGGTGAGCGCGTGCGGGACGAGGTGCAGGGCCAGCCATGAACCGCCGTAGCCGAGCACGGTCAGGGCGCCGCCGGTGAGGAGCAGGCGGGCGCGGAGCCGGGGCCGGGTGAGGTCGAGGCGGGCCAGTGCCATGCCCGCGACCATGAACGGCATCCAGGTGAGCACCGGGTACGCGCCGGTGAAGAGCAGGTCCATGAAGCCGTCCGTGCCGGTGACCCCGGCGAGCGGATCGGCGGCGACGACGGCGTCGGCCCAGTCGCCGCCCTCGATGGACTGCCGTACTACGTACAGCAGTTGGGGCAGGACGAGCGCGCCCGCGGCGGCGACGGCCGCCAGCGTCCGTGCGCTCAGCCGGTGCAGCGGCAGGACGAGGAGGAAGAGCAGGCCGTAGCAGGACAGGATCACGTCGACGTCGGTGTTCAGCGCGGTCAGGGCGTAGCCCAGTGCCATCAGGACGAGCGCGCGGATGACGATCCGGCAGGCGGCCTGCCGGCCCGCGCGTCCGGTGCGGGGTTCCGGGCGGCCGGTGATGAGCACGAGCGAGAACCCCGCGAGCAGCGCGAAGAGCGCGGAGGAACGGCCGCGTGCCAGCTCCATGGCGAAGCCCAGTGGCCCGCCGACGGCGGGGTCGGGGCCGACGTGCGCGGCGTACATGCCGAGGACCGCGAGTCCGCGGGCCAGGTCGACGGCCACGAGCCGTCCCGCCGGCGGTGTGCGCGCGGGAGGCGGGGGGTCCGGTGTGTGCGAGGGCGGTTGCGGGGGCGGATGGGGTAAGACCGGCGGCGCTGGTTGTGTCATGCGTTTCAGGATCGTGCGCGGCGGGCCTCCCAACCATCCGGCAGGTGACCGGAGTCGCCCCCGCCGACCGGCGGGGCACCCCCGCCGGGGGGCGGCGCGCGGAAGCACTCGCGGAACCGGTGGGCCGATCCCGGCGTCGTAGCGATCCGGCGGTGATCGGGCGGGGAGCGGTGCACACATGATCCGGGTTCTGGTGGTCGACGACGAGGCCATGGTCCGTACGGGCTTCCGGCACATCCTCGATGCCGCGGACGACATCGAGGTGGTGGCGGCCGTCTCGGGCGGCGCGGCGGTCCGTACCGTGCGGGAGACGTGTCCGGACGTCGTGCTGCTCGACATCCGGATGCCGGACGTGGACGGGCTCACCGTGCTGGCCGAGCTGCGCCGGCTGCCGGAGCCGCCGGTGGTCGCCATGCTCACGACCTTCGACATGGACCAGTACGTGGCGGCGGCCCTGCGCTCCGGCGCGTCCGGCTTTCTGCTGAAGGACACCGATCCCGAGCAACTGCCTTACCTCATACGGTCATTGGCCGATGGCGGGGTCGTGCTGTCGGCCAAGGTCACCCGCACCGTCGTCGGCGGCTATCTGGACGCCGATCCGCGCGGCCCGGCGGCCCTCGGCATCGGCCGGCTGACCGAGCGCGAACGGACCGTACTCGTCCTGGTCGCCGAGGGGCTGTCCAACACCGGGATCGCCGAGCGGATGCACCTCAGTTCCGCGACGGTCAAGGACCATGTGAGCGCCGTCCTGGCCAAGTTGGAGGTGGGCAGCCGGGTCCAGGCGGCGCTGCTCGCCGACCGCGCCGGCCTGCTCAAGGAAGCGCCACCGGCGCCGGAGGGCCGATGACTCCCCGCCGCCCGCCCGCTCCCTGGCTCGACGGCGCGCTGCTCGCCGCCGCCCTGCTGGACGTCTGGGTCCACGTCGACCCCGGCGACCGCATCGCCATGGCCTGCGCCCTGCTGGGCGCCTTCTCCCTCGTACTGCGTCACCGACTGCCGCTGCTGACCTACCTGTTGGCGCTGCCGGCCACGTTCGTCACGGACTCGGTGTTCGCTACCCTCGCCGCGCTGTACACCCTGGCCTCGCTCTCCCGCCGTCGCGTCCTGCTGGCCGGTTGCGCGGCGGTGTTCACGGTCGGCGACACCACGGCGTGGTCGTGGCCGGTACCGGAGTTCGCCGACCCGACGGATGCCGCGACGCTCATCACGATCACCTACAGCCTGGCGACGGCGACGGCTCCCGTCTTCCTCGGCCAGCTCGTCCAGGCCCGGCGCGAACTCGGACTGCGCCTCACCGAGATCACCGAGGCGCGCGAGCACGAACGCCGGCTGCTCGCCCAGAACGTGCTGGCCAAGGAACGCGCCCAACTGGCCCGGGAGATGCACGACGTCGTCTCCCACCAGGTCAGCCTGATCGCCGTACGGGCGGGGGCGCTCCAGGTGGGCAACCGGGACCCGGAGACGAAGGAGGCCGCGGCCGACATCCGGCGGCTCGCCGTGCAGACGCTGGACGAACTGCGGCACATGGTCGGCGTGTTGCGCGCCGCCGGCAGCCGCCCCACCGAACTGACTCCGCAACCCTTGCTCGCCGACCTGCCCCAACTGGTCGACAGCAGCGGCATCGAGGCCGAGCTACGGTCCGAACTGCCCCAGGAACTTCCGCCCTCGGTGCAGCGCGCCGTCTACCGCACCGTCCAGGAAGCGCTGACCAACATCCGTAAGCACGCCCCCGGTTCCAGGGCCGCGATCCGAATCGGGCAACAGGACGGGACCGTGCATGTCGTGGTCGTCAACTCCGCCCCGCAGCGCCCCGCGCTCCCCCTCCCCGGCTCACACCACGGTCTGATCGGTCTGCGCCAGCGTGCCGAACTGCTCGGCGGCAGCGTCAGCGCGGGCCCCACGGCCGACGGCGGCTACGAACTGCGGCTGGAGTTCCCGGTGCGGGACGCGTCCTGAGGCGGCCGATCGGCGGCCGGGCTTCGCGGGCCGATCCGCTCGGCGAGGTGCCTCCGGTAGTTCGGGCACTGGGTGATGTCCTCGTACGCGCAGTTCAGGCCGCCCTCGATGAACTCCAACGAGGCCTGGGCCGCGGCGATTCTCGACCGGAGTTCCTCGGCCGCGGGACGCAGGATCTCGTGCCGGGTGGCGCGGTCGGCAGCTGCGGACAGGGACCCGATGGTGTTCAGGCCGAGGCCGGCCTCCTTCAGGAGGAGGATCGTCGCCACGCGGGTGAGGTCGTCCGCGCCGTAGCGGCGGCGCCCGCCCGCGTCCCGTCCGGGGTGCAGCAGGCCCATCGTCTCCCAGTGCCGCAGCACATGCGTGGCCAGGCCGAACCGTGCCGCGAGGGCGCCGATGCTCAACGTGTCCGCACCGCCGACGAGTTCGCTTGACTTCATGCCGACATTAAGTCGCAGCATGACGTGCATGTCCAAGAACCAGGAAGCGGCTGACGAGCGCCGCGACACCGAAGCCCTGCTGGCCGTCCTCGACGCGGCGGACGAGACGCCGAGCGCCGTCCGACTCCGGGCTCGCTCCTACGAATTGCTGTCCCTCGTTCCCGGCTCGACCGTCGTGGACGTCGGCTGCGGCGGCGGACGGGCCGTCGCGGAGCTGGCCGGACGCGGCGTCCGCGCAGTGGGGGTGGACGCCGGCCCATGGATGCTGGCCGCGGCCCAAAGCCGTTGGCCGAAGGCCGAGTTCCGGGACGCGGAGGCGGAGGAACTGCCGTTCGCCGACAACAGCGTGCGCGGCTACCGTGCCGACAAGCTCTTCCATCTGCTCAAGGAGCCGCAGCGCGCGGTGGCGGAGGCACGACGGGTCCTCTGCCCGGGCGGCAGGATCGTCCTGGTCGGCCAGGACTGGGACGCCATCATGATCGACTCGGACGACGCGGCGCTCACCCGCACGATCGTGCACGCCCGCGCCGACCTCCTCGCCACACCCCGCGCCGGCCGCCAGTCCCGTGACCTGCTCCTTAGGGGCGGCTTCGCCGACGTCGCGGTCGAGGCGCACACCAGCGTGTTCACAGACCCCGCGATGCTGTCGCTCCTCGCGAGACTCGCCGAACCGGCCTGCGCCGGCGGCGCCGTCGACCGTGCCCGGGCGGACGCGTGGCTCGCGGAACAGCGCCGACGTGCGGAGACCGGCCGCTTCCTCGTCGCGATTCCGTTCTTCGTGGCCTCCGCGTCGGCCTAGGCCGTGCGGCGATTTCTGTGATCCTCGGCCGTCACGCGGTGGGGTCCACGTTCCACACCGCGGGCAGATCGCTGCCGCAGAAGACGCAGACGAAGTCGTCCTCACGCACGATGTTGTGCTCCTGGCAGTCGGGGCACCGCCGGAACACGACCTCGCAGGTGAAGCCGGAGGGACAGTACCCGGTGGACTGGTTGCTGACCTCGCTCACGGTCCAACGACCCGCCTCGCACAGGAAGCTGATCTCACCGGCGTCCAAGCCCAGCATCATGTCCCTGCCGTCACCGGCCCGCACCGCGGCCTTCGACTCGGCCGGCCCGACGTATCGGTAGCCCCGCCCCCGCCTACCCACCTGAGCCAACCTCTCCGGACAGCACACCCGGGAGATGTGCCGTCAGCCCGTGCTCCACTTCTGGTTGTCCCCGCCGGTGCAGCTCCACAGTTGCAGTTCCGCGCCGTTGGCGGTCCCCGCGTCGGTCACGTCGACGCACTTGTCGGCCTGGATGTTGACCAGGTCGTCCGCGGCGGTGAGCCGGAACCGCTGGGCCCCGGTGCCGTTGCAGGTGACGAGCTTGATCCACGCGCCGTCCGTCCGCGAACCGCCGTCGACGTCCATGCATTTGCCCAGGGCACGGACCGTTCCGTCCGGCCCGATCTTCCACTTCTGTCGGGCGGCGCCCGTGCAGTCCCAGATCTGCAGGCGGGTGTGGTCCACCGGCTTGCCTCCGGTCACGTCGATACAGCGGCCCGAGCCGTGCCCCCGGATCACTACGCCCTGGACGACGGTTGGCGAGGAACTGCCGGACGGCGCAGCGCCGTTCTTGGTGCCGCCCTTCGCAGAAGCCGTGGCCGTGGCATCAGCGGTGCTCTTCGCCGACGCCGATGAACCGGCCTTCGGGGTCGGCTGCCGGGTGGAGTCGGCTTCGAGCGCGGAGGATTCACCCGACGGCGAGGCGGAGTCGGACGAGTCGGTCACGTCCTCGTTCTGTCCGCTGCCCCGGACGGTGTCCGATGCGGCGCCGGCCGCCGAACTCCCCTTCCCGTCGCCCCCGTTCACGAGAAGGAGGGTGCCGGTCAGCAAGGCGGCGGCGGTAGCGGCGACGGCGAGCAGGAGCCTGCGGCGCCGCGCGGGTCGGGGCACGGACGGGCTCGGAACGGCCGTGATGTCGGTGCGGCGGTCGGTCAGATCTCCGGCGAAGAGGTCGGTACGTCTCCCTGACGCCTCGGTGTCCGGCACGCGTTCGGTGAGTGCCGCGAACTCGGCCGCCGCCGCGGACATGGGCGGCGGGGCAACAGGCCCGGAGTCGGAAGCGGGAACAGGCCCCAGCGCCGCGGCGGCCTCGGCTATCGCCGAGGGTCCCTTCGACCGGCGCGGCAGGGGCAGCGGCGCGGTGCCGGACTGGTCGGTCGGGGCCGTGACGGCCTCCGCCGTCGGATCCTCGGAGGAGGCCGTCATGTCGTCCTTCCGGTACTGGGGTCGTGGATTCCTGCGCGGCCGACACGGCGTCGAAGTGTCGAAGACGCCGTGATCGTCCGTGGTCGCCTGTGCTGGTCCGCGATGGCCTTGAGCGGGCGCCGGCGATCACCGTCCTCACGCTCGAAGGCGATTCTGTCGTGCTCACGACCGCCTGTGCAAAGGGCGACACGCGGTGTCCGCGGTCTCGCAGGTCGGAGGCGTGACCGATCCTGCCGTGCGGCGCGCAGAGGGCGGTGCCCAGCCCGGCGTGGAGGCCGAGGCGTGGAGACCGGGGTCCGCCAAGTCGCCCTGCCCGCCCGGCCGTTGCTCGTTGTCGCTGGTGCTGACGAACACGCCGCTCCGGGTCCCGGCGAGCGTGCTCATCGGGACTCCGGCGTCCGCGACAACCGGTCGAGGGCGAACCGCCCTTGTCCCTCAAAGGACTTGCCATATCCCGGTGCGGCCGAACTGCCCTGCCCCTGGCAGGACTTGAAGTCGGCGCATGGGCAACCGATCGTGCGCCCGCCCGCCGGGCGGCCATCGACGACCGCCCATCTGATGGCGCACACGGTCGTGCCGGCCCCGATTGTCCAGGGGCCGGAACGACCGTGCGAGCCGTCAACTCACCGGCGGTGCATGGTCCGCAGCGCCTCGACCAGTACCTTCGGATCGTGCCCGCCCTTGTAGGCCGGTGGCGGCTGCCGGTCCAGGCCGAGCAGTCCCGCCACCGCGGTCCAGGCGGTGCGGACCGAGTACTCGACGGTGAAGACGACGTCGTCGGGGACCTCGGCGTACTGGCCGATGAAGGCCAGGTTGATGGAGCCCTCCGGGACGACCTGCGGCCGGTCCCCGGCGCTGCGGACCAGGAACTGGCTGGTGATGTACGGCATCAGCGCCGGAATCACGATCGAGTGGTCGAGGATCTGCGGACCTTCCTCGAACCGCAGATGGTGCAGGACCTCGTCCAGGATCTCCCGGCCGGTGCACTCGCGCATCGGCTTGCGGACGAAGTCGCCCTCCCTGTCCGGGAAGAGGCCGTAGCCCCACCACACGAAGGTGTCCTCGGGCTGCTCGCGGAAGTGCGGCTGGTGGTTGAGGACGATGGTCAGGAGCCAGTTGGAGTCCTTGAAGGTGATCAGCCCGCCCTTGCCGGCCTCGCTGCCGCTGAACTTCTCCATCAGCTCGAAGAAGGTCGGGTCCTTGGTCGTGACCGTGAAGGACGCCCAAGTGGAGTCCGTGATCGAGGAGTTGAAGACCGCCGGGTTGCCCAGCAGGCCCGGCCGTTTCGCCGCGAGCGTCTCCCACAACTGCCAGGCACCGGCGGCGCCGGACGTGTCGAGCACGGGTGCGGTGTCGGTCGAGCCGAGTGTCGAGTCGGCGGTCATCGAGCCGTTGGTGACCAGCACCAGATCGCCGGGGGCGAGAACCGTCTCCCCGCCGCGGCCCTCCCGCGTCCAGGTGAACGCCTCGACGGTCGGAGCGTTCCCCTCGGCCAGCCTCAAGTCGGTGACGCGCGTGCCGAGTTGAACGGTCACGCCCTGCTCGGTGAGCCACTTCAGCAGCGGGCGCACGATGGAGTCGTACTGGTTGAAGCGGGTCCGGTAGATCCCCGACATGGAGTCGAAGGTCTTGAAGAGGTGGACGAAGCGGTTGAGGTAGCGGCGGAACTCGATCGCGCTGTGCCACGGTTCGAAGGCGAAGGTGGTGCACCACATCCACCAGAAGTTGGTGCGGAAGAAGCCCTCGCCGAAGCAGTCGGTGATGCGTTTGCCGTCGAGCAGCTTCTCCGGGGTGCTCACGCACTTCACCAGTTCGAGGCGGTCGCGTTCGGAGAAGCCCATCGAGTGCGAGTCGACGACCTTGCCCGCCGCGTCGACGAGCCGGGCGTGGTCGTCCCAGGCGAAGTCCTCGTGGAAGGCGAAGGTGTCCTCGGTCACCGACTTCGACGGGTCGTCCAGGGACGGGATCGAGCCGAGCAGGTCGTACGTGCAGTCGAAGTGGATCTCGAACATGCGGCCGCCGCGCATCGTGTAGCCGGTCTCGGGCGAACCGGCCGCGTCCAGGCTGCCGCCCTTGCGGTCCTGTTCCTCCAGGATCACGATGTCCGATCCGGCGAACCCGCCCTCACGGATCAGGAACGCCGCCGCCGACAGCGACGCGATACCGCTGCCCACCAGATACGCCTTCGCCATGAACGCCGTCCTTTCGATGCCGCCCGGGCGGCTCGCGCGGACGCGCGGGCGCTTCACCGGTGCACGGTCAGCCACCTCAGCCTCGGCCGAAGGTCCGCCCCGTGCAGCAGGACCGGGCCGGACGGGTGAGCGTCCGAGCGGCTCGCCGCCCGCCGGAGAGGATCGATCGGTGCGGGAGAGGGCGCCCGGCTCACCGGCCGGCGGCGACCGCGCTCCAGCCCTTGTCGAGCAGGTCGAAGGCGCGGGTGACGGCTTCCTCGGGGTCGCCGTGCCCGCGGGCGGCGCGGGGGGCTTCGAGGGCGAAGTGGGCCAGGGCGGCGCAGGCGGGGTCGTCGTGGGGAAGGCCGCTCTCCTCGGCGATGACCCGGGCCAGGGCCTCGCTGTGGCGCAGCCACATGGCCTGGGCGTAGTCGCGCAGGGCCGGGGTGTTGTTGATCAGGTCGAAGAAGGCGGTGAAGCGGGGGTCGTCGCCGGCCGCGCCCCTGCGGTGGTGGAGGGCGTGCTCGCGCAGGGCGGCCGGGATCGACCGGCCGTCGGGGCGTTCGCGTACGGCGGCGAGCAGTTGGGCCTCCTGGTCGGCGTCCTCGTCGAAGACCAGGGCTTCCTTGACGGGGAAGTGCTTGAACAGCGTGGTGGTGGAGACGTCCGCGGCGTCCGCGATCTCGCGGATGCCGACGTCGTCGTAGCCGCGTTCCAGGAACAGCCGCAGGGCGGCGTCGGCGATGGCCTGGCGGGTGGCGGCCTTCTTGCGTTCGCGGCGTCCCACCGGGACGGGCGCGCTCCGGGTCTCGGTCATGGCCACCATTCTATCCCGAACATGGACCGAGTTCAAAAGTTGAGTCGTTGCACTTATTGAGCAGCTGTGCTTTTCTGGAGCCGTGGCCGCGAGGCATCGCCCGGCCGCCCCCCTACCTCTTCGACTCCCCCTCTGAAAGGAGTGATCAGTCATGGTCCTGCTCGGCATGGGCGGACACGATCTTGCCCCCGCCACCGCGGCCGACTGACCGACTCTCACCACACCTTCCCGCGGCAGGAACGGAGCACCACCATGAATACCTCACCCACCCCGCGCATCGCGATCATCGGTGCCGGTCCCGGCGGCCTGACCTGTGCCCGGATTCTCCAGCTGCACGGCATTGCCGTCACCGTCCACGACCAGGCGTCGGGTCCCGACGCCCGCGACCAGGGCGGCACCCTCGACCTCCACGAGGACAACGGCCAGATCGCCCTGCGCGAGGCCGGACTGCTGGAGGAGTTCTTCCAGCTCTCCCGCCCCGAAGGGCAGGAGATGCGTCAACTGGACCCGCAGGGCACGCTCCTGTTCCACCACACCGCCGAAGAGGGCGACCGCTTCAAGCCGGAGATCGACCGCGGTCAGCTGCGCGACCTCCTTCTGAACTCCCTCCGGCCGGGCACGGTCCGCTGGGGCCGCACCCTCGAAACCGTCGGCGGTCCCGAAGTGGGCCCCCGGCAGCTCCACTTCACCGATGGCACGACCGTCGAGGCCGACCTGGTCATCGGCGCCGACGGCGCGTGGTCCCGGGTCCGCCGCGCCCTCTCTCCCGCCACCCCCGAGTACACCGGCATCAGCTTTCTCGAAGCCTGGTTCCACGACGTCGAGAACCGGCACCCCGACATCGCCGGACTCGTCGGCCAGGGCAGCGCCGCCGCGGCCGACGGCGACCGCGGACTGTTCGCCCAGCGCAGCAGCGGCGACCACATCCGTGTCTACGTCATCCAGCGCGTCCCCGCCGACTGGATCACCGCGAGCGGCCTGACCGTCCAGGACACCGACGGCATCCGGGCACTGCTGCTGGAGCGGTTCCGCGACTGGTCACCGGCGCTGCGCCGACTGATCGGCGACAACGACGGCCGCTACGTCGACCGCCCCGTCCACGCCCTGCCCGTCCCCCACACCTGGGACCACGACCCCACCGTCACCCTGCTCGGCGACGCCGCCCACCTCATGCCCCCGCTCGGCGTCGGCGTCAACCTCGCCATGCTCGACGCCTGCGAACTGGCCCTCGCCCTCGCGAACCACCCCACCGTCGACGACGCCCTCCACACCTACGAGAAGACCCTGCTACCCCGCTCCACCGAGATGCAGCGACTCCTCGACGGCGGCGCCGAACACCTCCTGTCCACCGAACTTCCCGACTTCGCGCGGCAGGAGGAAGGCTGACGAGGGTGGGACCGGCCTCCCCCGCGTGAACCACGGAGCCAGGACGCGGAGTTCGACAACCGTACGTCCCATGAGTGAGCCCGGGTACGCCTTTCGACCGGGCTGCCTCTTGAGCGCCGTGTATTGACTCCCGCTCACTCCGTGACCATGGGAGAGCACTGTTCCCTCCTGTACGTGGAGGCAGTCCGTGTCCCACTACCTCTTCGACAGCGCCGCCGCGCAGGCCGTCGGCCGCTTCTCGGCTCTGGAGTCGTGCTACGACCCCGTCTCCCGCCGTCAGTTGGAACTGACCGGACTCGCCACGGGCTGGCGATGCCTCGAAGTCGGCGGCGGCAGTTCCTCGTTGGGCGACTGGCTCGGGGACCGGGTGGGGCCGCGGGGCCAGGTGACGGTCACCGAGCTCGAACCGCGGTGGGCCGCTTCACACGACCGTCCGGAGCATGTGCGGCTGCTGCGGCACGACGTCGTCCACGATCCGCTGCCGGACAGGGACTACGACCTCGTCCACGCCCGGCTGGTTCTGCTGCATCTGCCGGAGCGACTGGAGGTGCTCCAGAAGCTCGTTGCGGCTCTGCGACCGGGCGGATGGCTGGTGCTGGAGGAGTTCGACTGTGGCTGGACCCCGGTGCTGGCCGCGCCCGACGCCTCGTCGGCGGAACTGTTCGACCGGGTCCACACGGCGTTGATGGGCCTGCTGGCGGAGGCCGGGGCCGATCCATTGTGGGGACGCCGCACGCTGGGAGCGATGGCCGCCGCCGGACTGCGCGACATCGCCGCGAGCACGTATGCCGAGGCATGGCCCGGCGGCGGCACCGGCATCGCCCTGCACCGGCACAACACCGACCAGGTCGCCGACGGGCTGGCCCGGTCCGGTGTGCCGGCGGCTGAACTGGACGGGTTCCAGGCGCTGTTGCGGCACCCGGAATTCGTCGTCAACTCCTACCCCCTGATCAGCGCGCGGGGCCGCCGCTCGCACGAGAGCGAGAAGGACGGACCCCGATGACCCGCACCACCTACCGGGAACTGCGCCTGCCGCTGCGGGAGGACCCGCTGCCGCTGATGGCCCGGCTGGTCCGCAGCGGCCTGTTCGACCCGTACGTGGTGTACGAGAGCGATGCCGGATGGTCCCTGGCCGGCGGCGTCCTGGCCTCGGTCCGGCTGACCGGGGCGGACACCGCAGAGTTCGGACGGGTGGGGGCACGCCTCGCCGAGACTCCGGTCCAGGACTGGCGGGCGTACGGCTGGGCCGCGTTCGAACTGGGCGCCGTACTGGCCGGAGGAGACCCGGACCCCACGCAGACCCTGCTGCACCTGGTCGTGCCCACCGACGAGGTGCGCGCCGACGGGACGGAGGTCCTCGTCCGGTCCGTCGTCCCCGAACGGCTGGACCTGATCGCCGACCTGGTCCGGTCCCCCGCCCCGGGCAGGCCGCCGGAACCGGCCGGACGGATCGCGCTCCCCCTGGAGGACACCGGCAACTACCGGGCCGCGGTCGCCGCGGCCCTGGTGGAACTGCGGCGGCAGGGCCCGCTGGAGAAGGTCATCCTCTCCCGGCAGGTCCCCGTACCGGCCCCGGTGGACCTGGTCGCCAGCTTTGTCGCGGGGCGGCGGGCCAACACCCCCGCACGCTCGTTCCTGCTCGACCTCGGCGGCATTCAGGCCGCCGGGTTCAGCCCGGAGACGGTGGCCGAGGTCACCGCCGACGGCCGTGTCACCACCCGCCCGCTGGCCGGCACCCGGGCCAGGACCGGAACGGCCGCCGACGACGCCCGGCTGCGCGCCGCCCTCCTCGGCGACCCCAAGGAGATCCACGAGCACGCCATCTCGGTCCGGCTCGCGCTGGAAGAGCTCGACACGGTGTGCGACGACAGCGTTGTCAGCGCATATATGACCGTCCTCGGCCGCGGCACCGTCCAGCATCTTGCCTCCACCGTCACCGGACGACTCCGCCCCGACCGCGGCCCTTGGGACGCGTTCGCGGCCCTCTTCCCGGCCGTCACCGCGACCGGTATCCCCAAGACTCCGGCGTATCCCCTGATCCGGACCCTCGAAGGAAGGCCCCGGGGCCTGTACGCGGGCGCGGTCCTCACCTGCGACGCCGACGGCACCCTGGACGCCGCCCTCGTGCTGCGCAGCGTCTTCCGACAGGACGGACGGTGCTGGCTCCAGGCCGGGGCCGGCGTCGTGGCGCAGTCCCGGCCCGAACGCGAACACGAGGAAACCTGCGAGAAGTTGCGCAGCGTCGCCCACCATCTCGTCCCCGCCATCAGCGGACAGACCCCCGTCGCCACAACGGAAATCCCTTCTGATCCCGCCGCTTGACGGGCAGTCGGTTCGGCGCCACGAACCGGAGCTTCCGGGTTCGGGGACGCGGCGGGACCGGATGCCGCCGGTGTCCGGGGAGCGGGGCTACGCCCCTTCATTGCCGCGCCGGCCGTACGGGCCCACAAATTCGGTCGGCCGCAGGGAGCCGTCCGGTGGCGAGGTAGGCGTTGACGGTGTCGTTGACGCAGACGTCGCCGTAGTCGGTGCCGTACACCCCGTGCCGGTAGGAGCCGGTGACGGTGACGAACCGGGACGCGGGCCACCTGGCATGCATCTGCCGGGCCTCCGAGTACGGCACCCGGGGGTCGCCGGTGGCGTTGACCATGAGGGCCGGGATGTTGTTCTGGACGGTGGTGACCGGCCGCTCCACGGGCCGCGGCCAGAAGGAACACGGGGTGACGTTGTTGAGGAGCGGGCCGAACAGCGGGTGCCGGGCGCGGGTCCGTTCGATCGCGCGCCAGTGGACCTCGGTGTCGCGCGGTCCCGGTGTGTCGGCGCACAGGTACGCGGTCTGGGTGCTGCCGTACGCGGAGCCGTCGCCGGTCAGCGTCGCCGCCAGGAAGGCGGTGAGGAAGGCGTCCGGCTCGGCGTGTCCGGTGTCGGCGGCCTGCTTGAGGGTGCGGAAGACACCCGCGACGAGCGCGTCCCCCTCCTCCGTGTCGTCGCCGAGGACCGCGTACTCGAACAGCGGCGCCACGTGCCGGTCCACCCGGTACGGGCCGATGGCCAACGGTCGCCCGACGGCCGCGGACTGGATGCCGTCGAGGGTGGCGAGCACGGCGTCGGCGGTGGAGCCCAGCCCGTACGTCCCGTCGTGGGCCGCCGCCCAGCCCGCCCAGTGGCGCAGGGCGTCCTCGTCGACCTTCTCCGTGCCGTACTCCGCCCAGGGGGCGAGGCGGCTCGGATCGTGCACGCCGTCGAGGACGACACGGTCGGTGCGGCCGGGGAACATCGCCGTGTAGACCTCACCCAGATACGTGCCGTACGAGACGCCGTAGTAGGAGATCCGGCGCTCGCCGAGGGCGGCGCGGACGGCGTCCATGTCGCGGGCCGCGTTGCGCGTGGAGACGTGGGGCAGAAGGGCTGCGGCTCGGTCGCGGCACTGTTCGGCGAGGCCGCGTTCGAAGTCCCTCGTGCGCTCGAAGCCCGCCCGGTCCGATCCCGCCGAGCGGAAGTAGGTCTCGGTCCGCCAGCCGCAGTCGAGTGGTGTGTTGCGGCCGGTGAAGCGCGGGTCCACGCCGACGATGTCGTAGCGCCGGGCCGTCTCCCCCATCGCCGCGCCGACGGCCAACAGGGACTCGATCGCCGGATCCGCCGGTCCGCCCATGTTGTAGAGCAGCGTGCCGATGCGGTGGGCGGGGTCGGCGGCCCGGAGGCGGGCCACCGCGATGCCGATCGTCCGGCCGCCGGGGGTCGCGTAGTCCAGCGGGACCGCCAGGTCGGCGCATTGGGCGCCGGCCCGGTCGAGGGCCTTGCCGGTGTCGTCGTCGGGACCGCGGGCACAGGTCTTCCAGACGAGATGCCGCTGGTCCGGAGCCGGGTCGGTGGGCGTGATCGGGGTCTGCGGAACAGCGACCGCGGTCGCCGGGAGGGCGGCCACGGCCAGGAGCGCCGCCGCCACCGCCCTCCCGAATGCCGCGCGGAACGTGATCGTCATGTCACTCACTGTAGCCATCACTGGTGGGGGCTGTATCCCGGTTTTCGGGGCGCCACCGCTCAGTCCCCGACTCGTACCAGCCCGCTCTCGTAGGCGAAGATCACCGCGTGGATACGGTCCCGGAGGCCGAGCTTGGTCAGGATCCGGCCGAGGTGGGTCTTGACGGTCGTCTCCCCGACGAAGAGGCGGTCCGCGATCTCGCCGTTCGCGAGTCCCTTGGCGACCAGGGCGAGGACTTCGCGTTCCCGCTCGGTGAGGGCCGCCAGGCGGTCGCGCTGGGCGGGCGCGGTCACGGGGGCGTGCAGGACGAAGCGTTCGACCAGGCGCCGGGTCAGCGAGGGCGCCACCATGGTCGCGCCCCGCAGCACCGCGCGGACGGTCACCAGGATCTCCTCGGCGGGGGCGTCCTTCACGAGGAAGCCGTTCGCGCCGGCCCGCAGCGCCGCGTAGGCGTACTCGTCGAGGTCGAAGGTGGTGACCAGCAGGATGCGCGGCCCCTGGGGCCGCGCGCAGAGGATCTCGGTCGCGGCGAGCCCGTCCAGCCCGGGCATGCGGACGTCCATCAGGACGAGGTCCGGCTCCAGGGCGGCCACACCCGCGATCGCCGCGTCGCCGTCGGCGGCCTCACCCACCACGGTCAGATCGGGCTGGCTGTCGACGACCATGCGCAGCCCCATCCGGATCAGCTCCTGGTCGTCGCAGATCAGCACCCGGGACGTCGATGCCGATGACGCGAAGCGATTCGGGGTCGGGGCCTGTTCCTTCATCGGGTCGCCGCGGTGGGCTCGTGCCGGGCAGGACGCAGGGTCGCTACGACGCGGTAGCCGCCGTCGGTTGTGGGGCCGGCGTCGACGCGTCCGCCGTACAGGGCGGTTCGCTCGCGCATGCCGGTGAGCCCGCGGCCGGAGGGGAGCAGCGGAGCCGGGCGCCGGTCCGTCGCTCCGGCCGAGTTCTCCACCCTGACGCGCACCAGCCGGCCGGGCCCCTGGCTGCCGGTGTCGACCCGTACGTGGACCGTCGCGTCCGGCGGGGCGTGCTTGACGACGTTGGTGAGCGCCTCCTGCACGATGCGGTACGTCTGCGCGCTGAGATCCGCCGGAAGGCCGTCCTGTTCTCCGCGCAGGTCCAACTGGGCTTGCCTGCCACTGGTGTTGAGTCGTCCGACCAGCCGCCGCAGATCGGCCGAGAGGCGTTCGCCGGCGCCATCGGGAGCGGAACCGCCGGGATCGGCGCCATCGGGAGCGGAACCGGAGTCTGCGCCCGCGTCAGGGGTGCGCAACACCTCCAGCAGTCGGCGCAGTTCGCCCAGGGCCTCGCGGCCGGTCGCGCTGATGACGCCGAGGGTGCGGTCGACGACGGCGGGGTCGACGTGCCGCATCAGCCTGCCGCCCTCCGCGTTGAGCACCATCACGCTCACGCTGTGCGCGAGGACGTCGTGGATCTCGCGGGCGATGCGGGCCCGTTCCTCGGCGACGGCGACCTTGGCCAGGGCGAGGCGTTCCGATTCGGCGAGCGCGGCCCGCCGTTCGAACTCGGCGACGTAGGCGCGCCGGGCCCGGACGTACTCGCCGAACACCCAGGCCCCGGCCAGCAGAAGGCCCACCGCGAGCGGAGTGAGCCAGGCACCCCGGGCACCCGGGCCGGCGCCGTAGTCCCGCTGCCACGCGGGAATCCACAGCACCACGCAGCCGGCGGCGCAGACCACGGTCACCGCGGCGGCGCGGCGCAGGCCGCGCACCGTGAGGGTGGCCAGGGCCGCGGCCAGGGCGACGGCGCCGCGTCCCGGCTCCTGCCCCCACACCTGTCCGAGGAACTGCGCCCAGAACACCGCCGTCACCAGGGCCGCGACCAGCACCGGCCGGCGGCGGCGCCACAGCAGGGGCAGTACCAGGGCGACGTACACGACCGCCTGCACCCAGACCGGCCGCCAGCCCGGCTCCGGTCGGATCACCGGCGGCACCGCCACCAGCACGACCAGCAGGGCGTCCGTCAGCCACGGGCGGCTCCGCCGCAGGCGGGACAGGGTCTCGATCAGCCGAAGCACCACTTCACGCTACGGCCGGGACCGCTCCCCCACATCGTCCCGGCGGGCGTCATGGGGTCCTCCCACGGTCGTACACGCACCGCCCGGGGACACGACGAACGGCCACCCCGGGCGCTTCCACCATGGCCGCCATGTCGATCACCACCGAATTCCTCAGACGGCCCCTCATGACCGGTGCCGTGGCGGCCAGTTCACGACGGCTGGCGTATGCGATGACCGAGGGCATCGGCCTGGAGGAGGCCCGGCTCGTGGTCGAACTCGGCCCGGGAACCGGGGTGTTCACGGACGCGATCCTGGCCCGGCTCGCGCCCTCGGCACGGCTAGTCGCGATCGAGCTCAACCCGGCGCTCGCGGCGAGGCTTTCGGCCACCCGGCGGGACACACGCCTGACCGTGGTGCGCGGCTCGGCGGCCGAACTGGCGGGCGTGGCAGGCGAACCGGCTGATGCGGTGGTCTCCGGGCTGCCGTGGACCGTCATGGCCCGGGAACAGCGCGGGCGCATCCTGGACGCCGTGGCCGAAGTCCTCACGCCCGGCGGCCGGTTCGCCACCTTCGCCTACCTCCACGCGGCCTGGACACCACCCGCCCGGCACTTCACCGCCGAACTGGCCCGCCGCTTCAGCGAGTTGGAACGCTCGACCGTGGTCTGGCCGAACCTGCCACCCGCGTTCGTACACCGGGCCACCCAGAAACCATGACCGGCCGCTCACCGGTCCGTCTCCGCCTTGTCGGCCAGCGCGCCGTCCAGCCAGCCGATGATCGCCGGGAACACCTCGGGCAGCTTGCTCACCGCGCAGTGCCCGGTGTCGGGGACGAGGTTCACGACGGTGTCGCGGCGGCCCTGAAACACCAGGGTGTCGTGCTGCGGCACGTGGACGTCGTCGGCGCCGTTCACCACCAGCATGGGGCTGTTGCGGTCCTGGTCGAGCAGTGGGCGGAGCGAGAACTCGGCCCGGCCCGCGACCAGTTGCTCGCGGGTGGGCGGCGCGTCGAAGCCCATCGCGTTGCCGAGGATCCCGTCCATCCCGAAGGCGTCCTTGCGCGCGTCGGTGAACGCCGCTTCGACCGGCCCGCCCAGCACCACGGCGGCGTCGACCTCACCGCCGAGACCCGACCGGGCCGAGAAATACCCGCCCATCGAGCTGCCCACATGCGCGACCACTACGTTGCCCGGCGACCGGGCGTGCCCGATCAGCCCGGTGACCAGCTCCGCGCCGCCGACGCCGGTCATCGGCACCGTCGATTCGCCGGTGCCCGCGATGTCGAAGACCAGCACCCGGGCCCGGAGGTGGATGGCCAGGAGCACCGTCAGCCCGTGCACATCCATCTTCCAGCTGTCCACGCCCCCGCCGGCGAGCACCACCGGCCGGTCGGCGGGGAGGTCGAAGGGCGCGAGCAGATGGGCCTACCTGGACACCCCCCTGGGCATCGCACTGGCCCAGGCGATGGCCACGGCCGAGGAGGATCCTCAACTGGCCGAGAGTCGCGCCCAGTTCGGGGAGAGCCGCTACGACGTCACCCGAGTCGTCGTCGACCGCGCCATCGACCGCCGTGAACTCCCGGCCGACGCCGATCACCAGCTCACCCTCGAACTGCTGGTCGCACCGCTCCACTTCAGAGCACTGCTCGTCCGGCAACCCGTCGAGGAGGACCGGATCGAGCGGATGATCGACACCCTCCTGCACGGCCTGGCCGGACAGGACTCCGTCCGCACGCGGCCCGACTCCCCATAGCGGCGACTCCCGAGCCGGCGCATGGCCTGCGTCACCGAAGGCGTCGCGCAGTTCAGGTCCCGTTGGCCGGTCCGAAAGCTCGCCATGATCTCCTGGCGTTCCGCACAGGCTGTCTCGCGGGAGGACTGACGCATGGAGTTGCGCAGCGTCGAGGAGCTGATGGACCTGCTGTACGCCTGCCGGGGCGCCTGGGACACCCCGGACCGGAGCGGTGATCCGGTCGATCTGCACGACCACGCACTGCAGACCGCCGCACTGCTGCGCCGAAGTCGCCCCGCCGACAAGGAACTCCAGGTCGCCGGCCTGGTCCACGACATCGGACATCTCCTCCAACCCGGCGACGACGCCGGACACGCCGACCACGCGGCGGACGCCGTCCACGCCCTGCTCGGCGACCGGGTCGCCCACCTGGTCCGCCTGCATGTGCCGGCGAAGCGTTACCTGGCCACCGTCTCGCCGGACCACGACCTGTCCGCGCAGAGCACGCTGACCCTTCGGGCCCAGGGCGGTCCGATGTCCCACGCCGAGGCCGCCGCCTTCGAGCGCGATCCGCTCGCCGACGACGCGATCACCCTCCGCCAGGCCGACGACGCGGCCAAGGTCGTCGACCTCGACGCCGGCGTCCTGGAGGACTGGCGCACGGTCCTCGGCATCGTCGCCGCCCGGAACTCACGGTTGCCCAACTCCCGCCTGGGGGCTGTCGACTGACGGTCCGTCATGAGATCGTACGGCGATGATGTCGTCGTCGTACGGTCTGCGCGGTCGGGCCGTCCTGGTCACCGGCGGCACGCGCGGGATCGGGCGCGCGGTCGCCGAGGCGTTCGCCGGGGCCGGGGCCCAGGTGTGCGTGAGCGCACGGGACTCCGGTGAAGTGGCGCGTGTCGCGGCGGAGTTGGGCGGGGTCGGACTGCCCGGGGATGTCGGCGACCCCGAACACCCGAGGGAATTGGCCGAGTTCGTGCTGCGTGCCTTCGGGCGGATCGACGTGGTCGTCAACAACGCGGCGACGAACCAGCCGTACGGCCCGCTGATGGAAGCCGATCCGGATGCCTGGCGGGCTGCCTTCACCGTGAACGTCGAGGCGCCGCTGCGGTTGGTGCAGTGCGCGTGGCGGGCGTGGATGCGGGAGCACGGCGGTGCGGTGGTCAACGTGTGCACCGAGGGTGCCGCGCATGTCGGGCCGAACGTGGGGGCCTACTCGACCAGCAAGGCGGCGCTGCTGCACCTCACGCAGCAGCTCGCGGGGGAACTCGCGCCGGGGGTGCGGGTCAACTCCGTCTCCCCGGGACTCGTACGCACCGAGATGGCGCGCTTCGTGTGGGAGCCGGGCGAGGCGGAGGTCGCCGCCGGGCTGCCGCTCGGCCGGATCGGGGAACCGGCCGACATCGCACGGGCTGTGCTGTGGCTGGCCTCCGACCAGGCCGAGTGGATCACCGGGGCGGAGCTGCTGGTGGACGGCGGGACACGGGTGCGCGCGGCGTACACGTCGGGCGGGTACGCCGTCCACGACCGGCTGAGGTCGGCGGGACCGCCGCACTCATGACCGGCTCGCTCACGGGAACAGGGCGATCCCCACGAGGATCAGCAGGACGATCCCGGCGAGGAGTGCGACGGTGGCCCAGGTCCCACGGTGCTTGACCGTGGTCGTGGGCCCGCCGCCGCGCGGGCGGTCCTCCGGCAGTACGGGGTGTGCCGGGCGGTCGCTCGCGTAGAACTGGTCGTCGGTCGGGTAGTGGTTGCGCGGGTCTTCGAAGGCCCTCGGATCGATGCCGTGTGCACTGGCCATGGGAACTCCTCGCGCGGCGCTCACCAGGGCCGGGACCCGGCGGACCCCGGCTCGCGGCCGGGGTGGCGGGTTACCACTTGCCGGGCGCGTAGTCCTTCAGGAAGACGCCGTACAGGTCCTCGCCCTGCTCGCCGCGCACAATCGGATCGTAAACCCGGGCCGCCCCGTCGACCAGGTCAAGTGGGGCGTGGAAGCCCTCCTCGGCGAGGCGGAGCTTGTCGTAGTGGGGGCGTTCGTCGGTGATCCAGCCGGTGTCGACGGACGTCATGAGGATGCCGTCGGACTGGAACATCTCCTGGCCGCTGGTGCGGGTCACCATGTTCATCGCGGCCTTGGCGGCGTTGGTGTTCGGGTGTCCGGCGCCCTTGTAGCCGCGCCCGAAGACGCCCTCCATCGCGGAGACGTTGACGATGTACGAGCGCCCGCTGGTCGCCGTCTTCGCGGCGGCGGCCATGGCCGGGCGGAGCTTGCTGATGAGGATGAACGGCGCGGTGTAGTTGCAGAGTTGGGTCTCAAGGAGCTCGACCGGGGAGATCTGCTCGATGGTCTGCACCCAGGTGTTGGTGTCGACCACGTCGGGGACCAGGCCACCGGCGTCGATGGCGGTGCCGTCGAGGTGCCGGGCGACGCTGGCGTTGCCCGCGACCAGAGCCAGGTCGGCGACCTGCTGGGCGTCGAGGCCGGAGATCCCGACGGGCAGCGCGGCGAGGCCGTCGACCGCGCCGGAGCCGAACGCGCCGATGACGTGGTGGGCGGGCAGCTCTCCGGCGGGCAGCGGGGCGCTCTCGCCGTCGACGAGCGCGGCGTAGGCGGACGGCAGGCGTCGTACGGTCTGCGTCGCGTTGTTGATGAGGATGTCCAGCGGGCCCGCCTCGGCGACCTGGTCGCCGAGGGCGACGGCCTGGGCCGGGTCGCGGAGGTCGATGCCGACGACCTCCAGGCGGTGCAGCCAGTCCGCCGAGTCGTCCATGGCCTTGAAGCGGCGGATGGCGTCCTTGGGGAAGCGCGTGGTGATCGTCGTGTGGGCGCCGTCGCGCAGCAGCCTGAGCGCGATGTACATGCCGATCTTGGCGCGACCGCCGGTGAGCAGCGCGCGCTTGCCGGTGAGGTCGGCGTGGACGTCGCGCTTCTCGCGGTTCAGGCGGGCGCAGTCGGGACAGAGCTGGTGGTAGAAGTAGTCGACTTCCACGTACCGGGTCTTGCAGGTGTAGCAGGAGCGCGGTCGCTGGAGTATCCCGGCGATCCGGCCCTCCTCCGTCACCGACGACGGGAGCAGGCCCTCGGTCTCGTCGTCGATGCGCTGGGCGGAGCCGGTCGCGGTGGACTCGGTGACGGCCTTGTCGTGCGCGGTCTTCGCGGCCCGGCGCTCCTGGCGGCGGCGCTGCTTGACGCTGCGGTAGATACCGGCGGTGGCCCGGCGCACGGTGATCGCGTCGGGGTGGTCGACGTCGATCTTCTCCAGCTCGTCGAGCACGCTGAGGCAGACGGCCAGCCGCTCGGGGTCGATGCCGGGCCCGTACACGACCTCGTCCGGGGTCGTGGAGCCGTTCTCTGTCACCGTCATCGCGCTGCCGTTTCCTTGGGTCGTCCGCGGCGGCGCTCAGAGCGCACCGGCCGTCGAACAGGGAATTTTACGGAGCGCCGGGCCGCAGCACCAAACTCGTTCCGCGTCACGACCCGCAGGCGGTGATGAGTGTCTCCACCTCCTCGGTGAGCGCACGCGCGAACAGATCGAGATCCGGTACGGCGGCCGCGTCCGCGACGAGGCCGTAGTGGACGTGTCCCCGGAAGGTGGAGACGGCGACCGCGAGGGACTGGCCGCGGGCCAGCGGGGCGTACGGGAAGACCGCGGTGACCGGGTTGCCGCCGAGCTTCAGACCGATGCTGGGCAGCGGGACGCTGGTGACGAGGATGTCGAACCAGAGCCGGGCGGCCTGCGCGGCGAACGGTCCGCCGAGCCGGTGGCCGAGCGCCGGCACGTGGTCGGCGAGCAGGGCGACGGCGCCCGCGCCCCGGTTGGGACCCGCGTCCTTGTTGCGGTCCATGTCCGCGCGCACCGAGTCGAGCCGCCCGAGCGGGTCGGGGTCGTCGACGGGCAGCCGTATCAGGTACCCGGAGAGCCGGTTGCCCTGCGGCTGGGCGCTGCGGGGGCGGCGTTTGGAGACGGGGATCAGGGCGCGGGGCGCGACGCCCTCGCTGCCGTCGCCGCGCTCGTCGAGCCAGCGGCGCAGGGCGCCCGCGACGACGGCGATGAGCACGTCGTTGACGGTGCCGCCGACGGTCTTGCGGATCCGGTGCACGTCGTCGAGGTCGACGACGACTCCGGCGGTACGACGGGTGCCCGACGGCTCGGAGGCCAGCGCCGCCGACGAACGGACGTCGAGCGTGGAGCGGGCGACGGACGCCCCGATGTCGAGGGCCCGGCCTACGTCGGACAGGGCGCCCCGCAGCAGCCCGGGCAGCTTGCGCACATCGGGCAGGAGACCGCGTGCGGGCTCCTCGGGACGGGGTCGCCGCTCGGGCATGTCCATCGGGTCGAGGATCGCGGCGGCGAGGGTCAGCGCCCGCAGTCCGTCGGCCAGGGCGTGGTGGAACTTGAACAGCACGGCGAAGGAGACACCGTCCTCGCCGGGCAGCACATGCGCCTCCCACGGGGGCCGGCCGCGCTCCAGCGGGCGTTCCATGAGCCGGCCCGCGACCTCCTGGAAGTCGGCGGTCGGGGCGTGCAGCCGGACGTGGTGCAGCGGGTCGAAGTCGGGGTCCTCCTCGCGGGTGGCGCTCCCGAAGGACAGCGACAGCGGCTGCCACACGTCCCGGATGCGCATCCGCAGCCCGGGCACGGCGGCGGCGCGGGCGGCGAGGAGGTCGGCGGCGTGGGCTCCCGCGGTCGGCGAGTGTGCCGAGAAGACGCCGAGTGCGCCCAGGTGCATCGGGTTCCGGTCGGACTCGATGTTCCAGAACGCCAGGTCGAGGGGAGCGAGCAGATCGGAAGTCAAAGGCTTGCCTCGCGTCGACTAGGGGTGAGCAAGCAGTCAAGCGCCGACAAGCGATTACGGTCAAGTACGATCAAGCTACGCACAGTTAACAGCAGATTACATCCAGCCCCGGTCCCGCCCCTCTGGGAGGGGCGGGACTCCAGTGGCGCCTGAGGTCACTTCAGTGCCGGTGGTCCCGCCTGGGGTGACGTACCCCACTCCGACGGGTGCGGGCCGACCGTGAAGTCCAGCGACCGTACGGACCTCAACTGCCCGGTCGTGAGGTAGGTGCGGTCGTACGGCGTCCCGTCCGTCCGGGCCGCCTGGATGTAGCGGTCGCCGGCGGAGGTGCCGGGCGCCTTGATGGTGAGGGCGCCGTGCGGGTAGTAGCGGCGGTCCAGGGTCAGGTCGACCCGCTCGAAGACGGGCGTGGACAGACCCCAGGTGTCGTAGCCGGGCTGGACCGGGAAGATCCCGATCGACGACAGCACGTTCCAGGCGGACATCGTGCCGAGGTCGTCGTTGCCGGTCATGCCGGTCGGGCCGTCCGTGAACAGGGTCAGCGCCGCATGGACGACATCGGTCGTCTTCCAGGGCTGCCCGGTCGACAGATAGGTGTAGGGGGCGATCAGGTCGGGCTCGTTCTGCGGGTTGTACTTGTCCGCGTTGTAGTAGTCGTACGGCCCGTTGACCCACACCTCGCGGGCGGTCTTCGCGGGGTCGGCGAGCAGCTGGTCGTAGGCGAAGAAGGAGTCCAGCCGTGCGTTGGCCGCCTGTCGCCCGCCGATGAGGTCGACCATGCCGGGCAGGTCCTGCGGTACCAGCCACTGGTACTGCCAGGACGTGCCCTCGTGGAAGCCCTCGCTCTGCGCCGGGTCGGCGGGACCGACGAAGGCGCCGAAGGCATCGCGGGCGCGGAAGAAGCCGGTCGAGGGGTCGAAGATGTTCCGGTAGCTCTGGGCGCGGGCCGCATACCGGGCGGCGTCGGCGGGGTGCCCCAGGTCACGGGCCATCTGCGCGAGCATCGCGTCCGAGAGGGCGTATTCCAGGGTGGCCGAGGCCCCGTGGTCGTAGTCGGAGTCACCGGGCTTCGCGTGCGGGCGGTCCTCGATGTACGGCGCGAAGCCTTCCGCGATGTACTCCTTGTTGGCCTCCCGCCCGACCGCCGCCGACTCGGTGGGCGGCATGCCGTCGGCGTTCTGCTTCAACGCCCGGTAGGCACGCTCCTCGTAGCCCTTCAACAGGCCTTGCTGATAGGCGTTGGTGAGGAACGGCGTCACCGGGTCGCCGGTCATGATGTTCGTCTCGACCGTGCCGTAGCCCCACTTGGGCAGCCAGCCGCTCTCCTCGTCGATCCTGATCACCGAGATCGCCATGTCCCGGGCCTCGCGCGGCGCGAGCAGGGCGAGGAGTTGGGACTGGGTGCGGTAGGTGTCCCAGAGGGACCAGTTCTGGTAGTAGGTGAAGCCCTTCGCGCGGTGGATCTTCTGGTCCCAGCCGGTGTAGCGGCCGTCGGCGTCGCTGCCGATGTTGGGCGCGAGGAAGGACCGGTACAAGGACGAGTAGAAGGTCCGACGCAGAGCGTCGGAACCGCCTTGTGCGCGGACGTCGTCGAGCCGGTCCTCCCAGGCCCGTCGGGCCCGGTGGCGTACCGCGTCGAACGAACTCCCGCCCTCCGCACGGAGGTTGACGGCCGCGCCGTGCGCGTCGACGTACGACAGGGCCGTGGTCGCCTCGACCGTACGGTCCTTCGTCGTGTCGAAGCGGACGTACGCGCCGCCGCTCCCGGTCCTGGAAGCGGCGGTCACCGTTGGACCGTTCCAGGTGCCGTAGGTGGTGAAGGACCGGTCGAAGCGGGTGATCGTGTGGACGGTGTAGGGCTTGGTGTCCTGGCAGAAGCCGCGGCCGGTGATGGTGGTGCGCACGGTCCTGTTGTCGAGGACCTCGACCTGCGAGGAGACCCCGGAGTGCAGCGACTGGGCCGCGTTGAGCAGGACGTTGGCCTTGTCGGTGGCCGGGAAGGTGTAGCGCTGGACGCCGGTGCGCGCGGTCGCCGTCAGTTCGGCCTCGATGCCTGTTTTCAGGCCGACTTGGTAGTAGCCGGGGCTCGCGTGCTCGTCGTCGTGGCCGAACTCGGCCGCGTACTGGGCGTAGTCGGTCTGCGTCACCTCGCCGGTCGTGGGCAGTACGGGCAGATCGCCGCCGAGGCCGCAGCCGACGCCGGAGAGGTGCACGAGGGAGAAGCCGCGGATGTGGTTCTGGGAGTAGTCGTAGCCGGTGTTGTGGCCGGTGTCCGGCGAGAACTGCACCATGCCGAAGGGCACGGCGGCGCCGGGATAGGTGTTGCCGTCGTTCTCGGTGCCGATGAACGGGTTGACCAGGTCGGTGAGTTGACCGTCGACAGAGGCCTCGGCTGCGGCGGGGGCGGCGAACAGCGCGGACACTGCCACCGCCCCCGCCATGCACAACCGCAGGCGCCGGGTCCATCTCATGGGTCCTCCAAGGGAGTTCAGGTGGTGGGGCACCCTGCGGGGGTCGCCTGCGAGGCGTCGTGGATCAGGGCCTGCTGGGCGGCCTTCACCCGTTGTGCGTCGGGCTTCAGTACCCGCCGGTCGTAGGTCATCAGGCCGTTCAACTCGCCCTCGACGTCGGAGATCTGCGTGTAGACCGCGCCGTTGCTCCCCTGGCAGGTCAGGGCGTGCACCTCGGCGAGCTTGGTGAGGTAGTCGTCGGTGTAGGCGGCCGGGTCGACGTCGACGTACGACTGCTGGACCGACCAGGCGTGGCCCGGGACCGCGAGCCCGAGACCGCCGTACTCGCCGCTGACCAGGGCGCGTTGACCGTCCGGGTGGGGTGGCAGGGCGGGGCTGGGATAGCCGTGTTCGTCGATGATGTCGCCGGTGCCGCCGTCGACGCCGAGGTTGATGCCGGACATGCTGTTGACGAGCCGTGTCGGGTCCCAGGCCTTGGCCTGGTCGGCGATGCGGGCCTCGTCGTACTGGCCCCAGCCCTCGTTGAACGTCACCCACATGACGATCGACGGGCTGCTGATGTGCTGGTCGATCAGCTGCTTCAGCTCGCGCTCGTACTCGGCGCGGGCGGCGGGCGACGGGTTCACCCCGGCGGTCGTCGCGGGCATGTCCTGCCACACCATGAGGCCGAGCCGGTCGGCCCAGTAGAACCAGCGGTCGGGCTCGACCTTGATGTGCTTGCGCACCGCGTTGAAGCCCAACTCCTTGTGCACCTTGAGGTCGTGGGCCAGTGCCTCGTCGGTCGGAGCCGTGTAGAGGCCGTCGGGCCAGAAGCCCTGGTCGAGGGTGGCCATCATGAAGACCGGCTTGCCGTTGAGGACCGTGCGCGGGACGCCGTTCACCTTCTCGACGGCGATCGAGCGCATCCCGAAGTAGCTGCCGACGCGGTCCTGGCCGACGGTGACCTTCAGGTCGTAGAGGAACGGGTTGTCGGGCGACCAGAGTTGGGGGTTCTTGACTGTCAGGGTGAGCGGGGCGCCGGTGCGGCCGTGTGCGGTGGCCACCGCTCGCTTTCCGTCGTACGCCGTCGCCGTGATCGCCACGCCGTCCCTGACTCCCTGTGCCTCGACGGCGAGTTGGCTCTTGGTGACGTCCGGGGTGAGCTTGAGGGAGTCGACGTGGTCGGTGGCGACCGGTTCCATCCAGACCGTCTGCCAGATGCCCGAGGTCGGGGTGTACCAGATGCCGCTCGGGTCGAGGCGCTGCTTGCCGATCGGGGGGTTCTCGCCGTTCGACGCGTCCGTGGGGTCGTAGACGCCGACGATCAGTTCCTGGGTGCGGCCGGGCTTCAGGGCGTCGGTGACGTCGGCGCTGAACTTGTCGTAGCCGCCCTGGTGTTCGGTGACCTTCGTGCCGTTGACGTAGACCTCGGCCCGCCAGTCGACGGCACCGAAGTTGAGCATCAGCCGCTTGCCCGAGCCGATCCTCCAGTCGGCGGGGACGGTGAAGGTGCGGCGGTACCACATGCGGTCCTCGTGCCGTTCGAGGCCGGAGAGCTGGGACTCGACGGGGTACGGGACGAGGATGCGCTCGGCGAGTGTCCGGCCGACGGGCGGGGACTCCCCCGCTGTCGCCGCCGCGAACTGCCAACTGCCGTTGAGATTGCGCCAGTCGGTGCGGGTGAGCTGGGGGCGCGGGTACTCGGGGAGGGCGTTGTGCGGGCCCACCTGGTCGGCCCACCGGGTGCGCAGTTCGTGGGTGGAGCGGTTCGGGCCGGTGCTCCAGAAGGCGTTGATAACGTTGCCATCAGCCGTGGTGAGGCCGGCTGCGCCGTCGTAGCGGATGTCTGCGGTGCCGGGGGCGGTGCCCGTCTTGTTGCCCACGACGGGTTCGGTGAGCGGGACGAGCAGGGTTCGCGCGTCCGTCGGGTCCAACTGAGCCGCCCCCAAGGGCCACTTGGCGCCGCCGATCACCGCTTCGAGGTGGTCGGTGAGGTCGGCCGGGGGTGTGGCGAGGGGCTGGGCGAAGTCGAGCTTGAGGGTGCGGCCGGTGCCGGTGACCGTGGTGGCGATCGCGCCGTCGTAGTCGTAGCCGTCGGGGAGGCGGAAGGCCGACTGCGGGACGGGGACCTTGGTGCCGCCGGGTTCGGTCCAGCGGAGGTGGAGGTTGGAGCCTCCGTAGTGCTCGAAGTACTCGACCTTGATGTCGTAGGCCGTGCCGGCGGTCAACTCGACAGGGGCGGCGGTCTGTTCGGTGTCCCAGTCGTCGACCCAGTGGTCGATGACGAGCTGTCCGCCGATCCAGAGGCGGAAGCCGTTGTCGCCGATGATCGAGAAGGTGTGGGGGCCGGACTTCGCCGGGACGATCTTTCCGGTCCAGCGGACGCTGACGTCGTCCGACTGGCCGGTGGTGAAGGCGAGCCGGGGTTCGAGGTTGTCGAAGTCGAGGTTCGGGTCGACGCCGGTGGCCTTGAGGTCGGCGAAGTCGAAGGCGCCCGGAGCGGACTGGGTGTAGTACTCGCCCTTCAGGCCGTGGATCTCGACGGGGTCGTCGGCGGTGGTGGCGTTCGCGGTGGGGACGGCCGCCAGGGCGGCGATGCCGAGTGCCAGCGCGAGCAGTAACGCGAGTCGGTCCTTGAGACGTCTGATGCGCACGGAACCTCCATAACAACGTTGTCATGGGCAGCAGTTGGCATGACAACACGGATTCCGCCTTCCGTCCAGGGACATGACAAGTCTGGGTCATGGCACGGCAAAGCCCCGGTGCGGTCGAGACGCACCGGGGCCGATGTCCGGTACCTACGTGACCAGTTGGCCCTTCCCGAGGGCGATGACCCCGCCCTTGGAGACCGTGTACAGGTCGGCGTCGCGCTCCGGGTTGACGCCGATCGTCGCGCCCGGCGGGACCTCGACGTTCTTGTCCAGGACGGCGCCCCGGACCACCGCGCCGCGCCCGATGTGGACGTTGTCGTGCAGGATCGAGCCCTGGACGACGGCTCCCGGGTCGACCACCACACCCGGGGAGAGCACCGAGCGGGTGACCTGGCCGCGGATGAGGCAGCCGGAGCTGATGATCGACTCGCTGGCCATGCCGCCGGCGTTGAAGCGGGCCGGGGAGAGCTGGCCGGAGTGGGTGTAGATCGGCCAGTTGCGGTTGTAGAGGTTGAAGGCGGGGCGCTCGGCGATGAGGTCCATGTGGGCGTCGTAGTAGGCGTCCAGGGTGCCGACGTCGCGCCAGTAGCCCTGGTCGCGGGTGGTCTCGCCGGGGACGTGGTTGGCGCTGAAGTCGTAGAGCGCGGCCTCGCCCCGGTCGGTGAGCGCGGGCAGGATCGAGCCGCCCATGTCGTGCACCGAGCCGATGTCCTCGGCGTCCCGCTGGAGGGCCTCTATCAGGGCCTTGGTGGTGAAGATGTAGTTGCCCATGGAGGCGTAGACGCACTCCGGGTCGTCGACCAGGCCCGGCGGGTCGGCGGGCTTCTCCAGGAACCGCTCGACCGTCTGGCCGTCCGAGCCCGGGGTGATCACGCCGAACTGCGAGGACTCCGCGCGCGGGACACGGATTCCGGCCACGGTGACGCCCGCGCCGCTGTCGATGTGCTGGGCGAGCATCTGCCGGGGGTCCATGCGGTAGACGTGGTCGGCGCCGAAGACCGCGACGTACTCGGGGCGCTCGTCGTAGATCAGGTTCAGCGACTGGAGGATCGCGTCCGCGCTGCCGAGGTACCAGCGCGGGCCCAGGCGCTGCTGCGCCGGAACAGGTGTGACGTAGTTGCCGAGCAGGCTGGACATGCGCCAGGTGGTGGTGATGTGGCGGTCCAGCGAGTGCGACTTGTACTGCGTGAGGACGCAGATGCGCAGGATGTCGGCGTTGACGAGATTGGACAGTACGAAATCCACGAGGCGGTACGTGCCGCCGAAGGTGACCGCGGGTTTGGCCCGGTCGGCGGTCAAGGGCATCAGCCGCTTGCCCTCACCGCCCGCCAGTACGATCCCGAGCACCGAAGGTCCGCCACGACGCATGGCCGCTCCCCTCACCCTGGTTGACCCCAGCCTGCCCCTGAGCAGCGCACACTAAGCCTGTTTGAGGATCTCCTCGTAGAGCCGCGCGGTGCGCAGCGCCACGGCGTCCCAGCCGAACTCGCCCACCGCGCGCTTCCGCCCTGCCTCGCCCATGCGCTTCGCAGTCTCCGGGTCGGCGAGCACGGAGTCGAGGGCCGTCGCCAGGTTCTCCTCGAAGTTTTCCTCGATGGACACCAGCAGGCCGGTCTCGCCGTCCGCGACCACCTCGGGGATGCCCCCGACACGCGAGGCGACCACGGCGGTACCGCAGGCCATCGCCTCCAGGTTGACGATCCCCAGGGGCTCGTAGACCGAGGGGCAGGCGAAGACGGTGGCGTGGGTGAGGAGCTGGATGACCTCCGGTCGGGGCAGCATCTGGGGGATCCAGTGCACGCCCTCGCGGACCCGGCTCAGCTCCTCGAAGAGGTCGCGGAACTCACGGTCGATCTCGGGCGTGTCGGGCGCGCCCGCGCACAGCACGACCTGCGCGGCCGGGTCGAGGCCGCGCACCGCGCGCAGCAGATGGGGCACGCCCTTCTGGCGGGTGATGCGGCCGACGAACAGCACGTAGGGGCGGTCGGGGTCGATGCCGAGCCGGGTGAGGACGTCGGTGCCGTGGTCGGGGCGGTAGAGCGTGGTGTCGATGCCGTTGTGGATGACCCGTACGGTGGCGGGGTCCAGCGACGGATAGCAGGCGAGGATGTCCTCGCGCATGGCTCCCGATACGGCGACCACGGCGTCCGCGGCCTCGATCGCGGTGCGCTCGGCCCAGCTGGAGAGGGCGTAGCCGCCGCCGAGCTGCTCGGCCTTCCAGGGGCGCAGCGGCTCCAGGGAGTGGGCGGTCATCACGTGCGGGACGCAGTAGAGGAGCTTGGCGAAGTGGCCGGCCAGGTTGGCGTACCAGGTGTGGGAGTGGACGAGTTCGCGGCCTTCGAGGGCGGCGGCCATGGAGAGGTCGACGGAGAAGGTGCGCAGGGCGTCGTTGGCGCCGTCCAGGGTCGGCCAGGAGCGGTGGCGTACGACGCCCTCCGTGCGGCCCTCGCCCCAGCAGTGCACGTCCAGGTCGACCAGGGGCCTCAACTCCCGGGCCAGGAACTCCACATGGACGCCCGCGCCGCCGTACACATCCGGCGGGTACTCCCGGGTCAGCAGTCCCACTCGCACCCGTAACCCCTTGTTCTCAGCGGCTGATTGCACTCATGGTCACCCAGAAGCGGCTTTCGCGGAAGGGCCGGGCGGTTGTGTGAAGCAGCAGTCCCCGCAGACCCCGCCGCCGGGGACCCGGTAGTAGAGGCAGCAGCTGCGGCGCCGGAAGGCGGTTCCGGTGAGGGTTCCGGTGCCGGCGAGGAGGGGGTGGGCGAGGAGTTCCGCGGTGAGGGCACGCGCGCGCGTGGCCACTTCCGGACGGCCACGCGCGCGTGCCCACCGGTCGAGTTCGCGGGCCGCGCCCGCCAGCGCGGAGGCCGCGTTGCCCCACAGCAGGCCGGCGGAGATGCGGTGGTGGGCGATCAGGGCCGCGTTCAGGGGTTCCAGGTGGGCGTGGAGCACGACGTCCGCCAGGGCGTCGACGGGCAGCGGGCGGACCTCGGCCAGCCACAGGTCGTCCGGTGCGGCGCCGCCCGCGTCCCAGTGCAGCAGGCGCGGGTCGAGGTCGGGGACGCGGCCGTAGAGGGCGGCACAGCCGAGCGCCGCCGACCACAAGCGGGCCGCGAGCGCCTGTTGTGCGATCGAGGCGGAAATGCGCAGCTCAGGGGCCCGGAGACGCTCCGCGACGGCATGAACACGGAAAGTCAGGGAATTTCCGTAAACATCCGACACCGGGTTTTCGTAGATCGCCGCGAGCGTCGGCAGCGGGCCGTTCGGTGCTGCGCCCGTGCGTAGTACGAAGAAGCCGCCGAGGGCGCGGAGCGCGGCGAGTTCGGGGTCGAGGTCCACGAACAGCAGTAGTACCAAGGCTCCTAGGGGTTCCACCCAGGGGGTGTCCCCCTGGTGTCACCCACCTTGGGGAGGACAAGGGGTGGTTCGTACTCCATCGGCAGTACTACCCAATCGGTGCTCAGGTACGACGACGGGAAGAAGATCGGGCGGCATCGTGTTCTGTATGAAAGCCGACCGTTCGCCGCGTGGTGCCAGAGGCACCCGCCTGACGCAGAGGAGCTGCCGATGAGCGCCCTCGCGTTGTCCATCGTGCTGTCGCTCGTCTCCGCCGTGGCCTACGCGGGCGGAGCGATCGTGCAGGAGCGCGTCGCGGTGTCCTCTCCCGACCAGGAGTACGCGCCGCTGCGCCGCCCGAGCTGGTGGGCGGCGGTCGCGCTGAACGGTGCGGGCGGTCTGCTGCACGTGGTGGCGCTGGCCTACGGCCCGCTGAGCCTGGTGCAGCCGCTGGGCGCGCTGACCATCGTGTTCGCGCTGCCGATGGCGGCCCTGTTCGTCGGCCGCAAGGCCGGTTCCACCGCGTGGCGCGGCGCGATCATGGCGACGATCGGTCTCGCCGGTCTGCTCTCCCTGGTCGGCGCGTCCGACAGCCACTCGCTGAGCACCGCCCAGCGGGTGTCCGTGGCGGTGTTCACCGGTGCGGTGGTCGCGACCCTGATGATCGCGGGCCGCGCGGCACACCGGCACCCGGCGGTGCGCAGCGTGCTGCTGGCGACCGCGTCCGGCATAGCGTTCGGCATGTCCTCGGTGTTCACGAAGACGGTGACGGTCGACTGGGACAACGGCGCGATATCGGCTACCGACATCCCCTTCCTGGCCGTGATCGCCGTCTTCGCGGTCGCCGGTCTGATGCTCTCGCAGGCCTCCTACCGGGGCGCGGGCCTGGCGGCTCCGCTGGCCGTCCTGACGGTCGTCAACCCGGTGGTGGCGGCCGTCGTCGGCATCACGATGTTCGGCGAGACCTTCCGCTACGGCACGACGGGCACCCTGCTCGCCCTGAGCGCCGGAGTGGTCGCCGCCGGTGGCCTGATCCTGCTCACCACCGAGCGGCTGGAGAGCGAGCACGCATCGTCCACCACGGCGGCTCCCGTCGCGCCGGCGCCCATCGAGGAGTTGCTGGACGCCCTCCCTGGACAGCCCGTCGACGTGAGCGCGAACGTCGACGTGGACCTCGGCGTCACGGCCGGGGACATTCTGGTCCCGGCCCCGGCGGCGATCCCGGCGGACGAGGGTTACGGAACCCTGGAGCCGGCCGGCTCCGCCGCGACACCGAGCTACTTCGGCCCGTTCCACGCCGGGCTGTACGTGATGATGCCGGTCCACGACCGGCATCGCACACGCGTCAAATCGTGACGCCGCCGGCCCGCAGATAGGCGAGCGGGTCGATGTCGGTACCGAACCCGGGCCCCGTCCGCACCTCGAAGTGCAGATGCGGGCCCGTGGTGTTGCCGGTGGACCCCGACCGCCCGATGCGCTGCCCGGCGCCGACGGACTGCCCGTCCCGCACCGAGATCGCGGACAGGTGGGCGTACTGCGAGTACCGCCCGTCGGCGTGCCGGATCACCACCTGGTAGCCGTACGAGCCGCCCCAGCCCGCGGTGACCACCTGCCCCGCCTCGATGGCCTTCACCGAAGTGCCGGTGGGGACAAGGAAGTCGACGCCGGTGTGGTAGCCCTTCGACCAGGCGGAGCCCTCCGCGTGGTACGCCGTGCCGATGGGGGCGTTGACGGGGGCGACGAGGGAGTCACTCGTCGACTTCTTGGTGGTGGTCTTCTTCGTCTCGGTCTTCGTGGCCGCCTTGGTGGCCGGTTTCGTCGCCGTACGGGTCTTCGTCTCGGCCTTGCCGTGCAGGCTCAGCCGCTGGCCCGGCAGGATCAGGTCCGGGTCGTCGCCGACGGTCGTGCGGTTCGCGGTGTAGAGCGCGTGCCAGCCGCCGTCGACGCGCTCGGTCTCGGCGATCCCGGAGAGGGTGTCGCCGCGCACGACCGTGTACATCTCGACGGTGCCCGCGCGGGACTGCGGTGTGGTCTGCGGCTGTACGTCCTTCACGGACCGCTTGGCGGTCTGCGTCTTGGCGTCCTCGGCCTTGGTGCTGCCGGCTTTGGTACTCCCGGTCCTGGTGCCGCCGACGTGGATGTCGGGGGTGTCGCCGCCCCGGGTGAGCCCGGCGCGCACCGAGCACACCGGCCAGGCGCCGGGGCCCTGCCCCTTGAGCACCTTTTCCGCGACGGCGATCTGCTGGTCCCGGGTGGCCAGATCCGCGCGGCTCGCGTACGCCGTGCCGCCGTAAGCCTCCCAGGTGGACTGGGTGAACTGGAGCCCGCCGTAGTACCCGTTGCCCGTGTTGATGCTCCAGTCGCCGCTGGACTCGCAGGCGGCGACCTTGTTCCAGGTGCTCACGTCGGCCGCCTGGGCACTGCCCGCACCGGCGCCGACGAGGGGGATCGCGATGCCCGCACCGCCCGCCGTGACCGTGAGGAGCGAGGAACGGTTGATCCTGTTCGGCTGATACCGGCGGTGCCGGCCGCGTACGGCCATGGAGAATCCCCCTCGACATACGTCAGGAGGGCCAAAAGTAAGCGCCACGAACAGGCCATGACAAGACGGCAACCGGCCGCCCTGTGGCTCAAGTGGTCAGCGGGCCGCTCCGGTTGCGGTGAGCACGTGCGGCCGGGGTACCGGCAGGCCAGGATGGACCGAGCGGCAATACTGGCGAGCACGACCGGTACCACCGACGTTCAGGACCTTCCTGATCTTTAGGCTTGATCTTCCTGATCCTTAGGAGCCAACCGAATGAGCACTTCAGCGCAGATCGGCGTCACGGGCCTCGCGGTCATGGGCCGCAACCTCGCCCGGAACTTCGCGCGCAACGGCTATACGGTCGCCGTGCACAACCGGACCGCGTCCCGCACCCACGCCCTGGTGGAGGAGTTCGGGGGCGAGGGCGACTTCATCGCGGCGGAGACGGCCAAGGACTTCGTGACCGCGCTGGAGCGTCCGCGCCGCCTGGTCATCATGGTCAAGGCCGGTGACCCGACGGACGCGGTGATCCAGGAGTTCGCCCCGCTCCTCGAACCCGGCGACATGATCATCGACGGTGGCAACGCGCACTTCGCGGACACCCGCCGCCGCGAGCGCGACCTGCGCGAACAGGGCATCCACTTCGTCGGCATGGGCGTCTCCGGCGGCGAGGAGGGCGCGCTGCACGGGCCGAGCATCATGCCCGGCGGCCCGAAGGAGTCGTACGACTCGCTCGGTCCCATGCTGGAGAAGATCTCCGCGAAGGCCGCGGACGGGGCGCCCTGTGTGACCCATGTGGGTCCCGACGGCGCCGGGCACTTCGTGAAGATGGTGCACAACGGCATCGAGTACGCCGACATGCAGCTGATCGGCGAGGCGTACCAGTTGCTGCGCGATGTCGCCGGGTACTCCCCCGCCAGGATCGCGGAGATCTTCCGTACCTGGAACACGGGCCGGCTGGACTCCTATCTGATCGAGATCACCGCCGAGGTGCTGTCCCACGTGGACGCGGCCACCGGCAAGCCGTTCGTGGACGTCGTCGTCGACCAGGCCGAGCAGAAGGGCACGGGCCGGTGGACGGTGCAGATCGCCCTCGACCTCGGGGTCCCGGTCTCCGGCATCGCCGAGGCGGTCTTCGCCCGCTCCCTGTCCGGGCACGCGGCCCTGCGCGAGGCGTCACGGGGCCTGGCCGGACCGACGGCCTCGCCGCTGGGCGAGTCCGAGGCGGCGGCCTTCGCGGACCGCGTCGAGCAGGCCCTGTACGCGTCGAAGATCGTGTCGTACACGCAGGGCTTCCACGAGATCGCGGCGGGCAGCGAGGAGTACGACTGGAACGTCGACCTCGGCGCGGTCTCCTCGATCTGGCGCGGCGGCTGCATCATCCGCGCGGCGTTCCTCGACCGTATCCGCGCGGCGTACGACGCCCGCGCGGACCTGCCGAGCCTGCTGGCGGACGCGACGTTCGCGCAGGAGATCGCGGCGGCGCAGGACGACTGGCGCGAAGTCGTCGTAGCGGCGACCCGCCAGGGTGTCCCGACGCCCGGCTTCTCGGCCGCCCTCGCCTACTACGACGCACTGCGCGCCGAGCGGCTGCCCGCGGCGCTCACGCAGGGGCAGCGGGACTTCTTCGGGGCGCACACGTACCGCCGGGTGGACCAGGAGGGCTCGTTCCACACCCTGTGGGGCGGTGACCGCTCGGAGGTCACGGGCTGACCTCGTCCGCTGCCGTGTCCAGCCCGCCTGCCGGGGATCCGGTCAGGCGGGCTGCCACAGTTCGATGCGGTTGCCCTCGGGGTCGGTGACCCAGCCGAACCGTCCGACGCCGTCCATGTCCTGTGTCTCCGCGTCCACGTCCGCGCCCTTGGCGCGCAACTGCGCGAGCATCGCGTCGAGGTCGCGGACCCGGAAGTTGAGCATCGTCTGCTGGGTGCGGGACCCGAAGTAGTCGGTGTCGGCGGGGAAGGCCGCGAACACCGTCGGCCCGGCTTCCTGCTGCCACAGCCCGTGCTCGTCGACGTCCAGACCGAGGCAGTCGCGGTACCAGGAGCTGAGGGCCGCAGGGTCGGTGGCCCGCATGAAGTGTCCGCCGATTCCAAGCACACGTTCCATGTCGGCCATCCTGCCAGGAGGGCGGCCGGGACGGTGAGGTCGGACGTCATGGCCTGCGACCGGTTTCAGATGGGCGACTCGCAGGTGCCCCGCTTCACACGGCCGGCGCCACGCTCACGGCTTCAGGTGAGCGGCGGTCCCGGCTCCGGGTTCGGTACGGGTTCCGGTCCCGGTGGAATGGGGGACGGGGAGGGCTCCGGGGTCGGGCCGGGTGGAACAGGGGACGGGCCGGGGACGGGACCCGGCGGTGGCGTGGGCCGGGGCGTCGGGGGTTCCGGGTCCGGACCCGGGCCCGGTGTGGGGCCGGGAGTCGGGCCTGGCGGTACGGGACCGGGGCCTGGAGTCGGTCCCGGGGGTACGGGGTCGGGGCCCGGTCCCGGGGTGGGTCCGGGTGGTACGGGGTCGGGATACGGGTTGGTCATGGTGTCCTCCAGCCAGTGGGTACGTCGGCTCTGGACTACTCCCCCACCTACCCGTCACCCGCGCCGCCACTCACCCGGGCGGGCTCACGGGACGCGCGGGGCGGGACGTCGGCGGGCGCGGCCGACGGGCACTGCGCGGGCGCCGTCGAACTGATCCAACGTTCAGTCCCCGGGTCCTGTCGGACTCGCCCGAGGCAGGGCCTCCGGACCCCGCCGCATTCGCCCGCAAGGGGTGGCCTGGGGCTCGCCGGATTCACCCCACAGGCGCTGCCCCAGCCTCGCCAGACTTCCCGACGCACAGCGCCCGGGCCTCGGCGAACTCACTCGGCGCTGGGCCTCCGGGCCCAGTCGGACTCACCCGACACTGGTCACCCGAGCCCTGACAGACACGCCTGACGCCCGTTGCCCGAGCCCGGCCGCATTCACCCCACACGCCTCGCCCGAGTCCTGAGAGACTCACCCGACGCACGCCCCCTGGACTCTGCCGGACTCACCCGCCACCGCTGATCCGAGCTCCGCCGGACACACCCGACAGCCCGGGCCCGAGCTTCGCCGGACCCACCCGATGCGCGCCGTCCGAACCCGCCAGACTCACCAGCGCACAGCCCCCAGGCCCCGCCAGTCTCATCCGACGCAAAGCCCCCGGACCCCGCCGGACTCACTCGACGCACGCAGCCCAGCCCCGCCGGACTCACCCCGCCCGCACCGCCCGAGCCCCCGCGCCCAGCCCCAGGCGCGGGCTCGACAGCACCGGGATCCGGGTGGTCGTCAGGTGCTGGGCGCCGGCCATGGAACCCTGCGCCAGGACGATCGCGTCGGCATCCTCGATCGCGTCCACCGCATCGGCGACCAGTCGGGCGCAGCCCTCGTCGTCGCCGGACTCGAAGCGGGCCCAAGCGCCTTCGACAAGCAGGGTGCGAACGGCGACGGGGCGGCCGATGCGGCGGCCCTCCTCCTCGACCAGCGCCACCGTCGGCCCCAGCGTGCTCTCCAGCGTGGCGGCCACGACGACGCGGGCACCCGCGGCGACGGCGGCCGCCGCCATCGGGCGGTCGCCGCGCAGCACCGGCACACCGATGTCGGCACCTGCCGACTCCGCCACCGCGCCGATGGTCGAGCAGGTGCACAGCACCGCCTGGGCCCCCGCGGCGACGGCCTGCGCCAGTGCGTCCCGTACCGCGTCGGTCACCGCTTCCGGGCCCTCGCGGCGGGCCCGTGCGAGCAACTCCTCGTCGACGAAGTGCCACAGGTCCAGGCCCTGGTGGTCCTCGTCGCGCAGGGCGTCGAAGACCGGGACGTGGGCGGGTGACGTGTGCAGGAGGGCGAGCACGCGGCGGGCCTTTCTTCCGGAACCGGTACCGACGTGCCGTCTAGAACCGGCCGGGATGCGCCGCGAGCCACTCCATCGCCGCCTTCTGCAGCGCGGGATCGGCGGCCGGAGCCTCGTCGGGATGGCGGGCCGCCCACTTCACGACGTAGGGGCAGAGCGGGGCGACGACGATGCCCTCACGCGCGGCGATGCCGTACAGCTCGCGGGCCAGTGAACCCGCGATGCCCTTTCCCTCGTGGGCCGGTTCCACGATGGTGTGGACCGGGACGAGCGCGCGCTCGGGGGATTCGAGGACGAAGTACTCGATGTGGCCTACGACTTCGCCGTCGCCGATCGCCTCCAGGCGGCCCGCCGCCCGGTCGTCGCGGATCTCGATCTCGCTCATGGGCCTACTCCTGGTGTGGTGGTCAGGCCGTGACGGCCTGCGGGCTGCGCGCCTGCTCCGAACCCGGTACCGGTTCGGACGGATCGGCACCCAGGCCCACGATCCGGTTGGCGGAGTCCACGTGCACGACCCGGGGCCGAAGCGCCCGCGCCTCGGCGTCGGACACCTGAGCGTAACTGATGATGATCACCAGGTCTCCGGGGTGGACGAGATGGGCGGCGGCACCATTGATACCGATCACTCCCGAGCCCCGCTCGCCCTCGATGACGTATGTCTCCAGGCGGGCGCCGTTGTTGATGTCGACGATGTGCACCAGCTCGCCGGGCAGCAGATCGGCGGCTTCCAGCAGCTCGGCGTCGATGGTCACGGAGCCGACGTAGTGCAGGTCGGCCTGGGTGACGGTGGCACGGTGGATCTTGGACTTGAACATAGTACGCAGCATCGGGGTACTCCCACAAGTAGGCTCCCTGCCTGCGTTATTGCAGGTCAAGGGCTGTTTCCCCACCCTACAACGAGTCGCGTGCACGGTCAGCTCTCCCCGGGTTTTTCAGGACTCGTGCTGACCGTGCCGACTCGCTAAGTACGCGCGAACCGCTTGACCGCGAACCACTCGGCACGCGGCGACGTCAAGGATCCCGCTCAACCACCGCCCATGATCGCTGACAATATCTCCGGTGATAAAATCAGCGATCTGATCCGGACCCTGTGAGCACAGGGCGGCGCACGTCCGCGGGTGGGAGAGAGCGACAGCCTGTGACCAGCACGCGCATCCAAGGGGCGGCCGCTCGGAGCCACGTGAGCACCTACATCCGCCACGCTCTGCGGGTCGGCGAGCTCGTGCCGGGGCAGCGGCTCGTGGTGCAGGACCTGGCCGACGAGCTCGGGGTAACCAGGAGCTCCGTACGCGAAGCGCTGCTCGACCTCGTCTCCGACGACCTGGTGGAGATTGTGCGCAACCGAGGGGCGCGGGTCAGGGTGATCTCGGTCGAGGAGGCCATCCAGATCACCGAGTGCCGCTCCGCGCTGGAGCGGGTGTGCGCGCGCAGGGCGGCCGAGCACGCGAGCGAGGCGCAGCGTGCCGAACTCACCGAGGTCGGCGCGCAGTTGCGTGCGGCGGTCGCCGAGAACTCCCCCGAGACCTACTCGACGCTCAACCGAAGACTGCACGACCTCATCATCGAGTTCAGCGGCCAGGTGGTCGCCAAGCGTCAACTGGAGCGCCTCAACACACAGATGGTGCGGTTCCAGTTCCGGCTCGCGATGCGGCCCGGACGCCCGCAGCAGTCTCTGCCCCAGCTCCTGTCCATCATCGACGCTGTCGTCGCCGGTGACGCCGACGCCGCCGACGCGGCCGCCGAGGCCCAACTGGCCAGCGTGATCGACGAGTTGCGCACGACCGGGCCGCACGGCCCGTCGCCCGTGTGAGATGACGCGCACCGGGGGCAGCCCCGTCCGGTCGGACGGACTCCTCCGGTCGGACGGCCTCCTCCGGTCGGACAGCGGGCACCGCCCCTGACCGGCGGGATCACGCAGGGGTGCGCCGGAAGGCGTCACCCGCCACGGTGGGATGCCGGGCCGGCCCTGCGCACTTCGATACACGCCTGTCGTCGTCGGCGCGGCCGACCGCCCCCGAGACGCGGCATGCCCACAGAGGATCAACAGTCGGCCGTCTCTCCACGTCAGCAATGGCCCATGTCGTTCCGGCCCCCCGTTTCGCCCCTCCCCGCAACCCCTCCTCCACGGTCGGTCGGCACCGCCCGTTGCTCATCGCTGCAAAAATTAGCGGATAAAATTGTTGACAATCTTGGCCGCCTGGACTTCAGTCGGTGTGCAGGTTCCGGCCAACGTGCCGAGCGACCGGCGTCCGTCCGAGAACCCTTGGGAGACCTGGTGCAGATCGTGGACACGCACACGCACGTCATCTCGTCGGACACCACGCGCTATCCCCACGCCCCTGTCGGGGGACGGCAGTCCGCGTGGTCGCGGGCCCACCCCGTGGACATCGACGGCCTGGTGCGCGCGCTCGACGAGGCGGGGGTCTCAAGGGCCGTGGTGGTACAGGCCTCGACGGTCTACGGGCACGACAACCGTTACGTCGCCGAAGCCGTCCGGACCCACCCGGACCGGTTCGTCGGGGTCTACTCGATCGACGCCCTGGCCGACGACGCCACAGCGCAGATGGAGAAGTACCAGGAGCAGGGGCTGTCCGGCTTCCGCCTGTTCACCACCGGGACCACGATGCCCGGCCAGGCGGACTGGCTGGGCCACGAACGCTCGTATCCCACATGGGCCTACGCGGAGCGGAACGACATCCCCGTGTGTCTTCAGATGACGATCCAGGGTCTGCCCGCCCTGCGGAGACTGCTGGAGCGTTTTCCCCGGGTGCGGGTACTGCTCGACCACTGCGCGCGCCCCGATCTGTCCGACGGCCCCCCTTACCGTCTGTCGAGGGAACTGTTCGAGTTGGCGGACCACCCCGGCGTCCACCTGAAACTCACCCATCGGGCCTTGGACGCCGCCAAGGTCGGCAAGTCCACGAGCGAGGCTTTCCTGGCGGACCTGCTGGCCTCGTACGGCGCCGGACGTATCGCGTGGGGCTCCAACTTCCCCGCGGCGGAAGGGACTCTCTCCGGCATCCTCGACGAGGCCCGGGGCGCGCTGGCCGGCCTGTGCGACGACGACCTGAGGTCGATCTTCGGCGGTACGGCCCTCGCGTTCTATCCCGCCCTCGCGACGACGGGCGAAGCACATGCCTGAGCCCTCCGTCCTGCGCACCGTCCTCGCCGACCACCTTCACACCGCGAAGCTGAAGAGCGGCGAAATCCGTGACGCGCGGGTCACTCTGTCGTTCAGCGACGTCGTACCAATCCACCGGGCCTTCGCGCCCATGGTGCGCGAAGAGGCCTACGACCTCAGCGAGTTGGCCGTCGTGACCGCCTTGCAGGCCATCGCCTACGGCCGTCCCGTGGTCCTGCTGCCGGCCGTGGTGGCCGCGCGCTTCCAGCGGGGCTGTCTCATCGCCCACGCCGCACGACCGGTCACACCGGCACAGCTGGCGGGCAGGCGGGTCGGTGTGCGTTCGTACACCCAGACCACCGGGATGTGGGTGCGCGCACACCTCGCCGAGGACTTCGGTCTGGTGCCACGCGACATCCGCTGGATCACCCACGACGAACCTCACGTGGCCCAGTACACGGACCCCGGCTTCGTCAGGCGCGAGAGCGGCCGGGCCGCCCTGCCCGATCTGTTGCGCGAGGGCCGGATCGACGCCGCGATACTCGGCAACGACCTCCCCGAGAGTGAGGAGTTCGTGCGCGTCGTACCGGACGCCGACGCACGTGACGAGCAGTGGTGGCACCGGCACGGGTACATGCCCGTCAACCACATGGTCGTCGCCGGTGCGTCGGTCTGCCGCCGGGACCCGCAGGCGGTCCGAGCGGCGTATCACCTTCTCCTCAGGGCCGATGCGGCCGTCGAACGCCCCGATGCCGTACCGGCCCCGGCCCTCTTCGGCTTCGACCGTCTGCGTGAGCCGATCGAACTCGTCGTGGGGGCCTGCCTGGAGCAGGGGCTGCTGCCCAGGAAGCTCACGCCGGAGGAGATCTTCGAACCGGCGAGGAGGGTCCTGGGCAGCGACACCGCCTGAGCCCCCACCAGCGCCCCAGCAATCCTTCAACCCAGTCTTTCAACGACGAAACTGGAAACGCCGATGAGTGAAGCAACATCCACGGCCGTACCCGTACAACCGGTCAGGCCGCCCCGCCGCCTCTACCACGACCTCGCGTTCCAGGTGCTCGCAGGAGTCGCGCTGGGCGTCGTCGTGGGCAACTTCGCCCCGTCCGTCGGACACCATCTTCAGTTCCTCGGCGACATCTTCATCCACCTCATCCAGATGGTGGTCGGTCTCATCATCTTCTGCACCGTCACCCACGGCATCGCCAGTGTCCGTGATCTCGGCAAGGTCGGCCGTATCGCGGTGCGCTCACTCGTGTACTTCGAGGTGATCACAACGATCGCCCTCGTCATCGGGCTCGTCGTGGTCAACGTGCTGCGCCCGGGTGCGGGTATGCACATAGATCCGTCGTCACTGCACTCGGCGGCCGATACCGCACCCGCCAAGTCGCAAGGCTTTGACGACTTCCTAGTCAGCCTGGTGCCCACCTCCGCGGTACAGGCGTTCGCCGAGGGAGACATCCTTCAAGTCCTGGTGTTCTCCGTCCTGTTCGCCTGCGGTCTGGCCTCGCTCGGCGATCGGGCGCAACCCGTGCTGGACATCGTCGGCAGCGTCCAGCAGACGCTGTTCTGGATCATCCGCAAGGTCATGCGCATCGCACCGCTCGCGGCCTTCGGCGCCATCGCCTTCACGGTCTCCAAGTACGGACTGGGCACACTGACCTCGCTCGGAAAACTGATCGGGGTCTTCTACCTGATCGTCGTGCTCTTCTTCGTCCTGGTCCTGTGGCCGGTGTCGCGGTATGCGGGCGTCAGCCTGTTCAAGCTGCTGCGGTACTTCCGCGCGGAGCTGTTCCTCGTGCTCGGCACCAGCTCGTCGGAGAGCGTCTTCCCCCAACTCACCTCCAAACTCGAGAGACTTGGAGTGGACGAGCCGGTGGTGGGTCTGGTGCTGCCCACCGCGTACAGCTTCAATCACGACGGAACGTGTCTGTACTTCGCGTCGGTCAGTGTCTTCCTGGCCCAGGCCACCGGCAGTGACCTGGGCTGGAAGGCGCAGGTCGGTCTTCTGCTCGTGCTGCTGCTGACGTCCAAGGGCGGCGCGGGGGTGTCGGGGTCCGCGATCGCCGTGCTGGCGCTGACCCTGAGCACCACGCACAAGATCCCGGTGGACAGCATCGCCCTGGTGCTGGGCATCCACAGCATCCTGTCGGCCGCCTTCGTCTTCACCAACGTCGCCGGCAACTGCGTGGCGACACTCGTGGTCGGGAAATGGGAGAACGCCATCGACCGGGACCGGCTGGACGCGGAACTCGATGCCGGTTACCGGACAGCCGCGTGACGCGCCCGGTGCACGAAGCAGGCCAGGGCGGGGCGGCCTCGATACCGGGCGGGGACGTCAGGCGCGAGGCAGACGTGGATGTCCGGTCACACCGTCGCCCGTAGCCACAGCCACAGCCACAGCCACAGCCACAGCCACAGCCAACCGATGCCGTATGTGGCCGAGACGGATTCCGGGGCCGCCACATCACCCACGCCGGGCGCCCCGGCGACGGAGGCGATCGGCGGCGCCCATCCCCCACCACAAACCTTTGACGACATTGCAGGCAAGGACACGGGATCCCCGTCGGCACCGACAAGACTTCCGCGAGAGGGACGAACTCATGATCATCGACTGTCACGGGCACTACACCACCGCGCCGCCCGCGCTGGAGAGTTGGCGCAACCGGCAGATCGCCTCGCTCACCGACCCCGCGACCGCCCCCTCCCCCGCCGACCTCCGCGTCTCCGACGACGAGCTGCGCGAGAGCATCGAGTCCAACCAGCTGCGCCTCATGGACGAACGCGGCATCGACATGACGGTCTTCTCACCCCGCGCGTCCTTCATGGCCCACCACGTCGGGGATTTCCGGACCTCCGCCGCCTGGGCCGCCATCTGCAACGAGCTCTGCCACCGGGTCGCCGCCCTCTACCCCCGGCGCTTCGTCCCCGCCGCCATGCTCCCGCAGTCCCCGGGCGTCGACCCCGCGACCTGCATACCCGAACTGACCCGCTGCGTGGAGGAGTTCGGCGCCGTCGCCCTCAACCTCAACCCCGACCCCTCAGGCGGCCACTGGACCGCCCCACCCCTCACCGATCGCTCCTGGTACCCGCTCTACGAGAAAATGGTCGAGTACGGCACCCCGGCGATGGTCCACGTCAGCACCAGCGTCAACCCCGCCTTCCACACCACCGGCGCCCACTACCTCAACGCCGACACCACAGCGTTCATGCAGCTCCTCCAGGGCGACCTCTTCACCGACTTCCCCACCCTCCGCCTGATCATCCCGCACGGCGGCGGCGCCGTCCCCTACCACTGGGGCCGCTTCCGCGGACTGGCCATGGCCCTCGACAAACCCCCACTCGAAGAACACCTCCTCGACAACGTCTACTTCGACACCTGCGTCTACCACCAGCCCGGCATCGACCTCCTCCTCGACGTCGTCCCCACGAAGAACATCCTCTTCGCCTCGGAGATGATCGGCGCCGTACGGGACATCGACCCCTGCACCGGCCACCACTTCGACGACACCCGCCGCTACACACACGCGGCCGGGCTGTCCGCCGACCGACTGGCCGCCGTACAGGAGCACAACGCGCGCACTGTCTACCCCCGCCTCGACGCACTCCTCAGCGACCAGGGCCGCTGAGCGGTCTCCGCGGCCGTTTGCCCGTCCAGGCCTGAGAGTTACGTCTGCCCTGGACTGGCTCGTCGGACAGCCCTGGTGCAGTTCCCATGACCGTTGCCGGGAAGCCCTACCGAGAGTTCAAGGTCATCACTGGTCTCTTCTTGGGCTCCCCGCAGTGGCTGCGCGTCACGTCAGCAAGTGGTCACGGCGAACCACTCGTAGCGACAGCCTTCCAGCCGGGCATCTGACGGCTCAGGACCGCCGCGCCCCGCGCCTCCGTACCGGCAGCCGCAGCAGGTCCGTGCCCAGGACCATCGGTCCGCCGAAGTCGGCCCGGCGTGCGCTGTCGCGGAGGAGGCGGCGCCAGGTCGCGTCGGAGACCACCGTCTGCTGCCCCGGGCCGAGGTGGGTCGTGAGCAGGGTGCCCACGTCCGACTCGGCGGCGATCCGGCCCAGTTGGGCCACATCCGTGTGGGTCGAGGTGATGTGGTCGATCAGCGCCTGGGGCAGGCCGAGGCTCGCGAGACCGGCCGGGTACAGGGCCTCGTGGACCAGGACGTCCGCGTGCGCCGCGAGCGTGATGACGTTCTGGGTCGGTGCCGTGTCGCCGGAGAAGACGACGCTGCCGTGGTCGGTGTCGAAGCGGTAGGCGTAGGCGGGGAACACCGCGCCGTGCGGGACCAGGACGGCGGTGACCTTGACGTCGTCGTTCTCCATGACGGTGAACGGCGCCATGGCCGGCGCGGAGTTCGCCGCCGAGGCGCCGACGGAGGACGGCGGCAGGACGTCGTGGACGTCGAGCAGGGTCGCCGGGTCGATGCCCGCGTGCTCGGTCATGAAGAAGGTCGGCGACGCCGCGTACGCCCGGCCCGCCAGCCTCGTCATCTCGACGGTGCCCGGCAACGGCCCCGGAGCACCGGCGACGGTCGACGCGATCCCGGCGGGACCGGGGCCGTAGACCTGGATCGGGTTCTGGAAGCCCTGCGCGCCCGAGGCGCCCGCCGACAGCAGCGGGAAGGAGTAGTAGTCGACGATGTGGTCGGCGTGCAGGTGGGTCAGGAAGATTCCGGCCAGCGAGGGCATGGACAGGCCGGCGCGCAGGTACTGGGTCACCGCCCCTCGTCCGCAGTCGATCACGTACGTCCTGCCGTTGACCGTCAGGGCCGACGCGATGCCGTACCGGGTCGCCAGGGGCGGCGGGCCGCCGTTGGTGCCGAGCAGCGTCACGGACAGGCCTGTCGCGGAGGGCGCGGATGCGGTGTTCGTGGCCGCGGCGGCCGGTTCGGCGCCGAAGAGCGGCAGGGCCACGGCGGCGGCCGAGGCCGTCATCGCGCCCAGCATCGTCCGGCGGGACGTCGGTTCACCCAGAGGTTCACACATGAGGAGACAGCTCCTTCGTGGCTCGATTCGCGTTGCCACAGTGGCCACACCGAGCACGGCTGTCCATCAGTCGGTACAAAATATTGGTTACCGGGGCGAATCATAAAGTTTCGCGCCGCGCAGGTATCGGCGAACGTCAACAGCCGATCGTGGGAATCGGGTTCTCCGCGAACCACTTGGCGAGGAAGTCCAGGAAGACCGTGATCTTGCGCTGGGTGCCCGGGCCGGGGCCGTGAATCGCGTAGAGCGGGCGGTCGGGTGCGGCCAGTTCGGGCAGCTGGACCTGCAGAGCGCCGGAGACGAGATCGTCGTAGGCGGACCGCTGCGGCAGCAGGGCGATGCCGCGGCCGTGGACGGCGGCCTTCTGGAGGGCGATGTACGAGTTGGACGAGAAGGCCACGTTGCGGATCTTGTGCAGCGTGGAGGCGCGTCCGTGCCCGATGCGCCAGACGGGGTCGTTGATGTGCACCAGGCAGTCGTGGGTGGCCAGGTCATTGGGGTGCGCCAAGGGGCCGTGTTCGTCGATGTACGTCTTCGACGCGCACAGGACGAAGGGCAGCGAGGCGATCTTCTTCAGGCGCACGTTGGAGTCCCGGAGGTCCCGAGTGTGGAACGCCAGGTCGAAGCCGCCGTCCAGGAAGTCGTACGTACGGTCGGACACGCCTCCCAGCTCGAACCGGATCCGGATCTTCGGGTGGGCCGCGGAGAACGCGGCGATGGCGTCCCCGAGGTCCAGACTCCCTATCCACTTCGGGCAGATGATGCTGAGCACGCCCTCCGCCCTGTCGTGCAGATCCGCGATGCTGGAGTCCTCGGCGTCGATCTCCTTCACGATGCGGGCGGCGAACTCGGCGTAGCGCAGGCCCGGTTCGGTCAGGCTCACCGAGCGGGACGTGCGGTTGACCAGCCGGACGCCGACCTGTCGCTCCAGCTCGGCGACATGCCGCGACACGAGTGATCCCGACGACCCCAGCGCTTTGGCGGCTCCGCTGAAGCTGCCGAGGTCGGCGACGATGACGAAACTGCGCATGAGGAGCAGACGGTCCATGGCGTTCCTCCGGTCGTCCGCGGCGCCGGTGTCCCTCCGGGCCGCGTCGAACATGGGGCGATGCACGTGGGTGAAGCCATCTCGCAGGCGACGAACCCGGAAGGCGGACGATGGCGAAGCGGAGGACCGTCAGGGTCATGCCGGTCGACACACTTACCGATACTAGATCGATCTAGTGATCGTAACAGAAACCAGTCATGATCACGAGGTCCCTGCTGGAAGCCCCGGTTCGGCACAGAGGCAGGCCGAGGAGGCCGAGGAGGCCGAGGAGGCCGAGGAGGCCGCCGCGATGATCGCGAAACTCGGCATCCGGCCGCCTCACGGAGGCGGCCCGGGACGGCTGCGGCGGCGGTCGCCGTCTCGACCTTGCCGCGCCGCCGCGGTCCATGACCTGACCCGCGCCAGAGCCGGTGGAGCTGACCGAAGTCCGCAGCAGCCAGGCACCTAACATGACCGGTGTGAGGATGACAGCGACGGACCGGCGACAACTCATCACGCGGGCTGCGGGTGAGCTGTTCATCGCGCGCGGCTACGCCGGCGTCTCCATGGAGGACGTACTGACGGCGGTGGGCGGGTCCAAGGCGACCCTGTACCGCTATTTCACCGACAAGAGCGCCCTGTTCCGCGCGTCCGTGCAGGCGCTGTGCGACGAATGGTCCCAGCCGCTGCACACGTTCACGCCGGGCAGCGCGAACCTCACCGACACCCTGGTCGCACTCGGTCAGCACTTCGCCGGTGTCGTCCTCACGCCCGAGGCGATCGCCCTGCACCGGCTGGTCACCGCGGAGGCCGTACGCATCCCCGGGCTCGGGGAGGTCTTCGCCGAGCACGGGCCGAACGCGGGTCACGCGGTACTCGGGCGCTGCCTCCAACAGGCGTGCGACGACGGGCTGATCAGGGTCGAGGACCCGGTGCGAGCGGCGGAACAGCTCTACCAGGCCATGCTGGGCCACGCGCAGATGCGGCTGCTGACGGACGCGCCCGTGAAGCTGACCGAGGCCGAGGTCCGTGCGTCCATCGAGGAGGCGGTACGGGTCTTTCTGCACGGTGTCTCCGTCGACCCGGCCTGACCTCTTCGCGAAGCACACTGCGCCCGGCACACATCTTGCCCCCGAGGTGTACTGGACCGTACCGTACAGCTGTCTTGCGACCTTCGAGCAAGGGACGGCCGATGCCGACGACGATCCGAGCCGAACATGTGGGAAGCCTGCTGCGTCCCGGGGAACTGCTGGCGGCGCGTGCCGCGCACCGGCGGGGGGAGGTCTCCGGCGAGCGGCTCACCGAGCTCGAGGACCAGGCGGCGACCGCCGCGGTGAAGCTGCAACAGGACGCCGGAATGCAGGTCTTCACCGACGGCGAGGTGCGGCGGGACGACTTCATGGCTTCGGTGGTGGAGACGGTCGGCGGGCTGGCTCCCGCCGAGGAGTCCTCGGCCCGGCCCCGCTGGATCCGTGACAGCGACGGCGCCGAACTCGACGGCGACGTCGCGTCGGTGGCGATCACCGCGCCCCTGTACCGGCGGACGCCGCTGTCCCTCGCCGAGGCCCGCTGGCTGTCCGGGAACACACAGGGGCCGTACAAGATCACCATGGCCAGTCCGACGATGGTGGCGGGCTTCTGGCGGCCGGGGGTGTCGGAGGACGTCTATCCGACCCGACGGGACGCGGTGGCTGCGCTGGCCGGCATCTACCGGCAGGACATCGCCGATCTGATCGACACCGGAGTGTCCTGGCTTCAGCTCGACTCGCTCGCCTATTGGGCCAACATCGATCCCGAGGCCGCGCGGATGCGCCGGGTGACCGACCTGGAGGGACATCTCTCCCACATCATCGACACGGACAACGGCCTTATACGGTCGGCCCGTTCGCGGCGCCCCGGCATGACCGTGGCCATGCACTTCTGCCGGGGCAACATGCGCAGCGCCTGGTCCGCCCGGGGCGGCTACGAGCCCATCGCGGAGCGGGTGTTCGGCGAGGTCGAGGTCGACCGCTTCCTGCTGGAGTACGACACGGAGCGTTCCGGCGGCTTCGAGCCGCTGCGCTTCGTGCCGCCCGCCAAGACCGTCGTCCTGGGGCTGGTGTCGTCCAAGGTGGCGGAGCTGGAGTCGGTGGACACCCTGCGCCGGCGCATCGACGAGGCGTCGCAGTATCTGCCGTTGGAGCAGCTCGCCCTGAGCCCGCAGTGCGGGTTCGCCTCGACGAGCCAGGGCAATCTGCTGACCGTCGACGAACAGCGCCGCAAGCTGGAGCTCGTCGCGGAGACCGCGCGTCTTGTCTGGGGTTGATCGCGGCACCACGGCACCCAGCAAGGGCGCTACAGCGGCTGGCTCACGGCTCAACAGCCTCCGTCCAGTGGGTCTTTGACCCGGTGCGGTTCCTCACGTGCCGTCGAGGACCGCGAGCCGTCGGCGCGGGTGCGCGTCCGCCGAGCCGCCGTTGGATGCGATCGCCAGCAGCCTCGCCGCCTTCAACTCGGTCTCCTGCCACTCCCGTTCGGGGTCCGAGTCCCAGGTGATGCCGGCTCCGGCGCCGAAGTTGAGGCGCTGGCGGGCGCGGTCGATCCAGAAGGTGCGGATACCGACGGCCAGTTCGCCGGTGCCGCGATCGGCGTCGACCCAGCCGATGCCGCCGCAGTACGGTCCACGAGGTGCGGTCTCCAGGGCGGTGATGATGCCGAGGGCGCTCTCCTTCGGAGCGCCCGTGACGGATCCCGGTGGGAAGGTCGCCGCCAGCAGCTCGGGCCAGCCCACTCCGTCGCGCAGCTCGCCGCTCACCGTGGAGACGAGGTGGACGAGCCCGGGATGGCGTTCCACCGCGCACAGGTCCGGCACGGTGACGCTGCCGGTGGCGCACACGCGACCGAGGTCGTTGCGGACGAGGTCGACGATCATCACGTTCTCGGCGAAGTCCTTCTCCAGCAGGTCCGCCTCGGTGCGCCCGGTCCCCTTGATGGGGCCCGACTCGATCGCCCGCCCTTCGCGGCGCAGGAAGAGTTCGGGGGAGGCCGTCGCCACCTCAAGACCCGGGCCCGGCAGCCTGATCAGGCCCGCGTACGGCGCGTGGTGGCGGGCCGCCAACCGGTCGGCCAGCGCCTCGATGTCGGCGTCCGCGCCGATGCGTGCGGACAGCACACGGCAGAGGTTGGCCTGGTACACCTCACCGCGCGCGATGTGCTCGCGGATACGCCGCACGCCCTCCATGTAGGCCTCGCGGTCCAGCGACGTGGCCCACAGGCCGGGCGCGGGACCGTTCCAACGGGCGCCTCGGACGGGGTGCTGCGCGGCGGGCCGTACGTCTCGGAAGCGGGCGCAGGTCAAGCGCCCCTCGAAGTCGGCCACGACGGCCCAGAAGCCCTCGGAGTCGAGCGCGGCGGGGTCATGGGTGACGTCGATCAGGTCGGTCGCCACCCGGCCACCGAGCCGGGCCAGCGGCGGGAGTCGGAGTGGCAGTCGCATCGTGTCCGGCACCTTTCCGATCGCGGGCGAACAGCTTCGGCGCGCGTCGACGCCCTGGGCACCAACCCGCCAACTCGCTCATGCGGGCACGGTGTCGGGCACGGCGTTCCACTCGGCTGCCCGGAGGGTGTTGACCATCAGCATGGCGATGGTCATCGGGCCCACCCCGCCCGGAACGGGGGTGATGCGGCCGGCGACGCCGTCGAGTTCGGCGGCGCGGACATCGCCGGTCAGGCCCTGGGGGGTGCGGTGGATGCCGACGTCGATGACGGTGGCGCCGGGCTTGACGTGCTCGGGTCCGACAAGACCCCGGACTCCGGTGGCGACCACGACGATGTCCGCGGGGCGGGTGACGGCCGCCAGGTCGGCGGTGAACTCGTGGGCGACCGTCACCGTGGCGCCGCGTCTCAGCAGCAGCTGGGCCAGGGGGCGGCCGACGAGTTCGCCCCAGCCGACGACGGCGACGCACGCGCCCCTGAGTTCGATGCCCTCGGTGTCGAGGAGTTCGATGACGCCGCTCGGTGTGCAGGGGCGCAGTCCGCGTTCGCCGCGGGCCAGTCGGCCCGCACTGGCTGTGGTCAGGCCGTCGACGTCCTTGGCCGCGGGGATCCGGTCGATCAGGGCCGCGGCGTCGAGGTGGGCGGGCAGCGGGAGTTGGAGCAGGATTCCGGAGACGTCCGGTGCGGCCGCCAACTCGTCGATGAGCGCGGCGACTTCGGCCTCGGAGGAGTGCCGGGGAAGGTGTCGGTGGAAGTCGCGCATACCGGCCTCGCGGATGGCGCGGCGTTTGGCGGCGACGTAGACGGCGCTGGCCGGGTCGTCGCCGACCAGGATGGTCGCCAGACCGGGCACCCGTCCCAGGACCGCGGTCTCGGCGACCCGTTCGGCGACCCGGGCCCGGATGTCACGGGCGATCCGGGAACCGTCGATGGTGGTTGTCATGAGGGCGAACCGCTTTCTGCCGGTGAACGTTCCACGCGCGGGTTCAGGCGAAGACGATGGTGTGCTTGCCGTTGCGGATGACCCGGTCCTCGGCGTGCCACAGCACCGCGCGGGAGAGGACGGCGCGTTCCACGTCGGCTCCGCGACGGGTGAGGTCGGCGGCCGTGTGGGCGTGGCTGACCCGCACCACGTCCTGCTCGATGATCGGGCCCTCGTCGAGGTCCTCGGTGACGTAGTGGGCGGTGGCGCCCACCAGTTTCACGCCCCGCTCCTTGGCCTTGGCGTAGGGACCGGCGCCGATGAAGGCGGGCAGGAAGGAGTGGTGGATGTTGATGATCGGTACGCCGACCTGCTCGATGAAGTCGCCGGAGAGGATCTGCATGTAGCGGGCGAGGACGACGAAGTCGACGTTGTCCTTGAGCAGCCGCAGGTGTTCGGCTTCGGCGGCCGACTTGTCCGCGCCCATGGACGGGACGTGGAAGAAGGGGATGCCGAAGCTGCGTACCTCCTCCGCGGTGTCGGGGTGGTTGGAGATCACCATGGCGATACTGACCGGGAGTTGGCCCTGCCGGTGGCGCCACAGCAGGTCGAGCAGGCAGTGGTCGGACTTGGAGGCGAAGATCGCGACCCGTTTCGGCACGGACAGGTCGCGCAGGGTGTAGCCGAGGCCGTACGGCTTCACCAACTCCTTGTCGAAGTCGGCGCGCAGGCCGGGCAGCGCGGCCCGCAGTCCCTCCAGGCCGAACACCGTGCGCTGGAAGAAGGCGCCGCCCTGCGGGTTGTCGGAGTACTGGTCGAGGGAGACGATGTTGGCGCCGTGCCGGCCGAGGACCGAGGTCACGGCCGCGACGATGCCGGTGGCGTCGGCTCCCTGGACGATCAGTGACGCCTGGTGCCCCGCTCCCCCGGTCTTCTTGGTGATGCTGGTGGGCGCGGCCTGCGTGACGGTCATACGAGGTTGTCCTTCCTGAACTGTGCGATCCACTCGGACGTGGCCCGCAGGCCGCCGAAGGTGTAGAAGTGGATCTTTATGTCTCCGTGGCGGGCCGGGTCGTAGCCGTCCGCGAGTGCGCGCAGGAACCTGTCCGGGCCCGCGGTGCCCATCAGGTTGGTGATGGACAGGCCGTACTTCTTGGCGATGGAGGCGCTGGTGCCGACGCCGAACCGGGTGGCGTACGACATCAGCCGTCGCACACCGGCCGGTCCGGGGACGCCGATCCGGACGGGCAGCGTGATGCCCTCCGCGCGGACCTTCTCCAGCCAGGCCAGGACGGGATCGACGTCGAAGCCGAACTGGGTGATGACGCTGCCGTCGAGTTCCTGCTCGGCGATGGACGCGTTCTTCTCCCGCAGCGCGGACCACAGCACGTCCCGAGCGATGTCCGGGTGGCCCTCCGGGTAGCCGCTGATGCTGATGTGCCGGACGCCGTACTCCCGCAGCAGTCCCGTCTCGATGAGGGCGAGCGAGTCCTCGTAGGGGCCCTCGGGGCGGGTGGGGTCGCCGCCGACGGTGAAGACGTTGGCGCAGGTGCCGTCGGCCCGGAGCCGGGCGAGGAACTCCTCGAACTCGGCCTGCGAGCCGAGGCGTCGGGCGGAGATGTGCGGCACCGGCACGAAGCCGAGGCGTTTCACCGCCCGGGACGCCTCCAGGCGCAGTTCGAGGTTCTCGTTGCCGAGGAAGGTGACGTTGATGCGGGTGCCCTGCGGGATGGAGTGCCGGGCCTCCTCCAGTTTCGGGACGTCCTTGCCTGTCATCTCCAGGGAGAAGTCCTCCAGCAGCGATGTGCTCACCGCCGCCGAGGCCGTGCTGAGGGGGTTCATCGTGCTCCTTGTCGATCGGGAAGGGGGCGGTGGGCGGCCGGACGTGTGACGCCACGTCCGGCCACCCACCGTGCGCGGTGCGCCCCGCAGGGGTGCGGGGCCGCGTCGATGTGCGGCTCCGCCGCGTGGGCGCGACCAGCCACGACGGGCCCGCGGACGACGAGCCGGCCCCGCGAAGTGCTACCGGTTACGCCGGTACTCGGTGCGCGCGTGCCGGTCGAACGGGCTGGGCTGGACGGTCGCGCGGATGCGCGGGAACCCGAGGTCGGCCTCGGGGTCGGTACCGAGACCGGGGTGCTCGCCCCAGACCACGGTCACCTCGGTGCCGGGCTCGGCGTGCGCGGAGTCGATCAGCGTCTGCGCCAGCACCGTGCCGACCGGGTCGATCGACGCGGTCTGCATGGTCGCGCCGACCAGGCCGGCCGAGGTCTCCACCCGGTGGCGGGCGTAGGTGAGGACGAAGCCAGGATCCGCTCCCCCGCCGATCACCCGGCGCACGTCGTCGGCGTCGAACACCAGGGTGACCTTGGTGCGGCGGGGCTCGTCCTTCGCCTTGAGCAGGGCGTCGCGGCCGTGGAAGTCGTGCCCGAAGTGGATCAGCCGGCCGTAGCCCAGCTCGTACGGGGAGACGTAGAAATCCTCGATGTTCTCCGAGAAGTAGCTGCCGTTGAGCGGGCGCTTGCCCTCGATGCCGAACAGCGGGAGCCAGGCGCGGTATTCCGCGAGTTCGGGGTCGACGTAGATGCCCGGGACCGGCGAGGGGATCCAGCCGCTCTCGACACTCGGCGTGGTGTACGCCAGCGCGCCGACCTGCACCAGGCCCAGCGGTTCACCGGCCTTGAGGAACGCCTCGTGCACGTACGCGGCGTGCTCCCAGGGGCCGATGAACTCGTAGCCCGCCTGCCCGGCCATGCCGTGGCGCAGTGCCTCGAAGGAGCGGCCGTGCAGGGTGACCGGCGTGGAGTGGAAGAACTTGGTCTCCGGCAGCGGGCCGCCGAAGACGTTCTCGATCAGCTCCAGTGCCAGCGGACCCTGGATCTGGTAGCGGAACAGTTTGGGGTCACCGCCGCCGGGCCGGAAGGCGGAGGACGCGTCGGTCTCGAAGGCGACGTCGTAGCCGCCCTTCTCCGCGTGGTACTGCACCCAGTGCTGGGCGGCGGGGACACCACTGAGGAGGTACTTGTCCTCGGCGCGCCGCAGGAGGATGCCGTCGGTGACGATCTTGCCGTCCCGGGTGACCGGTACGTACTGCTTGGCCTGGCCGATCGCGAACTTCTCGAAGTTGTTGGCGCCGTAGTCGGCCAGCACCCGGGTGGCGTCGGGACCCTCGATCCACAGGTCGAACATGTGGTGCGAGAGGTTGAGCAGTGCGACGCCCTCGTGCCAGGCCGCCTGCTCCTGGCGCCAGCCGACGTACTCCCGCTCGACCACCTCGGGGGTCCACGGCTCGGCGTTCGGCTGCCAGAGCAGACCGACGGGCGAACCGGCCTTGTCGATGCCGTCCTGAAGACTGGGGATTGCCATTGCGGCTCCTCTCAAAGCCCTCTCCCAGAAGTGCTAAATCGATCTAGTGACGCGGCTCGTCACAATCGGCTCACTTCGGGAGGAAAAGGGGGATCGCTAGAACGATCTAGCGCAAGCTAGCAGACGGGTTCGGAGCTTGGGGAGACTCGTGCGGCGCATTCTTTGATGGCTCAGCGCGACGGTCTCCGGACTCCGCGAGCCGACGGACGCCCGCCCAGGCGGCGGCCACAGACACCGCGTGCAGGCTGGAGCGGACGTCGTGCACGCGCACGCAGAACGCGCCGCCAGCGGCGGCCAGGGCGGACACCGCCGCCGACGCCGCGTCGCGGTCGCGGGGCACGGTGTCGATCCCCGCCCGGTCGCTCAACGCGGCACCGATGAAACGCTTCCTGGACGCCCCCACCAGCACGGGGAGACCGGTGGCCCGCAGGTCGGGCAGATGCGTGAGGAGTTCCCAGTCGTGGGCGGCACGCTTGGCGAACCCGAGTCCGGGGTCGAGGATGATGCGCCCCGGATCGATCCCGGCCGCGGTGAGCGCCTCCACGCGGCGCAGCAGTTCGGCGGTGACATCGCCGACGACGTCGCGGTAGACCGCGTGGCGGTCCATCTCGCGGCTGGGCGCACGCCAGTGCATCGCCACGTACGGCACCCCGGCCGCCGCGACGACGGCGGCCATGGCGGGATCCGCCAGCCCTCCGCTGACGTCGTTGACCATGCAGGCGCCGGCCTCGATCGCGGCGCGGGCGACCGCCGCGTGCATGGTGTCCACACTGACGGCCACCTCCGCACGCACCAGCTCCCGCACCACCGGCACCACACGGGTCAACTCCGCCTCCACCGGGACCGGTTCGGCCCCCGGCCGGGTGGACTCGCCGCCCACGTCGACCAGGTCGGCGCCCTCCTCCGCGAGTCTCAGACCCCGTTCCACGGCCGGTCCGGTCCCGGCGTACCGGCCACCGTCGGAGAACGAGTCCGGGGTCACGTTCAAGATGCCCATCACCAGGCACCGGCCGGGCCGTGGAAGCCCGGCGGGACCTTGCGGGGGTGGCTGCGCCACGGCACATCGCATGTCGATCACGGGTCGAACGACCTCCTCCGCCCGCGGGCCGTCCGCCCTGCGAGCTGGAAAAGCTAAATCGATATAGCGGACACGTTACAACGGATCGCTAAATCGTTCTAGTCCTGGGCGGTCGAATTTCGTCGCCCGTCAGCTGACGACGCCCCTCGACGTGGGCGCAGCGGTCGTGACCGACCAGGGCGCTGCGGCGCCACACGCCGGAGGTGTCCCGCAACCTGATCTCGTCGTGATGGGCGACCACGTCGCCGACCGGCTCGGCGCGCAGCCGGGCGACCACATACCCGGCGGCCAGACCGGTGATGTCGGAGACGACACCCATGGGCAGCAGCGAGCGCGTCTCGGCGATGGCGTCGTCCTCGCCCGCTCGCATCACCACGCGGATGTGCGGTGCGACGCCGTGGGCGGCGATGGCCACGGCGACGTTGTCCAGGTCGTCGGAGCCGACGGCGGCCAGCGCCCGGGCGTGACCGATGCGCAGCCGTTCCAGTACGTGGCGGTCTCCGCCGTGACCGTCCATGACGGGAATCCCGAGGGTGCGCGCCAGCCGTGCGGTCGCGGCCTGCGGGTCGCGTTCGACGCCGACGACGGGGATGCCCAGGGCGCGCAGCTCGACGCAGAGGCGCATGCCGACCTGGCCCATTCCCACCACGATGACGTGCCCCGCGCGGGGCAGAGTGCGCGGACCGACCAGCCCGATCAGGCGCGGTCCGAGCATGCGCTCGACCACTCCCGCGGTGAAGAAGGCGGTGAAGGCGACGGTGCTCAGCATCGCGAGGACGGCGAAGAACTGATACGCGTGGGCGTCCGGTGGCGCGGCGGCCGGACCCACGCCGGCCACCACCCGGGCCGCCTCGAACAGCGCCTCGGACGGGCGATGGCCGGCCGCCGTGAGCCACACCCAGTCGGCGGCGAGTACGACGAGCATCGCGAGCATGCCCAGGACGAGCAGCCGGGTGCCCGGATCGTGGGAGCGCAGCTGGAACCCGCCCCACCGTCCGAGGTACCGGCGACGCCGCTGCCCCGGCAGGGCCGCTTCCTCGGCTGCCAGGACACCGTCACGCTCCCGGACGACCTGGACACACCCTCCGCGCCGGCGAGCGGCGACGAAGGAAGGATCCAGGCACGGGCCGGCCAGTGACGGCGCCGCGAGGTCGGCCGGCGAGGTGACGTCGCACTGCGGCAGGAGGCGCGCGAGTTCATCGGCGATCGTGCGATCGAAGATCGTGACGATCAGAGGTACGTCGGGCGAGACGTGCGCGACGGCGAGCGCGTAGCGCAGGGCCGCGACATCGTCGTGGAGCAGTACGGCCACGCCCGCCGGCCGCGGGGCCAGCGCCGCGCGCAGTTCGGGGTCACGCGGACGCGGGAGGTGCCGCACCGCGTCGGACGAGCCGTGAAGCGCACTGCACACCCGGCCGGCCAGGTGCGTGTCGCCGATGACGACGTACGAACGGACGGGGCCGTGCTGCTTGTGATGCACTGAATCCAAGGCCATAAGGGCGATGTCCTGCCTTGAGAGATGACGGTGAGCCGGTGGGCGGTCGACCGGCTGGAGCCGGTCGGGGAAGCGGTGCGGGTCGTCAAGTGGCCTTCGGCCGACGGTGGTTGTCGTGAACGACCGACGCGGGAGCCACGGCCGGCCTTCGGACGGCACCACGGCGTACGACCCTTCGCCCGTCTGTAGGACGGCTCGGCGTGATTACGCGAGGATACGGAGGGACGCCCGATCCGGGATCTCCATGCCCGCCGCGCCGTACCGTACGGTTCAGTGCCGTACGGGGCAAGGCGCGATCGAATCCCGTCGGTCTCCTTACAATGGGTGAACGCCCATGTCGCTGGGACTCAGGTGCGCACGAGAACGTCAGAGCAGGGGTGATGGGGACGTCCAGAAGAGTCACGCTGAACGACGTGGCTGCGGCGAGCGGTGTTTCCCGCGCCACCGTCAGTTTCGTTCTCAACGACGACCCTCACCAGACGATCTCGGCCGCCACCCGCGACCGGGTGAAGGAGGCGGCCCGAACTCTCGGCTACGTTCCGCACGGCGTGGCGCGAGCACTGCGCGAAGGGTCCTCCCGGGTCGTCGTCCTGAACATCGACGCGGGCATGGAAGGCGCGTACTCCCGCAGCTACATCCACGGGCTCGACACGGAGTTGGCCGCCCACGACCACGTGCTCCTGGTCCGGCACGGCCACCACACCAAGCAGTCCACGCAGCAGGTCCTCGACGCCATCGTCCCCCGTGCGGTGATCCGCTTCGGCGAGACGTACCTGACCGGTCACGCCCTCGACGACCTGGGAGGCGGCTGGCGCAACGGCCTGGCCGCCCACACCGCGCTCCAGATCCGCCACCTCGTCGAACACGGCCACACTCACATCGCCCTGGCGCTGCCGGACACCGAGTCACCGCTCGCCGCGGCCCGGCTCCGCTTCATCGAGCACGCCGCACAGAACCTCGGCATCCCCACTCCCGTCTCCTTCATCACCCCCCGGGACCGGTCCGCCTGCGCCGACGCCGTCAGCGCGTTCCTCTCCCGGACCCCCGCGGTGACCGCGATCGCCGGCTTCAACGACGACGTGGCCCTGCGCGTCCTCACCGCCCTGCGCGACCTGGGCCGGCGCGTGCCGGCCGACACGGCCGTGATCGGCTTCGACGACAACGGCTACGGCGAACACGTCATCCCCTCGCTGACCACGATCAACGTCGACGGCGAGGCCCACGGCCGGCTCAGCGCCCGGCTCGCCCTGGGGCTCGACACCAGCGGTCTGGAGCCCCCGCCCGCGCGGGTCGTCGTCCGCGAGTCGACCTGACGGGGCGGGCCACGCACTTCACCCGCGGTGATCACGAAGACGGCGGCGTGGATTCCACCGACCGGAGGGTCCACGCCCTCGTCGGCGTAGGCGGAACGTGACCTCCGGCCGGCCGCTGCCGGCCCTCCGCTTCAGATTTTCCGCGCCCGGCTCTTGAGCGCGCCAGAAGTGTACCGTACCGTACAGTACACAACGCCGACGAAGGCTTCCGGCTCTTCGGCGTGCCCGCCCGTTCGGGCCGCACCCCTCAGCCGCGACACCCCCGAGCCGGGTCACTCACGACGCCAGGCGTCGCAAACGGCTTCGCCCCTGCCGTCGACAGAACGGCCGGCCACGCCTTTGCCGCCGCCTCACCCACGCATCGCGACGACATGGAGAACACCGATGGCACAACTCGAAGAGCAGATCCAGGCGGCCGGAGGGCCCTTGGGCCTGCTGCGCAGCGGCCGTTCCGGCGCCTACCCGTTCCCGATCAAGGCCGAGTTCACCAACTGGCTTGACGAGCAGGAGAGTTGGCGCAACTCGGCGGCGCTGATGGACCTGTCCCACCACATGACCGACCTCACCGTCGAAGGACCCGACTGCTACCGGCTGTTGGCCGATGTCGGCGCCAACACCTTCCAGGGCTTCGGCCCGATGAAGGCCAAGCAGTTCATCGCGGTCAACCACGACGGCTACATGATCGGCGACTGCATCCTCTTCTGCCTCGCCGACAACCATGTCCGCCTCGTCGGCCGTCCGCCGGCCCTCAACTGGGTCCAGTTCCATGCCGAGACCGGCGGCTACGACGTCACCCTGCGCCGCGACGAACGCACCGCGCAGAACCCGCACGGCCGCGAGTTCTTCCGCCTCCAACTCCAGGGCCCGCACGCCTCGGCCATCTTCGAGCAGGTCAACGGCGGCCCCATGCCCGACATCCCCTTCTTCAGCATGGGCAGGTTCAACATCGGCAAGCACGAGGTCACCGCCCTCAACCACCGTATGTCCGGCTTCCCCGGCCTTGAGTTCTTCGGCCCCTACGAACACATCGACGACGTCCGCGACGCCATCCTGGAAGCCGGCGAGCCCTTCGGTGTCCGTCAGATCGGTGCCCGTGCCTACGCCTCCGTGGCCACCGAGTCCGGCTGGATCGCCAACACCGTCCCCGCGGTCTACTCGGGCGAGAGCATGAGGACGTACCGCGAATGGCTCGGCGTGCGGACCTTCGAAGCCAATCTCTCCCTCGGCGGCAGCTTCGCCTCCGACCGCGTCGAGGACTACTACGTCACCCCCTGGGACCTCGGTTACGGCCACATCCTCAAGTTCGACCACGACTTCATCGGCCGCGAGGCACTGGAGCGCCGGAAAGGCGAGAAGCACCGCCGCAAGGCCTGGCTGGCCTGGCACCGCGATGACGTCGCGCGTGTCTTCGCCTCCCAGTACGAGCAGGGCGACCGGCGCTTCAAGTACATCGAGATGCCCGCCGCCTTCTACGCCGCCTCCCAGTTCGACCGCGTCGAGAGCAACGGCCGGCTGGTCGGTCTGTCGACCCTGTGCAGCTACACGGCCAACGTCCGCGGCTGGATATCCGTCGTCATGATCGACGACGACGTCCAGTACGGACAGCAGGTCGAACTGGTCTGGGGCGAGCCCGACGGCGGCTCCGCCAACCCCACCGTCGAACGCCACTCCCAGACCACCATCCGCGCCACCGTCATCCGCAGGCCCTTCGCCGGCGCCAAGCACTGACAGCGGTCCGCTCCGGCGAGGTTGCGCCCCTTGCAGGGCGGGGCACCAGGCAGGCGGCTCCCGCCTGGTGCCCCGCCCGCACCACCCGTGCCCGACAGGCGTCGACGAGGGCGGTCTTGGAGCTTGGGCCTGAACACGGTGCGCGGCATCGGAAACTCCCGGACTCGGCTCCTTCCACGCGGTCGCGGGTCAAGGGCTGGTTTCACAGTCTCCGTTGCGGTTGCCGAGTCCTCCGTGGGGGATGAATGTGGCCACAGAGGCTGGATCAGCACCTGGGAGGCACCGTGACCACCGCATCAGAGCCCCGGGTGTCGGGGCTGGAGATACGTTCCATCGACTACGTCCCCCTGAACGAGCGCCACGGCAAGCTGTGGCACCTCGGCCCCCTGTGGTTCATGTCGAACGCGCAGATCGCCACGCTGGCGGTCGGTCTGATCAGCATCACCGAGGGCGGCAACCTCATCTGGTCGCTCATCGCGATCGTCGCCGGCACCCTGCTCGGCACCTTCTTCATGGCCTTCCACTCGGCCCAGGGACCGCAGCTCGGACTGCCGCAGATGATCCAGTCGCGGCCCCAATTCGGTTACGTGGGCGCCCTGTTGGTGTGGCTGTTCGCGTATGTGCAGTACGCGGGCTTCAACGTCTTCAACACGATCCTGGCCGGTGAGGCCCTGCACACCACGGTGCACGGCAACACCAAGATGTGGGTGGCCGTGGTCACCGTCGTCGGTTTCGTGATCGCGCTGGTGGGCTACGACGTCATCCACAAGGCGGAGCAGTTCCTGACGTACACCTTCCTGGTCGTCTTCGGCATCTTCACCGTGGGCGTGCTGGCGACCCTGCACTACCCGGCGGGCTCCTTCGACCTCGGCGGCTTCTCCTGGACGCCGTTCCTGGCGCAGTTCGGTGTGGTCGCCGGCTATCAGATCAGCTGGGCGATCTACGTCTCGGACTACTCGCGCTACCTCCCGCCGGACGTGACCGTCCGCAAGACCTTCTACTGGACCTACTTCGGCTCGGCGCTCGGCGGGGTCTGGCTGATGACGCTCGGCGCGCTGCTCGCGGCCTGGGCGGGCAAGGACTTCGACACGATCCGCTCGATCAACGCGGCGGGCGACAAGGTGTTCAGCGGCTTCGGCGCGATCGTCCTCCTCTTCGCCACCCTGGGCCTGATCTCCGTCACCGCGCTGAACATGTACGGCGGTTCGCTGACCCTGATCAGCGCGATCGACTCGCTCAAGAGGGTCCGACCCACCGTGAGCGTAAGGGCGTTGACGATCGGGCTGACCGCCGCGCTCTCGCTGATCGGCGCGTTCGCCGCGACCGCCGACTTCCTGACGAACTTCAACAACTTCCTGCTGCTGGTGCTCTATCTGTTCATCCCGTGGACCGCGGTCAACCTGATGGACTACTACGTGGTGCGCCGCGGTCACTACGCCATCGCCGAGATCTTCAACCCGCACGGCATCTACGGCCGTTGGGGCTGGCACGGGATCATCTCCTACCTGGTGGGCTTCGGCGTGATGGTGCCGTTCTTCTCCGTCGGCACGCTCTACGTCGGCCCGATCGCCCACGCCATGGACGGCGCCGACCTCTCCCTGTTCGTCGGACTGCCGGTCGCCGGGCTCCTGTACTGGTGGCTCAGCCGCTCGATCGACGTCGAGGCCGAGATCCGGGTGGCCGAGGCGGAGGCAGTGGACCTGGAGAAGGCGGCGCACGAACACCGCGAGCCCTGACCTCGCGCCCCCTATGCGACCGCGTCCGGTACCGCCTGCTTCGCGAACTGCGTGCGGTACAGCTCGGCGTACCGCCCGTCGGCGGCGAGGAGTTCGTCGTGCGTGCCGCGTTCCACGATGCGCCCCGCCTCGACGACCAGGATCTGGTCGGCGGAGCGCACCGTGGACAGCCGGTGGGCGATCACCACGGCCGTACGGTCCTGGAGTGCCTCCGTCAGGGCCTCCTGCACGGCGGCCTCCGAGGTGTTGTCCAGGTGGGCGGTGGCCTCGTCGAGGATGACGACGCGCTGGCGGGCCAGCAACAGGCGGGCGATGGTGAGGCGTTGGCGCTCGCCTCCGGAGAGACGGTAGCCGCGTTCGCCGACGACCGTGTCCAGGCCGTCGGGCAGGGACCGTACGAGATCGTCGAGGCGGGAGCGGCGCAGCGCGTCCCACAACTCGTCCTCGGTGGCGGCGGGCCTGGCCAGCAGCAGGTTGGCGCGGACGGAGTCGTGGAAGAGGTGGCCGTCCTGGGTGACCATGCCGAGGGTGGCCCGCAGGGAGGCGGCGGTGAGGTCGCGGACGTCGGTGCCGCCGATGCGGACGGCGCCTTCGTCGACGTCGTAGAGCCGGGGCAGGAGTTGGGCGATGGTCGACTTGCCGGCGCCGGAGGAGCCGACGAGGGCGACGGTCTGGCCGGGTTCGGCGCGGAAGGAGACGCCGTGCAGGACCTCGGCGCCGCCGCGGGTGTCGAGGGAGGCGACCTCTTCGAGTGAGGCGAGGGAGACCTTGTCGGCGGAGGGGTAGGCGAAGCGGACCTCGTCGAACTCGACCGCGACCGGGCCCTCGGGGACCTCGCGGGCGTCGGGTTTGTCCTCGATCAGCGGTTTCAGGTCGAGCACCTCGAAGACGCGCTCGAAGCTGACCAGGGCGCTCATCACCTCGACGCGGGCTCCGGCGAGCGCGGTGAGCGGGGCGTAGAGGCGGGTCAGGAGCAGGGCCAGGGAGACGACGGCGCCCGGCTCCAGGGTGCCGTGCAGGGCGAACCAGCCGCCGAGGCCGTAGACGAGGGCGAGGGCCAGGGCGGAGACCAGGGTCAGTGAGGTGATGAACACCGACTGGGCGGTGGCCGTGCGGACGCCGATGTCGCGGACGCGGCTCGCGCGCTCGGCGAACTCCACGGATTCCTCCTCGGGGCGGCCGAAGAGTTTGACGAGGGTGGCGCCGGGGGCGGAGAAGCGTTCGGTCATACGGGTGCTCATCGCCGCGTTCAGGGTCGCCGCCTCGCGCTGCATGCGGGCCATGCGGCTGCCCATCCGGCGGGCCGGGATGACGAACACCGGGAGCAGGACGAGCGCGAGCAGGGTGATCTGCCAGGACAGGGTGAGCATGACGGCCAGCGTGAGCAGCAGTGTCACCACGTTGGACACCACTCCGGAGAGCGTGTTGCTGAACGCCCGCTGGGCGCCGATGACGTCGTTGTTGAGTCGGGAGACGAGCGCTCCCGTACGGGTACGTGTGAAGAACGCGACCGGCATGCGCTGCACATGATCGAAGACGGCTGTCCGCAGATCGAGGATGAGTCCCTCCCCGAGCGCCGAGGAAAGGCGTCGGCCGAGAATGCCGAGCGCCGCCTCCGCGACCGCGATCAGGGCGATGAGCAGGGCGAGGCGTACGACGGTGCCGTCGTCGCCACCCGACACGATCGCGTCGACGACATGTCCGGCCAGTACGGGGGTCGCGACGGCGAGCAGGGCGGTCAGCACCCCGAGCAGGACGAAGCGGGCGATCGGGCGGCGGTGCGGTCGCGCGAACGCGGCGATGCGGCGGAGCGTGGCGCGGGCCAGCGGGCGGCGCTCCTGTTCCGCGGTCATGACGCTGTGCAGTTGGGTCCAGGCCGTGCTCTCCATGCTCATGGGAGAGACCGTAGGACCTCAAGCGGCGTTGAGGTCAACGTATCCGCCGGATCCCCGCGCGAGGACACGTGTAAGGCCTCGCGTAAGGAACTGTCCGTGCTGCCGCAACCCGCAGTTGTCGTGGCGCGGAGAACCTCCAGTGATGTGAGACACATCCGCGTCCGGCAGATCCTGTGCCTGCTCCCATTGCTCCTGGTCGCCGTCGTCGCCGTCCAGCACCGGTCCGTCCTCGTCGCGGGCTTCGGCCAGCTGCGGTCGGCGGAGTGGCCCTGGCTGGTGGCGGCGGCCGGTGCCACCTGTCTGACGTGGGTCGCCGCCGCGGTCACCCGGCAGGGCGCCGTCGTCGAACGGCTTCCCGCGCGACGGCTGTTGGCCACACAGTTCGCGGCGGGCGCCGCGAATCACCTGCTGCCCACGGGACTTGGCGCGGGCGCGGTGAACCTGCGGTTCCTGACGGTGTGCGGGCTGCCGCTGGCCCGTTCGTCGGCCGCGCTGGCCCTGTTCCTGCTCGCGGAGTCGATAGCCCGGCTGACCCTGCTGACCGGTCTGCTGATCGCCTTCCCTGACGCCCTGCGCCTGGGAACTCTCCTTCCCGCGGGGGCGGTTGGCCCGCTGCTGCTGATCCTCGGCGCCGTGCTGTGCGCGGCGGTCGTGGTGCTCGTTCTGGTACGGCGGCTGCGTACCGCCGTCCTGTCGTTCCTGCGCACCGCGCTGAGCGAGGCCCGTTCGGTGCACACCCGGCCGGCCCGGGCGCTGGCGCTGTGGGGCGGTTCGCTGGCGTTCCCCGCGCTTCAGGCGGCCGGACTGGTCGCCGTGGGGCAGGCGTTGAATCTGCCGGTGCCGCCCGCGCAGATGGCGCTCGCCTATCTCGCGGCGACGGTCGCCGTCGCACTGGTGCCCACGCCGGGCGGGATCGGCTCGGTGGAGGCCGCGCTGATCGTGGCGCTGGTCGCGGCGGGCGGTCCGGTCGCGGTGGCCACGGCGGTGGTGCTGGCGTACCGGATCATCACCGTCTGGATCCCCATCATTCCGGGCGCGTTGACGCTCGGCGCGCTGGTCCGGCTGCGAGTCATCTGATTCACGACTCCGATCCGACATCCCTGTAAAGAAGCATCAGCCCTGGTCGAATCGTCGGCCAGGGCTGATTCGCGCTTGCCTCAACTCCCTCGTTTATTCTTTTTACTTGCCTGGCGAGCACGGAATCACCGAACTGGGCTCCTCCTGCGGCGAGTCGGGTCTGCTGCTGTGGGAACTCCGGGGCGGCAGGGGGTCGTTGGCCGTGACGGTCATGCGGGGGTCCGGTCGAGCAGGGCGGTGACCTCGGACCGGAAGGCGGCGAGGCGTTCGGCCGCGTGGTCGGGGCCGATGCGGGGTTCGTAGACGGCGGAGGGTTTCGCGTCGGGCAGCGCGTCGGCGAGGGACAGTCCGGGTTCGGCGCCGAGTCGGGCCAGCGCGCCCACGCCGAGGGCGGTCGCGTCGGGCAGCACAGACACCTCGACGGGGCATTGCAGCAGGTCGGCCTGGGTCTGCATGAGCAGGGCGGAGCGGGCGAGGCCGCCGTCGACGCGCAGCACGTCTAGAGGGGTGCCGAGGTCGGTGGTGGCGGCCGCGGCGAGTTCGACGACCTGTGCGGCGATGCCCTCGCACAGGGCGTGCACCAGGTGTCCGGCCGTGGTGTCGAGGCCGAGTCCGGTGAGGGAGCCGCGCAGGTCGCCGCGCCACCAGGGGGCGGCGAGTCCGGCGAGGGCGGGGACGAAGGTGACGCCGCCGTTGTCGGGGACGGTGCCGCCGACGCGGTCGAGGTCGGCGGGGCCGGCGATGACGCCGAGGTCGGTGAGCCAGCGTACGGCGGACGCGGCCGTGTACACCTGCCCGTCGAGGCAGTAACTCGTCCGCCCGTCCAGCCGCCAGGCCACGCAGCTCGCCAGGCCCGAGTCTCCGCGCCGGGGTGCACCGCCGGTGTGCGCGAGCAGGAACGCCCCTGTGCCGTAAGTGCACTTGGCGCTGCCGGGTGCGGTGATGCGCTGGGCGAACAGGGCCGCCTGCTGGTCCACGACGAGTCCGGTGAGGGGGATCTCCGCGCCGAACGCGGTGGTCGTACCGATGGGTCGGGCGCAGTCGACGACGCCCGGGAGGCGTTCGTCCAGGAGTCCGTAGAGGTCGAGGGCGCGCGGCGACCAGACGGCCTTGTCCAGGTCCAGGAGCTGGGTACGGCCGGCCGTCGCGGCGTCGGTGACATGGGTGCCGGTGAGGCGGTGCACCAGCCAGGAGTCGCTGGTGGTGACCATGCCCTCGCGGGTGAGGTGCCGACGGATCCAGGCCATCTTGGGGGCGGCGAAGTACGGGTCGAGCGGCAGCCCGGTCAGTACGCGTAACTCGTCGGCGTGCTCGGCGAGTCCGGCACAGACGCTCTCCGCACGCCGGTCCTGCCGCACGAGCGCGTCGGTCAGCGGCATACCGGTGTCGGGGTCCCAGGCGAGCACGGTCTCGCCCTGGTTGGCGAGGCCAAGCGCCGTCACGGGTTCGTCGGCCTCGGCGAGCGCGCGGCGCCCGGCGACGATCACCGACTCGTACAGTTCCTCGGGGTCGGCCTCGATCAGGCCGTCCGCCGGCCGGCGGTTCCCCACCGAGACGAACCCGGTGCCGATCACGCCGCGTTCGGGACAGATCACCAGGGCCTTCGTACCGGATGTTCCCTGGTCGACGGCGAGTACCGGACCCGTCATACCACCCCTCCCGTAGATCAACGCCCGCCAGCCTGCCGCCGTCCCGCACACCGCGTCAAGCATTTCTGATCTTCAGTCAACTCGTAGATATATCTGAGGAGTTGGGAACAACCGGGCAGCAGCGGGGGATGCGGGGGTACGGACCCACGGCACGGATACGGCAGGATGAGCGGTCGCGTCGGTGTGCGGGTCCGTCCCGGCCGGCGCGACCGCACTACCGGCAATGCCCGCAATTCGAGGTGACCGATGAACCGCACGCCGACCCTGGACGACTTCATGCTGGCCGGAATCGCTCTGGCCTCGGGCCTGTTGGCGGCGTTCCTGCTGCGCGTGCTGCTGCGCTGGCTCGGCAAGCACGCCGATCGCACCCGCTGGAGCGGCGACGACGTGATCGTCGACGCGCTGCGGACCGTGGTGCCGTGGTCGGCGATCGCCGGGGGCGCGGCGGTCGCGGGGGCGGTGCTGCCGTTGACGCACACGGTTCAGCACCAGGTCAACCAGACGCTCCGGGTGCTGGTGATCCTCGCCGTGACGGTGTCGGCGGCCCGCGTGATCGCCGGCCTGGTCCGGGCGGTCACCAACTCCCGTTCCGGTGTCGCCGGTTCGGCCACGATCTTCGTCAACATCACCCGGATACTGGTCCTGGCCATCGGCTTCCTGGTGATGCTCCAGACGCTGGGCATCTCGATAGCGCCCATGCTCACCGCCCTGGGCGTCGGTGGTCTCGCCGTCGCGCTCGCGCTCCAGGACACCCTCGCGAACCTGTTCGCCGGGATCCACATCCTCGCCTCGAAGACCGTGCAGCCCGGCGACTACATCCGGCTGAGCAGCGGCGAGGAGGGCTACGTCGAGGACATCAACTGGCGTCAGACGACGGTCAGGGCGCTCTCCAACAACCTGGTCGTCATACCGAACGGCCAGCTCGCCAAGACGAACATGACCAACTTCATGCGTCCCGAGCAGCAGTTGACGATCCTGGTCCAGGTGGGCGTCGGGTACGACAGCGACCTGGAGCACGTCGAGGAGGTGACCATGGAGGTCATCGCCGAGGTCATGACCGACATCACCGGAGCGATCCCGGAGCACGAACCGGCCATCCGCTTCCACACGTTCGGCGACTCGCGGATCGGCTTCACGGTGATCCTGGGCGTGGGCGAGTTCAGCGACCAGTTCCGCATCAAGCACGAGTTCATCAAGCGCCTGCACAAGCGGTATCGGGAGGAAGGCATCCGTATCCCGGCGCCGACGCGGACCGTGGCGCTCCAGCAGGGGTCCATCGCCATACCGCAGCAGCGGGTCCGGGAGGACGAGCCGGGCGAAGTGTCCTCCGCCCGGCTCGACTGACGGGTCAAGTGCGGCCGGGCCGACCCCGACCGGTCAACTCCCTCAGAGCGTCGCCGAGTTGTCGCGGTAGTGCCGCGGGGCGGCGAGCGACGGCTTCACCGGCGTCACCGTCCAGTCCGGATGACCGGGCATGCGCGGCGTCGTCGTACCGTAGAGCCAGTCCCGAAGGAAACCGGACAGGTCCTGGCCAGAGACCCTCGACGCGACGGCGATGTAGTCCTCCGTCGTCGCCGAGGAGTCGCGGTAGCGGGCGAGGAAGGTGCGCTCCACGGCGTGGAAGGTGTCCTCGCCGATGAACTCCCGCAGGGCGTACAGGACCAGGACACCGCCCAGGTAGCGCTGGTTGTCGAAGAGGTTGACCGCGTTGGGGGCCGCGACCGGCCCGGAGTCGTGGCGCCACTGGTCGCCGCGCGCGTAGGTGTCCTTCATGCGGGCCTCCATCGTGGTGAGGCCGAGCGAGTCGGGCCAGCCGCGCTCGTAGCGGTAGAGCAGTCCGTAGAAGTCGGCGTGGCCCTCGTTGAGCCACAGGTCGGCCCAGGTGGCGGGGCTGACGCTGTTGCCGAACCAGGAGTGGACCAGCTCGTGCATCATGTGCGAGCCGATCTTGCTCTCCACCTGGAGCAGGAAGTTCGGCTTGTACAGGGTGAGGGTCTGGGTCTCGAGTCCCGTGAAATCGAAGGCGGTCGGGCTGTCGGAGTTGCAGGGCAGCAGTCCGTACGTCTCGAACGGGAACGCCCCCAGCCGCTGCTCCAGCCAGTCCACCAGGCCCGGGGTCAGCGCGAGCGCCGGTTCCAGGGCGGCGGCGCGGGCGGTCGGCACGATGTCCCGCAGCGGCAGGCCGTGCGGGCCGCGGCGCTCCTTGACGACGTAGTCGCCGACCGTGATCTGCACCAGCTCGGTCGCCATCGGCGAGCGCGAGCGGTAGCTGAACGCGGTCCGGTCACCGTCCAGCCGCTCGGTGCACACCAGTTGACCGTTCGCGACCCCGCGCAGCCCGTCCGGGACGGTGACGCGGAACGTGAAGTCGGCCTTGTCGCTGGGGTGGTCGTTGCAGGGGAAGACGGTGTGAGCCAGGTTCGGCTGGCCGCACACCGCGAAACCGTCGGGGGTGAGGACCCAGCCGCCGGTAGGTGCGGCGGCGCGGCTCGGGTCGGCGGAGTACTCCACGCAGACGGTGACCCGGGCCTTCGCCGGCAGCGTCCGGGCGGGCGTGATCCGCAGCTTCTCGCCCGCCTGCTCGAAGTCGGCGCTGCGGCCCTGGACGCGGACCTCGTGGATGTCGAGGCCGAGGGCGTCGAGGGAGAAGCGGGTCAGGGCCTCGGTGGTGCGCAGTTCTATCGTGACTGTGCCGGCGACGAGCTTGGTCGTCGCGTCGTAGGCGAGGTCGAGGTCGTAGGAGTGGACGCGGTAGCCGTCGTTGCCGAGGCCCGGGTACACCGGGTCGCCGAGGGTCTCGCCGCCCTCCGCGCCCTTCCCCCGTCCGGTCGCCGTGTCCGCGTTGCCCCCTCCGGTCGTCCCGTCGTCGTTCCCCCGTCCGGCCGCGAAGGCCGGGGAACCCGTGGTCAGTGCCGTGGCCGTACCTATCAGGGCGGCCAGCGGGGCCGTCACTCTGGTGCGATTTCTCATGGTCCGCTTTCGCTCGGGCGGCCGGGTGGTCAGCTCCGGCCGTCGGTCGGTGAAGGTGATCCACCCGTTACTGACCACGAGGTCGGGCGAACGGTTGCCCTTGATCGACGGACTGGTGTTCGCGCAGTGCGGACGGACCGCTGTCGAGTGGGACCGCATCACGAGATATCTTGATGTCGAGCAATGTTGCAGACGTGGAGCGGAGCACCGGTGACTGACTCGACCATCATCTATACGCACACTGACGAGGCCCCGGCCCTGGCGACGTATTCCTTCCTGCCGGTGGTCCAGGCGTACGCCTCGCAGGCGGGTGTCGCCGTGACCACGCGGGACATCTCGCTGGCCGGGCGCATCATCGCCGTGTTCCCGGAGTACCTGACCGAGGACCAGCGCATCCCGGACGCCCTGCACGAGCTGGGCGAACTGGCGAAGACGCCCGAGGCCAACATCATCAAGCTGCCGAACATCTCGGCGTCCATCCCGCAGCTCAAGGCCGCCGTGGCCGAGCTCCAGGAGCAGGGCTACGCGCTGCCGAACTACCCGGACGACCCGAAGACCGACGAGGAGCGGGACATCCAGTCCCGCTACGACAAGGTCAAGGGCTCCGCGGTGAACCCGGTCCTGCGCGAGGGCAACTCCGACCGGCGCGCCCCCGCCTCGGTCAAGAACTACGCGAAGACCCACCCGCATCGCATGGGCGCCTGGTCGGCCGACTCCAAGACCAATGTCGCGACCATGGGCGAGAACGACTTCCGCTCCACCGAGAAGTCCGCGACGATCGCCGAGGCCGGTGCGCTGCGCATCGAGCTGGTCGCCGAGGACGGCACCACCACCGTGCTGCGCGAGTCCGTACCCGTCCAGAAGGACGAGGTCGTCGACGCCTCCGTGCTGCACGTCGCCGAGCTGCGCGAGTTCCTCACCGCGCAGATCGCCCGCGCCAAGGCCGAGGACATCCTCTTCTCGGTGCACCTCAAGGCCACGATGATGAAGGTCTCCGACCCGATCATCTTCGGCCACGTGGTCCGCGCCTTCTTCCCGAAGACCTTCGAGCAGTACGGCGCCACGCTCGCCGCCGCCGGTCTCTCCCCGAACGACGGTCTCGGCGGCATCCTCAAGGGCCTCGCCGCGCTGCCCGAGGGCGACGCGATCAAGGCCTCCTTCGACGCGGAGATCGCCGAGGGCCCCGCGCTCGCGATGGTCGACTCCGACAAGGGCATCACCAACCTGCACGTGCCGTCCGACGTCATCGTCGACGCCTCGATGCCGGCCATGATCCGCACCTCCGGCCACATGTGGGGCCCGGACGGCGCGGAGGCCGACACCCTCGCGGTGCTCCCGGACTCCTCCTACTCCGGCGTCTACCAGGCCGTCCTCGACGACTGCCGCGCCCACGGCGCCTACGACCCGTCGACCATGGGCTCGGTGCCCAACGTCGGTCTGATGGCGCAGAAGGCCGAGGAGTACGGCTCCCACGACAAGACCTTCGAGGTCCAGGCCGCGGGTACGGTCCGCCTCGTCGACCAGGCCGGCAATGTCGTCCTGGAGCAGCCGGTCGCCGAGGGCGACATCTTCCGCGCCTGCCAGACCAAGGACGCTCCGATCAAGGACTGGGTGAAGCTGGCCGTCACGCGTGCGCGTGCCACCGGCAGCCCGGCGGTGTTCTGGCTGGACGAGACCCGCGCGCACGACGCCCAGCTGATCAGGAAGGTCGAGGCGTACCTGCCGGAGCACGACACCGAGGGTCTGGACATCCGTGTCCTCGCCCCGGTCGAGGCCACCAAGCTGTCGGTGGAGCGCATCCGCCGCGGCGAGGACACCATCTCGGTGACCGGCAACGTGCTGCGCGACTACCTGACCGACCTCTTCCCCATCCTGGAGCTGGGCACCAGCGCCAAGATGCTGTCGGTCGTCCCGCTGATGGCGGGCGGCGGCCTCTTCGAGACGGGCGCCGGCGGCTCCGCGCCGAAGCACGTGCAGCAGCTGGTCAAGGAGGACTACCTGCGCTGGGACTCGCTCGGTGAGTTCTTCGCGCTGGTCCCCTCCCTGGAGCAGTACGCGACGTTCACCGGAAACACCCGCGCCAAGGTCCTCGCCGACACCCTCGACCGGGCGACGGCGACCTTCCTCAACGAGGACAAGTCGCCGACCCGTCGCGTCGGCGGCATCGACAACCGCGGCAGCCACTTCTTCCTTTCCCTGTACTGGGCGCAGGAGCTGGCCGCGCAGACCGAGGACGCGGACCTCGCGAAGGCCTTCGCCTCCCTCGCCGAGACGCTCGCGGGCGCCGAGCAGACGATCATCGAGGAACTCCTCGCGGTCCAGGGCCACCCGGCGGACATCGGCGGCTACTACCAGCCCGACCCGGCCAAGGCCGCGAAGGTGATGCGCCCGTCGACGACGTGGAACGAGGCGCTGGCCTCCCTGAGCTGACGCAAGCTCTCCGTGCCACTCCGCCCCGGCCGGGTTCGTCCCGGCCGGGGCGGCTGCGTTCCCACGCGACAGCGCGACAGCCCACCGGTCACCAGTCCCGTACGGCGATCAGCTCCTCCACGTCCGCGTCCGCGAAGCCGTACGCCTTGGCCACGAACCAGAAGTCCTCGGCTATCTCCTCGCGCGCCACGGTCTCGATCTCACTGCCGGCCGCCTCGAAGTCGTCCTGCAGCGCGTTGAACTCCTCGGTGGCGACCTCGGTCAGCACGTACAGCGCGCGCAGGTCGGCGGGCCGCTCGGTCTCGATGCGCTCGCACAGGCGCAGCAGGATCGCCTTGCCGAGGTCCACCACGGGGTCGGGGTAGTAGTCGTCCCGGTACAGCGCGCGCAGGAACGCGTGCTCGGTGATCTGCTGGTTGCTGACGGGCATGGCGGTGCTCCCCCGGTTCGTGATCGTCGCTGCCGATACCTTGATCCTGCACCACGCCACTGACAACGCCTCCGGGAGCCGCCCGTGTCCCTCTCCGCGCCGTCCTCGGCGTCTTCCTCCGCGCCGTCCTTCGAGCTGCTGCCCGGCGCCGCCGACTCGCCCGTGATCCTTCATGTGCCGCATTCCGCGCGGGAGATACCGGACGAGGTCCGCGCGGACATCGTGCTGGACGACCAGGCACTGGCGCGCGAGCTGGACCACATCACGGACAGCCACACGGCCCGGATCGCCGAGGAGGCGGCGCGCGCGTGTGCGTTCCGCCCGTGGCGGTTCGTGAACCGGCTGTCGCGGCTGGTCGTCGATCCGGAGCGGTTCCCGGACGAGCGGGAGGAGATGCTCGCCGTGGGCATGGGCGCGGTCTACACCCGCACCACGCACCGCGCCGAGCTACGGCCCGCAGAGCACGACCCCGAGCCGTTGATCGACCGCTACTTCCGCCCGTACGCCCGGGCCATGGCGGAGGCCGTCGCCGACCGGCTGGCCGCGACCGGCCGGGCCGTCGTCGTCGACCTGCACTCCTATCCGACCGCCCCGCTCCCCTACGAGCTCCACGGCACCGGCCCCCGGCCGCCCGTCTGCCTGGGCACGGACGCCTTCCACACCCCGCCCACCCTGCTGGCGGCGGCGCGCGAGGCCTTCGCGGGGTGCGGGGGGATCGGCGTCAACAGCCCCTTCATCGGGACCTACGTACCGCTGGAGTTCTACGGCAAGGAGCCGGCCGTAGGAGCGCTGATGGTGGAGCTGCGCCGGGACACGTACATGACGGAGCCCGGGGGCCAGCCCGACGGTCTCTCGGTCGCCCGGCTCGCTTCCGCGCTGGCGGCGCTCGTGGCCTCCGTGTCGGGCTGACCTCCGGCTGGAGCACTCCCGCAAGACAGGCGGGCGGGGGCGTACGAGGGTGGACGCATGACCGAGGAGACCACCACGCTGACCAGCCAGGCCCCGCAGCCGCCCGTGCGCGACTGGCCCCCGATCGAGCTGACGGGGACCGACTTCGACCCGGTCCTCGCGGAGCTGATGCGCGAGGGCCCGCTGAACCGGATCCGGCTGCCGCACGGTGAGGGCTGGGCGTGGCTGGCCACCCGCTACGACGACGTGAAGATGATCACCAATGATCCGCGATTCGGCCGCGCGGAGGTGACGACCCGTCAAGTGACGCGCATGGCCCCGCACTTCAAGCCGCGTCCGGGGTCGCTGGCGTTCGCCGACCAGCCGGACCACAACCGGCTGCGCAAGCCGGTCGCGGGCGCATTCACGGTCGGCGCGATGAAACGGCTGCGGCCCCGGGCGCAGGCGCTGCTGGACTCGCTGGTCGACGGGGTCGTGGCGGACGGGCCGCCGGCGGATCTGATCGAGCGGGTCCTGGAGCCCTTCCCGCTCGCTGTGGTCAGCGAGGTCATGGGCGTGCCCGAGGAGGACCGGGAGCAGGTGCACTCCTGGACCCGGCAGATCATCTCCACGTCCGGTGGTGCCGAGGCCGCCGACCGCGCCAAGAACGGCATGTACGCGTGGATCACCGACACCATCCGTGCCCGCGCCGACAGCGACGGCACCGATGTGTACTCACTGCTGGGCACCGCCGTGGCCCGGGGCGACATCAGCGAGCCGGAGGCGGTGGGCCTCGCGGGCCCGTTGCAGATCGGCGGGGAGGCGGTCACCCACAACTGCGGCCAGATGCTGTACCTGATGCTCACCCGCCCCGAGCTGCTGGAGCGCCTGCGGGGTCAACCGGAGTGCAGGGAGGCCGCGTTGGACGAACTCCTGCGGTACATCCCGCACCGCTCCTCCGTCGGGCTGGCCCGGATCGCCCTGGAGGACGTCGAGCTGCACGGCCACCGGATCAGCGCGGGGGACCCGGTCTACGTCTCCTACCTCGCCGCCAACCGCGACCCGGCCGTCTTCCCGGACCCGGACCGCATCGACGTCGACCGCGATCCCAACCCGCATCTGGCCCTGGGCAACGGCCCGCACTACTGCACCGGCGCCGTGCTGGCCCGGCTACAGACCGAACTCCTCGTCGACACCCTGCTGGACCGGCTGCCCGGGCTCCAACTGGCCGTCCCCGCCGAGGAGATCGTCTGGCGCCGGAAGACGATGATCCGGGGACCGCAGACGCTGCCGGTGACCTGGTAGGGCGCTGGGCCCTGATGCGCGAGGAAGGGGTGTCCCGCTCTCCTTCCTCGCGCACCGTCGGTCACGCCCGCAGCCACTCCGTGACGACCACCTCCCCGCCGGTCCGCAGCCGTAGCGCGAACGGGCCGGCCGGGGTCACGTCGCTGGTGAAACGGCCCATCGAGTCGGCCGTGAGCGTGGTGGGGCGCAGGGCCTGCGGGCCGTTCAGGACCTCGATGCCGGCCGACTGGGGCGGCATCACCTGGCCCATCAGGCCCTCGCTCGTGACTTCCACGTCGACGCTGAGTTCGCCCGCCGTGAAGGTCAGCATGCGGGGTACGTCCAGGGCTCCCCTGACCGGGATGGCGTCCACCAGGGAGTCGAAGGTCAGCTCCGCGAGCCGGGCGTCCATGTCGTACAACGCGTAGGCATCCATGGCGACTTGGCGCAGTTCGGCGGGGACCGGATCCAGGATGGCGGCCGCCTGGCGCAGCTCCTCCTCCAGGAGGGCGTCGTCGAACTCCGAGCCGTCGCCGCCCTGTTCGCCCTGCTGGTCGTCGAACTCCTCGTCGTCGAGGGGGTCCTGGCCGAAGGCGTCGAACGCGCCGGGACCGTCGCCGTACATGCCGTTCACAGCGCCTCCCCGGCGTCCAGTCGGGCTCGCAGCCGGCGCAGACAGCGCTGGCGCATGGGTCCGATGCTGCCCACGGCGATGCCCAGACCGGCGGACACCTCCTGATAGCTGGGTGGCGGCGAGGCCATCAGGACCCGCAGCAACTGCCTGCACCGTTCGCCCAGTCCGGCGAACTCCTGCCACAGCCTGCGGATGCGCTCGGCCTCGGTGGCCGCCTCCTCCGAGTCGAGGACCGACTGCTCGGGGGTGCGCTCCTCGCTGACGCGGTCGAGGAGTTGGGGATCGTCCGTGGGCATGAGCCGCCGCAGTCCCTTGATCACCTTCAGGCACTCGTTGCGCGCGGTGCTCGCCAGCCAGGAGCCCGCCTTGTCGGGGTCCCGGATCCGGCCCAGGTGCTGGGCGAAGCGGAACCACACGGTCTGGTACACCTCGCCGGCGTCGGCGTCGGAGAGCCGATGGGCGCGCACCACTGACCAGACCAGTGGGCTGAGCCCCTCCACGAGCGCCTTCCAGGCCGCCGCGTCGCCGTCGACTGCCGACCGGACGAGCGCGCCGACTTCTGCACGGTCCACGGTGCCACCCCTCGTGTACGGCATGTCATCGTACGCCGTGGAGGGGATGGTTCCGGCCCTCATGCCGGAGCGGAGAGCGGCACGACGGGGACCGGGCGCCAGGTGGGCGGGCGCAGCGCCGGTACATGCGCCCCGCGTACTTCGGCGTACTCGGTGTTGGCAGCGAGGAGTTGGGTACGGGCGGCGCGTGCGTCGCTCTCCTTGTTCGCGGTCATGTAGGCGGCGACCAGCCCTGCGGCGACGGGGGTGGCGAACGAGGTCCCGCTCCAGTGCGCGAACCCCTCGAACATCACCTGGTCGGGCTTTCCGGTCGAGTTGTCGCCCTGCTGGCTCAACACCCCGGTGTGGCTGGGGTACTGACAGGTGCAGGAGTAGGTGAAGCCGAACCGGCAGGCGTCGTAGGTGCTGTGCTGGTAGGTGTACGGCGTGGGTGCGTCGAAGCCGGTGAGGGGGCCGACGAGCCGCTCGCCGGGGGCGTAGGCCTTGACCCAGGCGCCGTGGTTGCTGAAGCAGGCGCCGTACTCGCCGTCGCCGCGCAGGGCGCCGACCGAGAGGACGACGTCCTGGTAGTCGGGCAGGTCGGCGTAGGCGGCGGGCCAGAAGGGGGTGGCGCTGGCGTTGTTGCCGGCCGCGGCGACGAGCAGGGTGCGCTGGGCGCGCAGCGCCTGCATGAAGCCCTCGACGCCGAGGAGTCCGTCGGTGCGGCCGTTGCTGGTGCCGGCGGAGAGGCTGATGACGTCGGGCCAGCCGTTCTGGTCGACGGCGGCGAACAGCGCCTCGCCGAAGTCGGATTCGAGGATGGCGCCCGCGTCGTTGAGGGTGTTGCGGACGGTCACCTCGGTGTTGGGCGAGACGGCCGCGACGAGCCCGGCGATGAACGTGCCGTGTCCTACGTACTGTTGGAGCACTCCCGCCGCGTCGGTCTCCCTGATCTGCGGGTCGCCCTGGACGTGGGCGAGCAGCGGGTAGGACCGGTAGTCGTGCATGAGCCCGGTGTCGATGACGAGGACGTCGACGGCGGTGTCCGCGTCGTAACCGGCTTCCACGGGTGCGGGGTTGGCGCCCTGGGTGAGCGGAGCGGGCACGGGTTCGTCGCCGGGACAGGCGTTCACGGCGATCGACACGACATGGTTGCGGCTGACGAGCCGGCGGCCCGCGCGGCCCTCCGGTTCGCGCAGGGCGCGCAGCGCGTTGGCAACCGCGCGGTCGCCGCGCCGGTCGCCGTGGCCGGGGTCGCCGACCTGGATGCGGGTGATCCCGGACCGGTTGGTCTCGGGTCCGGCCCGGCGGACGGAGTCGGCGGTGAGGCCGGTGGCCGCGGTGAAGTGGGTGCGTACGGTGTCCTCGACGAGGCGGGCCTCCTCGCCGTCGCGGGCGAGCACGACGCCCTTCTCGTAGAAGAACTCGGCGGAGTCGTCGGGCCCCATCGCGAGGGGGATGTCGGGCATCGAGCGCTGGATCTGGTCGAACTGCTCGTGGAATCGCTGTGGTGCCATGGCGTGTCCCTCCACTGCGGCGGCGGTCGTCAGTCAGAGCCCGCGGGCCGTTACTTGATACAGCGCCAAACGCGTGTGGTGTGCACCGGGGGCCACTACCATCCGAGGAGTGACAGCGGATGGCGACCCGGTTCTCGAACTGCTGCCGATGGTGTTCGCGGCTCCGAGCGAGGCGCTGGCCGGTGCGCGGGAGGTCCTCGACGGCGATCCGACGCCGTTCCAGGCCTCCGTGGCCCACCATGTGATCGGTATCTGGCAGCGGGACTTCGGCGATCTCCGACTCGCCCTCAAGCACCTGCGGCGCGCCCGCGACCTGGCGGCGCGCGCGGAGTCGGCGGAGCGGGAGGCGGACGTCCTCGGCACGCTCGGGGTGGCGCTGGTGCACGCGGGCCGCACCCGGCAGGGCCTGGCGGCCTTCGAGCGGGGCATCGCTCGCGGTGGCGGACAGACCCGGGCGCGCGTCCTGTTCCGCCGGGCCTACGTCTGGTGGGTGCTGGGCCGGCACAAGGAGGCGCTGGACGACGTACGGCGGGCGATACCCGTGCTGCGGCAGACGGAGGACGTGATCTGGACGGCGCGGGCACTGACCCTGCGCGCGACCGTGCATCTCGCGCTCGGCGCGGTGGACCGGGCCGACGCCGACTTCACCGCGGCCGAGCGGCTGTGGGAGACCACCGGCCAGGAGCACGACAAGGCCGACGCGGTGGAGAGCCGGGGTCTGGCCGCGTTCCGGTCGGGCGACATCCCGGTGGCGCTCCAACTCCTCGACGAGGCAGAGGAGATGTACGCCAAACTCACCACCCCCACCTTCATGCTCACCATCCGCCGCTGCGAGGTGCTGCTGAGCGCGGGCCTGGCCGCCGAGGCACTGGCCCAGGCGGACACGGCGGTCGGGCTGCTGGACGGCATCGGCGGGCAGTCCACCCGCAAGGCGGAGCTGCTGCTCGTGGCCGCCCGGGCGGCGCGGCTCGCGGACGATCCGGCCACGGCCATCGCGCGCGCGGCCGTCGCGGTACGGCTGTTCGCCGCGCAGCGCCGCACCTGGTGGCAGACGCATGCCCAACTGGTGCTGATCGAGGCGAGGTTGGCGGCCGGTCGGGCCTCGGGCCGGCTGGTCGCGGACGCCGCCGCGGTGGCCGGTCGGCTGGCCGCGTTCGGCTCCCCGTCCGCGCCGGAGGCCGCGCTGCTCGCGGGCCGGATCGCGCTGGCGCTGGGCTGGACGGCGGACGCGGAACGGCACTTGGCGGTCGCCGCCCGCAGCAGACGCGCCGGACCGCCGCTGGCCCGGATGACCGGCTGGGCGGCGCAGGCACTGCGCGCCGAGGCCGCCGGTTCGGGACGCGGGGTCCTGGAAGCCTGCCGACGCGGACTCGACGTCCTGGACGACCACCGTACGACCCTGGGCGCCTCGGAGTTGCGGGCCCGGGCGACCGCCCAGGGCGCTGAGCTGGCGGCCCTCGCACAGCGGGCGAGCCTCGACTCCGGTGGCCCGCGACGGCTGTTGGCGTGGAGCGAGCGCTGGCGGGCGACCGCGCTGTCCACCCCGCCCGCCCGGCCGCCCGCCGACCCCGTCCTGCTCAGCGGTCTGACGGCGTTCCGTGAGATCGCCGCCCGCGCGGAGGAGGCCCGCATGGAGGGCCACCCGGTACAGGCCCTGGAGCGCGAACAGCGGCGCCTGGAAGGGGAGATCCGCTCCCGCACCCTCCACATGCGCGGCGACGCCCCCGGCGAGGGCGAACGCTTCGACCCGACTCGGCTGCTGGCGCGGCTCGGTGAGGGACGGCTGGTGGAACTCGCCGTGGTCGACGGGCGGGTGCACGCCCTGCTCTGCGGCCAGGGGCGGGTCCGGCGGTTCGAGGCGGGGCTGCTTGCCGAGGCGATGGCCGAGGCGGAACACGTGCAGGCGGGGCTGCGGCGACTGGCGCACCCCGGGGCGGAGGCCAGGCTCCCGGTCGTGGAGGCGGCGGGCCGACGGCTGGAGGAACTCCTCCTGGGCGAGGCGGCCCAACACCTTGGCTCCGGGCCGGTGGTGGTGGTCCCGCCGGGCCGACTCCACCGCGTTCCCTGGGCGTTGCTGCCCTCGCTGCGCGAGCGGGTGCTCAGTGTGTCGCCGTCGGCGGGTAGTTGGCTGCGCGCGCTGGACACCGGGCCACCGCCCGGCGGACGGCACGTTCTGGTGCGCGGGCCCGGCCTCGCGACCGACGGCGCCGAGGTCCCGGCCCTGGCCGACCATTACGGCAGGCCCACGGTCCTGGAGCACGACGACGCCGAAGTCCCCCGGGTGCTGGCCGAGTTGGACGGCGCGACGTTGGCCCATATCGCCGCGCACGGCACGTTCCGCGCGGACAGCCCCCTGTTCTCGGCCCTTCGCATGGCCGACGGCCCGCTCATCGTCCACGACTTCGAACGCCTCGCCCGCAGCCCGTACCGGATCATCCTCTCCAGCTGCGACACGGCCCGCCTCGCCCCGGTGGGCGCGGACGAACTCCTCGGCCTGGTAACGGCGTTGCTCCCGCTGGGCACGGCGGGAGTGGTGGCGAGCAGCGCCCCCGTCAGCGACGCCGCCGTGGTCCCGCTGATGCTCGCCCTCCACAAGGGCCTCGGCGCGGGCCTGTCCCTGGCGGAGGCCCTGCGCGACGCCCGGGCCGCGCTGCCGGGCGACGCGATGCACCAGGCAACGGGCTGGGCGTTCACGGCGTTCGGAGCGGCCTGACCGGCCGCCCCGGGGGCGCACCGGGTCACGCCGACTGCGCCCCGGCCGATCGCGCCGACTGGCAAAGCCCCTGCGCCACACCGCGGCCACCCCCGGGCACCGCCGCCCACCAGCCCACAAGCCGGACGCTCACCCTCTTCGGAACAGCCTCACCGGCCGAACCGACGGCGGGCCACCGGTCACGCCGACTCCCCCGCCGGCAACTCCACCAACCACGGCAGCGCCCCCACCCCCTCGCGCCAACCGGCAGACCCCCTGCACCACACCCCGGGCACCACCATCCACCAGCCCACAAGCCGGACGCTCACCCCATTCGGAGCACCCTCACCGGCCGAACCGGCGGCGGGCCACCGGTCACGCCGACTGCCCCGCCGGCAACTCCACCAACCACGGCAGCGCGCCGCGGTCGCTCGCGCCGAGGCGGGCGTAGGCGCTGTAGAGGTGGTTGCCGACGGTGCGGACCGAGAGGGTGAGGCGTTCGGCGATCTGGCGGTTGCTGAGGCCCGCTGCGGCGAGGGTGACGATCTGGCGCTGGCGGGCGGTGAGTTCGCCGAGCACCAGGCCGGACAGTGCCGGGGTGCGGGCGCCCTGGCAGCGTCGAGCCAGCGCGACCGCTCGGGTGCGGGACATGCGGGCGGCGCGCGGATCGCGGTGCGCCCGGACGGCCTGTGCGTGCGCCTCGGCCGCGAACAGCAGGAACCCGCGCTGCTCCAGCTCCCCCGCGACCCGGTCCAGCGCGGGCCCGTCGCCGTCGACCAGCGCCTCGGCGTGCCGGGCGAGCACGGCCGGTCCGTCGCCGGGCAGCCGGGCGAGCCGGCCGGCGACGCGTTCGGGAGCGCCGAGGCGTACGGCGTCGTAGAGGGCGTACGCGGCGGGCCTGCCGTCCTCGGCGGCGTCCCCGCGCCGGTCCGGCGCCACCGCCTCGGCCACGGTCTCGCGGGCCGTCTCCACATCGCCCCGGGCCGCCGCCAGCCAGCCGGTCGCGGGGCGGTGGGCGAGGGTCTGGTCGGTGTCCGGCACATCGCCCGACTGGGCGGCGGCCAGGGCGAGTTCGGCCTCGCAGGCGCGATCCGCAGGGGTCTCCCGCAGTCCTTCCCGCGCCCAGGCCGCGGCCTCGCGCAGTTCGCCGCGCAGCCTGGCGAACCGGGCGCGTACGGCCGCGTACCCGGCCGGTACCTGTGCGCCCTCGGCCACCAGCCACTCCCCCACCGGGGTCGGCAGCGGCCGTACGTCGGTGCGGTCGATGCGGTCGGTGAGTTCGGCCCGTTCGGCCGCGAGGGCCGGGACGCACTGGTCGGGGGTGCGGGCCAGGCGGCGGGCGCGGAGCCGGCCGGCGGCGGCGCGCAGCGCGGGGCCGTGCAGGGGGTGGGTGAGGCGGACGGCGCCCCGGTCGTCGACGCGGATCAGGTCCTCGGCCTCCAGGCGTTCGAGGATGTCGAGGTCGAAGTCGTCCAGGGCGGACGCCAACGGCTCGGCGAAGGCGAGGCGTTCGAGGCTCTCGCGCTCGTCGAGGTCGGCCCGGGCGAGGACCTGCGCGGTGCGTTCGCGGACCGTCGCGGTGACCGGCACCGGGCCGCGCCAGGCCCACTCGTCGGTGTCCGTGGCACGAGTCAGCAGCCCGCGCTCGCGCACCGCGCCGAACAGGTCGCGCAGCAGACGGAGATCGCCTTGGCAGAGGCGGTGGAGGCGCTTCACGGTGAGGGGCTCCAGCGGGCCGCCGGCGCCCGCCGCGAGCAGCTGGGCGATCTCCTCGCGGGGCAGCGGCTCCAGCGCGAGGCGCGGCAGCAGTTCGCCTGTCCACAGGCGGGAGACCGCGCCGGGCACCGGGTCGCCGTCGGCCACCACGACGATCAGGCGGGTCCGGCCGTGGACGGCGAGCTGGTGGACGAGGGCGGCCGAGGAGTCGTCGAGGAGGTGGGCGTCGTCGATGAGCAACAGCCGGGTGCCGGACAGGAGTTGGACCGCTCGGTGCAGGGAGACGCTCTCGGGCAGCAGGTGGGCGAACGCGGCGAAGGGCAGCGCGCGGGTCTCGGGCGTCCCGGTGATCCGGGCGCAGTCGCCGCCCCGGACGGCCTCGGTGACGAGCCGGGTCTTGCCGCGGCCGGCCGGGCCGGTGACCACGATGCCGTGCCGTCCCGCCGTCAACGACCTGCGGATCAGTTCGAGTTCGTCCTCCCGGCCGGTGAACGGCCAGGGCAGTTCAAGGGTCTTCGCGTCCTGTTCGAAAGTCATCACGCAGATATGAGTCGGGCTACTCACGCCTGATACAGGGTGACTTGAGTAGCCCTCGACTCAGGCGCCCGGGTACCGTCACCGGCACTCTGGTCGCATGACCGCTCGCTACTGCTCCCTCACGCAGCAGCCGGCCCCGGAGTTCGGACCGGGACTGGCCGCGGAGCGGCGCGGTGCGCTCGTCGGCGGAAGCCGGATGTGGGTCAACGGCACGGTCCTGCACTACTACTTCTTCGACGTCGACAACTCCGCCGCCGCCGACACGTCCGTCATCCCGGTGCCCGGGACCGGCGAGCTGCAGCGGGTGCCGTGGGCCGGCGCCAAGGAGCAGCAGGACGTCGTACGCGAGTGCTTCCGTGAGTGGCAGGGGCTCGGCATCGGTGTCGACTTCGCCGAGGTGAGCGACCGTTCGGAGGCGGAGCTGCGCATCGGGTTCCAGGCCGGTGACGGCTCCTGGTCGGCGGTGGGGCGCGACGCGCTCACAGTCGGTCTGGGCGACCGCACGATGAACTTCGGCTGGGACCTGACCGCGCCCGGACAGCGCGGCACGGCCCTGCACGAGATCGGGCACGCCCTGGGCATGCTGCACGAGCACCAGAGCCCGTTCGCCGGGATCCACTGGGACGACGAGGCCGTGTACGCCGAGCTGGCGGGCCCTCCGAACTTCTGGAGCCGGGACCGCACACGGTTCAACATCCTGCGCAAGCTGGACCCGGACGAGGTCAACGGCTCCGTCTGGGACCCGCAGTCGATCATGGAGTACCCGTTCACGTCCGGCCTGGTCCTGGAGCCGGAGGAGTACCGCACGGGTCTGCACCCGCACGGCGGACTCTCCTCCTCGGACAAGGAGTTCGTGCTCCGCTGGTACCCGCCCGTCGGCCCTCCCCGGCCGGCCGAGCTGGTGCCGTTCCGTTCGGCGCCGCTGCGACTGGGGCCGGGCGAGCAGGCCGACTTCGCGATCGAGCCGACCCAGACGCGCGAGTACGCCCTCGGCACCTTCGGGGACAGCGACGCGGTCGTCGTGGTCTTCGAGGAACGGGACGGCGAACCACGCTTCCTCGCCGGCCAGGACGACGGGGGCACCCCGCACAACGCAACGCTCAAGGTCAGGCTCGTCAAGGGCCGCCGCTACTTCGTCCGTGTGCGCCTGTACTCCACGTGGGGGTCGGGGGACACCGCGGTGATGTGCTGGTAACAGCATGAGTACAGCCGCACGCGGACGGACGGACCACGGTCCGGCGCCGGGGGAAGCGGCCGAGGAAACGTCACCTTCGGGGGAGGGAGACGTTTCCTCGGCCACGCCACCATGTTCGGCCGCCTAACCGTTCTAGGACCCCAACTCCAGTGGCCGGGCAGGGTCCTTGGACCACTCCTCCAGTGAGCCGTCGTAGACGGAGACGTCCGTACGGCCGAGCAGGGTGAGCGCGAGTGCGGCGCCCGCCGCCGAGATCCCGCCGCCGCAGTACAGGACGACCGGTGAGTCGTCGGTGTCGAGGACGGCTCCGATCCTGGCAGTGAGTTCCTCGGTCGGCAGGACGCGTCCGGCCTCGTCGAGAAGTCCCCGTCCCGGGAGGCTGCGGCTGCCGGGGATGTGTCCGCGGCGGCTGTAGCGGGTCGGCACGGAGCCGTCGTAGCCGCCGGACGGCAGCGCGCAGACCAGGGTGCCGGGCCGCTCGCCGCGGCTGACTGCCGCCACGTCCTCGATCCCGGACCACAGACCACAGATCCGGTCGTACGACGGGTGTCACGGGACGAACGTCCCCGACCGGCGCGGTGTCGTCGCCGGAGGCGAGCGGACGCCCGGCCGCCTCCCACGTTTCGAGACCGCCGTCCAGGACCGTCACCGGTACGCCGATCGCCCGGAGCATCCACCACAGGCGGGCCGCCCAGATGCCGCCGCCGCTGTCGTACGTGACGACCTCGGTTCCCTCCCCCACACCCAGCCGGGCCAGCACGGCGGCGAGGGCCTCGGGGGACGGCGCGGCGAAGCGGTACGGCGCCTCGTGGTCGGAGAAGTCACCGGTCAGATCGGCGTGTCGCGATCCGGGCAGGTGCCGCTCGGCCAGGTCCCGCGCCCGCTCGCGGAGCGGTGATCGCCGTCCGGCTACCGGTCCATGCGTCCGCTCAGTCCAGCGGAGTCTCAGGCACTCCCCGCACTACTCCCCTTGGTCCACGCCGAGTTCGCGCTCTCCGAGCTGGGCTACTTCCACGGTGTGACGCGGTCGGCGGAGAACACCCGGCTGGCGTACGAGTATTACGTGGGCCACGCGGAGTGGTTCGCCGAGGAGGGCGGACGGCGTCTGCTGGACCTGTGCGCCCGCGCTAGCCGGGCGGCAGTTCGCGGGTGAAGACGACGCGGGGTCGGCCCGGCCCGTCGTAGTCCTCGACCAGACTCGCGTCGAAACCGAGGGTGCGATGGAAGGCGACCGAACCCTCGTTGGTGACCGAGGTGATGGCCTTGAGGCGGACGGCACCCTGCCGTCCGGCGGCCTCGATGAACGCCGTGTACAGGTCGCGCCCCAGACCTGTGCCGCGTGCGTCGTCCCGGGTCGCGATCAGGTGCACGTAGCCGGTGTGATCGGGAGTGACGAACCCGAAGAGGTACCCACGGATGCCGTCGTCGGCCCGGGCGACCAGACACGTGGACCCGAACTCCTGCACCAGCGCGGTCAGATGCAGCGCGCGAAGGTCACGCTCTCCCCAGTAGCGTGCGTGGTCCTCCAGGACCTGGTGGAGGTCGATGACATCGGCGGGTTCGATACGGACGTCCATGGCATCGATCATGGCAGAGAGCCATACGGAGTTGAGAAGGAGATGGGTCATGATCACGGGTTACGTTCTCGGCGAGAGCCTGCGCCCCGGTGCCGTGTTCGCGCCGCACGGGCTGCGTATCCGGAAGATCGAGCGGGTCGACAACTCGGCGAGCGCGACGGCCGGGCAGCCCGACGCGTGGACGTTCATCGAGTGGGAGACCGACGACGACAGCGCCTCGGGTCCGATCGCGAACGCGCTCGCCGCCACTTTGGAGCGGGCCAACGGCTGGTACGCCGACTTCACCGTCGGCGATGAGCGGGTCGTCGTCTTCGCGGGAAAGGTGTTCCGCTATCGGCGCGGCGATGAGGCCGGCCGCGCCGAAGCGGTCGCGTACGGGCGTTCCGTGGGGACCCCGGAGCATCAGCTCGACTGGGAGGAGTGACCCCGGCGGCGCCATTCTTCTGCGAGGAGTTCGTAGGAGCGCACCCGGTCCGTGTGGGCGTGGGTAATGGTGGTGATGAGCAACTCGTCGGCGCCGACCGCCTCTTGGAGTTGTTCCAGTTGGTCGGCGACCCGGGCGGGTGAGCCGACGAACTGGGTGTCGATGCGGTCCTGGACCAGTTCGCGGTCCTCGTCGGTCCAGACGTGGGCGCGGGCCTCGTCAGGGGTCGGGAACTTGATGGCGCCCTCCGCCGTGCGGATGGAGCGCACCCACAGTCCGTAGCCGGTGGCGAGTTCGCGGGCGGTCTCGTCGTCCTCGGCGACGACGACGTCGGCGGAGACGCTGACGTACGGCTTGTCGAGGACGTCGGAGGGCTGGAACGCGGCGCGGTAACCGTCCGCCGCCTCAAGGACGCTGGCAGGGCTGACGTGGTAATTCGCCGCGAAACGGAGACCGTTGCGACCCGCGACCTCGGCGCTGGTTCCTCCGCTGCTGCCCAGGATCCACAGCTCCAGGTCGGCGCCCTCGCCCGGTACGACGTGGGCCTCGACGCCCTCCGGGGAACGGTACGTGCCGGCCAGCAGCGCGAGGACGTCGTCGATCTGCTCGCCGTACTCCTGGGACTCGGCCTTGGGCAGCAGGAGCAGCTTGCGCTGGAGGGCGATCCTGGGTGAGCCGAGGAGCCGTTCGAAGGAGAAACGGGGCGGGATGCGCAGGCCGTTGGGGGCCCGGCCGTCGACGACCGGGGTGGCCGACGGCAGCGGGGGCGACGGTCGGCCGCCCGAGCGGCCCAGGCCCAGGTCGAAGCGGCCCGGGTGCAGCGCGTCGAGCAGGCCGAACTCCTCGACCGTGGACAGCGCGGTGCGGTGGCCGAGTTGTACGGCTCCGGAGCCGAGCCGGATGGTGGAGGTCGCGGACGCCGTGAGCGCCAGGACCACCGCGGGGGACGTGCCCGCGACCCCGGGGTTGAGGTGGTGTTCGGCGAACCAGTAGCGGGCGTATCCGAACTCCTCGGCCCTGCGCGCGAGTTCGATGGAGTTGCGCAGGGCCTCGGGTGCGCTGGAGCCCGAGGAGATCGGGACCAGGTCGAGGACGCCGAGCGGGATGTCAGGCATGTGCGGGCTCCTCAGTCGTGGACGCATCCGGCAATACCGGGCCCCAGTCGAAGGGCGGGTCCGGGATGGCCTTGCGCAGCACGGGAGCCACCGCCGACCCGAACAGCTCCAGCGAGTCACGGTGCTGACGGTCCGTCAAGCCACCTGCGTCCGCGTGCAGATGGAGCAGGGTGTGCCCGAACTGTTCGTGGTAGCGGTGCACCTTGTCGATGACCTGCTGCGGGCTGCCGATCAGCGCGGAGCTGCGCTCGACGAAGTCCTCCAGGGTCTCGAAGACGACGGGCAGGCCGACCTGCTTCTGGAATGCGAGGTTGCTCTCGAAGATCGGGCGGTAGACGGCCAGCGCCTCCTGGGTCGTGGGAGCGACATAGAGGCCGGCCGTGCCCGCGCCTACCGCGATGTCCGCCGGATCGTGGCCGTAGTGCTCCCAGCGCTCCCGGTAGTGGCGGATCAACTCGGCATAGGGCTCTATGGGGTTGGTGACGTTCGCTGAGAACAGCGGGTCGCCGTAGCGAGCCGCCAGGTCGACGCTCTCCTTGCTCGTCGCGCTGCCGTGCCAGACCCGGATCGGCTGCTGGTAGGGGCGCGGCCACACCTCCGCGTCCTTCAGCTCCGGGCGGAACCTGGTCTTCGCCGTCACCTTGTCCTGCCGCCAGAGCTGCCGGAACACCTCGTAGCTCTCGGCGTTGCGCTCCCACTGGTCCTCGGGCGTGACGTGGAACAGCTCGCGCTGGGCCGTGCCGTTGCCCTTTCCGATGATCAGGTCGAGGCGTCCGCCGGAGAGATGGTCCAGTGTGGCGTAGTCCTCGTAGGCCCGCACCGGGTCGAGGAGGCTCAGTGTGGTGACCGCCGTGAAGAGCCGGATACGGCGGGTGAGGGCGGCGACGTGGCTGAGGACGACGGTCGGCGAGGAGGAGATGAAGGGCCGTTCGTGCCGCTCCCCCACACCGAAGCCGTCCAGGCCCAACTCCTCGGCCAGTACGGCGTTTTCGAGGACCTCGCGGAAACGCTCGTGGGTCGGCTTCTGGATGCCCGTGACCGGGTCGGGCCGGTGGACGATGAGCGTGATCGCGAGGAACTTCACGACGCCGCCCGTTCCTCGCGTACCTCGTCGGGGTGGGCGAGGCCGAGGTGGTCGCGGAGGGTGGGTCCTTCGTACTCGGTGCGGAAGACGCCTTGTTCCTGGAGGAGCGGGACGACCTTGTCGGCGAAGGGGTCGAGTCCGGTCGGGGTGATGTGCGGGACGAGGATGAAGCCGTCGCTGGCGTCGGCCTGCACGAAGTCGTTGATGGTCTTCGCGACCGTGGACGGGGAGCCGATGAAGGCCTGCCGGTTGCCGGTCTCGATGACCAGGTCCCGGATGGACCAGTTGTTCGCGGCGGCCCGCTCGCGCCACTCGCGGGCGGTGGCCAACGGGTCGCGGTACATGCGTACTTGCGCGCGGCCCTTGGAGATGTGGTTGTCGCTGACGTCCGGTTCGATGTCGGGCAGCGGGCCGTCCGGGTCGTAGGAGGACAGGTCCCGGTTCCAGACGAACTCCAGGTGCTTGATGGCCGTGGCGCCGCTGACCTGCTGGCGGCGGACCTCCTTCGCCAGGTCCTCGGCCTCGGCGTCGGTGTCGCCGAGCACGAAGGTGGCGGCCGGGAGGATCAGCAACTGGTCCGGCCTGCGGCCGTACTTGGCGAGGCGGGACTTGACGTCGGTGTAGAAGGCCTGGCCCTGGTCGAGCGTGCTGTACCGGCTGAAGATGGCGTCGGCGCTGGAGGCCGCGAACTCACGGCCCTCGTCGGAGTCGCCCGCCTGGAAGATGACCGGGCGTCCCTGCGGGGAGCGCGGGACGTTGAACTGGCCCTGGATGTCGAAGTGTTGGCCCTGGTGGACGAAGGCTCCGGCCTTGGCGTCGCTCAGGAAGGTGCCGCTCGCCTGGTCGGCGAGGATCTCGTCGCCGTGCCAGGAGTCGAAGAGTTCGTTGGTGGTGGCGAGGAACTCCTTGGCCCGGGAGTAGCGCTCGTCCTGCGGCAGGAAGCCGCCGCGGCGGAAGTTCTCGCCGGTGAACGCGTCCCAGGAGGTGACGACGTTCCAGGCGGCGCGGCCGTCGGAGAGGTGGTCGAGGCTGGCGAACTGGCGGGCCACCTCGTAGGGCTCGTTGAAGGTGGAGTTGATGGTGCCGGTGAGGCCGAGGTGTTCGGTGACGGCGGCGAGCGCGGCGAGGATCGTGAAGGTGTCGGGGCGGCCGACCACGTCCAAGTCGTAGATCTTCCCGCCCTGTTCGCGCAGCCGCAGTCCCTCGGCGAGGAAGAGGAAGTCGAACTTGGCGCGCTCGGCGGTCTTCGCGAAGTGCGCGAAGGAGCTGAACTCGATGTGGCTGCCGGCCGCGGGGTCGCTCCACACGGTGGTGTTGTTGACACCGGGGAAGTGGGCGGCCAGGTGGATCTGCTTCAGGGGCTTGCTCATGTCGTACGGTCCCTCCGGCTCAGGCGGTGGCCGCGGCGGCGGCGTAGCGGTTGGCGGGGCGGGCGAGCCCCAGCAGGCCGCGCAGGGTGTCGGCCTCGTAGGCGCGGCGGAAGGCGTTCCGGCGCTGGAGTTCGGGGACCAGCCCCTGGGTGATCGCCGGCAGGTCGTGTCCGGCGACGGCGGGCCGCAGCCGGAAGCCGGTCAGCCCCGCCGACTGCAACTCCTGGAGGAGATCGGCGAGTTGGGCGGGTGTACCGGCGAAGATCCGGGCGTCGCTGGTGTACGGCTCTCCGGCCAGGGCGTCGAGGCGCTCACGGCGGGCGACCGCCGTGGCCTCGTCGTCGTCGAGGAGGACGACGAGGTCGCCGAAGATGTGCAGCGGCTCGTCGGCGCGCCCCGCCGCGTCCTGTTCGGCGCGGATCTCCGCGACGATCGCCCGCGCGTCCTCGGTGTCGTGCGGGGTGACATAGCCGATGTCGGTGGCGCGGGCCACCAGCCGGTACGGGACGGTCTGGTGGGCCAGAGAGCTGACGATCGGCTGGCCCTGCGGCGGCCGGGGGGTGATCGAGGGGCCCTTGACGCTGAAGTGGCGGCCCTCGAAGTCGATGTAGTGCAGTTTGTCGCGGTCGACGAAGCGGCCGGTGGCGACGTCCCGGATCTCGGTGTCGTCCTCCCAGCTGTCCCAGAGGCGGCGCACGACCTCGATGTAGTCGGCGGCCTCGTCGAAGTGCTCGGTGAGCCGCTGCTGTCCGGCGGGGGTGCGCAGGCTCTCCAGGCTGAGCGGCTCGAAGGTGCGCCGTCCGAAGTGGTCGGCCTCGTGCGGCCGGGCGGAGAGCTGCACCCGCACACCGGCGCGGCCGGTGCTGACGTAGTCGAGGGTGGCGATCGCCTTGGATATGTGGAAGGGCTCCGTGTGCGTGGACACCACTGTCGGGACCAGACCTATGTGGCTGGTCAGCGGTGCGATCCGGGCCGCGATCAGTACGGCGTCGAGGCGTCCGCGGACCTGGTCGGTGCGGCCGTCCAGTTCGCCGTAGTGCGAGGACTGGAGGCCTAGGCCGTCCTCGAAAGTCACGAAGTCGAGCAGACCGCGCTCGGCCTCGGCGACCTGGTCGGCCCAGTAGGCGGCTTTGAACAGGTCACGGGGCCGGGCCACCGGTTCGCGCCAGGAGGCGGGGTGCCAGCCGGTGCCGTCGAGGGCGACGGCGAGATGCAGTGGAGAAGGGGAGGTCGATGACACGAGTGGTGCCTTCCTGGAGGTCCGTACGAGATCGCCGGCCCAGGGACATGGGCGCACGGCGGCTGGGGAGCGCAGCGAATGGGGGTCCCCCCGGCCGAAGGCTGGGGGAGGGGTCAGGGGCGACAGAGCGCGCCGGCCACGCGCAGCAGGTCTATGTGCTGGCGGGTGGTGAGTCGCACGTGGAGGACAGCGGTGCCACACATGTGCTCCACCTCCACGGAATCCGGCTTCAGTAGGGGCAACCGCACGGCTATGCCGTTTCTTCCGGATCGGCGGCGGAAGTCGGACCGGTGAAGCGTACGAGCGAGAAGACCGTACGGGCGCGCAGGGTGAAGCCGATCGACTCGTACAGCCGGATGGCGTTGGTGTTGGTGGCGGCGGCGTGCAGGAAGGGGTGGTCGCCGCGTTCCTTGATGCCTGCGGCGACGGCACGGACCAGGCGGGTGGCCAGGCCCCGGCCGCGGTGGCCGGGGTCGGTGCACACGGCGCTGATCTCGGTCCAGCCGGGCGGGTGGAGGCGCTCGCCGGCCAGGGCGACCAGTCGGCCCTCGTGGCGGATGCCGAGGTAGGTGCCCATCTCGACGGTGCGGGGCAGATAGGGGCCGGGTTCGGTGCGGGCGACCAGGTCGAGGATCTCGGGCACGTCGTCCGGGCCGAGGAGGACTGCCTCGGGGTCCGGCTCGGCCCGCAGACCGGTGTCCACCAGCTGGACACCCTGTCCGGAACGGACGATCTCCCAGCCGTCCGGGGTCTCGCTCACTCCGCGCACGGCGGCGGTTCCGCCAGGGCCGATGAGCGTGGCCAGGTCGGCCCAGGCGCGTGGGTCGTCGTTGTCGGTGATGGCGTTGAAGGCGGCCACGTCGACGGGGTAGCGGGCGGCGCGGCCGACGCGTTCGGCGAGGTGGGTGTGCGGGCCGGTGAGCGCTGCCCAGGCCGGGTTGTCCAGGACGTGGGAGGTGGTCGTTTCGAGGCTGGCGGTGGAAGACATCGGGTGACGGCTCCGGTACTGGTCGCACGGGTCGGGGACCCCGCCGGGGCGTGGCGGGGTCCCCTTGCGGAGAGGGTGGGTCAGGAGTCGGTCTTGGGCAGTCCGGGCGGGTTGATCTCGGACTTGGCGACGGCCTCGTTGGAGAGGTTCCAGGCGGCCAGCCACTTGGCGTACTGGCCGTTCTTGATCAGGTAGTTGATGGCGTCCGCGAGGGGCTTGGCGAGGCCGCTGTCCTTCTTCGCGGTGGCCGCGATCAGGCCCTGGAGGGTGGATCCGGCGCCGGAGTACGTGCCCGCGTTGCGGACCGCCTTGGCCGTGCCCTTGGTCGAGGAGACCTGGTAGGCGACCGAGGGGTTGGGGGCGAGGTAGGCGTCGATCTTCCCGGAGGCCAGCGCCAGGTAGGTGCTGTTGTTGTCCTGGAAGTACTTGACGGTGAGCGCCTTCTTGCCCTCGGCGGCCAGCTTCTTCTTCCACTCCAGGAGGATCCGCTCCTGGTTGGTGCCGGCGCCCACGGCGACGGTCTTGCCGGCGAGGTTCTCGTAATTGCCGTCGAAGTTCCAGGAGTTGTCGGCCTTCACCGCGAAGCCGAGGTTGTCCTCGCGGTAGGAGGCGAACTCGTACTTCGCCTTGCGCTCCTCGGTGTCGGTGACGTTGGAGAAGGCGACGTCGACCTTGCCGCTGTCCAGGCCGATGAAGAGGTTCTCCCAAGTGGAGTTCTTCAGCTCGGGCTTGAGACCGAGGACGGCGGCGACCAGGCGGGCGATGTCGGTCTCGGAACCGGTGAGGGTCTTCTGGTCCGAGCCGACGTAGCCGAGCGGCGGGGAACCGGCGGGCAGGAAGCCGACGCCGATCTCCAGCTTGCCGCTCTTCGCTATGGACTTGGGCAACTCGGCGCTGATCGACTTCACTTCGGCGACCTTGAGCGTGGCCTCCTTGGCGGCACCGAGGGAGAAGGCGCCCACGGTGACGGTGCCGGAGGCGGCACCGGCGGACGTGGTGGCCGCGTCACTGTCGCCGCCGCAGGCCGCGAGACCACCGGCGAGGGAAGCGAGGACGGTTCCCGCGGTGAGTCCGCGAGTGATTCTGCTGCGCAGGCTGAGAGTAGACATGGCTGTTCCTAGGCTCGGTGTTGAGGGCTGTTGAAGGTGAAGGTGAAGGTGAAGAGGGGGTGGCTCAGAGGACCTTGCTGAGGAAGTCCCTGGTGCGCTCGTGCTGTGGCTTGTCGAGGACCTCGTGCGGCGGGCCCTGTTCGACGATCTTTCCGCCGTCGATGAAGACGACCCGGTCGGCGACCTCGCGGGCGAAGCCGATCTCGTGGGTGACGATGACGAGGGTGGTGCCGCTGGTCGCCAAGTCCTTGATGACGGACAGGACTTCGCCGACGAGTTCGGGGTCGAGGGCGGAGGTCGGCTCGTCGAAGAGGATGACGCCGGGGCGGAGGGCGAGGGCCCGTGCGATGGCGACGCGCTGCTGCTGGCCGCCGGAGAGCTGCCTCGGGTAGGCGCCGGTCTTCTCGGCGAGACCGACGCGGGCGAGCAACTCCCTTGCCAGTTCAAGTGCTTCGGGCTTGCCGAGCCTGCCGGTGGCGACCGGGGCGGCGGCCACGTTGTCGAGGACGGTCAGGTGCGGGAAGAGGTTGAAGTTCTGGAAGACGAACCCGATCCGGCTGCGCTGCGCGAGGATGGCGCGCTCGCTCAACTCCTTGAGCCGTCCGCCCTGTTGCCTCACCCCGATCAGCTCGCCGTTGACGCTGACGTACCCGATCTCGGGCTTCTCCAGGTGGTTGATGACCCGCAGCAGCGTGGACTTGCCGGAGCCGGACGGGCCGAGGATCACGGTGACCTCGCCGGGCCGCACCGTGAGATCGACGCCGTCCAGCACCCGGTGGGCGCCGTACCACTTGTGGACGTCGTGCACCTCTACGGCGGCGGGTGTGATGTCCGCCAGCGGTTCGACGGTGTTCGTGGTCATACGGCGGTCTCCCTGCGGATGCGGGCCCGCAGATCGGTGACACCGTCGCGGAGTTTCTGGATCGGGGTGGGCGGCAGGGAGCGGGTGGCGCCCCGGGCGTAGTGGCGCTCGACGTAGAACTGGACGACCGACACGACGCTGGTCAGGATCAGGTACCAGACGGTGACGACCAGGAGCAGCGGCACGATGTCGCCGGGGTAGGTGGAGCCCATCGTCTGCGCGGAGCCGAACAGGTCGAGCAGCGAGACGTAGAAGACCAGCGAGGTGCTCTTGATCAGGCCGATCAGCTGGTTGACGTAGTTCGGGGTGATGGAGCGCAGGGCCTGCGGGAAGACGATTCTGCGGAACTGGTAGCCCTTGGGGAGGCCGAGCGCGGAGGCCGCCTCGTGCTGGCCCTGGTCGACGGAGAGGATGCCGCCGCGGACCACTTCGGCCGCGTACGCCGCCTCGTTGAGGCTGAGTCCGACGACGGCGACGACCATGTCGGTGGCGAGCTTCGACTCGTCGAAGGAGAAGAAGGCGGGGCCGAAGGGGACGCCGATGCTGAGGGTCTGGTACAGGGCGCTGAAGTTGTAGAGGAAGATCAGTACCACGATGAGCGGGATGGAGCGCAGCGCCCATACATAGGTCCAGCTCGCGGCGCGCAGCACGGGGCTCTTCGACAGCCGGGCCAGGGCGAGCAGGATGCCGCCGAGGAGGCCCGACACCGCGCTGAGCGCGGCCACTTCGAGCGTGATGACGAGTCCGTCGAGGATCGTCGGGCGCAGGAACCAGTAGCCGAAGCGGTCCCACTGGTAGAAGGAGTTGGTGACCAGTCCGTGGACGAACTGGGCGATCAGCACCAGCACGACCAGCGTGACGATCCACCGGCCGGGCCGGCGCAGCGGCTGAACTCGCTGTGCCGTCAGGGGTTTTGACGGGGCGTCGGCTGCGGGGACGGCAGCCAGGGACACGGTGGTGCCTGGGGGTTCACTCATGGTGGGCTCCGGCGGTTTCACAGACCCCGGTCCGCGGCGGTGGACGCGCGACGGCTGACGGCACGCGCGGGGTGCGCGGGACCGGGGGCGGGGAAGGGGGCAGGCACACCGACGGGATCGGGTGTGCGTCAGAGGTGCGTCGGCCGACTGGTCGTCAGGCGCGACAGCGGGCGCGGCCCGACGCGGTACACAGTGCGCTGCTGACCCGGAGCAGATCGACAGCGCGGTCGGCGACGAACAGGTTGGCGTACGACCGTACGCAGCCCTGCGGGCGGCATGTGGCCGTCCTGGGAGCTGCGTACATGGCGTCACCTGTCACTGTTCCGGCCCCGTGGGGCCTCGCGCTTACCGAAACGTCATCCGGTCCGGTCGTCACCTGGGGCACCCCACCGCGTGCGAGGGTTGCCGGTCAGCAAGCCAGGGCTTGTCGCTGACACTCATGACCGTTCTGGCCGCAAGTTAAGACAATTGCCCGAACGAATGTCAACGGCCGTCCAGCAAATGGACGGTGGAGACGCCGCTCAACTGCGGCAAGCTCCCGTTTCGTCCGCGGCATGGGCTGCCCAGTCCAGGATCTGGACGGCGGCGCCGGCGGCCTCCAGGCCCTGGCAGCGGGCGTGGTGGCGGCGGGCGATGCCGTCGAGGTCGAGGTGGGTACCGAAGGCCGGGTGGGCGGCCAGCCGGCGGGCGTAGGCCCACAGGTGGGGGTGGTCGGCGATGCGCTGCACGGCGGCGGCGTCCAGGTGGTAGCGGTGCACAGTGTCGAGTTGCACCAGCGTCACCCACAACTCGACGTCGGCGGCGGTGAGTTCGTCGCGGATCATGTGCTCGCGGCCGTCCAGCCAGCGGTCGAGCGAGCCCAGCGTCTCCAGCAGCAGGCCGAGGGCCTCGTCACGCCCGGCCTGTTCGCCGCCGGCCGCGCCGGCGCGCTGTGCCGCGTCCTCGATGCCCTGCGCGCAGAGCCGCTCGACGGCCTCGATCTCCGACTCGGCGCCGCACGGGTGGAGCTCGGGTCCGCCCGCGCCGAAGTGCCGGGCGAGGTCGCGGGTGATGTCGGGAGCGTGGGTGCTGACGATCCGGCCGGACCAGTCGTCGCTCAGGACGGGCGCGGCGGCCGGACCGGAGTAGCGGTGGGCGCTCGCCTCGTAGAGCGGACGCAGTGCGGAGTGTCCACCACTCGGACAGTCGGGTACGGCGGACAGGAACACGGCCGGACAGCTCTCGTGGAGGCCGAGCAGGCTGTGGGTGACGGCGATGCGCAGGCCGTCGGCGCAGGCGGTGGACAGATGGAGGCGGTAGCGGCGCGGGACGGCGTAGTGCCCGCTGCGCGCGTCGCTCCCGATCCTGCCCCTGAACAGGGGGGCGGAGCGGGGCGAGGGGACGGCGGCGAGAGGCGTGACGGACATGGGACTCCCCGGGTACGGGCGCGTGGACGTACGCGCGGCGGAAGCGTCGTCGAACGGTGGAGGGGCTCAGCGCAGTGGGCTCATGGCGCTGCAGACCCGCAGCAGATCGATGTGACGGCGGGAGGTCAGAAGGGGCGAACGGTCCACTCGGCTGGTGGTGACCGGCTCAAGGCGCCCCATGTTTCCCTACCTGTTCACTAGGATTCCCTACTGGAGTGTCGATCCACCGTCGCCCGGGGTCAAGAGGGCGTCCACGGGTCGGGCACCGGTCCCGACCCGTGGACAGGCCGGGCCGCTACTTCGCGTACATCAGGGTCCCGAAGCCGAGCTGGTCGTAGCCGCCGCTGTCGGAGCCGTAGTCACCTCCCCCGCCCTCGGGTGCGACGAGGTTGTAGTACATGGCCGAGATGTACTTGTCGTCGAGGCTGATCCGGCGGTTGTAGTGGAAGTGGAGCATCGCCCACACCGGCCGGATCTGGCCGCGCGAGGCGGAGGAGATCACCGTCTGGGACGACTGGGCGCAGCTCTGCCCGGTCCCCCAGGTGTAGGTGGTGAAGGGCACGTCGCTGCCCGCGTTGTACTTGGCGACGTACTGGGCGGCCTTCATGAAGCGGCGACTGTCGTACGAGTACAGGTCGTCGCCCTGGTTCCAGGCCATCTCGCACACGGCGCCCATCTGCCCCATGCCCATGACGGTGTGCCCCTGGTCGCGGCCGGACTCCTGCCACTGGCCGAGCGCGTAGCCGTCGGAGTCGGTGTACAGATACGGCACGGCGTGCGCGATCGAGCCGTTGCCCGCACCCGACTTGAAGTACGTGACGGCCTGGTCGTACTTGGCGCTGTCCTCGTTGAGGATCCCGATGGCCAGGATCGACGCCATGTTGCAGAGGTCCCAGTTGGCCCAGTAGTTGGTGATGCAGGCGTCGTTGTGGTTGGTGAGGAAGCTGTTGTTGAGCGGATAGAAGACGTTGGCCAGCATCTCCTGCGCGGCGGCCAGATCGAACCCGCTGTAGTCCCGCATGAGTTCGCAGGCGTTGGCGAACTGCCAGCCGTAGATACCGGACGCGAGGAACCGGTCGGCGTTCCCGGTGACCGAAGTCAGCGTGGTCGACCAGGCGTTGAGGATGTTCGCGGCACACACGGCGTTCGCCTCGGTGCCACCGACTTTCCAGCGCAGGGCGTTCTGGTAGGCGGCGGCGATGTCGTTGTAGAGCAGGCTGTAGTTCTGGCCGTCGCCGCCCCGGATGATCGTCGCGGTCGCCCGGTTCGTCCAGGTCGACTGCGAGTGGGAGTTGGCGGTCAGCCTGTTCCAGCCGGACAGCCAGGGGTCGGTTCCCGCCGCAACCCTGACCTTGGCCCGGTTGATGTCACCGGCGTTGTGCAGCATGCCGGGGTGGGTGAAGGTGGCCGGGGCCGCGTGCGCGGTCGTGGCCACCGCGGCGCCGCCGAGAGCGACGGCTGCGGTGAGCCCGCCCGCGGTCTTCAACAGACCGCGGCGGCTCAACTCTGTTCTGCGGAGGTGCTCGTGGGGGGAAGTGCGGCTCATCGCTGTGCATCTCCAATCCGTGGAGGATCAGGTGGGCGTGATGCTCACCTCGTCGAACTCCGTGGTGCAGCGGACCGGTTGACTGCGCGAGCAGACCACCAGACCGACGTAGTAGGGGGCGTCACCGAAGCCGGGGATCTCTCCGTCGGCGAGGGGGGTCCAGGTGACACCGTCATCGGTCGACAACGCCGCGCTGAAGGCGGTCCCGACGCGCTTCAGCCGCAGCAGGGCGGGCAGGGTGACAGCGGCACCACCGGTGAAGGCGGAGGCACCGGCCACGGTCCTGCGGAGCATGAGCTGTGCGGTCGTCCCACCACTGACGATTACGCCCGCCGCCTGGTCGAACGGCGACAGCGACTTCGCCATGAGCAGCCCGACCCGGTCGGTCGTGACACCGGTCCGGGAGACGAGCCGGGCGACGACCTCACAGTCACCGCTGACCGGCCGCCGCACGAACTGCCCTGTCATTCCTTGGCCGTTGGCGTTCAGATCGACGCCTGCGCCGCGCACGGTGAAGGTCCCGCCGTCGTACGACGTGCTGCCCGGCGTGGTGATCGCCACCACGCCCAGCGTCCCGAAGTCACGGTCGTCGAGCACGGTGTCGCCGAGATCGCCGTACGTCCACGGCGCGGGCGGCGCGGTGCCGACCGTGAGAGCGAGGGTGCCGGTGGCGGTCCCTGAGGCGTTGCCGGCGGTGGTCGCGACCGTGAACTCCCCCGTCTCCGTGGGGATTCCGGAGATGAGCCCGGTGCGCCGGTCGATGCGCAGCCCGGCGGGCAGCCCGTCCGCGGTGAACCGCACGGGCTCGTGCGAGGCCCGCAGCAGATGACGGAAGTCGGCTCCTTCGTTCGTGAACACGGTGTTCGCGGAGGTGAGTTGGGGCGCGGAGGGGTTCGGCATCACGGCCCGGGCCGGTGTCGAACGCGGCCCGCGTCCACCGGCGTTGGTCTTCGCGACCGTGTAGTGGTACGTCGTTCCAGGCGTCCCCGTCGCGTCGACGTACCGGATGCGGGTACCGAAGCCGACCGGACCGACGCGGGTGGCGAGGGGCTTGTACGGCCCGTCGGTCCGCGTGGCGCGGAGGACCGTGTACTCGGCGGAGAGGTCCGGGTCGCTCCAGGCCAACTCGACCGCGTCGGCACCGGTTTGGGCCGTCGGGTCGGTGGCGGTACGGGCGGGGCGGGGCACGCGCCACACCGTGCCGCTCGCGGATGTCACGCTGACGTTGTCGAAGGCGCCGGTGCCGGTCTCGGCGTAGTCCTGGTCGACTCCGAGGCAGGAGGTGAGGGCGAGTCCCGCGTACGCGGTGCGTCCCAACTCGACCTCGGTGGAACCGACTTCGGTCCAGTGGACGCCGTCCGGCGAGATGGCGCCGGTGCAGCGCGCACTCTTCCGGGTCACCCGCACCCAGTAGGGCTTCCGCAGCCGGTAGCCGTCACCGGCGCCCTCGACGTACGGCGCCTCCAGCGGGGTGGCCGACTCGGGCAGCGTGCCGAGGTCGGAGATCGGGAAGGACGCGTTGACAGTGATCGCCTGTTGCTGCGCGGGCGGTACGGGAGTGCTGCCGGTCGCGGAGATGTCGGCACCGGTAGCGGGCCGCACGGTCCACACTCCGCTCCAGGTGTGCAGCGGCAGCCCCTGGACGAGCATCGAGGCGTGCGGAGCGTCGGCGTCGAGGGAGGCGCGGACGGTGACACCGATCTTGGAGTACTGCGAGCTGAGCGGCCATACGATCCGCGCGGTGACCGTGCCGTCGCCGCGCAGTGGGAGGTGGACGAGACGGTAGGTGTCGGCGGTACCGCTCGCCTCCAGCACGAAGCGCTCCCCGTCGAAGACGGCGGAACCGGGGATCTTCACGTCCCCGATGTCCTGGGTCGACCAGGGCCCGGGGAGCCCGGCGGAGGCGGCTGCCCATGCCGAACTGCCGCTCGCTCCAATGGTGTTGGTGGCCGTGACGGTGTAGTAGTACGTCCGTCCGGCGTGCACGTCGCGGTCGGTGTACGTCGGCTGGTCGACGCCGGAAGCGATCCTCTCGTAGTGGCCGTCGACGTCGTTCGCCCGCAGGACCGTGTAGGAGTCGGCCCAGGTCGAGGGCAGCCAACTCACCTGCACCGAACGGTCGTTGCCCAATGCCGTGACACCGGCCGGTGGTGTCGGCACGGTCGGCGCAGTTGCCGTGGCGCCGGCGTAGGCGAAGGTGCCCCAACTCGGCAGATCGTCGTTGCTGCCCTCGACGACCCGGGTGCCGCCGGTGCCGCGGAAGACGGCGTTCTTCGTGTACGGGGCGTCGAGGCCGCGCACGCCCGAGTAGTGCGCGTACGCCATCTCGTAGATGGGCGGCAGGTTGCCGCGCGAAGTGGCCGAGACGGCCAGCTTGATGTACTTGCCCGTGCGGTCGAGGTCGGGGACGAAGGGGACATCGCCGCCGAGGTTGTAGCGGGCGGCGTACTCGACGTTGGCGAGGATGCGGTTGTCGTCGAAGCCCCAGAGGTCGACGCCCTGGTTCCAGGCGACCTGCGCGGCGTCCGCGAGCAGGCCGACCGCGAGCTGTTCGTGGCCCTGGTCCCGGCCGCTCTCCTGTCCCTGGCCGGCGGCGGTGACGATGCGGTGGAGGACGCTGCCGTTGCCCGCACCGGCCGCGGCGAAGCGGAGCGCGTCGTAGAAGAGGGTGGGTTGCTCGGTGAACACGCCTATGGCCAGCAGGGATTGAAGGGACGTCAGGTCCCAGTTGCCGTTGGCGTAGAGGGTGTAGCCGGAGAGCGCCGGGTACCAGACGCGGAGGAAGGAGTCCTCGCAGCGGGCGATGTCGGCGGCACTCCAGCCGTCGTAGCCGGTGTGGCGGAGGAGTTCGGCCGCGTTGACGAACTTGAAGGCCTGGAGGCCGGCGCCGAGGGGGCCGTCGGCTCCGGTGATCGCGGTGAGCGAGGCGGACCAGGCGTTGAGGATGTCGCGGGCCTTGTCGGCGTGCGCGGTGTCGCCGGTGACCGCCCAGATGAGGGCGTTCTGGTAGGCGGCGGCCGAGTCGGCGACGGCCTGGTTCTGGTAGTTGGCGGGGCCGCGGCCCCAGGTGGTGATCTGCCCGGTGTTCTGCACGGCGTACGACGCGGAGGAGCGGGCGTGGGCCGCGAGCGCCAAGTAGCCGTCGTAGACCGGGGATTGCTTGGCGGCGACCGCCGCTCCCATCCGGGCGAGATCGTCGGTGGTGTGCAGGAGGCCGGGGTGGGAGAAGGTCACTCCGGTGTCGTCCGAGGCCGCCGCCCGCCCGGGTACGAGCAGTCCGCTCGCACCCGAGGCCAGCAGGAGGGCCGCGGTGCCGCCGAGGAAGCCCCGGCGGCTGAGCGAACCCGGTGTAGTCGACTCCGGTTCGACAACGCCCTTGAGGGGCGCGGGGAACTGCGCGCCCAGCCCCAACGGCGCCGCAGCCGACCGAGACGCTCTCCTACGTGCAGGGCTCCTCATGACGCCGCAGCCGCCTCTGCCTCGGCCGTCGTGAGGAACTTCAAGTTCGTGACGTGCTCGTTGTAGAACCACTGAATCTCGTCAGTGGTGTAGTACCAACTCGGCTTCTTCATCGAGTCGGCGACGACCAGCCCGTTGATGACCAGGTTCTCGAACGTGACGTTGGTGATGGCGTGTTCGGCGTCGTAGCCGAGGAAGAGCGACGGGTTGGCGTGGGTGCCCGTGTAGCTGAGGTTCTTGACGTAGACGCCGTCGATGCCGCGGCCGACCGAGGTGTTGTACTTCGTGTTGAACATCACCTTCATGTAGATGACCTGGCCCCAGCGGAAGTCCTCGATCCGTACGTCCTCGATGCGGACGTTCTTGATGAGGTTGGAGTCGCCGGGGTTGAGGGCGATGCAGCCCTGGTAGTTCATCTGGGGTTCGCGGTGGTCGAGGATGTCGATGTTCTCGATGACGAGGTTCTCGATCGTCTCGGGCGCGTCGGAGTTGCCGTGTGTGCCGACGTTGATCGGGTGGGCGACATCGGCCCACAGAGTGCAGTTCTTGACGGTGATGTCGCGGGTGTCGCCGTAGTAGTTCCAGCGGTGGCAGTAGATGGCGATGCAGTCGTCGGAGTTGCGCATGAAGCAGCCGTCGAAGGTGATCCGGGTCGAGGAGAAGACGTCGAATCCGTCGCCGTTGCCCTTCGAGCTGAACGCGCGTGCCTTCTTGATGTGGACGTTGTCGCTCTCGGCGAACGTGCCCGCGTAGCCTGCCGGGTTGAGGATGATGACGTCCTCGACCCGGATGTTCTTGCTGCCCTCGCAGAGGATCGCGCCGCCGGGGTTGTTGTAGAGCACGCCGCGGCCCGTGAGGCGGGACTTCTCCACGTCCTTGAAGTAGACCTGCGCGGTCAGGACGGCGCCGCCCGCGAGGTAGACGGTCTTGCCGCTGGGGACCAGGAGGACGTTGCCCGTGACGGTGTGGACGCCGGGGCCGAAGTAGATGACGTCCGGGTCGTCGGCGGACGGGGCGTGGTGCTCGACGCGGTTGGTGATCAGGTGCAGGGCGTCGAAGATCTCGTCGTTGATCTGGACGACGACGTCCCTGGGCTCGTCCAGGGTGAACCGCAGGGTGTCGCCGAGGAGTTCGGGCGTGATGCCCAGCGCGTCCGGTCTCACCCGGGCCTTGGTGGTGCCGCCCTTGAGGTACGTCACCTCGATCTCGACCGAGCCGTTGAAGTCGAAGTACGCCATCGACGAGCTGTAGACCTTGCCCGACCCGGTGGTGGCGTTGATCTCCTCGAACTGCGGCCGGTAGATGTCGAGGGTCTGCCAGACGCCGTCGGGGGCGGTACGGACCCGCACCTGGAAGCTGGTGTTGGTCGGCATGGCCGTGGGGCGCGGGTAAGTGACCAGTTTGGGGCGGGAGTTGTGGTCGTCGCCGGCGTGCGCCGCCGTGGCGGTCAGCCCGGACAGACCGGCGGCGAGCGCGGTGGCACCGGCGGCCTGGAGGGCCGCACGACGGGAAAAGGGCGTGTTCATACCTACTCCTTGTTTGATTTGCTCCTTCACCTGCGGGGTGCTCCAGCCGGTGTCGAGCCCGCGACCGTGCTCAGCCCTTCGGGCCTCCGCGCGCTCACGCTCTCGACACCGGCGCACCCCTACGGCTCAGTCGCGGTGCAACAGGGCGCAAAGAAGGGCTACTTGAGACCGCTCGTCGACATCCCGGCGACGAACCCGCGCTGGGCGACGAGGAAGATCAGCAGGATCGGGACGACGTACATGACGGAGGCCGCGGCCTGGAGGTTGGTGTTGGGGGTGCCGGCCGCCGAGACGTAGGTGGTCATCACCGCGACGGCGAGCGTGGAGTGGTCGGTGGAGAGAAGGAGTTGGGGCGCGATGTAGTCGCCCCAGGTCCAGGTGAAGGCGATGACGAAGCTCGCCGAGAGGACCGGCCAGGACTGCGGAAGGAAGATCCGCCAGAAGATCCCGCCGTAGCCGCAGCCGTCGACGATGGCCGCCTCCTCCAACTCGCGGGGAAGGCCCGCGAAGAACTGGCGGAAGAGGAAGACGAGATATGGCGCCGAGGACAGACCCCACAGCACCCACGGCCAATAGGTGTCGACCATGCCGAACTTGGCGAAGATCAGGTAGGTCGGCAGCAGGGTGATCATCTGGGGCAGCATCATCGAGCCGATGAGGATGCCGAACAGGACCTTCTTGCCGGGCGCGGTGAGCCGGGCGAAGCCGAAGCCGACCCAGGCGGAGCTGAGCGTGACGAGAGTGGCGTAAATGGTCGCGATGATCAGGGAGTTGCGGGCGTAGCCGAGGAAGTCGATGGCCCGGTAGGCGTCGACGAAGTTGTGCCACTCGAAGTGCGTCGGCAGCCAGTGCACGGGTGCGGCGGCCAGCTCGGCGGGGGCCTTGAGGCCGGTGAGGATCAGCCAGCCGAACGGGCCCAGGAACAGGCCCGTGATGACGACGAGCGCCGTGTAGAGGACGAGCCGGTTGACGCGTATCCGCGTGCGGGCCGGGGACTTGGGGTGCACGCTGGTGGCGGTCACTTCTGCGCCTCCGGGCCGACGTTGTAGAAGACCACGCCGGAGGTGAACCTGAAGATGAGTCCGGTCGCGACGAGGATCAGGACGAAGAGCACCCACAGCAGCGCGGAGGCGTAGCCGTAGCGGCCGAGCGCGAAGTACTCCGAGAACACATGGATCATGTAGGTGTAGTTGGACTGCGGGATCGAAGTGAGGCCGCCCGTACCGGCGATGGGGGCCAGCAGCATGGGCATGATGGTCTGCACCGAGGCGATCACCCCGGTCACGGTCTGGAAGAGCAGTACGGGTGACAGCAGCGGCACGGTGATACTGCGGAAGGTGCGCCAGGCGCTCGCGCCGTCGATGCGGGCCGCCTCGTGGAGTTCGCGGGGGACGTCCTGGAGCCCCGCCAGCGAGATGATCATGATGTTGCCGGCGGCCCAGAGCACCGTCATGACGAGGACGTAGCGGGCGTAGGGGTCGGCCAGCCAGCCGATCGCGTCGAAGCCGAAGAAGGTCAACGCGCCGTTGGCGGCACCGGAGTTCTGGTCGAAGAGGTTCTTGAAGGCGATGCCCGCGCCCACCGGCGGTACCACGGCGGGAAGGTAGAGCAGGGTGCGGAAGAGGCCGCGTCCCTTGAGGGGGCGGTTGACGAGGACGGCGAGTGCCAGTCCCGCGACGATCGACAGCGGTACGGAGAGCAGCGCGAAGAGACCGGCCCGGCCGAGGGCGTCCCAGGTGACCGAATCGCCCATCAGCTCGCGGTAGTTGCCGAGGCCGACGTAGTGCCAGTGCGGGGAGATGCCGTCGTAGGTGGTGAAGCTCAGCCACAGCGCGTACGCCATGGGTGCGATGGTCAGCAGCGAGAAGCCGATGATCCACGGTGAGGCGAACATGTAGAACGCGCGGTGCTTGCGCGTCGTCATGGACGGCCCGGTGCGCGCGGCGGACCGGGGGCGGCCCGCGTCCGCGGTCGGGCGCGGCCGTCCGACGGCCGGCGAGGACGCCTGATCGACCGTCATCCCACCTGCTCCTTCCCGCGTTTGATCTGTTCGTTGATGACCGAGTTGAGGCGTCCGGCGAGGCGCTCGACGGACATCTCGCCCTGCATCGCGGGCGTGGCCGCCTGGTTGAAGAGGGACTCGAAGGCGTCACCCGAGATGTACGGCGAGACGGCGACCACCGAGAAGTGCTTCAGTTCGTTCTGCTGTGCGCTCAACGACCTTTTCTGGAAGTCCTCCTGATGGGGCATCAGGGGCCGGAGGGACTTCAGGGTGGGGATGCCCCAGCCGCTGGAGGCGCGGGCCTTGGCGGGTGACTCGCCGAAGAACCACTCGAAGACCCGCCAGGCGGCGCCCTTGTTCTTCGACCCGCGGGGCATCCACATGCCGGTGCCGCCCTGGCAGGCGCTGATCCGGGGGCCGCCCGCGAAGACGGGGGCGGGGGCGAGCCGGGAGACCTCGGCCAGCTTCTTGTCGGTGCCGATCATGCCGCCCATCCAGTAGCCGTTGTTCGACATGGCCATCCGGCCGGCCTGGTAGGTGGGTCCGTCCCAGCCGTTGGGGTCGGGCAGGACGGGGCTGGGGCCGACCTTGAGCTTGCAGTAGTCCAGGTACCAGGCCAGCGCCTTGCGGGCCTCGGGGGTGGTGAAGTCGACCTTGTCGAAGTCGTCGGCGAACAGGCTGCCGCCGGCGGATGCGGTCATGGTCGCCATGAGGGTGAGTTTGACCAGGCCGTTGTAGCTGCCGCCGAAGACGGTCGTCTGACCGTTCGAACGCTGTACGAGGTGCTGGGCATGGTCCAGCCACTCGTCGAAGGTGATGGGGGTGTCCTCGGACGGGTAGGCGACGCCCTTCTTGTCGAAGGCCGCGGTGTTGAACCAGAACATGGAGTCCTGGGAGAAGTCCTTGGCCATGCCGTAGCGGGGGCCTCTGCCCTGGACCTTGCCGTCGTAGCGCCAGAGGTCGTTGACGGGATCGAGGTCGCCCGGCCGCAGGACGGTGCTGGTGGCGAAGTAGGAGTCCAGTTCCTGCATGACGTCCCGCGCGGCGTAGAACGCGGCGTCCACGGCGCCGACCCCGCGCACCAGGTCCGGCGGGTTGCCGCTGGTGAGCATCGCGATCAGCTTGGTGATGTCGTAGTCGACCCGCTTGATGGCGATGCCGGTGTCCTGCTTGGCCTGCTTGACGAGGTCGGGGCCGAGGTCGTCGGCCTTCGCCATCACCGTGATGGTCTCGCCCCCTGCGCGCACCCCGGTCGACACCTGGAGGGCGCAGCCGTTCAGCGCCGCCGCGCCGGTCGCGGCACCGGTTGCCGAGAGGGCGAGAAATTGTCGGCGGCTCAGGGGTGCACCAGCATGTGGGTGCATGACCGCACCACCTCCAATAGAAACCGGTTGTCACGCGTTGGGGCAGAGCTTCTTCCGGCTTGGAAACGGCGTCAAGACCTTGGGCGAACTTTCGAAAAGACTGGGTGACCTCGACGACACAGTCCTGGAACACGGTTTACTAGAAACCGGTTGTCCGTCTGTGTGCTGAAAATCCCGGACACCTGGCCGGTGTCCGGAACGTCAGTGCAGGTCGGCGGCGCGCTCGGGGCTCTCGTCGAGGAAACCGCCCGACTGATGCTGCCAGAGCTTCGCGTAGGCGCCCTCGGCCGCCAACAGCTCCTGGTGCGTGCCCTGTTCGACGATGTGGCCGCGGTCGAGGACGACGAGCCGGTCCATGCCGGCGACCGTGCTCAGCCGGTGCGCGACGACGAGTGCCGTCCGCCCCTCCATGAGCCGCCACAGCGCCTCCTGGACGAGGATCTCGCTCTCGGAGTCGAGGGCGCTGGTCGCCTCGTCGAGGAGCAGGATCGGGGCGTCGCGCAGGATCGCCCGGGCCAGGGCGACGCGTTGACGCTGTCCGCCGGAGAGCTTGATCCCGCGCTCCCCCACCATCGTGTCGAAGCCGTCCGGCAGCGCGTCGGCGAACTCGGTGACGTGCGCGGCCTCGGCCGCCCGGCGGACCTCGGCGTCGGTGGCGTCGGGCCGGGCGAACGCGATGTTCTCCCGCAGCGTGCGGTGGAACATCGCCGGGTCCTGCGGGACGTAGGCGATCAGGCTCCGCAGGTCGGCCTGGCGCAGCCGGCTGATGTCCTGACCGCCGATCAGGATGCGGCCGGAGTCGATGTCCGTCATGCGCAGCAGCAACCGGCTGAGCGTGGTCTTGCCGCCGCCGGACCGGCCCACGAGGCCGATCTTCGTGCCGCTGGGCACGTTCAGTTCGAGCCCGTCGAAGAGGGTGTCGGCGCCCGCGTGGGCGAAGGTCACGTTCTCGAAGCGGACGTCGGCGGCGCGGGAGAGCAGCGGTTCCGGCGTGTCCGGGTCGAGCACGGTGGGCGAGGCCAGCAGCAGTTCGGTGAACTGGGCGGCCTCGGTCATCGAGCTTTCCAGGCGCCGGTAGATCTGGTTGAACTCGAACATGATCCGGGTCGCGTTGGAGTAGTACGTGAAGGCGACCACGACCGCCTCGACTCCGTGCTCGCCGCCGCCCAGCGCGACCGCCAGCAGCAGGCCAAGTGCGTTGGTGAGTACGGACAGTGGCGCGACGATGGTGTCGATGCGCAGGTTGCCGTAGTCCCAGGAGCGCAGGGTCAGCCGGCGCGACTTGGCGACACGGGAGCGGTGTTCGGCGGCCTCGCGTTCCTCGGCGGCGAACGCGCGGACCGTGTCCATGTTCATCAGGCTGTCGGCGACATGGCCGGAGACCCGGGCGATGGCCTCCTCGCGCTGGTCGACGAGTGCCTGGCGGCGCCGGATGAGGGGTGCCACGACCAGGGCGGTGAGCGCGATCATCACCAACAGCCCTACGACGAGCAGCGGTTCGTAGCGCCAGAGCACGACCGAGCCGAACAGCAGTGGCACCAGGCTGCCGACGACCTGGAAGGTCATCGTGTCGACGAACTCCTCGAAGCGGGAGGCGAAGCTCAACACCCGCTTGGTGAGGGACCCGGCGAAGTTCTCGTGGAAGAACGCGGCGTCCTTGGCGAAGAGCTCGTCCATGCCGATCACATACAGGTGCTCGATGCCGAGCGCGTCCAGCCGGTTGAGACAGTGCAGTCCGAGCCGCCACAGCACCTCGGCGAACAGCAGCACTCCGGCGAACCCGAGGACGTACGGCAGGGTCGAGCGAACGCCGATGCCCGTGTCGCCGGCGATACGGCCGACGAGCTTCGCGACGATCAGCGGAGCGACGTAGTTGATGCCGATGTTGCCCAGTGCCGGTAAGAGTGTGGCGGGCGCGGTCCACCGGCGGAGCCGGGCCAACTCCCGGCCGTAGTAACGCAGTGCGAGCAGTACCGAGCCCCGGCGCGACCCGGCCTCGCGCGTTTCAGGCGATCCCATCCCCACCCCATGATGTCGTACGGCGCCCGGCATAGGCGCTGGCCAGGAATGGCAGTGTCCCGCGCGGGCGGCCGTGCGGTCCAAGCGTTTTTCCCCCAACAGCGGTGGTGCGCACGGGGGATGAGGGCCCTACGGTGAGTTCATGGTGATCCAGGTGAGTGAGCCCCTGCGGCTCCCCGACATGCCGTTGCACGATCCGTTCGTCGTCGCGGACGAGGAGACGCGCACGTATCACCTCTACACGTCCAACGACCCCTCGGTGTCGGGTGTCGAGGGCGTCGGCACGATGGTCTACCGCAGTCCCGACCTGCGCGACTGGACACGTCCCGCGGTGGTGTTCCTGGCGGCGGAACAGACCGACCTCTGGGCGGGCGACGGCGGTTGGGCGCCGGAGGTGCACCCCTGGAACGGCAGGTACTACCTCTTCACCACGCTGCACGACGAGAAGCGCCCGCTTCCGGTGCCGCCGCCCGGCCGCTGGGGCACGCCGTTCACCCTCGCGAACCACCGGCGCGGCACGGTCACGGCCGTGTCCGATTCCCTGCTCGGCCCCTTCACCGTGGTCGACCCCCTACGCCCCACCCCTCCCGAACACCTCATGACCCTGGACGGCACGCTGTACGTCGACCCGTCCGGGCAGCCGTGGATGGTGTACGCGCACGAGTGGCTGCAGACCGTCGACGGCACCATGGAGGCGATCCGGCTGGCCCCGGACCTCACCGGGACGATCGGCGACCCGGTCTTCCTGTTCAAGGCCTCGGACGCGTCCTGGATCGGCGAGGAGATCCCGGCCGGCGTCCCGCACCAACTCCCGCCCTACGTCACGGACGGACCGCAGCTCTACCGCACCCCCGGCGGTTCCCTGCTCATGCTCTGGTCGACGTACGAGAAGAACCGTGCCGACCCGGACGGCAGCCTGAGCGGTGGTTACGTCCAGACCTACGCCGTCTCGGAGTCGGGCGAACTCACCGGGCCGTGGCACCAACACCGGCCGCTGGTACGGGAGGACAGCGGACACGGGATGCTGTTCCCCACGTTCGAGGGGCGGTTGATGCTGATCCTCCACCGTCCGTTTGAGAACGCGCGCGGCAAGTTGTACGAAGTGGAGCTGCTGGACCGCGAGTTGCGGGTGATGCGGCAGCGCACGGACCTGGACGGCGGGGGCTGACCCGACACCGACCGCCCCTCGGGCGCCGTACACCTGGAACTCCGAGACCTGCCCGGCCCAGGGCGGCGTACGAGGTCTGGTAGGTGTTCGTGTACTCGCGCACGTCGGGCCAGCACTTGATGATTGGTGTTGTTGCGGGACGGCGGCCGGCCCCAGTCCTGGCTCCAGTGCCACCAGCCGTTGATCGGCGCGCCGTCGCCGACACACGCGAACCAGCCCTGGTGGCCGACGGTGACCTTGCCGACGACGTCGCCCGGCGAGCCCGCGGCTGACGCTGTCGGAGGGAATACGGACTCCGCCGCTCCCACCGCGGTGGCCGCGATCGCGGCCCTCAGGAAGACCCTGCGGGTGACACACATCCCGACTCCGTTCGGTGGTGGGGACCGCCGGGCGCGGGTGCGCCCGGCGGCACCGTCGTGTCAGGTCAGGTGTTCCAGACCTGGAACTCGGAGATCTGGCCGGCCGGCCAGCCGTTGTTCGCCGTGATGTTCACCCTGAGGTACCGCTCGGTGGCCGCGGTGAACGTGAGGGTGACCGTGTTGTTGGTGGTGGGGTCGAAGGTGTAGGTGGCCGACGCCTTGAGGGTGGTGAAGGAGGAGCCGTCGGTGCTGCCCGACAGGGACAGCGTCTGGTTGCGGGCGCCCCAGGTGGCGGGGAGTTGGAGGACGACGCGGCCGGTGCTCTGCGCGGAGCCGAGGTCGACCTGGACCCACTGCGGGAAGGCGTTGTTGGCGCTCTCCCAGTAGGTGCCCTGGTTGCCGTCCGTCACGTTCGACGAGGCGTAGACGTCGGTGTGGCTGGACTCGGTGGTGGCCGCGCCCGCCGCCAGGTTGCGGCTCACCGTGCCGGCTCCGGTGCCGGTCAGCTGGACCGTGGTGGTGCCGTTCGACGCGTTGCTGGCGATGTCGAGTTCGCCGGTTCGGGTGCCGGACGCGGTGGGTGTGAAGGTGACGGCCACCGTGCAGGAGGCGCCCGCCGCGATCGACGTCCCGCAGGTGTTGCTCTGCCCGAAGTCGCCCGTGGTGGTGACGCCGGAGACGGTCGCGGCGGCGGTCCCGGTGTTGGTCACCGTCACCGACTGCGCGCTGCTCGCGGTGTTGAGCGCCTGGGTGGGATACGTCAATGACGTCGGGCTGGCCGAGAGGGTCGCCGGGGAGGAGCCGCCGCCGCTGGGGAACACCTCGAAGTCCGACAACTGGGCCGCGTTCCAGCCCGAGTTGGCGGTGATGTTCACCCGCACATAGCGCGCCGTGGCGGCGCTGAACGTGATGGTCGCCGTGTTGCCGTTGGCGTTCGGGTCGAAGGTGTAGCCGGCCGAGGCCTTGATGGTGGAGAAGCTGGAGCCGTCCGTGGAGCCCTGCACCGACAGGGTCTCGGTGCGGGCCGACCATGCCGTGGCCGGCGGGAGTTTGAGGACGACCTTGCCGACACTGTAGTTCTGGCCGAGGTCGACCTGCGCCCACTGCGGGAACGAGCCGTTCGTGCCCTCCCAGTACGTCGACGCGTCCGGGTCGGTGAGGTTCGAGGCGACGTAGGGGCTGTTGCTCGAACTCGCCGAAGCAGGCCGTCCGGCGGCGATGTCGGTGGTGCTGTCGATGCCGGTTCCGGTCAGGGATACGGCAGTTGGGCTGTTGTTGGCGTTGCTGGTGACGGTCAGGTTGCCCGTGCGCGCTCCGCCCGTGGTGGGCTTGAAGCCGACGGTCACCGTGCAGGAGGCGCCGACCGCGAGGGTGGAGCAGTTGTTGGTCTGGCTGAAGTCACCGGTCGCCGCGACGGCGGAGACGGTCGCCGACGCGGTGCCCGAGTTCGTCACCTTCACCGTCTGCGCGGTGGCCGACGAGCCGACCACCGTACCGTCGAAGGCCAGACTCGCCGGGTCGGTGTTCAGCACCGGCCCCGGCGCGGTGCCGGTACCGGAGAGGGTGACCGTGTTGGTGACCCCGCCCGCGTTGACGGTCAGAGATCCGCTACGGCTGCCCGTCGCGGTCGGCGCGAACCTCACACTGACTGTGCAGGAGCCGTTCGCCGCGATCGACGAGCCGCAGGTGTTGGTCTGGGAGAAGTCGCCGCTGGCGGAGATCGAGGAGACGGACGCGGCGCTGTTGGTCGGGTTGGAGACCGTCACGGTCTGGGCGTCGCTCGTCGAACCGGTAGCCACCGAACCGAAGTTGAGCGCGCCGGGGGTGGCCGTCACGCCTTCGGACGGATAGGGCGGATACACGGGTGCGGGCCAGCCGCCGCAGTAAGGCGTGCCGCTGATACCGGAGTTGCCGCCGCCGTCGGTGACGACGAAGTTGCCGCCCGAGCAGCTGTACACCGGATTCGAGTAACCGACGCCGGTGGCCGAGACGTTGGTGAACTTGGCCGCGCCGCCGGTCTGTTCCTGGAGGGCGAAGGTTCCGGTGCCGGCGATGGTCACGTTGGTGAGGTTGACGCCGCTGATGGTGCCCTCGACCCACTGCACCGCTTCGTAAGGGCTCTGCTGGATCAGGGCGTTGGTCACGTTGATGGGTCCGGTGATCGCGCCCTGGCTGCCGTCGAACCACAACGCGCCTACGCCGAACTGCCAGTTGGGGTCGAGGCTGCCGGCCCGGACCATGGTGTTGTCGGAGATCGTGGTGGTGCCGACCGGGGTCGAGGTGAAGCGCTGCCCCACGTGGATGCCGCCGCCCTGGGCGATGCCGGTGTCCACGACCCGGTTGCCGCTGACGGTGTTGTCGTGGCCGCCGTAGATCGCGATGGCGTTGGCGAGGATCTGCAGGGACACGGTGTTGTTGGAGATCGTGTCGCCCGCGTCGGCGCCGATGGCGGAGTCCGCCCAGGTGGCGATGCCGTCGTCGCCGGTGTTGCGGATGTCGCTGTTGGTCACCTTCGAATCGGTGACGCCGCCATGGAAGTTGATGCCGTCGGCGGTGGTGTCCCGGATGCGCATACCGGTGAACGTCAGGCCGTCCATCGGCCCGTCCATCCAGGCGCCGACCTTCATGTGGTCGATCCACAGGTTGGAGACGGTGGAGGAGCTCATCGCGCCGCCGATGCCGTTGACCTGGGCGCTGTCGTCGCGTTCCTGCACATTGCCGAAGATCGCGAAGTTCTGGAGGCGGACGCCGGTGCTCGCGTTGGGCGCGGAGTTGCCGTAGAAGCCGGGGGCCGTGCCGGTGACGGTGGAGTACCACATGCCGGCGCCGGCGATCGTGACGTTGTTGACGCTGATGTGGCCGGGGATGTTGAAGGTGCCCGGCGGGATCCACACGGTGCCGCCGGGGCCGGCCGAGCTGATCGCGGCGTTGAACGCGCTGGTCGCGTCGGCCACGCCGGTCGCGTCGGCGCCCTTGCTGGTCACCGAGACCGAGCCGGAGGGGGCGGTCAGGGCGGCGCCGACCTGCTCGAAGTCGGCGAAGTCGATCGTGTAGGAGGAGGCGGTGTCGCCCGCGTCGACCTGGAGCTTGAAGGTCGTGCCCGCCGGATAGGTGGTGGAGAACAGACGGTGGGCCTCGTCGTAGAAGTGGTGCGGGTTGCTGCCAGGGGTGTTGGTGAAGGGGTAGCTGCCGTAGTACCAGCTGTAGGCGTTGGTCAGGGTGAAGTCGGGCTGCTTGACGCCGCCCACGTACAGCGACAGCGCGGCGGTGTACACCGAACCGCCCGAGGTGTCGGGGATGCTGTAGCGGAAGTTGATCGAGTTGGTGGCCACCGGTGTGGTGAACGTGACGTACTGGCCGGTGCCCTGGAGGGTCGTGGCCTTGCGGTAGGAGGCCTCGTCGGCGAGCTGGCCGGCGGTGTAACTCGGGCCGATGTTCGTGCCGTTGGTGGCGGAGTTCTCCGCCTGCACCTCGACGTAGGGCAGGCTCGCGCCGCTGCCGCCGGTGGCGGTGGACGCCGCCGAGGCGGGTGCCGCCGCCAGAGCGAAGACGCCGACGGCGGCCAGCATCACGGTGCTGACCGCCCAGACGAGGGCTCGTCTCAGATCTCGGATGGAATGGAACACGTGCCACTCCTTTGATCATGAAATGCCGCGACTGTTCCGCGGGCATCGCCAGGGAGGGGAGGGAGACGGGGGGTTGGTGACGATGCATGGGGGACCGTAATGTCATAGACATGATCACGCAATAACTAGACAGAACTCTGCAACAAATAAAAACGTGGCCCGCAAGATCTCAGGTGGACCGCGCATATGCCGGTGCCGCCGGACGGAGGGTCCTGCGGCACGTGGGGAGGGTGGGGTCAGAGGTCAGGCGTCGACGTACAGGTTCAGCGTCGCGGTGGAGCCACCGCCGCCGGACGCCGAATCGGGGATGCTCGCGCGGACGTCGAGGAAGGAGATCGGCCGGCCGGTGGTGTTCGTCCACCGCACCGACCGGCCGGTGCCGTCCAGATGGACGCAGGAATGGCCGGAGGCCTCAAGGGCCGCGCTGGAGTACTGGGCCGTCGGGGCCGAGGTCAAGAATCAATTGCACAAGTGAGTGCAAGTTTCTTGCTTCAGCGCGCAATTCGTGAACGCCGCGTGTTGCGCACACTCCGAGGGCTACACCTCGTTGAAGCCGCGCGTCGCGTCGTAGATGTCCAGCACGATGACGACCACGAAGAAGCTCGTCACGACGTAGTGGATGTTGACGCCGTCTGCCCAGGCTGAACGCGTCACGGTGTCGGTGGTGTGGGCGAGGTGACTGCCGTCGCCCTCGGGGTCGGCCACGATCCGGCCGAGGAGGCGCTCGAACTTCTCCCGGTCCGAGGCCGGCATGTACTCAAGGAACCGCGCGACCTGCTCGGTGAACTGCACACGCCTCTTCATCGCGGAGGATGGTACGGACACGAGGCGGGTCCCTGCCGAGAATATTGGGGCCGCGGCCGCGGAGGCCGTCGTCGGCTACGAAGCGGAGTCCTTCCTGCTGCTCGCCGCCGCGTAGGCCTGGGCGGGCGTCATCGGCACGCCGTTCAGGGACACGGTCTTGTACGGGCTGACCTTGGCACAGGAGTTCGACTGGTCGGCGGTCGAGGCGTTGGCGTTGGAGACGGCCGCGTGGGTGTCGGCGGGGGCGGCGGACGAGGAACCGCCGGAGAGCGTGGTGCCGGTAGGCCAGTCGGCGCCGATGACGAGGGTCAGGCCGCTCGCGCTGCTCTGGGTGAGGTGGGAGGCCGACAGGCCGAGGGCGGAGGCCACCGTCTGGGCCTCGGCCTTCTCGCCCGGGCCGTAGGTGAGTTTGGTGGTCGCCGCCTGTTCGGGGGCGTTGCCGGTGCTGGTGCCGGGGCTGAAGCCCTTGGCGATGAGGGCGTCGGCGATCACGGAGGCGCGTCCGCCGATGGTGGTGCCGTTCTCCACCTTCACGGCGACCTCGGCGGCCGGCACCGTGGCGGGCGCGGACGCGGTCGGCGAGGAGGATGCTTTCTTCTTCTTGCCGCTGCCCGAACTCAGCGACTGGTCGTTGGCGATGGCCGCGAACAGCGACTTGGCACCGGCCGCCGGGACGACCCGGTCGGCGTTGGCCGGGTCGGCGCCGGTCTGCATGGTGGTGAAGGTCATCCGCTTGGAGGGGACCTTGTCCAGGTCGGTCGCCAGGTCCACGAGCTTGCCGACGCTGCCGAGGCCGGTGTCGACGGTCAGGGCCTTGGTGGCGGCGTCGGCCAGGGAGTACACCTTGGCGGGGTTGGCCAGCGTGCCCGCGCTCTTGAACTTGCGGATCATCGCGCTCAGGAAGAGGTGCTGGGAGACGGTACGGCCGAGGTCGCTGCCGTCGCCGAAGCCGTGCCGGGAACGGACGAACTCCAGCGCCGCCTCGCCCTTGAGGGTGTGGGTGCCCTTGGCGAGCTTCAGGTGCGAGTAGGTGTCGTAGACGTTGTCGCTGACGCAGACCGAGACCCCGCCGACCGCGTCGGACATCTTCACCACACCGGCGAAGTCGAGCATCACGAAGTGGTCGATCGTGACGCCGGTGAGCTGGTGCACGGTCTTCACCTGGCATGCCGGGCCGTACTGCAGCGCGCTGTTGATCTGGCCGTAGTAACCGGCCGTCGCCTGGCTGCTGTCCGGGTCCTTGCAGGCGGGCACCTGGGTCATGGTGTCGCGCGGCACGCTCATCACGGTGGCGTTGGACCGGTCCGCGGAGACGTGCACCACCATCTCCACGTCCGCGTTGTGGCCGACGGTCGAACTCCCGGAGCCGCAGCCGCCGCCCAGTTTGCAGTCGGCCGCGTTGTTCCGGCCGTCCGAACCGATCACCAGGAGGTTGATCGGCGTACGGCCGAAGGCGTCGGCCTTCTCCTTGCCGCCCGCGCCGTCGTCGAGCGCGACGCTGTTGATGTTGCCGTTCAGGTGCTCCCAGAGCCAGGTGCCGACTCCGGCGGTCACGAGGATCAGCGCCGAGACCGTGATCAGGGCTATGCGGGCGACCCTTCGGCGCCGGGCCACCGGTTTGGCCCGGCGGCGCGAGCGGTGACCGCCGCCCCTCGCCGCCTGCCGCGCGGCGGCTCTCCCGGCCGGTGGCCGATGGGCCGACCCCTCGTCCGCTCTGCGCGGGCGTGGCATGCCGGAGCGATCCCGCGTGGCCGCACGGCCGGACCTCTCGCCCCGGGGGTCGCTCATCCACCACTCCCTACGCTGTCACCGACACCGACCACCGCCCCGACGGGCCCACCCGCATGTCAGGGCGCACCCCTTGAGCCGGATGATTGCGCAATATAGCAACTGTCATCACTTCCGCCTCAGGGCTCTCCCCCTTCCGGGGTCCCAACTCGGATCGAGCGAGGCCCTGTTCGGTCGTACGGACTCCCGGCGGGCAGGGCGACCCGGATCTTCAAGAGCGAGTCCTGGACGCCTGCACTCAAGGAGCGGGATTCCGGGCGGCCTTGAGCAGCGGTGTCTTCGCCGACCCGGCGAGTGACGTTCAACTGCCCTGCCCGGCAACGGCTTTCCCGGCCTTGGCCCAGTTGGCGTGCAGGCGGTCCAGGTACGACTGCGCCTGGCTGCCCGGGGTCGTGCCGCGGGCGAAGGCGAGCATGTTGCCCGCGCCGGTGTTGTAGCCGAGGGCGAGCAGGTCGTCCTCGCCGAGGGATGTGTGGCGGGCCGCGGGGAGTTGAGCCGCCAGGTCGTGCAGGTACCAGGCCTCGGCCTCGATGGCGAGGTCGCGGTCGTCGGGGAGTTCGTCCCAGCTGCGGTCGGCGAAGTCCCGGCCCCGCTTGACCTCGTCGAAGGTCGCGCGGTGCATGTTGGCGATACCGAAGGCCGCGTCCGGCTTGTACCGCTGCCAGGCCCGCTCGAAGGCCGCGTCATGCGGCTTGTACGCCTCGTTGTAGAGGATCGCCATCACCAACTGGGCGCTCACACCGGCCTGTTGGGCCCGGGCGCGGACTTGGGCCGCGTAGGCGGCTGGGTCGTAGGACGAGGTGGTGGGCGAGGCCGACGGACTGGCCGAACCACCCGCCGTGACCGAACCACCCGCCGTGGCCGATCCGGACGCCCGGGTCGACGGGCTCGGAGTCGCGGCCTGTGGCGTGTCCGCCGCGCGTACGAGGACGTAGACGACGACCGCGAAGACCGCGAGCGCGAGCCATCGTCGCCGGGACCGGGTCCGGGGTTCGGCCATCTCCCGCCTTCTCTCAGGACGGCGTGCGCATCCGGAACCCGAACGTACCGCAAGCCCTCCCCCTGGTCAGATGTCCCCCCATCACCGGGAATTTGGCGAGAACCAGTACTCTGCCGCTCGCGTCATACGGCAGTGTGCCGATGGCCTGAACTGTGGGGGGACCACGTGAGCGGTGAGATCTACTTCAGCAACAACTACCGTGACCTGTGCGTACGCAACGGAACGGGGGCCGGTTTCCAGTTCGAGTTCTCGTGCGCCCGCTGCTACGACACCTGGCGTTCACCGTTCGAGGCGTACGTCGGCGAGCGGGCCGCCACCTGGCTCGGCAAGGGCGTCGACGCGGCCTGGAGTCTGCTGGGCAGCGCCGGCCGGGGCATGTCGTCCGCGGCCGACGGGCTCGCGGGAGCCGGCTGGGGACAGGCCCGCGACCACGCCTTCCAGCAGGCGATCGACAACGCGGAGGGGCACTTCAACCGCTGCGCGCGCTGCACCGACTACGTCTGCGGACGCTGCTGGAACGCGGCACAGGGCCTGTGTCTGCGCTGCGCCCCCGACACCGCGGCCGAGGCCATGGCGGCCCAGCAGCGCGGCCTCAACGACATGGCGTCCCAGCGGGCCTACGCCGCGGGCCAGCAGGCCGGACAGGGCTACGACCCCTCCACACCACGGCAGTTGGTGTGCCCGCAGTGCCGGACCGAGACCCACGGGGCCGCCTTCTGCTCCGGGTGCGGCTATCACCTCGCCCAGTCCAACGCGTGCACGTCCTGCTCCGCCGCGGTGCCGGACGGCGCCGCGTTCTGCCCGGGGTGCGGAACACGGCGGTAGCGCGGTCAGCGGTGTCGAGGACGCGCAAGTCCCCGACAAAGCGCGGCAGTTCGCGGGCGCGAAGCACGGCCGGCGCTCCGAGTCCCGACCCGTGCCGCTCGGCACGGGTCGGGAGCGGTCACAGATGGGCGGCCACGGCGGGCAGCAGGTCCTGGAAGGTGCGGCCGGCCGCGGGTTCGCCGATCGCCTTCAACTGCCAGCCGCCACCCGCTCGGTAAAGTTTTGCCATGATCTGGGCCGTGTAGGTGCCACCACCGCTGAGCGTGTAGCGGGCCAGCTCCTGTCCGGTGGTCTCGTCGATCAGCCGGCAGAAGGCGTTCTGCACCTCGGCGAAGGTCTGACCGGTGAACGAGTTGACCGTGAAGACGATCTGGTCGATGTGGACGGGGACCCGGCCGAGGTCCACCAGGATCGTCTCGTCGTCACCGGAGCCGGCGCCGCCGACCAGGTTGTCCCCGGTGTGGCGGACGGAACCGTCGTCGCTCGTCAGATGCTGGAAGTAGACGACGTCGACGGACTCCCGGCCGGCGAAGAGCAGGGCCGAGGCGTCCAGGTCGATCTCGCGGGGACCGGTCAGCTTGGCCAGGAATCCCTTGCGGGGCGCGGCCTGCCAGCCGAGCCCCATGCGTACGGACGTCAGGGCACTGCCGTCGGACTTGCTGAGGCTGACCTGCTGGCCCTTGCCCAGGTTGACGGACATGCGCGGTCTCTCTTTCTGCCGCTCGGCGGGCTGCTGGACGAGGAGTTCGGGGCGCGGGTGCGGACTCCTCAGACACCGACCCCGAAGTCGGCGGCGATGCCGGCCAGCCCGGCGGCGTAACCCTGGCCCACCGCACGGAACTTCCACTCCGCGCCGTTGCGGTAGAGCTCGCCGAAGACCATGGCGGTCTCGGTCGACGCGTCCTCGGACAGGTCGTAGCGGGCGAGTTCGGCGCCGCCGGCCTGGTTGACGACGCGGATGAAGGCGTTGCGGACCTGCCCGAAGCTCTGTCCGCGGGAGTCGGCGTCGTGGATCGAGACGGGGAAGACGATCTTGTCGACCTCGGCCGGTACGGCGGCGAGGTCCACCTTGAGGGACTCGTCGTCGCCCTCGCCCTCACCGGTGAGGTTGTCGCCGGTGTGCTCCACCGAGCCCTCGGGGCTCTTGAGGTTGTTGTAGAAGACGAAGTGCTGGTCGGAGGGGACCTTGCCCGACGCGTCGAGCAGCAGCGCGGAGGCGTCCAGGTCGAAGTCCGCGCCGGTCGTGGTGCGCACGTCCCAGCCCAGGCCCACCAGCACCGCCGTGAGACCCGGCGCCTCCTTGCTCAGCGAAACATTGCCGCCCTTGGACAGGGAAACACCCATGACTCGTCCCTCCACGCATGCCGACGATCCGGGTCCGAGGCACGGACCCGGGTTAGAATCTACAACACTGTAGAAATATCAGGGAGGGCGGCACGGACCGCCGACACCGCGTAGCTACGATGTGACGATCGCGACCCCGCAGCGGCAGGAGGAGAACGGAACGTGGCGAAACCGGATCCGCGTCCCCCGCGCCGGGCACAGGGCGCGCTGGAGACGCAGGTGCTCACCGCCCTGCACACCGCCGGGACGCCGGTGACCGCGGCCTGGGTGCAGGAGCGTCTGGACGCCGATCTCGCCTACACCACCGTGATGACCGTGCTGATCCGCCTGCTGGAGAAGCAGGCCGTGACGCGCAGGCGGGAGGGCCGCTCGTTCGTCTGGTCGCCCGCCGCGGACGAGGCGGGGCTCGCCGCGCTGAAGATGCGCAAGGTGCTCGATCGTGAGCAGGACCGCAGGGCGGTACTGGCCAGCTTCATCACGGCCCTGCCGGAGGACGACGAGCAACTGCTGCGCGCCCTGCTGGACCAGGCGGCCGACGAGCCCGACGAGTCGGCGGGCTGACGCCCCGTGGGTGTCTTCGTCCTCCTGCCACTGCTCCTGCCGTTGACGGCCTGGCCGATCGCCCACCTCGCCACCCAGCATCTGCACCCGCGCGCGGCGACGACCGTACTGAGCGTCGTGGCCGCCGTCATGGCCGTGTGCAGCACCCTGTGCCTGGGCCTGCTGATGGTGGTCGGCACCGCACAACTCCCCGGCAATCCCCTGCCGGACGGCTGGTCGGATCCCGAGGTCCGGGAGAGCGTGCCCCAGGACGAGATCGCGGGGAAAGCCGCGATTCCCTTGCTCCTGGCGGTGGTTGGGGGCTGCGGCCGGACCCTGTGGCGCCATTTCCGCGTACGACGGCAGGCTCACGCGGCACTCACCGGCCTGCGCGACACGTCGGTCGCGGTCCTCCCGGACGCCGAGCCGTACGCGTACGCCCTGCCCGCCGGTCCACGCGACCGGATCGTGGTGTCCACCGGCATGCTCGACCGCCTGGACGCTCAGGAGCGCCGAGCCCTGTTCGCGCACGAGCGGGCCCACCTCGCCGCCCGGCACCACCGCCACCTGCTGATCGCTCAACTGGCCGCGCAGGCAAACCCGTTCCTGCTGCCACTGCGGACGGCGGTCGTCTACGTCGCCGAGCGCTGGGCGGACGAGGAGGCCGCCCACCGTGTCGGCAGCCGCAAGGCCGTGGCCCGCGCGATCGGCAAGGCGGCGCTCGTCTCACGCGGCACACCGGGACCGACGCTCGCGGGCCTCGCGGCGCCGGGACCGCTCCCCCGCCGCGTCGCCGCGCTGCTCGCGCCGGCGCCTCCGGCACGCACCTGGCCGCCGCTGTTCACCGCCGTGGGCCTGGCCCTGTGGAGCGCCGCGGCGGGCGCCGCCCTGTCCGCCACGTTCTCGGCGAACTCGGCGGTGACGCTGCTGCTCCTGCTGCACGCGGCAACTCCGCTGTAGCGGAACGCAGTCGCGGCCCACGGGACACAACTCCCGTGGGCCGCAGGGCTGTTCTGTTCACCTCTGTTCAGCTCAGCGGGGTCGGCTCACAGGTCGAACTCGTGCGGGGGCAGCCCCAGCGCGAAGCAGGCGTCGCGGACCACGGCCCGCTCGGTGGCGTCGAAGTCACCGTCGGCGCCGCCGATGACGATGCCGATCTGGATCACGGCACGCGCCTCGGCCGGCTTCTTCTTCGCCTTGGCGATCTCCTGGAGCACGCCCACCTTGCCGAAGTCGAAATCGGCGGTCAGCTTGTTGAGGTTGTCGTCGAAGCGGCGCTGGAGGTCGTCGGCCGGGAAGTTCTGCAACACCTCGTTGCTGAAGATGAGTTGGGCGACCCGCTGGCGCTCGGCCGGGTCGATCCTCCCGTCGGCCGCGGCGACGAGCGCGCACATCGCCATGCTCGCGTCCCGGAACGCCCCGCTCTTCAAGTCGTTCTTCTTCGCCACGAGTTGGGTCTGCATCGTCGATGCCGACTCCTTGATGCGGTCCCAGAGTGCCATGCCAACTCCGAATGCTCCGGGGCCGTCCGGGGTGAACCCGGCGGCCGTCCACTTCTATATCTACAGCGTTGTAGAAGATAGCAGCTGCACCGGCAGCAAGATTCCGACAAGTTTCCGGCAAGGACTCCTCTCCATCGTCGTCACGTGCACGTCATCGCACGTCATCGCGCAGGGGAGGAAGAGTGAACAAGAACTTCAGCACCAGGCCGGCGAGGCACGGACTCGTATCCGTCGCAGTGGCCGCACTCGCCGTTCCGGCGGCCGTGGTCGGACTGGCCGCGCCCGCGTCCGCGGCAACCTGCAACATCAGCGGCCCCAACCGCGACGGGAGCGCCTATGTGCGGCAGACGGCGGGCGTCTCCGCGAACATGCGTTCCGGACCCAGCACCGCTTGCGGTATCACCGGCTACGCGGACAACCGGGACGTCCTGAACTACTACTGCTATCTCTTCAACGACTCCGGAAACACCTGGACGTACCTCAAGAACGAAACCGACGGCACGTACGGGTGGGTGAGCGACTCCCTGCTGCCCAACTACGGCGCCCAAGCGGGTCTCACCTGCGACTACTCCTGAGCAGGCCGAGGCGGCGCAGCCGGGCCCGGACCCCGTCCGAGTCCGGTACGCCGAGTTCGTCGAGGATGTCCGCCGCGCTCCGCGCGGCCCGCTGTGCCGCCCGGGTCTCGCCGGCGGCACGGTGGCTCTCGCCGAGGTGGACCAGCACGTCGGCCTCGAAGTAGCGGTCGCCGAGGCTGTGGAAGAGCGCGACGGCGTTGCCGTAGCAGTCCGCGGCCCGGCGGTGGTCGCCGAGGTGCTGGTGGGCGTAGCCGAGGCTGTCCCAGGTGTCCGCCTGCCCGTCGCGGACGCCGAGTTCGGTGAAGAGTTCCAGCGCCTGCCCGCACAACTCCACGCACCGCTGGTGGTCGCCGAGCTGCGCGTGGTACCAGCCGACCGCGTTCAGTGCCCGCGCCCGTCCGGCCCGGTGGCCCAGGGACGTGTACTGGTCGAGGGCCTCCTGGGCGCAGGCCAGGGCTTCGGGGCAGGCGTCCCGCCGGGCGTGCAGGCGGGCCAGGTCGAGGTGGGTGTGGGCCACTTCCGTACGGTCGTCGAGGGCTTTGTGGAGGTCCAGGGCGCGGGCGAGGTGGGTGAGCGCCTCGTCCAGACGCGTCAGGCGGGTGTACGCACGGCCGAGGCCGCGGTGGGCGTCGGCCTCGCCGACCGGGGAAGCCGAGCGGAGCGCGGCGTCCAGCGCGGCCTCCTGTGCGGCGGCCCAGTCGGACCAGTGTCCGCGGCGCTGCAGAAACGTGCTCAGGGCACGGGTCAGCTGCCAGACCTGGGCATCCGGTGCCCTCGTGGCGGTGCCCGACCGGTGCACCACCGCGAGGAGCACGGGGTGCTCGGCGGTGAACCAGGAAAGGGCCGCTCCGTGGTCCGCGGCGTGTTCGGGGGAGACGCCGGGGACCGCGGGCGGCAGTGCGATCGTGTCGCGGTGCGGATCGAGCATGCGGTCGGCGGAGTGCGCGGAGTGCAGGTAGTGGCCGAACACACGGTCGTACGCGGCTCGCGTCTCTTCGGCGGCGTCCGCGGTACCGGCGAGTTCGGCGGCGTACATCCGCAAGAGGTCGTGCAGTACGTATCTGCCGCGCGAGTACTCCGTGACCAGACAGCTGTCGGCCAGCACGGTCAGCAGTCGGCCCGCGTGCTGGACGGGGAGCCCGGCGAGGCTCGCGGCGGCGGCCACGCTGATGTCCGGACCGGGGTGCACACCGAGCAGCCGGAACATCCGGGCGGCCTGGGGGCTCAGGGCGCCGTACGACCAGGAGAAGACGGTCCGTACGTCCGCCCGGGTGTCCTCGTCGCCGAAGCTGTCCAGCCCGTCGGGCGAGGCCTGGGCGTCCCGGAGTTCGGCGGCGAGCCGGGCCAGGCCGAGCCGCGGCTCGACGGCCGCGCGGGCCGCCACGATCACCAGGGCCAGCGGCAGCCGCGCGCAGCGGCTCACGATCTCGTCGACCGCAAGCGGTTCGGACATCACGCGCTCGGCACCTATCCGGCGGGCGAGCAGCCGCCGGCACTCCGCCGCGGGCAGCACGTCCAGGACGAGGCTCCGGGCTCCCTCCAGGGCGATCAGTCCGGAGAGCCGGTTCCGGCTGGTCACCAGGGTGAAGCAGCCGGGACTGCCGGGGAGGAACGCCCGCACCTGTTCGGCGTCGCGGGCGTTGTCGAGCATCACCAGCATCCGCCGTCCCGCCAGCAGGCTGCGGTACAGCCCGGTCTGCGCCTCCAGGCTCACCGGCATGTGCTGCGGGAGCACGCCCAACGCCTCCAGTAATCGGGGCAGTGCCTCCACCGGGGTCACGGGTGGCCGCGAAGGCTCGAAGCCGTGGAGGTTGACGTAGAGCTGGCCGTCCTCGAACCAGTCGGCCACCCGGTGCGCCCAGTGGACGGCCATGGCCGTCTTCCCCACGCCCGCGGTCCCGGAGAGGGTCGAGACCACCGCCGGCGCGGGGCTGCCGATGCCCTCCGCGAGGATCTTGTCGAGCCGGGCCAGTTCCTCCTCCCGGCCGGTGAACGCCGGTACGTCCAGGGGCAGTCGGGCCGGCACCGGCGCGGACCGGGGCCGTGCCGCGGGCGGCGGAGCCGTGGCCCGGGCCGGCTCGTGGGCGCCTTGCAGGATCGCCCGGTGGAGTTGCCGCAGCTCGGCCCCCGGATCGGCGCCCAGCTCCTCGGCCAGCCGCTCGCGTACCTCGGCGAAGCACTCCAGGGCCTCGGCGCCGCGCCCCGCCTCGTACAGCGCCCGCATCAGCACGGCCACCAGCGGCTCCACGAGCGGGTGTTCGCCGATCAGTTCGGGCAAGCGGCCGATCACCACAGCGTGGTTGCCCACCGCGGTCTCCGCGTCGGCCCAGGCGGTGACCGCGTCCAGCCGCTGCCGCTCCCAGGTGTCGCGCATCCGCGACACCCACTCCCCCGACAGTCCGGTGAGCGGCTCCCCGCGCCACAGGTCCAGGGCCTCGCGGAGCATCCGCACCTGGTCTGCGTCGCTCCGGCCGGTTCGGCGGGCGTCGGCGACCAGGCGATGGAACCGGTGGAGGTCCACCTCCTCGGAGTCGGTGTCCAGCACATAACCACCGCTCCGCCGCAGCAGGCCCGGCGCGCGAACGGCCCCGGTGGCCGCGAGCACCTGCCGGATGCGGGCCACATGCGCGTACAGCGCCGAACGCGACCCCTCCGGCGGATCCTCACCCCACACGCGCCTCAGCAGTGTCTCCAACGGCACTGCCCGTCCGGCGTCCACGGCGAGCGCCGCCAGCACGCTCCGCCGCTGCGGAGGGCCCACGTCGACGGGGCCGCGGCCCACGATCTCGACGGGCCCGAGAAGTCTGAACGTCACCACGACAACCCCCGGCGATCGGACGCGCGCACCGTCCGCACTCTGCCCTGGCCGGTCAGCCCGTTCACCGGCGTCGCCCTGTCGACACCTCCCAGGCACCAGGTCACGTCACACGCTACGCACGCGTAAGACAGCCCGACAAGGTTCCGGCCGGTCAGGTCTTCCCCTCGGCGATGTCGTTCCGCCTCGCCGGGCGGAGTGCGTGCCGGGCCGGCTCACCGGGGGTGCCGAAGTTCGCCGGCGGCTGGGTGCAGCCGCTGTCACAGGAAGGCAGCCCCACGATGACCTCGGCGGAGGTGGGCGGCGGGCCCGAGGCCACGCCGGACGGGTGCTCCGACCAGCTCGCGGTGTAGCACTTCTTGTCAAGACGCGTGTGTATCTTCGTCGCCCCGCTCGTCCGGGCCGCCGCGTCGTCGGGGGCCTGATCGGAAACGACCCACGCGAAAAGGGCCCCCACAGGCTCTCGCCCGTGAAGACCCTTCGCACCGTCGGGACGACAGGATTTGAACCTGCGACCCCTTGACCCCCAGTCAAGTGCGCTACCAAGCTGCGCCACGTCCCGGTCGCGCCCCACCCGGTCGGTCGGGTGAACGCGCAGGTAAACCTTACCGCATGCGCAAGGTCACTTCGGCGGCGTCGGGGTGTCGTGGGTGCGGTACATCGCCTGGATGTCCAGCTCCAGCTGGACGGTGGGGCCGACGACCGCGATGCCCCGGGCGAGCATGCTGCGCCAGTTCAACGTGTAGTCCTCGCGGTGCAGTTCGGCCGTGGCGAGGGCCGCGCAGCGGAGTTCCTCCGCGTAGCCGCCGTTGACGGTGCCCAGGTAGGTGGTGTCCAGGTTCACCGAGCGGCTCACTCCGTGCATCGTGAGCGAGCCCTGCAAGGTCCACTTGCTGCCGCCGCGGTACGCGAACCGCGTGCTGGTGAAGTCGATGTACGGGTAGCGCTCCACGTCGAGGAAGTCACCGGAGCGCAGATGGTTGTCGCGCGTGGTGTTGCCGGTGGTGATGCTGGACGCGTCGATGCGGACCTGGACCTTGGACTCGGTCACCTCCTGGGCGATCTGGATGCCGCCCTGGAAACGCTCGAAGCGGCCGTGCACATGGGCCATGCCGACGTGCTTGGCGATGAAGCGGATCGCGGTGTGCGGCGGGTCGAAGAGCCAGGTGCCGGGCGGCGGGAGTTCCTGGGCGCGGCCGGGCTGGAGCCATACGCGTTCGGTGGGCGCGGCGGTTCCGGCGGCGATCTCCACCGTCTCCTGGTGCGGCTGGAGTCCCTGGGCCGAGACGAGGAGGCTGTAGCGCCCGGGCGGCAGCACGGCGAGGAAGAAGCCGTACGGGTCGGTCGTACCGGAGGCGGTGACGCGGTGCGAGTCCAGGGCCGTCACCGTGACCTCGGCGGACGCCATGGGCACGCCCATCGGGTCGACGATCTCACGGCCGAGGCCGCCGGCGCCGGGCGGGAGGGGGAGCGAGAGGCCCGCCGCCGGGGCGGAGGCGCCCTGGGGCAGCCAGCGCCTGAGCAGTGCGAGGGCCATGGTGATCACCTTTCTTCACAGCGGTCGTGCTCCGCCGATCCTGAAGGCTTCGTCACCCTTGCGGGTGTCTCATATCGAGACACCCGTTCCGCCGCCTTCCGCGTAGCGGCGGACGATCGGCTCCAGATAGTCCGCGTGCGGGCCCGCCAGGTCCGGGAGTTGGGCCGTGGAGCCGATCAGCGCGATGCGGTTCAGTTCCGGTTCGCGGCCCTGTGCCGTCTCCGCGGCCGCCATCGCCTCGAACCGCTCGCTCAGCCGCGTCGCCGGGAGGGACGGGGCGCGGAACAGGACACCGATGCTGCCGTTTCCGGCACGGGTGACGTTCCAGAAGGTGAGGTCCTCGGGCCGGGCCTCGATGCCGGTCTCCTCGATCAACTCCCGTGCGGCGTGGCGGTGCAGGGCCCGCATGTCGAGCGGTTGGCCGCCCTCGGGGGGTTCGAGCGAGCCGCCGGGTAGCTGCCAACGGCCCGGAGCTGCCGTGGAGTTGGACATCCGGCCGACCAGCAGCCGTCCGTCGTCGGCCGGTTGGAGGACGGAGACGAAGAAGGACGGCAGCCACGAGGTGGACCACGGGACGCGGCGGAGGGCGAAGTGCCGGTAGGTCGTCCGGACCCAGGAGACGGCCAGTCCGTACGGCCCCTCGCGCCGTGTGCCCGCGCACACCAGGACCGGCCCGTCGAAGAGACTCGGGTTGGCGCGCACCCGTTCGTCCCAGACGCGGTCCATGGCGAGCCGCTCCTCGGGGGTGAGCCGAGGAGCGGCTGATTCGAGAAGCCTGAGTCGGTGGACGTCCAGGAGTTCGGCGCCGGGGCGCCGCGCGCTCGGTTCGATCATCGGCTCATGCTGGCATACCGGCCGGGTCAGTTGAGGGCGCCGGGAGCCATCACCGAGGCCTCTTCCTCCGCCTTCAGGAGCGTCGACTCGGAGGTGCCGACGGTCGTTCCTCCGCCACGTCCGGCCCGCCGCACCGGCACCATGAGCGCGGCCAGCGCCGCGGCCAGGCAGAGCACCGCGAGCAGCGTGAAGCCGTGGGTGTACCCGGAGCCGTAGGGCAGGCCGGACGCCTGGAGGTGGCCGGTGACCAGGACGCTGGTCACCGCGGCGCCGATGGAGCCGCCGATGGTGCGGATGTTGGCGTTCATGCCGGTCGCGGCGCCGGTCTGCTCGGGCGGGACGCTGCCGACGATGAGGTTGGCCATGGAGGCGAAGGCGAGTCCGATACCGAGGCCGAAGATGCCCGCGACGAGGGCGATCTGCCACTGCTGGTCGTGCCAGAGGGCGAGGATGCCGCAGGCGACCGCGCCGAGTGCGGCACCGGCGGTGAGCAGTGCCTTGGCGCCGACGACGGGTTCGAGCCGGCCGCTGAGGACGCCGGAGACGAACATCGCGATCAGCATGGGCAGCATCAGGAGTCCGGACGCGGTGACGCTGGCGCCGAAGCCGTAGCCGGCGGACGACGGGGTCTGGACGAAGCCGGGCAGGAAGGACCAGATCGAGTACATGCCGGCGCCGAAGAGCAGCGCGGCGGTGTTGGTGGTCCACACGGACCGCAGTCGCATCACCTTGAGGTCGATGAGCGGGCTGCGGGAGCGGGCCTCGGCGTACAGCCAGGCCGCGAAGAGTACGACGGCCGCGGCGAACAGGCCCACGACCCGGATGGAGCCCCAGCCCCACCGGCTCGCCTGGCTCAGCGGCAGCAGCAGGGCGACCAGCCAGGCCGAAAGGAGCACTGCGCCGGACCAGTTGACGCTCCCCCCGGCGCGGCTCGGCGACTCGGGGACGTAGCGCAGGGCGATGAGGGTGGTGGCGGCGACGATGCCGACGGGGAACCAGAACAGCCAGCGGTAGTCGAGCGCGGACACGATGGGTCCGGCGGCCACCATGCCGATACCGCCGCCGGCGGCGATCACGGCGGACAGGTTGCTGATGCTACCCGGTACTCGGGACGCGTCGAACTCGTCGCGGATGATGCCGAAGGAGAGCGGGAGCAGCGCGCCGCCGATGCCCTGGACGACCCGGGCGACGATCAGTACGCCGATGTTGGGCGCGAGCGCGGCGACGAGACAGCCGGCCAGGATGGCGAGCAGGACGGCGACGAGTGTGCGTTTCTTGCCGATCAGGTCGCCGACGCGGCCGAGTATCGGGGTGAAGACCGAGGCGGACAGCAGATAGGCCGTCATCACCCAGGTCGCGGTGGACTGGGAGGTGTGCAGCGCGTGCTGGACGGTCGGCAGGGCCGGCGCGATCAGCGACTGCAGCATGGAGAAGACGCCCGCTCCCGTCGCGAGGACCGCGAAGGTGAGGCGGGTGGTGGATGTGCGGGGCATGGAGAGCCTCTCCGAAACAAGCAGGCAGGGCGCGTCCGCACGCACACGTGCACGGCGGTACGCACCCACCACTGCTAAAGTGGAGGTACCCCTCCACCATAGCGGAGGCACACCTCCGGTTCAACCGAGTCCGCCCGGGAGGCATCAGTGACGGCCCAGCCGTTCCCCGTCAGTGAAATCGTCGCGGCCCAGCGCCCCCACCGAAAGGACGCCGCCCGCAACTACGACGCCCTGCTGGCCGCCGCCCGCGAGGCCTTCGCGGAGCACGGCGCGGACGCCTCGCTGGAGGACGTCGCCAGACGCGCGGGCGTCGGCATCGGCACGCTCTACCGCAACTTCCCGACCCGCCGGGCCCTCTTCGAGAGCGTCTACGCGGACGAGGTGAACTCCCTGTGCCAGGCCGCCCTGGACGTCGCCGACCAGGAGCCGTGGGAGGCGCTGACGTCGTGGCTGGGCCGGTTCTCGGGCTACATGGTGACCAAGCAGGCGGTGCGCCAGGCGCTGGAGAACGACTCGGAGATCTTCGGGACCTGCCGCGAGTCGATGTTCTCCGCGGGCGGCCCGCTGTTCGAGCGCGCGCAGAAGGCGGGCCTGGCCCGCACCGACATGGACTTCGGTGATCTGCTGCGCCTGGTGGCCGGGGTCACCGGGACGACGTTCGTGGACGACGCCCAGCGCGACCGCGTCCTGGCCATCGCGCTGGACGGCGTCCGCACGAACCGCTGACTACACGGGGGCGGCGCCCTCGTAGGCCGCGCGCAGCAAGGCGAGTACGCCCTCCTCGGTGACCGGCCTGGGATTGGCGTACGCCTGGCTCACCGCCTGTTCGGCCGCCGTCGCCAAGTCGCCCTCCTTCAGGCCGAGTTCGGCGAGCGAGCGCGGTGCGCCGAGCCGTCCGGCCAGCTCCCACAGGGCGGTCGGGGCAACCGGGGCGTCCAGCGCACGGGCCACCGCGGCCGCCGCCTCCGGTGCGGCGGGCGCGTTGTACGCCAGCGCGTACGGCAGCACCACCGTGTGGGTCTCCGCGTGCGGCAGGCCGAAGGTGCCGCCGAGGACATGGCAGAGCTTGTGGTGCAGGCCCATGGTGGTGGCGCCGAGACAGGAACCGCAGAGCCACGCCCCGTACAGGGCGCGCCCACGGGCCTCCAACGACCGTGGTTCGGCGGCCAGTTCGGGAAGCGCGCCCGCCATCGCCCGCATGCCCTCCTCCGCCATCAGCGCGATCAGGGGTGAACCGTCCGGGGCGTAGAGGGCCTCGACGGCGTGCGCGGTGGCGTTGATAGCGCTGGTCACCGTGAGCGGGACGGGGAGTCCGAGGGTCAGCTCCGGGTCGTAGACGACGCTGCGGGGCCGGACGGCGGGGTCGCGGCCGGTGCGTTTGGCGCCGTGTTCGGTGAGGCCCCAGACCGGGGTCATCTCCGAGCCGGAGTAGGTGGAGGGCACGGCGATCAGCGGGAGGCCGGTGCGCAGGGCGATGGCCTTGCCGAGCCCGATCGACGAACCGCCGCCGACCGCGACACATCCGTCGGCACCCAGCGAACGCGCCAACTCGACGGCGCGGTCGGCCACTTCGACCGGCACGTGCATCTTCGCCTCGGCGTGCACCCCGACGCACACCTCTCCCAGCGAGTCGGCGACCGCCTGGGCGGTGTCCGCGCCCCGGGCACCCGAGAGCACCAACACCCGCCGCAGACCGAGCCGTTCGGCCTCACCGGCGGTCGCGGTCAGCGCGGCGCCGGGACGGAAGACGACCCGCATGGGCTGGGCGTCGTAGGCGAAGTCGAGGAAGTCCTTCACGCGCTCCGCTCCAGTACGAGGTCGAACCGCGCGTGCCGGAACGGGTTGGCGATGCCGAACTCCCGTGCCAGGGACGGGTCGTCGGTCGGGGTGAAGTCCGCGACGAGGCTCTGCTTGACGGCGAAGACGGCGTCGGAGTCGAGATAGTCGCTGCCCGCGACGAAGATGTGGGTGGTGACGGGGGTGTGGCCGTCGGCCGTGGCGATGAAGTGGATGTGGGCGGGGCGGTAGGGGTGGCGGCCGGTCGCCCTGAGGAGGTCGCCGACCGGGCCGTCCGTGGGGATGGGGTACGGGCTCGGCACACAGGTGCGGAACCGGAAGCGGCCCTCGGCGTCCGTGGTGAACAACCCCCGTCCGTTGCCGGGGGGTTGGACGTCCGGCTGCTGCACGTCGTAGAAGCCGTTGCCGTCGGCCTGCCACACGTCGAGGAGGGCGCCGGGGAGCGGGGTGCCGTCCCCCGACACGACCCGGCCGCTGACCACGCAGGGCTCGCCGCCACCCAACAGGTCGATGTTCGCGCCGAGTTCACGGACCGGCGACTCGGTCATGTGGAAGGGACCGAGCACCGTCGACTCGGTGGCACCGGCCTCGCGCTCGCCGTTGATGGTCTCCACCAGCATCGACAGGCCGAGCACGTCCGACAGGAGGATGAACTCCTGCCGGGTGTCCGTGCAGGTCTGGCCGGTCTCCGTCAGGAAGCCGATCGCCCGCTCCCACTCCTCCTGGGTCAGGCGGGTCTCCGACGCGAACGCGTGCAGGTGCCGGATCAGGCCGGAGAGCAGTTCGTGCAGGCGCGGGTCGGCGGTGTCCCGCAGACTGGCGACGGCTTCGTCGGTGACGGTGACATGAGTGGTCATTACGGCTCCCTAAACAAAGCGAAATGTCAGCCGTGCCCGAGGATGCGGCGCAGCGCGTCCGTGAGCAACTGTTCGGCGTTCTCGGCCGCGTCGGCGTGGCGGAACGCGACGTAGCCGTCGGGGCGGACGAGGAGGGCGCCCCCGTCGGCGATCTCGCTCAGGCGGGCCCAGTCGCCGTACGGGTCCTCGTACTGCCGGCCGGGGCCGATGACGACCGTGGCGATGTCGAGGGACTGCGCCTCGGCCGCGCGCAGCCAGGTCTCGCCGCCGATGCCGGTGAGGAGCGTGAAGCGGCCCTTGCCGACCGTGTCGAGGGTCGAGACGGTGCGGGTGCCGGAGGTGATCCAGGCGTGTGGGAGCTTGGCGCCGGGGCGGGAGCTGGGCTGGTGGTGCAGCTCGCGGTCGCGGCCGAAGCCGGGGTCGGGGGTGCCGTCGGGGACGATCGCGTCGGACGTGTAGCGCTGGTTGAGGTCGACGCCGTGCGCGTTGAACTCGTAGACCTTGTAGGCGATCGCCTCGCGCAGCGCGGACCGTTGCTTCTCCGCGGCCTCGGTGGCGTCCTTGCGGGCGGCGATGTTGGCCCACAGCTGCTCGGGGGTCTGCGGGGAGAGTCCGTCGAGCGCCTCGAAGATCGGGGCGGTCTCGCCGATGGACTTGTTGGCGCGGGTGACGATCTGCTTGCCGACGGGCGCGCGTTCGGCGTCGTACGTGTCCAACAGCTTGGGTGCGGCCGTCCCGTCGAGGACCAGCTTCAGCTTCCACGCCAGGTTGTAGGCGTCCTGTATCGAGGTGTTGGAGCCGAGCCCGTTGGACGGCGGGTGGCGGTGGACGGCGTCCCCGGCGCACAGGACCCGGCCGTTGGCGTAGGTCTCGGCGTACATCTCGTTGACCGTCCACGCGGAGGACGACTTGATGGTCACGGGGATGTCGTCGTCGCCGACCAACTGCCTTACGACGGACAGCGCGTACTCCTCGGTGAGGTCGGGGGCGCCGGCGGTCACGTCGTAGCCCCACACGATCAGCCACTCGTTCCAGGGGCTGACGCAGCGCACCAGGCCCGCGCCGATGCCGCCGACGTTGGCCCCCGGGGCGAGCACCCAGTAGAGGGTGGAGGGCCGGTGGGCGGTGTACTTCGTGAGGTCCGCCTCGAAGACGATGTTGATGCTGCCCGCGACCCCCATCTGGCCGCCCATCGGCAGCCCGGCGTCCTCCGCGACCTGCGAACGGCCGCCGTCCGCGCCGATCAGGTACTTGGCGCGGATCCGGTACTCGTCGCCGCGCAGCCGGTCCTCGACGGTGACCGTGACGCCGTCCTCGTCCTGCTCGAAGGACTTGTAGACCGTGCTGAAGCGGACGTTCGAGCCGCGCGCGAGCGCCGCGTCGACGAGCACCGGTTCCATCAGGTGCTGCGGCATGTCGCACATGCGGGTCGGGCTGGCCAGGTCGTGCGCGGCCTGTACGAGCGGGTCGTTGCCCCAGGAGCGGATCCGGCCCAGCTCCTCGCCGGCCAGGCTGGTGCAGAACGTGGTGTTGCCCATCAGGTTCTGCGGGGTCGCCTTCGCCAGCACCTCGTCCTCGACGCCGAGGTCGCGCAGGACCTCCATGGTGCGCTGGTTGGTGATGTGCGCGCGGGGCGTCCTGGTGAGGCGCGAGTAGCGGGTGACGACGATGTGGGGGACGCCGTAGGTGCTCAGCGCCAGCGCGGCGGCGGCTCCGGCCGGGCCGCTGCCCACGATCAGTACGTCGGTCTCGACAACGTGCACGGCGGGACGCTCCAGGGGGTGAGGCAGGTTGGGGCCGGGGTGAGAAGGGCACCGACTCTTCACGATCATCATGCGGGCGGAACACCCTCGGGTGTCTCATTACGAGACAGTCACAGCCCCACGGCGGCCGCCGTCACGGGCCCGATACGGTGTGAGGCGTCATGACCGTCGTGGAGCACTCCCCCGCCCTCGCCCCGCTGCGCCAGGCGCGCGAGCGGTTCCTGACCGGCCGCCCGCTGCCCGACGGCGTCCCGGACGAGGTCCTCGCCGCGTGGCGGCGCGCCCGCTTCTTCGGCGTACGGCACGACCTCGATGGACCGGTCCAGGATCCCGAACCGCCTGTCGAATCAGCCCTGTTGGAGGCGGCGCGGCCAGTCCTTGAGCGCGTCGCGCCGGCGCTCGGCGGCCACTCGGCGCTGCTGCTGACCGACGAGCGGCTGCGGGTGCTGTGGACGGCGGGCGAGGTACCCGGCGGCGACCGGTGCCGCGATCTGTCCGAGCGGGAGGTGGGCCACAACAGCGCGACACTCGCCCTGCGCACCCGGCGCCGGGCCGAGGTGCACGGTCCCGAGCACTTCCTCGACCTGTGGCAGGACGTGTCCGCGGTCAGCGTGCCGCTGTTCGCCCCGGAGACCGGGCAGGCGCTCGGCACGGTGACGGTCGCGTCCGGCCTGTGCGCCGGCTGCGGCCCGCATCCCGGTGCCGCCCTCGCGGAGGCCGCGGCCGTCTCGGTGGAGGCGGAACTCCTCGCCCGCTCCCGTACGGCCGAACGGGTGCTCCTCGACGCCTACACCCGCGCCGCGCACGGCCCCGGCCGCGCGGTCGTCGCCCTCGACGGCCGCAACCGCCTGATCAGCGAGGCCGCCGTCCGCCTCGCCACCCCCCAGGTCCTGGCCGCCCTGGAGCGCGCGAGCACGAACCGGGAGTCGTACGACACGACGCTCCCCGACAACGCCGGCTGCACCGCCGCGATCACTCCCGTACGGCACGAGGGGCACGTGCTCGGGATCGTCGCCGTACTCGAAGCGCGGGCCGTCGAGGTGCCGCGTCCCGTTGCGCGCCCCGCGCTGGCGCTCGCGGGCGGGTCGGTGCCCTGGCGGCACGCGGTCGCGCGGGCGGTGGAGCTGGCCCGGGTGCCGGAGCCGCTGCTGCTGCTGACCGGCGAGCGCGGCACCGGCAAGACCGCGCTGGCCCGTGAACTGCTCGGCGAGACCGTGCCGTTGGTCGCCGACGCTGCCGAGTCGCCCGAACTGGGCGTGAAGTACAGCGAGTTGGCCGACGGCCGCCCCCTGCTCCTGCGGCACGCCGAACGGCTGGCCCAGCCGGACGTCGCCGCGCTCAACTCCGTGCTCGAAGAACACCCGGACGTGCGTCTGCTGGTCACCTACACGCCCGGCACTCCCCCGGGCCCCTGCTTCCAGCGCCTCCTGGACACCCTGGCCGCCCGGTCGGTCGCCCTGCCCGCGCTGCGTGAACGCCGCGAGGACGTACGGGAGTTGCTGCCGGTCCTGGCTCCCCGGCCGGCCCCGGGACAGCCGCCGCTCAGCTGGACGCTGGACGCGCTGCGGGCCCTGGAGGAGCATCCGTGGCCCGGGAACGTCACCGAACTCGCTCATGTCGTACGGACGTTGGCCGAGCATCGGCGGGTCACCGGTCCGGTGCGGCGGGCCGAACTGCCCGATCCCGTCCGGGAGGGTCCCGCGGCGCGGCGGCTCAGCCCGATGGAGCACGCCGAACGCGCCGCGATCCTGGGCGCGTTGCGCAGGCACGGCGGCAACAAGGCGCGGGCTGCTGCCGCGCTGGGCATCGGACGGGCGACGCTGTACCGCAAGCTGCGCGGCTACCAGGGCGTCTCGTGAGCAGCGGATCGACCAGGCCCGTCGGACACTGAACCGGCCTATTTGATCAGGGCGTTCGCGACCACCACGACCACGCCGAGCAGCGCGTCCAGCACCCCGATCACCACGGCCACCACCCAACTCCGCGCCGACCAGCGGGCCGTGACCAGGCCCAGGACGAACAGCAGCGCGATGTTGAGGACGAAGGCCGCGTACTCGACGCCGTTCGCGGGCCACCAGCCCCAGCCGGCCCCGGCGAGCAGCAGCACGGTGGGCACCGCGGCGGCGACCAGCGGCCACTCGTCACGCAGGGTGCGCAGGGCGTCCCAGCGGCGGTGCGGAGCGCGCTCGGCGATGTAGTGGGCGTACCCGTGGGCGAGCGCCGAGGCGCCCGCGGTCACCAGCAGCCAGAGGGCGTCGTAGCGGCGGCTGGCCTGGTCGGTGTGGCCGTACTGGGTGAGCGCGGCGACCATCGAGCAGGCGAGGACGGCGCCGTAGACGCCTCCGAAGAGGATGTTCTCCCGGGTCGCGTGCGAGTGCGGGTGCGGCTGCGGTTCGGGGACGGCCTCCGTGGTCTGCGCCATGCCCTCCACGATCGCCCGGCCCCACCCGGGCCGCCACTCCGCGACGAAGTGTCCCCCGACCTGGGCCGATACCCCACACAGTGTCCACGCACGGGCCGTGCCCGGCCGGGCTAGGGTCGCCGTATGACGCACAGTTTCGTTGTCCGCATCCCCGACGCCGAGCTCGAACCCGAGCCTCTCGACCCGGCGCAGATCGTCTCCGGTACGCCCGAGGTGACCGGGAAGGTCGTGTGGGAGTCCGAGGACGGGCGGCAGATCCGCGGGATCTGGCAGATCACGCCGGGGGTGGTCACCGACACGGAGGCGGACGAGCTGTTCGTCGTGATCAGCGGCTCGGCGACCATCGAGGTCGAGGGCGGGGAGACGCTGACGGTCGGTCCCGGGGACCTGGCCGTGCTGCGCGAGGGCGACCGTACGACGTGGACGGTGCACGAGACGCTGCGCAAGGCGTACGCGATCAACCTCTGACGATCGCCGCCGATCCTCAACGGGCCGCCGCCACCGGCATGTTGTAGGGCGTGACGACCTGGATCGCGGACGGCAGGGTCGGTCCGGAGGGCGGCAGCGCGTCGTGCGCGCGCATCACCAGGCGGCAGGCCTCGCGGACGTCCTGGCGCAGGTCGTGGTGGAGGACGGCGGAGAGCCGGTGCTCGTGCAGCAGCCGGGTGTTGTCGTGGTCGAGGTCGTGCGCGACGAACACGGCGCACTCGCGGCCCAGGTCGGCGAAGGCGCGCAGGGTCGCGATGTTGCCGCCGCCGATCGAGTAGACCGCCCGGATGTCCGGGTCGCGCTTGAGGGCGGCCCGGACCAGCTCGTACTGGGTGGCGTCCAGGCCGTGGCCCTCGGTGATCTCCACGAGGGCCCGGTCCGGGTAGCGGGCGCGCATGGTGCTGCGGAAGCCCATCTCGCGCTCCTCCTCGTTGCGGAAGAAACCGCTGCTCAGGCTGGTGAGGATGTTGCCGGGGCGGTCGCCGAGCCACTGGCCCATCAGGTAGGCGGCGGTGGCGCCCGCCGCCCGGTTGTCTATGCCGACGTAGGCGAGGCGGGCGCTCGCGGGCAGGTCGGTGACCAGGGTGACGACCGGGATACCGGCGGTGACGAGCCGGCCGACGGCCGCGGTGATCTCGGGGACGTCCGGCGCCTTGAGGATGACGCCCTGCGAGCCGCGCCGGGCGATCCGGTCGAGGGTGGCGACGAGTTCCTTGACCGGCGCGGTCTCGCGGAAGTGGAAGCGGGAGCGCACCACGGCCGGGTGCAGGTCGGGCAGCTCGGCCTCCAGCGCCACCCGTACGGCGGTGGAGAAGCGCTCCGGTGTCTGCATCACGATGTCGATCATGAACGTACGGCCGACCAGCCGGACCTGGGTGCGCTGCCGGTCGAGATCGGCGATGGCCTGCCTGACCTCACGCTCGGTGCTCTCGCGGACACCGCCCCTGCCGTTCAGCACCCGGTCCACGGTGGCCTCGCTGAGACCCGCCTGACGTGCGATTTCCCTGATCGGGAAGGGGTGGCCCACCGGTCGTCTCCTTGAGGGGTTTTTGATGGCATGCTGCCGGTTGTTCGAAGGGTTTGTACTGACAAGAATGACAGGACCGCACCACTCCGTGACCCGAGGGGACGAAGATGTCCTTCACATCCGCAGCACGCCCCGCCTGGCTCACCGAGCAGGACTGCGACCTCGACGCCTTCCGCACGCTCGTCGAGCAGCCGACCGACCTGGGCGACTTCCCGTACGCGTCCTCGGTCGAGCGGAACGTCCTCGTCTACGACAGCGACCGGCTCCGCAAGTCGGTGGCGGCCGGTGAGCGCCGCGAGGTGGGGACCGAGCTGGTGCGGGTGTTCGCCGAGGGACCCGGCATCGTGGTCCTGCGGGACGCGTTCCCGGACGCGACGGTGGTGGACCGTACGACCGAGGTCTTCGACGCGCTGATCGCCGAGCAGCACGCCTCCGGCGCGGGGGCCGGTGACCACTTCGCGAAGCCGGGGGCCAACGACCGGGTGTGGAACGCCCTGGAGAAGGCCGCGCTCTACGACCCGGAGGCGTTCGCCGACTACTACGCGAACGACATGCTGGCCCTGGTGTCCGAGGCCTGGCTCGGTCCCGGCTACCAGGTCACCTCGCAGATCAACGTGGTCCACCCGGGCGGCGCGGCCCAGACCGCGCACCGCGACTACCACCTCGGCTTCCTCGGCAACGAGACCGCCGCCGGCTACCCGGCGCACGTGCACCGCCTCTCGCCCGTGCTCACCCTCCAAGGGGCCGTCGCGCACTGCGACATGCCGGTGGAGTCGGGGCCGACGATGTACCTGCCGCACTCGCAGAAGTACGAGCCCGGCTATCTGGCGTGGCGACTCCCGGAATTCCAGGCCTACTTCGAGGCCCATCACATCCAACTCCCGCTCGCCAAGGGCGATGCCGCGTTCTTCAACCCGGCACTGTTCCACGCGGCCGGCACCAACCGCACCGCCGATGTGCGGCGCATGGCCAACCTGCTCCAGGTGTCCTCCGCGTTCGGGCGGGCGATGGAGACGGTGGACCGCGAGGCCGTCAGCAACGCGGTCTTCCCGGTGCTGCTCCGGCGGAAGGCCGAAGGCGTGCGCGAGGAGTGGCTGGACGCGGTCGTCGCGGCCAGTGCCGAGGGCTATCCGTTCCCCACCAACCTCGACAACGACCCGCCCGTCGAGGGGCTCGCCCCGCCCTCGCAGGCCGACATCGTGCGCCGCGCGGTGCGCGAGGGATGGGCCCCGCAGGCGCTCCGCGGCGAGCTGCGGGCCGGCGCCGAACGGCGCGAGAGCTGAGGAGCACCCCCGACCGACGTTCACCGTCTCGCGAGGAACCCTCGCGAGGGACAACAGCAAGACACCCGCACCCCTCAAGAAAGCAAGAGCCCCCATGCGCATCGGAATCCTCGGCCTCGGCCGTATCGGCGCCTTCCACGCCGAGACCCTGTCCGGACTCGACGTGGTCGAGTCCCTCGTCGTGGCCGACCCGTTCGCGGAGGCCGCCAAGAAGGCCGCCGAGCGGTTCGGCGCCGAGGTCGCGGACTCCCCCGAGGCCGTGCTGGCCGCCGGGGTCGACGGTGTCGTGGTGGCCGCGGCGACCGACGCCCACCCGGGCCTGATCCTGGCCGCCGTCGAGGCGGGCATCCCGGTCTTCTGCGAGAAGCCGGTCGCCAGGACGATGGCCGAGGGCGTCAAGGTCCTCAAGGCCGTCGAGGGCAGCGACGTGCCGATCCAGATCGGCTACAACCGCCGCTTCGACACCGGCTTCGTCAACGCGCGCGCCGCCGTGCAGTCCGGCGAACTGGGCAAGCTGCACACCGTGCGCTCCACCACGCTGGACCCGGCGCCGCCGCCGGCCGCGTACATCGCCGCCTCCGGTGGCATCTTCCGCGACTGTTCCGTGCACGACTTCGACATCATCCGCTGGGTCACCGGCCGCGAGGTCGTCGAGGTGTACGCGGTCGGCGGCAACCGGGGCGCCGAGTACATCAAGGAGGCGGGCGACGCCGACACCACCGGCGCCATCCTCACCCTGGACGACGGCACCATCGCGGTGGTCTCCAACTCCCGCCACAACGCCCGGGGTTACGACGTCCGCATGGAGATCCACGGCTTCACCGACTCCATCGCGGTCGGCCTGGAGGACAAGCTGCCGCTGCGCTCCGTGGAGCCCGGCGTGACCTTCCCGGCGGGCGTCCCGCACGACTTCTTCATGGACCGCTTCACGGCCGCCTACCGCGCCGAACTCACCGCGTTCACCGAGGTGGTGGCCGGCACCCGCACCTCCCCCTGCACCGTGGCGGACGCGCTGGAGGCCGGCTGGATCGCCGACGCCTGCACCCTGTCGCTGCACGAGCACCGCCCCGTCACCATCCAGGAGGTACGCGAAGCATGAGCGGTCCGGGCCGGGAACCACTGCGCATCGGAGTACTGGGAGCGGCTCGGATCACCGAGCATTCCCTGATCGGCCCGGCCCGGACGACCGGCCACCGCCTCGTGGCGGTGGCCGCCCGCGACCGGGACCGCGCGCAGGCGTACGCCGCGGCGCACCGCGTCGAGCGGGTCGCGGACTCGTACGCAGACCTGATCGCCGACCCCGAGGTGGAGGTCGTCTACAACCCCCTCGCCAACGGTCTGCACGGGCCGTGGAACCTCGCCGCCCTGGAGGCGGGCAAGCACGTCCTGTCGGAGAAGCCCTCGGCGAGCAACGCCGAGGAGGCGGCGGAGGTCCGGGAGGCGGCGGCGAAGGCCGGCACGGTCTTCATGGAGGCCTTCCACTACCTCTTCCACCCGGTCACCCGCCGCCTGCACGAGCTGCTGGCCTCCGGTGAACTGGGCGAACTGCGGCACGTGGAGACCCTCGTGGCGATCCCGGCCCCGCCGGACACCGACCCGCGCTGGTCGCTCGACCTGGCCGGCGGCGCCGTCATGGACCTGGGCTGCTACAGCCTGCACGCCCAGCGCATGCTCGCGCCCTGGGCGGGCGGCGCACCCCGGCTGGTCTCGGCCCGGGGCGGCGAACGCTCGGGCGCGCCGGGCGTCGACGAGTGGCTGGACGCCGACCTCGCCTTCCCGAGCGGCGCCACGGGCTCCGCCCGCTGCCACATGGCCTACGACGAGTTGGTGATGAGCTGCCGGATCACCGGCAGCCGGGGCGAGGCGTTCGCGCCCAACTTCGTCCTCCCCCACCTCGACGACCGGGTCGTCGTCCGCACCACGGACGGCGAGCGCACGGAGCGCCTCGGCCGCCGCTCCTCGTACACCTACCAACTGGACGCGTTCGCCGCCCGGTTGAGGAACGGCGCGCCCCTGCCGCTGGGTCCGGACGACGCGGTCGCGACGATGACCCTCATCGACGAGTCCTACCGCGCGGCGGGCTTCGCGCCCCGGCCGCGGGTGTCGGTTCTGCGGTAGACGAAGGTCGGGTACGGCTCTCCGACCACCCGCTCCCACGCCCGGACGACGTCGATGTCGTCCGGGCGTTCCGCACGGGAGCGGGCGAAGGCGATGACACACCGGGCGTGGACGTCCCTGATGTCGGTGCGGCGGGTGAGGTCCAGCAGGCAGCGCAGGGCGGCGACCGCCTCGTCGGGCCGACCGGCGGCCAGCCGGTCCTGGATCCCGGTGTCGAGCGCGTCGGCGAGGGCCGAGACCGTGACCGCCAGTTCCGCCTCGACACCGGGGACGCCGATCAGGTCTCTCAGGACGGCCTCGGCCTCCTCGTAGCGGGCCACGGCGGCGGTGTGGTCGCCGGCGAGACCGAGGGCCTGGGCCAGGACCCGCAGGCGGCGGGCGGTCGGGGGACCGTGGGTCTCGCTGTCGGACTCGGCGAGCCGGCGGGTGAGGGCCACTGCTTCGCGGGCGCTCGACACGGCCGACTCCGCGTCGTCGGCGCTCTGCTGACGGATGCTCAAGTTGGCGAGGAGGCGGGCGAGTTGGTCCTCCTGCCGTCCCAGGCGCCGGTACAGGGCCACGGCCCGTTCCGTGTCCGCCACGGCCTTGAGGTGATCGCCGCTTCGCCGGTGACAGCGGGCCAGGTCGTCCAGGGTGTCGGCGAGCAGCGGTTCGAAGACCTCCGGACGGTCGGCGGCCAGGCGCGTGTACAGCTCGGCCAGTTCCATGAGGATGGTCAACAGCTCGTCGTACGCGCCCAGTTCGTCGAGGACGAGGCCCAGGCAGTACAGCGCCTCGGCGAACCACTCGGGCTGGTCGGCCAGTTCACGGGCCAGGGCCACCGCCTCGTCGGCGTTCGTGCGTGCGGCAGCGGGAGAGCCCGTCGCGCTGCGGCAGTGGGCCAGGTCCGTGAGGAGCCGGACGCGCAACGGCAGGACGAGTTCCGGATAGAACCTCGCGATCATCCCGTACACCGCGTCCTTCGCCTCGGCCTCCAGCGCGAGGACCTCCTCGTACCGGCCGAGCGCCCGCAGTCCGCCGGCCAGTTCGACCAGCACCTGCGCCCGCAGCCGCAGGAAACGCGACAACCGCCGTATGGGCATGGCCCGTAGAAGGTCGGCACACTCCAGGTACACGGCGACGGACTCCGCCGTACGGCCGACGAGGGTGAACGCGAGTCCCTGCGTGCGCAGGGCGACCGGCAAGGCACCCAGGCTTCGGTCCCGCCGCGCGGGAGGCGGCGAACCGCGGTACGACTCCACGCACTCCCGGGCGGGTTCCTGGGCCTCGTCCGCCCGGCCGCCGAAGACAAGTGCCTGTGCCCGTGTGTGGAGGGCGCACGCGGTCAGCGTCGGTGACATCCGCGCTCCCGGCACAGCCAGCGCCGCGTCCACGACGGGGCCGGCTTCCGCGTACCGCTTCGCCAGCACCAGGGTGTGGGCGTGCACGACCAGTGCGCGGCTGAGCGCGTCCAAGTGGCGTTGTCCGGGGCGGGTTTGCTCTGCCTGGGGGCGGTACAGGGCGACCGCTTCCCGGGCCCAGACCGACCGCCGGGCGGGCGGGGGCGGACGCAGCAGGGCCCAGCCGGGGACCGCGCAGTGCAGCAGCGCGGCCCCGAGCAGCGGAACTCCCGGACCGGGAGCCAGGCGTGCCGTCGCGCGCAGCGACGGCAGCAGCATGCGCACCGGGCCCATCCGCGCCCCCTGAAGTCGCTAGCGGTAGAGCGCGGGCCGCTCCGCCAACTCGACCTCTACCCGCACACCCTCCTCCAACGCCCGTACTCCCGCCTCGCACACGGCCGCCGACGCGTAGCCGTCCCAGGCCGTGGGGCCGGTGACCTCGCCGCGGCGGGTGGCGTCGACCCAGGTCTGGATCTCCCGGTCGTAGGCGTCGGCGAAGCGTTCGGTGAAGTCCTGGGCGATGGTGCCGCCCCAGCGGCCGGCCATGTTGGTGACCATGGCGTGGCCGTCGCCGATGCGGGCGGTGCCGCGTTCGCAGACGATCTCGGCCTGGACCTGGTAGCCGAAGCCGCAGTTGACGAACATCTCGACGTCGACGATCGCGCCGCCGTCGGTCTCGAAGACGACGAACTGCGGGTCCTGGAGGTCGTCCGGGGCGCTCGCCGAGGGCCGTGGGCGCAGCACGTGGACGGCCGTGATCTCGTGTCCGAGGAGCCAACGGGTCGCGTCGGTCTCGTGGGCCACGGAGTCGCTGATCAGCATGGAGCTGGTGAAGAAGGGCGGGCTGGCCGCGTTGCGGTGCCGGTTGTGCAGCATCAGCGGTCGGCCCAACTGGCCTGTTTCCAGCAGGGACTTGAGCTTCATGTACTCGGCGTCGTAGCGCCGCATGAAGCCGACCTGGACCCGGCGGTGGCCGAGGCGCACCTCGGCCTCCAGAACGCGCAGCGCGGAGGCCGCGTCGGGGGTGAGCGGCTTCTCGCACAGGACCGGGAGGTCGTGCTCGAAGGCCGTCAGCAGGGCCGCCTCGTGGGCGGGGCCCGGTGAGGCGATCAGGACCGCGTCGACGTCGGCCGCCGCCATCGCGGCGGCCGGGTCGGTGTACGCGGTGCAGCCCTCGATCCCGGACGCGATCCGTTTGGCGCGCTCGGCGTCGACGTCCACGACGGCGCTCACCCGGGCGCCGTTGATCACGTCCTCGATCCGGCGGACGTGGTCCGCCCCCATCTTTCCGGTTCCGACCACTGCCACTCCGAGCGTGTCGCGCGGGTTCATGGCCATCGGCCGTCCTTTCGGCTCGTCAGGGTCGTCACGTTGCTCACGTTCGTCAAGCACCGCAGGAGCGGAGGAACTTGCGGGTGCGTTCCGCGATGGGGAGGGGCTTGTCCGGCTCGCACGGGTACATGTCCTGCTCGACGATCGCGAACAACTCCACGCCCAGGCGCTGCGCCGCGACCAGCACCGGTTCCAACTCCGGTACGCCGGACGGCGGTTCGCACATCACGCCGCGCTGCACGGCCGGTCCGAACGGGATCTCGTTCTTGACGACGTCGGCGAGGATCTCCGGGTCGACCTGCTTGAGGTGCAGATAGCCGATGCGTTCGCCGTAGGCCTCGATCAGCTTGACGCTGTCGCCGCCGCAGTAGGCGTAATGCCCCGTATCCAGGCAGAGGTTGACCAGTTCGGAGTCGGTCGAGTCGAGGAAGTGCTCGACGTGGTCCTCGGTGTCGAGGTGGGTGTCGGCGTGCGGGTGGACGACGATGTCGAGCCCGTACGCCTCCTTGACCTCGTGGCCGAGGCGTTCCATGCCCTTGGTGAGGTGCGCCCACTGCTCGCCGGTCAGCTCCGGCGGCTCCAGGATCTCGGCGGTCTTGTCGTCCCGCCAGAAGGAGGGGATGACCACGAGATGCCTGGCGCCCATCGCCTGGGTGAGCGCGGCCACTTGGCTCACGTGCTCCCAGGTGGCGTCCCAGACGGAGGGGCCGCGGTGCAGGCCGGTGAAGACCGTACCCGCGGAGACCTTCAGGTCGCGCGCGGCGATCTCGTCCGTGAGCCGGGCCGGGTCGGTCGGCAGATAGCCGTACGGGCCCAGCTCGATCCAGGAGTAGCCGGCCTGGGCGACCTCGTCCAGGAACCGCTGCCACGGCACCTGTTGGGGGTCGTCCGGGAACCACACGCCCCAGGAGTCGGGGGCGGAGCCCACCCGGATGCGGTCCAGGAGGGCACGCTCGGCCATGTCAGGACGTCCCTTCGGAAGCGGTGCCCGCCGAGGCCTTGAGGTCCTTCTCCTCGGGGAGTTCCTCGACGTCGACGCCGCGGACCTGGGACAACTCGTGCTTGAGCGCGGCGAGTTCGGTGCCGCCCGCCATGTGGTTGGTGAGTTCCTCCAGGGTGATGGCGCTGCGTTCGGCGGAGAGTTCCATGGTGCCCAGGCGCAGGACGCTGAAGTGGTCGCCGACCATGTAGGCGTGGTGGGGGTTGTGGGTGATGAAGATGACCCCGAGGCCCCGCTCCCGCGCTGCGGCCACGTACTTGAGCACCACGCCGGACTGCTTGACGCCGAGGGCGGCGGTGGGTTCGTCGAGGATGAGGACGCGGGCGCCGAAGTAGACGGCGCGGGCGATGGCGACGCACTGGCGCTGGCCGCCGGAGAGGGTGCCGATGGGCTGGTCGAGGTTGTCCAGGACGATGCCCATGTTGCGCAGTTCCTCGTCGGCGGTCTGTTTCATCTTCTCGATGTCGAGGCGGCGGACGGGCCAGGGGCCCTTGGTCATCTCGGAGCCGAGGAAGAAGTTGCGCCACACCGGCATCAGCGGGACGACGGCCAGGTCCTGGTAGACGGTGGCGATACCGCGGTCGAGTGCCTGGCGGGGGGTGGTGAAGTGCACCGGCCGGCCGTCGACGAGGAACTCGCCCTCGGTGTGCTGGTGCAGGCCGGAGATGATTTTGATCAGGGTGGACTTGCCGGCGCCGTTGTCGCCCAGGACGCAGGTGACCTGGCCGGGGCGGACTTCGAGGTCGACGCCGTGCAGGGCACGGACGTTGCCGTAGGACTTGCCGGCGTTGCGGAGCCGGACGAGGGGGTGGTCCCCGCCGGTGGCCGGCGTGTCGGTCAGGATCGCGCCGTGGGTGCCGGTCGTGTTGTCGGTCATCGAGGTCACCTCCGGGTCGCGGTGCGCTGCACCCACAGATTGATCATGACGGCGCCCAGCAGCATCACGCCCAGGAACGCCTTGAACCAGTCGGGGTTCCAGCCGGCGTAGACGATGCCCTGCTGGACCATGCCGAACATGAACGCCCCGAACACCGGGCCGATCGCCGAGCCGGCGCCGCCGGTCAGCAGACAGCCGCCGATCACGGCCGCGGAGATGTAGATCAGCTCCTGCCCGACGCCCTCGCCGGACTGCACGGTGTTGAAGGAGAACAGCTGGTGCATGCCGATGAACCAGGCACCGAAGCCGACCAGCATGAACAGCGAGATCTTCGTGAACGCCACCGGGACACCGACGGCGCGGGCGGAGTCCTTGTTGCCGCCGACCGCGAAGACCCAGTTGCCGTACTTCGTGCGCAGCAGCACCCAGGTCGCGATCGCCGCGAACACCAGCCAGTACACGATGGTGATCTTCACGTTGACGCCGCCGACCTCGAACGAGGACGCGAAGACCTTCTTGGCCTGGCCGAAGCCGTCCATGTTGCTGATGTCGTCGGTCGCCACGTTCCCCGTCACCAGCTTGGTGACGGCGAGGTTGACGCCCTGGAGGATCAGGAAGCTGCCCAGGGTGACCAGGAAGCTCGGCAGTCCGGTCTTGACGACCATCCACCCGTTGAGGAACCCGATCCCCAGCGACACCACCAGCGCGACGATCACACCGACCCACACGTTCATGGTGAGCTGGTAGCTGAGCATGCTCGCGGTCAGCGCCGAGGTGATCACCGCGACACCGGCCGAGAGGTCGAACTCCCCGCCGATCATCAGCAGCGCCACCGGCAGCGCCATGATCCCGATCGTCGACGAACTGTAGAGAATGTTCGCCATCGACGCGCCGTCCCGCACCGGCGGAGCAGCGATCAGGAAGAACACGTACACCGCTGCCGCACCGAGGAAGACACCGACCTCGGGGCGGGCCAACAGCCGGATGGCCAGCGGGCGTTCCGCGGTCCGGCCGTCGGTGGGCTTGGGGCCGGGGGCCGGCGGTGTGGTCACCGCCGGCTCGGCGTGCTGGGTCATGCTCATCACCGGGTTCCGTTGGCGGCGTACTTGGCGACTGCTGCGACGTTGGTCTTGTCGACGAAGGCCGGGCCGGTCAGTACGGGCTGCTCACCACCACCGCTGTAGTTGCCGTTGTTCTTGTACAGCCACAGCGAGTCGACGGCCAGGTAGCCCTGGAGGTACGGCTGCTGGTCGACCGCGAACTGGATGGTGCCCTTGCTGATGGCGCCCGTCAGGTCCTTGTTGAGGTCGAAGGTGGCGATCTTGGCCTTGCTGCCCGCGTCGGACACCGACTGCACGGCGGTCAGCGCGAACGGGGCGCCCAGCGCGACCACGTAGTCGATGGCCTTGTCCTGGGTGAGCTTGGCGGTGATCGTCGACTTCACCGACGGCATGTCCGTACCGTTGACGTTGAGGACCTCGGTGGTGCCGCTGAAGGTCTTCTTCACGCCGTCGCAGCGCTGGGTCAGGCCGATGTTGCCCTGCTCCTGGATGACACAGACGACCTTCTTGGCGCCCTCCGTGTTCAGCCGGTTGCCGAGCGCCTCGCCGGCGACCGTCTCGTCCTGGCCGAAGAACTCCAGCAGTCCGAGCTTCTTCCAGTCGCTGAGACCGGAGTTGAGGCCGACGACCGGTATGTTCGCGGTCTTCGCCTTGCCGATGACGTCCTTGAGGGCGTCGGGCTTGGCGAGGGTGACCGCGATGCCGTCGACCTTCTGGTCGATCGCGTTCTGCACCAGGTTCGACTGGTTGCCCGCGTTCGGGTCGGCCGAGTAGATGAGCTTGATGTTGTCCTTGTCGGCGGCGGCCTGGGCACCCTTGCGGACGATGTCCCAGAACGTGTCCCCGGGCGCCTGGTGCGTGACCAGGGCGACCGTCATGCGGGGAGTGCTGGCCTTGCCCGCGGAGGCGCCGGAGGTGTCCTCCGTGGACTTCTTGCCGCCCGAGCTGCTGGAGCAGCCGGCGAGGGTCAGTGCCGCTGCCGCGGCGACCGCCACGAAGGGGGCCATTCTGCGCGTACGGGAGTGGGAAGAACGGTCCATCTTTCCTGCACCTCACTGTGCTTCAGGGGAAAGGGAGCAATGATCTCAGAGATCAGGGCTCGGGGCCTGTGCGGCCCCGGGTCGTAGCCGTGAAACACGGCTGTTGCGCTGGGACGGAATCCAATCCCCGGTCGCGCCCGCTGTCAATACTTTGTTAAGACATCATTTCACAAGCAGGTCCGAATGTAAGTACAAACTATTGACAGAGCGCCCCTCGGAGTCCTACACCTGGGAGTCGGCAGGCCCTCGGGACCCGCCCACCCCCCAGTAGCTCAGAGGAGTGCCGCGCATGGCCGAGTCAGCCCAGCCCTTCGATCTCATCACCATGGGTCGTATCGGGGTCGATCTCTACCCGTTGCAGTCCGGCGTGCCGCTGGCGCGGGTGGAGACCTTCGGGAAGTTCCTCGGAGGTTCGGCGAGCAACGTGGCCGTGGCCGCCGCCCGGCTCGGCCGGAACACCGCGGTGATCACCCGCACCGGCGACGACCCCTTCGGCGCCTATCTGCACGAGGCGCTCAGGGACTTCGGGGTGGACGACCGCTGGGTCACGCCGGTCGCCGAGTACCCCACCCCGGTCACCTTCTGCGAGATCTTCCCGCCGGACGACTTCCCGCTGTACTTCTACCGGCAGCCCAAGGCCCCCGACCTGGAGATACTCACCGACGAGCTGGACTACTTCGCGATCCGCCAGGCCCGCGTCTTCTGGATCACGGGTACCGGGCTGAGCGAGGAGCCGAGCCGCTCCGCCACGCTGGCCGCCCTCAAGGCGCGCGACAAGGCCGGCACGACGGTCTTCGACCTGGACTGGCGCCCCATGTTCTGGAAGGACCCGGAGGAGGCCCGCCCGTACTACGCGGAGGCCCTGCGCCACACCACCGTCGCGGTCGGCAACCTCGACGAGTGCGAGATCGCCACCGGCGTCCGCGAGCCCCGCGCCTGCGCCGAGGCGCTGCTGGAGGCGGGCGTGGAGCTGGCCGTCGTCAAGCAGGGCCCCAAGGGTGTGCTGGCCGTGCACCGCGACGGCACGACCGCCGAGGTGCCGCCGGTCCCGGTCGAGGTGCTCAACGGTCTCGGCGCGGGCGACGCGTTCGGCGGCTCGCTGTGCCACGGACTGCTGTCCGGCTGGGAGCTGGCGAAGACCATGCGGTTCGCCAACGCGGCCGGCGCCCTCGTCGCCTCCCGCCTCGCCTGCTCCACCGCGATGCCCACCGAGTCCGAGGTCGAGGACCTGCTCGCCGGCGCGCGCGTGGACGCCTGACCCCGTGACCGCCCGAGCCACCCCTGAACGGAGCTTCTCTTGAGCATCAGCATCCCCGACCTGGTCACGGTCAGAGCCCGCCATCCGGAGGCGATCGCCGAGGCGGCGGCCCGCCGGGTGCGGCGCCCGCTGCTCGGTGACAGCGGCCGTCTGATGATCGTGGCCGCGGACCACCCGGCCCGCGGCGCGCTCGGCGTCGGCGACCGCCGTACGGCCATGGCGAACCGTTCCGACCTGCTGGAACGCCTGTGCGTGGCGCTGTCCCGGCCGGGTGTCGACGGGGTGCTCGCCACCGCCGACATACTTGAGGACCTGCTGCTCCTGGGAGTCCTGGACGGCAAGGTCGTGATGGGCTCGATGAACCGCGGCGGCCTCTCCGGCGCCGCGTTCGAGATGGACGACCGCTTCACCGGCCACCGCGCCGAGGACATCGAGCGGCTCCGCTTCGACGCGGGCAAGCTGCTGCTCCGCATCGACTACGACGACCCGGGCTCCCTCACCACCCTGGAGTCGACGGCCCGCGCGATAGACGACATGGCCGCCCGTCAACTCCCCCTGTTCGTCGAGCCGTTCATCTCCCGCCGGGTCGACGGCAAGGTCCGCAACGACCTGTCCGCGGAAGCCGTGACCCGCTCGATCGCCATCTCCTCCGGCCTGGGCGGCACCTCGGCCTACACCTGGCTGAAGCTGCCCGTCACCGCCGACCCGGACGACATGGCCGAGGTCATGGAGACCTCGACGCTGCCGGCCGTGCTGCTCGGCGGCGAGGTCGGCGACGACCAGGAGGGCGCGTACGAGAAGTGGCGCAAGGCGCTGCGGCTGCCGACCGTCCAGGGCCTGGTCGTGGGCCGTTCCCTGTTGTACCCCGCCGACGGCGGCGTGGAAGCGGCGGTGGACACCGCCGTGGGTCTGTTGTGAACCGGAGGCACACGATGACGAGCGCGTACCACCTTCCCGCCGGAAAGGCCCTGGGCGGCCCCTACGTCGTGGACGTCACCCCCGAGTCGGCGGCCTGGGGCTACTCCAGCCTGCGGGTCGTGGAGCTGCCGCCGGGCGGCACGCACACCTTCGACACCGACGACAGCGAGTGGATCGTCCTCCCGCTCAGCGGCGGCTGCACGGTCTCGGCCGCCGACGACTTCGGCCACGACACCTTCGAACTCCACGGCCGCGAGAGCGTGTTCACCGCCGTGAGCGACTTCGCGTACGTCCCGAGGGATTCCCGTACGACGATCTCGTCGGCCGGCGGTGGCCGCTTCGCGCTGACCGGCGCCCGCTGCACCCGCCGACTGCCCGCCCGCTACGGCCCGGCCTCCTCGGTGCCGGTGGAGCTGCGCGGCACCGGCAACAGCAGCCGCCAGGTCAACAACTTCGGCGCGGCCGGCGTCTTCGAGTGCGACAAGCTCATCGCCGTGGAGGTGATCACGCCGGGCGGCAACTGGTCCTCCTTCCCGCCGCACAAGCACGACGAGCACCGGCCCGGTGAGGAGTCCGTCCTCGAAGAGGTCTACTACTTCGAGTTCGCCGACCACGAGGGCACGCCGGGCCTCGGCTACCAGCGCGTCTCCCCGTCCGGGCAGGGCCGTAACACCGACGTCCTGGCCGAAGTCCGGGGCGGGGACGTCGTGTTGATCCCGGACGGCTGGCACGGGCCCTCGATGGCGGTGCCCGGCCACCACATGTACTACCTCAACGTCATGGCGGGCCCCGACGAGGACCGCTCCTGGCTGATCTGCGACCACCCCGATCACGCCTGGGTCCGCGGCACGTGGCCCGAGCAGCCCGTCGACCCCCGCCTCCCCCTCTACACGGCACCGGAGAAGTCCTGATGACCACCCCCACCCGCCGCCTGACCGTCGCGCAGGCCCTGGTGCAGTTCCTGTCGGCCCAGTACACCGAGCGCGACGGCGTACGGCACCGGCTGATCGCCGGTACCTGGGGCATCTTCGGCCACGGCAATGTCGCGGGACTCGGTCAGGCGCTCCTGGAGGCGGGCGAGGACACGATGCCGTTCCACCAGGGCCGCAACGAACAGGCCATGGTGCACGCGGCAGTCGGCTACGCCCGCCAGCTCGACCGGCTCTCCGCGCAGGCCGTCACGACGTCCATCGGACCGGGCGCCACCAACCTGGTCACGGGCGCCGCGCTCGCCACGATCAACCGTCTGCCGGTCCTGCTCCTCCCCGGCGACTACTTCGCGACCCGCGCCGCCGACCCGCTGCTCCAGCAGCTGGAGCACCCGGTCGAGGCGGACCTCTCGGTCAACGACACCCTGCGCCCGGTGTCCCGCTACTTCGACCGGATCAGCCGCCCCGAGGCGCTGATCCCGGCCGCCCTGAACGCGATGCGCGTGCTCGCCGACCCGGTCGAGACCGGAGCGGTAACTCTGGCTCTCCCGCAGGACGTTCAGGCCGAGGCCTACGACTGGCCGGAGGATTTCTTCGCCGACCGCGTGTGGCACGTACGCCGTCCTGCCCCCGATGTCTTCGAACTGGCCGAGGCCGCCCGGGCCATCCGGTCCGCCGCGCGCCCGCTGATCGTCGCGGGCGGCGGCATCCACCACAGCCGCGCCGAAGAGGCGCTGAAGGCCCTGGTCGACGCCACCGGCATCCCGGTCGCCTCCACGCAGGCGGGCAAGGGCTCGCTGCGCCACGACCACCCGGCCGACCTGGGCGGCATCGGCCACACCGGTACCGCGGTCAGCGACGACATCGCGCGCGCCGCCGACCTGATCATCGGCGTCGGCACCCGCTACACCGACTTCACGACGGCCTCCAACACGCTCTTCCAGAACCCGGCCGTCCGCTTCGTCAACCTCAACATCACCGCCTTCGACGCCCACAAGCTGGCCGCGCGCACGCTGGTCGCGGACGCGAAGTCCGGTCTGGAGGCGCTGACTTCGAGCCTCGAAGGCCACCGCGTGGACGCCGCCTACGAGGCCGAGTACCGCGCGGGCAAGGAGAGTTGGGAGCGGGTGGTCAGCGCCGCGTTCACCGCCCCGGACGAGAACGCCGTACCGACCCAGACCCAACTCCTCGGCGCCCTCGACTCGGTTGTCGGCGACGACGACGTGGTGATCAACGCGGCCGGTTCGCTCCCCGGTGACCTGCACAAGCTGTGGCGGGCGCGCTCGCCGCGCCAGTACCACCTCGAATACGGCTACTCCTGCATGGGGTACGAGATCCCGGCCGGCATCGGTGTCCAGCAGGCCGCGCCCGACGTCGCCGTGTGGTCGCTGGTCGGCGACGGCACGTATCTGATGATGCCGACCGAGATCGTCACGGCCGTCCAGGAGGGCCTGCCGGTCAACCTGGTGCTGATCCAGAACCACGGCTACGCCTCCATCGGCGGCCTCTCCGAATCGGTCGGTGGCGAGCGCTTCGGCACCGCCTACCGCTACCGGGCCGCCGACGGCACCTTCTCCGGCGCCCCGCTCCCGGTCGACCTCGCCGCCAACGCGGCCAGCCTCGGCATGGACGTCCTGCGCCCCAAGACCGTGCGCGAACTGCGCGAGGCACTGGCCGCGGCCCGCGCCTCCGACCGGCCCACCTGCGTCTACGTCGAGACCGACACCGCCACCCCGACCGCTCCCCCGGCCGAGGCCTGGTGGGACGTACCGGTCGCCGAGACCGCCTCGCGCGCATCGGCCGTAGAGGCCCGTCAGGAGTACGACCGCCAGGTCGTCGACCGTCGCCGCCACCTCTGAACCCCCCTCCCCCGAAAGGCACTTGCACCATGAAGACGATCACCCACTGGATCGACGGCAAGCCCGTCGAGAGCACGTCCGGCCGCTTCGGCCCCGTGTACAACCCGGCGACCGGCGCCCAGGAGAAGCAGGTCGGCTTCGCGACCGTCGACGAGGTGGACGCCGCCGTCGCCTCCGCGAAGGCCGCGTTCGAGAGCTGGGGCACCTCCTCGCTCGCGAAGCGCACCGCGATCCTGTTCAAGTACCGCGAGCTGCTGGACGCGCACCGCGACGAGATCGCCGAGCTGATCACCGCCGAGCACGGCAAGGTGCACTCGGACGCGCTCGGCGAGGTCGCGCGCGGCATGGAGATCGTCGAACTCGCCTGCGGCATCAGCGTGCAGCTGAAGGGCGAGCTGTCGACGCAGGTCTCGACCCGTGTCGACGTGGCGTCAATTCGCCAGCCGCTGGGCGTTGTTGCGGGCATCACGCCCTTCAACTTCCCGGCCATGGTGCCGATGTGGATGTTCCCCCTGGCCGTCGCGACCGGCAACACCTTCGTGCTGAAGCCGAGCGAGAAGGACCCGTCGGCGTCCTTCCGGCTGGCCGAACTCGCCTCCGAGGCGGGTCTGCCGCAGGGTGTGCTGAACGTCGTGCAGGGCGACAAGGTCGCCGTCGACCGCATCCTGGAGCACCCGGACATCGAGGCCGTCTCCTTCGTCGGCTCGACGCCGATCGCGAAGTACATCCAGCTCAAGGCGGTCGAGCACGGCAAGCGCGTGCAGGCCCTCGGCGGCGCCAAGAACCACATGCTCGTCCTGCCGGACGCGGACCTGGACTTCGCGGCCGACCAGGCGATCAACGCGGCCTACGGCTCGGCCGGCGAGCGCTGCATGGCCGTCTCCGTCGTGGTCGCGGTCGGCGACACCGGCGACGAGCTGGTGAGCAAGATCGCCGAGCGCGCCGGCAACCTGCGCATCGGCCCCGGCAACGACCCGGCCAGCGAGATGGGCCCGCTCATCACCCGCGAGCACCGCGACAAGGTGGCGTCCTACGTCGCCTCGGCCGCGGCCCAGGGCGCGGAGGTCGTCGTCGACGGCACCGGTTTCTCGGTCGAGGGCCACGAGGACGGCTTCTTCCTCGGTGTCTCCCTGCTCGACAAGGTCCCGCTGACGGCGGACGCGTACAAGGACGAGATCTTTGGACCGGTCCTGGTCGTCGTCCGCGCCGAGTCCTACGACGAGGCCATCACCCTGATCAACAGCTCCCGTTGGGGCAACGGCACCGCGATCTTCACCCGGGACGGCGGCGCCGCCCGCCGCTTCCAGATGGAGGTCAAGGCGGGCATGGTCGGCGTCAACGTGCCGATCCCGGTGCCCGTGGGCTACCACTCCTTCGGCGGCTGGAAGGACTCCCTCTTCGGGGACCTCCACATCTACGGCAACGACGGCATCGCCTTCTACACGCAGGGCAAGGTGATCACCACCCGCTGGCCGGACCCGGCCGACGGTGGCATCAACCTCGGTTTCCCCAGCAACTCCTGACGATCCGTCACCCCTTGTGAGGAGGTGCCTTCTGTGGCGAAGACCGGTGGCTACTCGCGTGCCGTGACCGGATCCCCGCTCGACGGCCTGCATTTCGCCCTGGACCGCAACAGTCCGGTGCCGCTGTACTACCAGCTCGCACAGCAGCTGGAGGGTGCGATCGAGCACGGGACCCTCGCGCCGGGCAACCTCCTGGGCAACGAGATCGACCTGTCGGTCCGCCTCGGTCTGTCCCGCCCCACCGTCCGCCAGGCCATCCAGTCCCTTGTCGACAAGGGGCTGTTGGTCCGGCGGCGGGGGGTCGGCACCCAGGTGGTGCACAGCCAGGTCAAGAGACCGCTGGAGCTCAGCAGCCTCTACGACGACCTGGAGTCGGCCGGGCAGGGACCGACCACGGAAGTGCTGCGCAACGAGGGCGTGCCCGCGACCGCGGATGTCGCGGCGGCCCTCGGGGTCGCGGAGGGCAGCGAGGTCACGCTCCTGGAACGGCTGCGCTCCACGCACGGCCAGCCGGTGGCGTTCCTGTGCAACTACCTTCCGGCCAATCTGCTCGAACTCGACACCGCCCGGCTGGAGTCGACGGGTCTGTACCGGATGCTGCGCACCGCCGGCATCACCCTGCACAGCGCCCGCCAGACGATAGGTGCCCGCTCGGCCACCCCCGAGGAGGCCGCCCGGCTCGACGAGAAGGAGAACGCGGCACTGCTCACCATGCAGCGCACGGCGTACGACGACACGGGGCGGCCGGTCGAGTACGGGACGCACATCTACCGGGCGTCCCGGTACGCGTTCGACTTCCAGCTGCTGGTCAGGCCCTGACCTGGACGGCGGAGTCCAGGCGTGCGCGCTGCTCCGCCGTCAGCTCCAGGTCCACGGCCGCGAGGTTCTCCTCCAGCTGGGCCACCGACGAGGCGCCCGCGAGCGGGACGATCGGCAGCGGACCGCCCAACTGCCAGGCCAGGACAACCTGGTTGACGCTCGCCCCGGTCTCCTTCGCCACCTCCCGCAGCACGGCGAGGCGGGCGGGGGTGCCGGGGTGGTCGTAGTCGGCGGGCAGGGGTTTGTCCTCGCGGGTGTAGGCGCCGGCCAGCAGGGGTGAGTAGGCGACCAGGGTGAGGGCGGGCTCGGCGCGCAGATAGCCGAGCAGGTCCGGGCCCGCGCTGCCGAGGCTGCCGTCGGGGAAGAGTTCCGACGGTACGTCGTTCCGGGGGCGCAGATAGCTGTGCTGGTACTGGAGGACCTCGTAGCCGGGCAGTCCGGCCGCGGCGGCGAGCGCTCGGGCGCGTTCCACCCGCCAGGCGGCGTGGTTGCTGACGCCGAGAACACCGACGGTGCCCTCGGCGACCAGTTCGGCGAAGCCCTTGACGGTCTCCTGGAGCGGAACGCTCTGGTCCTCGATGTGGGCGTACAGCAGGTCGAGCTTGTCCACGCCGAGGCGTTCGCGGCTGCGTTCGGCCGACTCGCGGATGACCTTCGCGGACAGGCCTTCCGGGTTGTCGGTGTAGCTCGTGCCGGGGGCCAGCGGGCGGGCGCCGAGCTTGGTGGCGATGACGATCTCGTCGCCGATGCCGCGGCTGCGCCGCCACCGCCCGAGCAGCTTCTCGCTCTGGCCGCCCTGGCTGCCGTCGGTCCAGAACGCGTAGTTGTCGGACGTGTCGATGAAGTTCCCGCCGGCCTCCACATAGCGGTCGAGCACGGCGAAGGAGGTCGCCTCGTCGGTGCGGGAGCCGAACAGCATGGCCCCGAGCGCGAGCACGCTCACCTCGCGGCGGTGGGCCGGATCGGCGCCGATGGTGCGGTACTTCATGATGATCCCTCCCGTTCGCACCCGGGTTCTCCGGGCACGAACGGGAGTCTCGCGCTTGAAGCGCACTTCAAGTCAAGCCTCTGTGCGGCTACTTGGCGAACGGCCCGTCCAGCGCCGCCCATTGGAGCAGCATGATGGTCTTGGCGTCGGCGATCTCCCCGGTGCGGATCATCTCCAGGGCGCTGCGGAAGGGCAGTTCGAGGATCTCGATGTCCTCGCCCTCCTCCTGGAGGCCCCCGCCCTCGTGGGTGCGGGTGGAGGGGCCGTAGGAGGCGGCGTAGAAGCCGATGCGTTCGGTGACCGAGCCGGGGCTCATGTAGACGTCGAAGACGTGCTCCACCTCGCCCACGGTGTGCCCGGTCTCCTCGACCACCTCGCGCCGTACGGCCTCCTCGGGGTGTTCGTCCTCGTCGTCGAGGAGGCCGCCCGGGGTCTCGACGAGCATGCCGTCGGGGTGGCCGTTGACGTACACGGGGAAGCGGAACTGCCGGGTGAGCAGGACCGTTTCGCGCTCGGCGTCGTAGAGGAGCAGTGTCGCGCCGTTGCCGCGGTCGTGGGTCTCGCGTTCCTGGGTGGTCCAGGTGCCGTCGGCGTGCCGGAAGTCGAAGGTGGTGGTGCGCTCGACGTACCAGTGGCTGGAGAGCAGTGTCACGTCGCGGACCCTGACCCGGGGGTTGCCGGTCAGGTCGAGGCCGGTGCGGTCCAGGCCGGTGCGGCCCCGGCGGTCGGGGGTGTCGGCGCCCGCGGTCATCGGATGCCGGCCGGAGAGGAGGAGACGATCGAGTTGGTCATGCCCCGACGTCTATCACCCCGCGGTGTGGAACGCGTGGCCGAATCCGGCGAGCCGGGGGCCCAACCGATGTGCCGGTTGCGTTGATTCGTCGCCTGTCGTCCTGTCGGCTGGGCATGCTGGGAGCATGTCTGAGCACGGCGATCAGGTTCCCGGATACCGGGTGATCAGGATGGAAGCGCTGCAGGACGCCCCGGCGGCCGCCCTCGCGGACGTGGAGGCGTGGCAGGCCCGCGAGGCCTACCCGGATGTCCTGGCCGGCGGCGGCCCGGTGTTCGGAGTGGCCGAGGAGCTGGATTCCGGCGGCTGGCAGGTCGTCTCCCGGTTCGGCAACATGGCCCCGCAGAGCTCCCGCGACACACTGGCGATGACCTTCCGCCAACGCGCGCGGGAGGCCGGCGACGCGGGCGACACGGCGTCCCAGCAGGAGTGGCTGCGGGGAGCGGAGCGGCTGGACTGGGAGAAGGTGGACGAGCTCACGGTGCACGACCGGCGGTTCCGGGTCGTGCGGGCCGACCAGTTCATCCGGATGGGACCGACCGGACCGGAGCCGCCCCGCCCGTCCGACCCCGACCCGGCGAAGGTCGGGCACGGCCATGAACTGCCCAGCCGCACCACGGGGTTCGTGATCGACCCGTTCACCGCGACGGGCATGTCCGAGGGCATCCTGCGGATGGAACTGCTCTCGCTGGTCCGCGCCCCGGGCACGGCCCCCGCCCCCGTGCGCAGGGACTCGGTTCGCGCCCTGAAGACGCATCCCGGGGGTGTGCTGCTGCCCGCCGAGTTCACCGCGGCGGAGTACACGGACGGCGGCTGGCAGCCGACGCAGATGACCAACCAGAGCCCGCAGGGGGCGCGGGACACGCTCACCACCTATCTGCGGGTGATGGCGCCGGCCATGGAGCAGCTCGACGAGGAGACACGGGCCGAGTACGCGCGGGCGGCCGACCGGATCGACGCCGAGCGCTGCGACGAGATCGTGATCGACGGGTGCCGGACGCGGATCGTGCGGGTCGAACGGCTCGTCCGGATCGGCCCCGACGGTCCCGAGGGCCCGCGCCCCTCCGACCACGACCCGGAGCTGCCGACCGCCGTCCAGGAGGAACAGCTGCGCGCGGAGGGCCTGTTCGACGAGAACCGGGTGGTCGGCGAGGAGGAGGCCGAGCAGCAGCGGGTGGCGGACGAGCAGGCGAAGGAGTTCCTGCGGCTGTTCGAGGAGCAGCGCCGGAAGCGGGAGGCGGCGGAGGGGTCCTGAGCGTGGGGGTGGGGCCGACCGCACGGCACGCGATCGGCCCCACCCCGTCCACCGGTGGCGTCAGTTCTTGCCGAGCATCTTGTTCATCTGCTCGATCTCGGCACTCTGCGCCGTGATCACGTCGGCCGCGAGCGCGGTGGCGGGGCCGTAACTGCCGTCCGCCTTCTCGGTCTTGGCCATCGTCACGGCGCCCTCGTGGTGTTCGACCATCATGTTGAGGAACATGCTGTCGAACATGGCGCCGGAGGCCTTCTCCAGCTTGCCCATGTCGGCCTCGGTCATCATCCCGGACGCCGAGGACGACATGTCGTGGCCCATGCCGGTCATGTCCTGGGGCACCTTCTCGCCCCACGAGGTGAGCCAGCCGGACATGGTCTTGATCTCGGGGTCCTGTGCGCCCTTGATCTTCGTGGCGAGGCTCTTGACCTGGGCCGAGGAGGCCCGGTCGGCGGCGAGTCCGGCCATCTCCACGGCCTGCCGGTGGTGCTGGATCATCTCCTTGGAGAAGGAGACGTCGGCGGCGTTGTGCCCGCCGGTCTTGGTCCCGCCGCTTCCCTTGCTGTCGCTGTTGTCGCCACAGGCGGCGAGCGTGAGGGCGGCCACCGAGGCGGTGACGGCGAGCGCGACGGTACGACGGGCGAACCCGCGTTGTGCGGTCATGGTGGTACTCCTGGAACTCATGCGGTTGTCTGTGCTGGGCATGCCGAAGCGCGCGGGTGGGCGCGCGGGCCGCTTTAGATCCGCAGGAGTTGGAGTTCGGCGAGGGAGGGCGGGGCTCGGCCGCCGTCGGGGCCGCCGTCGGTCAAGGACCCTAGCGCGTCCGGCAGTTGAGCGCAGGCGGCCACGTCGGGCACCAGCAGCGGAGCCACGGCCGGAGTGCCGGCGACGGAGGCGGAGGCGCAGGTCGCGTCCGCGTGGGTCATGTGGCTGCCGCAGCCGCCCCCGTCGTGATCGCAGGGGTCGGGGGTCGACGCCTTCTCTCCCATGGCCGCCGTCATGGCGGTCACGGCGTGCTCCGGCACGGGGTGGGCCAGCGGAACGGGCCCGAGTCCGTGCATGCCCAGGAGGCCCAGGAGCACCGTGGCCACGAGCATCCCGCAGCGCCGCACCCTCGGGTGCGGCGCTGCGGGATGTCCGGGACGGGCCATGCGGCCACCATACCCTCCCTGGGTATGGTGGCCGCACAAGGGGTGCCTTTCCCCGGTCAGTTCAGCGCTGCCGGCGCTTTCGCGCTGCGGTAGGTGGAGATGCCCAGCGCGAGCAGCCAATAGCTGAGAACGGCGCCCATGAGAGCGGTGGTTCCCCAGCCGTTCGCCGCGTAGAAGTTCGCGGGAGAGTTCCCGAAGAACAGGGACGGTACGAAAGCCAGATTGATCCCGGCCAGGACATAGGCCGACCGGCTGGTCCAGCGCGGCAGGATTTCCGTGCGGGAGACGGCGAATCCCAGCGCGGTCAGAAAGAACGCGAGCATGAGCCGGGAGATCGACCCGTAGAGAATGTAGGTGCCGCTGACGTCGATCGTCGGGTCGATCGGATGGTCGGCGGCGATGACGGCACCGGCCTCCAGACCGCTGGAGACCAGCGTGACCGTCGTGTAGACCAGCCCCGCGGTGAAGGCCATGGAACCGGCCCACTCGTACGCGGGATTCACCCGCTTCACCAGTTCGCGGAAGGCTGTCACGAACACCAGCAGAAAGGCCAGCGCGACGATCCCGATCAGCAGCCGGGAGAGGACGTTCGCGTCCGGCGGCGGCCCCGAATAGATGAAGTACAGCGGAACTTCGACGATGAGAAGGGCAGCGGTGGCGATTCCCGCACCGCCGGCAAGACGCCTGGCCGACATTTCGTTCATGGGGTCCCCCGGAGTTTCCGTGTGGTGGATTCGGTACGCCTTGAATCCTGCCGCCGAAGCCACACACAGTCCCTGGGCCTGAGGACCGGATCGGGGGTGTTCCTACCGACACCCCACCGGACCGGAAATACGTCGGAGGCCGTAGCGGATCACTGAGCGGCCGGCCGGTTCGCCGTCTCCAGGGACCAGAGCGGAGCGCTGCCGGCGACGCGACAGGTGAGGAAGTACAGGGGTATCGGCGGCGTGTAGGGCTGCCCGGTCTCGGGGGAATGGATCAGCCGGGGATGTTCCCGGCCCGGTTTCGGGCGGGTGCTCGTCCAGGAGGGGTCGGCCAACTGGGCGCCGATCGCGTAGCTGATGGACGGCGGCCAGACGACGCCGATGTGCGAACCGGCCGGCACGATCCACCACCAGCGCCGGGCGTCGGCGAAGATGCAGCCGACGCGGTGCAGACGGTCCAGGATGCGTTCCCCGTGTTCCCGGGGCATGCCCACGGCGTCGTAGCCGAGGCTCGCGCGTAACGGTGCGGGGATCACCAGGCGTCCGGGGCGGACGCGGTCGTGCGGCGGCGGCTCGACGGGATTCGGGGGCTGGGCGGAGCTGTGAACCGGGGGCCCGGAGGGGGACGGGGGTGAAGCAAAGCCAGGAACCGGCGGCTCGGCGGGATGGGGAGGCTGAGCGAAGCTGCGAGCCGACGGCTCGGAGGGGGACGGGATCGGGTCGCGGCGGCGGGACAGGTACATGTGGGGGACCCTTCGGCCAGGTGGGGGAATGGGCCGGGCGGGGAGACGCGGGCGGACGTCAGGGCGGGGCGGATTCGCCCTCGCCCGTGGCCAGTTCGGCCCAGACGATCCGCCCGGACCGGTGCGGGACGTCCACCGCGCCCCAGTCTCTGCTGAGCGCTGTGACGAGCAGGAGACCGCGCCCGCCCTGGTCGTCGGGGCCGGGCCGACCGGGTGCCGGGAGCGTGGAACCGCGGTTCTGGTCCTCGACCTCGATCCGGAGGACTCCGTCCGCGATCCGCACCTCGCAGACGATCCAGTCGCTCGCGGAGTGCGTGATCGCGTTGGTGACGAGTTCGGAGGTCACGACGACGGCGTTGTCCCGGACGGCTTCGCGGACGCCCCACGCGATGAGCAGTTCGTCCACGGTTCTGCGCGCCAGGCCTACCGACGCCGGGGTCGCCGGCAGGCCGAACAGATGGCTGTGGCGGGGGTGTTGGTTCCCGGAGACGAGCCGGCCGGGGCCTCGCGGCCCAGGGAGTCGGCCAGGGCGCTCGCCTCCGGGAGGTCGGTCCAGCGGCTGGGGGACAGAGGGCGGAGCCATCGCCGTACGCCTTTCGTGTGCCTTCGCACCCTGGGCGGTGCCGGTGTCGCGCCGACCGGCCGCGCACGAGGCGCGAACGGCGACCCTGCCGGGCCAACGCAGGTCGTAGCCCTTTCCCCCAACTGGGCTGCGCCGTCCGGCTCTTCGAGGAGCCGTGACGACCTGCTTACTGTGGCACCTGCCAACAACGCATCGCAACCGGCAAGTTGAAAATTGCACCTCGCGAAGTGCATGCTGCTTCCGCCAGGAAGTGATCGAAAGAGTCCCTGAAGAGCGAGACCCTGCCAGACTGCCGCCCGGAGCTGGAGGCGCAAGGGAGGTAGACCGTGACCGCGGAGACCGACTGGGGCGGCGTCCCCTCCGTCCTGCGCATGATCCTCGGCCGCCAGCTGGAGGAACTGCGGACCCGCGCGGGACTCACGTACGAGGAGGCGGGCGCGGCCATCGGGGTCAGCCACTCCACGATCCGCCGCATGGAGGCCGCCAAGGTGGCCCGGTTGCGCCTGGCGGACGCCGAAAAGCTGCTCCAGGTCTATGGGGTGACGGATCGTCAGGAGATCGACACCTTCCTGAAGTCGGTCCGCGAGGCCAGCAAGCGCGGCTGGTGGCACACGTACCGCGATGTCATGCCGGACTGGTTCGCCGCGTATCTGAGCCTGGAGCAGGCGGCGCTGCAAGTACGCGCCTACGAGAACGAGTTCGTCCACGGGCTGCTGCAGACCGAGGAGTACGCACGGGCCCTGCTCGGCGCGGGCAACCCGCACGCCGCCGCCGAGGCCACGGAGCGCCGGGTCGCCCTGCGCATGCGCCGCCAGGAGCTGCTGACCCGCGAGGCGCCCCCGCGGGTGTGGGTCGTGATGGACGAGACGGTGCTGCGCTGGCCGGTCGGGGGTTCCGCGGTGATGCGCGCCCAGGTCGACCACCTGATCGAGGTCAACCGGCTGCCTCATGTGACGCTGCAGATCATGCCGTTCGCCAACGGCCCGCACCCGGCGATGCGGGCCGGGGCGTTCCACCTCTTCCGGTTCCGGGCGGCCGAACTGCCCGACGTCGTCTATCTCAACGGCCTGGTGGGCGCTGTCTATCTGGACAAGAGCGACGACGTCGTGGTGTATCGCGAGGCCCTGGACCGGCTGGGTGCCCAGGCGGCACCCGCCCGCAAGACCGAGGCCCTCCTCGGTGCGATTCGCAAGGAGCTCTGACGTGCACCACCCCATACGCAACGGCATACCGTCCCGGAACCTCGGCACACGCGGCTGGACCAAGCCGTGGAGCGACGACGCCGGCGGCGCCTGCGTGGAAGTGAAGAAGCTCGCCGACGGACGCGTCGCCGTACGGCAGTCGACCGACCCCGACGGCCCGGCGCTGGTTTTCACACCCCGCGAGATGACGAGCTTCGTCACGGGCGTGAAGGCGGGTGACGCCGACTTCCTTCTGTGAACCCCCCTTGTTTTTATTGAGAGTTCGTCCCGAACCTTCACAACTCACATGGGAGACACGGCGTTGCCCGACAACGGATGGCCGGCCGACCGCATCGACACCGAGCACGCGCACTCCGCGCGGATCTACGACTACATCATGGGCGGGAAGGACTACTACCCCGCCGACAAGGAGGCGGGCGACGCCATGTCCCGGGAGTGGCCCGCGCTCCCGATCCACATGCGCGCCAACCGGGACTGGATGAACCGGGCCGTGCGCTGGCTCGCCGAGGAGGCGGGCGTCCGCCAGTTCCTGGACGTCGGCACCGGCATCCCCACCTCGCCGAACCTGCACGAGATCGCCCAGCAGGTGGCTCCCGAGTCACGAGTGGTCTACGTCGACAACGACCCCATCGTCCTCACCCTGTCCCAGGGGCTGCTCTCCAGCACGGCCGAGGGCAGGACGTCGTACATCGAGGCCGACTTCCGTGAACCGTCCACGATCCTCGACGCGCCGGAGCTGCGCGAGACCCTGGACCTCTCCCGGCCGGTGGCGCTGACGGTGATCGCCATCGTGCACTTCATGCTCGACGCGGACGACGCGGTGGGCGTCGTACGGCGCCTGCTGGAGCCCCTCCCCTCGGGCAGCTACCTCGCGATGTCGATCGGCACCGCCGAGTTCGCGCCGCAGGAGGTGGGCCGCGTCGCCCGCGAGTACGCGGCCCGCGACATGCCGATGCGGCTGCGCACCATCGACGAGGCCCACGAGTTCTTCGACGGTCTCGAGCTGGTCGAACCCGGCATCGTCCAGGTCCACAAGTGGCACCCGGACGGCACGGGCGAGCAGAACATCCGCGACGAGGACATCGCGATGTACGGAGCGGTCGCACGCAAGCCGTGACCACATGATCGAGGGGCGGTTCCGGAATCCTCCGGAACCGCCCCTCATCTGCGCAGGGCGTGCGTTCGTGCGCGTGCTGTTCAGGGTCGCGAGCGCCGTGTGGTCCACCCACCGGCTCCAGATCCTGGCCCACAGCGACGTCCGCCGTCACCGCCCTGCTTGGTTTGGCCGCTCCGGACCGAGGTGAATGCAGAGGACCCACCAGGTGGGTTCCTGAGGACAGCCGCGAGGTCTGCGGTACCTCCGTCGCACACGGGCCACTGGGTAGCGATCACGTGACGGTACCCGGTGAGTTGCGGGGCCGACCCGACGGTCAGGCATTCGTCGGGAACGACGTCTCCGGCAGTGAAGGTGTCACAGGCCGACAGGAATGCGAGGAAGGTGTCTCCGACGTCCGTGTGCGTGATGACGACATCACACGTTGTCCGGCCGCGACCGAGCGATACGGGATCACCGGAGCCCCGTCCTACGTCCTGCTGAAGGAGGGAGAGGCGGTGGCGCACGGCACGGGGCCCATGACCATCGCCGAGGTACGGAAGTTCCTGGACGGCCACCTCTGAGCGGCCGCTGCGGCACATGGCCGCGAGGCCCGTCTCGTCCCGCCTGTGGGAGCTGCGCCGCCTGAGGCACCTTGAGGCTGAGACACCCCCACAGGTCACCCAACGCAGTCGGTCGCGGCCACGATCTCGTGCAACGGGTTGACGCCATGCACGTGTCGTCCGTCGACAACTCACGGCCGGATCCGACGCGCTGCCGGCGCAGCCGGCTGCGGCGCCTCCACGGCGGTCCGGGCGATCTCACGGACGGAGACCACACGGCTGCCGCGGCCGAGGTCACGCGCGCCACGGCCCTGTCCAGTGGGCTGCCGACCGGCTTCATTCACGGTGACTTCCAAGCCCTTCACCAGGCAAGTCGGTTGTCGGGATCGATCTTGTCCGATCAACTGTCGGGCCTGCCCGTTCAGTTGGAAGAGGTCGCCGCCATGAGCTTCCCGTCGCCGGCGCGCGTGAACCGTCGCATGAGGAAGACGTACGCCGCTCCGGAGGTGACCAGTCCGATGCACCACGAGATGTCCGCTCCGCCGAGGGGCGCGACCAGCGGGCCGACGTAGAACCCCGAGTTGACGAAAGGCAGTTCGGTGGCAACACCCACGGCATAGGCGGTCGCCGTCCGAAGGTCGACGCCTTGGTACCGGCCCGCGGGGTCGAAGATCGACGGGATGTCGTACGTCTCCTTGCGGACCAGGTAGAAGTCCGCGAGGTTGATCGCCGTCCAGGGGATCAGGAAGTAGGCCAGCAACAGGATGAAGTTCAGGAAGTTGCCGAGGAAGTCGCTGCTCGCGGACAGGCCGACGGTGGTGCCGGCGGACGCGGCCAGCGTGATGATCAGGGCCCGGGACCGTGGGCCCACGCGCAGCGGCGTCAGGGCGGTGACGATGCTCGTGGTCGCCATGAAGATGCCGTACAGGTTCAGGGAGTTGATGCCCACGATGCCAAGAAGGATCACCGCGTAGAACACGCCGTAGTCGCCCTGGGACTGGTGCACGATGAACTCCACCGAGCCGCCGTCGAACGAGCTCGGGGCAACTGCCGCCGCCAGGACCCCGAACGCCATCATCCAGCAGGAGGCGAGGACGGAGCCGGCGTAGGTGTACCAGTAGGTGCTCTTGATGGAGGTGTGCTGGGGCAGGTAGCGCGAGTAGTCGGCTACGTAAGGGGCGTAGGTGATCTGCCAGGTGGCGGCCAGTGCCGTGCCGAGCAGGAAGGAGCCCGCGGTCACGTGCTGATGCTGCCACGCGGCGGCCAGGTCGCCCGCGGTCAGGAGCCGGACTGTCAGGTAGGCGAAGGCGATGCACGACAGCAGACTGACCCACTTCTGCATGGCGTGGATGAGCCGGTAGCCGAAGATCGCCGCGATGAGGATGGCCGTGGAGACGAGGATCATGGCCGGTGACGCCGGCATTCCGCTCCATCCCGCCAGGGCCTGTCCGCCCTGCACGCCCGTGGTGGCGAAGAAGCCGAGGTACATCAGCAGGACCAGGACCAGGGGCAGGATCGCGCCGACGTACCCGAACTGGGCCCGGCTCTGGATCATTTGGGGAATGCCCAGTCGGGGACCCTGCGCCGAGTGGAGGGCCATGAAGACCGCACCGGTCAGGTTGCCGACCAGGACGGACAGCAGTGCCCAGCCGAGACTGAGACCGATCGAGACGTTCAGTGCGCCCGCCGCGATGGTGGTGACTTGCATGTTGGCGCCGAACCAGAGGGTGAAGAGGCTTCGGCTACGGCCGTATCTGGCCTGGTGCGGTACGAACTCGACGGACCTTCGCTCCGGGGACCACGTCCGTTCCGCGTCCGGGGAGGGCGGCGGCCGGTCGGCGCGGGGAGCGGAGGAGGAGAGGGGCGTGCCGGACTCGTGCACCGCGAACTCCTAGTGTGGGGGACCGTTCGGGGACCTGGGGTCAGGCGCCGGCCGCGCCGTCCAGGGTGATCACGCCGCCGGTCATGTAGGCGGCATCCGAGGTCAGCAGGAAGTCCACGAGGGCTGCGACCTCGTGGAGCCGGCCGAAGCGTCCGGCCGGGATCTTCGCCAGCAGTTCGGCTCGGGTGGAGGGGTCGTCCAGGTACGGGGCCGTCATGGGGGTGGGGAAGTAGCCGGGGCACAGTGCCGTCACCGCGATGCCCTCAGGTGCCAGTTCGATCGCCATGGTCCGCGCGATGCTGACGACGGCGGCCTTGCTGGCGTTGTAGTCCACGAACCCGGTCTCCGGACGGAGCGCGTTCATGGACGCGTTCATGACGATCGAGGCCGGGCCCTTCATGGCCTTGGCGGTTTCCCGGGCCACGAGGAACGCCCCGATGACGTTGACGTCCAGGACCCGGCGGAAGTGGGCGACATCGACATCGGTCGCCGGGACGCCGAGGCCGTCGATGCCGGCGTTGACGAACGCCCCGTCGAGACCACCGAGTTCGGCCACCGCCTCGGCGACCGCACCCTCCACGGCGTCGGCGTCGGCGACGTCGCAGCGGCTGCTCCCGGCCAGCGGCAGGGCCTCCCTGACCGCTCGCAGTCCGGGTTCGCGCGAGCCGAGGACCCAGAGCCGGTGCCCGCAGGAGACGAGGCGTTCGACGCAGGCACGCCCGATACCGCTGGTGCCGCCGGAGACAAGGATCCTGCGCGGTGCGTCAGACATGGCCGTCCTCGCCTCCGGCCGGCCGGTGCGGAAGCGGTGACGGCGTCAGGGCGACCAGTTCCGGCCCGTGTTTACGCAGCTCCGTCAGGTCGGTGACGCCCAACAGCTGGACGGTGCGGCGCAGTTGGGCGACCAGCAGGTCGACCGCGCGCTCGACACCTGCTCGGCCGCCGACCGCGGCACCGTACAAGTAGGGGCGCCCGATCATGCACAGGTCCGCTCCGAGCGCCAGGGCCGCGGCGATGTCCGCGCCGTGCCGGACACCGGAGTCCAGCACCAGCGCGAGGCGGTCCCCGGCGGCCTCGCGGGCGGGCCGGAGCAGGTCGAGCGGGCTGACGCACCGGTCGAGCTGCCGGCCTCCGTGGTTGGAGAGGTGGACGCCGTCGGCGCCGGCCTCGATGGCGCGGCGCACGTCCGCGGGACCGAGTGGTCCCTTGAGGATCAGCGCGCCCGGCCACCGCGCTCGCAGTTCGGCGATGTCGTCCCAGGTCACCGCGGGATCGAAGAGGTCGTTGAGGGCGGCGACCGTGGCCCGCTGTCCGGGTGAGTCCGACGCCTGCAGGTTGGCCAGGGTGAGCGGCGCGCCCCGCAGCACGGACGTCCAGTAACCGGGTCGGGTGCCGATGTCCAGGACAGTGCGCAGGGCGAGCCTGGGCGGGATGGTGAAGCCGTTGCGCGCGTCCCGGGTGCGGTGACCGGCGACGGCTGTGTCCAGGGCGACCTCCAGTACGTGAAAGCCGGCGGCCTCGGCCCGGCTGACCAGTGCGTACGTCAGGGCGCGGTCCTTCAGCACGTACAACTGGAACCACAGGTTGGTGTGGCCTGTCTCCGCCACGTCCTCCAGTGCCGTGGTCGCGACGGTGGAGAGGGTGTAGGGAAGGCCGCGCGCCGCGGCGGCGCGGGCCACCGCGGGCTCGGCATCGGGGTGGATCATGCGCGTGTAGCCAGTGGGCGCCAGCCCCAGCGGCGAGCGGAGGTCCGCCCCGAACAGCCGGGTGGACAGGTCGGGAGCGGACACGTCGCGCAGCACACGGGGAGAGAAGCACACGCGACGGAACGCGTCGCGGTTGGCCGCGAGGGTGATCTCCTCGTCGGCCCCGCCGTCGACGTAGTCGAATACGGCGCGGGGCAGCCGTCGGCGGGCCGCGGTACGCAGGTCATCCATGTCATGGCAGCGGTCGAGGACGGAGGTGCGGCCGAGGCCGGACGCGCGGGGTCGGACGAGTTCGCGGATCTCACGCATCCTCATCGTGCCGCTCCGTGTCCGGCGCCGTCGAGTCGGATGCGCACGGCGGCCTCGTGGGCAGGGAATCCCTCGTGCCCGGTGAACGCGATGACCGTGTCGCTCATCCTGGCCAGTGCCCGCGCATCGGCGCGTGCCACGGCCGTGCGCTTGAGGAAGGCTTCCGCTGTCACCCCGCCGTTGACCTTGGCGAATCCACTGGTCGGCAGGGCGGCCGGACACCCGATGACGTAGTTGGCCGCCGACACCGGGGTCCACTGACCGACCAGGATCTCGCCGGCGTCGTGGAGCAGGGCCAGCACCGCGTCCTCGTCACGGACGGCGATCTGCATGTGCTCGGGGGCATAGTGGTTGGCCACCTCGGCGCCCTCTTCGAGGTTCTCGACCAGCACGGCGCCGCCGTTGACGCCCAGGGCCAGTTCCGCGTAGCCGCGGCGGGGTTCGGGAAGCCGGGCCAACTGCCGTGCCACTTCGTGCTGGACGGCATCGAGGAGCGCCCCGCTGTCGGTGACGAGCAGGCTGGAGGAGTCCGGTCCGTGCTCGGCCTCGTTGAGCAGGTCGGCGGCGAGCAGCCGGACGTCGGCGCTGTCATCGGCCAAGATCAAGCTCTCGCTCGGCCCCAGGAGCATGCTTGTCACGGTGCCGAAGCGCTGTACCTCGACCTGGGCGCAGATGACCGCTGGGCTTCCGGGCCCCACGATCTTTCGGACCTTGGGTACGGTCTCCGTGCCGAAGGCCAGGGCTGCGATGCCCGACGGCCCGTTGGCGCGGAACACCTGGCGCAGGCCCAGTTCGTCGGCGACGACGAGGACGGCAGCGTCGATCTCTCCGTCGGAGCCCGGCACGGGCGGTACCACGACGGCGATCTCCGGTACGCCCGCGACCCGTGCGGGGGTGCCCAACTGGACGAGGACGGAGGGGTACGAGCCCTTGCCGCTTGGCACGAACAGCCCGGCGGCGGCGATGGGGCCGACCTTCTCGCCGACCGTCAGACCGGGCTCGCTCTCGAAGCTCCAGTCACCGCGGGCCGCGACGTGCTCGTTGAAGCGCCGTACGTGGTCGATGCTGTCGCGGACAGCGGTCAGCAGTTTCGGGTCGACGGCACGTCGTGCCTGTTCGAACTCGTCTTCCGTGACGCGCAGCCGGTCCGGGGCCACTGTGCAGCCGTCGTACTTCGCCAAGGCGCGGACCAGGGCGTCGTCCCCGTTGGTCCGGACATCGTCGAGCAGTTCGAGAACGCTTGCGCGTAATGCGGGATCGAAGATCTTGTCGGTGCCGCGGGTGACCGCGCGAGCGCGCGAGTCGGAGTCGAGCTGTGACCACACTCCGATCAGACGGAGGGGACCGTTGGTCGTCGTGGTCGTGGTGGTGGTCATGGATCGGCACCTTCCGGAGTACTGGGACGGGACTTCGGCCATTCGTCGCAGGACTTGGCGCTGGAGCGTCCCCGGGGAGCGGGGGCCGCGGGAACTCAGGTCGCGGTGTCCGGCAATACGCGGGCACCGCCGAGAACAGCCGAGGCACGCTGGGCCGCGTTGCACACCGCCGAAGCCACCACCGCCGTCTCCTGCCCGCCCTGCAGGTGGCTGATCCCGATGGCGCCACAGCAGCCGCCGGCGTCGAAGACCGGAGCCGCCACGCACTGGATGCCGTGCACCGTGCCACCGTCGTCGGTCGCGTAGCCGGTGAGCCTGACCTGCTCCACCTGTTCCAGCAACCGGGCCGTGCGCGCTTCGGGAGGCAGCCCCGTGTGGGCGAGCTGTGCCAGTCCGACGGCGGTACTGATGGCCGGCAGCCGCGCACCGAGCGAACTCGCCAGGCGGACAACGCCCTGTGGCGGATCGTGTTTGGCCAAGTAGACGACGTCGTTGCCCTGCAGAATGGCGAAGTGCGAGGTGACCAGCAACTCGACGGTGAGAACGCGGAGTTCCGTCTCGACGGCCCGGACGGGCGTCATCCGCTGCAGATAAACACTGCCCACTTCGAAACTGCGCAGACCGAGCGTATACCGGCCTTCTTCGTCGAGCGCCGCGAAGGAACGCGACAGCAGGGCGCGCAGCAGGCTCAGCGCGCTGGTCTTCGGCAGATCGAGCCTCTTGGCCACTTCGGCCAGGCCCAGCGGGCGCTCAGAGCCGGCCAGTAACTCAAGAATGTCCAGTGCCCTGCTCACCGAGCGATTACCCGTCGGCATTACGGCCCCGAATCCCGATTCCTCCACGAACTCTCCTCGTTCTTGGCGTCGGTCGACAACGAGTTGAACAGAACAGAGGAGCACCAGAAGCGTTCCCATATAGGAACGACGTGCAACAGGCTCGTCGAATCTTGGGACACGGAGGCAGGTCCGTCAAGGGGCGCTCGCGAGAGTCGCACAGGTGCCCCACTCCTCCGCTTTCAACGACATTGTCAAATCGGCGCATATCGCGATTAAGCGTGTCCAAGTGGATGCTCCTGCGAATGGCTTATAAAGGGCTCAAGGCAGTCTTGACGTCGACTGTCGATCATCCTCATGCTGGACGCATCGACCGAGTACGCCGTTCCTATTTGCGAACGCCGCATCGCGACAGCCCACAAGGACGGGTGACCTGTTTGCCATGCCCTCACGTCATCGAGGTGCTCAGAAGCCGCATATTGTTCGACTGTCTCGTGACGCCTGTTTTCATGGCAGCCGGAAATCGCCATTGCTGTCGCCATGAAGGGCGATAAACAACGCACAGCCATTCGCGATGAATCACCTTCACCGGCAGTCGACCACTCGCCTGGCGGAACTGAACGGGGGCTCCATGTTGCGTGTCGAGCGTGTTTTCGAGCGTGCGTTACGCCGCACGCCGCTGGGTCGGGCTTCGCTCTCGTTACAGGGCGGCACGACCGCATTCGGCCTCAAATTGGAAGAGCACGGCGCCGCTGGGTCGATCAAAGCGCGGACAGCGGTCGGGCTGCTGCGGGAACTCCATCGGCAACAGCCGCTCGTACCGGGCACAGTGGTCGTTGAATCGACCTCGGGAAATCTTGGCCTGGCGATGGCGCACATCCTTCCCGCCATCGACTGCGAGTTTCTGGCGGTCGTGGATCTGAAGACACCACGAGCGACTCGACGAACGCTGGTCGAGCAAGGAGCCCGGCTGATCGTGGTGGACGAGCCCGACGGACAAGGCGGCTACCTCCTGAGCAGACTCGACACGGTGCGCCGCATCTGCGCCGAGAACCCGACGTATCGCTGGCCCAATCAGTACGAGAACCTGGCGAGCCCGCAAGTGCACCAGGACACCACCGGACCGGAGATCGCCGACCAGGCGGGACCACTGCTGAGTGCCGTGTACGCGCCTGTCTCCACCGGGGGAACGCTCGCGGGCATTGCGGCGTACATGCGTCGGCATCGGCCCGATGTCACCTGTGTAGCCGTCGATGTGACCGGTTCGGTCGCCCTCGGCGGCACCACCGGCCGGCGGCTCATACCCGGGATCGGGGCAAGCCGGCGATCCACGTTTCTGAGCCACGAAGAGCACGACCGTGCCGTGCACGTGGAGGATGTCGAGGCCATCGCCGTCTGCCGCGTTCTGCGCGAGGACCTGGGCATGGCCGTCGGTGGTTCCACCGGTTGCGCGGTCCGCGCCCTTGTCCACGACGTCGAGTCGGGGACGCCGGGCCCCTTCCCCGTCTGTCTCGCGGCGGACGGGGGCGCCAAGTACTTCGACACCTTCTACTCCGACGACTGGATCAAGGCGCAGGGCATCCACGACGACCTCAGCGACGCGATCGGCCGATTGCGCGCCCGAGGACTCTCCTTCGCCTGGAATGCTTCATGAGCATGCTCAAAGGGGCCGACAGGTCCACGTGGAGCGCCTACCTGCCGTCGATTCAGCTGGTGGCGTTCGTGGAGTGGACCGGAACCGGCCTGTTCCTGGCCGTCTCGACCATCTACTTCATTCAGGTCGTGGGGCTGAGCGCCGCAGCGGTGGGTGCCGGACTGAGCATCGCGGGAGCCCTGGCCATGCCGAGCGCGGTCCTGGTCGCCCGGCTCGCGGAACGCTTCGGACCGCGCCGGGTGCTGGTCGGCGTCGATCTCCTGCGTTCGATCGCCACACTGTCCTACCTCTGGGTCGACGGTTGGCCCAGCTTCCTGTGTGTCACGGTCGCCATCGCCGTGGCGGAACAGTCCTCCCCACCGCTCGTCCAGGCATACGTGGGCGCTCAGACGACCGAGGACCTGCGCAGCCGGGTCATGGCTGTGCAGCGCACGATCGTCAACGTAGGTATCAGCGTGGGCGGCTTGATCGCGGGCGTCGTGCTCGGCACAGCCGATCGCGGCACATTCCACTGGCTGCTGCTGGGCGGTGCGTCCGCGTACGCGGCCGTCGCCCTGCTGCTGCTCGTCATGGGCGGAGACCGTACTGCCCCGCGAGCACGGCGAAGCATCACACCACTGCTGAAAGACCGTCGGCTGCTGAACCTCACCCTGTACAACGCCGTGCTCTCGCTGTGGACGCCGATGCTGAACATCGCCTTCCCGCTGTGGCTGGTGACGCACACGGACGTGCCCGAGCGCTTCGTCGGAATCCTCTACACCGTCAACACCGTCGCGTGCATCGCTCTGCAGTACCCGCTGAACCGCTGCTATCGCACGACCCGGAGCTCCTGGTCCGCCTACGGCGCCGCCGGTGGACTGCTCGCCGTCTCGTGCGTCGGATTCGCCGCGGCGCCCGGATTCGGTGTACGCGGCGCCGTCTCGGTCATGGCGTGCGCCGTCGTCGTCCTGACCTTCGCCGAAGTGCTGCAGGTGGGTGCCTCATGGACGCTCTCCTACGAGCTCGCTCCCGAAGACGCGCGCAGTTCCTACCTGGTGCTGTTCAACCTCGGGCGTACAACGGCCAACCGGGTGGCGGGCCCCCTCCTGATGACAGGAGTCGTCATCGCTCTCGGAACGGCCGGCTGGATGGTCCTCGCCGTGCTCTTCGTCCTCGCCTCGATCGTTCCCGTGTTCGTGCTCCGAGCCCAGCACCGCGTGGAGTCGTCCGTTCTCCAACCCGGTGGCTGACACCGATCCAGGCCTTTGTGCCCGCTCCCTCCCGTACCCGCCGGACTCCAGGAGATCCCCCATGGACTTCGAGCAGTATCCCGACAGCAGGTTCCGCTACCTGACCCGAGCGGATGTCATCGAAGCGGCCCGTGGTGTCGACATCGTCGACGCGGTGGCCGAGGCACTCGTCCTGCACGGCGAAGGCAGGTCGATCCTCCCGGAGGAGGCGTACCTCGGCTGGACCACGCCTGACGGCGCCGCCGCCCGATGCCTGGCCATGCCGGGCGCACTCCTCGGTGACACCCGTCCGGTGATCGGTCTGAAGACGATCAACGCGAGCCTCGCCAACCCCGACCGGGGCATCCCCCGCTCCCAGGGGTTCACCCTGCTCCTCGAACCGGAGACCGCGCGGCCCGTCGCCCTCATGGAGGCCGCGTACATCAGCGCCATGCGTACTGCCGCCGTCACCGCGCTGGCGGCACGGCATCTCGCCGTCGAATCACCGCGAACGCTGGCGCTCATCGGCTGCGGGACCCTGGCACAGGCCCATGCGGCGCTGCTTCTGCGCAGTCTGCCCACGGTGAACGAAGTCGTCGCCTACGACATCACACCGGGCCGTGCAAAGACCTTTCTGGACTTCGTCACCGGCCTGCCCGACGGGGAAGGCGTCAAGGTGAAGGCGGTTGACGGAGCGCGGGAATGCGTGGCCGATGCCGATCTCGTCGTCCCTGTCACCACCGTCACCGAGGGGTACATCGAGCCCGACTGGCTCAAGCCCGGCACGCTGGTCGCGCATGTCTCCCTGGACGATCTCACCGAGGCGGCCGTCCTGGACGCCGATCTGGTCGTGGTGGACGACTGGGGTCTGGTGCGCGACGACCCGCGACGTCTGCTCGGCCGTATGCACCGGGCAGGGACCCTGCTCGGCCCTGACGGTGAACCGCGCTCCGGTGTGAGCCGGCAGCCGAGAGCCCGGCGGATCGACGCCACCTTGGGAGACATCGTGACGGGACGTCATCCCGGTCGCCGCAACGAGACCGACATCGTCGTCAGCAACCCGTTCGGCATGTCCATCCTCGACGTCGCCGTAGCCGACCGAGTTCACGCCGAGGCCGAAGCCCGGGGCATCGGCAGCCTGCTCAGCCTCTGAGAGAGACGAGACACTCATGCCCACGCATCAGGACATCCGTGAAGTCAACCGCACCATGTGGTCGTACGGCGAGTACCGCCATGTCGCCGACCTGCTCAGGCCCGGAGCCGTCGACCTGATCGAACGGCTCGCGCCCGGGCCGGGCACGGCACACCTGGACGTGGCGACCGGCAACGGCAACGTGGCCATCCTGTCGGCACAGCGAGGGGCCCGTGTCCAGGGGCTCGATCTGACCGACGAGTTCTTCCCGGACGCGCGCGAGCGCGCCGCGCAAGCCGGGGTCCAGGTTGACCTGCACCGGGGCGATGCCGAGGAACTCCCCTTCGAGGACGAGTCGTTCGATCTCGTGACCTCCACCTACGGTGTGCAGTTCGCCCCCAACCACGAGGCCGCCGCGGGCGAGATGGCGCGGGTCTGCCGTGTCGACGGACGCATCGGCATGTGCAACTGGACCAGCCGCAGTTGGACCGCGCACTTCCAGGAGATCCTCTCCGCGTACTTCCCGTCTCCCACGGGTCACCAGGGCCAACCCATGCTGTGGGGCGACGAGGACTACCTGCGGGAGCTGCTGGGGAAGCAGTTCGCGCTGACGGCCGAGCGCCGAGAGCTCTGGTATCCCTTCCCGGACGCCGAGGCGCTGGTCGCCTTCTTCGAGTCCTGCTTCGGTCCGTGCATCGCCGCCCGCAACACCATTTCCCCACCCAGCCGATGGTTCGAACTGCGCGCCGAAATGGTGGAGATGACGGAGCGCTTCGTCACCGCTGACGGCCGTGGCACCGGTGTTCCCGTGGAGTACCTCCTCGTGGTCGCCGAGAAGAAGGAGCGGGTGTGAACGGCCGCGCCGCGCTCGTGGCACCCGGCGCCTTCGAGCTGCTTCCCATCGCCGCCGGACAGCGGCAGGCCGCGATCTCCGCCGCGTTGTCCAGGACCGAGGCGTACGACCTGACCGACGCGGTCATCACGCATGTGGAGCGCCACGCCGATCGGACGCCTCGACGTCCGGCCATCGAGGAGGCCGACCGCACCCTCAGCTACCAGGAACTGGCCGACGAGGCCCGGCGAGCCGCGGCGGCACTCTCCGCACAGGGCATTGGTGCCGGGCACGTCGTCGCCGTCGGCGGCCGGCGCGGCAGCCAGGTCGTGACGGCGTTTCTGGCCTTGGAACTACTGGGAGCCGTCTATCTTCCCGTGGATCCCGGGTGGCCAGCGGCCCGTGTCGAGGACGTGCTGAACGACAGCGCGGCGGTCCTGCTGATCACTACCGGCCCTCCGGACGGCCGGGAACCGTTGCTCAAGGGTGCCGAGGCGGCCTGCTGCCCGGTCCTGCCACTGACGTTGGCCGACGCGGACACGCCCTTCGCCGCGCGGCCGCTGCCACCGCCGCCGGACGAGATCCGCTACGTCCTCTACACCTCGGGATCCACGGGTCGTCCGAAGGGAGCGCTCGTCGAGCATCAGGGAATGCTCAATCATCTCTGGGCGAAGGTCCAGGACCTGGCATTCGACGAAGCGGACACACTCGCGCAGACCGCCCCGCTGGGTTTCGACATCTCCATCTGGCAGATGCTCGTCCCGTTCCTGACCGGTGGCACCGTACAGATCTACACCGACGACGAGGCCCAGGACGGGAGCGCGTTGCTGGCGTCCGTCAGGCGTCGCGGTACGACCGTCCTTGAGGTCGTACCCACGCTGATCCGCTTCCTGCTGGATGCCCACGACGCCCGACCCGCCGACGGCGGTCTCGGCGGACTCCGCTGGATGATCGCCACCGGTGAGGAGCTGCCACCGCCACTGGCTCTGCGCTGGTTCTCGGCCTTTCCGGCGATCGGACTCGTGAACGCGTACGGACCCACGGAATGCTCTGACGACGTCACCCATGCCCGACTCGACCCGCCCGGCCCCGAGGTTCGCCACCTGCCGATCGGCGGTCCCATCGGCAACGTCACGCTGTACGTGCTGCGCGAGGAGGACGGCGCCTGGCTGTCCTGCCCGCGCGGCGAGGTGGGCGAACTGTTCGTGGGCGGTGTCGCCGTCGGCCGTGGCTACCTCGGCGATCCGCGACGTACGGCCGAGGCCTTCTTTCAGGACCCTTTCGGCGGACACGGCAGGGTGTACCGCACGGGAGACGCCGTACGTGTCCTTCCCGCCGGCGAACTCGAATACCTCGGCCGGATCGACCGCCAGGTGAAGGTGGGCGGCGTACGGATGGAACTCGGCGAAATCGAAACCGTCCTCGGCGCCCACCCGGCGGTGGCCGCTTGTGCCGTGACCGTGCACGTCCCGGAACCCGACCCGGCGCTCGTCGCCCGGGAGACAGGGCTCGCGACCGCTGCCACGGGAACTCCCCGGCTCGTCGGCTATGCCGTACCGCACCGTTCTCCTCTCGCCGTGGACGAGTTGCGCGCGTTCCTTGCCGACCGGCTGCCCAAGTCGATGGTGCCGCGCGCGCTCGTGGAGCTTCCGCACCTGCCCCTCACCAGAAACGGCAAGACGGACTACGCGGCCCTCCCCGCGCCTCCCCCGAGGGAGCGGTCCGTCGACCGTGCCTTCGACCTGCCGGCGAATCCCGTGGAGCGGCACATCGCCGCTCTCATCGCTCAGCTGGTGGGCATCGACTCCGTGAGCCGCACCGACACCTTCCTGGAACTGGGCGGAGACTCGCTGCTCGCCATGCGTCTGCTGTCCGGGCTGCGTGCGGAAGGGACCCGCGCGACACTGCGGGACGTCCTCATCGACGGCAGCCCTGCGGCGCTCGCCGCCCTCGCCACCGACGCGCCCGCCCCCGAAGCACCCGCTGCCGAGGCCGTCCGGGCAGAGGGTCCGCGCACCCGCCCGCTGACACCGCAGCAGGAAGGGGTCTACTTCCACTGGCGCCTCGACCCCGACAGTCCGTACTACAGCTATCAGGGCTCGCTGCTGCTGGACGGTCCGCTGGACCGCGTCCGGCTCTCCCTCGCCTGGGACCTGCTGCTCGATGAGAACCCCGCCCTCGTCGCCCGGTTCACGGAGCGGGACGGCGAAATCGTCCACACCTATCCGTACTGGCGGGTGCCGCTGCCCGAAGCCGAAGACCTCGAAGGCCAGGACGCCGAGGAGCGTCGACTCCACTATCGTGCTCGCGCCGTCACCGAAGCCGCCCGTCCCTTCGACCTGTCGGCCGAGCCGCCGCTGCGGGTCCAGCTGTTCGTCATGGGAGACGCGGAACACCGGCTGCTGGTCAGCATGCACGAGATCCTGCTGGACGGCTGGGGTGCGACCGTGCTCTTCCAACGGCTCGCCGACCTGTATCGGCTGGTGGCGGAACCCGGGGCCGTCGCCTCCGGGACAAGGGCCGCGAGCTACGACCGTTACCTCGACTGGCAGAGCCGGCTGCAGCGCACGCCGGAGGTCGCCGAGGCCGGAACCTACTGGCGGCGGCAGCTCACCGGTGAGCTGCCCGTACTCGACGTGGCGCAGAAGCCGCGTCCGGCCCGGCCGACGTACCGCGGCCGGATCGTCGAGGCCGTGGTCGACCAAGAGCTGACCGCCTCCGTGCGGGCGGCGGCACGGCGCGTGGGCGGCACGGCGTTCAGTGTCCTCCTCGCCGCCTACGCACTGGCTCTCACCTACTACGGAGACGCCGACGAGGTGGTGATCGGCGCCCCGATGGCGGGCCGCGACCGGCCCGAGCAGGCCGACGTGGCGGCCTTCATGCTGTCGATGCTGCCGCTGCGCATCCCGGTGGACGCAGACACGTCCCTCGGTGCCTTCGCCGAGGAGGTGCGCGATGTGGTCCTTGACGGCTATGCCGCAGCCGACCACCCCTTCGGCTGGACGCTGCGGGACCTTCCGTCGGCCGCACGCAGCGGCTCGGCGACGCCCGTGTTCCAGACCATGCTCAACATGCCGGCCTATCCGGCCAGGGACACCACCGCGGACGGCGTGACCTTCCGCTTCGTCGAACTCGACACCGGTTACACCAAGTACGACTGCGCGCTCTACGCCCAGCCGCACGGTCCGCTGGAACTCGTCCTGCAGTTCGCCTACCAGGAGCAGCTCATGGACGCGGACGCCGCCCGGCGCGTGCTCCAGAGCACTCTGCTGGCCGTGCGCGCACTGGCGGAAAGCCCCGGCACCACGATCCGCGCGCTGGATCTCCTGCCCGGCGCGGAAAGCCGGCACCTCGTCTCGAACCTCACCACGGGAGGAACACACTGATGCTGTCCGACATCCCCGCACCCGAGAAGGCCGGACTCGGCAACGGCTCCGCGCCCTTCCTGCAGTTGTTCGCGGCCCAGGTGGCCGCGGCCCCGGACGCGACCGCTGTGCGTAGTGGCCGGCAGACCCTTACGTTCCGAGAGCTTGACGAATGGAGTGGCCGCCTCGCGACACAGCTCGCCGATCGCGGGGTGCGGCCCGGCGGCATCGTCGCGCTTGCGGCCGACCGGGGCCCCGCCGCTCTCGCCGGGGTGCTCGCCATCCTGCGGACGGGCGCCGGCTACCTCGGCCTCGACCCCGCGGTTCCGGCTCGCCGACAGCGCCGGATGATCGAGGAGGTGGCACCCGACTGCGTCCTGGCGGAGCCGGGGCTCGACCAGTTCCCCACGCTCGACGCACCCCGGGTGCGCCTGGCGGAGGTCTCGGAGGGGCCGGTGCTGACGGCTCACGACTCCGGCGATTCCAGCACATCGGTGTTCCATATCGTCTACACCTCGGGCACTACCGGCGCCCCGAAGGGCGTGCGTGTCAGCCGTGGTTCCGTGTTCAACCGGCTGCTGTGGATGTGGAGCGATCACCCCTTCAAGCCCGGAGCGGTCATCGCGGTCCAGAAGTCCGTGTCGCTGGTGGCCTCTCCCTGGGAGATGCTCGGCGGTCTGCTGCAGGGCATCCCGTCGGTCTTCCTGAGCCGGGAGGAGGTTCTGGATCCCGCGCTCTTCGCGGACGCCGTCGTCCGGGAACACCTCACGCATCTGTTCCTCACTCCGCACCTCGTTACGGGACTGCTCGACGAGGTGGACCGCCGCGGCGGCCTTGCCCACCAGCCGACCCTGGTGACCAGCGGGGCCGACGCGCTGCCGGTGACCACGGCCCTGCGGTTCCGCGAGCTGCTTCCGGGCACCACACTGCTCAATCTCTACGGCATGACCGAGACGGCCTCGAACGTCGCGGCGTACGACGTGTCGGCGCTGGCTCCGGACGCCGAACGAGTGCCGGTGGGCAAGCCCGTGGCCGGCGCGTCCCTCACCGTGCACGACCGGCTCGGCCGGGAACTGCCCCCCGGCGTGGTCGGCGAGGTGTGGGTGGCGGGGCCACCGCTCGCGCTGGGCTACGTCCGCGACGGCGACAGCGACAGGTTCGCCACAGGGGCCGACGGGGTCCGGCGCTACCGCACCGGAGACCGCGGCCGCCTGTCGTCGGACGGGAACCTGGAGATCGTCGGGCGCTCCGACAACCAGGTGAAGATCCGCGGCTACCGCGTCGAACTCGAAGAGGTGGAGACGACCCTGCGTACGTCTCCGTTCGTCGCCGACGCGGGTGTCTACGTCGCCGAGGAACAGGGTGAGCCTCGGCTGATCGCCTGTGTGACCGAAGCGGTCGAAGCGGATCCGGCGGCTCTGCGCGCCTACGTCCGCGACCGGCTGCCGGACTACATGGTCCCGTCACGGATCATCGTTCTGCCGGACTTGCCGCTGGGCACCAACGGCAAGCTGGACCGCAGCCTCCTCAGGACGCGCGCCGAGAGCGTCACCCACGGACCACGGGAGCGGTTCGCCCCCACCGACGACACGGAGAGCGTGCTTGTCGGGCTCTGGGAGCAGTTGCTCGGCACGGCTCCGGCGACGGCCGACGAGAACTTCTTCGACGCGGGCGGGCACTCACTGCTGGCCGTGCGACTCACCAACCGGCTGGAAAAGGCATTCGGCCGACGTGTCAGCCTGCGCCAACTGCTCGGTGCCCCGACCTTCTCGGGGATCGCCGCGCTCTGCCGAGAGGCCGGACAGGGTGTGACACATGCGTGAGAGAGCCGCGTGGCTGCGCTTCCCCCAGCCGACGGACGACGCCCACACGCTCGTCGTGTGCGTACCACCGACCGGTGCCCACGGGGCGTCGTTCAGCTCCTGGGTGTCCCGGGCACCGACGGGCACCGCACTGGCCCTGGTGGACCCCCCGGGCCGGGGACTGCGCACGGACGAGGCGCCGGTGACGGACATGTCCGAGTACGCGTCGGCTGTCGCCGCCGAGCTGCTCCGCTTCGACCACCGACTGGTCCTGGTCGGTGTCAGTCTGGGGGGCGTCATCGCGTACGAGATCTGCCGGGCTCTGCTGGCGGCGGACCGCGACGTCGCCCGGCTCTGCCCGGTGGCCAGTCGGCCACCGACGGCCTACACGGGTGAGGCCGGGCCCCTCACCTCGGCGGACGCGCGAGCGTACGTGGCTCGGACGGGCCTCACCGAGCCCGAACTCCTCCAGGACACCGCGTTCGAAGAACTCCTGCTGCCGCCGGTACTCGCGGATCTCCGGCTCGCCGGCGGATACGACGGCCGTGCCGCGTCGCCCCTTCCCGTACCCATCCGGACTGTTCGGGCCAAGGACGACACACGCGTACTCGAATCCGCGGCCAGGGACTGGGGACGACACACCGACGCGGGTTGGTCCGAGCACGTCCTCGACGGCGGCCACTACGTTCACCGGACTCATCCCGAGCAGGTGATCCACGTCTGTCTGTCGGCCGTGGCCGACGCCCAGAAGCCGTCACGACGGTCGCTGCTCGGGCTCGGTGTCGGGGCGGTCGCCGGCACGTTGGGCTCCCTGTCCATCGGGCCGGCACAGCCCCCGGAAGCGGCAGCCGCAGCGGCCGGCTCCGACAGGGCCGGAGACCGTCCGGCCCAGGTTCGAGCCGCCGCGACGGCTTTCACCGTCGACGCGGCCGATCCGGTCGCTCTCGCCGTCGCGATGATCCGGCACGACACGAGCAATCCGGGCGACGGGGCGGTCACGCTGCCGTACGCCCGCATGCTGCAGGGCATCTTCGACGACGCGGGGGCAACGACCGAGATCGTGCCCACGCCGAAGGCCGACAACGTCCACTTCTTTGCACGGGTGCCGGCCGCGGGCCCCACGGACAAGGCGCCGCTGCTGCTGCTCGGCCACTCCGACGTCGTGCCCGCGGTCGGCGACCCCTGGACGGTGGATCCGTTTGCGGGTGAGGTGAAGGACGGACGTCTGTACGGCCGCGGCGCCCTGGACATGAAGGGCACCAACGCGGCATTCGTCACTGCCCTGGTAAGGCATCTGCGAGAAGGAGCGCGCTTCGACCGCGAGGTGATCTTCTGGTCGGACTGCGACGAGGAGAACGGCCCCTACGGGGTGAGCTGGCTGCTCTCCCAGAAGCCGGGCGAGATCGTTCCCGGTGTCGTACTGACGGAGGGCGGCTGGGTACTCAACCAGCCGGACGGAACATCCCCGATGCTCGCCAGTCTGACCTGCTCCGACAAACGGTCGATGCTCGTCCAGATCGACACCGGGGGGTACGCGACCCACACGTCGAAGCCCTATGAGGGGCAGGCGGTCATCCGTCTCGCGCGGGCTCTCGAACTGCTCGACGCGTACCGTTTCCGCATCCGTCCGAACACACTGTCCCGCGGTTACTTCGACGCGCTGAGCCGCAGCACCCGTGACCAGGCGTTCGCGGCCGCTCTACGGGACATGCTGGAGGCCCGTTCCCAGTCGGCGCGGAACACCGCGGGGGAGCACGCCCTCAAGCTGAGCGGCCATCCCGAGCTGCACAACGCCATGATGCGTACGACCCTCGCGTTCATCTCCGCCGACGCCGGCTACTACACGAGCATCGTCCCCGGTCACGCGTCCGCGCAGCTGCGCGTCAGCTTCCTTCCCCATGCCGACGCGCCCGCGGACGTACTGCGTCTGCTACGGGAACTGGTCGTGGACCACGCGAAGTTGACCGTCATCGGTCGAACAGGCGAAACGGAGCAGCAGACGCTGGACCGCATCACCGGCTACCTGGCGACGCCGTCGTCCACCCAGGACACGGACATCTTCCGCATGTGGCAGCGGGCGGTGGCGACGACCCACGACGGGGTGGCCACGACGGCAGCGCAGTTCGAAGCGGTGACCAGCGCGGTCCCCTTCAGGGAACAGGACATTCCGGTCTACGGGATCTATCCCTATGCCGTCGAACGGGAGAGCCTGCGGCGCATGCACGGAACGGACGAGTACATCGAGGCAGAGGCACTGCGACGGGGCACGGAAACCATCTACCAACTCCTCGCCCAACTACGGGTGTCCGCCACCCCCTCGACTGCTCGCGCCGAAGGGAGGACGTCACATGCGTGACGACGAACACGACGCGACCCCCATCGATCTGACGGAGAGTCAGGTACGTCGCTGGCGGGCAGCACGCGCCTCGGACGGCCTCGCCGACCAGATCTCGCCGACCTACCTGATACAGGACGAGGTCGACCCGCTCCTGCTGTCCCGGGCCGTGGCCGCGGTGGTCCGCCGCCACGCTCCCCTGCGGACGCGCGTCATCCCCGGACCTGACGAGGCGCCCCGAGCCACACTCCGCGCAGCGCCGGTCACCTTTCCGATCCACACGGTCAGGCTGACCGGTCTGCCGGAGGACCGCAGAGCAGCCGTCTGCGCCCAACTCGGCGCAAGGGACAGTGCGATCCGTGTGGACCTGGAGTCGCACTGGCCCCTGCGTGTCACGCTGATCACCCTCGAAGCGGAGCTCCATCTCCTGCTCCTCACGGTGAGCCACATCGTGGCCGACGGTTGGAGTTGTGGCGTCCTGGTCCGAGAAATCCAAGACAGCTACAGGGAGTTGGCGAACGGAGAGGCTGCTCCGGCGGAGCCGGACACCAAGGCGGACGGCGGCTGGGCCGCATACGTCTCCGAGCGCGCGGAGCGTGACAGGTCCGGCTGGTCGAGCCGAGACCTACCGTGGTGGCGCACGCACCTGTCCGGAGTCTCCAGCGGACTGTGGACCGGTGGCGAAACGCCCGCGCCGCGGAGCACGTCCGCACTGGACATGCCATTCACCCTCCCCGAGAACACGGGAACAGGGCTGAGGCGCTTGGCGAATTCGCTCGGGACGACCACGTACACCATCACCCTGGCCGTCCTGGCCGCGGCGCTGGCGCAGCGGTCGGGGGCAGGCGAGGCCATCATCTCCGTACCGTACGCCGGACGTGACGAGGAGGAGCACGAGGCGCTGGTCGGCCTGTTCGCCAACCGAGTACTGCTGCGAGTCCCCGTCGACCGCGCGGCGCCTTTCCCGCGACTGGTGGAACGTGCACAGGACACACTGCTCGACTCCCTGGACCACGCCGGTACACCATTTCACCTGGTAAAAGACGCCCTGTCGGAGGGAAGCCACCAGGACGCCCCGGACCTCGACGACGTGGCTCCCGTGTCTCTGCAGGTCTATCCACGATCGATGTGCGACGCGGAACCGAACCATCCCGGGGACCTGCCCTTCCGACTCCTGGGCTTTCGCACCGCAGCCCTCCCTCGGGCCCTGGCGCTGTACCTGATCGAGCCTGATGACGGACCGGCCTCCGGCTGGCTCACCCATCGTCCCTCCCTCATGAGCCCCGGCGAGGCCATCGAGTTCCTCACCTTCCTGTCGAGAGTTCTGGCCGCCGCGGTTCGGGAACCCGAACACACCGTCGCGGAACTCCTCTCGACGGCGGAGACCAACGGCGAGATCGATCCGCTGGAAGACGCGGCGACCCCCTGGGGCAGGGACAACTGGGTCACCGGCACCAGCGGGCTCACGGAGTGACGGATCCCTGCTGCCCGTCGTGTTCTCCGGTGACGCCGGCGAACGTCACTTGGTCGCGGGGTCCGGCAGGGTGACGCTGACGCTGACCGTCTTGAGCCGGGTGTACTCGTGGAGGGCGCCGATGCCCTTTTCCCGGCCGATGCCGCTCGTCCGGTAGCCGCCGAACGGTGCCTCGATGCCCATGACACCGCTGTTGACAGCGACTTGGCCGGCCTCGATGCGGTGGGCAGGGTCATCCCCCGGGCGACGCCCCCGCACCACACGGCGTAGGCCAGGCTGTACTCGGTGGCGTTGGCGAGGGTGATGGCCTCGTCCGAAGTGACCCCTTGAAGTCCGACACTTCCGTTTTATGCCACGAGGTCGAGGCGTTGCCGATAGCGGGTCCGTGCGTGGTGCGGGGTGAGGTGGCCGATGGTCGAGTGGATCCGCTCTCGGCTGTAATACTGCGCGATCCATCGGAATACGTCCTGCCGGGCCTGCATACGGGTACGGGTCGGCCAAGCGGTGGTGCCGATCTCGGACTTGAGTACGGCGAAGAAGCTCTCCGCAGCCGCATTGTCGAAGCACGAGCCGGCTCGGCCTGTGCTCTGACGGAGGTCCAACTCCGCCAATTTTTCCCGGAATTGGATAGACGTATATTGGGATCCGCGGTCGGTGTGGAAGATTGCGTTACCGGCCGTATGCCCGCCGGCATGAGCCATCCGAATGGCGTCACCTACCAGCTGCGTACGCATGTGGTCGACCATAGACCAGCCCACGACTTCACGCGTGCACAGGTCGATCACCGCGGCCAGGTACAGCCATCCCTCGGCTGTGGGCAGGCAGGTGATGTCACCGACGAGCTTCAGGCCCGGCATCGGTGCGTTGAAGTCCAGCTGAACGAGGTCGGGGGCCGGCGGTGCCATGCGGTCCGGTTTCGTCAGCGACCGTGGTTTCCGGCGCGTCATCCCGGAGAGCTGCCGTTCCCGCACAACCCGCGCGGCGCGCTTTCGATTCACGACGCGTCCCTGCACCCGCAAGGAGCGAGTGATACGCAGGGCTCCGTAGGCGCCCCGGGAATCGGTGTGGATCTCCCGGATCTGCCGCGCCAGTTCTTCTTCCCCGTCCGCCCTCTGCTGTCGTGTCTCCTTGTTCTTGTGCCAGGTGCAGTAGCCGGAGCGGTCCCAGCCCAGGACGTCACACATCCGCTTCACGCCATGGGCGTTCCGGTATTCGTCGACGAAACAGAAGCGGATCACCGTGTCGTCTCCCGTGCGAAATAGGCAGCGGCTTTCCGGAGGATCTCGCTGCCCTCCTTCAGCCGGGCGTTCTCCCGCCGCAGTCACCTGAGTTCCTCTTGCTCTTCGGAGGTCATACCGGCATCACCCCCCGTCAAGCGCCCTGGTCCCCAAATGGTCCCCAGGAATGATCAAAGGGCCGCTTCAGATTTCCTCTGAAACGGCCCCTGAACTGCGACTTCGAAAAGTCGGGACGACAGGATTTGAACCTGCGACCCCTTGACCCCCAGTCAAGTGCGCTACCAAGCTGCGCCACGTCCCGGTGCGCTTTCCTGCGGTGAACCGCGTGATCGCGCGAACAGCAGCCTACCCCACGCCCGGGGGTGCGCCGAAGCCGGTGGCGGGCGCGGGACAATCGTCGTATGAGCGACACATCCTCGGCCGGTGCGGACGGTACGGACGACCTGCGGGACCGGGACGGCGACGGGCGGGCGCGCAATGCCCGGCCCCGGGACGGACTCGGGCGGCCGCTGCCGTACGGCTCGCAGGGCGTGGCCCGGCAGCCCGAGGGCGTCGTGCGGGCGCCGGAGGAGACCGTCGTCGAGGCGCAGGCGCTGCTCGACGAGGGGAAGCCGTTCCACGCGCACGAGGTGTTCGAGGACGCCTGGAAGTCGGGGCCGGACGAGGAGCGGGCCCTGTGGCGCGGGCTCGCCCAGCTCGCGGTGGGGCTCACGCACGCGGCCCGGGGGAACGTCACCGGCGGCGCCCGGCTGCTGCGGCGCGGGGCCGGCGGCGTGGCGGAGTGGGCGGCCCTGACCGGGCGGGAGCGGCCGTACGGGATGGATCTCGCGGGGGTCGCCGCGTGGGCGCGGGGGCTCGGGGACGACGTGGAGCGGGGCGGCGGGAGCGTGGACGCGCGGGCACGGGCGCCCCGGCTGCGCGGGACGTCCTAGGCGGTCCTGTGCCGGTGTTGCACGGAACGTCCTAGCCGGTCTGCGCCGGTGTTACGCGCGACGTCCTAGCCGGTCGATGCCGTGTCCGTGCCGGTCCGTGCCGGTGCGATGTACGGACTGTCAGTGGCGTGGGGCAGACTCGGGGGTGTGCGAAAGATTCATGTCATCGGTATCGGTGCGGGCGACCCCGAGCAGCTCACCCTCCAGGCGGTCAGGGCGCTGCGGAGCACCGACGTGTTCTTCATTCTCGACAAGGGCGAGGTGAAGTCCGACCTGACCGGGCTCCGCCGGGACATGCTCGACGCGCACATACCGGAGGCGACGTACCGCCTGGTCGAGGCGCGCGACCCGGACCGGGACCGGAAGGCCGGGGGCGCCGCGTACTCCCCCGCGGTCGGGGACTGGCGCAGTGCCCGCGCGGACATCTACGAGCGGCTGATCACCGAGGAGTTGGGCGAGGACGAGAGCGGCGCGTTCCTGGTGTGGGGGGATCCTTCGCTGTACGACAGCACGCTCGGGATCCTGGAGGAGATCCTGGAGCGGGGCGCGGCGGCCTTCGAGTACGACGTCGTGCCCGGCATCAGCAGTGTCTCGGCGCTCGTCGCCCGGCACCGCACGGGGCTGAACCGGGTGGCCCGGCCGGTGCAGATCACCACCGGCAGGCGGCTGTCCGAGGGGTTCCCGGAAGGCGTCGACGACGTGGTCGTGATGCTCGACGCGCAGCAGACCTTCCGGAAGTACGCCGACCAGGACATCGACATCTACTGGGGCGCCTACATCGGCACCCCGGACGAGATCCTCGCCTCCGGGCCGATAGCCGAGGCCGCCCCGCGCATCGAGCGGCTGCGGGCGGAGGCCCGGGAGCGCAAGGGCTGGATCATGGACACGTATCTGCTGCGCCGGCACCCGGCGGCGGAGTAGCGCGCGAGGAAGCAACCCGAGCGGCCCCGCCCACTGTGCACGGATGGTCCACCGGTGTGAAAGTGACCTCGTGACAGTCGCCGAGGAAACCTCGCTGCCCTCCGCGCAGCAGCCCCCCGTGCTGGACCCTCGCCGTCGCAACGTCGTCTTCGTGACGATCATGCTCGGCATGCTGCTCGCGGCCCTCGACCAGACCATCGTGGGCACGGCCCTGCCGACGATCGTGTCGGACCTGGGCGGCGCCGCGCACATGTCGTGGGTGGTCACCGCGTATCTGCTGGCGGAGACCGTAGCGACCGTGCTGGTCGGCAAGTTCGGTGACCTGTTCGGCCGCAAGGTGGTCTTCCAGGTCTCGGCGATCGTGTTCATCACGGGCTCGTTCCTGTGCGGTCTCGCCACCAACATGACGCTGCTGATCGCCTGGCGTGCGGTGCAGGGCATCGGCGCGGGCGGGCTGATGGTGACGGCGATGGCGCTGATCGCCGACGTCATCCCGCTGCGGGAGCGCGGCAAGTACCAGGGCGCGATCGGCGCGGTGTTCGGCGTGGCCACGGTCATCGGACCGCTGCTGGGCGGCCTGTTCACCGACCATCTGACCTGGCGCTGGGCGTTCTACGTCAACGTGCCGATCGCGATCGTGGTCGTCGTCGCGGCGGCCCGCACCATCCCCGTGGTCAAGTCGGCCGTACGGCCCGTCATCGACTATCTCGGCATCGCACTGGTCGCGGTCGGCGCGAGCTCCCTGATCCTGGCGACGAGTTGGGGCGGCAACGAGTACGCGTGGGGTTCGGCGACCATCATCGGCCTGTTCGTGGGCGGCGCCATCGCGCTCGCCCTGTTCTGCTGGGTGGAGACGCGGGCCGCCCAACCCATGCTGCCCATGCGGCTGTTCGGCAACCCGGTGTTCGCGGTCTGCTCGATCCTCAGCTTCATCGTCGGTTTCGCGATGCTCGGCGCGCTCACGTATCTGCCGACCTACCTTCAGTACGTGGACGGCGACTCGGCCACGGTCTCCGGTGTGCGGACGCTGCCCATGGTGATCGGGCTGCTGATCGCGTCCGTGTTCAGCGGCAACGTGGTCAGCAAGACCGGCCAGTACCGGCTCTTCCCGATCATCGGCTCCGCGGTGATGGGCGTCGGGCTGTATCTGATGTCCCTCATGGGTCCGGGCACCGGAGCGTTCCTGGAATCGGTGTACATGTTCGTGCTCGGCACCGGCATCGGGCTGTGCATGCAGGTGCTGACGATCGCCGTGCAGAACACCGTCGAGTACACCGACCTGGGCACCGCGACCTCCGGCGTCACCTTCTTCCGTACGCTGGGCAGCTCGTTCGGCACCGCCGTCTTCGGCACGATCTACGCCAACAGCCTGGCGCCCAACCTCAAGGACGGCATCGCGTCCGCCGCGAGGACGAGCGCGCTGAACCCCGCGACCATCACCAAGGCGGCGACCAGCCCCGAGGGCCTGCACAAACTGCCGCACGCCGCCGCCGCGCCGATCATCAACGCGTACGCCGACACCATCCAGACGGTGTTCCGCTGGACGGTCCCGGTCGCGGTGATCGGCTTCGTCGTCGCCCTGTTCCTCAAGCAGGTCGAACTGCGCGACAGCGCGCGCATGGGCTCCACCGACATGGGCGAGGGCTTCGCGTCACCGCGCGGCGGGGACTCGCAGCGCCTCCTCGAAGCGGCCGTCGGCAAGGTCATCGGCAGCACGGACCTCGACACCGCCCGGCGGATCATCACGGACTCCGACACCCGGCTGGACATCGCGGGTGCCTGGGCCGTGATGCAGGTCGAACTGTTCGGCAGGATGGTCGGCCACGCCAGCCTCGGCCTGATCGCCGCCCGCCGTCACATGCCCCCGGAGGTGCTCCTCCCGGTCTTCGACCGCATGGTCGAGGAGGGCTACCTCACCCGCACCGGCTCCCTCCTCTCCCACACCGCGGCGGGCGAACGCGAGGCCGAGATCATCGGCAGGGCCTGGGGCAACTGGCTGGAGGCCCGGGTCCAGCAGGACATCGGCCGCCCCTCGAACGCCGACCTGCGTGCCGCGGTCGACACCATCGCCAAGCGCCTCCTGGTGGAGGACCTGAGCTCCGGACTCCCGCAGCGCCCGGCGGAGTTGGCGGAGAACTCCGCCTCCTGAAAACGGGTGCCGGGCGAGCGGAGCCGCTGTCACACTCACGGCATGTCCCGGACACCCGTGCGCTTCCACGACCCGCGCGCCACACTCGCCGACTTCGCGTCGTCGACGCTGGTCCGGTGCCCGCGCTGCGAGCGGATCGCCCACTTCGAGCGGCGCCCGTGCACACCTCCGGACGCCGACGGCAGGAGGTATCCGCACACACGCCTGGTCTGCCGGTCCTGCGGCCTGTGCCGGATCGACACGACTCCGTCCCACGGCCCCCGGCCGACCCTGTGGCTGCGGGCCGGGACAAGGCACGGCGAAGTGTGGGCGTACAACCTCCGACACCTGGACCTCATCAGGCGGTTCGTCGCCGCCGACCTGCGCGAACGCGCACCCTGGTACGACACCGGGCAGAAGATGACCCTGGTCGCCCGGCTCCCCGCCTGGATCAAGAGCGCCAAGAACCGTGACGAGGTGCTGCGCGCGGTGGACCGCCTCCGGGCGACGGTCGTCACCCCGGGCTGAACCCCAGCCACTCCAGCGCCCCGGCGACATCAGGCACCACGCGCACGCCCTCCGGCAACGGCGGCCGTCCTACGACCACCACCGGGACGCCCGCCTCCCGCGCGGCCGTGAGTTTGGCCGCCGTCGCCGCTCCCCCGCTGTCCTTCGTCACAACCACGTCGATCCGGTGCTTGCGCAGCAGCGCCGCCTCGTCGTCCACCGTGAAGGGCCCGCGTGCGAGGAGTACCTCGATGTCCGGTGGCATCGGGGACTCGGGCGGCTCCACCGACCGTACGACGAAGTGCAGTTGGGACAGGTGGGCGAAGGCGGCAAGACCCAGGCGGCCGGTGGTCAGGAGGATGCGGTGCCCGAGTCCGGGGAGCGCCTCCGCGGCCTCGGGCAGTGTGGCGACCGGGTGCCAGCGGTCTCCGGGTACCGGTCGCCAGCCGGGCCGGCGCAGGACCACGGCGGGCAACCCGGTGTCCGCCACGGCCCGTGCCGCGTTCGCGGTGATCGACTCGGCGAAGGGGTGCGTGGCGTCGACGACCGCGTCCACGCGCTGCTCCCGCAGCCACTCGGCCAGCCCGTCCGCGCCGCCGAACCCGCCGATCCGTACGTCCCCGGCCAGTGCCCGGGGCCGCGAGACCCGCCCGGCGAGCGAGGTCGTCACCCGGACCTCGGAACGCCGTACCGCCAGCTCGGCGGCCAGCTCTCGGGCCTCGGTGGTGCCGCCGAGGATCAGGATGTGCGGGGGCATGGGGCGAGCGTACGAGGTCACGGGGCCGAGAGTCAGCGCAGGAGCAGTTGCAGGCCGCCGATGATCGTCGCCGCGATCACCAGTTGCTCGAACAGGCGCTGGTTGATGCGGTTCACGGCCCATTTGCCGATCAGCGCGCCGGGCACGACGAACGCCGCGAGTGCCGCGTCGAGCAGCAGTGAGTGGCCGTCGATCAGGCCGAGGCCGACGCTGAAGGGCACCTTGGTCACGTTGACGATCAGGAAGAAGAAGGCCGAGGTGCCCAGGAAGCCTAGCTTCCGGAAGCCCGCCGAGAGCAGGTACATCGACATGACCGGACCGCCGGCGTTGGCGACCATCGTGGTGAAGCCGCCGAGCACCCCGTAGGAGCGGGCCTTCACCCTCCCGGACCTGGTGGCCACCGAGTCCGGTTCGTCGTCGGCCTCCGCCCTGCGGCGGCGCCACAAGGTCACCCCGGCCATCAACAGCAGGATCGCGCCGATCGACGTCCGTACGACCGCGTCGTCGGCCCACACCAGGAACAGGGTCCCGATCACGACTCCCGCCGCGACCGCCGGGAACAGCCGCCACAGGGTGGGCCAGTGGGCGTGCCGCCGGTAGGTGAGGACGGCGAGCACGTCTCCGACGATCAGGATCGGGAGCAGTACGCCGGTGGAGGCGCGGGCGGGCAGGACGGCAGCGAAGATCGCCAGACTGACCGTGTTGGCCCCGCTCACGGCGGTCTTGGAGAAGCCGACGAGCAGGGCCGCGGCGGCGAGCGCGGCGAATTCCCAGCCGGATATGTGCCAGAGCGTCATCGTGTTCATGCGAGGACCGATCGTATGTCCTTACATCTCCCCGCGTAAGGAGTGTCTCGCCAGGTGGCCCCTGCCATACCTCGGTGGATCATGGCGTCGGACCGGCGGTGCTAGTTTCTGACCGTGGCCGACACCCGCGAGCACGTCCTCCCCGGTACCCGCAGCACGATCACCGCACGTGAGTGGCCGCACGAGCGCCCGCGGTACGTCGTCCTCGTCGCGCACGGCTACGGCGAACACATGGGCCGGTACGCCGGGTTGGCCGCCGTACTCGTCGCGCACGGCGCCGCCGTCCTCGGGCCCGACCACCGGGGTCACGGCGAGTCGGGCGGTGAGCGTGTGCTGATCGACGACTTCGAGGACGTGGTCACGGACCTGCACTCCGTCGCCGACCTGGCCCGCGCCACCTACCCGGGCGTGCCCCTCGTCCTGATCGGCCACTCCATGGGCGGCCTGATCGCATCCCGTTTCGCGCAGCGTTACGGCGACGAGCTCGCCGCGCTCGTGCTGTCCGGGCCGGTGATCGGTACCTGGGAGCTGCCGCAGCGGCTGCTCGCCCTCGACGAGATCCCGGACGTCCCGATCAGCCCGGCCGCGCTCTCCCGTGACCCGGGGGTCGGTGCGGCGTACGCCGCGGATCCGCTGGTTTGGCACGGTCCAATGAAGCGGCCGACGCTGGAGGCCTTCGCCCGCACCCTGACGACGGTCGCCGACGGGGGCGACATCGGCCGGCTGCCGCTGCTGTGGCTGCACGGCGGTGACGACCGGCTCGTCCCGCTGTCCGGCAGTCTCGTGGGCGTCGAGCGGCTGAGCGGTGGGGAGTTGACCGAGCACGTGTATCCGGGCTCCCGGCACGAGGTGTTCCACGAGACGAACCGGGCGGAGGTCTTCGCGGACCTGATCCGTTTCCTGGACGGCGTGTTGAGCGACGGCACCGGGTCGGCATGACCGTGCCGAACTGCTCGCACGCCGAAGTGGGCAGTTTCTTCAGGGGACTTGAGCCGATCGCCCCCGGGATCGTGTCCATAACCGACTGGCACCCGGAACTCGCGGAGGGCGAGACACCGCCCGGCGAGGGACCGGTCTAGCTGTACGGAGGGGTCGGTTTCAAGGCCTGACGGGACCGCCCGGAAAGCCACGCCCCCTCAGGGCCGCCCCGCCGGAAACACTGCCCGCACCTCCCACCCGCCCCCTGCGCGCGGACCGGCCCGGAGTTCACCGCCGAGCGCCGTCACCCGTTCCGTGAGGCCGACGAGACCGAAGCCGCCGCCGTGCGCGGCGGCCGGAAGCTGGGTGCCGCCGCGGCCGTCGTCCGTCACCGTGACCTCCAGCCGGCGGCCCGCGCGGCGCAGCCCCACGGTGACCTCGGCGGCGTCGGCCGCGTGCCGTCGTACGTTCGTCAGGGCTTCCTGTACGACCCGGAAGGCGGCGGCCTGCACCTCGTGCGGGAGGTCGTCGGGGAGTGCCGGGTCGCGGCGCAGGACGACCTTTTGGACCGGGCTCGCGAAGCCGTCGACGAGTTCGGCGACGGCGGCGAGGTCGCCGGCCGGGCGGCGGTCGGCCGCGTCCGGTCCGGCGTCGCGCAGCACACCGACCGTGCGCCGCATGGACGCCAGGGCCTCGGTCGCGGCGCGTTCGATGCCCGAGAGCACGGGGTCGAGGTCCGCGGGCCTGCTGGTCGCCATCATGCGGGCCACCTGGGTCTGCACGAGGATTCCGGTGACGTGGTGGGCGACGAAGTCGTGCAGGTCGGCGGCGATGGCGAGGCGTTCGGCGCGCCGGGTCTCGGTGACCGCGACGGTGCGGCGGTAGTCGAGGGAGCGCAGATACCCGGCGAACCCGGCGGTGGCCCCGACGAGGACCAGTCCGATCGTGGTGACCAGCAGCAGGTTGTCGTCGGTGACCGAGTGGAAGTAGCGAGCCGGCAGGGCGAGCAGCGCGAGGCCGTCCAGGACGCCGCAGACCGCGGCCCAGGGCTGCGGGCAGTGCCGTACGGCGATGAAGGTCAGGGTCAGCAGGATCACGATCTCGCCGGGGCCGAACAGCTCCGAGTGCCCGGCGAGGATCGCGCCCGCGCTGTAGAGGAGCGAGAGGACGGCGGGCGCGGCAGTGCGCAGCTGCGGGGTGAGCCACCGCGGGCGCCGGGCGACGGACCACAGGACGGCGGCCAGGCCGATGCCGAGCACCAGGACCGCGGGCCAGGCCGAGCGGCCGGTGGAGGCGGTGAAACTCAGGTCGTAGGCCGCGAGACCGAGCAGGGCGCCCACGGCGAGCCCCCGTGCGCAGCCCCGGCCGGTGACGGATCTCATGCTGGTCACGGTATGCGAGGCGTGGTGTGGTGGGATCGGCCGAACGGTCGAGCGGGGGTGGTGCGAACCCTGGCCGTTCGGCCGAGGCGGGCCCGGGTCCGGGCCGACGAGAGTGGGACCGCTTCCTCCCCTCCCACCCTTCAGGAGTACGCGTGATGCAGTCCACCAGGTTCGTCATCGGGGTGATCGGCGGCGCGACGGCCGCGGTCGCCCTCGGTGCGCTCGGCACCCATCTGCTGTCCGGCACGCAGTCCACCACCGAACTCGACGCGCACAGCACGGTCACGGTCGACGGCCACAAGGCGCTGTCGGCGGACATCGTGGCCGGCCGGGCGCAGAGCAGGTACCACCCGCTCCCCTGGGTCGGCGACAAGATCTCGGGGGTCACCTGCCCCACCGGCCTGAAGGCCGTCGCCGGAGCGACCGTCACCTGCACGGGCCGCAAGAGCGACGGCACGGCGGTCGACATCCCGGTCACCGTGGTCAAGGCCTCGGCCGACTCCGTCACCTGGAAGTTCGACCGCTCATGAGCACCGTGCTGGCCGGTGTCGGCCTGATCAAGAAGTACGGCTCCACCACGGCCCTGGCGGGCGTGGACGTGGAGGTCGGTGCCCGCGACTCCCTCGCGATCATGGGCCCGTCGGGCTCCGGCAAGTCCACGCTGCTGCACACCCTTGCGGGGATCGTCCGCCCGGACGGCGGCCAGGTGCTGCTGTGCGGGGACCGTATCGACGACCTGGGCGAGAACCGGCTCAGCGCGCTGCGCCGCAAGAGGTTCGGATTCGTCTTCCAGTCCGGTCAGTTGCTGCCCGAACTGCCCGCCGAGGAGAACGTCGCCCTGCCGCTGATGCTGGAGGGGCTGCCCCGCGCACAGGCGGTGGAGCGCGCCCGGCGCTGGTTCGCACCGCTCGGCCTGGACGGTCTGGAGGGACGCCGCCCCGGCCAGTTGTCCGGTGGCCAGGCCCAACGGGTCGCCATCGCACGGGCGTTGGCCGTGGCGCCGGACGTGGTCTTCGCCGACGAGCCGACCGGCGCCCTGGACCAGGCGACCGGCACGGAGGTCGTACGGCTGCTGACGTCGGTGACCCGTGAGCAGGGTGCCGCGCTGGTGATGGTCACGCACGACGCCGAGGTGGCCGCGCACTGCGACCGGGTCCTCCAGGTCCGGGACGGCCGGATCAGCAACTACAGCCAGTTCACCGCCAGTTGAGCTCTCAGAGACCTCGATGCGTTCCCCCGTTCTGTCCCTGACCTGGCACCTCGCGAAGTCCTCCGGCCGCCGCGGCCTGCAGAGCCAACTCCTCGCCGCCGCAGCGGCCGCCGTGGGCTCCCTCGTCCTGCTCACCCTGCTCGCCGCCTACTTGGGCGCGGGTGCCCGAGCGGACCGCACCGCTTGGCGCACCCCCGACCCCGACCGCCACGGCACCGCGATCCAAGCCCTCGCCACGACCTACGTCCGCGACGAACCGATCACCGTCGTCTCCCTGGCCCAACTCCCGCACCAGGCACCGACACCCGCCCCACCCGGCCTCAACTCCTTCCCGAAGCAGGGTGATTGGTACGTCTCCCCGGCCCTCGCGCGACTCCTCCGCGCCCTCCCCCCGACCCAACTGGCCGACCGTTTCCCGAAGTCGACGTCCTACGGCACGATCGGCGCCGCCGGGCTCGCCTCGCCCGACGAGCTCGTGGCGGTGATCGGCCGGTCCCCCACGGACCCGGCGGTCTCCGAGTCGGCGGACGGGCAGGGCATTTACGACGTGGGGCTGACGGCGCGCTCCGTGGTCTCCGGGTTCGCCGGTACCCAGCGGAGCGTGTTCACCGTCGACGACCAGTCGGCCGTACTACTCGGTGTGGGTCTACTCGTCGTCCCCGTGATCGTGCTGGCCTCGGCTGCCGGGCGGCTAGGCGCTGCCCGCCGGGAACAACGCCTCGCGGCGCTGCGGCTCGCCGGGGCGACTCCCCGGCAGATCCTCGCCATGACCGGCGTGGAGGCGGCAGCGGTGGGTGCGGCCGGTGCCCTGGCGGGGGCGGTGGCCTACGCCGCGCTGCTGCCCGCGCTCGCCGAGGTGCCGTACGGGATCGGGACCTGGTACGTCGGGCAGTTGTGGGTGGGGCTGCCGTGGGTGGTGGCGGTCGTGGTGGGGGTGGCCGGGCTGATCGCGGTGAGCGCGATGTCGACGCTGCGGCAGGTCGCGTCCTCGCCGCTCGGGGTCGCCCAGCAGTCGGACCCGCGCCGTACCCGGCTGGTCCGGCTCGTGCTGTTCGTGGCGGTGCTGGTCTACATCCGGATGAGCACGCACGGCAGCACGCTGAAGCCGGGGACGCTGGTCGCGCTGATGGTGCTGTTCTACGGCGCGTTCTGGATGTTCGGGCCGTGGCTCGTGGACCGGCTGGGCCGGGTCGTGGGGCGGTTCGCCCGCCGCCCGGCGACCCTGCTGGCGGCCCGCAGGCTCAGCGACGATCCGCGCGGTGCCTGGCGGACGGTCAGTGGTCTGGTGCTGGCGGGGTTCGTCGCCGGGTTCTTCACCGTCGGCCTGCTCGGCATCGTCGGCCTCGACCACCAGGGCCAGGTCGCCGTACCGACCGCGAACGCGGCCGACGCCCGGCACACGGTGGGCGAGGCCCGCCGGCTGCTGCGCGCGGCGGGCGTCGACGCGACCGTCGGCACGGACGACGACGGCTTCCTGCTCGGCGGCAGCGACGGCGTGGTCGCGCGCGTCTCCGGCGGACCGGCCGCCCTCGACACGGCCGTCACCGTCCTCCAGCCGCTCGCCGCGGGACGACTGCCGTACGCGGGTGCCTACGCGGAGGCGCAGGACGCCGCCGTCACCGACCGGCTCGCCCAACTCGGCACCGCCACACTGGCGGTGAGCTTCCTGGTCGCGACGGCCTCGGCGGGTCTGACCGCCGCCGCGAACGTCCTCGACCGGCGTCGTACGTACGGTCTGCTGCGTCTGTCCGGTACGCCGCTGAAGGTCTTGGACCGGGCCAGGGTCCGCGAGACGGTGCTCCCGCTGCTCGTCCTGGCCGGCGGCACCACCGCGACCGGCCTGTACGCCGCCGTCCAGGTCAACAAGGCCGCAGGCAGCACGATCAGCACCTCCGGCGCCGTGCAACTGGCCGTCTGCGTGACCCTCGGCGCCCTCGCCATGCTCGCCGCGATCGGCACCAGCCGCCCGCTGCTGCGCGCGGTCACGGCGGACCCGGCCCGGACGACGGACTGACACCGACCGCCCCCTTCCCCTCTGAGGCATGATCGACCCATGACCGTCCCCGCCCCGCCCATCCGTGTGCTGATCGCCGACGACCAGGAGATGGTCCGTACCGGTTTCCGGTTCTTCCTGGACGCGCAGCCCGACATCACCGTGGTCGCCGAGGCGGTCGACGGGGAGGAGGCCGTGGCGCTGGCCCGGCGTGAGCGGCCCGATGTGTGTCTGCTGGACATCCGGATGCCGAAGCTGGACGGTCTGGCGGCGACGCGGTTGCTGGCGGGGCCGGACGTGGCCGATCCACTGCGGGTGGTCGTGGTGACGACCTTCGACCTGGACGAGTACGTGTACGGCGCGCTGCGCGGCGGGGCCTGCGGGTTCCTGCTGAAGGACTCGGGGCCGACACTGCTGGCGGAGGCGGTCCGGGCGGCGGCGGCCGGCGACTCGTTGGTCTCGCCCTCGGTCACCGTCCGGCTGCTGAGGCACCTCACCGACACGACCACGGCGGCACCCGAACCGGCCCCGCCCGCACCGGCGTTGCGCGAGCCGCTCACCGACCGCGAGGCCGAGGTCGTCCGGCTCGTCGCCCTCGGCCGGACGAACGCCGAGATCGCCGCCGAGTTGTACGTCTCCCTGTCCACGGTGAAGACGCATCTCTCCAGCGTCCAGCTGAAACTGGCCGCGCGGAACCGCGTCGAGATCGCGGCCTGGGCCTGGCAGCACGGTCAGGTGCGGCCGGCCCCCTGAGCCGTCAGGCCGGGATGTCCAGGGCCGCCTCGGCGTGCGTGACGAAGTCGTCGACCAACCGGTGGAAGAGCGCCGCGAGTTGGCGCAGGTCCTCCGAGGACCAGTCCGCCAGCGCCATCTCCATGCCCCGGCGGCTCACGTCCCGGATGCGGTCGACGGCGGCCAGTCCGCTGTCGGTGAGCTGGATGCGCTGGGCGCGGCCGTCGTCGGGGTCCGGGATGCGGACCACATGGCCGAGCTGCTCCAACTGCCGTAGCTGGCGGGTGACATGGGAGGCCTCCACCGACATCCGGACCGCGAGGACTCCGGGGCGCAGCGGCTCGCTCTCGGCGATGTAGCGCAGAATCGCCACGGCGGCCCGGTCCAGGGGCAGCCCGACCAGCGCCATCAGACGCTCGTGCTGCCGGGCCCGCCCGGCCAGATAGGCGATGCGGGTCAGGACCCGCTCGATCTCGACTACGTCCGCCGGGACGGGCGTTGTTGCGGGTGGCGGTGTGGACATGCGTCCACCGTAACAGGTACTTGCCTGAGTTAAGCAAGGTCGAGAGACGGTTGCTTGACTTAAGTAATGCATTTATGGTTGCCTAACTCAAGCAAGTCCAGAGCTGGGGTCACCGAAGCGGAGGTGTCCCCGTCGCGCCGTACGCCGTGGGGACGGAGTATGGCGCCGTCACCGGGCCCGGCGGTCGGAGCACTCCCCCCGTCCGCCGCCGGGGCCGGTGACACCCCTCACGCACATGGAAAGCGAGCTCCCTCATGGCCACGATGAAGTCCGTCCAGACCGGCTCCGTAGACAAGATCGAGGTGGTGGACGTCGAGCGTCCGGTGCCCGGGCCCAAGGACGCCCTCATGAAGATCCGTGCCTGCGGGATCTGCGGTACCGACACCTTCTTCCTGCACATCGGCGGCGGCCCGTTCGGCGCGGGCGGCACCATGGTGCCGGTCCCCCTCGGGCACGAGCCGGCCGGCGAGATCGTCGAGGTCGGCGCCGAGGTCGACGGTCTGAAGGCCGGGGACCGGGTGGTCGTCAACCCGCAGGGCTCCCCCTCCGGGATCATCGGCTGCGGCGGCAGGCACGGTGCCATGAGCGACTACCTCCTGCTGGAGGACTGCGAGGTCGGCAAGAGCGTCACCGTCTTCCCCGACACCGTGCCCTTCGACGTCGCCTCCCTCAACGAGCCGATGGCGGTGGCCCGGCACGCCGTGAACCGTTCCGAGGCGAAGCCCGGCGACAAGGTTGTCATCTTCGGCGCCGGACCGATCGGCCTGGGCGCGGCGATCTGGCTGAAGCTGCGCGGGGTCGAGCACGTCGTCGTCGCCGACGTCATCGCCTCCCGCATGGAGACCGCTCTCGCGGTCGGCGCGGACGCCGTCATCAACTCCGCCGAGGAGGACGTGACGTCACGCCTCACCGAGCTGCACGGGCAGGCCGCCAACGCGCTCGGCCAGCCCCGCCCCGGCACCGACATCTACATCGACGCCGCCGGTGTCGCCGCCGTCGTCAACACCACGGTCGACTCCGCGAAGTGGGGCGCCAAGCTGGTCATGGTCGCCGTACAGAAGAAGGGCGCCGACATCGACCTCGGCGGGATGCTGCGCAGCGAGCTCACCCTGATCGCCTCGCAGGGCTACCCCACCGAGATCTTCGAGGTCACCCAGGAGATCGTCGAGCACCACGAGCGGTTCGCCAAGCTGATCAGTCACCGGGTGCCCTTCGGCGAGGTCGAGCACGCCTTCGAGCTCGCGCTGACGCCGGGCGCGGCGGAGAAGATCGTCGTCACCTTCGACGAGTAGACGAGCAGCGGACGGCGCGCCGGCCCCACCGCCCCCGGCGGCCACCGGCGCGCCCGGCCGCCCCGGACAGGACCCCCACACCATGATCCACCGCCTGCAGCGGGTGCTGCGCTGCCATCCCCGTACCGTCGACCTGGTCCTCGCCGCCGTACTCCTCGCCTGCGCCTTCCCCGGCAGCATGCTGACGATCCCCGGCCGCGACCTCGAAGTCCCTTGGTGGCCCGGCGTGTTGGTCACGGGTCTCGCCTCGGTCGCCCTGCTGTGGCGACGCACTCTGCCGCGCACGACCGTGGTGCTCACCCTCTGCTGCGCCATGGCGGTGGCCGGGCTCGGCTACATCGTCACGGTCCTGGTGATCGGCCCGCTCATGGTCGCGCTCTACACGCTGGCCCTGCGCTCCGAGCGGACCACCGCGAACCTCTTCACCGCCGCCGGCATCACCCTGCTGGTGGGCACGGCCCTGATCGTGGGCCCCAACAACGAACCGCTGGTCCTGAAACTGCTCGGCCCGGTCTTCTGGCTGCTGCTGCCCACCTCGCTCGGCACCACCACCCGGCTCCGCGCGGCCTATCTGGAGGCGGTGCAGGCCCGCGCCGAGCACGCGGAACGCACCCGCGAGCAGGAGGCCAGGCACCGTGTCACCGAGGAACGCATGCGGATCGCCCGCGATCTGCACGACGTCGTCGCCCATCACCTCGTCCTGGCCAACCTCCAAGCAGGCACCGTCGTACGGCTGATGCGCAGCCGCCCCGAGGAGGCCGAGCGGATCGCCGGCGAACTCGCGGGCACCACGCTGTCGGCCGTCCGCGAACTCAAGGCCACCGTGGGCCTGTTGCGGCACGCGGACGACTCGGAGACTCCCTCGGGCCCTGCACCCGGGCTGGCTCAACTCGCCGAGCTGGCCGCCTCGTTCGAGCCCGCCGGCCTCGTCGTCAGCGTCAGCACGGAGGGCAGGCCGCGGCCGCTGTCCGCCGGTACGGACCTCACGGCGTACCGGATCGTGCAGGAGGCGCTCACCAATGTGACCAAGCACGCGGGCACCGGCTCGGCCGAGGTGCGGCTCTGCTACTCGCACGACCGGCTGGGCATCACCGTCACCGACCACGGGGGTACGGCAGCCCCCTCCTCCCCCGCCGCCGGGGGCGGGTACGGCGTCATCGGCATGCGGGAGCGGGCGCTCTCCGCCGGTGGCCGACTCCATGCAGGCCATCGGCCCGAGGGCGGCTTCGAGGTCGTGACCGAACTGCCGTTACTCCCCCGTTCACCGGCTCACACCCAAGATGTACTTGCGTAACTCAATCAATCTCATTATGGTTGAGTGAGTCAAGCAAGTCAGCTCGTCCCTGATCGTCGCAGCTCGTTCCCGTTCCCGATGGAGGCTCCGCCATGTCCGACGCCCTTGCCCGACCCGCCGAAGCGGGTTCCTCCGCTCCGCCGAGGTCGAACGCCGTCGTCGCGGTGCTGGCCTTCGCGGGAATCGTCGTCTCGCTGATGCAGACGCTGGTCATCCCGATCATCCCGGAGCTCCCGAAGTACCTGGACGCCTCCGCGTCGAACACCGCGTGGGCGGTCACTGCCACCCTGCTGGCCGCCGCCGTGGCCACCCCGGTCGTGGGCCGCCTCGGCGACATGTTCGGCAAGCGCCGGATGCTGCTGACCAGCATCGTGCTGCTGGTGTCCGGCTCGATCGTGTGCGCCCTGGCCGACTCGCTGGTCCCGATGGTCATCGGCCGCGCACTCCAGGGGCTGGCCGCCGCGGTCGTCCCGCTCGGCATCAGCATCATGCGGGACGTACTGCCCAGCGACCGGCTGGCCGGCTCCACCGCCCTGATGAGCGCCTCGCTCGGCGTCGGTGGCGCCCTGGGTCTGCCCTCGGCCGCCTTCATCGCGGACCACTACAACTGGCACATCCTCTTCTGGGTCTCCGCCGTCCTCGGTGTCCTGTCCTTCCTGCTGGTCCTGACGCTGGTGCCCGAGTCGAAGGTCCGCACCGGTGGCCGCTTCGACCTGGTCGGCTCGCTCGGGCTCTCCGCCGGACTGGTCTCGCTGCTGCTCGCCATCTCCAAGGGCTCCGACTGGGGCTGGACCAGCGCGACCACCCTGGTCCTCGGTGTCGCCGCCGTCGTGATCCTGCTCTCCTGGGGCTGGTACGAGCTGCGCAGCCCGCAGCCGCTGGTCGACCTGCGTACGACCGCCAAGCCGCAGGTGCTCTTCACCAACCTGGCCTCGATCGCCCTCGGCTTCTCGATGTTCGCGATGTCCCTGGTCCTCCCCCAGCTCCTCCAACTGCCCACGCAGACCGGCTACGGCCTGGGCAAGTCGATGCTGACGGTGGGCCTGGTGCTGGCCCCGCAGGGCCTGGTCATGATGGCCATGTCGGCGGTGTCGGCGGGCGTCACCAAGGCCAAGGGCCCCAAGGTCACCCTGATGATCGGCGCCCTGATCGTGGCCTCCGGCTACGCCCTGAACATCCTGCTGATGTCCGAGGTCTGGCACCTCATCCTGGTCTCCTGCATCATCGGCGCGGGTGTCGGCTTCACCTACGGCGCCCTGCCCGCTCTGATCATGGGCGCGGTCGACCCGTCCCAGACCGGTGCCGCCAACAGCCTCAACACCCTGATGCGGTCCCTGGGCACCAGCTTCGCCAGCGCCATCGCGGGTGTGATCCTGGCCCAGATGACCACCGACTTCGGCGGCGCCGCGCTTCCGTCGGAGAACGGCTTCAAGGTGGTCATGGCGATCGGTGCGGGAGCCGCGCTGCTGGCCTTCTTCCTCGCGAGCCTGATCCCCAAGGCCCGTACGGCCGTCGAGACACCGGCCGACAAGGCACCGGCCCCCGCTCCGGAGGTCTCCGAGGCCAAGGCCTGAGGCATTCTGGTTCATCGAGCACACGGCGGTCGCCGCCCCGCACCCAGCGGGACGGCGACCGCCCTCGGCCTGTCCGCGCAGCCTGCCGTCCCCGAGCGAGGAGTCCACGATGACAACGCCCAACTCCCGTGACACGAAGGCCGGTTCGGCCGCCGCACCGGTGGTGCGGCTCGCCGCCGGTGCGGTGCGCGGACGGCTGGAGGACGGGCTCGTGGTCTTCCGCGGCATCCCGTTCGCCGAACCGCCCGTCGGGGAGGCCCGCTTCCAGGCACCGCGCCCGGTACGCGGCTGGGACGGTGTGCGCGACGCCTTCGAGTTCGGGCCGCCACCCCCGCAGGAGTCCGGTATCCAGGGCCGCCGGGGTGTCCTGACGGGCCCCATGGGCGACGACTGGCTGACCGTCAACGTGTGGACACCCGCACCCGATCCGGCGGCCCGCCGCCCGGTCATGGTGTGGATCTACGGCGGGGCCTACAAGCTGGGGCACGCGGGCAGCCCCGGCTACGACGCCCAGCACATCGCGCGAGACGGCGATGTCGTGGTCGTGAGCCTCAACTACCGTGTCGGCATCGAGGGGTTCGCGCGGATCGACGGCGCGCCCGCCAACCGCGGGCTGCTCGACCAGGTCGCCGCGCTGGAATGGGTGCGGGACAACATCACGGCGTTCGGCGGCGATCCGGAACAGGTCACGGTCTTCGGCGAGTCGGCCGGCGGCGGCTCGGTGGCCTCGCTGCTGGTCATGCCGAGCGCGTCCGGGCTGTTCCGGCGGGCGATCGCGCAGAGCGTGCCCGGCACCTTCTTCTCCGACCCGCTGGCCAAGGACATCGCCGCCGCAATCGCCGCCGAGGCGGGACTGCGCCCCACGGTCGCCGACCTGGCGACCGTGGACCCGCGCCAACTGCCTTCGCTGGGCGAGACGCTGGGCCCCAAGATGCCCCAGTACGAGGACCGCTGGGGTTCGGTCGTCCACACGGTGACGCCGTTCTCGCCCGTCGTGGACGGCGAGGTGCTGCCCGTAACGCCCTGGGAGGGGCTGGCGGCCGGTGCGGCCCGGGACGTGGAACTGATGGTCGGTCACAACCGGGACGAGTACCGGCTGTTCGTCGTGCTCGCCGGGCAGTCCGGGAAGATCGGGCCGGCGGACGCGAGTACGGCACTGCGGCGGTTCGGGCCCGGTCCGGACGCCGAGTCGGCGTATCGCGACGCCTTCCCGGACGGCTCACCCGAGGAGTTGCACGAACGCGTCCAGACCGACTGGCTGTTCGGCGCCCCCTCGTTGCACCTGGCCGAGGCTCAGCTCGCCGGCGGCGGTCGCGCGCACGTCTACGAACTCACCTGGCCCGCCCCGGGGTTGGGCGGTGTGCTGGGCGCCTGCCACGGCCTCGACGTCCCGCTGCTGTTCGGCACCTTCAGCGCCGACCTGGGGAATCTGCTGTTCGCCGACGTCGAGCCCTCTCCCGAGGCCCTGGCGCTGTCGTCCCGATTCCGGTCGTCCTGGGCGGAGTTCGCGCGAACGGGCGACCCGGGCTGGCCCGCGTACGACACCGAGCAGCGGTCGGTGCAGGTCCTCGACGCCCACCCCGTGGTCAGCGCCTACCCCGAGGAGACCTCTCGGCGACTGTGGGAGGGGTACACCTTCCGCGCGCTGCCGCTGGCCGAGTAGCCGGGCCGCGTACCGTCACGGGCTCTCCCCCCTTCCCCGCGAGCAACCGCTCCAGCCGGTCGAAGCGTTCGTGCAAGGCGCGGGCCGTCTCCTCGCTCAACTCCTTTGCGCCGTCGGCGAGATGATGCCGGCGGCGCTGTTCGCGGCCGACGAACCAGGTGGCCAGAGCAGCGGTGACCAGGCCGTAGGTGGTGATGCCGACGACCATCACCACCGAGCCGACCACGCGGCCCCACAACGTGACCGGGTAGAAGTCGCCGTACCCGACCGTCGTCGCCGTCTCGATCGACCACCACAGGGCCCTCGGGTACGTCGTCAGGTTGGCGCCGCGGGCTCCGTGTTCGGCGGCGACCACGGCCCACGAGCCGACGAGCATCACCACGCCGAGGACCGCCGTCGCCGCGCCCGCCGCCTTGAGATGGAGGGAGCGGCCCTCCCTGCCGAGCAGCAACTCGACCGCCCTGGTGAGGAATCCGGGCAGCATGGTCACTCCTTCGTGTCACGGTGCCGGGGCCTGGGACCAGTGTCGGGGCGGGGACGGGTGCGGGCATGCCGGACGGGGCGTTCGAGTTGCCGTACGACGTGCGGCGTTGTGCGCTGGAGGGCACTGCTGTCCGACCCGCCCGCCCACGAGACAGAGGACCGTTCCATGACGGCGGAACCCCGAGCCGTTCCGGAGACCTTCGCGTTCACCTGCGGTGACTGCGGCCACTTCTGGGAGGCCACCTTCCAGGTCATGTTCTTCACCGACCCGACCGACGCCTCCGGCCTGACCACGCAGGAGTACGTCGACGAGGAGGGCCGGGCCATGAGGTCGCCGCTCGCCGACGCGGTCTGCCCGAAGTGCGGCGGGCGCACGGTGCACGTGCTGGAGGCCGGGCTCGCCGAACGGGCGCGCCTCGCGGAGCACGAACCCCCACAGCCGCATGAGCATCATCTGCATCTGCCGCATCGGCATTCCGGGCCGCAGGAGTCGCCGCCGGACAGCGCACCCTGACACCACTCCTCTCACCCGAACGGCCCCCTGCGCTGGAGGGCCGGGCGGCCCGATGGTGCCCTGAGGGGGACCGCCACTCCCCCTGGAGGCCCCGTCATGCACCGTCGCCCGTCCTCCCGCCCCGTCCGTGTCGCCGCCGCAGCCCTGGCGGCGGGCACGCTGCTGACCTGCGCGGCCTGTTCCGGCGGCAGCGGTGGTGCGGGCGGTGACAGCGCCTCGGACATCGCCGCCTCCCCGCTCGCCGCGAAGTCTCCGCTCGCCTCGCCCCGCACCGGGAGGTCCGCCTCGCCCGTCCTCACCGAGGCGGGTGCCAAGGCCGCGCTGATCACCGAGGCCGACCTGGAGGACAACTGGACGCAGGTCAAGGACGCAGCGACCTGGGGCGACAAGCTCGTCATCGGCAAGGTCGACGTCGGCGCCCTCCTCACTGCGAAGACGAACTCCGCCGACTGCCAGAAACTGCTCGACGCGCTCTACGGCGACGATCTCCTCGGCAAGCCGTCCGGCGCGTCCGCGCTGACCGGGTTCGAGCAGAGCGAGTCCCGACTGCTGTACCAGGTCGCCGCCTACGACCGGGCCAGGCTCGGCGCCTCCCTGAACTGGCTGAAGACGCTGCCGGTGAAGTGCGACCAGTTCACCGCGACCGACTCCAAGGGCGGCCGGCGCACGGTCCAGGTCATCGAGGACTCGGTGCCGTCCGTCGGCGACGCCCGACAGGGTCTCCAGGTGACCGTCACGAGCACGGGCGCCGCCCAACCCACCACACTCACACTCCAGTTGGCGGTCGTCCGCGTCGGCACCGATGCGATCACCGTCACCTCCGGCGGCCTCGACGGCACGGAGTCGGGTACGACCAAGGCCGCCGTGCAGCAGGGCACCTCGCATCTGAAGGACGTCCTGGCCGGGAAGACGCCGCCCGCCCAACCCGGCGACGTCGACTGACAGTTCGCTCTCTCCGAAGAACATGCGCCCGATCATCGCGAATCCTTGGGCCGGGTGATCAACTCGCGGCACAATGGCGGGGACGGCGGCGCGGGCGACAAGGAGTCAAGACGTGAGTGACAGCGACACCCCGGCAGAGGGACCAACCCGGCTCAACACCGGTGTGGCGCACAACGCGCGTGTGTGGAACTACTGGATCGGCGGCAAGGACAACTACGAGATCGACCAGCGGGTCGGCGAGCACGTCGCCGGCATGTTCCCGGTGATCCGTGAAGTGGCCCGCGCCGACCGGGACTTCCTCGGCCGGGCGGTGCGGTTCCTGGCCGGCGAGCTCGGGGTACGGCAGTTCCTCGACATCGGCACCGGACTGCCGACCGTCGACAACACGCACGAGATCGCCCAGCGCGTCGCCCCGGACGCGCGGATCGTGTACGTCGACAACGACCCGCTGGTGCTGATCCACGCCCGTACGCTGCTGACGAGCACCCCCGAGGGCGTCACCGACTACATCGACGCGGACGCGCACGACCCGGCGACGATCGTCCGACGAGCCGCCGACACACTGGACTTCGAACGTCCCGTCGCGGTGATGATGCTGGGCATCCTGAACTTCGTCCTCGACACCGAGGCAGCCCGGGAGGTCGTGCGCAACGTCATGGCCGCGGTCCCCTCGGGCAGCTTCCTGGTCCTCACCCACCCCACCTTCGACGCGGATCTCGGCGGCGAGGGCAACGTCCCGGCGATGGAGTTCTGGAACGAGAACGCCACTCCCCCGATCACCGCCCGCAGCCGCGCCGACGTCGCCGCCTTCTTCGAGGGCCTCGACCTCCTCGACCCCGGTCTGGTGCCGTGCTCGCAGTGGCGCCCGGACTCCGACTCCCCGGCCGTGGTACCGCAGTTCGGAGCTGTGGCCGTGAAACCCTGACGGCGCAGCCGACCAGGACGCGACCGTGGAGGACGTATGACCACCCTTGCCGACCCACTGCCCGGCGGACGCCCCGGCGAGGTCGAGCGCGCCACCGCACTGGCCACGGAGCTGACCGGACGGGGGGTGCACGGGATCGTCCTGGCCTACGTCGACACCGCGGGCGTGGGCCGGGTGAAGACGGTCCCGACCGCGAGGCTCGCCTCGGCCGCGGCCTGGGGCGTAGGCATGTCCCCGGTGTTCGACACCTTCCTGGCGAACGACTCCATCGTCACGACCGACGTCCTCGGCTCACCGGACGGCGACCTGCGCCTGTACCCCGACCTGGACCAGCTGACCGTCCTGTCCGGGCAGCCCGGCTGGGCCTGGGCGCCGGTCGACCGGATCACCCAGGAAGGCGAGCAACACCCCGGCTGCAGCCGCACGTTCCTGCGCCGGATCGTCACGGACGCGGAGCGGCGGCACGGGCTCACCTTCCGCGCGGGCATCGAGATCGAGTGGGTGCTCGGCCTGGACACCGCACCCGCCGGCGAGTTCGTCCCCGCCACGACCGGCCCGGCCTACAGCGCGACCCGGCAGGTCGAACTGAGCGACTACGGCGCCGAGTTGCTGTCCGCACTGGCGGCGCAGGGCGTGGACGTCGACCAGTTCCATCCCGAGTACGCGGCCGGGCAGTTCGAGCTCTCGGTCGGCGCGCTCGACCCGGTCGCGGCGGCCGACCGCAGCGTGCTCGTACGGCAGACCGTGCGCGCGGTCTCCGGGCGGCACGGCCTGCGCGCCTCGTTCACGCCGGCCGTCCTCGCCCAGGGTGTCGGCAACGGCGGGCACATCCACCTCTCGGCCTGGCGCGACGGTGCGAACCTGCACGCCGGGGGCGAGAGGCGCTACGGCATGACGGCCGGCGCCGAGTCGTTCGCGGCCGGCGTCCTCGCCCACCTCCCGGCCCTCACCGCCGTCACGGCGCCGAGCCCGGCCAGCTACTTCCGGCTCCAACCCTCCCAGTGGGCCGGGGTGTTCACCGCCTGGGGCCGCGAGACCCGCGAGGCCGCGGTGCGTGTCATCACCGGTACGGCAGGCCTCCGCGCCCAGGCGGCGAACCTGGAGGTGAAGCCGGTCGACCTGGCCGCCAACCCCTATCTCGCCCTCGGCTGCCTGATCACCGCGGGACTCGACGGCCTCACCTCGTCGGCCGCCCTGCCCGAGGAGACCACCGGAGACCCGGCACACCTCGGCACGGCGGAGGCAACGGCCCGTGGTGTACGGCGACTTCCGACCTCGCTGGCCGAGTCGGTCGCCGAGTTCCGCAAGGACGAGCTGCTGCGGGCCGCACTTGGACCGGTCCTGGCCGACGCGGTGATCGCCGTACGACAGGGCGAGATCGCGGCCGTGACCGACCTGGACGACGAGCGGATCGCGGCGGCCTACCGCTGGAAGTACTGACGATGGGCATTGGACCGGTCCACGAGGCGCTCGCCGCACTGGAGTTGGTGGACCACCACTGCCACGGGGTCGTCACCGAGGACCTGGACCGGACGGCCTTCGAGTCACTGCTCACCGAGGGCGACGTCTGGCCCGGCAGCGGGATCTCGCCTTTCGACAGCCCGGTCGGGATCGCCGTACGGCGTCACTGCGCACCCCTGTTGGACCTGGAGCGGCACGCGCCCGCCGACGAATACCTCGCCCGGCGCGCCGAGTTGGGGCCGGACGAGGTCAACCGGCGCTTCCTCGCCGCAGCGGGGACGGGTGTGTTCTGCGTCGACACGGGGTTCGCCCCGCACGCCATCACCACGCCCGCCGAACTCGCCGGGGTGACCGGCGCGGTCGCCCATGAGGTCGTACGGCTTGAAACCGTCGCGGAGGGTGTGGCCGCGCGGGGTGTCGAGCCGGACGGGTACGCGGACGCGTTCCGGGCCGCCGCCCTGGACGCGGTGCGGCGGACGGGGGTGGTGGGGGTGAAGTCGGTGGCCGCGTACCGGACGGGGTTCGATCTCGACCCCGCCCGCCCCTCGGAGGCGGAGGTGACCAGCGCGGCCCGCGCCTGGCTGACCCGGGGCGGACGGCTCGAAGACCCGGTGCTGACGCGGGAGTTGCTGTGGACCGCGGTCGACCTGGGGCTCCCGCTCCAACTGCACACGGGCTTCGGCGACAACGACATCCGGCTGCACCGCACGGACCCGACCCTCCTCACGGACTGGCTGCACCTGATCTCCGGGACGATCCCGGTGCTGCTCCTGCACTGCTGGCCGTACCAGCGCCAGGCCGGCTACCTGGCGGCCGTCTTCGAGCGGGTGTACCTGGATGTGGGACTCACCCTGCATCATGTAGGTCCGCTCCGGGCTCGGGCGGTACTGGCCGAGGCGCTGGAGGTCACCCCCTTCCGCAAACTGCTGTACAGCTCCGACGCCTATGGTCTGGCCGAGTTCTACGGGCTCGGCGCGCTGGCGTTCCGCCGGGGTCTGGGGGATCTTCTCCAGGACCGGGTGGACGCCGACGAACTGGGCCTGTCCGACGCGCTGCGAATGGCGCGCTGGGCGGGAGCGGACAACGCCCGCCGGGTCTACCGGCTATCCGACGGACACTGAAAGTATGATCAAGCAATGTCTGACATGACCGATACCACGCCCGGTTGGCTGTCCGCCGACGACCTCGAACAGGCACGCGCCCGCATGCCGATCCTGTACGTCGAGGCGGTGCCCGTCCGCGTCGACGACAGCGGCGAGGTGACCAGCATCGGCCTGCTGCTGCGCATCGGCCCCGACGGCACGGTGAACCGCACGCTCGTCTCCGGCCGCGTACTGCACCACGAGCGGATCCGGGACGCCCTGCTGCGCAACCTGGAGAAGGACCTCGGCCCGGTCGCGCTGCCCCGTATCCCGGCCTCGCTGCAGCCGTTCACGGTCGCCGAGTACTTCCCCACGCACGGGGTCACCCCGTACCACGACCCCCGGCAGCACGCGGTGTCCCTTGCCTACGTCGTGCCGGTCACCGGTGACTGCCGGCCCCGGCAGGACGCGCTCGACCTGGTCTGGTTCAGTCCGGAGGAGGCCGCCTCGGAGGCGCTGCGCAGCGAGATGCCGGGCGGGCACGGGGTGCTGCTCAAGCAGGCGCTGGCCCACGTGGGCTGCGTGTCCTGACCTGGACCGTCACCGCGGCTCAGGCAGTGTCGCCGGGGCTGCGCTGACTGGTGCCGGGTTCGCCGTTGTCGCGCCGCCACTCGACGACCAGCTCGTCCTTGGTGCCGAAGCGGACCAGATGCCGGCCCACCACGTCTTCCAGCCGATCGAGGAACTCGGGCTCCGCCTCCACCGCGAGCAGCAACGCCCCCTCGGTGGCGGTCAGCGATCCTGTGCCGTCCTGGAAGACGAGACGCCCCTCCCCCGTCTCCTCGTCCCAACTGGTCTCGCTGCGCCGGCCCAGGTGGGAGGCGAGTTGCTTGGCGTAGCGCTGCGGCCGGTCGGTGACGACGCGTGCCTCGGATCGGGACATGAGGGCTCCAGGGTGACGGGGGTGCGACGGGGGTGCTCAACGACTCGATGGTGCCGGAGAGTTGCGCCGACCGCACGGACACGACACCCGGCACGATCCGAAACGTATGGATGCCGTGCCCGTCGGCTTCTCCCGTATGTCAGTTCTTGCCCTTGGTGACGACCCACTTGCGGCCCACCCAGTTGCCGACCGTCTCGTAGCCGGAGCGGAAGGAGCCGAGCCAGTCGAGCTTGAGCCTGGCCTCCGCGGTGGACTTGACGGGGGTGTAGCTGCTCGCGTCGGTGTCCGAGCCGCCCGTGGTGTTCTTGGCGTAGTACGGGAAGGGGTAGACCGGGCGGGAGGCGGTGGTGTTGCCGCCGCTGTCGACCGACTTCGTCGTCAGGCTCGCCGGGGCGTCGCCCTCGGTGACCCAGTCGGTGATCGCGGTCAGTGCGTCGAAGGTGTTCGGGCCCTGGCCGCCGCCGCAGTGGGCGACGCCGGGGAGCAGGAACAGCCGGGCGAAGGACTCGGTGGCCGCCTCGCCGCCCATGACCTTCTCAACCGCCTTGTAGTAGGCCATCGTTCCGACGGCCGGGATGTGCTGGTCGCCGAGGCCGTGCCAGAGGATCAGCTTGCCGCCGGCCTTCTTGAACGCGGTGAGGTCGGGGTCGGTGGCGTCGTACATGCCCTCGTTGGGCCGCATCACCTTGTCGTAGTAGGCGGCCGTGAACTTGATGTCCTTGTAGGTCAGGGCCGGTTGGGGGCTGTCGAAGATCTGGTAGCGCAGGGTCTCGCGGACGAAGCTCATGTCGCCGCTGGTGCCGGTCGCGGTGGCCGGGGTGATGATGCCGGCCCAGTTCAGCTCGGAGCCGCGCAACTGGTAGCCGGGGTAGAGGAGTTGGCCGTGTTCGTCGGCGGGTCCGGCGTAGATGCGGCGCAGTGTGGTGACCTGGTCGGCGGTCAGGCAGTACGCGTCGGACGTCGAGGTCTGGCCGGCCGCGCACTGGATGGTGCCGGGGTCCCAGGTGCAGCTGAGCGGGTCGGCGACGATGCCGTCGGCGGGGGCGTCGCAGCCCTTGAGGACGGCCTTGTGGAGGTCGGCGAGGTCGGCGTTGGTGATCGTCGCCGGGCCGCCGTTCAGGTACACGGACTGGGCGGTCCAGGCGTGCGAGAAGGTGTTCAGCGCGGTGAAGTTGTTGGCCGGGGCGCCGGCGATGATGCCGTCGAAGTCGGTCGGGTAGCGCTGCGCCTCGGTGAGGCCCTGGTGGCCGCCCTGGGAGCAGCCGTCGAAGTAGGAGTGGGTGGCCGCCCGGCCGTAGTACTGCTTGATGATCGCCTTGGCCGCCTGGACCAGTTCGTGGTCGGACTTGTAGCCGAAGTCGGCGCTCAGGGTGGGGTCGGTGGAGAAGAGGCCGCCGCCTACCTGGTGGCCCTCGTCGCTGGAGGCGACGGCGAAGGCGCCGGTGGTCAGCGGGACGCAGCCGGCGGAGGCGGGGGCGTTGGTGACGGTGGCGCCGCCGCACAGGCCGCCGCAGCCGAGCTGGAGGTAGTCGGCCTGCCAGCCGGTCTCGGGGAGCTTGATCTCGAAGTGGATCTGTGGGGCGATCACGCCTTTGACGTCACAAGCGGCCCAGTTGCCGAGGGTGTTGGCGCTCGCGGCGAGTTCGGTGGCCGAGCTGATCTCGAAGGGCACGCCCGGGACCGCGGCGGCCAGGTCGAGTTGGGCGACGCCGGAGCAGGACATGGCCGGCGCGATGCCCGAGGTCGAGGTGGCCGCCGAAACAGCCTTCGCCGACGCCGAGTCGGCGGCCTGCGCACCGCCGGTGGCGCTGTTGGCCAGCACCAGGCTCGCCCCGATCACCAGGGCGACGGCCGCCGCGAGGGTGGCCAGGAAGGTGGCCGAGTTCCAACGACACCTTCTGAACAGCTTGGGCATGCTGAGTACTCCGTTCGCTCGCCGGACCGGGGTCGTGCAGGCACGGCGAGGAACGTAGCTCTCCGGTAATCCGCAGGCAATAGCGTCGACTCTATTGTTGACGATTTCGTCGAAGACTTGGCGCGATACCACCGACCAGGGCCGGAGCCGACGCCCGCCGCACCATCAGTTTTCTTTCTGCGCAACTTATTGATTGTACCGACCGTTAGGTCTAATTTATCGGCTCACTGGACCTTCGCTCCGCTCACTTACGGAAGGCCGCCGATGTCCTCCCAGACCCAGATCAGTCCCCCGCAGGACGACGAAACATCACCCTCCACCGCTCGCAACGCCCTCGTGGTCATCGCGCTCGTGTGGACCGTCCAACTCGTCGCGCTCATGGCCGCGTTGTCCGGCATCGCACAGGCCGACATCGCGATCCACTTCAGAACCACGGAGATCGCGTGGTTCACCCTGATGACCCTGTTGACCGGAACGTTCTTCCTGCCGTTCGTGGTCAAGGCAGCGGCCATCTTCGGCAAGAAGCGCGTCCTGCTCGTCGCCATCGGGCTCGGCCTGGTCGGCGACCTGCTCTCGGCCGTCGCCACCGACTACCGCACCCTGCTGATCGGCCGCGGCATCGCGGGCATCTACACCGCCAGCGCGCCGCTCGCCTACGCCATCACCCGCGATGTGTTCCCCCGCAAGTGGGTCGGCGTCGCCAGCGGCATCCTGGCCGGCGGTGTCGGTCTCGTCGCCTTCGGTGGACCGTTCCTGTCCGGCTGGCTGCTGGACGACTACGGCTTCCGCGGTGTCCTGTGGTTCATGGCCATCAGCACCGCCGTGAGCTTCCTGCTGGTGGGCGCCTTCGTGCCGGAGAGCCCGGTCCGCGCGGCGGCCGGCCGGATGGACTGGGTCGGCGGAATCCTCCTCGGCGGCGGGGTCACGGCGATCGTCTACGCCGTCGGCCAGGGCTCGCACTGGGGCTGGGGCAGCGGCAAGTTCATCGGCTACGTCGTCGGAGCCGCCGTCGCGCTGGTCGTCTTCGTCTTCGTGGAGCGCCGGGTCGCCGAACCCCTGTTCCCCCTCTCCATGACCCGGCGTCGCCCCGTGTGGACCGTTCTGCTGGCCACGTCCATCGCGGCCGGCTCGCTCAGCGCCGTCGGCGTGGTGATCCAGCTCCTGATCCTGATGCCCAACATCCCCACCATCTCGGCGGGCCTCGGCTGGTCGGGAACCCACAACGCCATCGTGACCAGCCCCATCAGCGCCATGATCATCATCGGGGCCGTGGCCACCGGTTTCCTCGCCCGCCGGCTGGACGCACGCATCCTCCTGGGCACCGGCGCCTCACTCGCGGTCCTCGGCTACGGCATCGGCACCCATCTGCACCACAGCGCCCCGCAGATCATCGAGATGGGCGTGATCGCGGGGCTGGGTACGGGCATCACCATGGCGATCGTACCCATCATGATCATCGAGGTGGTCACACCCGAGGAACAGGCGCTGGCCAACGGCGTCCAGAACCTCGGCCAGGGCGTCGCCCAGATCGTCGTCTCCCAGCTGGCCTTCGTCGTGATGGCGCAGCACGGGGCGATCCTCAAGGGCACCCAGTTCTATCTCGACGCCGGCTTCACCAACGGCCTCTGGCTGGTGGTCGGTTGCGTCGCCGTGGGCGCGGTGCTCGTCGCTCTGATCCCCAAGAGCAAGCATCTCGACGAGGTGGAGGTCGGCCAGGCGGCCTGAAGTCAGCGTGCCGCGAAGGCCGTTCTCCCGGCGACGGGCGAACGGCCTTCGGCGTAGCGTCGGTTCAGGCGCTATGGAGATATTCGGCCGCCGCGTCCAGCAGCCAGTCCGTCAGATACCCGGCGAAGGACGAACGCACCAACACCCAGAATCCGGCCCCGGGTTCGTCCCGGGCGACCAGCACGACCTGGGTGCGGGCCAGGGTGGTCTGGGCACAGCGTCCGGCACCGAAGGCACGCGGGTGCAGGTCCAGGGGGCAGCCGTGGGCGAGCAGGTCGCGGGCCCGGGCGCCCGAGACGAGCAGGGTGGTGCGCTGGGCGGACACATCGGTGACGGACACATGCTCGTCACTGCTCGCCGCCCGGATCCGGTGCTCCACGTCCCGCTGCGTGCCCGGCGGCCCCACCACCAGCCACTCGTCGGGCCCGAGCCACAGCGCCCTCAACTCTCCAGCCCGCACCACTGTGTTGGGCTCCAGGGGCAGCGACAGCCCAAGAGCGAGTCCTACGGCGTCCGCCGCCGCGCCCTTCGCGTCGAGCCGGACGTTCACCTTGGCCAGGAAGGGCAGCTCGGCCAGCCGGACCGCGCCGCCGGAGGAACGGGTCGCGGCGGCCAGCCGGTCCGCGGCACCCGCGAGGGGGCTGCGGCGCGGCACGGAGAGGGCGGTGTCAGCCATCGCGGCGGGCTCCTTCGGGGTCGTAGAGGACGGGGCTCGCCACGGTGACCGGGATCAGGCGGTCGCCCACCGGGGCGTAGAGGCGGTCGCCGATGCGGTCGCGGCCGCCCTTGATCAGGGCGAGGGCGAAGGTGCGGCCGAGGGCGGCGCTGCGGTAGCTGGAGGTGACATGGCCGAGCATCGGGACGGGCGGGGCCGGAAGCACGCTGTCGGCGATCAGTTGGGTGCCCTCGGGGAGGTAGGCGGCGGGGTCGTCCGGGAGCAGGCCGACCAGGTGTTTGCGGTCGGGGCGGACGGCGTCGGCGCGGGCGTAGGAACGCTTGCCGACGAAGTCGGGCTTCTTCTTCGACACCGCCCAACTCATGCCCAGGTCATGGGGAGTCACGGTGCCGTCGGTGTCCTGGCCGATGATCGGGTAGCCCTTCTCGGCGCGCAGGACGTGCATGGTCTCGGTGCCGTACGGGGTGATGCCGAAGGGGGCACCGGCCTCGTACAGCGCCTCCCACAGGGCGAGGGCCTCCCACGGTGACACGTTGATCTCGTAGGCGAGTTCGCCAGAGAAGCTGATCCGGCACACCCTGGCCTCGATGCCGGCGACGGTGGTGTCCCGCCAGGCCATGAACGGGAAGTCGTCGTTGCCGACGGCCAGTTGGGGAGCGAGCGAGCCGAGCACCTCGCGGGAGCGGGGGCCGACCAGGGCGACCGTGGCCCACTGTTCGGTCACCGAGGCGCAGTGGACGCGGAGTTCGGGCCACTCGGTCTGGTGCCACTCCTCCATCCAGTCCAGTACCGCGGCGGCGTTGCCCGTGGTCGTGGTGACCAGGTAGCGGTCCGGGGCGAGGCGGATGGCGGTGCCGTCGTCGAAGACCATGCCGTCCGGGCGGCACATGACTCCGTAACGGATCATGCCGACCTTCAGGTTGCTCATCATGTTGGTGTAGAGCCGGTCGAGGAAGACGGGTGCGTCCGGGCCCTGCACGTCGATCTTGCCGAGCGTGGAACCGTCCATGAACGCGACGCCCTCGCGGGCCGCCGCGCACTCGCGCAGGACCGCGGTCTCCATGTCCTCGCCGTCCTGCGGGTAGTACCAAGGGCGCTTCCACTGGCCGACGTTCTCGAACAGGGCGCCCTGCATGACGTGCCAGTCGTGCAGGGCGGTCGTACGGATCGGGTCGTGCAGCGCGCCCCGGTCGCGGCCCGCGAGGGTGGCGAAGGAGACGGGGGTGTAGGGCGGGCGGAAGGTTGTGGTGCCGAGCGACGACACGTCCACACCGAGGAGTTCGGCGACCACCCCGCTCGCCAGGATGCCGGAGGTCTTGCCCTGGTCGTTGGCGGTGCCCGCTGTGGTGTAGCGCTTGGTGTGTTCGACCGAGTTGAGGCCGGCGGATGTGGCGCGGGTCAAGTCGGCGACTGTGACGTCTCGTTGGAGGTCCACGAAGCGGGGGGCTTCGGTTGCGGAGGGGACGAGGAAGACCTGCATGGCGGGGGTGGGGGCGGGTTCCGCGGGCACCTGGGGCAGGTTCGGGGCCTCGGCGGTGTAGCCCTCGGCCTCGATCGCGCGGGTGCCTGCGGCTGCGCCCTGCGCGAGGACTTCGGCCAGGTCCAGCGCTCCGTTCGCACTGCCCGCGACCTCGACCGCCTGACGGCAGGTGTCGGGGACGAAGGAGCCGAGGGTGTCGTCGTAGCGGAGCTTGCCGCCCGCCTGGCTGAAGAGGTGGGCCACCGGGTTCCAGCCGCCGGAGACCAGGAGGAGGTCGGCCGCGAAGTGCCTTGTCGTGCCTGTGGTTTCGGCGTAGGGGGCGACCGTCACGGCGCTGAGTCGCGGGGTGCCCTCGGTGGCGACGACTGCGTGTCCGGTGAATACTTCGATGCTGGCTTCTCGGGCTCGGCGTGCCCACTCCGTCGGCCCGTTCTCGGACGGGCGGGTGTCCACGATCGCCGCGATGTGGATTCCGGCGCTCGCGAGGTCCAACGCGGCTGCGTACGCACTGTCGTTGGTGGTGAAGACGACGGCCTGGCGGCCGGGCAGGACGCCGTGGCGGTTGACGTAGGCGCGGGCCGAGGCTGCGAGCATTACTCCGGGGCGATCGTTGTCCGCGAAGGCAAGTGAGCGTTCGTGCGCGCCCGTTGCGAGGACTACTCGGCGGGCTCGGATGCGCCAGACGCGTTCCCTGGAGACGTGGGTGGGGGCCGCTGCGCCGAGGTGGTTCGTGCGGCGTTCCACGGCGAGGAGGTGGTTGTCGTCGTAGTGGCCGAAGACGGTGGTGCGGGACAGGACGCGGATGTCGGGGGTGGCGGTGAGTTCCTCGCTCAACTCCTTTACCCAGTAGAGGAGTTGGGCCGTGTCGAGGAGGCTGCCGCCCAGTTCGGGGCGGTCGTCGGCGAGGACGACTCGGGCTCCGCTGCGGGCGGCGGCCGCGGCGGCCGCGAGGCCGGCGGGGCCCGCGCCGACCACGAGCAGGTCGCAGTGGGTGTGGACGGCGTCGTAGCGGGCCGGGTCCGGGGTGGCGGCGAGGCGGCCCTGGCCGGGGAGGCTGGTCGCGACGAGGCCGTCGTAGAGCTCGATCGTGGTCGCGGGGAGCATCGGCTCCGGGAAGGGGGCCTCTATCTGGATGACCGCGTTGGGTTCTTCGACTCCGGCGGTGAAGATGCCTCGGGGGCGGCCGAGTTTGATGCTGGTGCCGGTTTGGACGACGCCGTTGGCGAGGAGGGCGGAGGCGAGGGTGTCGCCCTTGTAGCCCGTGTATTCGGTGCCGTCGAAGGTGAAGGTGAGGGGGGTGTTTCGGTGGATTCGGCCTTGGGTGGGGTGGCGGTACGGATTACCCGCGGCGGAGCCGCCGATGGATGCAGCGCCCCCGCCGCCCCTACCCGTCCCGTTCCCAGGGGGCTCTGCCCCCTGGACCCCCGTCGGCCCTGAAGGGGCCTCGTCCTCAAACGCCGGACGGGCTGATGGTGCGGGACCTTGTTGAGAAGTGGACGCCCGACGGGCTGACTGTGCCTGACGTGGTTCGTATGTGTCCGGGCGTTGCTCGCCCGACCTGTACACCGTCAGGATCTCGTTCGTCGACGTGTCGCGTACCGCGTTGAACCAGCGCCGGCAGCCTGCCGCGTGGCTCCAGCGTTCCGCGAAGGGGCCTTTGGGGTTGGCGCGGAAGAAGAGGAAGCGGGCCCACTCCTCGTCGGTCAGGTCTGACGGGTTTTCCGGGTAGGCCACGTGGGCCTGGCCGCCGTAGTGGAACTCGGCTTCGTCGCGGGGCCCGCACCAGGGGCAGGGGATCAGCAGCATGGTTCGGGCTCCCTAGTGGGCCACCGCGGCGGCGCCGTGCTCGTCGACGAGCGCGCCGGTGGTGAAACGGTCGAGCGAGAAGGGGGCGTTGAGGTGGTGAGGCGTGTCGTGGGCGATGGTGTGCGCGTAGACCCAGCCGACGCCCGGGGTGGCCTTGAAGCCTCCGGTTCCCCAACCGCAGTTCAGGTAGAGGTTGTTGACCGGAGTGAGGCCGACTATGGGTGAGGCGTCGGGGGTGACGTCCACGATGCCGCCCCAGGTGCGCAGGACGTGGGCGCGGGCGAAGACCGGGAACAGTTCGAGGGCCGCCGCCATTTGCTCCTCGATGATGTGGAACGCGCCGCGCTGCGTGTAGGAGTTGTACGAGTCGATACCCGCGCCCATCACCAACTCGCCCTTGTGCGCCTGGCTCACGTACACGTGGACCGCGTTGGACATGACGACCGTGGGGTGGACCGGCTCCAGCAGCTCCGACACCAGCGCCTGCAACGGGTGACTCTGGAGGGGGAGTTCGATGCCCGCCATCGCCGCGAGGACCGATGTGTGGCCGGCTGAGCACAGGGCCACCTTGCCTGCCGCTATCGGGCCGAGCGTCGTCTGGACGCCGGTCACCCTGCCGTCGACGATGTCCAGGCCGGTGACTTCGCAGTTCTGGATGATGTCGATGCCGGCGGCATCCGCCGAGCGGGCCAGGCCCCAGGCCACATGGTCGTGCTTGGCGATGCCCGCGCGTGGTTGATACGTGGCGCCCATCACCGGATAGCGCACGTCCGGTGAGATGTTGACGATCGGGCAGACCTCTTTGACCTGGCGTTCGTCGAGCCATTCCGCGTCCACGCCGTTCAGGCGGTTGGCCTCCACCCGGCGCACGCTGTCTCGGACGTCCTGGAGGCTGTGGGCGAGGTTGAGCACTCCGCGCTGGGAGAAGAGGATCGGGTAGTCGAGTTCCTCCTCCAGTCCCTCCCACAGCTTCAGCGCGTGCTCGTAGATGCCCGCGCTCTCGTCCCAGAGGTAGTTGGAGCGGATGATCGTGGTGTTGCGGGCCATGTTGCCGCCCGCGAGCCAGCCCTTCTCCAGCACCGCGACGTTCGTGATGCCGTGGTTCTTCGCCAAGTAGTGGGCGGTGGCCAGGCCGTGGCCTCCGCCGCCGACCACGATCACGTCGTACGAGCGTTTCGGCTCGGGTGTGCGCCACAGCCAGTCGGGGTGTTCGGGGAGGTCGGCGCCCGGGGTGCGCGGGGTCATCGGGGGTCGTCCTCCTCGGACAGGTGCGGGTAGAGCGGGTGTTGCGCCGCCAGGGCCTCCGTGCGGGCGCGCAACTCGCTTGTGTCCGGCTCGGGTTGGAGGGCCCGCGCGATCACGTCGGAGACCTCCGCGAAGTCCTCCTCCGTGAAGCCGCGTGTCGCCAGTGCCGGGGTGCCGATGCGCAGTCCCGATGTGACCATGGGCGGGCGCGGGTCGAAGGGGACGGCGTTGCGGTTGACGGTGATGCCGATCTCGTGGAGGAGGTCTTCCGCCTGCCTGCCGTCCAGTTCGGAGTCGCGCAGGTCGACCAGGACCAGGTGGACGTCCGTGCCGCCGGTGAGGACCTTCACCCCGGTGTCCGCCACGTCCGGCCGCGTGAGGCGTTCGGCGAGGATGCGCGAGCCCGCGAGAGTGCGGGCCTGGCGTTCGGCGAACTCGGGTGAGGCCGCGACCCTGAACGAGACCGCCTTCGCGGCGATGACGTGCTCCAGCGGGCCGCCCTGCATGCCGGGGAACACCGCCGAGTTGATCTTCTTGGCGAGGTCGGCCTCGTTGGTGAGGATGACTCCGCCGCGCGGGCCGCCGAGGGTTTTGTGTGTGGTCGTCGTGGTCACGTGCGCGTGCGGGACCGGGTTCGGGTGCAGGCCCGCGGCCACCAGGCCCGCGAAGTGCGCCATGTCGACCATCAGCAGGGCGCCCACCTCGTCGGCGATCCGCCGGAAGGCCGCGAAGTCCAACTGCCGTGGATACGCCGACCAACCCGCGATGATCATCTTGGGGCCGTGTTCCTTGGCGAGGCGCTCCACCTCGTCCATGTCGACCAGGTTGTCGGTCTCGGAGACGTGGTACGGCACCACGTTCAGCATCTTGCCGCTGTAGTTGAGGCGCATGCCGTGGGTGAGGTGGCCGCCGTGCGCGAGGTCGAGGCCGAGGATCGTGTCGCCGGGCTTCAACAGGGCGAAGAACACCGCCGTGTTGGCCTGGGCTCCCGAGTGCGGCTGGACGTTGGCGAAGCCCGCGCCGAAGAGGGACTTGATCCGCTCGATCGCCAACCGCTCGGTGACGTCGACGTGTTCGCAGCCGCCGTAGTAGCGGCGGCCGGGGTAGCCCTCCGCGTACTTGTTGGTGAGGACCGAGCCCTGCGCCTCCAGTACTGCGGAGGGCGCGAAGTTCTCGGAGGCGATCATCTCCAACGTGGACTGCTGGCGGTGGAGTTCGGCGCGGAGCGCGGCGTGGACCTCGGGGTCCAGTTCGGCGAGGGGCGTGTTCAGGGCGTTCATTCGGCGTTCTCGTCCTTCCGGCTGGGCCTGTCCGGCGGAGCAGGTCGCAGGAAACCCACGGCGCCTGATCGACGCCGGTGAGCGGGGCGTGATGCGTGCAGCTGCAAGGCGGAGGAGGGCGGCGACGCGATGGGGGTCCCCCCGCGCGAGGTTGTTCGAGCGTGGGGGAGTCGGCAACCGACGACAACGCCGCAGATGTGCGTGCCACGCCCCGCGTCTGCGGCATGGTCCGCCGGACAGGCCCTACCCACGGAGGCGGGACATCGTCGGGTCGAACAACGGCTCCTGCGCTACGACCGCCTCGACGCGCTCGTCGAAGTAGCCGATGTGCAACTGGGTGCCGGGGGTGGTGAGTTCGGTCGGGAGCCAGGCGTAGGCGATGCCCTTGCCGATCGTGTAGCCGTAGGCGGCGCTGGTGACGTAGCCGACGGCGCGCTCGCCGTCGTAGACCGGCTCCTTGCCCATGACGACGGAGCTGGGGTCGTCGATGGTGAGGCAGGTCAACTGCCGTCGCACGTCAGTCTTTCGGCGTTCCAGGGCCGCCTTGCCGATGAAGTCGCCCTTGTCGAGTTTGACGGCGAAGCCGACGCCGGCCTCGTAGGGGTCGTGCTCGTAGGTCATGTCGGTGCCGAAGGAGCGGTAGCCCTTCTCCAGTCGGAGGCTGTTGAAGGCGCCGCGGCCCGCGATGACACCGCCGAGGGGTTGGGCGGCCTGCCACAGGGTGTCCCAGAGTTTCTGGCCCTGGTCGGCGGTGGTGTAGAGCTCCCAGCCGAGTTCGCCGACGTAGGAGAGGCGCATGGCGGTGACCGGGACCGTTCCGATGTAGGCCCGCTTGGCGCGGAAGTATTTGAGGCCCTCGTTCGTGAAGTCCTCGTCCGTCAGAGGCTGGAGGACCTTGCGGGCCAGGGGGCCCCACAGGCCGATGCAGGAGGTGCCGGGGGTGATGTCTCGGACCTGGACCGTTCCATCGGAGGGGAGGTGGCGGGTGAACCAGTCGAGGTCGAGGTTGCCGTTGGCACCGACCTGGAACTGGTCGCGGGCGAGGCGGGCGACGGTGATGTCGCTGCGGATACCTCCGTCCTCGTCCAGCAGGAGGGTGTATGTCACCGAGCCGACCGACTTGGCGACCTTGCCGGTGACCAGGCCCTCCAGGAAGTCGGCGGCGCCTGGACCGGTCACTTCGAGTCGCTTCAGGGCCGTCATGTCGTACATCGCGACCGTCTCGCGGGTGGCCTGGGCCTCGGCACCGACGATCGGGGACCAGTACTGGGCCGCCCAGTCGTTCGGGGTCGGGATCGAACGGCCTTCCACCAAGGCCGAGTTGGCCTCGTACCACTGCGGGCGCTCCCAGCCGTTCGCCTCCAGGAAGAACGCGCCGTGTTCCTGCTGGCGGGTGTGGAAGGGGCTGGTGCGGATCGGGCGCGGCTTACCGGAGGGCTGGAGGGGGTGGAGGATGTCGTAGACCTCGACGAAGTTCTGGCAGTCGCGGGCCAGGACGTATTCCGGGGCGAGTTGGTGCTGCTCGAAGCGGTTGACGTCGCACTCGTGGAGGTCGAAGGACGAGCAGTAACCGTCGACCAGCCACTCGGCCATCGCGCGGCCGACGCCCGCCGAGTGCGTGACCCAGACCGCCTCGGCGACCCAGAAGCCCTTGACGTCCGGGGACTCGCCGAGGAGCGGGAAGTTGTCGGTGGTGAAGGAGAAGAGGCCGTTGATGCCCTCCTCGACCTTCGCGTCCTTCGTCGCGGGGAGCAGGTACTGGGTCTCGGTCCAGGCGGGCGCGAAGTCGTCCTCGGTGAATTTCAAGACCGACGGCATGTCGGCCGCCTCGTCGACCGAGAGGATCTCGTCGGCCGAGATCGGCATCGGGCGGTGGCCGTAGTAGCCGATGCCGATGGCGTCGAAGCGGTCGCGGTAGTAGAGGTCGGCATCCTGGTGGCGCAGGATCGGGCGGACCGCCTCCTCGGTCTGGCCGGCGAGGGCCGGTACTGGACCGGTCCAGGCGAGCTGGTGGCCGAGCGGGGTGAGCGGGAGGTTCATGCCGACCATGCGGGCGATCTTGGGGCCCCAGATGCCCGCGCAGCACACGACGATGTCGGCCGGGATCTCGCCCTGGTCGGTGAGGACGCCGGTGACGCGGCCGTCGGCCCGCTGGACGTCCAGGACCTCGTGGCGGGCCAGGAAGGTCACGCCGCGGTCCGTGGCGCGGCGGATCTGGGCCTCCACGGCGAGGACGGCCTTCGCGAGGCCGTCGGTGGGGACCAGGAGGCCGCCGAGGACCTTGTCGGGGTTGAGGAGTGGGTGCTGTGCGAGGCACTCCTCGGGGGTGAGCAGGCGGGCCTCGATGCCCCAGGCGGTGATCCAGCCGTGGCGGCGGTGGAGCTCGGCGACGCGCTCGGGGGTGGTGGCGACTTCGAGGCCGCCGACCTGGAGGAAGCAGGGCTTGCCGTCGACGTCGAGGGAACAGAACTTCTCGACGGTGTAGCGGGCCAACTCGGTCATGGTCTTTGAGGAGTTGGTCTGGAAGACCAGCCCCGGCGCGTGCGAGGACGAGCCCCCGGTGGCGGGCAGCGGGCCCTGGTCGACCACGGTCACTTCGGTCCAGCCTCGCGCGGAGATCTCGTCCGCGAGCGCCGCCCCCACGACGCCCGCTCCGATGATGACCACTCGGGGTCCCGCCATCGCCGCACCTCCGGCTAGAAAGCAATCCGGTTGCTGTCTGCGCAACATGCTTCAGGTTGCGCAACTCAATGTGCCCGGCGCGGGAAGGGGGTGTCAAGAGGCTCGTGACGTCGGAAAACGGCCCGAAACACGCCCAGAACACAGGAATGCCCGGCCGCGTGGCGCGTAGCGCGTGGTCACGTGGCCGGGGCCGGTTTCCCGGAGGGATCGAAGGGAGTGACGTACGGGAGGAGCACGCCCAGCACGGCCGGAAAAATCTCACACAAAAGGCGCCTCGCCGGGCGCGACTGCCGGAAGCGTGGAAGCTCCCGTTCGCCGCCGGCCGGCAGGCGCCTTCTGCCATTCTCCCGTTCACACGCCGATCATCGCGCGGTGAACCCTGTTTCAGTCATGGAAAGGGCAGTCCTTGATGATGAAGAATGCCTTTCCGGGCTGATCCACACCGAGCTTCGCCTGGTCACCGGGCCGCGAACTGCCGATCACGAGGTCCGCGCCCTTGAATTGCGTGGTCTTGGAGTGCCACAGAAGTCGGCCGCCGGAATACTGATAGAACTTCACGTCACCGTTCTTCGCGACCTGCACATATGCGGACGGGCCGCTGAGGTGCCCGTTGGCCGCGTACACCGTGCAAGTCAGAGACTTGTAGGTCATGTAGATGTTGTAGTAATTCCCGACGCAGAACTTGGCCTTTCTGGACGACGGGCCATCCGTGATGCAGTGTCCCGGCTTCAGCTTGCTGCCATTGACCAGACGGTTGCTTGCCGCCGCATTGGCGGGGCTGGCCGCACCCAAGGCAATCGCGGCCGCAGCAGCGCAGACGGCCACCTTGCGGGCGGATCGGGAACTGATTCTGAAAATGCGCACCATGACGCAGTCCTCCCCGTGGATGAATGGATTCGAGTTTGGTCCTGCCGCACTCCATTCGAGGCAAGATCCTACCTTTGGGGCACGCTCATCGCGCGCTCCGAAAATCCTTTTGCTGCAACTTGACCATTCATCAAACCGCGGCAGCATCCACGAGTTCCCCGACGCATTCCGGGTGGCCCGGCCGCGTGACGACGCGTCACATGGTCGGGCCCCGGGGATCACTCACTCGCCGCAAGCACCGCCGGCACTACTTGAGCCAGGCTTTGACCTTGTCCGGATTGGCGTCAACCCACTTCTTCGCCGCGGCATCGTCGGACAGCTTGTCCTGAGCGATGTACTTGGCCACGGTGTTCTGGTCGTCGTTCGTCCAGTTGAAGTTCTTCACCAGGTTGTAGGCGGGGCTGCCAGACTTGGCGAACTTCGCGCTGACAATCTTGTCCAGGTCGTACACGGGATAGTCGCAAGCGACCTTCGTGGCGACGGCGTCACACCCCGTCGTGTACGTCGGCAACGCGACCTTCTTCAACGCCACCTCGGACAGGAACCACTGCGGCTCGTAGAAGTAGCCGATGACCCACTGCTTGTTCTTCTCGGCGGTCCGGAAGGCCTGGATGAGCGCGGTCTCGCTGCCCGCGTACACCACCTTGAAGTCCAGCTTCAGATTCGTCACCAGCGCGGCGTCGTTGGTGACGTACGACGGATCGCCGTCAAGGAGTTGGCCCTTGCCGCCGGACTCGGAGGTCTTGAACTTCGACGCGTACTTGTTGAGGTTCTTGTAGTTCAGGATGTCGGGGTGTGCCTTGGCCAGCCACGGCGGCACGTACCAGCCGATGATGCCCTTGTTGCCGGTCTGACCGGCCTCCACGGCGGTTTTCTGCTGGGTGATGTACTTCTTCTTCAGGTCGTCGTGGCCCCAGTTCTCCAGGACCGCGTCGACCTCGCCCGTGCCGAAGCCCTGCCAGGCGATCTGTTCCTTCAGGTCCTTCTTGTTGACCGTACAGCCGAGTTCGTGCTGCGCGACGTACGCGACGACCGCCGCGTCCGCCTCGTAGCCCACCCACGGGTTGACCGCCAGGTTGAAGGTCCCGCACTTGGCCGAGCTGCCCGAGCTGCTGCCCGAACCCGAGCCGGAGGACGTGTCGCCGACCTTCGCCCCGCTGCAGGCGGTGAGGGTGAGGCCGAGAACGGCCAGGCCGGCCGCGCCGGTTCGCCAGTGTCTTGCCATGGTGTTGTGCTCCTTTAAGCGCTGGTTCGGCGCGCGGCCGCCTGAGTGATCCGGTCGAACATGACTCCGAGCAGTACGATCGCGAGCCCCGCCGCCAGCCCCTTGCCGACCAGCTGTCCCTGCTCGAATCCGGCCACAACGTCGTAGCCGAGGGCGCCGGCTCCCACCAGACCGCCCACAACAACCATCGACAGCACGTAGATCAGGCCCTGGTTGGTCGCAAGAGTCAGGGCGCTGCGTGCCATCGGGAGTTGAACCTTGGTGATGATCTGCCAGGTGTTGCACCCGGCAGCGGTGGCCGCTTCGACGGTGGTCTCGGACACATCCCGCACCCCGTCCGCGATGATCTTCATGGCGACCGGCGCCGCGTAGACAACCGCGGCGACGATGGCCGTGAAGCGGGTCGGGCCGAACAGCGCGAGGAACGGCACAAGATAGACGAACGGCGGCATGACCTGCGCAGCGTCCAGAGTGGGCCGCAGCAGCCGGTCCACCAGCGTGCTGCGCCCCATCCACACGCCGAAGGTGATGCCGAACACCATCACCAGCACCGTCGCCACAACGGTCGAGGCGAGCGTCGTCATGCTGTCCGACCACACGCCCGTGCCCACCAGGAGGCCCACACACACAGCCGTGGTGATCCCGGCGCGCCAGCCGCCGAGCACCACACCGATCCCGATCAGGGCCGCCCCGACGAGCCACCACGGGGAGTCGGTGAGCAACGACTGGAACGGGTTGAGCAAGCCGTTGGTGAGCACGTCGCGAAAGCCGTTCGTGATGCCCGAGAGGTTGTCCTGCGCCCAGGTCGTCACGCTGTCCGCCGCGCTCGCGATGTGAGTGCCGGCGGTGCCCCGGCCCGGGAACTGCGCCGCCCACAGGTAGGTGTGCGAGAGGTACACGAGCACCAAGACGCCCACCGCGCCCGCCCCGAGCAGCGGCCGGCGCAACTTCAGGAACCGGCCGGTGGAGTTGCGAGCCTCCTCCGTGCGCGTGCTCGACGCGGTCGTAACCCGGTCGAGGACGATGGCCATGATCACGATGGCCAGACCGGCGTTGAACGCCGTACCGACGTCGAGCGATTCCAGGGCCTGCATGACGGTCTTGCCGAGGCCGGGCGCGTCGATCAGGGCCGCGATGGTCACCATCGCGAGGGCGGCCATGATGGTCTGGTTGACGCCCATCACCACGGTCCGCTTGGCCATCGGCAGCAGCACCTTGAGCAGCGACTGCCAACGGGTCGAGCCCATCGAGTCGGCCGCTTCCACGGTCGTCTCGGGCACGTTGCGGATGCCGTGCGCGGTGATGCGGATCGCGGGCGGCGCCGCGTAGATCACCGTGGCGATCACGGCGGAGGCCGGGCCGATGAGGAAGATCAGGGTGAGGGGGGCGAGGTAGACGAAGGTCGGCATCGTCTGCATGAAGTCGAGGAAGGGCGTGATGATCCGGTTGAACCGGTCGGACAGCCCCGCCCACACTCCCAGCGGGATCGCGAACACCAGCGCCACGAGCACGGCGGAGAGGGTGAGCGCCAGGGTGTCCATGCTTTCCTGCCACAGGCCCTGGAGCCCGAAGAAGGCGAAGCCGGCCATGGCGAGGAGCGCGACCCGCCAGTTGCCGACGGCCCAGGACACGAAGCCGGTGATGCCGACGACTCCGAGCCAGCCGATCTGCGGGACCGGCCGGTCGCCGCTCGGCTGGGAGATCAGGTCCTGGACGAAGGTCACCAGGTTGTCGATGACCAGGCGGATCTCGTTGAAGAAGTAGAGGAAGAGCGGGTTGGAGTTGCGGTTGGCGCCGACCGAGTCGTTCAGGTCGTTGAACCACCGGTGCAGCCCGGTGAGATCGGCCGCCGCGAGCGTCAGCGTCTGCTTCCCGCGCAGCACGGCGAACAGCACCAGCCACACGACGAGGATCGCGCCGACCATCATGGACCGGGTCACCTTGCGGCGCGGGCCCTTCAAGTCCGGTACGGCGTCCGCGACTTGGGCTGCGGGCTCCGGTTTCTCCACGGCGACGGTCATCAGGCGTCGCCTTCCCGTCCGGCGACGATCGCGAGGATCTCCTCGTCGCCGACGATGCCGAGCAGTTTGCCGTTCTCGACGACCTTGACCGGCCTGTCGGCCGCGAGGACGGCACGGGTGGCCTCGCGTACGACGACGTCGGGGCCCAACTCCGGTCCGTCCAGGGGGTCTTCGTCCACGGCCGGGCGCATGATCCAGCGCAGGGTGAGGACGTCCCCGCGCGGTACGTCCTTCACGAACTCGCGTACGTAGTCGTCTGCGGGCGCGCCGACCAACTCGTCGCCCGTCCCGCACTGCACCATCTTGCCGTCGCGCATGATGAGGATGCGGTCGCCCAACTTGAGGGCCTCGGAGAGGTCGTGGGTGATGAACACCATGGTCTTGCCGACCTCGTGGTGCAGCCGGATGACCTCGTTCTGCATGTCACGGCGGATCAGCGGGTCGAGCGCGGAGAACGGTTCGTCGAAGAGGAGGACGTCCGGGTCGCCGGCCAACGCCCGTGCGAGACCGACGCGTTGCTGCATACCGCCGGAGAGCTGGTCGGGGTAGGAGTTCTCGTACCCGGAGAGCCCCACCAACTCCACGACTTCCAGGGCCCGTTTGGTGCGCTCGGCCTTGCTCATACCGCGGATCTCCAGGCCGAACGACACGTTGTCGACGACCCTGCGGTGCGGCAGCAGGCCGAAGTGCTGGAAGACCATGGAGAACTTACGGCGCCGCAGCTCGCGCAGCCGCTTGGCGTCCGCGTCCCGGATGTCCTCGCCCTCGAAGACGATCTCCCCCGCGGTGGGTTCGATCAGCCGGGTCAGACATCGCACCAGGGTGGACTTCCCGGAGCCGGACAGGCCCATGACGACGAAGACCTCGCCGGGCGAGACCTCGAAGTTCACATCGCGTACGGCGGCGGTGCAGCCGGTGCGGTCCATCAGCTCACGGCGGGTCAACCCGCACAGTTCCTCTGAGTCGGGTACCTGGTCCGCCTTCGGCCCGAACACCTTCCACAGCTTGCGCACGGAGATGACCGGGGTGGGGCCCGAGTCCTGGGGCGTGCCGCGCCGCTGCGGCACCTCGGTCTGTGCTGGGGTCACGATCGACCTCTTTTCGGCGTTCAGCCGCGGAACCAGTGCTGCGGCCGGGGTTGGATGTTCTGCCAGATGTGCTTGGGCTCTCGGTACTCGTTCAGGCCGGTCGGTCCCAACTCCCGGCCTACGCCCGAGTGTCCGAAGCCACCCCATTCCGCCTGCGGCACATAGGGGTGGTAGTCGTTGATCCACACCGTGCCGTGCCGCAGCCGCCGGGCGACCCGCTGGGCCTTGCCCGCGTCCTGGGTCCAGACGGCGCCGGCGAGTCCGTACTCGGTGTCGTTGGCGATGCGTACGGCGTCGTCCTCGTCGGTGAAGCGCTCGACGGTCAGGACCGGTCCAAAGGACTCCTCGTGCACCACCCGCATGTCCTGCGTGCAGCCGTCGAGCACGGTCGGCGGGTAGAAGTGCCCGTCGGCGAGGGCGGGTTCGGTCGGCCGTTCACCACCGCAGCGCAGTACGGCACCCTCGGCGATGCCGGCCGCGACGTACGCCTCGACCTTGTCGCGGTGCTGGGCGGAGATCAGCGCGCCGGTCTCGGCCTCGGGGTCGAAGGGGCCGCCGAGCCTGATCTGCCGGGCGCGGCGCACCACTTCGTCCACGAAGCGGTCGTGCAGCGAGTCCTCGACGATCAACCGGGCGCCGGCCGAGCAGACTTGGCCCGAGTGCAGGAAGACGGCCGTGAGCGCGAAGTCCACGGCCGTCTCGAAGTCGGCGTCGGCGAAGACGACGTTGGGGTTCTTGCCGCCCAGCTCCAGCGCGACCTTCTTCACGGTCGCGGCGGCGGTGGCCATGATGCGTTTGCCGGTCTCCAGGCCCCCGGTGAAGGAGACCATGTCGACGGCCGGGTCCTCGGAGAGCGGCGCCCCCACCTCGGGCCCGGTGCCGAGGACGAGGTTGGCGGCCCCGGCCGGCAGCCCGGCCTCCTCCAGCGCCTTCATCAGCAGGATGGAGGTGGAGGGGGTGAGCTCACTGGGCTTGAGGACGATCGTGTTGCCCGCGAGGAGCGCCGGGGCGACCTTCCAACTGGCTTGCAGCAGCGGGTAGTTCCAGGGGGTGATGAGTCCGCACACCCCGACGGGCTCATAGACGACCCGGCTCACGGCGTCGTCGCGTCCGGTGTCGATGACCCGTCCGGCGTCGGTGCCGCCGATCCCGCCGTAGTAGCGAAAGCAGGAGACGACGTCGGCGATGTCGTACTCGCTCTCCACCAGCCGCTTGCCGGAGTCCAGCGACTCGGCGCGGGCGAACTCCTTGGCGTCGCGTTCGAGGATGTCGGCGGTGCGCAGCAGCAGGGCGGCGCGTTCCCGCTCGGGGGTGCGCGGCCAGGGGCCCTCGTCGAAGGCGCGGCGGGCGGCGGCTATCGCGGCCTCGGTGTCGGGACGTGTTCCCTCGGACACGGTCGCGGTGAGCGTGCCGTCGGCGGGACAGCGGATCTCACGGTGACCGCCGGCCACCGCGTCGCGCCATTCTCCGTCCACATACAGGTCTGCCACGTGTGGAGCCCTTCGAGCGAATTCCGTTGCGCATTGTGCACCGTATTGCTTGTGGTGGAACACCCTGGCGAATGTGCAGACATACGTCAAGGGGTTGGCAGATGACGATTTCGCCATGCGGCCCATTGCCCGGCCACCTCTTGACCGCGAGCGGCGCCCGGCCCAACCATGTTGCGTATCGCTCACCATGTTGCGCAACACGCACCAACGGAGGCCGTTCATGTCCCCTCGACCGCACCCTGGCCGCGAATTCGTCCTCACCCTCTCGTGCCCGGACACCACCGGACTGGTCCACGCCGTGAGCGGCTTCCTCGTCCGGAACTCCGGCAACATCCTGGAGAGCCGGCAATTCGATGATCGGCTCAAGGGCCGCTTCTTCATGAGGGTCCACTTCGACGTTTCCGATCCAAACGCCGACCTGAAAACACTGCGTTACCGATTCGGTCCGGTCGCCGAGGCGTATCGCATCTCCTGGACCCTGCGGGACGCCTCGACGCCGACCCGGACCCTGATCATGGTGTCCAAATTCGGCCACTGCCTGAACGACCTGCTCTTCCGCAAGCGCACCGGCGCCCTCAACATCGAGATCCCGGCGATCGTCTCCAACCACCGGGACTTCGAGGGCCTCGCGGACACGTACGGCATTCCCTTCCACCACATCCCGGTCACGAGGGACACGAAGGCCGAGGCCGAGGCGCGCCTCCTGGAGCTGGTACGCGACCTGGACATCGACCTGGTGGTGCTGGCCCGCTACATGCAGGTGCTCTCCGACGACCTGTGCAAGGAGCTGGAGGGTCGCGCCATCAACATCCACCACTCCTTCCTCCCCAGTTTCAAGGGCGCCCGCCCCTACCAGCAGGCGTACGACCGAGGGGTGAAGCTCGTGGGCGCGACCGCGCACTACGTCACGCCGGAACTGGACGAGGGCCAGATCATCGACCAGGACGTGGTCCGCGTCGACCACTCGCTCGACGCGGAGGAGCTGGTGACGGTCGGGCGGGACGTAGAGGCGCAGGTGCTGGCGCACGCGGTGAAGTGGCACAGCGAGAGCAGGGTGATGGTGGACGGGAATCGGACGGTGGTGTTCCGGTGAGCGAGGGTCGTATACGGGCCCGGCTGGGCTAGCCACCCAGCCGGTCCAGCGTCGCGCGACGCCAGCGCTCGGTTTCCGCGAGCTGGTTGAACGTGAAGACGTGCAGCCCCGCCACCCCCGCCGCGGGGGCGGTCAGCGCCTCCGCGCCGCGCGCCAGCAGCCGGTCCGGCGAGTAACCACCGGGCGCCGCGAACCGCAGGAACCAGGACGCGTGCTTCGTGAGGAAGCGCGTCGACTCCCCCACCCCGATCTTCGTCGCCATGGCCAGCAGCTTCGCGCGCTGGACCGGTCCCGCGACGCCCACATACAGGGGCAGGGTGACGTCACGGCGCCGGATCCGGCCGACCCACTCCCCCAGGACGCGCGCGTCGAAGCACAGGTTGCTCACGATGTACGTGGCGTGCGCGCGCTTGTCCCACATGGCCTGGATGGTGAGGTCGTCGTGGATGAGGGGGTGGCTCTCGGGATACCCGGTGATGCCGACGCGGGCGAACGGTCCGCCCAGCTCACCGAGCCTGCGCAGCACCGGCAGCGCCCCGTCGTAGCCCCCGGCCGGCGGATCGGCGTCGCCGGCCGGGACGAACACGTCGTCGACACCGGCCTGTCGCAGCCGGTCGACGACATCCTTGAGGTGCGCGTCGTCGCGCAGCAGGCGCGCGGGGACGTGCGGGACCACGCGGTAGCCGTGTGCCGCGAGCCGTCCGACGAGGTCGAGGGTCGGCTCCAGGCCCTTGACCGGCGACGCCGTCACGGTGACGACGACATCGCGCGGTACATGGGCGAGGACCCTCTCCTCGGTCGCCTTCGCGGGCAGCACCTCGTAACGGACGCTCGACAGCAGCGCCTTGAGACCGTCGCCGCCCAACCCGGCCTACCCGGCCTGCTTCTGGGCGTCCCGATGGCGGTAGTACACGGCCTTGGAGGGAGCCAGCGGCTCCTTCCCCAGGATCAGGTCGGCCGCCTTCTCGGCGATCATCATGACGGGCGCATAGATGTTGCCGTTGGTGACGTACGGCATCACCGACGCGTCGACGACCCGCAGTCCCTCGACTCCGTGCACCCTCATGCTGGTCGGGTCCACGACGGACATCTCGTCGGTGCCCATCTTGCAGGTGCAGGAGGGGTGCAGTGCGGTCTCGCCCTCCTTGGCGACCCAGGCGAGGATCTCCTCGTCGGTCTCGACGGACGGGCCCGGCGAGATCTCCCCGTCGTTGTACGGGGCCAGCGCGGGCTGGTTGAGGAGCTTGCGGGCGACCCGGATCGACTCGACCCACTCGCGCCGGTCCTGTTCCGTGGACAGGTAGTTGAAGCGCAGCGCCGGGTGCTCCAGCGGGTCCTTGCTCTTGATCTTCACCGAGCCGATGGCGTCGGAGTACATGGGCCCGACGTGCACCTGGTAGCCGTGGCCGCCGGCCGGCGAGGAACCGTCGTAGCGGACCGCGATCGGCAGGAAGTGGAACATCAGGTTGGGGTAGTCGACGTCCTCGTTGCTGCGGGCGAAGCCGCCGGCCTCGAAGTGGTTCGTGGCGGCCGGGCCCTTGCGGAAGAGCCACTGGAGGCCGATGAAGGGGGCGCGCCACTTCGCCATGTACGGCTGCATGGAGACGGGTTGCTTGCAGGCGTACTGGATGTACACCTCCAGGTGGTCCTGCATGTTCTCGCCGACGCCCGGCAGGTCGTGGACGACGTCGATGCCGAGCGCGCTCAGCTCCTCCGCGTTGCCGACGCCCGAAAGCTGAAGCAGCTGCGGGGAGTTGATGGCGCCGCCGCAGAGGATGACCTCGCGGGCGTGCACCTGGTGGATCTTGCCGCGGTGCCTGTACTCGACGCCGACGGCCTTCTTGCCCTCGAAGAGGACGCGGTTGACCATCGCGCGGGTGGTGACGGTGAGGTTGGGCCGCTTACGGATCGGCTTCAGGTAGGCCTTCGAGGCGGAGAGCCGTCGGCCCCGGCTGACGTTGCGGTCGAAGGGCGCGAAGCCCTCCTGCTGGTAGCCGTTGACGTCGTCGGTGCGCGGATAGCCCGCTTCCTGAACGGCGTTGAGGAAGGCGCCGAACAACGGGTTGGCGGCGGGGCCCCGTTCGAGGACGAGCGGGCCGTCGTGGCCGCGGAACTCGTCTTCGGGCTCGGCCGCGAGGCAGTTCTCCATCCGCTTGAAGTACGGCAGACAGTGCGCGTAGTCCCAGCTCTCCATACCGGCGTCGGCGGCCCAGCGCTCGTAGTCCATGGGGTTGCCGCGCTGGAAGATCATGCCGTTGATGCTGCTGGAACCGCCCAGCACCTTGCCGCGCGCGTGGTAGACGCGCCGGTCGCCCATGTGCGGTTCGGGTTCCGACTCGTACTTCCAGTCGTAGAACCGGCTGCCGATCGGATAGGTCAGCGCGGCGGGCATGTGGATGAAGACGTCCCACGGGTAGTCGGGCCGGCCCGCCTCCAGGACGAGCACCTTGTTGCCCGGGTCCGCGGAGAGCCGGTTCGCCAGTGCGCTGCCGGCGGATCCACCGCCGACGATGACGAAGTCGTATTGCAGGGGAGCCATGATCTCTCGTCTCGCTCGCGCCGTAGATACGCGAGGCATGCTAATACGGGTATCGCCATACGCACCAGGTTGCGAGCAACGCAACTTGCAAGGTCCAGGTTTCCGGGTTGTTACCGCTGATCGAGCACGTCGGGGCGGGGGCGGGCAGCACTCGGGAGCCCCGGGTATCGGGGCGCGCGGCAGAATGGGGCCCGGGGGGGGCGGGGCTACGGGGCGAGCGGGTGGACCGCGCCCATGGCCTGGTCGAGAAGCCGCGGCAGCGGCACCGTGCCGTCGCGCTCGACCCAGGTCTCGATGGCCGCGTCGAGGCAGCCGAGGGCGCCGGCGATGAGAGCGGACCCGCCCGGGTCGGCCGTCGCGCCGGTCCGGCGGACCACCTCGGGGCGCAGCAGCTCCCGCAGCTATAGACAGCGCTCCTGGCAGCGACTGCGCACCGACGGCGACCGGACGATCGCCCGGGCCGTCCGAAGCGCGGCGCCACTGTCCTTGCCCTGCCGAACGGCGGGCTCCAGGGCGTGCCGCAGCGCCGTCCAGATCGGCTCGTCCTCCGGCCGTCGCCCACGGCGATTCGGCCACGACCGGTACCCCCGCTCGCCCCGCAATTCAGGGGCGGCCGACCGAGGCACCCCGCAATCACGCGGCGCGGAAGCGACTCAAACACGCGTGTTCGAAACCAGCGGCGGGCGCGTTGTCCCGGTCATCATCAGTCGTCCCCAACCCGGCCTGTACGCCGCCCTGTTGGTGATGCGTTCCGGTGGCCGCCCTACACACCGGCACCGGTCCACGCTTCGTTCGCCCACCTGACCGACCGCTGGAGGAACCATGAACCCCAACCCCAACCCCGTTGTCTGCGCCCATCCCGTCCCCGGACGGCCCGAGGCGACTCGGGCGGCTGCCGGTCCCCGTACGACGTTCGGTGCCGGTGCCGGTGCCGCCGTGTCGCCCCTCTCGGATACGTCACGCCCGACACCGAGGTGGGGGGCATGACCGACCCGAACTCCCTTGCGTCCCCGCTCCGTTCGTGGGCCGAGAAGACCCTGGGCCCGATCACCGCCGTACGCCGCCTCCCGCCCGGCTCGTCGCCCGCGGCCGTGTGGCATGTGGTCCGCGGGTCGGACAACGCCCGTTTCCATCTCAAGACCGCGCCGTCGCCGGGGGCGTTCACCCGGGAGACGTTCGCCTACCGGCACGCCGTGCCCGCCCTCGGCCCCGGCAACGCGCCACGCCTGGTGGCCACTTCGGCCCGGCACCTGGCCATGATCCTGACCGCCCTGCCCGGCACACCCCTGTCGCAGGCGCGGCTGTCGGAGACCGCGCTTCAAACGGTCCACTGGCGGGCCGGAACGCTCGTCGCCGAACTGCACCAGGCCGGACGCCCCACCCCCACGGCGCGCCACGAGGCATCCGCGTTCCTGTCCCGTCTCGCCGACGCGGCCGCACGCCATGCCGACGCGGCCGGTGACCAACTGTCGCCGGCGGAACGGCAGTTCGTCATCGCGCTCGCCGACCGTCTGCGTGTCCTGGACCGGCTGCCCCTGGGCTTCGTCCACGGTGGCGGCATCGAAGCCGGCCTCCGTTGGTCCGGTGTCGCGCGGCCGGCGCTCCAGGACTTCGACCGCGCGCGTTTCGCCCCGGTCGTGGTCGACTTCGTCCACCTCGCCTACGGTCCGTGGGCCGAACGGCCGCTCGTGCGCGGCGCGTTCTTCGACGGTTACGGCCGCGCGCTGGGCGCCGAGGAGCAGCAGGCCCTGCGCTGTCTGACGGGGCTGCACGCGGTGCGGTCGCTCGCGGAAGGTTCGACGTACGGAGACCGGGCGGCGGCCCGCACGGTACTGGACCGGCTCAAGAGCGAGGTGGGCGCGTGAGGCCCGACCCGAACGCCGTCCCGTCCGGCCGAGGTACGGGCGGAGGCTCGGTGAGCGCCGCGTCCCGGCCGACCGGGCCCGTGGGGGCGGGGCGGGTCGCTCCGCCGCCGCCCGCCGAGCTGCGCTATGGCGGCAAATACAGCAAGAACCCCTTGGAGGAGGCCGCGTTCGCGGCGATGGTGCGGCGGCTGCCGTCGGTGCTGTCGCGGACCGCGCGGATGGCCTGGGCGATCGACCGGCGGGCCGTACTGCTGCTCGTCGGCTGCCAGTTGGCGGTCGGCGCCGGTGCCGCGGTCCAGCTGACGGCCACCGCGCACGCGATGCGCGCGGTCTTTGGCACCGGCCCGGTGCCCGACCGCCTGCACCAGGCGCTGCCCGCCCTCCTCGTCATCACCGTGGCCGCGGTCATCGGCAGGACGGCGACCGCGCTGTCGTCGTACGCCGACGGCCGGATCACACCGGTGCTGACCACGGAGGCGGACAGTTCGCTGGTGGCGGCGGTGTGCCGGATCGAGGCCGCCGCGCGCGCCGAGGACGGGTGCGCGGACCGGCAGGAGGCCGCGGAGATGGGTGTGGTCCGCAGCCACGTCATGGTCCAGGACGCCACCCGCCTCACCGCCGCCGTCATCCGGATGGTCACCGCGAGCGGGGTGCTGACGGTTCTGCACCCGCTCCTGCTGCCCCTGCTGCTGCTCGCCGTGGTCCCGGCCGGCGTCGGCGCCGTGCTGCACGCCCGGGTCACCTACGAGACGCACTACGCAAACGTCGGCGACCGCAACGTCCGCCAGAACCTGCGGGGTTGGGCCACCAGCGCGAAGTTCACCGACGAGATCCGCGCCAACACGATGACCGGCTATCTCAACTTCTGGTACCGGACGATCTCCGAACGCATCGACGCGCGCACGCTGACCGCCGCTCCGCGGATGCTGAGGATCGTGCTGTCCAGCTCGGCGATCGGCGGGATCTTCCTCGTCGCGACCTGGGCGGCGCTGGCGTGGCTGGTGAGCACCGGGAGGATCGAGCCGGCCATCGCCGGGACCGCGGTCGTCGCCGTCCAGACCACCCTCGGCGCGCTCTCCCAGGTCGTCGTCTACGGCGCGGCCATGTTCCACACCTCGCTCTACCTCGCCGACATGGACTCCTTCCTCGACTACGCCGACCAACACGCCCCCAAGCGCGGCAAGTCGACGGTGACCGGGCCGATCACGGAGATCCGGGTCGAGGAGGCCTCGTACCGGTATCCGGGCAAGGAGACCCCGGCTGTCGCCGGAGTGTCGCTGACCGTGCGCCGGGGCGAGATCCTCGCCCTTGTCGGTGAGAACGGGTCCGGGAAGTCCACCCTGGTCCGGCTGCTCGCCGGCATCTTCCTGGCCGACAAGGGCACGGTCTCCTGGAACGGCGAGGACGTCACCCGCCTCGACCCCGACAGCCTGTGGGTCCGGTCCGGTCTGGTGCCGCAGTCCTTCGCGCAGTGGCCGCTGTCGGTACGGGACAACGTCACCCTCGGCCAGCCCCGCGAGGACGGCGACGCCCTGGTCCGGGAGGCGATCGACGCGGTCGGCCTGACCGAGGCCGTCCACCAACTCCCGTCCGGACTGGACACGTTGCTGGCCCGGGACGTCTGGGGCGGCAGCGAGTTCTCCGGCGGCCAGTGGCAGCGCCTGGCCTGCGCACGCGCCCTCTACCGCAGGGCAGGACTCCTCATCCTGGACGAGCCGACCTCGGAGATGGACGCCCGAGGCGAACACACCATCCTCGGAAAGATCAAGGCACTCTCCGGCGACTGCATCACGATCGTGGTGACCCACCAACTCGTCAACACCAAGATCGCCGACCGAATCCTCGTCCTGGACCACGGCCGAATCACCGAACAGGGCCCCTACGACCAACTCGCCGCCGGAGGAGGCCTGTTCGCCGACCTCCTCGCCCTGTCCACCGACCGCTGACCCACCTGCCGCCGTGGCCGCGGTCCAGCGTCGAGGCACGGAGGCCGTTTGACCTTGACACGGTGGCAGGGTCTTCACTGCTGGCCGAGGAGGTGGTCCCGATGACCATGGCGAGGCAGGACACGGATGCCGTACGGGCGCTGAAGGCGCTGGAGGACACGAGTTCGTCCGTGCGGCTGCGGGCGGCGCTGGCGGTCGGGACGGTGCCTGACCCGTGCTTCGTCGGCAAGCTGGTCGAGCGGTGCGCGGTCGAGCCCGAGTTCTTCGTTCGCGACATGCTGACCTGGGCGCTCACCCGTCATCCGGTGCCCCTGACGCTCCCCGCGCTGTTCCGCGAAGTGCGCTCGGAGCGTGCGCAGGCGCGCGGTCAGGCGCTGCACACGCTGTCCAAGATCGGGGACCGGCAGGCGTGGCCGGCGATCACCCGGGAGCTGCTCTCCGACGCCGACGACGAGGTGGCGAGGAGTGCCTGGCGGGCCGCGGCAGTGCTGGTGCCGGGCGGCGAGGAGTCCGCGTTGGCCACGGTGCTGGCGACCCAACTCGGGCGCGGTGAGCGGGAGACGCAGCTGAGTCTGAGCCAGGCGCTGGTCGCGCTGGGTGAGGTGATCGTGCCGGCTCTGGACGCTGCGACGACGGTCCCCGACCCGCGTGTGCGGGCGCACGCGCTCGCGACACAACTGCTGCTGCGCGACCCGGACGCCGGGTTCGAGTCGGCGGTCGAGGAGGCCAAGCGCGTCGTGGCCCTCACCGGGGCGCCCAGGACGGACGATGAGAACCGTGCTGATCGGTGAGGTGTCGCGACGGTCCGGGGTCAGTGCCCGCATGCTCCGGCACTACGAATCGCTCGGCCTGGTGCGGCCTTCGGGTCGTACGGGATCCGGCTATCGGGAGTACTCCGCGGACGACATCCGGCGGATCTTCCACATCGAGAGCCTACGGTCGCTGGGCCTGTCGCTGCGGGACATCGGGCGGGCGCTCGACGACCCCGGCTTCACGCCCTCCGCGCTCGTCGGCGACCTCGTCCGGCAGACGCGCGACCGTATCGCGGCCGAGACCGAACTGCTCACGCGGCTCGGCCGGATCCGTGCCGCGGACCCCGGCGGCTGGGAGGACGTGCTCCAGATCGTCGCGCTCCTCCAGGCGCTGGGCTCGAAGAGCGCCGACGCGCGTCAGCGCGCGGTCCTCTCCTCCGGCGACGAGGTGCCGGTGGAGGCGCTGGTCGAGGCGGCACTCGGCGAGACGGAGCCGAACGTCGCGGGGGCCCTGCGCTGGGCCCTCGCGCGGTCGGAGGACGACGGAGTCCGGGTTCTGTTGGCGGAGGGCCTCTCCTCGCCAATGGCCGCGGTGCGGGAACGTGCCGTTCAAGCCCTTGTCGAGCTGCCCGGCGACGTGGCCGCCGCGCAGCTGCGGGACGCCCTCGCGAGCGCCGACGCGGTGGTCCGCGGGCACGCGGCCCTGGCGCTCGGCGCACGTGGTGTGGCCGACGCGGTCCCGGCGCTCGTCGACATGGTCGTGGCGGGAAGGAACGACACCGACGCGGCCGATGCGCTGAGCGTGCTGGCGAGCGACACCGCGACAGCGGACCGGATCGCGACCAGGCTCGTCGACCGCCTCGCCGACGACACCACCGGGGCACCCGCACGCGGGCGGCTGACCCAGGCACTCGCGGACATTCCGGGGCCGACGGCCTCACGCGCCCTCGTGGAACTGGCGCGGGACGGGGACCGCGCCGTCGCTCTGACCGCCAGGTACCTTCTTGGGCTCCGCGACGCGCGGTGACAGGGCCTACGCCCGGCGCGCCTCCGTGCCCTCGCCCGTGTCGTACGACCCGGGGCTGACGAGGCCCGTCTCGTATGCGACGACGACTGCCTGGGCGCGGTCGCGGAGGGTGAGTTTGCCGAGGATGTGGGAGACGTGGGTCTTCACCGTGGCCTCGGACAGGTGGAGTCCGGTGGCCAGTTCGGCGTTGCTCAGGCCCTGGGCGAGGAGGCGCAGGACGTCCAGTTCGCGGGGTGTGAGGGCGGCCAAGTCTCGGTGCAGGGACGGTCGTTCCGCACTACGGCGGGCGAATCGCTCGACCAGGCGGCGGGTGATGGCGGGGGCGAGCAGCGCGTCGCCGGCCCGGACCGTGCGGACGGCGGCCACAAGGTGTTCCGGCGTGACGTCCTTGAGGAGGAAGCCGCTGGCTCCGGCGGCGAGCGCCGCGTAGACGTAGTGGTCGAGGTCGAACGTGGTGAGCATGACCACGCGCGGTGCGTCCGCAGCGCCGCCGAGAATGCGCCGGGTCGCCTCCAGGCCGTCCATGTCGGGCATCCGGATGTCCATCAGCACCACGTCGGGCCGGGTGCGCCGGACCGCCTCGACGGCTTCGGCGCCGTCGGTCGCCTCGGCGACGACCTCGATCCCGTCGGCGTCGAGGATCAGCCGGAAGCCGGTGCGTACGAGAGCCTGGTCGTCCGCGACCACGACGCGCGGTGGGCCGTTCACAGGTCCCCCAGGGGATGCAGCGGGATCCGGGCCTGTACGCGGTAGCCGCCGAGGAGGCGGGGGCCGGTGCGCAGGGTGCCGCCGTAGACGGCGAGGCGTTCGCGCAGGCCGATCAGTCCGCGGCCGTTGCCGGTGGCCGCGGCGGGGCCGGGTCTGCCGCCGGTGTCCGTGACCTCGACGTGGAGTTCGTCCTCGCCGTACGACACCTGGACCCTCGCGTCGGCTCCACAGGCGTGCTTCACGGTGTTGGTCAGGGCCTCCTGGACCACGCGGTAGGCGGCCAGTTCGACGCCCGGGGACAGGGGGCGCGGGGTTCCGGAGACGGTCAGTTCGACCGGCACTCCGGCGCCGCGTATCCGGCCGACCAGCGCGTCCAGCCGGTCCAGGCCCGGTTGCGGGGCGAGGCTCTCCGGCTCTGCACCCGCGTCCGTCTCGGTGCGCAGGTCCATCGTGAGCAGGCCCATCACATCGCGCAGCTCCCCCATCGCCGCCCGGCCGCCCGCCTCGACCGCGAGCAGTGCCTCGCGCGCCCGGTCGGGGGACTTGTCCATGATCTTGCGGGCGGCGCCGGCCTGGATGACCATCACGCTGACGTTGTGGGTGACGACGTCGTGCAACTCCCGGGCGATACGCGCGCGTTCGTGCTCCACGGCCCGGTGGAGCTCCTCGGTCCTGGCGTTCTCCACCGCCGTCAGCCGGGTGTGGGTCTCGGCCGCCCGCAGTTTCCAGGTCCTGAGGCCGATGGCGGCCACGACGAGCGGCGCCGAGATGAAGAGGGCGACGTACTGGGTGGGCACGGTGGGTGCGACGTAGGCGTACGGGTTGTGCGGACCCGTGGCGCCCGACCTGCTGATGAGGACGATCGTCACGGTGAGACTCGCCAGCGTGGGCAGCCGGTGGGGACTGTAGGCCGCCGCGCTGTAGGCGGCGATGACGCAGGAGTAGAAGGTGAGGCGGGCCACGTCGTCCGGGGTCAGTGCCATCGCGACCGTCACGATCCACAGCACGGCGAGCGGGTAGCGGCGCCGCCACGCCAGCGCGGCCGAGGCCAGGAACACGACGAGCACCAGGTCGGTCATACGGTGGCGGTGCGCCTCGTCGTAGCCGTCGCCCCACGCGTACTGCATCGCCACGAAGGTGAGGACGAGCGCCAACGCGGCGTCGACGAGCCGCTGTTGCCCCGTGGGGCGCGGCAGCAGGCCGCCGGGACGCAGCAGCGCCCGAGCCGCCCGGCGCAGCCGGGCCGGAACTTCCTCTCCCACCGTCACCGGCCCATTGTCCCGGGTGCCGGCACCGCCCGGAATCCCTCCGACGGACGGGCCGACTACATCCGTCGGCTACCTCTCGGGGATGAGATCCGGGGCCATCGGCCCAGCGCGGTACGGCAATTACCCCGGGCGACCGGCGCGCCCCCGCCGGTGGTGTTCCTAGCGTCGGTGGCGTCCGAACCGAGCGACTCACCCTGGAGAAGGCCACCATGACGACACCGCTCATCGAACTCCTCGATGTGAGCCGCCGCTACGGCAGCGGGCCGCCCGCGCTGGAGGACGCGTCACTGAGTGTGCGGGCCGGTGAGGCCGTCGCGGTTCTCGGGCCTTCGGGCAGCGGCAAGTCGACGCTGCTGAATCTCGTCGCCGGTCTGGACCGGCCCGACTCCGGGACGGTCACGGTGGACGGTGTGCGTGTCGACCGGCTGGGCGAGGCCGGGGCGGCCCGTTACCGGCGGGCGCGGATCGGGATGGTGTTCCAGTTCTTCAATCTGCTGGACGAGCTGTCGGTCGCCGACAACGTGGCCCTGCCCGCCCGGCTGACGGGCCTCGGGCGGCGCGAATCGCTGAGCAGGGCGGCCGAGTTGCTGGAGTCGCTCGGCATCGCCCGGCACGCCGGGGCGTTCCCCGGCCGGTTGTCCGGTGGTGAGCGTCAACGCGTCGCGGTGGCACGGGCGTTGATGAACCGTCCCGCACTGCTCCTGGCCGACGAACCGACCGGTGCGCTGGACTCCGCGTCCGGGGAGGAAGTAAGCCGCCTGCTGCGGGAGTTGAACGCCGACGGTCAGACGATCCTCGTGGTCACGCACGACCTGGCGCTGGCCGAGTCCTGCACCCGGCGCACCGTCCGGCTCACCGACGGCCGCATCACGTCCGACACGAGCACGGAGGACGGCGGACCCGTTCCCGCCGGCACGTCCGGCGCCGCTACGGAGCCGGGGTCGGTCCGATGAGTGTGCTGGGGCGGGTGATCGGCTCGGGCATGGCGCGGCGCCGGGTGCAGACGCTGGTGATCGGGCTGGCCACGTCGCTGGCCGTGGCGGCGGCCGTGCTCGGCGGTGCGCTGCTCGTGTCGTCCGAGGCGCCGTTCGAGAAGGCCTTCGAGCGGCAGAACGGGGCGCAGTTGACCGCGCAGTTCGACGCGAGCAGGGCCACGGCCGCCCAACTCGCCGTCTCCGCGCGGGCGTCGGGGGTCACGGCGGCGGCCGGCCCGTTCCCGACCGCGACCGTCACGCCGGGCTTCGGCGGGCACGACGGCGCCCCACTCGCGCTGGCGGGCCGGGCGACATCGGGCGGTGAGGTCGACAAGGTGGCGGTCCTCAGGGGCCGTTGGGTCGAGAAGCCCGGCGAGATCGTCGTATCGGCGGACACCGGGCCCGAGGTACGGCTCGGCCAGACGCTGGACTTCCCCGATCTGCCAGGCAGCCCGACCCTGACCGTGGTCGGTGTCGCCCGCTCGGTCAGCCGTACCGCCGACGCCTGGGTACTGCCGTCACAGATCGTGAAGTTGACACCGTCCGGCCGGGTCGGCGGCTACCAGATGCTGTACCGCTTCGCACACGCCCGCACCTCCGCCCAACTGGCGCACGACCGCGCCACGTTGACTGCCACGCTGCCCGCGAAGTCGCTGACCGGCGCCCAGTCCTGGCTGGGCGTGAAGAAGATCTCCACCCGTGACACGGCACTCTTTGTACCGTTCCTGGTCGCCTTCGGCGTACTGGGGCTCGTCATGTCGGTACTGATCGTGGGCAATGTCGTCGCGGGCGCGGTGGCCACGGGAACACGCCGGATCGGTGTCCTCAAGGCCGTCGGCTGCACACCCGGACAGATCGTCCGGGCCTGCGCCGGCCAGGCCCTGATCCCTGCCGCGGTGGGCGCGGCCCTCGGCACGGTCGCCGGCCATCTCCTCGCGACACCCGTCCTCTCCGACACCGCGGACGCCTACGGCACGGCCGGACTCGGCATCGAGATGTGGGTCGATGTCGCGGTGATCGGCGGGGTGTTGGGCATCGTCGCCGGCACCGCGTGCGCCAGCGCCTGGCGGGCCGGGCGGTTGCGGACGGTCGACGCGCTGGCAGTCGGGCGCACTCCGGTGGCGGGGCGGGGTCGGTGGGCGGGCGGAGCGGGGGCCCGAATTCTGGTGGCGGGTCGAAGCCAGCGGCCGGCGGAGACGACCGCCCAGCCCTCCGCAGCGCGCCATGACCGGCGGGCCGCCGGGACAACCGCCCAGCTCCCCGCAGCGGGCCTCGGCCAGTGGGCGGCCAGGACGGCTGCCCGTCTTCCGCTGTCGCGGCCGGTCGGGCTCGGGCTGGCGCGGCCGTTCGCGCGGCCCGCCCGGACGGTCGCGATGGTCGTGGCGGTGTTGTTCGGCGCCGCTGCCGTCACCTTCGCCACCGGGCTGTCCGCTTCGCTGGGCGAGGTGATCGCGGCCAAGAACCACAACGCGGCGGACGTCACGGTCGGTGCACCGGCCGGAACTGCCGGGTCCGGCAAGGTGGTTCGGCGAGGGCAGCCGACGGGCGCCGCCTCCGGTCCGGCCGCGCTCTCCCCTTCCGTCGCAGCCGCCATCGCGGCCCAACCCGGCACCCGGGCGTACTACGGCAGCGCCGCCCTCGACGCGGCCGTGTCGGGGATGAGCGGAACCGTCACGGTGACCGCGTTCGACGGTGATGCCTCCTGGGGCGGCTTCACGATGGTCGGCGGACGGTGGTTCAGCGGGGCGGGCGAGGTCGTGGTGCCGAGCACGATCCTGACCGCCACCGGAACGAAGGTCGGCGACACCATCACCATCACCGTGCGGGGCAAGCCGGTTGTGGTCCGGATCGTGGGCGAGGTGTTCGACACCGGCAACGACGGGCGCCGGGTCTTCACCGACGCCGCCACGCTCAGGACCGCCGTACCCGGCCTCAAGTCCACGACCGAGTACGTCGATCTGAAACCCGGCACCGACACGGACGCGTATGTGACCGCGCTCAACGCCGAGTTGAAGCCCCTCGGGGTGAGCGCGACGAGCGCCAAGTACGCGAACGGCAGCGACACCGCGACCGTCATCGACTCGCTCACCGCACTGCTCACCGTGCTGCTGGTCTGTGTCGCCGGGCTCGGTGTGCTGGGCGGGGTGGTGCTCGACACCCACGAGCGTGTCCGCGACCTGGGCATCCACAAAGCGCTCGGCATGACACCCCGCCAGACCGTCACGATGGTCGTCGCCTCGGTCGTCCTGCCGGGACTGGCCGGCGGCGCCCTCGGCGTACCGCTGGGCCTGGCCGTGCACCACGCGGTGCTCCCCGCGATGGGCCGGGCGGCGGGACTGCGGCTGCCCGACTTCGTCGTCGACGTCTACGGCGCGGGGGACCTGGTCCTGCTCGGGTTCGCCGGAGTCGCCGTCGCCGTCCTCGGCTCACTGCTGCCGGCCGGCTGGGCGGCACGCATCCGCACGGCGACCGCACTCCGGGCCGAGTAGCCGAACCGAATGGACACGCAACCTTCTCGCAACCTCGCGTGTGCTGCGATGGGTCATCGCATCCGGCTAGCTGGGGACGGCAGACATGGACGACAACACCCCGCGCGTCGAACTCACCCCCGCCGCGGAGGACCTGCTCCGTCAACTGCACGCCCAGCACGGCCCGCTGATGTTCCACCAGTCCGGCGGTTGCTGCGACGGCAGTGCGCCGATGTGCTACCCGGAGGGCGAGTTCCGTACGGGCGGCTCGGACGTGCTCCTCGCCGAGCTGGCGGTCGAGGGCGTTCCGGAGCCCGTGACGTTCTGGATCTCGCGCAGCCAGTACGAGGTGTGGAGCCACACGCGGCTGATCGTGGACGTCGTAGCGGGTCGCGGCAGCGGTTTCTCGCTGGAAGCACCCGAGGGGGTGCGTTTTCTCACCCGTTCCCGTGTAGTCGGCGCCTAGGAGCCCCGCCGGTCACCGTCTTCTGCTGCACTTCCCCTGAGTCCTGGATGAGTTGACGAGACATCAGGGGGCACTGTGACGCACCGTCAAGAGCGTTCCGGAGCGGCACGTTTCAGAGTCGAGCGTTTCAGAGCCGAACGTTTAAGAACAGGCAAGTCGGCAGTCGCGTTTCTCGCGGCATTCGGTGCGCTGGCCGGTGCGGCCCTGGTGGGGGCGGCACCGGCCGGCGCCGTGCCGGGCACCACTCGGCTCGCGCCGGGCGTCACGTACCGGCAGTTCGACATCACGGCCGCCAGGGGTGTGACCCACGCCCATGTGGTCGTGGTGGACCTGCGGAACACCCATGTGCGCGTCAACCTGCTGTACCCGGGCGCGGTGGCGGCCCGGGAGCCCGTCTCCGAGCTGGCCGACTCGGCGGGTGCCGTCGCGGGCGTCAACGGCGACTTCTTCAACATCACCGAGACCCAGCATCCGGGTGTCGCGGCCACCGGTTCCACCGACGGACCGGCCATCGCGAGCGGTGTCGCGCTCAAGGGGTCGGTGCCGGACGGCCAGCGTTTCGGGCCCGCGCTGCCGCCCGGCACGAACACACGGAACGTGCTCGGCGTGGGTATCGACCGCGTGGCCCGGCTGGACAGCCTCACCCTCAAGGGGACGGTCGGTACCCCGGAGGGCCGGATGCCGCTCGGCGGGTTCAATCAGTACGCGCTGCCGGTGAACTCCATCGGTGCGTTCACCACACAGTGGGGCAGCGTCTCCCGGGTGCGTGCCACATGTGGCACGGACACGAACCGGGCCGCCGCGTGCAGCACGGACACATATGAAGTCACCATTCGGCACGCACGGGTCGTGTCCAGGTCCAACACTCCCGGCAGTGGTGCCATCGCCGCGGGCACCACCGTCCTCGTCGGCCGCGAGGCGGGCGCGCGGCAGTTGCGGAAGCTGTCCGTCGGCGAGCGGGTGCAGGTGCTGCACCGGCTGGTGGCGTCGAGGTCCGGGGTTCCGTACCGCTTCGCCCTGGGCGGCTACCCGGTACTGCGGGGCGGACGGCCGCTGGCCAGTCTCGACAACGCGACCTCGGCCGTGCGCACCGCCGTGGGGATCGCGCAGAACGGCCACCGTCTGCTGCTGTTCGCGACGGACGGCGCGGTCGCGTACCGCAGCGGTCTGACGATCGCCGAAGTAGCCGCCGAGATGAAGAAGCTGGGCTCGGCCGACGCCTTCAGTCTGGACGGCGGCGGCTCGACGACCCTGGTCGCCCGCGCACCCGGCGCGAGCGCCGTCACGGTACGGAACCACCCCAGCGGCGGCGCCGAGCGGCCCGTACCGAACGGTGTCGGGATCTTCTCGACCCGCTGACCTCACGGATGACCCGCAGACCTCAGGGATGGAGTCCGCTCACCAGATCCGCGGTGGCCGTGAGGCCGCTGTGGATCGTGGGCGCCATGCTGGTACTGGCCATGAAGAACCCGAGCAGTGCGCAGACCAGCGCATGGGAAAGTTTCAGCCCGCCGCTGCGCATGAAGATCACCGCAAGGATCAGGAGCAGCAGCACCACAGAGATGGAAATGGCCATCGTCACCCTCCTCCGCCACGCCGACGTGTCTGGTTCGCGGCGTTCGGCCGCAAGTGTGGCGTAGCGGAGGGTTCATCCGGGCTACCGACGTGTCCCCCGAACGTGTGGTGTCACCCCATGTCACGTGACCACATGTCTCATGGCCACATGTGGTGTCACGCCGTGCGGTGGGCGTCCAGGAAGGCTTCCAGTCCGGCGAGGTCGTCGGTGTTGAGGAAGTCCACACCGGCGGCGTACAGCTCCTCCCACAGCGCTTCACGGGCGGGGCCCGCCAGGTCCGGGGTGTTCCAGAACCGCACGGTCTGCCCGGCCGCGTGTGCCTGCCGCACGATGTCGCGCAGCTTCTGCCGCTCGGCGTCGGGGAAGGCTCCGTCGCCGAGCCAGGTGAAGTTGGTCTGCCAGTTGTCGCTGATGAGCGAGATGAAGGAGGCGGGCGCCGAGGTGCCGAGGTCGGTGAGCCGGCCGTCGTAGAAGGCGCGGCGCACGGTCTGCGCCTCCATGGGGACACGGGCCGCGCGGTCGCCGGAGATGACGTTGGTGACCGCGCCCTGGTGGACGCGTCCGTGGACGTAGGTGGTGAACAGGTGCTTGTAGCGCAGGAGATGGCGGTCGAGTTCGAGGTACGTCGAGGACCCCTCGGTCTTGATGTCGATCAGGAGCTGGAGCGGCCCCCGCCAACCCCGGTACACGGAACCGTGGTTGGCCTTCACCAGGGCCGAGAGCGGGTCCAGGTAGAGGGATTCGAGGGTGCGGCTCGGGTCGAGTTCGGACGCGTCGTGTCCGATGAGGAGTTGGTCTCCGACGAGGAAGATGTCGGCCTCGACACTGCCGAAGCGGTGGTCGAGGGCGTCGAAGAGGGGCCGGGGGTGTTCGTAGTCGTTGTGGGCGTGGGCGCGCCACAACGGGCGGCGGCGGTGCCCCCGTTCGGCGGCGAACGCGCTGCCGGCGGGCGGGGCGAGCACGACCGCGAGGGTGGCGCCGAACGCGGTGAGGGCTCTGCGACGGGTGATGAGGGCCATGGTGTTCCTCCCTGTGGGGCGGGTTCGAACCACAGGGAGTATGGGGCTGTACGGCCCCCAATGAACCTGTACATGCCAGGAGTTGGCCGGACCGTCCTTGCTTGTTCACTCCTTCGGCGGGGGCGCACGGAAAAGCCCGCCCCAGGTGGGACGGGCTTCACCGGATGGTCGGCCGGCGGTCAGGGGGCGCGCAGATCGACCAGTTCCGCCAGTACCTCGCGATGGGCGCCCGCCGTGCCGTAGGCGATCGAGTCGGCCTTGGCCCGCTTCAGGTAGAGGTGGGCCGGGTGCTCCCACGTCATGCCGATGCCTCCGTGCAACTGCACGGCCTCCTCGGCCGCGTGGACGGCGACGGGCGCCGCGTAGGCCTGCGCGACGGCGACCGCGATGTCGGTGTCCTCGCCGGTCGTGAGGGCGTCGGCAGCGTTCCGTGCGGCGGCCCGCAGGCTGACGACCTCCAGCCACAGCTGCGCGAGCCGGTGCTTGAGCGCCTGGAACCCGCCGACCGGCCGGTTGAACTGCTTGCGCTCCTTGAGGTACCGGACCGTCTCCGTCAACGTCCAGTCGGCGAGGCCCAGTTGCTCGGACGCGAGCAGCCCGGCCCCGGCCCGCAGCGCACGCCGTACGGCAGGCGCCGCGTCACCGATCCGGCGCCCCGCGGCCCCGTCGAACACCACGCGCGCCAGGGGCCGGGTCAGGTCCAGGGACACCTGCGGTACGACGGTCACGGCGCCCGCCTCGACGGCGTACAGTCCGCCGTCATCGCCCGGCACCAGCAGCACATCGGCGGCGCCCGCGTCCGCGATCCCGGACAACTCGCCGCGCAGGGTGCCGTTTTCGATCCGTACGGCCTTGTGGTCGGCGCCCGGGGCGATGCTCAGGGAGACGGCGAGGGCACCGATCCTGCGCCCGGACGCCAGCTCGGCGAGGAGGTCCTCTGCCCCGCACTCCAGCAGCGCTTCGGTGGCGACGACCGCGCTCGTGAGGTACGGGACGGGCGCGACCGCGCGGCCCAACTCCTCCAGCACGACGGCGACTTCGCGGTGGGTGGCGCCCTGGCCGCCCTGCGCCTCGGGCACCAGGAGGCCGGCGAGGCCGATGCCTTCGGCGAGGGACTTCCACAGGGCCAGGTCGTGCGGAGCGTCCGACTCGGTGCGGGCGATGACGCCCGCCGCGTCGCAGTGGTCGGTGAGCAGGTCCCGGACGACGGCGCGCAGCGCCTCTTCCTCCTCCGAGTAGAGCAGGTCTGTCATCGGGCCAGGTCCTTCCAGGCGACGTCCTTGTCGGTGCGCGGCTCGGCCGGGAGGCCCAGGACACGCTCGGCGACGATGTTCAGCAGGACCTCGCTGGTCCCGCCCTCGATGCTGTTGCCCTTGGAGCGGAGGTAGCGGTAACCGGCGTCGCGGCCGGTGAAGTCCACGAGTTCCGGGCGGCGCATGGTCCAGTCGTCGTACAACAGGCCTTCCTCGCCCCGGAGTTCGACCTCCAGGCCGCTGATCTCCTGGTTGAGGCGGGCGAAGGAGAGCTTCATGCCGGAGCCCTCGTGACCGGGCTGGCCCGCGACGAGCTGCTGGCGCAGCCGCTCGCCGGAGAGCCGGGCGACCTCGGCCTCCACCCAGAGCTTGAGGAGGCGCTGGTGGAGGTCGTGGGTGCGCAACTCGGGGCGCTCGCGCCAGGTTTGGCTGATCGGGCCGATCATGCCGCCCTCGCGCGGGATGCGCATGCCGCCGATGGAGACGCGCTCGTTCATCAGCGTGGTCTGCGCGACCCGCCAGCCGTCGCCGACCTCGCCGAGGCGGTGGGCGTCGGGGATGCGGACGTCGGTGAGGAAGACCTCGTTGAACTCGGCCTCGCCGGTGATCTGGCGCAGCGGCCGGACGTCGACGCCGGGATCGGTCATGTCGCAGACGAAGTAGGTGATGCCCGCGTGCTTGGGCACGTCCGGGTCGGTGCGCGCGATGAGGATGGCCCAGCGGGCGAGGTGGGCGCTGGACGTCCACACCTTCTGCCCGTTGACGATCCAGTCGTCGCCCTCACGGACGGCCCGCGTGCCGAGCGCGGCCAGGTCGGACCCGGCGCCCGGCTCGCTGAACAGCTGGCACCAGACCTCCTCGCCGACCCAGAGAGGCCGTAGGAACCGCTGCTTCTGCTCCTCCGTGCCGTACTTGAGGATCGTCGGGGCGGCCATGCCGAGGCCGATGCCGATCCGGCGCGGGTCGTTGTCGGGGGCGCCCGCGGCCGCCAACTCGGCGTCCACGACGGCCTGGAGGGCGCGCGGGGCGCCGAGACCGCCGAGGCCCTCGGGGTAGTGGACCCAGGCGAGTCCCGCGTCGAAGCGGGCCTTGAGGAAGTCCAGCCGGTCGGTCTCCAGGGGTGGGTGCGCGGTCAGCAACTCAGCCGTACGACGCCTGAGTTCAGTCGCATCGATGGTCATGCGGCGGCTCCGTTCTCCAGCGACGGCAGGATGGTGACCCGGCCGGTCGTGACACCGTCGGCGACCCGCTGCACGGCGGCCGCGGCGCCGCTCAGCGGCACGCGTTCGCTCACCAGGGGCTTGATGACACCCCGGGCGGCCAGGTCGGTGAGCTGCTCGTGGCAGTGGAGGATCAGCTTCGGGTTCTTGGTGGCGTACAGGCCCCAATGCAGGCCCAGGATCGCGTAGTTCTTCACCAGGGCGTGGTTGAGCGACGGGCTCGGGATGGTGCCGCTCGCGAAGCCCACGACCACGATCCGGCCCTCGAAGGCGACGACCTTCGTGGACTGGGTGTAGGCGTCGCCGCCGACCGGGTCGTAGATCACGTCGGCGCCGCGTCCGCCGGTGGCCTCCTTGACGGCCGCGACGACGTCCTCGGTCCGCCGGTCGATCACGACGTCGCAGCCCAACTCCCGTGCCACGGCGGCCTTGTCGGCACCGCCGACGACACCGATGACGGTGGCACCGGCGGCCTTGCCGAGCTGTACGGCGGCGCTGCCGACCCCGCCGGCGGCGGCGTGCACGAGCAGCGTCTCGCCGGCCTCCAGGCGGGCCCGCCGGTGGAGGCCGAACCAGCCCGTCTGGTAGCCGATGTGCAGCGCGGCGCTCTCCGCGTCGTCCAGCGACTCGGGCGCGGGCAGCAGTCCGGCGGCGTCCGCGACGGCGTACTCGGCGAAACCGCCGTACGGCAGCGCGGGGTTGGCGATCACGCGGCGGCCGTCCTCGGTCTCGCCGCAGATCTCCACGCCCGGGGTGAACGGCAGCGGCGGCCTGACCTGGTAGTGGCCGCGACACATCAGCACGTCCGGGAAGTTGATGTTCGCGGCACGCACCTTCAGCAGGACCTGGCCCTCACCGGGTGTCGGCTGCTGCACCTCCTCCAGGCGCATCGCCTCACTCGGCTCGCCGTTCTGGTGCACTTGCCATGCCTGCATGCGGGGCCTCCACGGACTGCTCTGTCTTACCGGGCTCGGTCGCATACTAAGCGGTCGCTTGCCGATCAGGGAACAGTCGCGTGCGTCACGAACCGTAGCGATGCCTCACGCCCTTCGCGGCCTCGCCCGCACATGCATCCGCTCCCCCTGCGGCCCGAACAGGCTCAGGAACTCCGCGGGCCCCTCCCCCGTAGACCCGAACCAGTGCGGCACCCGCGTGTCGAACTCGACGGCCTCCCCGGTCGCCAGCACGACATCGTGCTCGGCGAGCACGAACCGCAGCCGCCCGGACATCACGTACAGCCACTCGTAGCCCTCATGGGTGCGCAGATCGGGTTCCTCCTGCCGCTGGGGCACCAGCACCTTGAAGGCCTGGAGTCCTCCCGGCTGGCGGGTGAGCGGCCAGTAGGTGCGGCCGTGCCGCTGGATCGGCTCGGACCGCACCCGGGGATCGCCCACCGGCGGGGTCCCGACGAGTTCGTCCAACGGCACCTGATGGGCGCGTGCGATTGGCAGCAGCAGTTCCAAGCTGGGTTTGCGCAGGCCCGACTCGAGCCGGGACAGGGTACTCACCGAAATCCCGGTCGTCTCCGAGAGTCCGGCGAGGGTCGCGCCCCGTTCTTTCCGGATGCGCCGCAGTCGTGGGCCGACCTCCGCCAGGACCTCGTCCGTGTCGTCACTCATGGCCGATATTGCAGTTTCGGCAAACGCATTTGTCAATGCGGCAGGGGTGGGGCGACCTTCGGGGGTGGAGGTGGTCACCATGACCGACACATACGAGGTCGTCGTCATCGGCGGAGGAGCAGCAGGGCTCTCCGCCGCGCTGGTCCTGGGCCGGTCCCGTCGCCGCACGCTGGTCGTCGACGCGGGCGAGCCGCGCAACGCGCCAGCCGCGCACATGCAGGGCTATCTGACCCGGGACGGCATGTCCCCCGCCGAGTTCCTGGCCCTGGGCCGTGAGGAGATCGCGCGCTACGGCGTCGAGCTGGTCCGGGACCGGGTCGTGGACGTCACCAGCGGCTTCGCGGTCACGCTGGCCGGCGGGGAGACCGTCCGTGCCCGGCGGCTCGTCATCGCGACCGGTCTCAAGGACGAGCTGCCGGCCGTCCCCGGAGTCGCCGAGCGCTTCGGCCGGGATGTGGTCCACTGCCCGTACTGCCACGGCTGGGAGGTCCGCGACCAGGCCTTCGGCGTACTCGCGACGACACCGATGAGCGTGCACCAGGCGCTGATGGTCTCTCAGTGGTCCAAGGACGTGACCCTGTTCCTGCACACCGTCGCCGAGTCCGGGCTGACGGACGACGACCTGCGCAGGCTGGCGGCGGCCGGGGTCGCCGTGGTCCCCGGCGAGGTGGCGGAGCTCGTCGTCGAGGACGACAGGCTCACCGGTGTCCGCCTGGCGGACGGCACCACTCACCCCCGCGAGGCCGTGTTCGTCGCACCCCGCCCGATCCCGGGGACCGGCCTCTTGGAGAAGCTCGGAGCCGCAATGCAGGAGACCCCGTTCGGCGCGTACCCGGTGGTCGACCCGACGGGCCTGACGACCGTGCCCGGGGTGTGGGCGGTCGGCAACGCGATGGGCTTCGGCGAGCAGGTCGTGAACGCGGCCTCCGCCGGCTACCGCGCGGGCGCGACGATCAACGGGGAGCTGCTCATGACCGACCTCGACGCCGCCGTCCGGGTGTAGACCGCCCGCCTCCGTTGCACGATGGCTGCATGCTGCTGACCCGGCTCGCGCATGTGTCCCAGGAGGTCGCCGCCACCTCGGCGCGGTCCCGGAAGACCGCTCTGCTCGCGGAGCTCTTCCGGGACGCGGAGGCCGACGACGTCCCGATCGTCATCCCGTATCTGGCGGGCCGCCTGCCACAGGGGCGGCTCGGCGTCGGCTGGAAGGTGCTGAGCCGGCCGGTCGCACCGGCCCCGGAGCCCACCCTCACCGTGCGCGAGGTGGACGCCCGCCTCACCGCTCTCGGCAAGGTGTCGGGCGCCGGTTCGCAGGCCGAACGGGCGCGTCTGGTGGGTGAGTTGATGGGCGCGGCCACCGCCGACGAGCAGCGCTTCCTGTTCGGTCTGATCACGGGCGAGGTCCGGCAGGGCGCGCTGGACGCGGTCGCCGTGGAGGGCCTGGCGGAGGCGACCGGCACCCCTGCGGCGGACGTACGGCGGGCGGTCATGCTGGCTGGCTCGCTCCAGACCGTGGCGGAGGCGCTGCTCACCGAGGGCCCGGCCTCCCTCGACCGCTTCCGGCTGACCGTGGGCCGCCCGGTCCTGCCGATGCTCGCGCACACCGCCTCCTCGGTCGCGGAGGCGGTCGGGAAGCTGGGCGAGTGCGCGGTCGAGGAGAAGCTCGACGGCATCCGCGTCCAGGTCCACCGCGACGGCGAGACCGTACGGCTCTACACCCGCACCCTCGACGACATCACCGACCGCCTGCCCGAACTCACCTCTGCGGCCCTGGAGTTGAGAGGCGAGCGGTTCATCCTGGACGGCGAGGTCATCTCCTTCGACGAGGACGGGCGGCCCCGTTCCTTCCAGGAGACGGCGGGCCGGGTCGGCTCCCGGGTGGACGTGGCCACGGCCGCCGAGACCGTCCCCGTCTCCCCCGTGTTCTTCGACGCGCTGTCCGTCGACGGCCGCGACCTGCTGGACCTCCCCTTCGCCGAACGGCACGCGGAACTGGCCCGGTTGGTGCCGGAACCGATGCGCGTCCGCCGCACGCTCGTGTCCGGTCCGGAGGACATCCCCGCGGCGGAGGCCTTCCTCGCCGAGACCCTGGAGCGCGGCCACGAGGGAGTCGTCGTCAAGGGCCTCGACGCCCCCTACAGCGCGGGCCGCCGGGGCGCCTCCTGGCTGAAGGTGAAGCCCGTCCACACGCTCGACCTGGTCGTGCTGGCCGCCGAGTGGGGCCACGGCCGCCGCACCGGCAAGCTCTCCAACCTCCACCTCGGCGCCCGCAACCCCGACGGCTCCTTCGCGATGCTCGGCAAGACTTTCAAGGGCATGACCGACGCCGTGCTGACCTGGCAGACGGAGCGCCTCCAGGAGCTGGCCGTGGAGAGCGACGGCCACGTGGTGACCGTACGGCCCGAACTCGTCGTAGAGATCGCGTACGACGGTCTCCAGAAGTCCACGCGGTACCCGGCCGGTGTCACGCTTCGGTTCGCGCGGGTGGTGCGCTATCGGGAGGACAAGCGGGCGGAGGAGGCGGACACGGTGGAGACGTTGTTGGCCGCGCATCCGGAGGTGAAGCCGTGAGTGGGAAGCGCAGTGCCGGGTTGCTGTTGTTCCGGCACACCGATCGCGGTCTGGAGGTGTTGCTCGGGCATATGGGCGGCCCGTTCTTCGCGCGACGGGACGCGGGGGCGTGGAGTGTGCCGAAGGGCGAGTACGAGCCCGACGAGACCGCCTGGGACGCGGCCCGGCGCGAGTTCGAGGAGGAGTTGGGGCTCGCGCCGCCCGAGGGTGAGGCGATCGAGCTGGGCGAGGTGCGGCAGACCAACGGGAAGGTCGTCACCGCGTGGGCCATCGAGGCCGACCTCGATCCGGCGGCCATGGTGCCCGGCACCTTCCGGATGGAGTGGCCGCCGAAGTCCGGGCAGATCCAGGAGTTCCCCGAGCTGGACCGGGTCGAGTGGATGGGCCTCGAACGGGCGCGGGGCGTCATCGTCCAGGCGCAGGCCACGTTTCTCGACCGGCTGACGGAGCACTCGGACTGAGCCGGCGCGTACGCGTTGCGGCCGTCCCCGCCACGCGGGAAGGTCGAAGCACAGCCCGCTCCAGGAGGTCAGCCATGCCCATCGCGACGGTCAACCCGGCCAACGGAGAGACGCTCAAGACGTACGAGGCCATGGGTGACGAGGAGATCGAACGCCGGCTCCGGCTCGCGGAGGCCACGTTCCGCACCTACCGGACGTCCGCCTTCGCCGAGCGCGCCCGGCTCATGCACCGGGCCGCCGACCTGCTCGACGAGGACCAGCGGGACATCGGCCGGATCATGACCACCGAGATGGGCAAGCCCGTCAAGCAGGCCCGCGCGGAGGCCGCCAAGTGCGCGAAGTCGATGCGCTGGTACGCCGACCACGCCGAGGGTCTCCTCGCCGACGAGGAACCCGACGCGGCGGACGTCAAGGACTCCGGCGCCTCCCGGGCGCTGGTCCGCTACCGGCCGCTCGGCCCGGTCCTCGCGGTGATGCCGTGGAACTTCCCGCTCTGGCAGGTGATCCGCTTCGCCGCGCCCGCGCTGATGGCCGGCAACGTCGGCCTCCTCAAGCACGCCTCGAACGTCCCGCAGACCGCGCTCTACCTGGAGGACCTGTTCCACCGCGCGGGCTTCCCCGAGGGCGCCTTCCAGACCCTCCTGATCGGCTCCGGCGCGGTCGAGGAGATCCTGCGCGACGAACGCGTGAAGGCGGCCACCCTCACCGGCAGCGAGCCCGCCGGGCGGGCGGTCGCGTCCGTCGCCGGGGACATGGTCAAGAAGACGGTGCTGGAGCTGGGCGGCAGCGATCCGTACGTCGTCATGCCGTCCGCCGACATCGACCGGGCCGCGCGGATCGCGGTGACGGCGCGGGTGCAGAACAACGGGCAGTCGTGCATCGCCGCCAAGCGGTTCATCGTGCACACGGACGTCTTCGACGCGTTCGCCGAACGGTTCGTGGCCGGCATGAAGGCGCTCACCGTCGGTGATCCGCTGGCGGAGGAGACCGAGGTCGGACCGCTCGCGAGCGAGGCGGGCCGCAGCGATCTGGAGGAACTCGTCGACGACGCCGTGGAGAGCGGCGCGACCGTGTTGTGCGGCGGCGAGCGGCCCGACGGGCCCGGCTGGTACTACCCGCCGACCGTCCTCGCCGACATCACCCGCGAGATGCGCGTCCACCGCGAGGAGACGTTCGGGCCGGTCGCCACGCTGTACCGCGTCGCCGACCTCGACGAGGCCGTCCTCCTCGCCAACGACACGCCGTTCGGGCTGAGTTCCAACGTGTGGACGCGGGACGAGGCCGAGGTCGACCGGTTCGTACGGGATCTGGAGGCCGGCGGGGTGTTCGTCAACGGGATGACCGCGTCCCATCCGGCGTTCCCGTTCGGCGGGGTGAAGCGGTCCGGGTACGGGCGGGAGCTGTCGGGGCACGGAATCCGGGAGTTCTGCAACATCACCACGGTATGGCACGGAGCGTGAGCGTTCCGCGGCTACGATCCCCTGTGTGAACCGCGAAGTGACTCTGCCTCTGATCGTCGACGACCGCGGGACCTTGCAGGTGGCTGCCGCCGATGTGAGCAAGCTTCTCCGTACCGTGGGCGGGAGGTGGCTGCACCTTGTCGAGGCTGGAGAAGACGGGCTTGACGAGGACACTGTGGCTGCCCTGACGATCGAGCTTGCGAAGTTGGCTGATCGGATTGACGTGGCTTGCATCGCCCATAGCAGTGGGGGTTCTGGCTGACGGCGGGTGCGGGTGCATTGTGGCTGGGCGCGCCCACGCGGCGGAGCCGCAAATAGACACAGCCCCGCGCCCCTAGGGAGTTGCGCCTAGCGTGGTCCAGAACATCCCCTCGTAGTGCCTGAGCAAGGTGCTGTAGGTGTTCACAAACCCCTTGTTCGACCCACTCACCCTCAACGCCTTCTCATCCAATTCCGGCGACGGTTCCGCGAAGAAATCGAAGAAGCCGCAGGCCTCGTCCGTGAAGCCGTAGTGCTCGCGCAGCGCGCCCGCGATCGTCGCGCAATAGCCGCCCCATTCCGCGAAGTTGGATGTCAACGCGCTTACTACGTCCGTCGGTTCCGCGTTGAGGGCCAGCCACGCGACGTATGCCGGATAGGCCTGACAGCCCGCCAGCGGCTCGTACGTACGCAACCGTGTCTCGTCCACACCGCACGCCTCCGCGAAAGCGATGAGCCGTTCCCCCGCCATCGCCTCCCCCGCCGCCAGGAACTCGAAGAAGTCGGCCGCCTCCGGAGTGGCCGTCTCACGTTGCGCCAGATGCAGGAAGGCGCGGCGGTCGGCGGGGATCACGCGGTGCTGCTCCAGGGCCAGGGTTGCGAGGGTTTCGACGGGGGCCGTGCCGGCCCCGATCCGGGCTACCAGAGGGTTCGTGGTCATCGCGTCCTTCTTCGGGCGGGGTCCGGATACTGATCCGACCTTTACACAGGGTCCCTGAATTGGAGTAGTCCACCGAGAGATCGTCGCTCTCAAGGGTGATCGTGGGTGCACCACCCTCTGAGGTGAACCACCTTCTGACCGGCGGGCGAAGGCCTTCCGGAAGGCGAAAGCAGGGACGGTTCATGGCGACTTTGTGCAAACCCTCGGTGTCGGTTCCGGAGCACGTGATCACGATGGAGGAGACGCTTGAGCTGGCGCGCTCCCGCCACGCGGACCACCCCAACCTGCCGCTGGCCCTCCGGCTGATCGAGAACACCGGTGTGCGCACCCGGCACATCGTGCAGCCCATCGAGGAGACCCTCAAGCACCCCGGGTTCGAGGACCGCAACAAGATCTACACGGCCGAGGCGAAGGCCCGGGTCCCGGCGGTCGTACAGCGGGCGCTCGACGAGGCCGAGCTCCTCACCACCGACATCGACGTGATCATCTACGTCTCGTGCACGGGCTTCATGATGCCCTCGCTCACGGCCTGGCTGATCAACGAGATGGCCTTCGAGTCCACCACCCGGCAGATCCCGATCGCCCAGCTCGGCTGCGCGGCCGGCGGCGCGGCGATCAACCGGGCGCACGACTTCTGCACGGCGTACCCGGACGCCAACGCGCTCATCGTGGCCTGCGAGTTCTGCTCGCTGTGCTACCAGCCGACCGACCTCGGCATCGGCTCCCTGCTCTCCAACGGGCTGTTCGGCGACGGGATCGCCGCGGCCGTGGTGCGCGGGCGGGGCGGCACGGGCATCCAGTTGGAGCGCAACGGGTCGTACCTGATCCCCAAGACCGAAGAGTGGATCATGTACGACGTGCGGGCCACCGGGTTCCACTTCCTGCTGGACAAGCGGGTGCCGGCCACCATGGAGCCCCTCGCCCCGGCGCTCCAGGACCTCGCGGGACTGCACGGCTGGGACGCGGCCGACCTGGACTTCTACATAGTCCACGCGGGCGGGCCCCGAATACTCGACGACCTCAGCAAGTTCCTCCAGGTCGACCCGCACGCGTTCCGGTTCAGCCGGGCCACCCTCACCGAGTACGGCAACATCGCCAGCGCCGTCGTGCTGGACGCGCTGCGCCGGCTCTTCGACGAGGGCGGCGCCGAACACCGGGCGCGCGGACTGCTCGCCGGGTTCGGACCCGGCATCACCGCCGAGATGGCCCTGGGCCGCTGGCACAACGACAACCGAGAGACGGCTTGAGTACGGGATGACTGAAGAGACGCTCACCGAGACCCTGCCCCCGGTCAGGCCGTGGCCGGCCCTCGACCTGACCGGGGTGGACTTCGACCCGGTCCTCGCCAAGCTGATGCGGGAGGGTCCGGTCAACCGGATCAAGCTGCCCAACGGCGAGGGCTGGGCGTGGCTGGTCACCCGGCACGACGACGTGCGGATGGTCACCAACGACCCCCGCTTCAGCCGCGAGGCGGTGATGGACCAGCCGGTGACCCGGCTCGCCCCGCACTTCATCCCGGCCCGTGGCGCGGTCGGCTTCCTCGACCCGCCGGACCACACCCGGCTGCGGCGCTCGGTCGCTCCGGCGTTCACGACGCGCGGGGTGGAGCGGGTGCGGGAGCAATCGCGGCTGCTGCTCGACGAGTTGGTCGACGAACTGCTCCAGGACGGACCGCCGGCCGATCTCACCGAGACCGTGCTGAGTCCGTTCCCGATCGCGGTGATCTGCGAGCTGATGGGCGTGCCGGCGGCCGACCGGCACGGCATGCACACCTGGACCCAGCTCATCCTGTCCTCCTCGCACGGTGCCGAGGTCAGTGAGCAGGCCAAGCAGGAGATGGGCGCCTACTTCGGCGATCTCATCGGTCTGCGGGAGGGCAGCGACGGCGATGACGTCGCCTCGCTGCTCGGCGCCGCCGTGGGCCGGGAGGAGATGACGCTGGAGGAGGCGGTCGGGCTCGCGGTGCTGCTGCAGATCGGCGGCGAGGCGGTCACCAACAACAGCGGGCAGATGTTCTATCTGCTGCTGACCCGCCCCGATCTCGTCGAACGGCTGCGCGCCGAGCCCGGGTCGAGGCCCCAGGCCATCGACGAGCTGCTGCGCTACATCCCGCACCGCAACGCGGTCGGGCTGTCCCGGATCGCCATGGAGGACGTGGAGATCCGCGGGGTCCGGATGCGGGCGGGCGACCCGGTGTACGTGTCGTACCTGGCCGCCAACCGCGACCCGGACGTCTTCCCCGACCCCGAGAGGATCGACTTCTCGCGCAGCCCGAACCCGCACGTCTCCTTCGGCTTCGGCCCGCACTTCTGTCCCGGCAACATGCTGGCGCGGATGGAGTCCGAGCTGCTGGTGGACGCGCTGCTCGACCGGATGCCGGGGCTGCGGCTCGCGGTGCCGGCCGATCAAGTGCCGTTCAAGAAGGGCGCGTTGATCCGTGGTCCCGAGGCACTGCCCGTGACGTGGTGAGGTGCCGATGACGGCGACGGAGGGGCTGCTCGTGCCGCCGGGGCACGGCCGGATCGTACAGACACCCGCGCAGCACGTGACGTTCAAGGTGACCGGCTCGCACTCGCGGACGGCGTCCACCTTCGAGGTGGTCGTACCGCCGGGGTTCGACGTCGGGGCCCATGTGCACACGCGCAGCGAGGAGTTGTTCTACGTCCTCGAAGGCGAGCTGGACGTGCTCGCCTTCGAGCCGCGCATCCGGACCCCGGACAACTGGCAGCGCTGGGAGTCGAGTTCGGGCACCCGGGTGGTACGGGCGACACCGGGCACGGTGATCGTCGTACCGCCCGGTTGTCCGCACGCGTTCGCGAACCCCACGGAGACGCCCGCGAAGATGTTCTTCCAGGCGTCTCCGCCGCCGGATCATGAGCGGTATTTCGAGGAGTTGCTGGAGATCCTCGGGGGTGGGGGGCCGCCGGATCATGCGGCGATCGAGGAGCTGCGGGCGCGGTATGACATCGAGCAGTTGACGCCTTTGAAGCACCGGTAGTTGTTCGGCTACCGGCCGGTGGGGGCTGGTCGCGCAGTTCCCACCGGGCCGCACTCAAAACTCAACGAATCGGCATCCCCGCCAACGTCCGCGCAATCACCAGACGTTGGATCTCACTCGTGCCCTCGAAGATCGTGTAGATAGCCGCGTCACGGTGCATCCGCTCGACCGGATACTCACGCGTGTACCCGTTCCCGCCGAGGATCTGGATCGCCTGCCCGGTGACCTTCTTCGCCGTCTCGCTGGCGAACAGCTTCGACATCGACCCCTCGGCCGCCGTGAACTGCTTGCCGTTGACCGCCATCCAGGACGCGCGCCACACCAGCAGCCGGGCCGCGTCGATGGACGTACGCATGTCGGCGATCTGGAAGGCGACGCCCTGGTTGTCGATGATCGGCCGGCCGAACTGCTCGCGGGTCTTCGCGTAGTCGAGGGCGACCTCGTAGGCGGCGCGGGCCGTGCCCACGGCCATCGCGCCGACCGCCGGGCGGGACGCCTCGAACGTGGCCATCGCCGCGTTCTTCACCCGCTCGCCGCCGCCGGCCTTCGCGCGCTCACGGGCGCGGGCGAGGCGCTCGTCCAGCTTCTCCTTGCCGCCGAGGAGGCAGGAACCGGGGACACGGGCGTTCTCCAGGACCACCTCGGCGGTGTGCGAGGCGCGGATGCCGTGCTTCTTGAACTTCTGCCCCTGCGACAGACCCGGCGTGCCGGCCGGGACGATGAAGGAGGCGTGGCCCTTGGAGCCGAGGTCCGCGTCGACGACCGCGACGACGACGTGGACGTTGGCGATACCGCCGTTGGTCGCCCAGGTCTTGGTGCCGTTGAGGATCCACTCGTCCTTGGCCTCGTCGTACACGGCACGCGTGCGCATGGAGGCCACGTCGGAACCGGCGTCCGGCTCGGAGGAGCAGAAGGCGGCGACCTTCACGTCGTTGGCGTCGCCGTACATCTGGGGGATCCAGGTGCCGATCTGCTCCTCGGTGCCGTTGGCGAGGACGCCGACGGCGGCCAGGCCGGTGCCGACTATGGAGAGGGCTATGCCCGCGTCGCCCCAGAACAGTTCCTCCATGGCCATCGGGATGCCGAGGCCGGTGGGGTCGAAGTACTGCTGGGCGTAGAAGTCCAGGGAGTAGATGCCGACCTTCGCGGCCTCCTGGATGACCGGCCAGGGAGTCTCCTCACGCTCGTCCCATTCGGCGGCGGCGGGGCGGATGACGTCGGCGGCGAAGCCGTGCAGCCAGTCCCGCACCTCCTTCTGTTCGTCGTTGAGTTCCATGGTGAACTCGGCCATGACTCCTCCAGCAGCGCACTAGCATGTTACTTGCGGTAACGACAGAGTCTGTTACCGACGGGTAGGAAAGTCAACTCCCAATGACCTCTCGGCAGCCCGTTCGAGGTGTGTGGCACGTTGAGTGTTAGTTTGCGCAGGCGTTACCGATTCAGCACGGGCGGGGAGAGACCATGAGCACCACACAGCGGACCGATCAGCAGCGGTCCGCCGACCGCCGACGGCGCGAGCTGTTGGAGGCTGCGGACAGAGTGGTGCTGCGTGACGGCCCACAGGCCTCGATGAACGCGATCGCGGCCGAGGCAGGCATCACCAAGCCGATCCTGTACCGGCACTTCGGTGACAAGGGCGGACTGTACGCGGCGCTCGCCAAGCGGCACACGGACGCGCTGCTGTCCTCCCTGCGGGCCGCGCTGGACGCGCCCGCGGAGCGGCGGGAGCGGGTCGAGGCCACGCTCGACACGTACCTCGCCGCGATCGAGGCGCTGCCTCAGGTGTACCGGTTCCTGATGCATCCCGTCGAGGGTGGGCAGACCGCGGACCAGGGGTTCGACACGGGGAATCACTCCGTTCCGCTGCTTCGGCGGATGGGGGAGGAACTCGCTCAGGTCATCGAGGAGCGGGTGGATCTCGGGCCCAACAGTCAGCAGCTGGCTCGGGTGTGGGGGCATGGGATTGTCGGGATGATGCATGCGGCCGGGGACTGGTGGCTGGGGGAACGGCCTTGTTCTCGGGCGGAGTTGGTGCGGAGTCTTGCGGACCTGCTGTGGGGGCGACTGGCTGCCGCCGGGGACAAGGTTGGTGGGCCAGGGTTTTAGGGGTCGTTATTCGGCTGACCGCCGGTGGGGGCTGGTCGCGCAGTTCCCCGCGCCCCTAAAAGAAAAAACCTGCACTTACCGGTGCCAAGAAGCTCGGGCTGCCTGTCGCATCAAGCGTTTGTGGCGCCAGCCCGTCACGCGGTCCGCGTAGACCCGTCCCTCCACGTGGTCGCACTCGTGCTGCAGGCACCTCGCGAAGAAACCCGTCCCGTGCACGGTGACCGGCTCGCCGGTCACCGTGAAGCCCTCGACCACGGCATGGTCGTAGCGCTCCGTGCCCGCCTCCAGGCCCGGCAGGGACAGACAGCCCTCCGGACCCCTCATCACCACACCGTCCGCCTCGACCAGGCGTGGGTTCACCACATGGCCGAGGTGGCGGGTCTCCTCGTCGTCGGGGCAGTCGTAGACGAACACCCGCAAGGATTCGCCGACTTGGTTCGCGGCGAGGCCCACGCCCCGGGCCGCGTACATCGTCGCGAACAAGTCCTCGACGAGGCGGGCGAGTTCGGGGCCGAAGTTCGTCACCTCCTCGCACGGGGCATGCAGGAGGGGGTCGCCGAGCAGGGTGAGGGGACGGACTCGCCCGCGGGCGCCCGGGATGGAGCCGTATCGCATGGGCGCAAGGGTACGGTTCTCTACGGCGCACGCCCGCCGCGAGGCGTTCGCGGTGCCGCGGTTCGGGCACTGATAAGGATCTCGATAGGCTGAGGTCCACACCACGTTGCCGGAGGCAGAGGCGCGGCGCGTACGCAAGGAGGATCGAGAACTGATGGCAGGCAACTCGGACCCGCTCACGCCGCGGGCCAAGCTGGCCGTGACGGCGGGCAAGGCGGTCGCGGCGGCATCGCGTGCTGCGGGGCGGGGCAGCGGATCGGTGATCGGCGGCCGGGTGGCACTCAAACTCGACCCCGACCTCCTCGCCAGGCTCGCGCAGAGTCTGGATGTGACCCTGGTCTCCGCGACCAACGGGAAGACGACGACGACACGGCTCATCGCCGAAGCTCTGGGGGCCGCCGGACCGGTCGTCTCCAACGCGCTCGGCGCCAACATGCCCGCCGGTATCACCTCGGCGCTGGCCGGCGGCTCGGACGCCAAGTTCGGGGTCATCGAGGTCGACGAGAAGTACCTCGCGGGCGTCGCCCGCGACACCGACCCCAAGTGCATCGCGCTGCTCAACCTCTCCCGCGACCAGCTGGACCGCGCGGCCGAGACCCGCATGCTCGCGGAGAACTGGCGTGAGGGGCTTGCCGGTTCGAAGGCCGTCATCGTCGCGAACGCCGACGACCCGCTGGTCGTGTGGGCCGCTTCCTCCTCCCCGAACGTGATCTGGGTCGCCGCCGGGCAGATGTGGAAGGACGACGCCTGGTCGTGCCCTTCGTGCGGTGGCGTGATGCAGCGGCCCGGCGACGACTGGTTCTGCGGCGAGTGCGGGTTCCGCCGTCCTACGCCGAGCTGGGCGCTCTCCGGGGACCATGTGCTCGACCCGCACGGGTCCGCCTGGCCGATCCACCTCCAGCTGCCGGGGCGCGCCAACAAGGCCAACGCCGCGTCCTCCGCCGCCGTCGCCGCCGTGTTCGGGGTGCCGCCGCAGGTCGCCCTGGAGCGCATGTACCGCGTGCAGGCCGTCGCGGGGCGCTATGACGTCGTCCAGTTCATGCAGCGCGACCTGCGGCTGCTGCTGGCGAAGAACCCGGCGGGCTGGCTCGAGACGTTCAGCCTGATCGATCCGCCGCCGACCCCGGTGATCCTCTCGGTGAACGCGCGCGGCGCCGACGGCACCGACACCTCCTGGCTGTGGGACGTCGACTACACGCGGCTGACCGGCCACCCCATCTTCGTCATCGGCGACCGCAAGCTGGACCTCGCGGTCCGACTGGAAGTGGCGGGCCAGCACTTCCAGGTCTGCGACAACCTCGACCAGGCCGTGCAGCAGGCCCCGCCCGGCCGGATCGAGGTCATCGCGAACTACACCGCGTTCCAGGACCTGCGCCGTCGCGTCGGCAACTGATCGAAGAGGACCATGACCATGAGCGACAACCAACTGCGGCTGGTGTGGATCTACCCGGACCTGCTCAGCACCTACGGCGACCAGGGCAACGCCCTCGTCGTGGAGCGGAGGGCCCGGCAGCGCGGTCTGGACGTGGCCCGGCTCGACGTGCGCAGCGACCAGCCGATCCCGACCTCCGGCGACATCTACCTCATCGGCGGCGGCGAGGACCGGCCGCAGCGGCTCGCGGCGGAGCGGCTGCGCCGCGACGGGCACCTGTACCGGGCCGTGGAGAACGGCGCGATCGTGTTCTCCGTGTGCGCCGGCTACCAGATCCTCGGGCACGAGTTCATCAACGACCTGGGGCAGCGGGAGCCCGGCCTCGGCCTGCTGGACGTGACGACCGTGCGCGGCGAGGGCGAGCGGTGCGTCGGTGACGTCCTCGGCGACATCGACGCGCGCCTGGGCCTGCCCCCGCTGACCGGGTTCGAGAACCACCAGGGCGTCACCCATCTCGGCCCCACCGCCCGCCCCTTCGCCACCGTCCGCCTCGGCAAGGGCAACGGCACGGGCGACGGCACCGAGGGCGCGTACAACGACACGGTGTTCGGTACGTACATGCACGGGCCCGTCCTCGCCCGCAACCCGCTGATCGCGGACCTGCTGCTGAAGCTGGCCCTCGACGTGAACGCGCTGCCGCCGATCGACGACCGCTGGTACGAGGCGCTCCGCAACGAGCGCATCGCCGCAGCTCAGCAGCCCGCGTAGGCGGCGCGTACACCTCGGCTTCGGACGCAGGCAACCAGCCCGTCTGACGGCTCGTCCGCGCAGGTGAGCGGGGTCGTCCAGCAGGCGGACGCACGCTACGGCCCCGCCCCCTCCTGCCGTTAGGGTGGCGGGGATCGTGCCGGACGACGTGGTCCGGTCCCGCCCACGTTGAGAAGGTTCTTTCGGGCTATGCGCATTGGTGTGCTCACGTCCGGCGGCGACTGCCCCGGCCTGAACGCCGTCATCCGGTCCGTCGTGCACCGCGCCGTCGTGGACCACGGCGACGAGGTCATCGGCTTCCGGGACGGCTGGAAGGGCCTCCTGGAGTGCGACTACCTCAAGCTCGACCTCGACGCGGTGAGCGGCATCCTCGCCCGCGGCGGCACCATCCTCGGTTCTTCCCGCGTCCAGCCCTCCCATCTGCGGGACGGTGTGGAGCGGGCCCGGGGCCATGTCGAGGAGCTCGGCCTCGACGCGATCATCCCGATAGGCGGCGAGGGCACCCTCAAGGCCGCCAAGCTGATGTACGACGCCGGGCTCCCGATCGTCGGCGTCCCCAAGACCATCGACAACGACATCGCGGTCACGGACGTCACCTTCGGCTTCGACACGGCCGTCGGTGTCGCGACCGAGGCGCTCGACCGGCTCAAGACCACCGCCGAGTCCCACCAGCGGGTCCTCGTCGTCGAGGTCATGGGCCGGCACACCGGCTGGATCGCGCTCCACTCGGGCATGGCGGCCGGCGCGCACGCCATCGTCGTACCTGAACGCCCCTTCGACATCGAGGAGTTGGCCGCACGCGTCGGCGAACGCTTCGAGGCGGGCAAGCGCTTCGCGATCGTCGTGGCCGCGGAGGGCGCCAAGCCGCGTGCGGGGTCCATGGACTTCGACGAGGGCAAGAAGGACGTCTACGGCCATGAGCGCTTCGCGGGGATCGCGCGGCAGCTGTCCCTCGAACTGGAGGAGCGCCTCGGCAAGGAGGCGCGGCCGGTGATCCTCGGGCATGTGCAGCGTGGGGGTACGCCGACTGCGTACGACCGCGTCCTGGCCACCCGGTTCGGGTGGCACGCGGTGGAGGCCGCGCACCGGGGGGAGTTCGGGAAGATGACCGCGCTTCGGGGGACCGACATTCTGATGGTGCCGTTGGCTGACGCGGTGGAGACGTTGAAGACCGTTCCCGCTGATCGGTATGAAGAGGCCGAGTGCGTGCTGTAGCTCGTACCTGAACGAAACTGCCCCCGGTCATGATCCTGACCGGGGGCAGTTCTAGTCTGTGTGCGGACAGACTTGCACAACCCCCACGAATCAGGAGCCGTCCGATGGATCACGGCGGGCACGGCATGACCATGGATCTGCCGCCGTTCACGTTGGGGCGCGGGCTCGAATGGTCGGCCGACCCGTTCTTCCTCACCGCCTGCCTGCTGGGGCTGGGGCTGTACGGCTGGGGGGTCGTGCGGTTGCGGCGGCGCGGGGACTCGTGGCCCGTGGGGCGGACGATCTCGTACGTCATCGGTGTGCTGACCGTCGGGCTGGTGATGTGCACCAAGCTGAACGACTACGGCATGGTCATGTTCAGCGTGCACATGGTGCAGCACATGATCATCAGCATGCTGTCGCCGATCCTGCTGCTGCTCGGCGCCCCGGTCACGCTCGCACTGCGGGCACTGCCGCCCGCGGCCAGGGGCCGCAAGGGGCCGCGCGAGCTGCTGCTGATGTTCCTGCACAGCCGGTACATGAAGATCATCACGCATCCCGCGTTCACGATCCCGCTGTTCATCGCGAGCCTGTACGCGCTGTACTTCACGCCGATCTTCGACTTCCTGATGGGCTCGAAGACCGGGCACATCGCGATGATGGTGCACTTCCTCGCCGTGGGCGTCGTGTTCTTCTGGCCGATCATGGGCGTGGACCCGGGGCCGAACCGGCCCGGCTATCTGATGCGGATGCTGGAGCTGTTCGCCGGGATGCCGTTCCACGCGTTCTTCGGTATCGCGCTGATGATGGCGTCGGAGCCGATGGTCGAGACGTTCAAGCACCCGCCCGCCTCGCTCGGCATCGACGCGCTCTCCGACCAGAACGCGGCCGGCGGTATCGCCTGGGCGTTCAGCGAGATCCCCTCCGTCCTGGTGCTGATCGCCCTGCTGTTCCAGTGGTACGGCTCGGAGCAGCGGCAGGCCAAGCGGCAGGACCGGGCCGCCGACCGGGACGGCGACAAGGAACTCGAGGCGTACAACGCCTATTTGGCCTCATTGAACACACGAGGCAATTGAACGCACGCGGCTCACTGAACGGAAAATTCGTTCAGTAGCATAAAGCGCGATGGGGGAACCGCGACCGGGGGGAGCGGTAATGACATTTCGCGCGGTTGTGCAAAGGACCGGAATTGCGGTGATCCGCAGGATCGCCGTGCTGCTCGTCTGCGTCCTGGTCGTGAGTGGCTGCGGCGGGGGCGCACATACGTTCGTCGTAAAGGCGGTCGCGATGGGAGTTCCGTCGCTCGCGCCTTTCTTCGACGAGAAACAGGGACTGGGCCACGACACCCAGGTCCGCTCGACGCCGGTGCGGGGCACCTTGCAGCAGGGGGACACACCCGGCCTGTACGGGGGCACCAGGCAGCCGACCATCTGTGACGTGGCGAAGCTCAAGAGGTTCCTGACCGATCCCGCGAACCACCGGAAGGCGGTCGCGTGGTCGTCGGTGCTCGGTATCACCACGGACGAGATCCCGGGCTATCTCGACCGGCTCACACCCGTACTCCTGCGTCACGACACTCTCGTACAGAACCACGACTACAGAAAGGGAAAGGCCACGCCCTACAACTCCCTTCTCCAGGCGGGAATCGCGATTCTGGTCGACGAGCAGGGGGAACCGGCCGCGAAGTGCTCGTGCGGAAATCCGCTGCGCCCGTTCAAGGGCGACGCGGGGAGGATTTCCGTCAAGTTCGCGGACGGCAACAAGAAGTGGAGCGGATATGAGCCGTCCTCTGTGGTGGCCGTGCGTCCGGCGCCGCAGAAGATGGAAGGGCTCGCCCTCGTGGACGTCGACGATCCCGATGTCGGCATCACGCGTCCGGTCGGTACGACGGGCCAGCACGACAGCACCTTCGACACCCGGCGGCAGCACGCGGTGCCGAACCTGGACGGAGTGACGTTCGGGGAGGCCCGGCAGCAGCTGGTGAGCCGTGGGCTGGCCGTCGGGTACGGCGGGAGCGCGGCGCCGTCCGACGACGCGCGGGTCACCGCGTCCGATCCGCCGGCCGGGACCGAGCTGCGGTTCGGGCAGTACGTGACGCTGACGGTGTCCGGCGGGACGAGCGGTGGAGCGACTGGAACCACGTCCACTCCCCCGGCGCCGACGACCTCCGGGCCGACGGTGGGCCCGCCGACGTCCACGGCACCGCCTTCCACGTCCACGACGGCGCCGCCCACGACCTCCTCGCCGCCTGTCCCGCCGCCCTCGTCGCCGCCTCCGTCCTCGCCCAAGAGCGAGCCGCCGCCGAGCAGTTCGCCGCCGAGCAGCGCTCCTACGACCGCTTCGCCCTCGGTGGTGACCAGTTCGCCCGTGACGAGCGCACCGGTCACCACCAGCGCGGCGCCCGCGACCAGCAGCGCCCCCGTGACGAGCAGCGTGCCGGTCACCAGTGAGCCGGTCGGCAGAGACCCCGTGACCGGCACCCCCACCACGACCGAGACATGACGCGGGACCGGGAGGGGGACTCCGGATGCCTCAGGGATCGCCGACGTCGGGCGTGGGCCGGGTCATCGCCGGCCGTTATCTCCTGCTGAACCGGCTGGGCAGTGGCGGTATGGGACATGTGTGGCTCGCACATGACCAGCGGCTGGCCTGTGAAGTCGCGCTCAAGGAGATCGTGTTCAGCAACCCGGCCTTCGCCGACGCCGAGCGCGAGGCCCGGGTCGCCCGCGCCCAGGCCGAGGCCCGGCACGCGGCGGGGCTGCGCGGCCACCCCCATGTGGTGACCGTGCATGACGTGCTGGAGCACGACGGGCTGCCGTGGATCGTCATGGAGTACGTGGCGGACGCCGTCGACCTGCGCGACCGGGTCGGCCGGCAGGGCCCGCTCGCCCCGGCGGAGTGCGCCCGCGTCGGGCTCGCCGTGCTCGACGCGCTGACCGCCGGGCACGAGCGGGGCGTGATGCACCGGGACGTGAAACCGGCGAACATCCTGCTCGCGCCGGACCGTACCGGTTCGCCGTACGCCCGGGTCCTGCTCACCGACTACGGCATCTCGGTGCAGCCGGACGCCGGGGAGACGCGGTACACGCTGACGTCCGTGCTCGTCGGGACGGCGGGCTATCTGGCGCCGGAGCGGGCCACGGGCGGGCCGCCGACGGCCGCCGCCGACCTGTTCTCGCTGGGCTGCACGCTGTACCACGCCGTCGAGGGCCACGGCCCCTTCGCCCGCGAGTCGCCGCTCGCGGAGGTCACGGCTGTGGTCATGGAAGACCCGCTGCCACCGGCCCGCGCGGGCGCGCTGGCACCGGTGCTGCACGCGATGCTGGAGAAGGATCCGCTGCGGCGGATTCCGGCGGCGGAGGCGGAGGCGGCGCTGTCGCGGATCGTGACGCCGCAGACCGAGGCGGATGCGTACGCCCGGACGCAGACCGACCTGGGGTCGGAGTCCCCCTGGGAGGGCCGGCCCGCGCCGGTGCCGGTGGCGGTGCCGACGCAGGTCCCGCCGCCGTACGGATACGGGGTCCCGGCGCCCCGGCCCTCCCCCGCCGGTCGGCGTCGGCGGCCTCGCTCCCGGCTCCGGCAGTCCGTCCTGGCGGGGCTGCTCGGGCTCGCTCTCGCCCTGGGCGGTGTCTGGTACGCGATGGCGCACCAGCCGCCCGGCAAGGACACCGGCAGGAAGAGTCCGCCGTACGGCACGGCCGTCGGGCTCTCCGCGCCGCTCAAGGACGGCGACTGTGTCACCGCCGACTGGCCGGGCGGGCATCTCTTCCAGAGCACGCCGCGGCTCGCCGTGGACGCCGGCTGCCGGAACTCGGTGCCGGACGGGCAGGTGATGGCGTTCGTGTCCACCGCGTCCGCGGGAGAGGCGCGGAAGGTCGGCGCCGACCGGTGCGCGCAGCGGACGCAGGAGATGCGGGAGAAGCTCGCGGACGTGCGGGGCTACGCCGTCGTACCGACGGATGCCGGTTTCGACGCGGCCGGACACCGCACCGCCTGTCTGGTGCTGGGCGCGCACGGGCCGGTCTACGGGCCGCTCGGCAGCCACCGCACCCTCGGTTCGGCGTTCGCGGACACGTCGACCATGCAGAAGCGGGACTGTCTGGACGTGCCCTCGAACCGGGCGGCGAGCCTGGTCTCCTGCGCGGGCAAGCACGATCAGGTGGTGGTCGGGTTCACCCGGTTGGGCGCGGACGTCACGCTGGCCCAGGCGCGCACGCGGTCGGACGCCGCGTGCGCGCGGGACGTCCCGCCGGCCGACTACGGCTTCGATCCGTCGGTCTACCAGGCGGCCTCCTGGACCAGTGAGGGACCGTGGAAGTCCGGCACTCATTTCGTCGTGTGCGCCGTGCGGAAGCAGAACGGAGGCACCATGGAGGGGGACGGACCATGAGGAGGGTGTCGCGATGCCCGGTTCCACGAAGACCATGGGGGTGATCACCGTCGGCGGGCTGGTGGTGGTGACGGCCTACACGGTGGCGCTCGGCAGCAACGGCTGGCTGTGGTTCGGCTGGGTCGTGCTGGGACTCATCACCCTGGGGATGGTGGCCACGCGCAGCACCTGAGGGCTCACTACTGCTCGCTGCGGCGGCTCGCCGAGTGCACGCCCGGCTGGTACTTCGGCAACCGGGCGGTGATCTTCATGCCCGCTCCTACGGCGGTCTCGATGACGAGGCCGTAGTCGTCGCCGTAGACCTGGCGGAGCCGGTCGTCGACGTTGGACAGGCCGATGCCGCCCGAGGGGCTGACCTCGCCCGCCAGGATGCGGCGCAGCAGGTCGGGGTCCATGCCGGCGCCGTCGTCCTCGATGACGACGAGTGCCTCGGCGCCCGCGTCCTGCGCGGTGATGCTGATGCGGCTCTTGCCCGCGGCGTTCACAGCCTTGCCTTCGAGACCGTGTTTGACGGCGTTCTCGACGAGCGGTTGCAGGCAAAGGAACGGGAGCGCGACCGGGAGTACCTCGGGGGCGATCTGGAGCGTGACCGAGAGTCGTTCGCCGAAGCGGGCCCGGACGAGCGCCAAGTAGTGGTCGATGGCGTGGAGTTCGTCGGCGAGGGTGGTGAAGTCGCCGTGCCTGCGGAACGAGTAGCGGGTGAAGTCGGCGAATTCCAGGAGCAGTTCGCGGGCGCGCTCGGGGTCGGTGCGCACGAACGAGGCGATCACGGCGAGCGAGTTGAAGATGAAGTGCGGGGAGATCTGGGCCCGAAGTGCCTTGATCTCGGCCTCGATCAGCCGGGTGCGGGACTGGTCCAGATCCGCCAACTCCAGTTGGACGGAGACCCAGCGCGCGACCTCTCCGGCGGCCCGCACGAGGACGGCGGACTCGCGCGGCGCGCAGGCGACCAGCGCGCCGTGGACCCGGTCGTCGACGGTGAGCGGGGCGACCACCGCCCAGCGCAACGGGCAGTCGGGGGCATCGCAGTTGAGCCGGAACGCCTCGCCCCGGCCGGTCTCCAGCGGGCCCGCGAGCCGTTCCATGATCTCGGCCCGATGATGGTCACCGACACCGTCCCAGGCAAGGACCTCCTTCTGGTCGGTCAGACAGAGCGCGTCGGTACCGAGCAGCGTGCGCAGCCTGCGCGCCGAACGGCGGGCCGTCTCCCCGGTGAGCCCGGCGCGCAGCGGCGGTGCGGCGAGCGAGGCGGTGTGCAGGGTCTGGAAGGTGGCGTGCTCGACGGGGGTCCCGAGCCCACCGAGGCTCTCGGGCCGCGCGGTCCGCCGCCCGAGCCAGAACCCGGCGGCGAGCAGCGGGAGTACGGCGACACAGAGGCCGGCCAGGAATCCGCTCATGCGCCCACTCCCATGACGTGGCGTGCTCTCACGCCTTCACCTCCGCCCGCAGTTCCTCCGGCAGGTGGAAGCGCGCCAGGATCGCCGCCGTGCCTGTGGGGACCCGGCCCGGGGTGGCCAGGGACACCAGCACCATCGTGAGGAAGCCCAGCGGTACCGACCAGAGGGCGGGCCAGGCGAGCAGGGCGTGCAGGGGGCCGGTGCCGGGGAAGCCCGCCATGGTCGCGGCCACGGCGACGAACGCCGAGCCTCCGCCGACCAGCATTCCGGCCGCCGCGCCGGGCGGGGTGAGCCGGGTCCACCAGATGCCCAGGACCAGTAACGGGCAGAAGGAGGAGGCCGATACGGCGAACGCGAGACCGACCGCGTCGGCGACGGGCAGCCCGCCGACCAGGACGCTCGCCACCAGCGGGACGACCATGGCGAGGACCGTGCCGAGCCTGAAGTGCCGTACCCCGCGCGACGGGAGGACGTCCTGGGTGAGGACGCCCGCGACGGCCATGGTCAGTCCCGACGCGGTGGACAGGAACGCGGCGAAGGCGCCGCCCGCGACCAGCGCGCCGAGCAGATCGCCGCCGACGCCGCCGATCATGCGGTCGGGCAGCAGGAGTACGGCCGCGTCGGCGTCGCCGGTGATGGTGAGTTCGGGGGTGTAGAGGCGGCCGAGGGCGCCGTAGACGGGCGGGAGGAGGTAGAACGCGCCGATCAGGCCGAGGACGGCGACCGTGGTGCGGCGGGCGGCGACGCCGTGCGGGCTGGTGTAGAAGCGGACGACGACGTGCGGCAGGCCCATCGTGCCGAGGAAGGTGGCGAGGATGAGGCCGTACGTGGCGTACAGCGGGCGTTCCTCGCGGCTCGCGGCGAGCGAGGTCGACATGCCGCCGTTGGTGCCGCAGTCGGCGACCGGGACGGTGGCGCCCTTGGCGAACGTGAGGCGGGTGCCGGCTGCGATGTGGTGGGTGCCGGTGGGGAGTTGGAGCCGTTCGGCGCGATGGCGCCGGCCGTCGACCGTGCCGTTCACCGTGACGGTCAGGGGGTGGTCGAGTTTGAGGTCGAGGGTGTCGTCGACGCGGACGACGCGCTGTTCACGGAAGGCGGCCGGTTCCTCGAAGGCGTGCCGGGGTGCTCCGTCGCTCTGCCAGGCGAGGATCAGGAAGAGGGCGGGGACGAGCAGCGCGGTGAGCTTCAGCCAGTACTGGAAGGCCTGTACGAAGGTGATGCTGCGCATGCCGCCCGCGGCGACGGTCGCGACGACCACGACCGCCACGATCAGGCCGCCGAGCGAATCGGGCGCCCCGGTGAGAACCGTCAACGTCAGCCCGGCACCCTGGAGTTGGGGCAGCAGGTACAGCCAGCCGACCCCTACGACGAAGGCTCCCGCGAGTCGTCGTACCCCGTGCGAGGCGAGCCGGGCCTCGGCGAAGTCGGGGAGGGTGTAGGCGCCGGAGCGGCGCAGCGGGGCGGCGACGAAGAGCAGCAGGACCAGGTATCCGGCGGTGTAGCCGACCGGGTACCAGAGCATGTCGGGGCCCTGCACGAGGACCAGGCCCGCGATGCCCAGGAAGGACGCGGCGGAGAGGTATTCGCCGCTGATGGCGGCCGCGTTGAGGCGAGGGCCGACGGTGCGGGAGGCGACGTAGAAGTCGGAGGTGGTGCGGGAGATGCGCAGGCCGAAGGCGCCGACGAGGACCGTCGCCACGACGACGAGGGCGACCGCCGATACCGCATAACTGGAGTTCATCGGTCCTCGACGAGGCGCACGAAGTCACGCTCGTTGCGTTCGGCGCGGCGCACGTACCAGAGGGCGAGCAGGACGAGCGGGGCGTAGAGGCAGAAGCCGAGGACCAGCCATTCGAGGCGGCGGGAGTCCGGGGTGGCCGCGAACACCAGGGGCAGCGGGCCGACCAGGAGGACGAGGACCGCGAACACCGTGAGGGCGGCGCGGAGTTGGGTGCGCATGAGGGAGCGGACGTAGGTGTGGCCGAGGGTGGTCTGTTCGTCGATCTCGGTGCGGGGGCGGGAGTAGCCGGAGGCGCGCCGGGTGCGGCGCGGCGGGCCGGTGACAACCACCCTGCGGTCACTGGATTCCTGAGGCATCGTCAGGACCTCCGCATCAGCAGGTCGCGCAGTTCGCGGGTGTGGCGGCGGCTGACCTGGAGTTCCTCGCCGCCGACCAGGACGCTCACCGTCCCCGCGTCCAGGCGGAGTTCGCCGATGTGTCGCAGGGCGACGAGATGGCGGCGGTGGATGCGGACGAAGCCGCGCGAGCGCCAGCGGTCTTCGAGGGTGGAGACGGGTATGCGGACGAGGTGGCTGCCCCGGTCGGTGTGGAGCCGGGCGTAATCGCCCTGTGCCTCGACGTGGGTGATGTCGTCGACGGCCACGAAGCGGGTGACACCGCCGAGTTCGACGGCGATGTGGTCGGGGTCGGGTTCGTGCACGGGTATCCGGGGTGCGGCGCCGCCGAGTTCGGCGGCCCGGCGCACGGCCTCCGCGAGCCGTTCCTTGCGGACGGGCTTGAGGACGTAGTCGACTGCCTTGAGATCGAAGGCCTGTACGGCGAAGTCCTCGTGCGCGGTGACGAACACGACGAGCGGCGGCTGCGCGAATCCCGTCAACAGCCGTGCCAGGTCGAGCCCGTCGAGGCCGGGCATCTGGATGTCGAGGAACACGACGTCGATGGCCTCGGGTCCGCCCGGGCCCGACTCCAGGGCGCGGTTGATGCGGCGCAGCGCCTCGGTCGCGTCGCCCGCGCCCTCCGCGCTGCCGATGCGTGGATCGGCGTTGAGCAGATAGAGCAGCTCCTCCAGCGAGGGGCGTTCGTCGTCGACGGCGAGGGCGCGCAGCATGAACGTGGAGTGTAGGAGGAATTCGTACGCCTGGACATGTGCCGGGGGTGGACGTTCGCGCTGGATACAGTGCCCACATGAACAGCAGGACCACTCCGTTCGACGAGCTGGACCGGAAGATCATCAACGCGCTGATGGCGAACGCCAGGACCAGCTTCGCCGAGATCGGGGCGGCGATCGGGCTGTCCGCGACGGCCGTGAAGCGGCGGGTGGACCGGCTGCGGGAGACGGGTGTGATCACCGGGTTCACGGCGACCGTGCGGCCGTCCGCGCTGGGCTGGCGCACGGAGGCGTACGTGGAGGTGTACTGCGAGGGCGCCGCGCCCCCCAGGCGGCTCGCGGAGGTGGTGCGCAACCATCCGGAGATCACCGCGGCGATGACGGTGACCGGCGGCGCGGACGCGCTGCTGCATGTGCGGGCCACCGATGTGGACCACTTCGAGGAGGTGCTGGAGCGGATCCGGCAGGAGCCGTTCATCCGGAAGACGATCAGCGTGATGGTGCTGTCCCACCTCCTCCCGGAAAGCCCGGAAGCGGGCGCCACCCACCCCGCGCCGGGCGACGCATCAGACCTGCGCTGATCCCGCCCAAGACGCAGCATTCCTGCGCGGACACGCAGCCTTCATCGCTTGTCGCGCGTATTGGTCTCTTTCTACCTTGGTGTCAACCCCAGTCGACATCACAGGAAGCGGAGGAACCCCTCTGTGCCCGAGACCCGTGTGCGGCGCCGGCGGCGCTTTCTCGTCTGCGAACCCAGACACTTCGCCGTGCAGTACGCGATCAACCCCTGGATGCATCCCGACGCCCAGGTCGACGTCGATCTCGCCCAGGAGCAGTGGCGAACACTGATCGACACCTACCGCGAGCACGGCCACACCGTCGACACCGTGCCCCCGGCCCCCGGCCTCCCGGACATGGTGTTCGCCGCGAACTCGGCGGTCGTCGTCGACGGCCGCGTCTTCGGCTCCCTCTTCCACGCGCCCGAGCGGCGGCCCGAGTCCGAGCACTACGACATGTGGTTCAAGGCGGCGGGCTACGACGTCCACCGCCCCGAGTCGGTCAGCGAGGGCGAGGGCGACCTGATCCCGACCGGCCGCTATCTGCTGGCCGGCACCGGGTTCCGTACGACCCGCGAGGCCCATCGCGAGGTGCAGGAGTTCTTCGGCGTCCCGGTGATCAGCCTGACGCTGGTGGACCCGTACTTCTACCACCTCGACACGGCGCTGTTCGTCCTCGACGAGGACAACGTCTGCTACTACCCGGAGGCGTTCTCGCCGGGCAGCCGCGAGGTGCTCGCGCGGCTGTTCCCGGACGCGGTGCTCGCGACCCGCGAGGACGCGATGACGTTCGGCCTCAACTCCGTCTCGGACGGTCTGCACGTCTTCATCGCGCCGCAGGCCGAGGCACTGGCCGCTCGCCTCGCCGAACGCGGCTACGTCCCCGTCCCCGTCGACCTGTCGGAGTTCCACAAAGCCGGCGGCGGCATCAAGTGCTGCACCCAGGAGATCCGCTCATGACCGCACCCGCCAGTGCCCGTACCTCCGCCGACCTGATCCGCGCCGAGGAGCCGGTCCTCGCGCACAACTACCACCCGCTGCCCGTGGTCGTCGCCCGCGCCGAGGGCACCTGGGTGGAGGACGTCGAGGGCCGCCGCTACCTCGACATGCTCGCGGGCTACTCGGCCCTCAACTTCGGCCACCGCCACCCCGCGCTGATCGAGGCGGCCCACCGCCAGCTCGACCAGCTGACGCTCACCTCCCGCGCCTTCCACAACGACCGCCTCGCCGAATTCGCCGAACGGCTCGCGGAGTTGACCGGCCTCGACATGGTGCTCCCGATGAACACGGGCGCGGAGGCGGTCGAGAGCGGCATCAAGGTGGCCCGCAAATGGGCCTACGACGTGAAGGGCGTCCCCGCCGACCGGGCGACCATCGTCGTCGCGGCGGAGAACTTCCACGGCCGTACGACGACGATCGTCAGCTTCTCCACCGACGAGACGGCACGCGCGGGCTTCGGCCCCTTCACGCCGGGCTTCCGGATCGTGCCGTACAACGACCTCGCGGCGCTGGAGGCGGCGGTCGACGAGACGACGGCGGCGGTGCTGATCGAGCCCATCCAGGGCGAGGCCGGGGTCATCATCCCGGACGCCGGCTATCTGGCCGGTGTGCGTGAACTCACCAGCCGCAAGGGCTGCTTGTTCATCGCGGACGAGATCCAGTCGGGCCTCGGCCGCACCGGCCGCACCCTCGCCGTCGAGCACGAGGGTGTCGTCCCGGACGTGCTGCTGCTGGGCAAGGCGCTCGGCGGCGGCATCGTGCCGGTGTCGGCGGTGGTCGCGCGACGCGACGTGCTCGGGGTGCTGCACCCGGGCGAGCACGGCTCGACGTTCGGCGGGAACCCGCTCGCCGCGGCAGTCGGCACGGCGGTCGTCGAACTCCTGGAGACCGGTGAATTCCAGCGCCGGGCCGCCGAGTTGGGCGTGGTCCTGCGGGACGGTCTGACCGAGCTGGTCGGCAAGGGTGTCGTCGGCTTCCGCTCCCGCGGCCTCTGGGCGGGCGTCGACGTCGACCCGGCCATCGGCACCGGCCGCGAGATCAGCGAACGCCTCATGCGCGAGGGCGTGTTGGCCAAGGACACCCACGGCTCCACGATCCGACTGGCCCCGCCGCTGACCATCACGGCGGACGAACTCCGGTCCGCCGTGGGCGCGTTGGAGAGGGTGCTGACGCAAGGGGCGTGAGGTGGCGGGTGGTCGGGACCGGCGCTCGGGCGCCGGTCCCGACTACTCCTCGCCCGTGGGAGCCACCGTGTCGGCCAGGGCGGCCTGGGCGAGCAGCCGACGCGCCAGGTCGCGGGCCTCGTCCACGGTCAGGGAGGCCCAGAGCCCGGGCTCGCCGCGCACGACCGGGCCCACGTCCAGGGTGACTCGAGTGATCGGTCGCTCCGGGATGGGCAACCGCAGCCGCTTCACCGCGACCTGCCGGCCGCAGGTGGTCACCAACGGCGCTTCACCCGACGGCGGGAGCGGCTCCTGCCCTGACCGAATCATCTCGTCCACGACCCTTCTCTGAATACCCGGCGAGGTACCAGGAGCAGCGCGGAACGGGCCCGGGTTGTTCCCGGCGTGGGTGAGGCGGCCGTCGCGCACCGTGTCCGCGCGTACGGCGAACCGTGGTGGTCACGAACCCCCGGGTGAACCCCGGGCGAATTCTCGCCCGCCCTCCGGTCAGGACAGGGTCAAGGGGCGCGGTGGGGGCCGTGGGGCGCTCATAAGATCGCTGGTACCGCCATCTTTCGTACGACTCCCCCTGGAGGCCGGCGTGCCCGGAACCCCGCGCGGGGCCGAACCCGAGACCGAGCCCGGTCCGCCGGCGCCCTCGTCGGGCCCGGCGACCCGTCGCCGTACCGTCCTCCTCACGGCCGGTGCCCTGGTCGCCGTCGCGGCCGTCGTGGCCGGTGTGCTGGCCGCCCGGGGGTCCGGCTCGGGCGGGAAGGCGACTGCCCCCGCCGACGGGCTGCCGCACACCACCGTCGAGGTCGCGACCTCCGGCTGCGGCAGTGGCTGGGCACACCCGCAAGGCGGACACCAGGTCTTCGAGCTGCACAACACGTCGAGCACGGCGGCCGAGGTGTATCTGACCGACCCGACGACCGGCGCGGTCTACGGCGAGGTCGAGGGGCTGGCGCCGGGCACGGTACGGCCGCTCGGAGTGACCCTGGGGAACGGTTCGTACGCCTTCAAGTGTCTGCCCGACGACGCCGACGCCGTGACCGGGCCCACCGTGCGGATCACCGGGTCGAAGGTGAAGAGCGGACCCGCCGCCGTCCCGATCACCCAGCAGGAACTCATCCCTCCCACGCTCGCCTACCAGAAGTGGATCCAGGCGCGGACCGTCGAACTGGCCCGGAAGACAGACGTGTTGAAGGCCGCCGTCGATCGTGGTGATCTCGCGGCGGCCCGCAAGGCATGGCTGCCCGCGCATCTCGTCTACGAGCGGATGGGCGCCGCCTACGGCACGTTCGGCGACTCGGACGGGGCGATCAACGGCACCACGGCCGGGCTGGACGGCGGGGTGCGCGACGCCGGGTTCACCGGGTTCCACCGGGTCGAGTACGGGCTGTGGCACGGCGAGTCGGCGAGCGCGCTGCGCGGTCCGGCGGACCAACTCGCCAAGGACGTCCACGCGTTGGAGAGCAGCTGGCCCTCCCAGCGGATGGACCCGGCCGACACCGGGCTGCGCGCACACGAAATCATGGAGAACACCGTGCAGTTCGAGCTGACCGGTCGCACCGACTACGGCAGCGGCACCAACCTGGCCACCGCCCGCGCCAACCTCGACGGCACCCGCGTGCTGCTCGGACATCTGGGCCCGCTGTTGAAGACCCGGGACGCGGGCTACGCCGAGCTCGGCGACTGGATGGACCGGGCGCAGCACACTCTGGACGGCTTCGACCGCTCCGGGAAGTGGACGCCCCTGGCTCAACTCACCCGTCCGCAGAGGGAGAAGGTCGACTCCGACCTGGGCGGACTGGTGGAGCGGCTGGCCGACGTGGCCGCCCTCACGGACGTACGGAGGATCGCGTGAAGCGCGGACACGAGGTGGGCCGCCGGGGTTTTCTGGCGAGCGCGGCGGCCGTGGCCGGTGCCGGTCTGGTGGCCGCCGACCGGGCTACGGCCTCGGCCGCGGCGGAGACGGCCACGCGTGTGCCCTTCCACGGGCTCCACCAGGCCGGGATCATCACCCCGGCGCAGCGGGCCACGGCGTTCGTCTCCTTCGACGCGACCGCCGAGAACCGGGCCGAACTCACCGATCTGCTGCGGACGTTGACCGACCGGGCGCGTTTCCTGACCTCCGGCGGCAGTCCGGAGGACCTGGGCATCACCGCGCCGCCCGCCGACTCCGGCACCCTGGGCCCGGACCTCCCGGCCGACCGGCTGAGCGTCACGGTCGGCGTCGGGGCCTCGCTCTTCGACGACCGCTACGGGCTCGCGAAGCTCGCTCCGCGCCGGCTGACCGCGATGCCCGCCTTCCCCGACGACGATCTCGACTCCGCCTGGTGCCACGGCGATCTCAGCGTGCAGTTCTGCGCCGACACCTCCGACACCGTGCTGCACGCCCTGCGCGATGTCACCCGGCACACCCGTGGGGGCATGCAGGTGCGCTGGCGGACGGACGGTTTCATCAGCCCGCCGCGTCCCTCGGGCACCCCCCGCAACCACCTCGGCTTCAAGGACGGCATCGCCAACCCGGAGGTGACCGACGCCCGCGCGATGAACGACCTCGTGTGGGTGGGCGGTAGCAGTGGCGAACCGGAGTGGACAATCGGCGGCAGCTATCAAGTCGTGCGCCTGATAAGGATGTTGGTGGAGTTCTGGGACCGGGTCTCCATCACCGAGCAGGAGCGGATGTTCGGCCGCGCCCGGGACACCGGCGCCCCGCTGGACGGACGGCACGAGAAGGACACGCCGAACTTCGCGCAGGACCCGCAGGGCGATGTGATCCCGCTGGACAGCCACATCCGGCTCGCCAACCCGCGCACCACTCAGAGCGCCGACCAGCGGATCCTGCGCCGGGGCTACAACTACGACCGGGGCATGGACAGCAACGGCAACCTCGACATGGGGCTGCTGTTCTGCTGCTACCAGCAGGACCTGGCCCGGCAGTTCGAGACCGTGCAGAAGCGGCTGGCCGGTGAACCGCTGGTCGACTACGTCTCGCCGTACGGCGGCGGGTACTTCTTCGCACTGCCCGGGGCCCGCGACACCGCCGACTGGCTGGGCCGCACCCTGCTGGCCTGAGAGCACGGTCAAGAGCAGGCCAACAGACCATGAGAAATTCCTGACCGGGCGTTCGCTCTCGCGTCATTGCCGCTCCCCCGCCCCGCCGTCACCATTGCCGAGGCTACGGCCGTAGGCGTCACGGCCATGGATGGCGTGGCAGCGAGAACAGTGCTCCCGGAAGGCGAGACAGCATGATCGGCACAGGAAGAATTCCAGGCGCGCGGCGGGGCCTGACCCGCGTGGGCGCCCTGCTCGGCGCGGCGGCGCTGGCCACGGCGGGCGGGGTCGTCCCGGCGGCGGCGAACTCCGGCGGCCACCAGCCCTCCGGCAGCACCCGTACGGCCACCCCGATCAAGCACGTGGTCGTCCTCTACGACGAGAACATCTCGTTCGACCACTACTTCGCCACCTACCCGCAGGCCGCCAACACGGACGGCACGAAGTTCAAGGCCGCGGCGCACACGCCGAAGGCCGACAACCTGCTCAACGCCGGGCTGCTGAAGAAGAACCCGAACCTCTACACGCCGACCCGGCTGAGCAGTTCGCAGGTGATGACCTGCGACCAGAACCACTCCTACGGCCCGGAGCAGTACGCGGCCGACGGCGGCAAGGCCGACAAGTACGTCGAGAACACCGAGGTCAACAAGTGCACCGGCCTGTTCGGTGAGCCCGGTCTGGTGATGGACTACTACGACGGCAACACCGTCACGGGCCTGTGGAACTACGCGCAGCAGTTCGCGCTGAACGACCACTCCTTCAGCTCGACCTTCGGTCCCTCGACGCCCGGCGCCCTGAACCTGATCTCCGGCCAGACCCACGGGGTCATATCTGTCGACCCGGCCTCCGGCACCGAGAACCCCAAGCAGACGACGACCCCGGACTCGTACGCCGTTGTCTCCCCGAACGCCAAGGGTGTCGGCACGGTCATCAACGACCCCGACCCGGCCTTCGACGACTGCTCGGACAAGGACCACACCGCGACCAGCGCGCTCGCGGTGATGCAGGGCAAGAACATCGGTGACCTGCTCAACAACAAGGGTGTGACCTGGGGCTGGTTCCAGGGCGGCTTCCGGCCGAGCACCGCGTGGGACGGCAAGAGCGGCGACTACGCCAAGTGCGCGGGCACCACGCACACCAACGTGGGCGGCGCGGCCTCCGAGGACTACAGCCCGCACCACTCGCCGTTCGAGTACTACAAGTCGACGTCGAACCCGCACCACCTGGCGCCGAAGTCGGTCGCCGAGATCGGCCACAACGGCCGGGCGAACCACAACTACGACCTGACGGACTTCGACGCGGCGCTGAAGGCGAACAACCTTCCCGCGGTGAGCTTCCTGAAGGCGGCCGAGTACCAGGACGGGCACGCCGGCTACTCGGACCCGGCCGACGAGCAGAACTTCCTGATCAAGGAGATCAACGCGATCCAGAAGTCGCCGGAGTGGAAGTCGACGGCGGTCGTGATCGCCTACGACGACTCCGACGGCTGGTACGACCACGTCACCTCCAAGGTGCTGAACGGCTCCACGGACTCGACGGTCGGCTCGAACGGCAAGGCCATCGACAGCCCCGCCTGCCAGGCCGGTCCGGCGGCGAAGAGCGGCTACGCGGACCGCTGCGGCCCCGGCACCCGGCAGCCGCTGCTGGTCATCTCGCCGTACAGCAAGGTCGACAAGATCGACCACACGCCGACCGAGCAGGCGTCGATCACGCAGTTCATCGAGGACAACTGGCACACCGGCCGGATCGGTGACTCCTCCTTCGACCAGCGGGCCGGCACCCTCGCCGGAATGTTCGACTTCAAGCACCCGAACGACAAGCAGGTGCTGCTGAACACGAACGGTTCCGTGCAGTCGGTGAAGCGGATCCCGCACTACTCCCAGACCTCGTCGACGGCCACCACGGCCCCGTACCCGGCGTACGCCCAGGATCTGAAGGCGCAGAACGTCGCCGCCAGCGGCACCGCCTCCAACACGCCGGCGATCGCGATCGGCGCGGGTCTGGTCACCGCCGCGGGCGCGACCACCGCGTTCGCGCTGTACCGCCGCAGGGCGCGCACCGCGTCCGTGTAAGTCCCGGCGGACCGGCGGCAGTTCCGTCCCGAGGGCGGCGAGGATTCCCTTCTCGCCGCCCTCGGCCGTGTCCGCGGCGCGCTGATCGCCTCCGGTTCCACGCGACGCCGCCTGCCCCTACACTGGCAGCCCACGAGAGACCGGGTGACCTGCGAGAACAGATCGGTCGAGCCGACCCGCCGGAGTGAGGAGCGACCCCCCTTTGTTCTACTACGTCCTTAAATACGTGATTCTGGGTCCCTTGCTCAGACTGGCCTTCCGGCCCCGCATCGAGGGCCTCGACCACATACCGGAGTCGGGTCCGGCGATCGTCGCGGGCAACCATCTCTCGTTCGCGGACCACTTCCTGATGCCCGCCGTCCTCAAGCGCCGGATCACGTTCCTCGCCAAGGCCGAGTACTTCACCGGCCCCGGCATCAGGGGCCGCCTCACCGCGACCTTCTTCCGCAGCGCGGGCCAGATCCCGGTCGACCGCTCCGGCAAGGAGGCGGGCCAGGCCGCCATCCGCGAGGGCCTCGGTGTCCTGAGCAAGGGCGAGCTGCTCGGCATCTACCCCGAGGGCACCCGCTCCCACGACGGCCGCCTCTACAAGGGCAAGGTCGGCGTCGCGGTCATGGCCCTGAAGGCCCAGGTGCCCGTGATCCCCTGCGCGATGATCGGCACCTTCGAGGCCCAGCCGCCCGGCAAGGTCATCCCGAACATCCACCCGGTGACCATCCGCTTCGGCAAGCCCCTCGACTTCTCCCGCTACGCAGGCATGGAGAACGAAAAGGCCATCCTGCGCGCCATCACCGACGAGATCATGTACGCGATCCTCATGCTCTCCGAGCAGGAGTACGTCGACCAGTACGCGGCCGTCGTCAAGGCGGAACAGGCGGCCGCCGCGAAGGAGCAGCGCAAGTTCCCCCGCCTGCCGCTGAGTTGAGGCTCCACAGACGGAAGACATGAAGAGGGGCGGCCGGTCGCGAACCGACCGCCCCACGTCATGTACGACTGCTGCTTGTTACGGCACCGGCGTCGCGTGCGGGGTGCACGTCACGTCGGACTTGTCCAGCTGCCCGGTCAACAGGTAGGTGTCCACACGGGAGTTGATGCACGGGTTGACCAGACCGGTCACACCGTGGGAACCCGCGTCCTTCTCGGTGATCAGGCGGGAGCCCTTGAAGCGCTGGTGCAGGACGACGGCACCCTCGTACGGGGTCGCGGCGTCACGCTGCGACTGCACGATGAGCACCGGCGGCAGACCCTTGCCGGTCTTCACCTCGACCGGGGACTGCTGCTTGACCGGCCAGGTGGCGCACGGCAGGTTCATCCAGGCGTTGGACCAGGTCAGGAACGGGTACTTCTTGTTGAGCGCCGTGTTGTCCTTGTCCCACTTCGCCCAGCTGGTCGGCCACTTGGCGTCGGTGCACTCGACGGCCGTGTAGACGGCGTTGCCGTTCTCCGAGGTGATGTTGCCCGCGGTGTCCGACATGTCGGGCGAGGCCGCGTCGATCAGCGGCTGCGGGTCACCGGCGAAGTACTTGCTGAACGCGGTGGCGACCGGCACCCACGACGAGTCGTAGTACGGGGCGCCCTGGAAGAAGCCGAGCAGCTCGGCCGGTCCGACGACCCCGCCGAGCGGGCTCTTCTTGGCGGTGGCGCGCAGCTCCAGCCACTTCGCCTGGACCGCTGCACGCGTGGTGCCGAGGTGGAAGGCCGCGTCGTTCTTCGCGACCCAGTCCTCCCAGTCCTTCCAGCGGCCCTCGAAGGCGACGTCCTGGCCGAGGTTGGCCTCGTACCAGATGTTGTCGCGCGCCGGGTTGACGACGCTGTCGACGATCATCCGGCGCACGTGGCTCGGGAACAGAGTGCCGTAGACGGCGCCGAGGTAGGTGCCGTAGGAGACGCCCAGGTAGTTGAGCTTCTTCTCGCCGAGGGCGGCGCGGATGACGTCGAGGTCGCGCGCGGTGTTCGGCGTGGTCATCTGCGCGAGCATGGTGGTACCGGTGCGCTCGGCGCAGCCGTCGGCGTACTCACGGGCCAGCTTGCGCTGCGCGTTCTTGTCGGCCGTGGAGTCCGGCACCGGGTCCGCCTTGGGCGCCTTCACGAACTCCTGCGGGTCGATGCAGGAGATGGGCGCCGAGTGGCCGACACCGCGCGGGTCGAAGCCCACGAAGTCGTACGCCTTGGACGTGTTGACCCACAGCGGGTTCTTGGTGGTGACCCGGAGCGGGAAGCGCATGCCCGAGCCGCCCGGACCGCCGGGGTTGTAGACGAGCGCGCCCTGGCGCTCCGCCGCGGTGCCGGTGCTGACCGCACGGTCGACGGCGAGCTTGATCTTCTTGCCGTTCGGCTTGGTGTAGTCGATCGGCACGGTGACCCAGCCGCACTGGACGGGCTTCGCGAAGCCCCAGGCGGCGGGGCAGTCCTGCCAGTCGATCCCGGCCTTCGCGGCGCGGGCGGCGGCGAGCGCGGCGCCCTGGGCGGCCGCACGGTCCTGCCCGTGACCGGCGGTCTGGTTGGTCTGGGCGGTGGCCGTGGGTGCCACCACGGCGCCGGCTATCAGAGCCGCCGCGGCGAACCCGGCCGAGCCGAACGCCGTGACGCGGCTCCTCGGTCTGATGAACCTCAAGTGGGCCCCTCCCCGTACTTAGTTGCGAAATGGTCTCGGGGGATCCTCCCGGCTGTGAGGTGTCTGAGGACAGAGGCTGTTGACCTTCTTTACCAATCCGATAAGCGGAAACTCAGGTACCGCTCAGCGGATACTCACCCGAGCGTCGCCAACGCCTCGTCCAGCACCCGCCGCAACCGCAGCCCGTCAGCCGCCACAGCCGTCACCAGCACCGCGGGCCCGGCCAACGGCGCCAGCGCCGCACACTCCCCCAGCATCCGCGCCGCAGGCGGTTCCCGGGTGAACTCCGGCCGTACGACGACCAGTTGACCCACCGCGCGATGCCCCGCGAGCACGGCGGGCCCGTCCCAGCCGCCCGGCGCACCGGGACCGCAGGCCAACTCCTGGACCAGCACGGTCCGTCCACCGATCCGCAGAGTGAGACGGCTGGTGAGCCGCCCGGGTTCCTCACCGACCCGCCCGAGCACCTGCTCCTCACGCAGTACGAGCCGGGCGGACCCGGCGAGGTCGACACGGGTGGTGACGCGCAAGTCGCTCCCGCACACGGAGATCAACTGCTCGGGCAGCCAATGCAATTCGCTCTCTTCGGCGACAGTCAGCCGTACGTCGTACCGCGACTCCCCCTTCGCCTGCCCCGGCAGCGCGATGGTGGCGGCGGCCGACCCAACTCTCAACCGCGCCCCGCTCTCCACACCGGCCTCGACGGCGAAGTGATCCCCGCCGAGCGGCCCGCTCATGGCCCCGACGAGCATGACCCGAGCCTCGGAACCGGTGGCACGGATCCGCCGCAGCGCGAGCGGCCCGTCGCCCTCCAGCACAGGCAGCGCGGTACCGCCCCGCCCGTCGTCCCGGGCCACGATCCGCGCGGCGGCCCGAACGCCGGTCACGATCACGCGGCCCACGCGGCGAGTTGCTGCCGCACCCAGCGGGCCACATCGCCGACCCCCGCCTCGGTCCGCAACGACTGGAAGACAACGGGCAGTTCGGCCCGCTGAGCCTTCGCGTCGGCGGCCATCCGCCCGAGATCGGACCCCACGTACGGCGCGAGGTCGGTCTTGTTGACGACGAGCAGATCGGCGGTGGTGACCCCCGGCCCGCCCTTGCGCGGAATATCGTCCCCGCCGGCGACGTCGATCACGAAGATCTGCGCGTCGACAAGCCCCTTGGAGAAGGTGGCGGTGAGATTGTCCCCACCGGACTCGACAAGGATCAGATCCAACGGCCCGACCTCGTCCTCCAGGTCTTCCACGGCTTCGAGGTTCGCGGAGATGTCGTCCCGGATGGCGGTGTGCGGGCAGGCCCCCGTCTCCACGGCGGCGATCCGCTCGGGCGGCAACACGGCCTCCCGCAGCAGGAATTCGGCGTCCTCACGGGTGTAGATGTCATTCGTGACGACAGCGAGCGAAAGCTCGTCCCGCAGGGCCCGGCAGAGCGCGGCCACGGTAGCGGTCTTACCGGAACCGACGGGCCCGCCCAGGCCGATACGGAGGGCACGACGGTTCCCGTCCGGGCGATGAGCGTCTGCACTGACGGCGGCGGGGCCGTCGTGGGTGTGGTCGAGGTGCATGGGGCGGCTCCTTCTGGGTTTGTGCGGGCGTTGCGGGTGGGGCACGTATTGGTGGGGCCGGCATCTTTCATCCGGACCGGCACCTCTCAACCAGGCCGGTACCCCTCAACCGGACCGGCATCTCTCAACCGGGCCGGTACCTCTCAACCGGACCGGCACCTCTCAACCAGGCCGGCACCTCTCAACCGGACCGGCATCTCTCAACCGGGCCGGCATCTCTCAGCCCGTCCGGCGTTTGAGGACGAGGCCGTCCAGGCCGAAGCAGGGGTCTGGGGGCGGCAGCCCCCAGGGACGGGACGGGTAGGGGCGGCGGGGGCGAGAAAACCCCTACGACGCGAACAACCGCACAGCCCAAGCCGCATGCGCCTCCGCCCCGATCTCCAGCAACGGCGCAGCCGCACAAGGCAGCTCATCAACACCGTGGTCCACCACGCGCCCGGCCGCCTCAACCGCCCGATCGACGACAAGGTCCAACTCCGGCGCCAACCGCGCCAGTACAGCCGTAGCGTCGAACGGATCAAGACTCAGCAACCGCACCGTCGCGGACGCGGGCCCACTCACACTCTCGTAGGCCGCGCAGTACGCAGCATCCTCGGCCCCGAGCCCGGCCGCCCGAGCGACCAGCCCCAACACGACCGGCTGATGTGCCCCCTTCGGAAACTCCCGCGCCAGCGCGTCGAGTTCACCCGACGGCCAGGTCGCCCGCGCCGCCCGCATCAACTGCCGCCCGAGCTTCCGCGCAGCGACCCGCAAAGCAGGCGACGGCGTCCGCGCGTCAGCCGCCGCGTCCAACTCAGCAGGATCGACACCGAGTACGGCCGCAGCGGCCAGCGAGGCGGACACAAGCCCCACGGTATGCAGCCGCCCCCGACAGAAGTCACCGAGACTCGCCGCCCCGGTGACCCGCCCGGCCTTGACAGCCGCCTCCGCCCCGCCGGAGTGCGCATGCCCACCGGCGGGAAAGCGCCCGTCGGCGAGGACCAGCAACGCTCCCCTGCTCATCGCGACCCGTTCATCAGAAGAGGAAGTACCGCTGGGCCATGGGCAGTTCGGCGGCCGGAGTCGCCTCGACGAGCTCCCCGTCGATGTGCACGGCGAAGCTGTCGGGGTCGACCTGGACGCGCGGCCGGGCGTCGTTCTCCCGCATATCGGCCTTGGTCACCCCACGCGTGGACTCGATGGCCACGAACTTCTTGCCGAGATCGAGCCGTTCGGGCAGCCCGTCCTCGATCGCCAACTGCGCGACGAAGTTGAAGGAGTTGGAAGCGGGAGCCCGTCCGATCGCCCCGAACATCGGCCGCGGCAGAATCGGCTGCGGAGTAGGGATGGACGCATTCGCGTCGCCCATCTGCGCGTACGCGATCTGGCCGCCCTTGATGACGAGGTGCGGCTTGACGCCGAAGAACGCCGGTTCCCACAGCACGAGGTCGGCGAGCTTGCCGCTCTCGACAGAGCCGATCTCGCGGGCGAGGCCCTGCGCGAGGGCGGGGTTGATCGTGTACTTCGCGACATAGCGCCGTACGCGATGGTTGTCCGCGCGCCCGTCCCCCGGCAGTGCGCCCCGCCGCCGCTTCATCACATGGGCCGTCTGCCAGGTCCGCAGGATGACTTCTCCCACCCGCCCCATCGCCTGCGCGTCGGAGGAGATGATCGAGATGGCGCCGAGGTCGTGGAGGATGTCCTCCGCGCCGATGGTCGAGGGCCGGATGCGGGACTCGGCGAACGCGAGGTCCTCGGGGACGGCCGGGTTGAGGTGGTGGCAGACCATCAGCATGTCGAGGTGTTCCTCGGCGGTGTTGACGGTGTAGGGCCGGGTCGGGTTGGTGGAGCTGGGCAGCACGTGCGGCTCGGAGACCACGGTCATGATGTCGGGCGCGTGCCCGCCGCCCGCGCCCTCGGTGTGGTAGGCGTGGATGCCGCGTCCGGCGATGGCGGCGAGGGTGTCGCCGACGAAGCCGGCCTCGTTCAACGTGTCGGTGTGGATGGCGACCTGGACGCCCGTGCGGTCGGCGACGGTGAGCGAGGCGTCGATGACGGCGGGGGTCGAGCCCCAGTCCTCGTGCAGCTTCAGCCCGAGGGCGCCGCCGCGAATCTGGGACAGCATCGCGTCGTGCGAGACGGTGTTGCCCTTGCCGAGGAAGCCGATGTTGAGCGGGTACTGCTCCATCGCGGCCATCATCCGGGCCAGATGCCAGGGGCCGGGCGTCACGGTCGTCGCCTTGGAGCCCTCGGCCGGACCGGTACCGCCGCCCACCAGCGTGGTGACCCCGGCGGAGAGCGCCTCGTCGGCGATCTGCGGGCAGATGAAGTGGACGTGCGCGTCGACGGCACCGGCCGTGAGGATGCGGCCGTTGCCCGCGATGACCTCCGTCTCCGGGCCGATCACCAGGTCGGAGTGGATGCCGTCCATGGTGTCGGGGTTGCCGGCCTTGCCGATGCCGGTGATCCGGCCGTCGCGGATGCCGACGTCGGCCTTGACGATGCCCCAGTGGTCGATGATGACGGCACCGGTGATGACGGTGTCGGGGGTGCCTTCTGCGCGCGTGGCACGCGCCTGGCCCATCGACTCGCGGATGACCTTGCCGCCGCCGAACACGGCCTCGTCACCGGCGAGTCCGGGACCGCCGGAGCGGTCCTCCTCGATCTCGATCAGGAGGTCGGTGTCGGCGAGCCGGATGCGGTCGCCGGTGGTCGGCCCGAAGAGGTCCGCGTACGCGGCGCGGGAGATCTCAGGCATCGAGGGCACCTCCGGTCTCCCCGCGCAGTCCGGGCACCACACGGGCGCCGACCAGCGGGACGAGTTCGACGTCGACGGGGATCCCCGGTTCGAAGCGCACGGCGGTGCCGGCGGCGACGTTGAGCCGCTTGCCCCGCGCGGCGGCGCGGTCGAACTCGAGCCCGGGGTTGGCCTCGGCGAAGTGGTAGTGGGAGCCGACCTGGACGGGCCGGTCGGCGGCGTTGAGGACGGTCATCGAGGTGACCTCGCGGCCCGCGTTGTAGACGATCGGGTCGTCCGCGAACAGGATCTCGCCGGGAATCATCGAGGCCTCCTACACGATCGGGTCGTGGACGGTGACGAGCTTGGTGCCGTCCGGGAAGGTCGCCTCGACCTGTACGTCGTGGATCATCTCGGGGATGCCCTCCATGACGTCGTCCCTGGTGAGCAGCTTGCACCCGGAGGCCATCAGCTCGGCGACGGTCCGGCCGTCACGGGCGCCCTCGAGGATGTGCGACGTGATGAGGGCGACCGCCTCGGGGTGGTTGAGCTTCAGACCACGGGCCCGGCGCTTCTCGGCCACGTCGGCCGCCACATGGATCAGCAGCCTCTCTTGCTCGTGCGGGGTCAGTTGCACGCTCCCACCTCACAGTCCTCGCTCCGGACCGTGCGGGGTCCGGCTGCCGTAGCCCCTGGTCAAAGTCCCTGGTGGCGTGGATCGGCAGGCTAGTTGGACGGCGTTTCAAGCAAGTTAACCGAGCTGTGATCAGGACAATCACATCTACGCCCGTAGAGCCGCCCCTCGACCGGTCGCCTAGGAGGGGTTCGGCCTCCGGTGCTCGGCCGCGATGCCGAAGCGCTGGTGTTCGCGGGGAGCGGAAGCTACCTCGCGGACGTGCGAGACGGAGCTGATCACCTGCTCATCGGCGTTCGCGTCCAGCTTGTCGAGTTCGTCGAGTCGCTCCAGGTCGGCGGCGGAGACCAGCGCGACGAGGGGCTTGCCGTGCCGTGTCACGACGACGCGCTCACCGCCGTACACCACCCGGTTGATCAGGTCGGCGAGCTCAGCCCTGGCTTGCGTCACCGGAATCTCGTAGGCCATGTGCCTAGCTTACGGCGCGTCCATCTGGTTCACCGTGGTCAGTGACGACATCAAAGTTCCAGGTCAGAGGCTCTCGCGTGCTCCCGGTCGCTCTCGTCTGTGACAAATGTGTGAGACGCGGTGAGACGAAGAGCTGTCCGGTCGTACTGGATCCTGGCAGGTCTCCGGTGCGGCGGAACGCCGGGCCCGGCCGGTCCTGAGCAGAACTCGGGCCGGGCGGGTGCCTGCCCGTCGACGCACCCGAGGCTGCGCGGATCTCCGGGATCCAGGGGGTCGGCCGGACTGTGGCGCCTGAGGAGGAGGCTGAACCCGGCCGGCTCCTGGCCGGCCGCTGATGCAGCGGAGGCGCCCAGGTCAGCGCAGGCCGTCCACGTCGTCGTGCACTTCGCCGGCCGGGAGTGACCGACCGCCGTCCCCCGGGCCCTCACTGCAGGCGACCGCGGAGGACGATTCTCGGAAGTCGGGCCCGAGCCGCTCTTCCGATGGAGCATCAACCGGGGTAGGAGCGCCGGTCCCCCGGCCCTCCAACCCGACTGAGGTCACGTCCGCTGGAGTGGTGTATCGACGGCCACTCGGTGATCTCTTCTTTGAGGCTAGGCGGTGAGTTCGGTCGGGACGATGGTCTCGTCGGTTTGTGACTCGATCGGGTGGAGGCGGGTCTTGGCGAGGAGGTCGAGTCCCATGTAGCGGCGGGCTTCGGTCCATTCGTCGTTCTGCTCGGCCAGGACCGCGCCGACGAGGCGGATCAGGGCGGTGCGGTCGGGGAAGATGCCGACCACGTCGGTGCGGCGGCGGATCTCCTTGTTGAGTCGTTCCTGCGGGTTGTTCGACCAGATCTGCCGCCAGATCTCACGCGGGAACGCGGTGAACGCCAGGACGTCGTGCTGGGCGGCGTCCAAGTGGGCTGCGGCCTTGGGGAACTTGGCCTCCAACGCGTCCAGGACGTGGCGCATCTGGGCCTTCACGGCGTTGGTGTCGGGTTGTTCGAAGACGGTCCGCAGCAGGGTGGCCACCCATGGCTGGGCCGACTTGGGGACCTGGCTCAGCAACGCGCGGGCGTAGTGCGTGCGGCAGCGCTGCCAGCTCGCGCCGGGCAGGGTGGCACCGATCGCGTTGACCAGGCCCATGTGGGCGTCGGAGACGACGAGTTGGACGCCGGACAGGCCGCGGGCGGTCAGGGAGCGCAGGAAGGCGAGCCAGCCGGCACCGTCCTCGGCGGTGGCGACGTCGATGCCGAGGATCTCACGGTGGCCGTCGGCATTCACGCCGACCGCGATCAGCGCGTGGACGTTGATGATGCGGCCGCCCTCGCGGACCTTCTGGGTGAGCGCGTCCACCCAGACGAAGGCGTAGGGGCCGGCGTCCAGGGGGCGGTTGCGGAACGCGGCGACCTGTTCGTCCAGGTGCTTGGCCATCGCGCTGACTTGGGACTTCGACAGCTGGGTGACGCCCAGGGACTCGGCGAGCTTCTCGACTCTTCGGGTGGAGACACCCAGCAGGTAGGCGGTGGCGACCACTGAGATGAGGGCCTGTTCGGCCCGGCGGCGTCGCTCCAGCAGCCAGTGCGGGAAGTAGCTGCCCTGGCGCAGCTTGGGAATGGCAAGCTCGACGGTGCCGGCCCTCGTGTCCCACTCGCGCGGGCGATAGCCGTTGCGGTAGTTGACGCGTTCGTCGCTGACCTGCCCGTATTCGGCATTGCAGAGGGCATCGGCCTCCGCGGACATGAGCGCGTCGGCGAACGTCTTGACCATCGCGCGCAGCAGATCGGGACTCGCCGAAGCGAGGTTGTCTTCCGCGAGGGCGTGCAGGGGCAGACTGTCTGGTGCGGTCATCGTGCTGATCTCCTTCGAGGCTTCGACACTTCGAAGATCAGCCGGTGGCCGTTCAACTATGCGGGCACCATCCCGATGCCGGAGCAAACCCCCGGATCAGGTCGAACCCGTACACCACTTCCCTGGACGCAACCCCCGACTGACACGTCGGCGTCCCGCCATGGACATCTTCGCGTCCCGGTGGTGTCCCTGAAGAGGCGTTCTGCTGCCACCGGCCGGACGCGACAACGCCACTGATCGCCGAAGCCCCCAGCACGACACCGATGAGACCCGTCAATGCACCGGCCGGGACACACATCGGCCTCCACCAGGACCCCTGACAGCCTCACACGAGGACACCCAGTCACCGACGCGGAACAGCGGCGCGGGAGCAGTCAGCCGGTTGGCCACCAGCACCCCGATCACCTGGCCGTGCGTCAGGTCCGCCCTCACTCGCCTGCTGCGGATGCTGTCCGTGCGCCAGGTCTAGCGGCCGAAACGGCGGAAGGAGACCGACTGGTGACCCGGCGTACGCGCCCGGCAGTCGCATGTATCGGCGCCGACAGGCTCGCGGCCCTCCTCTTGGATCTCCTGAATCGCTACGTGAAGCGGACCCCGAGTTCGTCTTGCTCGACGGCACCCTGACCGAGTGCGGCCGACTCGGTGAAAGCCGGACCGGCTACTCAGCCAAGTCACGCCGGCACGGGGTGAACGCGCAGGTGGTCGCCGACTCCAGGGCGCGGGGCGCGGTGCCGGTGCGTACTCGCGAGGCGTCGTCTCTGCAGGTGACGTTTCGGATGCGGTGCAGGGCTTCAACCAACCAGTGATCCTGCACGGGTTCGGCGAGCAGCAGTACACGTGCTGGGCGGAAGCGGACCACCAGGCTGTCGCCGGTCGGAGACTTCAGCCCGCAAAGCGGGAGACGTCCGAGAATGCCGTACGCAAAGCCACGTACCGTGATCCCGACGTGAACGAAATCGGGTTTGGTGACGCACCGCGCTGACCAGGCACAACCGGACCGCCAACGTGAGACAGTCGCCGAAGGAGCCGGTGGGCCTCGTCAGGCTGGCCGCAAGAGCAGCACGATGCCGGTCTCGCCGGCCACCGCGATGTGGTCACCGACTGCGGCTGTGTTCCAGACGCCGAAGGGAGGGTCGAGAGGTGGGCGTACCGGGGGCATGGTCCGTGTGTCGAAGAGTTGGAGACCCGCTTTGCCGTGGACCGCGAGGAGCACCCGGCCGTCCGCGGACTTGAGCGGGCACACCGGCCGCTCGAAATCCCCTGCTGCCACGGGGCCGACCCGGCTGGCGGTGGCCGGGTCCCAGACCTGAAGGCTCTCGCCGCTCTCGCCGAGTACGGCCACCACTTCCCGTCCGTCGGCGAGCCGGAAGGCTGCCAGGGCGGAGGCTCCAGCAACGGCTGAGCACCCCGTGCAGCAACACCTGCAGCAGGGGATGGCCGCCCGCGCTGGATGAGTGCGGGCGGCCCACAGCCCTGCGCGAGGACGTTCCCCACCTGCGTTCTCCTGACGAGACCTTTCCCAACACATTGTCGGTGCCCAGCAGTAGCATGAACGCCTGCCGAGCACTTTGAGCCAGGATGGGGCTTACATGTTCATATCCGCTGTCTACGTCCGTTTCTTCCGCTCGTTCAACTTCGACTACCTCCGCAAGACCAGCGAGAAGTTCACCCCGGACCCCTGGGACGTCCTGGACAGCGACGACCTCAAGTACCCGTTCGTCAAGGTGCCGCTGGAGGAGGGCGTCACCACCGTCGTCGGCGCCAACGAGTCCGGCAAGAGCCAGCTCTTGGCCGCCATCCAACGAGCCCTGACCGGACGGGAAATCGCACGAGGCGACTTCTGCCGCTACTCGCAGTTCTTCACGGTGAACAAGGCCATGGCCTTCCCTGACTTCGGTCTGCGATTCGACAACCTGCATCCGGACGATCGCGACGCGGTGCTACAGGCGTGCGGAAGGGACACCGACGACGAGTTCGACACGTTCCTGATGTTCCGCATCGGAGGGCAGAAGCCCATCGTCTATCTTCCCCAAGGTGACAACTGGCAACTGTGCCCCGTCCAAGATCTCGGAGCGCTGGAGGCTGCTCTGCCTCGCTGGTTCGAGATCGATGCGCATACGGCGCTCCCCCAGAGTGTGCCCGTTGAGTATCTGGCCGGTCAGCAGACCACCCTGCGCACCAGATCCCGCAACGCCCGCCGGTCATTCATCCGCACGATCCTGGACCACTCCGCCTCCTTCAACTCCGACCAGGAACTCACCACTGCCGTACCGAACCTGACATCGGCTTTCTCCACGGCGAACAAGCCTGACGAAGACCACGACAAACAACTCGCTCTTGCCGACCAGCTCCTGCTGAAAGTCGCCAAGATCGACAAATCCGCGTTCCAGGAACTCCTCGCGGCGGTCGAGGATGGCCAGGAAGGCTTCGCCAACGGCATTGTCGAACACATGAACCGGCAGCTGGCCCAGTCGCTGAACTTTCCCAAGTGGTGGACCCAGGACAACCAGTTCCAACTGCAGATGACCCTGCGCGACCAGGACCTGGTCTTCACCATCAGGGACAGAACCGGCACCGAGTATTCAGCCGACGAGCGCAGCCACGGGCTGAAGTACTTCCTCAGCTATTTCATCCAGTACCTGGCCCACGAGCCGCCCACTTCAGGACAGCGCGAAGTGCTGCTGATGGACGAACCCGACGCCTACCTCTCCGGCAGCGGTCAGCAGGACCTGCTACGCATTTTCGACGACTTCGCCTACCCGTCCGCCCCCGACCGCCGCGCCTGCCAGGTCGTGTACGTGACGCACTCGCCCTTCCTCATCGACAAAAACCACGGAGAACGCATCCGGGTCCTGGAGAAGGGAGAGGGCGACGAGGGCACCCGCGTGGTCCGTAACGCCTCTCGCAACCACTACGAACCGCTCAGATCCGCCTTCGGCAGCTTCGTCGGTGAGACAACGTTCATCAGCAACTGCAACCTCATGCTGGAAGGAATGTCCGACCAGATCCTGCTAGCCGGTGTATCAGCAGGACTGCGTCGGCACAGGACATCGGCTCTGGAGCAACTCGACCTCAATACGATCACCCTTGTCCCAGCCGGTTCCGCACCTCATATCCCCTACCTGGTGTACCTCGCCAGGGGACGGGACGTGGACAAGCCGGCCGTCATCGTCCTGCTCGACGGTGACCGTTCGGGAAACGAGGCCCGCAAGAAGCTGATCCGCGGACCCCAAGGGAAGCCGCTCCTCGACGACAAGTTCGTCCTGCAGCTGAACGAACTGCCCGCCGCGCACATCACGAGCTCCCGTCCGCAGGGCGCAGTGGCCATCGAGGACCTCATCCCCCTGGAGATCGGCGTGGCGGCGGTCAAGCGCTACGCCTCCGTCTTTCTCACCGTCGCCGAAGCCAGAAAGCTGGAGAGCCTGTGCACCGACGACGTGCGGTTCGACGGTGACGAGGGAACGCACGACGCGCTCCAGGAAGCCGCCGCGCGCGTGGTGGAGGGTTTCCACCTGGACAAGGTGGGCCTGGCCCGGAACGTCCTCGACGTCCTGTCCCACGACAAGGACGTCCCGGCCGAGGCCGTCGCGGTCTTGGAGCGTAACTTCCGCACCCTGTTCCGTGAACTCGGCAGTCGGCAGCGAAACGCACTGCGCGAGATCGCAACCGAACGCACCACGTCGAAAATCAAACGGCTCAGGGGCTCCTTCCTCCAGGACCGCCCTGACAGTGCGACACGCGAACAGGCCGCCCTGCTGTTCGAAGACATCGAAGCGGCCCTCGACAACTCCGTGGACGCGGACGACCTCAGGATCCAACTCCAGGCCCTGCGACGCGATTTCGCCTTGGACGAGGAGCAACTCGGTCCAGTCGACGATTTTCCCGCCTTCCAGGCGGCCCTGCAGTCACTGGCGTATCGACCGGTCAACGCGGCCCAGGACCAGGAGCCGTGAGCCGACGGCGGGGCTGAGCAGCACACGGCGACGGGTTCATGAGGTCGCCAGGAAGAAGGCGGCGCGTGCGGACACCGCTACGCCCGGTCTCGGACGTCCGGGACCGGGCATGGGCACCGGGCGAGCACGGACACGGACGGGGACCTGCTGCGTGCGGAGGGCTTCAGCCAGGCACAGGCAGGGCGCGGATGTCAGGCGCTGCGCTCCACATGGGCGTGCCAGAGTCCAGCGCTGGCCCCTAGTACTCCAGCCGCCCAGCGAAACCCGCCGGTCAGACAGCGAAATCCTGCTGGAGTACTAGGCAAGTCAGTTGTCGAACTGCTCTGACTCAAACTCTGGCCTCTGCTCACCCTCGACCTGCACCGCAGCCAGATGCGCGGCAGCAGGACCTCCAGATCGATCCCGTACACAGCCAAGGGTCCACCGCAACCAGACCCGCCGTCATGAGCCAAATGACCCACCGCTGATCACTGGCTACGAAAATCTCGTGTAAGCCAAGAACTGCACCCATCTCAGGATGTTGAAGCGGCAGATGTTCAATCGGGCTGGCCTCGGTCTGCTCGACCAGGGCGGCATGGATCTGTCCGGCCAGATCCCGCAGGGTCCATGCGTGCGGCAGCGTCGGTCAAGACTTTGATGAGCTACTCGGTTCCGTCCTGAGCCAATGCGGCCGGGAAGCCGAAGGTCTGAAGTAGGGCCAGGACCGCCGGGTGCCGCAACAGCGGTCCCAGAACGCGTTTCAGGGCCGATGGATCGAGGTGAGCAGTCCCCGCAGCCAGTTGCGGTGCGGGTGGCGTCTTGGGCAAGGTCGTCGTCGTGGCCAAGGATCATTGGTCAGCTCCGCCCGCACGCTCTCGGCTGAGTCGATGCTGTGGAGCACGTGAAGCATCGTGCGGGCCGCTTCGCGATGTTCCACTAACTGAGCGTTTGGTTCGGTGGTTCGTGTTTGGTCCCGGGTCGGTCAGGTTCTGCGCCAGTTTGGGGTGGCTTCGCCGGTGAGTCGGCGGGCCATGAGGTCGATCATGGCGAGATGGATCATGGCTTCGGAGCGGTGCGGGTGGGTCTCGTAGTCGCGGGCGAGGCGTCGGTGGTGCATGAGCCAGCCGATGCTGCGCTCGATGGTCCACCGTCTCGGGATGATCGTGAACCCGTGGGCGCCGGGCGGGCGGTGGACGAGGTGGACGTCGATGCCGAGGCGGGCTCCGTGCTCGATGGCGGTGGTGCGGTAGCCCGCGTCCACCCAGGCCTTCGTGATGTGCGGGTGGGCGGCGGCGATGCGGGAGAGCAGGGTCACGCCGGCTGCGGTGTCGGAGACGCTGGCGGCGGTGACCAGCACGGTCAGCAGCAGGCCGAGGGTGTCGCAGCCGAGGTGGCGCTTGCGCCCGATGATCCGTTTCCCGGCGTCCGTGCCCTGGTCCGCGAGGTGCACGTTGGCGGAGGTCTTGATGGTCTGGGAGCCGGCACGCAGGCCGAGGGCTCCGCGCCTCGGCCCTCGGCTTCACGGACCAGGCGCCGCAGCAGGCCGGTGAGCTGCTCGAACACGCCGTCCTGTTGCCACGTGGCGAAGTATCCGTAGGTCGTGGCCCAGGGCGGGAAGTCGTGCGGGAGGTAGCGCCAGGGGATGCCGGTGCGGTCCACGTACAGGATGGCGTTCATGATCTGGCGCAGGTCGTGTTCGGGCGGTCGGCCGATGTGCAGCGCCCGGGCGCGGCGCTGGTCCCGCCATGACGTCAGGACGGGTGCCATCAGTTCCCAGCGCGCGTCCGACAGGTCGCTGGGATAGGGGCCGTGCGGGGTCATGTTTGCGAAGTAGCCGACCGTGGCCGGTCCCGCCAGCGGTCAAAAGGCGGCGCTCGGGGGCGTGTCGGGAGCAGACAGGAGCAGTCGGAACGAAACGATTCCCGGGCGTCGCGGACGCGTCGACTGCCCCATCAAACACAGCGGCCCCGGTGTCGCAGGACTCCGGAAACGATATCAATTCGACTGAAACAGGACCAAACGCTCAGTAAGACGTCGTTTCTTATGGCCGTCTGGTGCCCGAAGACGTCGCCCGCCGTTCAGTGTCAGTCGAGCTGAGTAGCGTTGCGTTCGAGTAGATCTCATTGGGAGGCGTACGCGGTGCTGACATTGGACGAGGCGGTTGTTCAGCTTGACGACAGGTCCTCGGCGAAGCGCCGTGCGGCTGCGAAACGACTGCGCAGACTCGCTGTCACGACTGCCGGCCCGTCGCTGCTGGAGGCTCTGCGGCGCGAGGTTCTCGACCTGCGGACGTGGGAAACTCAGTACCAGATGGTCATGGCGCTCGGAGCGTGCGATCATCGGCCAGCGGTCCCGTTCCTGAGCGATCTGGCTCAGCAGGCCCTGGATGCCACGATGGTGCATGTCGCCCTGGGCGACTCGATTGTGCGGCTGCGCGGCGCAGAAGAGGGAATCTCAGTCCCTGTGCGATGGTGCCTGGACAGTGGAACACTCATGCTTGCCGACGGCGCCCTCCGCGGCGTCGCCATGCTGCGCGCGGTGCCGGAGCCGGAGACCGTCGACTACATCCTCGACTTTCTTGCACCACTGCAGCCTCATGATGGGCTGCGCTTCTGGGCTGCGGCAGCAGCAGCCGGATGGCCAGGTGAGCGGGTTCGCGCATTCTTGGAGAGGTGTGCGGCAGGTCCGCGGGCGGACGTGGCTGACGCAGCGGCCACATCGCTGGAGGGCAAGTATCAGACCCATCGTCCGCTCTAACTTGGACCGAACGACCCGTAGCGCGTGGTTGGGCCGGGCAGGTTCAACTCAGCCAGCGGTAGCTGATGAGGGTTGCGGCTATGCAGACGAAGGCGAGGAAGTGTTCGGCCTTGCGTTCGTAGCGGCGGTGGAGCCGCCGGCAGCCGGCCAGCCAGGACGTTGGGTCGGCCGCGCGGTGAGGTGCCCGCCGTGGCAGGTCCTGTTCCGCGCGGCCGACCCAACGTCCTGGCTGGGACGGTGCCGCCGCCTGTCGAAGGACTACGAGTACCTGCGCGTCTGCTCGGAGAACGCCATCTACCTCACCATGGCCATGCTCCTCGTCCGCCGCCTCGCAAGATCAGCCCGCTGACAGGCTTTTCAGACGCCCTCTAGCCTCTTCCTACCTATTCAGCGCTTTCCATACGCATCAGCAAGCGCCACCACTGATCATCCTCTGGGGCATCCGAAAGAGATCGATAGCCGTGGCCGAAGGCGTACTCCATGAGAAAGCCATTAAGATTATCCGCCAGGCGCTCGAACGTATCGCTCTGCCACCAGATGATTCCCGTGTCTGGAAAGCCCCAGACGGACCCATCTTTCTGATTGATGAAAAGTGGGTCTTCATTGACTTTCCCAAAGCAAAACCACGACTCGTGACCAAGGGGAACTGGGGCACCTTGAGTCTCGTCAGCGTAGAACTGCATCTTTCCGACGGTCTTAGCATCAAAGACGACGATTCGACCGAAGATTCCACCGTTAGCAGCAGGAAGCAGCTCCAGGTATTCGGCTGGAGCCTCCATCCCGGAGGGGGCAGCTGCCCCCTCCGGGATGGAGTTCATCATCGACCATTCCCGCTCTAGCTGCACCGTTGCCCGCGCCACTATTACGGCCTGCCGAAGTTCAGATGAGATCATGGGGGCCCCAGGGTATTGATACGTATAGGTGTATAGTCCGGTAGATTTCGAATCTGTCCCCATATCTGGCGGCCGATATCCTGATTCGTATACGCCTCCAGAATATGAAGATTACTCGCGGCGTCCGGTCCACCCAACTGCAACTCCCAAACGTGATCTGGGTTCATCTGCGTCAAGATCCGAGTCCTCAGACTGGCCGCAAATTCTGGGTTTGTCGCGCCAAACTGATCGAACACCCGAGCAATGAGGTTCGCTTTATAGTTGTTTGTAATCGAGCTGTCTCGCGCCACCGGGTTCGGCGCCTTGTAGAGAACCCCACTGTCGCTAAGATCCTGCAGTGCGGCTGCCTTTAGATTGAACTGACTCTTGGGCATTCCCGGCTTCCAGCTAACAGTCACGTCGGCTGGCCCACAAGTATTGTGCACCAAGATGGGTGCGCCGCCCGCCACAACATAGTACGTGTGGAGGTCGTCGACGGTCAGGTTGTACATGGCGGCCTCGCCGGGCCGCACCCGAACAGCAGTAAGAAGGGCGTGCCGGTTTCGGACCGTGTTCAGCAGGTGCCCGGGCTTGAGCTTTCCGGCCGATACCCAGGCGCGCTCAGTATCGTCCCAGAAGGGGTGTTCAGATGTCGTGTGCAGGATGACTGTCTTGCCGCCCTGAACACGTACGGTCAGGTCGATCAGGTCGTCGTCGTGATTGATGAAGGTGGCGGTAACGGTGCGGGTGCCGGTGTGCTTTCCGGTGCCGGGGTCACCTGCCTCCACCTTGTCACCCGGCTTGATCTTTTTGATCGTTTTTGTTTTGCCGTGTTCAAGAAGGACGGGCGTCGACGCGGAAAAGCTGCAGCCGCCCCGTATGGAGAACACTCCGAGGGAGCCTCCGAGCATTCCTGATACCAGGGCTGTTTTCAGGAGGGAGTTTCGTACGCCGCAGAGTCCGTCGTCTTTCGCGCATCCCAGCTCGGGAATCTCGGCAGATCCTGCGTCTTCCTGATTACTCCCGCAGTTTCCCGCTGCCGCATAGACGCAGACCCCATTTACATAGGGAGCGTTGCCCTTGTGTTCGATCGGGGCGGGCTTGGGGCCCTTCTTGAAGACCACCCTGACTGTCACCTGCGAGCCGTTGCTGGTGACGATGGCGGAAAGGGTGCCGTTTACGTTCCCGGAGTTGACCGTGCTGGTGTATGTGGTGGTGCGGTTGTACTCCAGGCCGCCGTTCGGCTTCGGGGAAGCGTTGAGGCGGTACCAGTTGCCGTTGCTGTCTTTGCAGCCTTCCTCGCAGCCGAGAATGACTTTGAGGCCGGTGGGGTCGCTGGCAGTTACGGGAGTGTTGTCGGCGTAGGCATATCCGTTGAGGGATTCGTGGTCGTCGGCGCTGAAGACCGGGTCACCGGACAGAAAGCGGCCGATGGCGGGGTCGTACTCGCGGGCACCTATGTGGGTGAGTCCTGTGCTGCTGTCGACGGGTTTCCCGAGGAAGCCTTTATCGTCGGGCCAGGCGGCTGGTGCACTTCCGCGGCTTTCGCCGAAGGGTTTGGTGTAGCGCCGGGTGATCTGCTGTGTTGCTGAGTCGACGACCATACTGGCTGTGCCATGGCGGTCGTCCACGATCCAGTACAGGCCTGTGGGCGTGCGCAGGGCGGTGCCGTCACCGGCGCTGTAGTAGCGCTGTGCGGTGAATTTCTTGGTGGCCGGGTCGTAGTGGAGTTCCTGGCCTCCGAGGTAGAGCACGGTCTCGGCGGTGCCTTGGCGAAGGAGGAGCTGGCCGTTGGCGTCGTAGAGGTAGCTGGTGGTTTTGCCGCTCTCGGTGAGTGTGTCGAGTTGGCCTTCGATGTTCCAGGTCAGGGTCTGGTTTCCGGAGGCACCGGGACGGCGGGTGGTGTTGCCTTGCTCGTCGTATTTGTAGGTGTTGGCGGGTTCGCCGGTGGTCGAGGTCAGTGTGTGCGGTTGGCCCGCGCCCTGGGCGTTGACGGGCGGGTAGTTGTAGGTGGTCTTGGTGTCGCCGGAGGTGGTGTGGGCGATCTGGGTGTCGCGCATTCCGCCGGTGGTGTACGTCCAGCTGGTCCAGTACGGTGCGGGCCCGCCCAGGGTGGATGCCGCCGGATTGGCGGAGCAGTCTCCGGACTGCGGGGTCCAGGCGTCGCTCAGTCGCTGGTGACCGTCGTAGGCGAAGCACTGGTTGTCGGCGGGGCCGGTCTTCTGCTTGATCGACAGGACGTTGCCGGTGTCGTCGTAGGTGTAGTCGACGTCACTGGTGAGGCCGGTGTTGGTCTGGTCTTTGGTGTGGCTGTTCAGCAGTCGGCGGGTGCCGTCTTCGTATTGGTCGGAGACCTGTAGCTGTTTGGCGGTCGCGGAAGTGGCGAGTGTGGTCTGTAGCGGTTCGCCGTACTGGGTGTAGCCGATGCTGCGGATGTAGTTGGTGTTGCCGGAGACGGTGTCGACGAGCCCGAGGTCGTTGTAGGTGTAGGCGACCGTCTCCGTCGGCAGTCCGCCTGCGGCGGGCAGGATGGTGTTGTTGACCGTGCCGTCGAGGTTGTAGGCCGTGGTGTTGGTGAACGTCTGCGGTGCGCCGGCCTGCACCAACGGGTCGGCTGCGGCCAGGATGGTCTTGGTCGTGGTGGGCTGGTAGAGGTTGTTGTAGGCGGTGACCTGGGTGGCGTAGATACGGCCCGTCGTCCCGCCGACGTAGCGGATGGCCGCGGACAACTGCCCCTTGGCGACTGAGTCGTAGGTGAACTTCGTCAGCTGGTGCGCGTCGTCCTTGGTGCCGTCCCACGTGCCGATCTTTCGGCCCAGGGTGTCGTAGTCGCTGATGAGGGTCCGGGACGTGCCGTCCTTGGTGACCGTGGCGGTCAGGGGCTGGTCCGCGTCGTCGTAGGTGAGGTCGGTGGTGCCCTTGTCCGGGTCGGAGGTCTGGGTCTCACGGCCGCGGATGTCGTAGGTGTGCCGCCAGACGGCGTTGTCGGGTCCGGTGACCGTGTCGAGCTGGCCGGCGGGAGTGTAGGTGTACTTGGTGCGGGTGTAGTCGCTGCCGGTCGGGCTGGGGCTGGCGTACTCGCGGCGTTCGGTCACGCGTCCGCGGGCGTCCTTGATGGTGAGGGTGCCGGAGCCGCCCTTGGCTGCGGTGACCGCGACCTGGTCGCCCTGGTCGTTGGTCTTGGTGCGCCAGCGTTCCTGGCCGTTGACACGGAAGATGCTGTCGGTGGGACGTCCGGCGCCGTCATAGACGGTCTCGGTGGAAGCCGGTACTGAGGCAGGCAGGGTGTTGGCCAGGGCACTGGTGGGGCTGATGTTGTCGTAGACCTGACTGTTGCTCAGGTAGGCCAGACCACGGTCGTCGTAGAGAGTCTCGGAGATGACCCGGCCGCCCCCGACCGCCGGGACCTGCGTCTGCCGCTTCCTGAGCAGGGCGTCATAGATCTCGTAGGAGGAGTTGTACGTCTTGCCGTCGGCCTTGAGCGTGTCGGTGCGGACCCAGGGGGCCTTGTCCTTGGTGAGGCTGTAGGCGTAGACGAGGCTGGCCGCGTCCTTCAGGGCGCGGGAGCGGTTCGGTTTCCAGATCGAGGTGACACGGCCGAGTGCGTCGAACTGCCATTCGGTGACCTTGCTGTTGCGGTCGGTCTGCTTGGTCACCTGCCCCCAGGCCGGATCCACGTCCGTGGTGACGGTGTACAGCTTGGGATCGGTGACCGTGGACTGGGTGAGCGGACCGTAGCCGGTGTCGTCCGGGACGTAGGCCGTCTTGGTCGTCCGGTTGTCGGCGTCCGTGGTGCTCTCAGGTCGGCCCCAGTCGTCGTAGGTGGTGGTGGACACCTTCTGGTAGGTGGGCTGGTTCTGCGTGTTGTAGCCGGACAGCCGGTAGGACGAGGTGGACTCGCCCTTGGTGGGTGCTGTGCCGACGGCCTGGTTGTCGTATCCGGTCGTGACGTCGGAAATGGTGTCGTCGGGCAGTTTGGGTGTCTTGTCGCAGCCGACGGCGTAGCTCTCGACGCGGGAGGTGAACTGCACCAGCCAGTCGGTGGTGTTGCGGGCGTAGCTGGTCCTGGTGCAGATCTCGTCGCCGGTCTTGGCGATGTCGCCCTGGTCCTCCACCGTCAGCGGCATGCCGTAGGTGGGGTCGTAGGTGGTGGTGGTTCTGGTGCTGCGGGTGCCGGTGGAGGTCTTGGTCCGGTTGGTGATGGCGGCCGGCTGCATGAAGTACGACTCGGTGGTGCCCCAGTCGTACGTGTGGCTGCCGGTCCGCAGCGACCAGGGCGTGTTGATGGTGCCGCTGACCTCGCTGTTGCCGTCGTAGGCGATGGTCTCGCGGACGAAGCCGGCGTACTGGCGGTCGTCGTCGATGCTGGTGCCGGTGGAGTCGGTGACCTTGGCGACGCGGGGAGTGCCGTCCTTCTCCTTCTCGCCGTTCAGGCCCCGCATGTACAGGTTGACGGTCTTGCTGGTGGGGCCGGTGTCGTCGCCGGACGTGGTGGTGACCTTGGCGTAGCCGCGCCACTGGTTCCAGGTGCGGTATTTGGCCTTGGTCAGGCCGTCGTCGTCGGAGTAGCCCCAGCCTGCGCCGCCGTCGTAGGTGTAGCGGGTCTCCTGGCTGTCGCTGCCGTAGAGGTCGTCCTCGAAGACGGAGGTGACGACGTATTTGTGGAACCAGTCGAGTTCCGGTGTGGCGCCGGACTGCGACCAGTACACGGGGAAGCAGCGCAGGGTGTTGTTGTCCTCGGAGGAGGGCATGGTGGTGCCGCGGATGCACTGCGGGTCGGAGTAGTTGACCTCCAGGACCCCGCCGGTCTCACTGGTGATCCTCCGCACCCGCCATTTGATGTAGCGCAGTGTGTCGCCGCCGCCGTCGACGTGGTTGGAGAGCTGGATGCCGTCGAAGGTGATGGGTGGCAGGCTGGCTTCGGTGGTGTCGGCTTTGCCGGTGTTCTGAATGGACTGCAGCCACAGACTGGGTGAGGAGGCGTCACCGGAGTCGGGGAAGCTGTGTTCCAGGTGCCAGTTGTCGACGTTGCGGCGGGTGGTGCCGGTGCCGGTCCAGACCGAGGTCGTGACGTCGGTCAGCATGTAGCGGGTGAAGAAGGACGGGCCGATCTTTCCGGTGCAGGCCTTGCCGTCGGCGCAGATCAGGTCGAAGGGGACGTCGGGCCAGTTCGCCTTGGTGTCGGTGGTCAGGCTGGAGCAGTCGCTGGCGACGCAGCGCTGGGCGTAGTCGAAGGAGACCTGCTGGGCGGCGGGCTTGGTGTAGATGCTGGTGCTGCGCAGGCCGTAGTCGATGCGCTTGAGGTAGCCGGCGCGGTCGTAGCCGGTCGCGGGGTCGGCGACGCCGTTCTTGGCGTAGTTGTTGGTTTCCTTGCCGTACCAGTAGCTCATGGCGTTGTTGTGGGTGTCGACGACGTAGTCGAGGTTCCACTTCCATGCCTGGGTACAACTGGAGGAGGCGTAGGTGGTGTCGTGGCAGGGCTCGCCGGCGTCGTCGCCGAATACCGGTGCGGTCCAGGTGGAGTTGGTGACCGGGTCGTCCGGGTCGGTGCCGTGGTCGCTCCAGCCGGGCAGGCGGTGCTTGCCGAAGTAGTACTGGGTGCCGTCGGTGGTGGTGACCTTCCAGTACTCGCCGTTGTCGTCACCGTTACTGGTGTTGCCGGTCAGGTGCTCGACCTTGGTGGCGTCATCGTTCTTCAGCCGCCAGGTGCCGCCCGCCGCCTGGGACTTCTCCGCGGTGTCACAGGTGGCGGTGTCGGTGCAGGCGTTGACGAGGTCGACGGCCTTGCCGTTGAGGACGAGGGTGGCGTTGGCGTACTTCCAGCACAGGTCGCCCTTGCCGTCGTTGCCGTCTTCCTTGCAGGAGCCGTACTTGCGCTCGATGTAGGACTCGGTGATGCCGAAGCCCTCACCGACAACGGTGGTCTGGTTGTTCTCCGAGGAGGTGCGTCCGTCGACCGAGGCGGAGCTGTAGGAGATGGCCAGGTTCGGGGCCGGGCCCGCCGTGGCCGGCGGGACGCGCAGGGGATAGCTCCAGTTGAAGTCGCCCGTGCTGCCGCCGGCTTCCCAGGTGGCGGACGGTCCCAGCGGGCTGGCGCTGAAGTCGCCGCTGGGGCCGGAGCTGGCGGCGGTGGCCGCGAGCAGCATCGGCGTCTTCGCGCTCGCACCGGCGGTGGCGGGCAGGGTCACGGAGACGGTCTTCGCGGCTGGGTCGTTGTGCGATGCCAGGGGCTTCTGCACCTGGCACTTGGGATCCGTGGGCGTGGTCAGGGCGCACTGCGGGAGCTGGACAAAGGTCAGGCGGGAGCCGTAGGAGCCGCCGTAGGCATCGGCGAAGGAGGCGTAGTTGAGGTGGAACTGCCAGGCTCCACCGTTCAGTGCCTGATCCGGGGTGAGGGCGATGAGGGTGCCGTTGATGCCGGCCTTGTGCGCGGCCTGGTGGCCGTAGACCCGCACACCCAGGGAACCGGTGGTGGCCTTCTGCCCGGTCTTCGCCGTGGGCTGCTGCTTGGTCTTCGCGGGTGACAGGCTGACGGGCAGGCTGCCGGCCTTGGCAACGGAGGTCCCGGCCGCCGACAGGGGCAGGCGGGTGTCCGCGGCCGTGGGCCAGTGGACGTCGGCGAGGCGGCGCTGTGTGCTCTTGGCCGCGGCAGCGGCCTTGTTGGCCGTGGTGCGCTTCTTGGCCTTGAACGGCAGGACTTTGTTGACCTTCGGTTTGGGCGGCGCCGGGAACGCCGTGGAACTCGCCTCGGCCGCGGTGGCGGGCAGCGATCCGGAGGGGACTGCTGTCTGCGGGATCAGGGCCAGGCTCACGGCAAGTGCGCCGCGGCCCAGCCAGCGGCGCAGCACAGCTCGGGGCCGTCTGGCGCGTGATGCGGGATTCACAGTGGTGGATTCCTTGCCTGATGGCGGACATGAGCCCCTACCGCGGGCAGGGGTAATGCGGAAAAAGGGAGGCCAGTGGGCGGGCAGCCGGACCGCACAGGGATCCGGCTGCCCGTGCCCGGCAGACGGGCTGGCTACTGTTCGGCGCCGTAGAGGTTGCCGATCTGCATGACGCTCATCGCACCCGCCCACACCCGCACACTCGCGATGTGGCCGGGGAAGTAGCGGGCGGCCGTGCCGTCGATCCTGGCGCGGCCCACCTCGAACTGGCCGCTGCCCTGCCACGGCGCGGTGTAGGCGACACCGTGATCGCCATCCACCTGCGTTGTGTTGACGTAAAGGAACACCGCGCCGTAGGTGCTGGTGTCGCTCTCATCGCCGCTGGCCTGCTGGGCGTCGTAGACGAGGGTCAGACGCACCCAGGTGTCCTTGTCCGCGACTTCGGACTGGGCCCGGGTCCAGGTGGCGCCGGTGGCATCCTTGCTCGGACGGCCGAAGTACCACTTGCCCTGGGTGGAGCCGGCAGGCTGCTCGTACCACACCCCCCACGAGGACTGGGTGGTGCCGGACTGTCCGAGGACCTGCACCTGGTAGTTCTTGGACGTGTCCGCGAGCTTGCTGCTGTCCAGGCGGACCCAGGCGGTCGCAGTGAAAGAACCGGTGTCGTCGGTCAGCGGTCCGGCGACGGTGGCGTAGTTGCCGGTGCCGTTGAGGGCCATGACCTGGCGTGCGGGCAGACCCAGGCCGGGATCACCCGGGTTGTCCGGATCGAGGCCCAGCGTGGCGCCGTTGAGCGTCATGGCATGGCCATAGCCGGAACTGTCGGGCAGGGGACTGGCGGAGGCGGTCGTAGCATCCCAGTTTCCGAGCACGGCCACGACCGGATCTCCCGCTGTGCCGTCGCTGGCGTCCTCGTCCTCCAGGGCAGCGTCCTGAACGACCTCGGTGTCGGCCAGGGCGCGGGACCACACGTGGACTTCGTCGATCTGCCCGCCGAAGAACTCGCTGTACGCGGTCCCGGCACGCAGGCGTCCCACCTGCAGAGCACCCGTCGCATTCCACGGCGTGGTGAAAGCGACCGGGCTTCCCTGCGGGCGTCCGTTGACGTACAGCTGCACGGTGCCCCCGGCCGCGTCGTAGACACCCGTCAGATGGGTCCACACGTTCAGCGTGGGCGGCGCCGTCGCGATCGAGCGAGTGATCGTGGGACTGGCGACATCGCTGCCGTGCCGGTTGAAGATCCACGCCTTGTAGGCGGAGGAGTAATAGAGCTGGAACCCGGACGCGTTCGTACCCGATTGGGACAAGACGGTGTAGTTGCGTGAGGCATCCTGCAGCCGCACCCACGCCGAGACCGAGAAGCTCTTGCCGGTGTCCAGAACCGGTCCGGCGGTCGCGGCGTAGCCGCTGGTGCCGTCCAGCTTCAGCGCATGCGACCCGGCCCGTGCGAGCGCGGAATAGGAGGCGCCGCCCCCGGAGGTGAGGGGGTGGGCGGTCGCCGTGGTGCTGTCGGTACCGCTGTCGTCCAAGTGCCATATCCCGGAGGCCAGTTCGGCTCCCTTGACATCGAAACTGTAGTAGCCGGTCAGCGAGGTGTGTCCGGCGTCGTCGTAGCCCCACACCTGGATGGTGTTCTCACCCGCCTGGTTCGGGGTGATGGTGCGATCCAGCGCCGCCCCCTTGACCACAGGGATCGAGTCAGAAATCTTGCCGCTGTTCAGCTTCCACCGGTACGACGTCACGTCCGTCTGCACCCCGGCCGTCCCTGGGTCCGCGTCCGCCGGGGTGAAGGTGAACACACCGCTCTCCCCCACACCGCCGGAGGCCGGGTAGGTGTCGGCCGGCTTGTACTTGCCGTCCTTGCTGCTGATCACAGGCGCCGGTGGGCTGTCGGTGTCGACACGGAAGTAGCACCAGGACGACCACGCCGACGTCAGCGTGCCCGTCACACCGCGGTCCGTCTTGTAGTACGCCTCGGTGCGGGCATGCATCCGGTAATCGGTCTGCGCCGACAGTGTGCTGGTCGTCGCGTCACGCTTGGCGTTGTCGGCCACCCACTCGCTGGAGGGCGAGTCCGCATCCCACACCTTGGCCGAGCCGTCGGCCTTCCACACCTCGAACTGGCCGCGCAGCTGCGCACTGGCGCCGTCTGCGGACTGGACGGTCGCGTACATCTTCGGCTTGGTGGAGCTGGTGGCGAACGGCTGGGTGGAAGCGTTGCACACCGAACCCGTCGTCCCCTGCTGCACACCTACCGGTGTCGGCACAGCCGGCTTGGAGATGTAGGTGACCGACAACTTGGCGTCGTCGCGGAAGCGGGCCCACGATGCGGTGGAGGATTCGTCGTGCGCGGTCAGCGAGAAGGTGATCTGCGGCTTCTGCTGGTCCACGTGATCCCGCACCGTGGTGGTCAGGTTCTCGTTGCTCTCCTCGGCCACGTTGTCGCTGAAGCGCACCCAGTCCGCCGGCTGCGAAGGGCTGCACAGGCTGCCCCGGCCGTAGGAAACGTTCCGGTCGACCATCAGATCGACAGCCTTGGGGCGGCTCGACCACCGGGTGCTGGAAGAGATCCCCTTGTCGACCAGGCTCAGGTCGTACCAGTGCGCGTCGCACGTGAACGTCCACGTCTGATAGGCCTCGAACGTGACGTCCAAGACCTTCTTCCCGTACAGCGACGTCAGCGGGTACTCGTAGTACAGACGCTGGGTGTAGGGCGAGTTGGAGCACAGGTAGCCCGCATAGTTGGAGCAGTAGCCAGTGCCCTTGTCGCCGTCCCACTCCCAGAAGTGGTCCCCGTCCGAGGACAGCGCCGTCCAGTCGTTGTGGACCACACCCTTCACCGGCGGGTCGATGTAGACGGGATACGTGGTGCCCTTACCGCGCAGAAGGTCCAGGTCCGGGACGAGTTGGAGTTTGTCCGCCGATACCTTCACATCGACATCAGCCGTCTTGTCCGCCGCGCCGGGACCCCGTGTCGGATCCTGGGAACCGCCGTCGTCCGGTTGAACTCCTTCCTCTGCGGAGAACGCCGCCTTCCGGGCCACACCGCCGGCGCCGCTCGCGCTGGAGTCGGCCGAGTCTCCGGTGGAGTCCCACATCTGCCCGCCGGGACCTTCGAAGACGTTGGCCCCGTTCTCGTCGACAGCGACAAGTCCACCATCGCGGCCCGGCTCGATCTGCAGACCCTGCGCCGCAACCGACATCTCCAGCCGGTCCAGGGCGGGATTGGCAGCCGCCGTAGCGTCCTTGACGATCAGGACCTGAGAGAAGCCGGTACCGAGCGCGGTGACCTTGAGATCCACCCCCGGCAGCACATCCGGATACGTGGCGGAACTTCCCGACACAGCAGGCTTCGGAAGGACCGAGGGCCACGCAAGTGACAACGATTTCCCGCCCTGCGTCAGAGTGACCAAGTTCTTCTGGCCACCCCCGGAGAACGCCATATCCGTCGCCGTCGACTTGGCACGGATACTCCCGTCGCCCGACGCCTCCAACGTCGTATCGATCGCCGCCCACGAACCGTCAGCCCTACGGGCCCGGACCGGCGCCGCATTCGTCTCCTGCGTGAACGTTCCATCAGGATTGGCAAAAACCTGCGACATCTCGCTGCGCTGCGCCGTGACCTCGACCCGGTCTCCCGATGCAACTGCGGCTGCGGACGCCGCAGCCTCCGGATTCCTCGACTGCGATGCCGTGGATTTCGCTGTCTGGTGCGGTGCGGCCAAGGCCGGTTCTACCGCTGCCAGTCCTGTGCCAACAGCCGCCATCGCCACGACCGCACACCATCTGCGACGCCGATGGCGCCGCCCCCGTTCCCCCACAGCTATACCCCAGAAAGTTCATGGATTACCCACAGATCCGTCAAGTCTTCTGATCAGTGCATGCCACGGTCAAGAGTGACGATGATCACACGCCCCGGAATCGTCGCCGGCCAGATGATGGGCAGCCCCCACAAACCAGGTTGAATTGATCACAGGCCATCAGGAAGTACTGGCGCTGCCCACGACGTCAGGCAATCCGCAGGTCAAGGAGATCCGAGACGGGTGCGTAGGCGGCTTGCGCACCCCCGGACAATGTGTGGTCCGCCCACCGATTCCGTGATCAACCCCTCGCACATCGATACGTCCAACAGCAGCTACGATCGCGCCCACGCCAAATGGGGAGGATGATCACTATGGCCATGGGGCTCGCCGGTCTGCCGAGCAGAGAGTGGATGATCAAAGACGCGAAGGGTCGAAAGTACAGTTACGACTCGGAGGAAGAAGCGTTCGAGGAACTCCCCGAACACGGGGAAGGCGCCACGGTCTGGACCCGCGAGGTCTATCGCGTCATGTTCGTGACCAAGTCGATCGATGGATGGAAGCAGATTCCCAGTCCCCGGGCTTGAGCTTAAACTTGGGTTGATGCCCCTATGGATGTCAAGCAGCGGCCCCGGAAGCGCTCGCAGACTTGGTTGTGCGGTCGGGGGTAACGATGAGGCGGTAGATCTCCCGCGCCACGTAACGCTTGAGGCTTCGGATGATCTCGCGGCGTGTCTTCCTTTCTGCGAGGCGTCGACGCACGTATTCCTGGGTCCGACTGTCCCAGCGCAGCCGGCTGAGGATGATCCGGTAAAGTGCAGCGTTGACCTGGCGGTCACCGCCACGGTTCAGTCTGCGACGCTGGGTCTTGCCGGAGGACGCCTCGACCGGGCTGGTGCCGCACAGGGCGGCGAAGGACGCTTCGCTGCCAATGCGTTCGGGATTGTCGCTGGCACAGATGAGCAGGACCACGGCGCTGTCCGGGCCGACGCCGTGGACTTCGAGCAGGCCGGGTGTATTCGCCTGGACAGCCTCGGTTATCCGCTTGGTCAAGTCGCTGATCTCGTCGCTCAGGTGCTGGATGCGGCGGGCCAGCAGCCTCAACGTGACACGGGCGGCTGAATCCGGCCCCGGGGCATCCGGGGTCTCCAGTTCGCTGCACCGTTTGAACAGGAGCGGGTTTGTCAGCCCGGCCAGTGACTCGCGCAGAGTGACGTCGGCAAAGACCAGGACGCTCTTAAGCTGGTTGATGGCCTGGGTGCGCGACTTGATCGCGGATCCCTTGGCCAGTTTGAACAGCCGCAGTGCCTCCACTGGGCCGTCACTCGTCTTCGCTGTGGCGGTGGCCCGGCCGGACAGTACCGCGCGGGCCGCCGCCTCGGCGTCGACGACATCGGTCTTGCCATGACGTCGACGAACTGCCTTGTCCGGCTGGTTGACCTCGGTCACGTCGATGCCTTCGGCCCGCAGGTGCCGTGTCAGGGCGGCCCCGTAGGAGCCGGTGCACTCGACTCCGGCGCGTCGCAGCACACCGAACGAGCGAGCCCAGGCGGCGAGTTGGCGATAGCCTTCCGCGGTCGCCGGGAAGCTCCGGCTGTCCAGGGTGGCGCCGAGCACGGTGATGACGGCCGCGGCGCGCACATCCTTGTGGGTGTCCACTCCAAGCAGCACTTCCTCGGCGGGCTCGGCCGGGATGTGACACGGGGCAGCGGACTGCGTGATGCTGGGCTCGTCGTACGGCCACCGGAAGCACGGCAGGGCTCTCATGATCGGGGATACCCACCCGATCGGCGACGACCGCCGTGCAGCAACAGGCCTGTTACGGCTCAGGCATTCCGGACGGGCTGCCCGCACCCATTGACGGACGCTCCTACCGCGGCGAGTCGCGACAGGCTCGCAGATCAGAGCGGCCATGGGGACGACCACTGGCTGGTTGCCGAACGCAACAGCGACAACACTCCCGCCAGAGAACCGTCAAAACGGTGACAGGAATGTGAGACACGAGCCCCCACGGGGAGCAAAAAAGACCCTCCGACCTGGGCATTTGAGTTGATCACTAGAATCCGCTCCCATCATAACGTCATGTACGTCCTGTACATTTCTTACAGATGCCGAAGGAGGGGTACCCATGACCCGACCGTTCGCCCGCCATGTCCTGCCCGAATTCACGGAGCGCACCAGTTCCGGGCACCGGACGATGGATCCGTACTCGAAGCTGCTGGAGGAGCGGATCGTCTTCCTCGGGACGCCGATCGACGACATCTCGGCGAACGACGTGATGGCCCAGTTCATGCACCTCGAGTACCAGGCACCGGACCGGGACATCTCGCTGTACATCAACTCGCCCGGCGGCTCGTTCACCGCGATGTCGGCGATCTACGACACTCTCCAGTACGTCAGTTGCGACGTGGAGACGATCTGCCTCGGCCGGGCCGGCACCACCGCGGCGGTGCTGCTGGCGGCCGGCACCCCGGGCAAGCGGTCGGCGCTGCCGGGCGCGCGGATGACGCTCCACCAGCCCTCGCTGCCCGAGCCGATCCAGGGTCAGGCGAGTGATCTCGCCATCCAGGCCGAGGAGTTGGCGCGCACCCGGTCCCAACTGGAGGCGCTGCTGGCCCTGCACACGGGCCGGACGGCGGAGCAGGTGAGCGCGGACATCGAGCGGGATCTCGTTCTGGACGCCCAACAGGCTCTGGAATACGGGCTGGTGGACCGGATCGTGCCGACCCGCAAGACCTCGCTCACCGAGTCCGGCGGGGAGTGAGCCGACGATGCTGCCGCCGGAGCTTCCGCCGCTGCCCGCGCTGACGCGTGCCGAGGGCGAGTTGATCGACCGTTATCTGGATGTGGCCGACCTGCTGGGCCGTATCAACCCGGCGCACCACGGGGACACGTACCGTGGACTGCGGGCGGCCCAGGCACTGGTGGCCAAGGCCACCGAACTGCGGGACGCGCTGGCCCTGATGCACCAGCGGGGCGAGACCGAACTGCACGCCCCCACGCTCGCGCGGGCGCTGCGCGTGCTGGACGGGGAGCGCCGCACCGCTCGCGTCACGATCCCCGCGCCCTCCGACAGTTGACGGACCCGGAGCCATGAGGGCCGGGGGCGAAACGGGCCGAACGGTGTACCCCCGATCGATGTAGTCGCCGCTCCGTCCATGCGGCCGTCCGGGTTGCGCAACACGCGTAGCCCGTGGGGCGGGTGAGGTGTTCCGGTGCTGGTCCGAGGGTCATGCACACTCGACACGCCTTCGAACACCGCTGCGTTCAGCCGAACGAGTGAGTGGTGAGTAACCCCACAAATCCCCGATTCCGTTGGGCTTTTCGGACATTCATAGGTGAAGATCCCTGTCTGACGACAAGACCCCGCCGCAGCGGCGGGGCGATCCGGGCGGACGCCGAGTCCTGCCGCCGCCCGGATGACAGGTCGACAGGATTGCATCGGCAGGAGTGGAGGACCCAAGCACGACGGGTCGCCGGGACGGTCACGCCATGACCGGGCCGAGCAGCCCTTGGGGTGAAGCCGCGAGTGTGCGGCCGGGCAACTTCGCCAGCCCGAATCCGACAGGTCATCCTTCACAGGCGGCTGACGAAGGGTTGCGCATGACTGCGCTCAATCGTGTCCCGTCGCTGATGGTCCGGGCCGGTACGGCTTCGGCCTTCGCCATCGCCGCCGTCGGCGGTTCCGTCGTGATCCCGGGCGTCGCATCCGACGCCGCGGCCGCGACACCCGCGACGAAGGCACTCCAGGTCGCGGCGTCCAAGAAGGGCGCCCCGTACAGGTACGGGGCCACCGGGCCGGGCCGCTTCGACTGCTCCGGGCTCACGCTGTACTCGTACAAGAAGGCAGGCAAGAAGCTGCCGCGTACGGCGGCCCAGCAGTACAACAAGACCCACCACATCTCGGCCGGCAGCCGCAAGGCCGGGGACCTCGTCTTCTTCCACTCGGGCTCCAGCGTCTACCACGTCGGCATCTACGCCGGCGGGGGAAAGATCTGGCACGCCCCGAAGACCGGGGACGTGGTGCGGTTGCAGAAGATCTGGACCAAGAGCGTCTGGTACGGCCGGGTCAGCTGATCCGTGCTGAAAACTCCCGAGGGGGTGGCGGTCTCCTGACGGACCGCCACCCCCTCGGGTGTTCGAAGGCGTTCGGCATGGTCTCTACGGCTCCTGCTGGCCGGCGGCGGTCACCGGCCGGGCCGGGACCGTCCAGGGCACCTCGATGGAGACCGTCTTGCCGCCCTCCAGGGTGGGCCGGACCCGGAGTTTGCCGCCGCACTCCGCGGTCAGCCAGCGGATGATGACCATGCCCCGGCCGTTGTCCTGCTGGACGGCGGCCGGCAGGCGTTTGGGGAAGCGGGGATGGCTGTCGGTGACTCCGATGCGCAGCTGTTCGTCACGCTCCAGCTCGATGTCCACCGTGAAGGTGGGTGACTGTCCGAAGGTGTGCTGTACGGCGTTGGTGGCGAGTTCGGAGACGATGAGGCGGATGGTGTCGGCGACCTCCGTGTCCGCCGGCAGTCCCCATTCCACGAGGGTCCCGACCACGTAGGAGCGGGCGGTGGAGACCGAGGCGGGATCGCTCGGCAGAGTGACGGATGCTTCCAGATGGTCTGCCATGGCGCGGTCGTCCCTTTCCCGCGGGACCGGTGTCCGACACGGAGCGGATGGTTCGAGTACGGTCCCGGACTGGTGCTTCTTCGCCAGACTGCCATTACCGCGTCGCCAACGGTGCCGATCCACCAAGATATGCATATATCTGTCGCTCAAAGCGGTGAACTCTGCGAACCCAGACTCTATTTGGGCGGCCCGGAAGGAGTAAGGAGAAACCCATGCAGTACGGTCCCGCGGTGCGCCGCCGGAAACTGGGCGCCGAACTCCGCGCGTTGCGTGCGGACGCGGGGCTCACCAGCGGTGAGGCGGCCCGGCTGGTCGGCTGGCACCAGTCGAAGGTGAGCCGCATCGAGACCGGCGCGAGTGGCGTGAAACCGCCCGACGTCCGGTTACTTCTGGACGCCTATCAGGTCGGCGACGCTCAACTCCGGGACATGCTGCTCGTGTTGGCGGGCTCGGATGACGGGGGCGGCCGGCACCACTGGTGGCACGCGTATCGCGGTGTACTGCCGCCCGCCTACCGGGACTTCATCAGCCTGGAGTCACAGGCCAGTACGATCCGCACCCTGGAGACCTCGGTGGTCCCCGGGCTGCTCCAGACACCCGAGTACGCCCGCGCGGTGACCCGGGCCGCCGTGGGAGGCCTCGACAACGACGGGCCGGAGCGGCTCGACGCGCTGGTGCAGGTGCGGCTGGCCCGGCAGGACATCCTGCGCGCGGATCCCCCACTCGAACTGAGCGTGGTCCTCGACGAGGCGGTGATGCGCCGGGAGGTCGGCGGGCCGGGTGTGATGGCACGCCAGCTGGAGCGGCTCGTCGAGGCGGCCCGGCTGCCCCAAGTCCGGCTTCAGGTCTTGCCGTTCGCCGCAGGAGCACACATCGGCATCACCGGTCCTTTCGTTATCTTCTCCTTTCCGAGCACTTCTGATCTGGACGTGGTTGTTCTCGACCACTTGACGAGTAGCCTCTACCTCGAACGGAAAGAAGACCTAGAGGCCTACAGCGAGGCCTTCAACACCCTTCAGTTCCACGCCCTTTCACCCGAGGACTCGTTGGACTACATCGCCGGGATAGGTGACGGCGCGTAAGGAGGCACCATGTCTGCACTGCCTCGGAACGTACCTTCCAGTACCGATCTGTCCGGCGTGCGGTGGCTGCGCAGCAGCTACAGCACGGGAGCGAACAACTGCGTCGAGGCGGCCCGTCCGCACTCGGGCCCCCGTGCGGGGCTGCTCGCCGTACGCGACTCCAAGGACCCCCAGGGACCCGCCCTGCTCTTCTCCCCCGAGAGCTGGACGGGATTCCTCGGCGCCTTCCACTGATCGGTTTCCCCCGTCAGCGACGCACGACCGTGTCACGCCGACTCATGGTCGCGTCTCGCCGATCACACGTACAGCGCGTTCGATCTCGGCCCCGGAGAGGTCCGCTCGGGCGGTCAGCCTGAGCCGTGAGATGCCGTCGGGCACGGAAGGAGGACGGAAGCAGCCCACGGCCAGCCCTGCCGTACGGCAGTCGGCCGCCCACCGCACGGCCGCCTCCGGGGACGGTGCCCGCACCGACACCACCGCGGCGTCCGGACGTACCGCTTCCAGACCCGCGGCGGTGAACCGTGCGTGCAGCTCACTCGCCACGGCACGGGCCCGGGCCGCGCGCTCGGGCTCGCGCCGCAGCAGGGTGAGCGCGGCCAGCGCCGCACCCGCCGCGGCGGGTGCCAGTCCGGTGTCGAAGATGAACGTCCGCGCCGCGTTGACCAGGTGGTCGATCACCCGCGCCGGCCCGAGTACGGCTCCGCCCTGGCTGCCCAGCGACTTGGACAGCGTGACCGTCACGACCACGTCCTCGGCCCCCGCGAGCCCCGCCGCGTACGGCACCCCGCGCCCGCCCTCGCCCAGCACCCCGAGCCCGTGCGCGTCGTCGAGCAGCAGCCCCGCCCCGAACTCCCGGCCCGCCTCGGCGAGCGCCCCCACGGGAGCCGCGTCCCCGTCCACGGAGAACACCGAGTCGGACACGACGACGGCCGGCCCGTCGTGCGTCCGCAGCGCCTTGCGCACCCCGTCCGGATCGGCGTGCCCTACGACCTGGGTGGCGCCCCGGGCCAGCCGGCAGCCGTCGATCAGCGAGGCGTGGTTGCCCGCGTCGGAGACGATCAGCGAGCCGTGCGGGGCGAGCGTGGTGACCGCGGCGAGATTGGCCGCGTAGCCGGAGGAGAAGACGAGGGCGGCCTCGAAGCCGCAGAACCCGGCGAGCTCGCGCTCCAGCCGGCTGTGCAGCTCGGTCGTACCGGTGACCAGCCGCGACCCGGTGGCCCCGCCGCCCCAGGTCCGCGCCGCCGCCGCGGCCCCCTCGACGACTTCCGGATGATGGGCGAGCCCCAGGTAGTCGTTGCTCGCGAGATCGAGGAGCGGCGAGTCGGCGGGGCGCGGGCGCAGGGTCCGTACGAGCCCGGCGCGGCGGCGCAGCTCAGCCTGGTCGTCGATCCAGCCGAACGCCATGGTTCCTCCGGGGCTTTTGTAGGCAGTGCACAGACACTAATCGGACGACCCGCCGCCCATGGTGTGGTGATACCCACACCGCCGACCGCATGTCTTGTGCAATCTCTCCTTGGCCGAGGGCGCTTTCGTAGGACAGGATCGGGCCTCATGGACCTGCTGAACACGCTCGTGGACAAGGGGCTTCGGCGCGAGCTGCCGACCCGCGCCGAAGCACTCGCCGTCCTCGCCACGTCCGACGACGACCTGCTGGACGTAGTGGCCGCCGCCGGCAAGGTGCGCCGGCACTGGTTCGGCCGACGGGTGAAGCTCAACTACCTCGTCAACCTCAAGTCCGGCCTGTGCCCCGAGGACTGCTCGTACTGCTCGCAGCGGCTCGGCTCCAAGGCCGACATCCTGAAGTACACCTGGCTGAAGCCCGACGACGCCTCGAAGGCCGCGGCGGCCGGTGTGGCGGGAGGCGCCAAGCGGGTCTGTCTGGTGGCCTCCGGCCGGGGCCCGACCGACCGGGACGTGGACCGGGTCGCGGGCACCATCAAGGCGATCAAGGACCAGAACGAGGGCGTCGAGGTGTGCGCCTGCCTCGGCCTGCTCTCCGACGGCCAGGCCGACCGGCTGCGCGAGGCGGGCGCCGACGCCTACAACCACAACCTCAACACGTCCGAGTCGACGTACGGCGACATCACGACCACCCACACCTACGCCGACCGCGTCGACACCGTGCAGAAGGCGCACGCGGCGGGCCTGTCCGCCTGCTCCGGCCTGATCGCCGGCATGGGCGAGAGCGACGAGGACCTGGTCGACGTCGTCTTCTCGCTCCGGGACCTCGACCCGGACTCGGTGCCGGTGAACTTCCTGATCCCGATGGAGGGCACCCCGCTCGCGGCCGAGTGGCACCTCACCCCGCAGCGCTGCCTGCGCATCCTCGCGATGGTGCGGTTCGTCTGCCCGGACGTCGAGGTGCGCATCGCGGGCGGCCGTGAGGTCCACCTGCGCACGATGCAGCCCCTCGCCCTGAACCTCGCCAACTCGATCTTCCTCGGCGACTACCTGACGTCCGAGGGCCAGGCCGGCCACGCCGACCTGGAGATGATCGCGGACGCGGGCTTCGAGGTGGAGGGCGCGGACGAGGTGACGCTCCCGGAGCACCGGGCGGCCGTGGCGGCGGGCGGATGCGGGTCGCACGACGAAGCCTGCGGCGGCTGCGGTTCGCACGAGGAGGCGGGCGTCTGTGGCTCGGCTCCCGCCGCCACGCCCGCGCCGCGGGTCGACGAGGTCCGCCGGGACCTGGTCTCGGTCCGCCGCCGAGGTGCCGGAACGGATCTCGCGCCCAATGCCTGACCCGACCGCCCTGCCCGCTCTGCCCGTCGCCGAGCTGCTGGAACTGGACCGGCGGCACGTCTGGCATCCGTACGGCCCGATGCCCGGCCGTGCCGAACCGCTCGTCGTCGAATCGGCGAGCGGGGTCCGGCTCCGACTGGCGGGCGGCGAGGGCGAGTTGATCGACGGGATGTCGTCCTGGTGGTCGGCGATCCACGGCTACAACCACCCCGTGCTCAACGAGGCCGCGCGCGAGCAGCTCGGCCGGATGAGCCACGTGATGTTCGGCGGGCTCACGCACGAGCCCGCCGTACGCCTGGCGAAGCTCCTTGTCGACATGTCTCCCGAGGGCCTGGAGCATGTCTTCCTCGCCGACTCGGGCTCGGTGTCGGTCGAGGTAGCGGTGAAGATGTGCCTCCAGTACTGGCGCTCGCTCGGCCGCCCCGAGAAACAGCGCCTGCTGACCTGGCGCGGCGGCTACCACGGCGACACCTGGCAGCCGATGTCGGTGTGCGACCCCGAGGGCGGGATGCACGAGCTGTGGTCGGGGGTGCTCCCGCGGCAGGTCTTCGTGGACGCGCCCCCCACCGACTACGACGAGTCGTACGCCGACGAACTGCGCGCCGCGATCGAACGGCACGCGCACGAGCTGGCCGCGGTGATCGTGGAACCGGTGGTCCAGGGCGCGGGCGGGATGCGGTTCCACTCCCCCTCGTATCTGCGGGTGCTGCGCGAGGCGTGCGACGCGCACGGCGTGCTGCTGGTGTTCGACGAGATCGCGACGGGTTTCGGCCGTACGGGAGCCTTGTTCGCGGCGGAGCACGCGGCCGTCACCCCGGACGTGATGTGCGTGGGCAAGGCGCTGACCGGCGGCTACATGACGATGGCGGCGACCCTGTGCACGTCACGCGTGGCGGACGGCATCTCGCGGGGCGAGGTGCCGGTCCTGGCCCACGGCCCGACCTTCATGGGCAACCCGCTGGCGGCGGCCGTGGCCTGCGCGTCGATCGAACTCCTCCTGAACCAGGACTGGTTGACGGAGGTCAAGCGCATCGAGGCGGCCCTGCGGGAAGGCCTGGCCCCGGCTTCGGAGATCCCCGGCGTCCGGGACGTCCGCGTCCTCGGCGCCATCGGCGTGGTCCAGCTCGACCACGACGTCGACATGCAGGCCGCCACGGAAGCGGCCGTACGCGAGGGCGTGTGGCTACGGCCGTTCCGCGACCTCGTCTACACGATGCCGCCGTACGTGACGGGCGACGCCGACCTGGCTCGGATCGCCCGCGCGGTGTGCGCGGCGGCACGGGAGGGATGACATGCCGGTACTGGTGATCACGGGCACGGGCACGGAGGTCGGCAAGACGATCACCACGGCCGCGGTAGCCGCGACGGCCCTGGCGGCCGGCCGCACGGTGGCCGTCCTGAAGCCGGCCCAGACGGGACTACGGCCGGACGAGCGCGGCGACGCCGACGAGGTCGCGCGGCTCGCGGGCACCGTGACAACGGCCGAACTCGCCCGCTACCCCGAGCCGTTGGCCCCGGCCACCGCGGCCCGCCGGGCCGGCATGCCTCCGGTCCGCCCGCACGAAGTAGCGGAAGCGGCCCAGAAGTTGGCCACCGAACACGACCTCGTCCTGGTCGAGGGCGCGGGCGGACTGCTCGTACGGTTCGACGCGGAGGGCGGCACACTGGCGGACGCGGCGCGGTTGTTGAACGCTCCGGTCCTGGTCGTGGTGTCCGCGGGCCTGGGCACCCTGAACACGACGGAACTGACGGCCCGTGAACTCCGTTCCCAGGGGCTCGACCTGCTCGGCGTGGTGATCGGCAGCTGGCCCAACAACCCTGACCTCGCCTCGCGTTGCAATGTCGCCGACCTGCCGGAGGTGTCCGGGGCTCCACTGCTGGGCGCGCTGCCGGAGGGGGCGGGGGCACTCGCCCCGGCCGACTTCCGTGCTGCGGCGCCTGGTTGGCTGGGGGCGCGGCTCGACGGGGCGTGGGACGCGGAGGGGTTCGGGGTGCGCGAGGCGCCGTAACCGGACGGCGCTCAAGCCTCCAGTCGGTTCAGCCAGGCGTCCTGGCCGTCTGCCAAGGGGAGAGTCAGGGGCAGTGGCTCGAAACGGCAGTGGAAGATCATGCCGTTGTCGCGGCCCGCGCCCGTCACGTGGTGGTCCCACGCGTCCGGGACCTCCGCGTCGGCGTCCACTTCCAGTGCGAAGAACGTGGTGTGGCGAGGGAAGCGGCGGATCGGGTGCGGGGTGTGCTCCTCGGCGATCGGGCGCAGTACGCGTACGCAGGTCAGCCCGGATTCCTCCGCGACTTCGCGCAGCACCGCCTCTTCCGGTGACTCCTGCGGCGCCACGCCTCCCGCCGGGACGTGTGTGCCGGGCGGGAGATCCGCGTCGTGGTCGAAGACGAGCAGTTCCGTCGGCCGTCCCGCGCGCCGGCGCAGCACATAGGCCGCCACCCGGACGCGTACCGTCAACTCCCGCATGCCCGCAGCGTAAGGGAAGTGCCCGGGGGCTTCAGGACGCCTCATGCCTCCCCTTCCGCCAGCAGGCGTACCAGTTCGATCCGGGAGCGGATGCCCAACCGGCTGAAGACGCCGCGCAGATGGTGGTCGATGGTGCGGGGGCTGAGGGCGAGGCGGACGGCGATCTCGCGGTTGGTGGCGCCGTCGGCGGCCATGCGGGCGACCATGAGTTGTTGGGCGGTCAGGCGAGCGGCTGGTGCGGGGAGGGCCGTCGCGGCCACCGGTGTGCCGAGGGCGCGGAGTTCGGCCCGTGCCTGGGCCGCGCAGTGCGGGGCGCCGAAGGACTCGAAGGCCTCCAGCGAGGTGTGCAGGTGGTCGCGGGCCTCGGTGCGTCGGCGCAGTCGGCGCAGCGCGCCGCCGAACAGCAGCTCGGTGCGGGCCCGTTCGAAGTCGCGGGTGCCGCGCGCGTGCAGGTCGAGGGCGGTGCGGTAGTGGTCGACGGATTCGGTGCCGGGGGCGAGCAGGGCACGGCAACGGGCGCTCAGGGCAAGGTCGTCGGGGCTGCGCACGGCCCGCGCCCAGCGGTCGTAGTCGGCGTGCGCGGCGCGGGCGATGCGGGTGTCGCCGCTGCGGGCGGCGGCCTCGACGTAGTGCGGGGTGGCCAGGTGCCGTATCGCCCGGTGGCCGTGGCCCGGGCCGAACCCGGCGAGCGCGCGCAGCCGGGCCGCCGCGGCGGCGAAGCGTCCGGTGCTCAAGTCGAGGTAGGCGAGCGCCCATTGGGCAAGCGCGGCGGGCAGTCCCAGGCCGTGGCCCAGCGCGTACGACCGGGCGGCGGCGGCCCGTTCGCGGCAGACCTCCTCGTCCCCGGTGAGCGCCGCGAACATGGCGAGGGCCGCTTGGAGATGGCAGGCGCCGTTGTCCTGGCCGGTGGCGTGGGCCTGCCAGAGGGCGTCCGCCGCGGCCGTCTCGGCGGCTCGCGAGTGTCCGGTCCAGAACTCGGCGTAGGCCCGGAACTCCATCGCCTGCGGCACGATCACCGTCGCGCCGCGCGCCCGGGCCGAGGCCGCCGCCCGCACGGTGGCGGTGGTGGCGCGGGTGTGGTCGCCGAGCATCAGGGCGGCGATCCCGGCGTGGACGAGGAGGGTGGGGTCGCCGCCGGGACCGCACCGCCCGGCGGCGGCCTTCAGCAGGTCCCGCGCGTCCTCGTACCGCCCCTCGAACGCGGCGGCCAGTCCCCCGAGCGTCCCGTGCGGCACGATCCCGAGCCGGGAGGCAACGGCAGCCGCCTCCCGGCAGCGTCTCAGGTCCCCGGTGTAGACAGCGGCCTCGGTAGCCCGCGCGAGGAGGTGAACCGCGTGGTCGGGGGCGGGAGTTCGGGGTGCGGCGGTGGCGTGGGGGGTCTCGGTGGGGCGCGGGGTCTCAGCGGGGCGCGGAGTCTCGCCAGGACGGGGGGTCCCGGCGGGGCAGGATGCCGTCGCCGCTGGTGGCTTGGCCGTTCGAGGTGCTGGCGTTCCGGGCGCATCCGCCTGGGGAGTCGCCGTTCCGGGCACACCTTCCCGGGAAGTCGCCGTTCCGGGCACACCCTCCCGGGAACCCGCCGCACCAGACGCATCCGCCCGGGAAGTCGCCGTACCAGGCACACCCACCCGGGGAACCGCCGCACCAGACACATCCCCCCGGGGAACTGCCGTACCAGGCACACCCGCACGGGAACCCGCCGTCCGAGATGCTTCCGCTCGCGGCATCGCCGGCCCCGACGCCTCACTCAAGTGGCCTCCTGCCAAAGGCTCCTCGGCCTCCCGTCGGGCCGAACGCTCGTCAGCCTCCCGTCGAGCCAAAGGCTCCTCGGCCCCCGGCCGCGCCTCAGGCTCCTCGCCCCTTCGCCGCACCACCGGCTCCTCGCCCCTTCGCCGCACCACCGGCTCCTCGCCCCTTCGCCGCACCACCGACCCCTCACCCACTCGCCCCGCGACCGGGTTCGCCCCCTCAACTCCCCCTCGCGCCACCGCGATCAGCAACGCGTCGAACGCCTCCGCCGCGTTCCCGGCGCGCAGCGCGAACACCCCGTTCAGCGCGTCGCTGTCCGTCGCGGCGGCGAGTCTTCGGGCGCGGTCGCCCTCGCCGGACTGCCAGGCGTCGCCGGCGGCGCGGTCGAGGAGGCGGGACTGTTCGCGGGGGTCGCGGGAGAGGGCGGCGGCGCGTTCCACCAGGGCGCAGGCGAAGGCGTGTTCGCCCGTCGCCCGCGCCTTGTCCGCAGCCGTACGGAGTTCCGCGGTGAGCCGCACGCTGGGGCCGAGCGCGCCCGCGCCCCGGTGCCAGGAGCGCCGCGGCGTCTCGCCCGCCGCGCGCAACACCCGCGCCAGCAACCGGTGGACGTCCCGCCGGTCCGCCGGGGACCCGGTCTCGTACGCGGCGATCCTCGTCCACGCGTCGCGGAACACGACCCCGCCGGCTGTCGCCTGCGCGACCCCGGCAGTCTCTGCCGCTTCCAGGGGCCTGGTGTCGAGCCGGCCCGCCGCGACGGCACGGAGGAAGGCGTGGGTGGGGACCGGGTACTGGTCGGCTGCGGCGAGCAGCAGGAGCAGGCGGGTGTCGTCGGGCAGGGAGCGGATCTCCCGGCGGTGGCGGTACAGCAACTCCGGTGCCAGGGAGGCCGGTTCGGTGGGGAGGGGGTCGAGTCCCGCGGCCTGGCGTGGGGTCAGGCGGGAGCGGAGCTCGGCGGCGGCGCGGGGGTCGCCGTAGGCCGCGCGGAGGAGGCGGATGTGAACGCCTTCGGGGAGCGCGGGATCGGGGGTTCGCCACGCGTCGGTGCGCGACGGTGGCCAAGTGCGGTCCAGAGGTGGGGGGTTCACTGGTGTCACCACACAACTGACGTTACTGGCGAGTTAATTCACACGTAAAGACCGGCGATTTCGCCGATGCGGCGCGCGTAGACCCCGCTGACACTCCTGACAACCCCACCCGTATCAGGAGGCATCATGCAGCGCCACAAGCGTCGCATCGCCGCGGCCCTGTCGGCCGTGACGACCTCGCTCCTTCTGTCACTCTCCCTGGCCTCGACGCCCGCCCATGCGGCGAGCCACAACCCGATCGTGTTCGTGCACGGTCTGAGCAGCGACTCGACGAGCTGGGACGACTGGATCGCGGACTTCGAGGCCGACGGATACTCGTCCTCCGAGCTGTACGCGATCTCCTACGACTGGACGAAGTCGAACGTCACGACCGCTTCGACGCTGTCCACCTACATCCAGTCCGTCCTCGCCAGCACCGGCGCCTCGAAGGTCGACCTGGTGGTCCACTCCATGGGTGCCCTCAACAGCCGCTACTACCTCAAGAACCTCGGCGGGACCGCGTACGTCGACGACTTCGTGTCGGTCGCCGGGGTGAACCACGGGACGAACATCGCCTCGCTCTGCGGCTGGCTGTACACGTCCTGCAAGGAGATGCAGACCGGGAGTTCCTTCCTCACCGCGCTCAACTCCGGTGACGAGACGCCCGGCAGCGTGTCGTACGCGGCCTACTGGTCGGACTGCGACGAGGCGATCAATCCGGACACCTCGGCCGAACTGAGCGGCGCGAGCAATGTCGACGTCGGGTGCATCTCGCACACCGACATGAACAACGACTACGGCGTCTACGAGCAGGTCCGGGACTTCATCTCCTGACCCGCCCCAGGGCGACAGCGGGGGTGGGCGCGGCCGACAAGGGGGACAATCCCGGTAAGGACCGGTTTCGGTCCGGTCCGGGAGGTCGCCATGCCGCTACGGTCCGCAGGCTCCGGCACTGTGCCGCGGGACGCCGTCCACCACCCGCTGTTCGCCCGTTACTACGCCCGCTTCAGTGTGCGCGCCGAGTCACGCTTCGGCCTGGCCGGGATGCGGGAGAGGCTGCTCGCCGGGCTCTCCGGGCGGGTGATCGAGATCGGCGCCGGAAACGGGCTGAACTTCGCGCACTATCCGGGCACCGTCTCGGAGATCGTCGCGATCGAGCCCGAGCGGACTCTGCGGCAGCTGGCCGTGGAGTCCGCGCTCCGCTCCGGGGTGCCCGTCGACGTGGTGCCGGGCGCAGCGGAGAAGCTGCCCGTCAAGAGCGAGGCCTTCGACGCGGTCGTGCTCTCACTGGTGCTGTGCAGTGTGCGCGATGTGCCGCGGGCGCTCGCGGAGGCCCAGCGCGTGCTGCGGCCCGGCGGAGTCGTACGGTTCTTCGAGCACGGCCGGGGCGGCGGACCTGCGATGGCTTTCACCCAGCGCGCCCTGGACCGCACACTGTGGCCGCCGCTCAACGGAGGCTGTCATCTCGCCCGCGACCCGGTCGCCGAGTTGCGCGAGGCGGGGTTCGAACTGGGGCCGTACCGACGGGTGTTGATCCCGGAGAAGGGGCCCGCGCTGCCGACGTCGTACTGCGTCCTGGGCACGGCCTGGCGCCCGGTCGCGGACGGGTGATCACACGTCACAGGCTCCACTGGCGCAGCTCGTGCGCGATGTCGTCGACCGACGCCTCGCCGCTCTTCACCAACCGGGCAAGATCCCGGACCTGTTCGGGCGAGGTGATGACCTTCAGGCCGCTGGCGACGAGGTACGCGTAGGCGACGGCCGAGGCGAAGAGGGCGTTGGAGCGCTCCAACGCGGGCACGTGGATGAGGAGTTGGAGTAACGCGGCGGCTCGTGCGTGCGGGCTGTCGTAGACGGGGACGTCGAATATGTCGGCCTGGTGGCGGGCGACGGCGGCGACGAGCGCGCCCCAGTCGGTGACCTGGGGGTCTCCGGGTGTGTTGTGTTCGGCGAGCATCAGCAGCCAGGCGAGGTCGATCCTGAGGTTGTTCAAGGGATCAGCGGCGACCTTCGCGGGTGCTCGCCCCGTCGGCGCCGAACTCGTCGGCGAAGACGGACTCGTACTGCTTCATGAAGTCGGCGGCGGCCTCGACGAAGGTGTGGCCGACCTCCCCGGTGTCCTGTCTGACCAGCTCTTCTATGTAGCGGTTGACGCTCATGCCACGGGCCAGGGCACGCTCACGCGCCGCGCGGGCGGTGCCCTCGTCCACGCGTACGTTCAGCTGGGTCTTCGCCATACCTAGACGCTAGCGCCAAATCGCTAGCAGAGGCAAGGGCTCATCCGGTGGGTGGAGAGTGCCCCTTACACCGGTGTCGGGGGCCCGACCTGGGGCGGAGACCGCCTCGGTCGCACGGGGGATATCGGGTGTGCGCCGCGTCACACTAGGCTCGGCCAGGAGTACGGAGTCGGGCACGTCCACGAGCGAGGGAACTCCAGGAGGCCGTCTTGTCCACACCTGCAGCGGAGCACGCCCCGGGTCAGGCCCCGGCCGGCCGGATCGCGGCCCGCGCCCGCGGTCTGACCAAGGCGTACGGCTCGGGCGAGACGACCGTGCTCGCCCTGGACGCGGTGGACGTGGACATCGCGCGCGGCCGTTTCACCGCCGTCATGGGCCCCTCGGGCTCCGGGAAGTCCACGCTGATGCACTGCCTGGCGGGGCTCGACACCGTCTCGGCCGGACAGGTGTGGCTCGGCGACACCGAGATAACGGGGCTGAAAGACCGCGAGCTGACCCGGCTGCGCCGGGACCGGATCGGGTTCATGTTCCAGTCGTTCAACCTCATCCCGACCCTCAACGCGGCCGAGAACATCACGCTGCCCATGGACATCGCCGGCCAGAAGCCGGACCAGAAGTGGCTGGACCAGGTCATCGACACACTCGGGCTGCGGGACCGCCTCAAGCACCGGCCGTCCCAGCTGTCCGGCGGCCAGCAGCAGCGGGTGGCCTGCGCGCGGGCGCTCGCCTCCCGGCCCGAGCTGATCTTCGCGGACGAGCCGACCGGCAACCTCGACTCCCGGGCCGGCCTTGAGGTGCTCGGCTTCCTGCGGGACGCGGTCGACGGCCTGGGGCAGAGCGTCGTCATGGTCACCCACGACCCGGGTGCCGCCGCCCACTCGGACCTGGTGCTCTTCCTGGCGGACGGGCGGATCGTGGACGAGATGGAGCGGCCGACGGCAGAGGGCGTGCTGGAACGCATGAAGCGCTTCGACCTGGCCAGGGGGCAGCTCGACGGGCCGCCGACCGCCCCTGGGGACACCGAGGACAAGGACTGAACCGTGCTGAAGGCGACCCTCCGGAGCTTCCTCGCGCACAAGGGAAGGCTGCTGCTCTCGGCGCTGGCCGTCGTGCTGTCCGTCGCGTTCGTCGCGGGCAGCCTGATCTTCTCCGACACGGTGACGCGGACCTTCGACCGCCTCTTCGCCTCGACGTCCGCCGACGTGACCGTGGAGCCGAAGCAGGACCTCAAGTCCTCGGTGCCCACCGGCGCGACCGAGACCGTGCCCGCCGCGCTGGCCGGGCAGGTGGCGCAGGTGGCCGGCGTCGCGGCGACGCACGCCGACGTGTCCGTGCAGAACATCGTGGTCGTCGACGGCAAGGACAAGTCGGTCGGGCCGACCACGGGCGCGCCCACCATCGCCACCGACTGGTACCTCACCGACCGCAGCCCGGTGAAACTGACCTCGGGCCACGCTCCGCAGGGCGCCGGCCAGGCCCTCCTGGACGCGGACACCGCCGACAACAAGCACGTGAAGATCGGCGACACGCTCACCGTGCAGGCGCAGCCCGGCAGCTTCAAGGTCGAGATCGTCGGCATCGCCACCTTCACCACCACCAACCCCGGTGCCGCGCTCGTCTTCCTCGACCCCGCCACCGCGAAGTCCCAGCTCCTCGGCGCCTCCGACCGCGCCACGAGCATCTCGGTGGACGCGGCCAAGGGCGTGTCCGACGCCGTGCTCAAGCAGCGGGTGGCCGCCGCGATCGGTTCGTCCGGCTCCTACGACATCAAGACCGCCGACGAGCAGGCCAAGTCGGCCGCCGCCGACCTGGGCGGTTTCCTCGACGTCATCAAGTACGTGATGCTGGGCTTCGCGGGCATCGCGGTCCTCGTCGGTGTGTTCCTGATCGTCAACACGTTCTCGATGCTGATCGCCCAACGCACCCGCGAACTGGGCCTGTTGCGCGCCCTCGGCGCCGACCGCAAGCAGGTGCGCCGCTCGGTGCTCACCGAGGCGCTGCTGCTCGGTCTCATCGGTTCGACTCTGGGGCTGGCGGCCGGTATCGGGCTCGCGGCCGGGCTGATCAAGCTCATGACCGCGTTCGGCATGAATCTCAAGACCACCGAGATGGTGGTGAATTGGCCGACTCCCGTGGCGGCGTACGTCGTCGGCGTCGGCGTCACCTTCGTCGCCGCGTACCTCCCGGCCCGGCGGGCCGCGACGGTCTCGCCGATGGCGGCCCTCGCGGACGCCGAAGTCGCGGGTGTGGGGCGGCCGTTGAGGGTGCGGGCGGTAGTGGGTTCGATCGTCGGCGCGATCGGCGTGGCCGCGCTCGCGGGCTGCGCGGCCGCGACGAAGACGGCCTCCTCCGCCTCGTTCCTGGGGCTCGGGATCGTGCTGACTCTCATCGCGACCGTGATCGCGGGCCCGCTCCTGGTCCGCCCGATGATCCGGGTGCTGGGCGGTGCCTTCCCCGCCCTGTTCGGCTCGGTCGGCCGGATGAGCCAGCGCAACGCCCTGCGCAACCCGCGTCGTACGGGCGCGACCGCGGCGGCTCTGATGGTGGGCCTGGCCCTGGTCGGCGGGATGTCGGTGGCGAGCGCGTCGATGTCCAAGTCCTTCGACCAGCAGATCGACAAGACCCTGGGCGCCGACTTCGTTATCCAGAACGGCGGTTTCGTGCCGTTCTCAAAGGAGGTCACGGACCGTGTGCGCGCCACGGAGGGCGTCGGTCTCGTCGTACGCGCGCGGTTCGCGCCCCTCGCCGTCAGGCTGCCGGACGGCAAGCGGGTGGAGACGACGGCCGCCGGTTACGACGCCCCGCTCGACGACGTCGCCCACATCAAGTACGCGCAGGGGAACACGACTTCGGCACTCGCGGCCGGGCACCTCGCCATGGACGTCGACTTCGCGAAGGACCACAAGGTACGGCTGGGCAGCGTGCTCCCCGTCGAGTTCCCGGGCGGACGCACCACACAGCTGACGGTGGGCGCCCTCAGTGACCAGGGCACGGCCGGCGGGTTCGGCACGCAGGGCGGGCTGTTCTTCGGGATCGCCACGGTCGAGAAGTACGTCCCGAACGGCCAGGACTCCACGCTGTACGTGAACGCCGCCTCCGGCACCGGCGCCGACCAGCTCCGCAAGGCGCTGGACACGACGCTGAAGCCCTATCCGCAGGTGCAGGTCCGCGACGAGGCCGACTACAAGAAACTCGTGCACGACCAGATCGCCGTACTGCTGTATCTCGTCTACGCGTTGCTCGGACTGGCCATCGTCATCGCGGTGCTCGGCGTGGTCAACACCCTTGCCCTGTCGGTCGTGGAGCGCACCCGGGAGATCGGTCTGCTGCGCGCGATCGGACTTGGACGGCGTCAACTGCGGCGGATGATCCGGCTGGAGTCGGTGGTGATCGCGGTGTTCGGCGCGGTACTGGGGCTCGGTCTCGGCCTGGTGTGGGGCGTGTGCGCGCAGCAAGTCCTGGCGCTCCAGGGCATGAAGGCGCTCGCGGTCCCGTGGAGCACGATCGTCGCGGTGGTGATCGGTTCGGCGGTGGTCGGCATCGTCGCGGCCCTGCTGCCGGCCTTGCGCGCCTCCCGTATGAACGTGCTGGCGGCGATCGCACACGAGTGATGGAATCGCGACGGTCGATCTGGAGTCCCTTGCCGCCGTCGATCTGAAGTCCCTTGCGCCCGAGGAGAGTTCATGCCGCGCCCGTTCCGCTTCGGGGCCAGTCTGCTCACGTCCGCGCCCGCCGACGAGTGGCGCGCGAGATGCCGACGCGTCGAGGAACTCGGCTACGACGTGATCCTCGTCCCCGACCATCTGGGCATGGTCGCGCCGTTCCCGGCACTGGTCGCGGCGGCGGACGCGACCGAGCGGCCACGGGTGGGCACGTTCGTGCTCAACGCGGGCTTCTGGAACCCGACTCTGCTGGCCCGCGAGGTCGCGACGACCAACGACCTGACCGGCGGTCGCCTCGAACTCGGCCTGGGCACGGGCTACATCCAGGCGGAGCACGACATGGCCGGGCTGCCCTTCGGTTCGCCGGGCGAACGCGTGGACCATCTCCGGCGCACCGTCGCGGAGTTGGCGCGACTACTGGGGACCACGGAGACCCGGGTACCGCTGCTCCTGGGCGGCAACGGCGACCGCATGCTGCGCCTGACCGCCGAGCACGCGGACATCGCGGCGTTCACGGGTGCGCGACTGGTGCCGGGCGACACGGACGGCAGGCTGGCGCCGGTCGACTCCACCGAGTTCGCTCAACGGGTCGCCCGGTACCGGGAGTTCGCGGCCGAGCGGGCGGCGGCGGAACCCGCCGAACTCAACCTGCTGATCCAGCTGGTGGCAGTGACGGACGACCCCGCGGGCGCGCTCCGCCCGCTGCTGGAGCGCCGGCCGGACCTCACCCTGGAGCAGGTGCTCGACCTCCCCGTGATGCTGGTCGGCACCCTGGAGGACATCAGCGCGAAGCTGCGCGCGCTGCGCGACCGGTACGGGTTCTCGTATCTCACCGTGCTGGAGCCGTACCTGGAGGCGTTCGCGCCGGTGGTCGAGGAACTGCGCCGAAATCCGCTCGCCGCGCCGGCCGACCCTCTGCTTGGCTCGCCCCATGAGTGATCTTCATATCCGCAGCGCGGCCCTCTCCGACATCGACGCCGTGCTGGCGTTCTGGCGCGAGGCCGCGGAAGGCACGAGCATCAGCGACGACCGCGACGGCGTGGCACGGCTCATCGAGAGGGACCCCGACGCACTGATCCTCGCGGAACGCGACGGGCGGCTCGTCGGGTCCGTGATCGCCGGCTTCGACGGCTGGCGCTGTCACCTCTACCGGCTGGCCGTGCACCCGGAGCAGCGCCGCCGGGGCATCGGCTCGGCGCTGCTGACGGCGGCCGAGGAGCGGTTCGTGGCGCTGGGCGGGCGCCGCGGGGACGCGATGGTGCTGGAGCGCAACGAGACCGGGCAGCATGCCTGGCGAGCGGCGGGGTATGCACGCGAGGACCACTGGCGGCGCTGGGTGAAGCACCTCACCACCTGAACGCTTTGCCCATCCTTTACCATTGGCGGACGACCCGGAACTTCTGCTTCTCCTCGAAAGGTGTGAGCGTCCGCCCATGGGCGAGCCTCCCAGTACGCGACATCGCGCGAACCTCCCTGCCCTGTCCGATCATGGGACGGAGGTGACCCGATGACCGAAGTGCTTCTGCTGCTGGTGGCGATCCTGCTCTCGCTCCTCTGCGGCGCCTTCGTCGCGGCCGAGTTCTCGCTGACCACCGTGGAGCGCGGCGAGCTGGAGCGCGCGGTCGAGCGCGGCGAGCGGGGCGCCTCCGGTGCCCTGAAGGCCGTACGGAATCTGACCTTCCAGCTCTCCGGCGCGCAGCTGGGCATCACGGTCACCAACCTGGTCGTCGGCATGCTCTCGGAGCCGTCGATCGCGGCCCTCATCGCGGGCCCCCTGGAGTCGCTGGGCATCTCGCACTCCGCGTCGAGGTCCGTCGCGCTGGTGCTGGGCACGGCACTGTCGACGGTGTTCCTGATGGTCGTCGGCGAGCTGGTGCCGAAGAACTGGGCGATCTCCTCGCCGCTGGCCGTGGCGAAGCGGGTGGGCAACGCGCAGCGCTGGTTCAGTGCCGCGTTCCGCCCCTTCATCAGCCATCTGAACAACACGGCCAACCACGTGGTGCGGGCCTTCGGCCTGGAGCCGGCCGAGGAGCTGGCCTCCGCGCGCGGGCCGCAGGAACTGGCCGCGCTGGCCCGGCACTCCGCCAAGGAGGGCGCCCTGGAGCCGGACACCGCCGAACTGTTCGTCCGGACCCTGAACCTCGCCGACCTCACCGCGGAGAACGTGATGACGCCCCGCGTCCAGGTCGTCGCCCTCGACGCCCAGGCGACCTGCGAGGACGTGGCCAACGCGACCCGGGCGACGGGACTGTCCCGCTTCCCGGTCTACCGTGGCAGCCTCGACGACGTCGTCGGCACCGTGCACATCAAGGACGTCCTGGCGGTACCGGCGGACCGGCGGGCCCGCTTCCCCCTCTCCGACGTGTTGCGCGAACCCCTCCTCGTCCCCGAGTCCCTCACCGTGGACCGCCTCCTGGACCGGCTGTCCGGCAAGCGCACGATGGCCGTCGTCATCGACGAGTACGGCGGCACGGCGGGGGTCGCGACCCTGGAGGACATCGTCGAGGAGGTCGTGGGCGAGGTGCGGGACGAGCACGACCCGCACGAGACGCCCGACCTGGCCCCGGCCGGGACGGACGACGAGGGCCGGGCGCTGTACTCGGCGGACGGCGCCGCCCGCATGGACCAGCTCGCGCGCGTCGGACTGCGGGCGCCGGAGGGGCCGTACGAGACGCTGGCCGGTCTGGTCGCCACCGAGCTGGGGCGGATCCCCGAGGTCGGGGACACCGTCGCGGTCGCCGGGTGGCGGATCGACGTCGTGGACGCGTCGGGGCGACGGGCCGCGCGGCTGCTGCTGCACGCGCCGCGCGACGGCTCCGACGCCCGTACCGACTCCGTGGAGGGGGAGCTGTGACCGCCGTACAACTGCTGATCGGGTTGGCGACGCTGGTCGTCAACGCCTTCTTCGTGGGCGCCGAGTTCGCGCTGATCTCGGTGCGCCGCAGCCAGATCGAGCCGCACGCCGAGCAGGGCGACCGGCGTGCCAAGAGCGTGCTGTGGGGGCTGGAGCACGTGTCCGTGCTGCTGGCCGCGGCTCAGCTCGGCATCACGCTGTGCACGCTGGTGCTCGGTATCGTCGCCGAGCCGGCGATCGCGCATCTGCTGGAGCCGGTGTTCCACGCGGTCGGCGTCCCGGAGAGCGCGGGGCACGCGGTGTCCTTCGTGATCGCGCTGGCCGCCGCGACGTATCTGCACATGCTGCTCGGCGAGATGGTGCCGAAGAACATCGCCCTGGCCGAGCCGGTGCGCAGCGCGCTGCTGCTGGGACCGCCACTGGTGACGCTGTCCCGGGCGCTGCGGCCGGTGATCTTCACGATCAACGCGTTCGCCAACACGCTGCTCAAGCTGCTGCGCGTCGAGGTCAAGGACGAGGTCACGGCGACCTTCTCGGACGCCGAACTCGCCCGGATCGTCCGGGACTCCGGCGAGGCGGGCCTCATCGACGAGCGCGCCAGGGAGCGGTTGAACGACGCCCTGGAGCTGGGCAGCAGGCCGGTCCGGGACGTCGTACTCCCCCTCGAACGCGTCGACTACGTGGTGGCGGGCATCACCCCGGCCGAGCTGGAGGTGCTGTCGGCCGAGTCCGGCTTCTCGCGCTTCCCGGTGGTGGACGCCGAGCGCCGGATCATCGGCTACCTCCATGTGAAGGACGCGCTGGACGCCTCACCGCGGGACGAGCCGTTCAAGGTGGAGGACATGCGCTCCATCGCGAACATCCGGGAGAGCACACCCATGGACGACGTCCTCACCGCGATGCGCAGGGGCCGTACGCACCTCGCGGCGGTCCTCGACGAGGAGGGGCGGCTGACCGGTCTGGTGACCATGGAGGACGTGCTGCGGGAGCTGTTCGGGCAGCGGGCGTAGGCCCGGGCCCCGGTCGGGGAGGGGGACCGACCGGCGGGTATGGACGCGGGATATCATCTTCGTCGCCATGCAGACGAATCCCACGCACACCAGCCTGGTCGCGATCGGCGACTCCTTCACCGAGGGCATGTCGGACCTGCTCCCGGACGGCACCTACCGGGGCTGGGCCGACCTCCTCGCCGGCCGGATGGCCGCCCGGACGCCCGGTTTCCGGTACGCCAACCTCGCCGTGCGCGGCAAGCTGATCGCGCAGATCGTCGAGGAGCAGGTCGGACCGGCGGCGGCCATGCAGCCCGATGTGATCACGCTGGTGGGCGGCCTGAACGACACCCTGCGCCCCAAGTGCGACATGGGCCGGGTGCGTGCCCTCCTGGAGGAGGCCGTCGAGCGCCTCACGCCCGCGTGCAAGCACCTGGTGCTGATGCGCAGCCCGGGCCGCCAGGGTCCGGTCCTGGAGCGCTTCCGGCCGCGCATGGAGGAGCTCTTCGCCTGCGTCGACGACCTCGCCGACCGGCACGGCGCCCTCGTCGTGGACCTGTACGGCGCCCCTTCGCTCGCCGACCCGCGCGCGTGGGACGTCGACCGCCTCCACCTCACGGATGAGGGTCACCGCCGCGTCGCCGAGGCCGTGTGGCAGACCCTCGGCTACGAGGCGGAGGACCCGGAGTGGCGCACCCCGATGCCGCCGACCCCGCCCCCGAACTGGACCGCCCGCCGCGTGGAGGACGTCCGCTTCACCCGCCAGTACCTCCTCCCCTGGATAGGCCGCCGCCTCACCGGCCGCTCCTCCGGCGACGGCCGCTCCCCCAAGCGCCCCGATCTCCTCCCCTACGAGGGCCCGGCGGCGTAACTCCCCATGACCACGCGGGTGATCAACGTCAGGGGCCGGATCCACGAGTACGGCCCCCGGCTGGAACTCGCCCCCACGGACCTCGTCTACGTGGGCCGCCGCTGGACCCTCGGCGGCTGGGACCTCCCCCGCCACCCGCTCTACAACCCCTTCGCCTACGACACCCCCACGCGCCGCCGGGACGGCACGCGCGCGGAGGTGATGGCGAGGTACCGGGCGTATCTGCTGGAACGCCCCGACCTGCTGGCCCTCGTGCCGGAGCTGCGCGGACGGACGCTGGCCTGCTGGTGCGCACCGCTGCCGTGCCACGCGGGGGTGCTGGCCGAGCTCGCGGACTCGCGACGGTGACGGAGGTCTCGTAGCTTCCGACGAAGGGGACTGTGGCGCTGGCCTGCACGAATCGCCAGTAGAATCCGTACACGTGACTTCCGCTGCCGCCAAGCCCCGCATCCCGAACGTCCTCGCCGGACGTTACGCCTCCACCGAGCTCGCCACGCTCTGGTCCCCCGAGCAGAAGGTGAAGCTGGAGCGGCAGCTCTGGCTCGCTGTGCTGCGGGCCCAGAAGGACCTCGGGATCGAGGTGCCGGACGCGGCGATCGCGGACTACGAGCGCGTCCTCGACCAGGTCGACCTGGCCTCGATCGCCGAGCGCGAGAAGGTCACGCGGCACGACGTGAAGGCGCGGATCGAGGAGTTCAACGACCTCGCCGGGCACGAGCAGGTCCACAAGGGCATGACGTCCCGTGACCTGACGGAGAACGTCGAGCAGCTGCAGATCCGGCTCTCCCTGGAGCTGATGCGCGACCGTACGGTGGCCGTCCTGGCCCGGCTCGGCAAGCTGGCCGGTGAGTACGGCGAGCTGGTCATGGCAGGCCGCTCGCACAACGTGGCCGCGCAGGCCACCACCCTGGGCAAGCGTTTCGCGACCGCCGCCGACGAGCTGCTCGTGGCCTACGGCCGGGTCGAGGAGCTGCTCGGCCGTTACCCGTTGCGCGGGATCAAGGGCCCGGTGGGCACGGCCCAGGACATGCTGGACCTGCTCGGCGGCGACGCGGCGAAGCTCGCTGAGCTGGAGCAGCGGATCGCCTCCCACCTCGGTTTCTCGCAGGCGTTCACCTCGGTCGGGCAGGTGTACCCGCGCTCGCTGGACTACGAGGTCGTGACGGCGTTGGTGCAGGTCGCGGCGGCGCCCTCCTCGCTCGCGAAGACGATCCGGCTGATGGCCGGGCACGAGCTGGTCACCGAGGGCTTCAAGCCGGGCCAGGTCGGGTCCTCCGCGATGCCGCACAAGATGAACACCCGCTCCTGCGAGCGCGTCAACGGCCTGATGGTCATCCTGCGCGGCTACGCGTCGATGACCGGCGAGCTGGCGGGCGACCAGTGGAACGAGGGCGACGTCTCCTGCTCGGTGGTGCGCCGGGTGGCCCTGCCCGACGCGTTCTTCGCGCTCGACGGGCTGCTGGAGACGTTCCTGACCGTGCTCGACGAGTTCGGCGCGTTCCCGGCCGTCGTGGCGCGTGAGCTCGACCGCTATCTGCCGTTCCTCGCGACGACCAAGGTACTGATGGCCGCCGTCCGCGCGGGTGTCGGCCGTGAGGTCGCGCACGAGGCCATCAAGGAGAACGCGGTCGCCTCCGCGCTGGCGATGCGCGAGCAGGGTGCCGAGCGCAACGAACTGCTCGACAAGCTCGCCGCCGACGAGCGCATCCCGCTGGACCGCGCCCAGTTGGACGCCCTGATGGCCGACAAGCTGTCCTTCACGGGCGCCGCCGCCGATCAGGTCGCCGCCGTGGTCGCCCGCGTCGAGGAGATCGCGAAGCAGCACCCGGAGGCCGCGGGCTACACCCCCGGGGCGATCCTCTGACGCCTCCGATGCCCTCGACGCCCTCGACGCCCCCGAAGTGCTTCACCCAGACAGAGCTGGAGGCCGCCCGTGACCGTCTCGTACCGGACGTCGTCGCGGACGGCCTCGGTGTGCTGTTCTGCGGGATCAACCCGGGTCTGATGACGGCGGCCACGGGCCATCACTTCGCCCGTCCCGGCAACCGCTTCTGGCCGGTGCTGCAGCTGTCCGGCTTCACACCGAGGCTCATGAAGCCTTCGGAGCAGGGCGAGTTGTTGTCGTACGGGCTCGGCATCACGAATGTGGTGGCGCGGGCGACGGCACGGGCCGACGAGCTGAGCGCGGAGGAGTACCGGGAGGGCGGGCAGGCGCTCGCGTCGAAGCTGGCGGGGTGGCAGCCGCGGTGGCTGGCGGTGCTGGGCGTCACGGCCTACCGGGCCGCGTTCGACGACCGCCGGGCTCAAGTGGGGCCGCAGGAGCGGATGTTCGGGGACACGCGGGTGTGGGTGCTGCCCAATCCGAGCGGGCTGAACGCGCATTGGACGGCGGCGACGATGGCGGAGGAGTTCGGGCGGTTGCGGGAGGCCGCACGGGACCAGTAGGTCACGGTGGGTCTATGTCCGTGACCGCGACGAGGAGGCGGATCGCGTCCTCCTCGTCCCGGTCGGCCACGCCTAGAGCGATCCAGCGGCCGGTGTCCTGTGCCTCCCAGACGTTCAGCGCATTCGTGCGGTCGGCGAGTGCGGCCCAGGGCTCCGGTATCTCCTCGCCCCGCTCCATGCGCACCCTCACCGTGAGCTGAGGCCAAGGGAGTTGTTCGCCCAGGCGGTCGTTCAGCCTTTCCGCGAGACCCTGCCGCAAGGCGTCGACGTCGTCCGCCGTCAGCTCCTGGTCGGTCTCTAACTCCACCGTGAAGTGGCCCGGCCCGGCCGCGCAGCGACCCGAGGCGCTCGGCTCCGCAGGGAACTCCTGCGCGCAGAGCCGGTCGATGGCGGCCAGGTGCTTCGCGACGATATCCATGTGATCCAGTAAAGCGGTTGCCACTGACAATTGGCGGGGCGTCAGTGACTTGCCCGGATCAGGCATCCCGGCGCCGCACGCTCCACGCCCCCGCGGCCAAGGCCGTCGCCGCCCACAGCGCCGTCACCGCGAGCCCGGTCCACGGGCCCATCGCGCCGTCCCAGGTCGCGTGGAGCGCCACCTGGCCGGCCCGGTCGGGCAGCAGGTCCGCGATGTTGTTCGACATGTCGCCGATGACGAAGGACACGATCAGCAGGAACGGGATGAGGATGCCCAGCGTCGCCGCACCGCTGCGCAACAGCGCAGTGAGACCGGCCGCGAACAGCGCCATCAGCGTGAGATAGACAGCACAGCCGGCCACCCCGCGCACCTGCACCGCCCAGCCGAGCCCATCGGCCCTGGCACCGAGCACCGCCTTGCCCACCAGCAGCGTCACGACGCCGGTGACCAGGCCGACGACCAGCACGGGTACGGCGATCGCCGTCGCCTTGGCCGCGAACCAGCGCCCCCGGCGCGGCACCGCGGCCAGCGACAGCCGTAGCGCTCCGCCCTGGAACTCGGAGGACACGGCGGCCGTACCGAAGGCGATCACCGCGATCTGTCCGAAGCTCACGCCGAAGAAGACCGAGACGAGCGGGTCGAAGTCGTCTCCCCCGGTGTCGGACGAGGCGAGCGCGGAGAAGAGGGCCGTCACCGCGGGGATCGTGGCGAGGGACGCGATCTGGGAGCGCAGGGAACGGATCTTGATCCACTCGGAGTGGAACACGGGCGCGAATGCCATGGTCAGGCCTCCTGGTGCGGTGCGGTGAACTCGGTCTCGGTGGTGGTCAGATCGAGGTAGGCCTGCTCCAACGTGCCCTCCGCGGAGGCCAGTTCGAGGATCGGTACGGTCGCCGCGGACAACAGGGTGCCGATCTCGTCCACGCGTGCGTGCGTCACGATCCAGTGCCCGTCCTCGTGTTCCACGGCGTCGTGGCCGTGCCCGGCGAGTGCGGCCTTCAGGGCACCGGCGTCCGTCGTACGGATGCGTACGTGGGGCTGCACGCGCGCGTCGATGAAGTCCCGCATCGGGGTGTCGGCGAGGAGTCGGCCGCGTCCGAGGACGACCAGGTGATCGGCGAAGGAGGCGGTCTCGTTCATGAGGTGGCTGGAGACCAGGACCGTGCGGCCCTCCGCCGCCAGGCGGCGCAGCAATTCCCGGATCCAGACGATGCCTTCGGGGTCCAGGCCGTTCGACGGCTCATCCAGCAGGATGACTTCGGGATCGCCCAGGAGTGCACCGGCGATGCCCAGCCGCTGCCGCATGCCCAGGGAGTACGTCTTCACCCGGCGTCGGGCCACCGACGCGAGTCCCGTCTCCTCCAGCACCGCGTCGACCCGGGCGGCCGGGATGCGGTTGCTCGCGGCCAGGGCACACAGGTGGTCGCGGCCGGTGCGGGAGCCGTGGGCGGCCTGGGCGTCGAGCAGGGCGCCCACGTGACGCAGCGGCTCGGTGAGCTCGGCGTAGGGGCGGCCTCCGACGGTGGCGGTTCCGGAGGTGGGCCGGTCGAGGCCGAGGACGAGGCGCATGGTGGTGGACTTCCCGGCGCCGTTGGGACCGAGGAAGCCGGTCACCTTGCCGGGACGGACGCAGAAGGTGACATGGTCCACGGCCCGCCGGGTGCCGTACTCCTTGGCGAGGTCTCGTACGTCGATGCTGGTCATGACCAACAGCCTTGCTGTTCCGGCGAGTTGGGCCCTCCCCCGCCGGTGGAGATCGCCTCCCCCGCCGGGGGGAGGCCGATTGTCGGTGCCGGCTGTCACGATGTCGGAATGGCCCGCTTCCTACGCCCGCTGCTCCGGGGGACGACGTACACGCGTCTGCTGCACCTCTGGGTGCCGATGCTGATCACCAGCGTGTGGCTCTTCATCAGCCCGGACACTCCGTACGCACCCGCGCTCATGCTGATCCCGGTCGGCCTGATCCCGGCCGTGCGGATCGGCGAGGGAGTGCAGGCGCAGTTGCTGCTGACGCCGGGGCAGCAGGACCCGGGGATCTCCGTGGCACCCTCGGCGACCTGGCGGGACCGGGGCCGGACCGTGCTGTGGCTGGAGGCCCGGATGGCGCTGGGCTGGGTGACCACGTTCGCCTGCGTCTGGTTCCCGGTCATCTCCTTCCAGCTGGTCGAGATCGCACGCGGGCACGTGCCCGACGACGTATGGGTCCTCAAAGAGGCGTCACCGAGCGGGTGGTACGCCTGGCTGGCACCGCTCCCCGTGATCGCGTTGTACGGCGCCGTCGTCGTCCTCGGCAAGGTGGCCACGTCGACGGCCCGCGTGTTGCTCGGTCCCTCGCGCGCGGAGCAGCTCGCCGCCCTGGAGGAGCGCACCGAGCAGCTGCTGGAGCGCAACCGCATCGCGCGGGAGTTGCACGACTCCATCGGACACGCGCTGACGGTGGCGGTGGTGCAGGCGGGTGCCGCCCGGACGGCGGGCGACCCGGAGTTCACCGAGCGTGCCCTGGGTGCCATCGAGGAGACCGGCCGGGCCGCGCTGGAGGATCTGGAGCGGGTGTTGGGTGTACTGCGTGAGGCGGAGCGGCCGGTGAGCAGTCGGCCGACGCTGGTGGACGCCGATCGGCTGTGGGAGTCCGCGCGGGCGTCGGGGGCGAAGGTCGACGCGGAGGTGACCGGGCCGTTGGAGACGGTGCCGGGACCGGTGTCCCGGGAGGGGTACCGGATTCTTCAGGAGGCGCTGACGAATGTGCTGCGGCACGCGGGGTCGGTACCCGTCCGGGTCCGTATCCGGGTCGCGGACGGGACGCTCGATCTGGAGGTGCGCAATCCGCTGACGGCGGCGATATCCGGCCCGGGCAGGGGCAGTGGGCTGCGGGGCATACGCGAGCGGGCCGCGCTGCTCGGGGGCCGGGCGCACACGGGGCCCGACGAGGGCGACTGGCAGGTGCATGCGGAGCTGCCGCTGGGTTGATCTAGGGTGGCCGGATGCCGGTCACCGTTCTCCTGGTCGATGACGAACCCCTCGTACGCGCGGGCCTGCGGGCCGTGCTGGAGGCACAGCCGGACATCGAGGTGGTCGGGGAGGCCGCCGACGGGGCCGCGGTGATCCCGCTGGTGCGGCAGCTGCGGCCCGATGTGGTCGCCATGGACGTACGGATGCCGCTCCTGGACGGCATCGAGGCCACGCGCGCGGTACTGCGGACGGTCGAGGACCCGCCGAAGATCCTGGTCATCACGACCTTCGAGAACGACGAGTACGTGTACGAGGCGCTGCGGGCCGGTGCCGACGGGTTCCTGCTGAAGCGGGCCCGGCCGGCCGAGATCGTGCACGCGGTGCGGCTGGTGGCCGAGGGCGAGTCGCTGCTGTTCCCGGCATCCGTACGGCAGTTGGCGGCGGAGTACGGCGACGGCGGCGGGAACCGGGCGGCGCGCGCGGCGCTGGAACGGGCCCGGCTGACCGAGCGTGAGGGCGAGGTGCTGCGGCTGATGGCCAGGGGTTTGTCGAACGCGGAGATCGCCGCCCGGCTGGTCGTCGGCACCGAGACGGTGAAGTCGCATGTGAGCGCCGTACTGGCGAAGTTGGGGGCGCGGGACCGGACCCAGGCGGTGATCGCGGCGTACGAGTCCGGGTTCGTGGCGCCCGGGTGATCCGGTGGGGCTCATGAGTCGGGGGCGCCCGGCACTCGCCGGGGTCCGCCGCGCCGAGTACGATCCGCCCAACACGCGCACGAGCTGGGAGGACAGACCTTGGCGGGGCTGACCGGCGGGGACCCCTCGCTGCTGCGGAGGATCAACTCCGCGGTGGTGCTGCACGCGTTGCGTGCCACGGACTGCGCCACGCTGACGGAGATCACCCGGGTGACCGGTCTGTCCCGGCCGACCGTCGAGGGTGTCGTCGAGGGGTTGATCGAGGCCGGGCTGGTCGTCGAGAAGGCGGCCGACGAGAGCGTTGTACGGCGCCAGGGGCGGCCCGCGCGGCGGTTCAGGTTCCGGGCCGAGGCCGGGCATCTGCTGGGCCTGGAGATCGGCGCACATCGCGTCGCCGTGCTCCTCGCCGATCTGGACGGCCGGGTGCTCGGCGCGATCGCCAAGGACGTCGACGAGACGGCGTCGGCGGACGAGCGTCTGGAGCGGCTGCGCACGGCGGTCGCCGAGCTGCTGCGCCGGGCCGGAGTGGCACGCGGCTCGCTGCGGGCGGTCGGGGTCGCCACACCGGGCATCGTCGAGGCGGACGGGACCGTTCGGCTGGGCACCGCGCTGCCCCAGTGGACGGGACTGCACCTGGGCGAGCGGCTTAGCCGCTCCTTCAAGTGCCCGGTGCTGGTCGAGAACGACGCGAACGCGGCGGCGGTCGCCGAGCACTGGAAGGGCGCCGCGACCGAGTCCGACGACATGGTGATGGTCCTGGCGGGACTCAGCCCCGGCGCCGGTTCACTGATCGGGGGCCGGCTGCACCGGGGGTATCGCGGGGCGGCCGGTGAGATCGGAGCGCTGCATCTGCTGGGCCGGGACGTGACTCCGGAGACGCTGCTGTCCACGACGGACGAACCGCTGCACCCCTTGGACGAGCAGGCGGTCGCGCAGGTCTTCGCGCTGGCCCGCGACGGCGACCAGCGGGCCCGCGCGGCGGTCGACCGCTTCATACAGCGCCTGGTGCACGACGTGGCGGCGCTGGTCCTGGCCCTCGACCCCGAGCTCGTCGTCGTGGGCGGCTGGGCGGCCGGTCTGGACGGCGTACTGGAGCCGCTGCGGCGGGAGTTGGCGCGGTACTGTCTCCGGCCGCCGAAGGTGGCCCTGTCGTTGCTGGGCGAGGCGGCTGCGGCCACGGGGGCGCTGCGGCTCGCTCTCGATCATGTCGAGGAGCAACTGTTCGCGGTCGAGGGCACGGTGACGCGGCGCTAGCTTGGCGGGTGAGTGCGCTGGTGTCGTTTGTCGGGTGCGGCGCCGTCGTGGCTGGGCGCGCCCACGCGGCGGAGCCGCAAATCGACACAGCCCCGCGCCCCTTCAGGGCTGCGCCAACGCGTCGCGCCCCGGTGGAGTTCCGGGGCGCGCTACGGATGACCTGTTACTGCCGTCAGGAAGCCTGGCGTTCCGGGCCGTGGTGGATTTCCACGCCGCCCGAGTCGGCGAAGGTCAGGCGGCAGGTGTCCGCGCGGTAGGTCGCGACGGAGACCGCGGCGGTGCGGCCCTCGGCGAAGAAGCGGGTCGTGACGACGAGGACCGGTGCCCCCGGGAGGCGGTCGAGTTCCTTGGCGTCGTCCGCGCGGGCCGAGCCGAGCTCTACGGCGCGGTCCTGGCCCTCCAGTTCGAGGCGCTGGAGCTCACGCAGCACCGCACGCGCGCGTGCGGTCGCGGAGGGAGCGTCTATCGCGGAGAGGTCGGGCACCGACGACTCCGGAATGTAGAGCAGCTCGGCGGCGACCGGCTGCCCGTGGCTCACCCGGGAGCGCCGTACGGTGTGCACGAGTTCCTCGGAAGCGGTCTCCAGGACCTCGGCCACGGCCGCCGGCGGAGCCGCCAGGACGCAGTCGACGGACTGCCAGGCGTCCTCCGCGGCGCCCGGCCAGGCGTGCTGCTCGGTGCCGACGGCGACACCCATGCGCGGCGGCGCGACGGTCGTGCCGACGCCGCGGCGGCGCTGCAGCCGGCCTTCCAGTTCGAGTTGTTCCAGAGCCTGCCGGAGTGTGGCCCTGGCGACGCCGAAGCGGGCCGCCAGGTCTCGCTCGTTGGGCAGGATCTCGCCCACGGAGAACTCGGAGTCCAGTGCCTCGCTCAGCACTGTCTTGAGATGCCAGTACTTCGGCTCCGGCACCGATTCCAACTGCGTGGTCCCCACCCTGTCCTCCGCAATCGCCGTGGTCCGGCCGCGTTTTAGCGCCCTTGTTTATTAAAGGTTGTTTCACTTATCAGTGACCATAGGACGGCCCACACCCTTGGTCAAGACCAATCCTCGATCCCACAGGCAACACAGAGAGCGGTTGCCATGGGGCGTTCACAGGGCGTTCGTAAAGGGCGCGTTTCGTGACACGACGGCAAAGCCCCCGTCGCGAAACGGGGGCCCTGTCCGTGGCTCGGCTAAGCGGAAGCCAGCGAGCGGAGCTTGTCGGGGTTGCGGACGATATACACGGACCGGATGCGTCCGGCGGATACGTCCACCTGGAAGACGCTGTCGGGCTTGTCACCCGAAAGGATCAGCACCGCAGGGCCGCCGTTCAGCTCAAGGAAGCGGAACGAGATCTCCGGAATGCCCTTGCCCGCGACGGCGATCAGGAAGCGGCCCACATTGTCCGCAGTCTCCAGGATCCGCAGCGGCGCCTTGGTCTTGCCGCCGCTGTCGCCGACCAGTCGGACGTCCGGCGCGAGCAGTTCCATCAGGCCCGCCAGGTCGCCCTCCGACGCCGCGGCGAGGAACCGCTCGGTCAGATCGCGGCGCTGGGCCGGGTCGACGTCGTAGCGCGGGCGCCCTTCGTCGACGTGCTTGCGGGCTCGTCCGGCGAGTTGGCGCACGGCGGGCTCGCCGCGGTCGAGCATGGCCGCGATGTCGGCGTACGGGTAGCCGAAGGCCTCCCTGAGGACGAACACGGCGCGCTCCAGCGGCGACAGCGACTCCAGGACGACGAGTACGGCGAGGGACACGGAGTCGGCGAGGACGGCCCGTTCGGCGGCGTCCGGGACGGTGTCCCCGAAGTCGGTGGCGTACGGCTCGGGCAGCCAGGGGCCGACGTAGGTCTCGCCGCGCGCCTTGATCTGGCGCAGTCGGTCGATCGCGAGGCGGGTGGTGACGCGTACCAGGTAGGCGCGCGGTTCGCGCACCGCGCGGTGGTCGGCTCCGGACCAGCGCAGCCAGGCTTCCTGGACGACGTCCTCGGCGTCGGCCACCCGCCCGAGCATGCGGTAGGCGACTCCCATGAGGACGGGGCGGTGGTCTTCGAAGACGTCGGTCGGCGTGTCGGTGGTCACGGTCCTATCCCATGCGACGCGTGCGGCCCTGTCCAGGAGAAATCCGTGCGTCCCGGAGCAGAATCGGCCACGGGCCGACGGCGTCCGGCGGCCCCTTGCGGAGGTGGCGATGCGATACGCGGTGCTGGGCACGGGCGAGGTCGGCCAGGCCCTGGGCGGCAAGTTGGTCGAGCTGGGGCACCAGGTGACCCTGGGCTCGCGCACGAAGGACAATCCGGCCGCCGTGAAGTGGGCCGGGAGCGCCGGGGCCGGAGCGGGTGCCGGTACGTTCGCGGAGGCCGCCGCGGCGGGCGAGGTGATCGTGAACGCGGTGGGCGGCCGGGTGGCGCTCGCCGCGCTGGAGGCGGCCGGGGCGGAGCATCTCGACGGCAAGGTCGTCCTGGACGTCTCCAATCCCCTGGCGTTCGAGGACGGCCGGCTCAGGCTGTCGCCGGTGGAGTCGGACAGTATGGGTGAGCAGATCCAGCGCGCCTTCCCGCACGCGCGCGTGGTGAAGTCCCTCAACACCGTGAACTGCCGGGTGATGGTGGACCCCTCACTCGTGCCGGGCGGGCACCAGGTGTTCGTGTGCGGCGAGGACGCGGAGGCCAAGTCGCACGTGGCGGCCCTGCTCGGGGAGTTCGGCTGGCCCGCGCACCGGGTGCTGGACCTGGGCGGCATCGAGTCGGCGCGCGCCGCGGAGATGATGCTGCCGCTGTGGGTGAACCTGTTCCGGACCCTCGGGCACGGCGAGTTCAACCTTGAGGTGCGCAGCGCGCGTTGAGGTCCTCCAGGTCTGCGGCGACGGGGGCTACCGGTCGGTAGCTTTTGCTGACAAGCTGTCTACACGGCCTGTACGGCGTCTGTCAGCGAGTCCAGACGAGGAGCATCCCCATGTCCGCCACCGTCTCCTTCCCGGTCCCCTCTCCGCACGGCCCGCGGACCGTGACGCTGTCCTACGCGCGCGTGGGCAGCGGCGAACCACTGCTCCTGCTGCACGGCATCGGTCATCACCGGCAGGCCTGGGACCCGGTGGTGGACATCCTGGCGACCGAGCGGGACGTGATCGCCGTGGACCTCCCCGGGTTCGGCGCCTCACCCGCGCTGCCGGAGGGGCTGGCGTACGACCTGTCCACGACGGCCGCCGTCTTCGGCGCGTTCTGCGAGGCGCTCGGGCTCGACCGGCCCCACATCGCGGGCAACTCGCTCGGCGGTCTGCTGGCCCTGGAGCTGGGCCGCGAGAAGGTCGTGCGGTCCGTCACCGCGCTCTCCCCGGCCGGGTTCTGGTCCGAGGCCGAGCGCCGCTACGCCTTCGGGGTGCTGCTCACCATGCGGGGGATCGCCCGCCGGATGCCGCTCCCGATGGTCGAGCGCCTGTCGCGCACGGTGGCCGGCCGCACCGCCCTGACGAGCACCATCTACGCCCGCCCCGGCCGCCGTTCACCCGAGGCCGTGGTCGCCGAGACGCTCGCGCTGGTCAACGCCCCCGGGTTCGACGACACTCTCCGGGCCGGCACGACCGTCCAGTTCACCGACGACCTCCCCGGCCTGCCGGTCACCGTGGCCTGGGGCAGCCAGGACCGGCTGCTGCTGCGCCGCCAGGGCGTCCGGGCCAAGCACCTGATCCCGCGGGCGCGGCTCGTGCGGCTGCCCGGCTGCGGGCACTGCCCGATGAGCGACGACCCGGCGCTGGTCGCGCGCGTCATCCTCGACGGCAGCCGCTGACCGGCGCGGGAACCGCGTCGACGCACCTGATCCCAGGGCCACTCCGGCGCCGACGAGGGCGCTGCCGACGGCCTGGGCGGCCCCGTAGGCGCCCGTTCCGACGAGCGGCGCGGTCGCGGCCGCCGCGACCGGGATGAGGCCGGAGAAGAGCGTGGCGCGCTCCGCACCGATCCGTTGCAGGCCCATGTACCAGCACACGAAGCCGACGACCGTGACGACCGCCGCCTGCCACAGCAGCGCGGCGGCCTCGGTGGTGTCGGGTCGCCGCAGCCAGCCGTTCCCGTCGAGGAGCAGCCCGGCCGCCGCGGCCTCGATCGCGGCCACACCGCACACGATCGCCGACAACAACCGCGGCCCCAGGGGGCGCAGCACGGGCACCGCGAGCACCGCGAAGCCCACCTCCCCCGCAAGTGCGCACCCGGAGAGGGCGATTCCGGCGGCGTCCGTACGGCCCCACCCCTGGACGGTGAACGCGCCGACGGCGACGAGCGACGCCCCGTAGAGCACGATCCTGCGCGGACGGCGTCCCTCCAGGAGCGGGACGAGGGTCGCGACGACCACGGGGGCGCAGCCCACGAAGACACCCGGGACGGCCGGTTCGGCGCTGTGTTCGGCGGCGATGACGGCCAGGTTGAAGCCGACCATGCCGATGGCCGCGAGGAGTGCGAGGCGGGCCCATTGACGTGGCGTGAGCGCCCGTAGCCGGGCTGTCGCGTCCTTGCCGGTGAAGGGGAGCAGCAGCAGGCAGGCAAGGCCGTAGCGCAGGAACTGGCCGCCCGCGTACGGGTAGTGGCCGAGCACGCTGTTGGCGGTGAAGGACGCGCCGACGAGGACGCAGGCAAAGGCGGCGAGCGGGGCGCCGCGGGCGGCGGTTGCGGTCATGGCGGCGACGCTAGGCAGCAGGGCGGTCCGGATTAAGGTCCACTTCCATGACGTCATCGCGGACCAATCCGGACGGGTCGACCGATCCGGAGGGGCTGAGCGATCCTGAGGGGCTGACGGGTTCCGCCGCGTGGGAGCTGCTGCTGCCCGCCGTCTCGACACCGGCACGCACGCGTGGCCGTTCGCTCCAGGCCGCGTTGCGCGAGGCGGTGCGTTCGGGGCGGCTGGCGCCGGGCACGCGGTTGCCGTCGAGCCGGGACCTGGCGGCCGACCTCGGGGTGTCGCGAGGGCTGGTCACGGAGGCGTACGAGCAATTGACGGCGGAGGGGTATCTGCGCAGTGACCGGGGCGCGGGCACCTGGGTGAGCGGTGCCGTGCGGGCGGCGCGGCCACGCGCGCGTGATCTCGCACCGCGCTCCCCCGGCGCCCGGGTCGACTTCGTGCCCGGAACACCCGACCTGTCGCTGTTCCCACGCGCCGCCTGGGCCGCGGCGCAGCGCGGTGTGCTGGCGGAGTCGCCGCACGATCTGCTCGGCTATCCCGATCCGCGCGGGCTGCCCCGGTTGCGTACGGCTCTCGCGGAACTGCTGGCGCGCCGCCGGGGCGTGGTCGCCGATCCCGAGCGGCTGATCGTGGTCTCCGGAGTGGCTCAGGCGACGGCGCTGCTCGGATTCGTGCTCCACGCGCGCGGGATGCGCACCGTCGGCGTCGAGGACCCGGGCAGCCCGCAGCACGACGCCCTGTACGCGTCGTCGGGCGTCGGCACCGTACCGCTGCCCCTGGACGACGAGGGCCTGGCCATCGGGCCACTACGGGCGTCCGGTGTGCGGGCCGTGGTGGTGACGCCCGCCCATCAGTTCCCCACGGGCATCGCCTACTCCGCGCGGCGGCGGGCCCAACTCCTCGACTGGGCGCGTTCGGTGGACGGCCTGGTCTTCGAGGACGACTACGACGGCGACTTCCGCTACGACCGCGCCCCCGTGGGCGCCCTCCAGGGCCTCGACCCGGAGCATGTCGCCTACGCGGGCTCGGTCAGCAAATCGCTCGCCCCGGGGCTGCGGCTCGGCTGGCTGCTGGTGCCGGAGTCCCTGGCCGACGAGGTCGTGGAGCGCAAACGGACCATGGACCTCGGCCACCCGACCCTCGACCAGGCGCTGTTCGCCCGGTTCCTGGAACGCGGGGACTACGACCGGCAGTTGCGCCGCTGCCAGCGCGCCTACCGGCAGCGGCGTGACACCCTGGTCGCCGCCCTGGAGGAACACTTCCCCGGAGCGGAGGTCACCGGGATCGCCGCGGGACTGCACGTCATCGCCGAACTCCCGGAGAAGTACGGCCCCCAGGACGACTTCCTGGAACGGGCGGCCTCCGCCGGTGTCGCGATGCGCCCGCTCACGGCCTACGCACACGCGCGTGCCGACGACGCGGTCGTACGGCTGGTCCTCGGGTACGCGCATCTGTCTCCGGGGCGGATCCGCGCGGGTGTACGTCTGATGGCCGGTGCCCGGCACACGGACGGCCTCTGATGTCACGCGTTCCGTTGTTCACCCGTGGTTTCCGTGCGCGCTGCGGCGCACCAGTAGTTGTGGCGGTGCACCCTGACCGCATCCCGTCCGTGGAGGCGCAACCCCATGTCGCATCGCCCGTTCCCCGCCCGCCGCAGCGTCCTGCGCGGCACTCTGGCCGCGTCGGCGGCCCTGACCGTGCCCGCCGCCCTCGGCGCCGCGCCGGCCTTCGCCCTGTCCGGACGTCCGAAGGCGGGCTGGGGTGTGCAGGCGGGGGACGTGACCTCCGACTCCGGCCTGGTGTGGGTGCGTTCGGACCGCCCGGCCCGGATGGTCGTGGAGACCTCGGCCACCGGGTCGTTCCGCAACCCGCACCGGTGGCACGGTCCGCTGCTCGGCCCGGACACCGACTTCACCGGCACCACCCGGCTGCGCGGGCTGCCCTCGGGGCAGCAGATCCACTACCGGGTCCTGCTCGCCGACCCCGACGACCCGCGCCGCACCGGCGAACCCGTCGCAGGCACGTTCCGTACGGTGCCGACCGGGCGGCGCGGAGTGCGCTTCCTGTGGTCCGGTGACCTGGCGGGCCAGGGCTGGGGCATCAACCCGGACCTCGGCGGATACCGCATCTACGACGCGATGGCCGAGCTGGACCCTGACTTCTTCGTGTGCAGCGGCGACAACATCTACGCCGACGGTCCGATCACGGCGACGCAGGCTCTGCCCGACGGCAGCCTGTACCGGAACGTCACCACGGAGGAGAAGTCCAAGGTCGCCGAGACCCTGGCCGAGTTCCGCGGCAACTTCCGCTACAACCTGCTCGACGAGAACCTCAAGCGCTTCAACGCCCAGGTGCCCTCGATCATCCAGTGGGACGACCACGAGGTCCGCAACAACTGGTATCCGGGCGAGGTGATCGCCGCCACCGACACCCGCTACACGGAGAAGAGCGTCGACGCCCTGGCGGTGCGCGCCCGGCGCGCGTTCAGCGAGTACTTCCCGGTCTCGACGCTGCGCCCGGGCGCGAAGGAGGGCCGGGTGCAGCGCGTGATGCGGCACGGTCCGCTGCTCGACGTGTTCGTCCTGGACATGCGGACCTACCGCAACGCCAACTCGCCCGACAACCAGACCGTGGACCCGCAGGGCATCCTCGGCCGCGAGCAACTGGAGTGGCTCAAGCGGGAGTTGTCGCGCTCGCGCGCGGTGTGGAAGGTGATCGCCGCCGACATGCCGCTCGGTCTGGTCGTGCCCGACGCCACCGAGGGCAAGGCGAACATCGAGGCGGTCGCGCAGGGCGACCCGGGCGCGCCGCTGGGGCGTGAGCTGCAGATCGCCGAGCTGCTGCGGTACATCAAGCACCGGCGGATCACCGGCACCGTGTGGCTGACGGCGGACGTGCACCACACCTCCGCCCAGCACTACCAGCCCTCGCGCGCCGCGTTCACCGACTTCGAGCCGTTCTGGGAGTTCGTCTCCGGCCCGCTGAACGCGGGCGCCTTCCCGGCCAACGACCTCGACAACACCTTCGGTCCCGAGCGGGTGTTCGTGAAGGCACCGACCGTGGCGAACGTGTCGCCGGCCGAGGGCTACCAGTTCTTCGGCGAGGTCGACATCGACGGCCACAGCGGGGAACTGACGGTACGTCTGCGCGAGTCGGACGGCACCGTGCTGTTCACGCAGACCCTTCAGCCGGGACGGGTCGGTCAGTAACTCCACTACCCTCGAACCTGTACCGCGCACCGGCGTCATCCCCCGGTGCGCGGTGCGTGTCGCGGCACGCCGGCATCCGCGCCCAATCCCGCGTTTTCGCAGGTCAGGCCGATTGTCAGTGGCGGCCTCTACGGTTTTTCCATGACGCGATCTTTGCAGGCCGTGACCTATCGCCGACCCTCCGTGCTGGAGTCGTCGGAGAGTGGACGGCGCCTCGGGCTGGAGACCTCCCAGGGGGCGACGCCTTCGGGTGTCACCGACCATCCGCGCTTCTTCGCGGGCTTCCTGACCTCGCCTCAGGTGGCCTCGGCGGCGCTGCTGGCGGTGGCAGACGTTGCGGGCACGCGGTACTACCAGCGCCAACTGGCCGCCTCGCTCGACCCGGTGGTGACGGCGGGCGGTGACCGGCTGCGCTTCGAGTCCTTCTCCGGCTGCGGCGGGGTGTACGCGCGACTGGACGTCCTCGGCCCCGGTCTCGACGGCGGCGAGGTGGGACACGGCACGACGAACGTCGACGTCAACAACCCGCTGCGAGAAGCCCTTTCGCGTATCGGCCCGGACGATCCGCTCCATCTCCGGGTCGGCCCGGAGGAGTTGGCCGTGACCACACTGGACGGCCCGGTGCTGGAGAAGAAGGTGCCGCTCCCGGACCGCTGGCTGCGCGGCTTCGCGGAGGCCCAGGTCATAGCGGCGGGCTTCGACCTGCGGGGCGAGCTGCCCGCGGCGGAGGCGGTCCGCTTCCTGCGCTCGCTCCCGAAGGCCGGTGCGCGCGGCGCCGCGAGCGGCCCCCGCTGGGTCGTACCGGCGGGCCGCAGCCTGCGCCCCACCACCCGCCCCGTCCCGGGCACGGTGTGCCTGCCCGGGCCGGAGCGGCTGATCGCCCTCCAGCGGGTCCTGCGCCATGCGACGTCCCTGCGGATCTACGGCCCCTCCGTCACCGGCGCCGACGCCACTGCCGGTGCGTGGGAGGCGGTCCTGCCGGGGATGCGACTGACCCTCACGCTGTCGCCGGACGCGTCGCGCGGCTTCTCCGGCGAGGGAGGTTTCCTGGACGCGCTCGCGACCGACGAGGCGGGCGAGGACGCCGAGTTGATCGCCGTGCTGCTGGCCTGGGAGCCCCGCATCGACGTGGGCGACCTGGCCGCATCCTCGGGGCTCACCCCCGAGCGGGTCCGCGCCGCGCTCGTCCGGCTGGGCACTTCCGGGCGCGTCGGGTACGACACGGCGGAGGCGGCCTACTTCCACCGTGAACTGCCGTACGACGCGCGGCGCGTGGAGCGTCACAATCCGCGGCTGCGCTCGGCGCTCGCGCTGGTGGCCGCGGACGCGGTGCGGCTGGACGGCGCGATCGGCACGGTGACGGCCGAGGACGGTCATGTGCACCGGGTGCGGGACGAGGCGGGGGCGCTGAGCTGCAGCTGTGTGTGGTGGGCGAAGTACCGGGGCGGGCGCGGGCCGTGCAAGCACGCGCTGGCGGTACGGATGGTGCGGCGGGGTGCCGCGGTGGAGCGGGACATGGTGCGGGTCGACGGGGGTGTGCGATGAGTGCGCTGATGGAAGCGGTACGGGCGGGACGGACGGCCGAGGTGGTGGGGTTGCTCGACGGGCTGACGGATGCCGAACGCCGGGCGTTCCTGCCGGAGTTGAAGGACCTCCGCAAGGAGCTGCGCACGGCGCCGTGGGGTCATCCGTCCCGCCACGTCTATCCGACACTGCACGCGGCCGGTGCCGCCTGTGAGACGGGGGCGGCCGCCGCGGTGAGCTGGATCGCCGGGAGCGACATGCGCTGGTCCCAGTCGTCGGCGGCGCTGCTGATCCACATCCTGGGCGACCGCGATGCCTCCTGGCTGGCCGATGTGACACACCGCCTCGCCGGGCGGCCGGCCTCCGCCGGGGTGTCGTACGAGCTGATGGCGGGTCTGGTCCGGCTCTCCGGTTGTCCGGTGCCGACGACGGAGACCTATGTGCAGGCCTGGGTGTCGCACACCGGTCAGCTGTGGCAGCTCGGGGACACCCTGTTCGACCGGCTGCGCAGGGATCCCCACCTCGCGGAGCTGATGGCCGCGCTGTTCGAGACGAACGACGTCGCCGGTCCCATGGAGTGGTCGTCCAAGGAGAACGTGGACGGCTGGGTCGACGCGATCGCCCGGCTCAGCGTCGAGGGCGCCCTGGACCGGAAGCGGACGGTGGACGCCTGCGTGGCCCGGCTGCTGCGGGGCGGTTCGACGCTCGATCAGCGGGCGTTCCTGCGCGTGCTGAAGGGGCTCGCCCTCACTCGTGAGGAGGAGCGGGAGCACATCGCCGACTGGCTGGCCCTGACCTCGGACGCGGTGCCCACCGCGGCCTCGCACGCCCAGACGGTGCTCGGTTCTCTCGCTCTGGACGGGGAGTTGACGCCGCGCCGGCTGGCGGAGCTGTCCGACGCGGTGCTGTTCAGGTCCGAGAAGAAGCTCGTCCGGGCGCAGCTCGTGCTGCTGGGGAAGGTGCTGGCACAGGACGCGTCGGCCGCCGCGGAGGTGCTGCCCGCGCTCGCGTTCGCCTTCGGGCACGCGGACACGGAGGTTCAGGAGCGGGCGCTGAAACTGGTCGAGCGGCACTTGAAGAAGGTCGACTCCTCCAAGGTGCGGGCCGAACTCGCTTCGGCGGCCGACCAGTTGGTCCCGGCGCTGCGCGCGCGTGCGGTCGAGACGCTGGGGGCGGCGCCGGTCACCGCGGAGGCGGCGGTCCATGAGGAGGTGCTTCCGCCACCCCCGACGCCGGTCCGCCTCGCACCGGCTCCCGAGTCGGCGGTCGAACTCGCCGAGGAAGTAGGGGCGTTGATGGCATCCGACAGCGATGTGGCGGCGTTCGAGCGGGCGTTGGACGGACTCGTCCGCCACGCCTACCAGGACCGGGACGCCCTGGTGGAGGCGTTGGGGCCGGTGTGCGCGCGCCTCTGGTGGGGCGGCTCCGATCCGGACGACGTCCGTGTCGACAACCGCTTCAGCAAGAATCACCACGGGTTCAACACCGTGGCGGAGAGCCTCGACCTCCTGCTGGCCACGCTCCGGGGCAAGGTGCACACCGCCACACTCCACAACGCCGTCCAGCACGGCGGCTCCCGGTCCCGGTCATGCGGACACAGCCCGCTGTCCCATGCCTTCGAGGCACGCGTCTGGGAGGTGGCGTACCGCATCCGCGCGGAGCCGCTGCCGTTCCTGCTGTCGACCCCCAGCTGGAACACGGGCCTGCTGGAGCCAGACGAACTGGTGGCCCGGCTCGACACCTATCGGCAGCTGGACGCGCGGGTCTCGGCGGCGGACTTCGCGCAGGCGCTGCTGCGGGTGCGCCGCACGGACCGGGCGGCGGCAGCGGTGGCGGCCGAGCGCGCGGCGGCGCTCGGTACGGCCGAGGGCGTCCGGCTCGCCCGCTGGCTGTCGTCCGGGGAACCCGCGCCGCCCACCAGCCGACGACGGTCCACCGGGGCCCGCGTCCAGCTCGAATTCGGTGAACTCGTCTCACTTCAGGCTGACTTCCCGGCGGGGTTCCGGGAGCTCGGACGGCCGACGACGGTCTACGGCGAGCGCTGGCACTGCTTCCACTGGAACCGGGACATGCAGCGGCACTGGCTCGCGATACTTCCCGAGCTGCGCGAGCTGGTGGCGGTGCGGATAGTGCGGGAGGTGTCCACCGCGGCCGTGGACGACGCCCGGGGCGCTGCCGCCGTACTCGCTCTGCTCGCCGAGTCCGACGGCGTGGCCGGTGAGGCGACGCACCTGTGTCTGGCGTACGGGCTCGGCGCCCGGCACCCCGAGGACCGGCTCGCCGCGGTGGACGCGTTGCTGGTGCTCGCGGCACGGGGACAGCTGGACGGGGAGCGGCTGGGCACGGATCTCGGGCAGTTGGTGCGGAGCGGGGCGGTGAAGCCCTCGCGGCTCGCCGAGTCGATGCGGACAGGGGCCGCCACCGGGGCGAACACGAGCATATGGGGGATCCTCCGGCACGCCCTGACCGCGCTGCTCGCCGATCTCGACGGGGACATCAAGCCGACGCCGGCGCGGGGGCTCGGGGACCTGCTCGCCGTGGCCTCCGAGTGCGCGGAGCGGTCCGGGGCGCGGGGCGAGCTGCCGCATCTGGCGCAGGCGGCGGACCGGACCGGCACGTCCCGACTGGTCACCCAGGCACGTCGGCTGCGCACCGCGCTGGTGGCGGGGGTGGCCGCATGACGTAGGACACCGGGGCTGACCTTCAGAGCAGCGCACTCGCAAAAAGAACGGCAAAAGGTACAGAACCATGCTTTTACCGGTCGGTCACAGAGCGTTCGTGATCACGCAACACCCTTCCTTCACAGTGGTTGCATGAGTCGAGACATGTCTGATGTGACGCGCGCCAGGCACGGGCGTCCGGTGCACCACTGGCGGCGCGACCTGGTGGAGCTGGCGGCGCTGTTCACGGCGGTCGCCGTGGCGGACGTCGTGGCGAATCTGGTGGGGCACGGGCCCGGGGGCCCGACGCTGCTGGCGATCTCCGCGCTGGCGCTGATCGCCACGGCGGGGTTCCACACATGGTGGTCACGCCGCCACGGTCACGCACCTCCTACGGGCGATACCGGCGCCCGGTCCGCCGCACGGGTGCGGCAGGCCGGGCCCTCCGAGTCGGAGTCCCCGAGCGGGTCCGAGCCGGAGTCCCAGCAGTCGTCCGTGGCGCCCGACGGCGTCGCCGAGCCGGCCACGCTGTGGCGGATGCGGACCACGGTGCGGGACGCGCCCGGATCGCTGGCCGCGCTGTGCACGGCGCTGGCCGGACGGCAGGTCGACATCCTGAGCCTGCAGACGCATCCGCTGGCCGAGGGCACGGTGGACGAGTTCCTGCTGCGGGCGCCGGGCGAGGTCGCGGCCTCCGAGATCACCCGGGTGGTGGCGACGGCCGGCGGTTCGAGCACCTGGATCGAGCGGGCCGACGCCCACGATCTGGTGGACGCGCCGACCCGGGTCCTGGGCCTGGCCACCCGCACGGCCCTGGACGCGGCGGAACTGCCGCTGGCGCTGCGGCAGTTGCTCGGCCGGTGCACCATCCGTTCGCTGCCCGCGACCACTTCGGGCAAGGGACGCGAGCCGGAGCCGATGCCCACGGAGGGGTCGTTGGAGGACACGGTCATGCGCCTGCGGGCGCCGGAAGGCGGAGTGATCACCGTGGAGCGGCCGTATCTGCCGTTCACGCCCACCGAGTTCGCCCGGGCGCGGGCCCTGGTGGAGCTGGACGCCCGGCTCGGTCCGCGCATCCCGCGCAGCCAGGACGTGCTGACGCTGCCCGAGGGCAACGCGATCACCGTGCGGAGGGCGGACACCGGCGATCTGGAGGCGGCGCGGGAGATGCACGAGCGCTGCTCGGCGCGCACGCTCGGCATGCGGTACCACGGGCCGGTCGGTGACGCCGACCGCTATCTCAACCACCTGCTCTCTCCGCGCTTCGGGCGGACGCTCGCGGTGCAAACGGCGTCGGGACGGATCGTCGGACTCGGGCACCTGCTCTGGGACGGGGACGAGACGGAGGTCGCGCTGCTCGTCGAGGACGACTGGCAACGGCGGGGCATCGGGAGCGAGTTGCTTGGCCGGCTGGTGGGGATGGCTGTCGAGGCCGGCTGCGAGAGCGTGTATGCCGTGACGCAGGCGTCCAACACGGGGATGGTGGCGGCGATGCGGGGGCTTGAGCTGCCGCTCGACTATCAGATCGAGGAGGGGACGTTGGTGGTCACGGCGCGGTTGGGTTCGGCGGTGGGAGCTGCCGAGGTCACGGAGTTCGGGAGGGCCGAAGCGCCGTAGCGATGGCGGCTGAGTCGGCGGGTGCGGGCGCGCTGTGGCTGGTCGCGCCCCGCGGCGGAGCCGCAGATGAATGCAGCCCCGCGCCCCTGAGGACGGGCGCGAGCGCCCTGTCCAAGTCCGACCACAAGTCCTCGACATCCTCCAGCCCCACCGACAACCGAAGCAGACGGTCGCTCACCCCGGCCCCCCGCCGGTCCGTCTCCTCCACCACCCGGTGGCTGATCGACGCCGGATGCTGGATCAGGCTGTCCACGCTGCCGAGGCTCACCGCCGGGGTGATGAGGCTGACCCCGGCGATGACCTCGTGGGGGTCGCCATGTACCTCGAAGGCGATCATCGCGCCGCCGATGCGCGGGTAGTGGACGTGGGCCACGCGCGGGTCGGCGGAGAGGCGGCGGGCGAGTTCGGCAGCGGTGGCGGACGCGGCGCGTACCCGGATCGGCAGGGTCGCGAGGCCGCGCAGCAGGAGGTAGCCGGCCAGGGGGTGCAGTACGCCGCCGGTCGCGAAGCGGATCTGACGGAGTCGGCCGGCGAACTCCTCGTCGCAGGCCACCACGCCCGCCATCACGTCGCCGTGCCCGCCGAGGTACTTGGTGGCGCTGTGCAGGACGAGACGTGCGCCGTGTTCGATCGGGCGTTGCAGGACGGGCGTGGCGAAGGTGTTGTCCGCGAGGAGGGGCACCGAGCCGCAGGAGTGGGCGATCGCGCGCAGGTCGGGTTCGGCGAGGGTCGGGTTGGCCGGTGACTCGACGACGACAAGGCCGGTGTCGGGGCGCAGCGCGTCGGCGATGCCGGCCGGGTCGGTCCAGGTCACCTCGGAGCCGAGCAGTCCGGCGGTGAGCAGGTGGTCGCTGCAACCGTAGAGGGGCCGTACGGCCACGATGTGTCGCAGCCCCAGTGAGGCGCGCGCCAGTAGGACGGCGGTCAGGGCCGCCATGCCGCTGGCGAAGGCGACCGCGCTGTCGGTGCCTTCGAGGCGGGCGAGGGCGGTTTCGAAGCGGGCGACGGTCGGGTTGCCGAGGCGGCCGTAGACGGGCGGGCCGTCCGGTTCGGCGCCGGTGGTGGCGAAGGCGTCGATGCGGGCGGCCTCGCCACGGCTGTCGTAGGACGGGTAGGTGGTCGACAGGTCGATGGGCGCGGCGTGCAGGCCCTGCCGGGCCAGGTCGTCACGGCCGGCGTGCACGGCTTCGGTGTCCAGCGCCCGGCGGGCCGGGGTGGGGTGCAGGCTCGTTGTGTCCATGGAGAGAAGGGTGAACATCGACCGGGTACGCATGCCAGAACTCCGTGTTACGTTCGACGGATGACCGACTCTGTCGTACTCGATCCGGTGGATCTTCATCTGCTGCGGCTGCTGCAGAACGACGCCCGGGCGACGTATCGCGAGCTCGCGGCGCAGGTCGGGGTCGCGCCGTCGACGTGTCTGGACCGGGTGGCGCGGTTGCGCCGGGCCGGTGTGATCCTCGGGCATCAACTGCGGCTCGATCCGGCGAAGTTGGGGCGCGGTCTCGAGGCGCTGCTGTCGGTGCAGGTCAGGCCGCACCGGCGGGAGCTGGTGGGGCCGTTCGTGGAGCGGGTGCGGGCGCTGCCGGAGTCGCGGACCGTGTTCCATCTGACCGGGCCGGACGACTATCTCGTCCATGTGGCCGTCGCGGACATGGCCGACTTGCAGCGGCTGGTCCTGGACGAGTTCACGTCACAGCGGGAGGTGGCGCGTGTGGAGACCCGGTTGATCTTCCAGCAGTGGGACTGCGGGCCCTTGCTGCCGCTTGCCACGCCCGTAGCCGAATCGGGGTGACGGGGAGAAGTCCCAGGTATGAGGATGGTCCTCATGTCGCAGACCAATACTCCGCTGCCCCGGCAGGTCGCCGACGCCTACGTCGACGATCTCATCGCCCTCAACCCGGTCATCGGTACGTATCTCGGCGTGAAGGAGAGTTCGAGCAGGCTGCCCGATCTCTCCCCCGCAGGTCAGGAACGACTCGCGGAGCTTCAGCGGGCGACCCTCGCGAAGCTCGACGAGGCAGAGCGCCGACCCGGCGCGGACAGCGGCGTGGAGCGCCGGTGCGCGCGCCTGCTGCGCGAGCGGCTGACCGCCGCACTCGGTGTGCACGACACGGAGGAGGGTCTGCGCGAGGTGGGCAACATGCACACCCCCGCGCACTCGGTGCGTGATGTGTTCACGGTGACTCCGTCGGAGACCGAAGAGGACTGGGCGGCGATCGCCGAGCGGCTGCGCGCGGTGCCCGCCGCGCTGGCCGGCTACCGCGAGTCCCTCCAACTGGGCCTGGACCGGAAGCTGTTCGCGGGTCCGCGCCCGACGGCCACCTTCATCGGCCAGCTCACCGAGTGGTCGGACCCGGACGGCGAGGGGCGCGGCTGGTACGAGGACTTCGCCTCGGCCGGACCCGAGACCCTGCGCGCCGAGCTCGACGAGGCCGCCCGCGGGGCGACCGCGGCCCTGGTGGAACTGCGGGACTGGCTGCGGGACGTGTACGCGCCGGCGATCGAGGGCGCGCCGAACACGGTGGGCCGTGAGCGGTACGCGCGCTGGGCCCGCTACTACAACGGTACGGAGCTGAACCTCGACGAGGCGTACGCGTACGGCTGGTCCGAGTACCACCGGCTGCTCGCGGAGATGAAGCGGGAGGCCGAGAAGATCCTGCCCGGCGCCGCGACCCCGTGGGTGGCGCTCGCCCACCTCGACGAGCACGGGCGGCACATCGAGGGTGTCGACGAGGTCCGTGACTGGCTCCAGAGTGTGATGGACAGGGCGATCGAGGAGCTGGACGGCACCCACTTCGAACTCGCCGAGCGGGTACGGCGGGTGGAGTCGCGGATCGCGCCGGCGGGCAGTGCGGCGGCGCCGTACTACACACAGCCTTCGTCGGACTTCTCGCGGCCGGGCCGCACCTGGCTGCCGACCATGGGACAGACGCGGTTCCCGGTCTACGACCTCGTCTCGACCTGGTACCACGAGGGCGTCCCCGGCCATCACCTCCAGCTCGCCCAGTGGGCGCATGTCGCCGAGGACCTGTCCCGCTACCAGGCGTCCGTCGGCATGGTGAGCGCCAACGCCGAGGGCTGGGCGCTGTACGCGGAGCAACTGATGGACGAGCTGGGCTACTTGGCCGACGCGGAGGAGCGACTCGGCTTCCTGGACGGGCAGATGATGCGGGCCACCCGGATCATCGTCGACATCGGTATGCATCTGGAGCTGGAGATCCCGGCGGACTCGCCGTTCCACCCCGGTGAGCGGTGGACGCCCGAGCTGGCGCAGGAGTTCTTCGGGGCGCACAGCAGCCGTCCGGCGGACTTCGTGGAGAGCGAGCTGACCCGCTATCTCACGATCCCGGGCCAGGCCATCGGCTACAAACTCGGCCAGCGCGCCTGGCTGTTGGGCCGGGAGAACGCACGGCAGCGGCACGGCGAGGACTTCGACCTGAAGGCGTGGCACATGGCCGCGCTGTCGCAGGGTTCGCTCGGCCTCGACGACCTGGTGGACGAGCTGTCACAGCTCTGACGCCGGCACCCGGGGGCGAAGTCCCTTCAACGCCGGGCCAGTTGGCACCTGGGGCCGAAGTTCCATCGACCCCAGGTCAGTCGGGAAGTCGTCGTAGCTGCACAAGGCCCAGCCAGGTCTCCGGGCCCGGCTGGGCTCGGCCCGCGCGGACGGCGTAGCGTCCCGGTTCCAGGTCGACCTTCAGATGTTCGGTGCCCTCGGAGTCCCGTCCGGGCCATGCCGAGTCGAACAGCACCAGCGGTCCGGGTACGTCCCACCGCACCTCGTTCTCCCAGGTCGCGGAGGCGAGCGCGGCGGGCACACCGGCCAGCAGCTCGTCCTCGGAGTCCGCGGCACACCACCGTACGAAGGTGCCGTGCTCCGGCAGGAAGGACGTCGAGGCGGGTTCGTCGCCCAGGACCAGGGCCGCGCTGTCCCCCACCGGCAGCAGGCCGACACCGCCGCCGACCTCGCACGCCCGGTCGTAGTCCGAGGCCAGTTCGTCGCCGTCGGCACCCGTCCAGAACGGCAGCACCGTCTCCGGTACCGCGATGAGCGGCCCGCCGCCCGATTCCACCCACTGCACCGCCGTGTCCGGCTCCGCGTATCGCACCATGGGCAGAACCTAACGCACAGCGAGCCCACATGTTCATGGTTCGAGCCGCCACGCGCGCCGCCAACTCGCTTACCGATACAGCCCGTTCGCGGTTTCAGCAGCCGCAGTCGGCCGCGGCGACCGGTGCCGTCAGCGGGTCGGCCGCGCGCCGTTCCCGCCCCTCCCAGGTCTCGAACTCGAAGCCCTCGCGCACCCAGTACTCGAAGCCGCCGAGCATCTCCCGTACCTGGTAACCGAGTTCGGCGAGGGCGAGGGCCGCACGGGTGGCGCCGTTGCAGCCGGGGCCCCAGCAGTACGTCACCACCGGCACGGATCTGTCGAGGAGTCGCCCGGCCTGTTCGGGGACGAGCGCGGCGGGGAGGTGGACCGCTCCGGGGATGTGCCCCTGGTCCCAGGACTCGGTGGAGCGTGAGTCCACGAGGACGAAGGCGGGATCGCCGGAAGCGAGCGCGGCGGCGACGTCGGAGACGTCGCTGTGGAAGGCGAGGCTCGCGCGGAAGTGGGCGGCGGCTGCCGCGGAGGTGGTGCTGCTCATGGAGGCCGGCCTTTCACCGAGGTGTCCTGACACCCGGAAATCTACGGTCGGCGGCCGGTCCTCTGAAGTGACAATTCCCGGCGTCCGGCTTGATCCGCCGGGGATTCCCCTGCTATTTCTCAGGTATGACCGCGTATTCCCCGGACGCCACCGACTGGCGCATCCTCGACGTCCTCCAGCGGGAGGGCCGGGCCGGTTTCGCCGAGCTGGCCCGGGCCGTGTCCATGTCCGCGAGCGCGGTCACCGAAAGGGTGCGGCGGCTGGAGGAGGCCGGGGTGATCCAGGGGTACACGGCGGTCGTGGACCCGGAGCGACTCGGCCTGCCGATCCTGGCGTTCGTGCGGCTGCGCTATCCGAACGGCAACTACAAGCCGTTCCACGACCTGGTCGCGGTGACGCCCGAGATCCTGGAGGCACATCACATCACGGGCGACGACTGCTTCATGATCAAGGTCGCGGCCCGCTCGATGCGCCACCTGGAGGAGGTGTCGGGGAAGATCGGCGCGCTGGGCTCGGTCACCACCAGCGTCGTCTACTCCTCACCGCTCCCCCGCCGCCCGCTCGGTCACTGACCTCACCGACCTCACCGCCCCCGCTGCCGTACGGCCGACCCCGCCCGCCCCTTCACGACCTCCAGCTGCGCGTGGATGCGCCGCCGCAGGTCGGCGACATGGCTGACGATGCCGACGCTGCGGTCCCGTTCGCGCAGCGAGTCGAGGACGTCGAGGACCTCGTCGAGGGTCTGCTCGTCGAGGCTGCCGAAGCCCTCGTCGATGAAGAGAGTGTCGAGCCGGACCCCGCCGGCCTCGTCGGTGACGACGTCCGCGAGTCCGAGCGCGAGGGCGAGCGAGGCGAAGAACGTCTCGCCGCCGGACAGCGTCGCCGTGTCCCGCTCGCGCCCGGTCCACGCGTCGACGACATGCAGCCCGAGTCCGCTGCGCCCGCGTCCGGCCCGGTCGTCGGAGTGGACGAGGGTGTAGCGGCCTGACGACATGCGTTGCAGCCGTACGGTCGCGGCGGCGGCCACCTGTTCCAGCCGGGCGGCGAGGACGTACGACTCCAGGCGCATCTTGCGTTCGTTGTCCGCCGAAGTGCCCGCGGTGAGGGCGGCGAGGCGGGCCACCCGGTCGTACTCCTCGCGCAGCGGCGCCAGTTGACGTGCCCCGGCCGCCGACCGGGCGGAGAGCCGGTCGAGTTCGGTGCAGCGCCGGGCCGCCGCGTCGCGCGCGGAGGCCGCGTCCCGGGTCCGCCGCTCGGCCGCGCCCGCGGCGCGCTCCGCCAGGTCCAGGTCGGCGGGGGCCTGTTGGGCGGCCGCCACTGTGTCGGCCTCCGCGAGGACCGCCCGTACGGTGGCCTCCTCCGACTGCCAGGCGTCCAGGCGCCGTTGGAGGTCGCGATGGGCCGTGTCGTCGAGGAGGGCGTCGGCCGCGGCCTGCGGGGTGTCGAAACCGGCGCGGAAAGCTGCGTCGGCAAGCCGCGCGTCGGCGTCCTTGAGGCGCTGCGCGGTGTCCTCGGCGACCCGTGCGGTGTCGGCGGCGTCGGTGAGCAGCGCGGCCTGCCGCTCCAGCTGGTCGGCGCGCGCCGCCACGCTGTCGGCGGTGCCCCGCGTCTGCGCCAACTCCTCTTCCAGCGAGGCGCGTTCACGGTCGAGGGTGTCGCGGAGGGTCGTACGGGAGGCGGCTCTGAGGGCGGCCTGCTGCTGGATGCCGGTCCGCCGGTCGTGCTCCTGCTCGGCCCGCCGCAGCTCCTCGGTCGCGGGGTGCAGCCAGGACGCGTCCCGGCGCGCCTGCTCGTACAGCCGCTCCAACTCCGCGCACTCGTCGGCAAGTTGACCGGTCGGGGTGTCCCCCGCCTCCGCCGTGGCCGCGGCGAGCGCTTCCCTAACGAGGGCGAGGCGACGCTCGGCCTCGGTGCGCTGTTCCTCGGCGTGCTGGTGGGCGGTGAGGGCCTGTTCCTCGGCTGCGCGGTCGACGTGTTCCGCGGACTTGCGTGCGGGCGCGGGGTGTTCGGAGGCACCGCAGACCGCGCAGGGTTCGCCGTCGGTGAGGTGGGCGGCGAGTTCGGCGGCGATGCCGTTCAGCCGCTGTTCCTTGAGGTCGAGCCAGTGGGCGCGGGCCCCGACGGCTAGTTCGGCAAGGGCGAGCACCTGTCGCTGGGCGTCCTCCGTGTCCCCGGCGAACTGGTCCCGCTGCCGGGCCGCCCGGAGCCGCCGCTCGGCGGGCTCGCGGCGCACGGCGAGCTGTTCGGCCCGGCTCGCGGCCTCCTGGGCGGACTCGATCCGCGTCCGCAGGCCCGTGCGGTTGGTGTCCCACCCGGCGAGCCAGGCTTCGGCCTCCTGCCGTACGTCCTCGTCTGCGCGCTCCTGCCGGTCCAACTCGGCGCGCTCCACGCCGAGTTCGGTCAGGCGCTGTTCGGCGCGGCGGGCCGACTCCAGGCCGCCCAGTTCCTCGGCGGCCCGGCGGGCGGCGGCGGTGAGCCCGGCCGCCCCGGCACCCGCGAAGGTTTCCGGCAGCAGATCGCGTGCGCGCGCCTCGGCCCGGGCGGCTTCCCGGTGCTCTGTCTCGGCGGCCTCCCGCAGCTCCAGCGCCGGCGCCACCGCCTCCGCCTTGCGCGCCCGCTCCATCCGCGCCTGTGCCTGCCGATAGCCGTCGGCGCGTTCCTCCAGGAGCGCGGCCCGCTCCCGCGCCTGCGCGAACCGCTGTTGCAGGCGCGCCAGTTCGCGTACGTCGGCCAGCTCCCGGTCGGCGGCGGCCCGGGCGGACTCGGCGGCGGCGAGGCGGCTGTGCGCGATGGTCAGCTGTTCGCGCGCGGTGCTGCGGGCGACGGCCGCCGCGCCCAACACCTCGGCGGCGAGGCCGGGTTCGCCGGGTGCGAGGTCCGGCAGCTCCATGGCGTTCCCGGCCGCCTGCTGCATGCGGTGCGCGTCGGCCAGCAACTCGGCGTCGCCCTGCCTGACTTGGGCCTCAGTGGCGCGCCGCCGGTCGGCGAGCCGCTTCTCGACGTCGGCGAAGCGGTGGGTGTCGAAGAGCCGGCCGAGCAGCTTGCCGCGCGCCTCGGCGTCGGAGCGCAGGAACCGCGCGAACTCCCCCTGGGGCAGCAGCACGACCTGGCAGAACTGCTCCCGGCTCATCCCGAGCAGCTGGGTGATCTCCTCGCCGATCTCCTGGTGCGAGCGGCTGAGGTCCTTCCAGGTGCCGGCGCTCGCGTCGTACTCGCGCAGCCAGCTCTGCGCCTTGTCCAGAGTGCTGCCGGTGCCGCGCTTCTTGGGGCGGGCCCAGGGCGGCTGCCGGGTGAGTTCCAACCGCCGCCCGGAGACGGTCAGTTCGAGCCGGACCTCGGTGCGGGTGGCGGGTGCCGCGTGGTCGCTGCGCAGGGTGAGCCCCTGGCCGGACTGGCGGACGCCGGGCACCGAGCCGTAGAGCGCGTAGCAGACGGCGTCGAGGACGGAGGTCTTGCCGGCGCCGGTCGGGCCGTGCAGGAGGAAGAGACCGGCGGAGGACAGTTCGTCGAAGCCGACGGTCTGCGAGCCGCCGAAGGGCCCGAAGGCGGTGATGTCGAGCCGGTGCAGCCTCATCGCACCCCCTCTCCCGCCGAGAACCGCGCGCTCGATCTCGCCGAGAACCGCGCGCTCAATCCCGTCGAGAACCGCACGCTCACTCGTGCCGCCGGCCGCGCGCTCACTCGTTCCCGGGGCCGCGCGTTCGCGGCGCCGCTTCCCTGTTCTCCCGAGCGCCGCGCGTTCACGGCGTCACCTCCCGCACCACGGCGTCCGCGCGCACCGCGTCGAACGCCTCCTGGAGCACGGTCTGTTCGGCATCGTCGGGCCCGGCACCGCGCACATGGGCGACGAAGTCGTCGGCGATCTCCTGGTCGCTGCGGCCCGCGAGACGCCTGGCGTACGACACGTCGGGGTCGTCCGGGGACCGCTCGGGGTCGAAGACCAGGCTGAGGGTGTGCGGGAAGCGCTCGGTGAGCCGGGCCATGGGGTCGGCCGGGCGCACCGGGTCGGTAAGCGTCGCCTCGACCCACGCCTCCTCGTGCCGCGCGAGCTCCGGATCGTCGAGCAGGTCCTCCAACGCGCCCCGGATCCGGGCAAGTTCGCGCGGCACCGGGCAGTCGACGCGCTCGGCGGTGACGGTCCCGTCGGCGTCCAGGTCGACGAGCCACACGCTCTTGCGGTGGTCGGCCTCGGAGAAGGAGTACGGCAGCGGGGAGCCCGAGTAGCGCACGCGCCCGGTGATGGTCTGCGAGCCGTGCAGATGCCCGAGGGCCACATAGTGGACGCCGTCGAAGACCCCGGCCGGTACGGCGGCGACCCCGCCGACGGTGATGTCCCGCTCGCTGTCGCTGGCCTCGCCGCCGGTGACGAAGGCGTGGGCGAGGACCACCGAACGGGTGCCGGGCGCGCGGGTGGCCAGGTCGGCGCGGACGCGCTCCATGGCGGCGGCCAGCACTGCCTCGTGCCCGGCCTTGTCCACCCCGAACTCGGCCTTCACCAGGGCGGGTTCGAGATACGGCAGCCCGTAGAAGGCCACGTCGCCGAACGCGTCCGGAATCACCACGGGTGTCCCGCAGGCCGACGGCTCGGTGCGCAGGTGGATGCCCGCGCGGTCGATCAGTCCCGCTCCGACGCCGAGGCGGCGGGCCGAGTCGTGGTTCCCGGAGATCATCACCGTGGGCACGCCCAGGTCGGCGAGCCGGTGCAGGGTGTCGTCGAAGAGCTCGACGGCGGCGAGCGGCGGGACCGCACGGTCGTACACGTCTCCCGACACGACCACGGCGTCCACCGCGTGCTCGCGCACGATGGTGACGAGGTGGGTCACGAAGTCGGCCTGGGCCCCGAGCATGTTCACTCGGTGGAACGCCCGGCCCAGGTGCCAGTCGGAGGTGTGCAGCAGTTTCATGGAGCCACCACGCTAGCGCCTGTGGCCCCCCTGCTTCACCACGGCCACACGCTCGCGCCTGACCTGTCGAACAAGACGCCGCATATATCCCTTATGTCGACACCCAACACCCCTTATGTCATGGCCTGGCACACAAAGTTGCGCAGTCGGCGGCGTTCCGAACGAGCCCACGCCCACGGGGTCGGTCACGACGTGGAAGCCCAGCCCGAACCCGCGGTCGCGGTGCTCGTCGTCGGGGTTCCCCACCGTACGCCGGTCCTCCGGTGTCTCAATTGCCCCACTCCCCAAAGCATTGCTGCATGCCACACTCACTCCATGCCAGGTCCCATCCAGTCGCTGTCCCGAGGCGCCGCGCTGTTACGGCTGCTGGCCACCGGTGAGGGACGGCTCGGTCTCTCCGACGCCGCCGCCTCGCTCGGTCTGCCGAAGGGCACGGTGTACGGCATCCTGCGCACCCTGCGGCAGGAGGGCCTCGTCGAGCAGGATCCGGTGTCCGGCAAGTACGGGCTGGGCGCGGAGTTGGCGCGGCTGGGCGGCAGGTACCTCCAGACCCATGAGTTACGGGCCCATGCCCTGGCCTGGGCCGACGATCTCGCCCGGGGCACCGGGGAGGCGGTGCACGTGGGTGTGCCGCACCGGTCGGGCGTGCTGATCGTCCATCACGTCTTCCGCCCCGACAACACACCGCAGGTCCTGGAGACCGGCACGGTCGTGCCCCTCGGGGGAACGGCGCTGGGTGCGGTCCTGGGCGCCTATGCGTCCCATTCGGCTGAGCCGCCCGCGAGTTCACCGGCTCTCGCCGACAGTGCGGAGGCCGTCAGGGACCGCGGCTGGGCCTGCGTTCCCGGACCGGCCAGGGACGGCACGGCGTCGATCGCCGTACCGATCCGCGACCGGCGGCGGGGCGCCGTCGCGGCGGTGAGCGTCACGGGGTCCGCCGACCGGGTCTGCGCGGACGGTCCGGTGCGCGCCTCCCTGGTCTCCGCGGCGCGGACCTGCGCCCGCTCGATCTCCCGCAGCCTCGGCGACACGGATCGCCCCTGAGGCGGCCGACTCCCCACAGGAAACCCTCAACTCCCCTGTCCCATAAGGGAGCTGCGCTAACCTCACGTCACACGCACCACGCGAGAGACGCAGGGTTCCCATGCCAGTCGAGTACCGCGGTCGGTCCGAAACGATGGCCTACGCGGCGGCGGGGATGGAACCGCCGCCCGTGGTCCCGTTGCGGAAGAGCGACCCCCGGCAGGCGGGCCCGTACCGCCTGCTGTCGGTGCTGGGCAGCGGCGGAATGGGCCGGGTCTATCTCGGCCGCGACGCCACCGGCGCCACCGGGCCCGCCGCCGTGAAGGTGATCCGCCCCGAGTACGCGGAGGACCCGCAGTTCCGCAGGCGCTTCGAGCGCGAGGTCGGCGCCCTGGACAGCATCCAAGGGGCGCACATCGTACGGCTGTTGGGCAGCGGTTGCGACGAGGACCTGGTGTGGGTCGCCACCGAGTACATACCCGGGCCCACGCTGGACCAGCTGGTCGACGCGCGCGGACCGGTCGGCGCGGCGGCGGCCTGGCGGCTGATGGGCGACGTGGGACGGGCGATCGAGGCGATCTGGCGCGCGGGACTGGTGCACCGCGACCTCAAGCCCTCCAACGTCATCCTGGGTGCCGACGGCGCCCGCGTCATCGACTTCGGGGTCGTCCAGGCCACCGACGGCACCTCGATCACCGCCACGGGCCAGAACGTGGGCACCCCCGCCTACATGTCCCCGGAGCAGGTCCGCGGCCAGGAGGTCACCGCCGCCTCGGACATCTTCTCGCTGGCCTCCACGCTCACCTACGCCGTCGCCGGGGAGGCACCGTTCGGCGAGGGCACCGGCGTCGACGTGCTGCACCGGGTGGCCTTCGACCCGCCCCGGGAGGAGACCCTCGACAAGGTGGCGGCCGTCGACGCGGACCTGGCCGCGTTCATCCGCGTCTGCCTGGACAAGGACCCCGAGCAACGGCCGTTGCCCGAAGCCGTGTTCAGGACCGCCATCGGGCATCAGCTGTCCGGGCCGGTCGGCGAACCGCCGCGCGCGGCTCCCGGGCGCGAGGCGTCCCCCGGGCTCGCGCTCTCCCCCGCCGTCCGTCCCGCGGCGACGCCCCCCGAACCGCCTGCCGAAGAGCCCGGCAAGTCCCAAGTCGCGCCCGGGAAAAGGGGGTTCACGCCAGGGAGCCGCCGAAAGCTGATCGCGGGTGCCGCCGCGGCCGTCCTGGTCGCCGGCGGCATCACCGCGACGCTGCTGCTGCACCACGACGACGGCAGCGGGACGTCGGCCGGTGCCGGGTCGAAGTCGTCCTCGACAGCGGCCGCACCGGAGAACTCGCCCTCGGCGCCGAACAGTTCACCGACCTCGGACGCCACCCGGCCGGGGACGGGGAACGTGGCGTCGCAGAGCCCTACACAGGCGCCGGACACCCACGATCCCGCGACCCTCGACATCCGGATCGCCTCGTGCGTCGCCGAGATCGCCTCGCACTCCCGCGGCGACTGCGTCAAGGCCCTCCAACTCCTCCTCGCCGGCTACGGGTTGCACGTCACGGTCGACGGCGACTACGGGAAGGAGACGAGCGACGCGGTGAAGGCGTTCCAGACCGAGGCCGGAACCGCCCCGAGCGGCTCGGTCGACGCGCAGACCATGAAACTGCTGTACGGCACGGAGCGCGGACCGGTCAGGACCGGTTCGGTGACCGTCACCGAGAGCGTGCGCGCCGTCGATGTCGCCCGGTGTCTCGACGCCCGCGTCTCCGAGGTGCAGGTGTGGGGGTGCAACGGCACGGCGGCCCAGAAGTGGGCGCTGTACCGCGTGCCCGACCACGCGTCCCAGTACCTCGTCGTCAATCAGGGCAACCACGGCTGCCTGGACGCCGACGCCGATACGGTCGGCCAGAACTTCTCGAAGATCCGGGCCAGGACCTGCGACGGACTGAGCGCACAACGCTGGCAACTGGGCAGCGCCGGGACCCTGGTGAGCGCCCCGGACGGCTTCTGTCTGGACGCGGAGGCCGACAAGTCGGGGCAGGACGGTCAGCCCGTCCAGACCTTCGGCTGCGCGGGCAGCCCCAACCAGGTCTGGAACTGGCACTCCTGACGAAGCATCAGAAAGACTCGGAGCTGGTCAGGCGTCCCCGTACGCCTCGCCGCCCAGCTCCAGCGCCGCCGTCCCCGCCGTCGCATCGGCCAGCCACGCCCGGAAGGCGTCCACATCGGCGTCCGGCAGCCCGATCTCGATGGTGACCGCCTCGCCGTAGCGGACATCGCGAACCTCGCGGCCGGTGGCGCGCAGGTCGTTCTGGATCTTGCCGGCCCGCTGGTGGTCGACGGTCACGGTGGCCAGCCGGAAGCGGCGGCGGGTGAGGGTGCCGAGGGCGTCGAGCGCCTCGCCGACCGAGCCGCCGTAGGCCCTGATGAGGCCGCCCGCGCCGAGCTTGACGCCGCCGTAGTAGCGGGTGACGACGGCGACGACGTACCGCATGTCGCGGCGCAGCAGCATCTGGAGCATGGGGACACCGGCCGTGCCACCGGGTTCGCCGTCGTCGCTCGCCTTCTGGATCGCGGCGTCGGCGCCGATGACGTAGGCGAAGCAGTTGTGCGTGGCGTCGGCGTGCTCCTTGCGGATACGGGCGACGAAGTCCTGGGCCTCCTGCTCGGTGCCCGCCGGGGCGAGGGCGCACAGAAAGCGCGAGCGATTGACCTCGGTCTCGTGCACGCCCGGCCGGGCCACTGTGCGGTACTCGTCCTGCATCCGGCCAGCCTATGCACAGGGTCAGGGGTCGCCCCCGGTCCGGGTACGGGTGACGATGTGGTGGATACTCGCTGCTCGTTGCCCGGGTGGCGGGCGCGGGCGTTCGACCTCAGGGAGTTCTCGGCATGACCGGCGCGCAGGTGGACCCGACGGAGAGCGTGGAGTCCGGCGATTCGGGGTCCGCCGCCGAGCGCTGCCGGGCCTGGCTGCTGGAGGGGCTGAGCGAGCAGAGTGCCCGGCATCCTGGGCCGCACGCCACGCCGAACCCGGAGCACGAGGGGCACCGGTGGTGGCGGGTCATGTGTCTGACCGGCGTCGACTACTTCTCCACGCTGGGCTATCAGCCGGGTATCGCCGCGCTCGCGGCAGGGCTGCTGTCGCCGCTGGCCACGGTCGTGCTGATCGCGCTGACGCTGCTCGGGGCGCTGCCGGTGTACCGGCGGGTGGCGCACGAGTCCCCGCACGGCGAGGGGTCGATCGCCATGCTGGAGCGACTGCTGCCGTGGTGGTCGGGGAAGATCTTCGTGCTGGTGCTGCTGGGCTTCGCGGCGACCGACTTCATGATCACGGTCACCCTGTCGGCGGCGGACGCGGCGGCGCACGTCGTGGAGAACCCCTTCGCGCCGGGCTGGATGCACGGCGGCAACACCTGGATCACGCTGGTGCTGGTCGGCGCGCTGGGCGCGGTCTTCCTCAAGGGCTTCCGGGAGGCCATCGGGATCGCGGTGGTGCTGGTGGGCGTGTATCTCACGCTCAACCTGGTGGTGCTCGCGGTGTCGGCCTGGGAGGTGCTGAGCCATCCGGTGAAGATCGGCGACTGGACGGACGCGATGACGGCCGCACACTCCTCACCGCTCGCGATGGTCGGCGTCGCGCTCCTCGTGTTCCCGAAGCTCGCCCTCGGCATGTCCGGCTTCGAGACGGGCGTGGCGGTGATGCCGCAGGTCAAGGGCGATCCCACGGACACCTGGGAGAAGCCCACGGGCCGTATCCGCGAGACCCGCAAGCTGCTCACCACGGCCGCCGTGATCATGTCCGGTTTTCTGCTGCTGTCCAGCCTGGCGACGACCATCCTCATCCCGCAGAGCGCGTTCAAGACCGGCGGCCCGGCGAACGGCCGCGCCCTCGCCTACCTCGCGCACGAGCACCTGGGCCAGGTCTTCGGCACGTTCTACGACGTCTCGACGATCGCGATCCTGTGGTTCGCGGGCGCCTCCGCACTCGCCGGACTGCTGAACCTCGTGCCCCGCTATCTGCCGCGCTACGGCATGGCGCCCGAGTGGACGCGGGCGGTGCGGCCGCTGGTCCTCGTGTTCATGGTGACGGCGGTGCTGATCACGCTCTGGTTCCACGCGAGCGTCGACGCGCAGAGCGGCGCGTACGCGACCGGGGTGCTGGTCCTGATGCTGTCCGCCGCTTTCGCCTCCACGGTCACCGTGCACAAGCGCGGCCACCGCAAGGCCACGCTCGGGTTCGGCACGATCACCGCCGTCTTCGCGTACACCCTCGTCACGAACGTCATCGAACGGCCCGACGGCATCAAGATCGCCGGGATCTTCATCGTGCTGATCCTCGCGACGTCGTTCGGTTCCCGCATCCACCGCGCGTTCGAACTCCGTGCCGCCGAGGTCACGTTCGACGACACGGCGGCCCGGTTCATCGACGAGGCGGCACGCTCCGGGCCGCTGCGGCTGATCGCCAACGAGCCGCAGGAGCACAGCAGTCGGGAGTACCGCGCCAAGGAGTACAGCCAGCGCGAACACACCCACATCCCGGAGGGCGGCCCGGTGCTCTTCGTGGAGGTCATCGTCCGCGACTCCTCGGACTTCACGGCGGACATCGCCGTGCGCGGCGACAAGAAGTACGGGGTACGGCGGCTCCGGGTCGAAGGCCCCACCGTGCCCAACTCGATCGCCGCGGTGCTGCTCGCCCTGCGGGACCGCACCGGTGAGGTCCCGCACGCCTACTTCGACTGGACCGAGGGCAACCCGGTCAGTCATCTGATCCGTTTCCTGGTCTTCGGGGACGGCGAGGTCGCCCCGGTCACCCGCGAGGTACTGCGCCGCGCGGAACCGGACCGGCACCTTCGGCCCCGCGTCCACGTCGGCTGACCGCCGTGAGGCTCCTGATCGTCGGCGGCAGCGGCTTCCTCGGCACGGAACTGGTACGCCGGGCGAGCGCGGCGGGCGAGGCCACGGCGGCCACGTACTGCTCCGTACGCCCCGAGACCGCGCCGCTCGGCGTCTCCTGGCACCGGCTCGACCTCCGCGCGCCCGACCGACTCGACGACCTCCTGGCCGAGTTGACTCCGGACGTAATCATCAACGCGACCAGCGGACTGAGCGACTGGGCGGTCACCGCCGACGGTTCGGTCCGCGTGGCGATGGCGGCGGCACGCCACGGCCACCGCCTGGTCCATGTCTCCAGCGACGCCGTGTTCTCCGGTTCGCGGATCTCCTACGACGAGTCCTGCCCGCCCGACCCGGTCACCCCGTACGGCGCGGCGAAGGCCGCCGCCGAGACCGCCGTACGCCTCCTGACACCGGCCGCGGCGGTCGCGCGCACCTCGCTGATCGTCGGCCACGGCGGCTCCGCGCACGAGCGCATGGTGCACGAACTGGCCGCCGGTGCCCGCGAGGGCGTTCTGTTCACCGATGTCGTCCGCTGCCCGGTCCATGTCGGGGACCTGGCCGCCGCACTGCTGGAACTCGCGCTGTCCGACGGATCCGGCATGTTCCATCTGGCCGGCCCGGACGCCCTGAGCCGCCACGAGCTCGGCGTGCTCATCGCCCGCCGCGACGGACTCGACGCGAGCCGGCTCCCCGCCGGGCGGGGAGAGGGGACGTCCATGGCCCTCGACGTCCGCCTCGACGGCCGGGCCACGCAGGAGCGGTTGGGCACCCGGCTGCGCGGAGCCCGGGAGTTCCTCCGACTCCCCTAGAAGCGGGCCTACTTCTTCTTGCCCCTCGGCACGGTCAGGCCCGTCAGCAGGGCCGTGCCCGGGGCGAGGTCCTGCCAGGTGCGGCCGTGCCAGGCCAGGACCGCGATGGCCGAGGTCGGGAACTTCACCCGGACCTCGTCGAGCGCGTCGTCGAGACTGTCACCGGCGAGTTCGAGGACCAGTTCCTCCAGGCCGGGGTTGTGCCCGACGACGAGCAACGTCTCGACCTCGTGCGGCACTTGGTGCACGGCGTCGAGCAGATCCTCCACATCGGCCGCGTAGAGCCGCGGTTCGTACCGCACCGGCGGCGGGGTGCCCCACTGGGACGACGCCAACTCCCAGGTCTGGCGCGCCCGTACGGCCGTGGAGCACAGCGCGAGGTCCGGCAGGGAGTCCGCCTCGGCGAGCGCGATCCCGGCGGCCGGGGCGTCGCGGAGACCGCGCGGGGCAAGGGGCCGTAGCTGGTCGGGAACGCCTTCGGGCCAGGCCGACTTGGCGTGCCGCAGCACGACCAGTCGGCGCAGCGGGCGGGCCCCGGAACGGGCGTTCACGCCAACGACCCGATGTCACGGGTGAGTTCGAGCCCGAGGAGCCGGTCGGCGTAGGCGTACGTCTCGAAGCGGGCACCGTCCGGCAGGTCGGGCCAGGTCTCCACGCGCCGCAACACCCCCAGCACGGCAGGCACGTTCAGGTCGTTCTCCCAGGCGCTCCGCAGCTCGGCCCGCACCTCGTCGGGCACCGGCCGCGAGGGCCGCCGCGCCCAGTCGGCGACCGACGCCCGCCAGTGCGCGAGGGTCCGCCGCGCCTCCTCCAGCCCGTCCGCGTCGAGCCGCACCGGCAGGTCCCGCGGGTGCGAGAGCAGGGCGAGCCGGAACGCACCCGGGTCGGAGAGGTCCGGGGCAGCGGTCGCAGGGGATTCCACGGGCGCTACGGCGACCAGGACTCCCCCTGGTGTCGCCTCGCTCCCGGCGGCCACGTGGAGGACCTGCGCCTCGCCGAGTCCGGAGCCGACGTCTCCGCCGTGCTCGAACGGGCGAATGCCCAACGCACCGACGGCGGCCCGGAGTTCGGCCTGCTCGTGATCGCCGGTGAGCAGGGCCCACACGGGTGTGCCGCCGAGTTCGAGGGCGCGTACGAGGAGGTCGGCGACGAGGAGGACACGTAGTGCCGTGGGATCGAGGCCCGACGCGTGCGCCTCGACCCTGGTCAGGCCACGGCGGGCGGGGGCGGCTTCGGTGGAGTCGCCGGTTCGGGCGTCGATGATGCGCAGCACGGCCCGAGCGTAGGCGGGTGGAGGGCCGTACGCACGCATGTTCGCTCTCTTCCGGCCGGAGTCGCGGGGGTCATGCAGGCCTGTCCGGCACATGGATCCGTACCTGGTCCAGGGTCGCGACGGCCGCCGTCTCGGCCAGCAGGTCGGCCACGCACGGCAGGAACGAACGCAGCCGTCGCTCGTCGTCCACGATGATCACCAGGCAGGGCCCGTGATCGCGGAGATGCCGGGCCCTGGTCCCGCCCGCGCCGAACCCCGTCACACCGTGGAAGACGCTCGCTCCGGCGAGGCCCTCGCGGTGGGCGCGGTGCACGAGTTCGGCGTAGGCCGGCCTGTGGTGCCAGAGCGCGGAAGCGTCGAGGTGGACGGTGAGACGGGCGGCGAGCGGGTCGGGCGCGGGCATCGGGCACCCCCTGCCGTGGGGACTGTCCCGACGGTACTGCGCGGTCCGGCAAGGGGGAACGCGGTCAGCGGGCGAGCAGGTCCCGGAGTGCCTTGGCCACGTCGGCGGGTGCCTCCTCCGCCATGAAGTGGCCGCAGGTCACGGTGGAGTGCCGCAGGTCAGGCGCCCAGTCGCGCCACAGCGCCGCCGCGTCGAAGCCGAGGGCGGCGCCCCAGTCCTGCTGGAGCACGGTGACCGGCATCCGCAGGTGGTTTCCGGCGTCCCGGTCGGCCCGGTCGTGGGCGAGGTCGACGCCGGCCGAGGCTCGGTAGTCGGCGACGATGGAAGGGACCGCGGCGCGGCAGGCGTCCAGGTAGGCGGTGCGGACGTCGGCGGGGATCGCCTGCGGGTCGTTGGTCCAGAGGTCGAGGAAGTGGCCGAAGAACGCGTCGGGCGCGGCGGCGATCAACTCCTCGGGCAGGCCCGGGGGTTGGGCCATCAGGTAGAGGTGGAAGCCGACGGCGGCGGTGACGCCGTGCATCACGTCCCACATGTCGAGGGTGGGGAGTACGTCGAGACAGGCGAGGTGGGTCACGGTGTCCGGGTGGTCGAGTCCGGCGCGGAAGGCGACGAGGGCGCCGCGGTCGTGACCGGCGAGGGCGAAGCGCTCGTGTCCCAGGGCGTGGGCCAGGTTCACGATGTCGTCGGCCATGGTGCGCTTGGCGTAGCCGTCACCGGACCCGTCGGTCTCGGCGGGCTTGTCGCTCGCGCCGTAGCCGCGCAGGTCGGGGCAGATCACGGTGTGGTCGGCCGCGAGGTCGGCGGCGACATGGCGCCACATGAGGTGGGTCTGCGGGAAGCCGTGCAGCAGCACGACCGGGCTGCCGGAACCGGACACGGCCGCGTTCAGGGACACGCCGTCCGCGACGGGAACGCGGTGGTAGGTGAAGCCGGGGATGGTCGGTGGCATGGTGCGCCCTGCTTTCGTCTGTGCTGTCGTTGCTGTCTTCGAGCGTGCCGCCCGCCGATGAGCAACGGGTGAGCGCGCTACCGTGACCTGGGGCGATGCCCCGGAAAGGGTGGTCGGTGATGGAGATCGCGTTCGGGGTGCTGGGGCCGGTGACGGCCTGGGACGGTGCCGGGAACGTGATCGCCCTGCGGGGGCCGCGACACCGGGCGGTGCTGGCCCGGCTGCTCGTGGCCCGGCGCCGGGTCGTCCCGGTCGGGCGGCTGGTCGAGGATCTGTGGGCGGGCCGGGAGGAGCCGCCCGCCGACGCGGTGGGCGCGGTGCGCACGTTCGTCGCCGCCCTGCGCCGGGCCCTGGAACCGGAGCGCCCACCGCGCGCACCGGCCCAGTTGCTGGTCACCGAAGGCCCGGGCTACGCGCTGCGGGCCGCACCGGAGGCCGTGGACGCCTGGCGCTTCGAGCGGGCGGTGACCGCCGCCGGAACCCTGCCGGCGGAACGGGCACTGACCCACCTGGAGGAGGCCCTCGGCTGGTGGCGCGGACCGGCCTACGCCGACTTCGACGCGGAGACCTGGGCCCGCACGGAACGCTCCCGCCTCGCCGAGCTGCGCCTGCACGCCGTCGAACGCCGCGCCGAGTCCCAACTCACCCTGGGCCGGGCCGCGGAGGCGGTGCCGGACCTGGACGCGCATACGGCCGAACACCCCTGGCGCGAGAACGCCTGGCGACTGCTGGCACTGTCCCTGTACCGCACCGGCCGCCAGGGCGACGCCCTCGCGGTACTGCGCCGCGCGCACCCTCCTGGTGGAACAACTCGGCGCGGACCCGGGGCCGGCCCTGCGCCGGCTGGAGGCGGACATCCTGGAGCATGCTCCGCACCTCGACACCGGGCCCGGCAGTCCGCGGGAACGGGCACAGGCACAGGCACAGGCAGCAAACGGCCCACACGAACAAGGCCACTCGCCAGCGGACAGCGGTCCCGCGGACCAAGTGTGGGCAGCCGCCACCGCCGCCTACGACCGGACCGTGGCGGCCGGTGCCCGGGTGCGGCTGGAGTCGGCCGTGGGGCTGTTGCGGGATCTCGCGGTGACCGGTGGGGGCGGGCTGGAGGCGGCCCGTGGGCATCGGCTCGCGGCGATCGCGGCAGCGGCCGAGCTGGGCGATCCGGAGCTCACCGCGCGGGTGATCGGCGCCTACGACGTCCCGGCGATCTGGACCCGTGTAGACGATCCCCGGCTGGCGGCGGAGACCGTGGCCGCCGCCGAGCGCACCCTTGCCGCGCTCCCGCCGGACGCCCAACTCGCGGTGCGGGCCCGCCTGTTGGCCACGATCGCTCAGGAGTCACGCGGTACGCGTTCCGCGCGCGGGCCCCAGGCCGCCCGCCAGGCGGAAGGCATCGCCCGCCGGCTCAACGACCCCGCGCTGCTGGCCTTCGCCCTCAACGGGGTGTTCATGCAGACCTTCGAGCGCGCCGGCCTCGCCCCGCAACGGGACGCAATCGGCGCCGAGTTGGTCGCCCTGTCCGCCCGGCACGGCCTCGTCACCCACGAAGTGCTCGGCCATCTCGTCCGGCTCCAGGCTCGTAGCGCCCTCGCCGACTTCGGCGGAGCGGACCGGCACGCGGCCGCCGCCGAGCAGCTGGCGGAGCGTCATGAACTGCCGCTGGTGGGCGTGTTCACCCAGTGGTACCGGGTGGTGCGGATCGCCGAGAGCGGGAGTGCGCGGCCGGAGGACGTGGAGGCTGCCTACCAGGACGCGGCGCTGCGGCTGGACGGAGCCGGAATGCCCGGGCTGGAGCACGGGCTGCTGCCGCTGGCCCTGCTGTGTCTGCGGGTGCGGAACGGGCGGCCCGCGCAGACCGACGAACCCGTCGACTGGGGTCCGTACGAACCGTGGGCCCGGCCGCTCGTGGCGCTGGCCCAGGGGCGGCCCAACGACGCCCGGGCCGCGCTGCGTTCCCTCCCGGAGCCGCCGCGCGACCTGCTGTTCGAGGCACTGTGGTGCCTGGCCGCGCGGGCGGCGATCGGCGTGGGCGACCGGGACATGATGGAGCGTGCACACGCCGAACTGACGCCCGCCGCAGCCGAGTTGGCCGGGGCGGGCAGTGGCCTGGTCGCCCTGGGCCCCGTCGCGCGGTATCTCGACGATCTCGCCGGCGCGCTACGGGGCCCTCGGTGAGCGGGAGTTCGCGTCAGCCGCCGACCTGCACGACCGCCGTCGCCCCGGCCCGGACGGTCGGCGTCGCGTAGGTGTAGGTCACGCCGTGGACCGTCTTCACGCGCACGTGCTGTGCGACGCCGTTGACCTCGATCTTCTTGTGGACGCCGGGGAAGCGGGCCTCCCAACTGTAGGAGTCCTTGCGGGAGTTGTTCGTGAGCGTGGTCTTCGTGGCGCCGTCGTGCCGCACGGTGACCGTGTCCGTGCCGATGGGGACGTCCGCCGCCTGGAGCCACTTCATTCCGGTCGGCAGCTGGGACTGGGTGGTCACCTTGTGGTCCGGCGCGTCCGGTGTGATGCCCATCAGGCCCTGGATGGTCTGGCTGACCAGCGTGAACGACACCTCGGGGTAGTCGCCGTCGGGGCCCTGGCTGGAGTTGACGTGCTGGGTCTCGCGCTCGCCGTAGATCTTCTGCATCCACTGCCAGGCGGTGTCGGGGCGGTTGTTCTTGAAGAACATGTCGGGCAGGTAGGTCGTCGACTCGATGTTGGGTGAGCCCTGCGGTCCCAGTTCCTGCTGCTGGATGTAGTCGAGGTAGGCGTTGTTGCGCGCGCCGGGGTCGATGATCTGCTTCATAGGCATGAAGACGCTGTTCTCCTTGCCCCAGCCGGTGACCGGGGTGCCGGAGACGGTGTAGGCGCGGACCATGTCGGCGCCGCTGCCGGTGCCGCTCCAGGTGTCGTTGAAGTACGTCTTCAGGTCGGCGGCCTTCTTGTCGTAGGACTTCGCCAGCTTGGTGTCGCCCTTGCCACGGGCGAGCACGGCCATCGCCAGGTAAGCCTGGTACTCGGTGGCGATGGTGTCGCCGGCCTCGGCGAGGTCGTCGCCGTCCTGTTCGTTGTAGCTGGCGGCGCCGGCGAAGATGCCCTGGCCGGTGCCCTCGGCGACCTTGACCTTGCCGTTGTCCTTGGCGGAGTTGTGCAGGTCGATGAACTGCTCGGTGGCGTGGCGGTAGAAGTCCCACAGCACCGGGTCGTCCACGTATCTGCGGTCGCCGGTCCAGAGGTAGGCCTGGGCTGCCTTCTCGACGAGTTCGAAGGTGGCCGGCACCTCGCGGACGAATTTGTCCGGGCTCTTGTAGTCGATGCTCAGGTACGTCTTCGCGTCGAAGTTGAGGGACCAGACCGGGAAGTACTTGCTCTCGGCGGTGGCCGACGCCGCGTACGAGCGGAGCATCGTCTCGTTCTCGGTGTCGAGGCCGATGAGGTGGGCGCCGACGAGCTGGTGGGTCATGTCGCGGGAGTAGTAGGCGCTGCGGTTGGCGTATCCGGCCCAGTAGGTGGGCTCGTACGTCGCGGTTCCGGTGCCGCCGGTCTGGTGCTCGTCGACGTTGACCGGGCCCACCGTGCCGGGCAGTTGGACCCAGCTGTTGGCCTTCTTCTGCGCCCAGGCGAACATCTCGACCACCGAGGGGTCGGACGAGGTGACCTTGGGGTCGGCGGGCGCGGCGGGCGAGATCATCAGGTCGTCGGCGTTGACCCAGGAGGTGCCGGAGCCGAATTCGATCTGGAGCCGGTCGCCGGTCCTCAGCCTGACGTCGCTGATGGTGTAGCGGGCGTAGCCGGGGTGCTGCGGCAAGGTGATGGTCCCCACGGTCACGCCGTTGCGCCGGACCGTGTACGTGCCGCCGGTGCCCGCGCTGCCGATCCACGCGGAGAAGTCGTAACTCCCGTCGCGGGGCGCGACGACGGTCGTCTGGCCGCTCTTGCCGGCGCCGGAGTCGAGGTAGAGGAAGCGCTGGCCGCCGTGTCTGTTGCCGGTGCCGACGCCGGCGCCCGGGGTGAAGGTCCAGCCCACGCCGCCGTTCTCGAACCCGGGGTCGGGAATGGCGAGTTGGGGGCGGGGAGCGGCGGACGCGGTGGCCGACAGAGCGGGCGCCATCGGTGCGAGCAGGGCAACAGCGGTGAGCAGCATGAGCCTTGAGGGCTTCATCGGGTCTCCCGGGTCTTCGGTCACTGCGGGATGGGCGCCGCGTGGTGGCCGGAAAGCTAGCAGGGGCCGAAGTGGCGGTTCAATGGTCATGCGCAAGAAACGTGGAAGACACGCAGTTTCGCTGCTATGTTGCGCGGGAGGTTGGACTGAAAGTTTTCAGTCGACTGCTGCAAGTTGGGGTGGAGGGAACCGTATGAAGGTCGGCATCACCGAAGTCGCGGACCGGGCGCAGGTGAGCGAGGCCACGGTCAGCCGGGTCATCAACCGGCGCCAGGGCGTATCGCGCAGGACCCGCGAGGCCGTCGAGCAGGCGATGGCCGACCTCGGCTACGAGCGGCAGACGCGGGGGCAACTCGTCGCGGTGGTAACCGAGTTGGTCTCCAACCCGTTCTTCGCCGATGTCGCCGAACGGATCGAGTCGGTGCTCGCCCCGCACGGTCTGAAGACGGTGCTGTGCCCGTGCTTCCCGGGCGGGGTCCAGGAGTTGGACTTCGTGACCTCCCTCGCCGACCGGGGTGTGGCCGCCGTGGTCTTCCTCTCGGCCAGCAACACGATCGAGGGCGCGGATCCGCAGGCGTACGAACTCCTGCGCTCGCGCCGGATCCCGTTCGTGGGGATCAACGGCCGCTTCGAGGGCGTGAGCGAGGCGCCGGTCTTCTCCACGGACGATCTGCTGGCCGCCGAACTCGCGGTGGACCACCTGTACCGGCTCGGCCACCGCCGTATCGGCATGGCCTCGGGGCCGGTCGGCAACCGGCCGGCCGACCGGCGGGTCAGCGGGTTCGTCGCCTCGCTCGCCAAGCGCGGGGTCCAGGACGCGGAGCAGTGGGTGGTCCGGCAGTCGTACACCGTGGAGGGCGGCCAGTCCGCCGCGATCTCGCTGCTCGGCCGGGGCGCGACGGCGATCGTCGCCGCCAGCGACTACATGGCGCTGGGCGCGATCCGCGGCGCGCGCCGGCAGGGGTACGACGTCCCGGGCGATGTGTCGGTGGTCGGCTACGACGGCTCCATGATCATGGACTTCGTCGACCCGCCGCTCACCACGGTCCGCCAGCCGGCCGACCGGCTGGCCTCGGAGGCGGGCCGCAGTGTCCTCGCCCTGGTCGGCAACCGTGACGTCCCCGTCGGCGAGCTCCTCTTCGACCCCGAGCTGGTGATCCGCGCGAGCACGGCGGCGCCGAAAGCCTGAACTCCCTTGCTCGTCAAGACCATTGAGGGGCTAGGTCTCGGTCCAGGTCCGTGTTTCTTGGGGTGGTGCTCGCGCTGCTCGTGGGCGGCGGAGGACCCGTCGCCCGCCGTGGTCGCGGCGCTGCGGCACGCGAAGAAGGTCGATCACGGCCGACCGGTCAGAATCGCCTTCTCCAAGGGGACCTGCCAGCTCTACCCGGGGCGGGCCGAGACGCGTGAGCTGTATGCCTCCATCGCCTTCACGGGCAGCACGGGATCGAGATCGCCCACAACCACCACGACAGCTGCCTCGACACCTCGGTGGTCTCGCACTGAGGGAATCCCCGCCCGCCGTGCGCCGTTGTGTCACGCGTCAGACTCCGCACGCACATCAAGGAGGCCGAGCGTGTACGGCGACTCAGCAACGGTCCGCAAGATCCTCACCGAGTCCGGTGACACCTGGGCGGTCGTGGGCCTGTCCTCGAACCGGTCCCGCGCGGCGTACGGCGTGGCGGAGGTGCTCCAGCGCTTCGGCAAGCGCGTCGTCCCCGTCCATCCGAAGGCGGAGACGGTGCACGGCGAGCAGGGGTACGCCTCGCTCGCGGACGTCCCCTTCGAGGTCGACGTCGTCGACGTGTTCGTCAACAGCGACCTCGCCGGGGCGGTCGCGGACGAGGCGGTCACCAAGGGCGCGAAGGCCGTCTGGTTCCAGCTGGGCGTGATCGACGAGACCGCGTACGAGCGGACCCGGGCAGCGGGTCTGGAGATGGTGATGGACCGCTGCCCGGCGATCGAGATACCGCGGCTCGGCCGCGGCTGAGGCGGACAGAGTAAGAAGGCCCTGTAAGAAGCCTGTGGGCATGTCAAAGAAGCCCTCGAAGGCAAGTCAAATTTCAGGCAACGGACTTCTGTAAGTGTTCATTCATTCCTAGCCTGAGGCCTCCCGTCCGTTAAGCATGCGTGCTGACTTCGAGAGGCCTCTTGACATGGTGAGTGTTGACCAGTCCGTCCCGGAGGCCACCAGGGATCCGAGCGGCTTGCGGAGGGATGTCGGCCTGATCGGGCTGACATGGGCGTCGGTCGGCTCGATCATCGGCTCCGGGTGGCTGTACGGCGCACACGACGCGGTCATCCAGGCCGGTCCCTCGGCGATCATCTCGTGGGTGATCGGCGCGGTCGCGATCGTGCTGCTGGCGCTGGTGCACGCCGAACTCGGCGGCATGTTCCCGGTGGCGGGCGGTACGGCCCGCTACCCGCACTACGCGTTCGGCGGACTCGCCGGGATGTCGTTCGGCTGGTTCTCCTGGCTTCAGGCCGCGACCGTGGCGCCGATCGAGGTCGAGGCCATGATCGGCTACGCCGGTCACTGGAAGTGGGCGCAGCATTTCCAGCACGCCGACAAGACCCTGACCACCAGCGGTCTGCTGGTGGCGATCGTGCTCATGGCGGTCTTCGTCGCCGTGAACTTCTTCGGCGTACGGGTGCTCGCGCACACCAACAGCGCCGCGACCTGGTGGAAGATAGCCGTCCCACTGGGCGCGATCTTCATCGTCGCCGCGAGCAACTTCCACCCCGCCAACTTCCATTCGGAGGGCTTCGCGCCCTTCGGCGCCAAGGGCGTCCTCACCGCGATCAGCACCAGCGGCATCATCTTCGCTCTGCTCGGCTTCGAGCAGGCCATCCAGCTGGCGGGCGAGAGCCGCAACCCGAAGCGGGACCTGCCGCGCGCCACGCTCGGCTCGGTCGCGATCGGTGCCGTCATCTACGTCCTGCTCCAGGTGGTGTTCATCGCCGCACTGCCGCACAGCACCTTCGCCAACGGCTGGGGCCACCTCGCGTTCAAGGGCGACAGCGGCCCGTGGGCCGGCCTCGCGACTCTGCTCGGCCTCAGCTGGCTGGCCTGGATCCTCTACCTGGACGCGATCATCTCCCCCGGCGGCACCGGCCTGATCTACACCACGGCCACCTCCCGCGTCTCCTACGGCCTGGCGAAGAACGGCTACGCCCCCAAGCTCTTCACGAAGACCGACGCGCGCGGTGTGCCGTGGTTCGGCCTGATCATGTCCTTCGTGACCGGCGTGATCTGCTTCCTGCCGTTCCCCAGCTGGCACAAGCTGGTCGGTTTCATCACCTCGGCGAGCGTGCTGATGTACGCGGGCGCTCCGCTGGCCTACGGCGTCTTCGCCGACAAACTGCCGCGCCTGGAACGCCCGTACCGACTGCCGGCCGGCAAGCTGATCTCCCCGCTGTCGTTCGTGGTCGCCAACCTGATCATCTACTGGGCGGGCTGGGACACCCTGTGGCGGCTCGGCCTGGCGATCCTGCTCGGCTACCTCCTGCTCGGCGGCTACGCCTACTACGCCCACAGCAACAACCTGCCGGACGCGCCCCGACTGGACTTCAAGGCCGCGCAGTGGCTGCCCGTCTACCTCCTGGGCATGGGCCTGATCTCCTGGCAGGGCGGCTTCGGCGGCCAGGGCAACATCCCGCTGTGGTGGGACATCCTGCTCATCGCCGCCTTCTCCCTAGTCATCTACTACTGGGCCAAGGCGACCTCGTCCACGGTCGAGGACATCGAGCGCAGCATCGACGAGGTCGTGATCACGGACGCGCCCGCGCACTGACCTCCCTCGCCACTGCGGCGAACATCGAACAAGACCCTGAATATCAGGCGGAATTACTCAGAACACAGAACGGGGAACCAGCACACAGTGAAGACCAGAAACCTGCGGACCGCCGCCCTGGCCCTCCTTGCACCGCTACTGACCACTGTCTTCGTCTTCACCGGTACCGGCACCGCGTTCGCGTCGGCGCATGAGTGCTCGACTCACCAGGTGACGACTGAGGAGTCGAACATGGTGTGCCTCGAAGTGAAGGGAACCGGCCGGACCGTCAGTTCAATCTACGGGCGCTTCATGGGGATTTCGGGCAAGCCGAAGTTGACGCTGTACATCAATGGGAAGCTGGCCTCCAGCAAGAAGTCGCCGAAGACCGAAGACGACTATGGCGTCTACTTCCCCGCGAAGTTCAACAAGAAGTACGCCAACGGGACCACCATGCGGCTCTGCCTGAGCGAGGTCACCGGCGACATCGCCGCCAAGAGCCTCTGCACCACCCCCATCAAGATCCACTCCTGATCCGACTTCCCCGCGATCCGAACCGGCCCCCGTCCCGGCGGCCGGTTTCGGGTTGTCCGGACACCGTCATACTGGGCCGGTGACTTCTGCCTCCCCCCACCCCAACTCGCCCTCCGCTCCCCGCTTTCCGGTCGTCGTCGTGGGCGCGGGACCCGCCGGGCTCACCGTCGGCTGCATCCTGCGCGCGGCCGGAGTCGACTGTCTGGTCCTGGAGACCGAGACCAGGGAGTTCATCGAACAGCGGCCCCGGGCCGGGGTCATCGAGGAGTGGGCCGTCCGCGGCCTTGAGCAACGCGGCCTCGCCCAGAACCTGTTGGAACGGGCACAGCGGCACACCCAGTGCGAGTTCCGCTTCGGCGGGCAGCGGCACCGGTTCTCCTACACGGAGTTGACGGGGCATCACCACTACGTCTATCCGCAGCCGTTGCTGGTGACGGACCTGGTGCGGGAGTACGCGGACGTGCGCGGCGGCGAGATCCGCTTCGGCGTGCGGGACGTCGAGCTGCACGACCTGGACACCGACCGTCCGGCGGTGTCGTACACCGACGAGACCGGTCAACGGCAGCTCGTGCACGGGGACTTCGTCGCGGGCTGCGACGGTGCGCGCGGGGTGAGCCGGGCCGCGATACCCCCGGAGCGGGCCCGCGTCGCGCGGCACGACTACGGCATAGGCTGGCTCGCGCTGCTCGCCGAGGCGCCGCCGTCCTCGGACTGCGTCCTGTTCGGCGTTCATCCGCGCGGCTTCGCCGGGCACATGGCGCGCAGCCCCGAGGTCACCCGCTACTACCTGGAGTGCCCGCCCGGCGACGACCCCGCCAACTGGTCGGACGACCGCGTCTGGTCGGAGTTGCAGCACCGGCTCGCCGCGACCGGCGCCCCGCCGCTGACCGAGGGCCGGCTGATCGAGAAGCGCGTGCTCGACATGCACAACTACGTTGTCGAACCGATGGTGTTCGGCCGGCTCCATCTCGCGGGCGACGCGGCCCACCTCACCGCGCCCATCGCCGCGAAGGGCATGAACCTCGCCCTGCACGACGCCTTCCTGCTCGGCGACGCGCTCGTCGCCCACCTCACGAGGGGCGAATCGGCGGGCCTGGGCGGCTACTCCGAGGCCTGTCTGGGCCGGGTCTGGGAGTACCAGGAGTTCTCCCGCTGGCTCTCCGAGGTGTACCACGGCGCCTCGTCCGGCGACCCGTACCTCGCGGGCACCACCCTCGCGCGACTGCGCCGGGTCTTCCAATCCCCTTCCGCCGGGCTCGCGTTCGCGGAGTCGTACCTCGGCAAGGACCCGGCCGGCTGACGGACCGTCAGTCGTGCGGCGGGCGGTCGCTCACCCGGTGGTCCGCCACGTTCAACGCCTCGTCGACGAGCCGTCGCAGATGACCGTCGCTCAACGCGTAGATCACCCGGCGGCCCTCCTTCCGCGTGGTCACCAGGCCCCCGAGACGCAGCCGCGCCAGGTGCCGGCCGACGGCCGGGCGGGCCGCGTCGCACGCCTCCGTGAGCGTGGTGACGTCAGCCTCGCCCGCCGCCAGGGCATGGAGGAGGGTCAGGCGGGTGCGGTCGCCGAGCAGGGCCAGGAGTTCGGCGGCCAGCGCGAACTGTTCCTCGCCCGGGGTGCGCGGATGCGCATCGTGCGCAGGCGATAGGTGCATGCGTGCACCCATACGCACATAATGGTTCTGTGGGCGCCGTACGTCCACCCACGCACCGGAAGGGGACGCACGTGAGCGACCAGCACCACCACACCCATGATCACGAGCACCATCATCACCACTCCCCCAAGGGCATCCGACACCTCCTCACCCCCCACTCCCACGAGACCGCCGACAAGCTCGACTCCGCCCTGGAGTCCTCGGCCCGCGGGATGCGCGCGCTCTGGGTGTCGCTCGCGGTGCTCGGTGCGACGTCCCTGGCGCAAGCGGTCGTAGTGGTCGTCTCCGGGTCGGTCGCGCTGCTCGGCGACACCGTGCACAACGCGGCGGACGCGCTGACCGCCGTACCGCTGGGCATCGCGTTCGTGCTCGGCCGCCGCGCGGCGACCCGGCGCTTCACCTACGGCTACGGCCGGGCCGAGGACCTGGCCGGGATCGCGATCGTGCTGACGATCGCCGCGTCGGCGGCCTTCGCGGCCTGGGCGGCGGTGGACCGGCTGCTCGATCCACGGCCGGTCACGCATGTCATGGCGGTCGCCGGGGCCGCGCTGGCCGGTTTCGTCGGCAACGAGTGGGTGGCCAGGTACCGGATCCGGGTCGGGCGGGAGATCGGGTCGGCCGCGCTGGTCGCCGACGGACTGCACGCCCGTACCGACGGGTTCACCTCTCTGGCCGTGCTGATCGGCGCCGGCGGTTCGGCGCTGGGGTGGCAACTCGCCGATCCGCTCGTGGGGTTGGCGATCACCGCCGCCATCGCGCTGGTGCTGCGGGACGCGGCGCGCGAGGTGTTCCGGCGGGTGATGGACGCCGTGGATCCCGAACTCGTGGACCGGGCCGAGCACGCCGTCCGGGAGGTCGAAGGGGTGCGTGGGGTGGGCGAGTTGCGGCTGCGCTGGATCGGGCACCGGCTGCGCGCCGAGGTGGCGGTGGTCGTGGACGGGGAGGCGACGGTACGGCAGGCCCACGCCGTCGCCGTGGCGGCGGAACACGCGCTGCTGCACGCGGTGCCGAGGCTCACCGCGGCTCTGGTGCACGCCGACCCGGCACCGGTGCCGGGCGAGGCCGACCCGCACGGGGAGTTGGCCCACCACCACAGCATGGCCTGAGGTCAGGCGACCCCTAGACCTTCGAGTACGACCGCGCCCGGAATCTCCGCGAACGCCTTGCCGGGGACGAGGAGTTTGCCGCGGCGGCGTCCGCTGCCGACCAGGACGTACGGGAGGTCGACGACGGCGGAGTCCACCAACACCGGCCAGTCGGCGGGGAGTCCGATGGGTGTGATGCCGCCGTACTCCATGCCGCTCTCGCCGGTCGCCGTGTCCATGGAGGCGAACGAGGCCTTGCGGGCGCCTAGTTGGCGGCGGACCAGGCCGTTGACGTCGGCGCGGGTGGTGGACAGGACCACGCAGGCGGCCAGTGTGGTCTCGCCGCCGCGCTTCCCGGCGACGACCACGCAGTTCGCGGACTGCTCCAGCAGCTCCCGGCCGTAGTGCTCGACGAAGGTGGCGGTGTCGGCCCACTCCGGGTCGGTGTCGACGTAGACGATCTGCTCGGCGGGGACGCTGCCGTGCCAGCCGCGCACTGCCTCGGCGACCGGGCGGATCAGTTCGCCGAGGCAGTCGGGGGCCGGGGTGGCGTGGTCGAAGTGTCCGATGGGTGCGCGCATGACGGCACGCTAACAGTCGTGCGGCGGCCGTTCACGGGGCGTCCCGGTGCACCGGCGGGACGGACACCGCCATCACCATCTCCATCGGTACCTCGCCCCGATTCCCGTATGTGTGCAGGGTGTTGGCCTCGAAGGTGGCGCTCGCGCCGGCCGGGACGAGGTGGTCCTCGCCGTCCACGGTGAGGGTCAGTTCGCCGGCGGTGACATGGACGAGTTCGACGGTGCCGGTGGGGTGCGGCTCGGAGGGGCTGCTCTCCCCCGGCATCAGCCGCCAGTCCCACATCTCCAGCGGTCCGGGCGCCTCGGTGCCGGCGAGGAGGCGGTTGTAGCTGCCGGCCTCGGTGTGCCACAGCCGTACCGCCCGGTCGGCAGGGACGATGCGGACCTTCGGGCCCTGTTCGTAGTCGAGCAGGGTGGTGATGCTGACCCCGAGGGCGTCGCCGATCTTGACGACCGTACCGATGCTGGGATTGGTGCGGGCCTGCTCGATCTGGATGAGCATGCCCCGGCTGACGGCGGCCCGCGCGGCCAGTACGTCCAGGGTGAAGCCGCGCACCGAGCGCCAGTGCTTGACGTTGCGCGCCAGGGACTGGTTCAGCAGGTCGAGGTCCGACACGTTCCGTCCATACCTTCAGTTCGATTTAGTTCAATATCATGGATGACAGAGTTCACTTTGCTGAACTACGGTGTGATGCACCCGATTGTTCACCGAACTGTACTGCGAGGCACCCCGTGACAGCATTCTTCGCCCTGGCCACCAGCCTCCTGTGGGGGCTGGCCGACTTCGGCGGAGGTCTGCTGACCCGGAGGTCCCCCGCGCTGACGGTCGTCGTGGTGTCGCAGGGGATCGCGGCGGCCGTGCTCGGCGCGGTCGTGATCGCCACCGGAGGCTGGAGCGAGGCCGGGCCGCGCCTGTGGTTCGCGTTCGCGGCGGGACTGGTGGGGCCGATCGCGCTCCTCTCCTTCTACAAGGCGCTCGCGCTGGGCCCGATGGGCGTCGTCTCACCGCTCGCCACCCTGAGCGTCGCCGTGCCGGTCGGCGTCGGGCTGTTCCTCGGGGAGCGGCCCGGTCTGATGCAGGTGGCGGGGATCGCCGTCGCCGTTACCGGAGTCGTCCTGGCGGGCGGACCGCAGTTGCGCGGTGCGCCCGTGCAGCGGCAGACCATCCTGCTCACGCTGATCGCCGCGCTCGGCTTCGGCACGGTGTTCGCGCTGATCGCGGAGGCGTCCACCACCGTCACCGGCCTGTTCCTCGCCCTGTTCGTGCAGCGGCTGACGAACGTGGCCACGGGTGGGGCCGCGCTCTACGTCTCCGTGCGGCGGGGCGGGATCGCGCTCCCGGAAGGCGGGTTCCGCTGGGGTTCGCTGCCCGCGCTGGCCTTCGTGGGGCTCGCCGATGTCGCGGCCAACGGGACGTACTCGATCGCCGCGCAGCACGGGCCGGTGACCGTTGCTGCGGTGCTCGCCTCGCTCTATCCGGTGGTGACGTCCCTGGCCGCGCGAGGATTCCTGAGTGAGCGGCTGCGGGCTGTGCAGGCCGCGGGGGCGGGGCTCGCGTTGGTGGGGACGTTGCTGCTCGCCACGGGGTGAGCAGCAACGGAGGGTGGGGGCCGGTGCGGGCCTCCGCCCCGGTGCGGGATCAGGCTTCCGCGTCCAGTTCAGCCAGCCGCGCGATCGTGTCGTCGTCGAGTTCGGCGAGCCGCGCCGCGGTCTCCTCGTCCAGGCCCGCCAGCGCGTTCAACTGGTCCGGCGTGACGCCCTCGGGGATCGGCACCGGCGCGGGCGTCCGCAACGGCGGCTGCCAGCCCTCCGCCGGAGTCCAGCGGCGTACGACCCGTGCGGGCGCCCCCGCCACCACGGCGTGGTCGGGCACGGTCCCCCGGACCACCGCGCCGGCCGCCACCACCACGTTCCGGCCGATCCGCGCACCCGGCAGGATCACCGCGCCGGTGCCGATCCAGCAGCCCGGTCCGATCTCGACGGGTTCCATGCGCGGCCACTGCTTGCCGATGGGCTCGTGCGGGTCGTCGTAGGAATGGTTCGTGGAGGTGACGTAGACGTACGGCCCGAAGTAGCAGTCGCTGCCGATGGTGACCGTCGTGTCGGCGATGACGTGACTGCCGCGGCCGAGGACGACTCCGTCGCCCAGCCGCAGGATCGGGTCGGGGCCGAGGTCGAGGTCGGGCATCAGGCCCGCGGTGAGGGTGACCTGTTCGCCGACGATGCAGTGGGCGCCGAGGTGGATCCACGGTTCACCGAAGACGGTGCCGAGCGGGAAGGCGAGGCGGGTGGCCTCGCCGATGGAGCCGAAGCGGAAGCGGCCGGGGTTCTCGGCCGTCACCGAGCCCGTGCGCTGCACCCAGGCCCAGCCTGTGTGGACGGCGCGCTGCGCGAGGTGGCGCGGCCATTTCGAGAACGTGTTCTTGCGCTTGGGCACCCGCTCACGGTACTCAGCGTGAGCCGCACCCATGAGGTCCGGCCGCTGTGATCTTCGCCCCACCGCATGACATACGGTGCGGGTGTCTTCGACGAGAGGGAGAGCACGATGACGCACAAGGCGTTGATCACGGGTATCGGCGGCCGGGAACCGAAGGTCGACGAGTCGGCGTTCGTCGCCCCCACGGCGTCGCTGATCGGGGATGTGACGGTGTCCGCGGGGGCGAGCGTCTGGTACGGCGCCGTGTTGCGCGGTGACGTCGAGCGGATCACCGTCGGGGCGAGCAGCAATATCCAGGACAACTGCACGCTGCACGCCGATCCCGGGTTTCCGGTGACTGTCGGGGAGCGGGTGTCCGTGGGGCACAACGCCGTTGTGCACGGGGCGACCGTCGAGGACGACTGTTTGATCGGGATGGGGGCTACGGTGCTCAACGGGGCGGTGATCGGGGCGGGTTCGCTGGTTGCCGCGCAGGCGTTGGTGCCGCAGGGGATGGTGGTGCCGGCGGGGTCACTGGTCGCGGGGGTGCCGGCGAAGGTGCGGCGGGCACTTACCAGTGAGGAACGGGAAGGGTTGACCCTCAACGGGACCATGTACGCGGAGTTGGCCAAGGCGCATCGCGAAGTGCATCAGTAGACCGGCTGGCGGGTGCGGGTTGGCTGTGGCTGGGCGCGCCCACGCGGCGGAGCCGCATATCAAACACAGCCCCGCGCCCCTTCGTTACTCGCCGGCGTTTGCCGGTGCGGGTTCCTTTTTCTCTGCTGACATCTTCTGGGCCTTGCGCCTCACCATCAGCATGGAGGCCAGGCCCACCAGTACCGCCGCTGCCAGGCCGAAGTACGAGAAACGCTTCAGCCAGTCCTCGGCGACGATGCCTACGTAGTAGACGACTGCCGTCGTGCCGCCTGCCCAGACGACTCCGCCGAGGAGGTTGGCGGTCAGGAACTTCCAGTAGGGCATGTGCAGTACGCCCGCGAGCGGGCCGGCGAAGATGCGGAGCAGGGCGATGAAGCGGCCGAAGAAGACGGCCCACATGCCCCATTTCTCGAACGAGCGCTCAGCGGTGGCCACATGGCCCTCGCTGAAGTGTCTGGGGAACTTGTTGCCGAGCCAGGCGAGCAGGGGGCGTCCGCCCTTGCGGCCGATCGCGTAGCCGATGGAGTCGCCGATCACCGCGCCGAGGCTGGCGCAGGCGCCGAGGACGATCGGGTTGATGCCGGAGTGCTGGGAGGAGAGCAGCGCCGCCGAGACCAGGACGATCTCGCCCGGCAGCGGGATGCCCAGGCTCTCCACCCCGATGACCAGCGCCACCACGGCGTAGACGGCCACCGGGGGAACCGTGTCGAGCCATTCCTGGACGTGCAACGCCGGTCCTCCCGAATTCACGTACTGCCTTGCGTGCGAGCGCCGCGCAAAAGGGCGCGCTCGGGAAGCCTACCGCCCGGCGTCGCGCGTCGACGCCCCGCCGATCGACCGTATCGGAACCGCTCCGTTACCTACTGAGCGGGCAGAAAGGGCTCCCACTTCCTCCAATTCACTTAAGGTAGCCTTGCCTAAGTTGGCCGGTTTCCGGAGGGTGGCTGGTGGGAGCAGGGGAACTGTCGGGGCGGGACGTCCTGACGCGCTCGGTCAAGGGACAGCTACGGCGCGTCGCTCTCGGCTCGGCGCTCGGATGCGTGCACCAACTGGGGGAAGCCCTGGTGCCGGTGCTCATCGGTGTCGTCATCGACCAGGCCGTCGCCGGTCAGGACGCGGGGCGGCTGGCGCTCTGGCTCGGCGTGCTGGCCTTCATGTACGTGACGCTGTCGTGGAGCTTCCGGCTCGGCGCCAAGGCCGGTGAGCGTGGCGCCGAAGAGGCCGCACACACACTGCGGTTGGCGATCGTGGGCCGGGTGCTCGATGCGCGCGGCGGCGCCGAGGAGGGGCGGCTGCCCGGTGAGCTGGCCAATGTCGCCACCGAGGACGCCAAGCGGGTCGGCGCGGTCAACATGGCGCTGATGAGCGGGATTTGGGCGATCGCCGGAGTCGCCGTGAGCGCCGTGGCGCTGCTGCTGATCTCCGTGACGCTCGGGCTCATCGTGTTGCTGGGCACGCCCGTTCTGCTGTGGCTGGGGCATTTGCTGAGCAAGCCGCTGGAGCGGCGGAGCGAGGCCGAGCAGGACCGGGCCGCGCACGCCTCGGGGGTGGCTGCCGACCTGGTGGCCGGGCTGCGGGTGCTGAAGGGGCTGGGCGCGCAGCAGGCGGCCGTCGAGCGGTATCGGCGTACCAGTCGTATCTCCCTTGCCGCCACGCTGCGTTCGGCGCGTGCCGAGTCCTGGCAGACCGGGCTCGTGCTCGCGCTCACGGGTGGGTTCATCGCGCTGATCGCCCTGGTGGGCGGACGGCTCGCTCTCAACGGGTCCCTTACGTTGGGCCAGTTGGTGTCGGCGGTGGGGCTCGCGCTGTTCCTGCTGGGGCCGTTGGAGACGTTCGCGTGGGTCAACGCCGAGCTGGCGCAGGGCCGGGCCTCGGCCGCCCGGGTCGCGGAGGTGCTCGCGACCGGGCCCGCCGTCGTGGACGGCGACGATCCCGTCACCGAGCCCGTGCGCGGCGAACTGCGACTGCGGGGGGTGCGGCTCGGCGGCCTCGACGGCATCGATCTCGACCTGCGCGCCGGGCAGTTGACCGGCATCGCGGTGACGGATCCGGCCGGCGCCGAGGCCCTGCTGCGCTGCCTGGGCCGGGAGACCGACCCCGAGTCGGGCTCCGTCGAGCTGGACGGTGTGCCGCTGACCCGGCTGGATCCGACGGCACTTCGGGCGGCGGTGCTGGTCGCTGCCCACGACGCGGCCCTGTTCGAGGGCTCGTTGGCGGAGAACGTGACGCCGGAGGAGGAGTCGGCGAGCGAGGAGGCTGCGCTCCGCACCGAGCACGCCATGGCCGCCGCCCGTGCCGATGAGGTTGCCGAGTCGCTGCCGTACGGCGCCTCCACCGGGGTCGGTGAGGGCGGCCGGTCCCTGTCGGGCGGGCAGCGTCAACGCGTCCTGCTGGCAAGGGCGTTGGGGGCCGGGTCGCCGGTCCTGGTGGTGCACGATCCGACGACCGCCGTGGACACGGTGACCGAGGCCCGGATCGCGGAGGGGCTGCGCGAGTACCGGCAGGGCCGGACCACGATCGTCGTGACCAACAGTCCGGCACTTCTCGCCGTCACCGACCACGTGATCCTCCTCGACGCCGGCCGGGTCGGCGCCGAGGGCACCCACGCGGACCTGGTGCGGACCGACGCGACCTACCGGACGGCGGTGCTGGCATGACGACGGAAGACATACGGACGGACACGGCAGACACCTCGACGGCCTCCGACCGCGCTCTGCTCCCCACCGCCACGCCCGCCCGTACCCGTGCCGCGGTCCGTGAACTCCTGCGTCCGCAGCGGGGGTTGGCCTTCGCAGGGTTCGGGCTGATGGTGGTCGCCACGGCCGTGGGACTGCTCACCCAGCCGCTGCTGGGCCACATCGTCGACGTGGTCACCGAGCGCCGCTCCACCGACGCGCTCACCCTGCCCGTGGTCGCGCTCGCCGGGGTCGCCGTCGTTCAAGGCGTGACCACCGCACTCGGCATGTCGCTGGTGTCCCGGCTCGGGGAGACAGCGCTCGCGCGGCTGCGTGAACTGTTCGTCGAGCGGGCGCTGTCGCTGCCCCTCGACCGGATCGAGAAGGCCGGGTCCGGTGACCTCAACTCCCGTGTGACGCGCGATGTTTCACGGGTCGCGGACGCGGTGCGCGGCGCGCTGCCCGAACTGGCGCGGTCCGCGCTGTCGATAGTGCTGACCTTGGGCGCGCTCGCCCTGCTGGACTGGCGCTTCCTCCTCGCCGCGCTGATCGCCGTGCCCGTGCAGGCACACACCGCCCGCTGGTATGTGCGCAACGCCGTTCCCCTGTACGCCAAGGAACGCATCGCGACCGGTACCCAGCAGCAGCAGTTGCTGGACACCATCGGCGGGGCGCGGACGGTGCGGGCGTACCGCTTGCAGCAGGGGCACACCCGGCAGGTCACCGAACGCTCGCGCGCCGCCGTGGAGTTGACGATGAGAGGGGTGCGGCTGATGCTGCGCTTCTACAGTCGGCTGCACATCGCGGAGTATCTGGGGCTGTCCGCCGTCCTGGTCACCGGGTTCCTGCTGGTGCGCGACGGTTCCGCCTCGGTCGGTACGGCGACCGCCGCCGCGCTGTACTTCCACAGTCTCTTCGGGCCGGTCAACACCGCGCTGGTGCTGCTGGACGACGCCCAGTCGGCAACGGCCGGACTGGCACGGCTCGTTGGGGTCGTGGACGAACCCGCGCCGGTGGCCGCCGCGCGCGCTGACGACCGTACGACCGCGGCCGGACCCCCGTCTGTGACGCTGACCGGTGTCTCGCACGCGTACGTGCCGGGCCGCCCGGTGCTGCACGACGTCGACCTGGAGATCCGGCCCAAGGAGCGGGTCGCGCTGGTCGGGACGACCGGTGCGGGCAAGACGACGCTCGCCAAACTGGTCGCGGGGCTGCACCGCCCGAAGGCGGGCCGGATCGACGTCGGCGGCGAAGAGCCGGACGAGGCCGGGCAGTTGGTCGGGCTCGTCACGCAGGAGGTCCATGTCTTCGCCGGGCCGCTCGTCGACGATCTGCGACTGGCCCGCCCCGACGCGCACATCGAGGAACTGCGCGAGGCGCTCGAAACGGTGGGCGCTCTCGGCTGGGCCGAGGCGCTGCCGGAGGGCCTGGGCACGGTCGTGGGCGACGGCGGTCACCGACTGACCGCCGACCGCGCCCAGCAACTCGCCCTGGCCCGCCTGCTGTTGGCCGACCCGCCGGTCGTCGTGCTCGACGAGGCGACGGCGGAGGCGGGCAGTTCGGGCGCCCGTCAGCTCGACGAGGCCGCCGAACAGGCCCTGCGCGGCCGTACCGCGCTGGTCGTGGCACACCGGCTGAGCCAGGCCGCCTCCGCGGACCGGGTGGTCGTCCTCAGCGCCGGCCGGGTCGTGGAGAACGGCACGCACGACGAACTCCTCGCCGCCCGGGGCCAGTACGCCGCTCTCTGGCAGGCCTGGTCCGACAGCCGCTCCGCCGACACCCCCTGAACCTGTCACCCCCCGCCGACCCATCGCGACGAACAGAAGGATCATCCGATGCCCCGCGCCACCAGAGCCTCCCGGCTGTCCGGCCTGCTCGCCTCCGTACTCCTGCTGGCCGTCACGGCGGTGGGCTGCGGTTCCTCCGACTCCGGTTCCGATTCGTCCTCTTCGGAGACGGCGGGTTCGGAGGCGAAGGTCTCCGCCGACGCGTTCCCCGTGACGATCGCCCACAAGTTCGGCAGTACGACGATCAAGTCCGAGCCCAAGCGGATCGTCACCGTCGGCCTCACCGACCAGGACGCCGTCCTCGCCCTGGGCAAGGTGCCCGTCGGCACGACCGAGTGGCTCGGCGGCTACAAGGGCGCCATCGGCCCGTGGGCCGCGGACAAGCTGGGCAGTTCGCCCGCGCCGACCGTCCTCAAGGACACCGGCACCGGCCCGCAGGTGGAGAAGATCGCCGCCCTCAAGCCCGATCTGATCCTCGCCGTCTACTCGGGCCTGACCAAGGCCCAGTACCAGAGCCTGTCGCAGTTCGCGCCGGTCGTCGCCCAGCCGAAGGCGTACAACGACTACGGCGTGCCGTGGCAGCAGCAGACCGAGGAGATCGGCCAGGCCCTCGGCAAGTCGGCCGAGGCCAAGACCCTGGTGGCGGGCGTCGAGGCCAAGTTCGACGCGGCCAAGAAGGCCAACCCCGCCTTCGCCGGCGCCTCGGCCGTCATGGCCACCCCGTACGAGGGCGTCTTCGTCTACGGCAGCCAGGACCCGCGCTCCCGCCTCCTGTCCGACCTGGGCTTCTCGCTCCCGAAGGACCTCGACAAGGTCATCGGCGACACGTTCGGCGCCAACATCAGCAAGGAGCGCTACGACCTGCTCGACCAGAAGGTCGCCGTGTGGATCGTGCCGGACACCACCACGGCCGTCACCAAGCTGCACGACGACAAGATCTACGGCGACCTGAACGTGGTGAAGCAGGGCCGCGAGGTCTTCATCAAGGAGACCAGTGACTACGGCAACGCGGTATCCCTCTCCACCGTGTTGAGCATCCCCTACGTCCTCGACCGGCTGGTGCCGCAGCTCGCGGCGGCGGTGGACGGCAAGACGTCGACGAAGGTGGAGCAGCCCGCCTCCTGACACAACTGAAGGGGGGCCGGCCCGAGTTCATCACTCGGACCGGCCCCCCTTTCGTGTGCTCAGGCCCCGTCGACCAGGCTCTTGGGCCGCATGTCCGTCCAGTTGGCCTCGATGTGGTCCAGGCACTCCTGCCGGGCGGCGGGTCCGTGCGCGACCGTCCAGCCGGCCGGTACGTCCACGAAGTCGGGCCACAGGCTGTACTGGCCCTCGTCGTTGACGAGGACGGAGTAGACGCCTTCGGGGTTCTCGAACGGGTTGCTCATGTCGGGGATTCCTTGCCTCTCGTGCGTTGTGGTGGGTAAGTGCGCTTCGGTCAGGGCTTGTTCAGGGCATCCCCCCGTCGTACGACGGCCTCCAGTGCCCGGAACCAGGTGCGGGCCAGGTCCTGGACCCGTTCCTCGGTGAGGAGTTCGGCCGCGTAGGCCCAGTGGGCGCTGAGCTGCGGGCCCTCGGGACGGTTCTCGGTGATGGCGTTGAGGGTCAGGGCGTGGGACATCGGCTGGCCGGGGTCGGCGTCGAGGTCGGCCGCGTCGTCCTCGGGGGCGTAGGACCAGTCGGCCGCCGCCGGACGGTCGAAGCGGCCCATGTAGTTGAACTCGATCTGCGGCTCGGCGAGTTGGGCTAGGAGCGGCCCGGTGCCGGGGTTGAGATGACGCAGCAGTCCGTGTCCGATACCGGCCGCGGGCAGCGCGGTGAGGTGGGCGCGGACGCGGGCCAGGGCCGTGTCCAGCGCGGGCCCGCCCGTGAAGGCGTCCGCCAAGTCGGCCCGGCCCGGGTCGAGTCGTACGGGTACGACACTGGTGAACCAGCCGACCGTGCGGGACAGGTCTGCGTCGCCCGCGAGTTGCTCCTCGCGGCCGTGGCCCTCCAGGTCGACCAGGACGGGCCCGCCCGTGTGTTGCGCGCCGAGTGTCCGGGTCCGCCAGTCCCCGACCGCCAGCGCGAACGCGGTGAGCAGGACGTCGTTGACCGTGGCGCCGAAGGCGGCCGGGGCACGGCTCAGCAGCGGTTCGGTGAGGTCGGCGGGCAGGGTCAGGGAGAGGTAGCGGGTGGTGGCGACGGTGTCCCGGACCGGGTCGAGCGGACGGGCCAGCGGAAGACCGGCCCCCTCGGCGAGGGCGGAGGTCCACCACGGCAGTTCGTCCTCGGTGGCGGGATCGGTGGCGCGGGTCCCCAGGAGCCTGGACCAGCGGGCGAACGACAGCTCCACAGGGGCGAGTTCGGCCGTACGACCGCCTCGGACCGCTGCCCAGGCGGAGGCCAGGTCGGGCAGGAGCACGCGCCAGGAGACGCCGTCGATCACGAGATGGTGGACGAGGATCAGCAGCCGCCCGGGCTGTCCGGGTCCGGCGTCGAACCAGACGGCCCGCACCATCGCGCCGCTGTCGGGATCGAGCCCCGCCCGTGCCGTCTCGGCGTGCTGGGAAATGGCGGCGCGCAGTCCGGCCTCGTCCGTGCCGCGCACATCGGCCCGGGTGAGCCAGGTGCTGACGTCGGTGTCCTGGGCTGCGGGCACCCGCAGACTCCACTCCGGTGCCCGCACGAGCCGGGCTCGCAGCATGTCGTGCCGGTCGGCGAGTGCCTTGAGCACGGCCAGCAGGCCGGGTTCGGTGAGGTCGGCGGGGGTCTGGACGAGGGCCGCCTGGTGGTACGCGGCGATGGGGCCGCCGCGCTCCAGCAGACCGCGCATGATCGGGGTGAGCGGGACGGTGCCGGTGCCGTCGTCGTGGACGGCGTGCCGTTCGCCGGTGCCGAGCGGGACGGCAACTGCCGCGAGGGCGGCCACGGTTCGGTGCTGGAAGACCTGGCGCGGGGTGACCCGCAGGCCGCCGGCCCGGGCACGGGCGACGAGTTGCATGGCGACGATGCTGTCGCCGCCGAAGGTGAAGAAGTCGTCGTCCGTGCCGACCGCCTCGGCGGGCAGCCCGAGGGCGTCCGCGAACAGGTCGCGCAGGGTGCGCTCGGCGTCGTTCTCGGGGGCCCGGCCGCCGCCCGTCGCGGTGAAGTCCGGGGCGGGCAGGGCGGATCGGTCGAGCTTGCCGTTGGACATCAGCGGCAGCCGGTCGAGGACGACCACGGCGGCCGGAACCATGTAGTCGGGCAGTACGGCGGCGGCATGGGCGCGCAGCGCGGCCCCGTCCGTGTCCTCGGCGACCGCGTAGGCGATCAACTGCCTGATGCCTGGCCGGTGTTCGCGGGCCACTACGACGGTCTGGGTGACGGCCGGGTGGGTGTCCAACGCGGCCTCGATCTCGGCGAGTTCGATGCGGAAGCCGCGGATCTTGACCTGGTCGTCGGTGCGGCCGGCGAACTCCAGCCGGCCGTCCTCGGTCCAGCGCGCCAGGTCGCCGGTGCGGTACATGCGCTCACCGGGCCGGGTGGCGAACGGGTCGGCGACGAAGCGTTCGGCGGTGAGGTCGGGGCGGTCGAGGTAACCGCGGGCCAGACCGGGTCCGGACAGGTACAACTCGCCGGTGACACCCGGCGGTACGGGGCGCAGGACGGTGTCGAGGACGTAGGCGCGGGACTCGTGGACGGGGCGTCCGACGACCGGGGTGGCGCTGTCGCGGACCCGGCCGACGAGCGCGTCGACGGTGGCCTCGGTGGGGCCGTACAGGTTGAACGCCTCGGTGTCCGGCAGCGCGGCGAGGCGGGTCCACAGCGACTCGGGCACGGCCTCGCCGCCGAAGCCGACGACCGCGAGCGGGCAGTCGCCCTCGGTGCCGATCAGTCCGCTGTCGGCCATCTGCCCGAGCAGCGACGGGGTGACCTCGATGAAGTCGATGCCCCGGCCGCGGATGAACTCGGCGAGGAGTTCGGGGTCGCGGCGGGTCTCGTCGTCGGCGATGTGCAGGGCGTGCCCGTCCAGCAGCCACAACTGCGGCTGCCAGGAGGCGTCGAAGGAGAACGACCAGGCGTGGCCGACCCGCAGGCGGCGCAGTCCGGTGCGCTCCCTGGCCACCCGGTGCAGGTCGTGGCGGTGGCTGTGGAAGAGGTTGGCGATGCCTCGCTGGGTGACGACGACGCCCTTGGGGCGGCCGGTGGAACCGGATGTGTAGATGACGTAGGCGGGGTGGTCGGGGCCGGGGGCGACGGGTTCCGCCTGCGGCAGTCCGTCGACCGGGGCGTCAAGTCGCAAGACCGGTACGGCGGTTGGGGGCAGCGTGGCGGCGGTCTCGCCCGTGGCCAGGATCAGCACGGGGCGGGCGTCGTCGAGCATGCCGGTCAGTCGGGAGGCGGGAAGGTCGGGGTCGAGGGGCAGATAGGCGGCGCCCGCCTTCATCACGGCGAGGATCGCGGCGATGTGGTCGACGGTGCGGGGCAGCGCGAGGGCCACGATCCGCTCGGGTCCGGCGCCGTGTCCGGCGAGGGTGCGCGCCAACTGGTCGGTACGGAAGTCGAGTTCGGCGAACGTCCAGGTCGTACGACCGTCCGTGACGGCGATGGCGTCCGGTCCCGCGGCGGCCTGCGCGGCGAACAACTCGGGGACCGTGCCGAGGCGTTCGGCCTCCGGGAGCGCGGTGTCGTTCCAGCTCTCCAGGACGGTGTGCAGGTCGGCGGGGCCGAGCAGGTCGAGGCGTCCGACGGGGCGCTGGGGGTCGGCCGCCATTCCGGCGAGGAGGGTGGTCAGAGCGTCCGAGATCCGTCGTACGACGGCCGGCTGGAACAGGTCCGGGCGGAACTCCGCGGTCAGCCGCAGCCGTTCGGCGGGCTCGACGGCCCACGCGAACGGATAGTGGGTGGAGTCCTCGTGATCGCGGACGCTGACGCGCGGACCGTGCCCCGACTCCTCCGCGTCGGCCACGGGGTACGACTCGAACACCACGAGGGTGTCGAAGAGTTCACCGAGTCCGGCGGCCCGCTGGATGTCGGCGAGACCGAGGTGCTGGTGGGCGATGAGGGCGGACTGCTCGTCCTGGAGTCGCGTGAGCAGGGCGGCCGTGCTCTCCTCCGGGCGGACGTTCACCCGCACCGGCACGGTGTTGATGAAGAGGCCGATCATCGACTCGGCACCGGCCAGTTCGGGCGAGCGCCCGGCGACGGTGGCCCCGAACACCACATCGGTGCGACCGGTGAGCCGGCCGAGCAGCACGCCCCAGGCGGCCTGGACAAGGGTGTTGACGGTGACGCCCCGGCGGCGCGCGAACGCCTCCAACTCCGCGGTGCGGTCCGGGTCCAACTCCACGGTGTGGGTGCTCGGTACGACGGCGGCACGGTCGGGATCGACCGGCGCGAGCCGGGTCGGCTCGGCCAGCCCGCCGAGGGCCCCGGCCCAGGCAGCGGTGGAAGCGGCCGGGTCCTGGGCGGCGAGCAGCCGCAGGTGTTCGCGGTAGGGGGCGGGCGCGGCCGGGGTACGGCCCTCGTAGCGCGCCCACAGTTCCGCGGTCAGCAGCGGCAACGACCAGCCGTCCAGCAGGAGGTGCTGGTGCGACAGCACGAGCCGGTGCCGGTCCGGACCGAGACGGGCCAGCAACAGCCTGAGCAGCGGCGGGTGTTCGGGATCGAAGCGGCGCCGCTCCTGCACGAGCAGCCGCTCCCACTCCCCCGGCTCGTCGCTCAGGTCGAGCTGCCGCCACGGCAGTACGGCCGTACGCGGTACGACGGCCACGGGCCGTCCGGAGGACAGGTGCCGGAAGCCGCTGCGCAGGTTCTCGTGGGCGTCGAGCACGGCCTGTGCGGCGGTGTGCAACCGGTCGGCGTCCAGGGGGCCTTCGAGGTCGTAGGAGACCTGGACGGTGTACACGTCCGGTCCGTCGTCGCCGGAGTCGAGGGCGTCGTGGAAGAGCAGGCCGGCCTGGAGCGGGGAGACGGGCAGGACCTCGGTTCCGGCGGGCAGCGCGGCGAGTTCGGCGCGCTCGTCGTCGGTGAGGTCGAGCAGCACGGTGTCGTCGGCGCGCTCGGCGGTGACCGTGGTCACGGTCACGGTGGCCAGCCCCGCCACCGACTTGTGGCGGAAGACGTCACGCGGGCTGAAGGTGAGCCCGGCGGCACGTGCGCGGGCGACCAGCTGCATGGCCACGATGCTGTCTCCGCCGAGGGAGAAGAAGTCGTCCTCCACACCGACGCGTTCGAGCCCGAGGACGTCCGCGACGAGCGCGCAGAGGGTCTCCTCCAGCGCTGTGCGCGGCCGGGTGTCGGTGACCTCGGCGGCGAAGTCGGGGGCGGGCAGGGCGCGGCGGTCCAGCTTGCCGTTGGGGGTGAGCGGGAGGGCTTCGAGGGTGACAACGGCGGCCGGGACCATGTGGTCGGGCAGCGAACGGGCGGTGTGAGCACGGAGTTCGGCGGATTCGGCGGGGGCGCCGGCCGGTACCACGTACGCCACGAGCCGCTCGTCCCGTACGAGGACGGTGGCGTGCGCGACGCTCGGGTGAGCGGCCAACACGCTCTCGATCTCGCCGAGTTCGATCCGGAAGCCGCGCAGCTTGACCTGGTCGTCCGCGCGCCCGAGGTACTCCAGCTCCCCGTCCCTGGTCCAGCGGGCCAGGTCTCCGGTGCGGTACATGCGGGCGCCGGGCACGGTGGCGTGGGGGTCGGCGACGAAGCGCTCGGCGGTCAGGGCGGAGCGACCCAGGTAGCCGCGCGCCAACTGGACCCCCGCCAGGTACAGTTCGCCGGCCACGCCCGGCGGTACCGGGCTCAGGGCGGCGTCGAGGACGTAGGTGCGGGTGTTCCAGACCGGGCGGCCGATCGGCACGCCTTGTGCCTCCGGTCCGATCTCCGCGGCCGTCACGTCGACCGAGGCCTCGGTCGGTCCGTAGAGGTTGTGCAGACGTGCGCTCGGCAGAACCTGGTGGAAGCGGGTGGCCAGCGGGACGGGCAACGCCTCGCCGCTGCACATGACTTGGCGCAGACCCGTGCACTCGGCCGCGCTGGGTTCGGCGAGGAAGGCGCGCAGCATCGACGGTACGAAGTGGGCCGTGGTGATGTGCTGACGCTTGATCAGTTCGGCGAGGTAGACGGGGTCCTGGTGGCCTTCCGGGCGGGCCACGACGAGAGTGGCGCCGGTGATCAGGGGCCAGAAGAACTCCCACACCGAGACGTCGAATCCGGCCGGGGTCTTCTGGAGGACGCGGTCGTCGGCGTCGAGGCGGTAGGTGTCCTGCATCCACAACAGGCGGTTGGTGATGCCCTGGTGGGGGACGGTGACGCCCTTGGGGCGGCCGGTGGAGCCGGAGGTGTAGATGACGTAGGCGGGGTGGCGGGGGTCGTGGGCGGTGGGCAGGGGTGCATGTGCCGGGTGGTCGGGGGCGCCGTCCGTGTCGACCGTGAGGGTCGGCACGTCGGTGTCAGGGAAGGCCACGCCCTCGGCCGTGACCAGGCAGACCGGGCGGGCGTCGGCGAGCGTGTAGGCGAGCCGGTCGGCCGGGTAGCCGGTGTCGAGGGGCAGATAGGCGGCGCCCGCGCGATGGGCCGCGAGCAGGGCGACCACGAGGGCGAGGGAGCGCGGCAGGGCGACGGCGACGACGGCCTCCGCCCGTGCGCCGTGCGCGGCGAGGGTGTGGGCCAACTTCTCCACGCGCAGGTCGAGTTCGGCGTAGGTGAGGGCGGTGCCCTCGAAGACGACGGCCGTGGCCTCGGGGGTGCGGGCGACCTGGCAGCGGAACAGTTCGGGCAGGGTGAGGTCGGGGACGGTCCGGGTGGTGGCGTTCCAGTCGGTGAGGACGAGGGCGCGTTCGTCGTCGCGGAGGACGTCGAGGGTGGTGAGGCGTCGGTCCGGGTCGGTGGCGACCTGCGCGAGCAGTGACTCCAGCCGTCGGGCGAGGAGTTGGGCGGTCGACTCGTCGAAGAGGTCGGCGCTGTACTCGATCCAGCACCGCATGCCCTTCTCGCCCTGCTCGACGAAGTCGAAACTGAGGTCGAACTTGGCGCCCTGCTGGCCGAGTTCCTCGCGGCGGGCGGTGAGACCGGGCAGGGCGGGGGTGGCGCCCTCGTCGTCGAGGTGGACGACCATCACCTGGAACAGCGGGTGGCGGGCCAGTGAGCGGGCCGGGTTGACCGCCTCGACCAGGCGCTCGAAGGGCAGGTCCTGGTGCTCGTAGGCGGCGAGGTCGGTGTCCCGGACGCGGGCGAGCAGGTCGGCGAAGGTGGGGTCGCCGGACAGGTCGGTGCGCAGGACAAGGGTGTTGACGAAGAACCCGATCAGGTCTTCCAGGTTCTCGTCGGCCCGTCCGGAGATCGGAGCACCGAGCGGGATGTCGTCCCCGGCGCCGAGGCGGTGCAGCAGCGCGGCGACGGCGGCCTGGGTGACCATGAACATACTGACGCCGTGGCGACGGGCCAACGCGCGGAGCTGTCGCGTCTGTTGGGCTTCGAGGGTCAGCCCGACCGCACCGCCCCGGTGGCTGCTCTCCAGCGGGCGGGGGCGATCGGTGGGCAGTGCGAGCTCGTCCGGCAGGCCCGCCAATGCCGACTGCCAGTAGGCGAGTTGGCGTGACTGACGGCTGTCCGGGGCGTCGGGGTCGCCGAGCGCCTCGCGGTGCCAGAGGGCGTAGTCGGCGTACTGCACGGGCAGCAGGGTCCACGCCGGTGCGTGCCCCTCGCGGCGGGCCGCGTAGGCGGTGGCCAGGTCCCGCCACAGCGGCCCGTCGGACCACTGGTCGCCGGCGATGTGGTGCAGCACCAGCAGCAGGACGTGCTGGTCCTCGGCCAGCTCGAACACGTGGGCGCGCAGCGGGAGTTCACGGTCGATGTCGAAGCCGCGCGCGGCTGCGTCGGCGAGTCGGTCGGGCAGTTCGGTCTCGGTCGCCCGGCTGTGGTGCAGCGGTACCGGGGCCTGGTCCAGCACGACCTGGTGGGGGCGGCCGTCCCGCTCGGGGAAGACCGTGCGCAGGCTCTCGTGCCGTAGGGCCACGTCGTCCAGGGCGGCGGCCAGCGCGTCCCGGTCGAGCGCGCCGGTCAGGCGCCAGGCGGCCGGGATGTTGTACGTGGCACCAGGGCCCTCGATGCGGTGCAGCAGCCAGAGGCGCTGCTGGGCGTAGGAGAGCGGGAGTTCGTCGGGGCGGTCGGCGGGGACGAGGGCGGGCAGGCCGCCGGCCCGGTCGTCGAGACGGGCCGCGAGCTGTGCGGGGGTCGAGGCCTCGAAGACGGTACGGACGGTGAGGTCGGCGCCAAGTGCCGTGCGGACGCGACTTACCAGGCGCATGGCGAGCAGGGAGTGGCCGCCGAGGGTGAAGAAGTCGTCGTCGGCGCATACGCGTTCGAGGCCGAGGACGTCGCCGAAGAGTCCGGCGAGAATCTCCTCGCGCGGGCCGCGGGGCGGGGCACCCGCGTCCGTGCCTACGGCGGTCGTGAAGTCGGGGGCGGGCAGAGCGGCTCGGTCGAGCTTGCCGTTGGGGGTCAGCGGCAGCGCGTCGAGCGTGACGAAGGCGGCGGGGACCATGTGGGCGGGGAGCGCGGTGGACACATGGGCCCGCAGAACCGACGCCTCGACGGGTCCGGCCGGGACGACGTACGCGACAAGGGTCTGCTCCCGGACCACCACGACCGCGTGCGCGACGGACGGGTGCGTGGTCAACACGCCCTCGATCTCGCCGGGTTCGACACGGAAGCCGCGCACCTTCACCTGGTCGTCGGTGCGACCCAGGTACTCGACCGTCCCGTCCGTGTTCCAGCGGGCCAGGTCGCCGGTGCGGTACATCCGGGTGCCGGGCTCGGTGGCGTACGGGTCGGCGACGAAGCGCTCGGCGGTCAGGCCGGGCCGGTCGAGGTAGCCGCGCGCGAGTTGGACGCCCGCGAGGTACAGCTCGCCCGGGACGCCGGGCGGGACGGGGCGCAGGCCGGCGTCGAGGACGTAGGTGCGGGTGTTCCACACCGGGCGGCCGATCGGCACGTTCCGCGCGTCCGGGCCGACCTCGACGGCCGTCACGTCGACCGAGGCCTCGGTGGGGCCGTAGAGGTTGTGGAGTTCGGTGGTGGTCAGGATGTCGTGGAAGCGGTGGGTGAGCGCGACGGGCAGGGCCTCGCCGCTGCACATGACACGGCGCAGGCCGGTGCAGTCGGCCGTGGCGGGTTCCTCCAGGAAGAGCTGGAGCATGGAGGGCACGAAGTGGGCCGTGGTGACACCTTGTTCGCGGATCAGCCGGGCCAGGTAGGCCGGGTCGCGGTGGCCCTCGGGGCGGGCGACGACCAGGGTGGCGCCGGTGATCAGCGGCCAGAAGAACTCCCACACCGACACGTCGAAGCTGGACGGCGTCTTCTGCAACACCCGGTCGGCGGCGGTGAGTTCGTACGCGTCCTGCATCCACAGCAGCCGGTTGGCGATGCCCTCGTGCGGGACGACGACACCCTTGGGGCGGCCGGTGGAGCCGGAGGTGTAGATGACGTACGCCGGGCTCGACGGGTCGTAGGACGTGGGGAGTTGGGCCTCGGGGCCGGTCGGCAGGGTGTCGCGGATGACGTACACCGGGCGGGCGTCCTCGACCATGAGGGCGAGTCGGTCCTCCGGGTAGTCGGGGTCGAGCGGGAGGTAGGCGGCTCCGGCGCGGTGGACGGCGAGCAGGGCGACGACGAGGTCGAGTGAGCGCGGGAGGGCTACGGCCACGGTCTCCTCGGGGCCCGCGCCGAGCGCGGTCAACACCCTTGACGTGCGCTCGACTCGGGCGTCGAGTTCCGCGTACGTCAGCCGCTGTCCCTCGAAGACGAGGGCCGTGGCGTCGGGGGTGCGGGCCACCTGGGCGCGGAAGAGTTCCGGGAGGGTGGTGGCCGGCACGGGGTGCTCGGTGGCGTTCCACTCCCCCAGGACCAGAGCGCGTTCGGTGTCGTCCAGGAGGTCGAAGTCCTTTACCGCGCGGTCGGGTTCGGCCGCCGCGCGATCGAGGAGGCGGGCCATACGGGCGGCGATGCGCTCCGCGGTCGACTCGTCGAAGAGGTCGGTCGCGTACTCCAGGAGCAGGACCACCCGGTCGCGGCCGGTCTCGTCGACGAACGTGAAGTGGAGGTCGAACTTGGCCATGCCGGTGTCCATGTCGAACCACTCGGTCGCGAGGCCGAGCACGTCCGGGTCGCCGTCGGGGCGGTGGTGGTAGCCGAGCATGACCTGGAAGAGCGGGTTGCGGCCCGCCACGCGCGGCGGGTTGAGGGCCTCCACCACCCGGTCGAAGGGCAGGTCCTGGTACTCGAAGGCCGCGAGCGACGACTCCCTTACCCGGCCCAGGAGTTCGCGGAAGGTCAGCTCGTCGCCGGACACATCGGTGCGCAGCACCAGCGTGTTGACAAAGAAGCCCACCAGGTCGGCGAGGGCCTCGTCGGTGCGGCCGGCGATGGGAGCGCCGAGCGGGATGTCGTCGCCCGCGCCGAGCCGGTTGAGCAGGGCGGCGGTGGCGGCCTGGAACAGCATGAACATGCTGGTGCCGGTGGCGGTCGTGAGGTCGCGCAGGGCGTGGCCGGTGGCGGTGGGCAGTTCGAGGCGGACCTTGCCGCCGTGTCCGGTCGGCTCGGTCGGGCGCGGTCGGTCGGCGGGCAGGGCGAGTTCGTCGGGCAGACCGCGCAAGGCGTCGGCCCAGTGGGCGAGTTGGGCCTCGCCGGTGCGGGCCAGGAGGTCGTCCTGCCAGAGCGTGTAGTCGGCGTACTGCACCGGCAGCGGCGCCCACGCCGGCTCCCGTCCCTCTCGGCGGGCCGCGTAGGCGGTGTCGAGATCGGCGAGGAAGGGGCGGTCGGACCACTCGTCGGTGGTGATGTGGTGCAGGACGACGGCCACCACACGCTCGTCCGGGCCGAGCCTGAACACCTCACAACGCAACGGGAGTTCGGTGGTGAGGTCGAAGGGGCGGCGCTGGGCGGACTCGATCAGCGCGGGCAGTTCGTCCTCGGCGCAGTCGACGACCGAGCAGACGGGGGCCGCCTCTTCGGCCGGGACGATCCGCTGGTACGGCTCTCCCTCGTGTGCCGGGAACACCGTCCGCAGCGCCTCGTGCCGGCCGGCGACGTCCCGCAGGGCGGCGGCCAGGGCCTCGGTGTCGAGGTCGCCGCGCAGTCGGAAGACCAGCGGGAAGTTGTAGGCGACGCCGCTGCCGGTGATCTCCTCGACGAGCAGCAGCCGTCGCTGGGCGGCCGACAGCGGGACGCGGTCGGGCCGCTCGGTGACCGGGGTGACCGCCGGACGGGCCGGGCTCGCCGCGTCCGCACGGCCCGCGAGCAGGGCGGGAGTCGGGGCCTCGAAGAGGTCGCGGATGGCGAGTTCGGCGCCGAGTTCGGTACGGGCGCGGCTGACCAGCCGGGTGGCGAGGAGTGAATGGCCGCCCAGGTCGAAGAAGTTGTCCTCGGCGCCGACCTCGGGCAGGCCCAGCACCTCGGCGAACAGGCGGCAGAGCACCTCTTCCTGCGGGGTGCGCGGGCCGCGTCCGCCGCCGAGGGCGACGGCCGGTTCGGCGTCGGGCAGGGCCCGGACATCGAGCTTGCCGTTGGCGTTCATGGGCAGGCCGTCGACAGTGACGAAGGCCGACGGGACCATGTAGTCGGGCAGTTCGCGGCCCAGGTCCTCACGCAGCCGACGTACGAGCGCGCTCGCCTCGCGGGCGGCGGTGGGGTCGTTGGCGTAGGGGTGGGTGCCGCCGCCGGGCTTGAACAGGCCGCCGGTCAGGCGGAGTTCGGACGCCTTCAGGAATACGGCGTCGTACGTACCCTGCCGCTCGGACCAGGTCGTCAGCACGCGGTATCCGGCCGCCGTGCCCAGCTCGTGCAGGTGCTCGGGGTCGACGCCCGTCCCGGTCGTACGGCCGTCGGGGATGCCGGTGAAGCGGAGGGCCTCGGGGCGTTCGCCGCGCGGGCGTTCACCAGCCACCCCCGTCGCCGACCAGTTGCCGTCCAGGAGTTCACCGATCGCCTCGGCCGACGACCAGTCGCCGCGCAGGAGTTCGCCGATGGTGTTGCCGGTGGCCCAGTCGACGGACGGGATGGCGTCCAGGTGTAGGTCCGGGTCGTCGGCGTAGAGGACGACGTCGTAGCGGTGCCGGGACAGTTCGTTGTGGTGCTCGGCTCGCTTGGTGCGCAGGTCGACGCCGTAGCCGAGGGTGGTGAAGTAGTCGGGGTCCACGAGGAGTTCCTTCTCCAGGCGCAGGCCGCGTTCCACCGCCCGCTCCAGGTCCGCCTCGGCGGTACCCCGGGCGCGCTGGATCTCGGTGTGGAAGGTGCCGGCGAGCCGCAGGTTGCGGACGTCGCCGACGAACAGGGCGCCACCGGGCGCGAGCAGGTCCATCAGGCCGTGTATGACGGTGCTGAGGTGGTCGATGCTCGGGAAGTACTGGATGACGGAGTTGATGACGATCGTGTCGAAGTAGCCGAACGGCAGGCCGCTCAGGTCCTCGGCGGGGCGGCAGCGGAGTTCGACCTTGGCGGCGAGGTCGGGGTCGCGCCGCACCTCCTCGCCTATCTTGCGGATGACGGGGGCGGCGAAGTCGGTCGCCCAGTAGGCCTCCGCCTCCGGGGCGAGGCGGGAGAGCAACAGGCCTGATCCGACGCCGACTTCGAGGATGCGGCGGGGCTTGAGGGCACCGATGCGGGCGAGGGTGGCCTCGCGCCACTCGTGCATCTCCTCGAAGGGGATGGGCCGGCCGTCGTAGGAGCTGTCCCAGCCGTCGTACTGCTCCGTGAAGACGGCGGTGCCGATCTCCTCGTACTCGTCGGAGTAGATCTCCTGCCACTCCCCCACCTGCGCGGCCTCGGCCGCGGTGCGCTCGGACGGGTCGGCGCCGGACGGCACGACGTAGCCCACGAGGCGTTCGTCGCGGACGACCACGGCGGCCTGGGAGACCAGCGGGTGGCGGCTGAGGGCGGTCTCGATCTCGCCGGGCTCGATGCGGTAGCCGCGGATCTTGACCTGGTCGTCGGTGCGGCCTAGGAAGTCGAGATTGCCGTCGGGGCCCCGGCGGACCAGGTCACCGGTGCGGTACATGCGCTCGCCGGGCTCGCCGAACGGGTCGGCGACGAAGCGCTCGGAGGTCAGCGCGGGCCGGTCCAAGTAGCCGCGGGCCAGGCCGATTCCGGAGATGTACAGCTCGCCGGGGACACCGTCCGGCACCGGGCGCAGCCAGGCGTCGAGGATGTGGGCGCGGGTGCCGCGGATGGGCTTGCCGACGGTGGGTGTGTCGCTGTCGAGGGTGCCGCCGCCGAGGGTGTTGATGGTGTACTCGGTCGGCCCGTAAAGGTTGTAGCCGTACGTGCCCTCGGTGTCGCGGAGTGCCGTCCACACGGTCTCGGGGACGGCCTCGCCGCCGAGGAGGACGAGCGGCGGGACGTGGCCTTCCAGCAGGCCCTGCTCGATCAACAGCCGCGCATACGTGGGCGTGACGTTGACGACGTCGACGCGGTGCCGCTCGCAGTAGGCGACCAGCGCCTCCGCGTCGCGCCTCAACTCCTCGTCGCAGACGTGGACTTCGTGGCCCTCGACCAGCCAGAGCAGTTCCTCCCACGACATGTCGAAGGCGAAGGACACGGTGTGCGCGATGCGCAGCCGTCGGCCGCCGGCCGAGGCGATGGCGGGCTCGAAGATCTCCTTCTGGTGGTTCAACTGCATGTTCGTCAAACCCCGGTAGGGGGTGACGACGCCCTTGGGGCGGCCGGTCGAGCCGGAGGTGTAGATGACGTAGGCGGGGTGTTCGAGGCTGAAGCGGCGGCGGACAGGGGTGTCCGGTTGATCGGCCAACTCCCCCTTGACTGAGGGGTCGTCGAGCAGGACGCGCGCCATCTCGCCGTCCAGCGTGGCCGATACGGCCGTGGTGCTGAGCAGGAGGAGCGGGCGGGCGTCGGCCAGCATCAGGGAGAGGCGGTCGGCCGGGTGGTCCAACTCCAGGGGCAGGTAGGCCGCTCCGGTGCGCAGGACCGCGAAGAGGGCGACCACCATGTCGAGGGAGCGCGGGAGGCCGAGGGCGACGACCTGCTCGGGGCCCGCGCCCCGGTCGATCAGCAGCCGGGCCATCCGGTTGACGGCCGCGTCGAGTTCGGCGTACGTCATGCTGCGCTCGCCGAAGACCAGGGCCCGCTCGTCCGGGGTGCGTTCGGCCTGTGCGGCCAGCAGGTCGGCGATGGTGTCCTCGGGGTCGGGGACACGGCTGGCCGCCGACTCCCGTCGTAGCGCCTCGACTTCGGCGGGAAGGAGGGCGTCGAGGGAGCCGACCGGTGCCGTGAGGTCGGCGGTGAGGCGGTCGACGAGCAGCGCGAAGCGGTCGAGGAGCGCTTGCGCCTGGGCAGTTGGGACGAGGTCGGGGCGGTGGGTGAGCGTGACGGCGATCTCGCGGCCGGGGGTGATGACGAGGTTGGCCGGGTAGTGCGTGGCGTCGACGTTGGCGACGGCCGTGGCACCGTGCCGGGTCTTGAGGTCGGCGAGCCGTTCCTGGGTGTCGTTGTTGCGCAGCACGAACAGCGTGTCGAAGAGCTTGCGGTGGCCGGTCTCGGCCTGGAGGACACCGAGGCTGAGGTGCTCGTACGGCATCAGGTCGAGGCGTTCGCCCTGGACTCGGCGGAGCAGGTCGAGGACCGGTTCGGCGGGATCGAGGGCGATACGGGTCGGGACGGTGTTGAGGAACAGCCCGATGATGTTGCCGACGTCCGGGACCTCGCTGGGGCGCCCCGCGACGGTGGTGCCGAACACGACGTCGGCGCGGCCGGTCGCGGAGGCGAGGGTGAGTCCCCAGGCCGCGTTGAGGATCGTGTTGAGGGTCAGACCGTGGGCCGGGGCCAACTCTCGGAGCCGGTCGCCGAGTTCGGCGGGCAAGCGGGCATCGAGCTGGTCGGGGATGACCGGTTCGAGGCCGTCGGCGGCGGTGGGCGCGAGGAGGGTCGGCTCGTCGAGACCGGCCAGCGCGGTGCGCCAGGCGGCCGTGGCGACCGAGTCGTCCTGCTCCTCCAGCCAGGTCAGGTAGTCGCGGTAACTGCCCGGCGTGGGCAGGGCGTCGGCGTCGCCGCCCGTCTCGTAGAGCGCGAACAGCTCGTCGAGGAACAGCCAGGCCGACCAGCCGTCCCAGAGGATCAGATGACGGCCGATGACGAGCCGGTCGCCGCGCTCCGCGCCGAGGCGGAGCAGGAGGAGTCGGAAGAGCGGGGGCGCCGAAAGGTCGAAGCGGCGGTTGCGCTCGGCGTCCGTCAACTCCCTGAGGAGTACGTCCTGTTCTGCTGCCGGGAGGAGGGAGAGGTCCACCTCTTCGAGGGGGATCTCCGGGTCCTCGACGATGAACTGCACCGGCTGGTCGAGGCCGTCGCTGGTGAAGCCCGCGCGCAGGCCCGGGTTGCGGTCGAGGAGCGTGCGGACGGCGGCGCGCAGCCGGGTGGTGTCGAGCCGGGTGGCGAAGTCGAAGGTCTCGTGGACGGTGTAGACGTCCAACGCGCCCTCGTCGTACGCCGAGTGGAAGAACAGGCCTTCCTGGAGAGGGGCCAGCGGCCAGACGTCGGCGACCTCGGCCGGGGCTGCCACAGCGCGGACACGGGCCTGTTCGGCGGCGGTGAGGGTGAATGCCTCAACACGGTTGGTGGCTACTGCCGTTGCGGTGCCGGCCGCCAGTGCGAGGGCGGCCGGCGTGCGGTGGGTGAACACGTCACGCGGGCTCAGGTCCAGGCCCGCCGCGCGAGCGCGGCTCGCGACGCCGATGGAGCTGATGCTGTCGCCGCCGAGGCGGAAGAAGTCGTCGTCGGGGCCCGCGTCCTCGATGCCGAGGACGGCCGCGAAGATCTCGGTGAGCTGACGCTCCAACGGCCCTGCGGGCAGACGGCGTTCGGCGCGCTCGGCCTCGGGGGCGGGCAGCGCGGCCTGGTCGAGCTTGCCGCTGGGGGTGAGCGGGAGGTCGGCCAGGACGACGTACGCCTCAGGCACCAGGGGCGCGGGCAGCGCGTCGGCGAGGGCGGCGCGCAGGGCGGCGGGGTCCACGTCCGCCCCGGCCGCCGCGACCGCGTAGGCGATGAGCCGCTGGTCACGGATGACGACCGCGCCTCGGGCCACAGCCGGGATGCGGGTCAACTCGGCCTCGATCTCGCCGAGTTCGACGCGGTTGCCGCGCAGTTTGACCTGGCGGTCGGTGCGGCCGAGGTAGTCGATCGTGCCGTCGGGCCGGCGGCGTACGAGGTCTCCGGTGCGGTACATACGGGCGCCGGGCTCGGTGGCGTAGGGGTCCGCGACGAAGCGGTCCGCGGTGAGCGCGGGGCGCCGGTGGTAGCCGCGGGCCAGCTGGACGCCTGTGAGGTACAGCTCGCCGGGGACACCGTCGGGGACCGGGCGCAGGCAGGAGTCGAGGACGCGCAGGCCGGTGTTCCACACGGGTCGGCCGATGGGCACGGTGGTGTCGGGCGAGCCGTCGTAGGGGTGGTACGTGACGTCGACGGCGGCCTCGGTGGGGCCGTAGAGGTTGTGCAGCGGGACGCCGGTCAGCTCGTGCCAGCGGTGGGACGCGGAACCGGAGAGGGCCTCGCCGCTGCTGAAGACTCGGCGCAGGCTGCTCGCCCACGCGGGGTCGGCGGTGACCTCGTCGGAGGCGAGGAAGGCCTCCAGCATCGACGGGACGAAGTGCATCGTGGTGATGCCCTCGGCCTGGATCAGGCGGGCCAGATAGGCGGGGTCGCGGTGCCCGTCCGGGGCGGCGAGGACGACGGCGGCGCCCTCGCGCAGCGCCCAGAAGAACTCCCAGACGCTCACGTCGAAGCTGGACGGCGTCTTCTGCAACACCCGGTCTTCGGCAGTGAGTTGGTAGGCGCCCTGCATCCAGGCCAGTCGGTTGCCGATGGCGCGGTGGGTGACGACGACGCCCTTGGGGCGGCCGGTGGAGCCGGAGGTGTAGATCAGGTAGGCGGGGTCGTCGGGGCGAGCGAGGTCCTCGGCTCCGCCGAACAGAGCTTCTTCGCCCTCCGCGTCCACCCGCAGCACGTCCAGGCCCTCGACCGAGGGAAGCCGGTCCGCGTCCCGTTCCGTCGTGACGACCGTGGTCGCGCCCGAGTCGGCCAGCATGTACGCGAGGCGCTCGGCCGGGTAGTCAAGGTCGAGGGGCAGATAGGCGGCCCCCGACTTCAGTACGCCGAGGAGCGCCACCATCAGCTCCGCCGAGCGGGGTACGGCGACGGCGACGAACCGCTCCCGGCCCGCGCCCCTGGCCCGCAGCCGGGCGGCCAACACCTCTGCCCGGGCGTCGAGTTCGGCGTAGGTGAGAGGGGTAGCGCCGTCGTACACGACAGCCGTCGCGTCCGGAGTTCTCGCGACCTGTGCGGCGAAGTCGGCGGCGAGGGTGGTGGCCGGGACCGGCCGGGTCTCCCCCGCCGGGTGGGCGGCGGCCAGCTCGTCCGGGGTGAGCAGGTCGAGGTCGGCGACGCGGGTGCCGGGGTCGTCGGCCAGTGCGTGCAGGACGAGGGTGAGCCGGTCGGCGAGGGACTGCACGGCGTCGGCGTCGAGGCGCCCGGCGTGGTGCTTGAGGCGCAGGTCGAGGCGGCGGCCGGGCTTGACGATGAGGGCGAGGGGGTAGTGCACGGCGTCGTGGAAGGCGTGTCCGGCCACGACGATCGTGCCGGTGGGGTCGGTGATGCCGGGGGCGCCCTCGCCGCCGGGGTAGTTCTCGAACACCACGAGGGTGTCGAAGAGTTCGCCGTCGCCCGCGTGGCCGGTGGCGCGCTGGATGTCGGCGAGACCGAGGTGCTGGTGATCGAGGAGCCCGCTCTGCTCGTCCTGGAGCCGGTCGAGGAGCCCGCCCAGGGTGTCTCCGGGGGCCCAACGCAGCCGGGTGGGCAGGGTGTTGATGAACAGGCCGATCATCGACTCGATGCCGTCGACGGCCGCGTCGCGTCCGGCGACGGTGGTGCCGAACAGGACGTCCTGGCGGCCCGTCATCCGGCCGACGAGCAGGCCCCAGGCGCCCTGGACGAGTGTGCCCAGGGTGACTCCGCGTTCGCGGGCGCGGGCGGTGAGCCGTGAGGTGATCCGCTCGGTCAACTCGACGCGGATCTGGGCGGGTTCGAGGGGGCCTGCGGGCGCGGGGGCCTCGACCAGGCGGGTGGGTTCGTCGACTCCGGCGAGCGCGGTGCGCCAGGCAGCGCGGGCCGCGTCGCGGTCGGCGCCGGCGATCCGGCGGAGGTAGCCGCGGTAGGGGGCGACTTCGGGGAGGGGGGTCGGGTTCTCGCCGTAGAGGGCGAGGAGTTCGCGGTGCAGGACGGGCAGGGACCAGCCGTCCGCGACGATGTGATGGAACGTCAGGACCAGTCGGCTGCGGTCCTCGCCGAAGCGGATGAGGGCGCAGCGGATCAGCGGCGGGTGCGCGAGGTCGAAGCGGTGGGCGCGTTCGTCGGCGGCGACGGCCTCGGCGAGGGCGTTGCGGACCGTGGGGTCGTCCTGCGCGGACAGGTCGACTTCGTGCCAGGGCAGTTCGAGGCCGGAGGCGATCAGCTGGACCGGGCGGCCGTCGGGCGTCTGGCGGAAGCAGGCGCGCAGCGGGGCGTGCCGGTCGACAAGTCGCTGTGCGGCCGTGCGCAGCAGGGTGCCGTCGACCGGGCCGGACAGTTCGACGACCTGCTGCACGACATAGGCGTCGTGTTCGGCGCCGTCCACGAGGGCGTGGAAGAAGAAGCCCTCCTGGAGCAAACCGAGCGGCAGCGCCTCTTGGACGGTGACGGGGAACTCGCCCTGGAGCGAGGCGAGTTCGTCCTCGCTCAGCGTCTGCCACGGGTCTTCTTCCATGAGATCGGCCGTGCCGGTGCGGGCGACCGTGGCGAGTTCGGCGACCGTGCGGTGGCGGAACACGTCTCGCGGGGTGAGTTCGAGGCCTGCCCGGCGGGCCAGGATGAGGAGTTGGACGGCGACGATGCTGTCACCGCCGAGCGCGAAGAAGTCGTCGTCCACGCCGACCGAGGGGACCTTGAGGGCCTTGGCGTAGAGGTCGCACAGGAGTTGTTCGCGCGGTGTCTCGGGCGTGCGGCTCGCGCTGAGTCGCCTTGTGAGGTCCGGGACCGGCAGTGCGGCGGCGTCGAGCTTGCCGCTGGGGGTGACGGGCAGCCGGTCCAGCGGGACGAAGGCGGCCGGGACCATGTAGTCGGGCAGGTACTCGGTGGCGTGCGTCCGCAGGGTCGACATCAGGGCGTTGACGTTGCGGAAGGGGGCGGGGCGGTTGGTGAGCGGGTGGCCGCTCCCGGGGCGGTACGGCGCCTGCGCCTCCGTGTCGAGGGCGAACACGGCGTCCAGGCTGCCGTCCTCGGCGTCCCCGTTCCAGGTGAGCGCCAGCTCGTAGCCGTGCCGGGCGGCGATCCCGTACAGGGTCTCGGGGTCCACACCGTACGGTCCGGCGGCCGGCCTGCTGCTGTCGGCGAGGGCGTCGAGCGCGGCGAGGTCGTCGGCGAGGCGGGAGTTGGGGATGCCGGTGACGCGCGAGCGGGGCGGACGGCCGGCGAGCAGTGCGTCCAGCGCCTGCACCGAACCGAGCGCGGGCCAGGGCGAGTCGGGGGTCTCCTCGGGCGCGTCCGACCGGGCGCGCAGCACAACGTCGTAGCGGTAGCGGGTGAGTTCGTTGTGGTGGGTGCCGCGCTTGACGCGGATGTCGGCGGTGAGGCCGTCGAGAGTGGTGAAGTAGTCGGGGTCTACGAGGAGTTCGCCCTCCCAGGCGACGGCCCGGTCCACGGCGGCGCGCAGGGCTTCCTTGTCGTCGTCGGCCTCCTCTCGTGCGCGTCCGCTTTCGACGGCGGCGCTCAGGGTGCGGAGCAGGCGCAGGTTGCGGACGTCGCCGACGAAGACCGCGCCGCCGGGGGCGAGCAGTTCGGCGGCGTTGCGGAGGACGTCGGTGAGGTAGTCGCCGCCGGGGAAGTACTGGATGACGGAGTTGACGACGATCGTGTCGAAGTGGCCCTCGGGCAGTCCGGCGAGGTCGTGCGCGGGGCGGGCCAACAGGGTGACGCGGTCGGCGAGTTCGGGGATCGCGGACACCTGGGCGTCCAGGGCGCGTACGGCCTCCTCGGACAGGTCGGTGCCCCAGTACTCGGCGCAGTCGGGGGCGAGCCGGGACAGCAGCAGGCCGGAGCCGACGCCGATCTCCAGGATGCGGCGGGGCCGCAGCTCGCGGATGCGGTCGAGGGTGGCCTCGCGCCACTCGCGCATGTCGGCGAGGGGGATGGGGAGGCCGTCGTACATGCTGTTCCAGCCCGCGAAGTTCTCCTCGAAACCGTCCGATCCGGCGGCGGAGTACAGGAGTTCGTGCAGGTCCTTCCAGTCGGCGACGCCCTCGTCGGGGGTCGCCTCGGCGTCCAGCGAGGGCACGACGTAGGCGGCGAGGCGGCGTTCGCCGGGGCGGTCCTCGCGGACGACCACGGCGGCCTGGTCGACGGCCGGGTGGGAGCGCAGGACGGACTCGATCTCGCCGGGCTCGATACGGAAGCCGCGGATCTTTACCTGGGTGTCTACGCGGCCGTGGAACTCCAGTCGGCCGTCGGTCTTCCAGCGCACCAAGTCGCCCGTGCGGTAGAGGCGTTCGCCGGGTGTGCCGAAGGGGTCGGCGACGAAGCGTTCGGCGGTGAGGGCGGGGCGGCCGAGGTAGCCGCGCGCGAGACCGTCGCCCGCGAGGTAGAGCTCTCCCGTGACCCCGGCGGGGACCGGGCGCAGCCGGTCGTCGAGGACGTAGGCGCGGGTGCCGGGGTCGGGGATGCCGATGGGCACGATGGTGCCGGCCGGGGTGTCGGGGTCGCAGAGGCCGAGGGTGGAGTTGGTGGTGGCCTCGGTCGGGCCATAGGCGTTGAACATCATCCGGCCGCGCGCGTAGCGGCCGACCAGCTCGGGCGAGACGCGTTCGGTTCCCGCCAGCAGGGTTGCTGTGGGCGGGAGTCGGACGTCCTCCGGCATGGCGGCGAGCAATGCCGGCGGGAGGATCATGAAGGTGATGCCGTGCTCGTCGGCGTAGTCCGCGAGGGGGGCGCCGGGGACGCGGCGGTCGGCGGGGACGACGACGAGACGGCCGCCGGAGAGCAGGCCGAGGCACAGGTCCCAGAAGGCGACGTCGAAGCTGGGCGAGGCGAACTGGAGGACCCGGCTGTGCGGGCCGATTCCGAATCGTTCCTGCTGGGTCGCGACCAGTTTCGCGACACCCGCGTGGGACAGGACGGTGCCCTTGGGGCGGCCGGTGGAGCCGGAGGTGTAGATGACGTAGGCGGCGTGCGCGGTGGTCAACTCGTCGGCGGTGGAGGGGCCTTGGGCGGGGTGGGCGGCCAGTTCGGCGACCGTTTCCGGGGCGTCCAGCACCAGCGGGTCGAGGCCCGGCGGGAGGTCGGGGGCGATCTCGGCGGTGGTGACGAGGCAGACCGGGCGGGCGTCGGCGAGCATGTACGCGATGCGGTCGGCCGGGTAGTCCGTGTCGACGGGCAGATAGGCGGCGCCCGCCTTCAGGACGGCGACCTCGGCCACGATCATGTCGGCGGAGCGCGGTACGGCGAGCGCGACGACCCGCTCGGGTCCGGCGCCCCTGGCCACCAGCGCGTGCGCCAACTGGGCTGCCCGGGCGTCGAGTTCGGCGTAGGTGAGGCGGACGTCCTCGTGGATGAGGGCGATCTCGTGCGGGCGGGATGCGACCTGGTCGGCGAACATACGCGGCCAGGTGAGCGCGGGCACGTCGTGCGCGGTGTTGTTCCAGCCGTGCAGGATGCGCTGCCGGTCGTCGGCGCCGAGGAGTTCGAGGTCGGCGACCGGGGCGCCCGGGCGGGCGAGGGCGTCGGCGAGGAGCGTGCCGTAGTGGCCGAGGATCAGGTCGACGGTCGCGGGCGCGAGGACGTCCGTGCGGTAGTCCGCCGACAGTTCCCCGTCGGTCACCGCGAGGGCCAGGTCCAGCGGGCCGCTCTCGTGCCAGGGGTCGGCGCCGAAGCCCGTGGCGCACAACAGGCCGCCGCCGCGGAAGGGTTCGGGTGCGAGGAGTCGTAGCAGATCGGCCGTCGGCAGGGGGTGGGCGGCGGCCTCCGCGCGTACGGCCTCGATCTGATCGCGGAGTTGAGCGAACGGGATGTCGCCGTCGATCGTGACGCGCAGCGGGAGGCCCTCGTGGGCGACCACCGTCTCGGTGGCCGTCGTGCCGCTGTAGCGGTGCAACAGGGCGGCGAAGGCGGCGAGTTGGGTGGCCGCGTCGGCCGTGGTGTCGAATGCGGCCGTGCGGCGCGCGCGGGACACCGGGCCGTCCTGGCGTGGCGGACGGGGGAAGTCCAGCGGCAGCGCCGTCTCCGGTACCGGTGACGCGAAGCGCCGTCGCCAGAACTCGTTCGTCGCCGTTGACCCTGCGGAAGAAAGCGTGTTGCCCGCCACAGCTGCCCGTGCCTCCCAATGCGTGCGGAACGGCTCAGCGGAGCCGCGACCGCTCGAATAGTAAGGTAAGCATTGCCTTACTTGATAGACCTTCCCGGGAACCACGGGTCCACGTCACAGCTACTGAGGTTATGCTCACCTAATCTGCTGACGGGCTGTCCGGTGACACCCGGGACGACGACATGGAGACCGGCACGTGGCTTCAGGCAGAAGGCTTCGCACCACGGTGCTGGTGACCCTCGTCGTCGCCCTCCTCGTTCTGCTGTCCCTGCTGTCCGTCGCACTGGGCGCGCTCAGCGTTCCGCTCGACCAGGTCGTGCGCTCGGTTCTGGGCCATCCGCCCAGCCGGCTGATCGACAACGTCATCTGGTCGGTACGCGTGCCGCGCACCCTGCTCGGTCTGACGACGGGCGCCGCGCTCGGCCTGTCCGGCGCGCTGATGCAGGCCCTGACCCGCAATCCGCTCGCGGACCCGGGGATCCTCGGGGTGAGCGCGGGCGCGTCCTTCGCGATCGTCCTGGCGGTCGGGGTGCTCGGGGCCACCTCGCTGTACGGCTATGTGTGGTTCGCGTTCGGCGGGGCGCTGGTCGCGAGTGTCGTGGTCTTCTTCCTGGGGCGACTGGGCCGGTCCGGGGCGACGCCGGTCAAACTGGCGCTCGCCGGAGTCGCCGTCACCTCGCTGCTCCAGTCGTTCACCAGCGCCATCGTGCTCACCGACCAGGACGCGCTGGACCGCTACCGCTTCTGGTCGGCCGGCACCCTGGCCGACCAGGATTCCGGCGATCTGGTACGCGTCCTGCCCTTCCTCGCCGTCGGCGCCGTACTGGCGCTGTCCTGCGCGCCCGCCCTCAACAGCATGGCCCTGGGCGACGACGTGGCCGCCTCCCTGGGGCGGCGGCTGGGTCTGGTACGGCTCCAAGGGGTCACCGCGGTCGTGCTGTTGACCGGCGCGTCCGTCGCCGTCATCGGTCCCGTGGTCTTCCTCGGTCTGGTCGTCCCGCACATCGCCCGGGTCCTGGCCCAGTGGGTCGGCATCGGCCCCGACTACCGGTGGCTGCTGCCGCTGTCGGCCGCGCTCGCGCCCGTGCTGCTGCTGTCCGCCGACATCCTGGGCCGGATGGTGGACCGCCCGACCGAGATCCAGGCCGGTGTCCTCGTCGCCTTCCTCGGCGGCCCGTTCTTCATCGTCCTGGTCCGCCGCCGGAAGCTCGCGGAGGTATGAGCGTGTCCGCACCACCAGCCGTCCTGAGCAACAGGCCGTTCCGGCTCACGTTCCCCCCGGTGTCCGGCGTACTGCGTCCGCGCCTGCTCCTTACGGGAGTCGGGGTCGCGTTCGGCGCGTTCCTGCTGTTCTGCTGGGGTCTGACGATCGGCGACTACCCGGTCGCGTTCACCGACGTCGTCCGGGCGCTGTGGGGTTCGGGCGACGCGGGCACGGTCATCGTCGTACAGGATCTGCGGCTGCCGCGCGCGCTGGTCGGGCTGCTGGTCGGGGTCGCGTTCGGGGTCTCCGGGGCCGTGTTCCAGACGATGACCCGCAATCCGCTGGCCAGCCCCGACATGATCGGGCTCACCGAGGGCGCCGGAACCGCCGTCGTGGCGGCGGTGGTTCTGGGCTGGACCTGTGGACTCGGGCTGTCGACACTGGGGTTGCTCGGGGCGCTGGTGACCGCGCTGCTCGTGTACGCGCTGGCATGGAAGGGCGGGGCCACCGGGTACCGCATCATCCTCGTCGGCATCGGGGTGTCCTGGATCTGCTCCAGCGCTACCAACTTCCTTGTGGCGCGCGGCAATCGGTTCGAGGCGGAGGCCGCCCTCGGCTGGCTGGTCGGCAACCTCAACGGCCGGACCTGGGGGCAGGTGGACTCCCTGGCCGTCGCCCTGGCCGTGCTGCTGCCGGTCACGCTGGGCATGGGGCGCTGGATGCGCACGCTGATGCTCGGCGACGACGTGGCCGCCGGGCTCGGCACCCCCGTCCAAGTCGTGCGGCTGGCACTGCTGTTGGCCGGGGTGGGCCTGGTCGCGTTCGGGACGGCGGCGGCCGGTCCGGTGGCGTTCGTCGCGCTGGCCTGTCCGCAGATCGCCCAGCGGCTGGCGGGCACGTCGTCACCGCCCCCGCTGGTCTCCGGTCTCACCGGCGCGTTCGTCGTCCTCGGCTCGGACCTCCTCGCCCGCGAGGCGATCCCCGGGACGGAACTGCCGGTCGGTATCGTCACCGGCGCCCTGGGCGCGCCGGTCCTGCTGTGGCTGCTCATCCGCGTCAACCGCGCGGGCTCTGGAGGCTGATCGCATGTCGACCACTGACCCGCGCGCCCCGCGGACGTCCGGAACACCCGCCACGGGGACCGAGACGCTGCGGACGCCCGATTCACCCGCCACAGGGACCGAGGCCCTGCGGGCACCCTCATCACCCACCTCCGGAACCGAAGCCCTGCGAACGCCCGCATCACCCGGCTCCGGAACCGAAGTCCCGCGGAGCCCCGAATCACCTGCCTCCGGGCCCGAGTTGCGGGCACGTGATCTTCATCTCGCCTACGACGGGCGGGCGGTGGTCGAGAATCTGGACCTCACCGTGCCGACCGGCCGGATCACGGCCATCGTCGGGGCCAACGCCTGTGGGAAATCGACCCTGTTGCGGGCGCTCGCCCGGCTGCTGGCCCCGCGCCAGGGCGTGGTGGAGCTGGACGGCGTCGCGCTGCGTTCCGTGCCGACGCGCGAACTCGCCCGGAAACTCGGCATTTTGCCGCAGACGCCGGTGGCACCGGAGGGGTTGACCGTCCTCGATCTGGTGGGCCGGGGCCGGTCCCCGCACCAGACCTGGTGGCGGCAGTGGTCGGCCGCGGACGAGGAGGCCGTGCACGCGGCCCTCGAGGCGACCAATCTGACGGAGCTCGCCGACCGTGCGGTGGACGAACTCTCCGGCGGCCAGCGGCAACGCGCCTGGATAGCCATGGCAGTTGCCCAGGGCACCCCGGTCCTGCTGCTCGACGAGCCGACCACCTATCTCGACCTCGCCCACCAGATCGACGTACTCGACCTGATCACGGACCTCAACCGGCGCGAGGGCCGCACGGTCGTGATGGTCCTGCACGACCTCAACCAGGCCTGCCGGTACGCCGATCACGTCATCGCCATGAAGGGCGGCCGTATCGTCGCCGAGGGCGCTCCGGCCGACGTCGTCACCGAGGCCACCGTCGAGGACGTCTTCGACCTGCGCTGCCGGATCACCCCCGACCCGGTCAGCGGCACCCCGATGGTGATCCCGCTGGGGCGGCACCACCACGACGGCAGCTCCCGGACCGAGGACGCCGTTTCGACCCGGTGAGGGTCCGGCACCCACTTCAAAAAAGTGTGTCACTTCCCGCGAGAAGTGACACACTTTTTTGAACCCCCACCCCGCCCGGCCCGACACGCCGACCGGCGGAGGCTCGTCGGCTCAGGGCCGGGACGTCAAGTACCCGCCCATCGTGCGGAAGTAGTCGCCGGCCGCGTACTCGGCGCCGTCGTCCGTGCGCAGCCGGCGCACCAACAGCCCACGGCCCTGCCCGGTATGGGCCTCCGGGCCCGCCACTATGACCACTCCGTCGCCCTCGCGGATGAAGATCCGGCCCGGGGTGCCGCCGTAGCGCCCCTCCGAGACGGCCGCCGAGACGATCCTGAGCCGCTGGCCGCGATGGAAGGCGTAGGCGTTCGGGTACGGGTCCGACTGGGCGCGTACGAGGCGCTCCAGGCGCTCCGCGGGCCAGCTCCAGTCGATACGGCTGTCCTCCGCCGACCGCTTGTGGAAGAAGCTGGCGCGGGCGCGGTCCTGCGGCACCCACTGGCCGGCGTCGCGGCCGGAGGCGATCAGGTCGAGCGACTCGCGCACGATGGGCGAGATGAGGTCGACGGTGCGGTGGAACAGGTCGGTCGCGGTGTCGGTGGGGCCGACCGGGACCGAGCGCTGGATCAGGATGTCCCCCGCGTCGAGTTCGCCGTTCATGCGGTGCGCGGTGACGCCGACGCGCGGCTCGTCGTTCAGGAGCGCCCAGATGATCGGGGAGAACCCGGCGTACGACGGCAGCAGCGAGTCGTGGACGTTGAGGGTGCCGTGCGGCGGGAGGTCGAACAGCTCGGGCGGCAGCCAGGTCCGCCAGTTGTTGGCGACGATGATGTCCGGCCGTGCTTCCCGTACGGCGTCGAGGAGTTCGGTGTCGTCGGGGCGGTTGCGCAGCAGGACGGGGACGTCGTTCTTCTCGGCGAGTTCGGCGACGTTGTCGTCCCAGATCTTCTCGTAGGCATGCTCACTTTTCGGGTGCGTGACCACGAGGACGACCTCGTGGTCGGAGTCCAGCAGCGCCTGAAGCGTGCGGTGACCCCAGGTCTGATAGCCGAGCATGACGACCCGCATGACGGTCCTTCCCTTCAACGACTCATTGCAAGGTAAGCCTTACCTTATCTAGCATTGGGCTGCCTGAGGGAGGCGATGCCACGGTGAAGTCACCGCTACTGGATTCCGAAGTGGTCCACGACATACTCGGAATCGGATTCGGTCCGTCAAATCTCGCTCTGTCCATAGCGGTTGAGGAGCACAACAGGAGCCTTCCGGCAGACAGCCGTCTCAATGCCCTGTTCCTGGAACGGCAGCCGCGGTTCGGCTGGCACCGGGGCATGCTCATCGACGACGCCACGATGCAGGTGTCGTTCCTCAAGGACCTGGTCACGCTGCGGAATCCGACCAGCGACTACAGCTTCCTCTGCTTCCTGCGCGAGCAGGGCAGACTGATCGACTTCCTGAACCAGAAGACCCTCTTCCCGCTGCGCGTGGAGTTCCACGAGTACTTCGAGTGGGCGGCCGAGCGGGTCTCCCACCTGGTCTCCTACGGCAGCGAGGTCGTCTCCGTCGACCCGGTGCGCGGCGACGACGGCGAGGTGGCCTTCTTCGACGTCACCAGCCGGGACCCCGCCGGGAACGGCGCGACGGTGACCCGCCGGGCCCGCAACATCAGCGTGGCCATGGGTCTCGAACCGCATGTGCCGCCGGGTCTCGAACTGGGCGAACGGCTCTGGCACAACAGCGAGTTGATCCCCCGCGCGACCGAACTGGCCGAAGCGGGACGGCCGGTGCGGCGGGCCGTGGTGCTCGGCGCGGGCCAGAGCGCCGCCGAGGCGGTGGACTATCTGCACCGCACCTTCCCGGACGCCGAGGTGTGCTCGGTGTTCGCCAAGTACGGCTACACCCCGGCCGACGACAGCCCGTTCGCGAACCGCATCTTCGACCCGGAGGCGGTGGACGTCTACTTCTCGGCGCCCTCCGAGGTCAAGCAGTCGCTGCTCGACTACCACCGGTCCACCAACTACTCCGTGGTCGACATGGACTTGATCGAGGCCCTGTACGCCACCGCGTACCGGGAGAAGGTGGCGGGACGCGAGCGGCTGCGCTTCCTGAACGTCTCGCGGGTCCGCGCCGTGGACGCCGGGGCGGACGGCGGTCTCGACGTCGCCGTGGAGTTCCTGCCCACCGGCGAGAAGCAGGTGCTGTCCGCCGACGTACTGGTGCTCGCCACCGGTTACCGGTCCCGCGGCCTGGGTTCACTGCTCGGCGAGGCGGCCAAGCTCTGCCTCAGGGACGACGGCGACGAGATCCGCGTGGACCGGGACCACCGGGTCGAGACCGTCCCGGAGGTGACCGCCGGCCTCTACCTCCAGGGCGGCACCGAGCACACCCACGGGCTGACCAGCACCCTGCTGTCGACGGTCGCGGTCCGGGCGGAGGAGATCCACCGCTCGGTACGGGCGACGAAGGCAGTAGCCGTCTGACACCCCACGACTCCCCGGGCCCGGAGGGTACGGTCCCTTCCGGGCCCGGGGTCTCTGCCTGCGACCTGTCAACTCGCCACACAGTCAAGGGCGTTGGGACACCGGCTCACCGAACACGTCCACAACGCCGCGCACCGTCCGCACGGCTCCGCAGGTCGCCGCGATCCAGTCCACGGCCATCCGGTGGTCCTCGTGCGCCCGGTCGGCCACCGCGTCCGCGACGACGAACGGCTCCATGTCCTGCATCCACGCATCGGCGGCGGTCAGCAGCACCTGCGTACGCGCGAACACACCGACGATCACCGGCTGGTCACGCCCCAACTCCGTGAGCCTGCGCCGCAGTCGGGTGCCGGCGAAGGCGCTGAACCGCTTGGCCACCAGCACGCTGTCGCCGACCTGCGGCCGGATCGCGTCCACGACGTCCCGGGAGTCCTCGCCGCCGGGCAGCCGGGGATGCCCGAAACTGGTCTCGCGCCCGTCCGGTTCGCGCTCGGCGGTCTTGAGGGTGTACAGCACGGGGATGCCCGCGGCCCGCGCCAACTCCGCCAACAGGCCTACTCCGGTGAGGAGTTGACCGACCGGCGCGGAGGACTCGCGCAGCACGTGCAGGAAGTGGTTCTGGACGTTCAGGACGACGAGGGCGGCGCGGCGCGCGTCGACGGACCAGCCGGTGCGGTCCGGGGGCAGCGCGGCGGGGCCGGGCATGTCGTACGGGATCATGTCTGATGACGGCATGCGCGTCGGCCTCTCACCGGTCGTCGGACGTCATGGGGAAGTCAGGAGACGGGACCGGCTCAGTAAGGGCCATGGGTCCAGCGGCCGTTCGTCATCGTGGCGTGCACGGGCATCGCGCGCAGGGTGTCCGGATCGGCGTCCAGCGGGTCCGTGTCCACGACCACCAGGTCGGCCGGGTCCCCGACCCTGATGAGCCGGCGGCCGCGGGCCGCGGCGACCAACGCGTCCGGGACGGAAAGGCGTTGCTCCGGATGCCAGGCGGGGCGTTCGTCGTCGGTGCGGCTGACGGCCGAGGCGACGGCGAGCCAGGGGTCGAGCGGCGAGACCGGGGCGTCCGAGCCGAACTCCAGCCGTGCGCCGGCGGCGAGCAGGTCACCGTAGGCGAAGGCGCGTTCGGTCCGTCCGGCCCAGTGCCGGTCCGCCACGTCGCGGTCGTCCGTCGCGTGCCGGGGCTGGACGCCCGCGGTCACTCCCAACTCGGCGAATCTCGGGAGGTCTTCGGGGCGCAGCAGCTGCGCGTGCTCGATCCGGCCGCGGCAGCGCACCGCCTCGAAGGCGTCCAGGGCAACGGTGTTGGCGCGGTCGCCGATGGCGTGCACCGCGGGTTCGATGCCGTGCGCGGCGGCGCGCCGCATGAGCCGTACGAGCTCGTCGGGGGCCGTCTCCTCGATGCCGTGGGCGCCGTCCGTGCCTTCCAGGCCGGGGTAGGGGTCGCGGCACAGGGCGGTGCGGGTGTTGAGCGAGCCGTCCGTGAAGAGTTTCAGCGGGCCCACCCCGACCAGGGAGCCGATCTCGTCGCCCGTGCGCAGCCCGCGCTTGATCGCGGCGTCCAGGTAGCTCGGATACACCGCCGCCAACACACGTACGGCGGGCCGGAATCGGGCCGAGCGGCGTTCCCAGTCCGCGACCGTGTCGCCGAACTGGAAGTCGATGACACCGGTGACCCCGCGTGCGGCAGCGGCTCGGCAGGCCTCCTCGATCCAGTCGTCGAGCACCTCCGCCGGGGTCGCGGGGAGCGTGGCGAGGGCTTCGTGGGCCTCGTGTTCCCTGATCAGGCCGGTGGGGTGGTCGGCGCGGCCGACGAGGGCGAGGCAGGCGGAGTTGAACCACGCGGCATGGAGATCGGCGCTGACCAGGGCGACCGGCCGGTCCGGCAGCACCGCGTCGAGCAGCGCTTTGTGCGGGGCGTCGGGCCACAGGCCGTCGCGGAACCCGTAGCCGTGGAGCACCGTGCCGTCGGCCGCCCCGGCACGCGCCCGGACGAGGTCGGCCACCTCGCGGGCGGAGGCGGTGCCGGCCAGGTCCAGCCGGTGCCGGGCACTCGCCCATTCCGCGAGGTGGACGTGGGCGTCCCAGAGGCCGGGCAGCAGGACCCGCCCTTCGAGATCGAGGACGGGTTCACCGCCGGCCCCGGCGTCCGTGTCCGCGCCCGCCTCGGGGACGACATGGGTGATCCTGCCGTCCGCCACCCGCAGCCGGGCAAGCGGCCCACCGGCGCCGAGCCGCACCCGGGCGAGCGTCCGTGCGGGCGCCGGGGCGCTTGCGGTGTCTGCCATACGAGACCCCCTAGGTAAAGTTAGGCTTACCTTACCTCCAAATCAATGCCGGGCCGGAACGAGCCCGGCGATGACATCGGTGACAGTGTTCACGACGTCCCCGACGACCGTCACCACCGGCTGCACGGGATCGACGGCCGGTACGGGCGTGGGCTCGGGCTCCGGCGCGGGACCCCGGCAGCAGCCGACCTGCACGGCGCGGGGCGCGTTCTGCGGTTGGTCCTGCTGGGGAACGTCCGCTGGGGGCGGCTGCGGCACGTCGTCACCCTCAGGTGTCGTCGGAGCACCATCCCGGGGCGCGTCGCCCCTTCCCTCCGGCTCCCCTCCGCCTCCGTCCGCAGGTTCGCCGCTTTCGGCCCCCTCATCGGCGGCCGATCCGAGCGCCCAGCGCTGCCCGGTGGACCCGTCCCGTCCCGCCAGCACGATCCGCGCCCCCTTCCTCCCGCTCTCGGGCGCGACGGCCAGCCCCTGGGTCCAGCGGAGCAGCAACTCGCCGCGGACCGTCAGGTCGTAGTGCACGTCGCCGGGGTGCACCAGGCACCCGGCCAGCGTGACCGTGCGCCTGTCGGTGTCGGCGGCGAGGCAGAGTCCGGGATCGTCGAGGCTGCGCAGCAGACCGTCCTGGTCGTACGACCACTGCTGCGCCCCGGAGCCGGAGCACGCGGCCAGGGTGACGGCGGCCCCGTTCCGCACCCGCCCGCCGGCCACGTCGAGGCACAGCCCGGACGCGAGGGCGCGCAGCACGCCCTGTTGGACGACTCCCGCGCCGACGGCACCGGCAGGCGACTCGGCGCCCGCCGACGAGGGCGCGGCGACCGGGCTCTGGTGGGACGAACTGCCGCTGGGCGCACCCCAGGTGGCCTGTGGGTCGGGGTTGTTGCCCTGGGTCCAGCCCTTGGAGACGAGGACGGTCGCGAGCAGCGCGAGAGAGGTCAGCCCCACGCCCACGACCGCGGCCTTGGGGTGTCTGCGCGGGAAGGCGAAGAGGCCGTCCGGGGTGGGGCGGTGGCGGCCCATCGGGCGGCGGACGGCACGGGCGGCGGTCCCGGGCGTCGCGCGGCCCGGCCGTGAGTCGAGATAGCGGCGGGCACCCCAGCCGAGGACGGTCTCGGCGAGCAGCACTTCGAGGCCACCGTCGAAATGACTCAACTGCTCCGCCGCGAAACGGCAGTAGCGGCATGTCATGAGATGCCGTTGCACATCGGGCAGCAGACTGCCGCCGCGGCGGATCGGGACGTCGAGGAGACGGTTGTAGTAGCGGCATTCCGGAGTCGGCGCGAGTTCGTGGTGGGCGCGGACACAGCCCGCCCTGAATTGTTCACGTGCCTGGTCCAGCGCGGCGGTCGCGGTGGCCTCGTCCACGCCCAACAGACCGGCCGGTACGGTTATGGGTTCGGCCTCGACCTCGGTGTGCCAGAGGAGGCATTGGGAGGCGCCGGGCAGCTTGCCGAAAGCACGTTCCGCCAGCTTCCGCCTTTCGGAGGTACCGGGCCTCGCCGCGCTCAGCCCCCGGCCGCCGGTGGGTTTGCGAAGTTCCGGCAACAGCACGGGAATTCGCTCGTCGGCGGCCCACTTCTTCACCATCTCCCTTACCGCTACAAGGAGTTGGGGCCGCAGGGCGCCACCGGTCACCCGGCTCGCGAGTACCTGGTGGAAGGCGGCACCGGCCACCATGGACGCCGAACTCTCGGCGGTGGCGAGGCAGATGACCGCATATTCGCTTGTCGCCTGCCAGTGGCGCGCGAGCAGCAGGGCGACGGCGCGAGTGCCCGCGGCTTTGTCGCCGAGTTGCGCCATGAGATTGCGGTCCGACTCCCCCGGACTCGATCCGGGGCGAGGCGGGAACGGCGGGCGTGGGGGGTAGGGGGATTGCACGGGACCATTTCCTTCCAAGCCGCAGGACGGCACACGAATGCCCGACCATCGGAAAGTAGGTGCTTGTTTGGTGCATACCTATGAGCTGTCAGAAACGACCCTGACCATTGCCTTCTCACGACTGGCCTCATGAGGTGGCTCACACTCGCACAAGCGCCTGACAGGAAACAAGGAGTTAGGGTGACCGATGTTCAAAACGCTGTGAATTCAGATTGGTTACCGGCGGTATCCACAGGCGTCTGCACGAAATCTCCCACTCTCCCGCGAACTAAGGGCGGCGCACAGGGAACTCCGATGTTTCTCTCGGGGTGCTCTCATCGCCGTGGGCCACCATGAGCCGCATGATCGCCCCCCACTCCTCAGCCACCCCCGCATCCACCCCCGTCCCCACGGTCCGCAAGGCGGTCGTACCGGCCGCCGGTCTCGGCACGCGGTTCCTGCCCGCGACGAAGGCGACGCCCAAGGAGATGCTCCCGGTCGTCGACAAGCCCGCGATCCAGTACGTCGTCGAGGAGGCCGCGGCGGCCGGACTCGACGACATCCTGATGGTCACCGGCCGGCACAAGCGCGCCATCGAGGACCACTTCGACCACGCCTTCGAACTCGAACAGGCCCTGGCCGCCAAGGGCGACATGGTGCGCCTGGACGCCGTACGGGATCCCGCGCGCCTCGCCGACATCCACCACATCCGCCAGGGCGACCCGCTCGGCCTCGGCCACGCGGTGCTCTGCGCCCGCCACCACGTCGGCGACCAGCCGTTCGCGGTCCTCCTCGGCGACGACCTGATCGATCCGCGCGAGACCCTGCTCAGCCGGATGCTGGAGGTGCGCGAGCGGTACGCGGGCAGCGTGGTCGCCCTCATGGAAGTCCCTGAAGAACAGGTCCACTTGTACGGCTGCGCGGCCGTCGAGCCGACCGGTGAGGACGGTGTCGTACGGGTCACCGGCCTGGTCGAGAAGCCGTCCCGCGAGGACGCGCCGAGCCGTTACGCCGTCATCGGCCGCTACGTCCTCGACCCCGCGATCTTCCCCACCCTGGAGCGCACCCCGCCCGGCCGCGGCGGCGAGATCCAACTGACCGACGCCCTTCAGGAGTTGGCCGCCGGCGGCACGGTCCACGGAGTCGTCTTCGACGGCCTGCGCTACGACACCGGCGACAAGGCCGACTATCTGCGCACGGTGGTCCGGCTGGCCTGCGACCGCCCCGACCTGGGACCCGAATTCGTCGCGTGGCTCAAGGAGTTCGTGGCGGGACTGGAAGGCGGCGCGAGCGACGACGAGCGGCTCGCGGCCTGAACTCCGCACGCACGAGGGCCCGGTCACGCCGTAGGCGATGACCGGGCCCTTCTGTCGCCGGTGTGACGGTCAGCCGTTCGGCCGGAGCGTCCAGGTGACCGTCATCTCGCCCGTCACGGCGCCGTCCTCGCGCTGGATGGCGACCGTGACCGGGAACTCGGGGCGCTCGCCCGCGTCGAGTTCGGCGACGACGTCGGCGACGGGGCGGCCGAGGGTCGCGGTGGCCTTCACCGGGCCCAGGGCGATCTTCTTGAACGCGATCTCGGCGTTGACCGGCAGCGGCACGGCCCGCGAGAGCTGGTCGCCGAAGGCGGCGAGGACGATCGCACCGCTGGCGGACTCGCCGAGGGTGAACATGGCACCGGCGTGCGGCCCGCCGACGTGGTTGCGGTACTCGCTCTGGTCCGGCAGGGCCAGCACGGCTCGCTCCGGACTGGTCTCCAGGTACTTCAGGTTCAGCGTGCGAACCATCGGCACCGTGGCGGCGAGCAACTCGCCGATGGACATCTGATCTGCGCTCATGGACGGCATGTTACCCACGAGTAGCCAATTCGGGCCAGACCTGTGCGCCGGCAAAGACCGTCCGATCCCCGAGTTGGTACGACCCTGACAAGGCCCGGTGACCCCACCGTGTCCCACCCCGCACTAGGGTTACTGCCCATGTGGCCAGGACAGCAGCCGCCCGGGGGCGAGCAGAACCCGCAACAGAACCCGCAGCACAACCCGTACCAGCAGCCGGGGTACCAACAGCCGAGTCCGTATCAGCAGCCCGGCTACCAGCAGCCCAACCCCTATGCGCAACAACCGCAGTGGGGTGCTCCGGGCCCCGCCGGCGGACCGCAGCCGCCGCAGGGCGGGGGCGGCGGAAACCGGACGAAGCTGGTCGCGATCGTCGCCGCCGCGGCCGTCGTCGTGGCCGCCGGGGTGACCGGATTCCTGGTCCTGGGCGGGAACAAGGACGACAAGGCGGACGGCGGCAAGAACACGTCGAGCAAGTCGCCGTCGGCGTCCGCGGACCCGAGTGCCTCCTCCTCCGGTTCCGACGACAACCCGCGCGGCACCGAGAGCGAGCAGCCGACCGTCGCGGGCTGGAAGGTCGTCGTCAACCAGAAGTACGGCACCGCCTTCGACGTCCCCGCCGACTGGGAGGTCGGCACTCCGGGCACCTTCTCCTTCTTCGAGGACGAGCAGAAGGGCGACGGCTCCCCCTACATCGGCTTCTCCGCGCCCGCCTATCTGAAGCACGACTGGTGCGAGTCCGACGACAACAAGGACGGCACCAAGGAGACCTCGTCGCTGGCGTCCAGCGGCACCAAGGGCGAGGACGGCGCGAAGGACACCGCGAGCACGGCACGCGGTGACGCGGCGGCGTTCGCGTTCGGCGGGTACACGGACCAGAAGGACTCCTCCAAGAAGTATCTGAAGATCGGCGCGGCAAAGCCGTACACGACGAAGTCGGGGGTCGCCGGCAGCGTCGCCACCTCGTACACGACCGGCGTGCCGAAGAGCGGCAAGTGCTCCACCGACGGCAAGGCGACCACGTTCGCCTTCAAGAACTCGGCGGGCGACTTCGTCTCCTGGACCCTCTACGGCGCCAAGGGCGTCAGCGAGGAGATCCCCGACGCGACGATCCAGAAGATCCTCAGCACCGTACGGCTGCACGGGGACCCGACGGGCAGCACCAGCTGACGGCTTGAGGGTCTGACCGGATTCTGGCCGCAAACGGTTTGCCGGGGTCCGGTCCGGGCGGCGATAGTCGGCCGGTGAACGCCACCGCCGCCCTCCGCCACCCGCGCCGTCCCGACTGGGCGGGCCGCAACTACACCCTGCTGACCACCGCCGCGGTGGCGACCGGTCTCGGCGGCAGCGGTGCGCTGATCGCCGCCGCGTTCGCCGTGCTGGACGCGGGCGGCGACAGCGGTGACGTGGGGCTGGTGGCCGCCTCGCGCACACTGCCGCTGGTGGTGTTCCTGCTGATCAGCGGCGCGCTCGCGGACCGGGTGCCCCGGCACCGGGTGATGGTCGCGGCCAACGCCCTCAGCTGTGTGTCGCAGGCGGCCTTCGCGGTGCTCGTCCTCGCCGGTGAGCCCCGGCTGTGGCAGATGATGCTGCTGGCCGCGCTCGGCGGCACCGGGCAGGCGTTCTTCGGTCCGGCGGCCGAGGGCATGCTGATGTCCACGGTGGGCGGGGAGCAGGCGGGCCGGGCGTTCGCGGTGTTCCGGATGGCGATGCAGGGCGCGTCCCTGGGCGGTGCGGCCCTCGGCGGCGCGCTGGTCGCGGTGGTCGGCCCCGGGTGGGTGCTCGCGGTCGACGCGGCGATGTTCGCGGTCGCCGGGGCACTGCGCTCCTTCCTCGACGTGAGCCACATCCCGCCGCGCGCGCCGGGCGGCGGGATGCTGGCCGATCTCCGGGACGGCTGGCGGGAGTTCATCGGCCGGCCCTGGCTGTGGTCGATCGTCGTGGCGTTCTCCGTCGCCAACGCGGTGGTCGGCGCGGCCGACGGCGTCTACGGCCCGCTCGTCGCCCGGGACAGCCTCGGCGGCGCGGGCCCCTGGGGCCTGGCCCTGGCCGCGTTCGGCGCGGGCACGGTGGTCGGCGCCCTGCTGATGACCCGCTGGAAACCGCGCAGACTGCTCCTCGCGGGCATGCTCTGCATCTTCCCCCTGGCCCTCCCGTCCGCCGCGCTGGCCGTGCCGGTGCCGGTCGGTGTCCTGTGCGTGGTGATGTTCGTCGCCGGAGCCACCGTCGAGGTGTTCGGGGTGTCGTGGATGACGGCCCTGCACCAGGAGATCCCCGAGGAGAAGCTCTCCCGGATCGCGGCCTACGACTGGTTCGGCTCGATCGCGCTGATGCCGGTCGCCGCCGCGGCGGCGGGCCCGGCTGAGTCGGCCTTCGGCCGGACGGCGGCTCTGTGGGGGTGCGCGGCCCTGGTCATCCTGGTCACGGCGGGAGCACTGTGTGTACCGGAGGTCCGGAATCTACGGCGGCGCACCGGACCGCCCGCCCACGGCGGACCGGAGGCCGCGAACGGCTCAGCCGATGCCGAACGCTCCGTCGGGGGGCTCGGGTGACGGTACGGCGTCCTCGTCCCGGACGGGTCGCGCGCCGCCGATGAACTCCCGTACCGCGAGCCCGTGTTCCAGCCGCGCCGGGAAGGCGTCCGAGGCCACGAGCCGGGTCAGGGCCACCGTGTCGACCGGCCGGTGGGAGGCGACGAGCACCGCGTTGCCGAACCGGCGTCCGCGCAGTACCCCCGGTTCCGCGATCAGCGCCAGCTCCCCGAACACCGCGCCGAACGTGGCGAGTTGGGCACGCAGGAACGCGAAGGGGGCGGAGTCCGCGAGGTTGGCGAGGTAGCACCCGTCGGCCCGCAGCACGCGCTCGGCCTCGCGGGCGTACGCCACGGAGGTCAGGTGCGCCGGAACCCGCGTCCCGCCGAAGACGTCCGCGACGACCACGTCCGCCGAACCGTCCGGCGCCGCCTCCAGCCACGCCCGGGCGTCGGCGCCGTGCACGGTGACACCGGCACCGTCCGGCACCGGCAGATGCTCGGCGACCAGCGCCAGCAGCCCCAGGTCCGCCTCGACGACGTCCTGCCGCGAGCCCGGCCGGGTCGCCGCCAGGTACCGGGGCAGGGTGAGTGCCCCGCCGCCCAGATGCACCACGTCCAGCGGGCGCCCCGCCTCGGCGACGGTGTCCAGCACATGCCCGAGCCGCCGCGCGTACTCGAACTCCAGATGCGTCGGCGCGTCCAGGTCCACATACGACTGCGGCGCCCCGTCGACGGTCAGCAGCCAGGCCCGCGCCCGGTCCACGTCGGGCATCAGCTTGGCGGTCCCGTGATCAACGTCCCGGGTCACGGGTATCGGCTCGTCCACGGGTCCATTGTGCCGGGGTGGCGGGAGGCGGCGGGTTCGTACGGCTTGGTGCGGGGTCGGGCACGGGTGGGTGGGGCAGCGTGAGCACTTGAGTCGGAGCGGCCCGCCGCGAGGTCACGCGGGCCCGGGTGCGGGCCGACGCGGGCGCGGGCGGGCCCGGGTGCGTGCGGGCGCCCTGCGGAGTCGCCGGTCGTGCCGCACCGGCAAGGCACGAGCGCGGTGCGAGAGGACGCCAGAGGCGTGAGAGTGCGAGTCGGCCCAGCCGCACACCTACCGGCCCTGAAGCCCGCAGGCCATGTCCCCTCGGCCCGTCAGACCCCCCACACCTCCCCCACCTCCGCCGCGTGCGCCGCCGCCTGTTCCCGCCCCGCGCGAGCGGCCGGTGCCCGTACCGCCGGGTCGAGCGGGTTGCGGCCGTACGCCTGCTTCGCCTCCGGGGACGGATGGACGGCGACCGCGCGGGCCCCCTGTTCCGCGAGCCGCCGGGTCTGGTCCGCGGCCGAGGCCAGCGGGCCGCCGCCCACAGCCATCGGGGCGAGGACGACGACCCGGTCGTAGCCCTCGGCGAGATGGGCGTTGGCGGACGAGTGGATGCCGCCGTCCATCCAGATCCGGTCCTCGATGGCGACCGGGGGCCACACACCGGGAACCGCGCAACTCGCGGCGACGGCGTCGGCCAGAGCCGTCCCGCTGTCCTTGTCGAAGACCCGCAGCTCCCCGGTCGCGGTGTCCACGGCGGTGAGGCGCAGGGCACGATCGGGCCACTCCGTCGAGACGAGTCGGCTCTCTATCGCGGCCCGCCGGGCCGCCGCGTCGGGTGTCCTGGCGGCGAGTGCCAACCGGCCGATCTTCCGGCCGTACGCCTCGGGAGTGCGCGAGGTCAGGGTCGTCAACACGTAGCGAAGCAGGAGGCCGACGCCGAGCCGGCCGGGGATCTCGCCCTCGGGGGCCGCGAGTTGGCGCTCGTAGAGCTCCTTGAGCGTGCCCGCGGTCAGTTGCGCGCCGACGGCCGAACCTGCCGACGTGCCGATCACGACGTCGGCGTCGCCGAGATCCACGCCCGCCTCGCCCAGCCCGTACAGCATTCCGGCCATCCAGCCGATCCCGCTGATGCCCCCGCCGCCCAGCACAAGTGCCCTGCCCGCCATGGTGCCCCGCCTTCCCACCACTCGCCACGACTGCCTCCGCGATCAAGTCTGGCGCACGGCACTGACAATGACCGCCGCGGGTCGGACGGGACCACCTCACCCCCAACCTCGAACGCGCGAAGGTGCCCGCCCCCGCAGGGACGGGCACCTCGCTCCTTCAGCCGACCTCCGTCACCGTGCCCGCGCCGACCGTCCGGCCGCCCTCGCGGATCGCGAAGCCGAGCCCCGGCTCCAGCGGGACCTCACGGCCCAGCTCGACCGACATCGTGACGGTGTCCCCCGGCCTCGCGACCGCCGCCTCGCCGAGGTCGATGTCGCCGACGACGTCCGCGGTGCGGATGTAGAACTGCGGCCGGTAGCCGGTCGACACCGCGGTCGTACGGCCGCCCTCGCGGGCCGAGAGGACGTACACCTGGGCCGAGAAGCGACGGCTGGGCACGACGCTGCCGGGCGCCGCGACGATGTGCCCGCGCCGGACCGCGTCGCGCGGCACCCCGCGCAGCAGCAGCGCCACGCTGTCACCGGCCTGCGCCTCCTCCATGGGCTTCGCCACGTATAGCCAAAGCACCCCAGCGTGAGGGGTCGGTGCGAGGCCCGGAAGGAGGTCGCGGCGCGGCTTTTGCACCGAAATAGACACCTAGGCGAACGCTCCCGAATCGGTACAATAGGGAGCCCTACCCATGCCGACCCTACTACCCGAAGTACCTCCAACTTTCCTCCGTACCGCGCTATATGCGCGGCTGAGCCAAGACCGCAGCGGTGAGTGCGAAAACGTCACCATCCAGCTAGCGGAGTGTCAGAGCTACGCCGACGCCAACTCATGGCCGGTCGTTGGTACTTACTCCGACAACGACATTGGCGCGTCGAAGTACTCGAAGAAGCCGCGCACGGACTACAACCGGCTTGTCGCCGCCATCAGGGCGGGGCGCATAAACATCATCCTCATCACGGAAATGCCGCGCCTGTACCGGCGGTTGGAGGAGCTACTCACCCTCATACGTCTCGCTGAGACGACGGCACTCCGGCGCATCCAGACGACGGACGGCATCAGCTACGACCTCTCAACAGAAGAGGGCGTACACGCAGCCATCAACGCCGTGAACAACGCCATGTTGGAAGCGGCGCGCATCTCCAAGCGCGTCAAGCGCAAGCAGAAGAAGAACGCTGAGGCAGGTAAGAACCACGGCGGACGGCGACCGTACGGCTATGAGTCGGACGGCAAAACGCTGCGGGAGTACGAAGCCGCCATCATCCGCGAGTGCGCCAAGCGCTACATCAGCGGCGAAACCGTCAGCGACATCGTGTGCGACCTCAACGCCCGGGGTGTACCCAGCGCCCAAGGGTTGAAGTGGCGCGTCGAAAGCCTCTCCCGCATCCTGCTCAAGAAGCGGTACATCGGCATCCGTGAGTACAACGGGGTGGAGTACCCGGCGGTGTGGCCCGCCATCCTGACTCGCGACCAACACGAGCAGATGGCAGCCCGCCGGATGGCCGCCGCTTCCAGGGGAACCCGAAAGGGCAAGCCCGCCCGCAAGTACCTACTTACCGGCCTGGCCTACTGCGGTCGGTGCGACGCCAAGATGACGGGTGCTGGCCGGACGGCCGAGAAAGACCGCGCTGCCCAACGGCGCTACCGCTGCCACGCTGGCGACGGCCACGGCGGCACTATCGGGTGCGGCAAGCTGTACCGCGCCGCCGACCCGCTGGAACTCCTGGTGACAGAAGCCGTCTTGCACGTCTTCGATGACCCGAAGGTGGCCGTGACCCTCGCCCCGGCCAACGACGAGAAGACCGTACGGGCGTTGGTCGAGGAGTTCGAGCGGCGCAAGGCCAAGGCCAAGTCCCTAGTGGCCGACTACGCCAACGACTTGCTCACTCGGGAAGAGTTCGCCCAGGCCAAGAGCATTGCCGCCGCCGCAGTAGATGAAGCGCGGGAAGCACTCACTGAGTACCAAGACGCTCAGACACTGGCACTCGTACCGGCGGATCAGACGATACGGGAAGCCTGGGCGACGGCCGGTTTGGCGTGGCGTAGTGCCCTGGTGGCGCTGGTCGTTGAGCGCGTCATAGTGCACCCAGCAACGTCCGGGCGCGGCATGTGGCGCGGCTACAAGTTCAACCCGGAGTACATCGAGATCAGGTGGAAGGTGTAGTACTCCACGCTTCATTGCGGCCCTGGCGGGCTTCCTCTGTATCCAGTGCGATGCGGACGAGGTTCGCCAGGGCCGCAATCGTGTCCGGGTCTTCTACCTTCTCGGGGAGCTGCTGGGCACTGCGGGAGCGGCGTACCCACTCGGCGATGTCATCAGCGGACAGAAGCGCCACCCACGAACTGGGCGACGACGTTGGGGAGTAGCGGTGTGGTGGTCGGCATGGTTCCCACAGTGCGGCACTACGGCGCGGGTGGGTGGTAAGTCCCTGGCAACGAGGTGAGCAGTCGCCGCTACCTCAGAGCAAAAGCGCTCCAGGGAAGTTATCCCTGGAGCGCTTGAAGGAACCCGCCCCGCAACAGCGGGGAAAATCAGCGCGGTTTGAGCACGTCGCGTGCAAGTTCAAACGCAGAGTGGGTTTTCGGCAGAGCCTTGCGCACGGCTTCAGGTACATCGCCATCCGGCCAAAGCACTCCGAGCGTCAATGGGTTGTAACAGACCATGGAAACCTCGTCGCACCACCGGCCGTTTGTAAGGTGAGCTCTCCAGTCTCGCCCAATCTCAACGTAGCCAACGCCAGTAAGGGCTTTGCCGGAACTTACGTTGTCTTCGATGTAGCCGGATTTGATCGCGTACGCCCCGAGTTCACAGAAGGCGTACCAAGTCCGGAGCTGATGCGTGAGTCGGGCTATGCCCTTGCCCCAATGGTTGCGATCCGCCAGCACGATGAAGCTGGTGTAGCGGTTCCCTCGATGCTTACGCAGGCTGGTCATACCGACTATCGACTCGCTCTCGGTATCGCGTACCAAGCTCACAATCCACAACACTTGTTCGCGCGATGTACGTGCACGCTCGAAGACCTCCGCCTCATCCTTGGGGGTTACACCGCCCTGGATATAGAGGAACTGCTGGACAGTGAAGTCCTGGAGCAGCGCGGCCATCTTTTCCGCGTCGCCGTCATGAGCCGGTCGCATGACCACTACCACCTTCTCGCCGTCGATGGTGTGGGGTATCTCAAAACGCGGGCCAAAACCCATAGTGGGTCTCCTCGGTACTGGCTCCACCCTTGTAGTGAAACCCGGATGGCCGCCCTCACATGAGAAGCCATCCGGGTTTCACTACGCCCGGCGCAACATACAGGCCGGCTAGCCGCGTAGAGAGGGAACCCTGTGCTGACCGACGAAGTAGGTAAGCGTCCCCGACTTGTAGAGCGCCACTTGCTCAAACGCTTCGGCAAGTTGCTGCATCGCTTCCGGTGCGGCAGCGATGCCCCTCTTCTCGGGGGTGACGTCTTCGGGCAGCGGCGTTACGACGACGAACAAGCCATCGGGGGCGAGCAGTTGCGCAACACGGCTAAAGAAGATCTCTCGATCTTCAATGAAGGCATAGACGAGCTTGCACGTGATAAGGCTGTACTGCGCACGAGGCAGAAGCTTCATATCGTCGTGCTCGATGTCAAAGCGAAGGTAGCTCAGATGCTCAGCCGGAACGGCCGTAAGCGACTGCGCCCGCTTGACAGCGCTCGCAGAAGCATCAATGCCCACACAACGGTATCCGCGATGGGAAAGCTCTCGGGTCAACTGCCCAGTGCCGCAACCGATGTCGAGGCACGTCTTAATGGCAGCGTCGTCAGCGAAAGCCAAAAACTTACTGATGTCCCCCGAGCTCGCCATGGTGAAGTCTCGCCCGTGGTCGTACAGGTTGCTCCAGTATTGATCGGTAGATGATTGCAATGGTCGTACTCAATTAATGGTGCTGGCGCCCGCCCGGCCCACTCGTAGAGAGTAGGCCGGGCAGACTGCGATGAGCCCTGGCTCAGTGGCTGCCGCAGCTACTGCTGCAACTGCCTCCGTCGGAGCAACAGGCGGCCGTACACCACAGCATGGTGTCGACGGCGAACCCGTTGGCCTCCAGGGCCGCGACGGTGCGGGCGATGTTGCCCGTCCCGTACTCCACGCCTTCCTCGTCGGAAGGGTCGTGGTGGATGAAGCGCCCGGCCACGCGTTGGCAGAACTCGGCGTAGTCGCGGGTGTAGAGAATGAACGTGTGCCACCCGATGTCCACGTGATCCGACGGCGAGTAGTCGTTGCCGGGGTTCGTGGCGATCAGGCTGAGGAACCCGAGGGCCGAGTCCATGATGCGCTCGGCCAGAACGCGATCCATCTTCTCGTCCTTCTCGATCCGGCCGACGAGCCGGTTGTAGAGGACGGGAGAGATGAGTTCGCGGTATTGCTGGGTGGTGCTGAACGGATGGAGCTGCTCTGTGGTTTCCACAGTAGCTGCCGTCATCGCATCCTCCTCGGGTAAGGCCTTCTCCGGCGGTTTTCCGCGAGAGACCGATTTACCTTAAAGGAAAGTAAACAATTAGTAAAGCATGACAATTATGAACAGATAAGGCCGCAGGCTCCGCATTCGTTGCGGAACCTGCGGCCAGCTTTTGGTGGAGCGGCGACCATGTTACTTGGTGGCAGTGCCACCATTGGCGACGGCAGTAGCCATGGCCTTGTCGTACGCCGTGCGCAGATCGCCGGGGATGGGCCCCTTATCCGAGACGACGAATCCGTTGCGGATACCCCAGTCTCGAATGACCTGGGTGTCGTCGCCGTTGCGATTGCGGCGGGGAGGAGAAGTGGGACGGGAAGCGGCTTTGTACGGTTCGAGAACGCCGCGCATCTTGGCGGCATTGACCTCGGAGAGGTCTATCTCATACCACTCGCCGTCGAGTCCCCAAGTGATATTTTCGGCGGACTCACTCTTGCCGTCGAGGTCGTCAACCGTTATCACGCGCCGTGCCATTTGTACCCCTCTCAGGGGTCTCGGGAATGGGTAAGGTGCATGATTTATTTTGAACTATTAACAACTTTAGTCAAGCGGTAGTCGTTTTGCTCTTGACGACTACCTCGGGCGCTGTCGTAGAGATGCGAAACCGCACTCGGCTACGCCACTAACTCGAAGGCTTGGCAAGAGTAAGTAGGTGCCGGCGCGGGCCTTACGTTCGCGGGCCGCAAAAGATTCATTGTGCGACGCGATCCCCTGTTGCGCCCCCTCTATATTCGCGCCCCACTCCGGGGCACCTTGCCAAACTGCCACCCTCGCACGTGCCTGCGTGCGTCCAGCGCTTTTAGCGAGGAGCTCATAGATTTGGCTTGGGCGATGAATTAAAATTGGACAACAGAAGGAAGAGCGCAAATGGAAGACTACATCGAACAAACAATTTCCAGGATCAGGGAGGGGCTAACGTTTCAGCGATGGTTAGACACTCTCCCCGACGACCAGTTACACACTTTTGCCGATCGCGAAGACAAGCGGACGGACAGGGCTGTCACGACGCTGGCGCTCCACTTTGCTGGTGCCGAGCTAGAAAAAAACAGCCTTGATTTCGATGCTGCCCATCATCATTGCCAATCAATGATGATAGCGCTGGCGTGCGAGAGCAACGTACGGCGCGGCTGGATGGTTCGAATTGGTGACGCCAGAGTCAGTGATTCCAATGCGACCTATAAAATGACCGGGTTAGGCAGCCGCCGCCTCAAAGATATGCAGAACAACGACGGGCAGGACTCGGCTGACAAACAGTAGCGCCAGAACTAAAATCCGTTGCACCCATATCGGACAACGCCGTACACTCCACCCATGACGAACCTGACCCAACAGGAGGTTGAACGTCGGCTGGGACTCCGCGCCGTCAACCCCCAAGAGCTTGCGTGGGCTATTGCCAGCTCGGTGCAGCAGTCGGAATTTACGTCTGAACTTCAGGTGGATTTTCCGAGTGGGGTCTCCCCCGCGCTGACTCTGCACTACTACAAGAAGGGTGGCCTACGAGCCATCGTTCCGGGGCCGCGCCTGACCGACGAGGTTTTTAAACAGATTGAGCAGCGGGTCAAAGCGACCCTACTTACTCCGGCCACGCCGATCGTCTATCGCACACCTTTGTTCGCGCATGTGCCTACAGAGGGCTACTGGCGGTACCGGGACAAGCTCGTGATTCGGCGCGCTCCAGATGAAGCACCCCGTCCGGAGATGGTAATGGGTGAGCATCCGCTCATCCTTGAGGTGAAGTTCGACGGCTCCCCCGACCGCCAGCTAAGGAACATGCGCGCACTACAGGAGCCCCGGCAGCTCGCTCTGTTCCTCTCTCTCGTCGTACCGGGCATTACCGTGCCGCCAATCCACTCCCGGAAGCATTGGATTCTGGACGCTACCCCCGGAGCAATGCGCTCCGTGTGGGCGCAAGAGGCCTACTTCCTGCCGAACTTCGAGAGCTTTACCGCCGAGTTGACGCCGCAGGGTGACCTTCCCGCCATCGAGATGGTGCCGAAGATGCCCGTCGGCGTTGAAGCCGACCAAGTATTGGTGCTGCCCGAGGACTTGGAACAGAAGCTCGACACCTTCATGCGACTAGAAGACGACGACCGCGCCCGTGTTCTCCGCGCCGCTTACTGGTTGCATCATGCGCGGGAAGTCTGGGACGTATCGAAGTCGGCTTACTTCCAATCGCTTATCCAAGCGGTTGAAGCAATGCTCAAGTACGCCCCGCACCGAGAGCGTTGCCCGCAGTGCAGGACGCACCTTGCCGGGCCTACGGCCTACTTCCGCATCTTCATCGACCGCTACGCCCCAATGCGGGACGAGAACGACGATGCCGAGCGAAAGACTCGGAAGCTGCTATACGACAAGCGTTCAGACCTCACCCACGGCACATCACTACTGAGCGCCGACGAAGAAGTCGGTTTCGGATGGCATACACCCAAGCCGTCCTACGAGTACCTACTGTCCAGTGCAGCCCTGCGGGTATGTCGGCAGGCCATTATCGGATGGCTGGATGAACAGGGTTCACGCGGCACCCCTGCGGAGTAAGTAGGTAGCGGCCGGCGGCCATATCCAGGCCGCCGGTTTCCAATACATCTTGTGCAACCCGGTGTGAGAAAGGAGCACCGATCGCCTGCCCTTACCGCACGGACCGACGATGCGACAAAGCGGTAGCGGAAACTCCCCCACTATCGTACAATCCGGCCATGCGTATCAAAAACATGACAGTTTCCGGATGGAAGGGCTTCGAGACCGCCACGATCGGGCTCTCGCAGATTAATGTGCTCGTGGGAAGGAATAACAGCGGCAAGTCGGCACTCATCCGAGCTGCACAGTTTCTCCAGACAGGGGCCAACGCGCCAGAGGGTGAAATTCGGCTTGGCTCAGAAATGGCTACTATCCAATACGACCTCGAAGACTTCGACGTCCGGAGATATGCCCCAGGATTGTCGCCTGGGGAAGTGGTGCCAGGTCTTACCGAGGAGGGTTTGGTTCCGGAGGTTCAGGTAGAGACTCACCTAAAGAGACCCGAACGAAGCCAAAATACTTCCTGGGCTCAAATCACGCACGTACTACGCACTAGCGAAAACGTCCACGGTGGCTTCCCAAAGGTCTCCCCGGCGGAGCCTGACAACTTCATCTACCCCTATCTTTCCAAGCGGAAGGTTGGAAACTATGACCGTCAGGTCGACAAGAGTAAGGCCGACCAAGTAACAGGAAACCTCCAGCTCCTCTCGGCGAAGGTCGCCCGTCTCACTGGTCCGGGATATCCGGGGTCAGAGCAATTTGCCGACTTGTGCAAGCGTCTCTTGGGGATGTCACTCGGAACCGTCATGGTGGAGAACGGCCAACTCGTCGGCTTCACGGTTGGCCGCCTGGGCTCCATCACCATCGAAACTATGGGTGAAGGCATCTCAAGCCTGCTCGGCCTAATTACAGACCTGTGCGTGGCGGAAGGGCAACTCTTCCTCATCGAGGAGCCCGAGAACGACATTCACCCCGAAGGACTCAAGGCACTTCTCGATGTCATCATCGAGAAGTCCGCTAACAATCAGTTCATCGTGTCCACGCACTCGAACATCGTCGTGAAGTACTTGGCTTCGGCTCCGGATAGCCGTCTATTCCAGGTGGAGCAAAATCCGGACGCACGAGGCGTTCCCACATCAACCGTGAAGCTCATCGAGTCAGCCGAAGACCGCGCTGCCGTACTCCGCGACCTTGGCTACGACCTGCACGACTTTGACTTGGCTGAAGGTTGGCTCATCCTCGAAGAGTCCTCCGCCGAACGAATCATCCTCGACTACCTCATCCCTTGGTTCGCGCCGAAGCTCACGCGCATTCGTACCGTCGCCGCTGGTGGTACCGGAGGAGTTGAGCCAACGTTCCGCGAGTTCGGGAAACTCGTCCTCTTCGTCCATCGCGAGGAAGTTTTCAAGCATCGGGCCTGGGTTGTTGTCGATGGCGACCCTAGCGGACAAGACGTGGTGACCAAGCTCAAGGCGAAGTACACTACTTGGCCGAGTGACAGGTTTCGGTTCTTCAGCGAGCCGCGTTTTGAAGACTACTACCCATCACGGTTTAAAGAGCAGATCGATGACGCCTTTAGCAAACCCAAGCGTGAACAGCAGGAAGCCAAAAGCGCGCTGCGACAGGAAGTGCAAGACTGGTGCGATGCCAACCGTGAGCTAGCTAAGACGGAACTGGCCCAATCCGCGGCCGAAGTTATCGCCGTCCTTCAAGAGATCGAGGCGGCTCTATTCCAGTGATAGTACATCATAAGGAGGGCCGCTCATGGCGGTAAAAGCTCGGATCGAAGGCCATGCATTTGACCTCGATACCCTCTGTGAGCTGTTCTCGGCTGGCGAGCCTCAGATCAGCAAAGAGAATGACGGGTACTACCTCGGATCACACGACTTGGATGGCCTCATCGACGACGCTGGTCGCCTCGTCGAGATTGCTTCCCTTCTCCTGCGTCGAGTGGTTGGTATTGCTCGCGCTCTGGATAGTAGTTTCCGCCCTGTCGCGCTCACCGGCCAGTTCATGGACGACAGTGACAACGGCAAGCGCCACCATGTCGTCGGGGCCGCCACGGCAGAGATTCGCGCTAAAGCGTTTGCCGTCGGCGTAGTGACAACTGCCGATGGTTCGCCGCCACCGCCACCGCCTCCACCGCAGGGGCCGTCGTATATGCAACTCGTTGGGGAGCACCCAGACGTAGCAGAGGTTCTCGACATCCTCGGTAAGCCCAGCGTCTCCATGACTTGGGTCGACCTCTACAAGGTGTACGAGATCGTGCGACACAACGTAGGGAGCGACAAGGCACTCAAGGCCAAAGCGTGGGTGTCTGACTCCGACATCTCGGCTTTCACAGGGTCGGCGAATCGCCCCGACGTGAGCGGCAGCGAGGCGCGGCACGCTCGCCTACCGGGAGCCTCCCCGAAGCGAACCATGACCCTCGCCGAGGGCGAAGCCTTCATCCGTAAGCTTGTTGTGGCCTGGTGGGACTCTCTGAATGAGTAGGCGTAGGCGCCCGCACTGTGGGCGCCTACTGTCGGCACTGTCCCCCGCTCACTACGCTTCCGACCATGGCAGCGGACAGCGTGACAGTACGTACCCTCGACGGCCTGCACCTGGCGGGCACCCTTGTACGCCCACAGCAGCCGACCACACAGGCAGTACTACTCGTCCACGGTGGCGGCGTCACCCGGGAAGAAGGTGGCTTCTTCACCCGGCTAGCCAACGGACTGGGGAAAGCGGGTGTCGCCTCGCTCCGGTTCGACCTGCGCGGCCATGGCGACAGTGAGGGGCGACAAGAAGAGCTCACCCTCTCGACGATCCTGAACGACATCCGGGCCACGTTGGCGTACCTACAGGAGGCCACGGCCGCCGAGGAGGTGACGCTTCTCGGCGCCAGCTTCGGGGGTGGTGTGTGCGCCTACTACGCCGCCAAGTGCCCCGCGGACGTTCAGCGCCTGGTGCTCTTCAACCCCCAGCTCGACTACAAGAAGCGCACCATCGACAGTCGGCCGTACTGGAACAACGACAGCATCAGCGAAGAAGCGGCGCGCGAACTGGACGAGCGGGGAGCCATCCAGTTCACACCCACGCTTCGTCATGGTCGGCCCATCATGAACGAGGTGTTTTGGCTCCGGCCCCATGAAGCGCTGGGAGAGGTACAGGCACCCACCCTCATCGTGCACGGTACGGCTGACACCCTGGTGCCCTTCTCTTCATCCAGCGAAGCCGTAGCGCGTTTCAATGCACCCTGTGAGTTGGTGCCGGTGGAGGGCTCACAGCACGGCTTCGCCGTCCACGACGATCCCCAATACAAAGACCCCAAGAGCCAGGAGTACCAGGCACTCGTCATCCAGACCGTGAGTCAGTGGCTCGGGGCCGGCGCGGCTTAAGCCGTCAGCGCCTCGCGGAACTCCCGTACTGCTGGGCGGCTGCGCCACCTGTCGAGTGTCCCCAACACCTCTCCGAGTACCCGCACGGTGCGCTCCGACTTCACGTCGTGGGCTACCTCGGCGGACGCCTTGCCTACTCGCGCCGCTTCGTCAGGTTCACCGCTGAGCGCCAACGCCGCCGCCCGCCTGGCGTTGAAGAAGCCGGTATCCCGATGCGACAGCTCGCCCACGCTTATTACGTCGCTGAACATCTCGGCAGCAGTGCCCGGCTTCCCCGCTTCCGTGAAGGTGATGGCGTCGCGCAACAGCCGGGTGTGCCCGGTGAAGTACGCGCCCAACTCGGTCGAGTCGTCTTCAGTAGCGCGGTCCAACAGTGCCTGCGCACTGTCGAGTCCGGCGCGCACTACGTCGAGCGGATCGCCCACCATGGCGCGGCCGAGTGCTTCTTGTTGGGTGACCTCAGCGCGGACCCGTACCGGGAGTTGCCACCGCTCATGGGTGGCGGCCTGGGCGAGCGTCAGCATCCGTAGCGCATCACGTTCGTCGTACGCCATCTGTGATTTCTTCAGGAGTACGTAACCCTGCATGGGGGCGTTGCCCGCTTCCTGCGCCCACTCCATGGCTCGGTCGTACCAGAAGACGGCCGTGGTGGGTTCCTGGATGTCTCGGTACAGCCACCCAACAAACTCCGCGCCTTCTGCTCCCACAGTGAGCAACTCCCGGCGCACATTGGGCTTCACGTCGCGGGCGCTACCTTCAATGGCACCGATGAGTCCGAGCACTACCGGCAGCGTCTTCTTGGGGCCGCGCGCGCCATCGTCGCGCTTCGCTTTGTCGAGCTGGCGGCGGAAGTAGTCCACCATCGGGCCGTCGAGGTAGCGGCGCGCATCGTTCAGGGCGGCCGCAACGTGGTGCAGCTCTTCGAGTCCGAGGCCGGGTAGTGCGGCGGCGGCAATGCCACCCTTGAGAAGGTCGCGGCGGTTGAGGGGGCTCATGAAGCCTCGTTCTGTGGCGGCTACGGCGGCGGGACTGTCCGCCAAGGGACCAAGTACGCCACCCAAACCGCTGGCTTCCATTGCTCGTGCGTCCACCGGCACGAGGACAGTACGGCCGTTGATCACGACCGGGAGAAGCGCGCCGGCCGACGACTCTTCTCTCGGCGGCGGCACCACAACAGGGCTCTCGGTGGGGAGTACCTGTCGCTGATTGGGCAGCTTGAACCACAGTAGGTCGCCCGGAATCCCGAGCCTATGCGCCCATCTCATGAGTTTGGCGAGGTCTTGCGGGGGTTTGCCGCTCTCGATCCGGCTTAGTTGGGCTTGGTTCAGGTCGAGCCACATTGCCATGGCTTCCTGCGACACCACCCGCTCATGCCACGGGTGTAGCCGGTACGCATAGAACACGCGCCCGATGTGCCAACTTTCGAGCGCTTCCCGCATCGTCGGGTGGTGCCAGAACTCCAGCGGTACGGCGGGCGGGTTGACTACTTCCAGCGCCCGTTCCCGACGCAGGCATACCGCGCACAGGTTGGCCGAGTTGTCCCGCGCTAGGCGCGTGCCGCAGGAGCAATACCGCGCTTCTTGCCTGGTCATGTGCTACCTCGCGCTCGTGCGTTGCTTCCCCGGCTGGCGCTCGCGCCAAGCCTACCGACGCTAAACGTCTGGCGTCCGGCCGTCCATGCATCCCGCGCATATCCGCTCATGCGGCAGCGCCATGACGCCCCAACGGCCCACCCGCCCATGCTCATTGGCGTGCTTCTCCACCAAGCGAAACAGCAAGGGAGCACCGCAATGAACTCGGAACGCTTCGTTAGCCACCTGGAGTTGGCCGCGCAGTCTGAAGCCGTGCGCTGGGCACGCAGACACACCCGCGACGTACTCAGCGCGTGGAGCGTGCCGGGTGACGACATCGACGCTACTGCCCTCGCTGTTTCAGAACTCGTCACCAATGCCGTAAAGCATGCCGCGCCACCGGATGACGACCCCTCCCCTACTCCGGCGACACTGACGCTTCGGCACCGCCAAACGCACCTCATTGTTGAGGTAGCCGACCCCGACACCCGACCACCCGTAGGCAATGCCGCCTCCGCCGCTTCAGATGAAAGCGGACGCGGGTTGTTCATCGTGGACACCATCTCGAAGGAGTGGGGCTACTACCTGCCCCCAACCGGCGGGAAAGTCGTCTGGTGCGTCATGGCGCTCGACTAGAGCCACCCGTTTCAACTCCCAACGTAGCGAAGAGGGTTGCTCATGTCCGCGCCGTGCAAGCAGGTGGCGATTGCCTACATACCGCTCGACCCTGAGGCGTCCGCCGCCCAAGTGGCGGCGCAGGAACAGCAGTTCCGCGACTACGCCGACGAGCACGGGTTAGACCTGTGCCAGATTGAGTTACACACCGGGGACGACTTACCCCTCGGGCGCTTAGTACGTCTGCTCCACGGCCACGGCGCTGAGCATCTATTGGTGCCGTCCATGAAGAGCATCGCCAACCACCCGATCGCCGAGTTAGTAATCCGCGAGGCTGTCACCCTCGATGCGAGGGCGGAACTTCACGAGGTCTGCGCGCCAAAGAGCTAACCAGCGGCCAACCGCAACCGACGCGAGCGAGTCCCCCACTATGACCCCCACAACCGTATGGCAGCACTTCGATTGGTTTCGCGGTACGTGCTTCCGCTGCGACACAACCGGCATACCCGTGGCCCACGTTGGCGACGTCACTTCGTACGGCAAGCCCATGCCGTTGTACGCCTGCCATCTCTGCATCTTCCGGTTGCAGCAGCGCCACTGGATCGAGACGGGCCGCCAGGCGTGGCCGCTTCACCTCTTGCAGCTCCCGCCGAGTACGCGCAACCGCGCCCACCGGCCCGCCTGGTGTAGCTGGCTGCGCTACCGCAAGCGCTCCGAGGGACGCCACCGCTGCGACGCTTCCCGGTAGTTGAGCCGCGCCACTGCGCCGTGCTGCCAACAGTACCCACCCCCATACGCACCCCCGCCGCCGTAAATGAGCGCTCCTCCCCGAGGCGTTCCGAGCCTGGCTCCGGCGACGGGGGTGCTTCTCTGCCCGGAGTTAGTTCACCGCCGGCCTGCGTTCAACGGCCCGAGAAGGGATGCTCCTTCTCGGGCCGTGCCTGTGAGTGGGTTGCGCCGCGGCGGCTGTCCTGGCGGCTAGCACGGGCGCTTGTGGCAGCGGCGGGGTGTGGCGCTACGGCGTAGCCGCTGGGCTCCTTCCCCCTTGCCCGACACGAGACGCCCCGCTAGGTACACCCACGTTTCGGGTGCGGTGCCGTTTCCGGCCACGGGGCTCAGCTTGAGCTCGTGCTGCACGTAGCCCTTGGCTGCTTCAATAAAGCTTTCGCGAGTTATAGGCATATGTAGCCTGCCTCCATTTACCCATTAAACGTAACATGCATTCATGCATGAGTGGATGGGTTCATGAATGCATTAAAGATTGCACGCACCCATGAATTCATTTATGATTGCATGGATAAATGAGTGCATGAATGCATGGACAAGAAAGCGAGAGTCATATCCGTAGCAATACGCAAAGGGGGAGCCGGAAAGACCACCACATCGACGAATCTGGCCGCCGCGTTGATGCGACTCAACCAAAGGGTTCTACTAGTGGATGCAGACTCCCAAGGCAACGCCAGTAAAGGGCTTGGGATTAACCGCGAAGCGTCAAAGTGGACACTCCTGGAGATCCTAGAGGGAAAGGTGGAGGACCCCCGCGCCGCGATAGTGACTAAGGAGTGGACTGACCATGCGCCTGGTCTCACGCTAGATGTAATTCCGTCGCACGATGAACTCGATGCAGCAGGGCTAGACATGGCCGTGAAAACAGCCCTGGCGCAAATGGGAATGAGTAGGAGGCCATCCGGGAACGTACACAGCATTCGCGCCCTCGTGCAGAAACTCGGAGACTCTTACGACTACATCATCATCGATACAGCTCCGGATGAAGGTCTTATAACGCTGGCGGCCCTGGCGGCAACCAACGATGTCGTCATTCCATACGAAGCAGGTGCGTACAATCTCGATGGCCTAATTAATGCCTTCAAGACGATCCGCAAGGTGCAAGTCGAGTCAAATCCCGAACTGACGATTCATGGAATCCTGCTGACGAAGACCGACAGCACTATGTTCACTAAGCAGGTGGCCGAAGACCTGATTCCCTATGCGGATCACATATACCCCTTCAGGATTCCGCGCCGCACCTGGTACAACTGGACCAATGAATTTGGGCAACCAGGGGTTTTGTCTCGCCCGACGGAAGACGGTTCGCAGTCTTACATGAAATTAGCGGAGATGCTCGTCAATGAGTAAAAAGGATTACGCCAAGATGCGGGAAGGTGGGGTGCCGACACCCGATGTAAGATTTAATCCATTCGAGGGGGTGCCGAATCCACCGCAGGAAATAACAGGCGACGAGAAGGTGAGTGGCGCAACCGATACTCCCAAACTCGGCGACAATCCCATCGTGCTCGCGGAGGAACCCTCTCCCGAGTCGCCGCCGACGAGCAAAGAGGGAAGAATCGAACCCTCACCTTCCTCGAAAGCACGTCCACTCATCAGCAAGTTTACTGAGGGCGAAAACGCGGCTCCCTTTAGCGCGTCCATCTATCCATCGCGCCGCAGACAGTTGAAGGACATGGCATTTGAAGAAGACCGCAAACCATGGATGATCGTAGAAGATGCCTTGGCGATGTACGTTAAGGCTAAATACCGCGAGAAGAAGTAGTCCAAGCGCAAAACATAAGCTGCTTGAATGTTGTAGCCATAACAATTATGATGGTTGCAAGCTAGCTGTTTGGGCCCTAGTAATCCCGGACTTCTAGCCTACCAAAACTCGGCGGCTTGAATGTCTTGTGGTTTACCCATTCCTGAGGGAGGGGGTTGACTACCATAAGCGGTGTGTTAAGATTGATCTATTACTAGGGTCCGTCACACATAACAGCGATTCAAGCCCCGAGCTAAAGCAGATCGGGGCTTTCTCTATGCCAGCCCCACCGGGCGACCTTCGGGTCTGGCCGCTGGAACAATGTCGATACCCCAGCTTCGCCACTGCCACCAGAACCTAGCGCGTGGGCGCAAAACGACAAGGAATTATCTCCGGGTAAACGTCACTGCCTAGCAAACGGACCCCCGCAGTCAAATGGAGCCTCCCCAGACGAGAGCGTCCCGGCCACACCCCCTAACAACGAAACATACGCGGTAATGCCGGACCTGGGCGCGGAGTAGTTGTTAATAGGCTCCCCCACGAGCGCTAGACAAAGGAAATCGTACTCGGACGTTGCCGAGCAGGTAGGGCACCAGATTGGCCGTAGAGGCCCCCTCTATGCCATCCCGAAACTGCTTCAGCTACCTACCGCGCTTCGCTTGGTTAACCTCGGGTCCTGCGGACCGTCGGTTCCTTGTAAAAAGCAGCTTGCGCCGCTGGCTTCGCCGGTTTTAATTTTCTCCCTCGGGTTGGAGCGTTTGCATCAACAGGGGAGTTCGCCGAGCATGAAGCACCGTGCGAGTCTAAGACGGCTTGTAAGGGAAGACAGGCGACACAATAAACAACACGCCTTGTCAACCACATAGCACCTTACAAGCCACGGCGTTACGGCTCAGAACTCAAAGAGCGGCACCCCGGAGCATAAGGCGGCAAGACAACGTGCCGTCGCGTGGGCGACCCCGATTAGTTACCCCAGGGATTGCAGTGGAAGAGCTAGCCCACGGCTACTCGATCTCTTCAGAAGGCTTGACCTTGCCGCGCATAGCCGCACTGCCTTGCCCGCCCGGTGACAGCATCACAATGCCGTCATTGCCCATGCCGCCCAGGAACGCTTCCTGGATGACGTACGGAGCACCTGAGAGGACGAAGCGCACTGAGCCGTCGTCGTACGCGGCTACTCGGACCTTGCGGCCGTCCGGCAACTCCAAGTGCTCGTTGAAGACTCGCTCGCGCTTCTCTGCCATGTCCGCCCCCTGGAGTGCTACCAACTGTTGGGCCGTCACGCTACCGCTCGTCGTTGGTCTGCGGCCCCAGTGAGTACCCCCGCGGTCGCCGGTAGGTCCGTTGGCCGGCTGCTACCTACTCCCCGCCACAACGAGCGAAACCCCGCTCTGGATGAGCGGGGCCGGTGCCACAACCCCTTACGGGGCGGTGGCGGGTTGCTTCTCAGGCTCGACCTTCGGCGTCGGTTTGGCCTCGGCGATGCGGTCGCGGCCCCATCGTTCTCCTCGGCCGAAGAGGTCGCCGAGCTCCTTGCCCGTGAGCGGCTTGCCACTGTCGAGACTGTGGAGGTAAGCCCGTTGGGCTTCTTCCTGCCGTGAAGCGGCGTGCGGTCGCTGCTGTTTGGGCGTCGTACGGTGCAGCTGAATGCCGGGTGAGTAAGCAGCCGGCGGCGGCACTTCCGGCGCGGCAGCGGCTACCTTCTCCGGCTCCTGGGTGGAGTCAGTAGCGCCCGGCGGCAAACGATCTTGCGGTGACTCGACTACTTTTCCATGATCAACTGCCGCTGGAGCCACTGTCGGCGGCGGCAATGGATCATGGTCTGCCGGGGGCCCGTGGGCGGCAATCTCCGGCACACGATCATGGGCCGCCTGCCGCGCCTGTGCGTGCCCTATGGCGAGCAACGCGCCACTACAGACAGCCATGAAGCCGTCGACGGCCAGGGGGCCGATTGCCGCGCTCACGGCGTCCTCGCCGTACGACGCCAGGAGCGCCGACATGTGGCGGTAGGAGATCACGGCGGCAATCCCGGCAACGGCAGTCAGGCCACCGTGCCGGAGGAGTTTCCAAAGCCAACCATCCGGCCAGTGCACACGTGAGATGACCTCGATGGAGATTAGAAGCGCCACCGGCCAGAACGCCGCCGCCACGATGGCCCCACCTTGTGGCGTCCAAGTAGCCGCCGCGCGGGCGGGTTTGAGATAACTGTGGGCGACGTTCGCGGCGATTGAAGCCACGATTCCTACACCAAAGCCTAGCCGCGCCCAACTGCGGCCAGGCGGAGAGTCAGCCATTAGGTTTCCCTTCTCTCGGCCGCAGTTTCAGCATACTAAATAGGTGACATTGTGTCAGTTGCGTTCAACTCCTTTGGAATGGATAGGTTTTAGCCTCGTTCGTGCTCTTCCTCTTGCTGCTGCTTCAGGCTGGCAAGCTCGACGATGATGTCTCCAATGGCAAGCTCAAGCATTCCGATCTGCTGACACACGTCATGGAGTTGTCCATCTGTGCCGTCTGCCGCCAGGGCTACCGCGCCCCTCACGGAGGTCGCATAGTCCAAATACGCTTGTTCGAGGTCGGTAGCTCTGCCGTACAACAGACCAAGTTGCTGCACGACGTCTTCTATGAGCACTTCTTGCAACATGCCTCCTAGGTGGTGAGAAACTGTACGGCCTGGTCGAAGTGAGTGGAGCGGAATAGATTCGCGCCGCCGTGCTCCATGATCTTTCGCTGTATGTACGGAAAATGCCCGGCGTCTTGAACGACGAAGACGACGGCAGGGAACCGTCCATCTGTCCATTGCTGATGTGCAGCCGAGTAGGCACGGAGCTTGCCGGGAATCCGTTTGCCCCACTCGCTACCTTCATCCAACTCAATGAAGCAGTCTCGTAGGTTGGCGCCGAGTTGGATTTGCAACCGAGCATCCGGGTTCAGCGGCGTCATGCCGACCCTCAAAGCGGCTTGCTCTTCTGGCCGGAAGGTGACCGGACCGCACAGTCCATCGTGTGCGGCCATAGCCAGGAGTACCCGGAGTTCAACGAGATCGTGCACGTGCATGTCGCGCGAACGGGTTGTACTTTTGGGGGGCATGTAGACATAACCGTGGCTGCCACTTTCAAAGCCGCCCACTCTACGCACTCCCGGCATCCGCTTTATTTCGCCCTTCCCTACAAGGGTCGTGAGAATGCGGTTCACTCTGCCAGGGCGCGACCTATCGGTGCCGTCCCGGTAGAAGTGCAGTCTGGTGATTTGGCTAGTGGTGACTTGTTTGAAGTCGAGGACGGTTTGGATGATGGCGAGGTCACGGGGGGAGAGTCCAGGGGAGGGGGTCACAAGACGCCCCCAGTCCGGTCGTTTCGCGGGCCGTCTGACCAGGTCAGCGACCCTGCGAGGTGTCTAACGATCCATACACCGATCCATACAGCGATGAAGACACTCACCAAGCCACCTCCGGAGCACCACTCGGGCCGGTAACGCCCTGCCGCTTCTTCTGGGCGCTCAGTACTTCCTCAATGCTCCGGCCGTACCGGCTATCCGACTTCTCGATAGCAGTTTGCCGAGTCCCAAGTGATGGCGTCGGCGGGAAGGTTCGGGCAGTGGCTGCCGCACCACCGTCGAGCTTCACCACTACCTCGTACTTGTCGAGCGTCTGGAAGTCGGCGGCGGTCAGCTCACACGCCAACTCCCGCGCAATAACGAGGGCGTCATTAGCTGAGCAAGGGAACACGATTTTGGAGCGGGTGTTGGGCATGATGGACTCGCGGATATTGGGCGAGAGCTGGCTCATGTACTGATGAGCGAGCACGAAGCCAACGCCATACTTGCGCGACTCGGCCAGTGCGTCAGCGAAGTTGGTGGGGATGTTGATGTAGTTCTGGAACTCGTCGATGAAGACGGGAAAAGGGGAGCGCTTCTCGACGGGTACGGCGCTTCGGCCCTGTACGGCTTGCCACAGCTTCGTGACGAGCAGTGAGCCAAACAGTCGGGACGTTTCGTCGCCGAGCTGCCCCTTACTCAGCGAGACGATCAGGATTTTACGTTGACGAATAATGGCCTCAAGGTCAAGGCCGCCGCCTGCTTGCCCGAGGCAGGCCCGAAGGTTTGGCCGGACTTCAAAGGCCCGGAGCCGCCGCAACACCGGAGCGGTGACGTCGAGTTGGCGTTGCTGCGATTGGCCGTTGTACCACTGCCAAAAGTTCTTGAGCGCTGGGTCGTCCAAATCCTTCGTGAGCTCGTACCTGAAGGTATTGGAAGCTGCGTCTACTCCCAGGAGCGCGGGCATGTCCATGAGCGTCATACCGGCCTGGGCGAGGGTAAGTACGCTGGAGCGCAACACGTCGGCCGTCTGGGGCAAGCGATGGATGTCATACAACTTGTCGAAGACGGCCAAGATTTGGTCCATGACTATGTACGGGTCGCCAGCGAAGACGTTGAGCGAAATGGAGCGACTACTGTCTGCCGGGTTGAACCACACCACGTCGTTGAGGCGGTGGTGGGGGATGCGGTCAATTATGTTGTTGGCTGCGTCGCCATGCGGGTCGATGAAGACGCCACCAGAGCCCTTCTGAACCGCTTGGAGGAACAGATTCTCTAGTACGGTCGTCTTGCCAGTTGTCGTGGCTCCTAGGACATGCATATGGCGTGTGAGAGCATCCACAGACAAAGTTAGGTCGCGTGTATCGCCGGGATAGTTACTTTCTCCCACCCGAATACCGTCCCGCGGCATGTCGTGGCCGGCTGCCAACCTCCGGCTTTGCCCAAGAGAGAGTCCGGGTACTTGGGGCGTCCCGATGGGCAGAGCACAAACCACTGCCAGCGTGTGCGCCCTGAGTAGTCCCGGCCAACGCACTGTCGGGGCCGAGCGGTTGTTGATGCGCACTACCCACTCCGGCCGCAGGCGGCGGGTCTTGAAGACCTGCAAGCCACCGTAGGCCGAGAGGGTGTGCTTCAGAAGGGCCTTCGCCCGGATGTCATGGCCGGACGCTGCCAGCCGCCCCACCACCCAAAAGGCAGAGTCCTTCTTGGGGTTGATGACTCTGCCTATGGGCGTCATGACGAACTGCACGATGACGGCTTCGTTCTCATACAAGCCGGTGAGGCTGCGTAGCAGTGAGGGGATGAGCTTGGGGTCAGGCTCGATCTCCTTGAAAGTGCCGTGCTCGTCTTCCTCGATGACGTCGTGGTGTTCGAGCTCAACGGCGTAGTTCCACCGCCGGGGTTGCTGAGCTACTTCCTCTATCCGGATGCCGGGTATGACTCCGGAGAGGTGACTACGCACGATGTCTGCCACATGTGGCGGGAAGCTCAGCAGGTAGTGAATCCCGGTGTGGGTAGCCAGGATTTCAAACGCCAGGGTGTTGCGGCCGAGGGGTTCACCGACACGGCGCACCGGCCGGTATAACCCCCTCAGCGAGGTGAACAACAACGCGGCGTCTTCGTGCTTGAGTTCACGCGGGAACGTGAGTTGATACGTGACGTGGCTAGTGTCCAACTGGTGTTGCCCCCAAAGCCGTGCGCAGAAAAGACCTACAACGAGAAGGCAGCTCAGGGTGACAGCTATGTCGAACCAACCGAGAATCACTCCCCCATAATACGGTCTATTTGTTCCCGGGTTCGGCGCTCCAGATCGGCGAGCTCGTTATGCACTCGCTGCTCACTACGCACAAAGTCCTCCACGTAGTAGTCTCGCGCCCAATCCAGCTTCTTCTGGGCTTCGGCGTCCGCGTGCTTCTCGTCGTTGAATCCGTTGTCGTCCAACCACTGGCTTATTCCTGCGCATAGCATGATTGCTAGCGGAGTGAAGACGCAGAAGCCAAGTACCCCCAGCTCTGACATCAGAAGCCTCCGTTGATAATGCGCTTGGCGTTGAGCTCCCAGTCGTCGAAGAGGTTTTCCAGCTTTTCGCGCACCATGGGGTTGTCGTTCTTGGTGATCTTCTGGGCGATGTACTCGCCAAACTCGATGTGCTTCTCCGCTACCTCCATGTGGAGGCGGTAACTGGCCGCTAGGCGAAGAGCTTTAATCGCCCCGTCCAGCCGAGTCATGAAGACGGCTTGGCGGGCGGTGCGTTCAAGCCCGCGTATCTCCTGGTAGCTAGCTCCCTCCCTCATCGGTATGAGGTCGTAGTTCTGTCCCTGGTACGGCTCGATGCTCATGGGCTTGCTTCCTCCTCTTTAGGTAGGTGTTCCACTGGTTGGCGCCGCTACGTTGGCGCTCGGTGATGTACTGATCGAACTTGGTGCGTGCGTTGATACGCCGCTCCAGTTGGTATTCCTCCCAACTGGTGACGTCGTCGGCCCAGTTGTTTTCGTCTTCTTCCAACGCTTCTCTCCCTCAGCGCCACCGCGCCGGCGGCTACCTACCCCGGCGCGGCAGCGCAGTCAGTCACGCGTTCGGTTGCGGCTCCAGCCGGACGAGACGTGGCGACACAGCCGGGCGTACAACTCCTCGATCTCGCGCAGGAGCCCGAGGGCTATGGGGTCGGCACCGATCACGACCTTGATGAAGCGGTGGCGTCCGCCTACCAGCTCCATGAGGGCGTGCAGTACGCGGAGTAGGCCGCGCTCCCACTCGTCGTCGTGCATGCCGTCGTGTGAACTCATCTAGGTTGCTTCCTTCCGATCGTCTTCCGGGTCGGCGTCCCGAGTGGGACGCTCTTCACTCATGGAGCCATGCCATCAACATCCCCCTTGGCAAGGGGCTGGCAAATGATCTTGGTCAAGCCGGGATCGACCAAGGGAAAGCCGAGTTCAAGTGGGCAACGCCGAAGAAGAAGCTCTTGAACTACGTCTCGCTGCCGAGCTGCAAGACGCCATCAGCCAAGAAGGGGGGCTGCAATACCAAGAAATTAGTGAACTCGGTACGCTGATGGCACTCCCCCAAGTGCTCCGCCAATTGAATGATTTCAGTACGGCAGCCGATCAGTTGTTGGCCGTGCGCAAGTCGGTTAGACAAGCCGTCTCAGCCATCACCAGACCGCAGCAAGTTTTGAGGCGGGGCCGAGTTTGGTCACAAGAGCTGATTGCACCCACGAAGTTTCGCGAGGCTATAAGTCATCTACTTAATGAGATTGATCGCCCTCTGAAGTCTTCAGGAAAACAGAGACGGGATCATGTCATCGGGTTACTGGAGCTTGGCATTGCCGTCACTTCGATGCGGCGGCGCGGAGTAGGGCCGGAGTTTGAGCTGATGCGAGTTCTGGCACGTAGCCTCATAGTCCTGCGCCGCAGTCCTGTAACGTTCGAGCGCATCAAAGTCAGATATTCCTTTATTGAAGAAACAGACTCGCCCCATGGTGTGCGGCTCGAAGGGGCCCACGTTAGTTGCGACGTACGAGCGCTGCGCGAGTGTCAGACGTTTGAAGACACCGGCTTCTACTTGATCCCGTGGAAGGGTGTGCTGGCACCCAAAGATGCGCTCACCCAATCCCTCGACAGTGGCCTGGCTCATTACTCCGACTACGCGCCGGGGGAGCAAATTACCACCCCGTTGAAAGAGAGGACTATCGACCAGGACAGAAGCCCCATCTTGACTGTCCCTTTCGAGAAAATATGGCAATTAACCAAAAGAAAGTTTTACTATTACGATATCGAATATCCACGAGGCGGGCGCAGCGCATGCGCTCGCCCTGGAGACGAAAATTACAAGTTGATCGCAACTCCGACAGGAAGCATGAGCGGTTCCGTATCGGTGGAAGTCACGACCCCAAGGCCGGTCGAAATCAGTGCGGTTGGCCATCCTCACCGCGTCATCTTCAATGCCCATCAAACCGCATACGGCACGTATCACAGCATCTATGAGTTCGACTCCCTACATGCAGGTCAACCTTTCGGCCTTGTAATCCATTGGAATGACGAAGCAGGCAGAAGGGATAGAGAGTTCAGGGAATTGGCTAGTGACCCAAAGCAAGACGTCTTGGGATGGGTTGCCAAGGAGGGCGCGGAAGAACTTGCGGTAATATTTGAGGTGTCCGGCCTTATAGAAATTGAGGAGCCGTAGCGTGAGCCACGACTCCTCATAATCGAGCGTCGTACTTGCTTACATCCAGCCGATGGGGTCGGGCGTTGGCGTAGTGCCAGCCTCTTCACCCTTGAGAAGGCGGATGATGTGGCCCTCTTCGAGCTGGCCTTCAATCCCGGTGTACAGGATGCCGTAGACCCAAATCTTCTCGGGATATTCCCCAACAACCCACCCCTCGAACTCGTAGCAGGGCAGGTCTTCCTCGACATCCCAACTGTAGACAACGCGGAGACTCGTGGGGGTAATGCGGAGCGGAAAACGGTTGATCTCGTCCGTGTCAGTGAGCGATCCACATGCCTCGAACAACAGTGTTTTTGACTCACTTCGTCGACTCGACTTCATACACTCGTAAAAGTCATCCAACGAGTAGAACCTTATGCCGGGTTCGGGGTGATTGAGACTCATCGAGGGATGCTCAACGTCACCCTTGATTTTTCCTGTCATTGCCAAGCCTTACTTGGTTGGGGCCTGGCTTCTGTATCCAGACCGCACCCCTATCCCTCAGCAGGGGCGCGGCATGAATCCATGTTTATCTCATGAATAAGAAAGTTATGCAAGCAAAAGCATCTTGGCGTAAGACAGTTGGCGCCGACTTCTCCGGCAGCTTCACGGAGTACGCGCGCACAGTGGCGCCGGGGCGCGGCGGCGGCTGACCGTCCGGCCGGAGCGCGCCGACGAGCGGGGGTGTCCGGCGGGAGGATGCCGCCTGGCGAACGCATGTGACGCCCCGTCAGGCGGGTATTCGGCCGACGATCTAGCCCGTGACCAGGGCAAAGCAGAAGGGGAGTGCTCGGGGCGGTGTGCCGCCGCTACGGGGTGGATACGCTAACCATGGCGTTGCCGAAGGTCTCCAGGCCCGTGACCACCGTCTCGACGGCGGCGCCGAGCACTTCGATCCGGTCGCCCACCCGGACCGTGCCGCGCTCGATCGCGCCTGTGACCACCGTGCCGCGTCCGGTGATGGTGAGCACGTTCTCGACCGGCAACAGGAACGGCGCGTCCAGGTACCGCTCGGGCATGGGCACATACGTGTCCACGGCGTCGAGCAGCGCGTCGATCGACGCCGTCCAACGGGGGTCACCCTCAAGGGCCTTGAGGCCGGACACCCGTACGACGGGTACGGAGTCGCCGCCGTAGCCGTTCGCGGTGAGCAGTTCGCGGACCTCCAGCTCCACGAGGTCGGTGAGCACCGTGTCCTCGCCGTCGTCGACGGCGTCGGCCTTGTTGAGCGCGACCACGATGTGGTCGACGCCCACCTGCCGGGCGAGCAGCACGTGCTCGGCGGTCTGCGGCATGATCCCGTCGAGCGCGGAGACGACGAGGATCGCCCCGTCGAGCTGCGCGGCCCCGGTGACCATGTTCTTGACGTAGTCGGCGTGGCCGGGCATGTCGACGTGCGCGTAGTGCCGGGTGTCGGTCTCGTACTCGACGTGCGCGATGTTGATGGTGATGCCGCGCGCGGCCTCCTCCGGCGCCCGGTCGATCCGGTCGAACGGGACGAAGGTGGACGCGCTGCGCTCGGCGAGGACCTTGGTGATGGCGGCGGTCAGGGTGGTCTTGCCGTGGTCGACATGGCCCATCGTGCCGATGTTCAGATGCGGTTTCGTGCGGACGTATGCCGTCTTGGACATGGCGGTACCTCGAAGCCTGGTGAAGTGGATTGCGGGGACCCCGAGGACTCGCCGACCCTCCCCCTGCGGGGTCCGCCGGACGATCCGGAGAGGGTCAGCTTCGGGCGCCGTCGACTGCGGCGACGAGTGCGGGAACGGCAGCCTTCGGGGCATCCGCGACCGCGGATGCTGCGAGGTGGAAGGCGTACCGGAACATGGCTCCGATCATTGCCGACGCTTTGCCCCGCGTCGAACGATTTATCAGCGGCGGGATTCCGGAAGGGACTTCAGGGCCCGATGTTCTTCAGGGCCTCGCGCACCGACAGCGGCGCGAACCGCCCCTTCTCCCGGGCCAGGAAACCGCGCACCGCCTCCGGGTCCGTCTTCGCGTACTCGCGCAGGCACCAGCCGATCGCCTTGCGGATGAAGAAGTCGGGGTGCCCGGACTGGCGCAGGCAGTACGCGAAGAGGCGTTCGGTGTCGGTGCGCTCCTTGTAGCGCAGTTGGTGGAGGAGGGCCGTACGGGCGACCCACAGGTCGTCGTCGACGATCCACGCGTCCATGTCGGCCGTCAGCCTCGGATCGGCGGCGACCAGGCCTCCCACTACGTGGGAGGCGAGTGCGTCGACGGTGTCCCACCAGGGGACCGTGGAGACGAGATGCCGGGCGACGGGCAGGAAGCCGGACGTGCAGTGCCTCACATGGCTGCGCAGATAGTCCACCGCGAAGTACTGGTACTCGCGCTCCGGCAGCTCCCAGCAGCGCAGGGCGATCGCGGTGCAGTCGGTCTCGTCGGGGCGGGGCGTGCCCTCCAGGACCGTGCGGGACAAAGCCCTGCGTACGGGCGTGGTCAGACCGAGGAAGGGCGCGATGTCCTTCATGTAGGCCCGCATCGGTACGGCCCGTTCCGCGTCGGCCGCGGCGGCGTAGGTGGCGGTGAGCCGCTCCAGCACGGTGTCGGCGAGAACACTGCCCGGCACCTTGGGGGTACCCGCACCTGTGACGGTCATGAGACGAACCATACGGCGATCACATACACGGGTCGGTTAGGGTCGCCGACATGCTCGCCGATGCCACCACCCGCTCTGGGGGCACCGCCACGGCCACTCCCCAGGCCACTGCCAAGATCACCGCCATGGAGCCGGCCGCGGTCGTGACCGTCCCCGCGGCCACGTCCGTCGTCGCCGTCGCGCCCGTGCTGCCCGGCGCACCGACCGGCTTCGCAGCGCGTTGCACGAGAGCCCTGCTCTCACCGTGGTCCCGGCTGTCGCTGCTGCTCGTCCTGCTCGCCGGGGCGGCTTCGACCGTGCTGCTCTTCCACCCGCAGAGACTCCTCTCGGACGGCTGGCCGCCGCAACTCACCGGCGCGATGGCCGCGTTGGTGTTCGCCGCGGCCTACGGCCTGTGCAGCGTGGCGTTCGTGCCGCGCCCGCTGCTCAACCTCGCGGCGGGCGCGCTGTTCGGCTCCCAGCTGGGCACCGCCTCGGCGCTGGCGGGCACGGTGCTCGGGGCCGGGATCTCCTTCGGTCTCGGCCGTGTCCTGGGCCAGGACGCGCTGCGCCCGCTGCTGCGCGGCCGGTGGCTCAAGGCGGCGGACGGGCAGCTCAGCAGGCACGGCTTCCGTTCGATGATGGCGGCCCGGCTCTTCCCGGGACTGCCGTTCTGGGGCGTGAACTACTGCGCCGCCGTCTCCCGTATGCGCTGGATGCCGTTCCTGGTCGCGACGGCGCTCGGCTCGCTCCCGAACACCGCCGCGTACGTCGTCGCCGGCGCCCGGGCCTCCAGCCCCACGTCTCCGGCCTTCCTGATCGCGATGGCCTGCATCGCCCTGCCGGCCCTCGGCGGCGCGGTGGTGGCCTGGCGCAAGCGCCACCACCTGCGCGCCCGGTGACGCGTCAGACGGCCTCGACGATCATCGCGTTGGCGAGGCCCCCGGCCTCGCACATCGTCTGGAGTCCGTAGCGCGCTCCCCGGTCCCGCATCGCGTGCACGAGCGTGGTCGTCAGCCGGGTGCCGCTGGCCCCGAGCGGATGGCCGATCGCGATGGCCCCGCCGTGCACGTTGACCTTGGCGAGATCGGCGCCCGTCTCCTGCTGCCAGGCCAGAACGACACTGGAGAACGCCTCGTTGACCTCGAACAGGTCGATGTCGTCGAGGGTGAGCGAGGCCCTGCGCAGCACCTTCTCGGTGGCCGGTATGACACCGGTGAGCATGAGCAGCGGGTCGGAGCCGGTCACGGCGAAGCTGTGCAGCCGGGCGAGCGGACGCAGCCCGAGCCGGGCCGCGGTCTCGCTGGAGGTGATCAGAACGGCGGAGGCGCCGTCGTTGATCGGGCTGGAGTTGCCCGCGGTGATGTTCCACTCGATCCCCGGGAACCGCTCGGCCCAACTCGGGTCGTAGAAGGCGGACTTGAGGCCGCCCAGGACCTCGGCGGTGCTGCCGGGCCGCACGCACTCGTCGCGCGTGGCGCCCGCCAGGGGTGTCACCTGGGCGTCGAAGAGGCCCGCGTCCCAGGCGGCGGCCGCCTTGAGGTGCGAGGAGAGCGCGAAGTCGTCCAGCTGGTCCCGGGTCATCGACCACTTGGCGGCGATGAGTTCAGCGCTGATGCCCTGCGGGACAAGGCCTTCCGGGTAGCGTGCGGCGACTCCGGGGCCGAAGGGGTCCGTGCCGGGCAGCACGGCCGATCCCATCGGCACCCGCCCCATGGACTCCACTCCGCAGGCCACGACCATGTCGTACGCCCCGGAGAGCACGCCCTGCGCCGCGAAGTGCACGGCCTGCTGGGAGGAACCGCACTGGCGGTCCACCGTGGTCGCGGGCACCGACTCGGGGAAGCCCGCCGACAGCACGGCCTGCCGGGTGATGTTGACGGACTGCTCACCGACCTGGGTGACCGTGCCGCCGATGACGTCGTCGATGAGGGCCGGGTCGATCCCGGTGCGTTCGACGAGGGTGCGCAGGGTGTGCGAGAGGAGTTCGACGGGGTGGACCTGGGCGAGGGAGCCGTTCGGCTTGCCCTTGCCCACGGGGGTGCGTACGGCTTCGACGATCACTGCGTCACGCATGATGCGGGCCTCCAGGATGACCAGCGGGAACTACCAGTGAGTAGGAAATCCAAACTCACCATAGCCCTGTAAGTTGGAAAATCAAACCCACTCTGGAATCGCCCTTAGACTGGACGCCATGGCCGCTCCCCAAGGCAAGCCCGCCCCCAAAGACCCGCGCCCTTGCTCGATCGCCGACACCCTCGCGCTCGTCGGCGAGAAGTACTCCCTGCTCGTCCTGCGGGAGGTGTGCCTGGGCAATCACCGCTTCGACCAGCTGGTCCGCAACATCGGTGCCCCGCGCGACGTCCTGGCCACCCGGCTTCGCCGCCTCGTCGACGCCGGGATCCTCACCCGGCGGACGTACAGCGAGCACCCGCAGCGCTTCGAGTACCGGCCCACCCAGGCGGGTCTCGAACTGGAGCCCGTCCTGTGGACCCTGAAGGAGTGGGGCGACCGCCATCTGCACGCGGACAACCACCCCATGGTGCTGGAGCACAGCTGCGGCAACGAACTGGTGGCGACCGTCGCCTGCTCCGCCTGCGGCGGCACGGTCCGCCACGGGGACCTGACAGCCCACCCGCAGGTGCCCGGTTGGACGGTGAAGGGCCCGGCGGCGTAGTGGCCTCTCCGCCTCAGACGTTCCCCGGGTAGACGTCCAGCCGCCCGCACATCCCGAACTTCCCGTACACCGAAGGCTGTTCGGCCCGTACGGCGGCGTCGGCGAGGTGGGAGAAGTCGCCCCGGCCGAGCCGGTCGAGCTGCTCGCCCGTGGCCGCGGCGGCGGCCCGCGCACCCCGTTCCCAGCGCTCGCGCCACTCGGCGAGCCGGGGCCGGACCAGCGCGGCGGCGGCCCGGTGGAAGGCGGCAAGCGCTTCCGGGCCCTGGGCGGAACGCAGCGCCTCGTAGCCCTCCAGGGCGAGGTCGCGGCGGGCCCGGGCGACCCGTTCCTGTTCCGCCTCGGGCGCGCCGGCCGGGATGACGGTGACGGCGGCGTACGTCTCCGGGTCGGTGAGGTACTGGGGCGGCAGCGTGAGCACCGCGTCGCCCGCCTCGGGCAGCCCGCTGTTCTGCATGAGGACGGTGATGCGCAGCTCGCCCTCGTTGACGAGCCGGTGGATGGTCCCGGGCGTGAACCAGGCGACCGTTCCGGCGGCGAGGGGTGTCACCTCGTAGCCGGACGTCGTGAGCGTCTGCACCGCGCCGCGCCCGCCGGTGACGACGTACCCCTCCGAACAGGTCAGGTGCATATGGGGAGTTCCGCCGCACACCCTGCTGTCACCGTCCGCCTCGGCGGGCCAGTCGTAGACGGAGAGATGCGAGACGGCGACCCCGCCCGGCAGTCCGCCGAAACGCTCGGCGCTCACCACGGCCGCGCCTCCAAATACTTGGCGATCTCCTCCCGCTCCCATGCTCCGTCGGCGACGACGACCCGGTAGCGCCGGGTGAGCGTGTCGCCGGGGTCGAGCACCAGCTCGTCGTAGAAGGCGAAGGAGGGGGCGATCCCGGCGAACGGCTCGTTGCGTACGAACCAGTGGGCGGGGTGGGTGCCCTGGGCGCCGGTGTGGTCGTTCTCGGGGGCGTGCGCGAAGACGATCGTCGCGTGGCCGTCGGTGCCGTCGTGCTCTCCGGAGACGGCGAGCCAGGGGCCCTGGGAGCCCATCAGTTCGGGGCCCTCGCCGTCGGGGCCGATGATGCGGCCGTCGCGGAAGGCGCGCGGGCCGCGCCAGAACAGGCCGGTGTAGCCGGCCGCCTCGCGCCCGTGGGAGGTGGGGCTGCCGAACAGCAGGGGCTCGTCACGGCGGTTCGTCACGGAACTCGTCCAGGTCAGCGCCCACGACCCCGACTCCGTGTCGACGTCGTGCACCTCGATCCGGCGCTGTTCGTCGGCCCAGAGCTCGCCGCTGTAGGGGTGCCAGGTGAGCCGTTCGGCGATGACCAGACCGTCCTCGTCGGCGTCGATCTCGTCGAAGGCGACATGGGCCATCGACCCGACCCGCTCCGGGAGTTCGAGATACCCCTCGCCGTGAACGTATGTGTTGCCGCCCCACAGGTTCTGGCCCGAGAGATGCGAGGCGGTGAACTGCAAGCCCTTGTGCCAGCGGTGGTCGTTGGGCCGGTAGTCGGTGACGATGTCGCCGGCCAGGGTCCGGATCGGGTGGAGGTACGGCTTCGGCGCCTCCCAGGCCGCCTCGGGCCGGTAGACGTAGCTGAACAGTTCGACGCCGGTGGCCGGCTCGGTCACCGTGATGCGGTCGCCGTGGGCATGGACGATACGCAGGCCGGTCATGCCGACACCTCCTCGCGCGCCACGGGCGCCCAGCCGGGGGCGCCGCCGTGCAGCGCCGTGTAGTAGGGGTCGCCGGGGCCGATCTCGCCGGCCCGTACGGTCGTGTCCGTGAACGCCGACTTGTAGAGCGCGGTGATCAGCTCCAGGCTGGTGCGCCCGTCGGTGCCGCTGCTGCGGGGCCGCTCTCCGGCCCGCATGCTGACGACGAGTTCCCGCAGCTGCTCCAGGTGCGAACTCGGCACGTCCGGGCCGAAGTTCTGCCAGGCCGCGGCCTCCTCGCCCGAGACGTCCGGGGCGGGGGTGATGCGCCAGTTGTCGTTGCTGTGGCCGTAGAGGTGGGTGAGTTCGACGGTGGCGCGCTCGCAGTCGATGCGGATGCGGCTGACCTCGTCAGGGCTCAGGACGCTGTTGACGACGGTCGCCATCGCGCCGTTGGCGAAGCGGACCAGGGCGGTCGAGACGTCCTCGGTCTCCACGTCGTGGACCAGCCGCCCGGCCATGGCCTTGACCTCGCTCCACGGCCCGAGCAGATCGAGCAGCAGGTCCATCTGGTGGATGCCGTGTCCCATGGCGGGACCGCCGCCCTCGGTCGCCCAGCGTCCGCGCCAGGGCACGGCGTAGTAGGCGGTGTCGCGGTACCAGGTGGTCTGGCAGTGCGCCACGAGCGGCCGGCCCATGGCCTGCTCGGCGAGCAGCCGGCGCACATGCCGGGTGCCCGACCCGAAGCGGTGCTGGAAGACGATCGAGGCGTACGGCCCCCCGTCCTTCCCTTCCTCGTCCTCCACGGCGTCGAAGTCGGCCAGCGTGGGAACCGGCGGCTTCTCGCACCAGACCCAGGCGCCGGCCCGCAGCGCGGCGACGGTCTGCGCGCGGTGCAGGGTGGGCGGGGTGCAGATGGTGACGAGATCGGGCCGCTGTTCCCGGAGCATCTGCTCCAGGTCCGTGTAGGCGTGCGGAATCCCGGCCTCGGCACAGAAGGACCCGACCGCGGTGGCATCGATGTCAACGGCCGCGACCACCTCGGTCTCGCCCTCCTCGGCGAGCCGGGCGAGCGCCGGGAAATGGGAGCCGCGGCCGATGGCACCGGCGCCGACCACGGCTGCCCTGATGCGGCGGCCGGTGAGCGGCGGCAAGGGCCGGAACGCCCCGGCGTTGGTGGCGGGTGTGGACATGGGCGTGATCAGCACTCCTCCGGAGACAGCGAGCGCGTCCAGCAAGCGCTTTCCTCCGCTGCAACGTATGCGCCGCCCCCGCGCCTGGTCAACACCACGCACCCCGAGTCGGCGGACCGCCCGCCAAACCCCTGTGTCGGGCCTGTCACACCGGGACGCTACGCTGCCCCTCACACACACTCGATCACCGTGCGCGGCGTTTTGGTGTGTCCTTTGCCCTTCCGCGAGCAGCACTTGGACGCCGTAACTCCATGTCTTGGTTTGAATCCCTCGTCCTCGGACTCGTCCAGGGGCTGACCGAGTTCCTGCCCGTGTCGTCCAGTGCGCATCTCCGGCTGACGGCGGCCTTCTCCGGCTGGAAGGACCCGGGCGCGGCCTTCACCGCGATCACCCAGCTCGGCACGGAGGCGGCGGTGCTGATCTACTTCCGCCAGGATGTCGGGCGGATTCTCGCCGCGTGGTTCCGGTCGCTCACGAACAAGGAGATGCGGCGCGACCACGACGCCCAGATGGGCTGGCTGGTGATCGTCGGCTCCATCCCGATCGGGGTGCTCGGGGTCACGCTCAAGGACCAGATCGAGGGGCCGTTCCGGGATCTGCGGATCACCGCCACCATGCTCATCGTGGTGGGCGTCATCATCGGCGTCGCCGACCGCCTCGCGGCCCGCGACGAGACGGGCGGCCGGCACCGGGCACCCAAGCAGCGCAAGACGCTGGTGGACCTGAACGCCAAGGACGGCCTGCTGTACGGCCTCTGCCAGGCGATGGCGCTGGTCCCCGGAGTCTCCCGCTCGGGCGCGACCATCAGCGGCGGCCTGTTCATGGGCTACACCCGTGAGGCGGCGGCCCGTTACTCCTTCCTCCTCGCCATGCCGGCCGTACTGGCCTCGGGCGCCTTCGAGTTGAAGGACGCGGCCGAGGAGGGACACATCGCGTGGGGGCCGACGATGTTCGCGACGGTGATCGCGTTCGCGGTCGGATACGCGGTCATCGCCTGGTTCATGAAGTTCATCTCGCACAAGAGCTTCATGCCGTTCGTCTGGTATCGCATCGCCCTCGGCATCGTGATCATCGCGCTGGTGACGGCAGGCGTACTGAGCCCGCACGCGGCCGAGTCGGCGGGCTGAACTACCGCCCGGGCAGGGCGAGGGCCCAGGGCTCGGGGGCGATTCCGACGCCGTTGGCGATGTAGGCAATCGTTCGGTACCAGCCGGCCAGTACGAGGAATTCGAGGGCCTCGGGCTCGTCGAGGTGCTCCCGCAGGGCCGACCAGACGGGGTCGCTCAGCCCTGCGTCGGCGTCGAGTTCGTCGACGGCCCGGAGCAGCGCGGACTGCCGCGGCGACCAGGCCGGGTCGTCCGGGGTGCCGGTCGCGGTCAACGTGACCTGCTCCAGGGTGAGTTGGGCGGCTTCGGCGTACGCCGCCATGTGGACGCCCCACTCGTAGGCGCAGCCGGCGCGGGCGCAGACGCGGGCGATCACGAGTTCGCGGTCGCCGGCGGCCAGGCGGCCGTGGACAAGGAGTCCGGAGCCCAACGCCCGCATACGGGAGGCGAGTTCGGGGTGGCGTTCGAGGACCTTGAAGAGCATGAGGGGTTCGCGGGCGGCACCGGGCGGCATCCAGCGACGCAGGGCGCGGTCGGTGTCGGGGGTGTAGGGCGGGGTGACTCCGTCGATGCGCTGTTTCATGTCCACCGACTCTTGCGCTTCTGAAATCGAAGCGCAAGAGTGAGTCGGGAGATCGCCAAGAGTCGGACGAGGAGGCCCCGTTGGAACCGACCCCGCTGCCTGGTCGCCCCGTGCGCGGGTCGGACACCGGGCGTCCGGTCATGGCAGCGCTCGACCTCCTGGGGCGCCGCTGGACGCTCCGCGTGATCTGGGAGCTCCACCGCCACCCCGCCCCGATCGGTTTCCGCGATCTCCAACGCCACTGCGACGCCATGTCCTCCAGCGTCCTCTCCACCCGCCTCACGGAGCTGCGCGACTCGGACATCGCGGAACAGACGCCCGATGGGGCCTGGCAACTCACCCCGCTCGGCACGGACCTGGTGACGGCGATGGCGCCGCTGCTGAACTGGTCGCGGGTGTGGGCCGAGCGGCGAGGGAGCGCCAACTAGTGCAGCTGACCCGGCAGTTCGCCCGCGTGACGTCCGAGTACCTCGACCGCAGCCGCGCTTCGGCGCTCGCCGCGTCCGACGCGTCCCCGGAGTGGGACCCGCCGGATGCCTTCGGTGGACGTCGGCAACTCCGAGAGGAGGCTGTCGAGTCGGATGCGGTCCAGCGCGGCGGCGATGTCGGTGACGGCGGTCGGGGTGAGCAGGCGGGTGGGTCGCCGAAACCGTCGTAGATCTTCTCGTGGTTCAGGAATTTCCGCATCCCCGTCGGGGCCCGTGACGGCGCGGGCGAGCTGCGCGATCACCTGAGGCAGCCCCCGCCTGCGGGTTCGGTGCCGGGTTCGGCGGCGACGTGCGGGGCCACCTGACCGAACACTTCGTCGCCATGCGGGAGTTCTACCGAGCCGCCGCGCGCCACGCGCAGTGCGTCGTCACCTGGGTCGACTGAACGCCCGCGCCGCACCCGTGACCAACCCCATACGGTCTGAGTAGCCGTCCGGTAGCGCAGTGTCAGTCCTTGCCCCTAGGCTGTTGCGCATGTCCCCCGATTCCGTGACCCCTGGTTCCGTGCGGTCTGCTTACGAGGTGAACGAGCAGATCCGGGCTCTCTGGCTGCGCGCGGGCGGATCGCTCTCCACCCAGGAGCGGGAGGAATACGAGCTGTTGGTGGTCGAGTGGGCCGCGGCGATACGCGACGAGGTCATCGAGGCCGCCTGAGCGGGGAGCCTGCCACACCCCATCAACGGCCCCCTCACCGTCCGCCCGACACCCGCAGCACCGTGCCCGTCGTGTACGACGCGTCCGGTGACATCAGCCAGGCGATGGCCGCGGCGATCTCCTCGGGCTGTCCGGGGCGGCGCAGCGGAATCGACGACGACACGCGTTGCGCGCGGTCGGGATCGCCCATTCTCGCGTGGATCTCGGTGTCGACGATGCCGGGCGCTACCGCGTTGACGCGGATGCCGTCGGGGCCGAGTTCCTTGGCGAGGCCCATGGTGAGGGTGTCGACAGCGGCCTTCGTCGCGGCGTAGTGGACGTAGTCCCCCGGGCTGCCGAGCGTGGCGGCGGACGACGAGACGTTCACGATCACGCCGTTGCCCCGGGCCGTCATGGTCTGCGCGGCGCGGCGTGAACACAGCAGTGTGCCCAGCAGGTTGACCTCGACGACCTGACGCAGGTCGGCGGTGTCGATATCCGCGAGCCGGCCGAAGGGTCCGGTCACCCCGGCGTTGTTCACCAGCCCGGTGACCGGCCCGAGTTGTCGCTCCGCGGAGGTGAACAGCCGCTCCACGTCCGCCTCCACGGACGTGTCCGCGCCGACGCACACGGCCCGGACTCCGGACTGCCTTGCCCTGTCCGCCACTTGCTCGGCCGCCTTCGCGTCCCGGAGGTATCCCACGACCACGTCGTGCCCGTCCTCGGCGAGCCGCAGACAGGTCGCGGCGCCGATGCCCCGGCTGCCTCCGGTGACGACCGTGACGAGACGCTTCACGCGTACCTCCCTCCGGGCTTCCCTCCAGGCTTTCCCAGGAGGGAGAAGCCGACCGCGCCCGCCCTCGAAAGCGCACGCCTGTCCGAACACCACCGAATGTTCCCCACGTTGTCCCCCCGTACCCCTTGGCTCGGCACACGGAGTGACCAACACTTGGCCGATGACGCAGCGTGTGGAACTGGCGATCGTGATGGACCGGCTGGCCGTGGACGAAGTGATCACCGAGTACGCGGTGGCCGTGGACGACGGCGACTGGGAGGCGTACCGGAAACTGTTCGCGCCGAACGGACGGGCCGACTACCGGTCCGCCGGAGGCATCGAGGGGAACGCGGAGGACATCGCCGGGTGGCTCGCCGAGAGCATGCGGCTGTTCCCGATGCGGCAGCATCTGATCGTGAACCGGCGCATCCGTTTCGGCGCCCTGGACCAGAACACCGACGACACCGCGCGCGTTCAGGCCGACTACGTGAATCCGATGCGCTTCGCCAAGGAGGACGCCGACGACACCTCCACCGCGCCCGACTTCGTGTGCGGCGGGCGCTATCGGTTCGGGCTGTTGCGCACCTACGACGGCTGGCGGCTGACCGAGGTCGTCGTGGCGGAGAAGTGGCGGCGTCTTCCCGAACGGCGCCCGGAGGCCGTGATCAACTGAGTCGATGGGGTCGATCGAGGTGACTGGCGCGACGTCCTCTGTGCGAGATCGTCCGGGGCGCACACACTGGAGCGATCAGCGGGTAGGGAGGTGCCGTATGAAGACCTTCGGCGACTGGCTCGCCTCCCCATGGCGGCGTTCGCTGCTCGCCGCGCTCGCGGGCGCGCTGCCTGTGTTCGCGTTCCCGGCGCCGTCGTGGTGGTGGTTCGCCTACGTCGCGCTGGTCCCCTGGATCCTGCTGACCCGCTCGGCACCGACCCCGCGGCGGGCGGTCTACGACGGCTGGTGCGGCGGGCTCGGGTTCATGCTGGCCGTGCACAGCTGGCTGGTGCCGAGCCTGAGCGTGTTCATCGTGGTCATCGCGGGGCTGCTGGGCGCGCTGTGGGCGCCGTGGGGCTGGCTGGTGCGCCGCTTCCTCGGTGGCGTGCCGACGCCCCGGCGCGGGGCCGCCGCGCTGCTGGTCCTGCCCTCGGGCTGGCTGATGGTCGAACTGGTGCGGTCCTGGCAGGGGTTGGGCGGCCCCTGGGGTCTGCTCGGCTCCACCCAGTGGCAGGTGGAACCGGCGTTGAGGCTCGCCTCGGTCGGCGGGGTGTGGCTGCTGAGCTTCCTGGTGGTGGCCGTCAATGTGGCTGTCGCCGTGCTGGTCGCGGTCCGTGAGGTGCGGGTGCCGGCCGTCGCCGGGCTCGTCGCCACCGCCGCGGTGACCTCGGCGGCCTGGGTGTGGTCGCCGCGCCCCGACGTCGACGGCCGGGTGCGGATCGCCGTCGTACAGCCCGGGATCATCGACGGCGACGACAGCGGCGACCGGCGCTTCGACCGCGAGGAGCAGCTGACCCGCCAACTCGCCGGGCAGCACGTCGACCTGATCGCCTGGGGCGAGAGCAGCGTCGGCTTCGACCTCGGCAAGCGGCCCGATCTCGCCCGCCGTATCGCCGCCCTCTCCAAGGAGACCGGCGCCGACATCCTGGTCAACGTGGACGCCGAGCGCTCCGACAAGCCCGGCATCTACAAGAGTTCGGTCCTGGTCGGCCCGAAGGGGCTCACCGGAGACCGCTACGACAAGATGCGGCTGGTCCCCTTCGGGGAGTACATCCCGTTCCGCTCACTGCTCGGCTGGGCCACCTCCGTCGGCAAGGCGGCGGGCGTCGACCGCAGGCACGGCACCGAGCAGGTCGTGATGAACGTGGGGCACGGGCTGCGCATCGGCCCGCTGATCTGCTTCGAGACCGCGTTCCCCGACATGAGCCGCCATCTCGCCCAGGACGGCGCCGACGTCCTCCTCGCCCAGTCGTCGACGTCCTCGTTCCAGAGCAGCTGGGCCCCCGAACAACACGCCACGCTGGGCGCCCTGCGCGCCGCCGAGACCGGCCGCCCGATGGTCCACGCCACCCTGACCGGCGTCTCCGCCGTCTACGGCCCGAGCGGCGAACGCATCGGCCCCTGGCTCGGCACGGACTCGGACACGACTCAGGTCTACGACGTCCCGCTCGCGCACGGCATCACGCCATACGTCCGCTACGGCGCCTGGCCGGTGGGCCTGGCACTGCTGGTGCTGGCGGCGATGTGCGCCGGTGAGGGCGCGACGGCGTTCAGGCTGCGGCGGACCGCTCCGCGACCGCTCGCACCACCCGCTCGCACAGTTCATGAGTCGCCAGCGCGTCCCGGGCACTGAGCACCTTCCCGGCCCGTACAGCGTCCAGGAAGGCGAGCACGGCCTGCTCGATGCCGCGCTGCCGGGCCACCGGGACCCAGTCCCCGCGGCGCCGTACCGTCGGCTGGCCCTTGTGGTCGACGACCTCTGCGAGGTTGACGACCTGGCGCTTGGTGTCCTGGCCCGAGACCTCCAGGATCTCCTCCACCGAGCCGCTGAGCCGGTTCATCACCCCGAGCGCGGTGAAGCCGTCGCCGGAGAGCTGGAGCACGAGGTGGTGGAGCAGTCCGTCCCGGGTGCGGGCGCGCACGGTCACGTCGTCGACCGGCCCGGGCACCAGGAACCGCAGGGTGTCCACGATGTGGATGAAGTCGTCCAGGATCATCGCGCGCGGCTCCTCCGGGAGCCCGATGCGGTTCTTCTGCATGAGGATCAGCTCGCGCGGATGGTCGGCGCACTGCGCGTACCCGGGGGCGTAGCGGCGGTTGAAGCCGACCGCGAGCGACACGTTCCGCTCCTCCGCGAGCCGCACCAGCCGCTCGGAGTCGGCGAGTTGGTAGGCGAGGGGCTTGTCGACGTACGTCGGTACGCCCGCCGCCAGCAGTGTGGTGACGATCTCGGGGTGCGCGGTGGTGGGCGCGTGCACGAACGCGGCGTCGAGGTCCTGCGCGAGGAGCGCGTCGAGGTCCGTGTGGCGCCGGTCCGCCGACAGGTGGAGGGCGTCGGCGACGCGGGTGAGGGTGGCGGGGGTGCGGGTCTGAAGATGCAGTTCGACGCCGGGCAGGGCGCCGAGTACCGGCAGGTAGGCCTTCTGCGCGATGTCACCGAGTCCGATGCAGCCGACCTTCACGGAGCCTCCCTGGCACTCGCCCAGCGGTACGTTCCCGGAAGCATACGGCGGGGCGATATCCGGTGGTGCGGGCGGACCGGGCGCGCGAGGATGCGGGCATGACGATCGAGCGCAGTGAACCTTCGACCACCGCCGACGAACGCACCATGCTGGACGGCTGGCTCAACTACCACCGCGAGACCTTGGCCCTGAAGTGCGAGGGCCTGACCGACGAACAGTTGAGGACCACCGCCGTGGAGCCGTCCGAGCTGTCGCTCATGGGGCTGGTGCGGCACATGGCGGAGGTGGAGCGGGGCTGGTACCGCAAGGTCATGGCGGACGAGCAGGCGGACCCGATCTACTTCACCGAAGAGGACCCGGACGGCGATTTCCACACCGCCGGGACGGACACCTGGGCGGAGGCCCACGCGACCTGGCGGGCCGAGATCGAGGCGGCGAACGTGATCGCGGCCCGGTTCACCCTGGACGACCTCTCCCTGGGCAAACACCGGCGCACCGGCGAGCGCTTCAACCTGCGCTGGATCCACACCCACATGATCGAGGAGTACGCGCGCCACAACGGCCACGCCGATCTGCTCCGGGAGCGGATCGACGGCAGCACCGGCGACTGACGTCACGTCGTCACCCGGGGCGGGCCCGGGCCGTCCGTAAGGGGGCGGAGATCACCCGTGTGGGGCATCATCCGCCCGTCCGCCGCCCCAAACCGGGCCGGAACCAGCAGAGTTGCGCGGGTGCATCGAACGACGACCACCGCAACGCTCCTGGTCACCGTGGCTGTCTCGGCCCTGTCCGGCTGTGTGACCGTCCAGCGGCCACCGGCTCCCGCTCCCCCGGCCGCACCGTCCCAAGCGTCGGTGCCGCGCCCGGACGGCAGCGCGGAGCCACAGGTCGTACAGGCCCCGGCCCGGGAGGCGCTCGAACTCATCGACCCCTCGCACCGTCCGAAACCGGCCACGCATCCGCCGCACCGCGCACCGGCTGCGCCCCCGCGGGCGGCACAGGCACCGGTACCGGTCCCCCGCGCGCACCCGCATCCGCGCCCCCACCCTCATCCGAAGCCGCAGCACCCCCGGCAGCCGGGCGCGGACATCCCGGACGTGGTCAGGTCGGTGCCCAAGAGCCAGTCGGACGTGTGCGCCCTGGGCAGGAAGTACGGCGGCTGGAAGTCGGACAGCCCGCAGTCGATCATCTGCGGCAAGACGTACGGGCGTTGAGGCGTAAGGGCGATGAGACGGCCGGGAGCAGGTCGGCCGGGCTCTAGGGCCGCTGTCTCGGCGGCCCCCAGTTCCCTTCCCCGGCCGCACCGCCCTCTGTGTCGAGCCGCAGCTCCAGTCGGCCGATCGCGGCCCGCACCCCGTTGCCGTAGCCGTCGTCGGCGAGGACCGTGGAGGCGGCGCGGGCGCGGCGGAGGTGGGTGCGGGCGGCGTCCGGGCGGTCGAGCTTGATGTAGTCGGCGGCGAGGTTGAGATGCAGGGAGGGGTAGAAGCCGCGCACCGCGCCCGCCCCCTCCTGGCCGGTGTCCCCCGTATCCCGCCCGTCCGTCAGCTCGTCCGCCGCCGACAACGCCCGGAGATCCCAGGCGAGTTCGTCGCTCGGGTCGTCCTGGGTGTCGGCCAGGTAGTGGGCCAGCGTGCAGCGGTGCAGCGGGTCGCCGTCCTCACCGAGCTCCGTCCACAGGCCGAGCAGCCGCTCCCTGGCCTCCTCGCGGTCGCCGCCGTGGTGCAGCATGACGACCTGTCCGATCCGCGTCAGCAGGGCGTCCGGCGCCGCCTGTTCCTGTCGCTCCGTCACAGCGTCCTCCGCACCTTGTCAGCCACCGTCAGCCGTCCCTGTCGACGCTAACCGGCGCCACTGACAATCCCCGTCAGGCGGCCCCGGACCGGCCCGGCGGGCTCAGCCCAGGTTCGGGATGCGCCAGTCGATCGCCGTGTGGCCCTGCTTGGCGACGGCCTCGTCGATCTGGGTGAACGGGCGGGAGCCGAAGAACTTCTTGGCGGACAGCGGGGAAGGGTGCGCGCCCTTGACCACCACGTGCCGCTCCTCGTCGATGAGGGGGAGCTTCTTCTGCGCGTAGTTCCCCCACAGGACGAAGACCGCGGGGTCGGGGCGGTCGGCCACCGCGCGGATCACCGCGTCGGTGAACTTCTCCCAGCCCTTGCCCTTGTGCGAGTTGGCCTCGCCTGAGCGGACCGTGAGCACCGCGTTGAGCAGCAGGACGCCCTGCTGGGCCCACGGCATCAGATAGCCGTTGTCCGGGATCGGGAGGTCGAGCTCCTCCTTCATCTCCTTGTAGATGTTCCGCAGGGAGGGCGGGGTCTTCACTCCGGGGCGGACGGAGAAGCACAGGCCGTGTCCCTGGCCCTCGCCGTGGTACGGGTCCTGACCGAGGACCAGCACCTTCACCTGGTCGTACGGCGTCGCCTCCAGGGCGGCGAAGACCTCCTCGCGCGGAGGGTAGACCGGACCCTTCGCCCGCTCCTCCTCGACGAACTCGGTCAGCTCCTTGAAGTAGGGCTGCTGAAGCTCGTCGCCCAGGACTCCGCGCCAGGACTCGGGGAGCATGGAGATGTCGGTCACGTCAACTTCCTTACCGTGTGCGGCGACTGCGATGCGGAGCGACCGCGCGGTGCGGTCGTCTCCATGTCCCAGAACCTACAGGCGACCACTGACAACCGGTGCCGCGATCCGGTTCACCAGCTCGTCTTGCGGTACAGCTGCCACATCATCATGATCGTCGACGGGTCGAGGGCCTGTTCCCCGCCGGAGATGTCGTCGCTGGCGGCCACGTACTGCCGGCCCTGCCACAGCGGCAGCAGCCGGGTGTCGTCCACCAGGATCTGCTGGGCCTCCTCGAACTCCTTGACCACGTCGGCCCGGTCGGTCTCCTTGCGGGACTCGGGCAGCAGTACGTCGGTGATCTTCGGCGAGGGGTAGGGCGTGCCGAGCGCGTTCTGCTGCCCCACGAAGGGCGCGATGAAGTTCTCGGCGTCGGGGAAGTCCGGGAACCAGCCGCGCCCGAACACCGGGTACTCGCCCTTCTGGTAGCCCGTCACATACGTCTTCCAGGGGCGGCTCTTCAGGGTGATGGTGAAGAGCCCCGAGGCGTCGAGCTGCCGCTTGAGTTCCTTGAACTCCAGGGCGGTCTCGGAGCCGTAGCGGTCGCTGGTGTACCAGAGGGTGAGCGGGACGCGTTCGGTGATGCCCGCGCGGGTGAGGATTGTCCGTGCCTTGGGGACGCTGGGGTCCCCGAAGTCGTCGAAGAAGGCGGTGGTGTGGCCGGTGAGGCCCTTCGGGACCATGGAGTAGAGGGGGTCCACGGTGTCGCGGTAGATCTTGTGGGTGATCGCCCCGCGGTCGACGACCTGGGCGACGGCCTTGCGGACGGCCGGGTTCTTGGCCCACTGGTCCTTTGGATTGAACACCAGGTAGTTGATGTCGGTGCCGGCGCCGTCGACCAGTTGCAGGTCCTTGGAGGGGCTGCCCTGGAGGGTGACGATGTCGTCGGCGGCGAGGCCTCGGTAGGTGACGTCGATCTTCTTGTCCCGCAGCGCTTTCACCATGGCGCCGGAGTCCTGGAAGTAGCGGATCGTCACCGCGCTGTTCTCGCGCTTGGCGAAGCCCTTGTAGCGGTCGTTGCGGACGAGTTGGGCCTCCTTGCCGTCGTCGTACGACTTCAGGGTGTACGGCCCGGAGCCGAAGACCTTGCCGTCCTTGCGCAGGGAGTGAGCGGGGTAGTCGTGGGGGTCGACGATCGACATGGCCGGGGTGGCGAGGACGAACGGGAAGGTGGCGTCGGGCTTGTTGAGGTGGAAGAGGATCTCGCGCTCGCCGGTCGTCTGGACGCGGTCGAGGCTGCCCAGCAGTCCTGCGGGTCCGCCGGCGACGTCGATCTGTCTGATGCGGTCGATGGAGTGCTTGACGGCCTGGGCGTCGAGGGTGTCCCCGTCGGCGAACTTCATGCCCGCGCGCAGTTCGCAGCGGTACGTCGTGTTCGAACGGTCCGTGAAACCACAGCTCTTGGCGGCGTCCGGCTCGGGGGTGGTCGCGCCGGTCGGGTAGGCGAGGAGCGTCTGGTAGATGTTGCGGAACAGCTCCCACGAGCCGTCCCAGGAGGCGGCCGGGTCGAGCGTGCTGGGGGCGCTGGTGGTGCCGACGACGATGGGTCCCCCGCCGTCCGGATTTCCGTCCGAGAACACCCCGCATCCGGCCACCAGGGATATCGACGTCATCGCCGCGGCTCTCCGCAGGCCTCGGTTCCGGTTGAACACGCGCACGCTCCTCGATCCGCCATACCAAGGGTCGGCAGACCATACCGCAGCGCCCCGGCCGGTTGAGCAAGGTTCGGACGGGGCGCTTGATCAGCGGTTTTATGACGACGTTGTCAGTCCGCTGTGCGCGTTTTCGTACCTCGACACGGGCGCCGGTTCCGTAAAGGGAACAGCAAAGAAACCGGCACCCGGGTCGTCGGGTCAGGCCACTCCGGCGTTCAGGAGGATGCCGCCGTCGACGACGAGGGTCTGGCCGGTGATCCAGTCGGACTGGTCCGACGTCAGGAACGCGGCGGCGCCGCCGATGTCGGACGGGACACCGAGCCGGGCCAGCGGGTAGGAGGCGGCGGCCTCCGCCTCACGGCCCTCGTACAGGGCGGCGGCGAACTTGGTCTTCACCACTGCCGGGGCGATGGAGTTGACCCGTACGCCGGGCGCGAACTCGTGCGCCAGCTGGAGCGTCAGGTTGACCATCGCGGCCTTGCTGACGCCGTACGCGCCGATGAACGGCGAGGCGGAGATCCCGGCGAGGGAGGCGATGTTGACGATGGCGCCGCCGTTGTCCTTCTGCCAGGCGTGCCAGGTCTTCTGGGCGAAGCCGAGCGCGGAGATGACGTTGGTCTCGAAGACCTTGCGGGCGACGTTCAGGTCGAGGTCGGCGATCGGGCCGAACACCGGGTTCGTGCCGGCGTTGTTGACCAGGTGGTCGACGCGGCCGAAGGCCTCCATCGTGCGCTCGACGACGGCGGCCTGGTGGGCCTCGTCGTGGGCCTTGCCGGCCACGCCGATGACGCGGTCGGCGCCGAGCGTCTCGACGGCCTCCTTGAGGGCGTCCTCGTTGCGGCCGGTGATGCAGACCCGGTCGCCGCGGGCGAGCAGCGCCTCGGCGACGCCGTAGCCGATGCCGCGGCTGGCGCCGGTGATGATGGCGACCTTGCCGGAGAGTTCAGGCAGTTCAGTCATTTCGCGTGTTCCCGTGTTCCCTAGTTGAGCGGTCCGCCGGCGACGTACAGGACCTGGCCGGAGACGAAGCCGGCCGCCTCGTTCGTGAAGAAGGCGACGGCGTTGGCGATGTCGTCGGGCTCGCCGACGCGCTGCACCGGGATCTGGGTGGCGGCGGCGGCCTTGAAGTCCTCGAAGCCCATGCCGACGCGGGCGGCGGTCGCGGCGGTCATGTCGGTGGCGATGAAGCCGGGGGCGACGGCGTTGGCCGTGATGCCGAACTTGCCGAGCTCGATGGCGAGGGTCTTGGTGAAGCCCTGGAGGCCGGCCTTGGCGGCGGAGTAGTTGGCCTGGCCGCGGTTGCCGAGGGCGGAGGACGAGGAGAGGTTGACGATCCGGCCGAAGCCCGCGTCGACCATGTGCTTCTGGACGGCCTTGGTCATCAGGAACGAGCCGCGCAGGTGCACGTTCAGGACGGTGTCCCAGTCGGAGACGCTCATCTTGAAGAGCAGGTTGTCGCGGAGCACGCCCGCGTTGTTGACGAGGATCGTCGGCGCGCCCAGCTCCGCGACGATCCGTGCGACGGCGGCCTCGACCTGCGTCTCGTCGGAGACGTCAGCGCCGACCGCGAGGGCCTTGCCGCCGGCCGCGGTGATCTTCTCCACGGTGTCCTTGCAGGCGGCCTCGTCGAGGTCGATCACGGCGACCGCACGGCCCTCGGCCGCGAGGCGTACGGCGGTGGCGGCGCCGATGCCCCGCGCCCCGCCGGTGACAATCGCGACCCGCTGCTCAGTGGTGGACATTGCTGGCTCTCCTCGCCCTTGAGAATCTCTCGCCCTGGAAATCTGCGGCCCGCCGGTGAGCGACCGCTTAGTACCTTCGGCAGACGTGACGCTAGAAGCCCTGGCACTCGGTGTCAACGCCACATGAGCCGGGTGTGATTCATTACCTCACCAGCAGGTCGAGCAGGCGCTCCGTCTCGGCCGCCGGATCGACGGTGAGACCGGTGTGCACGGGCCCGGGCTGCACGACGGTGGACCGGGGCGCGATCAGCCAGCGGAACCGCCGCCCGGCGTCGTCCAGCGCCGCCTGACCGGCCGCGTCACCGCCCGCGCACACCCCTTCCACGGCACCGAGCGCGGCCCGGATCCCGGCCACATCGGCCTCCGGGTCGAGGGCGAGCAGTCTCGCCTCGTCCAGATGGGTGCGGGCGCCGACGTAGGACCGGGCTCGGCAGTAGACGAGGACTCCGGCGTTGATGCACTCGCCGCGTTCCACCCGCGGTACGACGCGCAGCAGGGCGTACTCGAAGACGTCCCGTTCGTTGGCCTCGCTGGGCCGGATGATGTGGCGCTCGGTCACTGGAGTCCCTTGATGCGCTCGTGGATGAAGGGCACGCGCGCGAGGAGGGGTGCCGCGTACGCCTCACGGAGGAGGTCCGGGGTGTCGAAGCCGGGTTCGCCGGTCAGCCAGGCGTCGGGGATCTCGGCGGTGACCTCGGCGAGGAGGGCGTCGGTGACCTGCGGTGCGAGGTCCCCGGCGGCGGCCGCGAGGTCGGGCGCGAAGCGGGCGAGGGCGTGGTCGGCGGCGTCGTAGGGACGGGCCGCCGATGCCTCCGCTCCGGGCCAGTTGTGGTGCCAGATCATGGTGGCGCCGTGGTCGATGAGCCACAGGTCGCCGTGACACATCAGCAGGTTGGGGTTGCGCCAGGACCGGTCGACGTTGTTGACGAGCGCGTCGAACCAGACGATACGGCCCGCCTCCTCGGCGCTCACCGTGAAGGCCAGCGGGTCGAAGCCGAGCGCGCCGGAGAGGAAGTCCATGCCGAGGTTGGCGCCGCCGCTGGACCTCAGCAACTCCTGTACCTGCTGGTCGGGTTCGCCGAGCCCGAGCACCGGGTCGAGGTCGAGCGTCACCAGCCGCGGCACCCGGAAGCCCAGCCGCCGGGCCAGCTCCCCCACGACGACCTCGGCGACGAGCGTCTTGCGGCCCTGCCCGGCGCCGCTGAACTTCATGACGTACGGCGCGAAGTCGTCGCCCTCGACGAGCCCCGGCAGCGAGCCGCCCTCCCGCAGAGGCGTGATGTAGCGGGTCGCGATGACTTCCTTGAGCACTTCCGAGACTCCCTGGCCTTGCCGTCCACAACCGCTTCGGACGCGCCTTTGGCACGGAGTCGGCATTCTATGAGGAGTGGGAGGCGCCCGCTCTCACCAGGGCCGGGACAGCCGACACCACCTTCTTCCCCGCTCAGGTCATCGGCGGTGCGCGCCGCAGCGGAGGGCTCGCTCCACGGTGGCGGCCATGGCCTGCCGGCCCTGGGCGTTGGGGTGGGCGGGCGCGGTCGGGGCCGCGGCGACCAGGGGCTCGATCCAGCGCTCGCCGGCCGGTCGGTGCCGCCGATGGTCAGGGTGACCACGTCGGTGTCCGCGCCGAGGGCGTCCGGCTGGGGTGCCTTCGTGCCCTGGGGGCCGGCCAGGGCCGTCGTGGTACACGCGTGCACCAAGGAGGTTCACTCGCGTCTTCACCGGGCGCGTGTTCAGGCCTTATGCAGGGCCGACAGCGAAACGACAGCGAGGTTTTACGCCTGCCTGATCTCGATAAGGCCAAGCTCTCGACACCGTCTGAACGACGGTCATCCGTATCCCGTACCCCTTTGCAGACCCACAAATGCTTTCTTCTGGAAGGAACGTCAGCATGACCAGCGATTCGATCGAACCCGTTACGACGCCCTCCCGTCGCACCGCGTTGGCGGCGGTCGGCGCGGCGGGACTCGCCGTCGCGCTGACCGCGTGCTCGTCGAGCGACGACTCCTCGTCGGACTCCTCGGACACCTCGGGCTCCACCACCACCGCCGGCGCGTCCACGGCCCAGGGCGACGCCGGCGGCACCGAACTGGCGAAGACCACCGACATCCCCGAGGGCGGCGGCAAGATCTTCGCCAGCCAGGGCGTGGTGGTCACCCAGCCGACGGCGGGCACCTACAAGGCGTTCTCGTCGAAGTGCACCCACCAGGGCTGCGCCGTGACCACGATCACCAACGGCGTCATCGGCTGCCCGTGCCACAAGAGCGAGTTCTCCATCACCGACGGCAGCGTGAAGCAGGGTCCCGCGACCCAGGCGCTGCCCGCCGAGCAGATCACCGTGACCGGGGACTCCATCACGCTGGCGTGACGGTCAGCGTCGATCGGCCCTGCGCGGTCGTTTCAGACAGCCCAGCACCTCGTCCGTGGTCGCGACCGTAGCGACCAATGCGAGGGTGTTGCGGACCATCGCGGGGGTGTACTCCGAGGGCACCCCCGCGATGGCGTCCTTCGGTACGACGACGGTGTAGCCGCGGTTGACTGCGTCGAACACCGCGTTGGGGATCGCCACATTGGCCGAGACCCCGGTGACGATCAGTGTGCGGCAGCCCAAGTTCCGTAGCAGCGCGTCGACTTCGGTGCCCTGGATCGGTGACAGACCGTGCAGCCGTCGTACGACGAAGTCCTCCTCGGCGACCTCGATCGGGGGTGCCACGCGGACCGCCGCGGTGCCCGAGAGCTGCTGGACGGGCAGGCGTTCGGCGGCGCGGAACAGGCGGGCGTTGTGGTTGGCGCCCCGGCCGTCCGGGCGGCGTTCGGCGAGCGCGTGGATCACCTGGACCCCGCTCTCGTGCGCGGCGGCGACCAGCCGGGCGACATTGGCGAGCGCGCCCGACGACCTTGCGGCGAGGGCGAGTTCGGGCAGCGCGCTGTCCGGGCCGACCACCCCTTGTTGACATTCGACGGTGAGCAGGGCAGTGCTCACCGTGTCGAGGATCTCACCGAGTTGTGCGTGCGACGGCATGGCGCTCCCTTGTCGTCGGCGGCCGGGGCGGGTGACAGTAACGAGCATCGCGTGCGTACGGAAGACGAGCGGCGCTCATCCGGCTACGTTTCCTGACGCACCGTCAGAAGCGGCTGCCCGCCGCTCGCGCCGTAGCCGAAGGGGATCGCATGACCGCCACTCAGCGTCGAGGCCGGAAGATCATGATGACGCCCGAGGAACTGGACGGGTTCCTCGCCGCCGAGCGGACCTGCCGCGTCGCGACCGTCTCCGCCGACGGGGCCCCGCACGTCAGCCCGCTCTGGTTCGCCTGGGACGGCACCTCGCTCTGGCTGTACTCGATCACCCGCAGCAAGCGCTGGGCCGACCTGCGCCGCGACCAGCGCGTCGCCGTGGTCGTCGACGGCGGGCACGCTTACGACGAGCTGCGCGGCGTCGAGCTGTCCGGGACCGTCGAGTTCGTGGGCGAGTCCCCGCGCACGGGCGAGCCGAATCCCGAACTCGTCGCGGTGGAGAAGCTGTTCGCGCAGAAGAACTTCGGCTTGGACGCGATGCCGTACGACGGCCGGCACGCGTGGATCCGGCTGACGCCGGACACGGTCGCGTCCTGGGACTTCCGCAAGTTGGCGGCGCTGTAGGGGAGATCGCCGGGCTGGGCACACGTCGGCGACTCTCCGCGCGGATTGGCCTCGCCACGCGCACACCGGCCGCCCTGACGGCGAGCCGCCCCTGCTGCCCGCAAGTCGGCGGCCCTGCCCGCGAGTTGCCTCGGGCGGGCCGTCAGACCACCGTCTCGGCGGCAGCCCGCAGCGCCTCGACCGCCGCGCGGATGGAGGGGCGGCGGTCGGCGTCAGCGCGCCAGACGACGTAGACATGGCGGCTCACCCGCTGCTTCAGCGGGACGGTGACGACTCCGGCGGGCATCGGGCTGCGGCCCAGCAGGGGTGCGATGCAGACACCCAACCCGGCGGCCACCAGGCCCAGTTGGGTGTGCGTCTCGGCGGCGCGGTGGCCGATGATCGGCTCGATGCCCCGGGAGCGCAGGGTGAACATCAGCCACTCGTGGCAGAACTCGCCCTCGGCCCAGGTGATCCACTCGTCCTCGGCGAACTCCCCGAGGTCCACCTCGTCGCGGCCCGCCAGCGGATGCCCGGCCGGCATCGCCACATCGGCGGGGTCGTCCAGGATCGGCGCCTTGACCAGGCCGTCGGGCAGCGGCATCGGCTTGTTGTACCAGTCGAGGACGACGGCGAGGTCGAGATCGCCGCGCACGACGCCCGCGATCCCGCTCTCCGGCTCCAGTTCGGTGGAGCGGACGCGCAGCGCGGAGTGCTGGGCGCGCAATGCGGCGAGCGCGGCGGGGAAGAGACCGCGCGCGGCGGTCGGGAACGCGGAGAGCCTCAACTCGCCCACGACCTGCCCCCGTTGGGCCTCCAGGTCGGCCTGGGCCAGCTCCACCTGGGACAGGATCCGGCCCGCGTGTTCGGCGAGCAGCCGACCCGCGTCGGTGAGCCGCACCCCCCGCCCGTTCTTGGCGAGGAGCTGCTGCCCCACCTCCCGCTCCAGTTTGGACATCTGCTGCGACACGGCCGAGGTCGTCACATGCAGCCCCTCGGCGGCACCGCTGACCGACCCGTGCCGGGCCAGGGCGTCCAGGGTGCGCAGCCGCTCCAGGTTCAACATGTAAGCGATCCTACGAGGTAACCGAAGTCATATCCGGCTCGCGCTACAAGGTCACGTCCTCACGCGTAACCGCGCATCGGCGTCCGGCCGCAGGCCGAGGCGATCGCCTCGGCCAGCCGCCCTGTCTCGTCGGCGGCCAAGGTCGAGACGGTGATCCGGATGCCGGGCGGTGCGCTCATCCGGAAGCGGGCGCCGGGAGCGACGGCCCAGCCCGCATGCAGGAGGCGGGCGACCGCGCCGGTCTCGTCCGGCACCGGGATCCACACGTTGAGGCCGCTGCGGCCGTACGCCGTGACCCCGTGGTCGGCGAGCGCGGCGATCAGCGCGTCCCTGCGGCGGCCGTAGGCGGCGGCCACCGCAGGGGTGTCCACCGCGCCGTCCGCCCACAGCCGGGCCACGGCACGCTGGGTGATCCGGCTGACCCAGCCAGGGCCCAGGCGCTGGCGGCCACGGACCCGGTCGAGGGTGACGGTGTCCCCGGTGAGCACGGCGAGGCGCAGATCGGGGCCGTAGGCCTTCGCGACCGAGCGGACGAAGGCCCAGTGGCGGGTGGCGCCGGCCAGCGGGTGCAGGGGCTGGTCGACGATGCCATGGCCATGGTCGTCCTCGATCAGCAGGACCTCCGGGTGGTCGCGGAGCACGGAACGCAGGGCACGCGCGCGCGTGGCGCCCACCACGGCTCCGGTGGGGTTCTGCGCCCGGTCGGTGACGATCAGGGCCCGTGCGCCGGACTCCAGCGCGGCGCGCACGTCGTCGGGGCGCGGCCCGTCGTCGTCGACGCGGACGGGGGTGACACGCAGCCCGAGCGCCGGTACGAGGTCGAGCAGGCTGCCCCATCCGGGGTCCTCGACGGCGACGGTGTCACCGGGCTTCAGATGGGCGGCGAGGACGCGCTCGATGGCGTCCAGCGATCCGGAGGCGACGGCCACGGGGCCGGCCGGCACGCCGTCCGCGTCCAGCGCGGTCCGCGCGATGCGCGCCAGCTCCGGTTCGACCGGGTCGTCGCCGTACATGACCGGTTCGCGGTCGGAGAGCTCGGCGGCGTAGGCGAACGCCCCGGCGAGGGAGGGCAGCAGAGCGGGATCCGGGTTGCCGTGCGACACCCCGCGCACCCCCTCCGGCACATCCACACGGATGTGCTCCCGCCCGGTCGTGGCTGGCTTCGGCCGCACCCGACTGCCGCGCCGCCCGGCTGTCTCGATCACCCCGCGCTCCCGCAGGGTCCGGTACGCGGCCGCGACCGTATTGGGATTCACCCCCAGCTCTACGGCCAACTCCCGCATCGGCGGCAGCAGTTGGCCCGGCTCCAGCTCACCCGAGCCGACCGCGCGCTCGACGTCGGCAGCAATGTCTGCTGCGCGCCGCCCTTCGATCCGGTATTCTCCTAGCACAAAACCAACTATGCACTAGTGCAATACGCATCGCAACTCGAACACCGATGAACACGGAGAACGTCATGCAGGGGACCGCCTCGCAGCCGATACCGCAGCCCGCCGCGTACACGCCGACCGACCTGACCGTCCCCACGCGTTCCGCGGACCGGGCGTCGTACGACAAGGAGTTGGTGCACGCGATACTCGACACGGCCTACGTCTGCCACCTCGGCTTCGTGCGCGACGGCCGGCCTGTCGTACTGCCGACGCTGTTCGGGCGGGTCGGCGAGCGGCTGTACGTGCACGGTTCGACGGGTGCGCGCCCGCTGCGGATGACGGGGAAGGCCGACCCGGGGCTCCCGGTGTGCCTGACGGTGACCCACGTGGACGGTCTGGTGCTGGCCCGTTCCGCCTTCCACCACTCGATCAACTACCGCTCCGTGGTGGTGCACGGCATCGCCCACCAGGTGACGGACCCCGAGGAGAAGCGGACGGCGCTGGACGCGCTGGTCGACCATGTCGTGCCCGGCCGCTCCGCGGACTCCCGGCCCGGCGACAAGAAGGAACTCGCCGCCACCATGGTGATCCGCCTCGACCTCGACGAGGTCTCCGCCAAGCTCCGCACCGGTGGCGCGAACGACGAGCCCGAAGACCTGGACCTCCCCCACTGGGCCGGCGTCCTCCCGCTGAACACCGGCTACGGCGCCCCGCTGCCGAACGACGACCTGTCCCCCGGCATCGAACTCCCCGGCTACCTGGCGGAGTTGTGATGCTGATCCACCCCTGGGACGCGCCCCAGGACGACAGCGAATGGCAACATTGGCTCGCCGCCCACGACTTCGGCCAGCTCGCCGTCAACGGCCCACCAGGAGAACCCCCGTTCGTCCAACCCCTCCACTTCGCCTACGACGCCGAGCGCGGCGAGGCGGTCACCCACCTGGCCCGCCCCAACCCCCTGTGGCCAGCGCTGGAGTTGAATCCCCAGGTGGTGCTGAGCGTCGTCGACGACTACGTGTTCATCCCCGGCCCCTGGCAGGCGGACCCGGACGTCCCACCGGAACACGGCGTCCCGACCAGCTTCTACGCGGCCGTCCAACTCCGCTGCACCGCCCACCTCGTGGACGACCCGACCGAGAAGGCTGCCCTCCTCAACCGCCAGGTCGCCCACTTCCAGCCGGAGGGCGGCACCGCACCGGTCGCCCCCGGCGAACCACCGAACGGCCGCCTGCTGTCCGGCATCCGCGCCCTCCGCCTCGAAGTCACCGGCGTACGCGCCAAGTTCAAGTACGCGGGCAAGCGGTCGGCGGAGGTCCAGGACCGTATCGCGGCCGGGCTGGTGGGGCGGGATGGGGTAAGGGACGAGGTGGCTCGTGGGCATGTGCTGCGGCGGCGGAACGTCTGAGGGGCGTCACCCGAGGGCCTGCTCGTCTGTCGTCGCCGTGCGCATCTCCGTCAGCGCGAGGCCCGCGACCGAGCCGAGCATCAGCAGCGTGCCGACCAGTGTCGTGGGCGTCAGCCGTTCACCGAGCAGGAGGACCGCGAGGCCGGCCGCGCTCACCGGCTCCAGGAGCATGATCACGGAAACGGTGGCGGAGCGTACGACGGCCGCGGCCATGAAGTAGAGGGCGTAGGCGAGAGCTGTCGGGACCGTCGCGATGTAGCCGAGCAGCCACAGGACCCGGACCGGCTGGGCGGTGTGCGGTACCAGCCCCTCGGCCAGGGCGAACGGCAGGACGCACAGGCTGGTGACCGCGAAGGTCCAGACGGCCGTCTCGGACGCGTCGGTCCCGCCGCCGCGTCCCCATCGCCGGGTCAGCAGGGTCATGGCCGAGCCGCCGGCCGCCGAGACGAGAGCGAGCAGGACACCCGACGGACGTACGGTCGCCGCCGGGCCGAGCGACAGGACGGCGAGCCCCGAGAGCGCCCCGCCCACGGCGATCGTGCCCCCGGCGCCGAGTCGTTCGCCGAGGGTCAGCCGTGCCCCCAGGGCCACCAGCACGGGTCCGGCGCCGAGCGTGACGACGGTCGCCACGGCGAGTCCGGTGTCCGCGACGGCCGCGAAGTAGGCGGTCTGGAAGACGGCCAGTCCGAGGCCGGTCGTGACGGTCCGCAGGGCCTTGCGGCGGAGCGGCTCGGCGGCAGCTGGGCGGGCCCTCGGGCGGCCGAGGAGACGGACGACGAGCAACAGCACGAATCCGGCGGCGCAGCGCCAGAAGGACAGGGCGAGCGGTCCGAGGTCACTGGCCCGGTAGACCAGGGAGGCAGCGGCGCCCGCGGTCCCCCAGGCGACCCCGGCCACCATCAGACAGAGCAGGCCTCGCCGGACGGGCAGGCCAGGAACAGCATTCGACACGAGTGGTCTCCGCAGAAGTGCAGAAGTGCGACGAGGAGCCCCTGTCGGCGGGGTCCATGGACTTCTTCTGCGGGCAGCACCGTTCCGCCCGGCGGTGCCGGGCGTGGATTCCGGAGGCCCGCCTCAGGCGGCCGGAGGCGGAAGAACGAGCGCGTTCCGATGCATGATCGGCAGCCTAGGCGGCCGTTTCCCGGCGGGACAACTCCCTTTCGGGGCCGCCGGTCGCGACCGGTTCCTCCGAGCCCTTCGTGGGGGCCGAGGACTGGGCGATGAACGCGCCGAGCAGGACGACCGCTCCGCCGATGATCTGCGGGGCGGAGAGGTGTTCGCCGAGGAGGATCCAGGCCAGGACCGTCGCGATGACCGCTTCGAGGCAGGCTACGACGCCTGCGACCTGGGGGGAGAGGCGGCGGACGGAGACGACTCCGGTGACGTAGGCCAGGACCGTGGCGATCAGGACGATCCAGGCGAGGAGGAGGGCGGCCGGGACGGGGTTGCCGTTCATGTGGGCGTCGCCCTTGAGGACGGACCAGTGCATGGTCCAGGGGCGGGCCACCGCGGTGAGGACGAGGGCGCCGACGAGCAGGCCGTAGGCGATCACGCCGAGCGGGTCGGGTGCCTCGGTGCCCGCGTCACTGCCCTGGTCGGAGAGGACGAAGTAGCCCACCTGGCAGCAGGCCGCGGCGAGCGCGAGCAGCAGGCCGACGGCGTCGAAGCTCAGGCCCGACCACACCTCGACGACGGAGGCGAGGCCGCCGGCCGCGAGAACCACGCCGAGCGCGGCGGCGCGGGTGACCGGACGCCGCTGCACGAAGCGGACCCAGCCGAGGACGAGGGCGGGCGCGAGGTACTCGACGAGCAGGGCGACGCCGACGGGTATGCGGGAGATCGCGGCGAAGTAGCAGGCCTGGACGCCGGCGACGGCGAGCAGTCCGAAGCCGAGGAGCAGTGCGGGGCGTTGGCGGACGAGCGCGCGGTGGCGCACGGCGAGCGGCAGCATCACCAGGGCGGCGCCGGCCACCCGCAGCCACACCACGTGCAGCGGGTCGAGGCCCGCCTCGATCAGCGGTTTGGCCGCGACTCCGGATCCCCCGAAGGCGAGCGCGGACCCGAGCGCCAGACCCAGCCCGACACCCTTCGCACCACCGGCGGCACTGCTCTCAGACGTATGCACGGCCACATGATGACAGGGGATGACATGAGCGTCATCCCCGTTGACACCTGTCTCAGCGCGTGGACGCCCTCCGCGCGGTCGGCGACCGGCTCGGTCAGCAGCCCGGCTCGCCGCCCGCGGCGTACTCCCCCGGCCGGCTCGCGATCCACACCAGCACCTCGGGGGACTCGATGCCCGCGCGGTGGAGGACCTCGACGGCGCGGGCCTCGGGGTCCGCGACCAGCGCGGCGAGGAGGTCGATGCCGCCCGCCAGGTCGCCGCCGCGGAGTTCGGCGCGCTCGCAGGCATACTCCAGGGCGCCCGCGGCCAGCGGGGACCAGCCCTCCGCCGCCGGGATCACGGGGATCGCGCCGGAGTCCTCGACGCTGCCCTGCCAGCGCAGGCCGTAGCCGATGCTGCGCTGCACCAGGTAGCCGAGCAGCCGGGCGATCTGGGGGCCGTCGCCGAAGACGGCACGCGCCTCGGGGTCCGACTCCAGGAGGCTGTGCAGCAGGTGGGCCGTGTCGATCTGCCGGTCCCCGTCCCGCAGGGCCCGGCGGCGGGCACCCGCCACCACCGCTGCCAGCTCTGCACTGAGCCTGGCATCGCTGTCCGCGCGGTGAATGCCCTGCTCGCGGTTCGACTGCCTGGGAATACGGGGTTGCACACTCTTACCCCATCAGTCCCCCGCATTGAGGGCATCCCCGGAGGGAAGCATTTCGGCCTCCCACACAGAGTGGACCCGGGGCGACGAGATCTCCTCCTTACGGATGAGATCACGCGCCTCACCCCCGAGAGGCGCGCGCCGCCTTGCCGCGCGCCCCTTGCGCAACCGCTCCGCACCGGGCGTACGTCTTTCGCGAACGTGGAGAGCAGGTGCTGGCTGGTGGCGCTGCCGGCGGTCGACGGCAGGCAGTACGTGTACCGGGTCTACGCCCCGGAGGACGCACTGCCCGCCGACCTGTTCTGGGACGCGTGGCACTGCCACGACGAGAGCGCCCACCCGCGCGCGTGGGATCTCTTCGACGCTGCGGTGATACGGCGCGTGGGCTGAGGCGGAGTGCCCGATGCGGGTGCCGTGGACACTTCCTGACGGTTCATCAGTATTGAATGTTGCGCGCCCTGCGGCTACGTTCCGCGACACCGTAGCCCGACAGCACCGTAGCCCGACAGGAAGAGGTGGTCGTATGGCCGAAATCAGCGCGGAGGCACGCATCGAGGCCCCGGCCGAGAAGGTGTGGACGCAGCTCACGGACTGGTCCGCGTACGGCGAGTGGAACACGACCCACACCAACTTCCCCAAGGGCGGCCCCGAGACCCTCGAAGCGGGCGCGACCTTCCAGGAGAACATGAAGCTGATGGGCTTCCCGGCGGAGGTCGAGTGGACCGTCGAGGAGGTGGAGGCGGCCCGGGTGCTGGCCATCCGCGGCAAGGGTCCGATGGCCGTGAACGTCGCCACGCGCTACACGCTCACGCCCGACGGCGACGCCACGACGGTCCGTATCGACGGTGAGTTCACGGGTGCGGCGGTGACGTTGATGGCGGGCAAACTGAAGGACTCGGGGACGGCCGCCCTGAAGGAATCGCTGCGCAAACTGGGCGGGCTGGTGGCCTGAGGAAGGCGCCGGGGCACCGCAGGAACGGGAACGCGCACAGGGAAGGCGCCCCACGGAACTCCCGTGGGGCGCCTTGACCTGCTGCCCTTTCCGACCCCGAGGACATCAGTCCTCGTCGGCCAGGATCAGGTACAGCTTCTTGCGGGCGTCGTTGATGACGGTCAGCGCCTTCTCGCGCTGCTCCTTGCTGCCGGTCTTCCAGACCTGGCCGAAGGCCTCCATCAGACCGAAGCCGGCCTGGCGGATCTCACTCAGGGCCTCCCAGTCGACACCTCGGGAAGCCTCTTCCCAGGGCGCGTCCGGACCTTCCTCGGCCGTGGTGCGGCCGGCATCGGTGAGCGAGAAGAGCTTCTTGCCGCCCTCCGTCGCGCTGGCGATCAGGCCCTCGTCCTCCAGCAGCTGCAGGGTGGGGTAGACCGAGCCGGGGCTCGGCTTCCACGCGCCGCCGCTGCGCTCGGCGATCTCCTGGATCATCTCGTAGCCGTGCATCGGCCGGTCCTTGAGCAGGGCGAGGATCGACGCGCGTACGTCGCCGCGCCGTGCCCTGCCTCGCGGGCCGCCGCGCCCTCGTCCACCCCAGGGGCCGGGACCGAAGCCCGGTCCGAAGCCGGGGCCACCGGGACCACCCGGGCCACCCGGCCCGAAGGGTCCGAAAGCCGCGCGCCGCCCGTCGGGGCCGCCCCGGCCGCGCCGGGGGTGGCCTTCCTGTCCATGTCCACGCTCGTATCCGTGGGTACGCATCGCAATCACTCCATTCCATCGTTGATCTGTCGCGATGCGTCAACGATATATCGGAACTGTTCGGATGACAACCCCCCGGAAAATCTCGGTTGATCCGGCCCCCGACGCATGGATAACTGAACGACCATGCATGCCGACCAAGTTGACGTGACCGGCGAAATCGTCGCGGCCCTGATCCAGGAGCAGTTCCCCCAGTGGAGCGGCCGGGCGATCCGGCCCCTGTCGTCGACGGGGACGGTCCACGCCGTCTTCCGTATCGGGGACGACCTCTCCGCGCGGTTCCCGCTGCGGTCGGCCGATGCCGGCGAGGTGCTGGCGTTGCTGGAACGGGAGGCCCGGGCGAGCGCGGAGCTGGCACAGGTGTCCCGCTTCCGCGTCCCTGAACCCGTCGCCCTGGGCAAGCCCGGAGCGGGTTACCCCATGCCGTGGTCCGTCCAGACCTGGCTGCCGGGAACCATCGCCCTCGACGCCGACCCCAGCGGCTCCGACGCCTTCGCCGAGGACCTCGCGGCCTTCATCGCATCGATGCGGGACGCCGAGACACGGGGTCGGGTCTTCGACGGCGACAACCGCGGCGGCGTCCTCACCCACCACGACGACTGGATGGCGCAGTGCTTCGAGGAGAGCGAGGGGCTGCTGGACGTACCCCGGCTGCGGCAACTGTGGGACCGCTATCGGGAGTTGCCGCGCACGAGCGCCGACGCGATGAGCCACGGTGACCTGATCCCCGGCAACGTACTGGTCGCGGGAGACCGCCTCAGCGGCGTCCTGGACACCGGCGGCTTCGGACCGGCGGACCCCGCACTGGACCTGGTCAGCGCCTGGCACCTGCTGCGGCCGGGCCCGCGGGACGTACTCCGGCGGGCCCTGGCCTGCGACGACCTGGAATGGGAGCGCGGCAAGGCATGGGCGTTCGAACAGGCGATGGGGCTCGTCTGGTACTACGCCGAGAGCAATCCGGCGATGAGCAGGATGGGGCGCCGGACACTCGACCGGATTCTCGAGTCGACACAGTGATGCGGGCCCGATAGCCCGGCTGGAAGCCGTCCGAGGCCGAATGCGGACGGAGGACGGCGGAGGAGACCGCGGCGGGAGTCTTCGGCGAGGCGTCCGCCGGAAGCCACAGGGCCGCGTACCTTCGACGATCGCTCGCCAATAGGACGCGCGGCGACCACTTCCAGGATCCGGCCGGCACAGGCGTGCTCAGCCGTGCACGGCTGCCATGAGCCGACCTACTCGCTCCGCCGCCGACGACGCCCGTCCCGCTCCAGCAACCAGCCGTCGACCGCCCCGAAGTCCGCCCCCGTGAGGCCGGTCGTCGAATCCACGCGGTGGAGGAGGGCGTGTCCGCCGTGATGGTCCGACACCCATGCATGATCGACGTCGGTGATCTCGTCGTCGACCCAGACGAAGGGGCGGCCCGCCGCGGCTCGGACGAGGGCTCGGGTCTTCCAGTTGAGTGCGGCGGGCTCGTACTCCTGCGGTGGGTCAGGGAGTTCGGCCACCGGGAAGCGCGGCAGTCCGAGGAGCGGAGACAGCACCTCGTTGGCGTACTCCATCCAAGCGGTGGCCCAGATCAGTTCGCAGGGCAGTGCCAGCAGACGCGGGACATGACCTGTGTCGATCTTCGCCAGCTGGGGGTTCGACGTGCTCTGCCAGTCCACCCACCCCTGAGGGCTCGACGGCATCCGCGCCCCGCCGAGGGGCAGCAGCGTTCCGTCGACGTCCAGGAAAAGCAGCGGGCGTTCCGCGCGTTCGGTCTCGGCCCACTCCCCTAAGGTCGCCCTCATGGCCGAGCCCTCCTACCTCGCCGCGATCCGGGAGTCGTACGACACCGTCGCCGCCGACTACGTCCAACTCGTCAAGAATCCGGCCGAGTTGGACCCACTGTCACGTGCGATGCTGGCCGCCTTCGCGGAGACCGTGCGGTCGGCGGGGCTCGGGCCGGTGGCGGATCTGGGGTGCGGGCCCGGCAAAGTCACCGCGTATGTGGCGGAGTTGGGGGTGCCGGTCTTCGGCATGGATCTGTCCCCGAGGATGATCGAGCTGGCCCGCCGGGCCTACCCGGACCTGACCTTCACCGTCGGTTCGATGACCGCGCCGGAGATCGGCGACGGCGAACTGGGCGGCGTCCTGGCCTACTTCTCCACGCACCACACCCCACCGGACCAACTGCCCGTCGTGTACGGCGAGTTCCACCGCACGCTCGCGCCAGGCGGCCAGCTGATGCTGGCCGGCCATGTCGGAGAGGGCGAACTCCGGCGCCCCACGCAGGCGTACGGCGGGCATCCCGTGTCCTACGAGTCCCATCTGCTGCCGCCGGAGCGGATCGCCGGGTTGCTGGAGCGGGCAGGGTTCGAGATCACCGCCCGGTTGATCCAGGAGCCCGCCGCGGGATCGAAGAGGACGTACGCCACCTTCATGGCCCGGAAACCGGAGCAGCCGTCGCCGTCATAGGGGCCTCTTCGAAGCGACTCGGGGCCGCACCGCCGACTCGGGGCCGCACCGGCGAGACGCGATCGCCCCGCTGATTCGGGGCCGCACCGCCGATTCGGAGCTGCACCGTCGATTCGGGGCCGCACCGTCGATTCCGGGCTGCACCATCGATTCGGAGCTGCACCGCCTAACCGGTCCAGCACCACCGACTCCGGTCCAGCACCACCGACTCCGGTCCACCGCCACCGACTCCGGTCCACCGCCACGGAATCAGCCCAGCACCGCCGAACCACCGCAGCACGACCGAATCAGTCCGTCACCACCAACCCGACCTCGCACCACCGGCCAGATCCGGCACCACCAACCCGCCCCAGCACCGCCCCCGGACCTCGCACCACCAGCCAGATCCGGCACCACCAACCCGCCCCCGCACCGCCCCCGGACCCCACACCACCGGCGCGATCCAGCACCACCGAACCGGCACCCAGCCGCCTGACCGGTCCACCACCACGCAATCGGGCCAGCACCGCCTAACCACCTCAGCACGACCGAATCAGTCCGTCGGCGCCGACTCGGCCCCGCACCACCAACCCGACCGTGCACCCCCCGGACCCCACACCACTGGCCCGATTTCACCACCGAGCCGGTATCGCACCACCGAACCACCCGAGCACCACCACCCCAAGCCCCACATCGCCGAACCAACCCGAGCCACCCTCGCGCTCACCCCACCCCACCCCTGCCCGCCCCGCACCGCACCGCCCCACCCCGCACCGAATCAGTCCACCATCCCCAAATTGGCCTTGGTCAGACAGGCCAGCAACCACCTAGCGTCGAAGCATGCGGATTCGAATCGTCGACGCCTTCACCGACCGCCCCTTCGCCGGCAACCCGGCCGGAGTCGTGCTTCTCGACGCGTTCCCGGAGGGCGACGGCTGGCTGCAGCAGGTCGCGATGGAGGTCAATCACGCCGAGACGGCGTTCACGCACCCGTTGCCCGAGGGCGGCGCCGCCGACTGGGCGCTGCGATGGTTCACGCCGGCCACCGAGGTCGCGATGTGCGGACACGCGACCCTCGCGACGGCTCACGTGCTGCACACCACCGGCGTCCACGAGGGCCCCGTGCGGTTCGCCACCCTCAGCGGCGTACTCATCGCCACACCGGCGCCCGACGGGTCGATCACCCTCGACTTCCCGACGGCGCCGCTCACCCCGGTCGAGATCTCGGAGGGCGTCGCCGAGGCCCTGGGCGCCGAGGCGCTGACCGCCTTCGACACCGGGCCGAACATCCGCGACCTGGTCGTCGAACTCGCCGACGAGAAGACCGTCGTAGGACTGGCGCCCGACCACAAGGCGCTCGCCGCCTACTCCGAGCGCGGGATCATCGCCACCGCCCGCGCCGAAGACCCCACGCGGGGCTACGACTTCGTCTCCCGGTGTTTCTTCCCGAACGTCGGGATCGACGAGGACCCGGTCACCGGGAGCGCGCACACGGCGCTGGCTCCGTACTGGGCCGAGCGGCTCGGGCGCACCACCCTCACCGGGCTTCAGGCCTCGCCCCGGTCCGGGCGCGTCCGTACCGAACTGCGCGGCGACCGGACCCTGTTGACCGGTCGCGCGGTCACCGTCATCGACGGCGAGTTGCTCGCCTGAACCTCAACAGACCGACCGCTCGGGCGACTTACGCCGTCGGCAGCCAGCCGACCCTCCCCGCCAGCAGCGCGTAGCCGACGAACGCCCCGATGTCGAGCAGGGAATGCGCCACGACCAGGGGGCCCACACGGCCCCAACGGCGGTACAGGTAGACGAAGACCACGCCCATCACCATGTTGCCGACGAAGCCGCCGATGCCCTGGTAGAGGTGGTAGCTACCGCGCAGTACGGAACTGGCCACCAGCGCGGTGCCCGGCGTCCAGCCCAACTGGCCGAGGCGGCGCAGGAGATAGCCCACCACGATCACTTCTTCGAGGATCGCGTTCTGCATCGCGGAGAGGATCAGGACCGGGTACTTCCACCAGACGTCGGGCAGCGCCTCGGGCACCACGGTGAGGTTGAAGCCGAGACCCCGTGCGGCCAGGTAGAACGCGATGCCGGTGCTGCCGATGACCGCCGCGATGGCCGCGCCGCGGCCGAGGTCGGGCCAGGGCCGGGTGCGGTCGAAGCCGATCGTGCGCAGGCTCTCGCCCTCCCTGAGGAGGAAGTGCGCGACGAGGGCGACGGGGACGAGGGCCGACGCGATGCCGAAGAGCTGCCAGGCGAGATCGAGCCATGGACGGCCGGGTGCGGCCGAGGCGTTGAGGGTGGCCGCCTGGTCCTTGAGACCGCCCGGTTTCGTGACCGATCCGACAAAGCTGATCAGGGCGGACACTCCGCTCGCACCGAGCGAAAGCCCCAGAACGAGCAGCGCCTCGGACCGGAGAATCCGCCGTGTGGGCCGCTCCAGCGGAAAAGTTTCGGCCACCTGCCCTGCCTCCACCTGCACACCTGCCTTCAGTTCGGAAATCCCGCCTCATGCCCATCTTCGCCCCGCTAGGGTCTCGAAAGAACTTACGAAGATCGTGCGCGACAGGCCGTTGGGGGAGACGGAGGCACGAGGTTCAACAGGGAGGGGCACCACCGTCATGGGACGTCACAGCTTGCCCGATCCGCAGCGGGCGGGCGGCAGCGACCCCCGTCCTCGTGCGCGGCGCCGCAAGGTGGCCCTCGCCACGGTGCTCGTGCTGACCGTCGCCGGCGGTACCGCGGTCGCGGTGCAGAGTGGACTGCTCTCCTTCGGTTCCTCCTGCCGCAAGGACGCGGTACGACTGAAACTGGCCGCCTCCCCCGACATGGCTCCCGCCCTGCGTGCCGCGGCCGGACAGGCGCGCGACGAGAACATCACGTCCGACGGGCAGTGTCTGAACATCTCGGTGACCGCCCAGGAGTCGTACAAGTTCGCGGACGCGCTCAAGTCGGGCAAGCACCCGGACGTCCAGGTGTGGGTGCCCGACTCGGAGTTGTGGGTGAACCAGGTCACGTCGGCCGCCGACTCGGACGCGACGGAGGCGACTCCCGCGGGCAACGTCGCCTCCACCCCGGTCGGTGTCGCGATGGTCCCGGCCGCCGCGAAGTCGCTGGGGTGGCCGAAGAAGACGTACACCTGGCTGGACCTGGCCGGTGCCACCCTCCAGGACGACTCGCTGCGGCTGGGTGCGGCCGATCCGGCGCGCAGCGCGACCGGGCTGCTCGCGCTGACGGCGTTGAGTACCGCCGCCGCGAAGGTCAAGGGCGGTGACACGCAGGCGGCGGCGATGATGAAGACGCTGTCGCAGCGGATCTCGGACACCGACAGCCAGGTCCTGGACACCCTGCCGCGCGACTCCTCGGGCACCGAGCAGGGCAATCCGAAGCGCAACCAGGCGCTGGTGCTGAGCGAGCAGTCGGCGTTCGCGTACAACACCTCGGCGGACGGCGGCGGGAGTCTCGACCTGTTCTATCCGAAGGACGGCTCTCCCCGGCTGGACTACCCGTACAACCTGGTGGACCGGGAGCGGCAGACGACGGACCAGAGCCGGGCCGCGATCCGGTTCATGACGTATCTCAGTCAGCCGGCGCAGCAGAAGCTGATGGAGAAGTACGGGTTCCGCACCGATGACGAGGACGCGCCGAAGGCGGTGGTCGCCGAGGCCGGCGGCAGCAGTCCCCAGCCGTACGCCGTGGCAGCGGCCGAGCCGGCCTCCGACGCGGCGCTCCAGGAGGCGCTGGGGACGTGGACGATCACGGTGCAGAGCGCGCGGATCACCACGGTCGTGGACGCGTCGTCGTCGATGTCGGAGTCGGTGCCGGGGACCGGGCAGTCGCGGATGGACGTCACGAAGGCGTCGCTGTTGCAGGCGCTGGCCACGTTCACGCCCGAGGACGAGATCGGGCTGTGGGATTTCTCCACGAAGCTCGACGGCGACAAGGACTACCGCGTCCTGGTGCCCACCGAGCGGCTCGGCGACCGCGTGGGCGGCGGCACCCAACGGGACCGGCTGTCGGCCGCGTTCGGGAGTCTGAAGCCGGTGCCGAACGGCGCGACGGGGCTCTACGACACCACACTGGCCGCGTACAAGGCGGCCACATCCTCTTATGCGGACGGGAAGTTCAACGCGCTGGTGATTCTGACCGACGGGGTCAACCAGGACCCGGGCAGCATCTCGCGCACCACGCTGCTCAAGGAGCTGCGCCAACTCGCCAGCCCTGAACGGCCGGTGCCGCTGATCATGATCGCGGTGGGTCCCGAGGCCGACAAGGAGGAGGCCCGGCAGATCGCCGAGGCGACCGGCGGCTCGGGCCACGAGGTGAGCAACCCCGCGCAGATCCAGTCGGTCATCCTCCAGGCGATCGTCGCGGCCGGCGCGGCAGGCGCCTCCTCCAACTCGGGCTGAAACGACGGCGGTTCACCCCAGGGACGCCGGCTCAGGCAGCCCCACCGGCCACGTGTGGACCGGCTCCCCGAGGTGCATCAGCTCGCTGTAGCGGCGGGTCGTCGCGGCGAAGGCGGCTTCTCTGCCGAGGCCCTGTTCGAGAGCGCGGTGGAAGGTGGCGGACTGCCAGGTCGCGCCGTTGGCCCGGCGCCGGCAGCGTTCGTCGATCACGCCCAAGTAGAGGTCCCGGTCGGCCGGTTCGACCCCCCACGCGTCCAGACCGGCCTCGGCGAGCGGCAGCAGTTCGTCGCGTACGAGAGCCACGGCGTCGATCTCGGTGGTGCCGCCGAGCCGTCCGCGCCGGGGCCAGAGCAGGCGGGCGTCGATGCCATGGCGGCACGCGGTGTCGAAGTTGGCGGCGGCGGCCTCGAAGGGCAGCCGGGTCCACACCGGCCGCGACTCCTCGGCGAGGGCGCGGACGACGCCGTAGTAGAAGGCGGTGTTGGCGATGACGTCGGTGACGGTGGGGCCCGCGGGCAGGACGCGGTTCTCGACGCGCAGGTGCGGTACGCCGTCGGCGATGCCGTAGACCGGGCGGTTCCAGCGGTACACCGTGCCGTTGTGCAGGACGAGTTCGGCGAGGGTGGGGATTCCGCCGGCGTCGAGGACGTCGAGGGGTTCCTCGTCGTCGTGGACCGGGAGCAGCGGCGGGAAGTAGCGGAGGTTCTCCTCGAAGAGGTCGTACGCCGATGTCACCCAGCGTTCGCCGAACCAGGTGCGGGGGCGGACGCCCTGGGCCTGGAGTTCGGGCGGGCGGGTGTCGGTGGCCTGCTGGAAGAGCGGCGGGCGGGACTCGGCCCACAGCTCACGGCCGAACAGGAAGGGCGAGTTGGCGCCCACGGCGACCTGGGCGGCGGCGACGGCCTGGGCCGCGTTCCACACGTCGGCGAAGCGGTCGGGGGTGACCTGGAGGTGCAACTGCACGGAGGTGCAGGCGGCTTCGGGGGCGATGGAGCCGGAGGTGCAGGTGAGGTGCTCGACGCCGTTGATGTCGAGGACGAAATCCTCGCCCCGGGCGGCCACGATCTGATCGTTGAGCAGGGTGTAGCGGTCGACCGCGGAGAGGTTCGAGGAGACCAGGTCGTCCCGGTCGAGCGTGGGCAGAATGCCGATCATCACTATTCCGGCGTCGACCTCGCCCGCTTTCCGGTGGGCATATGCCAGTGACGTACGGATCTCCTCGGCGAGCCGGTCGAATACCCGGCCCTCCAATCGATGTGGGGCAATGTTGACTTCCAGATTGAACATGGCGAGTTCTGTTTGGAAATCTCGGCTCGCGATGCGTTCGAGGACTTGCGCATTCAACATTTTCGGCATGCCGTCGGCACCGGCGAGGTTGAGTTCGATCTCCAGCCCCATGAGGTTCCTGGGGCGGTCGAACCGCTTCTCGGCCAGCAGCCGCTCCAGTCCCGCCAGGCACCGACGCAGCTTGGCGCGGTAGCGCTGGCGGTCGGCCAGCTCGAACGGTCCCGCCACCACCTTCTCGCCCATCGAAGCGTCACCTCCTCGTCCCCGGGTCAGGAAGGATGATGCCCAGACCTGGCGATCGATAACGTCCCGCGGCGGCCCGGCGCCCGCTACTCTGGTGCGAAGTGACCCGCGGCACATTCACGAGGCATGGGGCGATGCGCGGTTCCGCGCGCAATGAGAACCTCGTGAAAAACGCCGACGAGAATTGGCCGACCGCATGGGTGACATATCCCGAGGTCATCGCCGTTTACCCGCTTCGGAACCGGGATAATTCCCGCGAATCGCTGGCCGAATGGTCCCTTGTTGTTCATACGGGAAACGGTTAGACGAAACACCGTCTGAACACGTGTCGTATAAACTCCGCGAACAAGGCAGAAGGTTGGCGCCACGGTCCTGGAACCTGCCGTCGAGGTGACGTGCGGCAGGCCGCACCCATGTTCACAGCACCCCCGGCCCCCGCCTCTCTGACCCCGAGAGCTGACAGCGCCGTCCGCCCCCGTCCCGCCCTCGCGCCACCGTGCCTGTCGAATGAGAGGCGACCCACCATGCCGCTGCATGTCCCCCCGGCTCCCGCGCCCGCACTGCGCTCCGTTCTCACGGCACTCGGTTCCCCCACCGCCGTCCGCGAGGCCCGAACACCTTCTCTGCGCGCGGCCCAGGGGCCCGCCACCCCCGAACTCCCGTTGCCCGTCCATGTGCTGGACCGCGTCACGCCGGAGGGGACGGCCGTCACCTCGCTGGCCGGGTGGCGTTTCCTGATCCGCTGCGGCGACCGCGCGGTCGCCGCCGCCGAGACGATGCTGACCCCCGACGGCTGGGCGTTCTCACACTTCTTCGAGGGCCCCTACATCGCCGCGACGGAGCGCGCGCTGCGCCAGGCCGAGAACATGAAGGGTGCCTACCAGCCGCGCCTGCTGTCCGTGCCCGGCCTCTACATGCTCACGCTGTGGCTGCACGGCGATCTCACCGCGGACGGCACCGGCGGCCACCCCGTCGCGGCCGATCTGCTGGTCCCACTGGCCCCGGCACCCCCCGGCATCGCGGCCCACCGTCCGCACCGGGTCGCCGAGTTGCTGCCGGTGCTGACTCATCGGGTGACTCCGGCGCCGCTACTCAGTTCACCCGCCTGACTTCTCTCCGCTGTCACTCCCGTACCCCGTCACCGAATTCCCGGTGGCGGGGTACGATCGCGTTTCCGATCCTCTTTATGCTCGCAACGCTCGTACGAGCAGGAAATAGCTCGTACGAGCTGGGAATTGGGATGAACCGTCCGCGCGGGTGATGCGTCATCAACCTGTGAGAAGCGGTGCCGCTAAATCCCTGCGGATTGACGCCCGTGGGGCAACACTGGGTTCGGACCAACTCAACACCACGGGGGACGGACATGACCACAACAGAGCGAGAGATCCCACCAATGTGCAAGCACCAGCCACCGTGTCCCACAGCCGAATCAGCCGACCGGGAATCCGCCCGCCTCATGGTGAGCCATCCCGAACAGGGCTGGAGCCTGCTGTGCAACGGCGTTCTCCTGTTCGAGGACACCGGTGAGCTCCTGCCCGACGGCCAGATCATCGCCCCGCACCGCCAGGTGATGACGGCCGCCTGAGCATTGCCGAGAACATGAGGGGCCGGCCGCACACACTTCGGTGCGCACCGGCCCCGACGCATATCCGGGACTGATCACTCCGCGTAGTCGACCCGTAGTCGACCGCTATCCCAGCGCCTCCCGCAGCGCGAAATAGGCGGGCTTGGGCACGAACTGTTCGTCCCACGGAAGAGCGGCACCCTCACCGGGGAAGAACGCCGGAATCCACGAATACTTGTCCGTGTAGTCCCATACGGTCACCCCCACGCACCGGCGCACCGCGAGGCACGCCCCGGTCAGGTCCCGGTACCAGTCGGCCTGTTGTGCCAACTTGGCGTCGGTCGCCGGTAGTTGCATCCGTACGTCGACCTCGGTGAGCGCGGTGTCGAGCCCGAGGCGGGAGAAGCGGCGGAGGTTGTCCTCCAGGCTCGCCGGATAGCCGTACTGGAGCGCCAGGTGCGCCTGGAGCCCGATGCCGTCCAACGGCACGTGCTGGGCCCTGAGTTGCTTGGCGAGGGCGTAGTACGCGTCGCTCTTGGGGCCGGTCGCCTCGATGTTGTAGTCGTTGAGGTACAACTTCGCGTGCGGGTCCGCCTGGTGGGCCCAGCGCAGCGCGTCGGCGATGTAGCCGGGGCCCAGCGTCCGGTACCAGAGGGTGTCGCGGTAGGTGCCGTCCTCGTTGAAGGCCTCGTTGACGACGTCCCAGGAGTAGACCTTGCCGCGGTAGTGCCGCACCTCGGTGGTGATGTGCTTCTTCAGTACGGCCCGCAGCGCGTCCGCCGTCCAGGTCCCGGACGTGAGCCAGTCGGGCAACTGGCTGTGCCAGACCAGGGTGTGGGCGCGGACCCGCTGGTGGTTGGCGCGGGCGAGGTCCACGATCTGGTCGCCGTTCGTCCAGTCGAAGACGCCCTGTTGCGGCTCGGTGGCGTACCACTTCATGCCGTTGCCGGGGGTGATCATGTCGAACTCGCTGCCGAGGACCGACGTGTACGCGGTGTCGGTCAGCTCGGGGTTGTCGGTGGCGCTGCCGAAGTAGCGGCCGTGGCGCTCGGCGAGTTGGGCGAGGCTCGGCTGTTTCTCCCGGGCCTGCGCGGGCGGGCCGCCGGCGATCCCCGTGGCGAGGAGGAGGGCGGTGAGCGCGCCCGCGAGTCTCAGGCTGTTTCTGGGCATGGTGCGACTCCTGTCCATGGATGAGCAGTACGTCGGTTGGCGCCCGCACCGGTGAGGGGTCGAAACTTTCGGAATCCATCCAGAAAGTTGTGCTACTGCCGTTCGTAGTCGAACCAGTCGAAGGCCGCCGTGCCCTCGGTGACGTACATGCCGATCACACGGCCGGTGAAGCCCCCGGCGACCTGGGTGGAGAGATAGCGGCCGTCCAACTCGGCCAGTTCTACGGCGCCTTCGGGACCCTCGACGGAAAAGGTGAGGGTGTCGGGGCCGCGCATGCTGGTGTCGGCCGTGCTGATGGCGACGGCGAGGGTGAGCGGGCCGGGCGGCACCGGTTGCTCCACGACCCGCTGCCGTACCGGGCCGATCCGCCCGACCACGCTCACCGCTCCCCCGGCGACCTCGATGTCGTAGTGATGGGCCTCGTCCATGCGGACGGAGAGTCCGGCCGGCCCGGAGCCGGGGTCGATGCGGAGCGCCACCCGGCAGTCGGGGTGCTGCTGCCGGCGCCCGAGGAAGACGGGGCCGGCCTGCGCGTCGAGGGTCAGCCACCCCGGTCGCTCGGTCGACGACCAACTGCCGTCGGGCCTGTTGCGCGGGGAGATCCAGGAGAAGGCGAGAGTCTGGGCGTCGAAGTCGTCGCGCACCGGCGGGAGTTGGAAGGGGTGCCAGGCCGCCAGGGCCGGGTGCTGTTCCCGTACCGGACCGACCCGGGGCCAGCCGTCCACCCATTCCACCGGGGTCAGGAACGTCTCGCGGCCCAGCACGTGGAAGCCGGGGAACCAGCCTCGGGGGCGGGTGCCGAGCAGCACCATCCACCAGGTGCCGTCGGGGGCCGTGACCAGGTCGGCGTGGCCGGTGCTCTGGATGGGGAGGTCGGTGCTGCGATGGGAGAGGATCGGGTTCGCGGGGGCCGGTTCGTACGGGCCGCGCGGGGAGCGGGCGCGGGCGATCGAGACACTGTGGCCGTGTGCGGTGCCGCCCTCGGCCAGCATCAGGTACCACCAGTCACCGACGCGGTAGAGGTGCGGGGCCTCCGGATGCTGGAGTCCGCTGCCGGACCAGACGGGGAACGGGCCCTCCAGGACCTTGCCGGTCGTGGGGTCGATGCGGGCGATCTTCACCCCGGCGACCGCGCACCAGCAGGCGCCGTCCTCGTCCCAGGCCAGGTCCGGGTCGATGCCCGGCACGTCGACGAGCACCGGGTCCGACCACGGGCCCTCGGGGCGGTCGGCGGTGACAAGGAAGTTGCCCTTGCCTCGCACGTCGGTGGTGATCAGGTAGAAGCGGCCGTCGTGGTGGCGGAGGGTCGGCGCGTAGATGCCGGCCGAGGCGGGGGTGTCGTCCGGGAGGTCCAACTGGCCCGGCCGGTCAAGGACGTTGCCGATCTGGCGCCAGTGCACCAGGTCCCGGCTGTGGAAGAGCGGGACGCCGGGGAAGTACTCGAAGCTGGAGCACGCGAGGTAGTAGTCCTCGCCGACCCGGCACACACTGGGGTCCGGATGGAACCCGCCGATGACCGGGTTGTCGTACGTCCGCATGGGTGTCCGCCCTCCGTCCGGCCCGTCGAAACATTCGGGCCGCTCTACGAACCTTACGGAGCGGGACTGTAGGTGGATCCTTCGACGGGGGCAAGGTCGCTCGCAGGGGCGAGTTGCAGACTGAGGACCATAGTGAGGCCACCGCCGGGGGTGTCCTCGGCGCTCAGTGTGCCGCCGAGCGCCTCGGTGAAGCCGCGCGCCACGGCGAGACCGAGGCCGACCCCGGCGCCGCGCGGGGCGTCGCCGTAGCGCTGGAAGGGCTCGAAGATGCGGTTCTTCGCCTCGTCGGGGACGCCGGGGCCGCGGTCGACCACGCGGATCTCGACGCGGTCGGCGATGGCACTCGCCTTGACCAGTACGGGAGTTGACTCCGGGCTGTACTTCACCGCGTTCTCGACCAGGTTGGCCACCGCGCGCTCGAGGAGCCCGGGGTCGACGGCGACCATGGGCAGTGTCTCCGGGATGTCGAGTTCGACGGTGTCCTCGGGGACTCCGCCGAGTGCCATCGGGACGACCTCGTCGAGGTCCACCTCGCGGATCATCGGGGTGACGGTGCCGGTCTGGAGGCGGGACATGTCGAGGAGGTTGCCCACGAGGTTGTCGAGGCGGTCGGCGCCGTCCTCGATGCCGGCCAGCAGCTCGGCCTGGTCCTCGTCCGACCAGGCGACGTCCTCGGAACGGAGCGAGGTGACAGCCGCCTTGATGCCGGCGAGGGGCGTCCGCAGGTCGTGGCTCACGGCGGCCAGCAGGGCCGTGCGGATGCGGTTGCCCTCGGCCAACGCGCGGGCCTGGTCGGCCTCTTCGCGCAGGCGGCGGCGGTCGAGTACGACGGCTGCCTGTGCCGCGAAGGCGGCGAGGACGCGACGGTCCTCGGCGGGGAGCACCCGGCCGGAGAGCGCGAGGGCCATGTGGTCGCCGACCGGTACGTCGACGTCCGCGTCCTCGGGGTTCTGGCAGGGGCGCGGGCCCACGCTGCCCGCGCAGGTCCAGGGTTCGACGTCGCCGGCGCGCTCCAGCAGGGCGGCCGACTCCATGCCGAAGGTCTCCCGGACCCGTTCCAGGAGCGCCTCCAGGCTGGTCTCGCCGCGCAGCACATTGCCCGCGAGGAAGGAGAGGATCTCCGACTCGGCGCGCAGCCGGGCCGCCTGGTGGGTGCGCCGGGCCGCCAGGTCGACCACGGACGCGACGGACACCGCGACGGCCACGAAGATCGCGATGGCGACGATGTTCTTCGGGTCGGCGATGGTGAAGGTGTGCACGGGCGGGGTGAAGTACCAGTTCAGCAGCAGCGATCCGACCGCCGCCGAGGCCAGCGCGGGGAAGAGTCCGCCGAGCAGGGCCGCCGCCACGGTCAGGGTCAGGAACAGCAACATGTCGTTGGCCAGGCCCACTTCGGGTGCGACACTGCTCAACAGCCAGGTCAGCAGCAGCGGTCCGCCGATACCGGCCAGCCAGCCGCCGACGATCCGGGCCCGCCCGAGCCGCGCACCCCGGTTCACGGGCAGTCCGCGCCCCTTGCCCGCCTCGTCGTGGGTGATCAGGTGGACGTCGAGGTCGGGGCCGGAGTCCCGGGCGACCGTCGAGCCGACGCCCGGCCCGAAGACGTACTGCCAGCCCTTGCGGCGGGAGACGCCGAGGACGATCTGGGTGGCGTTGACCCCGCGCGCGAAGTCCAGCAGCGCCACCGGGATGTTCTCGCCCACGACTTGGTGGAAGGTGCCGCCCAAGTCCTCGACGAGGGTGCGCTGTTGGGCGAGCTCCTTCGGGGAGGCGGAAGTGAGGCCGTCGCTGCGGGAGATGTAGACCGCCAACACCTCACCGCCCGCGCCCTTTTCGGCCAGGCGGGCGGCGCGGCGGATGAGCGTACGTCCCTCCGGGCCTCCGGTCAGTCCTACGACGATCCGTTCGCGCGAGCCCCAGATCGCCGAGACGCGGTGCTCGCTGCGGTACTCCTGGAGGTAGGCGTCGACCCGGTCGGCGAGCCAGAGCAGCGCCAACTCCCGTAGCGCGGTGAGGTTTCCGGGCCGGAAGTAGTTCGACAGAGCCGCGTCGACCTTGTCCGGTTTGTAGATGTTGCCGTGCGCCATCCGGCGCCGCAGCGCGGGCGGTGACATGTCGACCAGCTCGATCTGGTCGGCGCGGCGGACGACTTCGTCCGGCACGGTCTCCTGCTGCCGTACACCCGTGATGGACTCGACGATGTCACCCAGGGATTCCAGGTGCTGGATGTTGACGGTCGAGATCACGTCGATGCCGGCGGCGAGGAGTTCCTCGATGTCCTGCCAGCGCTTGGTGTTGCGGGAGCCGGGGATGTTGGTGTGCGGGAGCTCGTCGACGAGGGCCACCTCGGGGTGACGGGCGAGGACCGCGTCGACGTCCATCTCGCTGAACGTCGTTTCCCGGTAGGCGAGTTCGCGGCGCGGGATCTCCTCCAGGCCGTGCAGCATCACCTCGGTGCGCGGCCGGCTGTGGTGCTCGACGAACGCCACCACGCAGTCGGTGCCCCGCTCGATTCGGCGGTGCGCCTCGGACAGCATCGCGTACGTCTTGCCGACGCCCGGTGCCGCACCGAGGTAGATCCGGAGCTTGCCGCGTCCCATGTCATCCTTCGAAGCGGTAGCCCATGCCGGGCTCGGTGATCAGATAGCGGGGGCTCGACGGATCCCCCTCCAACTTCCTTCTCAACTGGGCCATGTAGACCCGGAGATAGTTGGTCTTGTTGCTCTGGGACACCCCCCACACCTCCTGAAGCAGGTACTTCTGCGTGACGAGGCAGCCGGGGTTGGTGATCAGGATCTCCAGCAGATGCCACTCGGTGGGGGTGAGGCGGACGTCGTGCCCGGCGCGAGTGACCTTTTTGGCGAGCAGGTCGATGGTGAAGTCGTCGGTGATGACCACGGTGGTGGTCGGGGCGAGCGGCACGTCCTCGACGCGGCGGACCGCGGCCCGTAGCCGGGCCAGGAGTTCGTCCATGCTGAACGGCTTGGTGATGTAGTCGTCGGCGCCCGCGTCGAGGGCGGCGACCTTCTCGTCCGAGGCCTGCCGCGCCGACAGCACCAGGATCGGGACCCGGGTCCAGCCGCGCAGCGCCTTGATGACGTCGACGCCGTCCATGTCGGGCAGCCCGAGGTCCAGCATCACGACGTCCGGCTGCCGCATGGCCGCGAGTCGCAGCGCGGTGGCGCCGTCGGGGGCCGCGTCCACGCCGTACTGGCGGGCCTGCATGTTGATCACGAGGGCCCGTACGAGCTGCGGGTCGTCCTCCACCACCAGCACCCGTGTCATGGGGGTGTGCCTTTCGTGTGGTCCCTGGCATGGCGGCGGGAGTCGGCGGCGCCGGGATCTCCCCCGGGCCGCCGACTCCCCTGCCGGTCGTGTAACGCCATCAGCTCTTCGTCACAAGGGACTTGAGGGCGATGTTGAGTTCGAGGACGTTCACCGTGGGCTCGCCGATGAAGCCGAGGGTGCGGCCGTCGGTGTGGTCCTTGACCAGCTTCTCCACCTGGCTGACGGAGAGGTGGTTCCGCTCGGCGACCCGGTGGACCTGGAGTTCGGCGTAGGCCGGGGAGATGTCCGGATCGAGGCCGGAGCCGGAGGAGGTGACGGCGTCGGCCGGTACCTGGGAGGGCCTGACCTTGTAGTCGGCCGTGGAGTTGTTCTTCACGACCGCCGCCTTGGCGTCCTCGACCTGCTTGACGAGCACCTTGCTGTCGGCCGCGAGGTTGGTGGCGCCGGACAGGATCAACTTGTACTGCGTGTTGACCGAGTTCGTGCCCAGGCCGTTGGCCGGACGCCCCTGGAAGTAGTCCAGGCTGTAGCCCTGTTGACCGATCAGCGAGGAACCGACGACCTTGCCGTCCGCCTTGATCTCCGAGCCGTTCGCCTTGTTGTTGAACAGCGCCTGCGCCACCCCCGTGACCACCAGTGGGTAGATGACACCGGTCACCAGGGTCAGCACGAGGAGGGCACGCAGGGCCGCCCAGAGCAACCGGGCTGTGTTGGATACCGAGTTGTTCATAACTGGTCAGCCGATTCCGGGGATGAGGGAGATGAGGAGGTCGATGATCTTGATGCCGATGAAGGGCGCGATCAGGCCGCCGATGCCGTAGATCCCGAGGTTGCGGCGGAGCATCTTGTCCGCGCTGACCGGCCGGTACTGCACCCCCCGCAGGGAGAGCGGGACCAGCGCGATGATGACCAGCGCGTTGAAGATGACGGCCGACAGGATCGCGGAGTCGGGCGAGGCCAGGTGCATGATGTTGAGCTTGTCGAGGCCCGGGTAGACCGCCGCGAACAGCGCCGGGATGATCGCGAAGTACTTCGCGACGTCGTTGGCGATCGAGAACGTCGTCAACGCGCCCCGGGTGATGAGGAGTTGCTTGCCGATCTCGACGATCTCGATGAGCTTGGTCGGGTTCGAGTCGAGGTCGACCATGTTGCCGGCCTCCTTCGCGGCCGACGTGCCCGTGTTCATCGCCACGCCGACGTCCGCCTGCGCGAGCGCGGGCGCGTCGTTCGTGCCGTCGCCCGTCATCGCGACGAGCTTGCCGCCGGCCTGCTCCCGCTTGATGAGCGCCATCTTGTCCTCGGGAGTGGCCTCCGCGAGGAAGTCGTCGACGCCCGCCTCGTCCGCGATGGCCTTGGCGGTCAGCGGGTTGTCGCCCGTGATCATGATGGTCTTGATGCCCATGCGGCGCAGCTCGTCGAACCGCTCCCGCATGCCCGCCTTGACGACGTCCTTGAGGTGGATGACGCCCAACACCCGTGCGCCGTCGGCGTCTTCGACCGCGACCAGTAGCGGGGTGCCGCCGGCCGCGGAGATCCGGTCAGTGAGCGCGCTGGCGTCCTCGGACACCTCGCCGCCCCGCTCCCGGACCCAGGCAACAACCGAACCCGCCGCGCCCTTGCGGATCTTGCGCCCGTCCACGTCCACACCGGACATCCGGGTCTGGGCGGTGAAGACGATCCACTCGGCGTGCGCCAACTCGCCCTGGTGCCGCTCGCGCAGGTCGTACTTCTCCTTCGCCAGGACCACGATGGAACGGCCCTCGGGCGTCTCGTCGGCGAGCGAGGAGAGCTGGGCGGCGTCGGCGAGTTGGGCCGCGGTGGTTCCGGTGACCGGCACGAACTCGGAGGCCTGCCGATTGCCGAGGGTGATGGTGCCTGTCTTGTCGAGGAGGAGAGTCGAGACGTCTCCTGCGGCCTCGACTGCCCTGCCGGACATGGCCAGTACGTTGCGCTGCACGAGCCGGTCCATGCCCGCGATACCGATCGCCGAGAGCAGCGCGCCGATGGTCGTAGGGATGAGACAGACCAGCAGGGCCACCAGCACGATCATCGTGAGGTGGGTGCCCGCGTAGTCCGCGAACGGCGGCAGCGTGGCACAGGCCAGCAGGAAGACGATCGTCAACGAGGCCAGCAGGATGTTCAGCGCGATCTCGTTGGGCGTCTTCTGCCGGGCGGCGCCCTCGACCAGGGCGATCATCCGGTCGATGAAAGTCTCGCCGGGCTTCGTCGTGATCTTGATGACGATGCGGTCGGAGAGGACCTTCGTACCGCCGGTGACGGCCGAGCGGTCGCCGCCGGACTCGCGGATGACGGGCGCGGACTCGCCAGTGATGGCCGACTCGTCGACACTCGCCACGCCTTCTACGACGTCACCGTCGCCGGGGATGATGTCGCCGGCCTCACAGACGACCAGGTCGCCGATCTTCAACTCGGTGCCCGGAACCTCCTCCTCGGAGCCGTCCGTGAGCAACCGCCGGGCCACGGTGTCGGTCTTGGCCTTGCGCAGGGTGTCGGCCTGCGCCTTGCCGCGGCCCTCTGCGACGGCCTCCGCGAGGTTGGCGAAGATCACGGTCAGCCACAGCCAGGCGCTGATCGCCCAGCCGAACCAGTCGCCCGGGTCCTTGAAGGAGAAGACCGTGGTCAGCACGGACCCGATCCACACCACGAACATCACGGGCGACTTGACCATCACCCGCGGGTCGAGCTTGCGGCAGGCGTCGGGCAGGGACTTGATCAGTTGCTTCGGGTCGAACAGACCCGCGCCGACACGTCCCTCGGGGGACGCGTGACCGGTCGGCACATCGCTGTGCGGCGCCCTGGTCGGGGTGGCTGTGGACATCGAGTCCTCTGACTTCTCTATACGGGTGCTCATGACGCCAGCCCCTCGGCCAGCGGTCCCAGCGCCAGCGCCGGGAAGTAGGTCAGACCGGTGATGATGAGGATCGCGCCCACCAACAGGCCGGTGAACAAGGGCTTTTCGGTGCGCAGGGTGCCCGCGGTGACCGGGACCGGCTTCTGCTCGGCGAGCGAACCGGCCAGCGCCAGCACGAACACCATCGGCAGGAAGCGGCCGAGCAGCATCGCGAGCCCGAGCATCGTGTTGTACCAGTCGGTGTTCGCGTTCAGACCGGCGAAGGCCGAGCCGTTGTTGTTCGCGGCGGAGGTGAAGGCGTACAGCACCTCGGAGAAACCGTGCGCGCCGGAGTTCAGCATCGAGTGCGGCGGGGTCGGCAGCGCCATGGAGGCGGCCGCGAAGATCAGCACCAGGGCCGGGGTGATCAGAATGTAGCAGGCCGCGAGCTTCATCTCTCGGGTGCCGATCTTCTTGCCCAGGTACTCGGGCGTACGACCGACCATCAGCCCCGCGATGAACACCGCGATGACCGCCATGATCAGCATGCCGTAGAGGCCGGAGCCCGTACCACCGGGCGCGATCTCACCCAACTGCATGCCCAGCATGGTGATTCCGCCGCCGAGCCCGGTGAACGAGGAGTGGAACGAGTCCACCGCGCCCGTCGAGGTCAGCGTCGTAGACACCGCGAAGATCGAGGAGGCACCGACGCCGAAGCGCTGCTCCTTGCCCTCCATCGCACCGCCGGCGATCTGGAGCGCGGAGCCGTGGTGGGCGAACTCGGTCCACATCATCAGGGCGACGAAGCCGACCCAGATGGTGGCCATGGTGGCGAGGATCGCGTAGCCCTGCTTGATCGAGCCGACCATCACGCCGAAGGTGCGGGTCAGCGCGAACGGGATGACCAGCAGCAGGAAGATCTCGAAGAGGTTGGTGAACGGTGTCGGGTTTTCAAAGGGATGGGCACTGTTGGCGTTGAAGTAACCGCCGCCGTTGGTGCCGAACTCCTTGATGGCCTCCTGCGAGGCGACCGCACCGCCGTTCCACTGCTGGTGCCCGCCCATGAACTGCCCGACTTCATGGATCCCGGAGAAGTTCTGGACAGCCCCGCAGGCGACGAGGACGATCGCGGCGATGATCGAGCCGGGCACCAGGATCCGAATGACACCACGCACCATGTCGGCCCAGAAGTTGCCGAGTTCACCGGTGCGCGAGCGCGCGAAGCCCCGTACGAGAGCCACCGCGACGGCGATGCCGACGGCCGCGGAGACGAAGTTCTGCACGGCCAGACCGGCGGTCTGCACGACGTGGCCCATGGTCTGCTCGCCGTAGTACGACTGCCAGTTGGTGTTCGTCACGAACGACACGGCCGTGTTGAACGACTGCGCCGGATTGACGGAGGAGAACCCCAGCGAGCCGGGCAGAACGCCCTGCAGACGCTGAAGCAGATAGAGGAAGAAGACTCCGACGGCCGAGAAGGCGAGCACTCCGCGCAGATACGCGGGCCAGCGCATCTCGGTGTTCGGGTCGGCACCGATGCCCTTGTAGATCCACTTCTCGACGCGCCAGTGCTTGTCGGAGGAGTAGACCCGGGCCATGTAGTTGCCGAGGGGGATGTAGGCGAGTGCCAGCGCGCCTATGAGGGCGAGCAGCTGAAGCACGCCCGCGAGTACGGGACCCATGTCGTTGCTCAGAACCTCTCCGGGAAGATCAGGGCGAGGACGAGATAGCCCAGCAGGGCGACGGCCACAACGAGGCCGACGATGTTCTCGGCGGTCACAGCGACACCCCCTGGCGCCCATAGGTGGGGACGAGACGGCCCAGCAAGGCGGCGGACACAACGAAGCCGACGCCGCCGATGAATGCAGCCTCGGCGGTCACAGCTTCGTCACCCCCTTGGCGACGAGGGCCACCAGCGCGAAGACCGCGATCGTGGTGACGACGAAGGCCAGATCGGCCATCGTGAGCTCCTGGATTGAGGTTCGAATGGAACGGACGCTTAGAGGTAACCGCGCCCATGACCGAATTCGGCCACCGTTGACGGGTCCCATACGGCGGGCCACACGCCTTTGACGGGACTCTTACGGCGACGCCGTGCTCCGGCTGGCGACCGGTGTCCTGGGGGTACGGGACACAGGCTCACGGACGGTTCCCGGCGACGCCGGTACCGAGTCGCGAGCGCTTTCCGGCAGCGCGGGAACCGGCCCAGGGGGCTCTACGGCAGCGTCGGCTCTGGTCCACGGGCGGTTCTACGGCAACTCCGGCGCGGGGTCTCCGCTCCAAGCAACCGCACCGGCCCACACGCCGCTCCACGTCGACGCCTCGCGGCAGGTGCAGGGCGCGAGTGCCGCGCCCTGGTGGCGAGGCAAGCGCGCCCGTACCCCACCCCGCGCGTCAGAACAGCCGGAACCGCAGCCGGCAGATCACCGCGTCCGTGTCCCGTCGTACCGCATGGGCGACGACGGCCCCGCGCTGGTTCTGGAGCAGCCGCTGCCACAGCCGTACCGGCTCCACCTCGGCGATCAGGACGGTGACGCGGGTGTCCGGTTCCGCCGCCGAGACGTCTCGTACGTACGCGGCGATCGGGCGGCCCAGCGTGCGGCGGTCGCAGGTGAGGCGGACCAGGGGGACGCCGGGATTCCACTCGGCCCAGGCGCCTTCCAGGGCGTGGAGGTGGGCGCGGTCCTCAAGGTCGGGGTAGCAGACGGTGACCGCGCGGACCTCGTCGCCGAGGGAGGCGGCGGCTGTCAGGGCCTCCGAGGTGAGCCGGGTGAGAGAGGAGACCGGCACGATCACGACCGACCGGTCGCGGTGCGGCGGGTCCGGGATACGGCCGAGGCCGAGCCGTTCGCCGATGTGCGCGTAGGCGCGGTGCACGGTCTCGAAGGCGAGCACGAGCAGCGGCAGGGTGATCACGATCAGCCAGGCGCCCTCCTCGAACTTGCTCGCGGTGACGACGACCGCGGCCACCCCGGTGAGGACCGCGCCGAAGCCGTTCAGCAGGGCCTTGCCGCGCCAGCCGGCGCCCCGTTCGCCGCGCCAGTGCCGGACCATGCCGACCTGGGCGACCGTGAAGCCGACGAAGACACCGATCGCGAAGAGCGGCACGAGGGTGTTGGTGTCGCCGCCGGAGAACACCAGCAGGGCCGCCGAGACCGCGGCCAGCGCGAGCACTCCGTGCCGGTGCACCTGGCGGTCGGCCTTCAACGCGAAGACGTGCGGGAGGTAGTTGTCCCGGGCCAGCAGCTTCAGCAGCACGGGCAGCCCGCCGAACGACGTGTTCGCGGAGAGGGCGAGCAGGATCATCGTCGCGAACTGGATGACGTAGAAAGCCCAGTTGTGGCCGAGGGAGGCGTCCGCGAGCTGGGCGAGGACGGTGACTCCCTGGACGGGCTGGAGGTGGAAGCGGGAGATCAGCACCGACAGGCCGATCAGCATCATGCCGAGCACCGCGCCGAGGGCGACCTCCGCGCGCTGGGCCCGCTTGACCCGGGGAGCGCGGAAGGAGGGCACGGCGTTGGCTATCGCTTCGACACCGGTCAGGGCGCTGCACCCGGAGGCGAATGCCTTCAGCAACAGCAGGGTGCCGACGCTCGTCGCGTTGTCCGCGAGCGCGGAGGCATGGCCGTCGGCGGTCGCGGTGCTCACCGGCGCGGACCGGAACAGACCGACCGCGATGAGCACGAAGATGGACCCGACGAAGACGACGGTCGGCACGACGAAGGCGCGCGCCGACTCCACGATCCCGCGCAGATTCACCCCCGTGACCAGCACGAGCACCGCGAGACACAGCCACAGCCGGTCGTCGTAGAGCCTCGGGAAGGCCGAGGTCAGCGCGGCGACTCCGGCGGTCACCGCCACAGCCACGTTCAGCACGTAGTCCAGCACCAGCGAGGCCGCGGCCACCAGGCTCGTCCGTGCCCCCAGGTGCGTCCTCGCCACGGCGTAGGAGCCGCCGCCGTCCGGGAAGGCCGCGATGACCTGCCGGTACGAGGCGACGAGCACCGCCAGCAGGGCGGCGATGGCGAGCGTCACCGGCAGGGTGAAGCCGAGCCCGTGCGCGCCGGCGGCGGCCAGCACGAGGACGATCGCCTCGGGGCCGTAGGCGACCGACGCCATCGCGTCCAGGGACAGGGCGGCGAACCCGGCGAGGGCGGTCAGCCGATGGCGCTCGCCGGTATCCGGGGGCTCCTCGTCGGCGGGCGTCTCGTCCGGCTGGACGGTGAGAACGGTCATGCTGGTGGCTCCTTCGAGGTATGGACGCGCGGGTGCGCTCCAGGTTCGGTCCCGTCGGCGCGGGTTTCTCCTTCTCCTTGCGGCTTCTTCGCGCCGAACACACGTTCTTTGACACGAACTTGACGAGCGTGTGACCAGGGCAACCGCGGCCGGCCGCCGCGAGGGCGCTGCGGGCGCGTCAAGAACCACCGGCCGCCCGTCAGAGTCCCGTCAAGGCCCGGGTTCCGTACCCCGGGGATCTCTACCGTCACCCCCATGGCACCGGTGGAGGACCGACGATGGACACGCGACCTGCGTGGCACGTTCCGCTGCGCGGGCGCGCTCCTCGGACTCCTCCTGACCGTCGACCACTTCGGCGGTCGGCTCACGCTCTGGCGTGCCGCGCTCTGGTTCGCCGTGGCGCTGCTGCTCTTCGTGGTGCTGTATCCGGCCCGGGTCCGGGCGGGCGAGGGCTGGCTGTCCGCGCGCGGGCTGCTGCGCGAGCGACGCGTCCGCACGGACCGGCTGGTGTCGGTGCGCTGCCTGGACGGGATCTCTCAACGGCTGTTGCTGCGGGACGAGTTCGGCGGCCGGGTCGAGATCGATCCCGACGTGCTGGTCAACAACCCCGATGTGTGGCACCGGTTGGCCGAGGACTCGCACAAATCCCTTGCGTCCGGCTCGCTCACCTGCGGAGCGACCGCGCTGCGCCGGATCGCGGAGCGCGTCGAGCGCGAGACCGCGGAGACCGTGTTCAGGGTGTCCGGTCTGGAGTGACCACAAGGCCCGGATCCGGCTGGCTCGCCCCCTCGGCCAGCGGCAGAGACACGACCATCGTCAGTCCGCCGCCCGGAGTGTCCTCGGGGGTGAGCGTCCCGTGCATCGCCTCGGTGAGGCCACGCGCGAGGGCGAGTCCGAGTCCGAGCCCAGTGGTGTTGTCCGTGTCACCGAGCCGCTGGAACGGCTCAAACAGCCGCTCGCGCCCGGTGCTCGGCAGCCCGGGCCCCCGGTCCACGACCCGCAGCTCCACCCGCCCGCCCAGCGCGCTGGCGGTGACCAGCACCCGGCGCCCGGGCGGGCTGTGCCGGGCCGCGTTGCCCGCCAGGTTGGCGATCACACGCTCCAGCAGGGGCGGATCGACAAGGACCGGCGGAATCGACTCCACGTCCCGCAGGTCGACGTCGGACACGTCGGCGAGCGCCATCGGCAGCACCTCCTCCAGACTCGTGGCCCGCAGGTTCAACGGCAGGACACCCGCCTCAAGACGGCTCAAGTCGAGGAGATTTTCCAGCAGTCGGCTGAGCTTGCCCATCGACTCGTCGGCGGTGGCGAGGAGTTCGTCCCGGTCCTCCGCCGAGAACTCCACATCCCGCCCCCGCAACGAGGTGACGGCCGCCCAGCCCGCCGCGAGCGGCGTCCGCAGATCGTGTCCTACGGCCCGCAGCAGCGCCGTACGCAACCGGTCGGCGGCCTTCACCGGCTCTATCTCGGCCGCCGCTTCGGCGAGTTGGGCCCGTTCGACGGCGGAGCCGACATGCGCGGCGAAGGCGGCCAGCACCCGCCGTTCCGAGGAGGACAGGGTGCGTCCGCGCAGCACCAGGTAGGCGCCCGGGCCGGCCGGGACGGTGGTCACCCCGCCGCCGATCTCGTGGTCCGGTGGCTCGTCGACGAGTTCCGCCGAGTCGGTGCCGAAGGTCTCGCGGGTGCGTTCCAGCAGGGCCGGGATCGTCTGGCCGCCGCGCACGATGCTGCCCGCGAGGGAGGACATCGTCTCCGCCTCGGCGGTGGCACGCGCCGAGCGCCGGGACAGTCGTAGCGAACGGTCGACCACGGCGGCCACGGTCGCCGCCACGACCGTGAACACCCCCAGCGCCAAAAGGGCGTTGGGGTCGTCCAGCGTGAACTGGCCGATGGGCGGGATGAACCAGTAGTTGAGCAGCAGCGAGGCCGTCACCGACGCGATCACCGCCGAGGTGACACCGCCTATGCAGGCGACTCCGACCACGGCGAGCAGGAACAGGAGGGCCTCGCTGGTGAGGTTGACCGTGCCGCGCACCTGGGCGAGGCAGAAGGTGAGCAGCACCGGCAGTACGAGTCCCGCGACGGGACCGGCGATCAGCCGTGCCGTCGAGAGGGTGCGGCGGCGGGAGGGCAGCAGGGTGCCGCGCCCGGCGCGCTCGTGCGTGACGCGATGTACGTCGATGTCTCCCGAGAGCTCGGTGACCGTCTCGCCCGTGCCGGGTCCGGTCAGGAACCGCTCCAACCGGCCCCGGCGGCTGGTGCCGAGGACGAGTTGGGTGGCGTTCTCGGTGCGGGCGAACTCGACCAGGGCGGTGGCGACTCCGTCGCCGACCACCGAGTGGTAACTGCCGCCCAGGTCCTCGACGAGACGCCGCTGCCGGGCGAGCGAGGCATGGGACACCCCGGCGGCGAGTCCGTCGCTGCGGGCCACGTGCACGGCGAGCAGATCGCCGCCGGCCATGGGGGTCCCCCCGTTCGAGCGAAGCCGAGAATGGGGGAGGTCGGCGATGCGGGCGGCCCGCCGGATGAGTGTGTCGCCCTCGGGGCCACCGGTGAGGGCGACGACGACCCGCTCCCTCGTCTCCCACACCCCGCCGATCGCGTGCTCGGCGCGGTAGGTGTACAGCGCCTCGTCGACCCGGTCGGCGACCCACAGCAGCGCCAACTGCCTTAGCGCAGTGAGGTTTCCGGGCCGGAAGTAGTTGGCGAGGGCCGCGTCGATCTTCTCGGGCGTGTAGATGTTGCCGTGCGCCATGCGCCGCCGCAGTCCCTCCGGCGGCATGTCGATCAGCTCGATCTGCTGGGCCCGCCGTACGACGTCGTCGGGCACCGTCTCGTGCTGCGGGACCCCGGTGATCTTCTCGACGACGTCCTTGAGGGAGGCGAGATGCTGCACGTTGACGGCGGTGACGACGTCGATGCCGGCGGCGAGGAGTTCGTCGATGTCCTGCCGGCGCTTGGCGTTGCGTCCGCCGCCGGGAACGTTGCTGTGCGCGAACTCGTCGACGACGGCGACCTCCGGGCGCCGGACGAGCACCGCGCCGAGGTCCATCTCCTCGAAGTACCCGCCCCGGTAGGCGCATTGGGCCCGGGGCACGGTCTCCAGGCCGTCGAGCATCGCCTCCGTGAGCGGGCGCCCGTGGCACTCGGCGAAGCCGACCACCACATCCGCGCCCCGGGCGGCCCGGCGCCGCGCCTCGTCGAGCATGCGGTAGGTCTTGCCGACGCCCGGGGCCGCCCCGAGGTAGACCTTCAGCCGTCCGCGTCGCAGTACGTCGTTCATCGCCTCCCAGAGAAGCGCCCGGCGGGCCCTCTGGCCGACGTCTTGACGCGTCTCTGGCGCCGCCCGCGAGGACGTTGACACTGTCTTGACGGCGCCCGGCCGGGTTAGGGTGGCCGCGGTGTGCCGGGAAGTCTGGTCGGCGGGGAGTCCGCATGGGCTCGTCCAAGACCACAAGGGGACGGCATGCGCGGCGTCGGTACGGTTCTCTCTCTCGTGGTGCTGGCGACGCTGGTCGCGACGTTCGCCCGCCGCTGGCGGATCCCCGCACCCTCTCTCCTCGTGGTCGCCGGTCTCGCCGTGGCCCTGCTGCCGGGCACCCCTGCCATCGGGATCAGCCCGGACGTGATCGGCCTGGTGGTGCTGCCGCCGCTGCTCTACGCCAGTGCCCAGGACTTGTCGTGGCGCGAGCTGAAGGCCGTGTGGAAGCCGGTCGGCATCCTCGCGATCGGCCTGGTCGTGGCCTCCGCGGCGGCGGTGGGCTGGGTGGCGTCCACCGTGACCCCGCTGTCCTGGCAGATGGCGTTCGTGCTCGGCGCGGTGCTGGCCAGCACGGACCCGGTCGCCGTCACCGCGCTGGGCCGGCGGCTCGCGCTGCCGCCCCGGGTCCAGATGCTCGTCCAGGCGGAGTCCCTGTTCAACGACGCGACCTCGCTGGTCCTGTTCCGGGTCGCGGTGAGCGTCGCGGTGGCCTCGGCGGCGGCCAACTGGGGTGCCGCGTGCGGGGAGTTCATCGTCCTCGCGGGCGGCGGCACGGTCATCGGGGCGGCCGTCGCCCACGCCGTGACCCTGATCCGGCGGCGCACCGAGGACCCGGTCCTGGAGACGGTGATCGCCCTGGTCACGCCGTACGCGGCCTATGTACTGGCGGAGGGGGCGCACACCTCGGGCGTGACCTCGGTCGTGGTCGCGGGCGTGGTCCTGGGCGGTCGCGGCGACCGGCTGACCAACGCCCGCATCCGGCTCCAACTGCACGCCGTCTACGGCACGTTGGTGTTCCTGCTGGAGAGCGTGGTGTTCTCGCTGATCGGTCTCGCGCTGCCCACGCAGGTGCGGGCGCTGTCCGACGGCGACCGGGCCTGGCCGCTGTACGCGCTCGCGGTGGCGGGCACCCTGATCGCCGTACGACTGCTGTGGCTGGCGCCGCTGTCTGCGGTGGTGCAGCGCAAGTCGGGTACGCACAGGGTGAATTGGCGGGTGCCGATGGTGCTGACCTGGGCGGGCACCCGGGGTGTCCTCCCGCTGGCGGCAGCCCTGTCGATCCCGGAGGTCACCGGCAGCGGCGCCGCGCTGACCGACCGGCCGCTGGTCCTCGTCCTCACCACCTCGGTCGTCGTGGTCACCCTGGTCGTGCAGGGCTTCACACTCGCACCCGTCGTCCGCCGCTCCGGCATCGCGCTGGAACCCGACCACACGGAACGCGAAGAGGCGTCCGCCCGCTGCAAGTTGGCCGACGCGGGCATCCGCCGCCTCGACGAACTCGCCGAGCTGGAGGCCGTACCGGACGTCGTCCTCGACCGGCTCCGCCGCGGCCTCAACGCGCGCCTCGACGACGCCCGCGACCGCCTCGCCGAGCCCGACGGCCACCCGTCCCCCACGGAGTCCGCCGACCTGGTCTACCGCCAGCTCCGCCGCGACCTGATCGCCGTGGAGGCCGTAGAACTCCAGCGGCTCTACGACGACCACGCCATCAGCGACACGACCCGCAGGCGGTTGCAGCGGTCGCTGGACCTGGAGGAGGCGCGGCTGGCGGATGCCTGAGGCGCCCCACCGTCACGCTCGGTGTCCACTGCCCGATACGGCTCTCCCCGCACCCCCCATACAGCCCAACGCGCCCCGAACAGCTCCCGGCCACCCCTTCCTGATGCGCTCCTTCCGCTCACCCGGCCAGTCTTAACGGAAGATTGACGCCCACGGCCCCGAGATCCGTGGGCCCACGCGTCACTCTCCGCTTACGCTGGTGCCGCCGTCCGCGTGATGGCCAGAAACCGCACGCTGACCCGCATCCCAGGAGCACGCCCATGACCACGACCGAACACCCTCCCAGTCGCCTGCGCGCCTGGATGCTGGAGGGCCTGGCCGACATGGGCAAGAAGGGCGGCGGCCAGCAGGTGCCGCAGTCCGTGCCGGAACCCGCGCAGCAGGCCCACAAGGGCCAGCGCTGGTGGCGGGTGATGTGCCTGACCGGTGTCGACTACTTCTCCACGCTCGGCTATCAGCCCGGTATCGCGGCCCTCGCGGCCGGACTGCTGTCGCCGGTCGCGACCGTCGTGCTCGTGATCGTGACGCTCGCCGGCGCCCTGCCCGTGTACCGGCGGGTGGCGGAGGAGAGCCCGCACGGCGAGGGCTCGATCGCGATGCTGGAGCGGCTGCTGTCGTTCTGGAAGGGCAAGCTGTTCGTCCTCACCCTGCTCGGCTTCGCCGCGACCGACTTCCTGATCACCATCACCCTGTCGGCGGCGGACGCCTCCACCCACCTCGTGGAGAACCCGCATCTGACCAGCGCCCTGCACGACAAGCAGATGCTGATCACGCTGATCCTCGTCGCCCTGCTCGGAGCGGTGTTCCTCAAGGGCTTCCTGGAGGCGATCGGTGTCGCCCTCTACCTGGTGGCGATCTACCTGAGCCTCAACGTGGTGGTCGTGGTCGTCGGCATGTGGCATGTCCTCACCGAGGCGCATGTGGTCACCGACTGGACCAGCGCCCTCACCACCGAGCACGGCAACGTCTTCGCCATGGTCGGTGTCTCCCTGCTGGTCTTCCCCAAGCTGGCGCTGGGCCTGTCCGGCTTCGAGACCGGCGTGGCCGTCATGCCGCACGTCGAGGGCGACCCGGACGACACCCACGACAACCCCAAGGGCCGCATCCGGGACACCAAGAAGCTGCTGACGACCGCCGCGCTGATCATGAGCGTCTTCCTGATCGCCACCAGCTTCATCACGACCGTGCTGATCCCCGAGAAGGAGTTCAAGACGGGCGGCCAGGCCAACGGCCGCGCGCTCGCCTATCTCGCGCACGAGTACCTGGGCAACGCCTTCGGCACGGTCTACGACCTCTCGACCATCGCCATCCTGTGGTTCGCCGGCGCCTCCGCGATGGCCGGCCTGCTCAACCTGATGCCGCGCTACCTCCCCCGCTACGGCATGGCCCCGCACTGGGCGCGCGCAGTCCGCCCGATGGTGATCGTCTTCACGCTGATCGCGTTCCTGGTCACCTGGATCTTCGACGCCAGCGTCGACGCGCAGGGCGGCGCCTACGCCACCGGCGTCCTGGTCCTGATGTCCTCGGCCGCGATCGCGGTGACCATCTCCGCCCGCCGCGCCCGCCAGCGCAACTGGACCATCGCCTTCGGGATCGTCTCGGCGGTCCTCCTCTACGTCACCGTCGTGAACGTCATCGAGCGCCCGGACGGCGTGAAGATCGGCGCCTGCTTCATCGCCGGCATCATCCTGGTCTCCCTGCTGTCCCGGCTGGCCCGCGCCTTCGAACTGCGCGTGACGAGCGTGCAGTTGGACGACATGGCGGAACGATTCATCCGGGACATGGCCAGCCGGAAGATCCGCTTCGTGGCCAACGAGCCCGACCGCCGGGACAAGGCCGAGTACCGGGAGAAGATCGAGCAGATCCGCGCCGACAACGACATCCCCGGCGAGGACTTCGTGTTCGTGGAGGTGACGGTCCTCGACGCCTCCGAGTTCGAGGCGGGCCTGACCGTGCGCGGCGAGGTGCTGCACGGCCGCTACCGGGTGCTGACCCTGGAGTCCTCGTCGATCCCGAACGCGCTGGCCGCGCTGATGCTGCACGTCCGCGACACTACGGGCCGCATCCCGCACATGTACTTCGAGTGGACCGAGGGCAACCCCTTCGCCAACTTCCTCCGCTTCTTCCTCTTCGGCCAGGGCGAGGTCGCCCCGGTCACCCGAGAGGTCCTCCGCGAGGCGGAACCGGACCGCGCCCGACGCCCGCGCGTGCACACGGGCTGACCGGACGGGAGGCCACGGTAGGCGCGCCGACTGAGCGGACCAGGATCGCTGTCGGTACGTCGACTGAGTGGGCCAGGGCCGCTGCCCGTGCGTCGGCAGAGCGGACCCGGGCCGCCGTCGGAACACCTGCCGATCGGACCGGGGCCGCTGCCGGCACGCCCACCGACGCTTCGGGACCGGCCCGGCCGCCGCCACCACCACCAGAGAACCGCGACCGGAGCCCGCGCGTGCACACCAGCTGAGCAGACCGGGGGCGCGGTCGGTACGTCGACTGCGCGGATCAGGGCCGTTGTAGGCATACCGGCCGACCACTCGGGACCGGCCGGGCCGCAGCCCGCGCAGACACACCGGCCGAGCCGGCCGGCGCCGCTGCCGGCACACCGGCCGACCGTTCCGGACCGGCGGAGCCACCGTCACCGTAAGAGACACGACAAAATCCGGTCCCGCAGTGTAAGAGGCCCGTCAGGGGCCCGCGCGTCGGGCGCGGGGCGGCCTACGGTCGGCCTCATGCGGCACAGCACCCCACCACCGGAACCGACCGGCGACCGCCACTGGCGCGGCGACGCCCGGTTGGCGGTGGGCTGCGCGCTCGGCTTCCTCGTGATGACCCTGCTGGTCGACTGGAACGCCGGCACCCTGACCCTGACCCGCGCGCTGTTGTGGTTCGCCATGTCGGCCGCGCTCTGCGCCGTGCTGCTCCCGCACCGCGTCACCGCGGGCCCCGGCTGGCTCAGCGTGGACAGCCCGCTGCTGCGCCGCACGGTCCACACGGACGCGCTGACCGTCGTACGGCAGTACGGCGACGTCTCCGCCCGGCTGGTCCTGCGGGACACGTACGGACAATGGCTCGAACTGGACCCCCGGGTGCTGGTCGCCAACCCCCTCCTCTGGCACGAACTGGACACGGGCATACGGCACTCGATGGAGCGCGGCACATTGCGCCAGGGCACCGATGTCCGGCGTCACCTGGGCCATCTGGTCGACGACGAGACGGCCCGGTCGGTGCTCAGGGCGTCGGGGATTTCCTGACCTTGCGCCGCGTCCGGCGTATCAGGACCTTCCCGAACCCCAACTGCCCGACAATCTCTATTCGCAGCTCGGCAGGAGTGTCCGAGTCGCCGGGCCCGCGCGTCTTGACCTTGCTGTAGTTGAGCACCAGGTCGTCGGTGCTTACGACGACGTCCGGCGGGAGCAGCAGCCGTAGCGCACCGAGGTGCATGTCCAGGTCGATGCGGAGCGTGGCCTGGGTGATCACCGCCTGGGTGAAGTCGAGCGTCACATCGCCGAGGCGGGACTGGATCTCCAGCCGGCGCGGCACCACCCAGCCGTCACCGCGCCGTGTCGAGCCGCCGTTCTGCTCGATGCGGGCGACGTCCTTCACCTCGACCGGAGCGGCGCTGGCCACCACCGGCAGGTCGGCCGTCAGGACCGCCAGTTCCCCCATCGTGCGGGCGGACAGGGCGGCCTCGACGCGCTCGTCGAGCTCCTCGGCGGTCAGCCGTCCGTCGCCGGCCGCGCCGGTCAGCACGTCCACGACCCGGTCCCGGTCCGCATGCGAGGCCCGCAACCCGGTCGTGCTCATCAGCTCACCCGACATACCCTCACCCCGATCGACGGACTGACGCTATATCGCGTTATACCCCAGAGCCAACCCCCCGTCCACCGACTTCCGTTTCTGCCCCTAGGGCCTGTCCGGCGGGTCCTGTCGCAGACGCGGGGTGTGGTGCGCACATCTGCCGCGTTGTCGTCACTCGCCGACGCTCCGCGTCGACTCCCTCCTCCGCCTTGCAGCTGCACGCACCACACCCCGCTCACCGGCGTCGATCAGTCACGGTCACTTTCCTGCGACCTGACCCGCCGAACAGGCCCTAGGGTTGCGCGTATGCAGTCCTACACAATCGGCCAGGCGGCGCGGCTGCTCGGCGTGAGTCCGGACACCGCGCGCCGGTGGGCGGACGCGGGCCGGGTGACGACCCACCGCGACGAGGGCGGCCGCCGGCTCATCGACGGTGTCGATCTGGCCGCGTTCTCGGTCGAGTTGGCGAAGGCGGGCGGTGTCGTGGAGGACCCCTCCTACACCTCGGTGCGCAACGCCTTCCCCGGCATCGTGACCGCGATCAAGCTCGGGGACGTCGCCGCCCAGGTCGAGATCCAGGCGGGCCCGCACCGGCTGGTCTCGCTGCTGACCCGGGAGGCGGTCGAGGAACTCGGCCTGGAGGTCGGCATGGAGGCCACCGCCCGCGTGAAGTCGACGAACGTACATATCGACCGCGCGTGAGGCGGGCAGTGGCCTCCGTCGGTCACCGCGTCACTTGTTGACCGAGTAGGAGTGCGCGCCGGTCCCCGCCAGCGCGCCCCCGTCCACGATCAGGTACTCGTCGCGGATCGGCCGCCCGGCGAAGAACGCCTCCAGGATCTCCCGGGTGCCCGCCGCGTACCGGGCCTGCGCCGACAGCGAGGAACCGGAGATGTGCGGGGTCATCCCGTGGTGCGGCATGGTGCGCCACGGGTGGTCCGCCGGAGCGGGCTGCGGGAACCACACGTCACCGGCGTAGCCCGCCAACTGCCCGCTGCGCAGCGCCCGGCCTACGGCATCCCGGTCGACGATCTTCGCCCGCGCGGTGTTGATGAGATACGCGCCGCGCTTCGTCTGCGCGAGCAGTTTGTCGCCGAACAGCCCCTCCGTCTCGGGGTGCAGGGGCGCGTTGATGGTGACGACATCGCAGTGCGGCACCATGTCCTCGGCGCTCTCGTGCCAGGTCAGCCCCAACTCCCGCTCGACGTCCTCGGACAGCCGGTACCGGTCGGTGTAGTGCAGCTTGACGTCGAAGGGCGCGAGCCGCCGCAGCACCGCGAGCCCGATCCGCCCGGCGGCGACCGTCCCGACGTGCATGCCTTCGAGGTCGTACGAACGGGCCACGCAGTCCGCGATGTTCCAGCCGCCGTCGAGCACGACCTGGTGGGACGGCAGGTAGTTGCGCACCAGGGACAGCGTCATCATCACGACGTGCTCGGCGACGCTGATGCTGTTGCAGTACGTCACCTCGGCGACCGTCACACCGTGGGAGATCGCCGCGTCGAGGTCGACGTGGTCGGAGCCGATGCCCGCGGTGACCGCGAGCTTGAGGTTCTTCGCGGCGGCGATCCGCTCGGGGGTGAGGTACGCGGGCCAGAACGGCTGCGAGATCACGATGTCGGCGTCGACCAGTTCCCGGTCGAAGACCGAGCCCTCGCCGTCCTTGTCGGAGGTGACGACCAGGGTGTGCCCGGCGCTCTCCAGGTAGGCGCGCAGGCCGAGTTCACCGGAGACGCTGCCGAGGAGGTGGCCCGGGGTGAAGTCGACCGCCTCGGGGGTGGGGGTGGTCTGGCCGCCCGGGTAGTGGTCGATCACGGGCAGGTCGTCGCGGGCGTACGAGGTCGGGTATCCGTCGGTGGGGTCGTCGTACAGGACACAGAGAACCTTGGCCATGTCGCGGCTCCTCAACTCCGTTGTCGGAAGGTGCACTTCACGATCCTCGGGGTGAATCGCCCTGGTCAAAGCGAACGTTGCTATGCCGGGATAGCCCGCATCTATCAGCGGTCGCCTTCGAGGTAGGTGTGCAGGAGTTCGTCGAGGGCGTCACGTACGCCGGCCTCCCGCGCCACCTTCAACAGGGCTTCCGCCAGCACGGATTGGGGTTCGGTACGGGCGACGACCAGTCCGACCCGGGGACCGTGCGCGGGCCCGTTCAGCGGCACCACCCGCATCCCGTCCGGTACGTCGAACATGTGCAGCCACGCGTGCGAGATCACGCTCGACCAACGGCCGCCGGGCAGCAGCGTGTAGAGCCCGGCGACACTGTCCGACTCGATCGCCGGGGAGGCCGTCGCCCCCTCGGCGGCGAAACACTCGTCGATGATCCGGCGGTTGCGCATCCGCGAGTTCAGCAGGCACAGCGGAAGCGTGGCCGCCTGTGCCCAACTGGCCTTGGAGACACCGGCAAGCGGCCCGTCGACCGGCGTGAGGAGCACATACCGCTCCTCGTAGAGCGGGAAGCGGCGGACGTTGCGCAGGCTGTCGTCGTCCAGGTACGTCATCGCCGCGTCGAGCTCGAACTCGGCGAGCCCGTGCCGGATGTCGACCGACGACAGCGACTCCAGGGCGACCCGGGCCCGGGGATGCCGTTCGCAGAACGGGGTGGTGAGGAGGGAGGCGGCGGGCAGCGCGGTCGGCACCACGCCCAGCCGCAGCGTGCCGGTCAGGCCGCCGCGCAGGGCGGACAACTCCTGGTGCAGGGCGTCCCGTTCGGCCAGGATGCGGTGCGCCCAGGCGAGCACCACCTCGCCCTCCGGCGTCAGCCCCTCGTACCGTTGGCCGCGCCGCACGATCGGCACGTCCAACTCGTGCTCCAGCCGCCGGATCGCGGCCGACAGCGAGGGCTGCGAGACATAGCAGGCCGCCGCGGCGCGCGCGAAGTGCCGCTCACGGGCGAGCGCGACGAGGTACTCCAGCTGACGCAACAGCATCCCTGACCTCCCCTGTGACGTGCAGGCTAGGCGCTGTCCGTCCGGCACAACAGGGCTGCCCACAGGTCGAGTCGGTCGTAGAGGCGGGAGAGGTCGCGCCCGGTGAAGTGCTCGATGCGTCCGATGCGGTAGTGCACGGAGTTGACGTGCAGATGCAGCGCCTCAGCGGTCCGCGCCCAGGAGCCGTCACAGGCGAGGAAGGTCTCCAGGGTCTCCAACATGACGGCGTTGCCGCGCAGTTCACCGAGGACGGTCCGGCTGAAGGCGGTACGGACCTCGGCCGGCACACCCGTGAGCAGCGCGTCGAGCCCGGTGAGCGCCGAGGCGTCGACGAGCGCGGATCCGCGGCGTGCGGTGCCGCGCGCCGAGCCGAGCGCGTAACGCGCCTGCGCCAACGCCCCGTTGAGATCCTTCGCCTCGGCCACGGCCGCCCCGGTCCCACCGTAGAGCGGCACGGCCGCTTCACCACCGGCGACGAGCGTCCAGACCTCGCGGAACGCCTCGGCCTCACCCCCGGTGACGACCGCGAAGGCAACACCGTCGGGCAACCGCCCTACGGCGCCGACGCCTGAGGGCGGTTCTGCGAGCGCGGCAGCGTCCGTCGGCCGTCCCGCAGCGCCCGCGACGGCCGTGCCGTTCGGCGCTCGCCCAGCCCTCGCCCCGGATACCGCCCCCGCAGCCCTCTCCCCCGCCACCACATGCGCGACGACCTCGGCCAACGCCCCCTCGGCCAGCCCCGCCCGCCCCGCCCCGGTCTCCGCGACCAGCACGCGGTACGGCCCCTCGTCCGGCAGCCCGCAGGCCCGCAACGCCCCCGCCACAGCCGAGGGATCCGTCCCCGGCACGGCGAGCAGCGCCCCCAACTCGTCCGCCGTCTGCCGCTCTTCGGCCCGCGACCGGACCCGGGCCTCCTGGCAGCGCCCCAGCACCGAGGCCAGCTCGTGCAGCATGCGCGGCGGGGCGTCGTCGGGGTCGGGAAGGCAGAGGTGCCAGCGTTCGTACGGCGAGACCCCGTCGGCGTCGACGGGCAGGGCCTCCGCCAGCAACGAGGCGGCCTTCCTCGCGGATATCTCAGCCGCACCCGGAGTCGCCGCGACCGTCCGCCCGGACGGTGTGAGGACGTACGCGACGGCCCGTTCGAGGTGGGCGAAGGCCGTCGCCACGATCGCCTCCGGGCCCGCTCCCTGCGCGGCCATCCGGCTCAGCCGCCCCCGCACGCCGTCCGGCAGCGCGTGCCGCCGGCTCAGCTCGCCCCACCGCCCGAGGTACACGGTGTCGGTGATCGCGCGGAACATGATGTGCGCCGGTACGGCGGCCACCGGCACGCCATGCCGGACGCATGCCTCGACGAGGTCGTCCGGCACCGAGCCGTGCGTCTCCTCCCCGGCGAGCAGCGCGGCGGCCCCCGCTCCGCGCAGCGCGGACACGAACCGCTCGGCCCGCCCGGCCCCGTCCTCGGCGGACCACCAGACCAGCCCGCTGAGCACCACCTCGTCCCGCCGCACGAACCGCGCGGGGTCCTCCAGGTCGGTCACGGTCACCCCGCTGATCTCCCGCGCCAGCTGGGCGTCCTCGGCCCACAGCAGACGCAGGCCGAGGGACTCGTCCTGAAGGAGGTGTTCGACGTGCATGGTTCCGGCTCCTCGTATCTCGCATTCGCCAGGTGAACACGAGTGATTGCATGGTAAGTGCAAGACCAATCACCCGAAACGCCTCTTGGTCGATCATCCAAAGCAACGCCCGGGAACATCGGCGTTTCCGTGCTGTGAACCAGTCGTCCCGGCCCGGTCCGCGTTGCTTCACTGGCGGTCATGGACCTGAACACGGTGGCCGAGATCCTCGACGCCCGGCAGCCGACCCCCTGGCGGCCCGGCGACGCCTGGCTCGGCGGCGGCACATATCTCTTCTCCGAGCCGCAACCGCACCTGCGCCGCCTGGTGGACCTGAGCCGCACCGGCTGGACCCCCGTCCAGCACCTCCCGGACGGCTCCCTGGAGATCGCCGCGACCTGCACGATCGCCCAACTCTCCCGCTTCGCGAAGGAGTTGACGGCCGAGGCGGCCCCGCTCCTCGAACAGTGCTGCCGCGCCTTCCTCGCCTCCTTCAAGATCTGGAACATGGCGACGGTCGGCGGCAACCTCTGCAACGCCCTGCCCGCAGGCCCGATGATCTCCCTCACGGCCGCCCTGGACGGCGAGTGCCTGCTCCTCGCCCAGGACGGCGCCCGCCGCCGCGTCCACGTCACCGACTTCGTGACCGGCGCTGGCCGCAAGGACCTGGCCGACGGCGAACTCCTCCGCTCGATCACCGTCCCGGCTCGCGCCCTGACCTGCCGTACGGCCTTCCGCCAGGCCTCCCTCTACGGCCTCGGCCGCTCCGGAGTCCTGGTCATCGGCACCCTGGACCCGCGGGACGGCTCATTCGCGCTCACGATCACCGCGTCGACGGTCCGCCCGTTCCGCCTGCGGTTCCCGCTGCCGCCCACGGCCGGGGACCTGCGCACGGCGATCGCCTCCACGGTCGACGAATGGTTCGACGACATCCACGGGCTGCCGGAATGGCGGGCGCACATGACGTTCCACTACGCGGAGGAGATCCGCCGCGAACTGGGCCCTGTTCCGGAGGAGACGGCAGCATGAAGATCGAGGTCAACGGCCGCTCCTTCGCCGAAGAACCCCGCCCGGGCCAGTGTCTGCGCACCTACCTCCGCGACCGCGGCTGGTTCGGCGTGAAGAAGGGCTGCGACGCGGGCGACTGCGGCGCCTGCACGGTCCATGTGGACGGCGAGCCGGTCCACAGCTGCCTCTACCCGGCCTTCCGCGCCGACGGCCGTACGGTCACCACAGTCGAGGGTCTGGCCGCCGAGGACGGTGAACTCCACCCCGTCCAGCGGAAGTTCCTCGACGCCCAGGGCTTCCAGTGCGGCTTCTGCACGGCCGGCTTCCTGATGACGACGGCCGCCCTGAACGAGGACCAACTCACCGATCTCCCCCGCGCGTTCAAGGGCAACCTCTGCCGCTGCACGGGCTACCGCGCCATCGAGGACGCGGTACGCGGAGTGTGCCACGCCGAGGCGCCGGGCGCGGGCGAGGCGGTGGGCCGCAACCTCCCCGCCCCGGCCGGCCCCCAAGTGGTGACGGGCACGGCCCGCTACACCTTCGACATCGACATCCCCGACCTGCTCCACATGAAGCTCCTCCGCTCCCCGCACGCCCACGCCCGCATCACGGCGATCGACATCACGGCGGCCCTCCAAGTCCCGGGCGTGCACTCCGTGTTCACCCACCACGACGCCCCCGAACGCCACTTCTCCACGGCCCGCCACGAGCACCCCACCGAAGACCCCGACGACACCCGCGTCCTCGACGACACCGTCCGCCACGTCGGCCAGCGCGTCGCCGCCGTGGTCGCCGACAGCGAGGCCGCCGCCGAGGAGGGCTGCCGACGCGTCGACGTGACGTACGAGATCCTGCCCGCGGTCCTCGACCCGGAGGAGGCGATGCGCCCCGGCGCGCCCGTCGTCCACGACAAGGACGCGGCCACGGCCCGCATTTCCCGCCCCCAGGACAACGTGGTCGGCGAGGCGCACGGCGAGATCGGCAGCGTGGAGACGGGCTTCGCGGAGGCCGACGCGGTGTACGAGGGCACGTATCGCACCCAGCGCGTCCAGCACGCGAGCCTGGAGACGCACGGCGCGGTGGCGTGGTTCGACGAGGACAACAGGCTTACGGTCCGGACCAGTTCACAGACCCCGTTCCTCACCCGCCGCGCCCTCTGCGCGCTCTACGACCTCCCCGAGGAACGGGTGCGGGTCGTCGCGGGCCGGGTCGGCGGCGGCTTCGGCGGCAAGCAGGAGATGCTCGTCGAGGACATCGTCGCCCTCGCGGTCCTGCGCCTGCGCCGCCCGGTGAAACTGGAGTACACCCGCGCCGAACAGTTCTACGGCGCGACCACCCGCCACCCCTTCACCATCCGCGTGAAGGCGGGCGCCCGCCGCGACGGCCGACTCACCGCGCTGCAACTGCGAGTTGTCTCCAACACGGGCGCCTACGGCAACCACGGTCCCGCCGTCATGTTCCACAGCGTCGGCGAGTCGACGGCCGTCTACCGCGCCCCGCACAAGAAGGTCGACGCCTTCTCCGTCTACACGCACACCGTCCCGGCGGGCGCGTTCCGGGGCTACGGCCTCGGCCAGGTGATGTTCGCCGTGGAGTCGGCCCTCGACGAACTCGCGCGCCAACTGGACCTGGATCCCCTGGAGTTCAAGGCGAGGAACATCATCGGGCCGGGCGAGCCGATGCTCTCCCCCGCCGGCGAGGAGGAGGACCTGCACATCGCGAGCTACGGGCTCGACCAGTGCCTCGCGATCGTCCGCCGCGCCCAGGCGGAGCCCATGTCCGAACTCCCCCCGGACGGCTGGCTGGTGGGCGAGGGCACCGCCCTGGCGATGATCGCGACCGGGCCGCCCGGCGGCCACATCGCCGACGCGAAGGCGAGCCTCCTGCCCGACGGCGGCTTCGATCTCGCCGTGGGCACCGCCGAGTTCGGCAACGGCACGACGACCGTGCACCGCCAGATCGCGGCCGGTGAACTCGCCACCACCGTCGACCGGATCACCGTCCGCCAGTCCGACACGGACGTCGTACGCCACGACACGGGCGCCTTCGCCTCCACGGGCACGGTGGTGGCGGGCAAGGCCACGCTGCGCGCGTCCCGCGCCCTCGTCGACCAGCTGCTCGACTTCGCCGCCGCCCATCTGCAACTCCCCCGCGCGGACTGCCGGTTGGCGGAGGAGGCCGTACTGCATCCCGGTGGCCGTCTGCCGTTGAAGGAGCTGCACGCGGCGGGTGCGGCGGTCGGGGTCGAGTTCACCGCCGACGGGCACTTCGGCGGCACCCCGCGTTCCGTGGCCTTCAACGCACAGTGGTTCAGGGTCGCCGTGGACCCCGACACCGGCGAGATCCGCATCCTGCGCAGTGTGCACGCGGCCGACGCGGGCAAGGTGATGAACCCGATGCAGTGCCGGGGCCAGGTGGAGGGCGGGGTCGCCCAGGCGCTCGGGGCGACCCTCTTCGAGAACGTACGCGTCGACGGGCACGGCGCGGTGGAGACGGCCGCGTTCCGCCGCTACCGGCTCCCGCAGTACGCGGACGTGCCGCGCACCGAGGTCCACTTCATGGAAACGGCGGACGCCATAGGGCCGTTGGGCGCCAAGTCGATGAGCGAGAGCCCCTTCAACCCGGTCGCGCCCGCCTTCGCCAACGCCCTGCGGGACGCGACCGGCGTCCGCTTCACCGAACTTCCGCTGACCCGCGACCGGGTGTGGCTGGCACTGGCCGACTCGCCGCGCCGTACCCCCCGTCCACCCGTATCGCACTGATCCCGCTGATGTGCCGGGCCCCGCAACGGTCCTGTGGAAGCACCAGTTGCGGTCCGGCACGGTCGAGCGGGGTGTCGTCGATGCTCACAGCGAGCAGAACAGGGGCATGAGCGAAGTCGGGATCGATCTCGGCCCAGGACAGCAGCGCGTGGTGCCCGTCCGTACCGCTCACCGCGATGAGGAAGCGCAGCCGGTCCTTGCGGCGGACGGGGTCGAAACCGGGACCGGCCGCGGACAGGACGTCGTAGAGCCGCGGTCCCGCGAAGCGGTGGACCTGGGTGCCGCTGGTGGCGCACTCGAAGCTGACCCGGACCCGGTGCAGCGGCCAGTTCAGCAGGTCCGGCACGGTGAGCCGGACGGGTCGGGCGAGGTCCCCCGTCAGGTCGAGCTGCGCGAGCGTCACGAGCCATCACCTCCCGGAATGTGGTACCCGGGCCGCACTCCCGTACAAACGCACATGCGCACCCCGCAAGCGAATAGTGCAGCTCATGCGATGCGACAGGAGACTTACACCTTGCATATGCGGCAGTATCATCGCGGCACGGCCGTTGCGGTCGGGCAAGGGCGCGACCATCCCTTATCGGCAGAATCAGAGGAGTAGAACCGTGATGACCCGTTCCGCGCGTCGGACCCGCCGGATCCTGCAGGTTGCGGGGGCCGGAGCCGCCGCGCTGCTGGCCCTGAGCGCCTGCTCCTCCAGCGACGACTCGTCCTCCTCGAAGTCCGACACCTCGGCGTCCGCGTCCCCGAAGATGTCCGGCACCGTCACCGTCTTCGCCGCCGCCTCGCTCAAGGAGTCGTTCACGACCCTGGGCAAGGAGTTCGAGACGGCCCACCCCGGCACCAAGGTCACCTTCAACTTCGCGGGCAGCGACACCCTCGCCGCGAGCATCACCAGCGGCGCCCCGGCCGACGTGTTCGCCGCCGCGAGCCCCAAGACCATGGCGATCGTCACGGACAAGGGCGACGGCGTCGGCACCCCGGCCACGTTCGTCCGCAACCAGCTGGAGATCGCCACGCTGCCGGGCAACCCCGACAAGGTGACCTCCCTGAAGGACCTCACCAAGTCGTCGCTCAAGGTCGTGCTGTGCGACAAGACGGTGCCGTGCGGCGCCGCGGCCCAAAAGGCGCTCACGGCAAGCAAGTTGAAGCTCACCCCGGTGTCCTACGAGGAGGACGTCAAGTCGGCCCTCAACAAGGTGGTGCTGAAGGAGGCCGACGCGGCGGTCGTCTACAAGACCGACGTGCACGCGGCCGGCAGCAAGGTGGAGGGCGTGGAGTTCCCCGAGTCCGCCGACGCCATCAACGACTACCCGATCGTCCTCCTGAAGAACGCGCCCAACGCCGTCGCCGCCAAGGCGTTCATCGCGCTGGTGCAGTCCGCCGAGGGCCAGAAGGTGCTGTCCGCGGCGGGCTTCCTCAAGCCGTGACCCAGCTCGACACCTCCGACGCCGCGGCCGAGACCCTGAAGGGCGGGCCGCGGCGTCGCCGCGTCCGGATGTCCGGACACGGGGTGCCGCTGCCCCTGCTGGTGCCGGCGCTCGTGGGCCTGGCGTTCCTGCTCCTCCCCTTGCTCGCCCTCCTGGTCCGGGCCCCTTGGCGTTCCCTGCCGTCCCAGCTCACCAGCACGGAGGTCTGGCAGGCGCTCCAACTCTCCCTGCTGAGCGCGACCTTGGCGACAGCGGTGTGCCTGGTGCTGGGCGTGCCGCTGGCCTGGCTGCTGGCCCGCACGGAGTTCCCCGGCCGCCGCTTCGTCCGGGCCCTGGTGACCCTCCCGCTGGTCCTGCCCCCGGTGGTGGGCGGCGTGGCGCTGCTCCTGGCCCTCGGCCGCAACGGTGTCGTGGGCCAGTGGCTCGACTCGTGGTTCGGCATCACCCTGCCCTTCACCACGACCGGCGTCGTGGTCGCGGAGGCGTTCGTCGCGATGCCGTTCCTGGTCATCAGCGTCGAGGGCACCCTGCGCGCCGCCGACCCGCGCTACGAGGAGGCCGCCCAGACCCTCGGCGCCTCCCGCTTCACCGCGTTCCGCCGGGTCACGCTCCCCCTGATCGCCCCGGGCATCGCGGCGGGCTCGGTGCTCGCCTGGGCCCGCGCACTGGGCGAGTTCGGCGCGACGATCACCTTCGCCGGCAACTTCCCCGGCCGCACCCAGACCATGCCCCTGGCGGTCTACCTGGCCCTCCAGAACGACCCCGAGGCGGCCATCGCCCTCAGCCTGGTCCTGCTGGCCGTGTCGATCGCGGTCCTGGCCGGGCTCCGCGACCGCTGGATGACGACCTCATGACCGCACTGGACAAGGGCCTCGACGCCCATCTCGTCGTGGACCGCGGCACGTTCCGCCTCGACGTCGAACTGACCGCCGCACCAGGCGACGTGGTCGCCCTGCTGGGCCCCAACGGCGCCGGAAAGACAACCGCGTTGCGAGCCCTGGCCGGTCTGGTCGGCCTGACGGACGGTCATCTACGTCTGGACGGCGCGGAGTTGGACCGTACGCCCCCGGAGTCCCGCCCGGTGGGCGTCGTCTTCCAGGACTATCTCCTCTTCCCGCACCTCACCGCCCTCGACAACGTCGGCTTCGGCCCCCGCTGCCAGGGCGCGACCAAGGCGGAGTCCCGCGCCATCGCGGCCGAGTGGCTGGAGAGGATGGGCCTCGCCGAGCACGCGGGCGCCAAGCCCCGGAGACTCTCCGGCGGCCAGGCCCAACGCGTTGCCGTGGCAAGGGCGTTGGCGACCCGCCCACGCCTCCTGCTCCTCGACGAACCCCTTGCCGCGCTGGACGCCCGTACCCGCCTGGACGTACGAGCCCAACTCCGGCGCCACCTCGCGGAGTTCGAGGCAGTCGCGGTCCTGGTCACCCACGACCCCCTGGACGCCATGGTGTTGGCCGACCGGCTGATCGTGATCGAGCAGGGCAAGATCGTCCAGCAGGGCACCCCCGCCGACATCGCCCGCCACCCGCGCACGGACTACATCGCCCAACTCGTCGGCCTCAACCTCTACAAGGGCAACGCCGACGGCCACACGGTCACACTCGACACCGGCCCCACGATCACCACCACGGAGGACCTGACCGGCGAGGTCTTCGTGGCGTTCCCACCAAGCGCGGTGACTCTCTTCCGAGACCGCCCGACCGGCGCCAGCGCCCGCAACCTCTGGCACTGCGAGGTGGCGGGCCTGGAAACCCACGGCGACCAGATCCGCGTAGACCTGACCGGCGAACTCCCCCTGGCGGCGGACCTGACGACACCGGCAGCGGCCGAACTGGACCTGCATCAGGGGGCGTCGATCTGGGCAACGGTCAAGGCGACCCAGACCCACGCATACCCTGCGTGAGCACCCGCGCCCCCTTTTTTCATGGGGGCGCGGGGAGCTGCTTTTAGGGGCGCGGGGAACTGCGCGCCCAGCCACGACGGCGCCGCACCCGAAAAACTCAGTCCTCGTACGCATCCAACGGCGGGCAGGAGCAAACAAGGTTCCGGTCCCCAAACGCCTGGTCAATCCGCCGCACCGGCGGCCAGTACTTGTCGGCAACGGACACACCAGCCGGGAAGACCGCCTCCTCGCGGGTGTACGCGTGCCCCCACTCCCCACCGAGCGCGGCAGCGGTGTGCGGCGCGTTCCGCAACGGATTGTCCTCGGCCGGCCACTCCCCCGCCCCGACCTTCTCGATCTCCCCGCGAATAGCGATCATCGCCTCGCAGAACCGGTCCAGCTCGATCAGGTCCTCGGACTCCGTCGGCTCGATCATCAGCGTCCCGGCCACCGGGAACGACATGGTCGGCGCGTGGAAGCCGTAGTCGATGAGCCGCTTGGCGATGTCGTCGACGGACACACCGGTCGCCTTGCTGATCGGCCGCAGATCGATGATGCACTCGTGCGCGACGAGCCCGCCGGGCCCGGTGTAGAGCACGGGGTAGTGCGGTTCCAGCCGCTTGGCGATGTAGTTGGCGGAGAGCACGGCCACCTGCGTGGCCCGCTTCAGCCCCTCGCCGCCCATGAGCCGGACGTACGCCCAGGAGATCGGCAGAATCCCGGCCGAACCCCACGGCGCGGCGGAGATCGGCCCGACTCCCGTCTCAGGACCGGCAGCGGGCTGCAACGGATGGTTCGGCAGATACGGCGCCAGGTGCGCGCGCACGCCCACCGGCCCGACACCCGGTCCGCCCCCACCGTGCGGAATGCAGAACGTCTTGTGCAGATTCAGGTGCGAGACGTCGCCGCCGAAGTGCCCCGGCTTTGCAAGCCCCACAAGGGCGTTGAGGTTGGCGCCGTCGACGTAGACCTGCCCGCCGGCCTCGTGGACCTGCGCGCAGATGTCGGCGACGTGCTCCTCGAACACCCCGTGCGTGGACGGGTAGGTGATCATCAGCACCGACAGCTCGTCGCGGTACTGCTCGATCTTCGCCCGCAGATCCTCGACGTCGATCTCACCGTCCTCGGCGGTCTTCACGACGACGACCTTCATCCCGGCCATCACGGCACTGGCGGCATTGGTGCCGTGCGCGGACGACGGGATCAGACACACGGTCCGCTGCGCGTCCCCGTTGGCGCGGTGGTACCCACGCACCGCCAGCAGCCCGGCCAACTCGCCCTGCGAACCTGCGTTGGGCTGCAACGACACCTTGTCGTACCCGGTGACCTCGGCGAGCCGCTCCTCCAACTCCCGGATGAGCGTGAGGTATCCCTGTGCCTGCTCGGCGGGCGCGAAGGGGTGCAGCTGCCCGAACTCGGGCCAGGTGACCGGCTCCATCTCGGTGGTCGCGTTGAGCTTCATCGTGCAGGAGCCCAGCGGGATCATGCCCCGGTCGAGCGCGTAGTCCCGGTCGGCGAGCCTGCGCAGGTAGCGCAGCATCGCGGTCTCGGAACGGTGGTCCCGGAACACGGGGTGCGTGAGGTACGCGTCGTTCCGCAGCAGCGCCTCGGGCAGTGTGTCCTCGGCACTCACGTCGAGCGCCTCGATGTCTCCTTCGACCCCGAACGCGGTCCATACGGCCGCCAGTTGGGCACGCGTGGTCGTCTCGTCGCAGGCGATGGACACCTGGTCCGCGTCCACGAGGTGGAGGTTGACGCCGTCCTCGCGGGCTGCGGCGACGACCTCGGCGGCCCGGCCGGGCACGCGCGCGGTCAGCGTGTCGAAGTAGCCGCCGTGCACAACCTCGACCCCGCCGGCGGTGAGCCCGGCGGCGAGGATCGTGGCGTAGCGGTGCGTCCGCCGCGCGATGCCCCTCAGCCCGTCGGGCCCGTGGTAGACGGCGTACATCCCGGCCATGACGGCAAGGAGCACCTGGGCGGTACAGATGTTGCTGGTGGCCTTCTCGCGGCGGATGTGCTGCTCGCGGGTCTGGAGGGCGAGGCGGTAAGCCTTGTGTCCGTCGGCGTCGACGGAGACGCCCACGAGCCGCCCGGGCAGGCTGCGCGCGAACTTCTCGTGCACGGCCATGTATCCGGCGTGCGGCCCGCCGAAGCCCATCGGCACCCCGAAGCGCTGCGTCGTACCGACCGCGATGTCCGCGCCCAGCTCGCCCGGCGACTTCAGCAGCGTGAGCGCGAGGAGGTCGGCGGCGACGGTGACGAGTGCGCCGAGCGCGTGCGCCTGCTCGATCAGCGGCTTGATGTCGCGTACGGCACCGGAGGCACCCGGGTACTGCACGAGCACGCCGTTGATCTCGCGCTCGGCGATCTCGGCGGGGATGCCCTCGCTGAGGTCGGCGACGACGACCTCGACTCCGGCCGGCTCGGCGCGGGTCTCGATCACGGCAATGGTCTGCGGCAGCGCGTCCGCGTCGACCAGGAACAGGCCCTTCTTGTTCTTGCCCATGCGCCGCGAGAGCGCCACGGCCTCGGCGGCGGCCGTGCCCTCGTCGAGCAGGGAAGCGCCGGAGGTCGGCAGCCCGGTGAGGTCGGCGACCATGGTCTGGAAGTTGAGGAGGGCTTCGAGCCGGCCCTGGGAGATCTCCGGCTGGTACGGCGTGTAGGCCGTGTACCAGGCCGGGTTCTCCATGACATTGCGCAGGATCACGGGCGGGGTGAAGGTCCCGTAGTACCCGAGCCCGATCATCGAGCCCAGGACCTCGTTGCGGTCCGCGAGGGACCGCAGTTCGGCCAGCACCTCGGCCTCGGTGCGGGCGCCCGGCAGGTCGAGGGAGTCGGCGTTCTTGATCACATCGGGGACCGCGGCAGCCGTGAGCTCGTCGAGCGAGCCGTAGCCGACCTGCGCGAGCATCTTGGCCCGCGCTTCCTGGTCGGGACCGATGTGTCGCTGCTCGAACGGGATGCCCTGTTCGAGCTCGGAGAGCGAAGTGCGAGGGGCGGTCATTTGGGAGGCCTCCTGGTCGGACACGACCTTCGAGGGCACCACGACAGTGGGGTGCCCGGACGGCCTCCCCCTCTGTCATCTCAACCTGAGAGCTTCACCGGCCACCCGAGGGTCACCGGTTTTCACCGTCGGTGAGAGCGCGGGCCGTCGCCGGCACCCGCTCTGCTTTCCAGAGTGACCTCGTCCGTGCGGTACGTGAGCCTGAGAGATTCCGGGGAGGATTTGCTCCTTCGGCGCCTCCGATGAAGTCTGGAGGACTCTCCCGCACGGGGTCAGCAGCCGCTCGCCAGCCTACCAGCGAGCGGTGAAGCCGAGCTTTCGAGTGGCCACCGGCCCGAATGTGCTCTTTTGTAGAGTTTACGGATGAGTTGCGACCAGGAGGAGGGCCCGTGCAGACCGATATCGATCCGCGCAACCTGATCGGCCGCAAGGCGTTCGACCGCACCGGCGCCAAGATCGGCACGATCGACGAGGTCTACCTCGACGACGCGACCGGTGTACCGGAGTGGGCGGCCATACGCACCGGCCTGTTCTCCAGGGACGCCTTCGTCCCTCTGGAGCCCAGCGAGCTGATCGAGGGCACCCTGCACATCCCCTTCGACCGCTCCCTGATCAAGGACGCCCCCGACTTCGGAGTGGGCCGCCATCTCTCCCCCGACCAGGAACTCCAGCTCTACCACCACTACGGCCTGGACGTGGCCCCACCGCCCTCCCTCCCGGACCGCGACTTCGGCAAACTGGCGGGCTCGGACGACACCTGAGCAGAGGCGGCGGGTCTTCGATTCTCCGGGGGCAGCACCACCAACTGCCCTGAGGCGGCGGCCAGTTCACCCGCGTCCCGCGTCACCAACGGCAACGGATCCGCCGGCTCCAGCTCGGGATCGTCGGTCCGGAACGTCCGTACCCGCCCGGGCCCGGCATCCTCCGGCGTCTCGAAGCGCACGGTGACCCGCCCCAGCCCGCTGCCCTGCACCCACCCGTGCCCGAACCCGGAGTGGTGCACATCGTGGCCCGCGGGCCAGCGCCGCTCCACGGGCGCGGCCTGCTCCCCGCTCGCTTCCTCCTCCGCGTGTTCCTCCTCAAGAAGGTCGACCTGCTCCCCCGCCGCCTGCGCGAACAGGTCCTCCTGCGTGTAGTCGGCGAGCCCGGAGACGCCGACCCCGAGCAGCCGCACCCCGCCCGTGGTGTCCACGGAGTCCAGCAACCGAGCCGCGGCCTCCCGCACCACCCCGGGGTCGTCGGTGGGCCCGCGCAGCGTCTCGGACCGCGTCAGCGTCGAGAAGTCGTACCGCCGCACCTTGAGCACGATGGTCCGCCCCGACAGCCCGGCGCCCCGCAGCCGCCGTACACACCGGTCGGCGAGACGCTGCACCTCCAGGCCCACCCGGATGCGGTCGTGGATGTCCACGTCGTAGGTGTCCTCGACCGACACCGACTTGGTCTCCCGCTCGGCGACCACGGGCCGCTCGTCGTGCGCGAGCGCCATGGCGTACAGCGAGTGCCCGTGCGCCTTGCCGACCAGTCGTACGAGCTCGTCCTCGCCCGCCTCGGCGATCTCGTCGACCGTGGTGATCCCGGCCCGCCGCAGATGGTCGCCCGTCGCCGGTCCGACCCCCGGCAGCGTGCGCACCGACAACGGCCCGAGCAGTGCCCGCTCGCTCCCGGGCTCGATCAGCACCAGCCCGTCGGGCTTGGCCCGCTCGGAGGCGATCTTGGCGAGCATCTTGGAGGCGGCGAGACCGACCGAGCCGGTGAGTCCCGTGGCGGCCCGTATGTCGGCCCGGAGCCGCTCCCCGGCCCGGCGTGCCGACTCGGCGTCCCAGGCCGCCTCGCCGGCCTCCAGGTCCACGAACGCCTCGTCCAGGCTCAGCGGCTCCACCAGTGGCGACAGCGCCCGCAGCAGCGCCATCACCTGCTCGCTGATCGACCGGTAGAACCCGAAGCGCGGCACAAGATACGCGGCGTTCGGAGCGAGTCTGCGCGCCTGGGCCATGGGCATCGCCGAGTTCACCCCGAAAACCCGGGCCTCGTACGACGCGGTGGCCACCACACCGCGTGGTCCGAGCCCGCCCACGACGACGGCCTTCCCGCGCAGGCTCGGCTTGGACGCCTGCTCCGCCGAGGCGAAGAAGGCATCCATGTCGAGATGCAGGATCGTGGGCGCGGTTCTCACATCTCCGATGCTGCCCTACGCCACTGACAATGCCCCGCTACGGCTCCCGCCGGGCCCTCAGACGGCCCGGTTGCGCCGCCTGGCCAGCTCGTCGGCGGGGTTGACCCCGACGAGCGTCTCACCGGTGTCGACGCGCTCCCCGTGCAGCTGCGACAGGGCGCTCTCCACATCCCGCCACACGACACCCACGGCGATCCCGAAGATCCCCTGGCCGCCCTGGAGCAGGGCGTGGACCTCGTCCGGCGAGGTGCACTCGTAGACCGTGGCGCCGTCGCTCATCAGCGTCATCCGCTCCAGATCGCGGAAGTCGCACTCCCGCAGGTGCAGAACGGCGCTGCGGATGTTCTGCAGCGAGACACCCGTGTCGAGGAACCGCTTGACGATCTTCAGGACTACGACGTCCCGGAAGCTGTAGAGCCGCTGCGTCCCCGACCCGTGTGCGGGCCGCACGCTGGGCTCGACGAGCCCGGTGCGTGCCCAGTAGTCCAGTTGCCGATAGGTGATGCCTGCCGCCGCACAGGCCGTAGGGCCCCGGTAGCCGATCTGCTCGGACGCCATGGACGTCGCCCCTCCGCTGCTCGGCACGGCAGTGGGTCGATGCGGAGCGTGATCGGCCGCACTGCCATGAAGCGGGTACGGGCCACTGTCCCCGAAACTGCGTTCCGGGGCACCCCCAGCCGTACCGTCGCCGCTGCTTCTCACGCCGACCTCCGTCCTTGACCTGCCTTCTCGACGGTAGGCAGTCACCAGGGGTGCGTCAACGATCGCCACGCTAGGCACGCCGAGTGATAATCACCCTAGGAGTGGTTTCCCGTACCCCACCGCGGGGAAAGGCTAGCCGAATGCGCTCGCGGCGGGCCGCAGGACGCTCTCACACGCCGGTGGCAAATGCCACCATTTCTCTGCCGGCCCCCGATCTCACTGGCTGTTGGTCCCGAAGTCCTCGGGCGAGATCTGGTCGAGGAACTCGCGGAACTTCTCCACCTCGTCCTCCTGCTCGTCCGGGATCGCGATGCCGGCGTCGTCGAGCACGCCGTCGCTGCCGTAGATCGGCGTCCCGGTGCGCAGTGCCAGCGCTATGGCGTCGGACGGGCGGGCGCTCACCTCGACTCCGCTGGCGAACACCAGCTCGGCGTAGAAGACGCCCTCACGCAGATCCGTGATGCGCACTTCGGTGAGCTCCTGGCCGACGGCCTCCAGCACGTCCTTGAACAGGTCGTGGGTCAGCGGTCGTGCGGGGGCCATGCCCTGCTGTGCGAAGGCGATCGCCGTCGCCTCCCCGGGCCCGATCCAGATGGGGAGGTAGCGGTCGCCTCCCACTTCACGCAGGAGCACGATCGGTTGGTTGGAGGGCATTTCGACCCGGACACCTACGACATCGAGCTCGTTCACACAGCAACCCTAGGCCGTGCCCGGGACGTTTGGGTAGTCGGGCCGGGATCGGGTGACCGATCAGGCTGCCGCAATCCCGCCCGGCTCAGGGCAGGCGCACGCCGAGCGCGGTCTGCACCAGCGCGGCGTGCAGCTTCACCGTGAGCCCCGCCAGTTCCTTCGTGCGGGCCTCCGCGTGGGCCCTGGTCTGCGGATTGCGGTGCCGCTTCAGGGGGGCGACCACCTGGTCGACGAGCCCGGCCTCGCGGTCCGCGGCGGCCTTCATGGCGCGCAGGTGCCGGGGTTCGATCCCGAACCGCCCCAACTCCAGGACGAGCCCGGCCACGGTGACGGCTTCCGCGTCGTACACGCCGTCCGGCAGTGGAGCGATGAGTCCGTACGACTCCCACTCGTCGAGCTCCTGCTCACCGATCCCGGCGGCGGCCAGCAGCTCGGCCCGCCCGATCCGGGCCGCCGTGGGGCCCTCCACGGGCTCCAGGACGACCTCGCCGTCCCGTTGACGGCCCACGGTGGGCAGTGGGGCGGCCTCCCCGCGCTCCATGGCGTCGAGGTGCTCGCGGATCACCTTCAGCGGCAGATAGTGGTCCCGCTGCATCCGCAGGACATGGCCGAGGCGTTCGACGTCGGCGGGGCTGAACTTGCGGTATCCGGAAGGGGTCCGCTGCGGCTCGATGAGCCCCTCCGACTCCAGGAAACGGATCTTGGAGATGGTGACTTCGGGGAACTCGTCGCGCAGCGTGTTCAGCACCGTGCCGATACTCATCAGCCCGGTGTCCGCGGCGGCGGTACCGTGCCCGGCACCGCCGCTCGGTGTTTGAAGCATGGACCTTCCTGGGGGAATCCCCCGGACACAGTCCGAGAGAGGGTCAGTAACCCCGCTGGCTCGCGTAGAACACCAGCCGGTACTTGCCGATCTGCACCTCGTCACCGTTGGCCAGGGGGACCGAGTCGATGCGCTCACGGTTGACGTAAGTGCCGTTCAGGCTGCCGACGTCGGCGACCGTGAAGGAACCGTCGGCAACGCGCCGGAACTCCACATGGCGGCGCGAGACCGTCACGTCGTCCAGGAAGATGTCGCTCTGCGGATGACGGCCGGCCGTGGTCAGCTCGCCGTCCAGCAGAAAGCGGCTGCCCGAGTTCGGACCGCGCCGCACCACCAGGAGCGCCGAGCCCAACGGCAGGGCGTCGACGGCCGCCTGCGCCTCCGGGGAGAGCGTCGGCATCTGCGTCTGGCCGGTCACCTCGGCGTCGTAGGCCTCGAGACCGGAGATGGAGATCGTGGACGTCGTCTCGGACGCACGCTCCGGGGTCACACCGGGGCGCAGTGGCGCACCGCAGTTGGAACAGAAGCGGCTGTTCTCCGCGTTGCGGTTACCGCACCTCGTACACACCAGGGCCGACATAGGGGAAAACCCTCCACCCGTACTTGAGGTTGACGGTTGCCCGAAACCTATGTCGCCGGACTGCGCAGGGTCAACCGACGGCGCGCCCTGACCAGCGACCTGGTCGCGGAACAGCGGACGCTGGCCCTCCGCGTCCGGTTGTGCGCGATGGCGAGCGGTCTGATTGTCGCTGCTCTCTTTCGCACTCTTGCCGAACAACTTCGCAAACAACTTCACGGGCGATTCCCCTTGACCGAAACAGACCCGCCCGTGGGGCAGGACGAACCCTGATTGAACACACCGGTCGACCCGGACATCCTCACAACGTCCGTATCCACCAGACAGTTTCCACCACGCACCACCCAATCGGTGCGTCGACCCCCCGCAACCTCATGCCCTCGCCGGACGGTCCCCATGCACCCCCGGTTCACCGGGAGGACGACCGAGCGTAGTCAGGCTGCTTCGCGGCCCGCAAGGCATCCACAATGATCTTGCTCGACCGCCCGACGGTGACGGTGGCCTGCTCCTTCTCAAGAGTCTGCACCACGCCTCCAGGGATGTTGAGCGCCGGTTCGAGATCCTGCGGCTTGCCGATGACCTTGAAACGATAGGGGGCGTTGATCTTGTTCCCGTCGACGCTCACGCTCTTGTCGGAGTCCGTCAGATAGGTGCCGGCCACCACACGTACGCCGTTCACCTGGATCGCCTCCGCGCCGGCCGCGCGCAACTCCTGGACCGCATCGAGCAACATGTCCGCCTCGACCGTTCCCTTCGTGTCGTCGATGGTCATCGTGATGCCGGGTCCCTGCGCGGCCACGGTGCCCGCCAGAATGCCGAGTTGCTTCTCCTTCTCGGCCGTCTGCTTGCGGGCCTCCTCGGCCTGGTCGGAGCTGTTCTCCAGCTCGTCGCGCTGTTTCTGCAGACCCTGCTTCTCGTCCTCAAGACGCTGAGTACGGTCGTCCAGTTCATCGAGGATGCGCACAAGATCTTCCTGCCGGGCCCCGCGCAGCGCGCTGTCGCTGTTGCTGTTCGAGGCGACCTGCACCGCCAGCCCGAAACCTAGGCCGAACAGCAGCACGGCGACGATGAGTTGGGCCCTGCTGGCGCGCGGCGGCCACAGCCCCTGCACCAGCCGCTGCCGACCCGTGACGGTGGGAGCGGGCGTCTCCTCGGCGACCGGCGCCTCCGCGGAAGCAGACGCCGGTACCTCTTCGGGCAGTTCCCTGCGCAGCCTGTTCGCCGGCTGCTCGTCCTCGTTGCTCATCGACCTCACGCCCGGAAGACGTGCCGGCGAATGGCCGCGGCGTTGGAGAAGATCCGGATGCCGAGAACGACCACTACGCCGGTGGACAGTTGGGCGCCGACGCCCAACTTGTCGCCCAGGAACACGATCAGTGCGGCCACGACCACGTTCGAAAGGAACGACACCACGAAGACCTTGTCGTCGAAGATCCCGTCGAGCATCGCCCGCAGACCACCGAAGACGGCGTCGAGCGCAGCGACGACGGCGATCGGCAGATAGGGCTCGACAACCACCGGCACCTCAGGCCGGACCAGGATTCCGGCCACCACTCCCACGATGAGGCCCAGTACGGCGATCACGATGTGCCCTTCTCAGTTCTCGGCTGTGCTGTTCGTACGATCACACTCGGCGCGGCGGGCAGCCGGAGATCGCTCTCCACGGCGATGGTCGCCCTGATGCCGTAGTTGTCTTCCAGAGCGTTCAGATAGAGCCCGTCGGCACCGTTCTGGAACCTCGTGCTCAGACGCTTCCCGTCCCCCACCGCGAGCACCGTATAGGGCGGCACCAGTGGCCTGTTGTCGACCAGTATCGCGTCGCCCGCGGCCCTGATCGCGGACAGCGCCGTCAGCCGCTGCCCGTTGACGGAGACGGCCTCGGCGCCGGCCGCCCACAGTCCGTTGACCACGCGCTGCATGTCGCGGTCGCGCACCCGCCCGGTGTCGGAGAAGTCCGCGGTCTCGCGCGGGTCGTCGCCTCCGCCGCTGCTGGCTTCCTTCGCGTCGTCGACGATGAGCTTCACACCGGGACCGTGCACCGCGGTGGCGCCGGACAGCATGCTCACCAGGTCCGCCTGGCCGCTGCCGCCGCTGGTCTTCAGCGCCGCCCGCTGCCGCGCGCTCACGTCGTCCCGGAGCGTGTCGACGGTGTCTTCGAGCTTGTCCGCCGACTTGGTCTCTTTGTCGATACGGTCGATCAGTTCCTGGCGCTCCTTGGCCACCACGGGGGCGGCCACCCGCGCCTGCGCCGCTCCCAGGGTCACGACAAGGGCCGCCAGCACCAGACCGGCGGCGAGACCGAGCTTCGTCCTGAGGGTCTTCGGCATGCCGCCCACGCCCGCGGCCTTCTTCCGGGCGGCGGCCTCGGCGTAACCCTCGTCGAGGCTGTGGTCCATGACGTTGGTGAGCAGCGACATGGATGCGTCCGGACGCGCAGGGCGCGTGGGTGTGCTCCGAACGGGGGGCTGCTGCGGCATGCCGCACATCGTCGCACGTGGTGGCCTGTACCTCCGAATGGCCCCACCGGCGTGCCGGACAGGCCCCCTTGGGGAGACATGTCCGGCACGCGCGCGTGGTCCGCGTTTTACCGTCCGGCGCTGTCCACGACCGCCGACCACTCGTCCAACAGGGCCTGCGCGGAAGCGTCGTCGGGCCCTTCGGCCCACAGATGGGTGACCGCCTCTGCCGGGTCGGGCAACACCATCACCCAGCGCCCGTCGGTCTCCACGACCCGTACCCCGTCCGTGGTGTCGACAAAGCGATCACCGGCCGCCTCCACGACCCGGCGCATCACAAGTCCCTTGACGGCCCAGGGAGTCGCGAGATCCCGCTTCAGGACGTGCGCCCGCGGAATCCGGGCATCGATCTGGCTCAGCGTCAGTTGAGTCCGCGCCACCAGCCCGATGAGTCGTACGAACGCTGCGGCACCGTCGAAGACGCTGCTGAACTCCGGGATGATGAAACCGGCCTTGCCGTCCCCGCCGAAGATGGTCGTCTCATCGCGACCGACCCTGGTCAGGTCGTCCGGCGAGGTCGTCGTCCACTCGACCTGGGTCCCGTGATACGCCGCCACCTGCTCGGCGATCCTCGTGGTGGTCACCGGCAGCGCCACCCGCCCGCTGCGCCGCTCCGCGGCCACCAGGTCGAGCATCACCAGGAGGGCCCGGTCGTCCTCGACGATCCGCCCCTTCTCGTCGACGAGCGACAACCGCTCACCGACCGGGTCGAAGCGCACTCCGAACGCCGCCCGCGCGGAGGCCACGATCTCACCGAGCCGCACCAGCCCCGAGCGCCGCGTGTCCGCGGTCTCCGTCGGCCTGGACTCGTCGAGACCGGGATTGATCGTCAGCGAGTCCACACCGAGCTTGCCGAGGAGACTGGGCAGCACGAGCCCGGCGCTGCCGTTCGACGCGTCCACCACGACCTTCAGGCCGGAGTCGGCAATTCCGGTCGTGTCGACATTCCGCAGCAGGGACCCGGTGTACGAGTCGAAGACGCTGGCCGGGAAGTGCAGGTCCCCGATCTCGCCGGGGAACGCGCGCCGGTACTCCTGGCGCGCGAACACCCGGTCCAGCTTGCGCTGGCTCCCCTGCGAGAGGTCGGCGCCCTGGCTGTCGAAGAACATGATGTCGACGGAGTCCGGCACCCCGGGTGTGGTCCGGATCATGATCCCGCCGGCACTGCCCCGCGCGGTCTGCTGTCGGGCCACGGGCAGCGGTACGTTCTCCAGGTCCCGCACGTCGATGGCACTGGTCTGCAGGGCCGAGATCACCGCCCGCTTGAGCGCACGGGCGCCTCGGGAGTGGTCGCGGGCCGTGGTGACCGTCGAGCCCTTCTTCAGGGTCGTGGCGTAGGCGCCGGCGAGGCGTACCACCAGCTCCGGAGTGATCTCCACGTTCAGGATCCCGGACACACCGCGCGCACCGAAGAGGTGCGCCTGCCCTCTGGACTCCCAGATGACCGACGTGTTGACGAAGGCGCCGGCCTCGATCGTCTTGAACGGGTAGACCCGCACATTGCCCTGCACGATCGATTCTTCACCGATCAGGCACTCGTCACCGATGACCGCGCCGTCCTCGATCCGGGCGGCACGCATGATGTCGGTGTTCTTTCCGACGACACAGCCACGCAGATTGCTGTGCTGCCCGACGTACACGTTGTCGTGCACGACCGCCCTGTGCAGAAAAGCCCCGGTCTTTACGACGACGTTCGAACCGATGACGGTGTGCTCACGGATTTCGGCGCCGGCCTCAACCTTTGCGTAGTCACCGATGTAGAGCGGCCCGCGGAGAACCGCGTCGGGATGCACCTCCGCACCCTCGGCCACCCACACGCCCGGCGACAGCTCGAAGCCATCGATCTCGACGTCGACCTTGCCCTCCAGGACATCGGCCTGCGCCTTCACATAGCTCTCGTGAGTGCCGACGTCCTCCCAGTAGCCCTCGGCGACAAAGCCGTAGACCGGCTTGCCTTCCTTCATGAGCTGCGGGAAGACATCGCCGGACCAGTCGACCGGAACATCGGCCTCGACATAGTCGAAGACCTCGGGCTCCATCACGTAGATGCCCGTGTTCACCGTGTCCGAGAAGACCTGACCCCAGGTCGGCTTCTCAAGAAAACGCTCGACCTTTCCCTCTTCGTCGACAATAGTGATGCCGAATTCCAGCGGATTGGGCACCCGGGTCAGACAGACCGTGACCAGCGCACCCTTTTCCTTGTGGAAATTGATCAGTTCGGTGAGGTCGAAGTCGGTCAGGGCATCACCGGAGATGACGAGGAAGGCATCGTCCTTCAACGCCTCTTCGGCGTTCTTGACGCTTCCGGCGGTACCGAGTGGCTTCTCCTCATTGGCATACGAGAGCTCCATGCCGAGCTCTTCGCCGTCACCGAAGTAGTTCTTGACCAGCGAGGCCAGGAACTGCACGGTGACTACGGTCTCATTGAGCCCATGCCTTTTGAGCAGCCTCAGCACGTGCTCCATGATCGGTCGATTGACCACGGGCAACAGTGGCTTGGGCATGCTTGAGGTCATGGGGCGAAGGCGTGTGCCTTCGCCTCCGGCCATCACGACGGCCTTCATGTCGGAAGCGTCCTCCTCTGAGAGACGACGGGCTAGCCGACTTCACCAGTCCAGATTGTCCCGCACTTTCGCTCAGCGGGCCATCGAGCGACTGTTACCGCCCCATCGGCAAGGTCAGTCGGCCGTGGCATCCGCACGCAGCAGGCGGCGGACTTGTACCACGTAGAGGACTCCTGCCCACCAGTACAGCGTTGTACCCCATCCGGCGAACGCCCATCCGAAAATCGCTGCGAGTGACGGAAGCCATCCACTTCCGTCACTGAGCAACAGCAACGGGAACGCGTACATCAGGTTGAACGTCGCGGCCTTACCCAGGAAGTTCACCTGCAGCGGCGGATAGCCGTGACGCCTGAGGACGCCCACCACTACCAACAGAACCAGCTCCCGCGCCAGCAGTACCGCGGTCAACCAGATTGGCAGAATCTCGCGCCAGGTGAGTCCGACGAGAGTCGAGAGAATATAGAGCCGGTCCGCGGCCGGATCTAGAAGCCGGCCAAGGCTGCTGATCTGGTTCCAGCGCCGCGCGAGCTTACCGTCCAGGTAGTCGCTGATCCCGCTCAGCATCAGCACCAGGAGCGCCCAGCCGTCGCTCTTGGGCCCTCCGAACTCGGGCCTGAGGATCAACCACAGGAAGATGGGTACGCCGACCAGGCGTGCCATGCTGAGGATGTTCGGGATGGTGAGCACCCGGTCTGTCTGGACGCGGGTCTCCTGGACCTCCACCCGGGGGCCTCCTGTGGGGAAATCGAGCCAACGATGCTCCCTGACCTTACCCCAACGCAAAAAAGCTCTGGCTCTTGGGCTGCGTGCCCAAGAGCCAGAGCTCTAAAAGGAGTTCGGCGGCGTCCTACTCTCCCACAGGGTCCCCCCTGCAGTACCATCGGCGCTGTAAGGCTTAGCTTCCGGGTTCGGAATGTAACCGGGCGTTTCCCTCACGCTATGACCACCGAAACACTATGAAACACATCAACCGCACCGCACGTGACCTGTACGGGGTTGTTCGTGGTTTCAGAACCAACACAGTGGACGCGAGCAACTGAGGACAAGCCCTCGGCCTATTAGTACCGGTCACCTCCACCCCTTACGGGGCTTCCAGATCCGGCCTATCAACCCAGTCGTCTACTGGGAGCCTTAACCCATCAAGTGGGTGGGAACACTCATCTCGAAGCAGGCTTCCCGCTTAGATGCTTTCAGCGGTTATCCCTCCCGAACGTAGCCAACCAGCCATGCCCTTGGCAGAACAACTGGCACACCAGAGGTTCGTCCGTCCCGGTCCTCTCGTACTAGGGACAGCCCTTCTCAATGTTCCTGCGCGCGCAGCGGATAGGGACCGAACTGTCTCACGACGTTCTAAACCCAGCTCGCGTACCGCTTTAATGGGCGAACAGCCCAACCCTTGGGACCGACTCCAGCCCCAGGATGCGACGAGCCGACATCGAGGTGCCAAACCATCCCGTCGATATGGACTCTTGGGGAAGATCAGCCTGTTATCCCCGGGGTACCTTTTATCCGTTGAGCGACGGCGCTTCCACAAGCCACCGCCGGATCACTAGTCCCGACTTTCGTCCCTGCTCGACCCGTCGGTCTCACAGTCAAGCTCCCTTGTGCACTTACACTCAACACCTGATTGCCAACCAGGCTGAGGGAACCTTTGGGCGCCTCCGTTACTCTTTAGGAGGCAACCGCCCCAGTTAAACTACCCATCAGACACTGTCCCTGATCCGGATCACGGACCCAGGTTAGACATCCAGCACGACCAGACTGGTATTTCAACGACGACTCCACCCGAACTGGCGTCCAGGCTTCACAGTCTCCCAGCTATCCTACACAAGCCGAACCGAACACCAATATCAAACTGTAGTAAAGGTCCCGGGGTCTTTCCGTCCTGCTGCGCGAAACGAGCATCTTTACTCGTAGTGCAATTTCACCGGGCCTATGGTTGAGACAGTCGAGAAGTCGTTACGCCATTCGTGCAGGTCGGAACTTACCCGACAAGGAATTTCGCTACCTTAGGATGGTTATAGTTACCACCGCCGTTTACTGGCGCTTAAGTTCTCAGCTTCGCCAAGACGAATCTTGACTAACCGGTCCCCTTAACGTTCCAGCACCGGGCAGGCGTCAGTCCGTATACATCGCCTTACGGCTTCGCACGGACCTGTGTTTTTAGTAAACAGTCGCTTCTCGCTGGTCTCTGCGGCCACCCCCAGCTCAGAGTGCAAAACTCATCACCGGTGATGGCCCCCCTTCTCCCGAAGTTACGGGGGCATTTTGCCGAGTTCCTTAACCATAGTTCACCCGAACGCCTCGGTATTCTCTACCTGACCACCTGAGTCGGTTTAGGGTACGGGCCGCCATGAAACTCGCTAGAGGCTTTTCTCGACAGCATAGGATCATCCACTTCACCACAATCGGCTCGGCATCAGGTCTCACCCTCATGTCATCCGGATTTGCCTAGATGACGGGCTACACCCTTACCCCGGGACAACCACCGCCCGGGATGGACTACCTTCCTGCGTCACCCCATCACTCACCTACTAACCGCTTGGACCGGCGGCTCCACCACTTTCCATTCCCCGAAGGGTCCGGAACGGCTTCACGGCCTTAGCATCACGATGCTCGATGTTTGACGCTTCACAGCGGGTACCGGAATATCAACCGGTTATCCATCGACTACGCCTGTCGGCCTCGCCTTAGGTCCCGACTTACCCTGGGCAGATCAGCTTGACCCAGGAACCCTTAGTCAATCGGCGCACACGTTTCTCACGTGTGTATCGCTACTCATGCCTGCATTCTCACTCGTGAACCGTCCACCACTAGCTTCCGCTGCGGCTTCACCCGGCACACGACGCTCCCCTACCCATCCCAGCCGCCGTTGGGCGTATATGCTGGAATGACACGACTTCGGCGGTACGCTTGAGCCCCGCTACATTGTCGGCGCGGAATCACTAGACCAGTGAGCTATTACGCACTCTTTCAAGGGTGGCTGCTTCTAAGCCAACCTCCTGGTTGTCTCTGCGACTCCACATCCTTTCCCACTTAGCGTACGCTTAGGGGCCTTAGTCGATGCTCTGGGCTGTTTCCCTCTCGACCATGGAGCTTATCCCCCACAGTCTCACTGCCGCGCTCTCACTTACCGGCATTCGGAGTTTGGCTAAGGTCAGTAACCCGGTAGGGCCCATCGCCTATCCAGTGCTCTACCTCCGGCAAGAAACACACGACGCTGCACCTAAATGCATTTCGGGGAGAACCAGCTATCACGGAGTTTGATTGGCCTTTCACCCCTAACCACAGGTCATCCCCCAGGTTTTCAACCCTGGTGGGTTCGGTCCTCCACGAAGTCTTACCTCCGCTTCAACCTGCCCATGGCTAGATCACTCCGCTTCGGGTCTTGAGCGCGCTACTGTATCGCCCTGTTCGGACTCGCTTTCGCTACGGCTTCCCCACACGGGTTAACCTCGCAACACACCGCAAACTCGCAGGCTCATTCTTCAAAAGGCACGCAGTCACGAGAGTGCATGCAAGCATGCACTCCGACGCTCCCACGGCTTGTAGGCACACGGTTTCAGGTACTATTTCACTCCGCTCCCGCGGTACTTTTCACCATTCCCTCACGGTACTATCCGCTATCGGTCACCAGGGAATATTTAGGCTTAGCGGGTGGTCCCGCCAGATTCACACGGGATTTCTCGGGCCCCGTGCTACTTGGGTGTCTCTCAAACGAGCCGCTGATGTTTCGACTACGGGGGTCTTACCCTCTACGCCGGACCTTTCGCATGTCCTTCGCCTACATCAACGGTTTCTGACTCGTCCTGCCGCCGGCAGACGACAGAAGAGAGATCCCACAACCCCGTATACGCAACCCCTGCCGGGTCTCACACGCATACGGTTTGGCCTCATCCGGTTTCGCTCGCCACTACTCCCGGAATCACGGTTGTTTTCTCTTCCTGCGGGTACTGAGATGTTTCACTTCCCCGCGTTCCCTCCACATACCCTATGTGTTCAGGTATGGGTGACAGCCCATGACGACTGCCGGGTTTCCCCATTCGGAAACCCCCGGATCAAAGCCTGGTTGACGACTCCCCGGGGACTATCGTGGCCTCCCACGTCCTTCATCGGTTCCTGGTGCCAAGGCATCCACCGTGCGCCCTTAAAAACTTGGCCACAGATGCTCGCGTCCACTGTGCAGTTCTCAAACAACGACCAACCACCCATCACCCCCGGCTACCACCGGAGTTCACTGGGGCCGGCACTGAAGGCGACCTCACGGCCGTACCCTCAGACACCCAACAGCGTGCCCGGTATCCCCACCGCTCTGATCAGCTTTCCACGCCCCGAAGAGCAGTACTTGCAGCCAGAGACGGCCAGTGACACCGAATAATCAACGTTCCACCCTTGAGCAACCAGCACCGGACGTTCGCCGATGAACTGGCCTCTGACCTCACCCCGGAGGGATCGGTGAGAAGTGCTCCTTAGAAAGGAGGTGATCCAGCCGCACCTTCCGGTACGGCTACCTTGTTACGACTTCGTCCCAATCGCCAGTCCCACCTTCGACAGCTCCCTCCCACAAGGGGTTGGGCCACCGGCTTCGGGTGTTACCGACTTTCGTGACGTGACGGGCGGTGTGTACAAGGCCCGGGAACGTATTCACCGCAGCAATGCTGATCTGCGATTACTAGCAACTCCGACTTCATGGGGTCGAGTTGCAGACCCCAATCCGAACTGAGACCGGCTTTTTGAGATTCGCTCCACCTCACGGTATCGCAGCTCATTGTACCGGCCATTGTAGCACGTGTGCAGCCCAAGACATAAGGGGCATGATGACTTGACGTCGTCCCCACCTTCCTCCGAGTTGACCCCGGCGGTCTCCTGTGAGTCCCCGTCACCCCGAAGGGCACGCTGGCAACACAGGACAAGGGTTGCGCTCGTTGCGGGACTTAACCCAACATCTCACGACACGAGCTGACGACAGCCATGCACCACCTGTACACCGACCACAAGGGGGGCACTATCTCTAATGCTTTCCGGTGTATGTCAAGCCTTGGTAAGGTTCTTCGCGTTGCGTCGAATTAAGCCACATGCTCCGCTGCTTGTGCGGGCCCCCGTCAATTCCTTTGAGTTTTAGCCTTGCGGCCGTACTCCCCAGGCGGGGAACTTAATGCGTTAGCTGCGGCACCGACGACGTGGAATGTCGCCAACACCTAGTTCCCACCGTTTACGGCGTGGACTACCAGGGTATCTAATCCTGTTCGCTCCCCACGCTTTCGCTCCTCAGCGTCAGTAATGGCCCAGAGATCCGCCTTCGCCACCGGTGTTCCTCCTGATATCTGCGCATTTCACCGCTACACCAGGAATTCCGATCTCCCCTACCACACTCTAGCTAGCCCGTATCGAATGCAGACCCGGGGTTAAGCCCCGGGCTTTCACACCCGACGTGACAAGCCGCCTACGAGCTCTTTACGCCCAATAATTCCGGACAACGCTTGCGCCCTACGTATTACCGCGGCTGCTGGCACGTAGTTAGCCGGCGCTTCTTCTGCAGGTACCGTCACTTGCGCTTCTTCCCTGCTGAAAGAGGTTTACAACCCGAAGGCCGTCATCCCTCACGCGGCGTCGCTGCATCAGGCTTCCGCCCATTGTGCAATATTCCCCACTGCTGCCTCCCGTAGGAGTCTGGGCCGTGTCTCAGTCCCAGTGTGGCCGGTCGCCCTCTCAGGCCGGCTACCCGTCGTCGCCTTGGTGAGCCATTACCTCACCAACAAGCTGATAGGCCGCGGGCTCATCCTGCACCGCCGGAGCTTTCAACACCCGCACATGAGTACGGGAGTATTATCCGGTATTAGACCCCGTTTCCAGGGCTTGTCCCAGAGTGCAGGGCAGATTGCCCACGTGTTACTCACCCGTTCGCCACTAATCCCCACCGAAGTGGTTCATCGTTCGACTTGCATGTGTTAAGCACGCCGCCAGCGTTCGTCCTGAGCCAGGATCAAACTCTCCGTGAATGTTTACCCGTAATCGGGTGCACACACACGAGAGCGGAACCCCCGGGCGGAATAGGCCCGACGGTTCACAGCGTCCTCGCTGCATGTTTTCTTCAAAGGAACCTCGCCCCAACCGTGATGGCTGGAGACGGGGTATCAACATATCTGGCGTTGATTTTTGGCACGCTGTTGAGTTCTCAAGGAACGGACGCTTCCTTTGTACTCACCCTCTCAGGCTTTCCTCCGGGCTTCCCTTCGGTGTTCCAAACTCTATCAGTGTTTTTCCGGCCCCCTGACCACCGTCCTGCGAGCATGCAGAAGGTGACCCCGGGATAGGATCTGACAAGTTGGGTGCTGCCAGGTCAAGCAAAGACGCTTGGTCGCGTCGCTCGGCCTCAAGCAGGAGTACGACTGTACATGCGGCCGTAGAGCAGGTGCAAATCGATTAGAGGTGTGGTCTAGACCACTAATCCAGACCTCTCGGGCGGAACCGGTACTACATATGACATACCCTGCTGCTCAGTGTGCCGTCCGGGACAGGCAGTGACGGCTCCATCACACATCCACCCCTGGGAGGCTTCCCATGACCAGCGTGACGTCCCCGCTCGCAGGACGCGCCATCGGACTGACCGAGGTGCCCGATCCGGTCTTCTCCGGGGCCATGGTCGGCCCCGGCACGGCCATCGACCCCGTACGTGAGCCTTCCGAGGCCGTCTCTCCCGTGGACGGAGTCATCGTCTCCCTCCACCCGCACGCCTTCGTCGTCGTGGACAGCGAGGGGCACGGTGTCCTGACCCACCTCGGTATCGACACCGTGCAGCTCAACGGCGAGGGTTTCGAACTGCTCGTCAACAAGGGCGACACCGTGACCCGGGGCCAGAGTGTCGTGCGCTGGAACCCGGCCGCCGTCGAGGCCGCCGGCAAGTCCCCGGTGTGCCCGATCGTGGCTCTTGAGGCCACCGCCGAGTCCCTCTCCGAGCTCCGCGAGGACGGCGATGTGAAGGCCGGCGACAGGCTCTTCTCCTGGGAGTGACGTCAGTGCCGTCGTATGACGGTGTGCAGGACAACCACCGCGGCGGCGGGACCCGCCGCACTATCGGAGACGGGTGAGATGGAGACAACGCTGCGAGGCGTCGGTGTGAGCCACGGTGTGGCGATCGGCGAGGTTCGGCACATGGGGACGGCGGTTCTGGAACCGCCTGCCAAGCAGATTCCGGCGGAGGACGCGGAGCGTGAACAGGGGCGCGCCCGCCAAGCCGTGGACGCTGTGGCGGCCGACCTGATGGCGCGCGGCAATCTGGCGGGGGGCGAAGCCCAGGCGGTACTTGAGGCCCAGGCCCTGATGGCCCAGGACCCCGAGTTGATGACGGACGTGGAGCGCCGTATCTCGGTCGGCAGTACGGCCGAGCGGGCGGTGTACGACGCCTTCGCCGCTTACCGTGCCCTGCTGGCGAATGCCGGTGAGTATCTGGCCGGTCGGGTGGCCGACCTGGATGACGTGCGGAATCGTATCGTCGCCCGATTGCTCGGGGTGCCGATGCCGGGTGTTCCGGACAGCGACGAGCCGTATGTGCTGATCGCTCGTGATCTTGCGCCGGCCGACACTGCGCTGTTGGACCCGGCTCTCGTGCTCGGTTTCGTCACCGAGGAGGGCGGGCCGACCAGTCACAGCGCGATCCTGGCGCGGGCGCTCGGTGTGCCCGCCGTGGTGGCGCTGCCGGGGGCCGGTGAGCTGGCCGAGGGGACGGTTGTCGCCGTGGACGGCAGCACCGGCGAGATCTTCGTGAACCCGAGTGATGAGAAGAAGGCGGAGCTGGAAGCCGCGGCCGCCGCGCGCAAGGCCGCTCTCTCCGCTTCTACGGGGCCGGGGGCCACCTCCGACGGACACAAGGTGCCGTTGCTCGCCAATGTCGGCGGTCCTGCCGACGTGCCGGCCGCTCTGGCGGCGGGGGCCGAGGGTGTGGGCCTCTTCCGTACCGAGTTCCTTTTCCTGGACGACAGCAAGAACGCGCCGTCCGAGGAGAAGCAGGTCGAGGCCTACCGGCAGGTGCTTGAGGCGTTCCCCGAGGGCCGTGTGGTCGTGCGGGTGCTGGACGCCGGTGCCGACAAGCCGTTGGACTTCCTGACGCCTGCCGACGAGCCGAACCCGGCCCTGGGTGTGCGCGGGCTGCGTTCGCTGCTCGACCACCCCGACGTGCTGCGGACTCAGCTGACCGCGCTCGCGAAGGCCGCCGAGGGGTTGCCGGTCTACCTCGAGGTCATGGCTCCGATGGTCGCGGACCGTGCGGACGCGAAGGCGTTCGCGGACGCGTGCCGGGAGGCGGGTCTGCGGGCGAAGTTCGGCGCGATGGTGGAGATTCCGTCGGCCGCGCTGCGGGCGCGCTCGATTCTGCAGGAGGTCGAGTTCCTGTCGCTGGGGACCAATGACCTCGCGCAGTACACGTTTGCCGCCGACCGTCAGGTGGGTGCGGTGTCCCGTCTGCAGGATCCGTGGCAGCCCGCGCTGCTCGACCTGGTGGCGATGTCCGCCGAGGGGGCGAAGGCTGAAGGCAAGAGCTGTGGTGTCTGTGGCGAGGCGGCGTCCGACCCGCTGCTGGCCTGTGTGTTGACCGGTCTTGGGGTCACCTCCCTTTCCATGGGCGCGGCTTCGATTCCCTATGTGCGGTCGACGCTGGCGAAGTACACGCTGGCCCAGTGCGAGCGGGCCGCGCTGGCGGCCCGGGCCGCCGACAGTGCCGAGGAGGCGCGTCAGGCGGCTCAGGCGGTGCTGTCCGGCGAGTAGTTGGGCAGAAGAAGTCGTCCGTCGGCTCTGGTTCAGGGGCGCCTCACCACCGGGTGGGGCGCCCCTGGCGTGTTCAGTGGTGGTGTCCTCCCGGGGGCTGTTCCAGGTCTCCGAGGTCGGGCGGCACGCAGTAGTCGACGCCTGATTCCGGGGAGATGAGGTCTCCGGATTCGACGTCGGTGCAGTAGGCGTCGAAGACCTCGCCTGCGGTCAGGGGTTCCAGGCCGTCGCCGCGCAGGCGCCAGCCGTAGATGCAGTCGGTGGTGTCGGGGCTGGTGGTGCGCATGACGAGGCCGCCGGGGCTTCGGGTGGCGATGCCGAGGGCGAGGACGCTGGTGAATTCGAGGGCTTCGATGTCGTCCAGGTGGGTGGCTCCGTCCTCGTCCTGGTCGGCGTGGAGGGCGCAGACGATGGTTTCGGGTGTTCCCGAGACGCTGCAGACCAGGTGTCGGTTGCCGGGGCGGGCGGTGTCGAGGATGCGGACGAGGAGGCCGGAGGCCCGGGTGAAGGCCGCGCGGCCGATGTCCTCGCCACAGGTGGCGCAGGTGCCGAGGCGGGCCAGGAGTGTGGTCACGTACTCCCAGGTCGCCTGGCGGACGGCCTCGTCGACCAGGGCCGGGAGGAGGTCGGCGAGGGGTTGGCCCTCGTAGGGCAGGGTGGGTCCGGTGGTGGCGAGTTCGGCGGTGAAGCGGGTGCGGCTCGATGAGTGATCGGGGTCCAAGCCGCTGTCGGTGCAGAACTCGGCGTATTCCTGGGGGTCGAAGAGGGCCACGCTGGTGTGGCTGCCCTGGGAGGCTCGGCTCCTGAGGAGTGCCTCCACTTGTTGGAGGTAGGCGGTGTGGTCGTCGAAGGTGAAGCTGCGGTAGCGCCGCATGGCGCGGAAGTCCTGCTCGTCGGTCAACAGGCCGATGGTGCCTGCGATTTCGCGGCGCAGAACGCGTCGCATGGTCTGGTGGTCGGTGTGCGCCATGTTTCCCCCTGTGCGCGATGGATCAATGCTCACTCACAGTAACCGGCGGCACTGACAACGGCGTCCGAGCGAGCGGCTCGCGGACCAGGCGGTGCTGAATCATGCAGGTCAGAGCGATGACGGCGCCGAAGACGGTCCAGCCGAGGGGGCCGGTGGCGATGGCCGCGGTGACCGCGAGTGGGCCGATGCTGCGCTGGGTCGACTGGGCGAGTCCATGGACGCCGAGGTAGGCGCCTTGCGCGGTGCCGGGTGCGAGGGCGACCGAGAGTTCCCACGAGACGGTGGCGTGCAGCATTTCCGCCACGGTGAAGGCGGCTGCCGAGGCGGTGAGGAGCGCGGTCGCGGTGACGGCCCCGCCAGTGGCCGAGAGTGCCAGGGTGGTCCCACCGAGGGCGAAGGCGGCGGAGAGCGGTATCAGCAGCTTGCGGGCGGCCGTGGTTGTGGCGCCGAAGCGGGCCAGGGGGACTTGGAGGGCCACGACCATCACGTTGTTGAGGACCATCAGCAGGGGTGCCAGGCCGTGCGGTGCCTGGCTGGCGTGAGCGATCCACAGTGGCAGGCCGACCTTGAAGACGGCGTCGTCGAGGAAGAGGACGGTCTCGGTCGCGACGTAGGCGAGGTAGGTGCGGTCGCGCCACGGGTTCGGGGGCTTGTCCGCAGGTGGCGCGTCCTTCGATGTCGCGATGACGCGCTGTGGTGACGGGGGTTCGCCGCAGCGCACGGTGAGCGTGGCGACTGCGACGAAGGAGAGGGCGTCGCCGAGCAGGAGCCAGTGGTAGGCGGCGGTCGTGCCGAGGGCGAGGGCGGCCGCGGCGGCGAGACCGCCCAGGGCCCAGCCCGCGTTGGCGACGGTACGGCTGATGGCCTGGTAGCGGATGCGGTCCGGTCCGGCCACGCGGGTGGCGTAGAGCTTGGTGAGCACGTTGGCGGCGCGGTCGCCGAAGCCGCCGGCGGCCGAGAAGGCGATCAGGAGGACGTAGTCGTCCGTGGTGAGCAGGGCGAACGAGGCGAGGGCGCGCAGGAGTTGGAGGGCGGTGAGGACGCGGGTGAGCGGGAAGCGGTCGGCGAGGCGACCGCCCAGGGGTGCGCCGGCGATGCCGATGGCTCCCGCGATCGCGGCGAGGGTGCCGACCTGGGCGACGGAGAGATGTGAGACGTAGGTGAAGTACAGGACGGACACGGAGGCCCACAGACCGCTGCCGGTGCGGTCGACGAGGGCGATCGCGAGCATTCTGCGGCCGTCGCGCCCTCCGGGTATGCGTTTCGGCCGTGCGGCTGGGCGGCGGGTCGTGCTCACTGCTCCCCCTTGCATCTCATTATGTATTGATACATAGTTGATGACGTGGCAATACAATATGGGATCAGTGGTACGACAGCCAAGGGGATTGCCGCGTCCGTCGAACGGTGCGTGGCCGAGGGCGTGTTGGGGCCGGAGGCCGCACTGCCCCCGGTACGGCGGCTCGCGGACGAGCTCGGGGTGAGTCCGGGCACGGTCGCCACCGCGTACAAGGAGTTGCGGCAGCGGGGCATCGTCGTCACGCGCGGGCGGGGCGGGACCGTGGTGGCGCAGGCTCCCTCGGTCGCGTCCCGGCGTCCGCCCCGGGTCCCGGAGGGGCTGCGGGATCTGGCCGGCGGGCACCCCGACCCGCTCTTCCTGCCCGCCTTGGTGCCGCCCTCGCGGCTGTCCCCGGGTGCGCGGTCGCACCGGTCGACGCCTCGGCTGGCGCGATTGGAGGAGGCCGTACGGGACTGGCTGAGACGCGACGGCGTGCCCGTGGAGCAGGTGACCTTCGCGCACGGTGCGCTGGATCTGATCGGGCGGCTGCTGTCGGTGGAGTTGCGGCCCGGGGACGCGGTGGCCATGGAGGATCCCGGATATCACCATCTGCTGGATCTGGTCACGGCGTTGGGGTTGCGGAGCGTGCCGGTCGCCGTGGACGACGAGGGTCTGCGTCCCGATGCGCTGCGCGTGGCGCTGCGGGCGGGTGTGCGTGCCGTGGTGTGCAGTCCCCGAGCGCAGAATCCGTACGGCGGCAGCTTCTCGGCCGCGCGCCGTGACGCCCTGGTCGAGGTCTTCCGGGACGGGCCCGAGGTGCTCGTCGTGGAGAATGATCACGCGTCCGCCGTGGCGGGCGCTCCCCTGTTGTCGTTGGCTTCCGGTGGGTTGGCGCGCTGGGTGCATGTGCGGACGGTGAGCAAGTTCCTCGGCACCGACCTGCGGTGGGCCGCGGCTGCCTGCGATCGGACCACGCTGGCGCGGCACGACGGGCGGTTGCTGCTGACGTCCGGCTGGGTGAGTCATCTCCTCCAGGAGACCGTCCACGGGTTGATGACGGACGACGGCACGCGCGCGTTGGTCACGCGCGCTGAGGAGGCGTACGAAGTGCGCCGGGAGGCCCTCCGCACGGAGCTAGGCGGGCGGGGGATCACGGCGCACGGGGCGAGCGGGATGAATCTCTGGGTGCCGGTGCGGGACGAGTCCGCCGTGGTCAACGGGCTGCGGTCGTACGGCTGGTGGGTCGCCGCGGGGGCGCGGTTCCGGCTGGCGTCCGAGCCGGGGGTACGGATCTCCGTCGCCGAACTCGAAGCGGCCGACGCGGTACGGCTGGCCTCGGACTTCGCCGCCGTGCTCGGCGAGGGCGAGTCCGAGGCCACCTATGGAGGGTGATCGGCCGCTACGGGAGGGCGATCAGGCGCGTTTGCGTGCGAGGTCCTCGTAGAAGCTCAGCAGGTCGAGGTTGTCGATGGAGCCCGGGTTGACCGCCTTCTCCAACGGGGTGCCTTGAAGGAGGCGCTTGACGGGTACCTCGATGCGTTTTCCGGTGAGGGTGTGCGGGACGCCGGGGACCTCGATGACCTCGTCGGGGACGTGGCGCGGGGAGAGTTGTTCGCGGATCGTCTGCTTGATGCGGCCCAGGAGGGCGTCGTCCAGGACGGCTCCGGGGGCGAGGTGCACGAAGAGGGGCATCCAGTAGCCGCCGTCGGGCTGTTCGATGCCGATGACGAGGGACTCCCTGATCTCCGGGAGCCGTTCGACGGCTTCGTAGATGTCGGCCGAACCCATGCGCACGCCTTGGCGGTTGAGCGTGGAGTCGGAGCGGCCGTGGATGACGACGGAGCCCCGGGAGGTGACCGTGATCCAGTCGCCGTGGCGCCACACTCCGGGGTAGGTGTCGAAGTAGCTGTCGTGGTAGCGGGTGCCTTCGGGGTCGTTCCAGAAGTAGATCGGCATGGACGGCATGGGGTTGGTGACGACGAGTTCGCCGACCTCGTCGACCAAGGGGGCGCCGTTCGGGTCCCAGGACTGAAGGTCGGTGCCCAGGCCGGGGGCCTGGAGTTCGCCGATGTACACCGGGAGGGTCGGTACGGCTCCTGCGAAGCAGGAGCAGACGTCCGTGCCGCCGCTGACCGAGGCGATCCACAGGTCGTCGCGGACCTCGTCGTGCAGCCAGCGGAACCCGTCCGGGGGCAGGGGTGATCCGGTGGTGGCGACGCACCGCACCTTGGAGAGGTCGAAATCGTGGGACGGGTGCACGCCGGCCTTTCGGCAGGCCATGACGTACGCGGCCGAGGTGCCGTAGAGGGTCGCTCCGGTGCGTTCGGCGATGCGCCACTGGGCGGCCGTGTCGGGGTACCCGGGGCTGCCGTCGTAGAGGACGATCGTCGTGCCGGTCAGGAGGCCGGAGACGAGGAAGTTCCACATCATCCAGCCGGTGGACGTGTACCAGAAGAAGCGGTCCTCGGGGCCCAGGTCGCAGTGCAGGCCGAGTTGTTTGAGGTGTTCTACGAGGATGCCGCCCTGGGACTGGACGATGGCCTTGGGGAGGCCTGTCGTGCCCGAGGAGTAGAGCACCCAGAGGGGGTGTTCGAAGGGGACCTCTTCGAAGACGGGTTCCACGTCGGCCGAGGTGAGGGACGACCAGTCCAGGGCGCCTTCGGGGGCGTCGGTGCCCAGGAGGGGGATGTGGACCACCGCGCGGAGGGTGGGCAGTTCGCGGCGGAGTTCGGCGACCGTGTCGCGGCGGTCGTGCTCCTTGCCGCCGTAGCGGTAGCCGTCGACGGTGAACAGGACGACCGGTTCGACCTGTTGGAAGCGGTCGAGGACGCTGCGGGCGCCGAAGTCGGGGGCGCAGGACGTCCAGACGGCGCCCACAGCGGCTGTGGCGAGCAGGGCGACGACGGCCTGCGGGATGTTCGGGAGGTAGCCGCTGACGCGGTCTCCGGGGCGTACGCCGAGGGTGCGCAGTTCGGTGGCCAGGGAGCCGACCTGGCGGCGGAGCTCCGCCCAGGTGACCGGGGTCGGCTCGTGGGTCTCGTCGACGTACAGGAGGGCCGGTTCGTGGGCGCGGGTCGCGCTCGCGCGCAGGGCGTGCTCGGCGTAGTTGAGGGTCGCTCCGGGGAACCAGTGCGCGCCGGGCATCGAGCGTTCGCCGAGCACGCGCGCGTAGGGCGTCGAGAAGCGGACGTCGAACCACTCGGTGACGGCCTGCCAGAACGTGTCCAGTTCGTCGACGGACCAGCGGTGCAGTGCCGGGTAGCCGCCGTCGGCGGGGGCTCCGTGGTGTTCGGCCGCCCAGGCCTGGAACCTGGTGACCTGTGCCTGGGCGATGCGTTCCGGATCTGGCTGCCAGAGCGGCAGGGGGTTCGCGGTCGACATGGGGCGGCTCCCGGGACTGTGCGCGTCGTGTGCGTCGGTCGCGCACGTGCGGGGGTGTGCGCGTGACGCGGCTGACACGGACGATGCCATGTGATCGACTTCTGCACCAGGGCACGCTCCACATAGTCCGTGCCGTGAAGATGTGGTCCCACCACGGGTGAACGGAAGTTGAACGACGCGGTTATCCGGGGCTCGTAATGGCAGGGTGAGCAGCATGGATGGTCGTGACCTGGTGCGTTCGGTGAAGGTGGTCGGTTCAACGGGGGCGGCGCAGGGGTTGCGTACCGTACGGGCGGCGTGGCGCAGGAAGCGTGCCGACGCCACCGGGTTGCCCGCGCGCGGGGCCGAGCGGGCGCGTGTGCCGGGGCCGGTGCGGGACGCGGAGCCCGGGCCCGGTGGCGGGGTCATCCGGTTCGGCCGTTCCGAACTGCGCATCACCGTCGCCGTGAACGGGGCGGTCTTCTGGGGCTGGGACGGGGCCGCTCCGGAGCCCTCGTACGCGCTCGCCGGGCGGTGCCCCGAGCCGGACCCCCGGGCCGTTCTGGAGCCGGACAAGGACGGCGGCTGGCGGGTCGTGGCGGAGCGGGTGACGGTCGCGGTGTCGCGGCACGGCGCGGTCGAGGTGCGTACGCCCGGTGGTGTGACACTGCGCCGGGATCTGCCGCCGCGCTGGTGGGAGCCGGTGGGCGGGGGCACGGCGCGCTGGATGCAGCGGTCGGAGGTGGCCGCCGACGCCCGGTTCTTCGGGCTCGGCGGGCGCGCTTCGGGCCCGCGGCTGCGCGACGGGACGTACCGGCTGTGGAACACCGACCCAGGGCAGGCGTTCGGGCCGGGTGACGATCCGCTGTACATCACGATGCCGGTGCAGCTGGTGGTGGCCGACGCGGCCACGCATCTGGTGTTCCACGACACCTCCTGGGACGGCACGGTGACGCTGCGGGAGGGCGAGGAGGGTGCCGGTTCGGGGCACGACCGGGCGGGGGCGTCCGAGCTGCGGATGGACGGCGGTCCGCTGCGCTGCTGGGTGATCGTGGGCACTCCCGCGCGCGTGCTGCACGCCTGGGTGTCGCTGACCGGTGCTCCCGCGCTGCCGCCGGCGTGGGCACTGGGGCACCATCACGCGCGGTGGGGCTTCGGCAGCGAGCAGGAGGTGCGGCGGATCGTCGCCGGCTACCAGGAGCGCGGTCTGCCTCTGGACGCGGTCCATCTGGACATCGACCACTACGACGAGCACCAGGTGTTCACCGTCGACCATGAACGGTTCCCGAAACTTCCGGTGCTCGCCGAGGAGTTGCGGCGGGACGGCATCCGGCTGGTGTCGATCGTCGACCCGGCGGTGAAGGCCGAGCCCGGGAACGCCGTCTACGACAGTGGCACCGCCGAGGACGCCTTCGTGCGGGACGCGTCGGGGCGGCTGGTGCGGGGCGTCGTATGGCCCGGGGAGGCGGTTTTCCCGGACTTCACGCACGCGCGTGTGCGGGAGTGGTGGGGCGGGCTCTACCAGGAGCGGCTCGCGCAGGGGTTCGCGGGTTTCTGGCACGACATGAACGAGCCCACGTCGTTCGCCGCCTTCGGGGAGTCGACGCTGCCGCGTTCGGCCCGGCACGACCTGGAGGGGCGTGGTGGTGACCATCGTGAGGCGCACAACGTGTACGCGCTGTGCATGGCCAGGGCGGCCTACGAGGCCTTGCGCGAACTGGCCCCCCAGGAGCGGCCGTTCCTCTTCTCGCGCTCCGGGTGGGCCGGGATGCAGGCCTACGGGGGCACCTGGTCCGGCGATGTGGCCACCGGCTGGCCGGGGCTGCGGGCCTCGCTGTCGCTGGTGATGGCGCTGGGGCTGTGCGGGGTGCCGTACTCGGGTCCGGACGTCGGCGGCTTCGACGGGAGTCCGTCGCCCGAGTTGTATCTGCGCTGGTTCCAACTGGGCGCGTATCTGCCGCTGTTCCGTACGCACGCGAGTCTGCGCGCGGGGCGTCGCGAGCCCTGGGAGTTCGGTGCCGACGTGCTGGAGCACGCGCGCGTGGCGCTCGTCGAGAGACGGCGGCTGCTGCCGTACTTCATGACGCTGGCGCATCTGGCGCGGCGGACCGGGGCGCCGTATGTGCGGCCCCTGTGGTGGGGCGCGCCGGAGGATCGCGCGCTACGGGAGTGCGAGGACGCCTTTCTGCTGGGCGACTGTCTCCTGGTGGCGCCGGTGCTCTGTCCGGGGTCGGACCGGCGTGCGGTGCAGCTGCCCAGGGGGCGTTGGTACGACACGGAGACGGAGCGGGCGTACGAGGGGCCGGCCCAGGTTCTCGTCGATGCCCCCTTGTCGCGGATTCCGGTGTTCGCGCGCGCGGGTGCCGTCCTGCCGGTGCGCGGTGCGGACGGCGGCCTTGAGCTGGAGGTGTGGGCGCCCGCCCGCGGGCGGACCGGGGGCGGGCTGGTGGTGCCGGACGCGGGCGACGGCTGGGACGAACCGGAGATCGAGCGGTACGTCGCCCGCTGGAAGGGCCGGCGGGTGGTCGTGGAGCGGGAGTCGGAGGACGGCGTGAGCGCGCCGTCCTGCCCCGTGCGGGTGCGCGGGCTGGGCGAGGGCTGACCTCAGATGTACCGGCCCTCGAACCAGGCCCTGACGGCCACGGAGTGGAGCGGGAAGGCGAGCTCCTCCGGCCTGCGCAGGAGGTGCCAGCCCTCCGTCTCGTCGGTGGCGGCGGACTTGGGCAGGGTCTCGACCGGGCGTTCGGGGAGGACGCCGAAGAGCAGGAGATGGCCGTCGGGCGAGCTGATGGCGTCGACGAGTCGTACGTCGCGGCTCGCGGCCTCGATGCCGGTCTCCTCCCTGAGTTCACGGACGAGGGCCTGCCGCCAGTCCTCGCGGTGGTCCACGTAGCCGCCCGGCAGGGCGACGCCTCCGCGCGCGGGGGCGACGGTTCGGGTGATGACGACCAGGGCGGTGCCCTTCGTGTCGTACACGGGCTGGAGTGCGACGGCGACGGGCAGTGGGTTGCGGTAGGCGACCGTGCCGCAGGCCGGGCAGGTGCGGGGCCAGCCGGAGACGCCCTCTCCGTAGGGCGATCCACAGCTCGAACAGTGGGAGTCCGGCGCGGAGTTGGGGACGGAGCCTTGAGTTTCGGACACCCGGCGGACTGTATCCGATCAAGCGGAGGGCGTCTTTCCGGGGGCCGTGCGCGGAACGGGAAACGGCCGGAACCACCCCCGTGGGCCCCGGCCGTCCCTCCCGGTATCACGACGCCGTAGGCGGCTCGATGGTTCACCGAAACGCCCTGCTCATTTTCCGTTGCCCGTGGCACACTTCTGACGTTCCGTCAGATCCAGTGCTGTGGAGGGACGTTGTCGCGGACACGCACACCTGTGGTCACCGATTGGTTCACCGGGGACGGGGACGGCTTCCGGCTGCTCGGCACGCGCTGTTCCGGGTGCGCCTCGGTCTTCTTCCCGCGTGAGGACGGCCATTGCCGCAATCCGGGCTGCCCGGGCGGCGACCTGGAGGAGGTCCCTCTGTCGCGGCGCGGCCGTGTCTGGTCGTACACGGACAGCCGGTACCGGCCGCCGTCACCGTATGTGAGCGATCCGGAACTTCCGTGGGAGCCGTACACGTTGATCGCTGTGGAGCTGGCGGCCGAGCGGATCGTGGTGCTGGGACAGGCGGTTCCCGGGATCACCGTCGCCGATCTGACGGTGGGCATGGAGGTGGAGGTCGTCCCCGGTGTGCTCGACGAGGACACCGAGACGACCTGGACGACCTGGCACTGGCGGCCTACGGGGGTGGCGGCATGACGGGGGACGTGGCGGTGCTCGGCGCGGGCATGCACCCCTGGGGCAAGTGGGGGCGGAGCTTCGTCGAGTACGGGACGGCGGCGGCCCGGGCGGCGCTCGCCGACGCCGGGCTGGAGTGGCGGCAGGTCGGCTCGATCGTCGGCGCGGACACGGTGCGTGGCGGGTACCCGGGGTATGTGGCGGGCGCGACGTTCGCGAAAGCGCTGGGCTGGCAGGGCGCCCGGGTGACGAGCGTGTACGCGGCGTGCGCGTCCGGGGCGCAGGCCGTCAACGCCGCGCGGGCGCAGATCCTTTCGGGGCTCGCGGACGTGGTGCTCGTCGTGGGCGCCGATGCCGCGCCCAAGGGGTTCTTCCGGCCGGCCGGCGGGGACCGGCACGACGATCCGGACTGGCTCCGCTTCCGGGTCCTGGGGGCGACGAACCCGACGTACTTCGGGCTGTACGCGCGCCGGCGGATGGCCCTCTATGGGGACACCCCGGAGGACTTCGCCCAGGTGAAGGTGAAGAACTCCGCCCCGGGCGCGCTGAATCCGTACGCCCGCTACCGCAAGCGGGTCTCCGCCGAGGAGGTCGCCGCCTCGGCGGTGGTCGCCGATCCGCTGCGGCTGCTCGACATCTGCGCCACCTCGGACGGCGGGGCCGCCCTGGTGCTGTCGAGCATGGAGTTCGCGCGCCGGCACGGTGCGTCGGACCCGGTGCGGATCCGCGCGGTGTCCACGGTGACGCCGCGCTACCCCAACACGGTGCTGGACCTACCGGACATCGCCACCGACTCCGCGGCGGGCGCGCCACCGCCGGACGAGACCTTCCGGGCGTCGATAGCCCGCGCGGCCTACGAGGAGGCGGGCCTCGGCCCCGAGGACCTCTCCCTGGCCGAGGTGTACGACCTGTCCACCGCCCTGGAGTTGCAGTGGTACGAGGATCTGCGCCTGTGCGCCGAGGGCGGGGGCGCCAAGCTGCTGCGGGAGGGCGCGACGGCCCTGGGCGGGCGCATACCGGTGAACGCCAGCGGTGGACTGGCCTCCTTCGGGGAGGCCGTGCCGGCCCAGGCGATCGCCCAGGTCTGCGAGTTGACCTGGCAGTTGAGGGGCGACGCGGGTGACCGGCAGGTCGCGGGGGCGCGGGTGGGGATCACCGTGAACCAGGGGCTGTTCGGGCACGGGTCGGCGGTGCTCGCGGTGCGGTGAGCGCGGAGTGCCGCCCCACCGGTGTGATCGGCCCGCACGGGCGCGTGAACGTCTTATGAACTGGGCCTGGGCGTACGCCGGTGGCGTCATCATGCTGCCGTGCGCTCCACGACGGACACTCTCCGCTTCGCCTTCCAGCCGGTGGTCAATCTGACCACCGGTGGAATCGCGGGCCTGGAGGTGCTTGTCCGCCCGGATTCCGGCGACATCCTGGCCGAGGCCCGCCGCGACCCCGAACTCGACGGCAAGCTGGCCGTGTTGGCGGTCCGCGCCGCCGCCCGCAAGGAGACACTGCTGCCGCTGCACATCAATGTGTTCGCGGGCACCCTCGCCGACCTGGGCGGGCTCACCGCGCTGCACAGCGCGGTCCGCGAGGCGGGACGGCTGCCGTGGGAGGTGACGGTCGACATCGTCCCGCCGTTCACGCACGTGCCGCGACGGGCGCTCCTGGAGGCGGTGTCCGCGTTGCGCGGCCAGGGGTTCCGGATCAGTGCCGACGGCGTCGGCGACGGTGACGTACCCCTGAGGCTGCTCACGGACCTCGCGCCTGACCTGGTGAAGCTCGACGCGTCGCTGCTGGAGCGGCCGGCCGCGGTGCGCGCGATGCGGACCCTGTGCGAGGAGTTGGGCGCCCTGCTGTCCGTGGAGGGGGTGGAGACCGAGGCACAGTGCGCTCAAGCCCGGGCGGCCGGGGCCCAGTTGGCGCAGGGCGAGCTGTTCGCGCCACCGACGAGGATCCCGGCCGCGGACGTATACGTTCCGCCCCGCACCCCCGGTCTCGCCATGACGCCGCCGTCGGGGCCGTGGGTGCGGGAGTTCGTGCGGCCCGCCGCGCTGCTTCCCGACACCGCGTCCGCCGGGCAGGTGCGGGCGCTGCTGACCGGCTCGCCCGATGTCTCCGGAGTGGTGCTCGTGGACCGGGACGGGGTGCCGGTCCGGTCGGTGCACCGGTCCCGCTTCCTGCTGTCGATGTCGGGGCGCTACGGCCACGCCCTGTACGCCGACCGGCCCGCGGCCAAGCTCGGGGACGTGCCGCGGACGGTCGGCGTGGACGCGACCGCCTGGGAGGTCCTGGACGTCGTCGCGGTCGGCGACGCGGACCGTACGTCGGACGACGTGGCGGTCGTCGACCGGTACGGGCGGTGTGTGGGCGTCGTACGACTGGCGGACCTGGTACGGGCGTTGGCCGAGACGCGGGTGGAGGAGGCGGCGGGTCTCAATCCGCTGACCAGGCTGCCCGGTTCGGACGCGATCACCGGTGAGGTGGACCGGCGGATCGCGGACGGGCTGACGTTCGCGCTGAGCTGGCTGGACGTCGACCATTTCAAGCAGGTCAACGACGGGGCCGGGTTCGCGGCGGGCGACGAGCTCATCCGCTCGGTCGGACGAGCGCTGCAGCCGACGGCGTCCGGGCACACGCGCGTGGGGCACATCGGCGGGGACGACTTCCTGGTGCTCACCGATCCGGAGGGGCTGCAACCGCTGGCCGCCGCCGTGCTGGAGGTGCCCTGGGCGGCCGGCGGCCGGGCCGTGACGCTGTCCCTGGCCACCGTGCTGTGCGTGCCGGGCAGCGTGACCGACCACCGGCAGGCGGCGGCGTCGCTGGCACCGCTGAAGCAGGCGGCGAAGGCGCTGGACGGCACGAGCTGGGTGCTGGGCCGGGCGGGCCTGGACGGATACGAGATCCTGTGCGGCGCCCCCACAGCGCCCGTACAGGCCTCCCGGACGACCGCGGGCCCGCACGGGCACTGAGCGGATCCGGCGGCGTCCTACGGGGCTCCAGGGGCCGTCAGGGCGGGTGTCACCGTTGCCGTCCGCGACCTTGACGCTCCTTCGGCACCGGTGAACACTTCCCGGTGTCGGTCGACATCGCCGTACATTCTCGGCGTACCAGGCACTGCGCCGCGCGGGCCGCACCCGCGCTCGGGCCCACTCCCCCATGGGCGATCTCGGCTGCGACGGCACGCTCGTCACGGACGCCGGGCGGGGCTCGGGACCCTCCCTGCCTTCGGCTGAAGTCGCCAAGGGAACCGCACCCTGCACGGAGGACCGGGGCCGACCGTCCCGGGCCCGGGCCTAGGAGCCGCCATGAGCAACGGAGACATATTCCTCGGTGAGGTCATCGGCACCGCGATCCTGATCCTCTTCGGCGCCGGCGTGGTCGCCGCCGTCGTACTGAACTACTCCAAGGCACAGAACTCCGGTTGGATCGTCATCGCCTTCGGATGGGGCTTCGGCGTGATGGCCGGGGCGTACACGGCAGCGCCGCTGTCCGGCGGGCAGCTGAATCCGGCGGTCACGATCGGCATCGCGATCGACACCGGGAAGTGGGACAAGGTCCCGCTCTACATCGCCGGGCAGATGGTCGGCGCCATGCTCGGCGCGGTGCTGTGCTGGCTGGTGTACTTCGCGCAGTTCCAGGCCAACGCCGAGGAGGAGATGGCGCAGCCCACGCTCGGGATCTTCTCCACCTCGCCCACGATCCGCAATGTCGTGGCGAACCTGATGACGGAGATCATCGCGACGATCGCGCTGGTCCTGCCGATCCTGGCCTTCGGGCTCACCAAGGGACTGGGCGAGTCCGGCACGGCGGTGCTGGTCGTGTCGTTCCTGGTGGTCGGCATCGGTCTGTCGCTCGGCGGGCCCACCGGGTACGCCATCAACCCGGCCCGCGACCTCGGACCCCGCATCGTCCACTCGCTGCTGCCGATCCCCAACAAGGGGACCTCGGACTGGAGTTACGCGTGGATCCCGGTGGTGGGACCGCTGATCGGCGGGGCGCTCGCCGGAGTCATCTTCAACGCAGCCTTCTGACAACAGTCTTCGAGCAGTCATCCGTAAGCAGCCCTCTGAAGGATCCGAAGGAAACGACAAAGGGGTCGTCATGACGGACAGGTTCGTCGCCGCAATCGACCAGGGCACCACCTCCAGCCGCTGCATCGTCTTCAACCAGGACGGCGCGATCGTCGCCGTCGACCAGCGCGAGCACCGCCAGATCTTCCCCAAGCCGGGCTGGGTGGAGCACGACGCCACCGAGATCTGGTCCAAGGTGCAGGCGGTGGTCGCCGGGGCGATCGCCAAGGCGGGACTCCGCGCCGACCAGCTCAGCGCGCTCGGCATCACCAACCAGCGGGAGACGACGGTCCTCTGGGACCGCGCCACCGGCAAACCCGTGCACAACGCCATCGTGTGGCAGGACACCCGCACCGCGGCCCTGTGCAAGCAACTGGGCGGCTCGGACGGGCCCGACCGGTTCCGCGAACAGACCGGACTCCCGCTCGCCAGCTACTTCTCCGGGCCCAAGGCGGCCTGGCTGCTCGACAACGTGCCCGGCCTCAGGGACCGCGCCGAACGCGGCGAGATCGCCTTCGGAACGATCGACTCCTGGCTGATCTGGAACCTCACCGGAGGCACCGACGGCGGCCGGCACGTCACCGACGTGACGAACGCCGGGCGCACCATGCTGATGAACCTGGAGACCCTCCAGTGGGACCCGTCCATCCTCGCCGCGATGAACGTGCCCGAGGCGGTCCTCCCCGAGATCAGGTCCTCGGCCGAGGTCTACGGCACCGCGGTCGGCCAACTCGCGGGCGTGCCCGTGGCGTCGGCCCTGGGCGACCAGCAGGCCGCCGTGTTCGGGCAGGCCTGCTACGACGTCGGCACCGCGAAGAACACGTACGGCACGGGCAGCTTCCTGCTGCTCAACACCGGGAACCGGCCGGTGCCTTCGAAGAACGGGCTCCTCACCACGATGGGCTACAAGATCGGCGACGAGGCGCCGGTCTACTGCCTGGAGGGATCGATAGCCATCACGGGCGCGCTCGTCCAGTGGTTCCGGGACCAGCTCGGCATCATCCGCAGTGCCGACGAGATCGAGCCCCTGGCCGAGAGCGTGGACGACAACGGCGGCGCGTACATCGTGCCCGCGTTCTCCGGGCTGTTCGCCCCCTACTGGCGTGCGGACGCGCGCGGTGTCGTCACCGGGCTGACCCGGTACGTCACGAAGGCGCACCTCGCGCGCGCGGTGCTGGAGGCGACGAGCTGGCAGACGCGGGAGGTCGTGGACGCCATGTTCCAGGACTCCGGGGTGCAGATCACCACCCTGAAGGTGGACGGCGGCATGACCAAGAACAACCTGCTGATGCAGCACCAGGCGGACGTGCTCGACGTACCGGTGATCCGGCCCAAGGTCTCCGAGACGACGTGCCTGGGCGCGGCCTACGCGGCCGGGCTCGCCACCGGTGTGTGGAACGGCCTGGACGAGCTGAAGTCGCACTGGCAGAAGGACGTCGAGTGGACGCCGTCCATGGAGTCCTCGGTGCGGGACCGCGAGTACCACAACTGGCGCAAGGCCGTGGAGAAGAGCTTCGGCTGGCTGGAGGAGGGCGACAACTAGGCACACGCGCGTGCGTGTTGATCGTGCCTGTTGATGAGGCACACGCGCGTGCGTCCTTCGAGGAGCTGCGGCTCGTACCCCGGTCGGCGGAGGTACGGGCCGCGCCCGCGTCAACTGGTGACGCTCTGGCGGCGCTTCGCGCCGTAGGCCATCGCGTGCTGGACGACCTCGATGAGGACCTCCTTGACCGAGGACCGGTCGCGCGCGTCGCACAGCATGAGCGGTACGTCCTGGTCGAGGTCCAGGGCCTGCCGTACGGTCTCCACCGGGTAAAGGGCGGCGCCCTCGAAGCAGTTGACGCCGACGACGAAGGGTATGGAGCGCCGCTCGAAGTAGTCGAGGGCGGCGAAGCAGTCCTCCAGGCGGCGGGTGTCGGCGAGTACGACGGCGCCGAGCGAGCCCTCGGAGAGCTCGTCCCACATGAACCAGAAGCGCTCCTGGCCCGGCGTGCCGAACAGGTAGAGCACCAGGTCCTCGCGCAGGGTGATGCGGCCGAAGTCCATGGCCACGGTGGTGGTGTGCTTGCCCTCCACACCACTGGTGTCGTCGACCGGACGTCCTGCCTCGGTGAGCAGTTCCTCCGTGCGCAGCGGCCTGATCTCGCTGACCGCGCCGACGAGGGTGGTCTTGCCCACGCCGAAGCCGCCGGCCACCAGGATCTTGAGCGTGACGGGCTCGACCGGAGGCTTGCCTCGCTCAGAACGCCCGAAGATCATCGATCTCTACTCCTGCTTGATGGGTGGGGCGGGTCGGATTCCGCGCCGTTCACAGCGCCCGGAGGCCGCTGATGACGTCGCGGAGAATACTCTCGTCGACCAGTTCGGCCGGGGGTACGGGCCGTGAGACATGGACGAGTTCCTCGTCCACGAGGTCTCCGATGAGGACCCGGATCACGCCGATGGGCAGGTCGAGTTCGGCGGCGAGTTCGGCGACCGACTGCGGGGCGTCACGGCACAGTCCGACGATGTCCACGTGCTCCGGGGACAGCGCCTGGTCCGCCTCGGAGTCGTCCGCCCGGGACTCCGCGACCACCACCGCGATCAGGTCGAGGCGGTGCTGTCCCGCACTGGTCGTACGGCCGCGCGTCATCGCGTACGGACGGACGACCGGTCCGGCCTCGTCGTCGAACCAGTGGCCTCTTCCCTGACCGTCTCTGCTCATGTCACTTCACTACCCGCCGGAGGACAGATCGGTGCGCGGAGCGGCGCCGAGATGCACACCGACCCGCTTCACGAGCAGTGTCATCTCGTAGGCGACCTGCCCGACGTCCGAGTCCGCGTCGGCGAGGACGGCGAGGCAGCTGCCGTCACCGGCGGCCGTCACGAACAGGAAGGCCTCGTCGAGCTCCACGACGGTCTGCCGCACGCTGCCCGCCTCGAAGTGCCGGCCGACGCCCTTGGCGAGGCTGTGGAAGCCGGAGGCCACCGCGGCCAGATGCTCGCTGTCCTCGCGGGTCAGATCCTGGGACACGCCGGTGGGCAGACCGTCGCCGGAGAGCACGATCGCCTTGCGGATGCTGGCGACGCGCTCGACGAGGTCGTCGAGGAGCCAGTTCAGCCCGCGCTGGTCGGTCGTGTCGTGGCCGGTCGCCTTTGGTGCGGTCATCGACCGTCCCCCTTAGTTCCTTGTGCTGTGCCGCCTTGGACGTCGTCGTCCTCGGCGTTCTCCTCGCGGCCACGCTGCCAGCCGCGCTGGAGCGAGGCCATGCGGCTGCGCACCTCGTCGGCGTCGCGCTCCACGACCTCCGCCGGGCTCGTGGTGCGCCGTTCGGGGTCCTTCTTCAGCTGCGGGGCCAGGTTGGCCTGGCGCACACGTCTGGGCAACGCCCCGGGGTCGGGCCCGGTTCCGCCCGGTGAGGAGTCGGGGTCGGGAATGCTGGACGCGATCTCGGCACGCCGGGTGCGTCTGGGCAGGGCGGGGGCCTCGGACGATTCGCCGAATCCGCGCCCCGGGGAAGTCTCGGCGCGCCCACCGGGCACGTCGGTACGGCGCCGTAGCGGCGTGTCTCCGCGCCGTCGGGCCGGCAGCGGCGGGCCCTCCGGGTCGGATCCGCCCGAGGCCGCGGGGAGGCCGTCGAAGCCGCTGTCCGAGGAATCTCCCGGCTCCCTTCGGGAGCGCTGTTCGACGACCGGACGTCCGTGGGAGCTCACCAGCTTGGGTGTCCGGCGACGGGGCAGCGGGAGCGGTTCGCCCCGGTGGGCGTCCGCATCTCCGCGCGGTCCGTCGTGGGCCTCGGAGACCGGCCGGCGCGGGTCCACGGGGCGGACGGGGGCGAGGTCGTCCCGGAGGCCCTGGCGGCGTGGGCGGAAGACCTCGCCGCGCTCGGCGTCCTCGTCGGCGAGGGCGTCCGGGAAGCCGGCGAGGGCGTCCAGGTCGACCGGGGCCTCCAGTTCGACCGGTCCGTCCAGGAGGGAGGGCGGAAGGCCGGGAAGCTTCACGGGCACTGGGGAGAGCGCGGAGCGCTGGCTCTCCTCGAACTCGGCCTCCTTCGTCGGCCGGGGCCGGTCGAGCCGGAAACCGATGCCGTTGGTGTCCGGGACCTCGTCGCTCAGCAGGGCGTCGGGGATGAACACGACGGCGGTCGTGCCGCCGTACGGGGAGGGCTGGAGCGAGACGCGGACGTTCTGCCGCTGGGCGAGCCGGCTGACCACGAACAGGCCGAGCCGGTCGGTGTCGGAGAGTTCGAACTCGGGTGTCTCGGCGAGCCGGAGGTTGGCGTCCAGGAGCGCGTCGGCCGCCATGCCGAGGCCTCGGTCGTGGATCTCCAGGGTGAAGCCGTTGGCGACCCGCTCCCCCAGGACCTGGACCGCGGTGTGCGGCGGGGAGAACACCGTGGCGTTCTCCAGGAGTTCGGCCACCAGGTGGGTGAGGTCCGCGACGGCCGGGCCGGTGACGGCGATGCGCGGCAGCCGGCGGACCTCGATGCGCTCGTAGTCCTCGACCTCGGCGACGGCCGCGCGGACGATGTCCATGAGCTGGACCGGCTTGCGCCACTGCCGGGACGGGGCGGCCCCGGAGAGGATCACCAGGCCCTCGGCATGGCGGCGCATACGGGTCGTCAGGTGGTCGAGGCGGAAAAGGTCGGCGAGTTCGTCGGTGTCCTCGGTCCTGCGCTCCATGGTGTCGAGCAGGGTGAGCTGCTTGTGCAGCAGGACCTGGCTGCGCCGGGCGAGGTTGACGAAGACCTCGGAGACACCGGAGCGCAACTCCGCCTGCTTTACGGCGGCTTCGACGGCGGCGCGCTGCAGAGTGTTGAGGGCCTGGCCAACCTCGCCGATCTCGTTGCGGTCGTACTCCAAGCGCGGGACCTCGGTCTCCACGTCGACGACTTCGCCGACGGACAGGCGGCGCATCACGCTGGGCAGCCGGACACCGGACGCCTCGTGGGCGTCCAGGCGGAGTTGGCGCAGGTCACGGATGAGGCCGCGGCCGATGCGCACGGACAGGAAGAGCGAGAGGAGCAGGGCGATCAGGCCGAGGACACCAGCGACGGCGGCCTTGAGGATGACGTTCATCGCGACGGGGCGGACGCGGTCCTGGTAGCGGTCGTTGGCCTGGTCGTCGAGGGTGCCGAGCTTGTCCAGCACGGCGCCGGCCGCGGTGTTCCAGGTCTGTGCGGTGACGTTGCGGGGCTCGCCCGACTCGGAGGAGGCGGCGGCCTGTTCGGCCACGCGGAGCGGGGCGCTGGCCGCGTTCTTCCAGAAGCGGTCGAAGTGGTCGCGCTCCGAGGCGGGCAGCAGCGGGAGATTGACGTCGTACATCAGGGTGCGCTGGGCCACCAGGTCGGAGACCGCGCGGGTCTCGTCCCGGGTGAGTTTGCCGACGATCAGCGACGAACCGAGCAACGCGTCCTCGCGGGAGAGGAGTTCACGCGCGCGGGCGAGGTTGACGAGGGCGCGGTACTGCTTGTCCATCTCCACGTTGTCGACGACGTGGAGGTTGGTCAGCAGCACGTAGCAGGGGTCTACCAGGCGGTTGTAGAGATCGAGGGCCTGGGCCCGGTTGACGGTGCCTTCGTCGACGCTGCGCCGCAGGGACTCCAGGCCGTCGAAGGCGTCGAGCACGGCGGCGACACGGCTGTCGGTGGTCTGGCCCATCGCGTCGCGGACGTCGGGGTTCCGGGCGTTCTTGCGGATCTTGGCGACGGCCGCGTCGGTCGCGGTGCGGCTGCGCTTCAGGTCGGTGAGGCCGTCGGCGGCGCGCGGGTCGGCCAGATAGACCAGCGACTGACGCCGTTCCTGTTGGATGACGCGGACGGTGTCCTCGGTGGGGTAGCCGATCTTCTCGACGACCGACGACACGTTGAACAGGTCTCCGGCCGCCCGGCCGGTGAGGACCGTGGCGAACGCCCAGATCGCGGTCAGCGACACGAGCGGCACGAGAAGGAGCGCCACGATCTTCCGGCGGATGGACTTCCCGCGAAAGCGCATGGCCTCCCCCAGCTGGACCCCCGCCGGCCGGGGGTACACATGTGCGTCAACAAACGGCGCGAGCCTACTACTGACACACAGGTAACTCGAAGAGCTGTCCGGAGCGTGAACTTCCGCACCAGGGACCGGACATGGGGAGGTGTCAGGGCATTACGGGAGATTGCCGCCCTGATTCCGCGACGTTCGCCGGACCTGACCGGATCGACCCAGTTGGCCAGTTGGCTGGAAATTTTCGTTCCTTGGGAATCTTCGTGGGATGTTGTTCGTCTTTCTCTACGGGATATGGGTGCGGAACCGGCCACAGGAGTCGCATCCACATCCGGGCGGCGTAAAACAGGGCAGGCCGGGCACCCACTGGGGAGCCGGAGTCTTCGGACTCGGGAGCGAGTGGTGTACCGGCGGTGGGGAGGACACGTTGATGGGCACGGCGGAGCGGCAAGAGACGCTTGAGGACGGCGTGACGGCGCGGTCGACGGGGGACGGCGAGGCTCCGGCGCGCTCGGGCGCACCGAAGGCGGCGGGGTCCGAGGGGCCGCGAGCGGCCCGCGCGGCAGCCGAACAGCAGGAGTACTACAGGCCATTGTGGATCGAGGAGCCCGCGCGCCGGCGCCGGCTGCCCGACCCGGTGCGTACGGCGGCGGTGCGGGCGGTGCTCATCATCGCCGTGACGCTGATCCAGGCGACGGTGGCCTTCCTGTGCACGATGGCCGGGTCCTGGCTGGCGTTCCCGATGGTGATCAGCAGCGTGGTCAGTACGGTGGTGGCCACCTGGGGCGTCCTCGACGTCTGGGTGACCCGCCAGATGTGGAACCAGCGCAATGGCGTCGTCTCGGAGCCCAGCAGCACGGCCCGGGCCCTCCGCCGCGAGCGGCGTCGGGCCCAGCGTCAGGCGAAGGCCACCCGGCGGACGCAGGAGCGGATAGCCCGCAAGGGCGGCACCGGGCAGCTGTCCCAGTCCCACTCCTGAGGTCCGCTCACGGACGACGTTTCCTACGGGGCGGTCGGCGCCGGTCGCTTGAACATCCGGGTCGCCGTGATCTCGCTGTGCACCGACTCCCCCTCTCCGGCGGGGGCCTGCTGCGGCAGTCCCGGCCTGAGATGTTCCTCCACGCTGATGTACTTGAGGCCGGCCCGCAGGTCGGCGTCGTTGCGCAGCCGGATGACCAGCGGGAACTCGGCCAGTGCCGTCGTGTCGAACAGACCGGTGGTGTACAGGAGTTGGACACCGAGCGCGTCGGACACGGCACGTTGCAGCTCCAGCAGATAGGTGGCGTTGGCCCGCCCGATGGGGTTGTCGAGGAAGAGCGTGCCGGCGTGCCGGTGCTTGTCGCGGCCCCGGTCGTTCGAGCGCAGGGCGGCCATCGTGCAGTACAGGGCGATGGCCGCGGTGAGCAGCTGACCGCCGGAGAAGACATCCCCCATCTGCCCGACGGGGACGCGCTCGGCACGCAGTACGGCGTCCGGCTTGAGGATCTCGACGGCGACGCCCTTGGGCTCAAGGGCGGCACCAACTCCCCGTAGCAGCAGGGACATTCCGTCGCGCCGCATGTCGGAGTTCTTCTTCACGGCGGCCCGGGTGGCCTCGTCGACGACCTCGCCGAGCCGCTCGGTCAGCGTGGCCTGGTCGGGCTCCTCGAAGCGGATGCGCAGGAACTCCTGCCCGGACCACTCGCCGAGCCCCTCCGGCAGCCGGGACAGCCGCTGCGCGGACCGCAGGGTGGCGAGCGCCGACTCGACGAGCCCGCGGAGCCGGTCCACGATCGAGTCGCGGTTGCGTTCCAATTGCGCCAACTCGTCGGTGAGCACCCGGAGTCGGGGCGCGAAGGCATCGGCCCACTTCTGCGCGTGCTCGGGCAGGGAGGACGCCGGCAGCTCACGGATCTGCTGCCGCGCGGGAGTCCGCACCTGCTCGTACCGCGTGGAGTTGGCGTGCCGCACGAGCACATCGCTCGCTTCCCGTACGGCGCCCTCGGCGGCGGAGAGGTCGGATGCGCAGCCGCGCAGCGAGCGGCGGGCCTCGGCCGCGGAGTGCCGGGCCTCCTCCAGGCTGCCCGGGTACGGCTCGGGCTCCTCCTGCTCCTCGTCCGAGGAGTGCTCGCGCAGCAGGTCCCGCAGCATCGCGGCGGTCTCGTCGAAGCTGCCGGCCCCGTCCTCGGCGGCCCGGTGGGCGTCGAGGAGTTCGGCGTGCGCCTCGCGGGCCTGGCCCAACGCGTCGGTGCGGGAGGCTAGTTCGGCCGTGGCGGTGCGCAGCAGGGCCTGGGCGTGCTCGGCGTCGCGCGGAACCAGCTCCTCGGCCAGCTCGGTGTGCGCCTCGCCGTCCTCGGGCGCGTGCCGCTCGGCCTCGCCGCGCAGCCGCCCGAGCTGCTCGCTCGCGTTCGACACCCGGGTCTCCAGCAGCTGCACCAGCTCCTCGGCGCGCGCCGCGGCGGCCTGCCGGGACGGCCCGTCGGAGCCGTCGGGCGACTCCAGCAACTGGGCCGCGCGGGTACGGACCTTGTTGCTGAGCCTGTCCAACTCGGCGATCGCCGCGCTCTCGTCGCTCTCCGCCCGCGCCTGCTCGGCCCGAAGGTCGGCGCCGACGCCGACCTTCTCGTAGAGCTGGGACGCGGCGCGATAGGCCTCGCGCAGGGCAGGCAGCGACGGCTTCGGAGCGTCGGGGCCGTCAGCCTGTACGTCGTCGGGGGCGCCTGCGATCTCGGAGCGCTCGGCGCGCAGCGCACGGGCCGTACGGCGGGCGTCGTCGGCCGCGCGCTGGGCGGCGCGGCGGTCCTCGTCGGCGGCGCGGGCGCGCTCCAGACAGGACTGGGCGCGGGCCTCCGACTCGGTTGCCTCGTCGGCGAGTTCACGCAGCTTGACCTGCCAGCCGGCGCGTTCGCGCAGCCGGAAGGCGAGTCCGGCGAGGGCGTCGGCGGCACGCCGGGCCTTCTGCGCGGTCTCCTGCCGCTCGTCGCGCGCCTGGGCGGCCTCGGCCGCGGCTTCGTCGGCCTCGGCCCGCAGGGTCCGCGCCTCGGCGAGCTCGGCCTCGGCCTCCTCGGCGAACGCGCGCGTGTCCTGCGCGGACTGCGCCAGCTCGACCAGCCGCCCGCTCGGACAGCCGGTGCGCCAGGAAGCGAGCCGCGCCGCCAGCTCCCGGTCCTTGCCGAGCCGGGCGGCGAGCGTGCGGATCTCCTCGTCCCGCTCGGTGGCCCGCGCGCGCAGCGCCTGCCGCTCCTCGTCGGCAGCGTGCTCGTCGTGCATGGCCGGGTTCGGCGGGACGAGGAATACGTCGGAAGAGAGGCCGTCCCCCGCGTCGGGTGCCGGGGTCGGGGCGAGCAGGGCCGCGGCCGTACCGACGGCGACGGCCGACCGGGGCAGCAGGGCCGCGTCGGTGAGCGCCTCGCGGGCACGCGCGTGCGTGTCCGGGTCGGTGATGATCACACCGTCGACCAGCTCGGGTCGGGCGGCCAGCACGCGCGCGTGGTCGACGGGGTCGACGGCCTGGGCGAGGTAGCGCCAGCCGGGCAGGGCCGGGATGCCGTGCTCTCCCAGGTACTCGACGGTGGCCAGCACGTCCGGGCCGGGCGGCAGCAGCCCGCCGTCTCCGAGCGCCCCGAGGATCCGGGCGTCGTCGGCAGCGGCGGTCCGCAGGTCGAAGAGCTGGCGCTCGCTGGAGGCGACCCCGTCGTCGAGCAGTTCGCGCAACTCGTCGGCGAAGCGGTCGAGTTCCTCGGGGGTGAGGGGACCTTCGGCGAGGGGGCGGGAGGGGTTGGCGGTGCCCGGGTGGGTGACGGGGGCGGTGTGAGTGGCCGAACTGCCGCTCGCCGCAACCTCGTTGGCCCCACGCGGCACGGGCACACCGCCAGCACCGCCAGCACCGCCAGCACCGGGCAGGCTCAGCAGCTCCGCGAGCCGCTCCTCCCCCGCCAGTCCCTCCGCGAGGCGCCGTTCCGCGTCGTAGGTCCGCTCGGCAGCGGTCGCCGCGTCGGACGCGCGGGCCGCCGTCAGCTCCGCGCGGGACTCCGCCGAAGCGGCCTCGCGGGCGTGCTCGGACGCCCGGCGGGATGCCTCGCGCGCGGTGTCCCAGGCCGCCACGGCGCTCTTCTCGGCGTCGCTCGCCGCGAGGGCCGCGCGTGCCGGGTCGGCGTCGGGGGCGCTGTCGTCGAGCCAGCCCGCGCGTACCGCCTCGGCGGTCTCCTGCTCGACCTCGGACAGACGTTGGCGCAGATGCCCGATCTCGCTGCGGGCGCGCTGTGCCTCGGTGGCGGCGGAGGTCGCGTCCCGGTGGGAGGTCTCGCCGACCTCCTGAAGTGCGGCGGAGCGCTCCTCGCCCTCGTTGGCGAGGTTCTCGGCGTTCTCCGCGGCCTCGTGCAGGGCTCGTACGAGATCGACGGCGGCCTTGGCGCGGGCGGCGAGCGCAGGTGCCGCGTCCCGCTCTGCCTCACGGATGGCGACGGCCACGCGCGCGGAGCGGTCGGCGGCGGCGCGGTGGCGCAGGACGGCCTCGGCGGCCTGCCAGGCGGAGTGCAGGGTGCGGGCGTCGGCGAGTTCGCGCTTCTGCGCAGCGGCGGACTTCTCGGTCGTGGCGAGTGCCAACGAGGCGTGCCGGTAGGCCAGTTCGGCGGCGATCAGCGCGCTGCGCTCGCGCGCTCCCTCGGAGTGGGTGACGGCGTACGCGGCGGCGGTGACCCGCTGGGCCAGGTCGGCGGCCCGCACCCGCTCCTGCGCGCCCCGCGCGGACAGCCGGCGGGCCAGGGTGCGGGTACGGCGCTCGGCGCCGGCGTGGATGTCACGCGCGCGTGCCCGTCCCTCGGCGGCCTCGACGATCCGGCCGAGCAGGTCCACGGAACCGGCCGTGAAGTCCCGCTCGGCGATCAGCTCGGCGCGTCGCCCCAGCTTGTTGCCGAAGCCGCCGACCAGGTCGGCGAGCCCGTCGGTGTCCCGGGTGTCGGTGACCGCGCGGAGCAGCAGGTCGGTGAAGTCGGAGTCCTTCTTGACCGCGAAGAGGCCGGCCGCCTCACCCTCGTCGGCGTTCATCTCCCGCTGGTAGCGGAAGAGTTCGGGGTCGAGGCCCAGGTCGCCCAGGTGCTCGATCCAGCGGTCGTGGATCTCCTCCCAGTGCACTTCGAGGTGCGGATACGCCTTGCCGGCCTCGGTGATGGCGTCCCGGAAGCCCTTCATGGTGCGCCGCCGGCCCTGCGCGCCGGACGCACCCTCCACGGGCGGCCGTACGGAAGTGGCCTCGGCGACGGGGAGGTTGTCCAGGCTGAGTCCCGGGCCGGGCCGGAACGAGTACCAGGCCTCGGCGAACTTCCGCGGGTCGTTGGAGACCTGGCGCCCCCGCCACTCGCTGACCTTGCCGACGACCACGCACTCGCCGGTCAGCGTGTGCTGCCACTCCAGGGCCACATGCCCGCAGTCGTCCGCGAGGAGGAACTTGCGCAGCACACCGGAGCTGGCGCCACCGAGTGTGTTGCGGTGTCCCGGCAGCATCACCGAGAAGATCAGCTTGAGCAGGACGGACTTGCCGCCGCCGTTCTCCAGGAAGAGCACCCCGGCGGGCGCGGGGCGGCGCGGCGGACCGACGGGCTCGTCCTCGAAGAACTCCGCCTGGGTGGGGGCGGGGTCGGGCACGGGCTTGCCCACGCCTCGCAGGTCAAGCACGGTGTCGGCGTAGCGCGCACCGGCGGGCCCGATGGAGTAGAGGCGGACCCGGGACAGCTCGTACATGGCGGACTCTCGTCGTAAGTCTTCGGCAGGTGTGGGGGGTTCGTAGGTCTTCGGGGAGGGCTGGGGATCAGGAGTGGAACGGCAGCCCGGCGTCGGCCACCAGCTCCAGGTCCTCGGTGTCCTCGGCGGGCAGCAGGCTCGCGGTGCCGTCGGTGACCGGGACGACGCCCAGCTCCAGCAGCTCGGCCATGGCGGCGCTGCCGGCCATGTCACGCACCTGGAGCTGGTAGCGGGCGGTGGTGCGGTACGTGCCGCCGTTGTCGTCGCCCGTGCGCTGGAGGAAGCCGGAGTCGGTGAGGAACGCGGCGGCCTTGCCGACGATGCCAGTGGTCGAACCGGCGAGTCTGCGGGCGTCCTTGGTGGCCCCGGTCGAGCTGCGTCTGACCCAGATCCGCCAGGCGGCCTCCAGACCGGGCGCGTCGGTGGCCGGGTCGGTGTTCATGCCCTGCTCGTCGGCCCGCTCCTCCAGCCGCCGGCAGGCCTGCCGCACGAAGGCGTCGACCCCGTTGACCGTGACGCGCCCGATGTAGCCGTCGTCGGCCAGGTCCTCGGGGCGCGGGAACGCCATCGCGGCGACGGAGAGATGCGCGAGCCCGTGCAGAAAGCGGTCCCCGGAGTCGGCGGCGGTGCGGCGCGCGTAGTCGCCCATCCGGACGGCGAACACCGAGTCCTCGGCGGCGGTCACGGCCATCCCCGCGCGCGGGGACACCTCCAGGACGACAAGGCCGAGCCCGGCGGCCACGGCATCGGCGAGCCGGGCGAACGGCGGGTCCTCGCGGTACCGGCGCAGCAGCTCGGCGTATTCCTGGTCCCGCGCGGGCTGCAGTTTGGGCTGCAACCCGAACGCGACGAGCCGCGCCGCGTCGGCGGCGTCGGCGGGTGTGATGACTGCCGTCACCGGCGGGGCGGCGGCTTCTGGCTCACTCCATTCGACGTGCTCGTTCACGGTTGGGGCTCCTTGCTGAGGTTCTTCGTACAGCGGTCGTTCACGTAACCGTGGTTCATCCTTACGCCGCCTCCGTCCTGCCCGCCGCCATCCCCGCCGCGTCCAACAGGGCCATCCCCACGATCAGATCGGCCCCGCCGAACTCGGGATCGTCCAGCTCGGTCCCGTCGTCGACGGCGAACAACAGCTTCGGCTCCCCCTGCCGATACGCGGTACCGACCGGCGGACTGGCCGCGTGCACAGCCAACAGAGCGACCAGATAAGGCAGTTCGGGATCCTGCCGACGCGCATCGGCGAGCAGCCCCGACAACCTCCGAGGCGCGTCCGCAGGCAGATCGAGCAACTCCATCGCCGCCGCCAACTGCTCCTCGCTGAACCGGCTGTCGTCCGGCGTCGCGATGAGATCCGGCTCCGGCATCTCCGCACCGAGGTGCTCCCGCTCCTGAGGCGGCGTCAGCAGTATGTCGACGAGGTCGCCCACCCGGACGGACACCGGCGTACGCAGCCCGGTCCCGCGCGCGAAGAACGCGTCGGTGACCCGGATGGCCTGCTCCAGGGGCAGCGGCAGCACGGGCGAGACGAGATGCCCGTAGAGGTCTATCCCCGACGTCGTCATGGGTGTGGCGAAGGCCTGCCGGTCCTGCTCCGCGCGGAACAGTGGTCCGGCCTCCAGGAGGCGCGACTGGAGTTGTGTGTGCCGTCGGATGCAGTCCTTGACGATGTCGACCAACTCGGCGGCGCGGCGCTTCTGTTCGGGGTCCTCGGACTCGTCGCGGGCCTTGCGGATGTTGGTGAGGATCGCGTTCTCGTGGCGGTAGCGGTCGGCGACGTGGTCGAGGGCCTCGGCGATCATGTCGGGCACCGCGTTGAGCCAGTCCACCGCGCGGACGTTGCGCCGGGTGGCGTCGAGGGCGCGGCGGAGGGTCTCCGAGTACTGCACGGTCCGGTAGCGGGCCTGCTCGGCGGCCAGTTGGGCGTCGGCGAGTCGGCCGCGGCTGATCAGCACCTCCAGCTTGACCTCGGCGGCGATCTGCGCGCTGGTGACGTCGGTGTCGAGGGCGCCCACGAGGACGTTGACGGCCTCGTCCGTCGTACGGAGGTAGACGCTGCCGCCGTAGCCGGGGACCTCTTCGATCAGCTTGAAGTCGTAGTCGCGGCGCACATAGGTGCCGTCCTGGGCGAACGTGCCGTAGACCGTGCGGAAGCCGCGGTCGAAGCTACCGACGTTGATCAGGTTCTCCAGGACCCAGCGGGCCACGCGCTCGTGCTCGGTGACCGGGCGCCGCGGGGCCTGGGCGGCGATGCGTGGGATGAGCCTGGCCACTATCTGGTCGTGGTCGGCGCCCGTGTCGAAGTCCATGTTGAGAGTGACCAGGTCGATGGCTGCGAGGGCCACCTCCGCCATGCCGTACACCGAGTACTCGCCCGCGAGGTTGGCCTTGCGCACGTCGAGGTCGTGCAGCGGCGCGGTGCAGGCGAGCGCGCGCAGTCGCCGCGCGAGTCCCTCGTCGGCGGCCGGGCCCGGGGCAGGGCGCGGCCCCGCGCTGAACTGGGGCGGAACGCTGTCCGTCGATGCAGGCGAAGTCACGCTGCACAGACTAGGTCCTCGGTCTGACAACGACCCAAACGACGCAGAAGCGACTACCGCCACAGCAGCGTGCGGGGATGGGCCGGGCGCGGAACCGCCGTCAGCCGAGGACCGTACCGTCCTCGGCGACCCGCTGCCGGTACGCGTCGACGACCCGTTCGAGCGAGTCGTCGAGGTAGACCGCGAGCAGTCTCTCGGCCTCGGCGGCGTCGCCCGCCTGGAGCGCTTGGAGGATAAGGCGGTTGCGCTGGAGGTACGGCTCGTGGAGCGCCCTGGGGTCGTCCACGAGGTGGAAGGCGAGCCGGAGTTCGGCGAAGACGCTGCGCATCAGTTCGTCGGTGCGGGCGCTGCCGGCGAGGGCGACCAGTTCCCGGTGGAAGTGGATATTGGCCGTACCCACTCCTTTCCAGTCATCCTCGACGGACGCCAACTGCCCCTCGGTCACAGCCGCGGCGAGTTCTTCGACGGCGTACGGCGGCTCCCCCAGCCCGCGGACGACGGCGCACTCGACGAGTCGGCGGGTGCGGTAGATGTCCTCGACGTCCTCGACGCTCAGGACCCGGACGAAGACGCCCCGGTTCAACTCGTGGACGAGCAGCCGCTCATGGGTGAGCAGCCGGAACGCCTCGCGGAGTGTGTTGCGCGACACACCGAGCGCCCCTCCGATGCTGTCCTCCGAGAGCCGGGTTCCCGGCGGGAAATAGCCCTCGGCGATACGGCTCCTGAGGATGTCCGAGACGCGTTCCGCGGTGCTCGTACGGCCCAGGAGGGCTCGGTCGTCGGCGAGTCCCGCCAGCTGATCTGCCATGCCCGGAATTCAACCGCAGATACAAGAACGAAACAACATGCCCCTTGAAGGATCGTTCAACGATCCTCTACTTTACTTTCACGGCGCCACCCGCTCACCCCGGCGCCCCCGGCTTCCGCACGGCCCGGCTCAGTCCCAGCACCCTCCGTCCTCCCTCTGTGAGGTGCACATGAGCACGACTCCTCCACCCCAGGCCCTGAACACCGGAACGCAGCCCGACACGGACGAGCTGACCGCCGACGACGGTGCGTTGGCCTGGTTCCGTGCGCTGGGCCCGAACGGCCGCCGGGCCTTCGCCGGCGCGTTCGGCGGCTATGCGCTGGACTCCTACGACTACTTCACGCTGCCGCTGAGCATGGTCGCGCTGGCCGCGTACTTCGGCCTGGACAGCGGCCAGACCGGCCTGTTCACCACGGTCACCCTGGTCGTCTCCGCGGTCGGGGGCGCCCTGGCGGGCGTCTTCGCCGACCGGGTCGGCCGCGTCAAGGCCCTGATGATCACGGTGATCACCTACGCCGTCTTCACGGTGGCCTGCGGCTTCGCGCCCAACTACGAGACCCTGCTGGTGTTCCGCGCCCTCCAGGGCCTCGGTTTCGGCGGCGAGTGGGCGGTCGGCGCGATCCTGGTCGCCGAGTACGCGAGCGCCAGGCACCGCGGCCGTACGCTCGGCGCGGTCCAGAGCTCCTGGGCGGTGGGCTGGGCGCTGGCCGCGGTCGTCTACACGCTGGTCTTCTCGTTCCTCGGCGACGACCTGGCCTGGCGGGTGATGTTCTGGACCGGCGCGCTGCCCGCGCTGCTGGTGCTCTGGATGCGGCGCCGGGTGCACGACGCCCCCGAGGCGACGGCCGTACGCGAACAGAACGCCCAGAAGGGTTCGTTCGCGGCGATCTTCAAGCCGGGCACGGCCGAGGCTCCGGGCCTGCTCCGCACGACGGTCTTCGCGGGCCTGCTCTCCACCGGTGTCCAGGGCGGCTACTACACCCTCGCCACCTGGGTGCCCACGTACCTCAAGACCGAGCGCGGCCTGTCGGTCGTCGGCACCGGCGCCTATCTGACCTTCCTGATCTCCGGCGCCTTCCTGGGGTACCTCACCGGCGGCTATCTCACCGACGTGCTGGGCCGCAGGCGCAACATCTGGCTCTTCGCCCTGCTCTCGGCGATCTGCATCCTGGTGTACACACACATCCCGAACGGCGCGAACACCCTTCTCCTGGTGCTCGGTTTCCCGCTCGGGTTCTGCATGTCGGCGATCTTCAGCGGCTTCGGCTCGTACCTGAGCGAGCTGTACCCGACGGCGCTGCGCGGCACCGGACAGGGCTTCACGTACAACACCGGCCGCGCGGTCGGCGCCGTCTTCCCGACGCTGGTGGGCTTCCTGGCCGACAGTTGGGGTGTGGGCGGAGCGCTCGTCTTCGGGGCCATCGGTTACGGCATCGCGGCGCTGGCGCTCCTGGGACTGCCGGAGACCCGCGGAAAGGAACTGGCGTGAACCGTACCGAGGACCGTCCCCTGACCCTCGTCGACGAGCACGCGCACGCGTGGAGCCCGCGCACCGCCCGGGAACGCTTCCGGGCGGGGGTCTCGGGTCCGACGGCCGGGGTCGCGGCGGGCCACACCCAGGTCAACCTGATCTCGGTGCCCGCCGACTGGGCGTACGACATGCTGCTGTTCTGCCAGCGCAATCCGAAGCCCTGTCCGGTGCTCGACGTCACGGACGCCGGCTCCTGGGAGACCGTTCTGGCCGACGGCGCGGACCTGCGCACCGATCTGCCGCGCTACCGGGTGTGGCGGGACGGCGAGTTGACGGACGAGCCGACGGACGTGCGGGCGTACTGGCGCGAGGACCTGGTGTCGTTCCTGATCGGCTGCAGTTTCACCTTCGAGTGGTCGCTCAGCGAGGCGGGCGTCCCGATCCGGCACATCGAGCAGGGGCGCAACGTCCCGATGTACGTGACGAGCCGCCCGTGCCGTCCGGCGGGGCGGCTGCACGGCCCGATGGTCGTGTCGATGCGCCCGGTGCCCCCGGAGCATCTGGCGACGGCGATCCGGGAGACCGCGCTGCTCCCGGCGGTGCACGGCAGCCCCGTACACTGCGGCGATCCCTCAGGGCTCGGCATCGAGGACCTCGGCCGCCCGGACTTCGGCGATCCGGTGGACGCCGCGCCGGACGACATCCCGGTGTTCTGGGCCTGCGGAGTGACCCCGCAGGCCGCGGTGATGGCGTCCCGCCCGCCGTTCGCCATCACGCACGCGCCGGGCCAGATGTTCGTCACCGACGCCCGCGACGAGCAGTACCGCGTCGCCTGACCAGGAGAGATGATGATCGATCTGAACGCCGACCTCGGCGAGGGCTTCGGCCGCTGGCGCCTCACCGACGACGAACAGCTGCTGTCCGTCGTCACCAGCGCCAACGTGGCCTGCGGCTTCCACGCCGGGGACGCGGTCACCATGCGGCGGGTGTGCGAGCTGGCGGCCGGGCGCGGGGTGCGGGTCGGCGCGCAGGTGTCCTACCGGGACCTGGCGGGCTTCGGGCGGCGCGCGATGGACGTGCCGTCCGCCGAGCTGGCGGCCGAAGTGGCGTACCAGATCGGTGCCTTGGAGGTGTTCGCCCGGGCAGCGGGCACGCGCGTGTCGTACGTGAAGCCGCACGGCGCGCTCTACAACCGGGTCGTGCACGACCCGGAGCAGGCCGGCGCGGTGATCGAGGGCGTGCTCCTGGCCGGCGGCTCACTGCCCGTGCTGGGGCTGCCGGGCTCGGTCGTCCTCGACCTGGCCGCCAAGGCGGGGCTGCCGGCCGTCACGGAGGCGTTCGCGGACCGGGCCTACACCGACGAGGGCACGCTCGTGCCGCGCGGGCGGGACGGCGCGGTGGTCACCGATCCCGAGGCCGTCGTGGAGCGCTCGCTGGGCCTGGCCCGCTCCGGGACGGTCGAGGCGCTCTCCGGGGCGCGCATCGAGGTGCGGGCCCGCTCCCTGTGCCTGCACGGGGACACGCCCGGCGCGGTCGAACTGGCCCGCCGGGTCCGCGAACGGCTCCTGGAGTCGGGTGTCCAGGTGGAGGCCTTCGTATGAGGGCCCTGCGTGTCGGGGACGACGCGCTGCTCGTGGAGGTCGCCTCCGGGGAGGAGGCGGAGGCCGTCCACGCGGAGCTGCTGCGCCGCCGCGCGGAGGGCCTGCTCACCGTCCGCGAGATCGTCCCCGCCGCCCGCACGGTCCTCCTGGACGGCCTCGCCGACCCGGCCCGGCTGGCCTCCGAGCTGGCCGCCTCCGACGTACCTCCCGCGCCCCCGCGCGCGGGTGAGGTGGTCGAGCTCCCGGTGCGCTACGACGGTCCGGACCTCGCCGACGTCGCCGCCCTGTGGGGCGTTCCGGAGGAGGAGGTGGGCCGTATCCACGCGGCCACCGAGTTCCGCGTCGCCTTCTGCGGCTTCGCCCCCGGCTTCGGCTACCTCACCGGCCTCCCGGCCCGCTACGACGTCCCGCGCCGGGCCACCCCGCGCACGGCCGTCCACGCCGGTGCCGTGGGCCTGGCGGGCCCGTACACGGGCGTGTATCCCCGTGCCTCGCCCGGCGGCTGGCAGCTGATCGGCACGACGGACGCGGTCCTGTGGGACCACACGCGTGTGCCCGCCGCGCTGCTGTCGCCGGGCACACGCGTGCGATTCGCCCCGGAGGCGGACGTATGACGGACCGCGCGCTCGCCGTCGTCCGGGCCGGGGCCCTGACCACCGTGCAGGACCTGGGGCGGCCCGGCCACGCGCACCTGGGGGTGCCTCACTCCGGGGCGCTCGACGGGCCCGCGGCGGCGCTCGTCAACCGGCTGGTCGGCAATCCGCCCGAGGCGGCCGTCCTGGAGACGACCCTCAACGGGTGTGCCGTACGGCCTCGTTCAACGATCCTCGTGGCGGTCGGCGGCGCGCCCTGCCCGGTCACCGTGGACGGACGCCCCGTCGCCTGGGGAGCACCCGTGCACGTGCCCGCCGGAGCCCTCCTGGACATCGGAACAGCCTTCTCCGGAGTACGCTCCTACGTCGCCTTCGCCGGCGGCGTCGCCGTCGAGCCGGTGCTCGGCAGCCGTTCGACGGACCTGCTGTCCGGGCTCGGACCAGCACCGCTCACGAACGGCGCCATACTGCCGCTGGGGTCCCCGACGCACCTCCACGCGCGCGTGGACGTCGCCCCGCAACCGCGCCCCCCGGTCGAACTCGTCCTCCGGGTGACGCTCGGCCCCCGCGACGACTGGTTCACCCCGGAGGCCGTGCGAGCGTTCACGTCACGCGTCTACCAGGTGTCGTCGGCGAGCAACCGCATCGGCCTGCGCACCGAGGGCCCCGCCCTGGAGCGGGCCCTGACCGGTGAACTCCCCAGCGAGGGCATGGTCCTGGGCGCCGTCCAGGTCCCCCCGGACGGCCGCCCCGTGGTCTTCCTCGCCGACCATCCGACCACCGGCGGCTACCCGGTGATCGCGGTGGTCCGCCCGCCGGACCTCCCGGCCGCCGCCCAGGCGGCACCCGGAACCCCGGTCCGTTTCGTGGCCGTACGGCGCCGCTGAGGCCCGTTGACCGCCCTACGCGGCGTCCGGCTGCTTCTCCCCCACCGAGAGGGCGGCCAGTGCCGCCGACACCGCGTGGGACGCGCTCAGGTCGAGCCGGGCGCTGGTGCCGCGCGCGCGGTGGCGCATCTCGTCGGCGGCCAGCCTGAGGAGCTGCGGCAGCAGGTCGGTGCAGCGGCGGGCCACCCAGCCGGTGCCCGCGGTCGCCAGCCACCACAGGCTGGCCGACTTGGTGGGTGCCGGGAACTCGGGCTCGGGTGAGGGCGCGGCCCCCGTGGCCACACCCTCCTCGGCGAGCAACGCGTGGAACCGCAGGGCCAGTTGGCGGTGGCCGCGCTCTCCGGGGTGCAGCCGGTCCGCGCTCCAGATGGCGCGGTCCATGATCCACTCGCCCTCCGCGGCGTGCAGATGCACGGCGCCGTACCGCTCGGAGAGCGCGTGCACCACCGTGTTCACCGCTCGCTGCCGCCTGGCCAGCGGGCGGGCCAGCGCGCCAGGGAGGCCGAGCATCGCGCCCGGGTCGGGCAGACAGGCCGTCAGAAGGACCGCGCCCTGTGCCGTGAAGGCCGCGTAGACCTTGTCGAGCCGGGCGGCCAGGGCCTGGATGTCGAAGGTGCAGCGCAGGGTGTCGTTGACGCCTATGACGACGGACACGACGTCCGGCTTCAGGGCGAGCCCGGCCGGGGTCTGCCGCTCCAGCACGTCCCGTGACTGAGCCCCGCTGACCGCGAGGTTCGTGAACTCCACGGTGTCTTCGGGCTGCCCGGCCAGCCCGTCGGCGAGCAGCGCGGCCCAGCCGCGCCATTCCTCGCCGACGGGATCGCCCACGCCCTCGGTGAGCGAGTCACCGAGGGCGACGAAACGGACCGTTCTCATGCCACGCCTCCGGGCACGAAGCGCCGTACCGGAACGTCCGCGTCGTGCGCGGCGAGGAACGCGTCGACCGCCGTGTCCCAGCCGAAACACTCCGCACGCGCGCGTGCGATCTCCCGCCGCTCCGGCTCGGAGCGCTCCAGCAGCATGTCCACGGCGTCCGCGAAGGCGCGCCCGTTGTCCGCGGCCGTGGCCCCTGCGGAGCCGATGACCTCGGGCAGCGCGGACGAGGCACTGGCCACCACGGGCGTGCCGCAGGCCATCGCCTCCAGCGCGGCGAGCCCGAAGGTCTCGGCGGGCCCGGGTGCCAGGCACACGTCGGCGGAGGCCTGGAGCGCGCCGAGCAGCCGCCGGTCGGACACGTGCCCGAGGAAGGTGACCGGCAACCCGCGCTCCCGCGCCCGCTGTTCGAGCCGAGCGCGCAGCGGCCCGTCCCCGGCGACCACGAGGACCGCCCGCCGCCCGCGCCGTACCAGCGCCTCCAAGGCGTCGAGCGCGGTACCGGGCTTCTTCTCGACGGAGAGCCGGGTGCAGGTCACCAGCAGAACCTGGTCCACGCGCGCGTACTCCGCGCGCACGACCGGGTCCCGCAGTGCCGGGGTCCGCCCCATCAGGTCGACGCCCAACGGTGCCCGTACGACATTGCGGGCGCCGATGCGGACGAACTCCCGCTCGGCGAACTCGGTGGTGCACACCACGCGCGCGTAGGTGTGCGCCGTACGGACGTTGAGGGCGTCGGCGGTGCGGCGGGACATGTTCTCCGAGAGGCCCCAGGTGCGCAGGACGCCGTCGGCGGTCTCGTGGGACACCATCACGGCGGGGATGCGGGCCCGCCTGGCCCACTTGCCGGTCCACCGCAGGGTCGTGCGGTCGGAGACCTCCAGGCGGTCGGGGGCGAGCTGTTCCAGGAGGTTGGCCACGCGCCGTTTGTCGGCGAGGACGCGGTAACCACCGGTACCGGGCAGCAGCGGACCGGGCATGGTGATGATCCGGCCCTGCTCGGTCTCGCAGTCGGTGTGGCGCTCGCCGGGCACGATGAGGACCGGGTGGTGCCCGGCCTCCTTGAAGCCCTTGCCCAGCTCGCGCAGGGCGGTGCGCAGCCCCCCGGAGGAGGGGGCCACGAAGTTGGCAAGCCGCACGATCCGCAGCGCAGCGGTGTTCACGCCGCCACCACCACCTTGCGCGCGGCGAGGACGTCGCCGTAGTGCGCGATCAGCTGGTCGCCGACGGCCGCCCAGGTGCGGCCCTCGACCATGGCCCGCGCGGCGGTGCCGTACTCGGCCCGGAGCGCGGGATCGGCGGCCAGGGTCCGTACGGCGTCCGTCACGGCGCTCTCGTCGCGCGGCGGGAAGAGGAACCCGGTGCGCCCGTGGGCGACCAGGTCGAGCGGTCCGCCGGCGGCGGGCGCGACGACGGGGACGCCGCTGGCCATGGCTTCCTGGACGGTCTGACAGAAGGTCTCAAAAGGTCCGGTGTGCACGAATATGTCCAACGAGGCGAAGATACGGGCGAGCTCGTCGCCGGTACGGCGTCCGAGGAAGACCGCGCCCGGCAGGGCCTCGGTGAGGTGCGGCTGGCTGGGTCCGTCGCCCACGACCACGACACGGACGCCCTCGATGCCGCAGACTCCGGCGAGGAGTTCGATCTGCTTCTCGGGGGCGAGCCGGCCGACGTAGCCGACGATCAGTTCGCCGTTCGGGGCGAGTTCGCGGCGCAGCGCCTCGTCCCGGTACTCGGGGCGGAAACGCTCTGTGTCGACCCCGCGCGGCCAGAGCCTCACCCGGGGCACGCCGTGTGCCTCCAGGTCGCCGAGGGCCGCGCTGGAGGGCGCGAGGGTGCGGTCGGCGGCGGCGTGGACGGAGCGGATGCGGCGCCAGGCGGTGGACTCGCCGGCGCCGACGTACGTACGGGCGTATCCGGCCAGGTCGGTCTGGTAGACGGCCACGGCGGGGATGCCGAGCCGGGCCGCGGCGGCCATGCCGCGGACGCCGAGGATGAAGGGGCTGGCCAGGTGCACGATGTCGGCGCGGTGTTCGGTGATGGCCGCGGCGACGCGTCGGCTGGGGAGGGCGACGCGGACCTGGGGGTAGCCCGGGAGCGGTAGGGAGGGGATGCGGATGACTGGGCACGGCGACTGGGCGTCGGGCCCGGAACCGGCCGCGGTGGCCGGCGCGACGACGAGCGGATGATGACCGCGATCCACGAGGTGCCGGGCGGTCTGGAGCGCGCAGTGGGCCACGCCGTTCACATCAGGGGGAAAGGATTCGGTCACGATGACGACACGCATACCCGTGTTGTCGCCGCGCTGGACGTGCCCGCGTCAACGTGGATCTATGCGAACGGTGAACGTCCCATGAGCGTTGCGCTGCACACCCGAGCAGGTCAGACGGCGTCCATGCCCGTCTGACCCGCGAGTCACCCCGTGTTCACACTGCGGGGGCGTCGGGCCCGATCCGGCTCCGGACGGCTGTCTGGACCTCCGCCTCCTCGGCCGGGTCCGCGGCGAGCCTGCGGAGCTGTTCCACGACCCGGGCGTCACCGGTCTCGGCGTGCCGGGCGGCGATCTCCCGGGTGGTCTCCTCGCAGTCCCAGAGGCACTCGACGGCGAAGCCGGTGGGGAAGGAGGGGTCGGTGGCGGCCAGGGCCCGGGCGGCCCGGCCGCGCAGATGGGACGAGGCGGTCTCCCGGTACACATGGCGCAGAACGGGCGCCGCGCAGGCGATGCCGAGGCGTCCGGCGCCGTCGACCAGGGTCCACAGAGTGGGGGCGTCGGGTCCTTCGCCCATGACGGCCTCCCTGAGGGCGCCGAGGACGAGGTCGCTGTCCTGGGCTCCGCCCCGGCAGGCGAGCATCCGGCCGGCGGCGGCGCCGAGCGGGTCGGGCCGTCGGGCCCAGCCGCGGGCCCGGTCGACGGCGGCGACGGAGCGCATCCGTTCGAAGGCGTCGACGGCGGCCTCGACCACGGGCGCGGAGCCGGTGGCGACCGCGCGTTCGATCAGCTGGAGGGCTTCGGAGTCGTTGCTGTCGGCGAGATACCGCAGGGCGGTGCAGCGGGCTCCCTCGCTGCCGTCCTTGGCCGCCTCGACGATCTCGGGCCGGTCCTCGGGGCCGGCCACCGCGCCGAGGCAGCGGGCGGCGGGGACGTGCAGCGCGGCGCCGCGTTCGATGCCCTGTTGGGCCCATTCGAACACCGCCTGCACGCTCCACCCCGGACGGGGCCCGGTCGGTCGCATCTGCCGTTGCCAGCGGTCGAAGCAGCCGGCTTCTTGAGCGGCACGCACGCGCGTGGCGATCGATTCCCGTGAGTCCTCGGCCCACAGCCGCCAGGGCCGGGGCTCGAAGGCGTCGCGCACGGCGGTGGCCAGTTCGGCCTCGCCCTCGGGATCGGCCGGGAAACGGGCCAGCACGGGGGCGGCGAGGGCGCGCAGGCCCGCGTCGTCGTCCCTGAGCGCCAGTTCGTCGAGCGCCCAGGCCCAGTTGGTCCCGGAGGCCGCGTACCGGCGCAGCAGCGCGAGCGCGTCCAGCCTGCCGTAGGAGGCGAGGTGCCCGAGGACGGCGAGGGCGAGACCCGTGCGGGACTCCTCGGTGTCGAGGACGTCCTCGGTGTCGAAGAGGTGGGCCTCGACGGCGTCCAGGTCGCCGCCCAGATCGAGGTACAGACGGGCGTAGTACAGGGAGCGGTTCTCCACCTGCCAGTCGTGGCGGGGGTCGCGCAGTACACAGTGGTTCAGCGCAGCCAGTGCCTCGGCACGGGGTGCGGTGAGCGCGTGCAGTGTGCCGTCGCCGCGGCCCCGCTGAAGCAGGCCGAGCAGCGTACCGCTGGGCGCTATGACCGGATCGAACATGGGAAACAGCCTCACATCAAGCGTCGACGCAACCGGGGGACGTGCACTACCTGGCCGCGTGACAACACGTCGGGGCGCCCGCCGTTTCCTGCTTGCTGTAGACCATTTTCCTCTGCCTCTCGTCGGTGGCCCAGGCGGGCCCTCACGGCCCGCGCGGTGCGGCAACACCTGCCCGGCCATCGCGTCCGTGAATCACGACGTCATGATGACCCGGCAGTTCTCGCTGCCGCGACCGAAATTTCGGGCGGCCACGTGCTGCCTTCCCCCGTTTTCCCCCGTTTTCCTTGTCGTACCTGGTCACACGGCCCGTCCCAGTGAATGACGGACCACACTTCAGTGCGCGCCGAACAGCTCCAGCAGCTCGGCCTTGCCGAACATCCGGGCCGTGTCGAGCGCCGAGGGCGTGCCCGCGGCCGGATCGGCACCGGCCGCCAGCAGGACCTCGATCACCTCCTGCTCGCCCTTGAAGACGGCTCCGGCGAGCGGGGTCTGCCCCCGGTCGTTGATCCGGTCGGCCTCGGCTCCGCGCGCCAGCAGGGCCCGTACGGCATCGGCGTGCCCGTGGTAGGCGGCGAGCATCACCAGGGAGTCACCGCGGTCATTGGTGAGGTTGGCCGGAACGCCCGCGTCCACATACGCCACCAGCGCCTCGGTCCCGCCCTGCCGGGCCAGATCGAAGATCTTGGTCGCGAGCTCCACGACCTCGGGGTCGGGGGCTTCACTCATCGGCCTGACCGCCTCTCACTAGTACGGGTGAATCGCCAGCGTACTGGCTCCGCCGACACATGACCGGCGCCCTCCGAGGCAAAGATCACCACAGGGCCCGACACAGGTGAAACCCCTGCTCAGACGGCCCGAATGCGCTCCGCCATCAGAGGGAAATCCGCCGAAATTCACCCACTTGCACCTTTTATCGTATGGATACATCCTGTGATCCTGGAAGAACTCATGGTGACTGTCCCCACGAACCAGGAGAGCTCAAATGATCCTGTCCATGTCAGGCGTCGTCCTTCTCGGCATCATCGTCTTCCTCTTCTTCAAGAAGGACGGCCTCAAGGCCTCGCACGCCCTGGTGGCCGCACTCTTCGGCTTCTACATGGCCAGCACGGCCATCGCGCCGAGCATCAAGGCCGGCGGCGAGAGCCTGGCGAGCCTCCTCGGCGGCATCAAGTTCTGACGCACCCACCCGTACGCACCACCAGGAGACAGCAGTGGCCCGGCGCCCCCTCCCCCGCATCCTGAGCAACGGCAGCGCACAGATCGCCCGCAGCCGGGAGCTGGCCCGGACGGCGGCCGACAGCGCCACCGACGTCCTCCATCCGCTGATCACGATCACTCGCGGTCTGCGCCGGCTGGCATCCGCCGGGCGGCGCAGATGGGCCGACACCCCCAAGGACAAGCGCGGACCACTGCTGTTTCTGGTGGCCTCGGTGGTCCTGGTGGTGGCACTGGTGCCGTACGGCCCGCTGCTCGCCGTCATCGTCCTGATGGCGGCGGCAGCATGGCACGGCCGCGACCGCACCCCGCCGGCGCCCGAAGGGCCCGACGAGTCCCAGACCCAGCGCCTGCAGTCCCTCTACGAGGCTCTGGTGCCCTACTTCTCGGCCGCCGAGGACCCCTCGCCCCTGTTCGCCCACGGCGGAGACTGGGAGAAGGCCTTCCCCGCCCACGAGTTCGACGGCGCGGGCCGCATCACCCACCTGGTCGTCCGCTACCCGGCCTACTTCACCGACGGCGAGGCCGACTCCCGCGCGCGGATCGAGCAACTGCTCACCGCGAAGTCCGGCCGGGGCCGGGAGTACCAGTTCGGATGGGACGAGGAGGGCAACCAGCTCACCGTCGGCGTCCTCGCCCCGCTCCCCACCGACATCGCCGCCCAGCGCTTCGTCACCGCGCCCGGCGAGACCGTCCTCGGCTTCACCGACCCGACGCACGTCCACCGCACGCTCCCGCTGACCCACGGCACCGAGCAGCGTGACGTCCCCCCGGTCGTCTGGCGCACCGGCATGCGCTCCACCGAGCCGAACCTGCTGGTCATGGGCCAGCCCGGCAGCGGCACCTCCACCCTGCTGCGCTCCATCGCCCTCCAGGCCCTCCAGTACGGCGACGTCCTGATCGTGGAGGGCGGCGGCACCGGCGAGTACGCGTGCCTCACCGGCCGGGACGGCGTCCTCGCCGTGGAGTGCGGGCTGACCGGCACCCTGGCCAGCCTGGAATGGGCCTCTCAGGAGACCGAACGCCGGCTGATCGCGGCCAACCACGCACGCCAGTCGGGCCACCCGGCGCCGGACGACACCAGGCGCCCCCTGTGGATCATCCTGGACCGCCCGAGCGCCTTCGCCCACCTCGCCGCGGCCGACGGCCGCCAGGACCCGCAGTCCCTGCTCCAGGTACCCCTGCGGCACGGCCGCGCGGCCCATGTGACGGTGGTGGTGGCCGACCAGTTCGACAGCGCGGACACCCTGAGCGACGCCGTACGGCAGCACACCCGCGCGCGGGTCGTCCTCGGCCCCGCCACGGCCGCCCAGCTGGAGGCGGTCCTCGGCGCTCCCCCGCACACGACGCCGATCGCCCAGGTGCCGCCAGGCCGCGGCTACGCCCGCCTCGGCAGCGGCCCGGTGCACCGCCTCCAGGTCCCGGCGACCCCGGACCCGTACGACGACGCGACGAGCGACGCGGACCGCCAGGCGGTGCTGGCCCTGCTCCCGCCGCGTACGACACCGGCGGACGCGGCGGAGACGATGCCGACCGAGGCGCTGCCCGCGGAAGCGGCGGTGGAAGCCGCTGTGGCGGAGTCTTCGTAAAACCGCCGTTCGGTGCGGGCGGCCGGGAGTCGCCCGCACCGAGCCACGCGGCTACGCCACGAACGTCCGCGGCGACTCGGCGCCGCCTCCGGCGGCCCCGTTCTCCACCAGACGGGCCGCTGCGGCCAGCCGGGCCGCCGCCTCCTCGGCCACCGCGCCGCCCACGGTGAACGGCAGCCGCACATAACCCTCGAAGGCCCCGTCCACGCCGAAGCGCGGCCCGGACGGCACCCGTAGCCCCACGCGCTCCCCCATCTCCGCGAGCCGGGAACCCGACAGCCCACCCGTGCGCACCCACAGCGTGAGCCCGCCCTTCGGCACCTCGAACTCCCAGCCGGGCAGCTCCCGCCGTACCGCCGCGACCAGCGCGTCCCGGTTCTCGCGGGCCTGGGCACGCCGGATGTCGACGGCCTGCTCCCAACCGCCGGTGCTGAACAGCCAGTTGACGGCGAGCTGTTCCAGCACCGGGGTGCCGAGGTCGGCGTAGGCGCGGGCCGCGACCAGGCTGCGGATGACATCGGGGGCCGCGCGCACCCAGCCGATGCGCATGCCGGCCCAGAAGGCCTTGCTGGCCGAACCGACGGTGATGACGGTCGAACCGGCCGGGTCGAACCCGCAGACAGGGCGCGGCATTTCGACGTCGTCGTCCAGCCACAGCTCAGTCATGGTCTCGTCGGCGACGAGCACGGTGCCGGCCGAGCGGGCCGCGTCCACGAGCTGCCGCCGCTGGTCGTCGTCGGCGAGGGCGCCGGTCGGGTTGTGGAAGTCGGCGACGACGTACGCGAGCCGGGGCGCCGCGTCCCGCAGCACCTGCCGCCAGCGGTCCAGGTCCCAGCCGGTCAGCCCCTCGGCCATCGCCACGGGAACCAGCCGGGCGCCCGCCTCCCGCATCAGCTGGAGGATGTTGGCGTAGGACGGCGACTCGACGGCGACCCGCTCGCCGCGCCCCGCGAAGAGATGACAGATGGCGTCGATGGCACCCATCGCACCCGTCGTCACCATGATCTGCTCGGGCATGGTCGGGATCCCGCGCAGGGTGTACCGCTCGGCGATCATCGCGCGCAGCGCGGGCAGCCCGGCCGGGTAGTCGCCGTGCGTGTGGGCGTACGGCGGCAGCTCCTCCAGGGCGCCCTGCACGGCCCGGGTGAGCCACGGCTCGGGCGCGGGCAGCGAGGCGCAACCCAGGTCGATCACCGAACCGAGGGCCTCCGGGGGCAACGGCTCCAGCCCGCGCGCGGGGAGCGGGTTTCCGGCCGGTACGGCGGTCCAGCTGCCGGCCCCGCGCCGGGACTCCAGGAATCCTTCGGCGCGCAGCGCCTCGTAGGCGGCGGCGACCGTGGTGCGGCTGACGGACAGCGCGAGCGCCAGCTCCCGCTCGGCGGGCAGCCGCGCGGCCACCGGGACGCGCCCCTCCAGCACGAGGAGGCGGATGCCGTCCGCGAGGGCCCGGTAGGCGGGCGGCCGGCGGGTGCCGGGCCCGGCCGGGCGGTCCTGCTGGGAGTTGAGCAGCCGGGCCAGCTGCGCGGCGCCCATCGCCGAGGTCCACTGCGCCATGGAAACCAGTCCACCTTCCCGGAATTGGCCATGGATGACGTCTGTTCTCAAGCCACAGAGTGTCATGCGTCAGGCCACTACCACCACCAGGGGGCACCTCTTGTCCACGCGGAACCGTCTCGGGACATCCACGCGGAACCGTCTCGGCCGACGGTTGGTCCAGCTCTACGTCGGACTCGCGCTGTACGGCGCCAGCTCGGCGCTCCTCGTGGTCTCCGGCCTGGGCCTTGAGCCCTGGAACGTGCTGCACCAGGGCCTCGCCGAACTGACCGGCCTGACGATCGGCGTCGTCTCGATCATCGTGGGCGCGGCGGTCCTGCTCCTGTGGATCCCGCTGCGCCAGCGCCCCGGCCTCGGGACGGTGTCCAACGTGTTCGTGGTCGGTCTGGCCATGGACGGCACCCTCGCCCTGCTCCCGGACGCGCACGGCCTGGCCGTACGGATTCCGCTGCTGCTGGCCGGCGTCCTGCTCAACGGGGTCGCCACCGGGCTGTACATCTCCGCGAGCTTCGGGCCGGGCCCGCGCGACGGGCTGATGACCGGGCTGCACAAGCTCACCGGCCGGTCGATCCGCCTGATCCGCACGGGGATCGAGGTCGCCGTCGTGGCCACCGGCTTCGCGCTCGGCGGCACGGTCGGCGTCGGCACGCTGCTCTACGCCCTGGCGATCGGCCCACTCGCCCAGTTCTTCCTTCGCGTCTTCGCCGCCCCCTCGGCATCCAGTGGCAGCACGGTCGTAGCCACCGGGTCACCGGAACGGGCGATACTGCCCGGGTGACCACGCTCATACGTCATCCGTACCTCGACCATCCCGGTCCGATCCCCTTCGCCCACCGGGGCGGCGCGGCGGACGGCCTGGAGAACACGGTGTTCCAGTTCCGGCGCGCGGTCGAGCTGGGCTATCGGTACATCGAGACCGACGTCCATGCCACCGCGGACGGGAAGCTCGTCGCCTTCCACGACGAGACCCTGGACCGGGTGACCGACGGCGCGGGCCGGATCGCGGACCTCTTCTGGTCCGACGTGAGTCAGGCGCGCGTGGCGGGCAAAGAACCGGTGCCCCTCTTCGAGGAGCTGCTGGAGACCTTCCCCGAGGTGCGCTGGAACGTCGACATCAAGGCGGAGCCGGCACTGCACCCTCTCCTGGAGCTGCTGGAGCGCACCGACTCCTGGAACCGCGTCTGCGTCGGCTCCTTCTCCGAGAAGCGCGTGGTCCGCGCCCAGCACCTGGCCGGGCCGCGCCTGGCCACGTCGTTCGGCACGCGCGGGGTGCTGAATCTGCGGCTGCGGTCGTGGGGCGCGCCGCTCCCGGTGCGCCGTTCGGCTGTCGCCGCGCAGGTGCCCGAGGAGCAGTCGGGCATCCCCGTGGTCGACCGGCGCTTCGTGAACGCGGCCCACGCGCGCGGGGTGCAGGTCCACGTGTGGACCATCAACGAGGCCGATCGTATGCACCGGCTCCTTGACCTGGGCGTGGATGGCATCATGACCGATCACATCGACACACTGCGCGAGGTCATGGTGGAGCGGGGCGTCTGGGCCTGAGCCCCGGAGCCGACGCGTGCACGGGGAAGCGAGGGCACGGGTGGGTACCGACACCCTGCGGTCACCGGAGGCAGCCGAGCGGCGGCGCGAACAGCGCGGCTGGTACTTCTACGACTGGGCCTGCTCCGTCTACTCGACGAGCGTGCTCACCGTGTTCCTGGGCCCCTATCTGACCTCGGTCGCCAAGTCGGCGGCCGATCCGGACGGGTTCGTGCATCCCCTGGGGGTACCGGTCCGGGCGGGCTCCTTCTTCGCCTACACCGTCTCCGCGTCCGTGATCGTGTCGATCCTCGTCATGCCGCTGGCGGGCGCGGCGGCCGACCGCACGGGGCGCAAGAAACCCCTCCTGGCGCTCGCCGCCTATGTGGGCGCGACCGCCACCACGGGCCTGTTCTTCCTGGACGGCGACCGCTATCTCCTGGGCGGCTTCCTGCTGATCGTCGCGAACTCGTCGGTGGCCGTGTCGATGGTCGTCTACAACTCCTACCTTCCGCAGATCGCCCCGCCCGAGGAACGCGACGCGGTCTCCTCGCGCGGCTGGGCCTTCGGCTACGCGGCCGGCTCCCTGATCCTGGTCGCGAACCTGATCCTGTTCACCGCCCACGACTCCTTCGGCCTGTCCGAGTCGATGGCCGTCCGCATCTGTCTCGCCTCGGCCGGCATCTGGTGGGGCGCCTTCACCCTCGTACCGCTGAAACGGCTGCGCGACCGGGGCCGTACGACGTCCGAGGCGCCGATGGCGCAGGGCTGGCGGCAGTTGGCGGCGACGGTTGGGGACATGCGCGGCAAACCGCTCACCCTGTCCTTCCTGTTCGCCTACCTGATCTACAACGACGGCATCCAGACGGTGATCTCCCAGGCATCCGTGTACGGCTCCGAGGAGCTCGGCCTGAGTCAGTCGACGCTCATCACGGCCGTGCTGATGGTCCAGGTGCTGGCGGTGGCGGGCGCGCTCGGGATGGGGCGACTCGCCCGGACCTACGGGGCCAAGCGGACGATTCTCGGCTCGCTGGTGGCGTGGACGGTGACGCTGGCCGCCGGGTACTTCCTGCCCGCCGGCGCGCCCGTCTGGTTCTTCGTGCTGGCCGCCGGGATCGGCCTGGTCCTGGGCGGCAGCCAGGCGCTGTCCCGGTCCCTGTTCTCGCATCTGGTGCCGCCCGGCAAGGAAGCCGAGTACTTCTCGGCGTACGAGATGAGCGATCGGGGCATGAGCTGGCTGGGCCCACTTCTGTTCGGGGTGACGTACCAGCTGACCGGAAGTTACCGGGACGCGATCATCTCCCTGGTGGCCTTCTTCATCGTGGGATTCGTGCTGCTCGCACGGGTTCCGGTGGCACGGGCGATCGGCGACGCGGGGAATCCTCTTCCCGAGAGGATTTAGCGCTGGAGGCGAAAGGGCGGTAGTGTACGCGTTTGGCCTGCCTGGCGTACCGTTACTGCGCGTCAAAGATGACGAATCGCTAGGTGACATCTGCTAGTAGATGTGACAAACCGGGCGCTGGTGGGTACAACAAGGGGCGGCTACGACGGCGACGCATGACCCCGTACGGGAATCTTTACCGCCGACCGGACGTTGACCGGATGACGACGACAGCGACACCTGTCCTGTGGGCGACAAGCCCGGGAGGCACGATTCATGAGTGAGCGAGCTCTTCGCGGCACGCGCCTCGTGGTGACCAGCTACGAGACGGACCGCGGTATCGACCTGGCACCACGCCAGGCCGTGGAGTACGCATGCGAGAAGGGACATCGCTTTGAGATGCCCTTCTCGGTCGAGGCGGAGATTCCGCCGGAGTGGGAGTGCAAGGTCTGCGGGGCCCAGGCACTCCTGGTCGACGGCGACGGCCCTGAGGAAAAGAAGGCCAAGCCCGCGCGTACCCACTGGGACATGCTGATGGAACGGCGCACCCGCGAGGAACTCGAAGAGGTCCTCGAGGAGCGTCTTGCCGTTCTCCGTTCCGGCGCGATGAATATCGCGGTTCACCCGAGGGACAGCCGCAAGTCGGCCTAGTCCCGAGGGTGTGGAGCGGTTCTACCGCACACGCAAGTGGCACAAGCAAGTAAGCGCGGGCGCCGTACGAACATGTACGGCGCCCGCGCTTTTGCCTGCCCAGGTGACTGTCGGTGCCTGCCCGGATATCAGTGGGTGAGCGGCGGGCGCGGGGCCTGCGGGGCGTCACCGCCGGGCTCGTCCCGGATGACCTCGCCCTGGACGACCTTGCCGTCCGGGCGGTGGATCCGGGCCTGCTGGAAGGCGTCACCGAGGGTGCCGGGGGCGGCCTTGCGCAGCTTCCGCTCGACCGTGCGCTCCGCGTAGCGCCCCAGCGCCTGCTGGACCGGCGGGATCAGCAGGAGCAGCCCCACCGCGTCCGAGATCAGCCCAGGGATCATCAGCAGCAGCCCACCGAGCATCATCAGGCCGCTGCCACCGCCGCTGGCCGGGGCGGTGCCCTGCTGCACGGCCTGGCTCAGGTTCTGGAAGGCCCGCCGACCCGCGCGCTTGATCACCACCGCGCCGAGCACGAACCCTGCGAGCAGCAGCAGGAAGACCGTAAGACCGCTCGACGCGCCCGCCACCACGGTCAGCAGCCAGATCTCCAGCACCAGCCAGGCCGCGATGCCCAGCGGCAGGAACGTACGCAGCCGGGAACGCGGGGGCCGGGCGGCGGAGGAAGGGGTGGATGCGCCAGTCGTCATACGTCCAGTGTGCCTGGGCCCGGCTCAGTGCGGGATAAGGGGACGATCAACGAGGCCTGTGGGGTTGCGGGGCTACGGCTGTGAGGGCTTCCCCCCGGGCCTGCCCCGGCCGCGGAGCTTGCCGACCCGCTCCCCCACGCCCCAGGTGGTGACCCGCCACAGTGCCTCGACGAGGATGTCGCGGCTCATCTTGGAGTCGCCGTGTTCGCGCTCCACGAAGGTGATGGGCACCTCGACGACGTGGTAGCCGGCCTTGACGGCGCGGCGGGCCAGGTCGACCTGGAAGCAGTAGCCCTGGGAGGCCACGTCCTCCAGGCCGAGGCCTTCGAGGGTCTCGCGGCGGAAGGCCCGGTAGCCGCCGGTGATGTCGCGCAGCGGCAGGTCGAGCGCCACGCGCGAGTAGAGGCTGCCGCCGCGGGAGATGAACTCGCGGGACTTCGGCCAGTTCACCACCCGGCCGCCGGGCACCCAGCGGGAGCCGAGCACCAGGTCCGCGCCCTTGAGCGCGGTGAGCAGCCGGGGCAGCTCCTCGGGCCGGTGGGAGCCGTCGGCGTCCATCTCGACGAGGACGCCGTAGCCGTTGTCGATGCCCCAGCGGAAGCCCGCGAGGTATGCGGCGCCTAGGCCCTCCTTGCCCTTGCGGTGCAGGACCTGGACCTGTTCGTCCTCGGCCGCCAGCTCGTCGGCCAGCTTGCCCGTGCCGTCGGGGCTGTTGTCGTCGGCCACGAGCACGTGAGCCTCGGGGACCGACTTCCGCACCCGCCCGACGATGGACTTGATGTTCTCCGCCTCGTTGTAGGTCGGAATGATCACCAAGGCCGTGCCGAGCGGGCCGAACTTCCGCCCCTGGGCCTGTGCCGCGAGGGCTCCGTCGCCGTCGTTCACTGCTGCCCCTTCATGTCCGTACGCAGGCGTCCACCATAGTGGCCGCCGCCTGGGATGACGTGCCACGTCGTTCGTACGGTGGTGTCGATTCGACAAGAACGGGGTAAGACTGTGCTTTTTGGGCACTGGTGTGCTGCGGATGGGGGCCCGGCGCCCTTCGGGCCGACCTGGGACCCGCCGGCTGCGGGTCGACCAAAGCCGTTGTCTACTGGACGTCCGGGCCCCACCCGGGTCACACCAGCCGACCGGCCGGAACGTTCCCTCGCCGTGGCGCGGGCGCTGAGCCTGGCTCCCAGTGGCGGTGCCCCGGTGCGGCACACCGTCCCTGACCCAGCGGCGCTTCGGCGATTGTTCGGAGGTTCCCCGGTCGGGCGTCCGGTGGTGGACTCGGACGAACCTACCGGCCCCCTGCGCCCGCCTGTCAACAGCCGTCTGATCTGCGCTTTCTCCCTCAAATGGCTGGTCAGGGCAGAGGATACGCAGGTCGCGCGACGCGGCGGCGGGCGCGGATCGGGGGCGCGCCACCCCGGGAGATCACTCGCCCGGCCGTACGAACACCGTCCGTCCGCCCACGACGGTGCGCAGACAGACCGGTAGGTCGCCCCCCGGCGTCAGGTCGGGCAGTCCGGGTGTGCCGGAGCGCGGGTCAGTCGACCAGCGCGCGACCCGGTCGTCGGGCGCCTGCACCACCAGGGCGTCGGTCCGCCAAACGGCGTAGTCGGCGGGCGCGCCGGGGACCAGAACACCCGCGTCGTCCCGTCCTACGGCCCGCCAGCCGCCCCGCGTATGTGCGGTGAACGCGGCCCGTGCGGAGACGCGGTGTTCAGCCGTTTGATGGAACGCGGCGGCGCGGACCGTGCCCCAGGGGTCGACCGGGGTGACCGGGCTGTCGGAACCGAAAGCGAGCGGCACGCCGGCCCGGAGCAGGGCCGCGAAGGGGTTCAGGGCGCGGGCCCGCTCAACGCCCAGGCGCTGGGCGTACATGCCCTCCTCGCCGCCCCACAGCGCGTCGAAGGCGGGCTGCACGGAGGCGGTCAGGCCCAGTTCGGCGAAGGCGGCGATGGTCTCCGGGGTGAGCAGCTCGGCGTGTTCGACGCGGTGCCGGGCGGCGCGGACGCGGGCCAGGCCGACCTTCTCGGCGGCCGCGCGGACACCCTGGACGACGGCGGTCACGGCGGCGTCCCCGATGGCGTGGAAGCCTGCCTGGAGGCCCGCCTCGGTGCAGGCCACGACATGGGCGGCGACGGCGTCCGCGTCGAGGTAGGCGATCCCGGTGTGCCCGGCGTCGGAATACGGCTCGTGCAGACAGGCGGTGTGCGAGCCGATGGAACCGTCGACGAAGAGGTCCCCGGCCGCTCCTACGGCGCCCAGCTCCCGCGCCTTCGCCACGTCCTGCTCGGCCCAGTAGCCGACGACGCGCGGCCCGGGCTCCTCGGCGGCGAGCCGCAGCAGGCCCCTGAAGTCGTCCTCCGAGGAGATGTCGGGCCCTGCGCACTCGTGGACCGAGCCGACGCCCAGGGAGGCCGCGTGGGCGAGGGCGGTGCGCTGGGCCTCGACGCGCTGTTCCGGGGTGATGGCGGCGAGTGCGGTGGCGCGGACGGCGTGGTGGGCGTCGGCGGTGAGGGGGCCGTCCGGCGCGTCGAAGCCGGGGACCAGGTCGAGCAGGGCGGTCGTGACGACCGCGGAGTGGACGTCGATGCGGGAGAGGTAGAGCGGGCGTCCGCCGGTCGCCGCGTCGAGTTCGGCGCGGGTCGGCGGGCGGCCCCCGGGCCAGCGGGCCGCGTCCCAGCCGTGGCCGAGCAGGACGCGGTCGGCGGGGCGGGCGGCGGCGAAGTCCCGGACGAGGGACAGGGCCGTCTCCAGGGAGGGCGCGTCGGAGAGGTCGAGGCCGGTGAGCGCGAGGCCGGTGGCGGTGGTGTGCACATGTGCGTCGGTGAACGCCGGGGTGACCAGCGCGCCGTCCAGGTCGACCACCTCGTCGACCCCTTCCGCGAAGGCGTCGGCGGCGCCCTCGGAGCCGACCCAGGCGACCTGGCCGCGTTCGACGACCATCGCGGTCGCGAACGGGTCGGCGGGGCTGTGGACTTCGCCGCGGCGGAGCAGGACGGTGGCCGGTTCGGGGGTGCGCTCACTCATGGGGAACAGTCTCGCGCCTCACCGGCGCGACCCCGCACGCAGGTCGGTCAGATGCGCGGCGGGCGGGCCTCGTACGGCGTCGAGAGGACCACCGTGGTGCGGGTCGAGACGCCGGCCAGGCCACGCAGCCGGGCGAGCAGTTCCTCCAGTTCGTGCGGCGTGGAGACCCGCACCTTGAGGATGTAGTTCTCGTCGCCCGCGACGCTGTGGCAGGCCTCGATCTCGGGGACTCCGGAGAGGCGGTCCGCGATGTCGTCGGGGGCGCTGGGGTCGAACGGTTTCACCGAGATGAAGGCGGTCATGGGCAGGCCCACCGCCTCCGGGTCGACGACCGCGGCATACCCGCGGATGACGCCACGCTGTTCCAGCCGGCGCACCCGCTGGTGCACGGCCGACGTGGACAGGCCCGTGGCCTTGCCCAGGTCTGTGTAGCTCATCCGCCCGTCCTTGACGAGCAGCTGCACGATTTGTCGGTCCAGCTCCTCCATGGCGCAAGAACTTACATGGCCGCTGATCTCCTCCGATACCTCAGCGGCGCAGGTCATACCCGGTTCGTGATGTGGCGGAGCGCAGTCTGTGAGTCAGCTGGGGACAAAACCGCCGCCCCGGGCATCTGCGGGCGGCATGTGACGAACGCCACAGGTCCCGAACGGTCTCCGTGATGTTCTCGTGATTACCGCGGAGACCGGACGGGAAGTGCTTGCTGTGGTCGAGGCCGCAGCGCCTTCACGGCCCAGCCCAGTAGGGGGAGAAACCCATGCAGAGTCTTAAGCGCCCTGGACGCACCGCGCCCAAGCGGCCGCAGCTCGTCGTCGAGTCCGAGCCGGAGGGCGTCGAACCGGACGGTTTCGAGGCCGACGAACTCGACGAGTACGACACCTTCGAGATGTACCGGGTGATCTGCCCGGACTGCGTGCAGCCCATCGCGCTCCTCGCGGACGAGGAGGTCCTGCCGGAGCACGCGCTGTGCGCCTCGCCGTGGAACCCGTTCGGGCTGACGGTCTGCGCCGGTACGGGCCGCGAGGCGGCCGACGCCCGCTCCGCCGACGAGACCATGGAGCTCCAGGAGCAGGACACCGCGCTGCTGTTGACGCTCCCTCAGGGCCTCGACTGGCGCACGCAGCCCTTCTCGCACGTCGGTGGCCCCAGCTCGCGTCCGATGCGGGTGCCCGACATGCGCCGCGCCGCCTGAGCGCTCTCGCTCAACCCCAGTAGCTGCCCTGCACCATGGCCCGCAGGCTGCCGTGGTGCAGGATCAGTGTGTCCGGGTCCGCCGGGACGGCGCTCTCCCCGAAGTGCACCTGTCGGTAGGCGATGCGCAGCATCACGATCGCGTGCCGCAGCGCCGCGTACAGGGTGTAGAAGTCCATGTCGCGCGGGGTGTGGCCGGTGAGTTCGGCGTACCGGGCCTCCACCCGGTCCCGGCGGAAGAACTCCGGCAGGCCCGCCTGGCCGAAGGCGGCCGTGAGGTCCTGGAAGAAGCGGTGCAGATAGACGGTCCAGCCGAGGTCCACCTCGCGCGGGGCCGGTGCCGCCATCTCCCAGTCGAGGACGGCGACGGGGTCGAAGCCGTCGTAGACGACGTTCCCGATGCGCGCGTCGCCCCAGTTGAGGACCGTCTCGCCGGGGTCGGCCGGCCAGAGTTCCGTGAGCCGGTCGAAGGCGCTCTCGATGAGGGGTGAGCGGGCGAGTCCGTCAACCACCCATTCGTAGTAGGCGCGTTGGAACGCGACGTGCCGGCTCAGGGCGTCGCCGTCGCCGGGGAGTGCGAGGAACTCGGCCTCGGTGGGCGGGACTTGGTCGTGCAGATGAGCGATGAGCGCGACCGAGGCGGCCTCCAGATGCTCCCGCTCCGCGTCGGTCGCCGCGTGCAGCCAATTGCCCTCGTACGTATAGGGCATGACGTCCGGCGGTACGCGACCCTCCACCCGTTCCATCACGAAGAACGGGGCGCCGAGCGGGCCCGGATCCTCCTCCAGCCAGCGGACTTCCGGCACCGGGAGGTCCGTGCGGTCGGCGACCAGGCGCATGGTGCGGAACTGGCGCGGCAGGTCGTAGACCGGGAAGACGGTGTACGCCGCCGGGTCGGCCGCGAGTCTCAACGCGCAGGCGCGCAGGGGTGGTTCGGGGTGTTCGATGTCGAAGAGCAGGGTCTCGCTGGACATGCCGTTCGACGCGGGGACCCGGATGTCGACGGCCTTGGCGCCGGGCAGGCGAGTGTCGAGCCAGGCGGTGAGGCGGTGGGCGAGTTCCTCGGGGTCGCGGGTGGTCGTGCGCGGGCGCGGTGCTGTGGCCATGTGTCAACTCCCCTACGGCGCAACCGAGTCGAAGCCGGTGAAGCCGCTCGGGTCGTGGCGGCCGAAGGAGCCGTGCTCGAAGATGCCGTGGCCCACCTGACCGTCGAGGCGGAAGCGGGCCGCGTGGTCGGTGACTCCGTAGGCGGCGAGCGGGGCCGGTCGGGTCAAGTCGTAGGTGCGCGCGTCGGTCCAGGCGCGGCCTCGCCAGGTGCCGTGCTGCCAGTCGTCGGCGGGTGGGTAGCCGGCGCCGACGGCCAGGGGCGAGGAGGTCAGGATCTCGACCTCGAGTTCCTGCGGTTTGCGGGTGTCCCCGAGGTGGACGAGGGCGCGCTCGGGGTGGCGGGTGCCGGGGCGGTAGGTGATCTCGGCCTGGGGCCAGCCGAGTTGGCGGTCGCGGTGGCCTGGGCGGACGACGGTGGCCTCGTTCAGGGTGCGGTGGCCGTCGGCGTCCTCCTGGACGATCACCATGAGGAAGCGGTCCTCGAAGCGGACCGGGCACCAGATCCAGTGGAAGCCCTCGGTCGGATGGTCCGCGGCGAGCCGGCCGCCCTCCTCGCCGGGGATGGGGCGCACGCCCCAACTGCGGTCACGGGTACCGGTCCAGCCGTCGGCGGTGACCCTGAACTCCTCGCCGCCGGCGCGGATCACGCCCTCCACGCCGCCCGCCTGGACGAAACGGCGCCCTTCGAGGGTGAGCCGGTCGCCGCGGTACTGCACGTGGTGGGGTTCCCAGAGCGCGGGGAACTCGGCGTTCCACGACAGGTCGTACGAGAGGGAGTTGTCGTCGCAGCGCAGGCGCAGTCGGCGCAGTGGCTCCTCGACCTCGATGCGCAGCGGGCCGACCGCGAGGTGCATGCGGTCGTCGCCGAGGGCGTCCGAGGCGCGGACGGCGTGCAGGGTGTCGCCGGTACGGAGGGTGGCGTAGGCGTCGATCACGCCGACGTTGGGGTAGACGCCGAGGCCGAGGATGAGCAGGGCGCGGCCCTCGTGGTCGAGGACGTGGAAGATGCAGCGGTCGTAGGCGTTCCGGTCGCCGGTCGCGACGTGCTTCATCGACAGGGGGACCTGGTGCACGGGGTACTCGTCGAGGGGCACGGGACGGTCGTCTGCCACGGCTAACCTCCCCTGGGGACAGTGGAGGTGACGGTACGTCAGGTAGCGTGCGGTAGCCAGGGGCGGGAGCCGTACGCCGGTGAACTCACGCTCGATTTCCCGCGCCGGTGACCTGCCCGCGGGCTCTTACGTTGCCCTGGTATGACCCCTACATATGCGCCGACCGGGCGTCGGCGCCGTATCTACGTCCCGGCGCCCGCAGAATCGGTTCCGCTGGCGCCGCCGCAGCCGCAGGATCCGCCCATCTACCGTGATCTCATGCGGACTTGGGCCGACCGGGGCCGCACCCTGCCGGGGCGGCACGACCCGGAGTGGGTGCGGCTGGCGGCGCCGCCGGTCGGACTCAGCCGGTTCGGTGGACTTCGGGACCCGCTAGGTGGCGGGCGATGACCATGCGCTGGATCTGGTTGGTGCCCTCGACGATCTGCAGGACCTTGGCCTCGCGCATGTAGCGCTCGACCGGGAAGTCCGCGGTGTAGCCGTATCCGCCGAGCACCTGGACGGCGTCGACGGTGGCCTTCATCGCGGTGTCGGTGCAGTGCAGCTTGGCCATGGCGGCCTGTTTGGCGAACGGCCGGCCCGCGTCGCGCAGCCGGGCCGCCGCGAGGTACAGCGCCCGGCCCGCCTCGATCTGGGTGGCCATGTCGGCGAGCATGAAGCGCAGCCCCTGGAAGTCGGAGATCGGCCGCCCGAACTGCTGCCGTCCGGTCGCGTACGCCACCGCCTCGTCGAGTGCCGCCTGCGCCAGGCCGATCGCGCAGGCCGCGATACCGAGCCGCCCGGAGTCCAGCGCGGACAGGGCGATCGCGAAGCCCTGGCCCTCCTCGCCGAGGCGCCGCTCGTCGGAGACCCGGACGCCGTCGAAGTGGACCTGGGCGGTGGGCGAGCCCTTCATGCCCATCTTCTTCTCCGGCACCGCGCCGCTCAGACCCGGCGCGTCACCGGGCACCAGGAAGGCGCTGATCCCGCGCGCGCCGTCCTCGCCGGTGCGGGCCATGACCGTGTAGAAGTCGGCGATGCCGCCGTGGGTGATCCAGGCCTTGGTGCCGTCGATCACCCAGTCTCCCCCACTCTCGGCTCCGCTCGAGCGGGAGGGGCCCCCACCGTCCCTGACCGCCTTCGTGCGCAGGGACGCCGCGTCGGAACCGGAGGACGGCTCGGACAGGCAGTAGGCGCCCAGCAGTCCGCCACCGAGCATCGCGGGCAGGTACTCGACCTGCTGCTGCTTGGTGCCGTAGTTGGCCAGCGCGTGGCAGGACAGGGAGTGGACGCTGACGCCTAGGCCGACGGTGAGTCGGGCCGCCGCGAGCTCTTCGAGCACCTGGAGGTAGACCTCGTACGGCTGGTCGCCGCCGCCGTACTCGGAGTCGTAGGGCAGGCCGAGCAGTCCGGACTCGGAGAGCAGGGTGAAGACCTCGCGCGGGAAGCGTCCGGCGTCCTCTTCCTCGGCCGCCCTCGGGGCGATCTCGCGCTGCGCGATGTCGCGGACCAGCGAGATCAGATCCCGGGCCTCGTCCGTGGGCAGTTGCCGGTCCACCGGCTGCGGGGCGCGGTCGGGCATGGCGACGCTCTCCTCCCTGTCGGGACATCGGCGGGCGTACGCCTGGGGTCGAGGCGCCTGCGCCGGATATCGCACGGGTACGGCCGCTGCTCCCACTTCCGGGTCTCGGAAGCGGCTGACCAGCGGCTCTGCGCTGTGAGTATGCCCGATCGGAGGTCTGCCGTCACCAGTTAACGACCGCTTACTTCGAGAATAACCCGGTCGTCCGGAACGGGCCGGGAGCGCCCGCTCAGCCGTCCCGGCGGGCCGGGGCCGGCGCCGGATACGTCGGGTCCAGTTCCTCGATGGCGCGCAGGGTGCCGCCGAGGGTCTTCACGAGGAGCTCGCGCATCGTCTCGCGGGACAGGTCGGGCCCGCTGATCCACTCCAGGGTCGCGCCCTCGACGCTGCACACCCAGCCGAACAGGCCCATGCGTGCGAGGCGGGAGATGTCGCTGCGGCCGTACGCCCCGGCGGCGATGGTCTCGACGATGGCGGCGCGGACGCCGTCGCGGATGGCGTGCACCTCGGTGTCGAAGCCGACGCCACCGCTGACGATGGTCCGGTAGGCGGCCTGGTTGTGCTCGGCCCAGCGGAGATAGCTGTCCATCGTGCGCTGTACGCGGTCCAGTTGGGGCAGTTCGTAGCCGCTCGCCGCGAAGGTGACCAGGTCGGCGACGGAGTCGTTGATGATCGCCAGGTAGTAGCCGCGCTTGGACTGGAAGTAGTAGTAGATCAGCCCCTTGGCGACATGGGCCTGCCGCGCGATGTCGTCCATGGACAGCGCGTCGTAGGACGTGTCGGCGAACAACTTCCGGCCAATGGCGATGAGTTCGGCGCGGCGCGCCAGGGAACGCTCGGTACCGCGCGCCCGTGGACGCGCGACGTCACGCTGCTGACTGATTTCCAATTTCGACTCTGGCTCTCCAACTGGGCTTGGTCAACCGCAGTATGGCAGGTCAAGTATGCGTCAGGTCACAGCAGTCCGATTTGAGTCACGAGCATCGCGATCACCACGACGAGGGTCCAGCCCATGACGTGTTCGACGATCTTCGGGCCGTCGCCCTTGGGGCCGCCGGTGCGGGTGCGGGCGCGGACGGCGCCGGCCGATTGTGCGGTCATGGTGGCTCACAGAGGTCGGATGTGCGGTGGACTCCCCCGTTCTGTCCACCTTGCCATCCATATCGCCTTCCGGGCCGGAGACCTTGGTCACAGCCCCGTGATCAGCGCACGCCCACCGCCGCGAGTGCGGTGCGCTGGCGGGCGGTCGGCCGCGCCGGGAAGTAGAGGTAACAGACGCCGCCGGTACCGGAGGAGAGGTTGCCGGAGGCGTTGTACCGCTTGGTGCGCAGCCAGATGTTCTCGAACTCGCGGCGCTTGTAGACGCGGCGGACGGCCGGATCGCTGGGCGAGTTGGGGTCGTTGGCGATCACGTCCCCGGCGGCGGTGAAGCCGATCACGGTCATCAGATGGCCGGCCGTGCCGTACCCCGCGCCGGTCAGCTCGCTGCTGAGGAAGGACTGGGACGTTATGGCCGGGATGCCCGCCGCGATCAGCGTCTCCAGGTCGGTGAGCGAGCCGAGCCGGGTGACCACGCCTTGCAGGTCCCGGTACGTCGCCGCGTAGGCCGCGTTGAACGGCCAGTTGCCGCAGCCGTTGTACTGGTAGTCGTAGGTGAAGCGGGCCGCGTTGTCGACCTGCGGGTCCGCGTAGCTCGGGTCGACCCAGGCCAGTTGCTCCGGGGTGAGCCGGCCGCCCCAGTACTCGATGATCATCTGCGAGGAGGTGGGGCTGCACCAGGCCTCGCCGCCGTTGTCGTACTCGGGGTACTGGCCGGTGTGGATCTCCTGCGAGTAGCGCGGGACGATCAGCTCCCCGGCGAGGCCGGGCGTCGAGGCCGGGACGGTGAAGCGGTCCGGGACGTCCGAGCCCATCGCGCCGAGCCGCCACACGGTGGGGGTGAGCTCGGTGCCCGGCTTGCGGTAGAGGGTCAGGCGCAGTCGGTACGACACGAGGCGCAGGCCCGTGGTCGCGTCGTCGATCGCGAAGGTGTCCGTCCAGACGGCCGACCTGCCGTCCTTCTGGTCGTCGACGGAGGTCCGCCTGATGTCCTGGTCCCCGGCTGCCCAGCGGCCCATCACGTACCAGGGGGTGTCCGTGCCGTCGGAGTACGTGCCGCGCAGTTCGACCTGGATCCAGGTGCCGGCGGGGGTGTGCGCGTTCCAGGAGGCGATGGCCTCCGTCGCGGGGACGGAGAGTCCGTGGACGGGGGACGTCCAGGTCGCGTACTCCCAGCTCGCGGTCCTGCCGGTGTGCGGGTCCGTGTAGTCGACGCTGCCGAGGGCGGTGCCGATGACGAGGCCGGGGCGGGTGCCCGGGACGGCCCGGGTGCCCTTGGCGCTACCGCCGCACCAGTCGTCGTAGGTGGTCCACGCGTGGTAGTCGACCAGGGTCGGGGCCTGGTCCGAGTCGGTTGCGTCTGCGTCGGCGGCGGCGGGGCCGGCCCCGCTCACCACGGCGGCGGCGACCGCGGCGGCCAGGACGGCTCGGCGGGACGGTTGTTCGGCTCTGCTCATGGGCGGAAGACCCCCGGGTGTTCCGAGTCGGGACAAATCGAATGGACGGATGTGCGCCCACTATGGGCACACACGGCTCCCCGCTGCCAGCACTTCGAACCTCGCCACACTCACCAATATTGGTATCGACCACTGGCATGACCTGGGGTGGGAGCGACCGCTCCCTAGACTGTCCCGGCGACCTGCGGCATCACCCACGACCTCCCGGGACCAGTCATGCACGACCTCGCCCGCCGACTCCGCCTCCTTCCCCCGTCCTGTGGCCCGGTCCGGCTCGTCGGTGTCGACGGGCACGCGGGGTCCGGGAAGTCCACGTTCGCCGGGCGGCTGGCCGCGGCCCTGGGCGGGGCGCCCGTGCTGCACCTGGACGACCTCGCCACCCACGACGAGCTGTTCGGCTGGACCGACCGGCTGCTGAGCCAGGTGATCACCCCGCTCGGCCACGGCCGGACCGCCCACTACACCCCCTACGACTGGCACACCCGGCGCTTCGGCACACCCCGCGCTCTGCCGCCCGCACCCGTGGTCCTGATCGAGGGTGTCGGCGCCGGACGCCGGGCGGTACGGCCGTTCCTCGCGCGGCTGCTGTGGATGGAGCTGCCCCGGGACGAGTCCTGGGCACGGGGACGGCTGCGGGACGGGAGTGAGCAACGGGACTTCTGGGACGGGTGGGTCGAGGCGGAGCGCGAACACTTCGCCGAGGACCCTTCGCGACCGCACGCAAACTTCCTGGTACGGCAGTTGCCGAAGGGGTACGAGGTGCTGCCGGGGCCCTCCGGGACGATTGGACCGGACCACGAAATCACCCACGGTGACGAACCGCCCGCAGTGTGCTGAACTTGTGAAGACCGTCATGCTCGAACTTGTCTGAGTGCCTCAACTCGGCTTGACCCAGGGGCCGTACAGGTCTTACGTTCTGGATGTGCGGCCGTTCGGAGCCGCCCAGAGTCGCGAAGCCCCCGGTTGTTCCCCCGTGATCGGGGGCTTCGTTCTGCTCTCAGCCGCTTTTCCGGCCGCTACGAGCCGTGATTTGCTCACCCTGGGTCACCGTCCCGAGTGCGCCCCATCTGCTCCCACCTCGCCAAACGGCCTGTGCGGCACCCTTCGAAGGGCGACTGCCCCGCAGGTACGATGCCCAGGGTGCGACCAACGGACGGCTGCTTCGCGCACCACGGCAACTCCCGTCCGCGGCACAGCGGTTCGACCCAGACTGCCGACGGGCGCCGGCCCGGCGGCGAATCAACGGGGGCACGGTTTGTGGGGGGACGTGATGGACTTCGGCACGCAGGGCCCCGAGGCCCCGGCCGACCTCGCGTGGCTGCGAGGCGTGGACGCCTACACGATGGGCGCTTATCCGCAGGCGGAGGAGGAGTTCCGCACCGCGGTACGGATGGATCCCGGGATGGCCGACGGCTGGCTCGGACTGCACGCGCTGCGCGTCGACACGACGACCGCGCTGCTGCGGATGTACCGGCACCGGGAACGCTTCGGGGAACAGCGCACCAGACACCGCCGTACGCTCAACTCCTGGTACTGGCTCGGCTGGTGGGTCCAGCCCGTGCTGGAGAGCCCGCGCGATCTGCTGCTCGCGCATGCCTCGCACTGGCTGGACGGCCGCCATGTGCCCGAACTGGACCGCGCGTTGGCCGGACTGCCGCCCGTCGACACCGACCACCAGGTCCGCTTCCTGCACGCCTGCCGCGCCTATCTGGTCAAGGACTGGGAGCAGCTGGTCCGGCACACCGATCCACTGCTGAACGACCAACTCCTGGGCATCGAGGCCGGGTTGTTCGGCGGGATGGCCCGGGTCCGGCTCGAGATGTACGGCCAGGCGGAGCCGCTGCTGTCCTCCGCGCTGATGCGCTGCCGCAGCGAACAGCCGCAGCGCAAGGAGTTGCGGTACTGGCTGGCGCGGGCCCACGAGGGCACCGGCCGCAGTGCCGCCGCGCTCCCCCTGTACCGGGCGGTGCACCGCGTCGACCCCGCGTTCATGGACACCTCGGCACGGCTCGCCGCGATCACCGACTCCGACGGGTACGACGGCTCCGAGGACGTCACCGACCTCGCCGCGATCACGCTCTCCGGCGGGCAGGACGCGCTGGAGAGCCCCGACGGACTCGATCCGCTGTTCGGCGCGGAGGGACGCGACCTGAAGCTGTCGGAGCCGGGTCTTCCGCCGACCGGGCCGCTGTCCTCGGCCGCCGACTCCGTGCGCGAGAAGACCTCGGTGCCGGTGACGCCGCCGCCCACCGGGCCCACCGACCCCGTCTTACTCGAGGAGGCGCTCAACGAGCTTGAGCGCATGGTGGGGTTGGAGCCGGTGAAGCGACAGGTCAAGGCGCTGTCGGCCCAGTTGAACATGGCCCGGCTGCGGGCCGGGCAGGGGCTGCCGGTCCAGCCGCCGAAACGGCACTTCGTCTTCTCCGGGCCCTCGGGCACCGGCAAGACCACCGTGGCCCGCATACTCGGCCGCGTCTTCTACGCCCTCGGGCTGCTCGGCGGCGACCATCTCGTCGAGGCGCAGCGGGCCGATCTGGTCGGCGAGTACCTCGGGCAAACGGCCGTGAAGGCCAACGAGTTGATCGACTCCGCGATCGGCGGCGTGCTCTTCGTCGACGAGGCCTACTCGCTCTCCAACTCCGGTTACGGCAAGGGCGACGCGTACGGCGACGAGGCCTTGCAGGTACTGCTGAAGCGGGCCGAGGACAACCGCGACCACCTCGTGGTGATACTGGCCGGCTATCCCGAGGGCATGGACCGGCTGCTCGCCGCGAACCCCGGGCTGTCCTCCCGGTTCACCACCCGCGTCGACTTTCCTTCGTACCGGCCTCTCGAACTCACCTCCATCGGTGAGGTGTTGGCGGCGGAGAACGGGGACGTCTGGGACGAGGAGGCGTTGGACGAGCTGCGGTCCATCGCCGGGCACGTGGTGGATCAGGGGTGGATCGACGAGCTCGGGAACGGGCGGTTCCTGCGGACCCTGTACGAGAAGAGCTGTGCGTATCGGGATCTGCGGCTGTCGGTGTATCCCGGGATGTTGTCTCGGGATGACTTGTCGACTCTGCGGTTGCCGGATCTGATGCAGGCGTATGGAGAGGTGTTGTCGGGGCGGGGGCCTGCGGAGGGCTGAGCAGTACGAGTGCGGGTGCGTTGTGGCTGGTCGCGCAGTTCCCCGCGCCCCTAAAAACGGGGCGCAGGGGGACCTGCGTCAGCTCGGTACCGTCTCTTTCACTTCCGCCGTTCGTGGCTGTGCCGGCACCTCCCGGTGAGCCGGGTCCGTCACCTCGCCCACCAGCAGTTCCAGTACGTCCTCCATCGCCACCAGGCCCAGGACCTTGCCGGATGCGTCGGCCACCTGGGCCAAGTGCGTGGCCGCGCGGCGCATCACCGTCAGGGCGTCGTCGAGAGGGAGTTCGGACCGTAGCGTCGTCATGGGGCGCCAGATCTGTTGCGGGACCGCCCTCTCGGACTCCTCCAGGTCCAGGACGTCCTTGACGTGGAGGTAGCCCATGAAGGCGCCGGTCTCCGCCGCGATCGGGAAGCGGGAGTAGCCGGTGCGGGCGGTGAGGGCGACGATCTCGCCCGGGGTGACCGAGGGGCTGACCGTGACCAGGTTCTCGCGGCGCAGGAGGACGTCGGTGACCGGGCGGGAGCCCAACTCCAGTGCGTCCTCCAGGCGTTCCTGTTCCTCGGGGTCGAGGAGGCCGGCCTGGCCCGAGTCCTCCACCAGGCGGTTGAGCTGTTCGCTGGTGAAGACGGCCTCGACCTCGTCCTTGGGCTCGACGTGGAAGAGCCGCAGGATGGCCTGGGCGACGGCGCCGAGGGCGATGGTGATCGGCTTGCAGACCCGGGCGAAGGCGACCAGGCCGGGGCTGAGCCACATCGCGGCCTTCTCCGGCGCGGCCATCGCGAGGTTCTTCGGGACCATCTCGCCGATGACGAGGTGGAAGAAGACCACGGCCGCCAGGGCGAGGATGTAGCCGAGGGGGTGGATCATGCCCTCGGGCAGGTGCATCCACTCGAAGACCGGCTCCAGGACGTGCGCGACCGTCGGCTCGGCAACCGCGCCGAGCGTCAACGAGCAGACGGTGATGCCGAATTGGGCCGCCGCCATCATCTGCGGCAGGCGCTCCAGGCCGTAGAGGACCTGGCGGGCGCGGGCCGTGCCGAGGGGTTCGATCTGGCTGCGGCGGACGGAGACGAGGGCGAACTCGGCGCCGACGAAGAAGCCGTTGGCGAGTACCAGGAGTACGGCGAAGAGGAGTTGGAGGACGGTCATCGGGCCGCCTCCACGGCGTTCACGGCGGGAGCCGTGCGGACCAGGCGGACCCGTTCGGCGCGGTAGTGGCCGACCTGGCGCACCGAGAGCCGCCAGCCGGGGAGTTCGGCCTTGTCGCCGGGGGCGGGGATGCGGCCGAGGAGGTCGGCGACCAGTCCGGCGACCGTCTCGTACGGTCCTTCGGGGACGTCCAGGCCTATGCGCTGGAGGATGTCGACGCGGCAGCTGCCGTCGGCGTCCCAGGCGGGCTTGCCGTCCTCGGACGGAGCCGCGGCGAGTTCGGGTACGTCCTGGCCGTCGTGTTCGTCGCGGACCTCGCCGACGAGTTCCTCGACGATGTCCTCCAGGGTGACCACTCCGGCCGTACCGCCGTACTCGTCGACGACGACGGCGATCGGCTGCTCGCTGCGCAGCCGGGCCAGGAGGGGCTGGACGGGCAGGGTCTCGGGGACCAGCAGCGGGGACTTGGCGATGCTGGTGACGGGGGTGCGGAGCCTGGCGTGCGCGGGCACGGCCAGGGCGTCCTTGAGGTGGACCATGCCGACGATCTCGTCGATCTTCTCTCGGTAGACCGGGAAGCGCGAGAGACCCGTGGCGCGGGTCAGGTTGACCACGTCCTCGGCGGTCGCGGACGACTGGAGCGCGCTGACCTTCACGCGCGGGGTCATGACGTGCTGTGCGGTCAACTCGCCCAGCGACAGGGTCCGTACGAAGAGATCGGCCGTGTCCTGTTCCAGGGCGCCGGCCTGCGCGGAGTGCCGGGCCAGGGAGACGAGTTCGCCGGGGGTGCGGGCCGAGGCCAGTTCCTCGGTGGGCTCGACGCCCAGGGCTCGGACGAGCCGGTTGGCGACGGTGTTCAGCGCGGAGATCACCGGGCGGAACAGCCGGGCGAAGGCGTGCTGCGGTGCGGCGACGAAGCGCGCGACCTGAAGGGGCCGCGACACCGCCCAGTTCTTGGGCACGAGTTCGCCGATCACCATCTGCACGGCGGAGGCGAGCAGCATGCCGACGACCACGGCGACACCGGAGACGGCGCCCTCGGGGATACCGATCGCGCTGAACGGGCCGTGCAGGAGCTGGGCCAGGGCCGGTTCGGCGAGCATGCCGACGACCAGGGAGGTGATGGTGATGCCGAGCTGGGTGCCGGAGAGCTGGAAGGACAGCTCCTTGAGCGACTCGACGACCGTGGCGGCCCGTCGGTCGCCCTCGGCGGCGGCCTTCTCGGCCTCGGGGCGCTCCACGGTGACGAGCCCGAACTCGGCGGCAACGAAGAAGCCGTTGGCCAGAATCAGCAGGATCGCCGCTCCCAGGAGCAGCAGGGGGATGGTCATGCCGCCGCCTCGATATGTCGGGAGGGGGCGGCGCAGGTACTACAGGACGATCCGTCCATCGCTGGAGGGAGTCACTCCTCGGGTCGCAGGGTGCCTCTGGGAACAGGGGGGAACCTCGGTGGCGGAGGCGGGAACGAAAAACGCCACCGACAACAGATTAATCAAGACATGGCCATCTACGGCAGATCCCTTGTCGAGTGGGCTTCGGCGAGCGCCCGCAGAGTGCGCGCGTCGGCGATGGCCCGCTCCTTGGCGATGCCGGGCTGGATGCCGAGCACGGGGAGGCTCGTGCCGTCGCTGAGGTTGAGGAAGACCCAGGGGTCGCCGGGCCGCAGGTTCACCTGGAGGATCTCGGCCCACTCCAGACGGCGCCTGCTGGCGATGTTGACGACGGTGACACCAGTCTCGTCGGCGACGACCTTCACGCGCGCGAGCACGGCCAGCACGGCGAAGAGCAGGGCTCCGGTGAAGACGAAGCTGAGCTTCTCCCCCGGGCCGAGCTGTTCCAGGAGCAGTGCGACGGCCGTGATGACGACGAAGATCGCGGCGCCCGCGGTGAGCAGGACGGCACGGGTGCGGCCCGGCCGGAACGTGACCGGCAGGGCGGGGAGTTCGGACATGGTCGCTGTGGTCCTCGGCGTGTTCCTGGACGTGTTGCTCGGAGTGTTTCTCAGAGACGGCAGGCGTGGATAGCCGTCGTCAGGATGGCCCGGGCACCGATGTCGTACAGGTCGTCCATGATCCGCTGCGCCTCCTTGGCGGGGACCATCGCGCGGACGGCGACCCAGCCCTCGTTGTGCAGCGGGGAGACGGTCGGGGACTCCAGGCCGGGGGTGAGCGCGACGGCCTTCTCCAGCTGCTCGACCCGGCAGTCGTAGTCCATCATCACGTAGGTCCTGGCGACCAGGACGCCCTGGAGGCGGCGCAGGAACTGCTGGACCTTGGGCTCCTCGACATCGGCGCCCTTGCGGCGGATGACGACGGCCTCGGACTTCATGATGGGGTCGCCGAAGACCTCGAGTCCCGCGTTGCGCAGGCTGGTGCCGGTCTCGACCACGTCCGCGATGACCTCGGCCACGCCGAGTTCGATGGCCGTCTCCACGGCGCCGTCGAGGTGGACGACGGAGGCGTCGATGCCGTTGTCGGCGAGGTGCCCCGCGACGATGCCCTCGTACGAGGTGGCGACCGTCTTGCCCTTGAGGTCCGCCACACTGCTCGCCGCGCCGGGCTTGGAGGCGAAGCGGAACGTGGAGCGGGCGAAGCCGAGCGGGAGGATCTCCTCGGCGGAGGCGGCGGAGTCGATGAGCAGGTCGCGGCCGGTGATGCCGATGTCGAGGCGGCCCGACGAGACGTAGATCGCGATGTCGCGGGGGCGGAGGTAGAAGAACTCGACCTCGTTGACCGGGTCGACGATCCGCAGTTCCTTGGACTCCCGCCGCTGCTGGTAGCCGGCCTCATGCAGCATGTCCGCCGCAGGTCCTGACAGGGAACCCTTGTTGGGGACGGCGATGCGCAGCATGAGGTCGGCTTCCTTCGCGTGAAATGGGGTGAGGTGTCGCAAACGGTTCTGAAGGTGTTCTTACAGGTGGGCGTAGACGTCGTCCAGCGAGATTCCGCGGGCGACCATCATCACCTGGACGTGGTAGAGCAGCTGCGAGATCTCCTCGGCAGCCGCCTCCTTGCCCTCGTACTCGGCGGCCATCCAGACCTCGGCGGCCTCTTCGACGACCTTCTTGCCGATGGCATGGACGCCCTTGCCGACCAGCTCTGCGGTGCGGGAAGTGGCGGGGTCGCCCGTGGCGGCCTTCTGCTGGAGCTCGGTGAAGAGCTCCTCGAACGTCTTATTGGACATGATGTCCCAACACTACAGAGTTGGCGGCACACCTCATCGCCAGGGTTCGGATACTGAGCGGAGGGTGGCCGCCGTCGCCACGGCCGCCGTCACCGCCTCGTGCCCCTTGTCCTCGTTCGAGCCCGCAAGGCCGGCCCGGTCCAGGGCCTGCTCCTCGGTGTCGCAGGTCAGGACGCCCATGCCGACGGGGACTCCGGTTTCGACGGAGACCTGGGTGAGTCCCTGGACCACGCCCTGGCACACGTACTCGAAGTGCGGGGTGCCGCCTCGGATGACGACGCCGAGGGCGACGATCGCGTCGTAGCCCCGGCCCGCCAACACCTTTGCCACGACCGGGAGTTCCCAGCTGCCGGGGACCCGGAGCAGGGTCGGCTCGTCGATCCCCAGGTCGTGCAGGGCGCGCAGGGCGCCGTCCACCAGACCGTCCATCACCTTTTCGTGCCACTGCGCCGCGATGACGGCGACCCGCAGGTCTCCGACGTTGCGTACGGACAGTTCCGGTGCGCCCTTGCCGCTCACGTTCTCTTGTCTCCTAGAAGTGTGATTGCCGTAGAAGTGCGATTGCGCGGTTACTGGTTGCCGCAGGTGGACACGGGGGCCGTGTCCAGCCAGGGCAGGTCGTGGCCCATCCGGTCCCGCTTGGTGCGCAGGTAGCGGAGGTTGTGCTCGCCCGCCTGTATCGGCATCGGCTCGCGGCCGGTGACCTTGAGGCCGTGCCGGACGAGCGCGTCGGTCTTGTCGGGGTTGTTGGTCATCAGGCGCAGGCTGCGGACGCCGAGGTCCTCCAGGATCTGGGCGCCGGCGCCGTAGTCCCGGGCGTCGGCGGGCAGGCCGAGTTCCAGGTTGGCGTCGAGGGTGTCCCGGCCGCGCTCCTGGAGCTCGTACGCCCGGAGCTTGGAGAGCAGGCCGATGCCGCGCCCCTCGTGGCCGCGCAGGTAGACCACCACTCCCCTGCCCTCCTCCTGGATGCGCTCCAGCGAGGCCTCCAGCTGGGGGCCGCAGTCGCAGCGCAGGGAGTGGAAGACGTCGCCGGTGAGGCACTCGGAGTGGACGCGGACCAGAACGTCCTCGCCGTCGCCGATCTCGCCGTGGACGAGGGCGACGTGCTCGACGCCGTCGACGGTGGAGCGGTAGCCGTAGGCGGTGAACTGGCCGTGGCGGGTGGGGAGTTGGACCTCGGCCTCGCGGCGGACGGTGGGTTCGGCGGTCCCCCGGTAGGCGATCAGGTCCTCGATGGAGATGATCGTCAGGCCGTGCTTGCGGGCGAACGGGATCAGTTCGGGGAGGCGGAGCATCCGGCCGTCCTCGCCGGCGATCTCGACGATCGCGCCGGCCGGGCGCAGTCCCGCGAGGCGGGCGAGGTCGACGGCGGCCTCGGTGTGGCCGTTGCGCGTCAGCACGCCGCCGGAGCGGGCGCGCAGCGGGAAGATGTGGCCGGGGCGGACGAAGTCGTCGGCCTCGACGGCGCCGCTCGCCAGGAGCCGGAGCGTGGTCGCGCGGTCGGCGGCCGAGATACCGGTGGTCACACCGTGGGCGGCGGACGCGTCCACGGAGACGGTGAACGCGGTCTTCATCGACTCGGTGTTGTCCTCGACCATCTGCGGGAGCCGGAGCCGGTCCAGCTCGTCGCCCTCCATGGGGGCGCAGATCAGGCCTCGGCACTCGCTCATCATGAAGGCGACGATCTCGGGGGTGGCCTTCTCGGCGGCGATGACGAGGTCGCCCTCGTTCTCGCGGTCCTCGTCGTCGACGACCACGACCGGGCGGCCGGCCGCGATGTCGGCGATGGCCTGCTCGACCGGGTCGAGGGAGAAGTCCTCGAAACCGTCGGTGCTGTACAGGATCGGTGCCGCTGTCATGCCGGCGCTCCTTCCAGGACGGGCTGCGGGGCCTTGCGGGAGCGCAGCCACCAGTCGCGCATGCCCCACAGGACGAGTGCGCCGTAGATGACGTAGACGAAGCCGGAGAAGGCGAAGCCGTTGGCGAAGTTGAGGGGGACGCCGACGAGGTCGACCAGGAGCCAGGCGAACCAGAACTCGACCATGCCGCGGGCCTGGGCGTACATCGCGACGATCGTGCCGACGAAGATGTACGCGTCGGGCCACGGGTCCCAGGAGAGGGACGGGTACGCCTTGAAGAGGGCGGCCACCGCGACCGTCCCCACGGCGGCGGAGCCGACGAGGATCGCGCGCTCGCGCCAGGTGGCGAAGCGGGGGGTGATGTGGCCGTCGCCGGACTGGCCCTTGCCGCGGTTCCACTGCCACCAGCCGTAGACCGCGACGACCATGACGACGATCTGCTTGCCTGCGCTGCCGGAGAGGTGGGCAGTGGCGAAGGCGGCGAAGAGGATCACGCCGGAGACGAACTGGGTGGGCCAGCTCCAGATCGAGCGCCGCCAGCCGAAGGCCAGGGCGATCAGGCCGACGACGTTGCCGATCATGTCCGACCACTTGATGTGCTGGCCGAACAGGACGAAGGCCTCGGAGTTGAGCCAGTTCACGGGGTCACCTCGCGGTCGCCCATGAGCCGCTCGACGTACTTGGCGATGACGTCCACTTCGAGGTTGACCGGGTCGCCGGGCTGCTTGAGGCCGAGCGTGGTCAGGTCGAGGGTGGTGGGGATGAGGCTGACCGTGAAGTAGTCGGGGCCCGCGTCGACGACGGTGAGGCTGATGCCGTCGACCGTGATGGAGCCCTTCTCGACGACATAGCGCGTGAGGTCGGCGGGGAGGGAGATCTTGACGAGCTCCCAGTTCTCGGACGGCTTGCGCTCCAACACCGCGCCGGTGCCGTCGACATGGCCCTGCACGATGTGTCCGCCGAGGCGGGCGCCGAGGGCCATGGGGCGTTCGAGGTTGACGCGGGAGCCGACGGCGAGGGCGCCGAGGCTGGAGCGGTTCAGGGTCTCGGCCATGACGTCGGCGGTGAACTCGTCACCCTCGTGCTCGACGACGGTGAGACAGACGCCGTTCACGGCGATGGAGTCGCCGTGCTTCGCGCCCTCGGTGACGATCGGGCCGCGCAGACGGAAGCGGGAGGCGTCGTCGAGACTCTCGACGGCGGTGACCTCACCCAGCTCTTCGACGATTCCGGTGAACACTTCCCGGGTCCTCCTGCCACATCGGGGCACGGACTCCGGGGCCTGTCGAAGACGACAGAATGAAACGAACGGAAGCACCGAGAACGACGCCGGACAGAGCCCGTCCACACAGGACGAGCCGATACGGCGGCGCGCACGAATGCCCGCCCGCCGCGCACTGCCTCCCATCCGGACTTTAACCGTCGGTCCAGGAATTTCACCTGGTCAACCGGCCGCTGAACTACACGGACGGGTCGCGGACTGTAACCGCCGGTTCGGACTTTCACCGACCCCGGAGTGCGCTGCTTCTGGTACATGGCAAGTGTGCCACGCCTGGCAAGGGTCCATCCAGGTGAAGTGTGTGGGGTGGCTCACAGAGGGTGTCGATGGACTTCTCAAGCGGCCCTCACCTGCTGGATCATCTGGTCTAGTCCTTTTCCGGATCACCCGGACAGGACACCTCTGGACCGGTCCGGCGGTGGTGACGACGGCCCTTGCCCACCGCCGGGCCCCTCAGCCGGACAGACCCGGGCTCCTCAGCCGAACAGGTCGTCCTGCGCACCGTCCTGGGCCGTCAGCAGCGCGCCGCGGAGGACGGCCGTATCGCCGAGGACGCTGGGGCGCACCTCCACGGACAGCGGCGACATACCGGCGCTCCGCTCGGCCACACGTACGGCGAGTACGTCGCCACCGGCCTGCCCTACCTCGCCTCCGAGGACCACGCACCCGGGGTCCAGCAGCGCGACGACGGACGCGACGCCCAGGGCGAGGCGATCGGCGAGGGTGTCCAGGAAACGGGCGGCGCGGACATCGGCCACCGTGGCGACCGCCCACCGCACGACCTGCGCCGCGGTCGCCATCTCTCCCTCGCCGGCGACGTCCAACACCCCGCAGTCCCGGGCCAGTTCGAGCACCGCCGCCGCGCCGGCCAGCGAGTGGAAGCCCCCTTCGCAGTCCGTCGCCGACGGAAGTCCCCGCGTGCCCGGCACCGGCAGGAAGCCGAGCTCGCCCGCGCCGCCGGACGCTCCCCTGCGCAGTGCGCCGTCCAGAACCACTGCCGCGCCGATGCCCATGTCCAGCCAGAGGAGGACGAAGGTGTCCCGGTCCCGGGCCGCGCCGTCGCGCATCTCCGCCAGGGCCGCGAGGTTGGTCTCGTTCTCGACGACGACGCGGGCGTCGGGCAGCCGCTCCTGAAGGGCGCCCACCAGGCTGCGGTGCCAGGCCGGCAGGCCGGTGGTGTCGCGGAGTTCACCCGTGGCCGGGTCGATCAGACCGGGGGCGCCGATGCCGACGGTGTGCAGACTGCCCCACTCGCGTACGGACTCGGGTCCCCGAACTCCCGTCGCCCCAGGCCCGGTTGAGCCGGTCCCCGCCTCCTTCACCGCGCGCTCCACCAGGGCGACGGCCTGTTCCACCGCCGGTCCCGTCCCCGCGTCGGCGTCGATCGGCACGGACGCCTCGGCCAGGACCCGGCCGACCAGGTCGGAGACGAGCACGGAGACGCTCTCCAGGCGGACATCCAGCGCGGCCAGATGGGCGCGGTCGCCGACGATGCCGTACAACCGGGCGTTCGGGCCCCGCCGTTGGGCTCCCGACTCGCCGACCATCTCGATCAGTCCGGAGGCCGTGAGGCGTTCGACGAGGTCGGCGACGGTGGGCCGGGACAGTCCGGTGAGCTGCTTCAACTGCCCTGCCGTCAGCGGGCCTTCGCGCTGCAACAGGCGCAGGGCGAGCCGGTCGTTGATGGCCCGGGCGGTGCTCGGGGATGCGGGCATGCCGGGAATCCTCCCAGATCGAGGGGGTGCGGCTGGCGGCCGGTAATTCTCTATCTATCAGGCAGGGTTCCTGATAGTTTACGCGACGCAGCTGGGGGCGGGGACGGGATCCGAACAGCAGGAGGGGCCGGAGAATGAGCGAAGTGGTCTACGACCGACACGAGGTGAAGCGCGCCCGGTACGCCGTGGCGGCCGTCTTCACCGTGCACGGCGCGGTCACCGGCTCCTTCGCGACCCGGGTGCCGTGGATCCAGGAGCACGCGCATGTCGCCGCCGGCTGGCTCGGTTTCGCGCTCGCCTTCGGGGCGTTCGGCGCCTCCTGCTCGATGCCGCTGGCCGGTTGGATCACGCACCGCTTCGGCAGCCGTACGGCACTGCGCGGGCTGATCTCCATGTGGACGATGTCCCTGATCCTGCCGTCCCTCGCGCCGAACCTGGTCACGCTGTGCCTGGCGATGTTCACGTACGGGGCGAGCGCGGGCATGGCCGATGTCGCGATGAACGCGCTCGGGGTCGAGATCGAGCGCCTCATGGACAAGTCGATCATGTCGAGTCTGCACGGGATGTGGAGCGCGGGCGCCCTGATCGGTTCGGCGGGCGGCACGCTGGCCGCGCATCTCGGCTCGGACGCGCGCGTGCACCATCTCATCGCGGCCCTGATCCTCACCGTGCTCGGCGTGACCGCCTGTCGCTGGGTGCTCGACATCCAGCCGGGGGTGGAGGAGGAGGCCCCGCCCCGGTTCACGCTGCCGCCCCGGTCGGCGCTGCTCATCGGTGCGGTGGGCTTCTGCGCGGTGTTCGCCGAGGGGGCCAGCCTGGACTGGTCGGCGGTGTATCTGCACGACCAGTTGGGCACGTCGGCCGGGCTGGCGGCGGCCTCGACGACCGGTTTCATGCTGACGATGGCGGTGGCCCGGCTGGTGGGCGACGCGGTGGTGAACCGCTTCGGCTCGGTGCGTACGGTCCGCGCGGGCGGGGTGCTGGCCGTGTGCGGCGGGCTGCTGATCGTCGTCGCGGACAGTCCGGCGCTGGCGATGGGCGGCTTCGCGCTGCTCGGTCTGGGCATCGCCGTGGTCGTACCGCTGTGCTTCGCGGCGGCGGGTCACAGCGGGCCGAACCCGAGCCAGGCCATCGCGGGCGTGGCCACCATCACCTACACCTCCGGGCTGATCGCGCCGAGCCTGATCGGCGGGGTCGCGCAGGCGACGAGCCTGATGGTGTCGTTCTGCCTGGTCACGGCGCTGGCCGGTGGGCTCGCGGTCTTCGCGGGCGTACTGCGCGCCGGCGACCGGGACCGCCCGAAGGTCAGTTCTCCGAGCGCAGCAGTGCCCGACCGGCAGCTCTGAAGCCCTCACTCCAGGGCGCGGGGCGCAGCGTCCCGGCATCCAGCCGGACCAGCACGCGGGTGCCGGTCGCGTACGTCACCGAGCCGTCCGCCGAGCAGAGCCGGAAACCGTACGTCAGTCCGGTCGTGCCGAGCCGGTCCAGCCACAGGTGGACGGCGTACGTACCGGGCTTGGTGACCGGTGCCTCGTAGCTGATCAGCAGCTCCTTCACTACGTTGCACGCGTCACCGGCACTGGCCCAGTCCCCGTCGAAGCGGACACCGTGCTCCTCCCACAGCTCGGTCCAGGCCCGCTCGACGAGCAGTGGGTACCGGGCGTTGTGCAGCATGCCGAGGGCGTCGAGGTCGTCGAAGTGGACGGTGACGGGGATGAGCCGGCCGTGGGCGAGGACGGTGGCGGACGGACTTTCGACGGTCACGGCGGGGCTCCCGAGCGGTGCTGAGTGGGGCGGTGGAGACTGTGGGGACGCCCCATTCTAAGCGACCGCTCAGGAACCCCTGTTCGAGAGGGCCGAGGCCGGGCGGGCCGGTGAACCGATGACGCACAGGTCCTCGCGCCCGTGTCAGCCCGCGATCGAGTCCAGTTGTTCGGCCGCCGGGCGCAGTGCCCACAGGTCGCCGCCCGGCGGCACCTCCAGCTTCGGTACGGCAGCCCTGGCCTGTGCGTCGCCCGCGTCGGCCGCCGCGTGGACGATGTCGCTCGCCGCGTAGCGGTAGAACTCCAGCTCCGGGTGCGGCCATGCGGCGGCTCCGGTCGCGGCGGGGAGCAGATAGTCGACGGCCTTCAACAGGCCCTGGCCGTCCGGGCCTTGATAGGTCCACAGGTTCACGCCGACATGCCGGCCGATGGCCGCGAGCCGGGTGTAGGCGACCAGGTCGAAGGTCGAGTAGTGCCAGCTCCGGGTCCGCGCCAGCTCCTGCGGCTGGCTGCCGTCGCCCGCGATCTGCGGGTCGATGCGTTTGGCGCGCGCGTCCAGCACGGTGCGCTTCGCCAGCGCCTTGTCGCCGGTCGCGTAGGCGAGGGCGGCGAGCTGCATGTCGTAGAACGTGCCGTGGTTGTTGGCGGCGGCGCCCTCCTCCTTGCCGAAGGCGCTGTTCCTCAGCCAGCCGAGGAAGTCGGAGTTCCACTTGGTCATCGCCGTGCGGTCGGTCTTCGTCCAGCCGGGGGCGCCGGTGCCGAGGATCGCGAGGGCGTCGACGACGCTGGTGTACGACTGGGAGAAGTCGATGATGCCGATGGCGCGGCCGTCGTACTTGCAGGGGATGAACTGGGCGTGGTTCAGGTTGGGGTTCATCCTCGTGGCCGGGTCGAGGAACCAGGTGCGCAGGACCTGGCCGGCCTTCCGCGCGTAGCGCTTGTCGCCGGTGTAGTACCAGGCGAGCGTGAGGTCGTACGTCGAGTCGAAGACCTTCTCGACGTCCTGGCGGTCGGTCCCCGTGTCGACCTCGGGGTTGCGCTGCCCGTCGCGCTGCACGTACGGGCAGCCCCAGGGGTTGTCGGCGGTCGGGGTGGTCGTGGGCCACCAGTACGGGGCCTGGCTCAGGTAGTCGTGAACATCGCCGCCGGGGGCGGGTTTCGGCTTGTCCACGACCGTCCAGGGGCCCTGGTCGAGCCAGTTGTCGGCGCGCGTCGTCAAGTTCCGCAGGACGCGCCGGAGTTGGGGGTCGCCGTGGTCCAGGCGGAGCTTGGTCTGCTGGAGGCGGGCTCCGTCGAGGACGGCGGTGTCGGGGGCGGCCGACGCCGGGTGCGCCGAGGCGGCGGGGACGAACACGGCGGTCAGCGTGGCCACCGCCGCGAGCAGGACACCCAGTCGGGGTCTCGCACTCACCAGGGATCTCATCGGTGCACTCACCAGGCGACTCCGATCATAAATGTGAACGCAGTTCATGAGTGGGACCATTTGAGCGTAGAACTGCCAGGTACGCGTGGCAATGGTCCGGACCGCCTTCATGTACGGAGACGGTGAGCCTCGCAGCGGATCTCAGACCCGGCGGCGCCCGCCGCCCCGCTTTCGCATCGGCGTACGGGTCTTTCGCACGGACGCGGTGTCGGGCGGGACCGCCGGGACAGGGGCACAGCGCCGCACGGGCATCTGATATATCGCTGGTATGCGCTCTGAATACAACCCGGCCGAGCTCGAACCCTTCGCGGTTTATCGGCTGCTCACGTCGACCGTCGTTCCGCGCCCCATCGCCTGGGTTTCGACCGTCTCCGCCGACGGCGTCGACAATCTCGCCCCGCACTCCTTCTTCACGATCTCGTCGGTCACGCCGCCCATCGTCCAGTTCACCTCGGTCGGCCGTAAGGACTCACTCCGCAATGTCGAGGCCACCGGACAGTTCGTGGTCAACCTCGCTCCGGAGCCGCTCGTCGACGAGGTGAACAGGACCGCCACCGACTTCCCGCACGGTGTCAGCGAGTTCGACGCGGTGGGAGTGGCGCGCGAGACCAGCGCACGGGTGAAGGCGCCACGGGTCGCCCGCTCCCCCGTGGCGCTGGAATGCGAACTCCACAGCACCCTCCGGCTGGGCGACTCCACCGTGGTATTCGGACGGGTGGTCCATATCGCGGTCGACGAAACGGTTCTGGAGAACGGCCATCCGGACATCACTCGCCTACGGCCCCTGGCACGCCTCGGAAAAGACGAGTGGAGCACCATCGGCGAAGTTCTCGACCTGCGCCGAATTCGATACACCGACTGGCCGGCATCGAGTTAGGAGCCCGGATTCCCGCCGGACCCCGTGCACTACGCGACCCCGCGCACCGGTCGAGCCGGTCCCGCGGATCGCAGTACCCGGGCCAGTTGTTCGCCCATGTCGGGGTCGCTGCCCGCTTCGCGCCGTGCCGCGCAGATCCGCTCGCGGCAGGTCGTCACCAGGGGCACGTCCGGGATGGCGCGTGCCCGCGAGACATTGATCTCCTGGAACATCACAAGGCCGCCGGGACGGACCGACCTGGTCAGCGCTTTCACGACCGCCACGGGGTCCGCGAGATGCATCAGGATGAGCCGGCCCACCAACGCGTCGACAGGTTCCGCCAGTTCGACATCGGGCAGCACATGGTGCTCGAAGCCGACGTTCTCCATCGCCGCCGCGGCGGCATTGGCGCGCGCGGTCTCCAGTACCGCCGGATTCATGTCCACGCCCACAACACGCCCCCGCGGGCCGGCAATTCGGGCGGCGGCGAGAGACACTCCGCCCGTGCCGCAGCCGACGTCGAGGACGCGCATTCCCTCCCGCAGGCCGGCAGCCCGCAGAAGGTACTACGTGAACCCTCCGTACAGCGCGTCCTGGACATCAAGTCTGGCTGTCTCCGCGGAAGTTCTTCCCATCGCGTACGTGCTCAGCGGTCAGCGGGCCAAGTCGTAGGCGTACGAGGCCGTGAACGTGCCGGCCGCGCCCTTGCAGCCGTCCGACTCCCCCGGGAGTTTCACCCACAGATAGCCGTCGATCCGCGCCTCCCCCGTGTCGAGGGTCGGTGCCCGGCCGATCTTGCGGCCGGCCGGGTCGCACCACTGGCCGTCGGCCGGGGCGCCGTTGCCGTTGCGGCTGGTGTCGATGACGGCGCCGAGACCCGCGGGGCCGCCCAGGGCGTCGAGGACCTGGCGGTCGTAGGCGATCTCGGCCGAAGTGGTGTGGAAATTCGAGACGTTGCTGAAGATCCCGTCGGAGGACTCGGCGGAGGCAGCGCCCGCCTGCTTGAGGAGGGCCGCCTGCTGCCCGGCCGGGTTCCAGTCGGAGTGGCCGGCGTCGTAGTACACGCGGGCCTGTGGGTCGGCGGCCTTCAGGACGCGGCCCGCGCGGGCCAACGCCTCGAAACGGTCGGCGCGTTGGGCGTCGGAGAGGCAGTCGGCCTGGGCTATGGAGTCGGGTTCGAGTATCACGACGACCTCCCGGGAGCCGAGGCCCGCCGCGAAGTTGTCGATCCAGCCGTCGTACGCGGCGAAGTCGTCCGCCCCGCCCTCGGAGGCCCCGCCGCAGTCGCGGTCCGGGATCGCGTACGGGACGACGACCGGCACCCTGCCCTGCGCGGCGGCGCCCGAAGTGACCGCGCGGACGCGGGAGGTGATGGTCGACGGTGTGAAGTCGGCGAACCACACCGCCGCCGGCTGGTCCGCGATCCGGGACTCGATGACCTCGGTACGGGGGTCGTCGGGGTGGTCGCGGACCCAGTCGAGGACCTGGGACTCGGGGTGGCGGTAGAGGCGCGGGGAGACAGGAGCGGTCCGTCGCGGCTTCCGCGTGGTGCCGGTCGTGGCGGTCCTCTTCGGGCGGGCGGACGAACTCGCCTTCGCGGACGGGGAGTTCGACACCGAGGGGGTGTCGGGCAGCGGCACCAGCAGCGTCGCCCCCGTCGCGTCGGGCCGCGCCGAGTCCGCACCGCTGCCGTCGTCCAGCGCTCTGATCATCCCGGTCACCGTGCCGACCGCGACCACGACCGACGCGGCCACGACCAGCACGCTCCGCCGGGCGGACCGCCCGCGCCGCCGGCCACGCGTACCCGACACGCTGCCGCCCCCTCCCGTGCGTCGCACCCGTTCCCCCGTTCTGGGGAAGTGTCGGACCCGCCGGCACCTCGGCCAGCCTAGGACTGGGACGCTGCCCCCATGGGGCAATTGGCACACTTCACCACACCCGTGGACAAGGTCGTCTCCCGGCTGCGCGCGCTCGACGAGGAACTGCCCGCCCGGGACGGGGTCGCGGTGTTCAACCGCGTCTACCTCGCCGTCACGGAGGCGGTCGACCGGAGCGTCGATGCCGGGCGGTTCAGGGACCCACGGGCCGCGATCACGCTGGACGTACGGTTCGCGGAACGCTATCTGGCGGCCGTCGACGCGGTCGCCAACGGGCGCCGCGCGCCCGCCTGTTGGCGCCCGCTGTTCCAGCTGCGCAGGCATCCGGGCGTACGACCGCTGCAGTTCGCGTTGTCGGGCATCAACGCGCACATCGGCCACGACCTCGCGCTCGCCGTGGTGGACGCCTGTCGTACGCTCGGCTGCGAACCGGCCGATCTGGAGGACGAGTTCGACCGCGTGGGCGATCTCCTCGTGGCGCTGGAGGAGCGCATCCGCGAAGAGCTGATGCCGGGCCCCGACCTGTTCCAGATCGCCGATCCGCTCACCCATCTGCTCGGCTCCTGGAGCCTGGAGCGCGCCCGGGACGCCACCTGGACGGCGGCGCGGGCCCTGTGGGCGCTGCGCGGACTGCCCGACGTCGCCGAGGAGTTCACCGAACGGCTGGACGCGGCGGTGGGGCTCGCGGGCCGCATGATGCTCACCCCGCTGCCCGGCTGAGGTGGCCTGATCCGACCGCCGCGCGAGCCGCTTCGGAATCTCCTGGTGACCGCCCTGCGTTGACGGCACGCACCCGACCGCAAAGGAGCACCGGTATGACTCGGCTCGGCCTCAGCCTTCCCCAGATGCGGCAGTACAGCATCGGCGCGGACGTTCCCGACGTTGCCCGCACGGCCGAACAGATCGGCTACGACAGCCTGTGGGTCTTCGAGCGGGCCCTCTTCCCGGAGCCCGCCACCCAGGGGCTGTACGGCGTCCCGGGTCTGCCCTGGCCCGACACGTACCGGAACGTGGCCGAGCCGCTGGTCACGCTGACCCTCGCGGCGGCGGCCACCGAGCGGGCGCGACTGGGCAGCAGCGTGCTGGTGGCACCGCTGCACACGCCCTTCCAACTGGCCAGGTCCCTGGCCTCGTTGGACGCGGCGAGCGGCGGCCGGGTGATCGCGGGCCTGGGCACCGGCTGGTCGCTCGACGAGTACGCGGCCTCCGGTATCCGGCCGTTCGAGGACCGCGGCACGGTACTCGACGAGTTGATCGAGGTGTGCCGTGCGGTCTGGGGGCCCGACCCGGTCAAGTACGACGGGCAGCTGACGAAGATAGCCTCCGCCGTGGTCGGGCCGAAGCCCGCCCGACCGATCCCCATCATGCTGGCCGCGTCCAACAAGAAGGCCCGGCGGCGGCTGGTCGACCATGCCGACGGCTGGCTTCCGGTGGGTATGGGCGCCGAACAACTGGCCGCCCAGTGGCGGGAGTTGCAGGACCTGGCGGCCGAACGCGGGCGCACCGAACCGATCCAGGTGGTCGTGCGGGTCAACACCGTGTACACGGCCAAGCCGTATGACGGACCCGACCGCCAGCCCTTCCAGGGCAGCGCCGACCAGATCGTCGAGGACCTGGTGGCCCACGCGGCGGTCGGCCTGGAGGAGATCCTGATCGACCTCCAGACCACCCCGCGGGACGCCCAGGAACTCAAGGACGTCGCCGCCGAGGTGTACGCGAAGGCGCGGGCGGCCGGGGTCTGAACTCCCTTCAGTCCTCAGGCAGTTCGACCGGCGCGATCGTGTCGTAGACGTCCCCGGGCCCCGGGTTGGTCGGGTCGGTCGCGCCGCCGAGCTGGTGCATGACGCCCCAGACGGCGTTCAGCGCGGTCTGGACGGCGCCCTCGGCCCAGCCGGCCGTCCAGGAGATGTCGTCGCCGGCGAGGAAGACGCCCCGCTTGTCCTCGGGCAGCCGGTCCTGCATGAAGTGGGTGAACAGGCGCCGCTGGTAGCGGTAGTGGCCGGGCAGGTTGGCCTTGAACGCGCCCATGAAGTAGGGCTCGTTCTCCCAGGAGACGGTCACCGGGTTGCCGATGACGTGCTTCCTGATGTCGACCTTCGGGTAGATCTCGCCGAGCGACTTCAGCATGACCTCCATCCGCTCGTTGGCGGACAGCGGCAGCCACTTGAGGCTGTCGTCGCACCAGGTGTACGAGAGGCAGATGACGGCCGGCTTGTCCGGGCCGTCGTCGAGGAGGTAAGTGCCGCGCGTCATACGGTCGGTGAGGGTCATCGACATGACGTCCCTCCCCGTCACCTCGTCCTTGTCGAGCCAGAACGGCCGGTCGACCGGGACGAAGAGCTTGGAGCTCTCCATGTAGTGGGTGCGCTCGATCGCCGTCCAGTGGTCGATCGGGAAGAGCGAGTCGTCGCAGGCGATCTTGGAGAGCAGCATCCAGGACTGGGCGGTGAAGATCGCCGCCTGGTACGTGCGGATGTCGCCGTTCGCGTCCGTCACGGTGATCCGGTTGCCGGCCGTGCGGTGCAGCCGGGTGACGGCCGGGCGGGGTTCGCCGTTCACGTGCAGGGACGCGAGCGAGGTGCCGTAGGGCCAGTGGACGATCTTCTGCGGCTCGCGTCCCCAGAGCCTGAGCGGGAGTTGCTGGGAGCCGCCGACGAGGCCGCGGTGGTGGTCGTCGGCCTCGGTGTAGACGACGCGCAGGATCTCGAGGATCGAGTTGGGGAAGTCGGTGTCCCAGCCGCCGGTGCCGAAGCCGACCTGGCCGAAGATCTCGCGGTGCCGGAAGGACCTGAAGGACTCGGAGTCGCAGAGGAAGCCGTAGAAGGTCTGGTTGTCGAGCTTCTCGACGAGCTTCGACCAGATCTCGCGGATGCGCGGGACGTCGCGTTCGCGCATGGCGCGGTTCATGTCGGAGAAGTCGGCGCCCTCTTCGAGGCAGGCGTTCCAGGCGTGCATGACGTCGCGGTAGACCTGCGGGAGGTCGTCGACCGTCGTGGCGTAGTGGGACTCGCCCTTGAGGTCGACGACGGTCGAAGGGGTCGCCTCCGCAAGGGGGTTGGGGAACGGGCGGGTCTCGAGTCCCACCAGGTCGATGTAGTGCTGGAGGGCGGTGGAGGAGGGCGGGAAGCGCATCGCGCCCATCTCGGCGGTGAGTTCCTCGGTGCCGGGCCCCTCGAAACCGACCGTGCGCAGCCGGCCGCCGATCTGGTCGGCCTCGTAGACGACGGGCTTGAGGCCCATCTTCATCAGTTCGTAGGCGGCGACGATGCCGGACAACCCGCCCCCGATGACCGCGACTTCGGTGCCGTGCTCGGTCGCGGGTATCTGGCCGAGGCCCGCCGGGTGGGCGAGGAAGTCGTCGTAGGCGTAGGGGAAGTCCGGCCCGAACATGGTGATCGGCGGCTGCCGCTCGTCGGCGTGCTGGACGGCGTTGGGCACCGTGGACGTCATGGGGTACGGACTCCTAGCGGAACAAGAACAAGGTCAAGTGCGGGAAGGGCAGGGGGGGATTCAGGCCAGGGACCCGTAGAGGCCGGGGCGGCGGTCCGTCAGATACGGGTTCGCGGCACGGGACTCGGCGAGGAACGCGGGGTCCACGTCGCCGAGGAGCAGTTCCTCGCCGCGGCCCGCCTTGGTGCGGGCGACTCCGTCCGGACCGGCGAGCGTGGAGAGGCCGAAGAAGTCGAACTCCCCTTCCTGGCCGATGCGGTTGATGTACGCCACGTACATCTGGTTCTCCCAGGCCCGCACCGGGACCACGGACTCGGCGACCAGCTGGAACGGGACCATGTTCGCCGTCGGGACGAGCAGCAGGTCGGTGCCGGCGAGGGCGTGGGCGCGGACCGGCTCCGGGAACTCCACGTCGTAACAGATCATCAGGCCGATGGTCAGGCCGTTCAACTTGGCCTGGACGACGGGCTGTTCGCCGGGGGTGAAGTGGGCGCGCTCGAAGTCGCCGAAGAGGTGGGTCTTGCGGTAGTTCGCGAGGCGGTCGCCGTCGGCGGAGATCAGCTGGGCGGAGTTGTGGACGGCGTCGCCGTCGCGCTCCGGGTAGCCGTAGGCGATGGCGAGCCCGTGCCGGCCGGCGATCTCGGCGACCGTGTCGGCCCAGTCGCCGTCGGCGGGTTCGGCGAGGTGGCCGATGTCGTCGCCGATCGCGTATCCGGTGAGGAACATCTCCGGCGCGGCGAGCAGCACGGCACCGCCGGCCGCGGCCCGGCCGGCGGCCTCGTCGAGGACCTTGAGGTTCTCGACGACGGAGCCGGGGCGGCCGGAGCTCTGGAGCAGGGCGGTGCGCATGCGGGTTCCTCACCGGTACGAAAAGGTTGAAGAGGTTGAAGAGGCACCTTTCGGGGGCCACCTAGACGGTACGGCCGAGGGGCTGGGCCGGACAAGAAGGAGCCGTTGCGCGCCGGTGAGCGTTTTGTTGCGTGCGGGTGCGGTGGGGCGGCGATTCGTTGCGTGCCTGGTGAGGGACTGTCCTTCCCGTGCGGCACACCGGCTGTCAGACCCCGGGCGTAGGTTTCCGCCCATGAATCCCGAACTGATCAACCGGCTCGAACCGTTCCGCGCTGAGGCGCTGCGGCGCTGGATACCGCTCCAGGACGTCGAGGGGTGGATCGCCGCCGCCCGTCCCTGCGCGACCCTCGTCACCCGTGGGGACGGACCGGTCGTCGGCAGGTTCGGCGGGCCGCTGCTGCTGCCCGCCGACGTCCCCGACCCCTGGTTCCCGTTACTCGCCACCCTCGACTGCGCGGCCCTGCCGGAGGAGGTGACGGGCCTTCCGCTGCCCGCCGACGGCCGCCTGCTGCTCTTCGGCTTTCCCGACCTGCCGAGCTACAGCGCACCGGCCGGAGAGGTCGTGTACATCCCCGAGGGAACACCCGTCGAGGAGCGCACCACGAAGAACGACGGCTACGACGACTCCGTCTACGAGCAGTTCCCGCAGGAGGAGCTGCGGCTGGCGCCCGATGTCTCCATGGCGTCCCACTTCCTGGTCCGGTCCGAGGAGCGCGGCGGGGAGGCCGTCACGCTCCCCGGCCATCCCCGTGCCTGGGAGCTGGCCGAGACATGGGAGCAGACCTACGGCGACATCGTCGTCGACGGACCGCTGCACATCGGCGGGTACGCCTCCCACGAGTGCACGGAGGCGGACCCCGTCATGGACGCCGCCGACGAGGCGAAGGACGCGCGACGGTTCCGGGGCGACACCACGGAGCTGCCCGCGCCCGAGGAGTGGGTGCTGCTCGCCCAGTGGGACATCGGTCTCGACGGCCGGGAGGGCTCCACCCTGCACTGGGTGATACCGCGGCAGGATCTGGCCGACCGCCGCTTCGACCGCGCGCACGTGTCGTTCTTCTGGAATCCCTGACAGGGCCTACGAGTTGGGCACGGCGAAGACCGTGAGGACGGCCGCGTGGTCCGAGGGCCAGCAGTTGGCGGCGACGTCGGGCCAGGGGCTGGGCGTGCCGGTGACGAAGGTGCGGGAGTCGAGCACGGTCAGGCCCCGGTGCAGGACGTAGTCGATGCGGTCCTGGGGTTCGGGGCGCCCGCTGCCGTCCTCGTGCAGGGGGTGGACCGGCGACCAGGTGTGGCCGGGGTCGGCGGCCGGGTCCGGGTGGGCCTCCCGGTAGCTGTCGCGCAGGCCCGCGTCCGCCGCCGCCTTGGTGACCGGCCACTCGACGTCCGGCCAGTCCAGGTGCGAGGGGCTGTTGAAGTCGCCGACCAGGACGACCGGTACGGCGTCCTCGGCCGCGTCCGCGATCCGGTCGAGGGTGTCCCGCATCTGGGCGAGCCGTACGTCCTCGTGGGCGATCAGCTCGGCGGCCGGGAGTCCGTCGAAGGCGGATTCGTAGGGGCCGTAGGGCGTGTAGTCGAGGTGGCAGGTCCACAGGTCGATCTGACGGCCCTCGGCTACGGCGATCCGGACCCCGGCGGCTCCGTAGAAGCCGACGTCCGGGTCGCCGAAGCGGGCGGTGATCGGGTGGCGGCTGATCACGCCGAGGTTCTCGCCGGCGCGGTGGTGGTGCCAGCCGAGCGCATCGGCCAGTTCCCCGGCCGCGGTGCCGCCGGTCTCCTGGAGGCCGACCACGTCCGCGCCGGTCTCCGCGATGACCTTGAGCTGCTTGGTGCGGTGGTCGTCGACCTTGCTGCCGCCGAGCCAGAGGTTCCAGGTCAACACGCGTAGTTCGCGGGCCGTGCCCGGTGTCACCATCGCGCGCAGGTCTGCCGGGGTGATGCCGGCCAGGCTCGCCCGTACCGTCCGGCCGGGGGCCGAGTCGATCGGGGCCAGCGACGGTACGGCGAGGACCGCGCAGCCGGCCGCCTCGGCGGAGCTGACGCCGGTCTGGGTGTCCTCGACGGCCACACAGGCCGCCGGGTCGACGCCGAGGGCGCGGCAGGCGGCGAGGTAGGGATCGGGGGCGGGCTTGGTGGGCCCGGTGTCGTCGGCGGTGACGGAGACCGCGAAGCGGCTCGCGCCGAGGGCGTCCAGGACGGTGTCGGCGACCGCGCGGGGGGACGCGGTGACCAGGGCCGTGGGGACGCCGTCGCGGGCGAGGGCGTCGAGGAGGTCGAGCGCGCCGGGGCGGGGCACGATGCCGGTGCGGACGCGGGCGGCGAACTCCCGGTGCAGTTCGGCCGCGAGGTCCGTCGCCGACGCGCCCGTGGTGGTGGCGAGCCAGTCGGCGGTGTGCTCGACCGGGCGGCCGAGCACCTCCGACTGGTCCGCGTCGGTGAGGGTTCTGCCCGCGACCTGCTCCACCGCCTCACACCACAGCCGCTCGGTGTCGACGAGCGTTCCGTCCATGTCAAACAGGACGGCCTGGAGCGGGAGTTGGGTGTGGGGGGTCACGTTTCTCTCTTTCGGTACGGGTACTACGGGGCAACTATGGCCCTACGGGTTGATGCGTTCCGCCACGAGTACCGGCCGTTCCGGCAGTGACACCGTGACGGCGACTCCGGCGCCCAGCGCGGTGGCCTCGTGCGTGGGCAGGTCGGCCTTGACCTCGGTTCCGTCGCCGAGCCGAACGCTGACGCGAACGACCGCGCCGAGGAAGGCGGTACCGACGACACGCGCGTCTCCGGCATCGTCGGCGTTCACGTGGATCGCCTCGGGCCGTACGAGCACGTCGACTTCGGGTCCTGCCGGTGCCTCGCCGTCGACCGGCAGCCGCTGGCCGAGCACCTCCACAGTGCCGTCCGTGAGGCGCCCCGGAAGCCGGCTCATCGTGCCGACGAACTCGGCGACGAACGCGGTCGTGGGCCGGCCGTACAACTCGGCCGGGGCGGCGCACTGTTCGAGCTTTCCGGCACGCATCACGGCGACCCGGTCCGCGATGGACAGGGCCTCTTCCTGGTCGTGCGTCACGAAGAGGGTGGTGATGCCGAGTTCCTGCTGGAGGCGGCGGATCTCCTCGCGCAGGGACAGCCGCACCTTGGCGTCGAGCGCCGACAGCGGCTCGTCCAGGAGCAGCACGCGCGGGCGCAGGGCGAGCGCGCGGGCCAGCGCGATGCGCTGCTGCTGGCCGCCGGAGAGCTGGTGCGGGAAGCGCTCGCCCTTGTCGCCGAGCCCGACAAGATCGAGCAACTCGCCCGCGCGGGACCGTCGTTCGGCCGTGCGCACCTTGCGCATACGCAGTCCGAAGGCGACGTTGTCGAGTGCGTTGAGATGCGGGAAGAGGCTGTACGACTGGAAGACCATCCCGGCGTCGCGGCGGTGCGCGGGCACGTCGGTGACGTCCTTGCCGTCGACCAACACCGCGCCGGAGGTGGGGTGTTCGAAGCCGGCGAGCATGCGCAGGGCGGTGGTCTTGCCGCAGCCGGAGGGGCCGAGCAGGGCCAGGAACTCGCCGGGGCGGACGGTCAGGTCGAGTCCGTCGAGGGCGATCGTCGGACCGAACTCCCGGCGCAGGGACTGGAATTCGACGGTGGCGGCGTTCTCCGTCGACGTCTTCTCAAGCGTGGTGGCGGTCATGGTTCATCCCCGGGACTTGGCGGTTTTGTCGCGCCCGCCGACACCGGCGAGCGTGAGGAGGAGTGCCCAGGTGACGACCAGGCTGAGCACGGAGACGGCGACGGAGAGCTGGGCGTTGGACCCGCCGACGCTGTAGATCCACACGGCGAAGGGCTGGAAGCCCAGCAGCTGGGCCACGGTGAACTCGCCGAGCACCAGCGCCAGCGTGAGGAAGGACGCGTTGAGCAACGCCCCGCGCAGGTTGGGCAGTACGGCCCGCACGAGGGCCTGCGGCCAGCCCGCGCCGCAGCTGCGGGCGGCCTCGACGAGCGTCTTCACGTCGATCGCGCGCAGCCCCGAGTCCAGTGCCCGGTACACGAACGGCAGCGCCATCACGACGTAGGCGAGGACGAGGACGAAGGGGAAGCTCGGGTTCTGGATGGCGACGAAGGTCTCGAACAGCGGGGTGCGGGACAGGTAGTCCGGGCCCCACTTCAGGACCGTGGCGATACCGGCGACGAACGCGATCGGCGGGACCACCAGCGGCAGCGAGCAGATCACCTCGACCACCGGGCGCAGCCGGGGCGCGCCGAGCCGTAGCGCGACCATGGCCGGGACCATCAGGAGCAGGACGACGGCGATGGTGGCGGCGGCGAGTTCCAGCGAGAGGACCAGGCTGGAGGTGAAGCCGTCGGCGGAGACGATCTGGGTGTAGGCGTCGAAGGTGACGCCCTCCCCCGGCACGTCGACCGTGAAGATCACCGACGCGGCGAGCGGCACCAGGAAGTACAGGGCGGCGAGGCCGAGGACGACCCACCGCCAGATGTTCAGGCGTCCAGCCATCGCGCGCTCCGTCGTTGCAGGGGCAGGTACACGGCCATGACCAGGCCCGCGACCAGGACCATGTCGAGGCTGAGGGCGAGGGCCACGTTCTCCTGGCCGACCAGGACGTTGCCGGAGATGGCGTCGGCGATCTGGAGGGTGACCAGCGGGATCGAACTGCCCACCATGGCGGCGGCGGTGGCGTACGCGGCGAAGGCGCTACCGAAGAGGAGGACGAATCCGCCGAGCAGCGAGGGCAGCAGCACCGGCAGGGCCACGTGCCGCCAGTACTGCACGCCGGTGGCGCCGTTGTTCGCGGCGGCCTCGCGCCACTGGGTGCGCAAGCCCTCCAGGGCGGGGGTGATGGTGAGGACCATCAGCGGGATGAGGAAGTACAGGTAGACGAGGACGAGACCCGAGAAGCTGTAGAGGTCCCAGCCCTTGTCCTTGAGGCCCAGATGGGTGGTCAGCACACCGGCGTTGCCGAGGGTGGCGACGAACGCGAAGGCGAGGGGGACACCGCCGAAGTTGGCGAGGACGCCGGACGCGGTGAGGACGGCCTCGCGCAGCGCGCGGAAGCGGGAGGTGACGACGACCTGCGCGAGCGGGAGACCGAGCAGGGTGCCGAGGGCGGCCGAGAGGGCGGACAGCTTGACGCTGCCGACCAGTGCGGTGAAGTAGGCGCCCTGGAGCGAGTCGGTCAGGTTGGCGGTGCTGTACGAAGTGGCGCCAGTCGTCTGGTTCTTGACGGTGAAGGCGCCGTTGAGCATCGCGATGGCGGGCACCCCGAAGGCGACCGCGACGAACACGAGCAGCGGGAGAACGGCGATCCAGCCGGGGACGCGGCGCCGCCGCTTCACAGAAGCGGCGGCGCCGACGTCGGCCCGCGTGAGCGTGGCCGTCATCCGGAGACGGCCTTCGCCCAGCCGGACGCGATGACGGTCTTGGCCTTGGCCTGCTGGGCCTCGGTCGGGAAGGACGGCGTGCCGCTGACCTGCGGGAGCTTGGCGGCGGCGGTCTTGTCGAGCGTGCCGGCCGACTCCATGGAGGTCATCAGGACCGGACGCGCGTACCCCTTGAGCCACAGGTTCTGGCCCTCGGCGCTGTACAGGTACTCCTGCCACAGGCGGGCGGCCGCCGGGTGTGGGGCGTCCTTGTTGATGGCCTGCGAGTAGTACTGCGCGTACTGGCCGTCGGTCGGGATGGAGACCTTCCAGTCGACGCCCTTGGACTTGAACTCGTCGGCGTAACCGGCGTTGAGGTAGTCCCAGTCGATGGAGATGGGCGTCTCGCCCTTCTCGACGGTGGCCGGGGTGGACTCGACGGGCGTGTAGTTGCCGTTCTTCTTCAGCTTGGCGAAGAAGTCCAGGCCGGGCTGGATGTCGTCGAAGGAGCCCTTGTTGGCGAGCGCCGCCGCGTAGACGCCGCCGAAGGCCGAACCCGACTTGGTGGGGTTGCCGTTGAGGGCGACCTGGCCCTTGTACTGCGGCTTGAGCAGGTCCGCGAAGGTGGTCGGACAGGTCTTGACGCGCTTGGCGTCGCAGCCGATGGAGATGTAGCCGCCGTAGTCGTTGAACCACTGCCCCTTCGGGTCCTTCTGGCCCTCGGGGATCTGGTCGAAGGAGGCGACCTTGTACGGCGCGAGCAGCCCCTGCTGGGCGGCGCTGAGCGCGAAGGAGGAACCGAGGTCGAGGACGTCGGGCGCGCGGTCCTGGCCCTTGCGGGAGGTCACGGCGTTGATCTCGTCCTGGCTGGAGCCGTCCGGGTTCTCGTCCGTGATCTTGATGCCGTACTTCTTCTTGAAGCCGTCGATGATGGCGCCGTAGTTGGCCCAGTCACGGGGCACCGCGATGATGTGCAGCGTGCCCTCCTTCTTGGCGGCCTTCACCAGGGCGTCCATCCCGCCGAAGTCGGCGGCGGAGGTGGCGGTGGCGGCGTTCTTGCCGTCGGCGGTGGACGACGAGTTGTCGGGGGCGGCACCGCAGGCGCTGAGGGCCAGCGCGGCGACAACGGCGAGGGAACCACCCAGGACGGCGTTTCTCGGCGGGGACACGGTCACGGTCTCTCCAGGGGTGCGCACGAGGGTTGAGCAGAGCGGAGAACTTGTCTGAACAAGTTGGCCTCAGTACGCCCGGCAATGGTGTCTTGTTCGTAAACATTGGCGAAACCGTGACCCCTTCTTCTCTGCACACTCCTGGCCGACACGGATCGCCGAGGGAACTCGACTACGCTGCTCACGCTGTGCACAGTGGCCGACTCAGAGGGGAAGCATGACGGCGCGACACGAGGAGATCGCCGACGAGCTGCGGAAAGCCATCGACCGCGAGGAGTACACAGTCGGCAGCCGGCTGCCCGCGGAGACGGAGCTCGCGGCGCAGTACGGCGTCTCGCGCGGCACGGTCCGCCAGGCCGTCGCCGCCCTCACCGCCGAGGGGCTGATCGGCTCCCGCCAGGGGGCCCGCCGGATGGTGCTGGCCAGCCGCCGCAGCCAGAGCTTCGCCGAGCTGCGCAGCTTCGCCGAGTGGGCGCGCGCGATGGAGCGCGAGGCGACCGGGCACGTGGTCGAGCAGGAGTACCGCCCGGCCACGGCCGAGGACGCCGTACGCCTCCAACTTCCGGAGAAGACCCGGGTGTTGCACGTCCTGCGGGTGCGCGGCCTGGACGGCGAGCCGGTTCTCCTGGAGCGGACCGTGTACGCCGACTGGATCTCCCCGGCCGTCGAGGTGATCGAACCCGACTGCCCGTCAGTGACTCAACGCCTGTACGACGACACGGGGTTGGTCTTCGCCTACGGCGAGCACGTCATCGACGCGGTGGCGGCCGGCGCGCAGGACGCGGAGCTGCTGGGCATCCGCCGGACCAGCCCGCTGCTGCGGGTCCGCCGGGTCACCACCACCCGCGAGGGACGCCCCGTCGAGTGGTCCGACGACCGCTACCGCTCGGACGCGGTGAGCTTCAGCGTGCACAACTCGATAGGGAACAACGCGCTGGCCCGCAAGACGGCGGAGTAGTCCCCGGGGCCCGGAGGCTCAACCGGCCGCCACGCAGAACTCGTTGCCCTCCGGGTCGGCCATCACCACATGGTGTCCGTCGACCTCGGTGAGCACCCGGCCGCCCGCGTCCACCAGCCGTCCGGCCTCGGCTCTGATCGCGGCCCATCTCTCCTCCGGGCCGCCCCGCACCGGGACCCGGATGTCGAGATGGAGCCGGTTCTTGGCGGTCTTGGGCTCGGGGACCTTGAGGATGGACAGGCGCGGACCGACACCGTCGGGGTCGCACAGCCACGCACCGTCGTCCTCGCCCCCGTCGTCCTCCGGGTCGTAGTGCGCGATCCACTCGGCGCGCGTGGCGAAGGGAGCGGGCGGTGGCTCGTCGACGTAGCCGAGGGCCGTCTTCCAGAACGCGGCGAGGAGCGGGGCGTCGTCGCAGTCGAGGGTGAGATCGATTCGTGCTGCCATGCCCCCGACCGTACGACCCGGCACTGACAGTCGCCCCTACGTGGGCGAACCGGACGAGAAGCGGCGCAGCAGCGGGGACAGCACCAGCACGGACTTCGTCCGCTCCACGAACGGTTCCCCCGCGATGCGCTCCAGCACCCGCTCGAAGTGGCGCATGTCGGCGGCGAAGACCTGCACGACCGCGTCGGCGTCGCCGGTGACCGTGGACGCGGCGACCACCTCCTGGTAGCGCTCCAGGCCCCGTCGGATGGTGTCCGGGGAGGTGTTGTGCCGGCAGTAGATCTCGACGAACCCCTCGGTCTGCCAGCCGAGCGCCGCCGGGTCCACGCGCACGGTGAAGCCGGTGATGGCGCCGGTGGCCCGCAGCCGGTCCACGCGCCGCTTCACGGCGGGCGCGGAGAGGCCGACCAGGTGCCCGATGTCCGCGAAGGAGCGGCGGGCGTCCTCGGCGAGGGCGTGCACGATGCGTTCGTCGAGTTCGTTCAGCACGGGGGATCGATCACTTCTCGGGGTGGCGCGGGTGGTACGGGTGGTGGCGGTCGGGAGCGGCGACGGCCGTATACGAAGTAGAACATGAGCCCGACAGCGATGCCGAACGCCCGGTTCAGCCCTCGTCCGGGTCCCCCGCGAGAGCCCGCGCCTCGGCCAGGTCCGCCTCGTCGAACCCGATCCGCCCGGGCTGTCCGTGCACCTCCACCTGCCCGTCGATCCAGCGCATGTGCGCCTCCCACGCCGCCTGCTTGCTCATGCCGAGCGCGGCCCCGATCTGCGTCCAGGAGGCACCGGCCTCGCGGGCCGCGCGGACGGTGAGCTGACGGCCGTAGGAGGCCTTGCGGGCGACTACCTCGCTCAGGGCGAGCAGTTCCAGCGTCTCGGCCCTGTCGAGCGCCTCGGCGTCGCTGCCGAAGCCGGCGAGGGACTCGCGGGTACGGAGGTCGTCGAGCCGGGCGACGGCGGTGAGGAGGGTGTGCTCGGGTTCGATGCTCTGGGGTGTGGTCATGGCTTCAGCGTTGCGTCAAGGCTGCTTGACGTCAAGAGGGCCTGACGGCAGCTCCTTGGTGAGGAAGGTGCAGGGGTCCGCGCATTCACGGACCGCCCCGTCACGGTCCTCGTACGACCAGCGGTCCACGTAGTCGGTCAGGGGCCGGTAGCCGAGCCGCGCGTAGAGGGCGGCGGCCCGCGGGTTGTCGGCCGCGACCCCGAGACCGAGGACCGTACGGCCGCGCTCCCGGGCCAGTTCCTCGGCGCGCCGGATCAGCGCGCCGCCGATGCCCCGCGAGCGCAGTCGCGGGGGCCAGACGGCGAGGCCGTTGAGCTCCGGGCAGCCGGGCAGCGCCGCCCGCACCTCGGGCGCCGCGCAGCCGTCCCAGATCACCTCCGCGTGCCCGACGGGCCGGCCGTCGATCCAGGCGACGAGATAGCTGCCCCCGCCCGCCTGCTGCCGTGCGAACCGCCGGGCATGACTCGAGGCGGCCCCCGGCGAGCCGATGAACTCGTCGAGCGGCGCCACGTCGGCGGCCGTGCACAGGGCGATCTCCATACGTCCGACGGTAGCCGCCCGAGCACGCCGACGGCCCCCGAATATCCCGCGCGACGGGACAACAGGGGCCGTAGGGAAGGGAGTTGGTCAGCTCCAGCTGGCGTGCAGGGGCTTGCCCTCCGCGTAGCCGGCCGCGCTCTGGATGCCGACGACGGCACGCTCGGCGAACTCCTCCAGGGAGGCGGCCCCGGCGTAGGTGCAGGAGGAGCGGACGCCCGCGATGATCGAGTCGATCAGGTCCTCGACGCCCGGGCGGGCCGGGTCGAGGAACATGCGGGAGGTGGAGATGCCCTCCTCGAACAGCGCCTTGCGGGCGCGGTCGTAGGCCGACTCGTCGGACGTGCGGTTGCGGACCGCGCGCGCGGACGCCATGCCGAACGACTCCTTGTAGAGGCGCCCGTTGGCATCCTGCTGGAGATCGCCCGGGGACTCGTACGTGCCCGCGAACCACGAGCCGATCATCACGTTCGACGCACCGGCCGCGAGCGCCATGGCGACATCGCGCGGGTGGCGGACACCACCGTCCGCCCACACGTGCTTGCCGTACTTCTTCGCCTCGGCGGCGCACTCCTTGACGGCCGAGAACTGCGGCCGGCCGACGCCGGTCATCATGCGGGTGGTGCACATCGCGCCGGGGCCGACGCCGACCTTGATGATGTCGGCGCCCGCCTCGATCAGGTCCTTGACGCCCTCGGCGGCGACGATGTTGCCGGCCACGATCGGCACCTGCGGATCGAGGGCCCGCACCTGCCGGATCGCGCTGATCATCGACTCCTGGTGGCCGTGCGCCGTGTCGATGACGAGCGTGTCGACGCCCGCGTCCAGCAGCTGCTTGGCCTTCTGCACGAAGTCGCCGTTGATGCCGACGGCGGCGGCGATCCGCAGCTTGCCGTCCGCGTCCACGGCCGGCGAGTACAGCGTGGCGCGCAGGGCGCCCTTGCGGGTGAGGATGCCGGCGAGCCGGCCGTCCTTGTCGACGGCGGGCGCGTAGCGGCGGTTGGCGCCGTCCAGCCGGTTGAACGCCTCGCGCGGGTCGATGTCCGCGTCGAGCAGCAGCAGGTCCCGGGACATGACCTCGGCGAGCTGCGTGAAGCGGTCCACGCCGTTCAGGTCCGCGTCGGTGACGACACCGACCGGGCGCTGGTCCTCGTCCACGACGACACCGGCGTTGTGCGCGCGCTTGGGCAGCAGGGCCAGCGCGTCGGCGACGGTCTGGTGCGGGGCCAGCCGGATCGGGGTGTCCAGGACGAGGTGGCGGCTCTTCACCCAGGACACGACGTCGGTGACGACCTCGATCGGGATGTCCTGCGGGATGACCACGAGTCCGCCGCGCCGGGCCACGGTCTCGGCCATCCGCCGGCCCGCGATGGCCGTCATGTTGGCGACGACCAGCGGGATCGTCGTGCCCGTGCCGTCCGGGGAGCTGAGGTCCACCCCCTGCCGCGAGCCGACCGCGCTGCGGCTCGGCACCATGAAGACGTCGTCGTACGTCAGGTCGTACGGGGGCTGGATGTCATTGAGGAAACGCACGTGCTGCACATCCCAGTCGATCGAGGTGACCCCCGGACAGGTCAGCCAGGGGGAAGAGCACGTACTTCATTGTCCCATGTCGGGGCGAATGCCATGCCTCGGATCATCGTCCAGGCAGGTCACGGGGGTCTCTGGAGGAACGTCCAACGGAGACCTGCGGCATCCCGCCGGGACGAGGGATCAGTACAGGAACCGGTGCAGCGGAGCCGACTCGGTGAGCAGCATCGTGAGCCGGTGGGCGAGCCGCTGCCACGCCTCGTCCTGCCCGTAGCTGAGTCTCACGTCCTCCTCGCCGTCGGCCGCCTCGATCGCCGCGAAGAGGGTGGCCGTGTCGGCGTCGGGGGTGAGGTCCACCAGGGACAGCACCCGGGCCAGCGCGCCGACCAGGCCGACGGCGGTCTTCTCGGGGGTCAGGACGGTGCCGCGGACCGCGGCCACGACGCCCGAGGGGTCGGGCAGGTCCGGCGGCGCCACCAGGAGCCCGGACAGCTCGCGCAGCAGCGCGTACAGCAAGTCCGTGTCGCCGGTGGGCAGTTCGACGATGCGCAGGCCCTCGTGCTCCCAACGGCCGTTCGGCGTCCACACCTTGGGGCCGCGCGCCACCGCCTCGGCCAGCGTCTCCCGCACCCGCCGGAAGACCACGAGCCCGTCCGCGAAAAGCGCGTGCCCACCGGCTCCCCGCGCGGACTCGGCCAGCGGCGCCAGCAGGTGTTCCTCGACCCGGTCGCACTGCGCGTCGAGATCCGGATCCACGACCACGAGACGCACCGACGTGCGCTGCTCCTGTTGCTCCATACCGACCACTCTGCCAGCCGCCTCGGACAATCGGCCTAGCGCCCGGCTCCGCCCAGCGCGAGCACCACGGACAGGTTCGGCGTCCGGTCGACCGCGTCGCCGAAGACGTCGACCGCCGTCTCCCACTCCTCCGGCCGTGCCTTCGCGTACTCCCGCCAGTTCCGTACGACGACCAACAGGCCCTGCTCCACGGCCTCTTCGGGCCACACGGTGTGGTCGCCGAGGCTGTCGGCGAGGGCGTCCCAGTTTCGGCCGAACCAGTCGGGGAGCCGGAGGGCGCGAGCCGCGCCGTCCATCAGGCCGGCCTTGTCCGTGACCCCGTCGAGGTCGAGAGTGACCGCGAGCTGCGTCATCTCAGTACCGTCCTGAACGACTTGTAGTGATCATCGGTGTAGTAGATCTCGCCGCCCTGCCCGGTGACAATGCGCCGGGCCCCGCGATCGCGCGAGCCCGGCGTCCGGACGGTGTACTCGTGGTAGTAACCGCGCTTCTGCGCCGGCAGCAGCTTCTCGTAGTTCCCGAAGACGACCCCGTCCTTGGCGTACGGGAAGGGGCCGCCCCGGTCGATGAGGGTGATGGTCTGCCGTGCCTCGGCGGGGAGTTGGGAGACCTTGACGGTCCCCGTGCCGCCAGTGGTGGCCGTGGACGAACAACCGACCGGAAGCAGCACGGCCAGACAGACGAGAAAGACCCGGGAGACGAACCGCAGCAGCATGCGCCCGATGCTGCCACGGTCGTCCCTCTAAGAGTCGCTGTCAGGGCCCGTCAGATCCCGTCGGGGTCCGTCCGGGCGAGCGCCGACTTCGGTGTCGCCCCGGCCGTCATCAGGTAGTCCGCGGCAGCGGTGTCCGTCACCAGGCTGGTGACGAGCCCGGACCGCAGCACCGCGTCGATCGCCGCCGCCTTCCGCTGCCCGCCCGCGATCGCGACGACCTCGGGGATACGGCGCAGCTGGTCCGCCTTGACGGTGATGCACCGCTCGCCCAGGTCCCGGCCGACCCGGCGGCCCTCGGCGTCGAAGAGGTGCGCGGAGGTCTCGGCGGCGACACCGAGGGACGAGTAGTGCGCCCGCTCCTCGTCGCTGAGCATGTCGTACACCGTCGAGATGCCCGACTCCCAGGAGCCGATGGAGACACAGGCGACGGTGACCTTGTCGAAGTACTCGAAGGCCCGGGCGATCCCCGTCTGGTGGCGCAGCGCCTCCGCGGTGGCCGCGTCCGGGAGCAGCATCGGCGCGTAGATGGGGTGGGCGTCGCCGCCCGACACCTGCGCGGCGCGCCGTACCGCCTCGACCGAGCCGCGCTCGGCGGTCCCGGCGTCGTACACACCCGTCAGCTGGACCACCGTGCAGGGCGGCAGCCGGTCGAGGGCCGCGGCCATGTGGATGGTGGACCGGCCCCAGGCGAGGCCGAGCACATCGCCCTCGTTGACCAGTTCGCCGAGCAGGTCGGCCGCGACCTCCCCGAGGTTCTCGGGGTCGGGCGACTCGTCGCTGACCTCGGCCGGGGACTCGACCACGACGGCGTGCCTGAGGCCGTACCGTGCGCGCAGCGCGTCCGAGCGCTCCGCGTCCAGTTCGGCCGGTACTCGGATCTCGATGCGTACGAGATCCCGTTCGAGAGCGGTCTCCAGGACCCGGGCCACCTTGAAGCGGCTGACGCCGAACTCCTCCGCGATCTGGATCTTGGACTTGCCCTCAAGGTAGAAGCGGCGGGCCATGGCCGCCGCCTGCACCAGCTCTGCGGGTCCCATCCGCATGGCTGACCGGCCCGCCGACATACCCGACACGGCGATCTCCTCACTGCTGTTCACACTCTGGATTCGCCGTTCATCCTTGCAGATCCGGCGCTGTTGATCAGCCTTGATGGCCGCCGTTCACATACCTGCCGCTCAGTGGTCGCACGCCCAGGATGCCTTGCTCACGACCCCTTCGGCCTGTGTGCGCAATGCACGTACCGCCGCTGCCGGGTCGGATGCCCCGTAGACCGCCGAACCGGCGACGAACACATCGGCTCCGGCCTCCGCGCAGCGCTCGATCGTCGAGGCCGAAACTCCTCCGTCGACCTGGAGCCACAGCTCCAGCCCGTGCTTCCTGATCAGCTCACGGGTACGGCGGATCTTCGGCAGCATGATGTCGAGGAACGACTGGCCACCGAAGCCCGGCTCCACGGTCATGATCAGCAGCATGTCCAGCTCGGGCAGCAGGTCCTCGTACGGCTCGATGGGCGTCGCCGGCTTGAGTGCCATGGAGGCGCGGGCGCCCTTGGCCCGAATCTCGCGGGCGAGCCGCACCGGGGCCGCGGCCGCCTCGACGTGGAAGGTGACGGAGGAGGCACCCGCCTCGACGTACTGGGGGGCCCAGCGATCGGCGTCCTCGATCATCAGATGGCAGTCCAGCGGGGTGTCCGTCGCCCGGGCCAGCGACTCTACGACCGGCACACCGAGCGTGAGGTTCGGGACGAAGTGGTTGTCCATGACGTCGACGTGGAGCCAGTCGGCGCCCTCGACCGCCTTGGCCTCCTCGGCGAGGCGGGCGAAGTCGGCGGACAGGATGCTGGGGTTGATCTGCACGGCCATGCCCCAAGCCTGCCATGTCCCGCGGGGGTTAGCGGCATCGGCCGGTGGCGGACCGGGGCGGGTGCGGGGTGGGGACGAGGCAGGGTGCGGGGTACGGGGCCGCCGCGCCCACTGCGAGAATCCCTCTCTGAGCGAAGAGGGAGATGGCATGGGACAGCCGTTCGGCTCCTATCAGAACGAGATCTACTTCAACGGGCTCGGCGGCGTCCTGCCGTCCTACCCCATGGCTTTCGCGGAACTGGAGGAGCGGGCGAGCGCGGCACTCCCGCCCTCCGTCTGGTCCTACGTCGCGGGCGGCGCCGGCGACGAACGCACCCAGCGCGCCAACGTGACCGCCTTCGACCACTGGGGCCTCGTCCCCCGGATGTTCGTCGGCGCGGCCCAACGCGACCTGTCCGTCGACCTGTTCGGGCTGAAGCTGCCCTCCCCGGTCTTCATGGCACCGATCGGCGTCATCGGCCTGTGCGCCCAGGACGGACACGGCGACCTGGCGACCGCCCGGGCCGCGGCCCGCACCGGCGTGCCGATGGTCGCCTCCACGCTCGCGGTCGACCCGCTGGAGGAGGTGGCCGCCGAGTTCGGCGACACTCCAGGCCTCTTCCAGCTCTACACCCCCACCGACAAGGACCTCGCCGCGAGCCTCGTCCACCGCGCCGAACAGGCCGGCTACAAGGGCATCGTGGTCACCCTGGACACCTGGATCACCGGCTGGCGCCCCCGCGACCTCTCCACCGCCAACTTCCCCCAACTACGCGGCCATTGCCTGGCCAACTACACGAGCGACCCGGTCTTCAGGTCCCGCCTGACCCGCACCCCGGAGGAGGACCCCCAGTCCGCGGTCCTCCTCTGGACCCAGCTCTTCGGCAACCCCCTCACCTGGGACGACCTCCCCTGGCTGCGCTCCCTCACGGACCTCCCCCTGATCGTCAAGGGCATCTGCCACCCCGAGGACGTCCGCCGGGCCAAGGACGGCGGCGTCGACGCCGTCTACTGCTCCAACCACGGCGGCCGCCAGGCCAACGGCGGCCTCCCCGCCCTCGACTCGCTTCCCGCCGTCGTCGAGGCGGCGGACGGCCTCCCGGTCCTCTTCGACTCCGGCATCCGCTCAGGCGCCGACATCGTCAAGGCGATCGCCCTGGGCGCCACCGCAGTCGGCATCGGCCGCCCCTACGCCTACGGCCTCGCCCTCGGCGGCACGGACGGCATCGTCCACGTCCTCCGCTCCCTCCTGGCGGAGACCGACCTGATCATGGCGGTGGACGGGTATCCGACACTGGCGGATTTGACGGGGGAGGCGCTTCAGCGCGTTGTCTGACGCATGACATGACGCGACATGACATGCGTCAACTGGGTCTGGGGATGGGCGAGTTCAGGGATCGGTGGGTGGGTCGGGGCTGCGGATCGGCGCGTTCCGCAGCCTGCGCGGGAGCTGGTCCTGCGGATCGGCGCGTTCAGCGGTCCGCGCGAGGGTCGGTCCTACAGATGACGGGGCCTGCGCCCGCCCACCGGCCGGTCCTATGGATGAGCGCGTTCAGCGGCCCGCGCGCCAGCCGGCCCAGCGGATGGACGGACCGGTGACCGGTGACCGGTGAGTGAAGGTGAGCCGGTGCCGTGGATGAGCGCGCCTCGCGGCCCGCGCGGGAGCCGATCCGGCAGATCCACGCACCCCGCGACCGGTGTGTCACCCGGCGATACGGACGAACGCGTTCCGCGACTCGCGCGGCAGTCGGCCCCGCACATGAACGCACCGGTGGCCGGCGGATGAGCAGCCCTCCGGATCGGCGTGTTCCGCGACCCGCACGCAAGCCCGTCCAGCCGACGAACACGCCCCACGACCGGCGCGCGCCAACTGGTCCTGCGGATCAGCGCATTCGGCGGCCCGCGCGTGGCCCCGTCCTGCAGATGACGGCGCCTCGCGCCCCGCCCGTCAACCGGTCCTGCGGATCAGCGCCAGATACATCGCGTCGGTCCCGTGCAGATGCGGCCACAGCTGTACGTCGGGACCGTCGCCGAGGGCCGGGACGCCCGGCAGGAGCGGGCGGGCGTCGATCAGTTCGGTGTGCGGGAACTGCTTGAGGAGGTCGTCGACGACGGCGCGCGTCTCGGCGAGATGCGGGGAACAGGTCGCGTAGCCGACGACGCCGCCGACGCGGACGGATTCCAGGGCGGTGCGCAGGAGCCCGCGCTGGAGGGGCGCGAAGCCGTCGAGGTCCTCGGGGCGGCGGCGCCAGCGGGCCTCGGGGCGGCGGCGGAGCGCGCCCAGGCCGGTGCAGGGGACGTCCATCAGGACGCGGTCGAAGCTGTCGGGCCGCCACGGCGGCCGGGTCCCGTCGGCGGCGATGACCTGGTACGGGCCGGGGTTCCCGGCGAGCGCCTTCGCCACCAGGCCCGCGCGGTGCGGCTGCTTCTCGGAGGCGAGGAGCGTCGCCCCGCGCTCGGCGGCGACAGCGGCGAGCAGCGCGGCCTTGCCGCCGGGCCCCGCGCACCCGTCGAGCCAGGTCTTGTCCGGCCCGTCGAGCGGCGCGTTGGCCAGCGCGAGGGCGACCAGCTGACTGCCCTCGTCCTGCACCCCCGCCCGGCCCTCCTTCACGGCCGTCACGGCCCCGGGCTCGCCGCCCTCGCTGAGCCGCACGGCGTACGGCGACCAGCGCCCCGGCAGCGCGGCCTCCTCGCGCAGCAGCTCGTCGGTGGTGGACCGGCCGGGGCGGGCCACGAGGGTCACCTCGGGCCGCTCGTTGTCGGCCTCCAGCAGGTCCTCGATCCCGGCGCGCGGACCGCCGAGCGAGTCCCACAGCGCCGAGACGACCCAGCGCGGATGCGAGTGCACGATGGCGAGGTTGTCCTCGGGATCGTCGTCGTAGGGCGGCGCGACCCGCTCGACCCACGTGTCGAAGTCGTCCTGCGCGACCTTCCGCAGCACGGCGTTGACGAACTTGGCCCGCCCGTCGCCGAGGACGACCCGGGCGAGTTCGACGGAGGCGGACACGGCGGCATGGATCGGGATCCGCGTCCCGAGCAGCTGGTGCACCCCAAGGCTCAGTACGTCCAGCACCGGCGGGTCGACCTCGCGCAGCGGCCGGTCGACGCACGAGGCGATGATCGCGTCGTACGTCCCCTGCCTGCGCAGCGTCCCGTAGACCAACTCGGTGGCCAGCGCCGCGTCCCGCGCGTCGAAGTCGCCCTTGTCGCGCGCCTTCCGCAGCAGCGGCGGCAGCACGAGGTTGGCGTACGCGTCCCGCTCGTCGACGGCCCTCAGCGCCTCGAAGGCGAGGATGCGGACGGGGTCCTTCTGCGGCCGGCGGTAGGGCTTGCCGGGCTTACGGGGTCGCGGGGACTGCTCACTCACGAAAAAGGTGCTCCGGATTTCTGGCCGAGATGTGCGTCCAGCCTACGTCGCACCGGCCCGACCGCGCGCGGGACGTCACGCCCCGGGAGTTCAGAGGGTCCCGACCGTCTCCCCCGCCCCGATCCGCGCCCCGCGCGCCCAGTCCGCCGCCCGCATCGGCTTCTTGCCCTGCGCCTGCACCCACAGCAGCTCGACGGCGTACGACCCTGTGCCCACGTACACGTTGTTCTTGCCGACGGAGAGCTCACCGGGCGCGAGATCGGTCCGCTCCGGCACGGGCACGGCCTGCACGATCTTCAGCCGCTCGCCCCGGAACCCGGTCCAGGCGCCGGGCGCCGGGGTGCACCCGCGCACCACCCGGTCCACCCGCAGGCCGGGGGCCGTCCACTCCACCTGGGCGTCCTCGACGTTGATCTTCGGAGCGAGGGTGATGCCGTCGCCAGGCTGCGGTACGGCTTTCAACGTCCCGTCCTCGATCCCGTCCATGGTCGCCGCGAGCAGGCCCGAGCCGGCGAACGCGAGCCGGGTCAGCAGGTCGCCGCTGGTGTCGGTGGGGCGGATCTCCTCGGTCACGGTGCCGTAGACGGGCCCGGAGTCGAGTCCCTCCTCGATCAGGAAGGTGGACGCGCCGGTGATCTCGTCGCCGGACATGATGGAGTGCTGCACGGGGGCGGCGCCGCGCCAGGCGGGCAGCAGCGAGAAGTGCAGGTTGACCCACCCGTGGGCCGGGATGTCGAGGGCGACGCGGGGCAGCAGGGCGCCGTAAGCAACGACGGGACAGCAGTCGGGCGCGATCTCCCGCAGCCGCTCCAGGAACTCCGGGTCGCGCGGCTTGACGGGCTTCAGCACCTCGATGCCCGCCTCCTCGGCCCGCTCGGCGACGGGACTCGCCACCAGCCTGCGCCCACGCCCGGCCGGCGCGTCGGGCCGCGTGACGACGGCGGCCACCTCGTGCCGCCCGGAGGCGATCAGGGCGTCCAGTGCGGGAACGGCGACCTCGGGGGTACCGGCGAAGACGAGCTTCATGGGTGCGTTCGGGCCTCTCGGGCGGGAGTGTGCGGGCAGCGCACCAGTCTATGGCGCGCGGGCCCAGGGGCCCACGTCGGAGGACGCCCGGAGGACGCACGGACGCCCGCAGCGCACACCGGCCCACCGGGGGCGTACGCATATGCCCTTACGCCCCCGTTGCGTGACCAGCGGAGCGCGCACGCGTTGGTCAAGAAAGAGTTGACCACTATGGGCCGCATTCACGCGGCCCGATCCTTTTCAACGCCGGTTCGAGAGGCTTGTTCATGGCCGACCACGCAACCCACGACGCCCAGGCTCGGGCCAGCCTGCACTTGCTGGTGCGGGACATCGAGCGGGTCCGCCGGCAGGTGGACGCACTGCGCACGCTCACCGCCCAGCTGGGCAACGTCTACCGCCCGCGCCGCTCCGGCCCGTCCACGGGCTTCGTCGTCTACGGGCGCGCTCCCGCCCCGACGGTCCGTCTCGCGCAGGAGCTGCGGGACAGTGTCGAGACCCTGGTCACGGCCGCCGTGGACTTCGACCGCTCGCTCGGTTTCTCGTGGGACGCGGTGGGCTCGGCCCTCGGAGTCACCAAGCAGGCGGTACACCGCCGCTACGGCGCCCGCCGCGCCGCGACCCAGGCGGCGGCCGACGCCGAACGCACGACCGAGGCAGCGACGGCCCGCCCGGTCACGGCGAACACGGGCCTTCCTCAGATGCCTCAGATGCCCCCGATGCCCCCGCTCCCGACGGTCCCCGCCGCCCGCTCCATGCCGACCCAGCCCACAGCAGGCAGCCCCACCCTCCGAGACGAGGCCAGGCCAACAGCCTTCCCGGGCCCGCGCAACGGCTGAGTCCCCTCCCTCAACGCACCTCGTCTGCCTCCCGGACCACACCCGGGAGGCAGCTGTATACCGGGGCCCAGACCCACGGACGGCCGACCGCCTGCCTCTCGACCGACCGCAAACGCCAGTCGCCAACCGCTGGCCGCCAACGGCGGGGACCCCCCACAGGAAACGCCGACCTCTCAACCGACCGTAAACGGGCGGTGCGCGGGTGGGAGAAGAATCCGAGGCCGAAGGCCGAGGCCCCTCACCCGATGTCCGGCGGATCAACCCGCACCCGCACCACATCCCCCCCACCCCGAGCCATCCGAGCCGCCTGCGCCCCCTTCAGCGCCGCGGCCAACGCTCCCCCACTCCCCGGCCGCACCCGAATCAACGCCCGCTCCCACCGCTCCCCCACAGCCGGCCCCCCCACCCGCCGAGGCCCCCCGGCCAATACAACCGGCACCGGCACCGGCCCCAACACCTCGGCATCCGGCGGCAGTTCGACAGCCGCGAGAAACTCCGCCACAGCCTCCCCCGCCCCGGCCACCGCAGCCATCCGCGACACCGGCGGAAACCCCAGCTCCGCCCGCTCGGCCAGCTCCCGCACCGCATGCCCCACGGGATCCCACCGCACCAACGCCTGCACAGGCCGCAAGGTGGGCTCGGCCACGACAACCACGGTCCCCCCGACCCCCTGCGGCCGCACCAGCGAACCCGCCGCGATCCACCGCCGCAACGCGTCCTCCCCGGCCCGCAGATCGGGCCGCCCGAGCATCGCCCACCCGTCCAGCAGCAGCGCCGCCGCGTACCCGCCCTCGGCAACCGGCTCGGCCCCCGGCGTACTCACGACCAGCGCGGGAGTTCCCGGCACGGTGTCGAGCACCTGCTCCCGCCCGGACGTCCGCACCGGCACCGCGGGAAACGCCCGCCCCAACTCCTCCGCGGTCCGCCGCGCCCCCACGACCTGGGCCCGCAACCGGAACCCCCCGCACTCGGGACAGTGCCAGGAGGTCTCCTCGACCCCGCACCACCCGCACCGCAGCACGCCCGCGTCCTGCGCCTCCAACGGCCCGGCGCAGTGCCGACAGCGCGCCGCGGCCCGACACTGCGCGCACGCCATCCGCGGCACATACCCCCGCCGGGGCACCTGCACCAGCACCGGCCCGTGCTTCAACCCCTCCCGCACCGCCTGCCAGGCCAGCGTCGGCAACCGGGCGGCGCGCGCGGCCTCGTCCCGCGCGAGGTCCCCGTCCCCCACGGTCCGTACGAGCGGTGCGGCCATCCGCACCTGGTCGCGCGAGGCGACCAACGGCCGCGCCCACCCACTCTCCACCAGCTGCGCCGCCTCCACCGTGCAGCTCCAACTCCCCAGCAGGAACCCGCACTTGTCCAGCGCCGCACGCAGCAGCAGCACCTCCCTCGCATGCGGCTGCGGCGCGTGCAGCTCGCTGTGGCTGTCGTCCCCGTCGTCCCAGATCACGACGAGCCCCAGGTCCTGAACCGGCGCGAACATGGCGGCCCGCGTCCCGACGACGGCCCGTACGGCCCCCCGCCGCACGGCCAGCCACTGCCGGTACCGCTTCTCGGGCCCGGCATCGGCGGTGAGCAGCGCATGCCGCCCCTCACCCAGCAGTGCCGTCAACGCGGCGTCGACCCGCCCGGCGGCCCGCCCGTCCGGTACGACGACGAGCGCCCCGCGCCCCGAGGCGAGCGTCGCGGCGACGGCGCGCGCGATCTCGTCGCTCCACTCGGGCCCCGGCAGCGCGTTCCACACAGCGCGCGGCGCGCCCCCTGCCGCCAGCGCCTCCAGAAACCCGGTCCCCCGCTCGTACCGCCCCCAGGACCCCGCATCCGGAACTCCCGGCGGCGGCAACGGCGCGGGCGACGGCTTCTGCTCGGCACGGGCGCTGCGCGGCGGCACGGCCAGTTGCAGCACATCGGCGAGACTCCCCGCGTACCGGTCGGCGACGGCCCGCGCGAGTCCGAGCAACTCCTCACTCAGCACCGGCTCGGGCGACACCACCTGAGCCAGCGCGGCGAGCGGCCCGGAGTAGTCGGACTCGGCCAATCGCTCGACGAGGAACCCGTCGATCAGCCCGCCGCCCTCTCGCCGCCCGTCCCGCACCCGGTGCCGCCCGGCCCCGAACCGCACCCGCACCCGCACCCCGGGCTGCGCGTCGGCGTCGAGCTCCGCGGGCACGGCGTAGTCGAAGTACCGGTCGAGATGCAGCACCCCCTTGTCGACCAGCACCCGCGCGACGGGCAACTCCCCGGCCAGCTCGGCGCCCCGCCACGTCCGGGGCTTCGCCCTCGGCACCTTCGCCTGCCGCACACTCTCCCGAATCAAGGCAAGCTGCTCGGGCGGCGCACCCTCCGCCCCGCCGTCCCGTTCCCCGTCCGCGCTGCTCACGCCTGCATTCTTACCAAACGCGACTGACAACGGCCGCCGACCGCCGACCACGCCCGGTCCTGCACACCTCGGCCGGACCTCGGTCAGGCCTCGGCGAGCAGCCGCACGACGAGACGTTCCGCGTAGGCCATGTCCTCGTCGGGATCGCTGTCCCGGAACCGCCCACCCGCCTCCGAGGCGGCGAACCCGAGCATGAACGTCGACAACAGCCGCTCGGCCCGCGGAATCCGCTCCTCCTGGAGACCGGCGGCGCGCAGGGCGCCGTAGACCGCGTTGCGCGGCCCGACCGCGGCCGGGGTCACGGCCGGCCGCTGGAAGAGGAGCAGGAACAGGTCGGGGTGGCGCCGGGCCGTGGCCCGCATGCTGCGGCCGAGCAGCCTCAGCTGCTCGCGCCAGTCGAGTCCGGGACCGGGCACCTCGATCTCCAGCAGCAGCCGCTCGACCAGGCCGTCGAGGAGTCCCTGTTTGTCGCCGACGTGCCGGTAGAGGGTCATCGGGTTCACGTCGAGTTCCTGCGCGACGGCCCGCATGGTGACGGCCGGCAGCCCCTTCCGGGTCGCCAACTCCCATGTCACGTCGAGCACTTGATCACGACTGATCCGCCGTGGCGTCACTTGACATCCTCCCTCGAAGCTACGTATACACAGTATACGTATACGTTGTATATATCGAGGGAGTGGCCATGCTGACCGTCAGCGGCCTACGCAAACGGTGGGGTCCCGTCCAGGCCCTGGACGGCTTCGACCTGCACATCGAGCCCGGCGAGATCTGCGGCCTGATCGGCCACAACGGCGCGGGCAAAACGACCTTCGCCCGCGTCGTCGCCGGCCTGGAACGCCCCGACGCGGGGACGGTCCTCGTAGCGGGAACAGACCTCGCCACGGCCCCACGTACCACCCGAAGCCTGATCGGCCTGGCACCCCAGGAACTGGCCCTCTACCCCACCGCCACCCTGCGCCAGAACCTCCGCCTCTACGGCGGCCTGGCCGGCCTGCGCCGCACCGAACTGCGCACCGAACTGGCCGCCGTAGCAGAGGAGTTGGCCCTCACCGACGTACTCGACCGCCCCATCGCGACGCTCTCCGGCGGCCAGCAGCGCCGCGCCCAGGCGGCCACCGTCCTGCTGCCCCGCCCCCGCGTCCTGCTCCTCGACGAACCCACAGTCGGCGCCGACCCCACCACCCGCGAAGCGCTGCTACGGCTCGTCAGGGCCCGCGCCGAGGAAGGCGCCGCCATCTGCTACACCACGCACTACCTGCCGGAGTTGGAGGACCTGGGCGCCACGCTCGCGGTGGCCGCGGCCGGCCGGGTGATCGCCCGCGGCGACCGCGCCGACCTCCTGGACGGCCTGCCCGGCGAGGTCACCGTGACGTTCACCGGCCCCGTACCCGAACACCTCACCCAGACCTCAACCGCCCCCGGGGAACTGCGTTTCAGCACCGCGGACCCGGCCCGGGCCCTGGCCGGACTCCTCCGGGACCTGGGCCCCGACACCACCCGGGTCCGCTCGGCAGCGGTCCGCGAACCCTCACTCGACGACCTCTACCGAAGCCTGGCCGCCGACCGACTCCCCACGGAGACCCACCATGCGGCCTGAACCCGCCCCCACCACGGCCCGCCGCACCTGGGCCATGACCCGCCACACCCTCGTCCTACTGGTCCGGGACCCGGGAACCCCGCTCGCCTACACGGTCATGTCCCTGGTCCTCCTGAGCGTGCTCCACCCGGTCTACGACCGCCTGGCCACCCCCGGCACACGGGGCGTCGTACAGGCCGCTCCCGGCATCGCGGTGATGTTCACCCTGCTCGCCCTGGACGTGGCCGGCCAACTCCTGCTCTCCGAACGCACCTGGAACACCTGGGACCGCCTGCGCTCAAGCCCCGCGACCCCCACAACAATCCTGACCGGCAAGGCCCTGCCACTGATGGCGCTGTTCCTGATCCAACAGGCCGCGCTCTTCCTCTTCGCGACCGCGACCTTCGGCTTCCCCCTCACGGCCGGCACCTGGCGCCTACCGCTCCTGGCCCTCCTCTGGGCGGCCTGCGTCACCTCCTGCGGCCTCGCACTCGGCGTCCACGCCCGCAGCCAGGGCCAGTTGGCCGCCGCCTCCGACATCGGCGCCCTCACCATCACCTGCCTCAGCGGCTGCCTGGTCCCCCTCACCGTCCTCCCCCACTGGGTCTCCGCAGTGGCCCCCGCGACCCCGGGCTACTGGGCCCTCCACGGCTTCCAGGCAGCCGTAACCGACGCCCCCCGGGCCTACGCGCACGCGGCGGCGGTCATCGCGGCCATCACGGCGGCGGCGCTCCTGGTGGCCGCGCGCGGGATCCGCCGCTGACCCCGTCGTCGGGAAACGCCGAGGCCCGGCTCCCCCAAAGGGAAACCGGGCCTCGCGACGGCAATCTCGGGGTTACAGCCCCGCGGCCTTCCGCAGCGCGTCCACGCGGTCCGTGCGCTCCCACGTGAAGTCGGGGATCTCGCGGCCGAAGTGGCCGTACGCGGCGGTCTGGGCGTAGATCGGGCGGAGCAGGTCGAGGTCGCGGATGATGGCGGCCGGGCGGAGGTCGAAGACCTCGTCGATCGCCTTCTCGATCCGGTCGGTGTCGACCTTGGCGGTGCCGAAGGTCTCGACGAAGAGGCCCACGGGCTCGGCCTTGCCGATCGCGTACGCGACCTGGACCTCGCAGCGCGAGGCGAGGCCCGCGGCCACGACGTTCTTCGCGACCCAGCGCATCGCGTACGCGGCGGAGCGGTCGACCTTGGACGGGTCCTTGCCGGAGAACGCGCCGCCGCCGTGGCGGGCCATGCCGCCGTACGTGTCGATGATGATCTTGCGGCCGGTCAGACCGGCGTCGCCCATCGGGCCGCCGATCTCGAAGCGGCCGGTGGGGTTCACGAGCAGGCGGTAGCCGTCCGTGTCGAGCTTGATGCCCTCGTCCAGGAGCGCCTTCAGCTCGGCCTCGACCACGAACTCGCGGATGTCGGGGGCGAGCAGCGACTCCAGGTCGATGTCGGAGGCGTGCTGCGAGGAGACGACGACCGTGTCGAGGCGGACGGCCTTGTCGCCGTCGTACTCGATGGTGACCTGGGTCTTGCCGTCGGGGCGCAGGTACGGGATGGTCCCGTTCTTGCGGACCTCGGAGAGGCGCTTGGCGAGGCGGTGCGCCAGGAAGATCGGGAGCGGCATCAGCGTCGGCGTCTCGTCCGTCGCGTAGCCGAACATCAGGCCCTGGTCGCCCGCGCCCTGCTTGTCGAGCTCGTCCCCTTCGTCACCTGCGGCGGCACCCTCGACCCGCTTCTCGTACGCCGTGTCGACACCCTGCGCGATGTCCGGGGACTGCGCGCCGATGGACACCGAGACGCCACAGGAGGCGCCGTCGAAGCCCTTCTTCGAGGAGTCGTAGCCGATCTCCAGGATCTTGTCGCGGACGAGTTGCGCGATGGGCGCGTACGTCTTGGTGGTGACCTCGCCGGCCACGTGCACCAGGCCGGTCGTGATCAGCGTCTCGACGGCGACCCGGGAGGTCGGGTCCTCCCGCAGAAGCGCATCGAGAATGGTGTCGCTGATCTGGTCAGCGATCTTGTCGGGGTGACCTTCGGTCACGGACTCCGAGGTGAAAAGACGACGGGACACAACGCTCCCTGAGGTTGCAGCGGCTGCTGGCTGATCATTGGCGGACGGGACGGGAGCTGCGCCCGACGTCGTCCGAGAACAGTTTATCGGTCGCGGTCGACAGACGGTCCCCCCGTCTCGACTCTCGGGAAGCGCTGTGACCTGCGGCACGCGCATTTTGCCGAATGCCGAGTGCCGTTGGCCAGAGCCGCCACGCGCGAATGTCAGGTTTCAGCGAACTGTCAGAAGGCTGAAACAAATCAGGCAAGACGCTGTGCGACCAGGTCCCACACGGTCTCGGCCAGGGCTTCCTTGGGGCCGTGGGGCACTGCGGTCTCGCTGCCGTCGGCACCCAGCACGACCGCCTCGTTCTCCTCGGAACCGAAGGTCTTGCGCTCCCCCACCTCGTTCACCACCAGCAAATCGCAGCCCTTGCGCACCAGTTTGGTACGGCCGTTGGCGAGGACGTCGTCCGTCTCGGCGGCGAACCCGACGACGACCTGTCCGGGGCGGGCCCGGTCGGCGGAGATCTCCGCGAGGATGTCCGGATTCCGCACCAGGACGACGGGCTCGGGGTCCTTGTCGTCCTTCTTCTTGATCTTCCCGGTCGCGTACTCGGCCGGACGGAAGTCCGCGACCGCCGCGGCCATGACGACCGCGTCCGCGTCCGCAGCGGCCTTCAGCACCGCCTCCCGCAGTTGTACGGCGGTCCCGACCTGGACGACGTCGACGCCCGCCGGGTCGGGCAGTCCCGTGTTCGCCGCGAGCAGGGTGACCCGGGCGCCCCGGGCGGCGGCGGTGCGGGCGAGGGCGTAGCCCTGCTTGCCGGAGGAGCGGTTGCCGAGGAAGCGGACGGGGTCGAGGGGCTCGCGGGTGCCGCCGGCGCTGACGACGACGTGCCGGCCCTTGAGGTCGGGTCCGGTGACGCCCCGCGCGAGCACCCGGCGGCAGACCTCGAAGATCTCGACGGGGTCGGGCAGCCGGCCCTTGCCGGTGTCGACGCCGGTGAGCCGGCCGACGGCGGGTTCGATCACCACGGCGCCGCGGCGGCGCAGAGTCGCCACGTTCTCCTGGGTGGCCGGGTGTTCCCACATCTCCGTGTGCATCGCGGGCGCGAAGACGACGGGACAGCGGGCGGTGAGGAGGGTGTTGGTGAGGAGGTCGTCGGCGAGGCCGTGGGCCGCCTTCGCCAGCGTGTCCGCGGTGGCGGGCGCCACGACCACGAGGTCGGCGCTCTGGCCGATGCGCACGTGCGGGACCTCGTGGACGTCGTCCCACACCTCGGTCGAGACGGGGTGCCCGGAGAGCGCGGACCAGGTGGCGGCGCCGACGAAGTGCAGGGCGGAGGCGGTGGGGACGACGCGGACCTCGTGCCCGGACTCCGTCAGTCTGCGCAGCAGCTCGCACGCCTTGTACGCGGCGATGCCACCACTGACTCCCAGAACGACCTTCGGCTTGTCCACGTCTCTCCCCGGGTTCGGAAACGTACGTACCCATGACACACCACAGGCCCGGCAGTCGCTGCCGGGCCTGTGGACAAAGCTGCTGCGACTCAGGTCGCGGGGCCCTCGACGGCCTCGGAGGTGAGCAGGCCCGCGTTGATCTCGCGCAGGGCGATGGAGAGCGGCTTCTCGTGGACGTGGGTGTCGACGAGCGGACCGACGTACTCCAGCAGGCCCTCGCCGAGCTGCGAGTAGTACGCGTTGATCTGACGGGCGCGCTTGGCGGCGTAGATCACGAGGCTGTACTTCGAGTCGGTGGCCTCGAGGAGCTCGTCGATCGGAGGGTTGATGATGCCCTCGGGAGCGGTGATGGAAGAGGACACGCTCTGCCTTCCGAAAGATGGGATGAGATCGGAAAAACGATCACACAACTTCCATCAAGGCTAGCAGCTCGCGCGCCACGTCCTCGACGGAGGTGTTGACCAGGGTCGCGTCGAACTCGGGCTCCGCCGCCAGTTCGACCTTCGCCGCGTCCAGGCGGCGCTCGATCACCTCGGGCGGCTCGGTGCCCCGCCCGGTTAGCCTGCGCACCAGCTCCTCCCAGGAAGGGGGGGCCAGGAACACCGAGTGGGCCTCGGACATGGAGTCGCGGACCTGCCGGGCGCCCTGGAGGTCGATCTCCAGCAGCACCGGCACACCGGACTCCAGGTGCTCCAGCACGGCCGTACGCGGCGTGCCGTAGCGGTTGCCGGCGAACTCCGCCCACTCCAGCAGCTCGCCGTTGGCGATCAGCTTGTCCATCTCGTCGTCACTGACGAAGAAGTAGTGGACCCCGTGCTTCTCACCGGGGCGGGGCTTGCGGGTCGTCGCCGACACCGAGAGCCAGACCTCGGGGTGTTCCTTGCGCATATGGGCGACGACCGTGCTCTTGCCGACCCCTGAGGGGCCGGAGAGCACGGTCAGCCGCGGACGTTCACTCATGCAGCGATTATTCCAGCAATCCCGGGGTGCCCGGGACTCAAGAGCCGGTGCTGCCGAACTCACGCTCCAGGGAGGCGATCTGGTTGGAGCCGAGGCCACGGACACGGCGGCTCTCGGAGATGCCGAGTCGCTCCATGATCTGCTTGGCGCGGACCTTGCCCACGCCGGGCAGGGACTCAAGCAGCGCGGAGACCTTCATCTTGCCGATGACGTCGTTCTCCTGGCCCTGCTTGATGACGTCATGCAGGGAGGCGCCGGAGTGCTTGAGTCGATTCTTGACCTCGGCCCGCTCCCGGCGAGCCGCGGCGGCCTTTTCGAGCGCGGCTGCGCGCTGTTCAGGGGTAAGGGGCGGAAGAGCCACGCCTACGTCACCTCGGATGTCGAACTGTCGGATACGGACCGGTGAGGAACCTAGTCGCCCCACACCTGGGGAGCTACGAGCAACACGCTTGCCCGTTGACTCTGCTCGGAGACTAGCGGCCAGGGACGCCAGAGTCAGCGAGAACAGAGGAAAAGTCCTGGTCAGCCTGCGCCAGGCCGGACATTTCCGACATATCGCCCCGGATTTGAGGATGTATTCAGACTCAAGTCACTCCGGAGCCGACCGTCGAACCACTCATCGGAGGACTCGAGCGACCCGTTCGAACACCTCAGACGGTCGCAAAGGCGACGCGGATCTCCTCCGCGAAGCGGTCCGAGGCCGTCCGCAGCGCTCCCACGTCGGGACCGTGACGTAGAACACCTCGGCTCACGTTCGGAACGACATTGCGCAGCACCGCCCCGAAAACCCCGGGAAGATCGGCCGGAGTCGCCCCCTGGGCCCCGATGCCGGGCGCGAGAATCGGACCGTTGACCGCGAGGTCGTACGACGACAGGTCGCCCAGGGTGGCGCCGACGACGGCCCCGAAGGAACCCAGGGGCTCCTCCCCCGCGTTCTCGGCGGCCAGGTGGGCCAGCATGGTCGCTCCGACGTTACGGCCGTCCGCGCGGACCGCGTGTTGCACCTCGCCGCCCTCGGGGTTGGAGGTCAGCGCGAGCACGAAGAGGCCGGCGCCGCTCTCCCGCGCCAGTTCGACCGCCGGGGCGAGCGAGCCGTAGCCGAGGTACGGCGAGACGGTCAGCGCGTCGGAGAACAGCGGGGAGTCCTTCCGGAGGAAGGACTCGGCGTACGCGGCCATGGTCGAGCCGATGTCGCCGCGCTTGGCGTCCATGACAACCAGTGCGCCGGCCGCCCGCGCCTCCTCGACGGACTTCTCCAGGACGGCGATCCCGCGCGAGCCGAACCGCTCGAAGAAGGCGCTCTGCGGCTTGAGGACGGCGACCCGGTCCGCCAGCGCCTCGACGACCGTGCGGCTGAACCGCTCCAGCCCGGCGATGTCGTCGTTCAGGCCCCAGTCGGCGAGCAGCGAGGCGTGCGGGTCGATGCCGACGCAGAGCGGGCCGCGCTCGTCCATGGCCGAGCGGAGACGTGCGCCGAAGGGTTCCAGGGGGCTCATACCGGCTGCTTCCTCACGTCGGCGCCGACCGCGTCGGCGAGGGTGGCGTACGGGCTCGTGCGCAGGCGTGCGGCGAGGCCCTTGTGGATGGTGCGGCCCCAGAAGGGCCCTTCGTAGATGAAGGCGCTGTAGCCCTGTACGAGCGTGGCACCGGCGAGGATGCGCTGCCAGGCGTCCTCGGCGTTCTCGATGCCGCCGACGCCCACGAGGGTGATGCGGTCACCCACGCGCGCGTAGAGGCGGCGCAGTACCTCCAGGGAGCGGGCCTTCAGCGGTGCTCCGGAGAGTCCGCCGGTCTCCTTGACGAGCGCGGGTTCGGATTTCAGACCGAGGCCCTCGCGCGCGATGGTGGTGTTCGTGGCGATGATGCCGTCCAGGCCGAGTTCGACCGCGAGGTCGGCGACCGCGTCCACGTCCTCGTCGGCGAGGTCCGGGGCGATCTTCACCAGGAGCGGGACACGGCGGTCGGTCACCGCGCGGTCGGCCGCCTCGCGCACGGCGGTCAGCAGCGGGCGGAGTGCCTCGGTCGCCTGGAGGTTGCGCAGCCCGGGCGTGTTGGGCGACGAGACGTTGACGACGAGATAGTCCGCGTGCCGGGCGAGCCGCTCGGTCGACTTCACGTAGTCGCCGACGGCCTCTTCCTCGGGAACGACCTTGGTCTTGCCGATGTTGACGCCGACGACGGTCCTGAAGACCGCCTCACGCGCCTCCAGGCGGGCCGCCACGGCCGCGGAGCCCTCGTTGTTGAAGCCCATGCGGTTGATCAGCGCCCGGTCCGGCACGAGGCGGAACAGCCGCTTCTTGGGGTTGCCGGGCTGCGGCTCCCCCGTGACCGTGCCGATCTCGACGTGGTCGAAGCCGAGCATCGACATGCCGTCGATGGCGACCGCGTTCTTGTCGAAGCCCGCCGCGAGCCCGAACGGGCCGTGCATGCGCAGCCCGAAGGCCTCCGTCCGCAGCTCCTCGAATCGGGGCGCGAGCGCGGCGGCGACGAACGTGCGCAGTACGGGGATGCGGACGGCGAGCCGGATCCAGCGGAAGGCGAGGTGGTGGGCCCGCTCCGGGTCCATCCGTTTGAAGACGAGGTTGAAGAAGATCTTGTACATGGTGTCCTCATGAAGAGGGGGACACCGTTCCCGGTGTCCCCCTCTTGGCTGCTAGTCGCGGGCCGCGGTCAGGTGCTGTGCGTGTTCCTGGAGTGAACGCACGCCCACGTCACCGTGGTTGAGGGCGTCGATGCCCTGGACGGCGGCGGCGAGCGCCTGGACCGTCGTCAGGCACGGGACCGACCGGGCCACGGCCGCCGTACGGATCTCGTAGCCGTCGAGGCGGCCTCCGGTGCCGTACGGAGTGTTGACGATGAGGTCGACCTCGCCGTCGTGGATGAGCTGGACGATGGTCTTCTCGCCGTTCGGGCCGACGCCCTCGGACTGCTTGCGGACGACCGTGGCGTTCAGGCCGTTGCGCTTGAGGACCTCGGCGGTGCCGGAGGTGGCGAGCAACTCGAAGCCGTGGGCGACCAGTTCGCGCGCCGGGAAGATCATCGAGCGCTTGTCGCGGTTGGCGACCGAGATGAACGCGCGGCCCTTGGTGGGCAGCGGGCCGTAGGCGCCCGCCTGGGACTTGGCGTACGCCGTGCCGAAGACGGAGTCGATGCCCATGACCTCGCCGGTGGAGCGCATCTCCGGGCCGAGGACGGTGTCGACACCGCGACCGTGGATGTCACGGAAGCGCGACCACGGCATGACGGCCTCCTTGACGGAGATCGGCGCGTCCAGCGGGAGTTCGCCGCCGTCACCGTGGGCCGGGAGCAGCCCCTCGGCACGGAGTTCGGCGACGGTCGCGCCCAGGGAGATGCGCGCGGCGGCCTTGGCGAGCGGCACGGCGGTCGCCTTCGAGGTGAAGGGGACCGTGCGGGACGCGCGCGGGTTGGCCTCCAGGACGTAGAGAATGTCACCCGCCATCGCGAACTGGATGTTGATCAGTCCGCGGACGCCAACGCCCTTGGCGATGGCTTCGGTTGAGGCGCGCAGGCGCTTGATGTCGAAGCCGCCCAGGGTGATCGGCGGCAGGGCGCAGGCCGAGTCGCCGGAGTGGATGCCCGCCTCCTCGATGTGCTCCATGACACCGCCGAGGTACAGCTCCTGGCCGTCGTAGAGCGCGTCGATGTCGATCTCGATGGCGTCGTCCAGGAAGCGGTCGACCAAGACCGGCCGGGACGGGCTGATCTCGGTCGACTCGGCGATGTACGACTCCAGGCGGGTCTCGTCGTAGACGATCTCCATGCCGCGTCCGCCGAGGACGTACGAGGGGCGGACGAGGACCGGGTAGCCGATCTCGTCGGCGATGGCCTTGGCGCCGACGAAGGTGGTCGCCGTGCCGTGCTTGGGGGCCGGGAGGCCCGCCTCGGCGAGGACCTGGCCGAAGGCGCCGCGGTCCTCGGCGGCGTGGATCGCCTCGGGCGAGGTGCCGACGACCGGGACGCCGTTGTCCTTGAGGGCCTGCGCGAGGCCCAGCGGGGTCTGGCCGCCGAGCTGCACGATCACACCGGCGATCGGCCCGGCCAGGGACTCCGCGTGGACGATCTCCAGCACGTCCTCGAGCGTGAGCGGCTCGAAGTACAGGCGGTCGGAGGTGTCGTAGTCCGTGGAGACGGTCTCGGGGTTGCAGTTGACCATCACGGTCTCGTAGCCCGCGTCGCTGAGCGCGAAGGAGGCGTGGACGCAGGAGTAGTCGAACTCGATGCCCTGGCCGATGCGGTTGGGGCCCGACCCCAGGATGATGACCGCGGGCTTCTCGCGGGGGGCGACCTCGTTCTCCTCGTCGTAGGACGAGTAGAAGTACGGCGTCTTCGCGGCGAACTCGGCGGCGCAGGTGTCGACCGTCTTGTAGACCGGGCGGATGCCGAGCGCGTGCCGGACCTCGCGGACGACGTCCTCACGCAGGCCGCGGATCTCGCCGATCTGCTGGTCGGAGAAGCCGTGCCGCTTGGCCTCGGCGAGCAGCTCCGGGTCCAGCTTGTCGGCGGCGGCCAGCTCGTCGGCGATCTCGTGGATGAGGAAGAGCTGGTCGACGAACCAGGGGTCGATCTTCGTGTACGCGAAGACCTCCTCCTGGGTGGCGCCCGCGCGGATGGCCTGCATGACGGTGTTGATGCGACCGTCGGTGGGCCGTACGGCCTCTTCGAGGAGCTGGGTCTTGTCGCCGGGCTCGCCGACGAAGGTGAACTGGCTGCCCTTCTTCTCCAGGGAGCGCAGCGCCTTCTGGAAGGCCTCGGTGAAGTTGCGGCCGATGGCCATGGCCTCGCCGACCGACTTCATCGTCGTGGTCAGCGTGGAGTCGGCCTGCGGGAACTTCTCGAAGGCGAAACGCGGGGCCTTCACGACCACGTAGTCGAGGGTCGGCTCGAAGGAGGCCGGGGTCTCGCGCGTGATGTCGTTCGGGATCTCGTCCAGCGTGTAGCCGACGGCCAGCTTGGCGGCGATCTTGGCGATCGGGAAGCCGGTCGCCTTGGAGGCCAGCGCCGAGGAGCGGGACACGCGCGGGTTCATCTCGATGACGATGACGCGGCCGTCGACCGGGTCGATCGCGAACTGGATGTTGCAGCCGCCGGTGTCGACGCCGACCTCGCGGATGATCGCGATGCCCACGTCACGCAGCACCTGGTACTCGCGGTCGGTCAGCGTCATCGCCGGGGCGACGGTGATCGAGTCACCGGTGTGCACGCCCATGGGGTCGAAGTTCTCGATGGAGCAGACGACCACGACGTTGTCGTGCTTGTCGCGCATCAGCTCCAGCTCGTACTCCTTCCAGCCGAGGATGGACTCCTCCAGGAGGACCTCGGTGGTGGGAGACAGGGTGAGGCCCTGGCCGGCGATGCGGCGCAGCTCCTCCTCGTCGTGGGCGAAGCCGGAGCCCGCGCCGCCCATGGTGAAGGAGGGGCGGACGACGACCGGGTAGCCGCCGAGCGTCTCGACGCCCGCGATGACGTCGTCCATGGAGTGGCAGATCACCGAGCGGGCGGACTCGCCGTACCCGATCTTCTGGCGGACTGCCTCGACGACGCCCTTGAAGAGGTCGCGGTCCTCGCCCTTGTTGATGGCCTCGACGTTGGCGCCGATCAGCTCGACGCCGTACTTGTCGAGGGTCCCGGCCTCGTGCAGCGAGATGGCCGTGTTGAGGGCCGTCTGACCGCCCAGGGTGGGCAGCAGGGCGTCCGGGCGCTCCTTGGCGATGATCTTCTCGACGAAGTCCGGGGTGATCGGCTCGACGTAGGTGGCGTCGGCGATCTCCGGGTCGGTCATGATCGTCGCCGGGTTGGAGTTGACCAGGATGACGCGGAGGCCCTCGGCGCGCAGGATGCGGCAGGCCTGGGTGCCGGAGTAGTCGAACTCGGCGGCCTGGCCGATGACGATCGGGCCGGAGCCGATGACCAGGACGGACTGGATATCGGAGCGCTTAGGCACGCTGGCCCTCCATCAGAGCTGTGTCCATCAAAGACGTGAAGCGGTCGAACAGGTAGGCGGCGTCGTGCGGGCCCGCTGCCGCTTCGGGGTGGTACTGGACGCTGAAGGCCGGCCGGTCCAGGAGCTGGAGCCCCTCGACGACCTGGTCGTTCAGGCAGACGTGGGAGACCTCGGCGCGGCCGTAGGGGGTCTCGGAGACCTTGTCGAGGGGCGCGTCGACGGCGAAGCCGTGGTTGTGCGCGGTGACCTCGACCTTGCCCGTCGTACGGTCCTGGACGGGCTGGTTGATGCCCCGGTGGCCGTACTTCAGCTTGTAGGTGCCGAAGCCGAGGGCGCGGCCCAGGATCTGGTTGCCGAAGCAGATGCCGAAGAGCGGGGTGCCGCGCTCCAGGACGGCCCGCATGACCGAGACCGGGTGGTCGGCGGTGGCCGGGTCGCCCGGGCCGTTGGAGAAGAACACACCGTCGGGCCGGACCGCGTAGACGTCCTCGACGGTCGCGGTGGCCGGGAGCACGTGCACCTCGATGCCGCGCTCTGCCATGCGGTGCGGGGTCATGCCCTTGATGCCGAGGTCGACGGCGGCGACGGTGTACTTCTTCGTACCGATCGCGGGGACGACGTACGTCTCCTTGGTGGCGACCTCGGCGGAGAGGTCCGCGCCCGCCATCTCGGGGGCCTGTCGCACCTCGGCCAGCATGGTCCCGTCGTCGGGCAGCGCGTTGCCGGAGAAGATGCCGACGCGCATCGCGCCGCGCTCGCGCAGATGACGGGTCAACGCGCGCGTGTCGATGCCGGAGATGCCGACGACACCCTGGTTGCGCAGTTCCTCGTCCAGCGAGCGGCGGGAGCGCCAGTTGGACGGCACGCGCGCGGGATCGCGCACCACGTAACCGGCGACCCAGATGCGGGCCGACTCCGGGTCCTCGTCGTTCACCCCGGTGTTGCCGACGTGCGGGGCGGTCATCACGACGACCTGGCGGTGGTACGACGGGTCGGTCAGGGTCTCCTGGTAGCCGGTCATGCCGGTGGAGAACACGGCCTCGCCGAAGGTCACCCCCACGGACCCGTAGGCACGGCCGCGGAAGATCCGGCCGTCCTCCAGGACGAGTACGGCGGGAACCTTGTCGGCTCCCCTGGTGGAGGTGGTCATCGTGCGCCTTCCGTCTTGTTGATCATGCTGTTCAAGGTGTCGACCCACTCGGCGTGCTCGGCCGCGGTGTCGGACCGGAACCCGGAGTCGATCAGCCGGTCGCCGTGCTCCCACGTCACGACCAGGAGACCGCCCTCGCTGAGGACCTTCCCGGCGATGCCCTTGCCGAGCAGGGCCTCGCGCAGCGCGCCGGCCGGGACGAAGAAGTCGGTGGCCCCGGGCCGTACGACGTCCAGTCCCGCGTCCGTCAGCGTGAGCTCGACCCGGCTGCGGGTGCCCAGGCCGTGCGCCACGATGCGGTCGAGCCACTGCCCGGCGGTGGTGGAGCCGTGGTAGCGGCCGCTCATCGTCAGTCTCGCCGGACCGGGGTCGGACGGCGCGGTGGGAAGGTCCGGCAGGTCGCCCTGGAGGGTGCCGCGCCACTTCCAGCCCTCGCGCATCAGCCAGTAGACGAGCGCGATGAACAGGGCGAGCCCGACGAGCCAGCCGATACGCGCGGCCCAGTCGGTCACCGGGGCGGACTTCTCCCCGGCCGCGAGGTGGGTCAGTTGCAGTGGTGTCACGTGAGCTTCCCGTCGACGAGCGTGGCCTTGCCCCGGAGCCAGGTGTGCGTCACACGGCCCGGCAGCTCACGCCCCTCGTACGGGGTGTTGCGACTGCGCGAAGCGAAGCCCGCGGGGTCCACCGACCCACGGTATTCCGTGTCGACGAGCGTGAGGTTGGCGGGCTCACCAGCCGAGACGGGGCGGCCGTGCCCCACCGCCCGCCCGATCTCGGCGGGCTTGGCGGACATGCGCTCGGCGACCCCGGCCCAGGTGAGAAGCCCGGTGTCCACCATGGTCTCCTGCACCACTGACAACGCGGTCTCCAGGCCGACCATCCCCATGGCGGCGGCGGCCCACTCGCAGTCCTTGTCCTCGTGCGGGTGCGGGGCGTGGTCGGTGGCGACGATGTCGATCGTGCCGTCGGCGAGCGCCTCGCGCAGGGCCAGCACGTCGCGCTCGGTGCGCAGCGGCGGGTTGACCTTGTAGACCGGGTTGTAGGAGCGCACCAGCTCATCCGTGAGGAGGAGGTGGTGCGGGGTGACCTCGGCGGTCACGTCGATGCCCCGGGACTTGGCCCAACGGACGATCTCGACGGACCCGGCGGTCGAGAGGTGGCAGATGTGGACGCGGGAGCCGACGTGCTCGGCGAGCAGGACATCCCGGGCGATGATCGATTCTTCGGCCACCGCGGGCCAGCCGCCGAGCCCGAGCTCGGCCGAGACGACGCCCTCGTTCATCTGGGCGCCCTCGGTGAGGCGGGGCTCCTGCGCGTGCTGGGCGACGACTCCCCCGAAGGCCTTCACGTACTCCAGGGCGCGGCGCATGATCACCGCGTCGTCGACGCACTTGCCGTCGTCGGAGAAGACGGTGACCCCGGCAGCCGACTCGTGCATGGCGCCCAGCTCGGCGAGCTTCTTGCCCTCCAGACCGACCGTGACGGCGCCGATGGGCTGCACGTCGCAGTACCCGTGCTCCCGGCCGAGCCGGTAGACCTGCTCGACGACACCTGCGGTGTCGGCGACGGGGAAGGTGTTGGCCATGGCGAACACGGCCGTGTAACCGCCGCTCGCGGCGGCGCGCGTACCGGTCAGGACGGTCTCGGAGTCCTCACGGCCGGGCTCGCGGAGGTGGGTGTGCAGGTCGACGAGACCAGGCAGCAGCACCTTGCCGGCGGCCTCGACGACCTCGGCACCTTCAGCACTCAGGCCGACGCCCACCTCGGAAATCGTGTCGCCGTCGATCAGCACGTCCTGCGGCTCGCCGCCGAGGATCTTCGCACCACGGATCAGGATCTTGCTCATGTGACTTACTTCTCCTCGATGCGGGCGTGGCTGACGGCGGGTTCGTTGCCGCCCAGAAGCAGATAGAGCACGGCCATCCGGATGGAGACTCCGTTTGCGACCTGCTCGACGACGGTGCAGCGGTCCGAGTCGGCGACCTCGGCGGTGATCTCCATGCCCCGGACCATCGGCCCCGGGTGCATCACGATGGCGTGCTCGGGCATCTTCGCCATGCGGTCGCCGTCGAGGCCGTAGCGCCGCGAGTACTCGCGCTCGGTCGGGAAGAACGCCGCGTTCATGCGCTCGCGCTGCACACGCAGCAGCATCACCGCGTCGGACTTGGAGAGCGTGCTGTCGAGGTCGTACGACACCTCGCAGGGCCAGGACTCGACGCCGACCGGCACCAGGGTGGGCGGGGCGACGAGGGTGACCTCGGCGCCGAGGGTGTGCAGCAGGTCGACGTTCGAGCGGGCGACGCGGCTGTGCAGGATGTCGCCGACTAGGGTGATCCGCTTGCCGGCCAGGTCCTGCCCGAGCCCGGCGTCCCGGCCGACGAGCCGGCGGCGCATGGTGAACGCGTCGAGCAGGGCCTGTGTCGGGTGCTGGTGGGTGCCGTCGCCCGCGTTGATGACGGCCGCGTCGATCCACCCGGAGGTGGCGAGCCGGTACGGCGCCCCGGAGGCCCCGTGCCGGATGACGACCGCGTCGACGCCCATGGCCTCCAGGGTCTGCGCGGTGTCCTTCAGGGACTCGCCCTTGGAGACGCTCGACCCCTTGGCGGTGAAGTTGATGACGTCGGCGGAGAGGCGCTTCTCGGCGGCTTCGAAGGAGATCCGCGTGCGCGTGGAGTCCTCGAAGAAGAGGTTGACGACGGTACGGCCGCGCAGGGTCGGCAGTTTCTTGATCGGCCGGTCGGCGACCCGGGCCATCTCCTCGGCGGTGTCGAGGATCAGGACGGCGTCGTCGCGGGAGAGGTCGGCGGCCGAGATGAGATGACGCTGCATCTGTCAGGCTCCGTAAGGCAGTTCAGGAAAGAGGGAGATTCCGGGCAGACGGGGGCACACCGAACCGGCGCACGCCCCTCGGCCTGCTACGGGGTCCGCTTGGCGCCGAGCAGCACGGTGTCGCGACCGTCCTCCTCGGCGAGCTGGACCTTGACCGTCTCCCGCAGCGACGTGGGGAGGTTCTTGCCGACGTAGTCGGCGCGGATGGGCAGTTCGCGGTGGCCTCTGTCGACCAGGACCGCGAGCTGCACCGCGCGGGGGCGCCCGATGTCGTTCAGGGCGTCCAGGGCGGCGCGGATGGTGCGGCCGGAGAAGAGCACGTCGTCGACGAGGACGACGAGGCGGCCGTCGATGCCGTCACCGGGGATGTCGGTGCGGGCCAGCGCACGCGGCGGGTGCATGCGCAGGTCGTCGCGGTACATCGTGATGTCGAGGGAGCCGACCGGGATCTTGCGGTCGGTGATCTCCTCCAGCTTGACGGCGAGCCGCTGGGCGAGGAAGACGCCCCGGGTCGGAATGCCGAGGAGCACCACGTCGTCGGCGCCCTTGGCGCGCTCGACGATCTCGTGGGCGATGCGGGTCAGGACCCGCGCGATGTCGGGGGCCTCGAGGACCGGCCGCGCATCGGACTCGTACTGCTGGGTGTCCATAAGAAACGGACCTCCTTCTCCGCCTCACGGGACGGACCTTAAAGGACGTCGGATTTGCGCCATCCACGTTAGCAGGCCGGGGCGACACCCCTGATCACCCCCATGGAGTAATCGGCCACCGCCGGCACGGAAGACCCGGTGCGGACCATTCGGCTTGACGCGGAAGTGTAACGCTGCGTAACCTCACAGTGAGTTACCAGCCGCGCGGCACGGAAACACTGCTGCCGCGTAGACACAGTGTCCGGGGAGCTATATGTCCAGCGAATACGCCAAACAGCTCGGGGCCAAGCTCCGGGCCATCCGCACCCAGCAGGGCCTTTCCCTCCACGGTGTCGAGGAGAAGTCCCAGGGACGCTGGAAGGCGGTCGTGGTCGGGTCGTACGAGCGCGGCGACCGTGCCGTCACCGTGCAGCGCCTCGCCGAGCTGGCGGACTTCTACGGGGTTCCGGTGCAGGAGCTGCTGCCGGGCACCACGCCGGGCGGGGCCGCCGAGCCGCCGCCGAAGCTGGTGCTGGACCTGGAGCGGCTGGCCCACGTGCCCGCCGAGAAGGCCGGCCCGCTGCAGCGGTACGCCGCCACGATCCAGTCCCAGCGCGGTGACTACAACGGCAAGGTGCTCTCGATCCGCCAGGACGACCTGCGCACACTCGCCGTCATCTACGACCAGTCGCCCTCGGTCCTCACCGAGCAGCTGATCAGCTGGGGCGTGCTGGACGCGGACGCGCGTCGCGCGGTCTCCCACGAGGAGAACTGAGCCGCTCCCCGTCTCAGCAGAAACGTGCCGCCGGGGTGGCCGGAACTTCACGGTTCCGGCCACCCCGGCGGCTTTCTGCGGGCCTCAGGGGTCGCGGACACACCGATACGCCAGGGGGCCCGCAGCAGTCACGCTGCGGGCCCCCTGGCGATGCCGTACCTCTTACGCCTCGTCCCGGCGCAGCGAGGGCTTCAGGTCCTTGAAGCGGCCCAGCAGGCCGTTGACGAACGAGGGCGACTCGTCCGTCGAGAACTCCTTGGCCAGCTGCACCATCTCGTCGAGGACGACGGCGTCCGGGGTCTCGTCGGCCCAGATCAGCTCGTAGGCGCCGAGGCGCAGGATGTTGCGGTCCACCACGGGCATGCGGTCCAGCGTCCAGCCGACCGAGTACTGGGCGATCAGCTCGTCGATGCGGCGCGCGTGCTGCGCGTACCCCTCGACCAGCTCCATCGTGTACTCGCTGACCGGCGGCTGCCGGGTGTCGTCCCGGGAGAGCCGGATCCAGTCCGCGAGAACGGTCTGGACGCCGACTCCGCGCTGGTCGCCCTCGAAGAGGATCTGGAAGGCGCGCTTGCGGGCCGTATTGCGGGCAGCCACGGTTAGCTGTTCACCCGGCCGAGGTAGTCGCTCGAACGGGTGTCGACCTTGATCTTCTCACCGGTGGTGATGAAGAGCGGGACCTGGATCTGGTAGCCGGTCTCCAGGGTGGCGGGCTTGGTGCCACCGGTGGAGCGGTCGCCCTGGACGCCGGGCTCGGTCTCCTGGATCGTCAGCTCGACGGCGGCGGGCAGCTCGACGAAGAGCACCTCGCCCTCGTGCTGCGCGACCGTGGCGGTGAAGCCCTCGATCAGGAAGTTGGCGGCATCGCCGACGGCCTTGCGGTCGACCATGAGCTGGTCGTAGGTCTCCATGTCCATGAAGACGAAGTACTCGCCGTCCATGTACGAGAACTGCATGTCGCGCTTGTCGACAGTGGCCGTCTCGACCTTGACGCCGGCGTTGAACGTCTTGTCGACGACCTTGCCGGAGAGCACGTTCTTGAGCTTGGTGCGCACGAAGGCAGGGCCCTTGCCGGGCTTGACGTGCTGGAACTCGACGACGGACCAGAGCTGGCCCCCGTCGAGCTTGAGCACCAGGCCGTTCTTGAGGTCGTTCGTGGAAGCCACGGTTGCGGAATCTCCTGGACTGACGTGGACGACCACGGGGCCCGCGCACAGCTCGAAAAGCTAGAGCGCGAGCAGTTCCTTGGTCGTGATGGTGAGTAGCTCGGGTCCGCCGTCCGCCTCAGGGCGTACGACGAGCGTGTCATCGATCCGGACACCGCCCCGGCCCGGGAGGTGGACCCCCGGTTCGACGGTGACCGGCACGCAAGCGTCCAGTTTACCCATGGCCGCGGGGGCCAGCTGCGGGTCCTCGTCGATTTCGAGTCCGACACCGTGGCCGGTGAGGGGTGCGAGGCCCTGCGAGTACCCCGCGGAGTCCAGCACCTGACGTGCCGCGCGGTCCACATCGCGGTAGGCGGCGCCGGGGGTCAGGGACTCCCGCGCGGCGCGCTGGGCGGCGAAGACGAGGTCGTACAGCTCGATCTGCCAGTCGGCGGGCGAGGTGCCGATGACGAACGTACGGCCGATCTCGCAGCGGTAGCCGCGGTAGGTCGCGCCGAGGCAGACGGAGAGGAAATCTCCCTCCTCCACCCGGCGGTCGGTCGGCCGGTGACCACGACGGCCGGAGTGCGGGCCGGTCGCGACGGACGTGGCGAAGGCGGGGCCGTCCGCGCCGTGGTCGACGAGCCGCCGCTCCAGTTCGAGGGCGAGATGGCGTTCGGTGCGGCCGACGAGGATCGACTCCAGCAGCTCGCCGAGGGCCTGGTCGGCGATCTCGGCGGCGATTCTCAGACAGGAGATCTCCTCCTCGTCCTTGACGACCCTCAGCTGCTCCGCCGCGCCGCCGATGTCGGTGAGGCGCAGCGCGGGGGCGACCGAGCGGAGGGCCCGGTGGCGGGTCACGGTGAGGTGGTGCTCCTCCACGGCCATGGATTCGGCGCCGGTCGCCGACGCGAGGTCCGCGGCGGCTACGGCGGGGTCGCCGCCGGGGCCGGGGAGGGTGTGGATGCGGAGGGTTTCGTCAGGGCGGCCCTCTGCTGGACGCTCGTCCAATGGGCTCGCGCAGACCAGCATGTCCTCGCGCTTGCCCAGCAGCAGGACGGTGTCCTGCGGGGCGGGGCCCGCCAGGTAGCGCACGTTGGCCGGGTGGGTGACCAGGGCGGATTGGCTGCCGCCGGCTTGGGCTCGTTCCCTCAGCCTGGCTCTGCGGGCTGCGTAGACCTCTGACATGAGACGAGCGTAGGAGCGGTGGCCGGATTGTGCCGGTTGGGAGGGTGCCGTTCGGGGGACGGGCCCGGAGTTTCGGCTGCGGGCCGGTGGGGGCTTGTCGCGCCCACGCGGCGGAGCCGCATATTGATACAGCCCCGCGCCCCTTGGTGGGACACCTTTCCGGCGATTACCAGCTCGGTGGGCTTGCTATCGACCTGGCCAGGACGTCGTTCAGTACCTGGGCCGTCTGCTGTACGTCCATCTGGGAGTTGTCGATGATCGGGAGGCCCGAGCCGTACCAGCCGGCCATGCGGCCGTGGATGCGGGCGACCTCCTCGTCGGTGAGGCGGCGGTTGCCGGAGCGTTTGGCGTTGCGCTCCAGGACTATTTCGAGGCCCGGGAGGAGGACTACGGGGAGGAGGCCGGGGCCCACGTGGCGCTTCCAGCCGCCGAGGCCGACGACCGGACGATCGGGGAAGACCGCGTCGTCGAGGATGCAGGAGATGCCGTTGGCGAGGAAGTTGCGGGCGGCGAAGCCGCAGGTGCGGCGGGCCAGGCGGTACTGCGCCTCGGAGTGGTCGTTCCAGCCGGACTGGGGGTCGGCGAAACCGGAGCGCACCCATTCGCGGACGTCGTCGAGGCTGATGTGCGCGGTGGGGACCCGGCGGTGGTCCGCCCAGTACTTGGCGACGCTCGTCTTGCCCGCGCCGGCGGGGCCGATGAGCAGCACCGCGAGGGTGGTGGAGGTCGGGTCGGGCGCGGCCTGCGCGGGCGGCGTACTCGGCATGGCCACGGGGCCGCCGGGCGGCAGCTGGACATGGCCGGTGGTGTCCGGGACGTGGCGCGGGATCGTGTACGGCATCGGCGGGGCCGCCGGCGGTGGGGGCACCGAGCCCGGATGCTGTGGGCCCGGGTGCTGTCCCGTCGGCATCCAACCGGCGGCCGGTCCCTGCCCCGGCTGGTGGGGCGGCGGCAGCGGAGACCCCACTGCGTGCTGCATCCGGTGCCACTCCGTCTCGTACAAGGCAATTGGCGCTGGCAGCGGGCCCGAAACCCCCGCTCCCTACCGAACGGTACCTTCCCCGGCCGCCATTTGGTGAACGGCCGGGGAGGGGCCGAAGTGCCCGTCCCCGCAAGGCACATCGGGTGGATGGGGCTTGGCGGGACCTAGTCGCCCACTTCGCCGTACGCGGCGAGGAGAACGGCCGGGTCGGGGCCCTCCAGGACCGTCGGCTTGGCGAGGCCGTCGAGGACGATGAAGCGGAGCAGGTCGCCGCGGGACTTCTTGTCGACCTTCATGGTCTCCAGCAGCTTGGGCCACTGGTCGTAGCGGTAGCTGAGCGGGAGGCCGACGGATTCGAGCACTGTGCGGTGGCGGTCGGCCGTCGCGTCGTCCAACCGGCCAGCGAGACGGCCCAGTTCGGCCGCGAAGTGCATGCCCACGGCCACTGCGGCGCCGTGCCGCCACTTGTAGCGCTCGTTCTTCTCGATGGCGTGCGCGAGGGTGTGGCCGTAGTTGAGGATCTCGCGCAGGCCCGACTCCTTGAGGTCGGCGGAGACGACCTCGGCCTTGACCTTGATGGAGCGCTCGATGAGCTCGGCGGTGTGCGGTCCCGCCGGGGTGCGGGCGGACTCCGGGTCGGACTCGATGAGTTCGAGGATCACCGGGTCGGCGATGAAGCCGGCCTTGATGATCTCGGCGAGCCCGGAGACGTAGTCGTTGACCGGGAGGGAGTCCAGCGCGGCGAGGTCGCAGAGCACGCCGGCCGGCGGGTGGAAGGAGCCGACCAGGTTCTTGCCCTCGGCGGTGTTGATGCCGGTCTTGCCGCCGACCGCCGCGTCCACCATCGCGAGCACGGTGGTCGGTACGGCGATCCAGCGGACCCCGCGCAGCCAGGTCGCGGCGACGAATCCGGCCAGGTCGGTGGTGGAGCCGCCGCCGACGCCCACGATGACGTCGGAGCGCGTGAACCCGGACTGGCCCAGCGCCTTCCAGCAGTAGGCGGCGACCTCGGCGGTCTTGGCCTCCTCCGCGTTCGGCACCTGGATCGCCACGGCCTCGAAGCCCTGCCCCGCCAGATCGGCACGGAGCGCGTCACCGGTCTCGGCGAGCGCCTCGGGGTGGATGACGGCGACCCGCTTGGCCTTGTCGCCGACCAACCCGCCCAGTTCGCCCAGGAGTTGACGGCCCACCAGGACCTCGTACGGGTCGCTGCCCGCCGTGCCGCCGACCTGGATCCGCGTCACTGACTCGCTCATGCTTCCTTCAACTCCAGTGCGTCCAGGACGGCTTGGGTGACGTCCTCGGGGGTGCGGCCGTCGGTGGATACGACGGCCCGCGCGACCTCGGCGTACAAGTGGCGCCTGGCTTCCATCAGTTCGCGCCACTGCTTGCGCGGGTTGATGGCCAGCAGCGGGCGGGCCGCGTTGAGGCCGGTGCGCTTGACGGCTTCGTCCACCTCCATGGAGAGGTAGACGACCCGGTGTGCGGCGAGCAGCGCGCGGGTGTCCTCGTCGAGGATCGAACCGCCGCCGAGCGCCAGGACGCCGTCGTGCCCGGCGAGTGCCTGGGCGACGGCGCGCTTCTCGATCGCGCGGAAGACGGGCTCGCCCTCGTCGACGAAGATCTCCGCGATGGATCGGCCCTCGGCCGCCACGATGTCGTCGTCGGTGTCCCGGTAGCCGACACCGAGCCGCTCGGCGAGCTGCTGTCCGACCGTCGACTTGCCGACCCCCATCGGGCCGACCAGGACGACCAGCGGGGTCGCGGTCACCGGATGGCCAGGTTCTCGAGGTACGAGCGGACGTTGCGGCGGGTCTCGGGCACCGAGTCGCCGCCGAACTTCTCCGCCACCGCGTCCGCGAGGACGAGCGCGACCATCGCCTCCGCGACGATCCCGGCGGCCGGGACCGCGGACACGTCGGAGCGCTGGTGGTGGGCCTGCGTGGCCTCACCGGTGACGACGTCGACGGTCTGGAGCGCGCGCGGCACGGTCGCGATCGGCTTCATCGCGGCCCGCACCCGCAGCAGTTCGCCGGTGGACAGGCCGCCCTCGGTACCGCCGGAACGGCCCGACACGCGCCGGATGCCCTCGTCGGTCTTCACGATCTCGTCGTGCGCCTTGGAACCGGGCACCCGCGCCAGCTCGAAGCCGTCGCCGATCTCGACGCCCTTGATGGCCTGGATGCCCATGAGGGCACCGGCCAGGCGGGCGTCGAGCTTGCGGTCCCAGTGGACGTGCGAGCCGAGGCCGACGGGGACGCCGTAGGCGAGGATCTCGACCACACCGCCCAGGGTGTCGCCGTCCTTGTGGGCCTGGTCGATCTCCGCGACCATCGCCTTCGACGCGTCCGCGTCCAGGCAGCGCACCGGGTCGGCGTCCAGCCTCTCGACATCCGCCGGCGTGGGCAGGACACCCTGCGGGGCCTTGGCCGAGGCCAGCTCGACGACGTGCGAGACGATCTCGATGCCGGCCGTCTCCTTGATGTACGACCGGGCCACCGCGCCCAGCGCGACCCGCGCGGCGGTCTCCCGGGCGGAGGCGCGCTCCAGGATCGGGCGGGCCTCGTCGAAGCCGTACTTCTGCATACCGGCGAGGTCGGCGTGGCCGGGGCGCGGGCGGGTCAGCGGGGCGTTGCGGGCCAGCCCGGCGAGGATCTCCGGGTCGATGGGGTCGGCCGCCATGACCTGCTCCCACTTCGGCCACTCGGTGTTGCCCACCATGATCGCGACCGGGGAACCGAGCGTGAGGCCGTGGCGGACACCGCCGAGGAACGTGACCTCGTCGCGCTCGAACTTCATGCGGGCGCCGCGTCCATAGCCGAGCCGGCGCCGGGCCAGGTGGTCCGCGACCATCTCCGTGGTGATCGGGACGCCGGCGGGAAGACCCTCCAACGTCGCCACGAGTGCGGGACCGTGGGACTCCCCCGCGGTCAGCCAGCGCAACCTGCTCAACGGTGCTCCTCATGCTCGCGCCCTGGTACTGCCCTGCGTACGCGTGTCCTCGCGTACGGCGTCGGCGTGACCGGGTGCGCGGCCCTGGCCCGCCGCCCCCGATCCTCCCACGTTCGGCACACGGACCTGGCCGACGGTCCAGAGAGCGGACGCCGAACGGCCGAGGTCAGCGACCGGCACACGCTCCACGACCAGCAGGAAGGGCCACTTCACCTCCCCGCGTGGACGACCGGCCGCCTGCTCTCGCGGACCCGCGAGGCCGCGGTGAATCTGCGCGCTCGCCTTGCTCAGCGCTCTGCGGCCCGTGGGCCGGGCCGCTTCTTCTCCCCCGTGCGAACGCGCCCGCGTCAGCGGTCGGCCAGGGCCTTCTCGCCCGCTCTGCGCATCGCGTCCAGCGGGGCCGGCCGGTGGCCTGTCATCTGTTCCACCTGGAGCACGGCCTGGTGGACCAGGAGGTCGAGGCCGCTGACGACCGCGCCGCCGTAGCCGGACCAGCGGGCCGCGAGGTCGGTGGGCCAGGGGTCGTAGAGGACGTCGAAGAGGGTGGCGGGGCGTTCCGGTACGAGGGAGGAGAGGGCGTCCGTGGTGCCGGCCGGGGTGGTGGCGAAGACCAGGGGGGCGCGCAGGCCCTCCGCCGCGTCGGCCCAGTCGGCCGTACGGAGTTCCACGTCGAGCCGCTCGCCCCACTGGCGCATCTCGGCGGCGCGGGCCTCGCTGCGGACGTAGGCGACGACCTCGCCGGTGCAGATCCGGGAGAGGGCGGCGAGCGCGGAGGAGGCGGTGGCGCCGGCGCCGAGGATCGCGGCCGAGTCGACCTGTTCGATGCCGTGTTCGCGGAGGGCGGCGACCATGCCGGGGATGTCGGTGTTGTCGCCGACGCTGCGGCCGTCCTCGGTGAACACGACCGTGTTGACCGCGTCCACCGATGCCGCTGTCTCGCTGATCTCGTCGAGCAGCGGTATGACGGCCCGCTTCAGCGGCATCGTCAGGGACAGCCCCGCCCACTCCGGCCCGAGGTCCTCGAAGAACCCCGGCAGACCGGCCTCGTCGACGTCGAAGCGGTCGTAGGACCAGTCGTCGAGGCCCAGCTCCCCGTATGCCGCGCGATGCAGCACCGGGGAGAGGGAGTGGGCGATGGGCGAACCGAGCACAGCGGCCCGGCGGGCGTCAGTTGCCCGTGGTGGCATTGAACTTGTCCTTGAGTGCCTGGAATTCGGCGTACGTCTTGGCGAATTCGGTCTTGTTCTCGCCGTCGGTCGCCACGAAGTAGATCCAGCCGTCGTGGGTCGGATTCAGCGCCGCGGCCAGAGCCTCGGCACCGGGGTTGTCGATCGGTCCGGGCGGCAGGCCCTTTTGGGTGTAGGTGTTGTACGGGTCCTTGTTGCTGTTGATCTCGGACTCGCTGATGCGGATGTTGCTCTGGCCCTTCAGGTAATTGAAGGTCGAGTCGAATTGCAGGTAGCGGTTGGTCTCGGTGTTCGTGGTCTTGAGCCGGTTGTAGACGACTTCGGCCATCTTCCGGAAGTCCTCGTGCGTCTTGCCCTCGGCCTGGACGAGGCTCGCGACCGTGATGACCTGCAGCGGACTGTCCAGATTGAGCGCCTTGGCCTTCGCCGAGAGGTCGATCGCGTCGTAATTGTCGTTGGCCTGGGCTACCATCTGTTTGAGGACCGTTTCGGGTTTCATACCCTTGGCGGCGCCATAGGTTCCCGGGTAGAGGAAGCCCTCCAGCGGGTCCTTGATGTTCGAGTTGTCGTTCGCCCAGTCGGGCAGTCCGAAGCTCTTGAATTCCTTCTTGGCGACGGCCTTGGTGGTGCCGCTGGAAATCTGGAGTTTCTTGTCGATCGCCGCGTAGACCTGGGCGTTTCGCCAGCCGGGGGCGACGATGAGATTGTCCTGGCTCTTGGGGTCGAGCATCAGCTTGACGGCGGCCGCGGCGGACATCTCCTTCTTCAGCAGAAAGACGCCGGCCTGGATCTTCTTCCCGTCGGGATTCTGCGACTGGGCGGCGACGAACGCGTCGACGCTCTTGACGACTCCCGCCTCTTTCAGCTTCTGTCCGATGTCCGAGCCGAAGGCGCCCTTGGGGATGGTGACGCTCACCGAACCGGTGCCGTCGCCCGCGTAGTCGGGCGCCGAGCCGAAACGGTTCTGGTAGAAGTGCCAGCCGAAATAGCCGACGCCGGCGAGACCTCCGCCGAACACCAGGACGACGACCAGGCAGGCACAGCCGTTGCGGCGCTTCTTCTCCTTGCCGCCTTTGCCCTTGCCCTTGCCACCCTTGCCGCGCCGGCGGCCGTCCTCGGGCTCGTCGTCGACCTCGTCCTCGTCGTCGCCGCCACCCGCGAAGAACGCGTGTTCGCCTTCGTCGGGCCCCGGGTCCCAGTCGGTCTTCTCCGGCTCGGGTTCCGTGCGGCGCTTGCCGGGCGGCTCCGGCGGCGGAAACGCGTCGGGCGTGCCGTAGAAATCGGGCTGCTGTTCGCCATAGGCGGCGGCCTGCTGCCCGTACGGGTCACCGGGGTCGGCGGCGTACGGGACCTGGTTGTGCGGGTGGGTGCCGTCCCAGCCGCCCTGCTGGTACTGCTGCTGCTGACCGGCGTACTGCTGATGACTCTGATCGGCGTACTGCTGCTGGTCGTTGTACTGCTGCTGACCGTTGTACTGCTGGTGCTGATCGGGGTACTGCGGGTGGCCCTGTTCGTCGTAGACCTGGTACTGCTGCTGCGCCTGACCGTAGTCGGCCTGCTGGCCGTGACCCCAGTCGCCGTACTGCTGTGGCTGCTGCGGCTGTTCCGGATAGTGCTGCTGCTGGCCGTCGTACGAAGACTGCTGGCCCACGTGGGCCTGCTGGCCTTCCCATCCGATGTCCCCGAACAACGGGTCCTCCGGATGCCACGGTTCGGAGCCTGGGCCCCGGCCATACTCAGTCATCGATCCCCTAGAGCCGCGAGGCGGCGGTCGCGGCGCTTGGGGCTCCGGCTCCCGTCCCGCCTCTTGCTGTGCCATGGCTGTTCGAACACCATCGCATCGCGCGGAACGTTACCGTATCGCGATCAGATGACCACTTCGACGCCCTCGCCGGGTGGTTTACCTGACACCCGTTCGGATTCCAACGCCTGCTGAAGGATGATGACGGCCGCTGCCTGGTCGATGACCGAGCGGCCCTTCTTGGACGTGACGCCCGAGGCGCGCAGTCCCTGACTGGCCGTCACTGTGGTCATCCGTTCGTCCAACAGTCTGACCGGTACCGGGGCGATGCCCCTGGCCAGCTCCTGGGCGAAGGCCCGGACCTTCACGGCGGCCGGTCCCTCGCCGCCCTTGAGGGAGCGGGGGAGGCCGACGACGACTTCGACCGGTTCGTACTCCTCGACGAGTTGCTTCAGCCGGCGGTGCGCCGCCGGGATGTCACGGCCGGGGACCGTCTCGACGGGAGTGGCGAGGATCCCGTCGGGGTCGCACGAGGCGACCCCGATGCGGGCGTCCCCGACGTCGAGCGCGAGCCGACGTCCTCTTCTCATACTCTCGACCGCTTCTTACTTCGCCGTGTCGGCGACGAGGCGTTCGACGGCGTCGACGGCCTCGCCGACGGCGGCCGGGTTCTGGCCGCCGCCCTGGGCGACGTCCGGCTTGCCGCCACCGCCGCCGCCGAGGGTCTTGGCGGCGGCGCGCACCAGGTCACCGGCCTTGAGACCGCGCTCGCGGGCGGCCTCGTTGGTGGCGATGACGGTGAGCGGCTTGCCGTTGTTGACCGTGAACAGGGCCACGACGGCGGCCCGTCCGCCCTGGATCCGGCCGCGCACGTCGAGGACCAGCTTGCGCAGGTCGTCCGGGGTGGTGCCGTCCGGGACCTGGCCGGTGACGACGGCGACGCCGTGCACGTCCTTGGCGGACTCGACGAGTCCGGCGGCGGCCTGGAGCACCTTCTCGGCGCGGAACTTCTCGATCTCCTTCTCGGCGTCCTTCAGCTTGCCGAGCATGGCGGAGACCTTCTCCGGAAGCTCCTCCGGGCGGCCCTTGATCAGCTCCTGGAGCTGGGCGACGACCGTGTGCTCCCGGGCGAGGAAGTTGTAGGCGTCGACCCCGACGAGCGCTTCGATACGGCGGACTCCGGAGCCGATCGACGACTCGCCGAGCAGCTTCACCAGGCCGAGCTGGGAAGTGTTGTGGACGTGGGTGCCGCCGCACAGCTCCTTGGAGAAGTCGCCGATGGTCACGACGCGGACCCGCTCGCCGTACTTCTCGCCGAACTCGGCGATGGCGCCCTGCTTCTTGGCCTCGTCGAGGCTGAGGATCTCGGCGTGCACGTCCAGGTCGCGGGCGAGCACCTCGTTGATCTTCTGCTCCACGTCGGTCATCACGGCGGTGGGAACCGCGGACGGCGAACCGAAGTCGAAGCGGAAGCGGCCCGGCTGGTTCTCCGAACCGGCCTGCGCGGCCGTCGGACCCAGCGCGTCACGCAGCGCCTGGTGGGTGAGGTGGGTGGCCGAGTGGGCACGGGCGATGGCGGTACGGCGGCGGACGTCGATCGAGGCCTCGGCCTTGGCGCCGACGGTGACCTCGCCGAACTGGACTACGCCCTTGTGGACATAGACCCCGGGGACCGGCTTCTGGCAGTCGCGGATCTCGATCACGGCACCGGACTCGACCTTGATGCGGCCGGTGTCGCCGATCTGGCCGCCGCCCTCGGCGTAGAAGGGGGTGCGGTCGAGGACGATCTCGACCTCGTCGCCCTCGGTGGCGGCCGGGGAGGAGACGCCGTCGACGAGGATGCCGACGATCGTGGACTCGCCCCGGGTGTCGGAGTAGCCGATGAAGTCGGTCTCGCCGGCCTGGTCGGCGATCGCGCGGTAGGCGCCGACGCCGGCGTGGCCGGTCTTCTTGGCCTGGGCGTCGGCCTTGGCCTGGTCGCGCTGCTGCTTCATCAGGCGCCGGAAGCCGTCCTCGTCCACGGAAAGGCCCTGTTCGGCGGCCATTTCGAGGGTGAGGTCGATCGGGAAGCCCCAGGTGTCGTGGAGCAGGAACGCCTTGTCGCCGGCGAGGACCTTGCCGCCGGTCTCCTTCGTCTCGGAGATGGCCGTGTCGAGGATGTTGGTGCCGGCCTTCAGCGTCTTGACGAAGGCGGCCTCCTCGGCGAGGGCGACGGTCTCGATCCGCTGGCGGTCGGTGACGAGCTCGGGGTACTGCTGGCCCATCATCGCGATGACGGTGTCGATGAGGTCCTTGACGACCAGGCCGGTGGCGCCGAGCAGGCGCATGTTGCGGATGGCACGGCGCATGATGCGGCGCAGGACATAGCCGCGGCCCTCGTTGCCGGGGGTCACGCCGTCGCCGATGAGCATCACGGACGTGCGCATGTGGTCGGTGACGACACGCAGGGAGACGTCGGACTCGTGGGAGTCGCCGTACTCGACGCCGGTCAGCTCGGTGGCCTTCTTGATGACCGCCATCGAGGTGTCGATCTCGTACATGTTCTGCACGCCCTGGAGAATCATCGCCAGGCGCTCCAGGCCGAGGCCCGTGTCGATGTTCTTGCTGGGCAGCTCGCCGAGGATCTCGAAGTCCTCCTTGCCGATGCCCTCGCCGCGCTCGTACTGCATGAAGACCAGGTTCCAGATCTCCACGTACCGCTCGTCGTTGACGGCCGGGCCGCCCTCGACGCCGAACTCGGGGCCGCGGTCGTAGTTGATCTCGGAGCACGGGCCGCAGGGTCCGGGGACGCCCATCGACCAGTAGTTGTCCTTCTTGCCGAGGCGCTGGATGCGCTCGGCCGGGACACCGATCTTGTCTCGCCAGATCGTCTCGGCCTCGTCGTCGTCGAGGTAGACCGTGATCCACAGCCGCTCGGGGTCGAGACCGTAACCGCCCTTGTCCTGGGGCGAGGTCAGCAGCTCCCAGGCGTAGGTGATGGCGCCTTCCTTGAAGTAGTCGCCGAAGGAGAAGTTGCCGCACATCTGGAAGAACGTGCCGTGCCGGGTGGTCTTGCCGACCTCTTCGATGTCGGGCGTACGCACGCACTTCTGCACGCTGGTGGCGCGCGGCCACGGCGGCTTGACCTCGCCGAGGAAGTACGGCTTGAAGGGGACCATGCCGGCGGGGACCAGGAGCAGAGTCGGGTCGTCCGCGATGAGCGACGCCGAGGGGACAACGGTGTGGCCGCGCTCCTCGTAGAAGCTCAGCCAGCGGCGGCGGATTTCAGCCGACTCCATCAGTGGTCCTCATTCCGGTTGTACGAGTACGTCGTCCTGTCGACGGACTTCGGGGTGCTGTGGTTCTCGATGGCCATGTACCGCCGGGCGGCGGGGAGTTCGGGGTCGACCGGGGCGTTGATCCCCAGCGCGTCGCCGAGTTCGGCCTCCCGCTGGGCCATGCCCGCGCGGACGTCGAGCGCGAAGCCCACCGCGCTGTCCTTGAGCCGGTGCCCGGCTTCGAGCGCCTTGTTGGCCGCGGAGACGGCGAGGTGCTCGGGGGTCAGCTGCTTCAGCTTGCGATTGACCTTGGTGGTCGCCCAGACACCGGCGGCCACGCCCGTGCCGAACCAGAACGTACGGCGGAACATCGCTCGGTCAGTCCTTCTTCCGGGTGCGTTTGCCCCGCCGTCCGGCCGGGACGGTACGGCCCACGATCACCGTACGACGGGACGCCCCCGACGGCGCGGGCACGTCCTCGCGTCGGCCGCCCAGGGCCCGGCGGACGCCGTAGCCGAAGGCCGCGACCTTGACGAGGGGACCGCCGAAGGTGGAGGCGACGGTGGTGGACAGGGCGGAGGCGTTCGACGTGACTTCCTGGACGTCGGAGGCGATCGCGTCGACCCGGTCGATCTGGGTCTGCGCCGAGCGCACCGCCGCGGAGGCGTCCGCCAGGAGCGGGACGGCCTGGTCGGTGACGTCCGCGACGAGCTTGGTGGTCGCCTTGAGCGTCTGGGCCAGCCTCACCAGTGCGACGGCGAGGAAGGAGACCAGGATCGCCCAGAAGACGGCCACCAGGATCCCGGCCACCTCTCCACCGGACACCTGACACCCGCTCTCATAAACACCTGTAGATGACTGGCCCGAGCCTATCGGGCCGGAGACAGCGCTCCGTAAACATATGTTGATGGCTGGCCCCGAGCCTATCGCGCCGGGGGTGGCGCTCCGTACCGCATTCCCGCCCCGCGCGCGGTGGAGTTGGGTGAAGCGATTGTACGGACTGAACACGGTTCAGTACGCTCCGTGTTCCATGCGAGCTCCCCATGGCGGCGACGCCACCGCGGACGGCAATCTGCCCCTCGAACCCGACCGGTTCGTGGGCCGTACGGCCGAACTCACCGAACTGGCGCGGGCACTCGACGCCTCGCGTCTGGTCACGGTGACCGGGCCCGGCGGGGTCGGCAAGTCCCGGCTCGCGGCCCACGCGGCGGCGCGCACCGCTCCCCCGGACGGCGTGTGGCGGGTGGAGCTGGCGCCGGTGCGCGATCCGGAACTGGTGGACTTCGCGGTCGTGGAGGCCCTGGGGCTGACGGACCACACCACGCGGCTGCCGCGCGAGGCGCTGCTCGCGCATCTGGCCGGGCGTCAACTCCTGTTGGTGCTGGACGGGTTCGAGCATCTGGTGGACGTGTGTGCCCCGCTGGTGGCCGAATTGGTCGGGCGGGTGCCGGGGCTGCGGGTGCTGGCGGTGGGGCGGCGGCCGTTGGAGCTGGCGGGCGAGCGGGTGGTGACGCTGGCTCCGCTGGGTGAGGCCGAGGCGGCCGAGCTGTTGGCCGAGCGGGCCGCGCAGCAGGGGGTCGTCCTCGGCGAACAGGACGCGGACGTACGGGAGTTGTGTCGGCGCCTGGACGGGATTCCGCTCGCCGTGGAGCTGGCGGCGGGGCGGCTGCGGGCTCTGTCGCCCGGGGAGTTGCTGGCGCGGTTCGACGATCGGTTCCGGCTGCTGGCGGGTGGACGCAGGGACGCGTTGCCCCGGCATCAGACGCTGCGGACGGCGATCGGCTGGAGCCATGAACTGTGCACGCCCGAGGAGCGGTTGCTGTGGGCGCGGCTGTCGGTGTTCGCGGGGCGCTTCGACCTGGAGGCCGCCGAGTACGTGTGCGGCGGCGACGGACTGCCCTCGGACGGTGTCCTCGACGTGCTGTCCGAACTGCTCGCGCAGTCGGTGGTCGTCCGTGAGTTGACGGCGACGGGTGTGCGCTACCGGATGCTCGACACGATCCGGGCCTACGGTGCCGACTGGCTGGAGGCGACCGGGGACGCGCCCCGGCTGCGGCGGCGGCACCGCGACTGGTATCTGGGGCTTGCCACCTGGTGCGAGCTGGACTGGTTCTCGCCGCGCCAGGGCCAGGTCGCCGCGCGGGTCGAGGCGGAACTGCCGAATCTGCGCGGCGCCCTGGAGTACTGCCTGACCGAGCCGGACGAGACGCATCTGGGCCAGTACCTGGCGGGCTCCCTGTGGTTCTACTGGGCGGGCTGCGGGCGGCTCTCGGAGGGCCGGCACTGGCTGGAGCAGGCCGTACAGCTCGACTCCGACAACGACCAGTCACGGCTGAAGGCCCTGTGGGTGCTCGGCTACGTGGCGATCCTCCAGGGCGACACCGTGCCCGCGCTCGCCGCGCTCCAGGAGTGCCGCGAGGAGGCCGACCAGACCGCGAACCCCACGGCGGTGGCGTACGCCGAACACCGCACCGGCTGCCTGGCGTTGGTCACGGACGACATGCCGCGCGCGGAGACCCTGCTGCGCTCTGCGCTCGACCGCTACCAGCAGATCGGCGAGCTGAACAGCAACGTACTGATGGGCCAGGTCGAGCTGGCGATGGCCCGGGCCTTCCAGGGCGACCTGGCGGACGCGGTGAAGCTGTGCGAGGACGTACGGCGGGTGTGCGAGGACCACGGTGAGCGGTGGACCCGTTCCTACGCCCTGTACGTCCTGGCCTACGTCGCCTGGAGCGAGGGGCGACTCCCGCACGCGCGCGACCTGTTGGCGGACTGCCTGGGCAGCGCGCACGGCTTCCGCGATCTGCTGGGCACGGTGCTGGCGGTCGAACTGCTGGCCCTCGTCACGGCGGCCGAGGGCGACGCAGCCGAGGCCGCGCTGCTACAAGGCGCGGCGGGCGGGATGTGGCCGTCGGTGGGCCTGCCGCTGTTCGGTTCGGCGTACTACAACGCCCCGCACGAGCTGTGCGAGGCGATGGCCCGCGAACGGCTGGGCGACGGCCCGTACGAGGAGCGCGTGCGCGAGGGCGCGCGGCTCGGCCGGGAGGCCGCCGTGGCACGTGCGCTGGGGCAGCGGCGCCCCCTCGACGCCGTACCGCTGCCGCGCGGGCCGGTACGGCCTGCGCCGGTGGGCGTGGACATGCGAAAGCCCGCCGCCTCGCCCACCCGGAAGGGCGGGGAGACGGCGGGCTGACGTGGTGCAGGTGGTGCTACGTCCGTGAGGTGATCAGCGGGCGTAGTACTCGACGACGAGCTGCTCGTCGCAGATCACCGGGATCTCCTTGCGGTTCGGCTCGCGGTCCAGGCGGAAGGCCAGGGCGGCGAGGTTCACCTGGAGGTAGCGCGGGGTCTCGCCGTCGGGGGCGAAGCCACCGGCGCGGGAGACCTCGAACAGGGTCTTGCTGCGGCTGCGCTCGCGGACCATGACGACGTCGTCCGGCTTGACGCGGAAGGACGGCTTGTCGACCTTCTGGCCGTTGACCTCGATGTGGCCGTGAACGACCATCTGGCGGGCCTGGTAGATCGTGCGGGCGATGCCCGAACGCAGGACCAGCGCGTCGAGACGACGCTCCAGCTCGATGATCAGGGCCTCACCGGTCTTGCCCTGGACCTTGGAGGCACGCTCGTAGGCGCGGACGAGCTGGCGCTCGGACACGTCGTACTGCGCGCGCAGACGCTGCTTCTCCAGCAGACGGACCTTGTAGTCCGAGTTCTGCTTGCGGCCACGACCGTGCTCACCCGGCGGGTAGGGACGGGCCTCGAAGTACTTGACGGCCTTCGGGGTCAGCGCGATGCCGAGGGCACGCGACTTCTTGACCTTGGGGCGGGACTGGTTCGCCACGATGTCTCTTTCCTGGTTATCGGCTTGTCAGGGTGGTGAGAGAGGTCGCATCCGCAGCCGGGGAGACCCGCCGAATCCCTTGCGGGACCTGGTGGGCAGCCGCTCCCCTGATCTGGGCACTACGTGCAGCACGCGAGTGGCCCACCGACCGGTCCCGCCTCGCGGCGGATGGTGGTGGGCTGCCCGCGACACCATTCGAACGGTGCGCGACGCTCCTGGAGCCGGTCCGAGAACTGGGTCCTTTGACTGGCTCCGGCTGACCGTCCCGTTCTGACAGCACGGGACACAGCACTTCGGGGGATTCTACAGGGTGCTCAGGACCGCTTTCGACCGAGGTGCTTGCGGGTCCACTCGACGGCGTCCGCGTACCGCGCCTCCGCGCCGTGCCGGGTCGGTTCGTAGTACTCGCGGTCCTTCAGCTCGTCCGGGGAGTACTGCTGCTCGGCGATCCCCTCGGGCAGGTCGTGCGGGTAGACGTACCCCTGGGCGTGCCCGAGCTTGGCCGCGCCCTTGTAGTGGCCGTCCCGCAAGTGCATCGGCACCGGGCCCGCGTGCCCCTTGCGTACGTCCTCCATGGCGGCGCCGATCGCCATGGTCGCCGCGTTCGACTTGGGGGCCAGGGCTAGGGCGATGGTGGCGTGGCTGAGGGTGAGTGCGGCCTCCGGGAAGCCGATCATCGCCACGGCCTGGGCGGCGGCGACCGCGATCGGCAGCGCGTTGGGATCGGCGAGGCCGATGTCCTCGCTGGCCGAGATCATCAGGCGGCGGGCGATGAAGCGGGGGTCCTCGCCTGCCTCGATCATGCGGGCGAGGTAGTGCAGGGCCGCGTCGACGTCAGAACCGCGGATGGACTTGATGAGGGCGCTGGCCACGTCGTAGTGCTGGTCGCCGTCCCGGTCGTACTTCACGGCCGCGCGGTCGACCGTCTCCTCCAGGGTCTGGAGGGTGATGTCCGGCTCGCCCTTGTCGAGGGCGGCACCGGCGGCGGCCTCCAGGGCGGTCAGCGCGCGGCGGGCGTCGCCGCCGGCGATGCGCAGCAGGTGGTTCTCGCTGTCCTCGGGGAGGGTGACCGCGTCCTTGAGACCGCGCTCGTCGGACAGCGCCCGGCGCAGCAGGGCGCGCAGGTCGTCGTCCGTGAGCGGTTCGAGGGTGAGGAGGAGGGAGCGCGACAGGAGCGGGGAGATCACCGAGAAGTACGGGTTCTCGGTGGTCGCCGCGATCAGGGTGATCCAGCGGTTCTCCACGGCCGGGAGGAGGGAGTCCTGCTGGGCCTTGCTGAAGCGGTGGATCTCGTCGAGGAAGAGGACGGTCTCCTTGCCGAAACCGCCGGTGGCGCGGCGGGCGCCGTCGATGACCGCGCGGACCTCCTTGACCCCGGCGGTGATCGCGGACAGCTCCACGAACCGCTTGTCGGTGGCCTTGGAGACGACGTAGGCGAGGGTCGTCTTGCCGGTGCCGGGCGGCCCCCAGAGGATCACCGAGGACGGTCCGGCCGGGCCGCCCGCGCCCTCGCCGACGAGCCTGCGCAGAGGCGAGCCCGGCTTCAGCAGATGCTGCTGGCCCACTACCTCGTCGAGGGTGCGCGGGCGCATCCGTACCGCCAGGGGACTGCCGGACGGGTCCTTCTCCTGGCGTTCTTCGGCTGCGGCGGTGAAAAGGTCGGGCTCCACGTCGAAAACCCTATGTCACGCCACTGACAATCCGGCCTGGCAGGCGTTACGCCCAGAGCTGGGTGCCCCAGCGGGTCAGGATCAGCATGGCGATGATGCCGACGTGGGTGACCGGGAGGACCCAGGTGAACTCGCCCAGGAAGTTCTTCACCGGGCGCGGGACCTTCAGGAAGTCGTTGCGCATGTTGAACGACGTCACGTACCAGAACATGGTGATCGTGGCGACCCAGGCCAGTGAGCACCACAGGCACAGCGCGTTGATCCGGTACAGCGACTGGAACTGGAGCCAGGTGCAGAAGCCCACTCCGAAGAGCGTGCCGAAGTTGAAGGTCAGCCAGTACCAGCGCGGGAACTTCACCCGGGTCAGCAAGCTGATGCCGACGCAGATGACGATGCCGTAGGCGACCAGGCCGAGCATCGGGTTCGGGAAGCCGAAGGCCGCGGCCTGCTTGGACTCCATGACGCTGCCGCAGGACACGATCGGGTTGATGCTGCAGCTCGGGGTGAACGTCTTGCCCGCGAGCTTGCCCTCAAGAATCTTGAACTTGTCGATCGTGATGACCCACGCGGCGAGCAGACCGGCCGCTCCCGTGATCACCAGCAGCACGGCGAAGGCCCGGCTGCTGCCGACCGTGCGCGGCTCCTCGGCCGTGTGCTCCGGCTCGGAGTCGGTGGAGACGTCCTTCACTGTCGTCTTGCTCATCACGCCGATCCGTCACTTGAGAGTTGGACCATCTTCGGGCAGGGCCATTGTGCCGCACGCATGGCCCTGTCCACCGTTCGGTGGACATAAGGAAGTACGCACGGTCGTCCCTGAGCGCTCGATTCCGGACGATGCTCATGGCATGACAACACAGGCGAACGAACTCGCAGTGGATGTGCGGGGGCTGCGCAAGCAGTACGGGGACGTGACCGCCGTGGACGGAATCGACCTGGAGATACGCACCGGGGAGGTGTTCGGCCTGCTCGGGCCCAATGGCGCGGGCAAGAGCACCACGGTGGAGATCCTCCAGGGCAATCGCGGCCGGGACGCGGGCGAGGTCCTGGTCCTCGGGTCGGACCCGGCGACGGGCACACGCGCGTGGCGTTCGCGGGTCGGCATCGTCTGGCAGGACGAATCGGCACCCGCGGAGTTGACGGTCGGCGAGACCGTACGGCACTTCGCCCGCTACTACCCGCGTCCGCGCGACCCCGAGGAGGTCATCGGCCTGGTGGGTCTGGAGGCCAAGGTCGACAGCCGTATCAAGGCACTCTCGGGCGGCCAGCACAGGCGCCTGGACGTGGCCCTCGGAGTGATCGGCGATCCGGAACTCCTGCTCCTGGACGAGCCGACGACCGGTTTCGACCCGGCGGCCCGGCGCCAGTTCTGGGACCTGATCCGCAAGCTGGCCGGCGAGGGCACCACCATCCTCCTCACCACCCACTACCTGGAGGAGGCGGAGAACCTCGCCGACCGCCTCGCCATCGTCGCCAAGGGTCGCGTGGTCGCGAAGGGCGAACCGGCCGCCCTGCGCGAGGCCCACGGCACCGGAGCCACCGTCGAGTGGACCGAGCCCGACGGCACCCCGCGCGCGGAGCACACCGCCACTCCTACCAAGGTCGTAGCCGAGCTGATGCACCGCTTCGACGGCGAGATCCCCGGGCTGCTGGTGACCCGCCCCACCCTGGAGGACGTCTACCTCCGGCTGACCGGACAGGAGGACGTGCGATGACCACGACGGCAGTGCGGGCCCGGCCCCGGACCTCCGAGGAACGACTGCCCGGCGCCTGGGGGCTCGGGCTGTGGCGCGGGGTGCTGGAACTCAAACAGTTCTTCCGCCAGCGCGACCAGGTCGTCTTCACCTTCGCCTTCCCGGTCGTCTTCCTCTTCCTCTTCGCGTCGATCTTCAAGGACGACGTCCGGGGCGCGGGCGTCACCGCCTCCCAGCTCTACGTCCCGGCCATGATGGCCGCCGGCATCATGTCGACGAGCTTCCAGTCCCTCGGCATCTCGATCGCCATCGAACGCGACGAGAAGGTGCTGCGCCGGCTGCGCGGCACGCCGATGCCACCGGCCGCGTACTTCCTCGGCAAGATCTGGCTGGTTCTGGTCACGGGCCTGCTGGAGACGGCGATCCTGCTGCTCGTCGGGACCGGCTTCTACGGCGTGGACCTGCCCTCGTCCGCGACCAAGTGGCTGGACTTCGGCTGGATCTTCGTGCTCGGTCTGACGGCGTGCGCGCTGCTCGGCATCGCGGTCAGCTCGGTGCCCAAGTCCGGCAAGAGCGCGACCTCCGTGGTCGTACTGCCGTTCCTGGTGCTCCAGTTCATCTCCGGGGTGTACATCTCGATCGACACGATCCCGGACTGGATGCTCAACATCGGTGCCCTGTTCCCGCTGAAGTGGATGTGCCAGGGGCTGCGCGGAGTGTTCCTGCCCTCGTCGGCGCAGGTGCTGGAGCAGGCCGGGAGCTGGGAGTTCGGGAAGGTCGCGCTGGTGCTCGGGGCGTGGTGCGTCGGAGGATTGCTGCTGTGCCTGCTGACCTTCCGGTGGAAGAACCGGCGCGACGGATGACCGCTCCCGCCCCGGCGAAGGGCTCGTACACCTGGGACCGCTCCTTCCGGCTCTGGGACACGTACTTCGCCCTGATCTGGCTGGCCACCCTGGTGTTCGTGCTCGGCACGGACAGGCCGGGGTGGCCGGTGCGCGTGGTGGCGGCCGGACTGCTCGCCCCGCTGATTCCCCTGTACGTCCGGCTCGGGCGCCCGGTCCTCCAGGGCGATCCGCCCGACGAGCGGCGGGCCGTCACCTACCTCGTGGCGCAGATGGCGCTGTTCCTGCCGTCGGCGGTGCTGGTAGGCGAGACCCGGCTGATGGCCTTCGCTCTCGTCCCGCCCTGCTTCATGATGCTGCGGCTGCGCTGGGCGCTGATCGCGGTGACCGTGATCAACATCGCACCGGTGATCGGCTGGGCGCTGCTGTGGTGGCCCGGCGCCCACGACGTGTTCTTCAACTCGGTGTTCGCCGTGGTCACCCTGGTCTTCTCGATGGCCCTCGGGACGTGGATCATCCGGGTCATCGAACAGAGCCAGGAGCGCGCCGAGTTGATCGCCGAACTGGACGCGAGCCGCCACGAGGTCTCCCGGTTGTCGTCGGCACACGGCGCGCTGGCCGAACGCGAGCGCATGGCCCGGGAGATCCACGACACCCTCGCCCAGGGCTTCACCAGCCTGCTGATGCTCATCCAGGCGGTGGAGGCCGAACTGGACGAGGACCTCCCCCAAGCCCGCCGCCACCTGGCGCTCATGGACGAGACCGCCCGGCAGAACCTCGCCGAGGCCCGCGCCCTCGTCGCCGGCGGCACCCCGGCCGACCTCGCCGACGCCTCACTGCCGGACGCCCTGCGCCGGCTCGCCGCGCGCCATGACGCGACCCTCCAAGTCACCGGTCCCGTAAGGGCGTTGCCCGCCGCACCCGAGGTGGTCGCGCTGCGCTCCTGCCAGGAGGCCCTTGCCAACGCCCGCAAGCACGCGGGGAGTTCGGCGACGGTGAGCCTCGCGCTGGCGTACGCGGACGATCAAGTCACCGTGTCGGTACGGGACGACGGGTGCGGCTTCGATCCTGCCGCGGTGTCCGGCGGCTACGGCCTGGCGGGGCTCCGCACGCGGGCCGCGGAGGTGGGCGGGACGGCGCGGGTGCGCAGCGTGCCGGGCGGGGGCACGACGGTGACCGTACAACTGCCGGTATCGCCCCTGTCACCGTCAAGGAGTCCCCGATGATCCGGATCGTGCTGGCCGACGACCATCCCGTCGTACGGGAGGGGCTGCGCGCCATGCTCAGTGCCGAACCGGATCTCGATGTGGTCGCCGACGCCTCCAGCGGGCCGCAGGCCGAGGCGCTGGCGGCCGAACTCCGGCCCGACATCGTGCTGATGGACCTGCGGATGCCGGGCGGCGGGGGCGTCGACTCCATCGTGCGGATGAGCGCGGCGGGGTTGCCGTGCCGCGTGATCGTCCTCACCACGTACGAGACCGACCGGGACATTCTCCGCGCGGTGGAGGCGGGGGCGGCGGGCTATCTCCTGAAGGACCTGCCCCGGGGGGAACTCGCCGACGCGGTGCGAGCCGCTGCGCGGGGCGAGACCGTGTTGGCGCCCTCGGTGGCCGCGCGGTTGGTGGACCAGTTGCGGACGAGGCCGGAGCGGCCGCGGTTGTCGGAGCGGGAGACGGCGGTGTTGCGGTTGGTGGCGGAGGGGTGCACCAATGCGGAGATCGGGCGGCGTCTCTACATCGGGGAGTCGACGGTGAAGACCCATCTCCTGCGCGTGTTCGGCAAGTTGGGGGTGGACGACCGGACGGCGGCGGTGACGAGTGCGATGCGGTTCGGGTTGCTGGACTAGGGATTCTCGCCCCCGCCGCCCCTACCCGTCCCATCCTCCTGGGGCTCCGCCCCAGCCCCCGCTCCTCAAACGCCGGAGAGGCTGAGTTGATGCCTCTTTCAGCCCGTCCGGCGTTTGAGGACGAGGCCCTTTCGGGGCCGAAGCGGGGGGCTGGGGGCGGCAGCCCCCAGGGACGGGACGGGTAGGGGCGGCGGGGGCGAAAGACCCCCTCCTCAGCCGAGCTTCGACTCCAGTTCCGCCACGATCTCGTTCACCGGGATCGCCGACTGCTCGCCGGACTCCATGTCCTTGAGCTGGACGACCCCCTCGGCGAGATCCCGCTCCCCGGCGACGATCGTGTAGCGGGCCCCGCTGCGGTTGGCGCTCTTCATCGCGCCCTTGAGACCCTTGGAGCCGTAGGAGAAGTCCGCCGCGATGCCCAGCTTGCGGAGTTCGGTGACCTTGGTGAAGAGGACACGGCGGGCCTCCTCGCCGAGCGGGACGGCGAACACGCTGGTGGACGCGGGGAGTTCGAGTTCGACGCCCTCCGCCTCCAGTGCCAGGACCGTACGGTCGACGCCCAACGCCCAGCCCACGGAGGGCAGTGCGGGACCGCCGATCATCTCGGAGAGGCCGTCGTAGCGACCGCCGCCGCCCACCGCGGACTGGGAGCCCAGACCGTCGTGGACGAACTCGAAGGTGGTGCGGGTGTAGTAGTCCAGGCCGCGCACCAGCTTCGGGTCGTCCTCGAAGGAGACGCCGGCGGCCGAGATCAGCTCGCGCACCTCCTCGTGGTACGCCTTGCACGCGTCGCACAGGTAGTCGCGCAGCAGCGGGGCGTCCGTCAACTGCTTCTGGACGTCGGGGCGTTTGTCGTCGAGGACCCGCAGCGGGTTGATGTCCGCGCGGCGGAGCGTCTCCTCGTCGAGGTCGAGGCCACGGAGGAAGTCCTGGAGCGCGGCCCGGTAGACCGGACGGCACTCCTTGTCGCCCAGGCTGTTGAGGAGGATGCGGAAGTCGCGCAGTCCCAGGGAGCGGTACGCCTGGTCCGCCAGGATGATCAACTCGGCGTCCAGGGCCGGGTCCTCCGCACCGATCGCCTCGGCGCCGACCTGGGAGAAGTGGCGGTAACGGCCCTTCTGGGGACGCTCGTAGCGGTAGTAGGAGCCCGAGTACCAGAGCTTGACGGGGAGGTTGCCGAGCTTGTGCAGGTTGGCCTCGAGTGCCGCGCGCAGTACGGAGGCCGTGCCTTCGGGGCGCAGGGCGAGCTGGTCGCCGCCCTTGGTCTCGAAGGCGTACATCTCCTTGGTCACGATGTCGGTGGACTCGCCGACACCACGCGCGAAGAGCTCGACGTTCTCGAAGCCGGGCGTCTCGATGTAGCCGTAGCCGGAGTTGCGCAGCGGGGCCGCGATCGCCTCGCGCACGGCGAGGTACTTGGCCGACTCCGGCGGAATCAGGTCGTACGTGCCCTTGGGGGCCTGAAAGGTGCTCACGAAGTTCTCGTCACATTCCTCGTCGGGGAGCCTTCACATCAGCGCCGCGATCTTGACGGCCCGCGGCCACGTCCCGCAGATACGGGTTCGTGGCGCGCTCCTGGCCGATGGTCGTCTGGGGGCCGTGGCCGGACAGCACCACGGTCGAGTCGTCGAGCGGCAGGCACACACGGGCCAGCGATTCGAGGATCTCGGCGTGGGAGCCGCCGGGCAGGTCGGTGCGTCCGATGGAGCCGGCGAAGAGCAGATCCCCGGAGAAGAACACGGACGGGATCTCCGTGTTCTCGGGCATCCGGAAGGTCACCGACCCCTTCGTATGGCCCGGCGCGTGCGCGACCGAGAACTCCAGTCCCGCCAGCTCCAGCCGGGCGCCGTCGGTCAGCTCCTTGACCTCGTCGGGCTCACCCACGGTCAGCTCGCCCATCAGCGGCATCCCGATCGAGCGGCCGAGCGCCTTCTCGGGGTCGCTCATCATGTACCGGTCCTCGGGGTGGATCCAGGCCGGCACGTCGTGCGCGCCGCACACCGGGACGACCGAGGCCACATGGTCGATGTGGCCATGGGTGAGGACGACCGCGACGGGCTTGAGCCGATGCTTCCTGAGCGCTTCCTCGACTCCCTCGGCGGCCTGATGGCCCGGGTCGATGATCACGCACTCCTCACCGGCGGCGGGGGCGACGAGATAACAGTTCGTCCCCCAGGCCCCGGCGGGGAACCCGGCAATGAGCACGATCGTCCTTCGTTGTGTCGATACGGGTGGGGATAAGGATCCCTGCGTCAGTGGTCAGAGCCTACCGGCGCTGCCGAATCCTCAGCGAACCCATATACGGTACGGGGCACACGCAGGCGGTCGGCTCACAAGACGCACGCGTCCCAGTCGACGTACGAGACGCATGAGGAGAGAATCCGGTGGTCACCCAGGAACAGCGGAAGCGGCAGCTCGCGCGGGAGAAGTTCTTGCGGCAGCAGCAGCGGCGCACGGCCGCTCGGCGCAAGGCGCGCACGCGCAACTCGGTGATCGCGTCGGTGCTCGGCGTGATCGTGATCGGCAGCGTGGCGCTGTACACGACCGGGGTCATGAAGAACGACGACAAGTCCAACGCGAGCGCGGACGTGACGCCCAGTGCCTCGGCGACGAGCAAGGCGCCGGACCCGTGCGCGAAGGCCGCCGCGGGCAAGGTCAAGACGGAGACCTGGAAGAAGGAGCCGGCGATCACGATCGACAAGTCGGCGAAGTACACGATGAAGCTGGCGACGACCTGCGGCGACATCGACATCGCGCTGAAGACGTCGGCCGCGCCGCACACCGTGAACTCGTTCAACTTCCTCGCGAGCAAGGGCTTCTTCGACCACACGAAGTGCCACCGGCTCACCACCAGCGGCATCTACGTGCTCCAGTGCGGCGACCCGACGGGCACGGGCAGCGGCGGTCCCGGCTACACGATCCCGGACGAGAACCTGAAGGACGCGAGCCTCAAGGGCGGCACCACCTACCCGGCGGGCACGGTCGCGATGGCGAACACCTACGACGCCTCCACGGGCAAGGGCCGCAACACCGGCGGCAGCCAGTTCTTCCTGGTCTACGAAGCCAGCCCGCTCCCGGCCAACTACACCCCGTTCGGTACCATCTCCGCCTCCGGAATGACGGTCCTGAAGAAGATCGCGGCGGCCGGCGAGAGCACGGGCGCGGGCGACGGAGCACCGAACGCGACCGTCGTGATCAACAAGGCGACCGTCACCAAATCCTGACCGTCAACAGGGAAACTTCGGTCGCGCGGGATGCGGACAGGCAACCCGCCGGTCGCCTATGTTGGCCGTGACGAAACTGTGGACGATGCCCGGGGGCGCAGAGGCCCTGTGCAGGCATCATGTGGAGGAGGCGCTGTGAGCAGCGACCCGTGGGGACGCGTCGACGAGACGGGGACCGTGTACGTGCGTACGGCCGACGGCGAGCAGGTCGTCGGTTCCTGGCAGGCCGGCTCCCCTGACGAGGCGCTGGCCTACTTCGAGCGCAAGTACGAGGGCCTGGTTGTCGAGATCGGCCTCCTCGAAAAGCGCGTGAAGACCACCGACCTGTCGGCGAAGGACGCGCAGGCCGCCGTCGACCATCTGCGCGAGCAGGTCGACGCCCACCACGCGGTCGGCGACCTCGCCGCGCTGCGGGTGCGGCTCGACAAGCTCGTGGAGACCGTCGACGCACGGCGCGAGGAGCGCAAGCAGCAGCGCGCCAAGCAGTCCGACGAGGCCAGGCACGCCAAGGAGGCGCTGGTCGTCGAGGCGGAGGAGCTGGCGCAGTCCGACCAGTGGCGGGCCGCCGGTGAGCGGCTGCGCGCCCTGGTGGACACCTGGAAGGGGCTGCCGCGGCTGGACCGCAAGTCGGACGACGAGCTGTGGCACCGCTTCTCGCACGCCCGGTCGGCCTTCTCCAAGCGCCGCAAGGCGCACTTCGCGTCGCTGGACGCGCAGCGCGAGGAGGCCCGCAAGACCAAGGAGAAGCTGGTCGCCGAGGCCGAGGGGCTGTCTGCCTCGACGGACTGGGGTCCCACGGCCGCGCGGTACCGCGAGCTGATGTCCGACTGGAAGGCGGCGGGCCGCGCCCAGCGCGAGCACGAGGACGATCTGTGGAACCGCTTCCGCGGCGCCCAGGACGTCTTCTTCGCCGCCCGCAGCTCGGTCTTCGCCGAGCGGGACGCGGAGCAGACGGAGAACCTGAAGCTCAAGGAGGAGCTCGCCGAGGAGGCCGAGAAGCTGCTGCCGATCGGCGACCTCAAGGCGGCCCGCGCGGCCTTCCGCTCGATCAACGAGCGCTGGGAGGCCATCGGCCATGTGCCGCGCGACTCCCGACCCAAGGTCGAGGGCCGGATGCACGCGGTCGAGCGGGCCCTCCAGGAGTCCGAGGAGACCGAGTGGCGCCGGACGAACCCGGAGGCACGCGCGCGTGCCGAGGGTCTGACCGGCCAGCTCCAGGCCGCCGTGGACAAGCTCAGGGGCCAGATCGAGCAGGCACGCGCCCAGGGCAACAACTCCCGCGCCGACAAGCTGGAGCGCGAGCTGGAGGGCCGCCAGGCCCTGCTGGACCAGGCGCTGAAGGGCCTCCAGGAGTTCGGCGGCTGACCGTAGTCGTAGGCACGTAGAAGGGGCTCCCGTACATCGCGTACGGGAGCCCCTTCTGCGTCCGTTCTACGACTTGTTGCGCGCCGACGTCACGCGGTAGACGTCGTAGACGCCCTCCACTCCCCTGACCGCCTTCAGGACGTGGCCCAGGTGCTTGGGGTCGCCCATCTCGAAGGTGAAGCGGGAGGTGGCGACGCGGTCGCGGGAGGTCTGGACGGCCGCGGAGAGGATGTTGACGTGCTGGTCGGACAGGACGCGGGTGACGTCCGAGAGGAGCCGGGAGCGGTCCAGCGCCTCGACCTGGATGGCGACCAGGAAGACCGAGGACTGGGTGGGCGCCCATTCGACTTCCAGGATGCGCTCCGGTTCGCGGGACAGTGACTCCACGTTGACGCAGTCGCTGCGGTGAACCGATACGCCGCTACCCCGTGTGACGAAACCGATGATGGGGTCGCCGGGGACGGGCGTACAGCAGCGGGCCAGTTTGACCCACACGTCGTCGACGCCCTTGACGACGACACCGGGATCGGCGTTCGACCGGCGCTTGCGGCCCCGGCCGGTCGTCGGCGGGACGCTCTCGTCGATCTCCTCGGTGGCCGCCTCCTCGCCGCCGAGCGCCTGCACCAGCTTCTGTACGACGTTCTGCGCGGCGACATGGCCCTCGCCGATCGCCGCGTACAGCGAGGAGATGTCCGGGTAGCGCATCTCGTGCGCGAGCGTGACCAGGGAGTCGCCGGTCAGGATGCGCTGGATCGGCAGGTTCTGCTTGCGCATCGCGCGGGCGATGGCGTCCTTGCCCTGCTCGATCGCCTCGTCGCGGCGCTCCTTGGAGAACCAGGCTCTGATCTTGTTGCGGGCGCGCGGCGACTTGACGAAGCCGAGCCAGTCGCGGGAGGGACCCGCACCGGGTGCCTTGGAGGTGAAGACCTCGACCAAGTCGCCGTTGTCCAGGGTGGATTCGAGCGGTACGAGCCGCCCGTTGACCCGTGCTCCTATGGTCCGGTGGCCGACCTCGGTGTGCACCGCGTACGAGAAGTCCACCGGGGTGGCACCGGCGGGCAGCGCTATCACGTCGCCCTTCGGCGTGAACACGAAGACCTCGTTGCGGGACAGGTCGAAGCGCAGGGAGTCCAGGAACTCGCCCGGGTCCTCGGTCTCCTTCTGCCAGTCGAGCAACTGGCGCAGCCACGCCATGTCGTTGAGGTGGTCGTCCTTGCCGGTGGTCCGGGGCGCGTCCGAGCGCACCTTGGACGTGCCGGCGACGGCCTCCTGCTTGTACTTCCAGTGCGCGGCGATGCCGTACTCGGCGCGGCGGTGCATGTCGAAGGTGCGGATCTGGAGCTCGACGGGCTTGCCGTTGGGGCCGATCACCGTCGTGTGGAGCGACTGGTACATGTTGAACTTGGGCATCGCGATGTAGTCCTTGAACCGGCCGGGGACCGGGTTCCATCGCGCGTGCACGGTGCCGAGGGCCGCGTAGCAGTCGCGGACGGTGTCCACGAGGACGCGGATGCCCACCAGGTCGTAGATCTCCGCGAAGTCGCGACCGCGGACGATCATCTTCTGGTAGACGCTGTAGTAGTGCTTCGGGCGGCCGGTGACGGTCGCCTTGATGCGGGCGGCGCGCAGGTCGGTCTGGACCTCGTCGGTCACTATGGCCAGGTACTCGTCACGCTTCGGTGCCCGCTCGGCCACCAGCCGGACGATCTCGTCGTACATCTTGGGGTAGAGGATCGCGAAGGCGAGGTCCTCCAGTTCCCACTTGATGGTGTTCATGCCCAGGCGGTGGGCGAGCGGCGCGTAGATCTCCAGGGTCTCGCGCGCCTTCTTCTCCTGCTTCTCGCGCTTGAGGTAACGCATGGTGCGCATGTTGTGCAGGCGGTCGGCGAGCTTGATGACCAGGACGCGCGGGTCCTTGGCCATCGCGACGACCATCTTGCGCACGGTCTCGGCCTGCGCGGCCTCGCCGAACTTGACCTTGTCGAGCTTGGTGACGCCGTCGACGAGCAGGGCGACTGAGTCGCCGAAGTCGCGGCGGAGCTGGTCGAGGCCGTACTCGGTGTCCTCGACGGTGTCGTGCAGCAGGCCGGCCATGAGGGTGGCCGGGTCCATCCCCAGCTCGGCGAGGATCGTGGTGACGGCGAGCGGGTGGGTGATGTACGGGTCGCCGCTCTTGCGCTTCTGGCCGCGGTGCCAGCGCTCGGCGACCTGGTAGGCGCTCTCGACCTGGCGGAGGGTGGCCGTCTCGATCTTCGGGTCGTTGCTGCGCACTATCCGCAGCAGGGGCTCCAGGACCGGGTTGTAAGGGTTGGAGCGCTGCACGCCGAGACGGGCCAGGCGCGCGCGGACGCGGTTGGAGGAGCCGCCGCCGGTGCGGGCGGGCTGCCCCGCGGTGGGCCGGGGCGCGACGGCCGGGGCCGGGCGCTCGGGCTGGTCCGGCTTGGGGCGCGAGGACTCGGCCGCCTTGTCGGCGGGCGCCGTCTGGGCGTGCTCCGCCGTCCCGCGCGGTTCGCTCTGCGCGGTCGTCGCGCTGGGCGCGGGCTCCGCCGCGGGGCCCGGGGTGGGCTCGGGCTTGGCGGCGGTCAGGGGCTGGGCCTCGTCTGCCAAGAGGACTCCTCGTGCGCGATCCGGGTCCCCCGGTCAGGCTCCGGAGTGCCCATGGTAGCGATCCCGGGCTCGGGGATCGCCTTCAGGCCGATGTGAGGGCCGTCCACCGGTGAAACGCGGGGGGCTGCCGCCGGAATTCCGGGAGGTGAAGTGGGGGCGCCTTGCAGGTGTCGTGCCGTGAACAGCCCCACGCCCCGGGAGTACGAGAACGGCCGCCCCGGTGGTACCGGGGCGGCCGTTCTCGAAATCGCCATAAGGCGTGCTGTCGGCTTCAGACCACCAGCAGCGCTTCCAGCAGCGCTCCGCCCAGTGCCGGTTCCAGGCGGGCGCGGCCCGCGAGGAAGCCCAGTTCCATCAGGACCGCGAGGCCGGCGACCTCGGCGCCCGCCCGGCGGATCAGCTGGATCGAGGCCTCGGCCGTGCCACCCGTGGCCAGGACGTCGTCCACGATCAGGATCCGGTCCTCGGCCGACAGGTCCTCCGCGTGGACCTCGATCTCGGCGGAGCCGTACTCCAGGTCGTACGCCTGGCTGAGGGTCGCTCCGGGGAGCTTGCCCGCCTTGCGTACGGGGATGAAGCCGACGCCCGCGCGGACGGCCACCGGGGCGCCGAGGATGAAGCCGCGGGCCTCCAGGCCGACGACCTTGGTGGCGCCGGTGCGCTCGACTACCTCGGCGAGCGCGTCCGTGAGGGCCGTGAACGCGGCCGGGTCCGCCAGGAGCGGGGTGATGTCCTTGAACATCACGCCCGGCTCCGGGTAGTCGGCCACATCGCGGATACGGCTGAGCAGCAGCTCCTGGACGCCCGTCATCGGCGCTTCCCCGAGGGGCGGCCACGGCCGCGGTTGCGCGACGCCGGCTGCGTGCGCGGTCCTACGACGGCTGCCGCGTCCTCGTCGTCGTAGTCGTCGTCCGTGTCGTCGGTGACCTCGGGCTCGACCGGCTCACCCTGCGCCGCGGCCTGGGCCCGCTTGGCGAGGACGCGCTTCTTGAGCGCCTTCATCTGCGGCTCGGCCTCCTTGAGGTCGGCGACGAGCGGCGTGGCGATGAAGATCGAGGAGTACGCACCGGCCGCGAGGCCGACGAACAGCGACAGCGAGATGTCGTTGAGGACACCCGCGCCGAGGAAGCCGCCGCCGATGAACAGCAGGGCCGCGACCGGCAGCAGCGCGACGACCGTGGTGTTGATGGAACGCACCAGCGTGCCGTTGATCGAGCGGTTGGCGATGTCGCTGTAGGTCCAGCGGGTCTGCTTGGTGATGTCCTTGGTCTGCTCCTTGAGGCTGTCGAAGACGACGACCGTGTCGTAGAGCGAGTAACCGAGGATGGTCAGCAGACCGATCACCGTGCCGGGCGTGACCTCGAAGCCGACGAGGGCGTAGATGCCGATGGTGATGGTGATGTCGTGGATCAGGGCGACGAGCGCGGCCAGGGCCATGCGCCACTCGAAGGCGATGGCCAGGTAGATCACGACCAGCACCATGAAGATCGCCAGGCCCTCCCAGGCCTTGTTGGCGATCTGGTCGCCCCAGCTGGGGCCGACCAGGTCCGCGGCGATGTCCTCGGAGCTGACGTTCAGGTCCTTGGCCAGCTTCGTCTTGATGGCGTCGGACTTGTCGGTGTCGATGCCGGCGATCTGGATGCGCAGGCTGCCGTCACCGAGCTTCTGGACGACCGCGTCGTGGCCGGAGGCGTCCACGGCGTACTTCTCCGCCTGGCTCACCGAGGCGCTCATGTGCTTCGGCGTGGTGAAGGCGGCACCGCCCTGGAACTCGATGCCCATGTTCAGGCCGCGCACCGTCAGACCGAGGATGGCCGTGATGGTGATCAGGATCGAGATGCCGTACCAGATCTTGCGATTGCCGACGAAGTCGTACCCGACCTCGCCACGGTGCAGTCGGGCGCCGAGGTTGCCGAGCTTCGACATCTCACGCCTCCTTCGGGTCGACGGGGGCGGAGGGACGGCGGGTCCGGCGCAGGGGCGCCTTGGCGCCGAGGGCCTTCGGGTCGAGGCCGGAGTACTTGTGGCCGTTGGCGAAGAACTTCCGGCGGGCGAGGATCGTCATCAGCGGCTTGGTGAAGAGGAACACCACGACGACGTCGAGCACGGTGGTCAGACCGAGCGTGAACGCGAAGCCCTGGACCTTGCCGACGGTGACGATGAACAGCACCGCGGCGGCGAGGAAGGACACGAAGTCGGAGACCAGGATGGTGCGCCGGGCACGCGGCCAGGCCCGCTCGACGGCGGGGCGCAGCGAGCGGCCCTCGCGGATCTCGTCCCGGATGCGTTCGAAGAACACGATGAACGAGTCCGCGGTGATACCGATCGCGACGATCGCACCGCAGACGGCCGGCAGGTTCAGCGCGAAGCCGATGCCCGGGCCGAGCAGCGCCATGATCACGTAGGTGAGGATCGCGGAGACCAGCAGCGAGGGGATCGCGATGACCGACAGGCCGCGGTAGAAGATCAGCAGGTAGATGACGACCAGGCCGAGGCCGATCGCGCCCGCGATCAGACCGGCGTGCAGCTGCTCACCGCCGAGGGCCGCGGTCACCGTGGTGACGCTGTCCTCCTTGAAGGTCAGCGGCAGGGCGCCGTACGACAGCATGTTGGCGAGGCTCTGGGCCTCTTCCTGGGTAAAGCTGCCGGAGATCTCCGCGCTGCCGCCGGTGATCGACGAGCTGACGGAGGGGCTGGAGACGACCTGGCCATCGAGGACGATGCCGAACTCGTTCTGCGGGGCGGTGTTCTTCGCCAGCTCGCCGGTGACGGTGGCGAACTTGTCGCCGCCCTTGCCGGTGAAGTCCATGGTGACCTGCCAGCCGGCGGCGGTCGTCGTGTTGTAGACGGCCGAGGCCTTCTTGACGTCCGTGCCGTCGACGGCGGCGGGACCGAGCAGGTACTTGTACCAGACGCCACTGACCTGGCCGCAGGCCACGGTCGCGTCGGTGGCCTTGGAGTCCTTGCCCGCGGTGTTCTGTGTCGACTTCTTGGAGCAGTCCAGCGCGGTGTACTGGGCCTCCAGCTTGGCCGCCGCCGCGCTGGCGGCGCTGCTGCTGGACGCCGACGGGCTGGCGCTGGCCGAGGCCGAGGCGCTGGCGCTCGCGGACGGGGTGGAGTCGGCCTTCAGGGCGTCGCTCGCGGCGCGTCCCTGCGAGGTGGCGGTGGCCGTCGGGGTCGCGGAGCCGGTCTTGGACGAGGAAGCCGTCGTCTTGGGGCTGGCCGAGCTGGACGGGCTGCTGGAAGCACTGCCCGAGGCGCTCGGGGAGGGGCTCGCCGCGGCGCCGACCGACGCCTCCGTGGCCAGGACCGGGCGGAAGTACAGCTTGGCCGTGGTACCGACCTGCTGCCGGGCTTCCTCCGAGTTCGTGCCCTTGGGGATGTTGACGATGATGTTCCTGGTGCCCTGCGTCTGGACCTCGGCCTCCGAGACACCAAGACCATTGACACGGCGGTTCATGATGTCGACCGCGGTGTCCATGTTGGCCTTGTTGATCGCGGATTCCTGGCCCTTCTCCGGGACGGCCCGGAGAGTGATGCTCGTACCGCCGGCCAGGTCGATGCCGAGACGCGGAGTGGTGTGCCCGGATGCGAACATGCCACCCGTGAGCGCCACGATGGCGATCAGGATGAGGGCCAGCGAGCGCCCTGGCTTGCTCTGGGCGCTCGCGCTACGGCCCCTCTTAGGTGCTGCCACCTTCTCGTACTCCCTCTCGGGCCGCTCCGCGCCGGGTCAGCGCGCCTGCGGCCATGACATGGTGTCGGGATCCCGTGCGAGCGGCGCACGTACCCGGGGTGCGCGGGGCGCGAGCGGATCGCGCCGCGCTCCCGGGACGTGACTACTTCGCGTCGGAGTCGCCGTCGGTCTTCTTCGGCTCTTCGTCCGTCTTGGCCTCTTCGGCCTCGGCCGGCTCCTCGGTGGCGTCGGCGGGCTCGTCGGCCACGTCCTTCTTGCCGAGGTCGATGGGCTTGTCGTCGGAAGAGTCGGCGGCGGGCTCGTCGGTCTCGGTGAGGGAGGAGGCGTCGTCCGGGACGACGTCGGAGTCGTCCTTCAGGTCGTGCTCGATGCCGTGGACGATGCGGTTGTACTCGTCGTCGGTGAGGACGGCGCCGATCGCGTTCTTCGCGAAGAGGAGCTCGACGCCGGGGCCGGCGTCGAGGAGAACCGTCTCCTCGTTGACCTCCTTGACCGTCGCGTACACGCCCCCGATCGTGCGGACGCCGGTGCCGGGCTGCATGTCATTACGCATCGACGCGGCCGCCTGCTGCTTGCGCTTGGCAGAGCGGGTCATCAGGAACATGGCCCCGATGAGCACGATGAACGGGAGGAGGGTCACGATATTCACGGGACGGAATTTCCTTCGCACGACCGCGGCGGTGAGCGGCCTGGTGGATGGGGGTGGTCGGCGCCGCCCACAAAGGCGGCATCGGCGGAGTCTAAGCGAGTCCACGCTGATGGAACAACGCACAGCATGGCACCGGGGTTCCTGACCCGGCCAGTGCCCCCGCCGTCACGCCCCGAACAGGTCCCCTTGTCCGTTTCCCCCGGTTGACGAGCGGGGTGGGGTGAGGCCGAGATGGGCCCACGCGGCGGGGGTGGCGACGCGTCCGCGCGGGGTGCGGGCCAGCAGACCTTCCCGCACGAGGAAGGGTTCGGCGACCTCTTCGACGGTCTCGCGCTCCTCCCCCACCGCGACCGCGAGCGTGGAGAGACCGACCGGTCCGCCGCCGAACAGCTTGAGCAGGGCCTCCAGGACACCGCGGTCGAGCCGGTCGAGGCCGCGGCCGTCGACCTCGTACACCTTGAGGGCCGCCCCGGCGATGTCCCGGGTGATGAAGCCGTCGGCCTTGACCTGCGCGTAGTCCCGGACGCGGCGCAGCAGCCGGTTGGCGATACGAGGGGTGCCGCGGGAGCGTCCCGCGATCTCGGCGGCGCCGGCGGGGTCGATCTCGACGTCGAGGAGGTTCGCGGAGCGGTGGATGACGCGCTCCAGCTCGGCGGGTTCGTAGAACTCCATGTGCGCGGTGAAGCCGAAGCGGTCGCGCAGCGGGGGCGGCAGCAGTCCCGCACGCGTGGTGGCGCCGACCAGGGTGAACGGCGGCAGTTCGAGCGGGATGGCGGTGGCGCCGGGGCCCTTGCCGACGATGACGTCGACGCGGAAGTCCTCCATCGCCATGTACAGCATCTCTTCGGCGGGCCTCGACATGCGGTGGATCTCGTCGAGGAAGAGGACCTCGCCCTCCTGGAGGGAGGAGAGGATCGCGGCGAGATCACCCGCGTGCTGGATGGCGGGGCCGCTGGTGATGCGGATAGGGGCGCCCATCTCGGCCGCGATGATCATGGAGAGGGTGGTCTTGCCGAGGCCGGGGGCGCCGGAGAGCAGCACGTGGTCGGCGGTGGCGCCACGCGCGCGTGCGGCGCGCAGGACCAGGTCGAGCTGTTCGCGGACCTTCTCCTGGCCGATGAACTCGCCCAGGTCCTTGGGGCGCAGGGCGGCCTCGACGGCCTGGTCCTCGCGGTCGGCGACCGAGCCCACCAGCCGCTCGGCGGCGGTCTCGTCGGTCGTGTCGTCCCAGTTCACTGACGTCTCCTAGCGGGCGCGGTTCAGGGTCTGCAGGGCGGCCTTGAGCAACTGCCCCACCTGCGGCGCCCCTTCGGCGGCCTCGGCCTGCGGTGCCACGGCGGCCACGGCCTCGTCGGCCTCGCGGGTGGCGTACCCGAGGCCGATGAGCGCCGCGTGCAACTGGTCGCGCCAGCCACTGGTGACCGGGGCACCGATCGCCGGCCCGGTGCCCACGGGTGCGCCGAGCCGGTCCTTGAACTCCAGGAGGAGCTTCTGCGCGCCCTTCTTGCCGATGCCGGGCACGGCCATCAGCGCCTTCTCGTCACCGGAGGCGACGGCTCGACGCAGCGCGTCCGGGGTGTGCACGGCGAGCATGGCCTGCGCGAGCCGGGGTCCGACACCGGTCGCGGTCTGCAACAGCTCGAAGATCTGGCGTTCGTCGTCGTCCACGAAGCCGTACAGGGTGAGCGAGTCCTCGCGCACGACGAGTGAGGTGGCGAGCTTGGCCGGCTTGCCGAGGCGGAGCGTGGACAGCGTGTTCGGCGTGCACTGGATCGCCATGCCGACCCCGCCGACCTCGACCACGGCGGCGTCGGGAGCGAGTGCGGCGACCGTGCCACTGACGAAGGCGATCATGCGGTACGGCCTTTCGATGCGTTCGGGGTCTTGGCTGCGTGCAGGGCGACGGCCTGCTGAAGTCGGTTCTGCGCGACCGCCTGTTGGAGGCGGTTCTGTGCGGGGGCGCGCCAGATGTGGCAGATGGCGAGGGCGAGGGCGTCGGCCGCGTCGGCGGGTTTGGGGGGCGCGTCGAGCCGCAGCAGCCTGGTCACCATGGCGCCGACCTGGGCCTTGTCCGCGCGCCCGCTGCCGGTGACGGCCGCCTTGACCTCGCTGGGGGTGTGCAGGGCGACCGGGATGCCGCGCCGCGCGGCACACAGCATGGCTACGGCGCTGGCCTGGGCGGTGCCCATCACCGTCCGTACGTTGTGCTGGCTGAACACCCGCTCCACGGCGACGAATTCGGGCCGGTGTTCGTCCAGCCACGCCTCGATGCCCTGCTCGATGGCGACCAGACGCAGCCCCAACTCGGCGTCCGCCGGGGTCCGTACGACACCGACGCCGACCATGGTGAGCGGCCGGCCCGCGACGCCTTCGACGACACCGACACCACATCGGGTCAGTCCGGGGTCCACCCCGAGTACCCGCACACCAACCCCCCTCGTTCGATCGCCTGTTTGTGCAGGCTATCGGGTGTCACTGACAAAGCGGCGGGCCGACGGGGTGTGTCCCGTCGGCCCGCCGAAATCCCGCTCAGCTCGCGGCAGCGCTACGCGTCGACCTTCTCCATGACCTCGTCGCTGACGTCGAAGTTGGCGAAGACGTTCTGCACGTCGTCGCTGTCCTCCAGGGCGTCAATCAGCTTGAAGATCTTGCGGGCGCCCTCTTCGTCGAGCTCGACCTGCATGGTCGGGACGAAGTTGGCGTCGGCGGAGTCGTAGTCGATCCCGGCGTCCTGGAGCGCGGTGCGGACCGCGACCAGGTCGGTGGCCTCGGAGATGACCTCGAAGGACTCACCGAGGTCGTTGACCTCCTCGGCGCCCGCGTCGAGCACGGCCCCCAGGACGTCGTCCTCGGTCAGCTCGCCCTTGGGGACGACGACGACGCCCTTGCGGTTGAAGAGGTACGAGACGGAGCCGGGGTCGGCCATGTTCCCGCCGTTGCGGGTCATGGCGACGCGGACGTCCGAGGCGGCGCGGTTGCGGTTGTCGGTGAGGCACTCGATGAGCACCGCGACGCCGTTGGGGCCGTAACCCTCGTACATGATCGTCTCGTAGTCGGCGCCACCGGCTTCGAGGCCGGCGCCGCGCTTGACCGCGGAGTCGATGTTCTTGTTCGGGACCGAGCTCTTCTTGGCCTTCTGGATGGCGTCGAACAGCGTCGGGTTGCCGGACACATCGGCGCCACCGGTGCGGGCCGCGACCTCGATGTTCTTGATCATCTTCGCGAAGAGCTTGCCGCGCTTGGCGTCGATCACGGCCTTCTTGTGCTTCGTCGTAGCCCATTTAGAGTGGCCGGACATCTGCCTGTCTCCTTCGCGTAACCCAACTCTTTACGAACCCCAGAGATCCTACTAGGACCTCGGAGCCAGGTTCGCGCGCACCATGTCGACGAACAGGGAGTGCACGCGGTGGTCGCCGGTCAGTTCCGGGTGGAACGACGTGGCGAGCGCGTTGCCCTGGCGGACCGCGACGATGTGGCCCTCGTGTTCGGCGAGGACCTCGGTCTCGGCACCGACGGACTCGACCCAGGGGGCGCGGATGAAAACGCCCTCTACAGGATCGCCCTCGACGCCCCTCACGTCGACAGCCGCTTCGAAGGACTCGTTCTGACGTCCGAAGGCGTTGCGGCGCACGATCATGTCGATGCCGCCGATCGTCTCCTGGCCCGAGCGCGGGTCGAGGATCTTGTCCGCGAGCATGATCAGGCCGGCGCAGGTGCCGTAGACGGGCATACCGGCACGCACGCGTGCGCGCAGGGGGTCCATCAGTCCGAAGAGGACGGCCAGCTTGGAGATGGTGGTGGACTCACCCCCGGGGATGACGAGAGCGTCCACCTCGGCGAGTTCCTCGGGGCGTCTGACCTGCCTGGCCACGGCGTCGGCCGCGGCCAGGGCGATCAGGTGTTCCCGTACGTCGCCCTGGAGCGCGAGCACTCCGACTACGGGAGTGGTCATCACCAGCCCCGGTTCGCGTAACGCTCGGCCTCGGGGAGGGTGTCGCAGTTGATGCCGACCATGGCCTCGCCCAGGTTGCGGGACGCGTCGGCGATGATCTTCGGGTCGTCGTAGAACGTGGTCGCCTTGACGATCGCGGCGGCGCGCTTGGCCGGGTCGCCGGACTTGAAGATGCCGGAGCCGACGAAGACGCCCTCGGCGCCGAGCTGGCGCATCAGCGCGGCGTCGGCGGGGGTGGCGACGCCACCGGCGGAGAACAGCACGACGGGGAGCTTGCCCAGCTCGGCGACCTCGCGGACCAGCTCGTACGGGGCGCGCAGGTCCTTGGCGGCGGCGTACAGCTCGTTGTTGTCGAAGCCGCGCAGGCGGGCGATCTCGTTCTTGATCTGGCGCAGGTGGCGGACCGCCTCGACGACGTTGCCGGTGCCGGCCTCGCCCTTGGAGCGGATCATCGCGGCGCCCTCGGCGATGCGGCGCAGGGCCTCGCCCAGGTTGGTGGCACCGCAGACGAAGGGGGTGGTGAAGGCGAACTTGTCGCTGTGGTTGACCTCGTCGGCCGGGGTGAGGACCTCGGACTCGTCGATGTAGTCGACGCCGAGGGACTGCAGGACCTGGGCCTCGACGAAGTGGCCGATGCGGGACTTGGCCATGACCGGGATGGAGACCGCCTCGATGATCTCCTCGATCATGTTCGGGTCGGACATCCGGGCCACGCCGCCGTCCTTGCGGATGTCGGCGGGGACCCGCTCCAGGGCCATGACGGCGACGGCACCGGCGTCCTCGGCGATCTTCGCCTGCTCGGCGTTGACCACGTCCATGATCACACCGCCCTTGAGCTGCTCGGCCATCCCGCGCTTGACGCGCGCGGTGCCGGTCTCGGGAGTCTGGGCGGAGCTGGGGGTGCTGGACACGGGGTGACCTCACTCGGTGAAAGAGGGCTGCTGCACTACCGAGGAAACGCGAGAGATGCAGGCCACAGCAAGGGCCAATGGGTAGGCGGTGGATCGTTTTCGAACAGACGTGTCCGACGACCGGGTCCGACGGACGTGTCCAAGCAGGTCCGGTGAAGTCCTGTGCAGTTCGGCAGCGCCCCGAAGGTGCCCGGGGCTGTACACATCAGCGGCTCCGCCGCGGGGCGCGACCAGCCACGACGGATCCGCGGTCGACGCACCGGACTTCCAGCGGAGCGTTCAGGCCGCCCGGTCCACCAGTGCCGCAGGCGGCTCGTCGTCCATTTCGAAGGCCATGGGGAAGGGGGCGTGTCCGGCCAGGTGGAACCAGCGGACCTTGCGGTGTTCGCGGAGGCGGCGGGCGGCGCCCACGGCGTCGTTGTGGAAGCGGCGGGCCATCGGGACGCGGCGTACCGACTCGGCGAGTTCGCGGGCCGCCGCCTCTCCGCCGGGGGCCTCGCGGACGCCCTCGACCTGCGGGGGCTCGGCGAAGACGGCGCGCAGGGCCTGGCTCAACTCGCTCTCGGCGACCTCCCGTTGCTCCTCCTCGGCCTGCCGGGCGGCGTGCGCGGCCTCGTAGAGGACGATCGAGGCGGCCGGGTCGAGGACGCCCGAGGTGGCCAGCTCCTGGGTCACCGAGGCACGGCGCAGCAGTTGGGCGTCGAGCGCCGCGCGGGCCGCGTCGATCCGGGCGTGCAGCCGGTCGAGCCGGCCCGCGGTCCAGCTCAGGTACAGGCCGATCGCCACCAGGGCGACGAGGATCCAGATCAGAGTTGCGCTCACGGGCGGCAAGGCTACCGGTCCCCGGTCACGGTCCCGTCGGGTCCCACGCGCACCGGAAACCCCCGTGCCCCGTCGAGGAGTCGGGGGTGTTCTTCGAGCGGGCGGCGACCCGGTAGCGGTGGCAGTAGGAGGCGTGGCAGAGGTAGGAGCCGCCGCGGATCACGCGCTCCTCGCCGCCGGGTACGAAGCGGTCGGCGCACCACTCCCACACGTTGCCCGACGTGTTGAACAGGCCGTAGGCATTGGGCTCGTACGCGTCCACGGGGACCGTGCCCGTGGCGCCGCCGGTGCGGGTACTGGTCCTGGGGAAGTCGCCCTGCCAGGTGTTCAGCCGCTCCGGGGCGAAATCGTCGCCCCAGGGATAGCGCCGACCGTCGAGGCCACCCCGTGCCGCGTACTCCCACTCGGCCTCGGTGGGCAGCCGGGCGCCCGCCCAGGCGCAGTAGGCGAGGGCATCGTGGTGCGCCACGTGCACTACGGGGTGGTCCGCGCGGTCGACGACATCGGACCCGGGGCCCTCCGGTGCTCTCCAGGACGCGCCTTCCACCCCGAGCCACCAGGGTGCCGCCTCGACCTGGCCGTACACGGCGTCCCGCGCGCGGGGGTGCAGCAGCAGGTGGAACACGAACGAACTGCCGTACCGCTCCGCCTCGGTGACGTATCCGGTGTCGTCCACGAAGCGGGCGAAGCGCGCGTTGGTGACGGCGGTCGCGTCGATGCGGAACGGCTCGACGGTGACCGTACGGACGGGACCTTCGGCGTCTTCGGGGTACCCCTCGTCGAAGGCGTCGCCCATGCGGAACTCACCGCCAGGCAGGGCGATCGCGCGGGCGTCGTCGCCGGATCGGCCGACGGGCACCCCGAGTTGGAAACCCGAACCGACCTCCCCGCGCGCGGGAGAAGCGGGAGAGCAGCACGCCCCCGCGCGGTCACCGTCCCGCACCTCAGTCCCGGGCCAGCCCGAACCGCGCCCGGAGTCCGGTGCGTTCGTCGGTGGCGACGGCCGCCGCACCGGCGGTCACCGTCTCGTACACGGACAGGATGTCGGCCCCGACCGTGGACCAGTCGAAGCGCCGGACATGGGCGCTCCCCTGCCGGCTCAGCTGTGCCAGCCGCTCCGGGTCGCCCAGGAGCCGTACGGCCGCCTCGGCGAGGGTGTCCGCGTCCTCGTTGGTGAACAGCTCGCCGGCCGCGCCCTGGTCGAGGACCTGCGCGAAGGCGGGCAGGTCGGAGGCGAGGACCGGGGCGCCCGCCGACATGGCCTCGACGAGGATGATGCCGAAGCTCTCGCCGCCGGTGTTGGGAGCTACGTAGAGGTCGATGCTGCGCAGGAAGCGGGCCTTGTCGTCGTCGCTGATCATGCCGAGGAACTCGACGCGCGAGCGCAGCTCCTCGGGGAGCGTCTCGACGGCCTCCTCCTCGTCGCCGCGTCCGGCGACCAGCAGCCGGGCGTTCGGCCGTTCGGCGAGGATCTTCGGCAGGGCCTTCATCAGCACCGGGAGGCCCTTGCGGGGTTCGTCGATGCGCCCTATGAAGCCGATGGTCTCTCCCTGCCACTCGGGCTTGGGTTCGGCGCGGGCGAAGAAGTCGACGTCGACGCCGTTCGGGATGACGACCGCGTCGCCGCCGAGGTGTTCGACGAGCGTGCGGCGGGCGTACTCGCTCACGGCGATCCGCGCGCTGATCTTCTCCAGCGCGGCCTGGAGGATCGCGTACGCGGCGATCATCGCCCGGGAGCGCGGGTTGGAGGTGTGGAAGGTCGCGACGATCGGGCCCGAGGCCGCCCAGCAGGCCAGCAGGCCCAGCGACGGCGAGGTCGGCTCGTGGATGTGGATGACGTCGAACTCGCCGTCGTGCAGCCAGCGTCGGACCCGCGCGGCGGACAGGAAGCCGAAGTTCAGCCGGGCCACCGAGCCGTTGTACGGCACCGGGACCGCGCGCCCCGCCGAGACGACGTACGGCGGCAGCGGGGTGTCGTCGTCGGCCGGGGCGAGGACGGACACCTCGTGGCCGAGCCGGATGAAGTACTCGGCGAGGTCCCTGATGTGGAACTGGACGCCACCCGGGACGTCCCAGGAGTAGGGGCAGACGATGCCGATCCTCACGAGGGCCCCTTCGTGGGGTCGAGATCCGCGAGCCACAAGCGCTGGAGCATGTGCCAGTCCTCCGGGTGGTCGGCGATGCCGGTGGCGAAGGCGTCTGCCAGCGCCTGTGTCATGACAGACGTCTTCTCGGCCCGGTCACCTGACTCGGGTACCTCGACGGGCGGATGGACGCGTCCCCGCATGACCGGCGAGTCGTCGTACCAGAGCGTCACCGGGAGCAGTAGCGCGCCCGTCTGCTGGGCGAGGAGGGCGGGTCCCGCGGGCATCCGGGTGGCCTCGCCGAAGAACTCGACCTCGACGCCGGAGGCGGACAGGTCGCGCTCGGCGACCAGGCAGACCAGGCCGCCGTCCCGCAGCCGCCGGGCGAGCGTGCCGAAGGCGGTGCCGCCGCTGTGCGGCAGGACCTCCATGCCGAGGCCCTCGCGGTAGGCGACGAAGCGGTCGTAGAGCGTCTCCGGCTTGAGGCGTTCGGCGACCGTGGTGAACGGGGTCTCCAGCTTGGTGGTGACCCAGGCGCCGGCGAGGTCCCAGTTGGCGAGGTGCGGCAGCGCGAGGATGACACCGCGACCGGAGGCGATGCCGTCGGTCAGGTAGTGGACGTCCTTGGGGTCGAAGCCCGTCCTGACGCGCTCCGCGCTCCAGGCGGGGAGCCGGAAGGACTCCATCCAGTAGCGGAGGTACGACCGCATGCCCGCGCGCGAGAGCTCGGCGAGCCGCTCGGGGCTCGCGTCGGGCACCACGCGCGCGTAGTTGCTCTCCAGGCGTCGTACGCCCTTGCCGCGACGCTTCCAGGCGAGGTCGGCGATGGTGCGGCCGAGCCGGACGGCGACCGGCTCGGGGAGCTTCTTGACGGTGCTCCAGCCGACGCCGTAGAGCGCGTCGGTCAGCCGCTCCCGGGCACTGCTCACGGGGTCGCCCCGGTGCTGTGCTGAGCGGCTTCCTCGGCAGCCGCCGCGTCCGCCTCGGCGGACTCCCGGCGGACCGTGACGACCCGCTGGATGAGCGTGACCAGGCTGCCGACGGCGACGATCCACAGCGCGATGGGCAGCAGCCACTGGATGCCGGGGACGCCGAACTTGTGCAGGCCCGCGAGACCGCACGCGACGAGTGAGATCACCAGTCGCTCGGCCCGCTCGACCAAACCGTTGACGGCCACCGGCAGTCCGATCGCCTCACCGCGTGCCTTGGTGTACGACACCACCTGACCGCTGGCCAGGCAGAAGATCGAGACCGCGCACAGCGCGATGTTGTCGCCGCCGCCCGCGTACCAGAGGGCCAGGCCGCCGAAGACGGCGCTGTCCGCGACCCGGTCGAGCGTGGAGTCGAGGAAGGCGCCCCAGCGGCTGGAGCGGCCCAGCTGGCGGGCCATGTTGCCGTCGACGAGGTCGGAGAACACGAACAGCGTGATCACGACCGTGCCCCAGAAGAACTCGCCCATGGGGTAGAAGACCAGCGCGCCCGCGACCACTCCGGCGGTGCCGAGGAGGGTGACCGTGTCGGGGCTGACGCCCCGGCGGATCAGAAACGCGGCGAACGGCGTGAGGACACGCGTGAAGAATGCACGCGCGTACTTGTTCAGCATGGCCTTCCCGGAGGGTCGGTGTCGCCGCGCGGCCCCTGCTGGCCACCGGCTGGCCCATCGTAGCCACGCGCGCGCGTGGGCGACGGCCGGGCACCCGCGTGCACATGTTTTGAAAGGCTGCAGCACGACGCGATGCCATCGGTGCCGGCGGCCGGATCGCGTCCGCTGTATGGACGCACCGTGACGGGAGTGGAAAGCTCGAACCACCGCGGGCGTCATCGGAGCCGCCACCGCACGCGGCACCGTGTGTCCGCGCCCACAGTGACCTCACCGTGCACGGGAGGCAAGGCCATGGGCGACAAGGCGAACGCACACCCCGGAGCCGCCGGCAGGGCTACGGCGGCCGACCACCCCGCGTCCGTACGGAATGTGGTGCTGGTCGGCCACTCCGGATCGGGCAAGACGACTCTGGTGGAGGCCCTCGCGCTGACCGCGGGGGCGGTGAACCGGGCGGGCCGCGTGGAGGACGGCGGCACCGTCTCCGACTACGACGAGATCGAGCACCGCCAGCAGCGCTCGGTGCAGCTCTCCCTGGTGCCCGTCGACTGGGACGGGTACAAGGTCAATCTTCTGGACACTCCCGGGTACGCCGATTTCGTCGGCGAGTTGAGGGCCGGTCTGCGTGCGGCGGACGCGGCCCTCTTCGTCGTCTCGGCCTCCGACGGCGTGGACGGCTCGACCCGCATGGTGTGGGAGGAGTGCGCGGCGGTCGGCATGCCGCGCGCCATCGTCATCACGCACCTGGAGTCCGCGCGCGCGGACTTCGAGTCGATGACCCGGTACTGCGCGGAGGCGTTCGGCGCGGACGACCCCGACGCCGTACTCCCGCTGTATCTGCCACTGCACGGCGCGCCGGGGCCCGACGGGCACGCGCCCGTGACCGGTCTGGTGGGGCTGCTGTCGCAGAAGCTGTTCGACTACGCGTCCGGGGAGCGCAAGGAGTCCGAGCCCGGGCCCGACCAGGTGCCGGGGATCGAGGAGGCCCGCAACCGGCTGATCGAGGGGATCATCTCGGAGAGCGAGGACGAGACCCTCATGGACCGCTATCTCGGCGGCGAGGAGATCGACGTCAAGACGCTGATCGCGGACCTGGAGCGGGCCGTCGCGCGCGGGGTGTTCTTCCCCGTCCTGGCCGCCGCTCCGGCCGCCGAGGGCGCCCGCCAGGGCCTGGGCACGGTCGAGCTCCTTGAGCTGATCACGCGCGGTTTCCCGACCCCGCTGGAGCGCGAGGCGCCCGGGGTCACCACGGTCGACGGCAGGGCGCGGGAGCTGAAGGCGTGCGACCCGAACGGGCCGCTGGTCGCCGAGGTCGTGAAGACCGCCTCCGACCCGTACGTCGGCCGGGTCTCCCTGGTGCGCGTCTTCTCGGGCACGCTGCGCCCCGACGAGACGATCCATGTCTCCGGGCACGGTCTCGCCGACCGCGGACACGAGGACCACGACGTCGACGAACGCGTCGGCGCCCTGTCCGCGCCCTTCGGCAAACAGCAGCGGGCCCTCACGCACTGCATCGCCGGCGACCTCGCGTGCGTCGCGAAGCTGGGCCGCGCGGAGACCGGGGACACCCTCTCCGCCAAGGACGACCCGCTCCTGATGGAGCCCTGGGAGATGCCCGACCCGCTGCTGCCGCTCGCCATCCAGGCGCACAGCAAGGCGGACGAGGACAAGCTCTCGCAGGGCCTGAGCAGGCTCGTCGCCGAGGACCCCACCATGCGCCTGGAACAGAACCAGGACACCCACCAGGTCGTGCTGTGGTGCCTCGGCGAGGCCCACGCGGACGTCGCCCTGGAACGGCTGCGCAGCCGCTACGGCGTCCAGGTCGACCTCGTCCCGCACAAGGTCTCCCTGCGGGAGACGTTCGCCGCCAAGGCGCAGGGACGCGGCCGGCACGTCAAACAGTCGGGCGGGCACGGGCAGTTCGCGATCTGCGAGATCGAGGTCGAACCGCTGCCGGGCGGCACGGGCATCGAGTTCGTGGACAAGGTCATCGGCGGCGCGGTGCCCCGCCAGTTCATCCCGTCGGTGGAGAAGGGCGTAAGGGCCCAGGCCGCCAAGGGAGTTGCCGCCGGTCATCCGCTCCTCGACGTACGGATCACGCTCCTGGACGGCAAGGCGCACTCGGTGGACTCCTCGGACGCCGCGTTCCAGACGGCGGGCGCGCTCGCCCTGCGGGAGGCCGCGGCCGACGCGAAGATCCATCTGCTGGAGCCGGTGGCCGAGGTGACCGTGCTGGTCGGCGACGACTACGTGGGCGCCGTCATGAGCGACCTGTCCGGGCGGCGCGGCCGGGTCCTCGGCACCGAGCAGACGACCGGCGGACGCACCCTGATCCGGGCCGAGGTCCCCGAGATAGAGATCGGCCGCTACGCCGTCGACCTCCGCTCCCTCTCGCACGGCACGGCCCGCTTCAACCGCGCCTACGTCCGCCACGAACCGATGCCTCCGCAGATCGCCGAACGAATCCGCGAACAGGCGGGCGACGCCCCGTAGTTCGGGATCTGACGCCCCGTAGTTCGGGATCTTCGCTGTCGGTGGGCGGCTTTCGGCCGTCCGCCGACACATGTCAGTGATGGCCGATACGCTGATGACCTGATCAACAGGTGTGCGGAGCACGGAAGTCGGGAAAGCCGCAGAAGCGGGAGCAGCGGCGATCGGGGGCGGGAATGACCGTTGACAGCGGTTATGCGGACATCTTCGGACCACAGGTGCCGCGTACGGGCGACGAGGGCCAGACGGCGACCTTCGCGCTGGCCTCGGCGGCCTACCGGGACAACCCGGTCGCGGACATCAAGAAGGCCGACAACGAATGGCACGAGACGACGGTCAACGAGGGCCGCAAGTGGGCGACGATCTTCCGCCCCAACCTCGGTGAGGCGTTCGCCGGAGCCGTCGTGGCCCGCATGCTCGGCCCCGGCCGCAAACCGCTGATCCAGTCGTTCGGCACCGAGCCGCAGGCCGTCGTGGAGCACGCCCTGGCGGCCAACAACATCCGCCGCGCGCGGGACAACAGGCTGTCCATGATCATGGTGCTGTGCGGCCTGCTGTTCCTGCCCGGGCTCGTCGTCTGGCTGCTGGTCTTCCAGCTGCGCAGCCTGATCGACAAGCGCACCCAGACCAACAAGCGGGCCGGCGCGATCGCCACGACCCTGCTCGTCGCGGTGGGCGCGGTCGCCGTGATCTTCCTGGTCAAGGCGCCCTTCGCGGGCTTCTGGTCCTGGTACGCGCGCGCGTGCGTCGTCCTGCCCGTGGTCGGCTGGCTGTGGGCCAAGCAGGTCTGCGAGAACACCGCGAAGGATCTGCGCGGGCGCTGGGACAGCCTGCTGTCCGGCAGCAGCGTCGGGGCCAAGGTCCCCGAGGCGGTGCCGACCAGCCCCGGCGAGACCCAGGCCGAGCAGCTGCGCCAGTCCCTGGCCAAGCTCAGCGCCGAACAGCAGTCCAACTCGATCTTCTACGCCGGCCCCAAGGGCATCCTCGGCATGGGCACCCGCTGGGGCAGCTGGCAGCTCGCCGAGGACCTGATCGCGCGCGACGCCGACCGGGAGATCCACCCCTTCCGCAGCTGGGACGTCATCCGCAACATCCATGACGACCTGCGCATGCTGGAGCGGAACACGATCAACACGGGCGGCTTCCCGAAGGCGTCGGTACGGCACTGGATCGTCACGCCGGTCGGCGAGGGCGCCAAGGCGGTGTCCCGGCCCGACGGCACGGACGTCGAGGCGTACCAGGTCAAGTCGCACGCGATACAGGACATCTGCAACAAGCAGCAGTTCGGCAGCGGCGAGCGGCACTACCTGGGCGTGCAGTGGACGCTCTGGGAAGGGCAGTTGGTCATCACGATGATGATCACGGTGACCGTGCTGCACAAGACACTGCGCATCGAGATCACCGGACACGCGCTCGGGCCCGTGAACTCGCTGTTCACCGGCAAGCCCGAGGCCCCGACGAAGAGCGTCCAGAAGACCTTCAAGCCGTGGGAGAACCGCAGCGTCAAGCTCCCCCTCGTCCCCGCCGACGAGGTCGTACGCCTCGCGGTCCGCGCCCCGATCACCTGGTACCCGCCGCTGCTGAACTGGCTCGGCGGTTCCATATCCCTGCCCGAGCCGTTCGGCCTGCGGCACGCCTGGGCCGACCAGCCCTGGCGCCACCGCTTCATGGCCGACGACGCGCTGCGCGCCGCGACACCGGTCCTGCGCGTGGTCCACGCGGCGGCGATCCGCGTCCTCGACGAGAACGGCGTGAACACGGACAAGTTCAGCTCCCGCTCGTCGGTCCTCAGCGGAGGCGTGCAGGAGGTGTCACCGAAGAAGGCGGACCTCTACGACGCGTAGCCTGTCCCGGTCGCGTGGCTCACGCCGTGGGCCACGCGTCCGCCAGCATCTTCCGTGTGTCCGCGAGGAGTTGGGGCAGCACCTTGGTGTGGCCGACCACCGGCATGAAGTTGGTGTCGCCGCCCCAGCGCGGGACGATGTGCTGGTGCAGATGGGCCGCGATGCCCGCGCCCGCCACGCTCCCCTGGTTCATGCCGATGTTGAAGCCGTGGGCGCCCGACGCGGTCCGCAGAGCCGTCATCGCCTGCTTGGTGAGCGCCGCGAGCTCCACGGTCTCCGCGTCGGTCAGGTCGGTGTAGTCGGCGACATGGCGGTAGGGCACGACCATCAGATGCCCGCCGTTGTACGGGTACAGATTGAGCACCCCGTACACCAGCTCACCACGCCTGACGATCAGCCCGTCCTCGTCCGATTTCGCCGGGATCGAGCAGAAGGGGCAACCGTCGTCGGCCCCGGGGCCGGTCGGCTTGTTCTCGCCCTGGATGTAGGCCATCCGGTGCGGGGTCCACAGGCGCTGGAACGCGTCCGGCGTCCCCACTCCGATCTGCTGCTCCGGCTCACTCGTCATGCAAGTCAGCATATGGCTTCGCTCGTTCGCGGCGTGTCGCCGGGGTTGCGCGAAGGGGGCCCACCGCCAAGCTGGTCCGATGGACGACGACAGCCGCAAGGCCCGGTGGGAGCGCCGCACCGAGGTACCGCTCGCCATCGCGTCGATGGTGTACCTCGCCGCGTACGCGGTCCGCATCCTGGCCCACGGCCTGCCGGCCGACTGGCAGGACCTCTGCCTCACCGTGCTGTTCGCCGCGTGGGCGCTCTTCGCCGTCGACTACGCGGTCCGCTGGCGGCTCAGCGGCCGGCGCCTGCGCTTCGTCCGCACCCACTGGCTCGACACCCTGGTCCTGCTCCTGCCCCTGCTGCGCCCGCTGCGGGTCGTCAAGGTCTACGAGGCGGTACAGCGCCGACACGGCCGGCCCCGGCTCGCGCTGCACGCGCGCGTGATCGTCTACGCCGGCCTGTCCACCGTCCTGCTGGGCTTCGCGGGCGCCCTCTCCGTCTACCAGGAGGAGCACAACGCCCCCGGCGCGACGATAAAGACCTTCGGCGACGCCGTCTGGTGGACCTGCGCCACCTTCGCGACCGTCGGCTACGGCGACGTCGCGCCGATCACTCCGCTGGGCCGCCTGATCGCCGTAGGAATGATGGCCATCGGCCTGGCCCTCCTCGGCGCGGTCACCGGAACCTTCGCCTCCTGGCTGCTCCAGGTCTTCGCGCGGGAGGACGACGAGAGGCCCCCGGGGATCTGAACTCCCCGAGGGCCTCCCGCAGAACGACTGGCTCAGACCTGGACCCGGTCCGCCACGATCTGCTCGATCTTCGCGATGGCCGCGTCGAACGCGATGCCGTTCTCCTGCGAGCCGTCGCGGTAGCGGAAGGAGACCGTGCCGGCGTTCATGTCCTCGTCTCCGACGATGACCATGAACGGCACCTTCTGCTTCTGCGCGTTGCGGATCTTCTTCTGCATCCGGTCCGAGGAGGAGTCGACCTCGACGCGCAGCCCCTTCTTCTTGGCCGCCACGGCGAACTTCTCCAGGTACTCGACGTGCGAGTCCCCGATCGGGATGCCGACCGCCTGCACAGGCGCGAGCCACGCCGGGAAGGCGCCCGCGTAGTGCTCCAGGAGCACCGCGAAGAACCGCTCGATGGACCCGAACAGCGCCCGGTGGATCATGACCGGCCGCTGCTTGGCGCCGTCGGGACCGGTGTACTCCAGGTCGAAGCGCTCGGGCAGGTTGAAGTCGAGCTGGACCGTCGACATCTGCCAGGTCCGGCCGATCGCGTCCTTCGTCTGGACGGAGATCTTCGGCCCGTAGAACGCGGCACCGCCCGGGTCGGGCACGAGCGGCAGCCCCTGCTTCTCGGCGACCTGGCGCAGCGTCTCCGTGGCCTCTTCCCAGACCTCGTCCGAGCCGACGAACTTCTCCGGGTCCTTGGTCGACAGCTCCAGGTAGAAGTCCGTCAGACCGTAGTCCCGCAGCAGGTTGAGGACGAACGTGAGCGTCTTGTCGAGCTCGTCGGCCATCTGCTCGCGCGTGCAGTAGATGTGCGCGTCGTCCTGCGTGAAGCCCCGCGCGCGGGTCAGGCCGTGCACGACGCCCGACTTCTCGTACCGGTACACGGTCCCGAACTCGAAGAGCCGCAGCGGCAGTTCACGGTACGAACGGCCGCGCGCGTCGAAGATCAGGTTGTGCATCGGGCAGTTCATGGGCTTGAGGTAGTAGTCCACGCCCTCGTCGAGCTGCATGGGCGGGTACATGCCGTCGGCGTACCAGTCCAGGTGCCCGGACGTCTCGAAGAGCTTCCCCTTCGTCGCGTGCGGGGTGTAGACGAACTCGTAGCCCTCCTCCTCGTGGCGGCGCCGCGAGTAGTCCTCCATGACCCGGCGGACGACGCCGCCCTTGGGGTGGAAGACGGCCAGGCCGGAGCCGATCTGATCCGGGATGGAGAAGAGGTCCAGCTCGTTGCCCAGCTTGCGGTGGTCGCGCTTCTCGGCCTCGATCAGGAAGTCGAGGTGCGCCTTCAGCTCCTCCTTGGAGGGCCACGCGGTGCCGTAGATGCGCTGGAGCATCGGGTTCTTCTCGCTGCCGCGCCAGTAGGCGGCGGCGTTGCGCATCAGCTTGAACGCCGGGATGTTCCGGGTCGTCGGCAGGTGCGGGCCCCGGCAGAGGTCCTTCCAGCACAGGTCGCCGGTCTTGGCGTCGAGGTTGTCGTAGATCGTCAGCTCGCCGCCGCCGACCTCGACGTCCGCGCCGTCGTCCGTGGACGCGGAGCCCTTGATGCCGATGAGTTCGAGCTTGTACGGCTCGTTCGCCAGCTCCGCGCGGGCGTCCTCGTCGGTCACCACGCGCCGCGAGAACTTCTGCCCCCGCTTCTGGATCTCCTGCATCTTCTTCTCGATGGCCTTGAGATCCTCGGGCGTGAACGGCCGCTCGACGTCGAAGTCGTAGTAGAAGCCGTCCTTGACCGGCGGGCCGATGCCGAGCTTGGCCTCGGGGAACAGCTCCTGCACGGCCTGCGCCATGACGTGCGCGGTGGAGTGGCGCAGGATGTTGAGGCCGTCGGCGGAGGAGATCTCGACGCCCTCGACCTCGTCCCCCTCGGAGACGACGTAGGCCAGGTCCTTGAGCTCTCCGGCCACGCGCGCGGCGATGATCGAGCGCTCGCCGGCGAAGAGCTCGGCGGCCGTCGTGCCCGTCGTCACCGTGCGCTCTTCCCGCTCGGAATCGCGTTGGATGATCACGCGGACGTCTGACACCGGTCTCTCCTGACTGCGGGGTGGATGCGGCGCCATACCGTGAGCGCGCGCAATAGGGGATCGTACCGACCCTAAGGGCCCCACCGCGAAACGGTTGTCCCGGGCTCCCCTCTCTCAGTCCTCCCCGCTGCACGCCTCCTCGAAGAAGGCAGTGCTTTCACCGTGCCCCTGGATCGACTTCATCAGCCGGTCCCGCTCCGCCTCGTCCACCTGCACGGGTACGACCCCGGAGGCGCCGGTCAGCCTGCGGAAGCCGCCCCGGCTCTCCAGCCGCCCGTGCACCCGCACCGGGAGCCCGACGAGGTGCGCGTGACCGGCTATCCGGTACGACTCCTCGTCCAGCGTCATCCGGACGTGCCCGACCTCGGCGCCCGCGATCACCTGCATCCGTACGGTGCCCTCGCCGCGCGGCCCCGACCGGCGCATCCGCACCACCGAGCCGGTGATGCGCACGGGCATGGAGGGTTCCTCGCGCAGATAGCGGGCCCCGGCCGCGCGCAGCACGGGCAGGTCGCCGGGCGAGAACTCGACGGCCTCGGCAGGGGCGGCGCAGCCTTCGGGGACACCGGCGGCGGGCGCCCATTCGACGGCGATCCGGGCGCCCTCGGTGCCGCGCACCAGCGCGACGACGGCTTCGGTCAACTCGCGGCTGACGCCCGCCTCGACGGCCCCGTCGAAGGCGTCCATGCCGCCGGTGGCCCGCTGGTAGTCGATGGCCTCGCGGGTGGCGTACAGGGCCTGGTGCAGGCGTACGGCGAGGGTGCGGCCCGTGTCGACGGGGACGAACGCGGTGAGCTGCCGGCCGCCGGGGGCGGAGCCTACGAGGACGTGGTCCAGGGACGCGGCGGCGGGACGGCGGTGGCGGGCGCCGTAGTAACCGGCCCGCGCGCGGGTGGCGAGGGCGGCGGCGAGCAGCATCTGGCGGGCGGCGGCGCGGAGTTGCTCCTCCACGGTCCAGGGCGCGGCGCCGGCCGGGCCGGTGGGGATGTCCCGCCACCAGCGGATCTCGTCGCTCGGTACGGCGAGGCCGACGAGGACCTCTCGGGCGGAGGGGGTGTTGCTGCGGGCGAGGGCGAAGAGCGCCTCGCCGAGGAGGTCGTCGCTGTCGGGGAAGGCCCGGCTCTCGGGGACCAGCAGGCTGGTGCCCGAGCCGCCGGGCCCGGGTGGGGTCCAGCGGCCGTAGCGTCCGGGGGCGCCACCGCGCCGCTGCCAGCCGTGCCGGCGCAGCAGGGCGCCGAGGACGGCGGGGTCGACCTGGTCGGGCTGGGGCGGGCGCTCCCAGGAGGTGGTGACGGCATGGTCGTCGGGGTGCGGCCGTACCTGCCTCAGGTGTTCCTCGACCGGGCGGTCCCTCATGGCCTGCCTCCCGTCCCGACCCGCGTCATGATCTCGCACAGCGCCCGGTCGTCGAAGATGCGTGCGGTCGGTATGCGCACGGTGGTCCGGGTCCGGCCGGTGATGGCGTGACCGGCGAGGTTGACCCAGTAGCAGCAGTGCCGCAGGTCGAGCCGGTCGTGGCTGGCGCGCAGCCAGTCGTCCTGGGAACGCGGGACGAGCATCACGACCAGGATCTTGTGCACCGAGACCGGGGTGCGGGCGAGCTTGCGCAGGTGGTCGTTGTCGAGCGTGAAGGAGAAGGAACGTCCTGGCGGGTTCGGCGGGATCTGGTAGGTGCACTTGAGCTGCACCTTGATGGTGACCTCGTCGTCCACCGTGTGTCCGGGCGAGCCGTGACTGACGTGCCAGTCGATGCCGTTGTCCGGAAAGGGCTGGGACAGCGAGCAGCCGGCCGCGGCGGCGACGGCGTGCAGATAGCCCACCTGCAACGTTTCCATGCAGGCGGTGGTGGCGAGCGATCCGCGATGGGGTGCCGTCCGTTCGGGCAGCAGCCCGCCCCGCTCGGGCTGCGCTATCACCATGACCAATTCGCCTTCCACGCCAAGTGTTTCCCCGTACCGGGCCGCTGAACTGCAAAGACCCGCACTCCTGTTGTGTCCTTCCGGCGTACGGCGCAAACAGCACGGGTATCACCAAACTGGCAGAAGACGGTGCGTCACCTGCCGTGGGTGAACGAGGAGTTGTGTACGTATGACGTGCTGGTACGAGGGCCCGTTGGCCGCGTTCGACACGGAGACCACGGGCGTGGATGTGGAGACCGACCGCATAGTGTCGGCCGCCGTCGTCGTCCAGGACGCCCCCGGTACCCGTCCCCGGGTCTCCCGGTGGCTGGTGAACCCGGGGGTGCCGGTGCCCGCCGGGGCGACGGCGATCCATGGACTGACGGATGAGCATCTTCAGCGCAACGGCCGCTGGCCCGCGCCGGTGATGCACGAGATAGCCGACGAGCTGGCCGAACAGGCCGCCATGGGACGCCCGTTGGTGGTGATGAACGCGCCCTTCGACCTGACCCTGCTGGACCGCGAACTGCGCCGCCACCGCGCGTCCTCGCTGGACCACTGGTTCGAGTCGGCGGCGCTGCGGGTGCTGGACCCCCGGGTCCTGGACAAACACCTGGACCGCTACCGCAAGGGCCGCCGCACCCTCACCGACCTGTGCGCGCACTACGCCGTCACGCTGGACGGCGCGCACGACGCGGGCGCGGACGCGCTGGCCTCCCTGGAAGTCGTACGGGCCCTGGGCCGCCGCTTCGCGACCCGGCTGGAGCGCCTGTCCCCCGCCGAACTGCACACCCTGCAGTCGACGTGGCACGCGGCCCAAGCACGCGGACTCCAGGCGTGGTTCACGCGCAGCGGCACACCGGAGGTGGTGAGCACGGACTGGCCACTGCGACCGGTCCTGGCCGAAGCGGCCTGACGGTGTGGGGGCACGCCGACCACCGGCAAACGCACAACGGACACAAGGGCGTACCCGGAACACAAAAACCGGCCCGCTGTTGCGGACCGGTTTTTCCCGGTGGGGGACAAGGTAGCCGACTGGAACACGAAGTACAGGCTGCAAGCCCTCCGGACCCTTCTTGGCAGCCTGCCCGGGTCCGAAGTTCCATCCGTTGAGCGCATGCCGAAGCCGCCGCGTCGCGTTGCCAAACGGCTAAAAGCGCCCGAAGTCACAGAGCTGGTTGAGGCATATAAGGAAGGGTCGACGACATACCAACTCGCCGGCCGCTTCGGCATCAAGCGGCAGACGGTCAGCGACATCCTCAAGCGCAACGGCGTTACGCCCCGCTGGCGGCGGCTCACCGAGGCGAACATTGACGAAGCCGAGCGCCTCTACGTCCATCAAGGCATGTCGGCAGCTCGAATCGCTGACCGGCTGAAGGCCGATCCAGAAACCGTGCGCCTCCGCCTACGTAAGCGCGGTGTGCAGATGCGCGATCCACACGACCGGCCTTGACAAACCGCGAACCTCCAGATTGGCCCCGCCTTTCGCGTGAACGGTGGGGCCAACTCATGTCCGCCAACCAGTTTATAAGCTTCGCCCGCTATAAATGCCCCTGCCAACCAATAACCGGCAGGAGGTTTGGATGGAAGAACAAGCACCAGACATACAAGCACAGGATCTCGTGGTCGAGGAAGAACGCAAGCCAGTGGTGTTCGCTGTGCACATTGATCCGGTTCTGCGGGAGCAGATCGAGGGGCTGCGCGGCATAACAGAACAGAGCGTCAACGATGTTGGTGGAGGCCCTCAACGACTGGGTGGCAAAAACACTGGAAGATGAAACAGTCCGGCAGAAAGCCATGGCTGAGCTTGACCACGAGGAGAAGCGGCTCCAGCAACGACGGGCCGCCATCGCGGGGATACCTGGTCAGACTGCGACAGCACCAGAGGCATCAGGCGAAGCTGTTCCTACACGGACAAACAGCCAGAGCGGTAGGCGCGGAACACGACCAAAAGATCAGTAGTGTGCACAACAAAACCCGTCCCCGATGCTGGGGCGGGTTTTGTATGTTCATGGAACCACGAATCAGGGAATGTCCTTGGTAGTTAGACACCACCAGCCCAGTCGTTCAAGGCACTGGCCGTCTCGCGAATGCAGGTGTCGACCACCTCGCTCAGCCCGCCGAAGTCATACGCCGGGAAATACTGAGGTACGAGACCGAAGATCGGCCGACTGAGGTCTACTTTGGTGGTGTCAACACTCCTCAGCAGGTTGTAGTGCATCAAGGTGTTTCGGAACCCTCGTGCCGCACCGTCCATGATGATGCGGACGGAGTCAGTGTCCAAGATGTTGTCCAGCGCTACGCTCGACGCAAGCGGCAGCGGGTACCGAGCATCCCCCTTGAGAAGCTTGAGGCTCGACAACACCTGATACAGAGTGATGTACCGAATCTTGAACACTGTGTACTCAAGGTTGCGGATATCAGCGCCAGCCGTGATGACCTTGTTGATGAAGTTCATCCTGACCTGGAGGTCAGTCAAGGCTAGGTTGATGACTGCCTTTGTGGCCGCTCCATTGAAAGCCTTCGCGTAGTACGGGGAGGCCAGCACATCCTTGGACTTCATTCGGGCTCCGGAGAGCGAACATACAAACGTCTCGCCTCCCTGAGTATCCATACGAGCGCCAAGCGCCGCGAAGCATCGGCCCACCTGTCGCATGATTTCGAACCTATAGGCACCGCCGTCGCCCTGGAAGAGCTTGTCTGCGTCGACTCCAAGCTGAAATGCAGCCGCGTGTGACGTCGTAACGAGCACGTCATCGTAGGTGAAGAGTCCCAAGTCCCTCTCCCAGCGACGGGCGAACTTAAGCCAGGTGTTCCCAAGGAACTCCGCAGAGTGCTTGTTCAAGATGTCATCTTCAAAATATTGCAACTGCTCATCGATCGGCCGCTGGGTGTCCTCGAAGAGCTTAAGGCCATGCCGAGCGCGAGCGCAGATTTGCTCAGCTTCTACGGAGAACTCGGCAAACACGGACGAGTCGATCGTCCTAGTCTTCCCCTTCGCCTCATGCAGCATCAGCGAGAAGTACGGTGCCATACACAAGGGCACGGTCGCCGATACGTTCACATCGTTCGCTGCCTGAATGTCGCGAAACAGCCGACCCATATAGTCAGCATCGCTCACCACACCGACTTTGATGACATCATCATTTACAGACATAGCTGGCTCCTCATGTTTGATTCACAGTATCCCCACTTTGAACATGCAAGGCAACTGATTTATTAATCGAACACGCGAACCCTCGCGACGCTTCACAAAATATAGCGCCGGCTGTATAAATACATGTAAAGGAACTACGTTACGTGTCCTGCCAACACGTAACGTAGGGTGAGGGTATAAAAGAAGCACCAAGAAGCCCCCTGAGGGATTCAGGGTGGCAGGTCGGGTGTGGCTATAAACCTCTGTGGTTCTACTGAAAAGGGCTCACTGCACGGCGATACCGTGAAAGCAGCCTGATGCGTCCGGTTCGGTGGCCTCCGAGTCTCATCGCTTCTGGAGGCGCGGCTTGAGCTTCATGCGCCGCGTGTCCCCATTCGCGCCTTCCGGAGACAGAGATGCCTCGAACTCGACCACGACATCAAAGGTCAATACGCCCAGATCCGCCGCTGAGATACTTGCTCGGCGTGCGACCGAAGACCGCCAGCCGCTCCGGAGTTCCCAAGTCCGGTGCGGAGCAGCGGATATCATAGGTCCCGATGACGTCCCCCTGTCTCAGCAACCACGGAACCAACTGTCGGTAAATATCGACCGGCGCCGGGTCAGACTGTCCAGCCGTGTGCTTCTCGAAGACCGAGGCGTAGTGGATCCGGTTCGCTATGACGACACCCGTACTGGTGCTTTCGGTCACGTCCACCCTGATGCTGGAACGCTCGCTGCCGGCATCCTCCGCGTTTAGTCCCTCCAGTACGCGGCACAAGGTTCCATCGGTATTGAGCAGGAGGCGCCCGGCGTTCTGGGCCGCAGACCCCGGCCGTGTCGTGACGACCCAGGTGAGGTTATGGCTGGCGCGACGATGAGCGGTCAGTGCTGCCTGCAGCGCCCCGAAGGGAAAGAGGGTGTCGCCCGGGACGATCACTATGAGCTCGGCAGCGACGTGGGCCAGCGCCGCATACACCGCACCAGCCGTGCCCAGTGGTAATGCCTCGCGGAGCAGTTGCAGCCGGGCGTTGTGCCCGTGGTGGGCGAGTACATAGGTTTCGATGTCGCTCCCACCGGCGCCCGCAGCCGAACTTGTCAACACGCTAATCGTCCGGAAGCCGTTTCCGTAGATTTCGCCGAGAATAGTTCCGATCATCGGTGTGGGTTCCGTTTCGGGACCCACCTCCATCAGTAGCTTGGGCACTGCGGGAACGGATTTTTGCGCCTGCCCTCTCAGCCGAGTTCCCAGACCGCCCGCGAGGACGAGGACTTCCACGGAATCGATCGGGACTAGAGTGCTGATGTACCCGGTCCGTAGGCGCGGTAATGCCTCCGGCACGATGGCCCCCTTCCGGAGAGAACGTCTTCGAGCTGCGTACTAGAGCAGTTCGAGATAGTCCAAACACATGTAGCCCACTTCTACGTCAGTCGAGAGACCGCTCCTGAGTTGCTGGCGGAAGTCCTTCACATCGGTGAGGACGACTTCGAGAGTCTCGGTGATCTCAGGATCGGGATCGGATACTTTCACGCATCCGATTGCTACGAAGCACTTTCGGAACATTGTGGAGTAGGCATCGTCCCAGCAGTCCGTGACATACTGCAGAGTGCGGGGCCGGTAACCCGTCTCCTCTAACAGTTCTCGTTCGGCGGCGTACTCAGGGTTTTCGTCGCGTCCCAGATAGCCGCCCGGAAGTTCGGCCAGGATCCGGTCGGGTCCGGGTCGGTATTGCCGTACCAGAATGACCTGCTGGGATTCCGTGAGCGCTAGGACGCTGACGGCGGGACGTTCGTTCTTGATGTAAAAAGCATCTTGATGGCCGTTTGGTAGCCGATAATGAACCTCGTCCACGTTTCGGCCAAATCGCTGGAAGACGGTACTTCGCGACAGCTGAGTCCATGTCGCTTCGCCATGAGTCATGGTCACGAAGTCTATGCCTGCCCAAGGTGAGATCGACACGCTCGCTTCAGTCGGACAGTCGGTGGGTGAGCCGGGACAGCAGCGTCTCATGAGCGTCAATGATCTTCACGGGCCCGCCGGAAGGGTTGAAGACGGTGCTGAAGTCACGCCGGACAGGCCCCTGGATCAGTAGAGTGCAGGTGCGAGCCGCGACCTTGTCGATCTGGTGGATGTCATGGTGATCGAGGGTCACCACGTCCCCCTCCCTCAACCACGTCTGTTTCGCGGGGCGCAGTTCTACGTGCGCGTTGCCGCCACCGTCGAACTCCCGATGTTCCGCGTTGTCTTGACCGACGACATGGAACCAAGTCGTATGGAGTCCTCCACTCACCACACGGGAGGAGAATCCGTACCTGTGGTTGTGTGTGGATGCCGCGAAGCCCTCCGCCTCGGCGAACTCGGCCGGCTCCTTGTACTGATGTAGCCAGACGACGTAGTCGTGATGGTCTCCACCAAGGCACCACTTGTGATGCGAACTTCGGTACATCGAACGGGAGAGCAGGCTGTCGACGTCCCGTTGATCCAGCGCCGACAGCCATAAAGATATCCTGCGAGCCAGGCCTTCCCCTTCTTCTTCGAGCAGCTTGCGGGCCTCGACATGCGCACGGTCGGGGTCTTCCGACCACGCAAGTCCTGCGATACTCGGGAAACCAACTGTTGGGCTCGCACCCTCAAACATCGTCATGCCTTTCCTTCCCCTCTCTCAAAACAGTACGGTGGTCGCTGTTGGCGTGATGGAGATCGTTTCCTCTGTAGAGCGGCGATCCGACAATCACCTGATGTCGACCCTCGTGCACGGAGAGTTCGTCGCAGCTCCGAAGCGCGAAAGTGACGCTGGTACGTGAGTCCTCCGTCGTGTTGTGACCGACGGAGTGAAATAGCAGACCGTCCATGATCAGAGCGCCACCGGCCGGTAAGGGGGCAGGGAGGGCCTGATCCGGGAAGTGTGCGTATTCCTCGTGGTCATCGACCCAATTCCCTCCACCGCCTTCAGGTGACATACCTAGATAGGGCGCCATATGGGAACCAGGAACCACATGCGTGCAGCCGTTGGCCGGGCCGGATCTCTCAAGAAAGAGCAGAACAGTGATAACCGGCCTCGACCACTGGAGAACGTCCCGGTGCAGCCGAACTAGAATATCACCTCGCCGATTCAAGGTAGCGTGGTCATGACGGTTTTGGAGCAGAACAATGCGAGGGCCGAGTAGAACCCGCAAAACATCGAGTAGGTCTGGCGTCGTCAGGGCTTCGATGAAGACCGGGTCACGCCGACTCACGCCGTCGATACGGACAATCTCTCCCTCTGCGCCTCGCCGACAGGGCCCCCGTTCGGCGGCGAACTCTTCTCGGACAACCGCAAGCAGTCTCGTCACCAGTTCCGACGGAATGGCCTCGGGTACGCGAAGGTAGCCCATGTGCCGAAAGTGAGCACTGAGGCGTTCATGACGTGAAGGCATAGGTCACCCCCCATCCTGGGGCGTGAGGGACTGGTGACGCACCCGCCACGCCTGGCAAGCGACATGGGCTGGACTCTATCCGCCTCACGCCCCAACGGAACAGAGGCCGTCAGGGCAACCGGCCAGGATTAGCTATAGGACTTCAGGCATGGGCAGGCAGGCCGAAGGCGGATCCGGCCAACAACCATGCCGGTTGCGGGGACAGTTGACTACACTGAGCGTCCAGGTGCGCGCCGAGAGAGGGATATCCAGTGGCGGACCCACACCACTCCCGTAGAACGCTGGTCACCTACGCGCTCGCCCTCGGGTACGTGGTGATCGTCGCCGCCGGCCTGATCCTGACGCTGCAAGATCACTCATTGACCAGCGGGACGATCATGTCCTCTCTCGGCCTGAACCTTGTCGCCTCCGCGGTCTTCGCCCTGCTCTTCGCGTCCATCAGCTCACGCATTCAGGAGCGCGCTTTTATGGAGAGCGTCGCGGACAAGTTCGATGATCTCTCGACCCGTTTGACCGAACGGATGTCTGAGAGAGAGAAGATTTTCCTTCCTTCCGGCTCGTACCTGCCGTCGGAAGGATTCGACGAATTGTTCAACCGCGATCTCACCGACAGCCTCAGCAGTACGAGCTTCTACGGTTTCAAGGGGCCGAGCCCACGCTACCTCCCCGGGCGCCTGAGAACGTCCCCGCGGCATCCGCATCTCGTACGTGTCTGCATGCTTGACCCGAGCCTGGAAAAGTCCGTCTCACGGCGCGCTTCAGACCGAGGTAGCCGACGGAATCTGGGAATCAACCCAGTGCCTCGACTTGTGGAAGAATTGCGCGACGAACTACTGATGTCAGTGGTGGCTCTGTTCGATTGTCGGCATTTCTGTCCGATCGAGATTTCCTACATGGAAGACACAGCCATTTACCGGGTCGAGCTGTTCGACGACTCCGCATACGTGTCCTGGTACCACGGTCCCGAGTCGAGCGGCCGCAAGTTCCCCGAAAGCTATAAATTTCCCCCCGGCTCGTTGCAGTATGAAACGATGAAAATGGACTTGAATCGCCGCTCTGAAATCTGCGACAAGAGTATCGTGTTCAACTCTCGACACGTCGATGCCGACCTGATCGCACACCTCCACCAACTCACAGACCGCACCGTGGACGGGACGGATCTGGCAGCCTGGCGCAGTCAGTACGAAATCTTCATCGCGCGTTTCATTAGCTACCTTGGCGGACTGCGCACTTGAGCTCAGTGGCCGACGCGACGATGGTCATCAGTTCACACAAAACGCGCTGGAATATCTCCGTTCTGTTCGCGAAGGAGCCGGTAGCGACCCTCAAAAGCCGCCCGGGCTTCGGGAAGAACAATTTTTCGATTCCAGTCCTTCTCCAACTTGCGAAGGTTGTCGCCCATCAGATCACGCAAGGGGCGGGTGGAATTTTCCCACAGCCAGATCGGGAAGAACGGTCCGATGAGATGCGCGCAGCCATCCGCAGAGGAGACAATCTGCACTTCGATCCGCGCCGCACGAAGGTCCATTGTCCGATTCATATCCAGTTCGCGAGCACAGGCGATCACCTGATCGGTGAACTGCTGATCGAACCCAATGTTGATGAGGACGCGCGGACCTTCAGTGAGCGTGCGCTCGTGCTCACGCTCCCGGTCGATCAGCTTGCCGTAGTCGTGAAGCCAGACCAGCACATCGATAACGTCGCGATCGGCTTGGGGATAGGAAGCCGCTAGCTCGCCGGAGATCCGCTCCACGATTTGTAGGTGGTATTCGACATACCACGAGTGATGGACGAAATCTGGCCTCGAGGCGAGTGCAACCACATGGGCTTTAAATTCCTTGATCAGACCATGTCGGCAACTCGGCACGTCAGGGAGCCCCTGAGTCATCTCAATCCACCAATCACGAGGAAAGCGTAGCTCAGTGAGGACGATCTGCATCGCGGTGTATCGTCATCACGCCCGCTTCGATCTGTCGAGGACGGCCGTGTAGCCCGCCAGCAAGGTCGCCCCCACACGAACTCGGACAGCAGTCAGCACTTGGTACCTCACCGACGCTCCAGCCCCCCCTCGTTAGGTTGCCTCAACGGGAGTGCGTACACGGCTCAGTGAGCCCTTTTCAAGCTGGCGGCTGACCGCGAGTTGGACTGTCCTGCGCAACGACGAAGCTCCTGGTAGACGGGTTCTCGACCAAGATCACCCGTGTCCGCCAGGAGCTTCGTGTGCTTGTCTACCCGTCCTCGATTGATCTATCCAGCCGCACCTAGCGGTTCCTGACCGGGCAACTGACAGCCCGGCGGCAGGAGATCGGAACGCGGTGGCGGCGCCTTCCTGCCGGACGTCAGGCCCTGCTCGCCCCGGCCCACCTGCGGTGCGGTGACACTTACGCCCAGCTCGCCGCCGGATTCGGCATCGGGATCGCGACCGTGCATCGCTACATGCGTGAAGCCGTAGAGACCCTGGCCGCCCTCGCCCTGCCCCCGGACCCGGCGATGACGACGATCCGGGCGAAGGCGTTCGTCATCCCCCACGGCACCTTGCTGCCCATCGACCGCATCGCCGCCGACACCCCGTACTACTCCGGGAAACACAAAGGCCACGGCATGAACGTCCAGGTCCTCTCTGATCCGTTCGGACGACTGCTCTGGGCCTCGCCGGCACTGCCCGGATCGACTCACGACCTGACCGCCGCGCGGCAGCACGGGATCATCGAAGCCCTCGCCGGTGCGGGGCTCAAATGCTGGGCGGACAAGGCATATCAAGGCGCCGGCGGATCCGTCCGGGTTCCGTTTCGAGGCCGCCGTCTCCAGCGATGGAAGCGTCTCCATAACACCATCCACGGCAAGATCCGCTGCCTCGGCGAGCGGGCCATGGCCACCCTCAAGGGATGACGCCTCCTGCGGAAGCTTCGCTGCAGCACCAACCGGATCACCGACGTGGTGAAGGCCGTCCTCGTCCTTCACCACGCATCAGCCTGAGGTTGGAAAAGGCTCTAGGGTCGCCACAAGCACCTGGTTCCTCAAGACCTCTTCGACCGTGTCCAAGAGGTCTTCTACACACGGAACACCGCTCGTGAGAAGCGGCGCAGACATCACCATGGACTGAAGGGCTCGCTGTTCTGCGGCTCCTGCCGTCGCCTCCGTGAGGAACAGCGCCGCATGATCGTTCAGCACGCCACCAACCGCACCGGCAACGAGCACCGATACTTCTTCTGCAACGGCCGCTTCGACCACATCTGCGAGATGCCGTACGTCCCGATCGAGCAGGCCGAGGACGCCGTCGAGGACCACTACGCCACTGTGCGCTTCACGCCAGAGTTCATCACGACCATGCGCACTGAACTGACCGCCATGGTCGATGAACAGCAGACCACGACCAGGCTCCTCCAAGTCCAGCTCACGAAGCAGCTTCGTACGCTCGACACCAAGGAGAACAACCTCATAGATCTGGCCGCTGACGGCGATCTGCCCCAAGACAAGATCAAGGCCAGACTGCGGGAGATCACCAAACAGCGAGACCGCCTTACGGATCGGCTCCACGACGTCGATGACTCCCTCAGCACGGGAGCGGCGACCATCGAGGCGTGCTTGCAACTGCTGCAAGATCCGCAGGCGCTGTACCGGCGTTGCGACGAGCAGCAGCGCCGCCGACTGAACCAAGCCCTCCTCGAGGCGCTGTACATAGAGGAGGACTCGAACGGCGATGTACGAGTGCACCACCAACTCAGGGAGTCGTTCGGCATCCTGCACACGGCGCAGACTCAGCACCAGGCCCCCATAGGGCCGCCAGAGGCCCCGCCCAGCCTCCGGGCCGTCCTACCGGCCCCCAAACGGCAAAGCGCCCCTCCCCAGCCGGGGACGGGCGCTGGCCTGCAACTAACAGGGGCCGCCCTGGTGGGCGGCCCCTGGAAGGTACCTTGTTCCAATGAACTTCTTATGGTGGGCGATACTGGGTTCGAACCAGTGACCTCTTCGGTGTGAACGAAGCGCTCTCCCACTGAGCTAATCGCCCGGGAACGGACTGAACAATACAGGCCCCCGCCGGTTTCCTTCAAACCGCTTCCAGGCGGGCGAGCAGTCCGCGCCGTCCGGCCCGCATCATCAGCGCGTGGTTGAGCCGGAACACCGGCCGCCCGGGTACGGCGAACCACCTGAGCAGCGGCCGGTTCAGGTCGACCTCCTGGTCGTAGCGGGCGAGCGTGCCGGAGCCGTCGGCCGTGAGCGTCCAGCGCGCCCAGCCCTCCAGGTCGCCGGTCATCGCGATCTCCAGCACCCCGGCGGCCGGATCGCGCCGCACCTCGCGCGCGGTGAAGGTCAGCGTGTACGGCAGGCTCGCCCGGATGCGGATGACACCGGTGGTGTCGTCGAGCTGGTCGACCTCACGCACCTGCGGCCACCAGCGCGGATACTCCTCGGCCCGCTCCAGGACCGGGTAGACGACGGCGGGCGGGGCGGGCAGCTCCCACCGGGCACGGAAGCGGTAGTGGGTCCAGTCCATGGCGGGAGTCTGCCCGCTCGAAGGCCCGTCTCCCGCCAACCGGGAGCGTTTGAGTACCCGTACTCATGCCGTACGACGTGACGGGCGCCACACTCCGAGTCATGACGCACATTCCGCCACCGGCCGTGGAGTTGCAGCTCCTCGATGCCGAGCTGCGCCAACTGGACGCCCGCCGTGCGCAGTTGCTGCACCGCCGGGCCTGGCTGCTGACCGCGCTTCAGCCGGCCTGGTCCGCGCCCGTGCCGCTACCGCGGCCGGCCGTGCCGCCCCGCCGGGAGGCCACCGCACCCGGTGTGCAGAACCTGCTGCTCATGCTCGGCGGCATCCTGCTCGCCCTCGCCGCGACGGCGTTCACGCTGGTCAGCTGGGGAAGCATGGGGATCACGGGCCGGGCGCTGGTGCTCGGCGCGGTGACCCTGGCGGCACTCGGCGCGCCCGTCGCGCTGCTGCGGCGGGGCCTGCGTTCCACCGCCGAGTCGATCGCGGGCATCGGTCTCGTCCTGACGGTGCTGGACACCTACGCGCTGCACGAGGTCGCGTTCCCGGACGGGGACAGCGTCTCGTTCGCGGCCGCCGCGTCGGCGGTGCTCGCGGTGGTGTGGACGGCGTACGGCATCGGAACGGCGGCACTCCCCCGCCCGGCCGTCACCCGCACCGACCCGACCACCACGAACACCGCACCCACCTCACCGACCCTTCTCCTCCCCCTCCCCGCCGCGCTCGCGGTCGCCCAACTCCCCTTGATCCTCTGGGCGATCGCGGCCGGCGGGGGCCTTCGTACAATCACGGCGGCGGTGCTGGTGACCGCCATGACCGACATGGTTGTCGCGCTCCGGGCCACTCCGAAGGCCGTTCGTCTCGTCGCCGCCGGCGGCGCGTTCGGCATGGGCGGCTGGGGCGTGCTGGCGACCGGCCTCATCTCGCTGGATGCGGCCGGTCCGGGCGCCGCCGCCCGTGCGGCGGCGCTCTTCGCTCTCGCGGCAGCGGGCGCGTTCGGCGCCGCGTGGCTCGCCTCGGGCCGTGGCCTCAGGACGAGTACGGCCGCGGCGGGCGGCCTGTTCGTGGTCGCCGCGCTCGGCGGAATGCTGCGCGCGGCGACGCCCGCCGACTGGACGGTTCCCGGGTATCTGGCGTGCGGAATCGCCCTGTTGGCACTGGTACGGGGCCGACTCCCCGAGCCCGTGCGCCACGGCCTCGGCCGGGCCTCCGGCATCGCGCAGGCGAGCGCGGTCCTGTGGACGCTGCCCGCCGTCGGCGTCACGCTGCTCGGCCCGGCCGCGTGGCTGTCCCGTGCGTGGTCCGGAGCGCCCGGCGACGCCCGCGAAGCGGCGGCGACGGACACCTTCTGGCCGGCGCACGCGACCGCAACTCCCTTGATCCTGCTCGCGGTTGCCGCAGTGCTGGCCCTCACGGTCCGGGCCGCCGCGTGGCGCCCCCAGGCCCTGACCGCCGCCCTCACCCTGACCTGGGCGGCGGCACTCACGCTCCCGACCGCGCTGCAACTGCCGTACAACATCGGCCTGTTGGTGCACGGGGGCATGGTCATGGTCCTGCTCGCACTCAGGCACCGCGCGGCCACGACACTCGCCCTGGTCACCTCTCTCAGCCTCGCCTGTCTCGCCCTGGCCGCCGAGCCGGCCACTCTCTCCGTCCTCGCGTCACTGACCGCCATGTTCGCGGCAGCCGCCTGGCGCGGACGCCTCGCACCGGCGTCAGCCGCCGCCTCCCTCGGTTACGCGACGGCCCTGGCCTGCGCGGTGGGCGCCTCCCTCGACTGGCAGCCACAGCACATCGCGCTGCTGGTGCTCCTCGTACCGGCGACCGCCGCACTGCTCGCGGCACGCGTCGCCGACCCGGCCACCACGAAGGCGGTCGAGATCACCGGGGCTGCGTCAGCCCTGATCGCGATCGATCTCGCGACGGCCGAACTGCCCATGCTGGCGCTGGTGTTGGCCCTCTGCGGAGTGATCGTGGCGGGTACGGCGATACGACCCGAGCGCAGGAGCCTCGGCTACGCGGCCGCCGCTCTCTTCGTCCTCGCCAGTTGGGTGCGGCTGGGCGCATGGAACGTCACCGACCCCGAGGCGTACACGCTGCCGGTCACCGTCCCCGCGCTGTTCGTCGGCGCGCTGCGCAGGCGCCGCGACCCGAGCGCCACCTCCTGGACGGCCTACGGCCCCGGGCTCACCGTCACGCTCGCGCCGAGCCTCCTCGCGGCCTGGACGGACCCGCACTGGACGCGCCCGCTGCTGCTGGGCCTGGCCGCGCTGACGGTCACCCTGCTCGGCGCCCGGCACCGCCTACAGGCGCCCCTCGTCCTCGGTGGCACCACCCTCGCGCTGGTCGCGCTGCACGAACTCGCCCCGTACCTCGCCCAGGTCGTCGGCGCCCTCCCCCGCTGGGCACCTCCCGCCCTCGCCGGACTCCTGCTGCTCGCACTCGGCGCGACCTACGAGCAGCGGATCCGGGACGCCCGGCGGGTGCGGGAGGTCCTGGGAAGGATGAACTAGCCCTCGGCTAGGGCATCTTGTCGCCGAGCAGCGCCAGGTTCTCGATGGCGGCGAGGCCGTACAGCGCGGTGTCGTTCGAGGACACCCATGCGGCCTCGCTGCCTGGGACGAGGGTGACCGGACCGTTCAGCGCCTCCGTCTTCCACGGCGAGGTCTCCATGTAGCCGTCCGAGCTGTAGAACTTCGTCCAGGCCCGCTTGGCGAGCGTCGCGTCGTCGAGTTGTACGGCGGCGTAGGCGTCGAGGCGCGAGTGGCCCTGGAAGAGCAGCAGGGTCCCGAAGTTGGAGCCGTAGCGTGCCGCCTGTTCCGTCTTGGAGGCGTTGAAGTAGCGGCAGTAATCCATGTACACCTCCTTGAACTTGGGCATGTCGACAAGGTGGATCAGCTCCGCGCAGAGCTCGTTGAGGCCGAAGACCGCCGAGAGGTGCGAGACGGAGACCACGGGCGCGGAGGCGACGGCGAACTTGCCGGTGTCGAGGTCGTACAGCCCGCTGCCCTGCACAAATCCGTTGGGCTGCGCGGCGATTGTCTCCATCGTCGACAGGACCCGGGCTTTCGCCTTCTCCCACTTGGGGCCCCTGCGTTCCCACTCGGTCAGCCACGCCGACACCAACCCGCTCCAGTCCGTGCCGAATCCGATCGACAGGGCGTGCCGGTCGGGCGTGTACGGCGCGGTGCGGATCTTGCGGATGGGGTCGAGGACGAGGAACGTCTCGTCGGAGTCGACGTTGGCGGCCATGAGGTCGCCGACGCGTTCGTCCGCGGTGAGGAAGTAGTAGTAGCGCCGGTAGGTGGTGTTGGCGATGCGCTGCTGCTTGGCGCTGTCCGCGTAGTGCTGGACGCCGTGCCGGGTGCCCAGGCCGGCCCACTGCCCGAGGTGGTAGACGTCGACCTCGCCGGTGTGCCGGGTGAGCGCCTCGGCGAAGCGGAAGATGTCGGAGCGGCCCGAGCGGATGTACGCGAACCAGAGCCAGATGTCCGGCGACAGCTCGGAGTTGTCCCAGGCGTAGCCGCCGACGTCGTACCGCCATTGGTGGCGCACGGTGTCGTAGGAGTGCATGAAGTCGCCGTAGTCCCAGAAGCCGTACCAACGGCGTTGCGCCACCTGGTCCTTGTAGTAGGTGAAGAGGAAGTCGAGGTGGTCCTCGATCTTCGCCTTGGCGGCGGTGGAGCGGTCGGGCTCGGAGTAGAGGCCGGGGCCGAAGACCTTGGACTCGATCAACTGTGCGGGCGGGGCGGCGAGTTGGGGCAACACCCGTACTGCTTCGACCTGTTGGGCGAGGGTTTCCGGGGTCGGTGTCGACTCGTTGGCCCAGAAGAGGAGTTCGGAGGTGCGGGCGATGCCGTACGGGGTGCCGAACTCGGGCTCGTAGTCCTCGTAGGTGATTTCGAGGCCCTGGAGTTGTTCGGCGTAGGTGTCCTGGCCCATGCCGTCGTGGTAGAAGCGCAGGTCCATCGGCTGCGCCTCGGGCGACCAGAGCCAGAGGGTGACCTCGGCCTCGTCGGTGTGGGCGTCGCGGATGTCGAGCTGCGCGGGGAACTTCTCCCAGAAGTCCCGCAGCCCGAAGGAGAATCCGCCGCTCGCCCCGCCGACGTACCCGAATCCGGAGGCGTGTCCGCCACCGCCGGCCGGGATCCAGCCGTAGCCCTTCGTGGTGCGCTTGCGCAGGGTGAAGCCGTCGGCGGAGAGCTGGGAGAGGGTGTAGTCGCCCCACTTGGGGATGTACTGGAGGCGGGTCGTGACCCGCTGGTCCCAGGTGGAGGGGTCGGCGAGTTTCTGGCCCGCGTACTGGGCGGCCTGGACGCTCGCACCCGGGTCGCGGCGCAGCCCGGTGATGCCCTGAACCGCCTCCCGCAGCAGGCCTGTTCCCTCGCCGCCGATGCGGATGTGGCGGTCGTAGGCCGCGTCCCGCATCGGCACGGTGAAGCGGACGCCGAGGCCTCGGATGAAGTCACCGCTGGCCTTGCCGGGCTCCACCGTGCCGTCGAAGGTGATCGTGTGCACCATGCGGAAGGAGTCGGCGCCCGCGTAGAAGTAGAGGCGGATCGAGAACGGCAGCCAACTCCGGCCGCCCTTGCGGTGTTTGCCGTCGATGCGGACCACCGCCCTTACCGGGCCGTCCTGTTCGACGGTGACCTCGCCGATCACTCCGTCGAAGCGCTCGGTCTTCACCGCGCCCTGGTCCTCGTCCTCGATCTCCGGTTGGCGGACGAGGACGAGCCGGCCGTTCTTGGCGATCTCCGTGCCGCCCCGGGTGACCGACTTGATGAGGGTGGAGCCGTTCTTGCCGAGCTTCGCGGTGATGACCCCGGTCGACACGTCGATGGTGCCGCCGCTCTTGTCGACGGTCACCTTCTTGTCGGGGGCGGCCGTGTCCCCGGCGGTGAGCGTGAGCTTGCCGGAGCCCGAACTCACCGCGTGCGCGGTCCACTTGAGGGAGCCGTCGGGCCAGTAGGCGAGCGGCCAGGACTGCACGGGGACGGCCGTGCCCCCGGCGTCCGTCAGCGCGAAGGTCTGGTCCTCCTGGTAGGCGCCCATCGGCCACGGCACGCCGACGGTCGAGCCGGGCGCGGCGCCGAGACCGCCGTCCTCCAGCCAGTCGAGGGTCACCGGATCGTCGTCGGCCACCGCGGCTCTGGGCGCGGCCTGGGCGTCCTTCGCCCCTAGCGCCCAGCTGAACTGCGCGGCGGCTCCGGCGGCAGCGGCGGCCTTGAGGAGGGACCTGCGGGGAATGGGAGACATGGCCTGTCCTTTCCGTGCGGGTAGCGTTTCTCACGTCCGTTTGGTCAGGGGCATGACAGATGGAGTTACGGCAGCGACTCGCTGCCGTAGAACCGCCCGTCAGCGGTGGCGGTAGCGCTCCTCCGCCGCGACGGCCGCCGCGGCGACGGCTCCCAGGACGGGGACCGCCAGCGGTGCGACGATCAGGGCGGAGCAGCCGACGAGGACCAGTCCGCCGACGAGCAGGAAGGAACCGGCCGGGTCGAGGACCGTACGACGACCGGCGTCGGCAAGCAGCGACCGCCAGCTGTCCCCCGGTGCCCAGACCGCCGCCGCGCGCATCCCGGCGACGACGAGCCCGAGCAGCGCGAACACCCCGACGGCCCCGACGAGCGGCCCGCCGGGCAGCCCGGCCCGCACGGCCTGGACGTCCACCCACACGGCGGCCCCCGCACCCCACCCGGCGAGACCGACGACCCACCCGCCGCGCACCGCCGCCCGGAAGTCGGCGACGAACTCCCGCCAGCCGCCACCCACATGACCGGTACGGCGCCTCAAGTGCCGTGCCCCGGCGGCGAACGCGGCGGGATACGTGACAACTCCCGCCGACGCGACGGCGATCCACACCCCGGTAAGCAGACATTCGGCGAACACCCCGAACCGCTCGGCGAAGACCGATTCCTTCCGTGCCCTCACACGTGCTCCGGCCACCGCCTCAGCCCTTCAGTCCGGAGGTCGCCATACCGTCGATCAGGTACCGCTGGAAGGCGAGGAAGAACAGCAGCACCGGCAGCAGCGCGACGAGCGACATGGCGATCATGCCGCCGTAGTTGGCAGCCACACCGTCCGAGTCGCGGAACATCATCAGGCCCAGGGAGACGGTGTACTTACTTGGTTCATTGAGGTAGATCAATGGGCCCATGAAGTCGTTCCAGGCGTTGATGAAGGTGAAGATCGCGCTGGTGATGAGCGCGGGCCTGCACAACGGCAGCACGATCGACCAGTAGATGCGGAGGTGTCCGCAGCCGTCGAGGCGGGCGGCCTCGTCCAGTTCCTTCGGCAGGTTCCGCATGAACTGCACCATGAGGAAGACGAAGAAGGCTTCGGTCGCCAGGTATTTGCCGATGAGCAACGGGACGTAGGTGTTGACCAGTTGGAGCTTCTGGAACATCACGTACTGCGGGATCAGCAGCACGTGGTACGGCAGCAGGAGCGTGCCGATCATGAGGGAGAAGAGCAGATTGCGGCCGGCGAAGCGGATGCGGGCGAAGGCGTATGCCGTCAGGGAGCAGGAGACGAGGATGCCGACGACCGAACCGAGCGCGTAGAAAAGGGAGTTCTGGAAGAAGGTCCAGATCCTGATGTCGGCTATGCCGTCGGCGAGGCCCTTGAAGTTGGACAGGATGGGGTGGCCCGGGAAAAGCTGGAGGCTGTTGATGATGTCCTTGCTGGGCTTGAACGAAGCCCCGACGACCCAGACGACCGGGTAGAGGATCACCGCGAGGATCAGCAGCGCGCCGAGGTGCCAGACCAGGGAACCGGTGTGCTTGCGGCCGAGGGCCGGGGGCTTCGTGGTGGTGGCGCTCATCGGGCGTCCTCCTCGTAGTGCACCCACTTCTTCTGCGACCAGAAGAGGACGGCAGTCACCAGTGCCACGGCGAGCAGCAGCATCCAGGCCATCGCGGCGGCGAAGCCCATCTGGGCGTCCTTGAAGCCCTTCTGGTAGAGGTAACAGGTGTAGACGAGGGTGGCGTCGGCGGGACCGCAGTAGGTGTTGGAGACGACGTACGCCGAGCCGAAGATCTGGAACGAGTGGATGGTCTCCAGCAGCACGTTGAAGAACAGCACCGGTGAGATCATCGGCAGCGTGATGCTCCAGAAGCGGCGGAAGGGTCCGGCGCCGTCCATCTCGGCGGCCTCGTACAGCTCCCGGGGCACCTGTTTGAGCCCGGCCAGGAAGATGACCATGGGCGCCCCGAACTGCCAGACGGTCAACGCGACCAGGCAGTACAGGACCCAGTCGGCGTTGCCGACCCAGCCGCCGACATGGAAGCCGAGGAAGGACTGTGTACGGTCCACCACGGCGCCGTCGGAGAAGAGCGACCGCCAGACGAAGCCGATCGAGACGCTCGCGCCGATCAGCGACGGAGCGTAGAACGCGGCCCGGTAGAAGGCCTGGCCGCGGCGGCTCTGGGCCAGCAGCAGGGCGACGCCGAGGGCGAGCAGCAGCTTCAGCGGGGTGCCGATGACGACGTACTTCGCCGTCACCTCGACCGACTTCCGCCAGCGCGGGTCGTCGAACATCGCGGTGAAGTTGTCGAGGCCGACCCACTTCGGGCTGTTGAAGAGGTTGTAGTCGGTGAACGCGAAGTAGAGCGAGGCGGCCATGGGGCCCGCGGTCAGCAGCAGGAAGCCCGCGATCCAGGGGGACATGAAGAGATAGCCGGCGAGGTTCTCCCGGCGGCTCCGCCGCCCCTTGCCGACAGGGGCGGCGGAGCGTGCCTTCCGGGTGGTGGGCACGGAGTCCTTGACGAGCGTCACGGCGGTTCCCATCAGGCTTGGAAGGCGGCCTCGGACTCGGTGAAGAGCTGCTTCACCGCGTCGGTGACCTTGGTCTTGCCCTGCCCGAGGTCACCGCCGATGCGCAGGAAGGCGGCCTCGACGGTGTCGGCGCCGGAGGGGTGCGGGGTGATCGTGCCGAGGACGCCGGACTTGGCGGTGGTGTCCTCGTACTGCGCGATCTCCTTGCTCACCGTGTCGGTGGGCTTGAACGCCGCGTACTGCTCGGTGCTGGCCAGGATGCCGCGGTCGTAGCCCATGATCGTGCCGACCGCCGGGTCGTGGACCATGAAGTCGATGAACTGCGCGACTTCCTTGGGGTGCGAGGTGTGGGCGGAGGCGCTGAGCATCAGCGAGGCGAGGTACTGGCCGGTGTGCTTGCCGTCCATGGTGGGGATCGGGGCGAGACCGTAGGTGCTGCTGCCCTCCGCCGAGTAGCGGACGGTGAAGTTGTCCCAGGTGAACTCCGAGGCGCCGTGTCCGGCGGAGAGCGAGGACTTGGGCTGGTCCTGGGCGACGATCTTCGGGTCCGTGACGATTCCGGCCTTCACCCGGCCGTAGCCGTCCGTCCACCACTCCGTCAGATCGGACTTGTCGAAACCGAGTCCGTCCTTGGTGAAGAACGCCTTGCCGTTCTGGCGGAGGTAGAGGTCGTACAGGTACATGATGGCGAAGTAGCCCGTGTCGCCCGGGACTTTCGTCTTGTCGTGGATCGTCTTGAGGGCCTTGAAGTAGTCGTCCCAGGTCCAGCCCGCGGCCGGGTCGACGCCCGCCTTCTCGAACACCTTTTTGTCGATGACCAGCGCCATGGTGTTGGAGCCGACCGGAACACCGAGCTGCTTTCCGTCGACCTCGCCGACCTTGGTGACGCCGGCGCGGAAGTGATCCAGGCTCAGATTGCCTGCTTTCACCTGTGAGTTGAGGTCGAGAAGAATGCCTCTCTTGTCGTACTTCCGAAGAAATCCGACGGCGTTCTGGAATACGTCCGGCGGATTTCCGCCCGCGGCCTGCGTCTGGAACTTCTCCCAGAACGACTGATACGTCTGAAAGTCCGTCTTCACCTTGATCTTCGGATACTTCTTCTCGAAGAGCGCGATGGACTGATTGATCTTTTTCGCCCGCTCCTCGGCACCCCACCACGAGTAACGGATCGTCACCGTCCCGTCCGCGGACGTGCCGCCGTTTCCGCCGCAGGCCGTCGCGGCCAGCCCCAGCGTGACCGCCGAGACTCCGGCGGCCTTCAAGACCGTACGCCTCTCCACATTCGTGCCGGTTCCCATGACGGGCCCTCCCCGTAGCGTCGTTGCCACCTGCATGAATCGTTTCAAGTAAGCGCTTGCTGGCACAAGTTACGGAGGCCCTCGGGGTGCGTCAATGATTCGGACAGGATTTTCTTGTGGACCGGCTGAGCGCTACGACGGCGCCGCCGGGGTCGGCACGGCGGCGGCGGGGCGGGCACCGCAGGTGAGACGCCCGCGGTCGGCCGGCCGAACAGGAAGCGGCCCGCCGCGCTCGTCGGCGACCGGCCGAAAAAGGCCTGGGCGGCGGGGAGTTGACTTCTCGTCGTCGACGGGTGAACGACGACGGCCCGCCTGTGTGATCACAGGCGGGCCGTCGGTCCGGGTGGGCGATACTGGGTTCGAACCAGTGACCTCTTCGGTGTGAACGAAGCGCTCTCCCACTGAGCTAATCGCCCGGACGCACGGAGAACATTACCCCATGTCAGCGGGTGCCTCCGACCAGCACAGGAAGGCACCCGGGCGCCGTCATCGGGTCACTGGTCCTTGATGTTCCAGGGCATCACGACACCGAACTTCCAGACGTAGAAGCTCACCAGGGCGATCACGATCACCAGGCCGATCGAGGTCAGGACGATGTTGCGGCGGCGCACGGCGGGGTCGAGCGCGCGCTGTGCCGCCTCGGTGACCTTGCGTTTCGTCCAGCGGAGCACCAGCTGGGCCCAGACGAACTCAGTCGCCCAGATCGCCATACCGCCGAAGATCACCACCCAGCCGGGTCCCGGCAGCGGGAGCATGACGATGCCGGCGGCCACGACCGCGAGGCCGACGACGAACACGCCGACCTGCCAGCTCACGTGCAGCGCACGGCGCGCCTTGACGAATTCCGGCGCCTTGGAACCGAGCCCCCGCTCGTCCCGCGCCCCGTCCGCCCCTGTCCCGTCCGGCGTCTCGTCCGCCGCGCCTTCCGACGCCACGACAACCTCACCCGGCCCGTCACTCCCCGTATTCATACGGACAAACCCTACCCGAGGGAAACCAGTCACCGGAATGGCCGCACCGGGCGATCGAGCTCTCGGCCGGAAGAGTTACGTAAAGGCACGCAAAACACTCAGAGGGGTTTACAACGGCACCGTAGGTGGCATGTCGATTTCGCCGACGTGCGAATCCCCGAGCGCACACTGAGCGAAAGGCCCTGGCGCTTATGAACACCACGGTCAGCTGCGAGCTGCACCTGCGCCTCGTTGTGTCGAGCGAGTCATCCCTGCCTGTCCCCGCAGGCCTGAGGTACGACACGGCCGACCCCTACGCCGTGCACGCCACCTTCCACACCGGAGCCGAGGAGACCGTCGAGTGGGTGTTCGCCCGCGACCTTCTCGCGGAGGGCCTCCACCGGCCCACCGGTACCGGCGACGTCCGTGTCTGGCCATCCCGTAGTCACGGCCAGGGCGTCGTCTGCATCGCACTGAGCTCTCCCGAGGGCGAAGCCCTGCTGGAGGCTCCCGCACGGGCCCTGGAGTCCTTCCTGAAGCGGACGGACGCCGCCGTGCCACCCGGCACGGAGCACCGGCACTTCGACCTGGATCAGGAGCTGTCGCACATCCTGGCGGAGAGCTAGCGCAAGGCCCCGACCCGAACCACCCGCGCCGTCCGAACTCGGGGAGACGGCTCGGGCGTGGACAACCGCATAGGGCACACACCGGCGCCGTCGCCGCGATTCGTCGCGGGGGCGGCGCCGGTGCGTGCAGTACGGCGCCCGCTGTCGGCGACTCTCCGTAGTCCGGGGAACCGTGCGGGGCAGGAAGGCGTTCATAGAGGCAGGGGCCACCCTCCGGGAAGCCACTACCATCGGCCAGCATCGGCGGGCGCCCGCCCGACCCCCAGGCCAGGGAGCTAAACGTGCTGATCACCCACGACACCCGGTGTGCCCTCGACACCGTGGTGGATCTGGTGAACACCGCACCGGAGGACGCCGCGGCGCCGGACGGACTGTCGGACGTCGCGCTGCTGACGGATTTCGTACGAAACCATGAGATCAGCGATGTCGGCGCGCTCTCCGAGTTCGACCTCTCCGCCGTGCGCAAGATCCGCGGCCGGTTCACCGCGGTCTTCTCCGCGCCGGACCCCCGGACCGCCGCCGGACTGATCAACGACCTGGTCGCCGCCGCGGGCACCACGCCCCGCCTCACGGACCACGACGGCTACGACTGGCACGTGCACTATTTCGCGCCCGGCGCCTCGGTCGCCGACCATCTCGCCGCCGACTGCGGGATGGCGCTCGCGTACTTCGTGGTGGCCGGCGAGCAGGAGCGGCTGCGCCGCTGCGAGGCCCCCGACTGCAGGCGCGCCTTCGTCGACCTCTCCCGGAACCGCTCGCGCAGATACTGCGACAGCCGGACCTGCGGAAACCGCCTGCATGTCGCCGCGTACCGGGCCCGGCGCAAGGAAGCGGCGGGCTGAGCTGGAGGCGGTACGGCGCCGGGCCGCCGGGAAGCCGCGGGCTGAGGGCCGGTGTCTCTCGATGAGGTCGTGGCCCCCGGCGGGTGACGTCGGGGACCACGAGTACGGCTCACAGCATCAGCAGGTCGTGCAGCGAGGCCATGAGCAGCAGACACCCGATCACCGCAAGGAAGATCATCAGCGGTGGCTGGGAAAGGGCGAAAAGGCACCCGCGCGGCTCGTCCTTCGGCGGCGCGGCGTCGCTCTGTGTCGTGTCCAGCATCTCGCCGCGATGATGACGCAGCGAGCACCCCTCACGCGATCAACACGCCCGATAGGAGAGGGAGTTCGCCGAATTCCGTGATGTCCGTTTCGGGTCGCGTCGCGTCCTGAACACTTACCGGCGGACCCGGCTCGCTCTGTGTCGTTTCAGTCGCTGTGCGGCCGTCATATGCCGTGCTTCTTCAGGATGGCCTCGATGTCGCTGAAGTCGTCCCCGCTCTTGGCGCGGGGCGCGGCGGCGGGCCGGGTCGCCGGGCGTACGGCCGGGCCGAGGGAGGGCGCGGAGGCCGTCGGTGCCACCGCGTCCGGCTGCGCCGAGGCGCGGGCCGCCCTGCGCTCCTTGCGGGTGCCGCCGCGGCGGCGCTCCACGGCGCGGGTGCCGGTGAAGAGCAGCCAGGCGCCGCCGAGTACGACGAAACCCGCCCAGGCCATGGGACTGAACGCGGTGTCGGCGGCCCAGCCGACGACCCCGGTCATGACCAGGCCGACGGGCACCAGCGAATAGGCGGCGATACGGGCGGCGGAGAGAAATCGCTTGCGGTACGCGGTGACCGCCGCGATGCCCAGGCCTGCCGCGGAGGCGGCGGAACAGACGGTCTCGGCAATCATCCGGTCCTCCAGGCAGTTCCGTCGGGCGCTCTCGGTCGGACGAGGTCGGGCGGTCCACTCGGACACGTCGGTCCGGCAGGTCGCACTTCGTCCCTTCCATCCTGCACCGTCCGGTCCCCGGGATGCCATGCCCCGGTAGGACATCAGGGACATCTCCGGGTCGCATCCTCCCCAGGTGCCGGTCGGCGTCGTACGCCCGCGCCCCTCGGCCCCCGTGATCCCGGTTGGGAGGGTGGATCCGGGGCTGGGAGACTGGTCCCATGAGTGACCTCCCCTCCGCGCGCACCCCCGTCCTCGACGTCTGGTGCGAGCTCCAGTGCACGGACTGCCGCACCGCCCTGGAGGATCTGCGCGCCCTACGGGCCCGCTACGGCGACCGGCTGGAACTGCGGCTGCGGCACTTCCCCATGGAGAAGCACAAGCACTCCTTCGCCGCCGCCCAGGCCGCCGAAGAGGCCGTGGAGCAGGGGCTGGGCTGGGACTACGTCGAGGCCGTGCTCGCCCGGGTCGAGGAGCTGGACCGTAGGGGCGAACCCCTCCTGGTCGAGGTGGCCGACGAACTCGGCCTGGACGCCGAGGAGTTCGACACCGCCCTGATCGACGGCCGGCACATCCTGATCGTCGACGCCGACCAGGCCGAGGGCAAGGCCATCGGCGTGACCGGCACCCCGACGTATGTCATCGACGGCGAACGCCTCGACGGCGGCAAGAGCCAGGAGGGGCTGCGCGCCCGCATCGAGGGGATCGCCGACCGGCTGCTCGCCGGGGGCGAGTAGGCCGCGGCGAGGGGCTCAGAGCAGGCTCTTGTACAGGTGGTAGGCGACCGTCTCGTAGCCGAGTGACTCGTAGAGCCGCTCGGCCGGGGTGTTGCCCTGGAAGACGTTCAGGCGGATGACCGGCAGACCGGCCTCGATGCCCTGTGCCTCGGCCAGGAGCATCAGGGTGCGGCCGTGGCCCTTGCCCCGGTGGCGGGCGTCGGACTCGACCTTGTAGACGAAGATCTTGCCGTCACGGAGGCCGGTCCAGAGTGTGCCCACCACCGTGCCCTCGTGCTCCAGGACGCTGAGGCGCATGTCCGCGGTGGCCAGTCCGTCGGGCAGCAGTTCGGCGTTGCTCTGCAGAGCCCGGGTCCGGGCCTCCGCCTCCGGTATCCCGCGGTCGGCCCAGCTCCGGACGAAGCTCTCCGTGTGCTGCTGCTTCCAGGGGCCGTATTCCTCCTCGGCCATGGGCCGGGCCCTGCTTCCGGCGGGCAGTTCGGGCGCGGTGTCGCCGAGCGGCTTGTCCATGTGGCGGTTGCGCACGACGTAACCGAGGGCCGTCGCCACCTTCAGCGCCGCCTCCGCGTCGGCCGGCACGGAGACCTCCATCCGGTCGCAGCCCCAGCCCCGCGCCACCTCCTCGGCCGCGAGCGCGGCCACCGTGCCCCGGCCGCGCCGGCGGTCCGGCTCCGCGATGCGCAGGTCCAGGATCCGGGCCGCCGAATCGCCGTAGAGCGGACTCGTGGCGAGGTGTATGGCGCCGACGGGACGGCTGTTCACACACACCTGGTAACGGCGTGAACGCGTCCCGTCGGCCTCGTGCTGAAGCGGCTCGGTCGGCCGCAGGGTCGTGGTCATCACCTGTGTTCTACCCGACCCGGAGCGCCAGGTCAGCCCAGTGGATCGGGCATTTATGGATCAAGGTCGTCGGCCGACCGCTCGTCGAAGACGCGCATCGCCTTGGCGGTCACCGGCCCTGCCACGCCCGGGAGTTGACGGTCGTCGAGCAGGTGGACGGCCTGTACGTCCCGGAGTGAGGAGGTCAGGAAGACCTCGTCGGCGCGCTCCAGAACGTCGAGCGGCAGGTCGGTCTCCTTGGCGCCGGTCCATTCGACGGTCAGGGCGCGGGTGATGCCGGCGAGGCAGCCGGAGGTGACCGGCGGGGTGTGGAGCTCGCCGTCCAGGACGACGAAGACGTTCGACCCGGTGCCTTCGCAGAGTTGGCCGACCGTGTTGGCGAACAGGGCCTCGGAGGCGCCGTGTCGGTGGGCGAGGGCGAGGGCGACGACGTTCTCGGCGTAGGACGTGGTCTTGAGGCCGGCGAGGGCGCCGCGTTCGTTGCGGGTCCAGGGGACGGTGACGACGGCCGTGGAGTCGGGGCGGCGCGTCGCCTCGCCGAGGGCGACGACAAGGGTCGGGCCGTGCTCGCCGCGGTCCGATCCGAGGGGGCCGTGGCCGCCCGTGTACGTGATGCGGAGCCTGCCGAACGGCATCGGGTTGGCGGCGAGGACGGCGGCGCAGCCGCGGCGGACCTCGTCCAGGTCGGGGTCGGGGAGGCCGAGGCCGCGTGCGGAGCGGGTCAGCCGGTCGAGATGGCGGGTCAGCGCGAACGTCTTCCCGTCCGTCGCCTTCACCGTCTCGAAAATGCCGTCGCCCACGGTCAGTCCGTGGTCGAAGACGGAGACACGGGCGGACTCGATGTCCTGGAGCCCGCCGTCGAGCCAGATCTTCATGAAAGAGCCCCTCCGCTCACGTCGTACGCGCCCGACGCTACCGCGAGCAGCCGTGACGCCTTCAGCTCGGTCTCCCGCCACTCCCCCTCGGGGTCCGAGCCCCAGGTGATCCCGGCGCCGGTGCCGAAGCGGAGCATGCCGTCGGCGCGATCGATCCAGAAGGTGCGGATGCCTACGGCCAGTTCGCCGGTGCCCCGGTCGGCATCGACCCAGCCGATGCCCCCGCAGTACGGTCCCCGGGGCGCGGTCTCCAGCGCGTCGATGATGCGCAGGGCGCTGGACTTGGGGGCGCCGGTGACACTCCCGGGCGGGAAGGCGGCGGCGAGCAGCGCCGGCCAGCCCGCGTCCGTGGGCAGCTCGCCCCGGACCGTCGACACGAGATGGACGAGACCGGGGTGCTTCTCGACGACACACAGGTCCGGCACGGTCACGGTCCCCGTGGCGCAGACCCGCCCGAGGTCGTTGCGGACCAGGTCCACGATCATCACGTTCTCGGCGTAGTCCTTCTGGAGCAGATCCGCCTCCGTCCGCCCGGTGCCCTTGATCGGGCCGGACTCGACGACCCACCCGGTGCGACGCAGGAAGAGTTCGGGCGACGCGGTGGATATCTCGACCCCGCGACCGGGCAGCCGGATCGTTCCTGCGTACGGCGCCGGGTTGCCGCGTGCGAGCAGCGCGGTGAGGGCGTCCACGTCGGCGTCGGGGCCGATCGGCGCGGACAGGACCCTGCACAGGTTGGCCTGGTAGACCTCGCCGGCCGCGATGTGCTCCCGGATGCGGCGGACGCCGGCCGTGTAGGCGGCGCGGTCGAGGGAGCTGGTCCAGGCGTCGGTCGCGGGGCCGTGCCAGGCGCCGGGCACGGGTGCCGGGACCGGTTCGGGTCGTACGTCGCCGAAGCGCGCGCAGGTCAGACGGCCCTCGAAGTCGGCCGCGACCGCCCAGAAGCCGGTGGAGTCCAGGGCTTCGGGATCGCTGGTGACATCGAGGAGGCCGGTGGCGACACGGCCGCCGAAGCGGGCGAGAGGAGCGAGGTCGAGCACGCCGTCGAGTCTATGGCGGGTGTCTCACAGGTTGCCCGGCCATGTCACCGCGGGTGCCCTGGCCATGTGTTCCTGTAGTCGCAGGCCAGCACGCTGCACAAACGCGTTTTTGTGCTGGCCGGGGAATCCGCTAGAGTTCAACTCGTCGCCGCGACGCACAAGCCGAGCGGAAACGACAAGCGGACGTAGCTCAGTTGGTAGAGCGCAACCTTGCCAAGGTTGAGGTCGCCAGTTCGAACCTGGTCGTCCGCTCGCAGGAAGTGGGGGATCTTCCCGAACCCCTACGCTCCTGGTGGAGTGGCCGAGAGGCGAGGCAACGGCCTGCAAAGCCGTCTACACGGGTTCAAATCCCGTCTCCACCTCCAAGGACGATTAGCTCAGCGGGAGAGCGCTTCCCTGACACGGAAGAGGTCACTGGTTCAATCCCAGTATCGTCCACTGGTCCGCAAGGACTTGGTCCGCGAGGATCCCCGCGCGATTAGCTCAGCGGGAGAGCGCTTCCCTGACACGGAAGAGGTCACTGGTTCAATCCCAGTATCGCGCACGCACCGCCCATGATCCCCGGATCGTGGTCCTGAGGACGATTAGCTCAGCGGGAGAGCGCTTCCCTGACACGGAAGAGGTCACTGGTTCAATCCCAGTATCGTCCACACTCCGGAACCCCCGGCCGTCTCGTACGGCCGGGGGTTCTTCCGTGTGCCGGTCAGCTGGAGAACAGCATGTGACCGAAGCTCTTGTGGCGGTGGTGGCTGCCGTGACCGCCGTAGTGGCCACCGCCGTGACCGCCGCCGTGCGGGGCGCCCCAGGCGGGCGCGGGCGGGGCGGGGTAGGCCTGCGGGCCCGGGGGCGGCGGGGCGGGCTGCTGCCACTGCGACTCCACGCGGGTCAGCGCCTCCAGCTCGCCGTAGTCGAGGAAGATCCCCCGGCAGTTGCTGCACTGTTCGATCTGGACACCGTTGCGGTTGTACGTGTGCATCGGCGCATGGCACTTCGGACACTGCATGCTCGGCTCAACTCCTCGGCCGTTGGTACGTCTTCGTGTTTCCCCAGGACAGACTCCGTCCGACCCCGGTCGGTTGCACCCTACTTCGCGAATCCGGGCGCCAACTCGGGCGGGACGGAACCCATTCGGACACAGGCGTCCACGACCGCCTCCTCCACCTCGTCGAGTGGACGGCCCGCCGTGACCGCCTTGACGATGGCGAGGGCTGCCGTCTGCACGGTGAGGGCGCGGGCCGGGACGTCCAGGGCGGGCCACGGGTCGCCGTCGGCGGGAACCGCCGGGCCGCCGGCCGCGCGGTACGCGGCCAGGAAGCGGGTCCACTCGTCGGGCGGGAGCAGGCCGCAGGCGTACCAGGCCGCCGGGCGGGCCAAGTCCCATCCGGGGACTCCTACGCCGAGGTCGTCGACGTCGATCAGGAGCCAGGGGCCGTTGGGGGACGGGTACCGGACGAGCTGGCCGAGGTGGAGGTCGCCGTGGCAGAGGGTGGTCGTGTCGGGCTGGGGTGCCTCCGCGCGGGCCCACGCCGGGAGCAGGCACCACGCGTGCAGGACGGAGGCGACGGCGGGGTGTCCGCCGACCGCCTCGCGGAGCCGGGTGATCGCTCGAACCGCCTTGAGGGGGCCGCGCATCGGTGGGAGCCGGGTCGGGGCGGGGGTGCGGTGGAGGCGGGCGAGGAGGGTGGCGGCGGCTTCCCAGGGAGCCGCGTCCGGATCATCCGGGTCCACCGGGGTGCCGTAGGGCCAGAACGTCACCTGGCGGTCGTGCAGGGTGACGGGGGTGGGGTCCAGTGGGGGCAGGAGGATGCCGGGGAGGTGGGCTGCCGTTTTGAGGCGGGCGGTGAGGTCGGTGGGGTTTGTGTGCGGGGCGTGGGCCTTGGCGACGGTGGCTGCGTGGCGGACGACTGTGCCGTCGGGGCGGTCGGTAAGAGTCGCTGTGGCTCCGCAGGGGCAGGCGGGGGCTTGGGTGTGCGCTGCCTTTATGGCTCGGGCTGTCAGGTCGGGCAGCAGTTGGTGGGTGGTCACCGGGTCCCCCTGAGTCGTACGGCTTTCGATGGGAGCGTACGGCTGGGTGTGTGGGTTCGCTGCGGGCCGGTGGGGGCTGGGCGCGCAGTTCCCCGCGCCCCTATGGGGCGCTCCAGCGCGGGGGCAAAGCAAAGCCGGCGCAGCTCCCCAGCTGCGCCGGCTTTTTTGCCGTCCGCCGCACCCCCGTCCCCACGGGGTTTCATGGGTTGATGTCCCCGCCCGGACCGCTCTTCCGGGCCTGGGGTCGCCGCTCAGCGCCCCAGCATCACTCCCACGGACGACGCCTGTGTGGCCACGGTCTCCCAGCCGTCGAAGACGACCAGGAGCAGGACCGCCAGGGGAAGTGCCATCAAGGTCGCCACCAGCGGGTGGCGACGGCCCGTGCGGCGGGTGCGGAACGCCGCGTTGTACGCCTTGCGTCCCTCTTCGCGGATCAATGCCCGCGGTGCCGTGTGGGCCATGGTCCCTCTCCTGACCGTGCTCCGTTGACCGAACTCAGTTGTCGTTGGCAGCGGCGGGTGTCTGACCTCGGGGGACGAGTGCTGCACCCGCCGCTTGACCTCAAATCTAGGCGTGCGGCGGGTGCGGGTCGTCATGCCCTCGTACCGATTGGCGGGCCTCCCGGAGGATGAGCAATGACCTGCGAACTACTCCCCTGGGTGGAGACGAGGTCCTAGGTCTCGGGGTCTTCCCGGAGGGGGCGCCCGGTGTGCCCCGCTTTCTCTGAGCTGTCCTCACGCGGGACCGGCTGCTCGACCAGGGCGAGGACCCTGGTCGCCATGAAGCGGGCGGTGCGGACGACGGAGCCGTTGCGGGTGACTTCGCTCACTTCCACGACACCTCGTCGTACCGCCGTCTCCACCCTGCGGCCTGCCCTGCTCGCCACCACCTCGTATGTACGTGTGGTGTCGCCGGCGTCCACCACTATCTCGACGCGATCACCCTTCACGCGCTCAATCCCCCTTCTGTGATGGTTGGTTGGGGTTGAGGACAGTACGAAGTCCTGCTGTTCGCACGGTCTCTGACCACCCTTCAAAGTTTCCCACCCGGCACTGACAATCCGTCGGTCCGAGAGGGCGCGGCCTTTGCGCGCGGGCGGCTGTGGAAACGTAAGCTGTCGCTCGTCACACGGACCGGGCAGCGGGGATGAACATGGCGATGATGCGCCTGAGGCGCGAGGACCCGCGCGTCGTCGGCTCGTTCAGGCTTCACAGACGGCTCGGCGCGGGCGGAATGGGCGTCGTCTATCTGGGTTCCGACCGCAAGGGCCAGCGGGTCGCGCTGAAGGTCATCCGGCCGGATCTGGCGGAGGACCAGGAGTTCCGTTCGCGGTTCGCGCGGGAGGTGTCGGCCGCGCGGCGGATTCGGGGTGGGTGTACCGCCCGGCTGGTCGCGGCGGATCTTGAGGCCGATCGGCCTTGGTTCGCCACGCAGTACGTTCCCGGGCCCTCTCTGCACGACAAGGTCGCCGACGAGGGGGCGCTCGGCGCGGCCGAGGTCGCCGCGATCGGGGCCGCCCTGTCCGAGGGGCTCGTCGCTGTGCATGAGGCCGGGGTCGTCCACCGGGATCTCAAGCCGTCCAACATTCTGCTGTCCCCCAAGGGTCCGCGGATCATCGACTTCGGCATCGCCTGGGCCACCGGGGCGTCGACGCTCACGCACGTCGGTACGGCGGTGGGGTCGCCGGGGTTCCTCGCGCCCGAGCAGGTGCGGGGGGCCGCGGTCACGCCCGCCACGGACGTGTTCTCGCTCGGGGCCACGCTCGCGTATGCCTCCACCTCCGACTCGCCCTTCGGGCACGGCAGTTCCGAGGTGATGCTGTACCGCGTGGTGCACGAGGAGGCGCAGCTGCACGGTGTGCCGGACGCGCTTGCCCCGCTGGTGCGGGCGTGCCTGGCGAAGGACCCCGAGGAGCGGCCCAGCACTCTTCAACTGTCCTTGCGGCTCAAGGAGATCGCCGCCCGCGAGGCGCAGGGGCTGTCGGACGTACGGCCGCCCGCGCCGCGTGGTGGCGAAGCCGACCGGCCCACCGGGCGGCTCACCGAGAGCTATCCCGAGCAGCAGCGGACGCAGGGCGGGCGGCGGCCGCAGGGGTCGCAGGGTCCGCAGGGCACTCCGGCGCCGCGCGGTGCGGCTCCGCCGTCGCGGGGTGGGGGCAGTGCGTCGCGTGGGGGCGGGGGCGTGCCCTCGCGGCCGGGCTCGGTGCGGCCGACTCCGGCCGGGCGCAACACCACGCGTTCCGGCAACGGCAACGGCAGTGGCAGCCGGCCCGCTCCGCGTAGTGGCACCGGGCGGCCGGGGCCGCGGACGACGGGTACGGGGCGGCGGCCCGCCAACCCGCGGCTGTTGCGGCAGCGGTTGTTCGTGTTCGTCGTGGTGACGTTGCTGGTCGCGCTTGGTATCGCGGTGGCTCAGGGGTGTTCGGGGCCGGCGCATGGGCTTGGGCGTACGGGGGGCGATGTGCAGCGGGTCGTGGGGGCGGATGGGCGGTTCGGGGCTGCGGGCGGTTTCGCCGGGTCGTGAGCGGTGGGGTGTCGTGGGGTTGTTTCGCCCCCGCCGCCCCTGCCCTTCCCGTCACCAGGGGCTGCCGCCCCTTCGGCCCCGCCTGGGGGCTGCGCCCCCAGACCCCCATCGGCCCTGAAGGGGCCTCGTCCTCAAACGCCGGACGGGCTGAATGGGGGCGCCGGATGGGGTGAGTGCTTACAGGCTCGGCAGCACCCGCTCGAAGAACTCCCGGTCCGCGTCGAAGAGTGGCGCCATCGTCAGGAACTCCGCCGGGGTGACCCAGCGGACCTCCGAGACCTCGCCCGGGTCGGGGACGATCGTGCCGTTGCCTGTTTCTGTGGCGGTCCACCAGTGGAGGCGGAAGACACCGTCGTCGGTGTCGGACTGCCAGACCTTGGCCAAAGGGGAGACCGTGAGGCCGACCTCCTCGTGGACCTCTCTGACCAGGGCTTCTTCCTGGGTCTCGCCCGGTTCCAGTTTGCCGCTGAGCGGGGCCCAGTAGCCGGAGCGGGCGGAGTCGGGGCCGCGGCGGATGACCAGGACGCGGTCCGCGCGCCGTAGGACTGCGACGATCGCCTCGCGCTGGGCCAAGCCGTGCTCCCTAGAGTTCGGGGCGGCCGGTGGCCACCGCGTAGAAGGCTACGGCAGCGGCGGCGCCGACGTTGAGGGAGTCGACGCCGTGGGCCATGGGGATGCGGACCCATTCGTCGGCCGCCACCAGGGCCTGGGTGGAGAGGCCGTCGCCCTCCGCTCCCAGCATCAGGGCCACCCTGTCCATGCGGTGCGGGGCCGCCTCGTCGAGGCTCTTCGCCTTCTCGTCGGGGGTGAGCGCGAGGAGCGTGAAGCCTGCCTCGCGGACCGACTCCAGGCCCTTGGGCCAGCTGTCGAGGCGGGCGTAGGGAACCGAGAAGACCGCGCCCATCGAGACCTTCACGCTGCGGCGGTAGAGGGGGTCCGCGCAGTCGGGGGACAGCAGGACCGCGTCCATGCCCAGTGCCGCCGCCGAGCGGAAGATCGCGCCGATGTTGGTGTGGTCGTTGACCGACTCCATCACCACCACCCTGCGGGTGGTCTGGAGGAGTTCGTCGGCTGTGGGGAGGGGTTTGCGTTGCATGGAGGCCAACGCGCCTCTGTGTACGTGGTAGCCCGTGACGCGTTCGGCCAGCTCCGGGCTCACCGCGTAGACGGGGGCCGGGAGTTCGTCGATGACGTCCCGCATGACGTCGACCCACTTCGCGGACAGCAGCATCGAGCGCATCTCGTAGCCCGCGTCCTTGGCCCGTCTGATGACCTTCTCGCCCTCGGCGATGAACAGGCCCTCGGCCGGTTCGCGCTTGCGGCGCAGCTCTACGTCGGTCAGGCCCGTGTAATCACGCAGGCGCGGGTCGTCGGGATCCTCAACGGTGATGAGATCGGCCACAGGGTGATACTGCCTTGTCCTGGGTGTCGTGCCAACGGCTGGGAACGGGTTGTGTTACCCGGGGTTACGCGAGCGCCTCGGGGCCCACGGTGACGACGGCGCCGATGACGATCACCGCGGGCGGCTTCACGTCCTGTGCGCGTGCTGTCTCGCCGACCGTCGCGAGGGTCGCGTCCACCCGGCGCTGGGCGGCCGTGGTGCCCTCCTGGACCAGGGCGACCGGGGTGTCGGCCGGTTTGCCGTGCGCGATCAGGGTCTCGGCGATCTTCCCGATCTTGTCGACGCCCATGAGGACCACCAGCGTGCCGGTGAGCTTCGCGAGGGACGGCCAGTCGACCAGGGAGCGTTCGTCGTCAGGGGCGACATGGCCGCTGACCACCGTGAACTCGTGTGCGACTCCGCGATGGGTGACCGGGATACCGGCCGCGCCCGGTACCGAGATCGAGCTGGAGATGCCGGGCACGACCGTGCACGGGATGCCGGCCTCGGCGAGCGCCTGGACCTCCTCCATGCCACGGCCGTAGACGTAGGGGTCGCCACCCTTCAGCCGTACGACCGACTTGCCCTGCTTGGCGTGTTCGATCAGCGCGTTGTTGATGGCCTCCTGGGCCATGTAGCGGCCGTACGGGATCTTCGCCGCGTCGATCACCTCGACGTGCGGGGGGAGTTCGGCGAGGAGGTCGCGGGGGCCGAGGCGGTCGGCGATGACGACGTCGGCCTCGGCGAGGAGGCGCCGGCCGCGGACCGTGATGAGGTCCGGGTCGCCGGGGCCGCCGCCGACGAGGGCGACGCCGGGGGTGCGGGTGCGGTGGTGGGGGGCGACAAGCGTGCCGTCGCGCAGGCCTGCCACCACCGCGTCGCGGATCGCGGCGGTGTGGCGGGGGTCCCGGCCGCGCGCGTCCGTGGTGAGTACGGCGACGGTGACGCCCTCGCTGTGGCCGGTCGCCGGGGTCCAGGCGGTCGCCTGGTCGGCGTCGTCCGCGCGGACGCACCAGACGCGGTTCGCCTCCGCCTCGGCGGAGGCGGCGGTGTTGGCCTCGGGGGAGGTGGTGGCGATGAGGGCGTACCAGGCGTTCGCGAGGTCGCCTTCCGCGTACGGGCGGCGCTCCCAGGTGATCTCGCCCGCGTCCGCCATCGCCTCGACGGACGGGGTCGCCTCGGGGGATACGAGCGTGATGTCCGCGCCCGCCGCGATCAGCGCCGGCAGGCGGCGCTGGGCGACCTGGCCGCCGCCGAGGACTACGACCCTGCGGCCGGTGAGGCGGAGGCCTACGGGGTAGGCGGGGTTTTCGGCCATGAGGGTGCGGCTCCTCTTGTACGGCGGGTTGCCCGGCGTGCTGTACGGCGTGCGGTGGCCCTGACGTGCAGATTTTACGGGCAGGGGGCTGTGGCGGCTCAGCCGGTCCACTGGCTGAGCCGCCACAGCCCCGTGCGGGCGCCTACTTCTCGGTCACACCTGCCGAATCGAACGTCGCCACCTCGTGCATCGCCCGCGCCGTGCTCTGCACCAGCGGCAGGGCCAGCAGCGCGCCCGTGCCCTCGCCGAGGCGGAGGTCGAGGTCGACCAGGGGGCGCAGCCCGAGCTTGTTGAGGGCGGCGACGTGACCCGGTTCGGCGCTGCGGTGGCCCGCGATGCAGGCCGCGAGGACCTCGGGGGCGATGGCACGGGCCACGAGGGCCGCGGCGCCGGCGCTGACGCCGTCCAGGATCACCGGCGTACGCAGGGAGGCGCCGCCGAGCAGCAGGCCGACCATGGCCGCGTGCTCGAAGCCGCCGATCGCGGCGAGGACACCGATGGGGTCGGCGGGGTCCGGCTGGTGGAGTTCGATCGCGCGGCGCACGACCTCCGTCTTGCGGGCCAGGGTCTCGTCGTTGATGCCGGTGCCCCGGCCGGTGACGTCGGCGGGGTCGGTGTCCGTGAACACCGAGATCAGGGCGGCGGACGCGGTGGTGTTCGCGATGCCCATCTCCCCTGTGAGCAAAGCCCTGTTGCCGGCCGCCACCAGGTCGCGGGCCGTCTCGATGCCCACTTCGATGGCCTGCTTGGCCTCCTCGCGGGACATCGCGGGACCGGTCGTCATGTCGGACGTTCCGGCCCGGACCTTGCGGGGCAACAGGCCGGGGGTGGCGGGCAGTTCGGATGCCACGCCCACATCCACCACGCACACCTCGGCGCCCACCTGGCTCGCGAAGGCGTTGCAAACGGCGCCGCCGCCAAGGAAGTTGGCGACCATCTGGGCCGTGACCTCCTGCGGCCAGGGGGTGACGCCCTGCGCGTGCACACCGTGGTCGCCCGCGAAGATCGCGACGGCCGCGGGCTCCGGGATCGGCGGCGGGCACTGCCGCGAAAGACCGGACAACTGCGCGGAGATGATCTCCAGCATGCCGAGCGAGCCCGGCGGCTTCGTCATCCGCTTCTGCCGCTCCCACGCCTCGCCGAGCGCCTTCGCGTCCAGCGGACGGATCCCGGCGACGGTCTCCGCGAGCAGGTCGTGCGGGTCCTCGCCGGGCAGGGCGCGGCGGCCGTACGTCTCCTCGTGCACGACCCACGACAGCGGGCGGCGCTTGGACCAGCCGGCCTGCATCAGCTCGGGCTCGTCCGGGAACTCGTCGACGTAGCCGACGCAGAGGTACGCGATGACCTCCAGGTGCTCCGGCAGACCGAGCGCGCGGACCATCTCGCGCTCGTCGAAGAAGCTGACCCAGCCGACCCCCAGGCCCTCGGCGCGCGCCGCGAGCCAGAGGTTCTCGACGGCGAGGGCGGCGGAGTACGGCGCCATCTGCGGCTGCGTGTGGCGGCCGAGGGTGTGCCGGCCGCCACGGGTCGGGTCGGCGGTGACGACGATGTTCACCGGGGTGTCGAGGATCGCCTCGATCTTCAGTTCCTTGAACTGCTTCGCCCGGCCCTTGGGCAGCGACTTGGCGTACGCCTCGCGCTGGCTCTGGGCCAGTTCGTGCATGTTGCGGCGGGTGTCGGCGGAACGGATGACCACGAAGTCCCACGGCTGGGAGTGCCCGACGGACGGCGCCGTGTGCGCCGCCTCCAGCACACGCAGCAGCACGTCGTGCGGGATCGGGTCGCCGCGGAAGCCGTTGCGGATGTCACGGCGCTCGCGCATCACCTTCAGCACGGCCTCGCGCTCGGCGTCGTCGTAGGCGGGTGCGGCGGGGCCGGTGGACTCTCGTACTTCTTCCACTGCGGCCGTGCTCTCTTCTTCCTGATCGGCGGCCCGGGTGTCCAGGTCGTCCGCGTGCTGTACGAGTTCGGGTTCACCGTCGGCATCGGTCTCTCGGGGGCCGGGGACGGTGGCGAAGGCTTCCGCGCCGCCCGACGGGTCCTCCGTGGGGAGGGTGAGGGGGTGCGGCGGGGTCGGTGCGAGGTGCGGGGTGGTGGGCACGGAGCCCTCCACCGGCACGAAGCGGCCGAGCGAGTCGTCGGGGTTCGGGCCCGCCGGGACGGCCTGCGGCACCTCGGCGAACTCGACGAACTCGGCTTCGGGGGTGGCGGGTTGAGCGAGGGACGCGTCTTCGGGACCGACCGGGGGTGTCTGCGGGGCGGCGGCGAGGGGCTCCGGGGTTGGGGGCTGCTCGGTGGAGAGCGGGCCGTGGGGGGCGGCGGCTTCCGCTCCGTGGTCCTCGGCCGTGGTCGGCTGCGGCACGAGTGCGGGCTCCGCCTCGGCCACGAACTGCTCGTCCGGTACGGCGGCGGGCTGGAGAACCGAGGCTTCCGGGGTCGCGCCGAGGAAGGCGGGTGAGTCTTCGGCGACTGGAGTGGGAACGGCCTCCGCGACGGGCGTGACCGCAGTGTCGGGGTGTGCCTCGTCCAGGACCGGCGCTGGGACCGGGACCGGGACCGCCTCGGCCAGGGGAGCCGAGTCGTCGGCCGTGGGTGCGGGGTGCTCGGTGTCCGGGGCGGGGGCCAGGGGCTCGGCGTCGGGGGTGAGCGGGGTCTCGACTGCCGTAGGAACAGGGGCAGTTGGCCCGGCGTCTTGGACCTGGACCTCGCCGACCTCGTCGACCTCGTCGACGGGAGCGGCCTCCGGGACCTGAACGGGTTCGAACCCCTGGTCCCCCTCCGCGTGGCTCGGCTCCGCAGCGGCCACGGCTTCCGGGGCCGGGGGGACGACGAACGCGCCCTCGGGGGTCTGCGCGGCTTCGGAAACGGGGTTGCCGTCCGGCACGGGCATGGCGTCCGGGTTCCCCCCGCCGCCGTGAGCCACCTCGGCCTCAACACCCTGATCGTTCGCTGCGACGAACCCGGTTTCTACGGCCTCTCCGGCCGCCCCCGGCACCGACCCGGCGCTCAACACCTCAGCGCCCTCCGGCAGTTGGCCCACCTCAGGCAGACCGACAGGCTCAGAGCTCTCCGTGCTCGCGTGGACCGAAGAAGCGGAGGAGGCCGAGGACTCCACTGCGGAGGCCGTAGCCACCGCCGTCTCCACCGCGTACAGCTGACCGTGCCCCTGCCAGGCCTCGCCCGCGTCGGGGGCCTGTGCCGGGCCCGGGCCCGGCTCGGGAGCCTGGGTGAGCGCGGTGTCCACGGCCGTGGCGACCGTCCCGTTCACCGCTTCGGTGGCGAGCCGCGCCATCGCGGCCTGGGCCGGGTCGGCGGGCTCCGGGGCCGGTTCGGCCACCGGTGCCGGAGCAACCGTTTCGGCGGTTCGCACCCCTGCGGCGACCGAGGAGTGGGCGCCCCAGGGGGCCGCGCCCTGCGGGGGCAGGTCGCGGAGCTGGGGTGCGTCGAGGTACTCGGGACTGATCGCCTGCGGCCCTGACTGCCGTACCGGCGCGCCGGCGGGGCCGCGGTCGGCGAGGGAGCGGACCGGGCTCGCGGAGGTGTCGGGGAGCGGCGGGCCGAGGTGCAGCGGGCGGCGCGGGGTGACCGGCGCGGGCGGCTGTTCGGCGAGCCGGACGGCGCCGAGGTCGACGGAGCCGCTGTCGCGGCCCGCCGTCTCGTGCGGACCGGGCTCGTGCAGGGGCGAGTCGTGCCGGGCCGAGTCGTGCGGACCCTGCCCGTGCGGAGCCGTCTCGTGCGCACCCGGCTCGTACGCCGCGGGTTCGTACGCGGCGGGCTCGAGCGGAGCGGGCTCCTGGACGGTCTCGACGACCGGCTCGGGGACGGGGGGCGGGACCTCGTTGCCCCAGGCGCCCTGGGCGCCCGGGAGCAGCAACAGGTCCTCGTCCTCTGCGGTGGTCTCGGAGAGGTAGGTGTACGCGCCGTGTGCGGGAACGCTCGGCTGTTCCACCATGCCTGCGTTCTCCGGCAACCCCTCGGCCGGGACCTGGCCGGTGTCGGTCATGCGTACCCCTCGCCCATCGGTTAGTGCTTCTACGACCCGCTCACCGGGAACGGCGCACCGACCGCCCCGCAGTGGAGAACGAGCGTGCGTGTCCAGCGGCACGAACGACCCGACGCCAAAAAGCGACAAAGCCATTTAGACGACAAAGCCATTCACTGGCATTGTCGCGGCCGTTGCGCCGTCACGGCAGCTTGATCCGCGACGGCCCGCTGTGGACTGCGCCACGTTGCGCGTCCTCCGGTTCCGCTGTACCACACACACCCCAAAACGGGCGGGTTTTCCGGACATTGGCGAACGAAGCGCCGGTCCACCCTGTGCGGTACAACGGTCCGCCAGCCTACCGCGCGCAGTACGACAACAGGATCACGGGGACGGTTCGCGGGGTCACGAAACGCGCTCCGGAAGGAGGCCGCTGAGCAGGAACGCGACGCTCCGTTCCGTCTCCGTCCAGGCCCTGGTGTCGAGTTCGACGGACTGGAGGAGGGCGCACTCCACGTGGTAGCCGTGCTCCGTGAGGTCACGGCCGACGAGTTCGGCCTCGTCGCGGGTGGACGCGTGCGCCACGATGCGCTGCGGGCGCCGGTCGGCGACCGCGGAGACGACGGCCACTCCCCCGCCGCCGACGCGTACCACGTCGGGTTCGGGGAGGTTCTCCAGGATGTGCGGGGCGTCGCCCTTCACGATCTGGAGGTGCACGCCGAAGCTGCGGGCCGCGGAGTCGGTGCGGGCGCAGGCCTGGGCGTCGCGGTCGACGGCGATGACGGCGGCTCCGGCGCGGGCCGCCTCGATGGCGAAGGCGCCGCTGCCGCAGCCGATGTCCCACACGAGGTCTCCGACGCGCGGGCCGAGGCGGGCGAGTTGGGCGGCCCGGAGCAGTTCCGTCTCGCCCTCGCCGAGCTCACCGACGTAGGCCTCGGCGGGGAGGGTCCAGCCGCGGGAGACGGCGGCCGGGTCGCGGCCGGCGATCCAGCCCTCGCCCGGGCCGGTCGTGACGGCGCGGCCGACCGGACCGCCGAGGACGATGACGACGTTGGGGTCGCGCCAGGTGCGGTCGGCGGCCTTGTCGGAGGTGAGGACGGTGACCTGTTCGTGCTCGGTGCCCAGTTCCTCGCAGATGACGAAGGTGCGGTGGACGCCCTCCAGCAGCAGGCCGAGTTCGGCGGGGCCGGCGCCCGGTGAGGTGAGGACGGCGACCTTCGTGTGGGCCCGGCACACATTCACCGCGCGTCGCAGGGTGCGTCTGTGTGCGACGACCACTTGTGCGTCGTCCCACGGCATCCCGGCGCGGGCGAAGGCCGCGGCCACTGAGGAGACGGCCGGGACGACCTCCACCTCCAGGCCGAACTCGGGTGCGCGCAGGGTCCGTACGACTCCGAAGAAGCCCGGGTCCCCGTCGGCGAACACCACCGCGGTGCCGCGGACGCCGGCGATACGGCGGGCGGCGAGGGCCACGCTGCCGAGGCGGATGCGTTCGGCGCGCGCCGGTACTTCGGGGAGCTCCAGATGGTGGGGCGCGCCGGCCACCAGGGTGGCGGCGCTCAGGGCGGAGCGTGCCGCAGCTGTCAGCGGAGAGCCGTCCCAGCCGATCACCGTGACGCGGTCGGCCATCGTCGTCAGTCTCCAGGGGTACATCGCAGGTCGTCGGGGGAAGCGGCCCGTACGCGGGCACCGTGAGGGTACCTGGTGCGGCTGGGCGGTGCTCCCGTGGTCGTACCCGCCGGAATCAGTTCCAGTCGGCGAGTGACGTGAAACCGTCGATGTCGGCGAGCTGCTCCGCCGTGCCCTCCAGGTCCTCCGGGAGGAGGCTCCAGACGATGAAGTCGGTGCGGACGTCGATCCAGGTGCCGTCGTCGGCGTGGACGTGCGCTATGCAGGCGCCCCGCAGGACGCCCTCGCTGATGCAGCCGATCTTCTGGGCCACCTGCTGGGAGGCGGTGTTGTCGGCGGCGGTGCGCAGTTCGATGCGCTCCAGCTTCTGGTCCCCGAACAGCCATTGGGCGGTGGCGAGGGCGGCTTCGGAGGCGTAGCCCTCGCCGCGGGCCCAGGGCGCGATGATGTACGACAGCTCGGTGGACCGGACATGCCAGTCGGTCTTGGTCAACTGGACGATGCCGACGAGCCGTTGGGTGAGGAACTCGGTGACGGCGAGGTCGAGGCCGCGGCCCGAAGTCCGTTCGGCGGGCGCGTAGTTGGTGATCCACTCGCGGGCGCCGGCGACGGTGAACGGCTGGGGCACGTCGGTCCAGGCCGCGACCTGATCGTCGTTCATCATCTCGGCCAGGGCCTGCACATCGTCCTCGTCGAGGGGCCGCAGCACCAACCGCTCCGTGCTGATGGAGATGTTGGGGAAGGTGCTAGTCATGCGCCACTCCGTAACCTTTGGAAAATGTTCAGGGCAACCTGAACTGCCCAGCATGCAGCATGAAAGCGGGGAACCGCACCACGGGGTCCACACATGGTGAGTGAGTGGACCCCGTGAGTCGCGGCGAGTTGTCTACAAGACGCCTCAGAAGGACGGGATGACCGAACCGGCGTACTTGTCCTCGATGAACTTCTTCACCTCGGGCGAGGTCAGCAGCTTCGCGAGCTTCTTGACGCGCGGGTCCTTCTCGTTGCCCTTCTTCACGGCGAGGAAGTTGCCGTAGGGGTTGTTCGTCGCGGACTCCAGGACAATGGCGTCCTTGGCGGGCTTCAGGCCGGAGGAGATGGCGTAGTTGCCGTTGATGACGGCCGCGTCGACGTCGTCCAGGGAGCGCGGGGTCTGGGCCGCCTCCAGCTCCTTGAACTTGAGCTTCTTGGGGTTGTCGGTGATGTCCGCGGGGGTCGCCTCGTTGCCGACACCGGCCTTGAGGGTGATCAGCTTGTTCGCCGCGAGCAGCTTGAGGGCGCGGGCCTCGTTGACGCTGTCGTTCGGAACCGCGATCGTCGCGCCGCTCTTCAGGGCGTCGGCGCTCTTCACCTTGTGGGAGTAGAGGCCGAGCGGCTCCAGGTGGACCGTGACGACGGGCACGATGTGGGTGCCGTTCTTCTTGTTGAAGTCGTCGAGGTACGGCTGGTTCTGGAAGTAGTTGGCGCCCACCGAGCCGTCCTCGGTCGCCGTGTTCGGCGTGACGTAGTCGGTGAACTCCTTGACCTCCAGGTCGAGTCCGGCCTTCTTCGCCAGGTGGTCCTTGACGTAGTCGAGGATCTCGGCGTGCGGGGTGGGGCTCGCGGCGACGACCAGCGGTCCGCTGTAGTCGGAGGCCGAGGAGGAGCCCTTGTCCGAGCCGCAGGCGGAGAGCGCGAAGGTGAGCGCTCCGGCGGCGAGGACGGCGGTGGTGAGCTTTGCGGTGTTACGCACGAAAAGTGCCTTTCCTGAAGGGTGTCGCGTACTACGACCCCGCGGTGGGTGGTGCGGGGAGTCTGTGGAGGGGTGGGCCTACGCGGCTTTCAGCAGCCGGAGCCTCGGCGCGGGTCCCGAGCGTCCGCCGCGCCGGTGCACGGAGCGGGCCGCGTAGTCGCCGGCGAACTGGATGAGGGAGATGACGACCGCGAGGATCGCCACGGTGATCCACATCAGCTGGGTCTCGAAGCGCTGGTAGCCGTAGCGGATGGCGATGTCGCCGAGGCCGCCCGCGCCGACCGTGCCGGCCATCGCGGAGTAGCCGATGAGCGCGACGATCGTGGTGGTGGTGCTGGAGATCAGCGAGGGCAGGGACTCCGGTACGAGGACCTTGCGCACGATCGTCCAGGTGTTGCCGCCCATCGACTGCACGGCCTCGACGAGCCCGCCGTCCACTTCGCGGACAGCCGTCTCAACGAGGCGCGCGAAGAAGGGGATCGCACCGATCGCGAGCGGCACGATCGCGGCCTCGCGGCCGATGGTCGTGCCCGTGATGGTCCGGGTGAAGTTCATCAGCGCGACCATGAGGATGATGAACGGCAGCGAGCGGGCCACGTTCACGATCTGCCCTATGACCTTGTTGGCGGCCACGTTCTGGAGCAGTCCGCCGCGGTCGGTCAGGACCAGCAGGATGCCGAGCGGGAGTCCGCCGACGACGGCGATGACCGTGGACCAGCCGACCATGTAGAGCGTGTCCCAACACGCCTGGGACAGCAGGGGCTGCATCTCGGACCAGCTCACTTGGCACCTTCCTTCAGCAGTACGGGCTCCTGGCCCAACACGTCGATCTGGAGGCCCTGTTCGCGCAGGAAGCCGATCGGCACGACGTTGTCCTCGTAGCGGCCGGGCAGTTCGATGCGCATGCGGCCGACCTGGAGTCCGCTGACGGTGTCGATGGCGGCGCCGAGGATCGAGATGTCGATGTTGTAGGTGCGCGAGAGCTGGGAGATCACGGGCTGGGTGGCGGCCTCGCCGTGGAAGGTGACGTCGACGACGGTCCGTTCCGCGCCGCCCGCCTCGCCGCTGACCGGGAAGAGCGCGGAGGCCAGCTCGGAGCCGGGAGTGGCGAGCAGTTCGCTCACCGTCCCGGCCTCGACGATGCGCCCGTGCTGCATCAGCGCGGCCGAGTCGCAGACCGACTTGACGACGTCCATCTCGTGGGTGATGAGCAGGACGGTCAGGCCCAGTTGCCGGTTCAGGTCGCGCAGCAGCTGGAGGATCGAGCGGGTGGTCTCCGGGTCGAGGGCGCTGGTGGCCTCGTCGGAGAGCAGCACCTTGGGGTCGCCGGCCAGCGCGCGGGCGATGCCGACGCGCTGCTTCTGACCGCCGGAGAGCTGGGCCGGGTAGGCCTTCGCCTTGTCGCCGAGCCCGACGAGGTCGAGGAGTTCGAGGGCCTTGGCGGACCGTTCCTTCCCCGACTTGCCGAGGATTTCGAGCGGCAGCTCGACGTTGTCCTGCACGGTCCGCGAGGAGAGCAGGTTGAAGTGCTGGAAGACCATGCCGATACGGCTGCGCGCCTGCCGGAGTTCCCGTCCGGCACGCGGTCCGCGCCCGGCGAGGGCGGTGAGGTCCTGCCCGTCGACGGTGACCGTGCCGGCGGTGGGCCTCTCCAGCAGGTTGACGCAGCGGATGAGCGAGGACTTGCCGGCGCCGGACTGGCCGATGACGCCGTACACCTCGCCTTCGCGGACGTGGAGGTCGACGCCGTCGAGGGCGGTGACCTCACGGCCGCGCGAGCGGTAGACCTTGGTCAGGCCCGATGTGGTGATCACTGGGGTTCCATGACTGTCGAGTACGAGGGCGTGGGTGTGCCCTGGTACGAGGGGGGAAATGTGCGTGGGGCGGCGGAGTCGCACGGCGTTCAGCGCATGGACGTGCCACGGCGGCTCGCTTCGGGGCGCGAGGCTGGGGCGGGTGGCCCGGGGGTGGTGCGGGGGCCCTCTAGAAGGCGCACATTCGACACATACAGCGAGCACCGGGCGTCAGGGTCGCCTCGGTCGCAAGGGTGCGGCTGCTCGTCGTGGTCATGGAATCAGTAAAGCAGACGTACGGTCCTGACAAAGTGCCGCTGTCCGTATGCCGGACAGCGGCGGACGCCTGTCAGCCGCGCGCGGAGACCTCCACTCCCCCGTCGCTGACCAGCGCGGACAACGCTGACAGGTCACTCACAACAAGGTCGGCGTCCAGCTCGTGGGCCTGGTGGGTTGTGGCCAATGCCACGGTGATCATTCCGGCCGCGCGGCCCGCCCGGAGTCCCGCCGGGGCGTCCTCGAAGACGACACAGCGGGCCGGGTCGACACCGAGCTGACGGGCGGCGAGGAGGTAGGGCTCGGGGTCGGGCTTGCCGCGCGTGACGTCCTCGGCGACCACGAGGGTCTTGGGGAGGATGCCGGCGTGCGCGAGCCGGGCCTCGGCGAGCCGGCGGGTGGCGGAGGTGACGACGGCCCAGCGGTCGGCGGGCAGCGAGTCGAGGAAGTCTCGCGTGCCGGGCAGCAGCACGGCACCCCCGTTGGCCACGTCCTCGACCTCCAGCGCCTCGATCCGTGCGACCGCCGCGGGGACGACGTCGGCGGGCAGGAGGTCGGCGGCTATCTCCACGGCGGTCCGCCCGTGCAGTTCGACCCGGGCGAAGTCCTCCGCGGTGATCTCGAACTCCGCCGCCCAGCGCGTCCAGCACCTGCGCACGGATTCGAGGGAGGAGACGAGCGTGCCGTCGTTGTCGAACAGGAGGGCCTCAGCATGGATCTTCATGTTCCCGACCCTACGGTCACCGGGTCTTTTGGCCCGTAATAGGGTCGCCGCATGCTTGATGCCCTGACGCTGGCGATCGGTGTCGCCGCGCTGCTGCTCGCCGCCTGGACCGGGTGGGCGGCCTACCGCGACCAGTCGACGAAGGACTGGCACTTCATCGGAATGGCCGTGGTCACCCTGCTGGCCACGGTCCAACTGGTGGTCGGCATCGTGCAGTTGGCGCGCGGCGAGAAGGCGGAGCAGGGCACGGCGATCTTCGTGGCGTACCTCCTGGGCGCGTTCGCGGCGGTCCCCGCGGCGGGCTTCATGTCCCTGGCGGAGCGCACCCGCTGGGGCACGGCGACGGTCGCGGCCGGCGCCGTGGTCCTGGCCGTGCTCGAAGTCCGGCTCTACGACATCTGGGGAAGCTGAGATGACCACCGTGGAAGACAACACCGCGGAAGAGAAGCCCAAGCGGCTCATCAGCGGGCCCGGCATGCTGCTCGTCTGGTTCTACGGCGTGATGGTCGTCGGCGCGGTCTCGCGCTCCGTCTACCAGATCGCCACCGAGTTCGACCGGGCCCCGCTCGCCTACTCCCTGTCGGCCGTCGCGGGTGTGGTGTACGGCTTCATCACGTACTCCCTGATCCGCGGTGGCGAGAAGGCCCGCAGGGCGGCACAGGCGTGCTGCGCCGCCGAACTCGCGGGTGTCCTGATCGTCGGCACGCTGACCGTGATCGACAGCTCGGCGTTCCCGGACGCGACGGTCTGGTCGTACTACGGCGCGGGGTACGTCTTCATCCCCGTGCTGCTGCCGCTCTCGGCGCTCTACTGGCTCCGGAAGAACCGGGACGCCGTCAATCAGTAGCGGTCACGCAGTAGCGACGTAGGCCTCGACCGGCTTCTCCAGGACGATCATCGGTACGCCGTCGTCGCCCTGGGAGGTGCCTACGGTCTCGTAGCCGACGCGGCGGTACAGGCGGAGGTTGCCCTCGCTGCGGTGGCCGGTGTGGAGGCGGAACTTCTTGGCGCCGCGCTCCTCGGCGAGGGCCGACTCGGCCGCGCGGAGGAGGCGGGCGCCGATGCCGTGACCCTGGAGGCGCGGGTGGACGCAGAGTTTGCCGATGGCGGCGGCGCCGTCCTCCGTCACCGTGCCGCGGACCGAGCCGACCACCTCCTCGCCCAGCCGGGCCACGAACACGCAGTCGGAGCCGAGCTCGGCCCGGACCGAGTCGAGGCTCTGGACCAGCGGGTCGATGCGGTAGTTGCCGTACAGCGCCGCCTCGCTCTGGAAGCACAGGTACTGCAGCCTGAAGATCTGCTCCGCGTCCTGCTCGGTCGCCACCGAGATGGTCACACTCATGCCCATGTGCGCACGCCTCCCGCTCACCTGATCGCCATGTGGTTCTCACTCCTATCCCCGCGCTTCGCGGGCCGCAACCTCCGGCGTCAGCAATCGGCGAAGACATCCCAGACATCTGGAACGTTCCGGGCCGAGACTGCCCTGTGAGATACCCAACTCCCCCGCGATCTCGCGGTAGGTGAGGTCCTTGGGCGACAGCAGCGCCTCCATCAGACGCGGGCAGCGACCCGGCAGTCGGCGCACCGCGTCGTGCAGCGCGCGGTGCCGCGCCGCCGTGAGCGCGGACTGCTCGGGGCCGCGCTCGGTGTCCTCGACGGGATCATCGCCGTACGACTGCTCGATGCGGGCCGTGCGGCGGGTGCGGCGGGACTCCGAGCGGACCGCGCGGCGGAGCCAGCGCTGGGGGTCGACCGGTGGGCCGGAGGCGTCGAGGCGCTCCAGGAGGCGGAGCCAGACGGCCTGTTCGAGGTCGGCCGGTTCGGTTCCGGAGGCATATGCCTCGGCGGAGGCCTCGGCGGCGAGCAGTGGGCGCAGGGTGGCGACGAGTTGGTGTGTCATATGCGGCACGACGTGGCCGCCCCGGCACAAGGTTGCCGGGGCGGCCGTCTGTCACTCCAACGGGGCGCGGGGCTCAGCCGTTGACGAAGTCCGCGCGGGCCAGCAGGCCGGTGTCGGCGTTGTCGGTGAAGACACCGTCGATGCCGGTGGCGAAGTAGCGCTTGAAGGCGCCGAACGCGTCGCCGTAGGCGTCGACGGCGGTGCCCTTGCGGTACTCCAGCGGCAGGAAGGGGTTCTCGTTGCGCATGGTGTAGGGGTGCAGGATCAGGCCGACCTTGTGCGCGTCGGCGACCAGGGTGGTCTCCTTGTTCAGGCTGCCGTCGGCGTTCTTCGTGATGATCAGGTCGAGCGTCGGGCCCAGGCCCTGCGCGTACGTCGCGATCTCGGCGAGGCCCTTGGGGGTGACCAGGTCGTCGACCGTGCGCGGGTCGCCCAGGTCGACGAAGTCGAAGGGGCGGGTGCCCGTGCCGGACAGCAGCACGACGAGGTTGTTGCGCACCAGCTTGCTGATCTTCTGGATGCTGGTCGGCTCGAAGGACTGGATGAGGACCGGCGAGTTCCGCTTGTCCTTGCCGTGCTTGCGCAGGGCCGAGGAGAGCAGCTTCTCCATGTCGAAGCCGCGCTTGCGGAAGTAGGTGGGGTGCTTCATCTCGGGGTAGATCCAGACCTGCTTGCCGCGCTTACGGGTCTGCTCGTCCTGCCACTTGAGGACCTCCTCGAAGGTCGGGATCTCCCAGCGGCCGTTGTAGAGCGTGTTGTGCGGGCGGTTGGCCGGAATGCGCTCGATCGCGCGCAGGGTCTTCAGCTCGGCGAGCGTGAAGTCCTCGGTGAACCAGCCGGTCGTGGAGACACCGTCGAGCAGCTTGGTGGTCTTGCGGCTCGCGAACTCGGGGTGGTCGGCGACGTTCGTCGTGCCGCCGATCTCCGGCTCGTGCCGGCAGACCAGGTGACCGTCCTTGGTGGGGACCAGGTCACCCGCCTCGACGATGTCGGCACCCAGGTCGAGGGCCAGGTTGTACGAACCGAAGGTGTGCTCCGGACGGTAGCCGCTGGTGCCCCGGTGCCCGACGATGGCCGGCTTGGGCAGGTCCTTGAGACCACCGCCGTGACGGGCCGTCGAGGCCTCGGCGGCTCTCGCCGTGCCCGCCGGTCCCAGTGCGGCCACTCCCGCACCGAGCACGGCCGCACCGAGGAGTGCCCGTCGTCCCGTTCCGCCTGCCCGCTCGTTCGGCCCCTGCGTTCCCTGCGTGTCCATGAAACCTCCTGGCGTCGCCCCGTCGGTGCGCGCCGATCGTAGGTGCGCGTACATGACGAACGGGAGACCCCGGCCGGAACACGGGTGTGACGCTGGATGTCGCACGGACGGACAGGTTTGACACGGCCTCAGCAAGGAACGCGAGATGAGTCACAACATGGCGGCCCGGTTACGGGGCGACTCCGGAGCGACACCGCAGGTAAACGTGCGTCAACACTGCGTAAGACCTCGGTGAACCCGATGTGCAATACGCGTCGCACCGCGAGTATCGTCCTCACCTGCACAGTTTTATATCGACCCCTTGACACCGGAGGGCCCGTTGTCCCGCTTCGTGCTCATCAAGGCAGTGCTCGGACCGATCATGCGCCTGATGTTCCGCACACGTGTGGAGGGCGCGGAGCACATCCCCGGTGACGGCCCGGTGATCCTGGCCGGCAACCACCTCACGTTCATCGACTCGATGATCCTTCCGCTGGTCTGCGACCGGCAGGTGTTCTTCATCGGCAAGGACGAGTACGTCACCGGCAAGGGGTTCAAGGGCCGCCTCATGGCCTGGTTCTTCACCGGCGTCGGCATGATCCCGGTCGACCGGGACGGTGCCAATGGCGGCGTCGCCGCGCTGATGACCGGGCGGCGTGTGCTGGAGGAGGGCAAGGTCTTCGGGATCTACCCCGAGGGCACGCGGTCGCCCGACGGGCGGCTGTACCGGGGCCGCACCGGCATCGCCCGGCTCACGATGATGACGGGCGCGCCGGTTGTTCCGTTCGCGATGATCGGTACGGACAAGTTGCAGCCCGGGGGTGCGGGGATTCCCCGCCCTGGGCGGGTCACCGTTCGGTTCGGTGAGGCGATGGAGTTCTCCCGGTACGAGGGGATGGACCGGGATCGGTATGTGCTGCGGGCCGTGACGGACTCCGTGATGGCTGAGGTCATGCGGTTGTCGGGGCAGGAGTACGTGGACATGTACGCGACTAAGGCGAAAGCCGCGTAGAGGTTCGTTTTTGAGTGCGGGTGAGTGGGGGCTGGTCGCGCCCGCGCGGCGGAGCCGCAAATCGACACAGCCCCGCGCCCCTTACGGGGCGCTCTCCAGCCGTTGGTTTCGAAGCATGAACCATGCCGCAACTGCCGTTAGCAGCAAGACCGTTGCGCCTACCGCCGACGCCACGCTGAGGCCGTTGACGAAAGCCTCTCTCGCCGACGTCAGCATTTTCTGGGCCGCCTGGGTCGGCATGGCGCCCGCCGCTTCCACCGCGCCGCCCAACGACTCGTGGGCGGCGCTCGGTGTGCCCGCCGGAGATCCGAAGCCCCGGTAGACACCCGTCACGATCGAGCCCAGGACCGCGATGCCGAGGGCCGCGCCGAGTTCGTAGGCCGTTTCCGAGACCGCTGATGCGGCGCCCGCCTGTTCCTTCGGTACGGAGGAGAGGATGACGTCGGCCGTCACCGTGAAGGAGAAGCTGGCGCCTACGCCGACCACCAGCAGGGCGGCGCCGAGGAGCGGGTAGCCGGTCGACTGGTCGAGGGTCGTCAGGACGGCGAGTGCCAGGCCGACGGCCGCGAGGCCGCCCGCCACCACCGCGCGGACCGAGAAACGGCGGGCCGTCCGGCCGGCGATCAGGCCGGCCGCCACCGCGCCCACCGCGGCGGGGATTTCGGCCAGGCCCGCCTCGAACGGGCCCCTGCCCTGGACCAGTTGCAGGTACTGGGAGAGGAAGAACACCAGTCCGGACAGGCCGAGGATGGTCAGCAGGTCGGCCAGGACGGCCGCGCTGAAGCCCCGGTTGCGGAACAGGCGCATGTCCAACAGCGGTGCGGGTAGCGTGAGTTGGCGGCGGACGAACCAGTACAGGGCCGCCGCGCCCAGTGCGCCCACCGCGAGTGCGGGCCACTCGAAGCCGTGGGTCGCGGCCTCCTTGACCGCGTAGACGACACCGATCACACCCACCAGGGACAGTACGACGCTGATCATGTCCCAGGGCCCCGGGTCGGGGTTCTTCGACTCCGGGAGCATCTTGATGCCGACCAGGACAAGGACCGCCATCACCGGCAGGTTGATGAGGAACACCGAGCCCCACCAGAAGTGTTCGAGCAGGAAGCCGCCGGCGACCGGACCGACTGCCGTACCGGCGGAGGCCGTTGCGCCCCAGATGCCGACCGCGAGGCTGCGTTCGCGCGGGTCGTGGAAGAGGTTTCGGATCAGGGCGAGGGTGGCGGGCATCAGGGTCGCGCCCGCGACACCGAGCAGCGCCCGGGCCAGGATCATCAACTCCGGTGTCGTGGCATAGGCGTTGAGGACCGAGATCGCGCCGAAGGCGGTGGCCCCGACGAGCAGGATGCGCTTGCGGCCTATTCGGTCGCCGAGGCTGCCCATCGACACGAGCAGGCCCGCGATGACGAAGGAGTAGACGTCGCCGATCCAGAGGAGTTGTGTGCCCGACGGCTTCAAGTCCTCGCTGATGTAGGGGGTTGCCAGGCCCAGGACGGTCGCGTCCACGGCCACCAGCAGCACGGCGAGCACGAGGACGGAGAGCGCGAGCCAACGGCCCGGGCGCTTCTCCGTCTCCGTCACAGCCGCCGGCTGCAGGGTGCTGGTCATGATTCCTCTCTCCGTGTCGTGTCTCTGCGTAGTGCGCCGCCGAGCAGCAGCTCGACGGTCATGTGCGTGAAGTCCTTCGGGGCGCCCTTGCCGCTCTGCACCAGCCACACCGCGGAGGCCAGCAGGCCGAACAGCGCCTCGGTGAGCCAGGCGGGCGTGAGATCGATACGGAACTCACCGCTCTGCTGGCCGCGCCGGAACAGGGCGGTGATCCGGTCGTCGATCCTGGCCCAGCCGGCGTGCTGCTCCTCGCCCTCGAACAGCTGGTTCTCGGTGTAGAGGAAGGCGAGCAGACCGGCGGCCGGTTCGGCCTCACGGACGAGCCGCCGTACGGCGTCCTCGGCACGGCCCTCGTCCAGCCGCGCCGCGTCCAGGGCCGCCTCGCACTCGGCGATGCCGAGCGCCTCCAGCGCCCGTACGAGGGCGTCGCGCCCCGCGAACTGGCGGTGCAGGGTGGCCCGGCTGATCCCGGCCGCCTTGGCGACCTCGTCCATCGTCGCGGTGGACTTGCGGGTCAGCAGGGCGGCGGCAGCGCGGAGTACGTCGTCGCGGTCGAGAGCCATGAGACAACCATAACCCACATGAGACATTCATGTCTCACGGTGGGCGTGGCTGCCTCACGGACGGGGTCGGTCGTCCGGTTCGCTCAGTGCCAGGGGAGCTGCCCGCGCTTCTCCCAGTACGTGTGCGGGTCCTCGGTGAGTGCGGCGAGGCGGGCGAGCTGATCGTCGTCCAGGTCCACGACCGCCGCGTGCAGGTTGGAGGCGAGCTGGGCGACCGTCGCGGCGCCGGACAGGGCCACGCCTGCCCACGGCTCGCGCAGGATCAGGGCCAGGGCGATCGCGTCGGCACCCATGGACGTCTCTTCCGCCACGGCCTTCAGGGCGTCCGGCGCGTACGGTCCCGCGAGCCGGCCGTTGGCCATGCCCTCCTTGACGATCACCGCGAGTCCGGCGTCGTGGGCCTCTGCGAGGGCGGGGCCGGCCGAAGTCTCCAGGGCGTTGTACGTCGACTGGACCGTGCGGAAGAGAGGTTCGCCGTCGACCGTCACGGCGAGGGCGGCGCGGATGGCGTCCGCCTGGGCCGGGCCGCTCGTCGAGAAGCCGACGGTCACGCCCGTCGCCGCCAACTCGGCCAGTTTCGCGTGGAGTTCCTTGTCGCTGAGGGCCGGGCTGTCGGGGGTCACCGAGTGGATCTGGTACAGGTCGAGGCGGTCGCCCAGCAGTTCGGCGGTTTCGCGGCGCTGACGGTCGTAGGTCCGGACGCCGTGGTCCTTGACCTCGTGCTTCTCGGCGTCGGTGGTCCAGTCGGCGGTGTAGGTGTAGCCCCATTTGCTGCCGACCACGATGTCGTCGAGGTCGGGGTGGGCGGTCAGCCACGCGGCGAGGAACTCCTCCGAGCGGCCGTAGGAGCGGGCCGCGTCGAAGTAGCGGACGCCCTGCGCGTAGGCGGCGTCCAGGAGTTCGTGGGTGCGGGCTCGGAGGGTTTCTACGGTGCGGGTCTCTCCGAGGTCTTCGTCGCGGCCGAGGTTGATGTAGCCGGGGCGGCCTACTGCGGCGAGGCCCAGTCCGAGGTGGGCGGTGGGGGTGGTGGCGGTGGTGAGGCGGGCGAAGGGCATGCCGACAACGTAACTCGGGATGCCGTTCGCCTCAGGATTTGGTTTGTACGGTTGTTTGGCGGGTGCGGGTGCGTGGGGGCTGGTCGCGCAGTTCCCCGCGCCCCTGAAAACCTGCCCCTACCGCTTGTCTTTGGCAGTCACCCACTCCTGCTGTACCGCCAAGTCCCGCTTCACCTCGGCCAGTTGGATCGCCACCGCGCTCGGGGCCGTGCCGCCTCGGGCGTTGCGGGAGGCCAGGGCGCCGGGGACGTCGAGGACCGTGCGGACCTCGGGGGTGAGGTGGGCGGAGATCTTCGCGAACTGTTCGTCAGTGAGGTCGCTCAGTTCGATGTCCTCGGACTCCGCGACCTTGACGCACTCGCCGGCGACCTCGTGCGCCACCCGGAACGGGACGCCCTGCCTGACCAGCCACTCGGCGATGTCGGTGGCGAGGGAGAAGCCGGCCGGGGCCAGTTCCTCCATACGCTCGCGGTGGATGGTCAGGGTGGCCATCATGCCGGTGAACGCCGGGAGCAGGACCTCGAGTTGGTCGATGGAGTCGAAGACCGGCTCCTTGTCCTCCTGGAGGTCCCGGTTGTAGGCGAGCGGGAGCGCCTTGAGCGTGGCCATCAGGCCCGTCAGGTTGCCGATCAGGCGGCCGGACTTGCCGCGCGCCAGCTCCGCGATGTCGGGGTTCTTCTTCTGCGGCATGATCGACGAGCCCGTGGAGAACGCGTCGTGCAGGGTCACGAAGGAGAACTCCTTCGTGTTCCAGATGATGATCTCCTCGGCAATCCGGGAGAGGTTCACGCCGATCATCGCGGTGATGAAGGCGAACTCCGCGACGAAGTCACGGGAGGCCGTGCCGTCGATCGAGTTCGCGACCGAGCCGTGCTCGAAGCCGAGGTCCTTCGCCACCGACTCCGGGTCCAGGCCCAGGGAGGAACCGGCCAGCGCGCCCGAGCCGTACGGGGACACCGCAGTGCGCTCGTCCCACTGGCGCAGCCGCTCCGCGTCCCGGGAGAGGGGCTGGACGTGGGCCAGGACGTGGTGGGCGAACAGGACCGGCTGGGCGTGCTGGAGGTGGGTGCGGCCGGGCATCGCCACGTCGGGGTGGGCCTCCGCGAGGCCGATCAGCGCGTCCTGGAGTTCGGCGATCAGGCCGCCGATCGTCCGGGCGTGGTCCCGCAGGTACATGCGGAAGAGGGTGGCGACCTGGTCGTTGCGCGAGCGGCCGGCGCGGAGTTTGCCGCCGAGGTCGGGGCCGAGGATCTCCAACAGCCCGCGTTCCAGGGCCGTATGGACGTCCTCGTCGGCGATCGTGCCGACCAGGGTGCCATCGGCCACGTTCGCCGCCAGTTGGTCGAGGCCCGCGAGCATGCGGGTCAGCTCGTCGTCGTCGAGGAGGTTCGCCTTGTGCAGCACGCGTGCGTGGGCGCGGGAACCGGCGATGTCGTAGGGCGCGAGCCGCCAGTCGAAGTGGACGGACGCGGACAGCTTCGCCAGGGCCTCGGCGGGACCGTCGGCGAAACGACCGCCCCAGAGCCGTACGTCACCGCTGTTGCTGCTCACTTGCGCTGCTCCTCAAAGGCCGTGGACCGAGGGTCGTCGTTCCGTGGGTTCCTGCTGTGGTGTCCCTGCATTGTGCCGCATGCATGATTATGCAGAGCTCTGCATGATTCGTCAATTTGAAAGACCCTTGAACAACCTTGAACACCAGCAACCGCTTACCCGTACCTCTCGCCGAACGCAGGCGCCGCGTTTCCCCCCACGAGTCACCCCCAGTTCACCCCTGACCCGAGTGAGGCATTCGCATGTCCAGGGCTCTCCCCAAGTACAACAAGCGTCGCGTCGTGTTCATCGGCGGTGCCGCCGCCGTGGCCCTCACCGGTGCTGTCATCGCCGGCACCGCTCTTGCCGGGACGCCGGACAAGAGCAGCACCACGCAGAGCGCCCGGACGCTGTCCGACCCCGGGACGATCACCTGCCCCGACGTGAAGTCGCAGCTCCCCGCCGTGCCGGCGACCGCGCAGGCCGAGGTAGACCGCAACCTCACCCTGCTCGACACGCAGATCGCCGAGGCCAACAAGCGACTCGTCGACACCGTCGGACAGGGCGGCGCCAACTTCGTCCAGAACGCCATCCTCGGCCCCTTGAAGGACAAGCGCGTCTCCACCATCGACCGCATCGCCATCGCCATCGGACGCCAGGGCACCAAGCCGACCGGACTCGACTCCCTGGCCACCTGCACGCTCAACGCGGCCGGTGCTACGGGCGCTACGGGGTCGACCGGTGCGACGGACACCGCGACCGCCACCCCGAGCGCGACGGCCGCCGCCACACAGGCGGCCGGGGGGACGGACGACACCGCCGCCGGGTCGAGTGCGGTCGGGACCATCTCCTGCCCGGACGTGAAGTCGCAGCTGCCGGCGGTTCCGGCGTCGGCGCAGGCCGAGGTAGACCGCAACCTCGCCCTCCTCGACACGCAGATCGCCGAGGCCAACAAGCGACTCGTCGACACCGTCGGACAGGGCGGCGCCAACTTCGTCCAGAACGCCATCCTCGGCCCGCTGGAGGACAAGCGCGTCTCCACCATCGACCGCATCGCGATCGCCATCGGGCGCCAGGGCACCAAGCCGACCGGACTGGACTCCCTGGCCGCCTGCACGCTCACCAAGTGACGTGACAGGCAGCCGTGGCCGCCCCGATGAACGCCGGCCGGGGCGGCCACGGTGATGTCCGCAGCGGTGCGGCGCGTTGCCTGTTCGGCCCATCTGAGGTGCCGTCACCGGGTGCGCGCTCTAGCGTCTGAGGCATGCGTCCCGGTGTCGTCGCCCTCACCTCCCTTCTGCTCCTGCTCGGTGCGGTTCCCGCCCGGGCGGTGGAGCCGTCGCCCCTGTCGCTCGCGGACACCGGGGGTGGGAGTCAGCTGCTCCTCGCTCAGGCTCCGCACGCCAACTCCACGTCAGGGACGCTCAGTTGGTGGGAACGGCGGCGGGGCGGGAAGTGGATGAAGGTCAGTTCCGCCGTCGCCCGGTTCGGGGCGAAGGGGCTCGTCGAGGGGCGGGCTCGCAAGCAGGGGTCGTACACGACTCCCACCGGGTTGTACGACCTGCCGTACGCCTTCGGGATCAAGGGTGCGCCGGGTGGGACCCGGGTCAAGTACCGGCGGGTGAACGGGAGTTCTTGGTGGTGTGAGGACACCCGGTCTCGCGTCTACAACCGGTGGAGTGAGCCGCTTGCCCGTGACTGTCGGGCGTCCGAGTCGGAGCGGTTGATCTCTTATGCGACGCAGTACTCGTACGGGGTTGTCATCGGGTACAACTACGCCAAGCCCGTGAAGGGGCGTGGGGCCGGGATCTTTCTGCATGTCAACGGGCGTGGGGCTACCGCCGGTTGTGTGTCCGTGTCGGTGGATGCGATGCGGAGGATTTTGAGGTGGGTCGATCCTGGGCGGGCGCCGCATATCGCCATTGGGACGGTGAGTGGGGCTACGGCCATCACCAAGTACTGATTCGCGAGAGCGCCGTTCAGGTTTCGGTTGTACGGCGGGTGCCGGCCGGTTGTGGCTGGGCGCGCAGTTCCCCGCGCCTCTAAGCAACCCCCCTGGACGGGAGTTTCACCGTGAACGTTGTTGAGCCTGGGCAGCTCTCCAACCCCACGCTCCCCCCATGCGCCTCCGTCACCGCCGCCACGATCGACAGGCCCAGGCCCGCTCCCCCGCCTCTGCCCTCCGTCCGTCTGCGGTCCGCCCTCGTGAAGCGTTCGAAGACGCCCGGCTGGACCTCCGGCGGGACGCCCGGGCCGTCGTCGTGGACCACCAGGGAAGTCGCCTCGGCGCTCGTCTCCACCGACACCGTCACCTTCGTGCCAACAGGTGTGTGCAAACGCGCGTTGGCCAACAAGTTGGCCAACACCTGTTGGAGGCGGTGGGCGTCGCCGGTGACGGTGACCGGTTCCTCGGGGAGTTGGAGGGCCCAGCGGTGGTCGGGACCCGCGGCCCGGGCGTCGGCGATGGCGTCGAGGACCAGGCGGGTGAGGTCGACGGGACGGCGTTCGAGGGGGCGGCCCGCGTCGAGGCGGGCGAGGAGGAGCATCTCGTCGACCATCACGCCCATGCGCGCGGACTCGGCCTCGATGCGTTCCAGGGCCCGGGTCACCTTGGGCGGGACGGGGTCCGGGTGGAGGAGGGCCAACTCGGCGTGGCCCCGGATCGACGCGACCGGGGTGCGCAGTTCGTGGCTGGCGTCGGCCGCGAAGCTGCGCAGGCGTTCCTCGCTGGCGTGCCGGTGGGTGAGCGCGTCCTCGACATGGCCGAGCATGCGGTTGAAGGCGCCGGCGACCTGGCCCACCTCGCTGCGCGGGTCCGATTCGGGCGCCCGGGGCGGGAGAGCCACCTCGCCGCTGGCCAGCGGGAGTTCGCTGACCCGGGTGGCGGTGGCGGCGACCCGGCTGAGCGGCCGCAGCGACCAGCGCACCCAGAGCGCGCCCGCGAAGCCGGTGATCAGGAGGGCGGCGCCGAAGACGATCGCGGCGACCGCCTCCAGCCGGTGGACGGCGGCCTCCACCGACTCCAGCGGGAGCCCGGTGATCATCACGTCGCCGTCCCGGCCCTTTGCGGCGAGGACGCGGTACTTGCCGAGGGACGAGAGATGGATCGTGCGGGCCGTGCCCCCTACCGGCACCGCCGCGAGTTCCCTGCGGTCCCTCGCGGTCAGCGCCACCTTCAGGTCGGTCGTGGTGTCGTCCTTGTCCGCGGGCACGACCCCCGAGTTGGTGACGATGCCGTTGACCAGGCGGGCGCCGAAGGTGTGCGGTGCCTGTCGGCGGGTGTCGCCGCGTTCCCGGTCGTCGGCGTCGTGGTCGGTGAGCGTCTGGCCCTTGTGCTCCAGGCTGGCGGGGAACTGGGTACCGACCTCGGTGAGCTGCTGGTCGAGGCGGCCGGTGAGGAAGCCGTCCAGTTCGACGACCGCGGCCACTCCGACGGCCGCGCAGCTGACCGCGAGCAGGACCACCAGGCCCGCCGTCAGGCGCGCCCGCAGGGTGTGCGGCCGGGGCAGGCTCCGCAGCCTGCGTGCGACGGCCCGCAGTGCCCTGGTCATCAGAGGACCGGCTTGAGAACGTATCCGGCGCCGCGCACGGTGTGGATCATGGGCTGGCGGCCGGCGTCCACCTTCTTGCGCAGGTAGGAGATGTACAGCTCGACGACATGGGCCTGACCGCCGAAGTCGTAGGACCAGACGCGGTCGAGGATCTGGGCCTTGCTGAGGACGCGGCGCGGGTTGCGCATGAGGAAGCGGAGCAGTTCGAACTCGGTGGGTGACAGCTCTACGATGCGGCCGGCCCGGCTGACCTCGCGGGCCTCCTCGTCCATGACCAGATCCCCGACGGTGATCCGGGGGCCCTCCTCCGCCTGGCGGGCCATGCCGGCGCGGCGCAGCAGTCCGCGCAGCCGGGCGACGACCTCCTCCAGGCTGAAGGGTTTCGTGACGTAGTCGTCGCCGCCCGCCGTGATACCGGCGATGCGGTCCTCGACGGTGTCCCGGGCGGTGAGGAAGAGCACGCAGACGTCGGGCTTCACCTCGTGCAGGGAGCGCAGTACGGCGAAGCCGTCGGTGTCCGGGAGCATCACGTCGAGGACAACGGCGTCCGGCCGCAGGTCGCGCGCCTCGGTGAGCGCGGCGGCTCCGTCGCCCGCCGTGCGGACCTCCCAGCCCTCGTAGCGCAGGGCACCGGAGAGCACCTCGGCCAGGTCGGGGTCGTCGTCGACGACGAGGACGCGGACGGGAGTGCCGTCGGGGCGGGTGAGGGCCGGTCGGCCGGAGCGGGTCGTGTTCATGGCACTTACCAGCATCGCCCCTCACGGCCTCGCCGGCCGCCGTTGAGGGCCTCTGAGTTTCCTCTGAGAACTCTGAGAACCGCGTCCGCTCAGAGATCCCTCAGAGGTTGTGCCCGCACAGTTGCGTGGAGGACAGGTGAAAGGACGCACACATGACCACCGTGTACGAGCAGCGGAAGGCGCCGCCCGTCGCACCCGTTCCCCGGCGCTCGCCCGCGGGTCCGCTGCTGGCTCTGCTCTGGGCCGGCGCGGCGGCCTCCGTCGCCCTCTGGTGGGCGGACACCGGCTCCGTGGTCGGGGCCGCCGGCTGGCTGACCGGGGCCGGGCGGCTCGCCGGGCTGCTGTGCGGATACGCCTGTGCCGTGCTCGTCGGTCTGATGGCCCGGGTGCCGCTGCTGGAGCGGCGGATCGGCTCGGACCGGGTGGCGCGCTGGCACGCGATGGCGGGCCGCTACACGATCTGTCTGCTGGTCGTGCACGTCGTGCTGATCCTGCTCGGGTACGCCGCGCAGGACCATGCCTCGATCGTGCACGAGACGGTCACGGTCGTCTTCGACTACCCGGACATGCTCAAGGGCACCATCGGTGGGCTGATCCTCTTCGCGGTCGGGATCACCTCGGCCCGCGCCGCGCGCCGCAGGCTCAGCTACGAGTTCTGGTACTACGTCCACCTGGTCACGTACCTCGCGGTCTTCCTCGCCTTCTTCCACCAGCTGTCCCTGGGCAACGAGTTCAACGGCCACGCCGGGGCCACGGCCGCCTGGTACGCGCTGTACCTGGGCGTCGCGGCGCTGGTCCTCTGGTACCGGGTCCTCGCCCCGGTGCGGTTCAACCTGCGGCACCGGCTGCGGGTCGAGTCCGTACACCGGGAGGCGCCGGGTGTGTACTCCGTCGTCGTACGGGGGCACCGGGTCGACGAGATGGGCGCCGAGGCCGGGCAGTTCTTCCGCTGGCGGTTCTTCGGCGAGGGCATGGGCTGGACGTCGACGCCGTACTCGCTGTCGGCGCCGCCGCGCGGGGACCTGCTGCGGATCACGGTGAAGGCGCTCGGCGACCACAGCGCGGCCGTACCGCTGCTGCGGCCGGGCGCGCGGGTGTGGGCGGAGGGGCCGTACGGCTCGATGACCGCCGAACGGCGCACCGGGCAGCGGTCGTTGCTGATCGCGGCCGGGGTCGGGATCACCCCGCTGCGGGCGCTGTTCGAGACGCTGCCGGGCGAGGTGACGCTGCTGTACCGGGCGCGTTCGGCCGAAGACCTGGCGCTGGGCGGGGAGTTGGAGGCGATCGCGCGGTGGCGCGGGGCGAAGGTGCTGTACGCCCTCAACGGGCCGCAGGGGCAGCGGCCCGTGCTCGGCGCGGCGGCGCTGCGCGAGGCCGTGCCCGATCTCGCCGGGCACGACGTGTACATCTGCGGTCCGCACGCCTTCGCCCAGGAGCTGTACGGCGCACTGCGCGCCGCCGGTGTGCCGGACCGCCGTATCCACCACGAGTCGTTCGAGCTGTGAGGTCGTCGTGCATCCGTTGAAGCAGAACCGGCCGCTGCGGCGCATCGTGCTGGCGAGCGCCGTGACCGCGTCCGGCCTGGTCATGCTGCTGGCGCTGAAGCCGCACACGGTGCCCGAGGTGGCCTCGGCGCCCCAGGTCGTCTCGTCGCCCGCTCCGTCCGGGAGCGCGAGCGGCAAGGCCGTCGCCGGGACGAAGACCGTCACCGGCGACACCGTGCAGACCCGGTGGGGCCCCGTCCAGGTGAAGATCACCGTGACGAACGGCAAGATCACCGATGTCACCGCGGTCCAGTCGCCGTCGGACAATCCGCGCGACCAGGAGATCAACTCCTATGCCCTGCCCCAGTTGAAGAGCGAGGCGCTGGCCGCGCAGAGCGCGAAGATCGACACGGTGTCGGGAGCCACCTACACAAGCGACGGTTACCGCCAGTCACTCCAGTCCGCACTGGACTCCGCGGGACTCTGAACGCACAGCCTCCACGGCACGTACTTCAGGGCCAAGGGGCCACGCCACCCCCCTTGTGCCCCGTCCACGGAGGAACCGTGACCACCACGCTCGCAGGCGGACGTGCCGCCCGCCGACAGACGATGCGCCGCATCCGCCCGCGCCGCTCCCCAGCGACCCTGCTGCTGCTCGCCGTCTGGGCGGGCGCCGCCGGAGTGCTGTGGCTGTGGTGGCACAACACGCCGTCCATCGCCGACCAGAACGGCAAGATCCTCAACGCGGGCCGTATCACCGGCCTGTTGGCCGGTTATCTGATGGCACTCGTCGTGCTCCAGATGGCCCGCGTGCCCGCCCTGGAGCGGAGGGTCGGCTCCGACCGGGTCGCCCGCTGGCACGCGATGAGCGGCCGGTACACGCTCTGCCTGGTGTTCGCGCACGTCTTCCTCATCATGTGGGGCTACGCCCTCCAGGCGGGCAAGACGCTGAGCGACATCGTCCAGCAGACCATCGACTCGGTGAACCAGCTGCCCGACATGGGCAAGGCCGCCATCGGCACGGGCCTGTTCGTGCTCATCGGCCTGTCCTCGATCGGCGCCGTCCGCCGCAGGATCCCCTACGACACCTGGTACCACGTGCACCTGCTGACGTACGGCGCGGTGTTCCTCACCTTCTGGCACCAGATCACCACCGGCAACGACTTCGCGCTGACCCCACTCGCCAAGACCGTCTGGTACGGGCTCTACGGCACGGTCACCGCGCTGGTCGTCTGGTACCGGATCCTCACCCCGATCCGGCTCAACCTGCGCCACCGCATGTACGTCGAGGCGGTCATCGAGGAGACGCCGGGCATCGTGTCCGTGCTGATCGGCGGGCGGAAGCTGCACCGGATGGGCGCGGAGGCCGGGCAGTTCTTCCGGTGGCGGTTCCTCGCGCCGGGGATGCGCTTCAGCTCGCACCCGTACTCGCTGTCGGCCGCGCCCCGCCCGAACATGCTGCGGATCACGGTCAAGGCCATCGGCGACCACAGCACCCGGCTGCGCGAACTGCGCCCCGGCATGAAGGTGTGGGCCGAGGGTCCGTACGGCGCGATGACCTCGCAGCGGCGCACCCGGGGCAAGGTGCTGCTGGTCGCGGGCGGTGTCGGCATCACCCCGATGCGGGCGCTGTTCGAGACGCTGCCCGGCGCGGCCGGTGACATCACGCTGCTCTACCGGGCCAACACCACTCAGGACCTGGCGCTGTGGGACGAGTTGGCGAAAATCGCCGACGAGCGCGGCGCCCGTCTGATGTACGCGGTCAACAGCCCCGACGGCGAGCGCCCCGACATCTCTGCGGACTCGCTGCGCCGGAAGCTGCCCGACATCGACAACCACGACGTCTTCATGTGCGGGCCGCCCGGCTTCGCGCAGTCGGTCTACGAAGCACTGCGCGGCGCGGGGGTCCCCGCCCGCCGCATCCATCACGAGTCGTTCGAGATGTGAGCGACGGGAGTCAGGAGCAATGAAGAAGAGCCACCCCATCCGGCGTGTTCTGCTCGCGAGCGCCGCCACCGTGTCCGGGATCGTTCTGCTGCTCTCCCTGAAGCCGGCGACCGACTCCTCCTCGGCGTCCGCGCAGGGTGCGGCCCAGGGGGCCGCCGCCGCGCAGGAGTCGCCCCAGGGCGGTGCCGCGGCGGCCGGGACCTCGACGGTCACCGGCGCCGCCACCCAGACCGAGTACGGGGTCGTCCAGGTGCGCCTGACGGTCGCCAACGGCAAGATCACCAAGGCCGAGGCCGTCCAGGCGCCGCACGGCGGCACCAGCGACCAGAAGACCGCCCTGTCCGTCCCCAAGCTGAACCAGGAGGTGGTCGCCACGCAGAGCGCGGACATCACCTCCGTGACCGGGGCGACGTACACCAGCGGCGGCTACAAGAAGTCCCTCCAGTCGGCCATCGACAAGATGAAGGCCGCCGGTGCCAACACGGCCGCCCCGTCGCAGAGTTCGGCCGCCGCGGCGCCCGCCGCGCAGGCCAAGACGGTCACCGGCAATGTCGCGACGACCATGTACGGACCGGTCCAGGTCCGGATCACGGTCGCCAACGGCAAGATCACCAAGGCCGAGGCGGTACAGGCCCCGAGCGGCGGGACCAGCGACCAGAAGACAGCGCTGGCGATCCCCAAGCTCAACCAGGAGGCCGTAGCCGCCGGGAACGCGAACATCGACTCGGTGTCGAGTGCCACGTACACGAGCGGCGGTTACAAGCAGTCCCTGCAGTCGGCGCTGGACAAGGCCGGTGGCTGACACGGTGACCGATCCCGCGGAGGCGCCCGCCGCGCTGCGGCACGCCGAGGAGGTCATGGGGACGGTGTTCTCCTTCGACATCCGCGGCGGGGAGCCCGAGGCCGTCCAGGCCGCACTGGAGCAGGCGGTCGCCCAACTGCACCGCGTCAACGAGGTGTTCAGCACCTACCGCGACGACAGTCAGGTGTCCCGGCTGGCCCGCGGCGAGCTGACCGTGGCGGAGTGCGACGCCGAGGTCGCCGAGGTGCTGGAGCTGGGCGCCGAGGCGGAGCGGGTCAGTTCCGGCTGGTTCAGCACGAACTACGAGGGCCGCCTCGACCCGACCGGCATCGTGAAGGGCTGGGCGGCCGAGCGGGCCGCCGAGCTGATCGCGACGGCGGCCGGGGTGAGCGGGGTCAGCGTGAACGGCGGCGGCGACGTCCAGATGTTCGGCACCCCGGGACCGCACCGGCCCTGGCGGGTCGGCGTCTCCGATCCCCTCCGTCCCGGCGGTCTCGCGGCCGTGATCTCGGCGGCGGGCACCGACGAACTGGCGGTCGCCACATCCGGTACGGCGGAGCGCGGGGCGCACATCGTGGACCCGTCCACCGGCAAGTCCGCGGTGACCGACCTGGTCGCCGTCACCGTCGTGGCACCCCGCCTCACCTGGGCCGACTGCTGGGCCACGGCCGCGTTCGCGATGGGCTCACGGGAGGGCCTGGCCTGGCTCGAATCACTCCCGGACGTGGAAGCCCTGCTCATCACGGCAGGCGACGAAGTCCGCTGCACGGGCGGGCTGGCGAGCCGCCTCGGGTAGGGATCCCCCATGCGAGTCGGGGGCGCACCGGAACTCTCCGGTGCGCCCCCGACTCGTAGCCCGTAGGTCGTACGGGTACGCCAGTGACTCGTAACTCGTCGGTCGTACGGGTACGTCAGTGGTCGTTCTGCGCCAGCCGCAGCAGATGGTCCGCGAGGGCCTGTCCGCCGAGCGGGTCCCTGCTGATCAGCAGGAGCGTGTCGTCGCCGGCGATGGTGCCGAGGATGTCCTGAAGTTCCGCCTGGTCGATCGCCGAGGCGAGGAACTGGGCGGCGCCCGGCGGGGTGCGCAGAACCACGAGGTTGGCGGAGGCCTCCGCGGAGATCAGCAGCTCGGCGGAGAGCCGCCGCATCCGCTCCTCCTTCGCCGACTCCCCCAGCGGCACGCGCGGGGTGCGGAAGCCGCCCTCGCTCGGAACCGCGTAGATGAGGTCGCCGTCGTTGTTGCGGATCTTCACCGCGTTCAGCTCGTCCAGGTCCCGGGAGAGCGTCGCCTGGGTGACGCTCAGCCCGTCGTCGGACAGCAGCTTCGCCAACTGGCTCTGGGAGCGCACCGGTTGCCGGTTGAGGATGTCCACGATCCGGCGGTGGCGGGCGGTGCGGGTCTGCGGCACGGCCGGCCCCACGGGCTGCTCGTGCTCCTGCGCCTGACTCATCGTCGACTCATTCTCCGGATCATCCGTCCCCCTTGGCCACGTCCAGGACACCGGGCAACGCCCGGAGGAACGCGTCCACTTCGTCGTCGCCGAGGTTCAGCGGCGGCATCAGCCGTACGACATCGGGAGCGGGCGCGTTGACCAGGAAACCGGCGTCCTGAGCCGCCTGTTGCACCTGGGGCGCGAGCGGCTCGGTGAGCACGATACCCAGGAGCAGGCCCGCACCCCGGACATAATCGATCAACGGGTGACGAGAACCGCCGTCGGCGCCCTCGATCCCGTCCCGCAGCTTCTCGCTCTGCCGCTTCACGTTGTCGAGCAGGCCCTCGGCCTCGATCGTGTCGAGTACGGCGAGACCGGCGGCGCAGGCGACCGGGTTGCCGCCGAACGTCGTGCCGTGCTGGCCCGGCTGGAGCAGATCGGCGGCGCGTCCGAAGGCGACGGTGGCACCGAGCGGCAGTCCGCCGCCGAGCCCCTTCGCGAGGGTCACCACATCGGGGAGCACGCCTTCGTGGGCCTGGTACTCGAACCAGTGCCCGGTCCGGCCGACCCCGGTCTGCACCTCGTCGAGGACCAGCAGCGCGCCGTGCGCGGCGGTGATGGCGCGGGCCGCCTTCAGGTATCCGGCGGGCGGTACGACGACGCCGTTCTCGCCCTGGATGGGCTCGATGATGACGAGCGCGGTCTCGTCGGTGACGGCGGCGGCGAGCGCCTGCGCGTCGCCGTACGGGACGTGCGTGACATCGCCGGGCAGCGGCAGGAACGGCTCCTGCTTGCCGGGCTGGCCGGTGAGGGCGAGGGAGCCCATCGTCCGGCCGTGGAAGGCGCCTTGGGTGGCAACCATGTGCTGACGGCCCGTCAACCGGCCGATCTTGAAGGCGCCTTCGTTGGCCTCGGCGCCCGAGTTGCAGAAGAACACCTTGCCGTCCCGGCCGAAGCGCTCAAGGAGCCGTTCGGCGAGGGCGACGGGCGGTTCGGCGATGAACAGGTTGGAGACATGGCCGAGTTGGGCGATCTGCTTGCTGACCGCCTCGACGATCGCCGGGTGGGCGTGACCGAGCGCGTTGACCGCGATACCGCCGACGAAGTCGGTGTACTCGTTGCCTTCCGCGTCCCAGAGCTTGGCGCCCGCGCCACGCACGAGGGGGAGCTTGGGGGTGCCGTAGTTGTTCATGAGCGCCCCCTGCCACCGCTGGGTCAGCTCCTCATTGGCGGTCATACGGCGTCCCCCTGGTTCTCGTCGGGCTTCCGGTCGGGCACGACCATCGTGCCGATGCCCTCGTCGGTGAAGATCTCCAGCAGGATCGAGTGCTGGACCCGGCCGTCGATGACGCGCGCGGTGGTGACGCCGTTGCGGACGGCGTGCAGACAGCCCTCCATCTTGGGCACCATCCCGGAGCTCAACTCCGGGAGCAGTTTCTCCAGTTGGGAGGCGGTGAGGCGGCTGATCACCTCGTCGCTGTTGGGCCAGTCCTCGTAGAGACCCTCGACGTCCGTGAGGACCATGAGGGTCTCGGCCCCCAGAGCAGCAGCGAGTGCCGCAGCCGCCGTATCAGCATTGACGTTGTAGACATGTCCGTCGTCCTCGCTCCTCGCGATCGACGAGACGACCGGGATACGGCCGTCGGCGAGCAGTGCCTCGATCGCGCCGGTGTCGATCGCGGTGATCTCGCCCACCCGCCCGATGTCGACCAACTCCCCGTCGATCTCGGGCAGATGCTTGGTGGCGGTGATGGTGTGCGCGTCCTCGCCGGTCAACCCGACGGCGAGCGGCCCGTGTTGGTTGAGCAGCCCGACCAGCTCGCGCTGCACCTGCCCGGCGAGCACCATCCGTACGACGTCCATGGCGTCCTCGGTGGTAACGCGCAGGCCGGCCTTGAACTCGCTGACGATGCCGTGCCGGTCGAGGGCGGCGCTGATCTGCGGGCCGCCGCCGTGCACGACGACGGGCTTGAGGCCCGCGTGGTGCAGGAACACGACGTCCTGGGCGAAGGCGGCCTTCAGGTCCTCGTCGATCATGGCGTTGCCGCCGAACTTGATGACGACGGTCTTGCCGTTGTGCCGGGTCAGCCAGGGCAGCGCCTCGATGAGGATCTGAGCCTTGGGCAGCGCGGTGTGCTTGCGAGTAGTGCTCATGACGAGTACGCGCTGTTCTCGTGGACGTAGTCGGCGGTGAGGTCGTTGGTCCAGATCGTCGCGGTCTCGGACCCGGCTGCCAGGTCGGCGACGATGTGCACCTCGCGGTAGCGCATGTCGACCTTGTCGCGGTCCTCGCCGACGCCGCCGTTCTTGCAGACCCAGACGCCGTTGATGGCGACGTTGAGCCGGTCCGGCTCGAAGGCGGCCTTCGTCGTGCCGATCGCGGACAACACCCGTCCCCAGTTGGGGTCTTCGCCGTGGATCGCGCACTTGAGGAGGTTGTTGCGGGCGATGGAACGGCCCACCTCGACGGCGTCGTCCTCGCTCGCGGCGTTGACGATCTCGATTTTGATGTCCTTGCTGGCGCCCTCGGCGTCCCGGATCAGCTGCTGCCCGAGGTCGTCACAGACGGCACGGACGGCCTCCGCGAACTCCTCGTATCCCGGGGTGACTTGGGAGGCGCCGGAGGCGAGCAGCAGCACGGTGTCGTTGGTGGACATGCAGCCGTCGGAATCGACCCGGTCGAAGGTGGTGCGGGTGGCTGCCCGAAGTGCCGCGTCCAGTACGTCACTTTCGACGTCGGCGTCGGTGGTGAGGACGACGAGCATGGTGGCGAGGCCGGGGGCGAGCATGCCGGCACCCTTGGCCATACCGCCGACGGTCCAGCCGTCCTTGGTGGTCACGACGGCGGTCTTGTGGACGGAGTCCGTGGTCTTGATGGCGATGGCGGCCTTCTCGCCGCCGTGCTCGGAGAGTTGACCGGCGGCGGTCTCGACTCCCGGGAGCAGCTTGTCCATCGGCAGCAGCAGCCCGATGAGCCCGGTGGAGGCGACGGCGACCTCGGCCGCGTTCAGACCGAGGGTGTCGGCGACCTTCTCGGCGGTGGCGTGGGTGTCCTGGAAGCCCTTCGGCCCCGTACAGGCGTTGGCGCCACCGGAGTTGAGGATCACGGCGGAGACCTGGCCGCCCTTGAGCACCTGCTCTGACCACAGCACCGGCGCGGCTTTGACGCGGTTGGAGGTGAAGACGCCCGCGGCGGCGAGGCGGGGCCCGTTGTTGACCACGAGGGCCAGGTCCGGGTTGCCGTTCTCCTTGATCCCGGCGGCGATGCCCGCGGCCGTGAATCCCTGTGCTGCCGTCACACTCACGGCGCGACTCCGATCGTAGAAAGCCCGGTGGTCTCGTCGAGTCCGAGGGCGAGGTTCATGCTCTGGACGGCACCGCCCGCGGTGCCCTTGGTCAGGTTGTCGATGGCGCTGATCGCGATGATCCGTCCCGCGGCCTCGTCGTACGCGACCTGCACCTGAACGGCGTTGGAACCGTAGACGGACGCCGTCGCCGGCCACTGCCCCTCGGGGAGGAGGTACACGAAGGGCTCGTCGGCGAAGGCCTTCTCGTAGACGGCGCGGAGCGACTCGGCGGTGACCCCGTCCCGCGCCTTGGCGCTGCACGTGGCGAGGATGCCGCGGGGCATCGGCGCGAGGGTGGGCGTGAAGGAGACGGTGACGGGCTCGCCGGCCGCCTCGCCCAGGTTCTGGATGATCTCGGGGGTGTGCCGGTGGCCGCCGCCGACGCCGTACGGCGACATGGAGCCCATGACCTCGGAGCCCAGGAGATGAGCCTTGGGCGCCTTGCCGGCACCGGAGGTCCCGGAGGCGGCGACGATCACGGCCTCGTTCTCGGCGAGCCCGGCGGCGTAGGCCGGGAAGAGCGCGAGAGAGGCGGCGGTGGGATAGCAACCGGGCACCGCGATGCGCTTGGACCCCTCCAACGCGGCGCGGGCGCCCGGCAGTTCGGGAAGGCCGTAGGGCCAGGTGCCGGCGTGTGCGGAGCCGTAGAACTTCTCCCAGTCGGCCGCGTCCTTCAGCCGGAAGTCGGCACCCATGTCGACGACGAGGACGTCCGGGCCGAGCCGCTCGGCGACGGCGGCGGACTGGCCGTGCGGCAGGGCGAGGAAAACCACCTCGTGTCCGGCGAGGACTTCGGGGGTAGTTTCCTCCAGGACCCGGTCGGCCAGCGGCAGCAGATGCGGTTGGAGCGCGCCGAGTTTCTGACCGGCGTTGGAGTTGCCCGTCAGGGCACCGATCTCGACCCCGGGGTGGGCCAGGAGCAGCCGCAGGAGTTCGCCACCCGCGTATCCACTCGCTCCGGCCACTGCCGCACGTACCGCCATGGAACCCTCCTCATCGATGGCATGACTATACGTTGTGCTGCACGTTTATGCAATCCGACGGGAGGGGTATGCAGACGGGTCGGCCGGGACTCGGCACCCCTCCTCGGTGCAGGGATCAGGCGCCGACGGCGGGCGTCCGGACCGAGCGGGGTCGGCGACGCAGTTCGGGCAGCCGGGCGCAGTCCTCCGCGGTGGCCAGGCCCTCCCCCAGGGCCAGCAGCGAGAGGAGTCGCACCGGGCGGCCGGCGGTGGCCGCGGCCTCCAGTTTGTGGTGGCCGTCGAGAAGGAAGTGAGTCAGACCCCAGTGCCGGGACCGGTCCTCGCCGAAGGCGCAAGGGCTCGACGCCCCCGCTCTCACCGCCATGACGGAACCAGTGGCAGAGACCCGCCCGCACGAGAACGAACCGAGCCCGAGCCGTCTGATCGCGATGACACTGCTCGTGATCGACCTGGCCGTCCCCACGCAGCTGGACGACGCCGGGTTCCACAAGGCGCTCGGCGAGGCCCTGCCCAGCAACGCGGCCTTCGCGCCGAGCTTCTCGCTGATCTCCGGGTTCTGGCGGGACCACCGGCGCATCCTCACCTCGCCGCGCACCGACACGACCACGGTCACCCACCTCGCACTCGTCGGGCTCGGACTGGTCGCGCTGCCGCCCTGCCCGACCGCGCTGCCGGCCGAGTACGCCTCCCGTCCGGAGGCCGTCGCCCTCGACGCGGGAGCCATGACCGCGATCCACGGGGTGCACGTGACCCTGCTGCCGCTCACCCAACGCCAGGTGCACCCTCGCCCGAGTCGCCCGCCGCGGTGGCCCGCCGCCGCTTCACCGGACAGCTCAGTGCCAGCGCGCCGATCTTCGCCCTGTCCATCCCGCCGGCCTACGTCAACACGACTGCGGCCAGGTGGTTCTGGGCCACGGTCGTCCCCATGCACTACGTCATCGGCCACTACCGGCGGCGCCTCGCGCGGCCGTGAGGCGCCCGCCGGGGCTCGTGACGGCAACACCGGCGGCACGCAACCGAGTTGTTCGCCCGCCCCTCCCCGTCACTCGTCTGCTCGTTCGCGCTTGGCCGCGTACGCCCGTGCCGCGCGGACCCGGTTCCCGCATCTGGTCGTGCACCAGCGCCTCGCCCCGTGCGAGCGCAGGAACCAGCGGGTGCAGCCCTGGGCGGCGCATGCGGTGAGCTGTTCGGCCTCGGGACCGGTGAGCAGGTCGGTGGCGTCCTCGGCGAGGAGAGAGAGGGCTGCCGCCGCCGGGTTTCCGGTGTCGGGTTCGTCGGCCCGGCGCGGGCCGTCGGCGGCCCAGAGCAGCCGAGGGGTCGAAGGGGCCGCCGCCAGCGCCGAGTTGAGGGCGGCGAGGCTCTCGGCGGACGGGACGCGACCGTCGCCGTAGGCCTCGAAGAGGGTGCGCAGGGCCTCGCGCAGGGCACGGAGCCGGCCGGACTGGCGGCCGTTCAACACCACGCGGTCGGGCAGCAGTTGATGGCGTACGAGCCAGAGGTGGGCGGCCTCGACGCCGTCGAGCAGGTCGACCGTGCCATGGCTGAGCGCGAAGCGCGTGTTGACCAGGGCGAGGGAGAGGTAGCGCTCCTCCCCAGGGACCGGGAGCTGGTGCAGGTAGACGGGCGCGTCGAGATCCACGGCCTCATGGTAACGCTTGCGATTCCCCGTGAGGAGTTCTAGCTTTCCTCACGGAGAATCGAAATCAAAACCGTGAGAGGCGAGATGCCGTGGGCTTCGATGTGGACGCGCTGCGCAAGGACTTCCCCATCCTGGAGCGGACGATGGACAGCGGCGCCCGGCTCGTCTACCTCGACTCCGGCGCGACCGCCCAGAAACCTCTCCAAGTCCTGGACGCCGAACGGGACTTCTACCTCACGCACAACGCGGCCGTGCACCGCGGCGCCCACCAGCTGGCCGGCGAGGCGACGGAGGCGTACGAGGGCGCGCGGCACACCGTCGCCCGGTTCATGGGTGCCGACGACGACGAGATCGTCTTCACCAAGAACACCACCGAGGGCATCAACCTCGTCGCCTACGCCCTGGGCAATGCCGGCCGGATCGGCCCCGGCGACCGCATCGTGGTCACCGAGATGGAACACCACGCCAACCTCGTGCCCTGGCAACAGCTCGCGGAGCGCACCGGCGCGACCCTGGACTGGTTCGGCCTGACCGACGAGGGGCGCCTCGACCTCACCCGGATCGACGAACTGCTCGACGAGCGCACGAAGGTCCTCGCCGTCGCCCACCAGTCGAACGTCCTCGGAACCATCAATCCGGTACGGCAACTCGCCGACCGCGCGCACGAGTTCGGCACCCTGGTCGTGGTCGACGGCGCCCAGTCGGTGCCCCACCGCCCGGTCGACGTAAGGGACTTGGGCGCGGACTTCCTCGCCTTCTCCGGGCACAAGATGCTCGGCCCGAACGGCATCGGCGTGCTGTGGGGACGGCGCGAACTCCTCGCCGGACTACCGCCGTTCCTCACCGGCGGTTCGATGATCGAGGTCGTCGAGATGGACCGCGCGACCTTCCTGCCGCCGCCGCAGCGCTTCGAGGCGGGTGTCCCGATGACCTCCCAGGCGGTGGGGCTCGCCGCGGCCGTGGAGTATCTGGAGGAACTGGGCATGGACGAGGTCGCGGCCCACGAGGACCGGCTCACCGCCCGCGCGCTGCGGCTGCTCCAGGAGGTTCCCGGCGTACGGATCATCGGCCCCCGCGACCTCACCGACCGCGGCTCGGCCGTCTCCTTCACCGTCGACGGCATCCACCCGCACGACGTCGGCCAGGTCCTCGACGAACGGGGCGTGGCCGTCCGCGTCGGCCACCACTGCGCCCGCCCGATCGTGCGCCGCTACGGCATCCCGGCGACGACCCGGGCGAGCTTCTACGTCTACAGCACCCCGGCCGAGGTCGATGCCCTGGTCGAGGGCGTCCGCGCAGCTCAGGCCTACTTCGGAGACTGATCCCCGACAGGGCTTGACCTGGAGCGCGCTCCAGGTTCTACGGTTGTGTTCATGAGCAGCGGACAGCCCCAGAACCCCCTCCCCGGGGACCGGGAACCCACCCTGACCATCGCCCAGGTCGCCGAGCGCACCGGACTCTCGCACGACACCCTGCGCTACTACGAGAAGGCCGGCCTCATCGAACGGGTCGGCCGGAGCACCGGCAACCAACGGCGTTACCAGGCAGCGGACTTGGCCTGGCTGGAGTTTCTGCTGCGGCTGCGCGAGACGGGCATGTCGATCGCCGACATGCAGCGGTTCGCCGCGCTGCGGGCGGCGGGGAACGTCTCGGTCGCCGACCGGCTGGCGATGCTCCGCGAGCACCGCGCCGAACTCGCCGACCGGATCAGGGTGTTGCGCCGCAACGCGACCGTACTGGACCACAAGATCGAACACTACGAACAGCTGCTCCTCGAAGAACTCGAAGAACGCGAAGAATCCGAGCACGAGCAGCCGGGATCGGACGGAACGACATGAACACCAGCACCACCCGTGAAGAGCGGTTCACCCACGGCCTGGAGGTCCTGAAGCGGGTCGACGGCGAGGCCGGGCAGCGGGTCGTCGACTCGCTCGCCGACATCAACCCCGAACTGGGCCACCAGGTCGTCGCCTGGGCCTTCGGCGAGATCTACGACCGTCCCGGACTTGCCCCGCGCGACCGCCAGTTGGTGACGCTGGGCATGCTCACCGCGCTCGGCGGCTGCGAGGCCCAGCTCGACGTGCATGTGAACGCGGCGCTGAACGTGGGCCTCACGCCGGAGGAGATCGTCGAGGCCCTGACGCACTCCGCGGTGTACTGCGGCATACCGAAGGCCCTCAACGCGACCTTCGCCGCGAAGAAGGTCTTCGCCGAACGTGGGCTGCTGCCGCTGGGACAGCAGCCCACGCCGGAGGCAGCGGCTACTTCTGCCTGATCCTCAGGAAGGTGATCGAGTTCGCCGGGAAGGTGTAACTGAACTTGTCGGCAACGCCGTTGAAGGTCGACAGGACCGGCGCGACCGCCGTGGCCGTCTCGCTGTTCACCGCGTCGGGCGCGGCGGCCAGCGTGGTCACCTTCGCCCTGGACGCGACCTTGGTGCCGCCCAGGTCGATCGCCGTACGGGCCGCCGAGGACTGGGCGTTGACGACCTTGACGATCAGGTCACCGGTCTTCGCATCCTTGGTCACCACCTGGCGGAACGGCTCGGCCGGCTTGTCGTCGGTGAAGCTTCCCCACTCCTGACCGTCGAGGTACAGGGTCACCTGACGGCCCCTCACCTTGATGTCGACGTCGTAGGCGCGGCCCGTCTCGATGGTCCCCGGCTTGGCGATCAGCGTCGACTTGCCGCCGTCCACGGCCTGTTCGACGGCGGTCTGGGTGTTGTTCCAGCCGCCCAGGTTCCACCAGTAGTAGTTGCCGGTGTCCTTGACGCCGAACGCGACCAGGAAGCCTTCCTTCCCTGCCTTCTTGGTGGCCTTCACATGGAGGTCGTAGTCGTGCCAGGCCGGGTCGCCCGCCGACACCATGGTGTTCTCGGCGGCGGTGTCGGTCTGGACGTACTGCCCGTCCTGGAGGCTCCAACTCCCGCCTCCCGTATGGGTCCACTGCGTCGCGTCACCGGAGAAGTCGTCGGAGAGCAGCGCCGAACCGTCCGCCGCCGTCACCTTCACGTCGTCGTACGCGGCGCTCGTCGCCCAGGTCGAGAGACCTACCGCGCCGGAGATCGGGGCGACAAGTGACGGTGTGCCGGTGGCGGTTGACGGCACAACCCGGCTGCCGACGTTGTTCATGAACAGCTTCTGCACCTCGTAGTTGGCGGAGCCCCAGGACGCGTGGTTGTTGAACCACACGAGGTCCGGGCGCCACTGGACGTAGTCCTCGTTCGCGAACAGCGGTGCGTAGGAGGCGAGTTCGACCACGTCCGCATTGCGTTCGAGGCCGGTCATGTAGGCCGCTTCGGCGAGGCCGTTCTTGAACGCGTTGCCGCCGGAGGCGTACTCGCCGAGAAAGACCTTCGGGCCGGTGCGGTCGTAGGAGTCGTAGCGGCTGTTGTTCTGCAGGAACCACTGCGGGCTGTTGTAGTAGTGCTCGTCGACCATGTCGACCTTGGCGTCCTTGTTCAGCTGCCAGGCCGTGTCGAAGGTCGAACCGCTGTCGTCCGGGCCCGCGTTGGAGATCACGGTCATGTACGGGTACGCGGACTGGATCGCCGTACGGAACTGGGTGAAGCGGGCGAAGAACTCGGTGGGGAGGTTCTCCTCGTTGCCGACCTCGATGTGGGTGAGGTGGAAGGGCTTCGGGTGACCCATCTCGGCGCGGAGCCTGCCCCACTTCGAGGTGACCGGGCCGTTGGCGAACTCGATGAGATCCAGGGTGTCCTGGATGTGCCGCTTGAGCAGCGCGGGGTCGTCGACGGCCTTGTTCTGGCCGCAGCCGGTCACCAGGGCCGGTACGACGGGCAGCGGCATCGCGCCGATGTCCTCGGCGAGGCGGAAGTACTCGTAGTAGCCGAGGCCGTAACTCTGGTTGTAGCCCCAGAAGTTGGAGTTGGTGGCACGCGTCTCGACCGGGCCGACGGTGTCCTTCCACTGGTACGAGCGCTTGCGCTGGTGGCCCGAGGCCGCGCTGTAGTCGTCCATGGAACCGGTGTTGACCAGGCAGCCGCCGGGGAAGCGTACGAAGCCCGGGTGCAGGGCGGCGATCTTCTCGGCGAGGTCCTTGCGGAGGCCGTTCGGCTCGTGCTTGTAGGTGTCGCGAGGGAAGAGGGAGACCATGTCGAGGGCGGTCGCGGCCGAGGAGGCGACGGTGAGGCGGCCCGTGGTGCTGGTGCGGGTCGCGGTGAACGTGGCCTTGTACTTGGCCCAGCCGTTCTTCCGTACGGCGACCTGGTGGGCGGTCGCCAGGGTGCCGCCGGCGTCCTGGAGGCTCACGGTGAGCGTGGTGCCGCCCTCCGCGCGGGCCCACACCGAGAAGTCGTACTTCTTGCCGTCCTCGACCGCGATGCCGGTGTTGTAGCCGGCGTCGGTGACGGACGAACCGGCCGCCAGGGAGAGGTAGTTGCGGTTGGTCTCGTTGAGGCGGCCGGCGTCGTTCACCACCTGGGCCGTACCGGTGACCGTCCAACCGGTCAGCGGGGTGTACGACTTGTTGTCGTCGGTGGAGTACTCGAAGGACCTGTTCTGCACGAGTTCGGCGTAGAGACCGCCGTCGGCCGCGCGGTTGATGTCCTCGAAGAAGACGCCGTACATCGTCTTGTCGATCGCGGCGCCCCGCGTGCCCGGGTCGACGGTGATCGCGTAGTCGGTGACGTCCTCGGCGTGGGCAGGGGCGGGGACGACGGCCGTCGCCAGCAGGAAAGCGCTTGCCCCGAGGGCAAGTCTCAGGCGGGTGCGGCTGGTGCGTGACATGGATACTCCGCGGCTCGGATCGGATCGTGCGCGATGCTCGAATGTCCAGTTCGAGATATCGGACGTCGGTCAGCACTTCGAACGGCAAGATAGGCAAGGGTCGTGAGCACGTCAATGGGACCGGCGCGGGCGGGGACGTAGGGTCGAGGGCATGTCCGCGTTGTTGCCGTACCTCGTCCTGCTCGGCTCTCTCGCCGTCACGCTGGGGTTCTTCACCCTGCTCGCCCGGCGGATCCGCCGCCGCGGCACGGCCGGGGGCGGGATCGGCGGTGCCCTGGCCGCGTACGAGGAGGCCTTCCGGACCACGAGTCACGCCTCGCACCACGAGATCCGGGCGCAGGCGGAGCGCAAGGCGCCCGCCGACTCGCCGGACGGGTGGCGCCGGCGGCGCAGGAAGGGATGACGGTGGGCGAGTTCTGGCCGGTTTCCGATGTACTCGCGTATCTGTCGGGGAGTTGGCGGGTGCGGCGGTCCGTGCGGGATCTGGCGAGCGGGGACGAGGGCGCGTTCTCGGGTACGACCGTGTTCGGCGCACTGCCCGAAGGGGGGCTGCTGCACGCCGAGTCGGGCACCTTCACCTGGCGGGGCGTGGCCCGTCCCGCCGAGCGGACCCTGCGGTTCCTGCCGGGCGCGAGGCCCGGTACGGCCGATGTGCGCTTCGGCGACGGGCGGCCCTTCCACGCACTGGATCTGACCTCGGGACGGTATGTCGCCGACCATCCCTGCTCCGCCGACCTGTACCGGGGCGAGTTCACGGTCCTGGACGCCTACCGGTGGCGGACCGTGTGGCGGGTGGGCGGGCCCGCGAAGGATCTCGTGCTCAGCACGGATTACGTGCGCGAAGGTTGAACTCGGGCTCCTCTCCCCCGAGTTGACCGGTGATTCACGCCGGCTAGACCCGCCGCGACTGAACCGCCGCTCCGTCGAAGCGCAGGTTCCAGCGGCCCGCGCTGCCGGTGACCGTGGTGGTCGACAGGGGGCGTACGTCGATGTTCCAGTAGGTCGAGGGCGGAGCCTTGAGGGCGTAGACCAACGCGGCCCGGATGACGGAGGGTTCGGCGACGGCCACTATCCGGTCGCCGTCCTCGATGGGGCGGGTGTCCAGCCAGCCGCCCACCCGGGCGATGAAGGAGAGCAGCGACTCACCGCCGTGCGGGGTGGAGCGCGGGTCGGCGAGCCAGGCGTCCACCAGTGCCGGTTCGCGGGCCATCGCCTCGCCGAGCGTCAGCCCGCGCCAGCGGCCCATGTCGCAGTCCCGCAGAGCGAGTTGCACCAGCGGGGTGTAGCCGAGGCCGTCGCCGGTGGTGCGGCTGCGCGGGGTGGGCGAGCAGTAGCGCAGCTCCGCCGCGGCCAGCGGCAGCAGTACCGGTGCGGCGCGCTGCACCTCGTCCCAGCCCGCCTGGTCCAGCGGCCGGTCGTCCTCGAAGCGCTCCGCGAGCAGCGGGGAGCTGCGCGCGGCTGCGACGAACGTGACCCGAAGTTGCATGCGGCGATCGTGATCCCGCCGAAGTACGCAGGTCAAGGGGGGCCGGATGAGAGTTACCCAGGGTGGGCGAAACCTTACTTCGAAGTCAGGACCATGCGGACAAGTCACTCGAAATACAGGGCCATCCACTGGTCGGGCCGCTCCAGTGGCTTGAATCCGACCTTCTCGTACACCCCGTGGGCGTCGTGCGTGGCGAGCAGGATCCGGCGCACTCCGAAGGGCCGCAGTTCCTCGCGGACTGCGGCGACGAACGCCGTACCGATGCCCTTGCCGCGGACCGACGGGTCCACGTAGATGTCGCACAGCCAGGCGAACAGCGCGCCGTCGGTCACGACGCGTGCGTACGCCACCTGTTCGCCCGAAGCCGTGTCGTAGACCCCGAAGTTCATTGAGGACTCGACCGCGCGCTCCTGCTGTTCGCGGGGGCGGCCCTTTGCCCAATATGCGTCGGTGGACAGCCAGTTGTAGGTGCGGTCGCGGTCGACGCGGGCGGTGTCGGCGGAGAATTCGTAGCCGTCGGGGAGGCTCGGGGTGTCGTTCATGGCGGGAGACTTGCAGGCCAGGAACGTGGGCGTCGAGTGGTTTTCATCCTGTGGGCCGGTGGGGGCTGGTCGCGCCCACGCGGCAGAGTCGCAGAGTGTCACCGCCCCGCGCCCCTAAAGGGCCGCCCGCAGGCGCCGTACCCCCTCCACGATCTCCCCCGTCCCCGCGACCGCCGCGAAGCTCAGCCGGATGTGGGCGGCCGGGGGTTCGGCGCTGAAGTAGGGGCGGCCGGGGGTGAGGGCGACGCCCGCGCGGAGGGCGGCGGTCGTGAGGGACTGCTCGTCCGTGCCGGTGGGGAGGCGGAGCCAGAGGTGGTAGCCGCCGGAGGGGATGTGCGGGAGGGAGAAGTCGGGGAGTTCCAGGCGCAGGGCCGCCGTCATGGTGTCCCGGCGGGTCTTCAACTCGGCCGAGATCGCGCGGAGATGGCGTGGCCAGGCCGGTGAGCCGACGAGTTCGAGGGCCGCCTCCTGGAGCGGGCGGGGGACGAAGAAGGTGTCGACGACCTGGATGGCGCGCAGGCGTTGCAGTACCGGGCCGTGTGCGGCGAGCGCGCTGACGCGGAAGCTGGGCGAGGTGGCCTTGGTGAGCGAGCCGACGTGGACGACGACTCCGTCGGGGTCGTCGGCGGCCAGCGGGGGCGGCAGCGGCCCCGCGTCCTCGTGCACCAGCCGTCGTACGAAGTCGTCCTCGATGACGAACGCGCCCGCGTCGCGGGCGATGCGCAGGACCTCCGGGCGGCGCGCGGGGGCCAGGACGGCGCCGGTCGGGTTCTGGAAGAGGGGCTGGCAGACGAACACCCGGGCGCCGGTCGCGTGGAAGGCGTCGGCGAGCAGGGCGGGACGTACGCCGTCCGCGTCGACCGGGACGGGGACCGGGCGCAGGCCCGCTGCCCTCGCGATCGCCAACATGCCTGGATACGTGGGGGATTCGACGAGGACCGGTGCACCGGGGGGCGCCAAGGCGCGCAATGCCGTCGTCAGCGCCGTCTGGCCGCCCGCGCAGACGAGGACATCGGCGGCGGTCACCGCTCCGCCGATGCCGCGCGCGAACCACTCGCGCAGTTCCGGCAGTCCCTCCATCGGCGGCCGGCCCCAGGCGCCGGGGCGCCGCCCGGCCCGGGACAGGGCCGCGGCCATCGCGCGCTCGGGCTGGAGGGAGGGGTGCAGGTAGCCGCCGTTGAACTCGATCACCCCGGGCGGTGGGGCAGCGAGCGTGGCCAGGACGCCGGAGGCGTCGACCGTGCGCGGTACGACGTCGGCGGCGCCGTCCGCGCTGAGTGCGACCTCCTGCCAGGAGGTGTCTCCGGTGGCGGCGGTCGCGGCGCGGGGCACGGCCCGGAACGCGCCCGCGCCGGGGCGGGTGACCACCAGCCCCTCGGCGGTCAGCTGCGCGAGGGCGCGCGTGACGGTCACCGGGCTCACCCGGAACCGCTCCACGAGCGCCCGGCTCGACGGCAGCTTTCCACCAGGAGAGTAGCGGTTGAGTTCCCGTCGTAGGTGATTCGCCAGTTCACCGACACTGCTACGCTCTTGCATGAGAGCACATGATAGCGCTACTGCCCCGAGCCCGATAGCGGTCAGCACCGCGCCCGCCACCACCGGGACGGCCAGGGCGGCGAAGATCCCCGCCGGCACGGTCCTCGCCGCGCTCGGTGTGATCGCCTTCTCCCTCACCTTTCCCGCGACCGCCTGGGGGCTCGAAGGCTTCGGCCCCTGGTCGTTGGTGGCCGTGCGCTGCGTCCTCGCCGCGCTGATGGCGGGCGGCTGTCTGCTGGCGCTGCGTGTGCCGGTGCCCGCCCGCCGGCACTGGGCCGGACTGGCCGTCGTCGCGGCCGGAGTGGTGGTCGGCTTCCCGATGCTGACCACGCTCGCACTGGAGACGTCCACCACGGCGCACGCGGCGGTCGTCGTCGGCCTGCTGCCCCTGACCACCGCCGCGATGTCCGCGCTGCGCACCGGCGTCCGCCCCTCGCGCACGTTCTGGACGGCCGCGCTCGCGGGCGCAGGCGCCGTGCTCGCCTTCACGATCCAGCAGAGCGGCGGCGCGCTGACCAGCGCCGACCTGTATCTCCTCGCGGCCCTGCTGGTCTGCGCGGCCGGCTACACCGAGGGCGGCCGGCTGGCCCGGGTGATGCCCGGCTGGCAGGTCATCGCCTGGGCCCTGGTCCTGTGCCTCCCGCTGAGCGTCCCGGCCGCCGCGACAGCCCTGTCCTACGACACCCCGCACCTCACCGCGCACAGCGTGGCCGGGGTGCTGTGGGTCGCCGCCGGTTCGCAGTTCCTGGGGCTGGTCGTCTGGTACCGGGGCATGGCGGCGATCGGGGTCCCGAAGGCCAGCCAGTTGCAGTTGGCGCAGCCGCTGCTCACGCTGGTGTGGTCGGTGTTCCTGCTGGGTGAGCACCTGCCGTTGGCCGCTCCGCTGACGGCGGCGGCCGTGCTGGTGTGCATCGCCGTCACCCAGCGCGCCCGGAGTTGAGGGACGTGCGCGACCCGGTCCCGGCCGGGCGGGCCGCCGTAGACTCGAAAGGCATGGACCGCTGCTCCCGGACTCGGTGAGGAGGCGCTGCAGATGCGTGCGACCGTTGGCGACAGGCTCGTCCAGCACGGCAGGGTGGTCGGCCTGCACGACCAGGTCTCGGAGGTCGTCGAGGTGATGGGCACGGAGGGCAACCCGCCCTACCGCGTCCGCTTCACCGACGGGCACGAGGCCGTGATGTCACCAGGCCCCGACTGCGAGGTCAGGCACCAGGACACGGAACGGTAGATCAACGCGGGGGTTTCGCCGGCTGCCCGTAGTGGTCGGCGACCACCCGCGCCATGGCGCCGACCGGGTCCACCGCGACGTCCCGGGCGGCGAAGAAGACATGCCCGCCGACCTCCGGGTAGCGGTCGGCGAGGGTGAGGTGCCGGGAGAGTTCGGCCGGGTCGCGCCAGGCCGCGGGCTGCGCCGGGTCGCCCGCCTTGTACAGCGCCTCCCCCGCGTACAGCCGCGTCTTCGAACCGCGCGCGACCGCCGCCCACCAGGGCAGCAGCTTCGCGTAGTCGGCGGGGGCGAAGCCGATGTTCCAGTACAACTGAGGGACGATGTAGTCGATCCAGCCCTCGCGCACCCACTTCCGGGTGTCCGCGCAGAGATCGTCGTACGTCTGCACGCCCGCCGTGGTGTCGGAGCCGCGCGGGTCGGTGGCGGCGTTGCGCCACACGCCGAAGGGGCTGATGCCGAAGCGCGTGCCCGGGCGGATCCGCTTGATGCGGGCGGCGGTCTCGCGGATCAGCTTGTCGATGTTGTCGCGGCGCCAGGAGGCCTTGTCGGTGAAGGCGCCGCCGTACTTGTCGTAGGCCGCTTCGTCGTCGAAGGTCTGGCCGGCGACCGGGTACGGGTAGAAGTAGTCGTCGAAGTGGACCGCGTCCACGGGGTACTTGCGCACCGCGTCGAGGATCGCGTTCTCGACGAAGAGCCGGACCTGGGGCAGCCCGGGGTTGTAGTAGAGCTTCCCGCCGTACGTCACGACCCAGTCGGGGTGCTTGCGCGCGGGGTGCGAGGCGACGAGCTTCGTCACGTCGGTGGTGTTGGCGATCCGGTACGGGTTGAACCAGGCGTGCAGTTGCAGCCCCCGCACATGCGCCTCTTCCACGGCGGTCTTCAGCGGGTCCCAGCCGGGGGCGACGCCCTGGGTGCCGGTCAGGTACTGGGACCAGGGTTCGTAGGGCGAGGGCCACAACGCGTCGGCGGTGGGCCGGACTTGGAAGATCACCGTGTTGAGGCGGTCGCGGACCGCCGTGTCGAGGTGGGCGATGAGTTCGGTGCGCTGCTGCGCGGCGGTCAGGCCCGGGCGGGAGGGCCAGTCGCGGTTGGCCACCGTCGCCAGCCACACGCCCCGCATCTCGGTGACCGCGCGCGGACGCCCGGCCACTGCCGGCGCGCGCCCGGTGTCCGCCGCCGCGCTGCCGGTCGTGGCCAGCGTGGACAGTGCCGCCATCGCGAACGTCCGGCGTGACAGTCGCCCCATCCGTACACCCCCATACGCTGCGGATCCGTGCGGTCACGGATCGTCTCCGCGCCCCAGGATGCCCGACCCCGACGATCGATCATCGATACTTGCGGGTAACGTGCACGATCGGAGCAGACTCCGGACAACGGGGTTCTACCAGAGCCCGCAGAAGCAGCGAAGGGGACGATGTGACGGACATCCCGTCGGGAGACATCTCGCGCGTCGGAGTGGTCGGCTGCGGCCAGATGGGCGCCGGTATCGCCGAGGTGTGCGCCCGCGCCGGCCTGGACGTGAAGGTCGCCGAGACCACCGGCGAGGCCCTGGAGATCGGCCGGACCCGGCTGTTCAACTCCCTGTCCAAGGCGGCCGAGCGCGGCAAGATCTCCGCCGAGGAGCTGGCCGGGACGCAGGCGCGGCTCAGCTTCACCACCGACCTCGGCGAGTTCGCCGACCGCGACCTCGTCATCGAGGCCGTCGTCGAGAACGAGCAGGTGAAGACCGAGATCTTCCAGGTGCTCGACCAGGTCGTGACCCGCCCCGACGCGATCCTCGCCTCCAACACCTCCTCGATCCCGCTGGTCCGGCTCGCGGTCACCACCTCGCGCCCCGACCAGGTCGTCGGCATCCACTTCTTCAACCCGGCCCCGGTGCAGCAACTCGTCGAGCTGATCCCGGCGTTGACCACGTCCGAGGGCACGCTCGGCCGCGCCCAGCTGTTCACCGAGAAGGTGCTCGGCAAGCACGCGATCCGCGCCCAGGACCGCTCCGGCTTCGTGGTCAACGCGCTGCTGATCCCCTATCTCCTCTCCGCTATCCGGATGTTCGAGTCGGGCATCGCCAGCCGCGAGGACATCGACAACGGCATGGAGCTGGGCTGCGCCCACCCGATGGGCCCGCTGAAGCTGTCCGACCTGATCGGCCTGGACACGGTCGCCTCGGTCGCGTACTCGATGTACGAGGAGTACAAGGAGCCGCTGTACGCCGCTCCCCCGCTGCTCCAGCGCATGGTCGACGCGGGACGGCTGGGCCGTAAGTCCGGCTCGGGGTTCTACACCTACGGCTGAGCTGCCGCCGTACGCGACAACTCACGGTGATGTCGCGGCCGTTACGGGCCCGGCGCTCGTCGGAGTGCCGGGCCCGCGGCATTCACACACCGTGTGCGCGCCGGGCCCGCATATGCCGCTCGCACACTCTCCCCCGGTGTCCACCAGGCGAGTTGACTCTTCATGCGCATGCAAGGGATGTTCCGACTACGGAAAGGAGCGGACACGTGACCGCCGACCCCGAGCATCCCGTGGTCCATGGAGAACTCGCAGAGTTACGCCGCCGCCTCGACGTCGCCTACGCGCGGGTCGAGGGAGGGCTGGCGCTGCTCAGCCATCGCACCGAGGAGACGGACAAGGAAGTGGATGATCTGAGCGCGCGCATCGTCGCCCTCGAGCACACGCGGTGGCCGCTGCCGGCCATTGCCGCACTGACCGCCGTGGGCGCGCTCGTCGTGACGATCTGGCAGGCCCTGGGGCGCTAGACGCCTGGACGTCGGGCAGGACTTCGAGGGGCGTCCTGGCCCAGCCTCAAGTGGTGCAACAGCAGTAACGCGGCCGCCATGTTGGCGGCCGGGACCTCCCCGCGGGCGACCATGTCGGGTACGAGTTTGAGCGGTACCCATTCCCGGCGGTCCGATTCGAAGTCGTCCACGGGGTGTCCGGTGTACTCGCCCTCGTCGGCCCAGTAGATGTGGTGCCGGGCGTCCGTGAGCCCGTTGGACGGTTCCACGCTCATCAGGTGGTGCAGGGGCCCCGGCCGCCAGCCGGTCTCTTCCTCCAGTTCCCTGGCGGCGGCCCGCGCGATGTCCTCGCCGTCCTCGACGACGCCCGCCGCGAGCTCCCACCCCCAGCTGTCGGTGATGAAGCGGTGGCGCCACAGGAGGAGAACCTCGTTCGCCTCGTTCACGACCGTCGCCACCGCCACCGGCCTCAGCCGTATGAGGAAGTGGTCGAGGTGCTGGCCGTCGGGTAGTTCGACATCCGCGAGATTGACGCTGAACCAGCGGTTTGAGTACACAGTTTGTTCGTTCTGTTTCGTCCACTGCACGGTTCTGCCACCTTCCGTCGAGTAAGTGGCAATATCGCAGCAGGGACTGTGTTGTGGTCTACGGCTCCTTTACAGCGGTACGCGCAGTGCCCCGTCGATGAGTTCGGCCGCCTCGGCCGTACCCGCGCAGTCGCTGCGCACCAGGTACTCGCGCACCGCGCGGAGTCTGTCGCGCAGCCGCTGGGACTCCATCCCCCTGGCCTGCTCGGCCATCTGCACCGCCGTGGCCACCGCTTTGTCGGCGTTTCCCTGGCGGAGTTCGATCTGGCTGAGCATGGCGAGCCGGTGCACCCGGCCCCGGTCGTGCGCCGGAGTGTCCACGGCCGCGGTGGCGTGCTCCCCCGCCGCCGTCAGATCGCCGAGGCTGAGCAGGGCCTCCGCCACCTGGACGTTGACCAGGCCCGGCTGGACATAGCCGGTCTCGTCGGGTTCGTATCCGCGCCGGATGCGTTCGGCGGCCTGCTCGGCCCGCCGGATGCAGGAGAGCGCGCTCGTGCCGTCGCCGAGGTGGGCGTACGCCTTGGCCTGCATCGCGTACAGGTCGGAGGCGAGCGCCGGGGTGATCTGCCGACCCGCCGCGCGCAGCGCGGCCTCCGCGAAGGCGACGGCCTGGCGGAACTCCCGCATGAACAGCGACTGGTTGACCAGCAGCGCGATGACGTACGCGCCAAGTCCCCTGTCGTTGCTGGCCTTCGCGAGCCGCAGCGCCTGGTGGAAGTAGCGCTGGGCGAGTCCGTGCGCGTCGGAGTCGTAGGCGCAGATGCCCGCGATGGCCACCAACCCGCCGGTCGCCCGGTGCAGTTGGCGGCCGGTGGCGTCGGTGTAGCTGCCGCGCAGCAGGGGCGCGGTCTCGGAGTTGAGGAAGCCGACGATGCGGCTGCGGGTCGCCACGCCGCCGGCCTTGCGGTACATCTGCTCGTAGTGGGCGCGGGCCGCGCGCAGCATCTCGATGTCGGCCATGCTCACCCGGTGCCGGCCGCCGCGCGAGACGTCCACGTCGTCCGGCGGGTTCTCCCACTCCCACACGGGCATCACGGCGGGCGTTCCGGTGACCGCGGGCGCCCCGAGGATGTGCGGGCGCTGCTGTTCGTCGGAGCGCCACAGGGCGGTGGCCCGCTCGACGAAGCCGGAGAGGGAGGTGCCGTGCGGGGTGGAGGGCTCGCCGGGCACGCCCAGGCCGATGTCGTCGAGCGTGACGGGTCGGTGCAGGCGGGTCGCGAGCACCTCGCAGATCAGATCGGGGACCTGGCCCCGGGGGCGCTGGCCCTTCAACCACCGTGCTACGGCGGTGTGTTCGTACCGGAGTGCGAGGCCTCGGGCGCGGCCCGCCTGGTTCACATGTGCGGCGAGTCCCGCGTGCGAGATGCCCGCCTCGTCCAGGATGGCGTCGAGAAGTGTGTTGGGCTGCATGGATGGCCCCCCGGTGACTCGGTGCGGACAGAGTAGTGCGGCTGGGTTCACACGGGGTGTGAACGGAGTGCGTGGATCCGGGGTGTGTGCGCGCTGTTGCGGAGAGTTCCCAACCGGTTGACTGGATTGCCTCGCAAGAGGCCGGCCGGGCCGCCGGCTCCCCCTCGTAAGTGCGGCGGCCTGGCTTTGCGGGGACACCGACTAACGGAGGTTTGTCGGCTGCGGCGCCGTCGTGGCTGGTCGCGCAGTTCCCCGCGCCCCTAGGTGGGGATGCATAGCCTTGCGATCATTGCGGAGGACCAGTAAGGCAACGTCATCCGTGGGCGTGCCGCCCGCATGACGCAGTAACGCCGTGAAGACCGCGCCAAGGATCGACTGCGGTACCGGAAGGGGGTGGTGACCCACCACCTCCGCCAGCGCCTCCTTCAACGGGAAGAAGCGTCCCTGGCCGTCACGCGCGTCCTCCGCCCCGTCCGTATAGAGGAACAGGGCCTCGCCCGGGCGTAGTTGGCCGCCGCAGACGAACGGCAGTTCCGTCGGCAGAGGGAACGGACCGAGCGGTGGGAGCGGGTCCGTGCGGGCAATGGGCCGCACCCCTCCCCCGCTCAGCAGATACGGCCACGGATGCCCGCAGTTGAGAGCCCGGACTTCGCCGTCCGCGCCGATCTCCAGAAGCAGTACCGTGACGAACTCCTCCGCCACCGGACTGTCGGGGTCCAGCACGCCCGACGCCGGGTGTTCCGCGCGGGCGCGTTCGCGGAGGTGGCGGGCGAGCGCGCGGTCGAGGCGGCGTAGGACGCCCTCCAGGTGGGGTTCGTCGTGGGCGGCCTCGCGGAAGCTGCCGAGAACGGCGGCGACCGTGCCGATCGCCGCGATGCCATGGCCTCGTACGTCACCCATCACGACCCGGACGCCGTGCTCGGTGGCGATCACCTCGTAGAGGTCGCCGCCCACCACCGCGCCGCGTTCGGCGGAGAGTTGGGCGGCGGCGATGTTCAGGCCGTCGAGGCGGGGTGGCAGTGGGCGGAGCAGCGCGTTCTGGGCGGCGCCCGCGATCTGGCGGATCTGGCGGAGTTCGCGCAGCAGCGAGCGGCGGACCTGGACGACGAGTCCGGTGCCGACCGCGAAGAACACCGCGCTGGTGACGATGCGGGCGCCCAGGCCGGTCTGCTGGGCGAGCGGGCAGGTGAGTTTGTAGGTGATCGCTATGGCGCCCCACATGCTGGGCAGCCCCAGGGCGAGCGCCCGGCGCAGTGGACGGCGGGCGCGCGGCCTCGGGCGCGGCCTGCGGGGAACCCCAGCCTTGATGCGGATCATGCCTGTGGCCCCCCAAATAGGCCCCGACAGCGCAATCGGACCGACCCCGAAAGGCCGGTCCGATTCTGTCGACCGCATGCCCCGATCGGGCCAGATCGCCCGAACTTCTCACCCGAATGAGTGAGGTGACATGAGACAGGTGCATTTATGCAGGTAGGGGCCATTCCGCTACGGAATCGGCCCCTCCGGCGATCAGCCCCGCAGTACGGCTCCCGTGCGCTCGGCGGCGAGCGCGACCGCCGCGTCCCGAGCCGCCGACGCCTCATCGACGGTCAGCGTCCGGTCGGGCGCCCGGAACCGCAGCGCGTAGGCGAGGGACTTCTTGCCCTCGCCCAGCTGCGCGGCGTTGTCGTAGACGTCGAACAGCCGGATGGACTCCAGCAGTTCACCGGCGCCCTCGCGCAGCGCCGCCTCGACGTCCGCGTGCGGGACCGGGGCGTCGACGACCAGCGCGACATCCTGCGTGGCGACCGGGAAGGTGGAGATCTTCGGGCCCTTGGGGACACCCGACGACGCCGACTCCAGGACGTCCAGGTCCAGTTCCATCGCGCTGGTGCGCGCGGGCAGACCCAGGGTCTTCAGCACACCGGGGTGCAACTCGCCGGCGTAGCCGATGACTTGCTCAACACCCTCGACGACGACCGCGAGTTCGGCGCAGCGGCCGGGGTGCCACGGCCCGTACTGCCCACCACGGACGATGAGTTCGGTACCGGCCTCGCGCGCGATCACCCGCGCCGACTCGACCGCGTCGGCCCAGTCGGACGGACGGCCCTTGCCCCACCAGCCGGCCTGCTCGCGGGCGCCCGTGAGGACGACGGCCGCGTGCCGGGGCTGGAGCGGGAGCGCCTCGGTGAGGGACGCGATCTCCTCGTCCGTGGGACGCCGGTCGACGGGGAGTCGTACCGCGATCTTGAGCTCTTCGCGCGGGTGGAAGACCAGGCCCGTCTCGAAGAGCGCCAGGTCGTGCGAGCCGCGGCCGTCGTTGCGGCGCAGCGCGCCGAGCAGGCCCGGCAGCAGCGTCGTACGGAGCGCGGGCTCCTCGTCCGAGAGCGGGTTGACCAGCTTGACGACCTTGCGGTTCGGGTCGTCGGCGGCCAGGCCGAACTGGTCGAAGACGTGCTCGCCGACGAACGGGTAGTTCGGCGCCTCCACGTAACCGGCGCCGGCGAGTGCGCGGCCGACGCGGCGGTGCAGGCGCTGGCGGTCGGTGAGGCCACGGCCCGCGGGGGGCTTGGGGAGCGTGGAGGGCAGGTTCTCGTAGCCCTCCAGGCGGATGACCTCTTCGGCCAGGTCGTTCGGGTCCGTGAGGTCGGGGCGCCAGGACGGGACGGTGACGATCAGCTCGTCCTGCCCGTACACGTCGCAGCCGACCTCCTGGAGACGCCGTACGACGGTCTCGCGGCCGTAGTCGACGCCCGCCACCTTGTCCGGGTGGTTGGCCGGAATGGCGATGGTGTGGGGTGCCGACGGGGCGATGACCTCGGTGACACCGGCGTCCGCCGTGCCGCCCGCGAGGAGGACCAGGAGGTCGACCGTGCGCTGTGCGGCGGCCGACGCGGCCTGCGGGTCGACGCCGCGCTCGAAGCGCTTGGACGCCTCGGAGGCCAGCTTGTGACGGCGGGCCGTGCGCGAGATGGAGAGCGCGTCGAAGTGGGCGGCCTCGACAACGACCTCGGTGGTGGTGTTCTCGGTGTCGTCGATCTCGGTGTTGGCGCCACCCATGACGCCCGCGAGGCCGATGGGGCCGCGGTCGTCGGTGATCACCAGGTCCTCGGCGTCGAGCGTGCGCGTGACGCCGTCGAGGGTGGTGAGCTTCTCGCCCTGCGTGGCCCGGCGCACACCGATCGGACCCTGGACGCGGGAGCGGTCGTAGGCGTGCAGGGGCTGGCCCAGCTCCAGCATCACGTAGTTGGTGATGTCGACGGCGAGCGAGATCGGGCGCATGCCCGCCTTCTGGAGGCGGCGGGTCAGCCAGAGCGGGGAGCGGGCCTCGGGGTCGAGGCCGGTCACCGTGCGGGCGGTGAAGCGGTCGCAGCCCATCGGGTCGGCGACCTGCACCGGATAGCCGAAGGCGTTCGGGCCGGGTACGTCGAGCAGGGCCGGGTCGCGCAGCGGGAGGCCGTAGGCGGTGGCGGTCTCGCGGGCGACGCCGCGGATCGACAGGGCGTAGCCGCGGTCGGGCGTGACGGCGATGTCGAGGACCTCGTCGACGAGCTGGAGCAGCTCGATGGCGTCGGTGCCGACCTCGTGCTCGGGCGGCAGCACGATGATGCCGTGCGAGCCGTCGTCGCCCATGCCCAGCTCGTCGCCGGAGCAGATCATGCCGTGCGAGGTCTTGCCGTACGTCTTGCGCGCGGCGATCGCGAAGCCGCCCGGCAGGACCGCGCCGGGGAGGACCACGACGACCTTGTCGCCGACGGCGAAGTTGCGGGCGCCGCAGACGATCTCCTGGGGCTCACCGGTGCCGTTGGCCTGGCCGACGTCGACGGTGCAGAAGCGGATGGGCTTCTTGAACTCCGTCAGCTCCTCGATGGTGAGGACCTTGCCGACGACGAGCGGGCCCTTGAGGCCGTCGCCCAACTGCTCGACGGTCTCTACCTCAAGGCCCACGGAAATGAGCTTGGCCTGGACGTCGCGGCCGGTCTCCGTCGCCGGCAGGTCGACGTACTCCCGCAGCCAAGAAAGCGGGACCCGCATCAGATCTCCATCCCGAACGGCCGGGTGAACCGGACGTCACCCTCGACCATGTCTCGCATGTCTTCGACGTTGTGGCGGAACATCAGCATCCGCTCGATGCCGAACCCGAAGGCGAATCCGCTGTACTTCTCCGGGTCCACCCCGCAGGCCACCAGGACGCGGGGGTTGACCATGCCGCAGCCGCCCAGCTCGATCCAGCCCTCGGAGGAGCAGGTGCGGCAGGGGCGGTCGGGGTTGCCGACGGACTCGCCCTTGCAGACGTAGCAGAGCATGTCCATCTCGGCGGACGGCTCGGTGAAGGGGAAGTAGTTCGGCCGCAGCCGGGTCTTCATCTCCGCGCCGAAGAGCGACTGGACCATGTGGTCGAGGGTGCCCTTGAGGTCGGCCATGGTGAGGCCCTCGTCGATGGCGAGGAGCTCGATCTGGTGGAAGACCGGGGTGTGCGTGGCGTCCAGCTCGTCCGTGCGGTAGACGCGGCCGGGGCACACGATGTAGACCGGCGGCTCGCGGTCCAGCATGGCGCGGGCCTGCACGGGCGAGGTGTGCGTGCGCAGGACGACACCGGACTCGTCGCCCTCGGTCCCGGTCGGGCCCTGGACGAAGAAGGTGTCCTGCATCTGCCGGGCCGGGTGGTCCGGGGTGAAGTTCAGGGCGTCGAAGTTGAACCACTCCGCCTCGACCTCGGGGCCCTCCGCGATCTCGTATCCCATGGACACGAAGACGTCCGCGACCCGCTCCATGAACGTGGTCAGCGGGTGCCGGGCGCCGGCCGGTACGCGGTCGTACGGCAGCGTGACGTCCACCGCCTCCTCGACCAGGACGCGGGCGTCGCGGTCGGCCTCCAGCTCGGCCTGGCGGGCGGCGAGGGCCTTGTTGACGGCGCCCCGGGCCTGCCCGACGAGCTTGCCGGCCGCGGCCTTGGCCTGCGGGGGCAGCGCGCCGATCTCGCGGTTGGCGAGGGCGAGCGGGGAGGTGCCGCCGGTGTGGGCGACCTTGGCCTCCTGGAGCGCGTCGAGATCACCGGCGGCGGCGAAGGCGGCGAGCGCCTCGTCCCGCATGCGCTCGATCTCTTCCGGTTTCAAGGCCTCGACCTCTACAGGGTCGTACGACTTATTCGGTGCCGACATCTCTTCCCGTGCTTCCGGTTGGCTGGCGGATGGTCCCCGTCCCGACTCGACTCGGGGGACGCGTCGTCGTCCCTGAAACGGGGACGCAAAGGTGCCAAAGGCCGAGTCTAACGGGGGTGAGGCAGGTGACCGCGCCCGTGGGGCCTCGTCGGCGGTTACTGAAGGTACGCCGGGGTGCCCACGGGCAACATAAATCGGAACTCGGCGCCGCCGCCGGGAGCCCGGCCGACCGTGATGGTGCCGCCGTGGGCTTCGACGATGCCCTTGACGATGTACAGCCCGAGGCCCGTGCCGCCGCGCTTACTGCCCCGCCAGAAGCGGGTGAAGACGCGGTTCATGGACTCCTCCGGGATGCCTGGGCCCTCGTCGCTGACCGTCACCGAGGTGCCGGTCTCCTCCCCTTCGCGCGGAGAGGCCGAGGCCGTGACGTCGATAGTGACGGTTCCCTCGCCGTGGCGCACCGCATTTTCCAGCAGGTTGCTCAGCACCTGGTCGACCTTGTCGGGGTCCGCCCACAGGTCGGGCAGCGGCTGTTCGACGCGGAGCATGAACCGGTCGGCGGGCTGGCCGGCGGCGACGTACGCCTGGATGTGACGGCCGACCGCCGCGCCGATGTCGACGGGCTGGCGGCGCAGTTCGAGCCGCCCGGAGTCGATGCGGGAGATGTCGAGCAACTCGGCGATGAGCCGGGTGACGCGGTTGGCGTCGGCGTCGACGGTCTCCAGCATCAGCCGCTTCTGGTCGTCGGTGAAGCGTTCCCACTTGGCGAGCAGGGTCGCGGTGAAGCCCTTGACGGAGGTGAGCGGCGAGCGCAGTTCGTGGGCGACGGTGGCGATCAGCTCGGCGTGGCTGCGCTCGGTGCGGCGACGGGCCTCGGTGTCCCGCAGCGAGACGACGACCCGACGGACCGGACCGAGCGGTTCCGCACGGACATAGCGTGCGGTGACCAGTACCTCGTGCCCGCCCGGCAGCAGCAGATTCCGCTCCGGCTGCCGTACCCGGATGGCCAACCCCCCATAGGGATCGGTCAGTTGCCACCAGCGGCGGCCCTCCAGGTCCTCTAAGGGGAGGGCCTTCTCCAGCCGCTGGCCGAGGGCGTCGGCGGCACGGACGGAGGTGATGCGCTCGGCGGCGGCGTTGAAGCAGACGACACGGCCGTGCTCGTCGGCTACGACCAGACCGTCGGCCAGCTCGTCGGGGTCGATACCGAGGCCGGTGAGGTCGTCGTGCCGGGCCGCGGACGGCCGGGGCACGCCCCGTGCTCCCGGCGCGCTGCTCGTGCCGACAGTCATCCCCGTACCCCACCTCTTCTCATACGGCGCAGGTGGCCCCCGAGCTGGTCACCCTACTAGCTGTCGGTGACGGAACGGCACCCTCCGGAGCCGCGCTGTGCACGGGCAGACGCATACAGACATACGGCGGCGGCGGTGGCCAGGTTCAGGCTCTCGGCCTTCCCGTGGATCGGAACCCGCACGACGGCGTCCGCGAGTGCGCGGGTCTCCTCCGGAAGCCCCCACGCCTCGTTCCCGAACACCCAGGCGGTGGGCCCGCCCATGGTCCCCTGGTCCAGCTCGTCGTCGAGGTCGTCGGTCCCGGCCCCGTCCGCGGCGAGGATCCGCACCCCGATCTCCTTGAGCCCGGCCACGGCCTGCTCGACGGGCACCCCGACGGCGACGGGCAGATGGAACAAGGATCCCACGGAGGCCCGTACGGCCTTGGGGTTGTAGAGATCGACGGACGCGTCGGTCAGTACGACGGCCTCGGCACCGGCGGCATCGGCGCAGCGCAGCACAGTGCCGGCGTTCCCGGGGTCACGCACGTTGGCGAGCACGGCGACGAGCTTGGGCCGCGCACGCAGGATCTCCTCGAAGGGGGTGTCGATGAACCGACAGACGCCGACGAGCCCCTGCGGGGTGACGGTGGTCGAGATGTCGGCGATCACCTGCTCGTCGGCAAGATGCACCCGGGCACCGGCGTCACGGGCCTCGCCGACGATGTCGGCGTACCGCTCCGCGGCTTCAACGGTCGCGAACAGCTCGACGAGCGTGTCCTTGTACCCGCCCGCTTCCCGCACGGCCTGCGGCCCCTCGGCCAGGAACAGCCGCTCCTTGCTCCGAAAGTTCCGCCGAGCGAGCCGCCGGGCGGCGGCGACGCGGGGGGAACGGGGGGAGATGAGGTCGGGGGCCATGTTCTACTTCACCTTCAAATCTCAGGGCAACCGCAATCCCCCTAGGGGCGCGGGGCCGTGACACTAGCGGCTCCGCCGCGGGGCGCGGCCAGCAACAAAGGACCCGCAGGATTAGACCTGCGGGTCCTTAAGTCACGTCGGCTCAAAGCCAGCGCAGCGTCACGCAGCCTTGGGCGCGTTGACGTCGGCGGGCAGCGCCTTCTGCGCAACCTCGACCAGCGCGGCGAACGCACCGGCGTCGTTGACAGCCAGCTCCGCGAGGATCTTGCGGTCGACCTCGATGTTGGCCGCGTTCAGACCCTGGATGAAGCGGTTGTAGGTGATGCCGTTGGCGCGGGCAGCCGCGTTGATGCGCTGGATCCACAGCCGGCGGAAGTCGCCCTTGCGCTTCTTGCGGTCGTTGTAGTTGTAGACCAGCGAGTGGGTGACCTGCTCCTTGGCCTTGCGGTACAGACGCGAACGCTGACCGCGGTAGCCGGAGGCGGCTTCGAGGATCGCCCGGCGCTTCTTGTGGGCGTTGACTGCCCGCTTGACGCGTGCCACTTGTTTAACTCCTTGTAGCGGGGCCGTGGTTGGACTCACACGGCCCGGAATCGATGGGGTCCCGGTCCAGACGTACGGCGCGGACGGATCTGTTGATCACCGCGCCGCGTACGTCACTTGCCGAGAAGCTTCTTGATCTTCTTGGCGTCGCCCGGGGCCATCTCGGCGTTGCCGGTGAGGCGACGCGTCACACGGGACGACTTGTGCTCGAGCAGGTGGCGCTTGCCGGCGCGCTCGCGGAGCACCTTGCCGGAGCCGGTGATCTTGAAGCGCTTACTGGCACCGCTGTGCGACTTGTTCTTCGGCATAGCGCCGTTATCTCCTCGTCGGTGGCGCTCCGATGCCCGGTCGTGAAACCGGGCACGGTGGAGCGTCGCTCTTGTTTCGGTTGCGTCCCTGGACTGACGTCCGGGGATCAGGCGTCGGCGGAAGCCTCGGCCGGGGCCTCGACCTCGTCGACGATGTCCTCGGCGACGGTGTTCTCGTCCTCGACGTCGGACTCCGCGGCGTTCTGCGACTTGCCCGGGTTGGCCTTCGCTTCCGCCTTGCGGGCGGCCTGGGCCTCGCGGGCCTCGGCCATCGCCTCGGTCTTCTTCTTGTGCGGGCCGAGCACCATGATCATGTTTCGGCCGTCCTGCTTCGGGTTCGACTCGACGAACCCGAGGTCCTCGACGTCCGAAGCGAGACGCTGCAGCAGTCGGTAGCCCAACTCGGGCCTGGACTGCTCGCGACCGCGGAACATGATCGTGATCTTGACCTTGTCGCCCTGCTTCAGGAACCGGACGACGTGACCCTTCTTGGTGTCATAGTCGTGCGGGTCGATCTTCGGCCGGAGCTTCATTTCCTTGATGACCGTGTGCGCCTGGTTCTTGCGCGCCTCACGGGCCTTCATGGCCGACTCGTACTTGAACTTCCCGTAGTCCATGAGCTTGCACACGGGCGGACGGGCGTTCGCCGCGACCTCGACCAGGTCCAGGTCGTATTCCTGCGCAAGCTCCAGTGCCTTGGCAAGCGGCACGATGCCGACCTGCTCGCCACTGGGACCGACCAGTCGCACTTCTGGAACGCGAATCCGGTCGTTGATGCGGGGTTCGGCGCTGATGGATCCTCCTCGGTTAGCACCACACGGCCATCTGGCGGACGGCCGCGTTTGTCTCGATAGACAGACCTAACCGCGCCGAAGCACAAAAAATGCCCCGGACGATCACAAGACGGGGCTCCAAAGCACTGCCGGAGCACCGCCGCGATGATCGCGGGGCGCGCTTTCGGGCGACTCCATCGTCCGTACGGAACGATGGCAACCGCCTGACCGGGGGTGACCCGCCGTCCGTGAGGACAGTCAGGTGGGAGATCGGAGCCTCCACTTGTTGGCCGGGCACGCGAGTGCCTGGCCGGTCATCACACAAGGTTAGCAGCTACCCGGGGGTGGTGCGAACCGCCGTACACCGGGCCCTATCGTGTGGGGCATGAGTGACACGCCCCCCGAGTCCGCGAATCCCGACTCCCCCGACTTCGACGCCCTGACCCGCGACATCGCGGAGGTCCCGGCGGTCGAGGTGATCGTGACGGTCGCCGTCAACCTGATGAGCGCCGCCGCCGTGAAGCTCGGTCTGACCGACGAGGGCGACAAGTACAAGGACCTGGACGAGGCCCGCAAGCTGGTCACCGCGCTGGCCGGGCTGCTCGACGCGAGCGCGACCGAGATCAGCTCCTTCCACGCGGCCCCGCTGCGCGACGGTCTGAAGTCGCTCCAGCTGGCGTTCCGCGAGGCGTCCCTCGTCCGCGACGAGCCGGGCCAGGGCCCGGGCGAGAAGTACACGGGCCCGGTCTACGGCTAGCGGCTCACCCCACGCGTACGTAGAAGGGCTCGCCCGGAGGCGTCGCCCCGGCCGGCAGCACCGCCAGGTCGAGGCCGTGCACCAGGCGGGCCCTCAGCGTTTCCTCGGCGGCCAGCCGGCGTGCCACCCCGTGGATGCCCGCGGCGTGCGGTATGGCCGGCTCAAAGATCAGGGCGAGGGTGCCGTCGCCCCGGCCGGGGCCGAGGTAGGCACGGAGTACCCCGCGCATGTGGCCGAGCGCGGAGCGGACCGCCGCCGCGACCGCCGGATCGGTGAGCGGGTCCGCGCTGGTGCGCCCCTCGGCGAGGGCCAGCAGCGCGGGCCCCGACAGTTCGAAGGACACCGGCCCGGCCAGGTCCAGCACGATCGTGTCCGCCTTCTCGTGCACCGCGGCCTGCAAGGCCTGGTGCAGCGGTACGGCCACGGGGCGCGCCGCCGGGTCCCAGCGGGCCAGCGAGTCGCTGGAGGTGAAGGCGGGCAGCGCGGTGCGCCCGCCGGCCTTCAGGGTGGGGACGGCCATGTCGCTGGTCTTCTCGCGGCGCAGTCCGTTCTCGTCCGTCTCGACCTCGCCGAGCACGGCCACCACGGGCACGAGCAGCCGGGCGCCCTTGAGGGCCGCCAGGACGGGATCCACGGCGGTGCGGTCCTCGGCCCAGGCGGCGAGCGCCGCGCTCAGTGCGGGATCGGCCGAGCCGTCGTCGTCGGAGTAGCCGGAGTCGGGAATGTTCTTGTTCGCCACGGTGACCGACCCTATCGGGGGGATCCTGCTGGGCTTGTGCGGGTCCTGAAACGCAGGGGACACAGGTTTCACACGTTTCTCAGAAACCGTTGACAGACATCTAACTTTCGTCTCACGGTCCGCACAGTCGCCGCCCCCACCATCGCGGGCATGGAGTCTTCCAGAGCCGCCCGCCGCAACCACCGCGCGCGTCCCTCCCGGCGCCGTCCGCTCCTCTACACCGCCCTCGCCACCGTGGCGGTCGTGGGCGGTACGGCGGCCGGAACCGTGTACGTGAAGGCACAGGCGCACTCCGGCCCCGTATCGTCGGCTGCGACGCCGTCCACCTCGGCATCGGCGTCGGCATCGGGCGGCGGGGAGGCGACGGTGGAACCGGTGACACAGCCGGCGGTGGACTACGACGCGCTGCTGGCCACGGCCATGAAGGCGGTGACCCCGGCCGGCGACCAGAAGGTGTCCGTCGCCGTGCTCGACGTGGACTCCGGTAAGAGCGCCACGTACGGCAGCACGGCCTACGACACGGCGAGCATCGTCAAGGTCGACATCCTGGCCACGCTGCTGCTCCAGGCGCAGGACGCGGGACGGCAGCTGACCGCGACGGAGAAGTCGTACGCCACCACGATGATCGAGAACAGCGACAACGACTCCGCCACGGCGCTGTGGAACATCATCGGCACGGCGGACGGGCTCGACGCGGCCAACAAGAAGTTCGGGCTGACCGGCACCAAGGGCGGCGACGGCCCGCTCTGGGGGCTGACGCAGACCACGGCGGCGGATCAACTCACCCTGCTCCAGCAGGTGTTCGGGGACGACTCCAAGCTGAGCGCGGCCTCGAAGTCGTACATCCAGGGCCTGATGGGGAAGATAGAGGCCGACCAGCAGTGGGGGGTGTCGGCGGCGGCCGACGGCTCCCGGTGGCGGCTGAAGAACGGCTGGCTGGCGCGGAGCACGACCGGGCTGTGGGACGTCAACAGCATCGGACGGGTGACGGCCCCGGACGGACACGAGTACCTGATCGCGGTGCTGTCGAAGGGCAGCACGACGCAGAACAAGGGCATCACGCTGATCGAGGCGGCGGCGAAGGCGGGGGTCGCGGCGTTCGCGGGGTCCGGCTCTTCCACGTCGGCTTCCGCGTCGGCCACCGACTGACTGCCGTCCGGCTGTTGCGGGGCGCCCGAAGATCGCCCGCGGGTCCCTAGAACCCTGCGGGCCGTCTGCGCCGGCCGCGCCACAGGACGACCGCCGCGACGAGCAGGACTCCGCCGGCGCCGCCCGCGAGGGGGCCCGCCCAGTCGGACGTACGGCTGTCGGACTTGACGGGGTCGGGTCCCGCGCCGAAGTACTTCTTGCCGTAGGCGGCGGCGTGCAGGCTCGTCGGCTTGAGGGCCGCGGCGGCCTTGATCGCGGCGGCGGGGTCGATGAAGCCGAAGCCGCGGGAGTCGTCCCGGCCGCCGACCGGGGGGTTGCGGGCGGTGTCCTCAAGGAGCTTCTTGATCTGGGCCGGGGTCAGTCCCGGGTGGGCCGCCTTGAGGAGCGCCACCGCGCCCGACACGAAGGCGGACGCGGCGCTGGTCCCCCAGCCCTCGTAGTACTTGTGGTCGGGGTCGGCGATGACGACGTTGACGCCGGGCGCGCTGACCGTGGCGTACCAGCGGCGGGTGGAGAAGGAGGCGCGGGTGCCGTAGCGGTCCACGGCGGTCGCGGCGATCACCCCGGGGTAGGCGGCCGGGTAGGAGACGTGGTCGCCCTTCTCGCCGCCGTTGCCTGCCGAGGCGACGACCGCGACACCCTTCTTCAGGGCGTACTGCACGGCCTCGTCCTCGGCGGGCTCGGGGTGGGCGGAGGCGGAGTCGTCGCCGAGGGAGAGGTTGATGACGTCGGCGCCGTGGTCGGCGGCCCAACGGATGCCGTCCGCAAGGGCGTTGCCCCGGGTCGTACGGGCCTTGCCGCGCGCGGAGTCGCCGTCTTCGAGGATCACGCGGACGGGCAGGATCTTCGCCTCCGGGGCGACACCCATGACCCCGTCCTCGTCCCCGGGACCGTGTCCGTGCCCGGCGATGATGCCGGCCATGGCGGTGCCGTGCCGGGCCCAGGCCCGGTCGCCCGGCTTCGCCCCGAAGCCGACCATGTCCTTGCCGGTGAGGACGTTGCCGACGAGGTCGGGGTGGTCGGCCTCCACGCCGGTGTCCAGGACGGCGACCGTGATGCCCTTGCCCTTGGTGGTCCCCCAGACCTCCTGGGTGTGCATGGCGTCCAGGGCCCACTCCTGGGCGCGGATGCCGTCGGCGTGCGCGACGGTGGACGGGACCAGGGCGAGGGAGGCGGCCAGGAGGGCGCTCACCAGCCCGGCGCGGCGGGACGTGACACTCATGAATTCCCTCCCGAGGCCTTCGAGTTCGCCGAGGCGCCGGACGTTCCCGACGTCTCCGAGGCCGAGGTCTCGGAAGGTGAGTCGACGGTCTTGCGCAGGCTCCGCTCCATCCGGTCCGCCAGCCCCTGCGCCTCGTTGCCGAGACCCGACTGCGCGGGGGCCGCGGTGGAGCCCGAGGTGACGGCTTCGTCGGCGGGTTCGGGTGCGTCGACGGTACGGCCGTCCGCCCAGCCGGAGACGGCGTAGACGACGACGGGCGCGTCGGTGAGCACGGAGACGGTCCAGGAGGCCCGCTGTTTGTCGCCGAAGGCCGCGGCGACGGTGTCCTTCGCGGCGTACGGGCGGGGCAGGAGGTCGGTCCGGTCGCCGAGCTTCTCGTTCTTGAACCGCGTGGACAGCGAGGTCATCGCGGCGGTGTCGGCCTTGGTGAAGAGGAGGCCGACCGTCGTGACATAGCTCTGGGTGGCGTCGGTGTAGGTGGCGCGCAGGAGCCGCTGACACCCGACCGGGGCGAGCACCTTGCTCAACAGCGGGTCGAAGGCGCCCGCACAGCCGGTGTCCGGGGCCACGGCGATCCGGGTCCAGGTGCGGTCCGCGCCGCCGGGGCCCGCGCCCTGTCCCTGGACGGTGGGCGGAAACAGCTGGTCGACGGGCACGCTGTGCCACAACTGCCCGGCGGCGGCGAAAGTGCTCGCACCGCCGTCGTCCCCGTCGTCGCCGGTGAGCCAACTCCCGGTCACCGCACCGCCGATGAGCCCGAGACCGAGCACGACACAGGCGGCGACGGCGGCGGTACGGGACCGTATCCGCGCCCCCAACGGCCGTGGCCGCACGCGCTCGTCGTACCCCTCGGGCTCCCCGAACGACACAACCGGCCGCCCACCGCCGGGAGTTACGGGCGCACTCCAGGAAAGGGAGGGATCGGGACCGGGACCGGGGTTGCCCCCGGGCCGCGGCATCTCGGAAGCGGGGCGGACGGGGGTACCGGGGGCGGCGGGCGACCAGGCGCTGGTGCCGGCGTCGTCGGAGACGGGCACAGGGCCGGGGCCGGGCTGAACCGGGGTACTGGGAGCGGCAGCTGCCCAAGGGGCGGTGGTGGAGGTGTCGTCGGCGGGCCGAACCGGGTTGCCGGTACCGGCAGTTGACCATGAGCGGGTACTGGACGAGTCCTCGGCCGGCCGAACAGGCTTGCTGGGAGGGGCCGATGACCAGGCGCCAGTGCCGGTGACGTCGTCCTCGGGCCGAACCGGCGCACTGGCAGCGGCGGATGACCAGGCACCAGTGCCGGTGCCGGTGCCTTCGGCGGTGGGCTCGGCGGGAGGTGCATCGGCGGGCCGGGGCCCGGCAGTTCCGCCACCGGAGGAGGGATACGGCGCACCGGCACCGGAAGGCGACCACACACCGCGCGTGGGCGCACCGTCAGTGGGATCCGTGAACGATTCACCCCGCCAAGGCGCACCAGGGGGCGGCGGCCTCAGTCCAGAGGCGGTCGCCGACGGTTCCTCGGGAGCGACCGCCGGACGCGCGGGAGGCGTCGCCGGGCGGGCGGGGGTGTCGCGCTGCCGCTCGGCCGTCGAGGGCGAGGTCTCGGTCGCGGGGCGCGACGACTCGGCGGGACCGGGAGACCCCACGGGCCGGACCGAACCACCGGAATCGGGAGACGTCGCCGGGCGAGCCGGTTCCTGCCGCGGCCGGTCGGGCGCCTCGCGCGGAGCCTCACCAGCGGGCCGGGGCGGCACAGCAGAACGGGGAGGCATCGCCGGAGAACTGGCAGGCGCCGCCGGGCGAGCCGGTTCCTGCCGCGCCCGCTCAGGCACCTCGCGCGAAGCCTCACCCGCAGGACGCGGCGGCACAGCAGGCGCGACCGGACGGGACGGGTCTTGGCGCGGTCGATCCGACGACGGGCGCGGAGCCTCACCAGCCGGCCGGGGCGGAACGGCACGACTGGCAGGCGTCGCCGGGCGGGACGATTCTTGGCGCGGCCGATCGAAGGACGGGCGCAGAGCCTCACCCTCGGGCCGGGGCGGAACAGGAGGACTCGCAGGCGTCGCCGGGCGGGACGGGTCCTGGCCCGGCCCGTCGAACGACGGGCGCGGAGCCTCACCAGCCGGCCGGGACGCAACAGAAGAACCGGCAGGCATCCCCGGGCGGGACGACTCCTGGCCCGGCCGATCGAACGACGGGCGCGGAGCCTCACCCTCGGGCCGGGACGGAACAGGAGGACTCGCAGGCGTCGCCGGGCGGGACGGGTCCTGGCCCGGCCGGTCGAACGACGGGCGCGGAGCCTCACCAGCCGGCCGGGACGCAACAGAAGAACCGGCAGGCATCCCCGGGCGGGACGACTCCTGGCCCGGCCGATCGAACGACGGGCGCGGAGCCTCACCCTCGGGCCGGGACGGAACAGGAGGACTGGCAGGCGTGGCCGGGCGGGACGGGTCCTCGCGCAACCGGTCGGACGGCTGGGGCGGAGCCTCACCCGTGGGACGCGGCGGTACAGCGGAACCGGGGGGTGTCGCCGGACGCGTGGGGCCCTGGCGCAATCGGTCGGACGACCGGGGCGGAGCCTCACCCGTAGGGCGCGGTGGGGCAGCCGGGCGCGTCGGAACGTCGGGGGCCGTCGGCGCGGTCGGGCGGAGGGGCGTGCTCGTTTCCGGTCCGCCGGGCCGGGGCGCTTCTCCTCCGGCACCCGTCGTCGCCGTGGGTCGGTGGGGTGGCCGGGGCGGGACGGTTCCGGGTCGTTCGGGGTTCGCGCGGCGCGGGTCGGTCGCGGATGCGGGGGGTGTGTCCGGGAAGCGTGCCGAGGCCGGCGGAGGGGGCGGGCTCACCGTCTCGGCGGCGAAGGGCGCGAACGGCCGAAGGCCGGGGAAGCGCGGCCGAGTGGCGGAGGAGCCGACTGCCGACGGGCCAACGGCACCTGAACCGGCCCTAGTTCCAGCCCCGGACCCGGCTCCGGCCCCGGGTTCCGAACTCGTCCCAGACCCAGCCCCTGCCCCTGTCCGGGACCCAGCTCCGGACCCGGCTCCGGTTTCAGAGCCTGGCCCAGCCCCAGTCCCAGACCTAGACCCGGATCTGGCGCCGTTGCGGCCCCCGGCCCCGCCGCTCGCGGAGCCGTCACTCTCGAAGTCCGCGGAGTCCGAGGAGTCCGCGAAGTTCTCGAAGCCGCCGCTCTCGAAGTCGTTGCCCGGAGAAACCGAACCCGTGTCGAACCCGTTGCCCGGGGGCACACCGCGGTCCGCTTCCGAACCGTTTCCCCGGAGGTCGGCGCCCGTGTCGGCCCCGGCGCCCCGTCGGGCCGCGCGTCTCGCGTTGCCGCCCTCCCACCACCCCGTACCGGGCCGGTCGCCACCCCAGGTCACCCTGCCGCTGTCGCTCCCGGCCGACGCCCCCGGTCCGCCCTGCACGTCCGACTGCTCCTGCGTATCCCGCGTATCCGACGCATCCCGCGTATCCGACGGAACGCGACCACGCCCCGAACCTGCCCCCGAAGCGGCCCCGGAAGATCCCCCGGTGCCGGAATACGGTCCGTCCAAGTCTTCGCCTGTTGTGTCGTTCACGGGCTGCGTCGAACTCCCCGAAGGGGCCTGCGGCGAGGTGGGATGCGGCGGTACGGGGGCGCGCCGCGCTTCCGTGCTCATGCACCCCCCGTTTCCTCGTACCCGGGCCACCGTTTTGTTTCTTGCGCGGGCCGGCGTGCTCCTGCCCTTGTTCGTATACGCACCGGCGTCCACCTCGCCTCACCCGGCACGCTCACAAAAAAATCAAAGGCGTCCCGAGCACGCATACCCGCCGCGGCGGACCGCCATCCCGGGCGAGGTCGAACGACCGGCGGCGTTTCCTCCGTGCGTGCGCGTCACTCTACGGGTTGCCCCCGCTCGAACGGGAACCAGTCCGCGCCCCCGGGGCTTCTGCCCGGAACGTCCCCCTACCCTGCGGTAATCCTGTCTGGCAGGCTTCGTTCATGACTGCGCGCGCCGCCGACCGGGCCCGTTACGACCGGGCCACCGCCCACCTCGACGCCCCTCTCGCGATCGTCGACCTGGACGCCTTCGATACCAACGCGGACGACCTCGTCCGCCGGGCCGGCGGCAAGCCGGTCCGCGTCGCCAGCAAGTCCGTCCGCTGTCGAACCCTCCTCGAACGCGTCCTGGCCAGGGACGGCTTCGCGGGCCTGATGTCCTTCACACTGGCCGAGTCGCTGTGGCTCGCCCGCTCCGGCTTCGACGACGTCCTACTCGCCTACCCCTCCGCCGACCACGCCGCCTTCGCGGAACTGACCAGCGACCCCAAGCTCGCCGCCGCCGTCACCGTGATGATCGACGACCCGGCGCAGCTCAAGCTCATCGACGACTCCCGCGCCGGCGGCACCGAAGTGGTGCGTGTCTGCCTGGAGTTGGACACCGCGCTGCGGATGCTCGGCGGCCGGGTGCGCATCGGCGCGCTCCGCTCTCCCCTCCGCTCCCCCGCCCAACTCGCCGACATCGCAAGGACGGTGTCGCGCCGCCCCGGTTTCAAGGTCGTCGGGATCATGGCCTACGAGGGCCACATCGCCGGTGTCGGCGACTCCGTCGCGGGGCGGCCCTTCCGTTCCCGCGCCATCCGGCTGATGCAGGCCACCGCCAAGCGCGAACTCGCCGAGCGGCGCGCGGAGGTGGTGCGGGCCGTGCGGGCCGTCGTGCCGGATCTGGAGTTCGTCAACGGCGGTGGCACCGGCAGTGTCCAGTACACCGCGGCCGAGGATTCCGTGACCGAGATCGCGGCCGGTTCCGGGCTGTACGTGCCGCGCCTCTTCGACAACTACACGTCGTTCACGGCCCGTCCGGCCGCGCTCTTCGCCCAGCCCGTCGTACGGCGCCCGGGCGTCGGCGTGGTCACCGTCCTCGGCGGAGGCTACCCGGCCTCCGGAGCCGCAGGACCCGACCGGCTCCCGGTGCCGTACCTCCCGGAGGGTCTGCGCTACGACCCCCAGGAGGGGCCCGGCGAGGTGCAGACGCCGCTGCTCGGCTCCCCCGCCGACGATCTGCTCATCGGCGACAAGGTGTGGTTCCGGCACGCCAAGGCCGGTGAACTGTGCGAGCGGTTCGACGCGTTGCACCTGATCGAGGGCGACCGGGTGACGGCCACCGTCCCGACCTACCGGGGCGAGGGCATGACCTTCCTGTGAGCAATCACGGGGCCAACTGCCCCCGCTCCGGCGGGGGTTCACTGCCTACATCGGGGTGACGTACGCCCCCGCGATGCCGCCGTCGACCAGGAAGTCGGCGGCGTTGACGAACGACGAGTCGTCGCTCGCCAGGAAGGCGACGGCGGCGGCGATCTCGGTCGCCTCGGCGAAGCGGCCGACCGGGATGTGGACGAGGCGGCGCGCGGCCCGCTCGGGGTCCTTGGCGAACAGCTCTTGCAGGAGTGGGGTGTTGACCGGTCCCGGGCACAGTGCGTTGACGCGGATGCCCTCGCGGGCGAACTGCACGCCCAGTTCACGGGACATGGCCAGCACCCCGCCCTTGGAGGCGGTGTAGGAGATCTGGGAGGTCGCCGCGCCCATCCTGGCCACGAAGGACGCCGTGTTGATGATGGAGCCCTTGCCCTGGCGGCGCATGTAGGGGATGGCGGCCTTGCAACACAGGTACACAGACGTCAGGTTGACGTCCTGGACGCGCTTCCAGGCCTCCAGGCCGGTGTCGAGGATGGAGTCGTCGTCGGGCGGTGAGATGCCCGCGTTGTTGAAGGCGATGTCGACGCTGCCGTAGGTGTCGAAGGCGGCCTTGAAGAGCGCCTCGACCTGCTCGGGGTCGGTGACGTCGACCTTCACGAAGAGCCCGCCGACCTCGTCGGCCGCCGCCTTGCCGTGGGTCTCGTCGATGTCGCCGCAGACGACGTTGGCCCCCTCGGAGGCGAGCCGGCGCGCGGTGGCGAGGCCGATGCCGCTGCCGGCTCCGGTGATGACGGCGGTACGGCCGACGAGTCGCCGGCAGACAATCTCTGAGGTCACTGTGCGGAGCCCTCCGTGCTGGTGGAGACGTTGGTGGTGGAGTCGTCGCTGGTGGACACGTCGCTGATGAAGACGTTCTTGGTTTCGGTGAAGGCGCTGAGCGCGTCCGGGCCGAGTTCGCGGCCGATCCCCGACTGCTTGAAGCCGCCGAAGGGGGTCCAATAGCGGACGCTCGAATGGGAGTTGACGGACAGGTTGCCGGCCCGGACGGCCTTCGAGACGCGCAGGGCGCGGCCGACGTCCCGGGTCCAGATGGAGCCGGAGAGGCCGTAGTCGGTGGCGTTGGCGAGGGCGACCGCCTCCGCCTCGTCCTCGAAGGGGAGCACGACGGCGACCGGGCCGAAGACCTCTTCCACGGCCACGCGTGCGTGCGCGTCGACGCCCGTGACGACAGTCGGCGGGAACCAGAAGCCGGGGCCCTCGGGCGCCTTGCCACGGATGCCTGCCAGGTCGTCGGTGACGTACGAACGAACGCGCTCCAGCTGGACCTTGGAGATCAGCGGGCCCATGTCCGTCTTCTCGTCGGCCGGGTCGCCGACCGTCACGCCCTCGATCGCGGGGGTGAGGAGGTCCAGGAACCGGTCGTAGACGCCGCGTTGGACGAGGATGCGGGTGCGGGCGCAGCAGTCCTGGCCGGAGTTGTCGAGGAAGGACATGGGGGCGGCTGCCGCGGCGGCCTCGATGTCGGCGTCGGCGAAGACGATGTTGGGGCTCTTGCCGCCGAGTTCGAGGGTGACGCGCTTGAGGAGTTCCGAGCCTTTCGCCAACACCTGTTTGCCCACGGCGGTCGACCCGGTGAACACGATCTTCGCGACGCCCGGGTGCTCGACGAGCGCGGTGCCCGTGACCGGGCCGTGGCCGGGAAGTACCTGGAACAACCCCTCGGGAAGGCCTGCCTCCAGGGCGAGTTCGGCCAGTCGGAGCGCGGTGAGCGGGGTCGTCTCGGCCGGTTTGAGGATGACCGCGTTGCCCGCCGCGAGCGCCGGCGCGGTGCCCCAGGCGGCGATCGGCATCGGGAAGTTCCAGGGCGCGATCACGCCCACCACGCCCAGCGGTTCGAGGATCGTGACGTCGAGACCGCCCGCGACCGGGATCTGACGGCCGGTCAGCCGCTCCACTCCCCCGGCCGCGTAGTCGAGCAGATCACGGACGTTGCCGGCCTCCCAGCGGGCGTTGCCGACCGTGTGCCCGGCCTCACGCACCTCCAACTGGGCGAGTTCTTCGAGGTGTTCGTCGACCGCGGTCGCGAAGCGACGCAGCAGGCGGGCCCGGTCGGCGGGCGGCAGCGCGGCCCACTTCGCCTGGGCCCGGGCGGCGCGTACGACAGCGGCGTCCACGTCGACCGCGGTGGCGGCCGGGACGGTGGCGATGACCTCCTCGGTGGCGGGGTTCAGTACGTGCAGCGGGTGCTCGGCAGGCAAGGGGGTCCTCACAGGCGTTCGTCGGCAGGCAAAGGGGTCTGAGTCCTCACAGGCGTTCGAAGGAGCGGCGCAGCTCCCAGTCGGTGACGGCGGCGTCGAAGGCCTCCAGTTCGACGCGCGCCATGTTGCGGTAGTGCGCGACGACCTCGTCCCCGAAGGCGGCCTTGGCGATCGGGCTGTTCTCCCACAGCTCGGCGGCCTCGCGGAGGTTGGTGGGGACGTGCGCGTAGTCGCCGCTGTAGGCGTTGCCCGCGCAGGCCTCCGGCAGCTCCAGCTTGTGCTCGATGCCGTAGAGCCCGGCCGCGACGAGCCCCGCCACCGCGAGATGCGGGTTGACGTCGCCGCCGGGCAGCCGGTTCTCGAAGCGCATGGAGCGGCCGTGGCCGACGACCCGGAGGGCGCAGGTGCGGTTGTCGTAGCCCCAGGCGACGGCGGTCGGCGCGAACGAGCCCGGCTGGAACCGCTTGTAGGAGTTGATGTTGGGGGCGTAGAGCAGCGAGAAGTCGCGGAGCGCGGCGAGTTGGCCCGCGAGGAAGTACCGCATGACCTCCGACATCCCACCGGGGTCGCCGTCGGTCCCCGCCATGGCATTGCCGCCGTGCCCGTCGCCGAGCGAGAGGTGGATGTGGCAGGAGTTGCCCTCGCGTTCGTTGTACTTCGCCATGAAGGTGAGCGAGACGCCCTCTTGAGAGGCGATCTCCTTGGCACCGGTCTTGTAGACGGCGTGCTGGTCGCAGGTGACGAGGGCGTCGTCGTAGCGGAAGGCGATCTCGTGCTGGCCGGGGTTGCACTCGCCCTTGGCGGACTCGACGGTCAGCCCGGCGGCGGCCATCTCGTTGCGGATCCGCCGGAGCAGCGGCTCGATCCGCCCGGTCCCGAGGACGGAGTAGTCGATGTTGTACTGGTTGGCCGGCGTGAGCCCTCGGTAGTTGGCGTCCCAGGCCTGTTCGTACGTGTCCTTGAACACGATGAACTCCAGCTCCGTACCGACCTGCGCGGTGAAACCGTGCTCGGCGAGGCGCTCCAGCTGGCGGCGCAGGATCTGGCGGGGTGCGGCGACCACCGGCGACCCGTCGTTCCAGGCGAGGTCGGCGATGAGCAGGGCGGTGCCCGCGTTCCAGGGCACACGGCGGAGGGTGGAAAGGTCCGGGTGCATGGCGAAGTCGCCGTAACCGCGCTCCCAGGAGGACATCGCGTAGCCGTCGACCGTGTTCATGTCGGTGTCGACAGCGAGGAGGTAGTTGCAGCCCTCTGTGCCGTGCTGGAGTACGTCGTCGAGGAAGAAGCGGGCGGCGAACCGCTTGCCCTGGAGCCGGCCTTGCATATCGGGGAAGGCCAGGACGACAGTGTCGATCTCGCCACTGGCGACGAGGGTGTGCAGCTCCTCGACGCTCAGCGGGGGTGTGCGGTCTGCCACGGGAAAGCTCCTTCGGCTTCTGCGCGCTTTTTCCGGCCGGGCCGGAAGCCATAAGGTATTGCGGAGAACCATTGCTTGGGAAGGGGGTGCCGCCATATGTCGCTGGATGCGGAGGACGGCGTAGCGGACCGGTTGACCCCGGTGCTGCGGCCGGTGCGGGCGGGCAACGGCTTCGAAGAGGCGCTGGAACAGATTCTGCAGGTCGTACGGCTGGGTCTGGTGCCGGGGGGCGAGCGGTTGCCGGCCGAGCGGGAGCTGGCCGAGCGGCTGGGGATCAGCCGGGTGACACTGCGCGAGGTTCTGAAGGTACTCCAGGACCAGGGGCTCGTGGAGTCGCGGCGCGGGCGCTACGGCGGGACGTTCGTGCTGCCGAAGTCGGACGCCGGCGGCGAGGACGAGCTGCGGCGGCGGATCAGCGCGGTCGACATCGAGGACGTGCTGCGCTTCCGGGAGGTGCTGGAGGTCGGCGCGACGGGTCTGTGCGCGACCCACGGCCTGAACGCCGAGCAGGCCGGCCGCCTGCGCGAGGCCCTCGCCCGCACGCACGACGCCCCGCTCGCCGACTACCGCCGCCTGGACACCCTGCTCCACCTCACCCTGGCCGAACTGTGCGGTTCGCCGACGCTGACCGCGCAGTACGCGGCGGTACGGGCCACGGTGAACGACCTCCTCGACTGCATCCCGCTCCTGGTGCGCAACCTGGAGCACTCGCAGCGGCAGCACATCGCGCTGGTGGAGGCGGTGCTGGACGGGGACGCGGACGGGGCGCGGGAGATGATGCGGGAGCACTGCGCCGGGACGGCCGCTCTGCTGCGGGGCTTCCTCGCGTGACGGGTGGGGTTGTCTAATGGTCCCCGTCGAGTCCATTCACGTCGCTTCGCGGTCGGAGGAAAGCATGGCGGGCAGGCCGCTGATCGGCATCAGTACGTACCTGGAGGCGGGGGCGCGGTGGGGCGCCTGGGAGCTGGAGGCCGCGCTGCTGCCGGCCAGCTACCCGCGCCTCGTCCAACAGGCGGGCGGTCTGGCCGCGATGCTGCCGCCGGACGCCCCCGAGCACGCGGCGGCGACCGTGGCCCGCCTCGACGGCCTGGTGATCGCGGGCGGCCCGGACGTCGAGCCGGTCCGCTACGGCGCGGAGCGCGACCCCCGCACCGGCCCGCCCGCCCTCGCCCGCGACGCCTGGGAACTCGCCCTGATCGAGGCCGCGTTGACAGCCGGTCTCCCCCTGCTGGGCATCTGCCGGGGCATGCAACTCCTGAACGTCGCCACGGGGGGCACCCTCGTCCAGCACATGGACGGCCACGCGGAGACCCCGGGAGTCTTCGGCCGCCACCCGGTCAAGCCGGTACCGGGCACGCTGTACGCGACGGCGGTACCGGAGGAGACGTCGGTCCCGACGTTCCACCACCAGGCCGTGGACCGTCTGGGCGCGGGCCTGGTGGTCTCGGCCTGGGCGGAGGACGGCACGGCAGAGGCGGTCGAACTCCCCTCCTCGGACTGGGTGTTGGGCGTCCAATGGCACCCGGAGATGGGCGAGGACCTGCGCGTGATGCGGTCACTGGTGGAAGCGGCCACGGTCACGGCTACGGCGCCGTCCCCCACCGCGTCCTGAGCCAGGCGAGGGCCGCGTCACCCTGCGCCCGCTGGAAGGCGCGCAGGGTGGGCAGACCCGGCGGCGGAGGCAGCAGCGAGTGCTCGACAAAGAACGCGGCGAGCCCAGCCAGGGTGGCGGTGACACCGGCCGGATCCGCACCCTCGGCAAGGGGATGCCGACGGAACAACTCCTCGGGATCCGGCCCGCCTTGAGCCCGCACACACGGCAACATGACCAACAGGTCGAACCAGGGTGCGGCAAGAACGGCATGCGGCCAGTCGACGAAGACGACCCCGCCGTCCTCCGTGAGCAACATGTTGTCGGCCCGCAGATCGCAGTGCGCGAGGGTGCCACCGACCGCGGACTCGGCCCAGGGGGCGGCGAGTTGGGCAAGATCGGCGAGATGCCCGACCGTCCAGGAGTCGAGTCGTCCGGTAAGGTCACCCGCCGCCCCGTCGAGGAGGCGCCGCCACCCGTCGAAGTCGTCGGCAAGGCTGTCGGCCACGGACGGGGCGACGACGGGAGACGGCGTGAGGGTACGGCCGAGCCGCTCCACGGCGTCCAGGACCCGCGTCAACTCGGCGTCCCGCCAGGGGACATGGGGCTGCCGCCCCGCAACCTCCTCGAAGACCAGGACAACCCACGTGCCGTCGTCATGGGTTCCCAGGAGACGAGGAGCGGGAACCCCGGCCGGGAGGGCGGCGGCGTTACGGGCCTCCGCACGATGCAACTCCGGGCTGTGCGGGTTGACTTCGGCGCTGACCGCCTTGACGAAGGCACGAGAACCGTCGACGGTCCGCACCCGAGCGGCCGTCCCCGGAGAGAACCCGCCGACCTGAGTGACGGCACGCGCAACGGGCGAACCGAGCAACCGCGCGACGACGTCGTGGACGTGGGCAGGGAGGGCTTCCCAGGGCGTACGGACGCCTACGGCGGGCGGAGCGACGTGAGAAGACATGCCGGTCATGGTGAGGGAGGGGCGAGGGCGCGTGCCAAGGGTTTTCGTCCCGGGTGCCGATACTCCGGGCCGGGCTGGTGCGTCGCTCGACTGCTTCGGGCCGGGTGACGCCCCGCTCGACTGCTCCAGGTCGGACCGCGTACTCATCAGCACCGAGTCGGGGCGGCGCACCTCTCGCCGTACCGGACCAGGGCCGCGAGCCTCTCGGCGTGTGGACCCCGGGCGGCGCACCTCACGACCCACCGAGCCTCGGCCGCGTACTCCTCACCCCGCAGAGTCTCGGCCGCGCACTCCTCACCCCACAGAACCGAAGTCGGGCCCGGGGCGCACGCCTCTCGACCTGCCAAGCCCAGGCCACGAGACTCTCGCCCCACCAAGTCGCGGTAGCGCACCTCACGACCCACCGAGCCCGAGGTGTACACCTCTCGCCCCAGCGAGTAGCGGCCACGCACCGCTCACCCCACCAAGCCGAGACCGCCCCCCTTCCCCCTCGACCTACCGAGCTCGGGCCGCACCCTCCTCTCCCCACCAAGCCGGGTCGGCGCACCTCTCAACTCACCGAGTCGGGTGGTGGGTGGGCAAAGGTCGGGGGTCTGGGGGCGGAGCCCCCGGGGCGGGAACTTCAACCGCGGGTCAGGGACAGTAGCTCGCGGGCCGGGCCCGTCGGGCGGTGCCCTGTGGGCCATACCGCTCTCAAGTCGCGGGCCAGGGTGGCCCCTTCCACCGGGATGCGGACCAGGCGTCGGGTCGACAGTTCCTCGCCGACGGCCAGTTCGCTCAGGACGGCCGGGCCCGCTCCGCTCACCGCCGATGCCTTGACCGCCGTAGTGGAGGACAGCTCGATGAGAGGGCGGGCCAGGCCGCCCAGGGCCGCGTCCAGGACCTGGCGGGTGCCCGAGCCCTTCTCGCGGAGGATCAGTGGTGTGGACGCCAACTCCGTTGCGGGAACGGGTCGTCGGCGGCGGGCCCAGGGGTGGGTAGGGGCCGTCACGACGATCAGGTGGTCGTGGGCGATCACCGTGGAGTCCAGGCCGGGCGGGACCGATAGTCCCTCGACGAAGCCCAGGTCCGCCTCGTCGGACAGGAGTTGTTCCGCGACCGTCGTGGAGTTGCCGGCCAGCAACGACACCGCCGTGTCGGGGCGTTGGGAGTGCAGGGCCAGGAGCCAGCCGGGGAGCAGGTACTCCGCGATGGTCATGCTCGCGGCGACCCGGAGCCGCGAGTCGCGCCGGTGCCGTAGCGCCTGGGCACCCGCGTCGAACGCGGCGGCCGCCTCGACGACCCGGCGCGCCCAGTCCGTGACCAGGGCGCCCGCGTCGGTCAGGCGCGAGCCGCGCGGGGAGCGGTCCACCAAGGCGACACCGAGCTGCCGTTCCATCGAGCGGATCCGGCTGCTGGCCGCCGGCTGGGTGATGCCGAGCTCGCGCGCCGCGCCACCGAGGCTGCCGAGCCGGGCCACCGCCAGCAGCAGTTCCAGCGCGCCCAGATCCGGCACCCGGTGCGCTATCGACCCTTCCCGCCCGCCATCCGTCTCGCCACTGCTCATAAATCCAGTTTATGTCCCCATAGACACATCCTCCCTGGTCGCCCGTCTCAACCGGCGAGACGCTGGACACATGGTCACCGCAGTTCGTCACCTCGGACCCAACTGGTACGCGTCCGTCATGGGCACCGCCATCGTCGCCACGGCCGGCGCCGGGCTCCCCGGCCACCTCCCGGGACTGCGCGCGGCCTGCACCGCCGTCTGGGCCCTCTCCCTCGCCCTCCTCCTGGCCCTGCTCACCGCCCGCACCCTGCACTGGACCCACCACCGCGACCAGGCCCGCGCCCACCTCCAGGACCCGGCGACGGCCCCCTTCTACGGCTGCCTCGCGATGGCCCTGCTGGCGGTGGGCGGCGGCACCCTGGTCGTCGGGCGGGACTGGATCGGGCTGCGCGCGGCGGTCGTCCTCGACTTCGTGCTGTTCGGCGCCGGTACGGTCGTAGGGCTGGTGGCCGCCGTAGCCGTCCCGTACCTGATGGCCGTACGACATCGTGTGCACCTGTCCGAGGCGTCCCCGGTGTGGCTGCTGCCGGTCGTCGCGCCCATGGTGTCCGCAGCCCTCGGGCCGCTCCTGGTGCCCCATCTGCCGGCCGGGCAGCCCCGGGAGACCCTCCTCCTCGCGTGCTTCGCGATGTTCGGGCTGAGTCTGCTGGCCACGCTCCTGATGCTCCCGCTGGTCTTCGCCCGGCTGGTCGCCGGCGGACCGCTGCCCTTCGCGCTCACGCCGACGCTGTTCCTGGTGCTGGGCCCGCTCGGCCAATCAACCACCGCCGTGGGCAAGTTCGCGGACTTCGCCCCCGGTGTCGTACCGGCCGCCACCGCCCAGGCCTTCGGTCTCCTGGCCGTTCTCTACGGTGTCCCCGTCATGGGTTTCGCGCTGCTCTGGTTCGCCCTCGCCACCGCGCACGTGGTCCGCGCCCGGCGCCGGGGCATGGGCTTCGCGATGACCTGGTGGGCGTTCACCTTCCCGGTCGGCACCTGCGTCACCGGCGCGGAGTCCCTGGCCCGGCACACCGGCCTCGCCGTCTACGACGGACTCGCGTTCGCCTTGTACGGCGTGCTCGTCGCCGCCTGGGTCACCGCCGCCGCGCACACGGCCCGGGGCCTGGTCAGCGGCGAGCTGCTCGCAGGGCCTCGCCCAGCACCCGTGGCGCTTCGGCCAGTGACGGCCCGTACCACGTGAGGTGCCGACCGCTGACGAGCGCGCAGGGCAGACCGGGGAACGCCTCCGGTCCGTCCTCGGCCGTGAAGCGGTACGGCTCGTCCGGGAGGACCACCAACTCCGGCTCCACGGACCGCAGTTCATCCAGAGTGACGCGCGGGTAGCGCTCGGTGTGCGTCGTGTACGCGTGGTCGACCCCCAGCCGGGACAGCACATCGCCCGCGAAGGTGTCCCGGCCGAGCACCATCCAGGGGCGGCGCCAGACGGGCACGACGGCGGTCAACCGGCGCTCGGGGGACGGGAGTTCGGTCCACGCCCGCTCGGCCTCGTCCAGCCAGCGCGGTCGTACGGGCGCTCCGCAGGCGTCGAGGACCCGGTCCAGTTCGCGGAACGCCTGCGGGACGTCCCGCACTTCGGTGACCAGGACCTCAACACCCGCCTCCCGCAGGGCCGTCAGGTCGGGCTCGCGGTTCTCCTCCTCGTTGGCGACCACCAGGTCGGGCGCGAGGGCGAGGATCGGGTCGAGCTTCGGGTTCTTGGTGCCGCCGACGCGGGTGACGTCCAGGTCGGCCGGATGGCTGCACCAGTCGGTCGCGCCGACCAGAACTCCCGGCAGCGATACGGCTATTGCCTCCGTCAGGGAGGGTACGAGCGAGACGACACGCATCAGCGCGGGCGGTCCTGGACCGCCTCGATGTGCTCGGCCACCGCGACCACGACGACCCGGGTGTCCGGCACGGTCGCGCGCCAGCGGTGCCGTACCCCGCCGGTCAGGTACATCGTGTCGCCGCGCACGAGACGGTACGCGCGCCCCTCCGCCTCGATCTCGACGGCGCCGTCCGCGACGTACATCAACTCGTCGTTCCGGTGCTGGAATTCGCGTCCGGCGTCGTGGTCGCCGGTGAACTCCGAGGCGTGCAGCTGGTGATGGCCCCGCACCAGCGAACGCATCCGGGGTGCCGCCGACTCGGGCTCCTCGGCCCGTACGACGTCGACGCTGCATGCGGGGTCGGCGGCGGCGAGGAGTTCGACGGCCGTGGTGCGCAGGGCGTCGGCCACCTTCTCCAGGGAACTGCGGCTGGGGCGCGCCCGGTCGTTCTCGACCTGGCTCAGGAAGGGCACCGACAGACCGCTGCGCTCGGCCACGACGGCGAGCGTCAGGTCCAGCGCGCGGCGCCGCCGGCGTACGGCCGCACCCACCCGAAGGGGCTGTTCTTTGTGGTCGCCCATCGCTCCGGCTCCCTCCTTCGCTCGTCGGCCCGCGGCCGGTTCTGAAACCGCCTCTGATGAGTTCTCTGCACCCTACGCATGTTCGGCAAACCGTTTCATGCGCCTGTCACATCCACGTCACACAGCGTGCGATCGGACTTCACAGTTCTGGCCAGTGTGCGAGGTCCCTCTACCCCTCGATCAGCGCGCGACTTCGTCCCTACTCTTCAATGCGTACGCAGTCGCCTGTGTTCCCGCTCACATCACAGGCCCGATTGCACGGTTTCGTAGCGCTATGTGGTTGGCCGAATCCTTTTCGTACCTGACAGGGGTACCGAGAAGGGTGGGCCCCACCGCGCGAAGGGGGGAACGCGCGGTGGGGCCCACCTCTGGGGGCGGCGGCCGGGACTGTCAGGTCATCCGGCCGCCTGGCTCTTCTGGTGCTGCTTCACCGGTGCCCACCGGTCGACGAGACCCGGGTGCCGCTTCAGCCAGGTGCGGACGGCGGACTGCTCCTGGCCCTTGCCGGACTTCTGGATCTGCGCCTCCAGACCGGTGAGCTGCGCCTCGGTCATCCGGAAGTCCCTCAGCCACTTCCCGGCCTCGGGGTTGTCGGCGGCGAAGCCCTTCCGGGACACGGTGTGCACGCCGTCGCCCTTGCCCCAGGCGCCCTTCGGGTCGCTGAGCTTCTTCAGCCCGTAGTCGCTGTACGCCCAGTGCGGCGACCAGAGCGTGACGACGATCGGCTGCTTCTTGGCGTACGCGCGCTTCAGCTCGGCCAGCATCGCCGGGGTGGAGCCGTCGACGACGTCGTAGCCCTGAAGGCCGTACTCCTTGAGGACCTTGGTCTTGAGGAGGCCCATCATTCCGGCGCTCGGTTCGATGCCGGTGATCTTCCCGCCGAACTCCGAGGCGTGGGTCCTGAGGCCGGCGAGCGTGTTGACGTCCTTCACGTACGACGGGACGGTCAGCTCCAGGGACGTGGAGCCGTACCAGCTGCCGAGGTCGTCGAGCTGCTTGCCGTACTTCTTCCAGTACTCGGCGTGCGTGGTGGGCAGCCAGGCGTCGGTCTGGAAGTCGACCTGGCCGGTGGCGACGCCGGTGTAGAGCGGGCCGGCCGCGTACTGGGTGGTCGTCACCTTGTAGCCGCGCTCCTCCAGGATCTCCTTCCAGAGGAACGTGGAGGCGATGCCCTCGTCCCAGGGGATGTAGCCGATGGTGATCTCCTTGCCCTTGCCGACGTCGTCGGCGGAGGTCGCCGTCGTGCCGGAGGTGGAGCCGAAGACGCCGAGGCCGCCGGCCACCAGCGCGAGCACGACGACACCGATCACGGCGAACGCCGGGCGGGGGCGGTGGTTCCAGGGCTTGGCGGTCTCCGCCGCACGGGCCTTGGCGGCGGCACGGCGGCCGAGCGGGGAGATCTGGGTGCCGAGCGCGCCGGTCATCCGGTCGAGGTAGATCGCGAGGACGACGATGCCGACGCCCGCCTCGAAGCCGAAGCCGATGTCGAGCTGGCCGATGGCCTCGTTGACGGCTCCGCCGAGGCCGCCGGTGCCGACCATGCCGGCGATGACGACCATCGACAGGCCGAGCATGATGACCTGGTTGACGCCCGCCATGATCGTCGGGAGCGCGAGCGGCAGTTGGACGCGCAGCAGGGTGTCGCGCGGTGAGGTGCCGAACGCCTCGGCCGCTTCCACGAGTTCGGCGTCGACCTGCCGGATGCCCAGCTCGGTCATGCGGACGCCGGGGGCGAGCGCGAAGATCAGGGTGGCGATGACGCCGGCGGAGGTGCCGAGTCCGAAGAAGAGGATCGCCGGGATCAGCAGCACCATCGACGGCATCGTCTGGAGCAGGTCGAGGGCGGGCCGTACGACCGCGCTGACCGTCTTGGAACGGGCCGCCCAGATACCCAGCGGAATCGAGATCACCAGGGCGATGACGGTCGCCACCAGCACCAGGGCCAGCGTCGACATGGACCGGTCCCACAGGTCGAGCGAGTCGATCAGCAGGAACCCGGCGAAGGCCAGCACCCCCGCGACCAGTCCGCGCAGCCACCAGGCGAGTACCGCCAGCATGCCCGCAAGAAGCAGGGGTTGGGGCGCGGTGAGGACCGCGTCGACACCGTCGTACATCCCCTCGACGACCGTCCTGATCGCGTCGAAGAGCCAGGACATGTGGGCGACCAGCCAGTCGACACCGGAGTCGACCCAGTCACCGAGCGGGAGCCTAGGCACAGGCCGTCACCTCCACCGGCTCCGCGGCGGAGTCCCCGCCGAGGAACGCCACCAGACGGTCCTGCGATACGACCCCTACGACGTCGTCGACCGCGTCGAGCACCGCGACCGGGTGGGTCAGGCGGGCACTGAGGGCGCAGAGGTCGGTGAAGGGGGTGTCCGGTGTGGCGGTCTCGCAGGCGCAGTCGGCCTCGTGGCCGTCGACGCCGGTGTCCATGACGGCGGACGCGGTGAGCACCCGGGAGCGGTCGACGTCCTGGATGAAGGAGGCGACGTAGTCGTTGGCGGGGCGCAGCAGGATGTCCTCGGCGGTGCCGGTCTGGACGATGCGGCCGTCGCGCATGACGGCGATGCGGTCGCCCAGGCGCATGGCCTCGTTGAGATCGTGGGTGATGAAGACGATGGTCTTCTTCAACGACTTCTGGAGTTCAAGGAGTTGGTCCTGCATGTCCCGGCGGATCAGCGGGTCGAGCGCGCTGAAGGACTCGTCCATGAGGAGCAGGTCGGCGTCGGTGGCCAACGCCCGGGCCAGGCCCACGCGTTGCTGCATTCCGCCGGACAGCTCGTCGGGCCAGGAGTCCTCCCAGCCGGCCAGACCGCACAGGGCGAGCGCCTCGCCGGCGCGGGCCTCGCGCTCGGCGCGGGGCACGCCCTGCACTTCCAGGCCGTAGGCGGCGTTCTCGCGGACGCTGCGGTGCGGGAAGAGCGCGAAGTGCTGGAAGACCATGCTGATCTTGTGGGCGCGGACCTCGCGCAGCTCGCGGTCGGTGAGCGCGGTGAGGTCCTGGCCGTCGAAGAGGACGCGGCCCGCAGTGGGTTCGAGGAGTCCGTTGAGCATGCGCAGGAGGGTGGACTTGCCGGAGCCGGACAGGCCCATGACGACGAAGATCTGGCCCGGTGCGACGGAGAAGGAGGCGTCGATCACGGCCGCGGTGGTGCCGTCGGCGCGCAGTTCCTCCCGGTCGGCTCCTGCCTGGAGCCGTTCCACTGCCTGGTCGGGTCGTCTGCCGAACACCTTGTGCAGGTGTTCGGCTTCTAGCCTGGCTGACACGCGTACCTCTCGTTCGGGGGCAGGACATGGCGGGCCGCTGCAGTTGAATGTGCAACCGAGCCCGCTCCGAGGCGGCGCCTGCCCCCGCTTTCCACCCGCAAACACAGGAGTGGTCCAGCTCACCGGCCGGTCGTCCGTCCCACCGGCCCGCCGCGTTCGTCTCTCCGGGTGACAGGGAGAGGTGGTCCTCGCGCCGTCGTGCGGCATGATGCGTGACGTGACCGGACGACTGATGCTCCTCGACACCGCCTCGCTCTACTTCCGCGCCTACTTCGGCGTCCCGGAGTCCGTGAAGGCACCGGACGGGACGCCGGTGAACGCCGTGCGCGGGCTGCTCGAATTCATCGACCGCCTGGTCAAGGACCACCGTCCGGACCAGCTGGTCGCGTGCATGGACGCGGACTGGCGGCCCCAGTGGCGGGTCGACCTGATCCCCACCTACAAGGCGCACCGCGTCGCCGAGGTGCGCGAGAGCGGCCCGGACGCGGAGGAGGTCCCGGACACGCTCTCCCCGCAGGTCCCGATCATCGAGGCGGTCCTCGACGCGGTGGGCATCGCGCGCGTGGGCGTCGAGCCGTACGAGGCGGACGACGTGATCGGCACGTTCACCGCCCAGGCCAAGGGCCCGGTCGACATCGTCACCGGCGACCGCGATCTGTACCAGCTCGTCGACGACGCCCGGGGCATCCGCGTGCTGTACCCGATCAAGGGTGTCGGCACGCTCCAGCTCACCGACGAGGCGGTGCTGCGCGAGAAGTACGGTGTCGACGGCCGCAGTTACGTGGATCTGGCACTGCTGCGCGGCGACCCCAGCGACGGCCTGCCGGGCGTCCCCGGGATCGGCGAGAAGACGGCGGCCAAGCTCCTCGCCGAGTTCGGTGACGTGCCGGGGATCATGGCGGCGATCGACGATCCGAAGTCCAAGCTGACCCCTTCGCAGCGCAAGCGCCTCGACGAGTCGCGGCCCTATGTCGCGGTCGCCCCCAAGGTCGTACGGGTCGCCGACGACGTCCCGCTGCCCGATGTCGACCCCGCCCTGCCGCGCGCCCCGCGTGATCCGGAGCTGGTGGGTGCACTGGCGGAATGCTGGGGGCTGGGCGGATCATTGCAGCGACTGCTGACCACACTCGGGGCGCAAGCTTAATTCTCGTTTTCCGTGAACGGAATTCTCGCAGGTGGGGAGTGATGCTCTGTGCGAGACGTTCATGAACCCCTCATACAAGGGGTGTTAAGTGGGGGAGAGATGCTAACTTAGGTAAGCCTTAGCTATAGACCTGGGAGGCCGTCATGGCAGAACGTCCGGCACGGAAGCCGCGTAAGCCCCACTCCGCGCAGGTCGTCCGCACCGAACGGCTGACCCCTCACATGCAGCGCGTGGTGCTCGGTGGCGAGGGTCTGGCCGAGTTCTCGGCGGATACCTGCACCGACCATTACGTGAAGCTGCTCTTCCCGGCCGGGGGCGCCACCTACCCCGAGCCCTTCGACATGGAGCGCATCCGCGCCGAGTTCCCGCGCGAGCAGTGGCCGGTGACCCGGACCTACACCGTGCGCGCCTGGGACCCCGAACACCTCGAACTCACCCTGGACTTCGTCATCCACGGCGACGAGGGTCTCGCCGGCCCGTGGGCCACCCGCGTCCAGCCGGGCGAGACCGTCCGCTTCATGGGCCCCGGCGGCGCCTACGCCCCCGACACCGACGCCGACTGGCATCTGCTCGCCGGGGACGAGAGCGCGCTGCCCGCCATCGCCCGCGCGCTGGAGTCGCTGCCCGAGGGCGTCACGGCCCACGCCTTCGTGGAGGTCTCCGGTCCCGAGGAGGAGCAGAAGATCGACTCGGACATCGAGGTCGTCTGGCTGCACCGCGGGGACCGTCCCGTCGGCGAGGCGCTCGTCGAGGCGGTACGGGCCCTGGAGTTCCCCGAGGGCCGCGTGCACGCGTTCGTGCACGGCGAGGCGGCCTTCGTGAAGGACCTGCGGGCCCTGCTGCGGGTCGAGTCGGCGATCCCGCGCGAGGACCTGTCGATCTCCGGCTACTGGCGGCTCGGCCACAACGAGGACGGCTGGCAGGCATCGAAGCGGGAGTGGAACGCGAAGATCGAGGCGGAGCAGGAGGGCGTGACGGGGGCCGGCGCTGCCGCGTAGGTGCGCCTATAGGAGCGCCCCTTTGTTTAGGGCGCTCCCTTTGGGGCGCTTCCTTTGGGGCTCTACACCGACCGTTGATACGACCTGAACGTCCGTATCGACAGCCACACTGCCACCACCGCCAGCCCCAGTAGCGCGCCGCCCCGGCTGAGTACGTCGCCCCAGTCGGGATGCTCGGACATCGCCGAACGGCCTGCCACCATCGCCCAGTTGAGCGGGTTGAAGTCGGCTGTGTGCCGCATCCAGGAGGGCATCTGCGAGGGTGCCATGAAGGCGCTGGACAGGAAGGTCAGGGGCAGCAACAGGAAGGTGTTGATGCCGATGATCGACTCCCGCTCCTGCACCAGCATGCCGAGCGCGTTGGACAGTGCCCCGAAGATGGTGCCCAGCAGCACCGAGGCGACGATCAGGATCGCGATGCCGCCGACGCCTCCCGGGTAGTCGGCGCCGCCGAGCAGTCCGAGCAGCACGATGACCAGCGACTGGAACGCGGTCACCAGGCCGTTGTTGACGACGTTGCCGTTCATCAGCGCGGCCCGGCTGACCGGAGTGGTCAGGAAGCGGTTGAGGGTGCCGCGCTGGATCTCCTCCAACGTGCCCATGCCCGCCCACATGTTGGAGCTGAGCGCGCTCATCACGACCACCCCGGGGACGAGGTAGTCCAGGTACGAGGTGGTGCCGAAGCCGCCGAGTTCGACGACCTTCTTGAAGAGGTTGCCGAAGAGGAACAGCCAGATCACCGGCTGGATGAGGGTGATGACCGCGAAGGCGGGCTGCCGTGCGAACACCCTGAGTTGACGCTGCGTCATGTACCAGGTCTGGGAGACGGCGGTGCTCATCGCGCACCCCCTGCGACGGCGGCGACGGCGAGCTGCTCGGTACTGTCCGCGTCGGCCTCGGAGTAACGGCGGCCGGCGTAGCGGAGATAGACGTCGTCGAGCGAGGGGCGGGCGACGGTCGCGGCGGCGACTCCGACGCCGACGCGCTCGAACGCGGCCAGCAGGACGGGCATCGCGGCCGCTCCGTCGTCGGCGCGGGCACTGACCCGACGTCCGTCGACCAGCACCTCGTGCACGCCCGGCAGGCCGACGAGGGCGCTCCTGAGCAGCGTACGACCGGCGTCGCCGACCGCTTCGCGCAGCTCCAAGTGGACGGCGTCGCCCCGGAGTTCACCCTTGAGGGAGTCGGGGGTGCCCTCGACGACGACGCGGCCGCGGTCGACGATCGCGATGCGTTCGGCGAGCCGGTCGGCCTCTTCGAGGTAGTGCGTGGTGAGCAGGATGGTCAGCCCCTCCTCCCCCGCGAGCCGGCCGATCTCGTCCCACATCGCGGTGCGGGCCTCGGGGTCAAGGCCGGTCGTGGGCTCGTCGAGGAAGAGCACCTCGGGCCGGTGCACCAGACCGAGCGCCACGTCCAGGCGGCGGCGCATTCCGCCGGAGTAGCCCTTCACCGGGCGCCTCGCGGCGTCGGCGAGGGTGAAGCGGTCGAGGAGTTCGTCCACCCGCTGCGTGAGCGCGGCGCCCTTCAAGCCGTAGAGCCTGCCCTGGAGTTGGAGGTTCTCGCGGCCGGTCGCCGTCGGGTCGGCGCCCGAGTTCTGGGCGACCACGCCGATCGCGCGGCGCACCCGGTCCGGGTGGCGCAGCACGTCGTGTCCGGCGACGGTGGCCGTGCCGGAGTCGGGGCGGGCCAGGGTGGTGAGGATCTTGACGGTGGTGGACTTGCCGGCGCCGTTCGGCCCGAGGAGGCCGAAGACGGTGCCGGGTTCGACGGTGACGTCCATGCCGTTGAGGGCCGTGACGTCGCCGGGATAGGTCTTGATGAGTTGGTGTGCCGCTACTGCGGGCGCACGGGTACTGCCCATGACAGCTCTCCATGAATGAGCGGATGTGAGTGTGAAAGGTCACGACTGATCCGCGTGCAGAGCGCCGGGCTATCCTGGGTGTGCCGCACCTCGATTGCCTGGCTTGCCGCACGGCGGGTCGGTCTCGGGGTTCGTGACCCCGGCAGGACTGCTGCAACAGTCCGGTCGGGGTCAGTCTTCGTCAGGTGAACTCCGGTGGCTGTTCCCCCGTTTCGTGGAAGTGGCGCCAGCCTTCGACGCCGAGCGAGGAGCCCTTTCTGAGCTCCTCCAGCAGGCCGCGGACCCATTCGGTCTGCGCCTCGGTCATGTGCAGCTGGTACTCGACCTCGACGAGGAAGAGGCGGGGCACCGACTCGTAGAGCTTCTCCAGCGCTCCGCGCTCGCCGGCCGCCTGCACCTCCAGGTTCTTCACCCGCTCCTCCAGCAGCGTCACCGCCTCGTCGGGGTGAAGGGCGCCCAGCAGCGAGAGGGCCGTCTCGAAGATGGGGAACTCCTTGACCGGGCGGGCCAGCAGCTCCGACAGCCACTCGGTCATCTCCTCGCGCCCGGCGCCGGTCAGGCCGTAGACCGTGCGCTCGGGGCGGTTGCCCTTGCGCTCTATGTCGGCGACCTCGACGAAGCCGTGCTTCTCCAGGTTCTGCACGACCGTGTAGAGCGAGCCGTAGTTGATCTTCGTGCTGGTGTCCTTGCCCTGGCGGCGCAGAGTCTGGGCGATCTCGTACGGATGCATGGGGCCCTGGCAGAGGGTCACCAGCACGGCGAGTGCCAGCGGATTGCTGAGCTTGCGACGCTTCGCGGCCACGGCGCCACCACCTCCCACTCCCCCTCGGGACACCTCGCATCCAAATATTCGTGATCGAACATATCGCGAGTAGCAACGGAACGTCAATACACGATGTATCGCGATTTTACGGCGGGGGCAAGAGCGTGAGGACTTGGGCCCGCCCCGGACACGGTGGCGTGACGCGTCCGAAACAGGCCGTCCCTAATTTCTGTCACCCGACAGGAATTCGCGCCGAAGGCAGGTGCCGCCGTGGCCACAACCACCCCCTCCGACGTACGCCCCGATCCGCCCCACTCCCCCGACGACGGCTCCCTCGCCGAGTTCGGCTACCGCCAGGAGCTCCATCGCAGCCTCGGCCGGTACGCGTCGTTCGCGGCCGGGTTCTCCTTCATCTCCGTACTGACGACCGTCTTCCAGTTCTTCGCCTTCGGGTACGCGTTCGGCGGCCCGGTCTTCTTCTGGGCCTGGCCGATCGTGCTGGCGGGCCAACTGCTGGTGGCCGCCTGCTTCGCCGAACTGGCCGCGCGCTACCCGATCTCGGGCGCGATCTACCAGTGGTCGTCCCGCCTCTCCAACGCGACCTTCGGCTGGTTCGCCGGGTGGATCATGGTGATCGGCCAGATCGTCGTCGTGGCGGCGGCGGCGCTCGCGCTCCAGATGGTGCTGCCGGCGATCTGGTCGGGCTTCCAGCTGGTGGGCACCGATCCCACGCCCACCTCACCGGACGGCGCGGCCAACGCGGCCGTCCTGGGCGTGATCCTGCTGATCCTGACGACGCTGGTGAACATCCTCGACAACCGCGTGATGTCGGTGATCAACCGGGTCGGAGTGACGGCGGAGATCATCGGCGCGATCCTGATCGTCGTCCTCCTGCTGACCCATTCGAAGCGCACCCCGACCATCACCTTCCACACGACCGGCAGCCTGGAGGGCGGACTGCTCGGCGCGCTGCTGGTCGGCTCGTTCACCGCGGCCTACGTGATGATCGGCTTCGACAGCGCGGGCGAGATGAGCGAGGAGACCCACAACCCCCGCCGCACCGCGCCCCGCACGATCCTCACCGCGCTCGGCGCGGCGGGCCTGCTCGGCGGCCTGATCATCCTCGGCGGCCTGCTCGCCGCGCCCAGCCTGACCGACGGCCACCTGGGCGTCGACGGCCTCAGCTACGTCCTGACGAGCCGCCTCGGCGACGGCGTCGGCAAGGCCCTGCTGGCCGACGTGGTGGTCGCGATCGCGGTGGCGACCCTGGCCATCCAGACGGCGGCCTGCCGCATGCTCTTCTCCATGGCCCGCGACGGCCAACTCCCCTTCTCCACCCGCCTGTCCAAGGTCAACCCCCGCACGGGCATGCCCAGCGCCCCGGCCATCGCCGTAGGCGTCCTGTCGGCAGCCCTGCTCCTCCTCAACTTCGCCTCCCCCGACGCCTTCCTCGCCATCGGCACCACCTGCATCGTGATGCTGTACCTGGCCTACGCGATGGTCACGGGACCGCTGCTGCTCCGCCGCCTGCGCGGCGAGTTCACGACGGACGGCACGGACGAGACGGGCGCCCGCCTGTTCTCGCTCGGCCGGTGGGGAGTACCGGTCAACGCCCTGGCGCTTCTCTACGGCCTGATCATGACCGTCAACCTGGCTTGGCCGCGGGCGGCGGTGTATGACCCGGCGGGCGGGCACTGGTACTTCCAGTGGTTCACGGTGTTGTTCTTGGGGGTCACTGTGGGGGTCGGGGTGCTGTATCGGCTGACGGGCGCGCGGAGCGTGCCCGCCGCCGCGGAAGTGGCCCGCATCTCGCCGGAACCGGTTCAGTAGCCGTCCTGGCGGCCGTGCGTCACCCTGATGATCCGTCGTCTCAGTGGTGGCGCACGGCCGTGAACACGGTGTGAAGCCGCGCACGGGACAGCTCCATGCGCCGGAGTGCACGCCCTTTCTGACCGGCCGGAAGCCGTCACATGCTGCGAAGCAATGGGTAGTCAAGACTATTGACGGCCCGGGGACGCCTCAGCGAACTAGTCGATGCGGAGCGGGACTTGGCCGACGCGACAGGCGAGCCTCCAGTGGCGTCCCGGAGAAGCGACTCTGGAGATCGAACGAATGCGGTTGTATCGTATGGGGGTGCGAATCCGGCCGGAACGGACCGGCTGTTGACCGACAGCGGGACCACCCGGATGTTCGCGGAGGATGTGGGACTTGCTCATACGACAGCCCACGGCTGCCAGTGGGTGTCCTCACTACTGGCCGAAGGGGTGTCAGCGGGCGTATGTCGCGTACACCATCCACAAGATCCGGATCGGCGGCTCGGACACGCGTGAGCGTGACGAGACGGTGGTCGACCGCCCCACAGGGTCTCGGCGGTTGACCGACAACGGGCTTCCCGCGCCGTCCACGGGGCGACGCGGTCGCGGGGTATGGAGCACAGCGCGCAGTTCATGGACCTGGTTGCTGCCTGCGCACCGTCGGTGCGAGACAGGCAGCTGTGCAGACGTACGCCGTGACCACACAGGAGGCAGCCGTGACGGACACCTTCCAGTTGCCCTCGTTCTACATGCCGTTCCAGACCCGGGTAAATCCGCACCTGGCCGATGTCCGTCCGCGTGTTCGCGCCTGGGCGTACTCCGTGGGTCTGCTTGAACCTCAGCACACGGACTCGCACCACGGCGGGTGGAGTGCCGAGATCTTCGACCGTGCGGACTTCACCAGGTTCACCGCGCTTACCTATCCTCACGCCTCGGCGGAGGAACTGGAGTTGCTGTCCGGGTGGCACAGCGTCATCTGGTGCCTGGACGACGTCTTCCTCCCCTGGTGCGAGGCGCTGGGCGAGCGGGAGCAGATCCTGCGCCGCATAGAGCGGTTGATGGCCTTCCTGCCGGTGACGGCACACGTCTCGGTCCCGGTACCGGAACAGCCGCTGGAACGTGCGCTGTCGGCACTGTGGCGCCGTACCGCGCCCTCCGCATCGCTCTCGTGGCGGCGCCTCTACACCAGGTCGGTACGTCAGTTCCTGGAAGCGTCGCTGTGGGAGACCGAGAACCTCACCCATCCCCGGTACCCCGACCTCATAGAGCAGACGGAGATGCGCCGCGACTACGGAGCCGCCGGGTGCAGCGCGCTACTGATGGAGCACTCGTTCGACTGGGAGATTCCCGAAGATGTCCGGGGAACGCGCGCGTTCACCGTGCTGATCAACGCATTCCGAGACACCGTCGATCTGCACAACGACCTCGTGTCCTATCCCAAGGAAGTCCGCGAGGGCGTCGCCGGGAACAACATCGTGCACGTGGCCCAGGCACTGCTGGACCTCCCCCTCCACGAGGCGGTCCCCTACGTCGACCGGATCCTGACGGGCCGGGTCAGGACACTCGCCGAAACCGTCGAGACCGACCTCCCACGGGCACTGCGCGATCTGTGCGCGGACCAGGACACCCGGCACGCCGTGCTACGGCACGCCCGGGCCATCCAGGGCTGGGCGGCGGGCTCCTACCACTGGCACAAGGTCACCGACAGGTACCGGACCGGCGCCGGCTCCGCCCGCCCCGTAGCCGCCTAGGACACGTCACCGCGTACCCGATGTCGGCGCCGCCACGTACGCTTGATCGCGATGAGACGCCGTACCCCCCTCCCACCCTCCCCCCTGCCGCAGCGCGACGGGGTCGATCCGGTGCGAGTGCGGTTGCCGGCCGGGGACGCGTGGGTGACCGTGCGGGATCATCTCGTGGCACGGCTCGCGGGCGGGGCCGGCGCCGGAGTGATCGACGCGATGCTCGACGCGGGGCAGATCGTGGACGTCACCGGGCGTCCGGTGACTCGGGACAGGGCGTACGTGCCGGGCATGTTCGTGTGGTTCCACCGGGAGCTGCCCGCCGAGGAGCAGGTGCCGTTCGCGATCGATGTCGTGTACCGGGACGAGCACGTGGTGGTGGCCGACAAACCGCACTTCCTGGCCACCACCCCGCGCGGCAGCCATGTCGCCGAGACGGCCCTGGCGCGACTGCGAAGGCAGCTGGACATCCCGGCGCTCGGCGCGGCACACCGGCTGGACCGGCTGACGGCCGGAATCGTGCTGTTCACCGTGCGGCCCGAGGAGCGCGGCGCATACCAGTCGCTGTTCCGGGACAGACGGGTCGTGAAGGAGTACGAGGCGGTGGCACCGTACGCCCCTGCTCTGGTCCTGCCCCGGATCGTACGCAGCCGGATCCTCAAGGAGCGCGGAGTCATGGCGGCCCGTGAGGTCGAGGGCGAGCCCAACGCCGTCAGCCGGGTCGAGCTGCTGGAGCACCACAACGGGCGGGCCAGGTACCGGCTGCTGCCGCGGACCGGGCAGACCCACCAACTCCGGGTGCACATGAGCGCGTTGGGAGTGCCGATCCTCGGCGATCCTCTCTATCCGGTGGTGAGCCGCCCCGTGGCGGCCGGTGACTTCCGACGCCCGCTCCAACTACTGGCGCGGGTCCTGGAGTTCACCGATCCGATCACGGGGCGCGAGCACCGGTTCGTCAGCCCACGTGTGCTGCGGGCCTGGTCGTCGTACGAGGAGTGGGCGGCGGGGTAGCCCGGTGCTCGTCTGCTCAGTCGCCGCGCCACCAGCGCAGGAGACGCTGGAGCACGCCCGGTCGGCGGGCTGGTACGGGCGTCGGTTCGGATACCGGTTCCGGTGTGGGGTCGTGGGCCGGGACAGCGGGTTCCGGGGTCGTGACCGGAGGCTGCTGTGTACTGATCTGCCAGTCGTCGGGGCGCTGCGGCGGCACCGGCTTGGCGGCGGGCCGCTGCATGACGTCCTGCTGGGGCTTCGGCGCGAACTTCACCGGCAGTTCCACCAGGTGTCGATTCGAGATGGACTCGCGCCAGCTCAACTCGTCCTCCCCACAGGCGAGTTGGATGTCCGGGACGCGAGTCAGCAGCGCGTCGACGCCGACGTCGGCGATGGCGCGGCCGATGTCCTGGCCAGGACACTCATGGGGGCCTCCGCTGAAGGCGAGATGGGAGCGGTTGCCCCGCATGTTGGCCTTGAGGTCGGGGCGGACGCGCGGGTCGACGTTGCCCGGTGCGATGCCCAGGAGGAGGCCGTCGCCCTTGCGGATCCGCCGACCGCCCAGCTCGGTGTCCTGCTTGGCGATATAGGCGAGTTGGGTGCTGAACGGCGGCTCGTCCCACAGGGACTGCTCCACCGCCTGGGGCACCGTCATCTGGCCGCCGTTGAGCTGGGCGCGGAACCCCGGGTCGGTGAGCACCAGTCGCAGCACGTTGGCGAGCAGGTTGGCCGTGGCCTCGTACGCGGCCATCAGAACGACGCGCAGATGCTGGCCGACCTCCTCGTCGTTGAGCCGCGCCGGGTGGTTGATCAGATGGCTGGTGAAGTCGTCCTCGGGGGCGGCCCGGCGGCGGACGGCAAGCCGCATCAGGACATCCATGATGTACGCGTTGCTGGCGATGGATGTCTCGGTGCCCTTGAGCATGTCGCGGGCGGCATGCACGATCCGGTCGTTGTACTCGTCGGGCATACCGAGGATCTGGCACATCACGGCCATCGGCAGATGCTCGGCGAACTGACCGACCAGGTCGGCCCTGCCCTCCCTGCAGAACTTGTTGACGAGGTGCTGGGTCGCACGGTTGATATGGCGGCGAATGCCCCGGTGGTCGATGGTCGACATGGCGCCGGTGACCGCGCCGCGCAGCCGCAGGTGCTCGTCGCCCTCGGCGTGGCAGCAGATGGGCTGCCAGGCGATGACCGGCATGAGCGGGTGATCCGGCTTGATCGTGCCGTCCTGCAAGGAGGTCCACAGCCGGGTGTCACGGCAGTACTGCGAGGGGGTGCTCACCATGTGCAGGTTCTCGCTGTGGCCGAGCACCACCCAGACCGGCACGTCCTCGTGGAGCAGCGCGGGGGCCACCGCACCGTGCTCGGCCCGCAGTTTCTCGTACACGGCTCCCAGGTTCTGCGCCTCGGGGCCGTACAGCCGGTGCAGTCCCCCGGGGCCGAGGCCGTGCGCGGGGCAGCCGGGGGGCGGGCCGGGCATGGGGTCGTCCGTACCGGTCGGGGAGAGTCGTTCAGACGTCACGATGGTCGCTCCGAAAACTGAAGTGGATCCGGTGTCTGGGGAGTGCGGGACAGGGCACAGAACCGCGGCGGCGGGATCAGGCCGGGGAGCCCGTCGTCGCGAGGGAATGCAGGAAACGCATCAGGGTCATCAAGGTGTCCCGGCTGGAAGCCCTGCGCCGCGCGTCGCACTCGACGATGGGGATCTCCGGAGACAGGTCGAGCGCGGCGCGCAGATCCTCGACTGGGTAACGGGGCCCGTCCGGAAAGGAGTTGACGGCGATCACGAACGGAACACCGCGCTCCTCAAGCCGTCCTATGACGTCGAAGCTGACCTCCAGGCGCCGGGTGTCGATCAGCACCACCGCGCCAAGCGCCCCCTCGAACAGCCCGTTCCACAGGAACCAGAAGCGTTCCTGGCCAGGAGTGCCGAAGAGGTACAGCACCAGTTGCTCGGTGATGCTGATGCGGCCGAAGTCCATCGCCACTGTGGTCGCGGTCTTGGTCTCGGAGCCGTAGTCGTCGTCGACCCCGACGCCGGCCTGCGTCATGGTCTCTTCCGTGGTCAGCGGCCTGATCTCGCTGACCGAACCGACCATGGTCGTCTTGCCCACCCCGAAACCGCCCACGATGACGATCTTCACCGCGGCCTGTGCCGTCTGCGGCAGATGGTCCTCGGTCCGTGGTCCGGGGAGGGTGTCAGAGCTTTTGAAGTCCATGCATCACCGCTTCGAGGAGGGAACGGTCGGCGATCGCCTGCCGCACGATGGGGGCGCGCGCCTGGACCAGTCCGGCCGTCAGCAGCTCGGTGAGCAGGACGGTCACCACGCTGAACGGCAGATTCAGATAGGCCGACAGTTCGGCCACGGACAGGGGGGCGGCACAGAGCCGGATCAGCGCCGCCCGCTCCGGCGTGGAGGAGGGCGGCGGGTCGGCGCGTGCCACGATTAACGTGACCAGGTCGAGGGCGGCGCGCTCGCGGCCCTCTTCCGATCCTGTGAGCACGTACAGCCGCTCGGGCTCCTTGCGCGGGCCCGGTTTGAGGGGCTCGGGCGGGGGCTGTTCCTTGGGGTGGCGCCGTCGGCGTTGCGGAGGAGTCATACGGTCTGCCCGTTACGCCGGGGCGGGCTGGTGAGATGGGCGCCGATCCGGACGACCAGGTCACGCATGCGGTTGCTCATCAGACCGGGTTCGGCGACCACGTCGGAGAGCACCGCGAGATAGGCGTTGGAGCCCGCCGCCATCAGATAGAAGTAGCCGCCGTTGATCTCGATGATGACCATCCGCATCGTGCCGTCGCTGTCCGGGATCTCGTGGGCTACGGCGCTCGCGAGGCTCTGCAGCCCCGCGCAGGCCGCGGCGACCCGGTCGGCGGCGTCCGGGTCGCCGCCGTAGCGGGCGATCCGCAGTCCGTCGGCGGAGAGCACCACGATCATCTCGATGCCCGGTACGCCGTCGGCGAGCTCCTTGAGCATCCAGTCGAAGTTGGCTCGCTGCTGGATCACTTGAGGTCCCCCTCGTCGTCGGCCTCGACACGGGCCGGCTCGGTCGTCTGAGTGAATGCAGTCGGGTCCGGGTCGCCCTTGAGTCCGTTCATGAACGCCTCGACCCACAGCCCCGGTTCGGGCTCTTTCTTCTCGGGCTCGGGCGCCGGCTCGGCCCAGGCCGACAGGGCCTCCCGCTCGGCCTGTTCGGCCCGTTCGGCCGCCGCCTGCTCGGCGAGCCGCTGGCTGAGCGGCATCTTGACCCGGCTGCGGCGCTGCGGCAGGCCGCCCACGGTCCACTCCGTGACCTCGGGAACCTCGTCCACCATGGAGACCGTGGCAGGGATGCGGGGGCTGGTCGGCCGGCGCTTCTTGGGCGCGCGCTTGGGACCCTCGAGCGCGCCGAGCTCGATCTTGGGCGCGGCGGTCGCGCCGATGCCGTGGGCGAGGCCGGGTGCGGGCTCGCTGGTGAGCATGTCGCGCGGCACAACCAGCACGGCGCGGACGCCGCCGTACGCCGAGGCCCTGAGCGAGACCTGCATGTTGTAGGTCTGGCAGAGCCGGCCGACAACGGTCAGGCCCAGGCGGGGGCTCTCGCCGAGGTCCTGGAGGTCGATACCGGCCTTGGCCTGCTCCAGCATGTTCTCGACCCGGGCGCGGGCCTCCTCGCTGAGGCTGACGCCGGCGTCCTCGATCTCGATGGCGACACCGGTCTGCACCTCGACTGCGGTGACGTGCACCTTGGTCTGCGGCGGCGAGTAGCGGGTGGCGTTGTCGAGGAGTTCGGCAGCCGCGTGGATGATCGGTTCGACGGAGGTGCCGTTGATGTTGACCTTGGCGATGGAGTCCAGTGAGATGCGCCGGTATTCCAGGATTCGGGACATGGCGCCGCGCAACGTGCTGTAGAGCGTGACGGGTTGGGGCCACTGACGGCCGGGACGGCCGCCGCCCAGCACCGAGATGGAGTCGGCGAGGCGGCCGATCAGCGCGGTGCCGTGGTCGATGCGCAGCAGGTCGTCGAAGACCTCGGGGTTGCGGCCGTGGTCCTCCTCCATCTCCCGGAGTTCGTTGGCCTGTTGGTGGACAATGGCCTGGACGCGCCGGGCGATGCTGACGAAGGAACGCTGCGCGGAGTCACGCATGGCCGTCTCACGGTCCACGATGTCGAGCAGTGTGCGCAGCAAATCGCGCTGCGGTTCGGAGATTTCGCGCCACTGGGGGTGAGTGTCGACGACTTGGCGAATCACCTCTCCGGGCGATTCTCCGCCCCGCATTCCGTAGAGCGCGGCGGGCACGATCTCCTTCCCGAACCGCGCGATGTCCCGATCGTGGGCGGCGATCCGCCCTTCCAGATACGCACGGTGACGAACGTGGTCCGCACGCTGGTCACGCACGGTCCGGCCGCGGCGGACCGCTTCGGCGGCCGTCACGATCACCAGGAGCGTGGCGATGCCACCGCAAAAGCCGACCGCGGCCCGGGCCGGCTCCGTCACCACGGCGACGGCGGCCCCGGTCGCCGCGGCCATCACTATGGCGGGCAGCAACAGCACACGGGCGTACGGAAGTTCACGGCGGCCGGGGGGCGATTGAACACTCACCATGTATGCCCTCTAGAAGAAGTCGGCTGGGTTAGGGGAAAGATCCTGGGGATCTTCGTTATGTTTAGGAACAAACGCACGAATACAGCCCAACTCGGTGCGCTGCGGGCGAGCTTAGTCCGACCGGATCATCGCTGTGTCATATTCAGCAAGCCCCTGAAAAGGGACACAAGAGAGGAGTACGCTCAGCCCATTTACACGCAACGCCACCGATCGAACACGACACGTGACGGCGAACGGGCATGCGGAAATCACTCACCGTAAGGAGTGAAGCCCTGATTCCGACCGGGTTTCCGACCGCGCCTCCGGCTCAGATCCCCGCGATACGCAGCGCCGCGTCGGCCGTAGCCTCCGCGAAGGCGGACACCGGCCGCTCGGGGTCGGAGCGGTGCACCAGGATGACGCCCTCGATGAGCCCGAACAGCAGATCCGTGCGGAGTTCCAGCTCGCTCTTGGCGAGCGCCCCGCCCGCGGCGGTCGCGGCGAGCAACTGCCGGTAGGCGTCCTTGAGTTCGGCGCGTACGGCATGGAAGCCGGCGAAGCGTTCGGCGCGCACCTCGGGCAGTAGATAGAGCCCGCCGAGATTGTGCGTGCCGCCGCACAGCAGCTCGACGTCGGTGCGGCACAGCTCCCACAGCCTGTCCTCGGCCGGGGTGGCGTCGTCCGCGAGGAGTTCCCGGGCGCAGGTCAGCGAGGGTGTGACCGTGGACTCGAGGAGGTCCGCGAGGAGTTCCTCCTTGCCGGAGACGTAGTGGTACATGGACGCCTGCCGCATGCCCGCGAGTTCGGCGACAGCCCGGGTGGTGGTGGCCGCGTAGCCGCGAGTGGTGAACAACTCGGCCGCGGCGGCGAGCAGTTCGGCGCGCGGGGACAGTCCGCTGTCCGGCCGCTGATCGGCCCGCGGCCTGCCCACCCGGCGGCCGCCCTGTGCACCCGTTGTCCCCATGCGTTCGATCCTCGCACACGGCACCGCGCCGCGAACGCCCGGTGATCTTGGTGAGGGCTCGGTAACCGACCGGCAACACCCGGGCAACCCCGGCGACCCGGCCGCCTCCTAATTTCTGTCGAGCGACAGAAATAGCGAAAGAACCAGCGACAGAAATGTCGTACGACCCAGACGTCCCCGCAGCCGGAGGTCCCCCGCGATGGCGACAGCGACCACTTACGGAGCCCGCGCCCACGCCCGTGCCCAGGAGGGCAAACGTGCCGAGGCGATGCCCGTCGTCCCGGCCGCCGACTGGCCGGCCCCGCCCTGCGAGGCGGGCCACCTGGTCTGGGCCGAGACCGTCGCGGGCGGCAACTACACCCACCGCGTCCTGGCCCGCGGCACCGAACTCCGCCTCACCGACCTGCGCGGCGACGCCTGCGCCCACCTGCTCCTCTACGCGGCCGACCGCCCCTGGGAGCGGCTGAACGTCGCCGACACCGTCAAGGTCCAGTGGAACGCCTACCTCGGCGAGGGCCAGCTCCTCCTCTCCGACCAGGGCCGCGTCCTCGCATCCCTCCTCGCCGACACCTCCGGCCGCCACGACGCGCTCTGCGGCACGTCCACCCTCGTGCGCAACACCACGCGCTACGGCGACGGCACCCCGCAGTCCGGCTCCCCCGCCGGCCGTGAACTGTTCAAGCTCGCCGCCGCCAAGAACGGCCTCGAACCCCGCGATCTGCCACCCTCACTCTCCTTCTTCCAGGGCGTCGACGTGGGCGACGACGGCTCCCTCGACTTCACCGGCTCGGCCGGCCCCGGCGGCAGCGTGACCCTGCGCGCCGAGCAGGACGTGACCGTACTGATCGCCAACGTGCCCCACCCGGCCGACCCGCGCGACGACTACGTCAGCACCCCGCTGGAGGTGCTCGCCTGGCGCGCCGAGGCCACCGGACCCGGCGACCCACTGTGGGAGGCGACGCCCGAAGGCCGCCGCGCCTTCCTCAACACCACCGAATTCCTTGCCGCGAGGGGGCTCATATGAAGACCGAGGACGCAACGCCCGTACGGAACGCGGAAGTTCCGGCTCGCGCCGCCTGGTCCGCCGTCGTCCGCACCGGCGAAACCCTCACCATCACCGACCTGCACGGCAACCAGGCCGTCGACTTCCTCGTCTACGACGCCCACGACACGTCGGTCCGCTACAGCGCCCCCGACACCATCCACGCCCAGGGCGGCATCTTCCTGACCACCGGCAGCGTGCTGATGTCCAACGAGCACACCCCGCTGATGACCGTCACCGAGGACGAGGTCGGCCGCCACGACACGGTCGGCGGCGCCTGCTCCAAGGAGTCCAACACCCTGCGCTACGGCCACCACACGTGGTCGCAGCACGCGTGCGTGGACAACTTCCTCGCCGAGGGCGCCAAGTACGGCCTGGGCAAAAGGGACTTGGTGTCCAACATCAACTGGTACATGAACGTGCCCGTCGAGAAGGACGGCACCCTCGGCATCGTCGACGGCCTCTCCGCACCGGGTCTGAAACTGACCCTGCGCGCCGAACGCGACGTCCTCGTCCTGGTCTCCAACTGCCCCCAGATCAACAACCCTTGCAACGGTTTCGAGCCGACGGCCGTACAGATGACCATCGGAGTCTCCGGATGAGCTTCGACACGCTGCTGATCGCCAACCGGGGCGAGATCGCCGTCCGCATCATCCGCACCGCCCGCGAACTCGGCCTGCGCACCGTCGCGGTGTACTCCGACGCCGACCGCTCCGCACCCCACGTACGACTCGCCGACCAGGCGGTACGGCTCGGCCCGGCACCGGCCAAAGAGTCGTACCTGGACGCCGACTTGGTGCTCAAGGCCGCCAAGGACACCGGCGCGGGCGCGATCCACCCCGGCTACGGCTTCCTCTCCGAGGACGCGGCCTTCGCCCGGCGCTGCGAGGACGCGGGCATTGTGTTCGTGGGCCCGACGCCGGGACAGCTCGAACTGTTCGGCGCGAAGCACACGGCACGGGCGGCGGCCGAGGCGGCGGGCGTACAACTCGCCCCGGGAACAGGCCTGTTGGCAGACCTGACCGAAGCACTCACCCAAGCCGCGCGCATCGGCTACCCCGTCATGCTCAAGGCGACCGGCGGAGGCGGCGGCATCGGCATGTCGGCCTGCCACTCAGCCGGTGAACTGACCGAGGCCTGGGAGCGGGTGCAGCGCGTCGCCGCCGCCTCCTTCTCCTCCGCCGGCGTCTTCCTGGAACGCCTCGTCGAACACGCCCGCCATGTCGAGGTACAGGTCTTCGGCGACGGCGAGGGCGGGGTCGTCACCTTCGGCGACCGCGACTGCTCCCTCCAGCGCCGCAACCAGAAGGTGGTCGAGGAGGCCCCCGCACCGGGACTCCCCGACCACGTGCGCGACCAACTGGCGGCGAACGCGCGCGACTTGTGCGCCTCGGTCGGCTACCGCTCCGCCGGAACCGTCGAGTTCGTCTACGACGCCCGCCGCGAGGAGGCCTACTTCCTGGAGGTCAACACCCGCCTCCAGGTGGAACATCCGGTCACCGAGGAGATCTACGGCGTCGACCTGGTCGCCTGGATGCTGCGCCTGGCGCGTGGCGAGCGGGACGTCGTCCGCGACCCGGGCAGCCCGCGCGGCCACGCCGTCGAGGCCCGCGTCTACGCCGAGGACCCCTCCCGCGAACACCGTCCCAGCGCGGGCCTGTTGACCCGCGTCGAGTTCCCGCACGGCGTGCGCGTCGACGGCTGGGTGGAGACCGGCACCGAGGTGACGACGTCGTACGACCCGATGCTCGCGAAGGTCATCGCCTACGGCTCCGACCGCGCCCACGCGCTGCGACGGCTCGACGAGGCCCTGGCCCGCACCCGAGTCGACGGCATCGAGACGAACCTGGGCCTGGTCCGGGCGGCACTCGCCGAGCCGCACTTCCGTACGGCGGCCCACTCCACGGCGACCCTCGCCGGCGTCACCGACCCCACGCCCCGCATCGAGATCGTCGCCGGCGGCACCCTCACCACGGTCCAGGACTGGCCAGGCCGCACCGGCTACTGGCAGGTCGGCGTCCCCCCGTGCGGCCCGATGGACGACCTCTCCTTCCGCCTCGGCAACCGCGCGCTCGGCAACGACGAAGGCACCCCTGGCCTCGAATGCACGCTCCAGGGACCGACGTTGAGGTTCACCCACGCCACCACGGTGTGCGTGACGGGCGCCCCGGCACCGGTGACGGTCGACGGCGTTCCGGTCCCGCAGTGGGAACCGGTGACGGTCCCCGTCGGCGCGGTCCTGGAGATCGGCGCCCCTGCCCAACACGGCCTGCGGACCTACGTGTTGTTCGCCGGCGGCCTGGACGTGCCCGCCTTCCTCGGCAGCGCGAGCACCTTCACCCTGGGCCGCTTCGGCGGCCACGGCGGCCGGGCGCTGCGCACCGGTGACGTCCTGCACGGCGGCACGGTCACCGAGGGCACACCGGTACCGCCCGCCGACCGCCCGGCCTTCGGCACCGTATGGAACGTGGCGGCGGTCGAAGGCCCGCACGCGGCACCGGAGTTCTTCACCGAGGACGACGTCCACGACTTCTACGCGGCCGACTGGAAGGTCCACTTCAACTCGGCGCGCACGGGCGTCCGGCTGGTCGGCCCCAAGCCGCGCTGGGCCCGCACCGACGGCGGCGAGGCGGGCCTGCACCCGTCCAACATCCACGACACCCCGTACTCGGTCGGCGCCGTCGACTACACGGGCGACATGCCGGTCCTGCTCGGCCCCGACGGCCCGTCCCTCGGCGGCTTCGTCTGCCCGGCGACGGTGATCAGCCAAGAGCGCTGGAAACTGGGTCAGTTCAGGCCCGGCGACACGGTCCGCTTCCTCCCGGTGAACGTCGACGGCTCGCCCCGCCCCGACATCGTGGACGGCGGAATCCTCGCCAGGGACGGTGACGTCACCTTCCGCCGCAGCGGTGACGACAACCTCCTGGTCGAATTCGGCCCCATGCAACTGGACTTGGCGCAGCGCATGCGCGTCCACGCCCTGATGGAGGCGGTGTCGGAGGCCGACTTCGAGGGCGTCACGGACCTCACCCCGGGCATCCGCTCCCTCCAGATCCAGACGGACCCGACCCGCCTGCGACAGTCCGAACTCCTCACCGCAGTAAGGGAAATTGCGGCCTCCCTCCCACCCACAGACCAGCTGATCGTCCCCTCCCGCACGGTCCACCTCCCCCTCTCCTGGGACGACCCGGCCACCCGCGAGGCCATCGCCCGCTACATGGCCGGCGTCCGCGACGACGCCCCCTGGTGCCCCTGGAACATCGAGTTCATCCGCCGCGTCAACGGCCTGGACTCGGTCGAGGACGTCTACGGCACGGTCTTCGACGCCGAATACCTCGTACTCGGCCTGGGAGACGTCTACTTGGGCGCCCCGGTGGCCACGCCGCTGGACCCGCGCCACCGCCTGGTGACCACCAAGTACAACCCGGCCCGCACCTGGACGGCGGAGAACTCGGTCGGCATCGGCGGCGCCTATCTCTGCATCTACGGCATGGAGGGCCCCGGCGGCTACCAGTTCGTGGGCCGTACGACCCAGGTGTGGTCGGGCTGGCAGCAGCGCGGCGCGTTCGAACCGGGCTCGCCCTGGCTGCTGCGCTTCTTCGACCGCATCAAGTGGTACCCGGTGGAGGCGGACGAACTCCTCGAACTCCGGGCCGACATCGTCTCCGGCCGCTTCGTCCCGCGCATCGAGGAGGGCACGTTCTCGCTGGCCGAGTACGAGGCGTTCCTGGCCGAACACGCCGAGTCCATCGCGGAGTTCAGGACCCGGCAGCAAACCGCGTTCGGCGCGGAACGTGATGCCTGGGAGGCTGCGGGCGAGTTCACCCGCGCGGAGGCGGCGGCCGCCCCGGCACCACCGCAGGCCGAGGTGACGGTCCCGGCCGGCGGACGCCTGGTCGAGGCCGAATTCGCCGCGTCCGTCTGGCAGTTGAACGTGGAACCCGGCGACGAAGTGACTGTCGGCCAACCCCTCCTGGCCCTTGAGGCCATGAAGATGGAATCCAGGGTCCACGCCCCGATGGCCGGTGTGGTGGCCGAGATCCTGGCCAGGCCCGGCGACCAGGTCGAAGCGGGCACGGCGCTCCTCGTCCTCGCCCCCGCAAGCTGAACAGCAAGGAGCACCAAGAGATGTCGACCACTTCGACCACCGTGTCCCGAGTCCGCGCCGCCTACGCCCGCATCGAGGCCGTGGACCGGCCCGAGATCTGGATCGATCTGCGCCCACAGGCGGAGGTCGAACAAGAGGCACGGGCGATCGACGAGCGAGTGGCCGCAGGCGAGCAACTCCCCCTCGCGGGCCGCCTGTTCGCCGCCAAGGGCAACATAGACGTACACGGCCTCCCGACCACGGCGGGCTGCCCGGCGTACGCCTACGACCCGGACACGGACGCCCCGGTCGTCGCCCGCCTCCGCGCGGCCGGCGCGATCGTGCTCGGCACCACGAACCTCGACCAGTTCGCCACCGGCCTGGTCGGCACCCGCTCCCCGTACGGCGCGGTCCGAGGCGCCCACGATCCGGCGCGGATCAGCGGCGGCTCCAGCGCCGGTTCGGCGGTCGCCGTGGCCCTCGGCATCGTCGACTTCGCCCTCGGCACCGACACGGCGGGCTCGGGCCGGGTCCCCGCCGCCTTCAACGGCATCGTCGGCCTCAAGCCCACCCGGGGCCTAGTCCCGACGGCGGGAGTCGTCCCGGCCTGCGCCTCGATCGACTGCGTGACGGTCTTCGCCCGGACCCTCCCCGAGGCCGAACAGGCCCTGTCCTTCATGGCCTCCCCACCTGACCGCGACCTCCCTCCCCTCCCCCAGCGCGCGCCGGGCCCGTGGCGCATCGCGGTAGCGGCACGCGAACAGCTCGGCGAACTGGACGAGGGCTGGGCGGAGGCCTACGAGGCGGCGGTGGAGCAGCTCAGGGACGCGGGCACCGAGATCCGCACCCTCGACCTCACCCCCTTCACGGAGGCGGCGGCGATGCTCTACCAGGGCGCGTTCGTGGCCGAGCGCTATACAGCGGTGGGGAGCTTTATCGACAAAACAATCGCAGACGGCATCGAGGGCCTGGACCCCACGGTCACCGGCATCATCACCCGGGCCCGCGACATCCCGGCCCACCAGTTGTACGCGGACGAGGAACGTCTGGCCGCTCTCCGCACCCGAGCCCTGTCCGAACTGGCCGACGCGGACGCCCTGTTGCTCCCGACCACACCGGGCCACCCCACCCTGGCGGACGTCGCGGCCGACCCCCTGGGGGCCAACGCCCGCATGGGCCGCTTCACCAACTCCACGAACCTCTTCGACCTGGCGGCGGTGGCGGTCCCTTCGGGCAAGGTGAACGAACTGCCCTTCGGCGTGATGCTGATCGGCCCGGCGTTCACGGACGACCGCCTGGCACAGATCGCGCGCGCCCTCGATCCGACGATCCAACTGGCAGTCGTAGGAGCCCACTTGACGGGCCAGCCCCTGAACCCCCAACTCCTGTCCCTGGGCGCCCGCTTGGACCGCACAACGACAACGGCCCCGGTCTACCGCCTGCACGCCCTCGCGACAACTCCCCCCAAGCCGGGCCTGGTGCATGTGGGCGGCGAGGGCGGCGCTGCGATAGAGACAGAGGTATGGCGCCTACCGGCAGAGGGTTTGGGCCGCTTGCTGGCGACCCTCCCCCGCCCGATGACGCTGGGAAGCGTGGAGTTGGCAGACGGCACGAGGGTGCCGGGCTTCCTGTGCGAGCCGGCAGCGCTGCCCGACGCAGAGGACATCACCAAGTACGGCGCCTGGCGAACTTACCTGAGCCGATAGCGTTTTAGGGGCGCGGGGAACTGCGCGACCAGCCCCCACGCACCCGCACCCGCCAACACACCCGTCACCCCACAGACGAGTAGGCCACAACCCCCCGCAGCAACAAATCAACAGCCTTACGCGCATTCTTCGCCACAGTGGAAGACGCCTCCCCACCAGAAACCGGAGCCGCCGCCGAAATCTGCCCCAGCACATCAATCACCTGCTTGCACCACCGAACAAAGTCCCCGGCCGGCATCTCCACCTCCCGAAGGACCTCGTCCAGCCCCTTCCCACTGGCCCACATGAACGCGGCCCAGGCGAAGCCGAGATCGGGCTCGCGCTGCCCGACCCCCTCGGTCTGAGTGATGCGGAAGTCTTCCTCCAGGGCGTCGAGACGCCCCCAGATCCGCACCATCTCCCCCAGCGCGGCCTTGGCCGCACCGGACGGCACCTTCGGCGTCGTGGCGTCGTCGCTGACCCGCGCCTCGAACACCAACGCCGAGACGCACGCGGCGAGTTCGGCAGGGGCGAGCCCCTCCCACACACCCTCGCGCAGGCATTCACTGGCGAGCAGGTCGAGTTCGCCGTAGAGCCGGGCGAGTCGCTTGCCGTGCTCGGTGACCTCGTCGCCGCGCAGATAGTCCAGCTCGGTGAGGAGCGCGACGATCCGGTCGAAGGTGCGGGCGATGGTGTTGGTCCGGCCCTCGATGCGCCGCTCCAGCTGCGTGGTGTCCCGCTGGAGCCGGTGGTACCGCTCGGCCCAACGGGCGTGGTCCTCACGGTCGGTGCAGCCGTGACACGGGTGCGCACGGATCGCCGTACGCAACTGGGCGATCTCCCGGTCGTCCGCCGCCTGCGAGCGCTGCTTGCGGGCGCGCTCCGGCGGGATGTGCCCGGCCTTGGTGCGCAGCGCGGAGGCCAGGTCCCGACGGGACTGCGGGGAACGGGGGTTGAAGGACTTCGGGATCCGCATCCGGTCCAGGGCCTCGACGGGCACCGGGAAGTCCATCGACGCGAGCCGCTTGACCTGGCGTTCGACGGTCAGGACGAGCGGACGCGGACCGTCGTGCTGCTCGAAACCGCGGTGGCCGTTGGACCGCCCGGCGGGCAGGCCCGGGTCCAACACCAGTGCCAGGCCCGCGTACTTGCCGGTCGGGACATGGATGACGTCCCCCGGCTTGAGCTTCTCCAGGGCGACGGCGGACTCGGCGCGCCGCTGCGCCACGCCCTGCCGGGCGAGCTCGGTCTCGCGGTCCTTGAGCTCGCGGCGCAGCCGCATGTAGTCGTCGAAGTCGCCCAAGTGGCAGGTCATGGAGTCCTTGTAGCCCTCCAGGCCCTCTTCGTTGCGCTGCACCTGCCGGGAGATCCCGACGACCGACTTGTCCGCCTGGAACTGCGCGAAGGAGGTCTCGAGCAGCTCCCGCGAGCGGTGCCGCCCGAACTGCTCGACGAGGTTGACCGCCATGTTGTACGACGGCTTGAAGCTGGAGCGCAGCGGATACGTACGCGTGCCGGCCAGTCCCGCGAGGTGCTCGGGGCTGATCCCGCGCTGCCACAGCACGACGGCGTGGCCCTCGACATCGATGCCGCGCCGGCCGGCCCGACCGGTCAACTGGGTGTACTCGCCGGGGGTGATGTCGGCGTGCTGCTCGCCGTTCCACTTGACGAGCTTCTCCAACACCACCGAGCGCGCGGGCATGTTGATGCCGAGCGCCAGGGTCTCGGTGGCGAACACGGCCTTCACCAGGCCGCGCAGGAACAGCTCCTCGACGACCTCCTTGAACGTCGGCAGCATGCCCGCGTGGTGGGCCGCGATGCCGCGCTCCAGGCCTTCCAACCACTCGTAGTACCCGAGGACATGCAGGTCCTCGGACGGAATGGACGCCGTGCGCTCCTCGACGAGGGCGCGCACCTTCTCCCGCGCCTCGTCGTCGTTGAGCCGCAGCCCGGCGTACAGACACTGCTGTACGGCGGCCTCGCAGGCGGCGCGGCTGAAGATGAACGTGATGGCGGGGAGCAGGCCTTCGCTGTCCAGCCGCTCGATGACCTCGGGGCGTCCCGGTGTCCAGACGCGTGAGCGCTGTCTGCGCTCGCGCTCCCGATCGGCCTCGCGCATGGCCCGGCCGCGTCTGCGGTCCTGGTAGGACGGGCGCTGCGCCTCCATGCGGGCGAGGCGGGTGAGGTCGGGGTTGACGGCCTTCTTCTGGCCCTCGCCCTCCTCGAAGAGGTCGTACATCCGCCGCCCGGCGAGCACGTGCTGGAACAGCGGCACCGGCCGGTGCTCGGAGACGATCACCTCGGTGTCGCCGCGGACGGTGTCGAGCCAGTCGCCGAACTCCTCCGCGTTCGACACCGTCGCCGAGAGGGAGACCAGGGTCACCGACTCGGGGAGGTGGATGATCACCTCTTCCCAGACGGCGCCGCGGAAGCGGTCGGAGAGGTAGTGCACCTCGTCCATGACCACATAGCCGAGACCGAGGAGGGTCTGTGAACCGGCGTACAGCATGTTCCGCAGGACCTCGGTGGTCATGACGACCACCGGTGCCTCGGAGTTGACGCTGTTGTCGCCGGTGAGCAGGCCGACCTTGTCGGCGCCGTAACGGCGGCACAGGTCGGCGTACTTCTGGTTCGACAGTGCCTTGATGGGGGTCGTGTAGAAGCACTTCTTGCCCTGCTGGAGGGCGAGGTGGACGGCGAACTCGCCGACGATCGTCTTGCCGGAGCCGGTGGGCGCCGCGACCAGGACGCCCTTCCCCGCTTCGAGCGCCTTACAGGCCTCGATCTGGAAGGGGTCGAGACCGAAGTCGTACATCTCGCGGAAGTCCGCGAGCGCGGTGGCCTGCTCGGCTGCCCGCAGGCGGGCTGCCGCGTACCGCTCGGCCGGGGAGAGGTCCTCTGTCATCGTGCTTTCGAGCGTACCGGGCGCCACTGACAACAGGACGATCATTATCCGTTCCCATAGGTCCTCCACACACGGAGACCGGCCGCCCGCGCTGCGGGAACGGCCGGTCTCGGCGGAGGTCGGGACGGTGGTCAGGTCACGTCGTCATACCCGTTGACCCGGTCCGAACCGGTGCCGCCCGCCTGCTCGGGCAGGGCCGCCCGGCCGGCCGAGACGGCTTCGACGTCGCCGATGTCCTCGGGGGTGAGGTCCAGGTCGGAGGCCTCGTCGTCGGCCGGTCCGGACTCGTCGCGGCGGCGCTTGCGCCGGTCGTTGAGCAGCGAGAAGAGGACCGCGCCGAAGTACAGCACCCAGATGGGCCCGGCCAGGGCCAGCATCGTGAGCGGGTCGGTGCTGGGGGTGGCGACGGCCGCGAAGACCGTGATGCCGAGGATCATGGCCCGCCACCAGCCGAGCATCCGCTTGCCGGTCAGCGCCCCGGTGAGGTTGAGCATGATCAGCAGCAGCGGCAGCTCGAAGGAGAGTCCGAAGACCAGCACCATGCGCGTGACCAGGTCGAGCAGGTCGTCGAGCGGCAGCAGGTTGTTGACGTCCTTCGGCGTGAAGCCGAGCAGGACCTTCGCGGTGGTGGGCAGCACCCGGTAGGCGAAGTAGGCGCCGGCGAGGAAGAGCGGTACGCCGGTGCCGACGAAGCCGAGCGCGTACTTCTTCTCGTTCTTGTGCAGGCCCGGGGCGACGAAGCCCCACAGCTGGTACAGCCAGACCGGGGACGCCAGGACGACGCCGGCCATCAGGGACACCTTCAACGCCAGTGTGAACGGCGTCAGCAGACCGTTGATGGTGATCTGCGCGCACTGGTGGCTCTTGTCGCCTGCCTTCCGCAGTTCCTCGAAGGTCGAGGCGCAACCGACCGAGTCCAGCACCGGCTTGGTGATGATGTTGACGATGTCGTTGTAGAAGAAGGCGGCCACGCAGGTCACCACGATGATGGCGAGCATCGCCTTCGCGAGCCGGTTGCGCAGCTCACGCAGATGGTCCGCGAGGGGCATCCGCCCCTCGGGGTCCTTCTCCTTCTTGCGGGCAGACTTGGGCAACCCACGTCCTCATCTCGTGCGGCAGGCCGGGGGCGTCCCGGCCCTGCGTCAGCGCTTGGTCGTGTCCGACGGCTCGGTGACGGGGCGCGAGCTGGTCACGTCGCCGGGGGCCGCCTGGATGGTGCGCTGCACGGGCTCGTCGGTGGCCGGCGGGCCGGCGGGAGCGGGGGTGCTGTTGCCCTCTTCCTTCATCGCCTTGGCTTCGCTCTTGAGGATGCGGGCGGACTTGCCGAGGGAGCGGGCCATGTCCGGAAGCTTCTTCGCGCCGAAGAGCAGCACGATGACGACGAGGATGAGAATGATCTCGGGAGCTCCGAGCCTTCCGAACATAAGTCTTTACCTTCTCACCGAGGCGGCTGGGGTGGGGGTGCTGTCCGATCGGTCGGACATGTGTCCGACGTTCGTGCTGCCAGCGATCGTAACGCTCAGGGGTAAACGTCAGGCAATCCCCGTGCGTACTCCCGGTCCGCGCTCCGGGCCTCGTTATCCGGACCGCGATCAGCAGCGTACCCGCCTTGAGCGACAACGTGACAGGGCAAAGTGACGCGAAGCGCATCAGCCGCGCAACTCACACCCCACGCATACGTGACTCACAGTGCGTCGACGGAACGGGCCGTGGAGACGGCCGCTTTCTCCAGGTCCTCGGCCGCCCTGTTGATGCGCTGCGCGGCGTCCGTGACCTGCAGTCCGAGCCGCCGCGCCTCCAGGAAGACCCGGACGGCGAGCACGCCGAGCACGGCGAGACCCAGAAAACCCACAGCTACCGCGACCATCGCCCAGAACATGGGGCGAGCCTAGACCCTGCTACCCGACGGAGGTCAGGCGCAGGGTCCGCACCCCGCCGCCGGTGAGCAGTTCGACGATCCGCTCGCCCGCGGGCTTGCGGACCGCGGCGCCGCAGTCGGGGCAGGTGAAGGAGTAGAAGGTGGTGCGGCTGGTGGCGCCGATGGCGAGGCGCAGGGCGCTCGCCGCCAGTTCGAAGTTGCCCCGGCAGTCCGGGCAGCCCGCTCTGAACACGACCGGCATCACGTTCTTCATCCCGGCGAAGGCGGTGGCCACCGTCATCTCCTGGACACCGGAAACACCCGACATCGTCGACTCGCTCACAGCTCCTGCTCCTGCCTGTCGTCAACTGCGTGCACTCCGTCAACAACTCCCTGCGGTCCGTCGTACGCCGCCAGCGCCTCGCGGGCCGCGCGGCGGGCGCTGTCGGCGAGATCGCCCGGGGAGACGATCCGGCCGTCGCGCCCGAGCCGCAGGGCCAGGCGCCGCAAGGACGTCGGGTCGGGGGTGCGCAGGGTAATACGCAGCCCGCCGTCGGGAAGCTCATCGGCACTGTCGTGCGGGTAGTACTCGGCGACCCAGCGCCCGCCCGGGCCGACCTCGACGACGACCTCCGGGTCCTCGGCGGCGGGCTGCACCAGCGCCTCCGACAGGTCCCGCAGTTCGATCTCGGGCGGTGCGGACGGCTCGTCGAGGATCTTGATCTCGGCGACCCGGTCGAGGCGGAAGGTGCGGCGCGCCTCGGAGCGCCGGCACCAGGCCTCCACGTACGTGTGCCCGACGCTGACCAGGCGGATGGGGTCGATCTCGCGCTCGGACAGCTCGTCGCGCGCGGGCGAGTAGTAGCGGATCCACAGGCGGCGGCGCTCCGAGATCGCGCGGTCGACGTCCGCGAAGACCCCGCCCTCGGACTCGAAGGTCACCGAGAGGCGGGCGCTGGCCCCGGCCGCCTCGCCGGCCGCCGCCTCCAGCTTGGCATTGGCCCGCAGCAGCGCCTGCCGGTCGCTCTCGCGCAGGCCCGGCAGCGTCGACACCGCGCGGGCGGCCACCAGGAGGGCCGTGGCCTCGTCGGCGGCGAGCCGGAGCGGTTCGGCGACGTCGTCCGGGTTGTGCCACCAGATGCGCTCGCCGTCGGTGTCGATGTCGAGCAGGTCGCCGCCCCGGAAGCTGGTCCCGCACATGGGCAGCACGTCGAGGTCGGAGACCAGCTCCTCCTCGGTGACCCCGAAGGCGCGCGCGACGTCCTCGACGCGTGCTCCGGGGCGCTCCTTGAGATAGGTCACCAGGGAGAGCATCCGCCGGGTCTGGTCGATGGCGTTGACGGGCCTGACCGGTTTTCCTGCCACAGTTCTCTTCCGCTCCCCCTCAGCCCTTGGCCACGGCACGCAGCCGGTCCACCACGTCGGCCCGCAGCTCGGCGGGCTCCAGGACGACCACGTCCGGCCCGAACTCGACCAGCCAGGCGTCGAGTCCGTGGCCGTACGGAATCTCCAACTCGTCCCAGCCGTCCCCGAGTTCCCGAACCGCCGTGGCTTTCGCCCGCAGGGGGTACCCGGAGCCGGTGCGCAGCCGGATCAGGGCGGAGCGGTCGGCGGTCTCCCCCGCCCAGCTCGCGACGGTCTCGCGCACGGTCACGACATCGGGCACGTCCGCGGTGAACCGCCCGTTGCGCGAGCGCACCTTGCCGGTGATCCGGGAGAGCCGGAAGACGCGCTCGGCGCCACGGTCCCGGTCCCAGCCGGCGAGGTACCAGTGGCCGCGCCAGCACTCCAGGGCCCAGGGCTCGACGCTGCGGGTCTCGGGGCGGGCGGCGGTGGCCTTGCGGTACTCGAACACCACCGGCCGACGGTCCCGGCAGGCCAGCATCAGCGGCTCGAACGACGCCTCGTGCACCGGAATACGAGGCTCCAGGGCGCCGTGCGGCTCGTACGGGTCGAGGTCCTCGGGCATTCCGGCGGCCCGCAGTTTCTGCAGTGCGCCGCTGGCCGCGCCGGCGAGCCGGGCCTGCTGCCAGACCTTCGCGGCGAGACCGAGGGCCGCGGCCTCCTCGGCGTCGAGGGTGATGGGCGGGAGGCGGTTGCTGTCGCGGCGGGCGAGATAGCCGACCTCGCCGTCGAGATTCTCCACCGTCTCGATGACCAGCCCGAGTTCGCGCAGATCGTCCTTGTCGCGCTCGAACATCCGGTTGAAGGAGTCGTCGCTGCCCGCTTCGAGATAGGCCTCGATGGACTCGCGCAGCTCACGCTTGCTGAGCGGCCGCCGCGTCCCGAGCAGACACAGCGCGAGGTTCATCAGCCGCTCGGCCTTGGCAATGGCCATCGACGCCCTTCGCCTTCCTCTGTACTTACGAACGATGACCGTACCGCTCCGCGGTGGCCTGGCAAAAGCCGAGGGCCCATGCCCGAGCAGGCATGGGCCCCGGTTGATCAGGCCCGGTCGGAACCGGTGATCAGACGGCGACGAGGTCGACCACGAAGATCAGGGTCTCGCCCGGCTTGATCGCCGGGGTCGGGCTCTGGTTGCCGTAGGCGAGGTGCGCCGGGATGGTCAGCTGGCGGCGGCCGCCGACCTTCATGCCCTGCACGCCCTGGTCCCAGCCCTTGATGACACGGCCGCCACCGAGCGGGAACTTGAACGGGGTGCCGCGGTTCCAGCTGGCGTCGAACTCCTCGCCGGTGCTGAAGGCCACGCCCACGTAGTGGACGGTGACGTTCTGGCCCGACTTCGCGACCTCGCCCTCACCCACCCAAAGATCCTTGATCTCCAGGTCTGCCGGGGGTGCGCCCTCCGGGAAGTCGATCTCGGGCTTCTCGATGCTCACGTCTCTAGCTCCTGCTTGTGTACGACAAGGCAACTCGGACAGTCTCGCATCCCGGCCGCGCTCGTGCGTCGGCCAGGCTCTTCACCCGCGCGACTACATCGCCGCCAGGATGTCGACCGAGAACACCAGGGTCTCGCCCTTCTTGATGGTGCCGCCGGTCGGCGGGGTGTCGCCGTAGGCCAGGTCCGGGGGCGCGACGATCAGGACGCGGCTGCCGACCTTCTTGCCGGTGACACCCTGGGCCAGGCCCTTGACGACCGACTCCATCTGCGAGATCGCGAACTGGCTCAACCGGCCCTGGGAGTACGTCGATTCGAACTGCTTGCCGGTGGACCAGACCACGCCCTCGAACTGGCACAGGATCGTCTGGGACGCCTTGACGACGGCTCCGTCGCCCTCCAGGACGTAGTTCGACACCAGCTTCTTCGGCGGGTCCGCCTTCGGGACGGTCACCGAGGGCGCCTTGCCGTCGGTGTTCGTACCGACCTTGGGCAGCGCGGAGTCGGACTGGGCGACGGCCTTGCCCTTGGCGGAGCTCTTGATGTTGAAGGCGTCCTGCACGTCGATCACGAAGACCAGCGTGTCGGTGCCCTTGATGCCCGCCTGGCTGTTGCCCGTCGTGCCGTATCCCCAGGTCGGCGGGATGGCCATCTCGACGCGGCTGCCGACCTTGCGGCCCGCGAGGCCGTAGCGCCAGCCGTCGATGATGCTGCCCTGTGCGAGCTGGATGACCAACGGGGTCTTGCGGTCGTAGGAGTTGTCGAAGACCTTGGCCGTCGACCAGATCTGGCCCAGGTAGTTGACCTGGACGAAGTCGCCCTCCGCCACGGCCTTTCCGCTGCCCGCGATGACCGTCTTGACCGCGAGGTTCTTCGACGGATCGCCGGTCCCCTTGGCGACGGTCGGCTTCTCGTCGAACTTCGTGCCCGCGGTGATCGCCGGCACCGGACCGTCGACCACCTTCGGCGGCGGAACGGTCGAGGCCGAGGCGGACGGCGACGGCGACGCACTGGCCTTGCTGGAGGAGGAATCGCTGTCACCGCACCCCGCGAGCGTCACAAGTCCTGCGGGAACAGCGATGAGAAGGGAGCGTCGGCGCACGGTGAAGGCCTCGTATCGGTCGATCTTGTTGATGGCGTGCGCGCAACTCTACGGCGTGGCACGGGCCCCGTACGTGAAACGTACGGGGCCCGTGTGGCGTACCGAATATGTATCCGGACATCGGCATCCGGACGCTTTTGTCTACATTCCGGCGATCAGTTTCTCCACCCGGTCGTCCACCGAACGGAACGGGTCCTTGCACAACACGGTGCGCTGCGCCTGGTCGTTGAGCTTGAGATGGACCCAGTCGACGGTGAAGTCCCGCCGCTGTTCCTGGGCCCGGCGGATGAAGTCGCCGCGCAGCCGTGCCCGAGTGGTCTGCGGCGGAACGGACTTGCCCTCGAAGATCTTCAAGTCGTTGCAGATCCGGGCGGCTTGGCCCTTCCTCTCCAGGAGGTAGTAGAGCCCTCGGCGACGGTGGATGTCGTGGTACGCGAGGTCGATCTGCGCGACCCGCGGGTGGGACATGGTCATGTTGTGCTTGGCCCGGTACCGCTCGATCAGCTGGTACTTCATGACCCAGTCGATCTCGGTGCCGATCCGGTCGAGGTCCTCGGCCTCGATCGCGTCGAGGGTGCGGCCCCACAGTTCGAGGACCTGCTCGACAGTGCCCGTGCGGATGCCGCGGCGGTCGACGAAGTCCACGGCCTTCTCGTAGTACTCGCGCTGCACCTCGATCGCGGAGGCCTCGCGACCGCTGGCCAGACGCACCTTGCGCCGGCCCGTGATGTCGTGGCTGACCTCGCGGATCGCCCGGATCGGGTTCTCCAGGGTCAGGTCGCGCATCACCGTGCCCGCCTCGATCATGCGCAGCACCAGGTCGGTGGCGCCGACCTTGAGCAGCATGGTCGTCTCGGACATGTTCGAGTCGCCCACGATGACGTGGAGACGGCGGTAGCGCTCGGCGTCCGCGTGCGGTTCGTCGCGGGTGTTGATGATGGGCCGGGAACGCGTCGTCGCCGAGGAGACGCCCTCCCAGATGTGCTCGGCGCGCTGGCTGACGCAGTACACGGCGCCGCGCGGGGTCTGCAGTACCTTGCCCGCGCCGCACAGCAGCTGACGCGTCACCAGGAACGGGATGAGGATGTCCGCGAGCCGGGAGAACTCGCCGTGCCGTGCCACCAGATAGTTCTCGTGGCAGCCGTACGAGTTGCCCGCCGAGTCGGTGTTGTTCTTGAAGAGGTAGACGTCGCCCGCGATTCCTTCCTCGTGCAGGCGTCGTTCGGCGTCCACCAGGAGTCCTTCGAGAATGCGCTCGCCGGCTTTGTCGTGGGTGACCAGTTCGGTCACGTTGTCACATTCGGGGGTCGCGTATTCCGGATGTGAGCCCACGTCGAGATAGAGCCGGGCGCCGTTTCGCAGAAAGACATTGCTGCTGCGGCCCCATGACACGACACGGCGGAAGAGGTACCGAGCCACCTCGTCGGGAGACAGACGCCGCTGTCCCCTGAACGTACACGTGACGCCGTACTCGTTCTCCAGCCCGAAAATGCGGCGGTCCATGAGTGAACATTACGCCCGATCGCCTGTGCTGAAACGGGGTTCGACCGCACGGTTTGGATCATTTTCCGATGAAGCCGCAACGACCGCTCCCCCGGCGGGAGCTGCGAGGACCCGCCCGGTGGACAGCAGGACCAGCAGCGACACGGCCCCCGCGACCCCCGGCACGGCGAACCCCCACAGGGCCCCACCGGCCTCTACGACCGGTCCCGCGACGCCCGTTCCGACCGACGCGCCCACGGTGAACGTCGTGACAAGCCAGGAGAAAGCCTCGGTGACCGTCCCTTTGGGGGCATGCCGGTCCACGATGATGAACGCACAGGCGAGAGCCGGCGCCAGGAACACCCCGGCGAGCACGGTCAGCAGCACCATGGCGACCGCGCCCGGCATGAGCATCAGCGGCAGGTAACACACCGCCAGCAGCCCCACCAGGACCCGCAGTCGGCGCTCGGGCACCCCGGTCCACTGCCGCGCCCCGTAGACCGTCCCGCCCAGCAGCGCGCCCAGACCGATCGCCGCCATGAGCCACCCGTACACCACGTCGCCGCCGTGCCCGTCCGCGTACGGCACGGAGGCGACCGTGATGGACCCGAGCGCCATCCCGACGAACAGGAAGGCGCCCAGCAGCGCCAGCAGCCCCGGCGAGCGCAGGGCGCCCAGCCAGTGCGCCTCGCGCGGAGCCGACCGCCACGCGCGCGAGGGCGGCGACACGACCACGGAGAGGGCGCCCAGCACCCCGATGACGTTCAGCACGAGCAGCGCCACCGGGGCGGACCACAGCGACACGAACACCGTCACGAGCAACGGCCCCACGGTGAACATGACTTCCTGCGCCACGGCGTCCATGGCGTACGCCGTGTGCACCTGCTCCTCCCGGCGCAGCACGGCCGGCCACAGGGCGCGCAGACCGCCCTCCAGGGGCGGCGCGAAGAGACCGGCGGCGGCCACGGAGACGTAGGCGAGCGGAAGCGGGTCCGTGCCCCAGCAGGCGAAGACGGTCATCGAGAGGGCGGAGAGGACCGCGGCGGGCAGCTGCACCCGCGGCTGGCCGTGGACGTCCACCAGCCGGCCGAGAAGGGGCTGCCCGACCGCGTTGGCGATGCCGTAGACGGCCGCCAGCGCCCCGGCGAGGCTGTAGGTGCCGCCCTCCGCGCGGACGAAGAGCACGATCGCGATCGCGGCGGTGGCGTTCGGCAGGCGTCCCACCAGCGTGCCCACCAGCAGCCGGGTGGCGTGCCTCGCCCTGAGGATCTCCAGATATCCCACGGCCATGCCCCACCCTCACGTTTTACGTATAACTTCCATCGTCATACGTACCATGTGCCCTGTCACGAGTCCAGACGGAGCCCGGCCGAAGGAGCAGCCCCACGGTGGCACGAGGCAGCACCCGCCCCACGAGCCGCGACGTCGCCCAGGCCGCGGGGGTGTCGCAGGCCGCCGTCTCGCTGGTGCTCGGCGACAAGTGGCGGGGCCGCGTCTCGGAGACCACCGCCGAACGCGTCCGGGAGGCCGCACGCGACCTGGGATACCGCCCCAACCTCGCGGCCCGCAATCTCAGGCTGGGACGCACCCGTACCGTCCTCCTGGTCGTCCCCGCGCTGACCACGGAGTTCTTCGCCGGCGTCTACACCGGCGCCGCCCGGGTCGCCGCCGAACACGGCTTCGGCGTGGTCCTCTACCCCTCCCCCGAGGGCATCGGCCCCGCCCGCGACCCCTTCGCCTCCGCACAGGCCGCCCTGGACGGCGTCATCGCCTCCTCCATGGCCGCCGACGCCCTCACCGCGATCCGCGGCGACCAGCTGCCCCTCGTGATGCTCGACAGCGACCCGGAGGGCAGCCTCGGCGCCGCGACCGTCAACCTGGACATCGCCGACGGCGTCCGCCAGGTCGCCGACCACCTGCTGACCCTGGGCCACCGCCGCTTCCTCCACCTCGCCGCGGACATTCCGTCCTGGACCTTCGAGGTACGCGCGCGTGAACTGGCCGCGCGGGTGGGCTCCGTGGCAGGCACCTCGGTACGCACGACCCGCGCACCCATCTCGATCGAGGGCGCCCTGACCGCCGCCGGGACCGCCCTCTCGGCACCCGGTCCCCGGCCCACCGCCCTGGTCTGCGACGACGACAAACTCGCCGCCGGCGCCTACAAGGCTGCCCGCCGCCTCGGGCTGCGCATCCCCGAGGACGTGTCGATCACCGGCCTCGACGACCTCGCCCTGGCCACCGCCCTCGACCCCGAACTCACCACGGTCCGCCTCGACGCCGAACTCTTCGGAGAACACGGCATGCGCGCCCTCCTGGCGGTCCTGGACGGCCGCGTGCCGGAGGACGGGGACATCCCGGTGGAACTGGTCGTACGAGGCTCCACAGCCGCGCCGGACGGCCCCTGACGCCCCTCGCAACGCCGTGCGCCCCGGCCGATGACCGGCCGGGGCGCACGAAGGGCTATGAGCGGGGCGACCGCCCGACTCACTTCTCGGCGTCGTCCTCGGACTCCGACGAGGCGTCCGCGCTCTCGCTCTCGCCGAGCAGCCGGGACAGCTCCCCGCCGACGATCCGCTTGAACTTGCGGGCCTGCGGGCGGGTACGGTCCAGCACCGCGACCTCCAGGCGCTCGGCGGGGATCTCCCGCTCGCTGCCGTTCGTGTCGCGGGACAGGGACTGCACGGCCAGCTTGAGCGCCTCCGCGAGCGTCATGCCGTCGCGGTGCCGCTGATCCAGATAGCTGCTGATCGTCTCCGCGTTGCCGCCGACCGCGACCGAGCCGTGCTCGTCCACGATCGAACCGTCGTGCGGCAACCGATAGATCTGATCGCCGTCGGAGGTGTCCCCGACCTCCGCGACGACCAGCTCCACCTCGTACGGCTTCTCGGCCGCGCTGGAGAAGATCGTGCCGAGCGTCTGGGCGTAGACATTGGCGAGACCGCGGGCGGTCACATCCGCGCGGTCGTAGGTGTAACCGCGCATGTCGGCGTAGCGCACGCCGCCGATCCGCAGGTTCTCGTACTCGTTGTATTTTCCGGCGGCCGCGAACCCGATCCGGTCGTAGATCTCGCTGAACTTGTGCAGCGCACGGGACGGGTTCTCGCCGACGAAGACAATGCCGTCGGCGAACTGCAGCACGACCAGGCTGCGGCCACGGGCGATGCCCTTGCGGGCGTACTCCGCCCGGTCGGCCATGGCCTGCTGGGGTGAGACATAGAACGGCGTCGACACCGGTATCCGTCCCTCTCTTTAAAGTTCCGTCGAAGTCACTGGATCACCTTGAATGAGAACGGGCCCGCGGTCAGAGCAGCGCGGCGCGCGGGCCGTCGGGCTGCTGCAGTCGCCGCTCCAGGATCGAGGCGGCGATCTCGGAGGACTCGTCGTCGGTGAGCCGGCGGAAGCCGTCCTCGGTGATCACGGTGACGATCGGGTAGATCCGGCGGGCCACATCGGGACCGCCGGTCGCCGAGTCGTCGTCAGCGGCGTCGTAGAGGGCCTGCACCACGAGGGTCGTGGCCTCGGACTCGGTCAGTCCGTCGTGGAAGAACTTCTTCATGGCGCTGCGGGCGAAGACCGAGCCGGAGCCGGTGGCCGCGTAGCCGAGCTCCTGGGAACGGCCGCCCGTCACGTCGTACGAGAAGATGCGGCCGACGCCGCGGTCCACGTCGAAGCCGGCGAAGAGCGGGACCACGGCGAGGCCCTGCATGGCCATGCCGAGGTTGGAACGGATCATGGTGGACAGTCGGTTCGCCTTGCCCTCCAGGGAGAGTTGGGCGCCTTCGACCTTCTCGAAGTGCTCCAGCTCCAGTTGGAAGAGCCTGACCATCTCGACGGCGAGGCCGGCGGTGCCGGCGATACCGACGGCCGAGTACTCGTCCGCCGGGAAGACCTTCTCGATGTCCCGCTGTGCGATGACATTGCCCATGGTGGCCCGCCGGTCACCGGCGAGCACCACGCCGCCGGGGAACGTGACGGCGACGATGGTCGTGCCGTGCGGGGCCTCGACGACGCCCTGGGTGGGCGGCAGTTGCCGGTTGCCCGGGAGCATCTCCGGCTGGTGGTCGGAGAGGAAGTCCATGAAGGACGACGACCCGGGCGTCAGGAAGGCAGCTGGTAGACGCCCGGTGCTACGAGTGTTGGCTTCCACGAGGATCCTTCCAAGTAGGCGGCAGCCCGACGAACAGCGTCGGGATCATCTCCCAACTTGCCGATGGCCGAATTGCAGTTGAAGCACAGTACGCAACGGACCCTACCCGTCTCGTGGCAGTGATCCACATGAACGGCGGAGGCATTCCTGCACCGCTCGGAATACCGCTCCGAACGTGGCCGGCCCTCCCCGAATCGCACGCGATTCGTGCGCTCGGATGCGAAGGCTGCGTGCGGTTTGGTCCCACCGCACCGCACGCAGCACTTCATCTTCGACTCGCCTGCCACCACGCCACCCCGTTCACCTTCGAATCGAAGGGTAGAGCGACCTACTGGCCGCCCTTCTGAACGAAGGACCGCACGAAGTCCTCGGCGTTCTCCTCGAGGACATCGTCGATCTCGTCCAGAACCGAGTCGACATCGTCGCTCAGCTTCTCGTGGCGCTCCTTGAGGTCGTCGGTCGCCTGTGCTTCCTCGGCCTGTTCCTCGACCTCCTCCGTGGAGCGCGTCGCCTTCTGCTGTCCGCCGCCGGTGTCCTTGGTCGCCATAACCCTCACCCCGCTCGGTTCGACGTTCTTGATCAGACCCTACTTGCAGGGACTGACATCGGCCCCGCAGTTCCTACAACGTACGGCGGCCACCTCGATGATTCCCGGCCACCGGACATTCCACCCTGTCCGGAGCCCCGGATCGAAGGGTCCTGTCAGCCGCCCGACAGGACCCTGACCAGGTCTTCCGCCGTACGACAGCGGTCCAGGAGCTCCTTGACGTGATTACGCGTTCCGCGAAGCGGTTCCAGGGTTGGGACGCGCTGGAGCGAGTCCCGGCCCGGGAGGTCGAAGATCACGGAGTCCCAGGAGGCCGCCGCGACGTCGTCGGCGTACTGCTCCAGGCAGCGTCCGCGGAAGTACGCGCGCGTGTCCTCCGGAGGCGTCGTACGCGCCCGCTCGACCGTGTCCTCGTCCAGCAGCCGCTTGATGCGGCCGCGGGCCACCAGACGGTTGTAGAGGCCCTTGTCGGCCCGTACGTCCGCGTACTGGAGGTCGACCAGCTGGAGCCGGGCCGCGTCCCAGTCGAGGCCGTCGCGGCGCCGGTAGCCCTCCATGAGCTCCCGCTTGGCGACCCAGTCCAGCTCGCTGGCCAGGCTCATCGGGTCGTTCTCCAGGCGGTTGAGCGTGTCCTCCCAGCGGGCGAGGACGTCCTTGGTCTGGTCGTCCGCGTCGGAGCCGTAGCGTTCCTCGACGTACTTGCGGGACAGCTCGAAGTACTCCATCTGGAGCTGGACCGCGGTGAGTGTCCGGCCGCTGCGGAGGGTGACCAGGCGCTTGAGGGTCGGGTCGTGGGAGACCTGGTGGAGGGTGCGGACCGGCTGGTCCACGGCCAGGTCGACCGCGATGAAGCCGTCCTCGATCATGGAGAGGACCAGGGCCGTGGTGCCGAGCTTCAGGTACGTCGAGATCTCGGAGAGGTTGGCGTCGCCGATGATCACGTGCAGGCGGCGGTACTTCTCGGCGTCCGCGTGCGGTTCGTCGCGGGTGTTGATGATCGGGCGCTTGAGGGTGGTCTCCAGGCCGACCTCGACCTCGAAGTAGTCGGCACGCTGGCTGAGCTGGAAGCCGTGCTCGTGTCCGTCCTGGCCGATGCCCACGCGGCCGGCTCCGGTGACGACCTGTCGGGAGACGAAGAAGGGCGTCAGGTGGCGCACGATGTCCGAGAAGGGGGTCTCCCGCTTCATCAGATAGTTCTCGTGCGTGCCGTAGGAGGCGCCCTTGTTGTCGGTGTTGTTCTTGTAGAGGTGGATCGGCTGGGCGCCGGGGAGTTGGGCCGCGCGTTCGGCGGCCTCCGCCATGATGCGTTCGCCGGCCTTGTCCCACAGCACGGCGTCCATGGGGTTGGTGACTTCGGGAGAGCTGTACTCCGGGTGTGCGTGGTCGACGTAGAGGCGCGCGCCGTTGGTGAGGATGACATTGGCGAGGCCGATGTCCTCGTCGGTGAGCTGGGTGGAGTCGGCGGCCTCCCGGGCGAGGTCGAAGCCTCGCGCGTCCCGCAGCGGATTCTCCTCCTCGAAGTCCCAGCGGGCCCGCCGGGCCCGGTGCATCGCCGCCGCGTAGGCGTTGACGATCTGGGACGAGGTGAGCATGGCATTGGCGTTGGGGTGGCCGGGGACGGAGATCCCGTACTCCGTCTCGATGCCCATTACTCGCCGTACGGTCATGCGGCCCTCCTTGCCCGGCGGCGCCCTCGGTCGGGGGCGCCGCTCAAGTACCGCTGGCGCTCCGGTGCGTGTGCGGTGCCCGTCCCCGCACTGCGCGACTCGGCGGTACCGAAGAGCCTAGAACGGCTTTGCGCTGGTGGGGAGATCATTTGCGTCATTGCCTTGCGCGCCCCTTGTCGCGGTCATGGCCTGAAAAACAGTTGGCTGCGGGTACCCGCCTAGGGCACCCGCAGCCACCCTGCTTTTTACAGGTACTGACCGGTGTTCGCCACCGTGTCGATGGAGCGTCCGGTGTCGGCGCCCTGCTTGCCGGTGATGAGCGTACGGATGTAGACGATCCGTTCGCCCTTCTTTCCGGAGATCCGGGCCCAGTCGTCCGGGTTGGTGGTGTTGGGCAGGTCCTCGTTCTCCTTGAACTCGTCCACGCATGCCTGGAGGAGGTGGGAGACGCGGATGCCCTTCTGCTTGTGGTCGAGGAAGTCCTTGATGGCCATCTTCTTGGCCCGGCCCACGATGTTCTCGATCATGGCGCCGGAGTTGAAGTCCTTGAAGTAGAGGACTTCCTTGTCACCGTTGGCGTAGGTGACCTCCAGGAAGCGGTTCTCCTCGGATTCCGTGTACATGTGTTCCACGGCCGTCTGGATCATGCTCGTGACGGTGGTGGTCTTGTCGTTGCCGTGCTCGCCGACGTCGTCGGGGTGGAGCGGGAGGCGTTCGGTGAGGTACTTGCCGAAGATGTCCTTGGCGGCCTCGGCGTCGGGACGTTCGATCTTGATCTTCACGTCCAGGCGGCCGGGGCGCAGGATGGCGGGGTCGATCATGTCCTCGCGGTTCGAGGCGCCGATGACGACCACGTTCTGTAGGCCTTCCACGCCGTCGATCTCGGCGAGCAGCTGGGGGACGATGGTGTTCTCCACGTCCGAGCTGACACCGGATCCGCGGGTGCGGAAGAGGGATTCCATCTCGTCGAAGAAGACGATGACGGGGGTGCCCTCGCTGGCCTTTTCGCGTGCACGCTGGAAGACGAGGCGGATCTGCCGCTCGGTCTCGCCGACGTACTTGTTGAGGAGCTCGGGGCCCTTGATGTTGAGGAAGAAGCTCTTGCCGGTGGCCTGTCCGGTGACTTCGGCGACCTTTTTGGCCAGCGAGTTGGCGACGGCCTTGGCGATGAGCGTCTTTCCGCATCCGGGGGGCCCGTACAGCAGGACGCCCTTGGGCGGCCGCAGTTCGTGCTCCTTGAAGAGGTCGGGGTAGAGGTACGGCAGTTCGACCGCGTCGCGGATCATCTCGATCTGGCCGCCCAGACCGCCGATCTGCTCGTAGCCGATGTCGGGGACCTCTTCGAGGACGAGTTCCTCGACCTCGCTCTTCGGGACGATCTCGTAGACGTAGCCGGAACGGGGTTCGAGCAGCAGGGCGTCGCCGGGGCGGATGGTGATGTCCAGCAGTGGCTCGGCGAGCCGTACCACCCGCTCCTCGTCGGTGTGCCCCACCACGAGGGCGCGTTCGCCGTCCTCAAGGATCTCCTTGAGGGTGACGATGTCGCCGACGCGCTCGTACTCCATGGCCTCGACCACGTTGAGCGCTTCGTTGAGCATTACTTCCTGGCCGCGGCGGAGCTCTTCGAGATCCACGCTTGGGCTGACGTTCACCCGGAGTTTGCGGCCGCCGGTGAAGATGTCCGCGGTGCCGTCCTCGTTGGCCACGAGGAAGACTCCGAAGCCGGCCGGTGGCTGTGCGAGCCGGTCGACCTCTTCCTTGAGGGCCACGATCTGGTCGCGGGCCTCACGGAGCGTGTTGGCGAGTCGCTCGTTCTGGGCGGACACTCCGGCCAGATTGGTCTGCAGCTCGACGATCCGCTCTTCGAGAATCCTCGTGTGTCGCGGAGAGTCGGCGAGCTTACGTCGCAGGACGGCGATCTCCTGCTCAAGGTAGGCAATCTGCCCGGACGGGTCGTCGGACCCTCGTCCCGGGCGGATGCCGCGGTTCATGTCGTCGTCGTGGGCTGCCACGGTCCTCACCTCCTCCAAGGGGAGCTGGACGCTTCCAGACCCTACCTGGGTGGGTGTCGATTGAAACCCCTAGATCACAAAGACTGTCAAGGTGTGTCGTCGGTCACCCTGCGCTCTCCCTCGTGCCGTCTGAATACCCACTCAACGTGATTCAGAAGCCGACTGTTCCAAGGGTGGGTCGGTCAAAATCCTTCATGGGGGACGTGAGTTGCCGTGACGGCGGGTCCGGGGCCCGGCGAAATCCCGCCGGGACGTCCCTTGACGGAGAGTGTCCGCGCGGACGGTGCCCGTCATGCCGTGGCGTGAAACCAGGGATCTCCGGGAAGTGTCGCCGGGGTGCGCGGAGGTAGGGTCGAAGCGTTCAACACCCGGCGGAAGCAGGAGACATCACCGTGCAGGACGAGGCAGCGGCCGACGGCGAGGCGCTGGAGGTCTGGATCGACCAGGATCTCTGTACCGGCGACGGCATCTGCGCGCAGTACGCCCCTGAGGTCTTCGAACTGGACATCGACGGTCTGGCCTATGTGAAGAGCCCGGACGACGAGCTGCTGCAGGACAAGGGCGCCACCACGCCCGTGCCGTTGCCGCTGCTGGTCGACGTGGTGGACTCCGCGAAGGAGTGTCCCGGCGACTGCATTCACGTGCGCCGGGTCGCGGACCGGGTCGAGGTGTACGGCCCCGACGCGGCCTGAGGGCCGTCGGGGCGCCGGTTCCGGGGCGTCAGACGCTCTGGGTGTTGCCGGGCGTGGAGCGGACGAACGTGCCGTTCTTCCACTGCCACTTCGCGCTCTCCTTGACGTCGGGGCAGCAACTGGGCACGTCCTGGGTCGAGTAGCCGAGCATGGTCGCGAGTACGGCGCCGTCGCGTACGGCGAACTCGGTGACCGTCTCCCGGGACTTCGGCGCGATCAGGGTGGCCACCACGCGCGGTTTGGCGGCGTGCGCGGCCTGGGTCAGGACGTAGACGGCGTCGGGCGGGGTGCCCATGCCGGCGTCGCAGTGGACCACGGCGACCGTCTCGGGCCTGCCGTCCCCGTCGAGGTCGCCGGAGGCCTGCTTCTGGACGACGGCCTTCGTGGGACCGCACTGGATGGGGAAGTCGACCCCTGTGGTCGCGGGGGCAGCGGCGGTGGCGGGTTTCGCCTGCGGGCCGGAGGCCTGGGCGGCGCGCGCCGAATCGGGCTGCAGGACCGAGGAGAGCGCCACGACGGCGGCCAGTGCCGTGGCGGTGGCGACCCAGTGGATGGGCCGGGTGTTCGTGTGTGCCAGTTCCAGTTCCGGGACGGCGGAGTGCTGCACTAGGAGTGTCTCCTGTGAGGGCTGTGCCGGTGGGGGTGGCCTGCATGGTGCCACACGTCACAATGCGGGGGAACGGCGGGGTCGAGAGTTCGTTCGCGTGATCGCCCGGGAGAGGTTCGGCCGTGGCGGTACGTCAGAAGAGAGACGCCGTGGCCGAGTTCCGGAGGTCTTCCGGGAACTCGGCCACGGCGTTCGTGCGTTGAGTGCGGCACAGGGCCGCCAAGGGTGCGGCGCGGCGGGTGCTAGCGGCCGCCACCGCCGTCGGCGTTCGGGCCGGTGTAGTCGTCGCCGTAGGCGCCCTTGGAGGGGCGGCGGCGGCGCATGGGGGGCTCGACGCCGTCCGCGAGGCGGCGGGCGGTGAGGAGGAAGCCGGTGTGGCCGATCATGCGGTGGTCGGGGCGGACGGCCAGGCCCTCGACGTGCCAGTTGCGGAGCATCGTCTCCCAGGCGGTCGGCTCGTTGAAGGAGCCGATCTCGCGGATGGACTCGACGGTCCGCGCGAGCTGGGTGGTGGTGGCGACGTAGCAGCACAGGATGCCGCCGGGCACGAGCGCCTTGGAGACGGCCTCCAGGCACTCCCACGGGGCGAGCATGTCCAGGATGACGCGGTCGACGTCCGTGTCGGACAGGTTGTCCTGGAGGTCGCCTACGGTGAGCTGCCAGGCGGGGTGCGGGCCGCCGAAGTAGCGCTCCACGTTCTGCTGGGCGATCTCGGCGAAGTCCTCGCGGCGCTCGTAGGAGTGCAGCATGCCCTGGTCGCCGATGGCGCGCAGCAGGAAGCTGCTGAGCGAGCCGGAGCCCACGCCCGCTTCCACGACGCGCGCGCCGGGGAAGATGTCCGCGAAGGACAGGATCTGCCCCGCGTCCTTGGGGTAGACCACGGCGGCGCCGCGGGGCATGGACAGGACGTAGTCGGGGAGCAGGGGGCGCAGCGCGAGGTAGGCGACGTTTCCGGTGGTGCGGACAACGCTGCCCTCGGGTGCGCCGATCAGCTCGTCGTGCGGGAAGGAACCCTTGTGGGTGTGGAAGTTCTTCCCCGCTTCGAGCGTGAACGTGTAGTGGCGGCCCTTGGGGTCGGTCAGCTGAACCTGGTCCCCGACCTTGAAGGGCCCGCGCCTGCGGGCGGCACCGGTCGGTTCGGACATGTGACCAGCCTACCGGCGATTGCGGGGGCCGCCGACCACGCGCGTGCCTCAGTTGGGGCGGGCCATGGCCTTCACGAAGGCGCGCTCCACGTCTGCGGCGGACAGGACGCCGTAGATCTCGCCGGTCTCCTCGACCACGAGGTATTCGGTGGCGGGGGTGGCGCGCAGGGTGTCGAGGAGGTCCTCGCCGGCCAGTTCCGCGGAGACGCGCATGCCCTCGGTGAGGTCTTGCGCGAGGCCGCTGACGGAGACCCAGGGGCGGCGGTGTTCGGGGACGCCGACGATGGCGGCCTCCCGGACGAGGGAGAGGGGCTGGCCGTCGGCGTCGACGACGACCAGGGCGCGGGCGCCGGCCGCGTTGGCGCGGCGCAGGGCCTCGGAGAGGGGGGTGTTGGTCTCGACGGGGACCGCGCGGCGGGTGAGGTTGCGTGCGCGGAGGTCGGGGAGGTGTTCGCGCAGGCGGGCCATGCGGAGGCTGTTGCCTGCGCCGGTCCAGATGATCGCGGCGAGGATCGCGGCCAGGAGGGCGTCCGTGACGGTGTCCATGCCGCTGATGTCCTCGGTGTTGGTGCCGAGGGCGCCGGTCTGGGTGAGCAGCGGGAGGCCGATCAGGACGGAGACGGCGAGGGCGCGGCCGACCCAGGCGGCGGCGATCGTGCCGCTCATGGGCCTGCCGGTGATCTTCCAGACGACGGCGCGGAGCATCCGGCCGCCGTCGAGGGGCAGGCCGGGGAGGAGGTTGAAGGCGGCCACGATGAGGTTGGAGACCATCAGGCCGGCCAGCAGGACCCCGGGGACCGTGCCGGGCTCCACGGGCTGCATCGCCAGGTAGAAGATGCCGGACAGGATCAGCGAGAGCAACGGGCCGACGAAGGCCAGCACGAACTCCCTGCCGGGGGTCTCGGCCTCCTTCTCGATCTCGGAGACCCCGCCGAAGAACTGCAACTGGATGCGGCGGACCGGAAGTTTGAAGCGGAGCGCGGCGACCGTGTGCGCGAGTTCGTGCACCAGGACCGAGCCGTAGAAGGCGACCGCGAAGAAGAGCGCCACGAGGTAGCGGGCGGCGCCGAGTTCGGGCAGCACGCGGTCCAGCTGGCCGCCGAACACCCAGGTGATGAGCGCCGCGACGAGGAACCAGCTGGGCGCCACGTAGACGGGCACCCCGAAGGGCCGCCCCATCAGCAGGCCCCCACCGGGCTCCTTGGGGCGCTGCGGAGGGCGTCCCTTGGGCATGGCGGGGCGGGCATCGGGCGCCGTGGGCGCTCCCGCGTGGGCGTGCGGCTCCGTGTGGGCGTGGGGGCGGTCGGGGGCCAGGTCGGTGGGGGGCTGGTCGGCGTGGGGGGTGATGCCCACGTCGGGGGCGCCGGTCGCTGTGTTCGTGTCAGGGCGTGGGGTGGGGCCGGTGGACGGTGCGCCGGGTACCGGGGTCGACGGGTCGTCGTTGGCTGCGGAGTCGGCCGACTGCGTGCCCGATACCGGCACCGACAAGCCGTCGTGCGGGGCGGAACCGGCGGACGGCGTACCCGATACCGGCGGCGACGGGTCGGCGTTCGTGGCGGAGTCACCGGACTGCGTGCCCGTTTCAGGCGCCGATGCGGCCTCCTGCGGGGCGGAGTCTCCGGACGGCGTAGCCGATCCCGGCACCGACAACCCGTCGTGCGGGGCAGGGCTGATGGGCTGAGTGCCCGACACGGCCGTCGGCGTGCCGTCGTGCGGGGCAGAGTCGGCCGACGCCGGACCGGATACCGCCCCCGACGCGTCGTCGGGCCGGGACGAGTCGACGGACGGCGTATCCGATGCCTGCGCCGACGGGTCGTCGTGCGGGGCCGAGCCGGCCGGCTGCGCGGCCGATGCCCGGGGCGGCAGGCCACCGTGCGGAGTGGATACGTCGGACGGCGTGAGCAATGCCGGCGCCGACGGGCCGTCGCTCGTGGTGGGCTCGGACGGCGGTCCCGGCTCGTTGCGGTCCGTCGGAGTCGTGCCGGAAGGAGTCGGGGTCTGCGGGTCGTCGGGCGTGGTCGGCTTCGCGTGGTTGGGGGAAGACGTGTCGGGGTTCTCGACGTGGCGGGTGGGCCTCTCGGCGCCGTTGTGGGGGGTGGCGTCGTGTTTCGGTTCGGGGGTGCCGGGATCGGCGGCCGGGGTCGTGGCGCCCGTGGCGTGTTCGGTCGGCTCGTCGTTGCCGGACCGCGGCTGTGCGCTGCCGCCGCTCTCGTCCACGGTGTCCCCTCGTTCGAAGCGTCCTCCGCGCCAGCCGGGCGGAGGGGTCTCGGGTCGATGGTATGCGGCGGTCGCGACGCGTTCCGCCCCGGCACCCCCCGTGTTTCCCCGGCTGTCGCGGGCGCGTCGGCCGGGGGCGGGTCACTGTCAGTGGCGGGCCGTAAGGTCTGTGGGCATGGAGACGAGTGCGGAGGGCGTCGCGGGGACAGTCGGCGACGAGGGCGCGGCGGCGGGGCCGGGCGCGGAAGCGGCAGTGGAGACGGGGACGGTGGGCGTGGTCGAGCGGGTCGCCATAGCGCCCGCCTCGCTGTCCCCCTCGCGTGCCAGCGACTTCATGCAGTGCCCGTTGCTGTACCGGTTCCGGGTGATCGACCGGCTGCCCGAGAAGCCCAGCGAGGCGGCGACCAGAGGGACCTTGGTGCACTCGGTCCTTGAGCGGCTCTTCGACGCGCCGGCCGCCGAGCGTACGGCGCCGCGCGCGAAGTCGTTGATCCCGGGGCAGTGGGACCGGCTGCGGGAGACCCGGCCGGAGGTCGTGGAGCTGTTCGCCGACGATCCGGAGGGCGAGCGGCTGGCGCGCTGGCTCGGGGAGGCGGAGCGGCTGGTGGAGCGCTGGTTCTCGCTTGAGGATCCGACGCGGCTGGAGCCCGCCGAGCGCGAGATGTTCGTCGAGGCCGAGTTGGACTCGGGGCTGAAGCTGCGCGGGATCATCGACCGGGTCGATGTGGCGCCCACGGGTGATGTGCGGATCGTCGACTACAAGACCGGCAAGGCGCCTCGGCCGGAGTACGCCGAGGGCGCGCTGTTCCAGATGAAGTTCTACGCGCTGGTGGTCTGGCGGCTGAAGCAGGTCGTGCCGCGGCGGCTCCAGTTGGTGTACCTGGGCAGCGGGGACGTGCTGACGTACGACCCCGTCCTCGCCGATCTGGAGCGGGTGGAGCGCAAGCTGCTGGCCCTGTGGGAGGCGATCCGGCTGGCCACGGAGACCGGCGAGTGGGTGCCGCGGCCGACCAAGCTGTGCGGCTGGTGCGACCACCAAGCGGTGTGCCCGGAGTTCGGCGGCACTCCCCCACCGTATCCGCTGCCGGTGCGGGCGCCCGGCGGCGTTTCCGACGAGGGCGCAGCGGGCGAGGGCACGGCGGCCCACCGCGTTCTGGCCGACGGCACGACAGTGGACGGTGACTCCACGGCGGGCTAGGAACCGCTGACGGCGCTTCAGCCGGAGGCGTAGCGGCCGACTCCGACGCCGTCGGCAGAGCGAGTGACCCGGACCTTACGGGTCGGGCCTGCGCTCAGTGGGTCGGCCGCTACGGCAGCCAGCCGAGCCGAGCTGGTCCGATTGGTCCGGCAGCCGGCCGAGCCGGTCCGGGCAGTCCAACCAGTCCGGTCAGTCCGGTCGATCAAGCCCGCCGAGCCGGTCAGGCCGATCCGAGGGCCGGGCCAACCCGGCCAGTCGGGCCATCCAGTCGGGCCTCAAGGCGTCCGGCCGGTCCGCCATCAGGGCGCTCGGACGTCGGAGCGATCGGGGGCGTCAGCGGGCCGAGCGTCGGAGCAGTCGGAGCAGTCGGAGCGTCAGCGAACCGGGCGCCGGAGCCTCGGGCGGCCCGAGCATCGGAGCAGTCGAGGCGTCAGGCGGCCCGAGACCCGGAGCAGCCACTCCGGTCCGGGCGTCAGGCCCTCGGCCCGGTCGGGTAGTCACCTGTCGCGCAGGGCAGAATGGGCCCGGGCTAGCGAAGGAGACTCACGTGGCCATCCGCGTCCTACTTGTCGACGACCAACCGCTGCTGCGCACCGGGTTCCGGATGATTCTGGAGGCCGAGCAGGATCTCGCGGTCGTCGGTGAGGCCGGTGACGGTCTGCAGGCGCTCGACCAGGTGCGGGCTCTGCAGCCCGATGTCGTGCTGATGGACATCCGTATGCCGCGGATGGACGGGGTGGAGGCGACCCGGCAGATCACCGGTCCCGGGCGGGACGGCCCGGCGAAGGTACTGGTGCTGACCACCTTCGACCTCGACGAGTACGTCGTGGAGGCGTTGCGGGCCGGTGCCAGCGGCTTCCTGCTGAAGGACGCGCCGGCGAACGAACTGGTGCAGGCGATCAGGGTGGTGGCGGCCGGCGAGGCCATGCTCGCGCCGAGCATCACGCGGCGGCTGCTGGACAAGTACGCCGGTCATCTGCCGTCCGGTGACGAGCCGGTGCCGGACGCCCTGCACACGCTGACCGAGCGTGAGGTCGAGGTGCTGAAGCTGGTGGCGCGCGGGCTGTCGAACGCGGAGATCGCCGCCGATCTGTTCGTCAGCGAGACCACCGTGAAGACGCATGTGGGGCACGTCCTCACCAAGTTGGGCCTGCGCGACCGGGTGCAGGCGGCGGTGTACGCGTACGAGAGCGGGCTGGTGCGCCCCGGCGCGCAGTAGACGCCGTAGCAGACCGGGTACGAGCGGAGAGGGCGCCCCTTCCTGACAGGGGCGCCCTCTCCGTGTCTGCGGGGCGAGTTCGGCTCTTGCCGAGTCGACAGGCCAGTGGCCGGCCCCGCCGCGATGGGCGGGACCGGCCACTGGTGGAACTGCTCACTGGGTTGTCGGGCGGTCAGACTCCGCGGCCGAGCTCCCACAGCTGGAGCGTCGAGGAGGAGTTGAGCACGTACGCGGTGCCCGTGATGTCGTCGCGGGCGGCGACGTACTGCTTGCCCTGCCAGAGCGGGATCAGCGGGACGTCCGTGGCGACGATGTCCTGGATGGTGGTGAGGCTCTTGGCGGCGGCGAGCCGGTCCGCCTCCTGGCGGGACTCCGGGATCAGGGTCTTGATGATCTCGGGGTTGCTGTACGGCAGCTTGAGGAAGTTGTCCGTGTCGAGGAACGGCGCGAGGTAGTTGTCGGCGTCGGGGAAGTCGGGGAACCAGCCCATGCCCCAGACGTCGTACGAGCCCTTGCGCTCGGCCGGGACGAACGTCGACCAGGGCTCGCCCTTGATGGTGACGTCGAACAGGCCGCTGTTGTTGAGCTGCGACCGCAGCTGCTCGAACTCGTCCTTGGTGGCCGGGCCGTAGTGGTCGGTCGTGTAGTGCAGCGTGAGCTTCACCGGGGTGGTGATGCCGGCCTTGGTCAGCAGGGACTTGGCCTTGGTGGCGCTCGGGTTGCCGTACTTGTTGAAGAACGAGTTCGAGTGGCCGGTGATGGTCGCGGGGACCATCGAGTAGAGCGGCTCGGCCTCGGTGCCGTAGACCTTGGAGACGAGTTCGCCGCGGTCGATGAGCTGGGCCATCGCCTCGCGCACGGCCTTCGTCTTGACGGTCGCGGCGTCGGTGTTGAAGGCCAGGTAGCGGATCTCGAGACCGGGCATCTCGACGAGGTCGATGTCGCCGTTCGTGTCGTCGCCGAGCTTCTGGATCTGCTCCGGGGACATGGTGCGCGTCATCACGTCGATGTCGCCCTTGCTCAGCGCGGTGCCCATGGAGGTGGCGTCGTCGAAGGAGCGCATCTCGACCTTGCTGTTGTTCACCTGCAGAGTCCCCTTGTAATTGGGGTTCTTGGTGAACGTGGCCGTGGTGATCGCGTCGTCCTTCTGCGAGACCGAGAGCGTGTACGGGCCGGAGCCGTCCACGCCGAAGCCGTCGCGCAGCTTGTCCTTCTGGTAGTCGTCGGGGTTCACGATGCCCGCGACCGGGGTGGACAGCTTGTACGGGAAGGTGGCGTCGGCCGTCTTCAGGTGGAAGATGACCTCGCGGTCGCCCTGGGTCTCGACGGTGTCGACGGTCGACAGCAGGGCGAACACACCACTGTCGGCCTTGATGCGCATCGCGCGGTCGATGGAGTACTTCACATCGGCCGCGGTGATCTTGCTGCCGTTGGCGAACTTCAGACCATCGCGCAGGGTGCAGGCGTAGCGCTCGCTGCCGGTGTCGGTGAAGCCGCACTTCTCGGCGGCCTCGGGGACCGGGTCGCCCTCGCCCTTGGGCTGGATCATCAGGGTCTGCACGGTCTGGCGCAGGATGTTCCAGGTGCCGACGTCGTAGGCGTAGGCGGGGTCGAGCGGCGCCGGAGCGTCCTTCGTCGCCTCGAACCGGTCCGTGGTGCCGACGACTATCGCTCCGTCGCCGGAACTCCCGCTGCCGGAACCGCCACAGGCGGCGAGCACCGGCGCGAGCAGGCCGACGACGGCCGGCAGCACCAAAGTCTTGCGGTTCATGCGGGCGTATCTCCAGAGCTGTTCGAATCCGTGTACCCGGCATGCATGGGGTGGTGACACCGAATCACGGGGACAAGGGCGATGTTCTCGCGTTGAGATTAGTCCGGACCCGCACAGGGGTTCGCGGTCACCGTAGTCGAGTTCCCATCACGCTGCGGAACCGGCTGTGGACAGACCGAAAACCCGTCGGCGGAAGGATTAGTGCAGCGTTTCACCAATCGGGACACAACGGTGCGTGATCGGCCTCAGAAATGGGGTGAACAGCACAGGACGGCCGGGATGTCGACTCCCGTGCACGTGGGGAACCTCACACCCTCAACTCGGTTGAAGAGCAACCGAATTCGACCGGTCGACCGAGCGTGAATTCCTTTCCCATTGGACTTTGCACGCTCGGTGAACGGCTGACGCATTTCCGTCATCGGTCGGTCATCAGTCCCCGCAGAAATGCCAGGTCGACGACTTCCAGCGAGGTCACGACGGTGCGCCGGGCGGCCGGGGCGATGGGCTGCACGGACGGCACGGCGACCACCAGACAGCCCGCCGCCTCCGCCGCCGCGACACCGGTCGCGGTGTCCTCCACGACCGCGCAGCGGGCCGGGTCGACGCCCAGGCGGGCGGCGGCGAACAGATACGGGTCGGGGTACGGCTTGGTGCGCGCCACCTCGTCCCCGGCGACCGTCAGCGCGAAGTGCTGGGGGCCGAGCGCGGTCAGGACGCGGTCGATGATGCGCCGGTGCGAGGCGGAGACCAGGGCCGTGGGGATCTCGTACTCGGAGAGCTCGGCCAGGAGTCTGGCGGCACCCGGCATCAGCGGCAGGGCCCGCCCGATGCGGTCCTCGAAGCCCGCGTTGAGCAGGACGGACAGCTCGGCGAGGGTGATGTCGGCGCCGGTGGCCTCGATCAGGAAGCCGGCGCTGCGGGTCATGGGGCCGCCGACCACGACATGGCGCCAGGAGTCGTCGAGAGTGTGTCCGAGGGCGCCGAACACCTCGACCTCGACGTCCCACCAGAAGCCCTCGGTGTCCACCAGGGTGCCGTCCATGTCGAGGAGTACGGCCTGAAGCGCGGAGCCTTCGGCCGTACGGGTTCCGAGCGCGGGAACCGTGCTGGTCATCCTGGCGCACCTCCTTGAGGGACGATCAGGCCGGTCGCCTCCTTTTCACAGAGAGGCAACCGGCCTGCGGTGGACCGACCAGTGTACGACTTATCCGATCAACGTGCGTTGAAGTACTTCGCCTCGGGGTGGTGGATGACGATCGCGTCCGTCGACTGCTCCGGGTGCAGCTGGAACTCCTCCGACAGGTGGACGCCGATGCGCTCGGGCTCCAGCAGGTCGGCGATCTTCGCGCGGTCCTCCAGGTCGGGGCAGGCGCCGTAGCCGAGGGAGAAGCGGGCGCCCCGGTACTTGAGGGCGAACATGTCCTCGACGTCCGCGGGGTCCTCGCCGGCGAAGCCCAGCTCGGAGCGCACGCGCGCGTGCCAGTACTCGGCGAGCGCCTCGGCCAACTGGACGGACAGGCCGTGCAGTTCGAGGTAGTCGCGGTAGGAGTTGGATTCGAAGAGCTTGGCGGTCTCCTCGCCGATGCGGTTGCCGACGGTGACGATCTGGAAGCCGACGACGTCCTTCTCGCCGGACTCCTCGGGCCGGAAGAAGTCGGCCAGGCAGAGCCGGCGGCCGCGGCGCTGGCGCGGGAAGGTGAAGCGGGTCCGCTCGTTGCCCTCGTCGTCCAGGATGATCAGGTCGTCGTCCTTGGACACGCAGGGGAAGTAGCCGTAGACGACGGCGGCTTCGAGGAGGTTGTCGGTCTGGAGCCGGTCCAGGAGGCCGCGCAGCCGGGGGCGGCCCTCGGTCTCCACCAGTTCCTCGTACGACGGTCCCTCGCCCGTACGGGCCTGCTTGAGGCCCCACTGGCCCTTGAAGAGGGCGCCCTCGTCCAGCCAGGAGGCGTACTCCTTGAGCTGGATGCCCTTGATGACCCGGGTGCCGCGGAACGGCGGAGTGGGGATCGGGTTGTCGACGGCGACGTCGGAGCGGACGTGGCCTTCCTCGGGGCGCTCCTCGACCTCGACGGGGGCGCTCGCCCGTACCCTGCGCTGCTTGAGCTCGGGCAGCTTCGCGCCGGGCACGCCCCGCTTGACGCCGATGAGGGCGTCCATGAGGCGCAGGCCCTCGAACGCGTCGCGGGCGTAGCGGACCTCGCCCTCGTAGATCTCGTGCAGGTCCTGCTCGACGTAGGCACGGGTCAGGGCGGCGCCGCCCAGGATGACCGGGTAGTCCGCGGCCATCTTGCGCTGGTTGAGCTCCTGGAGGTTCTCCTTCATGATCACCGTGGACTTGACCAGGAGGCCCGACATGCCGATGACGTCGGCGCGGTGCTCCTCGGCTGCTTCCAGGATCGCGGAGACCGGCTGCTTGATGCCGAGGTTGACGACGTTGTAGCCGTTGTTGGACAGGATGATGTCGACGAGGTTCTTGCCGATGTCGTGGACGTCGCCGCGCACGGTGGCGAGCACGATGGTGCCCTTGCCCTCGGCGTCCGACTTCTCCATGTGCGGTTCGAGATAGGCGACCGCGGTCTTCATGACCTCGGCGGACTGGAGCACGAACGGCAGCTGCATCTGCCCGGATCCGAACAGCTCGCCGACGACCTTCATGCCGTCCAGGAGCGTCTCGTTGACGATGTCCAGGGCGGGGCGGGTCTGGAGGGCCTCGGCGAGGTCGGCCTCCAGGCCGTTCTTCTCGCCGTCGATGATCCGGCGCTTGAGCCGCTCGTCCAGCGGGAGGGCGGCAAGCTCCTCGGCGCGGCCCGCCGTACGGGACTTGGTGGTGGCGCCCTCGAAGAGGGCCATCAGCTTCTGGAGGGGGTCGTAGCCCTCGGCGCGGCGGTCGTAGACGAGGTCGAGGGCGGTCTTCACCTCCTCCTCGGTGAAGCGGGCGATCGGGAGGATCTTCGAGGCGTGCACGATCGCCGAGTCGAGGCCGGCCTTGACGCACTCGTCGAGGAAGACGGAGTTGAGCAGGACGCGGGCGGCCGGGTTGAGGCCGAAGGAGATGTTGGACAGGCCGAGCGTGGTCTGGACGTCCGGGTGACGGCTCTTGAGTTGGCGGATGGCCTCGATGGTGGCGATGCCGTCGCCGCGGGACTCCTCCTGGCCGGTGCAGATGGTGAAGGTCAGGGTGTCGATGAGGATGTCCGACTCGTGGATGCCCCAGTTGGTCGTGAGGTCCTCGATGAGCCGCTCGGCGATGGCGACCTTGTGCTCGGGGGTGCGGGCCTGGCCCTCCTCGTCGATGGTCAGCGCGATGAGCGCGGCGCCGTGCTCCTGCGCCAGCCTGGTGACCTTCGCGAAGCGGGAGTCGGGGCCGTCGCCGTCCTCGTAGTTGACGGAGTTGATGACCGCGCGGCCGCCGAGCTTCTCCAACCCGGCCCGGATGACCGCGACTTCGGTGGAGTCGAGAACGATCGGCAGGGTGGAGGCGGTGGCGAAGCGGCCGGCCAGCTCCTCCATGTCGGCGACGCCGTCGCGGCCCACGTAGTCCACGCAGAGGTCCAGCATGTGGGCGCCTTCGCGGATCTGGTCGCGGGCCATCTCCACGCAGTCGTCCCAGCGGGCCTCCAGCATGGCCTCGCGGAACTTCTTCGAGCCGTTGGCGTTGGTGCGCTCGCCGATCGCCATGTAGGCGGTGTCCTGGCGGAACGGGACCGTCTGATAGAGCGAGGCGGCGCCGGGCTCGGGCTGGGGGTGGCGCTCGACGGGCTCCAACTCTCGGACCCGCTCGACCAGTTGACGCAAGTGCTCGGGGGTGGTGCCGCAGCAGCCGCCGACGAGGTTCAGGCCGTAGTCCTGGACGAAGTGCTCCTGGGCGTCCGCCAGGCCCTCGGGGTCGAGCGGGAAGTGGGCGCCGTCCTTGGTGAGGATGGGCAGCCCCGCGTTCGGCATGCACAGCAGCGGGGTGCGGGAGTGGCGGGCCAGATAGCGCAGGTGCTCGCTCATCTCGGCCGGGCCGGTCGAGCAGTTCAGGCCGATCATGTCGATGCCGAGGGGTTCCAGCGCGGTGAGCGCGGCGCCGATCTCGGAGCCGAGCAGCATGGTGCCGGTGGTCTCGAAGGCCATCGAGACCAGCAGGGGCACGTCGACTCCGGTCGCCTCCATGGCGCGGCGGGCGCCCAGGATCGACGACTTGGTCTGGAGGAGGTCCTGGGTGGTCTCGACGATCAGGGCGTCGGCGCCACCGGCGAGCAGTCCCTCGGCGTTCGCCTGGAAGCCGTCCCGGAGGGTGGCGTAGCCGATGTGGCCGAGGGTGGGCAGCTTGGTGCCGGGGCCGACGGAGCCGAGGACCCAGCGGCGGCGGCCGTCGCGGGCGGCGAAGTCGTCGGCGGTCTCGCGGGCGATGCGGGCGCCGGACTCGGAGAGTTCGTAGACGCGGTCGGCGATGTCGTACTCGGCCATCGCGGAGTGGTTGGCGCCGAAGGTGTTGGTCTCGACGCAGTCGACGCCCGCGCCGAAGTACGCCTCGTGGACCGAGCGGACGATGTCCGGGCGGGTGATGTTCAGGATCTCGTTGCAGCCTTCGAGGTTCTCGAAGTCGTCGAGAGTGGGCTCCTGCGCCTGGAGCATGGTGCCCATGGCTCCGTCGGCGACCACCACACGGGTGGCGAGTGCCTCTCGGAGCTCGGACACACGGGTCCGGCTGTCGGCAGAAGGGGTCAGTGGCGACGAGGCCATGGAGGGGCTCCCTGGAGTGCGACGGCTGTCGGCTTTCGCGGCTTCCCGGGGAACCTCTCACGGAACACCCCGGGGAGCGTGCACGCCGCCAGGGTAACGGGGTCGGACGGGAGGATGTCGGAACGTCCATGGGGCGGACCGGGGTGACGGGCGGATCAACCCCGTCTAGGTTCTCGCGACGAGTGACGTAACAGGTGCCGACCGACCATTGGCGGGAGGTCGGCATGGACCGGTAGTGTTCGACATTGCCGAACGGCGGCGGCAGCGTCGCGCATCGGCGGTCGAACGGGACGGAGGCAGTACGGCGATGGCACGGAACATCCAGTCGCTCGAACGGGCGGCCGCGATGCTGCGCCTGCTCGCGGGCGGCGAGCGACGGCTCGGCCTCTCGGACATCGCCTCGTCGCTCGGCCTGGCCAAGGGCACGGCCCACGGCATCCTGCGCACCCTCCAGCAGGAGGGCTTCGTCGAGCAGGACGACGCCTCCGGGCGCTACCAGCTGGGCGCGGAACTGCTGCGCCTGGGCACCACGTACCTCGACGTCCACGAGCTGCGCGCGCGTGCCCTGGTGTGGACGGACGACCTGGCCCGCTCCAGCGGCGAGAGCGTGCACCTGGGGGTCCTGCACCAGCAGGGCGTCCTGATCGTGCACCACGTCTTCCGGCCCGACGACAGCCGGCAGGTCCTGGAGATCGGCGCCATGCAGCCGCTGCACTCCACGGCCCTGGGCAAGGTGCTGTCGGCCTACGATCCGGTCGCGCACAGCGAGGTCCTGGAGGCCGACCGCAAGCCCTTCACCGAGCGCACGGTGTCCGAGCTGGCCGCCTTCGAGCAGGTCCTGGACGTCACGCGCGCGCGTGGGTACGCGGCGGACGTCGAGGAGACCTGGGAGGGCGTCGCGTCCATCGCCGCACCCATCCACGACCGGCGGCGCATGCCGGTGGGCGCGGTGGGGATCACGGGCGCCGTGGAGCGGCTGTGCCGGCCGGACGAGGACGGCGCGCTGCGGCCCGAGCTGATCGCCGCGGTACGGGACTGCGCCCGCGCGGTGTCGCGGGACCTGGGCGCCGGGCGGTTCTGACCTCGGCGGATCCACAGCCGGATTCACAGCAAAAAGACCGGAACATCCTGGGGGATGTTCCGGTCTTAGTCGTACCCTGAACGACAAAGTCGGCCAAAACGCCAAATCGCCACACACGGTGTCCAGCTGAACGCCGTCCGCAGCGATCGCGGGATCGATAGCCCACAGCGATCAATAACGATCGTGTTTTCGATAACAGCACTCTTGACGCGCCTGTAACCCCGGAGCAAGACTCCCGTCCATCGGTCGGCATTGTCGAACACCTACCGGCAATACGCGCTAGAGTGTGGCAACGCCAAAGGCTGGCATCGCTCTCACCCCCGAGGGCGCACGAACCCCCGGCGGGACCCGGGGTTCGGCTTCCCTGGACGAAGGACAAAGGAGTCGCGGGTGTCCAGCTCCGACATCTTCATCGGCGAGACCATAGGTACCGCCGTACTCATCCTGCTCGGCGGTGGCGTCTGCGCCGCCGTCACGCTGAAGGCCTCCAAGGCCCGTAACGCCGGCTGGCTGGCCATCGCCTTCGGGTGGGGTTTCGCCGTCATGACGGCCGTGTACATCTCGGCACCGCTCTCCGGTGCCCACCTCAACCCGGCCGTGACGCTCGCACTCGCGATCAAGGACGGTGGCTGGGACAACGTCCCGATCTACTGGGCCGGGCAGCTGCTCGGCGCCATGATCGGCGCGACCCTGGTCTGGGTGGCCTACTACGGCCAGTTCCAGGCGCACCTGACCGACACGGAGATCGTCGGCGAGCCGGCGGCCAAGGCCGTCGAGGCCGAGGAGAAGGGCGCGGGCCCGGTCCTGGGCATCTTCTCCACCGGCCCCGAGGTCCGGAACGTGGTGCAGAACCTCGCCACGGAGATCATCGGCACCGTCGTCCTGATCCTCGCCATCCTGACGCAGGGTCTGAACGACAAGGGCAACGGCCTGGGCACCCTGGGCGCCCTGATCACGGCCTTCGTGGTCGTCTCCATCGGTCTGTCGCTCGGCGGCCCGACCGGCTACGCGATCAACCCGGCCCGTGACCTGGGCCCGCGCATCGTGCACGCGCTCCTGCCCCTGCCCAACAAGGGCGGTTCCGACTGGAGCTACGCCTGGATCCCGGTGGTCGGTCCGCTGATCGGCGGCGCCATCGCTGCGGGCCTCTACAACGTCGCTTTTGCTTAGAAGCAGAATTCCAAGCACTTCCGAGCACTGAAGCAGCCGTAGAACCAGTCCTCATGACCACGGAACCCCTCAGGAGCACACAGTGACCGACGCCCACACCGCCGGACCGTTCATCGCGGCCATCGACCAGGGCACGACCTCCAGCCGCTGCATCGTCTTCGACCGGGACGGCCGTATCGTCTCCGTCGACCAGAAGGAGCACGAGCAGATCTTCCCGAAGCCGGGCTGGGTCGAGCACAACGCCACCGAGATCTGGACCAACGTCCAGGAGGTCGTCGCCTCCGCCATCGAGAAGGCCGGCATCACCCGCGACGACATCAAGGCCATCGGCATCACCAACCAGCGTGAGACCACGCTGCTGTGGGACAAGAACACCGGTGAGCCCGTCCACAACGCCATCGTCTGGCAGGACACCCGCACCGACGCGCTCTGCAAGGAGCTCGGCCGCAACGTCGGCCAGGACCGCTTCCGCCGCGAGACCGGTCTGCCGCTCGCGTCGTACTTCGCCGGACCCAAGGCCCGCTGGCTGCTCGACAACGTCGAGGGCCTGCGCGAGCGCGCCGAGGCGGGCGACATCCTCTTCGGCACCATGGACACCTGGGTCATCTGGAACCTGACGGGCGGTGTCAACGGCGGCAAGCACTACACCGACGTCACCAACGCCTCCCGCACCATGCTGATGAACCTGCACACGCTGGAGTGGGACGACAAGATCGCCGAGTCCATCGGCGTCCCGCTGAACATGCTCCCGGAGATCCGCTCCTCCGCCGAGGTCTACGGCGAGGTCACCGGCGGGCGTCTCGGCGAGCTGCTCGGCGGCATCCCGGTCGCCTCCGCGCTCGGCGACCAGCAGGCGGCCCTGTTCGGCCAGACCTGTTTCGCCGAGGGCGAGGCCAAGTCCACGTACGGCACCGGCACCTTCATGCTGATGAACACCGGCGAGAAGATCATCAACTCCTACTCGGGCCTGCTGACCACGGTCGGCTACCGGATCGGCGACGAGGCGCCGGTCTACGCCCTGGAGGGCTCGATCGCCGTCACCGGTTCGCTGGTGCAGTGGATGCGCGACCAGATGGGCCTCATCTCCACCGCCGCCGAGATCGAGACGCTCGCGCTCTCGGTCGAGGACAACGGCGGCGCCTACTTCGTGCCGGCCTTCTCCGGCCTGTTCGCCCCGTACTGGCGCTCCGACGCCCGCGGTGTGATCGCCGGTCTCACCCGGTACGTCACCAAGGCGCACCTCGCGCGTGCCGTCCTGGAGGCCACCGCCTGGCAGACCCGTGAGATCACGGACGCCATGACGAAGGACTCCGGCGTCGAGCTCGCCGCGCTCAAGGTCGACGGCGGCATGACCTCCAACAACCTGCTGATGCAGACGCTCTCGGACTTCGTCGACGCCCCCGTGGTGCGCCCGATGGTCGCCGAGACCACCTGCCTCGGCGCCGCCTACGCCGCCGGTCTGGCCGTCGGCTTCTGGACCAGCACCGACGACCTGCGCGCCAACTGGCGCCGGGCCGCCGAGTGGACCCCCAACATGGCCGCGGAGAAGCGCGACCGTGAGTACAAGAGCTGGCTCAAGGCCGTCGAGCGGACCATGGGCTGGCTCGAGGACGAGGAGTAAGAACCCCACATGACCGTTAAGTCCACCCTGCAGTCCGTGCCTGCCCTCGGTACGCACCCGGCCTCCGGCTCGAACCCGAGCCGGGCCGAGACCCGGGAGCAGCTCTCCAAGGCGACGTACGACCTCCTCGTCATCGGCGGCGGCATCCTGGGCATCTCCACCGCCTGGCACGCCGCGCAGTCCGGGCTGCGGGTGGCCCTGGTCGACGCCGGCGACTTCGCCGGTGCCACCTCTTCCGCCTCCTCCAAGCTCCTCCACGGCGGTCTGCGCTACCTGCAGACCGGCGCGGTGAAGCTGGTGGCGGAGAACCACTTCGAACGCCGTGCGGTCTCCCGCCAGGTGGCCCCCCACCTGGCGAACCCGCTCACGTTCTACCTCCCCGTCTACAAGGGCGGTCCGCACGGCGCGGCGAAGCTCGGGGCGGGCGTCTTCGCCTACTCCGCGCTCTCCGCGTTCGGCGACGGCGTCGGCCACCTTCTGTCCCCCGCGAAGGCGGCGCAGGACGTGCCCGAGCTGCGCACCCAGAACCTCAAGGCCGTCGCGGTGTACGGCGACGACCAGATGAACGACGCCCGCATGGCGCTGATGACGGTCCGCGCGGCCGTCGAGGCGGGCGCCGTCGTCCTCAACCACGCCGAGGTCACCGGCCTGCGCTTCACCCAGGGCCGGGTCACCGGCGCGGAGCTGCGCGACACGACCTCCGGCGACGAGTTCGGCGTGAGCGCCCGCCTGGTGCTCAACGCGACCGGCCCGTGGGTGGACCACCTGCGCAAGATGGAGGACCCGAACGCGGCGCCCTCCATCCGCCTCTCCAAGGGCGCGCACCTGGTCCTGAAGCGCACCTCCCCCTGGAAGGCCGCTCTCGCCACCCCCATCGACAAGTACCGCATCACCTTCGCCCTCCCCTGGGAGGACATGCTGCTGCTCGGCACGACCGACGAGGAGTACGAGGGCGACCCGGCGGACGTCTCGGTCACCGAGCAGGACATATCCCAGATCCTGGACGAGGCCGCGTTCTCGGTCCGCGACCAGCAGCTCTCCCGTGACCTGATCACCTACTCCTTCGCCGGTCTGCGCGTGCTGCCCGGCGGCCCCGGCAGCACCGCCAAGGCCAAGCGCGAGACCGTGGTGACCGAGGGCAAGGGCGGCATGCTGTCCGTCGCGGGCGGCAAGTGGACGACGTTCCGGCACATCGGCCGTACGGTCATGCAGAAGCTGGAGGCCCTCCCCGGCCGCCCGCTGGGCGAGGACTTCGAGCCGATCTCCTCCCTCCCGAAGAAGCTCCCGCTGCCGGGTGTCGCCAACCCGCGCGCGGTCGCCCACCGCCTCCTGGTCGACAACCCTGCGCCGGGCCCGCGCATGGCGGCCGACACGGCGAAGCACCTGGCCACCCACTACGGTTCGCTGGCCTTCGACATCGCCCGACTCGCCAACGAGAACCCGGAGCTGGGCCAGCGCGTCCACCCGGACGCCCCCGAGATCTGGGCGCAGGTCGTCTACGCCCGTGACCACGAGTGGGCGGAGACCCAGGACGACGTCCTGCGCCGCCGCACGACCCTGACAATCCGTGGGCTTGCCACGGACGAGGTGCGGGCGAAGGTGCAGGATCTGCTCGACAAGAAGTAGTCGCTACGACATCGGAGGGGCGGTTCCCGACCGGGAGCCGCCCCTCCGCCGTGTCCTGTGCATGCTGCTCACACGTGCCAACGGCCCATGCCCCTCCGGGGATTCGCGCTTCCGCACGCCCCTGCGGTGATTCCGCGCGCTCCCTCACACGGGTTGGCGACCGGCGGATCTCGGCCCGCCCGGCCGTTAGAACAGTTGGCTTCCGACACAGCGGTCGGGCCATGGGGTCCGGCCCGGGGAGCGGCGGTCGTATGCAAGGTGGATGGCACAGCGCGCGGGTCCGGCGGCGGCTCGGGTTCGCCGTGTGCGGGGGCGCGCTCGCGGCACTGGCGGGGGTGCTGCGGCTGTGGTGGAGCGACGCGGCCACGGCCGGGGTGATGGTGTCGGCGATCGGCGCGTTCGTGTCGGTCGCGGCGCTCGTCGCCGACGTGCTGCGCGGCGACGCCGATCCGTCCCCGCGCCCGGCCGACGAGGACCGCAGGCGGGCCGCCGACGCGCTCGCCGAGGCCGTACGGGAGCAGTGGTCCGCCGAGGCCCGGCTCCGGCGGTTGCAGGACCCCGCCCCGCTGGACGTGGCCTGGGCTCCGGCGGAGCGGTGGCTGGCCGATCACCCGGAGAACATCAGGCGGGGCCGGCCGCTGCCCGCGCCGCGTGGGCAGCGGATCGAGGACGTCACCGGGTCGTTCGCCGCGCTGCCCGGGCGGCGGCTGGTGGTGCTGGGCGGTCCCGGGTCGGGCAAGAGCGTGCTGGCGATGCGGTTCGTGCTCGGGCGGCTGGCCGCGCGGCGGCCCGGCGGTCCGGTCCCGGTGATCTTCCCGCTGGCGGGCTGGGACCCGAGGCGGACCGGGCTGCGCGACTGGCTCGCCGAGCGGCTGGCCGCCGAGCACCGCCCGCTGGCCGCCGTGACCGACGGACGGCACACCCTCGCCCGGGGCCTGCTCGACTCGGGGCTCGTGCTGCCGGTCCTCGACGGCTTCGACGAACTGCCCCGGCCCGTCTACGGAGAGGCCGTACGGCGCATCAACGCCGAACTCGACGACAGCCTGCCGCTGTTGCTCACCAGCCGGGCCGAGGCCTGGGCGAAGGCGGTGACCGAGGGCGATGTGCTGACCGCCGCCGAGGTGGTCGAGCTGCGCCCGCTCGGCCTCGCGCAGGCCGGGGCCCATCTGGAGCGCACGGCACGGCCGTTACGCCACGGGGAGGGTGAGCCGGGCACCGTGTGGACACCCGTGCTCCGGGAACTCACGGCCCGTCCGGACGGCCCTGCGGCCCGGGCGCTCACCACTCCCCTGATGGTGGCGCTGGCCCGCGCGGTCTACGGCGACACCTCCCGCGACCCGTCCGAACTCCTGGACCCGGACCGTTTCCCGACCGTCGAGGCCGTGGAGGAGCATCTGCTCGGGGCGTTCGTGCCCGCCGCGTTCGCGGACTCCGGGCCCGCCACGACCTCGGCCGCGGTGCGCCGACTCACGCTGCTGGCACGGGCGTTGGAGCGGCGCGGCACCGGGCGGCTGGCGTGGTGGGAGCTGGAGTCGTTGCTGCCGAGGGCCGTCTCCGTCCTGGCCCCGGGCCTGCTGTCGCTGGCCCTGCTGTCGCTGGTGGTACTGCCGATCACGGTGGCGCGCGCGGCGAACGAACTGGCGGGCGTGGAGGATCTCGCGTCCGTGCTCGCCACCCTCGCCGGGCAGACCGCGGGCTTCGCGTTCGGGGAGGCGTTCCTGCTCCCGTCCGGGGACACCCCGCCGGGCCGCCGCGCTCTCCTGCGTCAAACGCTGATCACCGCCGGGGTGAGCGCGCTGCTGTGGGCGGGCTTCGCCTACGCCGACGACCTGCGGTTCGGATTCCGCTTCGGCGCGGTGACGGACGGCTGGGTACCCGATCTGCTGGGCGGCTGCCTGTTCTCCCTCCTGTTCACCCTGTTCTTCGGCATCGCCGGGCTGTCCCGCCATCCCGTGCCGCTCTCGCTGCCCTGGAGCGGCAGCGCGGGCCGCGCGGTGGCCCGGGTCTGCGGGGCCGTCCTGCTGCTGAGCGGGCTCGGCCTGGCGTGCGCGGTGGTGACCGGCCGGTCCGGCAACCCCTGGACCGGGCTGGTCGGCATCACCTGCGCGGGAGCGGGCGCGGCCCTGCTGATGAGCGGTGGCCGCCGGGCCGGACAGGACCTCGCGCACGCGACCCGGTCCGGCCGCATCGCCCGGCGCTTCGCCGCGGGCGCGGTCCGGGGCACTGCCGCCGCACTGCTCATCGGGGTCACGGCTTGCACGGTCGCGGGGTTCACGGCAGCCGGGGTGACCCTGCTCAAGTCCGGTTCCACGAACGACCTTTCGGGCCGGACGATCGACGGCTGGAGTTTCACGGAACGCCCCGGCATCCGGACCGCGACCACCCGGCACCACCTGCGCGGCACACTGCTCCTGCCCGGCAACGGGGCCCGGCCGATCGCCTACCCCGAAGGCACTCGGCCCCCGGACTGCGAGATCCCGCTCCTCGCCGACCGCCGCTGCGTCCCGTTCACCGCGCGGCGCACGGTCTTCGAGTCGCACGACGGCGCGGTGGTGGCCCGCCTCGACCTCACGGACGACACGGCTCCGCCTATCACGGCGTACGCCGCGAACCTGCGGTCCGTGCTGCCGGAGGCGTCCCGTGGCTGGCTCACCGCGGGCCCGCCGTCGGGCGTGCTCCGGCGCTGTCTGCCGCCGCTGATGGCGGGCGGGGTGCTGGTCGGGATCGTGGGCGGCTGTGTGTGCGGCGTCTACCGCGCGCTGAGCGTCCCGTCGGACGTCATGCGCGCGGCCGGCCCCGGTTCGTCCCTGCGTACGGACCGTACGGCGTCCTTCACCCGCGGCGGCCTGGTAGCGCTGCTGATCGCCGCCGTCTGCGTACCGGTGGTAACGCTGCCGGGCGACTGGGGCGGCCTCGTCCACATCGGCACCCAACTGTGGCTGCCACTGGGCTCGGCGGCCCTCGCGCTGAGCGCCTGGGGCCGCTTCACCGTCGCCCGAACCTGGCTCGCGGCGACGGGCCGAATGCCGTGGCGCCTGATGACGTTCCTGGAGGACGCCCACCGCCGCGGTGTTCTACGGCAGTCCGGCGCGGGGTTCGAGTTCCGGCACCAGCGGCTTCAGTCGCACCTGGCGGGCCTCGACACGCCCCCGGTGGTCGCCCCTCGCCAGGAGGACGGGCCGTCACGACCGCGCGAGTGCGAGGACCGCTCGGTGCAGGCAGGCGAGTCCTCGGGTTCCCACCCGGACTCAGACCAGCGCCCGGACCGCCTCCGGTGACGTCAACTCCGCGCGCCGCACGATGAGTTCGCGCCCCAACAACAACGCCCGCCGGGACGCCGGCACCGGATCCGGCAGGGTCGTCAGGTCGGTCAGGTGGGCGAAGCCGATGATGCGGCGGACGATCTCCGTGCCGGCGTAGCCGACGGAGTCGGTCCAGACGCGGAAGAGGAAGCGGTCCAGGTAGGCGTCGTCGAAGAAGGTGTCGACGCGGGTCGGCCACAGGCGGCGGAACTCGGTCTCGAACGCCTCCCAGGAGAGGCGGAGTTGGTCGCCGTGGTCGGTCGACGTGCCCAGCGCACGCGCCCGTTCCTCCGACACCAGCACGTTGGCCCAGTACAGCCCGAGGTCGTAGCCGACCGGGCCGACGAAGGAGAACTCGGGGTCGAAGACCCGTACCACCGGGGCGCCTTCGCGCTCGCCGACCATCACGCTGCCGGTGTGCAGGTCGCCGTGGAGCAGGGCCTGCGCACTGGTCATGAACGTGTACCGGAGGTCCGCGACCTCCGTGCGCAGGCGGGCATCCGCACGGAACTCGGCCGCCAGGTCCGTCAACTCCGGGAGCCAGTGGTTGTGTTCGTGCTCGATGTACGGCTCGGACAGCACCACGTCTTCCGTGATCTTGCACAGCTCCGGGCTCACCGAGGCCGCGACCAGCGCCTTGCGGTCGGCGGACTCCATCCCGAAGTCGCTGGTCGCGAAGGCGAGTTGGGCGACGAACTCACCGATCCGCGCCGAGGTGTCCGGGCCGTAGGACGCCCCCTCGTTGAGGACCGTGCGCAGGACCTCCAGGTCGGACATGTCCTCCATGACGAGGGCGTAGTTGTCGGCGTCGTAGCCGTGGATCGCCGGGATCTTGTCGGGGGCGACCCGCGCCACCTGCTCGTACGCGCGTGCCTCCGCGTCGGCGCGCTCGGGGCTCATCGGCCAGGAGGGGCCGGCGACCCGTACCCAGGGCAGCGCCTGCTTGACGGCGAGGCTGTGGCTGCCGTCGGCGTTCGAGGCGAGGAACACCCGGTTCATGTTGCCGTCCGACACCTCGCGGACGTGGATGTCGGTCACGTCCGCCCAGTGGCCGCGCTCGTGCAGGTACGCCGGGATGTCGTCGGTCTCCAGGATGCGGTAGCCCATCGTACGAACTCCTCGAACTTCCTTATGCGGTGCGGCGCTTGGACAGGGTGAAGCTGAAGACCAGGGCGAGGATGAGGACCGCGCCCTCGACGACGTCCTGGGTGTAGTAGGGCAGACCCTTGATGGTCAGGCCGGTGGTGATGATGCCGATCAGGACCGCGCCCAGCGCCGTGCCCCAGACGTTCGGGCGGCCCCGGCCGAGGACCGACGTGCCGACGAGCGCGACCGCCACCGCCTCCAGCAGCTGCGACGTGCCCGCGCTCACATCACCCTGTCCGATGCGCGACGCCAGGATGAGGCCGCCGATGGAGGCGAGGACGCCGGAGAGGACGTAGGCGAGGGCCCGGTACGCGCCGACGCGGATGCCCGCCAGGCGGGAGGCCTCCGGGTTGGCGCCGATGGCGTACAGGACGCGGCCCCAGCGGGTGCGGGCGAGGAACACCCAGGCGATCACCGTCAGCGCGCCGAAGATCACCACCGAGATGGGGATGCCGAACAGCGTGCCGCGGTCGATGCGGAGGAAGCCGGCGGTGAACTTGCCGGGGGCGGTGGTGCCGTCCGACTGGGTCATCCCGGCGGAGATCGACTGGCCGTCGACCAGGATGAGTTTGGTGCCCTGGATGACGAACATGGTGCCGAGGGTGGCCAGCATGTCCGGGATCTTCATCACGACGATGAGGAGGGCGTTGAGGAGTCCGGCGAGCGCGCCCGCCGCGATGACGGCGAGGATCGCGACCGTGCCGACCTGGTTGTACGTCACCATCGTCTTCGCGGCGACGGTGACACCGAGTCCGGCGACCGCGCCGACGGACATGTCCATTCCGCCGACGGCCATGGTGAGGGTGACGCCGAGGCCGAGGATCGCGGCGACGGAGACGTACCGGAGGGTGTCGAGGAGGGTCGCCGACTCCCGGAAGGAGCCCTCGGTCAGCGCGAAGTACAGGAACAGCGCGACCGTGACGAAGATGAAGCCGTACTTGATGACGGCGTTCTGCACGAGCACGGCGGTGGAGACGGCGGGCGCCCCCGTCGTCTTCGGTGCGGCCTCGGGGCTCTGGGTGGTGGTCATGGCGTACTTCCTGCCGTGGCTTCGTGCGGGGCGGGCATCACGCGGACGCCGGACTGGTCGGCCGGCATCACACGGACGCCGAGATGGTCTGGATCACGCGGTCGCGTTCCGCGTCTTCGCCGTAGGCGTCGAGGTGGACCTCGCCGGCCGCCAGCACTACGACCCGGTCGGCGATCTCGAGCACCTCGTCGACGTCGGCCGACAGTACGAGTACGGCCGCACCCTCCGCGGCCAGCGCACGCGCCCGGCCGCCGATGTCGCGCCGCGCGCCGATGTCCACGCCTCGGAACGGCTCGTCCAGGATGAGGACACGCGGGGTGTGCGCGAGCCAGCGGCCGACGACGACCTTCTGCTGGTTGCCGCCGGAGAGTTCCTCCACCGTGCTGTGCTCGTCGCGGGCGACGACCCCGAGGGCGCCGATGGTCTCGCGGCCGAGGGCGTCCTCCTTGCCCGTGTTCACGAGTCCGCCCCGGGACAGGGACTTGAGGAACGGCAGCGAGACGTTCTGCGCCACCGACCAGCCGGGGACGAGCGCGTCGGCGTGCCGGTCCTCGGGCACGAGGTGGACGCCGGCGCGGATCGCGTCGGCCGGACGGCGGGGCGCATACGGCTTGCCGTCCAGCGTGACCGTGCCGGTGGCGAAGGGCTCGGCGCCGAAGAGGCCGCGGGCGAGTTCCGTCTTGCCCGCCCCCAACAGGCCTACGACACCGGTGACTTCGCCGGCGCGGAGGTCGAGGTCCAGGGGTGCCCGCCCCTCGAAGAGCCGGACGCCGTGCAGCGCGAGGACGGCGTCCCCGTGCTCGCCGGAGTGCTGCGGGCGGGCCGTCGTCACCTCGTGGGCCTGGGCGAGCATCGCGCGCAGGGCGCCGTCCCAGTCGAAGGGCTTGACCTGGTCGTCGGTGAGACCGCCGTCCCGCAGGACGACCAGGCGGTCGGCGAGGGCGTCGATCTCGCCGAGGCGGTGGGAGACGTAGAGGACCGCGATGCCGTCGTCGCGCATCTTCTCGACGAGGGCGAAGAGCCGCTGCGCCTCGGCGGCGGAGAGGGCGGAGGTCGGTTCGTCGAGGATCAGCAGCCGGGGGCGGGTGGCCAGCGCGCGGGCCAGGATGAGCAACTGGCGGTCGGAGATGCCGAGTTCGGTGACGTCGCGGCGCAACACGGCGTCGCTCCAGTCGAGTTCCAGCGCGGCCTGGATCTCGCGGGCGCGGGCCAGCACGCGGCGGCCGTTGAGGAACGGGTTGCCGCGGCGCTGGGCCAGCTCCTCGAAGACCAGGTTCTCGGCGACGGAGAGGCCGGGCACGATGCCCTCGCCGATCCGCTGGTGGACCGTCTGGATGCCCAACTGCCGGGCGGCGGACGGAGATTGGAGAGCTGCGGGTTCCCCGGCGACCCGCACCTCTCCGCCGTGGTCGGTGTGCACGCCCGACAGGATCTTGATCAGCGTGGACTTTCCGGCGCCGTTCGCGCCGAGCAGCGCGACCACGCTGCCCGGTGCGATGTCGAGCGATACGGAGGCCAGTACCGTCTTGCCGCCGAAGGCCATGCTGACGTCGCGGAGACCGACCGCCACACCGGCGCCCGCGGCGTCGACGGCCGTGTCAGTGGGCGACATTGGGGATCCAGTCGGCGGTGCTCACCTTGGAGAGGTTCAGGGCGGGCAGGGCCGCGCGCAGCTGGTCCATGTTCTCGATCTTGTTCTTGCGCAGGAAGTCCTGGGTGATGGCGACGGCCGGGAAGTCGACGGAGGTCTTGTTCAGCTGACCGGCCAACTCCAGTGCCGCCGTGCGGACCACGGCCGCGCCGACGGCGGACGGGTCGGTGCCGGCGGTGGCGACCCACGGGCTGTTCGCCGCGGTCATGTTCTGGATGTCGGCGTTGGAGACGTCTGCGCCGAAGACCTTCACCTTGCTCTGGAGCTTCTTGTTCTGGACGGCGAGGACGGTGCCCTTGGCCAGCTCGTCGTAGGGGGCGAACACGCCCACCACGTCGGAGTGCTGGGTGAGCGCGGCGGAGACCAGGGGAACGTTGTCGGTGGCCGTGGAGTCGGTGACCTTGCCGACCTTGAACTGCTGCTTCCAGCCCTGGGCCGCGACCTCCTTCGCCCAGACGGTGTTGCGCTTGTCGAGGGCCGCGTAGCCAGCCACGTTGACGTAGCCGACCTTGGCGTTCTTGCCGACCGTCTGGGCCATCACGTCGAGGACTGCCTGCGCCATGCTGGCGTCGTCCTGCTCGGTGCTGATCACGGACTTGTTGGTCTGGTCGACGTCGTAGACGACGACCTTGATGCCCTTCTTCACCGCCTGGTCGATCTCGGGCTGGATCGTGGACGGGAAGCCGTGGTCGACGATGATCGCCTGCGCGCCGGAGTTGATGGCCGAGGACAGGTCGGTGGCCTGCTTGGCGTTGTCGGCCTGGGCGTCGTACACGGTCAGGTCGACGCCGAGCGCCTTGGCCTGCGCCTTGGCGCCGTTGCCCCACTGCTCGAAGTAGTCGCCGGCGCCGCTCTGCCGTACGAGCGCGATCTTGACCGTGCCCTTGTTGAAGGGGGTCGGCTTCTTGCCCGTGGCGGCCGAGGCCGAGGCGGCGGTGTCGGCGGTGCTCTTCGACGCGTCGGTGGACTGGGAGCAGCCCGCGAGGAGGAGGGCCGAGGCGGAGGCCAGCGAGAGCGCGGCGAGGGGGACACGGGTGCGGGACATGAGGGGCTCCAGGTGCAAGGTGGTGCAGAAGGGGTGAAGGACGGGCGTGCGTGTCCCGGAGCGTGGGAAAGGGAATCAGCCACCGCGGAACGGGTGGTGGACCGCGGCACGAAAGGCTCGCGGGGCTCCGGATGTGGTCAGCGACAGCTGGCTGTGGTCGACCGGAGCAAGTCCACGTACAGCCGCCGCACGAGCAGCAGCGTCTTCATAGGGAGATCATGAGAATGATTCCAGCCATTGGTCAAAGGGGTGGAAGCGGTTTCTCAGCTGGTGAGACAACGACTACGTCACATCAGGCCTGTTCACCGGCGGCGGTTACCATCACATAACCGGTCCCGACGCAGTACAACGGGCCGCCCCGCAGCCGCTTTCCGCCCCCCACCGGTCCGGTGTCCGTCTCGGTATCCGGACATCACGCCCACTTTTTCGGAGTTGTTCCCATGACCCTGCTCACCACCTGGCCCGAGTCCGGTCCCGAGAACCTCGTGCGCCGTACCGCCGACCCCGTCGAGATCGCCGCCGCGCTCGCGCCTCTCGGTGTGCGCTACGAGCAGTGGCCGATCCGCGAGGACGTCCCGGCCGACGCCGACAGCGACACCGTCTTCGCCGCCTACGGCCCGGAGATCGACAAGCTGAACGCCGAGGAGGGCTTCACCACCGTCGACGTCCTCGGTCTGCACCCCAGCGACGACCCGGAGTACCCGGCGAAGGCGGCCGGCGCCCGCGCGAAGTTCCTCCAGGAGCACACGCACGACGACGATGACGAGGTCCGCTTCTTCGTCTCCGGCTCCGGCATCTTCTATCTGCACGTGAACGGCGAAGTGCACGCCGTCTACTGCGAGAAGGGCGACCTGCTGGGCGTGCCGCGCGGCACCACCCACTGGTTCGACATGGGCACCGAGCCCGCCTTCACCGCGATCCGCTTCTTCCACGAGGAGGACGGCTGGGTCGGCAACTTCACCGGCTCGACCATCGCCTCGCGCTTCCCGGACTACGACACGATCGACGCGGGCTACCAGCAGGACAAGGCCGCCGCGTGAGTTTGCGGTACGACGTGGACGCCGTGGTGCTCGACATCGAGGGCACCACCAGCGCCACGGGTTTCGTCGTCGACGTCCTCTACCCGTACTCGCGCTCGCGCTTCGCCGCGCTGCTCACCGAGGGCGGCGACAATCCCGAGGTGGCCAGGGCGGTCGCGCAGGTGCGCGAGCTGACCGGCGACCCGGACGCCGACGCCGTACAGATCGAGAAGACCCTGGGCACCTGGCTCGACGAGGACCGCAAGGCCACGCCCCTGAAGACCCTCCAGGGCATCATCTGGTCCGAGGGCTTCGCCCGCGGCGACCTCGTCTCGCACTTCTACGACGACGTCGTACCGGCCCTGCGCGTCTGGCACTCGGCGGGCCTGCGGCTGTACGTCTACTCGTCCGGCTCGGTGGCCGCGCAGCGCGCGTGGTTCACATCGAGCCCGGAGGGCGACCTCCTCCCCCTCGTCTCCGGTCTCTACGACACGGAGAACGCCGGTCCCAAGCAGGAGCCGGAGTCGTACCGCCGTATCGCGGCGGCGACCGGCACCGAGCCGTCCCGGCTGCTCTTCCTCTCCGACCGGCCCGGCGAGCTGGACGCGGCCGTGGCCGCGGGCTGGCACGCGGTGGGCGTACGGCGGCCGGGAGAGCCGTACTTCGAGCAAGGCGTCGGCGACCACGCATCGGCGGGGGCGTTCGACGAGATCGGCATCACCAGTTCAAGGAGCACCACGTGACCACCGAGCCCACCGCACTCGACCTTGAGCAGGCGGGGGCCCAACTCGCCGCCGAGTCCGCCCGGTTCGCCTCGTTCGGCTGGATGCGGGGGACCTCCGGGAACCTGTCCGTGGTGCTGTCCCGGGATCCGCTGCGGCTGGCGGTGACGGCCAGCGGGCACGACAAGGGTGAACTGACGCCCGCCGACGTGGTGTTGGTGGACGGGAACGGTGCCGCCGTGCGCGGCGGCAAGCCGTCAGCCGAGGCCGAACTCCACGCCCGTGTCGCCGCGTTGACCGGTGCGGGTGCGGTGGTCCACGTGCACACCGTGGCGTCCGTCGCGATGGGGCGGCGTGAGCCGGGCGGGATCGTGTTCAAGGACGTCGAGATGCTCAAGGGTGTCGGACAGCCCGCGCACGACGTCGAGGTGACGCTGCCGGTCATCGCCAACAGCCAGGACATGAAGGTGCTGGGCGACCGCCTGGAGGCGGCCCGGGATCCTCGGATGCCGGCCGTTGTCGTCGCCGGGCACGGGCTCTATGTGTGGGGTGCCGACCCGCGTCAAGCGCGGCATCACACCGAAGTCGTGGAATGGCTGCTGGAGTTGGAGCTCACCCAGCGCTGACCGACGCCGGGGACGTGCGCGGTCGCAGGCGCTCTCCCTGCGGCCCGAACATGATCAGGTACTCGACCGGCCCGCCGGAGCCGGCGTTCGCGACCCCGTGCGGGGTGCGGGTGTCGAACTCGGCCACGTCCCCGGCGGTCAGGACGAGGTCCTGGTCGCCGAGCGCGAGCCACAGCCGCCCGTACAGGACGCACAGCCACTCGTAGCCGTCGTGCGAGACCTGCCGCGGGCGCGTCGGCGGTTCCCCGACGGCGGGCAGGACGTGCTTGTGGGCGTGCAGTCCGCCGACGTAGCGGGTCAGCGGCAGGACCGCCTTGTCGTCGCCGAAGCTCAGTGGCACCGGGGTGCGGCGCTCGGCCGCGGGGGCGGTGCCGGCCAGCTCGTCCAGGGAGACGCCGTACTCCTTCGCCAGTCGCAGCAGCACCTCCAGGGTGGGCTTGCGGCGGCCGGTCTCGATCCGTGACAGCGTGCTCGGCGAGATGCCGGTCGCGCGGCCGACGCCGGTGAGTGTGGCGCCGCGTCGCTCGCGTGCGGCCCGCAGCCGGGGGCCCATCGCCGCGAGTGTCTCGGCCAAGCCGTCGCCCGCCACCGCCCCTGCACCTCCCGAACACGGTTCCGCACCGCCCTGTCCTGCGAGTTTGCCAGATTGGCAACGCTCTTCGCGTCGGGCGGTCGCCGCACCGCATGATCGATGGGTACCCGCGACCACCGGCGAACCGAGGAGAAGCCCCATGCAGTCCGAGCCGCCCGCCGCACTCCGCCACCGCACCGTCGAGGGCCCGGCCGGGCGTCTGCACCTGGTCGAGCAGGGCACCGGCCCGCTGGTCCTGCTCGTGCACGGCTTCCCCGAGTCCTGGTACTCCTGGCGCCGACAGCTCCCGGCCCTCGCCGCGGCCGGCTACCGGGCGGTGGCGATCGACGTGCGCGGCTACGGCCGCTCCTCCAGGCCCGCGGCGACCGGCGCGTACCGGATGCTCGACCTGGTGGAGGACAACGTCGCCGTCGTACGTGCCCTCGGCGAGGAGGACGCGGTGGTGGTCGGCCACGACTGGGGCTCCAACATCGCCGCCGCCTCCGCCCTGCTCCACCCCGGGGTGTTCCGCGCGGTCGGCCTGCTGAGCGTCCCGTACGCACCGCCGGGAGGACCCCGCCCCACCGAGGTCTTCGGCCGGATCGGCGGCCCCGAGCAGGAGTTCTACGTCTCCTACTTCCAGGAGCCGGGCCGCGCCGAGGCGGAGATCGAACCGGATGTACGGGGCTGGCTCGCCGGTTTCTACGCGGCCCTGTCCGCCGACACCATGCCCGCCCCGGGCGAGCCCGACCCGCACTTCGTCGCCCGTGGCGGCCTGTTGCGCGACCGCTTTCCCGTCGGCGCTCTCCCGGCCTGGTTGACCGAGGACGAACTCGATGTCTACGCCGGGGAGTTCGAGCGCACCGGCCTGACCGGCGCCCTCAACCGCTACCGCTGCATGGACCGCGACTGGGAGGATCTCGCTCCCCATCGCGGGGCCCCGATCAAGCAGCCGTCCCTGTTCATCGGCGGTACCTCGGACGCCTCCACCACCTGGATGTCCGACGCGATCGCCGCCTTCCCGACCACCCTCCCCGGCCTGACCGCGTCCCACCTGCTGGACGGCTGCGGCCACTGGATCCAGCAGGAACGCCCCGAGGAGGTCAACCGTCTACTGACCGACTGGCTCACCGCCCTCACGGGCTGAGGGCCGGGCGCCCTGTCGTCCGGACCGGGTTCACGCTTCGTCGCGGTGGGTGAGGTGGCCGTCGGTGAGCCGCCAGTAGTGCTGATGCGGGGTCAGTCGCCAGGTCTCGTCGGCGTCGATCGCCCGCGTGACCCATTCGTGCAGTTGCGGGAGGGCGTGCGCCCGGAGAACGGCGCGGGTGGCGGCACGTTCGGCGGCATCGACCGGGTGGACGTCTATCCGGAAGCCGACCATGTCCGGGTGCATGCCGCGGCCGTAATTGCGGGTGACCGGAGCAATCCACTCCGCGCCCAGCACGATGGTCCCGCCGTCCTGTCCGGTGAGGAACCGCAGGTCCGTGACTCGGGTCATGAAGGGGCCGAGACACTCGCCGATGTCGGTGGTGGTCAGCGGCCAGGCACGGTGCCGGGGCAGTCTTCGATTGCGTGCGGACATGGCACGCAGAATGACAGAACCGGCCGGACGGGACGAGGAAATAACTCCTGGCCGCAGGCCCAGGGGCTCAGCGGAGCTCCTGGACACTCACGGACCGTCCCAGGTTCAGCCGGTCTCCGGGGAGTTCGCCGGCCGACACCTCCAACACGCCCCGCTCCGTGACCAGTCCGGTGACCAGGCGGCCCGGGGTCACGTCGAAGGCGGGGTTGTGGCCGCGCGACTCGGCGGGAGCCGTCCGGACCCCCGCCCACTCCAACACCTCGGCCTCGCCACGGAGTTCGATGTGGATCTCGTCGCCGGTCTTGGTGGCCAGATCGACCGTGGTCGTCGGGGCCGCGACCAGGAACGGGATGCCGGCGTCCGCGCAGGCGAGAGCGACGCCGACCGTGCCGACCTTGTTCGCGGTGTCGCCGTTGGCCGCGATGCGGTCGGCGCCGACGATGGCCGCGTCGACCTCGCCGCGCAGGATGGTGCCGGCGGCCGCGCCGTCGGCCTGGACGTAGTGCGGGATGCCTTCCTGCACCAACTCCCAGGCGGTCAGGCGTGATCCCTGGAGGAGGGGGCGCGTCTCGTCGGCGTAGACGACCTCCACCAGCCCACGCGCGTGCAGTTCGCGGACGACACCGAGCGCGGTGCCCCACCCGGCGGTCGCCAGCGCGCCGGTGTTGCAGTGCGTCAGGAGCCTCAACGGCCGTTCCACGCGCACCCGTCGGACCAGCCAGTCCGCGCCGAACACGCCCATCGCGCGGTTGGCCGCGACGTCCTCGCGCTGCACTGCGACGGCTTCTTCGAGGACCGCGTCGAGGCCCTCGGCGAAGCGCGTCATGACCCGGTCCACGCCCGCCATGAGGTTGACCGCGGTGGGCCGGGCCTCACGGACGCGGGCGACGGCGGCACGCACCTCGGCCTCGGTCCAGCCCTCCCGCTCGCCCTCGATGATCGCGAGCGCGACCCCGTACGCGCCGGCCGCCCCGATCGCGGGCGCCCCGCGCACGACGAGGCGCTGGATCGCGTCGACGAGCGTGTCCACATCGTGGACAGTCACCGTCTCGTGGCGGTGCGGGAGCAGGGTCTGGTCGATGAGCGCGAGGCCGCCGCCGGTCCAGTCGACCGCGCGCAATTCCTGGGGCATAACGGGACACTCCTGCTGTTCCGATGGTGTCGGACACCGTACATGACCTCGAAGAACCACAGTTCGAGACAGTCGAGCAGGTGTCTCAAAACGAATGTTAAAGTCCAGCACCCGCAGCCCGAAGGCCGAGACGAAGGAGGACGTGTGCTGTTGACGATGCGCCGTTTCCTCGATCACGGCCGCTGCGCGAGCGACTGCTGTCGACGCTGACCTGTCCCTCTCGCGTCCGCCCCTCGTCTCCCCGTCTCACCATCTGGTCGCACGCGCTCCCGCCGGAGCGCGCCTTGCCGTACCCCGGAAGGTCCCCATGCTCCGCAGATCACGTCGCACCCTTCAGCTCGTCGCCGCCACCACGCTCATGGTCACCGCCGCCACCGCCTGCAACGCCGCCGCCAAGACCGACGCCTCGGACAGCGCGAGCGGCAGCAGCGGAAAGTCGTTCACGCTGGTCACACCCGACGCGGTCGGTCAGAACGAGTTCCTGAAGCTCGCCGTCACCGGTGTGAAGGCCGCCGCGAAGACGCACGACGGGACCGAGAAGGTCTACGAGTCGACGGACACCGCGTCCCAGCAGCAGAACGTGCAGGCCGCCGTGGACGCGAGCCCGAACGTGATCGTGCTGGTCGGCTTCGAGTTCGCCGACATCGTCGCGCAGCAGGCCAAGGCGCACCCCAAGCAGCAGTTCCTGATGATCGACGCGTGCACCACCAAGACGTATCCGAACGTCACCTGCGCGGTCTTCCGTGAGCACGAGGGTGTCTATCTCGCGGGCGCCGAGGCCGGGTTGCTCAGCAAGAGCGGCAAGGTCGGCGCGGTGGACGTGCTCGACACTCCCCAATTCCGGCGCTACAGCGACCCGTTCGCGGCCGGCGCCAAGAAGGTCGCCGCGAAGACCTCCGCGTCGACGCGCTTCGTCGGCGGCCAGTCCCCGTTCGACGACTCGGCGCGCGCCAAGGAGCAGGCCAACTCCCTGCTCTCCAAGGGCACCGACCAGATCATGGCGGCCGCCGCGGCCGGCAACTACGGCGTGTTCGAGGCCGCGAAGGCCAAGGGCGCGTTCGCGTACGGCGTCGACGTCAACCAGTGCGTCTCCTCTCCCGGCACGGTCGTCGACAACGTGATCAAGAAGACGGACGTCGCCGTCGAGAAGGGCGTCGAGCAGGTCCTCGCGGGCAAGACGGGCACCTCGGTGTCGTACGGCCTGAAGGAGGGTGGCATCAGCCTCACCGGTCTGGAGGCGGGCGTCGACTCGTCGAAGTGCGTGATCGCCCAGCACAAGGACGTCCTCGCGAAGGTCAAGGCGCTGCGCGACCAGATCGTCTCCGGAGAGCTCAAGGTCGATGACCCCGCCGCCGGTTGACCCAGCGGTCGAGCTCCGGGGAATCACGAAGCGGTTCCCCGGCACGCTCGCCAACGACGACGTCGACCTGACCGTCGGGCGCGGCGAGATCCACGCCCTGATGGGCGAGAACGGCGCCGGCAAGTCCACCCTCATGTCGATCCTCTACGGCATGGAGCGCGCCGACGCGGGCTCCATACGGATCGACGGCCGCGAGGTGACCTTCGGCGACCCGAGCGCCGCGATGGCCGCCGGGCTCGGCATGGTCCACCAGAGCTTCAAGCTGTTCGACTCGCTGCCGGTCGCCGAGAACGTCGTCTACGCCGCCGAGCCGCGCCGCTTCGGCCTGGTGGACCGGGCCGCCGCCCGCCGCCGAGTGCGTGAACTGGCCGAGGAGCACGGTCTCGCCGTCGATCCGGACGCCCGGGTCGGGGAGCTGCCGGTCGGGCTGCGGCAGCGCGTCGAGATCCTGAAGCTCCTGCACCGGGGCGCCCGCACGCTGATCCTCGACGAACCGACCGCCGTGCTCACCCCCGCCGAGGCGGACGCCCTCTTCGCGGTCCTCAAGTCGCTGGCCGCGCAGGGCCGTACGGTGATCCTTGTCACGCACAAGCTGCGCGAGGTCCTCGAAGGCAGCGACAACGTGACCGTGCTGCGGGACGGCCGGGTGGTCGCCCGCCTGGTCACCGCCGAGACATCCGCCGACGAGATCGCCGCCGCGATGACCGGCCGAGCGGTCGAACTGGACCGCGTGCACGCGCCCGGGACTCCCGGTGACGTGGTCCTGGACGTGAGAGACCTCACCACGGACGCCGTCCACGATGTGGGACTCACCGTCCGCGCCGGAGAGATCGTCGGGATCGCCGGCGTCGCGGGCAACGGCCAGAGCGAGCTGATCGAGGCCCTGGCCGGGCTACGAACCGTCGCCTCCGGACAGGTGCGTCTCAAGGGGCTGGACATCACCCACGCCTCGGCCACCGAGCGCCGGGCGCAGGGCCTCGCCTACGTCCCGGAGGACCGGCACGCGGTCGGTACGGCACCGGCGGCCTCCGTCGCGGACAACCTCGCGATGGGCCACCACCGAACCTCCCTGTCCGCGAAGGGACTTCTGCCGCCCGCGTCCGTGCGCGCCCACGCCGGACGGCTCATCGAGCGCTTCGGCATCAAGGCGGCCACCCCCGAGGTGCCCGCCTCCGCGCTGTCCGGCGGCAACTTGCAGAAGCTGCTGATCGGCCGCGAACTCGCCCACGAGGCACCGCTGTTGCTCGTCGAGCAGCCCACGCGCGGAGTCGACATCGGCGCCATCCAGAACATCCACGACCAGATCGTCGCCCACCGCGACGCCGGTCACGCCGTCCTCCTCGTCTCCGCCGAACTGAGCGAGATCCGGGGCCTCGCGGACCGGGTCCTCGTGATGTACGAGGGCCGGGTCACGGCGACGTACACGAAGGACGAGGCCGACGAACGGGCTCTGGGGCTCGCCATGGCGGGCGGGGCCGTGGCGCCGACGGAGGCCGTCGACTGACATGACACTCACCCGTATCTCCGGAGCGCTGCGCTCCCCCATCACCTTCTCCGTGCTCGCGGGCCTGGTCATCGGCGCGCTGTTCCTGGTCGGTACCGGCGCGGACCCGCTCGCCGCCTACGGCGCCGTCCTCACCGGTTCGCTCGGCGCGGACGGCATCGGCTCCACGCTGAGCACCGGCACCAGCGTGCTCGGCATGGCCCTCGCGCTGGCGATCCCGCTGCGCGCCGGGCTGATCAACCTCGGCGGCGACGGACAGATGGTCCTCGGCGGCATCACGGCGGCCGTGACCGGCCTCTACTCCCCGCTGCCGGCACCGCTCACCGTCGTACTGGCACTGCTCGCGGGCATGGCCGTGGGCGCCGCGTACGCCGCGCTGGCCGCCCTGTGCGAGAACAGCCTCGGCGTCCCGCTGCTGGTCAGCAGCCTGCTGCTGAGCTACCCGGCGGTCTCGCTGGCCTCCTACCTCGCGCGCTACCCGCTCAAGGAACCCGGCTCCAGCCTCCCCCAGACCCGCGCGATGCCGGACGGTGTCGCGCTGCCCGCGTTCGGCGACTCGACGGTCACCGTCGGGCTGATCCTTGTCGTCCTCGCGGCGGCCGGGTACTGGTTCACCGACAAGCGCACGGCCTTCGGCTACGAGATCCGCATGACGGGCCTCAACTCCCGTTTCGCCGCCTACGCGGGCGTCGAACGCCGGGGCCTGACGCTCAAGTTGATGTCCGTGTCCGGCGCGCTGGCCGGACTCGTGGGCGCCATAGGGGTGTTGAGCTTCCCGTACCGCTTCGTCGACGGCTCGCTCACCGCACCCGGCTACACCTGGACGGGACTTACGGCGGCCCTGCTCGCAGCGGCAGCCCCGCTCGGCACGGTCGTCGCCTCCTTCTTCTTCGCCGTCCTCGCGGTCGGCGGACTGGCGATGGAGCGGACGACCGAGGTGCCGCGCGAACTGACCCAGGTGCTCCAGGCCATCGTGATCGTGTTCCTCGCGGCCCGACTCCGCTTCCCCACCAAGTGGTTCAGCAGGCGTACTCAGGAAAGCGGGGCCGCGTGATGTTCTTCGACTCCGATCTCCTGATGTCGGCGCTGCGCGCGCTGACCCCGATCCTGCTGGCCGCGCTGGGCGGTGCCCTGTGCGAGCGCGCGGGGGTCTTCAACATCGGCCTCGAAGGCATGATGCTGATGGGCTGCTTCACTTCGGTGGCCACGAGTTGGTTCACGGGCAGCGCCTGGCTCGGCGTCCTCGCGGCAGCGCTCGCGGCGGCCGCCTACTCCCTCATCCTCGCCGTCGGTGCGGTGACTCTGCGCGGGGACGCGGTCGTTCTCGGAATCGCCATGAATCTCCTGGCAGTTGGCCTCACCAGCTTCCTCCTGCGTACGGTCTTCGGTGTGCAGGGCACTTTCGACGATCCGTCACTCGCCGGGCTGCCGTTGATCGGTGGGTTCACCCCGCTCGCGTATCTGGCGTTCGTCGCGGTCGCGGTGGCCGCGGTGATGCTGTCCCGGCATGTGTGGGGGCTGCGGCTGCGCGGGGTCGGCGAGGCGCCGGACGCGGCGGCGACGCTGGGGGTGAGCCCGGCGAAGTACAAGTACGCGGCCGTGCTGGTCTCCGGTGTGCTGTGCGGGCTCGCGGGGGCCCAACTCGCCCTCGGGAACGTCACGTTGTTCTCCGAGAACATGACGGCGGGCCGGGGCTGGATCGCGGTCGTCGCGGTGATGCTCGGCCGCGCGGCACCGGTCGGCGTGCTGCTCGCCGCGCTGCTCTTCGGCCTCGCCGAGGCCGCCGGCTTCCGCCTCCAGGGCGTCGGCCTGCCCCAACAGGCCACCGATGCCGCGCCGTACGTCGTGACGCTCGTCGCCCTCTTCCTCTCGACGGCCCGCCGCCGTCGCCGTACCGCCAACTCCCCTTCCGGAGCCACCACATGACGCAGGACCTGCTGCCCATCACCCGAATACCGCGCACCGGGCTCCCGGCGCACGCGGTCGTCGTCGGCGACCCGGCGCGCGCAGCCGCCGTCGCCGCGCTGCTGGACGGTGCCGAGGAGGTGTCGTACCACCGCGAATACCGGGTGTTCAGCGGGAGTTGGAAGGGCCTGCCGGTCACCGTCGCCTCGCACGGGGTGGGCGGTCCTGGCGCGATCCTGCTGTTCCAGGAGCTGGCGGACGCGGGGGTCCGCACCTTCCTGCGCTTCGGCACGGCGGGCGCGATGAAGCCCGGCATCGGGGACGGCGACCTCGTCATCGCGGAGGCGGCCGTGCGCGACGACGGTGTGACGCAGCAGTTGCTCCCGCCCGAGTACCCGGCGGTCGCCGCGCCCGAGGCGGTCCTCGCCCTCCAGCGCGCGGCCCGCGAGGCAGGCGCCCCGCACCACCGGGGCATCGTGTGGACCCGGGCGGCCTTCCAGCCCGGCCTCATCCCCCTCTTCTCCTACGACGGCGCCGGGCTCGCGGCGATCGAGATGGAGCTGTCGGCACTGCTGGTCACCGCCTCGCTGCGGGGGCTGGTCGCGGGCGGAGTGCTCGTCATCGACGGTGCCAACGCCGATGAACTCGTCGACGAGGAAGCCACCGGCGGGTACGACCCGCACCGGGACGTCGTCGCGGCCGGTGTCGAGCGCGGTGCGGTGGTCTCGCTGGAGGCACTGCGGCTGCTGGCGGAGGGGAACGAGGCGTGAGCATCGACCTGTTGGTGCACGGCGGGGATGTCCTGACCGTCGACGAGGCCGGAACTGTCGTACCGGACGGGGCAGTTGCCGTCCACGAGGGCGAGATCGTCGCCGTAGGACCCGCCGGGGAACTGAAGGCACGGTTCACGGCTGCGGAGTCCATCGACGCCTCGGGCTGTCTCGTCCTGCCCGGGCTCATCAACACGCACACCCACCTCGCGATGACACTGCTGCGCGGTCGCGCCGACGACGTCACTCTCCAGGGCTTCCTGGAGCGGGTGTTGAAGTGGGAGGCCGAGCTGCTGGCGCCGAAGAACGTGGCGGCTGCGGTGCGGCTCGCGGTGGCCGAGAGCGTGCGGGCCGGGGTGACCTCGGCGCTCGACATGTACTGGTTCCACGAGGCGGCCGAGCAGGCGGCCCGTGAGGCGGGCTGGCGGCTGCACTCCGGGCCGACCTTCATGGACGTACCGCAGCCGCCGGACGGTATGCCGTACGAGGACCGACTCGACTGGGCGCGCGGGGACTTGGCCGCGAGGGGTGCGGCACGCCCCGGTCGGCGGCCGGTCCTGTTCGCGCACTCGACCTACACCCTCTCCCCCGACCAGCTGGTCGACATCGCCGCCCTGGCGCGGGAGTTCGGGGCGCTGCTGCACATCCACGCGGCGGAGAACGCGACCGAGGTCGCGACCGTCGAGGTCAAGTACGGCAAGCGGCCTGTGGAGTTGCTCGACTCTCTGGGGCTGCTCGGTCCCGATCTGCTGCTCGCGCACGCCGTGGACCTGACCGGCCCGGAGATCGCGGCGCTGGCCCGCACGGGTACGTCGGTGGCCCACTGTCCGGTGTCCAACCTGAAGTTGGGCTGCGGGATCGCGCCGGTGCCGCGGCTGCTCAGCGCGGGTGTCACCGTCGGGCTGGGCACGGACGGGGCCGTCAGCTCGAACACGCTGGACCTGCTGGGCGCCGTACGACAGGCGGCGTTGGTGCACAAGGCGAATGGTGACCCGACGGCGGTCGGTGCCGAGCAGGCCGTACGGATGGCGACGATCGAGGGTGCGCGGGCGCTGGGGCTCGCGGAGCACCTGGGGTCCCTGGAGGCCGGCAAGCGGGCCGACCTGATCGTGCTGGACCTGGGCGCTTCGCATCTGCGGCCGCTGCACGACCCGTGGTCGACGCTCGCGTACGCGGCGCACTCGGCGGACGTGCGGGACACGGTGGTGGACGGCCGGGTGCTGATGCGGAACCGGACATTGGCCACGCTGGACGAGGAAGCCGTGATCGCGGAGCTCGAATCACTTGCCTGAGCTGTGGATTTCCCTCCCGTTCAGCCCACTGAACCCCCATAATATGCCTGATACATCGGATGTCTGAGCAACAGGGAGGCCGGCCATGGCAGTCACCGATGAGGCGATCGAGAAAATCAAGGGAATGATCGTCTCCGGCGCGCTGCGTCCCGGGGACCGGCTGCCCAAGGAGAGCGAGCTCGCCGCCGAACTCGGCCTGTCCCGCAACTCCCTGCGGGAGGCCGTGCGCGCGCTGTCGCTGATCCGCATCCTGGACGTGCGGCAGGGCGACGGCACCTACGTCACGAGTCTGGATCCCCAACTCCTGCTGGAGGCGCTGAGTTTCGTCGTGGACTTCCACCGCGACGACACGGTGCTCGAATTCCTGGCGGTGCGGCGCATTCTGGAACCCGCGGCCACCGGGATGGCGGCCCTGCGGATCAGCGAGCAGCAACTCGACGCGCTCACACTCCAGTTGGACGCGCTCGGCGGTGCCCCCTCGGTGGAGGAACTGGTCGCCTGCGACCTGGAGTTCCACCGGGGCATCGTGCAGAGTTCCGGCAACTCGGTGCTCTGCTCGCTCCTCGACGGTCTGTCGGGTCCCACCACACGGGCGAGGATCTGGCGCGGTCTGACGCAGGAGGACGCGGTGAGCCGGACCCTGCACGAGCACCGGGCGATCCTGGGCGCGCTGCGCGACCGGGACGCGGAGGCGGCGCGGTCGTGGGCGACGGTGCACATCGCGAGCGTGGAGCAGTGGCTGCGTTCGACCCTGTGAACGAGTGGGTGCGCCCGCCGACCCCTCGGAGGAGTGACCGGCCGGTCCGCGTCCGCACAGGATGGCGATCTTGTGTGTTCGACCGGTTCGGACGGGGCAGGCATGGGGTCACTCCCCCGTGCAAGGGGGCTGCGGGCGCCCCCGTCGGACGCCGTAAGGTTGGGGCGTACGCGAGGGCAGATCGGAAGGAGGCGCTGGGTGATCGAGCTGGAGGGGGTTCCCGAGCTGATCGACCCAGTGATGGTGGCCGCGTTCGAGGGCTGGAACGACGCCGGCGACGCCGCCTCCACCGCGGTCGCGCATCTGGACAGGGAGTGGAAGGGCGAGGTGTTCGCGGCCCTGGACGCCGAGGACTACTACGACTTCCAGGTGAACCGGCCCACGGTGTGGATGGATTCCGGTGTGCGAAAGATCACTTGGCCGACGACCCGCCTCTCGGTGGTCCGGGTCGGCGGTGAGAAGCCACGCGATCTCGTACTCGTCCGAGGTATCGAACCGTCGATGCGCTGGCGCTCGTTCTGCAACGAGCTGCTGGGCTTCGCGCACGAGCTCGGCGTGGAGCTGGTGGTGATCCTGGGCGCGCTGCTCGGTGACACCCCGCACACACGTCCGGTACCGATCAGCGGGACCACGTCCGACGCGGACCTGGCGCAGCGGATGGACCTGGAGGAGACCAAGTACGAGGGTCCCACCGGGATCGTCGGCATCCTCCAGGAGGCGTGCACGCACGCGGGCGTACCGGCCGTGTCGCTGTGGGCGGCGGTGCCGCACTACGTGTCGCAGCCGCCCAACCCGAAGGCCACCCTGGCGCTGCTGAACCGCCTGGAGGACCTGATCGACGTGCGCATCCCGCTGGGCGAACTGCCCGAGGACGCGCGCGCCTGGCAGGTCGGCGTGGACCAGCTGGCCGCCGAGGACAGCGAGGTCGCCGAGTACGTCCAGACGCTGGAGGAGGCCCGCGACACCGCGGAGCTGCCGGAGGCGTCGGGCGAGGCAATTGCCCGCGAGTTTGAGCGCTACCTGCGCAGGCGGGACGGCGGCGGCAGCCCGCCGCCCGGTGGGCACGCCACGGCGGACGGCAGCGACAGCGCGTCGTATCTCCGGGACAACCCCGGCCGCGCGAAGCCGACGAGGCCCACGAAGCCGGAGACCGAGCCCGGGACCGGGCCCGACACCGAGGCGGACGACGAGGATTCCTCCGAGGAGTGAGTCCGTCGGTCAACAGGGCGTGAAACAGGGGCGGTTCCTCCCACCCGGGAGGAACCGCCCCTGTTCTGTCGGCTGTTGCTAGAGGGCCACGCCCAACAGGGCGTCCACGGCACGGGAGACGACGCCGGGGGCGCCCTCGTCGCTGCCGCCCCGGTCGCGCTGGACGGCGGCCCAGCGGTCCACCGCGGCGAGTGCGGCGGGGGCGTCGAGGTCGTTCGCGAGGGCCTCGCGCATCTCCTCGACGAGCCGTACGGCGGAGGGGCCGTCGGGCCGGGAGACGGCGGCACGCCAGCGGCCGAGCCGGGCGACCGCGTCCGCGAGCACCCCGTCGGTCCACTCCCAGTCGGAGCGGTAGTGGTGGGCGAGCAGCGCCAGCCGGATCGCGGCCGGGTCGACGCCCTCGCGGCGCAGCGCCGAGACGAAGACCAGGTTGCCCTTGGACTTCGACATCTTCTCGCCGTCCAGGGCCACCATGCCGGCGTGGACGTACGCCTTGGCCATGGGGAACTCGCCGGTCAGCACCTGGGCGTGCGAGGCGCCCATCTCGTGGTGCGGGAAGGCGAGGTCGGAGCCGCCGCCCTGCACATCGAAGCCCATGCCGAGGTGGTCGAGGGCGATGGCCACGCACTCGATGTGCCAGCCGGGGCGGCCGGCGCCCAACGAGCCGCCGTCCCAGCTCGGTTCGCCCTCGCGGGCGGCGAGCCACAGGATCGGGTCGAGGGGGTTCTTCTTGCCCGGGCGGTCCGGGTCGCCGCCGCGCTCGGCGGACAGCAGGCGCATCGCGGCGGCGTCGAGGTTCGAGACCTTGCCGAAGTTGGGGTCGGACCCGACGGAGAAGTAGATGTCGCCCTCGAGTTCGTAGGCGGCACCGGCCTCCCTGAGGCGCTCGACGAGCGGCACGATGCCGGGTATCGCCTCGACCGCGCCGATGTAGTGCTTCGGGGGCAGCATGCGCAGGGCGGTCATGTCCTCGCGGAAGAGGGCCGTCTCCTTCTCGGCGAGGGCCACCCAGTCGACGCCGTCGCGCACCGCGCGCTCCAGGAGCGGGTCGTCGACGTCGGTCACGTTCTGGACGTAGTGAACCTGCCGCTTGGTGTCGAGCCACACGCGCTGCACGAGGTCGAACGCGTTGTAGGTCGCCGCGTGCCCCATGTGGGTGGCGTCGTACGGCGTGATGCCGCACACGTAGAGACGGGCGACGGGACCGGTGTCCGGGGTGACCAGACCGCCGGTCGCGGTGTCGTGGATCCGGAGGTCGCGGCCCTTGCCGGGCAGGGCGGGGACCTCAGAAGCGGGCCAGGCATACATGTCATGAGCGTAACCGGACGGATGTTTCGCATACGAACCGGACCAGGTCGGATGGCCGGTTGGGCGCTCTTGCGCGGTCCCCGCCGGTATGCAGCTACACGGGCGGCCACGGAATGGCCGGCCACTCCCCGCTCGGCTCGGGATGCCTTCCGGCCGCGAGCAGCGCGTCGACCCGCGCGCGCGTGGCGTCGAGTTCGACGGCGGTGATCAGCTCGGCGAGCTTCCCGGCGAGCCCGGCACCGTCCCTGAGCGCCTCTCTGAGCCCCTGGAGGACCTCGATCGACTCCTGGGTCAGGGACTCGCCCGCCCAGCCCCACAAGAGGGTGCGCAGCTTGTTCTCGGCGTTGAAGGTGACTCCGTGGTCGATGCCGTAGAGGCGCCCCTCGTCGGCGGGCAGCAGATGGCCGCCCTTGCGGTCGGCGTTGTTGATCACGGCGTCGAGGACGGCGAGCCGGCGCAGCCGCTCGTCGTCGGCGTGCACCAGGAGGGCGGTCTTCCCCTCGCCGACCTCGGCGAAGCCGATGGCCTTCCACCCCTCGTCGGGCTCCTCGGCGTCGACCAGGGCCAGCAGCTCCGACTCGGCCGCCGCCTCGATCCACAGCTGGCACATGCCCTCGCCGTACGGCCCGTCGCGCAGCACGGTGGTCGGCACGAGCCCCCAGCCGGTCGCCTCGGAGACCTCGTAGGCGGCGACCTCGCGCCGGGCCAGGTTGCCGTCCGGGAAGTCCCACAGGGGGCGCTCCCCGGCGACCGGTTTGTAGACGCAGGACGCCTCACGGCCCTCGTACGTCACGGAGCAGAACAGCACCGCGTTCGACGCCTCGCGGATGCGTCCGCGTACCTTCAGCTCGCCCTTGGCGAGCAGCTCGGCCGTGGTCACGCTCCGCGGCGGTATCCGTTCTGGCGCGGACATACGTGTCCTTCCGGGTCGAGCGGGAGGCTGCACAGCGGGCAGGGCGGGCGGCCGGCGTTGACGACGTCCAGGGCGCGCTTGGCGAAGGCGCGGGCCTGGGCCCCGGTGAGGCGGACCCGCAGCATCGGGGGTCCGTTCTCCTCGTCCTGGAGCAGGCGCTCCTCGGCCTCGGCGAGGTCCTCCTCGGACTCCGCGTCGAGCTCCACGAGGGCCTGCGCCTCGACGATCATGCGCTGTTCCTCGCCGTCCCAGGCGAGCGCCATGGTCCCGACGCGGAACTCCTCCTCGACGGGGGTCTCCAGGGGGCGGGTGTCGGAGATCTCGGTGGGGGTGACGGCGGGGACGGCCGCGCTGCCGCCGCTGCGCCGTACGACCTCGTCCAGAAGCTCGTCCATGCGCTCGGCGAGCGCGGCGACCTGCGTCTTCTCCAGGGCCACGCTGGTCACCCGAGGGCCGGCGGCGGCCTGGAGGAAGAACGTACGGCGCCCGGGCAGACCGACCGTACCGGCTACGAAGCGGTCCGGCGGGTCGTAGAGGAACACCTGACGGGACACGTCCTGTCTCCATTGGGATCGACTGCTGACAAGTGCGGCGCTACTGCGACCGCTTCACCCTACTGCGGCCGACGATCACGGTGCGCCCGCGCCGCCCCCGACCGTGGCCTCGTCGCCCGGGGGCTCCTCGCGCGGCGCCAGGGAGGCGAGATCGCCGGTGTCCCCGAGCCGTACGAGAAAGGGCCTGAGACGGGTGTAGCGGATCGCGGTGATGGAACACGGTTCTACGGAGATCCGCTGGAAGAGATCGAGATGAAGTCCGAGTGCGTCCGCGACGAGGGACTTGATGATGTCGCCGTGCGAGCACATCAGGTAGACGGCGTCGGCGCCGTGATCGCGCTCCACGCGCGCGTTCCACTCGCGTACGGCCTCGGCCGCGCGGGTCTGCATCGCCCGCATCGACTCGCCGCCGGGGAACGCGGCGGCCGAGGGGTGCGCCTGGACGACCTCCATCAGGGGCTCGCCCGACAGCTCGGCGAGCTTGCGGCCGGACCAGTCGCCGTAGTGGCACTCCCCGATCCGCTCGTCGGTGTGCGCGCGCAGCTCGGGGCGGGCGTCCAGGAGGGGCTGGAGGGTCTCCTGGCAGCGTTGCAGCGGGCTGGCGACCACTTCGGCGATCGGCAGCGCGGCGAGCCGTCCAGGGAGCGCGGCGGCCTGCGCGCTGCCCCGCTCGTCGAGGGCGACACCGGGCGTCCAGCCGGCGAGCACTCCCCCGGTGTTGGCGGTCGAACGTCCGTGCCGGACAAGGATCAACGTGGGCATGCGGCCAAGGGTAGGCGCACCCCAGGGTGCGACTTTGGGCGGACGGCGGGAGAATACGCACCGTGATCGTCGACTACGCCATCTACCGTGACGGACGCCGGACCGAGGGGCCCGGCGATTTCTCCGACGGCCTGGACCACTGCCGTCGGATGGGTGACGCGTTCGTCTGGATCGGTCTCTACGAGCCCACCGAGGACGAGTTCGACAAGGTCACCGAGGAGTTCGCGCTGCATCCGCTGGCCGTCGAGGACGCCCTGACCGCCCATCAGCGGCCCAAGCTGGAGGTCTACGACGACTCGCTGTTCATGGTCCTCAAGCCGGTGGGCTACGAGGCGGACAGCGACATGGTCACCTCCGGCGAGGTCATGGTCTTCGTGGGCGACTCCTTCGTGGTGACCGTCCGGCACGGCGAGGAGGCCCCCCTGGCGGCCGTACGGCACCGCCTCGAGGAGGAGCCGGCGATGCTGCGGCACGGTCCTACGGCGGTGCTGTACTCGATCGCGGACGCCGTGGTCGACCACTACGTGGACGTGGCGGGCGAGTTGGGGACCGACCTGGAGGAGCTGGAGGCGGCGGTGTTCTCGCCGACCGGCGGCGGCTCGCGGACCACGGCCTCGCGGATCTACGCATTCAAGCGGCAGATCCTGGAGTTCCGGCGGGCCACCGGGCCGCTCGCGCAGCCGCTGTCCCGGCTCGCGGGTGTGGGTCTCGCCGGTGACCGGGTGCCGTTCGTGAACGACAAGTCGCGGCCGTTCTTCCGGGACGTGAACGACCACCTTCTGAAGGTCAACGAGTCCGTGGAGGGCCTGGACCGGCTGGTGTCGGACGTCCTGGCGGCGCATCTCGCGCAGACCGGCGTCCGGCAGAACGACGACATGCGGAAGATCTCCGGGTGGGCGGCCATGGCCGCGGTGCCCACGATGATCGCGGGCGTCTACGGCATGAACTTCGACCACATGCCGGAGCTGCACTGGCTGTGGGGGTACCCGGCGGTGATCCTGCTGATGGTCGCCCTGGAGGTGCTGCTGTACCGGACGTTCAAGCGGCGCGGCTGGCTGTAGCGCTCACGCGAACTCGGGTGCCGTGGTCGCCGGTCCGCCGAGCGCGTCGCGTCGTTCCGGCATCCTCAGGGACACCATCCGCCGCCAGCCACCGAGCCGTTCGTAGGCGTACACGGCGTGGATGCCCGCGGCCAGGAGCGCCGACTTGGCGCGCGGCCAGCCGAGGACGCGTCCCATGTGGGCCATCACGGCGAGGCTGACGTCCCGGTAGATCCGGATCTCGGCGAGCGCGCACTCCCGCAGGGTCCGCTGGATCGCGCGGCCGTGTCCGGCGGCGGCGAAGCGCAGCAACTCCTCGTGGCAGTAGGCGAGATGGTTGTCCTCGTCGTTCGAGATCATCCGCACCGCGCGGCCGAGGTCGGGATGGTCGGCGAAGTGCCTGCGCAGCAGCTCCATCTCCTCGGAGGCGCGCTGTTCGGTGACCCGGCTGTGCGCGAGGTAGGTGACGATGTCCTGGACGGTGAGCGGCGTCTCGCCCTTGAGCTTCTCGTGCGCGAGACCGATGCCGCGCCGCTCCAGGAGCATCGTGTAGTCGGTGTCCGGGGGCACCGGGACGGGTTCGAGGCCGCGCTTCTTCATGAGGGCGTTGAAAATGCGCCCGTGCTTGTCCTCGTCGGCGCCGTGCCGGCTGATCTTGGGGGCGAGACCGCGTTCGTCCGGCGGGACGAGGGCGGCGATGCGCCCGTTCTCCCAGCCGCCCTGGGACTCCCCGCTGGCCGCGATGGAGCAGAACAGCCGGAAGGACTCGTCGTTGTCGAGGATCTCCTGGAACAGGCTCTTGGCCGAAAGCATCTGAAGGTCCCTCCATGCAGGATTTCGCCGCATTCCGCAAAGAACGAGTCAAATGCGGCGCCAGAGGTGCTGCAACAGCTGTGTCGGACAACTCCGCCAAAAGGAGGACCGCGGATGTCCCTACGGGGGCGTAACCGCGCGGGCCGCCGCGCGTTGTTCCCCGTGACGGCCGTGGCGGGGAAGACCCCCCGAGCCCCCACCACGGCCGTAGAAAACTTCCGTACGACAGGGCCGCGTTACGCGAGACCCGCGCGCTCCAGCGCCTCGGTCCCGGCGCGGAGCGCGGCGATCCGCTCGTCCAGGGTCCAGCCCGCCGGGGCGAGCGTGAGGGTGGTGACACCGGCCGCCGCGTACTCCTTCATCCGGTCCGCGATGCGGTCCACGGAGCCCAGGAGCGTCGTCTTGTCGATCAGGTCGTGCGGGATGGCGGCGGCTGCACCGTCCTTGTCGCCGGCCAGGTACTTGTCCTGGATCTCGGTCGCCGCCTCCTCGAAGCCCATGCGACGGGCCTGCTTGTTGTAGAAGTTCTGCTGCCGGCTCCCCATGCCGCCGACGTAGAGCGCGGTGTACGGGCGGAAGGTGTCGGCGAGCTTCTCGACGTCCTTGTCCTCGCCGAAGGCGAGCGGGAGCGTCGGGACGATGTCGAAGCCTTCGAGGGTCTTGCCCGACTTCTCGCGCCCGGCCCTCAAGTGCCGTACGGCGGTGTCCTCCAGGTGCTCGGCGGACGGGAAGATGAGCAGCGCGCCGTCGGCGATCTCGCCGGTCTGCTCCAGGTTCTTCGGGCCGATCGCCGCGATGTACAGCGGGATGTGCTCGCGCTGCGGGTGCACGGTCAGCTTGAGCGGCTTGCCCGGGCCGTCGGGCAGCGGCAGCGTCCAGTGCTCGCCGTCGTAGGACAGCCGCTCGCGGGTCATCGCCTTGCGGACGATCTCGACGTACTCACGCGTGCGTGCCAGCGGCTTGTCGAACTTGACGCCGTACCAGCCCTCGGAGACCTGCGGGCCCGAGACGCCGAGGCCGAGGCGGAAGCGGCCCCCGGAGAGGGAGTCGAGGGTCGCGGCGGTCATCGCGGTCATCGCGGGCTGGCGGGCCGGGATCTGGAAGATGGCCGAGCCGACGTCGATGCGCTCGGTCTGCGCGGCGACCCAGGTGAGGACGGTGGCCGCGTCGGAGCCGTAGGCCTCGGCGGCCCAGCACACGGCGTAGCCGAGGCGGTCGGCCTCCTGGGCCACGGCCAGATTGTCGCCGTCCATTCCGGCACCCCAGTAGCCGAGGTTGATCCCGAGCTGCATGGCAGACCCCTTACCGATCAGTAACGTCGCTGTTGTGCCGACCCTAGCGCGAGGTGGTCCGGGCGGACAGGACGGGTGCCGGTGAGTGGTCACGGAGCGTGCCGTGCGACCCACTGTGGATCATCGTGGAAGTCGGTTGTCCACAGGCAACCACAGGCCAGGTTCAGGCCAGTAATCTCGGCGTTCATGGAGCAGAGGCATCTCGGCCGTACCGGCCTTCGTGTGTCCCGGATCGGACTCGGCACCCTCACGTGGGGGCGCGACACCGACGAGCACGACGCCGCGGACCTGTTGAAGGCGTTCTGGGAGGCCGGCGGCACCCTCGTCGACACGGCGGACGTGTACGGCGACGGGGAGGCCGAGTATCTGCTCGGACAGCTCATAGAGGGGCTCGTGCCGCGCCGGGACCTGGTCATCTCGACGAAGGCGGGGAGCGTGCCCGACCCCGACCGCCGCTTCGACGGCTCGCGCGGCCATCTGCTCGCCGCGCTGGACGCCTCGCTGGCCCGGCTCGGCACGGACTACGTCGACCTGTGGCACATCCACGCCTTCGACCCGTTCACGCCGCTGGAGGAGACCCTCCAGGCCCTCGACCTGGCGGTCAGCAGCGGCCGGGCGCGCTACGCGGGCGTCTCCAACTACTGCGGCTGGCAGCTCGCCAAGGCCGCGACCTGGCAGCTGGCGGCGCCGGGTTCACGGACGCGGCTGGCGAGCACCCAGCTGGAGTACTCGCTGCTCCAGCGGGGCGTGGAGCGCGAGGTGCTGCCGGCCGCGCTCGACCTGGGCATCGGGCTGCTGCCCTCCTCGCCGCTCGGCCGCGGGGTGCTCACCGGGAAGTACCGCAACGGCACACCGGCCGACTCGCGCGGTGCCTCGGAGCACATGGGGCTCTTCGTCGCGCCCTACCTCGACGACACGGCGAGCCGCATCGTGGACGCGGTGACCACGGCCGCGGACGGGCTCGCCGTGACACCCCTCCAGGTCGCCCTGGCCTGGGTCCGCGACCGGCCCGGGGTGGCCGCACCGATCGTCGGCGCGCGCAACGCGCAGCAGCTCACGGCCGCATTGTCAGTGGAGGCCCTTAGTCTTCCTGACGAGATCTGCCGAGCGCTCGACGATGTGTCGGCGCCTCTGCACCGCTATCCCGATCACGACTGGAGCACGCTGTGAGCACGGACCCGGAGACCACGGCCCCGGACACCACGGAGCCCGTCGAGCCCGGCCTGCCGGACGACACGGCCGAGGAGCCGGGCACGGATGCGGTGGAGGACACCGGGGACACGGGGGAAACCGCGGCCCCGCAGGACACGGGCGAGGCCACGACCGCAGAGGGCACCGGAGGCGCGGAAGCCGGCCAAGCCGCGACCGCCGAGGGCACCGAAGGCACCGAAGCCGCCGGTGAGGCCGCCACCGAAACCGCCGCCGCTCCCGAACTGTCCGAAGCCGCCGCCGAGTTGCTCGCGCAGCGGCTGGAGCGGGAGCGGATCGAGCGGCGGAAGGCAGAGAAGGCCGGACCCATCGCGGCCGGGACCAAGCTGAGCGGTACGGCCGCCGATCTGCTCGCGGCCGTCCGGGCCGTGGAGAGCGGCGAGAAGCCCGTGGCCACCGCGTTCACCGGACCGGAGCCCACCCCGCGCCGCGCCGCCACTCCCGAAGCCGTACGGCGGCCACAGCCCGTCGCGGCCGAGCCCGGCGCCCCGGCCGGCGAGACCGTCGCGTCCGTACGGCAGGTACTGGTCGAGGGCGGCGCGCCCGAGACGCTCGCGGCCCAGGTCGCCGCGGCGCTCGGCGAGGGCGCGGACGATCAACTCCGCGAGGATCCCTGGCAGTTGCTGCGCGTCCCGGGGGTGCGGCCCGAGCAGGCCGACGGGTTCGCGCGGGCGCTGCTCGGCGCCGAGTGCGCGCCGGACGACGAGCGCCGGGGCCGGTCGGTCACCGGCTGGCTCCTGGAGCAGGCGGCCCTGGCCGGGCATACGGCCCTGGAGGCCTCGGCGTTGACGGCCGCGCTGGCCAAGCAGGGCGTGCCCGACCCGGACGCGGCGACGCAGAGCGCCATCGCGGAGGGCGAAGTGCTGGTGTTCCAGGACGCGTTGGACGAGCCCGCGGTCCCGGTGCAGCGCACGGACGACGAGGCGGAAGCAGAAGAGGACGCGGAGCGTCCGGTGCGGGTGCTGATCGGCCTGGAGCGGTACGCGCTCGCCGAGGAGAGCCTCGCCGACGGACTGGCCAGGCTGATCAACTCGGTGCCGAAGGAGGACGGTTCGGCGGCGGAGTGGGAGCAGGCGGGTGCCGCCAAGGGGTCCACCGGCGAGCTGATCCGCGCGGTCGCCGGACACGGACTGGTGCTGCACACCGGCGGCGAGGCGTCCCTCGAAGAACCGGCCGCGCTGCTGCACGCGGCGGCGGGCTTCGGCCTGCGCGCCTGGGCCGCCGCGCACAGCCCGGTGGGCAGGGACCGGTTCGCCGCGCTGCTGACGCGGTCCGACGGGACGCACGGGTCGGAGGGCGCCGAGCCCGGGGACGGGGACGGGGACGGACCCCGAGTGGCGACCGTGGCCGGGCTCTTGGCCGGCGCCGAGGGTCCCGGACGGGACACGGACGGTGCCCTCGATCTGGATCTCCTCGTCGTGCTCGACGCGCCTCAACTGGACGTCGAGACGGCGGCGTTGCTCACCGAGTCGCTGCCGGACGGCGCCCGGCTGGTGCTGGCCGGGGACCCGGCGGTGCTGTGGTCGGCGGGCCCCGGGCGGGTCTTCGCCGACCTGCTCGCCGCGCGGGCCTGCCCCCACGTCGTCTCGCGCCGCCCCGACCTCGGCCCCGTGGGCGAGCTGGTCTCCGGCATCGGCATCGGCGAGCTGAACCAGGTGGAGGCCCCCGGCAAGGAGGTCGTGATCGTGCCGGTGCGGGACGCGGGCGAGGCCGTGCACCGGACCGTGCAGCTCGTCGCCGACTCGGTGCCGCGCGTGATCGGTGTCCCCGCCGAACAGACCGTGGTGATCACGCCGGGCCACGGCAGCGCGGCCGGCACCCGTGCCCTCAACGTGGCGCTGAAGGAGCGGCTCAATCCCGGCCCCGGCCGGTTCGGCGGCTTCGACCCAGGTGACCGGGTCGCGTACTCCCCCGCCCCGGGCCGTACCGTCGTCGGCCAGGTGGTGAAGGCCGACGCCGAGGGGCTGCACCTGTCGTGCGCGGGCGAGCCCGTCGTCGTACCGAAGGAGCGGGTGGAGCAGTCCGTGCGGCACGGGTGGGCGCTGACCGCGCATCAGGCGGTCGGGGCGCGGTGGCCCGCGGTGGTCGTGGTGCTGCCCGGGGACGCGGCGCAGGCCCTCAGCCGGCCCTGGGTGTACACGGCGTTCAGCCGGGCGGACCGTCATCTCTCCGTGGTGCACGGCGTGGATCAGGCGCTGCCCCGGGCCGTCGCCGAGATCCCGGCCAAGCCGCGCACGACCCGGTTGCCGGTGCTGCTGCGACCGCAGGTCCCGGTAGGGGGCTGATCGGGGCGCACGACGACGGCGGCGGTCGCGGAGGGGAATTCCTCCGTGACCGCCGCCGCCGTCGTCGTCGTTCGTCTCGGTCGGCGAGGCGCGGCTCAGCGGTCCGCTTCGAGCGCCTCCAGGTCCTCGTCCTCGTCGAGATCCGCGTCGAGGTCGGGATCGAGTTCGTCCTCGATGCCGTCCTCGATCTCCGCCCCGGGCTCGTCCACCTCGTCGAGGTCGTCCAGTTCGTCGTCGATCTCGTCGTCGAAGACGGCGCTGACGTCGAAGCGGCACACCACCCGCTGGGGGTCGACCTGCTCGAAGGGGGCCTCCAGCCAGGCGCCGGGCTCGGCCGCTTCGTCGGCCGCGGTCACCCACAGCGTGGAGTCGCCCTCTTCGAGGCCGAACTCCTTGGGCCGGGAGGCGATCTCGTCGGCCTCGAACTCGTCGAAGAGGATGCCGAGCGCGCCGTGGATCGTGCCGGAGGCCTCCGTGCCGGTGCCGTCGCCGACCGCCGCCTCGACCCGCTGCGCTTGGGCGAGCAGCCGCTGCGGCTCCGCCACCGCGTAGTCGCGACGGATCAGCACGCTCACCGCGTTCGGCTCCTCGGGGCCGGTGTACGGCGGCAGGGAGTCGTCGGTACCGGGGATCTCGAAAGGCGTGACCTCGTCATAACGGTCGTAGAGCAGCTCGTCGTAGACCTCGGCGGCCGCGGCGAGCTGGTTGAACGCCTCGTAGACGGCCGGGTCGTCCTCCCCCGACCGGCCTTCGACCGCGGCCAGGTGGCGGTCGAGCGCGGTCTTGACCGCCTCGGCGGCGGCGCGTACCTCGGCAGCGGTGGGCTGCGCAGCATCAGACATAGTGCAGACGCTATCCGTACCGGGGCTCTGCCCGCACAATAGATGCGATGCCGGAATACGAATTTGTCGACGTGTACGTACCGCGCGGGGTCTCCCGCAAGGACGCCACACGTCTGCTGACGGACCACGCCGAGTACGGACACTGGGAATTGGACCGACTGAGCCTGCTGCGCGACGGCAGCCGCAGGGTGCGGCTGCGCCGGCGGATCATCCGCCAGGTGCGAGCCACGTGGTGAGCTGAGTCTGGCGAAACGGAGCGGGCCCCGGCTGTGCGGGGCCCCTCCGTTGCGCAGATCACATGTTCCCGGGCACCTGTTCCCGGTTCCCGGGTACTTGATCCCAGGCGCTACGCCATGGCCTTCGCCTTGCGGTAGAGCACCGCGCCCGCGAGCAGCGCGCCCGCTCCGACCGGCAGCGCGAGACCGAGCGGCAGCTCGCTGCCGGTGTGCGCGAGCTGGGGGCCGCCCTGGGACTGGACGGCGGACTGCGCACCGGGCTGGTTCACGTGCGCGGAACCGGTCGGCGTGTGGCCGCCCTTGACCGGCGAGGTGATCGGGGTACCGGGGTGGCCGGGAGTGCCGGGGTGGCCCGGCTGACCGGGGGTTCCGGGGTGGACGGGGGTTCCGGGGTGACCCGGCGTCCCCGGAGGGGTCGTCCCGTGACCGCCACCCGGAGGCGTGCCGTGGTGGCCACCGCCACCGTGGTGACCGCCACCCCCATGGTGACCGCCACCCTCGTGGCCACCCCCGTGGTGACCTCCGCCGCCACCGTGATGGCCTCCTCCGCCGTGGCCGCCCCCCTCGTGGCCGCCACCGTGGTGACCCCCACCACCGTGGTGCCCGCCGCCGCCCGGAGGCGTCCCGTGGTCGTGGCCGCCGTCGTGCCAACCGCCGCCGTTGGCGCAGTCGTTGCCGGTGGCGGCGTTGCCGATGCCGATGACGTCCACGCTGTTGCCGCACACGTTCACCGGCACGTCGATCGGTACCTGGACGTGGTTGCCCGAGCCGACACCGGGCGAGCCGGAGGTGTGTCCACCGGCGTGCGAGCCCCCTGAGCCGCCGTGCGCGCCGTGGCCGCCGGAGCCCCCGTGCCCGCCCGAGCCGCCGTTACCGTCGTGGCCTCCGGAGTTGCCGTAGCCCCCCGAGTCGCCGTAACCGCCGGACGAGCCGTGACCCCCCGAACCCCCGTGGCCGTGGCCGTACCCGCTGCCCCCGCCCTGGTTGGCGCACTTGTTGCCGACCGCCGGGTTGAGGATCCCGACCACGTTCACGGTGTTGCCGCAGACGTTGACCGGCACATGCACCGGTGCCTGCACGGTGTTGCCGGACAGTACGCCGGGCGAGCCCGAGGCGGAGCCGCTCGCGCCCGAGTCGGCGTGGGCGACACCGCCCGCCGCGGCGATCACCCCGGTCGCGGCCGCCATGGTCATCAAGCTCTTTCGAGTGACCTGTCGCATTGCTGAATTCCCCCCTGCCTTCATTCCTGACTGAAATTCCTCGCGCGACTGACCGATCGACCTTTCGCTCGATTTCTCGGTCGCTTCCCGGTCGATTTCCCGGTCGATTTCTCGCGCAAAGACCGTCGGCCCCGGAGCACATGGCGCGCGCTCCGGGGCCGAGGACGTGGTCACCCCTCAGTGGGGCGACGTCACTTGTTGATGCAGGTGTTGCCGAAGGCGGGGTTCAGCAGACCGATCACCGAGATCGTGTTGCCGCACACGTTCACCGGGACGTGCACGGGAACCTGGATGACGTTGCCGGAAACGACACCCGGGGAGTGCACGGCGGCACCCTGAGCGCCCGAGTCGGCGACGGCCAGGCCCGCTCCCGCGAGAACCAGGCCACCGGTGGCAGCCGCAGCGGCGACGACCTTCTTGATCATTGTTCCTCCTTGTTGGCAAAAGCGATCTCGTGTTGCCGATCGCATCACCTGTAACGAGGAGGGAGTAATGGAGCTACGAGCTTATGAGCACATTCACTCGTCCCAGTCGCCTCCCGCACGCACGGTCGAATCCAGGCGTCAACCGGCGTCAACCGGTGTCAACGGGTATCGACCGGCGTCTCACGACGCGTCGATGAACCGGTCCAGCACCCGCACCCCGAACTTCAGCCCCTCCACCGGCACCCGCTCGTCGACGCCGTGGAACATGCCCGCGAAGTCCAGCTCCGGCGGCAGCTTGAGCGGGGCGAAGCCGAAGCCTCGGATGCCGAGGTCGTCGAAGGACTTGGCGTCCGTACCGCCGGAGAGCATGTAGGGGATCGCCTTCGCGGTCGGGTCCTCGGCGAGCAGCGAGGACTGCATGGCCTCGACCAGCGGGCCGTCGAAGGAGGTCTCCAGCGCCTTGTCGGAGTGCACGTCCTCGCGCTTGACCTTGGGGCCGAGGATCCGGTCGAGGTCGGCGAGAAACTCCTCCTCGTGGCCCGGCAGGAACCGCCCGTCGATGTTCGCGGTGGCCTCGCCGGGGATGACGTTGACCTTGTAACCGGCGTTCAGCTGCGTCGGGTTGGCGGTGTTGCTGAGGGTCGCGCCGATCAGCTTGGCGATGCCGCCGAGCCGCTTGAGGGTCGACTCCATGTCCTCGGGGTCGAGCGGAGTGCCGAGCGCGTCGCCGAGTTCGTCGAGGAAGGCCCGGGTCGTCTTGGTGACCCGCACCGGGAACTTGTGCCGGCCCACCCGCGCGACGGCCTCGGACAGCTCGGTGATCGCGTTGTCCCGGTGGATCATCGACCCGTGCCCCGCCGTACCGGCGACGGTCAGCTTCAGCCAGTGCATGCCCTTCTCTGCCGTCTGGATCAGATAGAGCCGCCGTTCCTCGCTCACCGTGAACGAGAACCCGCCGACCTCGCTGATGCCCTCGGTCACGCCGTCGAACAGCTCGGGGTGGTTGTCGACGAGGTGCCGCGCCCCGTACGTACCGCCCGCCTCCTCGTCCGCGAGGAAGGCGACCACGATGTCGCGCGGCGGCCGGCGCCCGCTGCGCAGCCGGTCGCGGACGACCGCCAGGGTCATCGCGTCCATGTCCTTCATGTCGACCGCGCCGCGCCCCCACACGCACCCGTCGGCGACCTCGCCGGAGAAGGGGTGGTGGGTCCAGTCCGCCGCGTTCGCCGGTACGACGTCCAGGTGGCCGTGGATGAGGAGCGCGGGCCGGGAGGGGTCCGTGCCCTCGATCCGGGCGACCGTGGAGGCGCGTCCCGGGTGCGACTCGAAGATCTGGGGTTCGAGGCCCACCTCGGCGAGCTGCTCGGCGACGTACTCGGCCGCCTTGCGCTCACCCGGGCCCGAGTGGTCGCCGTAGTTGCTGGTGTCGAACCGGATCAGCTCGCGGCAGAGGTCCACGACCTCGTCCTCGCCGGTGACGCCCTTGGCCGTGTCCGTGTCGCTCACGCTGCTTCCTCCCACTGTCACTGCTGGTGGTCCTGTCCCTCATCCTCTCTCTCCCCGGCCCGCACCCCAAGGGCGGTCCGCGCCCGTCACACGGCGTTCACGCGGGAGGCGGGCGGGAACAGGGGGTGATCGGCCACCCCTGGAAGCCTGGTAATGTTTCCTTCGTCGCCGCGGGGGAAACCACGCGCGACAGACACCTTGTCCGGGTGGCGGAATGGCAGACGCGCTAGCTTGAGGTGCTAGTGCCCTTTATCGGGCGTGGGGGTTCAAGTCCCCCCTCGGACACATCGCAGGCGAGGGCCGCGACCACCAAGGTCGCGGCCCTCGCCGCATTTGTGGGGGATGTCTCCCCCGATCCGAAGATCAGCAGGTCAGAGCGTTGTCGAGTGCTCACGGAGCGCCCCCGTTCGGCTCCCCCGAGTGGCCGTCGGAAGACCGGAGGCCTAGCGTCGTACTAAAATTTCCGGCTTGTTACGGAACGGAGCTGGAGCTGGACAACCCCAGGCAGACCTGCGGGCCCGCCAGCGCCCCGGAAGTTACCGGGCTTGAGACGCGAGGACCGATGGCAGCCATACACGAGAGCAGTGCTCTCGGCCTGCTCGACGAAGAGATCCGCACCCAGTTCGGCGATACGGCACGTTTCTCCGCGGCACCCGCCGCCTCGCCCCGCACGCTCGTCGACATCTTCGACGCGTCGGTGCGCTCGTATCCCGACGAACTCGCCCTGGACGACGGCACCGTCCGCCTCACCTACCGCGCACTCGCCGTCGAGGTCGAGACCCTGCGCCGCACCCTGGCCGCCGCCGGTGTCGGCCTCGGCGACCGGGTCGGCGTGCGCGTCCCGTCCGGGACCAACGACCTCTACATCGCGATCCTCGCCGTCCTCGCCGCCGGCGCCGCCTACGTCCCCGTCGACGCCGAGGACCCGGACGAGCGGGCCGAGCTGGTGTTCGGCGAGGCCGACGTCCGTGCCGTGATCGGCGCCGAGCACGCGCTGACCGTGCTCGGGCACAGTGACGCCCCGGCCGCCCGGCCCGGCACCGAGCAGGACGCGTGGATCATCTTCACCTCCGGCTCCACCGGCAGGCCCAAGGGCGTCGCCGTCACCCACCGCAGCGCGGCGGCCTTCGTCGACGCCGAGGCGGCGCTGTTCCTCACCGACGACCCGATCGGTCCGGGTGACAGGGTCATGGCGGGCCTGTCCGTGGCCTTCGACGCGTCCTGCGAGGAGATGTGGCTCGCCTGGCGCTACGGCGCCTGCCTGGTGCCCGTGCCGCGCTCCCAGGTCCGCAGCGGCGCCGACCTCGGCCCGTGGCTGGTCGAGCAGGACATCAGCGTCGTCTCGACCGTGCCGACCCTGGCCTCCCTGTGGGAGCCCGAGGCGCTGAACGACGTACGCCTGCTGATCTTCGGCGGCGAGGCCTGCCCGCCCGAGCTCGTGCAGCGCCTCGTGACCGAGGGCCGCGAGGTCTGGAACACCTACGGCCCGACCGAGGCGACCGTCGTGGCCTGCGCCTCCCTGATGACCGGCGACGAGCCGATCCGCATCGGACTCCCGCTGAACGGCTGGGAGTTGGCCGTCGTCGACGAGGCCGGGGTGCCCGTACCGATGGGCGGCAGCGGCCAGTTGGTGATCGGCGGGGTCGGTCTCGCCCGCTACCTCGACCCCGAGAAGGACGCGGAGAAGTACGCGCCCCTCGAATCGCTCGGCTGGGAACGGGCGTACCGCAGCGGCGACTTGGTCAAGGCCGAGCCCGAGGGCCTGATCTTTCTCGGCCGTGCAGACGAGCAGATCAAACTCGGCGGACGCCGGATCGAGTTGGGCGAGGTGGACGCCGCCCTCCAGGCACTGCCCGGAGTCGCGGGCGCGGCGGCCGCCGTACGAACTGCCCGCAGCGGCAACCAACTTCTCGTCGGCTATGTCGTCACCCAGGAGGGCTGGGACCAGGCCGCCGCCGTCGAGAAGCTCCGGGCCGAACTGCCCGCCGCCCTCGTCCCGTTGATCGCCCCGGTCGAGGACCTCCCGACCCGCACCTCCGGCAAGGTCGACCGCAACGCGCTCCCCTGGCCGCTCGAAGGCCTGGAGACCGGCGGCGCCAAGGAGCAGCTCTACGGCACGGAGGCCTGGCTCGCCGAGCAGTGGGCCGAGGTCCTGGGCATCCCCGTGAGCAGCGCCTCCGACGACTTCTTCGCGATCGGCGGCGGCAGCCTGGCCGCCGCCCAGCTCACCACCCGGCTGCGCACCCGCTACCCGAGCGCGGCCGTCCTCGACATCTACCAACAGCCCACCCTCCGCAAGCTGGCCCGGCACCTGGAGGACTCGGCGCAGGGCGACGGCACGGCGCGTGTGATCGCGCCGGTCCCGACCCGCGCCAAGGTGATCCAACTCCTCGCGCTGGTCCCCCTGTTCACCCTCGCCGGTCTGCGCTGGACAGTGGCCCTGGCCGCGCTCGGCAACGTACTGGGCGGCTACGCGTGGCTGCCCACCGCCTCCTGGTGGCTGGTCGCCGCAGGCGCGCTGCTCCTCTTCAGCCCGCCCGGCCGCCTCGCGATCGCCGCGGGCGGCGCACGCCTGCTGCTGCGCGGCGTGAAGCCCGGACGCTACGACCGTGGCGGGAGCGTCCACCTGCGGCTGTGGGCGGCGGAGCGGCTGGCCGAGTTCAGCGGCGCGACCGCGCTGACCGGCTCCTGGCTGGAGCGGTACGCACGCGCCCTCGGCGCCAAGGTCGGCCCGGACGTCGACCTCCACTCCCTCCCCCCGGTCACCGGCATGCTCAAGCTGGGCCGCGGTGCCGCGGTCGAGTCCGAGGTGGACCTGTCCGGCTACTGGCTGGACGGCGACCGTCTGGAGATCGGCCCGGTCAAGGTCGGCGCGCACGCCGTCGTCGGCACGCGCAGCATGCTGTTCCCCGGCGCCCGGGTGGGCAAGCGGGCCGAGGTCGCGCCGGGTTCGGCCGTCACCGGCACGGTCCCGACCGGCCAGCGCTGGGCGGGCGCACCCGCCGTCAAGCTCGGCAAGGCCAAGCGCAACTGGCCCAAGGAGCGCCCGCAGCGCGGCACGTACTGGCGCGCGATGTACGGCATGACGGGCTTCGCGCTCACCATGCTCCCGGTGGTCGCGGGCGCGGTCGCGCTGCTGGTGACCGGCCTGTTCGTGGCGCCGGGCGACGGTCTCGGCGCGGCCCTGCGGGGCGCGTCCCTGGCCCTGGTCCCGGCGACGCTCGCCTTCGGACTGACGTACGCCCTGCTGATCCTGATCGGAGTACGGCTCCTCAGCCTCGGGCTGCGCGAGGGCACGCACCCCACGCACAGCCGCATCGGCTGGCAGGCGTGGACCGTGACACAGCTGATGGACCTCTCCCGCGAGACCCTGTTCCCGCTGTACGCCGGGCTGGTCACGCCGGTGTGGCTGCGGCTGCTCGGGATGCGGATCGGGCGGGGCGCCGAGGTGTCGACCGTGCTCGCGCTGCCGAGCCTGACGACCGTCGGTGAGGGCGCGTTCCTGGCCGACGACACGCTGACCGCGCCGTACGAACTCGGTGGCGGCTGGGTGCACATCGGGCGGGCCGAGATCGGGCGGCGGGCGTTCCTCGGGAACTCCGGGATGACCGCGCCCGGGCGGAGCGTGCCGGACGGCGGGCTCGTCGGGGTGCTGTCGGCGACGCCGAAGAAGGCGAAGAAGGGCACGTCGTACCTGGGGCTGCCGCCGGTGAAGCTGCCGCGCAGCACGAGCGGGGGCGACCAGAGCCGGACGTACGACCCGCCGGCCCGGCTGCTGTGGGCGCGCGGGCTGGTGGAGCTGTGCCGGATCGTGCCGGTGTTCTGCTCGGCGGCGCTGGCCCTGCTGACGGTGGCCGCGCTGTGCGCGCTGGGGGCGTGGGCGCCGCTGCTGTCGGGGCTCGTGCTGCTGGCCGTGGGCGCGCTCGCCGGGCTGATCTCGATCGTGGCCAAGTGGGCCCTCGTGGGGCGGCACCACGGTGCCGAGCACCCGCTGTGGAGCGGTTACGTGTGGCGCAACGAGCTGGCGGACACCTTCGTCGAGGTCGTCGCGGTGCCGTGGCTGGCCGGTTCCGTGCCGGGTACTCCGGTACTGACGGCCTGGCTGCGCGGGCTCGGCGCGCACATCGGCAGGGGCGTCTGGGTGGAGAGCTACTGGCTGCCGGAGACCGACCTGGTGACCCTGGAGGACGCCTCCACGGTGAACCGCGGCTGTGTGCTCCAGACCCACCTCTTCCACGACCGGATCTTGCGGACGGATACTGTGGTCCTCCGTGAGGGCGCGACGCTGGGTCCTGGCGGAATCGTCCTGCCCGGCAGCGAGGTCGGGGCGCGCACCACTCTGGGCCCCGCATCGCTCGTGATGGCGGCGGAGTCCGTCCCGGACGACACCCGCTGGCTGGGCAATCCGATCGAGTCATGGCGATCCTGAACACAGGTCACGCGGCGTCGGCTTCGGAGGGCGGTGCACGGGTACGAGATACGAGCACAGCGCAGGGAGCAGACGCAGCAGTGACCGTTCAGCAGGCGGCGGGTCCGGACCCGTATTTCCCGGCAAACGGCGATGCCCGCTACCGGGTGCACCGCTATGAGCTAACGCTGGACTACCGCCCCGGCCCGAACCGTCTCGCCGGCACGGCGCGTATCAACGCCATCGCGGGCCGTGCTCCGCTGCCCGAATTCCAGCTGAACCTGGGCGACTTCAAGATCGGCCGGATCCGGGTGGACGGCCGCCAGCCGCACTACACGCACCGCGGCGGCCGGCTGCGCATCCGGCCCGCGAAGCCGCTGCGGGCCGGTGCCGCGTTCACCGTGGAGGTGCACTGGTCGGGCAACCCCAAGCCGGTCGCCAGCCCCTGGGGCGGCCTCGGCTGGGAGGAACTGACGGACGGCGCGCTGGTGGCGAGCCAGCCGATCGGGGCGCCGTCCTGGTACCCGTGCAACGACCGCCCCGCGGACAAGGCGTCGTACCAGATCTCGATCACGACGCCGTCGGCGTACTCGGTGGTGGCGGGCGGCCGACTCCTGACCCGAACGACCAAGGCCTCTACGACCACTTGGGTGTACGAGCAGTCGGCGCCGACGTCGAGTTACCTCGTCGGCCTGTCGATCGGCAAGTACCAGACGGTGCTGCTGGGCGACCCGGGCCTCGGCGGTGTCCCGCAGCACGGGCACATCCCGTCGGACCTGCTCCCGGAATTCTCAAGGGACTTCGCGCGCCAGCCCGCGATGATGGAACTCTTCCAGGACCTCTTCGGCCCGTACCCCTTCGACGAGTACGCGGTCGTGGTGACCGAGGAGGAACTCGATGTCCCCGTCGAGGCACAGGGGTTGTCGCTGTTCGGCGCCAACCACGTGGACGGGGCCCGGGGTTCGGAACGGCTGGTCGCGCACGAGCTGGCCCACCAGTGGTTCGGCAACAGCGTCTCCATCGCCGACTGGCGGCACATCTGGCTGAACGAGGGCCTCGCCAAGTACGCGGAGTGGCTGTGGTCCGAGCGCTCCGGCGGCCGCACGGCCCACCAACACGCCGCCGCCGCACACCGGTTGCTCTCCACGCTCCCCCAGGACCTGCGCCTCGCCGACCCCGGCCGCAAGTCCATGTTCGACGACCGCCTCTACGAACGCGGCGGCGTCACCGTCCACGCGGTGCGCTGCGCCCTGGGCGACATCGCGTTCTTCCGCATGCTCCGGAGCTGGGCAAGCGTCCACCGCAACGGCACAGTGACGACAGCGACGTTCACGTCCCACGCGTCCCGGTTCACTTCCGAGCCGCTGGACCAGCTCTTCGAGGCGTGGGTGTACGGGACGCGACTGCCGCCGATGCCTTCGGCGGAGACGGGGATCGCGGTCTGAGCCGTCGGTTCCATTGCGGGTGGGGAACTGACGGAGTATCAAGTGGCTCCATGGCAGCCGCGTGGAGTCGGGGGTTCGCGGAGTCGGGTGAGTGGCTGGAGGTCTACGGGGAGACCGAGCCGCAGTCCGTCCCGCTGGAGCAGATGTTCGCCACGAGATCGGACACCGCACGCCCTTTCACCGGATACCTCTACGTCTGGTCGCTCGGGTACACGGGGGACGACGCGCCGTCCGTATCGGTCACGGTGCTGTTCCCGGCCATGAGCGGCTGGCGGGTGAAGGACGTCCAGGCCGTCGTGTACCACCTGCCGCCGGTGGCGGACGAACGGGCGTGGCGGACCACACTGGCCAGGGACCTGCGGGCGGCCAGGCCCGTCCTGGAGGCCGCCGGCAAGCTCACGGCGGACCTGGTCGGCTTTCCGGAGATCAACGCGATGATGTCCGCCGCGGCCCACCTCAGGGCGCGCAGTGCGCCCCAGATGCGGGACGAGGAGTGGTTCGTCAGGAGAGTGCACCACAGCCCCGGCGGGACCCTGCACCAGGGAGTCGAGTGGACGCTCCCGGCGAACTTCGTCCAGCAGATAGGAAGTCGGATCACCGGCGCCCTCCTCGTGGAGTTCATCGGCGCGGCACCCGCGTACGAGGACACTGACCCTCCGGGCGGCGAGCCGCTACCACTACTGGCCTGCGCGACTCTCACCCGTGACAAGGAGGTGAGGCTGCCCGAGGACGACTACGTCCGGCTGCCGCTCCGTGTCGCCCCCGAGCGCCCGCGAACGTAGCCCCGGCACAATGGTCCCCATGCCCCGACCCACCCCCTGCCCCTGCGGCCTCCCCACCCCCTACGACACCTGCTGCGGCCGCTACCACTCCGGCACCGCCGCCGCCCCCACCGCCGAGGCGTTGATGCGCTCGCGCTACAGCGCCTTCGTGCGGTTGGACGGGCCGTATCTGCTGCGCAGTTGGCATCCGAGGACGCGGCCGGCCGAACCGCTCGAACTCGACCCGGGGATGCGATGGACCGGGCTGGAGATCCTCGACACGAGCGGCGGGTCGGCGTTCCACTCCGCGGGGACCGTGACGTTCCGGGCGTCCTACCGGGGTGGGGCCATCCACGAGCGGAGTCGGTTCGAGCGCGTCGACGGGGCCTGGGTGTACCTCGACGGGGAGTTCATCGAGGACTGAGGCCTACGGCGCCAGGATGTCGAGTTCCTGAAGTGCGCCGATCGTGATCTCGCGGGTCAGGGTCTCCGCGCGGACCGCGTCGCCCTCGCGGACCGCCTCCGCGACCTGGACGTGGAGGGTGACGGCGGCCGGGTCGGGGTCCTCGAACATGACCTCGTGGTGGGTGCGGCCGGCGAGGACCTCGGTGACGACGTCGCCGAGGCGGGCGAACATCTCGTTGCCGGAGGCGGCGAGGATCACCCGGTGGAAGGCCACGTCATGGACGAGGTAGGCCTCCAGTTTGTGGCCGCGTGAGTTGGCCACCATGCCGATCGCGCACTCGGTGAGTTCCGCGCACTGCTCCGCCGTGGCGAACTTGGCGGCCAGGCCCGCCGCGATCGGCTCGACCGCGGAGCGCAGCACCGTGAGGGAGCGCAGCTGCTGCGGGCGGTCCGCGCCGGCCAGGCGCCAGCGGATGACCTGCGGGTCGTAGACGTTCCACTCGGCCTTGGGGCGGACGGTGACGCCGACCCGGCGGCGGGACTCGACCAGGTGCATGGATTCGAGGACGCGGACCGCCTCACGCATCACGGAGCGGGACACCTCGAAGTCCTTGGCGAGCTCGTCCGTGCGCAGGACGCTGCCCGGCGGGTACTCGCCCGCGGTGATGGCGGGGCCGAGGGAGTCGAGTACGCGGCCGTGCAACCCGCGGCCCGGAGTGGTCATGCACTCAGCGTACGGGGCGCGTCACGGAACCAAAAAGTCAGACTTATATGTCACAGACTCTTGAATTCGTCGTACCTAATCGGTTTCAGTGGGATCGACATCAGGTGTCGACGGAGACAGTGAGGCAGCGATGCGTACCCCCCATGTCGTCGTGGTGATGGGCGTAGCGGGCACCGGGAAGACCACCATCGGTCCCCTGCTCGCGGCCCGGCTCGGTGTGCCGTACGCCGAGGGCGACGACTTCCACCCGCAGGCCAACATCGCCAAGATGTCGGCCGGGCACCCGCTGACGGACGAGGAAGAGAGAGAGAGAGAGAGAGAGAGAGAGAGAGAGAGAGAGAGAGAGAGAGAGAGAGAGAGAGAGAGAGAGAGAGAGAGAGAGAGAGAGAGAGAGAGAGAGAGAGAGAGAGAGAGAGAGAGAGAGAGAGAGAGAGAGAGAGAGAGAGAGAGAGAGAGAGAGAGAGAGAGAGAGAGAGAGAGAGAGAGAGAGAGAGAGAGAGAGAGAGAGAGAGAGAGAGAGAGAGAGAGAGAGAGAGAGAGAGAGAGAGAGAGAGAGAGAGAGAGAGAGAGAGAGAGAGAGAGAGAGAGAGAGAGAGAGAGAGAGAGAGAGAGAGAGAGAGAGAGAGAGAGAGAGAGAGAGAGAGAGAGAGAGAGAGAGAGAGAGAGAGAGAGAGAGAGAGAGAGAGAGAGAGAGAGAGAGAGAGAGAGAGAGAGAGAGAGAGAGAGAGAGAGAGAGAGAGAGAGAGGAGAGAGAGAGAGAGAGAGAGAGAGAGAGAGAGAGAGAGAGAGAGAGAGAGAGACCGGTGGCCCTGGCTGGACGCCATCGGTTCCTGGGCGCACGGGCGCGCGGGGCTCGGCGGGGTGATCAGCAGCTCGGCGCTGAAGCGGTCGTACCGCGACCGGCTGCGGGCCGCCGCCCCCGGGGTCGTCTTCGTGCACCTCACCGGCGACCGCGCGCTCATCGAGGACCGGATGGCGCACCGGCACGGCCACTTCATGCCGACCGCGCTGCTCGACTCGCAGTTCGCCACGCTCCAGCCGCTGGAGCCGGACGAGGCGGGTGTCGCCGTGGACGTCAGCGGCGGCCCGGAGCAGATCGCCGAGCGGGCGACGACCGCGCTGGAGCAGGTCCCCGAGCCCACCGTCTGACACCCCCAATCCCTCCCCGTATCCGCAAGGAATCCACCGTGACCAGACTCAGCGTCGAGTTGCTGGCAGCAGACCCGGTCGAGCCCATCACGTCGGCCGGCCACGCTCAGCTGGGCATCGCCGTACTGGCGGGCATCGCCGTCATCGTCCTGCTCATCACCAAGTTCAAGATGCACGCCTTCCTGGCGCTGACCATCGGCTCGCTCGCGCTCGGCGCGTTCGCCGGGGCGCCGCTGGACAAGGCCATCACCAGCTTCACCACCGGGCTCGGTTCGACGGTCGCCGGTGTGGGTGTGCTGATCGCGCTGGGCGCGATCCTCGGCAAGCTGCTCGCCGACTCCGGCGGCGCGGACCAGATCGTCGACACGATCCTCGCGAAGGCGAGCCCCCGGTCGATGCCGTGGGCGATGGTGCTGATCGCCTCGGTGATCGGGCTGCCGCTGTTCTTCGAGGTCGGCATCGTGCTGCTGATCCCGGTCGTGCTGATGGTCGCCAAGCGCGGCAACTACTCCCTCATGCGCATCGGTATCCCGGCGCTGGCCGGTCTGTCGGTCATGCACGGGCTCATTCCGCCGCACCCGGGGCCGCTGGTCGCCGTCGACGCCGTCAAGGCCAACCTCGGTCTGACCCTCGCGCTCGGCGTGCTGGTCGCGATCCCGACCGTGATCATCGCGGGCCCGCTGTTCTCGAAGGTCGCGGCCCGCTGGGTGGACGTACAGGCCCCCGAGCGGATGCTCCCGCAGCGCCCCTCCGAGGACCTGGAGAACCGTCCCGGCTTCGGCGCGACCCTCGCCACGATCCTGCTGCCGGTCGTGCTGATGCTCTCCAAGGCGCTGGTGGACATCGTCGTGGACGACCCCACGCACACCGTGCAGCGCGTCTTCGACGTCATCGGCTCCCCACTGATCGCACTGCTCGCGGCCGTCATCGTCGGCATGTTCACGCTGGGCCGCCCGGCCGGCTTCACCAAGGAACGGCTGTCCTCGACCGTCGAGAAGGGCCTGATGCCGATCGCGGGCATCCTGCTCATCGTCGGCGCGGGCGGCGGCTTCAAGCAGACGCTGATCGACTCCGGCGTCGGCCAGATGATCCTGGACATCTCCAAGGACTGGTCGATCCCGGCGCTCCTGCTGGCCTGGCTGATCGCGGTGGCGATCCGGCTGGCGACCGGTTCGGCGACGGTGGCCACGATCTCGGCGGCCGGTCTGGTCGCCCCGCTGGCCGCCGACATGTCCTCGACCCACACCGCCCTCCTCGTGCTGGCGATCGGCGCGGGCTCGGTCTTCTTCAGCCATGTCAACGACGCCGGATTCTGGCTGGTGAAGGAGTACTTCGGCCTGAGCGTCGGCCAGACCCTCAAGACCTGGTCCGTCATGGAGACGATCATCTCGGTGGTCGCCGGCGGCCTGGTCCTCCTCCTCTCGCTCGTGATCTAGGGGTACGGGAATGAGTCATCCTCTCTTCGACATCAGCGGCCGTACGGCCCTGGTCACCGGCTCCAGCCGGGGCATCGGACTCGCCCTCGCGCAGGGCCTGTTGGAGGCCGGCTGCACGGTCGTCCTGAACGGACGGGACGGCGAACGCCTCACCAAGGCCGCCGCCGAGCTCTCCGGCGACGTCCACACGGCGGCCTTCGACGTGACCGACGGTCCGTCAGTAGCCGCCGGAATCAAGGACGTCGAAGACCGGGTCGGCCCGCTGGACATCCTGGTCAACAACGCGGGCATGCAACTGCGCGCCCCGCTGCTGGAGTTCACCGACTCCGACTGGCACCGGATCATCGACACCAACCTCACCAGCGCGTTCCTGGTCGGCCGTGAGGCGGCCCGGCGGATGACGGAACGCGGCCACGGGAAGATCATCAACATCTGCTCGTTGCAGAGCGAGGTGGTCCGCCCGGGCATCGCGCCGTACGCGGCCACCAAGGGCGCGTTGAAGATGCTCACCAAGGGCATGTGCGCCGACTGGGGCCCGTCCGGCGTCCAGGTCAACGGCCTGGGCCCCGGCTACATCGAGACGGAACTGACCCAACCTCTCGTCCAGGACGAGGAGTTCAGCGCCTGGGTGCGCAAGCGGACCCCGGCCGGACGCTGGGGCACCACACGGGACCTGGTCGGCGGAGTGCTGTTCCTGGCCTCCCCCGCCGCGGACTTCGTGAGCGGACAGGTGCTGTACGTCGACGGCGGTATGACGAGCGTGCTGTAGAGAACGGGAGTCCGGAACATGCTGGGTTGTGTGATTCATGGTCAGGACGACCTGAGGGTCGAGGAGTTGACGGTCCCGGAGCCCGGCCCAGGCCAGGCCCTGGTCGCCGTCCGCTACGGCGGCGTCTGCGGCTCCGACCTCCACTACTGGCGCCACGGCGGCGTCGGCGACTTCCGCCTCAAGGAACCGATGCTGCTCGGCCACGAGGTCGTCGGCACGGTCCTGTCCTACGGCCCCGAAGGCTCAGGTCCCGCCCCCGGTACGGCGGTTGCGGTGCACCCGGCCACTCCGTGCGGGGTCTGCCCCGAGTGCGCGGACGGCCGGCGCAACGTCTGCCGGGACACCGCGTATCTGGGCAGCGCGGCCCGCTTCCCGCACGTACAGGGCGGTTTCGCGGCCCAAGTCACCGTCCCCGCAGACCAGTTGAGGCCGGTCCCGGCGGGCCTCGACCTGCGCCGGGCCGCCCTTGCCGAACCGCTCTCCGTCGCCCTGCACGCCGTACGCCGGGCCGGGGACGTGGCCGGACGCCGGGTGCTGGTCACCGGTGCGGGACCGATCGGCTGTCTGGTCGTCGCGGCGGCGAAGGCGGCCGGCGCGGCACACGTCACGGTCACCGATCTCCTTCCGGCGGCGCTGAGTTACGCGACGGCGGCCGGTGCCGACACCGCCGTACGGGCCGATGATCCGGACGACGCCGGGTGGCCGTCCGAGGTCGACGTGGCCATCGAGGCGTCCGGGGTGGCGGCCGGACTCGACACCTGTCTCCGGCTGGTGCGCCGGGGCGGAGTGGTCGTGCAGCTCGGGATGCTGCCGCCGGGACAGAGTCCCTTCGCGGGGAATCTGGTCGTCAGCCGGGAGATCGAGCTGCGGGGCGCGTTCCGCTTCGACACGGAGTTCGACGACGCCCTCCAACTCCTCGCGGTGGAGCCGTCGTTCGACGCGCTCGTCAGCTCGGTGGTACCCGTCCGCGACGCGGAGTCGGCATTCGCCCTGGCGGCGGACCGGAGCCGGTCCTGCAAGGTGCTGCTGGACTTCGGAGACTGAGCGGGGTCATCGGACCGGGGCGGTGAACGCCGCCGCCCCGGTCCGGGGCCCCGGGCCTGTCCGGCGGATCAGGTCGGAGGACAGCAGTGGCACCGCACAAGGCGGAGGAGGGAGTCGACGCGGAGCGTCTACGACCGATGCCGGCACTCGGCCTCCTCACCGCCCTCGGCGCCTCGGACCGGCCGTTCCCGGCACAGGGGCGCTCACCCCTGGCCAGCCCCACCACCCCGCAGCCGCAGGCCGCCCGAAACCAGAGCCCCCGAGGAATCAACTCCCTCTCCCCCTACGGCTTCCACAGCGGATGTTCCCGCTTGGCCCACTCCCTGCTCACCTTCCCCGTACGCAGTCCCGCCCGCGCCTCCGGGTCGCCGAGCGCCATGCCGATGTGGCCGCCCAGCACGATGCCGATGGTGAGGGCGAGCCAGTCGTGGACGAAGGTCGCGCTGGTGCGCCACATGATCGGGGTGAGGTGGGTGAACCACATCATCAAACCCGTGCCGAGCATCACCAGGCTGGCGCCGGCGATCCAGTTGGCGTAGATCTTCTGGCCGGCGTTGAACTTGTCGGCCGGGCGGGCCGAGCGGCGTTTGTCGCGCATCAGGGCGCCGCGCAGCCAGACCCGGTCGTGCGGGCCGAAGCGGTTGAGGAAGCCGAGGTTGACGCGGAAGCCCCGGGAGAAGAGGCCGAAGAGGACGGGTACGGGAAGCGCGACACCGGCCAACTCGTGGATGCGGACGACGAGTTGGCGGCGGCCGACGAGTTCGGCGAACTCCGGGATGTAGAGGCAGGCCGCGGTGGCCACGCAGATGCCCATCAGCGCGGCCGTGGTCCGGTGCACCCAGCGCTCGGTGCGGCCGAAGCGGCGGACGCTGGACGAGGGCTCCGTGGCGGGGGCGTGGGCTTCAGCTCGTAGGGTCATCGTCGCGTCCGTTCGACTTGCCGACCCAGGCGTCAACGTCGTAGCCCCGGTCCTCCCAGTAGCCGGGCTTCACGTGCTCGGTGACCGTGATGCCGGAGAGCCACTTCGCGGACTTGTAGAAGTACATGGGGGCGACGTAGAGGCGGACGGGGCCGCCGTGGTCGTGGCCCAGGGGTTTGTCCTGCATGCGCAGCGCGACCAGGATGTCGGAGCGCCGGGCCTGGTCGAGGGTGAGGCTCTCCGTGTAGGCGCCGTCGAAGCAGGTGAAGCGGACCGCCCCGGCCTTGGCGCGCACTCCCGCGGCGTCCAGCAGCCGGGACAGTCGCACCCCCTCGAAGGGCGTCCCGGGGACCCGCCAGCCGGTGACGCACTGGACGTCCTTGACCAGCCGGGTCTGCGGCATCGCGCGCAGGTCGGCCAGGGTGTAGGTGGCCGGCTTGTCGACCAGGCCGTCGACGGTCAGCCGGTAGTTCTGGGCGTTCCGGTTCGGCACGGACGCGGTGACGGAGTAGTAGCGGAAGCCGCCGCCGTTCGGGAGCAGTCCGGTCAGTCCCGTGGGGTCCTTGCCGGAGACGGCGCCCAGGAACCCGTCCATACCCTTCTGCAGAACAGGCGCGGACACGACACCGAGGGCGCCCAGGCCAAGGGTGCCGAGAAGGACACGGCGGCCGATGGGCCGGCCCTGCGCTTCCTTCTCCTCCCCGGGTGGCTCGGGCGACTCGGTTGGTTCGGAGTTCACGCATTCATTCGAACACCCGCGACCCCGGCGCGGCCAGGGATCGCGGATGCTCGTCAGACTTCCGTAACCACTTCTTACGTGCTTCTCAGCAACGACAGCTCGGCCACAGGTTCCTACGGCGCCTCCGTGGCCGCCTTGTCCAGCTGGAACGCCTCGTTGCCGAGCCCGATGCGGGCGTGTGCCTCGGGGTTGCGGGCGCGCAGGAACAGCCCCTGGGCCAGGCCGACGAGCAGGGCGAGGCCGACGATGCCGGGCAGGATCCAGCTCAGGGACGAGCCGGGGCCCGCGCCGACCAGGACGTCGAAGTCCTTGACGGTGTAGACGGCGATCACGACCAGCGCGATGCCGGACAGCGCGGAGGTGACCAGCCGCCAGGCCTGGGCACCGGCGGAGCCGCGGCGGGCGAAGAAGACGATCACCGACAGAGAGGCAGCGGCCATCAGCAGGATCACGCCGAGGGCGCCGATGTTGCCGAACCAGGTGAACAGGTGCAGGACCGGTTCGGTCGGGTCGCCGGTCGGCTTGTCGTCGGCGACCGCGAAGACGATGACGATCACGGCGGAGACGGCGGTCTGGAGCAGCGAGCCGGTGCCGGGGGCGCCGCTGGAGCCCGTCGTACGGCCGAAGGCGGACGGCAGCAGGCCCTCGCGGCCCATGGCGAAGGCGTAGCGGGCGACGACGTTGTGGAAGCTGAGCATGGCCGCGAACATGCCGGTGACGAACAGGACGTGGAGCACGTCGGTGAAGGTGCCGCCGAGCCGGGACTCGGTCAGATAGAAGAGCAGACCCGCGCTCTGCTTCTGGGACACACCGACGACCTGGGAGGGCCCGGTCGCGACAGTGATCGCCCAGCAACTCAGCGCGAAGAAGACGGCGACGCCGCTGACGGCCAGGAACATCACGCGCGGCACCAGGATGTGCGGGCGGCTGGTCTCCTCGGCGTACACCGGGGCCTGTTCGAAGCCGAGGAAGGCGGCGATGCAGAAGCACAGGGCGGTGCCGACGCCGGCGCCGCTGAGGGTGTCGGGGTTGAAGGCGTGCAGGGACAGTCCCTCCTTGGCCGGGTCGGCGACGGCCGCGATGTCAAAAATGACGACGAGCGCGACCTCGACGATCAGCAGCACGCCGAGCACACGCGCGTTGACGTCGATCTTCAGCCAGCCCAGCCCGCCGACAACGACCACGGCGACCAACGCCGGTATCCACCAGGCCACTTGGAGGTCGGCGTAGGTGGAGAAGAGCCCGGAGACCTCGAAGCCGAAGATGCCGTAGATGCCGACCTGGAGGGCGTTGTACGCGACGAGCGCCACCAGGGCCGCGCTCGCACCGGCGGTGCCGCCGAGACCCCGGGAGATATAGGCGTAGAAGGCACCGGCGTTGTGGACGTGCCGGCTCATCTCGGCGTAGCCGACGCTGAACAGGACCAGGACAACGCCGAGGAGAACGAAAAGCAGCGGCTGCCCTTCGATGCCCATCACCGCGAATGTGGTGGGCATGACACCCGCGACCACCATGAGGGGCGCGGTCGCCGCGAGCACGGAGAGCAGCAGACCCCCCGTGCCGAGGCGGTCGGCGCGCAGGGCACGCTCCTGCCCTCTGAACGTGCTGATGCCGCTGCCGCCGCCGTCCGCGGTGGCGCTGCTCGTACTGGAACTGCCCGTCGTCATGGCGGGAACGTCCTTTCGGGGTCGCTACGAAGGCGTTGATACGTGCGCGTTGATACGAATACGTCCGTACGGGGGCGTTACGTCGTACCGAGCGCGTGGTCGCGCGCGGTGCGGAAAGCGGTGAGCGGGTCTCGGTCCGGGTAGGACCAGGGGGCCGGGGTCGGGTGGTCCCCGATGCGGTGGAAGAGGGCGGCGGCCTCGGCGCTGCGACCCTCGCAATACTTCGCGTGGGCAAGGAAGTTGAGGTCGACCAGGCGGCGCGGATGGCCCTCGTGCTCCCACTCCAGCCACCAGTCGAAGGCGGCCTTCATCACCTGCCGGGCCCGGCGTCCCGCCCAGTGCCCGGAGGCGGCCGGGTCGGCGGGTTCCAGGCCGGCGGCGGCCAGCACGCGGTAGCGCTCGGCGTGCGCGACGACCGGCAGGATGGCGAGCGGGGAGTCGGCCGGGGCCTGTTCGGCGGCCCAGTAGGCGAAGTCGTAGACCTCGTGCAGCGGGTCGAGGCCCGCGGTGGCCCGCCGCTCGGCCAGCCTGGCCACCATCAGGTGGTGGGCGTGGTGATGGTCGGCGTGCCGGTGCCGGACCTCGTCGAAGAGCTGGACGACGCCCTCGTCGGTGCCGAGGCTGTGCTCCAGGAGGAGCAATCCGAGCCAGGGCGTCGGATCGGCGGGCACACGGGCCGCCGCCGTACGGCAGGCCTCGCGGGCGCGGACGGGCTTCTCCTTGCCCGCCAGCACACGCTGGACGAGGGCGACGGCGAGCAGGACGGAGGCGTCGGCGGACTCGGGCTCGGCGAGCAGCCAGTCACGGGCCCAGGCGGCGGTGTAGGACTCCAGGGCGAGGACGGTCACCCGGTGGGCGCGCAGATCCCACTCGTCGCCAGTCTGGGCGAGCAGCCCGCGCACCGCCTGCCAGCGTCCCTGGGCCAACGCGGCGCGCGCGGCGACGAGTTCTCCGTCGTCGAGGGCGGCGTCGAATGCCTGGGCCGCTCGTTTGTGGCGGCGTCCGAGGGGTGGCGGGGGCGGTGACACCCGGGAGTTCCTCACGATCCTCACGCGACGCTGCGGGACATCGGCACGCTATCGGCCGATCACGCACAGCAAACCCCCAGCCAACACTTCACGTCAAGTGCCGAACGCCTGTTACTCCTGTCAACTACCTTCACGCAAAAGGCACTTGTGGCCACAACCCCTACCCGGGACGGTACGCTCCCAAGCGTTCACGGGTAACCGATGTGTCGTACGCCATGGCGCTCGGGCGCGCGGCGGCGGACCATGGCAGCACGGTCCCGCTTCCGGGAACTTCCAGGGGCACGCCGGACCCCGGGGCGCTACAGTCGCCCCAACGCATCCCGTAGCCCGGCCCAACGATCGAGGTACGCAGCGTGTCGGTTCTGGTTCTGATGCTCTCGGTGAGCGCGGCCTGTTGCCTCGGCTTCGGGTTCGTACTCCAGCAGAACGCGGCCCAGCAGGCACCCCTGAGCGACTTCCTTTCCCCCAGACTGCTCCTCGACCTCATGAGGGTGCCGCGCTGGCTCGGCGGCATCGCCCTGATGGTCGCGGGCATGGTGCTGGGCGCGATAGCCCTGTCCCAGGGCGAGGTCTCCCTGGTCGAACCGCTCCTCGCGACGAACCTCCTGTTCGCCCTGGCCCTCTCCCGCAAGCAGACGAGACAACCCCTGGGCCGCCAGGGCTGGACGGGCCTCGCACTCCTGGCCGGCGGTGTCACGACGTTCATCGTCGCGGGCGAACCACGCAGCGGCACGCCAGTGACGGACCCCTTCCGCCACTGGCTGATCATCGGCGCGATGGTGGGCCTCGCCCTCCTCCTCACGACCTACGCCAAACGCTCCCGCCTCAGCGCGGCCCCGGTCCTCCTCGCCCTGGCCGCCGGCCTGCTCTACGGCGTCCAGGACGCGCTGACCAGGGTCAGCGGCCAGCGCTTCACGGAGGGCGGCCTCACCGAACTAGTGACCGGCTGGCAGCCGTACGGCGTACTGGCGCTCGGCGTAACCGGCCTGGTCTTGGTCCAGAGCGCATTCGAAACGGCCCCCCTCCGCATGTCGCTCCCCGCCCTCACCGCGGCCCAGCCACTGGCCGGGATCATCTGCGGGGTGGGCTTCCTGGGCGACCGGTTGCGCACCGACACCGGCGCACTGGCCTGGGAGGCGGTCGGCCTGGCCGGAATCGTCGTAGGCATCCTGCTCCTGGGCATGCACCCCGCCATGCCGAGCGGCACGACGAAACCGCAGCCGGCCCTCAACCTCCAGCCCCGCTGACCCCTTCCTCTCCTCTGTTTGGATGGGGCCATGAGCGCAGCAGACGAAATCCTGGACATCGTCGACGAGCACGACCAGGTCATCGCCCAATCCCCGAGAGGCGAGGCCTACGCCCGGGGCCTACGCCACCGCGCGGTCTTCATCCAGACCCGAGACGCCCAGGGCCGCGTCTTCGTCCACCGCCGAACCCCCACCAAACTGGTCTTCCCCTCCCTCTACGACATGTTCGTAGGCGGAGTAGTGGGCGCGGGCGAGTCCTACGACGAAGCGGCCCTGCGCGAGGCAGAAGAGGAACTCGGCGTCACCGGCCTCCCCCAACCAGGCTTCCTCTTCAAATTCCTCTACGACGACGGCGCCGGCCAGACCTGGTGGTCGGCGGTCTACGAGGTGCGCTGCGACCTCCCGGTCAGCCCCCAGGTAGAGGAGGTCGACTGGCACGCCTTCCTGGAGGAGGGCGAGATCGTACGGCGCCTGCACGAGCGGGAATGGGTACCGGACGGCCTGGCAGCCTACGAGCGACTCAAGGAGTACCACTCCAAGACGGCCGGATAGGCTCGCTCCCGTGATCGATTTCGCACGGAACGTCCGGCTGTGGTTCGCGCCTCAGGAGATCAGCGAGGAGGGCGGCACCCCCGACTACCGCTTCTCGCTGGCCAACGAACGCACCTTCCTGGCCTGGCTGCGCACCGCGCTCGCACTGATCGGCGGAGGCTTCGCGGTAGACCAGTTCCTGCCGGACCTGCGCTGGGCCTGGCGCGTAGGCCTGGCCCTCGCACTCCTCGCGGCGGGCGTCCTGTGCTCATTGCGCGCGGTCAACCACTGGGTCCGCTGCGAACGGGCGATGCGCCAGGGCAAGGACCTGCCCGTATCCCGTTTCCCCGCACTGCTCAGCATCGCGGTGGCGATCGTAGCCGTAGCAATGGTCATCGTCGTACTGGCCGGATGGGAAGGATGACCGGCCCCCCGGACCGCGACCCGGGCCTGCAACCCGAACGCACCCGCCTGGCCTGGCGCCGCACAACCCTGTCGAGCACGGTGGCCGCGGTCCTCGCCGTAAAGGCGGCACTGCACAACGGAGTCAGCGCGGAAGGCGTCATCATCTGCTCCCTCTGCTGCGCACTCTGGCTCGGCTTCCTGACCGTGGCCCACCGCCGCATCACCACACTCGCAGCAGGCGGACCACCCCCACCCCTCGCCCCCCGACACGCCACGGCGGCAGTGCTGTGCACGGTGGCCGTGGCGGTATGCGCGGCGGTACTCGTCTACTGAACGACAGGGATGGACCACGCACCCGCAGCCGCCAACGAAACGGGAGTGGGGCGTGGCGGTACGGCGAGCCCGCCGCTTAGCTGGTCCCAACGCCGTCCACTGTGACAACACCAGAGGGGCGCAACCGCGGCGGGCTCGCCGTACCGCCACGCCCCCGACACCCACCACCGGCGCCACGCGACCGGAATGACCAGATATGCGGCGTTCACATGGCAGCCTGTGCGACGGCATCGACCGCACTTCCGAAGGCGAGCACCATGACCACCCTGCACCTGGAGCACTCCGCGCACACCCACACCCACGGCCCGGACTGCGGCCACGCCCCGGTCCCGCACGGCGACCACGTCGACTACGCGCACGACGGTCACCTGCACCGCGAGCACGGCGGCCACTGGGACGAGTGCGAGCCGGGCGGCCACGTCGCCCACCAGGAGCACACCCACCAGCACGGCCAGGACTGCGGCCACGACAGCGTGCTGCACGGCGACCACGTCGACTACGTCCACGACGGCCACCGCCACGCCCTGCACGACGGCCACTGGGACGACCACTGAGCCGACCCGCTCGGCCTGAACGCGTCCCACACAGCTCCCCGCCGCCCCACGCGGGGAGCTGTCGGCCTATCGTGGCCCTTCATGACCCCTCGTGGCCCCGGTCACGTTTCGCTCCCCCACTGGACGACATACCGACCGGTCGGCATGATGGTGTGCGACCCGTTCGTCCATTCACAGGAGTGATGTATGAGCCCCGACCACCCGCCCGGACTCGATCTCGACCGGCTGCGCGGTCTGCTCGACCGCGAGCGGCCCGGTCTGGTCACCGGCCCCCTGTCCGGCCGGCTGATCGAGGGCGGACGGTCGAACCTCACCTACGCGGTCACCGACTCCACCACCAAGTGGGTCGTACGACGCCCCCCGCTGGGCCACGTCCTGGCCACCGCGCACGACATGAAGCGCGAGCACCGGGTGATCAGCGCCCTCCACCCCACCGACGTACCGGTGCCGAACCCCGTACTCCTCTGCGAGGACGACGACGTGCTCGGCGCGCCCTTCTACGTCATGGAGTTCGTCGAGGGCACCCCGTACCGCACCGCCGACGAACTGCTCCCGCTCGGCCCGGAGCGGACCCGGGGCGCGGTCCTCGAACTGGTCGACACCCTGGTCGAGTTGCACGCGGTGGACCCCACCGAGGTCGGCCTCGCGGACTTCGGCCGCCCCGAGGGCTTCCTGGACCGCCAACTCCGCCGCTGGGGCAAGCAGTTGGCGGCATCCCGCAACCGCGAGCTGCCCGGCGTCGAGGAGCTGCACGCGGCACTCGGCCGCCGACTCCCCACCTCCCCCACCCCCACGGTCGTACACGGCGACTACCGCCTGGACAACGTCCTCATCGGCAAGGACGACAAGATCAAGGCGATCCTCGACTGGGAGATGTCGACACTCGGCGACCCCCTCACGGACCTGGGCCTGCTGGTGATGTACAGCATCCCGCTGGAACTGCCCAACTCCCCGATCTCCACCACCGCTTCGGCCCCCGGCCACCCCGCACCGGCCGAGCTGGTCGAGCGGTACGCCGCGCGCTCGGGGCGCGACGTGTCGTCGGTCGCCTGGTACACGGCGTTCGCGTGGTTCAAGCTCGCCGTGATCCTGGAGGGCATCCACTACCGCTACACCCTGGGCCAGACGGTCGGCCGAGGCTTCGACCGCATCGGCGAGCTGGTCCCCGTCTTCATCGAGCACGGCCTGACCACCCTTCAGGAAGGCTGATCCACCATGGACTTCGCGTTCGACGCACACACCGAGGAACTGCGCGCCAAGCTCCTGGCCTTCATGGACGACTACGTCTACCCGGCCGAACCGGTGGCGGAGGAGCAACGCGCCCGACTCGCCTCCCCCTGGGACACCCCCGCGGTAGTAGGAGAGTTGAAAGCAGAAGCCCGCACCCAGGGCCTCTGGAACCTGTTCCTCCCGGACGCCGAGTACGGCGCCGGCCTGACCAACCTCCAGTACGCCCCCCTCGCCGAAATCACCGGCCGCTCCCCGCACTTGGCGCCCACCGCGCTGAACTGCGCGGCGCCGGACACCGGCAACATGGAGGTGCTGCACCAGTTCGGCGACGAACAACAGAAAAAGCAATGGCTGGAGCCGCTGCTGGCAGGCGAGATCCGCTCGGCATTCGCGATGACGGAACCCGAGGTGGCCTCCTCGGACGCCACCAACATCACCACGCTCATCGAGCGGGACGGCGACGACTACGTCGTCACGGGCCGCAAGTGGTACATCTCCGGGGCGATGAACCCGGACTGCAAGATCTTCATCGTGATGGGCAAGACAGACCCGAACGGGCCCGACATCCGCCGCCAGCAGTCGATGATCCTGGTCCCGCGCGACACTCCCGGCGTCACGGTCAAGCGCGCGATGCAGGTCTTCGGCTACGAGGACCACTCGCACGGCGGCCACGCCGAGGTGGTCTTCGACCACGCGCGCGTGCCGGCGACGAACCTGATCGGCGAGGAGGGCGGCGGCTTCGCCATCGCCCAGGCGCGACTGGGCCCGGGCCGTATCCACCACTGCATGCGGCTGATCGGCATGGCCGAGCGGGCGATCGAGCTGATGTGCCAACGGGCCGTCTCCCGCGTCGCGTTCGGCAAGGCACTCGCCCAACAGGGCGTCGTCCACAACTGGATCGCGGACGCCCGGGTAGCCGTCGAGCAACTGCGGCTGCTGGTCCTGAAGACGGCCTGGATGATGGACACCGTCGGCAACAAGGGCGCCCACGCGGAGATCCAGGCCATCAAGATCGCCACGCCCCGCACGGTCGTCGGCATCCTCGACAAGGCGATCCAGCTGCACGGCGCGGGCGGTGTCAGCCAGGACTTCCCGCTGGCGGAGCTGTACGCGAGCGCCCGCACATTGATGCTGGCCGACGGCCCGGACGAGGTGCACCAACGGTCTCTCGCCCGCCGGGAGTTGAAGAAGTACCTGTAGCACAACGAATGGGCTGGAAGAGGTGAACGCACCCCCTCCAGCCCATTCCCCCCGAGGTGATGGTCAGTTGGGCGTGCTCGCCCTCAGCGTCCAGCCCTGCTTGCAGCTGTGCCCGAAGACGCCGATGTCACAGCCCTCGACGACGAAGACATAGGCTCCGGTGTTCTGCTCCCGCACCCGGATCCGTCCGCCCGTCCCCCCGCCGAACTCCCGCTGGGTACCCCCGGGGTCGGAGGCACTCGTCCAGCGGACCAGGAACGAGTCGTAGTGGTGCTCCGGAGCCGTCGTACCCCAGTTGAAGTAGGCGTAGCCGCGGTCCTCCCACGCGGCGACGACCATGTTCGAGCCCTGGCGCGGCGACCAGGTGGCGGTGCCGTAGGTGAAGTACTGGCGCTTCCCGGCGTAGGCGCCGTTCAGGTACACGTCCTTGGTGTAGCTGGTCGGACAGCCCAGCCACCCACCGCCCCCGCCGAGCGCGCTCCAACGCTGGTAGATGTGCGGCTCGTTCACCGCGATACCGCACCCGGCCCGCGCCGGTGTCTGCGCGGCGGCCGGCACCGCCGCCGTACCACCGAGAGCGAGCACGGATCCCAGCACAACACCCGTCAGGCGCCGCTTCGTTGACAACATGGCGTTTCCCCCGTTGCTTCCTGTCGTCCAGCCCGGCGGTGCGCCCGCCGTTCCGCTGCTACGAGCATCACGGCGACGGCGGCCGGGAGTTGAGGGGAAGCCGCCGGGCAACGCCGGGGACCTCTCCCGGGTGGTCCGGGAAGCGTTCCCATGACACCCGGGTGCCGGGCCCCCACGATGGGACGCATGGACGACCGCGACGGGCGCACCCGCACCCGGCCCCACACGGCCGCCGCGTACGCGCTGTTGGGGCTGGCGGCACTCCAAGTGGCCGTCGGGGCAGCCGCGTTGGCGGTGGCCGACGTCCCCGTCGCGGACCTGGTCCACTACGACATGGTCGTCGACCTGGCGGTCGGCCTCGCCTATCCGGTCTGCGGCACGGTGATCGCGCTGCACCGCCCCCGCAACCCCATCGGCTGGCTGCTGATCGCCTACGGTCTGGGCCACGCGTTCACCGGCATGTCGATCGGACTGGCCGTCGAGGGACTGAGGCTGGGCTGGCCACCCGACGTCCTGCACGCGGTCACGACCGTCGGCCGCCACACCTGGATCCTCGGCAGCTCCACGGCGTTCGTGCTGGTGTTCTTCCTGTTCCCCGACGGCCGGCTGCCCGACCGCCGCTGGCGCTGGGCGCTGGCCGCCCAACTCCTGTCCTCCCCCCTGGACTTCGCGATCTGGGCGCGGGACGACTGGGGCCTGTTCCGCGGCACGCCCGCACAGCCCTCCTACCTCCCGGTGCCGGCCGGCTGGATGCCCGTCCTGCGGGACGTCGAGACCGCCAAGGCCTGCCTGGTACTGGCCGCCGTGTTCGCCGTGATGGCCGTCCGCTACCGGCGCGGCGGCGAACAGGACCGCCGCCGACTCCTGTGGCTCATAGCGGGCATGCTCCCGCTGGCACTGAGCGTGGCCCTCCAGATCCTCGGCTTCCCGGCCGTCTACACCTCGTGCTGCACCCTGTTCCTGCCCACCGCCATCATGATCGCCGTGGTCCGCGAGGAACTCCTCGACATCCGCCTGGTCGTCTCCCGCAGCCTCCTCTACGGCACCCTCACGGTCGGCGTGATCGTCACCTACGTCGGCCTCGTCACCTCCGTACAGGCCCTCCTCAACCCCGACCCCGCCCTTCTCGGCCCGGCGTTGATCACCGTCACCCTGGCCCTCGCCTTCGCTCCCGCCCGCCGCCTCCTCCAGCGCACGGTCGACCACGCCCTGTACGGCGACCGGCACGACCCGGTGCGCGCGGTCTCCCGCATCGGCGAACGGCTGGCCGGCACCGGAGTAAACGCGATCCCCGAGGCGGTCGGCGAGGCACTGCGGCTGCCGTACGTGTGCGTGGAGTCGAAGTCGGGCGTGACGGACGGCAGTTGGGGCGAGCCGGGCGAACGCATTCACGCCATACCGCTCGACTACGACGGCCGGACCGTAGGCGCCCTGGTGATCGGACTGCGCCCCGGCGAACAACAACCAACACCCGCCGACCTCGCCGTACTCGAACTGCTCGCCGTACCACTGGCCGCCGCGCTCCACGCCACCGACCTCACCCGGCAGTTGCAGCACTCCCGGGAGCGGATCGTGGCCGCACGCGAGGAGGAGCGGCGCCGGATCCGCCGCGATCTGCACGACGGGCTCGGACCGACCCTCGCCGGAGCGGCCTTCCAGGCGGACGCGGTACGCAATCTGCTGACGTTCGATCCGGAACGGGCGGCCGTACTGCTGGCCGAGCTGCGGTCCGAGGTCGGGGGCGCGGTCGCCGAGGTGCGCCGACTGGTGGACGGGCTACGGCCCCCCGATCTCGACCAGTTGGGGCTGCTGGGCGCGCTGCGGGAACGCGCGGTACGGCTGTCCTGGCGCGCGGACGGCATCCCACTCCAGGTGCGGGTCCAGGCACCCGAGCGGCTGCCGGCGCTGCCCGCCGCGGTCGAGGTGGCCGCGTACCGCATCGCGATCGAGGCGCTGACCAACGCGGCCCGGCACGCCCGCGCCTCCCGCGTCGACCTGCGCATCGAGATCGGCGACGGGCTGCGCCTGGAGGTGTGCGACGACGGTTCGCCGGCGGGCGAGGAGACCGCGTGGACGCCTGGCGTGGGCATCACGTCGATGCAGGAGCGCGCGGCGGAGCTGGGCGGCCGGTGCGTGGCGGGGCAGGGCCGGGTGGTGGCGACGCTGCCGCTGGGAGGGGCGCTGTGACGGGACGGGAACCCGGTGACACTGTGCCGGGACGGGGACGGGCACCCGGCGACGACGAGGACACCGACGCGCTGCGGGTCGTACTCGCCGACGATCACCCCGTGGTCCGCACCGGGCTGGCCGCGCTGCTGGAGTCCGTGCGGGACGGGAGCCCGCGGGTGCGGGTCGTCGGGGTCGCGGCGAGCGGCCGGGAGGCGGTGCGGGCGGCGGTGACCCTGCGTCCGCACGTGGTGGTGATGGACATCCGGATGCCCGACCTCAACGGCATCGAGGCGACCCGGGAGATCGGCCGGGTGGCGCCCCGGGTGGCCGTGCTGATGCTCACCATGGTCGAGGAGGACGACTCGGTGTTCGCGGCGATGCGGGCGGGCGCCCTGGGCTATGTCCTCAAGGGCGCGGGCCAGGACGAGATCGTCCGGGCGATCCGGGCGGTGGCCGCCGGTGAGGCCATCTTCGGCCCGGGTGTCGCCCGGCGCGTGCTCGGCCAGCTCAGCCGACCGCCGGACCGGCCCGACCCGTGCCCGACACTCACGCCGCGCGAGAGGGACGTACTCGCCCTGATCGCCGACGGCCAGCCCAACTCGGCGGTGGCCACCCGGCTGGGCCTGTCCCCCAAGACGGTCAGCAACCACATGTCGGCTGTCCTCGCCAAACTGGGCGTGGCGGACCGCGCGGAGGCGGCGGCCTGGGCCCGGGAGGCGGGGCTGGGCCCGGCTCCCGAACCGTAGACTTACGGCCGCAGCGCCCGCAGCAGCAGGTCCGCGAGGTGGTCGGCGACCTCCTGCGGACTGAGCGGGCCGCCCGGCCGGTACCACGTCGACAGGTGGTGGACCGAGCCGAAGTGGTAGTCCACGACCAGGTCAGCCGGGGTCGCCGTGGAGAAGACGCCCTCGCGCTGGCCCTCCTCGACGAGCCCGCGGAAGCGCTCGTGGTAGCGGCGGCGCTCGGCGCGCACCTGCTTGTTCTTCTCCGGGCTCAGATGGTGCATGGACCGGAAGAAGATCGCCGCGTCGTCGAGGTTGTCGATCGTCGTCACCACGACATCCGCGGCGGCGTCCCGCAGCCGCTTCTCCACCGGCTCGTCGGCGCCCGCGAACACCTCGAGGCGCTCCTGCTGAAGGCGCAGCACGCGCGCGTACACCTCGTGCAGGAGGTCGTCCTTGGAGCCGAAGTAGTGGTACAGCGCCCCCTTGGTGACCCCCGCCGCCTCGACGATCTCCTGCACCGAGGTGCGGTCGTAGCCCTGCTCGGCGAAGAGCCGGGTGGCGGCGGCCAGCAGCCGCTGCGGGACGGGAGCCCCGTCTCCGTCGGTCGTCCTGGGCACTGCCGCCACCTGCCTTTCCTAGGTGTTCACTCGCTGTCGTGCGACCGGGAACGCAGTTCCCGCCGGAGGATCTTCCCACTTGCCGTCTTCGGCAGCTCGGGCAGGATCTCCACCTGGCGCGGGTATTTGTAGGCGGCCAGTCTCTCCTTGCAGTACACGGCGAATTCATCCGGGTCGGTTTCGGCGCCCGGGCGGAGACTGATGTACGCCTTCACGGTCTCGCCGCGATACCCGTCGGGCACCCCGACGACGGCCGCCTCGCGCACCGCAGGGTGGGTGTAGAGGACGTCCTCGACCTCGCGCGGCCACACCTTGAAGCCGGACGCGTTGATCATGTCCTTCTTGCGGTCGACGACGTACAGCCAGCCCTCGGGATCCATGAACCCGATGTCGCCGGTGCGCAGTTCACCGTCCGGGAAGGTCTCGGCGGTGGCCTCGGGGCGCCGCCAGTACCCGGGCACGACCTGCGGCCCGCGTACGACGATCTCGCCCTGCTCCCCGAAGGGGACCTCGTCGCCCTGGTCGTCGAGGATCCGTACGACGGTGTCGGGTCCCGGCACGCCCACGGCCAGTGTCCCGGACGCCGGGTCGACGGGCGCCTCCAGCTGGGGCGGCACCGAGGCGCACGGCGCGGTGCACTCGGTGAGGCCGTAGCCGTTGCGGATGTACGGCCCGAAGCCGGCCCGGAACTTCTCCACCAGGGCGGGCGGTACCGGCGCGCCGCCGGAGGAGATGTTCCGGAAGGACGCGAAGTGCTCGCGGGTGGCACCCGGGTGCGCGGCGAGCGCCATGAAGGCGGTGGACGGGCCGACCGTGTACTGCGGCCTGTGCTCGGCGAACGCGTCGAGCACCACCCCGCTCTCGAAGCGGTACGCCAGCACCAGCGAGCCCGCGCTGACGAGCGAGGCACCGAGCTGGCACACCATGCCGGTGATGTGGAACAGCGGCGCCATCGCGAAGTACACGGGCGAGTCCGGCAGCCCGAGCCCGGTGCGCTGCCGTTCGGCGTTGTAGAGGATGTTGCCGTGGGTGTTGGTCGCGCCCTTGGGGGTGCCGCTGGTCCCCGAGGTGTAGCTGATCAGCGCGATGCCGGAGGGCGTCGGGGCGGGCACGTCGGGCGCCTGGTGGCCCTCCTTCGCGACGGCCACCAGGTCCGCCGCGTCCTCGGCCCGCGGAAGCCGCTCGAAGGTGAGCACGCGCGCGTCGTCGCGAGTCTGGAAGTCCAACTCGCACGCGGTGAGCACGATCCGCACCGGCGACCCGGCCGCCGTGTCCCGCAGATACGACTCCCACGCGCGGTCCGAGCAGATCAGCGCGGCCACCTCGCCGTCCCGCAGGACGTGGGTCACCTCGCCCGACTTGTACATCGGGTTGACCGGCACGACGATCGCGCCCGCCTTCCAGGCGCCGAGGAGCGCGAGCACGAAGTGCGGCGAGTTCTGGAGCAGGACGGCGACGCGGTCACCGTGCTCAAGACCCCGCGCGGCCAGGTACCCGGCGACGGAGTCGCTCAGCTCGTCGACCTCGCGGTAGCTGAGCCGGCCGTCGAAGTAGGTGAGGAAGGTGCGGTCGGGCGTCTCGGCGACGATCCGCCGCAGGGCGTGCACCAGCGAGTCGTCGGGGCTGACGGGTCCGCTCTGGGCCTCGTTGAGCAGCCCGATCCAGGGCCGTGCGGCATAGCGGGAGTCGGTCACTCTCCGGCCTCCCACTTCTGCTGGATGTGGTTCATGGTGGTCAGCCAGCGGTCCGGTTCGGCGGCCCTGAGCTGGTAGTACCCGGCGACCTCGGGGTGCGGCAGGATCAGGAAGCGCTCCTCCTCGATCCCGGCCATCAGAGCGTCCGCCACGGCGTCGGGCTCGATCGCGGTCGGCTGGAGCACCAGGTCGCCCGCGCTGCCGGTGGCGGCCAGCATGTCGGTGCGGACGCCCTGGGGACAGATGGCGTGGACCTTGATCCCCCGGTGCCGGTACGTCAGCGACAGCCACTCGGCGAAGGCGTACGCACCGTGCTTGGTGACGCTGTAGGGCGCGGCCCCGATCATGGTGAGCAGCCCGGCGGCCGACACGGTGGACACGAACCGCCCGCCGCCCCGCTCCAGCCACCCCGGGATCAAGGCCTCCGCGGCCCGCACATGAGCCATCACATTGACGTCCCAGGCCTGCGCCCACACCTGCTCACCTGCGGCTTCGGACCCACCGGAGCCGAGTCCGGCGTTGGCGCAGTAGATGTCGACGGTCCCACCGAGAGCGTCCCGGGCTTCACCGACAACGGCGGAGGCGTCCCCCGGCACGGCGATCCCGCCGATCTCGTCGGCGACGGCCTTCGCCCGGTCACCGTCCAGGTCATTGACGACGACCCGAGCCCCCTCGGCGGCGAACCGCCGCGCGAGCGCAGCGCCGATGCCACCCCCGGCCCCCGTGACGACTACCCCGGCACCCTGAACGGCTTCCACCATCGGTCTCCTTCGACTGCGGCTCCACTGCATGGCCAGACTAACCGGTCGGTATGTAGGACCGGAAGGGCAGGTGTCTTGCGCCTTCTCAACCGGCCGCGGCCCCTACGGTGCCGATATGTCCCTCACCAGAAGAGCTCTCCTGGCAGCGGCCCCGGCGGCGACGCTCACTCCAGCACAACCCAGGAAAACAGCACTGCGCACCGGCTTCGAACAACTCGCCGCACACGACTACGCCCAGCTCGGCGGCCGGCGAACCGGCATCGTCACCAACCCCACCGGCATCACCAGAGACGCCCACCACATCGTCGACGTCATGCACGCCAGCCCCCATGTGAACCTCACCGCGGTCTTCGGCCCCGAACACGGCTTCCGGGGCACCGCGCAGGCGGGCGGCTCCGAGGGCCACCACACCGACCCGGCGACCAGACTCCCCGTCTACGACACGTACTTGAAGAGCGGCCAACCCCTCGCCGACATCTTCACGACCTCCGGCGTGGACACCGTGGTCTTCGACATCCAGGACGTGGGCGCCCGCTTCTACACCTACATCTGGACCCTCTACGACTGCATGGAGGCGGCCCGGCTCGCCGGCAAACGCTTCGTCGTGCTCGACCGCCCGAACCCGGTGACCGGCCGCACCGCCCAAGGCCCGGTCCTGCACCGGGAGTTCGCGACGTTCATCGGCCGGCAGCCGATCGCGCAGGCGCACGGGATGACGGTGGCGGAGCTGGCCGGGCTGTTCAACGGGGAGTTCCTGAAGACACCCGTCCAGCTGGAGACCGTACCGATGACGGGCTGGCAGCGGTCGGAGTTCTACGACGCCTGGTCGCTGCCGTGGGTGCCGCCGAGCCCCAACATGCCGACGCCGGACACGGCGCTCGTGTACTCGGGGACGTGTCTCTTCGAGGGGACGAACCTGTCCGAGGGGCGCGGCACCACCCGCCCCTTCGAACTGCTGGGTGCGGAGGGCATCGACGGCCGATGGGCGGCGGCGGTGAACCAACTCACTCTGCCCGGTGTGCACTTCAGGGAGGCGTACTTCGCGCCGACGTTCTCCAAGTTCCAGGGGAAGACGGTCGGCGGGGTACAGATCCATGTGCACGACCGGGCCGCCTACGACCCCGTGCGGACCGGGATCGCGCTGCTGGTGACCGCCAAGAAGGTCTGGAGCGGCTTCGGTTGGCGCTCGGACCACTGGATCGACGACCTCACCGGGTCGGCGCGGGTGCGGACGGCGATCGACGCGGGCGCGGACACCGACGAGGTGGTGGCGCAGTGGCAGGAGGAGTTGAGGGTGTTCCGGGGGATTCGAACTGAATACCTCCTCTACAAGTGACTCGTGACGTATGGCCAATCTTCACCGGTAGCGGGACGATGCGCCCACATCAAACCGCTCCGGGGGACGAGGAGGCCGGTCATGGCGGATCCGGCGATGAGTGTGAGCCCGTACTGGGAGTTGACCTTCGACGCCGACGGGGACGTCGACCAGGCGGAATGCGATCGTCTGCTGCGTGAAGTGCGGCAGCGCGGGGTCGGTGACCTGATCGTGTTCTCGCACGGCTGGAACAGTCGACGCGCCGGTGCCACGCAGCTCTACAGCCGCTTCTTCGCACCGATTCCGAAGCTCGCGCCGAAGGCCCGCATCGGGTACGTGGGCGTGATCTGGCCATCGATGGAGTTCCCGGACCAGCCGGTCCCGGACTTCCCGCACACACCGGCCGCCGTGGCCGGGCCGACGGCGGCCGCGACGGCTCCGGCGCTCGACGACGACACCCGGCACACCCTCCTGGACGCCTTCCCGGGGAACGCGACATTGATCGACCAGATCGCCCGCATGCTGGACCAACAGCCTCCCCAGGACGCCGAGTTGGAGGAGTTCGGGCGGCTGGTACGGACGCTGGTGGAGGTGGTGCCGCCCGGACCGCAGGCGCAGTTCGGCGCGGACACGCTGGCGGGTGGGCTGCCGCAGGACGAGCTGCGGATGCTCGCCGTCGGCTGCGCGGCCGAGGTGTGCGACCAGTTCGCGCAGGCCCTGGAGCAGCTCGCGGCGCCCCAACCTCCGGGCGCCACCGCGGAGTTCACGCTGCCGAACCCCTGGAAGGGGGCGCGGGAGCTGCTGCGGCAGGCGGCGTACTACGCGATGAAGCGGCGGGCGGGCACGGTCGGCGAGCGGGGGCTCGGTCCGGCGATCGGGCGGCTCGCGGGGGTGGCGCCGGAGGTGCGAGTGCATCTGGTGGGGCACAGTTTCGGCGGGCGCCTGGTGTCGTTCGCGCTGCGGGGTCTGCCCGAGGGGGTGCACTCGGTCAAGTCGGTGACACTGCTCCAAGGGGCCTTCTCGCACTACGCGTTCGCGTCCCGGCTGCCGGACGACGCGCGGACCGGGGGTGTGCTCCAGGGGCAGCAGAACCGGGTCGACGGTCCGCTGGTGTGCTGCTACTCGCACTTCGACTCGGCGCTCGGCACGATCTATCCGCTGGCCTCGCGGATGGCGGACGACGACCGCTCGTTCGCCGCGTTCGACATCGGCCGGGTGCTGGGCGACAAGTGGGGCGCGATGGGTCATGACGGGGTGCAGGCGGTGCCCGGCACTCTGGCGCTGACCTTGGCGGAGGCTCTCGACTCGCCGCTGCCCACGTCGGGTTGTGTGAACGTCGACGCGTGCGCGGTGGTGTGCCACGGTGGCGCCCCGAGTGGGGCGCACAGCGACATCGTGCACCCGGAGCTGGCCCGGGTGGTGCTGGCGGCGGGCCGGATCGGCCGGCCCACCGCCGCTACGGCGTCACCGGTGTGACGTGTACTCCACCACCTGCTGGAAGGTGGGCCGGTTCTGCCAACTGATGTTGTAGTGCTTGATGCCGCCCAGGGTGCGCTGGACGATCGAGTCGGCGCACCACTGGTCGCCCGCCGAGCACAGGGAGTCCCCGGGGTAGACGGTGGACGCGCTGGTGCCGGCCGCCGTCTTCAGGGTGCTGATGAGGATGTCCCGGCAGGCGCTGAGGCTGCCGCCGCCGCAGTACTGCTCGGCGAGCGGTCCCGACACGGTCTGTCCGAGCACCGACCGGATGTCCTTGTCGACGTAGCTCCACCAGCCGTACTGGAAGGAGCTGCCGGCGTGCGACCCGGTCGGGCCGTGGGCGGCGGACGGGGTCTCGTCGATGTACAGGTTGTTGGTGAACGCGGTGTACAGGCTGTCACCGAGGCCGGGTTGGAACTCGGCCTTCACCAGCAGCGGCCACCAGGCGTCCAGGATCCGGATGGCGTCGGAGTTGGCGTAGGTCTTGGACCCGGCCGAGGTCTCCGTGCGTTTGCCGCCCGCGGTCAGCCAGGTCTGCAGCTTGGTGACGGCCGCCGCCGCGGTGGTGTCGGTGACCGTGCTGCTGTTGACGACCTTCAGCAGGTCGGGCAGGACGTCCTCGGCGCGCAGGTCGGTGAGCGAGGCGTCCGACATGGCCTTCACCAGCGAGGATCTGGTGACGCCGCCGGCCGCGACGAGTTTCTTCACCCGGTCGTCGAGGAGGTTGCCGCGATGGACGGACCCGTCGCCCCAGCTGGCCGTCGTGTAGTCGAGGGCCTGTTTGTTGTTCCAGGAGATGTAGTAGTCCTGGTCGATGGAGTTGGGGTGCGCGGAGGCCGGGGTGTAGTCGGAGGTGTTGGTGGTGGGGTCCCAGTTCTGCCACTCGTAGGCGGCCTGGCCCCAGACCGGGAACTCGGGGTCGACGCCGCTGGCCCGCACCGGGTTGTTGCCGCTGTTGTAGTACGCGGTGTGCTGGGAGTCGGCGTAGAACCAGTTGAACGTGAAGTTGATGTGCTGGGCCGCGGTCTGGAAGGTCTGTGGACTCTTCACGTAGTCCGGGTCGTTGAGCATCTGGAAGCCGATGATCGAGTCGGCCTCGTGCATGTAGGAGGAGCGCAGGGTGGTGTAGGCGACCTTTTTCCCGCCGACGGTCGCTCTGTATTCGACGGGCCCGTACTTGGTCTTCCACACTCTCATCGTGTACGACCCGGCCGCGGTGCCGTCGGCCGTGGTGGGCGTCCAGGAGTTCTTCTGCTCGATCTCGTCCATGGCCGTGCAGGTGCCGTGGAAGAGGTAGTGGTAGTCGTCCGTGCAGAGTTCGACGGCGTAGGTGTCGATGATGTCCTGGCCGGAGGTGGTGGCGGACCACGAGTAGTCCTGGCCGCGGCCGAGTTCGACGTACATGCTCAGGCCGGCGAAGGACGCGCCGCGGGCGCTGATGCCCGGGCCCTGGATCTCCTGGAGCATCAGCAACTGCGGTGCGAAGTAACCGGTCTGGGGTCCGAAGACGGCGATCGGGTGGCCGCTCGCGGTGTACTTGCCGCTCACCACAAGGGCGTTGGACATCCCGCGCTTGGCGGAGCTGAGGGCGGTGGCGGTCGCCGCGGCGGAGGCGGCGGAGGCGCTCTGGTCGGCGCCGGTGCCGGTGGCGTCGTAGACGAGCGGCTCGGTCGTCACCGAACCGGCGTCCGGCAGGGCCTCGCCAAGCGCGGTGGTGGGCTTGGTGCCGTAGGGGAAGCTCTCGCCGTTGTGGACGGTGAGGACGGCCTCGGGGTCGTTGCGTTCGCGGAAGGACTCCCAGACCTTGGTGCCCTCGGTCACGCCGTACTTCTCCTGGGCGGCGAGCAGCGAGATGGCGTTGTTGACCTCGCCGCCGCCGCCGGAGCCGAAGAGCGAGCCGATGACGGAGGCCAGCGCGACCAGGTCGGTGATCTTGAAGTGGTCGATGGTGCCGGCGTTGGTGATCGAGTCCTTGTGACCGGTGAGGACGTACTCGCCGGGGAAGTAACGGCCGCTGTCCGAGGCGTCGATGTAGGCGTTGATGCCGGCCAGGTAGGCGTTGGCGTCGGCGAGGGCCTGCTGGCCGCGGGCGCCGTTGTTGGCGACGGCGTTGTCGATCTGGGACTGGAGCTCGGCCTCGGAGTAGGGGGCGTTGCGGTAGAACTCCTGCTCAAGGCCCTGGTTGGAGCTCGCGCCGCCGGCGAAGGTGGTCAGCTGGCCGCGTCCGACGTGCCGGAAGACGTCCATCAGCCAGAGCCGGTCCTCGGCCGCCGCGTAGCCGGCGCCGTACTCGGTGCCGTAGCGCGTGGTGCCTGTGATGTGCGGCACACCGGTCGCCTTGTCGCGGACGATGGTCACATCGGTCCGGCCGCTGGGGTTCTCGGTCGAGGCGACGTTGGCGGCGGGGACCCCGAACGAGGCGTCGTTGAAGAAGGTGTTGATCTTCGCGTCGGTGAGCGTGGAAGCGCCCGTGGCCAGGTTGGCGTAGGGGCCGAGCTGGTCCTCGGCGTGCGCGGGCTGGGAACCGAAGGCCTGGTTCAGGAGGATCTGGGCGAGGGTCGCGTTGCCGTTCTCGCCGGCCGGGAGGATGTCCGAGCACTGGCCGCCGCAGTAGTCGTTCGAGGCGGTCGCGGCCGTGGCGGTCCCCTGGGCAAGAGGAGACAAAAGGGCGGCAATGAGGGCGCATACGGATGCGGCCTTCAGGAACCCGGGGAATCTGCCGGGAGTTCTCAGTCTGTCGAGCAAGTTACGTGGGGTGCGCCGAGGCATGGCGGCTCCTACCGACGGGGGTGTGGCCGGACGTTACCGCCGGTATCCCCGGGATTGAAGATGAACATGCGTCAAGTTTTGGATGAGCAGGAGCGGCTTATGGGGGCCATCGGAAATCGGATGGAGCCAAATCGCTTGTCGATACGTCTATTCGGCGACGTCCGTACGACGACGCCGAGGTGACCGAAGTACAGGTGCAGGTGTGACGGAGGTGCAGGGCGATGGCCGGTTTCCGGAGTCTGGCGAGACAGGTGCGAGACCCTCGGTGCGATCTGGCGCTGCGGCGCTACTCGCTGCGCAAGTGCCTTGAGCGGTTCGCCCCTTATGGGCACAGGGCGACCTGGGACCACTTGAGCTCCCGGGCCGGGTTCGGACCCGAGGACCGCTCCCCCGACCCGGCGCGGCTCGTGGCCGCACTGGACGAGCTGGAGGAGGCGCGCAAGGTCTGGCTCGCCTACGAGGCGGGGTTCGCCGAGCGCCGCAAGAAGGAGAAGCACGACGGGCTGCGCCGCCCGGGCAGCGTGGACGACTGGCACCGGCTGACCTGGGGCGGCTTCGGTGTCGCCTGGTGCGACGACCCTCGTCTCCACCCCCATGAACCACTGGCCGAGGTGCTGCGACGGCTGATCGCCGCCCTGGAGCGCGAACCGGGTTCCGTGTGCCCGGTGTGCGCCGGGGAGCGCCTCCTGTGGAAGTACGACCTGGCCCACGAACCCTCCTCGGGCCCGGTCTGCACGGACTGCGGCATCGTCGTCCCGCGTCCGGTGCTCACGCCCGAGGCCCTGGCGTACGCCAGGCGCGGACGGCTGCTGATGTCGGCCTGAACCGGGGCAATCGAAGAAGGGCGCCAGGGGTGCGCCGGGGATGCCGCACCCCCTTATGAGCAAGCCGGTTTGCCCTTGCTCCCGCAACGGCCGAGGCTGCCGACGGCGATCCGTCGACAGCCCCCGAGTGGTGCGCCGCAGGTGCCGGCAGGAGTCAGCTGGCCTTCCAGACGTCGGCGAAACTTCCGCCGGAGATCGCGCCCGGCTGGGCCCGTACGGCGGAGCTGCTGCTCTTCGTCATGACGATCTCGTTCGGCGAGAAGGTGTCCAGGTTGCTGCCGTCGGCCTTGGCGCCGGTGAAGGTCACGGTGCCGAAGTTGGCGAGGCTCGCGACCGAGCCGCCCACCTCGGGGGCCTCGGCGATCACTTCGGCGGAAGCGTTCTTGAAGCCGGACGAGCCGGCGTGCGTGGTGGTCTTGGTCCAGCCCTCGGTGGAGTCGGCGAGGGTCATGGTGAAGGTGGAGCCGGTGTAGGTCACGGTCGCGGTGAACTTGTCGCCGCCCTTGACGGTGACTCCGGAGTACGCGCTCTCGGAGGCGGGCAGCACCTCCCACCAGGCGCCGTAGGTGGCCTTGCCGCCGATGCAGTCGGCCTCCGTACCGGTCTGCTCCAGCGCGGAGTTGCTGTAGCCGTCGAGGCCGACCCAGAACGAGGAGTACGTGGTGGCCGAGCCGCAGGTCACGGTCGGCTGGGTCCACGCCGAGGTCACGGACGTGTAGGCGCCGGTCGAGCCGGTGGCCGCGTAACCGGACCAGTTGGTCGACGAGACGGTGGCGTTGGCCTTGCCCGGCTGCGCGAGCCCGTGCAGTGCGTGGCTCTCGTGGCTCGCTATGGACTGGGTGAGCTGGGCAGGGGTGTTCGAGGCGGCGAGCGAAGGTGTGGCCAGGGCGGCGGTGAGGGCTGCGGCGGTGACGAGAACGAACCCGGCGGAAGATCTCGGGGACATGACTCTCCGTCATTCGAGGGGGTGGGGGGACTGCCGTGACGGCAGTGGACAGCAGCTTCCGCGAGGCCTCATGAGCATGGCAAGACGGTCAAGGCCCTTCAGTCTTGAGGGAATTGACGGCGCAACAACTGAGAAATCTGACAGGTTCATTCAAATTTGATCAACCGCCGGGCAAGACTGACCAAACTTCGGGGCAACGGTCTTCCGCCCCACGGCCGCGCTGACCTGAGCTGGAGTGCGTGACTTCCAGACCGGAGTACGCGACGCCCGGCACCGGGGCGATGCCGTTCCACGAGGCGCTGCGCGCGGCCATCGCGGCCAGCGGGCTGAGCCTGGACCGGATCCAGGACCGGCTGCTGCGGCGCGGTACGCCGGTGGCGTCGGCGACGCTCAGCTCCTGGCAGTCCGGGCGCTACCAGCCCGAACGGCAACGGTCGTTGGCGGCGCTGACCGTACTGGAGGACGTCCTGCGACTGCCGCCCGGCGCGCTCACCGGACTGCTCGGCCCGCCCCGGCCACGAGGCCGCTGGCTGCCACCGGTCGGCGACCACCCGGATCTGGCCCGGGTCTGGTCGGACCACGGCGACCTCACCGCGGTCCTCGCCGCGCTGGACACCCGCTGGGACGACAGCCTGACCCGGCTCAGCTGCCACAACCGGGTCGACGTCGACGCCGACCGCAGCGTCCGCTCGATGACCAGCCGCCGGCTGCTGCGCGCCGAGGCGGACGGCGCCGACCGCTGGATCGCCCTGTACCGCCTCGACGCCCCCGGCCCGCTGCCGCGGTTCCGCCCGGCGGCCCCGGCCCGGCTGGGCACCGTGGTCGAACTGCCCGCCGAGGGACTCGTCGCGGCCGAGCTGCTCTTCGACCGCCCGCTGGCCCGCGGCGAGACCGTGATCGTCGACTACACGGTCGAGCACCGGGACCCGCCCCCGTACTCCCTGCGCGCCGAGACGACCATTCACGTGCCGATGCGCGAACACCTCCTGGAGGTCCGGTTCGCGAAGGGGGCACTCCCGCGCGCGTGTTACTCGTTCCGCACGAACGGCCTCGACGCCCACGCCGGTTCCTCGCGACCCAGGGAGCAGCGGCTGCGGGTGGACGCGTCGGGGTCGGTGCACGCGGTGGCGTTGGGGGTGGGGCCCTGCCGGGTGGGGATTCGGTGGGTGTGGGGGTGAGGGGATGAGGGGGTGAGGGGGCCCGGCGGCTGAGGGGCGGGCTTCGTCGGCCGAGGGGTGGGCTTGGTCGGTGGACGAAAAGGCTTCGTCGGCCGAGGGACGGGCGTCGCCACTTGACCAGCGGGCGTCGTCGCCCGAGGGACAAGCGTCATCGGCCGAGGGGGGCGTGATCGCCGAGGGACGGGCGTCGCCACTTGACCAGCGGCGTCGTCGCCCGAGGGACAGGCGTCATCGGCCGAGGGGGCGTGATCGCCGAGGGATGGGCGTCGCCACTTGACCAGCGGGCGTCGTCGGCCGAGGGGCAGGCGTCATCCGTGACGGGCAGGCGTCGTCGGCCGGCGGGCGGGCGTTGTCAGTGGCGGGTGGCACCATCGAGGCATGGTGCAGGTCTGTCTCAACGGGGTCCGTGGGGCCGTCGACGGGGTGATGGTGCCGGTCTCGCCGGGGGCGATGGCCAACGCCGCGGCCGAGGCCGTCGCGGTGGGGGCCACGGACGTACACGTCCACCCCAAGTCCCCTTGCGGGGACGACACGTTGTCGCCGCGCGTCCTCGCGGTGACGCTCGACGTGATACGGGCGCGGGTGGCCGTACCGGTCGGTGTCACCACCGGCGCCTGGGCCGAGCCGGATCCCGCCGCCCGGCTGGAGCGGGTGCGCGGCTGGACCGTGCTGCCCGACCACGCCTCGGTCAACTGGCACGAGCCGGGCGCCGAGGAGGTCGCGGCGGTGCTGCTGGACCGGGGCGTCGGTGTGGAGGCCGGCATCTGGTCCGGTACGGACGGGGCGGCCCGGTTCGCCGTCTCACCGCTCCGCACGAAGGTGCTGCGGGTCCTGGCAGAGGTGACCGACCCGGACGCGGACACGGCGGAAGCGTCCGCGCGAGCGCTTCTTTCCGAACTCGGCACCGGTCACGGCCGCCCGGTACTGCTGCACGGTGAGGAGGGTGGCGCCTGGCCGGTGCTCCGGCTCGCGGGGCGGCTGGGGCTCGCGACCCGAATGGGTCTGGAGGACACGCTGTTCCTGCCGGACGGCGAACGCGCCCTGTCCAACGCCCAGTTGGTCGCCGAGGCGCTGGTGCAGTACGGACGTCAGGAGGGCGCCGCGTAACAACTGACGGCCACCGTCTGCTGGGCGCTCCATCGCTGCTCGACCGTGGCCAGCAGTTCCCAGCCCAGCCGTTCGTACAGGGCTGCCGCGGCGGTGTCGGTGGTGACGACGTCGAGCACCGGGTGCAGTCCGTGCCGCCGCGCCTCCTGGACGGCCCGGCCGATCAGCAGTGCGCCGATCCGATGTCCCCTCGCCTGCGGGGCGACGAACAGTCTGCCGACGACGGCGGCCGTACCCGGCGGCACCCCCGTCCGCTCGCCCCACAACACCGGTGCCAGATCGCCTTCGCCGACCCGCGACAGACCGACGTGCCCGACGAGGCGGCCGTCGAGCTCGGCGACCCAAGCGCCCAGCGAGGGGCCGTGTGTCAGCCACTCACCGGGCCGGTCGGGCCAGTTGACCGGATAGCCGTCGTGCGCGTGCACGTCCGCGAGGATCCGCACGCACTGCGCGACATCGCCGTCGGCCCTCTCCCGAATGTTCACTCCGGAATGGAAACACAGGCCATGAAGTCAAGCAGCCGATATTCCGCTCGCTCAACCCGATTTCGTATCAGGACAGTTGAGGGCGATGAAACCGAACTGAGGAACCCGAGGAGTCCCGATGTCGACGCTGCGCGTCACCGCCGAAGTGCTGACCGTCCACGAACACCCGAACGCCGACGCCCTCGAACTGGCCCAGGTCGGTCTGTACCGGGCCGTCGTCGCCAAGGGCGCGTACCGCACCGGTGACACCGCCGTCTACATCCCCGAGCAGTCCGTGCTCCCGGCCGCGCTGATCGAGGAGTTGGGGCTGACCGGACGCCTCGCGGGGAGCAACTCCGACCGGGTCAGGGCGGTGCGCCTGCGCGGTGAGCTGTCGCAGGGCATCGTGTGCCGGCCCAAGGCGCTCGCGGACGTGGATCTGGCCCGGGCCGCCCTGGACGGCATCGACTTCGCGGAACTGCTCGGCATCGTCAAGTGGGTGCCGCCGATCCCGCCCACCATGGACGGGGATGTCGAGTCCGCGCCCGATCTGCTGCCCTGGGTGGACATCGAGAACATCCAGCGGTTTCCCGGGATATTCGAACCGGGCGAGGCTGTGGTCCTGACCGAGAAACTGCACGGCTCGGCCTGCCTGCTCACGTACTTCGCCGAGGACGGCCGCGTCCAGGTCTCCTCGAAGGGCTTCGGCGCCAAGTCCCTCGCCCTGAAGGAGGATCCGCGCAATCTGTACTGGCGGGCCGTCCTCGGCCACGGCGTCCCCGAGACCGCCGCCCGCCTCGCCGAACGACTCGGCGCGCGCCGGGTCGGCATCTTCGGCGAGGTGTTCGGCGCGGGCGTACAGGACCTCACCTACGGCGCCGACGGGCAACGCAGCACGATCGGCTACGCGGTGTTCGACGTCTCCGCCGAGATCGACGGAGCGGTGCGCTGGCTGGACCCGGCCGAACTCCTCGACGGGGAGCTGCCGTTGGTGCCACGGCTGTACGAGGGGCCGTACGACATCGGGCGAGTGCTGGAGGTCGCGAGCGGCCGGGAGACCGTGTCGGGACGGGAACTGCACCTCCGGGAGGGCGTCGTGATCCGCCCCGCCGTGGAGCGCTACAGCCCCGTCACCGGCGGCCGGACGATCGCCAAGGCGGTGAGTCCGGCGTACCTGACGCGGAAGGGCGGCACGGAGTACGAGTGACGCCCCCCGCCGGCGGTGCCCTCAGTCGCGCTCCTCGGGGCCGGGTCCCGTCCCCCGGCCCCGAGGCCTGCGGGTGCCCGGTTCGGGCATCAGGCGGGAGCCCGCGCCGCGTTCGCCGATCACGTCGTCAGGGTTGGACAGGACGCAGGTCGCCAGGGAGAGGCAGCCGCAGGCGATGCAGTCGGTGAGGTGGTCGCGGAGGCGGTTGAGCTGCTTGATGCGTTCGTCGAGTTCGGAGCGCCAGGCCTCGGAGAGGTGGGCCCAGTCCTCGCGGGTCGGAGTGCGTTCCTCGGGGAGTTCGGCGAGCGCCTCGCGGATGGTGGCCAGCGGGATGCCGACGCGCTGGGCGGCCCGTACGAAGGCGACCCGGCGCAGGGTGTCACGGGTGTACCGGCGCTGGTTGCCCGTGGTGCGGCGGCTGCTGATCAGACCCTTGGCCTCGTAGAAGTGCAGGGCGGAGACGGCGGCGCCGCTGCGCGCGGCGAGTTGGCCGACGGTCAGCTCGTGGATCTTCTCGGGAATCTGGGGCACCCCTCGAACCCTACCCATCCACCGGCACGGGTGTTCCGTTGACAGCGGCCCGGCATACGACCATGCTAAGCAGTTGCTTAGACATTTCGAGACGCGTGATGCTGGATGACGTGAGAGGCCGGGACATGGCAGAGCCGAGGATCTTCACCTCCGTCGACGACCTGCGGGCGGCGGTCGGGGAGCAGTTGGGGCACACCGACTGGCTGGAGGTGGACCAGAAGCGGATCGACCTGTTCGCGGACGCGACGGGCGACCACCAGTGGATCCACGTGGACCCGGAGAAGGCGGCGGCGGGACCGTTCGGGACGACCATCGCGCACGGCTATCTGACCCTGTCGCTGCTCCCGCTCTTCGGACCGCAGCTCATCAAGGTCGAGGGCGTGAAGATGGGCGTCAACTACGGGACGAACAAGGTCCGTTTCCCCGCCCCGGTCCCGGTCGACTCCCGGCTGCGCGCCACCGCGACGATCACCGGCGTCGACGACGTGCCGGGCGGCGTCCAGGTGACCGTCGCGTTCACCGTGGAGCGCGAGGGCGGCGACAAGCCGGTGTGCGTGGCCGAGTCGGTGTCGCGCTACTACCTCTGAGCAGCCGACTCCCGTACGGCAGAGGCTAGTTGGCCCCCACCATCCGCAGCACGAGGTCGGCGTAGAGCGCGCCGACCTCGTCGGGCGTCCGGGGTCCGTCGAGGCTGAACCAGCGCGCCACGTCGATGCACAGCGACAGGATCGCGAGGGTCGTGCCCTTCACGTCCGGCACGTCGAAGGAGCCGTCCGCGACTCCGTCCTCGACGATCCCGCGCACCTCGGCGTCGACCTGCCGGCGCAGCGCGAGGATCTCGGCGCGGGCGTCCGGGCCGAGCGAGTCGAGTTCGTACTGCACGACCCGCGCGGTGGTGCGGCCGCCCGCGTGCCAGCGCACGAAGGAGCTCACGGCGTCCGCGAGCCGCTCGGCGGCGCTGCCCTCGCGCGCCGCCGCCGTCCGCAGGATGTCGAGGGCCTTCTCGTGGCCGATCCTGCTGATCCGGTGGAGCAGCTCTTCCTTGGTCTTGTAGTGGATGTAGAGCGCGGCCGGGCTCATCCCGGCGCGGCCGGCGATGTCCCGGGTGGTCGTCGCGTGGTAGCCGCGCTCGGCGAAGGCCTCCACGGCGGCGATCAGCAGTCGCCGGGCCGCGTCGGGCGTGACCTCTGCCCAGGCCTGCGGGTCGCCCGCGGTCGTCTCCTCCGCCGTACTCATCGCTCGTAAGCCCCTCTCGATGACAAGGGCTCCACCATACCGCCGAACCTGAGCGAGCGCTTAGTCTCCCCGCTCAGAGCTTTTCGAACGGGTTGTAGGTGCCGCGCGCGCCCTCCTGCCGGTCGCGGATCACCTTGGCGAGGGTGAAGGAGGAGGTGACCAGGTACAGGACGGCGATCGCGAGGAAGGCCCGCACCCAGGCGTCGGCCTGCAACTTGAAGATGCCGATGGCGGTCGCCGCGATGGCGACGGAGAAGGACGCGACGGCCTGGCCGTAGAAGGCGGCCGTGTTCTGCGGTTTGCCCGATGCTTCGCTCATGGGGACAAGCGTCCGCCCATACGGCCGTCCCGGTATCCGTACGGATACTCAACTCCCGTACTCAGAAAGCCGAAACGCCCGTCAGCGCACGCCCGATGAGCAGTTTCTGGATCTGGCTGGTGCCCTCGTAGAGGGTCATCACACGGGCGTCGCGCAGCAGCTTCCCGGCCGGGTACTCGTCGATGTAGCCGTAGCCGCCGAAGACCTGGAGCGCGTTGTTCGCGGCGCGCACGGCGGCCTCCGAGGCGAAGAGCTTGGCCTTGGAGGACTCGGTGGCGAAGGGAAGCCCCCGCTCTATGAGGTCGGCGACCCGCCAGGTCAGCAGCCGGGCCGCGTCGACGTCCACGGCGATGTCGCTGATGAGTTCCTGGACGAGCTGGTGGTGAGCGATGGGCCTGCCGAACTGCTCGCGTTCACCGGCGTAGCGGACCGCCACGTCCAGCGCGGCCTGGGCGATGCCGACGCAGCCCGCCGCGACCGACATCCGCCCCTTGGCCAGCGCCGACATGGCGACGGAGAAGCCCTTGCCCTCGGGGGCCAGCATCGCGGAGGCGGGGACACGGACGTTGTCGAGGACCAGCTCGGCGGTGGCCTGGCCGCGCAGGCCGAGCTTGCCGTGGATGGTGCGGCGGGTCAGGCCGAGGGTGTCGGTGGGCACGAGGAAGGCGGAGACGCCCTTGTGCCCCGGGGCGTCGGTCGAGCGCGCGAAGAGCAGCACCACATCGGCCCAACTGCCGTTCGTGATGAACATCTTGGTGCCGTTGACGACGTAGTCGTCGCCGTCGCGGACCGCGCGCGTGGTGAGGTTGCCGGCGTCGGAACCGGTGCCGGGTTCGGTGAGGCCGAAGCAGCCGACGTACTCGCCGGAGGTGAGCCCCGGCAGCCAGCGCCGCTTCTGCTCCTCGCTCCCCCAGGCCGCGATCGACTTGGCGACCAGGCCGAGCGACACGGAGACGATGCCGCGCACGGAGGAGTCGCCGCGGCCGAGTTCCTCGGTGACCAGGCAGTACGCGAGATGGTCGCCGCCCGAGCCGCCGTACTCCTCGTCGATGGTCAGTCCCAGGAAGCCGACCCCGCCGAGCTTCTTCACGATCGCCCTGTCGACTTCCTCGGCGCGGTCCCAGGCGATGACGTGCGGGGCGATCTCGCGCTCGACGAAGTCCTTGGCGAGCTGCCGTACGGCGGTCTGCTCCTCGCTGAGTCCCAGGTCCACCCGCGATCACCCCACATTTAAATTAGCACTGCTAGTTTCTTGGTTGCAGCCCTACTATGTGCGCCATGGCCCGACCGCGCAAGCCCCTCCTCAGCACCGACCGGATCGTCGAGACGGCTCGTCTGCTGGTGGACTCCGAAGGGCTGGCGGCCGTCTCCACGCGTCGGCTCGCCGCCGAGCTGGGGGTGAGCGGGCCGTCCCTCTACAACCACTTCCGCACGAAGGACCAGATCCTGGAGGCGGTCGCGGACTCGGTGAGCGCGCAGGTCGATCTGTCGATGTTCGAGGACGGCCGCGACTGGCGTACCGCGCTGCACGACTGGGCCGTGTCCTACCGGTCCGCGCTGCGGGATCACCCGAACATCGTGCCGGTGCTCGCGACCGGGCCCGGGCGGCGGCCGGCCGGGCTGCGGCTCGCTGACGCGGTGTACGGCGGGATGGTGGAGGCGGGGTGGCCGCCGGCGCAGGCCACGTCGATCGGGGCGTTGATGCGGTACTTCGTCATGGGGTCGGCGTTGGGGTCGTTCGCCGGGGGGTTCGTGGACGACGAGAGTGCGTACGACCCTGCCGACTATCCGCATCTCGGACAGGCGCATCTTCTGGCCGAGCAGCAGGAGAAGGTTGACGAGCGGGCATTTGAGGTGGGGTTGGCTGCGTTGCTGGATGGGTTGGCGGGGCAGTTCGAGGAGCTGGTAGGCAGGTAAGGGGGTGGCCGGAACGTGACTCGGCAGGTGCACGTGGGACACGCTCCGCAGGGGCGCGGAAAACTGCGCGACCGGCCACGTGGCACCCGCACCCGGCACACAACGCGAGCCCTGACGTCCGATTTCCGCCAGCCGCACCGCCCCGCTCCCGCCTAACCTCGGGCCATGAACAACTCCCTCCGCCCCGCGGCAGCCGCCGTCGTCACCGTCATGCTGTGGGCCTCCGCGTTCGTGTCCATCCGGAGTGCGGGCGCCGCCTACTCACCGGGCGCGCTGGCGCTCGGCCGGCTCGCGAGCGGGGCGCTGGCACTCGGAGTGCTCTGTCTCGTACGGCGGGAAGGAGTGCCGCCGCGGTCCGCGTGGCGGGGGATCGCGATCTCGGGGGCGCTGTGGTTCGGGTTCTACATGGTCGTCCTGAACTGGGGCGAGCAGCAGGTCGACGCCGGTACGGCCGCCCTCGTCGTGAACATCGGGCCGATCCTCATCGCCCTGCTCGGCTCACGGCTGCTCGGTGACGCGATGCCGCCACGGCTGCTCGCGGGCATGGCGGTGTCCTTCGCCGGTGCGGTGACCGTGGGACTGTCGATGTCGGGCAACGGCGGTTCGTCCGTACTCGGTGTGGTGCTGTGTCTCCTCGCGGCGGTCGCCTACGCCGGCGGTGTCGTCGCCCAGAAACCGGCCCTCGGCCGTGCCGGCGCGCTCCAGGTGACGACGTTCGGGTGTCTCATCGGGGCGGTGCTGTGCCTGCCGTTCGCGGGGCAGCTCGTCCACGACGCGGCCGACGCGCCCGTCTCCGCCACGCTCAACATGGTCTACCTGGGCATCTTCCCGACCGCCCTCGCCTTCACCACCTGGGCCTACGCCCTCGCCCGTACGACGGCCAGCCGCATGGGCGCGACGACGTACGCCGTGCCCGCACTGGTCGTCCTGATGTCGTGGCTGGCGCTCGGCGAGGTGCCGGGGCTGCTCACGCTGGCGGGCGGGGTGCTGTGTCTCGCGGGTGTGGCGGTGTCGCGGTCCCGGCCGCGCGCGAGGGCGGAGGGGGCTGCGACCCCCACGGAGCCGCAGCCCGAACAGGTGCCGTAGGCAAGGCGGTTCAGAACACCACCAGCGCCCGGCCGCCCTTCCCCGCCACCATGTTCTCGAACGCAGCCGGAATCCCGGCCAGTTCGATCCGTTCCGTCACCAGCGCGCCCAGGTCCAGGCGTCCGGCCCGCACGTGTTCGGCGAGTACCGGCAGGTCCTTCGCCGGGTCGGAGTTGCCGTAGACGCAGCCGCTCAACGTCCGGCCCCAGTGGAAGAGTTCGAGGGCGTTGAAGGTGACCTGCTGGTCCTTGCCGCCGATGCCGACGACCGTGGTGCGGCCGCCGCGGCGGGTGGACTCCCAGGCGGTGCGGATGGTGACCGCCCGGCCCACGCACTCCACGGCGACGTCGACACCCTGTTTGCCGGTCAGGGCGCGGATCTCGCGGGCCGTGTTCTCGGAGGCGACCACGTAGTCCGTCGCTCCGGCCGCGCGCGCCAACTCCTCCTTCTCCGGGGAGACATCGACGGCGACGATCTTCGTGGCGCCCGCGATCCGGGCCGCCTGGAGCGTCGACAACCCCACTCCGCCGACACCGAACACCGCGACCGTCTCGCCCTCCCGCACCTGCGCCGAGTGGTGCACGGCGCCGTAGCCGGTGAGGACCGCGCAACCCAGAAGTGCCGCGTCCGTCAAGGGAATTCCGTCCGGGAGGGGCAGGACACAGGCCGCGGACACGACCGTCTCCTCGGCGAACGCCGCCACGTTCAGGCCGGGGTGGAGATCGGTGCCGTCGGAGGCGCGATGGGCGTAGACGTCGGCGGCGCCGCCCAGCGCGTTGGCGCAGAGCCAGACCTCGCCGAGGGTGCAGGCGTGGCAAGTGCCGCAGGACGGGGCCCAATTGAGGACGACGCGGTCGCCGGGTGCGATGTGGGTGACCTCCTCCCCCACGGCCAGCACCGTGCCCGCGCCCTCGTGGCCGAGGACCGCCGGGACCGGCACGCGCATGGTGCCGTCGCTCAGGGACAGGTCGGAGTGGCAGACCCCGGCGGCTGCGAGGCGGATGCGGACCTGGCCGGGGCCGGGGTCCGGAAGGTCGATCTCGGCGATCTCCAGCGGAGCGCCCACGGCGGGCAGTACGGCTGCGCGGACCATGCGAGGACTCCTGAAAGAGCTAGAACTGAAGGGACTTGGTCTGGAGGTACTCGGACAGCCCGTGCGCACCGAGTTCCCGGCCCACGCCCGACTGCTTGTAACCCCCGAACGGGGCACGGGGGTTGAAGCGTCCGCCGTTGATGTCCACCTGCCCGGTGTCCAGCCTCCGTGCGAACGCGACCGCTTCCGCCTCCTCGCCGGCCCATACGGCACCGGCCAGGCCGTAGACCGTGCCGTTGGCGATGCGCGCGGCGTCGTCCTCGTCGTCGTAGCGGAGGACGGAGAGGACCGGGCCGAAGATCTCCTCCTGCGCGATCGTCATGTCCGGGGTCACGTCGGCGAAGACGGTCGGGGCGACGAAGTAGCCCTGCGGGGACGGGTGTTCCGGCCCGCCCGCCACCAGGCGCGCGCCCTCGGCCACGCCCTTCTCGATGTAACTCCGCACCCGAGCCCGCTGTTTGGCGTTCACGACCGGGCCGATGCGGTCGCCGTACTTGGCGGCGGCGGTCGCGGCCAGCTCCACCGCCTCGTCGTACTGGTCGCGGTGGACCAGCATCCGGGTCCAGGCGCTGCATGTCTGGCCGGAGTTGGACATCACGTTGGCTACGCCGACGTTGACGGCTTTGGCGAGGTCGGCGCTCGGGAGGATGACGTTGGCGGACTTGCCGCCGAGTTCGAGGGCGACCTTCTTGATCGCGGCGCCCGCCGTGACGGCGATCTGGCGGCCCACCGCCGTGGAGCCGGTGAAGGAGACCAGGTCGACGTCCGGGTGCTCGGCGAGGGCCTGTCCCACGACCGGGCCGAGGCCGGTGACGAGGTTGAAGACACCCGCCGGGATACCCGCCTCGTCGACCGCTTCGGCGAACAACTGGGCGGTGAGCGGGGTGTCCTCGGCGGGCTTGAGTACGACGGTGCAGCCCGCCGCGAGCGCCGGGGCGACCTTGGCGACGATCTGGTGCAGCGGGTAGTTCCAGGGGGTGATCGCGCCGACCACGCCGATCGGCTCCTGGTAGATCGTCGAGTTGCCCACCTTCTCCTCGAAGGCGTGGGTCGCGGCGAGTTCGGCGTAGGAGCCCGCGACCGCGATCGGCACGCTCGCGTGGACGGCCCGCGAGAAGGCGAGCGGGGAACCCAGTTCGGCGGTGACCGTCTCGGCGATCTCGTCCTTGCGGGAGACGAGCGCGTCCCTCAACGCCCCCAAGACTGCGGCGCGTTGGGCGGGCGGGGTGGCGGCCCAGCCCGGGAGGGCGGCACGGGCGGCGCGTACGGCGGTGTCGATGTCGGCGGCGGTGCCGGCCGGGACGCGGTCGATCACCTGCTCGTCGACCGGGTTCACCACGTCGATGGTGTCCTCGCTCGCGGCGGGGCGCCAGGCGCCGTCGATGTACATGCCGTCGTGTGCCTTCATCGTGCTGCCTCCCGGGCGTGGCTGCGTCGTCCGCCCCACAAACTAGCGGTGTTAGTTTTCCGGCGCCAGAGACCCCGGTCACGAGTGTCCGGAGGTCCCCGGTCACGGGCGCGCGGCCGGGTCAGAAATCGGCCCGGGTCCGGTCGTCCACCCTCCCCACCGACTCCTGCGCGAAGGCCTTCTCGTACGCCCGCCGGATCTCCTCGATCTTCCGGTCGCCGGCACCCGCCGCCGTCACCGGATACAGCAGGATGAGCTCGTACGACCGCTCCTTCTCGATCCGCCCGTTCGCGTCCCGCCACTGCCCGCGCCCGCTCTGCACGGTGAGCCCGTCCGGGAAGTCCGGCGTGACCTCCTTGTCGACGAAGGCCATGAACTGCCGGTCGGTGACGGCCGGTCCACCGTCCGGCCGGTCGGTGCCGAAGAAGAGCTGCGTCTCGACGTACGGCGTTCCGCGCGTCGGCGCGGGGGCGGTCTCCGTGTCGAAGCCCGCGTAGGCGGTCGGGGCTGCCGCGGCCAGGAGGAGGCCGGCGATCGCGAGGGCTGCCCGGTTTCGGGTGAGGTGCACGTTCATGCGCCCATCCGTACCGGTCCTCACTCGTCCAGGTCGGGCAGCCGCGCCGGGGCGGGCGAGATCCGTTCGCCGTGCTGGTCGAAGACGAACAGGTGGGCGATGTCGACGAGGAGCGGGACCTGCATGCCGTGGCGGAGCTGGATGTCCGGGGTGGTGCGGACGACGAGGTCGCCGGGGAGGCGGCCCTCGGGCGGTACGAGCTCGGGTTCCCTGTCCGTGGGGTGGTCGAGTACGACGACCGGCCCGGCGCGCAGCACGCCTGCGCGCTCCCGCAGCCGGCCCAGGACACCACCCTCGCGTCGGCGGCGCCGGGCCGGGCGGTTGGGGCGCGGGGCCTCCAACTCCGGTACGACGGCGGGCCGGGAGCCGGTGTTGAAGTGGACGAGGACCTCGTGGCCCTGGAACTCCACGTGCTCGACCAGGCCGCTGATCGCCACCTCGCCGGGGCGGGCGGCGGCGGGCTTGGCGATCCGGATCGCCTCGGAGCGCAGGCCGACGATGACCTCGCGGCCCTGCTGGACGCGGAGCAACTGGTGGTCCAGGCACAGGGGTTCGGGCAGTCTGAGGTACTGCTTGCCGAGGCTGATGGTCATCGCGCCGTCCAACGGGGCCCGGACCAGGCCGCGCAGGAGGTTGATGCGGGGGGTGCCGATGAAGGCGGCGACGAAGACGTTGCGGGGCAGCGCGTACACCGAGCGGGGGCTGCCGACCTGCTGGAGGACTCCGCCGCGCAGGACGGCGACCCGGTCGCCGAGCGACATGGCCTCGGCCTGGTCGTGGGTGACGTAGACCGTGGTGACGCCCAACTCGCGGGTGAGGGAGGAGATTTCTGCGCGCAGGTGGTTGCGGAGTTTGGCGTCGAGGTTGGAGAGCGGTTCGTCCATCAGGAACGCGGAGGGGTGGCGGGCGATGGCCCGGCCCATCGCGACGCGCTGGCGTTCGCCGCCGGAGAGCTGGCTGGGGAAGCGGTCGAGGAGTTCCTCGATGCCGAGCATGCGGGCGGTGGCGTCCACGCGCGGGCGCGGGTCGGTGCCGGGGGCCTCGATGCGCAGCGGGAAGCCGATGTTGTCGCGGCTGGTCATGCTCGGGTAGAGGGCGAAGTTCTGGAAGACCATCGCCATGTCCCGTTCGGAGGGGGCGAGTTCGTTGGAGTACTCGCCGTCGAGCCGCAACTCGCCCTCCGTTATCTCCTCCAGGCCCGCGATCATGCGCAGCACGGTCGACTTGCCGCACCCGGACGGCCCGAGCAGCACGAGGAACTCCCCCGGCGCGATGTCCAGCGACAGCCGGTCCACCACGCGGGCGCCTCGCTGGTAGGCCTTGCTCACGTCGTGCAGGGAGATGGCGCGTGTCATGACGAGTGCCCCCGGGGGCTCCGCGGTCGGACCGCCCCGTACGGGTCGTACGAGGCTTGTGAGTCACGGAAGTTAACGGAATGTGCGCGCCCGGGGGAAGAGACCGGACGGGATCGGGCGGGTCGGTCCGGGTGGTGAGAAAACGGACGATCACGTTCAGCGCGTACGGCCGTGTTCGCGGGTCGCGGTGAGGTGGGCGAACACGACGGTGTTGCCCGAGTAGCCGGTCCGGTGGTCGAAGCTGCCACCGCAGGTGATCAGGCGGAGCTCGGGCCGGCCGCGGGCGCCGTACACCTCCCGGTCGGGGAAGTGCGCCTTCTCGTACGTCTTCACCGCGTCGACCGTGTACACGGCGGTCCGGCCGTCGGCGCGGCGGGCCTCGATCAGCCGGCCGGGCCTGAGTTCGCCGAGGCCCGCGAAGACGGCGGGGCCGGTCATGGTGTCGAGATGCCCGACGGCGACGGCGGTGCCCTGTTCGCCCGGGGCGGGCCCGTCCGCGTACCAGCCCACCTGCTTGGAGTCGTCGTCCGGCGGCGCGGACATGCGTCGTCCGCTGCCGAGCCGGAGCGGGACGACCGGGGCGTCGACATCGAGGTAGGGGATGACGAGACCGGTCGCGGCCGAGCGCGGGAGGGGGCCCGGCGATGATGCCGGGCGGCCGGGGCGGGTCACGGGGTGCGCCGGGGGCGGGTGTTGCCCGCCGCGCGCGTCGGTGCGGGTGTCCGGGACCGAGGGAGCCACCCCGGGTGGACCGGGGGTGCCCGTGGGTGATGCAGCCGCCGGGGCGGGACCGGAAGCGCCCATGGCCGACGCGGCCTCCCGGTCCGGGCCTGAGGCGTCCGTGACAGACGGCGTCGCCCGGGCCTGGCCGCTGGGGCCCACGCCCCCGGCGCACCGGGCACCGCCGACCATCACCACAACGGCCAGCACGACGGTCCGCGCGAGCCGGTAGGCACGCGTCCGATACCAGGGACGGCGACGCCGCACCATGTGGGTGGTGGATCGGCCCGGTGTCCCGCGGGTGGCGGTGCGGCCCGGTACCTGGCGGAAGGCGCGCTCAGGGGGCCGCCGACCCTGGACGGACGGTCGCGGCCCCTGGCGCAGGCGCACGGTGTCGGCGCCCCGCGCCCGGGTGGGGCGCGGGGTGGGACTCGGATTCATCGCATCCGCTCAGGACGCACCGTGGGGACGGCGGCGAAGCCGGAACCAGACCACTCCGCCGACCGCGGTCAGGCCCACCGCGGCGGCGCCCGCGAGCGGGGTCAGGGCCGCTTCCCGGGCCAGGCCGCCGCCACCGGCCGGCGGGCCGCCGTTGGGACCGCCGGGTCCGCCACCCGGTCCGCCGGTGCCGCCACCGGGGCCGCCTGTGCCACCACCCGTGCCACCGCCGGGACCGCCGCCGGGCGGTGGCGTCGGGCAGTCGACCTTGAAGACCTTGTGCTTGCCCGCGCCGTGCTCGCCGACGAAGTTCCAGGTCAGCTTGTACATGCCGTTCGGGAGCGTCGCGATGGGCATGGTGTGGCCGGTGCCGGTCGTGAGCGTGATGGAGCCGGTACGGGTCGCGCCGCCCAGGACCGGCGGCTGGGTCTCGATGGACCAGGTGACCTGCTGGACCGTGTCGAAGTTGAACGCGTCGAGGTAGAAGTCGCAGACCTTCGGCTCGTTGCGCTGGTCGTCGAAGGGCGTGCCCACCTCGTGGATCTTGACGTCTCCGTTGTCACCGGGGGCGGCGACCGCGGCGGGCGCGCCGGAGACGACGGTCGCCGCGGCGGCGAGCACCGTCCAGGCGGCGGCTCGACGGGGCAGGAATGAGGTCGGCATGAACAGCCCTCCGAATCAGGCGATTATCGTACGAATTACTCTTTAGCCTGATTCCCTCTCACATCCGGCCCGCCGAATGTGTGCGCAGCGCCGTACGCGCCGTCAGACAGCCCTAGATATCGCCCTTCCGGCTCAAGGACGGCCGCCCGCGCCGCTCGCCGCCGGTCGCCGTCCGCTCTCGGACGGCACCGCCCGGCGACCGCAGCGCGGCGCCCGCCGAGAGCACCAGCAGCGCGCCGAGCATCACGAACGGCGCCGCCACGCCCGCGACCCCGGCGACGAGGCCCGCGCCGGCTGGCGCGGCGACCTGGCCGAGCCGGTTGCCGGTGAGGCGCAGCGCGAGCGCGGTGGAACGGGCACCGTCGGGAGCCGCCTGGACGACCGTCGTCATGGAGAGCGGCTGGCCGACGCCGAGACAGAAGCCGAGCACGGCGAGCATCAGGCCGATCGCCCACACGGGAACCGGCAGCGCGATGCCCGCGCACAGGATGCCCGCGAGAAGGCAGGTCGCCGTCAACAGGGCTGCCCTGCCGAGGAGTTGGAGGAGCGGGGTGAGGACGAGGCGGCACGCGATGGTGGCCGCCGCGCGGATGCTGAGCAGCACACCGATCACCGAGGGCGCGATGCCCCGGTGTTCGCCGACCACCGGGAGGTAGGCGGTGAGGATGTCGGTCGCGGACAGCACGGAGAGGCTGACGAAGATGCCCGCGGGGACACCCCGGGCGCCGAGGATGCTCCGCATGGGCACGCGATCGCCTTGTGCCGTACGGGACTTGACGGCCGTACGGTCCTCGATGCGCCACAGGGACGTGAACGACACGGCGGCGCCCGCGCCCGCGACGAGCAGGGCGAGGGCGCTGGTGCCGGCCATGTCGGAGCCGCCGATCAGGGCGCCCGCGGCGATGGGGCCGACGAGTTGGCCGAGCGAGGCGCCGATGGTGAAGTGGCCGAAGTTGCGGTCCTGTTCGTGCGGCGCGGACTGACGGGCGACAAGCGACTGGGCGCCGATCACGAAGCAGAGGTGACCCAGGCCCATCACCCCGCTCCACATGGCCATCGCCCAGAGGGAGTCGGCCAGTCCGCTCAGTGCGCAGCCGCCGGAGATCAGGACCACGCCGACGGGCAGCAGGGGTGCGCAGCGGCCGTGGTCGGTGCGGCGGCCGAGCGGTACGGCGGCGAAGAGCGGGAGCAGCGCGTACACGCCCGCGATGACACCGATCGCCCGCTCGTCCGCGCCGAGGGCGAGGGCCCGGTAGGACACCGCGGGGCGGGCCATCGACACCGCCCCCTGCGCGAAGCCGAAGGCGATGACGAGGCGCAGCAGCCAGCCGCGGTTCCTGCCGGGCGTCATGGTCAAGTCCCTTGTCGTGTAAGTCAGATGATGCCGAACAGGATTCCTGCCCCGAGGACGACGAGCGATGTCAGGGCCGCCCACTTGACCACGAACCTGGTGTGGTCGCCGAACTCCACCTTGGCCATGCCGACCAGGACGTACACGGCGGGCACCAGCGGGCTCGACATGTGCAGGGGCTGGCCGACGAGGGAGGCGCGGGCGATCTCCAGCGAGGAGACGCCGTGGGCCTGGCCCGCCTCGGCGAGCACCGGGAGGATGCCGAAGTAGAAGCCGTCGTTCGACATGAAGTACGTGAGCGGGATGCTGAGCACACCGGTGACGAAGGCCATGTGCGGGCCCATGCCGTCGGGGATGTTGTCGACGAGCCAGGTCGCCATGTGGTCGACCATGCCCGTGCCCTGGAGGACGCCGGTGAAGACGGCGGCGGCGAAGACCATGCCGGAGACGTTGAGGACGTTCTCCGCGTGGGCACCGAGGCGGGCCTTCTGGTCGGGCATGTGGGGGAAGTTGACGGTCAGGGCGAGCGCGGCACCGAGCAGGAACAGGACCGGGATCGGCAGCCACTCCATGATCATGGCGGTGAGCAGGGTGACCGTGAGCAGCGCGTTGAACCAGTAGAGCTTGGGGCGCAGGGTCGCCCTGTTGGGGTCGAGGCCCCGGAAACCGTCGTCCTCGTCGGGCAGTTCGGCCTCCGCGTCCGTGCCGGAGCCCGAACCGCCGGTCCGCGCCCGCTTGTTGCCCTCTCCGCCGCCGGCTCCCACGAGCACCGTCTCCGACTCGGCGGGCTGCTCGACCAGGACCTCGTCCAGCGTCAGCACCCCGAGCCGCTTGCGCTCGCGGCGGCCGAGGACGTAGGCGAGGACGAGGACGCCCAGCAGGCCCACGGCGAGGGCCGGGATCATCGGGACGAAGATGTCGCTGGCGTTGAGCTTGAGGGCGGTCGCGGCGCGGGCGGTCGGGCCGCCCCAGGGGAGCGTGTTCATCACGCCGTTGGCCATCGCGGCGACACCGGTCATCACGACCAGGCTCATCTTCAGGCGTTTGTACAGCGGGTACATCGCCGAGACGGTGATCATGAAGGTGGTCGAGCCGTCGCCGTCCAGGGAGACGATCGCGGCGAGGACCGCCGTACCGACCACGATGCGCAGCGGATCCGCCTTGCAGAACTTCAGGATCCCCCGGACGATCGGGTCGAACAGGCCGACATCGATCATCACACCGAAGTAGACGATCGCGAACATGAGCATCGCCGCGGTGGGCGCGAGGCTGGTGACGCCGTCGATGACGTAGTCGCCGAGCCTGGCGCCCTTTCCGACGAAGACGCAGAACAGCGCCGGTATCAGGACGAGCGCCGCGATCGGCGACATCTTCTTCAGCATGATCAGGACCAGGAAGGTCGCGATCATGGTGAAGCCGAGGATGGTCAGCATGAGTGGAACACCTAACGTTCGCCTTTGAACTCCCACCAGGGACGGCAGTGCGATGACGTTAGGTCGCGCAAAGCTGCGTTAACAAGATGTTGACGCGCGAGCAATAAGCGCAAAACTCCAGGTCACAGCGGTGCGCTGAGCGCGGCGACCTCCACGGGCACTCCGTTGAGCACCGCGTTGCCCGACAGCGGGTCGAGGAGACTGCCGTCGAGCAGCTGGTTCACGTTGACGCCCGGATCGGCGGACGCGTGGCCCAGCCGGGTGCCGGGGCGGTCGTGTCCCCAGCCGTGCGGAAGGCTCACCACTCCGCGCCGCAGACCGTCCGTGATCTCGGCCGGGGCGGTCACCTCTCCCCCGGCGCCCTTCACCCGGACCGGCGCTCCGTCGGTCACGCCGAGGCGTTCCGCGTCCTCGGGGTGGATGTGCAGGGTGCAGCGGTTGGTGCCGCCGGTGAGGGCGGGGACGTTGTGCATCCAGCTGTTGTTGGAGCGGAGGTGGCGCCGCCCGACGAGGACCAGCCCGTCCGCGCGCTCGCTCATGGCCTGCCGGAGCCGGGGCAGGTCGTCGGCGATCGGCTGCGGCAGCAGTTCGACCTTCCCGCTACGGGTCTTCAACGGCTGCGGCAGGCGCGACGTCAATGGGCCCAGATCGATGCCGTGCGGGTGCGCGAGCAGTTGCTGGAGGGTGAGCCCGTCCGGTCGTACGCCGAAGCCGTCGCCGTAGGGGCCCAGGCGCAGCATCATGTCGAGCCGGCGCTCGGGGCCGGTGTCGCCGGTGAGTTGAGCGGCGACCTCGTGCGGATCGCGGCCGTGGACGGGCGAGTTGGGGTCCTCGACGGCCTTGGCGAGGGTCTGGTCGACGACCATCGTGTCGACGGCGGCCGGGTCGGCGCCGTGCATGCCGGTCGCGGCGAGGATCAGCCGGGCCAGGATCTCGGTCTCGGCCATCCGGCCGGGCTCCAGCGGGACCGCGGGGCGGGAGTAGCGGACCTGGTTGCGGACGGCGAGGGTGTTGAACGCGAAGTCGTGGTGCGGGCTTTGGGAGGGCGGGGGCGGCGGCAGGACGACATCGGCGTGGCGCGCGGTCTCGTTGAGGTACGGGTCGACGCTGACCATGAAGTCGAGCGAGTCGAGGGCCTTGTCGAGGCGGGCGCCGTCCGGTGCGGAGAGCACCGGATTGGAGGCTACGGCGATCAGCGCGCGGATCGGTTCGCCCTCGGCGGTCGCGGTGTCGATCTCCTCGGCGAGCGCGGAGAGCGGCAACTCGCCCTTCGCTTCCGGGTATTGGCTCACCCGGGAGTGCCAGCGCCCGAGCGCGAAGCCGCGGCCCGGTCCGGCGGGCCGGGGTGTCCGGTCGGTCGCGGCCTGCGGGAAGAGGGCGCCGCCGGGCCGGTCGAGGTTGCCGGTGAGGATGTTGAGGACGTCGACGAGCCAGCTGGCGAGGGTGCCGTGCGGGACCGTGCAGCTGCCGATGCGGCCGTAGACGGCGGCAGTTGGGGCAGCGGCGAGTTCACGGGCGAGGGCTCGGATCTCGTCGGCGTCCACGTCGCACGCCTCGGCCACGGCCTCCGGGGTGAACTCCCTTACCTGATGCCGGACTTCATCGACACCCTGCACATGCGGGGCCAACTCCCCCAGGTCCACCAGGTGTTCCTCGAAGAGCACGTACGTCATCGCCGCGAGCAGCAGGGCGTCGGTGCCGGGGCGGACCGCGATGTGCCGGTCGGCGAGCTTGGCGGTGCGGGTGCGGCGCGGGTCGATGACGGTGAGGGTGCCGCCGCGGGCCCTGAGCGCCTTGAGCTTGCCGGGGAAGTCGGCGGCGGTGCACAGACTCCCGTTGGACTCAAGGGGGTTGGCGCCGATGAGGAGCAGATGGTCGGTGTGGTCGAGGTCGGGCACCGGGATCGCGTTGGCGTCGCCGTAGAGCAGGCCGCAGGAGACGTGTTTGGGCATCTGGTCGACCGTGGAGGCGGTGAAGACGCTGCGGGTGCCGAGGGCGCCGAGCAGGACCTGCGGGTAGAGGGCGCCGGCCATGGTGTGCACGTTCGGGTTGCCGAGGACGACACCGACGGCGCTGGGGCCGTACCGCTCGACGACCGGGCGCAGGCCGGCCGCGACCGCGTCGAACGCCTCCTCCCAGGTGGCCTCGCGCAGCTCGCCGTCACGGCGGACGAGGGGGGTGCGCAGCCGGTCGGGGTCGCCGTCGACGGCACCGAAGGACGCGCCCTTGGGGCAGATGAACCCCTTGCTGAACACGTCCTCGCGGTCGCCACGGGCGCCGGTCACCCGGGTGCCCTCGATGGTGAGGGTCAGCCCGCAGGTGGCTTCGCACAGGGGGCAGATACGCAGGGCGGTGCGGGACACGGGGCCTCCCAAGGGCGTCGTTGCCTCTTGCGGTGAGCATACCGACCGGTACGGATGGTGGCGAGGGGGTGGCGGGGTGAGGTCGGATACCCGCAAGACCTCGGCGCCCGGCCGCTGCCGGGTTGCCGGGCCACCCGACTGTCGGACCGTGGGTCAGTCCAGCACCCGCGCCAGATACGCCCGCAGCAGGGCCCGGGTCTCCTCGATGACCTTCTCGTCGCCCTCCGGAGCGACCCGGAAGGCGAGATGCACGAGGGAGTCGGCGGTCTCCACCGCGATGAGGAAGGTGCGGCGGAGGTCCTCGTCGGGCTCGCGCGAGAGATAGCCGGAGAGCAGGTCGGTGAGGCGGTCGGCGACGCGGTGGTTGGGTTCCGCGTGGCCCGAGCCGACCGGGATCTGGTTGCCGAAGTCGACGAGGGAGAAGCCGGGCGCGGTGCGCTTCATGGCGATGTACTCGTCCAGGACGGCGTCCACCGCCGCCCGCCACCCTTCCCCGCCACCGGCCTCCTTGAGGCGCTCGGTGACGCGCTCCGTATAGCGCTCCAGGTTCCGCTGGGCGAGGGCGTCGGCCATCGCGCGCTTGTTCCCGAAGAAGCGGTACACCGAGCCGATGGGGACGCCGGCGCGCACGGCCACGGCCCGGGTGCTCAGCGCGTCGTAGCCGACCTCGTCGAGGAGGTCGGCGCAGGCGTCGAGAATCCTGGTCAGCCGTTCGGCGCTGCGCCGCTGCACGGGCGCACGACGGAGCGATGTCGTGTGGGGCACGGGCTTCATGATGCCTTTCCGTCGCGGCCAGGAGAAGCTCGCACCTCAGTACGGAACTGGGTGCCCATAGCACTCATTCCGGCCCCCGCGTCGGCGCGGAACCTGGCGTCTTGCTGCCGTCGGGCGTGGCCTGCACCGCCGACTCCGTGATGTCCGCCGTGCTCTCCACCGGTTTGCCGTGTACGGCCCACACGGTGCCGTCGTCGGCGTACAGGCGCGCGGTGACGTGGTGGGTGCCGTGCGGGACGAGGTCGGACGCGAGCCGGTACTCGGGGACGCGGAGCCGCGCGACGGTACGGCCGTCCACCAGGAGGCGGACGGTGCCGCGGCCCGCGACCGCGACCGGCTTGACGCCGGCGGGCGAGAAGCGGAAGTCGTGGACGGTCAGCCGGACGTCCCAGCTGTCGTCGGAGGCGTCGGGCTCCACCTCGATACCGACCTCGGGCGCGCCCTTCTTGCCCACCTCGCGGTAGTGCCGGCCCTGCTCGTCCGTGTCGTCGAGCACCTTGCCCACGGGGGACGGCGACACCCGGTCGCCCTTCCGCGCCCGGGCATCACCGGAACCGCAGCCCGCCGATCCGGCCAGCAGCAGGGCACAGACCGCGAGCGCGGTGAGAAGTGCGCGCGACCACGACATGCCGGGGAGACTAGAACACCGGTCTGACAGCCGGATCCCCCTTGAGGCTGGTTCTTCGCCTCCGAAGGTCGGATTTCGGCGGGACCTTCGTCGTCCCCTTGCGCCCGCGAAACCGCAATCCTACGGTGATACATAGGAATGAGACGGCTCGGATGGCGAGGAGCAGAGATGAGCGGGGAAGTCCGCAAGACCGCCGAGGGACTGACCTACCTCACCGGTTTCGGAAATGAACACAGCTCGGAGGCGGTGCCGGGCGCCCTGCCCGAGGGCCGCAACGCCCCGCAGCGCGCACCGCTCGGCCTCTACGCCGAGCAGCTCAGCGGTTCGGCCTTCACCGAGCCGAGGGCGCACAACCGCCGCTCGTGGCTCTACCGCGTGCGCCCCTCCGCCGCGCACCCGCCCTTCACCCGCGTCGACAACGGCGCGATCCGTACGGCGCCCTTCACGGAGTCGGTGCCCGACCCGAACCGGCTGCGCTGGAACCCGCTGCCCGTACCCGCACCCGGCACCGACTTCCTGGCCGGCCTGTGGACCCTGGGCGGCAACGGCGACGCGACCCAGCGCACCGGCATGGCCGTGCACCTCTACCACGCCGACGCCTCCATGGACCGGGTCTTCAGCGACGCGGACGGCGAGCTGCTGATCGTCCCGGAGCGCGGCGGGCTGCTGCTGCGCACGGAGTTCGGGCTCCTCCATGTGGAGCCGGGACAGGTGGCGTTGATCCCCCGTGGGGTGCGCTTCCGTGTGGAGCTGCTGGATGCTTCAGCCCGCGGATATGTGTGCGAGAACTATGGGGCGCCCTTCCAGCTCCCCGACCTCGGCCCGATCGGCGCCAACGGACTCGCCAACGCACGGGACTTCCACGCGCCGGTCGCCGCCTACGAGGACGTCGAGGGCCCGGTGGAGGTGGTGAACAAGTTCTGCGGCAACCTCTGGACCGCGACCTACGACCACTCCCCGCTCGATGTCGTCGCCTGGCACGGCAACCATGTGCCGTACGCCTACGACCTGCGCCGCTTCAATGTGCTCGGCTCCATCTCCTACGACCACCCCGACCCCTCGATCTTCACGGTGCTGACGTCCCCGTCGGACACCCCGGGCCTGGCCGGCGTGGACTTCGTGGTGTTCGCCCCGCGCTGGCTGGTGGGCGAGGACACGTTCCGGCCGCCGTACTTCCACCGGAACGTGATGAGCGAGTACATGGGGCTCATCGAGGGCGCCTACGACGCGAAGGCCGAGGGCTTCGTGCCCGGGGGCGGCTCGCTGCACAACATGATGTCGGCGCACGGCCCGGACCGGGAGACCTTCGACCGCGCGAGCGCCGCCGAACTGCGCCCGCAGAAGATCGACGACGGCCTGGCGTTCATGTTCGAGACCCGCTGGCCGGTGACGGCCACGGCCCAGGCGGCGCACGCCGACCACCTCCAGGAGGGTTACGACGACGTCTGGCAGGGCCTCCAGCGCCACTTCCGCCCCACACACTGACAACTCCCCACCGGCCCACGGCCCTTGCACCGATCCCTCCCTACCGGTACGGATGGCCCCGTGACCTCCTTCGCCCCGGATTCGATCGTCCTGAACCGCAAGCTGCCGCTCTGGTACCAGGTGTCGCAGTCCCTGCGCGCCTCGATACTCGGCCGCTCGCCCCAGGACCCGCTGCGGCTGCCCACGGAGGAGCAGCTCGCGGGGCACTACGGCGTCAGCGTGCTCACCATGCGGCAGGCGCTGAAGGAACTGGAGGACGAAGGGCTGATCACCCGGCACCGCCGCCGGGGCACGTTCATCGAGCCGGACGTCCGACGGGCCACGCCGGTCCGGCTGTTGGGCTCGGTCGACGCGATCGTGGCCCAGCAGTCCGGCATGACGACCGAGCTCCTGGAGCATGGTGCGGTGCAGGTGCCGCCCGAACTGGCCGAGCACTTCCCGGACTTGACCGAGGTCGCGGCGTACCACCGCCTCCGCTGCGACGAGAAGACCGGCGAGCCCACGAACCACGCCCGCAACCACATCCGCCCCGAGCTGGCCGCCCGCCTCGACCCGGACGACCTGATCCGCCGGCCGATGACCAAGGTGCTGCGGGACGTCGTGGGCGCGGACATCAGCCGCATCACGGACACGGTGGAGGCGCGGCTCGCCGACCCGGAGACCGCCCGCCTCCTCCAGGTCCCGCTGCTCAGCCCGATCCTGCACTACACGGGCATCACCTACGACACACGGGGCAGAGTCCTGGACGTGGCCGTCATCCACTACCGGGGGGATCGATTCTCCTTCTCTGTCACGCTCGACGTCGCGAACTGAGGTCGTCGTACGATGCCGAGCGTGACGCACGACGACGCTCCGTTGCTCGCGGACCTCATGCCGTGGTCCGTCGCACCGATCCGGCTCGGCCGGGGGTGGCCGACGGCTCCTGACGCGGCAACCCTGAGAGCCCGCTGGGACGCCCTGATGAAGGCCGAAGTCCCGGACCGGGAAACCCTGTTCGAGCCGACCCGCTCCCGCACCCTCCACTCCGCGGTGACCCAACTCCCGGGCCAGTCCAGCGGCACGGAGAAACTGGTCCGCGCCACCGGCCCCTGCCCGGAACCGGTCCGCGTCCTCCACGCCCCCTTCGACGAGCAGTGGCTGATCCCCGACCACCGCCTGATCGACGTGGCCCGCCCGGAGTTGTGGCGGGTCGCGGACGAACACCAGGTCTTCGTGGTGGAGACGTCCCCGAACACCGCCGGACCCCCCGTCCTCACGTCATCTCTCCTCCCGGTCCTCCGTCCCGGCCGCGTCCGCCCCCTGTACCGCCGCCCCGGCGGTGAGGAACCGAACCTGGCACCGGGCCTGCTGGAACACCTCGCCGACCGCCTGGGCCACTCCCCCACCGCTGTGGACGTCCTCGCCTGGACGGTGGCGACGGTACGCCCCGGCCCGACCGTCCCCCTGACGGCGGACACTGAACTCTGGTCCCACGGCGTCGAGTTGGGCCACCGCATCCTCTGGCTGACCCGCCGCGACGGCGACCGCCCCAAACTCCCCGGCGGCCGACGCCCCTACGTCCGCGCCCCGCTTCCGCCCCTCCCCCTCACCCTCCACTACGACCGCGACGAGGAGACCCTCCACCTCGACGAGGGCCGCATCTCCCCGGTACCGCCCGAGTCCTGGGACTTCGAGGTGAGCGGGGTACGCGTCCTGGAGGAGTGGTTCACGTCCCGGACGTCGGAGTCCGCCGAACCGGGCACACTGGCGGCGATCCGCCCGCCGACATGGCAACAGACATGGACGTCGGAACTGCTGGAGCTGATCACGGTGTTGGCACTGCTCGCGGAACTGGGCCCACAGCAGGAGGAGTTGACGGTGACCGACCCCATCACCTCCGCCGAGCTTCGGAAGGCGGGCGTCCTCCCGGCCCCGGAGTGGTCGCGCCACCCGGCCTCGGTCCTGGACCACCACGAGGAAGGCCCAGAGGGACAGTTCGCTCTAATCTAGGTCACCTGCAACTCCCCAGGGGCGCGGGGAACTGCGCGACCAGCCCCAACGCACCCGCACCCAACTACGGCGCAAACGCATCCAAAACCTTCCCCACCGCCACATCAAAAATCGCGTCCAGATCAATGGGCCCCGGGTCCTCCAAGAACGCCGCAGCCATCCGCGGATACGCCCCACCCGCGATCTGACTCCCCAAGTACGCGATCCGCACCGCGTGTTCCTGCTCCTCCGACCACGGCAACGACCGCGACCGCTCAGCAGTCGCCAACTCATTGCTCACGTACATGGTCACGACCCCGTTGAGCATCCCGACAAGCTGCATCTTCGTGCCGTACGTCGCCTCGACCGGATCGAGACAGGCGAGGCAGTGCTCCAGATACTTCAGCGCGTTCGGACTGAACCCGTACACCGGTGACATCAGCCGCGGCAGCCAGGCATGCCGATGCATCAACGTCCGCGTCTGATGGGCCACCCGGACCATGTCGGCCCGCCAGTCCCCCGACGGCTCCCACTCCTCGTGCTCCCCGCTGACCGCGTCGACCATCAGCTCGTACAGATCCTCCTTGCGGGGAACGTAGTTGTAGAGCGACATCGTGCCGCACCCCAACTCGGCCGCGACATGCCGCATGGACACGGCGTCCAGCCCCCCGCCGTCGGCGATCCGCACCGCCGCCGCCGCGATGTCCGCGCGGCTGTACGCGGGCCTGGGCCCGCGCCCCGCCCGCTCGGGGCGCGCCCAGATCACTTCGGGTACGGCCGCCCGGTCCGCCATTGATCATCACCTCGACCACCATCCTAGTTACGTACACCGTACGTAGTGCGCTATGGTCGACCCATGACTACTACGTACGCTGTACTTAGTGAAGGTCTGGAGAAGCGCTTCGGCGCCGTGCACGCCGTGCGCGGGCTGGACCTGGCGGTGGCGCGGGGCACGGTCTGCGGGGTGCTCGGGCCCAACGGCGCGGGCAAGACCACGGCCGTCCGGCTGCTCACCACGCTGCTGCGGCCCGACGCGGGCTCCGCGCGGATCGCCGGACACGATCTGGTCCGGGAGGCTGCGGCCGTACGGCGCGGCATCGGCGTCACCGGGCAGTACGCGTCGGTCGACGGCGACCTCACCGGCCGGCAGAACCTGCGCCTGTTCGCGCGGCTGCACCGGGTGCGGGGGCCGGCCGAGCGGGCCGGTGAGCTGCTGGACCGGTTCGGTCTCACCGAGGCCGCCGACCGCGCCGCGTCCACCTACTCCGGCGGGATGCGCCGCCGCCTCGACCTGGCGGCGAGCCTGATACGACGCCCCGAGGTGCTCTTCCTGGACGAACCGACGACCGGCCTCGACCCGGCCAGCCGGAACCGGATCTGGGACGCCGTACGGGACCTGAAGAGGGAGGGTACGACCGTGCTGCTGACCACGCAGTACCTGGAGGAGGCCGACCAACTGGCCGACGACATCGCCCTGGTGGACCGGGGGCGGGTCGCGCACAGCGGGTCGCCGTCCCAACTCAAAGCGCTCATCGGCACGTACGCCGAGGTCGTCGTCGCACACCCGGACGCGCTCGCGAAGGCGGCCGGTGTCCTCGACCGACTCACGGGCACCGAGCCGTCGTTCGACCACGAGCGGAACACCGTCGGCGCGGTCACCGGCGACCCGACCCTCACCCTGCCCCGGCTAGTCCGCGAACTCGACGCGGCGGGCGTGCCGTTGCTCGACGCGAGCATGCGGCCGCCGACGCTCGACGACGTGTTCCTGCGCCTGACGGACCGTAAGGAGCGAGCGGCATGAGCGCGTTGGCGTACGACGGCACCGCGATGCTCGGCCGGCAGCTGCGGCGGGTGCGGAACAGTCCGGCGCTGGCGATCCTCACCCAGACCATGCCGATCACCATGCTGCTGTTCTTCGGTTACGTCTTCGGCAGCGCGCTGGCGATGCCGGGCGACGCCTACCGTTCGTACCTGGTACCGGGGTTGCTGGTCGCGACCGCCGCGAACGGCATCATGACCGGCATGTTCCAGGCCGCCCAGGACTCGCACCGGGGTGTCAGCGACCGCTTCCGCACCCTGCCGATGAGCAGGGCGGCCGTACCGCTCGGGCAGGCGAGTGCCGATCTGGTCGTCACGGCGGCCGGGACCGTGCCGTTCCTGCTGGTCGGTCTCGCGGTGGGGTGGCGGGTAGAGGGGTCGGCGGCCCAAGCCGCCGCCGCTGTGGGCCTGTTGCTGCTGTTCCGGTTCGCCTGTGCCTGGGTCGGCATCCTGCTCGGGCTGGCCTCGCGCAGCGAGGAGGCGGCCGGCCAGCTCGGCAGCGCGACCTTCATGCTGCCGCTGCTGTCCAACGCGTACATCCCTACCGACCGGCTGCCGGGCTGGCTGCGCACTCTGGCCGAGTGGAACCCGATCAGTGCGGTGACCACGGCTCTGCGACATCTGTTCGGCAACTCGCCCGTGCCCGAGGGCGCCGCCTGGCCGGTGGCCCATCCGATCGCCGGGTCGCTGGCGTGGTGCACGGCGCTGATCGCTGTGTTCGCGCCGCTCGCCGTACGCCGGTACGCGCGCGGCGAGCGCTGAAGCCCCGCATGACAAAGGCGCCGGGCGCGGGACATGATCCCTCGCATGGAGCCCATGCCGCTGCCCCTTGAGGGCGTCACCGTCATCGCCGTGGAACAGGCCGTCGCCGCGCCCTTCGCCACCCGGCAGCTCGCCGATCTGGGCGCCCGGGTGATCAAGGTCGAGCGGATCGACGGCGGTGACTTCGCGCGCGGCTACGACACCGCGGCAGGCGGGCTGGCCTCGCACTTCGTGTGGTGCAACCGGGGCAAGGAGTCGATCGCGCTGGACCTGAAGGACCCGCGGGGACTGGATGTCGTACGGCGGCTGGTCGCGGACGCGGACGTGTTCGTGCAGAACCTCGCGCACGGGGCCGCCGCCCGGCTCGGGCTGGACGCGGCGACGCTGTGCGCCGCGCATCCCCGGCTGGTCGCGGTGGACATCTCGGGGTACGGGGCGTCGGGGCCGTACGCGGACAAGCGGGCCTACGACATGCTCGTGCAGTGCGAGGCGGGGCTGGTGTCGGTGACCGGGACGCCTCAGCGGCCGGTGAAGGCGGGGATCCCGGTGGCCGACATCGCGGCGGGGATGTACGCGTTCTCCGGCGTGCTCGCGGCGCTCGTGCGGCGCGGCACCACCGGGCGGGGCGGACCCGTCGAGGTCTCGATGCTGGACGCGGTCGTGGAGTGGATGGGGCATCCGCTGCATCACACGATGCACGGCGGAACTCCCCCGGCGCGCACGGGACTTGCGCACGCCGTCATCGCGCCGTACGACGTCTATCCCACGGCGGACGGCGGGCAGGTGCTGCTCGCGGTGCAGAACGACCGGGAGTGGCAGCGGCTGGCCGAACAGCTGCTGGGGCGGCCGGAGTTGGGGACGGATCCGGACTTCTCGACCAACGCGGAGCGGGTGGTGAACCGGGAGCGGACGGACGCCCTCGTCGGTGCGGTGCTGGGTGGGCTGGCCACCGACGAGGCCGTCTCGCGGCTGGAGCGCGCGGGCGTGGCCTGCGCGCACCTGAGGAACGTACAAGAGGTGGCGGAGCACCCGCAGTTGGCGGCCCGGGAGCGGTGGCGGGAAGTGGGTTCGCCGGTCGGGCCGTTGCGGGCGCTGCTGCCTCCGATCACCTTGCCGGGCGGAGGCGAGGCGCGGATGGGTGACGTGCCCGCGCTCGGGGAGCACACCGTGGCGCTGCTGCGTGCCGTGGGGATGGCGGACGTGGAGATCGCAGCACTGCGCCGGGACGGTGTGGCGTCCTGAGCGCGGGCCCCCGGGAACTCCCCGGGGACGCCGAGGACTTGCTCAGCGCCCGCCGAACAGCGAACGGCGCAGCCTGCGCAGCGGTGCGAAGAGCGAGACCCTGCTCACTCGCGCGCCCCTGGCGCTGCGTTCCTGCGTGGTGTCGCGCGAGGTGAGCTCGCGCATCAGCGAGGTCGCCTCTGCCGTCTCGCGCTGCGGGACGACGGGGCCGCCTAGCACCGAGAGATGGCGGTCGAGGCGCGAACTCGTCGCGCTGCTCCCGCACGTGATCGCAGGGACCCTTGCCCTACTGCGCACTATCTGTTCCATGTCACTCCCCACCCGTACGAGTCCACCCGGCCCGGGCAGGGTAACCCTATCGCCCCAACCGGGCACTCGTGTATCGAGGTCTCAGGATTCACCTTCCCCGTAAGGGGGTTGACGACCCCTCCTTGATTACTCTCCGAATCCAACCGATTTCAGGGCGAGTTGGACAACTGGCTGCGTTGTGGGCTGTGGTGAGCCCCCGTCGGGCTCGACGGTCACTGCGAGTGATGTTGCTGATTTGTCGAGTCCGGTGGTGACCAAGGGCGTGTCGTCCTTGAAGAGCCCGAGGGAGCGCGGTTGCACATTGGGGCGCATCAGCCACAGTTGACGCACTCGCCCGCTGGGCAGTGCGCCGTATCCGCTCAGGGTGACGACCGCGCGCCCCTCCGACGCGGAGGCGATCACGCCGATGCTCCGGCCCGCGGTGTCCGCGCCGGTGGTCGCACGGGCGTCGGGAGCCGCGAGAACGTGTGCGATCTCACGCGACTGCGCCTGGGCGGCGTCCAGCTTGTCCTGTGTCCGGTTCGCCTGCACGGCGAAGAGCGAGGCCACGACGAGGGCCGCGGCGGCCGTCGCGGTGGCGAACGGCACGAAGAACGGCCGCCGTTGGGGCACGCGGGCGCGTGACGCCTGCGGCTCCGCGCCCCACACATGGGCCGGCAGCCGGGGCGTGTACTCCCGCGTCTCCCGCCCGCGCTCGCGCAGCGGGCCGGGCTCCTGCGGGGTGTTGCGGATCGCGGACAGCACCCGGTCGCGCATCGCGGGCGGCGGCTGGGCGGCCATGGACCTGGCGAGGCGGGCCGCGCCCTCGGTCAGGCCGCGGACCTCGAAGGCACAGCGCTCGCACTTCTTGAGGTGCTTCTCGAACTGGGCGCGCTCGCCGGGTTCGAGGGCGTCGAGGGCGTAGGGGGCGGCGAGCGAGTGGAGATCGCCCCGGCGGAAGAGTCGGGCGAGGACGCTCATGCGGCACCTCCCAGGCAGTCGCGCAGCCGGGTGAGTCCGTCACGCATACGGGTCTTGACCGTGCCCAGCGGCAGCGAGAGCCGCTCGGCCACTTCACGGTACGTATAGCCGTCGTAATAGGCGAGGGTCACGGACTGCCGCTGAAGGGCGGTGAGCCGGTCCAGGCAGCGGCGCACCAACTGGCGCTCCAGGCCTGCCTCGACCTCCTCGGTCACCTGGTCGAAGGCCGGGTTGTGGGAGCGGCGGGCCTCGCGCTGCTCGCGGTCGACGGCCGCGCGGGCACTGCGCACCCGGTCGACGGCCCGGCGGTGGGCGAGGGTCAGGACCCAGGACAGGGCGCTGCCGCGGCCGGGATCGAAGCGGGCGGCGGACCGCCACAGTTCGAGCAGCACCTCCTGGGACACCTCCTCGGACTGCGCGGGGTCGCGCACCACCCGGCGCACCAGTCCGAACACGGGCCCGGACACCAGTCCGTAGAGCTCCTCGAAGGCCTGCTGGTCCCCTCCGGCGACCTGCACCAGGAGTTCGTCCGCCCCCACCCGTCCCCCTCTCGTCGACCGCACGCGGCCCCTCCTCCTCGACCGCACGCGGTCAGTCACTTCGCATCCCGTCACACGAGGCATTCGAAGCGGATGCCTCCAAGGATGGGTTACGGATCAGCGGACTTAAAACGCGGGTCACGAGCCGGATTGGAGTCCCCCAAAAAAACTTTTCAGGTTCGACCAATCCGGCCCGGCACCAGCTCCGAATCCCCGAGCGTCAGGCAAGTTGGCAACGAGGACGGACGGCATGACACCTATCTCCAGGAGCGGTGCGGGACGCAAGAAGCTTGCGGCCCTCGTATGTGGCGCACTGGCCGCCGGGGGGCTCGCTGCCGCGGGCACGGCCGCGCTGGAACCGGGAGTGGCCTCGGCCTCCTCCCACCGGGAGGCGCCCCTCATCTCGGGGACCCCCCAGTACGACAACACGGACCTGTACGCGTTCGTCAGCCCGGACAAGCCGAACACCACGACGATCGTGGCGAACTGGATACCGTTCGAGGAGCCCGCCGGCGGCCCGAACTTCTACCAGTTCGCGGACGACGCCCAGTACGACATCCACATCGACAACAACGGTGACGCACTGGACGACTTCATCTTCCGCTACACCTTCAACACCCAGATCAAGAACAAGAAGACGTTCCTGTACAACACGGGCGCGGTCACCAGCCTCACCGACCCCGACCTGAACGTCACGCAGTCGTACGACGTCGAGCTGATCAAGCTCAAGAAGGGCAAGGCGGTCTACAAGACCAAGATCGCCGACGACATCCCCGCGGCGCCCTCGGACGTCGGCGACGCGTCGATGCCGGACTACGCCAAGCTGCGTTCGCAGGCGATCTACAAGACGGCGAACGGCGGCGCGACCTTCGCGGGCCAGGCCGACGACCCGTTCTTCGCCGACCTGCGCGTCTTCGACCTGCTCTACGGCGGCAACCTCAGCGAGGTCGGCAACGACACGCTCAAGGGCTACAACGTCAACACCATCGCCCTCCAGGTGCCGAACGACCTGATCCGGCAGTCGAAGAACCACCCGACCGTCGGCATCTACTCGACGACCCAGCGCAAGAACGCCAAGGGTTACTACACGCAGGTCTCGCGCCTGGGCAACCCGCTGGTCAACGAGGTCGTCAACCCGCAGAAGGACAAGGACAAGTTCAACGCGTCCGAGCCCAAGGACGACGCGCAGTTCCTGAAGAACGTGACCAACCCGGAGCTGCCGAAGCTGATCGAGTCGATCTACAAGATCAAGGCGCCGAAGGAGCCGCGCAACGACCTCGTCAGCGTGTTCCTCACCGGCGTCAAGGACCTCAACACGCTTCAGCCGTACACGAAGCCGTCGGAGATGCTGCGCCTCAACACGTCGATCCCGCCGACCGCGCACCCCAAGCGGCTCGGTGTCCTGGACGGCGACAACGCGGGCTTCCCGAACGGGCGTCGGCTCACCGACGACGTGATCGACGAGGCGCTCCAGGTCATGGAGGGTGAACTCGTCGGTTCCAAGAACGACTTGGGCGACGCGGTCGACAAGAACGACAAGGGCTTCGAGAAGTACTTCCCCTACGTCGCCGAGCCGACCTCGGGTTCGCGCGGTCCGCTCGCCAAGGGCACGAGCAGCGGCAGTGACGTCAAGAACCAGCTGGGCGACGCGCTCCAGCCGGCGGGCTCGTCCTCCAGCAACAACATGATGCTGATCACCGCGTCGGCGGCCTCGGGTGTGGCCGGCGTCCTGCTGATCGGCGCGGGCGTCGCGTGGTGGCGCCGCCGGATGACCCACCGCCCGTACTAAACCCCCACCGACTGGCGCGGCCCGCACAGCTTCTTCCCCCACGGTGCGGGCCGCGCCACCCCTGCGTGACAACCCCCCACGGCAATACGGCACTTGAATCACCCCAGGCGATGGAGGAACGGCATGGCCCCGCGCGAGCACGACAACAAGCCGACGGAGGGCGAGCCCGGCGAGACGCCGGTGGCGGCGGAGCGGGAACGCGAGTGGGAACGCGTGTGGGCACAGGACGAGACCGACGCCGAGGCCGGGACCGGCCCTGAGCACGAGGCCGACCCCCAGGCAGCCGAGGTCAGTTCCAAGACCAAGACCAACTCCGGGGACGTCAGGGCCAGTTCCAACGCCAAGACCAACTCCCGGGACGTCAAGGTCCGTTCCGACGTCGAGGCCAACTCCGGCAACGTCAGGGCCAGTTCCGAGGCCGAGGCCAACATCGGTGACACCAAGATCAGTTCCGAGGCCGAGGTCAGTTCCGGGACCGAGAGCAACTCTGGTGATGTCAGGGCCAGTTCCGAGGCCGAGGCCAACTCCAGGGACACCAAAGTCAGTTCCGAAGCCGAGGCCGACTCCGATGTCGGGGCCGACTCCGAGAGCACGACCGACTCCGGCGCCGAGGCCGACCCCGAGATCGAGCCCGAGGCCGAGATCGCCCCCGCGCCCGAGATCGAGCCCGAAGCAGGACCGACCGAAGCCGCAGCCCCATCGCCTGGGCACGACCACCCCCACCCGCACCCGCACCCGCACTCCCACGACCACCCCCACCCCCACGCTCACGACCACGACGATCACGCCCCCCACCCCGGCACGCCCGGAGACGCGGCGGCCGATGAACGCATCGCCGCCGTACGCCGGTTGGGCGCCGCGGGCCGTCGCTGGCGGGTCGTGCAACTCGCCGGGTGCGCCGCCCTGTTGGCCGTGGCGATGACCGCCGGGGCGATCGCGATCGGCGCGGCGAGGGACAGCGGTGCCACCGGCGTCACGAACGTCTCCAGCGCCGTGTCGCCCGACCTGCTGGCCAGCGGGAGCCTGGACGCGAGCATCGCCGCGCTCCAGGCCCATCTCCGCGGCCAGCCGAAGGACTTCGACGGTTGGGCGACGCTCGGTCTCGCCTATGTGGAGCAGGCCAGGACCAAGGGCGACCCCTCCCGCTACCCGCAGGCGCAGGCCGCTTTCACGCGGTCGCTGAAGATATCGCCGAACAACGAGAACGCCCTTGAGGGACGGGCCGCGCTGGCCGCCGCCCGGCACGAGTTCGCGGAGGCCCTGAGCTACGCGGACAAGGTCCTCAAAGAGAACCCCTACAGCGAGCGCGCCCTGTGCTCCCGTATCGACGCGCTCGTCGAACTCGGCCGCTACGACGAGGCGTCGAAGGCCGCCGACCTGGCCGACGCCCGCAAGCCCGGCGTCCCGGTGTTCACCCGCTACGCCTACGTCCACGAGCTGCGCGGCGACGTCAAGACGGCCCGCACCGTGCTGGAGCAGGCGCTCGCCGCCGCGACCTCCCCCGGCGACATCTCGTACGTGGCCGGCACGCTCGGCCAACTCGCCTGGAACCAGGGCGACTACAAGACCGCGCTGGACTACTACGGCCGTGCGCTCGCCGCCGACGAGAACTACCTCCCCGCCCTGGAGGGCCGCGCCCGCGCCCAGGCCGCCCTGGGCGACCGCGCCGACGCCATCAAGGGCCTGGAGCTGGTCGTCTCCCGCTATCCGCTGCCCCAACCCCTCGTGGAACTCGGTGAGTTGTACGAGAGCCGGGGCGCCGCGGGCGACAAGGCGAAGGCCGACGACCAGTACGCCCTCGTCGACGCCTGGATCGCGCTCGCCCGCGCCAACGGCGTCAACGCCGACCTCGACACCGCGCTCGCCGCCGCCGACCACGGCGACATCAAGTCGGCCCTGAAGGCGGCCCGCGCCGAGTGGGCCCGCCGGCACACCGTGCACACGGCGGACGCGCTGGCCTGGGCCCTGCACGTCAACGGCCGCGACGCGGAGGCCCTTCAGTACGCCCGTCAGGCCACGGCGACCAACTACCACAACGCCTCGTTCATCTACCACCTCGGCATGATCGAGCTCGCCACCGGTCACACGGCGGACGGCCGGGCCCACCTGACCAAGGCCCTGAAGCTGAACCCGGGCTTCTCACCGCTGGGTGCGGCCAAGGCCCGTAAGGCACTGGAGGCGACCAAGTGAGGCCCGTCCGCCGTCTGTTCGCGTCCGCCGCGGCCGTCTTCACGGCCACCGGCGCGCTCCTGCTCGTCCCCACGGCGGCAGCGAGCGCGCACCCGCTGGGCAACTTCACGGTCAACCGCTACGACGGTCTCGTCGTCGCTCCGGGCGTCCTGCGCGTCACTCACATAGAGGACCTCGCGGAGATCCCGGCGACCCAGGCCAAGCCGGACATCAAGCGGCTCGGCATGACCGAGTGGGCCCGACAGCGGTGCGACAAGGCCGCCGAGGGCAGCAAGGTCACCGTCGACGGACGTACCGTCGCGCTCACGACCGGCACCAGCACCGCGCGGCTGCGCCCGGGGCAGGCGGGGCTCAACACCCTCCGGCTGGAGTGCAGTTCGACGGCACCGCTCCCCAAGGGCAGCACGGTCGCCCTGGGCTTCCACAGCGCGGGCCTGACCACCGGGCCCGGCTGGCGGGAGATCACCGCGCGCGCCGACCGGATGACGCTGACCGGGACGGACGTACCGAAGAAGTCGGTGTCGCACGAACTGACCAGCTATCCGAAGGACTTGCTCTCCTCGCCCGCCGACATCACGAAGGCGTCGCTGCGCGCGCGTCCCGGCGGCCCGGCCCTCACCGACGACGACCAGTCGCAGGCGGACTCGACCGCGTCCGCCATCCTGCCGCGCGGCGTGGACCGTTGGACGGAGGCCCTGACCAACATGGTCGCCCGCCACCACCTCAGTGTCGGCTTCGCGGCCCTCTCCCTGCTCATCGCGATCGCCCTGGGCGCGATGCACGCGCTCGCCCCCGGCCACGGCAAGACGTTGATGGCGGCCACGGCGGCGGCCCGGGGCGGTCGCGCCCGTCTCAAGGACGTGCTCCCGCTCGCCGCCTCGGTCACGGTCACCCACACCCTCGGCGTGATCGCCCTGGGCCTCCTGGTCACGGCCGGTTCCGCCGCGACGCCCTCGGTGATCGCCTGGCTGGGCATCGCGAGCGGCGTCCTGGTCCTCTTCGCGGGCGGCAACCTCCTCCGCCGCGCCTGGCGCAACCGCCCACGCCCACAGGCCACTTCGCACGAACACCCGCACCCCCATCCCCATCCCCATCCCCATCCCCATCCCCATCCCCACAGTCACGATCACGATCACAGTCACGAGACCGCCAAGTCCCCCCAGCGCTCCCTGGTCCTCGCGTCCGCGCACACCGAGGCCGGTGCCACGCACACGCTCACCGAGGCCCACCCGCACCCCCACAGCCACGACGACGACCATGCCCACGGTCACGACCACGGCCATGACCACCCCCACCCCCATGACCACGAGCACGAGCACGAGCACGGCCACACGCACGACCACGACCACGCCCTGGAACACACGCACGGCGGCTTCACGCACACCCACTCCACCGCGCCCACCCTGCGCGGCACGATCCTGCTCGGCTTCGCCGGCGGTCTGGTGCCGAGCCCGTCCGCCGTGGTCGTCCTCGTGGGGGCCGCCGCGCTCGGTCAGGCCTGGTTCGGGCTGCTGCTGGTCGTCGCCTACGGCGTCGGGCTCGCCCTCACCCTCACCGCCGCCGGATTCGCCGTCGTCAAGCTGGGTACAGGGATGAACCGGGTGCTGGACCGGCGCCCCCGCTGGACCACCAGCCCCATGGCAGCCCTGGTCCGCAGGACCCTGCCGTTGGCATCGGCGCTCGTCGTCGTGGCCCTTGGGGTGGGTTTGGTGCTCAAGGGGGCGGCATCCGCACTCGGCTGAGCTACGTTTGTGGAGGATTGGCCCGGATGCGAATGGGGAGCGCCCATGCCCGAAGAACCGGGCACTGAACGTGTGATCGCGGACCGCTACCGACTCCTGTCGCCCCTCGGCGAGGGCGGTATGGGAACGGTGTGGCGGGCCCGCGACGAGGTCTTGCAGCGCGAGGTCGCCGTCAAGGAGGTGCGCGCGCCGGCCGGACTGGCCTCCGGTGACGTGGAGCGGATGTACGCCCGGCTGGAGCGCGAGGCGTGGGCGGCGGCGCGGGTCGCCAACCGCAATGTGGTGACGGTGTACGACGTGGCCATGGAGGAGGGCCGCCCCTGGATCGTCATGGAGCTGGTGCGGGGCGTGTCCTTGGCCGATCTCCTGGACGCCGAGGGCCCGTTGACACCGCAGCGGGCCGCGCACATCGGTGCCGAGGTGCTCGCCGCGCTGCGGGCCGCGCACGACGCCGGGGTGCTGCACCGCGATGTGAAACCGGCCAATGTGCTGATGTCGAACGACGGCCGGGTCGTGCTGACGGACTTCGGTATCGCGATGGTCGAGGGCAGTTCGGCGCTCACCATGACCGGCGAGGTCATCGGTTCGCCCGAATTCCTCGCACCGGAGCGGGCGTTGGGCCGTACACCGGGGCCCGAGTCCGATCTGTGGGCGCTGGGTGTGCTGTTGTACGCGGCGGTCGAGGGCAGTTCGCCGTTCCGGCAGAACACCCCGCTGAGCACGCTGCGCGCGATCGTCGACGAGGAGTTGCCGACGCCGCGGCGGGCGGGACCGCTCACCCCGGTCATCGAGGGGCTGCTGCGCAAGGACCCGGCCGAGCGGCTGACGGCCGAACAGGCGGAACAGGACCTGCGGTTGGTCGCGGCGGGCGGTACGCCGCGCGCGAGCACCGCGCCCACGACGCCGTACACGCAGACGATGGCGGGGTACCCGCAGGACCCGTTCTCCCACCAGGAGTCGCGGACGCCGCCACAGCCCGTGCAGGGCTTCGGGCCGCCGCCCACCTCCTACTCGACGCCGACGGCCGCGGACGAACCGCACCGCAACCGGCGGGCGGCCGTCGTGATCATCGCGGGAGTGATCGCGCTGGCCCTGGCGATCGGCGGACTGACGTACGCGCTGTTGAACCGGGACAACGGGGACAACAACAACGCGGGCAAGGGCACCAGCACCCCCAAGAGCCAGCCCTCGGACGGGACTTCGCCCAGCGCGAGCAGCGAGACCACGGCCGCCAGTGAGACGCCGAGCCCGAGCGCGAGCAAGTCCTCGTCGGCGCCGCAGTCGGTGCAGGTGTCCGTGGCGGGGTCCAACACCGACTACTCCGGGAGCTGTCCGCCGTCGAACACGGACGCGCCGACCTTCACGGCGAGTTTCACGGTGGGGAAGCTGCCCGCGGAGGTGTCCTACCGGTGGGTGCTGAAGAGCGGTTCGGTCTCGGACCCCGGCTGGAAGACGCTCTCGTTCCCGTCGGGCGGCGGGAAGACCAAGCAGGACCGGGTGTTCCTGACGACGTACTCGACCAGCGGGACGTTCAGGAACGAGATCAGTGTCGAGGTCCGCAGCCCGGTGGAGAAGACGTCCAACTCGGTGCCGTTCTCGGTGACCTGCCTGACGGAGACCCCGTCGGACGGGGCCTCCGCGTCGGACTCGGCGTCGCCTTCTGGCGGGTGATCCGTCAGGCGGCGCCGGCGAACACGGGCAGGTAGCCGCCGGACTGGCCGGCCGCGGTCGGGTGGTACGACTCGGTGATGTTCAGCAGGTTGAGGCTGTGCAGCCAGGAGCTGCCGGAGCAGATCTCGTGGCCGGTGAACGTGGTGCGTACGTCGCCGAAGGTGAAGCCGTGGTCGGCGGCGCGCTTGGCGAGGGCCGCGTCGAGGTAGTCGGCCGCGCCGTTGATGGCGCTGCGCTTGGTCGCGGAGAGGCCGAGGCAGGTGGTGCCGAGCTTGTAGAAGCGCGGGTAGCCGAGCACGACCACGTGCGCGGCGGGGGCTTTGGCGCTGATCGCCGAGTAGACCTTGTCGAGTTGGGCGGGAAGCGTCGAGTCGACGTACGCCTTGGCGGTGGCGATCCGGGTCAGGCAGGAGCTGTCGGACTGGAGGACGCAGGTCGTCATGACGTCGGCGAAGCCGGCGTCGTTGCCGCCGATGGAGATCGAGACGAGGGACGTGGCCGAGGTGAGCGGGCCGAGTTGACTCGCCAGAACATCACCCGTTCGGGCGCCTGAGCAAGCGGTGAAGTCGAACGTCGAGGGTGAGTGGGCGGCTGCCCAGAGGTAGGGGTAGGCCTTGGTGCTGCGGTCACAGGAGCCGCTGGAGCCGATGTAGCTGCCCGCGCCGACGCCCGAGGAGTAGGAGTCGCCGAGGGCCACATAGCCGCCGGTGGCGGCGAGTTGGGACGCCTGCGCCGTCATCGCCCCGGTGAGGGCGAGTCCGGCGGCGAGGAGGAGCGAGGTCACGTATGCCGTAAATCGGGAACGTCTCATGGAACCTCCCTTAGCAGGATCTCTGCCACAACTGTCGTACCAACTACGCGCATTGACGGGAAGTGTCCATGCCAATAGAGAGGCCACCCGAGTCATTGATTGCGTGTTCATGACAGGTGTGTGACAGGCCGTCAACTCCCTTGAACCACACCGGTACATGACCCATTCTTTACTTAGCCTTGGTGCGGAACGCAACGCTCCACGGCTGTGCGCACGACGACGCGCGCACCCCCACACACGCGCGCCGACCCGGGCGCGCCGCCTGGAGGAGGACTCCCTCGCAATGGCACTCCTGCGTAGCAAGAAGCTCCGGCTCGCCGCGATGACCGGCGCGGCCACGGCCGCCCTCGTCGGCGGGCTCACCGCACTCCCCGCCCAGGCCGCCCCGGCCACGGGCACGGTTCTGGCCGCCGGCTCCCCCACAGCCGTCGACGGCAGCTACATCGTCACCCTCAAGAAGAGCGCCGGCCTCAAGGCGTCCTCGGCCGCGGGCAAGGGGCTGGTCAAGGAGTACGGCGGCACGGTCACGAAGACGTTCGGCACGGTGCTGAACGGCTACACGGCCAGCCTCTCCGCGGCCGAGGCCGCGAGACTCGCCGCCGACCCGGCGATCGCCGCGGTGGAGCAGAACCAGCGCGTCCACCTGACCGACACCACCCAGTCCAGCGCGCCCTGGGGCCTGGACCGCATCGACCAGGCCGCGCTGCCGCTCTCGGGGACGTACACCTACCCCGACACCGCCGGCAGCGGCGTGACCGTGTACGTCATCGACACCGGTGTGCGGATCACCCACACCCAGATCAGCGGCCGTGCCTCCTACGGCTACGACGCGGTCGACGGCGACACCACCGCCTCCGACGGCAACGGCCACGGCACCCATGTGGCCACGACGATCGCGGGTTCGACGTACGGCGTCGCCAAGAAGGCGAACATCGTGGCGGTCCGGGTGCTCGACAACAGCGGCTCGGGAACGACGGCCGGTGTGATCGCGGGCATCGACTGGGTGACCTCGAACCACACCACCCCGGCGGTCGCCAACATGTCGCTCGGCGGCTCCGCCTCCACCTCGCTCGACACGGCGGTCGCCAACTCCATATCCAGCGGCGTGACTTACGCGGTCGCGGCGGGCAACAGCTCCGCCAACGCCTCCTCCTACTCCCCCGCCCGGGTCGCCACCGCGATCACGGTCGGCGCGACCACCAGCACGGACGCCAAGGCCAGTTACTCCAACTACGGTTCGGTGCTGGACATCTTCGCGCCCGGGTCCTCGATCCTGGCGGGCTACAACACGAGTGACACCGCCACCGCGACCCTGTCGGGCACCTCGATGGCGACCCCGCACGTGGCGGGCGCCGCGGCCGTCTATCTCGCGGGCCACACCTCGTCGACTCCGGCCCAGGTCGCCACGGCCCTGGTGAACGGCGCCACGTCGAATGTCGTGACCAGCGCGGGCACCGGTTCACCGAACAAGCTGCTGAAGATCGTCCCGTAAAACCCGTCCGTCCCAGCTGAACAGGTGTTCCCCGGAGGCAGCAGGCGCCTCCGGGGAACACCTATTCGGAGATGCACGAGAACCGGTGCAAGCGCCTTCCGCACCTTGACGTGCCCGGTCGGGCTGCGCCACATTGAAACCCGGCATCCGGCGCGCTGGGGGGCAAAGTCGCCAATGCAGACCATAGGTATCAAGAGAACATCCACCGCCGACACCGAGCGGGCGCGACCAGGACCAGGGAGGGACCTGTCAGCGCTTTTCGCCGGTGCGGCCGTGACCGTCGGGGCGGTCGGCGCGGCGTACGCGCTCACCGGCTCCGGATCACCGCTGCGCGGACCGTTCGCGCTGTTCTTCCTTTTCTCCGCGCCGGCCTCGGCGATCGCGGCGGCGTTGCGCGGACTTGATCCCTACGGCCGCCTTCTCGCGTCGGTCGCGGGCGCGGTGGTCGTCGACATGCTGGTCGCCCAGGGAATGCTGGCCGTGCACCGGTGGTCGGTCGACGGGGGAATCGTCGCGGTGGCGGTGATCAGTGGCCTGACCGCACTATCGGTATTCGTGCGGCATATGCGCCGCCGTACAACGGATGACAAAGGAGTGTAACGGTCAAACCAACAAAAACGTGAGGCCACGTTTCAGGCCTTGCCATACGGGTTCAATCATCAATACCGTCGTAATCTCACCCGCACCGGTCCATCATCGAGCGGCTCTAGGGGAGGGCTCAAGGACCGCGATGAACCGGAGCGGGGCGCGGTAGGGGGGTGCCGTGCTCGGTGACCGTACGTGTGACCGAGTCGTGCCGCGCGGCCGGCTTTCACGCCTTTCGGGGGTCGACCAGCTTTGCCAGCTCACCACGCGTGCACGGAGATTCCTTTGTCCGTGGCGCCTGTGAGAACCCCCCTTTCGAACCGGAGCACAGAGCCGGGCCGCCCAGGGGCGGGCGGTCCGCCGGACGAGAGGGACCAGACTCGTGAGTTCTGTTCTGCGCCCAGCCACATCGGGCCAAGATCCATTAATGTCGGCCAAATACCGGCCGATCTCTTCTCACCTGGCCATCGCACCGCCGGTGAGTGTGGTGATTCCCGCCATGAATGAGGCGGAGAATCTCCCGTACGTCTTCAAGACACTGCCCGCGTGGATACACGAAGTGGTTCTTGTGGACGGCAATTCCACCGACAACACCGTGGAAGTGGCCCGCGAACTGTGGCCCGGGGTGAAGGTCGTCGAACAGCAGGGAAAGGGCAAGGGGGATGCCCTGATCACCGGGTTCGAGGCGTGCAGCGGCGACATCATCGTGATGGTCGACGCGGACGGCTCGGCCGACGGCCACGAGATCGTCAGTTATGTCTCCGCCCTCGTCTCGGGCGCGGACTTCGCCAAGGGTTCCCGCTTCGCCAACGGCGGCGGCACGGACGACATGACGTTCATCCGCAAGCTCGGCAACTGGGCGCTGTGCACGATCGTCAACCGCAAGTTCGGCGCCCGCTACACCGATCTCTGCTACGGATACAACGCGTTCTGGCGGCACTGCCTCGACAAGATCGACCTCGACTGCACCGGCTTCGAGATCGAGACCCTGATCAACATCCGGGTGGTCAAGGCCGGCCTCAAGGTGCAGGAGATCCCCAGCCACGAGTACCTCCGCATCCACGGCACAAGCAATCTGCGCGCCGTGCGGGACGGGATCCGGGTGCTCAAGGTGATCCTCAAGGAGCGCTCCAACCGGCGTGCGCTGCGCAGCCGTTCGCACTCCACGATGATCGACGGTCTCGACCCGCAGCCCACCTCGGTCCGGGGAGAGGTGTCTTGAGCGGTCCCGGCATCTCTGTCGTGATCTGCGTCTACACCGAGGACCGCTGGGAGGACATCCTCGCGGCGGTCTCCTCGGTGCGGGCGCAGTCGCGGCCCGCGCTGGAGACGTTGCTGGTCGTCGACCACAACCCCGCTCTCCTGGACCGACTCACCAGGGAGTACAAGGACTTCGCGGAGAGCGGCGAGGTCCGCGTGCTGGCGAACGCGGGCCCCCGCGGGCTGTCCGCCGGCCGCAACACGGGCATCGCCGTCTCGCGCGGCGAGGTCGTCGCCTTCCTCGACGACGACGCCGTGGCCGAGCGGGAGTGGCTGCGGCACTTCGCCGAGGCGTACGCCGACCCCAGGGTCATGGCCGTCGGCGGCCGTACGATGCCGATCTGGGCGTCGGGCCGCCGGCCGGCCTGGTTCCCCGAGGAGTTCGACTGGGTGGTGGGCTGCACGTACAGGGGCCTGCCGCCGGGCCGGGTGCGGGTGCGCAACGTCCTGGGCGGCAACGCCTCGTTCCGGCGTACGGCGTTCGACGCGGCCGGGGGGTTCGCGACCGGTATCGGGCGGGACGGCGACAAGCGTCCGCTGGGCTGCGAGGAGACGGAGTTGTGCATCCGGCTCACGCGGGCCAGACCGGACGCGGTGCTGCTGATCGACGACCGGGCGGTGATCCACCACCGGGTGCCGGAGGTGCGCGAGCACTTCGGGTATTTCCGTACGCGCGCCTATGCCGAGGGCCTGTCGAAGGCGCTGGTGGCCCGAAGTGTCGGCGCCGACAAGGGACTTGAGTCGGAGCGCCGCTACACCACCCGGGTCCTGCCGGCCGGGGTGGCGCGCGGGCTGCGGGACTTCGTGTTCGCCCGGCCGGGCGGCGCGGGCCGGGCGGGCGCGATCGTCGCCGGGGTGTTCACGGCGGCGGGCGGGTATGTCGTCGGGAGCGTGCGGGCACGGCGGGGCGGGGCCACGTTCGTGGTGGCCGGGATCGAGCGGGGGGACACACATGAGTGACACACCGGTGCCGATCCTCATGTACCACTCCGTCGCCGCCGCCCCGAACGACGCCACCCGCGCCCTGTCCGTCGCGCCGGAGGCGTTCGCCGAACAGATGGCGCTGCTCGGGGACTTGCACTTCACCCCGATCAACACCGCCGATCTGGCGGCCAGTTGGCGCTCGGGCAAGCCGCTGCCGGAGCGTCCGGTCCTGATCACCTTCGACGACGGCTACGAGGGCGTGCACCGGCACGCGCTGCCCGCACTCGCCCAACACGGCTTCGCGTCCACCCTGTTCGTCTCCACCGGCTGGATCCGGGGCGCCCACGACACCGGGGGCGGCCTGGACACCATGCTCGACTGGGACCAGATCCGCCGACTCGCGGACGCCGACGTCGAGATCGGCGGCCACAGCCACACCCACCCGCAGCTCGACCAGCTCGACGACGACAGCCTGCGCGCGGAGCTGGTCCGGTGCATGGAGATCGTCGCCGACGAACTCGGCGCGGTACCCGTCTCGTTCGCGTATCCCTACGGCTACTCCAGCCGCCGGGTGCGCGTCGCGGTGCGGGAGACCGGGTTCACGCAGGCGCTCGCCGTCGGCAACGGCCTCGCCCGCCGCCGGCAGGGACCGTACGCCCTGCGGCGGGTGACCGTGCGCCGCAGTACGGGTGTCGAGGAGTTCGAGCGGCTCGTCGAGGGCCGTGCGATCGCCCGCAACTTCGCCAGGGACCGGGTCCTCACCCAGGGGTACGCCTTGGTCCGCAGAGCCCGACAGGTCCGCCGGAAGGCCAGCCGTTCCCGTGTCTGACACGACGACCACCACCCAGGACGCAGTGCCCGAGACCCAAGCGCCCCAGCAGTCCGGGCGCCGTCTGCGCCTGCCGGGGAGGCGCAAGTCCCCCGGCGGCAGCCCGCTGTTCCGCAACGCCTACGCCCTGATGCTGAACACCGGGATCTCCGCGGTGCTGGGCCTCGGCTACTGGCTGATCGCGGCCCACTACTACTCGGCCTCCGCCGTCGGACAGGGTTCGGCGGCGATCGCCGCGATGAAGCTGCTCGCCGGACTCACCGCGGTGACCCTGACGGGGGCTCTGGCGCGCTTCATCCCGGTCGCCGGCCGCGCCACCGGACGCCTCATCTTCCGTACGTACGCGGGCAGTTCGCTGGTCGTCGCGCTCGGCGCCGGGATCTTCCTGCTGACCCTGAGCGACTGGGGACCCTCGTACCGCTTCCTGCACGGGCCGCTCCCCGCGCTCGGCTTCGTCGTCGCCGTCGTCGCCTGGAACCTGCTCACGCTCCAGGACGGGGTACTGACCGGACTGCGCAGCGCGCCCTGGGTGCCGGTGGGCAACACCGTGTTCTCGGCGGTGAAGCTGGGGCTGCTGGTCGGGCTCGCGTCGGTCTTCACCATGAGCGGTGTCTTCGTGTCGTGGGTCGCCGCGATCGCGTTCTCCGTGGTGCCGCTCGGCTGGCTGGTGTTCCGGCGGCTGGTGCCCCGGCACGTCAAGGCCACCGAGGACCACGCGAAGCCGCCGACACTGAGGGAGATCGGGCGGTTCCTCGCCGGGGACTACACGGGCTCGCTGTTCTCGCTCGCCGTGGTCTATCTCGTACCGGTGATCATCGCCTCGCAGGTCAGCTCCGAGGACAACGCGTACTTCTACATCACCACGACGATAGGCGGCACGGTCAACCTGCTCGCCATCAACATGGGCGCCTCACTGACCGTCGAGGGCTCCCACGACCCGGCGCGCATCGCCGCCAACACCCGGGCCGCGCTCAAGCGCATGGCCCGCATCATGCTGCCGATCTGCGGGCTGCTGTTCATCGGGGCGCCGTACATCCTGGGCGTGTTCGGCGCGGGGTACGCGGACGCGGCGACCCCGCTGCTGCGCTGGTTCGCGGTGGGCGCGCTGCTGCGGGTCGTCATGGAGACGTACTTCGCGGTGCTGCGCGCCCAGAGCCGGACCGGTGGACTCGCCTGGCTCCAGGGCCTGTTGTGCGTCCTGGTGCTCGGTCTGACCCTGCTGCTGCTCCCCCGCATGGGCCTGACCGGCGCGGGCGTCGCCGAGATCTCCAGCCTCGCGGTGATCGTGACGATCGCCGCGCCCAGACTCTTCCGGACGCTCAGGGCGGCGCCCGTGGAACTGCCCGCGGACGCGGCACCGGACGGCGACCTCGCCGACCTGGGGGCCCGCGAGGTCCCGACCGCCACACGCCGGCGCGGCCCCGCCTGGGCGCTCGACTCCGACACCCTCGCGCTCGGCATCCACGTGGACTTCGACCACCTGGAGCGGCGGCCCGACGTGCGCCCTGGTCCCGGCACCCCGCCCGCCGGCACGCCCATCGTGTCCGGCGAGCAGCGGCCCACCTGGGCGCTCGGCATCAAGCGGTCCGAGATCGTGGGACTGCCGGTGGAGGAGCGGGAACCCGGCTCGGAGTCCTCGGTGAGTCCGGTCGCGGAGCCCGAGGTGGACGCGCCGTTCGAACCGGCCAACGGCTCCGACCGGGTGGTCGTACCGGAGGCGGCGCTCGTGGCGGCGGAGGCCCGGGAGGCGGAGGCCCGGGAGGCCGAAGTGCCGCCGCCCGCCCGCCCGTTGTCGCTGCGCGAGCGCCTGGTGCCCACCCGGCCCGGTGTCGTCATCGGCTGTCTGCTGGTCGCCGCGCTGCTCCTGTACTGGGTGCCCGCGCTGCGGCTCGGCGAGTCCGACCTCGACCGCATGGGCGGGCTGGGCCTGATCTCGGTGCTGCCGCTGCCCACGCTGGTCGGGGCCGCGCTGCTGGTCACGGTGTTCGCCGCGCTGCTGTGGCTGGGCCGCGAGCACAAGGCGCTGCTGCTGATCACCCTGCTCGCGACCGTGGTCTCGCTGCACGCGCTGCCCGCGGTGATCGAGCCCGAGCCGCGCTTCCCGACGGCCTGGCAGCACCTCGGGTTCATCGACTACATCGACCGCACCGGGTCGGCCGTACCCGACCTGGACGCGCGCTGGAGCTGGCCGGGCTTCTTCGCAGCGGCGGCGTTCATCGGCAGGGCCTGCGGGATCACCGACTGGACCGAGGTCATCCGCTGGTGGCCCACCGCCATCCAACTCGCCTATCTGGCACCGATGTTCCTGCTGGTCCGCTCGCTGCGGGCGAGCTGGCGGGCGAAGTGGACCGGCGTCTGGATCTTCGTGCTCAGCGGCTGGGTCGGCCAGGACTACTTCTCGCCGCAGGGCTTCACCTTCCTGCTCTATCTGGCCTTCGTGGCGATCCTCCTGGTCTGGTTCCGGGCGCCCGGGGTCCTGTGGACGAGGATGCGCCCCGGCGAGGCGGAGGTAGAACCGACCGACCGGCGCCAACAGGCCGTTCTGCTCCTGGTGTTGATCGGACTCTTCGCGGCGAGCGTCCCGGCCCACCAGCTCACCCCGTTCGTGATGCTGGGCGTCCTCACGGTCCTCGTCCTGATCGGCCGCTCCGAACTGCGCGGCCTGCCCATCCTGTTCGCGGTGCTGGTCGCGGTGTGGATCGGTTTCATGGCCGAGCCGTACTGGTCCGGGCACTTCAACGACCTCTTCGGCGGGGTCGGCGGCGTCGGCAGCAATGTCTCGACGTCCGTCTCCGGCCGTATCCAGGGCGGCAGTTCGACCCACAAACTGGTCCTCTACACCCGCGTCCTGCTGGCCGGCGGCGTCATGGCCTTCGCCTGCTGGGGCTGGTGGCGCCGCCGCGACCACAAGTACCGCGAACGCTCCCTCCTCGTCCTCACCTTCGTCCCGTTCCTGGGCTTCGGCATGCAGTCCTACGGCGGCGAGATGGCGCTGCGCGTCTTCATGTTCGCGGTGCCGGGCGCGGCCCTGCTCGCGGGCCTCGCCCTCTTCCCGCGCACCGGCGTCACCGCCAAGGAGCGCGAGAAGGACCGCATGAGCCTCGCCCCGCTGGCCGCGCTGGTCGCCGGCCTGGTGCTCATGGGCGGCTTCCTGGTGGCCCGTTGGGGCAACGAGGGCTTCGAGCGGGTGCGGCCCGGCGAGGTCGCCGCCATGAACTACGTGTACGCCCACGACAAGCCGACCGTACGGCTGCTGTGGCTGAGCAACGACACCGTCAACGACGTGACACCGGCGATGCCGTGGGGCGCGAAGGACATGGAACGGGTCAACTACGTTCCCACACTGGCCCCTTCGGACCCGGTGCTGGTGTCCGGCCTGGTCAAGGCGCTCAAGGACGCGGGCCCGAACTCGTATCTGATGCTCAACAAGAGCCAGGTCGTCTCGCTCCAGCTGGACGCGGGCTACTCGGCGACCTGGGAGTCCCGGCTCATCCAGAACCTGGACAACCGGCAGGAGTTGAAGAAGGTCCTCGTCAACGACGACGTCACCATGTACGCGCTGCGCAAGCAGCCGGCCGGCGCGGTCCCCAAGCCCGACCCCGGGCCGATCGGACCGCAGATCACCTGGACGCCGTGGTCGGTGGTGGGCGCGCTCGCCGCCCTCGCGCTGATCCTGATGCTGACGGCCCGCGAGATCGTCCGGGTCGCGGTGCGGCCGAGCGTGCGTCAACTGCGGTGGCTCCAGAGCAGCTTCTGGTTCTCGCTGCCCCTGCTGGCGGTGCTGCTGGCCTCGCTGGTGCAGCGGTTCCTGACGATGAAGTAACAAGGTCTTACGGGGTCAAGTGGCTCAGCGCGTCAGCCACTTGACCCCGTAGGCCGCCAGGTCGAAGTCCTGACCGTCGACCTTCGCGCTGATCTGCCGGTCCAGGGTGTTCACGACCAGGACCGTCTTGTCGGTGGCGAGGACCTTCACGTTGGGCACGTCGTCCGCCGCGATCGACACGGTCTCGAACTTCGCACCGGGCCCGAAGGCCGCGTCGAAGCGGGAGACCAGGTCGTACATCGGCAGCTGCTTCCCGCCGTCGGAACTGTCGGTCGGCGTCCACAGGCAGCCCGCGCAGTTCGCGCCCTTCTCGGTCTCCGGGTTCCAGTAGAAGCCGGAGGTGGCGCCGCCCTTGGCCATGGCGATCATGCCGGCGGCCTGGACGGCGACACGGTGGGTCTCGGACCAGCCCTTGCGGTCGTCGTTGCCGTCGGCGGGCTCGACGTAGTACTCGGCCCACCACAGGGGCAGGTCATGCGTCTGCTGCCGTACCCACTCGCTCACGGCGGTGAGCTTGTCGGTGGCCGCGAACTCGTTGGGCAGCAGCTCGTCGTCGTTGGTGTAGCTGGAGCCGTCCACGACCACGAAGTCGGCGCCGACCTTGTTCTTGTTCCAGTAGTCGAAGGCGTCGATGATCCGCTGGTCCATCGCGCCCCAACTGCCCTTGAAGGTACTGGAGGCGTTCGCGTCGCGCGGGTCGACGCTGTCCATCACCAGATACGGACCGCCGACCATGATCTTCGGGTTGACCTTCTTCAGCGCCTTGTAGACCAGGTTGTAGAGCTGGGTGTAACCCTCGTAGTCCCAGCGCTGTTCGGCGTTGTTCCAGAAGCCCTTGAACTCGTTCCACACGATGAAGTGGGTGACGTCCGGGTACCGCTTGGCGACGGTCGCGGCGAGCGCGGCGAAGTCCGCGTAGTGGTCCGGCTGTGGAGCCGTCTCCAGCGCGGACTGGCTCCAATCGGTGTTGTCGACGCCCGACTTGCCGCCCTTCATCCAGTCGGGCGAGCAGCACAGCGTGATCACCGGGGTGCCGCCCGACTTGCGGACGAAGTCGATCCGGCGGTCGAGGGCGCCGAAGTCGTAACGCCCCTTCACCGGCTCGGGGTTGTCGGCGCCCCAGCCCATGATGGCCTGGTCCTGCGGGAGTTGGGACTTCGCGAGCAGTCCCTCGACGCGTTCGGTCGCGGCGCTGCTGCCCTCGTCGGCGCTGTACTGGGTGTGGGTGAAGCCCCAGCCGACCTCGGGCCGGTCCTCGTCGGGCGGGCTCGCCGGGGTGCCGTGCACCTTGTCGCCGTCGCGCGAGGTGCCCGCGGTGCTTCCGCCGCCGGGAAGCGTGTTGATCAGGGTCACGATCAGAGCCAGTGCGGCCACACCCACGCCGAGCAGCGCGGTGAGCCGCCACCGTCGTGCCCCCGAATTCCACCCATGACGTCCCATCAAGGGCAACAGTAACGTCGGTGCCCCATGGTGGGGCAGGGCTCCACATGCACAGGCTTGTAACAGGACCGAGGGGATACACGGCCGACACGGAGCGGACACATCGGATGGACCGGGCGCAGCCGACACTCGGGGGCGCACTGCGGAAAGCGGGTGCACACGGCCTCCGCGTGCCGGATCATGGCCCCATGTCCGCTAACCCACACGACGCACTGCCGATCCGGCTCAACGTCGACGACTCCGACTCCCCGTCCGATGTCGTCGACGCGCTGTTCCTCGGCCGCTTCGCGACGGGCGAGCAGCCGTACTCGCACGCGGCGAACATCGACCGCGTACGGTCCGGGGCGACCCTGCTCCCGCCGGGCGCCCGCGTGCTGCGCGCCGCCCGCGACGACGACCGCAGCGCGACACTCGCGGAGGGCGACGGCTGGACCCTGCTGATCTCCCGCTGGAACCGCGGCGCCGACGTCACGGTCACGGCGACCAGCGAGGAGCTCGCCGAGAAGGTCCTCGGCCAGGCGACCGACGGCGCGGCGGACGAGCCCGAACCGCAGCCGGAGAACGTGACGATGGGGTTCTGGTACGTCTCCCCCAGGCGCGGCCCGCACCGTACGACCCGGCAGATCTCGGCGGGCACGTGGGACGAGGTGCGGCCCAACTACACGGGCCCGGTGGCCGACGCCATGGACCGCCTGATGAAGACGACCCCGGAGGACATCGCGGGCCGGCTGCTGTTGCTGCACGGCCCGCCCGGCACCGGCAAGACCTCGGCGCTGCGCACGCTCGCCCGTTCCTGGCGGGACTGGTGCCAGGTGGACTGCGTCCTGGACCCCGAGCGCCTCTTCTCCGACGTCGGCTATCTGATGGACATCGCGATCGGCGAGGACGACACGACGGGGAAAGGGCGTTGGCGACTCCTCCTTCTTGAGGACTGCGACGAACTGATCCGCGGCGAGGCAAAGCACACGGCGGGCCAGGCCCTCTCCCGCCTCCTGAACCTCACGGACGGCCTCCTCGGCCAGGGCCGCAACGTCCTGGTCGGCGTCACCACCAACGAGGACCTGGAGCGCCTCCACCCCGCCGTGGTCCGCCCCGGCCGCTGCCTCGCCCGCATCGAGGTCGGCGCACTCACCCGCCGCGAGGCGACCGCCTGGCTCGGCACGGAGGAGGGCATCGGCCGCGAGGGCGCGACCCTGGCGGAGCTGTACGCGCTGCGCCGGGGCACCCAGCCGACGTCGGTACCGGACCAGAGGGAGGGTGCGGACGCGGGCTTGTACTTGTAGGCAACTCAACACCTCTGCAAGGCAGTTCAGCTCCTGCGTCCGGCCGCCATTTGTCTCCGCCGCAACGGCGCTCAGCCCGCCGTGTAGGCCGCCCGCAGGGCATCCCCCACGGCGGCCAGCGCGTCGGACTCCGTGAGGCCGAGCCGTCGTACCCGCTCCGCATACGCCTGCGCGGCCGACGCCGCCTCCCGCTCCGCCGCCGAGCCCGCGGCAGCGATCAGCGTGCCGTTGCGCCCCCGCGTCTCGATCACGCCGTCGCTCTCCAGCGCCCGGTACGCCTTGGCGACGGTGTTCGCGGCGAGACCGAGCGACTCGGCCAGTCCCCGTACCGTGGGCAGCCGGTGGCCGACCGGCAGCGCTCCGGACCGGGCCTGCTCCGAGATCTGGGCGCGGATCTGCTCGTAGGGCGCGGCACTGTCATCGATGTGGATCTTCAAGGTCACGGCCCGATTGTCCCGCACCGGCCGGAAAATGAGAGGCACTACGGCGCGGCTCGGCCGTAGCGTGCGGCGACATGACAGTGAGCGTGCGCGACCTGCGCCCCGACGTCCGAGCCGACCTGGAGGGTTACGTCCAGGTCCTCGCCCGGGCCTTCCCCTTCATGCTGTGCACCCCGGAGTCCATCGCCCACGACCTCGCCCATGCCCACCCGGACGCGCACTCGCGCAAGCTGATCGCGGAGGCGAACGGCGAGATCATCGGCACCGCCCAGGTCGACATCGCCCACGACAGTCCGGAACCCGGCCAGGGCATGCTCAACGTGTTCGTGGATCCGGGGCGGACGCGCCTGGGCGCGGGCTCGCTGCTGGTCCGGGCGGCCGAGGAACACCTCGTCGCCCACGGCGCGACCAGGCTCTACTCCTGGGTCCTGGACGAACCGGGCAACCGCGCCTTCGCCGAACGGTCCGGCTACACCGCGAGCCGCCCCGCGCATCTCCTCCGGCTGGACCTGGCACACGGCGTCCTGCCCCCGCTCCAGACCCCGCCGCCCGGCGTCGAGGTCCGCCCGGGCTCGGACTTCTCCGCGGACCCGCGCCCCCTGTTCGAGCTGGACACGGAGGTGACGCTGGACGAACCCGGCGACATCGACACCGAGTTCACGGACTTCGAGGCCTGGCTGGACGAGACCTGGCGACACCCGCTGTTCAGTGGCGAGCTGACCTCCGTCGCCCTCGTCGACGGACGCCCGGCCGCCTTCAGCGCCGCCCGCACGGACGGCGCCACCCGCTACGGCACGGCCATGACCGGCACCGCCCGCGCACACCGCGGCCGGGGCCTCGCCAAGCTCGCCAAGAACGACTCCCTGCACCGCGCCCGCGCCGCCGGCTGCACGGACGCGTTCACGGGCAACGACGCCGGCAACGCCCCGATGCTCGCGATCAACAAGTGGTTCGGCTACGAGATCTGCGCCACGGAGGTGCGCCATGTCCGTGAACTCACCTGATTCCGCAGACCAGTTGGACGTCGTCCTTGTCAAGGCGGGCCGCACGAAGATCCGTTACCCGGCCGAGCTGCTCTTCGACGACGGCGTCCGCCTCGCCGTCCGTGCCCCGTGGGCGGGTGACGGCGTCCGCGACTTCGGCTTCGTGCGCTTCGAGCCCGGCGACGTGTTCACCGAGTACTACTGGCGGGACCGCTGGTTCGCGGTGAAGGAAGTCCGGTACGGCACCGGGGAGTTGAAGGGCTGGTACTGCGACATCACCCGCCCCGCGACCCGCTCCGGCGCCGAACTCGTCGTGGAGGACCTCGATCTGGACCTGTGGGTGTCCGCCGACGGCGCGGACGTACTGCGCCTGGACGAGGACGAGTTCGAGGAGAGCGGGCTGGCCGCCTCGGACCCCGCGGCCGCGGCGGCGGCCGTGCGGGCGCTCGACGAGCTGGAGGGGCTGGCCCGTGCGGGCGGGTTCGGCGCGCTGCTGCGGTGAGGTCCGCTCAGTCCATGGCGACCGCCGCGTACCGCTCGTCGGCCACGGTCTTCCCCCACAGCAACGGGTCGTCCGACAGCCGCTCCACGCGCACGTGCCCGGCGACGGGCGCCAGGAGCCCGGTGAGGCGGTCGGCGGGTATGCCGACCGGGCTCACCGTCCCCCAGCGGCCCTCGATCAGCACCAGCCGCCCGCCGGGGCGCAGCAGGTCGTGCCAGTGCCGCAGGACCCGGGCGGGGTCGGGCAGCGCCCACAGCACATGCCGGACGAGGACGACGTCATAGCGCTGCTCGCCCACCGGAGGTGCCGCCGCGTCGCCGAGCAGGAACACCGCGTCACGGCCGGCCAGCTTCGCGCGGGCGAGGCCGATCATCGCCGGGGAGAGGTCGACGCCGGTGACCCGGTGTCCCTGCTCGGCGGCGAGCAGCGACAGGGTGCCGGTGCCGCAGCCGAGGTCGAGGACGTCGGCCGGGCCGGCGGGCAGCCAGCCGCGCAGCCGGTCCGCCCAGGCCCGCCGGATCTCCGGGTCGCGCAGGCCGTGATCAGCCTCTTCGTCGAAGGTCGGAGCCTCCGCGTCCCAGTCCACGTTCGCTTCGGATTCGCTCATGGGCCCAGAGTGACACCCGCCACTGACAGTCCCATCGTGACAGCCACCACAGACAGACCCGCGTCGATGAGTCACCCTCCCGGGAACGGTCCACCTCGTGAGAACACGAACCCGGGTGGACACAAGGAGGCAGCCATGCGCCGCGTAACCGTGCAGAAGCCCCTGAAGAAGTCGGACGCCCGTCGGGTGCGGGACGAGGCCGACGAGCGCCCAGTCGAGCGCCCCGAGGTCCGAAAGGACATCGCCCGCACCTGGTGGCCGGACGGCTGAGCCCGGTCAGTCCAGCGGCTTGCGGTAGTGGATGCGGTCGTAGGGCCCGTCCGTGCGCCGCTCGACGACCTCGTAGCCGAACTTCGGGTAGATCCGCTGGTTCTCCCACATCAGCGCGTTCGTGTAGAGCCTGACCTCGGGCAGCCCGAGCGCACGCGCGCGTGCGTCCACGAACTCCAGCAGCCGCCGTCCCACCCCCGTGCCGTGCGCGTCGGGGTGGACGGCGATGCTGTCGAGGAACAGGTGATCGGCGCGCTCCTCGATCACCACGAGCCCGGTCACGGGGTCGCCGGTCACGAAGACGCGCCCGGCGACCACATTCGCCATGTGGTCCGCCTCCATGGGCTGCGGCACCACACCGATGCGCGCGATGTAGTGGTGGTACGCCATGTCGGTCACGGCCTTCACGGCCGGTACATCGGCGGGGACGGCCGCGCGGACGTCGGTGGTCATGGGCGGGTCCCCACGGTGTGCGTACTGATCACGAGCATCCGGACACCCTCGGCACTCGTCCACGGCCCGTGCTCCATGTCCGGGTGGCGGTACGCGTACATGCCCGCGGTGAAGGTCTCGCCGAGGCGCAGATCGGTGAGGTCGCCCTCAAGGATGTACACCTCCTCGAAGTAGTCGTGCCGGACGGCACCCTGGGCACTGGTGTCGGTCCCCGGCTCGTAGCGCTGGAGCACGGTGGAGTCCCCGGTGACCGGATCCACGGCCAGCTCCTGCTCCCACACTCCGGCGGCCGCCCCGGCCGGCCGCCGCCAGGCCGCCTCGGGACGATGGAACTCGGACTGCGGTCTGCTCATCTGCGACACCTCTCCGCCCTCACGACACCCACCCCTCCCTGAGCCCTCGGTTAGCCCTGCCTTAACACGACCATAAGGATCTCCCTCCCCCGTCTCCAGCAGGCGATTTCGCGGTTTCCAGCGGCTAGCTTCTGATCACCCCACGGGATCCGTGCCCCGCGCCGCGAACCGTCCGAGGAGTTGGAGTTCCGCCATGCTCGCACGCCGCAAGGCCGCCGCTGCCGCCGTCCTCGGCATGGCTCCCCTCGTACTGACCGCGCTCGCCGCGGCACCCGCGGTGGCCCACGGTTCGATGGGGGATCCGGTCAGCAGGGTCGCGCAGTGCTACGCGGAGGGCCCGGAGAACCCGAAGTCGGCCGCGTGCAAGGCCGCGGTCGCGGCCGGTGGCACACAGGCGCTCTACGACTGGAACGGCATCCGGATCGGCGACGCGAACGGGCAGCACCGGACGCTGATCCCGGACGGCAGGCTGTGCAGCGCGAACAACGACGAGTTCAAGGGCCTCGACCTGGCCCGCGCCGACTGGCCGGCGACCAGCGTGAGCAGCGGCTCGTACACCTTCAAGTACCGCGTGACCGCGCCGCACAAGGGCACCTTCAAGGTGTACCTCACCAAGTCCGGCTACGACCCTTCGCAGCCGCTCGCCTGGGCGGACCTGGACCTGGAGCACCCGGTCGCGACGGCCACCGACCCGGTCGCCTCGGGCGGCTTCTACACCTTCTCCGGCACCCTCCCCCAGCGCTCCGGCAGGCAGCTCCTGTACGCGATCTGGCAGCGCTCGGACAGCCCGGAGGCGTTCTACTCCTGCTCGGACGTCAGTTTCGGCGGGGGCGGTACGGGGTCCAACGGCGGTGGTACGGCGGGCAGTTCGGCACCGACGCCCACCCCGTCCGCTCCCGCCCCGTCGACTGCCACCCCGGCCACTCCCGCGCCCGCCGCCTCCGCCCCGTCCGACGAGCAGATCGCGGCCGGTGCCGACAAGTCGACCGTAGAGCACCACGGTCACGGGGACGCGGACGCGAGCACCTCGGCGGAACCGGTCGCCGCCACGGACCAGGTCAACGAGCCGCAGCCCGCGGGCAGTTCGCGGAGTCTCGCGGCGACCGGCAGCAATGACAGCTCGCCGCTTCTCGTCATCGGCGGCGCGGCCTCCCTGGCGCTCGGCGCCGCGGCCCTGTTCGCCTCGGTCCGCCGCCGCGCGGCCAACGGCGGTGGACGGCACGGCCGTTAGTACGGCCGTCCAGGGGGCGGGGTCTGTCCGGCGGCTCAGGTCGGACAGACCCCGCGGTGCGCGAATCAGGTATCAGCTCAGTGCCGACAGGCAGTTGGTGGTGGTGGCGTGCGCCGGATCGAGGGCGTTGGCGACCTCGTGGAAGGCGATCCGGTCCGACAGCCCGAGCAGGGCGTGCTCGGAGAGGTCGAGTGAACACAGGTTCTGGATCAGCACGTTGTGCACGTCGGACCCGCTCAGGAACTGGCTGCTGTACGGCGTGACCACCTCGTCGTACCGGGTGGCGATGACCGTGTAGTGGACGTCGGGGACGGTGTCGCCGCCCGCGTTCAGTTTGGCGAGGAAGGCCGAGCCGGCGATCTGGTCGGCGAGGCCCGGGGCGGTCGCGGAGATCACGTCCTCGGCGCCCGGGAAGTACGGCAGGAGTTTGGTGAGGCCGTCCAGGGTGGTGCCGTGGTTGTCGGGCGCGATGCCGACGAAGGTGTCCACCTTGGCGGCTCCGCCGAGGAACTTGAGGTAGTAGCGGGGCATCATGCCGCCCTGCGAGTGCCCGACGAGGTCGACCTTGGCGGCGCCGGTCGCGGCGAGCACCTTGTCGACGTAGGCCTGGAGTTGCTCTGCCGACTTGTCGATGGGGCCGAGGCCGTAGATGAGGGGGACCCCGGGGAGCTGGCCGTAGTCGAGGGAGAAGACGCAGTAGCCGCGGGCCTCCAAGTAGGGCGCGAGAACCAGCCAGTTGTCGGTGCTGTTGGCGAACGTTCCGTGTACGAGGACGACCGGGTCGGGGTGGGCGGCGGAGGGCTTGCACGTGTAATCGTTCCAGCCGGTGCTCGGGGCGCTCGCCGCGTGGGCGGCGGTGGGGAGAGCGGCGACCGCGGCGGTCAGGAGCAGTGCGGTCAGGGGTCTGAGCACTCGTTTCCAGGGCAGCATCGTGTGATCTCCTTGCGGCTCAAGGGAGTTGCGACGGCCTTACGCCCTGTGATCCGGATCACAAGAATGCTGTTCTCTCATCAAGTTACGAGCGAGTAGGTGAAGCGTGAAGTTACGCGTCAGTAAAAACTTCCAGTGATAACCAGTCACCAGGTCGGCCTGATGGGACCGTAGGGCGCAATACGCAGCAAACGGTCACACAACACGCGCACTTCACTCTCGCCCAGCAGTTCGACCCACGGCCGCACGGCGTCGGCGGCGGCCTCCTCCGCCGCGCGCGTACAGGCCCAGCCCAGCTCGGTGAGCACGACCAGCCGGGCGCGCGCGTCGACGGGATGCGGACGCCGCTCGACATACCCCTTGCGCACCAGCTCTTCGACGAGCTGGCTCGCCGCCTGCTTGGTCACCCCGAGATGGGCGGCGAGCTCGGTGACCGTCGCGCCGTCCGGGGCGAGCCGCACGAAGGCGAAGCCGAACGCCGGGCGCGCCTCGAATCCGCGGGCCACGACCCCGTCGTTGATGCGCCGCGTCAGGTCCCCCGCGGCGGCGAGCAGGGCGGCGGTCAGGGCGATGGCCTCGGAGTTCTCCATGGGGGCATTGAAACAGCCTTGACGAACTGGTCAAGCGGCTTGACCATGGAGCGATGTAGTCAAGTTACTTGACCATCTTGAGAGGGGTCCGTCCATGCCCGTCATCCGCTCGACCGAAGCCGTCACCCACGAGATCCACGGCGCCCGCTTCGTCTCGTACGCCCATCCCCGCACCGGCAGCAAGGAGTTGTGCGCCTGGCGCGGCGAGATCCCGGCCGGCACCAAGGCGCCCCTGCACACCGTCAACCGCGAGGAGATCCTGCACATCCTCGAAGGCGAGCTGGTCATCACGCTCGACGGCCGCACCGACCGGGTCACGGCCGGCGACACGCTGATCATCAACCCCGGCGCGACCTTCGGTGCCGAGAACCCCACCGACCGCGCCGTGATCACCTGGGTCACCACGTCCATCGGGCTGGAGGCGGAGCTGGCCGACGGGACGCGGATCGTTCCGCCGTGGGCCAACTGACGTAGAGGCAGGGAGAGTTACGCCGCCAACGTCCCCGGCATCACCGCGTGCGGTCCGAACTTCGCCCGTGCCCGGTCCGCGACCTCCTCGATACGGCGGACCTTCTCGTCCACCGGGTCGAAGGTGAGCTGGTAGGAGGCCTGTTCGGCGGGGCCGAGGGCTTCGGCGCGCAGGGTGAGCGAGCGCACGCGGGCGCGTTGCAGGCCGAGCGCCTCGTACATGTCGTACGCCGCCCTGGTCAACGCGGCGGAGTGCGCGGTCGGTTCCTTGAGGGTGCGGCTGCGGGTGGTGGAGGAGCGGTCGGCGTAGCGGACGGCGAGGGTCAGCCCGCCGCAGACCTTGTCCAGGGCGCGCAGCCGGGCGCCCAGTTCCCCGGCGGCCGAGAGGAGCGCGCGGCGGTGCCGGTCGGGGTCCAACTCGTCGCGAGTGAAGGGGCGTTCGGTCGCGAGAGAGCGGGAGACCGCGTTGGGGACGACCCGGCCGCGGTCGACGCCGTTCGCCTTCTCGTGCAGTTCGCGGCCGGCCCTGGCACCGATCAGGCGCTGGAGCGTGGACAAAGGTGCGGCGGCGACCCGGCCGAGGGTGTCGAGGCCGTACTCGCACAGGGTGCGGGCGGTCGCGGTGCCGACGCCGGGGAGCGCGGAGACGGGCCGTTCGGCGAGGAACTCCGCTACGGCGTCCTCGGGTACGGCGCGGGTCACGCCGGGGTGAGCGTCCCCCAGCGCCATGCGGGCCAGCATCGGGCCGGGCCCGGCGCCGATCACGCAGTCGACGCCGTAGAAGGCGAGCGCCCGTACCCGGATCACCGCGGCCAGTTCGACGGCGCCGCGCCCGAAGTACCGTTCGGCGCCCCGCAGATCGACCAGCGCGCCGTCCGGTGGCAGGGCCTCGACGACGGGGGTGAACTCCTCCAGCAGGCCGAGCAGCCCGGGCAGGGCCGCCTCACTCGCAGGAGGCAGTTGGAAACGTACGCAGAGGATGGTCATCCCGCACTCCCCGGACTCTGGTGCCACAACTTCCGTACCTTCGCGGGCTCTTCGCCCGCCGGACGCAGATCGGCCCATGGATGCAGCTCGAACCCGGTGGGCAGCCGGATACGGCGCTCCCGCGCCGCGTCACCGCCGGGCTCCTCCCCCGCCGGCCCCTCCGGCGCGGGCTCCGCCAGCCGGGCCGCGACCACGTCGAGCCCGCCCTCGGCGCGCAGTTCGACGAGTTCGGCGAGGTTCCACGCGGCGGCGCCCACCACGCTGAGGCTGCGCGGGCCGCGCCGCTGCACCACTCCGCGCACCAGCAGCAGCCAGGAGTGGAAGACGGTGTGCGCGCAGGCGTCGTGGGAGTCGTCGAAGAAGGCGAGGTCGACCAGGCCGGTACCGTCGTCGAGGGTGGTGAAGATGACCCGCTTGCCGGACCGGATCGGCGGGGTCTGGGTGGCCGCCTTGGCACCCGCGACCAGCACCGTCTCCCCGTGCCCGGCATCCCGCAGCCGTCTCGCCGACACCACGCCCAACTCGTCGAGGAACGCCCGGTGGTCGTCCATCAGATTGCGCGAGGTGTCCATGGACAGCACACCCAGCTCGGCGCTGAGCCGCTCCGCCGAGGACAGGTCGGGCAGTCCGGCCGGGGCCGTCTTCCGCCCACCGGACAACGGGAGTTGACCACCGCCCGCGCCCCGGGCACCCCGGTGCAGTTCGGCCAAGTGCAGTTGCAGATCACGCCGGTTGGCACCGAAGGCGTCCAACGCCCCGACCTGCGCGAGCCGCCCGGCCAGTGGACGGCTCGGCCGCCCCCGCTCCCAGAAGTCCAGCAGCGAGGCGTACGGCTGCCCGTCCGCGATCCGCGCCGCCTCGGCCTCGCTGATGCCGTGCACGTCGGAGAGCGCGAGCCGCAGGCCCCAGCGTTCGAAAGAACCAGGCGATTCAGACACCAGTTCGATACGGTGGGCGACCGCCGACCGGTTCACGTCCAACGGCAGGATCGGCACCCCGCGCCGCCGCGCGTCCGCCAGCAGCAGCCGCTTCGGATACATCCCCGGGTCGTGCGTGAGCAGCCCGGCGTAGAAGGCCGCCGGATGGTGCGCCTTCAGCCACGCCGACTGGTACGTCGGCACGGCGAAGGCGACCGCGTGCGCCTTGCAGAAGCCGTAGGAACCGAAGGCCTCGACGATCTCCCAGGTCCGCTGAATCGTTTCTGCGTTGTATCCCCTGGCCGCCGCGTGCTGCGCGAACCAGAACCTGATCCGCCCCTGCGACTCCGGGTCGGACAGCCCGCGCCGCACCCGGTCCGCCTCGTCGCGTCCGCAGCCGGTCATGATGTCCACGATGTCGATGATCTGCTCGTGGAAGACGACGACTCCGTAGGTGCTCCGCAGCGGCTCCTCCAGGTCCGGGTGCGGATATCTGACCGGCGCCCGCCCGTGCCGCGCCTCGATGAACGGCCGCACCATGTCGGCGGCGACCGGCCCCGGCCGGAAGAGGGAGATGTCCACCACGAGGTCGTCGAAGGTGGCCGGCTGCAGCCGTCCGACCAGGTCCCGCTGTCCCGGCGACTCGATCTGGAAGCAGCCCAACGTCTCGGTGGAACGGATGAGTCGATACGTCGCCTGGTCGCCCGGCGGTACCGCGTCCAGGTCGATCCGCTCCCCCGTCGCCCGCTCCACCTCGGCGACCGCGTGCGCCATCGCGGACTGCATCCGCACGCCCAGCACATCGAGTTTGAGCAGTCCGAGGTCCTCGACGTCCTCCTTGTCGAACTGCGACATGGGCAGGCCCTCGCCGCTGGTCGGCACGACCGGTGTGCGGGCAAGGAGCGTGGCGTCGGAGAGCAGGACCCCGCAGGGGTGCATGGCGATTCCGCGCGGCAGCGCGTCGAGGGCCTCGACCAGTTCCCAGAGCCTGCCGTATCTCTCCTTCTCCCCTGCGAGCGCCCGGAGTTCGGGCAGTTCGTCGAGCGCGACACGGGCGTCCCGGGCGCGGATGTGCGGGAAGGACTTGGCGATGCGGTCGATGTCGGCGGGGTCCATGGACAGGGCCGCGCCGACGTCGCGGATCGCGTGCCGCACCCGGTACGTCTCCGGCATCGAGACCGTCGCGACCCGTTCGGTGCCGAAGCGGGCGATGATCGCGCGGTAGACCTCCAGGCGGCGCGCGGACTCCACGTCGATGTCGATGTCGGGCAGCACGGAACGGCGTTTGGACAGGAACCGCTCCATCAGCAGCCCGTGTTCGACGGGGTCGGCGTGCGCGATGCCCAGGAGGTGGTTGACGAGTGCGCCCGCACCGGAGCCGCGCGCGGCGACCCGGATGCCCATCTCCTTCACATCGTCCACGACTTGAGCGACCGTCAGAAAGTAGGAGGCGACGTTGTGATGGGCGATGATGTCCAGCTCGCGGTGCATCCGCTCCCAGTACGCGTGCTTGCCGGAGTGGCCGCGCAGCACCATCCCCGCCGCCGCCCGTGAGGCCAGCGCGCGCTGTGCGGTGCGGCGGCCGGCGCCGACGAGGTGCGGTTCGGGGAAGTGGACGGCGCCGATGCCGAGGTCGTCCTCGGGGTCGACGAGGCACTCGGCGGCCGTGGCCCGGGTCTGCTCCAGCAGGCGGTGGGCGGTGTCGCGGCGGTAGCCGGCGGCCTCGACGATCCGTTCGGCGACATCGAGCATGGTGCCCGCGTCCTTGAGCCAGGCCTCCCCCGGGTCCAGCCCTTTGGCGGGGTCGACGGGGACGAGCCGGCGCGCGGAGTCCAGGACGTCGGCGACCGGGCCCATGCCGGGGTCGGCGTACCGTACGGCGTTGCTGAGCACGGGCCGGACGCGCTGTTCGGCCGCGAAGCCGACGGTGCGGGCGGCCAGCCGCAGAGAGCCGGGGCCGGTGCCCTCGCGGTGGTGCCAGACGGCTTCGAGGCGCAGGGCGTCGCCGTAGATCTCGCGCCAGGGGGCGAGGAGTTTCGCGGCGCGGTCGGGGCGGCCCGCGGTGAGGGCGCGGCCGACGTCGGAGGCGGGGCCGAGCAGGACGGTCAGGCCGTCGCCGTGGTTGGCGGGCCAGGGCAGGAGGGGGGTGCCCTCTGCCGTGTGGGCGGTGGTGACGAGCCGGCAGAGGTCGGCCCAGCCGGTCGCGCCGTCGCGGGCCAGGAAGGTGACCCGGGGTGTCGACTCGTCGATGAAGGCACCGCCGCGCACCGGGGCCCGGCGCCGCTCGCCCCGTACCGGTTCGCCGACCGCCAGTTCGGTGCCGAACAGGGGCCGTATGCCCGCCTTCGCGCAGGCCTTGGCGAAGCGGACGGTGCCCGCGAGGGTGTCGCGGTCGGTGAGGGCGAGGGCGTCCATGCCCCGCTCCGAGGCGCGCTCGGCGAGCCGCTCGGGGTGCGAGGCGCCGTAGCGCAGGGAGTACCCGGAGACGGTGTGCAGATGCGTGAAACCCGGCACACGCACCTCCCGCACTCGTGGCCCCTAAGGGCTATCGAACATCTGTTCCCAACTGCCTCAGCCCCACCATACCCCCAATCTCGAACGCGTGTGCGACATCCGTTCGGACCCTTCCCACCTGCGCAAACGCCCGGCCACCGAGACCGTGGGGACATGACAGAGCCGCCCGGTGCCGGTACGTCCCGTACGTCCTTCCTCGGTGAGGTGAAGGACGCGGTCAGCCCCCGGGCCACCCTGCTCGTCATCGGCGTGGTCGCCCTTCAGCTGCTCTTCATCGCCTCCTATGTGGGCGCGCTCCACAACCCGAAGCCCAGGGATGTGGCTTTCGGGGTTGTCGCGCCCGGGGTCACGGCCGAGCAGACGGTGACCCGGCTGAAGCAGCTGCCCGGCTCGCCGCTGGATCCGCGCACGGTGCCGGACGCGGCCAGCGCGCGGAAGCAGATCCTGAACCGGGACATCGACGGCGCTCTCGTCATCGACTCGCGCGGCATCAAGGACACGCTCCTGGTCGCGACCGGCGGCGGCACGGTCCTCGCCACCACCCTGGAGACGATCACCACCACCCTGGAGAGGGCCGAGCAGCGCACGATCAGGGTGGTGGACGTGGCCCCGGCCTCCGCGCAGGACTTCGACGGGCTGTCGTCCTTCTACCTGGTCGTCGGCTGGTGCGTCGGCGGCTATCTGTGCGCCTCGATCCTGGCGATCAGCACCGGCGCCCGGCCCGCCGACCCGCGCCGCGCGGTGATCCGGCTGGTCACCATGGCGCTGGTCGCGATCGTCGGCGGGCTCGGCGGCGCGGTGATCGTCGGGCCGGTCCTCGGCGCGCTGCCGGGGAGCGTGATGGCGTTCTGGGGACTCGGCGCGCTGATCACCTTCGCCGTCGGGGCCGCGACCCTAGCCCTCCAGGGGGTCTTCGGGGTCGTGGGCATCGGGCTGGCGATCCTGCTGGTGGTGATCGCGGGCAACCCGAGCGCGGGCGGCGCCTTCCCGCTGCCGCTGCTGCCGCCGTTCTGGAACGCGATCGGGCCCGCGCTGCCCCCGGGCGCCGGGACCTGGGTGGCCCGCTCGATCGCCTATTTCAAGGGCAACGCCGTGACCGGGCCGCTGCTGGTGCTGTCCGCGTGGGCGCTCGCCGGGATCCTGGTCACCCTGCTGGCGGCGACGCTGCGGCGAAAGCACGAGGACCTCCTGGACCGGCCGGGGGCGGCCGGCCCGTAACCACCCTTCGCCACAGGCCCGCTGACATGGTGAAGTCCCGCCCTCGCGCGAGGGCGGGACTTCACGGCATCGCGCGAACGACATCGCGCGAACGGCGTCGTACGACAGGTCAGCCGATCTGCGCCCCGAACGCCGACAGCGCCTCGGTGACCGGCTGGAAGAAGGTCTCGCCGCCCGAGGTGCAGTCGCCGCTGCCGCCCGAGGTGAGGCCGATCGCCGCGTCGCCGTCGAAGAGCGAGCCGCCGCTGTCGCCGGGCTCGGCGCAGACGTCGGTCTGGATCAGACCGTTGACGATGTCGCCGTTGCCGTAGTTCACCGTGGCGTCCAGGCCGGTGACCGTGCCGGTGTGCACCTGGGTGGTCGAGCCACTGCGGGTCACCTTCTCGCCGACGGTGGCGTCGGCGGCGTGGGTGATGGGCTGCGAGGAGCCGTCGTAGAGGTCGACCGCGCTCGGGTGGGCGACGTCCGAGGTGTACTTGACCAGGCCGAAGTCGTTGTCCGGGAAGCTGGACTGCTCGTTCGTGCCGATCTCGTTCCCACCGGCGTCGGACCAGGTGGAGATGGCCTCGGTGCAGTGCCCGGCGGTGATGAAGTAGGGCGCGCCGTCCTTGACCACGTTGAAGCCGAGCGAACAGCGGCCGCTCGAGCCGGTGATGGCGTCGCCGCCCGCGATGAAGGGCTTGAACTCCCCTGTGGTGCGCTGGAGTTCGGCCTTGGTGCCGAGGCCGTCGACGACCTTGGTGAGCTTGGCCCACTCGGCACCGGAGACCGTGCGGTCGGCGGTGACGACGACCTTGTTGCTGGTGGGGTCGGTCGCCCATGAGGTGCCGGGGATCGTGGCGTCCCGCTTCAAGGTCGTACGGGCGCCGGTCAGTTCGGCGAGGGAGTGCTCGACGATTCTCGCCCTGGCGCCGGCCGCCTCGACGGTGTCGGCGGCGGCCCGGTCGAGCACGTTGACCACGAGGCTCTTGGTCTTCGCGTCGTAGAACGTGCCGGCCGCGTCGGCGCCGAGGTCCTCGCCGAGTGTCGAGGCGAGCTTTCCGGCCGCCGGGGCCGAGAGGGCGCGGAGTGCGGCCGGCTTGGACGCCTCGCTGGCGTTCGCACTCTGCAAGGTGACTCCCGCGACGACCAGTGCGGCTGTGCCAGCGCCCGCCACGACCGCCCGTCGCCCGGATATGCGTCGGTGCTTCAACTCGTGTCCTCCTGTGGGGGGTCGGCCCGGCAGGTCAGAGGGCCCGGCAGGCCGAAAGGTAGGTTGACGGGCACCCACTCTTCCCAACCTCACAGGGGGCGCACAAGGTCGACTTCAGGTCGCGCGCGGGGCAGGGCCGTACGCCCTCATCGCTTTGACTGTTCACTGTCACCCCAGGCCGTTCGCACTGCAAACACCGCGTGCGAGCGGCGGCCATCAACCGGTGAGGACTAGTCCTGTCCGGAAATCGACCCCTCGGGTTCCGGATCCGAGTGGGGCTCGGCGGGCGGGAGTTGCTCCTGCACCGGTTGCGGTGCCACAGGGGCAACGGGTGCCGCAGGCGCCGCGGGCGCGGCCGGGGCGGCTCGTTCCAGGAAGCGCAGCAGTTCCACCGGGAAGGGGAGGACCAGGGTCGAGTTCTTCTCGGCCGCGACCGCAACCACCGTTTGCAGGAGCCGGAGTTGGAGTGCCGCGGGTTGCTCGGACATCTGCTCGGCGGCCTCGGCGAGTTTCTTGGAGGCCTGCAACTCGGCGTCCGCGTTGATGATCCGGGCCCGGCGTTCGCGGTCGGCCTCGGCCTGGCGGGCCATCGAGCGCTTCATCGTCTCGGGCAGGGACACGTCCTTGATCTCGACGCGGTCGATCTGCACACCCCAGCCGATGGAGGGGCTGTCGATCATCAACTCCAGGCCCTGGTTGAGCTTTTCGCGGTTGGAGAGGAGGTCGTCGAGGTCGCTCTTGCCGATGATCGAGCGCAGGGACGTCTGGGCCATCTGTGAGACGGCGAACCGGTAGTCCTCGACCTGCACCAACGCGTCCGCCGCGTCGACGACCTTGAAGTAGACGACCGCGTCCACCCGGACCGTCACGTTGTCACGCGTGATGCCCTCCTGCGCGGGCACCGGCATCGTGACGATCTGCATGTTGACCTTGCGGAGCTTGTCCACGAACGGGACGACCATCGTGAAGCCGGCCCCGCGGACTTCGGGCCTGAGCCTGCCGAGCCGGAACACCACGCCCCGCTCGTACTGTTTGACGACCCGTGCCGCCGCCATCGCGTACACCGCTCCGACGGACGCGAGCGTCACTCCCGCCGTCACCAGCTCCTCGACCATCACGGCCCCCCAGGGTCCGACGTGGCGCATCAGGTGCCTTCTCCGATACGACGACGGTAACTCCAGGCGACGCCCAAGAGCGAGCCCCCGCACGCCAGTTGCGTACGGGGGCTCACCCGCTGCCGGCTGCAGTCCGGAGCGGAGGACGTTCAGGCGGGCGTCAGCCGACGCTCACGCCGTAGTAGCTCAGCGCCTCGGTGACCGGCTGGAAGAAGGTCGTGCCGCCGGAGGTGCAGTCGCCGCTGCCGCCCGAGGTCAGACCGTAGGCCACGGTGCCGGCGTAGAGCGGGCCGCCGCTGTCGCCGCCCTCGGCGCAGACGGTGGTCTGGATCATCTGGTACACGATGTCGCCGCTGCCGTAGTTGACGGTGGCGTTCAGGGCGGTGACCCGGCCGCTGTGCGTGCCGGTGGTGGAACCGCGCCGGTAGACGGTCGTGCCCACGGCCGGGGTGGCCGCGCTGGAGATGGTCTGGCTGCCGACCGCGCTCGGGTGGGCGATCGAGGTGTTGGTGTACCTGACCAGCGCGAAGTCGTTGGTCGGGAAGCTGTAGCCGACGTTCGTGCCCAGCGTCGTGGTGTGCCCCGAGTTGGAGTACCAGGTGGAGGCGACCTCACCGCAGTGGCCGGCGGTCAGGAAGTAGTACGTGCTCCCGCTGTGCACGTTGAAGCCGAGTGAACAGCGGTAGGCGCCACCGTAGATGGCGTCACCACCGGTGATCAGCTTCTTGAACTGGCCGGCCGTGTGCTTGATGGTGAGCGCGCCCGCGGTGCTGCCCGCCTGCGACTTGATCTTCGCGATCTCGGCCTGCGAGACCGTGCTGTCGACGGTGACGACGACACGGTTCGTCTTGGCGTCGACCGCCCAGGCGGTGCCCGGGACATCGGCCTTGAGCACGGACGAGTTGGCCGCGGAGAGCTGGGTCGCGCTGAACGTCTGGGCTTCGCTCGCGTTCGCGGTGGGGACGGCGAACGCTGCAGCGGCGATGAATCCGGTGGCCACGGCGATCAGCCCGGTCCGTCTCGCGATTCCGCTGCGGGGGGTGGTGCGCTTGATCCTCACGTTTCGTTCCCTCCTAGGGGAATTCGGGGGCCCGCGTGGGGTCGGGGCCCGTGAGGCGCAGTCGGGGGCGGGCATCCGGTTTTCGAACACGCCGTGTCCCTGACAAGCGCTGTGGGGGAGTATTCGGCTGCCCAACCGGCTGGCGCAAGGGCGCCTTTCGGCCGTGCAGCCTTCAACTGGCCCACGATCTACGCGAGTTGATCACCCCACCGCAGACAGCCACGTCCCCGCCCACCAGGGCCGATGGCCCGTCTACCGAAGGGTGCGCTCCCCCGCCTCGATCGCGACGCCCAGCGTATTCCCCGGCGGCGGGAAAGGGCAGATGAAATGGTCGGCGAACGCGCACGGCGGGAGCACCACCCGGTTGAGGTCCACCGTCGTGCGCCCCTCCGCATCCGGCGCGTGCGAATACAGGAAGCGGAAACGGTAACTGCCGTTCCCGCTCGTGGAGTCGGCGAACACCGCCCACAACCTGCCGTCGTCCTGCACCGCGACCTGGAGCGTCACCTCCAACCCGCCGAGCCGGAAGGCGAGTTCGCCCGAGAGCCCGAGCCCGCGCCGGACACCGTCCACCGCGTCCACGCGCACGAGGCGCCGGGATTCGTACGGCGTGAAGCGCCCCGGCACCGAGAAGCGGGGGTCGTAGGGCGTGGTCTCGATGCCCCGGAACGCGCGGCGCGCGGCCGACCCGGGGTCGTGGTCGCGCACGCACCAACCGCCCTCGCGGATCAGGACGGCCAGCCGGCGCCCGCCGAGACCGACGCGGGCCGCGGCCACCGGGCCGGTGTCGGCGCCGAGGCGGACCGAGCCGGTGAAGGGCTCCCCGTCGAGGGTCAGTCCGGTCCGCCCGTCCTCCGGTGCACTGAGGACGACCGCGTCACCGTCGAGGAGCCACACCCCGGGGATGCCCGGAAGGCGCCCGTCCGGATGGTCCTCCAGCCAGTGCGTGCCGGTCACGGCGAGCGGGCCGTAGGGCGCGGACACCGACTCGACGCGGTGCTCGTGCCACTGCTTCCACTCGGCCACCGCGTCCGACGGCATCCCGGTCACCCCTTCTCTCACGGCTCGGCGAGCCCGAGATGTGAGCGCAGGGTGGCGCCCCGGTATTCCGTGCGGAACGCGCCGCGTTCCTGGAGCAGCGGCACCACCCGGTCCACGAACTCGTCGAGCCCGCCCGGCGTGAGATGCGGTACGAGGACGAAGCCGTCGGCGGCTTCCTGCCGTACGAATGTCTCCAGTTCGGCGGCGACCGCCTCCGGGGTGCCGATGAAGGACTGCCGGCCGCTCGCCTCGATCAGGGTCTGCCGGATGGACAGGCCCTTCTGCCGGGACAGCGCCCGCCATTTCTCGGCCGTCGCGACGCTGTCGCCCCGCCGGGTCCGCCCCTGGGTGAGCGAGGGGTCCGGCTCGGGGTCGAAGTCGGGGAACGGTCCGTCGGGGTCGTAGGAGGAGAGGTCCGTGCCCCAGATCTGCTCCACGGCGAGGATCGCGTTCTGCGGGGAGACCTGTTGCCGCCGGATCCCGGCGGCCCGCTCCTGCGCCTCGGCCGCCGTGTCGCCGAGGACGACGGTGACCCCGGGCATGATCTTGAGGTCGTCGGCGCTACGGCCGTACCTGGCGAGGCGCCCCTTCACGTCGGCGTAGAAGGTGCGGCCGTCCTCCAGCGTGCCGTGCCTCGTGCTGTGTCTTCCCGGGGGATAACCCCCGGACCCCCAGCAGGGAAAGAGCACGTCGGCCGACCGGGCGGCGAACTCCCTCCCCTCCCCCGAGTCCCCGGCCTGGATGACGACTGGGTGCCCCTGCGGTGAGCGCGGCACGGTGAACTCGCCCGCGACATCGAAGTGTCGACCCTTGTGGGCGAAGGGGCGGGAGAGTCCGTCCGGGGTCCAGGAGTCCCACAACTCCCTTGCCACGTCCACGAATTCGGCCGCCCGTGGGTAGCGGTCCGCGCGGTCGAGGTATCCCCCGCGCCGGAAGTTCTCACCGGTGAAGGCGTCGGAGGAGGTCACCACGTTCCAGGCCGCCCGGCCGCCGCTGAGATGGTCCAACGTGGCCAGTCTGCGGGCGAGTTCGTACGGCTCGTTGAAGGTCGCGTTGACCGTGGCGGCAAGACCGATCCGCTCGGTGACGGCGGCGAGCGCGTTGAGCACGGTGAGGGACTCCGGCCGTCCCACCACGTCCAAGTCGTGGATACGGCCCTTGTGTTCGCGCAGCCGCAGCCCCTCGGCGAGGAAGAAGAAGTCGAAGAGTCCGCGCTCGGCGGTGCGCGCGAGGCGCTCGAAGGAGGAGAAGGCGATCTGGGACTTCGACCGCGGATCGGCCCATACGGTGGTGCTGTTGACGCCGGGGAAGTGCGCGGCCAGATGGATCTCTTTACGAGAGTTGCGTGCTCCTGCGCTCATGACGCTCCCCCGGTCACGGCGTACCGGTTGGCGGGCCGGGCCAGGCCCAGGTGCTCGCGGAGCGTGCTGCCCGGGTAGAACGTGCGGAACAGGCCCCGGTGTTGGAGCAGCGCGACCGTGCCGTTGACCAGCCGTTCCAGGTCGCGTCGGGGTTCGACGGGCGTGAGATGGAAGCCGTCGACGGTGCGGTCGCCGTGCCAGGCCGCGATGAGTTCGGCGAGGTCGACCGGGCCGCCCCGGTACAGCGGGCCGTGCGCGGTCTGCCGGGGGCCGCCCCCGCCGTGGCCCGGCTCGGCCGCGTGCTCGCCGTCGCCGAGGTCGACGACCAGGCTCACCAGGACCCGCAGGGTGTCGGGATCGCGCCCGAACTTCTCGGCGGACGCCCGCAGTTCGGCCCGTACGGCACCGGCCTGCGCGGAACTCGCCGCCCGGACGAGGGCCACGTCGGCGTACCGGGCGGCCGTCCGCCGGGCCTGACCCTCGGTGGCGTCGACCACGCGGACCGGGTGGCCCTGCGGGGGTCTGGGCACGATCGACGGGCCCTTGACGGAGAACTCGGAGCCCTGGAAGTCGACGTGGTGCAGCTTGTCGCGGTCGACGAAGCGGCCGGTCGCGGCGTCCCGGATCTCGGCGTCGTCCTCCCAGCTGTCCCACAACTCGGCTGCCACCTGGGCGACTTCGCCCGCCTCCTGCCACAGCGCGTCGGCGGGCGCGGCATGGCGGCGGCCGAAGAGCCGGGCCTCGCCCTCGGTGGTCGACACGTCGATCCGCCAGCCGGCCCGGCCCCGGCTGACCCAGTCGAGGGTCGCGACCGCGGCTTGGACGTGGAAGGGCTCGGTGTGGGTGACGGTCACGGTGGGCACCAGGCCGATGCGGCCGGTCGCCGGGGCGACCCGGGACAACACGGCGAGGGCGTCGGGGCCGGGGCGCGCGAAGGTGTCGTCGAGCGTCACGAAGTCGAGTCCGCCACTCTCGGCGAGCCGCGCCAACTCGACGTAGGAGCCGGCGTCATAAGCCGACCGCTGGTCGACGGCGGTAGCCAGATGCAGGCCCCGGCCGTGCGAGGAGGTCATGGGAGGAAAGCCTTCCTGTCGTTCGGGAGCACCTCGGAGAGGGCCAAGTCCTCGATGAAGCCCGGGACTTCACCGACCTGCTCGGGGCTACGCCGCGGCCCGACACGCGAGGTCCCGAAGAAATGTCAGTACGGCCCGGGCGGTGGCGTCGTTCTGCCGGAAGGCGGGGCCGCCGGTGCGCGGCCGGGTGAAGGCGCCGGGGGTGCGGACTTCGGTGTAGGGGCCGAGCGCGAAGCGCCGGGGGTGCGGGCGGCCGGCCGCGTCGAGGATGCGGCCGTCGGCGCGGTCCACCCGCAGCAGCCCCTCCGGGGTCTCCACGGCTCCGTCGGCGTGCAGTTCGCGCAGCAGCGGGTCGAGGGCGCGCCCGACGGTGGGTTCGGGCAGCCGTGCCTCGACGAGCGCCCGCGCCTCGACGGTGGCGCCCGGCACGGTCGGGCTGGACGCCCGGAACACCCCGTCCTCGGCGGTCACGGCCATGTCCGCGCCGACGAACCGCACGATGCCGGCCCGCGACAACGCGAGGAGTTGGCGCAGCCGGGGTCCGGGCGGCCCGGAGGCGAGGTAGCTGAAGAAGCCGTGCCACCAGGGCCCGATGTCACCGAGCCGGATCAACTGCCCGTAGACGGAGAGCAGTCCGAGAAAGACCGCCAAGTCGGGGCTGCGGGAAGGATCGTGACGGTGGCTCAGATCAGCATCGACATACGCGCGCAGGCCCTCCTGGAACGCCTCCGGCGACGGATACCGCACGCCGTCCAGCGGACGGTCCAGCGCCGCGAGGTCGAGCCGGTCGGCCGGGTCGGGCACCGCGGACGCCACGAGCGCTTCGCGCTCCGCCGCCTCCCCGGCCGCGTACTTCTCCTCGAAGTCGGTCCAGGCGATCGCCGTCCGCTCCGGGTGCACACCGAACAGCCGGTGGTAGTGCGCGAACCCCAACTCCTTCTCGACCAGCGGCCATACGTCCCGCCGGAAGTCGAAGCCGTCCGGCCGCGCGAGTACCGCGTCGACCTCGGCGGGCCCGAAGAACCGTGGCAGCGGCGGCCGTTCACCGGTCCACTCGTAACCGATCTTCGAGTGGTACGGCACCCCGCGCCGCGAGCCGACGTACAGCACCGGCTCCTGCCCCGAGGGTATGTAGGTGTCGCCTTCGTGGCGTCCGCCCCGCCCCTCGGTGAGCAGCACCATCAGGTCGACGAAGGCGAGCCCGAAGCCGCGGACGATGACGCTCTCGCCGGGCGCGAGGGAGGTCAGGTCGCTGTCGGCGGTGAAGTCGGGCGGCAGATGGACCAGGTCGTGGGCGCGGGCGTAGGCCGCCAACTCGCGCTGCTCGGTGTCGAGTTCGGCGTCGAGGTGGCCGATTGCGAGGACGACGAGGTCGGCGAGGAGCGGGCGCGGGCGGCCCTCCAGCCACACCTGCTGGCGCCCCTCGCGCGGACCGTTCACCCGCAGGGCGCGCCGCTGGTGGTGGTGGACGGTGACGCCCGGCGGCAGCGCGGCCACGGCCTTCTCGTGCACCCAGCGCAGATAGGCGCCCTGGAGCTGCCGGTCGGCGAAGGTGGAGCCCTCGATCTCCGCCCATTCGTGCAGCGTGGGGCCGGGGCGTACCGGCCCCTCCATGACCACCGTCTCGTCGGTGAACATGGTGACGTCCTCGGCGTGCGAGTTCATCCACAGCAGCGGCGACTGGGCCGCGCGCCAGATGCGTCCGGCACCCGGCGGATGCGGGTCGACGAGGTGGATGTCGAGACCCGCGATGCCCGAACCGGCGTACAGCTCGGGCGCGTTGGCGGCGATGCGCTCGATGAGACCGGTCCCCCGCGGCCCGGCTCCGACGATCACGAGTGAGGACCTGGTGCCCGGGGCGGCGGAAACGGGGGTGGGTATGTCGGAAGGCATGCGAAGACTCCGTGACGTGAGCAACACGGGCGAATGCCTTCACACAGGGCGCCTCGCGGCACCGTACGGCCGAGCCCCTCAGCAGGGCCGTCCACCGACTGTACGGCGCCGTTTCCCCTCACTGTCAAGGACGTCCACACTGTGAGCAGTACGTCTCATCTCGGTTGACGCCCCACCGGATGCCTGTTCCACTTGGTCCATGCATCCGCAGCAGTGGCTGGTCAAGCGCTCCCACATCGACCTCGGTCGAGTGTGGTCCTCCTCCTGTTGAGCTGACCCACTGCGCGTCCCGGTCGCCGGAATCTCCCTCTGACCGTGCGCCTCACGCGATCTCCCGCTCCACCCGTTCCGCCTTCACACGCACCCCTCCCCTCGGGTTCCGTCCGTATCTCCTCCACCCCGCCTACCGGGTCAGCGCGGCCGTACGCCGTCGTGGTGTCGCCCGGACCCCGATCACCCGGTCCATCAGCGCACCGAGCACGTCCCGTACGGAGTCCCGGCTCCGCGCGTCGCACTCCAGCACGGGCACGTCCGGGCTCAGCCCGAGCGCCTCCCGGACCTCCTCCACGTCGAACCGGTCGGCGCCGTCGAAGCGGTTCACGGCGAGGACGAACGGCGCGCCCTGCGACTCGAAGTAGTCGACCGCCGGGAAGCAGTCCTCGATCCGCCGGGTGTCCACAAGGACCACCGTGCCGAGCGCGCCCTCCACCAGGTCGTCCCAGAGGAACGAGAACCGGTCCTGTCCGGGGGTCCCGAACAGATACAGCGTCATCGTCGGATCGAGCGTGATCCGCCCGAAGTCGAGGGCGACGGTCGTGGTGGTCTTCGCCTCGACCCCCACCAACGAGTCGACTCCTACGGAGACTTGGGTCATCGCCGCCTCGGTGTCGAGGGGTTCGATCTCCGAAATGGCCCCGATGAACGTGGTCTTGCCGACCCCGAGGCCGCCGCTGACCACGATCTTCACGGCCAGCGGCACGATCTTGTCAGAGCGCCCGGACATGGTCCCTGATCCTTTCGAGCATCGGGAGCGGCAGCTCCGCGGGTTGCCGGCAGGCGAGTTGCCCGGCGACGACGAGGTCGGAGATCAGCACCTTCGCCACTCCGAGTGGCACACCGACCCGGTGTGCCACCTCGGCGACGGTCGTCGGCCGCTCGCACACCGCGACGATGTGGCGCCGCTCGAAAGCGAGCGACGGATCCGGCACGCCGACGGCGACGACCAGCGTCTCCAGCCGGAGATCGGCCTGGAGGGGCTCGGACCGGCCGCCGGTGATGATGAACGGCCGGACGAACGTCGCGTCCTCGTCAGGTTCTACGTCCCTGGACTGTTCACCGTTCACCGTGGCAACGCCTGCCGCAGATCGGCGATGAGCGTCGGGGTGAGCAGATCACCCGCCCGCTCCGCGAGCACCGCCATCTCGTAGCCGACGAGGCCCAGTTCACCGCTGCTGTCGGCGAGGACACCGAGACAGCTGCCGTCCCGGATCGCGGAGACGAGCAGGAAGCCCCGGCCCATCTCGATCATGATGAGTTTGACCCCGTCGAAGCTGTACCGCTTGGACGCGCTGCGGGCCAGGCTGCTCAACCCCGAGACGATCGCGGCGAGATGGTCGGCCTCGGTCCGTCCGAGCCCGTCCGACACGGCGATCAGCAGCCCGTCGGAGGAGACGGCGACCGCGTCCCGTACGCCGTCGGTGCTCTTGACGAAGTTGGCGAGCAGCCAGTTGAAGGTCTGCGAGTCGTGCTGGGTGTCGACGGCGGTCACTTGGCGGCACCCTCGTTCGTCTCGGCGTTCTGCTGCTTCTCCTTCTCGACGCTGATCCCGCCCCGCATATGGGCGCTGCGCAGGGTGGAGAGCATCCCGGAGACCTGTTCGGGGGTCCGTTCCGGGTTGGGCGGTGCGGCGGGCGTGGTGCGGTCGGTGCGGTCGGTCTCGCTCACCGCCGCCGCGATACCGCTCCGCTGGGGCCGCTTGACCAGGCCGTTGCGGGTGCGCGCGGCGGACGAACCGCCCTTGGCGGCCACCGGGGCGACCGCTGCCGGTTCGGGCTGGGGCTCCATGTCCGTCTCCGCCTTCCTCGGTGCCGGGAGCGAGGGCTTCGCCTCGACCGCCTTCTCCGTCAGCAGCGCCGCGGGGATCAGCACCCGCGCGACCACACCGGCCGCCGGCGCCTCGCCGAGCCGTACCTCGATACCGCACTTGCGGGCCAGTGCGCCGACCACGAAGTGGCCCAGGAACCGGGTGGGTTCGGCCATGAAGCTGGCGGTGCCCGACAGCCGTACGTTGGCCTCGGCGATGGCCTGGTTGTCCATGCCGAAGCCGTGGTCGACGATCGCGACCAGATAGCCGGCGCTGGTGCGCCGTCCCTCGATCTCCACGTCGGAGTCCGGGGGCGAGAAGCTCAGCGCGTTCTCCACCAACTCGGCCAGCAGGTGGGCGATTTCGACGACGACGGAGCCGGTGACGAACGCGGGCTCGATCCGGCGCAGGGTGACCCGGCGGTACTCCTCGACCTCCGAAAGAGCCGCGCGCAGCACGTCGTTGACGGCCAGCGGGGTGGACCAGGGGCGGGGGCTGGACTCCCCGGCGAGCACGAGGAGGCTTTCGGCGTTGCGGCGCATACGGGTGGCCAGGTGGTCGAGTTCGAAGAGGTTGGCGAGGGTCGCCGGGTCGGCGTCCTCGTGCTCCAGCTTGTTGATGAAGCTGATCTGACGGCGCACCAGGTTCTGGTTGCGACGGCCCAGGCTCACCAGCGAGTCGGTGGCGTTGCGCCGCAACACGGCCTGCTCGGTGGCGAGATCGAAGGCGGACCGCTGCACCCGGTCGAACGCCTCGGCCACCTCCCGGACTTCGGCCCCGGCCCTGCCGTTGACGGCCAGCGGAGCGGGCGGCCGCGGCGCCGCACCGGACGAGCCGTCCTGTACGGCGGCCACGGCCTGCGGCAGCCGGCTCCCGGCCACCTCCCGTGCCTGCCGGGCGAGTTCGACCAGCGGCGAGGAGACGGACCGGACGCAGTCGAGGGCCAGCGCACCGAGCGCGGCGACCGTGCCGAGCGCGAGCAGCAGGAACAGCAGCAGGTCGCGCTGGGCCGAACTCTCCAGCTGCGCGGCCCGGTTCTCGACATCGGTGCCGAGGCTGATCTGTACGTCACGCATCCCGTTGATGGTGGAGGTCATCGAGTCCCACCAGGCCATGGGCGGAACGGCGCTCGACTTCAGCTTCCCGCTGCCGTGCACCGCCTTGCTCTCGTACGACAGCGCGCGCTCGGCGTCGGGCGTGGTCAGGGCGGTGTCCAGCCGCCGTACCTGCACGGCGGTGGCCGACCGCGGGAAGGCGTCGAGGGCGGCGAGGCGTCCGGCGCGGATCTCCATGAACCGGCCGTAGTCGTCGCCGCGGAACCTCCCGGCGCGTACCGAGCCGAGCACGATGGCCCGCTCCTCGCCGGTGAACTCCTTGGCGTTGCCGAGGACTTGGAGCGCCTGGTAGGCGTCGCGCAGGGTGCCGTCGTGGACGTCTCCGAGGCCGAGGTCGAGCCGGTCGAGGACGGTGATGGTGGTGGTGAAGTAGTCGAAGGTGTCCTTCACCACGCCGGTGCCGTCGTCGGCGTCCTTGCGGATCCCGGCCAGGCCGTCGAGCCGGCCGAGGGACTCGCGCACGGAACCGGCGGCCGAGTCCTCGCGCCCCTTCAGGGCCACGTCCAGTTGCTCGCGCGCGGCGTCGGTCGCCTTGCGCTGCGCGGGCAGCTTGACGCTGAACTGCTGGACGCCGCCGACGTATCCGGTGGTGAGCCCGCGCTCCTTCTGGAGCTCGTGCACGAGTCCCTGGAGGGTGATCTCCAGACGGGCGTTGTCGGCGGTCGCGGAGGCGTTGCGGTAGGCGGAGATCTGCTCGGTGGCCGCGATGCCGAGCAGAGCGAGCAGGACCGCGAGGGCGAGGACCAGAATCCTCAGCAGCCTGGCGCGGATGCTGGTGGTCGCTTTTGTTGTGACGTCCACTGAAGTGCCTTAAGTGGGTGGCGAGTTGATCAAGAGTCGAACCTGAGGCAGAAATGGTTCTGCTCCCGCCCAACGACCCTCACGGCACACCGGTCACCGGATCATGTTTTTGTTTTACCGCGCCGAAACACGGGCCTCCCGGCTTCGCAGGTCGGCAATACCCCGCGAGACGGTCGTATACAACGGTGGTGACTACGCGTCACCGTCACGCTCAGCAGTCACAGCACGAGAGACATTCACAGCACTCGCAGCATTCACAGGCGTCGCAGCAGTCGCAGTCGCAGCTGGAGCAGCATCCCTCGCGCCGCTGCCGCGACCACGGCCCCTCGAACTCGTCGGCGCAGCACACCTTGCAGGTGCAGCACAGCCCGAGCGCGGCGGCACACCCGGCCCAGAAGCCGCGTCCGCCGGGCCGCGGGGGCTCACCGCCGAAGGGGTTGCCGCCGTGGGGATTCCCGCCGTAGGGATTGCCGTCGTGGCGCGGATCGCCCGGCAGGTAGGGCGTCTGCGGCGGCCCGAAGGCGGCCTCCGGTACATGTCCGCAGGACTGTGTCCCGAAGGCCCGGTCCACCGAGCGCCCGAGTTCGTGCGCGAGCAGCAGATGCGCCAACTTGCCGTCCGTGAAGGACGTCTCCCGCAGCGCGAGCCGTATCCCGTGCAGCGCGTCGTCGGCCAGTCGCCGGGCCTCGGTGAGCGGGGTGCCGGTCGCGGTGAGCGGGTTCCAGGCGCCCGACGCCGCGTCGGACTCCCGGTCCTCCACGGCGTCCAGGAGATGCGCGAGGCGACCGAAGAGGCGCCCGATCTCGGCGAGCGGTACGGCGTTGCCGGGCCGTCCGGCCAGGACGGCGGTGTGGGCGAAGGCGGCCGCGGTGGCCGTCTCGGTCGGTTCGGTGACGGTCAGGATCGGTGTGCCGGGCCCGGCGAGCGCCTCGATGCCGAACTGCCGCTCCACGGCGTCGACGAGGACACCGGCGTCGAACCCGACGTCGGAACCGGTCCGCGCCCCGGCCCGCCCCCAGCTCCCGGCGACCCGCCGCGCGGCCAGCGCCACCGGCCTGCGGGCCAGCAGCCCGTCCCCGTCGGCGACATGGTCACGCACCTTGGCGGAGGCAAGCACCAGCGAGACGGCCGCCGCGAGGCGCGCCCCCTCGCCCTGTGCGACGGACGCGGTCCGCATCCCGCGCAACGGGCACGGCCCGGCCGTACGCCGCCGGCCACCGCCCTCGACCTGAGCCTCCGTCAGGACCGAGAGCAGCAGCCCGTCGTAGTTGGTGACCACCCGCGCGAGCTGCCCGTGGTCTCCGCGCAGCGCGAGGCACAACCCGCACAAGTGCGCCATCCACTGGGCCTTGAGGCTCTCTCCGAGCCGATGACTGCAGGGCCTGACCATTCCGAACACGACGATCCCCCGTGGCGTGTACGACATCTGACGTGGCGTTCGCTACGACACCCGGAGGTGCGTTGAGCAGCCGCAGCGTATCGACCACTCCGTTCACCCGTACGCACCAGCCGTCACCCGGACGCCGGGAAGAATCATATTTCACTCTCAGTCAGCAGCCATATGCGGCAACACCCTTGATACACGGGGGCCCTCGACGTATTGGCTGTGCACCAGTAGCGTCACAAACCCCCCGCGCGGCGTCTATCCACTTGGCGCGCGATCCGCATCATGGATGACCATAGGGATGCGGATAGCAATAAAGACCGCTGTGAGAGGAGGCGTCCATGGGATCGGTACGCAAGGCGAGTGCCTGGCTTGGGCTCGTTGACGACAACGATGACGAGCGCTACTACGACGACGACTACTCCGAAGGGACCGAGCAGCCCGGGGATGCCTGGGTGACGGACCCGCGAGTGAAGGTGGCCACGGACGTGGCCGAGGTGAAGGGCCGGCGCATCGGCACGGTCACCCCGGACAGCTTCCGGGACGCCCGCGCCATCGGTGAGCTGTTCCGGGAAGGGGTTCCGGTGATCGTGAACCTCACGGCGATGGAGGCGACCGACGCCAAGCGCGTGGTCGACTTCGCGGCCGGCCTGACCTTCGGCCTGCGCGGCACGATCGAGCGGGTCGCCAACCGTGTCTTCCTGCTGACCCCCGCCAACACCGAGATCGTCAGCGGCGACCCGGTCGCGCGCCGCGAGGACGGTTTCTTCAACCAGAGCTGAGGCAGGGCCGCTTACCGGCCCTGCCTCCCGCAGGGTTGATCAACGTCGATCAGGGTCCTCGGGTCTTCCTACCGGAAGGCGTCGAGTCCGGTGAGCGCCTTGCCCAGCACGAGCTGGTGCATCTCGACGGTGCCCTCGTACGTGAGCACCGACTCCAGGTTCGTCGCGTGCCGCATCACCGGGTACTCCAGCGAGATCCCGTTGGCACCGAGGATCGTCCGTGCCGTACGGCAGATCTCGATGGCCTCCCGTACGTTGTTGAGCTTGCCGAAGCTGACCTGCTCGGGACGCAGGCGCCCGGCGTCCATGCGCCGCCCCAGGTGATGGGCGAGCAGAATCCCCTTGTGCAGTTCGACCGCCATGTCGGCGAGCTTGGCCTGGGTGAGCTGGAAGCCGCCGATGGGCCGCCCGAACTGCTCCCGGGTCTTCGCGTATTCGACGGCGGACTCGAAGGAAGCGCGCGCCGCGCCCATCGCACCCCACACGATTCCGTAACGAGCGTGCGACAGACAGCTCAGCGGCCCCTTCAGTCCCACGACCTCGGGCAGCACCGCATCGGCGGGCAATCGCACATCATCGAGAACGAGTTCACTGGTGACGGACGCGCGCAGTGACCACTTGTGCTTGATCTCCGGCGCGGAGAATCCGGAGACATCGGTGGGCACGACGAACCCCCGGATCCCGTCGTCGGTCTGCGCCCACACGACGGCGACACCGGCCACGGACCCGTTGGTGATCCACATCTTCCGCCCGTTGAGCACCCAGTCGCCGCCGTCGCGCTTGGCGTACGTCCGCATCGCGCCCGGGTCGGAGCCGTGGTCGGGCTCGGTCAGCCCGAAGCAGCCGATGACCTCACCGGAGGCCATCCGCGGCAGCCACGCCTGCTTCTGCTCCTCGCTGCCGAAGCGGTGCATGGCGTACATGGCGAGGGACCCCTGCACGGACACGAGCGACCGGATCCCGGAGTCGGCCGCCTCCAACTCCAGGCAGGCGAGCCCGTATTGGACGGCGGAGGCACCGGCGCACCCGTACCCGTCGAGCGACATCCCGAGCGCCCCGATCCCGCCCAACTCCCGCGCGAGCTCCCGGATCCCGGGCAACTCCCCCTTCTCGTACCACTCGGCGACGTACGGCAGCACCTTGTCGGCGGCCCACGCGCGAACGGTGTCGCGGATCGCCAGGTCCTCGGGGTCGAGCAGGTCGTCGATGCCGAGAGGGTCGGCGGGGTCGAAGGGGGGCAACTTCGAGGACGAGGACGCAGCCATGCAGAGCCTCCGAAATCTAGGAAAACTACCACTGCTAGTTACGATAGCGCGGAGGGTGTCGGCCGACGCGAACGGGCAGCCGCCGACGGCGCGGAACCCCCACGGGAAACGTCCACTCGCGTCCACTCTTCAAGTGCCCGCCACGGGTGGTGCGCGGGTGGGAGAAGGTTTTCAGGCGGAGACGCGGGGCTGTGTGACTTCGCGAGGCGCGGGCACCTTGGCCAAAGGCGCCTCGCACTGCATGACTCGCGGCAGGCGCAACGCCATCACCGCGCCCAGCAGCAGCAGGCCCGCGCTGACGAGGAGCGTGACGTGCAGCCCGTGCACGAAGGCGTGCCGGGCCGCGTCGCGCAGGGCGGCGCCACGGACCCCACCGAGGCGCGACGCGACGTCGTACGCCTCACCCAGTGAATGGCCCGCCGAGGCCGACGCCGAGGTCGGCACCCCGGGCACGGACCGCAGCCCGGGCGCGTACGCCGCGTTCATGACGCTGCCGAGGAGCGCGATGCCGATACCGGCGCCGAGTTGGTAGGAGGTCTCGCCGATCGCCGCCGCGCCGCCCGCCTGGGCCGGCGGTGCCTCGCTGAGCATCGACTCGTACGCCCCGAAGAGCGTCATCTCCAGGCCGAACCCGAGCAGCAGGAACCCGAAGAGCAGCAGCCCGGTGTTGTCCCGGCCGCCCATCATGGTGAGCGTCAGGACCGAGAACGCGGTCAGGCAGAAGCCGAAGCACACCATCCGGCGCGGGCCGAAACGCCGGAGCATCCGCGCCCCGAACAGCCCGGCCGCCATCGCCGCGAACGTCAGCGGCAGCAGTCGTAGACCCGTCTGGAGGGGCGAGAGGCCCAGGACCAGTTGCAGGTACTGGGCGGCGATCAGTTCAAGGCCCACCAGGGCCAGCATCGCCAGCACGATGCAGCCGACGGAGGTGCTGAACGCCGGCCTGCGGAACATGCCCAGGTCCACCAGCGGATGCGTACGGCGCCGTTGCCGTCGTACGAAGAGAACCATCAGCACCGCGCCCACGAGCAGCGGGGCCACGGTCCAGGCGCTCTCGACCGGCTCCCCGCCGCCGAGCCGTTTCACGCCCAGGACGACTCCGAAGAGGCCGCCGGCGGCCATCAGGGCGCCGACGACGTCCCACGGGCCGTCGCGGTCGCCGCGGGACTCGGGGAGCAGGAGGCGGCCGATCGGCAGGCTGATCAGCATCAGGGGGATGTTGACCAGGAAGACCGAGCCCCACCAGAAGTGTTCGAGGAGGAAACCGCCGAGCAGCGGGCCCACCGCCGCGCCGACCGCCGCGACCGCGCTCCACACGCCGATCGCCACCGCGCGCTCGCGCCGGTCGGGAAAGACCTGGCGGAGGATCGACAGCGTGGCCGGCATGATCATCGCGCCGCCGACGCCGAGCAGCGCCCGCGCGAGGATCAGGACCTGGGCGGAGTGGGCGCAGGCGGCCAGGCCGGAGGCGATGCCGAAGAGGCCGTAGCCGAGGAGCAGGACGCGCCTGCGGCCCACGCGGTCGCCGAGCGTGCCGAAGAGGATGAGGAGCGAGGCGCAGACCAGCGGATAGACGTCGACGATCCAGAGCAGCTCTATCGCGCCGGGTTTGAGGTCCTCGGTGACGGCGGGCACCGCGACATGGAGCACGGTGGCGTCGAGCGCGACGAGGAGCAGGCTCACGCAGAGGACGACCAGGACGACCCAGCGGTTGGCACCGGCCCCGGCCGCCCGACGCCGCAGCGCTGCGGCGGCCGTGGTCGTCCCGGACATGTACTACCTCCCAGATGTTCCCTCGCGTTCGGCGGGGCTCACGGGGTGGGGACTCCCCATGACTACGGCCGGAGAGGAGCGGTGTCTCCGACCCGCGCAACGAAGGCGAGTGAGCCGTCAGCGTACGCGAGTTCACGCCAATGCCACGTGGCGGACCTCTCACACTCCCCGGACAACACGTGTGGCGTACACCACTCCCCCTCCTGTGGACCACGCCCCGCCGGGCCTGCCGGTTCCCCGCGCCCTCGATAATCGAGCCCGTGACCGATCTTGAAGCACCCCTGCGCCGGGCGGCCCCGGCCCTCCTCGGGTACGCCGCCGTCCGCGCCCTGGGTCTGGTGGTGCTCGCGGTGTGGAGCGCGGCGCGCGGCAAGAGCGCCCACACCTTGCTGACCGCGCGGTGGGACGCCCTCTGGTACACCCGGGTCGCCGACCTCGGTTACGGCTACGAGGTGCGGCTCCCGAACGGCGACGTCCACTCGAACCTCGCCTTCTTCCCGCTGCTGCCCTGGCTGGAAAGGTTCCTGCACACGATCTCCCCACTGTCGTTCGCCGACGGAGGGCTCGTGGTGAGCCTGCTCGCGTCCCTCGCGGCGGCCTGGGGGATCTTCGCGGTCGCGGAGCATGTCCACGGCCGTAGGGCCGCCGTGTGTGCCGTGCTGCTGTGGGCCGTGCTCCCCGTGGGGATCGTGCAGTCGATGGCGTACAGCGAGTCGCTGTTCACGGCGCTCGCCGCCTGGTCGCTGTACGCCGTGTTGACCGGCCGCTGGCTGACGGCGGGCACCCTGGCGCTGCTGGCGGGGCTGACCCGGCCCGTGGGGCTCGCGGTGGTCGCCGCGGTGTGGGTCGCCGGCGTCACCTCGTTCATGGCCCCTTCGGTGACTTCTTTCGTGCGGGACCGCAGCACGGCGCCCGCGCCCGGCGCACGGAACTGGCGGTGCGCCCTCGGTATGGCGCTCGCGCCCCTGGGCGCCGCCGGGTACGTCCTGTGGGTCGGCCACCGCACCGGCAAGGGTCCGCTGGGCTATCTCGACGTGCAGGCGGGCTGGCGCAACGGTTTCGACGGGGGCGCCGCCTTCGCCCGTTTCGTCGGCGAGAAGTTCACCTCGTTCCCGTCCGCCCTGGCCGGGGTCGGACTGATCGTCGGGGTCGGGCTGGTGCTGTGGCTGTACGTCGTGGGCGTCCGGCAGGGGCAGCCGCTGCCGCTCCTGGTGTTCACCGGGGTCGTCACCGCGCTCGCGCTGTGCGCGTCGAGCTACTTCGGCTCGAAACCGCGCCTGCTGATGCCCGCGTTCCCCTTGTTGTTCCCCCTCGCGCTCGCCCTGGCGCGCTTGCGTATCTCCAGGTCAGCGTGGGTGGTGGGCGGTGTCGCGGTGGCATCGGCCGTGTACGGGGCGTTCTGGCTGAACGGCACCGGTCCGCCATGATCCGCTCCGGCGACCGGTGAGCGTCCGGCTAATTTCACCCCAGCGTTTGGTGAACTAATTCATAAGTGCCATAAAACTCGGGCCCAGCATGATCAAAGGAATTGAAGGACGGAGCCGTCGGGGATTGCGGAATCCTCGGAAATAAACCTGTCCCTGAGAGCTTTCCCACATCACATCGTCATCACAAAGCCGCTGATTCGACGGGCATCCACACTCACTCGCTGTAACGTCGATTGGGTGCGTACCGAACGAAACCTCACCCGTCTGGACCGGGTGTTCGCGAGGCTGGACCGGGAACCGGAACGGCCGGCCAACATCGATGTGCCGAAGATGAGCCGGCACAGGGTCGTGCTGTTCGCGGCGACCCTGGCCTTCTATCTGGCGATCGTGTGGCTTGTCGTGACCACCTCCTGGCTGGTCCGGTTCGACTGGCAGGTCATGTTCTTCCGGCCGTACCAGCAATGGGCCGGCATCCACTGGTTCGTCGACTACTACGTGGTGCTGGGCCAGCGCGGCCCCACCGCGGTGATGGTCGCGGCCTGGCTGGGCTGGCGCTCGTGGCGGCAGCACACGCTCCGTCCGCTGCTGACCCTGGGCACCCTGCTGCTGCTCCTGAACATCACGGTCGGCGCCGCCAAGCTCGGCATGGGCCGCCTCGGCCCGCACTACGCCACCGTCATCGGCTCGAACGAGATGGGCCTCGGCGGCGATATATTCCCCAGCGGCCACACCGCCAACGCGGTCGTGACCTGGGGGATTCTGGCGTATCTGGCCTCGACACCGAGAGCCCGCCGCTGGCTGTCCGCCGCGTCCGCCGTGACCTCGCTCGGCGTCGGTCTCGCCACGGTCTACCTCGGTACGCACTGGCTGAGCGACGTCCTGCTCGGCTGGGCCGCCGGTCTGCTGGTGCTGCTCGCCCTCCCGTGGTGCGAGCCGCTGATCGCGCTGGCCGAGACCCGCATCTTCGACTACCGCGACCGCTGGCGCGCCCGCCGCGGCGGTACGGCACCCGCCCCGGTGCCTACGTCCCCGGTCACCGCGCCCGTGCTGCTCAAGCCGCGCGCCTCCGCCTCGGGCGACGAGGTCCCGGCGGCCCGCGAGACGGTCACCGCGAGCCGTTCGGCGCGTCCGCCCGCCCATCTCGCTCCGAGCCCGCACACGACCCGCTCGGAGCGCACCCCGGTCACCCCGATCGGCAGCCGCCGCCCGCCCCATCCGGACCGGGTGGCACGTGGCACCGCCTCGGCGACGGCCCGTCCGGCTGCGGGCGGCTGACCCCACCGAACCGCGGGGCCGGTACGCACAACCCATCCCCGCACGACGAAGGCCCCGGTTCCTCCTGCGGAACCGGGGCCTTCGTGACGTGCGCGTTCAGCCCTTCCAGGCGCGCGCCACCGTGCCGTCCTTGACCTCGAAGTTGAGCCGGCCCTCGCGGTACTCCATGGTGATGATCGCCCCCGGCGGCAGCGACCGCACGGTCGACCACCCCCGTTCCCGCGCGAGCCGTTCGGCCTCGGGCGCGTCGAGGCCGACGTAGGTGTTGGGGCTGTCCTGGGGCTTGGCCGGTGGAGTCGGAATGGGTGCCATGCCCGCCACGCTAGCCCTTCTCCCGCTCTCCATGACCCTCTCCGGTCACACTTCTGTCACAGGATCAGGACGTGTGTTTTGTTCCGGCCGGCTCACACGTATGAGCGGTTCCGTACGCCTTACGCGGGCATTCGAACGTAATTCCCGCCCGTCGGTCCGGCCCGTCGAATAGCCCGGCGGAAAGTTCCGCGAGAACCGGCCGGGCGCCCCATTCCATTCGGATTCCGTGCCGTACGGCGGGAGCTGACGCCGCATAAGAGTTTCACCGTTCCGGCACAGAATCGCCGTGCGGGCCCCGGCCGTCCCGCTCCAGCGCACGGGACAGCCGGTCCCGCGCGGTCCTGATCGCCCCGGTCAGCTCCGGAGGTTCCAGGACCTCGAACTCGAAGCCCATCATCACCACATGGATCACCATCACATCGAGGTTCGGCGCCCCGGTCCGCAGCAGACAGGCGTCCGGCCCGTCCGCCTCCAGCGTCCCGGCGGACGGTGAGATCCGCTCGGCGGCCCGCTCCAGGGGCACGAGCAGCCGGACGACGGCCTGCGAGGCGTACGCGCGCGTGGAGACCCCTTTCGAGACGTACGCGGCGAGGTCCTCGGCCGGCGGCTCGCGCGGGGTGAAGCGCGGCCCGTGCGGCGGCCTGGGCGTGACGCGGTCGACGCGGAAGGTGCGCCAGTCCTCGCGGTCCAGGTCCCAGGCGACCAGGTACCAGCGGCGCTCGGTGCACACCAGGCGGTGCGGTTCGACGGTACGGCGGGTGGGGGCTCCGTCGTGGCTCTCGTAGTCGAAGCGCAGCCGCTCGGCGTCCCGGCACAGGGCGGCCAGCTCGGTCAGTACGGCCGGGTCCACGGCGGACGGCAGGGTGTTGCGCAGCATCGGCACGGTGAACGCGTTGAGGGCGCCGACCCGGCGGCGCAGCCGGTTCGGCAGGACCTGTTCCAGCTTGGTGAGGGCGCGTACGGAGGTCTCGCCGATGCCCTCGATGCCCTGCCCGGCGGCGGTGCGCAGGCCGACCGCCACGGCGACCGCCTCGTCGTCGTCCAGGAGCAGCGGCGGCAACTCGGCGCCCGCGCCCAGCTGGTAGCCGCCGCCCGTGCCGGGGCTGGCGTTGACGGGGTAGCCCAGCTCGCGCAACCGGTCGACGTCCCGGCGCACGGTGCGCGGGGTGACCCCGAGCCGGTCGGCCAGATCTGCGCCGGACCATTCGCGGTGGGCCTGGAGCAGCGAGAGCAGCCGCAGGAGTCGTGCCGAGGTCTCCAACATGGTCGAAGTCTGTATCAAGGGCTGTACGGGAGTTGGGGCACCTCGAAGCACGTGCTGTTCATGTCCCCTTGCGGGACCCATCCCTTGCCGTCCTGCCACCGCGCGACCGACAGACACGTCCTGCGCGTCTTCGGCGGTTCCGCCAGCCGCTCGAAGGAGACGGGAACCAGCAGGCCGTCGGCGGTGTAGTGCTCGCTCCGGTTCATGAAGCCGTCGACGCACGCGCGCGTGACACCCGTTTTCGCGCATGCCTTCGCCGCGTCCGTGAACCACATCGCCGCCGCCCAGCCCTCCAACTGCCACTGGGAATGCGTCTTCAGCCCCTCGGTGGCGTCCCGGAACTCCCGTACGGCCGGCTGCGACACGTCGTCGAAGTCACGGCTGGACCCGGTCGCCCACAGGGCGTTGCGGCAGCGCGGAGAGTTTTTGTAGTCCTCCGGGACGGTGGATGTCCAGTTCTGTACGTTCGTCACCTTGGCGACGACGTTCGCGCCGACCTGGTCCATCGCCGCGCACAACTGGGCGTTCCCGTGCGTGTCGAGGGCGTCGAAGACGAGGTCGGCGCCCTGCTGCTTCAGATCGGCCGCCGCCGCGCGGAAGTTGGGCAGCGCGAAGTCCACCTGCTCGGGGACGACCTTGTAGCCCTCGGCCTTCAGCCCCTGTTCGACGAGCCGGGCGTAGGCGGCGGACGCGGCCTGGTTGTACGACACGACGGCTGCGGTACGGGCGCCCTGCTCGCGCTTGAAGTAGCGGTAGACCTCCGTGCCGCCGTACAGCTTCCCGCCCCAGCCGGGGGTGCCCGCGCGGGGCGCGAGGCTGCCGTAGATGCCGTAGAGGTGCGGCCAGGTGTCGTAGGCGGCGCCGATGGGCTGGCCGCCGACGTCGGGCACGCGCGCGTGGGAGACGCGGGAGGCGCCCGCGTAGTCGAGGGCGGTGGTGGCGACCAGGGCGACGACCTTGTCCTCGTCGACCAGTTGGTGCACGCACTCGTTGTCGCCGACCCCGCTGCCGCCGTCGTCGCACAGGCGCACCTCGACCCGGCGCCCGGCGATGCCCCCGCGCGCGTTGAGGCGGTCGAAGTACGCCTGGGCGCCGTCGCGGGGGCCGGTGAAGGTGTCGCCGCCGACCGGGCTGGTCGCGCTGGTGATGATGCCGACCCGGATCGGCGTGCCGGTGCTCGGCGCGGGCGTCCGGGTGTCGCCGTGCTCGAAGTCGCTCTCCGGGAGACGGCTGCCGCAGGCCGTGCCCACCAGGAGCAGCAGCACCGCGGCAGCGGCCTCAGCAGCCCGACCCGGGCGACGACGAGGCATCGCCGCTCAACGCCACCAGCGCGCACAGGGTGTTGACTGACACCTTCCAGGTGCCGCCCTGTTCGACGGAGGTCCCGGAGGCGTCCGGCAGAGCGGTGGCGCCGTTGAGGGTCAGCGTGTAGGTCACGGTCGCCTTGTCCGCCTTGGTGAACACGACCTTGGTGACCTCCGCCTGGACCTGCCCGCCGCGTTTGTCGCCGTTGAAGGCCTTCAGGACGGAGCCCATCTTGTCGCCGTTCTCCAGGACTGCCTGTTTGTCCGCGGTGGAGCTGGCAGGGTCGAAGAACTTCTTCCAGTTGGCCTTGATCTGGGCGGTGGCGGCGACCGGGTCGGCGGGCGCGGTGGCCGGTGCGCTCGTCGTCCGCTCGACGGACGGGGTGGGTGGCGGCTCGCTGCTCCCTCCCCCGCTGTCGTCGCTACAGGCCGCCAGGGCGGGGCCGAGCGCGAGCATCAGGGCGGCGGCCGTGACTGCCGTGCCCCGCGCGCGCCTTGTGTTCCTTCGCCTGAGATCGCTCCCGAGAACCATCTGGCTCACCGCCGGGTGTCGGTCCGGGCCGTGCGCGCCCGGTGTTTTCAGGTCGGGTGTCAGAAGGCATAGTGCAAGCCATTGGCCGGCATGGACAGACACATGACATGTGGGAGCCGTAAATGCGGACAGCCCGACTGCGGACCGTGCGTCCCGTCCTGTGGGCCGGCTGGGCCGCGCTCGCCGCGGGTGCGGTGCTGTGCGTGCTCGGCTGGTACGGCGTCTCCGGCGAGCGCTACGCCGAACGGCAGCTCCCCTACCTGGCCTCCTGCACGATCCCCGGCGCCGCGCTGATCGTCGCCGGCGCGATCCTGCTCACCCATGGCCGCGGCGCCCTCGCCACCGCGCGCGTGGAGGAGCTGTACGCCCTTCTCGTGGCCTCCGAACCCGACGACGCCGAGGAGTCCGCGGAGGCCGCCGCCGCGCCCCTGGCGGTCAGCGGAGACCTGTTGATGGTGCCGGGCGGCACGTTGTGGCACCGCGCGGACTGCCCGTTGGTCGCCGGGAAGGCGGAGGCGGTGCCGGTGGACTCGAAGCTGGTGGCGAACGGCGAGTTGAGCCCCTGCCCGATCTGCGAGCCCGCCGAAGCCGACGACTGATGTCCTCGCTGACCTACGACCTCACCCTCGCCGGACTGTCCGTCGGCAGCGCCGCCGCACTCACCGGGATCGGCCTGATCGTGACGTACCGGGCGACCGGCGTCCTCAACTTCGCGCACGGCGCGGTCGCGATGGTGTGCGCGTACGCGCTGCGGCAGTGCGTGGTGGGGTGGGGCTGGCCGCTGTGGCTGGGTGCGGTGGTGACGCTGTTGTTCCTCGCACCGGGTGTCGGGGTCGCGCTGGAACGGTTCGTCTTCCGGCCGCTGTCGGTCCTCGGCGGCGATCCGGCGCAGACCGTGGTCGCGTCGATCGGCGTGTTCGTGCTGCTGGTCGGCGGGGCGGCGCTGGTGTGGGGACAGGGGGCGCGGGACGACGCGCCGGAGCTGGTGTCGGCCGATCCCTGGGGGCAGTTGGCGGTGGTGCTCGTACTCGCGACGGGTGTGGGGACGGTGATCCGCTGGACGCGTTTCGGGCGGGAGCTGCGGGCCGTGGTCGACGACCGCCGACTCGCGGTGCTGGCCGGGGTGGACGCGGACCGGGTCGCGGCGGCGGGCTGGGCGTTCGGGTCCTTCACGGCGGGGCTTACGGGCGTGCTCCTCGCCCCCTACGTACGCCTGGACCCGTACGGCCTGCCCCTGCTCGTCATGGAGGTGGTGGCGGTCGCGGTGGCCGCCCGGATGCGGAGCCTGCCGGTCGCCGTGGTCGTGGCGCTGGGGATCGGGGTCGGGCAGAGCCAGTTGACGCGGGTCCATCTGTCCGGCTGGGGTGGGCAGTTGGTGCAGGCGGTGGGCGCGAACCTGTTCGTGGTCGCGCTGTTGGTCGCGGCGCTGGTGCTACCGGGTGTCGGTGCGAGGGACGCCCTCCCCCGTACGGCTTCCGCGCGCGTCGCGACGCCTCCCGGCGCCTGGATCGTGGCCGGGGTGCTGTTCCTGCTCCCCCTCGGCTTCGCGGGCTCGGACCTGCACACCTCGGTCCAGGTCCCGGCGCTGGGCGTGGTGTTGCTGTCCCTGGTGGTGGTCACCGGGCGCGGCGGCCAACTCTCGCTCGGGCAAGCGGCGTACGCGGGCCTGGGCGCCCTGTTCACGGCGCTGCTGGCGGCGGGCCGCTTCCCGGGCCTGCCACGCCTCCCGGAACTGGCCGCGCTCGCGGTCGCCGTCCTCCTGGTCGCCCCCTTGGGCCTGCTCACCGGCTGGCCCGCGATCGGCCGCCACGGGCTGTCCCTGGCCCTCGCGACCTTCGCGGTCGGCGTCGGGGTCAGCCGCTTCGTCTTCGCCCAGCCGTACGCCACGGCGGGCCTGTCACTGGACCGCCCGTCCGGCTTCGACGGGGACCGCGCGTACTACGTCCTCGAACTCGCCCTCCTGACCTGCGCGTTGCTGGCCACCCACGCCCTGCGCCGGGGTCGCACGGGCCGCGCCCTCGCCGCGATGCGCGACCACGAGGCGGGCGCGTCGGCGGCGGGCGTCCAGGTCCCCTCCTTGAAACTCCTGGCCTTCGTCACGGGCGCCGCCCTGGCCGCCCTCGGCGGCGGCCTGCTCGGCATGGGCCTCCGCGCCTTCGACCCTTCGGCCTACGACCCCGTCCGCGGCCTCCTCTGGTTCGCCGCGGTGGTCGTCCTGGGCGCCGACAGCCCGCTGGGCGCCCTGACGGCCGCGGCCCTCCTGGTGGGCCTCGACGCGGGCGCGCGCGGCGGAGTGGCGGCGGCACTGATCGGGGTACTGGCGGTGTGCGTTGGGCGGTTCCCCGGGGGGCCGTACGAGGCGCTACGGGCAGGAGCCGAGCGGCTGCGCCCCCAACGTCGGGCGCGGCTCACGCCGTTGGGGGTGCGGGTGCGGCGGAGGTTGCGGAAGGTGGGCGGGCCGGTACGAACAGGGTCAACGGCTGCTGCGCGCACGAGCGTTGCGGGCCCGGCGGAGGCCTACGCCGGGCGGACGCACGTTCTTGAGTCCACGCACCGGCCCAAGCGGACACCCTCTCCCCAGCCCGCCCCACCCCTCCTCACCGCCCATGCCCTGTACGCGAGTTACGGCGGCTTCACCGCCCTCGACGGCGTCGATCTCGTCGTGCGGGCGGGGCAGGTGACCGCTGTCGTCGGGCCCAACGGGGCTGGAAAAAGTACTCTGTTCCACTGTCTGGCCGGGACCGTGCGGCCCGTGCGTGGACGGGTCCGGTTCAGCGGACGGGATGTCACTCGGCTTCCCGCGCACGCCCGGACGCGGCTCGGGGTCGCCCGGACTTTTCAACAGCTGGCCGTCTTCCCCTCGTTGAGCGTCGCCGAGAACGTGCGGGTGGGTGCCGAGCAGGGGCGGGTCGAGGAACCGGGGGCCGTGGAGCGGGCGTTGCGGCTCTTCGGGCTCGACGGGGAGTTGCGGTCGCTGCCCGCCGCCGGGCTGCCGACCGGGACGCTGCGCCGGGTCGAGCTGGCGCGGGCGTTCGCCGGAAGTCCGCGCGTGCTGCTGCTCGACGAGCCCGCCGCCGGGCTCGACACCGCCGAAGTGGCCGCGCTGACCCTGGTGTTGCGGGCGCTGGCCGCCGAGGGCACCGCGCTGCTCGTCGTGGAGCACGACCTCGATCTGGTCGCCGACCTCGCGGACGTGGTGCATGTGCTGACGGCGGGGCGCGTCGTCGCCTCCGGGCCGCCGGACCGTGTCCTCGACACGCCCAGCGCCTGGGAGAGCCCCGCATGACCATCTCCCTGCGCCACGCGCGCGTGCGCTACGGCCCCCTGGAAGCCCTGCACGGCGTCACCCTCGCCGCCCCGGCCCACGGCCTCACCGTCCTGCTCGGGCGCAACGGCTCCGGCCGTACGACCGTGCTGCGCGCCCTCGCCGGTACGGTCGCGCTGTCGGGCGGCGCGGTGGTGTGGGACGGCGCCGATGTGACCCGTGTGCCGGCCTACGAACGGGCCCGCCAGGGGCTGTGTCTGGTGCCGGAGCGGCGGGCCGTGTTCGGGTCCCTCACCGTCCACGAGAACCTCGAACTCACGGCACGGGACTACTCCGTGGCCCTCGACGCGTACCCGCAGCTGGGCCCACTGCTCCCCCGCCGGGCCGGCACCCTCTCCGGGGGCGAGCAGCGCATGCTGGCCCTGTCCCGCGCCCTGCTGGCACGCGCGCGCGTGGTGCTCGTCGACGAGCCCGCTCAGGGCATGTCACCGGCGGTTGCGGACCGCACGTACGAACTGCTGGGCGGGCTGGACGCGTGCGTGGTCGTCGCCGAGCAGCGGCTCCCGCCGGTGCTGCGCGGCCGGGCCGCCCTCGTGTACGAACTGCGGCGCGGCGCGGTCGTGTTCGGCGGCGAGGCGGCCGAACTGGCGTAACGGGCACGCCCCCGCCCGGTCGGAGGACCGGGCGGGGGCGGCGCGGGAGCGATTCGGCCAGGAGACCGAGTCGAACCAGTGGCCGGGTCGGCCCAAGGATCGAGCCGGCCAGGCGGCCGAGTCGGCTCAGAGGTCGAGCTGCTGGCCCGGCACGATCAGATCGGGGTCGCCGCCGATGACGGCCTTGTTGGCGGCGTAGATCTTCCGCCAGGTGGTCCCGTGCTCGGCCGCGATGCCGCTGAGGGTGTCGCCCTTGCGGACCGTGTAGTCGCCGCGGGACGTGCCGCGCGAGACGTCGTTCGTGCCGCGGTCCGGCGTCTTCGAAGGGGCGGCCTTCTTGGTCGACTTGACCGTCGACTCGGTGGACGACTTCGTCTTCTTCGTCGTCTTCGGCTTGGTGGACTTCTTGGTCACCGTGCCCGAGGAGGCCGCGGGTGCGCTGCCGCTCGCTCCGGCCCTGACCGAGCAGACCGGCCAGGCGCCCCAGCCCTGGGCGTGCTGGACCTTGGTGGCCACGGCGATCTGCGCGGACCGCGAGGCCTGGTCGGCGGTGGCCGCGTAGGCCGAGCCGCCGTAGGCGCGCCAGGTGCCGGCGGAGAACTGGAGTCCTCCGTAGTAGCCGTTGCCGGTGTTGATGTGCCAGTTGCCGCCGCTCTCGCACTGGGCGATGCGGTCCCACACCCCGCTGTCGGCCGCCGCGGCGTTGCCGGTGGCCGCGAGCACGCCCAGGGGGGCGAGCAGGGCCGCTCCGGCGAGGACCGCCGTCGTCCGTGCCTGACCCTTGCGGTGGGTCTCAGGCGTGTTGTCGCGAGTGGTATCGGCACATTCGGACATGTAGTTCCCTCTCCAACAACTCGGGGTCCCCAAGGCGGTTCGCGGCTCCCACGCATCGACGTGGTCCTCGCGCTCCTCCCCGTCCGCCGGAGGTGGTGCGGCTTGCTGGCTTGTTCGGCCGGCGGACGTGTCCCGAGCGGTGCTCGTTGCACACGGCGGAGGAATGTACGGAGGTGGACGAGCCGATGTCGACCAACTGCCCGTCGCCGCAGGCCAGTTGACTGTTACCGCGGGTATCGGCATTTTTCGGCCACCCACTACATTCGCTGATTTCACGATTTTTCGACCAGTTGCCGACAAACGCTGTGACTCGGTTCACGCAACCAACTCCCTTGACCTTTCAAAGAGTTGACAGGGAGTGTCCGATTCCGTACCAGCCGTGACCGTCCGCGTCGGTCGGTTCGATTCGGTCCGCTCCGGAGCGTGACTCCCGCCACAGATCCTCCGTTGTCTTCTTCATGAGCCCGGGACCCACCGGGCACCGCATTCCGAGGGAGCCACCCGTGCCGCGCATGCTCGACGTCAGCGACGACGTACGCGCCGAGATCGGCGACGAAGAAGCCGACCGGCTGCTCGCCGGAGACAACGCCCCGGGCAGTTACGACTGCACGTCGTGCCGCACCCAGGGCGACTCCGACCAGGAGCGCACCAGCACCGTCCTGTTCATCGGCGACGAGACCGCCGTCCTCGCCTTCGCCCACGCCACCTGCCTGCCCTCCCAGATCGTCCAGGTCACCGAGGAGCAGTTGCAGGGCGCCGTCCGCTCCATCAGCGGCAACGCGCACGCCCCGGCCGGCGAACCGGAGAAGGCCGTACCCGAGCAGGCCGTGCTCGGTGTGACCAGCGGACTCGTCCTGATCTCGGGGGAGTTGCACCCCGCCCTGGTGGTCGAGCCGACCGCGGCCATCGTGCGGCCCGGCTCGACCGGCGCCGGCGACGACTTCCTGCCGCTGCTGATCGAGCAGGGCTTCATGCCGCTCAGCGAGATCACCACCGTGCCGCCGGTGCTGCACGGCTGGTCGGTGCTGCTCGCCGCGGGCCAGCTGCACGCGGTCCTCCAGCCGAGCTCCAACGGCGGTTCCCCGGTGGCCTGGTGGCAGGCGCACCAGCCGCTCCAGGTCACCGACAGCTGGCGGGCCGCCGCCAACAAGCACCAGCAGGTACTGATGTTCGCGGCGCCGGTGGGGTCCATCGGCCGCCAGCCCCGTGAGGACCTGCTGCGCAGCGCGCTCGACAAGGCGGCAGCAGGCGGCAAGCTGGTCGGCTCCGCGCTCCCGCTCGCGGGCACCTGAGCCGCATCCCTTCAGATCACCCGTCGTTTGGACATACGTGCACACCTACGACGTTCCCCGCAGCCGGCCCTACCAGCCGATCCCGTCCTCGCGATCGGACCGGGACAGCCCCGGAGGCCCATCGGCCACGCCGATCTACGACCGGCTCTACTCGGAGTGGGTCAAGACCTTCCGCTCGCTGCCGGGCGACCGCAGCGGCGAGGAGGAGCTGGGCTTCACGGCCTTCGGGCACAGCCCGCACAGCACGGGCTCGTTCGGCGGCTCCTTCGGCGGGAGTTCGTACAGCGCGTACAGCGCGGGGGCCTACAGCGCCCGGCAGCAGTCGCAGTGGCAGCGCGTCGGGCAGCTCGGTCACGTCGGCCAGCAGCACGGCCACACCGGGATGCACCACATCCCGGCCCTGCCGCCCGGCCCGCGCCGGGGCATCTGACGCGGCACGCACACGAGGAGGGCGGCCCCTGTTCCCACAAGGGCCGCCCTCCTCGTCGTACAACTGCCTTACGGCTACTTCTTCTTGTTGCCGCGCTTCTCGCGGACCCGCACCGAGATGTGGATCGGGGTGCCCTCGAAGCTGAACTCCTCGCGCAGCCGGCGTTCGATGAAGCGGCGGTAGCCCGCCTCGATGAAGCCGGAGGCGAAGAGCACGAAGCGCGGGGGCTTGGTGCCGGCCTGGGTGCCGAAGAGGATGCGGGGCTGCTTGCCGCCGCGGACCGGGTGCGGGTGGGCGGCGACCAGTTCGCCGAGGAAGGCGTTCAGGCGGCCCGTGGGGACGCGGGTCTCCCAGCCGGCGAGAGCGGTCTCGATGCCCGGGACCAGCTTCTCCATGTGGCGGCCGGTGCGCGCCGAGATGTTCACCCGGGGCGCCCACGCGACCTGGGCGAGCTCGGTCTCGATCTCGCGCTCCAGGTAGTAGCGGCGCTCCTCGTCGAGGGTGTCCCACTTGTTGAAGGCGAGGACGATCGCGCGGCCCGCCTCGACGGCCATGGTGACGATGCGCTGGTCCTGCACCGAGATGGTCTCGGAGGCGTCGATCAGGATGACCGCCACCTCCGCCTTCTCGACGGCGGCGGCGGTGCGCAGCGAGGCGTAGTAGTCGGCGCCCTGCTGGAGGTGGACCCGCTTGCGGATACCCGCGGTGTCGACGAACTTCCAGGTGACACCGCCGAGTTCGATGAGCTCGTCGACCGGGTCGCGGGTGGTGCCCGCGATCTCGTTGACGACGACACGCTCCTCGCCCGCGACCTTGTTCAGCAGCGAGGACTTCCCGACGTTCGGGCGGCCGATGAGCGCGATCCGGCGGGGGCCGCCGACGCCGGGACCGCCGAAGGTCTGCTCGGGCGCCTCGGGCAGCGCCTCCAGAACCGCGTCCAGCATGTCGCCGGTGCCGCGGCCGTGCAGCGCGGAGACGGGGTGCGGCTCGCCGAGGCCCAGGGACCACAGGTAGGCCGCGTCGGACTCGCCGCTGAGGCCGTCGACCTTGTTGGCGGCCAGCACGACGGGCTTGCCGGCCTTGCGCAGCAGTCGTACGACCGCCTCGTCCGTGTCGGTGGCGCCGACCTTGGCGTCGACGACGAAGACGACCGCGTCGGCGGCCTCGATCGCGTACTCGGCCTGGGCGGCCACGGAGGCGTCGATGCCGAGGACGTCCTGCTCCCAGCCGCCGGTGTCGACGACCTTGAAGCGGCGGCCCGCCCACTCGGCCTCGTAGGTCACCCGGTCGCGGGTGACGCCCGGCTTGTCCTCCACGACGGCCTCGCGCCGCCCGATGATGCGGTTGACGAGCGTCGACTTGCCGACGTTCGGCCGGCCGACGACGGCGAGCACGGGCAGCGGCCCGTGACCGGCCTCCTCGATGGCACCCTCGACGTCCTCGATGTCGAAGCCCTCTACGGCGGCGAGCTCCATGAACTCCGCGTACTCGGCGTCGCCGAGCGCCCCGTGCTCGTGCTCCTCGCCGGAGCCGTCGGGCTGGATCTGGTCGTTCATGAAGTCCGTACCTCGTTCATCGTGGTGATCGGTGGAGCCCCCCGGATTTCGGGTGATCCACTACTCAAGTACTCAAGTGTCTCTTAGCGCCCGGTGAGGCGCCTGGCATCGTCCAGGTGGGCGGCGAGCTGCTTCTGGATCCGCTCGGTCGCCTCGTCCAGTGCCTTGCGCGTACGGCGGCCGGAGCCGTCGCCCGCGTCGAACGGGTCGCCGAAGACGACGTCGACGCGGGAGCGCAGCGGAGGCAGCGCCTTTATGAGCCGCCCGCTCTTCTCGGCGGTGCCCAGTACGGCCACCGGCACGATCGGGGCGCCGCTGCGGACCGCGAAGTAGGCGAGCCCCGCGCGCAGCGAGGCGAAGTCGCCCTCGCCGCGGGTGCCCTCGGGGAAGATCCCGAGGACGCCGCCGGCCGCCAGGACGTCCAGCGCCCCGGTGATCGCCGTGCGGTCGGCGACCGAACGGTCCACCTTCAGCTGGCCGATGCGCAGCAGGAAGGGGTCCAGCGGGCCGACGAAGGCTTCCTTCTTGATCAGGAAGTGCGTCGGCCGGGGTGCCACGCCCATGACCATGGGGCCGTCGACGCCGTGGGAGTGGTTGACGGCGAGGATCACCGGACCGGCGGCGGGCACCTTCCAGGAACCCAGCACGCGCGGCTTCCACAGCCCGTACATCAGGCCGACGCCGATGCGCCGACCCACCTCGGCTCCCCGCTCCGATGCAACGGTTTGAGCTGTTGAACCTGTTGGACCTGTTGAAGCTTTTGGAGCTGTCACTTGGCGGCCCGCTTCTCCCCGACCAGGGTGACCACGCACTCGATGACCTGCTGGAGCGTGAGGTCGGAGGTGTCCACCTCGACCGCGTCGTCCGCCTTCGCGAGCGGCGAGGTCTTGCGCGAGGAATCGGCCGCGTCCCGCTTGAGCAGCGCCTCGCGGGTGGCCTGGACGTCGGCGCCCTTCAGCTCACCGCTGCGGCGGGCGGCCCGCGCCTCCGGGGAGGCGGTGAGGAAGATCTTCAGGTCGGCGTCGGGCAGCACGGTCGTACCGATGTCCCGCCCTTCCACCACGATCCCGTGCTCCGCGTCGGCGGCCAGCGACCGCTGCAACTCGGTGATCCGGGCCCGCACCTCGGGCACCGCGCTGACCGCGCTGACCTTGGAGGTGACCTCCTGGGTGCGGATCGGGCCGGCCACGTCCACGCCGTCGACGCTGATCGTCGGGTTCGCCGGGTCGGTGCCCGAGACGATCTCCGCCTTGCCCGCCGCGTCGGCGATCGCGATGGGGTCGGTGAGGTCGATCCCGTTGTTCACCATCCACCAGGTGATCGCCCGGTACTGGGCGCCGGTGTCCAGATAGCTCAGCCCGAGCTGCGCGGCCACGGCCTTCGACGTGCTCGACTTGCCCGTGCCGGAGGGGCCGTCGATGGCGACAATCACTGCCTGGGCGGTCCGGGCGGCGCCGTTTTCCACGGGAGGACACCTTCCTGGTGAAGGGTGGTGGGCGAGGTGAGGACGCGAGTGCGCCCCGCACAAGGTTACTGGGTGCGCGTCACTCGTCCGGCCGCGCCTTGTCGACACCGGTCCGGCATGACCAACCCGTCCGGAGCCCGGCCGACGCGGGCCGCCAATCCCCAGCCCGTCCAGCACCTCTCCGACACGGGCCCGCACATCCGGCCCGCCCCGGCGCCTTACAACGCAAGCTCGCGCATCCGGCCCGTCCAGCACCTCTCCAACCCAAGCCCGCACATCCGGCCCGCCCCGCGCCTTGCCAACCCAGGCCGCCAATCCCCAGCCCGCCCGGCACATCTCCTACGCAAGCCCGCACATCCGGCCCGCCCGGCACCTCTCCAACCCAGGCCCGCACATCCGGCCCGTCCCGCGCCTTGCCAACCCAGGCCGCCAATCCTCAGCCCGCCCGGCGCCTTTCAACGCAGGCCCGCGAAATCAGCCCGTCCGGCGTTTGAGGACGAGGCCCCTTCAGGGCCGAAGCGGGGGTCTGGGGGCGCAGCCCCCAGGGAGACGCCCGCATCAACACCAGGCACCCGCACCCCTACTGCCGGATCGCCCAGCCCCGCTCCCGCAATCCAGCGATCAGCGCCCCCGCCGCCTTCGGCTCCACCATCAGCTGCACGTAACCCGCCTGCTGCCCGGTCGCGTGCTCGATGCGGACGTCCTCGATGTTGACCCCGGCCATCCCCGCGTCCGCGAAGATCCGGGCCAGCTGACCCGGCTGGTCGTCGATCAGCACGGCCACGACCTCGTACACCCGCGGAGCGGACCCGTGCTTGCCGGGAACGCGGACCTGCCCTGCGTTGCCGCGCCGCAGCACGTCCTCGATGCCGGCGGCACCCTCACCCCGCTTGACGTCGTCGGCGGACTGCAACGCGCGCAGCGCCCGTACCGTCTCCTCCAGGTCCCCGGCGACATCGGTGAGCAGGTCGGCGACCGGCCCCGGATTCGCGGAGAGGATGTCGATCCACATGCGTGGGTCGGACGCGGCGATCCGCGTCACGTCCCGGATGCCCTGCCCGCACAGCCGTACGGCGGCCTCCTCGGCGTTCTCCAGCCGCGCGGCGACCATGCTGGAGACCAGGTGGGGCATGTGGGAGACGAGGGCGACCGCGCGGTCGTGCGCGTCGGCGTCCATGACGACCGGTACGGCACGGCAGTGCGAGACCAGTTCCAGCGCGAGGTTCAGCACCTCGGTGTCGGTGTCGCGGGTGGGCGTCAGCACCCAGGGGCGGCCCTCGAAGAGGTCGGCGGTCGCGGCCAGCGGGCCCGACTTCTCGCGCCCGGACATGGGGTGCGAGCCGATGTACGAGGAGAGGTCCAGGCCGAGCGCCTCCAGCTCGCGGCGCGGGCCGCCCTTGACGCTGGCCACGTCGAGGTAGCCACGGGCCACGCCCCGGCGCATCGCGTCGGCGAGCACCCCGGCCACCAGCGCGGGCGGCGCGGCGATGATCGCGAGGTCGACGGGCCCCTCCGGCTCCCCCTCCGTACCGGCGCCGAGCGCGGCGGCCGTACGGGCCTGCTCGGGGTCGTGGTCGGTGAGGTGGACGACGACGCCCCGGGAGGCGAGGGCGAGCGCGGCGGAGGTGCCGATGAGGCCGGTGCCGATGACGAGCGCGGTTCTCACTGGGCGATGTCCTTGCGGAGGGCGGCGGCGGCACCGAGGTAGACGTGCGCGATGTCGGCGCGGGGCTTGTCGGACTCGATGTGCGCGAGGACGCGGACCACCCGGGGCATGGCACCGGCGATGTCGAGTTCCTGCGCGCAGATCAGCGGTACGTCGGCGAAGTCGCTGCCGAGCTTGCGGGCGGCGGCCGCCGGGAAGTCGCTGTGCAGGTCGGGTGTGGCCGTGAACCAGACGCTGATCAGGTCGTCGGCGGTGAGGCCGTTGCGCTCCAGGACGGCGGTGAGCAGCTCACCGACCCGCTCGTCCATGTGACCGGCCTCGTCCCTGTCGAGTTGGACGGCGCCCCGGACCGCTCGTACCGCCACTGCTCTGCTCCTCGCTGATGGACAACCCGGCTCTGCGCATCCAGCCTAGTCAGCCCGTCCGGTGCGGGTGCCCGGCGCCCGCCCCCTGAGACGGGCCGGAGCGGGCCTCGCGAACCCTGCCAATGTCACCTGAATCACTCTGTTCCGCTACTGGTCCGCTACAGGTGGTGAGATCATCCCGGTATGCCTCTTTACGCACGGCCCCGAGTCCGCTCTCATGGGCTGGAAGCTCGCCTCGGGGGAGGACAGTAATGAAGCGTCCTGGACCACTGCTCACACTTCTGGCGGGTCTGGTGCTGGGCCTGTTCATGCTGACGCTCAATGTGACGTCGGGGACGAAGACCGCGTCGTCCTCGTACAGCGAGGCATCGCCGTCGGCGTCGGCGTCACCGAAGAAGTCGGCACCCGCGTCGCCGACGCCGACGGCCACGCCCAGCCCGACACCGTCCAAGTCGGCCGTGCCGAACGCCAGTTACGCCGGCCGCACCGACGACGACACCGCCTCGGTCGCCGTGACGATCCGCGACGGCAAGGCGGTCGCGTACTTCTGCGACGGCCGCTACAAGGAGGCCTGGCTGCGCGGCCCGGTCGCGGACGACGGCACGATGAAGCTCACCGCCCCGAACGGCGCCGTACTCGACGGAAAGCTCCAGCAGGGCACGAAGATCCGCGGCACCGTCAAGGACGAGGGCCGCAACTACGCCTTCACCGCCGACAAGGCCGTCAAGCCGTCCGGACTGTGGCGGGCCACCGCCAAGGTGCGCGGCGCCAAGATCGACGGCGGCTGGATCGTGCTGCCGAACGGCCGCCAGACCGGCATCGTCACCCGCGACGGCAAGGCCGCCGCCGCACCCCGTATCGACCCGGAGACCGGTGCGGTCACGGTCGACGGACAACAGCTCACGGCACAGCCCGTCACCCCCTGACCCACCATCCGCCTCAGGGAGCCGATCATGACCGCCGACCCGAACGCCGCCACCCAGGCCTTCCCACCGCCCCCGCGCCGCCGCGACAGCCCCGCCCGCTATCTGGTCCCCGCCCTGGTGGCCGCCGCCGTGGCCGTCGGACTCGGCGTCTACGGCAAGGTCCACGACCCGGCCGGCACCGCCTTCAACCTCGCCGGCTTCAGCAGCACGGGCGCGGTGAAGTCCTGGCTCGCGACGACCGCGTTCTTCTTCGCCCTCGTCCAGGTCGTCTCGGCCTTCATGGTCTACGGCAAGCTGCCCGGCCCGAGTTGGTCGGGGACCCTGCACCGCTGGTCGGGGCGGATCGCGTTCCTGGTCGCGGTGCCGGTCGCGGTGCACTGCCTCTACGCGTTCGGTTACCAGACGTACTCGACACGCGTGATGTGGCACTCCCTCCTGGGGTGCCTGTTCTTCGGTGCCTTCAGTGCCAAGATGCTGCTGCTCCGCTCGGAGCGCCTCCCCGGCTGGCTGCTGCCGCTCGTCGGCGGGCTGGTCTTCACCGGCCTCACCCTGCTCTGGCTGACGTCCGCCCTCTGGTTCTTCCGCACCTTCGGAGTGAGTACATGACCGACAGCTCGACGCGCCGCACGGTTCTCGCGACGGGTGCGGCCGCCGCGCTCGCCGCCGGCTGCAGCAAGTACGGCGACAGCAACAACTCCTCGGGCTCGTCGTCCGTGAAGGCCTCCGGCGGCCAGGAGTTGGCGAAGACCGCCGACATCCCGGTCGGCGGCGGCAAGATCCTCAAGGCCCAGAAGGTCGTGGTGACCCAGCCGAAGAAGGACGAGTTCAAGGCCTTCTCGGCGATCTGCACCCACCAGGGCTGCACGGTGAGCACCGTCGCGAACGGCACGATCAACTGCCCGTGCCACGGCAGCAAGTTCAACATCGCGGACGGTACGGTCGCGGGCGGCCCGGCGCCCAAGCCGCTCCCGGCGGAGCAGATCACGGTGGAGGGAAATTCGATCCGCCTGGCGTGAACTGCCGCGTACGCTCCCGGAATGCACCCCGACACTCCCGTCGTGGACCCCGAGTCCCTGGTCCGCGACCACACGATCTACGCCTGTGTGATGGGGTCGCGCGCCTTCGGCCTGGCGACGGAGGGCAGCGACACCGACCGCCGGGGCGTGTTCCTCGCCCCCACTCCCCTGTTCTGGCGCTTCGAGAAGCCGCCGACGCATGTGGAGGGGCCGGCGGATGAGCAGTTCAGCTGGGAGCTGGAGCGCTTCTGCGAACTGGCCCTGCGCGCCAACCCCAACATCCTGGAGTGCCTGCACTCCCCCGTCGTCGAGCACATCGACGCCACGGGCCGCGAACTCCTGTCCCTGCGCGGCGCGTTCCTCTCCCGCCGGGTCCACGAGACGTTCACGCGCTACGCGTTGGGCCAGCGCAAGAAGCTGGAGGCGGACATCCGCCTGCACGGAGCGCCCCGCTGGAAGCACGCGATGCATCTGCTCCGCCTGCTGATGAGCGCCCGCGACGTCCTCCGCACGGGCACCCTGACGATCGACGTGGGCGACCGGCGCGACCCCCTGCTCTCCGTCAAACGCGGCGAAGTCCCCTGGCCGGAGGTCGAGTTGTGGATGACCCGCCTGGCAACGGACACGGACGAGGCGGCCACCCGCACGCCGCTCCCGGCGGAACCGGACCGCGCCCGCGTGGAGGACTTCCTGATCGGGGTGCGGCGGGCGTCAGCGGGGTGACGCCACCGGCAGTCCGGCGTCGGCGGCGGCCTCGCCCTGCCGCTTGTCGTACGTCACGAACCAGCTGACGCCGTGACCGAGCTTGAGGGCCGCCACGGTGTGGATCGCGTCGAGGCTCCGCAGTGCGGTGCCCGGCGCCAACTCCCCCGCTTCCAGCATCAGTTCAGGCGTGAGACGAACACGGGCGATGGCGTTCAGCAGGGCGTCCGCAGCCGATCGCTCGACCTCGTCCGCGCCGAGCCGGTGCAGCAGTCGCCGCACTTCGGTCTGCGCGAGGTCGCAGGTGACCACGCGACGCATCCCGCCGTGCCGCCCGATCCACTGCTCCAGCGCGGTCGTCTCGGCCTCGGCCCGCAGCAGCTTGGCGATCGCCGAGGCATCGAGGTAGAGCAGCGTCACCGCGTCTCCTCCTCGCGCTGAGCGAGCAGTTCCGCGGTGGGGCCGCGTCCCTCCGCGTCCCGCCTGACCGCGCGCAGCCGCTCCAGCGCGTCCGCGGCCTCGGCGCCGTGGCTCTCGTCCATGACCGCAGCGTCGAGCAGGCCGATGGCGATCGCGGCACGGATGTCCCGTTCGGCCGGCTCCAGCGGAGACAGTATGGCGACCGGTACACCGTCCCGAGTGACCTCGATCGACTCACCCGCCGCCACCGCGTCCAGCAGAGCCGCCGTGTGCCGAGCCAGCTCTCGGGCCGGGACTCGCCTGCGCTTCGTTTCGCCCATGCCTGCCACGATACTCCTGGCGCATGACACCAACCACCGATGTCATGCGCCACCGCGAATCGTCAGGCGTCCCAGAGCGCCCCGAGCGTCAGCAGCTCCCCCCGGTACTCGATCCGCTCCGCCCACTCCCCGGGCCAGGCGTCCGCGCCGAGGTGCGCGCCCGCGAAGGCCCCCGTGAGACAGGCGATCGAGTCCGAGTCGCCCGAGGTGCAGGCCGCGCGCCGCAGCGCGGTCACCGGCTCCTCCACGAACAGCAGGAAGCACAACAGGCCGGTCGCCAGGGCCTCTTCGGCGATCCAGCCGGCGCCGGTGGCCAGACAGGGGTCGGTCTCCGGGGAGTTGGCACGGACGGCGTCCTGAAGGCGGTCCAGGATCTCCAGGCAGTCGTCCCAGCCGCGCGCGATGAAGTGCTCGGGCGTGGGGTCCTGGCTCCGGATCCACAGGTCGCCGAGCCAGCGGTGGTGGTAGCGGGTGCGGTTCTCCAGGGCGTACGACCGCAGCAGCCCGACCAGTCCGGTCGGCTCGGCGCCCTGCGCGAGCAGCCGTACGGCGTGCGCGGTGAGGTCGGAGGCGGCGAGCGCGGTCGGGTGGCCGTGGGTGAGCGCGGACTGCAACTGGGCGGCGCCGGACCGCTGTTCGTCGCTCAGACCCGGGACGAGCCCGATCGGCGCGACGCGCATGTTGGCCCCGCAGCCCTTCGAGCCGATCTGGCTGGCGTCCTGCCAGAGCCGGTCCTCGGCCTTCAGCAGGTTGCAGGCGACGAGGCAGGTCCGGCCGGGGGCACGGTTGTTGTCCGGCGACTGGTACCAGTCCACGAACTCCTCGCGCACCGGCCGTTCCATCCGCTTCGGACCGAGCAGCCCCCGGTCCATGGCGGTTCGCAGCCCGCGCCCCAACGCCAGGGTCATCTGGGTGTCGTCGGTGACGATCGCGGGCCTCGGCAGCTCCATCTCCCGCCAGGGACCGAACTTGGCGAGGATGTCGGGCACGGCGTTGAACTCGGTCGGGAAGCCCAGCGCGTCCCCGAGGGCGAGGCCCGTCAGGGCTCCGGTGGCGGCGCGCTTGCGGACACTGGTCATGATCATGCGGGGCTTCCTTCCCGGGTCGGGCGGAGCAGCGGCGGATACAGGGTGGTGGCGGTCCCGGCGCGGTACAGCGCGGCGGGTTTGCCGCGACCGCCGGTCAACTTCGCGGCGCCCGGCACCGGTTCGACGAAACCCGGCGTGGCGAGCACCTTGCGGCGGAAGTTGGGGCGGTCCAACTCGGCGCCCCACACGGTCTCGTAGACCTGTTGCAGCTCCCCGAGCGTGAACTCGGCCGGGCAGAAGGCGGTGGCGAGGGAGCTGTACTCCAGCTTGGCGCCCACCCGTTCGTGCGCGTCGGCCAGGATCCGGTCGTGGTCGAAGGCGAGCGGCCCGAGCGCGTCGCAGGGCAGCCAGCGGGCCTGTGCCGCGTCGCTGCCCGCGCGCGGCTCGGGCGGGTCGGGGAGCAGTGCGGCGAAGGCGACGGTGACGACCCGCATGCGGGGGTCGCGGTCGGGTTCGCTGTAGGTGCGCAGCTGCTCCAGGTGCAGCCCGGAGACGTCCGACAGGCCGGTCTCCTCGGCGAGTTCACGCCGGGCGGCGCTCTCGGCGGACTCGTCGGGCGCCACGAAGCCACCGGGCAGCGCCCAGTGTCCGGCGTAGGGCTCCTGTCCGCGCTCGACGAGCAGGACGTGCAGGGCGCCCGCGCGGATGGTGAGGACGGCCAGGTCGGCGGTGACGGCGAAAGGTTCGAAGGCGTACTTGTCGTAGGCCGGTGTTGCGGTCATGGTGATCAACCCCGTTAATAGTCAGTTCGACTATAAAGAGCGACCCTTGCTCCGCGCAACCCCCCGCACCCGACGAAAACGAAACGGCCGGCCCCGGAGAACCCGGAACCGGCCGCACCAACTCGTGCTTCTAGAGATCGACTTCCTGCATCAGCATGCCGACCTCGGTGTTCGACAGCCGTCGCAGCCAGCCCGACTTCTGGTCGCCCAGGGTGATCGGGCCGAAGGAGACCCGCACCAGCTTGTCGACCGGGAAGCCGGCCTCCGCGAGCATCCGGCGGACGATGTGCTTGCGGCCCTCGTGGAGGGTCACCTCGACCAGGTAGTTCTTGCCGGTCTGCTCGACGACCCGGAAGTGGTCCGCACGCGCGTACCCGTCCTCCAGCTGGATGCCGTCCTTCAGCTGCTTGCCCAGGTCGCGCGGGATCGGGCCCACGATGTGCGCGAGGTAGGTCTTCTTCACGCCGTACTTGGGGTGGGTCAGCCGGTGCGCCAGCTCGCCGTGGTTGGTGAGCAGGATCACACCCTCGGTCTCGGTGTCGAGCCGGCCGACGTGGAAGAGACGCGTCTCCCGGTTGGTGACGTAGTCGCCGAGGCACTGCCGGCCCTCGGGGTCCTCCATCGTGGCGACGACACCGGCGGGCTTGTTCAACGAGAAGAACTGGTACGACTGCGTCGCCACCGTCAGCCCGTCGACCTTGATCTCGTCGTGCTCGGGGTCGACACGCAGCCCCTGCTCGACGACGATCTCGCCGTTGACCTCGACACGGGACTGCTCGATCAGCTCCTCGCAGGAGCGCCGGGAGCCGTAGCCCGCGCGCGCGAGGACCTTCTGGAGGCGCTCGCCCTCCTGCTCGGCGCCCGGGAAGGTCTTGGGCAGCTTGACGTCCTTCTTGCCCGCGTAACGCTCCCGGTTGCGCTCCTCGGCACGGGCGTCGTACTCACGCGAGGTCGCCGGCGCCCAGCGCCCGCGCCCCGTGCTCTGGCCCTGCTTGGGGCCGCCCTTGGCACCACCGCGCGCGGAGGCACCGCGCCCGGTCTTGGGGCCTTCGTGGGACCCCGTGGGGCCTACGTCGTAGCGCCGCTCCTCGGGACGCGGCTTTCCGGCGCGCTTCGGCTTGTCGTCGCGGCCTCCCGCGCCCCTCGGCTGGGAGCCGCCCCCGCCGGAACCCCGGGAGTTGCCCGCGCCGGAACCACGACCGCCGCCGCCCCCACCGGAACCCCGGGGACTGCCGCCCCCGCCGGTCCCGCGGGGGTTGCCGCGCCCGCCGCTCCTACCGCCACCACTGCTGCCACTGCCACTGCTTCGCATCAAAGTTCCGTCGTCGTCGTGTCGTCTGCATCTGCATCTGCATCCGGTGCATCCGGATCGAACGACGGGACCCCTTCCAGCGTCTCCGCCTCGATCGCCTCGGCCTCAGGGAGAAAGGGCGCGAGCTCCGGGAGCTCGTCCAGGCCTCGCAGGCCCATCCGCTCCAGAAAGTAGTTCGTCGTCACGTACAGGATCGCACCTGTTTCGGGTTCCGTGCCCGCCTCCTCGACCAGACCCCGCTGCAAGAGGGTGCGCATCACACCGTCGCAGTTGACTCCGCGGACCATCGAGACCCTGCTGCGGCTGACCGGCTGGCGGTACGCGACGACCGCCAGGGTCTCCAGCGCCGCCTGGGTGAGCCGGGCCTGCTGCCCGTCCAGGACGAAGCCCTCGACGGCCGGCGCGAACTCCGGGCGGGAGTAGAAACGCCAGCCCCCGGCGATCAGCCGCAGCTCGAAACCGCGCCCCTGAACCGTGTACTCGTCGGCCAGCTCGCGCAGCGCGTCCGCGATCCGCCGCTTGGGCCGCTGGAGTATTTTCGCGAGGTGCTCCACGGTCGCGGGCTCGTCCACGACCATGAGCACGGCCTCCAGGGCGGGCTTGAGGTCGAGTTCCGCGACGCCGGACGGGCTCGCCGGTACTCCCGTGGACTCCTCGCTCACGCCGACTCCTCCTTGGTCTCCTTGGGCACCTCGGGCGGCCGGTCGAACTCGTCCGTGACCACGGGCTCGACCTCCCCCTCCCCGCCCGTCCAGCGCACGATCAGATCACCGAGCGCGGTCTCCTGGTCGAGGGCGACGGCCTTCTCCCGGTACAGCTCCAGCAGCGCCAGGAAGCGCGCCACGACGGTGAGGGTGTCGTCGGTGTCGTCGACGAGCACGCTGAAGCTGGCCTCGCCGAGCTCCCGCAGCCGCGCCACCACGATCCCGGCCTGTTCCTGCACGCTGACCAGCGGCGCGTGGATGTGGTCGACGTAGACCTGCGGCCTGGGCCTGGGCTGCATCGCCTTCACGGCGAGCCTGGCGAAGCCCTCCGGGCCGATCCTGATGACCACCTCGGGCAGCAGCTCGGCGTGGTGCGGTTCGAGTCCGACGGTACGGGGATAGCGCCGGGCCTCCTCGTCGAGGCGCCGGTTGAAGATCTCGGCGATCTGCTTGTACGCCCGGTACTGGAGCAGCCGCGCGAACAGCAGGTCCCGGGCCTCCAGCAGCGCCAGGTCGGCCTCGTCCTCGACCTCGGCGGCGGGCAGCAGCCGGGCCGCCTTCAGGTCCAGCAGGGTGGCCGCGACGACGAGGAACTCGGTCGTCTGGTCCAGGTCCCAGTCGGGCCCCATCGCCCTGATGTGCGCCATGAACTCGTCGGTGACCTTGGACAGCGCCACCTCGGTGACATCGAGCTTGTGCTTCGAGATCAGCTGGAGGAGAAGGTCGAAAGGCCCCTCGAAGTTCGCGAGCCGCACCTTGAAGACCCCGTCGTCGGGTTCTTCAGCAACTTCGTCGACAACCGCTTCTTCTACGGCCACCTCGGGCTGGGGCTCCGACTCCGGAGCAGCCGCACCCGGCCCTTTCCCGAGCGCACGCCGACGTCCGGCGGGTGCGCCGGCGGCGGGAGCGTCGTTCGAGGTCATGGCCCCCGCAGGCTACCGCTACCGCCCGCGAAGCCGGCGGACGAGAATGCTCGCGTCCCCCCGGGACTCCAGATCGGCCAGGACGACGGCGACCGCCTCGCGGACGATCCGCCCGCGGTCGATCGCGAGGCCGTGCTCGCCCCGGAGCACCAGCCGGGCGTGCTCCAGGTCCATCAGTTCCTCGGCGGAGACGTACACGGTGATCTTTTCGTCGTGCCGCTCCCGCCCGCTGGGACGCCGCTGAGCGGGCTGTCGGCCGCGTTTGCGCGGCTGAGGGGAGGCAGAACCTTCCTGCGCCTCCTGGCGCCGTACGGAGCCGTCTGCGGCCCGGCTGCGGGATTCTCCCGCGTCCGCGTCGGCCGCCACGTGCTCCGCGCCCTCGCCGTCACCGCCCTGTGCGGGTACGGACTGCGGGGCGTCCTCCCCGGCGGCGGCACCGTCGCTCTCCCCCGCCGGAGCCGGCACCCGTGCCTCTCCGTTGGCCTGGCGCCTGGGGGTGGACGCCTGGAGCGCCATCCCCCCTGTCGTACGGAACAGTTCGTCGGCCCCCGGCAGACTCACTCGGCGTGACACCGGGCGAGCACCTCCCTGGCGAGCTGGCGATAGGCGGCGGCACCGACGGAGTTGGAGGCGTACGTGGTGATCGGCTCGCCGGCGACCGTGGTCTCCGGGAAGCGCACCGTGCGCCCGATGACCGTGTGGTAGACGTGATCGTCGAACGCCTCGACGACGCGGGCGAGCACCTCACGGCTGTGCACGGTCCGGGAGTCGTACATCGTGGCGAGGATGCCGTCGAGCTCCAGCTCGGGGTTGAGCCGCTCCTGGACCTTCTCGATCGTCTCGGTCAGCAGCGCGACACCGCGCAGCGCGAAGAACTCGCACTCCAGCGGCACGATCACCTTGTGAGCCGCCGTCAGGGCGTTCACGGTGAGCAGGCCGAGGGAGGGCTGACAGTCGATCACGATGTAGTCGTAGTCGGCCATCAGCGGCTTCAACGCCCTTTGCAGGGTGGACTCGCGCGCGACCTCGCTCACCAACTGCACTTCGGCGGCGGACAGGTCGATGTTGCTCGGCAGCAAGTCCATGTTCGGGACCGCTGTCTTGAGGAGCACCTCGTCGGCCGACATGCCCCGCTCCATGAGCAGGTTGTAGACGGTGAGGTCCAACTCCATGGGATTGACGCCCAGTCCGACCGACAGCGCGCCCTGCGGGTCGAAGTCGACGAGCAGTACGCGTCGTCCGTACTCCGCGAGCGCGGCACCCAGGTTGATGGTCGACGTGGTCTTGCCGACGCCGCCCTTCTGGTTGCACATCGCGATGATCGTCGCGGGGCCGTGACTGGTCAGCGGGCCCGGGATCGGGAAGTACGGGAGCGGGCGTCCGGTCGGGCCCACGCGCTCACGGCGCTGGCGGGCCGCGTCGGGCGCGAGTGTGGCCGCGTACTCGGGATCGGGCTCGTACTCGGCGTCGGGGTCGTAGAAGTGCCCGTCGGGCAGTTCGTCGTAGTCGGCGAAATGGTTGTGGGGCGCGCCCCTTCCGTCGCCGGCCATGGCGTTCACGTGATGGCCATCCATGCTCTGGTGTGCTGGCTGGGTCACCCCTGGCTTGTGGTGACCCTGGTGGGCTGCGAAGGTGCGCACAGCGACGGAGCCGACAGCCTCGAACCCCGCGGGCTCCTGGCCCCTTGCCGGCATTCCTGGTTGACCACCCCCGGGAGAAAATGTCGACTCATTCACAAGTCGTCTTACCTCCTTGGTGACCAGGGAACTTCTCGATAGGTCAGCGTGGCACCATGCCGACGGTTGGCGACTCTATGGCGTGTCGGGTGTTCGCAGCAACACAATCCGCCGGACCCGGCCCGATGTGTCGGCAATGAAACATCCCTCTGTCAAGGGCGTACGGCCGTCGCACGGCAGGTTTCACCGGTGCACGAATCGGTTCAAGGGTTATGTTCGGCGCGAGTTGACCGATCGCCGCAAAGTGACCATACACACACTTCCGGCCGGACCTGTCGAGCAAGGTCCGGCCGGGTGCGCGGTGTTGACGACCTGTGTTGACGTATCGCCTTTTGCTGAACGGTGACTTAGTCGACACGGGTGCCCGGAAGGTCAGTTGAGCAGCGACTCCAGCTCGACGTGCTCCAGTCCGTGCGCCTCCGCGACCTCGCGGTAAATCACCTTGCCGTCATGGGTGTTGAGACCCTTGGCGAGAGCAGGATCACGTCGCAGCGCCTCGACCCAGCCGCGGTTCGCGAGCTCCACGATGTACGGGAGCGTGGCGTTGGTGAGCGCGTAGGTCGACGTGTTGGGCACCGCGCCGGGCATGTTGGCGACGCAGTAGAAGACCGAGTCGTGGACCGGGAAGGTCGGCTCGGCGTGGGTGGTCGGACGGGAGTCCTCGAAGCAGCCGCCCTGGTCGATCGCGATGTCGACAAGCACACTTCCGGGCTTCATCCGCGACACGAGTTCGTTGGTGACCAGCTTCGGGGCCTTGGCGCCCGGGATGAGCACCGCGCCGATGACGAGGTCGGCGTCCAGGACGGCCTTCTCCAGCTCGAAGGAGTTGGACATGATCGCCCGGACCTTGGTGCCGAAGACCTTGTCGGCCTCGCGGAGCTTGTTGATGTCGCGGTCGAGCAGCGTGACGTGGAAGCCCATGCCGACGGCGATCTGCGTGGCGTTCCAGCCGGAGACCCCGCCGCCGATGACGACGGCCCGCGCGGGCTGGGTGCCGGGGACACCGCCGGGGAGCACACCGCGGCCGCCGACCGAGCGCATCAGGTGGTAGGCGCCGACCTGCGGGGCGAGGCGGCCCGCGACCTCGGACATCGGGGCGAGCAGCGGGAGGGCGCGGCCGGGCAACTCGACGGTCTCGTAGGCGATCGCGGTGGTGCCGGACTCGATGAGCGCGTCGGTGCACTCCTTGGAGGCGGCCAGGTGCAGGTAGGTGAAGAGCGTCTGGTCCTTGCGGAGGCGGTGGTACTCCTCGGCAATGGGCTCCTTGACCTTGAGCAGCAGGTCGGCGGTGGCCCAGACCTCGTCGGCGGTGGCGAGGATCTTCGCGCCGGCCGCCACGTACTCGTCGTCCGGGATCGAGGAGCCGACGCCGGCGTTCCGCTCGATGACGACCTGGTGGCCGTGGCGCACCAGCTCGTGCACGCCGGCGGGTGTGATGGCCACCCGGAACTCGTTGTTCTTGACCTCGCGGGGGATGCCGACCTTCACGTGGATCACGGTCCTTGACTCAGAGGATGTGGGGCAATACATCTCATACCCGGACATGCGTGAGCGCACCGGGAGACCGCAGGAGAAGGTGCGGCAGAGCCAGTTTAATGAAGGTGTTCTCGGTGTCTAGCCTTTCAATGCATCAATCTTCAGCGGATGTACTACGGATTTCGCAGGCGTTAGCGTCATGTTCCAGGGATTCGGGGGCCGGATCACCCTCCTGGAGCTCCTCACCGAGCATCCGTTCGGCCGTGCCGCGGTGCAGCGCGGCGGACGCCGGATCGCCCAGCCGGTCGAGGGTGTCGGCCAGCCGCAGCTGGAGCGCCGCCTGGAGCCGTACGTCCTCCGCGCGGCGCGCCCACTCGACGGCCTCGTGGCAGGTGAGCAGCGACTCCTCGGGGCGGCCCGCGTACTCCTGGACCCGGGCCAGCTCGCTCAACGCCCGTGCCTGGGCGGGCACATCGCCGTCCTTGCGGTACCCGGCGACGGCGGCCCGCCAGTTCCGCAGCGCCTCGCCGTAGCGGCCCGCGTAGGTGTGCGCGGCGCCGATCCGGCCGTACAGCCGGGCGGCCTCCGCGCGCTCGTCCCGGGCCAGCCGCTGGGCCAGCGCGCGGCCGAACCAGTCGGCGGCCCGGTCGTAGTCCCCGAGCTCCTGGTGCGCGCCGCCTACGGATTCCATCGCGCGACCGGTCGCATACGGGTCATTTGCTTCCCGTCCGGCGTCCAGAGCCGCCCGATAGCGGGCCAGTGCCTCGGTCGTACGGCCGGTCTGCGCGTCCAGATCGGCGAGGTTGAGCAGCGCGGCGGCCTTCTCGCGGGGCAGATCGCGCCGCTCGGCCACGTCCAGGACGAGGCGGTGGATGCCGTAGAGCTCGGGGGCGGCGGCCTGGGTGCCGAAGTGGGCGACCATCGCGCGCACCAGCTGGGACATCAACCGGCGGGCCAGCGTGTCGAGTTCGCCGTCGGCGACCGCGAGGCGGGCGGAGGCCAGCAGGGCGGGCCGGCTGAGGCGCAGCCAGTCGGCGGCGGCCCGGGGGTTCGGGAAGCGCAGCGAGCTGGGCAGGCCGAGGAGTTTCTCGCGGGCCTGGGGGCTGTCGGTCTCGGTGATGGCACGGCAGGACTGGAGCAGTCGCACGGTCCGCTCCAGCATGCGGGCGCGGGCCAGCTGGAGTTCGGCCGGGCGGTCCTGGGCCTCGGCGAGGGCGTGCAGCAGGGGCTGGAGGCAGCCGGGGACCTCGTACTGCGGCAGCGGGGAGTCCAGGGCGCGCAGCAGGCCCGCGGTGACGAAGTCGTCCAGGGCGGCGCGGGCGCCGTTGACGGAGCAGCCGGCGAGCGCGGAGGCGGTCTGCGGATCGACCTGGCCGGCCGGGGCGAGGGAGAGCAGTCGCAGTATCCGGGCGGCGGGGCTGGGCAGCGAGCCGTAGACGAGCCGGAAGACGCGGCTCAGCGGGGTGCCGTCGTCGCTCTCGGCGTGCAGGTGCTTGGCGAGGTCGGCGACGGCGGCCTGCGGGCGGGCGGCGAGCCAGCCGCCGGCCAGGGTCAGCGCGGCGGGCTGGGCCCGGCAGACCTCGACCAGGCCCTCGGCCGCAAGGGGGTCGACGGTGATGCGGACCGCGCCGGTGTAGCGGGTGAGGAGTTCCAGCGCGGACTTGGTGTCGAGGCCGCCCAGGGTGCAGGGGCGGACGTCGGCGATGCCGGTGAGCGGGCCGCCGGAGACGGCGACGACCAGGCAGTCGGGCGTGTCCGGAAGGAGCGCGTCGACCTGTTCGGCGTCGGCCGCGTCGTCGAGCAGGAGCAGGGCCCGCCGGTCGGCGAGGGCGGCGCGCAGGATGTCCGAGAGGTCGTCCTCGGAGGCGCCGGCCGGGGTGGGCAGCTCCAGGGCGGTGAGCAGTTCGCGGGCGGTGCGCTCGGTGGGGACGGGGGTTCCGTCGGGCTCGCTGAGCCGGGCCCGGAGCACACCGTGGTCGTAACGGTCAGCGACCTGCCGGACGAGTTCGCCGGCGAGGGCGGTACGGCCCGAGCCGGGCTTGCCCGCGATGAGGAGGACGCGCGCGCGGGGTGCTTTCCGGCCGGCGATGGTGTCGAGGCCGGCGCGCTCGATGTCGGCCCGCAGTTCCTTCAACTCTCTTGCGCGGCCCAGGAATTGGCCCTCGGAAGAAGTGTCCTCGGACAGCTTCACGCCATCTGTGTCCACCGCCTGATCCGTCACGGGCCACACTCCCGTCCCACTGCACGCGCATAGCCCGCCGGGACTCCGGATCGGGTGATTCCAGAGCCTAGTTCACGCTCTGCGACGAATCGTGCGGAGCGCGGCGGGCACATCCCCCGATCGGATCAGCCGATGGTCACACCGGAAGACGCCGAAAGAGGCGGAAAGGATGAGGCGCGAGTCCGGGAGCGGGGTGGGTTCAGGACTCGAAGGGACGCGCGGGCCACGGCGCCTCGGCGGGGCGCAGCGCGTCGACGCCGTCGCCGTGCCGGGCGGCGACCAGGGAGAGGACGCCGACGACGAGGCAGTTGTTGTGCAGCTCGCCGGCGAGGACCCCGCGGACCAGGTCGTCGAGGGGCACGCGCGCGTGCTCCATGTCGGCCTCCTCGTCCTCGACCTCGAAGCGCGCTCCCTCGGCCTCGGAGAGATCGCGGGCGAGGAAGATGCGGATGGCCTCGTCGCAGCCGCCGGGCGTGGTGTAGACATCGGTCAGCACCCGCCAGTCCTCGGCCTTGACGTGCGCCTCCTCGTACAGCTCGCGCTGGGCCGCGTGCAGCGGGTTCTCGCCGGGGATGTCGAGGAGCCCGGCCGGGATCTCCCACAGCTTCTGCCGCACGGGGTGGCGGTACTGCTTGATGAGCAGCACCCGGTCCTGCCCGTCGAGGGCGAGGACGGCCACGGAGCCGGGGTGGACCTGGTAGTCGCGGTGCACGACCGCGCCGCCGGGCATCACCACGTCGTCGGTGCGCACGGAGGTCTTGTTGCCGACGAAGGGGGTCGCGGTCGCCCGGACCTCCCACTCCTCCGGGGTGTCCTTGATGGTCATGCCCTGTCCTCCCGCGCACGTGCCTGCATTGCAAAGACCTGCATTACGACCTGCATGACAAAAGAAGCCGGGGTGCACACCTCTTGAAGGCGCGCACCCCGGTCACCGTACAACCCTCGTACTACTTGCCCGTCTTGCGTGCCACGGCCGCCTTGACCAGGCCCGCGAAGAGCGGGTGCGGCCGGGTCGGGCGGGAGCGCAGCTCGGGGTGGGCCTGGGTGGCGACGAGGTAGGGGTGCGCCTCGCGCGGGTACTCCACGTACTCCACGAGCTTGCCGTCCGGGGAGGTGCCGGAGAACTGGAGTCCGGCCTTCTTCTCCAGTTCGGCGCGGTAGGCGTTGTTGACCTCGTAGCGGTGGCGGTGGCGCTCCTCGACGTACTCCTTGCCGTCGTAGACCTCGCGCACGATGGAGCCCTCGGCGAGCTTGGCGGGGTACATGCCCAGGCGCATGGTGCCGCCCATGTCGCCCTCGCCGGCGACGATGTCGAGCTGCTCGGCCATGGTGGAGATGACGGGGTGGCCGGTGGCCGCGTCGAACTCGGTGGAGTTGGCGTCCTCGATGCCGGCCAGGTTGCGCGCGGCCTCGATCACGATGCACTGGAGGCCCAGGCACAGGCCGAGCAGCGGGATCTTGTGCTCGCGGGCGTACTGGATGGCGCCGACCTTGCCGGAGACACCGCGGTCGCCGAAGCCGCCGGGGATGCAGATCGCGTCGACGTCACCGAGCTGCTTGGCGGCGCCGGCCGGGGTCTTGCAGTCGTCCGAGGTGACCCATTTGATCTTCACGCGGGCCTTGTTGGCGAAGCCGCCGGCGCGCAGGGCCTCGGTGACCGAGAGATAGGCGTCGGGCAGGTCGATGTACTTGCCGACCAGCGCGAGGTTGATCTCGTGCAGCGGGTTGTGGACGCGGTCGAGGAGGTCGTCCCAGGTCCGCCAGTCCACATCGCGGAACGGCAGGTCCAGCTTGCGGACGACATAGGCGTCCAGGCCCTCGCTGTGCACGGTCTTGGGGATGTCGTAGATCGAGCGGGCGTCGGGGCAGGCGACCACCGCGGCCTCGTCGACGTCGCACATCAGCGAGATCTTGCGCTTGATCGCGGTCGGCACCTCGCGGTCGGAGCGCAGCACGATCGCGTCCGGCTGGATACCGATGTTCCGCAGCGCCGCAACCGAGTGCTGGGTCGGCTTCGTCTTCAGCTCTCCCGAGGGGCCGATGTACGGCAGGAGCGAGATGTGGACCACGAACACGTTGTCCCGGCCGACCTCGTGGCGGACCTGGCGGACCGTCTCCAGGAACGGCAGCGACTCGATGTCGCCGACCGTGCCGCCGACCTCGGTGATGACGACGTCGACCTCGTCGGTCGCCATCCGGCGGATGCGGTGCTTGATCTCGTTGGTGATGTGCGGGATGACCTGCACGGTGTCGCCGAGGTACTCGCCGCGCCGCTCCTTGGCGATGACCGTCGAGTAGACCTGGCCGGTGGTGACGTTGGCGCTGCCGTCCAGGTCGCGGTCGAGGAAACGCTCGTAGTGGCCGATGTCCAGGTCGGTCTCGGCACCGTCGTTGGTGACGAAGACCTCACCGTGCTGGAAGGGGTTCATCGTGCCGGGGTCGACGTTCAGATACGGGTCGAGCTTCTGCATCACGACGCGCAGGCCCCGCGCCTTGAGGAGCATGCCGAGGCTGGAGGCGGTGAGGCCCTTGCCGAGAGAGGAGGCGACACCCCCGGTGACGAAGATGTGCTTGGTCGTCGTGGCTGTGCTGTTTCGGAAAGCAGCGGGCGGCATGGCCAAGAGGGGGCTCCCGTGGTCGCGGTTCGAGGTGCGGTCGTCGGGGGTTTTGTGCCCACCGGTCCACGGGCTACCAGGGTATCAGCGCCCGGACGAGATGGCTTCCGGCCACGCTCCGCACCCGCGTCGACACACTGGTGACTCGCGTCGACACAGACGCGCCCTGGTTACCTGCTTCTCACGTGCTGCTCACCCGTTCGGCCCAGGTCCGTTGGCGAGAGCGGCACACAGATCATCTACGTGCGTCGTATCCTGCTCGGACACTCGCTGCCGAGCCGGTCCGGAACACGGCACCACCCCCGCCCGTACATCCCGGAACAACGAGAGCTCGTCGGCCCGTTGGGCAACGACCCCCATTTGCTTCATGGCTCAACGACGCACTACAAACGATCCCTTGACCGCACACAGCGACCGCCCCTTTTCCCTGGGGCGACGTGGCCGTTCGACTGGAGTTGCACGTGGCCGGGCGCATCGAAGATTACGCACTCATCGGAGACATGCAGACCGCTGCCCTGGTCTGCCGGGACGGATCGGTGGACTGGCTGTGCCTGCCCCGGTTCGACTCCCATGCCATCTTCGCCGGTCTGCTCGGCACCGAGGAACACGGCTTCTGGCGGCTGGGCCCGGCCCACGCCTCCGACGCGCCGCCGCCCACCGCGGCCCGGCGCGGCTACCGCGGTGACTCGCTGATCCTGGAGTCCGAGTGGGACACCCCGCGAGGCACGGTCCGCGTGACCGATTTCATGCCTCCTCGCGACGGCGCCCCCCAGTTGATCCGCATCGTCGAGGGCATCTCCGGCCGCGTCCCGATGCGCTCGGCCCTCCGGATGCGTTTCTCCTACGGCCGGGTCGTCCCCTGGGTGCACAAGCACGAGGGCCGCACGGTCGCCGTCGCGGGCCCCGACTCGGTGTGGTTCGACACCTTGGCGGAGACCTACGGCAAGCAGCTCACGACCTACGCCGACTTCACCGTCGCGCCGGGTGACCGCATCGCGTTCACCATCTCCTGGGAGCCCTCGCACAAGCAGCCGCCCCCGCTGCCCGAGCCGGAGCAGTCGCTGGAGGCGACCGAGGACTTCTGGCGCGAGTGGGTCGACCAGTGCACGTACCACGGCCCCTACCGCGAGGCCGTCGTCCGCTCCCTGATCACCCTCAAGGCCCTCACGTACGCCCCGACCGGCGGCATCGTCGCCGCGCCGACCACCTCCCTCCCGGAGGAGATCGGCGGCGTCCGCAACTGGGACTACCGCTACACCTGGCTCCGCGACGCGGCCATCACCCTCTCCTCCCTCCTGCGCACCGGCTACCGCGAGGAGGCCCGCGCCTGGCGCGAGTGGCTGCTGCGGGCCGTCGCCGGCGACCCGGAGAACCTCCAGATCATGTACGGCATCGCCGGCGAGCGCGAGCTCGGCGAGGCGGAGCTGGACTGGCTGCCGGGCTACGAGAACTCCGGCCCGGTGCGCGTCGGCAACGGCGCCGCGCACCAGCTCCAGCTCGACGTCTACGGCGAGGTCACCGAGGCCCTGCACCTGGCCCACATGACCGGCCTGGCCCGTAACGACTACGCCTCCCTGCTCCAGCTCAAGCTGATCCGCTACTTGGAGAAGCACTGGGACGAGCCCGACGAGGGCATCTGGGAGGTGCGCGGCCCACGCCGCCACTTCGTGCACTCGAAGGTGATGGCCTGGGTCGCGGTCGACCGCACGATCAAGCTGATCGAGTCGGGCGACGCGGACGGCCCGCTGGAGCAGTGGCGCGAACTGCGCGACGACATCCACCGGGACGTGTGCGAGCGCGGCTACGACAAGGAGCGCAACACCTTCACGCAGTCGTACGGCTCGAAGGAGCTGGACGCCTCGCTGCTGCTCATCCCGCAGATGGGCTTCCTGCCCCCCGACGACAAGCGCGTGATCGGCACGATCGAGGCGATCCAGCGCGAGCTGTCCACGCCGGACGGCTTCATCCTGCGCTACCCGACCTCGGGCGAGGACGAGGGCGTCGACGGCCTCCCCGGTGACGAGGGCGCGTTCCTGGCCTGCTCGTTCTGGATGGCGGACGACCTCGCGATGATCGGCCGCGTGGACGAGGCCCGTAAGCTCTTCGAGAAGCTGCTCTCGCTCCGCAACGACCTGGGCCTCCTCGCCGAGGAGTGGGACCCGCGCCTGCAACGCCAGGTCGGCAACTTCCCGCAGGCCTTCAGCCACGTCCCGCTGATCGACACGGCGCTGCGGCTGACGGCTTCGGGGGCCTACGGCGGCTGACCCCCGCTCCACATCACCACCGGGAGAACCGTGACCGTCAGCAAGAACATCAACAACCCCGTGGGCCAGGGCGGCGGCCAGCGCAAGAAGCAGTCCCGCGCCGAACGCCAGAACCACGGTCCGCACCGCAACCTCGACCGCAAGGGCGCGGCCGACCTGAAGGCGGAGCTGGTGCGCAAGATGCGCGAGAAGGCAGCCGCGGCCGAGGCCACCGGACAGGCGGGCGACGACACCGCGAAGAGCTGACGGACCGCCGACGCAGGGCGGCACCACACAGGGCAGGGCCTGCCGGATCGGGAGACGATCCGGCGGGCCCTGCCCCGTACTGCGCCTGGTCCCGGGTTACCCGATGAGACGGACCGCGTCTGCCACGACGTAGCCGTCGGCGTCGTCCGACAGTTCGACGACGGCCGGGGTTCCGGCCGTGAACGGGAAGCTACCCAAAGACACCCAGCGGTTGCCGCGTCCGGTCTGGTCGACACGGACGACGGCGGAGCCGCCGGCGTATCTGACGGTGTAGGGGGCGTTGGTCGCCCGGTTGGCGTAGTCGGTGTACCAGACGGACACGTCGTACACCCCGCTCGCCGGCACGTCCGACTGCCAGCGCACGACCGAGGTCCCGGTGCCCGCCGCGTGGGTGCGATAACTCGCGCCCCAGAAGCCCTCGATGCCCGATGCCGGGTTCCAAGTGCCGGAGACCGTACTGAACTTGGTGGCGTCGTCGTTGTCGGCGACCAGTCCCTGGGACGTGATCCGCACGGCGTCGGCGACGACGTATCCATCGGCGTCGTCCGAGAGTTGGACGACGGCCTTGCTTCCGGCGGTGAACGAGTACTTGCCCAAGGAGATCCAACTGCCGCCGTTCACCGTCTGGTCGACGCGCACCAGCGTGGAGCCGTTGGCGTCCGTGACGGTGTAGGGCGCGTTGTCCGCGCGGTTGGCGTTGTCGGTGTACCAGACGGACACGTCGTAGGTCCCGGTCGCCGGTACGTCGGTCCCCCAGCGCACGGCCGAGGTGCCGGTGCCCGCGGCGTGGGTGAGGTAGTTCGCTCCCTGGTACCCGGTGACACTGGTCCCGGCGTTCCAGGTGCCGGAGACCGTGCTGAAGCCGGACGAGCCGTTGTCGGTGACGGCGCCCCGGTAGGAGAGCCGGACGGCGTCGGCGACGACCGTGCCGTCGGCGTTGTCCGACAGGGTCACCGTGCCGTCGCCGCCACCGGTGAACGCGAACTCGCCGAGCCGGACCCAACGCCCGCCGCCGGACGACTCGTCGACCGTCACCGCGGACTGGCCGTCGGCGTGGTTGATCACGTAGGAGGCGTTGGACGCCTGGCCCGAGGCCGACTTGAACCAGGCGGCGACCTCGTACACGCCGTTCATCGGCACATCGGGCCGGAACTCCACACTGGCGGTGCCGGTGCCGGCGGCGTGCGTGTCATGGCTGCCGCCGTAGGCGCCGCTGAGCGAGTTCACGTCGGTCCAGGTACCGGCGAGGGTGTCGAAGCCCGGGACGAAGTCGTTGTCCGACACCGTGTTCGGCACGTCGGCGGGCTCGCTGCCCGAGACGAGGGTCAACTGGTCGGGTGCGATGGCCTTTCCGCCGGCCCGGCCGACGGCGGCCAGGGTGAAGCGGACGGTGTGCTGTCCGGCGGCCAGGGTCGTCGACCCCAGTCCGTACACCTGGTAGCCGTCGATGTCGTAGGTGTCGGAGCCGGACGTCAGCGTCGGGTCGAACAGGCCCTGGCCGAGTGTGGTGCCGTCGATGCTCGCGCGTATCTGCCCCTGGCCGAAGCTGCGATGGAAGCGCGCGGAGACCTGGTAGCCGCCCGTTTGTGTGACGGTGAACGGGACGTCGATGTAGTTGCCCACGGCGGAGGCCCCGTAGCGCAGGGCCTTGCCGCCGACGGCGTTGGCGTCGGCGAGGATCGGCACGGCGGCGCCGGTGTCCGTGCGCGCGTCCGCGGTGGCCATCTCGTAGGTCTGCTGGGTGAACCCGGGGCCGGTGGCGAGGCTGTCCCGGCCCTTGGTCAGCCAGGCGAGGTCGAAGCGGGCGACGCTGATGCGCTCGGGGTAGGTGGCGACGGTGCCGTCGCGGCCGTAGACCAGCAGGATCGTGCCGTCGGACAGGCGGGCGAGGTCGGAGTAGTAGGACGGGCCCGGGTCGATCACGCGGCTGTAGCGGAAGCTCGCTCCGTCGTCGTAGGAGATCGAGACGGTCATGTTCTCGCGGGCGGAGGAGTCCGGGCGGGAGAAGAGGAGCCGGTCGACCGTGCCGGTGGTGTAGTTGAGCATGCCCGCGTCGACCGAGCCGAAGGTGCCGGTCGCGCCGTCGATCGCCGGTGCGGACCAGGTCAGTCCCCCGTCGGTGCTGGTCGAGGTGATGCGGTAGCGGGTGCCGCCCGAGCCCCAGCGGCCGTTGAGGACGACGGCTCCGTCGGAGCGTTCGTAGACACGGCTCTCGTTGATGGGATAGGTGGCGTCCATGAGCGGGGAGCCCCGGTGCCAGGTGGCGCCGTGGTCGTCGCTGTACAGCATGTCCATGCCGTAGTTGGCGTCCGTGGCGGTGCTGGCGGCGCGGTGCATGACGGGCATCAGCAGCCGGCCTGTGCTCAGCTGGATGCCGTGGCCCGGGATCGGGGCGTCGCGCGTCCAGCCGTACGGGTTCGAGGCGAACAGCGGGGTCAGGTCCTCGGTGGCCGACCAGGTGGCCCCGGCGTCGTCGCTGTGCTTGACGTAGATGTTCGAGCCGTCACCCTTCCAGAACAGGGAGACCCGGCCGGTCTGCCCGTCCACCACCGGCGTGGGGTCGCCCCAGCTCTGCACCGTGTCCGCCGGGACCACGACGGCACTGGCGGACCAGGTGACCCCGGCGTCCACGCTGCGGCGCACGAGCAGGTCCTTCGGTCCGCCGTCCCCCACCGTGAAGCGGCCCTCGGTGAACGTGAGCACCACGTCGGCGGGCAGGGCCGCGCCTCCCGCGGGCGGCACGATTCCCTGGGGGACCACCCCGAGGCCCTGCACGTGGAAACTCGCGTAGGCATCGTTGTCGGTCGAGTCCCACAGCTCGGACTCGGAGAACGAACCGGCGGCGGTGACACCCGCCGCCTGTGCGCGGCCCGCCGTCGTCACCAGGGCCAGCAGTGTCAGCAAGGCCAGCAGGACGGCCCCCACCGTCCGGAACGGCGTTCTTCGGTACGCCTGACGTGACATCACGTTCCCCCTCCATAAGAAATTCCCGTGATCGCCGGCCAACGATATGACCTTCGAATCCGGGCTGTCAGTGGCATGTCAGGGACGGCTGGGTGAACCCACAGCGCGACTGCCGGGCCGAGCACGCCTACGCTGGAATCGTCCCATTTACCCTTTTCTGGAAGGGGGCGGCCATGGCCTCCCTCTCGACGGCGGGCGCGGCTCTCACCGCGTTGCGCGAGGATCTGGTCGGCGACGTGTTCGCCCCGGGGGATCAGGGTTACGACGACGCCCGTGTCGTCTTCAACGCGATGATCGACCGGCGTCCGGCCGTGATCGCCCAGTGCGTGGACGAGGCCGATGTCGTACGGGCCGTGCGCTTCGGGCGCGAACTGGATCTGCCGATCGCGGTGCGCGGCGGCGGTCACAGCGTCGCCGGCATGGCGCTGGGCGACGGGGCGCTCGTCGTGGACCTGCGCCATATGCGCGAGGTGACGGTCCATCCCGCGGCCCGGGCGGTACGGATCGCCGGCGGGGCCACGATGAGCGAACTGGACGGCGCGACCCAGGAACACGGTCTGGCCACGACCGGCGGCCGGGCCTCCACCACGGGGGTCGGCGGCTTCGTCCTGGGTGGCGGCACCGGCTGGCTGGACCGCGCCTTCGGCCTCGCCGTCGACAACCTGCTCGGCGTCGACCTGGTGACCGCCGACGCGACCGTGGTCCACGCGAGCGCCGAGGAGAACCCGGAACTCTTCTGGGCCCTGCACGGCGGCGGCGGAAACTTCGGCATCGCCACCGCGCTCACCCTGCGACTGCACGAACTGCCCGAGTTCTCCATCGCCTTGGTGATGTACCAGCCCGAGCACGGCCAGGACGTCATCCGCACCTACCGCGAGATCATCGAGACCGGCCCCCAGGAGGCGAGCGGCGGAGTCATCTATCTCACCGCGCCGCCCGAGGAGTTCATCCCCGAGCAGCTGGTCGGCCAGCGGCTGTGCGGCGCGCTGATCACCTACGCCGGCGCCGAGGAGGACATGCGCAAGCTCGCCCAGCCGCTGCTCGCCCTGCCGCACGAGGTGGAGATCGTCACCGCCCTGCCCTACGCCCAGTTCCAGACGATGTTCGACGATCCGGCGAACCTGCGGAACTACTGGTCGGCCGAGTACCTGACCGGCGCGCCCGACGCGTTCACGGACGTCTTCTGCGCCCTCGGCGAGAGCCTCCCGGTCCCCACGGGCACGCAGCACGTGCTGTTCCCGCAGGGCGGCGCGATCGCCTCCGGCCCCGCCGAGTTCCCGGTGCCGTACCGGAACGCGCCCTGGGCCGTTCACCCCTTCGGTATCTGGGAGGACCCGGCCGACGACGAACGCTGCATCGCCTGGGTCAAGGACGTCCGCGCCAAGGTCCAGCCCTGGAGCACCGGAGCGGTCTACCTCAACTTCATCGGCGACGAGGGCACGGACCGCGTGACGGCGGGCCTGGGCGCCGAGAACACCCGGCGGCTCGCGGCGGTGAAGCGGGAGTACGACCCCGACAACGTTTTCCGTTTCAACCACAACATCGCACCGGCCTAGGCCGAGGTGTGCGCAGGGCATCCGCGCAGGTAGCGTCCGCTGCATGGACAGCCGTACGGACAGCACATTCGACAGCCAGGGCGCCGGGATCACCGTTCAGCGGGCGCTGGAGCTGCCCGGGCTGCGCAGCGGGCTGCCGGAGATCCTGGCGGGCGCCGACCGGCTCCAGCGGACCGTGCGCTGGGTGCACGCGGGCGAGGTCCCGAACATCGCCTCCCTCCTCAAGGGCGGCGAACTGCTCCTGACCACGGGCTACGGCCTCGGTACCCGCCCGGCGGAACAGCGCGCCTTCGTCCGTACGCTGGCCGAGCGGGGCATCGCGGCCCTGGTCGTCGAGCTCGGCCCGCGGTTCACCCGGCTGCCCGCCACCCTCGTCGAGACGGCCCGCGCGACCGGTCTCCCGCTGGTCCAGCTTCACCGCGAGGTGCCGTTCGTCGCGGTCACCGAGGAGATCCACACCGAGATCGTCAACGGCCACTACGCGCTGCTCCAGCAGGCCGAGGAGGTCCACCGCCGCTGTACGGAGGCTCTGCTCGGCGGCGGCGGAATCCCCCAAGTCCTGGGCATCCTGGCCGACTTCAGCGGCAACCCGGTCTTCCTGGAGACCCCGGACGGCCAACTCCTCTACGCGGCGGGCTCCGGGCCCGAGGGCGCCGACCCGCTCCAGGTGTGGGAGGGGCTCCGCGGCCAGCACAAGGACGGCTCGCCGCCCGCCGGTTCGGTGCTGGTGGACGTGCCCGGGGGCGGTCCCGGCACGGGTTCGGTCCGCGCGCGGATCGTGCTGCTCCCGGTACGGGCGCCGCTCTCCCCCGTGCACCGCATCGCCGCCGAACGGGCCGCCGGCATCCTCGCCGTGGTCCTGATGCAGGCCCGCCAGGAGGAGGAGCTGGCCGCCCGCGGACGCGGCGACTTCCTCACCGACCTCGCCGAGGGCCGTATCGCCGCCGAGGACGCCCCGGCCCAGGCCCGGGTACTGGGCTTCAAGCCCGGCACCAGCCCGCTGCTGCCCGTGGTGATGCGCCTCGGCGACGCGCTGGCCGCGCCCGGCGGCGGCTGGGCGGTCCTGGCCCGCGCGGTCGCCGAGGAGCTGGCCTCGGTGGGGGTCCCGGTCCTGCTGGGCGTACGACCGGTCGAGGGCCGGGTCCCGCTCCTGCTCGGCCTGCGCTCGGAGTCGGAGCGGTCGGCCGTCGCGGACCGGGTCGCGGCGGCACTGCGCGCGGGCGTGGAGCGGGCCGGGATGCAACGCCCGGGCGCACAGCCGCCGATCGTGGTCGTCGGGGTGGCCGGCGGCTGGGCGGCGGCGTCGGCGGGGCTGCGCCACGCGGCCGAGACGGCGACGGCGGCACAGGGCCTGTCGGACCGCCCCTGGTACGACGCGCGGCGCCTGGACATCGAGCTGCTGCTGTGGCGGCTGCGCGACCATCCCGACCTGGCGGCCTTCGTGGACCGCGCGATCGGCCCGCTCCGCGACCACGACAACCGCTCCAAGCCGCCGCTGCTCCCCACGCTGGAAACGTACTTGGCGCACGCGGGCCGCAAGGCGGAGACCGCCCGCGAACTGCATCTCAACCGGCAGACCCTCTACAACCGCCTCGCCCGCATCGGGGAGTTGCTGGGCACGGACCTCGAAGACCCGCAGACGGTACTGGCGTTGAGCCTCGCGCTGCGCGCCCGCAGGCTGGTGCCGTAGGAATTTTCAGGTCAGCGGGAGCGGCTGGGTCAACTCGTCGTAGACACTCAGCACTTGGGCGACGGTCTCGTCCTCGGTGGGCCAGGTGGCCGCCTGCCGGGTGCCCTTCTCCCGGAGCAGTTCCCGGCGTTCGGGGTCGCGCAGCAGCCGGGTGACCGCGTCGGCGAGGGCCTTCGCGTCGCCGTAGGGCACGAGTTCGGCGGCGTCTCCGACGAGTTCGGGGATGCCGCCGACGGCGGTGGCGACGAGCGGGACGCGGGCGTGCAGTGCCTCCTGGGCGATCACCGAGCGGGACTCCCAACTGCTGGGCAGGAGCGCGAGGTCGGCGGCGGCGAGCAGTTCGCCCACGTCGTCGCGGCGCCCGACGAGCCGGACCGGCAGCTCCTCGTCCTCGATCCGGCGCTGCAACTCGGCCCGCAGCGGCCCCTCCCCCGCGATCACGAGCAGCGGGGCCGGATCGAGACGGCACCAGCCGCGCGAGGCGTCCAGGAGGGTGTCGTAGCCGCGCTGCCGGTCGAGCGAGCCGACGGCGACGAGCAACGGGCGGTCGGTGGCGCCGAGTTCGGCGCGGAACTTGGGGCGCAGCCGGTCGGGATCCTCGTGCTCGACGGCCTTGCGCGGTCCCGGCAGCGCGACGGCGGCGAGCCGCGCGTCCCGGGCGCCGGTCCGGCGTGCCCGGTCGACGAGATCGGACGTGGCTCCGAGCACCACGACGGCGGCCTTCACGACCCGCCGCTCCAGCAGCCGCAGCAGATGGGCGCGCGCTCCTTCGACGTGTGCGCGGTCGTGCCAGGTGACCACGAGGGGTGTCCGACGGCCGCTGAGCGCGAGGACGGCGCGGAAGGAGGCGTGCAGTCCGTGCGCGTGCACCAGGTCGGCGTCCGCGCAGGCGGCCCGGAGCGCGGCCACGGAGGACGGGTCGCTGCTGCGCGGGACGTGCACGTGTTCGGCGCCGGCGCCCGTGAAGTCGTAGGTGTGATCGGCCTCGACGGGGGCGCACACCGTGACCCGCACGCCCCGCGCGACGAGCCCGGAGGCCAGGGAGCGCACGTGCGCGCTGCTCGCGGCGTTGCCCCCGCCGAGCACCTGCACGGTGCGCAGCGGCGACTGGCCGTGCGGTGAGTGGCTGCTCACGGGGGTCACGTGGCCGGGGCTCCTGGTTCGGCGACGGGCGGTCACGAAGAAAGTACAGAAGGATCGCGCGGTGGGGGTGTACCGCACGCTTCCTACGCGTTCCAACTCAAGGATGCCAGTACGTACGGGTGTTCCGACAACGTAGAAAAGCCCGGAGGCCGTACGAGAGGGCAACACGGGCGGGGATGTCACCCGTACGAGTGAGGAGCGCGCGCCTCCTGAACGACGAGCCCGCCCTAGCCGTCCGCCCTCGCCGTCGCCAGCAGCTCCTCCGCGTGGGCGCGGGCCGTCTCCGAGTCCTCCTGGCCGGCCAGCATCCGGGACAACTCCCGTACGCGGTCCTCGCCTTCGAGGACCTTCACGCCCGAGCGGGTCACGGACCCGTCGTTGGTCTTCTCGACCAGCAGCTGCCGGTCGGCGAAGGCCGCGACCTGCGGCAGGTGCGTGACGACCACGACCTGCGCGGTCTTCGCGAGCTTCGCGAGCCGCCGGCCGATCTCGACCGCCGCCTTGCCGCCGACACCGGCGTCGACCTCGTCGAAGAGATACGTCGGCACGGGGTCCGTCCCCGCGAACACGACCTCCACGGCCAGCATCACGCGCGACAGCTCACCGCCGGACGCGCCCTTGGCGATGGGCCGCGGCGGAGCACCGGGATGCGGGGCGAGCAGCAGCTCGACCTCGTCGACACCCGACGGGCCGTAGGCGACCGCGCGCCCGCCGACCTCGACGCCCTCCGGGTCCTCGGTCTGCCGGATCTCGAACGACACGCGCGCGTGCGGCATCGCGAGGGACGCCAGCTCGGCGGTGACGGCCGCGGCGAACCGCTCGGCGGCCTCCGTCCGGGCGTCGGTCAACGCCTGCGCGAGACCGCCCAGTTCGGCCCGCAGCGCGTCCCGCTCGGCGGTCAGCTCGTCGATCCGCTCGTCGTCGCCGTCGAGTTCGGTGAGCCGCGCGGCCCCCTGCTCGGCGTACGCGAGCACGGCCGCGATGTCCTGGCCGTACTTCCGCGTGAGCGCGTTGAGGGCGGCCCGCCGCTCCTCCACGGCCGCCAGCCGCAGCGGATCGGCGTCCAGGTCGTCGGCGTAGCCCGCCAGCTCCCCCGCCACATCGCCCAGCAGGATGCCGATCTCACCGATCCGGTCGGTGAGCGAGGCCAGCGCCGAGTCGTGCGACCGGACGGCCTCCAGGGCCCGCTGCGCACCCGCGACGAGGGTCGCCGCGTCGATGCCCTCGGGGTCCTCGGGGTTGCCGGCGAGCGCGGCGTGCGCGACCGTCGCGGCGGACGCCAGCGCCTCCGCGTGCCCGAGCCGCTCGGCCTCTGCGGCCAGTTCCACGTCCTCGCCGGCCCGCGGTTCCACGCCCGCGATCTCGTCGAGGCCGTAGCGCAGCATGTCGGCTTCCTGGGCCCGCTCCCGCGCGCGCGTAGTGATCTCGTCCAGCTCCACGGCGACGGCCCGCAGCCGCCGGTACGCCTCCGCGTATTTCGCGAGCGGCCCGGTGACGGCGTCCCCGGCGTACCGGTCGAGCGCCTGCCGCTGCCGGGACTGCTTCAACAGCCCCTGCTGATCGGTCTGCCCGTGCACGGCGACCAGCTCGTCGGCCAGCTCCGCGAGCACGCCCACCGGCACGGAACGCCCGCCCAGGTGCGCCCGGGAGCGCCCCTCGGCGGAAACGGTACGGCTGATGAGCAGCGTCCCGTCCTCCAGTTCGGCACCGGCCTCCTCGGCCCGCAGCACGGCGGAGCCGCCCGGAGGGACGGAGATCCGCCCCTCCACGACCGCGTTCTTCGCCCCGATCCGCACCAGCGCCGGGTCCGCCCGGCCCCCGAGCAACAACCCGAGGCTGGTGACGACCATGGTCTTGCCCGCACCCGTCTCACCCGTGACAGCGGTGAACCCCGGCGACAGCTCGACGACAGCGTCGTCGATGACTCCGAGCGACCGTATCCGCATCTCTTCCAGCACGGTGAAGACCTTACGAGGTAGGGCGGGAGAAGCGCGAGGCACCCTGTCACCCGGGGGAGTGTCCCCGCGCGATCGTGCTAGTGGGGCGCCCCCCGCCACCCCGAAACAGGCAACGCGAACTTCGCGACAAGCCGATCGGTGAACGACGCGTGGTGCAGCCGGGCCAGCCGCACCGGCACAGCGCCTCTACGCACCTCGACCCGGGCCCCGGCAGGCAGTTCGACGGTCCGCCGCCCGTCACACCACAACACCCCCGGAGGGATGTGCGGCAACACCTCTACGGCCAGCACGGAATCCGGCGAGGTCACCAACGGCTTCGCGAACAGCGCGTGCGCACTGATCGGCACCATCAACAACGCCTCCACCTCGGGCCACACCACGGGCCCACCGGCAGAGAAGGCGTAGGCAGTCGACCCGGTGGGCGTCGCACAGACGATCCCGTCGCACCCGAACCCGGTCACCGGGCGCCCGTCGATCTCCAGCACGACTTCCAGCAGCTTCTCGGCGCCGGCCTTCTGCACCGCCGCCTCGTTCAGCGCCCAGTCCGTGTGCACGATGTTGCCGTTCTTGTGCACGACGACGTCGACGGTCATCCGCTCCTCGACCTCGTAGGCCCGGGTGACCACCCGGTCCACGACCTTGTCGAGATCGTCCCGCTCGGCCTCCGCGAGGAACCCCACGCTGCCGAGGTTGACGCCGAGCATCGGCACCCCGGACGCCCGCGCGAACTCCGCGCCGCGCAGCAGCGTGCCGTCGCCGCCGAGGACGATGAGCAGCTCGCAGCCCTCAAGGCACTGCGGGGTGGCCTCGGTGACCGTCTCCACCTCGTCCGGGAGCGGCAGGTCGCGTGCCTCGTACTCCAGGACGCGCACTCCGATACCGGACTGGAGCAGCCCCTTGACGACCAGTTCGGCACTCCGGATGGCCGCTGGGCGGCCCGTGTGCGCGAGCAGGAAAACAGTACGAGCTCGGTTCTGTGTCAACGCGGCCCCTCCGCCACTGCACGGTCAACATCGGCCGGGTCCAGTTCGGGTGCGCCGGCCCGCAGCCACAGAAAGTACTCGACATTCCCGGAGGGCCCGGGCAGCGGGCTGGCGGTCACACCCTGCACCCCGAGGCCCAGCTCGGCGGCCCGCCGGGCGACTCCGCGCACGGCCTCGGCCCGTAGTTCCGGGCTGCGGACGACACCGCCGCTCCCCAGCCGTTCCTTCCCCACCTCGAACTGGGGCTTGACCATCATCACCAGGTCCGCGTCCGGCTTCGTGCACCGCACCAGGGCGGGCAGCACAAGGCCGAGCGGGATGAAGGACAGATCCCCCACGACAAGATCCACAGGCTCCCCATCGATCGCTTCAAGCGTCAACTCGCGTACGTTCGTACGGTCCTTGACGGTGACGCGTTCATCGCTCTGCAGAGACCACGCGAGTTGTCCGTACCCGACGTCGACCGCCACGACCTGCGCGGCGCCCGCCCGCAGCAGCACATCGGTGAAGCCTCCGGTGGACGCGCCGGCGTCCAGCGCCCGCCGCCCCCCGACCGCGAGCCCCTGCGGCACGAAGACCTCCAGCGCGCCCGCGAGCTTGTGGCCGCCCCGCGACACGTAGTCGGGGTCGCCGTCGTCCGCCACGACGACGATGGCCGCCGCGGTCTCCACCTGGGTGGCGGGCTTGGTCGCGACGGTCCTGCCCACGGTGACCCGCCCTGCGGCGATCAACTGGCTCGCGTGCTCCCGCGAGCGCGCGAGCTTCCGCCGCACCAGCTCGGCGTCGAGACGGCGGCGTGCCACTCCTGCCACGTTCGGTTCAGCTCCTAGTGCCATACGTCGATGGGGGCGCCGGAGGTCCCGGGCGGGCGTCGAGCGCGGTGAGCGCGTCGCGCAGCCCCCGGTGTACATCCTCGTACACCTCGACATGGCCGTCCGTGGCGAGGTGGTCGGTGTCGGCGAGGCGCCCGAGCTGGGCGTCGACGTCCGCGTTGCCGCTCGGGGCGCGGTCCACGTTCAGGGGCGCGGGGGCGGCCGGGTCGTACGCGGGCTCCGCCTCCGGTACGGCCTCCGGCGCTGCCTCTGTCTCGGCCTCGGGAACTGAGTCGCTCATGCCCAGACGCTACCCCGAAGGCCTGGGGTACCGTCGATCACGATGGCAACGATCGAGGAGTGCCGCGCCGCACTCGAAAAGCTCTCGGACAACATGCAGAAGGCCGACGGGAATGTCCGCGCCGCCGCGGCCATGGACCGTTCGGTCAGCTGCCGGATCACCGATCTCGACGTCACCTTCGTCGGGCGGCTGACCGGCGGCCGGATCGTGGTGGACGAGACCGTGGAGGGCCTTCCGCCGGAGAAGGCCCAGATCAGGCTGACCATGGCCGGCGACGACCTGGTGGCCATGGTCGACGGCGGCCTGAACTTCGCGAAGGCCTGGGGCTCGGGCCGGGTGAAGCTGGAGGCCAACGTGTTCGATCTGTTCCGGCTCAGGAAGCTTCTGTAACTACTGCGGTGACCGCACGCGCGCGTGCCTTGCGCGCCGCCGGCACCACCAGTGGCGTCCCCGTCTCCGGGTCGTCGATGACCTGGCAGCGCAGCCCGAAGACCTCCTCGACCAGTTCGGCCGTGACGATGTCGTTCGGCGCTCCCTGTGCGATGACCGCGCCCTCCTTGAGGGCGATGAGGTGAGTGGCGTACCGCGCCGCGTGGTTGAGGTCGTGCAGTACCGCGACCAGTGTGCGGCCCTGCTCCTCGTGCAGTTCGGCGCAGAGGTCGAGGACGTCGATCTGGTGCTGGATGTCCAGGTAGGTGGTCGGCTCGTCGAGCAGCAGCAGGGGCGTCTGCTGGGCGAGCGCCATCGCGATCCACACGCGCTGCCGCTGCCCGCCGGAGAGTTCGTCGACATAGCGGTCGGCGAGCTCGGCGACCCCGGTCTGCGCCATCGACTCCTGCACGACCCGCTCGTCCTCCTGGGACCACTGGCGCAGGATGCCCTGGTGCGGGTACCGGCCGCGGCCCACGAGGTCGCCGACGGTGATCCCGTCGGGCGCGATGGACGACTGCGGCAGCAGGCCGAGGGTCCGCGCGACCTTCTTCGCGGGCATCGACTGGATGACCTGCCCGTCGAGCAGCACCCGGCCCTCGCTCGGCTTCAGCATCCGTGAAAGGGCCCGCAGCAGCGTGGACTTGCCGCACGCGTTCGGGCCGACGATCACCGTGAAGGAGTTGTCGGGGATCTCCACCGACAGCTCGCGTGCGATGACGCGCTGGTCGTAGGCGAGGGTGACGTTCTCGGCGGACAGGCGGTTCACTGTGCTCCTTTGGTCGTTCTCGTTCGCCGAGGCGTTCGTCGCTGGTTTCGTCGACGGGTTCATATCCGGCCCGCCTTGCGCTCGGTGACCAGGAGCCACAGCAGGTAGACCCCGCCGAGGACTCCGGTGACCACGCCCACGGGCAACTGGTCGGCGCCGAACGCCCGTTGGGAGACCCAGTCGGCGGTGACCAGGAGCGCGGCGCCCATGCACAGCGAGGGCACCAGGTTCGGGCCCGGCGAGCGGGTCAGCCGCCGGGCGAGCTGCGGCGCCGTGAGCGCGACGAAGCCGACGGGTCCCGCGGCGGCGGTCGCGGCGGCGGTGAGCAGCACGGCGGCCACCATCAGCAACAGCCGTACCCGCTCGACCCGCACTCCGAGGGCGTACGACACGTCGTCGCCCATCTCCGTCATCCGCAGCCCGCGCGCGTTGGCGAGGACGAGCGGCAGCAGCACGGCGCACAGGCCGAGCAGTGGCCAGACCTGGGTCCAGTCGCGGCCGTTGAGGGACCCGGTCATCCACACGACCGCGCGGGCCGCGTCGACGAGGTCTGCCTTGGTGAGCAGATAGCCGTTGACCGCCGTGACGACGGCGGAGACGCCGATGCCGACCAGGACGAGCCGGTATCCGTGCACCCCCTGCTTCCAGGCCAGCACATAGATCGCGAGCCCGGTCACCAGACCGCCGACCAGCGCCCCGAGGGTGACGGCGGTCGCGCTGCCGGAAAACAGCACGATCACGACGAGCGCCCCGGCCGTCGACCCCTGCGAGAGGCCGAGGACGTCCGGACTGCCCAACGGATTGCGGGAGATGGACTGGAACAGCGCACCGCCGAGCCCGAGCGAGGCCCCGACCAGCAGCCCGACGAGAACCCGTGGCAGCCGCAGTTCATTGACGATGAACTCCTGGCCCGCGTCACCGCCCCCGAACAGCGTCTTGAGGACGTCACCGGCCGGGATCGGGAAGTCGCCGGTACCGATCAGCACGACACTCGCGGCGAGTGCGCAGACCAGGAGAAGGACGACGACCGCGAGGGCACGGAGATCGAGGCGGAGCGAGAGACCGCCGGCACGCACGGCCTTCGTACGGAGCACTCGGGTGGGTGCGGCCTTCACGGCTGGGCCGTCCTCCGCCGTCGTACGAGAGAGATTCACAGCTGGGCCGTCCTTCGGCGCCGCACGAGGAAGATGAAGACCGGACCGCCGAGGACCGCGGTCACGATGCCGACCTGCAACTCCGCGGGCCGCGCGATCAGCCGGCCCAGCACGTCGGCGCCGAGCAGCAGCACGGGCGACAGGATCGTGGCGTACGGCAGGATCCAGCGGAGGTCGGGGCCGGTGAAGGAGCGCACGACGTGCGGCACCATCAGGCCGACGAACACGATCGGCCCGCAGGCGGCGGTCGCGGCCCCGCACAGCACGGTCGCGGAGAGCATGGCGAGCGCCCGGGTGCGGTTGAGGTTTGCGCCGAGGGCCCGGGCGGTGTCGTCGCCCATCGCCACCGCGTTCAGCGGCCGGGCCAGCAGCAGCGAGACGACCGTGCCGACCGCGAGGAACGGCGCGACCTGGGTGATGGTCGATCCGGTGGCCGAGGCCAGTGAACCGACCGTCCAGAAGCGCATCTTGGAGAGCGCCGCGTCGTCCGTGATCATGACGGCCTGGAGATAGCCGTAGAGCGCGGCGCTGATCGCGGTGCCGGCGAGGGCGAGGCGCACGGGGGTGGCACCCCGGCTGCCGCCGAGGAACCAGACCAGCGCGCCGACCACCGCCGCGCCCGCGAAGGCGAACCAGACGTAGCCGCTCAGCGAGGTGACACCGAAGTAGGTGATGGCGGTGACGACCGCGGCCGAGGCGCCGGCGTTGATGCCGAGCAGCCCCGGGTCCGCGAGCGGGTTGCGGGTGAGCGCCTGGAGCACGGCTCCGGAGAGGCCGAGCGCGGCACCGGCGAGCAGTCCGAGGACCGTACGGGAGATGCGGTCGTCGACCACGATGTCCGCGTACGTCCCCGTGTCATGGAACAGGCCGTGCCACACATCCCCCAACGGCAGCGATTTCGCGCCGATCGCGATGCTCGCCAGGGCGACGAGCAGCAGGAGCGCCACCGAGATGAAGAGCCCAAGGACTCGTACCGCCCGGCGGGTTGGGGGCGCGGGGGCGGTCTCCGCGCGCTGTTCTGGGGGACTGTCGACCAACACGAGGTTAGGTTAGCCTACCCTCGCATCCCGCCCGGAAGGTGTGCTCCCGAGCGCCCTGTTCACAGCCCCAGTCGCGCCAGCGCCTTCTCCGCGTCCAGCGTGCAGGAGCCGTCCCCCGCCGCCGTCCAGGCCGCCGCGCAGAGCGCCCGCAGCCCGTCCAGGGGCTCGCCCTCACCGTCGAGTTCCAGCCGCTCCCGCCCCGCCGTCGCCGTCCAACTCCCGCACCGGAAGCCGTCTCCCGCCTCCGTGACCTCGGGCTGCCCGGTGAGCATGCCCCGCAGATCGGCGTCGACGTACGTCGGCCGGTGCTGCGGCGGCGCGGCGAGGAGCTGCGCTCCGTCGGTCACGCCGGTCAGGACGAGCAGCGAGTCGACCTCCCCGTTGAACGCCCCCTCGATGTCCGTGTCCAGCCGGTCCCCCACCACCAACGGCCGCTCCGCGCCGGTCCGCAGGATCGTCTCCTTGTGCATCGGCGGCAACGGCTTCCCCGCCACCTGCGGCTCGGCGCCGGTCGCTATCCGTACGACCTCCACCGCCGCGCCGTTGCCCGGCGCGATGCCGCGCGCGCTCGGGATCGTCAGGTCGGTGTTGGACGCGAACCACGGCACCCCGCGCGCGATCGCGTAACAGGCCTCCGCGAACCGGGACCACACCAGGTCCGGGCCGCCGTAGCCCTGCACGACCGCCACCGGATCGTCGTCGGCCGAGTCGACGGGCTCCAGCCCGCGCTCGCGCAGCGCGACCCGCAGCCCCTCCCCGCCGATCACCAGCACGCGGGAGCCGGCCGGCACCTGCTCGCTGATCAGCCGGGCGACGGCCTGCGCGGAGGTGATGACGTCATCGGCCCCCGTCGGTATCCCCAGCTCGGTGAGATGCTCGGCCACCGCGTCCGGCGTCCGCAGCGCGTTGTTGGTGACGTAGGCCAGCCGCATCCCGCCCGCGCGGGCGGTGGCGAGCGAGTCGACAGCATGGGCGATCGCGTTGCCCCCCGCGTACACCACCCCGTCGAGGTCGAGCAGCGCCGTGTCGTACGCCTCGCTCAGGGCCCGGCCACTGCCCTCGGGACTCGTCCTGACGCTCTGGCTCATTCCACATCGCTCCTCGTTCGATCGCTTTCGCCCGATCATCCCGCACGCCACTGACACACGTACGATGCCGGGATGAACACCGCAGGTCACTCGGAAGCAACGGAGCGCCGAGGCCTGGAACTCACCCCGTTCCGAGGCCTTCGCTACGACCCCGACCTGGTCGGCAGCCTGGCCGCCGTGACGTCCCCACCGTACGACGTCGTCGTACGCCCCGACGGTCTGCACCACCTCCAGGACTCCGACCCGCACAACATCGTCCGGCTGATCCTCCCGCAGGCCGTCACCCCCAGTGCCCGCAACGAACAGGCCGCCGACACCCTGCACCGCTGGCTCTCCGAGGGAGTCCTCACCACCGACCCCGAGCCCGGTCTGTACGTCTACGAACAGCACGACGGCAACGGCTTGTTGCAGCGCGGCATCATCGGCGCCCTGCGCCTGACGGACCCCTCGGAGGGCGTGGTCCTGCCGCACGAGGACGTCATGCCGCACGTGATCGCGGACCGCGCGGCCCTCATGCGGGCCACCTCCGCCAACCTCGAACCCCTGCTCCTGACCTACCGGGGCAACGGCTCCCCGTCCGACACGACCACGGTCGTCGAGCGCGTCGCCGAGGACCCCCCGCTGCTCTCGACGACCACGGAGGACGGCTACAGCCACCGCCTCTGGTCGGTCACCGACCCCGCCGAGCTGACCCGCATCCAGACCGACCTGTCCCACCACCAGGCCCTCATCGCCGACGGCCACCACCGCTGGGCGACCTACCGACGTCTACGCGCGGAGCACCCCTCCCCCAGCCCCTGGGACTACGGCCTCGTCCTCCTCGTCGACACCGCCCGCTACCCGCTCCGCGTCCGCGCGATCCACCGCCTCCTGCACGGCGTCCCGGTCGCCGACGCCCTGGCCGCCCTGGACGGCCTGTTCCGCGTCCAGCACCTGGAAGTGCCCCTCCCGGAGGCCCTGGAGGCCCTCGCCGACGCGGCCTGCGCGGGCAACGCCTTCCTCCTCGCCGGTGACGGCGCCTTCCACCTGGTAGACCATCCGGACCCGGACCTCCTGGCCCGTACGGTCCCCGCCGACCGCCCCGCCGCCTGGCGCACCCTGGACGCCACGGTCCTGCACTCCACCCTCCTGGACCACGTCTGGCTCATCCCCGAGGACGACCCGACCCGCATCGCCTACATCCACGACACCGCCGCCACCGTCCGCAAGGCCGAACGCGACGGCGGTACGGCCGTGTTGATGCACCCCGTCCGCGAGGAGGTCGTACGCGACCTGGCCCTCCAGGGCGTCACCATGCCCCGCAAGTCGACGTCCTTCGGCCCGAAGCCGGCGTCGGGGCTGGTGCTGCGGGCGCTGGAGCCCTGAGACTCCGGGAACGCGAAAGGGCGGGACCCCGGTGTGGGGTCCCGCCCTTTTCGTCACTGCTGCCGACGTGCGCTGCCGTCAGTCCTTGTCGGCGTCCTTGGCCTCGACGGCGACGGTCGGCTCGGCCACGGGCTCGGCCTCGTCGTCGTCCTCATCGTCCTCGAGGTCGTCGTCCTCGTCGTCGACATCCACTTCGTCGGCTACGGAGGCCTCGGCCTGGAGCTCGACCTCGTCGTCGATCTCGATCTCGGTCTCGGTCTCGCCGTCGGTGACGTCCTCGTCCTCGTCCGCCTCGTCCTCGACGAACGCGTCGACGAACTCGACACCGTCCATCTCGGCGAGCCGGTCCGACGCGTCCGTGCTGCCGTCCTTGTCGGACTCCACGGCCTTGGCGAACCACTCCCGCGCCTCGTCCTCACGCCCGGCGGCGAGCAGGGCGTCGGCGTAGGCGTACCGCAGTCGCGCGGTCCACGGCTGCACGGTGTTCGAGGCCAGCTCGGGGCTCTGGAGCGTGACGATGGCCGCGTCGAGCTGATCCATGTCACGCCGGGCGCCGGCCGCGACGAGCCGCATCTCGACCTGGCCCGCCTTGTCGAGCTTGTGGACCTCGGGGGCCCCGGCCATCTCCAGCGCCTTCTCCGGCCGCCCGAGCCCACGCTCGCAGTCGGCCATCACGGGCCACAGGTCCACACTGCCGGTCATCCGCCGCGCAGCCCGGAACTCGGCCAGCGCCTCGCTGTACTTCTGGTTCGCGTACGCGGCGAACCCGGCCGCCTCACGCACGGCGGCGACACGCGACGCCAGCCGCAGCGCGATCTTGGAGTAGGCGTAGGCGCCCTCGGGGTCCTCGTCGATGAGCCGGGCGACCATCACCAGGTTCTTCGACACGTCCTCCGCGAGCCCCTTCGGCAGGCTCAGCAGCTCCTGGCGTACGTCCTTGTCGATCTCCTCGCCCGTGACGTCCTCGGGGATCGGCAGCCGCTTGATCGGCTCACGGTCGCGGTCACGCTCCCGGTCGTCCCGGAACCGGCCGCCACCGCGCCTGTCGTCGCCCCGACGGTCGTCGCGGCGGGGGTAGCCACCGCGGTCGTCGTCACGGCGGAACGCGGGACGGTCACCACGGCTGTCGTCACGGCGGAAACCACCGGGACGGCTTCCGCGCTCGCCGCCGCGGTCATCCCGGCGGGGGCCGGCCGGACGGTCGTCGCGACGCGGGCCCGCAGAACGGTCGTCACGACGGGGGTAACTGCCGCGCTCGCCACGGTCGTCGTCGCGCCGGAAGGCGGGACGCTCGCCCCGGTTGTCACGGTCGTCGCGCCTGAACGGCGGACGCTCACCGCGACTGTCGTCACGACGGAAGGCCGGACGCTCACCACGGTCATCACGACGCGGGCCGGACGGACGGTCGTCGCGGCGGGGGTAGCTGCCACGGTCACCGCGGTCGTCATCGCGCCGGAAAGCGGGACGGTCACCGTCACGGCGGTCGTCCCTACGGTCGTCACGCCGGTCGTCACGCCGGTCGTCACGACGGAAGGGAGGACGCTCGCCGCCCCTGTTGTCGCTTCGGCTGTCGCTGCGGTCGTCGCGGCGGAACGGCGGACGCTCACCACGGCTGTCGTCACGACGGAAACCACCGGGACGCCCGCCGCGCTCGCCGCCGCGGTCATCACGACGGGGACCGGCCGGACGGTCGTCACGGCGCGGGCCGGCGGAACGGTCGTCGCGACCGCGGTACCCACCGCGATCGCCACCGCCACCGCTGCCGCCACGGTCGTCACGGCGGGGGTAGCTGCCACGGTCACCGCGGTCGTCGTCACGCCGGAAGGCGGGACGCTCGCCCCGGTTGTCACGGTCGTCGCGCCGGAACGGCGGACGCTCACCGCGACTGTCGTCACGACGGAAACCGCCACCACCGCCACCGCGGTTGTCGTCACGACGGAACGGCGGACGCTCACCACGGCTGTCATCGCGCCGGAAGCCACCGCGATCGCCACGGTTGTCGTCGCGACGCTCGCCGCCCCTGTTGTCGCTTCGGCTGTCGCTGCGGTCGTCGCGCCGGAACGGCGGACGCTCACCACGGCTGTCGTCACGACGGAAGCCACCGGGACGCCCGCCGCGCTCGCCGCCGCGGTCATCACGACGGGGACCGGAGGGCCGGTCATCACGACGAGGAGCCGCGGAACGGTCATCGCGACGCGGGCCGGCGGAACGGTCGTCGCGCCCGCGGTACCCACCGCGATCGCCACCGCCACCGCTGCCGCCACGGTCGTCACGGCGGGGGTAGCTGCCACGGTTGTCGTTGCCACGATCGTTGCTACGGCTCGGGCCTCCGCGGTACCCGCCACGGTCGCCGCGGTCACCACTGTCCCGTCGCCGCTCGTCGCGCTCCGGTCGGTCCTCGGGAGAGTTGGTGGACATCGGTGACTCCTGTCTTCGGTACCGCAAGTCATTCTCGCGCAGCCAGGTACTCGGCGCGCTCCGGGCTGTGCCTGTGCTCAAAACGAGAAAAAGAAAAGGACCCCTGGTCCCAGCGTGAACGCTGGGACCAGGGGTCCTCCAAAGATTGTTCGGCGGCGTCCTACTCTCCCACAGGGTCCCCCCTGCAGTACCATCGGCGCTGTAAGGCTTAGCTTCCGGGTTCGGAATGTAACCGGGCGTTTCCCTCACGCTATGACCACCGAAACCCTAATGGTTTCGAGCGAACAAGCACACTTTTCTTTTGTGTGGTTCAAGCTCTAGCCGACAACTGTTCGTTGTCTCAGAACTAACACAGTGGACGCGAGCAACTGAGGACAAGCCCTCGGCCTATTAGTACCGGTCACCTCCACCCATTACTGGGCTTCCAGATCCGGCCTATCAACCCAGTCGTCTACTGGGAGCCTTAACCCATCTAGTGGGTGGGAACACTCATCTCGAAGCAGGCTTCCCGCTTAGATGCTTTCAGCGGTTATCCCTCCCGAACGTAGCCAACCAGCCATGCCCTTGGCAGAACAACTGGCACACCAGAGGTTCGTCCGTCCCGGTCCTCTCGTACTAGGGACAGCCCTTCTCAATGTTCCTGCGCGCGCAGCGGATAGGGACCGAACTGTCTCACGACGTTCTAAACCCAGCTCGCGTACCGCTTTAATGGGCGAACAGCCCAACCCTTGGGACCGACTCCAGCCCCAGGATGCGACGAGCCGACATCGAGGTGCCAAACCATCCCGTCGATATGGACTCTTGGGGAAGATCAGCCTGTTATCCCCGGGGTACCTTTTATCCGTTGAGCGACGGCGCTTCCACAAGCCACCGCCGGATCACTAGTCCCGACTTTCGTCCCTGCTCGACCCGTCGGTCTCACAGTCAAGCTCCCTTGTGCACTTACACTCAACACCTGATTGCCAACCAGGCTGAGGGAACCTTTGGGCGCCTCCGTTACTCTTTAGGAGGCAACCGCCCCAGTTAAACTACCCATCAGACACTGTCCCTGATCCGGATCACGGACCCAGGTTAGACATCCAGCACGACCAGACTGGTATTTCAACGACGACTCCACCCGAACTGGCGTCCAGGCTTCACAGTCTCCCAGCTATCCTACACAAGCCGAACCGAACACCAATATCAAACTGTAGTAAAGGTCCCGGGGTCTTTCCGTCCTGCTGCGCGAAACGAGCATCTTTACTCGTAGTGCAATTTCACCGGGCCTATGGTTGAGACAGTCGAGAAGTCGTTACGCCATTCGTGCAGGTCGGAACTTACCCGACAAGGAATTTCGCTACCTTAGGATGGTTATAGTTACCACCGCCGTTTACTGGCGCTTAAGTTCTCAGCTTCGCCACCCCGAAGAGTGACTAACCGGTCCCCTTAACGTTCCAGCACCGGGCAGGCGTCAGTCCGTATACATCGCCTTACGGCTTCGCACGGACCTGTGTTTTTAGTAAACAGTCGCTTCTCGCTGGTCTCTGCGGCCACCCCCAGCTCACCGTGTAAAACGGATCACCGGTGATGGCCCCCCTTCTCCCGAAGTTACGGGGGCATTTTGCCGAGTTCCTTAACCATAGTTCACCCGAACGCCTCGGTATTCTCTACCTGACCACCTGAGTCGGTTTAGGGTACGGGCCGCCATGAAACTCGCTAGAGGCTTTTCTCGACAGCATAGGATCATCCACTTCACCACAATCGGCTCGGCATCAGGTCTCACCCTCATGTCATCCGGATTTGCCTAGATGACGGGCTACACCCTTACCCCGGGACAACCACCGCCCGGGATGGACTACCTTCCTGCGTCACCCCATCACTCACCTACTAACCGCTTGGACCGGCGGCTCCACCACTTTCCATTCCCCGAAGGGTCCGGAACGGCTTCACGGCCTTAGCATCACGATGCTCGATGTTTGACGCTTCACAGCGGGTACCGGAATATCAACCGGTTATCCATCGACTACGCCTGTCGGCCTCGCCTTAGGTCCCGACTTACCCTGGGCAGATCAGCTTGACCCAGGAACCCTTAGTCAATCGGCGCACACGTTTCTCACGTGTGTATCGCTACTCATGCCTGCATTCTCACTCGTGAACCGTCCACCACTAGCTTCCGCTGCGGCTTCACCCGGCACACGACGCTCCCCTACCCATCCCAGCCGCCGTTGGGCGTATGTGCTGGAATGACACGACTTCGGCGGTACGCTTGAGCCCCGCTACATTGTCGGCGCGGAATCACTAGACCAGTGAGCTATTACGCACTCTTTCAAGGGTGGCTGCTTCTAAGCCAACCTCCTGGTTGTCTCTGCGACTCCACATCCTTTCCCACTTAGCGTACGCTTAGGGGCCTTAGTCGATGCTCTGGGCTGTTTCCCTCTCGACCATGGAGCTTATCCCCCACAGTCTCACTGCCGCGCTCTCACTTACCGGCATTCGGAGTTTGGCTAAGGTCAGTAACCCGGTAGGGCCCATCGCCTATCCAGTGCTCTACCTCCGGCAAGAAACACACGACGCTGCACCTAAATGCATTTCGGGGAGAACCAGCTATCACGGAGTTTGATTGGCCTTTCACCCCTAACCACAGGTCATCCCCCAGGTTTTCAACCCTGGTGGGTTCGGTCCTCCACGAAGTCTTACCTCCGCTTCAACCTGCCCATGGCTAGATCACTCCGCTTCGGGTCTTGAGCGCGCTACTAAACCGCCCTGTTCGGACTCGCTTTCGCTACGGCTTCCCCACACGGGTTAACCTCGCAACACACCGCAAACTCGCAGGCTCATTCTTCAAAAGGCACGCAGTCACGACGCACCAAGTAAACTTGATGCGCGACGCTCCCACGGCTTGTAGGCACACGGTTTCAGGTACTATTTCACTCCGCTCCCGCGGTACTTTTCACCATTCCCTCACGGTACTATCCGCTATCGGTCACCAGGGAATATTTAGGCTTAGCGGGTGGTCCCGCCAGATTCACACGGGATTTCTCGGGCCCCGTGCTACTTGGGTGTCTCTCAAACGAGCCGCTGATGTTTCGACTACGGGGGTCTTACCCTCTACGCCGGACCTTTCGCATGTCCTTCGCCTACATCAACGGTTTCTGACTCGCCTCACAGCCGGCAGACTGTGAAAGAGAGATCCCACAACCCCGTATACGCAACCCCTGCCGGGTCTCACACGCATACGGTTTGGCCTCATCCGGTTTCGCTCGCCACTACTCCCGGAATCACGGTTGTTTTCTCTTCCTGCGGGTACTGAGATGTTTCACTTCCCCGCGTTCCCTCCACATACCCTATGTGTTCAGGTATGGGTGACAGCCCATGACGACTGCCGGGTTTCCCCATTCGGAAACCCCCGGATCAAAGCCTGGTTGACGACTCCCCGGGGACTATCGTGGCCTCCCACGTCCTTCATCGGTTCCTGGTGCCAAGGCATCCACCGTGCGCCCTTAAAAACTTGGCCACAGATGCTCGCGTCCACTGTGCAGTTCTCAAACAACGACCAACCACCCATCACCCCCGGCTACCACCGGAGTTCACTGGGGCCGGCACTGAAGGCGACCTCACGGCCGTACCCTCAGACACCCAACAGCGTGCCCGGCCAGTCCCTGTCCGCAGGTCATGCTTTCCACGCCCCGAAGAGCAGTACTCGCAAGCCTGTGACCCAGACCCTGGCCGAATAATCAACGTTCCACCCTTGAGCAACCAGCACCGGACGTTCGCCGATGAACTGGCCTCTGACCTCACCCCGGAGGGATCGGTAAGAAGTGCTCCTTAGAAAGGAGGTGATCCAGCCGCACCTTCCGGTACGGCTACCTTGTTACGACTTCGTCCCAATCGCCAGTCCCACCTTCGACAGCTCCCTCCCACAAGGGGTTGGGCCACCGGCTTCGGGTGTTACCGACTTTCGTGACGTGACGGGCGGTGTGTACAAGGCCCGGGAACGTATTCACCGCAGCAATGCTGATCTGCGATTACTAGCAACTCCGACTTCATGGGGTCGAGTTGCAGACCCCAATCCGAACTGAGACCGGCTTTTTGAGATTCGCTCCACCTCACGGTATCGCAGCTCATTGTACCGGCCATTGTAGCACGTGTGCAGCCCAAGACATAAGGGGCATGATGACTTGACGTCGTCCCCACCTTCCTCCGAGTTGACCCCGGCGGTCTCCTGTGAGTCCCCGTCACCCCGAAGGGCACGCTGGCAACACAGGACAAGGGTTGCGCTCGTTGCGGGACTTAACCCAACATCTCACGACACGAGCTGACGACAGCCATGCACCACCTGTACACCGACCACAAGGGGGGCACTATCTCTAATGCTTTCCGGTGTATGTCAAGCCTTGGTAAGGTTCTTCGCGTTGCGTCGAATTAAGCCACATGCTCCGCTGCTTGTGCGGGCCCCCGTCAATTCCTTTGAGTTTTAGCCTTGCGGCCGTACTCCCCAGGCGGGGAACTTAATGCGTTAGCTGCGGCACCGACGACGTGGAATGTCGCCAACACCTAGTTCCCACCGTTTACGGCGTGGACTACCAGGGTATCTAATCCTGTTCGCTCCCCACGCTTTCGCTCCTCAGCGTCAGTAATGGCCCAGAGATCCGCCTTCGCCACCGGTGTTCCTCCTGATATCTGCGCATTTCACCGCTACACCAGGAATTCCGATCTCCCCTACCACACTCTAGCTAGCCCGTATCGAATGCAGACCCGGGGTTAAGCCCCGGGCTTTCACACCCGACGTGACAAGCCGCCTACGAGCTCTTTACGCCCAATAATTCCGGACAACGCTTGCGCCCTACGTATTACCGCGGCTGCTGGCACGTAGTTAGCCGGCGCTTCTTCTGCAGGTACCGTCACTTGCGCTTCTTCCCTGCTGAAAGAGGTTTACAACCCGAAGGCCGTCATCCCTCACGCGGCGTCGCTGCATCAGGCTTCCGCCCATTGTGCAATATTCCCCACTGCTGCCTCCCGTAGGAGTCTGGGCCGTGTCTCAGTCCCAGTGTGGCCGGTCGCCCTCTCAGGCCGGCTACCCGTCGTCGCCTTGGTGAGCCATTACCTCACCAACAAGCTGATAGGCCGCGGGCTCATCCTGCACCGCCGGAGCTTTCAACACCCGCACATGAGTACGGGAGTATTATCCGGTATTAGACCCCGTTTCCAGGGCTTGTCCCAGAGTGCAGGGCAGATTGCCCACGTGTTACTCACCCGTTCGCCACTAATCCCCACCGAAGTGGTTCATCGTTCGACTTGCATGTGTTAAGCACGCCGCCAGCGTTCGTCCTGAGCCAGGATCAAACTCTCCGTGAATGTTTACCGGTTATCCGGTGCACACACACGAGAGCGGAACCCCCGGGCGGAATAGGCCCGACGGTTCACAGCGTCCTCGCTGTATGTTTTCTTCAAAGGAACCTCGCTCCAACCATCACTATCGACGGCCCGAGACGGGGTATCAACATATCTGGCGTTGATTTTTGGCACGCTGTTGAGTTCTCAAGGAACGGACGCTTCCTTTGTACTCACCCTCTCGGGCTTTCCTCCGGGCTTCCCTTCGGTCTTGCGTTTCCGACTCTATCAGACCGTTTCCGGTCCCGATTCCCTGTCGGTTGGGATTGTCAAAACGCTTTGGGCTTTCGCCTGTCGGCCTTTCGACATTCACTACGTTAGCCGATTCCCTCGCCAGCTCATAATCGAGTTCCGCAAGTTCGAATTCAGGCATGCGGGCATGCTGAACGCGCCCCTGCTGAGAGGGAGTCGTAGGTAGTGGGTTGGCCGCTTCCGGCTGCAGGCGAATGCCGTACCCGGGTCAAGCGGCTCGGGCTACGTTACGCACCCCGCCACGGCGCGTCAACTTGACCGACGCCTTGGCGTATGGGCCCGATAAGGGCTCACCGTAGGGTCGTTGGTGATCCAGAACCGCCACGGGTGGACCGCGCCCTCTCCGGACACTCCGGTGCGAGGGCCGTTGCTTACCTGATGGGACGGCACGGAGGTACCGGCCAGGACGCGCAAGGGTGTCTCGCCCGTGGTGCACGCGTCCGTGCCGTCCAGGGAGCGGTCGACGTCCAGGGCGGTGGCCAGGCGGGCGGGGCCTTTGGCCAGTTCTTTGTCATTTCGGGCCGAGAGTCGACGTTTGCGGGCCAGTTCGGCGCCCTCGACGATCTCGCCGGCCCGGAGCAGGATCGCCCTTGCCGTGCCCTCGGGGCCGCACACCAGGTTCATGCAGTGCCACATGCCGTAGGTGAAGTAGACGTACACGTACCCGGGTGGGCCGAACATCACGCCGTTGCGCGCGGTCGGGCCGCGATAGGCGTGGGAGGCGGGATCGTTTCCGCCGTCGTAGGCCTCGACCTCTGTGATGCGCAGGATGATCGGACCGTCGGGGGTGGTGCGGACGAGTAGGCGGCCCAGGAGGTCGGGGGCGACCTCCAGTACAGGGCGGTCGAAGAACTCTCTGGGGAGTGGCTTACGGTCCGGGGGCGCGATCATGGCGTCCGAGCGTAGTCCAGACGCGCTTGTGCCAAGGGGTGGTCAAGGTTCGGTCCGCTTGCCAGGGTGTGGCGCGGAACCGGTCGCGGTCGGATCGCGTTTGTAGGGATCAAGGGTCCATTCGTAAAGGGAGAGTCATGGCGTTCAAGAAGCTGCTCGCGAGCCTGGGGGCCGGCGGGGCTTCGGTGGAGACGGTGCTGACCGAGGTCAACGTCGTTCCTGGTGGTGTGGTCCAGGGCGAGGTGCGGATCCAGGGCGGGTCCGTGAACCAGGAGATCCAGGGGCTCTCGGTCGGACTTCAGGCCAAGGTCGAGGTCGAGAGCGGCGACCAGGAGTACAAGCAGGACATCGAGTTCACGAAGGTGCGGTTGGGTGGTGCCTTCGAGTTGCAGGCGGGGGCCGCGCACACCGTGCCGTTCGGTCTGGAGATCCCCTGGGAGACGCCGGTCACGATGATCGACGGTCAGGCGCTGCGCGGGATGCACATCGGGGTGAGCACCGAGCTGGCCATCGCGCGGGCCGTGGACTCCAGTGACCTGGACCCGGTCAACGTGCACCCGCTGCCCGCGCAGAAGGCGATCCTGGACGCCTTCATCCAGCTGGGCTTCCGCTTCAAGAACGCGGACATGGAGCGCGGTCACATCCGTGGGACGCGGCAGAAGCTGCCGTTCTACCAGGAGATCGAGTTCCACCCGCCGTCGCAGTACCGGGGGCTGAACCAGGTCGAGCTGACCTTCGTCGCCGACGAGAACGCGATGGACGTCATCCTGGAGATGGACAAGAAGCCGGGCCTGTTCAGCGAGGGCAGTGACACCTTCCGCTCCTTCCAGGTGGGCCAGCACGACTTCCACGGGACCGACTGGGCCGCGTACCTCAACCAGTGGATCTCCGAGGTCGGCAGCAAGCGCAACTGGTTCTAGGCTCGGGACGTACTGAAGATTCCGATCAGGAGGTACCAAGGTGACCGAGCCGAAGCGGCGACCTCTCCCCCATGACTTCCATCCGCCCGTGCCGTCGTTCACGGTGACGAGTGAGGACGTCGAGCCGGGGGCGACGCTCAAGGACGCTCAGGTCTACGCGGCCGGCAACACCTCGCCGCAGCTGCGGTGGGAGGGCTTCCCGGCCGAGACCAAGAGTTTCGCCGTGACCTGCTACGACCCGGACGCCCCTACGGGGAGCGGGTTCTGGCACTGGACGGTGTTCGACATCCCGGCCTCGGTGACCGAGCTGCCGACGGGTGCGGGCAGCGGCAAGTTCGAGGGACTGCCCGAGGGCGCCGTACAGGTGCGGAACGACTACGGGTCGAAGGACTTCGGTGGGGCCGCTCCGCCGCCGGGGGACGGGTCGCACCGCTATGTGTTCACGGTGTACGCCGTGGACTCGGAGAAGCTCGGTCCGGACTCGGACGTTTCTCCGGCGGTCGTCGGATTCAACCTGCGGTTCCACGCTCTGGCACGTGCCCAGCTGATCGGTGAGTACGAAGCGCCCGTCGAAGACTGACGTTCATTGAACGTTTGCCCGCCTCTGGTCATGGAATTGATCAGAGGCGGGCAGTTTTTATTGCGTTGTCCATCTCGGCGTGCCCGGCCAGAGTTGATCCAAGCCCGCCAGGCGGTGGGCCGATTGCACACGGGAGGTGGGCTGGATGCGGGACACGCTGGTGCTGAACGCGAGCTTCGAGCCGCTGTCGACGGTGTCGTTGAATCGAGCCGTCGTTCTGGTGCTCCAGGACAAGGCTGTCGTCGAGCAGGCCCACCCCGAACTGCGTATGCGCGGAGCCGCAGTTGATATACCGGCCCCCCGGGTGATCCGGTTGTGCAGGTATGTGAGGGTGCCGTTCCGAAGACAAGCTCCGTGGTCGAGGCGCGGTGTGCTGGTCCGGGACCGGCACCGGTGCGCGTACTGCGGCAGGCGGGCGACGACGGTCGACCATGTGGTGCCCAGGGCGCAGGGTGGTCAGGACTCCTGGCTGAACACGGTGGCCTCGTGCGCGGAGGACAACCACCGCAAGGCGGCCCGGACTCCGGAGCAGGCCGGGATGCCGTTGCTGCGGCGTCCGTTCGAGCCGACGCCGGCTGACGCGATGCTGCTGGCGCTGGGGACCGAGGACTTCGACGCCTTGCCGGAGTGGCTGGTGCAGCCCGCGGCGTAGGGCGCGTGAACTGAACTGGGGCCCACCTCCTGCGGGAGGTGGGCCCCAGTGTCGTAGAACAGGTCCGTCAGTCGATGGACGGCTTCTCCCTGCGTTCCGAATTGCCGTCCGAGTTGCCGGAGTTGCCTCCGCCGCCTCCCGAACCGCTGCCGAACGGGCCCATGTTGCCCATCGCGCCGGACAAGCCCTTGAGGGCGTCGCCGATTTCGCTGGGGACGATCCAGAGCTTGTTGGCGTCGCCTTCGGCGATCTTCGGGAGCATCTGGAGGTACTGGTAGCTCAGGAGCTTCTGGTCGGCGTCTCCGGCGTGGATGGCCTCGAAGACCGTACGGACGGCCTGGGCCTCGCCCTCGGCCCGCAGGGCGGCCGCCTTGGCCTCACCTTCGGCGCGCAGGATCTGGGACTGCTTCTCGCCCTCCGCGGTGAGGATGGCCGCCTGGCGGGTGCCCTCCGCGGTGAGGATCGCGGCGCGCTTGTCACGGTCGGCGCGCATCTGCTTCTCCATCGAGTCCTGGATGGAGGTCGGGGGCTCAATCGCCTTGAGTTCGACGCGGTTTACGCGGATGCCCCACTTGCCCGTCGCCTCGTCGAGGACTCCGCGCAGGGCCGCGTTGATCTCCTCGCGGGAGGTCAGCGTCCGCTCCAGGTCCATGCCGCCGATGATGTTGCGGAGCGTGGTGACCGTGAGCTGCTCGATTGCCTGGATGTAGCTGGCCACTTCGTAGGTCGCGGCCCGCGCGTCCGTCACCTGGTAGTAGATGACCGTGTCGATGTTGACGACCAGGTTGTCCTGGGTGATCACCGGCTGCGGCGGGAACGGTACGACCTGTTCGCGCAGGTCGATGCGGTTTCGGATCGTGTCTATGAACGGGACGACGATGTTGAGTCCCGCGTTGAGTGTCCGTGTGTAGCGGCCGAACCGCTCCACGATCGCGGCACTTGCCTGCGGGATGACCTGGATCGTCTTGATCAAAGCGATGAAGACCAACACCACCAGGATGATCAAGACGATGATGACCGGTTCCATCGTGCTCCCCGTACCCTTCTCCGCCTCGGCGCTTTCGGAAGATCTTATGGTTGTTGAAGATCTTGCTGGTCGAGTCTGTCAGACCGTCACGCAACTCGTGTGCTGTTCGGTTCAGTTGAGTCCTGCGAGGTCAGATGACGATCGCGGTGGCTCCCTCGATCTCCACGACGTCCACCTCCTGGCCCGGTTCGTAGGCGCGGTCGGTGTCGAGCGCGCGGGCCGACCAGACCTCGCCGGCGAGCTTGATCCGGCCGTGGCCCGAGCCGTCCACACGCTCCAGGACGACCGCTTGTTTACCCTTCAACGCGTCCACTCCCGTGGCGAGTTGGGGGCGTTGGGAGCGGTGCCGGTTCGCGATGGGCCGTACGACGGCGATGAGGGCCACCGATACGACGGCGAAGACGAGGACCTGGACGACGGGGTCCCCGCCAAGCCCGGAGGTGGCCGCGGCGGCGCCCGCGCCCACGGCGAGCATGCCGAACTCGGGCATGGCGGTCACCACGAGCGGGATCCCGAGTGCCGCCGCGCCGACGAGCCACCACACCCATGCGCCGATGTCGTTCACAAGGTCATGGTAGGGCGGCGGGTCGGGTCGCGGACAGGGCGCATATGCCCGTACGACCCGTATTTTTCAGGGGAGTTCGGTCAGGACATGGGGAGACCGTGTGCGGTCCAGCGGTCGCCGACCTGCTCGACGATCAGCGGGAGGCCGAAGCAGAGGGAGAGGTTGCGCGCGGTGAGTTCGAGCTCAAGGGGGCCAGCGGCGAGGACCTTGCCCTGACGGATCATCAGGACGTGGGTGAAGCCGGGGGCGATCTCCTCTACATGGTGGGTGACCATGATCATGGAGGGGGCGATCGGGTCGCGGGCGAGGCGGCCGAGGCGGCGTACGAGGTCCTCGCGTCCGCCGAGGTCGAGGCCGGCGGCGGGCTCGTCGAGGAGGAGCAGCTCGGGGTCGGTCATCAGGGCGCGGGCGATGAGGGTGCGCTTGCGCTCTCCCTCGGAGAGGGTGCCGAAGCGGCGGTCCAGGTAGTCGCTCATGCCGAGGCGGTCGAGGAAGGCGCGGGCGCGCTGCTCGTCGATGTCCTCGTAGTCCTCGTTCCACCCGGCGGTCATGCCGTAGGCGGCGGTCAGCACGGTCTGGAGGACGGTCTGGCGCTTGGGGAGCTTCTCGGCCATGGCGATACCGGCGACGCCGATGCGGGGGCGCAGTTCGAAGACGTCGACCTTGCCGAGGGTCTCGCCGAGGATGGTGGCGGTGCCGCTGCTGGGGAACAGGTAGCTGGACGCGACATTCAGGAGGGTGGTCTTGCCGGCGCCGTTCGGGCCGAGGATGACCCAGCGCTCGCCCTCCTTGACCGACCAGGAGACCTGGTCCACCAGAGCCCGGCCCTCCCGGACCACGGTTACGTCCTCCAGCTCCAGAACATCGCTCATGAGCGCGCTGTCTCCCATTGCATCGTCGGCCTGTCTCGGCTGTCGCGTGCGCCGGTAGGCGCAGCCCTCGAAGAAATCTACGCCACCGGCCGGGCGGTCCATCCCATCGGTCCGGTCCTTAGGGTGGGGGGCATGCTTTCGGAACCACGATCAGGACGCCTCGCCGCCTGGGGAAACGCCCTTTTGGCCGGTCTTGTCTCACCGGACGACGCCGTACTCGCCATCGTGGGCGAGGACGCCGTGCACCGGGTGGAAGGGCTGCCGGGCGAGTCGGCGCCCGTCGGACTCACACTCGCGCTGGGACGACTGCGCACCCTCGGGGTGACCGGACTCCGGGTCGCGCTGCCCACCTCGGGACACCCGCTGGGGCTGAGCGGCCCGCCCGCGTTCAACGCGCGGGCCCTGGAGGCCGAGGAGGCGGTGATCTGCTACGGCGCCGCGCTCGGCCTCGTTCCCGAGGTGTACGAGGCCGGTCCCGCCGGCGATGTGCATGTCGAGGTCGTCTGGCACTGCCTGCCGGTGCGGGAGGCGCCGCCCGCCGATGTGCCCTCGCTCGGGGAGGCCGAGCGGGAGCTCGCGGAGGCGCTGCGGGACGCTACGGCGGTGTTGTCGCGGCTGGACGTGGCCGGGTCGGGGCCGGTCGCGGAGGCGGCGCTCGACGCGTATCGCGCGCGGGCGGAGCGGGGGCGGGAGGTGTTGGCGCCGGGGTATCCGCCGCGCGCGGTGCGGGTGTTGGAGCTGGCGCAGCGGGTGGGGCTGCTGGTGTCCCTGGCCCGGGAGAGCGGGCACGGGGGTGCGGTGAGCGCGTCCGAGATGGCGGTGCGGGCGGAGGCGTTGCGGCCGGTGGAGCGGACGGCTCGGCGGGCGCAGGTCGCGGCGTACAACTCCGTTGTGGAGGAGCGGGAGAAGGGGGTGCGGTGAGCGTCGGCTTGTGTGGTGTCCGGTGTTGGTGTGGGCGTCCGGGGGCTCCGCCCCCAGGCCCCCGTCGGCCTTGAAGGGGCCTCGTCCTCAAACGCCGGACGGGGCTGATTGTGCGGGCCCACGTTGAAGGCACCGGGCGGGCTGAAAACACAGAAGGGGCCCCGTGAGTCGTCGTTGACTCTCGGGGCCCTTTCTTTACAGCTGTGGGTGTCAGCCGTTGATGCCCTTGTTGCCGAACGTGGGGTTCAGCAGGCCGATGACGTTGACGCTGTCGCCGACGACGTTGACGGGGACGTGGACCGGGACCTGGACGACGTTGCCGGAACCGACACCCGGCGACTTCACGGCCGCGCCGTCGGCACCCGCGTCGGCGACAGCGGCACCGGCGGAGGCGCCAGCGGCGATACCGGCGACGGTGAGGGCCACGGCGGCCTTCTTGGCGATGTTCATGAGAAGCGTTCCTCCTGCGATTGCGTGACCGACCCGGCCGCGGGTCGTGCGCTGAACAACGCAGGTGGTGCCGGAAACGGCACGGGAATGCGCGTTTGACTGCCCGTTCGGATCATTGGCGCGACAAGCCGACGAGGTGACCAGCGGACGAGCAGACCGGCCTCCCGGGAGCGCCCGGGAGGCCGGAGGTCACTGTCGCGGAGCGACGTGCGTCAGTGGTTGACGCCCAGGTTGCCGAAGGCGGGGTTCAGGACGCCGATGACGTTCACGCTGTTGCCCACCGCGTTCACCGGGACGTGCACCGGGACCTGGACGACGTTGCCCGAGCCGACGCCGGGCGAACCGACGGCCTGGCCGTTCGCCAGGCTGTCGGCGGAGGCCAGCCCGGCACCGGCGGCTACCAGCCCGCCGGCCACCATCGTCACGGCCGCTGCCTTCTTCAGGTTCTTCACTTCTGAGCCCTCCTAGCGATCACCGCGGCAGGCGCCGCGGCACGCATGGGAGAACGGTGGAGATCCACGAAGGATGCGCCATCCGGGGGACATTCCCACGACGGTATGAATCTCGGCCCGGAAGGGGACGTTCCAGGTTGCCGCCGCGACCACTCCTATCGCGTCAGACCGTGGCGTACGGCGAACAGGGCCGCCTGCGTGCGGTCCGCCAGGTCGAGCTTCATCAGGATGTTCGAGACATGGGTCTTGACCGTCTTCTCGGAGAGCACCAGGGCGCGGGCTATCTCGCGGTTGGAGCGGCCGTCCGCGATCAGGCCGAGCACCTCGCGCTCCCGCTCCGTGAGCGAACCGCCTCTCCCCTGCCCGGAGTTGGACTCCTCCTGGGACAACAGGACGCCGGCGACCTCGGGTTGGAGCAGGATGTGGCCGGCGTGGACGGAGCGGATGGCGCCGGCCAGGGCGTCCGGGTCCACGTCCTTGTAGACGTAGCCGGCGGCGCCCGCGCGCAGGGCCGGGATCACCGTGCGCTGTTCGGTGAAGCTGGTGACGATCAGCACGCGCGCGGGGTGGTCGAGTTCGCGGAGTCTGCGCAGCGCGTCGATGCCGTCCATGCCCGGCATCTTGACGTCCATGAGGACGACGTCGGGCTTCAACTCCTCGGTGCGGGCGACCCCTTCGGCGCCGTCGGCCGCCTCGCCGACGACCTCGATGTCGTCCTGCACCTCCAGGAAGGTGCGCAGGCCCCGGCGGACGACCTGGTGGTCGTCGACGATCAGCACCTTGATTGCGTCAGCCACCGGGGACCTCCATCTCGATCGTGGTGCCCTTTCCGGGCGCCGATTCCACGGTGAGCGTGCCGCCGACGCCGTTCGTCCGGTCGCGCATCGAGACCAGGCCGAGGTGGCGTCCCGCGCGGCGGATCGACTGGGGTTCGAAGCCGCGGCCGTCGTCGGTGATCCGTAGGACCGCTCCGGAGCCGTGCCGCTCCAGGGTCACGGCGACATGCTCCGCGCCGGAGTGCCGCAGCGCGTTGTGCAGGGCCTCCTGGGCGACGCGCAGCATGGCCTCCTCCTGGGCGGCGGGCAGGGCGCGGAAGCCGCGGCCGGTGAAGGTCACGCGCGCGGTGTGGGCGCGGTCGAGGACCTGGATCTGGGTGCGCAGGGTGGCGCTCAGTCCGTCCTCGTCGAGGGCGGCGGGGCGCAACTCGACGACTGCGGCGCGCAGTTCGTCGGCGGCCTCGGCGGCGAGCGCGGCCACCTGCTGGAGTTCGCCCTTGGCGCGGGAGGGGTCGCGGTCCACGAGGGTGGCGGCGGCCTGTGCGGTGAGGCGCAGCGAGAACAGCTTCTGGGCCACCGCGTCGTGCAGTTCGTGGGCGAGCCGGGAGCGCTCCTCGGCGATGGTCAGCTCGCGGCTGCGCTCGTAGAGGCGGGCGTTGGTGAGGGCGATGGCGGCGTGCTGGGCGAGGATCGAGAGCAGTTCCTCGTCCTCCTCGGTGAAGCCGCAAGTGCCGTCCCTCTTGGGGCAGTTCTTGTTCGCGAGGAACAGGGCGCCGATGACCTCGTCGTCGTCGCGGATGGGCAGGCCCAGGAAGTCGGACATGTCGGGGTGGGCCGAGGGCCAGCCCTCGAAGCGCGGGTCCTTGCGCACGTCCGCGAGGCGCTCGGCCTTGGCCTCGTGCAGCATCGCGGCGAGGATGCCGTGCTGGCGCGGGAGCGGGCCGATGGCCTTCCACTGGGCGTCGCTGACGCCGTCGACCACGAACTGGGCGAAGCCCCCGTGGTCGTCCGGGACGCCGAGGGCGGCGTACTGGGCGTCGAGCAGCTCGCGGGCCGAGGCGACGATCGTCTTGAGGACGTCGCGCACCTCCAGGTGCCTGCTCATGGCCAGCAGCGCGGAACTCACCGCCGCGAGGCCGGACCGTGGACCTTGACTCATGTCCTCACGGTACCGGCGGGGTGTGACAACGCGGATCGGGCCGGTGACGGCTCTCGTCTGGTCCGGAAGGCCTAGGGCGAAGGGCCCCGGTGGACTGCGGCCGGCGTCCGACGCGGCGGGGGCGGTCCCGTTCCTACGTTGGGGGCACGCCGACGGAGGCGTAGTGGACGAGGGGACGTGTGTCATGTCGGTAGCGATCATCACGGGGGCGTCGAAGGGGCTGGGGCGGGCGCTCGCCGAGGCGCTGGCCGCGCGGGGCTGGGACCTGGTGCTGGACGCCAGGACCGAGGGCGCGCTCGGGGAGGCCGCGGTGGCCGTCGGTGCGTACGGCACGCGCGTGGAGGCCGTCCCGGGGGATGTCACGGACGCCGGACACCGGGCCGAGCTGGTGGCCGCGGCGGGGAAGCTGGGCGGCGTCGACCTGGTGGTGAGCAACGCGAGCGCGCTGGGCGCCGAGCCGCTCGTACGGCTCGACGAGCTGCCCCTGGACGGGCTGCGGCGGGCGCTGGAGGTGAACGTGGTGGCCGCCCTCGGGCTGGTCCAGGAGGCGCTGCCGCTGCTGCGGGCCTCGCGGGCCGGTGCGGTGATCGCGGTCAGTTCGGACGCGGGGGCCGAGGCGTACGAGACGTGGGGCGGCTACGGGGCGTCCAAGGCGGCCCTCGACCAGCTCGCGGCGGTGCTCGGCGCGGAGGAGCCCGGGCTGCGGGTGTGGGCGGTCGACCCCGGGGACATGGCCACGGACCTGTACGCGGCGGCCGTACCGGACGACGACGATCCACGGCCGAAGCCCGCTTCTGTGGTGCCCGCCTTCCTACGGCTCCTGGACGAGCGGCCGGCGAGCGGGCGCTACGGCGCCCCGGCGCTGCTGGAGGAGCGATGACGGTGGCCGTGCGCGTACCCGAGGAGCTGTCCGCGCGCATTCCGGCCGAGCAGCGCGGGCCCGGACTCGACCGGGATGCCGTACGGCTGCTGGTGTCGCGGGGTACCGAGGTGTCGCATCACGGGTTCGGGGAGTTGCCGCGGCTGCTGCGGGCCGGGGATCTGCTGGTCGTGAACACGTCGCCGACGCTGGCCGCCGCGGTGGACGGGTGGGTCGGGCACGCGCGCGTGGTGGTGCATTTCTCGACGCGGGGCGATGACGGCCGGTGGGCGGTCGAGCTGCGGGAGCCGGACGGGAAGGGCACCTCACGCGCGCGTGCGGGCGGCCCGGCGGGGACGGAGGTTCGGCTGCCCGGGGACACGCGGCTGACCCTGGAGGAGCCCCTGAGCGCGCGGGGTGAGCGGTTGTGGTGGGCGCGGGTGTCCGGGGTGGAACGGGTAGGAGTGGGCGGGTCCGGGATCGGGCTGCCATCGGCTGGAGGGGCGGGCCCAGGAACGCCCGAGGCCTCGGCACCGGAGCGCGGGGTCACACGGCCGGGAACACCGAGGCCCGTGCCCGGGACGGGAGTCCTGGCGCCCGACGCGTCGCGTCCAAAGGTGCCGGAGCCGGAGACGTCGGACCCGGAGGTGTCGGGAGCGGGCGTGCTCGCGCTGTTGCGTGAGCACGGGCGCCCCATTCGCTACTCCTATACGGAGCGGGATCAGCCGTTGTCCGTCTACCAGACGGTGTTCTCGTTGCCGTCGGAGGACGGGACCGGCAGTGCGGAGATGCCGAGTGCCGCGCGGCCCTTCACCGCGCGGATGGTGGCGGAGCTGGTGAGCCGGGGGGTGCAGTTCGCGCCGGTCACCCTGCACACCGGGGTCGCGTCGGCCGAGGTGCACGAGCCGCCGTATCCGGAGCGGTTCGCGGTGCCGGAGGCGTCGGCCCGGTTGATCAATGCCGCCCGCGCGGGGGACGGGCGGGTGATCGCGGTGGGGACCACGGCGGTGCGGGCCGTCGAGTCCGCCGCCGGGAGTGAGGGGGTCGTACGCGCGCGTGCGGGGTGGACGGATCTCGTCGTCACCCCGGAGCGTGGGGTGCGGGTGGTGGACGGGCTGCTGACGGGGCTGCACGAGCCGGAGGCCTCGCATCTGCTGATGCTGGAGGCGGTCGCCGGGCGGGCCGCCGTCGACCGCAGTTATGAGGAGGCGCTGCGCGGGCTCTACCTGTGGCACGAGTTCGGGGACGTGCACCTCATCCTCTCGGAGGAGGATCCTCACACTGTGCGTTGCGCGAGCAACTGCGAGTGAGGTTGTCGCGCCGCCGATGTGAGCCCGCACATAGGGCGCAGATCACGTACTAGGACACATAGGAGATAAACCCGACCCGCTTGAGCGGGACAGAAGGTCCCGTCTGTCCCGTTTTGCCCTTCCCTGGTCCACTACCGGGGATCGTACGTCACACCTTTGCCACAGGTTTTTGCGACCGCTAAGAATTGCAGCCGTCGCTCAGCGCCGCGGATCCCGTCCGCGGCGTTTGTGCCGGAAGCACCCGCGTCCCCGCCGGACGGTGAGCGACCTCCGCACGATTCGAAGAGGTCCATCCGCCATGCCCGAGAACACGAACACTCCCGGTCGCAGTCGCCTGGCCAAGCTGACGAAGCAGCACAGGATCGCGCTCGCCGGTGTCGCCACGCTCGGCGCCGCCGCCCTCGCCTTCTCCGCGGTGCCCAGCGACGCGGGGACGACCACCACCGACGCCGCGTCCACGGCGAAGGTCACGTACAGCACGGAGCCCATCAAGGGCGTCAAGGCCAGCGTCACCGACCAGCTCGCCGGTGCCAGCCTCAAGACCGAGGCGATCCAGGCGAAGGCCGACGCCAAGGCGAAGGCCGCGAAGGCCAAGGCGGACGCAGCCGCGAAGAAGAAGGCCGCCGAAGCCGCCGCCAAGAAGAAGGCGGAGGCCGCGCGCAAGGCCAAGAAGGCCGCGAGCCGCTCCAGCCAGCGCGTCAAGCTCCAGCCCGTCGCCGCGACGACGTACGCCAACAACCTCAACGGCTGGATCAACCACGCCCTGGCGATCATGAAGCAGAAGGGCATCCCGGGCTCGTACTACGGCCTGTACAAGAACATCATGCGGGAGTCCTCGGGCAACCCGAGCGCCGTCAACGGCTGGGACGTCAACGCGGTCAACGGCACCCCGTCGATCGGTCTGCTCCAGGTCATCCAGCCGACGTTCAACGCGTACCACGTCTCCGGTACCTCGACGAACATCTACGACCCGGTCGCCAACATCACCGCCGCGGCCAACTACGCCGCCGCGCGGTACGGCTCGATCGACAACGTCAACAGCGCGTACTGAGACGTGTACTGAGACCTCCGGCGGACCTCTGGGTCTCGGTACCGACGCCGAAGGGCGGCACCCGTGTGAGGGGTGCCGCCCTTCGGCGTCGTACGGGCACTGCTACTTGCGCATGACCTCGGGCTCGTGGCGGCGCAGGAAGCGGGACACGAAGAAGCCGCAGATGATGCCGAGGGCGATCAGGGCGGCCATGTCCATGCCCCACGCGCCGACGGTGTGCTCCCACAGCGGGTCGTTGCTGTCGCCGGGCTTGGGCGGGCTGATCTTGTTGAAGTCCAGCGTGGCGCCCGCGGCGCCGACCGCCCAGCGCGAGGGCATCAGGTACGAGAACTGGTTGACGCCGATCGCGCCGTTCAGCGTGAACAGGCAGCCGGTGAACACGACCTGGATGATCGCGAACATCACCAGCAGCGGCATGGTCTTCTCGGCCGTCTTCACCAGCGAGGAGATGATCAGGCCGAACATCATCGCGGTGAAGCCGAGGCCCATGATCGGGATGCACAGCTCGAACATGGTCTGGCTGCCGAGGACCAGGCCCTGCTTCGGGATCTCCCGGCTGGAGAAGCCGATGACACCGACCATCAGGCCCTGGAGCGCGGTGATCACACCGAGCACGAACACCTTGGACATCAGGTACGCGGAGCGGGACAGGCCCGTCGCGCGCTCCCGTTCGTAGATGACCCGTTCCTTGATCAGCTCACGGACGGAGTTGGCCGCGCCGGCGAAGCACGCGCCGACCGCGAGGATCAGCAGGACGGTGGTGGCCGTGCCGTTCGGGATGATGGTGCCGTTCGCCCTGGCCGGGTTGGGCAGCAGGCTGTTGCCCGAGTCGATGAGCAGGCTCACCGCACCCAGCACACCCGGCAGGATCACCATCAGGGCCAGGAAGCCCTTGTCGGAGGCGATCACCGTGACGTAGCGGCGCACCAGCGTGACGAACTGCGACATCCAGCCCTGTGGCTTCGGCGGTTTCATGGCCTGCATCGGCGGCATCTGTACGGACTGCGGAGCAATCGCGTCGATGTCGGCGGCGTACATCTGGTAGTGCTGCGAGCCCTTCCAGCGGCCGGCCCAGTCGTAGTCGCGGTAGTTCTCGAAGGCGGAGAAGACATCGGCCCAGGTGTCGTAGCCGAAGAAGTTCAGCGCCTCCTCGGGCGGGCCGAAGTAGGCGACGGCACCGCCCGGAGCCATCACCAACAGCTTGTCGCAGATCGCCAGTTCGGCCACGGAGTGGGTGACGACGAGGACCGTGCGGCCGTCGTCGGCGAGGCCGCGCAGCAGCTGCATGACATCGCGGTCCATGCCCGGGTCGAGGCCCGAGGTGGGCTCGTCCAGGAAGATCAGCGAGGGCTTGGTGAGGAGCTCCAGGGCCACCGAGACACGCTTGCGCTGGCCGCCGGAGAGAGAAGTGATCTTCTTCTCCTTGTGGATGTCGAGCTTCAGCTCGCGCAGCACCTCGTCGATGCGGGCCTCGCGCTCGTCGCCGGTGGTGTCGGCGGGAAAGCGCAGCTTGGCCGCGTACTTGAGGGCCTTCTTGACGGTCAGCTCCTTGTGCAGGATGTCGTCCTGCGGGACCAGACCGATGCGCTGGCGCAGCTCGGCGAACTGCTTGTACAGGTTGCGGTTGTCGTAGAGGACGTCGCCCTGGTTGGCGGGCCGGTAGCCGGTGAGCGCCTTGAGCAGGGTCGACTTTCCGGAGCCCGACGGGCCGATGACCGCGATCAGCGACTTCTCCGGTACGCCGAAGGAGACGTCCTTGAGGATCTGCTTGCCGCCGTCGACCGTCACCGTCAAGTGCCGGGCGGAGAAGGAGACTTCACCGGTGTCGACGAACTCCTCGAGCCGGTCCCCGACCAGCCGGAACGTCGAGTGGCCGACGCCCACGATGTCGTTCGGGCCGAGCAGCGCCGAGCCGCCCTTGGCGATCGGCTGACCGTTGACGTACGTCCCGTTGTGCGAGCCGAGGTCGCGGATCTCGAAGCGGCCGTCGAGTGTCGCGTGGAACTCGGCGTGGTGGCGCGAGACCTGGAGGTCGGAGACCACCAACTCGTTCTCCAGCGCGCGGCCGATGCGCATCACGCGGTCCAGCGAGAACTGGTGGAACGTGGTCGGGCTGCGGTCGCCGTAGACCGGCGGCGCCCCCGCGCCGACACCGGGTCCCGGCTGCTGCGGAATCTGCGCGGCGGCCGGCGGCTGGAAACGCTGCTGCTCGGGCGTCTGCTGCGGCGGCGCCTGCTGGGCCCAGCCGGGGCCCGCGCCCTGTGCCGCGTACGGCTGTTGCTGCGGCTGGGCCTGCGGGCTCGCCACCGAGGCGGCGGCGCCGGACAGGACCAGCTGCGGGCCGTCGGTCGCGTTGCCCAGGTGCACGGACGAGCCGGGGCCGATCTCCATCTGATGGATGCGCTGGCCCTGCACGAACGTGCCGTTGGTGCTGCCGTGGTCGTCGATGACCCAACTCCGGCCGCTCCAGCTGATCGTGGCGTGCCGCCAGGAGACCCTGGCGTCGTCGACCACGACGTCCCCCTGCGGATCACGTCCGAGGGTGTAGGTCCTGGACGCGTCGAGCGTCCAGGTTTGTCCATTCAATTCCAGTACGAGTTCCGGCACTCCATGCCCCACTGAGTAGTCCCCCGAGTTACCCCCATCACAGGGAGTCTAGGGATGTCGAACATCGTCGGGAACTATTTCAGGCTGCACCCCCTGACCGAAAGTCGGGCCTTGTGAAGAGCACGCCGTTCCGCGTTCGACGGTTCCGTTGACGGGGTGGAAACCGACCCGGAGAGTGGTAATCCACGCGAGGGGGGACATGCGTGGTGTCCGCACCACGCCGTGCCGCGGATCGGGGGGTCTGCCCATGAACTCAGCGACGAGTGTCAGGACGGCGCACTACGACACGAGGGTGCCCTGGAGTGACGTCCTGCTGTCCGCGATCGCCGCGGTGAGTTGGGCGTTGATAGGGATGGCGGGCACCGCGGCGCTCGGCCTGCACCTGCTCGGCGCCGACGCGACGGGCTCGCTCGGCCCGATGACCGCGGCGGTGGTGGCGCTCGGCGCGGGCGGTTCGGTCACTCCGAACGGCGACGTCTCCGCCTTCGGCCTGACCGGCGCCCAGGCGACCACGGCCGTGACGATCACGCCGTTGGGCGTGAGCCTGGTGGGCGCACTGCTTCTGTCGTACTTCTTCCTACGGTCCCTGCGGGCGGGCGCAGTTGTGATCGCCCCGGCCGAACTCCTCGCACGCGCGGGCTCGGTGGTCGCGCTCTTCGTGGCGATGCTCGGCGGGCTGGCCTGGGCCGGGCACGACGTCATCACGATCGACGGCAGCAAGCTGGGCCTCGACAAGATCACGGGGGGCGGCGGTAGCGGCGGCGGGATAAGTATCCCTGGTATCGGTGACATCGGCGGCCTGTTGCCCGGCAAGATCAGCGACCTGGTCAAGGCGAAGGCCGCGGTCGGCTTCACGGTCGACACGGCGCCGACCCTGCTGGGCGGCCTGGCCTGGTCGGCGGGCATCCTGCTCATCGCCCTGCTGGCGTCCCGCCGTACGCCCCTCCCCCACGGCTGGGAGGCCGTCCACCGCGTCGTACGGCCGGCCGCGTCCGCGCTCGTGACGGTGCTGCTGGTCGCGGTGGCGGCGGGGCTCGCGGCGGCCGCGTACGCCGCGATCGGCGACGACCATCCCAAACGGATCGCGGGCGCCGCGCTGTTGGGCGCGCCCAACGGGGTCTGGCTCGGCATCCCCATCGGCCTCTTCGTCCCCTGGGACGGCAAGGCGACGGGCGAACTGGCGAAGCTGCTCCCCCATCCCCTGGACCAACTCCTGAGCGTGAAGTCGGACCAGCCGGTGACACTGGGGCGACTGGCCGAACTGGACAACCGCGTATGGCTGTTGGGGGTCGCCGCGGCCCTGATGATGTTGCTGGCGGGCGTACTCACGGCGGCACGGACACCACTGGGCGCGAAGGGCATCGGCGGTCCGGGGGCGCTCGGTTTCGCCGGACGCTGTGCCTTGCGACTCGGGATCGCGACCGCCCTGACACTGCCGCTGCTGGCCTGGCTGACGGATGTGTCGGTGGACGCCTCGCTGTCGGTCCTGGGCTTCGACGCGTTCGGCGCCGGGATCCAGTTGCATGGGCATCTGGGCATGGCGCTGCTGCTGGGCGCGGTGTGGGGCGCGGGTGCGGGGGGCGTCGGGGGGCTGCTCGCGTATGCGACGGGGGCGGCGGGACGGCGTGCCTCGCGGTTGGCACTGGGTGACTTGGGGGTGGCGGGGCCGGGAGCGGGGCCGGGACCGGACACCGGGGCGCCGGGATACGAGGTCCATCCGGAACACGCGCAGCCTGCGGGGAGTACGGGACACACGGGACACACAGGCCCCTACGTGCCGACCACGCCGTACCGCGCACCCAACCCCGCGACGAATCCGTATCTCCAACTGCCGGATGAACTGCGGCAACCGGAGGGCGGCGGGGCGCCGGGTGGTGGCGGGGCGCCGGGTGGTGCGGGGGCGGATGGTGCGCGGCCCGGCGCCGGGACTCGGCCTCCTGGACCGGAGTGGCCGCAGGACTCGGGCGGCCCGCCTCAGAAGGGCGCGTGGCCGCCGGGGAACGCCGGAGCGGGCGGCGCTCGGTCCGACGCCGGAGCTCGACCTCCCGGCCCCGGACGGCCACGGGACTCGGGCCCGCCTCAGGACGGCGCGTGGCCGCCGGATGCGCGGTCGCCGCGAGAAGGCGGTCGGCCGCCAGCCGGAGACTCCTGGTCGTCCGGACCGGAGTGGCCACCGGCCTCGGGCTCGCCTCAGGAGAGTGCCTGGCCGCCGGATGCGCGGTCGCCGCGCGGAGGCGGTCGGCCGCCCGCCGGAGACCCGTGGTCGTCCGGCGCGTCGGGCGGCGCGGGGCGGTCCGGGGGTGTCCCTGCGGACGACGCCACTCGGCCCTACGGCGAACCCGTGCCCTACGGCGACCCGCAGCCGCCCGGCACCCCCTCGCCGCCCGCCGACATGTACGGTGCTCCGACCCAGTCCTACGAGCCGCCGCCCCGGCGTCGGCCCGGCGCGCCGTCGCGGGACTGGCCGGGGGACGACTCGGACGACGGGCAGCAGCCTCCGCCTCCGCCGCCACCTCCAGGGAGGCCCAAGGGGCGCCGGTGATCCGCTTCGGCGGCGCCCGAACCGTCGCGCCCCACCCGTGCGGCCGTACCCCTCGCGGCCCGCGCCGTACCAGTCAGTCGTCTCCCTGTCCGGCGTCCCGCCAACTTCTGATCGGCGGTGCGCCCCACCGCGACCGCCTGGGCGCGTCTCCCGATCGTCGTCGAACCGGCTCGTGACCGCCCACCAGCGCCTTCGTGATCGGCTCGTAAGACTCCCGCCACCGATCCGACACCCACTGTTCCGTGTCCGCTAGGCGGACCTCTGCGGCATAAGGCACTCCGTGCCGGATACGGTGGGTACACCATGAGCGCTTCGCAGACCTCTGACGTCCCCACTCTCCTCGTCAAGATCTTCGGCAAGGACAGGCCGGGCATCACGGCCGGACTCTTCGACACCCTCGCCGCCTACTCCGTCGACGTGGTCGACATCGAGCAGGTCGTCACACGTGGCCGGATGGTGCTGTGCGCGCTGGTGACGCCGCCGCCCGCCGGGCTCGAAGGGGATCTGCGGGCCACCGTGCACAGCTGGGCCGAGTCGATGAAGATGCAGGCGGAGATCATCTCCGGCCTCGGCGACAACCGTCCGCGCGGACACGGCCGTTCGCTCGTGACGGTGCTCGGCCATCCCCTCACCGCGGAGTCCACCGCCGCGATCGCCGCCCGTATCACCAAGGCCGGCGGCAACATCGACCGTATCTTCCGGCTCGCCAAGTACCCCGTGACAGCGGTCGAGTTCGCGGTGTCCGGGGTGGAGACCGAGCCCCTGCGCACCGCCCTCGCCACCCACGCGGCGGCGCTCGGCGTCGATGTCGCGGTCGTGGCGGCGGGGCTGCACCGGCGGGCCCAGCGGCTCGTCGTCATGGACGTGGACTCGACGCTCATCCAGGACGAGGTCATCGAGCTCTTCGCCGCGCACGCCGGCTGCGAGGCCGAGGTCGCCGAGGTGACCGCCGCCGCGATGCGCGGGGAGCTGGACTTCGAGCAGTCGCTGCACGCGCGCGTGGCGCTGCTGGCGGGGCTGGACGCCTCGGTCGTGGACAAGGTGCGCAGCGAGGTGCGGCTGACGCCCGGCGCCCGCACCCTGATCCGCACGCTCAAGCGGCTCGGCTATCAAGTCGGCGTCGTCTCGGGCGGGTTCACCCAGGTCACCGACGACCTCAAGGACCGGCTCGGGCTCGACTTCGCCCAGGCGAACACGCTGGAGATCGCCGACGGGAAACTGACCGGCAAGGTCACCGGCGAGATCGTCGACCGCGCGGGCAAGGCCCGGCTGTTGCGCCGCTTCGCCGCCGAGGCGGGCGTACCGCTGGCGCAGACCGTGGCGATCGGCGACGGCGCCAACGACCTGGACATGCTCAATGCGGCCGGTCTCGGTGTCGCCTTCAACGCGAAGCCGGTCGTACGGCAGGCCGCGCACACGGCGGTGAACGTGCCGTTCCTCGACACCGTGCTGTATCTGCTGGGCGTCACCCGCGAAGAGGTCGAGGCGGCGGACACCCACGACGAGGACTGACCCCCGGATACTTCAGGACCTTCAGGGGCCCGGCACCACTCGGTGCCGGGCCCCTTGTCGTGCGGGTCCCCGGGACTGCGGGGTCCACGGGTCTACTCGGACGGCGCCCAGTAGTCGGTCAGGGTCGCCACGCCCGGCTCCAGTGACTTCCAGGAGCCGTCGAAGGTCAGCACGGCGAAGGCGGCGGTCGAGAAGCCGCGGCGGGTCAGCCGCTCGCGGGCTTCGCCGGTGTCCGGTCCGGAGAGGATCTCGGTCAGGCCCTGGACGCCCGGGTTGTGGCCGATGAGGATCAGGTTCCGCGAGTCGTCGGGCGTCTCGTTCAGTACGGCGATCAACTCGCCGGGCGAGGCCTCGTAGAGCCTCTCCTCGTAGACGGTTTTCGGCCGGTGCGCGAGTTCGTGGACGGCCAGCTTCCAGGTCTCCCGGGTGCGGGTCGCGGTGGAGCAGAGGGCCAGATCGAAGGGGATGCCGGTGTCGGCCAGTCTGCTTCCGGCGGTGGCCGCGTCCAGGCGGCCCCGCTCAGCGAGCGGCCGCTCGTGGTCGGTCACCTCGGGCCAGTCGGCCTTCGCATGCCGGAAGAGGACGATCCTGCGGGGTTCTGCGACGCTCATGGGATCCAGCTTCGCATGAAACAGGCCATGGGGCGCAGGGAGTTGACGGGCGGCTTCGCCCGTGCTCAGCGGGCTATGAGCTGCTGTACGCGCTCGAAGAGGTGCGTGATCATCGGGTCCGAGGCCGCCGCTTGCGCGTCCGTCGGGTTGAGCATCATCACGAGCAGCACGACGAAGGCGAGCGCCGGCAGGGCGAGGGCCCACCACGGCAGCCTGATGTCGACGCCGCCCGTGGTCGCCGGGTGGGGCCGGGTGTGCGTTGGGGCCGACATGTGTGCCTCCGCTGGTCTCCGAGTGGTCCGCGATCCGCTTCTCGCGGTCACAGTTCGAAGTTACGGAACGCGCGGCCCTCAACCCATCCGGAGATCCACCCACTTGACCCTGAGCCTCACCCCCTAGGGGATGGTGGGGAGAACCCCACCATCGACTCAGGCGCGTGTGGTCACGGGGACGCGATGGTCGCGATGATGGCGATGACGATGAAGATGGCGAAGAACGAGCCGAAGACGAGCAGCATCTTCCGCTGGCCGTTCTGAGGGTTCGGGTCGAGCACTGGCATACGTCCAGTCTCGCACCCTTGGTCCGCGTCGGATGCGCCGGGGTGAGGTCAGCGGGCCGCCTCGTCCTCCACCGTGCGGGCGCGGCCCGCGAGGACGCCCACGGCCATCTGCGGGATCATCAGGCCGGCCATGAGGGCGATCGGCAGTCCCCAGCCGCCGCTGTGCTGGTAGAGCACACCGACCAGGAGCGGACCCGGGATGGAGATGAGATACCCGGCGCTCTGCGCGAAGGCCGACAGCTGGGCGACGCCCGCGCCGGTCCTGGCCCGCATGCCGACCATCGTCAGGGCCAGCGGGAAGGCGCAGTTGGCGACGCCGAGCAGCAGGGCCCAGGCCCAGGCTCCGCCGGCCGGCGCGAGGTACAGGCCCGCGTATCCGGCGAGGCCGCAGACGCCGAGCGCGACGACGATCGGCCCCTGGTGGGGCAGCCGGGTGGCCACGCGCGGGATGACGAAGGCCAGGGGCACGCCCATCGCCATGGTGACGGCCAGCAGCAGCCCGGCCGTGCCCGCGGAGACCCCCGCGTCCCGGAAGATCTGCGCCATCCAGCCCATGGTGACGTACGCGGCGGTGGCCTGGAGCCCGAAGAACACGGCGAGCGCCCAGGCGGTACGGCTGCGGGTGATCCGCAGTTCGGGCCGCGCCCGCTCGGTCTCCCGCGCGCGGGAGGGCGGTTCCGCGGGCGCCTCCCGGTGTCGTACGAGAGCGATCCAGGGCAGTACGGCGGCTGCGGCCAGCCCCGCCCACACGGCGAGGCCGGAGCGCCAACTGCCGCCCAGGGACTCGGTCATGGGCACGGTGACCGCGGCCGCTGCGGCGGTGCCCAGGGCGAGGGCCATCGAGTAGAGGCCGGTCATGGAGCCGACGCGGTCGGGGAACCAGCGCTTGACGATCACCGGCATCAGGACGTTGCTGACCGCGATCCCCATGAGCGCGAGCGCGCTGCCGGCCAGGAAGCCCGCCGTTCCGCCGACGTAGGGCCGTATGAGCAGGCCCGCGGTGATGGCGAGCATGCCGGCGCAGACCACGGTGCTCGGGCCGAAGCGGCGGGCGAGGCGCGGGGCCATGACGCCGAAGGCGGCGAAGCACAGCGGGGGCACGGAGGTGAGCAGTCCGGCGACGCTGCCGCTCATGCCGAGGCCGTCGCGCACCTCTTCGAGGAGGGCGCCGAGGCTGGTGATGGCGGGACGGAGGTTCAGCGCGGCGAGCACGATGCCGACGACGACCAGACGCGTCGTCCACGCGCGCGTGGACGGTCCTCCGCCCGGTGTCGCAGGGTCGCTCACGGCCGGGCCGCCGGTGTTCGTCGTCGTGGACCTCGGTGTCCGGGTTTCCTCGCTCGCCATGCCGTCCATCATAGAATCATGGGATGATTGGTTGTCCATCCCCGGGTGGCCTTCTCCCGCCCCGCACATGCAAAGGTGTGCCATGCCTCTGAGCCACCCCCGTCGTTCGGCGCTGTCCGAGCAGGTCATCGCCGCGCTGCGGAACGAGATCACCTCGGGCGAGTGGCCGGTCGGCTCCCGGATCCCGACCGAGCCGGAGCTGGTCGAGCAGCTCGGGGTCGCCCGCAACACGGTCCGCGAGGCCGTCCGCGCGCTCGCGCACAACGGTCTGCTGGACATCCGCCAGGGCTCCGGCACCTATGTCGTGGCGACCAGTGAGCTGGCGGGCGTGATGCACCGCCGGTTCGCGGACGCCGACCCCCGGCACATCGCCGAACTGCGCTCCACCCTGGAGTCGGCGGCGGCGCAGCTGGCGGCCGAGCGGCGCACCGAGAAGGACCTCAAGCAGCTGGACGCCCTGCTCGTGCGGCGCGAGGAGGCGTGGGCGTCTGGGGACGCGGAGGCCTTCGTGGCGGCCGACGCGACCCTGCACCTGGCCGTGGTGGCCGCTTCCCACAACGACGTCATGACGGCGATGTACGCCGACCTGGGCGAGGTGCTGCGGGACTGGCTGCGCGCGGACGTCGGCGAGGAGCTGACTCCGGAGTCGTACATGGACCACACGCGGCTCGTGGACGCGATCCGCGCGGGTGACGCGCGGGGGGCCGCGGCGGAGGCCGCGGGCTATCCGTTCCTGTGCCGTCCGGGGCGGCTCGGCCCGGCTGCTCCCGAGGGCCTCAACTCGCCCGCTTCTGGTGGCTGACCCACACCGCGCGGACGTCCTCCCAGCAGCGGCCGGCCAGCCGTACGGTCTGCGCCGGGCCGGCGTCGATCCCGGTGCCGTCGCTGTCGATGTCCCACCAGCGGTCGCACTCGATGTGCAGGGCGACGCGGTCGGTCTGGGGGTACGGGTTGTGGCAGTACGCGATCACGTGCGAGCCGTGGACGATGGTGCGGCACGCGGCGCCGAACAGCTGGGGGGCGGCGGCCGGTTTTCGTGCCTCCACGCGCGCGTGGGGCATCGCCTCGTACGCCAGGGAGATGACGAGCGCGACGGCGGCGGTCACTGAGGCCAGGCTGCGGGACAGGCGCACAAGGGGAACCTCCTCGGTGGTGCTGGGGAGGGAATCGCGTGGTGAACGCGTAATCCAGAGTGCGCAGTTGTGTGCCCTCCCCGCCCGGCCTGAGGGGCCGAACGGGTGACACGACGAGGGCCCGCACCTCTGCGGTGCGGGCCCTCATGCAGAATGCGGCGGCAGCGTCACGCACCGATGGCGTGCAGGCCGCCGTCCACGTGGACGATCTCGCCCGTGGTCTTCGGGAACCAGTCGCTCAGGAGGGCGACGATGGCCTTGCCGGCCGGCTCCGGGTCGTTGAGGTCCCACTCCAGGGGGGAGCGGTTGTCCCACACGGCGGCCAGCTCGCTGAAGCCCGGGATGGACTTGGCGGCCATCGAGCCGAGCGGGCCCGCGGAGACGAGGTTGCAGCGGATGTTCTGCTTGCCCAGGTCGCGGGCGAGGTAGCGGCTGGTGGCCTCAAGGGCGGCCTTGGCCGGGCCCATCCAGTCGTACTGCGGCCACGCGAAGGACGCGTCGAAAGTGAGGCCGACGACCGAGCCGCCGTTCTGCATCAGCGGCAGGCAGGCCATGGTCAGCGACTTCAGGGAGAACGCCGAGACGTGCATCGCCGTGGCGACCGACTCGAACGGCGTGTTCAGGAAGTTGCCGCCGAGCGCGTCCGGCGGCGCGAACCCGATGGAGTGCACGACGCCGTCCAGGCCACCCAGCTCCTCGCCCACTACGTCGGCGAGGCGCGCCAGGTGCTCGCCGTTGGTGACGTCCAGCTCGATGACCTTGGTGGGCTTGGGAAGCTTCTTGGCGATGCGCTCGGTCAGCGTGGGCCGCGGGAACGCGGTCAGGATGATCTCCGCGCCCTGCTCCTGGGCCTGCTTGGCGGCGTGGAAGGCGATGGAGGACTCCAGCAGCACACCGGAGATCAGGACACGCTTGCCCTCGAGAATTCCGCTCATGGTGATCAGTGACCCATTCCCAGTCCGCCGTCAACAGGGATGACGGCTCCAGTGATGTACGAGGCGTCGTCCGAGGCGAGGAACCGCACCGTCGCGGCGACCTCCTCGGGCTGCGCGTAACGGCCGAGCGGCACCTGCTTCACGATGTTCTCGCGCTGCTCGTCGCTGAGCACCTTGGTCATGTCGGTGTCGACGAAGCCGGGCGCGACGACGTTGAAGGTGATGTTGCGCGAGCCCAGCTCACGGGCGAGCGAGCGCGCGAAGCCGACCAGGGCCGCCTTGGAGGCCGCGTAGTTCGCCTGGCCCGCGCCGCCCAGCAGGCCGACGACCGACGAGATGAGGACGACGCGGCCCTTCTTGGCGCGCAGCATGCCGCGGTTGGCGCGCTTGACGACGCGGAAGGTGCCGGTGAGGTTGGTGTCGAGGACCGAGGTGAAGTCCTCCTCGGACATGCGCATCAGGAGCGTGTCCTTGGTGACGCCCGCGTTGGCGACCAGGACCTCGACGGGGCCGTGCTCGGCCTCGATCTCCTTGTAGGCCTGCTCCACCTGCTCGGTGTCGGTGATGTCGCACTTGACGGCCAGGCAGCCCAATTCAAGAAGGGCGGCCGGCGGCTCACCCGAGCGGTACGTGATCGCGACCTTGTCGCCGGCGTCGGCGAACGCACGGGCGATGGCGAGGCCGATGCCCCGGTTGCCTCCGGTGACGAGAACCGAGCGGCTCAACGGATCACCCTTTCGATAGCTGTCCTGTGCGCCTGCCCGGTACACCCTGGTTGACAGACGGCCTTGCCAAAAACCTATCGGTCGGCCCGCGCCACGGGACAATCGGGCATCGACAGTGGCTTAGAGGACTCGCTGTCGGGTCTCTACAGAAAGTGCCGACGCCGAGCGGAAACGTGTGGTCCCCGCACCTGTCCGCGCGACATGATCGGACTCCACAGGCCACGACAGCAGGGAGACCTCCGTGCCTCATTCCATCGACGAAGCCTTCACGGCGCTTCCCCTACGCGCCCTGGCCGACGCCGCGCTGGCACGCGCGCGTGCGCTCGGGGCGGAGCACGCGGACTTCCGGTTCGAGCGGGTGCGCAGCGCGTCCTGGCGGCTGCGGGACGCCCGGCCGGCCGGTACGTCGGACACCACCGACCTCGGGTACGCGGTGCGGGTCGTGCACGGCGGCACCTGGGGGTTCGCGTCGGGCGTCGACCTGAGTCTCGACGCCGCCGCGAAGGTCGCCTCGCAGGCGGTCGCGATGGCGAAGCTCTCCGCCCAGGTGATCAAGGCGGCCGGGTCGGACGAGCGCGTCGAGCTGGCCGCCGAACCCGTGCACGAGGAGCGGACGTGGATCTCCTCGTACGAGATCGATCCGTTCTCCGTGCCCGACGAGGAGAAGGCGGGGCTGCTGGCGGACTGGAGCGCCCGGCTGCTCGCGGCGGACGGCGTCAACCACGTGGACGCGTCGCTGCTCACCGTGCACGAGAACAAGTTCTACGCCGACACCGCGGGGACCGTGACCACCCAGCAGCGCGTCCGGCTGCACCCGCAGCTGAACGCGGTGTCGGTCGACGAGTCGAGCGGCGAGTTCGACTCGATGCGCACCATCGCGCCGCCCGTGGGCCGCGGCTGGGAGTACCTCACGGGTACCGGCTGGGACTGGGACGAGGAGCTGGCGCGGATCCCCGAACTGCTCGCCGAGAAGATGCGCGCCCCGAGCGTCGAGGCCGGCCTCTACGACCTCGTCGTCGACCCGTCCAACCTCTGGCTGACGATCCACGAGTCCATCGGCCACGCCACCGAACTGGACCGCGCGCTCGGCTACGAGGCCGCCTACGCCGGCACGTCCTTCGCCACCTTCGACAAGCTCGGCAAGCTCAAGTACGGCTCCGAGCGGATGAACGTCACCGGCGACCGCACCGCCGAACACGGCCTCGCCACCATCGGCTACGACGACGAGGGCGTCGAGGGCCAGTCCTGGGACCTCGTCAAGGACGGCACCCTGGTCGGCTACCAACTCGACCGCCGCATCGCCAAGTTGACCGGCTTCGACCGCTCCAACGGCTGCGCGTACGCCGACTCCCCCGGGCATGTGCCGGTGCAGCGCATGGCCAATGTGTCGTTGCAGCCGGATCCGGCGGGGCTGTCCACGGAGGATCTGATCGGCGGGGTCGACCGCGGGATCTACGTGGTCGGCGACCGGTCGTGGTCGATCGACATGCAGAGGTACAACTTCCAGTTCACCGGGCAACGCTTCTTCAAGATCGAGAACGGGCGGATCACCGGACAGCTGCGGGACGTCGCGTACCAGGCGACGACCACCGACTTCTGGGGGTCCATGGCGGCCGTCGGCGGTCCGGGGACCTACGTCCTGGGCGGTGCCTTCAACTGCGGCAAGGCCCAGCCGGGCCAGGTCGCGGCGGTCTCGCACGGCTGCCCGTCTGCACTGTTCACGGGCGTCAACATCCTCAACACCACGCAGGAGGCCGGTCGATGAGTCCTCGTACGAACAAGCCGCACGAGATCGTCGAGCGCGCCCTCGAACTCTCCCGGGCCGACGGCTGTGTCGTCATCGCCGACGAGCACTCGACCGCCAACCTCCGCTGGGCGGGCAACGCGCTGACCACGAACGGCGTCACGCGCGGGCGCACGCTCACCGTCATCGCGACCGTCGACGGCAAGGAGGGCACCGCCTCGGGGGTCGTGTCCCGGTCAGCCGTCACCCTGGAGGAGCTGGAGCCACTGGTCCGGGCCGCCGAGGCCGCCGCGCGCGGTGCCGCGCCCGCCGAGGACGCGCAGCCGCTGGTCACGGGTGTGGCGCAGTCGCCCGACTTCACGGACGCGCCCGCAGAGACCTCGTCCTCCGTGTTCACCGACTTCGCGCCGGCCCTCGGCGAATCGTTCGCACGCGCGCGTGCGGGCGGTCGCGAGCTGTACGGCTTCGCCAACCACGAGCTGGTCACCAGCTACCTCGGCACGTCGACCGGGCTGCGTCTGCGCCACGACCAGCCCAACGGCACGCTGGAGCTGAACGCCAAGTCCCCGGACCGCACGCGCTCGGCCTGGGCCGGCCGCTCGACCCGGGACTTCAAGGACGTCGACCCGGCGGCCCTGGACGCCGAGTTGGCCGTACGACTGGGCTGGGCCGAGCGGAAGATCGCGCTGCCCGCCGGGCGGTACGAGACGCTGCTGCCGCCCACGGCCGTAGCGGATCTGTTGATCTACCAGATGTGGTCGGCGTCGGGGCGGGACGCGGTCGAGGGCCGCACGGTGTTCTCCAAGCCGGGCGGTGGCACCCGCGTCGGCGAGAAGCTCACCGAACTGCCGCTGACGCTGCGCAGCGACCCGAACGAACCAGGTCTGGAATCCGCCCCGTTCGTGCTCGCGCACACCTCCGGCGGCGACCAGTCGGTGTTCGACAACGGGCTGCCGCTGACGGCCACGGACTGGGTGCGCGAGGGCGAGTTGCAGCACCTGCTCACCAGTCGGCACAGCGCGGGGCTGACCGGGCTGCCGGTGGCGCCGTCGATCGACAACCTGATCCTGAGCGGGGGCGAGGACCGCTCCCTGGAGGAGATGGTCGCGAGCACCGAGCGCGGGTTGCTGCTCACCTGCCTCTGGTACATCCGCGAGGTCGACCCGGCGACCCTGCTGCTCACCGGGCTCACCCGGGACGGCGTCTACCTCGTCGAGAACGGCGAGGTGGCGGGCGAGGTGAACAACTTCCGGTTCAACGAGTCGCCGGTGGATCTGCTCGGGCGGGCCACCGAGGCGGGGCGGACGGAAAAGACGCTGCCGAGGGAATGGAGCGACTGGTTCACTAGGGCTGCGATGCCCGCGCTGCGGGTGCCGGACTTCAATATGAGCTCTGTCAGTCAGGGCGTATAACCTCGTACCTGACTCGCGAGACCATCCCAAGGAGATACGAGAACCGTGACGGACATCGTCGACGAACTGCAGTGGCGGGGGCTCATCGCCCTCTCCACTGACGAGGACGCATTGCGCAAGGCGTTCGCGGACGGTCCCGTCACGTTCTATTGCGGTTTCGACCCGACCGCGCCCAGCCTGCACCTCGGCAACCTCGTGCAGATCCTGACCATGCGCCGGATCCAGCAGGCGGGCAACCGTCCGCTCGGCCTGGTCGGCGGTGCCACGGGCCTGATCGGCGACCCGAAGCCGAACGCGGAGCGGACGCTGAACTCGCCGGACGTCGTGGCCCAGTGGGTCGAGCGGCTGCGCGCGCAGATCGCCCCGCTGCTGGACTTCGAGGGCCCGAACGCCGCGATCATGGTCAACAACCTGGACTGGACGCAGGGTCTGTCGGCCATCGAGTTCCTGCGGGACATCGGCAAGCACTTCCGGGTCAACAAGATGATCGCGAAGGAGGCCGTCTCCCGGCGGCTCAACTCCGACGCGGGCATCAGCTACACCGAGTTCAGCTACCAGATCCTCCAGGGCATGGACTTCCTGGAGCTCTACCGCAGGCACGGCTGCACGCTCCAGACCGGCGGCAGCGACCAGTGGGGCAACCTCACCTCGGGCACCGACCTGATCCACCGGGTCGACCCGGAGGCCGCGGTGCACGCGCTGGGCACCCCGCTGATCACCAAGGCCGACGGCACCAAGTTCGGCAAGACGGAGTCCGGCACGGTCTGGCTCGACCCCGAGATGACCACGCCGTACGCCTTCTACCAGTTCTGGCTGAACGCGGACGACCGGGACGTCTCCAAGTTCCTGCGCATCTTCAGCTTCAGGTCCCACGAGGAGATCGAGGAGCTGGAGCGCCAGACCGAGGAGCGTCCGCAGGCGCGTGCCGCGCAGCGCGCGCTCGCCGAGGAGCTGACGACGCTGGTGCACGGCGCCGAGCAGACGGCCGCGGTGACCGCCGCGTCCCGGGCCCTCTTCGGGCAGGGCGAGCTGGCGGAGCTCGACGAGAAGACGCTCGCCGCGTCCCTCTCCGAGCTGCCGCACGTCCAGGTCGCCGAACTCGGCCCGGTCGTCGACCTGTTCACCGAGGTCGGCCTGGTGGCGAGCAAGTCCGCGGCGCGGCGGACCGTGAAGGAGGGCGGGGCCTACGTGAACAACGTGAAGGTCGCCGCGGAGGATGCCGTGCCGGGCACGGAGGATCTCCTCCATGGGCGGTGGCTGGTGCTACGGCGGGGCAAGAAGAATCTGGCGGCCGTGGAGGTCACGGGCGCGTGAGCGCATGACGTAGGGGCGGTTTCCCGGTTCGGGAGGCCGCCCCTTCGCCGTAGGGATGTCAGGCTCGTTGTTTGTTCTTGCCGATCGTGGCCATGTAGGCCATGTCGACCACGAAGACGATGATGATCGCGGCGATGAGCTGGAACGCGTGGCGGCTCCAGTCGATGCCGCTGGTCGCGTCGACGCCGGCCGCGCGGGCGATCGCGTTGCCGACGATGGCGCCGAGAATGCCGCAGATGGTGGTCAGCCAGAGCGGACTGTGCTGCTTGCCCGGGATGATCGCCTTCGCGATCAGGCCCAGCACGAATCCCACGATGATCGCCCACAACCAGCCCATGGCTGCCTCCTTGTACGGCTCGACGTGAGCATTACGCCAAGTGTGGGCCCGGTCGCCGTACGCCGCATGTCGGGTAGGGCCGTACGTGGTACGGCGCAGGTTGCTCGCCCTGACCCGGGGTGCCCCGGTCTCGAAGGCGGCGCAGGCGCGGCGTAACGTTGGTGGTGTCGGGGCCCGGTTCCCGGATCGGGTGCGAACCGGGGTCGCGGGCCGGGGAGAGTCCGATGCGGGCGGATGGTGGAATGTGATGCGGAAGCTGCACGGCGAAGGCAACGCCCAGGTGTTCCGGATCACCGGAGCCCGGACGGGACTCGCGGAGGACATCCGCGGTCGGCAGCGCCGGTACGTCATCTCGATGTCGATCCGTACGGTGTCGGTGATTCTCGCCTGTTCCCTGTGGAACGTCGAACGGCACGTCGCGATCGTCGCGTTGGTGCTCGGTGTGCTTCTCCCCTATGTCGCCGTGGTGATCGCGAACGCCGGGCGGGAGAACGCGCCCGGTCTGCCGTCGACGTTCGTCACCGCGCCGCTGCGGCCGATGATCATGCCGCCGCGGTCGGACGAGAGGGTCGCGGAACCCGTCCCGGAAGAGGTCGTGCCCGAGCCGACACCCGGTGCGCGGGGCGAGTCGTAGGCCCGGTCGTGACCATGCCGAACGTGCCATAAACGGAAGTCGGCTCCGCACCAAGCTCAAGAAAAGCTCAGATCAATCATGTTGTTCCGGTGCCGGGCGACCGGTCACCCGTGACATACTTCGTACGCGCTCCGCATCCCCCGTCGGAGCGACAGACCGACGCCGGGCAGCTCCCCCCGTGGCTGCTCGGCGTCGCCTTTTCAGCGCATCTGTGAGACGAATTCCGTGAGTTCCCGTGAGTGACGAGACACCCATCTGCTCCGCGAAGGGCTGCCGCGCCGACGCCGTGTGGGTCCTCGTGTGGAACAACCCGAAGGTCCACACGCCGGAGCGGCGCAAGACGTGGCTCGCGTGCGAGGAGCACCGCGAGCACCTGTCCCAGTTCCTCGGTGTGCGGGGCTTCCTGAAGGACGTCGTCAAGTTCGAGGACTGGGAAGCGCCCGAGGCCCCGTAGGGCCCGTTCGAAGTCTCGTCAGAGCCCCTTCGTCCACTCGTCTACGACCGCTGCTCAGCCGCCGATCGCCGACATCGGGCGGTCCGGCTGGAGGAACGACGGGTCGTCCAGGCCCGAGCCCGCCTTCTTGCCCCACATCGCCTGGCGCCAGATGCGGGCCAGCTCCTCGTCCGGGGCGCCGGTGCGCAGGGCGTCACGGAGGCTGGTCTCCTCGCGGGCGAACAGGCAGTTGCGTATCTGGCCGTCGGCGGTCAGGCGCGTGCGGTCGCAGGCTCCGCAGAACGGGCGGGTGACCGAGGCGATGACGCCCACGCGGTGCGGGCCGCCGTCCACGATCCAGCGCTCGGCCGGGGCCGAGCCGCGCTCGTCCGTGCCTTCGGGGGTCAGCTCGAAGCGGGTGCGGAGGGAGGCGAGGATGTCGCCGGCGGTGACCATGCCCTCGCGCTTCCAGCCGTGCTGGGCGTCCAGGGGCATCTGCTCGATGAAGCGCAGTTCGTAGTCGTGCGCCACGGCCCAGGACAGGAGGTCCGGAGCCTCGTCGGCGTTGAGTCCCGGCATCAGGACCGAGTTGACCTTGACCGGGGTCAGGTCGGCTTCGCGGGCGGCTTCGAGGCCGTCGAGGACGTCCTGGTGGCGGTCGCGGCGGGTGAGGGTCTTGAAGACGTCCGCGCGCAGGGTGTCCAGGGAGACGTTGACCCGGTCCAGACCGGCCTTCTTCAAGGCGGTCGCCGTGCGCTTGAGGCCGATGCCGTTGGTGGTGAGGGACATCCGGGGGCGGGGCTCCAGGGCCGCGACCCGCTCGACGATGCCGACCAGGCCGGGGCGCAGCAGCGGCTCGCCGCCGGTGAAGCGGACCTCCTCGATACCGAGGGAGGTGACCGCGATGTCTATCAGGCGGACGATCTCGTCGTCCGTGAGCAGGTCGGGCTTCGCCAGCCACTGCAGGCCCTCCTCGGGCATGCAGTACGTACACCGGAGGTTGCACCGGTCGGTCAGCGAAACCCTCAGGTCGGTGGCCACTCGGCCATAGGTGTCGATGAGCACGTGGGCCTCCTCCCTCGATTCGGATCGCATGTTTTCCGACACCTGCGAGCCTACGCGACACCTCTGACAACGAGAGCGGCCCGATCCCACGAGGTACGACGGGGCCGCGTCGTAGGGATCTACGACGCGGCCGTCGGCGTGGGGGGAACTACGAGGGACTCAGCGGGGCTCAGTGGGCTCCGGTGCCGGTCAGGGACCGTACCTCCAGCTCCGCGTACTTGGCGGTGTCGGGCTCCTCCTTGGAGAGGATCGTGCCGAGCCAGCCCAGCAGGAAGCCGACCGGGATGGAGATGATGCCGGGGTTCTCCAGGGGGAACCAGTGGAAGTCGACGTCCGGGAACATCGAGGCGGGTTTGCCGGAGACGACCGGCGAGAACAGGACCAGGCCGACCGCGGTGACGAGGCCGCCGTAGATCGACCACAGGGCCCCGGAAGTGGTGAAGCGCTTCCAGAAGAGGCTGTAGAGGATCGTCGGGAGGTTGGCGGAGGCGGCGACCGCGAAGGCGAGGGCGACCAGGCCGGCGACGTTCAGGTCGCGGGCGAGGGCGCCGAGGAGGATGGAGACGGCGCCGATGCCGACCGTGGCGTACCGGGCGGCGGCCATCTCCTGTTTCTCCGTCGCCTGTCCCCGCTTGATGACGTTGGCGTAGATGTCGTGGGCGAAGGACGAGGACGAGGCCAGAGTGAGGCCGGCGACGACCGCGAGGATCGTGGCGAAGGCGACCGCCGAGATGCTCGCCAGGAGGATGGCGCCCCAGTTGGAGTCGACCCCGCCCAGATGGAGGGCCAGGAGGGGGGCCGCCGTGTTGCCCGCCTTGTTGGACGCGATGATCTCGTCGGGTTTGATCAGTGCCGCGGCGCCGAAGCCGAGGGCCAGGGTCATCAGGTAGAAGGCGCCGATGAGGCCGATGGCCCAGTTGACCGACTTACGGGCGGCCTTGGCGGTGGGCACCGTGTAGAAGCGGATCAGGATGTGCGGCAGACCCGCGGTGCCGAGGACCAGGGCGAGGCCCAGGGAGATGAAGTCCAGCTTGGTCGTACCCGTGGCGCCGTACTTGAGACCGGGGTCCAGGAACGCGGAGCCCTTGCCGCTGTTGTCGGCGGCCTTGCCGAGCAGGTCGGAGACGTTGAAGTTGAACTTGAGCATCACCAGGAAGGTCAGCAGCAGGGCGCCGGCGATGAGCAGGCATGCCTTGACCATCTGGACCCAGGTGGTGCCCTTCATGCCGCCGATGGTGACGTACACGATCATCAGGACGCCGACCAGGGCGACGATGCCGATCTTGCCCGCGTCGGATGTGATGCCGAGGAGCAGGGAGACCAGGACGCCCGCGCCGGCCATCTGGGCCAGCAGGTAGAAGATCGACACCACGATGGTGGAGGTGCCGGCCGCCGTACGGACGGGCCGCTGGCGCATGCGGTAGGCGAGGACGTCGCCCATGGTGTAGCGGCCGGAGTTGCGCAGCGGTTCGGCCACCAGGAGCAGGGCGACCAGCCAGGCGACCAGGAAGCCGATCGAGTACAGGAAGCCGTCGTACCCGAAGAGGGCGATGGCGCCGGCGATGCCGAGGAAGGACGCGGCGGACATGTAGTCGCCGGAGACGGCCAGGCCGTTCTGGAAGGCGGTGAACTGCCGGCCGCCGGCGTAGAAGTCGGCGGCGCTCTTGGTCTGGCGGCCCGCCCAGACGGTGATGACGAGCGTCGCGGCGACGAAGACCGCGAACAGGGTGATGATCAGCGGCCGGTGCTGGCTCGCCTCGCCGGCGGCCAGGGTGATCGCGGGGCTCATGCGCCGCCCTCCATCCGGGACTTGATGGCTTCGGCCTTGGGGTCGAGCTTCGCGGCGGAGTACCGCGCGTACCACCAGGCGATGAGGAATGTGGTGAGGAACTGGCCGAGGCCCAGGACGAGGGCGACGTTGATGTTGCCGACGACCTTGGTGTCCATGAAGTCGTCCGCGTAGTTGCACAGCAGGACGTACAGGAGATACCAGGCGATGAAGGCGACGGTCAGCGGGAAGGCGAAGGAGCGGTGGGCGCGGCGCAGTTCGGCGAACTCCGCGCTCTCCTGGACCTGTTCGAACTCCTCGGTACTGGGGAGTTTTCGTTCGGCTTTCGAGGGCGGTGGTGTCTCGGTGGCCACGGTGTCTCCTCGCGTTGCGGACATGCTGGTTGCGACCTCACAGACCTACGGATCACGCCACCAGGAGTGATCGGGCGACTCCCCTAAGTGATATCGAGGGAAGGTCCCCGATCCTGCTGGCGCTTCCTGCCCAAGGTCACGGCGCCACGCGTGGACCGGTTCAACTCCTTTGACTTCTTTCAGGACTCGCCTTTGGGAAGTCATTGCTGGCCAGCCCTCGCGGGAGATAACTTCAGCTGGCACCACTCGTCATGTACCTGCCCGGGAGGCATCACGTCTCGGGCCTTTTCGTTTCCGGATGATGTGGAGATCCCATGGCTCATCTGCGCCCCAGACACCGGCTCGCCCTCGCCGTACCGGTCGTGCTGTCGCTGACCGCCTCGCTCGGTTTCCTCCCGTCTGCGGCTTCGGCGGTCCCGATCACGGAGACCACCGCGCAGACCGCCGACGCGCCGAACCTCTCGTATGTGGTCAACACCCGGCTGGACCACCGGACGATCAACACGGTCAAGAAGGCGATCAATGCGGCCGGCGGCAGCATCGTGGAGACGTACGAGCAGATCGGCGTGATCGTCGTGCACTCGGCGAACCCCGACTTCGGGCTGATCATCCGCAAGGTGCCCGGTGTGCAGTCGGCCGGTGCCACGCGGACCGCGCCGCTGAGCCTCGCCTCGACGACGGACGAGGGCGCGGTGCAGTACCTGTCCAAGGAGCAGGCCGCGAAGACGACGAAGGCCTCCGCCGCGGCCGGTGACAGCGAGCCCCTCGAAGCCGACCAGTGGGACCTGCCCGCGATCGGCGCCGACAAGGCCGCGAAGATCAACCCGGGCAGCAAGAGCGTGACGGTCGCCGTCATCGACGTCGGCGTCGACGACACCCACCCGGACATCGCCCCGAACTTCTCCCCCTCGCAGTCCGCGAACTGCGTGGGCGGCAAGGCGGACACGACATACGGCTCCTGGCGCCCCGTGGACTCCGCCCACTACCACGGCACGCATGTCGCGGGTGAGATCGCCGCCGCCCGCAACGGCATCGGTGTAGCGGGGGTCGCGCCGGGCGTGAAGGTCTCCGGGATCACCGTGGCCGAGCCGGACTCGACCCAGCTGTTCTACCCGGAGAGCGTGGTCTGCGCCTTTGTGTTCGCCGCGGATCACGGCGTGGAGATCACCAACAACAGCTACTACGTTGATCCTTGGCTGTACAACTGCATGGACGACCCCGATCAACGTGCCATTGTCGACGCGGTCAACAGGGCCCAGCTGTACGCCCAGAGCAAGGGCACGCTCAATGTCGCCGCGGCCGGCAACTCCAACGACGACCTCGACTCCCACGCCCTGGTCGACGACTCCAGCCCCGACGACTCCACCGCGGTGACCCGCACGGTCGACCCGCACGAGTGCTTCGACGTACCGACCCAGCTGCCGGGTGTCGTGACCGTGAGTTCGGTCGGCGTCACGAAGGCCAAGTCGTACTTCTCCAGCTACGGCAAGGGCGTGATCGACGTGTCGGCGCCGGGCGGGGACTCCCGGCAGATCCCGGACACCCCGTCGAAGAACGGCCGCATCCTGTCCACGCTGCCGAACAACACGTACGGCTACCTCCAGGGCACGTCGATGGCGACCCCGCACGTCGCCGCCGTGGCCGCGCTGCTGAAGTCCACGCACCCGCACGCCTCTCCGGCCCAGTTGCAGGCGCTGCTGAAGGCCGAGGCGGACAACCCGGGCTGCCCGACCGACGTCTACGACACCAACGGCGACGGCATCGCGGACGCGACCTGCGTCGGTGGCAAGCGGGTCAACGGCTTCTACGGGTTCGGCATCGTGAACGCGCTGCGGGCGGTCAAGTAGCGGGTATCTGTTCTCGCTGTTGATGCAGTTGATGCGGGCCGGGCGGATCTGGAGGATCTCCGCCCGGCCCGTTCATGTCTGCATCGCCACCGCAGACATATTGATTGAATCAATACTGCATAGTGCAGTCATGACTGACATCAAGGTGGCATGGGCCGCGCTGGGTGGCGATCCCGCCCTGGTCCCGCGTATCTCGACCGTCGCGCGCCGAGGGGCGCTCGAAGCGCGGCTTCCCGTACGGGAGTTGGCGCGGGCCTGCGTGGGAGCGTGCGCGCTGGCCGCCGCCGAGCTGGGGGCGCGGCGGGCCGGGCGCGCGGAGGTGCCCGGGGTGCTGGTGGACGACGGGGCCGTCGCCACGGCGTTCGTCAGTGAGCGGCATCTGCTGATCGACGGGCGGGCGCCGGTCTCCTTCGCGCCGCTGTCGCGGTTCTGGCGGACGGCCGACGGCTGGGTCCGCACCCACGCGAACTATCCGCACCACCGGGCACGACTGCTGGGGGCGTTGCGGCTGCCGGGTGACGCCTCCGTGGAGGACGTGGCCGCCGTGCTCGCCGAACGGTCCGCCTCGGAGGTGGAGGAGACCGTGTACGGCGCCGGAGGCCTCGCGGTCGCGCTGCGGACGGCGGCGGAGTGGGGCGGGCACCCCCAGGGAGTCGCGGCGGCCGGGCGGCCTCTCGTCGAGCGCGCGCGGCTCGACGCAGCACGCGCGCGTGCGCTGCCGCCGCTCGACGGCGATCCGCTGCTGCCCGCCGCCGGAGTGCGGGTGCTCGATCTGACCCGGGTGATCGCGGGCCCGGTCGCCACCCGCACGCTGGCGCTGCTGGGAGCGGACGTACTGCGCGTGGACGCCCCGCAGTTGCCGGAGGATCCCGACGCGCACGCGGACACCGGTTTCGGGAAGCGGTCGACGCGGCTGGATCTCGGCCTGGCGGCCGACCGGCGGGCCTTCGAGGAACTGCTCGGGCAGGCCGATGTGGTCGTCACCGGGTACCGTCCGGGGGCTCTGGACCGGTTCGGGCTCTCCCCCGAGACGTTGGCCGGCCGCCGGCCCGGGCTGATCGTGGCGCAGTTGTCGGCGTGGGGCGTGTACGGGCCGTGGGGCGGGCGGCGCGGGTTCGACAGCCTGGTGCAGGTCGCCACCGGCATCGCCGCCACCGAGGGGTCGCCAGGGCGGCCCGGGGCGCTGCCCGCGCAGGCCCTCGACCACGGGACCGGGTATCTGCTGGCGGCCTCGGTACTGCGGGCGTTGACGGACCGGTCGGAGCAGGACCGCGGGCTCGTGCTGCGGCTGGCGCTGGCACGGACGGCGGCCTGGCTGACAGCCGGAGGAGCGGGCGAATCGCTGAGCGGGAGCGAGCCGAGCGGGACGGCGTACAACCAGCCGGATGCCTGGCTGGTCGAGACCGGCAGCGGTATCGGGCGGCTGCGGCACGCGCTGTCGCCGGTCTCCTTCGTCGGCGGGCCCGCGAACTGGGCGCGCCCACCGGGTCGTTGGGGCACGGACCCGGCTCGTTGGGCTTGATCCGGGGGCGGGACGGAAACGTACCTATGAGCGGAATCCGGTTCCGCCAGTTGTTTTGTTGCACTTGCCCGGTTCTGTGACGGCTGGTGAAGATCTTGGGGTGACCTTGATACGACCGACTGTCGAAGCGGCCGACACCAGTGGCCCCGGGCGGCGCCCCGGTACGCGCCGGGCCGTCGCCGTACTGGCCCTGGTGCTGCTCGCCGCGCTGATCCCGCTACTGGGACCGTCCGCCGCGCTGCACGACACCGGGGAGGCCGCCGCGCCCGGTGTCGGCGGGATCGCGCTGCTGCGGGCGGTGCTGTTCGGCGCACTGTGCGTGCCGCTCGGCGAGTTGTTCGTGAACCGGCTGGCGCGCACGGTGCCCGGCGCTCCCCCGAACGGCCCCCGGAGTTGGGCCCTGTACGCGGCCGGTGCCGGTTTCGTCGCCGCGCTGGGACTCGCGTCGGTCGTGGCGACGGGCAATCTGGTGCCGCACAGCTTCGCCGAGATCGACGTCGGCGGCCTCTACCAGTCCCGCGACGGCAAACTCGCGCTCCTGGAGGTCAACGCGTTCGCCGTGGCGGCCCTGTGCGCCCGGTCGCGTCGGCCCGCCGTGCAGGTGTGGCCCCTTGCCGCCGTGGTCCTCGCGGAGGCGCTGCGCGCGCACCCGGTGGGCGAGCACAGTCCGCTGGTCGGCTCGGAGCTGACTGCGGTGCATCTGACGTGCGCGGCGCTGTGGGTCGGCGGGCTGCTGCACGCGCTGCGGACGTTGCGGCAGTGGCGGGATTCCGAGGCGGGCGCCGCGCTGTTGGGCCTCTACGCGCGCGTGGCCGCCGTGCTGCTCGCCGCGATCACCGCGACGGGGGTGTGGAGTTCGCTGCGCAGGATGCCGGCCGGCACGATCCTGGACCAGCTGACGACGACGGCGTACGGGCGCACCCTGCTCGCCAAGGTGCTGCTCGTCGCCACCGTCGCCGTACTCGCGCTGTGGGCACGCCACCGGCTGCGGCGGGCCACCGATCCGCTGGCCGCCTGCTCACCCGCGCGGGCCGAGGTCGTCGTCCTGGGGGTGGTGGTCGTGCTCTCCGGACTGTTGACGGCCTTGCCGGTGCCGATCCGCTGGCATTGATCGAATCCAGTGTTGACCGGCTCCGGCATTGATCAACTCGGCGTCGATCAACTGTTGACGACCAGCACCTTCAGGGCCGTGCGCTCGTCCATCGCCTTGTAGCCGTCGGGTACGCCCTCCAGGCCGACCGTCAGGTCGAAGACCGGCGACGGGTCGATGGCACCGTCCAGGATGTCGGGCAGCAGCTCCGGGATGTACGCGCGGACCGGCGCGACTCCGCCGCGCAGCGCGATGTTCCGGTCGAACATGACCCCGAGGTCGAGGCCGGTACCGCTGCCGTGCGGCACGCCGACGAAGCCGATGGCGCCGCCGTCGCGCGTGATGTCGACGGCCGTACGCATGGACTGCTCGGTGCCGACTGCCTCGACCACGGAGTGCGCGCCCTGGCCGCGGGTGAGTTCGCGGACGGCCTCGACGGCGGCCTCACCGCGTTCGGCGACGACGTCGGTGGCGCCGAAGGCGCGCGCGATGTCCGTGCGGGTCTTGTGGCGGCCGAGGGCGATGATCCGCTCGGCGCCGAGGCGCTTGGCGGCGAGCACGGCGCACAGGCCGACCGCTCCGTCGCCCACGACGGCGACGGTGGCACCCTTGCGGGCGCCCGCGCCGAGGGCCGCGTGATGGCCGGTGCCCATGACGTCCGACAGCGTCAGCAGCGCGGACAGCAGGTGGTCGTCGGAGGCCGCCTCCTTGGGGAGCCGTACGAGCGTGCCGTCGGCGAAGGGCACGCGTACCGCCTCGCCCTGGCCGCCGTCGTAGCCCACGGCACCCCAGAAGCCGCCGTGCACGCAGGAGGTGGTGAGGCCCTCGCGGCAGTACGCGCAGACGCCGTCGGACCACATGAAGGGCGCGACCACGAGGTCGCCGGCCCTGACGCCGTTCACCTCGGAGCCGGTCTCCTCGACGATCCCGAGGAACTCGTGTCCGATCCGCTGCCCCGGCTGCCGGGCCGCCTCGCCGCGGTAGGCCCACAGGTCGCTGCCGCAGATGCAGGCGCGCAGCACCCGGACCACGGCGTCGGTGGGCAGCTGCACCATCGGCTCGGGCACGTCCTCCACGCGCATGTCGAACGGGGCGTGGATGGTGGTGGCGCGCATGGCGAGGGTCCTTCTCGTCGCTGGTCTGCTGGTGCGGTGCGCTCAGGGGGTGGTCGAGCGCACTTCACGGTACGCCGCCGCCGGTGCGGGCCGCGCATCGAGGGCGCCCCGGACCAGCAGGAACTGTGCCGCCGCGTAGGTCAGCATGATCCAGAAGTCGGGCCGGGGCAGTTGCGGCCAGTCGGCGACGCCGGTCGCGATGAGGGTGTCGGAGAGCACGAAGAGCGCCCCGCCGAGCCCGGCTACCGGACCGAGCCTGGTGGCCGCGGTGTACGCCATGGCGGTCAGGAGGGTGCTGTAGCCGGCGACGGGGACACGGAGGCCGGCCGGCAGGTCGGGCCACAGCAGGACGACCAGGGTGACGAGGGCGACCGCGTAGCCGACGGCGAGCAGACCCGCACGCGCGCGTGGCGGACCCTGGCGCCGGAACAGGACGAGGTAGCAGATGTGACCGGCGGCGAAGGAGGCCATCCCGGCCATGAACGCGTGGTCGGTGTCCGAGAGCAGCAGGACGTCCCCGCCCCAGCCGCACAGCAGGGCGGCGACCAGGAGCCGGGGGCCGCCCGCGCGGGCGGCGAACGCGGCCAGCAGCGGCACGATCAGCGGCTTGGTGACCAGGTGGCCGCCCCGGAAGCCCACGGTGAGGGAGACGAGGTCGAGGACCGTGACGAGGACGAAGGCACCCAGGAGCACCCGGGAGGCCCTCACGCGGCCACGGACTGCTCGGTCTGCTCCACCGCGACCGTCGGCTGCCAGCCGGGCCCCCGGAACACCCGTCCGGCGCGCTCACGCCAACTGGTCGCCGCCTTCAGGTCCTTGGCGATGGCGACGTACTCATGGGTGGCGACCTTGATCGGGTTGAACGTGTTGATGTTCTTCGTCAACCCGTAGACGGGCCGCTCGACCTCGGGGACGAACGACCCGAAGAGCCGGTCCCAGACGATGAGGATGCCGCCGAAGTTGCGGTCCAGATAGCCGCCCTGGGAGGCGTGGTGCACCCTGTGGTGGGACGGCGTGTTGAAGACGAACTCGAACCACCGGGGCATCCTGTCGATCCGCTCGGTGTGGATCCAGAACTGGTAGACGAGGTTCACCGAGGAGCAGAACGCCAGCGCGGCGGGATGCACGCCCAGGGCGACGAGCGGGACGTAGAACGGCCACACCGTGAGGGTCGTCCAGGGCTGGCGCAGGGCCGTGGTGAGGTTGAAACGGCGGCTGGAGTGGTGGACGACGTGACAGGCCCAGAGGATGCGGATCACGTGGTGGCCGCGGTGGGACCAGTAGTAGAAGAAGTCCTGCCCGAGCAGCATCAGCGGGATCGTCCACCACAGCACGGGTACGCGCAGCGGCGTGAGTTCGTAGACCGCGGTGTAGACCGCGACGATCGGGATCTTCCAGAGGAAGTCGAAGACGAGGCTCCCGAGCCCCATGCCGACGCTCGTGGCGGCGTCCTTCGCCTCGTAGCCCGCCGCGTCGTCATCGGGGTGGACACGCACGCTGATCATCTCGATCACGGTGAGCAGCACGAAGGCGGGTATCGACCAGAGCACGGCGTCGGGCAGGTTCGGCATGGGTGAACCGTAGGACCGCGAATCGGTCACGACTAGACGTTGTTACCCACAAGTATTTCCTGGGGTACGCGCTTGCTTGTTGGCGATCTCCGCCAACGGGTCACGCGCCCGCCGCCCCCAGCACCGTCCCCGCCCCATACGTCACCGCCATCGCCAGCACGCCCCCGGCGACGTTCCGCACCATCGCCGTCCTCGGGTCGGCCGCGCCGAGGCGGGCGCTGGTCCAGCCGGTGAAGACGAGGGCGGCCAGGGACGAGACCACCGTGACGCCCAGGCGCCAGCCGGCCGGGGGCAGGACGATCGCCAGGAGTGGCAGCAGGGCGCCGACAGTGAAGGACAGGAAGCTCGCCCAGGCCGCGTGCCAGGGGTTGGTGAGGTCGTCGGGGTCGATGTTGAGCTCCACGCGCGCGTGGGCACGCAGCGCGTCGCGTTCCGTGAGCTGGGCCGCCGCCTCCATGGCCACCTCACGGGTCAGACCGCGGTCCTGGAGGAGTTCGGTCAGCTCCTCCAGTTCGGCCTCCGGCTGCTCCCTCAACTCGCGCTTCTCCAGGGCCAGTGCGGCCTTCTCCGAGTCGCGCTGGGTGGAGACGGACACGTACTCCCCCGCCGCCATCGACATGGACCCGGCGAGGAGACCGGCGAGGCCGGCCGTCAGCAGCGCCGAGCGGTCGTCCGTGGCGCCGGCCACGCCGACGACGAGACCGGCGGTGGACAGGATGCCGTCGTTGGCGCCGAGGACCGCGGCCCGCAGCCAGTTCAGCCGCGAGCCGAGGCTGCCGCCGTGCGCCTCGGCATGGGACCCGCCGTTGGTTTCAGTCACCCCCGGAGGATTCCACCCCCGGCCTCACCACACGCGTACCGACGCCCCTCGCGCGAACACCGGGCTCGTGGCGTCCGCCGGAGGCTCCTCCAGCGGCTCGGCGATCTCGGCCACCGTGGGGCCGACCTTCGCCGCGATCGGGTCGAGGAGGTCCAGGTCGAAGCCGTACACGCGGGCCGCGTTGCCGCCGAGCATCGCGGCGACCTCGTCGCTCGGCACGCGCGCGTACGCGAAGCGCAGCCCCTCCCTGGAGTACGGATAAGTGCCCTCGTCGTGCGGGTAGTCGCTGCCCCACATGATCTTCTCGATGCCGATGCGGTCCCGCAGGGGCACCTCGTGGGGGCGCATGAAACTGGCTCCTACGAAGCAGTTGTCGCGCCAGACCTCCGAAGGACCCCTGCCCATCGAGGCGGCGAGCCCCGCGCCGAACTTGGACTCCGCGGTCGACGCCTTCGTGGCCGCCGCGACCAGGCGCCCGTGGTAGTAGTCCAGCATGTCGAGCACCCCGGGTATCCAGCCGGAGCCCTGCTCGGTCAGCACCAGTTTCAGGTCCGGGTGGCGGCGGAAGGCACCGCCGAAGATCAGGTGCCACAGGGCGCGGTGCGAGAACCATGTCGTCTCGACCATGAACACCGCGCGGGCGGCCGGTTCGTCGCCGAGGGGCGGGGCGGCCGAGCCCGCGTGGTGGTTGACGGGCACGCCGAGTTCCGCGCAGACGTCCCAGATCGGGTCGTACGCCGACGAGTACAGCTCCGGCAGCCCCGAGCCCGGTGGGGTGCCGGGCAGCAACAGGCCGCCCCTGAGGCCGGCTTCGACGGCCCATCGGATCTCCTGGACGGCCTCCTGGACGTCGTTCAGGAGGATCTGGAAGACACCCGCCCGCCGGCCCGGCGCGGCCGCGCAGAAGTCCGCCAGCCAGCGGTTGTGGGCGCGCAGGCCGGCCCAGCGCAGCTCGAACTCCCCGGCCGTCGGCGCGGGCGCCATGAGGGAGCCGGACGGGAAGAACGGCGGGACGGTGTTCGGGAAGACGACCTCGGCGACGATCCCGTCCTGCTCCAGCTCCGCGATCCGCCGCGCGGAGTTCCAGTTCTTGTCGGCCGTGTCGGCGACCAGGTCCTCGTACGGGTTGACGTACGTGGCCGCCCAGGCGTCGAACTCGTCGTGGTAGCGCTTCTCCAGGTAGGGCCGGTAGTCGAGGAGATCGGCGCCCGCGTGGCAGTCCGCCGAGATGACCGTGTACCGGTCCTCGCTCGCGGGCCTCATGGGGTCTGTGGCGGTCATGGCGTCGCCCCCAGGACCGGGAAGTCGTGGTCGGTCAGCCAGTGCCGGCCGACCTCGCGGGAGCGCGCCCAGGACGCCCTCACGGCCTCCTGGTCGTCCTGCTGGCCGAGTTCGGCGGGAGTGGGACCGATCCGGCGTGCCAGGGGCTCCAGGGCCGCCACGTCGAAGCCGAAGGCGTCGGCCGCCGCGAGGCCCAGCATGCGGCGGGTCTCTTCGACCGGGATGTCGTGGAAGGTGCGCTTCAGCCACGCGCGCGTGTCGGGCCAGGTGCCCTCGGGGTGCGGGAAGTCGCTGCCCCAGAGGATGTTGTCGACGCCGATCTCGTAGCGCTGGGCCAGTTCGCGACGCTTGGTGTTCGTGGCGCAGATGAAGACCTGCCGGTCGAGGTACTCGCTCGGCGGCCGTTTCAGCTCGGCGAACGGCGAGAGCTTCTTGCCTCCGTGGGCGCCCAGGTAGAGGCGGTCCATGAACCACAGCTGGTTCGGCAGCCACCAGCAACCCGACTCCGCGACACCGAACTTGAGGCCCGGGTGGCGTTCGAAGACCCCGGACCAGAGCAGGAACCACAGCGGCCGGGCGGGCCACCAGGTCACCTCGCTGACGTAGATGCCCAGATGGTCGCCGTACTCGTGGCGGGGCGCGGCCCCGGAGTGGGTCAGTACGGGCATCGCGCACTCGGCGGCGGCAGCCCACACCGGGTCGTAACGGCGGTCGTGGTAGGGCTCCTTGTCGACCCACATGGAGGGGATCATCAGGGCGCCGAGGCCCGACTCCTTGGCGCGGTGGATCTCCGCGACGACCTTCTCCGTAGGGGCCGTCACCGGCAACAGGGCGACCCCGCAGTGCCGTTCGGGGTTCTCGGAGACGAAGTCGGCGAGCCAGCGGTTGTGGGCCTGCGCGCCCGCCATGCCCAACTCGGGGTCCTGGTCCCCGGAGAGGCCGAGTCCGACCCCGAAGGGCGCGGCCGTCTGGCTGTCCACGGCGTCGGCGTCCGGGAAGACCACCTCGGCGGCCACCCCGTCGCCGTCCAGCTCCTTGAGGCGTTGCGCGGTGTCCCAACCGCCGCGCAGGCCCTCCTCGTTGTCGTGGAACCACTTGGCGGCGAACGCCTCGTTGCGGATGCCGAGCCGGGTCATCTCCTCGCGGCGCCGGTCGCGTCCGGCGAGGAACTCGTCGAAGTCCCGGTGGAACCGGGCGTCCAGATAGGGCCGGTACTCCTCGGTGGGCAGCCCGGCGTGGCAGTCGGAGGAGATGATCAGGTACGGCTCCTGGTCGGTCACAACAGCCCCCTCAGTCCAGGATGAAGCTTTCGAGGTACGACGGGTTCGCCCGGTCGAGCATCGAGGCCGCCCGGGCCTTGATCTGGGCGTCGCTGTGCTCGCTCTCGGGGAGTATCCAGAAGCGGTCCGCGCGGATGCCGTCCACGACGAGGTCGGCGACCTCCTCGACGGGCGTGAAGGCGACCTCCTTGCCAGCCTCCTTCATCGCGGTCTCCCACTGGTCGAGGCTGCGGTAAGGCGTCCTACGGGGGCGTTCTTTCGCGTACCGGGCGGGCCGGTTGCGGTGCGACTCCCACAGGCCCGTGCGCAGCATGTGCGGCCCGGGGAAGAGCACCGAGGCGCCCACGCGCGCGTGCTCCGCCTTCAGGTGGGCGTACAGGGACTCGGTCATCGTCACGACGGCCGCCTTGGTGACGGCGTACACGGAGGCGGTGGGCAGTGGGGCGATACCGCCGTCCCCGGAGGACGTGTTGACGACATGACCGGGCTGATTCGACTTGATCATCCTCGGCACGAACGCCTGGATGCCGTGGAAGACGCCCCACACGTTGACGGCGAACGCCCACTGCCAGTCGTTCGGTTCGTGCTCCCACATCCGGCCCTCGGCGCCCGAGCCGACGCCCGCGTTGTTGCACAGGACGTGGACGGCGCCGTACGTGTCGTACGCCGACTCGGCCAGATCCAGGACCTGTTGGCGTACGCCGACGTCGACCACGCGCGCGTACACGTCGGCGCCGTCGGCGCGCAGATCGGCGGCGGCCTTGTCGAGGGCGCCCTCCTCGACGTCGGCGAGGACCACCTTCAGCCCGTCGGCGGCGAACCGCCGTGCCATCGCGAGCCCGATCCCGCTCGCGGCCCCGGTGACGACGGCGACCTGCCCCTCCCTCAGCTCCATCAGACGCTTCCTTCCGGAGGCCCGTCGTGCACCTGCTGCGGGTCGTCGTAACGCTGGTGGATGTACGGCAACAGGGCCCGCGCGTCGACCCGTTCGACGACCTTGCCGCGCTGGTCGCTGGTCTTCTCGCCGATGGTGATGTCGACGAGAGTGCGTACGGGGAGGTCGGCGACCGGGTCGTACATCGACTCGCGCAGGACGACGTCCCCGGTGACGCGTTCGAGGCGGCGGACCTTCTCGTTGCGCAGGCAGTGCACGAGCACCGGGTCGGCGTCGAAGCCCGAACCGTCCACCGCGGGAAGGAACTTGAAGTAGAAGTCGGTCTTCTGCGTCGGCCCGGGGAGGGGCAGTTCCTCGCTGACCGCGCCGCGGACCTCGACGAAGGTGATGCCGTGCCGGGCCAGCGACGCGTGCACCACGAGGCCCACGCGTTCGACGGTGACCTCGCCGAGCTTCTTGGGTTCGCCGAAGACCTCACGGCCGCCGGTGAGGGCCCGTTCGTGGGTCATCGGCATGACCAGCGGGTACCAGCCCTCGACGCCGTCGTGCGCGGCGGCGACCGCGAACGAGCCCGCGCCCAGGGGGTATCCGGTCAGTTCGACCTTGCTGATGTTCACCCGGACCAGGGGCCGCCCGGTGGGCTTGAGGGGCGGCGGCAGGACCGCCGCGACCGCGTCCGGGTCGCTCTCCCAGACGGCCACCACACCGGTGGACCAGATGTCGGGGAGTTTCGCGCTCGCCGTGCGTGCGGCGGCGATCTCCGCCTCGGTCCGTGCGCCGTACCGTACGCGTGCCATACGCCGTACCGCCCTTCGTAGGCCGTCATCCGTCAGGCGGGCAGCACGCTTGCACCAGGCGGGCAAAAGGTCCATAGCCACGCGCGCGTGCGTTCGGCGGACCCGAACGGGCGGGCGGGACAAGGCACCTGAGGGACAGGGCTGTCAGTGACGGCCCGTATCCTCAGTGACCATGCTCGAAGACCACTCGCCCGCAGTGTCCGCAGCCACTCCGTGGCCGGCCGCGTATCCCCAGGGGTATGCGGTGGTCGACGTGGAGACCACCGGTCTGGCCCGGGACGACCGGATAATCTCCGCGGCCGTGTACCGGCTGGACGCGCTCGGCGAGGTCGAGGACCACTGGTACACGATGGTCAACCCGGAGCGCGATCCGGGCCCGGTGTGGATCCACGGTCTGACGAGTGACGTACTGGAGGGCGCGCCCCTCTTCAAGGACATCGCCGAGGAGTTCGCGACCCGTCTGGAGGGCCGGGTGCTGGTCGCGCACAACGCGGTCTTCGACTGGCAGATGATCGCGCGGGAGTACGCGCGCGTGCAGATCGATCCCCCGGTCCGCCAGCGGCTGTGCACCATCGCGCTCTCCAAGGAGCTGGCCCTCCCGCTGCCCAACCACAAGCTGGAGTCCCTGGCGGCGCACTTCGGAGTCGTGCAGCAGCGCGCGCACCACGCGCTGGACGACGCGCGCGTGCTCGCCGAGGCGTTCCGGCCGAGCCTGCGGGCGGCGGCGAGCAGCGGCGTACGGCTGCCGCTGCACGAGTGCAGGCCGCTGACCGAGTGGACCGCCGACCGGCCGGCGCCCCGGATCGGCCACCAGGGGGGCGGCTACAGCGGCTACGGGGCGGGCAGTTGGCGCCCCGCGCGCAAGCGGCCCGCGTGCCCGTACCCGAACCCGGGGCGGTTCGAGGACGGCAAGCCGCTCAAGCAGGGGATGCGGATCGCGTTCTCCGGGGACACGTCCATCGAGCGCGAGCTCCTGGAGGACCGGGCCGTGGAGGCCGGACTCCATGTCGCCACGAGCCTGTCCCGGCTGACCAGCCTGCTCGTCACGAACGACCCGGACTCGGGTACCTCGAAGGTGGTCAAGGCCCGCCAGTTCGGCACGCCCGTGGTGGACGAGGCGGCGTTCGGACAGCTGCTCCGGGACGTCGAGCAGGCGGACTGAGGGCAGCGCGGGGAGCCGTACGGACGGGTGATTGGGGCGCGACTCGCCCCACACCCGCTCGCCCGTGCCGGGCGGACGGCTCACCCTGTGGCGCATGGCGAGATGTGAAGTGTGCGGCAATGACTACGGCATGAGCTTCGAGGTGCACGCGCAGGGCGCGGTGCACGTCTTCGACTGCTTCTCGTGTGCGATCCACCGCATGGCCCCGATCTGCGAGCACTGCCGGGTGCAGATCATCGGCCAGGGCGTGGAGGTCGAGGGCCACTGGTTCTGCGGCGGCCACTGTGCGCGGGCGGAGGGGAAGGTGGGCATCGTCGACAAGGTGTGAGCCGCCGGCCCGAAGGAGCCCCTTCCGGTACCCCCCTCAATGCGCCCCACGACCGAGTTGTACGGTCGTGGGGTGTACCGCTTCCTGATGTCCCGGCAGTGGGTGATCCTCGCGTTGATCACCCTCCTCCTGATCCCCACGATGATCAGGCTGGGCATCTGGCAGATGCACCGCTACGAGATGCGCAGCGCCCGCAACCAGCTGGTCGCCAACGCGCTGCACGCCAAGCCGGTCCCCGTGGAGACGATCAGCACCCCCGGGCACGCGGTCACCCGCAAGGAGAAGTACCGCACCGTCACCGCGACAGGCACCTTCGAGACCTCCAAGGAAGTCGTCGTCCGGCGCCGCACCAATGACGACGACGAGGTCGGCTTCCATGTACTCACCCCGTTCGTGTTGACGGACGGCAAGGTCGTGTTGATCAACCGTGGATGGATCCCGGCGAACGGCGCGCAGACCGCCTTCCCGAAGATCCCCGCGCCGCCGAGCGGGAAGACCACCATCACCGGGCGCCTGATGGCCGACGAGACGACCGCGGCGAGCGGCATCAAGGACATCAAGGGCCTGCCCGACCGCCAGATCATGTTGATCAACAGTGCGGAGCAGGCGAAGCGGCTGCACGCCCAGGTGCTCGGCGGCTATGTCGAGCAGACGGCGCCCGAGGCGAAGGGCGGCACCCCGGAGCAGATCTCCGACCCGGGCAAGGAAGACGCCCCGCTGAACTACGCGTACATGATCCAGTGGTGGCTGTTCGCCGCGGCCGTACCGGTCGGCTATGTCGTCCTGGCCCGCCGCGAGGCCCGCGACCGCCGGGAGGCGGCGGCCAAGGAGCAGGAGACGGAGCAGTCGGAACCGGCGACGGTCTGACCCCTCGCTCGTCACCCGCCCGGCCCCGGCCCGGGATTGCGTGGTCGATACTCCGGGAACCCGCACCCCGTGCACCCACGTATCGAGGACTACGCCGTCATCGGCGACGAACAGACCGCGGCCCTGGTCGGCATGGACGGCTCGGTCGACTGGCTGTGTCTGCCCCGCTTCGACTCTGCGGCCTGCTTCGCGCGACTGCTCGGCGACGAGGACAACGGCCACTGGCGGATCGCCCCCGTAGGCGCAGAGCGCTGCACCCGCCGCGCCTACCGCCCCGACACTCTGGTCCTGGACACGGAGTGGGAGACCGCCGAGGGCACGGTGCGCGTCACCGACCTGATGCCCCAGCGCCATCGCGCCCCCGATGTCGTACGCGTCGTGGAGGGCCTGAGCGGCAAGGTCACCGTCCGCAGCACGCTCCGCCTGCGCTTCGACTACGGCGGGGTCGTGCCGTGGGTGCGCAGGTCCGACGGGCACCGGGTGGCCGTCGCGGGCCCCGACTCGGTGTGGCTGCGCAGCGAGCCGGAAGTGCGCACCTGGGGCGAGGACTTCAGCACCCTCTCGGAGTTCACCGTCGAGGCCGGCGAGAAGGTCGCCTTCGTCCTCACCTGGCATCCCTCGCACGAGCCGCGTCCGCCGCTCGTCGACCCGTACAAGTCGCTGCGGCACAGCGTCGCGGACTGGGAGCACTGGGCGGCCCGCTGCCGCTACGACGGCCCCTACAGGGACGCGGTCGTACGTTCCCTGATCACCCTCAAGGCCCTCACCTACCGCCCGACCGGCGGGATCGTCGCCGCGGCCACCACCTCGCTGCCCGAGGAGATGGGCGGCGTACGCAACTGGGACTACCGCTACTGCTGGCTGCGCGACTCCAGCCTCACCCTGGGCGCCCTCGTCGCCGCGGGCTACCACAAGGAGGCCGAGGCCTGGCGCGACTGGCTGCTGCGCGCGGTCGCGGGCGATCCGGCGGACCTGCAGATCATGTACGGCGTGGCGGGCGAACGGCGGCTGCCCGAGTTCGAACTGCCGCACCTGACCGGCTTCGGCGGCTCGGCCCCCGTGCGGATCGGCAACGGCGCCGTCAACCAGCTCCAACTCGACGTCTACGGGGAGGTGATGGACTCCCTGTGGCTGGCCCGGCGCGCGGGTCTGTCGCCCAAGCCGCACATGTGGTCCCTCCAGAGCGTCCTCCTGGAGTGGCTGCGCGCACAGTGGCGGCAACCCGACGAGGGCCTGTGGGAGGTGCGCGGCGGGCGCCGGCACTTCGTGCACTCCAAGGTCATGGTGTGGGTGGCCGCCGACCGGGCCGTACGCACTCTGGAGGAGTACGCCGACCTCCCGGGGGACCTGTCGGGCTGGCGCGAGCTGCGGGACGCGGTGCACAAGGACGTGTGCGAGAAGGGCTTCGACCCGGTGCGCAACACGTTCACGCAGTACTACGGGTCGCAGGAACTCGACGCGGCCCTGCTGCTGATCCCCCGCTTCGGTTTCCTGCCGCCCGACGATCCCCGGGTCGTCGGCACAGTGGACGCGGTGCAGGCGGCGCTCGGCCACGACGGCTTCGTACGCCGCTACGACACCGCCGCCGACGTCCCCGTGGACGGCCTCCCGGGCGACGAGGGCACCTTCCTGGCGTGCTCCTTCTGGCTCGTGGACGCGCTGCACCTGACGGGCCGTACGAAGGAGGCCCGGGTGCTGTTCGAGCGTCTGGTGGGGCTCGCGAACGACGTGGGGCTGCTCGCCGAGGAGTACGACCCGGTGGCCGGCCGTCAGCTGGGCAACTTCCCGCAGGCGTTCAGCCACATCGGCCTGGTGAACACCGCCCTCGCCCTGTTCGGGGGCGAGAAGGCAGGATAGGGGCCATGGATCTTGGACTGAAGGACCGGGTGTACGTCGTCACCGGGGCCACCCGTGGACTGGGCAACGCGGCCTCGCGCGAGCTGGTGGCCGACGGCGCGAAGGTCGTCGTCACCGGGCGGGACGCGCAGCGGGCCGCCAACGCTGCGGCCGAACTGGGGCCGAACGCGGTGGGCGTGGCCGTCGACAACGCCGACGCGGACGCGCCGGCCCGGCTGATCACCGCCGCGCGCGAGCGCTTCGGGGGCTTCGACGGCATCCTCGTGAGCGTGGGCGGGCCGCCGCCCGGGTTCGTCGCGGACACCACCGACGAGCAGTGGCAGGCGTCGTTCGAGTCGGTGTTCCTGGGCGCGGCACGGCTCGCCCGCGCGGCGGCCGGTGAGCTGGAGGCGGGCGGGGTCATCGGCTTCGTGCTGTCCGGTTCGGTGCACGAGCCGATCCCCGGGCTGACGATCTCGAACGCGCTGCGGCCCGGCCTGGCCGGTTTCGGCAAGTCGCTGGCGGACGAGCTGGGGCCGCGCGGCATCCGTGTCGTCGGACTGCTGCCCGCCCGCATCGACACGGACCGCGTGCGCGAGCTGGACGGCCTCTCCGCGGACCCGGAGGCCACCCGCGCGGCCAACGAGTCGCGGATTCCGCTGCGGCGGTACGGAATGCCGGACGAGTTCGGGCGCGTGGCGGCGTTCCTGCTGTCGCCGGCCGCGTCCTACCTGACGGGGATCATGGTGCCGGTCGACGGCGGTATGCGGCACGGTTTCTGACGTACCGTCAACTGACGCGCTCCGCGCGGTGTTTGACGCCCGTCAGCTGTACCTCCGTCGGGAGTGCGTCCAGGCCCGCCGAGTCGCGGGCGTGGGCCAGGGCGTTGGCCGTCAGGTGGTCGAGGGCGACTCCGGGGTCCACGTGGGGTTCCAGACTGAGCTGGACGCGGGCCTCGGGCGCCGTGCGGGTGCCGGCGAGCCGCACGTGCGCGTGCGCCACGCCGTCCAGGTCGCCCGCGTCGTTGGCGAGGACGCCCTCCAGGGCCCGGCCCCGCAGCAGCGCGCCCTCGCCGTCGCCGGTGCGGACGGCGACCTCGGTGAGCCGGCGCCGCCGCAGCACCGCGACGAGCCACCACAGGGCCAGCAGGACGAGGACCGCGAGCACGGCGAGGACCGTGGGCCACCACCAGCCGTCGTGCCGCCAGCGGGTCCGCCGGGCGTCGCTCAGCAGGACGTCGTGACGGCCGTCGTAGATCCACCAGGACGGCGGCTGCACGCCCAGCCCGACGGCCAGTACGGACCCGCCGAGCACGACCAGCACGAGACCCACGACTCCGGTCACCACACGGTTGACGATCCTGAGCACCGGTCTCACCTCTTCCGTCCGGAACGGCCGACGTGCAGCGACAGCGCGAGCGGCCCGGCCAGTCCGAGACCGGTGATCGCGTCGGTGAGCACGGCGTCCAGGTCGGCCCGTACGTCGTCGAGTTCACGGAAATGGGACACCGCGCGGACATCGGCTTTCGTCCGGCTCGTGCGGACGCGGACCGACTGCACACCCGAAACCTCCATGGCCCGGTCGCGCAGCACCATCGCGGCGGCGGCGCGTTGCAGGCCCGCGCGGACGTCGGCGTGGGTGCGGCGCATCGGCAGCACCTGGCGCAGGCCGGGCGTGAGCGCGAGCACGATCAGCCAGAGGCCGAGGGCGGCGGCGATGCCGGCGCCGACGAGGACCCAGGTGTCGTCCAGGGGCCGCTCGGCGAGTTGCCGGGTCAGTTCGCGGCGCCAGTGCGCGGAGGGCCGTTTGGCGCGCACGGCGGTGATGTCGTAGAGCAGGGCGCCCGCGCCGACGAGGAGCAGGACGGCGACGATGCCCGCGGGGACGCGGCGCGCCGACCAGAAGCGGCCGTCCTTGCCGCCGCCGTCGACCAGGGGGGCCGGACCGCGGTCCGCCGCCGGGTCGTACCCGCCGTGTCCGGGGTCGGTCGCCTTCTCGATGACCGGTAGTCGTTGGGTCGTGCCTTCGGAGCCCTGGGACTCGCTCATCGCGTCCTCCCCTGTGCCGCGCCGTGTGCCGGTGCCGGATGCAGCCGTTCCACCTGGACGGCGACCTCGGGCACCTCCATGCCCACCAACGCGCGTACCCGCTGAACCACCTGTCGACGCACCCGAAGACAGCGGTAGCCGATGTCGCACGGATAGTCGAGTTCGAGGTGCACGCGCACGCGTGCCGTCTCGTGGTGTACGACCACGGTGGCATGCGGCGGGGCGGCGTCCGGGTGCAGCGGTCCGAGCGCCTCGCGCGCGGCCTGCGCGGCGATCTTGGCCACGACGCGGTCGGCGATCCGGGTGGCGCCCCGCTCGCCGGGCGGGACTGCCGACGGGGGTCTGCCGCGCTCGTCGACCGCGCCGTCCCCGCCGCTCACGGACGTCACCGCCGCCGGTCGTCGCGCGAGCGGAAGAAGTCGCCGAGTTCCAGGTCCCCCTCGAGGAACCGGCCGACGACGAACCCGATGGCGCCCAGGGCGGCCACCAGCAGGAACGCGCCGAACCCGCCGAAGTATCCGGCGAAGCCCAGCGCCATTCCGGCGATCATGCCGACCACGGCCCTGCTCATCCTGCGCTCCTCAGCTCGTTCGTCGGCCCGCTGTTCATGGGTTCATCCGTCGGTCCGGTCACTGGAGCCGGGGCTCCGGTTCGTCGTCCTCCTCGTCGGGCAGCTTCACGTCGCTGACCGCGATGTTGACCTCGACGACCTCGAGTCCGGTCATCCGCTCCACGGCCGCGATGACGTTCTCCCGTACGGCCCGGGCCACGTCCGCGATCGACACCCCGTAGTCGACGACGATCTCCAGATCGAGGGCGGTCTGCACCTCGCCGACCTCGGCCTTCACACCCCGGGACACCGACTTCGAACCGCCGGGCACCCGGTCGCGCACGGCCCCGAAGGTGCGGGACAGTCCGCTGCCCATGGCATGGACGCCCAGGACGTCCCGCGCGGCCAGCCCGGCGATCTTCTCCACGACCCCGTCGGCAATGGTCGTACGCCCCCTGGACGCCGGATCGCCCCCGCCGCGCTTGGTCGGGGTCTTACGGGTCAGCAGGGGCTCCCTCTCGCCGTCGGGGTCCTGCGTCCGGTTCCGCTCCGTCATGTCGGTCATCGCCGTACGTCCCTTTCGGTCGTCGTCCTTCGACCACGGTAAGTGCGGTTCCATTCTCCCGCGCCGGGGATGCGGCAGGCTGGAGGAATGACGGCGGACTCATGGACGCGAGCGGTACGGCAGCAGTTGGGGCTCGGCAGGCTGTTGCCCCTGGGCGACCGGCGGGACGGCGCCTGGATCGCGGAGCGGGCGGCCGAGACCGTGCTGCGGGGCGTGGCGAAGCACGTACGGGGCGTGCGGCTGGGCGCGCTGCGCATCGCGCTCGCCGATCCGGAGGACGTGCACGAGCCCGCCGTACCGCCACCGCCGGGGGCGCTGCCGCCCGGTCCGCTGCGGATCACGGCCGCCTTCGCGGCCGTGGCGACCGAGCCCCTTCCGGAGGCCGCGTCCCGGCTGCGTACGGCGCTGGCGACGGCCGCAGCGGAGCGGCTCGGGCTGGTGGTGACGGAGGTTGATCTACAGGTGACAGCCTTGCTGGACCGTATGGACGACATTGATCATGTGGACGATGTGGATCGTTCCGCCGCCGACATTGACCGTGTTGATGACCTTGACCTGATGGTCAACGTTGACGACGGCGGCGAGTCCTTGATCATCGCAGCCGCGCTCCGCGCCCAGGGCGTGGTCCGGCTGACCGGTGCGCTGGGCGGGCTGGGGCGGGCGGTGCACATCGAGGAGCGGCAGGGCGAAGGTGCGCTGTCGCGCCTCCACGCGCGCGTGGAGATCGCCGTGCGCGCGGACCACCGGGCCGTGGAGGTGGCCCGGGAGGTCCGCGCGATGGTCGGCGAGGTGCTGCCCGGTCATCCCACCGTGGCAGTGCTCGTCACGAGGATCGAATGAGCCACGAGGGCTGACCCACGATCGGCCGACGCCTATTCGCCGACGCCGGCGAGGTCCCGTAGCCGTCGGGCCTGGGCTGCGCGCTCGGCGGCGCGCTGGTCGTCGTACGCACGCCCCTGGACGCCCTGGAGGAGCGCCTTGGTCTCGATGACCGCGTCGCGCGGCGCGGCCAGCAGGGCCGTCGCCAGGTCGCGTACGGCGTCCTCGACCTGGTCTGCGGGCACGGCGATGTTGGCCAGGCCGGTGCTCACCGCTTCCTCGGCCGCGACGAAGCGCCCGGTCGCGCAGATCTCCAGCGCACGGGCGTAGCCGACGAGCCCCACGAGCGGGTGGGTACCGGTCAGGTCGGGCACCAGTCCGAGGCTGGTCTCGCGCATGGCGAACTGCACATCGTCGGCGACGACGCGCAGGTCACAGGCGAGGGCGAGCTGGAAGCCCGCCCCGATGGCATGCCCCTGTACGGCGGCGATGGACACGATGTCGCTCCGTCGCCACCAGGTGAAGCCGGCCTGGTACCCGGCGATGGCCTCGTCCAGCACGGCGTCGCTGCTGTGCGCGAGGTCGATGAACGACGGTTCGCCGTCGAAACCCTCGGGCGTGAACGCCTGCCGGTCGAGGCCGGCCGAGAAGGACTTGCCCTCGGCACGCAGCACCACGACACGGACGGAGCCCGGCAGCAACCGCCCGGCCTCCGCCAACGCCCGCCACAGAGCAGGACTTTGAGCGTTGCGCTTGGCCGGGTTGGTCAGCGTCACCGTGGCGATCGCGTCGTCGACGGTGAGCCGTACGCCGTCCTTGTCGAGTACGGGACCGAGGTCCTTGTCGTCCTGTTCGGGCGAAGCCATGGGGCGCCTCCGATGTGTGCGGTCAACAGAGCAGAGCTAAGTGACTGCACAGTAACCACCCGACCGGTCAGTCGTCCGACCGGGTGGCCACCATCGAAGCCGTCGAGCCGCTCGGGGTCAGGCCGAAGCCTTCTTGCCCCGGGTCGCCCCGCCACGCCCACGGAGCGTGACGCCCGACTCACTGAGCATCCGGTGGACGAAGCCATACGAGCGGCCGGTCTCCTCGGCCAGTGCCCGGATGCTCGCACCGGAGTCGTACTTCTTCTTCAGGTCTGCCGCGAGCTTGTCGCGCGCGGCGCCGGTTACCCGGCTGCCCTTCTTCAGAGTCTCGGCCACCCGTGCCTCCTCATGGGAAGTGCGCTCTTGGTCTCCTCATGATCACCCCTCCAAGCGTTCATGGCCACCCATTCGGCAAGGTCCGTAAGACAAGGTTTTGACGACAGGAGCGCGTCCCCACAAGCGGAATGTGGAATTCCGTACGGCCGTGTCCGTACGGCCGAACGAGTTCCCGCGCGAAATACCTGGTCAGAGACGCGGAACGGCCGAGCCCTTGTCGATAAAGGACTCGGCCGGAAAATTGATGTACGACACACCTCGGTACGAGGAGATCTCACACAGATGGTGGATCACCGGTAGGCCGAATGATCCATACGCCGTGGATCATGCCTTCGATCAAGCCGGTTCGATCAGGCCAGGGCGACGAGATCCGCGTAGTCCGCGCCCCACAGGTCCTCGACGCCGTCGGGCAGCAGGATGATCCGCTCCGGCTGCAGCGCCTCCACGGCGCCCTCGTCGTGGGTGACGAGGACGACGGCGCCCTTGTAGGTGCGCAGCGCCCCGAGGATCTCCTCGCGGCTGGCCGGGTCGAGGTTGTTCGTCGGCTCGTCCAGGAGGAGGACGTTCGCCGAGGACACCACCAGGGTGGCGAGCGCGAGGCGGGTCTTCTCGCCGCCGGAGAGGACCCCGGCGGGCTTGTCGACGTCGTCGCCCGAGAACAGGAAGGAGCCGAGCGTCTTGCGGACCTCGACCAGGTCGAGGTCGGGGGCGGCGGAGCGCATGTTCTCCAGGACCGTGCGCTCCGGGTCGAGGGTCTCGTGCTCCTGCGCGTAGTAGCCGAGCTTCAGGCCGTGGCCCTGGATGATCTCGCCGGTGTCCGGCTCCTCGGCACCGCCGAGGAGCTTCAGGAGGGTCGTCTTGCCGGCGCCGTTCAGGCCGAGGATGACGACGCGCGAGCCCTTGTCGATGGCCAGGTCGACATCGGTGAAGATCTCCAGGGAGCCGTACGACTTCGACAGGCCCTCCGCCATGAGCGGGGTCTTGCCGCAGGGCGAGGGCTCCGGGAAGCGCAGCTTGGCGACCTTGTCGGAGACGCGCACCGCGTCGAGCCCGGCGAGCAGCCGGTCGGCGCGCTTGGCCATGTTCTGCGCGGCGACCGTCTTGGTGGCCTTGGCGCGCATCTTGTCTGCCTGCGAGTGCAGGGCGGCGGCCTTCTTCTCGGCGTTCTGCCGCTCGCGCTTGCGGCGCTTCTCGTCGGCCTCGCGCTGCTGCTGGTAGAGCTTCCAGCCCATGTTGTAGACGTCGATCTGGGCGCGGTTGGCGTCCAGGTAGAACACCTTGTTGACGACGGTCTCGACGAGGTCGACGTCGTGGGAGATCACGATGAAGCCGCCGCGGTACGTCTTCAGGTAGTCGCGCAGCCAGACGATCGAGTCGGCGTCGAGGTGGTTCGTCGGCTCGTCGAGCAGGAGCGTGTCCGCGTCGGAGAACAGGATGCGGGCCAGTTCGATACGGCGGCGCTGACCGCCGGAGAGCGTGTGCAGGGGCTGGCCGAGCACGCGGTCGGGCAGGTTCAGCGCGGCGGCGATGGTGGCGGCCTCGGCCTCGGCGGAGTAGCCGCCCTTGGTGAGGAACTCGGTCTCCTGGCGCTCGTACTGGCGCATGGCCTTGTCGCGGGTGGCGCCGCTGCCGTTGGCGATGCGCTGTTCGTTCTCCCGCATCTTGCGGATCAGGACGTCCAGACCGCGCGCGGAGAGGATGCGGTCGCTGGCGAGCACGTCCAGGTCGCCGGTGCGGGGGTCCTGCGGGAGATAGCCGACCTCGCCGGAACGGGTGACGGTGCCGCCGGCGGGCTGGCCCTCACCGGCCAGGACCTTGGTCAGGGTGGTCTTGCCGGCGCCGTTGCGGCCGACCAGACCGATGCGGTCGCCCTTGGCGATGCGGAATGTCGCGGACTCGATGAGGACGCGGGCACCGGCGCGCAGTTCGATACCGGAGGCGGAGATCACGGTCAGACTCCAGAGCGGGGTCGTAGGCGGAAGGGGCGGCTGAGGACGTTCCCGCCGTCTAATGCGCGAGGAGAATGGCCATGGGCCAAGTCTAACGGGGCAATGCAAGGGTTTTTCCGGTGCGCGGGTGTGTTCGGCGCCACCTGGGGCGTCCCCCGTTCGGCCGCTCGTCCGGCGCCCCCGCGCGGGCCGCGGGCGAGGATGGGCGCCAGGGGGTCCACACGCGCGGAGAGCGGGGCCCATGCAGTTCGACGACGATGCCGATCTGGACACCTCCGAGGTGCAGGACGTACGCGGCAGCCGGATTCCCGGCGGGCGCGCGACCGTGGGCGGGGGTCTCGCCGGGCTGATCGCACTCCTCCTGGGGCTGTTCTTCGGCGTCGGCCCCGACAACCTGGGGTTGTCGTCGGGCGGCGACTCACCGGCGGCGACCGCGTCCTCGCTGGCCCAGGTCCAGTCGAGCTGCCGTACCGGACAGGACGCGAACACCAAGGAGGACTGCCGCATCGTGGCGGTGGTCAACAGCGTGCAGGACTTCTGGGCGCAGGAGTTCCGGCGGCGCAACGGGACGTACACCCGCTCCCCCACGGTCTTCTTCAGCGGGCAGGTCGCCACCGCGTGTGGAACCGCGACCTCGGCGGTGGGGCCGTTCTACTGTCCCGGTGACCGGAAGGTCTATCTGGACCTGGGCTTCTTCGACGAGCTGCGGACGAAGTTCGGCTCCAGCGGCGGCCCGTTCGCGCAGGCGTACGTCGTGGCCCACGAGTACGGGCACCACGTGCAGGACCTGATCGGCACGCTGAGCCGGTCGCAGGACGGGCGGACCGGCGCCAACAGCAACGCGGTGCGGGTGGAGCTGCAGGCGGACTGCTACGCGGGGGTCTGGGCGCATCACGCGACAACCACGAAGGACGAGTCGACCGGACGGCCGCTGATCACCAGCCTCACGGAGGCCGACATCCGGGACGGGCTGGACGCGGCGGCGGCCGTGGGCGACGACCGGATCCAGGAGCGGTTCCAGGGCCGGGTCACGCCCGAGACCTGGACGCACGGGTCGGCGGCGCAGCGGCAGCAGTGGTTCTACGAGGGTTACCGGACCGGTGACATGGCGCGGTGCGACACCTTCCGCTGACGGCCGTTCCGCCGGTTCGCGGGGCGTTGTCAGTGGCGGGTGCAAGACTCGTCGAAAGCGATCAAAGCGGCGAAAACGCCAAGAGGACCCGATACCCGACGCACAGGGAAGTGATCGGCATGGCAGGCAAGGACAGCGGGCGTCCCAGCATCTACCCGTCCCTGCTCTACACGGACGCGAAGGCGGCGATCCGGCAGCTCACGGAGGCCTTCGGCTTCACCGAACTCGCGGTGTACGAGGGCGAGGACGGCTCGGTGATGCACGCCGAGCTGGTGCAGGGCAACGGCGCGGTGATGCTCGGCTCCAAGGGCCGCGGCGGCCGTTTCGACGAGGCGATGAAGAGCGCGGGACCCGTCGGGGTGTACCTCGTCGTGGACGACGTCGACGCCCACCACCGACGGGCCGTGGAGCACGGCGCGGAGATCCTGATGCCCCCGACGGACCAGGACTACGGATCCCGGGACTACATGGCCCGGGACATCGAGGGCAACATCTGGAGCTTCGGGACCTACGCCCCGGAGATACCGGGGACGACAGGCGCCTGACCCTGTCCGGACGACAGGCGCCTGAACCCGCCTAGCTGCCCCCTGTGTGCACCTGGAAGGCGGCCCGGCGCACGGCCTTGGCCAGCGCCGGGTCGGGGTGGGCGGCGGCGAGCGCGACCAGGACCTGCACGGTGCGCGGGTGGCCCACCGCGCGGACCTCGTCGAGGAGCATGGGGACGGTCGGCTGGATCGCCGACTCCAGATGGCGCACGAGCAGCGGGGCCTCCCCGTGGTCGGCGACCGCGGCGGCGGTGTCGACCCACATCCAGGTGGCCTCCTCGCGGGTGAGGACCTCGTGGGCGTCCTCCGGGTCGATCCCGTCGTGCTCAGCGAGCCACAGCAGGGCGTACGGCCGCAGTGTCGCCTCGTCGACCGACGCGCGGACGTCGGGCTCGGCGGGGGCGCCGACGACGCGCAGCGCCTCGAAGGCGAGACCGCGCAGCAGGGCGTCCTCACCGCGGGCGGCGTCGATCAGCTGGCCGACCGCGCTGCCCACGGTGCGGGCGGCGAGCCAGGCACGGTACTCGGCGCGGGCGGCGTTCGGGCGGAGCTGGGAGCAACCGCGGAGCATGTCCTCGGCGGACTGCTCGATGTTCCCGGCGGGGCTCTGCGCGGCCACGCAGATCTGCTCCAGCTTGACCCAGACCGCCCAGCTGCCGAGCGGGGTGAGGGTGGCCTGGGCGTCGCCGTAGGTGAGGGCACCGACGGAGGCGAGGGCGTGCAGGGCCCAGTCGAGGAGGGCGTTGAGCGGGGTGTCGTCGGCGGCCGGGGGCTGCTGGACCGGCTCGGGCTGCGGGCCGTAGGGGATCTCGCAGCGCTCGGTGCGCAGTTCGGTGACGCGCTGGCCGAGGAGGTCGAGGAGCTGGGCGACGGGGACGGGCCCGGCGGACAGCTGGAGGAAGGAGAGCACCTGAGGCATGGCCGAGACGACCTCGGCGACGGCTGAGGGCTCGTACTCCCGGGGTTCCGGGTGGGCGAGCGACCAGGCGTCGAAGAGGGCGACCCAGCCGCGCAGTACGGCGCTGTCGTCGCGGTCCCAGGCGCGCAGCCGCCAGCCGGGGCGGGCGCTGTCGCCGTGCACCTCGACGAGGCCGGCGAGGCGGGCGGTGTCCCAGTCAGCGCGGACCTGAGCCGGGGTCAGCCCCAGATCCTCGGCCGCGAGTTCGGCGGTCGCCTCGGAGAGGGTGCCTTTGCCGTCGGGGCTCGCGCCGTCACGGCCGGGGCGTAGTGCGGCGTCGGCCCAGTGGGCGACGCGGGCCGCGCCGGCCAGGCCGGAGCGTGCCATTCTGGCCAGTTCCGCGGGGGCCGGTGTGCCCTCCGGAGGACGGGGTGCGGGGCGGCGCGAGCGCCGCTGGTTCATCGCTCGGGGGGCGGCGGCCAGGGGTCGCGGGCGGACGAGTCGAAGCCTGGAGTCGCGCGGGATACGGGACGTCACGGGTGCAGTCTTCCGGTTGACGGTCCGAAAACCCAAACGGAATGTCACGGCGGGCGACGGGGAGGGCCAAGGCAGGGGGTTCCGCAGGCTGCTGGGGACCGGGTTCAGGCCAGTGGTACAGGGCTAAACGGAAGGTCGGAGGGGGGTGGGTCGGCGAGTGGGCCGGGGTCACGTCGGCGGAGTGCCGGAGTCACATCAGCGGAGTCAGGAAGCGGCGGAGGATCTCCTCGTAGGCGGCCGGGTCGGCGTTCCACATGGCGCCGTGCGGGGCCCGGGCGACCGGCTGGAGGGTGATCAGGTCGGGGCGGCGGGCGGCGAAGCGGCGGGAGAGGGACCAGGGGGCGACGGTGTCGTCGGGGCCGTGGAAGATCAGGGTCGGGACCTTGAGCCGGGCGGGGTCGGCGGCCTCGGCGATGCGGTCGCCGTGCAGACCGGTGCGGCCCTGGGCGGCGCGGACCGCCAGCGGCAGCAGCGCGCCCGGGGTGTGCCGGGCGGTGGCGAGGGCGCGCAGCGTCGTCTCCCAGTCGAGCACCGGCGAGTCCAGCACCAGGCCGGAGACGCGGTCGCGCATCCCGGAGTGGGCTGCGGCGCGCAGCGCCATGGTGGCGCCGGTGGACCAGCCGTACAGGACGACGTGCTCGGCGCCGTAGCGCACGGCGTAGCGGATCGCGGCGTCCAGGTCGCGCCACTCGGTCTCGCCGAGGTGACCCAGGCCGTCGGGGTTGCGGGGTGCGCCGAGGTCGCCGCGGTAGGAGGGGGCGAGCACGGGGAAGCGGTTGCGGTGCAGGAACTCCATGACGTTCAGGGCGAGTTCGCGGGTGGCGGCCAGGCCGTGCACCGCGATCACCCAGGTGCTGCGCGCTCCGGGGACGAACCACGCGGGCAGGGAGCCGAGTTCGCCGGGGATGTCGATGTCGGCGTGGTCGAGGCCGAGGGCGGCGCTCGGGTTGCCGATGTGGACGTTGGGGGTGAGCCACACCTTGTCGCGGGGGTGCAGGGTGCCGTGAGTGACGCGTTCGAGGCGGCGTACGACGGTGTCGGCGGAGGGGGCCGCCGTGTCGACGACGGGGCCGACGACCGCGTGGGAGCCGTCACCGGCGAGGCCGTAGGTGCCGGGGCGCAGCGAGGCCAGGTCCCGGGTGAGGGTGATCTGGCCGGCGGCGGTGGCGTGCACCGTGAGCCGGGGCTCGGTCGGCAGGGGGCGGCCGGGCGGCGCCTTCAGCGCGGCGTCACTGGCGTACCGGCCGGCGGCGACGCCCACCGCACCGGCCGCGAGGGCCACGGAGACGGCCGCGGCCGTCGCTTTGACTGTGCGCACGGCACCAGTGTCCCGGCGGACCGGGCTACCGGCCAGCCGGAGGAGGCACGGATGGACACGGGCCGGGGAAGAACCGGGGCGGGGAGGGAACAACCCCGCCAGCCGTCTCGGTTCCGTCCGCCCCACCGACCCGCCGGCCCACAGACCCCGCCGGCCCACCGACCCGTTGAGCCGCCGACCCCACCGACCGACCTCAGCTCCACCACCCCCCGGTCAGCGCACCCCGCTCACCCTGCTCCCGTCACCCCCGCCGCTGCCCGTACCCCCGCAACCGCTCCCCCGCCTCCTCCACCTGCTCCCCCGACAACAACGTCGGCGACAGCCCGGGCACCGACGACGCCGTCAGCCACAACCGGCACATCCACTCCAGCTGGGCCGTGCGGTCGTAGGCCTGGTCCAGGGAGGTGCCGTAGGCGATCGTGCCGTGGTTCTGGAGGAGGCAGGCGGAGCGGTCGGTGAGGGCCTGGAGCATGTTCTCGGCCAACTCCTCGGTGCCGTATGTCGCATACGGGGCAACCCGGACCGGGCCGCCGAGGGCGCCGGACATGTAGTGGATCGAGGGGAGTTCGGGGACGAGGGTCGAGACGGCCGTCGCGTGGACGGCGTGGGTGTGGACGACGGCCCGGGCGTCGGTGTTGCGGTAGACGGCGAGATGCATGGGCAGTTCGCTCGTCGGGAGCAGGGTGCCGAGGACCTGTCGGCTGTCGAGGTCGACGCCGACCGTGTCGTCGGGTGTCAGCCGGTCGTAGGGGACGCCCGACGGTGTGACCAGGACGATGTCGCCGACGCGCACCGAGACGTTCCCTGAGGTGCCGACGACCAGGCCGTCGGACACCGTCCGGCGGGCCGTGACGACGAGTTCGTCCCAGGCGTCCGCCTCCTCGGGGCGCACACGCCGCCGCCACGGCTCCCCCACAGCCTGTGCGCCCTCTCCGACGTCCCGTCCACCCCGCTCGTCCCGCCGCCGTTCAGCCATGCCGCGATCCTGCCAGCCGGTTCCCCAACACGCGCTCGGGCGAGGGCACTTTAAGCCGGAAGCCACACATCGGAAAGAGTACATATAGGCATGTAACGCCCACTCAGGCCGCTTGGCCGGAGACCGATCGGCGTCGACAGATCTTCCAATAGCCTCTGGGGGATTTGTCGTGCACGCCGCCATTCCCGGGGGGAAACATGGCCCGTGATCGCAAACCGCCCCGCCGCCGTGCGCACCGCCTCACACGCCGCGGCACCCGTCACCGCACCCGCCTCGTCGCGGCCGTCGCCGCACTCACTGCCGGCGGAACCGTACTCGCGCTCGCGCTCGCCGAGATCCCGGCCGCCGCCGCGAGCCCCGCCAAGGGGCACGACGTCTCCTCGCACCAGAAGAACGTGAACTGGCCGAGCGCGAAGGCGAAGGGCGCCACGTTCGCCTACGTCAAGGCGACCGAGTCGACCAACTACGTCAGCCCCTACTTCGCGCAGCAGTACAACGGCGCCCGCGCCGCCGGCATCATCCGGGGCGCGTACCACTTCGCACTTCCGAACAAGTCGTCGGGCACCACCCAGGCCGCGTACTTCGTGGCGCACGGCGGCGGCTGGAAGGCGGACGGCTGGACGCTGCCGCCGGCGCTCGACATCGAATACAACCCGTACGACAAGAAGCACGGCTGCTACGGCCTGAGCAAGGCGAAAATGGTCGCCTGGATCAAGGCGTTCAGTGCCGAGGTGAAGCGGGAGACCGGCCGCCGCCCGGTGATCTACACGACCGCCCACTGGTGGAACACCTGCACGGGCAGCAGCACCGCGCTGGCCTCGACACACGCACTGTGGATCGCCCGCCACGAGTCGGCGGACGCGGGCTCGCTGCCCGCCGGCTGGTCGTACTGGACCTTCTGCCAGTACGCCAACAGCGGCGGCCTGCCGGGTGATCAGAATCTCTTCAACGGGTCCTTGAGCCAGCTGAAGAAGTTCGCCCGGGGTTACTAGCCCGTACAGACACTCCAGAGACCCCCTCAGTTCATCTTCCGTTCACCCAGGTTTCCTACGGTCAACGCACCAATGACCTCGAACGATTGCCTGGGTAAATGGAAAGCTTCTCGCTGATTCTCGCGATTGTGGTGATCACCGCACTCGCGTTCGATTTCACGAACGGTTTCCACGACACCGCCAACGCGATGGCCACCACCATCTCGACCGGCGCACTCAAGCCCAAGGTCGCGGTGGCCATGTCGGCCACCCTCAACCTGGTGGGCGCTTTTCTCTCCGTGGAGGTCGCCAACACGATCTCCAAGGGGCTTGTCGACGAGAGCGGCATCCGTCCCGAGGTCATCTTCGCCGCCCTGGTCGGCGCGATCCTCTGGAACCTGGTGACCTGGCTCGTCGGCCTGCCGTCCAGTTCCTCGCACGCCCTGATGGGCGGTCTGATCGGCGCCACCATCGCCTCGGCCGGCACCGGCGCGGTCCACGGCGACGTCCTGGTCACCAAGGTGCTGCTGCCCGCGGTCGCCGCCCCGGTCGTCGCGGGCGTCGCGGCGCTGCTGGCGACCAGGTTCTCGTACGCGCTGAGTCGGAACTCGGACGGCAAGGCCGCCGACAAGGGCTTCCGCGTCGGCCAGATCGCCTCCGCCGGCCTGGTCTCGCTGGCCCACGGCACGAACGACGCGCAGAAGACGATGGGCATCATCACCCTCGCCCTGATCGCCGGCGGCTCCATCGCCCCCGACTCGGACCCGCCCACCTGGGTCATCCTCTCCGCGGGCCTCGCCATCGCGATGGGCACCTACATCGGCGGCTGGCGCATCATCCGCACCATGGGCAAGGGCCTGACCGACCTCCGGCCGCAGCAGGGCTTCGCCGCCCAGACCAGCGCCGCCGCGGTCATCCTGGCCTCCTCGCACATCGGCTTCTCCCTCTCCACCACGCACGCCGTCTCCGGCTCCGTGATGGGCGCGGGCCTGGGCCGCAAGGGCGGTGTCGTCCGCTGGTCGACCGCCACCCGGATGTTCGTCGCCTGGGGCCTTACGCTGCCGGCCGCCGCGCTCGTCGGCGCGCTCGCCGAGTCCGTCACCGACCTCGGCGACTGGGGCACCGCGCTGGTGGCCGTCTTCCTGGTCGCCTCCAGCACCGCGATCTGGCTGCTCTCCCGCCGCCAGGTGGTCGACGCCTCGAACGTCAACGAGTTCGAGGAGCCGGCCGGCGTGGTCACCGCCGCGATCGCCGCCGTCACCCCGCCCCCGTCGGTCGCCCTCTCCGAGGGCCTCACGGCGACGATCCCCTCGCCGCCCGTGACCCCGGCCCCCGTCGCCACGCCCGACCCGGCCACCCCGGCGCCGCCGCCGGCCGCCGCCGTCTGAGCCCGCGCCCCCGGTTAGAAGGAACGAATCAGCATGGACATCGACTGGGCAGCCCTCGGCTCCGTCTTCGGCGTCAGCCTCGTGGTCACCGTGGCCCTGGTGGCCGTCTTCACCCTCGGCATCACCGCCCTCTCCCGCCGCGAACGGGCCACCGCCCAGGGCGACTCCGCGACCCTCGCCCTGACCGGCGCCTACGCCTGCTTCGCGGCCTGCGCTGCGGCGGTGGCGTACGGGATCTACATCATCGTGGCCTGACCGGCCGCCAGTTGGACCCGGCGTGGGGTGCGGGACGGATCACCGTCCCGCACCCCACGTCTTCGTGCCCCGAGGACGACCCGTGCGACCACCCGCGTGTGGGCATCAGCACACTCCTCCCCCGCAGGTCAACAGCAAGTTGACGCCCCTTCCAACACCGTGGTGGACTGCCGGAGCCATGTACGGCGGCAGGAGAGGAAGCCGGTGTGAATCCGGCGCGGTCCCGCCACTGTCACCGGGGTAGACACCCCCGGGAGCCAGGAACTCTCACCGCCGGTCTCGTCGAACCAGGGCGTGGACACCCTGAGTGAGGACATACCGCCATGCTCGGCTGCCGTTCGAGGTCCCGTACCAGCACAGTGCCCGACTCAGCGATCGGCTGACCCGGTGCGTGCCGATCGCGTCTTCGCGTACGGCGCCGCCGCCGGCCTCCTCGGCGACCACCTGCTCGGCGATCCCCGCCGCGGGCACCCGGTCGCCGCGTTCGGCCGTGCCGCCGGCGCCGTGGAACAACTTCTGTGGCGCGACCACCGAGGCTGGGGCGCCCTGCACACCGCCGTGTGCGTGGGCGGCACCGTCTCCCTCGCCGCCGCGGCGACTTCGGCCCTACGACCGTCCCGTACGGCCTCTGCCGCCCTCACCGCCGCCGCCACCTGGGCGGTCGTCGGCGGGACCTCCCTCGCGCGCGAGGCCGGGATCATCGCGCGTGCGCTGGAAGCCGGTGACATCGAGGCCGCGCGGGCGCGGCTCCCGCACCTCTGCGGACGCGACCCGCAGGCCCTCGACGCGGACGGGATCGCCCGGGCCGTCGTCGAGTCCGTCGCCGAGAACACCTCCGACGCGGTGGTGGGCGCCCTGGTGTGGGGCGGCATCGCCGGTGTCCCGGGCCTGCTCGGCTTCCGGGCCGTGAACACCCTGGACGCCATGGTCGGCCACAAGTCGGCCAAGTACCGCCGCTACGGCTGGGCTTCGGCCCGCCTCGACGACGTCGCCGGCTGGCCGGGCGCCCGCCTCACCGCCGTCCTCGCGACCGTCGCGGGCGGCGACCCGCGCGGAGCGGTACGCGCCTGGCGCTCCGACGCTCCCAAGCACCCGAGCCCCAACGCCGGTCCCGTGGAGGCGTCCTTCGCGGGCGCCCTCGGCGTACGCCTGGGCGGGACGCTCTCCTACGGCGGCCGGGTCGAGCACCGGCCCGTGCTCAACGGCGCCGGACGCGCCGTCGCCGTACCGGACATCGACCGTGCCGTACGGCTGTCCCGGCGCGTCGGCTGGCTCGCGCTCGGGGTCGGTGTCGCCGGACGGCTCCTCGTGAAGGGACGCACGTCATGAGCGGCGGCGGGCTGTTGGTCGCGGGCACCACCTCGGACGCCGGGAAGAGTGTCGTGACCGCCGGGATCTGCCGGTGGCTGGTGCGGCAGGGCGTGAAGGTGGCGCCGTTCAAGGCGCAGAACATGTCCCTGAATTCGTTCGTGACGCGCGAGGGTGCCGAGATCGGCCGGGCGCAGGCCATGCAGGCACAGGCCTGCCGCATCGAGCCGACCGCCCTGATGAATCCGGTCCTGCTGAAACCCGGCGGCGACCGGACCAGTCAAGTCGTCCTCATGGGGAAGCCCGTGGGCGAGATGAGCGCGCGTGGCTATCACGGGGGACGGCAGGAGGCGCTGCTCGGCACCGTGCTGGACTGCCTGGCCGAGTTGCGGGGCACGTATGACGCGGTGATCTGCGAGGGGGCCGGCAGTCCGGCCGAGATCAATCTGCGGCGGACGGACATCGTGAACATGGGCATCGCGCGCAATGCGCAACTACCCGTTCTCGTCGTCGGCGACATCGACCGAGGGGGCGTCTTCGCCTCCTTCTTCGGGACGGTGGCGCTGCTGAGCCCCGAGGACCAGGCCCTCGTCGCCGGGTTCCTCGTCAACAAGTTCCGCGGCGATGTGTCGCTGCTGGAGCCGGGGTTGGAGATGCTGCACGGCCTGACCGGGCGGCGGACGTACGGTGTGCTGCCGTTCCGGCACGGGCTCGGGATCGACGAGGAGGACGGGCTGCGCATCTCGCTGCGCGGGACCGTCCGCGAGTCGAACACCGCACCGCCGGTCGGCGAGGACGTGCTGCGGGTCGCCGTCTGCGCGATCCCCCTCATGTCCAACTTCACCGACGTGGACGCGCTGGCCGCCGAACCGGGCGTCGTGGTGCGGTTCGTGGACCGGCCGGAGGAGTTGGCCGACGCCGACCTCGTCGTGATCCCCGGGACCCGGGGGACCGTGCAGGCGCTGGAGTGGCTGCGGGAGCGGGGACTTGCGGACGCCCTTGTCCGTCGCGCTTTGGAACAGCGGCCGATTCTCGGTGTCTGCGGCGGCTTCCAGATCCTCGGCGAGCACATCGAGGACGAGGTCGAGAGCCGGCGGGGCTCGGTCGACGGACTCGGAGTACTCCCCCTGCGCGTGCGCTTCGCGCGCGAGAAGACCCTCACCCGGCCGGTGGGCGAAGCCCTCGGCGAGACGGTCGAGGGGTACGAGATCCACCACGGGGTTGCCGAAGTCCTGGGCGGAGAAGCCTTCTTGGACGGCTGCCGGGTCGGTCAGACCTGGGGCACGCACTGGCACGGCTCACTGGAGTCGGACGGGTTCCGGCGAGCGTTCCTGCGCGAGGTGGCCGCCGCCGCGGGGCGCCGGTTCGTGCCGGCCGCCGACACCTCGTTCGCCGCGCTGCGCGAGGAGCAGCTCGACCGGCTCGGCGACCTGATCGAACAGCACGCGGACACGGACGCGCTGTGGCGGCTCATCGAGTCCGGCGCGCCACAAGGACTGCCTTTCATTCCACCGGGAGCGCCCGCATGAGCACAGTGTTGTTGTTGTCGACCGCCGACACGGATCTGCTGGCGGCCCGGGCCTCCGGCGCCGGGTACCGGATCGGCAACCCGTCCCGCGTGGACGCCGCCGAGGAGCTGCCCGCGCTCCTCGCGGGCGCGGACCTCGCCGTCGTACGACTGCTCGGCGGCAAGCGCGCCTGGGAGGACGGGCTCGCCGCGCTCAAGGCCTCGGGGATTCCGACCGTGCTGCTGGGCGGAGAGACCGTCCCCGACGCCGAGTTGATGGCCGAGTCGTCGGTACCGGCGGGTGTGGTGGCCGAGGCACTGCGCTATCTCGTCGAGGGCGGTCCCGACAACCTCACCGAACTCGCCCGCTTCCTCTCGGACACCGTGCTGCTCACGGGCGAGGGTTTCGAAGCGCCGCGGAAGATGCCCGAGTTCGGCGTCCACGGCGAGCGTGCCTTCGTCGAGGGCCGCCCGACCGTCGGCGTGCTCTTCTACCGGGCACATCACCTCTCCGGCAACACCTCCTTCGTGGACACGCTCTGCGAGCAGATCGAGGCGAAGGGCGCCAACGCCCTTGCCGTGTACTGCGGTTCGCTGCGCGGTGCCGACTCCGGGCTGTACGAGATCCTCGGCAGGGCGGACGCGCTGATCGCCACCGTCCTCGCCGCGGGCGGTACGCACGCCTCGCAGGCCTCGGCCGGCGGTGACGAGGAGGCCTGGGACATCGGCGCCCTCGCCGACCTCGACGTACCGGTGCTGCAAGGACTTTGCCTTACCTCGTCCAGGGCGGCCTGGGACGAGTCCGACGCCGCCCTCTCCCCCATGGACGCGGCGATGCAGGTCGCGATCCCGGAGTTCGACGGGCGGCTGATCACCGTCCCCTTCTCCTTCAAGGAGCAGGGCCCCGACGAGGTCCCGGTCTACGTCGCCGACCCGGAGCGGGCCGGACGGGTCGCCGGAATCGCCGTGCGGCACGCGAAGTTGAAGCACAAGCCGAACGCCGAGAAGAAGCTCGCGCTCGTCTTCACCGCCTACCCGACCAAGCACTCGCGGGTCGGCAACGCGGTCGGCCTGGACACTCCCGCCTCGGCGGTACGAGTGCTGGACGCGCTGCAGGACGCCGGGTACGGGGTCGACGAACACCCGGACAACGGGGACGAGTTGATCCACCGGCTCATCAACGCCGGTGGCCACGACGTCGAATGGCTCACCGAGGAGCAACTCGCCGCCGCGCCCGCGCGGGTGCCGCTCGCCGACTACCAGGCGTGGTTCGACAGGCTCGAACCCGACCTCAGGCAGGGCATGTTGGACGCGTGGGGAGAGCCGCCGGGCAGCCTCTACGTCGACGGCGACGACATCGTGCTGGCGTCCCTCCAGTTCGGGAACGTCGTCGTGATGATCCAGCCGCCGCGCGGCTTCGGCGAGAACCCGATCGCGATCTACCACGACCCCGACATGCCCCCGTCGCACCACTACATGGCCGCCTACCGCTGGCTGGACAACAGCTTCGGCGCGGACGCGATCGTGCACATGGGCAAGCACGGCACGATGGAATGGCTGCCCGGCAAGGGACTCGGTCTGAGCAGCGGCTGCGCGCCGGACGCCGTGCTCGGTGAACTCCCCCTGATCTACCCGTTCATCGTGAACGACCCGGGCGAGGGCACCCAGGCCAAGCGGCGCGGGCACGCCACGGTCGTCGACCACCTGGTGCCGCCGATGGCGCGTGCCGACACGTACGGCGACCTGGCGAAGCTGGAGCAACTCCTCGACGAGTACGCCCTGGTGTCCGACCTGGACCCGACGAAGGCACCGGCCGTCCGCGCGCAGATCTGGACGCTGGTGAAGGCCGCCGAGCTCCACCACGACCTGCATGTGGACGACCAGCCGGACGACGCGGCGTTCGACGAGTTCGTGATGCACATCGACGGCTATCTGTGCGAGATCAAGGACGTGCAGATCCGCGACGGCCTGCACATCCTCGGCGGCGGCCCGGTCGGCGAGGCGCGCGTGAACCTCGTGCTCGCGGTGCTGCGCGCCTCGCAGGTGTGGGGCGGGCAGGCCAACGCGCTGCCGGGGCTGCGGGCCTCGCTGGCCGAGCATTTCGGGCTGGTCGAGAAGGAGTTGCTGGCCGAGCCGGGCGCTCCCGTGAAGGTGCCGGTGGAGCTGACGGATCTCGTCGAGGGCCCGGCCCGCTCGGCGGCCGACGCGATCGACCTGCTGGAGCAGCTGTGCCGCCGCTTCGCGGAGGGCATGGAGGCCCAGGAGTGGGACGTCACGGCCGTCCCGGCGCTCGTGCGTGCCGTCATCGGCGCCGAACTCCCGGACGCCGTCGCGGTGTTGGAGTTCGCCTGCGACGAGGTGGTTCCCCGCCTCGCCCGCACCACGGACGAGATCGACCACATCCTCAAGGCGCTGGACGGCGGTTACGTCCCGGCGGGTCCGTCCGGTTCCCCGACCCGCGGTCTGGTCAACGTCCTGCCGACCGGCCGGAACTTCTACTCGGTCGACCCCAAGGCCATTCCGTCCAGGCTGAGTTGGGAGGTCGGGCAGGCGCTGGCGGACTCACTCGTGCAGCGCTACCTCCAGGACAACGGCGAGTTCCCCAGGTCCGTCGGCCTCACGGTCTGGGGCACGTCCGCGATGCGTACCCAGGGCGACGACATCGCCGAGATCCTCGCGCTGCTGGGCTGCCGTCCGGTCTGGGACGACGCCTCGCGCCGGGTGACCGGCTTCGAGGTGGTCCCCGTAACGGAGTTGGGCCGGCCGCGCATCGATGTCACCGTGCGGATCTCCGGCTTCTTCCGGGACGCGTTCCCGCACGTCGTCGGGCTGATCGACGACGCGGTACGCGCCGTGGCCGACCTGCCGGAACCCCCCGAATCCAACTACGTCCGCGCGCACGCCGACGAGGACACCGCCGAGCACGGCGACCGCCGCCGGGCCACGGCCCGTATCTTCGGCTCCAAGCCGGGCGCGTACGGCGCCGGTCTGCTGCCGCTGATCGACGCCCGCAACTGGCGCAGCGACGCGGATCTCGCCGAGGTGTACGCGGTGTGGGGCGGCTACGCCTACGGGCGCGGCCTCGACGGACGGGCGGCGCGCGGGGACATGGAGACGGCGTTCCGGCGAATCGCCGTAGCCGCCAAGAACGTCGACACCCGCGAGCACGATCTCGTCGACGCCGACGACTACTTCCAGTACCACGGCGGCATGGTCGCCATGGTGCGGCACCTGACGGGCGCGAGCCCCGAGGCGTACGTCGGCGACTCGGCCACCCCGGACCAGGTGAAGACCCGCACGCTCGGCGAGGAGACGCACCGCGTCTTCCGCGCCCGGGTGGTCAACCCCCGCTGGATGGCGGCGATGCGGCGCCACGGCTACAAGGGCGCCTTCGAGATGGCGGCGACCGTCGACTACCTCTTCGGCTACGACGCGACGGCCGGGGTCGTCGACGACTGGATGTACGAGAAGCTCAGCGCGGAGTACGTCTTCGACCCGGAGAACCGGGACTTCATGAAGAAGTCCAACCCCTGGGCGCTGCGCGGCATCACGGAACGGCTCCTCGAAGCCGCCGAGCGCGGTCTGTGGGCCGAGCCGGACGCGGACACACTGGAGCGACTGCGGGCCACCTATCTGGAGCTCGAAGGCGACCTGGAGGGCGACGACCAGTGACAACTCCCTTTCCGTTCACGGCCGTTGTCGGCCAGGACGATCTGCGGCTCGCGCTGCTGCTGAACGCCGTGTCGCCGGCGGTCGGCGGGGTGCTGGTGCGCGGCGAGAAGGGCACCGCCAAGTCGACGGCCGTGCGCGCCCTTTCGGCGCTGCTGCCGGAGGTCGCCGTCGTCCCGGGCTGCCGTTTCTCCTGCGATCCGGCCGCCCCCGACCCGGCCTGCCCGGACGGACCGCACGAGACCGGCCCCGGCACCCAACGCCCGGCCCGCATGGTCGAGTTGCCGGTCGGCGCCTCCGAGGACCGGCTCGTCGGCGCGCTCGACATCGAGCGGGCACTCGCCGAGGGCGTCAAGGCCTTCGAGCCGGGCCTGCTGGCCGACGCGCACCGGGGGATCCTGTACGTCGACGAGGTCAACCTCCTCCACGACCACCTGGTCGACCTGCTGCTGGACGCGGCGGCGATGGGCGCGTCGTATGTCGAACGCGAAGGCGTCTCCGTCCGGCACGCCGCGCGCTTCCTGCTCGTCGGCACGATGAACCCCGAAGAGGGCGAGCTGCGGCCCCAGTTGCTCGACCGTTTCGGGCTGACCGTCGAGGTCGCCGCTTCCCGCGAGCCCGACCAGCGGGTCGAGGTCGTGCGGCGCAGGCTCGCCTACGACGACGATCCGGCCGGTTTCACCGAGCGCTGGGCGGACGAGGAGTCCTCCGTACGGGCCCAGATCGTCGCCGCGCGTGCGCTGTTGCCGTCCGTGCGGCTGGGCGACGGGGCGCTGCGGCAGATCGCGGCGACCTGTGCGGCCTTCGAGGTGGACGGTATGCGCGCCGACATCGTGATGGCGCGTACGGCGACCGCGCTCGCCGCCTGGGCCGGACGGACCGACGTGCTCGCCGAGGACGTACGGCAGGCCGCGCTGCTCGCGCTGCCGCACCGCAGGCGGCGAAATCCCTTCGACGCGCCGGGACTTGACGAGAACAAGCTCGACGACACGTTGGAGGAGTTCGCCGAGCAGGAGCAGGCGCCCGAAGATGATGATCCGGGGCCGGACGGCCCCGATGACTCCGGTGGAGGTGGCGGGCAGCCGCCGGCCTCCGACTCCGACGGTCCGCAGGGCGGTGACACCGGCGCACAGCCGGAAGCCGGCGAGAACGGTCGGCCGCAGCCTTCCGGTTCCGGCGAGCAGCAACCCGTGCGCGCCTCCGAGCCCTTCCGTACCAAGGCGTTGAGCGTGCCGGGCATCGGCGAGGGTGCCGCCGGGCGGCGTTCGCGGGCGCGGACCGAGCACGGGCGGACCACAGGGGCCCGGCGGCCCCAAGGGGCGCTCACCAAGCTGCACTTGGCGGCGACCGTGCAGGCCGCGGCACCGCATCAGCTGGCGCGCGGACGGGCCGGGCGCGGTCTCGTCGTGCGCCGTGACGATCTGCGGCAGGCGACGCGGGAGGGGCGTGAGGGCAACCTCGTGCTGTTCGTCGTGGACGCCTCCGGGTCGATGGCGGCCCGGCAGCGGATGAGCGCGGTGAAGGGGGCCGTGCTGTCGCTGCTGCTCGACGCGTATCAACGGCGGGACAAGGTGGGGCTCGTGACCTTCCGGGGGGCGGCCGCCGATGTGGCGCTGCCCCCGACCTCCTCCGTGGACGCCGCCGCCGTACGGCTGGAGTCGTTGCCGACCGGTGGGCGGACGCCGCTCGCGGCCGGGCTGCTCAAGGCGCGGGACGTGCTGCGGGTGGAACGGCTGCGCGATCCCGCGCGGCGGGCGCTGGTGGTCGTGGTGACCGACGGGCGGGCCACCGGTGGGCCCGAGCCGGTCGCGCTGGCCGGGCGGGCGGCGCGGCTGTTCGCGGCCGACGGGGTCGCCTCCGTGGTCGTGGACTGCGAGTCGGGGCCCGTACGGCTGGGCCTGGCCCGGCAGTTGGCCGGTGAGCTGGACGGCACGGCGGTGACGCTCGACGAGTTGCGGGCCGACTCGATCGCCGGGCTGGTCAAGGACGTACAGAGGAGGGCCGCGTAATGCCGCAGGGGCAGCCGAGTGTCGTACCGGACGACGGACTGACGACCCGTCAGCGGCGGAATCGGCCGCTGGTGATCGTGCACACCGGCATCGGCAAGGGCAAGTCCACCGCCGCTTTCGGGCTCGCCCTGCGCGCCTGGAACCAGGGGTGGCCGATCGGGGTGTTCCAGTTCGTCAAGTCGGCGAAGTGGAAGGTCGGCGAGGAGAACGCCCTTCGGGTGCTGGGGGCTTCCGGCGAGGGCGGGTCCGTCGACTGGCACAAGATGGGCGAGGGCTGGTCCTGGGTGCAGCGCGACTCCCAGATGGACAACGAGGAGAAGGCGCGCGAGGGCTGGGAGCAGGTCAAGCGGGACCTGGCCGCCGAGACGTACCGGCTGTACGTGCTCGACGAGTTCGCGTACCCGATGCACTGGGGCTGGGTGGACACGGACGAGGTCGTCGACGTGCTGCGGAACCGGCCCGGAACCCAGCATGTCGTGATCACCGGGCGGAACGCGCCCGAGAAGCTCGTCGACTTCGCCGATCTCGTGACCGACATGTCGAAGGTCAAGCACCCGATGGACGCCGGTCAGAAGGGCCAGCGGGGTATCGAGTGGTGATGTCTTCCGTGCCTCGGCTGGTCATTGCCGCGCCCTCTTCGGGCAGCGGCAAGACCACCGTCGCCACGGGGCTGATGGCCGCGTTCGCCGCGCGGGGGCTCGCCGTGTCCCCGCACAAGGTCGGGCCGGACTACATCGACCCCGGGTACCACGCGCTCGCGACCGGGCGGGTGGGGCGGAACCTCGACGCGTACCTGTGCGGGCCGGAGTTGATCGGTCCACTGTTCGCGCACGGGGCGCGCGGATGCGATCTCGCCGTCGTCGAGGGTGTGATGGGGATGTACGACGGGGCCGCGGGCGAAGGGGAGTTGGCGTCCACGGCCCATGTGGCGAAGCTGCTGCGGGCGCCGGTCGTCCTCGTCGTCGACGCGTCCTCGCAGTCCCGGTCCGTCGCCGCGCTGGTGCACGGGTTCGCGTCCTGGGATCCGGAGGTGCGGGTCGGGGGCGTGATCCTGAACAAGGTCGCGTCGGACCGGCATGAGGAGTTGCTGCGGGAGGCGTTGGACGCTGCCGGGGTGCCGGTGCTCGGTGTGCTGCGACGGGCGCCGCAGGTGGATACGCCGTCCCGGCATCTGGGGTTGGTGCCGGTCGCGGAACGTCAGTCGGCCGCAGTGGAGGCTGTTGCGGCGATGGCGGCGCAGGTGCGCGAAGGCTGTGACCTGGAAGCCCTGTTCGCACTGGCGCGAAGTGCGGGCGCGTTGACGGGTGAAGCGTGGGACGCCCCGGTCACCGGCACAACACAGCATGAGGTGATCGCAGTTGCGGGCGGCCCCGCCTTCACCTTCTCCTACGCCGAGCACACCGAGCTCCTCACCGCGGCCGGTGCCGAGGTCGTCGTGTTCGATCCGCTCCGGGACGAACAACTCCCGGACGGGACACGCGGGTTGGTCATCGGAGGCGGGTTCCCCGAGGTGTACGCCGCCGAGCTGTCCGCGAACGAGCCGTTGCGGAAGGCCGTCTCGGCGCTCGCGGACAGCGGCGCTCCCGTGGCCGCCGAATGCGCCGGACTGCTGTACCTGTGCCGGGAGTTGGACGGGCGGCCGATGTGCGGGGTGCTGGACGCCACCGCGCGGATGAGCGAGCGGCTGACACTCGGCTACCGGGACGCCGTCGCGCTGAGCGACAGTGTGCTGGCCGTGGCCGGGACGCGGATGCGGGGGCACGAGTTCCACCGGACCGTCGTCGAGCCCGGCTCGGGGGCGGCTCCCGCCTGGGGGGTGCGTGCGCCCGAGCGGCGGGTCGAAGGTTTCGTACAACAGGGTGTGCACGCGAGTTATCTGCACACGCACTGGGCGGCCGAGCCCGGTGTGGCCCGTCGGTTCGTGGAGAGGTGCCGGACGTCATGAGCAGCAGCAGGTTGATCGGAGTCGGGGTGGGTCCCGGCGATCCGGAGCTGGTGACCGTCAAGGGCGTCAATGCTCTGCGCGCCGCCGACGTCGTCGTGGTGCCGGTCATGGACACCGGTGAGCGGGGGCGGGCGGAGGCGACGGTTCTGCATTACGTGCCCGCGGAGAAGGTTCTCCGGGTCGTCTTCGCGCTCAACGAGCGGACCGACCGGGCCCGGCGCGAGGCCGCCTGGGACGCGGCGGGGGCGAAGGTCGCCGAGCTGCTCGCCGCGCACGAGGTCGTCGCGTTCGCCACCATCGGGGACCCGAACGTCTACTCCACCTTCACCTATCTCGCCCTGACCATCGGGGAGTTGGTGCCGGGGGTCGTGGTCGAGACCGTGCCCGGGATCACCGCGATGCAGGATCTCGCCGCGCGCTCCGGGGCCGTGCTCACCGAAGGGACCGAACCCCTCACCCTCGTACCGGTGACCGCCGGGTCCGCCGTGCTGAAGGACGCGCTGGCCGGGCCGGGGACGGTCGTGGCGTACAAGTTCGGGCGGCAGGCGGCGGAGGTCGCCGAGGCGCTGCGGGAGACCGGGCGGATCGAGGACGCGGTGTGGGGGTCGGCGCTCGGGCTGCCCGAGGAGTCGATCCGGCCGGCCGCCGAGCTGGACGGGGAGCAGCTGCCCTATCTGTCGACGCTCATCGCCCCCGCGCGGCGCGAGGGCGGGCGGGGCGGGAAACTGTGACGCCCCGAAGATCAGGCCGCCAGGCCGACCACCAGCCAGATGAACGCCGCCCCCGCGACCGTGCACAACAGGGTCGCGGGCGCGGGGTGTTCGTGGTGGGCCTCGGGGAGGATCTCGGCTGCGGCGAGGTAGAGGAGCACGCCTCCGAAGAAGCCCAGATAGCCGCCGAGCAGCCCCTGGGGGATGCTCAGGAACGCCGTCGAGGCGGCGCCCGCCACCGGGGCCGCCGCGTCCGCGACCAGCATCGCGATCGCCTTGCGGCGGGCGTTGCCGTACAGGCTCGTGATCGTGTACGTGTTGAAGCCGTCCGCGAAGTCGTGGGCGATGACCGCGAGCGCGACCGCCGTGCCCATGCCACCGCCCACCTGGAACGCGGCGCCGATCGCGACCCCGTCCATGAAGCTGTGGCCGACCATCGCGGCGGCGGCCGTGAGGCCCACCTCGGGCGCGCGGCCGTTGTTCTCTTCCGCGCCGTGGGAGGCCTGGCGGGCGGCGAGTGTGCGTTCGACCAGATGGGCCACGAGGAAGCCGGCCACGAAGAGCAGCAGGGCGGCCGGTACGCCGAAGACCTCGCGGCCCGCCGCACGCAGCGCCTCCGGCAGCAGATCGAGGCCCACGACGCCCAGCATCAGGCCGCCGGCCAGGCCCAGGACGAGATGGCGGCGGTCGGTCACGCGCTGTGCCGTCCAGCCGCCGGCCAGCGTCATCAGGAACGCGCCGAGCGCGACGAAGACCGCCATAGGCCCCTTGCTATCCGATCAACCCCTGTTCGCGCACATCCTGGGCCACTCCAGCCCCACATGCACTGACGTTCCCGTTCCGTTTATCCCGCTTGTCCGTTTGTCCCGCTTGAAAGGATCCGACCCCATGGCCGATACCGATGCCACCGTCGGCAAGGTGACCTTCGTCGGTGCCGGCCCCGGCGCCGCCGATCTGCTGACGTTCCGTGCCGCGCGCGCCATCGCCGAGGCCGATGTCGTGATCTGGGCGGCCAGCCTGGTCCAGGCCGAGGTCCTCGACCACGCGCGCGAGGGCGCCGAGATCCTGGACTCGGCGACGATGTCGTTGGAGGACGTCGTCGCCGTGTACGAGCGGGCCGTGGCCGAAGGGCTGCGCGTCGCCCGTATCCACTCAGGCGACCCGGCCCTCTGGGGCGGTACTCAGGAGCAGCTCGACCGGTGCCGTGCGATCGGCATCGAGACCGAGATCGTGCCCGGTGTCTCCGCGTTCTCCGCCGTGGCCGCCCTCGCGCAGCGCGAGCTGACGATCCCCGAGGTCGCGCAGTCCGTCGTCCTCACCCGGCTCGGCGGCGGCAAGACGCCGATGCCGCCCGGCGAGGAGGTACGGGAGTTCGCGCGCCACGGCACGACGATGGCGATCTTCCTGTCGGCCGCCCGCAGCGGGCAGTTGGTGCGGGAGCTGCTGGAGGGCGGCTATCCGACGGACACGCCCGTCGTCGTCGCCTACCAGGCGACCTGGCCCGAGGAACTGATCGTGAAGTGCACGATCGCCACGCTGGAGGAGACCGTCAAGGAGCACAAGCTCTGGAAGCACACCCTCTTCCTGGTCGGCCCGGCCCTCGACGCCCACGGCACCCGCTCGCACCTCTACCACCCGGGTCATTTCCACGGCTACCGCAAGGCCGACCCGGAGGCCCGCCGCGCCCTGCGCTCGCGGGGTGCGAGCACATGATCACGGTCGTCGGTACGGGGACGGGAGCACGGGTTCCGGACGAGGTCCTGTCCGGTGCCCGGCTCGTCGTCGGCGGCCGGCGCCATCTGGCCTCCGCCACGGTCCCGGACGGCGCCGAGCGGATCGTCCTCGGCCCGCTCGCGCCCGCCCTCGACACCATCGAGGCGTACGTCGAGAAGAGCGAGCCGGTCGTCGTGCTGGCCTCGGGCGACCCCGGGTTCTTCGGGATCGTCCGGTCGCTGGCGGAACGCTTCGGCGCCGACGCCCTCGACGTCCGCCCCGGTGTCTCCTCCGTCGCCACCGCCTTCGCACGCACCGGCCTGACCTGGGACGACGCGGTCGTGGTCAGCGCGCACGGCCGCGATCTCCGTACGGCGGTCAACACGTGCCGCGCGCATCCCAAGGTCGCCGTGCTCACCGGCCCGGGCGCCGGCCCCGCCGAACTGGGCGCCGCCCTCACCCACCGCACCACCGGCCGCGTCCTCGTCGTCGCGTCCGCGCTGGGCTCCGGGGACGAGCGGGTGGAGCGGGTCACACCCGCCGAGGCCGCCGCCCGCGACTGGGGTACGGCGGTGAGCGTGGTCCTGTGTCTCGACGAGTCGCGGAGCCTCGGCGCCGCGCGAACGGTCGCCGGAGCCACCGTCGGACCGGCCCAATGGGCGCTGGACGAGCGGGAGTTCGAGCACCGGGACTCGATGATCACCAAGTTCGAGGTACGGGCGCTGGCACTGGCCCGGCTCGGGCCGCGGCTCGGTGAACTGGTCTGGGACATCGGCTCGGGCTCCGGTTCCGTGGCCGTGGAGTGCGCGCGGCTCGGAGCCGCCGTCACCGCGGTCGAGAAGACCCGGGACGGTGTCGAGCGGATCCGCGCCAACGCCGGGGCGCACGGCGTCGACGTCCACACCGTGCACGGGGCGGCGCCGACCGTGCTGTCCGACCTCGACGACCCCGACGCCGTGTTCGTCGGCGGCGGCGGGCGCGAACTGCCCGCCATCGTCACCGCGTGCGCGCGGCGGGCCCGGCGGACCGTGGTCGTCGCGATGGCCGCGCTGGACCGGGTACCGGCGGTGCGCGAGGCGCTCGGCGGCGCCGGGTTCGCGGTCGACGGCGTGCTGTTGCAGTCGTCCCGGCTCGCGCCCCTGCCCGGGGACGTGACCCGGCTGGCGGCCACCAATCCCGTCTTTCTGCTGTGGGGCGTCCGGCCTCCGGCATCTGTTGAAGGAGTTGCTCAGTGATCGGCCTCATCTCCGCCACCGCGGCGGGAGCGACGGCGCGCGACCGGCTGGCCGCCGCGTGGCCGGACCGTACGCGCGTCTACGAGGGCCCCGTCGGGGACGCCGTCCGGACCGCGTTCGCGGAGTGCGAGCAGCTCGTCTGTTTCCTCGCCACGGGAGCCGTGGTACGGCTGCTCGCCCCGCTGTTGGCCGACAAGCGGACCGACCCGGGTGTCGTGTGCGTCGACGAGGGCGGACGCTTCGCGGTCTCGCTGGTCGGCGGGCACGGCGGCGGGGCCAATGAACTCGCCGTGGAGGTGGGCGAGTTGCTGGCCGCGCAGCCCGTCGTCACCACGGCCACGGACGCGGTCGGGGTACCCGGCCTCGACACCCTCGGGTTCCCGGTGGAGGGCGATGTCGCGGGCGTCTCGCGAGCACTCCTCGATGGCGAACCGGTCTCCCTGGACGCCGAGTTGGCGTGGCCGCTGCCGCCCCTGAAGGTGTCCGCCAACGGCTCCTACGTCATCAGGGTCACCGATCGCGCCCTCGCCGCGCCCGCCGAACGGGAGGTCGTACTCCGGCCGCCGTCGCTCGTCGTCGGGGTCGGCGCGTCCAAGGGGGCGCCGGTGGACGAGGTGGTGGGGCTGATCGAGGGCGCGGTGCGTGACGCGGGGCTCTCGTTGAAGTCCCTCGCCGAACTCGCCACCGTGGACGCCAAGTCGGACGAGCCCGGCATCGTCGGGGCGGCGCAGCGACTCGGTGTGCCTCTCGTGACCTACTCCGCCGAGGAGTTGGCGGCCGTGGAGGTGCCCAACCCCTCCGAGGCACCCCTCTCCGCCGTCGGCACACCGTCGGTGGCGGAGGCCGCGGCTCTCGCGCTGGGGGGCGAACTCCTCGTCCCCAAGCGAAAGTCGGAACGCGCCGACGGGCGGCCCGCGATGGCGACCTGCGCCGTCGTACGGCGGCTCGCGCGCGGCCGGCTCGCCGTGGTCGGGCTCGGACCCGGCGCCCGGGACCTGCTCACCCCGCGCGCCAAGGCCGAACTCCGGCGCGCGGCCGTGCTGGTGGGGCTCGACCAGTACGTCGACCAGATCCGCGATCTGCTGCGGCCCGGGACGCTGGTCCTGGAGTCGGGGCTCGGCGCCGAGGAGGAGCGGGCCCGTACCGCCGTCGCCGAGGCGCGCAAGGGGCACGCGGTCGCGCTGATCGGCAGCGGGGACGCCGGGGTGTACGCGATGGCCTCGCCCGCGCTGGCGGAGGCCTCGGACGACATCGACGTGGTCGGAGTCCCGGGCGTGACCGCCGCGTTGGCCGCCGCCGCGATCCTCGGGGCGCCGCTCGGCCACGACCACGTCTCCATCAGCCTCTCCGATCTGCACACGCCGTGGGAGATCATCGAGCGGCGGGTGCGGGCGGCGGCCGAGGCGGACATCGTGGTGACGTTCTACAACCCCCGCAGCCGGGGCCGTGACTGGCAGCTCCCGAAGGCGCTCGCGATCCTCGCCGAGCACCGGGAGCCGGGCACGCCGGTCGGTGTCGTACGGAACGCCTCGCGACCGGACGAATCCGGCCGACTGACGACACTGGCGGCGCTGGATCCGGCGACGGTCGACATGATGACTGTGGTGACCGTGGGCAACACGGCCACCCGGGACATCGCCGGACGCATGGTGACACCGCGCGGGTACCGCTGGCAGGAGGTGGCCGAATGATCCCCGTGGACCGGGTGGTTCATCCGATCGAGGTGGAGTCGTACCGGCGGATGCGCGCCCGCCTGGACACCTCGCACCTCCCGCCGCTGACCCGTGCGGTCGTGGAACGCGTCGTCCACTCGGCCGCCGATCTCGCGTACGCGTCCGATCTCGTCCTGGACGAGGACGAGTTGGCGAAGGCGCACGGCGCGCTGCACGCGGGGGCGCCGGTGGTCGTGGACGTGGCGATGGTCGCGGCCGGCATCACCCTGCACCCGACCGTGTGCCGGCTGAAGGACGCCAGGTCCGGTCCCGGGCTGACGCGTTCGGCGCACGCGATCCGGCTCGCCCACGAGGAGGTCGGGCCCGGCGCCCTGTGGGTGATCGGCAACGCGCCCACCGCGCTGGAGGAGTTGCTGACCCTGGACGCCTCCCCCGCGCTCGTCATCGGGCTGCCCGTCGGTTTCGTCGGCGCGGTCGAGTCCAAGGCCGCGTTGCGCGAGAGCGGGCTGCCCGCCGTGAGCAACGTGTCCGAGAAGGGCGGTTCGGCGGTCGCCGCAGCCGCCCTCAACGCCCTGCTGTACCACCCTGCTTCACCTATCGAGGAGAAATCGTGACCACCCCGCCGCCCGCCCTGCTCATCGCCGGACACGGCACCCGGGACGAGGCCGGAGCCGAGGCGTTCCGGTCCTTCGTACGGGAGTTGGGCCGCCGTCACCCCGAACTGCCCGTCGCGGGCGGGTTCATCGAGCTGTCGCCGCCGCCGCTGGGCGACGCGGTGACCGAGCTGGTGGAGCGCGGGGTGCGCCGGTTCGCGGCCGTACCGCTGATGCTGGTGTCCGCCGGGCACGCCAAGGGGGACATCCCGGCGGCGCTGGCCCGGGAGAAGGAGCGGCACGCGGGGATCTCCTACACGTACGGCCGTCCGCTGGGCCCGCACCCGTCGCTGCTGAAGGTGCTGGAGCGGCGGCTCGACGAGGCGCTCGGCGAGTCGGTGCGGACGCCCGAGGACCGGGCCGATGTGACCGTGCTCCTCGTGGGACGCGGGTCGACGGACCCGGACGCCAACGCCGAGGTGCACAAGGCGGCGCGGCTGCTGTGGGAGGGGCGCGGCTACGCGGGCGTGGAACCGGCGTTCGTGTCGCTGGCGGCACCGGACGTGCCGAGCGGGCTTGACCGGTGTGTGAAGCTGGGCGCGCGACGGATCGTCGTGCTGCCGTACTTCCTGTTCACGGGCATCCTGCCGGACCGGGTGCGGCAGCAGACGGAGGGCTGGGCGGCGGCGCACCCGGAGACCGAGGTACGGTCGGCCGAAGTCATCGGCCCGGAGCCGGAGTTGCTCGACCTGGTGATGGAACGGTACCGGGAGGCGGTCAAGGGTGATCTGCGGATGAACTGCGACTCGTGCGTGTACCGCATCGCGCTGCCCGGCTTCGAGGACAAGGTGGGGCAGCCGCAGCAGCCGCACTTCCACCCGGACGACGACGGCCACGACCACGACGGCCACCACCACGGGCATCACCATCACGGTGGGCACGCCCATGCACACTGACAGAGCCCACGACCCCGCGCGCGACACCCATGACCTCCGTCATCACGGAGACGCCGAAGTCCGGGACGACGGCGCCCGGTTGACCGACCTGGCGGTGAACGTCCGCGCGGACACGCCCCCCGCGTGGCTGCGCGAGCGAATAGCCGGTTCGCTGACCGGTCTCGCCGCCTACCCCGACGGGCGGGCGGCGCGGGCGGCGGTCGCGGCACGGCACGGGCTGCCGGTGGACCACGTGCTGCTGACGGCGGGTGCCGCCGAGGCGTTCGTGCTGATCGCGCGTGCGCTGAAGGTCCGTCAGCCGGTGGTCGTGCACCCGCAGTTCACGGAGCCGGAGGCGGCGCTACGGGGCGCGGGGCACGCGGTGGAGCGGGTGCTGCTGCGGGAGACGGACGGTTTCCGGCTGACCCCGGGGGCCGTCCCCGAGGGTGCGGACCTGGTGCTGATCGGCAACCCGACCAACCCCACGTCGATCCTCCACCCCGCGGCCTCGATCGCCCGACTCGCCCGTCCGGGGCGGACGTTGGTGGTGGACGAGGCGTTCATGGACGCGGTGCCGGGCGAGCGCGAGGCGCTCGCGGGCCGGACCGACATCCCCGGCCTGGTGGTGCTGCGCAGCCTGACGAAGACGTGGGGTCTGGCCGGACTGCGGATCGGCTATGTCCTGGCCGCCCCCGAGACGATCTCGGAGCTTGAGCGGGCCCAGCCGCTGTGGCCGGTGTCCACGCCCGCGCTCGCCGCGGCGGAGGCATGCATGGAGGCACCGGCCCTCGCGGAGGCCGCCCACGCGGCCCACCGCATCGCCGCCGACCGCGCCCACCTCGTCGCCGGCCTCACCGAATTCGCCCCCGACGGCCTCCGGGTCACGGAACCCGCCGAGGGCCCCTTCGTCCTCGTCCGCGTCCCCAACGCGCTCGCCGTCCGCCGCCACCTGCGCGACCTGGGCTTCGCGGTCCGCCGCGGGGACACGTTTCCGGGGTTGGACCGGGAGTGGCTGCGGCTGGCGGTACGCGACAGGGCGACGGTCAACCACTTCTTGCAGGCGTTGGACCAGGCGGTGACGCTGGTCGGCCGGTGAGGGAATGAGCTTTTGTCGGCAACTTCTCGACCAACCGAGACAGGCGGGTGGGCGGGTGGGTAGGAAAGGTATTTGGCTCAGCCACGACGACGGCGCGCCATGATCACCGTTCCCCCGCCCAACGCCAACAACGACACCGCCCCGCCCGCGACGTACGGCGTCATGGATCCACCCCCGGTCTCGGCCAACTTCGCGCCCTCCGGAGCGCCCTGCGGCTGCACGTCGGTGGCGACGGAGGGTGACTCGCACGTCGCGCCCGCCAACGTCACCGTCCCCTCCACATCCGCCACGTTCAGCTTCAACGGGTTGACGGACAACTTGAGTTGGAGCGCGGTCGCAGCCGCCGTACGGGACGTGGTCGAGGTCTTGGACAGGTCGAGCCGCACCGACCCGACCCCCGGCACCTGAACCTCCGTAGGACCGCCGGCGGTCACCGTGACCCGCTTGCCGAGCACCGTCACGGAACCCGGCAGATGCGACGCGGCGACCGGCGCCTTCCCCGCCTCGCACGTCGCCCTGGACGTGACCGCGTCGACCTCGACGAGCGAGAGCAACGGCAACCCGGGCACATGGAGCCGGACATGGGCGAGGTCGGTGTACCCCTCGGCCTTCGTCGCGGACACCGTCGCCTTCGCCGTGGCGACATCCGCACTGAGCACACTGAAGGGCTGCCCGCCGTTCACCCCGTCCAACTGGGCGGAGAGCGCGGTCTTTTCGGCGTTCCCCGGCGCCTGGACCTCGTTGAGGGAGACGGAGAGCGGGACGTCCACCGTCTTGTTGAGCAGGGACACATCGAGCCCGGTACGGAGTACGACGGCGCTCGCGCGCCCCTGGTCGGTTCTCGCGTGGGCGGACCCCGCGCCGGCCAGCGTCGCGGGCCCGGCGGCGAGGACGGTGGCCGTGGCGACGGTGGCCCAACGGCGTGCGGGCATGCGGAAGTTGGTGCCGTTCAAGGTGTGGGACCCCCAGAAGAGACATGCTTGGGACCCGGTAAGAATTACCCACGAAGGGTGAACCGTCAGCGATCCTGCGTCACTTCACCCCATCGTGGGTTTTCCGTGAACGCATTCGAATCGGCTGGCGACTATTCGACCACCAGCCCGTTCAGCACCACCCGTCGCGGCGACGCCAGGACGCGCACATCGGCGCGCGGGTCCGCCTCGTACACGACGAAGTCCGCCGACGCGCCCTCTTCGAGCCCGGGCCGCCCGAGCCACCGCCGCGCACCCCACGCGGTGGCGGACAGCGCCTCCACGGCGGGGATGCCGGCGGTGACGAGTTCGGCGACCTCGGCGGCGACCAGGCCGTGGGCCAGGGACCCGCCCGCGTCGGTCCCGACGTACACCGGGACGCCGGCGTCGTAGGCGGCGCGCACGGTGTCGTAGCGCCGCTCGTACAGCCGGAGCATGTGGGCCGACCAGCTCGGGTACCTGCTCTCGCCGCCCTCGGCGAGCTTCGGGAAGGTCGCGATGTTCACGAGGGTCGGGACGATCGCCACGCACCGCGAGGCGAAGAGCGGGATGAGGTCCTCGGTGAGGCCGGTCGCGTGCTCGATGCAGTCGATGCCCGCCTCGACCAGGTCGCGCAACGCGTCCTCCGCGAAGCAGTGCGCGGTGACGCGCGCACCGAGCCGGTGGGCCTCGGCGATCGCCGCCTCGACCGCTTCTCGCGGCCAGCAGGCCGACAGGTCGCCGAGGTCGCGGTCGATCCAGTCGCCGACCAACTTGACCCAGCCGTCGCCGCGTTGGGCTTCCTGGCCGACGTAGGCGACGAGTTCGTCCGGTTCGATCTCGTGGGCGAAGTCGCGGATGTAGCGGCGGGTGCGGGCGATGTGCCGGCCGGCCCGGATGATCTTCGGGAGGTCCTCGCGGTCGTCGATCCAGCGGGTGTCGGACGGCGAACCGGCGTCACGCAGGAGAAGGGTGCCGGCGTCGCGGTCGGTGCGGGCCTGCGTTTCGGCGGTGGCCGCGTCCACGGGGCCGTGGGGGCCCAGGCCCACGTGGCAGTGGGCGTCGACCAGGCCGGGGAGGGTCCAGCCGTCGACCGTGCGGATGTCGTCGGCGGCGACGGGACGGTCGTAGGAGATGCGGCCGTCGATGACCCAGAGTTCGTCGCGGATGTCCTCGGGGCCCACCAGGACCCGGCCCTTTACGTGCAGCACCGGTTGATCGCTCATGGGACGCACGATAGTTCGTCGCGGGCCGGTCCCCTCAAGGGGCGCTGTCCTCGTCCTGCACTTCGGCCATCGCCGGATCCAGCAGGCGTGACAGGAAGTGGCGGGTGCGCTCGTGTGCGGGGTTGGCGATGACCCGCTCCGGCGTACCGTCCTCAATGATCACCCCGCCGTCCATGAACACCACCCGGTCGGCCACCTCCCGCGCGAACGTCATCTCGTGAGTCACCACCATCATGGTCATGCCCTCGTTCGCGAGCATCCGCATGACCGCCAGTACGTCGCCCACCAGTTCCGGGTCGAGTGCGGAGGTCGGTTCGTCGAAGAGCATCACCTCGGGGTCCATCGCCAACGCCCGTGCGATGGCGACGCGTTGCTGCTGCCCGCCGGAGAGGGACGCGGGATACGCCGCGGCCTTCTCGGAGAGGCCGACGCGCCGCAGGTTCTCGGCTGCAACCTTCTCCGCCGCCCCCTTGTCCCGGCGCAGGACCCGGCGTTGGGGCAGGGTGAGGTTCTCGGTGACGGTCAGGTGCGGGAAGAGGTTGAACTGCTGGAAGACCATGCCGATACGACGACGCACGGCATCGATGTCCACGTCCGGGTCGGTGACCTCGGTGCCGCCGACGAACACCCGCCCCTTCGTGGGTTCTTCGAGCAGGTTCACGCAGCGCAGCAGCGTCGACTTGCCGGAGCCGGACGGGCCGATGACGCACACCACCTCGCCCTGCCCGATCTCCAGGTCGATACCCCGCAGCACCTCGTTCGTGCCGAACGACTTGTGCAGGCCGCGCACTTCGATCTCGGGATTCCCGGGATTCTCGCGATTCCCTGACGGAGCGGTCATCGCACGGCCTCCCCGGTCTTCGTCTCCATGCGGCGCACCACGAAGCTCAGCGGGATCGTGACGAGGAGATAGCACAGGCCCGCCACCAGGATGGGCGTGGAGTTGGCCGTCGTACTCGCCAAGTCCCTGCCGTATTTGGACAGTTCACGCTCCTCCAGGGTGACGCCCAGGAACAGGACCAGGGAGGAGTCCTTGAAGAGGAGGACGAGTTCGTTGGTGAGGGGCGGCAGGATGATCCGGAAGGCCTGCGGGACGACGATCGACACCATGGCCCGCGCCTGCGAGAAGCCGAGCGAACGGGCCGCCTCCAACTGCCCTTTGGGCACCGCCTGGATGCCGGCCCGGATCGTCTCCGCCATGTACGCGGCCGACACCAGGCCGAGCGCGAGGGCGACCTTGCCGTACGTGCCGCCGACGATCTCCGTGCCCGGGAAGGCCAGGGGTACGGCGACGCCGACGAAGATGAAGATCAGCAGGGCGGGCAGCCCCCGGAAGATCTCGATGTAGATCCCGGCGAGCCAGCGGTACGGGCCGACGGACGACAGCCGCATCAGCGCGACGACCATTCCCAGCACGAGTCCGAAGACGAAGCCGGACAGGGTGTAGAGCACGGTGTTCTTCAGCGCCAGCGTGATGACGTCGGGGAACATCTGCTTGGCGATGCTCCACTGCGCGAACTGGTTCTTCAGGCGCCCCCAGTCGGCGGTGACCGCGAAGGCGATCACCGCGCCGAGGAACACGGTGTACTGAACTCCCCTGGACAGCCTGCGCCGTTGACGACGCGTCAGACCTTTTGCGCGCGACTGGAGTTGCAGGTCGGTCATGAGGCGGAGGGCGAGGCGGCCGAGGCGTCGTACGGGCCGATCCACTTCTCGTACAGCTTCTTGTACGTCCCGTCGGCCTTCGCGTCCTTGATCGCCCTGTTGATGGCGGCGAGGAGCTCGGTGTTGCCCTTCTTGACCGTGAAGCCGTACTGCTCACCGGTGTTGAGGTTGTCGACGACCTGGAAGGCGTCGGCGTTGGCCTTGGTCTTGAGCCAGCCCTGGACGACCGGGTAGTCGATGATGACGGCCTGGACCTGGCCGGTGCGCAGGCCGTTGAGAACGGCGTCGGAGGACTCGAAGGAGACGGGGTCGAAGCCCTTGCTCTTCGCGTAGTCCTCGCCGGTGGTCTGCGCCTGCGCGCCGAACTTCTTGCCCTTGGCCTTCACGTCGGCGAGGGAGGTGATCCCGCTCTTCTTGTCGACGAGGACGGCCTGGGTGGCGTCGAAGTACGGGTCGGAGAAGTCGACGTTCTTCTTGCGCTCGGCGGTGATGGTCATGCCGGCGGCGGCCAGGTCGCACTCGCCGGCGTTGAGGAAGGCGCCGGTCTTGAAGTTCTCGAACGGGGTGTCCAGGATCTGCTGCTTCACGCCGAGGTCCTTGGCGACCAGGTCGATGAGGGAGACGTCGAAGCCCTGCACCTTGCCGTCGATCTCGGACTGGAAGGGCGGGTAGGGCAGGTGGGTGCAGGTCGTGAGCTGACCCGCCTTGACGAGTTCGACGCCACCGGCGGCGGTCTTCGAACCGCTGCCGCCGCTGTCGCTCGACGTGCAGCCGGCCACGAGGACGAGTGCGGCCGTCGCGGTGGTGGCGGCCAGGGTGCGGGCCCGGCGGCCGAGGAGCGTGTTCACGGAGGCCTCCTGTGACGGAACTGTGGCTTCCGATTATTCGGAGGGGCGGGGCGACCCGCTCGTGGTGAGGTGGCGCCCAGGGGGCCGTACGGGCTAAGAAGTCGCCGGTCAGAGGGGCCCAGGGGCGCCGGTTACCCTCATCCTCATCGACCCCGCGAGTGAAAGAGCACAGCCGTGACGCACCACCCCTTCCTCGACCTGCCCCCGCTGAGCGCCGCGCACTTCGCCTCGATCGAGGACCGGGTGGCCCGGCTGCTCGGCACCGAGCAGGATGTCGTGATCATGCAGGGCGAGGCGCTGCTGCCGCTGGAGGGAGCGATCCGTTCGACGGCCGGTCCTGGCACGGTCGCGCTGAACGTCATCACCGGCCCCTACGGGCAGACCTTCGGCAACTGGCTGCGGGACTGCGGCGCCGAGGTGATCGACCTGGCGGTCCCCTTCCACACGGCGGTGACGGCGGACCGGATCAGGGAGGCCTTCGCCGAGCGCCCCGACATCGACTTCGTGTCCCTGGTCCACGCGGAGGCGGCGACCGGCAACACCAACCCGGTCGCGGAGATCGGCGAGGTCGTACGCGCGCACGGCGCCCTCTTCTACCTCGATGCGGTGGCCTCCATCGGCGCGGAGCCGGTGCTGCCGGACGCATGGGGCGTCGATCTGTGCGTGATCGGGGCGCAGAAGGCGATGGGCGGCCCGGCGGGCGTCTCGGCGGTGTCGGTGAGCGCACGGGCATGGGCCCGTATGACGTCCAACCCCGGCGCCCCGCGCCGCTCGTACCTCTCCCTCCTCGACTGGAAGGACCGCTGGGTGGACGCGGGCCGCAAGACCCTGCTCCACGCCCCGGCCCAGTTGGAGATGCTCGCCCTGGAGGCCTGCGTCGAGCGCATCGAGACGGAGGGCCTCGACACGGTGATGCGCCGCCACGCCACCGCGGCGGCGGCCACCCGCGCGGGCGCCCTGGCCCTGGGCGGCGGCCTGGAACCGTACGTCCACAACGCGACCGAGGCCGCACCGGTCGCCACGACGCTCAGGACACCGCCGGGCGTCATCGCATCGGACCTGGTGGCGAGGGCCCTGGCAACGGCCCCCACCCTGCCCCTCACGGCGGGCGGTGGCGCCCTGTCGAAGGAGATGATCCGGGTCAACCACTACGGGGTCGACGCGACGGTGGAGACGGTACAGAGCTGCCTGGCGGCACTGGGCACGGCGATGGAAAGCATCCGCGGCATTACCAGCGCCGAATCCTGATTTAATTCCGGGAAATTTTATCGCCGATTTAACGGGCAGCTTCCCATTCCCTCCTGCCCGCTTTCCGTGCGGTCAAACGCAAATAATTCGCGTAGATCTCGTGAGGGTTACACCCTTGTGACCCGTTACACAGGAAGACTATTTTGCCCTTTATGTGCGGGTCAAACCAGTACATAACTTCCGCACCCGCACGCGTGATAACACAGCACAGCCCCAGACGTAACCCCATTCCTCCATGCAATTTCGAATTTCCCTCGGTAAATTCAACTTGCATGACCGCCACCCGAGCAGACCTGCACACAGACCGCCCCACGGTGGCCGACGGCGCCGCGCTCTGGCGTATCGCCAAGGACTCGAACGCCCTCGACCTGAACTCGTCGTACAGCTATCTGCTGTGGTGCCGGGACTTCGCCGGCACCTCCGCCGTCGTGCGGGACGAGCGCGGGGAACCGGTCGGTTTCGTCACCGGCTACATCCCGCCGGACCGGCCCGGCACCCTGCTCGTGTGGCAGGTCGCCGTCGACGCCGCGCAGCGCGGGCGCGGGCTGGCCGCCCGGCTGCTGGACGGCCTCACCGAACGGGTCGCGGCCGAGTACGACGGGCTGACCGCGATCGAGACCACGATCACGCCCGGCAACACCGCCTCCGAGCGTCTCTTCACCTCCTACGCCGAACGCCACGGCGCCACCGTCGAGCGCACGGTCCTCTTCGAGGCCGGTGACTTCCCGGACGGACCGCACGACCCCGAAGTGCTGTACCGGATCGGTCCGTTGAGTGTCTGAGGCCGCGGCCTCCGAAACCCCCCACACCCCCTGAGGAGCGATTCGCGTGACCATCACCCAGCCCGATCTCAGCGTCTTCGAGACCCTGGAGTCCGAGGTCCGCAGCTACTGCCGCGGCTGGCCCACCGTCTTCGACCGGGCCCGGGGCAGCCGTATGTACGACGAGGACGGCCACGCCTACCTCGACTTCTTCGCGGGCGCCGGCTCGCTCAACTACGGGCACAACAACCCTGTCCTGAAACGGGCGTTGATCGACTACCTGGAGCGCGACGGCGTCACCCACGGGCTCGACATGTCGACCAGCGCCAAGCGGGCGTTCCTCCAGACCTTCCAGGACCTGGTGCTGCGGCCCCGCGACCTGCCGTACAAGGTGATGTTCCCCGGCCCGACCGGCACCAACGCCGTTGAATCCGCGCTGAAGCTGGCGCGGAAGGTGAAGGGCCGCGAGTCGATCGTGTCGTTCACCAACGCCTTCCACGGGATGTCGCTGGGCTCGCTCGCCGTGACCGGCAACGCCTTCAAGCGGGCCGGTGCCGGCATCCCGTTGGTGCACGGGACGCCGATGCCGTTCGACAACTACTTCGACGGCAGGGTCCCCGACTTCCTGTGGTTCGAGCGGCTGTTGGAGGACCAGGGCTCCGGTCTCAACAAGCCGGCCGCCGTGATCGTCGAGTCCGTGCAGGGCGAGGGCGGCATCAACGTCGCCCGCCCCGAATGGCTGCGCGCGCTCGCCGAGTTGTGCGAGCGCCAGGACATGCTGCTGATCGTCGACGACATCCAGATGGGCTGCGGACGCACCGGCGCGTTCTTCTCCTTCGAGGAGTCGGGGATCGTGCCCGACATCGTCACCGTCTCCAAGTCCATCAGCGGCTACGGCCTGCCGATGTCGCTGTGCCTGTTCAGGCCGGAGCTGGACATCTGGGAGCCGGGCGAGCACAACGGCACGTTCCGCGGCAACAACCCGGCGTTCGTCACCGCGACCGCCGCCCTGGAGGCGTACTGGGCGGACGGCTCCGCGATGGAGAAGCAGACCCGGACCCGCGGCGAACAGGTCGAGCAGGGGCTGATCTCCATCACCGAGGAGAACCTCGCCGACATCAAGGAGTACCGGGGCCGCGGACTGGTCTGGGGCATCGAGTTCAAGGACCCCCAGCGCGCCGGGCGGATCTGCGCCCGCGCCTTCGAACTCGGCCTGCTGGTCGAGACGTCGGGCCCGCAGGGCGAGGTCGTGAAACTGCTCCCCGCGCTGACCATCACCCCGGAAGAGCTGGACGAGGGCCTGAGCGTCCTCGCCCGAGCCGTACGGGAAACCGTCTGACACCACGTCAAGGAGGCGTCGAAACACCGTGATTGTCCGTTCGTTCAAGGAACTCGAAGGCACCGACCGGCACATCAAAGCCGCGTCCGGCACCTGGGAGAGCAAGCGCATCGTCCTCGCCAGGGAACGGGTCGGCTTCTCGCTCCACGAGACCGTCCTCTACGCGGGGACGAAGACGTCCATGTGGTACGCCAACCACGTCGAGGCCGTCGTCTGCGTCGAGGGCGAAGCCCTGTTGACCGACAACGAGACCGGGCAGACGTACACGATCACGCCCGGGACCATGTACCTCCTCGACGGGCACGAGCGGCACACGATGCGGATCAAGGAGGACTTCCGCTGCATCTGCGTCTTCAACCCGCCCGTCACCGGACGGGAGGACCACGACGAGAACGGCGTCTACCCCCTGCTCACCGAACCCGAGGAGGTCTGACGAGCATGACGACCACAGTCACTGACCTGTACCCCAGCCGCGGCACCACCGAGGTGTCCGTCCCGCGCAGGGACCCCGTCGTCTGGGGCTCCCCCGACACCCCGGGACCGATCCCGCCGGCCGACCTCCACTCCTTCGAGCACGACGGCTTCCTCGCCATGCCGGAACTCCTCCGTGACGACGAAGTCGCCGTCTACCGAGGGGAGTTGGAGCGCCTCGTAGCCGACCCCGCGATCCGGGCCGACGAACGGTCGATCGTCGAGCCGCAGTCGAAGGAGATCCGGTCGGTCTTCGAAGTGCACCGGATCAGCGAGGTGTTCGCGCGGCTCGTGCGGGACGAGCGGGTCGTCGGGCGGGCCCGGCAGATCCTCGGCTCGGACGTGTACGTCCACCAGTCCCGGATCAACGTGAAGCCGGGCTTCGGCGCGAGCGGCTTCTACTGGCACTCGGACTTCGAGACCTGGCACGCCGAGGACGGGCTGCCGAACATGCGGACCGTGTCGGTGTCGATCGCGCTCACCGAGAACCACGACACCAACGGCGGCCTCATGATCATGCCGGGCTCGCACCGCACGTTCCTCGGCTGCGCGGGCGCGACCCCCGAGGACAACTACCGCCGGTCGCTCCAGATGCAGGACGCGGGCACGCCGTCCGACGAGGCGCTGACCGACATGGCCTCGCAGTACGGCATCAAGTTGTTCACGGGCAGGGCCGGTTCGGCGACCTGGTTCGACTGCAACTGCATGCACGGCTCCGGCGACAACATCACCCCGTTCCCGCGCAGCAACGTCTTCATCGTCTTCAACAGCGTGGAGAACAAGGCAGTCGAGCCGTTCGCGGCGCCGGTGCGCAGGCCCGCGTTCATCGGGGCACGGGACTTCACGCCGGTGAGCTGAGGGACGGCGTCAGAGCCAGGCCAGGGCCGCGGCCCGCTCTAGTACGTTCCGTACGGCGTCCTCGTCGCCCGTCGCCCCGCGCGGCACCGCGTCGGGGGTGTACCGCCCGCCCACCAGCAGGCAGAAGTCGACGGGATCCAGGACGAGTTCGGCCCGCACGGGCTCGTCCTCGGAGCCCAGCACCCACTCGCCCCCGCCCGTGATCGCGAAGAGCACCGGCGGCGCGGCGGGACCGAGCGCCAGACCGAGGACGCGCACGGCCAGCCGGACCAGCCGCCCGAGGTGTTCCTCGGGCGGCGGCGGTACGCGCAGGCCGAGGGCGCGGCCCAGGTCGTCGGTGTGGATCCAGGTCTCGAAGGCCCGCACCACGAAGTGATCGGCCACCGGCAGCCTGATCCCCATCAACAGCATTGCGCAGGAGGCGAGTTCGGAGTCGCCCGCCTCCGGGGTCGCGAGGAGGTCCGCCGCCTGCGCGGACCAGTCGGCGACCGTCGCCCCGGGGTCACGGCCGTGCTCATGGGCGATGACGTCCCTCGTACGGCGGTCCCAGGCGTCCTCCCAGGCCGTGCCCTCCTCGATCCGGGACACGGGGACGCGCGCGCCGATGCCCAGGCGCACGGCCAAGTGCTCGTCGGCGGCGAGGAGATGGGCGAGTGTCGCGTGGGCGTCCCAGTCGTGGACCACCGGAGTGCCCCAACGGCCCTCCAACTCGGGGAGCAGGGCGCGGAGTCCGGCCACCGCGGCGGCGTAGGGGGCGGCGTGCGGGGCGACTTGGGGTGCGGCGGGGCGGGCGCGCAGGGCACGGGTGAGGACGTGCGCGGTGGGTTCGGCCTGGGCGCCGTTCACGAGTGGGCCGTCCAACAGGCGTACCGTCTCGCGCAGTCGGGCCGCTTCGGCGGAGCAGCTCTCGCACTCGGCCAGGTGCGGCTGGACGCTTCCGCGCTCGGCGGGCGGGAGCGCGCCGAAGGCCCAGGCGGCCAGTAGGTCCCGTACACCGTCGTGGTCGGTCATCGAGCGTCCCCCTTCCTTCTCGTCATCATGCGCCTCTTTCCAGCGCCGGGTCCGGTGGGTCCGCCAAAGACTCGGCCAAGGTGCGTAACGCCGTGCGCAGGCGGGTCTTGGCGGTGCCCTCGGGGATGCCGAGTTCGGCGGCGGCCTGGCGGTAGGTGCGGCCCGCGAAGTAGGCGAGGTGTACCACTTCCCGCTGGGGTTGCGGGAGTTCGGCGAGCGCGGTGTGCAGGAGCAGGGCGCGTTCGCGGTCCACGACCGTCTCGTCGGGGCCCGGTCCGGCGTCCGGGATCGCGTGCAGCGCCGAGTCGTCGGCGTGGCTGTGCTTGCGGTGTCTGGCCTCGCCGCGCACCCAGTCCACGGCCCGCCGGTGCGCCAGCAGCGAGAGCCAGGTGCGCAGCGAGCCGCGGCCCGCGTCGAAGGCGTAGGGCCTGCTCCACAGGTGGGCGAAGACCTCCTGCGCCACGTCCTCGGCGGCGAGCGGGCTGCGGGTGACCCGTGCGGCGATCCCGCGCACCAGGCCGCCGTAGATCCGGTACGCCTCGGTCAGCGCGGACTCGTCGCCGTACACGAGCCGTCGGTGCAGCTCCGTGTCGGCGGCGGATGGTACGGACGTGCTGCTGCCCGTCGGCTGCACCGGCACCACCCCCTGGTGCCCTTCCTAGCGTCAGCCGGACAGGACGTCCAGCAGGCGGTCGACGTCCTCGGGGGTGTTGTAGAGGTGGAAGGCGGCGCGCAGGTTCCCCGCCCGGTCGGAGACCTCGACTCCGGCCGCGCTCAACTCGCCCTGGCGGTGGCCCAGTCCGGGGACGGAGACGATCGGTGCGCCGGGGGACGGAACGGGCTCGTGGCCGAGGGCCGCCAGGCCCGCGCGGAAGCGGTCGGCCAGGGCGAGGTCGTGGGTGCGTACGGCGGCCACGCCCAACTCCTCCAGCAGGGCGAGGGAGTGACGGGCACCGGCGTAGGAGAAGAGGGCCGGGCTCTCGTCGAACCGGCGGGCGGAGTGGGCGAGTTCAGCGACCGGGCCGTAGCAGCTGTCCCATGGGGCCTCCCCCGCGACCCAGCCCGCGAAGACCGGGTCGAGGCCGCCGAGGTCCTCCGGGGTGACCAGGAAGGCGACTCCGCGCGGGCAGAAGAGCCACTTGAAGCCGACGGCGGCGACGTAGTCGTAGGCGTCCGCGTCGAGGTCCAGCCAGCCGGCGGCCTGCGAGGCGTCGACGTACGTACGCGCCCCGTGTTCGCTTGCCGCCGCCCGGAGTTCGGGCAGGTCGGCGATCCGGCCGTCGGCGGACTGGGCGGCGCTGACCGCGACGAGCGCGGTGCCGGGGCGTACCGACTCGGCGATCCGCTCCAGCGGGACGGTGCGCACCTTGAGGTCGGCGCGCATGTGGAAGGGGTTCACCACCGAGCTGAAGTCGGCCTCGGCGGTGAGGACTTCGGCGCCGGACGGGAGCGAGGAGGCGATCAGTCCGCTGTACACCGCCACCGAGGCACCGGCCGCGACCCGGCCGACCGGCACCCGCGCCAGGCGGGCGAAGGCGGCGCGGGACGCCTCGACGTCGTCGAACATGTCGGTCGGTGTGCCGACCGAGGCCGCCTCGACGGCGGTGTGCATGGCGGTGACGGTGCGCCTCGGGAGGAGGCCGGTGCTCGCCGTGTTGAGGTAGGTGTTCTTCGGGGCGAACTCGGCGCGGACGAGGCTCTCGAAGGTCTCCATGGCTCCACTCTGCGGTGCCGTGCGCCCCTCGTCCATTGCGTATTTTTGCGTGAATCCTCTAAGCGATGCTTATGCGTCGCCCCCGACCTGCGGCTTTCAGGCCTGCGGCACCGCGCAGCCGTCGGGACCGCAGGCCTCCGCGTCACCGTTGTCGATCAGCTTGAGCGGTGCGTGCTCGCCCCACGCCTGGGTCAGTGCCTGGGCGAAGACCTCGGCGGGCTGGGCGCCCGAGACGCCGTACTTGCGGTCGAGGACGAAGAAGGGGACGCCGTTCGCGCCCAGTTCGGCGGCCTCGCGCTCGTCGGCGCGGACGTCGTCGGCGTAGGCGCCCGGGTCGGCCAGCACCTTGCGGGCGGCGTCCGCGTCGAGGCCTGCGCCCACGGCCAGTTCGACGAGGCGCTCGTCGTCGCCGAAGACGGACCGCTCCTCGGCGAAGTTCGCCTTGTACAGCGCCTGGATCAGCTCGTCCTGGCGGCCCTGCTCCTTGGCGAAGTGGAGGAGGCGGTGCATGTCGAAGGTGTTGCCGTGGTCGCGGTCGCGGGTGCGGTAGTCGAGGCCCTCGGCCGCGGCCTGGGCGCCGAGGTTGTCCTCGCCCGCCTGCGCCTGCGCCTCGCTCATGCCGTACTTCTTGGTGAGCATCTTCAGCACGGGCTGGATGTCGCTCTTGGCGCGGCCCGGGTCGAGCTCGAAGGACCGGTGGACGACCTCGACGCCGTCGCGGTGCGGGAAGGCGTCGAGGGCCTTCTCGAAGCGGGCCTTGCCCACATAGCACCAGGGACAGGCGATGTCCGACCAGATCTCGACGCGCATTCTTCGGCTCTTTCCAGGACGTGTGCGGTTGACGGAGAGTCCCTCCGTTTCCCCCGTGAACGTTCCTTCGTCCCGCTTCATTCCCCGGCGAGCGCCAGTCGCATCCCCAGGTGGTGACCGTCGTCGGCCGGATCGGCGACCCAGCCCTGACGGACGTAGAAGGCCTGCGCCCGTTCGTTGTCGACATGCACGTCGAGTACGGCGGTCCGCCGGGCGTCGGCCCGCCACTGCTCGACGCAGGCCGTGTGCAGGGCCGTGCCGAGGCCGGAGCGCCAGCGGTCCGGGTCGACGTGGAACTGGAACAGCTTGACCGTTTCCGCCGGGCCGTCCTCCGGAGTGCGGAAGGAGGCGACCGCGACGATACGGCCCTCCTGGACCGCGCACAGCACATGGCCGTCCGGCCGCTCGACGGAGGCCGACCAGGCGGCGCGCCAGTCGAGGTCGGACGGCGGGAGGCCGTCGGGGTAGTAGGTCGACCGGGCGCGGAAGTGCAGGTCGGCGATGGTCCCGGCCTCGGCGGGCAGGGCCGTGCGGATCATCAGGGTGTCGGTGGCGCGATCACTCGTCATGCGACCGATGACGTGACCTCCGCCGCTCCGGTTCCCAGCCGGCTGAACTGCGTCCGGTAGGCGCTCGGGGCCAGTCCGGTGCGGCGGACCAGGTGGCCGCGCAGGGAGTCCGCCGTGCCCAGGCCGCAGGCGCGGGCCAGCTGGTCCATGGGGAGGGCGGTGGTCTCCAGGAGCTCCTTGGCGCGCTCGACGCGCTGGTGGAGCAGCCACTGGAGGGGGCTCACCCCGCTCTCGGCGTGGAAGCGGCGGGTGAGGGTGCGGACGCTCACGCCCGCGTGCCGGGCCAGGTCGGTGAGGGTGAGCGGCTTGTCGAGGTTGCGCATGGCCCAGCCCCGGGTGTCGGCGCAGGCGGTGCCGCGTTCGGGCGGCAGCGGGGTCTGGGTGAACTGCGTCTGCCCGCCCGGCCGTACGGGTGCGACGAGGGCGAGGCGGGCGACCTCTTTGGCGACGGCGGCGCCGTAGTCGGTGCGGATGATGTGCAGACAGAGGTCGATGCCGGCGGCGTAGCCGGAGGCGGTGAGGACCTGGCCGTCCTGGACGTAGAGGACGTCTCCTCTGAGGTCGAGGGCCGGGTAGCGCTCGCGCAGTTCGTCCGCCATCCCCCAGTACGTGGTGGCGCTGCGGCCGTCGAGCAGCCCGGCCTCGGCGAGCAGGAAGGCGCCGCTGCAGATGGAGGCGACGCGTTTGCCCGCGGCGGCGGCCTCGCGGACGGCGGCGACCGCGACCGGATCGGGTTCGTAGCGCTCGCCGGTGCCCGCGAGCACGACCGTGTCGGCGGTGCGCAGGACGTCGAGACCCCGGCCCACCTGGAGGTGCAGGCCGCCGGTCGTCACCACCGGGCCGCCGTCCGAGCTGCAGATGGTCACCTCGTAGCCGGGCTCGCCGTCGACCTCGACCTTGGCGAAGAGCATCTCCGGGATGGCCAGGTTGAACATGGAGACGGGGGACGGCGCGACGATCGCGACGCGGTGCGGGGACCGTTTCCTCGGCATGTTCCTTGGCATGGCCAGAACCTCCGGCTGTATGGCATTCCGGCCACTACTCTATGCCGTCGCGAGTCCGCAGCATGAGTACATGCCAACCACCACCACCCAACTCACGCCCCGCACCCGCGACTTGACCCCACCCTCCCCCGCTCTCACCCTCACCGCCGCCCTCCTCGGCTTCGCGCTCATCACCCTCGACGCGTCCGTGGTGAACGTGGCACTGCCGTCGATCGGACAGGCTCTCGGTGGCGGGATGGCGGGCCTGCAGTGGGTGGTGGACGCCTACACCCTCGCCTTCGCCGCCCTGATGCTGTCCACCGGCGCCTTCGCGGACCGGGCCCGGGCGAGCCGGGCGTACGCGATCGGCATCGCGGTGTTCACCCTCGCCTCGGCGGCCTGCGGCCTGGCCCCCAACCTGCCCGAGCTGATCGCCGCGCGCGTGGCGCAGGGAGTGGCGGCGGCCGTCGTCCTGCCGGCCTCACTGTCCCTCGTACGACAGGCCTACCCCGAGCCGGCCAAGAGGGCACGGGCGGTGGCCACTTGGGGCGCGGGTGGTGCGGTGGCGATCGCCCTCGGACCGGTGGCCGGGGGTGCGCTGACCACCGTCTGGGACTGGCGGGGCATCTTCTTCATCAACCTGCCGCTGGGCGCGGTGGCACTGGCGCTCCTGGTCCGCTCACCGCGCTCGGAACGCCGGCCCGCACCGCTCGATCTCCCGGGCCAGCTGACGGCGGTGGTGACGCTCACCGCCGTGACCTTCGCGGTGATCGAGGGCGGCACAACGGGAGTTGTGGCCTCGCTGGTCGCCCTCGTGGCGGGCGCGGCCTTCGTACGGATCGAACTCCGCCAGGCACATCCCGTGGTGCCGCTCGGCCTGTTCCGCAGCCGCGCGGTGTCCGTGGCGGTCGCCGCGGGCGCTGCGTGCAGTGTCGCCTTCTACGGCGTGGTCTTCCTCTTCTCGCTCTTCTTCCAGCAGGTGCAGGGCCGTTCGGCACTGTACGCCGGCCTGATGTTCCTCCCGATGGCCGCGCTGATCTCGGTGACGAACATCCTGTCGGGCAGACTGGCGGGCCGCTACGGAGCCCGACTCCCCATGCTGATCGGGCAGTTGCTGGCCACGGCGGGCACCCTCGGTCTGCTCTGGGTCGACGAGCGCACGCCCCCGCTCCTGGTCGCCGTACTGCTCGCGCCGATGGCCGTCGGCTGCGCCCTGACGGTCCCGCCGCTGACCATCGTGATGATGGACGCGGTACCGGCGGAGCGGGCGGGGCTGGCGGCCGGGGTCCTCAACTCGGCGCGCCAGGTGGCCGGTGGGCTGGGCATCGCCGTGTTCGGCGCGCTGGTCTCCGACGGTTTCACGACGGGCCTGCGGGAGAGCCTCGCGATCAGCGCGGCCCTCTTCGCGGTGACGGCCTCGCTCAGCTTCCGTCTCTCAGGTCGTCCGGCCAACTCGCCCTGAACTCAAGGTGGTCGTACGTCACGACACACCCCTCCCCGATCGGCGACTGCGTCATGAATCCGACCAGCGCGGCGTCCGTCTCCTTCTCGTCACCGAGCGTGAAGAGCCGGACGAAGACCCACCGCTCGCCGTCCCGCGAGGCATGAAAGGCAAAGGCCCGCCCGGTACGGCTGACCCGCAGCCACACCGAACTCCCGTCCACGGTGAAGGAGTTGGCGTCGTCGGAGTGTCCCCGGGTGACGACCGTACAGACAGTGGGCACGTCCGGCGAGTACTCCAGGCACAACTTCGCCCAGGCCCGCTCCCCCACATGGACATAGAGCACCCCGGCATCGAACGACCCCGCGAACCCCACGGTCACCCGAGCGATCAGCTGAAAGTCCCCGTGCGGCGCCCCGAGCAACCGGGGCGCGTCGGAGGCGGGGTCCAGCCCCTCCCCGGTGGGCGGCACAAACCGATCCTGCCGGGGCCCGGCCCACCCGGTGAGCACACCGTCCTCGTAGGACCAATGCCCGTCGGGCCCGTAAGTACGGAGGGGGAAAGGTAGTTGGGGAAGTTCCAAGTCCATCCACTTACTATCTCAGGCCCAGGCGAAGGTCTTTCAGGGGCGCGGGGAACTGCGCGACCAGCCACAACGGACCGGCACTCCGCACTCAACCGCACCCCCAACGGCGCTACCGCTCCAACCGCCCGTCATAACGCCGAGGCAGCCCAAGAGGGTTGTCGTCCCTGAGCTCCAACGGCAGCAAAGCCTCAGGGGTGTTCTGATAAGCAACCGGCCGCAGCCACCGCTCAATAGCCGTACCGCCAACGGAAGTCGACGTAGAAGTCGTCGCCGGATACGGCCCTCCGTGATGCTGCGCAGGCGCCACCGCAACCCCCGTGGGCCACGCGTTCACCAACACCCGCCCGGCCAGCGGCGTGAGTTCGGCCAGGATCTCCGCCCCCCGCCCCTCCCCCGCCGCTTCCTCCGCCGACAGATGAACAGTCGCCGTGAGATTCCCGGGAAGCCGCGACAGCACCGCATTCGCCTGCGCGTCGTCGTCGTAGCGGGCCACCACGGTGACCGGCCCGAAGCACTCTTCGAGCAACAGGTCGTACGCCCCTTCGGCCGCGAGCTTCTCCGCCGGAACCGTCAGGAACCCCGGGCTCACGGTGTGCTCGCTGCCCGCGCCGGGCGTCACCGGCGAGTCCACGTCGGGGAGCCCGGCCCGCTCGGCGACACCCGCGAGGAAGTTGTCGCGCATCCGGTGGTCGAGCAGCACACCGGAGTCCGTGTCGCTGACGGCGTCGGTGAGCGACTTGACCAGCCCGTCCCCGGCGGAGCCGGACGGCACCAGCACCAGACCGGGCTTCACGCAGAACTGGCCGACGCCCAGGGTCATGGACCCGGCGAGCCCCGTGCCGATCGCCTCGGCCCGCTCGGCCGCAGCCGCCTCGGTGATCACGACGGGGTTGAGGGAGCCCAGTTCGCCGTGGAAGGGGATCGGGACGGGCCGGGACGCGGCCGCGTCGAAGAGGGCGCGGCCGCCCCGCACCGACCCGGTGAAGCCCGCGGCCGAGACCAGCGGGTGCTTGACGAGCTCCACGCCCGCCTCGAAGCCGTGCACCAGGCCGAGGACCCCGTCCGGGATGCCCTGCTCGGCGGCGGCCCGGCGCAGCACCTTCGCGACCAGCTCGGACAGGCCGGGGTGGTCGGGGTGGGCCTTGACGACGACCGGGCAGCCGGCCGCCAGCGCGCTCGCGGTGTCGCCGCCGGGGACGGAGAAGGCGAAGGGGAAGTTGGAGGCCGAGTAGACGGCGACGACACCCAGCGGCACCTTGTAGCGGCGCAGGTCCGGGATCGGCGGGGTGGCCGTGTCGTCGGGGTGGTTGATGACGACGTCGAGGAAGGCGCCCTCGTCGACGATGTCCGCGAAGGCGCGCAACTGGTAGCAGGTGCGGGCGAGTTCGCCGTTGAGCCGGACCGGGCCGAGCGCGGTCTCCGCGTCGGCGACCTCGACCAGCTGGTTCTTGGCCGCTTCGAGCTGGTCGGCGGCGCCGCGCAGGAAGGCCGCGCGGACCGTGCGGTCGGCGAGCGAGCCACGCGCGGCATGGGCGGCGCGGACGGCTGCGTCCACCTCCTGGGCTGTGGCCTCCACCGCAACCTGTTCCCGCTGCTTCCCGGTTCGGGGGTCGACACTCCAGACTGGTGCTGCTGCCACCGCGGGTCCCTCCACATGTAATGCCGCAGTTCTGGGTCATTCACCAGGCTCGTTCGATATGCTGAACGCTGTCTCTGATGATGAATGTGCTCGTGGAGACGATAACTCAAGGTTCTCGTCGAACGAAGGGGTCAAGGGCGATGTCGGCAGGCGAGAGTGGCGGCGGGGCACAGGTCAAGTCCGCGGTGCGGACGGTGGAGCTGCTCGAATACTTCGCGGGCCGGCCCGGTATGCACTCCCTCGCGGCGGTCCAGGAGGCCGTCGGTTACCCCAAGTCCAGCCTCTACATGCTGCTGCGCACGCTGGTGGAGCTGGGCTGGGTGGAGACGGACGCCACGGGCACGCGGTACGGCATCGGCGTACGGGCGCTGCTGGTCGGCACGTCGTACATCGACGGCGACGAGGTGGTCGCGGCGGCCCGCCCCACCCTCGACCGGCTCTCCGACGACACCACGGAGACCATCCACCTCGCCCGCCTCGACGGCACGAACGTGGTCTACCTGGCCACCCGCCAGTCGCAGCACTATCTACGGCCCTTCACCCGTGTCGGCCGCCGCCTCCCGGCGCACTCGACCTCGCTGGGCAAGGCGCTGCTGAGCACCTACTCGGACGAGCAGGTCCGCAAGATGCTCCCGGAGACGCTGCCCGCGCTCACCGAGCACACGATCACCGACCGCGAGAAGCTCATCGAGGAGCTGCACACGGTCCGTGAGCAGGGCTTCGCCGTGGACCGCGAGGAGAACACGCTCGGGCTGCGCTGCTTCGGCGTCGCGATTCCGTACCGCACCCCCGCGCGGGACGCGATCAGCTGCTCGGTGCCGGTGGCGCGGCTGACGCCCGCGCACGAACAGATGGTGAAGGACGCCCTGTTCGACGCCCGTGACCGGCTCACCCTCGCGACCCGGAGGCTCTGACCGATGGACGTCGCTCTGCGCCCGGTCCACGACAGCGACCTGCCGGTCTTCTTCCGGCAGACGAACGACCCCGAATCGCTCCGGATGGCCGCCTTCGGGCCCAAGGACCCGGCCGACCGGGACGCCTTCGACGCCCACTGGAAGCGCATCCGGGCGTCGGCGGACGTGCTGCGTACGGTCCTGGTCGACGGTGACGTGGTGGGCAGCGCCGCGGTGTACGGCGAGCCGGGCGAGCGCGAGGTGACGTACTGGATCGACCGCGCCTACTGGGGCAAGGGCATCGCGACGGCCGCGCTGCGCGACCTGCTGGCCGAGGTGTCCGAACGCCCGCTGCACGCGCGCGTGGCCGCCGACAACGCGGGCTCGCGGCGCGTGCTGGAGAAGTGCGGCTTCGTCGTCACCGGGCACGACCGGGGGTTCGCGAACGCGCGGGGCGAGGAGATCGACGAGCTCCTCCTGACGCTGACTTCATGAGCACTCGATGAGAAAAGCGGCGTAAGGGAACGACTCCGTCCCGTCCGCTCGTCCTCCATGCGGGATGAACAAGACGATCAGGCGCACCTCCGTCTTCGTACTGCTCCTCGTGTTCGCTCTCCTGGTGAGGGCGACCTGGGTGCAGTTCTACGACGGCCAGGCGCTCGCGGACGACAAGGACAACCGGCGCAACGCGATCGAGACGTACGCGGACCCGCTCGGGAACATCATCGTGGCCGGGAACGCGATCACCGGCTCGACGCGGACGGAGAGCAGCAGCGACCTCGCGTACAAGCGCACCTACACGGACGGCAAGCTGTACGCGGCGGTGACGGGCTACGCCTCGCAGAGCTACGCGCCGACGCAGTTGGAGGGGATCTACGCGGACCTCCTCGACGGCACGGACAGCGGACTGAAGACCGTCATGGACACGATCACCGGGGAGCGGGCGGCTCCGGGCAACGTGGTCACGACGATCGACCCGGCGGTTCAGAAGGCCGCGTACGAGGCGCTCGGCGACAAGAAGGGCGCCGCGGTCGCGATCGATCCGACCACCGGCAAGATCCTCGCCGTCGTCTCGACGCCGTCCTACGACCCCTCGAAGCTGACCGACGCGAACACCGCCGGCGCTGCCTGGAAGCAGCTCAACGCCGACCCCGACAAGCCGCTGACCAACCGCGCGCTGCGCCAGCCGTTGCCGCCGGGCTCCACGTTCAAGCTGGTGGTGGCCGCGGCGGCCCTGGAGGACGGGCTCTACTCCTCGGTGGACGAGAAGACGACCAGCCCCTCGCCGTACACCCTGCCGGGCACGGTCACCCCGCTGAAGAACGAGAGTTCGTCCGCGCCCTGCACCAACGCCTCGATCCGGGTCGCGCTCGAGTACTCGTGCAACACCGTGTTCGCGAAGATGGCCGTCGACCTCGGGCAGGACAAGGTCAAGGCGATGGCCGAGAAGTTCGGCTTCAACGACGACAAGCTGGACGTCCCTGTGCGCGCGTACCCGAGCGTCTACCCCTCGAACATGAACCAGTCGTCGACGGCCCTGACGGGCATCGGCCAGTACGACGTGACCGCCACCCCGCTCCAGATGGCCATGGTGTCGGCCGCTATAGCCAACGACGGCAAGCTGGTCTCCCCGCACATGGTGTCGGAGACCACCGACAGCGGCGGCGATGTGGTCCACAACTACGACACCAGCACGACGACGAAAGAGATCGTCAGCTCGCGCACCGCGCAGCAGCTCCAGTCGGCGATGCAGAGCGTCATCACCGACGGCACCGGCACGAACGCCCGGATCGCGGGCGTGACCGTGGGCGGCAAGACGGGCACCGCCCAGCACGGCGAGAACAACGACCAGTCCCCGTACGCCTGGTTCACGTCCTACGGCAAGTCCGACTCGACCGGCAAGGAGGTCGCGGTGGCGGTGGTGGTCGAGCAGTCGGACGCGGCGAGGTCGGAGATCAGCGGCAACGGCCTGGCGGCCCCGGTGGCCAAGGCGATGATGAAGGCGGCGCTGAAGAGTTAGCGAGCGGCCCCGGCCGGGTGGCCGGGGCCGTCGTTCACTTGACGCCGAGGATCTGCTCCACCGGGTCGATGGCGAAGTACACGAGGAACAGCGCGGACACACCCCACAGCAGCCAGTTGACCTCCTTCGCCTTCCCGAGCACCGCCTTGATCACGACGTACGAGACGAACCCGGCGCCGATCCCGTCGGTGATCGAGTACGTGAACGGCATCGCGGCGATCGTGAGGAACGCCGGGATCGCGATCTCGTACTTGTCCCAGTCAATGTGCTTGACGTGGGTCATCATCAGGAACCCGACGGCGATCAGCGCGGGCGCGGCGGCCTGCAACGGCACGATGGTCAGCAGCGGGGTCAGGAACAGCGCCAGCCCGAACAGCCCACCGGTGATCAGGTTCGAGAACCCGGTACGCGACCCCTCACCCACACCCGAAGCCGACTCGATGTAGGCGGTGTTGGAGGACGCGGAACCGATCCCGCCTGCGACGGCCGCGGCACCGTCGATGAACAGGACACGGCCGATGTTGGGCACCTGCCCCTGCTCGTCCAGCAGTCCGGCCTCCGCGCTGATCCCCACGATCGTGCCCATCGCGTCGAAGAAGTCCGACAGGATCAGCGTGAAGATCAGCAGGATCACGGTGATCGCGCTGGTCTCGCCGAAGGCTCCGAACAGGCTGAAGTGTCCGATGAGCCCGAAGTCGGGCGCGGCCACGATCTTGTCCGGCACCTTGGGGGTCATCAGGCCCCAACTCTTGATGTCGGCGGCGGAGTTGATGATGATCGCGAGGACGGTCATCGTGACGATGCTGATCAGGATCGCGCCCTTCACCTTGCGGGCGACCAGCGCGATGGTCAGCAGTACGCCGAGACAGAAGACCAGGACGGGCCAGCCGGTCAGTCTGCCGACGGCGCCGAGCTGTACGGGGACCGTGGTCTGCGCGGCGTCCGGTATACGACTGACGAAGCCGGCGTCGACGAAGCCGATGAACGCGATGAACAGACCGATGCCGACGCCGATGGCCTGCTTTAGCTGTTGCGGGATCGCGTTCATGATCGCCTCGCGCAGTCCGGTGAGGACCAGGACGCAGATCAGGACGCCCTCGATGACCACGAGACCCATCGCGTCGGGCCAGCTCATCAGCGGCGCCAGCTGGAAGGCGACGACGGCGTTGAGGCCGAGGCCCGCGGCGATGGCGAGGGGCAGATTGCCGCCGACGCCCATGATGACCGTCATCACACAGGCCACCAGGGCGGTGGCGGTGACCAGTTGGCCGGTGTCGAGCGAGTGACCGAACTTGTCCTTGGCGCTGCCCAGGATGATCGGGTTCAGCACGAGGATGTAGGCCATCGTGAAGAACGTGGCGAAGCCGCCGCGTATCTCGCGGCCGAAGGTGGACCCCCGTTCGGAGATCTTGAAGTACCGGTCGACGCTGTTCGCCGCCGGTGGTTCGGCACTTGGCCGGTCAGCCACCTTCTGTGACTCTGACATGCGGGTACTCCTCGTTGCCTCAGTGATCGGTGCGCGGATGCTGGCTGGATTGTTCCCGCGTTGAACCTGTTTCAGGTTTTCCCCGTGTTACGGAATCAGGGTCGACGCACCGGCTTGTGGCCGACCTGTCAAACAACGTTCGAAGGCCTGCACCAATCCAGCCAGTTGATCACTGCTACGCTTCCGGATCTCGCCGGAGTCACCTCCGGATGATCACGTGTCATCTACATGACACACACAACCACGCAGCGAGGAGAGGTCCGCCGTGGGCACAGTCGTCGACGACGCCGCCTCCGTGGAGTTCCACGCCTTCTTCGAACGCCACTACGCCGAACTGTCGCGCCTGGCCCACCTGTTGACGGGTGAGGCGGACGCCGCCGACGATCTCGCGGCCGACGCGCTGCTCGCGCTCTGGCACCGCTGGGACCGGGTGCGCGCCGCCGACCACCCCGCGGCCTACGCCCGTGGCGTCGTCGCCAACCTGGCCCGCACCCGGATCCGCAGCGCGGTGCGCGAACGGCGGCGGGTCGCCCTGTTCTGGTCGCAGCGCGAGGAGAAGACCGAGAACCCGGACGTGGCCGGCGTGGTCGACGTCCAGGAGGCCCTGCGCAGGCTGCCGTTCCGCAAGCGGGCCTGTGTGGTGCTGCGGCACGCGTTCGATCTGTCGGAGAAGGACACCGCGCTCGCCCTCGGTGTCTCCGTCGGTACGGTTAAGAGCCAGACGTCGAAGGGCATGGCCGAGTTGCAGCGTCTGCTCGGCCCGCAGAGCCCTCCGCTGCAGATGCATGCGGCCATGGCGCGCGGCGGCGAGACCGGAGGGAGGAACCGATGAGGCACCAGGACGTCCACGACGACGAGTTGAGCGCCCGGCTGCACGAGGCGGCCGAGGCGCACGAGCCCGACCGGGCGCGTATCCTGGCGCGGCTCGAACGCGGCATGGCCGCGCAGTCGCGTCCCGACCACCGGGCCACCCGGCCGCCGGTGTTCGGCTGGGTGCGGGTGGTCAGCGCGACGGCGGCAGTGGCGAGCGTCCTCGCGATCGGCGGCTACGCGGTGGCGTCCGCGGTGAAGGGCAACTCCCCCGCCGAGCAGACGGTGTCCGTCTCGCCGACCCCGACACCCACGCCGTCCCCGGACGCGACGAGCCGTACCCCGGTCAAACCGGTTGCCCCGAAGCCGAGTTCGGGTTCAGGCACCTCGCACAACTCGTCCGGGGCGAGCACCTCCCCGACGGCGTCCGCGACCGCCTCGCCGTCCGCGCCCGTGCTGCCGCCGGCCTCCGGTACCCAGGACGGCCCGCTGTGGTCGGACGGCTCGATCGACCCGGGCAGCAACGACTTCTGGGCGCAGAGCGACATCACCCTGAAGGCGACCAAGCAACTCACCTCGCTCACCGTCCAGTTGAAGGTCAAGCTGACCGGCGGGGTCAGCTCCGCGGGCGCCTGGCGCTCACTGCCCGAGCAGGACTTCACGCAGACGGTGGCGGAACAGGACGGGTTCCTGGTCTACACCTGGGTGCTCAAGGAGGGCCGTACGGTCGCGGTCGGGGACTGGGTCTTCGCCGGGCAGTACAACCACGACCGCGGCGGCCGGGACGCCAAGGACGACAGCTACTCGGCGGCGGGCACGGCGGCCGGGCAACAGCTGTCCGTGAAGGGCGACTTCGCGGCGCAGAAGTCGTAACCGGAATTCTCGTACAGGCGGCAACCCTTTCTCCTCCGGTGGCGACAAGGAAGCGCAAGGTTCCTCTCGCACGGAGCACACGGAGCAAGTCGCTTGAGCACGCACAAGAAGCACCTCACCCGCAGGCGGGTGCTCGGGGCCTCCGCGATCGGTGTCGCCGCCACCGGCGCGGCCGTCGCGGGCGGCGCCGGCCTCCTCCCGTCCGCCTCCGCCGCGGCCTTCGGCTACACCGACGACGGCTCCGACTACGTGATCACCACGGGCGCTTCGCTCGTGTTCAAGGTCTCGAAGTCGACGGGCGACCTCACGTCCCTCGCCTACAAGGGCAAGGAGTACGAGGGCTACGGCGGCAAGCACTCGCACGTCGAGTCCGGGCTCGGCGCCTCGACGGTCACCATCGGGCAGTCTGGCTCGACGATCCTGGTGAAGGTGGTCCACGGCCCGATCACCCAGTGGTACGCGGCCCGCAGCGGCGAGAACAATGTCTACCTGTGGACGGACAAGGCGGACGCGTCCTTCACGGCGACCCGCTACATCGTGCGGGTGAAGCCGGGAATGTTCCCCAACTCCGGCTCCGACGCCTGGGATTCGACCACCGACACGATCATCGAGGCGGGTGACGTCTGGAAGCACCCCGACGGCACGACCCGCTCCAAGCACTACTCGGGCAAGCGGACCATCGACTACGACCACGTCGGCTTCACCACCGGCGCCGTCGGCCTGTATCTGGTCCGCTCCAACCACGAGAAGGCGTCCGGCGGCCCCTTCTACCGCTCCCTGCTGCGCCACTCGAACGAGGGAGGCTCGGGCCTGTACGAGATCCTGCACTACAACGAGGCCCAGACGGAGCCCGAACGCTTCGGCCTCCAGGGCCCGTTCGTGGTGACGTTCACGGACGGCGGCACACCGTCGTCCGCCCTCTTCGCGGCGAACCTCGACACGTCGTGGGTGGACGCGCTGGGCATCACGGGCTGGGTGGGCAAGGCGGGCCGCGGGAAGGTGGCGGGGGTCGGCCTGAAGGGCATGGACCCCAAGTACCCCTACACGGTGGGCTTTTCCAACCCGGACGCGCAGTACTGGACGAAGGCCGCGACCGGCACCGGCGCCTTCTCCTGCAAGGGGATGCTGCCCGGGACGTACACACTGACGGTCTTCAAGGGCGAACTGGCGGTGCACACGGGGTCGGTGGCGGTGACAGCGGGCGGTACGACGTCGCTGCACACCCTGACGATCACCGGTGACCCGTCCGCGGCCACGGCGGTGTGGCGCCTGGGCAACTGGGACGGCACACCAGGGGAGTTCAAGAACGCCGAGCTGATGACGTACGCGCATCCCTCCGACGCCCGGGCGGCGAAGTGGACGGGGAACGTGACGATCGGGAGCGGGGGCGAGGCCGCGTCCTTCCCGGCGTATCTGTGGAAAGACGTCAACGACGGCGTCCTGATCTACTTCAAACTGACGGCGGCGCAGGCAGCAGCAGCACACACGCTGCGGGTCGGGGTGACGACGGCGTACATCAACGCCCGCCCCCAAGTCACGGTGAACGACTGGGTCTCGCCCATCCCCACCCCACCCACACAACCCTCGACGCGCGATCTCACCACGGGTTCCTACCGCGGAAACAACCACACGTTCGTTTTCAACGTCCCTTCCAGTGCGTGGAGTTCGGACACGACGAAGTACAACGTCCTGAAGATCAACGCGGTCAGTGGTTCAACGGGCACGGGCTTCCTCAGTCCAGGCACGTCGTTCGACTGCATCGACCTGCTGGCCTGAGCCCCCCTCGGTCAGCAGAGCGACGCCCCCGCCGGTGACGACCGGCGGGGGCGTTGTCCATCGGGGCCCGGGATCTCAGCGGTCCGCGCGCCGCCGCACGTGGAGGTGGCCGTCTCGGGGGAAGGCGGGCGGCGCGGCGGGCAGCACGCTGTCGAACTCGTACCGCCCCTTCTCCGCGACCCGGCACGAGGCCAAGTTGTTCACCTGGTGCAGGAGTTCGAGCCACTCCAGCCCGTCGGCGGCCAAGGTGTCGAAGGCCCATTCACTGACTGCGTGGAGTGCGCGGGGTGCCACTCCCATCCCGCGAGCGTGTGCGGCGGTCCAATAGCCCACTTCGGCGGCCGGCTTGCCGGGAGTGACCTCCTTGAGAACCATATTGCCCACCAACTGCTCTTGATCAGAGCCGGGTTGGGCCTCAAATACGGCGAACGCGAACCGCTCCCTCGCCGCCCAACCCCGCTCCTGCTCCCGCACCCACCGCGCCCCGTCAACCTCGTTGTCGACGAGGGAAGTTATCCACTGCCGCAAGACGGGATCCCGGCCCGCCTCGACCAGCGCGGGAACGTCCGCGAGGCGCCAGGGCCGAAGAACGAGAGCGGGGGCGGTCGGCGTCGCGGCTACGTGAAGTACGACGGGAGCAGTCATGAACTGATCATATTCGGCGCCGATTTCGCCCTGCGGTGTCTCACGTCTGCCCTGCCGTGGCAGTGTCCGTCCGGACGCGCAGAGCCTGCACGGACCAGTCGAGCGCCGGTGCCAGACTCTCCGGGGCGGGCCAGCCGTTGACCACGGCGAGCAGTTGGAGATACCGCTCCCTGCGGGGGTCGTTGACGCGCTCCAGCCGAGCGGTCAGCCGGCGACGAAGCTCGATGTCGTCGTCGGGGTGGTCGAAGAGGTGCGCGTAGTCCGCGGTGAAGGCGGCAACGAACGGATCGGCCTGAGACGAGGCCGGTGCGATACCGGCGGCGAGGGCCGGCCCGACCTGGTCACGGACGACTGCGGCAATGTCACGACGCGGGCCCGTCGTCGCATCTCTTCGCACCTGCTCGGCGGCTTGCTCCTCGGCCAACTGCCGCACGGAGGCGCGGAATTCAGGATCCAGGGACAGTTCGGCCAACTCCACCCACGCCTGGACCTGTTCCGCATCCGGGTTGTCGGGCAGCTCGGGGGTCATCGAGCGCTTGACCCCGACGAACGCGGGGACGGCGGCGTCAAGCCCGCCGAAGACTGCGCCGAGGAACTCGTCGACCAGACGCCGACGTTCGTCCTCGGACAGCTGGGCCAGTCGATGCATAAGCTCCGTCTCCTCAGGTGTCGACCCCCGCGCGCCCACCGCCGCCAGCACCGCATGCCGCAGACGCAGCACACCAATCTGCACCGCCAACGCTTCGGCATGCGCCGCGGCGACCTCGGGAAGCGAGAGCTCCCGGTCCACGACCTTCCGGATCGTGGAGAGGTCAAGTCCCAGCTCCCGCAGGGTCCTTACGAGGTCGAGCCGTGCGACGGCATCGGTGCCGTAAAGGCGGTAACCGGCCGGGGTGCGGTCCACCGGCGTCACGATCCCGCGATCGGAGTAGAACCGGATGGTCTTGACCGTGAGCCCGGTCCGCCGGGCGAGTTCGCCGATCGAGTAGAGGGGGTCGCCGTCCATGCCGCCACTTTTGCGTCTCCCCCTACTGGAGACTCAAGTCTCTTCGCCTGCCGATAGTCATCTCAAGATCCGCAAGGATTACTGCCGGATACTCGCGGCCTCGTATGGCGGAGACGCCCCGAGCCTCCCGCTCATCAGCCCGCCTCGCCGCTGTCACTTGGTGGTGTCAGGGACTTGGTGTAACTGCGCTGGTGCGCCCTCAACGCGACTCGCAGGGCTTCGAGTTCGGTCCGGGGAAAGGGCCAGCCCCAATGAGTCTCGTAGGACTCTTCACCCTGCTCGTGCTCGATCCGGTCGAAGGCCCGGACAGCAGATCGTGCAAGTGCCGTGACGGCGTGGCGGCCTGACCACAGAACCTTCCCTGAGTCGTCCGGCGCCTGGCCGTCGTCAACCAGGAGCAGGCGAGCATCGACCGCAGAACCATCCCTATGGAAGAACCACCGGTACACCTGTGGCTCCCCCTCCAACTCGGCGCGGGTATCTACGTCACCAAGAACGAGCCTGGCGATGGCATAGAGGAACTGTTCGGGTCCGTCCGTGACGTAAGAAGCCAAGGCTTCGCCCTGGCCGTGATCGTCGGCCACCTTGACTGAAGCCCAGCCGTGACTGAGCAGCGTCCACGTGATCGCTAGAGACGTCATCTCTCCCCCTCTGGGGGACTCTACGGCCAAGGCCCGGCTGGTCGGCAGATCAGAACCTCGACCATTCTTCGCCGGGGATGCAGTCCCAACTGTTCTCAGCCCACTCGCGGATGAGGAAGAGAGGCCGGCTGAGGACGATGTCTCCCGCTCGTTGAGCGCGCAGGATGAGTCCAAGATCCCCCGAGCCGGGATCTGCCGCGTGCGTGTAGATCAGGTCCAACTTGTGAACCTCCGTGTGCTTGCACAGCCAGGCTTCGGCCTCGGACGGCACGCGGGCGACGAGAGCTGCGCCGTCCAGCGTGACCTGTGGGCCGGCAAGAACATCGACGGCTACGCAAGCCAGGGTCTGCCCTGTCCGGTAGTAGGCAGTCACCCCCAGCTCGGTGAATTGCGCCTCGACGAGTTCGTAGTTGCCCGACGAACGCTGGACGAGGCGGCTGACCGGGGCGTTGCGCCCGAGAGCCGCACTCACCTCATCGGGAGCCATCCCGAAGCGAAGCGGTCCCACACTGACATGCGGCACGAAGACCCAGTGTTCACGCTCGCTGTCCGTCTTCACGTCCCAGATACTCACCGATGCGCCCCCGAAGCCGACCAACCGCCACCTGCTCCTGAGCTGGTCTCAGGAGCAGGTGGCAGCGTAGCTGGCATTCCATGCACGCTTTCCAACTGTGGGGGTGGGGTGTTGGGGTGTGTGCCGCGGCGTTCACCTGGGTTCATGGGCGGTCGGTCGTCGGCGGCGGGAGGGTTGTGGCTCTCGCCTGAACGGTCGTGAACGGCACTGAATGAGACGGAAACTGAGACGGAGCGGGGCTGACCCCCAGGCCCCGGTGGTGTCGGTCCTTCGTGCCATCATCCTCGCGTGTTGAAGATCCCCGGATATGACGGCGGTCCGCTGGTCGAGGGCGGCGCCTACCTGGACGAGCCGTTGTTCTGGCCCGTACACCTTGGCAGTTGTCTCCGTGGCAAGGACGCGCAACGAGCCGCGTTCGGGGCTGACTGGGACGCGGCCATGGAGCTCTACCGCGTGCTCTCCGCCGAGAAGGCGTGGCCGATGTTCAGCGTCCCCCTGCGCTCCGGTCACACCATCTATGTCGTCTACCGCAACTTCGACGGAGACCGTGGGGTGGACTATCTGATACATCACCCGACGTGGCCAGCGGCGGAAACCCTCGCTGCCGATGACGGTCACTTCATGGGCCCTGGTATGGCCTGGTCGGAGTTGCTGTCCGCTGCTCGACAGCCGTCAGCTAAGGGGGTTGACGACCCCGATGCTCGTCTCTTGCTGCTCTTCCCCACGCTCGGCGACGCGCGACTGCCCGACGACGCAACCGTTGCCCTCACCACCGCGCTCGGCGCTCTCACCTTGATCGAGGAGCCCGCCGACGTGGCGGGCATGCTCCTTGAGAACCAGGGCCAATGGGCTCCTGCTCACTGGAGGTTGGCAGACGGCGTCTGCGTCAACGACGGCGATCATTCGTATCGAAACCCCGGCAACGCCTTCGCTCTGCCCGAGGGCCGCCTTCTGGAGATCAGTAACGCACTGAACGGCTGAGAAGCGACGGATCCCAGACATCCGGCTGAAGCTCTGACCTTGGGAAGCTCGGGTTCTCGTTGGGAGGCTGCTTGGCTGAACTGCGGCGGAGCGGGGCCAGGGCCCGACTGGCTGGCGGCTTGGTACCCGCCATTCCCTGTTGTTCCCTACACGATCTGGCACAGGTGCGAAGGCCTGATATGTGCATCTGCCCTGAGCGACCGACTACTCGTAGGTGGTCGCAGCTCGCAGAGCTCGTGCGAAGAAGCTCCAGTCACCGCTGGCGGGCAGATCGTGGGCGTCGTCGTTGTACCAGCCGTCCGCGTCGTCGATCCATCCTGCCAACGCCTCCAAGAAACTCGCGAGGTCTGCGTTCTCCCATGAGTGGCCCTCTTCAGCGTGGCTCCGGTGGAGGTCACGGACGAAGGCGGCCAGGTCTTCCCTGCTGTCGACGTAATCAGGAGAAGTGGTCATGCGCGGCACCCTACTTGGAACGTCTGCGCTAGGGCTGAGCCTAATGAGTACCGATATAGGAGTTCGATCGTGGGCCCTCTGGAGGCGCCTCACCGCAGTAGGGCACAGTCATGCCTGACGGTGCTGGACTGCTGGTGTTCCTTGACGTTGATGTCAGCCGTTGATGTCACCCGCGTCCGATGAGGGCGTCCGCGAGGGCTTGGGCTTGGCGTGGTGTGATGCCGAGGGCGAGCGGTATGTGGCGGGGACTGTGGGGCGACGAACACACTGCGATCGGGCTGTCTGCAGTCACGGTCCAGCTGGGGTCGCTCCCCGTCTCCTGCTCGCCGACCAGCACGGTGGCCAACTCGTCCGCTTCAGAACTTATGCCGCAGCGTGTCAGCGCTTGAGCCACCATGTGACGCGCCTCGGGGGGTGTCTCGGCGTCGCCGAGCATCGGAAGCAGGAGCAGGAGGCGCTGTGAGCTGTCGGTCAAACCCTCGCTGCAGTTCTGCGCGGTCTCGGCGAGTGTGGCGAGTTCCGTCCAGGACAGTCCGGGGCCGGCATCGTCAGCACCGCACTGACCGAGGTAACCGAGTCGGCCCCACTCGTGGTGACGTACGAAGAAATCGACGTTGTTGGCGTCGTCGAAGTTGGCGTACACGGCGTAAGCAGTATGGCCGTCCTCGAAGGGGACGCGCAGGACCGGCCAGGGCTCCTCAGGGTTGCTGAGGTGCTCCACCATCGCCTCGTAGGCCGACGTGTTCACCCCGTAGCGCTCTGGGTCCTCGGTCGGATCTCCCACGGTCAACATGAGGTGCGCGAGCCAGAAGGCGGGCTCGCGCGCGAGATCCTCGCCTGCTGTCAGCTCGCAGTCCACCAGATATTCGGGGATGTGCACCATGAGAGCCATGCGCGGAGCGTACTTCCCGTCACCGCCTTCCCATCCGCGAGGGGCGGTAGGACTTCCCCCCGCTGTCGGGCCGGACGGGAGCAGCCCCGTTTTAGGAGAGAGGGCGGTCCGCACGGCAGGTGAACTGCGGCTTCGCTGGGGTCGTGTCCCTTGCTGTGGTGTTGGGGATCAACTGACAGGCGTGTTCATGGTGTTGGGTAGCGCCGGGGCGCTTTCGCGGTAGATCTCGCTCATGCTGCCTTCGGGGAGGTAACGGCGGGGGAAGGCGATCCATTCGTCGTGCATCTCGAAGAGCACGGCGGTGACCAGCCGGATGAGCGCGTCGTCGTTGGGAAAGACCTGGACGACGTCGATCCTGCGCTTGATCTCCCGGTTCACCCGTTCCAGCGGGTTCGTCGACTGGATCTTTTTCCAGTGCCGGGGTGGGAAGTCCGCGAACGCGGTCAGATCCTCCTTCGCTTCCAGCAGCATCGCTTTGACCTTGGGGAACTGGGCGCCGAGCATGTCGGCGACGGTGTCCAGCTGAGTGCGCACGAGGCCGGCGGTGGGCTGGGTGAAGATCGTGCGGATCGTCGCGGCGACCATTTCACCGGAATCCCGGTCGATCACACCGAAGGCGTTGCGCAGGAAATGAACCCTGCACCGCTGCCAGGCAGTACCGAGCATCACCTTGCGGACCGCGGCGACCAGCCCGGCGTGCTGGTCGGTGACGACCAGGCGGACACCGGACAGGCCGCGCTCTCGCAGCGAGCGCAGGAACTCCTTCCAGAACGCCTCGCTTTCACTGTCCCCGACCATCAGGCCCAGGACCTCGCGGTTGCCGTCCTCGGTGATGCCAGTGGCGACCACGACGGCCCGCGAGACGATCTGGTGGTTCACCCGCGCCTTGCAGTAGGTCGCGTCCAGGTAGACGTAGGGAAAGCGGACATGATCCAGCGGGCGGGTGCGGAACGCGGTCAGCGGTTCGTCCAGCGCCGCGCAGATCCGCGAGACTTCGGACTTGGAGATCCCGCTGTCCCCGCCGAGGGCTTTGACCAGGTCGTCGACGCTGCGGGTGGAGACGCCGTGCACGTATGCCTCCATGATGACCGCGTAGAGAGCCTGGTCGATTCGGCGCCGTCGCTCCAGCAGGCTGGGGAAGAAGCTGCCGGTGCGGACCTTGGGGATCTCCAGGTCCAGATCGCCGGCCAGCGTGGTCAGCACCTTCTCGCGGTGCCCGTTGCGGACGTTGGCCCGCGTCGGCGTGTGCTCGTTCCACTCCGCGCCGATGTGAGCACTCGCTTCGGCCTCGATCAGCTCCTGCACCATCCGCTCGGCGATGGCGCGGATGAGCTCGATTCCGTCGGTCGAGCGTAGTGAATCAAGGAGCCGTATCAGGGAACCTGTGCGGCAACTACTGCTGGTTCTGCCGGTTTCGGACCGGCGTGCGGGTAGGCGCACGGCATGAAGGTTTCGTCGGGAACCGTCGCAGCGTTATGCAGCAAGTTCGAGGCGGTCCTGCCGCATCTGGACGAGCGGCAGCGTCGTCTGTATCTGGGCGCGGAAGCGCAGGCGTTGGGGCACGGCGGGATCACCGCGGTGGCCACGGCGGCCAACGTGTCCACCGCCACCGTCAGTCGCGGGCTGCACCAGTTACGTGGGAGCCCTTCCGTTATGGGCCGACAACGCGCGCCGGGTGGTGGCCGCAAGCCGTTGACCACGACCGATGCCGGGCTGCAGTCGGCGTTGGACGCGTTGATCGAGCCGACCGAGCTGGGCGATCCGGCCTCGGTGTTGCGTTGGACCACTGCCTCGCTCCGTGACCTGGCTGAGCAACTGACCGCCACGGGGCATCCGGTCGGCGCGAGCACCGTGGGCAAGCTGCTGCACCAGATGGGCTACTCGCTGCAGGCCGCCGCGCAGACCCGCTCCGGGGGTAACCACCCCGACCGGGATGCGCAGTTCCGGCACATCCATGCCACCGTCGATGCCTTCCTTGCCGACGGGCAGCCGGTGATCAGCGTAGATGCGAAGAAGAAGGAAGCCATCGGCAACTATCAGCGCCCGGGCCGCACTTGGCGCCCCAAGGGCACTCCGATCGAGGTCGACGACCACGCTTTCCCGGCCGACACCGACCTGATCACCCCCTACGGAATCTACGACCTCGGCAAGGACAGCGGCTGGGTCAACGTCGGCACCGACCGCAACACCGCCGCCTTCGCAGTGGAGTCGATCCGCCGCTGGTGGTACGACCGCGGTCACCTCGACCACCCCCACGCCACCGCCTTACTGATCACCGCCGATGCCGGCGGACCCAACGGCGTTCTCTTCCACACCTGGAAGTGGCAACTGGCCGCCCTAGGGCGTTTCCTTCGGATCATCTGATCGTTGGTCTGGGTGTGTCGTTGACTGACGCCCAGTGGGCCCGGATCGAGCCGCTGTTACCCGATCGGGCACCGAGGCGGGGTGGGCGGTGGCGGGATCATCGGCAGGTGATCGACGCGATCGCCTTCAAGTACCGCACCGGCTGCCCGTGGATGGACCTGCCCGAGGAGTTCGGCTCCTGGAAGGGCGTCCACAACCGGCTACGGAAGTGGGCGGCCGACGGCACCTGGGAGAAGGTCTTCGCCGCGCTGCTGGCCCAGGCCGACTCCGAAGGCGACCTCGACTGGGTCGTCGCCGTCGATTCCACCATCGTCCGCGCCCACCAGCACGCCGCCGGGGCCCGTCAAAAGGGGCCCCGGCCGGCGAGCCGCACGACCATGCCCTCGGTCGCTCCCGCGGCGGACTGACCACCAAGATCCATCTGGTTGCCGACGGACGTTGCCGCCCCCTGGCCTTCTGCCTCACACCGGGACAGGCGGGTGATGCACCCGCATTCACTGAGGTCATGGCCCGCTTGAGGGTGGCCCGGCCGGTCGGACGGCCCCGGACCACCCCGGAGACAGTCCTGGCGGACAAGGCGTATTCCTCCCGGGCCATCCGCACCCACCTGCGCCGCCGCGGCATCCGGGCCGTCATCCCGCAGCCTGCCGACCAGATCGCCAAGCGCAGGCGGCGGGGCCGGTCCGGCGGCAGGCCACCCGCCTTCGACAAGACCGCCTACCGGCAGCGCAACACTGTCGAGCGGTGCATCAACAAGCTCAAGCAGTGGCGCGGCCTTGCCACTCGATACGACAAGACCGCCACCGTCTACCTTGCCGCACTGCACATCGCGGGCATCTTCATCTGGTCCGCACGCTGATCCACAAGAAACGCCCTAGCGCGCGAGATGGACATCCCGATCACGGTCTGCCACTTCCCGCCCGGCACAAGTAAATGGAACAAGGTCGAACACCGGCTGTTCTCCCGGATCACCTGCGCGTGGCGCGGCATCCCGCTGACCAGCCACGAGGTCGCCATCAAGGCGATCGCCTCGGCTCACACCCGCACCGGACTTGTCGTCCGGGCCGAGCTGGACACCCACCGCTATCCCACCGGGCAGAACCCCACCCCCTGGCAGGTCGCCTCCCTCCCGCTGAGCCGCGACGCCTTCCACGGCGACTGGAACTACACCCTGCATCCGGCCCCGGAACCGCAGCGAACGCCGCCTCGCCGCACCGATCCCGCCGCCACCTCCTGGCTGTCGGACCCGGCCCTGACCGGCATGCCCCGCCAGGAGCTGGACTCCCTGGTCGAGCTGGTCGCCGACGACTGGCAGTGGCTCGCCGACCGCGACCTGACCCGCCGCACCGGCCAGCCCCGCCAGCGCCCCTCCGCACACGGAACCGGCCAACTCGAACATCACATCCGCGTACTGGCCGCAGTCCTACGGGCCCGCCGAGTGGCCACAACCGTCCTGATCACCGAGATCCTCGACTGCCACCGCACCTACCTGAACCGATGCGCAGACGGAGCTGCCGAACTCCTCGCACGCCACGACATCTACATCTCCCCGGCCGAAGGCCCCAAGGCCCGAACCCGCGCGCAGCTACAGGCCCGCATCGACGCGGCCCGGCAACATCAAGACGGACAGTAGTTGCCGCACAGGTTCAGGCCAGACTGGGACAGGGCCATCGTGCACTCCTCGTGGTTGAACTGGGCGTTCACCAAGGAGAGTTACGCGGTGGCCCGCCTCCTGGTCAGGGAGCGGTCCTCACCCGTGGAAGTGCGCCCCGGGCAGACGCCCGCGCACTCCCGGCCGCTGATCGCGTACACCACGACGAGGGACACCATCGGTGCGCCGGTATGAAGCAGGTGGTCTGGCGGGTTTGGCGGACTGGTCGTACCGTCCCAGATCGCATCCGTGGCAGATCCCGGCCGGGGTGAAGGCGGCAGATCTGGTGCGGCTGTGAGCATCCGGGGCCTGTCCGCACGAGCCCGCCCAGCAGGCCGACTCACGGGTGAATGACTCGCTGACCAGGTCTCGCGCCCCTCCGCCCCGGTCGAAAGAGGGCACTGCTCTGTTCTGTGTTCCAGGCCTACGCCAAAGGCAGTTGAGCCAGCATCACGGCGAAAACTGGGGAGTCAGGGAAGGGCCGTTGTTCGCCCACCTTCTTGAACCCCCAGTCCTCGTACAGTGCCTGGACGCGAGGGTGGGTGACGTCCACCAGGAGAACGGCCAGGTCTTCCGTCCTGTCCTCCAGCAGAGCTCGGGAGAGCAAGTCGGCGATGCCCTGCTTCCGATACACCTGACGGACGGCCAGTTCCGAGTAGGCAAAGGTTACGGTCTTCTCCGGCGCCGGCTCGACGTACTCGCGCCACCACTCCCGGCCCTCCACCGCCGGTGCACCGTACGCGAACCCGACGGCCGTGTCCCCGTCCCACGCGATCACGCAGGAGTAGCCCTCCCGCGAGCCCCACTGGTCGACGAACCAGGGGAACTTCTTGCGGAAGTCGTCCGGCCGCTCGCCCTGGGCGTCCGCGTGGATGTCGATGATCGTTTGGCGGATCTCCGGCAGGTCCTCACGGCTGTAGCGACGGACGTCCAGGTCGGGCATCAGGCTCGGCTCCATTCGGATCGGTAGCGGTCTCCCCACTCTCGGGCGATGGACGCGTCCGGCGCAAGAGTGATCAAGTCCCGGTAGAAGTCGCCGAGTAGGGATCGCATACGGCCGGGGATCGGGTGGCCGGACATCAGCTCGAAGACTTCCGACGCCGACCTGCACGCCGGGTCCAGGTCCCGCTGGTGAACCTGCGTCAGGGCAAGTCGGGCCGTCGCCAGGGCGCGGTTTCGCTTGAAGGGTTCCGGGATGCCGCTCAGTGCCTTGTGGGAAGCCGCTTCCGCCTCGGCGGAGTCCCCGATCCGGTCCCGGGCGATGGCCGTCATCGCGGTCAGTTCGGCCACCCCGTAGAAGCCGACCCAGCTCGGGCGGGGCTCGTCGTCAGTCGCCTTGCCCAATGCCTCCTCGGCGTACCCAAGGGACCTGATGGTGGCCTGGCGGTCGCCGAGGGTGGCGTGGGCGAGGGCCGTACGGGCGTGGGCGAGGGAGCCGTAGAAGGGGTCCCGTCTGGCGATCGCAGTCGCCTGGGCCGCGTATCCGGCGTCCACTGCGTCGGTGAACTTGTCTCGCTGGTGGGCGAGCATCGCGTACGAGTTCCAGACGCGTAGCTCTAAGACGGGGTCCTTGGCCATTCCGGCGAGGTACAGGGCGCGGTCCAACCGGGTCTGGGCGCGGTCGAGTTGGCGGCCGTCGATGGCGGCCCATGCGGCGGTGGAGAGGTAGTTGGCGGCAACGGAGTACAGCCGCTGGCGGATGCGCTTGGAGGCGGCGCATCCAACCTTGCCGAGTGCCTCGTCCGCGCCGGCGAGCGCCGACCGCTCCAAGTCTTCGTGTCCGCCTCTGGACGCGTCCAGGGCCATCAGGGCGTCCAGTCCACTACGGAGGCGGATCACATCCGAGGTACCGACGGAGGTTGGCCGAGCATCCAGGATGGGCGCCGCGACGGCTGCAGCGGTGCTGGTGAGGAAGTTCCTGCGCCTCACGGATGACTCCGGTTCGGTGGTGGTGGTGTGTGATGCCGTCGGCGGGCTGAAGCCCAACTCCTCGGCAGTACAACCGAATACTGCCTCCAAGGCTTCGCGTTGGCGGGGGTGGGGCCAGCGGGTCTTTCCGTTGAGCCAGTTGCGAACGGTACGGTCGCTCACCGTTCCTTCGTCTCCGCGAGCGCGCAGGAAGTCGTTCACAGCCTCGGCCAACTCGGTCTGTTTGAGAGCCGACTCCCCCATGGCGTTGATAAGGCTCGCGTTCCCCTCCATGCACCCACGGTAGCCATTTCGACCCCGTGAGTACGTGTGAGTGACAAGAAATTTCCGGTTGCCCACGATACGCACGGGGCCGACTTTTCCTCCTCGCCGCAGGTGCGCAGCCGTTGACTTGAGCGAGGCCGTCGTCCACCGACACCCCTGAGGTCCAGATGATCGTGTCAGCTCAGCCACGCCCCATCGGGCACCCCGGATACTCCGAGACCCTTCCTGCTCTGGAGGAGAGTGCCGATGCAGCCCGCAAGCTCGTCAGAACTGCGCTGGCTGCTTGGCACTTGGACGAACTCACGGACTCGGGGGTTCTCCTCGTCACGGAGTTAGTGGCCAACGCGATCAAGCACACGAACACCCGGCGCATCCGTGTCGTGGTCTCCAGACCGAGTGAACGGTTCGTACGGATCGGTGTGGTCGACAAGGCCCGCGCGTTGCCGCAGATGGTCAAGCCCGATGGCGACCTGCTCACCAGCGGCCGGGGGCTTCTGCTGATCGACGCCCTGGCCGAGCGTTGGGGGACAGACGTCTACCGCTGGGGCAAGCAGGTCTGGGCCGAGCTGCTGAGTGAGTCGACCGAATAACCGAGGAGAGGCCCCGGTCGCCTCACAGCGACGGGGCCTCTTCGCGAGCGTCAGCTCTGCACATCGCCCCCTGAAAAGCGGAACTCGCAGCGAGGGCGCCTCAGTCCATCGTCGCGCCAATCACCGTAGACCCCGTCGTCAGAAACGTCGTCGCCGGCAGCGTCCCACTCGCCGACCGCACCCCATAAGCCGTCGTCGCATCCACCGACTTGAACGCCGGAGTAGCGACCCCACCATCCCAGTTGTTCGCCGCGGACACCGTCCCCGAGCCCAGCTTGTCCAGGCCGCCCTTGTTGGCGACCGCCAGATTGCGGGCCAGGCGGGACTTGCTGGTCGCGAAGAAGAAGCCCGCCGCCGTGTTCGAGTACGCGGTGTTGCGGTTGAGGATGATCGCGCCGGTGTTGGAGTTCTCGGTGAAGCCGTTGAGGCTGTTGTCCCAGGCGGCGTTGTCGTTGACGACGTGGGCGACCGCGACGCCTCCGCCGCCGAGTTTGAAGCCGTTGCCGTTGCCCTCGAAGGCGGAGTCGTTCCAGCGGTTCTTGCCGTTGCCGAAGGCCCAGGAGTGCTCGATGGTGACCGGGGAGGAGAACTGCCACAGGTCGAGGCCGTCGTCGGAGTTGTTGTAGAGGCGGGCGCCGGTGACCTTGTTGCCGGTGCCGGAGCCGAACTTGATGGCTATGCCGTCGGCGTTCTGGCCGTGCCCGGCGGCGTCGTAGTTGCCGTAACTGTCCAGGTTCTGCACGAGGTTGTTCGTCGTGCCGTCGCCGCGCAGGGTGAAGCCGGAGTCGCCGTTGTTCGCCGTCACGAGGTTTTTGAAGATGCCGCCTACCGACGACGTGGCAACGAAGCCCTGCGCCGGGGAGTTCTGGAAGGTCAGGTTCTGGACCGTCCAGTAGTCGCCGTAGATACCGGCCAGCCACTGGCCCGCCGGCAGCTTGGAGCCGTCGATCTTCACCTTCTCCGTGCCGTACGGCTCCAGCGTGATCCGGGCCGAACTCGTGCCGTTCGCCGTGGACTTGAGGGTCGCGGCCGGGGTGTAGGTGCCGGCGCGGACCTGGATGACCGTCCCCGCCGTGGCGTTGGCGACGGCCGACTCCAGTTGCGCGGTGGTGGACACGGTGACCGTCGACGAAGCGGCTTGCGCGCCACCGCTGTTGAGGCCGAGGTAGACGCCGCCCGCCCCCGCGGCGACGGCCACCGCGGCGGCGATCGAGAGGGTGCGGGTCCTGCGGTGGCGTCCGGTGCTCGTACGCACGGCGTTGGTTCCTTTCCTGGGTGACGAGGACGAAACGGGCCGGAGGGGCCGCCCCGGCCCGTTTCTGGTTCCTGGTCGCCGCCGTGGCCGGAAAGGTTGCCCCGGCCGCGGGGGGAGAACCGAAACTTTCGGTCCATCCCGGCCCCACCCGTACCGATTGACGCACCGCACCCCACTGGTGACACTCCGAAGGCACACCACACTCAACAGAATCCCCCACACCCCCACAGGATGTGCCATGCGACCCCGCACCGCCCGCGCCCTCCTGCTCCCCTTCCTGGGCCTTGCCGCCCTCCTCCTCTCCCTCCTCGCCGCCCCGCCCAGTACCGCGCACTCAGGAGCACCGCCCGTGACCCACCCCAAGTACGCCGGCTACCTCTTCGCCTACTTCACCGGCGAGGGCACCGCCGACGGCGAACAGATCCGCTACGCCCTCAGCCGCGGCAACGACCCGCTGCACTGGCGGGAGTTGAACCAGGGCAAGCCGGTGCTGACGTCGACGATCGGTGAGAAGGGGCTGCGCGATCCGTTCGTGATCCGTTCGCCGAAGGGCGACAAGTTCTACCTGATCGCCACCGACCTGCGCATGTACCGCAACAGCAGCGGGAGTTGGGACGACGTCCAGCGGCACGGCAGCAAGTCCGTGATGATCTGGGAGTCGACCGACCTGGTCCACTGGACCGACCAGCGGCTGGTGAAGGTGGCCCCGGACAACGCGGGCAACACCTGGGCGCCGGAGGCCTATTGGGACGACTCGCTCGGTGAGTACGTCGTCTTCTGGGCGTCGAAGCTGTATGCCGACGACGACCCCGGCCACACCGGCTCGACGTACAACCGCATGATGTACGCGACGACGAAGGACTTCCGTACCTTCAGCGCGCCGAAGGTCTGGGACGACCCCGGCTACTCGGTGATCGACTCGACCGTCGTGAAGTACAAGGACACTTACTACCGCTACACCAAGGACGAACGCGACCCGTCGTCCAGCTCTCCCTGCTCGAAGTTCATCACCGGCGAGAAGTCGACCTCGCTGACCTCCACGTCGTACGACTTCGTCTCCGAGTGCATCGGCAGCGGTGCGATCGAACGCGGTGAGGGGCCGACGGTGTTCAAGTCCAACACCGAGAAGAAGTGGTACCTGTTCGTCGACGAGTACGGGCTGCGCGGCTACGTCCCCTTCGAGACGACCGACCTCGACTCAGGCGAGTGGACCCCGTCCACGGACTACCAGCTCCCCGCAAGTCCCCGGCACGGCACGGTACTTCCGGTGACGCAGGCGGAGTACGACCGGCTGCTCGCCGCGTATCCGGCAACCTCGGCGTCGGTCGTGGACGCGACGGCGCACGGGCAGAAGGGGTACGCGATCGTCACGGAGGCCTCGTCGAAGGTCGTGCTGCCGATGCAACCGGGCGCTGATCTACGGCACTTGGCGCCTTCGCTCGCCATCGGCGCGGGCTCCGCGGTCAGCCCGGCGTCCGGTACGCGCCGGGACTTCCGCAAGCCGCAGACGTACACGGTCACGGCGGCGGACGGAACCAGCCGCATCTGGACGGTCGAAGCGGTGCCGACGCGAAGTCCCGTGCTGCCGGGGCTGACCGCCGACCCGGACGTGCACTACCTCGACGGCCAGTACTGGATCTACCCGACGAGCGACGGCTACGCGAACTGGGGCGGGACGAGCTTCAAGGCGTACTCCTCAAGGGACTTGGTCCACTGGCAGGACCACGGGGTCGTCCTCGACCTGGGCCCCGACATCTCCTGGGCCGACAAGAACGCGTGGGCGCCGGCGGTCGCCGAGCGCGACGGGAAGTACTACCTCTACTTCTGCGCCGAGCAGCAGATCGGGGTCGCGGTGGCGGACTCGCCCGCCGGCCCCTTCAAGGACGCACTCGGCAAACCCCTTGTGGCGAAGGGGGGTTCACTGAGCGGCCAGATGATCGACCCGGCCGTCTTCACGGACGACGACGGGCAGTCGTATCTCTACTGGGGCAACGGGCACGCGTACGTGGTGCCGCTGAACGCCGACATGACGTCGTACGACGCGACGAAGGTGAAGGACATCACCACCGGCGACTTCCGTGAGGGGTCCTTCGTGGTGAAGCGCAAGGGCACGTACTACTTCATGTGGTCCGAGGACGACACCCGCAGCGAGAACTACCACGTGGCGTACGCGACCGGACCGTCCCCGCTCGGTCCGTGGACCGAGCGGGGCACGATTCTGTCCAAGAACCCCGAGTACGGCATCCTGGGCACCGGTCACCACTCCGTGGTGAACGCCCCGGGGACCGACGACTGGTACATCGTCTATCACCGGTTCGCCCTGAACGGGCCGGGAAAGCCTGGTGGGGACGGCACGCACCGGGAGACCACGATCGACCGCCTGCTGTTCGCGGCGGACGGGACGATCCGGCCGGTGGTGCCCACCCTCGGGTCGGTCGGCCCCGTACGAACTAGCTGACGAAGTAGGTCGGGTTGGGGATCTTGTACGTCTTGTCGGCGTAGCCCCCGTCGAGGTCCGAGTACTGATCGCCGAAGTTGGCGATGATGTCGTACCCGAGGTCCTCGATGTGCTTCCGGGTGCCGGACTTGTACTGCACGGTGGTGCAGGTCCAGGTGCCCGGAGTGGCGCAACCGCTCAGGTACGACGGCGGGTTGTCCGCGTCCTTGAGGAACATGTGGTCGGCGTCGAGGTTGACGTCGGCGCCGACCTTCTTCAGGTTGTCGACCGCGTAGGTGCGCTGCGACTCCTTCAGGCCCGAGTTGTAGAAGACCGTGACGCCCTTGGACGCGGCGTACTTGACCAGCTCGGGGGTGCCGAAGACCTCCGGGCGGTTGGCCTGGGCGACGTACGCGGCCCAAGTGGCCGAGCTGTAGCCGTAGTTGTTCTTCTTCTCGTAGTCCAGGCTGAGCAGCAGCGTGTCGTCGATGTCGAAGACGACCGCGGGCTTGGCGCCCTTGTGGTGCTTGCGCACGGCCTGGTCGATGTACTTCTTGGCGGACGCGTCGATGCGCGCCAGGTCCTTGGCGTAGGGGCTGGTCGCCGAGGCCTGGTAGACGCCGTTGGCGTCGAGCGTGGTGCCGTAGTAGGTGTCGATGTCCTTCGTCAACAGGCCGATGTTGTAAGGCTCGTGGGTCGAGTTGGCCGTCGACTGGCCGGCGGTGGCGACGCCCGTGCCGTAGAGGGCCGCACCGGCGACGACACAGGCGGCGCCGACGGCGGCCGCTCTGAGGGACTTCCGCATGGAATCTCCGGATCTGGTTGTTGGGTGATGCACCAGGTCAGGGACTGTCTACGCGCATCACACCGTGGAGGCGAGAGCCTTTATCCGATCGATACACAACCCACAGGCCGGGGAATTACCCGCGCTTGGGGCCCACTTGACCTTCTCTTGGTCGGCTTCCCATACCGTCGTGGACGCGACTGCGAACGGGGGAACGCGCGATGGGTGACGGCAAGGATCCGACCAAGATCCTCGACATCAAGACCGCCGACATCAAACGGGTGGCACCGGACTTCCAGACGGCGGCAGTCGACCTCGGCAAGGCGCTGACCGCGCTGGTGAAGTCCCTCGACGGGCTGGGCGAGCCGTGGGGAAACGACAAGCAGGGCAAGGATTTCGGGGACTCCTACAAGCCGTTGCAGAAGAAGATCGAGAGCGCGGCGGGCACGCTGGTGCTCGGTCTGACGAGCATTCACGAGGCGATGGCCGACCTGGCGGACGGGCATGTGGACAACGACGAGTTGATCGCCGGGATGTTCACCGAAGTGAAGGTCACCAAGGCGGACGGTGCCGGTGAGCGTTGAGGACGAGGCCCGGAAGATCCTGCTCGATCTGGGCATGTGGTGGCCGGAGGCCGACTCGGGGAAGCTGCGGTCGGCGGCGACGGCCTGGCGTACGTTCGCCGGTGCCGTCGACGACGTGCGCGGCCCGGTCAACCAGAGCGCGTCGTCGATCATCCACAACAACACCGGTGAATCCATTGAGGCGTTCGGGAAGTTCTGGGGCCGGTACGCCAAGGACAAGGACAGTGGCTGGCTGAAGGACCTCGCGGACTCCGGGCGTGAAATGGCCACGGCGCTGGACAAGTTCGCCGACGCGATCGACGACGCGATCAACAGGCTCTGGACGCAGATCGGTATCGACGCGGCGGTGATCGCGGGCGGGGTGGCGCTGGCCTTCTTCACCGCCGGGTTGGCCTCGGGCGCGGCGGTCGCGGCGGCCGACCTGGTCATCGAGTTCGGTGCCGGGCTCGGGGTCGCGGTCTCCACGACGATCGCCGAGATCGCCGGCGGCACGCTGGTGGCCGCCGCGTTCGGCGGGATCGAGTCGGTGACCGTCGACCTGGCCGTGGCGCAGCCGCTGAAGATCGCGACCGGTCTGCAGCAGGGTTTCAGCCTCGACGAGGTCAACCAGGCGGCCAAGGACGGCATGATCTTCGGCGGCGCGCTGGGCGCCGGCGGCGGGGTCGTCAAGGCGGGCATCGAGGGCGCGTTCAGCGACACCACCCCGCTGCTCCTGCGCCCGCCCTCGCTCCGCCCCGACCTGGTCGAACTCGGCCCGGCGGCCCGCAACGCCGACCGCACCCCCTGCGTCGGTGAGCCGATCGACGTGGCGACCGGCGCGATGCTGATGACGGCGACGGACCTGGCGCTGCCGGGGAGTCTGCCGCTGGAGTTCACCCGCACCCACCTCTCCTCCTACCGCGGCGGCGTGTGCTTCGGCCCGACCTGGATCTCCACCCTCGACGAATGCCTTCAAATCGACGGCGAGGGCGTGGTGTTCGCGGCGGCGGACGGCATGCGCCTGGTCTACCCGGTGCCCGAACCGGGTGTCCCTACGATGCCGGTGAAGGGCTTGCGCTGGCCCCTGGAATGGGACGGCAAGCCGGACAGCGCGATGACGGTCACCGACCCGGCGACGGGACTCGTCCGCACCTTCGCCGCCCCGGTCCCGTCCCCCTCTTTCGGCGTCTTCCACCTCGCGCTGGACTCCTGGAGCGACCGCAACGGCAACCGCGTCGACGTCGAACGCGACGACGAGGGCGTGCCGTTCGGCCTCCGCCACTCCGGCGGCTACTACGTCGCCGTCGACACGACCGGCCCCCGCATCACGGCGTTGCGCCTGCTGGACGAACCCCCGTCGCGCTACGGCCCGGACGGCCCGGTGGGCGAGGGCACGGTCGTGATGCGCTACGGCTACGACGGTGCCGGCAACCTCACCGAGGTCGTCAACTCCAGTGGGGAACCACTGCGGTTCGCGTACGATGAGCAGGGCCGCGTCACCAAGTGGACCGACCGCAACGGCACTTGGTTCTCCTACGTCTACGACGAGCGCGGCCGGGTCGTGCGCACCGAGGGTGTCGACGGCATCCTGTCCGGGACGCTGACGTACGACGACACGACGCGCACGACTACGTACACCGACTCCCAGGGCCAAGTCTCGGTCCATCGGTACAACGCCGAGGGGCTGGTGGTCGAGGAGACGGATCCGCTGGGGCATGTCATCCGTACGGAGTGGGACGAGTACGGTGCCGCGCCGCTGGCGGTCACCGATGCCCTGGGCCACATCGCCCGGTTCGCCTACGACGACGCGGGCAATGTCACCGAACTCGCCCTGCCCGACGGCTCGGTGGCCCGGGCCGCGTACAACGCGCTCGGATTGCCGGCGGAGGTCGTGGAGCCGGGCGGGGCGGTGTGGCGGCACACGTACGACGAGCGGGGCAACCTGCTGACGACGGTCGACCCGGCCGGCGCCGAGACACGGTACGCGTACGACGGGGCGGGCCGTCCGACGGCGGTCACGAACGGGCTCGGCCACACCCGCACGACGGCGTACGACGCCGCGGGTCTGCCCCTCGCGCTGACGGACGAACTGGGCCGCACGACAACGGTCCGCCGTGACCCCTTCGGCCGGGTCGTCGAGGTGACCGACCCGCTCGGCCACTCCACCCGCCTGGGCTGGACGACGGAGGGCAGGCCGTCCTGGCGCGAACTGGCCGACGGTGCGCGGGAGTCGTGGACCTGGGACGCCGAGGGCCGACTGCTCGGTCACACGGACCTCGCCGGGAACACGACCCACCACACGGTGGGCCACTTCGGCGTGCCGACGGGCCGTACGGACCCGGACGGCGCGTGTTACGAGTTCGCCCACGACACCGAACTCCGCCTCACCACCGTCACCAACCCGCTGGGCCTGACCTGGTCGTACACCTACGACGAGGCGGGCCGGGCGACCGCGGAGACGGACTTCGACGGCCGTACCCTCACCTACGCGCGCGACGCCGCCGGGCGAGAGGCCGCCCGCACCAATGGCGCCGGGCAGACACTGCGCTTCGTGCGGGACCCGCTCGGGCGGGTCCTGGAACAGCACACGGACACGGGCGACGTCACGACGTTCGTCTACGGCTCCGACGGCCGCCTGTGCCATGCGGCCAACGCGGATGCCGAGGTCGCGCTGGAGCGTGACCTGCTCGGCCGGGTGCTGGCGGAGAGCGTGAACGGCCGGACGACCACCCATGTCCACGATGCCGTCGGCCGCCGTACCCGACGGGTGACGCCTTCCGGGCTGGTCTCCGAGTGGACGTACGACCCGGCAGGACACCCGCTCACCCTGCGCTCCTCCGCGGGAGCACTGGACTTCGCCCACGACGCCGCGGGCCGCGAAACACGGCGCACCCTCGGTGCGGAGGCGACGCTGGCGCAGACGTGGAACGCGACGGGGCTGCTGACCGCGCAGACCCTGACCGCCGCCGCTGCGAGCCGCCTCCTCCAGCACCGGACGTACGCCCACCGGGCAGACGGCTGCCTCACCGAGATCCGGGAGCTGACGTCGGGCACCCGCCGCTTCGACCTGGACGGCATGGGCCGCGTCGCCGGAACGCGCGCCCACGGCTGGAGCGAGACCTACGCGTACGACCCGGCCGGCAACGTGGTGCACGCGACCTCGCCCGGCCACGAGGCCCCCGGTGAGCGCCGGTTCGACGGCACGCTGGTCCGCTCGGCCGGCTGCACCCGCTATGAGCATGACGCCGAGGGCCGCCTCGTCCGCAGGACCCGCAAGCTCCTGAACGGCCAGGCCCTCACCTGGACCTACGCGTGGAACGCCGAGGACCGCCTCACGGAGGTGACCGTCCCGGACGGCGGCCGCTGGCGGTACGCGTACGACCCGCTCGGCCGGCGCGTCTCCAAGCACCGGGTGGCCGACGACGGCTCCGCGGCCGACCGTACGGACTTCGTCTGGGACGACCTGAACCTGGCCGAGCAGACCGCGCCGGACGGCTGGGTCACCACCTGGGACCACGCGCCGAACGGTCCGCACCCGGTCGCCCAGACGAACCATAGACCGGCCAGGGCCGCCGCCGACGCGTCGTTCCTTGCGCGGCTGGCGGAGGAGTCGGATCCCGGGCACGGCGCCCGGTTCCACGCGGTCGTCACCGACTCCGTCGGTACGCCCACGGAACTGGTCTCCGCGAGCGGCGAGCTGGTCTGGCAGCTCCGTACCGGTCTGTGGGGCACTCGGATCCCGGCTCCTGACGAGGGCATGCCGTCGATCGACTGCCCCCTGCGTTTCCCGGGGCAGTACGCCGATGCCGAGACCGGCCTGCACTACAACGTGCACCGGTACTACGACCCCGAGACGGCGAGGTACCTCAGCGCGGATCCGCTGGGCCTCCTCCCGGCACCCGACCACCGTGCCTATGTGCCCAATCCGCTGGGCTGGAGCGACCCACTCGGCCTCGCCGGGGCGAAGGGACCGAAGGGGCCATGGGGCAATCCTCTCGACTTCGGTCAGGGGTATTCCGGACGGGTGGACATCTGGGGCGAGGGCTCGAAGGGCTCGGACTTCGAGATCCACGTCTACGACAAGGCGAACCGTGAGGTCGGGACGTTCCGCAGCGACGGCTGGTTCAACAAGCACAGCCTCAAGGCCGAGCAGGTCGACGTCCCGCCGGCCGTGGAGAATGCCATCAAGGGCCGAGCCATCGACACGATGCGCAGGACCGGGCGTATCGGCCCCAAGGGGACCGAGGACATCTCCGGCGACAAATGGCGTCGCCCCCCGCTCTCACAGGAAGGCTGTCCATGAAATTCGTCAAGGCGGACTGGGATCCCGAGGTGCCCGGATTCCGTTTGGACGCGCACCCCTATCTGGCGAAGCTGCCCCGCCTGCGCGCCGACCTGCCCCCGGGCGCCCTGTCCTTCGCCACGGACCCCGGGCACTACGACATCGCCGGCGCCGTCCGCTGTGTGAAGGATCTGGAACTGGCCGGTATCCACCTCGCCACCGACAAGAGCGGCGGGCTGGTCCTGGAGTTCGCGCCCAACAAGTTCAAGCACGACTCCGGTCTGCGCATCAGCTATTCAGGTGTGACGCACTTCTCCGTCGACTATGAGCACTCCATCGACTGGATGCTGGTCGACACCGTGCTCCTGGACGAGATCCTCCCGGACGAGGACGGCGGCTGCGCACACGAGATCGCGCTGACCGACGCGAGCATCACGGTGCGGTGCCAGGACCTGGAGGCGGTCTGGGAGAACACGGACAGGACGAGCTGACCACCGAGCCGAACGTGACGGTCCGCCGAGGACGTGGGCCCGGCCCCAGGACATCCGAACCGGGCCCATCTCACAGGTCAGTTCATCGTCGCGCCGATCGTCGTGGACCCCGTCGTCAGGAACGTCGTGGCGGGCAAAGTGCCGCTCGACGAGCGGGCGTTGTACGTCGTCGACGCGTCCGTGGAGATGAAGGACGGGGTGGAGACGCCGGAGTCCCAGTTGTTGCCGGCCGAGGTGACCGCGGAGCCCTTGGTGACCGAGCCGCTGCCGTTGCTCACCGCGAGGTTCTTGCCGAGCTTGGCGGAGCTGGTGGCGAAGTAGTAGCCCCAGCCGCCATTGGCGTAGGCGGTGGTGCGGTTGATGACGATCGAGCCGGTGTTGGAGTTCTCGGTGAAGCCGTTGCCCGCATTGCCCCAGGCCGCCGAGTTGTTGACGACGTGGGCCACGGTGACGCCGTTGCCGCCCAGCTTGTAGCCGTTGCCGTTGCCCTCGAAGGCGGAGTCGCCCCAGCGGTTGACCCCGTTGCCGAACGACCAGCTGTGCTCGATGGTGACCGGCGACGAGAAGGACCAGAGGTCGATGCCGTCGTCCGAGTTGTTGTACAGGCGGGCGCCGGTGACGAGGTTGCCGGTGCCCGAACCGAACTTGATGGCGACCCCGTCCGCGTTCTGCCCGTGCGTGGCGGCGTCGTAATTGCCGTACGAGTCAAGGTTCTTGACCGCGTTGTTGACGGTGCCGTCGCCGGTGAGCGTGAAGCCGGAGTCGCCGCCGTTGATGGTCTTGACGTTGTTCCAGTTGGTGCCGGTGCAGGACTGGCAGACGACCGCGCTGTCCGGGGAGTTCTGGAAGGTGATGTTGGAGACGTTCCAGTAGTCGGCGGTCAGCTTGAAGATCCAGGATCCGGACGGCAGCGACGAACCGTCGATCTTCACCGTCTCCGAGCCGTACGCGGTGAGCGTGACGGGCGAGGACGAGGTCCCGTTGGTCGTGGACTGGAGGGTGGCCGTCGGGTAGTACGTGCCGCCGCGCACCTGAATGACCGTGCCGGCGGTGGCACTTGAGATCGCGCTGGTCAGTTCGGCGGTCGTGTCGACGACGACCGTGGCGGCCTGGGCCTGGCTGGGGAGTACGGCGAGGCCGGTGCCGAGGGCCAGGGCCGTGGTCAGGGTGAGAGCGGTACGACGAGACATAGGAGTGCGGTCCTTTCGTCGTTCACTTGCGGATGGGGGGACTTCAGGGACGCCAGTCGCCGAGGTAGATCGCTGGGGTGTGCAACGCGGCCTCGGCGGACGTGAGTTGGGGCCGGTTCTCCGGGACGGTGATCACGGAACCCGGACCCGTGTTGCGGTACTCGTGGAAGCGCATCGACTGCCAGGGGTAGGCGTCGCGCATGTTGGTGTAGGGCGCGACCGGGTCGATGCCGGGCCCGATCCGGGTGTCCCGCACGACGAGGGACGGCCAGGCGGTCGTCTCGTACGACGGGACCCAGGGCCGGGCCAGCTTGTACGCGGCGTCCTCGGCGCCGGAGGTGATCCGCGAGCGGACCGCGAGGATGCCGTACGGGTTGGCGCGGGCGGTGGAGGGGGCGAAGACCATGCCCTTGGGCGTGAAGGTCACGTCCCGTTGGAGGGTGTGGAAGTGGCAGTCCGCGAACACGGCGGTGGCCCGCCCGAAGACGAAGTCGACGTCTCCCTCGATGTAGCAGTGGGTGAAGTACTGCCGGCCGAAGGCCTCCAGCGCCGAGGTGTCGGCGAAGAGCGTGTCCTGGTGGGCCAGCAGCCGGACGCGCGAGAACCGCGAACGGTCGCCCGTCACATACGCGGCCACCGCCTGCGTGCCCGTGATCTCCGGATGGTCGGCGCGCAGCCAGTCGTTGGCGATGGTCAGGTCCCTTACGGTCAGCCCGGGCGCCGCCGAGGTGAAGGTCGCGGAGCCCGCCGTGCCGTACGTGCCCGAACCGTCGGGCTTCTGCGTCCCGTTGGCGTTGTCGAAGACGATGACGACGTCACGCGGATCGCGGGTGGCGCCACGCAGGGTCAACTCACCTGCCCCCACAGGCACGTTGACGACTTCGCGATACGTCCCGGGGTGCACGACGATCGTCCGGCCGCCGCCCTCCACCGCGTCCACGGCCGCCTGCACCGAGTCGCCGGGCCGGACGTGCAGCACGCGGTGCCGGTCGAGAGCGACAGCCGGTGCCGCGCCGGCCGCCACCAGTCCCCCGGCGACCCCCGTCAGGAGCGTGCGTCTGCGCAGAGTCATCTCCGCCCCGGCTTCCAGTCGCCGAGATAGACCTCTCGCGTCGCCGACTCGGCCTGTTCGGCGGTGAGTTGGGGCCGGTTCTCCGGGACACCGATCACGGCGCCGGGGCCGGTGTTGCGGTACTCGGCGAACCGCTGGCTCTGCCAGGGATAGGTGTCCGACATGTTGGTGTACGGCGCCACCGCGTCGATCCCCGCACCGAGCGCCGTCTCCCGCACGGTGAGCATCGGGCGGGCTGTGGTGTCCGAGCCGGGCACCCAGGGGCGGGCCAACTTGTAGTAGCCGTCCGGGGCTTGGCTGCTCACGCGGCTGTGTGTCACCAGGTAGCCGCGCGGGTTGGCGACCGCCGTGGAGGGCGCGAAGACGAAGCCGTACGGTGCCGCCGCCAGGTCGGTGCGGTTCAGGGTGCGGAAGTGGCAGTGGTCGTAGACGGCGGTCGCGCGCCCGAAGACGAAGTCGACGTCCCCTTCTATGTAGCAGCGCGCGTAGTACTGCCGGGCGAAGACGCCGAGGGCGAACGAGTCCGCGTACAGGGTGTCCTGGTGCCCGAGGAAACGGCAGTCGAAGAACGCCGAACGGTCGCCCTGCACCTTGATCGCGACCGCCTGCGTGCCGGTGATGTCGGGGTGCTCGGCGCGCAGCCAGTCGTTGGCGAAGGTGATCCGGCGGGCGGTGAATCCGTCGGTGCGGATGAGGGTGGTGGCCGAGCCGGAGGTGCCGTAGGTACCCGAACCGTCTGGTTTCCGCGTCCCGTTGGCGTTGTTGTAGACGATGACGACGGCACGGGGGTCCCCGTCGGCGCCGAGCCAGGTCATCTCGCGCCCGGCGTCGGTGAGTTGACCGGTCGCCGGATCGGTGACCCCGGCGGTGACCGTCTCGCGGTAGACGCCCGGCGCGATGACCAGGGTGTAGCCGGCGCCGGTCGCGGCGGTGACGGCGGCCTGGACGTTCGTGAAGTCGCCCCGGCCGCGCGGGTCGACGTACAGGGTGAGCGGGGTGAGGCGCGCGGCCGGTGAGCCGTAGCGGCCGAACGGGCGGGGCCGGGTGGCGGCCAGGGCGGGGCCGGCGGCGAGGCCGAGCGCGGCGCCCACGGCGACGGTGCCCGCCGCGAGGAACCCCCGTCTGGACAGGGGCCGTTGGAGGTGCTCGTGCAAGGGCATGCGGGTGCTGCTCCTTATGACGAGATGGCGGGATGGCGAGGTGACGAACAGTCAGCGCAGGCGGCCCGCGCCGGCGTTGTGGTCGACGAGGAACGGCACGGCCCTCGCGGGGTCGACCTTCGTGCGCAGGGTCGGTGTCCAGCCCGCGCCTGACTGGAGGATCTCGGTGGGCACACCGGCGTTGTGGACGGCGATCAGATCGGTGAGCTCGCCGTTGACGTAGTTGTCGTCGGCGGTGAGCGGTGCCTCGGACCACTTCTTGAGGATGGTGGCCTCGGAGATTCCGGCCGGGACGGTGAACGCGTTGTGTTCCGCGACGAGTTGGGACTCCAGGCCGATGCCGTAGCTGTAGCCGTATCCGGGCTCGGCGACGAAGTGGTTGTTGTAGGAGTCGACTTGGCCGAACCGGACGCGGGGCGCGCGCTCGACGAGGTTGGAGAAGAGGTTGTGGTGGAGCGTGACCTTCAGATGTCCCCGGTCGACGGCGGCAGTCGCAGCGCTGTCGCTGTTGCCGATGAGGATCGTCTTGTCGTGGTCGGAGAAGACGTTCCAGGAGGCGGTGACGTAGTCGGCGCCCTTGACGATGTCGAGTTCGCCGTCGTGCTGCTCGAAGATGCGCCCGTAGTAGGTGGGCAGTGAGCTGTCCGGGTGGTCGCCGTCGGTAAACGTGTTGTGGTCCAGCCACACATGGGTGGAGCCGTAGATGACGGCGCTGTCGTACTCGGAGTTCCAGTTGCCGGTGTCACCGTCGGTCGGGTCCCACTGCGGGAAGCAGTCGAGCGGGCTCTCGAAGGCCAGGTTGCGGATGATGACGTTGTCCACGGCGGTGATCTGGAGACTGGCGCCCTTGAACCCGGCGTTCTTGCCGATGCCGATGATGGTGGTGTTGGCGGGGACGGACGCCTTGATGACCTTGTTCTGGTTGGCGGCCGACACCCGGCGCAGACCCTCGGGGCTGTCGGCGGGTTCGTTGTCGAGGTTCTGGTCGTAGCCCCAGACGGCGGGGTCGTAGGTGGCGAGGTACTGCGCGAAGTCGTAGCCGGGCGCGGCGAAGGAGTCGCAGCCCTCGGCGTTGGCGTCGATGATCCCCTTGACTCTGATCACCTTCGGCGCGGTGCCGCCGGCGGCCAACGCGGCTTTGAAGTCGGCCCAGTTGGAGACGGTGTAGACGTGGTCGGGGGTGGCGGCGGCGCCGCCGCTGGTGCCGGTGCCGTAGGAGGCCCAGCCGTCGCCGGCGCCGAGGGTCTCGCGGGCGAGACTGCGCGGATGGGCCTGGGCGGTGGTGCTGGTGAGGGCGAGAGCCAGTGCCGTGCAGCCCACCAGCGAACTCATGACGCGTGCATGACACATAGATATACGCACTGTGCGGGTCTCCTTGCTCAGAGGACGTCCGAGGCGTCCGTCGCCTCGGGCCAGGTGATCCAGGACGTGGGAATCTCGTCGCGCAGCCGGACGACATCACGCGGCGCGAGCACCCGGGTACGCGCCGACTCCCGCGCCACGAGCCGCGCCACGGCGATCGCGCCGGGCGGATTGAAGTGCGTGTTGTCCTGCTCGGTGTCGGTCCAGTTGAAGTAGACCTTCGTCTCCTCGACCCCGAGCCGCTGCCACAACGCCAGCGACAACGCCTCGATGTCGAGCAGCGCGACCCGCTCCTGCTGAGCGAGCGCACGCATCGCCGCCGGGTAATCGCCGTGCGTGGGAACGGCGTTGCCGTCGGCGTCGAACCTGCGGCGCTCGACGGGGGTGGCGAGCGCGGGCCGGGCGCCACGGCTGCGGGCCCCGTCGAGGTACAGCCGCAGATAGTCCTGGTACGTCGTCCAGGGCTCGGTGTAACGGGTCGGATCGGCGATCTTCTCGTCGTTGTGCGCGAACTGGACGAGGAGGAGATCGCCGGGCCGGATGGCGGCGAGGATCGCGTCCAGCCGCCCTTCGTCGACGAAGCTCTTCGAACTCCGCCCGTTTACGGCATGGTTGGCGACTTCGATTCCACGCCGCAGGAAGAAGGGGAGGGCCATTCCCCACCCGGTCTCGGGCGCTTCGGTGGAGTATTTCTGGGCGGCGGTGGAATCACCGGCGATGTAGAGCGTGCGATCTCGCCGACCACCTCGTAAGGGAACGGCAACAAGAGCACCTAACGCGACTTGCCGCCGAGTAAGAGACACGACTGGCTCACCTTCCGGTCTTTTGTCCTTCAGGGGCGCGGGGAACTGCGCGCCCAGCCACAACGAACCCGCAGTCCCCCACATACCAAAACCACCCGAGCTCAGCTCAGTGGTTCTTCTTCCAATCCGCCTGCGCCTTGTTCAACTGGTCAGCAAGCGTGTCCAGAAACTCCTTCGCCGTCATCTTCCCCAGCAACAGCTTCTGGAAGTTCGGCTCGTTGTCAGCCTTCGAGATCGTGTTCCAGTCCGGCAGGTAGTACGGCAGTTGCACAATCTTCGTGTCGGCCCCGTTGAGCGCCTCCGCCGCCAGCCGCGTCGGCTCGGAGCTCTGGATCCACGCGGCCTTCGCCGCCTCCGTGTTCGCCGGCACCTGCCCCGCCGACTCGTTGAACTTGGAGTTCTCCGCCGCGGAGACCGCGAACTCGATGAACTTCCAGGCCGCTTCCTTGTTCTTGCTGGACTTGAACAGACTCAGCCCGTCGACGGGATTGGAGATCTGCACACGCGTGCCGTCGTCCAGCGTCGGATTGGGAATTCCCTTGAACTTGTCCGCGCCCAGCGCCTTCAGATGATCCTGATACGACCCGAGGTTGTGACTGAGCATCCCGATCGTGCCGCTGTCCCACTGCGCGACCATCTTGGTGAAGTCGTTGTTGAGGTCGGCGGAGGGGGTGTCCTTCTTGTACAGGGAGATGTACTTCTCCAACGCGGCAACGTTCTTCGGGTCGTTGACCGTCGTCTTGTCGCCGTTCCAGAACGAGGTGATCCCGGTCTGCCCGTACACCGCGTCGAGGGCCGGCGCGATGGACCCCTCACCGCCCCGAATGGTGAAGCCGAACTTGTTCTTGGCCTTGTCGGTGAGCTTGTCGGCGGCGGCGTAGAACTTCGACCAGGTGGTCGGCGCGTCCAGACCTGCCGCCTTGAACAGGTCGGTGCGGTACCACAGCGTGCCGTTGTTGGCGGAGGTCGGGATCTGGTACAGCGTGTCCCCGCCGCCCGCGGACTTGCTGACGTCGAGCAGGTTCTGGCTCAACTTGCCGTTCAGGGAACTGGACTTGAGCCGGCTGTCCAAGGGCTCCAGCGCCCCCTGCACCGCGACCTCGGCGAGCACCGCGGTCCCCACCCCGCCGACGTCGGGCAGCCCGCCGCCCTGGATGGCGGTGTCGTACTTGGACTGGGCGCTCGCGGCCGGTATCCCGACGTACTTGACCTTGATGCCGGGGTTCTTCTTCTCGAAGTCCGCGATGATCTGCTTCCAGATGTCGGTACGGACACCGCCGTTGTTGTCCCAGAAGGTGATCGTGCCCTTGCCGGAGCCCTCGTCGCCCTTGTCCCCCGCGCCGCCGCTGCCGTCGTCGCCGCAGGCGGTTGCGGTCAGCGCGAGCACGGAGCCCAGGGCGACGGCCATCGCGGCCCGCCGGCTTCTGCGGATGCTGGTCTTCATAGGTCGGCTCTCTTCTTGTGGGTCCAACGGGGTGATGAGGTGACTGACGGCGACTGGCAAGCGCTTGCTACGGAGGTGCGTCATGGCGACTCCCAACAGGCGTACGGGCAGGGCGAGTTAGTGGAGAGGGCTGATCCGGAACCGCGTGAACACCGCCGCGCCGGCATGTCCCGTGCCGGCGGGCGCGAGCGCGAAGAGCCCGAGCAGGGCCCCGACCCAGCGCCAGGGGGTGGCGGCGAAGACCTGACCGCTCGGCCGCGGCCCGTCCCCGACGTCGTGGAAGAAGCGGCACCGCGCCCCGGCACCGATCTCGATCCGCAGCCGGACCCGGCCGTCCGGTGCGAGGCAGGACTCCCCCGCGTCCCGTTCACGCTCGGCGACGGGTTCGGCGAACCGGTGCACGAACCGCACCTCCCCGTCGGCGCCCCGCTGGAGTCCGATCCAGCTGTACGCGTCGCCCAGCACGGCCAGCCCGGCTCTCGCCCCCAACTCCGCGCTGTGCAGCCGCAGTTCGACCTCGACCACGACAGGCGTGCCGGGCAGTCGCTGGGTGAGGAGGTTCGGGAGCCCGCGCAGGTCGTGCGCGTCGGCGGAGCGTGCGCAGGTCAGTCGTAGGCCGTCGCCCGAGTGGTGGGTTGCCCAGCCGTCCTGCGGGTTCGCCGTCCACTGCCACTGGCGGCCGTACCGTCCGCCGGGGAAGTCGTCGTCGGTGGCGGGCGCGGCGGGCGGCTGCGGCGGGAGATCCGGTTTCCGGTGTACGGCTACGGGGGCGCCCGCGTCGCCGATCACCGGCCAGCCGTCGTCACCCCAGCGCATCGGCTGGAGGTGGACAACTCGGCCGTAGGGACCGCGCTGTTGGAAGTGCAGGAACCAGTCCTCGCCTGACGGGGTGCGCACCCACGCGCCCTGATGGGGGCCGTTGACGGCGGTGTCCTTCTGCTCCAGGACGACCTGCTGCTCGTACGGTCCGAAGAAGCCGCGGGAGCGGAACGCGCCCTGCCAGCCGGTCTCGACTCCCCCTGCGGGCGCGAGGATCCAGAACCAGCCGTCGTGGCGGTGGACCTTGGGGCCCTCCAGGGTGAACCAGCCGGGGAGGCGGTCCGCGTCGACGACGACCTTGCCGTCGTCGAGCAGGGTCGTGGCATCGGGATGCATACGGTGGCCGGTGAGGCGGTTGTTGATGCCCGCGCGGGACTTGGCCCAGGCGTGGACGAGATAGGCCTCGTCGTTGTCCTCGTCCCACAGGGGGCACGGGTCGATGAGGCCCCTGCCCTCCTTGAGGAGGTGGGGGCGGGTCCAAGGGCCCCTGATCTCGGGGGCGTTGATCTGGAAGATGCCCTGGTCGGGGTCGCCCCAGAAGATCCAGAAGCGTTCGTCGTGGTATCTCAACGCGGGGGCCCAGACGCCGCAGTCGTGCCGTGGTGTCCTGAACTCCCGTGCTGGTTCCAGGTGTTGGAGGGCGTGGCCGACCAGGGTCCAGTTCACCAGGTCGCGGGAGTGCAGTAGTGGCAGGCCGGGGACACGGCCGAAGCTGGACGCGGTGAGGTAGAAGTCGTCGCCGACGCGGATGACGTCCGGGTCGGACCAGTCGGCGTTCAGGACGGGGTTGGTGTACGTCTCGGGGGTCACTGGCCGACCGCCTTCCGCACCAGCACCGCCGCCTCGCCCCGGTCCAGGCCGCCGTCCGCGACGACGGTGACGATCCGTCGTACGACGGTGTCGCCGGGCGGGATCGGCAGCCGTTCGTCCGAGGCCAACGACGAGCCCACGCCCGGGTATTCGGCGGTACGGACGAACCACGGGTCCTGGCGGGAGCGGTCCGTGGCACCGGCGAAGACCAGGGTCCAGCCGGTGCCGGCGAGGGCCAGCCAGTCGGCGCGGATGCCGTGGACGGCCGGTTCGCCCTCGCGGTCGGCGGTGAAGACGTACGGGGTCTCCGCCTCCTTGCGGGCCCGCCAGAAGAAGCCGCCGTACGCGGCTCCGGGGCGGCCGTTGGTGGCGGGGCTGCCGATCGACAGGGGGTCGGACGTCACGTTGGTGAGCGAGAAGGTGAAGTCCAACGCCCAGGCGGTGTCGGTGAGTTCGGTGGCGGCGACCGTACGGCGTTCGCGCAGCAGCTCGGCGCCGGAGGCCACCCAGCGGAGTTCCTCGACGAAGCCGTCGGGGTCGCGGAGCTGGAACGCGGAGTGGCGTTGGGCGCCGTGGTCGTCCAGTTCGGTCGGGCCCTGGTCGCGGACGTACGTGCGGCCGCCCCAGAAGTTGTGCCCCTCGACGTCGGGAACGGCGACACCGACGCCGAGGTGGTGGGTGTGGTCGGCGGGGCTCAGTTCGGTGACCGCCGTGCCGGACAAGGTGGTTACGGGATGCAGATAGGGGCGCGGGGAGAGCCGGGCGGGCAGCTCGGGCCTGGTGACGTACCGGGCGACCGGGCGGCCCGCGACGCGCAGCACCGGTGTGTCGTGGGTGATCATCAGGTGCTCACCTCTTTCGGTGGGGCCCAGGAGGCGCCCAGCTCGGAGTAGAGGGCGAGGGTGTCGGCCGCCGCCGTGACCAGTGCGTCGATGCCGGGGACGACCCGGCGGTTCTCGGTGGGGATCAAGTGCCAGGCGCTGGTGGGCAGTTGGGCCGGGTCGGGGGCCTGGCGGATCGCTTCGACCACCTTCATGAAGGCGCCCGTCGCGTCCGGTTCGACCAACAGCTCTTCGCCGTCCACGAGATGAGCGACCAGGTTCTCCAACAGGTCCGTGCTGCCGTACTCGAACTCCTCCGGGCCGTGGCCCGCCCGCTGGAGCAGTGCGCGGTCCTGCTTGTACCAGTAGGTGATCCGGCCCTCGCTGCCGTGCACCACCACATAGGGATCGCCGGGGTGTTCGGCACACAGGGTGACGGCGACGGTGACCGGGCGGCCCTGGACGGTGGTGACGCGGACGCAGGAGGTGTCGTCGGACTCGATGTCGTTGGCGCGCACGAGTTCGGTCTCGATGCGGGTGACGTCCTCGGCGCGGGTCGTGCCGTTGAGGGCGAGGGCGGTGGCGACGGCGTGCGCGAGGGGGTTGGTGAGCGCGCCGTCGATCACGTCGACGCCGCCCAGGCGCCGCTTGCCCGCCCAGGGGGCGCGCCGGTAGTACGCCTCGTCGCGCGCCCAGGCTCCGGCCCCGCCGACCCCGGTGAGGGTGCCGATGGTGCCCTTGGCGATCAGTTCGCGGATCGCGGGTACGGCGTGCGAGCCGAGCGACTGGAACCCGATCTGGCAGACCACCCCGGCGGCGGCGACCCCGTCGGCCATCCTGCGGAACTCGGCGTACGACGGCGCGGGCGGCTTCTCCAGCAACAGGTGCACGCCCCGCTCCGCGGCGGCCAGGGCGAGGTCCGTGTGGGTCGGGATCGGGGTGCAGACCACGGCCACCCGGGCGCCGGTGGAGTCGAGGAGCGCGCCGAAGTCCGGTGACTGGGCCGGAAGTTCACCGCCGAACTCCTCCTCGGTCAGCGGGGTCAGCTCGCAGATGCCGACGAGGCGTACGAGTCCCTTGTCCTGGAGCCGGCGGATGTTCTCGACGTGCCAGCGGCCGTGACCCCGGGCGCCCGCGAGGACGACGGGGACGGGCAGGGTGACGAGCGCGGGGGCGGTCGTAGCCGCGGATGTGGTGGCGGTCGTGGGGCCGGTCTTGGATGTCATGGGATTCTCCCTGCGTCGACGATCTTCGCCAGCAGGGTAAGCGGTTGCCTCATCCCTTCACCGCCCCCGCGCTGAAGCCGGTGATCAGCCACTTCTGGATGAAGGCGAAGACGATCACCACGGGTACGGCCGCGACGATGCCGCCGGCGGCGAGCGCGCCGAGGTCGACGCTGTCCGCGCTCATCAGGGTGTTGAGGCCGACCGGGATGGTCTGCTTGCTCTGGTCGGAGAGGAACATCAGGGCGAAGAGGAAGTGGTTCCAGGCGTGCACGAAGGCGAAGGAGCCGACGGCGATCAGGCCGGGCCGCAGCAGCGGGAGGACGACGATACGGAAGGCGGAGAAGCGGTTGCAGCCGTCGACCCAGGCGGCCTCCTCCAGGGACTGCGGGACGTTCCGGATGAAGCCGCTGATGAGGATCATCGACAGCGGGAGCTGGAAGACGGTCTCCGCGATGATGACGCTGCCGAGCGAGTTGATCATCTGGAGCTTGGCGAAGATCTGGAACAGCGGGACCAACAGCAGTGCGCCCGGCACGAATTGGGAGCAGAGCAGGGCCAGCATGAAGGTGCGTTTGATCCTGAACTCGAAGCGGGCGAGCGCGTAGCCGCCGGCCAGGGCGACGACCGTGGTGAGGACCAGGGTGGCGACGCCGACGTAGACGCTGTTCTGGAAGTAGACGCCGAAGCTGCGTTCGGTCCACACCTTCTGGAAGTGGTCGAGGGTCATCGGCCAGGGCACCAGGGAGGTCGAGCCGGCCGGGCGGAACGCGAAGAGCAGGATCCAGTAGAAGGGGATGAGGGTGAAGACGAGGTAGATGCCGAGGGGGAGGTAGATCTGCCAGCGCGGGACCTCGTCCCAGGCTCGGCGGGCCCTGCGCGGTTGCTGTGGTGCGGCGGCTTCCCGCTCGCGGGCCGGGGCGATCTCGGTGATCACTTGTCGCCGCCTCCGAACTTGCTCAGGCGCAGATAGACGATCGAGAAGAACAGCAGGATCACGAAGGCGACCGTGGTGAGGGCCGAGGCGTAGCCGAAGTTGTGGGCCTCGACGCTGGTGTTGGCGACGTAGAGCGGGAGCGTGGTCGTCTCGCCGGCCGGGCCGCCGCCGGTCAGGGTGTAGAGGAGGTCGACGTTGTTGAACTCCCACACCGCGCGCAGCAGGGTGGACAGCACGATCGCGTCCTTGAGGTGCGGCAGGGTGAGGTGCAGGAACTGCTTGAAGCGGCTGGCTCCGTCCACCTCGGCGGCCTCGTACAGGTCCTTCGACACGGACTGGAGGTCGGCGAGGATGAGGATCGCGAAGAAGGGGACGCCTCGCCAGAGGTCCGCAACCACCGCCGCGGAGAAGACGGTTGAGGGGTCGGAGAGCCAACTCGTGCCGTACTGGCCGATTCCCATGTCCGCGAGGTAACGGGTCACGCCCGTCTGGGAGTTGTAGAGCAGCACCCAGATCGCGGAGGTCAGTACGCCCGACACGGCCCAGGGGGAGAAGACCAGCGCGCGGCCGATGGACCGGCCCACGAAGGTCTGGTTGACGATCAGTGCGAGGGCCAGTCCGAAGAGGAGTTGGAGGCCCACCTCCACGACGACCCACTTGGCGCTGAAGGTCAACGTGTCCCAGAACTGGGGGTCTTGGGTGAAGGCGTGGGTGAAGTTGTCGAGGCCCGCGAAGCCGTTGCGCCAGGGTTTGGTGGGGTTGTAGTTCTGGAGGCTGTAGTAGAAGACGCTGATGACCGGGTAGGCGATGAAGCCCAGCATCAGCAGCGCGGCCGGGGCGATCAGCAGATACGGGAGCCTGCGCGGGGTCGCGGAGGCACGGCGCCGCCGGGGTGGCGCGGGCGGTTTCGCCACGGCTGCGGCTTGGGCCATGACTGTTCTCCGTTCAGTACAGGACGCTCGGTGCGGGACGCTCAGTGCGGGACGCTCGGTACAGGAAGCGCTTGCTCGACGGGTATGCGAAGCGCGGGTGTGCTCAACCGGCGTACGGGTCCGGCACTTTGCCCGGCCGGGCCAGGAACTCGAAGTCGCAGCCGGTGTCCGCCTGGGTGATCTGGTCGTTGTAGAGCGCGCCGTAGCCGCGCTCGTACCGTGCGGGCGGCGGGGTCCACTCCGCCCTGCGCCGCGCCAACTCCTCGTCGTCCACGTTGAGTTGGAGCGTGCGGGCCTCGACGTCCAGGGTGATGGTGTCCCCGGTCCGGACGAGGGCCAGCGGTCCGCCGACGTACGACTCGGGTGCGATGTGCAGCACGCACGCGCCGTAACTCGTGCCGCTCATCCGGGCGTCGGAGATCCGGACCATGTCCCGGACACCCTGCTTGAGGAGGTGGTCGGGGAGCGGGAGCATGCCGTACTCGGGCATACCGGGGCCGCCCTTGGGGCCCGCGTTGCGCAGCACCAGCACGCTGTCGGCGGTGATGTCCAACTCCGGGTCGTTGATGGTGCGTTGCATGGTGCGGTAGTCGTCGAAGACGACCGCGGGGCCGGTGTGCTTGAGCAGGTGCGGTTCGGCGGCGATGTGCTTGATGACGGCGCCGTCCGGGCAGAGGTTGCCGCGCAGGACGGCGACTCCGCCCTCGCTCGCCACCGGGTTGTCGCGGGGGCGTATGACGTCGTCGTTGTGCACCTGCGCGCCCTTGAGCTGCTCGCGCAGGGTGTCGTGGGAGACCGTCGGACGGTCCAGGTGGAGCAGGTCGGTGATCCGGGAGAGGAAGCCGGGCAGGCCGCCGGCGAAGTGGAAGTCCTCCATGAGGTACGTCCGTCCGCCGGGGCGTACGTTCGCGAGGACCGGGACCGTGCGGGCGATGCGGTCGAAGTCGTCGAGCGTGAGGCGGACGCCCGCGCGGCCGGCCATGGCGATGAGGTGGATGACGGCGTTGGTGGAGCCGCCGAGGCCGAGGACGGTGGTGACCGCGTCCTCGAAGGCTTCCTGGGTGAGGATCGACGAGAGAACACGCCCCTTGTGGACTTGTTCAACAATCCTCATGCCGGATGACGCGGCCATCCGATCGTGCCCCGAGTCCACGGCGGGAATGCTCGACGCGCCCGGCACGGTCACACCCAGCGCCTCGGCGGCGGCCGTCAGCGTGGACGCGGTCCCCATGGTCATGCAGTGGCCGGGCGAGCGCGCGAGCCCGCTCTCCAGTTCGGTCATTTCGCAGTCACCGATGAGGCCGGCGCGCTTGTCGTCCCAGTACTTCCACATGTCGGTACCGGAACCCAGGATCTGGTTGCGCCAGTGGCCCGGCAGCATCGGCCCGGCGGGGACGAAGACGGTGGGCAGGTCGACGCTGGCGGCACCCATGAGGAGCGCGGGCGTCGACTTGTCGCAGCCGCCCATGAGCACGGCGCCGTCGACGGGATACGACCGCAGCAGTTCCTCGGTCTCCATGGCGAGCATGTTGCGGTAGAGCATCGGGGTCGGCTTCTGGAAGGTCTCGCTGAGCGTGGAGACGGGGAACTCCAGCGGGAAGCCGCCCGCCTGCCACACGCCCCGCTTGACCGCCTGGGCGCGATCACGGAGGTGCACATGACAGGGATTGATGTCCGACCAGGTGTTGAGGATCGCGATGACGGGCTTGCCGAGGTGTTCCTCGGGGAGGTAGCCGAGCTGGCGGGTGCGGGCCCGGTGGCTGAAGGAGCGCAGCCCGTCGGTGCCGTACCACTGGTGGCTTCTGAGCTCTTCCGGTGCCTTCATATGGACCATCCGGCGGCTATCGCGGCGACCTCGGCGCGCTCGCTCTCGGGCAGGGGCTTGCTGGGGGGCCGTACGTCACGGCGGCACAGGCCGAGGGACGCAAGCGCTTCCTTCACGATCGTGACGTTGTTGGCCGAGCCGTTCGCGGCCCTCAGTTCCTCGAATCGGCGGATCTGTTCCCAGACCTTCATAGCGCCCGGGTAGTCGCCGGATCGAAGCGCTTCGATCATGTTCAGGGAGACGGACGGGGCGACGTTGACGAGCCCGGACGTGAAGCCGGTGGCGCCCGCCGAGAAGTAGGAGGGCGCGTACGGCTCGGCCAGCCCGGCCACCCACACGAAGCGTTCGAGGCCCGCGTCCCGGGCGAAGGCCGCGAAGCGGGCCGCGTCCGGGACGGCGTACTTGACACCGATGACGTTCGGGCAGGCGTCGGCGAGTTCGGCGAGGCGGGCGCCGAGGAGTTGGGCGTTGCGGATGTACGGGACGACGCCCAGGTCGGGCACGGCCTCGGCGATGGCGCGGTGGTAGTCGACCCAGCCGTCCTGCGAGACGTAGGGGTGGACGGGCTGATGGACCATCACCATCTGGGCGCCGTGGTCGCGGGCGTGCCGGGCGGAGGCGATGGCGGTGGGCACGTCGTGGCCGACACCGACGAGGACGGCGGCGCGGTCGCCCGCCTCGTCGATGGTCAACTCCGTTACCAGCTGGCGTTCTTGGGGGGTGAGTGCGTAGAACTCGCCGGTGTTCCCGTTCGGCGTGAGGATGCCGATCCCGCCGTCGAGCAGGCGGCGCAGCAGGGTCCGGTGGGTGTCCTGGTCGACGGTGCCGTCCGCGGCGAACGGGGTCACCGGGATCGCCACCACGTCCGCCAGGGCGGCCCGTTGGGCCTCGAACGCCGCTGTCATGCCTGACCGCCCTCTCCCTTGGTTCCCGGATCGGTACCGGGGGCCTGTCCCAACTCGGTTCCGGGGAAGGCCCGTTGCACGAACGACGCGATGTGGGCGTGCAGCGCGGTCGCCGCCGCGTCCGCGTCGCCGTCGAGGGCGAGCCGCAGGATCTCGCGGTGTTCGCCGGCCTCCCGTTCCCAGGAGGGCGAGGCGGCCCAGGCGACGGCGGAGACCAGGGCGGCCTGGTCGCGGACCTCGTCGAGCATCCGGCCGAGCAGCGGGTTGCCGCACGGCAGGTACAGGGCGCGGTGGAACTCCCGGTTGGCGAGGGAGCGTTCGGCGGTGTCGGTGGCCTCGTCGGCGCGGGTCAGCGCCTCGCGTGCCGCGTCCAGTGAGGCGCCCAGTCGTACGGCCCGCCGTAGCGCCTCGGGTTCCAGGAGCAGCCGGACGTCGTACACCTCGCGCGCCATGTCCGCGTCCACCATGCGCACCGTGACGCCCTTGTACTGGTTCATCACGACGAGCCCGGTGCCGGCCAGGGTCTTGAGCGCCTCGCGCACCGGGGTCTTGGACACCCCGAACTGTGCGGCGAGTTCGGTCTCGACCAGTGGCTGACCGGGCGTCAACTGCCCGGTGAGGATGCGGTGTTTGATCCCCTCCAGCACGAACTGCGTGCGGGACGGGATCGGCGTGGGCACAGAGGTCATGCGCGCCTCTCGGATCTCACATATCGCGTCTCATATATGACGTACGAAGTACGACGCGTTGAAGGTAGGAGCGGGCGTTTGTTTCGTCAATGCTTCTGACAAAGGAAACAGAAAGCGCTTCACATGGTCTTGGTGACGCCTTCGAGCGCGGCCGAGGTCCGGCCGGGGAAGATCGCGGCGGCGCGCTCCAGCGCCGTTTCCCTCGTGAGGGTGGGTCCCACGTGGGTGATGAGGAGTTCGCGCGCGCCCTTGGCACAGGCGCCGGCGTCCTCGGGCGTGAGGTGGAACTGTCGTTCGCCTTCGCGATGCCGGTCGATGTCGGCCTCGCAGAGGAACACGTCGGCGCCGCCCGCGAGTTCGGACAGCGCCTCGCAGGGTCCGCTGTCCCCGGAGTAGCCGAGGACACTCCCCTGGCACTCGGCGCGCAGCCCGTACGCCTCGGTGTCGTGGACGACGGCGCGTGTGGTGAGGCGGAGGTTCCAGTGCCGGACGGTGTGGCCGTCGTAGAGCGGGCGGAAGTCGAAGACGCCGCTCAGGAACCGTACGTCCGGCTGTCCGAAGAACCCGGCGAGGCGGCGGGCGCAGTCCTGCGGGGCGTAGACCGGAATCGGGGCGGCCGGGGTCATCCCGCCGAAGGCGAACGCGTAGGCCGCGGCGAGGAGATCGGCGCTGTGGTCGGCGTGCAGGTGCGAGATCCAGATCGCGGTGAGCCGCGCCGGATCGGTGTGCCGCTGCAACTCCGCGAACGTTCCGGTGCCCGCGTCCACCCACACCTCGGCGCCGCCGCCGCGCAGCAGGTACCCGGAACAGGGGCGGCCGGGGCGTGGATGCGGGGAGGCGGTGCCGAGGATCGTGAGACTGAGAGGCATGTCGGGGAAGAGTACGGTTCCGGGGCCTGCCGCACTCACAGTTCGGGACCTTCCGCCCCGTGCGGCCGTCCGCGGGCGAGAATGCCGCGGTCAGTACCCTGATGTGGTGATGGCCGACACTCCCTTGTCCAGGGCGATGAGCGCCACCGTCGACCCGCCGCTGCGTCCGCTGCCCGACCGTGTCGTCGAACTCCTGTCGGAGCTGGACAGCCCGCCTCGGCTGGCGGCCCATCTGCGAGCCGTCCATGACGTCGCGCACCAGCTGGTCGACTGGGTGGAGCGGCACTGTCCTGGCGTGCGGGTCGATCGCGAGGCGGTGCTCTTCGGGGCGGCGACGCACGACGTGGGCAAGACCGTGCACGTCGCCGAACTCTCCGGGCCCGGGGCGGCGCACGAGGAGGCGGGCCGGACCCTGCTGCTCGCCCACGGTGTCGCCCCGGAGCTGGCCCGCTTCGCGGCGACGCACGCCTCGTGGGCGCGGCCGGGTGTCGCTCTGGAGGACCTCCTGGTGAGCCTCGCCGACAAGGTGTGGAAGAACAAGCGGGTCCCCGAGCTGGAGGATCTCGTCGTGGCCCGGCTGGCCGGGGCGAGCGGCCGGGCGGTGTGGGAGGAGTTCATGGCGCTCGACGAGGTCCTCGCCCGCATCGGCGACGGGGCGGACGAACGGCTGGCGTTCCAGGCGTCGTTCCCGGTCTATGGCTGAGGGCTGCGGTCTTCGGCTGAGGGCGCTGGGCTACGGCTCTGAACACCGATCCACGACTGAAGGCACCGGAGAACGACTGAAGGCGCTGGGCTACGGCTGAAGGCCCGACGACTGAAGGCACCGGACAACAGCTGAGGGCGCCAGTCCACGGCTCTGGACACCGATCCACGACGAAGGCGTCGGGCTACAGCTGAGGGCGCCGGGCTACGGCTGAGGACGCTGGTCTACATCTGAGGGCGCCGGTCCACGGCTCCGGGCGCCGATCCACGGCTGAAGGCACCGGACTGCGGCTGAAGGCGCCGGTCCACGGCTGAAACCGGACTACGGCTGAAGGCACCGGTCCGCAGCTGAGGACGACGGACTACGGCTCCCAGCCCGAGTCCCATCCGCTGAGGACGACGGACTACGGCTCCCAGCCCGAGTCCCATCCGCTGAGGCCGACGGACTACGGCTCCCAGCCCGAGTCCCATCCGCTGAGGCCGACGGACTACGGCTCCCAGCCCGAGTCCCGTCCGCTGAGGCCGACGGACTACGGCTCCCAGCCCGAGTCCCGTCCGCTGAGGACGACGGACTACGGCTCCCAGCCCGAGTCCCGTCCGCTGAGGACGACGGACTACGGCTTCCAGCCCGGGTCCCGTCCGCTGAGGCCGACCGCCCGGTCCAGGAGCGGGGCGTCCGCCGGTACCGGCACCACGGGTCCGAAGATGCCTCCGCCGCCGGCCGGGTCCTCGGCCACCGCCAGCAGGAAGGTGTACGAGGCCTGGAGCGCGGTGGGGTCGGGGTCGTAGGGCTGGCCGGTGGCGCGGGCCAGGTCCCAGCCGTGGACGACCAGTTCGTCGGCCACGACGGCGGCGGCGATCTCGCCGGGGAGGTCGATGCCGCCCGCGCGGGTCATGCCGGTCCAGGCGGCCGGGTCGCGCCAGGCCTCGGCGAGTCCGTCGAGGATCTTGGGGAAGTCCTCGCGCCAGCCGGGGCCGATGTCCGAGGCGGCGGCGTCCGGTGCGGTGTCCGTCAGGACGCCCAGGTCCTTGCGCGCGGCGTCGCGGAAGGCCACGGACAGCCCGAGCAGATGGCCCAGCATGTTGCGTACGGCGGTGCCGGGGCACGGGGTGACGTCTCTGAGCTGCTCGTCGGTGACGCCCTCCACGAGCCGGGCGACGACACGGGTCTGCGGGCCGAGGTCGAAGATGCTGTCGGACATGCGCTTCCCTTCCGGAGATCGGTCTCACTCGGGGGGTAGACCGACGGCGGCCCGGGAACTCATCGCCCGGCCCCGGATCAGTTCCCGCGCGGACGGTCCCTGGCGCAGACACCACAGCGCGATCACCGGGTCGCAGATCGCGCAGCCCAGCGAGGAGTCGTGGGCGAACGGGACGATCGGGTGCCCTTTGACGTAGTGCACGATGTCCCACCCGGTGTGCAGCAGCCAGCCGACGCCGATCCAGGTCCACGATTCCAGGCCGCGGTAGGCCACGTAGGTGGCGACCGCGGTGAACCCGAACTCCCAGCCGCCGAGGCCCCCGCCGCTGAGATACGCGGCGCCCGCCCCCGCGACCATCACGGCGTTGAGGCGCCGCCGGTGCGCTTCGGGGACGAGGGACATGACCAGCACGTAGAGGAGGCCGATGACGATCGGCACGAGGTAGCGCATGCGGCGACGCTAGAACCGTCCCGCGCGCCGCCCCAGGGGTATTGCCGACAGCTTGCGACGGATTCCCGCCCGCGCCGCGCGACGCGTTTCTAGGGCACCTGCCCGATGCCGCACCCCCGGCCTTAGACCCACGATGACCAGGCATGACGAAGAACTGGACGGTCACCCGCATCCTCCGGGACCGCGACGCGGGGCTGTACTTCACGGGGCTGGTGGTGTCCGCCTTCGGCACCTCCGCGCTGGGGCTGGCGGCCGGTGTGTGGGTGAAGGACCTCAGCGGCTCGAACGGGCTGGCCGCGCTGTGCGTGTTCGCGGTCTGGGCGCCGACCCTGTGCGGCCCGGCCCTCGGCACGATCGCCGACCGCGTCCGCCGCAGGCCCCTGCTGATCCGCACGAACCTCGCCCTGGCCGCCCTCCTCCTCACCCTCTTCGCCGTCGACTCCCGCGCCGACCTGTGGCTCCTGTTCACGGTCCTGCTCGTCTACGGCACGATCGTCGTCGTCCAGGACCCCGCCGAGTCGGCCCTCGTCGCCGCCGTGGTGGACCGGGACCTCCTCGGCGACTTCAACGGGCTGCGGATGACGGCCGTGGAGGGCATGAAGCTGGTCGCGCCGCTGACGGGCGCGGGTCTGTACGCCGCGTTCGGCGGGCCCGCGGTGGCCTGTCTGGACGCGGCGACGTTCGCGCTGGCGGCGGGCCTGTGGCTGTTCGTACGCGCGCACGAGGAGCGGCCCAGCCGCCCCGCCGGCGACTGGCGGGCCCAAACCGCCGAGGGCGTGCGCGAGTTGTGGGCACGTCCCGGCTTGCGCCGACTGGTCGTGGCGGGCGGGACCATGATGTTCCTCGCCTCCCTGAGCAGCTCCACGAACTACGCGATCGTCGAGTCTCTGGGACACGCGCCCGCCTACACGGGGATGTTGTACGTCGCCCAGGGCGTCGGCTCGGCCGCGGTCGGGCTCGTCTCCGGTCCCGCGCTACGACGGCTCGGCGAGCGCCGGTTCGGGGCGGCCGGGATCGCCCTCGCGGCGGTCGGGGTGGCCGCGCGGGCGGTACCGTCCGACCCGGTGGTCCTCGCGGGCGGCACGGCGGTCGGCCTGGGGCTCCCGTGCGTACTGATCGCCGCGTTCACCGCGGTGCAGCGGGAGTTGCCGGGCCCGCTGCTGGGCCGGGCGACCGCCACCGCCAACACCCTCCTCTTCACCCCGAACGTGATCGGGCTCGCGGCGGGGGCCGCACTGGTCGAACTGGCCGACTTCCGGGTCGTGTTGATGGTGGTCGGGCTGGCGTTGCTCTCGACGGGGGTGTGGCTGGCGGTGGTTGGGACGGGCACACTCCGAGTACTTCACGGGAGGAGAGGGCCTGGCTCGGATCAGAGCCCCGCCAGCGCCGACCGCACCGCCTCCAAGTCCCCGTCCGACGCCAACCCCGCGTGATAGAGCCGCAGTTCCGTCGCGCCGAGGCCGCGTGCCCGTGCCGCGTCCGCGGTGAGTGCTCCCGGGCGGCCGCCCATGCCGGAGACCACCGTGAAGTTGGCCGCCGACACCCGGCCGTCCAGGTCCTGTTCGGTGAACGGGGTCAGGAGGCCCGCGCCGCCCGTGCAGGGGACGACCACGCCGTCGGCCACCGAGAGGATGTGCGCGGGGTCCACGCCGGCGTTGGCGCCGCAGTGGTACGACTCCGGGTCGGCGTGGAGCAGGACCTGGAAGTCGGCGGGTGCGGCGGCCCGGACCGCGGCGACCGCCGCCTCCTGGAGGGTGCGGGCCCGGTCGTCGCGCCACGCGCGCGTGGCCGTCGCGTTGGCCTCGCCGAGGAGTTTCTCGACCCCCGCCCAGCCGCCGTCGGAGGGCGCGCCCTGCCACACCGGTTCCAGTGCGGCCCGTACCACCGCCGCCAACTCCTCTGCGTCGAGGCCCTGTTCGCCGTAGCCTTGGCGGCAGGTCGGACAGAAGCACAGGGACATCAGGTAGTGGCCCGCGTCCCCGAGGGGGATTCCGCCGGTCTTGTCGTGGGCGTGCAGATGGGCGAGGCCGTACCAGCCCAGGGACTCCAGTTCGGTGCCGTGCGCGCCGGGACGTACGGCCGCCTCGGCGGCGAGGTCGACGAGGTACGCGCGCGTGGCCGGTTGGGCGATGCAGGGTGCCCAGGGGTAGCGGTCGCCGTAGGCGTTGACCACCGAGGTGTCCGGATGGTCCGCGCCCAGCCGGGAGTTGTGGGCGAGCACCACCCAGGTGTGCACCTCCAGGCCCGCGTCCGCGAGGGCGGCGGCGGCCTCCCCGTAGGCGTCGCCCGGCGCCCAGTCGCCGGCCGCGTACGGCTTCAACTCCCGCCCCTGCCAACGGGAGTCCGGCGGATACAGGACGGCCGCGTGCTCGGCGGTGACGACGCGGTGGCGGGGGTGACGGGGGGTCAGCGCCCGCGTGGAGTGGTACGCGGAGGCCAAGGTCGCCTGCTGGACGCCGAGTTCGGCGATCCTGCCGCCCGCCTCGGGGTCGCCGTTGACGTCCCAGGGATAGACGAACGCCGATGCCTTCACGCGTCCTCCTCCGTCCGCGAGTCCACCTGGGAGTCGATCTGCGGCTCGATCAATGTGTAGCCGCGCTCGACGAGTTGAGCCAGTTGCTTGACATGGTCCTCGGTCGGTTCGGTCAGCGGCGGGCGGACCTCGCCGACGTCCAGGCCGCGCATCCGGACGCCCGCCTTGACCAGCGAGACCGCGTATCCGCGTCCCTGGGCGCGCAGTTCGACGAACGGTCGGTAGAAACCGTCCAGGAGGCGGTTCACCGTGGTGTCGTCGCCCGTCGCGAGGGCCCGGTGGAAGGCGAGCGCGAGCTCGGGGACGAAGCAGAACACGGCGGAGGAGTAGAGGGTGATGCCGATGCCCCGGTAGGCGAGCTGGGTCTGTTCGGCGGTGGGCAGGCCGTTGAAGTACAGGAAGTCGCCGGGGACTTCACTGCGTACGGTGCTCACGATCCGCTGCATCAGGTCGAGGTCGCCGAGGCCGTCCTTGAAGCCGATGATCCCCTCGGTGCGGGCGAGTTCGACGACCGTGGCCGGGGTGAACACGGCGTTGTCGCGCTGGTAGACGACGACGGGCAGCGCGGTCGACGCGGCCACCTCACGGTAGTGCCGCAGCAGCCCCTCCTGCCCGGCGACGACCAGGTACGGCGGCATGGCGAGCAGCCCGTCCGCCCCGGCGGCCTCCGCGAGCCGTGCGTACCGCACGGCGAGCGCGGTGCCGTAGCCCGCGCCCGCGACCACCGGCACCCGACCCCCGGCCGCCTCCACGGCGGCCCGCACACACGCCTCGAACTCCTCGGGCAGCAGCGCGTGGAACTCGCCGGTGCCGCAGCACGCGAACACGGCGGCGGCGCCGGCCTCGACGCCCTGGCGGACATGTTCGCGGTACACGTCGAGATCGACGGCGCCGTCCGGGCCGTACGCGGTGACGGGGAAGAAGAGCGGCCCGCTGGGGATACTGAGCCGTTCGGCGAGAGGGGCTGGCGTCACGGGCTCTCCCTTGAAACTGGCGCGTGCGTTCTTCTGATCAACGTCTACATTTCTGAACAGCCCCACCCTAAGGATCTGCCTCAGGGCGGGTCAAGCAGGCAATTGAGCGAGAAGGAAGCGGATTTCCCAGGTCCGCGCCACACTTGACGGGCATGGTGAACGATCCCTAGCGTGTCTATGAATGTGAATGCTGTTCACGGATGAAGCCGCTGATCCTAGGAGACCGAGGATGCCCGCTCCCCGCACCGTTCTGCTCACCGGCGCCGCAGGCGGACTCGGCACCCTGATGCGGGAGTTGCTCCCCTCCTACGGCTACGACCTGCGGCTGCTGGATCTGCGCCCGATCGAGGGCGAGCCGGACGCGATCACCGCCGACCTCTCCGACCGGGCGGCGCTCCGCGAGGCCGTAGGAGGCGTCGACGCGATCATCCATCTCGCCGGCATCTCCCTGGAAGCCTCCTTCGACAAGATCCTCGCGTCGAACATCCAGGGCACCTACAACCTCTACGAGGCCGCCCGCGAGGAGGGCGTCGGCCGTATCGTCTTCGCCTCCTCCAACCACGCGGTGGGCTACACCCCGAGGCCGCAGGGCGACACACCTCTTGATTCAAGCGTGCTCATCCCGATCGACACCCCGCACCGCCCGGACACCTTCTACGGCCTGTCCAAGTCCTTCGGCGAGGACCTCGCGCAGCTCTACTGGGACAAGCACGGCCTGGAGACCGTCTCCGTGCGCATCGGCTCCTGCTTCCCGGAGCCCAGCAGCGTCCGCATGCTGTCCATCTGGATGAGCCCCGCCGACGGCGCCCGCCTCTTCCACGCGGCCCTGACCGCCGAGGACGTACGGCACACGGTCGTCTACGGCTCCTCCGCCAACACCCGTCTGTGGTGGGACCTGTCGACCGCGCGGGCGCTCGGTTACGAGCCGCGGGACGACTCCGAGCCGTACGCCGAGAAGCTGATCGCCGAGCAGGGCGAGCTGGAGCCGGGCGTCGAGGCGCACGCCTATCTCGGCGGCCACTTCGTGAACGACCCGCCGATCTGGCCGTACTGACCGGAAAAGGGACTCCAGGACGGCGGGCGGGCACCGAACGGGCCCGCCCGCCGGTGTGTTCGGGCACGGACGCTGCCCGATCTCACGGCCCGGCGCACAGCGGCGCAGGTCCGCGACGGGCACCGCGCGCGGTAAACGGTCACACACGGGCAGCATCGGGCGTGCAACAGGCCTGGTCAGTGCCGCACACCCGCTGTAGAACTTCCCCCAAGGGTCCCACCGGGCCCGAACGGGCAGTACTCCGGGTGAGCGGGAAGGCGGTGTCGGCCATGGGGACGAGTTCGGCGGAAGAACGTCAGCGGGAGATCGTGCGCACCGCCCGCCGCACCGGCTCCGTCGACGTCACCGCGCTCGCCGCCGAGCTGGGCGTGGCCAAGGAGACCGTACGGCGGGATCTGCGCGCCCTGGAGGACCACGGGCTGGTCCGCCGTACGCACGGCGGGGCGTATCCCGTGGAGAGCGCCGGGTTCGAGACGACGCTCGCCTTCCGCGCCACCAGTCACGTACCCGAGAAGCGCCGGATCGCGGTCGCCGCGGCCGAGCTGCTCGGGGACGCCGAGACGGTCTTCGTCGACGAGGGCTTCACCCCCCAGCTCATCGCCGAGGCGCTGCCCAGGGACCGGCCGCTGACCGTGGTCACCGCGTCCCTGCCGGTCGCGGGCGTGCTCGCCGAGTCCGAGAACACCTCGGTGCTGCTGCTCGGCGGCCGGGTCCGGCACGGCACCCTGGCCACCGTGGACCACTGGACGACGAAGATGCTCGCCGGCTTCGTCCTCGACCTCGCCTTCATCGGCGCCAACGGCATCTCCCGCGAACACGGTCTGACCACGCCCGACCCCGCCGTCAGCGAGGTCAAGGCACAGGCCATCCGCGCCTCCCGGCGCACCGTGTTCGCCGGTGTGCACACCAAGTTCGGGGCGGTCAGCTTCTGCAGGTTCGCCGAGATCGGCACCCTGGAGACGATCGTCACGAGCACGCTGCTCCCGTCGGCCGAAGCCCATAGGTACTCCTTGCTGGGGCCACAGGTCATCCGCGTCTAGCACGCCGTTTGAAATTCCAACTGAGTCTCTACGTAGGGCGCAGTCATGCCCGGCTGACGCCTTTTTCTCCCCATATGTGCAGGAGCGATCCATGCGAACCCAGAGCCGACGACGGCCGCCGCGAGCCACGCTCGCCCTGGCCGCCGTAGGGACGCTGCTCGCCCCGCTGCTCTCCGGCTGCTGGGTCGGAGCGGGCGGCGCCGGATCAGGCGGCAACTCGATCAACGTCCTGATGGTCAACAACCCCCAGATGGTCGAACTCCAGAAACTGGCCCCGCACTTCACGAAGGAGACCGGCATCAAGGTCAACTTCACGGTGCTGCCCGAGAACGACGTCCGCGACAAGATCAGCCAGGACTTCGCCAACCAGGCAGGCCAGTACGACGTGGCGACCCTCTCCAACTACGAGATCCCGATCTACGCCCGCAACGGCTGGCTGCACGAGATGGACTCGTACGTCGCCAAGGACCCCGCCTACGACGAGCAGGACATCCTCAAGCCGATGCGGGAGTCCCTGACCGCCGACGACGGCAAGCTCTACGGGCAGCCGTTCTACGGCGAGTCGTCCTTCCTGATGTACCGCAAGGACGTGCTCGCCGCGAAGGGCATCACGATGCCCGCGCACCCGACCTGGACCCAGGTGGCCGACATAGCCGCCAAGGTCGACGGCGCGCAGTCGGGCATGAAGGGCATCTGTCTGCGCGGACTGCCCGGCTGGGGCGAGCTGATGGCGCCGCTGACCACCGTCGTGAACACCTTCGGCGGCACCTGGTTCACCAAGGACTGGAAGGCGCAGCTCGACTCCCCCGCGTTCGAGCAGGCGACGAAGTTCTATGTCGACCTGGTCCGCAAGCACGGCGAGTCCGGCGCGGCCCAGTCCGGCTTCGCCGAGTGCCTGAACAACATCACCCAGAGCAAGGTCGCCATGTGGTACGACGCCACCTCGGCGGCGGGCTCCCTGGAGGCCAAGGGCTCCCCGGTGAAGGGCAAGATCGGCTACGTCCCTGCCCCGGTCGAGAAGACCGACTCCTCGGGCTGGCTCTACACCTGGGCCTGGGGCATCCAGAAGGCCTCCCACAACTCCGACAAGGCCTGGAAGTTCGTGTCCTGGGCGTCCGGCAAGGAGTACGAGCAGCTGGTCGGCGAGACGGACGGCTGGGCCAACGTGCCGGCCGGGAAGCGCGCCTCGACGTACACGAACCCCGAGTACGTCAAGGAGGCCGCCGCCTTCCAGGAGCAGACGAAGGAGGCCATCGAGGGCGCCAAGCCCAACGACCCGGGCGTCCAGCCGCGGCCCGCGCCCGGCATCCAGTTCGTCGACATCCCCGAGTTCACCGACCTCGGCACGAAGGTCTCCCAGGAGATCAGTTCGGCCATCGCCGGGCGCCAGTCCGTCGACTCGGCCCTGAAGAAGTCCCAGAAGCTCGCCGAGAAGATCTCCAAGGAGTACGAGGGACGATGACCGCCACGACAACGGCCCCTCTGGCCGCCACTCCGACCCGCACCGCGCGGCAGCCCTCGGACAGGCTGCGCGCCTGGGCCACCCGTGCCCCGCTGCTCCCCGCCCTGGTCTTCATGATCGTCGTGACCCAACTCCCGTTCGTGGCCACGCTGGTGATCTCGTTCTTCGACTGGAACGCGCTCTATCCGAAGGCCCGGCACTTCACCGGTTTCGACAACTACCAGCAGGTCCTCAGCGACGCCGACCTGCGCCACTCGGTGTGGACGACCGTCCTGCTCACCGTGGCGGTGGTGCTGGCCAGCCTGGTCCTGGGGCTGCTCCTCGCGCTGCTCCTGGACCGCAGGTTCCGGGGCCGGGGCTTCGTCCGCACCCTGCTGATCGCGCCGTTCCTGGTGGTGCCGGTGGCCGCGGCCCTGCTGTGGAAGCATGTGCTCTACAACCCTGAATACGGCCTGCTCAACGGGCTGTTGCACTACGTGGGCGGACCGCAGCCGGACTGGATCTCCAACACCCCGCTGCTCGCCGTCGAGGCGTCTCTCGTGTGGCAGTGGACGCCGTTCATGATGCTGATCCTGCTGGCCGGCCTCCAGAGCCGCGACCACCAGCAGATCGAGGCCGCGAAGGTGGACGGCGCCAGCGACTGGCAGGTCTTCCGCTATCTGACGCTGCCGCATCTGCGCCGCTATCTCGAACTCGGCGCCCTGCTGGGCTCGATCTACATCGTCCAGAACTTCGACGCGGTCTTCACGATCACGTCCGGCGGCCTGGGCACCGCCAACCTGCCCTACACCGTCTACCAGAGCTTCTACCAGGCCCACGAGAACGGCCTCGCCTCGGCGGCCGGCGTCCTGGTCGTCATCGGCTCCATCATCATCGCGACCTTCGCCCTGCGGGTCGTGTCGTCCCTGTTCCGAGAGGAGGCGTCCCGCGCATGAGCAGCATGAGCAGCATCGCCGTACGCGCGCGTGCCCGCCGCAAAGGCTCGGGCCTCGGCCTGGTGGCCTGGCTCCTGGGCATCGTGTTCTTCCTGCCCATCGCCTGGATGGCGCTGACGTCCTTCCACTCGGAGGCCGACGCGGCGACCAATCCGCCGTCCTTCGGGGCCGCCCTCACCCTGGACGGCTACCGGGAGTTCTTCGGCACCGGCGGCGGCGCGAGCCCCTGGCCCGCGCTGGTCAACTCCCTTGTCGCGTCCGTCGCTTCGACGCTGTTCGTGCTGCTGCTGGCGTTCCCGGCGGCCTACGCGCTGTCGATCCGCCCGGTGAAGAAGTGGACCGACGTCCTGTTCTTCTTCCTGTCCACGAAGATGCTCCCGGTGGTCGCGGGCCTGCTGCCGATCTACCTGTTCGCGAAGAACGCCGGGATGCTGGACAACATCTGGCTCCTGGTCATCCTCTACACCTCGATGAACCTGCCGATCGCGGTGTGGATGATGCAGTCCTTCCTCGCCGAGGTCCCGGTCGCCGTCATCGAGGCGGCACAGATCGACGGCGCCCGGCTGCCGACCATCCTCGCGCGCGTGGTGGCCCCGATCGCCCTCCCGGGTATCGCGGCAACGGCCTTGATCTGCTTCATCTTCAGCTGGAACGAGCTGCTGTTCGCCCGGGTCCTCACCGGGGTCGTCGCCGAGACCGCGCCCGTGTTCCTGACCGGCTTCATCACCAGCCAGGGCCTGTTCCTGGCGAAGGTGTGCGCCGCGTCGCTCGTCATCTCCCTGCCGGTGCTCGCCGCGGGGTTCGCCGCCCAGGACAAGCTGGTCCAGGGCCTCTCCCTGGGAGCCGTCAAATGAAGGCCGCCGTCATCGAGTCCGTGGGCCGCGCCGTCGTCACCGAGGTCCCGGACCCGACGCCGGGTCCCCGCGAGGTCGTCGTCGAGGTCGCCGCGTGCGGCCTCTGCGGCACCGATCTGCACATCCTCCAGGGCGAGTTCGCGCCCAAGCTGCCGATCGTGCCGGGCCACGAGTTCGCGGGCGAGATCGTCGCGGTCGGCACCCAGGTCACCGAGGTCTCGGTCGGCGACCAGGTGGCCGTGGACCCGTCCCTCTACTGCTACGAGTGCCGGCAGTGCCGCAACGGCCACAACAACCTCTGCGAACGCTGGGCCGCGATCGGCGTCACCACGGCGGGCGGCGCGGCCCAGTTCGCGGTGGCCCCGGTGGCGAACTGCGTGAAGCTGCCCGAGCACGTGCGCACCGAGGACGCGGCCCTGATCGAACCGCTGTCCTGCGCGGTGCGCGGCTACGACGTCCTCAAGTCCCGCCTCGGCGCGCACGTCCTGATCTACGGCTCCGGGACCATGGGCCTGATGATGCTGGAGCTGGCGAAGCGCACCGGCGCGGCGAGCGTCGACGTCGTGGACCTGAACCCGGCCCGCCTGGAGACGGCCCGCACGCTGGGTGTCTCCGGGTCGGCGGCGAACGCGGACGAGCTGGAGCGGCCGCAGGGCTGGGACCTCGTGATCGACGCGACCGGCAACGCGGCGGCGATCCAGGACGGCCTGGACCGGGTGGCGAAGGCGGGCACGTTCCTCCAGTTCGGGGTGGCCGACTACGCGACCAGGGTGTCGATCGACCCGTACCGGATCTACAACCAGGAGATCACCATCACCGGCTCCATGGCGGTGCTGCACAGCTTCGAGCGCGCGGCGGAGCTCTTCGCGAACGGGGTCCTCGACCCCGGCATCTTCATCAGCGACCGGATGGAGCTGGAGCGGTATCCGGAGGCGCTGGCCCAGTTCGCGGCCGGAGTGGGGCGGAAGATCGTGGTGATCCCCTAGGGAACGACGGGATTCGGGCCGGTAATGCCAAAGCTTGGCCAATTGGTCACTTGGTAAGGGAACGGCAAAATGGTCTCGGTCGTTCACGAGGCATGACAGCTATGACCCCTGGCTCGAACATCCCTCTTCCGGTCTCCCGGGTGGCGGTCGATGTCTCCGCCCCCGTGCGGCTCGACGTGTCGAGCCTGCTGCTCACCGGCGACGGCAAGGTGCGCTCGGACGACGACTTCATCTTCTACAACCAGCCGAACGGCCCGGGTGTGACGTACCGCTCCGGCGGCGGTACGTCCCCGGACGCGATCACCGTCGACACAGCCGCGGTGCCGCCCGGGATCGAGAAGATCGTCGTCACGGCGAGCCCCGACGCCGCGGGGCAGACCTTCCAGGGCATCGAGCCCACGGCGACGATCCGCAGCGCGGACGACGGCTCGGTGCTGGCCACGTTCACGCCCCCGCAGCTCGGCGCCGAGACGGCCCTCGTGGTCGTGGAGATCTATCTCCGCAACGGCGTGTGGAAGGCCCGCGCGGTCGGCCAGGGCTACGCGAACGGCCTGGCGGGCATCGCCACGGACTTCGGTGTCTCGGTGGAGGAACCGGCCCCGGCACCGGTCGCCGCGCCGGCCCCGATGGCTCCTCCTGCCCCGGCCACGCAGGTCCCCATGGCGCCTCCGGTGCCCGCCGCTCCCCCGGCCCCGCCCGCCGCGCCGCCGCTCGGCGCCGGGAAGATCAACCTCGACAAGGGCCGCGTCAGCCTCCAGAAGAACCAGACGGTGTCCCTGGTCAAGGGCGGCCGGCCACTCCTCTCCCAGGTCAAGATGGGCCTCGGCTGGGAGCCGGCGTACCGCGGCAAGGACATCGACCTCGACGCCTCGGTCATCGCCTACGGCCCGCAGCGCAACCACGTCGACAGCTGCTACTTCGGCAAGCTGTCGATCCTCAACGGCGCGATCAAGCACTCCGGGGACAACCTCACGGGCGAGGGCGGCGGTGACGACGAGGTGATCGTGGTCGACCTCGGCCGCATCCCCCAGGAGGTCACCGGCCTGGTCTTCACCGTGAACTCCTTCTCCGGCCAGAAGTTCACCGAGGTCGCCAAGGCCTACTGCCGCCTCATCGACGCCGCGACCGGCGAGGAACTGGTCCGCTTCGACCTCACCAACGCCGAGTCCCAGACGGGCGTCATGATGGCGAAGCTCATCAAGCAGTTCTCCGGCGAATGGGACATGACCGCGATGGGCGACTTCGTGAAGTCGCGGACGGTCAGGGGCATGGTGAAGCCCGCGGCCCAGGCCCTGTAAGCACTCCTACGACCGCTGCGGGCGCCCCTGTCCAAGGGGCGCCCGGCGTTCATTCCGCCTGGGCGGCGGGCCGCAGGCCGTCCGTCAGCAGGGACAGATAGCGGCGGATGTACTTCCCCTGGCCGTTCGCCAACTCCGAGGCCGTGGACACCCCGTGGGCCAGTCGCAGGACCTCGATCGGCTCGATGTCCTTGCGCAGGGTGCCCTCCTGCTGCGCCGCCTCGACCAGTCGCTGTGCCGCGCTCTTCATGTGCGTGCCGCAGACCGTGAGCGTGACGTTGGTGCCGTCCGAGACGGCCGAGCCCAGCAGGGCCTTCATACCGCGCACCTGGATCGTGCCGACGCACACCTCGTACAGCCACTCGGCCAGCGCCTCGCCCGGCGGCAGTTCCTTCGCGAGTTCGTCGGCGCGGGTGCCGAGCGCCTCGATCCGGTCGACGTAGGCCGCCTCCAGGAGCGCCTGCCGGGTCGGGAAGTGCCGGTAGAGCGTGCCGGAGCCGACGCCTGCGCGCTTGGCGATGTCGTCGAGCGACGCGTTCTCCCCGTGCTCGGCGAATGCCTCGGCCGCCACCTTCAGCAGGCGCTCGTAGTTGCGCCGAGCGTCCGCGCGCATGGGCCTGACCTGCGTCATCCAGTTACTCCTTGCGAACCGGGGACTCTCTCCGTATCTTACCGAGTATTAAACGGAGACAGTCCCCGCTTATCTGGGCGGGCAGTCCGCGCTGCCCGCACGCCTTCAGCCGGGGACGCCAGACCGGGAGAACTCCATGTCCACCCCGTCCGCACCGTCCACCACCCATGCTCTCTCCGCGCCACCCGCGCCCGCCAGGCTCGGCGCCGTGCTCTTCGTCGTCGTGACGGCCTATCTGATGGTCGGGGTCGACTCCACGGTCGTCAACGTCGCACTGCCCGACATCCAGAAGGACCTCGACTTCAGCCCCACCGGACTGTCCTGGGTCCTCAACGCCTACACCCTCGCCTTCGGCGGACTGCTCCTGCTGGGCGGCCGGGTCGGCGACATCGTCGGCCGCCGCCGGACGCTCACCATCGGCGTGCTGCTCTTCGCCTCCTCCTCCCTGCTCGGCGGGCTGGCCACCGACAGCGCCTGGCTGCTCGCGGCCCGCGCGCTCCAGGGCCTGGGCGCCGCGCTCATCGCGCCCAACACCCTCGCCCTGATCACCACCAACTTCCCGGAGGGCCCTCGCCGCCACCACGCGCTCGGCATCTACACCTCCATGGCCGGCATCGGCGCCTCGATAGGCCTGGTCATCGGCGGCATGCTCACCTCATGGGCGTCCTGGCGCTGGTCCCTGCTGATCAACGTGCCGATCGGCGCGGCCGTGGCCCTCGCCCTCCCCCGCTTCATCGGCGAAACCCCGCGCCACGCGGGCCGGTTCGACGCCGCGGGCGCGCTCACCGGCACCGCCGGGATGACCTCGCTGGTCTACGCGTTCATCCGGGTCTCCTCGGACGGCTGGGGTGATCTCCAGGCGCAGTTGGGTTTCAGCGCGGCGGCGGCCCTGCTCGCGGGCTTCACCCTGGTCGAGTCCCGCGCCGACCAACCCATCATGCCGCTACGGCTGTTCGCGAGCCGCAACCGCGCGGGCGGATACGTGGGCGTCATGCTGCTGCCTGCGGGCATGTTCGGCGCGTTCTACTTCCTCACGCTGATCAGCCAACGGGTCCTGGACTACAGCCCGTTGCGCGCGGGCTTCGCCTTCCTGCCGCTGACCCTGGCGATGTTCACGGTCGTACGTCTCGTACCGCGCCTGCTCGCCCGGCTCGGCGCGAAACCGGTCCTGCTCACCGGCATGGCCCTGCTCGTCGCTTCCGCGGGCTGGCTCTCGCAACTCGGCCCCGGCGACGGCTACGTGACCGGTCTGCTCGGCCCGCTCCTCCTCATGGGCCTGGGCGTCGGACTCAGCTTCATGCCGCTCAACGCGACGATCCTCGCGGGCATCGAACCCCGGGAGGCGGGCTCCGCATCGGGTCTGCTCCAGACCCTCCAGTGGCTCGGCGGCACCCTCGGGCTGTCGATCCTGGTCACCGTCTACGGCACGGCGACCCGGCACGCGGCCGGATCGCCGTCCGACATCCTCGTCCACGGCTCGGCCCGCGCGTTCGCCGTCGGCGCGCTGATCGCCCTGACCGCGCTGCTGGTGTCGGCCTCGGTGATCACCGGCAGGAAGCAGGCCGAGCGGGCCGGGAGGACGGAGAGGACCGCCTAGAACAGCGCGCTGTACGCGTTCAGCGCGGGCTGTCCGCCGAGGTGGGCGTAGAGGACGGTGGAGTCCCGGTCGATCTCGCCGCGCGCGACGAGGTCGATCATCCCGGCCATCGACTTGCCCTCGTACACGGGGTCGGTGACCATCCCCTCGGTGCGGGCGGCGAGGCGCATCGCCTCCAGGGTGGTCTCGTCCGGGATGCCGTAGATACCGGCGTGGTAGCGGTCGTCGAGTTCGACGTCGTCGACGGTCAACTCCCGCTCGACCCCGATCAGTCGGCCGGTGTTGTGCGCGATGCGGGCCACCTGCTCGCGGGTCTCGGCGGGCTTGGCCGAGGCGTCGATGCCGAGCACGCGGCGCTCCCGCCCGCCCGCCTGCTCGATCGCCCGGAACCCGGCGACCATGCCGGCCTGCGTGGAGCCGGTCACCGAGCACACCACCACGGTGTCGAAGAAGACGCCCGACTCCCGTTCCTGCTCGACGACTTCGTGGGCCCAGTTGGCGAAACCGAGGCCGCCGAGCGGGTGGTCGGAGGCACCGGCCGGAATGGCGTACGGCTTACCGCCCGATTCCTCGACCTCCCTCAGCGCCTGCTCCCAGCTCTCCTTGAAGCCGATACCGAACCCGGCCTTCACCAGGCGTACGTCCGCTCCGGCGAGCCGGCTGATCAGGATGTTGCCGACCTTGTCGTAGACGGAGTCGGGCCACTCCACCCAACTCTCCTGGATCAGCACGCACTTGAGCCCGGCGCGGGCGGCACAGGCGGCGACCTGACGGGTGTGGTTGGACTGCACACCGCCGATCGAGACGAGCGTGTCACAGCCCTTCGCGAGGGCGTCGGCGACCAGGTACTCCAGCTTGCGGGTCTTGTTGCCGCCGTACGCCACACCGGAGTTGCAGTCCTCGCGCTTGGCCCAGAGGGCGGCGCCGCCGAGATGGGCGGTGAGCCGCTCCAGCGGGTGGACGGGCGAGGGGCCGAAGAGGAGGGGGTAACGGTCGTACGAGGAAAGGGACATGGGGTTCTCCCGGGTCAGTCGGTGTCGGCGAGGCTTTCGAGCCCCCGCCAGATCTCGGCCGTCACGCGGACCGCGTCGTCCACGTCACCGTCGGAGCAGGCCTCGATGAGCCGCTCGTGCAGTCCTGCCGAACGGCAGTTGCCGCCCTCTCCGAAGCGCCGTCGCTCCAGGCGGCGGATGAGGGGGGTGTAGCGGGCGACGGTGGCCGCAGCGGCGCGGTTGCCGCTCACCCGGACCAGGACGTCGTGCAGTTCGTCGTCGGCGCGCAGCGCCGCGTCCACGTCCCCGGCGCGCACGGCGGCGGCGAAACGGTCGTTGGCCGCGCGCATCACGTCAACGTCCGTGCCCTGCAAGAGGGGTACGGCGATCCGCGTCACCAACTCGTGCAGGACACCGACGACGGCCGCCGCGTCCCGCACATCGGCGGCCACGACCGGAGTCACCCGGGTGTAGCTCTGCGGCTTGCTCTCCAGCAGCCCCTCCTCCACCAGCCGCGAGAACGCCTCCCGCACCGGCGCCCGCGACAGCCCGAGCCGCTCGGCCAGCTCGGCGTCCCGCACCACCGCGCCGGGTTCGATCTCCCCGGCGACGATGGCGTCACGGATCGCTTCGTAGGCGCGGTCGCGGAGGAGGGTGCGCGGGACGGGTCGTAGCGCGTTCATGAACTGAAATGTTAGATGTCAATCTCCCGTCGGACAAGGGTGTGGCCCGCACCCATGCGTGGGTGCGGGCCAGGTGCCGGGCTTCAGACAGCCCAGGGCCAGTCCGCGTCCCGGGCCGCCTCCAGCAGCGGCACCATCCGGAAAGCCGCGTCCGAGAGGCCGCCGAAGGTGTGCCTGTTGGCCGTGCCGGACGGGCCGTGGCCCGCTCGGTATCCGGCGAGGTTCCAGGTGTAGACCGGCACGTGGGCCGGGACCTGCTCGGTCGGGTCGCCGTAGTGGCTGTACGCGGCCTGCTCGTCGGTGATGATCAGCACCCGGTCCTGTCCCCGGTAGTGCGAGCGGACCGCCGAGGTGGTGTCGGTGCCGCCCAGGTCGCCGAAGCGGCCCAGGATCTTGAGCACCGACTCGCCCGCGGCGAAGTCCAGGCGCCTGCTCGTGGTGCCGAACTCGACGAGGTCCGCGTCCGCCGCCCGCAGCGCGAGCGCCGTGCCGAAGACCGCCGCCGCGTCGGCCCGGCTGAGCTCGGAGCGGTCGGACAGCCGCGAGTAGAACATCGAGCCCGAGCGGTCCACGAGCACCAGCGTGCGGCCCGGCAGCGCGGGCACATTGGCCAGCGAGTGGCCGAGCGCCCGCTCCAGCGGGTACGCCCAGCGCAGCGAGGGCGCGTGCCGGTACGCGGCGAGGTACCGGAAGGGGAACTGGCGCGAGCGCGTGACCTCCGCCGGGTCGCTGATCTTCGCCGCGACCCGCGCGGCGACCTCGTCGGAGACCCCGGCCTCGTCGAAGTTCCGGAGATTCCGGAGGAGCGCCATCGAACCCATGGACGGAATCACCGCCTCCCAGGCCGCCTTGTCCATCGGGCCCTGGAGCCAGCCGGCCAGCGCCTCCCAGGTCATCCCGGCCGCGGCGAGCCGCTCGGCGCCGTCCGGCGCCGTGACGACCGCGCGCCGCTCGACGACCGGCAGCGCCATCAGCTCGCGGTGCGCGGTCAGGACATGGTTCGACGCGGGCGGTACGGCGGTGTCCGGGTGGTGCCGGCGGTCCAGCGCGTACTGGAACAGCTCGCCCTGCCACGCCTTGTCCGGGTCAGGCGCCGCGTGCACCAGGTTGAGGATGTCGCCGAAGCGGTATCCCTTGGACGCGGTGTCGTACTTCAGCAGGGACTTGCCGTTGTAGAGCCGCTGTACGGCGTCGGCGACACCGCGCTTGACGGGCTTGGGGATGTTGCGGCCGTGGCGCGCGGTCCAGTAGGCGAGCAGCTCGCCGGGCTCGTCCGGGCGCCGGAGCACGGAGTCGACGACCTGTCGGTTCGAGGGGCCGTCGGTGGCTTCGGCGTCGAGACGGGCCTTTACGTACTCCGCGGCGCCCACGATCGAGGCCGTACGGAGGTTGCCCTCGCCCCGCAGCCAGCCGAGGAGGCCGGCCGTCCAGGCCGGGTCGGTGACGGCGAGTTCGCGCACGAGGGTCGCGAAGCGGTCGTCGCGCGCGGTGCCGGACTCGTAGAAGGTCTGCTGGGAAACGAAGTTGGCGACGGAGAGCAGAAAGAGCTCGGAGCGTGCGTCCCGCTCACGGCCGCGGCCGCCCTCATAGGTGCGGAGCACCCGGCCCGTGGAGGTGACGCGGGAAACGGGCTGCGCGCGGGCGACCTTCCTGTTGAATCGAGACATGCTGAATTCCCCCGAATTCACTGCTGTTCCGGAGGGAGTGCGCGGCAATGGCGGGCGCCCGAGATCGGAGTCGGCGACGGGACTTATAAGCCAGCGCGTCTTCCGTTCCGCCACATCGGCCCTGGGCCGATGACGGGATTTGAACCCGCACCCGTATCACTACGGACTGGATCCCGAAGTATCCGCTGCCTGCGCACCGGGCACCCGCCATGAGCTGCGCCTCCCGAGATCAAGTCGGCGGCGGTGTCGGATTCTTTTACGAGAAGAAGTAACCGCCGCCTTCGCACCGGGAGGTGCGTGCTGTTGTGATCTCAGAGTAGGAGGCGCAGCTCAGGAGGGGCCAACCAATTAATTCCGTACGGGAGTTCAGCCGCGCTTCTGCCGCTTCCAGGGCCCCGTGATCGCCAGCATGATCCCCGGAGTCTGGATGTTCGCGTACAGGGTCTTGCCGTCGGGTGAGAAGGTGACGCCGGTGAACTCGCTGTATTCCGGCTTGTCTTCGGTGCCGATGTTGAGTTCGTTGCGGGCGATCGGGTAGGTGCGGCCGCTCTCGGTCGCGCCGAACAGGTGCTGGATGCCCTCGCCGTCCTCGGCGATGACGAGGCCGCCGTAGGGGGAGACGGTGATGTTGTCGGGGCCGTCGAAGGCGCCGTCCACGGAGGGGTCGGGGTTGACGCCGAGCAGCACCTTCAGGGTCAGGGTGCGGCGCTTGGGGTCGTAGAACCAGACGGCGCCGTCGTGCTGGACGGGGCTCTCCGTGCGGGCGAACGAGGAGACGATGTACGTGCCGCCGTCACCCCACCACATGCCCTCCAGCTTGCGGGCGCGGGTGATCTCGCCGGCCGCGAACTGCTTGCGGACGGACACCGACTTCGCGTCGCGGTCGGGGACGGTCACCCAGTCGACGCCGTAGACCGTGCCGATCTTCGTGGCGCGCGAGAGGTCGTCGACGAACTTGCCGCCGGAGTCGAAGCACTTGAAGGCTTCGAGGACGCCCGCGTCGTCGGCGAGGGTGCGGAGCCTGCCGCGGCCGTGGTGGAAGTGCTCGGGCGGGGTCCAGCGGTAGAGGAGGCCGTTGGGGTTGGACGCGTCCTCGGTCAGGTAGAGGTGGCCGCGCTTGGGGTCGACCACCACCGCCTCGTGGGCGTAGCGGCCGAGTGCCTTGATGGGCTTCGGGTTCTTGTTGGCGCGGCGGTCCACGGGGTCGACCTCGAAGACGTAGCCGTGGTCCTTGGTGAAGCCGTTGGTGCCGGCCTTGTCCTCGGTCTCCTCGCAGGTGAGCCAGGTGTCCCAAGGGGTGTTGCCGCCCGCGCAGTTGGTGGCGGTGCCGGCGATGCCGACCCATTCGGCGACGTGGTCGCGGCGGACCTCGACGACCGTGCAGCCGCCGGCCGCGGCGGGGTCGTAGACGAGGCCCTCGGTGAGCGGGACGGGGTGGGGCCAGTTGGCGCGGGGGCCGGCCAGCTCGTGGTTGTTGACGAGGAGGGTGGCGCCGCGCGGGCCGTCGAAGGTGGACGTGCCGTCGTGGTTGGAGGGGGTGAACTCGCCCGACTCCAGCTTGGTTTTGCCGCTGTAGGTGATGACGCGGTATTTGAAGCCGGCCGGGAGGGCGAGGAGGCCGTCCGGGTCGGCGACCAGCGGGCCGTAGCCGACGCCGGCATGGCCGTGGCCGTAGCCGGTCGCCGACTCCTCGGCCGCGGTCTCGGTGTCGGTGGCGGCGAGGGCGTTCGGGGCGGTGGCGAGGGCGCCGACGCTGCCCGCCAGGGCGACCCCGGCACCGGTGATCGCGGATTTCGCGGCGAAGTCTCTGCGGGTGAGCGACATGGTGTGTCTCCTGTGACGGTGGGTGTGCCGTGGAGGGTGGCGGACCTCGGTCGGCGCCACGCTTCCGCCCATGTCTGAACATGAGTTGAACACCGGTCGACTTCGCCGGGCTCTCTTCCATGAATCCGTATGCAATAGGCCATCGATCTCTATGTGATCGGCCATGGTCCCGCATGCACTTACCCATGGAAAGCAAAAGCCACCCGTGCCGCGTCAGCCCTCTTCAGTGCCGGTCGGCTCAACTCCCTTGCTGCGAGCGTGCCTTGAAGGCCGCCTTGCGGGCTTCCTTCGCGATCCGCTTGTCGGGGTGGAGTCGGCCCATCGCCTCCAGGACGTCGGCGGTCGCCGGGTGGTCGACCCGCCAGGCCGCCGCGAAGAAGCCGTTGTGCTGCTGGGCCAGGCCTTCGACGAGGGCCTGCAACTCCTCGGAGTTGCCCTCGGCGGCCAGTTGCGCGGCGACCGTGTCGACGGTCAGCCAGAAGACCAGGTCCTCGGAGGGCGCGGGGACGTCGCTCGCGCCGCGTTCGCTGAGCCAGACCCGGGCGAGGCCGCCGAGTTCGGGGTCGTCGAGCACCTCGCGCAGGGCGGGCTCGGCCTCCTGGCCGACGAGGGAGAGGGCCTGCTGGCAGAGCAGCCGGCGCAGGGGTGCGCCGGTGTCGGCGCCGCGGGCCGCCGCCAGCAACTCCCGTGCGGCGGCGAGGGGTTGGCGGCTCGCCAGCCACTGTTCGGTCTCGGCCCGGGCGGCCTTCTGCGGGAAGGCCGACGTACCGTCGAGGAGCGCGTCCGCGCCCTTGTCTGCGAGGTCTCCGACGGCGGGCGCCACGAAGCCGGCCTCCTGGAGGCGGGCCCGCAGGCCGTAGAGGCCGAGCGGGGTGAGCCGCACCATGCCGTAGCGGGTGACGTCGGTCTCGTCGACGGAGGGCGAGGAGCCGTCGGCCGGTTCGTCGAAGTCGGCCATCAGGGCCTCGTCCACGGGCTGGTACTCGACGATCCCGACCGGTGCGAGCAGCCGGAACTGGTCGTCGAGGCGCATCATCGCGTCGGAGACCTGTTCCAGTACGTCGTTGGTCGGCTCCCCCATGTCGCTGGGCACGATCATCGAGGCGGCCAGCGCGGGCAGCGGAACGGGGCCGTCGCCGGGGCCCTCCTCGTTGACGGTGAGGAGATAGAGGTTGCCGAGGACGCCGTCGAGGAACTCGGCCTCCGCCTCGGGGTCCCAGTCGAGTGACGAGAAATCGACCTCGCCGCCCTCGCCGACGGCGTCGACAAGACCGTCCAGATCGGGCACGCTCGCGTCCGCGAGCACGACGTCGAGGGCGCCCAGCCACACCGCGAGGACGTCGCGCGGCGAGCCGGAGGTGAGCAGGGCCAGTTCCTCGCCGACCGCGACGGTGCCCTCGTCCTCGTCGACGATCTCGACCAGCCCGGTGTCGACCGCGACCCGCCAGGCCTCGCTCGCGTCGGCCGCCGCGTCGTCGCCGGTCAGGCCGAGCAGCTCGGCGGCGGCGGGCAGTTGCTCGTCGACAAGGCCGCCACCGGCCTCGACGCGGGTGTCGGGGCCGGCCCAGCGGGCGAGCCGGGCCGCACGGGCCAGCAGAGGGGTGGACAGCGCGTCACGCGCCAGCTCCGCTTCGGAGTGCAGCCGCACCGGCGGCAGGGGGGAGCTGTCTGACATCGGGGGGTTCTCCTAGGCGCCTCGAAGGCCGTACGACGGCCGCACACGACACACGACTCAGCCGCTCAGCCTAGACGGATTTCGACCCATGCCGCCCGGTTCATGTCCCGGCCACCAGGCGTACATGGCTGAAACCTTGACAACTGGGCGGCCCCGCAATGAGATTGACGCGCGTAGAAATGTCATGGACACCCGGTTCAGGTATCTTCTACGCGCGTCGCTACCGCCCCACCGGTCGCGGCTCCCACCGCCGCTGCACAGCTTCATCCACCCTCGTCCCGGCTCATGCATGTCCCCGGAGGGATCCCGTTGCCGAGCAAGTCCTCCGCGCGTCTCGCCGCGCTCACCGTCGCCGCCGTCTGCTCCGTGGCGTCCACGATCGTTCTCACCTCGCCCGCGCACGCCGACGGCGTCCGCATCCACGACATCCAGGGAACGACCCGGATCTCGCCGTACGCCGGCCAGAAGGTCGCGGACGTACCGGGCATCGTCACGGGCGTCCGTACGTACGGCTCGTCCAAGGGTTTCTGGTTCCAGGACGCGACCCCGGACGACAACCCGGCCACCAGTGAAGGCGTGTTCGTCTTCACCAGCTCGACCCCGAAGGTCGCGGTCGGCGACTCGGTCACCGTCTCCGGCACGGTCTCCGAGTACGTCCCGGGCGGCGCCGCCACGGGCAACCAGTCGCTGACCGAGATCACCAAGCCGACGGTCACCGTCGTCTCAAGCGGCAACGCCGTCCCGGCCCCCGTGGTGATCGACTCCCGGTCGGTGCCGAGCGCTTACACCCCGGCCGGCGACACCGCCGCGAGCAACTCGATCAACGCGCTGACCCTGGAGCCCAAGAAGTACGCCCTGGACTACTACGAGTCCCTCGAGGGCATGAACGTCCAGGTCTCCGACGCGCGTGTGGTCACCGCGACCGACCCGTACGCGGAGCTGTGGGTCACGGTGAAGCCGCACCAGAACGCCACTCCGCGCGGTGGCACGGTCTACGGGTCCTACGACTCGCAGAACGGCGGGCGCCTCCAGATCCAGTCCCTGGGCGCCACGGCGGACTTCCCGGTCGTCAACGTCGGCGACAAGCTGACGGGCACCACGGCCGGCCCGCTGGACTTCAACCAGTACGGCGGCTACACCCTTGTCGCGAACGAGATCGGCACCGTGAAGAGCGGCGGCCTCAAGCGCGAGACGACGAAGAAGCAGTCGAAGAACCAGCTCGCGGTCGCGACGTACAACGTCGAGAACCTCGACCCCTCCGACGGCACCTTCGCCGCGCACGCCGCCGCGATCGTGAACAACCTCCAGTCGCCCGACATCGTGTCCCTGGAGGAGATCCAGGACAACAACGGTGCGACGGACGACGGCACGGTCGACGCGAGCGTCACGGTCAACAAGCTGATCGACGCGATCGTCGCGGCCGGCGGCCCGAAGTACGACTGGCGCTCGATCAACCCCGTCAACGACCAGGACGGCGGCGAGCCCGGCGGCAACATCCGCCAGGTGTTCCTGTTCAACCCGCAGCGGGTCTCCTTCACCGACCGCGCGGGCGGCGACTCCACGACCGCGGTCGGCGTCACCAAGGTGCACGGCAAGGCCCAACTCACCGTGTCCCCGGGCCGGATCGACCCCGCCAACGCGGCCTGGACCGCGAGCCGCAAGCCGCTCGCGGGCGAGTTCGTGTTCAAGGGGAAGACGGTCTTCGTGATCGCCAACCACCTGATCTCCAAGGGCGGCGACCAGCCGCTGACCGCGCAGTACCAGCCGGTCACCCGCAGCTCGGAGACCCAGCGCCACGCGCAGGCGACGGCGGTCAACGCCTTCGTCAACGAGATCCTGGCCGCGCAGAAGAACGCGGACGTGATCACGCTCGGCGACATGAACGACTTCGAGTTCTCCGACACCGCGAAGATCCTCGAAGGTGACGGCGAGCTGTACTCGGCGATCAGGTCCCTGCCGAAGAACGAGCGTTACACGTACGACTACCAGGGCAACGAGCAGGTCCTGGACCAGATCCTGATCAGTCCGTCGATCCGCAAGGACTGCTTCGAGTACGACAGCGTCCACATCAACTCGGAGTTCAACGACCAGATCAGCGACCACGACCCGCAGGTGCTGCGCTTCCAGCCGTAGCACCTGCGGGAAGGGCCCACGGGGGTGGGTGGACGGGGTCTCGCCGACTTGCACCAGGTCAGGCGAAGACCCCGTCCAGCCAGTTCTGCCAGGCGAGTTCATTGGTCTTGGCGTCGGCGTCCGGGGCGAAGTCGTGGACGCTGACGCCGACCGGGGCGCCCCAGTGGTTGCGCCCGAAGAAGCGGATCAGCGCGCTGTCGGTGCGCAGTCCGATGAAGTACGGGTCGCGGAAGTCCAGTACGGCGTCCAGGAGTTGACCCTCGGGCCCACGGGCCTGAACCCGCGCACCCTCCCCCGTGTCGTCCGCGAGGCCGAGCGCCCGGCCGACAACTCCGAAGGCGTCGGCGGCGGTTGAGGCGTCGGGCCCGTTGAGCGTGGCGAACGCGACCGGCCGGCCCGCGAAGTGGGTGACGTACTCCCGCAGCGTGTGCATGTAGAAGGCGTTGTGCTTGCTCGCTCCGTCGTACTGGTTGTCCCAGTCGTCGGTGAAGATCCCGCTGTGCACGTAACGCACCCAGGCGCGCCGGCCGCCGTCGCGGGGCTCGATGGTCTCGTCGATCTGGTTGAGGCTCTGGGTCGGGAAGCCGACGTCCTCGGTGCGGGCGGTGATCCGGTGCGGCGGGTCGAAGTTGGTGAGGGTCGACCCGAAGGGCCCGACGCGCTTCTCGCCGTCGAACTCCATGGGCCACAGCCAGCCGCCCGTGCCGGACGTGACGGCGTCCCACACCTGCTCCGGAGTGGCGTCGACCTCAAACTCGTAGACGATCTCGAATTCCTTGGACATGGCTGGCTCCTGAGTACTACTGGTTCTACTGGCCCTCTTGGTCCAGTTCTGGGGTGGACGGCTTCTTGACCGTGGGGTGGACGGCGACCACGATCCGGTGGTCGCGGCCCTCCTCCGCCTCCCCCGCGTCGTACTTGCGGATGAGGGCGCCGACCCCGGCGGTCAGTTCCTGGATGAACGCGGCCCGGTCGGCGGCGGACGCGAAGCGCACCTCGCCGTCCAGTGCGTAGGTCGCGAGCCGCTGGTGGGCCTTGGCCGCGCCGGTGATCAGCGAACCGACGTCCCGCACCAGCCGGGCGCCGAGCGCCAGCAGCCAGCGCGCGGAGAGCTGGTCGCGGAACCGGTCCGGGTCCGGCTGCACGGCGGCCAGCGCGAGCGGCGAGATGACGTACGACGCGGCGGTCGCGCGCATCAGCCGCTCGGTGACATTGCCCTTGCGCCGCTCCCCCGCCAGCTCGACCAGGCCGTGCCGCTCCAGCGCCTTGAGGTGGTAGTTCACCTTCTGCCGGGGCAGCCCGACCTTGCCGGCCAGCATGGCGGCGGACGCGGGTCCCGCCCCCAGCTCGGCGAGCAGCCTGGCCCTTATGGGGTCCAGCGAGACGGCTGCGGCCTCGGGGTCCTCGATCACGGTGACATCCAGCATGCGTCCACCGTCCCACCGAAAACTTTTTTTGTCCAGGGGAGTGAGATTGTCGGTGGGAGCTGTCGGTGTGCGCTGTCGATGGGAGTTGTCGGTGGAGGGCGTCATTCTTGACCGATGAGCACCGATCCGAAGCACAAGCCGCTCCTCGCCACGGACGTCACGATCGACGGCGTCTGGGCGATCTACGACTTCCTGGTACCGCGCCTCGAATCGCTGCAACGTGCTCACGACGACGCGACGGAGGAGCACCGCACGGCAGCGGCTCTCGCCGAGGCGGTGTCCGGCCTCGTGCTGACTGTCGAGCACGCGATCCGCGGCCCCAAGAGACCGCGTCTGGCGCGAGAGCGACGGCTACGACCGGGCCCGGTGGCAGCACGTGAGCTTTCTGGACGTGGCTGCCGAGGCGGAGTACCGGCGCCGCGTCGCCGAAGCCGGCCTCCGGGAAGCCACATAGTCGCCGCCAGGTCTGTCATCAGTCGGGGACCAGCCCGAGCGCGTGGTCGTAGCGGCTGACCGTGCTGCTCTTGAGGCCCGGCCAGGTCTGGACGCGTTCCCAGTGCGCGGTATCGGGGCCGATGCCGTCGCCGGGGGCCGCGAGGGCTTCCAGGTGGGCCTGGGCGCTGGTCCACTCGGCGTAGTTGAGGACGCGGGTCCCGTCGGTGGAGAGGTGGAAGTGGGTGGCGATACCGCCGGGGTTCGGCGCGGGCTCGTTCTCCAGGGCCTCGAACACCGCGTCCACCCAGGCCCGTTGGCGGTCGGGGTCGGGTCCCTCGAACTCGACGTCGACAATCACGACGCACCCGGGGACGCGCCCGCCCCGGTCCGCCGGGCCGCCGCTGCGGTAGTGCCGGTAGCGGCTGAGACCGAACCGCTCGATGCCCGGCACGGCGGTGTCGATCTCGTCGACGCGCTCCTGGCGGCGGGTCCTGACGAAGGCCTCGTAGGCCTGTTCGCTCGTCCACTGCGAGTAGTGCAGCAGGGTGGAGGTGTCGTGCCCGGTGTAGAGGTGGTAGCCGAGGAGGCCGTCGGCGGGCCACGGCCGGCCCTCCCAGGCGACCGCGACCGCCTCGACGGTCTGCCGCTGGCGCGAGGGTGTGCCGACGCGCCAGGTGCTGAAGACGGGGGCGGCGACGCGCGGATCGGCGAGAGGTCGGGGTGCGAGTCGGTACGACGGGTCGTGCGGGCCTCCGCTGATCGGTACGGGTGGTGCGTCGACCACCCTTCAGCCTCGACCAACGTTGAGGTCGACACCCGGGTTACTACTGCTGCGCCGCGCCCCCTTCCAGCCGCGCCAGCCGGCTCTGGAACCAGTCGAGCCGCGCCTGCAACAGGGCCGCCTCCGCGACGAGTTCGGGCACACCGAGCCCCTCGGACAGTCCGGACCCGGCGCTCATCGCCGCCCCGCCGCTCGCCGCCACAACCACCCGCAGTCCGTCCCCGGCCAGCCGCGCGAACGCCGCGAGCGAGACGGACGTACGACCCCGCACGCACCCCGCGCACGCGGCGGCGAGGGCGCGCCAACCCGGCCTGCCCCAGCCCGCGTCGGCAAGCGCGACGGCCCCGGCGCCGCAGGCACAGGGGCCGACGGTGGCGGTGCGGACGCGCTGGCGGGCGTAGCGGAAGCCGCGTTCGAAGCGGATGTAGGAACCGAGGACGGTGATGTCGAGGAGGACCGCCTCGCGGTGCTCGGCGGTGCACAACAGGGCTTCCGCCGCCGTCCGTTCGTGCACACAGTGGAAGCCGCAGTCGCAGCGGCGCGCGGGTGCCCGGTGCCGCCGGCCGTAGACGCAGGACGCGTCGGCCACGACTCCGTACGGCAGCGCGCCGCCCAGCGACACACCGGTGAACCCGGCCCGGGCGCCGTCCTGGGACAGCACCGGGTGGGCGATCTTGAATCCGGTCGGCGGCTCCGTCGGACGTTCCTCGGGGAGCCGCAGCCTCATCGGGCGGCCGGAACCTCTTCGGGCGCCTTCTCCTCCGTGAACTCCACGATGTTCTCAGGAAGTTCGACTTCCTCATGACGGATCCGCGGCCGCTCTTCGGCGACTCCGGTGGCCAGTGCCTTGCCGAGCTTCATGACGCCTCCCGTGACCAGGGGGTGGGTGAACGTCCCACGCCGGTGACCTTCCTGGCCATGGTGAACCATGAAGGGGCCGATTGGACATAGGGCCTTGGGCCGAGCGGAGCGACGCGACGCGACCGGTGGCGCTCCGAATTCCGGTGGAATCTCCGCCGCGGGCCGGGCACAATCCCCGTGGATTCGGCGCGAGGGGGAGCTTGTTGAGCTTTTTGGACGTGTTCGCGTGTGCCGGGTGCGGTACGGAGCTCACGGCGCCCATGTCCCGGGTCGCCCTGCCCGTCCACGTCCACCACGGCGGGTGGGAGGAACTCCACCCTCCGCTGATGGAATCCTCGACATACGCCGTCGAGCCCCTGCCCAGCGGTCCGCCCTGGCGGCGCTGGGCGGAGGTCGGGGCGGACGCGGCTGCCCGGCAGGGCGTGTTCGCGCCGGTGTACTCCGTCTCCTTCGGCGCACGGAACCGGATCGTCATCGCACCCGGCGACTCCCGGTCCATGACCCTGATCCCCGAGAAGTGCGAAGGCTACTGCCAGGGTGTGGACGGCCGGGCGGGGCCCAACCTGGCGTGCGGGGGATGCGGGCGGGCCGTGGCCACCCGCATGGACGACTGCGGGATGTGGCAGACGGTGTGGCTCGAACCCGACGCGGTCACCCGCCGCTCCTCGGGACTCCCGGCCGGTCCGCCTCCCGACTGGGACGACCTGGCCCGCGCCGACCATCGCGTCCCGCCGGTCGAGGCCGACGGTTCGTGGAGCCGGCGGTGGGAGGCGGCGCTCGGGGTCGCCCTGGCCCATCTCGTGGCGGTCACCGGGGACCGCCCGGTGAGTCTCCCCGCAGGTCCCGTCGCGGAGTTGCTCGGCCATGCCGTCGGCCGGTATCTCCCCTCGGGTCCGGATGCCCGATCCAGGCGACTGGCCGGACCTGGGACCCGGTCCGTCGGACCGACCAACTCCGAGGCTTCGTCCGTCGGACCAGCCAGACCCGACGCCCCATCCCCCAGACTGGTCGAACCGGGGACCCGGCCCGCCGGACCGCCCCACCCCGAAGCTTCGTCCGTCGGACCAGCCAGACCCGACGCCCCATCCCCCAGACTGGTCGAACCGGGGACCCGATCCGCCGGACCGCCCCACCCCGAGGCTTCGTCCGTGGGACTCGCCGGATCCGATGCCCGGTCCGGGGATCTCGCCGGATCTGATGCCTGGTCCGAAGGACTGACCGGCCCCGGCCCCGGCTCCGGACCCTGGTCCGTAGGCCTCGCCGGTCCGGGGGTGCACCCGCCCCAACCCCGCCCCGACATCCTCCTTGTCCCCCGCCACCCCCTCACCGGGGAGCCCTGGCGTCCGCCGGGGGACGAGGGAGTCGTGGTGCCGTTGGACAGCGGGGTCTGGGCCTTTCTCGCCCGCCCCGGCGAGACCTCGCCGTTGCCCGCGACCGGGGGTCTCCCGGAGGGGGTCCTGCGCGACGACTACCCGCTGCTGCCTCGCCCCTGGTGCCCACTGAGACCCCACCACCGCGCCTTCGAGGACACGTTGGTCCGGCTGCCCGCGATCCGCGCACCCCGGCTGCACAGGTACCGTGCGGCATTCCACCGGGCCGTTTCGCCAACACCCCTGTGAGGGTGGGGCGTTGGGGCTACAGAGATGCCCTACACCGCCCCCAACGCCTTCGCCACCGCGCCCCTCGCCTCGTCCTCCGACGGTACGGATCGGCCCTGGTGTGCGGCGAGTTCGGCGAGGGAGGTCATCGGTGCGCCGGGCAGGCCGCAGGCTGTGAAGCGGGTGAATTCCGTGAGGTCGGGGGCGATGTTGAGGGCGAAGCCGTGGCTGGTGACGCCGCCTCTGATGCGCATGCCGATCGAGGCGAGTTTGGCGCCGTCCGGTGTCCATACGCCGACCAGGGACTGGGCGCCGGGCGGGGTGTCCCGTCGTAGCGTCTCGAAACCGAGGGTGGCGCAGGCGTCGATGAGGGCGTGCTCGACCTGGCGCACGATGTCGGCGGGGCCGCGCTCGCGCAGGTTCAGGACCAGGTAGCCGATCAGCTGGCCGGGGCCGTGGTAGGTGGCCTGGCCGCCGCGGTCGACCGGGATCAGAGGGATCGGTGAGTCGGAGGGAAGTTCGGCGGGCGGGGTGCGGGAGCCGTAGGTGATGACGGGCGGGTGGGTCAGCAGGGCGAGGCGGTCGGGGATCTCGCCGGCGCGGCGCTGGCCGACCCAGTCGGTCATCCGCTCGACTGCCTCCTCGTACGGCACTTCACCGAGGTCGAGTCGCTCGATGGCTCCCCCGCCGCCCCTGCTCACTTCACCCATAGCACAGCATCCCTTATCAATACCCTGTAGGAAATTTAAGTGGAGCTTCACTGTCGCTCTGCCGAGACTACTCCCATGACGAACGCCTCGACCGCCCATCCGTCCCCCTCCCCCTCCCCCTCCCTCTCCCCATCCCCGTCCCCTTTCGGTCGTGCCTTGTGCGCGATGATCACCCCCTTCACCGAGTCGGGGGCGCTGGACCTCGACGGGGCCCAACTCCTCGCCGTACGGCTGGTGTCGGAGGGGTGCGACGGGCTCGTGCTGTCGGGGACGACCGGTGAGTCGCCCACCACGTCGGACGCGGAGAAGGCGGCGCTCGTCACCGCCGTCCGCGAGGCCGTCGGTGACGGCGTCCCGCTCGTCTCGGGCGTGGGCACCTTCGACACCCGGCACACCGTCGAACTCGCCCTCCAGGCCGAAAAGGCGGGCGCGGACGGGGTGTTGGTGGTCTCGCCGTACTACAGCAGGCCCCCGCAGGACGCCCTGGAGGCACACTTCCACGAGGTCGCCGACGCCTCCGGGCTGCCTCTCGTGCTCTACGACATCCCGGGCCGCACCGGCACCCGGATCGAACCGGAGACCATGATCCGGCTCGCCGAGCACCCCCGGATCGTGGCGGTGAAGGACTGCTCCTACGACTTCCTCGGCACCCAAAAGGTGCTGGCCCGCACCGACTTGGCGTACTACGCGGGCTGCGACGAGCACATTCTGGCGTTGCACGCGGTGGGGGCCACGGGATATGTGAGCACGGTCGCGAACGTCGTGCCCGCTCAACTGCGCGCGATCCTCGACGCGTTCGAGGCGGGCGACACCCCCGTGTCCGCCCGCCTCCAGCAACGCGCCACGCCCCTCATCGAGTTGATGATGGCGGCGGGACTGCCCGGCACCGTCACCGTCAAGGCGCTGCTCAACTCCCTCGGCCTGCCCGGTGGTTCGGTCCGGGCGCCGCTGCGGCCCGCCGGCGGTGCGGCGACCCGTGAACTGCTAGCGGCGTACGAGGAGTTCACGGCCGCCTGACCGCCACAGCCCCCGAGGCGCTCAGCGCTGCGCGAACACCGGCTGCCAGCGTCCGGCGTCGGTGTCGGTGCCCTTGCGGAAGCCGCTCAGCGGTACCTCCTTGTCGCTGCCGACGGTGACCAGCACCAGTCGCTGGTGGAACTCGCTCTCCCCCGCGTCCTTCCCGATGTCCCAGGCGATGAGCGTCCTGTCGTCGGCCCAGGCAAGCAGCTCCTGCCCGTGGACCTCGCTCTTCGCTCCGGTGGTGGAGTCGGTGACGTAGGACGAGGTGTGCCAGGTCTCGCCCGCGAAGTCGCCGGCGACGAGCCTGCCGCTGGGGGACACCCCCGCCTGGGGGTACCAGGCGCGGTACTTGTCGGCGGCCGTCGGTGCCGGGACCTCGGCGCCCTTGAAGTCGTAGAACAGCTTGCCGATGTCGTCCGAGGGGACGCCGCCCCAGACATGTCCGCCGTCGCGGGTGAAGGCGAAGTCCTGACGGTTGTTGATCATGCCGTTCCGGCCGTCCGCCCGTGTGCCGTCACCGACGTCGACCGGGGCCCAGGGTCCCTTGCCGGAGGCCACGTCGAAGACGTAGAAACCGGAGCGGACGGACGGTCGTAGAGGCTCCCCGACATTGGAGTTCGGGTCCGCCGGGTGGAAATCCGCGTCGGGGTTGTAGGTGTAGGTCGTCGCGACCAGTTTCCGGCCGTCGGCCGAGAACGACAGGCCGCCGACCTTGTGATCGACCTGGATCCACCGCTTCACCTCGCCGGTGGCCAGGTCGAGCAGGCCGATCCGGGAGGCGGGCAGGGTACGTTCGAGGACGGCCGCGGTCCTCAGGCCCGGCGCGACGGCGACGAACGACCACCTGGGGGCCTTCACGTAGGTGCCGGTCTTCTGGTCGAGCAGCCAGTAAGTGCGCTCGGAGACGGATTCCGTGGCCGACTTCTTGACCGTGGTCGGGATGTAGTAGGCGGCAAGTGCCGCGCTCCCGGCGGCGATCAGCTCGTGCGGCGGCGACTGGCTCGGGTGGCCGCTCACCTTGTCCGGGTCCACCACGTTCGCCGGACGGACGTCGCTCTTCCCCGAGTCGAGCAGCGGCACGCCCACGGCGACGGCGGCCACCGCGACCGTGACGGCGACGACGGTCACCAGCCTTCGGGTACGGCGGCGCCGGCGGACGGCGAACACCCGGTCGGCGAACCCCGGTCCCACCGGGGGCTGTTCGGCGGCCTGTTCGCGCAACGCGTCGCGCAGGAGATCGTCGACGTTCACGGGCGCACCTCCACGGGCGAGTGGTCACGGGACGGCCGGAGTTCGGTGTCGGCCGGGCCCAGGGCGGCCAGTTCGGGCGCGAGGACGCGCAGCCGGGCGAGGGAACGGTGGGTGGTGGACCGTACGGTGCCGACCGAACAGCCGAGCAGCCGGGCCACTTCGGCCTCCGGCAGGTCCTCGAAGTAGCGGAGAACGAGGACGGTGCGCTGGCGGGCGGTGAGCCTGGAGAGTGCCTCGCGCATCACGACGCGCAGTTCGGCGGCGGACGAGGTGTCCGGGGTCGTACGGGTCTCCGGCGGTTCGGCGACGGTCAGTTCGCGTCTACGCCACTTCAGCCGCCAGCGGCCGATCTGCTGGCGGTAGAGGATCTGCCGTACATACGCCTCGGGTTCGTCGATCCGCTCCCAGCGTCCGGCCGCCTTGGCCAGGGCGTTCTGCAGCAGATCCTCACCGGCGTGCCGGTCTCCCCCGCTGAGCAGCACGGCGGTCCTCAGCAGCGCCGACGACCTGTTGTCCACGAAGTCCCGGAAACCGTCCAGCTCTTCGGCATCCATCGTCACCTTCACTCACTTCCCCGACGGCACCCGATGCCCCGCCCCTGTGCTCCCTGGGACGCTCACGGACAGCACCCGCTATGCCTGCCGCCCCGAGAAAAATTCCGCCCGCCCCGCCCAACCACCGCCCTACGGTGGCCACATGAGCCACCGCCCCCTGCTGTTCCTCGACGTCGACGGCCCCCTCAACCCGTACGCCGCGCAGAAGGAGCGCCGTCCCGAGGGCTATACGACGATCAGGGCCGCCGTGCGCCCGGGCCGCCCCCTCCGGGTCTGGCTGAACCCCGCGCACGGCCCGGCACTTCTCGCTCTCGGCTACGACCTGTGCTGGGCGACCACGTGGATGGCCGCCGCGAACCGCTGGATCGCCCCGGTCGTCGGCCTGCCCGACCTGCCCTACGTCGACTTCGGCGACGCCCTGTTCGCCGAGCGGCCCGACGGGGTCCACTGGAAGACGGAGTCGATCGTGGCGTACGCCGAGGGCCGCCCGTTCGCCTGGGTGGACGACGAACAGAGCACGCTGGACGGCGACTTCGTGACGGACCACCACAGCGGCCCGGCGCTGCTGCACCACGTGAACCCCCGACTCGGGCTGCGGGAGGGGGACTTCGCGACGCTCGCGGGGTTCGCGGGGTTCGCGGCGGCCCGGCGGACATGAACCCCGATATATGTTGAGCGCCCTCCCGGTGGCCGGAAGGGCGCTCAACTCACATCACGGCACCGCTAGTTGTGGCTGTGCAGGATCTCGTTCAGGCCGCCCCAGACCGCGTTGTTCGGGCGGGCCTCGACCGTGCCGGTGACCGAGTTGCGGCGGAAGAGGATGTTGGAGGCGCCGGAGAGTTCGCGGGCCTTGACGATCTGGCCGTCGGGCATCGTGACGCGGGTGCCGGCGGTGACGTACAGCCCGGCCTCGACCACGCACTCGTCGCCGAGCGCGATACCGACGCCCGCCTCCGCGCCGACGAGGCAGCGCTCGCCGATGGTGATGCGGACGTTGCCGCCGCCGGACAGCGTGCCCATGGTGGACGCGCCGCCGCCGATGTCCGAGCCGTCGCCGACCACGACACCGGCGGAGATCCGGCCCTCGACCATCGACGTGCCGAGCGTGCCGGCGTTGAAGTTCACGAAGCCCTCGTGCATGACCGTCGTGCCCTCGGCGAGGTGCGCGCCCAGGCGGACCCGGTCAGCGTCGGCGATCCGGACGCCCTTCGGGGCCACGTAGTCCGTCATGCGCGGGAACTTGTCGATCGACGTCACCTGGAGGTGCAGGCCCTCGGCGCGGGCGTTCAGCCGGACCTTCTCCACGTCGTCGACCGCGACCGGGCCGAGCGAGGTCCAGGCGACGTTGGCGAGGAAGCCGAACATGCCGTCCAGGCTCTGGCCGTGCGGCTTGACCAGGCGGTGCGAGAGGAGGTGCAGGCGCAGGTAGACGTCGTGCGCGTCGAGCGGCTTGTCGTCGAGGGAGGCGATGACCGTGCGGACCGCGATCACTTCGACGCCGCGGCGGGCGTCGGGACCGATCGCCTTCGCCGCGCCCTCGCCGAGCAGTTCCACGGCACGCTCGGCGGACAGTCGCTCGGTACCGGCGGGGCCGGGTTCGGCGGACAACTCGGGCGCGGGGAACCAGGTGTCGAGGACGGTCCCGTCGGCGGTGACGGTGGCGAGGCCGGCGGCAACGGCGCCGGTGGTGCGAGGTGCGGTCGTGTCGGTCATGAGGGAAACCTAACCTGGAGGGGGCGGCGGGGACCAACTCGTCCACGGGGCGTCTCAGAGAACGACACACGCGGGCCCGCGGCAGACCCGCGCCACGGTCAAGGGGAACGGCTGACGGGACGTGCGCAGGACGCCGCGAGTCGGCCCAGGGCGCGGACAAAGCGCGTAGCGAGGAGCGAGGAGCGAGTTACGAGGGGCGCGGACCGCGATAGGCCGCGGCAACAGGTCACGGGCCACCCGCACGCCTCAAGCCGTCGGCCGCGAGTCGCCATGCGGCGGTCACAATTCGCCACGGCCCAGGTCTCAGCGCGACGGCCACGGGTCACCGCGTGACGGTCACCAGCCGCCGCAGCCCAGGTCCCAGCGCGACAGCCGCGAGTCACCGCGCGGCGGTCACCAGCCGCCACGGCCAGATCTCAGACCGACGGCCACAGGTCACCACACAGCGGCCACCAGCCGCCACACCCAGGCCCCAGACCGACAACCACAAGCCGCCGCGCGACGGCCACCGACCCCCAGGGCCCAGTCCCCGGACCGACAGGCCCAGTTCACCAGCCGCCACGGCCCAGGCCGGGGACCAACAGCCACAGGCCGCCACGACCCAGGCCCCAGACCGACAGGCGCAGGTCACCGGCCGCCACGGCCCAGGCCGGAGACCAACAGCCACAGGCCGCCACGACATAGGCCCCAGACCGACAGGCGCAGGTCACCGGCCGCCACGGCCCAGGCCCCAGACCGACAACCACAGGCCGTCACACGGCCGTCGCCAGCCACCACGCGCCCGTCTCCCCTCCCGCCCCGCGCCTCCCCTCAGGGAATCACCCGTCCCAGTACCTCCCGCGCGAACCCCTCGTCGTACGCCGCGTCCGTCAGCAGTACCTGGAGACAGATGCCGTCCATCAGCGCGACCAGTGCCCTCGCGGTCACCGGGTCCGTCCGGCGGGACAGTTGGTCGGCGAGGTCGCGGGCCCACTCGTCGGCGACGGGGCGCAGGGCGGGGCGGCGCAGGGCGGCGAGGTACAGCTCGTACTCCAGCTCGACGCCCGTGCGGTCGCCCGCGAGCCACTCGCCCATCCAGCCGGCCAGTTCTCCGGCCAGGTCGGTGCGCGGGTCCTCCAGGCCGCCGCGCGCGGCGATCACCTTGGCGAAGCCCTCGTTGGCCTGGCGCAGGGCGGCGACCATCAGTTCGTCGAGGGTCGTGAAGTGGTACGTCGTCGAACCGAGCGGGACATCGGCCTCGGCGGCGACCGAGCGGTGGCTCAGTCCCGCGATGCCCTTCTGCCCTACGACCCGGATCGCCGCGTCGATGATCCGCTGGCGCCGCTCGGGGTCGTGACGCCGGGCCATCAGTGCGCGCCGCCCAGGTTGAGGACGACCACCCCGATGATGATCAGCGCGATGCCGGCGGCCTTCGCGAAGGTCATCCCCTCGCCCAGGAACACCGTCCCGATGCCCACGATGGCGGCGGTGCCGAGGCCGGCCCAGATCGCGTAGGCCGTGCCGACCGACATGGACTTCAGGGTCTGTGCGAGCAGGGCGAAGGAGAGCACGTATCCGACAACCGTGAGGACCGACGGCCACAGCCGGCTGAAGCCGTGGCTGAACTTCATGGCGGTGGTGCCGCCCACCTCCGCGGCGATCGCCGTGAGGAGCATCAGGAATCCCATGTGTACGAGTGTACATAACGGCGGACGGAGCAGCCCGCCCATGACGGCGGCATAACTTCGGTCGAGGCGCGGAGCTCGCCCAAGTGGCCCTGTTCCGCGCGGAGTTGATAGCGGAGTTCACAGCGGAGTTGATAAAAGTGCACGAGGAATGAGAGGTGACGTCCCATACGTCGCACGCCGACCTCGGAACTCGTAGAAACCGCTCACTGAAACGGCTGCTCACAGCCCTCTCGCTCCACTACTGTTTCACCGTTCACTCACCTGGTTTTCACGGCCACGGCCGTCGCCATGGGCTCCGCTGGAGGAACAGCGCATGCCAGACAACACATCCCAGCACCCTCCCCCGCACCACACCTCCTGGGAGAACGGCTGGACCCCCGACAGCTCCCGGGCCCCCGGAACCCGCCGGCTCTGGCTGGCCGGGGCACTCGCCCTCACCACGATCGCCGTGTGCGCCACGGCGGTCGTCATCATGGACAAGCAACCTGACGACACGCCACGCACCAAGGCGGCGACGGACCCGTCGTCGATCGGAGCGGACGGTCCCGGGCTGCTCTCGTTCGCCTCGCCGTCGAAGACGGACACGCCCACACCCGACGCGCACTCACCGGCCGCCACGAAGTCGCCCTCCGCGTCGGCCACCGCCGCCGAGCAGAGCTCCGCACCCTCCGCGAAGGCGCCCGCACCGTCCAAGTCGGCGTCGTCGCACGGCGGTTCGTCCTCGTCGGGCTCGGGAGGATCGTCCGGCTCGTCCGGGTCCGGCGGCTCGTCGAGTACCTCGTCCACCTGGAAGTCGGTCCGCTCGGTGAACTACCCGGACCGGTACTGGCAGGTGAGCGGCGACTACGTGAAGCTCAACCCGGCCGGCTCCACCGCGGCCCGCCGCGCCTCGACCTTCAAAGTGGTCAAGGGCCTTGCCAACAGCTCCTGTTACTCGTTCACGACGACCGACGGCAGCTATCTCCGCCACCGCAACTTCATCCTGCGCGCGGAACGCAACGACGGCTCGGCCCTCTTCAAGCAGGACGCCACCTTCTGCCCCCGCACCTCGTCCTACTCGGGCGCCGTGATGCTGGAGTCGGTCAACTACCCGGGCCGCTATCTGCGTCACCAGAACTTCCAGCTCAAGCTGGACCAGTACCAGAACAGCAGCCTGTTCCGGGCGGACTCGGCGTTCCGGCTGGTGGCCGGGCTCAGCTAGCCGCGGCTCGACGAAAGGCGATCAGCGAGGCCTTGGGCCGCAGTACGCAGAACTCGTTGCCCTCCGGGTCGGCGAGGACCACCCAGCCCACGGTCTCGCTCTGCCCGATGTCGACCCGCCGCGCACCGAGCGCGAGGATCCGCTCCACCTCGGCGTCCTGGTCGTCGGGAGCGAGGTCGAAGTGGAGTCGGTTCTTCACGGTCTTCGGCCCGCTCACCGGCATGAAGCAGATGCCGGTCTCCGCGAACTCCCCCGGCCCGATGACGACTTCGCGTTCCTTCTCGGACAGGATCCGCCAGTCCAGCACCCCGCACCAGAAGCGGGCGAGCCCCGGCAGATCGTGCGTGTCGATGACTACGTGATGCAGCGAAACGGCCATACCCGAAAGGTATGGCCGTTTCCGGTGGTCCCAAAAGAACCCGAGGGCTCAGACGTTGAAGCCCAGCGCGCGTAGCTGCTCGCGTCCGTCGTCCGTGATCTTGTCCGGGCCCCACGGCGGCATCCAGACCCAGTTGATACGGAGCTCGTTGACGAGGCCGTCCGTGGCGGACTTGGCCTGGTCCTCGATGACGTCCGTCAGCGGGCAGGCCGCCGAGGTGAGCGTCATGTCGATGGTCGCGATGTTCGCGTCGTCGATGTGCACGCCGTAGATGAGGCCGAGGTTGACGACGTCGATGCCCAGTTCGGGGTCGACCACGTCGAGCAGGGCCTCGCGGACCTCCTCCTCGGAGGCGGGCTTGATCTCGATGGTCTCGCTCATGCCGTCTTCCTTTCGGCTTCGGCTCCGCCCAGGGCCTGGGCCGTCGCGTCCTTCCACGCCATCCAGCTGAGGAGGGCGCACTTCACCCGTGCCGGGTACTTGGAGACACCGGCGAACGCGACCGCGTCCTCCAGCACCTCCTCCATGTCGTCGTCGGGCTCGATGCGGCCCTTGGACTGCATCAGCTCCAGGAAGGTCTCCTGGATCTTCCGCGCCTCGGACAGCTCCTTGCCGACGAGGAGGTCGTTCAGTACGGAGGCCGAGGCCTGGCTGATGGAGCAGCCCTGGCCCTCGTAGGAGATGTCGGTGATCTGCTCGCCGTCGTACTTCACGCGCAGCGTGATCTCGTCGCCGCACGTCGGGTTGACGTGGTGCACCTCGGCGTCGCCATCCCGCAAGCCCCGCCCGTGCGGGTGCTTGTAGTGGTCCAGGATGACTTCCTGGTACATCGAATCAAGCTTCACGGTCTCAGCTCACGTCCCTTAACCGAAGAAGTTCCGTACGTGCTCCAAGCCGTCGACCAGTGCGTCGATCTCGGCCGGCGTGGAGTACAGATAGAACGACGCTCGCGTGGTCGCAGGAATTCCGTAGCGCAGGCAGACGGGGCGTGCGCAGTGGTGTCCGACCCGGACCGCGATGCCCTCCTCGTCGAGGACCTGGCCCACGTCGTGCGGGTGGATGTCGCCGAGCGTGAAGGAGATCGCCGCGCCCCGGTCCTCGGCCGTGGTGGGGCCGATGATCTTCAGGTCGGGGACGTCCAGCAGGCGCTTCACCGCGTACTCGGTCAGCGCGTGCTCATGGGCGAGGATCTTGTCCATGCCGATCGCCGACAGGTAGTCGATCGCCGCGCCGAGACCGACCGCCTGGGCGATCGGCGGGGTGCCCGCCTCGAACTTGTGCGGGGCGGGGGCGTACGTCGACGAGTGCATCGACACGGTCTCGATCATCTCGCCGCCGCCGAGGAACGGGGGCAGGTCCTCCAGCAGCTCCTGGCGGCCCCAGAGGACGCCGATGCCGGTCGGGCCGCACATCTTGTGGCCGGTGAAGGCCACGAAGTCCGCCTGGAGCGCCTGGACGTCCAGCGGCATGTGCGGCGCGGCCTGCGAGGCGTCGATCAGGACCAGGGCCCCGACCTCCTGCGCGCGGCGCACGATCTTCTCGACCGGGTTGACCGTGCCGAGGATGTTGGAGACCAGCACGAAGGAGACGATCTTCGTCTTCTCGGTGATGACCTCGTCTATGTTCGACAGGTCCAGCCGGCCGTCGTCCGTGAGGCCGAACCACTTCAGCTTCGCGCCCGTGCGCTGCGAGAGCAGCTGCCACGGCACGATGTTGGAGTGGTGCTCCATCTCCGTGATGACGATCTCGGTCTCGTGGTCCACGCGGTAGGGCTCGTCGGCCCAGCCCAGCATGTTCGCCACGAGGTTGAGCGACTCGGAGGCGTTCTTGGTGAAGATCACCTCGTCGCGGGAGGGCGCGTTGATGAACGCGGCGACCTTGTCCCGCGCGCCCTCGTACAGCGCCGTGGCCTCCTCGGCGAGCACATGCACACCGCGGTGGACGTTGGCGTTGTAGCGCTCGTAGTACTCGTTCAGGGCGTCGAGGACCTGGCGCGGCTTCTGCGAGGTCGCCGCGTTGTCCAGGTACACGAGCTTCCGGCCGTCGTGGACCGTGCGGTCCAGGATGGGGAAGTCCTTGCGGATCGCCTCTGTGTCGAGGAGGCCCGGCAGTTGCGTCACGCGGATACGCCACCCTTCGCGGTGTAGGCCTCGTAGCCCTCGTTCTCCAGCTTGTCGGCCAGTTCGGCGCCGCCGGACTCGACGATCCTGCCGCCGGAGAAGACGTGCACGAAGTCGGGCTTGATGTAGCGCAGGATGCGCGTGTAGTGCGTGATCAGCAGGGTGCCGACCTCGCCGGTCTCACGGACGCGGTTGACGCCCTCGGAGACGACGCGCAGGGCGTCGACGTCCAGGCCGGAGTCCGTCTCGTCGAGGATCGCGATCTTCGGCTTGAGCAGCTCCAGCTGAAGGATCTCGTGACGCTTCTTCTCACCGCCGGAGAAGCCCTCGTTGACGTTGCGCTCGGCGAAGGAGGGGTCCATGGAGAGGCGCTCCATGGTCTCCCGGACCTCCTTCACCCAGGTACGCAGCTTGGGGGCCTCACCGCGGACGGCGGTGGCGGACGTACGGAGGAAGTTGGAGACCGACACACCGGGGACCTCGACCGGGTACTGCATCGCGAGGAACAGGCCGGCGCGGGCGCGCTCGTCGACGGACATCTCCAGGACGTCCTCGCCGTCGAGGGTGACGGTGCCGCCGGTGATCGTGTACTTCGGGTGGCCCGCGAGCGAGTAGGCGAGGGTCGACTTGCCGGAGCCGTTCGGGCCCATGATGGCGTGGGTCTCGCCCTGCTTCACGGTGAGGTCGACGCCCTTGAGGATCTCCTTCGTGGCGTTGTCGGCCTCGACGGTGACGTGCAGGTCGTGGATTTCAAGCGTTGCCATGGGTTCCTCAGGACTCCTGGGTGAGGGAGACGAGCACGTCGTCCCCTTCGATCTTTACGGGGTATACGGGTACGGGGCGGGTGGCGGGCAGGCCGGACGGCTTGCCGGTGCGCAGGTCGAACGCGGAGCCGTGCAGCCAGCACTCGATCTGGCAGTCCTCGACCTCGCCCTCGGAGAGCGAGACGTTCGCGTGCGAGCAGATGTCGTTGATCGCGAACACCTCCCCCTCGGTCTTCACGACCGAGACCGGCGTGCCGTCGAGTTCCACCCGCTTCGGGGTGTCCTCCTCCAGCTCGCTCAGCGCGCAGGCCCGAAGAAATTGAGAGGCGTGGAAGGCCGACATCAGACCGACGCCTCCAGCTCCGCGTCGATCTTCTCCAGCAGCCGCTCCTCGATGTCGGCGACACCGATCTGCTGGACCAGTTCGGCGAAGAAGCCGCGGACCACCAGGCGTCGGGCGTCGTCGGCGGGGATGCCGCGGGCCATCAGGTAGAAGAGCTGCTCGTCGTCGAAGCGGCCGGTCGCGGAGGCGTGTCCGGCGCCGACGATCTCGCCGGTCTCGATCTCCAGGTTCGGCACGGAGTCGACCCGGGCACCGTCGGTCAGCACGAGGTTGCGGTTCATCTCGTACGTGTCCGTGCCCTCGGCCTTGGCCTCGATGAGCACGTCGCCGATCCACACCGCGTGGGCGCCCTCGCCCTGCAGCGCGCCCTTGTACATGACGTTCGACTTGCAGTGCGGGGTGTTGTGGTCGACCAGGAGGCGGTGCTCCTGGTGCTGGCCGGCGTCCGTGAAGTACAGGCCGAACAGCTCGGCCTCGCCGCCGGGTCCGGCGTAGGCCACGCGCGGGTGCAGTCGTACGACATCGCCGCCGAAGGTGACGACGAACGACTTGAACGTGGCGTCCCGGCCGATCAGGGCGTTGTGCTGGCCGACGTGCACGGCCTTGTCGTCCCAGTCCTGGACGGAGACGACGGTCAGCCTGGCGCCGTCGCCGATGACGTAGTCGACGTTGGCGGCGAGGACCGCGTCACCGGTGTGGTCGATGACGACGACGGCCTCGGCGAAGGTTCCCAGCTCGATCACCTGGTGGCCATAGGCGACCCCGCCCTCGCCGTGCACGGCGATCCGGATCGGCTCGGTGAGGACCGTCTCCTTGGGGACGGTGATCACGCCGGCCTTCTCGAACGCCGAGTACGCCTGGGCGGCGACGCGGTCCACGGGGGTGCCCGCCCTGCCGAGGCGCGCGTCCTCGCGGCCCACGGTCTCGACGGTGACGCCCTCGGGGGCCTGGACGTCGACCTTGACGCCCTCGCCGGTGGCGACCGCGGTGCCGTCGTGCAGCCCGCGCAGGCGCTCCAGCGGGGTGAACCGCCACTCCTCCTCGCGGCCGTGGGGGACCGGGAAGTCCGCCACGTCGAAGGAAGGGGGCGCGCTCATGCGCGTGGCGACGGTCGACTCGGCGGCCACCGCGATCGATCCGGCGGTGGTGGAGGACCCCACCCTGGAGTTCTGAGCCTCAGCCATGGCTGTCGTAGTGCTCGCTTTCTGAAGTCAAGAAGTGTGCTGACCGATGGGGCGGGGTCAGCCGACCGCGCCTTCCATCTGGAGCTCGATCAGCCGGTTGAGCTCAAGGGCGTACTCCATGGGCAGCTCCTTCGCGATCGGCTCGACGAAGCCGCGCACGATCATCGCCATCGCCTCGAACTCGGTCAGACCGCGGCTCATCAGGTAGAAGAGCTGGTCCTCGGAGACCTTGGAGACGGTCGCCTCGTGGCCCATGGACACGTCGTCCTCGCGGACGTCGACGTACGGGTACGTGTCGGAGCGGGAGATCGTGTCGACGAGCAGCGCGTCGCACAGCACGTTCGACTTGGAGCCGTGGGCGCCCTCACCGATCTCGACGAGACCGCGGTAGGACGTACGACCGCCACCACGCGCCACGGACTTCGACACGATGTTGGACGACGTGTTCGGCGCCATGTGGACCATCTTGGAGCCGGCGTCCTGGTGCTGGCCCTCGCCCGCGAAGGCGATGGAGAGGGTCTCGCCCTTGGCGTGCTCGCCCATCAGGTAGACGGCCGGGTACTTCATCGTCACCTTGGAGCCGATGTTGCCGTCGATCCACTCCATGGTCGCGCCCTCGTACGCCACGGCGCGCTTGGTGACCAGGTTGTAGACGTTGTTCGACCAGTTCTGGATGGTCGTGTAGCGGCAGCGGGCGTTCTTCTTGACGATGATCTCGACGACCGCGGAGTGCAGCGAGTCCGACTTGTAGATCGGCGCCGTACAACCCTCGACGTAGTGCACATAGGCACCCTCGTCGACGATGATCAGGGTCCGCTCGAACTGGCCCATGTTCTCCGTGTTGATGCGGAAGTAGGCCTGGAGCGGGATCTCGACGTGCACGCCCTTGGGGACGTAGATGAAGGAACCGCCGGACCACACGGCCGTGTTGAGCGACGCGAACTTGTTGTCGCCGACCGGGATGACGGTGCCGAAGTACTCCTTGAAGAGCTCCGGGTGCTCCTTCAGCGCGGTGTCGGTGTCGAGGAAGATGACGCCCTGCTCCTCCAGGTCCTCACGGATCTGGTGGTAGACGACCTCGGACTCGTACTGGGCCGCGACACCGGCGACGAGGCGCTGCTTCTCCGCCTCGGGGATGCCGAGCTTGTCGTACGTGTTCTTGATGTCCTCGGGCAGGTCCTCCCAGGACTCCGCCTGCTTCTCCGTGGAGCGCACGAAGTACTTGATGTTGTCGAAGTCGATGCCGGAGAGGTCTGAGCCCCAGTTCGGCATGGGCTTCTTCTCGAACAGGCGCAGGCCCTTGAGGCGGAGCTTGGTCATCCACTCCGGCTCGCTCTTCTTGCCGGAGATGTCCCGGACGACGTCCTCGTTGATGCCGCGCTTGGCGGAGGCACCGGCCACGTCGGAGTCGGCCCAGCCGTATTCGTACGTACCCAGACCCTCGAGCTCGGGGTGGGCAGTCTCCTCGATGGGGAGCGTCATGCGGGGTTCCTCCCGGCGGTACTTGCAGATGTGTCAGATGCGGTATGGGAAATCTTTGGGATGAACGTGGTGCACACACCGTCGCCGTGGGCGATGGTCGCCAGTCGCTGGACATGGGTGCCGAGCAGCTGGGAGAAGAGCTCTGTCTCCGCCTCGCACAGTTGCGGGAACTGCTCGGCGACATGGGCGACCGGGCAGTGGTGCTGGCAGAGCTGCTCACCGACCGGTGCGCTACGCGCCGTAGCAGCGTACCCGTCCGCGCTCAGGGCCTTGGCCAGCGCTTCCGCGCGGTTCTCCGGGGCGGCGGCCTCGACGACCTTGCGGTAGGCGATGGCCTGGGCGGCCATGCGGTCGCGGGCGAAGGCGACGACCGCCTCGTCCCCGCCGCTGTGCGTGGCGATCCAGCGCAGCGCGTCGGCGGCGAGCTTGTCGTAGGACTGGTCGAAGGCGTCCCGGCCGCAGTCGGTCAGGGCGAACACCTTGGCGGGCCGGCCGCGCGTGCGCGCTCCGTAGACCCGCTGCTCACGTGCTTCCACGACGTCGTCGGCGACGAGTGCGTCGAGATGACGGCGTACGGCGGCCTGGGTCAGTCCCAGCCGGCCGGCGAGGTCGGTCACGGTCGACGGGCCGTGGTCCAGGATGGAGCGCGCGACACGGTTGCGGGTGGACCGCTCACCGGTCGCGAGTTCCTCCTGCGGAGCCTCGCCAACGTTTTTCACAACGCCATTGTTGCGTAATTCCTCAGAGGCAGGCAACCCGCGCCCCGGCCACCCGGCGGTGCGCTGCGTCACTTAGGTATACCTAATCTGACCTGCGGAAACGATCTTTGATCGATCAATCGGGTGGCGCCGCCGACCCCCTTCCGGGAGACTCCACGACCATGCCCGCACCCCCTCCCACCGGCCCACTTGTCACCCGGGACAGCCTCGCCGCAGACCTGCGCGAGCTGGGCGTGCGCCCCGGCGAGATCCTCCTCGCGCACACCTCCCTGAGCTCCCTCGGATGGGTCTGCGGAGGCGCCGTGGCGGTGGTCCACGGACTCCTCGACACCCTCGGCCCGGACGGCACCCTCGTGGTCCCCACCCAGACCGCCGACCTCTCGGACCCGGCCCACTGGGGAAACCCGCCGGTCCCCCGCGAATGGTGGGACACCATCCGCACCGCCATGCCGCCCTACGACCCCCTCGTCACGCCCTCGCTCGGTGTGGGCGTCGTCCCGGAGACCGTCCGCACCTGGCCCGGCGCCCTGCGCTCCGCGCACCCGCAGACCTCCTTCGCGGCGCTCGGCCCGCACGCCGCCGAGATCCTCGAAGGCCACGCCACCGACTGCCGGCTCGGCGAGCGCAGCCCGCTGGCCCGCCTTGAGGGCCTCCACGCGCGCGTGCTGCTGCTCGGCGCGGGCTACGACAGCTGCACGAGCTTCCATCTCGCCGAGTACCGCGTGCCGTCCCCGCTGGTCGCGCTCGGCCGCCCCGGCCCGGACGGCTGGGAGACGGTGACCGAGGTGTCGATCTCCTCCGACCGCTTCGACGAACTGGGCCACGACTTCGAACGGGACCGTCCCGTCGTACGGGGAAAGGCGGGCGCGGCCGACGTGCGGCTGTTCCCGGTGGGCGACGCCGTGGCCTACGCCGAGCGCTGGCTCCCCCTGCACCGTCCCCGTGAGGAGGAGATCCTGCACCCGCCGCTCTGAGGCAAGGTCGGCCTACCTAGACTCGGGCCCATGCGAAGCGAGCCCGTGCTCCAGGTCCAGGCCCTGGTGAAGCGGTACGGCACGAAGACCGCGGTGAACGGCCTCGACCTGGTGGCCACGACGGGTGTCACGGCGGTACTGGGCCCCAACGGGGCGGGCAAGACGACCACGGTCGAGACCTGCGAGGGGTACCGGAAGCCGGACTCCGGCACGGTGCGCGTCCTGGGCCTCGACCCGGTCCGCGAGTCCGCCGCGCTGCGCCCCAGAATCGGCGTGATGCTCCAGTCCGGCGGTGTCTACTCGGGCGCCCGCGCCGACGAGATGCTCCGCCACATCGCCAAGCTGCACGCGCACCCGCTGGACGTGGACGCCCTCATCGAGCGCCTGGGGCTCGGCAGTTGCGGCCGCACGACGTACCGCCGTCTCTCCGGCGGCCAGCAGCAGCGCCTCGCGCTGGCGATGGCCGTCGTGGGCCGCCCCGAACTGGTCTTCCTCGACGAGCCGACCGCGGGCCTCGACCCGCAGGCCCGCCGCGCGACCTGGGACCTGGTCCGCGACCTCCGCGCGGACGGCGTCTCGGTCATCCTCACGACCCACCACATGGACGAGGCCGAGCAACTCGCCGACGACGTCGCGATCATCGACGCCGGCAAGGTCATCGCGCACGGCTCCCCCGAGGAGCTGTGCCGCGGCGGCGCCGAGAACACCCTCCGCTTCACCGGCCGCCCCGGCCTGGACGTCGGCTCCCTGCTGAAGGCCCTCCCGGCCGACTCCACGGCCGCCGAACTGACCCCGGGCTCCTACCGCGTCGGCGGCAAGGTCGACCCTCAACTGCTCGCCACGGTCACCTCGTGGTGCGCGCAGCACGGGGTGATGCCGGAGAAGATCTCGGTCGAACGGCACACCCTGGAGGACGTTTTCCTGGAGCTGACCGGCAAGGAGCTGCGTTCATGAGCACGACTGTTCCGGGGACGTACGCCCCGCAGCCCGGGGCGGCCCCCCTCCCCCGCATGATCGCGGCACAGGCGGCCCTAGAGACGAAGATGCTCCTACGCAACGGCGAACAGCTCCTGTTGACGGTGGTCATCCCCACTCTCCTCCTGGTCCTCTTCAGCTCGGTGGACATCGTCGACACCGGCAAGGGCAAGTCCGTCGACTTCCTCGCCCCCGGCATCCTCGCCCTCGCCGTGATGTCGACGGCGTTCACGGGCCAGGCCATCGCGACGGGCTTCGAGCGCCGCTACGGCGTCCTGAAGCGCCTCGCGTCCTCCCCGCTCCCCCGCTGGGGCCTGATGACCGCGAAGACGGCGTCGGTGCTCGTGACGGAGGTCCTCCAGATCGTCCTGCTGACGGCGATCGCGTTCGCCCTGGGCTGGTCCCCGCACGGCAACCCCTTCGCGGTGTTCCTGCTCCTGATCCTCGGCACGGCGGCCTTCTCCGGCCTCGGCCTCCTGATGGCGGGCACCCTGAAGGCGGAGGCCACCCTCGCCGCCGCGAACCTGGTGTTCCTGCTGCTCCTGGTCGGCGGCGGGGTGATCGTGCCGATGGACAAGTATCCGGCGGGGGTGCAGGACGTGCTGGGGTTGCTGCCGATCTCGGCGCTGTCGGACGGACTGAGGGACGTGTTGCAGCACGGGGCGGGGATGCCGTGGGGGGACCTGGGGATTCTGGGGGTGTGGGCGGTTGCGGGGCTGGGGGCGGCGGGGGCGTTCTTCCGCTGGGAGTAGGCGCCGTAGTCCGGCGCCGGGGACCCTCGTGAAAGCGTGCACAAGCACCCCCCTACGATGGACCCCGTGCCAAACGTGACCCGCGCCGACATCGTCTCCGCCGCGCGCAACCCCCTCGCCTTCATAGCCGCACGCTGGACCCCGGATCCCCGGACGGTTCGGCGGGCGGCTCTCGCCGCGCTCGTGATGTCGGTGGTCATCGTGGTCACCGGCGGTGCCGTGCGGCTGACGGGGTCGGGGCTCGGCTGCCCGACCTGGCCCAAGTGCACGGACGACTCGCTGACGACGACGAGCGCGATGGGCTTCCACGGTGCCATCGAGTTCGGCAACCGGATGCTGACGTACGTGCTGTGCGCCGCCGTCGGCTGGGCGATCATCGCCGCGCGCTCGGAGAAGCCGTACCGCCGCTCCCTCACCCGGCTGGGCTGGGCGCAGTTCTGGATCGTGATGAGCAACGCGATCCTGGGCGGGATCGTGGTGCTGGTCGGCCTCAACCCGTACACGGTCGCGGCCCACTTCCTGCTCTCCTCGGGGCTGATCGCGGTCGCCACGCTGATGTGGCAGCGCAGCCGGGAGGGCGACGCGGAGGCCAAGCCGCTGGTCGGCAAGGCCGTGCAGCAGTTGGTGTGGTTCCTGGTCACGGCCTCCGTGCTGCTGATCGCGGTCGGTACCGTCGTGACCGGTGCGGGGCCGCATGCCGGTGACTCCAAGGAGGTCGACCGGATCCCGATCGACTGGGAGACGGTCGCCAAGCTGCACGCGGTGCTCGCCTGGATCGTGGTCACGCTGACGTTCGCCCTGTGGTTCGTCCTCAAGGCGGTCGACGCCCCCAAGGGCCCCCTGGACCGCACTCGCGAGCTGTTCCTGATCCTGCTCTCCCAGGGTGTCGTCGGTTACGTCCAGTACTTCACGAACCTCCCCGAGGCTCTGGTCGCCGTCCACATGCTCGGCTCCTGCCTGGTGTGGATCGGGGTGCTGCGGGTGCTGCTGTCGCTGCGCGAGCGGCCGGCGGTCGTGGCGGACCTGCCGGGTCCCTCGGTGGAACAGACGCTGCCCACGCGCGCGTGAGTCACCCGTAGCGGGTGACCAACTCGTCGATCGCCGGGCCGAGATAGGCCCGGGTCAGCTTCGCCCGGCGGTCGGGCCAGTCGCCCTCCCCGGAGCGGGCCGAGGACGGTACCGGATCGTCGTAACGCCGTCGTACGACGTCCTCCACGACCTCCGCCGGGGCCCCGAGGCCGGGCAGTAGGTCGAGGGCCTCGCGCTTGGTGATCAGGCGGCCCTCCCGTCGGGTGACGGTCGCGCGGGCGAAGGTGGTCAGGCCCAGGTCGACCCAGATGTCCTGGTGCCAGAGGTGCGCCTTGTCGACAGCGGGCCGCCAGAACTCCCGCTGGTCGCGTACGACGAACTCGCCCAGCTCCTGGTCCGTCACCTCCGGCAGCAGTTCCTTCGGTGATCCGCCCTGCAACACCCGCCCGAAGTCGTGCAGTTCACGCCGGGTCACGGGCGTGACCGGACGGCGGGTGACGTGATCGTGGGCCCAGGTCAGGTGGCGCTGGTTCGGGGCGTCCTGGGTGCCGGGGGCGAGGTAGCTGCAGTGCAGGTGGGTCGCGAGGGGGGCGGTGCGCAACCCCCGGTGCAGGGCGACGAGTTGGCGGGCGGTGCTCGGCTTGAGGGGATGGTCCACGATGGCTATCAGGTCCAGGTCGCTGCGCCCCTCCTGGTAGTCGCCCCCGGCGAGCGAACCGTGGGCCCACACGGCGAGGGGCTTCAGGGGGGCCAGTTCGTTCAGGAAGCGGTCGAGCAACGCGTCGGTCGGCATTGACCCAGTCTGTACAGCTCACTCCAGCCCGTACACCCGTTTGGCGTTGCCGACCGCGATCATTCCCGCGACCCGCTGCGCGTCGGCCGGCGACCAGGCCCCCTCGGCGACCCAGTTCCCGAGCACCCGCCCGAGCGCCTCGCGGAACAACCGGGCGCCCACCACATGCAGTTCGGGCAGCCCGTGGGCCCCGCTGGAGAACAGGATCTTCCCGAAGGGGGCCAGCTCCAGGATCTCGGCGAGCACGGTCGCGGCCCGGGCTCCGGTGCGGACGAGGGCGGCACCGGAGTCGGCGTAGACGTGCGGGAAGACGCCCGCGAGATGGGCCGCGTGCCGGTGGTACGGGTAGCTGTGCAGCAGCACGAGGTCGGTGCCGAGCCCGGCCGTCGCGCGCACGAAGTCGGTGAGCAGGACGGGGTCGGTGCGGTCGATCCGCAGGCCCGGTTCGCCGAGTCCCGCGTGGAGTTGGAGGGGCAGCCCGGACGCCACGGCGATCCACAGCAGGTGTCGTAGGAGTACGGGATCGCTCAGCGCGCCGCCGACCCTGCGGCCCGCCAGCCAGCGGCCCGCCGCGCCCCGGACCTCGCCCGGGCCGGGGGGTTCGGGCGCGAGCGCGAGGCCGTGGCGTACGCCCGCCACGGACGTGAAGGCCACCGCGCCGGCTGCGGCGCCGTGCACCGACTCGGCGAGGTTGGCGAGGAAGGACTCGACGGTGCCGGAGGTGTCGGCGACCTGTTCCGCGAGGAGTTCCAGGCGGACGATCTCCCGCGCGTCCGCCTGCCCGGCCGTCGCCATCTCGGCGGGGCCGGTGAGGTCGCCGGGCAGACCCGTGTCGATCAGATACGTCGTGATGCCACTGCCGCGCAGCAGCCTGCGACCCGCTTCCAGTACGCCCAGTTCACGGCGCCGGGCCAGATAGCGGGCGGGCGGACAGTGCGGCTCCAGGCCCAGCAGGGGCGGGCACCAGCGCCGTACGGCGAATCCGGTCTGGGTGTCGAAGAGGGTGGTGCCGGGGGCGGGTGGGCCCTCGGTGCGGGCGAGTTGGGCCTCGAAGGTGCCGAGGCCCAGCTCCGTTCTCAGTACGCCGTGGCAGTACTGGTCCACGAGGGACGGCGTTTCGATCATCCGGGCTCCCCATGGCTGGACCTTGCGCTCCTCAGGTCCTAACGGGTGAACCGGGTGTGAGGTGTTGCTCGTACGCACCCCGTGTGAGGGGGCGCCCAGTCGTCAGCCGTTGCTCGGGCCGCCCACCTGGATGCCCGCCATCCGCTTCCACTCGTACCGCCCGGTCGTCACCTTCGCCGCGAACTCGCCGTCGAAGGACTCGTGGACGGTGATGCCGGACTTCTCCACGGCCTGCTGGGCGATCTCGTACGACGTCGCCACCAGGTCGCCCCAGCCGCCGTCCTCGCCGACGAGGACGATGCGGGCGCCGCGTTCCCCGATGTACGCGACCTGGCCCTCGGCCCCGCCGTGCGCCTTGGAGAAGGTGCCGATCTGCTTGGCGAGGCGGGCCACCTGGCGCTCGGCCTTCGCGTCAACCTGCTGCGTGTCTGCCATGGCCAGGATGCTACCGACGGGTAGACCGGGCGGCGACGGGCGGGGGGAGTGACTCCTGCCTCAGGCCTATCGCAGGAAGGGGTCGACCGCGATCGCCACGAAGAGGATCGACACATAGGTGATCGACCAGTGGAAGAGCCGCATCTCCTTGAGCTTGCCGCCCGTCACCTCGGCCTTGGCGCGGTTCTGGAGGCCGTGCGCCTCCCAGAGCCAGAAGCCGCCGGCCAGCAGCGCGACCAGGGTGTAGAACCAGCCGGTGTAGCCGAGGGGCGTGAGGAGCAGGGAGACCGCGACCATGACCCAGCTGTAGATCACGATCTGCCGGGCGACCACCTTGTTGGAGGCGACGACCGGGAGCATCGGCACGCCCACGCGCGCGTAGTCGTCCTTGACCTTCATGGAGAGCGGCCAGTAGTGCGGCGGCGTCCAGAAGAACATGACGAGGAAGAGAATGATCGGGGCCCAGGACATGGAGTCCTTCACGGCCGACCAGCCGATGAGGACGGGCAGGCAGCCGGCGATTCCGCCCCACACGATGTTCTGCGAGGTACGTCGTTTGAGGATCATCGTGTAGACGACGACGTAGAAGAGGAGCGCTCCGAGCGCCAGCCACGCGGACAGCCAGTTGACGGTCAGGCCGAACAGGAGTGTCGAGACGACGGCGAGGGTGATGCCGAAGGCGAGGCACTCGCGGGGGCTGACCATCCCGGTGACGAGAGGGCGCTGCGAGGTGCGGTCCATGAGCGCGTCGATGTCGCGGTCGATGTACATGTTGAGCGCGTTCGCGCCACCGGCGGAGAGATAGCCGCCGAGGCAGGTGAGAAGGACCAGCTTGAGGTCGGGCACACCCTGCTGGGCCAGGAACATCACCGGAACGGTGGTGATCAGCAGCAGCTCGATGATCCGCGGCTTGGTCAGCGCCACGAACGCCATGACCCGGGCCCCGATCGGCCGCCGGCTCGGGCTCTGACTCGCCCCGACAATCCCCGCTGGACGGGATTCAACGGCCGTCACGCACACCCCTGACAGAGACATCCCAGCAAGCCTCGGGGTGTGAACTCCCCGTAAAGGCTCGCGCGTACCACGCCACTGTAGACGTTGCCCAGACCCGGACATTCGCGGGGGTGGGGTCGTGTTGGGCAGCACCCCCGGAAGAGCTGATCAGCACTCTGTTGAGCACTCGAACGAGCACCTCCGTATTCAGTTGCCGAATACGAAACGGGCCAGTCGGGAGGCGGATCCCCGAGAGTCCCGGCAGTCTGGAATGACTCGAAAAAATGCACGTTCTTACGGGGGTAGGCTCGACAACGGCCGGTGGGCGCCAAGTGCACCGGCATCCGACATGTGTGACATGTGGAGAGGAGCCCTGACTCAGGGTGAGCACCAAGCCGACCACCACAGACCTCGAGTGGACCGAGTTGGACCAGCGGGCCGTGGACACCGCCCGCGTCCTGGCCGCCGATGCCGTACAGAAGGTCGGTAACGGCCATCCCGGTACGGCCATGAGCCTCGCGCCCGCCGCCTACACCCTCTTCCAGAAGGTGATGCGGCACGACCCCGCCGACGCCGACTGGGTGGGGCGCGACCGGTTCGTGCTGTCCGCCGGCCACTCGTCCCTGACCCTCTACACGCAGCTCTATCTGGCCGGTTTCGGCCTTGAGCTGGCCGACCTGGAAGCGTTCCGCACCTGGGGCTCCAAGACTCCGGGTCACCCCGAGTACGGCCACACCACCGGAGTGGAGACGACGACCGGCCCGCTGGGCCAGGGTGTCGCCAACGCGGTGGGCATGGCCATGGCCGCCCGCTACGAGCGCGGTCTGTTCGACCCGGACGCCCCGCAGGGCGAGTCCCCGTTCGACCACTACATCTTCGCGATCGCCGGTGACGGCTGTCTCCAGGAGGGCATCTCCGGGGAGGCGTCCTCGCTCGCCGGCCACCAGGAGCTCGGCAACCTCATCCTCCTGTGGGACGACAACCACATCTCCATCGAGGGCGACACCGAGACCGCGGTCTCCGAGGACACCGTCAAGCGCTACGAGGCCTACGGCTGGCACGTCCAGCGCGTCGCCCCGAAGCCGGACGGCGACCTGGACCCGCACGCCATCTACAACGCGATCGAGGCCGCGAAGAAGGTGACGAACAAGCCGTCGTTCATCGCGATGCGCTCGATCATCGCCTGGCCCGCGCCGAACGCGCAGAACACCGAGGCCGCGCACGGCTCGGCGCTCGGCGCCGACGAGGTCGCGGCCACCAAGCGCGTCCTCGGCTTCGACCCGGAGAAGTCCTTCGACGTCTCCGACGACGTCCTCAAGCACACCCGTCAGGCGCTGGAGCGGGGCCGCGAGGCGAAGGCCGCGTGGGAGCCCTCGTACCAGGAGTGGCGCACCAACAACCCGGAGCGCGCCGCCGAGTACGACCGCATCTCCGCGGGTGAGCTGCCGGCCGGCTGGGAGGACAAGCTCCCGGTGTTCGAGGCGGGCAAGGGTGTCGCCACCCGTGCCGCGTCCGGCAAGGTGCTCCAGGCGCTCGGCGCGGTCATCCCGGAGCTGTGGGGCGGCTCGGCCGACCTCGCGGGCTCGAACAACACGACGATCGACAAGACCTCGTCGTTCCTCCCGGCGGACAACCCGCTGCCCGAGGCGAACCCGTACGGCCGCACGATCCACTTCGGTATCCGCGAGCACTCCATGGCCGCGGAGATGAACGGCATCACGCTGCACGGCAACACACGTGTCTACGGCGGTACGTTCCTCGTCTTCTCCGACTACATGCGCAACGCGGTCCGTCTCTCCGCGCTGATGCACGTACCGGTGACGTACGTGTGGACGCACGACTCCATCGGCCTCGGCGAGGACGGCCCCACGCACCAGCCGGTCGAGCACCTTGCCTCGCTGCGCGCCATCCCGGGCCTGAACGTGATCCGCCCGGCCGACGCCAACGAGACCGCGATCGCCTGGCGCGAGGTCCTGCGCCGCTACACCAAGGTCTACGGCGAGGGCGCCCCGCACGGCTTCGCGCTGACCCGCCAGGGTGTGCCGACGTACGAGGCCAACGAGGGCACCGCCAAGGGTGGTTACGTCCTGTTCGAGGCGTCCACGGGTACGCCCGAGGTGATCCTCATCGGTACCGGTTCCGAGGTGCACCTGGCCGTCGAGGCGCGCGAGCAGCTGGAGGCCTCCGGCGTTCCGACGCGGGTCGTGTCCATGCCCTGTGTGGAGTGGTTCGACGCGCAGGACAAGGAGTACCGCGACAGCGTGCTGCCGCCGTCGGTCAAGGCGCGGGTCGCGGTCGAGGCCGGGATCGGTCTGACCTGGTACCGCTTCGTCGGGGACGCCGGTCGCATCGTTTCCCTGGAGCACTTCGGGGCTTCCGCCGACGGCAAGGTGCTCTTCCAGGAGTTCGGCTTCACTGCCGAGAACGTGGCTGAGAAGGCCCGGGAATCCATCGCCGCCGCCCAGAGCTGACGCTGACAAACGACACGTAGGAGATGCATTTTCCATGACAGACGCACTCAAGCGCCTCTCTGAAGAAGGCGTCGCGATCTGGCTGGACGACCTGTCGCGCAAGCGGATCACGTCCGGCAACCTCGCCGAACTGATCGACCAGCAGCACGTCGTGGGCGTCACCACCAACCCGTCGATCTTCCAGAAGGCCATCTCGTCGGGCGACGGTTACGAGCAGCAGCTCACCGACCTCGCCGCCCGCAAGGTCACCGTCGAAGAGGCGATCCGCATGATCACGACGGCGGACGTCCGTGACGCCGCCGACATCCTGCGCCCGGTCTTCGACGCGAGCGGCGGCCAGGACGGCCGCGTGTCGATCGAGGTCGACCCGCGCCTGGCGCACAACACGGCGGCGACCATCGCCGAGGCCAAGCAGCTGGCCTGGCTGGTGGACCGTCCCAACACGCTCATCAAGATCCCGGCAACCAGGGCGGGTCTCCCGGCGATCGCCGAGACCATCGGTCTGGGCATCAGCGTCAACGTCACGCTGATCTTCTCGCTGGAGCGCTACCGCGAGGTCATGGACGCGTTCATCACCGGCCTGGAGAAGGCCAAGGAGCGCGGCCTGGACCTCTCGAAGATCCACTCGGTGGCGTCCTTCTTCGTGTCCCGCGTGGACACCGAGATCGACAAGCGGATCGACGCGCTGGGCACCGACGCGGCGAAGGCGGCCCGCGGCAAGGCCGGTCTCGCCAACGCGCGGCTCGCCTACCAGGCGTACGAGGAGGTCTTCTCCTCCGACCGCTGGCTGGCCCTCGACAAGGCGCAGGCCAACAAGCAGCGTCCGCTGTGGGCCTCGACCGGTGTCAAGGACAAGGCGTACAAGGACACCCTGTACGTGGACGACCTGGTGGCGCCGAACACGGTGAACACCATGCCCGAGGCGACCCTTGAGGCCACCGAGGACCACGGTCAGATCACCGGCAACACCATCGCCGGCACGTACGAGCAGTCGCGCGCCGAGCTCGACGCCGTGGAGGCGCTCGGGATCTCGTACGACGAGGTCGTGCAGCTGCTGGAGGACGAGGGCGTCGAGAAGTTCGAGGCGGCCTGGACCGACCTGCTCAAGTCGACCGAGGCGGAGCTTTCGCGCCTCGCCCCCTCGGAGGGCTGAAACCTTGTCGAGCAGCAACCCGCTGCGTGACCCCGCCGACCGACGGCTCCCGCGTATCGCGGGGCCGTCGGGCCTGGTCATCTTCGGCGTCACAGGCGATTTGTCACGCAAAAAGCTGATGCCCGCCGTGTACGACCTCGCCAACCGTGGTCTGCTGCCGCCGGGTTTCTCGCTCGTCGGCTTCGCCCGGCGCGAGTGGGCCCACGAGGACTTCGCGCAGGAGGTCCACGACGCGGTCAAGGAGCACTCCCGTACGCCGTTCCGTGAGGAGGTCTGGCAGCAGCTCGTCCAGGGGATGCGCTTCGTCCAGGGCACCTTCGACGACGACGACGCGTTCGAGCGGCTCCGCGACACGATCGACGAACTGGACAAGGCGCAGGGCACGGGCGGCAACTTCGCCTTCTACCTGTCGGTGCCGCCGCGCTCCTTCCCGGTCGTCATCCAGCAGCTGAAGAAGCACGGTCTCGCCGACCAGGACAAGGGCTCCTGGCGCCGCGCGGTCATCGAGAAGCCCTTCGGCCACGACCTCAAGTCGGCCGAGGACCTCAACAGGGTCGTGCACGAGGTGTTCGCCGCCGACCAGGTCTTCCGCATCGACCACTACCTCGGCAAGGAGACCGTCCAGAACATCCTGGCGCTCCGCTTCGCCAACACGATGTTCGAGCCGATCTGGAACCGGTCCTTCGTGGACCACGTGCAGATCACCATGGCCGAGGACATCGGCATCGGCGGCCGGGCCGGCTACTACGACGGCATCGGCGCCGCCCGTGACGTCATCCAGAACCACCTGCTCCAGCTGATGGCGCTGACCGCGATGGAGGAGCCCTCCTCCTTCTCCGCCGACGCGCTGGCCGCCGAGAAGGAGAAGGTGCTCGGCGCGGTACGGCTGCCGAAGGACCTGGGCAAGAACACGGTCCGCGGGCAGTACGCCGAGGGCTGGCAGGGCGGCGAGAAGGCCGTCGGCTACCTCCAGGAAGACGGCATCGACCCGCAGTCGAAGACCGACACCTACGCGGCCATCAAGGTCGAGGTCGACAACCGCCGCTGGGCGGGCGTCCCCTTCTACCTGCGCACCGGCAAGCGCCTGGGCCGCCGCGTCACCGAGATCGCGGTCGTCTTCCAGCGCGCCCCGCACTCCCCCTTCGACCAGACGGCGACGGAGGAGCTGGGCCAGAACGCGATCGTCTTCCGCGTCCAGCCCGACGAGGGCGTCACGGTCCGCTTCGGCTCCAAGGTCCCCGGCACCTCGATGGAGATCCGGGACGTCTCCATGGACTTCGCCTACGGCGAGTCGTTCACGGAGTCGAGCCCCGAGGCGTACGAGCGGCTCATCCTCGACGTTCTCCTGGGCGACTCGAACCTCTTCCCGCGCACCGAGGAGGTCGAGCTGTCCTGGAAGATCCTCGACCCGATCGAGCGGTACTGGGACAAGCACGGCAGGCCCGCGCAGTACCAGTCCGGCACCTGGGGTCCGGTCGAGGCCGACGAAATGCTCGCACGAGAGGGACGGAGCTGGCGCCGGCCATGAAGATAGACCTCACCGACACCACTGCCAGCAAGATCAACAAGGGGCTGGTGAAGGCCCGCCGCGCCATCGGCACCCCGGCCGTCGGCATGGTGCTCACCCTCGTCGTCGTCACGGACGAGGAGAACGCCTACGACGCCCTGAAGGCCGCCAACGACGCGTCGCGCGAGCACCCCTCGCGCACGCTCGTCGTCATCAAGCGCGTCTCGCGCTCGCCCCGGGACCGCACCCAGTCCCGCCTCGACGCCGAGGTACGGGTGGGCACGGACGCGGGCAGCGGCGAGACGGTCGTCCTGCGGCTGTACGGCGAGGTCTCCGACCACGCCCAGTCCGTGGTGCTGCCGCTGCTGCTGCCGGACGCGCCGGTGGTCGTCTGGTGGTCGGTGGACGCGCCGCGCGACCCGGCCAACGACCCGCTGGGCGCCCTGAGCCAGCGCCGGGTCACCGACAGCTACGCGGCGGAGAAGCCCGTCGAGGAGCTGCGGTCCCGCGCCGAGAGCTACGAGCCGGGCGACACCGACCTGGCCTGGGCCCGGATCACGCCGTGGCGTTCGATGCTGGCCGCCGCGCTCGACCAGGTCGATTCGGAGATCGTCTCCGTCGAGGTGGCGGGCGAGGAGTCCAACCCGAGCGTCGAACTGCTCGCGATGTGGCTCGCCGACCGGCTCCACGTGCATGTCCGGCGGGCGGTCTCGGCCGGTCCCGGTCTGACCCAGGTCCGCCTGGAGACGACCGGCGGTCCCATCACGCTGCACCGGTCGGACGGGGCGATGGCCACGCTGGCCCTGCCCGGCCAGCCGGACCGCGCGGTGGCGCTCAAGCGCCGCGAGACCTCCGAGCTGCTCGCGGAGGAACTGCGCCGGCTCGACCCGGACGACACCTACGCGTCCGCGCTGCGGTTCGGCGTGGACCGACTCGGCGGGATCCAGTCGGCGGCGGAGCGGGCCGAGGCGGCCGCCGACCAGCCTGCGCCGGCGCTGCCGGTGCGCGGGGTACCGGAGGCGGCGCCCGCGTCGGCTCCGGCTGCTGCGTCGGGTTCGGGGTCGGCTGCCGCGTCGGGTTCGGCTTCGGCCTCCGGTCCGGCTTCCGCGGGCCAGGGTGACGCCGACCGGCCGACCCCCGCGAAGATGCCCCCGGTCAAGAAGCAAGAAGGCTGATCCGCAGTGAGCACTCCCCAGCTCGTCGTCCACCGCGACAAGGAACTGATGGCCCAGGCCGCCGCGGCCCGGCTGATCACGAAGATCGTGGACGCGCAGGCCTCGCGCGGCTACGCCTCGATCGTGCTCACCGGCGGTCGCAACGGCAACGGTCTGCTGGCGGCCCTGGCGGGACAGCCCGCCCGGGACGCCATCGACTGGGGCCGCCTCGACCTGTGGTGGGGGGACGAGCGGTTCCTGCCCGAGGGCGACCCGGAGCGCAATGTCACCCAGGCCCGTGAGGCGCTGCTCGACGCGGTGCCGCTGGACCCGAAGCGCGTGCACGCCATGCCCGCGTCCGACGGTCTCTACGGCGCCGACGTAGACGCGGCGGCGGCCGGTTACGCCGAGGAACTCGCCCGGTCCGCCGGTCCCGAGAACCATGGTTCCGTGCCGACCTTCGACGTCCTGATGCTCGGCGTCGGCCCTGACACCCATGTGGCGTCGCTCTTCCCGGAGCTGCCCGCCGTACGGGAGACCGAGCGCACGGTCGTCGGTGTGCACGGCGCGCCCAAGCCGCCGCCGACCCGGGTCACTCTCACCCTGCCGGCCATCCGCTCCGCCCGTGAGGTGTGGCTGCTCGCGGCGGGCGCGGACAAGGCGGAGGCCGCGGCCATCGCGCTCTCCGGCGCGGGCGAGATCCAGGCACCGGCCGCCGGTGCCCAGGGCCGCTCCCGCACCCTGTGGCTGCTGGACGCGGCGGCGGCCTCACAGCTGCCCCGCGCGCTGTATCCGCCGGCTTCGCCCTGACGCCTGCGTGCTGCTGAAGAGCCCGTACGACTTCGCTCGTACGGGCTCTTCCGTGTCTCAACGCCCGCGCAGCTCGCGGTACTTGGCGACCAGGGCCGTCGTCGACGCGTCCAGGCCAGGTACGTCGGCGCCTTGGGTGAGGGCGGGTTCGACGCGCTTGGCGAGGACCTTGCCCAGCTCGACGCCCCACTGGTCGAAGGAGTCGATGTTCCAGACCGCGCCCTGCACGAACACCTTGTGCTCGTAGAGCGCGATGAGCTGGCCGAGCACGGAGGGGGTCAGCTCGCGGGCCAGGATGGTGGTCGTGGGGTGGTTGCCCTTGAACGTCTTGTGCGGGACCAGCTCCTCCGCCACACCCTCCGCGCGCACCTCGTCGGGCGTCTTGCCGAACGCCAACGCCTGCGTCTGCGCGAAGAAGTTGGCCATCAGCAGGTCGTGCTGCGCCTTCAGCCCGTCGCTCAGCTCGGCCACCGGCTCGGCGAAGCCGATGAAGTCCGCCGGGATCAACTTCGTGCCCTGGTGGATGAGTTGGTAGTACGCGTGCTGGCCATTGGTCCCCGGGGTGCCCCACACCACGGGGCCTGTCTGCCACTCCACCGGATTCCCGTCCCGGTCCACCGACTTGCCGTTGGACTCCATGTCCAACTGCTGCAAGTAGGCGGTGAACTTGGAGAGGTAGTGGCTGTACGGCAGAACCGCGTGCGACTGCGCGTCGTGGAAGTTGCCGTACCAGACGCCCAACAGGCCAAGCAGCAAAGGCACGTTGGACTCGGTGGGCGCGGTGCGGAAGTGCTCGTCGACGAGGTGGAAACCGTCGAGCATCTCCCGGAAGCGGTCCGGCCCGATGGCGATCATCAGCGACAGCCCGATCGCCGAGTCGTACGAGTACCGCCCGCCGACCCAGTCCCAGAACTCGAACATGTTGGCCGTGTCGATACCGAAGTCCGACACCTTCCCGGCGTTGGTCGACAGCGCCACGAAGTGCTTCGCGACGGCGTCCTGACCGGCCTTCAGCTCGGTGAGCAGCCAGTCGCGGGCGGAGGTCGCGTTGGTGATCGTCTCGATGGTGGTGAAGGTCTTCGACGCGATGATGAACAGCGTCTCGGCCGGGTCGAGGTCGCGGGTCGCCTCGTGCAGGTCGGCGCCGTCCACGTTCGACACGAAGCGGACCGTCAGATCGCGGTCGGTGAAGCTACGCAGCACCTCGTACGCCATCGCCGGGCCGAGGTCGGAGCCGCCGATGCCGATGTTGACGATGTTCTTGATGCGCTTGCCGGTGTGCCCGGTCCACTCGCCGGAGCGGACACGGTCGGCGAAGCCGGCCATCTTGTCGAGGACCGCGTGCACGGCCGGGACGACGTTCTCGCCGTCGACCTCGATGACGGCGTCCCGCGGGGCGCGCAGCGCGGTGTGCAGGACCGCGCGGTCCTCCGTCACGTTGATCTTCTCGCCGCGGAACATGGCGTCCCGGAGCCCGAACACGTCCGTGGCGGCGGCCAGCGCGTGCAGCAGCCGCAGGGTCTCGTCGGTGACGAGGTGCTTCGAGTAGTCGAGGTGCAGGTCACCGACCCGGAGCGTGTAGCCGGTGCCGCGTCCGGGATCGGCGGCGAACAGCTCCCTCAGCTGCACCTCGCCGAGCTCCTCACGGTGCTTGGCCAGTGCGGTCCACTCGGGCGTCTGGTTGAGCCTGGTACGGCCGTCTGCGTTCATTGCGACTTCAGCCTTCTTTCCTACCGACCTGGGGGCCGGTTCCAACCTAATTGATCAGCCCGTGGCGTGAGCCGTCGTCGCGCCGTCGTGCGGGGCAACAACAGGTACGTCCGGCTTGACCCCAGGTATCAGTGCGATGACCGACAGGACGAAGAAGGCGGCGGTGAGCAGGGCGGGTGTGTTCAGTCCCCAGGCCGTGGCGGTGAGGCCGCCGAGGAGGGCGCCCAGCGGGGCTCCGGCGACGGCCAGGGTGCGGAAGGCGGAGCTGACCCGGCCCAGCATGTCGGCGGGGGCGCGCTGCTGCATCAGCGTGGTCGTGTTGACGTTCCACAGCATCCCCATGAAGCCGAAGACCGCGAGGGACGCCACCAGGGCGGTGAGGCTGCGTACGGAGCCCATCATGACGAGCGCGCCGATCTGTACGAGGCCCGCGAGCAGCACGCTCCGCAGCGGGCCGAGCCGGGCCGTGATCCGGCGGTTCAGCACTCCCCCGGCGAGGCCGCCGACGGTGTACGCGGTGGTCGCCGCCGCGTATCCGGCGGTGCCCGCGTGCAGCCAGCCGGTCACCAGGACGACCAGGGTGGCGATCAGGGCTCCCATGCCGATGTTGCACAGGGCCGTCGCGGCGCACAGCCCACGCAGGGGCCGGTCGCGCCACAGGGTGCGCAGCCCTTCGGCGATCTCCCCGCGCAGGGTGCCGCCCGCCGGTCTCGGCGCCCGCTCGGGTGCGCCGGTCCGCAGGGAGGCGACCAGCGCGGCGGCGAGGAGGAAGGTCCCCGCGTCGGCCGCGAAGGGGACCGCCGCCCCGGCGGCGATCAGCAGGGGCACCACGGGCGCTCCCAGCAGGCCGCCCGCGATCTGCTGGCCGGTCATCAGCCGGGCGTTGGCGCTGCCGAGCGCCGCGCGGTCGACGAGGGCCGGCAGCAGGGCCGTGGCGGCGTTGTCGAAGAGGGTCTGGAGGGTGGTCAGCGCGAAGGCCAGCGCGATGAGCAGGAGGATCGAGGCGTGGCCGAACGCGACGGCCGCGGCGAAGGCGGCGACGAGCAGGGCGCGGACCGCGTCCACCGTCCACATCGCGCGCCGCTGGTCCACCCGGTCGGCGACCGCGCCGCCGAGCAGTCCGAAGACGATCCAGGGCAGATAGCCGCAGGCGGTCACGGAGGCGATGAGCAGGGGCCGGTCGGTGAGCGAGACGGCGAGCAGCGGCAGGGCGGCACCGCGCAGCGCGTCCCCGAACCGGGAGATCACGGCGGCGCTCCACAGCCGCCCGAACCCCCCGCGCCACGCGGGCACATGACTGCCCGTCACCTCGACCGTCGTCACTGCTCCCCCTCACGATTCGCCGATGCACAAACCGTAGAGGGTGCCACTGACAATGGGTCCGGAGGCGGCCGGACGCCGGGGGTGGGAAACAGCTCCGGCCAGACACCTTGTGGGCGTCCGGCCGGTTCAACTCCTAGATTTCTCCCCGCAGTTTGGCGAGTGCCTCGGCGAGGATCGCCTCGCCGTCCGCGTCGCTGCGCCGCTCCCGTACATACGCGAGGTGCGTCTTGTAGGGCTCGGTGCGCGGCGGGTCCGGCGGGTTGTCCCGGTCCTGTCCGGCGGGAAAGCCGCAGCGGGGGCAGTCCCAGGTGTCGGGGACCTGCGCGTCGCTGGCGAAGCTGGGCTGCGTCTCGTGCCCGTTGGAGCACCAGAAGGAGATGCGCAGCCGGGGCGCGGACTCGCCACGCTCGGCCTCGCCCATCGGCCCCGCCCCGACCCGGCTTCCACGGATCGCGTTGCCACTTGCCACGGTCGTAACTCCCTGCGTGATGGTGCCGCGAAGCGAGTCGGCGTTTCGCTCCGTTGCGAGCGCCTCAGTCTACGTAAGGCCCAACGCGCGTCCAGTGGTTGGAGTTACAGCCCCTACACCTAGACGCAAGCCCCATGATAGGCCGCGCTCAGCTGCGCGTACCGAACATGGGGCCTTACGTACGGAATGTGCGAAGGAACGTGCGGTCAGTTGGTCTTCATCAGCAGACCGAGCACGACGATGCAGGCGAACCAGAGCAGACCGAGCACGACGGTGATGCGGTCGAGGTTGCGCTCGGCGACCGAAGAACCACCGACGGACGACGCCATGCCGCCACCGAACATGTCGGAGAGACCGCCGCCCTTCCCCTTGTGCATCAGCACCAGCAGCATCAGCAGCAGGCTGAAGACGATCAGGGCGATCGAGAACCCCAAAACCACGGCTGGACCAACTTCCTCGGATTCGGACGGACGACGGGGACACGGCCGTGGAGCCATGTCCCCGCAAGGGTACGACGGATCGTCGCTAAGGCCTACTCACGGTCTCACTGGTCGCGGAAGCGCACGATCTTGACGAACTCGTCGGCGTCCAGGGAGGCACCGCCGACCAGGGCGCCGTCGACGTCGGGCTTGGCCATGATCTCGGCGACGTTGCCGGACTTGACGGAGCCGCCGTACTGGATGCGGACCTGGTCGGCCAGCTCCTGGGTGTACAGCTCGGCGAGCTTGCCGCGGATGGCCTGGCAGACCTCCTGGGCGTCGTCGGCGCCGCAGACCTTGCCGGTGCCGATGGCCCAGACGGGCTCGTAGGCGATGACGACGGTCTCGGCCTGCTCGGCCGGGACGTCCTTGAGGCCGCCCTCGACCTGGGAGAGCGTGTGGGCGACGTGGTTGCCCACCTCGCGGATCTCCAGTTCCTCGCCGACGCACAGGATCGGGGTGAGGCCGTGCTTGTAGGCGGCCTTGACCTTGGTGTTGACGATCTCGTCGGTCTCGGCGTGGTACTGGCGGCGCTCGGAGTGGCCGATGGCCACGTACGTGCACTTCAGCTTGGCCAGCATCGCTCCGGAGATCTCGCCGGTGTAGGCGCCGGAGTCGTGCGCCGAGATGTCCTGGGCGCCGTACTTGATCTTGAGCTTGTCGCCGTCGACCAGGGTCTGCACGGAGCGCAGGTCGGTGAAGGGCGGCAGGACGGCGACCTCGACGGCCTCGTAGTCCTTGTCCGCGAGGGCGAAGGCGAGCTTCTGGACGTGGGCGATGGCCTCGAGGTGGTTGAGGTTCATCTTCCAGTTGCCCGCCATGATCGGCGTGCGCGTGCTCATCAGGGTCAGTCCTCCAGTGCGGCGAGGCCGGGGAGCGTCTTGCCCTCGAGGTATTCGAGGGAGGCGCCGCCGCCGGTCGAGATGTGTCCGAATGCCGTCTCGTCGAAGCCCAGGATCCGGACGGCGGCGGCGGAGTCGCCACCGCCGACGACGGTGAAGGCCTGGGAGTCGACGAGGGCCTGGGCGACCGCCTTGGTGCCCTCGGCGTAGTCGGGGTGCTCGAAGACGCCCATCGGGCCGTTCCAGAAGATGGTGGCCGCGTCGGCGAGCTTCGAGGCGTACAGGGCACCGGTCTCGGGACCGATGTCGAGACCCATGTGGTCGGCCGGGATGGCGTCCGCGGCGACGGTGACGGGGTGGGACGGGGCCTTCGTCTTCAGGTCCGGGAAGACGGTGGCGGCCACGACGTCGACGGGGACGATCAGTTCGACGCCGTTCTTCTCGGCGCGCTCGACGTACTCGGTGACGGCGGGCAGCTGGTCGTCCTGGACCAGGGAGGCGCCGATCTCGTAGCCCTTGGCCTTGAGGAAGGTGAAGGCCATGCCGCCGCCGATGAGCAGCCGGTCGGCCTTGCCGAGGAGCTGGTCGATGACGGCGAGCTTGTCGGAGACCTTGGAGCCGCCGAGGGCGACGACGTAGGGCCGCTTGACGTCCTCGGTGAGCTTCTTCAGGACGCCGACCTCGGTGGCGATGAGGTAGCCGGCGTAGTGCGGCAGGCGGGCCGGGAGGTCGTACACGGAGGCGTGCTTGCGGTGCACGGCACCGAAACCGTCTCCTACGTAGACGTCGGCCAGGGCGGCGAGCTGGTCGGCGAACTCGCCGCGCTCGGTGTCGTCCTTGGCGGTCTCGCCCGCGTTGAAGCGCAGGTTCTCGATGACCGCGACCTGGCCGGGCTCCAGGCCGCGTACCGCGTCGTGGGCGGCGGGGCCGACGGTGTCCTGGGCGAACGCGACCGGCGCGCCGAGGAGTTCGGCGAGCCGCTCGGCGGGCTGGAGCAGGGAGAAGGCCGGGTCCGGGGCGCCCTTGGGGCGGCCCAGGTGCGAGGCCACGATCACCTTGGCGCCGGCCTCGACGAGGGCCTTGACGGTGGGCAGGACGGCGCGGATGCGGCCGTCGTCGGTGATGAGGCCGTCGGCCAGCGGGACGTTCAGGTCGGCGCGGACGAAGACCCGCTTGCCGTCCACGCCTTCGGCGAGAAGTTCGTCGATCGTCTTCATGAATGGGGCTCCTAGGGAAGGCTCTTCAAGCTCTTCGGGCTCTTCGGATCCGAGAGGGCTGATCGATCACTACGTAGTGGCCGATCGATCACCACGCAGCGCAGGGCTCGGACAGCGCGGCGTGCGCTGCCCGAGCCCTGGCTCACATCGAGGTGCCTGCTCTGGGAACTAGAGCTGGCCGCCGACGAAGACCGTGAGGTCGACGAGGCGGTTGGAGTAGCCCCACTCGTTGTCGTACCAGCCGAGGATCTTCACCGTGTTGCCCTCCTGGACCATGGTCAGGGAGGAGTCGAAGGTGCAGGAGGCCGGGTCGCTGACGATGTCCGAGGAGACGATCGGGTCCTCGGTGTACGACAGGTAGCCCTTGAGGTCGCCGTCCTCGGAAGCCTTCTTGAACGCGGCGTTGACCTCGTCCTTGGTGGTCTCGCGGGCCAGCGTGACGACGAGGTCGGTGGCGGAGCCGGTCGGGACCGGGACGCGCATCGCGATGCCGTCGAGCTTGCCCTTGAGCTGCGGGAGGACCAGGGCGGTGGCCTTGGCGGCACCGGTGGTGGTCGGGATGATGTTCTCGGCGGCGGCGCGGGCGCGGCGCAGGTCCGAGTGCGGGAAGTCCAGGATGCGCTGGTCGTTGGTGTACGCGTGGACCGTCGTCATCAGGCCCTTGACGATGCCGAAGTTCTCGTCGAGAACCTTGGCCATCGGCGCCACACAGTTGGTGGTGCAGGAGGCGTTCGAGATGACGTGGTGCTGGGCCGCGTCGTACTTGTCCTGGTTGACGCCCATCACGATGGTGATGTCCTCGTCCTTGGCCGGAGCCGAGATGAGGACCTTCTTGGCGCCGCCGGCGATGTGCTTCTCGGCGTCGGCCTTCTTCGTGAAGATGCCGGTCGACTCGATGACGATGTCGACGCCCAGCTCGCCCCACGGGATGTCCGCGGGGTTGCGCTCGGACAGCACCTTGATGGTGTGTCCGTCGACGGTGATCGTGTCGGCGGTGTGCGACACCTCGGCCTTGAGGCGGCCCAGGATGGTGTCGTACTTCAGAAGGTGAGCGGTGGTCGCGGTGTCACCCAGGTCGTTGACAGCCACGATCTCGATGTCAGCACCCTGCTCCAGCAGCGCGCGGAAGTAGTTACGACCGATGCGGCCAAAGCCGTTGATGCCTACGCGGATCGTCACGAACCGATCTCCTCGTTGGTACGCCGGCTCAGTGCCGGCGAGTTGTATGGGATGTCCCCGACCGCCTACGACCCTACCTCCCTGAGCCCTCCGTGGTGACATCGAGATGCCCCATACACCGCAGGGCGGTCCGTACCCGCCAGTAGGGGTACGGACCGCCCTGGATGTTCATGACATCGTCACACCGAGTCAGCTCTTCAGAGCCGCCAGTGCCTTCTTGAGCAGGGCCGCGCGGTCGGCGGCCGAGGTGACCTGCTCCAGGCCGAAGCCCAGCAGTACGGTCCGGTCGGTGGTGACCGCGCCGTACGTCTGGAAGAGGGCTCCGGTGCGGGTCCAGTCGTTCAGGACCGCGGGGCTGCCGGCGGGCGGGCCGGTCACGGTCCAGGCGCCGAGGGAGGTCTCGAAGCCCTCGGTCTGGGTCGCCGTGCCGTCCAGGACGAGCGAGGTGTCGTCGGCGAGGACGCCGTGGCCGCCGGTGCCCGGGTCGGTGATGTAACTGAGCGAGACCTCCACGGACTTGCCCGCGTAGGCGCTCAGGTCGAAGCCGACCTGCTGCCAGCCGTTGGACGCGCCGGTGAGGCTGTTCCACGAGCCGGTGGTGCCGGTCGCGGTGCAGCCGCTGCTCGCGACCGTCAGGTAGTGCTTGAGCCAGGGGTGCTCGGCGACCAGGAAGCCGGCCTCGCACTCCGTCGGTACGGCGGTGCTGGTGGCGCCGCCGACCTCCGGGAGCGTGGTCCAGTCGTCGGCCCCGGTGGTGTGGATCTCGACGACGGCGTGGTCGTAGCCCGGCTCGGTGTCCCACAGCAACTCGCTGCGCAGCGTGGGCTTGTCGGCCGCGGTCACCCCGGTGAGGTCGATGGTCCGGGTGAGGCGCTTGTAGGCGTCGTCGGTGTGGACGGCCGCCGCCATGTACGAACCCGCGTAGGGCCCGTACGGGTTGACGGTCCCGGCGAACTTGCCCGCCCCCGCGCTCGCGAACTGCGGGTACTTGGCGGGCGACAGCGAGTCGGAGGTGACGCTGTAGGTGCCCGCCCGGTCCAGCGGGTTGCCGGGCGCGCCGCTGAGCGCTCCGGTGAAGCCGTCGAGCTTGCCGGAGCCGGTGAAGCCGGTGGCCCCGGGGGTGGACGTACGCGAGTAGGCGCCCAGGTAGTACTGGCTGAAGTCGTTCGAGGGGGTGCCGTCGGCGAGGGCGACGGAGCCGCCGGCCTGTTCGCCGGCCTCGATCAGCTTGCCGCCCTCGTTGAGGAAGGCGCGCAGCTGGAGCTGGGCGTCGTTGCCCGGTCCGGCCGCGCCGGAGTAGTGGACGACGGTCTTGAAGTGGTCGAGCACGGCGAGCGCGTCGGGCGCGCCCTGGGTGGCGACGTCCCAGACGAGTGGCTTACGGCCGTTCGCCTTCAGCGCGTCGACGTAGGCCTGCGCCTGGGTGGCCGCGGCGCCCTCCTCGGCGACGACAAGGGTGTCGGCCGAGGGCAGCTTGGCCACCGTGTACGTGAAGTGGGCGCTGGAGGTGGGCTTCCCGGCCTTCGTCCTGCCGGTGAACCACACCTCGACCTTGTCGCCCGGGTCACCGCCCCTGACCTTGGCCCGGTACTCGTCGAAGTACAGGTTGTCGTCCCCGCCGTAGGTCTGGCCGCCCTTCCAGGGCCTGAGCGCCGCGTCCTGCGTACGGCCGCCGTTCACGCGGTACTTGAGCTCCTTGTCGCGCACGGACTTCCGTACGACGACGGAGACCGTCTGGTCGGCGCCGCGGGCGTACGACGTCGGGAAGCCGGCCGGGGTGAAGTCGGCGGCGCTGAGGCCGACGGACGACTTCGGCTGGTCGGGGTGGACGGCCGTCTCGGCGACGGAGAGCGCGAAGGGGATGTTCTTCGCGAACTCGTCCTGGATCAGCTTCTCGTCGTCGGGGAAGTTGAAGACGGACTGGCAGTCGGCCGCGTTCCAGGCGTCGTTGGGGTCGATGTTCGACGCGGTCTGGCAGGTCGACATCTCGGGGGTGAACATCGACATGCCGTTGACGTTCGACGCGTGGCCGTCCGCCTCGCCGTTGGTCGTGTACAGCTCCGAGGAGACCTGCGAGTGGTAGCCGGGGATCGCCGGGTTGTCGGGCGTGCCCGCGAGCGCCTTGTAGAGCACGTCGTCCGGGGTGGGCGTCGCGACCTGCCAGCCGACTCCGTAGAGGAGGAGTTCGGCGGCGGAGTGGTAGTTGATGCCGTAGGTGAAGCCGATCCGCTTCTCGAAGCTGTCGAGTGCCTGCGTCTCGGGCTCGGAGGCGGGGGCCGTGCCGCGGTAGGTCTCACTCGTCGGGTTCGGGGACGAACCCTCGTCGTCGTAGCCCCACTTGTAGGCGAAGTTGCGGTTGAGGTCGACGCCGTCGCCGGTGGAGATGGTGCCGTCGCCGTTGACGTCCCGCAGGTTCTTGCGCCACAGGCGGGTGTCGGAGTCCTTGAAGGTGTAGTCGTAGCCGTCCGGGTTGGCGGAGAGCACGAACCACAGTTCCGTGGAGTCGACGATCTTCTGGATGCGCTTGTCGGTCTTGTAGTTGTCCAGGTAGTAGTGCATCAGCCGGCGGGTCATTTCCGGTGTGATCCACTCGCGCGCGTGCTGGTTGGACACGTACAGCACCGAGGGCTTGGAGCCGTCCTTGGTCTTCTTCGCGTTCTTGGTCAGTTTGAGCGCGAGGATGTCCTGGCCGTTGATCGTCCTGCCGATGGACTCGACCTTGGTGAGACCGGGGTTGGCCTGCCCGGTCTTGACGATCTCCTCCTTCAGGCCGCCGCTTCCGCTGTACGGCCGGAACACGCCCTGGGCCGCGTCCTCGACGCGCGTCTCGGCCTTCGCCGAGAGGGTGTGCTCGGTGAGGTCGACGCCCTGCTTCTCCAGCTTCTGGGCCTGCTGGTCGGTCAGGTAGACCTCTACGGAGGTCTTGCCGGCGGCCGAGAACTGGTTGTCGCCGAGCTCGTGCGCGTCCTGCCCGGCCTTCAGGAGCAGGGGTATCTGCTTCTGGGTGACGTCGGCGTGGAAGACCTTGACCTCGTCGGGGTCGCTCTTCGTGGAACTCCCGCCCTGCGCCTGAGCGATGGGGGCGATGCTCGCCCCGGCGATCAGGAGTGCACCGACAGCGAGGATCGATCTCGCTCTGTGTCTCATGAATCCCCCTAGCACGTGTCCGCCACAGCAGCGAACAGTTGCCAGGCTCATGACACTTCATGATCGAGTCAAGGGGGCGCATCGCTACGGTCAAACGCCGGGTGGGGGTCCAACGAGGCGTCCGTACCGGCGTGTTGAACCGGCGGCGTACGGTCCGCGAGACCGGGGAGGGCGGGGACACCCCATCCGAAAAAGCGTGACACCTCTCTCGGAAGTGTCACGCTTCTCGGCTCCTACGGCTCCTACGGCTCGTCAGCCGACCATGTTGTCGGCCATCTCCTCGGTGATGCTGGACTCCGTGCCCGGGATGCCGAGGTCCTGGGCCCGCTTGTCGGCCATCGCCAGCAGGCGGCGGATACGGCCGGCCACGGCGTCCTTGGTGAGCGGCGGGTCGGCGAGCGCGCCCAGCTCCTCCAGGGAGGCCTGCTTGTGGTCCATGCGGAGCCGGCCGGCGGCGGCGAGATGCTCGGGGACCTCGTCGGCGAGGATCTCCAGCGCGCGCTGCACCCGGGCGCCGGCGGCGACGGCCGCGCGGGCCGAACGGCGCAGGTTGGCGTCGTCGAAGTTGGCGAGACGGTTCGCCGTGGCGCGCACCTCGCGGCGCATCCGGCGCTCCTCCCAGGCCAGCACCGACTCGTGCGCGCCGAGCCGGGTGAGCAGGGCGCCGATCGCGTCTCCGTCACGGACGACCACCCGGTCGACCCCGCGCACCTCGCGGGCCTTCGCCGCGATCGACAGCCGGCGGGCGGCGCCGACCAGCGCGAGCGCGGCCTCGGGACCCGGGCAGGTCACCTCCAGGGAGGAGGACCGGCCGGGCTCGGTCAGCGAGCCGTGGGCCAGGAACGCGCCGCGCCAGGCCGCCTCGGCGTCACAGGTCGCCCCGGAGACCACCTGCGGCGGCAGGCCCCGGATGGGGCGTCCGCGGCCGTCCACGAGCCCTGTCTGCCGGGCCAGCTGATCGCCGCCCGCGACCACCCGGACGACGTAACGGGAGCCGCGGCGGAGGCCCCCGGGCGCCATCACGATCAGTTCGGAGCTGTGGCCGAAGATCTCCAGGATGTCCCGCTTGAGCCGGCGCGCCGCCATCGCGGTGTCCAGCTCCGCCTCGATCACGATGCGCCCGCTCACCAGGTGGAGGCCTCCGGCGAACCGCAGAATGGCGGAGACCTCCGCCTTCCTGCAGCAGGTCCGGGTGACGGGGAGCCGGGAGATCTCATCCTTCACCGCTGCCGTCATCGCCATGGGCCGATCCTTCCATGCATCCGAAAAATACGGTCGTACGCGGCGGCCAACAGCTCCGGGTCGTGCCTTGGAGTTCCGTCGGTCCGGGCCACCGGCGCCAGCTCGACCGCGGCGTCCAGCCGCTTGGCGGCTTCGGTGAGCGACGCGCGATCGGGCACGGCGGCCTCGTCGGCCAGCACCACGTCCAGGGCGAGTTTAGGGGCGTGTCGTCCCAAAACCTCCAAATGACGCTGCGGGGAGAAGCCATCGGTTTCTCCGGGCTGCGGAGCGAGGTTCAGGGAGAGTACCCGGCGCGCCTTCGTCTCGGTGAGCGCATCGAGCAGTTCCGGCACCAGCAGATGCGGGATCACCGACGAGAACCAGGAGCCGGGACCGAGCACCACCCAGTCCGCGTCGAGCACGGCGGCGACGGCTTCCGGCACGGCGGGCGGGTCGTGCGGCACGAGGTGCACGGACTGCACCTCGCCGGGCGTCAGCGCCACGGTCGCCTGCCCCCGCACGGTGTCGACGTCGTCGGGCCGCGCCGGATCGTGCCCCTTGACCAGGGCCTGGAGCTCCAGCGGTACGGCGGACATGGGCAGCACGCGCCCGTGCGCGCCGAGCAGCTTGCCGACCAGGTCGAGGGCCTGCACATGGTCCCCGAGCTGCTCCCACAGGGCGACGATCAGCAGATTGCCGACCGCGTGCTCGTGCAGGTCGCCCTTGGACTGGAAGCGGTGCTGGATGACCCGGGCCCAGGTCTGGCCCCAGTCGTCGTCGCCGCACAGCGCGGCCAGCGCCTTGCGCAGGTCGCCCGGGGGCAGCACGCCGAGTTCGTCGCGCAGGCGTCCGCTGGAGCCTCCGTCGTCGGCCACGGTGACGACGGCGGTGAGGTCGCCGGTGATCCGGCGCAGTGCGGTGAGCGAGGCGGACAGGCCCATCCCGCCGCCGAGGGCGACCACCTTGGGCTGGGTGCCCCGCCGGCGCGGCTTGCCGCCGCGGGCCTCCACGGGCCTGGTCGTACGTCCTTCGGGCACCACGCGGCGCAGCCTGCCCAGCCGTGGGCTACGTCCCGTCATTCCCGTCCCATGTCCCGGTGTACGACCACCGTCTCGACGCCCTCGGCCACGAGCCGCGCGGCGAGCTTCTCCGCCGTGGCGACCGAGCGGTGCTTGCCGCCGGTGCAGCCGATCGCGATCGTCACGTACCGCTTGCCCTCGCGGCGGTAGCCGGCCGCGATGAGGCGCAGCAGCTCGGCGTACCGGTCGAGGAACTCCTTGGCGCCGGGCTGGTTGAAGACGTACGCCGAGACCTCTTCGTTGAGGCCGTTGAAGGGGCGCAGCTCCGGGATCCAGTGCGGGTTGGGCAAAAAGCGCATGTCGGCGACGAGGTCGGCGTCGACCGGGAGGCCGTACTTGAAGCCGAAGGACATGACGGTGGCCCGCAGTTCGGGCTCCTCCTCGCCGGCGAACTGGGCGTCCATCTTGGCGCGCAGTTCGTGGACGTTGAGGCTGGAGGTGTCGATGACGAGGTCGGCGTCGCCGCGCAGTTCGCGCAGCAGCTCGCGCTCGGCGTCGATGCCGTCGACGATGCGGCCGTCGCCCTGGAGGGGGTGCGGGCGGCGCACCGACTCGAAGCGGCGCACCAGGGCGTCGTCGGAGGACTCCAGGAAGACGATCCGCCGGGTGACGTTCTTCGACTCCAGGTCGGCGAGGGACTCGCGGAGGTTGTCGAAGAAGCGCCGGCCGCGGACGTCGACGACGACCGCGATCCGTGCCACGTTGCCCTGGGAGCGGGCGCCGAGCTCCACCATGGTGGGGATCAGGGCGGGCGGGAGGTTGTCCACGACGAACCAGCCGAGGTCCTCCAGACACTTGGCGGCCGTGGACCGCCCGGCCCCGGACATGCCGGAGATGATCACCAGCTCGGGGATGGCCGCCTCGGGCACCCCGCCGGCTGTCGTGCTGTCCGTGCTCACCTGTGCTCCGTCGTCCTGGACCTCTTGCTGCGAAGCCTGATCCTCGCCCGGTTCCTTGTGCGTCCGATCTCGGTCCGCTGTGGGCTGCTTCTCTTGTTCGCTCATGTCTCCTGCCCCCGTCGCTCGTCCGGGGCGCCCGCGGGTACGGGCTCCCCCGGCACACCCGCCGTCGTCCCGGGCGCACCGTCTTCCATGTCATCCATGATCTCTCCAGTCGCCGTGTTCACGGCGGGCGCGGCCGGGGCCGCCTGGGCGAGGGCCACCGCGATGGTCTCGGCGGTCTTGCGACCTATGCCGGGAACCTCGCAGATCTGGTCGATTGTCGCGGATCGCAGCTTCTTCACCGAACCGAAGTGCTTGATCAGCGCCTGCTTGCGGGCCTCGCCGAGTCCGGGAACGTCGTCCAGGGGGCTCGCCCGGAACCGCTTGGCGCGTTTGGCGCGCTGGTAGGTGATCGCGAAGCGGTGGGCCTCGTCGCGGACGCGCTGGAGGAGGTAGAGGCCCTCGCTGGTGCGGGGCAGCACCACCGGGTCGTCCTCGTCGGGCAGCCAGACCTCCTCCAGGCGCTTGGCGAGACCGCACACGGCGATGTCGTCGATGCCGAGCTCGTCGAGGGCCTTCTTGGCGGCGGCGACCTGCGGCTGACCGCCGTCGACCACGACGAGCTGCGGCGGGTAGGCGAACCGCTTGGGGCGGCCCTCCTCGTCCTTGAGCTCGTCGCCGTCGGCCCACTCCCCCGTCTTCTCCTTCTCGGCGAGATAGCGCCGGAAGCGGCGGGTGATCACCTCGTGCATGGAGCGGACGTCGTCCTGGCCCTCGAAGCCCTTGATCTGGAAGCGGCGGTACTCGCTCTTGCGGGAGAGCCCGTCCTCGAAGACGACCATCGACGCCACGACGTCGTCCCCCTGGAGGTGCGAGATGTCGTAGCACTCGATCCTCAGGGGGGCACTGTCCAGGTCGAGAGCCTCGGAGATCTCCTCCAGGGCGCGCGAGCGGGTGGTGAGGTCGGAGGCGCGCTTGGTCTTGTGGAGGATCAGCGACTGCTGCGCGTTGCGCGCGACGGTCTCCATGAGGGACTTCTTGTCGCCGCGCTGCGGGATGCGCAGCGACACGTTCGAACCACGCCGGTCCGTCAGCCACTGCTGGACCGGCTCCACCGGGTCGGGCAGCGCCGGGACGAGGACCTCCTTGGGGACGGAGTCCCCGGTCTCTTCGCCGTAGAGCTGCTGGAGGGCGTGTTCGACGAGGGCCGCGGTGGTGACGTCCTCGACCTTGTCGGTGACCCAGCCGCGCTGGCCGCGGACGCGTCCGCCGCGGACGTGGAAGATCTGGACGGCCGCCTCCAGCTCGTCCTCGGCGACCGCGATCAGGTCGGCGTCGGTGGCGTCGGCGAGGACGACCGCGCTCTTCTCCATGGCCTTGCGCAGGGCCTCGATGTCGTCGCGCAGCCGGGCCGCCCGCTCGTACTCCATCTCCTCGGCCGCCTCCGTCATCCGCTGCTCCAGGCGGCGGATGTACGTGCCGGTGCGGCCGGCCATGAAGTCGCTGAACTCCTCGGCCAGTTCGCGGTGTTCTTCCTCGGAGACGCGGCCGACACAGGGCGCCGAGCACTTGCCGATGTAGCCGAGCAGACAGGGGCGGCCGGTGCGGGCTGCGTTCTTGAAGACGCCTGCCGAGCAGGTGCGGACGGGGAACACGCGCAGCAGGAGGTCCACGGTGTCGCGGATCGCCCACGCGTGTCCGTACGGCCCGAAGTAGCGGACGCCCTTCTTCTTGTGACCGCGCATCACCTGCACGCGCGGGTACTCCTCGTTCATCGTCACCGCGAGGTACGGGTAGCTCTTGTCGTCGCGGTACTTGACGTTGAACCGGGGGTCGAACTCCTTGATCCAGGAGTACTCCAGCTGAAGTGCCTCGACCTCCGTGGACACGACCGTCCACTCCACCGACGCGGCCGTGGTGACCATCGTGCGCGTGCGCGGGTGGAGTCCGGCCAGGTCCTGGAAGTAGTTCGCCAGGCGCTGGCGCAGGCTCTTCGCCTTTCCGACGTAGATCACCCGGCGGTGCTCGTCGCGGAACTTGTAGACCCCGGGCGAGTCCGGGATCTCTCCCGGCCTGGGGCGGTAGCTGGAGGGATCGGCCATGTTTCACACCCTACTGGCGCGGAGTGACAGCGCGGCGGGGCTGTGGACAACGCCGGGCACACCCGGCGGAACTCGAAACGGAACTCCTACCGCGACTCAAGAAAGGTGAGAACCGCCAGGACCCGGCGGTGGTCGTCGGCGGCCTCCGGAAGGCGGAGTTTGCCCAGGATGCTGCGGACGTGCTTCTCGACGGTGCCCTCGGTGACCCACAGCCTGCGGCCGATGCCGGCGTTGGAACGGCCCTCCGCCATCAGGGCCAGGACCTCGCGCTCGCGGTTGCTGAGGACGGACAGCGGGTCGTCGCGGCGCTGCGCCGAGAACAGCTCGTGCACCAGGGACGGGTCGACCACCGAGCCGCCCTTGTGGATGCGGTCGAGGGCCTCGATGAAGTCGTCGACGACCGTGACCCGGCTCTTGAGGAGATACCCGATCCGGTGCCCGCCGGCCAGCAGCTCCAGGGCCTCCTCGACCTCGACGTACGCCGAGAGGACGAGGATGCCGGTGCCGGGGTGGCGCTCCCGGATCGTGCGGGCCGCCTTCAGGCCCTCGGTGGAGTGGTCCGGGGGCATCCTGATGTCGACGATCGCGAGGTCGGGCCGCGCGGTGTCGACCAGTTCCAGGAGCCGTTCCGCGTCACCGGCCTGGCCCGCCACCTCGTAGCCCAGGCGTGCGCAGAGGCTCGCCAGACCCTCTCTGAGCAGGACGTCGTCGTCCGCGAGGACGACCCTTCCCCGCGCGGTCTGCTGCGATGCGTCCATCGTCTCGGCTCCCCTTGCCCGACCGGTGCCGTGCGCCACGCACAGCCTGCCGGACCCGGTCGGGTACGGCTAGCGGGTAAGGGAATTGGGGGGTGCCCGTGACGACAAGGGGCCGGGTACGGACGATTCTCGTAGCAGTGCAGACGCGAGCGGACCGTGGCCCCAGGTGAGGGGTTGCGGACCGCGGATCGGAAGGGCTGCGGGAAATGCGGCGGACACGGACGGAGCGACGACGGCGGTCGGTCCGTGTCCGCCGGTACGAGGACGACACCCGGTCCCCGAAGGACTTCCTGGACCCCCGGGACCCGGACGTAGTGCGCGCCAAGCAGCTGCGCGCCGACCCCTCGCGGCACCCCTAGAGCCGGACGGTCGCCTCTCCGTCCGAGAAGACCGCCCGACGCGTACGCAACGTCACCGAGTCCACGCTCCCCCCGGCCTGGACCCCATCGCGTACGCCTCGGGCGGTCACGACTCCGTCCGGGGCAGCGGCAGCCGCACGGTGAGCGTCGTGCCCTCCCCCGGTGGGCTGTCGACGCGCAGCTTGCCGCCGATCGCCTCCACCCGGTCGACGAGTCCGATGAGCCCGGAGCCGTGCCCGGGGTCGGCGCCGCCCGCCCCGTCGTCGGCGATCGTCACCTCCAGGACGTCGTCCACGGCCCGCGCGGTCACCCGCACGAAGCTCGCGCGCGCGTGCTTGGCAGCGTTGGTGAAGGACTCGGATGTCACGTAGTAGACGGCGACCTCCGTCTGTTCGGGGAGGCGTCCCGGGGGCAGCCGCAGGTCGAGTTCCACGGGGACGGCCGAGCGGCGGGCGAGCGCGCGCAGGGCGGGGCCGAGGCCGCCCTTGGAGAGGATCGCGGGGTGGATGCCGCGCGCGACCTGCAACAGGTCGGTGAAGGCGTCGTCCAGGCCCTTGGCGATGTGTTCCAACTGCTCGGCGAGTTCCTCCGGCTGTTCGTCCAGCATCGACTGGGCCGTTCTGAGGTCGAGTTGGAGCGAGACGATCCGCTGCTGCACGCCGTCGTGCAGATCGCGTTCGATACGGCGCCTGGAGGCGTCCCCGGCGGCCACCACGCGCGCGCGTGACGCGGTGAGCTGGTCGCGGCTGTCGGCGTTGGCGAGGGCGGTGGCGACGAGTTCGGTGAAGTCGGCGAGCCGTGACTCGATGCCAGGGGGCAGCGGTTCGGTTCCGGCGACGGCCGCGACGACGGCACCCCACAGCCGGTCGTCCAGGACGATGGGGGCGCCGACCGAGCGGCCCACACGCGCGGGACGGGCGGTACGCGCCACCTCCGCCGCCGCGGCCGTCTCGGCCTCCACGGCGGGACTGCGGCCGGAACCGACGACGGTGGCCGTCCCGCCGGCGCCGTAGCGCAGGACGGCGGCCGAGCCGCTGCTCAGGACCTTGCCCACCTGGTCGGCGACTTCGGAGAACACCTCGTGCGGCGGCACCCCGCGCGCGACGAGGGTGGCGACCCGGCGCAGCGCGGCCTGTTCGCGGGCGGCGCGGCGGCTCTCGGTGACATCGCGCGCGGCGGCGTAGATCAGTCCCTCCGCGGTGACCGGGTAGGCGCTCCACTGGAGCCAGCGTTCGGTGCCGTCGTCCCGGAGGAAGCGGTTCTCGAACTCGCCCAGTTCGACACCCTTCGCCAGCCGGTCGAGGGCGGCACGCGTGTGTGCCCGGTCCTCCGAGTGCACGAACTCCAGCCACGGTCGGCCGAGCAGCGCCTCGGCGGAGTGGCCGAGGGTCCGCTCGAAGGCGGGGTTGACGCGCTTGAAGTAGCCGTCGAGTCCGGCGATGCACAACAGGTCGAGGGAGAGGTGGAAGACGCTTGCCAGTTCCTGCTCGGCCTTGTCGCGTCGCCCGTGGGCCGCGGCGAAGGACGCCATGGTGCCGTTCATGCCGCCCAGGAGCCGCGCCCACGTCCCCTCGAAGGCGGCGACGTCCGCGCGGTGGCCGAGCCGGTTGTCGTCGATCGCCGCGCTCATGGCGTTGATCTCGGCGGCGAGCCGTCCGGTGGTGACCCGCAGTTCGCGGAACGTGTCGGCGACGGCGCCGAGTTCGTCCCGGCCGGCGTACCGGATGTCGTACGACAGATCACCCTCGGAGAGCGCCCGGGCGCCCGCGGAGACCTCGCTGAGCGGGCGGGTGATCGACAGCCGCAGGGCCAGTGCGAGGACGGTGACGGCGGCCAGGACGGACAGCGAGACGCTGAGGTCGCGGGTACCACGCGCGCGTGCGGCGTCCAGGTCGCGCGTGGCGTCACTGCCCAGTTCCGCGGCGGCCCGGTGCTGGATGACGCGCAGCGCCTCGATGCGCCGGGTGGAGGCGGTCAGCCAACTGTCGTACGTGGGCCAGGCGTTCCGCTTGGCGTGCGGGTCGGCGAGGGTCTCGCGGGTCTTGCGGACGACGAGGCCGGGGTGCTGGAGGAGGACGACGTACAGCCTGCCCTTGAGGCCGGCGGGCGCGGTCTGGCCGAAGTCGTCCAGGAGCGCCTTCTCCAGGGCGGACCAGCGGTCCGTGGCGATGGGGTGCGGGGCATCGGGGGCGGCGAACAGGACGGCCAGCTCGGTGCGTTCGCGTTCGGCGGCCTCGATGGCGTTCAGGAGCGCGATGTGGGCGTCGGCGGCCTGGCCCGAGGCGCGGGTCGGGCGGCCGGACTCCAGGGTGGCGGCCAGTTCCAGGAGGTCGTGCTCGATCGTGTCGTACTGGTCGGCGAGTTGGGGCGCGGTGAGCGAGCCGGTCCCGGTCTGCAGCCGCAGGGCGCGGAGTTGACGGCTGCGGGCGTCGAGGCGGCCCGGCACGTCGAGCGGCCCGGTCCAGTCGGCGGTGTCGAGGAGGGCCGCGCGCAGGGCTCCGTCGGTGGCGTGCTGCGCCCCGGTGCGTTCCTTCAGGGTCGCCGGTCCGGGACGGAGCCGGGCCTTCACGGCGGCGATGCGTTCCCTGGCGAGCGCGTCGGTCAGCGCGGTGGTCCGGAACGACAGCTCGGTGGCCGTCCGGAAGTCCCGCAGGGTCTGTGCGTCGTGCCACTGCGAGACGGCGCCGAAGGCGGTGAAGGCCATCATGCCGGTCACCGGGAGCAGCACCAGGAGCATCAGCTTGCGCCCGACCCGCAGCCGGGCGAGGAGGGGGACGCGGAGGGCGGCGGAGGGCCGGGGGCGGCGCACGGCGGGCTCTCAGCAGCGGCCGGTGGGTGGGGAGTGCGGGTGGTGGGTGGTCACGTGCTCAGCCTGCCCCGAACCAGCCATGATCGTCAGGGTCTTGGCGAGGACGGGCAGCGAAGTCGGGCACACGCGCGTGGCGCTCGGGGTGGGCACGCACGCGTGGCGCCCGTTTTCACGAGGTGTTGGTCGGATAGCCGTCGTGCGCCGCAAGGTCCTTGTCGATCTTCTTGGCGGCCTCGTCGAGGGCGGACTTGACCGGAGCCCGATCGAAGATGATCTTCGCGAAGGCGCGGGAGAAGGCGTCGCTGATCGCCGGGTAGGCCGGCGTCTGCGGCCGGGGGCGGGCCACGCCGTCCCTGAGCTGCTCGATGAACAGGTGCTCGGGGCCGCCGGGCGCGTACTGCGGCGAGAGCTCGATCGCACTCTCGGTGGCCGGGATCGCCCCGTTGGCCACGGTCATCCGGTGCACCTGGGCGGGCTGGAGCAGGAACGACAGGAAGCGCCAGACGGCGTCCCCGTCGGCGTTGCCCGCCGGGACGCCCCACTGGAAGGAGCCCATGCCGGTGACGGTGCCCTGGCCGAAATCGGGCAGCGGGACGATCGTGACGTCCCCGGGGAAGGCCTTGTTGAATTCCGGATAGGTCCAGTGGCCGCACCAGGAGATCGCGCTGCGGCCGCTGACGAACGCCTTGTCGTCCTTGACCATGTCGATGAGCCCGGCCTTGGCCCAGTTCTGCATGATGGTGAGCGCCTTGACCGAACCGGGGCCGTTCACATAGCCCTCGGCGGTGCGGTGGTTGCCGGGTTCGACGAGGTCGCCGCCCGCAGACCACACGGCGGGCGCGAAGCCGTAGGTGTTCCACTCCTGGCCCGGCTGTGAGTAGACGAGCCGCAGGTCGAGCGGCGCCCGGTAGCCCCGGGTGCGCAACTTCCGCAGGATGCCGGTCAGTTCCGTGGCCGTCCAGGCGTCCTTGGGGCCGGTCGGGATGCGTATTCCGGCCTTCTTCATGACGGACTTGCGCACATACAGGCCCATGCCCGAGTCGAAGGTGCCGATGCCCCACAACCTGCCCGCGTAGGTGCCCTGTTGACGGATCGTCGGCAGCAGGTCGGCGCGGACGGCCGCGGGCACGCAGGAGTCGATCGGCCGGAGCTTGCCCGACCAGGCGTAGCTGTAGAGGTTGGGGCCGTCGAAGTCCAGGAGGTCGGGCAGGTCCCCGCTGGCGGCGGCGGACAGCACCAGGTCGGTGTAGGCGCGGTTCTCCGGGAGGGTGACCAGCTCGACGCGCACCTGTTTCTGCCGCTCGTTGAACTCCTTCACCTGACTCTTCAGCGTGGCGAGTTCACCGCTCGGGCCCGCGTGGAACCACACGGTGATGTGCGCGGTGCCGTTGATCTTCCCGTCGCAGGTGGTGTCCTTCGGGGACGCGTCCACCCCCTTGGCGTCGCTCCCGCCGTCGCACGCGGCCAGCAGCAGGGCCGCGCACAGCACCCAGGGGACCAGGGTGCCCCGTACCCGGCGAACCGCGGGCCACGCGCGCGTGGCGCTCGTACCGCTCATGGCACACCCCCACTCGACCGGCCGACTCGGCCTCCCCAGGGTGGCGACATGCTACCGCCCGTGGCACGGCCATCGCCCTGTGTGCGCGAGAACCCCCTTTCACGGCAAGGGACTTCAGCACTTTCCGGCTAGCCGGAAGGCGCTAGGGACCGCTCGTTGGCAAGCTGTGGACATGTCGCTGCGCTGTCTCCTCGTCGATGACAGCGCCCGGTTCCTGGAGGCGGCTCGCGCCCTGCTGGAACGCGGTGGAGTCGAGGTCGTCGGTACTGCCTCGACGGGCGCGGACGCCGTCTCCCGGGCCCGGGAGACGGCACCTGACGTCGTCCTGGTCGACCTCGACCTCGACGGCGAGAACGGCTTCGACGTCGCACGCCGCCTGGTGGGCGACGTACCGGCGGTGATCCTCATCTCGACCCACTCCCGGGAGGACTTCCAGGAACTGATCGCCGCCAGCCCCGCGCGCGGATTCCTGCACAAGTCGTCCCTGTCCGCGCGGGCGATCAGGGACGTCCTGAGCGACGGCGGACCGACCGCGCCGCCCTGAATCCACCCACCACGACTCGGCCAGGTCACACCGGACTGTTGGGCGGCAGGTGTTGTCGGGACTTGGTCAACACGCTTCAATGCGGGGGAACTCGGGGCGTGAACGACGGCGTACGGATGTGAAGACCCTTCTCCGATGCCGACGGGGGCCCCGAAGCAACCCGCGTGAACGGCCTGACCAGCCGTTGTGAACATTCACAGAAAGGGCCCCTGCATGCCGCACGCCACACAGCAGGCGGACGCCGCCACCGCGGAACTCGACTCGGTCCTGCGCGGCGGCCCCTTCCACGTCGCGCTGCGCGCCGCCATCGCCGCCCGCGGACTGCCGCTGCAGCGCGTCCAGCACCATCTGACGCGCTACGGGGTCAAGGTCGGCGTCACCAGCCTGAGTTACTGGCAGCAGGGCGCCCGCCGCCCGCAGCGCCCCGAGTCGCTGCGGGCCGTACGCGCTCTGGAGGAGATCCTCCAGCTCCCGGAGGAGTCACTGATCCGGCTGCTCGCCGAGGCCGAGGAACGCGCTGTCGCCGCCCGCCCCGCGGCCCGCTCCTACCGCTCCTTCGTCGAGGCCTCGGGCGTCCTGGAGCAGCTGCTGGCCGAACTGGAGTCCACGCCCGACAGCGGGCTGCACACCTTCGGGCACCACGAGCGGGTGCGCGTCGGCCCGCGCCGCGAGTTGGCGAGCCGCGAGTCGCACCACATCGTCCGCGCCCACCGGGACGGCATCGACCGCTTCATAGCCGTCCACTACGGCGACCCCGGCTGCACCCCGGAGCACATGACCGTGCACGCCCTGGAGAACTGCCGCACGGGCCGCGTCCGCCGCCACCACGACACCGGCATGCTGGTCGCCGAGCTCCTCTTCGGCACCCGGTTGCGCTCGGGAGATACGTTCCTCTTCCGCTACGGCGTCGAGGACGGCACCGCCGGCGTCTCCCGCGAGTACGTCCGTGACTTCGGTTCCGCGGGCGGCCAGTACGCGCTTCAGGTGAGCTTCGACGAGAGCGCGCTGCCGACGCGCTGCCACCACTTCACCCAGCACTCGGCGGCGGCCCCGCGCAGCGGCCGTCAGGAGCTGCGCCTGACCGGACACCACTCGGTGCACCTCGTGGAGCCGCGGATGCGGTCGGGGATCGTGGGCATCGGCTGGGACTGGGAGTGAGCCGCCGCGGCCCGGACGCCCCATGGGTCAGGCGCCCGGTCCCGCGACGATCCTGCCGTTCTCGGCCGTCACCCTCAGCTCCGTCAGCGGCTCGGTGGCCGGGGACTGGAGCACCTTGCCCGTGGTGGCGTCGAACTGGCTGCCGTGGCACGGGCAGACGAGAGTCGTGCCGTCCAGCCTGTTGATGGGGCACTGCGCGTGCGTGCAGATCGTGCTGTACGCCTTGAGGGTGCCGTCCGCGGCCCGGCTCACGACCACGTTCTGATCGCGGTACAGCTTCGCGCTCCCCTTGGCGACCTCGCTCTCCGCGCCGAGGTCCACGGGCGCCGTCGGCGTCGCGGAGGCCCCTGAGCCGCCGCCCGAGCAGGCGGTGAGCCCGATCCCGGCGACGGGCGCGAGGGCCGCTCCGCGCAGGACGGTACGACGGCTCGGGACGGGGCGGCCGGGCATGCGGGTCTCCAGCTGTTCGGGCTGCGTTCGGGCAGTTCAGAGGTCGTGCAGGCCGACGATACCCGTGAGGTTCCGCCCGCTTTGCACCGGGTTCACCCCATGACCGCTCACGGTACGTAAACGTTTGCGCAAGCGTTTACGTCGGGTGCCGGATGGGATAGGTTCCCGGCCGGAAGACCTGCCGTGCGTGCCGCAGACAGGGGGACTCACGGTGGCCACCATGGTGGACGTCGCACGCAGCGCCGGTGTGTCCGTCGCGACCGTCTCGCACGTCCTGAACGACACCCGCCCGGTGCTGCCCGGCACCCGGCAGGCCGTGCTGAGCGCGATCGAGGAGCTGGGCTACATCCCCAACACCCTCGCCCGCTCCCTGGTGACGTCCCGCACCCGCTCCATCGGCCTCGCGGTGTCTGCGATCAGCAACCCGTACTTCACGGAGATCCTCCAGGGCGTCGAGGCCGGCGCCCTGGAGCACGGCTACAGCCTGCTCATCGCCGACCCGCACGACGACCCGGAGCACGAGCTCAAGGTCGCTCAACTCCTGCACGAGCGCCGGGTGGACGGCATGATCGTCGCACCGTCGGCGGACCATGACGGCCTGGTCGCGTACCTGGGGCGGCACTCCGTACCGACGGTGTTCCTGGACCGGGTGGTCGAAGCGCCCTCGGACGACACGTCCCCCTCCGGCCAAGCGAGCGCCTCCGATCGCGCGGGCCCCTTCGACCAGGTGTGCGCCGAGAACATCGGACCGACCGCGCAACTGGTCACCCACCTCGCCGGACTCGGCCACCGCCGGATCGGCCTCGTCGCGGGCCTGCCCGGGCTCAGCACCACCGGCGAGCGGATCGCCGGATACCGGCACGGCCTCGCCGCCGCCGGACTCCCCTACGACGAGAGGCTGTTGGCGCACGGCGACTCCGAGTCGGCCGCCGCCGAGCGGGCCACCGCGACCCTGCTGTCCCTCGCCGCCCCGCCCACGGCCCTGGTCACCGCCAACAACGCGATGACCATCGGCGCCCTGCGCGCCCTGCGCGAGCGCGGTCTGTCCGTCCCCGGCGACCTCGCGCTGTGCTGCTTCGACGACTTCGCCTGGGCCGACCTGTTCGAGCCCAGGCTCACCGTGATCGCCCAGCCCAGCAAGGAGATCGGCGCCGAGGCCGTACGGCTGCTGCTGGACCGGCTCGCCGCGCCGGACCGGCCCGGCCGTGTGCTGCGGCTCCCCTGCGCGTTCGTCCACCGCACGTCGTGCGGCTGCTCCGACCAGCCCGAGAAGTCCACGAAGGGAAACGTCTCGTGATCGTCGTCGCCGGTGAGGCCCTGATCGATCTGGTACCGCAGGGCCCGGGCGCCCTCGCGGTCCTCAAGCCGGCGCTCGGCGGCGGCCCCTACAACAGCGCCGTCGCCCTCGGCCGTCTCGGCTCCGCCACAGCCTTCTGCTCGCGCGTCTCCCAGGACGCGTTCGGCGAGGCCCTGCTCGCCGGGCTGCGACAGGCCGACGTGGACGTCCTCGACGTGCAGCGCGGCCCGGAGCCGACCACGCTCGCGGCGGCCACGCTCGACGCGAACGGCTCGGCCACGTACTCCTTCTACGTCGACGGCACCGCCGACCGGCTCTTCGCGATGCCCTACGCGCTGCCGGCCGAGACCGAGGCGGTGTCCTTCGGCACCTGTTCGCTCGTCCTGGAGCCGGGCGCGAGCGCCTACGAGGAGCTGATGCGGGCCGCTGCCGCGCAGGGCGTGTTCACCGCGCTCGACCCGAACATCCGGGCCGGCCTGATCCCCGACCCGGACGCCTACCGGGCGCGCTTCAAGAGCTGGCTGCCGCACGTATCGCTGCTGAAGCTCTCCGAGGAGGACGCGCTGTGGCTCGGGGGCAATCCCGTCGAGTGGCTGGCCGCCGGTCCCTCGGCCGTGGTGATCACCCAGGGCGGCGAGGGTCTCACCGCGTTCACCCGGGACGGCAGGGTGTATCCGGTGCCGGGCGAGAAGGTCGACGTCGTGGACACGATCGGGGCCGGCGACACCGTCAACGCGGCGCTGCTGCACGGTCTGTCCGCCCGGGACGCACTGTCCCCGGAGGGGCTGGCGGGTCTCGGCCGCGATGGCTGGACCCAGCTGCTGCGATATGCGGCGCGAGCGGCAGCGATCACGTGCTCCCGGGCGGGAGCCGAACCGCCGTACGCCTCCGAACTGGGCGAACTGTAGCGGGTGTTGAGCGAGTGCGGCGCCCTACGGGAGTTCCCGTAGGGCGCCGCATCCGTGTGTCTGCTCCGCGACGGTCAGGCCTTGCGGGCCCGCGTCGTCTTCTTCGCGGGCGCGGCCTTCTTGGCGGGCGCGGCCTTCTTCGCCGGGACCGCCGCGGTCTTCTTGGCCGCCACCTTGCGCGGGGCCTTAACGGGGGCTCCGTCGCTGATCCGGTCGGCGTCGAGGATCTCGCGCAGGAACTTGCCTGTGTGGCTGGCCCCTACCGCGGCGACCTGCTCCGGGGTGCCCTCGGCGATGACGAGTCCGCCGCCCGCGCCGCCTTCCGGACCCATGTCCACGACCCAGTCGGCGACCTTGATCACGTCGAGGTTGTGCTCGATGACGATGACCGTGTTGCCCTTGTCGACCAGACCGCCGAGCACGGTGAGGAGCTTGCTGATGTCCTCGAAGTGCAGGCCGGTGGTGGGCTCGTCCAGGACGTAGACCGTACGGCCGGTGGAGCGGCGCTGGAGCTCGCTGGCGAGCTTGACGCGCTGGGCCTCACCGCCGGACAGGGTGGTCGCGGACTGGCCGAGCCGGACGTAGCCGAGGCCGACGTCCTTGAGGGTGTTGAGGTGGCGGGCGATCCCGGGGACCGCCTCGAAGAACTCCGTGGCCTCCTCGATCGGCATGTTCAGGACGTCGGCGATGGACTTGCCCTTGTAGTGGACGTCCAGCGTCTCCCGGTTGTAGCGGGCGCCGTGGCACACCTCGCACGGGACGTAGACGTCCGGCAGGAAGTTCATCTCGATCTTGATGGTGCCGTCGCCCGCGCAGTTCTCGCAGCGGCCGCCCTTGACGTTGAAGGAGAAGCGGCCGGGCAGATAGCCCCGCACCTTCGCCTCGGTCGTCTCCGCGAACAGCTTGCGGACGTGGTCGAAGACCCCGGTGTACGTCGCCGGGTTGGACCGGGGGGTGCGGCCGATGGGCGACTGGTCGACGTGCACGACCTTGTCGACGAGGTCGTCGCCGTCCACGCGCGTGTGCCGCCCCGGTACGTTCCTCGCGCCGTTCAGCTCGCGGGCCAGGTGCGTGTACAGGATGTCGTTGACCAGGGTCGACTTGCCGGAGCCGGAGACGCCGGTGACCGCGGTGAACACGCCCAGGGGGAACGAGACGTCGATGTCCTGGAGGTTGTTCTCGCGGGCGCCGTGGACCGTGAGGCGGCGGGACGGGTCGAGCGGGCGGCGGATCTCGGGCAGCGGGATGGCCTTCTTGCCCGACAGGTACTGACCGGTCATCGACTCGTCGTTGGCGAGCAGTTCCTTCAGGGAGCCGCTGTGCACGACCTTGCCGCCGTGCTCGCCCGCGCCGGGGCCGATGTCCACGATCCAGTCGGCCACCTTGATGGTGTCCTCGTCGTGCTCGACGACGATGAGCGTGTTGCCCATGTCGCGGAGCCGGACCAGGGTCTCGATCAGCCGGTGGTTGTCGCGCTGGTGGAGGCCGATGGACGGCTCGTCGAGGACGTACAGGACGCCTACGAGTCCGGAGCCGATCTGGGTGGCCAGGCGGATGCGCTGGGCCTCGCCGCCGGAGAGGGTGCCGGCCGCGCGGTTCAGCGAGAGGTAGTCGAGGCCGACGTCGACCAGGAAGCGCAGCCTCTCGTTGCACTCCTTCAGGACGCGCTCGGCGATCTTCTTGTCGCGGGCGTCGAGCTTCATCCCGCCCAGGAACTCCGCGCAGTCGCTGATGGACATCCCGGAGATCTCGGCGATCGACTTGTCCATGATCGTGACCGCGAGGACCACGGGCTTCAGGCGCGTGCCGTGACAGGTGGGGCAGGGGACCTCGCGCATATAGCCCTCGAAGCGCTCCCTGCTGGCGTCGCTCTCCGCCTCGCCGTGCCGCCGCTTCACGAAGGGGACGGCGCCTTCGAAGGGCGTCGTGTAGACCCGCTCACGGCCGTACCGGTTGCGGTACCGCACCTCGATCTGCGTCTTGTGGCCGTAGAGCAGGGCCTTCTTGGCGCGCTGCGGGAGGCCCGCGAAGGGGATGTCGGTGCGGAAGCCCAGGGCGTCCGCGAGGGCGCCGATGAGGCGGCCGAAGTAGTCCTTGGTGTGGCCGTGCGACCACGGGTGGATCGCGCCCTCGTCCAGGGACTTGTCCTCGTCCGGGACGATCAGCTCGGCGTCGACCTCCATGCGCGTGCCGATGCCGGAGCACTCGGGGCAGGCGCCGAAGGGCGAGTTGAAGGAGAAGGAGCGGGGCTCCAGCTCCTCGAAGGACAGGTCGTCGTACGGGCAGTACAGGTGCTCCGAGTACATGCGCTCGCGCTCGGGGTCGTCCTCGGGGAGGTCGACGAAGTCGAGCACGACCATGCCGCCGGACAGCCCGAGGGCGGTCTCCACGGAGTCGGTGAGGCGGCGCTTGGCGGAGTCCTTCACCGTGAGGCGGTCGATGACCACCTCGATGGTGTGCTTCTCCTGCTTCTTCAAGGTGGGCGGCTCGGAGAGCTGGATGGTCTCGCCGTCCACGCGCGCGCGGCTGTAGCCCTTGGTCTGGAGGTCCGCGAACAGGTCGACGAACTCGCCCTTGCGCTCGCGCACCAGCGGCGACAGGACCTGGAAGCGGCTCCCCTCCGGGAGGGCGAGGACCTTGTCGACGACGGCCTGCGGCGACTGGCGCGAGATCGGGCGGCCGCACTCCGGGCAGTGCGGCTTGCCGATGCGCGCGAAGAGCAGACGCAGATAGTCGTAGACCTCGGTGATGGTGCCGACCGTCGAGCGCGGGTTGCGCGAGGTCGACTTCTGGTCGATGGAGACGGCCGGGGAGAGACCTTCGATGAAGTCGACGTCCGGCTTGTCCATCTGGCCGAGGAACTGGCGGGCGTACGAGGAGAGCGATTCCACGTAGCGCCGCTGGCCCTCGGCGAAGATCGTGTCGAAGGCCAGGGAGGACTTGCCCGACCCGGACAGGCCCGTGAACACGATGAGCGAGTCGCGTGGCAGGTCGAGCGAGACATTCTTCAGATTGTGCTCGCGCGCGCCACGGACGATGAGACGGTCGGCCACGCCGGTCCGCACCTTTCTTGAGAGAAGTGACAGGGGCGGGGCCCCCGTCGTTCTCAGACTAGGGGGAGCCACTGACAACGCCGGTCGGAATCCCGGCCGAGGCATAACAACCTCCGGCCTTCCAGCATGCCCGACGCCGCACCCGACGATATAGCACGTGCATTCGATTTACGGCACGGCTTCACCACCTTCACCCAAAGGTGTGGCGGGGCTAGGGTCAGCAGCATGATTGATCACGCTCATGACCTGGCCTCTGTACATGACGCGACCGAACGGCTCCTCACCGCAGCCGCCGCACTGGACAACGCCTCGGCCGCCGAGCCGTCACGGCTTCCCGGCTGGAGCCGCAATCACGTCCTCGCCCACCTCGCCCGCAACGCGGACGCCCTCGTGAACGTCCTGGAGGGCCGCCCCATGTACGCGACGGCGAGCGTCCGTGACGCCGACATCGAGCGCGACGCCCCGCGCCCCCTCGACGTCCAGCTCGCCGACGTACGCGAGAGCGGGGCCCGTTTCCAGGCGGCGGGTGCCGCTCCGGCGGACTGGTCGCGCACCGTGGAGCTGCGCAACGGGGTCACCGACACCGCGTCGCGCGTGCCGTTCCGGCGGTGGGTCGAGGTCGAGCTGCACCACGTCGACATGGGGATCGGGTACGAGCTGGAGGACCTGCCCGAGGAGTTCACCCGGCGGGAGATCGACTTCCTCGCCGACCGGTTCACCGGGCACCCCGAGGTGCCGTCGACCCACCTTTCGGACGGCACGCACGCGTGGAGCACGGGCCGGCCCGCCGAGAAGCCCGAAGTCACCGTCACCGGCAGCCCGGCGGATCTGCTCGGCTGGCTCTGCGGACGCCGCACCGGCTCCGCCCTGACGGTCGACGGCGGCTCCTTGCCGACGCTTCCCCCGCTGTAGCCCACCGGCCCGGTCGTAGAGCCGCCGATGCCACTCGTTGGCGTCGTGTGCGGACCGGGTGGTGAGCACCGGGTTCGGGCCGGTCTCGATGAGGCGCAGGAGCGTCCGGGTGACGCCGTGGCAGTCGTCCGGGCCGAAGCACAAGAGCGCCAGGGCCTCCTCCGTCGCCGCCGCGCTCAAGGCATCCCTGTTCCGCACCCGAACGTCCGGCGGACACCGGCCACTTCGGAACCTCCTCCGGAAACGGATTAGGCTGACCGCCATGACGTACAGCGGCGAGGTCACGGTCGGTGGACCGGCGGATGTGCACGAACTCACGGACCTGATGATCACCAAGATCGCGGTCGGGCCCATGAACAACAACGCCTATCTGCTGCGCTGCCGGGCCACGGACGAGCAGTTGCTGATCGACGCGGCCAACGACGCGGCGACCCTGCTCGGCACGATCGGTGACGACGGCATCGCGTCCGTCGTCACCACCCACCAGCACGGCGACCACTGGCAGGCGCTCGCCGAGGTCGTGACGGCCACGCGCGCGCGTACGTACGCGGGCCGCGAGGACGCCGACGGCATCCCGGTGCCGACCGACGTCCTGGTCGACGACGGCGACACGATCCGGGTGGGGCAGGTGGAGCTGACCGCGCGCCACCTCGTGGGCCACACCCCGGGCTCGATCGCGCTTGTCTACGACGACCCGCACGGGCATCCGCATGTGTTCACCGGGGACTGCCTGTTCCCGGGCGGTGTGGGGAACACCTGGAAGAACCCCGAGGCGTTCGCCAGTCTGATCCACGACGTCGAGACGAAGATCTTCGGCACGCTCCCGGACGAGACCTGGGTCTACCCGGGGCACGGCAACGACACGACGCTGGGCGCGGAGCGTCCGCATCTGCCGGAGTGGCACGCGCGCGGGTGGTGAACCACCGGGCGCGCAGCGGTTGATGCGCGCCCCGTGTGAATCGTTCGCACGCGCCGGTGTCGTGCGCGCGCTCCCGGCACACATGGTTGCGCGGTCAACTGGAAGCAGCCCCGCTCAGGATGACGGCTCCTGTGCGGATGGGCCGCCGGTCCATCGATCCCCGCCCTCGACCGGCGGCCCCGGCAAGCGCGTCGCGGGCGGGATCGCACAGGGGTTGTTCACGAAAACGCAACACCCGTTCCCAATATGCGGACATTGAGGGCTGTGACCTCGACAAACAGGACGTTTGACTGTCACTCTCCCGCCATGCACCTTGCCCCTCGCGTACCGAGTCGCGCGATAGCCGCCGTCACCATAGCCCTCCTCGCCACCGCTGTCGGCTGTGCTCCCCAACCCGAGGACAAAGCCTCCGACAAGGCCTCCACGTCGACCGGGACCACCTGCGCCAAGGGCAAGCTGGCCACCCAGACCTCCGGCAAGCTGACGATCGCGACGGACGAACCGGCGTACGAGCCCTGGTTCGAGGACGACAAGCCCGCCAACGGCAAGGGCTTCGAGTCGGCGGTCGCCTACGCCGTGGCGAAGCAGCTCGGCTACGACAAGAGCGCCGTCGTCTGGCAGAGCGTCCCCTTCAACAAGGCCTTCGCGCCCGGTGTGAAGACCTTCGACTTCGACATCAACCAGGTGTCGATCAGCACCGAGCGCAAGAAGGCCGTCGACTTCTCGTCCGGCTACTACGACGTCCGCCAGGCCGTCATCGCGCTCAAGGGCAGCAAGGCCGCCAAGGCGACGACCATCGCGGGCCTGAAGGGCCTCAAGCTGGGCGCCCAGGTCGGCACCACGAGCCTGAACTACATCAGCGACGTGGTGAAGCCGACGCAGCAGGAGGCCGCGTTCTCCAAGAACGACCAGGCCGTGTCCGCGCTCAAGAACGGCCAGGTCGACGCGATCGTGGTCGACCTGCCGACCGCCTTCTACATCACCTCGGCCGAGGTGACCAACGCCAAGATCGTCGGCCAGTTCGAGAACCAGGGCGGCACGCCCGAGCAGTTCGGGCTCGTCCTCGACAAGGGCAGCGACCTCACGTCGTGCGTGACGTCGGCCGTGGACGCGCTCCGCAAGGACGGCACCCTGGCGGCGCTGGAGAAGCAGTGGCTGTCCGACGCCGTCGACGCCCCGGTCCTCAAGTGACCGTGGTGAAGGACGAGTCGGGCCCGGAGGGCTCGGACGACAAGGGCGACATGCCCGGCGGGGGCGACGCGTACGTCCCCTCCGAGCGCCGCCTGGAGCGCGAGCGGCACAAACGCGCGCGTGCCCGTCGCGCGACCGCGATCGCCGCGGTGTCGACCCTGGTCACGGCCGTCGTCCTGTACCTGGTCGTGGTCAGCGCGCCGGGCTGGGAGCGCACCAAGGAGACGTTCTTCGACGGGCACTACGCGCGCGAGGCGTTCCCCAAGGTCCTCGAAGGCCTGTGGCTGAACATCCGGCTGCTGCTGATCTGCGGCGTCCTGGTGCTCGTCCTGGGGATGCTGATCGCCGTCGCGCGCACCCTGCGCGGGCCGGTGTTCTTCCCGCTGCGGGTGCTGGCGGCGGCGTACACGGACTTCTTCCGCGGGCTGCCGCTGATCATCAACCTGATGATCGTGGTCTTCGGAGTGCCCGCGCTGCGCCTCCAGGGCGTGACCGTCGACCCCGTGTGGCTCGGCGGTACGGCGCTGACGCTGACGTACTCGGCGTACGTCGCCGAGGTGTTCCGCGCCGGCATCGAGTCCGTGCATCCCTCGCAGCGCGCGGCGGCCCGCTCGCTGGGCCTGACCAACCGGCAGGCACTGCGGCACGTGGTACTCCCCCAGGCCGTACGCCGGCAGGTGCCCCCTTTGTTGAACGATCTGGTGTCCCTCCAGAAGGACACCGGGCTCGTGTCCATCGGCGGCGCGATCGACGCCGTACGGGCGTCCGACATCATCGCGCAGCGTGCCCTCAACTACACGCCCTACATCGTCGCGGGGCTCGTCTTCGTGGCGCTGACCATCCCGATGACCCGCTTCACGGACTGGGTGACCGCCAGGATGGACAGGCAGCGCGCCCAGGGAGGCACGACATGAGCACCGACGACACCGCTCCCGTGCTGCGCATGGAGTCCGTCCGCAAGACCTTCGGCACGTCCGTCGTCCTGCGGGACGTCGACCTGGAGGTCCCGCAGCACACCGTGACCGCGCTGATCGGCGCGTCCGGCTCCGGCAAGTCCACGCTGCTGCGGTGCGCGAACCTCCTGGAGGACATCGACGACGGCGCGATCTGGCTGGACGGCGAGGAGATCACCGATCCGCGCGCCGACCAGGACGCGATACGGCGCCGTATCGGCGTGGTGTTCCAGGCGTACAACCTGTTCCCGCACATGACGGTCCTGGAGAACATCACCCTCGCCCCGCGCCGGGTGCACGGCGCGTCCCGCGCGGAGGCCGAGGCGCACGCGCGTGAGCTGCTGGAGCGGCTCGGGCTTGGGGACAAGGCGGGCGCCTACCCGGACCGGCTGAGCGGCGGTCAGCAGCAGCGGGTCGCGATCGTGCGCGCGCTGGCCGTACGGCCCCGGCTGCTGCTCTTCGACGAGATCACCGCCGCGCTCGACCCCGAGCTGGTCGGTGAAGTGCTCGCCGTGGTCCGGGACTTGAAGGACGAGGGGATGACCATGGTGCTGGCCACGCACGAGATGGGCTTCGCCCGGGACGTCGCCGACCAGGTGTGCTTCCTGGACGGGGGCGTGGTCCTGGAGCGCGGCACCGCCCAGCAGATCTTCGGCGACCCGCAGCAGGAGCGCACGCAGCGCTTCCTGCGACGGATCGTGGAGGCGGGCCGGCTGTGACCGGACGTCCGTGACGGGTCGTCTGTAACTGGTGGTCTGTAAGGGGCGTACGCCTGGAGGCCGGTGCTTACGCCCCTTCCGCCTTACGCGTCGGCCTTCCCCGCCCCCGCCAGCGCGGCGACCCGCTCCACGCCGAACACGTATCCCTGCACTCCGCACCCCGCGATGACACCGTCGGCGCGCAGTGAGACGTAGGAGTGGTGCCGGAACGACTCGCGCCGGTGGATGTTGGAGATGTGGACCTCCAACACCGGTAGCCCGTCACAGGTGTTGAGGGCATCCAGGATCGCGATGGACGTGTGCGAGTACGCCCCCGGGTTGATCACGATGCCGCAGTGGTTGAGCCGCGCCTCGTGGATCCAGTCGACCAGTTCGCCCTCGTGGTTGGACTGCCGGAAGTCCACCGTGCCGCCGTGCCCGGCCGCCGCCTTGACGCACAGGGCCTCGACGTCGGCGAGCGTGTCGGAGCCGTAGATCTCCGGTTGGCGTTGGCCGAGGGTGTTCAGGTTGGGGCCGTTGAGGATCATGATCGGGGCGTTGGCCAAGGTGCGGGGCACGGTTCCTCCGGTCCGTTCGGACATGTCGTTCGAGATGGGCCGCCGATTGACGGCCACTGCTCGGACCCGGTCTATCACGCCGTCTCCGCACCACCGTGCGCCCCCGTAACCGTTGTTCACTGTGGGTAGTTGACGCGGCATGCACGATGCACGCACCGTAAGCCCACCGTCCATGCTCCGGCTCGCCGCCGCCTCCCTCGCCGGAACCGCGATCGAGTTCTACGACTTCTTCGTCTACGGCACGGCGGCCGCCCTGGTCCTCGGACCCCTGTTCTTCCCGACGTTCTCGCCGGTCGCGGGGACACTGGCCGCTTTCGGGACGTTCGGCGTGGGGTTCGTGGCACGGCCGCTGGGCTCGATCCTGTTCGGGCACTTCGGGGACCGGCGCGGGCGGCGGCCGGTGCTCGTCGCCTCGCTGCTGCTGACCGGTGCCTCGACGGTCGCGGTCGGCTGCGTACCGTCGTACGGCTCGATCGGGGTGGCCGCTCCCGTGCTCCTTCTGGTGCTGCGTTTTCTCCAGGGGCTGGGGCTCGGCGGGGAGTGGGGCGGGGCGGTACTGCTCACCGCCGAGCACGCGCCGGCCGGGCGGCGCGGACTGTGGTCGAGCTTTCCGCAGATCGGGCCGGCGGTGGGGTTCCTGCTGGCCAACGGCGTGATGCTGGCGCTGTCGGCGACCCTGACCGACGCGCAGTTCGCGCAGTGGGGCTGGCGGGTGCCGTTCTGGGTGGCCGGGGCGCTGGCGCTGGGCGGGCTGTGGCTGCGTTCGTCGCTCGTCGAGAGTCCCCGGTTCCTCGAAATCGACGACCACGCACGCGTGCCGCTCGCCGAGGTCGTGCGCGACCACTGGCGGCTCGTCCTGCTGACCGCCGGGGCGCTGTCGGTGGGGTACGCCATCTTCTACGCGGTGACGACGTGGTCCCTCGCCTACGGCACCGAGCGGCTCGGGGTCGGGCGTACCGAGATGCTGGCCTGCATCATGGCCGCCGTGGTGGTGAAGGGCTCGCTCACCCCGCTGGTGGCGCTGCTGAGCGACCGCTACGGGCGCCGGCCGCTGTGCCTGCTGGGGTGCGCGGCCGCCGCGCTGTGGATGTTCCCGATGGTCGCGCTGCTCGCCACGGGGGCACCCCTGCTGATGTTCCTCGGCTTCCTGGGGGCGCTGCTCGCGTTCGTGACGATGTTCGCCGTGCTGGGCGCGTATCTGCCGGAGCTGTACGAGCCGCGGGTGCGCTGCACGGGCGCCGCCGTGGGCTACAACCTCGGCGGTGTTCTCGGCGGCGCGCTCACCCCGATCGTGGCGACGGCGCTGGCCGAGCACGGCGGGCGCGTTCCCTGGGGGGTGGGCGCCTATCTGACGGGGGTCGCGCTGTTCAGCCTGGGTTGCTTCGCGCTGCTGCCGGAGACACGGCCACTGGCGGTGGCGGTCCCCGAGCCGGCCATCGGGTGACACACGCTACGGATTGATCGCCAGCTCCAAGTACGCCGCGAACAGCACCAGATGGACACCGCCCTGGAGCGGTGTCGCCCGTCCCGGCACCACCGTCAGGGAGCTGACCACCACGGTCAGGGCGAGCAGCACCATGTGGGTCGAGCCGAGGCCGAGGACGAGCGGTCCGGAGAGCCAGATGGACGCGAGGGCGACGGCGGGGATGGTGAGGCCGATGCTGGCCATGGCCGAGCCGAGCGCGAGGTTGAGGCTGGTCTGCACGCGGTCGCGGCGGGCGGAGCGCAGGGCGGCGATGGTCTCGGGGAGCAGGACGAGCAGTGCGATGATCACGCCGACGACGGCGTGGTGCAGCCCGGCGGCCTCGACGCCGGACTCGATGGTCGGCGACACGCCCTTGGCCAGTCCCACGACCCCGATCAGGGCGAGGCCGAGCAGGCCCAGGCTGATCAGGGCGGTGCGGGCGGTCGGCGCGTCCGCGTGATGATCCTTGGTGATCGCCGCGCCCTGGCGGGAGACCGGCAGGAAGTAGTCACGGTGCCGCACGGTCTGTGTGGCCACGAAGAGGCCGTACAGGGCGAGTGAGGAGAGTGCGGCGAAGGTGAGCTGGGCGCCGGAGAACTCCGGGCCCGGCTTGCTGGTGGTGAAGGTCGGCAGGACCAGGCTGAGCGTGGCCAGGGTCGCCACGGTGGCGAGGGCGGCGCCGGTGCCCTCGGGGTTGAAGACCGCCGTGCCGTGCCGCAGTGAGGCGACGATCAGGCACAGGCCGACGATCCCGTTGCAGGTGATCATGACGGCCGCGAAGACGGTGTCCCTGGCGAGGGTTGAGCTCTTGTCGCCGCCGTCGGCCATCAGGGTGACGATCAGGGCGACCTCGATGATCGTCACGGCGACGGCGAGGACCAGGGAGCCGAAGGGTTCGCCGACGCGGTGGGCGATGACCTCGGCGTGGTGCACCGCGGCCAGGACGGCCCCGGCGAGGACCAGGGTCACGAGGGCGACGACGACGCCGGGCAGGTCCTTGCGGCCCCAGGTGAAGATCAGCAGGACGGCTGCGAGCACCGGTACGAAGGTCGTCCACCGGGTGGTGAGCGACCTGAGCCGAGTGATCATGAAGAGATCTTCGCAGAGGCGTACGGGCCCCGCACTCCGGCGTCACGGAGCCCGTCGCGCACTACTTGAACTCGGTCATGTCCAGTACGTCGCAGTCGGTGAAGGACGGCGGCCTGGTACACAACGCGGCCATCTGCTGGGCGAATTCGGTGGTGCCGGGGTCGTTGCTGTTGCGCATGGCGTCCTCGTACGAGTCGAACTCGATCACGACGAGGACATGGCCGGGATTGCTCCGGTCCCGCAGGACGAGGCGGTGCGTAGGCCCGCCGTCGCGGCCGGCCATGCGCTTGTCCGCCTCCTCCGCCAGCGCTCGCATCTCGTCGAAGCGGTCGGTCTCGAAGTCGACGATCTGCACGAATTTCATCGCTGCGTCCATGGATGCCTCCACCCGGCCGTGCCACCCCCGGGGCGGGGGCGCTCGGTATCCAACGAAGCACCGGGAGCGGTGGTCGGCAATTCATCGTGCGGTGCTCCCGGTGATCGTTGTTCCTACGTCCGGCGTGGTCAGGCGTCGATGCTGTCCTTCGGAGCGCCTTCGGTCCCCGTCTGCGCCGCCTCGGCCGCCGCCTGCTTCTTGTTGGCCATCAGGCTGGTGATCGTGGTGACGATCAGGACTCCGCAGATCACGCCCAGCGAGACCGGGATGGAGATCTCCGGGACATGGACACCGGACTCGTGCAGCGCGTGCAGCACCAGCTTGACGCCGATGAAGCCGAGGATGACCGACAGGCCGTAGCTGAGGTGGACCAGCTTCTTCAGCAGGCCGCCGATGAGGAAGTACAGCTGCCTCAGGCCCATCAGGGCGAACGCGTTGGCCGTGAACACGATGTACGGGTCCTGGGTGAGGCCGAAGATCGCGGGGATGGAGTCGAGCGCGAACAGCACGTCCGTCGTACCGATGGCGAGCATCACGACCAGCATCGGGGTCATGACCCGCTTGCCGTTCTCCTGGATCCACAGCTTGGTGCCGTGGTACCGGTCGGCCACACCGAAGCGGCGCTCGGCGGCCTTGAGCAGCTTGTTCTCCTCGAACTCCTCGTCCTCCTCGTCACCCCGGGCCTCCTGGATGAGCTTCCAGGCGGTCCAGATGAGGAAGGCGCCGAAGATGTAGAAGACCCAGGCGAAGTTGGCGAGGACGGCCGCGCCCGCAGCGATGAAGATGGCCCGCAGGACCAGGGCTATGAGGACGCCGACGAGCAGCACCCGCTGCTGGTACTGCGAGGGCACGGCGAACTTCGCCATGATCAGGACGAAGACGAAGAGGTTGTCGACGCTCAGCGACTTCTCGGTGATGAATCCGGCGAAGAACTCGCCGCCGGCCTGGCCGCCTCCGAAGATGAGCAGGCCGAGTCCGAAGAGTCCGGCGAGGGCGATCCAGACGATCGTCCAGATCCCCGCTTCCTTGATCGACACGTCATGCGGCTTGCGGCCGATGAAGAAGTCGACGGCGATGAGGGCGGCCAGCCCCACGATGGTCAGGACCCACAGGGTCACGGAAACATCCACTACTGCTCCTCCGGCGGTATTAACGGCAAATGGTCAGCGTCGTCGCTACCGGAGGTCTCTTCCACCTTGGACGGGCGTCCAGGGCCGACGCCCCGGGATCTGGCCTGATCCGTATTGACGGGTACGCCGCAGCAGATAGGGAGTACTCCCCTCCGTACGGAAGAGCTTACCCCAATCACCAAGGAAAGGTAAAGAGATGGGCAAAGAAAAGACAAAGCAGCAGGTGGGAGCGCTTTACCTGTACTTGGTGCGAGCCGTCGCGACCTCGGTCAGCACCCGCTGGAGCACCTGGCTGCCGGGCGGCACGAGCGAGGGCTCGTACGTCCAGGCATGACCCACCCACGGGTCGGCGAGATGGTCGTCGGGCAGCGGCGTGAGTCGCATCAGCGAACGCCAGAGCGGGTCGAGCAACGGGCCGTAGCCCGCCGCGTCCTCGCGGTCCGCGACCATCATGAGATGGACGCCGACGGCCGGGCCCTCGTCCGCGAGATAGCGCAGCTGGGTCACGGCACGGTCGTCGAAGCCGTGCGGGAAGTCGTTGACGATCAGCAGCTGTTCGGCCGTGTCGAGGCCGGGCGGCAGTGAGTCGGCGGCCCCGCCCCGCACCGCCATCTGCACCAGGTCCACCCGCTGGGTGAGCCGGGCCAGCACGTCCGCGACCCCGGCGGCCCCCACGGCAGGCGGCGCCGCGAGCACGCCGGTGTGCACCAGTGGGACCAGCGCCTGCGCCGCCGAACCGGCCGGGTCGATGACATGCACGGCGAACTCGCCCACCGGATAGACCGCCAGCAGCCGGGCCGCGTGCGCCACGGCCGTGTCCAGCGCGAGGCGCCGCAGCTCGTGCGAGTCGGCGAACGAGCCGTCCAGGGACTCCCCGCCACCGCTGTCGATCCACAGACCGCGCTCCAACGGCAGCCGGACCAGCATCGGGATCCGCAGGTCGGGGCTCTCCGGGAGATGGAGGTCTCCGAGGCGCAGGGCCATGGGGATCTCCATCGGGACGCGGTAGCCGTGCCAGACCGGATTGTCCCAACCGGCGAAGGCCAGCGGAAGCGCGGGTTCGACCACCTCGGACTCGGCGGCCAGCTGGGCGAGGTCCCGGTCGAGGGCCGCCCGCGCCTGGTCGACGAGTTGGGCGTGCTTGGCCTGAGCCGCCTCCCGGGCCGCGTCGCCCTGGCCGCCGATCCGGCTGCGCGGGTCGGACAGCGCCTGGTCGAGCTCCTTCTCCATACGCGAGTCGGCGAAGTCGACCGCGCTGCGGTACGCGGCCATGGTGCGGGCCAGGTCCTCGAACATGCCCCACACCTGGTTGTAGAGCCGCTCCTCCATCGACCACCCGGTCGCATCCCCGGCGACGGGCTGCGCGGCCTGTCCCGGCGGAGCCGGAGGCACGGTCGGCGCGGGCGACGGAGGCGCCCCGGTCCCCCGGCGTGGGTGGCTGTAGTCGATCGGGCCACCGGCGGCGGGGGCCGCGGGCTGGGCGGCGGGATCCGCGGACGCGCCGGCACCGGGATATCCGGACTGCGGCGCCACGGCACCCGGGGTGCCCTGCGGACCGTACGGAGACGTGGGCTGCGGTGCTACGGCGCTGGGGGCGCCCTGCGCGTCGTACGGCGACGTCGGTTGCGGCGCGACAGCCCCGGGTGCGCCCTGCGCGGTGGTGCCGCTCCCCTCGGGGCCGATGCCCGGTGTGGCCGTCTGGCGGGTGCGGTCGCCGTCCGCGGTGCGGGGTGGGGGCGTTGCCACGGAGCGGGCCAGGCCCCGGGCCACCGCTTCGTTGATGCTGCCCGCGAGGTGGGCGGCCTGGGGCAGGCCCTGGTCGGTGAGGAGTTCGGCCAGACCGCCCGCGTAGCCCTGGCCGACGGCGCGCACTTTCCAGGCGCCCTGTCTGCGGTACAACTCCAGGGCCACGACGGCCGATTCGGCGTCCAGGCCGGTGATCGTGTAGCTGGCGACCTCGGTGCCGTCGAGGCCGGTGACCGCGACGAAGGGTGCGGCGACGGCGCCGAAGCGGGTGGGGCCGTCGGCGCCGAGGGGCAGCGAGAGCAGCACGCTGACGCGGTGGACGGCCTCCGGCATGGCGCCGAGGTCCACCGCGAGGCGGTGGTCGGCGGCGGCCTGCTTGGAGACCTCCAGACCGGGCAGGGTGGATGTGCCCGGGTGGGCGACCCACTCCACGCCGTGGATCCTGCCGCGCTCGTCGCCGAGCGTGGCGGCGGCCACGACCGGCTTGCCGGCCGCGACCCGGATCTCCAGACGCATCTGGGAGAGCGGGTGGTTCTGCCCTCGCACCAGCTCGGCCGCCATCGCTCTCGTCCCCCTGCTCAGCCGTGTCGTCTCAAGTGCGCCGTGCCGCCCTAGAGGTGCGGCAGGATCGCCGGCATCAGGTCCTGGAAGGTGCGGCCGTTGGTCGGTGTGCCGAGGGCCGTCAGTGTCCAGCCGGAGCCGGAGCGGTGCACCTTCGCCATGATCTGGGCCGTGTACTGGCCGCCGCCCGCCAGCGTGTAGCGGGCCAGCTCCTGGCCGTTGGTCTCGTCGACCAGGCGGCAGAACGCGTTCTGCACCTCCTGGAAGGTCTGGCCCGTGAAGGAGTTCACGGTGAAGACGATCTGGTCGATGTGGACCGGCACGCGCGCGAGGTCGACGAGGATGGCCTCGTCGTCGCCGCCCTGGCCGACGCCGCCGACGAGGTTGTCGCCGGTGTGCCGGACGGAGCCGTCGTCGCTCACCAGGTGGCGGAAGAACACCACGTCGACCGGCTGCTTGTCGGCGAACAGCACGGCGGACGCGTCGAGGTCGATCTCCCGGGTGCGCGAGCCGAACAGGCCTCGCCGGGGAGCCGCCTGCCAGCCGAGACCCATGCGCACCGCGGTCAGGCCGGTCCCGTCGTTCTTCTCAAGACTGATGGCCTGACCCTTGGTCATGTTGACGGTCACGGCTGTTCCCCTCTCGAACTGTCCCCTGTTGCCGCGGAATCCACGGCTGCCCAGAACCCTACGCAGCGGCACTGACAGTGCCGAACCCCGCATCGGACTTTGTGTCGGTCTTGCAACACAGAGCGCATATCCCGAGGTCCGGCACTGCCTTGAGGGGGTCAGGCGAGGCCCGCCTCCTTCATCTGGCGCAGCTCCTTCTTCATCTCGTGCACCTCGTCGCGCAGCCGGGCCGCGACCTCGAACTGCAGGTCGGCGGCGGCGGCGCGCATGCGCTGGGTCATCTCCTCGATCTGCTCGGCGAGTTCGGCCGCGGGACGGTCGGTCGGCGCCCCGTCCTTCGCCTTGCCCTTGGCGGACTTGCCGCCCTTCGCGGCCTTGGAGCCGAGCGCGGGCACGGGGGCCTTGGCGCCCTTGCCGTCCTTGGCCGCCTTGCGGTAGCCGGAGCCGAGCAGCTGCTCCGTGTCGACGTCCTCGCGGGCGATCTGCGCGACGATGTCGTTGATCTTCTTGCGGAGCGGCTGGGGGTCGATGCCGTTGGCCGTGTTGTACGCGACCTGCTTCTCCCGGCGGCGGTTGGTCTCCTCGATGGCCTTCTCCATCGCCGGGGTGATCTTGTCGGCGTACATGTGGACCTGGCCGGAGACATTGCGCGCCGCGCGGCCGATGGTCTGGATCAGGGAGGTGCCGGAGCGCAGGAAGCCCTCCTTGTCGGCGTCCAGGATGGCGACCAGGGACACCTCGGGGAGGTCGAGACCTTCACGCAGGAGGTTGATGCCCACCAGGACGTCGAACTCGCCGGAGCGCAGCTCGCGCAGCAGCTCGATACGGCGCAGGGTGTCGACGTCGCTGTGCAGGTAACGGACCTGGATGCCGAGTTCGAGGAAGTAGTCGGTGAGGTCCTCGGCCATCTTCTTGGTGAGGGTGGTGACCAGGACCCGCTCGTCCTTCTCGGTGCGCTTGCGGATCTCGTGCACCAGGTCGTCGATCTGGCCCTCGGTGGGCTTGACGACGACCTCGGGGTCGATGAGGCCGGTGGGACGGATGATCTGCTCCACCGTGCCGTCCGCGCGCGAGAGCTCGTACTTGCCCGGGGTCGCCGACAGGTAGACGGTCTGTCCGATGCGCTTCTGGAACTCCTCCCACTTCAGGGGGCGGTTGTCCAGGGCGGAGGGCAGCCGGAAGCCGTGGTCGACGAGGGTGCGCTTGCGGGAGGCGTCGCCCTCGTACATCGCGCCGATCTGCGGGACCGTGTTGTGCGACTCGTCGATGACGAGGAGGAAGTCCTCGGGGAAGTAGTCGATCAGGGTGTTCGGCGCGGAGCCGGGCTCGCGGCCGTCGAAGTGCATCGAGTAGTTCTCGACGCCGGAGCAGGAGCCGATCTGGCGGAGCATCTCCAGGTCGTACGTCGTGCGCATCCGCAGGCGCTGGGCCTCCAGGAGCTTGCCCTGCTTCTCCATCTCGGCCAGCCGCTCGGCGAGTTCCTTCTCGATGTCGTTGACGGCCCGCTCCATGCGCTCGGGACCGGCGATGTAGTGGGAGGCCGGGAACACGTAGAGGTGCTCGTCCTCGCTGATGATCTCGCCCGTCAGCGGGTGGAGGGTGGAGAGGGCCTCGATCTCGTCGCCGAACATCTCGATGCGGACGGCCAGTTCCTCGTAGACCGGGAAGATCTCGATGGTGTCGCCGCGGACGCGGAAGGTGCCGCGGGTGAAGGCGAGGTCGTTGCGCGTGTACTGGATGTCCACGAAGCGGCGCAGCAGCTGGTCGCGGTCGATCTCGTCGCCGACCTTGAGGGGGACCATGCGGTCCACGTACTCCTGTGGAGTACCGAGGCCGTAGATGCAGGACACCGAGGCGACCACGATGACGTCGCGGCGGGTGAGCAGCGAGTTGGTCGCGGAGTGGCGCAGGCGCTCGACCTCCTCGTTGACCGAGGAGTCCTTCTCGATGTAGGTGTCCGACTGCGGGACGTAGGCCTCGGGCTGGTAGTAGTCGTAGTACGAGACGAAGTATTCGACCGCGTTGTTCGGCAGGAGCTCGCGGAACTCGTTGGCCAGCTGGGCGGCCAGGGTCTTGTTCGGCGCCATCACGAGGGTGGGGCGCTGGAGCTTCTCGATCATCCACGCGGTGGTGGCGGACTTGCCGGTGCCGGTCGCGCCGAGCAGGACGACGTCCTTCTCACCTGCCTCGACGCGCCGGGCCAGCTCGGCGATGGCCGCCGGCTGGTCGCCGCTGGGCTGGTAGGAACTGACGACCTCGAAAGGCGCCACCGTGCGTTCGATGTGGGAAACGGGCCGCATGGAACCAACCGTACGACCCGCCACTGACAACGGGGTCGGATCAGCGGTTCTGCGGGGTGCGGGAGCGGCGCTGCCCGAGGTCGCGGTCGGCCCGGACCGGGGTGCGCCGGGGGTGCGGGACGAGGGCGCCGGCCGGGACACCGGGCTTGTGCTCGACGGGGAGCCGGGCGGGCTTGCCCATGACCATCAGCGGGTCGAACATCACGACGACGCCGGCCAGGAGGAGGAAGGCCAGGGGCCCGATCATCATGGGCGCCAGCAGTGACGCGGCGGAGACTCCGTCGGTGGTCGCGGCCGTGCCGTGGACGTGGACGGTGAGGGCGGCCATGCCGGTGTAGTGCATGCCGGTGACGGCGAGCCCCATGATCAGGCTCGCGCCCACGCTCCACAGGAACCCGCGGACCTGCCCGGCCGCCCACAGGGCACTGATCGCGGCGACGACCGCTATGACGACGGAGGCGGAGACCGTGAAGGTGTTGTATTCGAGCTTCCCGTTGAGACGCATGCCGGCCATGCCCAGGTAGTGCATCGAGGCGATGCCCAGGCCGGTGAGGGTACCGCCGGTGAACAGGGCCGTCCCCCTGGCTCCCCGGTAGCCGACGATGAAGATCCCGACGCCCACCATGACGATGGCGACGGCGAGGCTCGCGAAGGTCATCGGCTTGTCGTAGTGGACCGGTGTCTGGCGGACCGAGAAACCCATCATCGCGATGAAGTGCATCGTCCATATGCCGGAACCGATCGCCGCCGATCCCAGGGCGAGCCAGCCGGGCCTCCAGGACTGGGCCACGAGCATCGATCTGGTGGTGCAGCGCAGGCCGAGCGCACCGCCGAGGCAGGCCATGAGGTAGGCCACCAGCGGTGTGACGAGTCCGTAGCTGAAACCGTCGACCGTGCCCTGCATGCGCAGTAACCCTTCCGCCCTGTTCCGTCCCGCAAATTCCTGAAACCCGCCCAGCCCCAGGACCGCAGGAACGGTCAGGGTCGACGCAGAGAGTATGACCCCCACCGGAATGGTCGAACGATTTTCCGGCAAAGAAACACGGCCCCGCCCCACTTGTGCGGCACCGGTGAGCGGACTTGGGCAACTCCATTCATTCTGTGTCCATCCCGTACCCCACGGGTAGTGACGTTCCGCTGTCATTCTTGAGCTGTATGTGATCGCTCGACGCGAGGAGTACGCATGCACCTGCGCGCAGTTGCCGCCTCGACCACCGCGCTCCTGGGGGCCGCCGCCCTCCTGCTCCCCTCCCCCCGGGCCAGTGCCGGTGACGCCACCCAGTGGCCCACCGTGGTCGCCCATCGCGGCGCGTCCGCCTACGCCCCCGAGAACACCCTGGCCTCCATCGACAAGGCGGCCCGACTCGGTTTCCAGTGGGTGGAGAACGACGTCCAGCGCACCAAGGACGGCGAACTCGTCGTCATCCACGACGACAGCCTGAAGCGCACCACCGACGTAGCGAAGGTGTTCCCCGACCGGGCCCCCTGGAAGGTCAAGGACTTCACCGCCGCCGAGATCGCCCGCCTCGACGCGGGCAGCTGGTTCGGCCCCGCGTTCACGGGCACGCGCGTGCCCACGCTCACGCAGTACATGCGCGAGGTGGAGCACAACCACCAGAGCCTGCTCCTGGAGATCAAGAACCCGGAGCTGTACCCCGGCATCGAGCAGCAGACCCTCAAGGTCCTGGGCAACGAAGGATGGCTCGACCAGTCCCACCTCGGCAGCCGGCTGATCGTCCAGAGCTTCAGCGCGGACAGCATCCGGATCGTGCACGACCTCAGCCCCGGCATCAGGACCGGCTTCCTCGGCACACCCTCCGTCTCCGCCCTGCACGAGTACGCCGCCTTCACCGACCTGATCAACCCGTCGTACGGCTCGATCTCCACGAGCTACGTCTCCGCCGTGCACGGGTTCACGGGCCCGCACGGCACTCCGATGGAGGTGTACGCCTGGACCGTCGACGACGCACCCACGGCGTGGAAGGTCGCCGGGTACGGCGTGGACGGCATCATCACCAACAGACCGGACGTGGTGCGGTCCGCGCTGAGCGGGTTCTGAGACTGCTCGCGGGGCGTTGTCAGTGCCGGGTCGTACGGTGGGCGCATGGACAGCCATGGGCAGAACGAGCAGCGGGTCGTGTGGACCGTCGTCGGCACCGACATCGGTCCGCTGCTGCTGGCCGCGACACAGGACGGCCTGGTCAACGTCGTGTTCCACGCCACGGACGCGGTGCGCGACAGGACCCTCGACCGGCTGGCGTCCCGGCTGGGCACCGAACCGGTCGAGGCGCCCGACTCCCCCTTGCTGGCCGAGGCGATACGTCAGTTCGAGGCCTACTTCGCCGGAACGCGACGCGACTTCGACCTGCCGCTCGACTGGTCCCTGATCTCCGGCTTCAACCGGCAGGTGCTGCGCGAGCTGGCGTCCGGCGTCCCGTACGGCTCGGTCGTCGGCTACGGCGATCTGGCCGGGCGGGTCGGTCAGCCGCGCGCGGCCCAGGCGGTGGGGGTGGCGATGGGTTCCAATCCGCTGCCGGTCGTGGTGCCGTGCCATCGGGTCGTCGAGAGCGACGGCGGCATCGGCGGGTTCGGGGGCGGCCTGGAGACGAAGCGGAAGCTGCTGGCGCTGGAGGGAGTGCTGCCCGAGCCGTTGTTCTGAGCTCGGGCAGACAACTACGGGGGGAGAGACCGTGCTGGGGAAGACCGGTTGCACATGCGGTCACAGGGACATCGGGTGCGCGCTGTGACCGCCCTGGAAGAGCGGGCCGTCATGGCCGAACGGCTGCCCGCCCTGCGCCGTCGGACCTCCGGCGTGCTGATCACGACCCAGATCCTGGGCGGGCTCGGTGTCGCCACCGGGATCGCGCTGGCCGCCGTCCTGGCCAAGCAGATCAGCGGGACCGAGTCGCTGTCGGGGCTGGCGCCCACGGCGACCGTCACGGGCACCGCGCTGCTGTCGATGCCTCTCGCGGCGCTGATGACGGCACGCGGCCGGCGTCCCGGCCTGGTCCTCGGCTATCTGGTCGGGGCCCTGGGAGCCGGTGTCGTGGTGCTCGCCGCGAGCATCGGGAGCTTTCCGCTGCTGCTGGGCGGCATGGCCTGCTTCGGGGCTGCCTCGTCGGCGAATCTGCAGTCCCGGTTCGCCGCCGCCGATCTGGCCGAGCCGGAGCAGCGGGCCCGGGCCATCTCGCGTGTCGTGTGGGCGACGACCATAGGGGCGGTCCTCGGCCCCAACATCGCCGCGCCCGCGGGCCGTAGCGTCTCCGGGCTCGGGATACCCGAGGCGGCTGGCCCCTTCCTGTGGGCGGGCGGCATCTTCCTGGTCGCCGCGGTCGTGGTCGCCGTACTGCTGCGGCCCGATCCGTTGCTGACGGCCCGGGCGCTCGCGCCGGAGGAGGACCGGTCGCCGGCCGCGCGGTCGTTGCGGGCGGGGTTCGCGGCGGTGGCCGCGTCGCCGCGGGCCCGGCTCGCGCTGGTGACGGTGGCCGTGGTGCACACGGCGATGGTGTCGGTGATGGCGATGACCCCGGTCGAACTGGGTCATCACGGGGCGAGCATCGATCTGGTCGGGCTGGTGATCAGCGGGCACATCGCGGGGATGTACGCGTTCTCGCCCCTGATGGGCAGGCTGTCCGACCGGGTGGGGCGGTTGTCGGGGATAGGGCTCGCGATGGGGCTGCTGGCCTGTGCCGCGTTCCTCGCCGGTACGGCGGGCGGGAGTCACGGGCGGATCGCGCTGGGGCTGTTCGTGCTGGGCCTGGGCTGGTCGGCGGGGCTCGTCTCCGGCTCGGCGCTGCTCACCGACTCGGTGCCGCAGCCCGCGCGGGCCGCCGCACAGGGCCTGTCCGACCTCACCATGAACACCTCGGCGGGCATCGGCGGGGCGGTGGCCGGCCTGGTGGTCGCGGAGGCGAGCTACGGCTGGCTGAACCTGGCCGCCGCCTGCCTGCTGATACCCCTGGCAGTGCTGGCGCTGTTCACCCGCTCCCGGAAAATCCCGGTTCCCGATGGCCCGCGGAGGGTGGCCGGGACGCCGAGCCGGTAGCAGACTCCGCCATGCGCGCGCACAGCCACTGGCATCCGGGGGATCGGAGCCGAAGGGACGGCGATCACGCATGAGTGGAAGCGGAAACAGGGCAGTCGCGTATCTCAAGCCGGGCGCGGTCGAGGTCAGGACCATCGACTACCCGACGCTCGAACTGCAGGACGGGCCGGGAGTCGCCCAGGCCAACGTCGGCCGCAAGGTCCGGCACGGGGTGATCCTGAAGGTACTCGCCAGCAACATCTGTGGCAGCGACCAGCACATGGTGCGCGGCCGGACGACCGCGCCCGAGGGACTGGTCCTCGGACACGAGATCACCGGAGAGGTCGTCGAACGGGGTCCGGACGTCGAGTTCATCGACGTGGGCGACATCGTCTCCGTACCGTTCAACATCGCCTGCGGGCGGTGCCGCAACTGCAAGGAACGCAAGACCGGCATCTGCCTGAACGTCAACCCGGCCCGCCCGGGGGCGGCCTACGGCTATGTCGACATGGGCGGCTGGGTCGGCGGTCAGGCCGAGTACGCCATGGTCCCGTACGCGGACTTCAACCTGCTGAGGTTCCCCGACCGGGACGAGGCACGCGAGAAGCTGCTCGATCTGACCATGCTCTCGGACATCTTCCCGACCGGGTTCCACGGCGCGGTCACCGCGGGCGCCGGGGTCGGGTCCACGGTGTACGTCGCCGGGGCGGGTCCGGTCGGGCTGGCGGCGGCAGCGTCGGCGCAGCTGCTGGGCGCCGCGGTCGTCATCGTCGGCGACCTCAACGCCGAACGCCTGGCCCAGGCAAGGAGTTTCGGCTGCGAGACCGTCGACGTCTCGCGCGGCGACATCGGGGAGCAGATCGCCGAGATCGTCGGCGAGCCCGAGGTGGACGCGGCGGTCGACGCGGTCGGCTTCGAGGCACGGGCCCACGGCCCGCACGCCCCGGAGGCGCCGGCGACCGTCCTCAACTCGCTGATGGGCGTCACGCGCGCGGGCGGTGCCCTGGGCATCCCCGGGCTGTATGTCACCGCCGACCCCGGCGGGATCGACGAGGACGCCAAGAGCGGCACCCTGAAGGTGCGGCTCGGCCTCGGCTGGGCCAAGAGCCACCGGTTCACGACCGGTCAGTGCCCGGTGATGACGTACCACCGGAGTCTGATGATGGCGATCCTGCACGGGCGCGTGCACATCGCGAAGGCGGTCAACGCCACCCCGATCGCGCTGGAGGACGCACCGCGCGGCTACGCCGAGTTCGACCAGGGCGCCAGCCGCAAGTACGTGCTCGATCCGCACGGGACGCTGGCGGGCATCAGCCCGGTCTGACGCACGGGAGAGCGGGGGCCACGCACGCGTGGCCCCCGTTTTCCATGTCGGACGGTGATGATGTCCCCCACAGCCCGCGAGGGTTTGACCGGGCGCCGAGCCCGCCAGGGATGAGGGAAGACCGAACGACAGGAGGCGCGTGGTGCTGGTGGTGTCCGAGGAAGTACGCGAGGCGATCGACGCGCGTCGACCCGTGGTGGCCCTGGAGTCGACGATCATCGCGCACGGGCTGCCGCGCCCGCGCAATCTGCAGGTGGCGCTGGAGCTGGAGGCGGCGGTACGCCAGGAGGGCGCCGTCCCCGCGACCATCGCCGTGCTGGACGGGCGGCCCCATGTCGGCCTGGACAAGGAGCAGTTGGAGCGGGTCGCCAACGAGGACGGGATCCGCAAGCTCGGCCACCGTGATCTGCCGCTCGCGGTGGCGGCGGGGGCCAGCGGGGCGACCACGGTGTCGGCGACGGCGCTGCTGGCGGCGCGGGCGGGCGTCCGGGTGTTCGCGACCGGGGGCCTGGGCGGGGTGCACCGGGAGTGGACGGTGACGCAGGACGAGTCCGCCGACCTGGGGCTGCTGGCCTCCACCCGGATCACGGTGGTCTGCGCGGGCGTGAAGTCGATCCTGGACGTGCCGGCGACCTTGCAGCGCCTGGAGACGCTGGGCGTGGCGGTCGCCGGGTACGGCACGGACCGCTTCCCGGGCTTCTACCTCTCCGACTCCGGATACCCGGTGGACTGGACGCTGGAGACCCCGCAGCAGGTGGCGGCCGTGATGCGGGCGCAGGACGCGCTCGACGCCCCGGAGTCGACGCTGATCGTCGCCAACCCGGTGCCCGAGGACGAGCAGTTGGATCCCGCGCTGCACGCGCGCGTGCTCGCCGACGCGCTGCACGCGTGCGAGGCGGAGGGCATCACCGGGCAGGCGGTCACCCCGTTCCTCCTCGGCTACCTCGTGGAGCACACGGACGGTGCCTCGCTGAGCGCCAACCTGGCGGCCGTGCGCGGCAACGTACGGCTGGCGGGGCGGATCGCGGCGGCCTGGGCCGAGGAGGCGTGACGACCGGGCCGGCCGGCGCGCTCCTGGTCGTCGGGGACGTGATCACGGACATCGTGGCCCGGCATCGAGACCCGCTCGCCCCGGGCACCGACACGGCCGCGGTGATCCGGACCGTGCCGGGCGGCGCGGGCGCCAACGTGGCGTGCTGGGCGGCCCATTGGGGCTGCGCGGACGTACGGCTGCTCGGTCGTGTGGGTGCGGACGCGGCGGCGTGGCACGAGCGGGAGCTGGTCGCCTCCGGGGTACGGCCCCGGCTCGTCGTCGATCCGGAGGCGGCGACCGGGACGGTGATCTGCCTGGTCGACACAGGAGCCTCGGCCGAGCGGACGTTCCTCACCGACAGTGGCGCGGCGCTGCGGCTCGGCCCCGAGGACTGGTCGGACTCGCTGCTGGACGGCGTCGCACGGCTGCATCTGTCGGGCTATCTGCTGTTCTCCGAGTCCAGCCGGGCGTTCGTGGCCGCGGCGGTGGAGTCGGCACGCGCGCGTGAGGTGCCGGTGAGTCTGGATCCGGCGTCGGCGGGGTTCCTGGTGGAGCTGGGGGTGGACCGTTTCCTGGCGCTCGCCGAGGGGGTGGACGTGCTGCTGCCCAGCCGGGACGAGGCGTGTCTGCTCACCGGGTTGCCCGATCCGGCGGACGCGGCGGCCAAGTTGAGCCGCCATGTCCCCCTGGTCGTCACCAAGCAGGGCGCCGAGGGGGCCTTGGTGGCCCACTCCGGCACGGTCCACGCGCGTGTACCGGCCGAGCCCGCCACGCCCCGGGACACCACGGGCGCGGGCGACGCGTTCACGGGCGCGTTCCTCGCGACGCTGCTGACGGGCGCCGATCCCGAGAGGGCGGCGCGGGAGGGGTGCCGGGCGGGGGCGCGAGCGGTGGAACGGGTGGGAGGACGACCGCCTGGGCGGGCGTGACGGGCAGCGCCCCTTGGGGAAGGACCGGGCATCACATCCCAAGCAGCGCCCGCCCGGAGTCAACTCCCGCTCCCCGCCTACCCCTTCCGCCCCCAAGCCGAGATCATCGGTGCCGTCGCGAGGTCCATCGTGCCGGAGGCGACATTGGCCAGATGGCGGTCGATGTCCTCGTCCGTGGCGAGGCCCGCGGCGACGAGCTGGTCGCGGATCTGGCGGACCGTCGCGGATTCCAGGGCGGCGCACGCCGGTGAGGTGACCGGGAAGTACGCGTCCGCCTCCACCCGGCGCAGGCCGGCCTCGCGGAGCAGGCGCGGGAGTCTGCGGCCGTAGGAGAGGTCCGCGCCGCGGTCGGCGAGGAGGGCGCGGAAGCCGTTGCGGAGACGGTTCGCCAGTTGCTGCTCGGGGCCGTGTTCGTCGGGGCAGAGCAGGGGCTGGAGGGCGGGGTCGGCGTCCTCGATCAGGAGGCGGCCGCCGGGACGCAGGGACTTGATCATCGAGCGCAACGCCCGTTCCCGGTCCGGGACATGGACGAGGACCAGTCGGGCGTGCACGAGGTCGAAGCCCTCCCCCGGCGGCTCCTCGGCGCCGACGTCGTGGACGCGCACCTCGATCGGCGGGCGGGCCACCGAGGCGACCTGGGAGGTGTCGATGTCGGTCGCGAGGACCTTCCCGGTCGGTCCGACCTTCTTGGCCAGCCAGGACACCACCGAGGTGCCGCCGACGCCGACCTCCCAGACCCGCCAGCCGGGTCCGACGCCGAACCCCTCCAGGTGCCGGAACGTGGTGGGGTCGAAGAGCGTGGCGAAGGCGTCGAAGCGCTGCCCCGCCTCGGACTGGCGGTTGTCGAGGAGGTACCCGTCGGATCGCGTCATGCCGCGATCATCCCAGTTGCCCCGCTTCTCGGGAGGGGGCGACGCTCCGGTTCGGAACGCCCTCGCGCGGCTTCGTCCACAGCCGGGAACAAAGCGGAGGATTCCGTTCCCACAGGCTTACCCGCCGCTCACGTCGGCCTGGCAAACTGGCACGCCAGGCGCAGAAATGCGATGCGAGGGGATCCACGCAAGGAGATCCGGATGTCCATGGCAGGGAATCTTCGGAAGGTCACGGGCCTCGGCAGGGTCGGCGGCCTCCGCAAGGTGGCGCGGCTGGCGCGACGGCGCCCGCGGGTCGACCTGAGCCACCACGCCCGGTCGCCCCTGGGCTCCTCGGTGGTGAAGTGCGTCACGTATCAGGACGGCGTCCGGGTCCCGGTCGGCGGCGATCTGGTGGACGCCGTCGAGCGGGTGCGCAAGAAGGACGACGGCTTCGTCTGGCTCGGCCTGCACGAGCCGACGAACGAGGAGTTCGCGGGCATCGCCGAGCTCTTCGACCTGCACCCGCTGGCGGTCGAGGACGCGATCGAGGCCCATCAGCGCCCGAAGGTGGAGCGCTACGGCGAGACGCTGTTCGCGGTGTTCAAGACGGTCTGCTACGTCGAGCACGAGAAGCTGACGGCGACGAGCGAGGTCGTGGACACCGGCGAGATCATGGTGTTCGTCGGCGCCGAGTTCGTCATCACCGTGCGACACGGACGGCACGGCTCACTGGGGCCGCTGCGCGAGGAGTTGGAGTCGAACCCCCGGCAGCTCGCCAAGGGACCGGCCGCGGTGCTGCACGCGATCGCGGACCACGTGGTCGACGACTATCTGAGCGTCACGGACTCGGTGCAGGCGGACATCGACCAGGTGGAGACGGACGTGTTCGCGGAGAACGGCGCGCGGGCGGACCCCGGCCGTATCTACCAACTCAAGCGTGAACTGCTGGAGTTGAAGCGGGCGGTGGTCCCCCTCAGTGGTCCGCTGGAGGCGCTGTCCACGCAGCCGATGCGGGTGGTCGGACCGGAGATACAGGCCTACTTCCGCGATGTCTCCGACCATCTGCTGCGGGCGAAGGAGCAGATCGCGTCCTTCGACGAACTGCTCAACTCGATTCTGCAGGCGCACCTCGCCCAGGTGACGGTCGCGCAGAACGAGGACATGCGGAAGATCACGGCCTGGGCCGCGGTGATCGCCGTGCCGACGATGGTGTGCGGTGTGTACGGCATGAACTTCGACCACATGCCGGAGCTGCACTGGCGGTTCGGCTATCCCCTCGTCCTCGGCGTGATATCCATCGCCTGTCTCGCGCTGTACCGGGGCTTCCGGCGCAACGGCTGGCTCTGAGAGACAGCCGCTGAACCGGAACCGTCCGGCGGTTCACCGCATGCCGCTCCGGGCGTAGACGCTCTCGACCCAGCCGGCGAGCTGTTCCTCCGTCAGATGCTGGGCGAGGTCGGCCTCGCTGATCATGCCGACGAGGCGTTTGTTCTCGATGACGGGAAGCCGGCGGATCTGGTGTCCCTGCATCTCCTGGAGCACCTCGCCGACATCGGCGCCGGCGTCGATCCAACGGGGCGTGCCCTGGGCCATCTCGCCCGCGGTGATCTTCGCCGGATCGTGGCCCATGGCCACACAGCCGACGACGATGTCCCGGTCGGTGAGGATGCCGCAGAGCCGTTCGTTCTCGTCGCTGATGGGCAGGGCTCCGACGCCCAGTTCGCGCATCAGCTGGGCGGCGCGGTCCAGGGTTTCATGGGCGGGGATCCACTGGGCGCCCCGGTGCATGATGTCTCCGGCGGTGGTCATGAAGTACCTCCCGGTGCCGGACGGCCGGCGCGGCACAGAACGTTCCGCTAGTCCCGGCGCCCTACATTCTCGCCGCGCGGCGGGGCGAACGCACCCGGACGGTCGCGACTTCCGGTGCGCCGACGGGAAGTCCGGGACGGCTCTCGGGCGGCGCCGGGCGGTACTCGGACGGCACTCGGACGGAGTTCGCACGGCACTCAGACCTGGAAGCCCACGATCTTCGTCGGCACGACGCGGACGATCACCCGCACCCGGTCGTCTCGTTCGCCGGGCGGGTCGATGCCGAGGTACTTGTGCGAGAGCTCGTGCGGGAGCCGCCTGTCCGGGTCGGGGAGGCTCTCGGCGGTGCCGCGGATCTCGACCGAGGCGTAGGGGTTGGCGAGGTCGAACACCGAAAGGCTGACGCGGGGATCGTGGCGGAGGTTGCGCACCTTCTGCCGGTCCTGGAGGGAGGAGAAGAGGACGGTGTCGTCCTCGCGCTTGATCCAGACCACCGAGGTCTGCGGAGCGCCGTCTGGCCGGAGGGTGGCGACGCCGGCGAAGTTCCTGCCGTCGAGGAGAGCACGGACGGAGTCGTCGAAGATCGGCATGACGACACCCTAACTAAATGCATGCGCATACAAAAGCCTTTGGGCAACGCCAGGTCGCTCAGCCCGTGGGCAGCCCGCCCCACGCCGGGTGCCGTGGATCGTCGGCGCGCACCAGGACGTCCGCCGTGCCGGCCGGGTCGGTGTCGTCCTCGTAGCGCTCGAAGGCGGGCAGGGTCCAGTGCTCGGTCTCGGGGGTACGGCGGCGCAGGGCGCCCGGTGAGAGGAGGACGTGGAGGGTCAGGTCGAAGGGGAACCAGTGCCGCAGGAGGAAGGGACCGTGCAGCAACAGAAGGGCGCCGGGCGGGAGTTGGACGTAGGGGCTGCGGGTGGCACGGTCGGCGGCCGGGTCCCACAGGTCGGGCAGGACGCGGCCGTCGCCGTCCGGTTCGAGCGGGCCGAAGACCTCGCGCCACAGGGCCCGGGTGTCGAACCAGCCGTCGTAGTAGGCGTCGGCGTCCTGGTGCCCGTATTCCAGGCGCAGCGAGGCGGGGCGCAGAAAGCCCTCCGTGCCGACGACGAGCGAGGGACGGCCGCGGACGCGCAGCGCCTCCGCGACCCGCTCGGCGAGGTCGCCCGGGCGGGCCGCCGGGGCGCCGTCAAAGGCGATGCGCGGCCAAGGGCCACCGTCGGCCGGCTTGAGGTCGAGCAGGCGCTCGGCGAGGAGGTCGCCGAGCCGGTCCCAGGTGATCGCTTCCAGTCGCACAGGGCCCATGATGCGTCAGCCCCCGGTCAGGGGGTGTCGTCCGGGTGGCTCCGGCGGGCGGCGAGCAGGTGCGGGAGATGGGTCTCGCTCCAGGCGCGGGCCGCGTCGAGGAGGGGAATGAGACTGCGGCCGAGAGGGGTGAGGGCGTATTCGACGCGCGGCGGGTTCTCGTCGTACGCGGTCCTGGTCAGCAGGCCGTCGCGCCGCATGGCACGCAGGGTCTCGCTGAGGACCTTGGGGGTGACGGCCCCGAGCGGCACCCGGAGTTCGGTGAACCGGCGCGGACCGCCCTCGAGCCAGCGGACGACCATGCCGGTCCTCCCCCACTGCCTTAACGGCGTGGGCGGTGCCCCCAGTCACCGACCCGGAACGGCATCACGGAGGAGGGGCAGACGGGTCGAACATGTCCCGGTCGAGCGGCTGCCGCCCTACGTCGTCCGTCGCGTCGGTCATCCGTCGAGGCTAGCGCCGATACCGTTGAAGTAACCGGGCCCCTGGTCCCCAACGTCCAGGTCGGGCGGCGAAGGACGCTGCCGGGCAAGGGGGTTGGGCATGGACGGGATCGTCGTCTTCGGGGCCGGAGGCCTGGCGGGACGGGCGGTGACGGCAGAGGCGCTCGGACGCGGGTGTCGGTGTTCGTTCCGCGCGAGGCGCAGGTGCGGCGGACCTGGAAGACAGGACAGACAGGACAGAGAGACAGGAGAGAGGTGGTCGGTGGCAGGGAATGGATCTCGTATGGCATCGCTCTCGACTCCCCCGCTCCGCAACGGACTTGTGGTCGGCGCCGGACTCGTGGTCGTCCAGCCGCTCAGGAAACGGCACTGTGCGGGGTGTCGTCGCGGGCCGTTGGCGCTGCTGGTCGTCGAGGCCGGGGTGCCGCGGTGTCTCGACTGCGTGGACCTCGGGCATCTGGTGTTCCTGCCGCGCGGCGACACCGCGCTGACGCGCAGGGCGCGGGAGGAGAGCACGCTGTCGGCGGTGGTCGTGCGGTTCAACCGGCGCCGGGGCCGGTACGAGCGGCAGGGCGTCCTCGTCGAGGAGGCGGGGCTCGCCCGGGCCGAGGAGCGGTGCCTCGCGGACGCCGAGGCGCGGCGGCGGCGCCGGGTGCGGGACGCCGGGCGGCGGGCCGCGGAGGACGTGCGGTTCGCGGAGGCGTTCGCGGCGGAGATACGACGGCTGTTCCCCGGCTGCCCCGAGGAGCGGGCCCGGACGATCGCCGCGCACGCCTCGCTGCGGGGCAGCGGGCGGGTGGGGCGGAGCGCGGCGGGACGGGCACTGTCCGAGGGCGCGGTGGTCTCGGCGGTGGTGGCGTCCGCACGGCATGTGGACACGCCCTACGACCAGTTGCTGATGAGCGGGGTGCCGAGACACGAGGCGCGACGGCGGATCGCGGCGGGGGTGGAACAGGTGCTGCGGGACTGGCGGGACGTCCCGGCGTGATGCCCAACCCATGCCGGGAGACGGCGCCGTGGACGCCCGCGTATGCCCCGGCGATTCTCGGCCATGGTTGCGCGGGCGGGGATGGGTTCGACTTGTCGTGATGGTTGGTGGTGTGCAGGATCTCGGCTCAACGGGCGGGAGTTGGTGTCGGCATGATCGGTGAACCGTATTTCGCGCTGACGGTTCTGGGGGTGCTCGCGACCGGGGTGATGGCGGGCGTGTTCTGTGCCTTCTCCGTGCTGGTCATGCGGGGGCTGGCCGAGTTGCCGCCCGCGCAGGGCGTCGCCGCGATGAACGCGATCAACAGGGCGGCGATGACGCCCGCGTTCATGCTGCTGTTCGCCGGTTCGGCGCTGGTGTGCGCGGTGATCGCGGTGGTGACGTTCGTGCTGTGGCCGGACCGGGGGACCGCGGAGTTGCTGCTGGGCAGCGCGCTGTATCTGTTCGGGGCGTTCGGGCTGACCCTCGTCGCGAACGTGCCCCGCAACGACGCCCTGCTGAAGCTGGACCCGGGGACCCCGGAGGCCGCCGCGTACTGGCCGTCGTACGTGCGCGAGTGGACGATGTGGAACCACGTCCGCGCGGTGACCTCGGCCGCCGCCGCGCTGGTCTACATGCTGGCCCTCGCCTGAGCGAAGTCCCAAGATCAACTGGGCGCGGGCTGAGGAACGCGGGCAAAGGGCGGCACAAGCCTGCGGAAACCCCCGTGAGAAAGCGGTCTCGCCCACTCTGCGCGCTCGGCCGGGGGGCCTTATCGTGGCTGAAAGAGTGCCGCTCGATGACGCACGGCCTGTCGCATGCGGACGCGAGGAAGACCGCCATGGCCGATCCCAAGGGTTTTATGACCACTCCGCGCGAGGAGTGGCCCCGCAGGCCCGTCGACGAGCGGGTGCGGGACTGGGACGAGGTGTATGTCCCGGGCGCGCTGCTGCCGATCGTGAGCAGGCAGGCCGACCGGTGCATGGACTGCGGTGTCCCGTTCTGCCACGACGCCTGTCCGCTCGGGAACCTGATCCCCGAGTGGAACGATCTGGTGAGCCGGGAGGACTGGCGGGCGGCGGCCGACCGGTTGCACGCCACCAACAACTTCCCGGAGTTCACCGGGCGGTTGTGCCCGGCGCCGTGCGAGGCCGGCTGCGTGCTCGCCATCAACCAGCCCGCGGTCACCATCAAGAACGTCGAGGTGGCCATCGCCGACCGTGCGTGGACCGACGGTTTCGCGCCACCCAGACCACCGGACCGGTTGTCCGGGCGGACCGTCGCGGTGGTCGGCTCCGGGCCCACCGGCCTTGCCGCGGCACAGCAGTTGACGCGCGCCGGGCACACGGTCGCCGTGTACGAGCGGGACGACCGGCTCGGCGGGCTGATGCGGTACGGCATCCCCGAGTTCAAGATGGAGAAGCGGCATCTGGAACGGCGACTGGAGCAGATGCGGGCCGAGGGCACCAAGTTCCGTACGTCCACGACGGTCGGGCGGGATGTCGGAGCGGCCGAACTGCGGGCGCGCTACGACGCGGTGGTGATCGCCACCGGAGCGACGGCATGGCGCGAACTCGCCGTACCTGGGCGGGAGTTGACCGGCATCCACCAGGCGATGGAGTATCTGCCGCTGGCCAACCGGGTGTGCGAGGGGGACCTGGCCGAGTCGCCGATGTCCGCCGCCGGGAAGCATGTCGTCATCGTCGGCGGCGGTGACACCGGGGCCGACTGCCTCGGCACGGCGGTGCGTGAAGGGGCCGCGTCCGTAACCCAGTTGGACATCTACGCCCAGCCGGACGCCGAGCGCGACGAGGACGCGGAACCCTGGCCGACGTATCCGAAGATCTACCGGCTGTCGGCCGCCCACGAGGAGGCGCGGGATCTGGAGACGGCGCCCGCGGCGGACGCGGACGCCCGGCTGTTCGCGGCCTCGACCCTCCGCTTCGAGGGGGACGCGGACGGGCGGGTGCGGTCCCTGCACCTGGTCGAAGTGGACGCGGAGCGGCGCCCGTTGGACGGTTCCGGGCGCAGCCTGCCCGCCGATCTCGTGCTGCTCGCGCTCGGGTTCTCCGGGCCCGACCGGGCCGACGGGCTCATCGACCAGCTGCGGCTGGCGATGGCACCGCGCGGCACGGTCACCCGGGACGCGGACTTCGCGACGAGCGCGCGGGGCGTGTTCGTCGCGGGGGACGCGGCGCGAGGCCAGTCGCTGATCGTGTGGGCAATCGCGGAGGGGCGGGCCGTGGCGGCGGCCGTCGACCGCTATCTGACCGGGAGTTCGCAGCTCCCGGCGCCGATCGGGCCGTACGACCGGCCGATGACGGTGTGACGCGGGGAAGCGCGAGGTGCGAGGCGTGAGGCGCGGCGGTGTGATGTGCCGGCTCAGCGGCGCTGGTCCGTGCCCGCCGCCTTCGCGGTCGCCAGGGCCACCCGGTTCCAGGTGTTGATCGTGAGGATCAGGGACAGGACGTGGGCCAGCTCCGCCTCGTCGAACCGGTCGGCGGCCTGCGCGTAGACGTCGTCCGGGACGCCGCCGTCGGCCACCAGGGTCACCGCTTCCGTGAGGGCGAGGGCCGCCTGCTCGCGCTCGGTGAAGAAGTGCCGGGCCTCGCGCCAGACGGCGACCATGTGCAGCCGGTCCTCGCTCTCGCCGGCCTTGCGGGCGTCGTTCGTGTGCATGTGGAGGCAGTACGCACAGTGGTTGAGGTGCGAGGCGCGGATCTGGATCAGCTCGACCAGGGCCGGGTCCAGACCCTCGCGGGCGGCGGCGTCGAAGCCGATGAGGGCGCGGAAGACCTTCGGGGCGGTGCGGGCGAGGTCGATGCGGGGCGTCGTAGTGGTGACCTGGGTGTTTGTGTTCGTGTTCGTCGTCATGCAACAAATCTACGAGTCAGAAAGACCCCTTGTAGAGTGCATTTCCATGGTGGAATCGTGGGTCAATTCGGCGGAGCGGATCGGGGCCGATCTGCATCTGGAACTGTCCGGGACGGGTGGTCGGCGGGCCGCCCTCATCGACGCACTGCGAGAGGCCGTGCGCGGCGGGCGACTCGCCCCCGGTACCCGGCTGCCGCCGTACCGCTCGCTCGCCGCCGACCTCGGGGTCGCCCGGAACACGGTCGCGGGCGCGTACGCGGAACTCGTCGCGGAGGGCTGGTTGACCGCGCGCCAGGGCTCGGGCACCCGGGTCGCCGACAGCGCCCGGCCCCTACGGGCGCAGCCGACGCGACACGCCGGGAACGGCCCGGTTACGGCACCTCCACGCGCGCGTGCGCCCCGGCACGACCTGCGGCAGGGCACGCCCGACGCGTCGGCGTTCCCGCGCGCGGCCTGGCTCGCGTCCTACCGGCGGGCGCTCCAGCAGGCGCCCGACGAGGTGTTCGGGCCCGGCGATCCGGCCGGCCGGATCGAGCTGCGGGAGGCGCTCACCGAATACCTGGCACGCGCGCGTGGGGTGCGCACCGCGCCCGACCGGATCGTGATCTGCTCCGGCTTCGCGCACGGGCTGCGCCTGCTGTTCGGCCAGGGCGGCGGCGGGCCGCTGCGCGGACCACTGGCCGTGGAGACGTACGGACTCGGCTTCCACCGGGAGCTGCTGCGCACGGCCGGCGTACGGACCGTGCCGCTGCCGGTCGACGAACACGGCGCGCGCGTCGGGGAGTTGGCGAAGGAACGGGCCGTACTGCTCACGCCCGCGCACCAGTTCCCCACCGGCGGCCCGCTGCACGCCGAGCGCAGGGCCGCCGTGATCGACTGGGCACGCGCGCGTGGCGGGCTGGTCCTGGAGGACGACTACGACGGCGAGTTCCGCTACGACCGCAAGCCCGTCGGCGCCGTCCAGGGCCTCGACCCGGAGCGGGTGATCCTCCTCGGCTCGGTCAGCAAGAGCCTCTCCCCCGCACTGCGCCTGGGCTGGATGGTCCTGCCGGAGCGGAACGTCGAGGGCGTGCTCGCGGCCAAGGGCGAACGCGAGGCCTGGGCGAGCGTCCTCGACCAGCTGAGCCTCGCCGACTTCATCACGTCCGGGTCCTACGACCGTCATGTGCGGCGGATGCGGCAGCGGTACCGCAGCCGCCGTGACCGCCTGGTCGCGGCGCTCGCCGCGCGGGCCCCGCACATCGGGGTCACCGGGGTCGCCGCGGGCCTGCACGCGGTGCTGCGGCTGCCGCCCGGCACGGAGCGCTCCGCGCTGAAGGCCGCCGCGTGGCAGGGCGTCGCGCTGGACGGGCTGGCCGCGTTCCGGCATCCGGAGGCGGCGACCACCGGGTCGGGGGCGCGAGTTGAGGACGGTCTCGTCGTGGGGTACGCGACGCCCTCGGAGGCCAGGTTCGGGGCCGCGCTGGAGGCGCTGTGCGAGGTGCTCCCGCCCGGCGAAGCCGCCCATGGCCTGTGACGCGCCCCGCTCCTGCCGCTAACCGCGCACATGCAGGCCGAACCCCTTGCGGCCGGGCACCTCCAGGCCCTCCTTCAACCGCAGTGACGGGATCTCGTAGTCACCGAAGTTCTGGCGCCGGAACGGAATCGGCTCCGTCGTCTCCAGTGACAGCAGCCGCTCCCGCCAGGCCTTCGCGGCGTCCTCGAAGTCGCTGCCGGTGATCCTGTCGGTGCCGTACAGCACGAAGGGCGGCAGCACCTCCACGCCCGGGTAGTACAGGATCCCGTGGTGGATGGGGAACAGCAGGTCCTCGATCGGACCGTTGATCCCGCGATCGGTGTAGTGGGACTCCGGGCCCCCGACGGTCACCGACAGGATCGCCCGGCGCCCCCGCAGCGTCCCCTCACCGAAACGCTCGCCGTAGCGCGTCTCGTCGTGCACTCCGACCCCGTAGGCGAAGTGGAAGGAGAACACCCGGTCCACCCAGCCCTTCAGGATCGCCGGCATGGTGTACCACCACATGGGGAACTGGAAGACGATGGTGTCGGCCCATAGGAGTTTCTGCTGCTCGGCCGCCACGTCGGGCGTGAGCGCACCGGCGTCGTAGGCCCCGGCCGAACTCGGCACCACCCGCAGCGGGTTCGTGGCGTGCTCGCCGAAGTCCGCCGCGTCCACCACGGCCTTCCAGTTCATCGCGTACAGGTCGCTCACCCGCACCTCGTGCCCGGCGGCTTCGAGAGTGGACACGGCGAGGTCCTTCAGTGCGCCGTTCAGCGAACGCGGCTCGGGGTGGGCGTGGACGAGGAGCGTCTTCATGGCTGTTCCCTTCGGCAAGGCCTTCGACAAGGTGTGTCGCCACAGATGCTCGGCCGCCGGGGTCGCGTCGCGACAGGGGCGGCTCTTCCGTCGGACGGGACTTCCTGGTATCGGCAGGGCCACCTTCAAGTGCCTTGCCCGAGGCGATACTCGGGTGCATGGACGGTGGGGGCATGGACGATCTCGCGGGCTTTCTGCGGACCCGGCGTGCCCGGGTCGACCCGGCGGCCGTCGGTATCCCCACCGACAGCCGTCGCCGGGTCGAGGGGCTGCGCCGCGAAGAGGTCGCCCACCTGTCCGGAGTCAGCGTGGACTACTACGTACGCCTGGAGCAGGGCCGTGCGACCCAGCCCTCCGGGCAGATCCTCGACGCGCTCGCCCGCGTGCTCGGCCTCGACGGGACCGAGCGCGGGCACCTCCACCGGCTCGCCCGGCAACGCCGACGGCGCGCGAGGACACCGGGCGGACGGGTCCGGCCGGAGCTGCTGCGCGTCCTCGACCTGGTCGCCGGGGCACCCGCGCTGATCATGGACCACCGTCTGGACGTGCTCGCCGGGAACCGTCTCGCCGGGCTTCTCCTGGGCCGGCCGCTGCCGGGCCTGAACACCGCACGGCACATCTTCCTGGAGGAGGCCGAGCGCGGCCTCTACGCGGAGTGGGAGCAGTGCACCCTCGACGTGGTCGGGCATCTGCGCCTGGCCGCCGGGAAATACCCCGAGGACCCCGGACTGGCCTCACTCATCGGCGAGTTGGCGATGGGCAGCGAGCGTTTCCGCCGCCTCTGGGCCCGTGCGGACGTGCGCGCCCGCACCCATGGGCGCAAGGTGTACCGGCACCCGCTGGTCGGACTGCTGGAACTGCACCAGGAGAACTTCGCGCTGCCGGACGAGTCGAGCATGGAACTGCTGGTGCTGTCCGCGGCTCCCGGCAGCCCCGCCGAGGACGGGCTGCGCCTGCTCGGGAGCCTGGGCGCGGACAGCGATGGGGCGCATCCCATCCCTTCGGAATCAACGGATTCGATCAGAACCAATGGTGACTGATAGCAAAATGAGCAGGTTCATTAAGGAAAAAGCATTCAGCACAGTTGGGTCAGGGGCCGGGTCATGAGAGCAGGAAATCCGCCTCGCCCGCTTTCGCCCCCTCGATGAAGGCCGTCATCTCGTCGGTGGTGTAGATCAGTGCCGGCCCGTCCGGGTCGGTGGACTGGCGGACGGCGATCCGGCCGTCGGCGAGCTTCATCGCCTCCAGGCAGTTGCCGCCGTTGCCGCCGCTCCACGGCTTGTGCCAGCCTTCGCTTCCCAAGTCCCGCGCGGGCATACCGTTGTAGACGCTCATACGCGGCTTGATGCGATCCATTCACAGCTCCTTGCGGAGATCCCTGAGGATCTCCTTCGTGCGATGTGCCGTAGCGGCCTGCGCCGCCATGCGGTCCATGACCTCGAGATGGGTCGCCACCTCTTCGCGCGCGTCCAGATAGACGGCGCCGGTCAGGTACTCGCTGTAGACCATGTCCGGCAGTTCCGGCATGGCAAATCGGAACAGCACGAAGGGCCCGTACGTGCCCGGGTGCGGCCCCGAGGAGAACGGGGCGACCTGGAGGGTCACGTTGGGCAGCTTCGTGGCGTCGAGCAGTTTGTCGATCTGGGCACGCATCACCTCCGGGCCGCCGACCGGGCGGCGCAGGGCGGTCTCGTCCATGACGACCCAGAAGCGGGGCGCGTCGGGACGCGTCAGCAGGTCCTGGCGCTGCATGCGCAGCGCGACATGGCGCTCGATCTCGTCGGGCTCGGTCTGGCCGATGGCGCCCGACAGCAGCACACCGCGCGCGTACTCCTCGGTCTGCAGCAGCCCGGGCACGAAGTGCGGTTCGTACGACCGGATGAGCGCGGCGGCACCCTCCAGGCTGACGTGCATCGAGAACCAGCCGGGCAGGATGTCGTGGAAGCGCTGCCACCAGCCGGGCTTGTTGGCCTCCTCGGCCAGCCGGACGAAGGCCTCGGCCTCCTCGTCCGAGACGCCGTAGGTCTTCAGGAGGAACTGGAGGTACGGGATCTTGAGGGAGACCTCGGCCATCTCCATACGGCGGACCGTGGCGGGCGCGACGCGCAGGACCTTGGCGGCCTCCTCGCGCTTGAGCCCGGCGCGTTCCCGCAGGTCCAGCAGGCGCCGACCGAGGACGACCTGGCCGACCGTCGGTGCGGACCGCGGCTCGCTCACGCTCCACCTCCCCCAATGAGTCCCGTTGAGTCCCGTACGGCGAATGAGCCCGGTGGCTGAATCCTGACAGCCCTGCGGCGCCATTCGAAGACTCATTCGAAGATCGGGAGAGACCTCCGGAGATTCCAACTGGCGCCGCGCAACGTTCTGTTGCGAGCAGTGTGCCACGCCCGTGCAGAGCGTCATACGGCACTCTGCATTTTTCATAGTGACACTTGCCAAGTGTTCACGGCGGGGCGATAGTGGCAAGCGTGATTCCGTCCGCGCCCTTAGGAACAGACGCCGCCGCAGGCCGCCTCGGTCTCGGTGCCGCCACGGGAGCCGCCCCAGGTGGGGCCGCTGCCGAGCGCCGGTTCCGGTTCGAGCTGGCCGCCCATCCGGCTTCCCCTGCCCAGGCGAGACGCCTGACGCGGGCCCGGCTGTCCGGCTGGTCCGTGTGCGAGGACACCTGCGACACGGCGGTTCTGGTCGTCTCCGAGCTGGTCACCAACGCCATCGTGCACACCGCGAGCAGCCACATAGTCTGCGAGCTGCACGACGGCGACGACCTGGTGCGGATAGCCGTCCGTGACGAGGGTTGCGCTCCTGGGGAGTCGTATCCGTCCCCGCAGCGGCCCGATGAGGAGCACGGGAGGGGATTGCTTCTCATCGACGGGCTGTGCCGGGCCTGGGGCGCTCAGGAACACGGACCCGGCCTGCTCGTCTGGGCCGACCTGCCCCGGCAGGCCGACCCGTCCCACGGCCACCACCCGGCCCCCGGCCACGACGCTTCCGTACCGCGCAACGACCTGGGATGGGGCGCACGACCCAAACCGGTGCCGTCGGGCGGTTCGGGCGACGAGGACGAGGCGACGGCACACTTCGGGGCCTTCGAGAATCTGGGCGTATATCCGGCACGGGGGCATGGGGATGCCCCCCGCGGGCATGGGGGTGCCGGCGAGTTCGGAGGCCTGGATCTCGGCGGCTTCGGGGGCCGGGAACACGGAAACGGGGTGGGTCCCGGCATCGGGACCGGCTCCGGACACCGGAGCCGGGAGGTCGCCGGACACTTCGGGGAGCCGGGCCGGGAGGAAACAGGATCCTCCAGAGGCCGGGGCCACCTGGACGCCGGCGACCTCCCGGACACCGTGGGTACCGGGGATGCCGGTGGGCTCGTGAACCCGGGTGCGCCCGGCGATTCCAGCGGGTTCGGGGACTTCGGGTCGGGGGTCGAATGGGTCTGAGCGGCGCCTCCGGTCCCGGCCAGGTACTCAGTCTCGACACGCTGGTCCGTCTGGGACGCGCGCTGCACGGACCCGGCACGCCCCGGCGACTGCCCGTCCCCGAGGGCATGACCGCTCCGCTCGGCTGCGACGCGGTCGCGGTGCCCGCCCGTTTCGGACCGCTGGTCCTGCCCCGGCTGCCGCGCGTCGGCTGTGTCTACGCCGACGAGGCGCACTGGTGGTGGATCGTGCCGTCCGACTCCGACTACGCGCTGGACTGGCCGGCGCCTGCGCGGTACACGGCCGGGGCGCTGGTTCCGGACGCGCCTCGCGCGCCCGGGCTGATTCACCGGCCTGACGGGAAGCTGCCGTACACGCCGCCGATTCCGTTGTACCTGGCTGTGTGCCGGGTTACGGGGGCTACGCCTTCCTGGTCTCGGCCCATCAGCGCGTAGCGCTCCGCAGGTTGGGCGGTCTTTCGTCTGCGGGCCGGTGGGGGCTGGTCGCGCCCACGCGGCGGAGCCGCATATCGACACAGCCCCGCACCCCTGACGGGGCGCACGCCCGCGCGTCCGCACCCCCTTTCCCTCGCGCTCTCCCCCGCACCGCCCCACCCCCGCGATAGTGGCCGTTCGTCCGCTATCGGGGGAGGTCGACGGTGGGAAGCAAGGGTGACTCGGGGCAGGCGGGGCCGTCCGCGTCGGAGCAGCTGCTGTTCGGTGGGCCCTTGCGGTACGACATGGGGTGGAACCAGCACACCGACGCGTTCCTGGAGCTGAGCTTCCGGGCCATGGTGACGCGGTTGCCGGCGATGCTGGGGTCGAGTTTCCGGCTGGCCTGGCAGGCCGATCACCGGGCCGCGCGGATCGTGCTGGCCGCCGAAGCGGGCCGGGGTGTCACGCAGGCGGTGAGTCTGCTCGCGGTCAACAGCGTGCTGGGGCGGCTGATCACCGGCGGCCCGATCGCGGACCGGCTGCACGGCGCTGTGCCCGCGCTGGTCACGATGGCCGCCGTCCTGCTGGTGGGCGCGCTGCTGCGGGCCGCGTCGACGTATGCGACCGGGCGGCTGGAGCCGAAGGTGGAGCGGGTCGCCACCGAGCTGTATCTGGAGCGGGCGGCGGCCGTGGAGCTGGCCGCGATCGAGGACCACGCGTTCCACAAGCTGCTGGACACCGCGCAGTACGGCGCCTCCTCGGCGCGCCGCATGATCTCGCTGGCGACGCGGGTGATGAACGCGGTGATCTCGCTGATCGCGGCGGCCGGTGTGCTGACCGTGCTGCATCCGGCGCTGCTGCCGCTGCTGGTGACGATGACGCTGCCGAGCGCGTGGGGCGCCCTGACGAACGCGCGCCGCCGCTACGAGTCGTTCCACATCTGGGTGCAGCACGCCCGCGCCGGCCATCTCATCAGCGGTCTGCTCACCGAACCGGAGGCGGCGCCGGAGATCCGCGTCCACGGGGTCGGCCCGTTCCTGCTGCGCCACTTCCACTCGATGTCGGAGAGCGCGGAGGCGGAGCAGGCGCGGCTGGCCCGGCTCGCGGCCCGTACCGGGCTGATCGCGGCGACCTGGACGGGCCTCGCGACGGCGGCGACGTACGCGACGCTGGGCGGGCTGCTGCTGTCCGGGGCGATGGCCCTGTCAGTGGCGGGTACGGCGGTGATCGCCATCCGCACCGGTTCCGGGAGCCTCGACACGCTGGTGCTGGCGGTGAACCAGCTGCACGAGGAGGCCCTGTTCGTGGGCGATCTGGAGAAGCTGTACAAGGAGGCGGCCGAGCGGGCGATTCCGGTCGGCGGGGCGGCGCTGCCGGAGGAGCCGCGGGAGATCCGCTTCGAGAACGTCACGTTCAGTTACCCGGGCGAGTCCACCCATCCCGCGCTCGACGACGTCACGCTCAGGCTGCCGCTCGGCCGGATCATCGCGCTGGTCGGCGAGAACGGCTCCGGCAAGACGACCCTGGTCAAGCTGCTGGCCGGACTGTACCGGCCGGACCGGGGCCGGATCCTGTGGGACGGCGTCGACGCGGCGACGGCCGACCGGCACCAACTGGCCGACCGGATCGCGATGGTGGCGCAGAACTTCAAGCGCTGGCCGTTCACGGCCCGCGTCAATGTGGCCGTCGGGCGGTCCGCCGCGCCGCTCACCGAGGAGCGGCTGGCGGGCGCGCTCGCCGAGGCCGGTGCCGAGGACGTGGTCGCGGATCTGCCGCGCGGCCTGGACACCCTGCTGGCCCGCAACTTCAGCGGCGGGCACGAGCTGTCGGGCGGCCAGTGGCAGCGGCTCGGCATCGCCCGGGCCGCCTACCGCAAGGGCCGCATCCTGATCGTGGACGAGCCGACCGCGGCCCTCGACGCCCGCGCCGAGCTGGAGGTCTTCGAGAAGATCCGCGCGCTGGCCGGCACCGGCCAGACGGTGGTCCTGATCACCCACCGGCTGGCGTCCGTACGCCACGCGGATCTGGTGCACGTCCTCGACCAGGGGCGGCTGGTGGAGTCCGGGACGCCCGACGAACTCCTGCTCAGCGGCGGTGTCTACGCGGAGCTGTACGCGCTCCAGGCGGACCAGTTCACGGCGAAGGTGCCCGCCCCGAAGGCGGGCTGACGGGTCAGGCGGCCACGTCCACGGTGTCGGCGCTGCGCACGATCACCAGGAACATGTCGCTCGCGATGTCCATGACGACCTCGGCGGGCAGCCCTTCCAGACGGCGTGCCTGCGCGAACTCCTCCGCCGGCCAGGAACCACGCGGCCCGCCGGCGGGAAAACGCTGAAGCACCGTTCGCCCGTTCACCCTGTACCTCCCTGTCGTGCCGAACTCGGAGAGCTTCGTGAAGCCTCGTAGAGTTAAACGCCGACAGTACGGTGAACGGCTCGCGAAGTGACGGTACTGAGACATAGTCGACACCTGGCCACACATCTTCGGCACAGGTTTCGGAACAGGTTTCCGCGCAGGTACCCGTCTCAGTCCTCGTATTCGTCGTGATAGCGGATGCCCTCACTGCCCGCAGGCGCCCCGAGTGCCGACGCGCGCCCCTTCGGCTCCTCCCACTCCTCCTGCCGCCCCAGCGCGGTCAGGTCCAGGAAGGAGGTGGTCGAGCCGAGCCCGTCGAGCCCGCGCTCGTAGGTCGAGTAGGTGTGGAACACCCGGTCGCGGTCCCGCAGGAAGCAGCTGACACCCGGCCGCTCGACAGGCTCCCCGTCCCCGACGAGCGTCACGTCGAAGTCCCAGTTGAACTCCCCGCCGAAGGACGAGTACCAGGGCACCGTCCACCCCATCCGCGCCTTGAACGGCAGGATCTTCGTGTACGGCGCCCTCGACACGGCGGCGAACGTCGTACCCCGCGCCTTCAGATGAGCGAGATGCCCGATCTGGTCGAGGAACGCCGAGCAGCTGCGGCAGCCCGCGTCCCACTCGGGCGCGAACATGAAGTGGTAGACGACGAGTTGGCCGCGCCCCTCGAAGAGGTCGTGCAGGGTGGCCTTCCCGTCACCGCCCTCGAACAGATACTCCTTGTCGATCTCGACCATGGGCAGCCCGCGCCGCTGGGCGTTGAGCGCGTCCCGCGCGCGCGTGGCCGCCTTCTCCTTGCCGAGCAGTTCCTCGCGCGCCGCGCGCCACTGCGCACGCGAGACGATCTCCGGAAGCGACATGGGCCCTCCTGTGACAACGGTCCGTTGAGGGGTGGACCGGGGCGCGCACCGGAACTCATCGCTGCCGCGAAAAGAATTTCAGGCCGAGTGCTTCCCGTACGATACCGGGAGCGTGAGCAGTCCCCGCGCGCGCAGCGAGGGCCGCCACCGCACCTCGCCCTCCCCCAACTCCAGCCGGGGGAAGCGCTCCAGCAGTGCCGCGAGGGCGATCTCGGTCTCGGCGCGGGCGAGCGGTGCGCCCAGGCAGTAGTGGATGCCGTGGCCCAGCGCGAGATGCCCGGTGGTGTCGCGGGCGAGGTCGAGCCGGTCCGGGGCGGGGAAGCGGTCGGGGTCGCGGTTCGCGGCGGACGGGGACACCCAGACCGTCTCGCCTGCCGGGATGGTGACCCCGCCGATGGTGACGTCCTCGACGGGGAAGCGCCGGATGGCGAGCAGCGCGGGCCCTTCGTAGCGCAGGAACTCCTCCACGGCGGCGGGAAGTTGGCTGGGATCCTTGCGCAACGAGGCCAGCTGCTCCGGGTGTTGCAGCAGAGCGAGCACGGCGTTCCCGATGAGCTGGACCGTGTTCTCGTACCCGGCGAAGAGGATGAGGAAGGCCAGCGACATCAGCTCGTCCTCGCTGAGCCGGTCGCCCTCGTCGCGCACGGCGATCAGGTCGGAGAGCAGGTCGTCGCCGGGCTCCTCCCGTTTGTCGGCGAGGAGTTGGGTGAAGAAGCCGAGCATCGCGACAACGGCATGCTTGCCGGCCTCGGGCGGTGTCCCCGGGGCGGGCGCGACCAGGGTGTCGGTCCACACCCGGAAGTCCCTGCGGTGCCGGTCGGGCACGCCGAGCAGATCGCAGATGACGGTGATGGGCAGCGGCGCCGCGTAGGAGGCGATGAGGTCCGTGTCGCCGTTCTCGCCCAGTGCGTCGAGGAGTTGGTCTGCGGTGCGCCGAACGGGCGCGTGGAGCTGCTCGGTTCGGCGTGGGGTGAAGGCACGACCTACCAAGCGGCGGATGCGGGTGTGGTCCGGCGGGTCCATGTTGAGGAGGTTCGCGTCGAGCGCGGGCGGCAGCGCGAACCCCTTGTAGGTCCCGGCCGTGGCATGCCTCTTGTCGAGCGAGAGCCGAGGGTCGGCCAGCGCCGCCCGGACGTCCTCGTACCGGGTGACGAGCCAGGCGGGGGTGCCGTCGGGGCCGGCGATGCGGTGCACGGGGGCGCTGTCGCGCAGGCGCCGGTACACGTCGTACGGGTGGTCGAGAAGGCCGTCCGCGAGATCCATGAGGACAGCCTAGAGGCGGCCGGGGCGCGGCTCAGGTGTCGTACTCCTGGATGCGCCGCCCGTGACTCCGGTCGACGAGGGCGGGCAGCCGGACCCCCAACTCCCTTACGACGGCGGGCACATCGAGGGTCAGCAGCTCGCGGTCGCGCATCAGGACGCGGCCGTCGACGATCGTGGTGCGGACGTCGGCGGAACGGGCGCTGTGCACGAGCGTGGCGGCGAGGTCGTGGACGGGCTGGGTGTGCGGACCGGTGAGGTCGACCAGGATGATGTCGGCCCGGCGGCCCGGTTCGATGGAACCGATCGAGTCGCCCAGTCCGACCGCCCGGGCACTCTGGAGGGTGGCGTGGTGCAGCGCCTGACGGGATGTCAGCCAGCGTGGGTCGCCCTCGGTCGACTTCTGGACGAGGGAGGTGAGGGCCATCGACTCCCACACGTCGAGGGAGTTGTTGGAGGCGGCGCCGTCCGTGGCGAGTCCGACCGGGATGCCGAGGGCGCGCAGAGCGCGGATCGGAGTGGTGTCGGGCCAGCCGAACTTGAGGTAGCCGCGGGGTGCGGTGGCGACCGCGACACGGCCGCTCGCGCGCTCCAGGACGGGCAGGTCGCGTTCGGTGATGCCGGTGCCGTGGGCGATGAGCAGGTCGGTGGCCAACAGGCCGGTGCGGTCGAGGACTTCGATCGGTGTGACGCCGTGGCGGGCGAGGCTGGTGTCGGTCTGGTCGCGGTTCTCGGCGGCGTGGAGGTGGACGGGGAGGCCGTGTTCCAGGGCGAGTTCGGCGGTGGCAGCGAGGTCGGCGTTGGTCACCGTGTAAGGGGCGTGCGGGGCGAGGGCGGTGGTGATGCGGCCGTCGGCGGTGCCCCGGTGCCGTAGCGCGAACTCCACGGATTTCTCCCGGCCTTGAGGTCCCTGGGAGGAGAAGTAGGCCTCGCCGAGGTGGGCGCGGATCCCGCACTCGGTGACCACGGCGGCGACCGCGTCCATCGAGAAGTAGTGGTCGGCGAAGCAGGTGACCCCGGCGCGGATCATCTCGGCGCAGGCGAGCCGCGCCCCCAACTCGACATCCTTTTCAGTGAGGTTGGACTCGACGGGCCAGACGACGTCGTTGAACCACTCCTCCGTGGGCAGATCCTCGGCGAGCCCGCGCAGCGCGACCATCGGCGCGTGGGTGTGGCAGTTGATCAGCCCCGGCAGGGCGATCTGCCCGCGCGCGTCGATGCGTTCGAGGGCGGCGAGGCCGGCCACGTCCGCCGCGCTCGTCACCGACGCGACGAGCCCGTCCCGTACGACGATCGCGGCGTCCTCCCGGAACGCGATCCGCTCTTGATCGTCGTGCACAAGGACTGTGCATCGGGTGATGATGAGATCGGCGGCAGCTTCGGTTCGAGAGGGCCTCATCACGCCAACGTACGGCGTCGTCCTCGCGCGGCGTGAGCCGAACCGCGCATCCCGGTGTTGTGCTGTCGCGGACCGGTCCGGGCCAGCACGCTTGGCTCAGGACAAGGCTTCTGGAAGGAGCCCGGCATGCTCCTCGGCACCTGGAACCTGGAGAACCTGTACCGTCCCGGCGGCCCGTTCGGCCCCAAGGACAAGGCCGCCTACGAGACGAAACTCGCGGCCCTCGCCGCGGTGATCACGGAGCTGGACCCGGTGCTGCTGGGCGTCCAGGAGGTCGGGGAGCCCGAAGCGCTCCAGGACCTGACCGGGATGCTGAGCGGTGAGTGGCACATCGCCCTGTCCGCGCATCCGGACGGCCGGGGCATCCGGGTCGGCTTCCTCAGCCGTACGGCTCCACAGGTGGTCGCCGACACGAACGCGTTCCCGGCGAAGTTGCGCCCGGTGCAGTCCGACGACTCGGGCGCCGAGGAGTCGGCCACGGGCCGCGGTCTGCTGGCGGTGGAGGTCACGACGGCGACCGGGCCGCTGACCGTGGCGGTCGCCCATCTGAAGTCGAAGCTGCTGACCTACCCGGGCAACCGGTTCTTCCCCCACGACGAGGGCGAACGGGCCCGCTACGGCGCCTACGCCCTCTACCGGCGGGCCGCCGAGGCGGCTTCGCTACGGGCGCTGGCGGACGAGTTGCTGGCCGGCGAGGGAAAGACCCGGGACGTGGCGGTGCTCGGCGACATGAACGACGAGGTACAGGCTGCCACCACGCAGATCCTCCTCGGTCCGCCCGGCTCGGAGATCGGCACCTCCGGGTACGACAAGCCGGACAGGGGCGACGCGGTCCGCCTCTGGGACGTGGCCCCGCTCATCCCCGCCGACCAGCGCTACTCCCGGATCAACTCCGGGCGGCGCGAACTGATCGACCACATCCTGACCAGTCACCACCTGGTCCACCGGGTCACGGCGGCAGGTACCGGGCTGCCGGGTGACGGAACGTTGCGGCTGCCGTCGGTGGGGCCGGATCCGGCGGAGCGGCGCGGTGCGCCGGGATCGGATCACGCCCCGGTGTGGGTGCGGGTGGAGTGACTAGACGGCGACCGGGAGTTCCATCGCCCGCAGTCCGACGCGTTCCCGCCCCTGTTCGAACTCCTCCAACAACTGGGTGAGTTGCTCGATGTGCCGGCGCGTGAGCCGACCCGTGTCGTCGAGGTGGACCGCGCAGGCCGTCGTGGTGTCGACGAGCCGTTCGAGGACCGCGGCGACCTCGTCGGTGCCCTCCGTGTGCCGGGCGAGGGCCGGGAGTTCGGCGGCCGAGACGGCGATGGCGCCGCGGGCCTCGGCGAGCGTGCGGTAGGCCTCGCGGCGCAGGGTCCAGCGCTCGGCGCGGTCGCCGGACTCGTTCAGTACGTGCACGAGATAGGCGTGCGCGGCGTCGCCCGCCGCCGCGAGCCGCGCCCGCACTCCCCCACCACGCTTCCCCGGCATCGGCAGATGCCCGACGATCAGCACGATCGCACAGGCCATCAGCGTCTCCGCGATCCTTCCGGCGGAGGCCTGCGGTTCGCCGCCGACCATCACGAGCGAGAGTACGAGGACGGTGACGACGGCGGTCTGCGCGGCGAAGTGCCTGGTGGCGACGGGAATGAGCGCCCCGCTGAGCGCCACGAGGGCGACGAGCCCTTCTGGCCTGGGCAGCACGGCGGCGAACCCGGCGAAGAGCAGCGCCCCCAGCACGGTCCCCGCCGCCCGGCACAGCACCCGGGAGGCGAGCGGTCCGAGGTCGGGCTTGACGAGGAAGACGGCGGTGGCGGGCAGCCAGTACCAGTGCTCGTGCAGCCCGTACCAGCGGGCCTGGTGCAGGGCCTTCGCGACGGCGACACTCGCCCCGAAGCAGAGGGCGACCCGCAGTCCGTACTCGCGTCCTCCGGCCCCAAATGCCGTACGCAGCAGATCGGTCGCCGTCCGCTTCCGTGTGTGCAGATCGCTCCCCTCCGCCTGGTCGAAGGCGTCGGCGGCGTGCAGCAGGGCGTCGTCGAGGGCGCGCAGCGCGGGCGCGGAACGATTGGGCGCGGGCAACGGCCCGGTGTGCGCGTTGTCGCGTACGGCGGCGGCGAGCCGACGCGGCCCTTCCGCGGCCCGGCCCGACACCGCCTCCCCACCCCACGCGAGCGCGGTCGCGGCCTCGGCGAGCGGCAGCGCGGCGGCGTACTGCCCGTGCAGCCGCCGTTCGGCCGCGGAGCTGGCGTACCGCCGCAGCCGGGGCCCGGCGAGGGCGTCCTGCGCGTGATCGAGAGCGGCGGTGAGCGCGGCGCGCCGGGCCGTCGCCTCCGGACCGCCGGTGGCGTCGAGCAGCGCGGCGATCGCGTCGTAGACGGCGGCTACGGCGTCCCGCTCGCCATCGAAGCGGTAGTCGCCGGCGATGGCCCCGGGCGTGGGCAGCGCCAGCCGCAGCCCGACCAGCCAGGCGGCCCCGGCGAGGAAGGCGAGGGCCCGCTGCCAGCCCGGTTCGGGCAGGGGCATGCCGGCACCGATGGCGGAGGCGACGAGCAGCTGCGTACCGGCACCGGACGCGACCGGCCCGATGGCGCTGAACCCGCCGGCGACCAGCCCGATCCCGGTGAGGAGCAGCGTCAGTACGACGGCTCCGACGTGCTCCCCGGCGTACGTCCCGACGAGCAGCCCCGAGGCGCCCGCGAGGGCGGGCCCACCGAGCCGCTTGACGGAGGCCCGCCGGCTGCCGGGCCGGTCGTTGATCCCGGCGAGCATCGCGCCGAGCGCGGCCAGCACGCCGAGGGACGTCCTGTCGACGAGTACGGCGACGAGAAGAAGGGGCCCGGCGGACAGCGCCCCCCGCGTGACCGCGCTCCAGGGAACCGGCCCGCGCTGGGCGCGCAGGGCGTGGGCGAGCCAGGGCGGAAGGGACAGTGCGGCGGTACGTCGGGACACGGAGCTCCTGTCGTGGCGAGGGCGGGGTGTGCCTTCGGGCGACGGTGGCCGGGGCGGAACTGAGGCTGTGTGTCCACGGTAGTTCGGGGATCCGTGCGGAACGGGCCGGTGGTATTTCGGGGGTGTGAAGGTTGGCCGTTGGGGGGCTTTCTTTATGAACGCAACGCCGGAAACGGCCGGGAGAGGCCGGGAAGGGGCGGGGAGAGGCCCGGAAAAGCGCCGGGCCGGGCTCCGAAAAGGAGCGGATCCGGGGGCGTAGCCTGCCCCCGGACCCTGTGATGCCGCCCATGCGGCACGCCGGCACGCTTGAGGACCCAGGTCAGTCATGATGTCGCCGCGTCCTGCCTTTGGACCACCGCACATCGAGCTGTGCGGGCCGGACTTGAACCGGCATTTCGACGTCCGGAGCCTGGGCCCGGTCGATCCGGCGATCGGCGGCGAATGCTGAGTCTGGAGCGAGAGTCTGAGATTGATCACGGGCGGGATTCAGGGTCCCGACCGTGCCGTCACGACAAGCTTCAGTTTCAGCTTTGCGCTCCTCGCGCACCCCGGTCACAGAGGACCGGGGAGTCTGGAAGGCTACCCGAAGAGGTAGCCGAACACGGCGTCACCGACCCGCTGGTCGACGACGTCGGAGCCGTTCGCCTCCTCGCGGGCGAACTTCACGGCCTGCTGCAACTTCTCGACGCGGTCGAGGAGTTCATTGACGCGACGGGCGGGAAGGGCTCCCGAGAACTTCACCGTCGTCCAGTAACCGACGGGAATGTCCTCGTAGTAGACCTCGACCTGAGCGGGATGCTTGTCGGTCGCCTCCGCCTTCACATGGTTGCGCGGCACCTTCTTGGTGCGCAGGGTGCGCACGGGCTCCGTCTTCCACGCGTCGGTCGACGGGTCCTGCACCCAGGACTCGGACGCGTCGAGCAGCGGCAACTTCCGTACGAACGTGGTGAGATCGACCAACTGCTTTTCCAGGAACAGCAGATAGGACACGGGAACGTCGGCAACGAGCACCCGTCCGTCGACGGTCACGTCCGCCCGCGCGGCACAGTTGGCCCAGTCCTTCGTGGCGGTCACGTCGAACAAGCGTGACAGGGTGGCCGCGGTCTCCCGCAGCACGTCCTCGGCCTGCACCTGCACCCGCGTCGACTCGGGCGGCAACTGCTCGCCCTCCTCGTCCTTGGGCTGGTACGTCCGGGAGATACCGGCCAGCAACGCGGGCTTCTGCAAACCGTGATGAGCCGCCGTCAGGTCCTGGTGGGCCTTGGACTTGACGCCCTTCTCGACTGCGATGATCTGATTGAGTTTCGCCACAGGGGTGACCGTAGCAGCGGCAACTTCCTTTTCCCCAAGGGTTATTCGACCGCGCTATTGGTCCGTCGAGTACGGCGAACACACCGTCCGGAAAAGGGACTCCGCCGCGGCGACCGCCTCCGCGGACGCGTTCGGGCCGCGTTCCGTGCCCAATGACGCGACGATACGGTCCACTTCCCGCAGCCCCGCCCGGTCCAGCAGTCGTTTCTCGTTGGTCACCCACTCCCCGCGCGCGGCGAGCACCGCGTGCCCGGTCTGCGCGGCGGCCGTGGCGATGGCTCCGGCGACCTCGGTGCGACGGCCGGACGGCGCGTGGTTGGCCCCCGCGTAGGCGAGCGTGGCCCGGGCGGTCGAGTACCAGCGCTCGTGGGCCGTCCTCCGCAGTTTCTCCGGATACCGGGCGGGACGCGGTAGTTCACCTCGCAGCACCCGATTGACCGCCAGTTCCGCGACCACCAGGTAACTGGGAATCCCCGCGAGATGAAACAGCAACGGCTCCACCCGGAAACGGCCTTCGCCGGCCTCCGCCAACTCGTGTTCGACCACGTCGAGATCACGGTAGTGGACGTCCACTCGCCGCCCGTCGACGGTCAGCCACGCGCCCCCGTTGAAGACTCCACCGCCCCAGCCGCCGATCTCGGAGACCTCGCCCTCCCAGCCGAGAGCGCGGAGATCTGCGGGGTCGAAGGAGCCCCGGTAGTAGACCGCCAGATCCCAGTCGCTGTCGGGACGGTGGGTCCCTTGGGCGCGGGAACCGCCGAGGGCCGCGGCCTGGACCGCGGGGAGCCCGGCGAGGCGGTCGGCGACGGCGTCGAGGAACTCCGCGTCGTCGAGCATGGGCACGGCTGCGGCTCCGGCTGGTGGGGGGACGGGGATCGCCCGAAGGGTACGCAGGCGGCGCGTTCGTTGCCACGCGATATCAGGGAACAGGGCGCCTCGGGGCGATTGTCAGTGGCGTGCGCTTCACTGGAGTCGTCACTGAGAGTCACCACGGGGGAGCGGATCGATGGCAGCGCACGAGATGAATGAGAGTGCACGGAGGCCGGGGCCGGGACAGGCGCGGGAATCGGAGGGCGGCAGTGACTCGCCCTCCGCCCGCACGCATCTCTCGGTCGCCGGGTTGCGCGCGCGGGGATGGACGGCCGGGATGGTGCGTCAACTGCTCGGTGAACCAGATGCGTTCCGGGGCAATCCGTATTCCCGGGCGGCTCCGCGGATTCGGCTGTACCGCGTCGATCGGGTCGAGGCCGCCGAGCGGAGCGCCGAGTTCCGGGCGGTGACGGCGGCTGCCGCGCGGCGGTCCGCCGCAGCACGGAGCGTCGCAGCGCGGGTCGTCGCAGCGCGGGTCGTCGCTCGGCGCAGGCGGCGGGAGGTGCTGACGCGGATCGCGACCGAGCCGATCGACGTACCGCGCCTGGCTCCGCAGGAGTTGGCGGCTCTGGCGGTCGAGTACCGCGATCGGCGGGACGGGGCGGAGGCGTGCGAGCGACCGGGGCAGGGGCCGCTGCCGGACAGTGGCCACCGCGCGGCCGGGAGTACCGATCCCGGCGGGCTCGACCGGTGGAAGGTCGACTGCCTACGGCACCGACTGGCCCGGTATGAGGAATTGTTGAAGGGGCTGCACGGAGGTGCCGGGCGGGCCGCTGCCGAGGAACTGCTTCGACGGCGGGTCTACGCGGCCATCGCCGAGACATACCCGCTCCTCGCACGGGAGTGCGAACGCCAGCTGTCTGAAAGGGAGTTCAGTCCACCTCCGCAGCGAGCGAGGAGTAATTCGGATGCGGGGCCGCCGTCCACGTGATCCGCTGACGTCCCGCAATCCGACGCCCGCCGCCACCCCCACCGCTGGGAGACCCCATGCTCGAACGCGTCACCGCCCCCGCCCTCTTCCCACCGCCCACGTACTCCCACGCCACCGTCGTCGAGGCCGGTACGAAGCTCGCCTTCCTCGCCGGAGCCGTGCCGCTCGGCGCCGACGGCAAGGTGGTCGGCGAGGGGGACGCGGTGCGCCAGGCCGAGCAGGTGCTGGTGAATCTGGGTGAGCAACTGCGGGCGGTCGGCAGCGACTTGGGGCATGTCGTGGCGACGGACGTGTACGTCGTGAGCAGTGAGCCCTCGGTGCTGTCCGCCGTGTGGGAGGTAGTCGAGGCGTCCGGGCTCAGCGCGGGGCCGCACTCGTCGACGCTCGTCGGCGTGGCCTGCCTCGGGTACAGCGGGCAGCTCGTGGAGATCACGGCGACAGCCGTCGTACCGGCCGAACCGTTCGCATCGTCCGCACCGGATGAGGTGGCACAGCCGTGAATCCCGGCCCCGAGACCGTCGTCACCCTGCGCCGGGCGACCGCTCCCGACGCCCGACCCGTCGCCGACGTATGGCTGCGGTCCTTCGCCGCCGCGCTGCCGACCGTTGTCAGCCCGCGGTCCGCCGACGATGTGCGCGGATACTTCCGGGACGTCGTCGTGCCGCTGCGCGAGGTGTGGGTGGCCGACGCGGGGGACGGTGGCGGAGTCGTGGGGCTGATGGTGCTCGACGGTGGTCTGATGTCGCAGCTCTACCTCGATCCGGACTGGCGCGGGCGCGGCCTCGGGGACCGGTTCGTGGAGCTGGCCAAGGAGCGGAGTCCGGGCGGTCTGGAGCTGTGGACCTTCCAGGTCAACAAGCCCGCCCACCGGTTCTACGAGCGGCACGCCTTCGTCGCCGTCGAGTTCACGGACGGCAGCGCCAACGAGGAGCGCGAGCCCGATGTGCGGTACGTGTGGGAGCCCAAGTCCTAGGTCAGGGGGCCGCGTTGCGGGCCAGCTCCAGGGCGTACGACGGCCACCACTGGCCCGCCGCCGGGCCACCGCGGCAGGTGCCGTCGGACTCGCCGGGGCGTTTGATCCACAGGTAGGCGTCGAGAAGGGGGTTGTCCGTGCGGGTCGTCGGCGGGGTGCCCAGGGCCCGGCCGGGCGGATTGCACCATGCGTCGGTGCCGGAGTAGGGGCCGTTGCCGTTACGGCTGGTGTCGATGACGTAGTGCGTGCCGGAGAGATCCTTGGAGAGCTGGTCGCCGTACCTCGAACTCGCCTTGTTCGTCTGGAAGTTGGAGACGTTCAGGGAGACCCCGTCGGCACGGGCGACGCCGGACGCCTTCAGCGCGTCGACCAGTCGCCAGGCCTCGGGGATCCAGCCGGAGTTGCCGGCGTCTAGGTAGACGTGGGTGCGCGGTTGGCGTTTGAGGCGGTCGACGGCGTACGAGAGCAGGGCGTAGCGGTCGGTCGCCACGACCCGGGTGCAGCCGGCGACCACCTGGGCGACGGCGTCCGGTTCGACGACGACGTAGGCGCCCCGGTCGCCGAGAGCGGTCGCGAACTCGTCGATCCAGGTGCGGTAGGCGGCCGCGGTGGGGGCGCCGCCGAGCGAGTACTGGCCGCAGTCGCGGTTCGGGATGTAGTAGGCGACGAGTACGGCGAGGCGGCCGGCGCGAGCGGCGGCGGTGGTGCGGGCGCGGACGACCGGGCCGGGGCCGGGTCCGTTGAGCCACTCCGCCTCGGGTCGGGCGGCGATGCGGTCCATGAGCGTGGCGTCGGCTGTTCGGCCGTCCTCGCGCCAGGCGGCTGCCTGCTGTGCGGCTCGGGAGTCGGGGGTGGTCCAGAAGGGTTCCGGTGCGTCGCGGGTCGCCCCGGCGCAGCAGAGTCCTGCGAGGAGCGTGGTGAGGAGGGCTCGGCGTACCGGCGTGGGCAAGGGGGACTCCGTTCTTGCCGGTGGGGACTTGTCCTTCCGGGAGTTTGCGGGGCACGCATTCGCGAGTCGCCGAGGCGTCCGTCAGGTCGCTGCGAGATCACCCCTATGGATGCGCTGTCGAGAGTGCCGCGATGTGTTGTTTGGCGGGTGCGGCGCCATCGTGGCTTGTCGCGCCCGCGCGGCGGAGCCGCAAATCGATACAGCCCCGCGCCCCTAAAGGCCACTGCCCCAGGCTCGTTTCTTGGGCACCGGGGTCGCATAGCTCCCCGCTCTGCTCGTCCTCAGTCCCAACCCCACCAGCGACTCCGCCAGCTTCACCGCCGCGCCGACCCCGTCGACCACCGGCAGCCCCAGCTTCTCCCCCACCGCCCGTTGAAGGCCCGTCATCCCCGCGCAGCCCAGCACCAGCACCTCGGCGCCGGCCGCCCGCGCCCGTTCCGCCGCCGCGAGGAACGCCGCCTCTGTGCGGGCCTCGTCACCGCCGAGGTCCAGGACGCTCAGCCCGGTCCCCACCACGGCCGCGCAGTTGCGGCCCACCCCCGCCAGCTCCAGGCTGTCCTCGATCTGGCCGCAGGAGCGTTCCAGCGTGGTGACGACGCCGTAGCGGCGGCCCAGCAGGCAGGCCAGATGGGCCGCCGCCTCAGTGATGTCGACGACCGGTACGTCCACCAACTCCCGGACGCCTTCCCGTCCGTGCTCCCCGAAGCCGGCCATGACGACCGCGTCGTAGGACGGGCCGTCGTAGGTCCGCAGCAGGTCCATGACGGCCGCCGCCGAGAGGTAGCTGTCGAGCCAGCCCTCCGCCGACTCCGGTCCCCACGCGGGGGTCAGTCCGGTCACGGTGGTGCCCGGGCCTGCGGCGGCCCGGGCACCTCGTACGATCTCCTCGGTCATCTCCTGCGTGGTGTTGCAGTTGGTGACGACGATGCGCACTCCGCTCAGACCTCCACCGGCTTGAGGACGGGTTCGGCGGCGGCTCGCTCGGAGCGGCAGATCAGCAGGTACAGGCCGGCGCCGAGTGCCGTACCGATGAACCAGGAGTACGGGGCGACGTCGCTGAACGTCTTCACGAGTGCGAGTACGGCCGCGACGCCCGCCGAGGGCAGGAACGCCCACAGGGCCTTGGGGTTGACGCCCTTGCGGTAGTAGTAGCGGGAGCCGGGGGTCGCGTCGAAGAGTTCGTCGACGTCGATACGGCCGCGCTTGACCCAGTAGTAGTCGACCATGATCACGCCGAACAGCGGGCCCAGGAAGGCGCCGAGGCCGCCGAGGAAGTAGTTGACGACCGTGGGGTTGGAGAAGAGGTTCCACGGAGTGACAACCAGTGCGGCGACCGTGCTGATCATGCCGCCGATCTTGAAGGTGATCTTCTGCGGCCAGACGTTGGCCAGGTCGTACGCCGGTGAGACGAAGTTGGCGACGATGTTGACGCCCATGGTGGCGACGGCGAACGTGAACGCGCCCAGCACCATCACCCAGGTGTTGCCGACCTTGGCGACCAACTCGGCCGGATCCGTGATGGCTTGGCCCCAGACCTCAAGGGAGCCGGCCGTGACGATCACCGAAACAACCACGAACGCCGTGGAGTTGATGGGCAGGCCCCAGAAGTTGCCGCGGCGCACGGTCTTGTAGTCGGGCGCGAAGCGGGAGAAGTCGCAGAAGTTGAGCATCAGAGTGCCGTAGGTGGCGAGGATCAGGCCGATCGCGCCGAACCACTGGCGCCACTGCTCGCCGAACGAGACCGGGTGCGGGGTGGAGGTCAGCGAGATCGACCAACCGGCCTTCGCCAGAACCCAGATGGCCAGCGCGATCATCACCAGCCAGATCGCGGGGCCGCAGAAGTCCTGGAACTTCCGTACCGACTCCATGCCCTGGCTGATGATCACGGCCTGGATCAGCCACAGGGACACGAAGGAGACCCAGCCGAGGGCGTCAAGTCCCAGGAAGGAGTGGTGAGTCCAGGAGTCGAGGCCCGGCCAGGCGGCCAGCAGCATCACGTTGACGGCGACGGAGGCCAGGTAGGTCTGGATGCCGTACCACATGATGGCGATCACGGCCCGGATCAGGGCCGGGATGTTGGCGCCCCACACGCCGAAGCTGATGCGGCTGACGACCGGGAACGGGACGCCGTGCGCCTGGCCGATCCTCCCCATCCAGTTCATGCCGACGTAGATGAGCACGAAGCCGACGAGGAGGGAGGTGAAGACCTGCCAGACGTTCATGCCGAGGACCAGCAGGCCCGCGGCGAACGTGTAGTTGCCGAGGTTGTGGACGTCCGACATCCACATGGCGAAGAGGTCGAAGACCTTCCAGTTGCGCTTGTCGGCGGGGGCGAGGTCTTCGTTGGTGAGCCGGGGGTCGGGGACGAACGCTGGTGTGCCGGTGGCTTCGGCACGATCGGCGAGGGACACGGGGCCTCCAGGGCAAGGGGACGGAAGAGCGGGAGGAGGACTGCTTGCCGTTGTCGTTTGGTATACCAAACTGCCGTCATAGTCCTCCCGTCAACCGTTCCGACCGATGTCCCCACTGTTAACGCTCCGTAAAAGACCCCCGGAGTCGGCGAAGATGGCCCCATGAGCTCCATGACAGCGAAGATCGAACCCCTCGGGGCGGTGCGCGAACGCGTCCTGGCGACCCTGCGGCAGGACATCATCGCCGGTCGCCTCCGTCCCGGGGACCGGCTGGTGGAACGCGAGCTGGCCGAACGCTTCGGGGTCTCACGGGTGCCGGTCCGGGAGGCGATCCGGGCCCTGGTCGCCGAGGGCTTCGTCCTGTTCGAGTCGGCGCGCCGCACGGTCGTACGACGGCTGACCCCGACCGACGTCAAGGAGCTGTTCGAGCTGCGCGAGGCGCTGGAGGTGTACGCGGCCGGGCTCGCCGCGTCCCGCGCCACCCCTCAAGCACTCGCCGAACTAAGGGAGTTGCTGGACAGCGCGGCGGAAGCCACCCGGTCCGACGACGCCGAGGCCATCACCGACGTCAACACCCGCTTCCACGACCGCATCCTGGCCCTGGCCGGCAACAGCCTGCTGATCTCGGTCATGGAGCCGGTCGACGGCAGACTGCGCTGGCTCACCCGGCAGAACGAGGAGTGGCCCCAACTCCTTACCGAGCACGAGGAGTTGTACGAGGCGATCGCCTCCGGCGACCCGGACCGGGCCCGCGCCCACGCCCTCAGCCACGTCCAGGCGAACTACCGCTCCACGGTGCACCACCTCTTCGGCGACGAACCGGACTAGCCGACCAACCGGGCTGCACTACCAACCGGGCTGCCCCCAACTGGGCTAACGGCGGGCGTACTTGTCCGTCGCCGCCACCAGCGCCTCCACGACACCGGGCGTGCTCACGTCGTGGCCGGCCTCGTCCACGATCACCAACTCGCTCTCGGGCCAGGCCTGTTGAAGCCGCCAGACGATACCGAGAAGGTTGCCGAGGTCGAGGCTGCCCTGAACAAGGGTGCCGGGGATGCCCTTGAGCAGGTGCGCGTCCCGGAGCACGACACCCTCGTCGTTGCCCTCGCCGAGAAAGTGGTCCTTGCCGAAGTACTGCGTGACGGTGCGGGCGAAGCACATCCGGAACTCCGGTTCCTCGTACCGCTCTTCGGAACGCGGCGGGGCGGGGATGATCGCCGTCTCCCAGTCGGTCCACGCACGTGCCGCCCGCTCCCGCACCGCCCGGTCCGGAGACTCGATGAGCCGGTTGAAGGCGGCCGCGAGGTTCCCGTCGCGTTCCCCCGGGGGCAGTTCACCGACGAAGCGCTCGAACGCCTCCGGGAAGAGTTTCCCAAGTCCCCTGGTCAGCAAGGCCACTTCGCGATTGGATCCGGTGGCGACACAGGTCAGCACCAGCTCCGACACCGCCTCGGGATGCGTCTGCGCGTACCGCAGCCCGAGCACCGACCCCCACGACGCGCCCCGCACCAGCCATCGTTCGATTCCCAAGTGCCGCCGCAGCAGCTCCAGATCGGCGATCAGGTGAGCCGTCGTGTTCACGCTCATGTCGGTGTCGTAGGCGCTCGCGTGCGGGGTGGAGCGTCCGCACCCGCGCTGGTCGAGCAGCACGATCCGGTAGGCGTCGGGGTCGAAGAAGCGCCGGGGATAGGGCGAGCAGCCCGATCCCGGGCCGCCGTGCAGCACGACCGCGGGCTTGCCGTGCGGGTTTCCGCAGGTCTCCCAGTAGACGAGGTTGCCGTCCCCGACGTCGAGCATGCCGTGGTCGTACGGTTCGATCTCCGGATACAGGCCCATCCGGCGACCGTAACGCCCGCCGCGACCCGCCTGCCACCGCTTATCGGGCGACCGGCAGCCCCGCCGCCCCGGCCGCCGTGCGCAGCACGTCCCGCAGCATCGCGGGGGTGAGCTTCCCGGTGAAGGTGTTGCGCTGGCTGACATGGAAGCAGCCGAAGAGGTCGAGGCCGTCGAGCGGCACCCGCACCCCGTGCCCGAACACCGGCCGCGGCCTCGGCACGGCCCACCCCGCCGCCGCGAACGCCGGCAACGCGGCCTGCCAGCCGAAGCCGCCGAGCACGATCGCAGCCTTCAACGTCGGCCGCAGCAGCGTCAGTTCGTCGACGAGCCAGGAGCGGCAGGTGTCCCGCTCCTCGGGGGTGGGCTTGTTGGCGGGCGGCGCGCAGCGCACCGGCGAGGTGATGCGCACGCCGTACAGCTCCAGGCCGTCGTCGGCACTCACGGCCGTCGGCTGCGAGGCGAGACCCACGTCGTACAGGGCCTCGTACAGCACGTCCCCGGAGCGATCACCCGTGAACATGCGGCCGGTCCGGTTCGCACCGTGCGCGGCCGGGGCGAGACCGATGATCAGCAGAGGCGCGTCGGCGGGACCGAAACCGGGCACCGGGCGGCCCCAGTACGTCCAGTCGGCGAAGGCCGCGCGTTTGGTGCGGGCGACCTCCTCGCGCCAGGCGACCAGCCGGGGGCAGGCCCGGCAGCCGGTGATCCCGCGATCGAGGTCGGACAGGTTCATCCCCTCACCGTACGCACCGTACGGACACCGGCGATCACCGCACGGGCTCCGGTGCGGGCCGGGCCACGCACCGGGCCGAGCACCGGGCCCAGCACCGGGCAGCCTCGGATCAGCCGGTCACCCTGACCAGCAGCGTCGGCAACCGCCACTGCCCGCTGTCCCCCGGGGACTAAAATCGGCGCATGGCTTCCGAGGGCGTGCACGAGAGCGACGACGTGAGCGACGAGACCGACGACCATCGCCCCGCGCCCGAACCGCAGGACGATGCCGTGGCCGCCGGTCATGCCGTGGCCGCCGTCGCCGCCGGTCCCTCGAACGGCGAGAGCGTCCGCGTCGACAGCTGGATCTGGTCCGTCCGACTGGTCAAGACCCGCTCCATGGGCGCCGCCGCCTGCAAGGGCGGCCACGTCCGCGTCAACGGCGAGCGGGTGAAGCCCGCCCACTCCGTCCGCGTCGGCGACGAGGTACGACTGCGCCATGAGGGCCGGGAACGGATCGTCGTCGTGAAGCGCGTCATCCGTAAGCGGGTCGGCGCTCCCGTCGCCGCCGAGTGCTATGTGGACAACTCCCCGCCGCCCCCGCCCCGCGAGACCGTGGCCCCGGCCGGTATCCGCGACCGCGGCACCGGCCGCCCCACCAAGCGCGACCGCCGCGAGCTGGAACGCCTGCGCGATCTGCCCACCTCCCCCGGTGATGCGTCCGACCCGCACCGCGGAGCGCACGGCACCGCCCGCCACAACACCCGCCGGGGCACGCAGCGGTGAGCTCCGGCGCGGCTGCCGGCTGTCAGTCCATGGGCACCGCCCGCACCCACACCCGGTCCGGTGTCAGATAGCTGTCCACCTTCAACCCCGCCTCCGCGAGCGCCTCCTCGAACTGGTCCTTCGTCAGCGGCCGGGTCTGGAAGGTCTGGGTCCAGACCACGTCCGGGAACACATACTCGGCGCGCACGGAGTTGACCCCGTCCCCGACCGGCTCCGCCGACACGATCCGCACGGTGAAGCCGCTGGGGTCGACGCGCTCGCGCGGCACGTTCGAGTGGTAGTCCTCGCCCTCCCGCTGGATCAGCACACAGCCGCCCGCCGCGACATGCCGTACACAGGTCCGCAGCAGTCCGCGCCGCATTTCCTCGTCCCAGGCGTGCACCAGGAACGACGCCAGCATCACGACGTCGAAGGTCTCGCCCAGGTCGAGGTTCTCGATCGGAGCGCATATCGTGCGTGCGCCGCGGACCCGCTCCAGCATCTCGGCGGACTCGTCGACCGCCGTGACCGTGAACCCGCGCTCCAGGAGGGGATGGGTCACCCGTCCCACCCCGCTGCCCAGCTCCAGGATGCGCGCGCCCGCCGGCACGGCCGCCGCGATGATGTCCGGCTCCGCTCCCACGGGCAGCCGTGAGTACATCTCCACCGCGCAGCCGTCCGGAGTGATCGCCCCGGGTCCTGTCCCCTCGTACCCCTCACGCATTTCGCTTCGCATGCCCGTCCAACGGCCCGCGACCGCACGCCCGTTCCCGACTCGCACTGGTTCACCCGTACGAGTCAATTCCCTTTGGAGAGGCAACCGTTGGAGCGAAACCTGCCGAAGCAGGAGCGGCCCCCGCCGGAATCGGAGCGGCAGCTGCCGGACCCGGACGGCGGGCCCTGGCTCAGAGCGGGAACCACCCGTGCCCGAGGTACCAGTGCCCGCCCGCCCGCAGATGATCCCCGACGACCCGCTCCACGGACGTACGCCGGGGCAGGGTCGCCACCGGCAGTTCGGAGTTGCCGAAGACGAACTGGACCGGATCGCCGTCGGACGGCTCCGTGTCGTCGTAGGCCACCTGGAACCGTTCCTGGAAGTGGACGATGTTCGAGTCGGCCGGGAGGTGTTGCTTCAACTGCCGGTCCAGGAGCCAGGAGTGGCAGACCGCGACCGTGTGGCGTTCCTCGGGGAAGTGCCGGGCGAAGAACGGGCGGGCCAGCTCCAGCGAGCGGTCGCAGGCGGCCGGCGAGAGCGGTCCCTGGAAGTCGGGGATGTGCAGGTTCAGGCAGGGGGTCCCCGGCTCGGCGTCCAGTCCGGCCGCCGCGAGCCCCCGCGCGGTGCGCTCCCCGAGCCGCGCCCGTTCGTACTGCAGTCGCCCCAGTTGGTACAGCTCGCCGCGGAAGTGCGGGACGAGCCACTGCGGGACCGGTACGCCTCCCGCGCCGTACCGCTTGTGGTTGACCGCGATGTTGCGGCCCAGGTCGGCGAGGGTGTGCCGGGAGATGTCGGCGGGGATGCCGCGTTCGCGGTGGTACGCGCGCGTGGCGGGCAGCGCGGCGGCGAACACGTACACGGAGAAGTAGGTGCCGATCTCCGGCGGGGCCTCGGGCAGCCGGGCCAGGAGCAGCTCGGTGAGCCGGGTCCAGTGGCCGTGCTCCCCGATGTCCTTCACCAATGCCTCGACGCACTCCTCCAGGAGCCGCATCGCGTCGGGGTCGCGTGCCAGCACCCGGCGCAGTCGGACCAGTTCGTTGATGTCCTGGTGGGGTACGGCGAGGTCGAACAGGATCTCGGGCAGTTCCTCGGCGTCCGGCAGCACAGTGCGTTTCCCCTCCCTGTCGGGTCTCCTACCTGTGGAGAACGTCCGACCCGAAGAGTACGTTTCAAGGAGGAGTAGTGATCCTGATGCGTACGGGCAGTGAGCCGACGACCGCGCGCAGTCCCCTGCGGGCGCGGTTCTGGCTGAGCGTGTGGGGGCTGGTCTGGACGATCTTCGGCACGGCGGCGTTCGCGCTCGCCGGGCGCCCCGGCTGGGCGGCTGCCTGCGGGGTGCTGTGGCTGGTCGTCACGGTCGACATGACCATGATCCTCAGACATATGCGCCAGGGCCCGCACTACCAGCCGGGCCCCGACATCCCGCCGTACCGGCCACCGGAGCACCGCCACCCCTGACCGGCTCGCGCGCGGGAGCCTACCCGTCGAAGCGGGCGGCCTTCAGGTACTGCGGCTGGGGATCGAGCGCGGCGGCCAGCCGGAAGTGGCGTTTGGCCTGGTCGGCGCGCCCCTGCCGCTCGTACGTCCGGGCGAGCGCGAAGTGGGCGAACGCGTTGTCCGGCTCGCGCTCCAGGACGATGGTGAACTCCAGCTCGGCGGGGCGCAGTTGCGCGGCGGCGAAGAAGGCACGCGCGCGCAGCAGGCGGGCGGCGGTGTTCTCGGGGTGCGCGTCGATGACGTTGTCGAGCAGCTTCACCGCGCCCCGCGGGTCCCGCGCGGCGAGCAGCTGCTCGGCGGCGCGGAAGTCGATGACATGCGTCTCCGGAGTACGTCCGGTCGTTCCGCTGTTCTCGGGCACGGCGAATTCCTTCCCTCGCTCGGACGTTTCAACGCCCGATGCAAGGCCCGCTATTCCTGGGGTGGCTCCTGGGGCGCGTGTGCCCTGCGCACGAGTTCGGCCCATACGTCCCGTACGCGCCGCTCCAGCGCCTCCAGGGGTACGTCGTTGTCGATGACGACGTCCGCGATGGCGAGCCGCTTCTCGCGCGTCGCCTGGGCGGCCATACGCGCGCGTGCGTCCTCCTCGGTCATGCCGCGCAGCCGCACCAGCCGGTCGAGCTGGGTCTCGGGACTCGCGTCGACGACGATCACGAGGTCGTACAGCGCGGCGAGGGCGTTCTCGGCGAGGAGGGGTACGTCGTGGATGACCACGGCGTCGTCGGCCGCGGCGGTCTCGAGTTCGCGGGAGCGTCTGCCGACCAGGGGGTGGACGATCGAGTTGAGGACGGCCAGCTTCTCGGGGTCGGCGAAGACGATGGAGCCCAGCTTCGGCCGGTCCAGGCCGCCGTCCGCGCCGAGCACGTCCTCGCCGAAGGCCTCGACGACGGCCGCGAGCCCGGGAGTTCCGGGCGCGACGACCTCGCGCGCGATGCGGTCGGCGTCGATCAGGACGGCGCCGTACCCGACCAACAGCCGCGACACTTCACTCTTACCGGCACCGATGCCCCCGGTGAGGCCGACCTTCAGCATGGACAGAAGCCTACGGCCTGTCACTGACAGACCACCCAGCGACCGGCGACCGCTGACTGCCTGTCAGCCGTCGCCCTCGCGCTCCGCCAGGAAGCGCTCGAACTCCTGCCCGATCTCGTCCGCCGACGGGATCTCGACCGGCTCGGCGAGCATGTTGCCGCGGCTCTCGGCGCCCGCGGCGGCGTCGTACTGGTGCTCAAGTCCCTGGACGAGCGCCACGAGTTCCTCGTCGCCCTCCTGGATCTGGCGGTCGATCTCGGTCTGGGTGCGGTGGGCCTCGGTGCGCAGGGAGTGCGCGATGGCCGGGAGGACCAGTCCGGTGCCCGCTGTGATGCCCTCCAGGACGGTCAGGGCCGCGTCCGGGTACGGGGAGCGGGCGATGTAGTGCGGGACGTGCGCGGCGACGCCCAGGACGTCGTGGCCGGCCTCCATGAGGCGGTACTCGACGAGCGCCTCGGCGCTGCCGGGGACCTGTGCCTCGTCGAAGGGGCTGCGGTGGCCCGGGACGAGGTCGGTGCGGTTGCCGTGCGGGGTCAGGCCCACCGGGCGGGTGTGCGGGACGCCCATGGGGATGCCGTGGAAGTTCACCGACAGGCGGACGCCGAGGCGCTCCACGATCTGCTGGACGGCCAGGGCGAAGCGCTCCCACTCCACGTCCGGCTCGGGGCCGGAGAGCAGCAGGAAGGGCGCTCCGGTGGCGTCCTGGACCAGCCGCACGTCGAGGGTGGGCTCCTCGTAGTCGGTCCACCGGTCGCGCTTGAAGGTGAGCAGCGGACGGCGGGCGCGGTAGTCCACGAGCCGGTCGTGGTCGAATCTGGCCACGACCTGGTGGGGCAGCGTGTCGAGCAGGCGTTCGACGATCTGGTCGCCCGTCTCGCCCGCGTCGATGTATCCGTCGAAGTGGTAGAGCATGACAAGACCGGCCGACTCCTGTGCGAGCGCCATGTCGACGACGGCCAGGCCCTTCGGCTCCCATGCGTACAAACCCTGCGGATCAAGCACTGTGACCGCTCCTCCTCGTGTTCGTACTGCACAACGCCCTACAGGGCATGGGCATTCCCGCCCATGCCCCTGATCAGGCACCTCTTACGGGCTTTTCATGCGCCGCTCCCCTGTGTCACCAGGAGGGCGTCCACGTCACGAGGACAGCACGCGCGCGTGGAGCGCGGTCACGGCCTTGCGGGCGGAGGAGAACGCGCCGTGCTGCCAGGCGTCGGTGTAGCTGAGCCAGTCGCCGGCGAAGTAGACGCGTCCCGTGGGTTCGTTGAGCGGCTTGTAGCGGACGTCGTCGGGGCCGCCGGGGGTGTCGTGCCACGCGGCCTCCAGGTGGGGCGTCTGACGCCAGTGGTGGGAGAAGGACGATGCCAGTTCGCTGCGGTACTTCTCCCCGTAGATCTTCACGCCCGCGGCCACTGCCCGCTCCTCACGCCCCTTCGGGGTGAGCTTCGCGTACGAGTCCGCGTCGTCGTCGTAGTTGTAGTACCCGATGAGGACGCCCCGCTCACCGTGGAAGCCGTACGAAGGGTGCCAGATGTGGGTGACGTCCTGGTCGGTCTCGGTGATGCCGCCGTAGATCCGGTGGTCGAGCTCCCACCAACGGGACTTGTACTCCAGGCCGATCTTCGCGGCGGACGACGGGGTGATCGCCTCCAGTGCGGTCTGGACGCCGGTGCCGAGGTTGTGCGGGATCTTGGCGAGGATGTTGGGCGGCAGGGCGCCGACACAGTAGTCGGCCTCGACGACCTTGGTGCGGCCTCCCTGGGTGTAGGTGACCGAAACACCGCTCCCCTTGTCGGTGATTTTCGAGACGACCGCTCCGGTACGGATGCGATGGGCGCCGATCGCGCGGGTCAGCGCCTTCGGTATCTGGTCCATGCCGCCGACCGGCTGGAACATCAACATGGCCTGGTCGAAGCCGAATTCGAAGGAGAAGTAGCGGCCGACACCGCTGGCGAGGACCTCGGAGGCGCTGGGCACGTCGCCCAGCAGCACACCCGGAGTGCCCGCGGCTGCCGGTACGGTCGTGTAGCCGCGCCGCTCACCGCCCGCGTACTTCAGTGTGTCGCCCAGCTCGCCCCAGTCCTTCAGGAACTCCACCAGCCGCTCCTGGTCGGTGGCGGTCAACTCCTTGTCCAGGGCGCCCTTGTCGGTGGCCTTGGCGAGCAACTCCGAGACATAGCCGTAGACATCGGCCTTGGCGGTGCGATAGCGCTCCGGCCTGGTCATCCCGGCGGACTCGTTGTAGATGTACGCGTCCGCGTTGACGTTGGTGAACACCTGGATGGGGACGCCGAGTTCACGGCAGTAGTCAAGAGTGATCATCCACTGCGGGATCCGCGCGGGACCGCAGTTCATGTAGTGCCCGTCGGCGAAGCGGGCGGTCTGCCGGTTGCCGTAGAGGTCGGTCGTCGTGTCGCCGCCGCGGACGGTGAAGTTGCGGCCGCCGGTACGGTCCCTGGCCTCCAGGATCGTACAGTCGTAGCCGGCCTTGCCCAGTTCGTACGCCGTGGCCAGTCCGGCGATGCCGCCGCCGACGATGACGACCTTGGCCGCGCCGCGTCCGGTGAGCGTGAAGTCGCCGGCGTTCAGGGCGCGGAAGGGCTGCTCCCGCTGGGCGGCCTGCGCGGTGGGGGCGAGCCCGAGGGCCCCCATGGTGGCGAACATCGTGCCCGCGCCACCGGTGAGGCCCACGTTCCGCAGAAAAGCACGTCGGCTCTGGTTGCTTGCCATGGTCCGGCTCCCCTCTCCGATCATGAATGACCGGGGAAGCGTGCCAACAGCCGGTTACGGCACGGCAGTTACTGATGTATCCCACAAGTTTCTGCAAGGCCGGGGAAACGACCGAGGGACCGCACCTCGAAAGGTACGGCCCCTCAGTTCAAGAGCTACTGCTCAGGTGATCAGCTCTGGCCGCCGGCCAGCTTCTCACGCAGCGCGGCGAGCGCCTCGTCGGACGCCAGCGCGCCGGACGTGTCCGCACCCTCGGAGGAGTACGAACCGCCACCACCGGCGGCGGCCGGAGCCGCACCCGGGGTGTCGACGCCCTCGGCCGCCGCCTGGGCGTCGGCCTCGCGGGACTTGATGACCTGCGCCTGGTGCTGCTCGAAGCGCTGCTGCGCCTCGGCGTACTGGTGCTCCCACGCCTCCCGCTGGGTCTCGTAGCCCTCGAGCCAGTCGTTGGTCTCGGGGTCGAAGCCCTCGGGGTAGATGTAGTTGCCCTGGTCGTCGTACGACGCGGCCATGCCGTAGAGCGTCGGGTCGAACTCGACCGAGGCCGGGTCGGCACCGAAGGACTCGTTGGCCTGCTTCAGGGACAGCGAGATCCGGCGACGCTCGAGGTCGATGTCGATGACCTTGACGAAGATCTCGTCGTTGACCTGGACGACCTGCTCCGGGATCTCCACGTGGCGCTCGGCCAGCTCGGAGATGTGCACCAGACCCTCGATGCCCTCGTCCACGCGGACGAACGCACCGAACGGAACCAGCTTCGTGACCTTGCCGGGCACGACCTGACCGATCTGGTGGGTGCGGGCGAACTGCTGCCACGGGTCTTCCTGGGTCGCCTTCAGCGACAGGGAGACGCGCTCGCGGTCCATGTCGACGTCGAGGACCTCGACGGTGACTTCCTGGCCGACCTCGACAACCTCGGAGGGGTGGTCGATGTGCTTCCAGGACAGCTCGGAGACGTGGACCAGACCGTCGACGCCACCCAGGTCCACGAAGGCACCGAAGTTGACGATCGAGGAGACCACGCCGGAGCGGACCTGACCCTTCTGGAGGGTCGTGAGGAAGGTCTGGCGGACCTCGGACTGGGTCTGCTCCAGCCAGGCACGGCGGGACAGGACCACGTTGTTGCGGTTCTTGTCCAGCTCGATGATCTTGGCCTCGAGCTCCTTGCCCACGTAGGGCTGGAGGTCGCGGACACGGCGCATCTCGACGAGAGAAGCCGGCAGGAAGCCACGGAGGCCGATGTCGAGGATGAGACCACCCTTGACGACCTCGATGACGGTACCGGTGACGATGCCGTCCTCTTCCTTGATCTTCTCGATGGTGCCCCAGGCGCGCTCGTACTGGGCGCGCTTCTTCGAGAGGATCAGGCGGCCTTCCTTGTCCTCCTTCTGGAGAACAAGGGCTTCGATCTCGTCGCCGACCTTGACGACCTCGTTCGGGTCGACGTCGTGCTTGATCGAGAGCTCGCGGCTCGGGATGACACCTTCGGTCTTGTAACCGATGTCGAGCAGGACCTCGTCCCGGTCGACCTTCACGATGACGCCGTCGACGATGTCGCCGTCGTTGAAGTACTTGATCGTCTCGTCGATCGCGGCGAGGAAGGCTTCCTCGTTACCGATGTCGTTGACCGCTACCTGCGGGGTGGTGGCGGTGGTCTCGGTGCTGCTCGTCATGTGGGAAAGGGCTCCGGTACGGACATTGAAGTCGTAGGTACTGCTCACGCCGAGAGCCTTTTTCGCTTCGCTCTGCAGAAGGCCGGACAGCCAAGGAAGCGCCGATCCGGAACACCAGGTGTCCGGTGGCGCCTCGAAAACCGAGGGGACATACATACAGATGCGAGCGCAACCTGCTACGTCTGAGGTGCGCAGGCCCGCAGCGCAACTTGTAGCATACGGGGGCAGCCAGGCAGGGTCAATGCGCGAAGGCGCACACCCGGGGCGGATCGCCGCATACCCGGCACAAAACGTGTCCCGCGAGGCCACGCAGGCCTGACACACCCCTTCAGTGACGCCGCCGGGGCAGCCGCACCGTAGAGGTGACGGAAGAGTACGACGAGGGAGCCGATCATCCAAGAGCCCGATACGTTCGAACCGGAAGCCACCCGACGTGACGCCGACGTCACCGAGAGTTCCCGCGCCAACCGCGGCTGGTGGGACCGGAACGCGGACGACTACCAGGTCGAGCACGGCACGTTCCTCGGCGACGACCGCTTCGTGTGGGGCCCCGAGGGCCTCGACGAGGTCGAGGCCGAACTGCTCGGCCCGCCGGAGGAGCTGAAGGGCAAGGACGTCCTGGAGATCGGCGCCGGCGCGGCCCAGTGCTCGCGCTGGCTGGCCGCCCAGGGCGCCCGTCCGGTCGCCCTGGACCTCTCGCACCGCCAGCTCCAGCACGCGCTGCGGATCGGCGGATCGTTCCCTCTGGTGTGTGCCGACGCTGGCGCGCTGCCGTTCGCGGACGCATCGTTCGACCTGGCGTGCTCGGCGTACGGGGCGCTGCCGTTCGTCGCGGACCCCGCCCTGGTGCTGCGCGAGGTGCACCGGGTGCTGCGGCCCGGCGGCCGGTTCGTCTTCTCGGCCACGCACCCGATCCGCTGGGCGTTCCCCGACGAGCCGGGCCCCGAGGGACTCACGGTCTCGGCCTCCTACTTCGACCGCACTCCGTACGTCGAGCAGGACGACGAGGGCCGCGCGGTCTACGTCGAGCACCACCGCACCCTCGGCGACCGCATCCGCGACATCGTCGCGTCGGGCCTGCGCCTGGTGGGCCTGGTCGAGCCGGAGTGGCCGTCCTGGAACACCGCCGAGTGGGGCGGCTGGTCGCCTCTGCGCGGCAACCTGATCCCGGGAACGGCCATCTACGTCTGCGAACGCGACCGCGGGCGGGACTGACCGAACGCGGGCACGCGCGCGTAGAGGCCGTTCCGGAAGCCGTACGACACTGGGGGCGTGATCCGCTACGACGCCCTCGACGCGCTGCCCGTCCGAAGCGCCCTGCCCGGACTCGACGCGGCCCTGGAGGCGGGCGGTGCCGCCGTGCTCGTCGCGCCGCCAGGTACCGGCAAGACGACGTTGGTGCCGCTCGCGCTTGCCGGGCTGCTCGGCAAGGAGAACGAGGGGCCCGCGCGGCGGGTGGTCGTCGCCGAGCCGCGGCGGATCGCGGCGCGGGCGGCGGCCCGGCGGATGGCCTGGCTGCTGGGCGAGAAGGTCGGGGAGAGCGTCGGCTACACCGTGCGCGGCGAGCGGGTCGTGGGGCGGCACGGGCGCGTGGAGGTCGTCACGACCGGAGTGCTGCTCCAACGCCTGCAACGGGACCAGGAGTTGACGGGCGTCGACGCCGTGGTCCTGGACGAGTGCCACGAACGGCACCTGGACGCGGACACCGTGGCCGCCTTCCTGGTCGACGTACGGGAGGCGCTGCGGCCCGAGTTGCGTCTGCTCGCGGCGTCCGCGACCACCGACGCGCAGGGCTGGGCCCGGCTGTTGGGCGATGCGCCGGTGGTCGAGGCGGAGGGTGTCGCGTACCCGGTGGAGGTCGTGTGGACGCCCCCGGTACGGCCCGTACGGCCGCCGCACGGGATGCGCGTGGACCCGGCGCTGCTCACGCACGTGGCGTCGGTGGTGCGGCGGGCGCTGGCCGAGCGGGACGGGGACGTGCTGTGTTTCCTGCCCGGCGTGGGTGAGATCGCCCGTGTCGCCGGGCAGTTGGGGGACATCGGTGACGTCGAGGTGCTCCAGGTGCACGGGCGGGCGCCGGCTGCCGTACAGGACGCGGTGCTGTCTCCGGGGGCGCGACGGCGGGTGGTGCTGGCCACGTCCGTGGCGGAGTCCTCGCTGACGGTTCCCGGCGTGCGAGTGGTCGTGGACTCCGGGCTGGCGCGGGAGCCACGGGTCGATCACGCGCGCGGGCTCAGCGCGCTCGCGACGGTACGGGCCTCGCAGGCGGCCGGGCGGCAGCGCGCGGGGCGGGCCGGGCGCGAGGCACCGGGGGCGGTGTACCGGTGCTGGGCGGAGGCCGAGGACGCGCGTCTGCCGCGTTTCCCGGCGCCGGAGATCAAGGTGGCCGACCTGACCGCGTTCGCCCTCCAGGCGGCCTGCTGGGGCGATCCTGAGGCGTCGGGGCTGGCGTTGCTCGACACCCCTCCGGCCGGGGCGATGGCGGCGGCGCGGGGCGTACTGACCGCCGTGGGCGCGGTCGACTCCGACGGGCGGGCCACGTCCCGGGGTGGACAGTTGGCTCGGCTGGGGTTGCATCCCCGGCTGGGGCGGGCGTTGTTGGACACGGGGGCGGCGGGCGCGGAGGTTGTCGCGCTGCTCAGTGAGGAGGCTCCGCGGGAGTACGGCGATGATCTTGCGTCTGCTTTGCGGCGTGCCCGGCGTGGGGGTGACGCTTACTCCGGGCGGTGGCGTGCGGAGGTTCGGCGGCTGCGGGCCGTGGGGGCGGAGATTTCCCGACCGGCCACCCGTTACAACAGCGACGACGCCCTCGTAGGCCTCGTCGCCGCCCTCGCCTACCCCGAGCGTGTCGCCAAGGCCGACGGCGGTTCGTATCTCCTCGTCTCCGGAACCCGTGCCGAACTCGGCGACAACAGCCCCCTTCGCGGCGCCCCTTGGATCGCCGTCGCCGCAGCCGACCGGCCCATCGGCAAAGGGCACGCGCGCGTGCAGCTCGGGGCGGTCGTCGACGAGGACGTCGCCCGGTTCGCGGCCGGTGCGCTGCTCAGCGAGGTGGACGAGGTGCACTGGGCCGGCGGCGACGTGGTGGCCCGGCGCGTCGAGCGGCTCGGGGCGGTGGAGTTGGCGGTACGGCCGCTCAAGGACGCCGACCCCGTCGCCGTACGGGAGGCGCTTGTCGACGGGCTGCGGCAGGAGGGGTTCGGGCTGTTGCGGTGGTCGGCGGATGCCCAAGTGCTGCGGCAGCGGCTGGCGTTCCTGCGGAGACACGTCGGGGCGCCGTGGCCCGACGTGTCCGACGAGGCGCTGCACGCGCGCGTGGACGAGTGGTTGGAGCCGGAGTTGGGGCGGGCGCGACGGCGGAGTGATCTGGGACGGATCGAGGCCGGGCAGGCACTCCAGAGGTTGCTGCCGTGGGCCTCGGGGGATGCAGGACGGCTCGACGCGCTGGCGCCGGAACGGATCGCCGTACCGAGCGGGTCCAGGATCCGGATCGACTACGGGAACCCCGAACAGCCCGTGCTGGCCGTGAAGTTGCAGGAGATGTTCGGGCTCCACGAGTCGCCGAAGGTTGCCGGGGTGCCGGTGCTCGTGCATCTGCTGTCGCCCGCCGGGCGGCCCGCCGCCGTGACCGCTGATCTCGCGTCCTTCTGGAAGGACGGGTACCGGGGTGTGCGGGCCGAGTTGCGGGGGCGGTATCCGAAGCACCCGTGGCCCGAGGACCCGGCGACCGCCGAGGCCACGCGGTTCACCAACGCGCGGCTCAGGCGGTGACCGGTTCCGGTTTCTGGACCTCGCTGGGGGCGGGGTCGCCGGGGCGCCTGCTGCGGGCCTCCAGGTAGAGCGAGAGCGCCAGCAGGACGAGGCCGAGGGACAGGAAGCCCCAGGGGAGGTAGGAGACCATCAGCAGGACGAGGGTGCGGTTGGACTTCACCAGGGCGACGGTGTGCTTGATGTAGTCCTCGCGCATCTTCACGTCACCGGCGAACGCCGTCACCTTCGCGCGACCGCCCAGGAGGGTGCCGCCGCGCAGTTCCTCCTTGTGGATCTCCTCGCCGTAGACGGGTGCCCCGGTGACGGGTTCGACCCAGAACCTGCGGACCGTGGTGTACCAGCGGGTGGTGCCCGTCTTGGCGACCGACTCCGGGGTGATGCCCTTGACCGGCATCGTCTTCGGGAAGGGGACCTTGGTCCAGGGGATGGTCTGCTCGAAGTAGTAGACCTTGACGCCGCGGAAGTTCTGGGTGCCCTTGTAGTGGATGGGGTTGGTGGTGCGGGTCTGCGCGTCGAAGTACTCGTAGTCCCGTTTCTGGGTCAGGAACGGCCACTTGAACTCGATGCCGTCCCGCTTCACCGGGTCGCCGTCGACCATCTCGCCGGTGGCGTGGACGGGGTCCTGGGTGTGCGCGTCGAAGATGTAGCGCTCGGGGATCGAGGAGACCATCTTGCCGTCGGGGCCCTGGACGTAGGACAGGCCGTCCCAGACGACGACGTCCCGGCCGGCCGTCTTGTCGATCTTCTTGGCGGCCTCCACGTTGCCCTTGAGGGTCTGCACGATGGTGACCTTGGGGACCGTCTTGGCCTGCATGGTGCCGTAGTCGAGGAGGGTGGCGTTCTTCGCCTCCAGGACCATGTCCTGGTACTGGTTCGCCGGGATCTTGGCCAGGCGCGGGAAGGCGTACCAGCGCAGCAGCGGGGACAGCGCCGTGAAGAACACGGCGAGGGCGAGCAGGATCAGGCTGGCCTTGCGGCGCATCTCGGCCTCCTTCCCGGGCGGTCAAACGCTTGCGTAAACGCTTGCGCAAGCGTTTACGGGTGCGCGGGCACCGTCGTCAGCAGCGGTTTCGGGGAGGTCTTCCCCATCGGCGAGCCCATCGCGGTGATCGTCAGGATCAGCGCGAAGGCGAGCACCAGTCCGGTCGCGGCGGCGATCAGGGCACGCATGCCGGCCTCCCGACAGACAGAAACCAATGGATTCAGGAACTGATAGGTCGTCAGGTCGGGCACCGTAGCAACGCGCGGGCGAGATGAGAACACGTTGCACACGGACTGGGGGCCGGCACGACGAGGGCGCCCGCCCGCCGAAGCGGAGGGGCGCCCTCGTGGTGCGGTCGTGCGGACTGCCGTGGTGCGGTCGTGCGGTGGGGCTACGCGCTCGGCGAGGCCGACGGGCTCGGGTCGGCCGAGGCGCTCGGGCTGGGCGAGGAGGTGTCGGTCGCCGCGGCCACGGTCAGTTCGACCGTGAGGGTCGCACCGCCCGTGGTGGTGATGCGGAGCAGGAAGGTGCCGGTGGTGTCGTCCGCGTACAGCTTCGGCAGCTTCAGGAGGCCGTCGGCGTCCGTGGCCAGGCCGGTCAGGGTGCGGACGGTCTTGCCGTCGGCGTCCTTGAAGTAGGGGCCCTTGTCGTTCTCGGTGGCGTCGTCGGTCGCCTTGATGAGGGTCGCGGTGGCCGCGACCTTGTCGGCGACCGCGCCGCCCTCGGTGGCCTTCACCTCGACCTGGTCGGCGAACTCGCCGCCCGGGGTGCAGGTCAGCGCGGTGGTGCTGGTGCGGACGAGGGTGTCGGCGACCCGGGGCGTGACGCTCGCCGTGTAGTCGAGAGCGGCGATCGTCCGGCCGAGGATGGTGGCACGGACGGTGAAGTCACCGGTCGTCTCGCCTGCTTGCAGGGCGGGGGCGACGGCCACGCCGGAGCTGTTGGTCTGGGCCGTGGCGACCTTCTCGCCGCCGGCGAAGGTGGCGTCGGTGTCCCCGACGACGGTGAACCGGATCTTGACCTTGGCGACGGCCTTGCCCGCCGAGGTCTGGGCGCGGGTGCTGATCGTCTTGGTGAACGCGTCGCCCGCCATCGCGGTCAGCTTCGCCGTACCCGCGTCCGCCAGCTTGGCCACCGTGTCCGTCGGGGTCGGCGTGGGTGTCGGGGTCGGCGTGGGCGTCGGGGTGGCCGGCGTGGAGGGGCTCGGCGACGAGGTCGTCGGAGTCGACGGGGAGGGCGAGGGCGAGGGGCTGGCCGTCGAGCCGTCATCGCTGCGGCCCGAGGGCAGGGTGCCCGTGCCGTCCGGGACCGAGTGGGTGCCCTTGCGGTAGAACTCCAGCCACGACAGGACCGTGTTCAGGTAGTCCGTCGAGTTGTTGTAGCTGAGGATCGCGCTGCGCAGGCCCGCGTCGGTCGACAGGTTCCAGTTGTTGCGGCAGAGGTAGTGGCCGGCGGCGAGTGCGGCGTCGTAGACGTTGTTGGGGTCCTTGACCCCGTCGCCGTTGCCGTCGCGGCCTGCCCACGCCCAGGTCGACGGGATGAACTGCATGGGCCCGACGGCCTGGTCGTACTCGCTGTTGCCGTCGTACTTGCCGTTGTCGGTGTCCCTGATGAGCGCGAAGCCGTTGCCGTCGAGCGCGGGGCCGAGGATCTTGGAGGTCGTGGTGCCGTTCGCGTCGACCTGGCCGCCGCGCGCCTGGCCCGACTCCACCTTGCCGATGGCGGCGAGGAGTTGCCAGGGCAGGTTGCAACCGGGCTTGGAGGTGGCGAGTTCGGCCTCGGCCTTCTTGTAGGCGTCTAGGACGGTCGCGGGGATGCCCGCCTCGGCCTCGCCCACCGAGACCGGGGTCCCTATGGACGGCGACTGACTGGCGCTCGTACTGGGGTTCGGGCTGCTCAGCGGCGGGAGGTCCGTGTAGTACGGCGAGTCTCCGGTGGCGCTGCGACCGGTGCTTCCGTCACTCCCGTCGAGTGCGGTCCGGCCGGCGGGGAGCGTTCTGTGGCCGCCGGTCGCCGCCGGAGCCTGGGACGCGGACAGTGCCGCGACCGCTGCCGCGGCCACCGCTGTCGTCGCCGCACCCTTGCGCAGCCGCCTGCCGAAATGCGCCGTCATGGAGTGAACCCCTCCCAGGGACGCCCGAGCGCCCGTCCTTGTCTGTTGCCTCTGCGCCTGTTGTGACGGTCGAGCCGCCCCGCAGGTTGCCCTCGTGGTGGTTATCGGATGGTGTGTACTTGTTCTCCGTCTCCGCCCGCCATGCGGGCCCCGCGCGGGGACCCAGGCGACCCTACGACAACTTGCTTTGCACGGGCACCCGTTGGTGGCCGTTATTCACCACCTGGCCATATGCCGATGACTCCTACGGGGAGCCCCTGTTGCCGTTCACTTTGAGTCATGCCGCCGCCGTACTGCCCGCCGTGCGCGGCGACGGCACAGGGCGCGGCCGACTGGTACCGGCGGTGCTGATCGCGGGTTCCTTCGCCCCCGACATGACCTACTACGCGGCGAGCGCGGCCCCGGGGGCGATGGAGTTCGGCAACGTCACGCATTCCTTCCCGGGCGTCTTCACCGTCGACGTCCTCATCACCTGGACGACGGTCGCCCTGTGGCTCCTGCTGCGCGAGCCCCTGGTGGCGCTCCTCCCCCGCGCCCGCCGGTCCCGGACGGCGACCCTGCTGCGCTGCGGCACGCCACGCGCGCGTGCCACCCCGTCACTGGCCGCGTGGTGGTACGTCTCCGCGGTGCTCGGCGGCCTGACCCATGTCGTGTGGGACGCGTTCACGCACCACGACCGGTGGGGCGTACGGCTGTTCCCCGTCCTCGACCGCACGGTGGGCGGCCGACCGCTGTTCTCGGCTCTCCAGTACGGCAGTTCGGCGGTCGGCGCGCTGCTGATCGCCGCGTTCCTGGTGCGTGCGCTACGACGGGTTCCGGCCACCGCACCGGTCGGGGTGCCCGTGCTGTCGGCGCGGGACCGGTGGGCGGCCGGTGCCGTCATCGGCGGCTGCGCGCTGGTCGCGGCGGTGGAGCGGGCGTCGCACTGGTGGGCGTACTGGGGCTCGACGGCGAGCGCCTGGGACCTGATCCCGACCCTGTGCTTCGGGGCGGGCGCCGGGCTGGTCCTGGGCGTGCTGCTGTACGCGGTGGGCGTCCGGGTGTGGCGCCCGGCGGCCTCCGGAGTGCCCGACGGGGTCAGCGCGGAGCGGAGCCGTCCGGCGGGGTCGCGATGAACACCGTCATGGTGTGCACGGAACGTGACCTCGGCAGCCGGGTGAGCACGAGGTCCAGATAGCTGCGGCCCAGCTCGGCCCAGAGCCGCCACACGGGGGTGCCGGTGGGCGTGGTGGCCGGCCCCTGCGGGTGTCTGGCCTGTTCTCGGGGGTCCACGGCCGTCTCGTCCCGGAACGTGAGGCGGTGCCGAAGGCCTGCGGCCGTGTGCCGGACGGCCATGGCGAGGTCGGCGGGGATGCGGGCGGTGCTTGCGCCGGCGGCGAGGGCCGGGACCGGCGGGCGGGGCGTGACCTGGGCGGCAGCGGCGCCCGCTGCCTGTATCCGGGTCCGCGCCCGGCCCGACCGGCGATGGAGCATGCGTATACCCATGCCCGCATCCTTACGGTCACCGGGGGCAGGTGGCGTCTCCGCGGGGGCCACGCGGGTGACGGGTCCGTTAGGGGTTGGGCGGGGGTCGTGCGGGAAGTTTCCGTTGCCGGGGAAGGGCGAGAGCGGGTTCGGCACCGCCGGGATACGCCGTCGCGCGTGCTCGCCGTTGCGGCGGAGAGCTGAAGCGGGCCGAGTTGAAAAGCTCGCCCGGGGCACCCCTCCGCCGCACCGCCGCAGGCTAGTGCGCCGCCGACTCCCAGTCCGGGCCCACACCCACCGAGACGTCGAGCGGTGCCCGGAGGTGCACCGCGCCCGCCATCTCGTGGCGGACCAGTTCCTCCGTGGCCGCTCGTTCGCCGGGGGCGATCTCCAGGACGATTTCGTCGTGGACCTGGAGGAGCATGCGGGACTTGAGGCCGGCCTCGCGCAGGGCGGTGTCGACCTTGAGCATGGCCATCTTGACGATGTCGGCCGCGGTGCCCTGGATCGGCGCGTTCAACGCCATCCGCTCGGCGGCTTCCCGGCGTTGGCGGTTGTCGCTGTTGAGGTCGGGGAGGTAGCGGCGGCGCCCGAAGAGGGTTGCCGTGTAGCCCGTGGCCCGTGCCTCGTCGACCGCGCGGCGCAGATAGTCCCGTACGCCGCCGAAGCGCTCGAAGTAGGTGTCCATCAGGACCCGTGCCTCGCCCGCGTCGATGTTCAGCTGCTGGGAGAGGCCGAACGCCGAGAGTCCGTAGGCGAGGCCGTAGGACATCGCCTTGATCTTGCGGCGCATCTCCGCGTCGACCGCGGAACCCTCGACGGAGAACACCTGGGAGGCGACCGTGGTGTGCAGGTCCTCGCCGGAGGTGAACGCCTCCAACAGGCCCTCGTCCTCGGAGAGATGGGCCATCACGCGGAGTTCGATCTGGCTGTAGTCCGCGGTCATGAGGGACTCGAAGCCCTCGCCGACCACGAAGCCGCGGCGGATCGCCCTGCCCTCGTCCGTGCGGACCGGGATGTTCTGGAGGTTCGGGTCCGTCGACGACAGACGTCCCGTCGCCGCCACCGTCTGGTTGAACGTGGTGTGGATGCGGCCGTCCGTCGCGATCGTCTTGATCAGGCCCTCGACGGTGACACGCAGCTTCGCCTGTTCGCGGTGGCGGAGCATGATGACCGGCAGTTCGTTCTCGGTCTGGTTGGCGAGCCAGGCCAGGGCGTCCGCGTCCGTGGTGTAGCCGGTCTTCGTCTTCTTGGTCTTGGGCAGGCCGAGTTCGCCGAAGAGAACTTCCTGGAGCTGCTTGGGCGAGCCGAGGTTGAACTCGTGTCCGGCCGCCGCGTGCGCCTCCTTCACCGCCTGCTGGACGGCACCGGCGAACATCTGCTCCATGGCCTCGAGATGGGCCTTGTCGGCCGCGATGCCGTACCGCTCCAGGCGGGCGAGCAGGATCGAGGTGGGCAGCTCCATGTCCCGCAGCAGGTCCGCCGCGCCGACCTCATCGAGGCGCTCCCCGAAGGCGTCCCCCAGGTCGAGGATCGCGCGGGCCTGCACCATCAGGGCGTCCGCCTCGGCGCCGTCGTCCGCGCCGAAGGCCAGCTGCCCGTCGGCCGTGGCGGCGGGGGCCAGCTCGCGGCCGAGGTACTCCAGGGACAGCGCGTCGAGGTCGAAGGAGCGGCGGCCGGGCTTGACCAGGTAGGCGGCGAGCGCGGTGTCCATGGTGATGCCGTTGATGGTCCAGCCGTGCTCGGCGAAGACCCGCATCGCGCCCTTGGCGTTGTGGAACACCTTGGGGCGGTCGGCGTCGGCCAGCCAGGCCGCGAACGCGTTCTCGTCGCCCTCGTCCAGCTCGGCGGGGTCGAACCAGGCGGCAGCTCCCCCGGCGGTGGCGAGCGCGACCTCGGTGACCGAACCCGAGCCGAGGGTCCAGGTGTCGACGGTGGCGACGCCGAGGGGCTCGGTGCCGTAGTCGGCGAGCCAGCCGGGCAGTTCGCCGGTGCCGAGGACCGAGCCGTCGACCGCTACACCGCTCTCGGCGGGCGGGGTCGCGTCGGCCTCCTCGCTGCCCGGGTCGACGGCCAGCAGGCGCTCGCGCAGCGAGGGGTTGCGGATCTCCAGGGTGTCGAGAACCATCGCGACGGCCGTGCGGTCGTAGGGAGCGCGCTCCAGGTCGACGACCGTCCTGGGCAGTTCGACGTCCTTGACCATCTCGGTGAGGCGGCGGTTGAGCTTGACCGCGTCCAGGTGGTCGCGGAGGTTCTGCCCGGCCTTGCCCTTGACCTCGTCGACGCGCTCGACCAACTCGGCGAAGGAACCGAACTGGTTGATCCACTTCGCGGCGGTCTTCTCGCCGACGCCGGGGATGCCGGGGAGGTTGTCGGACGGGTCGCCGCGCAGGGCCGCGAAGTCGGGGTACTGGGCGGGCGTCAACCCGTACTTCTCGACGACCTTCTCCGGAGTGAACCGGGTCAGCTCGGAGACGCCCTTCGTCGGGTAGAGCACCGTGGTGTGGTCGGACACCAGCTGGAAGGAGTCCCGGTCGCCGGTGACGATCAGCACGTCGAAGCCCTCGGCCTCGGCCTGGGTGGCGAGCGTGGCGATGACGTCGTCGGCCTCGAAGCCGTCGACCGCGAACCGGGAGACGTGCATCGCGTCGAGCAGCTCGCCGATCAACTCGACCTGGCCCTTGAACTCGTCCGGGGTCTTGGAGCGGTTCGCCTTGTACTCGGTGAACTCCTCGGAGCGCCAGGTCTTGCGGGACACGTCGAAGGCCACCGCGAAGTGCGTGGGCGCCTCGTCCCGCAAGGTGTTGGCCAGCATCGACGCGAAGCCGTAGATCGCGTTCGTCGGCTGGCCCGTCGCGGTCGTGAAGTTCTCCGCGGGCAGCGCGAAGAACGCGCGGTAGGCCAGCGAGTGCCCGTCCATCAGCATCAGCCGTGGACGGTCTCCGCCGGAGGTCTTGTCGGTCTTCTTCGATGCTGTCTCTGCCACGACCCCGATCCTGCCACGCCCCACTGACAGTCGGAGTCACAGCCGCCGCGTCGGAGGCCGTGGCCGCGACGAACGAAGGTCGGGCGAGGGTGAACGGGAGGCGTGGGCGGGACGGTGGTTGCCGCCGCGACAGCGGGAGCGGCGGCCGATCCGGCGCGGCCCGCGGTGCGGAGACCGTGGTGACGGAGGAAACAGAGGAAACGGAGGAAACCCGCGTAGGGCGGGGGCGGTGTGGCCCGTCGCGTCACGTCCCGTCGCGGCGACGGTCGCACGGGAACCGGTCCCCGTGGCCGCGTGGAAGGCCTCGCACGCGTGCGAGGCCACCATCGCCGTAGAAGATCCGGACGGTCGCCGCAGGAGGCCCAGGCGGTCGCCGCAGAAGACCCGGGCGGACACTCCCCGGCCCGCCGCCCGGCGGATCGCACCGACCGGCACCACTCGCAGCAGCAAGGAACCGGAGAAACCCACTCCGCCCCACACCTCGCCCCGCACACACGCCGAAAACATAGAGCCCACGAACCGCCCTCGGCGCTGTCACTGCCGCGTGCGAGGATCGGAGATGTAGAGCACATGTGCCAGCGAAGGAGGGCCCGCGATGGCCACGAAGCCGCCCCAGGGCGATCCGGTCCAGGACGCGCCGCAGGTCACCGAGCCGAAGCATGCCGCAGCCGGCCTCCCGGCGATCGGGCACACGCTGCGTATCGCCCAGCAGCAGATGGGTGTGAAGCGCACCGCGCTGACGCTGCTGCGGGTGAACCAGAAGAACGGCTTCGACTGCCCGGGCTGCGCCTGGCCGGAGCCGGACCACCGGCACGCGGCGGAGTTCTGCGAGAACGGCGCGAAGGCGGTCGCCGAGGAGGCCACCCTGCGCCGGGTGACCCCCGAGTTCTTCGCCGCCCATCCGGTGGCCGATCTCGCGACCCGCAGCGGTTACTGGCTGGGCCAGCAGGGCCGGCTCACGCACCCCATGTATCTCCCCGAAGGGGCCGAGCGCTACGAACCGGTCACCTGGGAGCGGGCGTTCGACATCGTCGCGGAGGAGATCGCCGCCCTCGGCTCGCCCGACGAGGCGCTGTTCTACACCTCGGGCCGCACCAGCAACGAGGCCGCGTTCCTGTACCAGCTGTTCGCGCGGGAGCTGGGCACCAACAACCTGCCGGACTGCTCGAACATGTGCCACGAGTCGTCGGGTTCCGCTCTGAGCGAGACGATCGGCATCGGCAAGGGCAGCGTCCTGCTTGAGGACCTCTACAAGGCGGACCTGATCGTCGTCGCCGGCCAGAACCCGGGCACCAACCATCCGCGCATGCTCTCCGCCCTGGAGAAGGCCAAGGCCAACGGCGCGAAGATCATCAGCGTCAACCCGCTGCCCGAGGCGGGCCTGGAGAAGTTCAAGAACCCGCAGACCCCGCAGGGCATGCTCAAGGGCGCCGCCCTCACCGACCTGTTCCTCCAGATCCGCATCGGCGGCGACCAGGCCCTCTTCCGCCTCCTCAACAAGCTCATCCTGGAGACGGAGGGCGCGGTCGACCAGGCCTTCGTCGACGAACACACGCACGGCTACGAGGAGTTCGCGGCCGCCGCGCGGGAGGCCGACTGGGACGAGACGCTGCTCGCGACCGGGCTGACCCGCCCGGAGATCGAGAAGGCCCTGGAGATGGTGCTCGCCTCCGAGCGCACCATCGTGTGCTGGGCGATGGGCCTCACCCAGCACAAGCACTCCGTGCCGACGATCCGCGAGGTCGTCAACTTCCTTCTGCTGCGCGGCAACATCGGCCGCCCGGGCGCGGGTGTGTGCCCGGTGCGCGGCCACAGCAACGTGCAGGGCGACCGCACCATGGGCATCTTCGAGCGCCCCGCGCCCGCCTTCCTGGACGCCCTGGAGAAGGAGTTCGGCTTCGCCCCGCCGCGCGAGCACGGCTACGACGTGGTCGCCGCGATCCGCGCCCTGCGCGACGGCGATGCGAAGGTGTTCTTCGCGATGGGCGGCAACTTCGTGGCCGCCTCCCCCGACACCGAGGTCACCGAGGCGGCCATGCGGCGCGCCAGCCTCACCGTGCACGTGTCGACGAAGCTCAACCGCTCGCACGCCGTCACGGGCGCGCGTGCCCTGATCCTGCCCACCCTGGGCCGTACCGAGCGCGATCTCCAGGGCGGCGGCGAGCAGTTCGTCACCGTCGAGGACTCGATGGGCATGGTGCACGCCTCGCGCGGCCGGCTGGAGCCCGCGAGCAGCCGGCTGCTGTCCGAGCCGGCCATCGTGTGCCGCCTCGCCCGCCGCGTCCTCGGCGCCGAATCCCGCACCCCCTGGGAGGAGTTCGAGAAGGACTACGGGACGATCCGCGACCGCATCGCGCGCGTGATTCCCGGTTTCCAGGACTTCAACGAGCGGGTCGCCCACCCCGGCGGCTTCGCCCTGCCGCACGCCCCGCGCGACGAGCGCCGCTTCCCCACGGCCACCGGAAAGGCCAACTTCACCGCCGCGCCCGTCGAATACCCCGAACTCCCCGAAGGGCGCCTGCTGTTGCAGACGCTGCGCTCGCACGACCAGTACAACACCACGATCTACGGCCTCGACGACCGCTACCGGGGCATCAAGAACGGCCGCCGGGTCGTCATGGTCCACCCCGACGACGCTGCCCGGCTCGGCATCGCCGACGGGTCGTACGTCGATCTGGTCGGCGAGTGGAAGGACGGTGTGGCGCGGCGGGCGCCCGGCTTCCGGGTGGTGCACTACCCGACCGCGCGGGGCTGCGCCGCCGCCTACTACCCCGAGACCAACGTCCTCGTCCCGCTGGACGCCACCGCGGACACCAGCAACACCCCGGCCAGCAAGTCCGTCGTCGTACGTCTGGAACAATCGGCGACCGACTGAGCGTTTGCTCAGCCGACCGTCAGGTCCATCCAGTCAGGCGAAAGACGAACGGAGTCCGGTCCCATGGGCGAGCAGCAGCGAGGGAAGTTCCCGCAGGACGTCATCGACGAGTACTCGGCACTCGGCATCGACCTGGTCGCCCTGTTCTCGGCGGGCCACCTCGGCACGCGCATGGGCGTGGAGATCGTGGAGGCGTCCGCCGAGCGCGTCGTCGGGACCATGCCGGTCGAGGGGAACACCCAGCCCTACGGACTGCTGCACGGCGGCGCGTCCGCCGTACTGGCCGAGACCCTGGGCTCGCTCGGGGCCATGCTGCACGGCGGCAGCTCGAAGATCGCCGTCGGCGTCGACCTGAACTGCACGCACCACCGCGGCGCCCGCTCCGGCCTGGTCACCGGAGTGGCCACCCCCGTGCACCGGGGCCGCTCGACGGCGACGTACGAGATCGTGATCAGTGACGAGGAGGGGCGACGGGTGTGCAGTGCACGGCTGACCTGTCTGCTGCGGGACGTGAAGCCGGGAGACGGGATCCCCGCGGGCGCCGCGAGCTGATCCCGCCGGTCCCTCACCCCGTCGGGGGCGGTGGGCCGGACTCCGTCTTCCGCACCCCCGTCCACTCCCCTACCGTTTTCCCATGAGGCTGTCGGCATGAGCGGTATCGGGCCCGTCGAATCCGTCGACTCGCCGGAGACGAACGGGAGTTACGAAGTCATCGGCGGCGATCCGCCCCATCTGACGGACCGTTGGCACGCCCTGTCGCCGCGCACCCGCAGAGCCGCGCTCGCGGCGGGCGCGGTCGCCGCCCTGGGCGTCGGAGCCGTCCTCCTGCCGCCCGTCCACACCTCCCGGCAGAGCGACCCGCAGCCACCCACGCCGTGGCCCGCGAACATCACCGAGTGGCGCTACGTCGGACTCGCCCAGACCACCGACACCCCCACCACGACCGGTTTCTTCCGCTTCGCGGTCACCGTGGACAGCGGACCCCCCGTCACCCTGCGCGTAACCGGCGCCGCCTTCGACGGACTCACCGCCGAGGCCGTTCCGGAACCGTCCTTCACCGTGCGCACCGGAGCGACCCGCCGCGTCACCGTGGAGATTTCGGTTTCCGACTGTTCGGGACTGCCCCTGAATGCGGACCTCGCCTTTCTGGACGTAACGCTGCGTAACACGCGCGCAATACAACGCCACAGTTTCATCTTCGGCGCCTCCTACTCCAAGGACCTTTCCCAGCTCCTCCACAGGGCCTGCGGTACGACAAACGCCAGGCCAGGCCCACGGCCAAGCGGAAGTGCAGGTTCTCAAAATGTGGACTGAGAGGGAATTGCGCCAAAACGGCTGAGACCCACCTTCCGCGAAGGTCGCCAACCGGCACGTCATAACAAGAAAGTCACAAGCCAGCGCACGACGATGCTCATGCCCTCACACCGGGCTTAGAGTCACGGCCAGTCACCGCTCCATCGGGAGTTCGGTACCAGCGCAGCACCCTCCGCCCCCACCCGGGCGACTGTGCCTGCGGAAAGGACAGATTGTGCGACAGCGTTCTCTGGTGATTCTTACCTCCGTACTCACCACCGGAGCTCTGACCCTCACCGCCTGCGGTTCCCGGGACAGCGGCAGCAAGAGTGACAGTGGGTCCACCACCCTGACGATCGGCGTCGACGCTCCCCTGTCCGGTGAGAACTCCACCACCGGCCTCGGCATCCAGTACGGCGTCCAGATCGCCGTCGACGACGCCAACAAGAACAACTGGGTCCCCGGCGTCAAGTTCAAGCTCAAGGCCCTGGACGACAAGGCGCAGCCCGCCACCGGCCAGTCCAACGCCACCGCCTTCACCGGCGACAGCAACGTTGTCGGCGCCGTCGGCCCGCTGAACTCCGGCGTCGCCCAGTCGATGCAGCAGGTGTTCGCCTCGGCCAACATGGTCGAGATCTCCCCCTCGAACACCAACCCGGCCCTGACCCAGGGCAAGGACTGGGCGACCACCAAGACGCGGCCGTACAAGACGTACTTCCGCACCGCCACCACCGACGCCCTCCAGGGTGCGTTCGCCGCCGACTACGCGTACAACGGCCTCAAGAAGAAGAAGGCCTTCGTCGTCGACGACAAGCAGACCTACGGCGCCGGCCTGGCCGGGATCTTCAACAGCGCCTTCAAGAAGCTCGGCGGCTCCATCGCGGGCACCGACCACGTCAACACCGGCGACACCGACTTCAGCTCGCTCGTCACCAAGATCAAGAACTCCGGCGCCGACCTGCTCTACTACGGCGGCCAGTACGACGAGTCGGAGAAGATCACCAAGCAGCTCAAGGGCGCCGGCGTCAAGATCCCGCTGTTCGGCGGTGACGGCATGTTCGCCACCACCTACATCCAGACCGCCGGCGCGGCCGCCGAGGGCGACCTCGCCACCTCCGTCGGTGTCCCCGCCGACACGCTGCCCGCCGCCAAGCAGTTCATCGCGACCTACAAGGCCAAGGGCTACAAGGGTGACTACGGCGCCTACGGCGCCTACGCCTACGACGCCGCCACCGCCATCATCAAGGCAGTGAAGGCCGTCAAGGACGCCAACGGCGACAAGCTCCCCGCCAGCAACGACCTCCGCTCCAAGGTCGTCGACGCCGTCCAGAAGTCCGACTTCGAGGGCATCTCCGGCAAGGTCGCGTTCGACGAGTACGGCGACACCACCAACAAGCAGCTCACCGTCTACCAGGTCACCAACGGCGCCTGGAAGGCCGTGAAGACCGGCACCTTCAACGGCAGCTGATCTCAGCTCCAGCACCACCGCACCACGGGCCGCGCGGAAGGAGGATCCCGACCGCGCGGCCCGTTGTCACACCCCCACCCCCAGGCACGCGATCTGTGCACACGACCCCAGCGACAATGGAGGCCACGCGGTGAACACCCTGCCGCAGCAGCTGGCCAACGGGCTGCTCCTAGGCTCGATGTACGGGCTGATCGCCATCGGCTACACGATGGTGTACGGCATCGTCCAGCTCATCAACTTCGCGCACGGCGAGATCTTCATGACCGGGGCCTTCGGTGCCCTCACGGTCTACGCCTACATCCTGCCCGACGGCACCTCGATGGTGGTCGCCGTACCACTCATGCTGATCGGCGGCGGAATCGTCTCCGTCCTCGTCGCGGTAGGGGCCGAACGATTCGCCTATCGCCCCCTGCGGCAAGCACCACGACTGGCGCCCCTGATCACCGCCATCGGCCTCTCCCTGTCACTGCAGGAACTCGTCCGGAACTTCTACCCGGGCGCCGACAAGGCCCGCTCCTTCCCGAGCCTCGACGGCAACCACGACATCGGCTCCGTCACCATCTCCGACGCCGACATCTTCCTGGTCATCGCCGCCGTCATCTGCATGTCGGGCCTCGCCTGGTTCGTCCGCAAGAGCCGCACCGGCCGCGCCATGCAGGCCACCGCGCAGGACCCGGACACCGCCCAGCTCATGGGCATCGACACCAACCGCATCATCGTCATAGCGTTCGCCATCGGCGGCTTCTTCGCCGCCGTAGCAGCCGTCTCCTACGGCCTCAAGTACGGCAACATCGACTACCGCATGGGCTTCCTGATGGGCCTCAAGGCCTTCACCGCGGCGGTCATGGGCGGCATCGGCAACATCTACGGCGCCATGCTCGGCGGAGTCGTCCTCGGCGTCGCCGAGACCCTCGCCTCCGCCTACATCAGCAAGATCCCCGGCATGGAACAGCTCGGCGGCTCCAGCTGGGCCAACGTCTGGGCTTTCTGTCTCCTCATCCTCGTACTGCTGTTCAGGCCACAGGGTCTGCTCGGCGAACGCGTCGCGGACAGGGCGTGATCACATGACCGACACGACCGAGACCCCCAAGACGCCGGCCGCCGCCCCCGCGGAACAGCGCGGCCTCATCCCGCTGCCCCTCGCAGCCGCCCGCGCCCTCCTCCTGGTCGGCGGCATCGCCACCACCGCCTCCACCTTCCTGCGCTGGACCTGGACCTCCGACTTCCCCGGCGACCTCACCGTCAACGGCTACCCCGGCGGCCTCCAGGTCCTCACCCTCGTCGCAGGCCTCCTCACCGCGCTGTTCGCCCTCGCCTCCTACGGCATCCGAGGACTCGGCTGGCTCCTGCCCGCCCGCAACAACGCGCCCCTCGTCCTCACCGCCCTCGGCGGCTTCGCCGTCACCTGGTACACGGTCATCGCGATCGCCGCCAAACTCGGCGGAATCGTCAACTGGGAACCCGGCACCTACATCGCCGCCGTCGCCTCCCTGCTCCCCGTCATCGGCGCCCTCGCCCTCCCGCAGGACGCCACCGACACCACCAAGGAAGCGCTCAAGGCGTACATCGCCAAGCCCGACGGCATCCCGGCCCCCCAGGCCACCGCACCCTGGATCCAGCGACTGATCATCACGATCGTCGCCGCCCTCGCCCTCACCGTCTTCGCCTACGGCATCGACGCCGAGGACGAGCTCTTCGTCGGCTTCCTCATCGTGGTCGTCTTCACCTCCTGGGCACTGCACAGCGCCGGCCTCTTCGACCGGTTCAGCCACCTCACGGCCACCAACCGCAGCTTCGCCCTCGCCATGGGCTTCGTCGCCGCGATCGGCTTCCCGTTCACCCAGACCAACGACCACTACGCCAACCTCGGCGTCAACATCCTGATCTTCGGCACCGTCGCCCTCGGCCTCAACATCGTCGTCGGCCTCGCCGGACTCCTCGACCTCGGCTACGTCGCATTCCTCGGCGTCGGCGCCTACACCGCCGCCCTGGTCTCCGGCTCCGAGTTCTCCAAGTTCTCCGGCGTCCAGTTCCCCTTCTGGGCCGCCGCCCTCACCGGCGCCGCCGCCAGCCTGGTCTTCGGCGTCCTCATCGGCGCCCCGACCCTGCGCCTGCGCGGCGACTACCTCGCCATCGTGACCCTCGGCTTCGGAGAGATCTTCCGCATCGCCGTCAACAACATGGACGGCGTCTCCGGCCCGGACATCACCAACGGCCCCAACGGCATCCCGTCCATCCCCGACCTGTCGTTCTTCGGCTTCAACTTCGGGGACAACCACGACATCGCCGGATTCACCATCGGCCGGTTCGCCAACTACTACCTGCTCATGGTCCTGATCATGGCGCTCGTGGTCACGATCTACCGCCGCGCCTCCGACTCCCGCATCGGCCGATCCTGGATCGCCATCCGCGAGGACGAGACCGCCGCCACCGCCATGGGCATCAACGGCTTCCGCGTCAAGCTCATCGCCTTCGCCCTCGGCGCCACCCTCGCCGGCCTCGCCGGCACGGTCAGCGCCCACGTCACCTACAGCGTGGTGCCCAACCCGTACCAGTTCGCCGGAGCGGCCCCGCCCAACTCCGCGTTCCTCCTCGCCGCCGTCGTCCTCGGCGGCATGGGCACCGTCTCCGGACCCTTCCTCGGCGCCGCCCTGCTCTACCTGCTCCCGGAGAAGCTCGTCGCCCTCCAGGACAAGTCGCTCCTCGCCTTCGGCATCGCGCTCATCCTCCTGATGCGCTTCCGCCCCGAGGGCATCATCCCCAACCGCCGACGCCAGCTGGAATTCCACGAGACCGGCCAGCTCGACGTACCGGACACCACGACCCTGACCGACGAACCGGCCATCACCAAGGCAGGGGCGTAGAGAGCCATGACGACACCAGTACTCGAAGCCCGTGACGTCACCATGCGCTTCGGCGGCCTCACCGCCGTCCGCTCCGTCGACTTCACCGTCAACTCCGGCGAGATCGTAGGCCTCATCGGCCCCAACGGCGCCGGCAAGACCACCTTCTTCAACTGCCTCACCGGCCTCTACGTCCCCACCGAGGGCACGGTCTCCTACAAGGGCACGGTGCTTCCCCCGAAGCCCCACCTCGTCACCAAGGCCGGCATCGCCCGCACCTTCCAGAACATCCGCCTGTTCGCCAACATGACGGTCCTGGAAAACGTCCTCGTGGGCCGCCACACCCGCACCAAGGAAGGCCTCTGGTCGGCCCTCCTGCGCGGCCCCGGCTTCAAGAAGGCCGAAAAGGCCAGCGAAGAACGCGCCATGGAACTCCTGGAGTTCATCGGCCTCGCCCACAAGCGCGACCACCTGGCACGCAATCTTCCCTACGGCGAGCAGCGCAAGCTGGAGATCGCCCGCGCCCTCGCCTCCGAGCCCGGCCTGCTCCTGCTCGACGAGCCCACGGCCGGCATGAACCCCCAGGAGACGCGGGCGACCGAGGAGTTGGTCTTCGCCATCCGCGACAAGGGCATCGCCGTCCTCGTCATCGAGCACGACATGCGCTTCATCTTCAACCTCTGCGACCGCGTCGCCGTCCTCGTCCAGGGCGAGAAACTCGTCGAAGGCACCTCCGACGTCGTCCAGGCCGACGAACGCGTCGTAGCCGCCTACCTCGGCGAACCCTTCGAGGGCACACCCGAACCCGAGGACACCCCGCCCGCGACGGAAGCGGAGAGCACCACCAGCGCCAAGGGAGAAGCCCAGTGACCGCACTGCTAGAGGTCGAGGACCTCAGGGTCGCCTACGGCAAGATCGAAGCCGTCAAGGGCATCTCCTTCAGCGTCGAGGCCGGCCAGGTCGTCACCCTCATCGGCACCAACGGCGCCGGCAAGACGACGACCCTGCGCACCCTCTCCGGACTGCTCCAGCCCTCCGGCGGCAAGATCACCTTCGACGGCAAGCCGCTCAACAGCGTCCCCGCCCACAAGATCGTCGCCCTCGGCCTGGCCCACTCCCCCGAAGGCCGGCACATCTTCCCCCGCCTCACCATCGCGGAGAACCTCCAGCTCGGCGCCTTCCTCCGCAAGGACAAGGAAGGCATCGAAAAGGACATCCAGCGCGCCTACGACCTCTTCCCCATCCTCGGAGAACGTCAGAAGCAGGCCGCGGGAACCCTCTCCGGCGGCGAGCAGCAGATGCTGGCCATGGGCCGCGCGCTCATGTCCCAGCCGAAACTGCTGATGCTGGACGAACCGTCCATGGGCCTCTCCCCGATCATGATGCAGAAGATCATGGCGACGATCGTCGAGCTCAAGGCATCGGGCACGACGATCCTCCTGGTCGAGCAGAACGCCCAGGCGGCGCTCTCCCTCGCCGACCAGGGCCACGTCATGGAGGTCGGCAACATCGTCCTCTCCGGCTCGGGCGAGGACCTGCTGCACGACGAGTCGGTACGGAAGGCGTACCTCGGCGAGGACTGAGCCGGGTTCCCTTTCTACTTCTACGACGAGGCCCGCGTCCCCAGCTTGGGGGCGCGGGCCTCGTCGTAGTCACGGCCGTGGCTGTCAGCCCTTCGAGGACTTCTTCTCGTCCGCGTCCAGGATGACCGCCTCGGCGACCTGCTGCATCGACATCCGACGGTCCATCGACGTCTTCTGGATCCACCGGAACGCGGCCGGCTCGCTCAGCCCGTACTCCGTCTGGAGAATCGACTTCGCACGGTCGACCAGCTTGCGGGTCTCCAGCCGCAGCGTGAGGTCGGCGACCTCCTGCTCCAACTGCTTGAGCTCGGTGAAGCGGGAGACGGCCATCTCGATCGCCGGCACGACGTCGCTCTTGCTGAACGGCTTCACGAGGTACGCCATCGCACCGGCGTCCCGAGCCCGCTCCACAAGGTCGCGCTGCGAGAAGGCGGTGAGCATCAGCACCGGGGCGATCCCCTCCTCGGCGATCTTCTCGGCGGCGGAGATACCGTCCAGCTTCGGCATCTTCACGTCGAGGATCACGAGGTCGGGCTTGTGCTCACGGGCCAGCTCGACGGCCTGCTCACCGTCACCGGCCTCGCCGACGACGGTGTACCCCTCTTCTTCGAGCATCTCTTTGAGATCGAGCCGGATCAGGGCCTCGTCCTCGGCGATGACGACACGGGTCGTCAGCGGAGGCACGTGCGACTTGTCGTCGTCGGGCGCGTCTACGGGCTGGGGCGACTCGGGGGCGGTCACGGGGGCTCCTCGTTCAGGGCACGGGGGTAGTGCTGAGCAAGAGCCTACCTAGCTGCGATAAGGTAGGGGCACAGCGGGAGACCGCTGACCTTCGTTTCAAAGGGGCCCCGGTAGCCCAGCGGTAGAGGCAATGGATTCAAAACCCATCAAGCGTCGGTTCGAATCCGACTCGGGGTACTTTTCCTTCAAATCGAAGGATGAGATTTAAGCGGAGGTTCACGTTCGCGTGAACCTCCGCTTTTTGCTGCGTGTCGCGACGATCACTCTCACAGAGTGTGCACATGTACGACATCAGCACACGCAAGCGAGCACTCGCGCTGCTCGAACAAGGGCGCAGCCTGAACTCGGTGAGCAAGGAGACCGGCATCTCCCGCGCCGCCATCCGGGCCTGGCTGACTCGCATTGAACCATTGCAGCGAGCGGGCAAACCATGCCCACGATGCCAGGGCGCGCCCTCCCCGCCCGAGAACCCAGAGGCATACGCGTACCTCCTCGGCCTCTATCTCGGCGACGGCTGCATCAACGCCCATCGGCGCAGCGTGTACTTCATCCGCATCGTGTGCGACAACGCCTGGCCCGGCATCATCGACGCCTGCGAAGCAGCCATCCGCGCTGTACGCCCGGACAACAGCGTATTCCGCGTCAAGAAGCAAGGCTGCGTGGCAGTCACCGGTAGCAGCAAACACTGGCCCTGCCTGTTCCCCCAGCACGGCCCCGGCGTGAAGCACAAACGCGAAATCACCCTCGAACCCTGGCAACAGGACATCGTCGACGCCCACCCCTGGGAATTCATCCGGGGCCTCATCCACTCCGACGGCTGCCGAATCACCAACTGGACGACTCGTGTCGTAGGCGGCGAGAGAAAGCGCTACGAATACCCCCGCTACTTCTTCACCAACCTGTCCACGGACATCAGGCAGCTCTACACCGACACCCTCGACAAAGTCGGCGTCAGCTGGAAACAGGCGAACGCGCAGAACATCTCCGTCGCCCGCAAAGCCTCAGTAGCCCTCATGGACACCCACGTAGGCCCCAAACACTGACCCCCGCCGCCTACTTGGGACTGTCGTCCTCACCCACATGGTGCACGCGGACAAGGTTCGTAGAACCGGCCACTCCGGGCGGTGAGCCCGCTGTGATGACGACGATGTCGCCCTTCTGGCAGCGGCCGTACTTCAGCAGAAGCTCGTCGACCTGGTCGACCATCGCGTCGGTGGAGTCGACGTGGGGGCCGAGGATGGTCTCGACACCCCAGGTGAGGGTGAGTTGGGCGCGGGTGGCGGGGTCGGGGGTGAAGGCCATTACGGGGATGGGGGACCTGTAGCGGGAGAGCCTGCGTACCGTGTCGCCGGATTGGGTGAAGGCCACCAGGTACTTCGCGCCGAGGAAGTCGCCCATTTCCGCTGCCGCTCGGGCCACCGCGCCGCCCTGGGTGCGGGGCTTGTTGCGTTCGGTCAGCGGGGGCAGGCCCTTGGCGAGGATGTCCTCCTCGGCGGCTTCGACGATGCGGGCCATGGTGGTGACGGTGGCGATGGGGTAGTTGCCGACGCTGGTCTCGCCGGAGAGCATCACCGCGTCCGTGCCGTCGATGATCGCGTTCGCGACGTCGGAGGCCTCCGCTCGGGTGGGGCGGGAGTTCTCGATCATCGAGTCGAGCATCTGCGTGGCGACGATGACCGGCTTGGCGTTGCGCTTGGCCAGTTTGATCGCGCGCTTCTGAACGATCGGGACCTGTTCGAGGGGCATTTCGACGCCGAGATCGCCGCGGGCGACCATGATGCCGTCGAAGGCGGCGACGATGCCGTCGATGGCCTCGACCGCCTGGGGCTTCTCCACCTTGGCGATGACGGGGAGGCGGTGGCCCTCCTCGTCCATGATGCGGTGGACGTCGTCGATGTCCTTGCCGCTGCGGACGAAGGAGAGGGCGATGACGTCGAAGCCGGCGCGCAGCGCCCAGCGGAGGTCGTCCTCGTCCTTGTCGGAGAGTGCGGGGACGGAGACGGCGACTCCGGGGAGGTTGAGGCCCTTGTGGTCGGAGACCATGCCGCCTTCGACGACCTTGGTGTGGACGCGGGGGCCGTCGACGGAGGTGACTTCGAGGCAGACCTTGCCGTCGTCGACGAGGACGCGTTCGCCGGGGGTGACGTCGGTGGCGAGGCCCGCGTAGGTGGTGCCGCAGGACTGGCGGTCGCCTTCGGCGCCCTCTTCGACGGTGATGGTGAAGGTGTCTCCGCGTTCAAGGAGTACGGGGCCTTCGGTGAATCGGCCGAGTCGGATCTTCGGGCCTTGAAGGTCGGCGAGCATTCCGATGCTGCGGCCGGTCTCTTCGGCGGCCTTTCGGACCCGCTGGAAGCGCTCCTCGTGTTCGGCGTGGGTGCCGTGGCTGAGGTTGAAGCGGGCTACGTCCATTCCGGCTTCGACCAGGGCTTTGATCTGGTCGTACGAGTCGGTGGCGGGGCCTAGAGTACAGACGATTTTTGCTCGGCGCATGGTTTGAGCCTAGGCCTTACCGATGGGTAGGGAATTGGTCGCGCATGACTACTCAACAACCTTTGGGTGAAGGGTTATTGACAAGGCTTGAATGTGCGGTGGGGTGCTCCAATGAGCGTTCGAATCGCTGAATCGGGATCTCCGGTCACAGGCTCGGGGGCAGCATCGTGAAGCGTGCGTTGACCTGGGCGTAGACGTGTTGCCGTTGTGGTTCGAGGTCGAGGGGTGCGGCGGCGGTGTCCTCGACGGCGGCGCCGGCCATGGACATGGAGCGCATACGACGCTGGGGCGCTCCGTAGGTCTCGGCGTTCTCGGCGCCGATGTCGGCGAGTTCCACGAGGGCGGCGAGGCTGGTGCCGAGCGCTTCGGCGTATTCGCGGGCGCGTTGGACGGCTTCGCGGACGGCCTGCTGGCGGGCCTGGCGGTGGACGGGCGAGTCGGGGCGCAGGGCCCACCAGGGGCCGTCGACGCGGGTGAGGTCGAGGTCGGCGAGGCGGGTGGTGAGTTCGCCGAGTGCGGTGAAGTCGGTGAGTTCGGCGGTGATGTGGACGCGGCCGAGGTAGGCGCGGACGCGTTCGCCGCGGGCGTGCGGGTTGAGTTCGGGGGTGATGGAGAAGCCGCCGGTTTCGATGCGCTCGACTGCTTCGCCGTAGGCCTTGACCAGGTCGAGGACGGCGGCGTTGCGGCGGGTGAGGTCGTCGAGGGCGGCGCGGCGGTCGCGGCCGCGGGCGGCGACGGTGATGCCGATGCGGGCGATCTCGGGGTCGACTTCGAGGCGGGCTTCGCCGCGGACGGCGATGCGGGGTGCGTCGGGGGTGCCGTAGGGGACGGGGGGTTGCTGGTCGTCCGTGCTGGGCGCGGTCATACGTCCCACTCTGTCAGCCCTGCCGCCTGCCGGTCATCAGATCGAAACCTGTGGGACCTGTCGCGGCCAGTAAGAAGCGAGTAAGAATCTACGCGCGTTGTTGACCGTTTCCCGAGGAGATCCAGACATGCCCTTGAACCGCCGGAAGTTCCTGAAGAAGTCCGCCGTGACGGGTGCGGGGGTCGCGCTGGCCGGTGCGGCGGCGGCTCCGGCGGCGCAGGCCGCGGAGAGGAAGCCGGGCAGGCCCGCGAAGCGGTACTCGCTGACCGTGCTGGGCACGACCGACCTGCACGGGCATGTCTTCAACTGGGACTACTTCAAGGACGCGGAGTACTCGGACGCGGCCGGCAACGCACAGGGCCTGGCCCGGATCTCGACGCTGGTGAACCGGATCCGCAAGGAGAAGGGCCGCGAGAACACGCTGCTGCTGGACGCGGGCGACACGATCCAGGGCACCCCGCTGACGTACTACTACGCGAAGGTCGACCCGATCACCGCCAAGGGCGGCCCGGTGCACCCGATGGCGCAGGCGATGAACGCGATCGGGTACGACGCGGTGGCGCTGGGCAACCACGAGTTCAACTACGGCATCGAGACGCTGCGCAAGTTCGAGGAGCAGTGCCGTTTCCCGCTCCTCGGGGCGAACGCGCTGGACGCGAAGACGCTGAAGCCCGCCTTCCCGCCGTACTTCATCAAGAAGTTCTGCGTGCGGGGCGCGCCGCCGGTGAAGGTGGCCGTGCTCGGTCTGACCAACCCGGGCATCGCGATCTGGGACAAGGCCTATGTGCAGGGCAGGTTGACGTTCCCGGGTCTTGAGGAGCAGGCCGCGAAGTGGGTGCCGAAGCTGCGGTCGATGGGTGCGGACGTGGTCGTCGTGTCGGCGCACTCCGGCTCCTCGGGCACCTCGTCCTACGGTGACCAGCTGCCGTACGTGGAGAACTCGGCGGCGCTGGTCGCGCAGCAGGTGCCCGGGATCGACGCGATCCTGGTGGGCCACGCGCACGTGGAGATCCCGGAGTTGAGGGTCACCAACGCCAAGACCGGGAGGACGGTGGTTCTTTCGGAGCCGCTGGCGTACGCGGAGCGGCTTTCGCAGTTCGACGTCGAGCTGGTCTTCAGCAAGGGGCGCTGGAGCGTCGAGTCGGTCGCCTCCAAGGTCCTCAACACCAACACGGTCGCCGACGACCCGAAGATCACCCGGCTCCTCTCGGACGAGCACGCCAAGGTCGTCGAGTACGTCAACCAGGTGGTCGGCACGGCCACGCAGACGCTGACGACGGCCGAGGCGCGCTACAAGGACGCCCCGATCATCGACCTGATCACCAAGGTCCAGGAGGACGTCGTCAAGGCGGCCCTGGCGGGCACCGCGTACGCCTCGCTGCCGGTGATCGCGCAGGCCTCGCCGTTCTCGCGGACCTCGGAGATCCCGGCGGGCGAGGTGACCGTCCGGGACCTGTCGGGGCTGTACGTGTACGACAACACGCTGGTCGCGAAGGTGCTGACGGGTGCTCAGGTGCGGGCGTACCTGGAGTACTCGGCGGAGTACTTCGTGCAGACGGCCGCGGACGCGGTGGTCGACCCGGCGAAGCTGACCAACGCGAACGGCCGCCCGGACTACAACTACGACTACGTGTCGGGGTTCTCGTACGACATCGACATCGCGCAGGCGGCCGGTTCGCGGATCAGGAACCTGACGTACGGCGGTGCGGCGCTGGACGACGCGCAGCAGTTCGTGCTGGCGGTGAACAACTACCGGGCGAACGGCGGCGGTGCGTTCCCGCATGTGGCGTCGGCGACCGAGGTGTGGTCGGAGTCGACGGAGATCCGGACACGGATCGCGGAGTGGGTGACCGCGAAGGGTGTGCTGGATCCGGCCGAATTCGCCTCGGTGGACTGGAAGTTGACGCGGAACGGCACGCCCGTCTTCTAGTGCCTGCTCGGGCCGCTCACCTGCCTTCGACGAGGGGGGTGAGGGTCCGGGCCTGCCGGGCCGGGGGGATCTGCGGTTGCGGGTCGAGTCCGAAGGTGGTGAAGGCCGTCCGGTCCGGCAGGGGGTAAGGCTCCTTGCCGGTCAGGGAGTTGAGGATGGTGGCGCTGCGCCAGGCGGCGAGGCCGAGGTCGGGGGCGCCGACTCCGTGGGTGTGGAGTTCGGCGTTCTGGACGTAGACGTGGCAGCCGACGCCGGTGACGGAGGGGTCGAGGACGAGTCTGAACTGCTCGTCCACGTGCGGGCGTTCGGCGCTGTCGCGGCGCAGGTAGGGGTCGAGTCCGGCGAGGATGCGGCCGAGCGGGCGTTCGCGGTAGCCGGTGGCGAGGACGACGGCGTCGGTGGTGAGGCGTGAGCGGGTGTTCTGCTGGGCGTGTTCCAGGTGGAGTTCGACCTTGGTGGTCGCGATCCGGCCCGCCGTACGGACGCGGACGCCGGGGGTGAGGACGGCCTCGGGCCAACCGCCGTGCAGGGTACGGCGGTAGAGCTCGTCGTGGATGGCGGCGATGGTGTCGGCGTCGATGCCCTTGTGGAGTTGCCACTGCGCGGTGACGAGGCGGTCGCGGACGGTTTCGGCGAGGGCGTGGAAGTAGCGGGTGTAGTCGGGGGTGAAGTGCTCCAGGCCGAGCTTGGAGTACTCCATGGGGGCGAAGGCCTCGCTGCGGCCGATCCAGTGGAGTTTCTCGTGTCCCGCGGGCCGGTTGCGGAGCAGGTCGAGGAAGACCTCGGCGCCGGTCTGTCCCGAGCCGATGACGGTGATGTGCCCGGCGGCGAGGAAGGTCTCGCGGTGTGCGAGGTAGTCGGCGGCGTGGATCACGGGGACGCCCGGGGCCTCGACGAGCGGCCTGAGCGGGTCGGGGACGTAGGGGGCGGTGCCGACGCCGAGGACGATGTTCTTGGTGTAGGTCCGGCCGAGGGCTTCGGCCTCTCCGTCGCTGTCGAGCTGGGTGAAGTCGACCTCGAAGACGTCGCGTTCGGGGTTGAAGCGGACGGCGTCGACCTGGTGGCCGAAGTGGAGTCCGGGGAGGCTGCCCGCGACCCAGCGGCAGTAGGCGTCGTACTCGGCGCGCTGGATGCGGAGGCGCTCGGCGAAGTAGAAGGGGAAGAGCCGGTCGCGGGCCTTCAGGTAGTTGAGGAAGGACCAGGGGCTGGCGGGGTCGGCGAGGGTCACCAGGTCGGCGAGGAAGGGGACTTGGACGGTGGTGCCGTCGATGAGCAGGCCGGGGTGCCAGTCGAAGCCGGGGCGCTGTTCGTAGAAGGCGGTGTCGAGTTCGGTGAGCGGGTGGGCGAGGGCGGCCAGCGAGAGGTTGAAGGGGCCGATGCCGATGCCGACCAGGTCGCGGGGTGGATCGGGTTCGTGGCGCGGGGGGTTGGGGGCCTGGGGGTGACCCGTCGGGGGGTGGCTCATCGGGGGGTGTGTCCTTCCACCAGTTTCAGGAGGGCGGCCAGGTCGTCGGGCCGGGTGTGGGGGTTGAGGAGGGTGGCCTTGAGCCAGAGCCGGCCGTCGAGGGCGGCCCGGCCGAGGACGGCGCGTCCGTCGTGGAGGAGTTGTCGGCGTACGGCGGCCACGGCTTCGTCGCCGGCTTCGGCGGGCCGGAACAGGACGGTGCTGATGACGGGTGGGTCGTAGAGCTCGAAGCCGGGGTGGTTGTGGATCATGGCGGCGAACTCCCGTGCGCGGGCGCAGACTTGGTCGACGAGGGTGCCGAGTCCGGTGCGGCCGAGGGTTTTCAGGGTGACGGCGAGTTTGAGGACGTCGGGGCGTCGGGTGGTGCGCATGGAGCGGCCGAGGAGGTCGGGGAGGCCGGCTTCGGTGTCGTCGTCGGCGTTGAGGTAGTCGGCGCGCTGGGTGAGGGCGGCGAGGTCGCGGGGGTGGCGTACGGCGAGGAGGCCGGCGGCGACGGGCTGCCAGCCGAGTTTGTGCAGGTCGAGGGTGACGGTGTGGGCGCGGTCGAGGCCGGCGAGCTTGTCGCGGTGACGGTCGCTGAAGGTGAGGCCTCCGCCATAGGCGGCGTCGATGTGGAGGCGGGCGCCGTGGGCGGCGCAGAGGCCGGCGATCTCGGGGAGCGGGTCGATGAGTCCGGCGTCGGTGGTGCCGGCGGTGGCGGCGACCAGGACGGAGCCGCGCGGGCCCGGGAGTGCGGTGAGGGCTTCGTCGAGGGCGGCGGGGTCGAGGGTGCCGGCGGGGGCGGGGACGACGACGGGGTCGGGCAGGCCGAGGAGCCAGGCGGCGCGGGGCAGCGAGTGGTGGGCGTTGCTGCCGCAGACCAACTGGACTGTGCCGCTGTGGGCTTCGCGGGCGAGCAGCAGGGCGAGTTGGTTGGCTTCGGTGCCGCCGCTGGTGACGAGGGCGTCGGCGAGGCCGATCTCGTGGGCGAGGGTGCGGGTGACGAGGGCTTCGAGGGCGGAGGCGGCGGGGGCCTGGTCCCAGGAGTCCAGGGAGGGGTTCAGGGCGCTGACGGCGAGGTCGGCGGCGGCGCTGACGGCGAGCGGCGGGCAGTGCAGGTGTGCCGCGCACAGCGGGTCGGCGGGGTCGGCGGCGCCTTCGGCGAGGGCGTGCACGAGGGTGCGCAGGGCGGTCGGGTCGCCGTCCTCGGGGAGTACGTCCCCCACGGCGTCCCGGAGGCGGGCGGCGACGGCTTCGGGGCCGCCCGCCGGGAAGGGTCCGCCGCGGGCCCGCCGTCCGGTGCCCAGAGCGTCGAGGACGGTGTCGAGCAACGGCCGCAGGGCGTCGGGTCCTTCGGCGCCTGAGGCGAGGGGCGCGTTGCTCATGGGCTGTCCTCCGGGGCGCGGGGCAGGGGGAGTTCCAGCTTGTACGCAGGTGGGTCGACGCGCCCGGAAAGTACAACGATCAGAACCCGAAAGTGTTGTGTGGACGGGGTGGGCGGGTCACTGGAAGTCGTCCGCGTGGTCCTTGGCCCAGATGGTGAACGGGCGGGCCGGTACGCCGGTGATCTCCTCCACCGTGGTGGTGATCTCCGGTGTCGTGCCGACGCTTGTGCCGAAGGCCTTGAGGAGGCCGGGGAGCATCTCCGGGGGTACGTGGGGGAAGAGTTCGGGGCCGACCTCGTCCACGGGGATCTCGGTGAAGCGCAGGTCGCGGCCGATCGCGTGGCCGATCGCGGTGATCTGCTGGGCGGTGGTGACCGGTTCGGGGCCGGTGAGGCGGTGCGCCGCTCCCTCGTGGCCGGGGTCGAGGAGGGCGCGTTCGGCGACGGCGGCGATGTCGTCCTCGTGGATCGGTGCCGAGACGCCGTCGGCGAAGGGGCCGCGTACGGTGTCGTCCGCGCGGATCTGCGGGGCCCGCTGGAGGGCCTTTGCCGCGAAGGCGTTGGGCCGCAGGACGGTCGCCGCGAGGCCGCTGTCGCGGACCTGTTGTTCGGCCCTGGCGTGCCAGCTGTGAATGGGGTGGCTGGTGTCGGCGCCCTCGCGGATGATTCCGGAGGAGAGCATGACGACGTGCCGGACGCCGACCGCGCGGGCCGCGTCGAGCAGTGCCGGGGTCGTGTCGCCGGTGGCCCGGAGGTTCAGGAAGAGCCGGGTCGCGCCGGTGAACAGGGCGGCGGGGTCGTCCGGTTGGTGTCGGACGACCTCCTCCTGCCGCGGTAATCCGGCCCGTTGGGGGTCGCGCGTCAGCGCCCGCACGGGCCGGTCCGCGGCGGTGAGGCGTTCCACCAGTGAGCGGCCGACGTTGCCGGTGGCGCCTGTCACTACGATCGCGGGTTCCTCCTGGGCTGATCGTCCTTGGCGGTGTCGAGCCCAGGAAGGACGGTCGGCCCGCCGCATCGTCGCGGGGGGAGGATCACTCGAATCGGTGCTATGCCTCCCGTACCCGCAACGCCCGTGCCAGGTCGTCGAGTTGGTCGACGAGCTTGCGGCGCAGGGACGGGGTGAGGTCGGCGTCGCGCAGGCATTCCTCGCCGAGGCGGAGGGATTCGGGGTCGACGGCGTGGGTGGGGAAGGCCCAGCGGCCCGCGGCGTCGGCCATGGCGGGGCCCCGGCGGGCGGCGAGGGTGACCGCGTCCTGGTAGAAGCGGGGCACGTACTCCCGTACGAGATCGGCCTGTTCGGGTTGCCAGAAGCCCTGGGCGGTGGCGGTGAAGAGGTAGTTGGAGAGGTCGTCGGTGGTGAACATCGCCTCCCAGGCCGTGCGCTTGGCCTCGGGGTCGGGCAGGGCGGCGCGGCAGCGGGCGGCGCCCTCCTGGCCGGTGGCGGACGGGTCGCGGGCCAACTCGGCGGCGATCGCGGTCTCTTCGGTGGCGCCGAGGACGGCGAGGCGGGCCAGGACGCGCCAGCGCAGCTCGGGGTCGAGCTCGGGGCCGCCGGGGACGGTGCCTTCGGCGAGCCAGGCGGCGATGGTGTCGGGGTGGGCGGCGACGTCGATGAAGTGGCGTACGGCGATGAGGCGCAGGCCGGGGTTGGAGCCGTCCTCGGTGCGGCGGATGAGGTCGCGGCACAGGGCGGTGAGGGTGGCGAGGGCGGCCGGGCGGGCCTCGGGGGTGAGGTAGCGGTCGGCGACCTGGGCGGAGGCGAAGGCGAGGACGCCCTGGACGAGGGCGAGGTCCGTCTCGTGCGGGAGGTGGGCGCGGGCCGCGTCCAGGTAGGTGGAGGCGGGGAGTTCGCCGTCGCGGACGGCGTCGCGCAGGGCGTTCCAGACGACCGCGCGGGTGAGGGGTTCGGGGAGGCCGGAGAGGCTGGTGCGGACCGTTTCGAGGGACTCGGCGTCGAAGCGGATCTTGGCGTAGGTGTAGTCGCCGTCGTTGAGGAGGACGAGGGCGGGTCGGGGGCCTCCGGTGCTGATGCCGATGTCGCCGGTGGTGGGAAGGTCCGCCTCCAGTCGGCTGCGGAGCATCAGGCGGCTCGCGTCGTGGAGGTCGTGGTCGTAGAGGCCGATGGTGATGCGGTGCGGGCGGGTGGCGCCGGTGGATACGAGGGTGCCGAGGTGGCTGAGCCCGTCCCGGTTCTGGGCGGGGTCGGGCTTGGAGTAGATTCCGGGGCTGCCCCGGTGACCGACGTCGAGGTGCCAGTTCCCGTCTTCGGTCCGGACTTCGGGCGTGAGCGTGTCCACCCCCGTCGTGCGCAGCCATACGTCCGCCCAGGCGTGGACGTCGCGTTCGGTGCCGGAGGCGAGGGAGTCGATGAAGTCGGCGAGGGTGGCGTTGGCGAACCTGTGGCGGGCGAAGTGGGTGTTGATGCCGGCGAGGAAGTCCTTCTCGCCGAGCCAGGCCACCAACTGCCGTAGCGCGGAGGCGCCCTTGGCGTAGGAGATGCCGTCGAAGTTGAGGAGGGCGGAGGCGGTGTCGTCGACGTTCTCGGGGGCCACGGGGTGGGTGGAGGGGCGCTGGTCGGCGTCGTAGCCCCAGGCCTTGCGGACGACTCCGAAGTCGGTCCAGGTGTCGGTGAAGCGGGTGGCCTCGGTGAGGGTCTGGTAGCCCATGTACTCGGCGAAGGACTCGTTGAGCCAGATGTCGTCCCACCACTGGAGGGTGACGAGGTCGCCGAACCACATGTGGGCCATCTCGTGGGCGATGACCATGCCGCGGGTCTGGCGCTCGGTGTCGGTGACGGCGGAGCGGTAGACGAACTCGTCGCGGAAGGTGACGAGTCCGGGGTTCTCCATGGCGCCGGCGTTGAACTCGGGGACGAAGGCCTGGTCGTAGGAGTCGAAGGGGTAGGGCTCCTCGAACTTCTCGTGGTAGCGGTCGTAGCACTGGCGGGTGATGTCGAGGATCTCCTCGGCGTCCGCGTCGAGGTGGGGGGCCAGGGAGCGGCGGCAGTGGATGCCGAAGGGCAGGCCCCGGTGTTCGGTGCGGATCGAGTGCCAGGGGCCGGCGGCGACGGCGACGAGGTAGGTGGAGATGAGGGGGGTGGTGGCGGCCTGCCAGCGGCCTTCGCCGAGGTGTTCGGTGATGCCGTTGGCGAGGACGGTCCAGCCTTCGGGGGCGGTGACGGTGAGGTCGAAGACGGCCTTGAGGTCGGGCTGGTCGAAGGCGGCGAAGACGCGCTGGACGTCGTCCATGAAGAGCTGGGTGTAGAGGTAGGTCTCGCCGTCGGTGGGGTCGGTGAAGCGGTGCATGCCCTCGCCGGTGCGGGAGTAGCGCATGCTCGCGTCGACGCGCAGTTCGTGCTCGCCGGCGGTGAGGGCGGGCAGCGGGAGCCGGTTCTCGACGAGCTGTTCCGGGTCGAGGGGGTGTCCGTCGAGGGTGACGGAGCGCAGCTCGGCGGGCTTGAGTTCGACGAAGGTGTCCGCGTCCGCGCGAGCGGTGAACCGGATGACGGTGCGGGAGTCGAAGGTGTCTTCGCCCGTCGTCAGATCGAGTTCGATCGTGTAGCGGTGGACGTCGAGGAGCCTGGCACGGGTCTGCGCTTCGTCGCGCGTCAGTACGGACATGGTGGACATGCTGCCTGATGGCACCGGCATGGCACAGAGTCGGTCCGCTACGCGACTTATGTCCGCTCGGTGGTGGTGGCGGTGTTCTGGGGGTCGCGCTGGTAGGGCACGCGCGCGTCCGGGTGCGGCAGGGCGGGGCGGGATTCCCGGGGCTCCTTGAGGAGGGCGCGCAGTTCGCGGAGCTCCTGCTCCAGGGCCTGGTGGCGCTGGTGGGCGTCGTAGAGGTAGCGGATCTTGGTGCGCAGGGTCCAGGGGTCGACGGGTTTGGTGATGAGGTCGGCGACACCGAGGCCGAAGGCCGTGGCGGTCAGTTCGGGGTCGAGGCCGAAGCCGGTGAGGAGGACGACGGGGATGTGCTGGGTCTGTTCGAGGCGGCGCAGATAGCGGACCACGTCCAGGCCGCTGACGCCGGGCATCCGCACGTCGAGCAGGAGCAGGCCGACCTGGCCGCGGAGCACCTGCTTGAGCGCCTCGTCGCCGCTGGTGGCGCGGGCGAGCCGGTAGCCCAGCGGGGCGAGGGCGCTCTCCAGCGCGTACAGCGTGTCCTCATGGTCGTCGACGATGAGGATCCTGGCATCCGACGGCATGACCCGAGGTCCCTCCCGCGTGGGACGACCAGCTTATGACGCAGGCGCTGACGGGGTGTGCCCGTCGGCTGACAAGGAGTGCACATGCAGGTGCACAGCGCAGCATCGCCCCGAACACACCCCGGTGTCACGCCCCTTACGGGTCCGGCGGGGTCAGTTCGCCGTGGGTGAACCGCCGTTCACGGCGTCCTCGGCGATGCGCTCGTGGTGCCGGATCACCTCGGCGATGATGAAGTTGAGGAACTTCTCGGCGAACGCCGGGTCGAGCTTGGCGTTTTCGGCCAGGGTGCGCAGGCGCTCGATCTGGCGGGCCTCGCGCGCCGGGTCGGCGGCCGGCAGCCGGTGGGTGGCCTTGAGGAAGCCGACCTGCTGGGTGGCCTTGAAGCGTTCGGCGAGCATGTGGACGACGGCCGCGTCGATGTTGTCGATGCTGTCGCGCAGCCTGGCCAGTTCCTCGCGCACGGCGGGGTCGACGTCACCGGTTCCGTTGTTGCTGGTGGTCATGGGCGACCACCCTACGTGGAGTGCGCCCACCCGATCAGCCGGCCTCTGTGGAGTGGGCCCACCCGATGACCGGCGGATCGGCCGGGTCGGGGACCTGGTCGCTCCAGCCGCCGGGGACGGTGCGGCCCTGCTGGGCGCGGAAGCGGACGGGGGGCATGCCGACGCGGCGGGTGAACAGGCGGGAGAAGTAGGCGGGGTCGTCGTAGCCGACGCGGCGGGCGACGGCGGCGACGGGGAGTTCGGTGGCGGCGAGGAGTTCCTTGGCGCGGCCGAGGCGGATGCCGAGGAGGTAGTCCTTGGGGCTGCATCCGGCGCCCCGGCGGACGGCGGCGCGCAGGGCGGCGGGGGTCATGCCGTGCCGGGCCGCGTGGTCGGCGACGGTCAGCGGCAGACAGGCGTCGCGGGCGAGGCCCTGGAGGACCGGGTCGCCGTCGGGGGCGAGGTCGGCGCGGGCCCGGCGCAGGGCGACCAGGAGCTCGTGGACGGCGGCCCCGGTCTCCACCTCCAGGAGGGGGTTTCCGCGCCGCGCGGCGCGGGCCATGCGCCCGATGACCGCGCGGGGTCCGCTCGCGTCCGAGAGGGGCACCACGGGCCGCTCCGGCTCGATGTAGCCGAGTTCGGTGTACGTCGCCGTCGCGGGCCCGGTGAAGTCGACGAACCCCTCGTCCCAGCCGGCGCCGGGGTCGGGCGCGTAGTGGTGCGGCACTCCGGGGGTGAGCCACAGCAGGGCGGGCGCGGTGACGGTGGTGCGGCGGCCGTCGGGAGCGAGGTACCAGCCGCCGCCCGCGCTGATCACCACGGCCACGTGGTGGTCGAGGGTGCGGGGGCCGACCGTGGGCAGCTCGCCGTACTGGAGGCCGACGCCGAGGCAGGCGAGGCCGAGGCGGTGGTGGGCGGGTGTGGGCGTGAAGAACCGCATCCAGGTGTGGTACATCCGCGCCCCCTCACGCATCGCTCGGTCCGCTGCGTCCAAGTAGAGGCGATCTTTGTCCATGGACGTGATCGACGCCAAGGGGAGAGAGTCGGCGCATGAGCGAGTTCACCGTGGGCGACAGGGACTTTCTGCTGGACGGGCAGCCGGTGCGGCTGCTGTCCGGGGCGCTGCACTACTTCCGGGTGCACGAGGCGTACTGGGGGCACCGGCTGGCGATGCTGCGGGCCATGGGCCTCAACTGCGTGGAGACGTACGTCCCGTGGAACCTGCACGAGCCGGCGCCGGGCGACTTCCGGGACGTGGAGGCGCTGGGCCGGTTCCTGGACGCGGCCCGGGAGGCGGGCCTCTGGGCGATCGTGCGCCCGGGGCCGTACATCTGCGCGGAGTGGGAGAACGGCGGGCTGCCGCACTGGCTGACGGGCGAGCTGGGGCCACGCGCGCGTACCCGTGACGCACGCTTCCTGGGCCACCTGGAGCGCTGGTTCGGCCGGCTGCTGACCGAGGTCGTACCCCGCCAGCTGGACCGCGGCGGCCCGGTGATCATGGTGCAGGTCGAGAACGAGTACGGCAGCTACGGCTCCGACGCCGCCTATCTGCGGCGGGTGGAGGCGCTGTTGCGGGACCAGGGGGTGACGGTCGCGCTGTGCACCTCGGACGGCCCCGAGGACCACATGCTGGACGGCGGCTCGCTCCCCGGTGTGCTGGCGACGGTGAACTTCGGGTCCCGCGCGCGGGAGGCCTTCGAGACGCTGCGCGCGTTCCGCTCCGAGGGGCCGTTGATGTGCATGGAGTTCTGGTGCGGCTGGTTCGACCACTGGGGCGGCGAGCATGTCGTCCGCGCGGCCGAGGACGCGGCGTCCGCGCTGCGGGAGATCCTGGAGTGCGGCGCGTCGGTCAACGTCTACATGGCGCACGGCGGCACCAACTTCGCCGGCTGGGCGGGCGCCAACCGGGGCGGCGGCGCGCTGCACGAGGGCCCGCTGGAGCCCGATGTGACGTCCTACGACTACGACGCCCCGATCGACGAGCACGGGCGCCCCACGGAGAAGTTCTGGCGCCTGCGCGAGGTGTTCGCCGAGTACGCCGACGCCCCGCTGCCCGAACCCCCGCCCGCACCGCCCGTGTTGGACCACCCGGCCGAGGCGAGCCTGACCGGCTGGGCGTCCTTGAGCGACGTACTGGAGGCACGCGGCGGACCGGAACGCACGGACCCGGTCCCGCCCACCTTCGAGGAGCTGGACGTCGACCGCGGTCTCGTCCGCTACGCGGTGACCGTGCCGGGGCCGCGCGCCCCGTATCCGCTCACCGCGCGGGGGCTGCGGGACCTGGCGGTGGTGTACGTCGACGGGGAGCGGGCCGGGATCCTCATGGAGGGCGACGAGCAGCTCAAGGAACCCGTCGCCGGGCACGCGCGCGTGGAGCTGTGGGTGGAGTCCCTGGGGAGGGCCAATTACGGGCCCCGGCTCGGGGAGCCGAAGGGCATCACCGGGGGCCTGTTGCACGAGCGGCAGTACCTGCACGACGTCCGCGCGCGCGGGCTGCGGCTGGACGCGCTGGACGACGTCGAGGGCATCGCGCTGGGGGCACTGCCCCCGGGCGACTCCCCCGGCCTGTACCGGGGCACCGTCGAGGTGCGGGGCGCCGGGGACGCCGTACTCGAACTGCCGGGGTGGACGCGGGGGTTCGTGTGGGTCAACGGGTTCAACCTGGGGCGGTACTGGTCGGCGGGGCCGCAGCGGGAGCTGTACGTGCCCGGGCCCGTGCTGCGGGAAGGGGTGAACGACGTGTGGGTGCTCGAGCTCCAGGAGGCGCCGCTCGCCGGGAAGTCCCTCTCCCTGCGGGCTCAGCGGGAGACGGGGGCGGAGCCGATCTCGACCACACGGGCCCAGTCGGGCGGTGTGTCCGGCACGTAGTCGGGGTCGTCCTCGGCGTACAACCCGGTGGCGTAGCGGCGCGGGAAGAGGCCGACCACCGTCCGGCACAGCGGTCGCCGCTCCGGCCAGGGGGTCTGGCCGTCGGTGAGGACCACGACGGCGTCGGGCCGGGTGCGCAGCGCCTTGTCGAAGCCGGCGCGCAGATCCGTCCCGCCGCCGCCCAGCAGTTCGATGCCCTCGGCGCGGCACAGCGGTTGCGCGACCCGGGCCGCCGCGTCGCAGGACACCACGGTGACCAGGTCGCGGCGGCCGCCGACCGCCCTGGAGATCGCGGCGACTTCGAGGAGCGCGCTGCCCAGTTCGGCGTCGCTGACCGACCCGGAGGTGTCGACGACCACGCAGACCCGGGGCGGGCGGCGGCGCAGGCTCGGCAGCACCACCCCGGGCAGTCCGGCCGAGCGGCGCGAGGGCCTGCCGTAGCTGTAGTCCTCGCCCGCGCCGGGCGCGGAGACCGCCGAGCGGACCGCCGCGCCCAGCAACTCCCGCCAGGGCTGCGGCGGATGGAACGCCTCCTCGGCCCACCGCCGCCACCCGCTCGGCGCGCTGCCCGGGTGGCCGGTGATGCCCTGTGCCACCCGGAAGCGGACCGCGTCGCGCTGCTGCTCGCTGAGCCCGTGCGCGCCGTCCGGGCCCAGCTCCCAGCCCCGGTCGAGCCCGTCGGCGCCGCTGCCGCAGTCCAGCCACGCCAAGGCCTGGGTGCGCGGCCCCAGTCGGAACCAGCGCAGGTAGTCCTCCATCAGGTTCCCGGCGGGCAGGCCCAGTGTCTTCGGCCGGACCGCGCCCGCGGGGGTGACCAGGCCCTCGCCGTACGCGTCGTCGTTGATCTCCATGTCGGCGGCGATGTTCATCCGCAGCCGCTCCCCCGGGCCGGTCAGTCCGCGCTCGCGGGCCAGGCGGTCGCTGCGCCCGTGGTGGTCACGGAGCAGGTGGGAGACCTCGTGGACCCAGACTCCGGCCAGGTCCTCGACCGACATGCCGTCCACGAACCCCGGCGAGACATAGCAGCGCCAGTGCCGGTCGACGGCCATCGTCGGCACCTGCCGGGACGGGACGGTGTGCAGGGCGAACAGGGCGGTGGCCAGGTAGGGGCGGACGCGGGCCGCGTAGAGGCGGGCGGCGAAGAGTTTGCCGAGGTCGAGGTCGAGGTCCATGGCCGGGTTCATCGGCCGCCCTTCACGGTCGCGGCGGCACGGTCCGCCCGGTGCGACAGGGCGACCACTCCGGCGAGTCGCTCGATGGACTCGGGTACGTCCCAGTCCTCCCGGCGCAGCGAGGCGAGGGTGGTCGCGGGGACGACGACGAGGTCGGGGGCGCCGGTCTCCAGCGCCCGGACCAGGACCGCCCAGGCCGCGTCCCAGCGGGCCCGGTCGGGACGGTTGCGGACCGCGGCCACCACGCCGTCGAGCACGGCCTGGCGCAGATCCCCGCGCTCGGGCAGCTCGCCGGCGGTCGGATCGGCGAGGAACGTCTCGGGGTCGGGGAGGTCCATCCGGTCCACGGCGGCCAGCAGTTCCAGCCCGGGACCGTCCCCGACCGCACCCCTGACCAGCAGGGACAGCACCTCTCGGGAGGAGCCGGCCGCGGTCGCGAACGCGGTCAGGCACACGGCCGTCTCCCAGCTCCGGGGCGAGGGCCAGGCACCGCCCCGGCGGGCCTCGCTGCTGGGCAGTTGGTGGACCAGCTTGGGGCGGCCGGTGAGCAGTCCGCACACCACGCGGCGCGCGTAGTCCACGGCTCCGGGCAGCTTCTCCGGGTCGAGGCGCGGCAGGGTCGCCCGCGGCCAGGTACCGCCGAGGCCGCGTACGACGACCTCGTGGTCGTGGGTCCACTGGAGGTGCACGAACCGGTTGGCCAGCGGCGGGCTCAGCTCCCAGCCGTCGGCCGCCGAGGACCGCGGGTTGGCGGCGGCCACGATCCGTACCCCGGGCGGCAGTTGGAGCGCGCCGATCCGCCGCTCCAGCACCAGCCGCAGCAGCGCGGCCTGCACGGCGGGCGGCGCGGTCGACAACTCGTCCAGGAACAGCAGCCCCCGGCCCGCCCGTACGAGTCGTACGGCCCAGTCCGGCGGGGCCATCGGGACGCCCTGTTCGGCCGGGTCGTCGCCCACGACGGGCAGCCCGGAGAAGTCGGACGGCTCGTGCACGCTGGCGATCACCGTCGTCAACGGCAGGTCCAGGGCCGCGGCGAGCTGGGTCAGGGCCGCCGTCTTGCCGATGCCCGGCTCGCCCCACAGCAGCACGGGGAGGTCGGCGGCGACGGCGAGGGTCAGGGCCTCCAGCTGGTCGTCGGGGCGCGGTTCGGTGGTGGTGTCGCGCAGGAGGGTCAACAGGTCGCCCGCGACGTCGAGTTGGGTGGGGTGGGCGGGGGTGTCGGTGGCGGCGTACAGGGTGCGTGTGGGCATATGTGGTCACCTTTGGGTCGTGGTGGGGCGTGCGGGGGTGCGGCCTGGCCGGTTGAGGCGAAGTTCTGTGCGGTCAGAGGCCGTTGGCAGCGCGGAGGCGTTCCTTCCGCGGGAGTGGAAGTCCCGGGAAGAAGTGGCCGGACCGAGGTCCGGGACCGGTCAGGCCGGCCCTGAACAGCCCGTACGTGAGCCGCCGTTGCGCCGCCGCGTGGAGTTCGTCCCGCAGCGCGCCGCCGCGCAGCACCGCGTCGGGACCGAGCAGTCCCTCCACGACGGCCAGCGCGCCGGTGGTGTCACCGTGGATGAGGCGTTCGCGGACGCCGGTGAGGCAGTCCGGGTGGCGGTGGGCGTCGTCGACGGCCTGGAGGCAGGGCAGCGGGGTGCCGGTCAGCGCGACGAGCAGTTCCTCGCGCCGGATCTCGTCCGGATCGTGGTCGAGGGGTGCCAGTACGCCGTCGACCAGCCCGATCCGGTGCAGGGCGCCCCGGCATTCGACCAGGTGCGGCTGTCCTGACCGCCCCTGAGTCCGTACGGAACCGTCCGGCCGGGGGCGATCCGGTACGAGTGCGGCGGCGACCAGCGGATGGAGCCGGCCGGCCTCGATCGCGCCGGTGCGGAGGAGTTCCAGGTCGGGCGGGACCCAGGTCGCCGCGTCGGGCAGGACCGGCAGCGGGGCGGCACCGCCGTCGGTCGGTGCCGGTTCGATCCGCAGGGTGCCCGCGGCCGGATCCGGTGCCAGGACGAACCGGTGCCGGGAACCGAACCGTACGGTGACGGGACCGGCCGTCCGCCCCTCCGCGTGGAGCAGGATCGCCGCCTCGTCCGCCCACCGGTCGACGGCGCAGTGCCACGCCTCGGGCACGGTGTCCAGCGGAGCCGGGATTGGTGGAGGTCCGTCGCCGGGCGGTCGGTCGGCCCCGGAGCGGACCCGCAGCTCACCGCTTCTTCCCGCGTCCCACAGGTGTCGGTGCAGGTCGAGGCGGAACCGTCGGTTCGGCCGGGGATGCGGATGCCGTCGGGCTACGGCGTCCCGACGGGTGCCGTCCCACAGCGCGAGGCCGATCCGCTGACCGCCGTCGGCCCAGGCCGGTGGGGTCCGCACCACCAGGTGGAGCGGGCGGGCGGCATCGTGCCTGTAGCGGGCCAGGGTGAGGGTCAGTCCCGGGCGCAGCAGCCCGTCGGGCGCGATCCTCGGCAGATGCCAGCGGAGCAGGTCGGGGGCGAGTCGGCGGAGATCGACGCGCACTTGGGCGGCCAGTTCCCGGCCGTGGGCGCGCGCGAGGGACCGTAGGTCGAGATCGACGTCGACACCGGCGGCGGCGCAGGCGCCCGCCCAGTCACCGGCGGCGCGGCGGACCGTGGCGGTCTCGATCATGGAGGGCGGCACGGCGAACTCGCGCACGTGCGGCCAGAAGGAAAGCGGGGAATTCCCGTTCGCGGTGTGAGGGAGCATCAGCACTCACCTTGCGCGGACGGGACCCCCGTTCTGTGAACAGAGTGAGTCGTCATCGCGGGGAGCATAGCCTTCTCGGCCGCGATCCGTCAGGGAATTATTGGGGGCGTGCATCCGGGCCCCTCGGCATACAGTGGATGCGGGTTCAGGGCGTCTCTGGGGGTTGTGGACGTGGCGGACGACGGACCGGTCGAGCACGGCTACCCGCATCTGGACACGGTGCGGGACTCCATCACCGCGCTCTACAAGCGCTTGTCGTACGACACCGTCCAGACGTTCGCGACCAGTGTGGCCCCCGTCGACGTGGCGTTCTGCGACACGGACGACCTGCATCTGGGGGCGCAGCGGGTGGCGCGGGAGATGGTCCGGCACTACCGGCTCCCGGATGCCCGGCTGATCGTCAGCTTCCGTGAGATGAAGCATGCGGCGAACGTCGAACTCACGGCCGGGCCCGAGTACTTCGTGGAGTTGAACGACCGGTTCCGCACCCATCGGCGGGACATCGGCGCGGCTCTCGCGCACGAGGTCATGCACGTCTATCTGCACCGCCTGGACCTGTCCTTCCCCGGCACCCGGGAGAACGAGATCCTCACGGACACGGCGGCGACATATCTCGGCGCGGGGTGGCTGCTGCTGGACGCGTATCGGGAGGACTCGGCGTCCTCCCAGAAGCTCGGCTATCTCACGCCGGAGGAGTTCGGGTACGTCCTCGCCAAGCGGGCACTCGTCTTCGGCGAGGATCCCTCCGTGTGGTTCACGAGTCCGCAGGCCTACACGGCGTACGTCAAGGGCATGGAACAGGCCCGGCGTGACGAGCAGCAGCCTCCCCTCACGGCGGCGGGGTGGGCGGGACGGCGACGCTACGCGGCCGACCGACGGCACGGGCCCGGAGTCCAGAAAGGGGTGCCGTACGCCTTCACCGGGGACGGGCACGGCAGTCTGCGGGTGTCGTTCCCCTGCCCCACGTGCCATCAGCGGATCAGGGTGCCGGTGCGGGGGCGAGTACGAGCGCGGTGCTCCTTGTGCCGGACGGTGCTGGAGTGCGACACGTAGTCGGGTGTGGCCCACTGGGACGACAGGGCAGGTCCAACCACTGCTACGCCCCGTACACCGCCCCCGGAGTCTCCGCCTCCGCCAGCAGTTTCAGCACAGCCTCTCCCGCCTCCCCCGCACCCCATCGCGCCCCCTTGTCCGTGCTGGGGCCCGCCCTCCACCCCTCCATCACGGTGATGCGTCCGCCCTCCGTCTCGAAGACGCGGCCAGTGACCCCCGCGCTCGCGGCGGAGCCCAGCCACACCACCAACGGGGAGACGTTCTCCGGGGCCATCGTGTCGAAGCCGGAGGCGGGGGCGGTCATCGTGTCGGCGAAGGTGTGTTCCGTCATGCGGGTGCGGGCCGCGGGGGCGATGGCGTTGACCTGGACGCCGTAGCGGGAGAGTTCGGCGGCGGCGACGAGGGTGAGGCCGATGATGCCGGCCTTGGCGGCGCTGTAGTTGCCCTGGCCCAGTGAGCCCAACAGGCCTGCTCCGCTGCTGGTGTTGATGATGCGGGCGGTGGGGGTGCGGCCCGCCTTGGACTCGGCGCGCCAGTGCGCGGCGGCGTGCTTGAGGGGCAGGAAGTGGCCCTTCAGGTGGACGCGGAGCACCGCGTCCCAGTCGTCCTCGTCGAGGTTGACGAGCATGCGGTCGCGCAGGTAACCCGCGTTGTTGACCAGGGCGTCGAGGCGGCCGTAGGTCTCCAGGGCGGTCGTGACCAGGGACGCGGCACCGGTGCCCGTGGCGATGTCGCCGCCGTGGGCCACCGCCTCGCCGCCCGCCGCGCGGATCTCCGCAACGACCTGGGCGGCGGGGCTGTCGGGGTCCGGGGTGCCGTCGAGGCCGACGCCGAGGTCGTTGACGACGACCCTGGCGCCCTCGGCGGCGAAGGCGAGGGCATGGGCGCGGCCCAGGCCGCGGCCCGCGCCGGTGACGACGACGACCCGGCCGTCGCAGAGAGCACTGGCACTCATCTCACGTCTCCTTGTTGGCGGTTGCGGCGTCCAGGAAGGCCGGCCGCTCCCCGCCGCCGTGGACCAGCAGGCTCGCGCCGCTGATGTACGCGGCGGCGGGGGAAGCGAGGAAGACCGCCGCGGCGCCCACGTCGGCGGGTTCGGCGAGGCGGCCGAGCGGGACGGTGCGGGAGACGGCCGCGACGGCGTCCTCGCCGCCGTAGTGCAGATGGGACGACTCCGTGCGGACCATGCCGACGACGAGGGTGTTGACGCGGACGTCCGGCGCCCACTCCACGGCCATCGAACGGGCCAGGTTCTCCAGTCCCGCCTTGGCCGCCCCGTACGCCGCCGAACCGGGCGAGGGCCGGCTGCCGCTGACGCTGCCGATCATCACGACCGAGCCCCTGGCCCGCCTGAGGTGTTCGTACGCGGCGAGGGAGGCGGTGAGCGGGGCGAGGAGGTTCAACTCGATGATCCGCGCGTGGCGTTCGGCCGTCGCGTCGACGAGCGGGCGGTACGGCGCGCCGCCCGCGTTGTTGACGAGGACATCGAGCCGGGGCAGCGCGGCGAAGAACTCCCGTACGGCGTGCGGGTCGCGCAGGTCCAGGGGGCTGAATTCCGTTCCCTCGACGGGGACTTCCGGCGGTTTGCGCGCGCAGGTCAGCACCCGGGCGCCGGCCTCGACGAAGGCTCGCGCGATTCCGGCGCCGACGCCTCGGGTGCCGCCGGTGACGAGGACGGTCCGGCCGTTCAAGGAGCGGTCGGGCGAGTTGTCCACATGAGGGTTGTCCACAGGGCCTCCCGCTCGGATTCTCCGGCTGCTAGCTTCGAAGCCTCACACCTAACAAATGTTTGGTGGAAAGGTAGCTGATGCGGCCATGGGTGTCTCCACCTCCTCCCCGGAAAACTCGTTCGCGAGCAAGGGGATCTCGATCGTCACGGTCGACTTCCCGCCGGTGAACGCGCTGCCGGTGGACGGCTGGTTCGCGCTGGCCGACGCCGTGCGCGCGGCCGGCCGCGACCCCGGCGTGCGCTGTGTGGTGCTGGCGGCCGAGGGGCGGGGCTTCAACGCGGGCGTGGACATCAAGGAGATACAGGCGCGCGGACAGTCGGCCCTGGTGGGGGTGAACCGGGGCTGTTTCGAGGCGTTCGCCGCGGTGTACGAGTGCGAGGTGCCCGTGGTGGCGGCCGTGCAGGGCTTCTGCCTGGGCGGAGGCATCGGCCTGGTGGGGAACGCGGACGTGATCGTGGCCAGCGAGGACGCCACCTTCGGGCTGCCCGAGCTGGACCGGGGCGCGCTGGGTGCCGCCACGCATCTGGCCCGGCTGGTCCCCCAGCACCTGATGCGCGCCCTGTACTACACCTCGCGCACGGCGACGGCGGCCGAGCTGCACGCGCACGGCTCGGTGTGGCGGGTCGTACCGCGCGCCGAACTGCTGCCGTCCGCGCTGGAGTTGGCGGCCGAGATAGCCGCCAAGGACGGCGAGCTGATCCGGCTCGCCAAGTCCGCGATCAACGGCATCGACCCCGTCGACGTCCGCCGCAGCTACCGCTTCGAGCAGGGCTTCACCTTCGAGGCGAGCGTCAGCGGGGTGGCGGACCGGGTGCGCGACACGTTCGGAACGACCGGCACTACCGGAGGGGAGGAGGCGTAGGTGACCGACAAGACGATGACCGCCGACGAGGTCGTCTCGCGGCTGACGAGCGGCATGACCCTGGGCATCGGCGGCTGGGGTTCCCGCCGCAAGCCGATGTCACTGGTCCGGGCGCTGTTGCGGAGCGGCATCGGCGATCTCACCCTGGTCTCGTACGGCGGCCCGGACGTCGGGATGCTGGTGGCGGCCGGCCGGGTCCGCAGACTGGTGGCGCCCTTCGTCACCCTCGATTCCATCCCGCTCGAACCGCGCTACCGGGCGGCGCGCGAGCGCGGGGAGTTCGAGCTGACCGAGGTCGACGAGGCCATGTTCATGTGGGGCCTGCGCGCGGCGGCGAACCGGCTTCCGTTCCTGCCGGTGCGCGCGGGGATCGGCTCGGACGTGATGCGGGTCAACCCCGCTCTGCGGACGGTGACTTCGCCGTACGAGGACGGGGAGACGTTCGTCGCGATGCCCGCGCTGCGGCTGGACGCGGCCCTGGTGCACGTCAACCGGGCCGACCGGCTGGGCAACGGGCAGTATCTGGGCCCGGACCCTTACTTCGACGACCTGTTCTGCGAGGCGGCGGACGCGGCCTATGTCTCCTGCGAACGGATCGTGGACACGGCCGAGTTGACGAAGGAGGCGCCGCCGCAGTCCCTGCTCGTCAAGCGGTTGCACGTGACCGGGGTCGTCGAGGCGCCCGGCGGCGCCCACTTCACGTCGTGCGCCCCCGACCACGGCAGGGACGAGGAGTTCCAGCGGCTGTACGCGACGACACCCTGGGCGGAGTTCTCCGAGCGCTTCCTCGCCGGGGACGAGGCGGACTACCGGTCGGCGGTACGCAACTGGCAGGAGGAACAGGGGTGATGGAGGTACTGCGTTCCGAATACTGCGTGATCGCCTGTGCGGAGGCGTGGCGTGACGCCGGTGAGATCCTGGCCAGCCCCATGGGCCTGATCCCGTCCGTCGGCGCGCGGCTGGCCCGGCTCACCTTCGCGCCCGACCTGTTGCTGACCGACGGCGAGGCGATGATCGTCCGTCCGGACGGGACACCGGAAGGCTGGTTGCCGTACCGGCAGCACCTCGCCCTGGTGTCCGGCGGGCGCCGGCACGTGATGATGGGCGCGAGCCAGATCGACCGGTACGGCAACCAGAACATCTCGTGCGTCGGTGACTGGGCGCGCCCGAAGCGGCAGTTGCTCGGGGTGCGCGGGGCGCCGGTCAACACGCTGAACAATCCGACGAGTTACTGGATACCGCGGCACTCCCGGCGGGTGTTCGTGGAGCAGGTCGACATGGTGTGCGGGGTGGGGTACGACCGGGTCGCCGAGCATCCGGGGACGGCCCGCTTCCACCGTATCCCCCGGGTCGTCTCCGACCTCGGTGTCTTCGACTTCGCGACCCCCGACCGCTCGATGCGGCTGGCCTCGCTGCATCCGGGGGTCACGGTGGAGCAGGTCAGGGAGGCGACCGGCTTCGAGCTGACGGTTCCGGACGAGGTGGAGGCGACCCGTGAACCCACCCCGGAGGAGCTGCGGTTGATCCGCGAGGTCATCGACCCGTCCGACATCCGGCGCAGGGAGGTGGCCGGCTGATGGAGACCGCGCTGACCAGACTGGTCGGGGTGCGGCATCCGATCGTGCAGACGGGGATGGGCTGGGTGGCGGGCCCGCGGCTGGTGTCGGCCACGGCGAATGCGGGCGCGCTGGGCATCCTGGCCTCCGCGACCATGGACACCGACCGGCTCCGGGAGGCGATCCGCGAGGTCAAGTCCCGTACGGGGGCGCCGTTCGGGGTGAATCTGCGGGCGGACGCGGCCGACGCCGGCGACCGGGTGCGGATCATGATCGAGGAAGGCGTGCGGGTCGCGTCCTTCGCGCTCGCGCCGTCCGCCGAGCTGATCGCCGAGCTGAAGGAGGCGGGTGTGGTCGTGATCCCGTCGATCGGGGCACGGCGGCACGCGGAGAAGGTCGCGGCGTGGGGCGCGGACGCGGTGATCGTGCAGGGCGGGGAGGGCGGCGGCCACACCGGGGAGGTGGCGACGACGGTGCTGCTGCCGCAGGTGGTGGACGCGGTGGACATACCGGTGGTGGCGGCGGGCGGCTTCTTCGACGGGCGGGGGCTGGTCGCGGCGCTGGCCTACGGCGCGGCGGGCGTCGCCATGGGCACCCGCTTCCTCCTCACCTCTGACTCGACGGTCCCGGACGCGGTGAAGGCGGCGTATCTGGCGGCGACGGTCAAGGACGTCACGGTCACCCGGGCGGTCGACGGCCTGCCGCACCGCATGCTCCGCACGGAACTGGTCGACGCCCTGGAGCGCTCCGGCCGTACGCGAACCCTGCTCCAGGCGGTACGCCGGGCGGCGGGCTTCCGCCGCCTGTCCGGTCTGACCTGGCGGCGCATGATCCGCGACGGCCTCGCCATGAAGCACGGCAAGGAGCTGCCCTGGAGCCAGGTCCTGCTCGCCGCGAACACGCCGATGCTGCTCAAGGCGTCGATGGTGGACGGCCGGACGGATCTCGGGGTGATGGCGTCCGGGCAGGTCGCCGGGGTCATCGACGACCTGCCGTCATGTGCGGAGCTGGTGGCCGGGATGATGGATCAAGCGGCTTCAATTGTGGGCGAGTTGGCGTCCGGCGGTGCTTCAATGCGCGCATGACGCAAACGATCCGGGAGCCCTGGGGGCTCAGTGTTTTCGGTGCGGGCAGTGTGCGGGCGGAGCCGCAACTGGTCCGGGTGCAGCTGGCGGTCAACGTACTGGAGCCCTCGGCGGACCAGGCGTTCCAGGAGGCGGACGCGGCGGTGACCCGGCTGCGCGAGGTGCTGCGCGGGCACGGGATACCCGACGCGTCGGTGTCGGGTTCCCGGCTGGGGCTCAACTCGTCCTACTCCGGGTACGGGGAGGAACGGAAGTTCCTCGGATACCGCTGCCAGGCTTCCTACGTCATCGAGACCGAGGCGCTCGACGACCTGCGGCAGTTGATCGTGGACGCGGTCGAGGCCGGGGCGCACCAGATCGACAGCGTCGACTTCGACGTACGGAACAAGCCCGCGCTGCGGGACGAGGCGCGCCGCAAGGCGGTGGCCGCCGCCCGCCGCAAGGCCGAGGTGTACACGGAGGCGACGGGCGTGCCACTGGGGCCGGTGGTACACATCCAGGATGTGGACGCCGAGTCGTACGAGTTCCGCCAGTCCCGCGGCCACGGTTCCGGGAACGGCAGTTCGCAGGGCGATCTCGCGCCGGGGCTGGTGGAGGTGTCCGCCGGAGTGCTGCTGGGCTTCTCACTCAGCGGCTGACGGCCGCCCGCTCGACGGTCACAGCCGTTCGATGATCGTCACATTGGCCTGGCCGCCGCCCTCGCACATGGTCTGGAGGCCGAACCGGCCGCCGGTGCGCTCCAGTTCGTGCAGGAGGGTGGTCATGAGTCTGACGCCGGTCGCGCCGAGGGGGTGGCCGAGGGCTATCGCGCCGCCGTTGACGTTGACCCTGTCGGGGTCGGCGCCCGTCTCCTTCAGCCAGGCGAGGACGACGGGCGCGAAGGCCTCGTTGATCTCGACGAGGTCGATGGCGTCGATGGTCAGGCCGGTCTTCTTCAGGGCGTGGGCGGTGGCCGGGATGGGTGCGGACAGCATGCGGATCGGGTCCTCGCCGCGGACGGAGAGGTGGTGGATGCGGGCGCGGGGCGTCAGTCCGTGTTCCCGCACGGCCCGTTCCGAGGCGAGCAGCATCGCCGCCGCGCCGTCGGAGACCTGGGAGGAGCACGCGGCGGTGATGGTGCCGCCCTCGACGACCGGTTTCAGGCCGGCCATCTTCTCCAGCGAGGTGTCCCGGCGCGGGCCCTCGTCGACCGCGACCGCGCCGTAGGCGACCGTCTCCCGTTCGAAGCGGCCCTCGTCGATGGCGCGCAGGGCCCGCCGGTGCGAGCGGAGGGCGAACTCCTCCTGGTCCTGCCTGCTGATGCCCCACTTGGCGGCGATCATCTCGGCCCCGGCGAACTGGTTGACGGGCTGTGTCCCGTAGCGGGCGCGCCAGCCCTCGCTGCCCGCGAAGGGGCCCTCCGTCAGGCCGAGCGGCAGGGCGGCCTGGCGGGAGGCGAAGGCGATGGGGATCAGCGACATGTTCTGGACGCCCCCGGCGACGACCAGGTCCTGGGTGCCGGAGAGCACCCCCTGAGCCGCGAAGTGCACGGCCTGCTGCGAGGATCCGCACTGCCGGTCGACCGTCACGCCCGGCACCTCCTCGGGCAGCCCGGCCGCCAGCCAGGCGGTCCGCGCGATGTCCCCGGCCTGCGGCCCCACCGCGTCCAGACACCCGAAGACGACGTCCTCGACGGCGGCGGGATCGATCCCCGAGCGCGCGACCAGCTCCCCCAGCACATGCGCCCCGAGGTCGGCCGGATGGACCGCGCCGAGCCCTCCCCCGCGCCGCCCGACGGGCGTCCGGACCGCTTCGACGATGTAGGCCTCGGCCATGTCAACTCCCCATACTTGCCCGCGAGTTACGTGCGTACGGCGATCCCGTCCAGCACCATCGACAGGTACTGCCGGGCGATCTCCTCGGCGCTGTGCTGTCCGCCGGGCCGGTACCAGGACGCGGCGACCCACACCGTGTCGCGGACGAACCGGTAGGTGAGCCGGACGTCGAGGTCGGCCCGGAAGACCTTGGCGGCGACCCCGCGCTCCAGCGTGGACAGCCACGCCTTCTCGAACTTGCGCTGCGACTCGGCGAGGAACGCGAACCGCTCCTGCGCGACCAGTTGCTTGCTCTCCTTCTGGTAGATCGCGACGGCCGCGCGGTGCCGGTCGATCTCCCGGAACGACTCGGTGACCAGCGCCTCCAGCGTCTCGCGCGGCCCGGACTCGGCGTCCAGGACGGTGTCGTAGCCGCCCCAGAGCTCGTCGAGGAAGGTGCGCAGGATCTCCTCCAGCATCGATTCCTTGGAGTCGAAGTGGTAGTAGAGGCTGCCCGCGAGCATGCCCGCGTGGTCCGCGATCTTCCGTACGGTGGTGGCGTTGTAGCCCTGCTCGGCGAAGACCTCGGCGGCCGTGTCGAGGAGTTCGCGACGGCGGGCCGGAGCGGCGGTCACCGGGGGTTTCTTCTTGGTCGGCACGGACCCATTGTCGTGCCCCGGACCCGGCCCCTCACGCAGCCTCCCGCGCCGCTACGCATGCTGGCTGCTCACGGAGACGACCTCGCCCGTCATGTACGAGGAGTAGTCCGAGGCCAGGAACACGATCACGTTGGCCACCTCCCAGGGCTCGGCGTACCGCCCGAAGGCCTCGCGGGCGGTGAGGTCCGCGAGCAGTTCGGGGGTCGTCACCTTCACCAGGTGCGGGTGCATGGCGAGGCTCGGCGAGACCGCGTTGATCCGCACGCCGTACGCGGCGGCCTCGATCGCCGCGCACCGGGTCAGCGCCATCACGCCCGCCTTGGCCGCCGCGTAGTGCGCCTGCCCGGCCTGGGCGCGCCAGCCGACGACGGAGGCGTTGTTGACGATCACCCCGCCGCCGGTCCCGCGCATCGCGCGCAGGGCGGCCCGGGTGCAGCGGAAGGTGCCGTTCAACGTCACGTCCAGCACCTTCGACCACTGCTCGTCGCTCATGTCGACGAGGTCCGAAGTCCCGCCCAGACCCGCATTGTTGACGACGACGTCCAGCCGCCCGTGCGCCGCGACGGCCGCGTCGAACAGCGCCTGCACTTGCGCTTCGTCGGTGACGTCGCACGGCAGCGCGGCGACCGCGTCCGCGCCGAACTCCCCAGCCAGCTCGGCCTCGTACTCCTTCAGCCGCCGCGTGTGCGCGTCGCTGATCAGTACACGCGCTCCCTCTTCCAGGAAGCGGCGCGCGGTGGCCCCGCCGATCCCCGCGCCGGCGGCGGCGGTGACGACGGCGGTGCGCCCCTTCAGCAGCCCGTGCCCGGGGACGTATGCCGGACTCTCGACGCCTGTCATACGGCCACGCTAACCTACCAAACACTTGTTAGGGAAGGACGGTTGGCGATGGACCTCGACTTCACTCCCGCCGAGGAGGCGTTCCGCGCCGAGGCCCGCGCCTGGCTGCGCGCGCAGGTGCCGGCCACGCCACTCCCCTCCCTGGAGACGAAGGAGGGCTTCGCCGCGCACCGGGAGTGGGAGGCCCGACTCGCCGCGGAGCGTTGGTCGGTGGTGTCCTGGCCCAAGGAGTACGGCGGCCGGGGCGTGGACATCGTGCGGTGGCTGCTGTTCGAGGAGGAGTACTACGCGGCGGGCGCGCCGGGCCGGGTCGGCCAGAACGGCATCAACCTGCTCGCCCCGACCCTCTTCGACCACGGCACGCGGGAGCAACGCGCGCGGGTGCTGCCGTCGATGGCGACCGGCGAGGTGGTGTGGGCGCAGGCGTGGTCGGAGCCGGAGGCGGGTTCGGACCTGGCCTCGCTCACCTCTCGGGCGGTGCGCACGGGCGGCGGCTGGCTGCTGAGCGGCCAGAAGACGTGGTCCTCGCGGGCGGCCTTCGCGGACCGCGCGTTCGGCCTGTTCCGCAGCGAGCCTGACACCCCGAAGCCCCAACAGGGCCTGACCTACCTGATGTTCGACCTGCGCGCACCCGGCGTCACGGTCCGCCCGATCGGCCGCCTGGACGGCAGACCGGCCTTCGCGGAACTCTTCCTGGACGAGGTGTTCGTGCCCGACGAGGACGTGATCGGCGAGCCGGGCCAGGGCTGGCGGGTCGCCATGTCGACAGCCGGCAACGAGCGCGGGCTCACCCTCCGCTCCCCCGGCCGCTTCCTCGCCGCCGCCGACCGCCTGCTCGACCTCTGGCGGGAGCAGGGCAGTTCGGCCACCACAAGGGACCGGGTGGCGGACGCCGTGATCGGCGCCCGCGCCTACCAGCTCTTCACCTACGCCAACGCCTCCCGTTTCCTCGACGGCGAGTCCATCGGCCCGGAGTCCAGCCTGAACAAGGTCTTCTGGTCCGAGTACGACATCGCCCTGCACGAGACGGCCCTCGAACTGCTGGGAACAGAGGGCGAGTTGGCGGACACCGACTGGGCCGAGGGCTATGTCTTCTCCCTCGCGGGCCCCATCTACGCCGGTACGAACGAGATCCAGCGCGACATCATCGCCGAGCACCTGCTCGGCCTGCCGAAGGGCCGCCGCTGATGCGCTTCCTCCTCGACTCCGAACAGCGGGCGTTCGCCGACTCGTTGAACGCGATGCTGACGGCCGCGGACACCCCGTCGGTCGTACGGTCCTGGAGCCGCGGCGAGCCGACGAGCGGGCGCTCGCTGTGGCGCCGGGTCGCGGGGGCCGGGGTGTTCGCGCTCGCGGTGCCCGAGGCGTACGAGGGGCTCGGTCCCCGGCCGGTCGAACTCGCGGTGGCGTTCGTGGAGTTGGGACGGCACGCGGTTCCGGGGCCGCTGGTGGAGACGGTCGCGGCGGCGGCCCTGCTGACCACCCTGGACGACCCCGCTCCGGCCAAGAGGCTGCTGCCCGCGCTGGCCTCCGGCGAGTCGGTGGTCACGCTGGCGACGGGGCGGTACGCGCTGGACGCGGACGTGGCGGACGTGCGCCTGACGGTCTCGGCGGCAGGCGGCCCGGCGAGAAGGGCTTCCGGAGAGGCGGTCGGAGAGCCTGCGGCAGCGGGCGAACTGGCGTCCGGCGCAGCCAAGTCGGCACCCGAGGCGGGCGAGTCGGCGATGGAGCGGCAGCTCGCCCCCCTGCCCGGCGGCGCGCCCTCGGCGGCCGAGTTGCGGCTCGCGCCCCCGGCGACCGTGCCCCACACCTCTCTCGACCCCGCCCGCCGGCTCTTCCCCACCCCCACCGGCGGTGAACTCCTCGCCGTCGGCCCGCAGGTGCCCGCCGCCCTGGCCCACGCCCTCACCTGGGCCCGCCTCGCCACCGCCGCCCAGGCCCTGGGCGTCGGCCTCGCTCTCCTCGACCGGACCGTCGCCTACGTCAGGCAGCGCACCCAGTTCGGGGTCCCCGTCGGCTCGTTCCAGGCGGTGAAGCATCAACTGGCCGATGCGAAGATCGCGTTGGAGTTCGCGCGTCCGCTGGTCTTCGGTGCCGCGCTCACCATGGACCCGGCCGATGTGGCCGCCGCGAAGGTCACGGCGTGCGAGGCGGCGTACAGGACCGCCCGTACAGCGCTTCAACTGCACGGTGCGATCGGGTACACCGCCGAGTACGACCTGTCCCTGTGGCTGACCAAGGCCCGTGCCTTGCGCGCGAGTTGGGGCGACCCGGGCGAATGCCGGGCCGCCGTACTAGAAAGCTTCAGTGGTGGTGATCGCCGCTCGTGAGTTCCCGGTACTCCTCCACCGTCGGCTTCGCGATCCGCGTCTCGGGGCCGAACATCGCCCTGGCGAGCCGGGCCCGGACCCGCTGCCCGCCCTTGACCTGCCGCTGCACACCGTTGGCGTCGACGAGCGGGCCGATCTCGTAGGGCGGTTCCTGTTCGTGCTGGGTGAGTCTGAACAACTCGTCCTGCGCGAGGGGTTCGTGGACCTCGACGTACTCGCCGTGCGGCAGCATCTTGATGAGGCCGGACTCGCGGCCGTGCAACACCTTGTCCCGGTCCCGGCGTTGGAGTCCCATGCAGACGCGTTTGGTGACAAGGAAGGCGACCACCGGCATCACGAAGAACGAGACCCGTACGAACCAAGTGATCGCGTTGATCGAGAGGTTGAGATGGGTGGCGACCACGTCGTTGCCGCCGCCGATCAGCAGCACGCCGTACAGGCTCAGCCAGGCCACGCCGAGTCCGGTGCGCACCGGCATGTTGCGCGGCCGGTCCAGGATGTGGTGTTCGCGTTTGTCGCCGGTGATCCAGGCCTCGATGAAGGGGTAGGCGCCGATGGCGGCGAGGATCAGCGGGAAGAGCGTGAAGGGGATGAAGACGCCCAACTCCAGTGTGTGGCCCCAGGCGTTGATCTCCCATCCCGGCATCACGCGGATGAGTCCCTCGGAGAAGCCCAGATACCAGTCGGGCTGGGCGCCGGTCGTCACCAGGTCGGGCCGGTACGGTCCGAAGGCCCACACGGGGTTGATGCTGGCGATGCCGCCCATGACGGCGAGCACCCCGAAGACGAGGAAGAAGAAGCCGCCCGCCTTGGCCATGTAGACGGGCAGGAAGGGCATGCCGACCACGCTCTTCTGGTCCCGGCCGGGCCCGGGGTACTGCGTGTGCTTGTGGTAGAAGACCAGGATCAGATGCGCGACCACCAGGCCCAGCATGATCCCCGGCAGCAGCAGGACATGGACGGGGAAGAGCCGCGAGATGATGTCGTGGCCCGGGAACTCCCCGCCGAACAGGAACATCGACATGTACGTCCCGACGATCGGCACGGACAGGATCGCGCCGTCCGCGAAGCGGATGCCGGTACCGGAGAGCAGGTCGTCGGGGAGCGAGTAGCCGGTGAGCCCGGTGATGATGCCGAGGAACAACAGGGTCCAGCCGAACACCCAGTTGAGCTCGCGCGGCTTGCGGTAGGCGCCGGTGAAGAACACCCGCATCATGTGGATGAGCATGCCCGCGATGAAGACGACGGCCGCCCAGTGGTGGATCTGCCGGATCAGCAGTCCGCCGCGCACGTCGAAGCTGATGTCGAGCGTGGACTCGAACGCCCGGGTCATCGGGATGCCGTTCAACGGCGTGTACGAGCCGTGGTAGATGACCTCGACACCGCTCGGCTCGAAGAACAGGGTGAGATAGACGCCGGTGAGGATCAGGATGATGAAGCTGTAGAGGCAGATCTCGCCCAGCATGAAGGACCAGTGGTCCGGGAAGACCTTGCGCATATTGGCCTTGGCCAGCGCGTACAGCCCGAGCCGTCCGTCCGCCCAGTCGGCGAGCTTCTCCCCCTTGCCGGCCTCACCCGGCCGCCCGCCGCCCACTGTGCCGTTCACCGATCGTGCGCCGTCCATACGTTCGCCGCCTCCCCGTCCGGATCACCCCACAGGGTGTCACGGGGGCCGGGCTAAGCCAACGGTGCGTCAGCGGGCAATGACAGCCCGATCACGGCGGTACGACCCCGCGCGTGCAGGACGGCTTCCTCGCCCAACTGCACGGCGTCATAAGGCCCGAGGGCCAGTCCGGCCACCTCGGCGGTCCCGTCCAGCGCCACGACCAGGGTGTCCGCGCCCACCCGCAGCCGCCCCCGGACGACGGCGACCGTGGGGGCCGTAGCGACCGCGCTTCTGCGCCACATGACGTTGAGGTTGACGACCGGGCCGTCCAGCAGCCGGCCGTCGGTCGGCAGGTCGCCCCTGAAGTCGCGTGGCACATAAGGGGAGTTGACGAGCACCCGCTCGCCGCCCACGGTGAGGTCCATGCCCGCGCCCTCGACGACGGTCAGGGTCCGGTCGACGTCCGGAAAGGCGGAGAACGGCCCGTCCGCGCCGACCTCGGCGAGGCTCACCCGCCAGGCGAAGTCGTCCATGCCCGAGCCCTCGGGCCAGGCGGCGATCTCCCGGGTGACACCGCCACCGTTCTTCCAGGGCACGGCAGTTCGGGCCGAGGCGGGGAGGAGGCGGGTCACTGGACGATCCCCTGTTGCCGTGCCGTCGACAGCCACTGCGGGAACTCGCCCACGAGCCGGTCGTAGAGTTCCGCGTCGGACATCTTCAGCGGGTCCGAACCGGCGTGGAAGAAGCCCGCGTTGTCGACGGCCCGCTTCTGGGGCACCGCCAACTCGTCGAGTTTGCGCAGGAATTCGAACTGCTTGCTCTTCGCGTCGCCGAAGCCGACGAACTGCCAGAACATCGGCAGCTTCGCGGCCTTGCACACATAGCGTTCCGCGGCGAGCTTGTTGATCGGGCCGCCGTCGGTCTGGAAGACGACGAGCGCGGGCTCCTTGGAGCCGCTGTCGAGGTAGTGGTCGATGACGGCGTCCATGGCGAGGTGGTAGCTCGTCTTGCCCATGTGTCCGAGTCCGGCCACTATGCGGTCGATCCGGCCCGCGTGGTCGGCGAGGGCGATGTCCGAGACGGCGTCGACGTCGGTGGAGAAGAAGACGACCGGCACGGTCCCGTCGTCGTCCAGGTGCGCCGACAGGCCCAACACCCGGTCTGCCAGCGCCTGCACGCTGCCGTCCTTGTAGTACGGCTTCATGGAGCCCGAATAGTCGACCACCAGGTAGACGGCCGCCCGCTGCCCGTCCAGCCCGTGTTTGCGGAGCGAGACCCCGGCGCTCTTGTACAGGCTGACCAGCGCGGGTGCGGTCTCCTCGACCTTGCTGAGCGAGATCGCGGCCACAGGGGCTCCCTTCGGATCACGGCGAAAGGACCGAGATTACGCCACGCAGGTCCGGCAGTCCCCATGTCCCCCCAACCCCCGGAATATGGGACGTAACCGCCCCTACTCTGGGCCCCATGAAACGCGCCGGCGTCCTGATCCTCGCCGCCGTACCCCTCGTCCTCCTCGCGGCGACGGCCTACGGCTCCTCACCCACCGCCCACGACGACCCGCGGCCCGCGCACCCGGCCGCCGCGGCGCAGCACAGAGCACCCGAGGGACTGGCCGCGCCGGCCATGAAGAACCTCGCCCAGGAGCTGGTGGCCAGCGCCGAGAACTCCACGCTCAACTGGCGCAGCGCATACGGATATGTGCAGGACATCGGCGACGGCCAGGGCTACACCGCGGGCATCATCGGCTTCTGCACCGGCACCCACGACCTGCTCGTCCTCGTCGAGAAGTACACCGCCGACCACCCCGGCAACGGCCTCGCCCGCTACCTCCCCGCGCTGCGCAGGGTCGACGGCACGGACTCCCACCAGGGCCTGGACCCCGGCTTCCCGGCCGCCTGGCGCGCCGAGGCGAAGGTCCCCGCGTTCCAGGCCGCCCAGGACGCGGAGCGCGACCGCATCTACTTCGACCCGGCGGTCGGCGAGGCCAAACGCGACGGACTGGGCCCGCTGGGACAGTTCATCTACTACGACGCGATGGTCTTCCACGGCCCGGGCACGGACGGCTTCTACGGCATCCGCACGCGCGCGATGCAGCGGGCCGCACCTCCGGCCCAAGGCGGCGACGAGAAGGCCTACTTGAGCGCCTTCCTCGACGTCCGTCGCGCCACGATGCGCGCCAAGCACCCCGGCATCGACACCTCCCGCGTGGACACGGCCCAGCGGAAGTTCCTGGATGAAGGGAACCTGGCGCTGCGTCCGCCGTTGGTGTGGAAGGTGTACGGGGAGACGTACCGCGTTCCGTAGAAACGAGGGTGGACGCGCCGCGGCGCCTGCCGGTCCGGTCGGGGACTGAGCAAGCGCCGCGCTCTGTTCCGCACGCCATTGTGCGGGACGTCTGTTGAGGGGATTCCCCTCGTTCTTCTTGGTTCCCGTCAGACCATCAGTGAGCGGTCCGTCGGGCGGATCGGGGCCGGGAGTTCGCTGGCGCCGGTGAGGAAGCGGTCGACGCCGCGGGCGGCCGAGCGGCCCTCCGCGATGGCCCAGACGATGAGGGACTGGCCGCGGCCCGCGTCACCGGCGACGAAGACGCCGGGGACGTTGGTCTGGAAGTCGGCGTCGCGGGCGATGTTGCCGCGTTCGTCGAGGTCCAGGGCGAACTGGTCGACCAGGCCGTTCTCACGGTCGGTGCCGGTGAACCCCATGGCCAGCGTGACCAGTTGGGCGGGGATCTTGCGCTCCGTGCCCGGCTTCTGGGTCAGCTTGCCGTCGACGAACTCGACCTCGACGAGGTGCAGCCACTGGACGTTGCCGTCCTCGTCGCCCTCGAAGTGGGTGGTGTTGACGGAGTAGACCCGCTCACCGCCCTCCTCGTGCGCGGAGGTCACCTTGTAGAGCATCGGGAAGGTCGGCCAGGGCTGGGAGACCGGGTTCCGCTCGTCGCCCGGGCGGGGCATGATCTCCAACTGCGTGACGGAGGCGGCCCCTTGGCGGTGCGCCGTACCCACGCAGTCCGCGCCGGTGTCGCCGCCGCCGATGACGACGACGTGCTTGCCCGCGGCCGAGACCGGGGCGGTGACGTAGTCGCCCTCCTGCACCTTGTTGGACAGGGGCAGGTACTCCATCGCCTGGTAGACACCGGTCAACTCCCGCCCGGGGACGGGGAGATCGCGCGCGGTGGTGGCACCGGCGGCGATGACGACCGCGTCGTAGCGCTTGCGCAGGTCGGTGGCCTTGAGGTCGACGCCGATCTCGACGCCCGTGCGGAAGCGGGTGCCCTCCGCGCGCATCTGCTCGATACGGCGGTTGATGTGCCGCTTCTCCATCTTGAACTCGGGGATGCCGTAGCGCAGGAGGCCGCCGATGCGGTCCGCGCGCTCGTACACCGCGACCGTGTGGCCGGCCCGGGTCAGCTGCTGGGCGGCGGCGAGGCCCGCCGGGCCCGAGCCGACGACCGCGACGGTCTTGCCGGAGAGGCGCTCCGGGGCCTGCGGGGCGACGTCGCCCGTCTCCCAGGCCTTGTCGATGATGGAGACCTCGACGTTCTTGATGGTGACCGGCGGCTGGTTGATGCCCAGCACGCACGCCGACTCGCAGGGAGCCGGGCACAACCGCCCGGTGAACTCGGGGAAGTTGTTGGTGGCGTGGAGGCGCTCGGAGGCCGCCGTCCAGTCACCGCGGTAGGCGTAGTCGTTCCACTCGGGGATCAGGTTCCCCAGCGGACAGCCGTTGTGACAGAACGGGATGCCGCAGTCCATGCAGCGGCCGGCCTGCTTGCCGATGATCGGCAGCAGCGAACCGGGGACGTAGACCTCGTTCCAGTCCTTCAACCGGACGTCCACGGGACGGGACTTGGCGACCTCGCGCCCGTGGTTCAGAAAGCCCTTCGGGTCAGCCATTGGTCGCCGCCTCCATCATCTTCTCGGTGATCTCGGACTCGGAGAGTCCGGCTCGCTCGGCGGCGTCCTTGGCGGCGAGCACGGCCTTGTAGGCACTGGGGATGATCTTGCTGAAGCGGTCCGCGGAGACGGCCCACTCGGCGAGCAGCTTCTCGGCGACCGTGGAACCGGTCTCCTCGGCGTGGCGGCGCACCACGTCGTGCAGCCACTGCTTGTCGGTTTCGTCCAACTCGCTTACGGCGCCCGCGTTTCCGACGTTGACGTTGTCGGGGTTCAGGTCGATGACGTAGGCGATGCCACCGGACATGCCCGCCGCGAAGTTGCGGCCGGTCTCGCCGAGCACGACGGCCCGGCCGCCGGTCATGTACTCGCAGCCGTGGTCGCCCACGCCCTCGGAGACCACGGTGGCACCGGAGTTGCGGACGCAGAACCGCTCACCGGTACGGCCGCGCAGGAACAGCTCGCCGCCGGTCGCACCGTAGGCGATGGTGTTGCCCGCGATGGTGGAGTACTCGGCGAGGTGGTCGGCGCCCCGGTCGGGGCGGACGATGACCCGGCCGCCCGAAAGGCCCTTGCCGACATAGTCGTTGGCGTCGCCCTCAAGGCGCAGCGTGACACCGCGCGGGAGGAAGGCGCCGAAGGACTGGCCGGCGCTGCCGGTGAAGGTGATGTCGATGGTGTCGTCGGGCAGGCCCGCCCCGCCGAACTTCTTCGTCACCTCGTGGCCGAGCATCGTGCCGACCGTGCGGTTGATGTTGCGGATCGCGATCTGGGCGCGGACCGGCTGGGCGTCGGTGGCGCTGGACGCGGCCAGGGCGTCGGCGGCGAGCTTGATCAGCTCGTTGTCCAGCGCCTTCTCCAGGCCGTGGTCCTGCTCGATGACCTGGTGGAGGGCTGCGCCGTCCGGGAGTTCGGGGACGTAGAACAGCGGGGCCAGGTCCAGGCCCTGCGCCTTCCAGTGGTCCACGGCGCGCTCGACGTCGAGCGTGCCGGCCTGGCCGACGGCCTCCTCGATGGTGCGGAAGCCCAGCTCGGCGAGGATCTCGCGGACCTCTTCGGCGATGAACTGGAAGAAGTTCACGACGTATTCGGCCTTGCCGGCGAACCGGTCGCGCAGTACCGGGTTCTGGGTGGCGATGCCGACCGGGCAGGTGTCGAGGTGGCAGACGCGCATCATGACGCAGCCGGAGACGACGAGCGGCGCGGTCGCGAAACCGAACTCCTCGGCGCCGAGCAGCGCGGCGATGACGACGTCACGGCCGGTCTTGAGCTGGCCGTCGGTCTGCACGACGATCCGGTCGCGCAAGCCATTCAAAAGGAGCGTCTGCTGGGTCTCGGCGAGGCCCAACTCCCAAGGTCCACCGGCGTGCTTGAGGGACGTCAGCGGGGACGCGCCCGTGCCGCCGTCGTGGCCGGAGATGAGGACGACGTCCGCGTGCGCCTTCGACACACCCGCGGCGACCGTGCCGACACCGACCTCCGAGACCAGCTTGACGTGAATCCGCGCCTGCGGGTTCGCGTTCTTCAGGTCGTGGATCAGCTGGGCGAGGTCCTCGATGGAGTAGATGTCGTGGTGCGGCGGCGGGGAGATGAGGCCGACACCGGGGGTGCTGTGCCGGGTCTTCGCGACCCACGGGTAGACCTTGTGGCCGGGCAGCTGGCCGCCCTCGCCGGGCTTGGCGCCCTGGGCCATCTTGATCTGGATGTCGTCCGCGTTGACCAGGTACTCGGAGGTCACGCCGAAGCGGCCGGAGGCGACCTGCTTGATGGCGCTGCGCCGGGCCGGGTCGTAGAGCCGGTCCGCGTCCTCGCCGCCCTCACCGGTGTTGGACTTGCCGCCCAGCTGGTTCATGGCGATGGCGAGCGTCTCGTGCGCCTCCAGGGAGATGGAGCCGTACGACATGGCGCCGGTGGAGAAGCGCTTGACGATCTCGGAGACGGGCTCGACCTCGTCGATGGAGATCGAGGGGCGGTCCGACTTGAAGCCGAAGAGGCCGCGCAGGGTCATCAGCCGCTCGGACTGCTCGTTCACGCGGTCCGTGTACTTCTTGAAGATGTCGTAGCGGTTGGTGCGCGTCGAGTGCTGGAGGCGGAAGACCGTCTCCGGGTCGAACAGGTGCGGCTCGCCCTCGCGGCGCCACTGGTACTCGCCGCCTATGTCGAGGGCGCGGTGGGCGGGCGCGATGCCGCTCGCGGGGTACGCCTTCGCGTGCCGGGCGGCGACCTCCTTGGCGATGACGTCGAGGCCGACGCCGCCGATCTTGGTGGCCGTACCGCTGAAGTAGCTGTTGACGAACTGCTCGTCGAGGCCGACCGCTTCGAAGACCTGGGCGCCCCGGTAGGAGGCGACCGTCGAGATGCCCATCTTGGACATGACCTTGAGGACGCCCTTGCCGAGCGCGTAGATCAGGTTCCGGATGGCCTGCTCGGCCTCGATGTCGGTGAGGAAGGTGCCCGCGCGGACGAGGTCCTCGACGGACTCCATCGCCAGGTACGGGTTGACCGCGGCGGCGCCGAAGCCGATCAGCAGGGCGACGTGGTGGACCTCGCGCACGTCACCGGCCTCCACCAGCAGACCCACCTGGGTGCGCTGCTTGGTGCGGATGAGGTGGTGGTGGACGGCCGCGGTGAGCAGCAGCGAGGGGATCGGCGCGTGCTCGGCGTCGGAGTGCCGGTCCGAGAGGACGATCAGGCGGGCGCCGTTCTCGATGGCCGCGTCGGCCTCGGTGCAGATCTCGGCGAGGCGGGCGGCGAGGGTGTCGCCGCCGCCGGAGACCCGGTACAGGCCGGAGAGGGTCGCGGCCTTCATGCCGGGCATGTCGCCGTCGGCGTTGATGTGGATGAGCTTGGCCAGCTCGTCGTTGTCGATCACCGGGAAGGGCAGGGTGACGCTACGACAGGACGCGGCCGTCGGCTCCAGCAGGTTGCTCGCGGGACCCAGCGACGAGCGCAGCGAGGTCACGAGTTCTTCGCGGATCGCGTCCAGCGGCGGGTTGGTGACCTGTGCGAACAGCTGGGTGAAGTAGTCGAAGAGCAGGCGCGGGCGCGAGGACAGCGCGGCGATCGGCGAGTCGGTGCCCATCGAACCGATGGGCTCGGCACCGGCCTTGGCCATCGGCGCGAGGATGACGCGCAGCTCCTCCTCGGTGTAGCCGAAGGTCTGCTGGCGGCGGGTGACCGAGGCGTGCGTGTGCACGATGTGCTCGCGCTCGGGCAAGTCGGACAGCTCGATCTCGCCGGCTTCCAGCCACTCGGCGTACGGCTTCTCGGCGGCGAGGCCGGCCTTGATCTCGTCGTCCTCGATGATGCGGTGCTCGGCGGTGTCCACGAGGAACATGCGGCCGGGCTGGAGGCGGCCCTTGCGGACGACCTTCGCGGGGTCGATGTCGAGGACGCCGACCTCGGAGCCGAGGACGACGAGGCCGTCGTCGGTGACCCAGTAGCGGCCGGGGCGCAGGCCGTTGCGGTCGAGGACCGCGCCGACCTGGGTGCCGTCGGTGAAGGTGACACAGGCCGGGCCGTCCCAGGGCTCCATCATCGTGGAGTGGAACTGGTAGAAGGCGCGGCGGGCCGGGTCCATGGAGTCGTGGTTCTCCCACGCCTCCGGGATCATCATCAGCACGGAGTGCGGCAGCGAGCGTCCGCCCAGGTGCAGGAGTTCGAGCACCTCGTCGAAGGACGCGGAGTCGGAGGCCTCGGGCGTGCAGATCGGGAAGATCCGGTCGATCTTGTCCTGGTCGCCGAAGAGGTCGGAGGCGATCTGGGACTCGCGGGCCGCCATCCAGTTGCGGTTGCCCTTGACCGTGTTGATCTCGCCGTTGTGCGCGACGAAGCGGTACGGGTGGGCGAGCGGCCACGACGGGAACGTGTTCGTGGAGAACCGGGAGTGCACGAGCGAGATCGCGGAGGCGAAGCGCCGGTCGGACAGGTCCGGGAAGAAGGGCTCCAGCTGACCGGTGGTGAGCATGCCCTTGTAGACGATGGTCCGCGCGGAGAGCGACGGGAAGTAGACACCGGCCTCCCGCTCGGCGCGCTTGCGCAGCGCGAAGGCCTTGCGGTCGAGGTCGATGCCCCGCGTCTCGCCGTCGCTCACGAAGACCTGCCGGAAGAGCGGCATGGTGGAGCGGGCGGTGGCGCCGAGGAGTTCGGGCGCGGTCGGAACCTCGCGCCAGCCGAGGACGGTGAGGCCCTCTTCGGCGGCGACCGTCTCGATCTGTGAGACGGCGGCGTCCGCGCCGTCCGGAGGCAGGAAGGCGATGCCGACCGCGTAGCCACCGGCGGCGGGCAGGTCGAATCCGGCCACCTCACGGAAGAAGGCGTCCGGCACCTGGGACAGGATGCCCGCGCCGTCGCCGGAGTCGGGCTCGGCACCCGTCGCACCGCGGTGCTCCAGGTTGCGCAGCACCGTGAGCGCCTGCTCGACCAGCGCGTGGCTCGCCTCGCCGGTGAGGGTGGCCACGAAGCCGACGCCACAGGCGTCGTGCTCGTTGCGGGGGTCGTACATACCCTGCGCGGCAGGGCGAGCATCCATGAAGGACCAGTTCTGGCCATTCGCGGGCTGCTGGGACGGCTGGCGCGGCGTACGCATCGGCTCTCCCGTCGTCGTCGTGGCATATGCGTGTGCATAGGGACGACGTTGGCCCTCTGCGGGGTAAGCGCAAAATTTCGTGCAGGTTACATGATGGAGCGGTTCTCGGGAACCGGATACTCCGTTCCAACATGCGGACGCCGCGGGGTGGCGGCGCGGCACCGCACATGCGGTGGAAATTAAGGGGACCGAAGCGGACAGATCGGTGTCCGTCGGTCCGGGGCAGAGGGAGCGTTGTCGCCCGTCCCGCGGGTGCGCCCCGGGCGTCGTTGCCCGCAGCGCTTACGGCTCATGCCCAGTGGTTAAGCGTTCGAAACCAGCGAGTAACGGCTACTTATGCGGACCCCCGCATAAGTGCGCGTCGAGCTATCCTACGACCGTTCCGAACAGGGTGCCCAGGGCGTACGTCACACCGGCCGCCGCGCCGCCCAGCGCGAGCTGCCGCAGCCCGCTGAACCACCAGGTCCGCGCGGTCACCCGGGCCACCACCGCACCACAGCCGAACAGCCCGACGAACGCGAGCAGCAGCGCGGGCCACAGCGCGGTCGCGCCGAGCAGGAACGGCAGTACGGGGAGCAGCGCGCCCAGCGCGAACGAGCCGAAGGACGACACGGCGGCGACGAGCGGCGAGGGCAGCTCGCCCGGGTCGATGCCCAGCTCCTCGCGGGCGTGTATCTCCAGGGCCTGCTCGGGATCGCGCGAGAGCTGCCGGGCGACTTCACGGGCGAGCTCCTTCTCCACCCCACGGGAGACGTAGAGGGAGGCGAGCTCATCCTGCTCATCCTCCGGGTGCTTGCGCAACTCCCGCCGCTCTACGTCCAGTTCGGCCTCGACCAGCTCACGCTGGGAGGCGACGGAGGTGTACTCGCCGGCCGCCATGGAGAAGGCACCGGCCGCGAGCCCGGCCAGCCCGGTGATGACGACGGTCTGATGACTGACGGCGCCGCCGACGACACCGGTCATCAGGGCGAGATTGGAGACGAGACCGTCCATCGCGCCGAACACCGCGGGGCGCAGCCAGCCGCCGTTCACATCGCGGTGGGTGTGGTTGTCGCGGTGCGCCTCGTGGAGCGTCGCCCCGGTCTCGATGATGGCCATGCGATGATCCCCCAGGGGCTAAGGTAAGGCTAAGTTTAGACAAGTTCTACTCTTCGACAACACTGAACATACGCCTTTCATTTCGCGCCCACCAGCAAGGAAAGGCTCGGCTAACCAGCACGTTTACCCTCGAACGCTCATCCGAGCCATTGATCCATCAAATGTCGACCGGGTGATGCTGCGCTCCGTCAGGCTCTGCCGAAGGCCTCCCGTGGGAGAGATCCGCAAAGGGTTCCGCGCCCTGAGGCGCTCTGCGGGAACCCCGTAGGAGAGGTCGCGCGTATGGCATCGATCGCCTGCATTCCCCCGGTCCCGGCGCCCAAGAACGCCACCGAACTCCGCGAACGGGCACGCGGCGCGCTGCTCGGCCTGGCGGTCGGGGACGCCCTCGGCGCACCGGCGGAGAACATGAAGCCCTCCGAGATCCGCGCCCGCTGGGGCCGCATCGAGGGATACGTGGCGGAGAACCCGGCGGGCACGGACGACACCGAGTACGCGATCTTCTCCGGCCTGCTCCTCGCCCGGCACGGCTCGGCCCTCACCCCCTCCCATGTGGAGGCGGCCTGGCACGAGTGGATCGCGGACCGCGACGAGGGCCCGTTCCGGGGCGCGGGCTTCAGCGAACGCGGCACCCTGGAGAACCTCCGCCGGGGCCTCGCCGCCCCCATCTCCGCCCAGCACCGCCACGCCTGGAGCGACGGCCTGGCCATGCGGGCGGCCCCCTTCGGCGTCTTCGCGGCGGGCCGCCCCGCCGAGGCGGCCCGTCTGGTCGCGATCGACGGTTCGGTGAGCCACGACGGGGAGGGCATCTACGGCGGCCAGGCGGTCGCGGCGGGTGTGGCGGCGGCGATGGCGGGAGCCCCGACGATCGCGGTGGTCGCCTCGGCCCTCGCCGTCGTCCCCGACGACTCCTGGACGGCCCGCTCCCTGCGCCGCGCGGTGGCGGTCGCCCACCGCGGCGAACGCGCGGTCCGCTCCGCGGTCGTCATCGGCGGCTACCCCTGGACCGACCTCGCCCCCGAGGCGGTCGCCCTCGCCTTCGGCGCCTACGCGGCAGCCGACGGCGACTTCGTGGACTCCGTCCTCACCGCGGTCAACATGGGCCGCGACGCGGACACGACGGCAGCGGTGGCGGGCGCCCTGGCAGGAGCGACACGGGGCGCGTCCGCGATCCCCTCCGACTGGGCATCGGCGATCGGCCCGGCACGCGGCAGTTGCCTGCCGGCGATGGCGGGCCACCACGTGCTGGACATCGCGGAGTTGCTGGTGCCGGGGGACGGCGGCAAGTGGGGCGACGCGGTGCGACGAGATCAGGGGCCGCACAAGTACGTGCTGGCGGCGGACGAGAACGAGGTGCAGGCATGAGAACAGCCAACGGCGACGGCCTCGCCGCCGGGGACGCGAACACTCCGCGGTATCCACTGGAGCCGGGAGCGGGAGCAGAGGCGGGAGTTGGAGCGGCTGAGGGCGGTCGCGCACAGGTAGGACGCCCCGCAGCCGCCGACGGCGACCCCGCCCCACAGCGGCCACCCGCACCCGACCCCATTCGCCGCACCCCCCACACCACCCCCCACCAACCGGCAGCCGCCGACGGCGATCCCGCCCCACAGGGGCCACCCGCACCCGACAACGAAAGTCGCACGGGCGGTGCGGGTGGGAGAACAAAAGCCGAGGGCGGAGCCGAGGTGTGTCGCGTCGAGGGGCTGCTGCTCGGACTCGCCGCAGGGGACGCCGCCGGTTGGCCCGCCGCAAGGCACCGCGCCGCCAGGATGCCCGAGTGGACCCGCCGCCTCACCCGTGAGCTCGACACCTTCGCCGAGCAGAACGCGACCACGACACTCCCCGTCCCCATCGCCCTCAACCAACCTCCCGAGCCACTCCGCCTGGGCCCCTCCGACGACGCCGAATGGGCGGCCTTCGCCGCAGAAGCCGTACTGAGAGCGGGCGACGACACAGTCCTGGGCGACCTCAGCAGAGAACGCCGGATGCGCGCCTCGATCGACCTCAGCTGGAACGCCGTAGCCAGCGAGGTAGCCGCCGCGGCGGACCGCGCCCCCGAGGTCGAGTCCGCCGTACTCCCCCTCCGCGCCCGCATCTCCGTACGAGCCGGCCTCGGCAATCTCGCCGCCGGCCTCCGCCCACCCGCCACCGGCCACGACAACCCCCACTACTTCGACGACGCGGCCTGCGTCAGAGCCTGCGTCCTTGCGGTGGCCCACCCCGGCGACCCCCAACGCGCCGCCGCCCTCGCCGAGTTCGACGCCCGCTACACCCAGGACGGCGACGGAGTCCACGGCGCCAGAGCCATGGCGGCGGCCCTCGCCCTCGCGCTCGCCGGCGCGGACGTGGACGAGTGCGTCGCGGCCGCCCTCGCCGAACTCCCCGAAGCCACCGAGATCGGCCGCAACGCCCGCCACGCCCTGAAGTTGGCCCGGGACAGCGACAACGCGTTCGCCCTGATCCCCCTCCTGGAACACCAGATCGTGGACCACGTCTACAGCTACGGCATCGCCGCCGCCGAGACCGTGCCGGTCGCCCTCGCCCTCGCCACGGCGTCCCGCGGCCGTATCGCGGAAGCGGTCCCCGCCGCGGCCTGCCTCTCCCGCGTCGCCGACTCGGCCCCCGCCCTCGCGGGCGCCCTGACCGGCGCGTTGAGCGGCGGCGCGGCCATCCCCGCCACCTGGCGGGACGCCTGCCGTACCCTCTCCGGCTGCGCGCTCCCCCGTCTCACCGGCACCGACCTCGTGGAACTCGCCGAACTCCTGGAAGCCACACAACCGCCCCCACCAGGAGGATGATTCGGTGCATGACGCCCAAAGAACCAGAAAGCAGCCTTGACGAGAAGATCACCGCAGCCCTCGTCGGGGCGGCGGTCGGCGACGCCCTCGGCGGTCCCGTCGAGGGCTACTCCCCCGACCAGATCCTGGAACGCCACGGCGGTCGCGTCCACGGCGTCGTCGGCCCCTGGAACGGCGACGCGTGGCGCACCGCCCGCCCCATCGCGCCGTACCACAAGGGCGACGGCCACGTCACCGACGACACCTTGATGACCCACGCCCTGGTACGGGTCTACGCGACCGTCCGCGACCACCTCGACGCGTACGCGCTCGCCGACCACCTCGTCCCGGACCTGATGCAGAACCCGCGCTGGATCCCGGAGTTGGAGACGGAGGCCATCCCGCTCCAGCGGATCTTCCTCGCCGAGAAGTGGCTCGCGACCCGACTCCACTACGGTCATGTCGACCCCCGCGAGGCCGGCGTCGGCAACATCGTCAACTGCGGTGCCGCGATGTACATGGCGCCGGTCGGCCTGGTCAACGCGGCGAATCCTGCCGGTGCTTACGCCGAGGCCGTCGACATCGCGGGCGCCCACCAGTCGTCGTACGGCCGTGAGGCGGCCGGTGTCTTCGCGGCGGCCGTCGCCGCGGCCTGCGCACCGGGCGCGACCCCCGACTCGGTGGTGACCGCCTGCCTCGCCCTGGCGAAGGACGGCACGCGCACCGCCATCGAGAAGGTCTGCGAAGTGGCCGCCCGCTACTCGGACTTCGAGTCGGCGCTCGCCCCGCTGCGGGAGGCCGTCGCGCCGTACGACACGGTGGGCCCCGTCTACCGCTCCCCCTCCCTGGACGCCCGCCGCCCCTCCCGCACCAAGGCGATCGAGGAACTCCCCATCGCGCTGGGCATGTTGGTGGTCTCCGGCGGCGACTACCGCCACGCGGTGCTGGGTTCGGTGAACTACGGCCGGGACTGCGACTCCATCGCGACGATGGCGGGCGCGGTGGCCGGCGCGCTCGGTTCACCGGTTCCGCAGGACTGGTCGAAGACGGTCGCAGAGGCCAGCCGCCTGGACCTCTGGGAACCGGCGGCCACCCTCACCGCCGTCACCCGCGAGGTCTTCGCCCAGGACGTCCGCCGACGCCGGGCCCACGAGGCCGCGTTCACCGAGATCGGAGGGCTCCGGTGCTCCGACTGACCTGGGTCCAGCCGGAGGACCTGCTCGGCCACGAACTGCGCCAGGCCGTCCAGGACGGACGCGAACCGTCGGCGATCGCGGCGCGCTGGCGGGCGGCGGGCGGTGCGGAGGCCCCGACCCGGGCGGGCGCGTCGGACCAACCCGCCTCCCGTTACCTCCGGTTGCTCGCCGAGGACCTGCTGGACGAACTGGCCGACCTGCCCAGCCGGTTGGCGGACCAGGAGCCGACGGACCTGGCGAGGATCAAGGCCCTGTGCCCCAACTGGCCGGCCCCACAAGCCACTTCCCCACCCCGCCCGGCCACCCTCCAGGCCGCCTGGCTGGGCCGCGCCGTCGGCTGCCTGCTCGGCAAGCCGGTCGAGAAACTCCCCCTCGACGGCATTCGCCGACTCGCCCGAGCCACCGGCAACTGGCCCCTCGACTTCTACTTCACCGCCCGGGGCGTCCCCGCCGAACTCCTCGCCGCCCACCCCTGGAACCGCCGCTCCGCCCCCACCTCCCTCGCCGAGAACATCGACGGCATGCCCGAGGACGACGACCTCAACTACCCCCTGTTGAACCTCCTGTTGCTCCAGCGCCACGGCAAGGACTTCACCACCGCCGACGTGGCGAAGCTCTGGCTCGACGAACTCCCCGCGGGCCGCACTTTCACCGCCGAACGCATCGCCTACCGCAATCTGCTCTCCGGTCTGGAACCCCCGCGAACGGCCCGCCACCGCAACCCGTTCCGCGAATGGATCGGCGCCCTGATCCGCGCCGACGTCCACGGCTGGACCAACCCCGGGGACCCGGGCACAGCAGCCGAACAGGCCCACCGCGACGCCACCCTCACCCACACCGCGAACGGCGTCTACGCGGCGATGTTCACGGCGGCCGTCATCGCCACCGCGGCCACCGGCACCCAGGACATCCACACCTGCCTGCGCACGGGACTCACGGTCGTACCGCCCGCCTCCCGCCTCGCCAAGGCCATCCACCACGCCCTCCAACTGGCCCGGAAACACCGGGACTTCGACACAGTGGTGGACGAACTCCACGCCACCCACGCCCGCACCCACCACTGGGTCCACGCGATCCCCAACACCGCCCTGATCGCCGCCGCCCTCACCCACGCGGACGGCGACTTCACGGGATCCATCTGCCGTGCGGTGTCGGGAGGTTGGGACACCGACTCCAACGGCGCGACCGTCGGCTCCATTTCGGCCCTGCTCGCGGGTAGCCCGGCCGCACTCCCCGACCGCTGGACGACCCCCCTCAAGAACCGACTCGCCACCTCCGTAGGCGACTTCAACGGCATCGGCTTCGACACCCTCGCCCGGCTCACCCACCAGGAGACCGCCCGCCCATGACCCTCATCGCCGTGCTCGGCAGCACGAACATGGACCTCGTCGCCTACGTCACGAAGGCCCCGCGGCGCGGAGAGACCGTTACGGGACGGGAGTTCCGTACGATCCCCGGCGGCAAGGGCGCCAACCAGGCGATCGCCGCGGCCCACGCGGGCGCCGACGTCACCATCATCGGAGCGGTCGGCGACGACGCCTACGGCGCCCAACTCCGTTCCACTTTCGAGCACTCCGGCGTCGACACCGACCATCTGCGCACCGTCGAGGGCCCGTCCGGCACCGCGCACATCGTCGTGGACGACGAGGGCGGCAACGCGATCGTCGTCATCCCCGCCGCCAACGGCACCGTCGACCACCTCGCCCCCGGCGACGAGGCCCTCATCGCCTCCGCCGACGCCCTGCTCCTCCAACTGGAGATCCCCCTCGCGGCAGTCGTCGCGGGCGCGGAGGCGGCCCGCCGCCACGGCGTCCGTACGATCCTCACCCCGGCGCCCGCCCAACCCCTCCCACCCGAACTCCTGGCGGCCGTGGACCTGTTGGTGCCCAACGAGCACGAGGCCACCGCCCTCACCGGGCACACCGACCCGCGCAAGGCAGCGGCGGCCCTCCTCGACCAGGTCCCCGAGGTGATCGTCACCCTGGGCGCGGCGGGCAGCCTGTACGCGGCCCGGGACGCCGAGCCGTTCACCGTCCCCGCACCTCAAGTGACCGCCGTGGACTCGACGGGCGCGGGCGACACCTTCGTCGGCGCGCTGGCGGTGGCCCTCGCCGAAGGCCGCCCGACGCGGGACGCGCTGGGCTGGGCGGCAGCGGCGGCGGCGCTGTCCGTGCAGCGGCCGGGTGCGACGGCGTCGATGCCGTACCGCGCGGAAATCGACAAGCAGTACGCCTCATGACCGGGACGACAACCACAACTCCCTTGTCCGGCCTGCGCGTTCTCGACCTCGCCACGCTCTTCGCCGGCCCCCTCGCCGCCACCATGCTCGGCGACTTCGGCGCCGAGGTCATCAAGGTCGAGCACCCGACGAAACCCGATCCGTCCCGGGGGCACGGTCCCTCCAAGGACGGCGTCGGCCTGTGGTGGAAGCTGCTGGGCCGCAACAAGCGCACCATCACCCTCGACCTGTCGAAGCCGGGCGGCCGGGACACCCTCCTCCGCCTCGCCGCAACCGCCGACGTGATCATCGAGAACTTCCGCCCCGGCACCCTGGAGAAATGGGACCTCGGCTGGGCCGAACTCTCCGCCGCCAACCCGAAGTTGGTGCTCGCCCGGGTCACCGCGTTCGGCCAGTTCGGGCCCTACGCGCACCGCCCCGGCTTCGGCACCCTCGCCGAGGCGATGAGCGGCTTCGCCGCGATCACCGGCGAACCGGACGCGCCCCCGACGCTCCCGCCGTTCGGCCTCGCCGACTCGATCGCCGGGCTGGCGACGGCGTACGCGGTGATGACGGCCCTGGCGGCCCGCGACCGCACCGGCGAGGGACAGGTGGTGGACATGGCGATCATCGAACCCATCCTGACCGCGCTCGGCCCGCAACCCCTCTGGTACGACCAGCTCGGCCACGTCCAGCCGCGCACCGGCAACCGCTCGCAGAACAACGCCCCGCGCAACACCTACCGCACTGCGGACGGCAGTTGGGTCGCCGTCTCGACCTCGGCCCAGTCGATCGCCGAACGCGTGATGCGCCTGGTCGGCCGCCCGGAACTGATCGACGAACCGTGGTTCGCGACCGGCGCGGACCGGGCCCAGCACTCCGACATCCTCGACGCGGCGGTGGGCGACTGGATCGCGCGGCGCCCGCGTTCCGAGGTCCTGGCCGCCTTCGAGAAGGCGGAGGCGGCCGTGGCTCCCATCCAGGACGTACGGGACGTGATGACGGACCCCCAGTACCAGGCCCTCGACACGATCACCACCGTCGACGACCCCGAACTCGGCCCCCTCCGCATGCAGAACGTCCTCTTCCGGCTCTCCGCCACCCCGGGCTCCATCCGCTGGTCCGGCCGTCCCCACGGCGCCGACACGGACCCGGTCCTGACCGAACTCGGCCTGACGGAAGCCGAGTTGACCGCACTCCGGCAGGCGGGCGCCCTGTGACCCCGTACCCCCTGACCTGGCTCTACGTCCCCGGCGACCGCCCCCCGGTCGTCACCAAGGCCCTCGCCGCCGGCGCCGACGTGGTCGTGATCGACCTGGAGGACGCGGTCGCCCCGGACCGCAAGGAGTACGCCCGCGCGGCCACGGCGGAACTCCTCTCGGAGCCTCACCTCGATGTCCACGTCCGGGTGAACGCCCTGGACAGCCCGTGGGCGGCGGACGACCTCCGTACGATCGCGCCGCTGCCCGGCGTTTCGGGCCTGCGGCTGCCGAAGGTGACGTCCGCCGAGGAGGTCGTAGCCGTAGCGGAACAGACGGACGGCGTGCCCCTGTTCGCGCTCCTGGAAACGGCCCTCGGTATCGAGCGGGCCTTCTCCGTCGCCACGGCCCACCCGGCCCTGCACGGCATCGCGCTCGGCGAGGCGGATCTACGGGCCGACCTGGGCGTGCGCGAGGACCCGGGGCTCGACTGGTCCCGGTCCCGGGTGATCGTGGCCGCCTCGGCGGCAGGGCTGGCCCCGCCGCCGCAGTCCGTCCACCCCGACATCCGCGACCTGGAAGGCCTGGCGGCCTCCTGCGCCCACGGCCGCGCCCTCGGATTCCTGGGGCGCGCGGCGATCCATCCCCGTCAACTCCCGGTGATCGAGAGCGCGTTCCTCCCGACGAACAGGGAGATCGAACAGGCCGAGACGATCGTCAAGGCGGCCATCCGGGAGGAGGGCGCCCAGGCTCTTCCGGACGGCCGGTTCATCGACGCGGCGGTGGTGGCGGCGGCGCAGCGCACGCTGGCGTTGGCGCGCCGGACCTGACATGCGGCGAGGGCACCCTGTCGATCAGGGCGCCCTCGTCGTCGTAGAACCGGTTGTCAGCTCTTCTTGGCCGACTCGGGCTCGTCCTTCTTCAGGTCCACGTCGGCGTCCTCGGTTTCCGGCGCGTCTTCCTCGGCCTCGGTGGCTTCGGACTCGTCGGTCTCCGGGTCTTCCTTCGCCGTGGGCTCGTCGTCCCCGTCGGTTCCGTCGCCGGGCGCTTCCGGCTCGACGACCTCTTCGCGGCCCGGGCGCTTCTTCGCCGAGATGACGAAGTAGGTCACCGCGAGGAGGAAGACGATCATCGCGGTCCAGTCGTTCAACCGCAGGCCCAGGAAGTGGTGGGCGTCGTCGACGCGCATGTACTCGATCCAGCCGCGGCCCACACAGTACGCGGCGACGTAGAGCGCGAAGGCCCGGCCGTGGCCCAGCTTGAAGCGGCGGTCGGCCCAGATGACGAGGAAGCCGACGCCGACGCACCACAGGGACTCGTACAGGAAGGTCGGGTGGTAGTAGCCCGGGACGCGGCCGTCCGTCGAGGACGTGATGTGCAGCGCCCAGGGCAGGTGGGTCTCGCGGCCGTAGAGCTCCTGGTTGAACCAGTTGCCCCAGCGGCCGATGGCCTGGGCGAAGGCGATGCCGGGGGCCAGCGCGTCGGCCCAGGCGGGCAGCGGGATGCCACGGCGGCGGCAGCCGATCCACGCGCCCACCGCACCGAGCGCGATCGCGCCCCAGATGCCGAGGCCGCCCTGCCACACCTTGAAGGCGTCCACCCAGTCGCGGCCCTCGCTGAAGTACAGCTCGTAGTCCGTGATCACGTGGTAGAGGCGACCGCCGACGAGGCCGAACGGCACGGCCCAGACAGCGATGTCGGCCACCGTCCCGACCTTGCCGCCGCGGGCGACCCAGCGTTTGTTGCCGAGCCAGACGGCGACGAAGACGCCGATGATGATGCAGAACGCGTAGCCGCGCAGCGGAATGGGGCCGAGGTGGATGACCCCGCGCGACGGGCTGGGAATGTAGGCAAGTTCCATGGCAGGGTCGACGCTACCGTGCCGGACCGCGACCTCGGCAAGCGGCCCGGCTACGGCTCCATAACGGGCCGGTGTGAAAACCGGCCCGCCGCTTACCCCTTGTTGGCGGCCTGGACCAGCTGCTTCAGCTTCGCCGGGGTCATCGTCTGGTCCGCGTAGATGTTCTTGCCGTCGAAGAGGACGGTCGGGGTGCCGGTGAATCCGCCCGCCTGGAACGCGGCGGCGGACTTGGTGACCCAGCTGTCGTGCGTACCGCTGTTGACGCACTTCTGGAAGGCGGGCGTGTCGAGGCCGCTCACCTTGCCCGCCAGCTCGATCAGCTTGGCGTTGCTGGAGAACGCGTCGTCCGTCTCCTTGGGCTGGTTCTCGTACAGCACGTCGTGGAAGTCGCGGAACTTTCCGGCGTCCTGGGCGCAGGCCGCCGCGTTGGCCGCGCGCTTGGAGCCGGTGCCGCCGAGGTTGCCGTCGATGATCGTGACCAGGTGGTACTGCACCTTGAGCTGGCCGGAGTCGGTCAGCTCGTGCAGGGTCGAGCGGTACGCCGTCTCGAAGGCCTGGCAGGCCGGGCAGCGGAAGTCCTCCCACACCGTGAGCGTCGGCTTGGCGCTGTCCTTGCCGACCTGGATCGCCAGGCTGTCCTTGCCGGTCGCCCCGGAGGGCGCCACGACCGGGCCCGCGCTCTTGCTGCCGCTGTCGTCCTTTTTGTGGTTCGCGGCGAGGACGCCGATCACCGACGCCAGGCCCAGCACGCAGACGACACTCGCGGCCACGATCAGCGTGCGCCGCCGCCGCTCCGCGGACTTCTGCTTCTCACGCTCTGCCGCCAGCCGCTCGCGGGCGGTGCGCTTTCCGTCACGGTTCTTCTCGCTCACACCCCGCAGAACGAACCGGGGAGGCGCAGCGCGCCTCCCCGGTCCCAGGTCCACCCATACGAGGGACCAGTCGTTCGGTTACGCCTGTCCGCGCACGCCCTTCGCCAACTCGCCCGCGAGGGTGCGGACCGCCTCGACCCCGGCCGCGTCGTCCGGCGCGTCCAGCATCCGCTTGACGAAGGCCGAACCGACGATCACGCCGTCCGCGAAGCGGGCCACCTCGGCGGCCTGCCGGGCGTCGGAGACACCGAGGCCGACACAGACGGGCGTGTCGGTGGTGGCCCGGGTGCGCTCGACGAGGTCCTGCGCCTGCGCGCCCACGGACTCACGGGTGCCGGTGACGCCCATGAGCGAGGCGGCGTAGACGAAGCCGGTGCCGACCTTGGTGATCTCGGCGAGGCGCGCGTCCTTGCTGCTGGGCGCGACGACGAAGACCGTGGCGAGCCCGTGCTTCTCCGCGTGCTCCCTCCACAGCCCGGCCTCCTGGACGGGCAGGTCGGGCAGGATGCAGCCGGCGCCGCCCGCCTCGGCCAGTTCGGCGGTGAAGCGCTCGACGCCGTAGCGGTCGATCGGGTTCCAGTACGTCATGACGAGCACCGGCTTGCCGGTCGCCGCGTGGGTCTCGCGGACCGTGCGCATGACGTCGGCGATCTTGACGCCGCCGCGCAGGGCGATGTCGTCGGCGGTCTGGATGACGGGACCGTCGAGGACGGGGTCGCTGTGCGGCAGGCCCACCTCGACGACGTCCGCGCCGCCGTCGAACGCGGCCTTGATCGCCTCGATGCCGCCGTCCACGGTCGGGAACCCGGCCGGGAGGTAGGCGATGAGCGCGGCGCGTCCCTCGGCCTTGGCGGCGGCGAGGGTGTCGGACAGCAGCTGAATGTTCCCGCTCACTTGGCGTCCCCCTCGATCTCGGCGGTGTCGGCCGCGTTGGCCGCGACGGTGGCGTCGGTCCCGTTGTCGTACAGGCCGAAGTAGCGCGCGGCCGTGTCCATGTCCTTGTCGCCGCGCCCGGACAGGTTGACGACGATCAGCCCGTCCTTGCCCAGTTCTCTGCCGACCTCCAGCGCGCCGGCGAGCGCGTGGGCGCTCTCGATGGCCGGGATGATGCCCTCGGTGCGCGACAGCAGGCGCAGGGCCTGCATGGCCGCGTCGTCGGTGACCGCGCGGTACTCGCCGCGACCGCTGTCCTTGAGGTAGGAGTGCTCGGGGCCGATGCCCGGGTAGTCCAGACCGGCCGAGATCGAGTACGGCTCGGTGATCTGGCCCTCCTCGTCCTGGAGGACGTAGGACCGCGAACCGTGCAGGATGCCGGGCTCGCCCGCGGTGAGGGTCGCCGCGTGCTCGCCCGTCTCGACGCCGTGGCCGGCCGGTTCGCAGCCGATGAGGCGTACGTCCGCGTCCGGGATGAAGGCGTGGAACAGGCCGATGGCGTTCGAGCCGCCGCCGACGCAGGCGATGGCCGCGTCGGGGAGGCGGCCGGCACGCTCCAGGATCTGGCGGCGGGCCTCGACGCCGATCACGCGGTGGAAGTCGCGGACCATGGCGGGGAAGGGGTGCGGGCCGGCGACCGTACCGAAGAGGTAGTGCGTGCGGTCGACGTTGGCGACCCAGTCGCGGAAGGCCTCGTTGATCGCGTCCTTGAGGGTGCGGCTGCCGGACTTCACGGCGATGACCTCGGCGCCGAGCATGCGCATGCGGGCCACGTTCAGCGCCTGGCGCTGGGTGTCGATCTCGCCCATGTAGATGGTGCATTCGAGGCCGAACAGCGCGCAGGCGGTGGCCGTCGCGACGCCGTGCTGGCCAGCGCCGGTCTCCGCGATGACCCTGGTCTTGCCCATGCGCTTGGTGAGCAGGGCCTGGCCGAGGACGTTGTTGATCTTGTGGGAGCCGGTGTGGTTCAGGTCCTCGCGCTTGAGGAAGATCCGGGCGCGACCCGCTTCCGCGGCGAAACGGGGTACTTCAGTGAACGCGCTTGGCCTGCCGGTGTAGTTGACCAGGAGGTCGTCCAGTTCGCGGGCGAACTCGGGGTCGTGCTTGGCCTTGTCGTACTCGACGGCCACCTCGTCGACGGCGGCCACGAGGGCCTCCGGGATGAACTTGCCGCCGAAGGCGCCGAAGTAGCCCTCGGGGCTGGGGACTTGACCGTCGGGGTCGGGGATGAAGAACTCGCTGGGCATGCGGAAACCTCACGGTGAGTTTGGGAAATGCCTAATCGCCGTGGGGGCAGGGACCACTGTTGAGTGCCGGCCGGATGTGGCTGGTCGCGCAGTTCCCCGCGCCCCTATGGGGCGCGCTGCCATCGACGGCCGTTTACCTGCCCAGGTTCGTCACCGATGACGTAGCGCACCCGACGACCGTGGACTCGCCTCGCGGGCGCACGGCAGCCCCTCGGACGGCAGCCGCGCGCGAGGCGGGCGTGCCGGTTCATGGGGGTCAGGGTGAGTGTCATCGGGGGCAGCCTAGCGGGTGATCAGCTGCGGCCGTGGCGCAGTGCCGGGTGTTCGCCTGCTGCCACCAGGTCGGAGACCGCCGACTTGGGGTCGCGGCCGGTGACCAGGGACTCGCCGACCAGGACCGCGTCGGCGCCGGCGTTGGCGTAGGCGATGAGGTCGTGGGGGCCGCGGACGCCGGACTCGGCGATCTTGACGATGTGGGCCGGGATCTCGGGGGCGACGCGCTCGAAGGTGGAGCGGTCGACCTCAAGGGTCTTGAGGTTGCGGGCGTTGACGCCGATGATCTTCGCGCCGGCGTCGACCGCGCGGTCGACCTCGTCCTCGTCGTGGACCTCGACGATCGGCGTGAGGCCGATCGACTCGGCGCGCTCGATGAGGGACTCCAGGGCGGGCTGGTCCAGGGCCGCGACGATCAGCAGGGCGAGGTCGGCGCCGTAGGCCCGGGCCTCCCAGAGCTGGTACGACGTGACGATGAAGTCCTTGCGGAGGACCGGGATGTCCACCCGCGCGCGGACGGCCTCCAGGTCGGCCAGGGAGCCGCCGAAGCGGCGCTGTTCGGTGAGGACGGAGATGACGGCGGCGCCGCCCGCCTCGTAGTCCGCCGCGAGGCCCGCCGGGTCGGCGATCGCCGCGAGCGCGCCCTTGGAGGGGCTGGAGCGCTTGACCTCGCAGATGACCTTGACGCCGTCGCCGCGCAGGGCCGCGACGCCGTCCTTGGCAGCGGGTGCCTTCGCCGCGCGCTCCTTGAGCTCGTCGAGGCTGACGCGCGCCTGCCGTTCCGCCAGGTCGGCACGGACTCCGTCGATGATCTCGTCGAGCACACTCACGCGAGCGGCCCCCTTCCGGACGGTGGAAAAGCAATGGTCACATCTGACCTCGATGGTATCCGGAGGAAGGCGTAGGCCTCGCATCCGGTTGACGCCGGTCCCAGTACCTGGACATCGGTCGGTTGATCAAGGGTGTAGCCAGCCACCGAACGGCAGGTTCCGGACAACCGTGAAGACCAGCACCAATGCGCCCAGAGTCCAGAGCCGGACCCCGCCGAGCTCGATCCGCACCGGTCGGCCGCGGGCCGCGCGGACCACCCAGACGGTCCATACGACCATGAAGGCCAGATAGCCCACCACGGCGATCGCGTTGTCCTGGAGGGCGGCGAGGAAGTCGCCGTGGATGAACTCGTGCGCGCTGCGCAGGCCGCCGCAGCCGGGGCAGTACAGGCCGGTGAGGCGGTACAGGGGGCAGACGGGGTAGTGGCCGGGCTGGTTCGGGTCGACCGTGCCGACGTAGGCGAAGGCTCCGGCGACGGCCGCCAGGATGCCCGCGGGCACGGCCACGCGGTTCAGCACGGAGGCGGAACCGGGGGTGCGGGTCTTCGGGATGCTCCGGCTGTCGCTGTCGGCGTTCACGTCTCGCATTGTGCCCCCTGTCGCGCGTGAGGGGCGGTTCCCGGTGTGTCCGGGACCGCCCCTCCACGAAGTGGTGGCTGACAGCCGCGTGTTCAGCTGTCGGCGTGCGCCGTCTTGCCGAGCAGCTCGGTCAGGTCCTGGGGACGGTCCTTGGGCATGCCCATACCCATCGCGCTCATGACCCAGCCGACGATGCCGCCGATGACCGTGATCGCCATACCGGCCCAGAAGCCGATCGGCTGCGCCATGACCATGAAGGCGCCGGCGACCAAGAACCCGATGAAGACAATGGTGGTACCGGTCCAGGCGGCCAAAGTGTGACCGTGGCTGTTGCCCGCCATGACGTGCTCCTCGTTGCTGTGTACGTGTGTGAGCAGACGCTCACGGCTCATTGTTCCGCACGCGTGCGTGTGCGGTGCTTCGGGGTGGGTGCACGCGCGCGTCGGCCCGGCTACGCCCCTGTCGGGTCCTCGCCGCGGTCCAGGGCCTTCCAGATGTCCTCGGGGCGGTCGGGGTCCACCACGGGGGCGCGGCGGGCCCGGGGGGCGCCGTTGCGCTCGTAGCGGCCCGACATCGCGGGCCAGCGGCGGCCGTAGAGGAGGGCGAGGAGGCCGGCCAGCAGGATCAGGGCGCCGCCGACCGCGGCGACGTAGGGCCAGGCGGTGTGGTCGAAGGCGTGCACGGCGGACGAGGTGCCGCCGGAGGCCTGGGTGGCCTTGTCGTCGAGTGCCGAGCTGTCGGTGGCGCCCAGGAGGGCCGCGGCGACGATGCCGGCGCCGGAGAGCGCGAGGAGCGCGGAGACCGCGAAGCGGCCGGTCCTGCGGACGGCGAAGACGGCGACGAGCGCGGCGAGGCCCACTATGGCGAGCGCCGCGGGCACACCCGTGACGTCGCTGCCCTTGGCGGACAGCGGGAACGGGTCGCCCGCCACCGTCGCGATCCCCTCCGACCAGCGCTGACGGGTGGCCAGCAGCGCCACGGCCGCGCCGAGCGCACCGCTCATCAGCGCTACGGCGAGGCTGCGGCGGCCGGCGCGCGCGGGGCCTTCGCCTTCGGAACGGGGGTGAGGAACAGCTGCAGTCACGTAGTCCACTATCGCTCGAACCCCGGGCGAACCGTCACCCGGGGTTCATATGACCCTCGTCCTATTGCCCGAGCCGGTTCGCCGTGTGCACCGCGCGGAGGACCGCCGCAGCCTTGTTGCGGCACTCCTGGTCCTCCAGTTCCGGGTCCGAGTCGGCGACGATGCCGGCGCCCGCCTGGACGTAGGCCGTGCCGTCGCGGAGCAGGGCCGTACGGATGGCGATGGCGGTGTCGGAGTCGCCCGCGAAGTCGAGATAGCCGACGCAGCCGCCGTACAACCCCCTTCTGGAGGGCTCCAGTTCGTCGATGATCTGCATCGCGCGCGGCTTGGGCGCGCCGGAGAGGGTGCCGGCCGGGAAGCAGGCGGTGAGGACGTCGAAGGCGGTGCGGCCGGGGGCGACGCGGCCGGTGACCGTGGAGACGATGTGCATCACGTGGGAGTAGCGCTCCACCGACATGAAGTCGACGACCTCGACCGAGCCGGGCTCGCAGACGCGACCCAAATCGTTACGGCCGAGGTCGACCAGCATGAGGTGTTCGGCGCGCTCCTTGGGGTCGGCGAGGAGTTCATCGGCGAGGGCCTGGTCCTCCTGCGGGGTGGCGCCGCGGTGCCGGGTGCCGGCGATGGGGTGGACCATCGCGCGGCCGTCCTCGACCTTGACGAGGGCCTCCGGGGAGGAGCCGACGACGTCGAAGCCGTCGAAGCGGAACAGGTACATGTACGGGGACGGGTTGGTCGCGCGCAGCACCCGGTACACGTCCAACGCGCTTGCCGTGCACGGGGTTTCGAAGCGCTGGGAGGGGACGACCTGGAAGGCCTCGCCCGCGCGGATGCGCTCCTTGATGTCCTCGACGGCCACCTTGAAGTCGGGGCCGCCCCACAACGCGGTGTACTCGGGGAGCTCGGAGGGCGGGAGCTGGGCTGGCGGCTGGGCGACCGGGCGGGAGAGGTCCGCCTCCATGGCGTCCAGGCGGGCCACCGCGTCGGCGTAGGCCTCGTCGACGCCCGTGTCGAGGTCGTTGTGGTTGATCGCGTTGGCGATCAGCAGGACCGAGCCCTCCCAGTGGTCCATCACCGCGAGGTCGCTGGTGAGGAGCATGGTCAGCTCGGGGAGCCTGAGGTCGTCCCGCTCGCCGGGGCCGATCTTCTCCAGGCGGCGGACGATGTCGTAGCCGAGATAGCCCACCATGCCGCCGGTGAAGGGCGGCAGGCCCTCCTGGTGCGGGGTGTGCAGGGTGTCGATGGTGGCGCGCAGGGCGGCGAGCGGATCGCCGTCGACCGGGACGCCGACGGGCGGGGTGCCGAGCCAGTGGGCCTGGCCGTCGCGCGCGGTGAGGGTGGCGGCGCTGCGGACGCCCACGAAGGAGTACCGAGACCATTGAAAAGCTGTGCGGCCGTTCTCCGCGGACTCCAGGAGGAAGGTGCCGGGGCGCTCCGCGGCGAGCTTGCGGTAGAGCGCGACCGGGGTGTCGCCGTCGGCGAGCAGCTTGCGGGTGACCGGGATGACGCGACGGTCGGAGGCCAGTTTGCGGAAGGTCTCAAGATCCATGGCGGCTGACCTTACTGATCCGAAGTGGCGGCGCTGTTACCAACGCCGTCCTTGAGGAGCACGTCCGCGTCGAAGCAGGTGCGGGCGCCGGTGTGGCAGGCGGCGCCGATCTGGTCGACCTTCACCAGGACCGTGTCGGCGTCGCAGTCCAGGGCGACGGACTTGACGTGCTGGAAGTGGCCGGAGGTGTCGCCCTTGACCCAGTACTCCCGGCGGCTGCGGGACCAGTACGTGCAACGGCCGGTCGTCAGGGTGCGGTGCAGCGCCTCGTCGTCCATCCAGCCGAGCATGAGCACCTCACCGGTGTCGTACTGCTGGGCGATGGCGGGGACGAGCCCGTCGGCGCTCCGCTTGAGGCGGGCGGCGATCTCGGGGTCGAGGCGACTGGACTGGGGCGCGCTGGTCATGGGCCCATTGTGCCGCGCGGCACCGACAACCCAGGCCCACGTCCACTGTGCGGACCGGCCAGGCGTCCACTGTGCGGAGCGGACGGGCGGTCGTAGGCTGACGGTATGTCGACCTTCGCCAAGCGTGAACGACTTCTTCTCGCCGACCTCCTGGAGACGACGGGCCCGGACGCCCCGACCCTCTGCGAGGGCTGGCAGACCCGTGATCTGGCCGCGCACGTGGTGGTGCGGGAGCGCCGCGCGGATGCCGCGGGCGGCATCATGATCAAGCAGCTCGCGCCGCGCCTGGACCGGGTGATGGCGGAGTTCGCGGCGAAGCCGTACGAGGAGCTGATCCAGCTCATCCGTACCGGCCCGCCGCGCTTCTCGCCGTTCCAGCTCAAGCAGCTCGACGAGGCGTCCAACACGGTCGAGTTCTACGTCCACACCGAGGACGTGCGGCGGGCCCAGGAGGACTGGACTCCGCGCGAGCTGGACCCGGTGTTCCAGGACGCCCTGTGGTCGCGGCTGGAGCGGATGGCCCGGCTGGTGGGCCGGAGCGCGCCGACCGGACTGGTGCTGCGCCGCCCGGACGGGCAGACGGCGGTCGCCCACAAGGGGGCACCGGTCGTGACGGTGACCGGCGAGCCCTCGGAGCTGCTGCTGTTCGCGCACGGCCGGCAGAACGTGGCCAAGGTGGAACTGGACGGCGACGAGAACGCGATCGCCAAGCTCCAGGAGGCCAAGCAGCTGGGGATCTGAGGGGTCAGTGGGGCAGTTCGGCCCGGCGCAGGTCCCGTACGGCCAGGGCGATGACTCCGCCGAGCCCGCACACCACCGCGCTCACCACGAACACCGGGCCGGTTCCCCACGCGCCGATCGCCGCCGCCGACAGCGGCATGGTGAGGGGCGCGAGGCCGAGACTGACCAGGCTGGAGAGGGCGGTGACGCGGCCGAGGTAGGCGGGGTCGGAGTGGGTCTGGAGCAGGGCGCCGCACATCACGCCGCTGAGCCCGGCGAGCAGTCCGATGAGCAGGGCCACCCCTACGGCCAGGAGGAGGCTCGGGGCGTAGGCGAGGGCGGCGATGGCGATCGAGCCGGCGATGATCGACCAGGCGGCGACCTGCCCCGCGCGCGGCAGTCGGCCCCGTACGGTCAGCGTCATCGAGGCACTGCCCGCGCCGACCCCGAACCCGGCGAGCACCCACCCCATCCCGGACGCCCCCCAGCCACGCTGGTCCACGAGCAGGGTCAGGCCCACGTTGAGCGGCGCGACGAAACCCAGGTCGCCGAGGGCTATCGCAAGTATCAAGGGGGCGAGGACACGGTGCCGGCGGATGTAGCGGAGACCGGTCACCAGGTCGCGCCAGGCGGTGGTCGGGGTCCCGGTGGCGGTGTCGTCCGGCGGCAACTCCCGTACCCGTACGGAGATCAGCAGCGGTACCGATATCGCGATCAGCAGCCCGGCCGTTGCGAACGCGGTCGCCGCGCCGCCGAACGCCACGGCGAGACCGCCGAGTGGGGCGCCGAAGATCACGGCGAACCGGTACGCGAGGCCCCGCATGCCCTGCACCCTCGCGAGCTGTGCCTTGTCGGTGATCCGCGCGGGCAGCGCGCCCACCGCGGGGACGAAAACGGCGTCCACGGTGCCGAAGACCAGGGCGAGCGCGGCGAGCGGCCACAGTCCCAGGCCGGTGAGGAACAGCAGCGCGGCCACGGCGAGTACGGCCGCGCAGCGCACGGCGTCGCTGCCGATGACGACCCGGCGCGGACCGAAGCGGTCGGCGACCACTCCGCCGCCCAGCATCAGCACGGCACGCGGCAGCGCGCTGACCGACATCACCAGGCCGGCCTGCGCCGGGGATCCGGCCTGTACGGCGGCCCAGGACAGGGCGATGTAGTAGACGCCGTCGCCGGCCATCGACGCCGCGTAGGCGCCGAGCCAGCGCAGGACGTTGGGGTCGCGGTGAGCGGGTCTGCCGGGGGCTATGAGCGCGGTGGTCAAGGGAGTTGGCCCTCTCTCGGACTCAGACGCGGAACGGGAAGCCGTACGTGTGCACCGCGACGTTCTCGCGGCCCTCGGTGTCACCGGCGGCGACGGCGGCCCGGCTGTCTTCCTGATACCGGCGCACGGCGTCGCCCAACTCCTTGGACAGCTCGGACAGTTCGTCCGGGGTGAGCCGCAGCAGCCACTCGGAGTTGTCGGCAGCCGACGTCCACTCGTCGCTCCAGTGGGCACGCTCGTCGATGTAGCGCCGGTACATGTCGATGCGCTGGTCGAAGAAGAGGCGGCTGGCGGCGGTGTGTGCGGCGGCCTTCTCCGGGGCGTCCCGGAAGTCCTCGTCGTGGACGCTCAGGCCGTCCGAGGCGGGCTGCCACCAGCGCTCCCGGCCGTCCCCGCTGCGCGGTTCCGCCTCCTCGATCAGCCCGTGCTCGGCGAGCTTGCGCAGGTGGTAGCTGACCAGTGAGACGGCCTCGTCGACCTGGTCGGCGAGCTGGGAGGCGGTCGCCACCTGGGTGATGATCAGCAGCCGGTACAGCTGCGCCCGCAACGGGTGCGCGATGGCCTTGAGCGTGCCCACGTCCTTGATACGGCGGTCTCTGTCCCTGTCGGTCACTCCCTCAGGCTAGATACGAAAGGAAAGTTGCACAACATTTCTTGCGCAACTTTCCTTTCGTATCCACCCATGAGGAAGCATGCGTAAGCCCCGACCGCCAGGCGGTCGGGGCTTACAACGCCTCCACAGGAGGGGTCACCTCACGGGGTGCCCCGCCTCCCGCAGCGCCTGCTTGACGTCGCCGATCCGCAGATCCCCGAAGTGGAAGACGGAGGCCGCCAGCACCGCGTCCGCGCCCGCCGCGACCGCCGGCGGGAAGTCGGCGAGCTTGCCCGCGCCGCCGGACGCGATGACGGGCACGGTCACGTGCTTGCGGACCGCCGCGATCATCTCCAGGTCGTAGCCGTCCTTCGTGCCGTCCGCGTCCATCGAGTTGAGCAGGATCTCCCCGGCCCCCAACTCCGCGGCCCGGTGCGCCCATTCGACGGCGTCGATGCCGGTGCCCTTGCGACCGCCGTGGGTGGTGACCTCGAAGGAGCCCTCGGAAGTCCGGCGCGCGTCCACCGACAGGACCAGGACCTGGCGGCCGAACCGCTCCGCGATCTCCTTGATCAGTTCAGGTCGGTTGATCGCCGCAGTGTTGACGCCGACCTTGTCCGCGCCGGCCCGCAGCAGTTTGTCCACGTCCTCGGCCGTGCGGACGCCGCCGCCGACCGTGAGCGGGATGAAGACCTGCTCGGCGGTGCGGCGGACCACGTCGTACGTCGTCTCGCGGTTGCCGGAGGACGCGGTGATGTCCAGGAAGGTCAGCTCGTCGGCGCCCTCGGCGTCGTAGACCTTGGCCATCTCGACGGGGTCGCCCGCGTCGCGCAGGTTCTGGAAGTTGACGCCCTTGACGACCCGGCCGTTGTCGACGTCCAGGCAGGGGATCACGCGTACGGCGAGGGTCATGCGGAACCCTCCCCCCGGTACGCCTCCACCTCGACCTCGACGACCAGGCTGGGGTCGACGAAGCCGGACACGATGATCATGGACGCGGCGGGGCGGATCGCGTCGAAGAGTTCCTTGTGTGCGCGGCCCACGTCCTCGACGTCCCGGGCGTGGGTGATGTACATACGGGTGCGCACCACATCGGCGGGGCCGAGGCCCAGCTGCTCCAGCGCCGCGAACGCGACGTTGAACGCGTTGACCGTCTGCTCGTAGGGACCGCCCCCGGCGATCTCGCCGTCCACTATCGACGTGCACCCGGAGACCAGCACCAGGCCGTTCGGCAGCTCCACCGCGCGGGAGTAGCCGAAGACGTCCTCCCAGGGCGCGCCGGTCGACACGCGTCGTAGCTCGGTCACCGGGCCACCGCCTCCAAGGCCTCTTCCAGAGTGAACGCCTTCGCGTACAGGGCCTTCCCGACGATGGAGCCCTCGACACCGAGGGGTACCAGCTCGGAGATGGCGCGGAGGTCGTCGAGCGACGACACGCCGCCGGAAGCCACGACCGGGCGGTCGGTCGCCGCGCAGACGTTGCGCAGCAGCTCCAGGTTGGGGCCCTGGAGGGTGCCGTCCTTGGCGATGTCGGTGACCACGTAGCGGGCGCAGCCCTCGGAGTTGAGGCGGTCCAGGGTCTCGTAGAGGTCGCCGCCGTCGCGGGTCCAGCCGCGGCCCCGCAGGGTCGTGCCGCGTACGTCGAGGCCGACCGCGATCTTGTCGCCGTGCTCGGCGATGACCTTGGCGACCCACTCGGGGGTCTCCAGCGCGGCGGTGCCGAGGTTCACCCGGGTGCAGCCGGTGGCGAGGGCCGCGGCGAGCGTGTCGTCGTCGCGGATGCCGCCGGACAGCTCGACCTTGATGTCCATGGCGCCGGCGACCTCGGCGATGAGCTTGCGGTTGTCGCCGGTGCCGAACGCGGCGTCCAGGTCGACGAGGTGCAGCCACTCGGCACCGGAGCGCTGCCAGGCGAGGGCGGCCTCCAGGGGGGAGCCGTAGGAGGTCTCGGTCCCGGACTCGCCGTGGACGAGGCGGACGGCCTGGCCGTCGCGGACGTCGACGGCGGGGAGGAGTTCGAGCTTGGCCATGGTCTACAGGGTTCCGATCCAGTTGGTGAGCAGCTGCGCTCCGGCGTCGCCGGACTTCTCGGGGTGGAACTGGGTGGCCCACAGGGCGCCGTTCTCCACGGCGGCCACGAAGGGCTTGCCGTGCGTCGACCAGGTCACCAAGGGGGCGCGCATCGCGGGGTTCGAGACTTCGAGGGACCAGTCGTGCACGGCGTAGGAGTGCACGAAGTAGAAGCGCGCGTCGGCGTCCAGGCCCGCGAAGAGCTGGGAGCCCTCCGGGGTGTCGACGGTGTTCCAGCCCATGTGGGGCACGATCTCGGCCTGGAGCGGCTCGACCGAGCCGGGCCACTCGTCCAGGCCCTCGGTCTCCACGCCGTGCTCGATGCCGCGCGCGAACAGGATCTGCATGCCCACGCAGATGCCCATCACCGGGCGTCCGCCGGCCAGCCGGCGCCCGACGATCCAGTCGCCGCGCGCCGAGCGCAGGCCCTCCATGCAGGCGGCGAAGGCGCCGACGCCGGGCACCAGCAGCCCGTCCGCGTTCATGGCCTTGTCGTAGTCACGCGTTATCTCGACCTCGGCACCCGCGCGCGCGAGGGCACGCTCGGCGGAACGGACGTTCCCGAAGCCGTAGTCGAAGACAACAACCTTTTTCGCTGCGCTCAATTCCACACCTCCAGCCTCATGACCCCGGCGACCAGACACATCCCGGCGGCGATGGAGATCAGCACGATGAGCTGGCGCGGCATCTTCTGCTTGACGAAGGAGTAGACCCCGCCGAGCAGGAAGAGCCCGACGACGATCAGGAGGCTCGACAGGCTGGTCACAGCGCGCCCTTCGTGGAGGGGAGGATGCCGGCCGCGCGCGGGTCGCGCTCGGAGGCGTACCGCAGGGCGCGCGCGAGGGCCTTGAACTGGCACTCCACGATGTGGTGCGCGTTGCGCCCGTACGGCACGTGCACGTGCAGTGCGATCTGGGCCTGGGCGACGAAGGACTCCAGGATGTGCCGGGTCATCGTGGTGTCGTACTCGCCGATCATCGGCGCCATGTTCTCGGGCTCGGTGTGTACGAGGTACGGCCGGCCGGAGAGGTCGACGGTGACCTGGGCGAGGGACTCGTCCAGCGGGACCGTGCAGTTGCCGAAGCGGTAGATCCCGACCTTGTCGCCGAGCGCCTGCTTGAAGGCGGCGCCGAGGGCGAGGGCGGTGTCCTCGATGGTGTGGTGGGAGTCGATGTGCAGATCGCCCTCGGTCTTCACGGTGAGGTCGAACAGACCGTGCCGGCCGAGCTGGTCGAGCATGTGGTCGTAGAAGCCGACTCCTGTCGACACGTCGACCTTGCCGTGGCCGTCGAGATCGATCTCGACCAGGACCGAGGTCTCCTTGGTCGTCCGCTCCACCCGTCCAACGCGGTTCATGTGCTCTGCTCCTTCATCAACTCACGGACCGCGTCGAGGAACGCGTCGTTCTCTTCGGGGGTTCCGGCGGAGACCCGCAGCCACCCCGGGATGCCGTTGTCCCGGACCAGGACGCCCCGGTCGAGGATCGCCTGCCAGGCGGTGTGGGAGTCCGCGAACCGGCCGAACTGCACGAAGTTGGCGTCGGACTCGACGACTTCGCAGCCCAGGGCCCGCAACTCCCGTACCAGCCGGTCCCGTTCGTCCTTCAGCTGCTCCACATAGCCGAGCAGCGTGTCGGTGTGCTCCAGGGCGGCCAGCGCGGTCGCCTGGGTGACGGCCGACAAGTGGTAGGGCAGCCGGACGAGTTGGACGGCGTCGACGACCGCCGGGTGCGCGGCGAGATAGCCCAGGCGCAGCCCTGCCGCCCCGAACGCCTTCGACATCGTCCGCGAGACGACGAGATTCGGCCGACCTTCGAGCAGCGGCAGCAGCGAGTCGCCGTGACTGAACTCGATGTACGCCTCGTCGACGATCACCATCGACGGCTTGGCGGCCTGCGCCGCCTCGTACAGCGCGAGCACCGTCCCGGGCGGAACGGCGTTGCCCGTGGGGTTGTTGGGGGTCGTGACGAAGACGACGTCGGGCTTGTTCTCGGCGATCCAGCGCTCGGCGGCCGGGAGGTCGACCGAGAAGTCCTCGTTGCGCGGCCCGGAGATCCAGCCCGTGCCCGTGCCGCGCGCGATGAGCGCGTGCATCGAGTACGACGGCTCGAAGCCGATCGCCGTACGGCCGGGGCCGCCGAAGGTCTGGAGCAGCTGCTGGATGACCTCGTTGGAGCCGTTGGCCGCCCACACGTTCTCGACGCCGACCCGGTAACCGCCGGTCTTCGTCAGGTAGTCGGCCAGCTCGGTGCGCAGCTCGACCGCGTCCCGGTCCGGGTACCGGTTGAGGCTGCGGGCCGCCTCGCGGACCCGTTCCGCGATCCGCTCGACCAGTGCCTCGGGCAGCGGGTAGGGGTTCTCGTTGGTGTTCAGCCGTACGGGGACGTCCAACTGGGGCGCGCCATAAGGGGACTTGCCGCGCAGTTCGTCGCGTACGGGAAGATCGTCGATTCCGAAGCTCACTTGCCGGGCACCTTCCAACCGAACCTTGCCTTGACCGCCGCGCCGTGCGCGGGCAGGTCCTCCGCCTCCGCCAGCGTCACCACGTGATGCGCCACGTCGGCGAGGGCGTCGCGGGTGTAGTCGACGATGTGGATGCCCCGGAGGAAGGACTGCACCGACAACCCGGAAGAGTGGCAGGCACAACCCCCGGTCGGCAGCACGTGGTTGGAGCCGGCCGCGTAGTCGCCCAGCGACACGGGCGCCCAGGGTCCGACGAAGATCGCGCCCGCGTTCCGCACCCGGTCGGCGACGGCAGCCGCGTCCGCCGTCTGGATCTCCAGGTGCTCGGCGCCGTACGCGTCGACGACCCTCAGTCCCTCCTCGATGCCGTCGACCAGGACGATCGCGGACTGCCGGCCGGCCAGCGCCGGGGCGATCCGGTCCTCGATGTGCTTGGTGGCCGCGACCTGCGGTTCCAGTTCCTTCTCGACCGCGTCCGCGAGTGTGACGGAGTCCGTGACCAGGACGGCGGCGGCCAGCGGGTCGTGCTCGGCCTGGCTGATCAGGTCGGCGGCGACGTGCACCGGGTCGGCGGTCTCGTCCGCCAGGACCGCGATCTCTGTGGGTCCGGCCTCGGTGTCGATGCCGATCCTGCCCGTGAAGTAGCGCTTGGCGGCGGCGACCCAGATGTTGCCGGGCCCGGTGACCATGTTGGCGGGGGCGCAGGACTCGGTGCCGTGGGCGAACATCGCGACGGCCTGGGCGCCACCGACGGCGTAGACCTCGTCGACGCCGAGCAGCGCGCAGGCGCCGAGGATCGTCGGGTGCGGCAGCCCGCCGAAGTCCGCCTGCGGCGGCGAGGCGAGCGCGACGGAGCCGACGCCGGCCTCCTGCGCGGGGACGACGTTCATGATCACGGACGACGGGTAGACGGACCGCCCGCCGGGCGCGTACAGCCCCACGCGGTCGACCGGCACCCACTTCTCGGTGACCGAGCCGCCGGGCACGACCTGGGTGGTGTGGGTCGTACGGCGCTGCTCGCGGTGGACGAGCCGGGCGCGCCGGATGGACTCCTCCAGGGCCGCGCGCACGGCCGGGTCGAGCTGTTCCAGCGCGTCGCTCAGCGCCTCGGCCGGGACCCGTACCGATTCCAGCCGCACGCCGTCGAACTTCTCGGCGAAGTCGATCAGCGCCGCGTCGCCCCGATGATGCACGGCCTCGCAGATCGGCCGCACCTTCTCCAGGGCGGCCGAGACGTCGAAGTCGGCTCGGGGCAGCAGGTCGCGCAGGGCGGGCCCTTCGGGGAGGGCGTCGCCGCGCAGATCGATTCGGGAGATCACGAACCAATTCTCTCAGACGGCGATCGGGCGTCGTCCGCGCGTATCAATGGCTGATACAGAACGTGGCCGGAACCCGGAAGATCAGGGGGGTGTGGGGGGTGTCCCCCCCACAAAGCACAGTACGTCTAGTGTTCCGGGCGTTACTCAGCGGGCATGAACAGCTGTGCGAAACCCGTGAGCAGTCGAGAGGGATGACAGAGCAGTGACCGAGGGTGCCGGCCTCCGCGCGGGGGATGTGCCGGACGACGCGACCGCCGCCGAGGCCGGGATGTGGCAGGCCTTCCGCAACGGCAGTGTGTACGACCTGAGCAGCGGCGACACCGTCGTCGACGATCCGCACGGCGGCCATCCGTGGGGCCCGGAGCGGACCGTACGGGCCCGGTTCGTGTGCTGGCTCCTGCTGGACGGACCGCCCGCGCTGTCGGGCCGGGTGGCCTCGCTGAAACTCACCGGAGTGCGGATCAGCGGCACCCTGGACCTGGCGGGCGGCACGATCCACCCCTTCGTCGAACTGAAGGGCTGCCGCTTCGAGCACGAGATCCTGTTGCCGGAGGCCCGCTTCCAGACCGTACGGCTGGTGAACTGCGCGGTACCGCGGCTGGAGGCGGCGCGGGTGCACACGGAGGGTGACCTCCATCTGCCGCGCTGCCGCTTCCACAACGGGGTACGGCTGACCGACGCGCACATCGGCACCGATCTGCTGCTCAACCAGGCGATCGTCTACCGGGACCGCACGGGCCGTTCGATCGCCGCCGACGGCATGACCGTGGGGCAGGATCTCCAGGCCGAACTCCTCGAATCGCACGGCGAGTTGAGCCTGCGCAGCGCGAAGGTCGGGGTCTCGCTGAGTCTGCGCGGCGCCCGGCTGGCCAACCCGTACTCCCGACTGGCCCTGAACGCGCCCCAGTTGACCGTCGGCCGCACCCTGTACCTCACCCCGGCGGGCGTCGGCGGACCGTGGCTGAGTGGCACCACACCCGCGCGCGGGACCCGCATCCAGCGCTTCACCTGCCAGGGCGGAGTGCGCCTGGACGACGGGCGGTTCGGGGACGCGGTGGACCTGGAGCGGGCCCGGTTCACCTTCACGGACGACCAGGAGCTGTCGCTGCTGCGGGTCCAGGCGCCCGAACTGCGCTTCCTCGGGGAGAAGCCGCAGCGCGGGAAGGTGGTGCTGTCGGGGGCGCGGGTCGTCAACCTGATCGACGGCAAGGACAGTTGGCCGGGTCCGGGCAACCTCCACACGGGCGGCTTCGTGTACGAGAACCTCGTACCGCAGGGCCCGTTCCCGCTGGAGGCCCGGCTCGACTGGGTGGCCGCCGCGACCGCCGAGTACAACCCGGAGCCGTACGAGCGGCTCGCGACCGTGCTGCGCAACGCCGGGGAGGACGAGGACGCGCGCGAGGTGCTGCTCGCCAAGCAGCGGCGGCGCCGGGAGAGCCTGCCCGTCGCGGCCAAGCTGTGGGGGTTCGCGCAGGACTGGACGGTCGCCTACGGGTACCGGCCGGGCCGGGCCGCCGTGTGGATGGCGGTGCTGTGGGCGGCCGGTTCACTGGCCTTCGCGCACGCGGACCATGTGCCGGTGAACCCGAGCGGGCATCCGCCGTGGAGTCCCGCCCTGTTCGCGCTGGATCTGCTGCTGCCGGTGATCGACCTGGGGCAGGTGGGCCAGTGGCAGTTGCACGGGGGCTGGCAGTGGCTGTCGGTGGTGCTGATCCTGCTGGGCTGGATCCTGGCGACGACGGTGGCGGCGGGGGCGACCCGGCTGCTCAGGCGGGGTTAGGGCCTGCCCGGGCACAGTTATCGAACAGGTGAGCAAAAGTCACCTTTTACCGGGGCTTGACCGAGACGCGTACAACTTTCCACGGGGTGCTCAAACGGTCTGGCGCACTCCGGATCCCGGTTCTTCAATGGTCGGCACCATGGCTCTGCTGCGCGCTCTCATCCGTACCGCCCGGATGGCAAGGAACACCTCGCGGCTCGCCGCCGGACTGCCGGCCGACGACGAGGTACTCCTCGACGCGCCCGACGACCGGCTCGGCCCCGCGCTGGTCGCGGCCGGCCGCGGCGAGTACGGGCCGGCCGCCGAACTGCTGGCCACCACCCGCGCGTCCGCCGAGTGGGAGGACCGCGACCGCTGCGCGCGCAGGCTCGCGGCCTTCGCGCGCTCCCGTCCCGAGTGGCTGGCCGGCTGGCGCGCAGCCGACCCGCACAACCCCGACGCGCTGCTGGTCGGCGCCCAGCTGGCGGTGGACCGCTGCTGGGAGTCACCGGCCCGTGCCGAACTGCTCGGCGAACTCGGCCCGTTGATCACCGCGGCGGCCGAGGCCGAACCGCGCGACCCGGTGCCCTGGCGGATCGCGCTCGACCACGCGCGGGGCACCCACGCCGGACACGCCGCCTTCGAACGGCTGTGGGGCGAGGCGGTCCGCCGCTCCCCGCACCACTACGGCTGCCATGTGGCCGCCCTCCAGTACCTCTCGGCCGCCTGCCGCGCCGAGTGGGACGACACGCCCCACACCTCGCGGTCCTCCCACCGCGAGTGCTTCGACTTCGCCGAACGGGCCGCGCAGGACGCCCTGCCCTGCTCGCTCGTCCAGGCGCTGCCGGTGCGGGCCGCCTTCGCCTGTCTGACCGACGGCTGCGGCGCCGCGGTGCCGCGCGCCCGGCTGGACGCGGCGGCCGACCTCGCGATCGCCCTCTCGGTCGGCTACGCGACGGCCGACCCCTGGCCCGCCGAGGTCCGCAACCTGCTGGTCTACGTCCTGATCCGCCTCGAACGCTGGCCGGACGCCCTCGACCAGCTGCGCCTGATCGGCCCGTACGCCACGTCCTTCCCCTGGGACCGGATCTCGGACGACCCGCTCGGCCAGTTCCTGGAGGTGCGCGACGGGGTGCGGATCGCGGTGGCCTCGCAACTGCCCCTGGGCGGGCCGGTTCCGCCCGGTCTCGCGGCGGTTCCGCGGCAGCCGTGGGGCTTCGAGGACGCGCCGCCGTATCCACGGAGTGAGCACGACGGTCGCGCCCGCTCCGGCGACCACTAGGCTTTTGCGCCGTGACCACCGTCCGGCTGCCGCTCTTCCCCCTGAACTCGGTTCTGTTCCCGGGGCTCGTGCTTCCTCTGAACATTTTCGAGGAGCGCTATCGCGCCATGATGCGCGAACTGCTCAAGACCCCCGAGGAGGAACCGCGCCGATTCGCCGTCGTCGCCATCCGTGACGGCCACGAGGTGGCCCAGACCGCCCAGGGCATGCCGGACCAGACCGCCGTGCCCGAACGCGGGCCCACGGCAGGCTTCGGCCCCGACCCGCTCAAGGCCTTCCACTCCGTGGGCTGCGTCGCCGACGCGGCCACCATCCGCGAGCGCGCCGACGGCACCTTCGAGGTGCTGGCGACGGGCACGACCCGGATGCGGCTGCTCACCGTCGACGCCTCGGGCCCGTTCCTGACGGCCGAGCTGGAGGAGCTGCCCGAGGAGAAGGGCGACGAGGCGGGCGCCTTTGCGGAGGGCGTGCTACGCGCGTTCCGCCAGTACCAGAAGCGCCTCGCGGGCGCCCGCGAACGCTCCCTGTCGACCGGCGACGCGGAACTCCCCGACGAACCGGCGGTGGTCTCCTACCTGGTCGCCGCCGCGATGATGCTCGACACGGCGACGAAACAACGCCTGCTCCAGGCCCCCGACACCGCCTCCCGCCTGCGCGACGAGCTGAAGCTCCTGCGCTCCGAGACGGCCATCATCCGCAACCTGCCGTCCCTGCCCGCCTCGGACCTGACGCGCAACCCGACGAGCCTGAACTGAGACCCACCATGGCGAAGAAGTCCAGGAAGCAACAACAGCCCCAGTCCGGCGGCACCCCGGCGACCGTCGCCCTGACGGCCGCCGGAGTGCCGTACGAGGTGCACGCCTACGACCACGACCCCGCCCACCCGTCCTACGGCGAGGAGGCGGCCGAGGCGATGGGCGTCTCCCCCGACCGCGTCTTCAAAACACTGGTCGCGGACGTGGACGGCGCGCTGACGGTGGCCGTGGTCCCGGTAGCAGGCCAACTGGACCTGAAGGCCCTGGCAGCGGCGGTCGGCGGCAAGCGCGCCGCGATGGCCGACCCGACCCTCGCCGAACGCACCACGGGCTACGTCCGCGGCGGCATCTCCCCGCTCGGCCAGCGCAAAAAACTCCGCACGGTCCTCGACGACTCGGCCACCGTCCACCCCACGATCTGCGTCTCGGCGGGCCGCCGCGGCCTGGAGGTAGAACTCTCCCCCGGCGACCTCGCCACCCTCACAGCAGCAGTACTGGCCCCCATCGGCCGTGCGTGTTAAGTACAAGGGGCATGTCGAAGAAAACCAGGAAACGAAAGTGGCGCATCAAGAAACGCCGCTCGAACCACGGACACCGGCCGGCATAGAAACGCGGGTCGGCTATATCCAGCCCGTCCGGCGTTTGAGGACGAGGCCCCTTCAGGGCCGATCGGGGGTCTGGGGGCAGAGCCCCCAGTGACGGGACGGGTAGGGGCGGCGGGGGCGAAGAAACCCCCCGCCCCTACGACAGCGGCGCCCCGTACCCGTCGGTCGGAACACCGTGCGGCTCAGGATCCCGCGGCCCGAACAACGCGGTCAGCCCCAGATGAACAACCAGCGCGGCGATGGACCAGGCCAGCACCGCCCCCTTCGCCCCCAACTTCAGCGGCGCCGAGAACGTAACCCCCTTGCCCACGGACTTGGCATGCGCGAGCACGTCCTTCGTCGGCCCCAGCCACATCCCCAGCCGCCACGCGAGCAGCGAGGCCAGCAGCCCACCCACGGTCAGCGCGACCACCAGCGGCACTCCCCCACGCCGCCGCAGCAGAAACGCGGCGAGGGCGCTGAGCACCCCGAAACCCACCGCGAGCAGAGTGAACGTTCCGTCCACCCCCACCGCCTGCTCCCCCTCGGAGTCCTTGAGGTAGACGACCCAGCTCTTGTCGACCACGTCCCCGACCAGCGGCACATGCGGCGCCAGCCACCACCACAGCAGCCCGAGCAGCACCCCGCCGAGCGCGACGACGACCGTGGCGACGGCGGCCTCGATCAGCTCGGTCTTCATTCCGGGCCCGTCAGAGCCGTAGGACGCGTCCTGTGGGCCGTGCACGGGGTATCCGGCGCCCGGGGTACCCGGGTCACCCGGCGGCTGCCACGGGTCGTGCGGGGACTGGTCACGCGGCGGCGGAGGCGGAGTCAGCGGTGCGGTCACAACGCCATCGTGCCAGGCCCGGCTGTGCGGCGCGTCACCGGACGGCAGCCCGGCGGTAGGCCCAGGCGGCGACGGCCAGCGAAACGACGCCGACCGCGGCGCATACGGCGAGGTCACCGAGGACGAGCGCCCAGTCGGGGTGCGCCGCGAAGGTCTGCGCGAAGGCCTCGACGCCGTAGGTCGAGGGCACCAGGTCCCGCAGGAACCGCACCGCGTCGGGCATCCGGTCGGCCGGCAGCACACCCAGCAGCAAAGCAGCGGACATGCCCAACTGCCCGAGCAGCGTGGCGAGTTCGGGGCGAGGCGCAAGCAGCCCCAGAGCCGCGCCGAGCCCGGCGAGGGCGGCTCCGGCCAGCGGGATCACCGCCGCGAGGATCCAGATGTTGCCCATCGGCAGCCCGAACAGCACGCATCCGAAGACAGCGGTGAGCGCGGTCCCCGGCACGGTGAAGGAGGCGTACGCGCCCGCGGCGCCGAGCACGACGGCGGCGGGCGGCACCGGCAGGGTGGCGTAGTGGTCGAGCCCGCCGCTGCCGCGCAGCTGCCCGAAGTACTGCGCGAGGAGGTTCAGCCCGACGTAGGCGACGACCAGCACGGACGACCCCGCGACGACGAACCGGGCGTCGTGGCTGCCGCCGTCGACGACCCCGCGCATCATGATCAGGATGCCGACCGACTGGAAGGTCGCCACGAACAGCAGCGGGATCCGCGCGACCCGCGCCCGGGACAGCTGCGCCCGGTACACAGCGGCCAGCGAGGGCCACAGCCGCGCCTTCGGCCCCAGCTCGGCAGCGCCTGCCCCGGCGGCCTGTGGCACGGCCAGCGGGCCACTCGGCAGAACATCGGCGGATACGACACTCACGTCGCGCTGCTCCTCTCGACGCCGGCAGTCGCCCTGTCCCATACGGATACGACAGCTCGTGTACTCATGCCTTCACCAGCCCCTGTCCGTTTCCGCCCAGGGTCAGATAGACGTCCTCCAGGCTGGGCGTGGCCAGGGTGAAGTCGTCCAGGGCGGCGAAGGCGGCCCCTCCGGTCACCGTGGCGACGGCCACCCGGGCCTCCTCGGGGGCGAGCCTGAGCGTCCAGCGGCGGCCGGACTCGACGGCCCGGTCCCGCAGCGCGGCGACCTCCGGGACGTCCAGCGGCGGCTTCTCCCGCCACACCAGCTCGACCCGGACCTCTCCGGCGACCTGTTCCTTGAGCCCGGCGGGGCTGTCGCAGGCGATGACCCGGCCCTGGTCGAGAACGGCGACCCGGTCGAGGACCGTCTCGGCCTCGATGACGTTGTGGGTGACGAGCAGCACGGTGGACCCGCGCTCGGCCCGGCGCCGGTCGACGGCGGCCCACACGGCCCTGCGCGCCACCGGATCCATCCCGGTGGTCGGCTCGTCGAGCACCAGCAGCGGGCGCTCCCCGACCAGCGCGGCGGCCACACACGCCAGCCGCCGCTGCCCGCCGGACAGCTTCTTGAGCGGCCGTCCGGCAATGGCCGTAAGACCCAACTCGTCCAGTACGGCGTCCCGTTCGGCCCGAGCCTGGCGCAGGTCCAGGCCGCGCAGCCGGGCGGTGGTCTCGGCGGCGAGGGACACGGTCAGTTCGTCGAGCGCGGTGGACTCCTGGCCGAGGTAGGCGAGGATCCGCGCGGCCCGCTCCGGGTGGCGCACGATGTCGTGCCCGAGGATCTCAACGCTGCCGGCGTCGGGCCGCATCAGCCCGGTGAGCTGGCGTACGAGGGTGGACTTGCCGGCGCCGTTGGGTCCGAGCAGTCCGAAGATCTCGCCCCGGCGGATGTCGAGGGTCACCGCGTCGGTGGCCCGCACCTCGGGGGTGCCCGGCGCACCGCGCCGTCCGCGCACCGCCGGGTAGGTCTTGCTGAGTCCGCGCACCGCGCACACGACATCCCCACCGTGTCGAAGTGCCTGTCCCGCGCGCGTACTCACAAGGGACGAGACTACGGGGTCCGCGGCCCCCGCCCGTTCGCGGGTGGGTCGAGAACCGCAAATACCCCGGTAAAGAGCGTCAATCCCCCGCGGGGGCGTGCTCGGCCGCCGTGCGGACGTCGATCTCGCGCCAGAACCCGGCGCGGATCGCGTACCGGTCGTGCTCGTCGATCTGGTCGTCCTTGTGGGCGAGGAGTCCGAAGCGGGCCGCGTAGCGCAGCAGTTCCCCGTCGATGCGGTGCGGGACGCGGGGGTACATTCCGGAGAGTTTCTGCAGGTGGGCGCCCTGGTCGCCGAGGCGGCCCATCCACCGGCGGGCGAACACCTGCCCGACCTCGAAGGGGTCGCCGCCGACCGTGGTGATGTCCTCCTCGCGGTCGGCCCAGCGCTGCTCGGCGGTGGTCAGCTGCGCCAGCGTCGGCATCGAGGCGACCTCGGGCGGCTCGGCGGCCCCGCCCGGCCGGTCGACCCACCCTTTGTCGGAGGACCAGCGCAGGGTCGCGCTCGCGGGATGCTGCGCCGGCGCGGCGGCCCCCGGGGCCTTCAGGCTCGCCAGGTCCTTCGGGGTGGGCACGCCCTTGGGCGCGGGCACCCGCTCCTGCGTGCCGTTCTCCGAACCCGCCTCGGCGGCCGCGTGCTCGCCGTCCTCGACGGGCCGCTCACGTGTCGCCGGCGCCGACTCGGGCAGCGGCGCGGACAGGATCGCCGCGATCTCCGGCCGGGGCACGGGCTGCGGCGCGCACACCCCGCCGAGGTCCTTCGCCCGTACGGCCTTGGTGATCCACGTCCGGTCCAGCACCCGCCGCTCGTCGGCCTCGGCGACCAGGTCCTCGGACTGGTTGTAGTCCCCGTCGGCGGCCTGCACGGCCCACAGGTGTACGGCGACGCCGTGCTCCTTGGCGGCCATCATGCCCGGCAGCAGGTCGCCGTCGCCGGTGACGAGGACGACGTCGGAGCAGGCGCGGTTGCGGGCCAGCTCGGTCAGTTCGGCGTGCATGGCGGCGTCGACGCCCTTCTGCGCCCAGCGGCCGTCGCTGCGGGTCAGGGCGCCGAGGCGGACGGTCACGCGGGGCATCACGCGCAGCCTGCGGTGCTCGGGCTGCGGGACGCGGTCGGGGGCGCCGTCGAACCAGTAGATGCGGAGCAGGGGCCGCTCCGTGTCGGACTCGGCGCGCTCGCGCAGGCCCTGGATGAGGGCGGCGTGATCGACGGTGATCCGGGAACGCGAGGGCTCTCCGGCGAGGAGACTGGCCGCCGCCCCCAGCAGATACCCGGCGTCCACCAGGACGATGCAGCGGTCCACGCGACTCACCCTCTTCCCGGTCGGTTGTGCTTCGGGCTTGCTTCGAGTCTGCCCGACCGCGCAGGGGTTAACGGCCCGAACTCGATCTTCGGCGTGGCGTTTCGGGGCTTCTCTCTCGCATCAACCATGTCACACACGGTAATTATCCGAAATGCGTTCTTCGTCAGCCTATGTGAATCTGGTCGCGTCTCTGGCCCCTAGATCCCCCTCAGGAGGCAGATCACCATGGCCAAGAACAAGCACCGTGACCGTAAGCAGCCGCAGTCGGAGCGCGCCCAGGAGCAGGCCACGTCGTCCTCGATGGAGGCACAGGCCGAACAGCGCATATCCCAGGCGACGCCGAGCGACATGGCCCGCAAGGGCAAACAGAAGCGCTTCGGCCACAACTGAGGCCCGTATCAAGGGTCGTTGAGTGACTGAGGGGCGCATCCGTTGGCGGATGCGCCCCTCAGTCACTTCTGCGAGTCCGTTGCTCAGCCCGCCAGGCAGGCCGGGCCGAGCAGCACCTTCAGGTCGCCGAACAGGGCCGGGTCGGGCTTGACCCGGTGCCGGTCCAGGCGCAGGACCGTCGTCTTGGTGGGGCCCTGGAGCCTGATGCGGACCTCGCTGTCGCCGCGGTGGTGGCTGAGGATCTCGCCGAGCCTGCTGACCATGGGCGGGGTGACCCTGGTCGCCGGGATGGTGAGGATCACGGGCGCGTTGGTGCCCACGTTCGACACGTCCGGGACCTGCATCTCCATGGCGACCAGGCGGGGCACGTCCTCGCGCTTGTCGAGGCGGCCCTTGACGAACACGATGGTGTCCTCGACGAGTTGGGTCGAGATCAGCTGGTAGGTCGCCGGGAAGAACATGCACTCGATGGAGCCCGCGAGGTCCTCGACGGTGGCGATCGCCCAGGCGTTGCCCTGCTTGGTCATCTTGCGCTGGAGGCCCGAGATGATGCCGCCGATGGTGACGACCGCGCCGTCCGCGTGCTCACCTCCGGTGAGCTGGGCGATGCCCGCGTCGGCCTTGTCGGACAGCACGTGCTCCAGGCCGAACAGCGGGTGGTCGGAGACGTACAGGCCGAGCATCTCCCGCTCCTGGGCGAGGAGATAGGTCTTCTCCCACTCGTCGGTGGTGAACTCCACGTCGAGTCCGAAGCCGGGCTCGCTGGTGTCCTCCTCGCCCATGCCGCCGAAGAGGTCGAACTGTCCCTCGGCCTCCTTGCGCTTGACCGCCACCACGTTGTCGATCATCGGCTCGAAGTGCGCGGTCAGGCCCTTGCGGGTGTGCCCGAGGGTGTCGAACGCGCCTGCCTTGATGAGGGATTCGGTGGTGCGCTTGTTGCAGGCGGCGGCCTCGACCTTGTCCAGGTAGTCGGGGAACGAGGCGTACTTCCCCTTCGCCTTGCGGGACCTGATGATCGAGTCGACCACGTTCGTACCGACGTTGCGGACGGCCTCCAGGCCGAAGAGGATCACGTCGTCGCCCTGGGCGGCGAAGTTGTGCACCGACTCGTTGACGTTCGGCGGGAGCACCTTGATCTTCATGCGCCGGCACTCGTTCAGGTAGATCGCGGACTTGTCCTTGTCGTCCTTGACCGAGGTGAGGAGCGCCGCCATGTACTCGGCCGGGTAGTTGGCCTTCAGGTAGGCGGTCCAGTACGAGACCAGGCCGTACGCGGCGGAGTGCGCCTTGTTGAACGCGTAGCCGGCGAAGGGGACCAGGACGTCCCACAGGCCCTGGATCGCCTCGTCGCTGTAGCCGTTCTTCCGGGCGCCCGCCTGGTAGATGGTGAAGTTCTTCGCCAGTTCCTCGGGCTTCTTCTTGCCCATCACGCGGCGCAGGATGTCGGCCTCGCCGAGCGAGTAACCGGCGACGATCTGGGCAGCCTTCTGCACCTGCTCCTGGTACACGATCAGCCCGTAGGTCACCGCGAGGACCTCCTCAAGGGGCTCCTCCAGCTCCTTGTGGATCGGGGTGATCTCCTGGCGCTTGTTCTTGCGCTCGGCGTAGTTGATGTGCGAGTTCATGCCCATCGGGCCGGGCCGGTAGAGGGCCGAGACGGCGGAGATGTCCTCGAAGTTGTCGGGCTGCATCTGGCGCAGCAGCGATCGCATCGGACCGCCGTCGAACTGGAACACGCCCAACGTGTCGCCGCGGCACAGCAGTTCGTACGTCGCCGGGTCGTCCAGCGGGAGGGCGAGCATCTCCAGGTCGATGCCCTTGTTGGACTTCACCATCTTCACGGCGTCGTCCATGATCGTGAGGTTGCGCAGCCCCAGGAAGTCCATCTTGATCAGGCCGAGCGACTCGCACTGCGGGTAGTCCCACTGCGTGATGGTCACGCCGTCCGTGTGCCGCACCCAGATCGGGGCGTGGTCGACGATGGGCTCGCTGGACATGATGACGCCGGCGGCGTGCACACCCATCTGCCGGACCAGGCCCTCGACGCCCTTGGCGGTGTCGATGACCTTCTTGACGTCCGGCTCGTTCTCGTACATCCCGCGGATCTCGCCCGCCTCGCCGTAGCGCGGGTGCTTGGGGTCGGTGATGCCCGAGAGGTCGATGCCCTTGCCGAGGACGTCGGCGGGCATCGCCTTGGTGAGCCGGTCGCCCATCGCGTACGGGTAGCCCAGCACGCGCGCGGAGTCCTTGATCGCGTTCTTGGCCTTGATCTTGCCGTAGGTGCCGATCATGGCGACCTTGTCGGCGCCGTACTTCTCCGTCACGTACCTGATCACCTCGACGCGTCGGCGCTCGTCGAAGTCGATGTCGACATCGGGCATGGAGACGCGCTCGGGGTTGAGGAACCGCTCGAAGATCAGGCCGTGCGGGATCGGGTCGAGGTCGGTGATGCCCAGGGCGTACGCGACGATCGAGCCGGCCGCGGAGCCTCGGCCGGGGCCGACCGCGATGCCGTTGTTCTTGGCCCACATGATGAAGTCGGCGACCACGAGGAAGTAGCCCGGGAAGCCCATCTGGATGATGACGTCCAGCTCGTAGTCGACCTGCTTCTGGCGGTCGTCGGGGACGCCGCCGGGGAAGCGGCGCTCCATGCCGAGGCGCACTTCCTCCTTGAACCAGGTGACCTCGGTGTAGCCGTCCGGGATGTCGAATTTCGGCATGAGGTTCTTGGCCTCGAACATGCCGGTGGTGTCGATCTGTTCGGCGACCAGGAGGGTGTTGCGGCAGCCCTCCTGCCAGGCGTCCGAGGAGTCCACGGCGTACATCTCGTCGGTGGACTTCAGGTAGTAGCCGGTGCCGTCGAAGCGGAAGCGGTCCGGGTCGGAGAGGTTCTTGCCGGTCTGGATGCAGAGCAGGGCGTCGTGGGCGGTCGCCTCGTGCGCGTACGTGTAATGCGAGTCGTTCGTCACCAGGGGCGGGATGCCGAGCTTGCGGCCGATGTCCAACAGGCCGTCACGGACCCGGCGTTCGATCTCGATGCCGTGGTCCATCAGCTCCAGGAAGTAGCGGTCCTTGCCGAAGATGTCCTGGTACTCGGCCGCCGCCTTCAGGGCCTCTTCCTCCTGCCCGAGGCGCAGCCTGGTCTGGAGTTCGCCCGAGGGGCAGCCGGTGGAGGCGATGAGCCCCTCGGACCACTGGGAGATGGTCTCCTTGTCCATGCGCGGCCACTTCTGGAGCCAGCCCTCGGCGTACGCGTCCGAGGAGAGCTTGAAGAGGTTGTGCAGGCCCGTCTTGTTCGCCGCCCAGATCGTCTTGTGGGTGTAACCACCGGAACCGGACACGTCGTCGCGCTTCTGGTGCGGCTGGCCCCACTGGATCTTGCGCTTGTTCCGCCGGGACTCGGGGGCGACGTACGCCTCGATGCCGATGATCGGCGTGACGCCCGCCTTCTTCGCCGTGTGGAAGAAGTCGTACGCCCCGTGGAGGTTGCCGTGGTCGGACATCGCGATGTGGGTCATGCCCATCTCGTTGCACGCGTTGAACATGTCCTTCAGCCGCGCGGCACCGTCCAGCAGCGAGTACTGGGTGTGGACATGCAGGTGCGTGAACGGCGGCTTTGACACGGCTTGGCCTCCAGGGATAACAGGGGAAACGATCGACAAAGAGCAGCGGACGGTCTGGGGGGACGAGACCGAATCCTATGCCTGCCCACTGACACAAGGCGGGCACTCCCACGTACCTTCGAGCGTTGGAAGGTGACGACAGACCCGTCACATGTCACGTACCACCCGTACCAGGAGGCACAGAGCGATGTCGGTTCCGCAGCTCAACGACGAGCACCGCGGCGAGGAGATCCTCGCCGTCTTCGACACCGCCTTCGGCGAGCTCCTGGCCGCCGACCCGGCCGCGTTCCGCGTGAAGTTCCGGAAGATGGCGGCCTCCGCCTTCGCCTTCTACCGGGGCACGGCGGCCCTCTTCTACCACGACCTCGATGCCGAGAAGCGCGGCGGCCCGTACCTGGACGACCGCACCTCGCGCGTGTGGATCCACGGCGACCTGCACGCCGAGAACTTCGGCACGTACATGGACTCCAACGGCCGCCTGGTCTTCAACGTCAACGACTTCGACGAGGCGTACGTCGGCCCGTTCACCTGGGACCTGAAGCGCTTCGCGGCCTCCATTGCGCTCCTCGGGTACGCGAAGGCGCTCAGCGACGAGCAGATCACCGAGCTGGTGAAGATCTACGCGGGCGCCTACCGCGAGCGGGTGCACGCGCTGGCGACCGGCGCGAAGAGCGACGAGGTGCCGCCGTTCACTCTGGACACGGCCGACGGCCCGCTGCTGGGCGCGCTGCGCACGGCCCGCTCGCTGACCCGCTTCGAGCTGCTGGACTCGATGACGGAGATCCGCGACTACGAGCGCCGGTTCGCGTCGGGCGGCGGCTCCATCGAGCTGGACGCGGCCACCCGCTACAAGGTCCTCGCGGCCTTCGACGGCTACCTGGAGACGCTCCCCGAGTCCTCCCTGGACCGCCCGGACTCGTACCGCGTGAAGGACGTCGTCGGCCGCCGCGGGATCGGCATCGGCTCGGCGGGGCTGCCGTCGTACAACATCCTCCTTGAGGGCAACAGCGACGCCCTGGAGAACGACGTCGTGATCTACATCAAGCAGGCCCAGACGCCGGCCGTCTCGCGGCACATCACGGACGCGGCGATCCGGGACTACTTCCAGCACGAGGGCCACCGCACGGTGATCTCGCAGCGCGCCCTCCAGGCGCACGCGGACCCGTGGCTGGGCTGGACCGAGCTGGACGGCTCGGGGCAGCTGGTCGCCGAGGTGTCGCCGTACGCGGTGGACCTGGACTGGAGCGACATCGACGACCCGGAGGAGATCGCCGCCGTCGTCGCCGACCTCGGGCGGGCCACGGCCACCATGCACGCGGCGGCCGACGACCAGTCCGGGGAGTCCCTGGTGCCGTTCTCCACCGAGCGGGCCATCGACGCGGCGATCGCGGCCGACGAGGACGGCTTCGCGGGCGTGCTCGTGGACTTCGCGCACGACTACGGCACACGCGCGCGCGGTGACCACCAGATCTTCGTCGACCTGTTCCGCAACGGCCGGATTCCGGGTCTGTAACCATCCGTACGCTCACAGGAACCCTTTAAGGGTCCCTTACCGGAGCGCATGACACACTCACTCCGCTATGGACATATCCGGGATCCAGCTCAGGGCCGTACGCGCGGCGCTGTTCACGGCACTGGTCGTGACGCTCAGCACCGCGTCGCACGTGCTGCTGTCCCGGGTTCCCCTTCCGTTCGGCACGGTGGCCGCGATCGCGGCCACCGTGTTCGTCCTCGCGTACGCGCTGGCGGGCCGCGAGCGCGGCTTCGGCCGGATCGCCGCCCTGCTGATCCCGCTCGAACTGGCCGCCGACACGGTCTTCACCACCGGCCAGCACGCCTGCTACGGCAGGGCGGGCGGCCCGGTCGCCGGACCGCTGCGCGCGGTCGGCCTGGACGTACTGTGCAGCGGCGGCAGCGTGGGCACCCCGCTGGCCCGGATGACCGACAACCCCCAGCAGGCGGCGGCGCTGCTCGCGCACACCGACGCCACCGCCGCCTGGCTGCTGCTCGGCGCGCACATCGGCATCGGGCTGCTGGCCGCCGCGTATCTGCGCCGCGGCGAGCGCGCGCTGACCGAACTGCTGCGCGCGGCGACGGCGGTGGGCTTCCGGCCGCTGCTGCTCGCCGTGACCGCGATGACGGGCCGGCGCACCCTGCTGGTCGGCCGGCTGCCGCGCACCACGCACCGCGGCGCCGGCGCCCGTGAGCGGCTGCTGGTGCACTCCCTGGGACGGCGTGGACCGCCGTGCTCGCTCCTTCTCGCGGTCTGAACGACACCGCACGCACCGAGCACCACGAGCACCCCTGTGTAGTCCCCCCATACGTATTCCGCGCACACCCTGTGCGCGTCCCTGATGGAGATCACCACCATGAGCAAGCGGAACAGCGCGGCGGCGAAGACGGCGGCCCGTGAGCGGCTGCGCGCCGAGCGCGAGCGCGAGGCCAAGCGCGCGAAGGTCAGGCGGCAGCTGATAGTCGCCGGTTCGGTCGTCGGCGTCCTCGCGATAGCCGGCGGCATCGGCTACGCGGTCGTGCAGGGCAACAAGCCCGGCTACTGGGAGGCGGCGAAGGACGACAAGCTCGTCAAGCCGGCCAACACCACCGGCACCAACGGCACGACCGTCGTCCTCGGCAAGAGCACCGCCAAGAAGACCCTCGTCATGTACGAGGACCCGCGCTGCCCGATCTGCGCCCAGTTCGAGCAGACCGTCGGCTCGACCGTGAAGAGCGACTGGGACGCCGGCAAGTTCAAGATCCAGTACGTCGGCGCCACGTTCATCGACAACAAGGACAACGGCGAGGGCTCCAAGAACGCGCTGAGCGCCATGGGCGCCGCGCTGAACGTCAGCCCCGAGGCGTTCCTGGAGTACAAGACCGCGCTCTACTCGACGAAGTACCACCCGGACGAGACGACCGACAAGTTCAAGGACGACTCGTACCTGATCAAGGTCGCGAACACGGTCCCCGCCCTGAAGAACAACGCGGCCTTCCAGAAGGCCGTGAAGGACGGCACCTACGACAAGTGGGCGCTGGACATGTCCGCCACCTTCGACAAGAGCGGGGTCACCGGCACCCCGACCCTGAAGATGGACGGCAAGACGCTGACCGGTTCGGACGGCACGAACGCGCCGATGACGGTGGCCGACTTCAACACGGCGATCACGGCGGCCCTCAAGGCCTGAGCCGGCCGGCACCCCTTTACGAGACGCGCGGTACAACAGCGGGCGAACTTTTACGAGTTCGCCCGCTGTTGTTAATACCGGTCAGTAACCTGTTCGCTCGTGACCAGTCGATACAGAGCAACCGAGGGCGCCAACTCGCCCTTCCCGCGCCGCCGTACGGTCGTCAAGGCCGCTGCCGCCACCGCCGTGCTGGCCGGCCCGCTCGTCGCCGCGCTGCCCGCGGGGGCCGCGACCGAGGCGCCCGCCTTCCTGCACGGGGTCGCCTCCGGGGACCCGCTCCCGGACGGCGTCCTGCTGTGGACCCGGGTGACGCCCACGAGCGAGGCGGTCCCCGGTTCTGGGCTCGGCCCGGACACCGAGGTGAGCTGGACCGTCGCCACCGACAAGGCGTTCACGAACATCGTCTCCAGGGGCTCGCTCACCGCGACCGCCGCCTCCGACCACACCGTCAAGGCCGACATCCGCGGCCTGGCCCCGGCCACCGACTACTTCTTCCGCTTCTCGGCCGGCGGCACCGACTCCCCGGCGGCGCGCACCCGCACCGCGCCGGCGACCGACGCCAACGTGACCGGCCTCCGCTTCGGCGTCGTCACCTGCGCCAACTGGGAGGCGGGCTATTTCTCGTCGTACCGCCATCTCGCGGCCAGGAACGACCTCGACGCCTGGCTGCACCTGGGCGACTACATCTACGAGTACAAGTCCGGCGAGTACGCGGCGCGCGGCACGGTCGTCCGGCCGCACGCGCCGCTGAACGAGATCATCACGCTCGCCGACTACCGCACCCGGCACGGCAGGTACAAGACCGACCCCGACCTCCAGGCACTGCACCTGAAGGCGCCGGTCATCGCGATCTGGGACGACCACGAGTTCGCGGACAACGCCTGGTCGGGCGGCGCGGTCAACCACACCGAGGGCGCCGAGGGCACCTGGACGGCGCGCCAAGCAGCCGCGAAACAGGCGTACTTCGAGTGGATGCCGGTCCGCCCGGCCATCGCGGGCACCACCTACCGCCGCCTGCGCTTCGGCAAACTGGCCGACCTCTCCCTCCTCGACCTGCGCTCCTTCCGTTCGCAGCAGGCGAGTTCGGGCAGCGGTGCGGTCGACGACCCGGACCGTACGATCACGGGCCGCGCCCAACTCGACTGGTTGAAGGCCGGGTTGAAGGCGTCGGACACCAAGTGGCGGCTGGTCGGCAACTCGGTGATGATCGCGCCGTTCGTCATCGGCTCGCTCACGGCCGACCTGCTCAAACCGCTCGCCAAGCTGCTGGACCTGCCGCAGGACGGCATCGGCGTCAACACCGACCAGTGGGACGGCTACACCGACGACCGCCGTGAACTCCTCGCCCATCTGCGCTCGAACGCGATCGGCAACACGGTCTTCCTCACCGGCGACATCCACATGTCGTGGGCCAACGACGTACCGGTGGACGCCGGCACCTACCCGCTCTCGGCGTCCGCGGCGACGGAGTTCGTGATCACCTCGGTGACCTCCGACAACCTCGACGACATAGTGAAGGTGCCCGAGGGCACGGTCTCCGCGCTCGCCGCCCCGCTCATCCAGCTCGCCAACCGGCACGTCCACTGGGTCGACACGGACCGCCACGGCTACGGCGTCCTCGACATCACAGCCGACCGCGCGCAGATGGACTACTACGTCCTGTCCGACCGCACCTCGGCCACCGCGACCTCGTCCTGGGAGCGGTCGTACCGCACGCGCAGCGGCACACAGAAGGTCGAGCGGACGTACGACCCGGTCTAGGTCTTTTCAGAGGGTCTCCAGGAAGCCGGAGGCCACCCGCCAGGTGGCCTCGGCGGCCTCCTCGTCGTAGTCCGGGAGGCCGGGGTCGGTGTACAGGTGACCGGCTCCGGCGTACCGGTAGATCTCCACATCCGCACCCGCTCTGCCCATCTGGAGATACCAGGAGCTGAGCCAGTCGTCGGTCTCGAACTGGTCCGGCTCGGCGACATGCAGCTGGACCGGGAGGTCGTCGACGGAAGCGTTGACCGCGATGTCCGAGGTGCCGTGCAGAAGCAGCAGCCCGCGGGCCTTCTCGTCGCCGAGGGCGAGGGTCTGGGCGACGGAGGCGCCGAGCGAGAACCCGGCGTAGACGAGCCCGCGCTCCGAGTAGGGAGCGGCGGCCAGCACGGCCCGCTTCAGCAGCTCGTCCTTGCCGATCCCGTCGTTGAAGGCCATGCCCTCCTCGACCGTCTCGAACGTATGCCCCTCGAAGAGGTCCGGCGTCCACACCTCGTGGCCCGCGGCGCGCAGCCTGTCGGCGGCCTCGCGGACCGCCGGCCGGAGTCCGTACGTCGAGTGGAAGAGCATGATGTTCATGAAGCCATCGTGCCAGTACGGTCGGACACATGGAGAACGTGCTGCGCCCGCTGATCGTCATCGGCGGTTCCGTGGTCCTCACGCTGCTCATCGGCTGGATCACCGACCTGCTGCTGCGCAAGGCGGACGCCCGCCACGACGACACCACCCTGTGGGGCCTGCTGCGCCGAGGCCGCGTCCCCTACCAACTACTGCTCTGCGCGGCCTTCCTCAGAGGCTCCTACGACCAGGCGCAGCTCCTTGAGGAACACCGGATCGGCATCGGCCAGACCCTGACCCTGGTGCTGATCGGCGCCACGGCCTGGCTGATGATCAGGGTCGCGGCGGCGGTCGTGGAGTCGTCGTACGCGCGCTACGCCCGCGCCTCCCGCGACGCGGCCCGGGTCCGCCGGGTGCGGACCCAGGTGACGCTGATCACGCGGGTGGTGGCCGCGATCGTGGGTGTGGTGGCGGTGGCCGCGATGCTGCTCACCTTCCCCGCGATGCGCGCGGCCGGCGCCTCGCTGCTGGCCTCGGCGGGCGTCCTCGGCATCGTCGCCGGTGTCGCCGCGCAGTCCACGCTCGCCAACCTCTTCGCCGGGCTCCAGATCGCCTTCGGCGACATGGTCCGCATCGGCGACACCGTCGTCGTGGACGGCGAGTGGGGCACGATCGAGGAGATCACCCTGACCTTCCTCACGGTACGGACCTGGGACGAACGCCGGATCACCATGCCGGTGTCGTACTTCACGTCCAAGCCGTTCGAGAACTGGTCGCGCGGCACCCCGCAGATGACCGGCATCGTCTACTTCCAGGTCGACCACTCGGCCCCCGTCGACGCGATGCGCGAACAGCTCCGCGAGATCCTCCGCGCCTGCCCCGCCTGGGACGGCCGCAAGTACGGCCTGGTCGTCACCGACACCACCCCCAACACCATGGAGGTACGCGCCCTGGTCACGGCCAAGGACGCCGACGACATCTGGACGGTACGGGTCACGGTCCGCGAACAGATGATCCGCTGGCTGTACGCGGAACACCCGTACGCCCTCCCCCGCGTCAACACGGCGGACGCGGCACCGGTACCGGGCGAGGACACGTCACCCAACGGCGGGGCGGGGCGGGCGGCTCATGAGCCGCCGGGGGCCGGGCGCGGGTGACGGATCGGGGGCTGGTCGCGCGGTTTCTGCTCAAGCCGGCTTCGGCGGCGACGCCCGGTCTTTTAGGGGCGCGGGGAACTGCGCGCCCAGCCGAGACGGCGCCGCGGCCAACCAACTACCTGTCCGGCACTCCCCTCAACGCCCCCGCTCAGCCCCACCGTTGACCTGAATCACCTGCGAGGTGACATGCCCCGCCGCCGGCGAGGCGAGCCAGTGCAGCGTCCCGGCGACATCCCCGGGCGTACCGGCCCGCCCGGTCGACGTGTCGCGGATCATCCGCTCGCGCCGGGCCTCCGCGATCTCCGGCCCGAAGAACTCCGTGTCCTCGATGTACCCGGGCGCGACCACGTTCACGGTGATGCCGCGCGGCCCGAGATCCCGGGCCAGATCATGGGCGTACGGGTGCAACGCGGCCTTGGCCGCGCCGTACGCCCCACTCCCCGACCCCCGGTACGCGGCGATGGAACTGACGAACAGCACCCGCCCGCCCGGCTCCGCGAGCCGCGCCTTCAGGGCCTCGGTCAGCAGCGCGGCGCTCAGGGTGTTGATGCGGAAGTTGACGGTCCAGTCGTGCGCGACGGCGTCCAGCGCGTCGCCGCTGCCGCTCCCGGGTTCCAACGTCCCGTTGCCACCCGCGCTGTGCACCAGCACATCCACCGTGCCGAACTCCTCGGCGACGAACCGCGCGACCCCGCGCACCACTTCGGGCTCACTCAGATCCCCGGCATACGTCAGCGCCCCGGGCACCCCGGCCTTCTCCAGCACCTCACGCCGCCGCCCGAGCAGCAACACCCGATCCCCACCGGCCACGAAGGCATGCGCCGCGGCGAGCCCAATTCCCGTACCACCACCACTGATTACGACGTTACGAGCCATGAACACGAGCGTACAAAGGAAACCGGGTGGCCCTCTCGCGCGTTTACACGACTGCCATGTCGGTACAAGGGACTCAGCGCAGGCTGCGCACGTCAAGATGCCGAAGCACCCGGTCCACGATCTCCGGATCCGCCCCCGGCTCGCTCCGCGCCGCCAGCACCTCGTGCCGCGCCGCGCTCATCATCTCCGACTGGATCCGCCGCATCCGTTTCACCCGCTGCACCCGCTTCTCGTACGCCTCCCGCCGCTCCCCGTCCCCCACCTCGGGAGAGATCCGCACCCCGATGTCGAACGCCCGCCGCAGCAGTTGCTCGGACACCTCCTCCGGCAACTCCTCCACGTCCTCGATCTCCCGCAGCCGCCGCTTCGCGGCCTTCGCCGCCCGCACCGCGAGCTCCTTCTCGAAGGCCTTCTCGCTGTCGGCATCGGCCCGCACCCCGAGCCGCTTCACCAGCCACGGCAACGTGAGCCCCTGCAACACCAGCGTCGCCATGATCACGCCGAACGCGATGAACACGATCTCGTCCCGGTCGGGGAACGCCGACCCGTCGTCCATGGTCAGCGGAATCGCCAGCGCCAGCGCGACCGACGCCACCCCGCGCATCCCCGACCACCACATGATCACGGTCTCCCGCCAGGACGTCGGGATCTCCTCGTCGTAGTCCCGCTTGGCGTGCAGCCGTTTGGTCAGCCAGGTCGCCGGCAGCAGCCACGCCAGCCGTACGACCACGACGACGCCGACGATCGCGGCGGCCCAGCCGAGCATCTCGCCCCACCGCCCGGACGCCGTACGGATCGCGTTGTGCAGCTCCAGCCCGATGAGCCCGAACGCGACCCCTGTGACCAGTGTGTCCACCACGTCCCACACGGTCGCCCCGGCGAGCCGGGTCAGCACGTCGTCGGCGCCGAGCGAGTACTCGGCGAGGAACAGCGCGGTGGTGAGTACGGCGAGCACACCGGAGCCGTGCAGTTCGTCGGCGAGGACGTACGAGGCGTACGGCACCAGGAGGGTCAGCCCGATCTGCAGGGTGGCGTCGTCCAGGACCGACATCAGTTTGTTCGCGGCCCAGCCCAGGGCCAGTCCGATCGCCACGGCGACGACGGCGGACAGCACGAAGTCGAGCCCCGCGCGCCAGGGGTTGAACGATCCGCTCACGGCCGCGGCGATCGCCACGTGGTACAGCACGATGGCCGTGACGTCGTTGAAGAGGCCCTCGCCCTCCAGGATCGACACCAGCCGCCGCGGCAGCCCGAGTTGGCCCGCGACGGCGGTCGCGGCGACCGGGTCGGGCGGCGCCACCAGCGCGCCGAGCGCCACGGCGGCGGCGATCGGCAGCCCGGGCACGATCGCGCTCGCGACGAAGGCCACGGCGAGGGTGGTGACGAAGACGAGCGCGACGGCGAGCAGGAAGATGGGCCGGATGTTGGCGGTGAACTGCCGCCAGGAGGTGCGCCGTACGGCCGCGTACAGCAGCGGTGGCAGCAGCAGGGGCAGGATCAGCTCGGGCGGGACGTTCACGTTCGGCACGAAGTCGGCCACCGCGAGGGCCATCCCGAGGAGCGTCATGAGCACCGGCGCCGGCAGACCGAACCGGTCCCCCAGCGGGACGCTCACCACGGCCCCGAGCAACAGGACGAAAAGCAGGGCCAATTGATCCACGGTCAGGGCTCCGGCGGGATCTCGACGTTCACACAGCGGACGCCCCAGCCTGCCACGCCACCCGCCGGACCAGCCTTTTCGACGCCCTACGGCTGGTGAAGTGAGCGCCGCATCGCCCGGTGCGGTATCCCGGCGTCCGGGAACTCCGGGCCGTACGCCTCGTAGCCGAGCCGTTCGTAGAACCCCAGCGCGTGCGTCTGGGCGTGCAGGTCGACCGCGGCCAGCCCACGCGCGCGTGCCGCGTCCTCGATGGCCCGCACCAGCGCGACCCCGACCCCGAGCCCCCGCGCCTCCTTGGTGACGGCCAGCCGCCCCAGGGAGCCCACGGTGAGATCCCCGTCGGTCTTCGCGGCAGCCGCCTCGCCGTACAGCAGCCGCCCGGTGCCCAGCGGCAGCCCGTCCTCACGCACGGCGAGCACATGCGTCGCCACGGCGTCGTACTCGTCGTACTCAAGCTCCTGGGGCACGCCCTGCTCGACGACGAAGACCTCCTTGCGCACCGCGGAACAGGCCTCACGGTCGGCCGGGTCCTCGGCGACGCGCACCGCGTAGGACGTCCGACTCATGCGTACGTCTCCTCGCGCACCAGGTCCAGGGCCTGCTGGAGGTCGTCCGGGTACTCGCTCGCGAACTCCACCCACTGGCCGTCGGCCGGGTGCTCGAAGCCGAGCCGGACGGCGTGCAGCCACTGGCGGGTCAGACGCAGCCGCTTGGCGAGCGTCGGGTCGGCGCCGTACGTCAGGTCGCCCACGCACGGGTGCCGGTGGGCTGCCATGTGCACGCGGATCTGGTGGGTGCGGCCGGTCTCCAGCTTCACATCGAGCAGGGAGGCCGCGCGGAACGCCTCGATGAGGTCGTAGTGCGTGACCGACGGCTTGCCCTCGGCGGTGACCGCCCACTTGTAGTCGTGGTTCGGGTGGCGGCCGATGGGGGCGTCGATGGTGCCGCTCGTCGGATCCGGGTGGCCCTGGACCAGCGTGTGGTAGCGCTTGTCGACCGTGCGCTCCTTGAACTGGCGCTTCAGCGAGGTGTACGCCCGCTCCGACTTGGCGACCACCATCAGGCCGGAGGTGCCGACGTCGAGGCGGTGCACGATGCCCTGGCGCTCGGCGGCACCGGAGGTGGAGATGCGGTACCCGGCGGCGGCCAGGCCGCCGATGACGGTCGTACCGGTCCAGCCGGGGCTGGGGTGGGCGGCGACGCCGACCGGCTTGACGATCACGATCACGTCGTCGTCGTCGTAGACGATCTCCATGCCCTCGACCGGCTCGGCGACGATCTGCACGGGCGCGGGCGCCTGCGGCATCTCGACCTCCAGCCAGGCCCCGCCGTGCACGCGCTCGGACTTCCCGACCACCGAGCCGTCGACCGTGACCTTCCCCGCCGAGGCCAGCTCGGCGGCCTTCGTACGGGAGAAGCCGAACATGCGGGAGATGGCGGCGTCGACACGCTCGCCCTCCAGGCCGTCGGGCACGGGCAGGTTTCGGATCTCGGGAACTGTGCTCACCCGGTCGAGTATGCCGGACGGGTCCGACACCGCCTTACGCGAGCCGGTGCGGTCAGTCCTTGTGGACGGTGCCGTCGGGGTCCAGACCCCGGAACGACAGCAGCACGATCAGGATGCCGCCGCACACGATCGCCGAGTCGGCGAGGTTGAAGACGGCGAAGCCCTTGGGCGCGATGAAGTCGACGACCTCGCCCTGGAAGATGCCGGGCGAGCGGAAGATCCGGTCCGTGAGGTTGCCGAGCGCGCCGCCCAGCAGCAGCCCGAGCGCGATCGCCCAGGGCAGGCTGTAGAGCTTGCGGGCCAGCCGGGCGATCACCACGATCACGGCGGCGGCGATCATCGTGAAGATGACCGTGAAGGCCGCGCCGAACCCGAAGGCGGCCCCGGGGTTGCGGATCGCGTGGAACTCCAGCCAGTCCCCGAAGACCTCGATCGGCGCGTGGTGCTCCAGCTTGGCCACCACGAGCAGCTTGCTCACCAGGTCGAGGGTGTACGCGAACGCGGCCACCACGAACAGCACGGCGATCCGGCGCTTGCCCCTGGGGCGCGCGGTCTCACCCCGCTCCGGCTCGGCCCCCGCCGCCTCTGGGGTATCCGGCGTACCGATGATGCGCTCCGCCTCTGCCACGTGAGTCCCTCGAACCTAGGTACCTGACTGAGGAAGAGGGTACGGCACACCTCTCGGCACCCTCTGTACCGGCGTTCAGTACCGGCGCCTGGTCCTGGCACTCAGTACCGGCGTTCCTGCTTCTGCTTGCACTCGACGCACAGGGTGGCCCGCGGGAAGGCCTGCATGCGCGCCTTGCCGATCGGGTTCCCGCAGTTCTCGCAGAGGCCGTAGGTGCCGGCGTCCAGCTTCCCGAGGGCGCGCTCGGTCTGGATGAGCATCTCGCGCGCGTTGGCGGCGAGCGCCATCTCGCTCTCGCGCGTGATGTTCTTGGTGCCGGTGTCGGCCTGGTCGTCGCCTGCGCCGTCCCCGGAGTCCCGCATCAGACCGGCCAGGGCCCGCTCGGTGGACGTGATCTCCTCGCTCAGCCGCTCGGCGTCGGCCTGCAGCTCGGTGCGGGCCTCCTCGACCTCCTGCGGCGTCCAGGGGTCCTCGCCCGGGCGGACCGCAAGCTCGCCCGGCCCCGCCGCCGCAGCGAGCCGCGCCTTCGGAACCGGTGTCTTCGCCGCCGTGGCCGTGCCAGGAGTCTTCTTCGCAACCACCGTCGTGGCTCCCGTCTGCTCCGCGGCCCGCGCCGCGCCCGCCGTTGCCTTCTTGGCCGCACTCTTCGTGCGCTTCGCGCTGTTCGTCGTCCTGGCGGTCGCCGTCGACCTGGTGGTCGGCTTCACGGCCGGCTTCTTCGTAGTGGTCGACTTCGCGGTCGACTTCGCGGCCGTCCTCGTGGCGGTCCCCTTCGGGGAGTCGTCCAGAGCGACGGCCGCCTTCGGGGCTGCCGTCTTCTTCACGGCCGCTTTCTTCACAGCCGTCTTCTTCGCGTCGGCGGCCGTCGCCTTCGCGGCCGTTCTCTTCACCGTCGTCTTCTTCGAACCGGTCACCTTCTCGGAACCGGTCGCTCTTCCCGAGCCGGTCGCTTTCTCCGAGCCGGTCGTCGCCCTCGAACCGGTCGTCTTCTTCGCACCGGTCGTCCTCTTCACACCGGTCGCCTTCTCCGAAGAAGCCGCCTTCGTAGCGACCGCCTTCTTCGCCGCGGTCTTCTTCGTTGCGGTCTTCTTCGCCACCATGGCCGCGGCCCCTTCACATTTTGTGATCACGCACGCGAATCGTGCTGGGACGATAAATCGACTTGAGTCCCGCGGCAACGGGGCACGCCGCCCGATTCGTCCACCCTTCCGGCCCCGCGCGGCAAGCCTTCAAGCGTTGTGCCCAGCTCCCCGCCGGGTAATCCGCCGAGCCCGGCGGCCCGAAAACCGAACGCGCGTTCAGCGCCATTCGAGTCAGACGGGAGGCCGGGAAGCTCCCGCGCGAAACACCCGCCGAGGCCCCCGCAAAACCGGTCGGCCGCTGTCGGCGCGGGCCCGTACACTGGGCGGAGCGAGAAGCGTGGATGGGGACGAGTAGCGGCGTACGCAGCCCAGAGCGACCCGGGGACGGTGGAAGCCCGGGGGCGAGCGCGACGTGAAGATCACCCCGGAGCCGCCGGAAGAAAGCCGCAGCCGACCGGCCGCGGCGAGTAGACCCGGTATCGCGACCCCAATGAGGGGGCTCATTGGTGCGCAGGGTGCACCGGGGAGCCAAGGAGGGTGGTACCGCGGGAGCGCGCCGCACACGGCGTACGGAAATTCGTAGCTCTCGTCCCTCCGGACGGAAGGCAGAAAGTCCGCCGGAGGAAGCTCGCTGATGACAACGCCGACGTACCGCCAGGTGCCCGCCCAGGTCGACCTGCCCGCGCTGGAGCACGCCGTGCTCGACTTCTGGCGCGAGCAGAAGATCTTCGCCAAGACCCTGGACCAGTCCGAGGGTCGCCCCGAGTGGGTGTTCTACGAGGGCCCGCCCACGGCCAACGGCATGCCGGGCGCCCACCACATCGAGGCACGCGTCTTCAAGGACGTCTTCCCCCGCTTCCGGACCATGCGCGGCTACCACGTGGGCCGCAAGGCCGGCTGGGACTGCCACGGCCTCCCGGTGGAGCTCGCGGTCGAGAAGGAGCTCGGCTTCACCGACAAGCAGGACATCGAGGCGTACGGCATCGCCGAGTTCAACGACAAGTGCCGCGAGTCCGTGACCCGGCACACCGACGCCTTCACCGAGCTGACGACCCGCATGGGGTACTGGGTCGACCTGGACGACGCGTACCGGACCATGGACCCCGAGTACATCGAGTCGGTCTGGTGGTCGCTCAAGGAGATCTTCAACAAGGGCCTGCTGGTCCAGGACTACCGCGTCGCCCCCTGGTGCCCGCGCGACCAGACCGGTCTCTCGGACCACGAGCTGGCGCAGGGCTACGAGACCGTCGTCGACCCCTCCGTGTACGTCCGTTTCCCGCTCACCTCCGGTCCGCTGGCCGGTCGTGCCGCGCTCCTGGTGTGGACGACGACGCCCTGGACGCTGGTGTCCAACACCGCCGTCGCCGCCCATCCCGAGGTCACCTACGTCGTGGCGACGAACGGCGAGGAGCAGCTCGTCGTCGCCGAGCCGCTGCTCGCCAAGGCCCTCGGCGAGGGCTGGGAGACCACCGGCGAGACCTTCACCGGCGCCGAGATGGAGCGCTGGACGTATCAACGTCCGTTCGAGCTCGTGGAGTTCCCGGAGCCGGCCCACTACGTGGTGAACGCGGAGTACGTGACGACCGAGGACGGCACGGGTCTGGTCCACCAGTCCCCCGCCTTCGGCGAGGACGACCTCAAGGTCTGCCGCGCGTACGGCCTGCCGGTCGTGAACCCGGTCCGCCCCAACGGCACCTTCGCCGAGGACGTCCCGCTGGTGGGCGGTGTCTTCTTCAAGAAGGCCGACGAAAAGCTCACCGAGGACCTCAAGGACCGCGGCCTGCTCTTCAAGCACGTGCCGTACGAGCACAGTTACCCGCACTGCTGGCGCTGCCACACCGCGCTCCTGTACTACGCGCAGCCCTCCTGGTACATCCGCACCACGGCCGTCAAGGACCGTCTCCTCCAGGAGAACGAGAACACCAACTGGTTCCCGGACACCGTCAAGCACGGCCGGTACGGCGACTGGCTGAACAACAACATCGACTGGGCGCTGTCCCGCAGCCGCTACTGGGGCACCCCGCTGCCGATCTGGCGCTGCGCGGACGACCACCTCACCGTCGTCGGCTCCCGCGCCGAGCTGACCGAGCTGACCGGCACCGACCAGTCGAACCTCGACCCGCACCGCCCGTTCATCGACGCGGTCACCTTCGCCTGCCCCCAGTGCGGCGAGAGCGCCACGCGCGTGCCGGAGGTCATCGACGCCTGGTACGACTCGGGTTCGATGCCGTTCGCGCAGTGGGGCTACCCGTACAAGAACAAGGAGATGTTCGAGTCCCGCTACCCGGCGCAGTTCATCTCCGAGGCGATCGACCAGACCCGCGGCTGGTTCTACACGCTGATGGCGATCGGCACCCTGGTCTTCGACAAGTCGTCGTACGAGAACGTGGTGTGCCTCGGCCACATCCTCGCCGAGGACGGCCGCAAGATGTCCAAGCACCTGGGCAACATCCTGCAGCCGATCCCGCTGATGGACCAGCACGGCGCGGACGCGGTGCGCTGGTTCATGGCGGCGGGCGGTTCCCCGTGGGCGGCCCGCCGGGTGGGCCACGGCACCATCCAGGAGGTCGTCCGCAAGACGCTCCTGACGTACTGGAACACGGTCGCCTTCCAGGCCCTGTACGCGCGCACGTCCGACTGGGCGCCGAGCGCGGCGGACCCGGCGCCGGCCGACCGCCCGGTCCTGGACCGCTGGCTGCTGTCCGAACTCCACGCGCTCACCGACCAGGTGACGCAGGCTCTGGAGGCGTACGACACCCAGCGCGCAGGCAAGCTCCTCTCGGCGTTCGTCGACGACCTCTCCAACTGGTACGTCCGCCGCTCCCGTCGCCGCTTCTGGCAGGGCGACAAGGCCGCGCTGCGCACGCTGCACGAGGTCGTCGAGACGGTCACCAAGCTGATGGCCCCGCTCACCCCGTTCATCACCGAGCGGGTCTGGCAGGACCTGATCGTCCCGGTGACCCCGGGCGCCCCGGAGTCCGTCCACCTGTCCTCGTGGCCGGAGGCGGACCTGTCCGTCATCGACCCGGAGCTGTCCAAGCAGATGGTGCTCGTACGGCGCCTGGTGGAGCTGGGACGGGCCACGCGCGCGGAGTCGGGCGTCAAGACGCGTCAGCCGCTGTCCCGCGCGCTGATCGCGGCGACGGGCTTCGCCGCCCTGGACCGCGAACTGCACGCGCAGATCACGGAGGAGCTGAACGTCGAGGGGCTCGCCTCGCTGAGCGAGGTCGGCGGCTCGCTGGTCGACACCACGGCGAAGGCCAACTTCCGCGCCCTGGGCAAGCGGTTCGGCAAGCGCGTCCAGGACGTGGCCAAGGCCGTGGCGAACGCCGACGCGGCCGCCCTGTCCCTCGCCCTGCGCGAGGGCACGGCGACCGTCGAGGTGGACGGCGAGACCATCACGCTGGCTCCGGATGAGGTGATCATCACAGAGACCCCGCGCGAGGGCTGGTCCGTGGCCTCCGACTCGGGTGCGACGGTCGCCCTCGACCTGGAGATCACCGAGGAGCTGCGGCAGGCGGGCCTGGCCCGTGACGCGATCCGGCTGATCCAGGAGGCCCGCAAGAACAGCGGCCTGGACGTGGCCGACCGGATCGCGCTGCGCTGGACCTCGACCGACCCGGAGGTCATCTCGGCGCTGGCCGAGCACGCGGGGCTGATCGCCGACGAGGTGCTGGCGACGGACTTCGCCCAGGGCGAGGCGGACGACAGTTACGGCGACCCGTTCACGGACGAGGGGCTGTCGCTGGTGTTCCGCCTGCGTAAGGCGTAGACACCGCTGGTGTGAGCAAGGGCCCGGTCTCCGTGGAGGAGGCTGGGCCCTTCTCGTTGCCCCGGTTCGGGCCGGAAGCCGTGCGCCCACGCGGCGGAGCCGCACATCGATACAGCCCCCGCGCCCCTGAAAGCAAAAGGGCGGGGCCCCCGGAAGATCCCGGGGGCCCCGCCCTTTGAACGCTGCCGACGCCTGAGGCGTACTACAGGCCGGTCAGTTGTCGTCCTCGTCGATCAGGAAACCGCGCATCGGCGAGGGTGCCTGGCCCATCGGGGACGGGCCCTGCGGGCGGACCGGAGCCATCGGCTGGGTCATCGCCGGGGACATCTGCTGCTGGCCGCCGTAGGACGGACCGGCCGGAGCCGGGCCTCCCATGCCACCCATGCCCTGCGGGCCGCCGTACGACGGGGCGCTCGCGCCTGCCGGGGCCATCGAGGGCGCCGGGGACGGCGGAAGCGACGCGGCGGCCGGAGCGCGCGGCGGAGCCAGCGAGTCGTCGGCCTGGGTCTCCAACTGGCGCAGCTGGGACTCCAGGTAGGACTTCAGGCGCGTGCGGTACTCGCGCTCGAAGCCGCGCAGGTCCTCGACCTTGCGCTCCAGCGTGGCGCGGGCGGACTCCAGGGAGCCCATCGCGACGCGGTGCTTCTCCTGCGCGTCCCGCTCCAGGGCGTCGGCCTTGGCTCGGGCGTCGCGCTCAAGACCCTCGGCGCGCGAACGGGCCTCGCCGACGATCTTGTTGGCCTCGGAACGGGCCTCGGCGATCGCCTGGTCGGCGGTCTGCTGGGCCAGCGAGAGGACACGGGCGGCGCTGTCGCCACCGGGGCCCTGCTGCGGCATGCCGCCGCCCATCGGTCCGCCCATGCCCATCTGCTGCTGCATGGGGGGCTGGCCCATCTGACCCTGCATCGGGCCCTGGCCCATCTGCTGCATCTGGCCCTGCATGGGCCCCTGGCCCATCTGACCCTGCATCGGACCCTGGCCCATGGGGCCCTGTCCCATCGGACCCTGACCCTGCGGGCCACCCTGGCCGCCGGGGCCGGGCGGGAGCTGCGGGGCGCCGCTCGGCAGCTGGGGCGGGCCGCCCATGGGGCCGCCCATCTGCTGCGGCGGGCCCGATATGCCGGCGGGCACCGGGGCGCCCGGACCGCGCATGCCCTGCTGCGGCATGCCTTGCGGGGGCATGCCCTGCTGGGGCATCCCCTGTTGCTGCATGCCGCCCTGCTGCTGGTCCTGTTCGGGGGGCTTGCGCATGTTCTGCTGGTTCTGGGCAGCGGCACGCGTGGCCGCGGCCAGTTTGGCGCGCAGGTCCTCGTTCTCGCGGAGCAAGCGCGTCAGTTCGGCTTCGACCTCGTCGAGGAAGGCATCAACCTCGTCCTCGTCATAGCCTTCTCGGAGGCGGACGGTCGTGAACTGCTTGTTCCGCACGTCCTCGGGGGTCAACGGCATCTCTTCACCTCAACGTAGTCATCGGCAGTCGGCAAGACCGTATCGTCCACTGTCACCCCGCGAGATTGCCCACGATAGAGATCAAGATGTAGACGATGATCATCAGGACGAAGAAGGACAGGTCGAGCGCCACGCCCCCGAGACGCAACGGCGGAATGAACCGCCGTAGAAGCTTCAACGGTGGATCGGTGACAGTGTAGGCGGCCTCAAGAACGACCACCATCGCCTTGCCGGGTTGCCATGAGCGGGCGAACTGGAAGACGTAGTCCATGACCAACCGGAAGATGAGCACGATGAGGAACACCATCAGCGCGATGTAGATCACCTGCGCGAACACGCTCATGGTCTGTCTTTCCCTCTCCCCTGTTCCGTGCTTCCTAGCGGCTGTCTGTCTCAGCTCTGATTGAAGAACCCGCCCTCTGCGATGCGGGCCTTGTCCTCCGCCGTGACATCGACGTTAGCAGGCGACAACAGGAACACCTTCTGCGTCACCCGCTCGATGCTGCCGTGAAGACCAAACACCAAACCGGCCGCAAAGTCGACAAGTCGCTTCGCGTCTGTGTCATCCATCTCAGTCAGATTCATGATCACCGGGGTGCCTTCACGGAAGTGTTCCCCGATGGTACGGGCCTCGTTGTAGGTCCGGGGGTGAAGTGTGGTGATCCGGTAAGGCTCTCGTTCCGACACGACCTTGGGCATGATCACCGGTGCGTTCTTCTCCAGGGACTGGCGTTCTTGTGTGATGGATGCCACGGGCGCGATGCGCGCCGGACGCCCTGATTCCGCACCCAGTGAAGCGGAATGGGACACCGGATCGCGAGGGGCCGGAGGCTGCACCACTCGTACCGGTTCGTCCCTTTGGGACTGATGTGAACTGTGCGCCTGGTGCGACGGCTCGTGCCGTCGACGGTCCCGCTCGGGCTCCGGGTCCAGTTCGGGTTCGAAGTCGTCATCGGGGTCGAAACCCCGGCCGTCGTACCCATCGTCCTCCACGAGGCCGAGGTAGACCGCCATCTTGCGCATCGCGCCGGCCATTCTCTGAGTCCTCCGCTCTGTGGTGGATCGGCTGACGACTGCCAAGTGCCCGCGATCCACGAGGTCGTTGTGCCCGCCTTCGGCGGCAATGACCATATTTTCTGCTGTGGTCCGACTTCCTGGCGACGTTACCCGAGCCTGGGGCGCACGCCGAGTACCGCAGTGCCGACGCGTACATGTGTCGCTCCGGCTGCCACGGCCTGTTCGAGGTCCGCACTCATCCCTGCCGACACCATGTTCGCAGCCGGATGGGCTCGGCGCAGGTCAGTCGACAAATCCATCAACCGCCCGAACGCCTCCTGTTGGCGTCCCGCGTACTCCCCGGTGAGCGGGGCGACGGTCATCAGCCCGTCGAGCCGCAGCCCCGGCGAGGCGGCCACCAGGTCGGCCAACTCCCCTACGCCGCCGGGCCCCACGCCACCGCGCTCGCCCCGCCCGCTCACTCCCGCGTCGAGCGCGACCTGGATGAGACAGCCCAGTTCGCGCCCGGACCGCTCGGCCTCCTTCGACAGCGCGGTCACGAGCCGGGCCCGGTCGACCGACTGCACGACATCGGCGTAACCGACCACCGATCGCACCTTGTTGGTCTGCAACTGACCGACGAAGTGCCAACTCAGCGGCAGATCCGCGCATTCGGCCGCCTTCGGGGCGGCGTCCTGGTCCCGGTTCTCGGCGACATGGCGCACACCGAGTTCGGCCAGCGTCCGTACGTCGCTCGCCGGATAGGTCTTGGTGACCACGACCAGGGTCACTTCTTCGCGCTTCCGCCCGACCGCCGTACAGGCGGCGGTGATGCGCTCCTCGACTTTCGCCAGATTCGCGGCGAGTTCGTCCCTACGGTCCGTCATGCACCATCAGTCCAGCCACACATAGCTCGCGAGCCGCCCGGTGACGCGGTCGCGGCGGTACGAGAAGTGGTCGCCCGATTCACGGGTGCACACCGGCGACCGCTCCCGGTCGCGCACCCCGAGCCGGTCGAGCTGCGCGTGCGCTCCGGCGGTCACGTCGACCGCGGGAGTGCCCCAGCTCGTCTCGGCGTACGCCGCGGGTTCCACGGCGGCGACATCGGCGCGCATGTCCGCGGGTACTTCGTAGCACCGGCCGCAGACGGCGGGTCCGGTGCGGGCGACGATCCGGGCGGGATCGGCGCCGAGTTCCGTCATGGCCCGTACGACGGCGGGTACGACCCCCGCCACCATGCCCGGGCGTCCGGCGTGGGCCGCGCCCGCGATCCCGGCGACCGGGTCAGCGAGCAGGACCGGGGTGCAGTCGGCGGTCAGGACCGCGAGGGCGAGTCCGCGCCGGGCGGTGACGAGCGCGTCGACGGACGGGATGCCGTCGGCGCCCCAGGGCCCGTCGACGACCGCCACGTCCGCGCCGTGCACCTGGTTCATCCAGACCACCAGGGCCGGGTCCAAGCCCAGTGATTTGGCGGCCAGTTCGCGATTGGTACGGACCGCGTCGGGGTCGTCACCGACCGCGCCGCCGAGGTTGAGCTCCTCGTACGGAACGGCGCTCACCCCGCCCCACCTGTCGGTGAAGGCGAAATGCGCGCCGCTCACGGTGTCGGACTGTCCTATCACTTCAGGAAGTCCGGTACGTCCAGCTCCTCGGCGGCACTGTCCGAGTAGGTCCGCGACGGCGGGACCGGCGGGGCCACCGGGAGGTCGGCGACCGGCTCCTGCGCGGGCTCCGGCTCCTCCTTGGGCTTGACACTGCCGAGCGAGCCGAAGGACGGACGGCTCTCGTTCTGCCGTACCGGAGTCGGCTCGTCGCGGCGGGCCGAGGACGAACCCATGGTCGTCTCGCGGCGGGTCGGCGGCTGGCCGCCGTCGAAGCCGGCCGCGATCACGGTGACCCGGACCTCGTCGCCGAGGGCGTCGTCGATGACCGCGCCGAAGATGATGTTGGCCTCGGGGTGGGCGGCCTCGCTGACCAGCTGGGCCGCTTCGTTGATCTCGAACAGGCCGAGGTCGGAGCCGCCGGAGATGGAGAGCAGGACGCCTCGGGCGCCGTCGATGGAGGCTTCGAGCAGCGGCGAGGAGATCGCCATCTCGGCCGCCGCCACCGCGCGGTCGTCGCCGCGGGCCGAGCCGATGCCCATGAGGGCCGAACCGGCCTCGGACATCACGGACTTGACGTCGGCGAAGTCGAGGTTGATCAGGCCGGGCGTGGTGATCAGGTCGGTGATGCCCTGGACGCCGGAGAGCAGGACCTGGTCCGCCGACTTGAAGGCGTCGAGGACCGAGACCTGGCGGTCCGAGATGGACAGCAGCCGGTCGTTCGGGATGACGATGAGGGTGTCGACCTCTTCGCGGAGTTCCGCGATGCCGTCCTCGGCCTGGTTGGCCCGGCGCCGTCCTTCGAAGGTGAAGGGGCGGGTGACCACGCCGATGGTGAGGGCGCCCAGCGAGCGGGCGATGTTGGCCACGACGGGGGCGCCGCCGGTGCCGGTGCCGCCGCCCTCGCCTGCCGTCACGAAGACCATGTCGGCCCCCTTGAGGACCTCCTCGATCTCCTCGCGGTGATCCTCGGCGGCCTTGCGGCCGACGGCCGGGTTGGCGCCGGCGCCGAGTCCGCGGGTGAGTTCGCGGCCGACGTCGAGTTTGACGTCGGCGTCGCTCATCAACAGCGCCTGCGCGTCGGTGTTGATGGCGATGAACTCGACGCCCTTGAGGCCGACCTCGATCATCCGGTTGATGGCATTGACACCACCGCCGCCGACACCGATGACCTTGATGACTGCGAGGTAGTTCTGCGGTGCTGCCACGTCGAAGGCCTCTCGCCTCGAATTACGTTGCCGTCGCCGCGCGGTTGCCCGCACCCCGACGACAGATGCCGAATGGGACGGTCCGTAGTGCCGACCCGAACCCTAACGTTGAAGTTTAGGGTTACCAGTGTGTCTGTTCCTTGAAGTCTTCTGAACAGGACACTAAGTCGACAAGTGGCGCACGTTCAACGAACACGCCGAACCTCCCGTTTTTCTTTTCACCCTATGTGATCAGCCGTAGCGGTGCCCAACCAGGGTGCTGGCCTGCGCGAATGTGCGTCAACTCCCGGCTGACGCAGGGGCGGTGGGAACACTTACGTCGAAGTGCCGGGCTCCGGAAGCTGCTTTCATGAGAGCGGTGAGCGTACGCGCCTTCGCCGCGCCCTTGTCGCCGCTTCCCCAGGAGACGGTCCGGCCGCCGCTCAACTCCAGCGAGATGTCGTCGTAGGAACGGACCTTGACGACCTGTGTGTCCCGCGCGACCGCGGCCGGAATGTCACCCGTGACGCGCACCGCCTCGCGGACGAGTCGGTCCTCGCCGAAACGGCGCAGGCCGACGGCGGAGGAAGCTGTGGGAGAGAGCGCCAATTCGAGGGTGGGGATGGACTTCGGCGGCGTGGAAACGGTGGCGAATCGGACGCCCTCGTCGTCCACTTCGATGAAGTTTCCGCCCTTTTTCACCACCAGTACCGGGCTGCGTTCGGTCACTTTCAGCCCGATTCCATGAGGCCAGGAACGGACTACGTCAACAGTGTCAATTCGGGGCAATTTCTTACGAAGTCGGGCTTCGATCGCATCGGTGTCGACGGAAATGAGCGGTCCGCCGACCGGAACTCCGGCGGCTTCGCGCACCTGCTCCGGCGTCAGAACCTTCGTCCCGGAGACCGACACCTTCTCCACCCGCAGCCACTGCGAGCCGTAGAGCAGCCAGACCGCGGCGGCGCCCAACAGGACTGCGGCGAGGGCGAGTACGACAATCAGACGAAGGCGTCGCGGCCCCAGGCGCCGGACAAGGGGCGGGCCGGACGACCCCTGTTGGCGTTCACCGCGTTCGGCGGTCGTCGGTCCGGCCACGATCCCCTGCCTCTCTCACATCTGGCTAGCGGTGCCGCGAGGCGATCGCCTCGTACACCATGCCGACGAGCAGGTCGTCGGCGTCCCGGCGGCCGAACTCGCTTGCCGCGCGCGACATCTCGTACAGCCGGTGCGGATCGGCGAGCACGGGCAGGACGTTGCCCTGGACCCACTCGGGCGTCAGTTCCGCGTCGTCGACCAGGAGTCCGCCGCCGGCCTTGACCACCGGCTGGGCGTTCAGCCGCTGTTCGCCGTTGCCGATGGGCAGCGGGACGTAGGCGGCCGGGAGTCCGACGGCGGAGAGTTCGGCGACGGTCATCGCGCCCGCGCGGCAGAGCATCATGTCGGCCGCGGCGTACGCGAGGTCCATCCGGTCCACGTACGGTACCGGGATGTAGGGGGGCATCCCCGGCATCTGGTGCACCTGCGGCAGTTCGTTCTTCGGGCCGACCGCGTGCAGGATCTGGATTCCGGCCTGTTGGAGGTACGGCGCGACCCGCTCGACCACCTCGTTGAGGTGCCGGGCGCCCTGCGAGCCGCCGGAGACCAGCAGCGTCGGCAGGTTCGGGTCGAGGCCGAACGCGGCCCGGGCCTGGGGCCGTACGGCCGCGCGGTCCAGGGTGGCGATGGAGCGGCGCAGCGGGATGCCGATGTAGCGGGCGTCCCGCAGCTTGCTGTCGGGCGTCGAGACGGCGACCCTGGCCGCGTAGCGCGAGCCGATCTTGTTGGCCAACCCGGGCCTGGCGTTGGCCTCGTGGATCACGATCGGCACCCCGAGGCGCTTGGCCGCGAGATAGCCGGGCAGCGCCACATAGCCGCCGAAGCCGACGACCGCGTCCGCCTTGGTGCGCTCCAGGATCTGCTCGGCGGCCTTGATCGTGCCGCGCAGCCGGCCCGGCACGGTGATCAGTTCCGGGGTGGGCTTGCGGGGCAGCGGTACGGCGGGGATCAGCGCGAGTTCGTAGCCCCGCTCGGGTACGAGGCGGGTCTCAAGGCCGCGTTCCGTACCCAGGGCCGTGATCCCCACGGTGGGGTCCTGCCTGCGCAGGGCGTCCGCGAGGGCGAGCGCGGGCTCGATGTGGCCGGCGGTCCCCCCACCGGCGAGTACGACATGCACCGAAATTCACCGCTCTCCGGACGAACGCGCCGCCGAGGCACGCCGTCTCATCGTGTTCCATCTGCGGGGACTCCGACCGGAACCGGGTCCCCTGGCCCCCCGCTTTCTACCAAAGCGGGGTTGCCGCATCGCAAGCGCCGCCCGCGCAGCGGGGTCGTCGCGCGCGAAGGCGATCAGCAACCCGATGGCGAACATGGTCGGCAGCAGGGCGGAACCCCCGTAGGAGAACAGCGGGAGCGGGACGCCGGCGATCGGCAGCAGGCCGAGCACCGCACCGATGTTGATCACCGCCTGAGCGGTGATCCAGGTGGTCACACCTCCCGCGGCATACCTCACGAAGGGGTCCTCCGTGCGTCCGGCCACGCGGATACCCGCATAGCCTAGAGCCGCGAAGAGAGCGAGGACCGACAGCGTGCCCGCCAGGCCCAGTTCCTCACCGGTGACGGCGAAGATGAAGTCGGTGTGGGCTTCGGGGAGTTGACCCCATTTCTCCACACTCGCGCCGAGCCCGGAGCCGAAGATCCCGCCCGACGCCAGCGCGTAGATCCCGTGCACGGCCTGCCAGCAGTCGGCGACCCCGGTCTTGGGCTCGGTGGCGCCGATGCAGGCGAGCCGGGCCATGCGGTTGGGGCTGGTCTTGATGAGGATCACACCGATCACGCCCGCGATCGACAGCACGCCGGCGAAGAGCCGGGTCGGCGCACCGGCCAGCCACAGCAGGCCGAACAGGATCGCGGTGAGGATGATCGCCGTGCCCATGTCGCCGCCGAGCATGATCAGTCCGAGCAGCATGAACGCGACCGGCACCAGCGGCACCAGCATGTGCTTCCACTGGGACAGCATCGCCTTGTCCTGCTTGCGGGCGAGCAGATCGGCGCCCCACAGGACGAGGGCCAGCTTGCCGAACTCGCTGGGCTGGATCTGGAAGGAGCCGCCGAGCGAGATCCAGTTGCGGTTGCCGTTGACCGACATCCCTATCCCCGGCAGCTGCACCAGCGCCATCATGAAGACGGCGCCCGCGAGGATCGGATAGGCCAGCGCCCGGTGCAACTTGACCGGCATCCGCGAGGCGGCCAGCGCCAGCACCCCGCCGATACAGGCGGCGAGGAACTGTTTGCGGAAGAAATACGAGCCGGGCAGCGACAGTTGGAGCGCGGTGATCTGGGAGGCCGAGTAGACCATCACCAGACCCAGCACGGTGATCAGCACGCTGCCGCCGGCGATCAGGTAGTAGGCGGTCAGCGGCCGGTCCCAGGCCCGGCGCGCGTTGGCGTACAGCCGTCGTAGGGGGTTGTCCCGTACGGTCCGTGCGGCGGCGGGACGTCTGGGGGGCCGCTGCTGCACGGGCGGCCGGCCGGTACGGCTACTGGGCATCAGCGCCTCCGCTCACGTCGGTCAGGCGCCGAGTTCGCGAACCGCCTGGGCGAACGCGTCACCGCGCTTGTTGTAGTTGGCGAACATGTCCATGGAGGCGCAGGCCGGGGCGAGCAGCACCGTGTCGCCGGCGGCGGCGAGCCGCTGTGCCTCCTGGACAGCCGCGAGCATCGCCCCAGTGTCGGTCCGGGCGAGGTCGACGACGGGTACTTCCGGCGCGTGTCGCGCCAGGGCTTCCCGGATGAGCGCACGATCGGCGCCGATCAGCACCACGCCCCGAAGTCGCTTTGCCGACTTGGCCACGAGTTCGTCGAAGGTGGCACCCTTGGCGAGTCCGCCCGCGATCCACACGATCGACTCGTAGGCCGCCAACGAGGCTTCCGCCGCATGGGTGTTGGTGGCCTTGGAGTCGTCGATGTACGCGACGCCGTCCACATCGGCCACGTGCGCGATGCGGTGCGCGTCGGGCGTGAAGGCCCGCAGCCCGTCCCGTACGGCCTTGGCGGGCACCCCGAAGGCGCGCGCGAGGGCAGCGGCGGCAAGGGCGTTGGCGATGTTGTGCGGGGCCGGCGGATTGACGTCCGAGATCTCCGCCAGCTCCTGCGCGTTGCGCTGCCGGTCCTCGACGAAGGCGCGGTCTACCAGGATGCCGTCCACGACGCCGAGTTGGGACGGCCCGGGGCTGCCCAGCGTGAACCCGATCGCCCGGCAGCCCTCCTCGACATCGGCCTCGCGGACCAGGTCCTCGGTGGCCTTGTCGGCGACGTTGTAGACGCAGGCGACCCGATTGCCTTCGTAGATACGGCCCTTGTCGGCGGCGTACGCCTCCATCGAGCCGTGCCAGTCGAGGTGATCGGGCGCCAGGTTCAGAACGGCGGCGGAGTGGGCGCGGACTGAAGGTGCCCAGTGGAGCTGATAGCTCGACAGTTCGACGGCGAGGACGTCGTATTCCTCGTCCCCGAGTACGGCGTCCAGGACCGAGACGCCGATGTTGCCGACCGCCGCCGTGCGCAGGCCGCCCGCCTTCAGGATGGAGGCGAGCATCTGGACGGTGGTGGTCTTGCCGTTGGTGCCGGTGACGGCCAGCCAGGGGGCCGCCTCGGGGCCGCGCAGGCGCCAGGCCAGCTCCACGTCGCCCCAGACCGGCACGCCCGCCTCACGGGCCGCCGTGAACAGCGGCTTGTCGGGCTGCCAGCCGGGGGTGGTGACGATCAGTTCGGTGCCCTCGGGCAGGGTCGCTCCGTCGCCGAGGCGCACGGTGATGCCGAGCGTCTCCAGGTCGGCCGCCTGGGCCCGGGAGCGCTCGTCGTCGCCGTCGTTGACGACCGTGACGAGCGCGCCGAGGCCGTGCAGGACCTTGGCCGCCGGGATCCCGGAGACGCCGAGTCCGGCGACGGTGACGTGCTTGCCCTCCCAGGAGAGCCCCTGCCCATCGGTCACTTTTCCGCTGCCCATCCCGCGTAGAAGAGGCCCAGGCCGACGATCACGCAGATGCCCTGGATGATCCAGAAGCGGACCACCACGAGCACTTCGGACCAGCCCTTGAGTTCGAAGTGGTGCTGGAGCGGGGCCATGCGGAAGACCCGCTTGCCGGTGAGCTTGAAGGAGCCGACCTGGATGACCACCGACATGGTGATGAGGACGAAGAGGCCGCCCATGATGGCGACGAGCAGCTCGGTGCGGGAGAGGATCGCCAGACCGGTGAGGACACCGCCGAGGGCCAGCGAACCGGTGTCCCCCATGAAGATCTTGGCCGGCGAGGTGTTCCACCACAGGAAGCCCAGGCAGGCCCCCATCAGCGCGGAGGCGATGACCGCGAGGTCGAGCGGATCGCGCACCTCGTAGCAGGCGTTCGGGTTGGTCAGGGTCTGCGCGTTGGCGCAGGACTCCTGGAACTGCCAGACGCCGATGAACGTGTAGGCGCCGAAGACCAGCACCGAGGCGCCGGTGGCCAGGCCGTCCAGACCGTCCGTCAGGTTCACGCCGTTCGACATCGCGAGGATCATGAACAGCGCCCAGATCACGAACAGGATCGGGCCGATCTTCCAGCCGAAGTCCGTGATGAACGACAGCTTCGTGGAGGCCGGGGTGTTGCCGCGGGCGTCCTGGAACTGAAGGGCGAGCACCGCGAAGCTGATGCCGACGATCAGCTGGCCGGCCATCTTCGCCTTGGCCCGCAGGCCCAGCGAACGCCGCTTGACGATCTTGATGTAGTCGTCGAGGAAGCCGACCAGGCCCATGCCGACCATCAGACCGAGCACCAGCAGACCCGAATAGGTCGGCGCGTAACCGGTGATGACCTTGGACAGGAAGTACGCGGCGACCGTCGCGAAGATGAAGGCGATGCCGCCCATCGTCGGCGTACCGCGCTTGCTGGCGTGCTCGCGCGGGCCGTCGTCGCGGATGTACTGGCCGTAGCCCTTGCGGGCCAGCAGCTTGATCAGCAGCGGGGTGCCCACCAGGGTCAGGAACAGGCCGATGACTCCTGAGAACAGGATCTGCTTCATCATCGGACGGCAACCCCACCCTCGGTACCGGCCTCGACGAGCGCCTGCGCCACGCTCTCCAGACCGACCGACCGGGACGCCTTCACGAGAACGACGTCTCCCGGGCGCAACTCGCTGCGCAACAGGTCGACCGCCGCCTGTGCGTCGGACACGTGCACCGACTCCTCACCCCACGAACCCTCGTTATATGCGCCCAGTTGCAGCCAGGACGCTTCCCTGCCCCCGACCGCGACGAGCTTGCCGACATTGAGCCGGACGGCCAGCCGTCCGACCGCGTCGTGCTCGGCGAGCGCCTCGTCCCCGAGCTCGGCCATCTTGCCGAGCACCGCCCAGGTCCGCCGCCCCTTGCCCATGGCCGCGAGCGCGCGCAAGGCGGCTCGCATGGACTCGGGGTTCGCGTTGTAGGCGTCGTTGACGATGGTCACGCCGTCCGGTCGCTCGGTGACCTCCATCCGCCAGCGGGAGAGGGAGCCCGCCTCGGAGAGCGCGGTGGCGATCTCGTCTGCGGACATGCCCAGCTCATGGGCGACGGCGGCCGCGGCGAGCGCGTTCGACACGTGGTGCTCACCGTACAGGCGCATGGTCACTTCGCTGCACCCGGAGGGTGTGTGAAGGCTGAAGGCGGGCTGTCCGCTGTCCGTGAGTCTCACGTTCTCGGCCCGTACGTCCGCTTCGCCGGACTCTCCGAAAAGGATCACCTTCGCCTTCGTACGGGACGCCATGGCCCGTACGAGCGGATCGTCGGCGTTGAGGACCGCGACACCGCCGTCCTCAACCGAAGGGAGCGCTTCTACGAGTTCGCCCTTTGCCTGCGCGATCTGCTCCCGGCCGCCGAACTCGCCGATGTGGGCGGTGCCGACGTTGAGGACGAGGCCGATCTGCGGGGGCGTCAGGTCCGCGAGGTAGCGGATGTGACCGATCCCGCGGGCGCCCATCTCCAGGACGAGGAACCTCGTCTCGTCGGTGGCGCTCAGCGCGGTCAGCGGCAGCCCGATCTCATTGTTCAACGATCCCGGTGTGAACACCGTGGGCGCCTTGCGCGAGAGCACCTGGGCGATGAGGTCCTTGGTGCTGGTCTTGCCCGCCGAGCCGGTGAGGGCGACGAGGGTAGCGCCGAGCCGTCGTACGACATGGCGGGCGAGGGCGCCCAGGGCGCTCTGGACGTCGTCCACGACGATCGCGGGCACGCCGACCGGGCGGGACGCCAGGAGGGCCACCGCGCCCGCCTCGACGACTGCGTCCGCGAAGTCGTGGCCGTCGACGCGCTCGCCGACGAAGGCGACGAAGAGGCTGCCTGGTTGCACTTCCCTGGAGTCGCGGACCACCGGGCCGGTGACCTGGACGGACGGATCCGGTATGTCGTGCGTCTGCCCGCCGACGACTGCTGCGATCTCGGCGAGGGAGAGGGCGATCACAAGTTCATCCCTGGGTCTTCTTGATGGCTTCGCGAAGCACCTGGCGGTCGTCGAAGGGACGGACCACTCCGGCGATGTCCTGGCCCTGCTCGTGGCCCTTGCCCGCTACCAGCACGGTGTCCCCCGGCCGTGCGCGGGCGACGGCGGCGGCGATGGCGGCGGCCCGGTCCTCGAAGACCTCGACCTCGCCGCGCTCGTGCGCCGGCACGGAGGCCGCACCCCGGAGCATCGCCGCGAGGATCGCGAGGGGGTCCTCGGAGCGGGGGTTGTCCGACGTCAGGACGGCGGTGTCGGCGAGCCGGGCGGCGGCGGCGCCCATCGGCTCGCGCTTGGTCCTGTCCCGGTCCCCGCCGCAGCCGAGCACGACGTGCACCTTGCCCTCGGTGACCTTGCGCAGCGCGCGCAGGACCGATTCGACGGCGTCCGTCTTGTGGGCGTAGTCGACGACCGCGAGATACGGCTGTCCGGCGTCCACGCGCTCCAGGCGCCCCGGTACGCCCGGCACGGCGGCGATGCCGTCGGCGGCGAGCTGCGGGTCGAGGCCCGCGGTGGCCAGGGCGGCGATCGCGGCGAGAGTGTTGGCCACGTTGAAGGAGCCGGCCAGCGGCGAACGAGCGGTGATCAGCTCGCCCTTGGGGCCGACCGCGGTGAACGCCGAGTCCATCGGGCCGACCTGGACGTCCTCGGCGCGCCAGTCGGCGTCCGGGTGGCCCTCGGCGGAGTAGGTGGTCACGGGGACCGTGGCCTCGGCGGCGAGCCTGCGGCCGTACTCGTCGTCGAGGTTGACCACTCCCTGCCTGCTGCGCAGCGGGGTGAAAAGCTGCGCCTTGGCCCGGAAGTAGTCCTCCATGCCGGAGTGGAACTCCATGTGCTCCGGGCTGAGGTTGGTGAAGACCGCGACGTCGAAGACGCAGGCGTCGACCCGGCCGAGGACCAGCGCGTGGCTGGAGACCTCCATGGCGACCGCGTCGACCCCGCGCTCGCGCATGACCGCGAACAGGGCCTGGAGATCGGTGGCTTCGGGGGTCGTGCGCTCGGACTTGATGCGCTCGTCGCCGATGCGGGTCTCGACCGTACCGATCAGACCGGTCGACCGGACCGTTTTCAGCCCGCCCTCTACGAGGTAGGCGGTGGTCGTCTTCCCGGAGGTGCCGGTGATACCGATCTGGAGGAGGTCGCGGCCGGGGTGGCCGTAGATGGTGGCCGCCAGCTCGCCCATCCGCCCGCGCGGATCGGCCACGACCAGTACCGGCAGGCCGGTCGCGGTCGCGCGCTCGGCGCCCGCCGGGTCCGTGAGGACCGCCACGGCGCCGAGACCGGCCGCCTGGGTCACGAAGTCGGCGCCGTGCACACGGGCGCCGGGCAGGGCGGCGTACAGGTCGCCGGGGCGGACGGCGCGCGAGTCATGGGTGATACCCGTGACCTCGGCGGTCGACACCGGCTCGGCGGTGCCCAGTTGGTCGGCGAGTTCCGCGAGGGGTGTGGCGGAGAGCTGCGCCGGCCTGGGCGGCCCCGGGTATGTCACGGATGCGCCCTTCTGGGGTGGTTGGGACTGATCGGCGGTTGGCACGGCGGTGAGCGTACCGGGCGCACCGGCCGAGGGGCGAAGCGAGGGGCGGGGCTCGCCCTGGTTCCCGGAGTGGGAAGTGATCATGGTCACGGATCGGTTCCTGGCTGTTGCGCTGATCAGGGAGTGAAGGTCACGGGCAGGTTCGCGGCCTTCGCCCCGGTGGGCGGGACCTGGAGGGTCTTGAGGGCGAACTCCATCACCTGCTTGTAGATCGGTCCGCAGATCTGACCGCCGAAGTAGCTTCCGCTGGTGGCGTTCTGGATCGCGCAGTAGACGGTGATGCGGGGGTTGTCGGCGGGCGCGAACCCGGCGAACGACGAGGTGTAGCCCTTGTACTTGCCGGTGGCCGGATCCACGCGGTTGGCGGTACCGGTCTTGCCCGCGACCCGGTACCCCGGAATCGCGGCCTTACCACCGGTGCCCTGCTCGTCGTCCACCACGGACTCCAGCATCTGGGCGAGAGTCTTCGCCGTCTTCGCGCTGATGACCCGGGTCTTCTTGGGCGTGGCGGCCGGTGTGAAGCGGCCGTCGGGGCCCTTCGTGCCGCGCACCAGGGTGGGTTCGACGCGGACTCCGCCGTTGGCGACCGTCGAGTAGACGGAGGCCGCCTGGAGCGCGTTGAGGGACATGCCCTGGCCGAAAGGAATCGTGTACTGCTGCGAGGTCGACCACTTGTCGGGCGTCGCGAGGATGCCCTTGGTCTCGCCGGGGAAGTCGAGCCCGCTGTAGGTGCCGATGCCGAACTTGTGCAGATACGAGTACAGGACCTGGTTGGCCTGTGCCTGCGTCTTGCCGAGCTGGCCGGCCGCCTCGATGGTGCCGATGTTGCTGGACTTGGCGAGGACGCCGTTGAGCGTGAGGTTCCAGGTCGCGTGGTCGACGTCGTCCTGGAAGAGCCGGTCGCCGCGGTGCAGCCGGTTCGGCACGACGACGTGCGTCAGCGGGGTGGCCACGTTCTCCTGGAGTACGGCGGCCATCGTCATGACCTTGGCGGTGGAACCGGGCTCGTAGGCGTCCTGGAGGGCCGCGTTGCCCAGGGAGGCCGCGTTGGCCTGCGCGAGGTCGTTCGGGTCGAAGCCGGGCGCGTTGGCCATGGCGAGGATCTCTCCGGTGCGGGTGTCCTGCACTATCACGTACCCGCGGTCCGCCTTGGACTTCTTCACCTGCTCGGTGATGGCGTTCTGCGCGGCCCACTGGATGTCGCGGTCGATGGTCAGCTCGACGTCGGAACCGGGCACCGCGGGTGTCTCCGTGGAGCCCGCGGTGGGCACCTGGAGGCCTCCGGACTGGGCGTATCGGACCTTGCCGTCCTTGCCGGTCAGGTCCTTGTTCAGCTGCTGCTCGACCCCGCCGCCGCCCTTGCCGTCGGCGTTGACCCAGCCCAGTATCCCGGCGGCCAGATCTCCGTTCGGGTACACGCGCTTGGTGGTGGGGACGGCGAGGACACCGGCAAGGACGTTGACCGTGGTCGGGTCGGTTCCGGACTTGGTGGTGAGCGCGCTCTTCAGGTCCTTGATCTGCTTCCAGACCTGCGGGGTCTGCCGGTTGGCGAGCACCACGTAGCGCAGGTTCTTGTTCGCCGGCCTGAGCTTCTTGACGATCGAGGCCTGGTCCACGCCGAGGATCGGGGCGAGGAGGGCGGCCGCCTGCTCCGGCCCGTCGTCGATCTTGAGCTGCTTGCGGGTGAAGAGCGTCGGGTCGGCGGTGATCGTGTACGCGTCCACGCTGGTCGCCAGGGCCACCCCGGAGCGGTCGGTGATCTCACCGCGCTCGGCGGCCAGGACGTAGTCGACGTACCGGTTCTGCGCGGCCTTGGCGGCGTACGCGCTCGCGTCGACGGCCTGTACCTGGAGCAGCCGTACGACGAACGCGATCAGGACGAGGGTCAGCGCGAGGCTGATCATCCGCAGCCGGGGGCGGGGGCTGCCGAGCCGGAGGGAGCGCGGGCCTCCCGGGCGGGCGGCGGGCGGGGCCGGTGCGGGGCGGCGGGCCGGGCGGGCGCCGGGCCCGGGGCGGCGCCGGGCATCGGGCCGTTCGGGCCTGGCCGGTCCGGGCACTCGGCGGCGCGGCGGTTCCCTGTCGGACACTTCCGTCACCTGCCGGGTGTAGTCGGGGTGGAGGACTGAACTGCCGTGGACCGCACGGGCGGTACGGACCGGGCCGGGGTGGGGGTCGGGCCGGCCACGGGTGCCGCCGCGCCGGGCGCGGGGGTCGGGCTCGGGCTCGGCCTGCTGATGAGCGCCTCGGGGGCGAGCACCACCGGTGTGTCCGCGGAGGTCTTCTCGGCGGCGGCCTGCTCCGGGACACCCTTCACGGTGCCGTTCGGGTCGAGGAAGGCGGGGTCTCCCCCGGGCACCATGCCGAGTTCGTGTGCGCGGCGCTGGAGGGCGTCGGGGGCGGAGTAGGCGTCGACGTCCCGCTGGAGGGCCTGTTCCTCGTCGGTGAGGCTCTTGGTCTGCTTCTGGAGGTCGTCCAGCTTGAACTGCCCTTCGCTGAGCGCGGAGTTCAGCACGAGCAGGCCGATCAGGCCGCCGCCGAGGAGGAGCACGACAAGGAGGACGAACGGGGTACGGGCCGCCTGTCCCGGGCCGGTCGGAAAGAGCCGCGCGAGCCGGGCGGCCCTGCCCCTCAGTTCGGGTTTCCTACTCACTCACGCACCCCGCGCTCACTTGGTACGTACTCACCCGATGTCCTCCCTGATGCGCTCGGCCCCCCGCAGCCGCGCGGGTGCCGCCCGCCGGTTCTCGGCGACCTCTTCCTCGGTGGGAAGTTCGGCACCGCGCGTCAGGAGCTTGAGCCGGGGCTGGTACTGCTCGGGCACCACCGGCAGTCCAGGAGGCGCGGTATTGGCGGCGCCGGCCGCGAACACCTGCTTCACCAGGCGGTCTTCGAGCGAGTGGTACGACAGGACGGCGATCCGGCCGCCCACGGCAAGGGACTTCACGGCGGCTGGAATCGCCCTCTCCAGGACGGACAGTTCGCCGTTGACCTCGATGCGCAGCGCCTGGAAGGTGCGCTTGGCCGGGTTGCCGCCGGTGCGCTTGGCGGCCTGGGGCAGCGAGTCGCGGATCAGCTCGACGAGCCGCGCGCTGTTGCTGAACGGCTCCTTGTCGCGTTCCCGTACGACCGCGGAGACGATCCGCTTGGCCTGCTTCTCCTCGCCGTACGCCCGCAGGATGCGGACGAGTTCGCCCGCCGGGTAGGTGTTGAGGACCTCGGCGGCGCTGATGCCGGTCGTCTGGTCCATGCGCATGTCCAGGGGCGCGTCCTGGGCGTAGGCGAAGCCTCGGTCGGCCTCGTCCAGCTGCATGGAGGAGACGCCGAGGTCGAAGAGGACGCCCTCCACGCGCGCGAGGCCGAGCCGCTCCAGTACCTCGGGCAGCTCGTCGTAGACGGCGTGCACGAGGGTGGCGCGCTCCCCGAAGGGGGCGAGGCGTTCACCGGAGAGGCGCAGGGCCTCCTTGTCGCGGTCGAGGGCGACGAGGCGGGCCTCGGGGAAGCGGGCGAGCAGTGCCTCGCTGTGCCCGCCGAGGCCGAGGGTGCAGTCGACGACGACCGCTCCCGGCCGCTCCAGGGCGGGTGCCAACAGGTCCAGGCACCGCTGGAGCATCACCGGGACGTGTCGACTGTTGCTCAAGGGGCCCTCTCAGGTCCGGCGGGCCCGTACGCACCGCCGGGTCCCCGCCCGCTCAGGAAGGGGAAGGCCTGCCGGCGCCGGAAGCGTCAGCCGACCGGGAGCGGGAGGAGGCCGAGCCGTACGTACGCGCCGCGCACGTGGGGAGAATCCGGAAGGTCGCCGGGGTCTCCGGGAAAAGTCCAGCAGGGAGGCCTCGCCTCCCGCTTCGCGCAACTTTAGTCCACGCTGTCTCACGGTCAATCAACCGGCCTGCGCGTCGCGGGCCGGGGCGCGTGCGAAGCCTCAAAACGGGAAGAACCACCCACGCGGGTGCACCCCCGCCACCCGTGTGGGTTACCTCACAAGAGGACACGATGACGCTCTTTTTCCCATCTCACACCAAGACCGCACCGCCGGTGACCAGTACCGTCATAGGTATGACGACCTCCGCATCCGTACCCACAGAGTCCGAAGGCGCCATAGCCCACGGCGGAACCGTGACGGACCGCCTTGTCGACGCCAACGCCCAGTACGCCGCCGCGTTCACCGACCCCGGGATGGACGCCCACCCCGTCCTCCAGGTGGCCGTCGTGGCCTGTATGGACGCCCGTCTCGACCTGCACAAGGCGCTCGGCCTCCAGCTCGGCGACTGCCACACCATCCGCAACGCGGGCGGTGTGGTCACCGACGACGTCATCCGCTCCCTCACCATCAGCCAGCGGGCGCTCGGCACCCGCAGCGTCGTGCTCATCCACCACACCGGCTGCGGCCTGGAGTCCCTCACCGAGGAGTTCCGGCACGACCTGGAGATGGAGGTCGGCCAGCGCCCCGCCTGGGCGGTGGAGGCCTTCCGGGACGTGGAGCAGGACGTACGGCAGTCCATGCAGCGCGTGCGGACCTCGCCGTTCCTGCTGCACACTGATGATGTGCGCGGCTTCGTGTTCGACGTGAAGTCGGGTCTGCTCCGCGAGATCGACCCCGCCTGACACACCCGCCCGCCCCGAAACTTTCGAAAAGTTCGCCCCTCGGACCGCCCAAAAGGTCGTAAGACCCGACAAAGCGAAGGCAGTTGTCCACAGGCGAGTGACACGAACCGGTAACGGCAACAAGAATGCGGGTGTGGCGTCACGCGGAACTTTTCCCGCGTGCCGTCCGTGTTTCGGGGTGGGCCGGTCCGCCGTATGCGCGTCGGCCCATGGAAAGAACGGGCCGAGGAGGGCCGGGTGACGACCTATGACGATCGAGCGAGCCTTACAGATCTGACCGCCACTGTGGAGCGAGTCCGCAGTTCGGTGGAAGGAGTGATCGAGGGCAAGCCCGAGGTCGTACGGCTTTCGCTGACCGTGCTGCTCGCCGAGGGACATCTCCTGATCGAGGACGTTCCGGGCGTGGGCAAGACAATGCTGGCCAAGGCGCTGGCGCGGTCGATCGACTGTTCGGTGCGGCGAATCCAGTTCACGCCGGACCTGCTGCCCTCGGACATCACCGGTGTGTCCATCTGGGACCAGCAGCGGCAGGACTTCGAGTTCAAACCGGGCGCCATCTTCGCGCAGATCGTGATCGGCGACGAGATCAACCGCGCCTCGCCGAAGACGCAGTCCGCGCTCCTGGAGTCGATGGAGGAGCGACAGGTCACCAGCGACGGCCAGACCTACGAGCTGCCCAGCCCCTTCATGGTGGTGGCCACGCAGAACCCGGTCGAGATGGAGGGCACCTATCCGCTGCCCGAGGCCCAGCGCGACCGCTTCATGGCCCGGGTCTCCATCGGCTATCCCAGCGCGGAGGCCGAGTTGCAGATGCTGGACATCCACGGCGGGGTGAGCCCGCTGGACGACCTCCAGCCCGTGGCCCACGCGCACGACATCGTGAAGCTGGTCGAGGCGGTCCGCGGCGTCCATGTCGCCGACGCGGTGCGCAGATACGCGGTGGACCTGGTCTCCGCCACCCGCACCCACCCCGACCTCAGACTCGGCGCCTCCCCGCGCGCGACGCTGCACCTGCTGCGCGCGGCGAAGGCGTCCGCCGCCCTGAGCGGCCGCGAGTACGCGCTGCCGGACGACATCCAGGCGCTCGCGGTCGCGGTCCTGGCCCACCGCCTGCTGCCCACCGCCCAGGCGCAGCTGAACCGCCGTACGGCGGAGCAGGTCGTCCAGGAGATCCTCCAGCGCACCCCCGTGCCCGCGGCGCCGCCGCAGCAGAGCAGCTTCGGCATGGGCCGCGGCCCGGCGTCCTACGGCGAACAGCCGCCCCGGAGGCTGTGATGGCCGCCGGGGGGCCGGGGATCCCGGAGCCCGAGCGGGACGAGAAGGGCGGTGTCCGTACGGCCCTGGCGGGGCTGACCACCCGCGGTCGCTCGTTCCTGGCCGCCGGCATCGCGGCGGCCGTCTGCGCGTACGTCCTGGGGCAGGGCGATCTGCTCCGGGTCGGACTGCTGCTGGCCGTGCTGCCCCTGGTCTGCGCGACCGTGCTCTACCGCACCCGGTACCGGGTCGCCGGCAGCCGCCGGCTCTCCCCCGCGCGCGTGCCCGCCGGCAGCGAGGCCCGCGTCCATCTGCGCATGGACAACGTCTCGCGGCTGCCCACGGGCCTGCTGATGCTCCAGGACCGGGTGCCGTACGTGCTCGGCCCGCGCCCCAGGTTCGTCCTGGACCGGGTGGAGGCGGGCGGTCGGCGCGAGGTGTCCTACCGGGTCCGCTCCGACCTGCGCGGCCGCTATCCCCTGGGACCGCTTCAGCTGCGGCTGACGGACCCGTTCGGGATGTGCGAACTGACCCGCTCCTTCTCGACGTTCGACACCCTGACCGTGATCCCGCGCGTGGAGGCCCTGCCCCCGGTCCGCCTCAGCGGCGAGGCCAAGGGGTACGGCGACGGACGCAACCGCTCGCTGGCCCTGGCCGGCGAGGACGACGTGATCCCGCGCGGCTACCGCTACGGCGACGACCTGCGCCGCGTGCACTGGCGCTCCACCGCCCGCTACGGCGAGCTGATGGTGCGCCGCGAGGAGCAGCCGCAGCGCGCCCGCTGCACGGTGCTCCTCGACACCCGGGGCATCGCCTTCGCGGGCCAGGGCCCCGACTCGGCCTTCGAGTGGGCCGTCTCGGGCGCCGCCTCCGTCCTGGTGCACATGCTGGAACGGGGCTTCTCCGTACGGCTGTTGACCGACACCGGCAACTCGGTGCCCGGCGAGGGCGCCGACGGGTTCGCGGGCGCGAGCCAGGAGTCGGCGGACGCGGCCGGGCTGATGATGGACACCCTCGCGGTGATCGACCACTCGGACGGCGCCGGCCTGTCCCGGGCCTACGACCTCCTGCGCGGCGGAAACGAAGGGTTGCTGGTGGCCTTCTTCGGCGACCTCGACGAGGAGCAGGCGGCGATCGTCGCCCGGATGCGGCAGCGCAGCGGGGGCGCCCTCGCCTTCGTGCTGGACAGCGGAGGCTGGGTGCGCGAGCCGACCGACGTACCCGGACCGGAGAACGAGCAGGAGGAGCGGCTGCGGATGCTGCGCGACGCGGGCTGGACCGCCCTGGGTGTGCCGCGCGGCGCGTCCCTGAACGAGCTGTGGCGCCAGGCCGACCAGGAGCGCAACGGCATCACCGCGGCCGGTCTCGGGGAGGGATGGGGATGAGCGGGCGGGCACGACTGGCGCTCTGCGCCTGGGCGGCGACGATGCTGGCGTCCACCGCGCTGATCCCCCTGGTCTCCCCGGCGATCTGGATCTTCCAGGCCGGGTTCATGCTGGCGGTCCAGGCCGGGGTGGGCGCGGCGACCCGGCGGGTCCCGCTGGCCCGGCCGCTGACCGTCGCGGCGCAGGCCCTGGTCACGCTGCTGATGCTGACCCTGGTCTTCGCGCGGGCGCAGGCCTTCGCCGGGATCGTCCCGGGCCCCGAGGCCTTCCGGCACTTCGCCGACCTGCTCCAGCAGGGCTCGGACGACGTCTCCCGGTACGCGATCCCGGCACCGCTGCACGACGGCATCCGGCTGATGATCATCGGCGGTGTGCTGGTGATCGGCCTCGCGGTGGACACGCTCGCGGTCACCTTCCGCAGCGCGGCCCCGGCCGGGCTGCCGCTGCTCGCCCTGTACTCGGTGGCCGCCGGGCTGTCGAACAGCGGCTACGACTGGCTGTGGTTCCTGTTCGCGGCGGCGGGCTATCTGATGCTGCTGCTGTCCGAAGGCCGGGACCGGCTCGCCCAGTGGGGCCGCGTCTTCGGCGGGGCACCACGCACCGCGCCGGGCTCGGACGCCTCCGGGCCGCTCGCCCCGGTCCGCACCGGGCGGCGGATCGGCGCGGTCGCGCTGGCCGTCGCCCTGCTGCCGCTGCCCACGATCTCGGGCGGTCTGCTGGACGCCGCCGGGACCGGTGTCGGCGCGGGCACCGGAGGCGGCGGCACGATCTCCGCGGTCAACCCGCTGGTCTCGCTGCGGGACAGCCTGAACGTGGACGAGAACCGCCAGGTCCTGTCCCTGCGCACCAACTCGAACGACCTCTCGGACATGTATCTGCGGATCGTGTCCCTGGACGACTTCGACGGCATCACGTGGAAGCCGTCGCAGCGCCACATCGAAGGCGTGCCGGACAAGTTCCCCACGCCGACCGGTCTCGGCGGCGACGTCAAGCGCGCGACGATCACGACCCGGATCTCGGCCGCGGACTGGTACGCCCAGGACTGGCTGCCGATGCCGTACCCGCCCAGCGGCGTGAACATCGACGGCAGCTGGCGCTACGAGCCGGTGGGCATGACGGTCGTGGGCGACCACGGCCAGAACACACGGGGGGTGACCTACACGGTCACCAGCCTGGACGTGGAGCCGACCGCGGAGCAGTTGGCCACCGCGCCGGCCCCGTCCAAGGCCCTGGAGACCCAGTACACCAAGGTGCCGGACTCGCTGCCCGCGGTGGTGGCCCAGACCGCCCGCCGGGTCACCGCGGGCTCGGCCAACGCGTACGAGCAGGCGGTCAAGCTCCAGGACTACTTCGCGGTGACCGGCGGCTTCCAGTACGACACCCAGGTGGACGTCGGTACCGGCCGCAACGCGATAGCGAAGTTCCTCAAGGACAAGCAGGGCTTCTGCGTCCACTTCTCCTTCGCGATGGCGGCGATGGCCCGCACCCTGGGCATCCCGGCCCGGGTCGCGGTGGGCTTCGCGCCGGGCACCCCGGAGGCCAACCAGACGGTGTCGGTGGGCCTGAAGGACGCGCACGCCTGGCCCGAGCTGTACTTCGAGGGCATCGGCTGGACCCGCTTCGAGCCGACCCCCAACCGGGGCTCGGTGCCGTCGTACACCCAGTCGACCACCCCCGGCAGCGACATCCCGGACCCGGCCAATTCCTCGGCCGCGACGAGCGCGGCGCCCTCGGCCGCCCCCTCGGCGAGCGAGAGCTGCACGGCCCAGCTGAAGAAGATCGAGGGCTGTGACAGCCAGGCCCCGGCGCTCGCCGCGGGCGACGACGGCAGGGGCCCGTGGTGGTACGTGCGGGCGTCGCTGCTGGGCCTGGGCGCGCTGCTGCTGCTGACGATCCCGTTCTCGCCGATGCTCTGGCGGACCCGGACGCGCTCGGTACGGCTGGGCGCGCACGGCCGTACGGCGGCGGACGCGGCCCTGCACACGCTGGCCGTGTGGGAGGAACTGACCGACACGGCCTGGGACTTCGGGATCTCGCCGGACGACTCGCTGACCCCGCGCAAGGCCGCCGACCGGATCGTGCGGCTCGGGCATCTCGATCCGCCGACCGCCGCCTCGGTGCACCGGGTGGCGGACGCCGTGGAACAGGTCCTCTACGCCCCCAGGCCGCAGCCGGCGGCGGGGCTCGCGCAGGACGTGCGCCGGGTGGTCGTCGGTTTCCAGGACACGGCGAGCCGCTCCACGCGACTGCGCGCGGTGGTCGCCCCGCGCTCGACCGTCCGGGTGGCGTGGGAGCTGTCGGCCTGGTGGGCGTCCGTGACGGCGCGGGCGGCGGCGATCCGGCCGACCCTGCGCAAGCCGTCGGGACAGCAGGGCTGATGCCCTGGCCCCTCCGCCGCCCGGGTGGAGGAGGGGCCAGAACACGAGTGAGGGGGTGACCACCGAACCGGTGGTCACCCCCTCACTCGTGTTCTGGGGTGCCTCGCGTCGGGCGGAGCCGGGCCGCCGTTACTGGCCCTGCTGCTCGTCGCGGCGGCGCTGCCAGCGCTGCTCGATACGATCCATGACCGAGCGCCGCTGCCGTCCCTGGCGGCGGGCGTGCGGAGCGCCCGCGGCGGGCTGTTCGCCAGGCTTGGGAGCCTTGCGCCAGCCGGTCACGGCGAGTACCGCACAGCCCAGCATGACGAGGAATCCCACCACGCTGACCCAAATCTGCTTTGCGACCATTCCTGCCATGAGGAGCGCAATACCTACAAGGAAGCCGGCCACCGCCTGGTAGACCCGTCGCCGGGTGTACGTGCGCAGCCCGCTTCCCTCAAGCGCTGTCGCGAACTTGGGATCTTCGGCGTACAGCGCTCGCTCCATCTGCTCGAGCATTCGCTGCTCGTGCTCCGAGAGCGGCACGGAGTCCTCCTCATCGTGCAGTCGCCGGGGCGACCCGGGGGGTCCCTTCAGGATAGGCAGGGAATCGCCCCCGTGAAACCCGCCCCTCTACGCCAATTGACCAACCGGAATCCGCCATGGCCGTTCCGGCTCGCTGAAGCTTCCATTCCCCAGCGGCCGTCCCGTCATGCCGGGCGGTCTCCCTCGATCATACGGCGCCGGGCCCGCGATCGGGGGGCCTGTGGCGTACTCCATGTGCGGCCGAGCCCCTGATCAGGGCTCCGTCACGGGAGGCCACTCACGCCTCGCCGGCACCCCGCGTCTCGCCGAGCACATGAAGCTGGGTGGCCACGGAGTGGTACGCCGGGAGCTCGGCCGCCGCGGCCTCCAGCTTCAGCAGCGCGTCCAGGGCGCCGGGCTCGGTGTCCACGAGTACACCGGGGACCAGGTCGGCGAAGACCCGCACCCCGTGCACGGCGCCGACGTCGAGGCCCGCGCCCTCGACGAACGCGGTGAGCTGCTCGGCGGTGAAGCGGTGCGGGACGGGATCGGCGGCGCCCCAGCGGCCGTTCGGGTCGGCGAGGGCCTGGCGGGCCTCCGTGAAGTGGCCGGCGAGGGCGCGCGCGAGGACGGCACCGCCGAGTCCGGCGGCGAGCAGGCTGAGGACGCCCTCGGGGCGCAGCGCGGCCACCACCGTGCGGACGCCCTCTGCGGGGTCCTCGACGTACTCCAGGACTCCGTGGCACAGCACCGCGTCGTAGCCGCCGCGCTCGACCACGTCGAAGAGGCCGTGCGCGTCGCCCTGGACGCCCCGCACGCGGTCGGCGACACCGGCCTCGGCGGCGCGGCGCTCCAGCGCGAACAGCGCGTTCGGACTGGGGTCGACGACGGTGACGCGGTGGCCGAGGCGGGCGACGGGCACCGCGAAGTTGCCGCTGCCGCCTCCGGTGTCGAGGACGTCCAGCGCGTCCCGACCCGTGGCCTTGACCCGGCGGTCGAGGGCGTCCTGAAGAACGTCCCAGACCACGGCGGTACGGAGGGAGGCGCGGGGGCGGCTCGGGTCCGACACGGCAGTTGACTCCTCGGCGCGGCACCGCCTGTGCACGGCGGAGCGAACGGGCTGCCTCCCCGGTCCCGGTGCGGGTGGAGGGAGGGCTTCAGGCGCCCTCCACCCTATTGCCTCCGGTGCCGTACCCGGTGATGTGTCTCGCGCGGCGGACCCCCGCCCGCTCAGCCGGCGCGGTCCCCCGGCCGCTCCGGGTCCTGGCGTGGCTGGGGCAGGACCGGCTGGAGGACGAGCATCCGCTCCACCAGGCGCAGGAACATCGCCACGTCGCGTATGAGGTCGTCGGCGTCCCGGCGGGTCGCCGCGCCCTGGATGCCCGCCTCGGCCCGGGCGCGGCGCCGGGCACCGGAGGCGAACAGGGCGCTCCACTCGGTCAGTTCGGGTGCTATCTCGGGGAGTACTTCCCAGGCGCTGCGGATGCGGGCCCGGCGCCGGCCCGTGGGCTCCGGCTGGACCCGCGCGGCGAGGACCGCGGCGGCGGTGCGCAGGGCGGCGAGGTGGGCCGTCGCGTAACGCTCGTTCGGCGTTTCGAGGACGGCCGCCTCGTCCAGTCCGGCGCGGGCCTGGGCGAGGAGGTCGAGGGCGGCGGGCGGGGCCGTGGCCCGGCGGAGCACGGGGTGTACGTCGCTCGCCGGGCCGGTCAGTGAGGGGGCAGGGCCGGGGGCGCGGCGCCGACGGGCGGCGGCTGCGGACGAGTTGGCCATGACGAACCTCCTGTCGTCTGTGTGACGGCACTGATGCCGTATGTGCCCATCGTGGGGTATGGCACTGACAATCCGTTCTGACCTGCGCTTTTGCTTCGATCGAAGGTTCGCGTTAGTTTTTGCACTGACCAGTCAGTTCAAAAGAGTTCGGCAACAGGGGATGGGGAACCGTGGGTGGGGTCGGTGTCACGGCCGAGGACTTGGGGGTCAAGGGGCCGCGCGGCTGGGCGTTCCGGGGGATCTCCCTGGACGCCGGGCCCGGGTCGCTGATCGCCGTCGAGGGGCCGTCGGGGTCCGGGCGTACGAGCCTGCTGCTCGCGCTCACCGGGCGGATGAAGGCGTCCGAAGGGACCGCCCGCGTGGGCGGGTCGACGCTGCCGAAGCAGTCTGCGGCCGTACGGCGGGTCGGCGCGCTGGCCAATGTCGCCGGGGTCACCGACCTCGATCCGGCGCTGACCGTCGGCGAGCACCTGCGTGAACGGGCCGCGCTGCAAAGGCGGTTCGGGGACTCTGTGCGCGCGTTGCTGCGGCCGCGGACCGAGCGGGCGGCCGAGGCGGGGCAGCGGATCGAGCGGGCGCTGACCGCCTCCGGTCTCGACCTCGACGCCCTGCCCAAGGGCTCACGGACCGCCGTACGGGATCTGGAACGGCCGCAGGAGTTGCGGCTGTCCATCGCGCTGGCGCTGATCGGGCGGCCGGCGCTGCTCGGTGTGGACGATGTCGATCTCAAGCTCTCGGATACCGAACGGGCGGAGATCTGGGACCTGTTGAGGTCACTCGCGGATTCCGGAACGACTGTCGTGGCAGTGTCCACCGAGTGGACGGAGAAGGCCGATGCACGCGCCCGGACTGGCCGCGCTTGAGCTACGGCGCTTCGGCAGGGGCAAGCTGCCGCGCGCAGCGCTCGTCGCCCTCCTGCTGCTGCCGCTGCTGTACGGCGCCCTGTACCTGTGGTCCTTCTGGGACCCGTACGGCCGCCTGGACCGCATCCCCGTGGCGCTCGTCAACGACGACAAGGGCGTCACCGCCGACGGGAAGAAGCTCGCCGCCGGCGACTCCATCACCGAAGGGCTGCTCGACAGCAGGACCTTCGAGTGGCACGAGGTGAGCGCGGCCACCGCGCGGAAGGGCGTCGAGGACGGCACGTACTACCTGTCGTTGACCATGCCGGCCGACTTCAGTAGGCGCATCGCCTCCAGTGCGGGCGACTCCCCCGAGACGGGCGCGCTCCAGGTGCGCACGAACGACGCGAACAACTACATCGTCGGGCAGATCTCCCGGACCGTGTTCAGCGAGGTGCGCTCGGCCGCGTCCACCAAGGCCTCGCGGACCTTCCTGGACCGGATCTTCGTGTCGTTCTCCGACATCCACGGGCAGACCGTGAAGGCGGCCGACGGCGCCGACCGGCTCAAGGGCGGGATCGGGACGGCCGAGGCGGGCTCCAAGGATCTCGCCGACGGTCTGAAGGACGCCAAGAAGGGCAGCGGGAAGCTCTCCAAGGGGCTGGAGAAGCTCGACACCGGTGCGGGCGGCCTGGAGGACGGTTCGAAGCAGGTGGCGGCCGGGACGCAGACCCTCGCGGACACGGTCAACGGGGTCGCCGACAAGGTGGGGCCCTTCCTGAAGGACAACGAGAAGACCATCGGGGACACGGCCCAGTTGGTCGCCGACTCGGCGAGGACGATCCGCGCGAACCTCGGGACCCTGGTGAAGGCCGCCCCGGTAGCCGCCGAGGGAGCGCACTCGGCCTCGGACACCCTGGACGACGTCTACAGGGCGCGCTGCGAAACCGCCGTCCTGGACGACGCCGCCTGCCCCGACCTCAAGAAGGCCGCGCAGGCCGCCTCCGACGTGGCCAAGGTCGCCGACGACGTCAACAGCCTGGTGGCGGACCAGAACGGCGACCTGAAGAAGCTCGACACGAACCTGCGCACCCTCCAGACCCAGGCCCAGGCGCTCGCCGACCGCGCACCGCACCTCTCCGAGGACCTCGACGACGCGGTGGCCAGGATCAACAAGCTGAACGACGGCGCCGGGAAGGTCGCCGCGGGCGCCAAGACCCTGCACACCGGGCTCGGCACGGCCAAGACCGGCGCGACCGCCCTGGACACCGGGGTCGGCAGGCTGAAGACCGGCGCCGTGGACCTCAGCGGCGGCCTCTACAAGCTCGTCGACGGCTCCGGGAAGCTCGCCGGCGGACTGCACGACGGCGCGGCCCGGATCCCCGACTACGACAAGCAGGACCGCGAGCAGCGCACCGGAGTCATGGCCGACCCGGTCCGACTGGCCTCCCAGGACCTGCACAAGGCGCCCAACTACGGCACCGGATTCGCCCCGTACTTCATCCCGCTGTCCCTGTGGGTGGGCGCGATGGTGGCGTACATGCTGATCACGCCCATGAACCGACGGGCACTCGCCGCCGGCGCCCCGGCCCGGCGGATCGCGCTCGCGGGCTGGCTGCCGGTGGTGGCGGTCGGGGTGCTCCAGACGGCGGCCCTGATGGCCGTACTGCACTGGGCGATCGGTCTGGAGATGGCGCACGCGGCCGGCACGGTCGGCTTCCTGTTCCTGGTGTCGGCGTGCTTCGCGGCGATCGTGCAGTGGCTGAACGCACGCTTCGGGGCGGCGGGCCGGATCCTCGTACTCGCCCTGCTGATGCTCCAGTTGACGTCGGCGGGCGGCACCTATCCGGTGCAGACCAGCCCGGGCTTCTTCAACGCGATCCATCCCTTCCTGCCGATGAGTTACGTAGTCGAGGCCCTACGGAGGCTCATCACGGGCGGCGGCCTTGCACCCGTGTGGCACGCGTGCGTGGTGCTCGTAGCCTTCACCGCGGGCGCGCTCGCGCTGACCGCGCTGTCCGCGCGGCGTCGCCAGGTGTGGACACTGGACCGGCTGCACCCGGAGCTGAGCCTGTGACCTCGCCCAGGACCTCGGCACCCGTGCCCACCGCCGGAGCCGGGCCTGTGACAATCAGGCCCATGGAAAGCAGCAGCACCCCGTCGGGCGGCAGCACGCGCCGCGAGGCCACCCGGCAGAAGCTCTACGAGGCGGCCGTCACCCTCATCGCCGAACAGGGCTTCTCGGCCACCACGGTGGACGAGATCGCCGAGCGTGCCGGGGTCGCGAAGGGCACCGTCTACTACAACTTCGCCAGCAAGTCCGTCCTCTTCGAGGAGCTGTTGCGGCACGGCGTGGGCCTCCTCACCGCCTCTCTGAGAGAGGCCGCCGAGCAGACCGCGCGGGACGGCGGCAGCAAGGTGGACGCCCTGGACGCGATGATCCGCGCGGGCCTCGGTTTCATCGCCCGCTACCCGTCCTTCACGCAGCTCTACGTGGCCGAGCTCTACCGCACCAACCGCGCCTGGCAGTCCACGCTCATGGTGGTGCGCCAGCAGGTGAACGCGGCCATCGAGGACGTGCTGCACGCGGGCGTGGCGAACGGCGAGTTCAGCCCCGAGATCGATGTCCGGCTCACGGCCGCCGCGCTGGTCGGGATGGTTCTGGTGGCCGCCCTGGACTGGCAGTCGTTCCAGCCGGAGCGCTCCCTGGACGACGTCCACTCGGCGTTGTCCCGGCTGCTCCAGGGGCGGGTCAGCGGGGGGCACTGAGCGCACGCACAGAAGCGCCGGTCCGTTGTGGCCGCGTCCCCCGCGGGCCACCCCGAACCGGCGCTCCCTTGTGCTTCCCCGTACGTTCCCCCTGTTGGAACCCCCGTCGGTCAGTCCCCCTGGGTTCCCCCGTGCCTCGCTTCCGCCGACGTTCCGGCGGAAGGAGCGGCCAAGGGCGCGGGCCCCGTTCCGCCGCCCCGTGTCGGCGGTGCCGGAGCCGCGCCCCTTTCCGTGTCCCCACTCTCTCGTTCGCGCAGGTCGCACCCCATCCGCGCGCGTACTCATCTCACTCCCTAGGTACGCATACTCAGCCGTACGCACTCAGGCCCAGGACGCCCTGTTGCCGAGTGGTTACTATCGCCCCCGTGTCCGTACTCCCCCTGGTCTTCACCAGCGGCTGGGCCAGCGGCATCAACGCCTACGCGGTGGTGCTGCTGCTCGGTGTCTTCGGCGCGACCGGGGTGAGCGACGCCGTCCCCGAGTCGCTGCAACGCCCTGAGGTCCTCGTCACAGCGGCCGTGCTGTTCCTGTGCGAGGCGGTCGCCGACAAGATCCCCTACGTCGACTCCGTGTGGGACTCAGTGCACACCCTGATCCGGCCGGCCGCCGGGGCGTGGGTCGGCGCGGTGCTCGCCGGACACAGCGGATCGTTGAACGATGTGGCGGCGGGGCTGATCGGCGGTTCGACGGCGCTGGCCAGCCACACGGTCAAGGCCGGGACGCGAATGGCGATCAACACCTCGCCGGAGCCGTTCAGCAACATCGTGGTGAGTCTCGCGGAGGACCTCGGGGTCGGCGGGATCGTCTCGTTCGCGATGTTCCATCCGCAGGCGGCGGCGATCATCGCGGCCGTGCTGCTGGCGGCCGGGCTGACGGTCCTGTTCTTCCTGGTCTCGCGGATCCGCCGGTTCCTGCGCCGCCGGGCCCAGCTCCGGGAGGAGAAACGGCTGGCCTCGCAGGTGGGAGGGCCACCGGACCGGCCGCCCTGGTGACGGTCCGTGACCGGGCTGTCAGTGGCGGCCGATAAAGTCGCGGGCATGGCACGGATTGCGGTGATCGGCGCCGGCATGGGCGCGATGGCGGCCGCTGCCCGGCTGGCCGTCGCGGGCCACCGGGTGGCGGTGTACGAGCGTACGGAGACGTACGGCGGTGCGGTGCGCCGCTTCGAGCGGGACGGCTTCTCCTTCGACACCGGCCCCGGGCTGCTGCCCGTGCCCGCGGTCTACCGCGACCTGTTCATCAAGACCGGTAAGCAGCCGCTGGAGGACCTGGTCGAGCTGGTCCAGGTCGACCCGTCCTCGCGGCACGTCTTCGCGGACGGCACGGAGGTGTCGCTGCCGAACGCCTCCCGCGCGGGCGTCGTCACGGCCCTGGACGAGGCCCTGGGCGGCGGCGCGGGGCAGCGCTGGGGCGACTTCCTGATCCGGGCCCGCGAGGCCTGGGACCGCACCCGCAGGCCTCTCCTGGAGGAGCCGCTGTGGCCCAACTGGTCGGTACTGGCCGCGCAGGAGCCCTATCCGGCGGTTCCGCACAAGAAGCTGCTGCGCACCCGCCGGGCGAGCACCCTCGCCGAGATCGGCGCCTGGGAACTGCGCGACGACCGCCTGACGGCCCTCCTGGAGAGCCACGCCCTCGCGTACGGCCTCCATCCCCGGTCCGCTCCGGCGAGCGCGGCCGTGCTGCCGTACATGGAGCACGCCTTCGGCACCTGGTATGTGCGGGGCGGCATGCGGGAGTTGGCGCGTGCGGTGTACGAGCGGTGTCTGGTGCGGAAGGTCGAGTTCGTCTTCGGGGCCGAGGTCGCCCGGGTCCTGGAGAAGGACGGGCGGGCGGCGGGGGTGGAGTTGGGCGACGGCACCGTGGTCGACGCGGATCATGTCGTGGCGGATGTGGACCCGGTGCGCCTGTGGGCCCTGACCGAACATCCACTGGACGAGGACGGTGACGTGCGCGCCGACCGGGTCTCGCCCAGGCCCGCACGCCTGACGCTCCTGCTGGCCCTGCGCGGCCCGCGCGAGGCCGGAGCCGTCCACCGGACGGTCGTCCACGCGCCGGACCGTGAAGCCGAGTTGGACTTCCTGGCTTCCCCGGGCGGCGACGAACCCCGCTGCCCCACCGTGACGGTGCTGCGCCCCGACGACTCCGCGCTACGGCCGGACGGCGAGCACGAGTCCGCGGTGGTGTCCGCCGTGCTGTCGAGCGAAGCCGGTTGGGGAGAGGAGGGCACGGTCACGCGTTACACCGACTTCCTCCTCAAGGCCGCCGAGTCCGCCGTACCGGGCCTGCGGGAGCGCCTGGTCTGGCACGAGGTGCGCACACCCGATCACACGGAGGACGAGACGGGTGCCCACTTCGGTGCTGTGCCCGCCCCGTCGCTCGCCGCCGGTCAGGGCCGTTTCCTGCACCCCGCGAACACCACGCGCCTGCCCGGTCTCTACCGCGTCGGCGGCTGGTCGCACCCCGGCGGCGGGCTGCCGCACGCCGGCATGTCGGGGGCGCTGGTGGCCGGACTGATCGTGGAGGGACCGCAGTTCAGAGGGTCTCAGTAGGCTTCAGAAACGGTACTGCTCGTCGTAGCCGGGGCCCGACTGCGGCTGCTGCTGTTGCTGCTGGCCGTCGCCCTGGTAGTACTGCTGGTCCGCCGGGACTTCGCCGCCGTAGGTCTCGTCGTTGCGCTGCTGCGGGACCCACACCCCGCCGGCCGGGGTCTCGCCCACATAGCCGTTGTTGCCGTACTGGTCCTGCGTGTAGCCCTGTTGGGGATACTGCTGCTGGCCGTCGTAGCCCGTGTCGTACGTGGCGCCGCCGTAGGTCTGGGTGCCGATGTACGGGTCGGAGTAGGCCGCGTACTGCTGCTGGCCGGTCGTGTCGTAGCCGTACTGCTGCTGGTCGTAGCCCGCGTAGGTGTCGTAGCCGTACTGCTGCTGGTCGGCCGCCGCGTAGGCCTGGTCCTGGGGCTGGCCGGCCGCCGCTGCCGCGTAGGCCTGGTCCGTGCCCGCGTAGTTCGGGTCGGCGGCGTTCGCGTAGGCGGTGGCGCTGTAGACGCCGTAGGAACCGGTGTCGTCCGGCAGGGGCTGCGGCTCGTAGACCGAGGTGGTCTCGGCGGCCGTGGGGTCGAGCGGGCGGTTCGGCGTGAAGACGTCGTCGCGGTCGTAGTCGTCGTCCGCGCCGAAGTCGGACTTGTTCTGGCCGTAGTCCTGGAAGGCGGGCTGGGAGCCGGTCGAGTCGAGGCCCGAGGCGTCCAGGCCAGGGTCCTGCTCGTCCGGTTCGCCGCCGCGGCGCATGAAGCCGCCGGCGCCGGGCCGGCCGGAGACCGCCCAGCCGGCTTCGAAGCCGCGGCGGAACGACAGGGTGACGTAGGTCTGGCCGATGGCGAAGGCCACCGCGCCCAGTCCGATCACGACTACGGAGGGCATGAGAACGCCGAGCACGACGCCCAGGAAGCCGACGAAGGCAAGCAGTCGCCAGCGCAGTCGCGCCTTGTACTGCAGCAGCACCTCACCGAGCAACCACAGTGCGACGATGCCGAACGCGATGTAGAGGACCGTCCAGCCCATGTACGCCCCTCTCCCAGTGGCCGCTACGCAGTGTGTCGTATGTCCGGGCGGCCGGTCTAGACCCGCGGTGGGTGGTGCAGGCCCAGGTTCTCGTAGATTTCCAGCGTCGCCGTGGAGTTGTTGAGCGTGATGAAGTGCAGTCCGGGCACTCCCTCGGCCAGCAGCCGGGCGCAGAACTCCGTGGCGAAGTCGATCCCGATCGAGCGTACAGCCGCCGGATCGTCTTTGGCTGTGAGGATTCGCTCTTTCAGAGCGTCCGGGATGACGGCGTTGCTGAGCTGCGGCAACCGTTCCAGCATCCGCACGCTGGTCACCGGCATGACCTCGGGGATGACCGGTGTGGCACAGCCTGCCGCCTCGACCCGGTCGCGCAGGCGAAGATAGGACTCCGGGCGGAAGAACATCTGGGTGATGGCGTAGTCGGCGCCGGCCCGGCACTTGTCGACGAAGTGCCGCACGTCCGTGTCCCAGTCCGGGGAGCGCGGGTGCAGTTCCGGGAAGGCGGCGACGCCGACGCAGAAATCGCCCGACTCCTTGATGAGCCGGACCAGTTCGGCCGCGTACGTCAGGCCCCGGGGATGCGCCACCCAGTCGGCCATGGGGTCGCCGGGCGGGTCGCCGCGCACGGCGAGGATGTTGCGGATCCCGGCATCGGCGTACTGGCCGATGATGTTGCGCAGTTCGGCGACGGAGTGGTCGACCGCGGTGAGGTGGGCGACCGGGGTGAGCGTGGTGTCGGCGACGATCTGCTCGGTCTCCTTGACGGTGCCCGCGCGGGTCGAACCGCCGGCGCCGTAGGTCACGGAGACGAAGTCGGGGGCGACCGCCTCGACCCTCCGCAGCGCGCTCCACAGGCTTCGCTCACCCTTGGGGGTCTTCGGCGCGGAGAACTCGAACGAGTACGTGTTCTTGCCGGTCGCGAGCATGTCGCGCACCGTCCGTGCGCGATCGGTCCTGGTGGATGCGATTCCGAAGGCCATACCCGCAGGTTAGTCAGGGGACGGCGGTCCCCCAACCGGAACCGGAAATTTGCCTGATTTGTCGCCCCGTTGTCCACCCACCGGACAACAGCCCGACACTCTGACCGTCCTCAGGGCTGCCGGAGCCGCTTGGCGAACTCGGCCGCCGCCGCGCCCGGGTCGTCGGCCTCCGTGATCGCCCGTACGACGACGACCCGGCGGGCGCCCGCTTCAAGCACCTCGTCGAGGTTGCCGAGGTCGATGCCGCCGATGGCGAACCAGGGGCGGTCGGTGCCCAGGGCGGCCGTGTACCGGACCAGGTCGAGGCCCGGGGCATGGCGGCCGGGCTTGGTGGGGGTCGGCCAGCACGGGCCCGTGCAGAAGTAGTCCACGCCCTCTTGGACGGCGGCTGCGGCGGCCTCCGCCTCGGCGTGCGTGGAGCGGCCGATCAGGACGTCGTCGCCGAGGATCGCGCGGGCCGCGGGGACCGGGAGGTCGCCCTGTCCCAGGTGCAGTACGTCGGCGTCGGCGGCGTGGGCGACGTCCGCGCGGTCGTTGACCGCGAGCAGTCTGCCGTGCCGGGCGCAGACGTCGGCGAACACCTGGAGGTGCTCCAGCTCCTCGGCGGCCTCCATGCCCTTGTCGCGCAGCTGCACGATGTCGACCCCGCCGGCCAGGACCGCGTCCAGGAACTCCGGGAGGTCCCCCTGCCGCCTGCGGGCGTCCGTGCAGAGGTAGACCCGGGCGTCGGCGAGTTCCGCGCGTACGGCGGCTGCGGTGTCGGGCATGGCGGTGTCCCCCGTTGTCGTTCGTCGTCGTGCGCGGTGGTGCCGTGTACGGGCCGCGGGCGGGCGCGCCGCGGGCCCGTACACCGGTCGGTCGTCCGGGTCAGCCGGTCGTCCGGGTCAGACGGCGAGCGCCTGGGCGCGGCGCTTCACCTCCGTGCCGCGATTCTCGCTCAGGGCCTGCGCGGGGGTGCCGGGCAGGCTGGGGTCGGGGGTGAAGAGCCATTCCAGCATCTCTTCGTCGGAGAAGCCGTCGTCCCGCAGGAGCGTCAGGGTCCCGGTGAGGCCCTTGACGACCTTCTGCTCGGCCCCGTCGATGAAGGCGGCGGGGACGTGCAGCGCGCGGTTCTCACCACGGCGTACGGCGATGACTTGGCCCTCCTTGACCAGCTGCCGCACGCGTGTCACCTCGACATCGAGCATCTCTGCGATGTCGGGCAGCGTGAGCCAGGCGGGGACGAGAGCATCGATCTTTGCGTCAATCTCGGTCACGTAAACAGCGTGCCATCCCGGACTGACAGTCGGAAGCCGGGCCGGTCCGACTCGGTGTCACGAACTAGGCGATAGCGGCCTTCATCGGGAGGGAAGGGTCCGCCAGCGGTCCGGGATTCATCGGCGTGCCCGACTCGATGAGGCGGCGGCCCTGGGCCAGGTCACGGGGTCGGCCGACCGCGAGAAGGGCCACCAGGCGGTCTCCGCGCAGCCAGCAGACGGTCCAGGCCGGGGTGGCCGGGTCGCCGCGCCACAGGAGTGTGTCGGCGGACGCGTGATGGCCGACGTACTGGACGAAGCGGCCGAACTGCTCGGACCAGAAGTACGGCACCGGGTCGTAGACCGCCGGGGTCTGGCCGACGATGTTCGCGGCGACCGTGCGCGGGCCCTGGAGGGCGTTGTCCCAGTGGTGGACGAGAAGGCGCTCGCCGTACCTCCCCGAAGGGAAGGATGCGCAGTCGCCGACCGCGTACACGTCCGGCACCGAGGTGCGCAGCCGGTCGTCGGCCACGACCTCGCGGTGGGCGCCCAGCTCGATGCCGGAGTCCGCGAGCCAGCCGGTGGCGGGGCGGGCGCCGATGCCCACCACGACGGCGCCGGCGGGCAACCGGGTCCCGTCGCCGAGGACCACCTCGCCGGGTTCGACGCGCTCCACGCGCGTGTGCGTGCGCAGCACGGCTCCGGCGTCCGCGTACCAGGCGGCCATGGGCGCGGCCACCTCTGCGGGCAGCGCGCCCGCGAGCGGCCGGTCGGCGGCCTCCACGACGGTCACCGCACAGCCCGCCTCGCGCGCGGCCGTGGCGAACTCCGCTCCGATCCAGCCCGCGCCGACGACCACGATGTCGTGCTGGCGCGCGAGCACCGGCCGCAGCCGCTCGGCGTCGTCCAGGGTGCGCAGCAGATGCACCCCGGGGATGCCGTCGGCGCCCGGTAGTTGGATCGGTTCGGCCCCGGTGGCCAGCACGAGGACGTCGTACGGCACCGGGCCCTCGGCGGTGTCCAGTTCGTGGTCCACGGGGCGCAGGCCCACCACCTCGCGGCCGAGCCGGAGTTCGATGCCGAGTGCCTCGAAGTCGACGTCGAAGGCGGAGCCCTCGGCCTTGCCGAGCAGGACCGCCTTGGACAGCGGGGGCCGGTCGTAGGGCTGATGGGGTTCGGCGCCGAGAAGGGTGACGGTGCCGGTGAAGCCCTGTTCGCGCAGGGCGACCGCGGTCTGCACCCCGGCCATGCCCGCGCCGACGACGACCACGCGCCGTCCCGCTCCCGCGCCCTGTCCCGGTGTCTGCTCGCTCATCCGATCACCATAGACACCTGACAAATCGTCAGTCAGGGGGCGCGTTCAGTGACCTGTTCCACAACACTCGTCCCGCTGCCCTGCTGCGACTCCCACTCCCAGGTCTCGTCGAGGCGGACGCGGCCGTCGGACAACTCGACCACTTCGGACACGCAGTGCCCGGAGGACGTCGTCCCGTCCGTCTTCAGCTGTACGTACCGGAAGTCGAGCCGGTCCCCCGCGCGCGTGCCGACGAGATGCCCGCGGACGACGTCGCCGCCCGCGTACTCGGCCCAGATCTCGCCGTCCTTCTCGTGGTACTCGAACCGGGTGCAGGTGCCGACCTGGCCCGGTGCCTGGTCCGCGACCGGGGCGAGGACGAGACCGTCGAGCGAGCGGGCCATGGACGGAGGCTCCCTTACTGAGACATACGGCTCGGGCTAGGGTGGCCAACGTACAAGCACTCGCGGGAGTCCGGACGCACCGGGCTGAGAGGGAGGCTGGCGGCCTCCGACCGTACGAACCTGATCCGGGTCATGCCGGCGAAGGGAGGGGCTGGACGCCCATGCCTACACGTACGTCAGACGTCCTCGTGGTCGGGGGCGGGATCATCGGCCTGGTCACGGCCTGGCGGGCCGCGCAACGCGGGTTCGCGACCGCCGTCGTGGACCCCGAGCCGGGCGGCGGGGCCGCGCAGGTGGCCGCCGGGATGCTGGCCGCCGTCACGGAACTGCACTACGGCGAACAGACCCTGCTGGCCCTCAACCTGGCCTCGGCGCAGCGCTATCCGGACTTCGCGGCCGAGCTGACCGACCTCACCGGCCTGGACCTCGGCTACCGGCGCTGCGGCACCCTCGCCGTCGCCCTGGACGCCGACGACCGCGCCCATCTCCGTGAACTGCACGCCCTCCAGCACCGTTCGGGGCTGGACTCCGAGTGGCTGTCCGGGCGCGAGTGCCGGCGGCTGGAGCCGATGCTCGCGCCGGGGGTGCGCGGGGGGCTCCGGGTCGACGGGGACCACCAGGTCGACCCGCGGCGGCTGACGCGGGCGCTGGTGGCCGCGTGCGAGCGCGCCGGGGTCGCCTTCCACCGGACGTGGGCCGAGCGGCTCACGGTCGGCCAGGACCGCGCCACGGGGGTCGTCACGCGCGAGGGGGATGTGCTCGGCGCGGACCAGGTGGTGCTCGCGGGCGGCAGCCTCAGCGGGCGGCTGGCCGGGGTCCCCGACGACGTCCTGCCGCCCGTACGGCCCGTGAAGGGGCAGGTGCTGCGGCTGACCGTGCCGGAGCGGTACGCGCCGTTCCTGAGCCGGACCGTGCGGGCCGTGGTGCGCGGCAGCCAGGTCTACCTGGTGCCGCGCGAGAACGGCGAGCTGGTCGTCGGCGCCACCAGCGAGGAACTGGGCTGGGACACCGCGGTGACCGCCGGCGGGGTCTACGAACTGCTGCGCGACGCCCACGAGTTGGTCCCCGGCATCACCGAACTGCCACTCACCGAGACCCGGGCCGGACTGCGCCCCGGCTCCCCCGACAACGCGCCACTGCTCGGCCCGACTGCACTCCCGGGACTGCTGCTGGCCACCGGGCACTACCGCAACGGCGTACTGCTCACACCAGTCACCGGCGACGCCCTCGCGCACGCGCTGGCCACGGGTGAACTCCCGGACGAGGCCCGCCCGTTCACGCCGAAGCGGTTCGGCGCCGGAGCACTGGTGGAGCAGCCCGTATGAACGTCTCCGTCAACGGGGAGCCCCGGGTGATCGATCCCGGCACGGCTCTCGACACCCTCGTGCGCACCCTGGCCCCGTCGCCCGCCGGGGTGGCCGCCGCCCTCAACGAAACCGTCGTCCCGCGCGCGGAGTGGCCCTCGACCTCCCTCTCCGAGGGGGACCGCGTCGAGGTCCTGACCGCCGTCCAAGGAGGCTGACCCATGGCCGACGACCCCTTCGGCCCCTTCTTCATCGGGGCTACGTCCTTCACGTCCCGGCTGATCATGGGCACCGGGGGCGCGCCCAGCCTCGACGTCCTGGAGCGCGCCCTGGTGGCCTCCGGAACCGAGCTCACGACGGTCGCGATGCGGCGCGTGAACGCTTCCGTGCACGGTTCGGTGCTGTCCGTCCTGGAGCGGCTCGGCATCCGGGTGCTGCCCAACACCGCCGGCTGCTTCACGGCGGGCGAGGCGGTGCTGACGGCGCGGCTGGCGCGGGAGGCGCTCGGGACGGCACTGGTCAAACTTGAGGTGATCGCGGACGAGCGCACACTGCTCCCCGATCCCATCGAACTGCTGGACGCCGCCGAGACCCTGGTCGACGACGGCTTCACGGTGCTGCCGTACACGAACGACGATCCGGTCCTCGCGCGGAAGCTGGAGGACGTCGGGTGTGCGGCGATCATGCCGCTGGGGTCGCCGATCGGCTCCGGGCTCGGGATCCGCAATCCGCACAACTTCCAGCTGATCACCGAGCACGCGCGCGTGCCGGTGATTCTGGACGCGGGGGCCGGTACGGCGTCCGACGCGGCGTTCGCGATGGAGCTGGGATGCGCGGGTGTGATGCTCGCCTCGGCGGTGACACGGGCGCAGGAACCGGTGCTGATGGCGTCCGCGATGCGCAGCGCGGTCGAGGCGGGGCGGCTGGCGTTCCGGGCGGGGCGTATCCCCCGTAGGCACTTCGCCGAGGCGTCGTCTCCTGCGGAGGGCCTGGCACGGTTGGACCCGGAACGTCCTGCCTTCTGATCCCCCGCTCCACAGCGTGCGATCCGTCACAGCTCGGCTGCAGTACCGCCCCGAAACTGGCCGAAAAGAGGGCGCTGTCAGCCTCGGCTCGTACACTCACCTGCGTGGATACGACCCTTCATGACCCTCTCGTCGGGCAGTTGCTCGACGGCCGCTATCGCGTCGACGCGCGGATCGCCGTCGGCGGGATGGCCACGGTCTACCGGGCCGTGGACACCCGCCTGGACCGGGTTCTCGCACTCAAGGTGATGCACCCGACGCTGGCGGCCGACGCCTCCTTCGTCGACCGGTTCATCCGCGAGGCCAAGTCGGTGGCGCGGCTGGCGCATCCGAACGTGGTGCAGGTCTTCGACCAGGGCGCCCAGGGGGCGTACGTCTATCTGGCGATGGAGTACGTCGCCGGCTGCACCCTGCGGGACGTGCTGCGCGAGCGCGGCGCTCTGCAGCCGCGGGCCGCGCTGGACATCCTGGAGCCGGTGCTGGCCGCGCTGGGTGCCGCGCACCGGGCCGGGTTCGTGCACCGGGACATGAAGCCGGAGAACGTGCTCATAGGGGACGACGGCCGGGTCAAGGTCGCCGACTTCGGGCTGGTGCGGTCCGTGGACACGGTCACCAGCACCACGGAGAACGTGCTCGGCACGGTCTCGTATCTCGCGCCGGAGCAGATCGAGGGCGGCACGGCGTCCCCCCGGGTCGACGTGTACGCGTGCGGTGTCGTCCTGTACGAGATGCTGACCGGCCAGAAGCCACATGACGGGGACTCCCCCGCGATCGTGCTCTACAAGCACCTGCACGAGGACGTCCCGCCGCCCTCGGCCGTCGTGCCGGGGCTGGCGTACGAGCTGGACGAGCTGGTCGCCACGGCCACCGCGCGCACTCCGGACATCCGGCCGTACGACGCGGTCTCGCTGTTCGGGCTGGTCCGCGAGGCGCGGGCGGGGCTGAGCGACGAGCAGCTGGACGCGGTGCCGCCGCAGGCGCTGACCTCGGAGCATCCCGACTCCGAGAACCGTACGAGTGTGATCCCGCGCTCGCTGACGGTGCCGCGTCCGCTGCCGGTCAACGAGGACGACGGGCCCGGTGACCCGTACAACCGGACCAGCCGGTTCGAGAGCGGGCCGCCGCTGCCGCCCCGGCGGCGCGACGCGCGGCGGCCCCGGCGCGGGCTGCTGGCGATCATTGCCGCGATCCTGCTGGTCATCGGGGTCGGGACGGGCGTCTGGTACATCAACTCCGGCCAGTTCACCAAGGTCCCGCCGCTGCTGGCGAAGACCGAGGCGCAGGCGAAGGAGCGGCTGAAGGAGGCCGGTCTCGACGTCAAGTCGGTCAAGCACGCCTACAGCGACACCGTGAAGCGCGGCACGGTCATCAGCACCGACCCGGTGGCCGGCGCCCGCATCCGGGACAACGACTCGGTGGCCCTGACCGTCTCGGACGGCCCGGAGACCGTGAAGGTGCCCGACCTGGAGGGCTACGCCCTGAGCAAGGCGCAGGCCCTGCTCAAGACGGACGGGCTGGCGGCCGGCATGGTCACCAGGGAGTTCAGCGACGACGTCCCCAAGGGCTTCGTGATCAGCACGGACCCCGGGGCGGGCACCGAGCGCCACGCGGGCTCCGCGATAGCCCTGACCGTCAGCAAGGGCAGCGCGGTCGACGTGCCGGACGTCACCGGTGAGGACCTGGACACCGCGAAGTCGGACCTCCAGGAGGCCGGTCTCACGGTGAAGGTGTCCGACACCGAGGTCACCTCGGAGTACGACGCGGGCCAGGTCGCCCAGCAGACCCCCGCCGGCGACAGCCAGGCCGCCGCGGGCGACACGGTGACGCTGACCCTGTCCAAGGGCCCGGAGCTGGTCGAGGTCCCGAACGTGGTCGGCGCGAGCGTCGACGCGGCGACGAAACTCCTCGAACAGTCCGGCTTCGAGGTCAAGGAGGACCGCGGTCTGCTCGGTCTGTTCGGCGACACCGTGAAGAAACAGTCCGTGGACGCGGGCGAGCAGGCTCCCAAGGGGTCGACGATCACGATCACCATCCGGTGACGGGGGCGGCACGCGCGCGTGACACCCTGGTCGGGTGAGTAGCGCGTCCCCCTCCCGCATCCCTTCCCGCAACCCCGTCGGCGGCCATGTCCCCGTGGCCGGCGGTCTCCACTCCGTGGGGCTGTCCTACGCCCGTGAGCTGGCCGCCGAGACCGTGCAGGTCTTCGTCGCCAACCCGCGCGGCTGGGCGACACCGGCCGGGAACCCGCGCCAGGACGAGGAGTTCCGCGCGGTGTGCGAGGCCGAGTCGATCCCGGCGTACGTGCACGCGCCGTACCTCATCAACTTCGGCTCGCACACCGAGGCCACCGTGGAGAAGTCCGTCGAGTCGCTGCGGCACTCACTCCGGCGGGGACGCGAGATCGGCGCGCTCGGTGTGGTCGTGCACACCGGGAGCGCTACGGGCGGGCGGGCGCGGGCCGTGGCGCTGGCGCAGGTGCGGGAGTATCTGCTGCCGCTGCTGGACGAACTCACCCACGACGACGACCCGTTCCTGCTGCTGGAGTCGACCGCCGGTCAGGGTTCCTCGCTGTGCTCGCGGACCTGGGACTTCGGGCCGTACTTCGAGGCGCTGGACGCCCATCCGAAGCTGGGCGTGTGCCTGGACACGTGCCACATCTTCGCCGCCGGGCACGACCTGACCGGCCCGAGCGGGATGCACCGGACGCTCGACCTGCTGGTGGACACGGTCGGCGAGGGGCGGCTGAAACTGATCCATGCCAACGACTCCAAGGACGTCGTCGGCGCCCACAAGGACCGCCACGAGAACATCGGCTCCGGGCACATCGGCGAGGATCCGTTCCGCGCGCTGATGACCCACCCGGCGACCGAGGGCGTACCGCTGATCATCGAGACGCCCGGCGGCAAGGAAGGGCACGCGGCGGACATGGAGCGGCTGAAGAAGCTCAGGGACTCGTAGCCCCGAAGGGGGTTACAGCTCCGGCCCCTCGCCCGGGCCCTCCTGGTACGAGTACCGCTGTTCCTTCCACGGGTCTCCGACGTTGTGGTACCCGCGTTCCTCCCAGAAGCCGCGCCGGTCGGCCGTCATGTACTCGACGCCCCGGACCCACTTCGGGCCCTTCCAGGCGTACAGGTGGGGGACGACCAGGCGGAGCGGGAACCCGTGTTCCGCGGTGAGGAGTTCGCCGTCCTTGTGGGTGGCGAAGATCGTGCCCTCGGCGGCGAAGTCGGCGAGCCGGAGGTTGGCGCTGAAGCCGTACTCCGCCCAGACCATGACATGGGTGACGGCGGGTGACGGCGGGGCGGTCTCCAGGATCGTGCGAGCGGGGATGCCGCCCCATTCGGCGCCCAGCATGCTGAACTTCGTGACGCAGTGCAGATCGGCCACGACCGAGTCGTAGGGCAGCGCCGTGAACTCGTCGTGGTTCCAGCAGTGCTTGTCGGCGTCGGCGGTGGCGCCGAAGACCCTGAACTCCCAGCGCTCGGGGCGGAACTTGGGGACCGGGCCGTAGTGGGTGACCGGCCAGCCGCGCTGAAGTCGCTGGCCGGGCGGCAGCTCGGACTGTTCGACCCCTCTCTGACCCATGGCTCCATCCTGACAGACGGGGGCCGGTGCACATGACCGGCTCTGGGCGGATTCGGGCAACTCCTACTAAGCATGCACTTACTGGACGACCTCTTCGCGCCGGTGCAATCATGCGGCGCAACCCGCCAGTTCCCCTTGTTTTGGAAGGAGCCTCTGCGATGCAGGGCGACCCCGAGGTCCTCGAGTTCCTGAACGAGCAGCTCACCGGCGAGCTGACCGCGATCAACCAGTACTGGCTGCACTACCGCATCCAGGACAACAACGGCTGGACCAAGCTCGCCAAGTACACGCGTGAAGAATCCATCGACGAGATGAAGCACGCGGACAAGATCACCGAGCGCATCCTGATGCTGGACGGTCTGCCGAACTACCAGCGGCTGTTCCACGTCCGGGTCGGCCAGACGGTCACCGAGATGTTCCAGGCGGACCGGCAGGTGGAGGTCGAGGCGATCGACCGGCTCAAGCGGGGTATCGAGGTGATGCGCGCGAAGGGCGATGTCACGTCCGCGAACATCTTCGAGGACATCCTGGAGGACGAGGAGCACCACATCGACTACCTCGACACGCAGCTCCAGCTGATCGAGCAGCTCGGCGAGGCGCTCTACATCGCGCAGCAGATCGAGCAGCCCAGCTAGGGTCCCGCCGGGGTCCGCCCCTAAGCGGCTTCGTCCAGTTCGGCGAAGACCGACGCGCCCTCTTCCACGAGATCGCGGCGCGGGCAGTTGCCGCGGCCGAGGATCGCCTGGATCCGGCGGACGCACGAACCGCAGTCGGTGCCGGCCTTGCAGGCGGAGGCGATCTGGCGGGGCGTACAGGCACCCCCACCCGCGTGCTCCTGGACCTGTGCCTCGGTCACCTGGAAGCAACTGCAGACGTACACGCGGATTCACCTCCCGCCGGAACTTGATAAGGCCAACCTAACCTTACCCGGCCCGCAGGTCCTGTAAAAGTGCTGTGGGGCGGGGATCGTATGTGATCCCCGCCCCACGGCACTCTGCTGTAACAGGTGAAACAGTTACTGGTCCCTGTACATCTCGGCGACGAGGAAGGCCAGGTCAAGGGACTGGCTGCGGTTCAGGCGCGGGTCGCAGGCCGTCTCGTAGCGCTGGTGCAGGTCGTCGACGAAGATCTCGTCGCCGCCGCCCACGCACTCGGTGACATCGTCACCGGTGAGCTCGACGTGGATGCCGCCCGGGTGGGTGCCGAGGCCCTTGTGGACCTCGAAGAAGCCCTTCACCTCGTCGAGCACGTCGTCGAAGCGGCGGGTCTTGTGACCGGAGGCCGCCTCGTACGTGTTGCCGTGCATCGGGTCGGTGATCCAGGCGACGGTCGCACCGGACGCGGTGACCTTCTCGACCAGCTCGGGCAGCTTGTCGCGGACCTTGTCCGCGCCCATCCGCACGATGAAGGTGAGCCGGCCGGGCTCGCGGTCCGGGTCGAGGCGCTCGATGTACTGAAGCGCCTCCTCCGCGGTCGTCGTCGGGCCGAGCTTGATGCCGATCGGGTTGCGGATCTGGGACGCGAACTCGATGTGCGCGCCGTCCAGTTGGCGGGTGCGCTCGCCGATCCACACCATGTGCCCGGAGACGTCGTAGAGCCTGCCGGTGCGGGAGTCGACGCGGGTCAGGGCCGACTCGTAGTCCAGCAGCAGCGCCTCGTGCGAGGCGTAGAACTCGACGGTCTTGAACTCCTCCGGGTCGGTGCCGCAGGCCCGCATGAAGTTCAGCGCGTTGTCGATCTCGCGGGCGAGCTGCTCGTAGCGCTGGCCGGAGGGGGACGACTTCACGAAGTCCTGGTTCCAGGCGTGCACCTGGCGCAGGTCGGCATAGCCGCCGGTGGTGAAGGCGCGGACCAGGTTGAGCGTGGAGGCGGACGCGTTGTACATCCGCTTCAGGCGCTCGGGGTCCGGGATGCGGGCCTCTTCGGTGAAGGCGAAGCCGTTGACGGAGTCGCCCCGGTAGGTCGGGAGGGTCACCCCGTCGCGGGTCTCGGTCCCCTTGGAGCGCGGCTTGGAGTACTGGCCGGCGATCCGGCCGACCTTGACCACCGGCACCGAGGCTGCGTACGTGAGCACGGCACCCATCTGGAGCAGGGTCTTCAGCTTGTTGCGGATGTGGTCGGCGGACACCGCGTCGAAGGCCTCGGCACAGTCGCCGCCCTGGAGGAGGAACGCCTCTCCCTTGGCGACGGCCGCCAACCGGGCACGCAGCTGGTCGCACTCGCCCGCGAAGACGAGCGGCGGATACGACGCGAGGTCCGCGATCACTGCGCGCAGAGCCTCGGTGTCGGGGTACTCGGGCTGCTGCGCCGCGGGCAGGTCTCGCCAGGTGTTGCCAGCGCTGGCGCTGGTCTTAGCGTTCACGGTCACGGACTCAACATTACGGGGTCGTGTCGACCGTTTTTCGCGCGGCTCGACAGGTGAGACACCCGCACGCTCAGGTGCGCGTGGGGTAGGGTGCCTCGCATGTTCGCGCACTCGACCCAGCACACGAACCAGAACTGGTGGTGGACCGCTCATCCGGCGGCCCACTGACTGCGCGTACTCCCAGTACTCCGCGAAGGCCGCCCGAGGGGCGGCCTTCGGCGTTTCCGGGGTCGTTCCTCCTCCATCGATGGCAGAGGAACCATGGACCTGACACAGCTGCTGCACGACGACCGACCGTTCGCCCTGCTGCGCCGCCGCACGCCGGGCCACGACGAGAACACGGTGGAGGTCCTCCTCGGCCCGGTCTCCACCCACGACCGCCTCGCCGACCTCCCCGCCGAGGGCCTGGCCCTGATCCCCTACCGCCAGATCCGCGAGCGCGGCTTCGACGTCCGCGACGACGGCACCCCGCTGGCCTTCCTCACCCCCGAGGAGTCGTACGGCATCCCGCTCGCCGACGCGCTGGACCAGCTGCCCGCGCACGACGTGCGGGTGGAGGGCGGCCGCTTCGACGTCGACGACGAGCGGTACGGCGAGATCGTCGGGCGGGTGCTGCGGGAGGAGATCGGGCGCGGCGAGGGCGCCAACTTCGTCATCCGGCGGACGTACGAGGGCGAGATCCCGGGGTTCTCGCGCAAAGACGCTCTCGCGCTCTTCCGGCGGCTGCTGGTGGGTGAGCGGGGCGCGTACTGGACGTTCGTCGTGCACACGGGCGAGCGCACGCTGGTGGGCGCGAGTCCCGAGGTGCACGTCCGGATGTCCGGCGGGACGGTCGTCATGAACCCGATCAGCGGGACGTACCGCTATCCGGCGGAAGGGCCCACGCCCGAGCACCTGCTGGACTTCCTCGCCGACGGCAAGGAGATCGAGGAGCTGTCGATGGTCGTCGACGAGGAGCTCAAGATGATGTGCACGGTCGGCGACATGGGCGGGGTCGTCGTCGGGCCCCGGCTGAAGGAGATGGCCCATCTCGCGCACACCGAGTACGAGTTGCGCGGCCGGTCCTCGCTGGATGTGCGGGAGGTCCTGAAGGAGACCATGTTCGCGGCGACCGTCACCGGGTCGCCGGTGCAGAACGCCTGCCGGGTCATCGAGCGGCACGAGGTCGGCGGGCGGGGTTACTACGCGGGCGCCCTCGCCCTGCTCGGCCGCGACTCCGGCGGTGCCCAGACCCTCGACTCCCCCATCCTCATCCGCACCGCCGACATCGACCCGGCCGGCCGGCTGCGGGTCCCGGTCGGCGCCACCCTGGTGCGCGGCTCCGACCCGGCGGGCGAGGTCGCGGAGACCCACGCGAAGGCGGCGGGCGTCCTGGCGGCTCTCGGCGTACGACCGTCCCGGCCGCACGAGGAGAGCACGCGGCCCCGGCTGGCCGACGATCCCCGGGTGCGCGCCGCCCTCGACGGTCGCCGCACCTCCCTGGCCCCCTTCTGGCTGCGGATGCAGGAGCGCTCCGAGGAGCTGACCGGGCACGCGCTGGTCGTCGACGGGGAGGACACCTTCACGGCGATGCTCGCGCACGTGCTGCGGTCGAGCGGCCTGGAGGTGACCGTGCGCCGGTACGACGAGGAGGGGCTGCGGGAGGCGGTGCTCGCGCACGAGGGGCCGGTGGTGCTGGGGCCGGGTCCCGGTGACCCCTCCGACACGGCCGACCCGAAGATGCGGTTCCTGCGGGCGCTGACCGCCGAGGTCCTCCGGGCGAACCGGCACGGTGTCCTCGGTGTGTGCCTCGGGCACGAACTGATCGCGGCGGAGCTGGGGTTGGAGATCGTCCGCAAGGAGGTTCCGTACCAGGGGGCGCAGACGACGGTCGACCTGTTCGGCCGGGAGGAGACCGTCGGCTTCTACAACAGCTTCGTGGCGCGCTGCGACGACGAGGCGGCCGCCGAGCTGGAGGCCCACGGTGTGGAGGTCAGCCGTAGCGCGAGTGGTGAGGTGCATGCGCTGCGAGGGCCGGGGTTCGCCGGTGTGCAGTTCCACCCGGAGTCGGTGCTGACGCTCAACGGGGCTGCTGTCGTACGGGAGTTGGTGGGTCAGCTACGGGGTACGAGCACGTTCTCGGAGCGGCGGCCGGCCGTGTAGTCGAGGACGTTGCGGACGGTGGCGTCGATGATCTGGCCGACGGCGTCCTCGGTGTAGTACGCCTGGTGGGAGGTGACCAGGACGTTCGGGAAGGTGACCAGGCGGGCCAGGGTGTCCTCGCGCAGTTCGGCGACGAGGGCCGCGGTGTCGATCAGGCCGCCGCGGCTGGAGTCGACGAGGATCGCGTCGTCCTTCATCGCCTTCAGGGCGTCGGCGTCGATGAGCCGCTGGGTGTCCGGCAGCAGCGGGACGTGCAGGGTGATGAGGTCGGACTCGGCGAGGAGCTGTTCCTTGGGGACGTAGGTCATGCCGAGCTCGACACAGGCCGGGTTCTCGGCGACGGAGTACGGGGAGTAGTACGAGCCCCTCCAGGGGGTGGACCGGTGTACTCCAGCACCGTGCATGTCCAGGCGCTGGCGACCGAACGCACCGTCCAGGGGCTGCGCCCCCGGACCCCCGCTTCGGCCCTGAAGGGGCCTCGTCCTCAAACGCCGGACGGGCTGGGATGCCCGGCCGGCCCAGTCGACGTCAAGAGCGCAGCCAAGTCTCAGCCGAAGAACACCCCGACCTCCTCGTACAGCTTCGGGTCCACCGTCTTCAGTTGGGCCGTCGCCTCCGCGATCGGTACGCGGACGATGTCCGTGCCGCGCAGGGCGACCATCTTGCCGAAGTCGCCGTCGCGGACGGCCTCGATGGCGTGCAGGCCGAAGCGGGTGGCGAGCCAGCGGTCGAAGGCGCTGGGGGTGCCGCCGCGCTGGATGTGGCCGAGGACGGTGGTGCGGGCCTCCTTGCCGGTCCGCTTCTCGATCTCCTTGGCCAGCCATTCGCCGACCCCGGACAGCCGGACGTGCCCGAAGGAGTCGAGGGTGCCGTCCTTGAGGACCACGTCGCCGTCCTTGGGCATGGCCCCCTCCGCGACGACCACGATCGGGGCGTACGACGCCTTGAAGCGGGAGGTGATCCAGCCGCACACCTGCTCGACGTCGAAGCGCTGCTCGGGGATGAGGATGACGTTGGCGCCGCCGGCCAGGCCTGAGTGGATCGCGATCCAGCCGGCGTGCCGGCCCATGACCTCGCAGACCAGGACCCGCATGTGCGACTCGGCGGTGGTGTGCAGCCGGTCGATGGCCTCGGTGGCGATGCCGACGGCGGTGTCGAAGCCGAAGGTGTAGTCGGTGGCGGACAGGTCGTTGTCGATGGTCTTCGGTACGCCGACGCACGGCACGCCGTACTCGTCCGAGAGCCGCGCGGCCACGCCGAGGGTGTCCTCGCCGCCGATCACGATCAGCGCGTCGACCTCCTGCGCGGCGAGGTTGGCCTTGATGCGGCCGATGCCGTTCTCCAGCTTCAGCGGGTTGGTGCGGGAGGAGCCGAGGATGGTGCCGCCGCGGGGCAGGATGCCGCGCACGGCGGGGATGTCGAGACGGACGGTGTCGCCTTCGAGCGGACCTCGCCAGCCGTCCCGGTAGCCGACGAAGTCGTAGCCGAACTCCTGGACGCCCTTGCGGACGATGCCCCGGATGACGGCGTTGAGTCCGGGGCAGTCGCCGCCTCCGGTCAGTACTCCGACGCGCATGGAAATATCCCTTCGCCGCAGTTTCCTGTGACAGCCACGCTAATGGTGATCCAGGTCACAGAGGGATGGGCGGGAAGGTCAATTCAGCTGAATTGTGGGGTAGTTGATCTACCCCGTCCGGCTACGCGTCGTCGAGTCCGCGCTCTATCGCGTACCGCACCAGCTCCACGCGGTTGTGCAACTGGAGCTTGCCCAGGGTGTTCTGGACGTGGTTCTGGACCGTGCGGTGCGAGATGACCAGGCGCTCGGCGATCTGCTTGTAGCTCAGGCCCTTGGCGACCAGGCGGAGCACTTCGGTCTCGCGGTCGGTGAGTTGGGGCGCCTTGGGCTCGTCGCTGCCGGCGGCCGGTGCCGGGTCCGAGGCAAGGCGGCGGTACTCGCCGAGGACCAGTCCGGCGAGCCCCGGGGTGAACACCGGGTCGCCGACCGCCGTCCGCCGCACCGCGTCCAACAGCTCTTCCGTGGAGGCCGACTTGAGCAGATAGCCGGTCGCGCCCGACTTCACCGCCTCCAGCACGTCGGCGTGCTCACCGCTCGCGGAGAGGACCAGGACGCGCAACGCCGGGTTGGCGCCCACCAGTTCCTTGCAGACCTGGACGCCGGGCAGCACCGGCAGGTTCAGGTCCAGGACGAGTACGTCCGGGGCGGCGGCCTTGGCCCGGCGTACCGCCTGTTCGCCGTCCCCGGCGGTGGCGACCACCTCGAAGCCGGACTCGGCCAGGTCGCGGGCGACCGCGTCGCGCCACATCGGGTGGTCGTCGACCACCATGACCCTGATCGGGCCCCGCTGCTCACTCATCGTGTCCCCGCCTTCCCCCGCGACTTCGGTACCTTCAGCTCAACTTCCGTGCCCTGCCCGGGAATCGAGACCAGCTCGGCACTCCCGCCCAGGTCCCGCAGCCGCCCCCGGATCGACAGGGCGACCCCGAGCCGCCCCTCCCCCTCGGCCTGCGCGAGCCGCCCCTCCGGGATACCTGGCCCGTCGTCCCGTACGGTCACCACGACCTCCCCGGGTTCGTCCTCGACCAGGATCCAGGCACGGGCGTCCGCACCGGCGTGCCTGCGCACATTGTCCAGGGCGGCACCGACAGCGGCGGCCAGCTCCTTCGCGGCGGGCGCGGGCAACGGCACCGGGGCACCGGGCTCCGCGAAACTCACCTTCGCGGCGGCGTACGGCGCGAGCAGCGACCGCAGATCGACCGGCCCGTCGTCGACCTCGTCGGATTCTTCCTCCACGGCCCTCACGACCGCGCCCTCCGCCGCGTCCAGCGAGACCCGGGAGACGGGGACCAGGCCGCCGGAGACCAGGGTGCGCAGGGCGATCTCCTGCTCGCCCGCCATCCGGCCCAGCTCGCCCGCCTCGCCGCCGAGCACCGCACCGCGCCGCTGCACCATGGCCAGCACCTGGAGGACACCGTCGTGGATGTCCCGGGCCAGCCGCTCCCGTTCCCGGGTGGTGGCCTCGATCTCCAGGGCGCGGGCGAGGGTGCGCTCGGAGGCGCGGGCGACCTCCACGACGTAGCCGATCGCGATGGAGGCGACCCAGACGAGGACCACGTTGTGGACGGTGTCGCGAGCCGGGGAGCCGCGCTCGATCAGGTTGGCGGCGGCGACCGGGGTGGAGGCGAACGCGGCCCAGCGCCAGCCGCCCTTGATGGCGTAGGCGAGGACCGAGCCGGCGGTCCATATCGACGGCAGGGTGGGGCCGCCGCTGTCTATGTGGTGGGCGTCGGCCGCGACCGGCGTGAGGACGATGCCGGTCAGCGCGATCGCGAGGTCGGCGGCGAGGAAGCGCTTGGTGCACGCGACCGCGCTCTGCACGCGGGGCAGGGTGGCGAACGTCCAGACGAACAGGACGACGTAGAAGGCGATCGCGATGCCCGGGCGGTCGAACTGGTCGTACTCGGAGGCGAACAGTCCGACCGCGTACAGCATGGTCAGCACCCGGTAGCCGCTCAGGGCACGCCACAGCGGCTGCTCGACCGACATTCTGATGACGCGCTCGCGCCTGGCCATGATCCCCACCCCCGACACAGCCGGCCCCACCCTAGGGGCTGGTCTGTTCCTTCTCCGCTTGTGCGAGCGCGGCCCTGGTGGCCTTGTCCGCTTCCTTCTCGGCCTTCGCCGCGTCCGCGATCTGCCGCTTGGCGGCCGTCGCGTAGATGTCGACGTACTCCTGGCCGGAGAGCTTCATGATTTCGTACATGACCTCGTCGGTCACGGCGCGCAGCACGAAACGGTCGTGCTCCATGCCGTTGTACCGGCTGAAGTCGAGCGGTTTGCCGATCCGGATGCCCGGGCGCATCAGCTTCGGGACGACCTTGCCGGGCGGCTGGATCTTCTCCGTGTCGATCATCGCGACCGGGATCACCGGGGCGCCACTGGCGAGCGCCACGCGCGCGAGGCCGCCGGGCTTGCCGCGGTACAGACGGCCGTCCGGGGAGCGCGTGCCCTCCGGATAGATACCGAACAGTTCACCGCGCTCCAGGACGTCGATCCCGGCCTTGATCGCGGCCTCGCCCGCCCCGCGCGCACCCGAGCGGTCCACCGGGAGCTGGCCTGCGCCCTTGAAGAACGCGGCCGTCAGCTTGCCCTTCACCCCGGGTGTGGTGAAGTACTCGGCCTTCGCGATGAAGGTGACCTTGCGGTCGAGGACCGCGGGCAGGAAGAACGAGTCCGAGAACGAGAGGTGATTGCTCGCCAGGATCGCGGCGCCCTCCGCCGGAATGTTCTCCAGGCCCTCCACCCACGGCCGGAAGGCGACCTTCAGCGGCCCACCGATGGCGACCTTCATCGTGCCGTACAACAACCGAGTGCCTCCTGTGCTCGTCGATCAGACCTTAACCCGGAGCACCGTCAAAGGACCCGACGGCCCTGGTCGGTGTCAGTGCGGTCGCGTACGGTTGACCGCACCTGGACTCGTTCACGCCTCACTGACGCACACCCTTCTTCATGAACATGAACACGCCCCTCTCATGAACAGGAGACCGAAGGTGCCGGTCCTCCCCGGAGCCGAGCCGTACCGCCACGAGGGCGGGGAGGTCGGAGTTCTCCTCTGCCACGGCTTCACCGGTTCCCCGCAGTCGCTGCGCCCCTGGGCGGAGTATCTGGCCGAGCGCGGCCTCACCGTGTCGCTGCCGCTGCTGCCCGGGCACGGCACCCGCTGGGAGGACATGCAGCTCACCGGCTGGCAGGACTGGTACGCGGAGGTGGACCGCGAGCTGCGCGCCCTGCGCGAGCGCTGCTCGCAGGTCTTCGTCGCGGGCCTGTCCATGGGCGGCGCGCTGGCCCTGCGGCTGGCCGCCAGGCACGGCGACGAGATCAGCGGCGTCGTGGTCGTCAACCCCGGTATCAAGGTGCACGGCCTCGCCGCGTACGCCCTTCCGGTCGCCCGCCACCTGGTGCGTACGGCGCCGGGCATCGCCAGCGACATCGCGAAGGAGGGCAGCGACGAGGTCGGCTACGACAAGGTGCCGCTGCACTCCGCGCACTCGCTGCGCAATTTCTTCCGGCTGGTCGACCGCGAGCTCCCGCAGGTCACCCAGCCGCTCCTGCTGCTGCACAGCACCCAGGACCATGTGGTGCCGCCGGCCGACTCGGCCCGTGTGCTCAGTCGCGTTTCCTCGGCCGACGTGACGGAAATCCTGCTGGAACAGAGCTACCACGTCGCGACGTTGGACCACGACGCGGACCGGATTTTCGAGGAGAGCTTCACGTTCATCGGCCGGCTCGCACCCAGTGTCGGCAAGCAGGCGTCCGACACGGGCCGGGTGAGCGAGCAGGAAGGGACGGCCACAGGTGGCTGAGCACGACTCCGACCGCGAGGGCCTCGAACCGGACGAGCAGGGCGTCCCGTTCGACGAGGAGGCCGCGTGGGCCGCGATCGTCGCCGGATACGGCGACGAGCCCAAGGATCCGCCGGGCGCCAAGCCGTTCAAGTCGATCGAGGACCTGGCGCTGCTCGACCCCGAGAAGAACGACGAGCAGCCCAAGGCCAAGGAGCAGTCCTCCAAGGACTCCAAGGACAAGGACAAAGGCACAGAGGAGCCCGCGCCCGCCAAGCCGCTGGGCAGCTCCGTCTCCTTCGCGCCCGGTGTCGGCGGCCCCCGTGACTACACCGCGCCGGACTCCTCCGAGGAGGACTTCGACGAGGACGACGAGGGCCACTTCGTGCCGCCAGAGCCGCCGCCGCTGCCGGCCGCCGACACGACGGCCAAGTTCGCCTGGCTCGGGGTGATCGGCGGCCCGATCCTGCTGCTGCTCGCGGTGCTGCTCGGCTGGGACATGACCTGGTGGCTGGCGACCGTCGGCATCGGCGGCTTCCTCGGCGGCTTCGGCACGCTGGTGATGCGGATGCGGACGGACGACGAGGAGGGGGACGACCCCGGGCGCGGGGCCGTCGTCTGACGTTATCGAGCGGCGGGAATTCTGAGGGCGGCCAGGACCGGGAAGTGGTCCGTGGCCGCCCTCAAGTCCGTCTCCGTCACTCCCGGCTGCTCCGACGGCACCCCGCAGCCCAGTACCTCGACACCCTGCGTGGCGAAGATCGCGTCGATGCGCTGGAAGGGGTTGCCGGGGGTCCAGGTGTACTCGGCGCCCCAGGGGCTGGTGGCCCAGCAGTCCTGGAGGTCCTTGGCCAGCCGGGTGAAAGTCCGGCCTCCGGGGCGGTCGTTGAGGTCGCCGCCCGCGATCGCGTGGTCCACGCCCATGCCGGCCAGCCGGTCGAGCAGCATGCCGCCCTGGTCGTAGCGCTCGTCGTCGCGGAGGCTGAGGTGGCAGCTGAGGACGCCGAGGCGGGCGCCGCCGAAGCGGACGACCGCGGTCGCGAAGCCGCGGCGGTGTTCGCCGGGGGTGAGGGGGAGGAGGACGTCCTCGGTGCGTTCGACCGTGGCGCGGAGGGAACAGAGCAGGGCCGGGCCCGCGGCGGTGCCTCCGCCGGAGAGGACAACCAGGTCGGACGCGGAGGCCAGGCGGGCGAGCTTCTTGCGCCAGCGGAAGAAGCGGGGGGCTTCCTGGACCAGGACGAGGTCCGGGGCGCAGGCCCTGATCACGCGGGCAAGGGCGGCTGTGTCGTCGCGCATCGAGCGGATGTTGTAGCTCAGGACGCGGATGACCGCGGAACCGTCGGATTCGGTGCGGGAGTTGGGGAGCGGCGCCATGTGGATCAATTTACGCCGCCTGACGGCTCGGGGCGCGGGGTACGTGGGCGACTGCCGGTCCGATGTGGCTGGTCGCGCCCGCGCGGCGGTAGCCGCAAATCGACTACCGCCCCGCGCCCCTGGGTGAGCACTGTCGCCGTATGTCTACATGATCGGGTCGGGTTCCCTCGCCAGGTCCGCTGCGCCTACCATCCCGGCCTTGTTGCCCAGCTGCGCCGCGATAACGTCCGCCACCGGGCGCCAGTTGCCGCCCACCAGCCAGCGCTTGTAGGACTTGCGGATCGGGTCCAGAACCAGTTCGCCCTCGTCCGAGAGGCCGCCGCCGACGATGAACGCGGAGGGGTCGAAGAGGGAGGCCAGGTCGGCGAGGCCGGCGCCGGCCCAGCGGGCCAGCTCGCGGTAGGAGTCGACGGCGACCGGGTCGCCCTGCCGGGCGGCCATGGAGATGTGCTTGCCCTCGATGCCCTCGGGGGTGCCGTCGCCGAGCGAGAGCAGGACGTCCGCGGCCTCGGGGGTCGCGTTGGCGCGCTGCTTGGCGTAGCGGACGAGGGCGCGGCCGGAGGCGTACTGCTCCCAGCAGCCCTGTGAACCGCAGCCGCACAGCAGGCCGTCCGGCACCATGCGGATGTGGCCGAACTCGGCGGCCACGCCGAAGTGCCCGCGGCGCAGCTTGTTGCCGATGATGATGCCGCCGCCGAGGCCGGTGCCGAGGGTGATGCAGATGACGTTGCGGTGGCCCTTGCCGGCGCCGAACTTGTACTCGCCCCAGGCCGCGGCGTTCGCGTCGTTCTCCACGACGACGGGGAGGCCGACGCGGGCCTCGACCTTGTCCTTCAGCGGCTCCTGGCGCCAGTCGATGTTCGGCGCGAAGTAGACCGTGGAGCGCTGGCGGTTGACGTACCCTGCCGCGCCGATGCCCACGCCCACGATCTCGTGCCCGGCGCGCGCTCCCTCGACGGCGGCGGCGATGGCGTCGACGATGCCCTCGGGCGTGCCCGGGGTGGGCACCTGGTGGGTCGACAGGATGTTGCCTTCCTCATCGACCACGCCGGCCGCGATCTTGGTGCCGCCGATGTCGACGCCGATGGTGAGTCCCATGAATCCCTCAGTTTCGGTCGAGCCCCGCTACGGCCCACCGTACCCGAGGGTCCGGCGTCGGATCAGCGACGTCGTTCCGGAGAGCGGGCCCTCCGGAGCAGGGCCTAGTCGAGGTCGATGCGCTCTCCAGGGCCGGAGTCGTCCCCGGGGTCGCGCAGGTTCTTCAGTTCGGTGTCGCGGGCCGTCCAGCGCTGTTCCTGGGCCTGGACGGCGGAGCGGTACGCGGCGAGGAGTTCGTTTCCGGCCGCCGCGAGGTGGTCGAAGACGTCCGGGTTGCGTTCGATGACGGGCTCGACGGCGGCCTTGGCCTGCTGGACGACCTGCTTGACCACCTGCTGGGCGGCCGGTCCCGCGACCTGGCCGAGCAGCGGGGACTGGAGGCCGGACAGCTTGTCCGCGACGGTGTCGACGAGCTTGCGCAGTTCCTCGGCGGCCGAGCCCGGGGGCGGGCCGTACTGGGTGCGGCGGCGGGCCTTCTCCGCCGCGAGGTCTTCGGCGGCCGCCGTCGCCCAGGCGTCGGCGTCGGTCGCCCGCACCTCGTCGAGCGCCTCTTCCTTGCCGGCCTCGTACGGGGGGAGCTCTTCGCTCATGACGGACTCCTGACTACGGTTCGTCTCTACGACGTTACCCGAATGGGCGTACGTGCTTCACGTCTCCGCACGCACCAATGCTCACCTTCCCTGCGGCCACAGTCCCGGGTCGGGCGTGAAGCGGATGCGCAGCTCGCCCTCGCGCAGCGCGGCGCCGGCCACGGTGCAGCGGCGCAGGGCCGAGGGCAGGGGGACGATACGGCGGAACTGACCGACGGTGACGACCAGTTCGTCGCCGCGGCGGACGAGGTCCAGCTCGTCCCGTATCGCGCCGGGCAGCGAGATGTGCCATACGAGGACCCTGTCGCCGCCGTCCTCGGCCGGCTCGTCGGTCACGGGCCACTCGACAGTGGAACGGGTCTCGTTGACACCGGGCACGGTGAGCGCGGCGAGGTCGTCGGTGCCGCGCGGGTCGTGGCCGAGGTGCGGGACGTGCCGCACGTCGTACGTGCCCTGCCACTCGTCCAGGGTCTTGCGCTGCTGGACGCCCAGGCCTGCGAGCCAGGTGTCCTCGACGGACTCGGGCAGCACCCGGTTGGCGATCAGCGCGTCCGGGCGCAGGCCGCGCAGGGCGAGGGCGAGGGTCGCCGCGCGGACGGCGTCGGCGCCTGCCGGTCCGGGGTCCGCGACCAGGCGTACGGATGTGTTGCGGTCGGCGAGGACCGCCTCGACCGCGGCCAGTTCCACGTCCCAGCGGCCCGCCGTGTCGTAGAGCCACTCCGACGGCATCGGGACGCCGGCGAGGCGGCCGAGGACCGGGCGCAGGGCGCGGGCCGCCTGGCGCTCCGCGGGGAGGAGGCGGCGGAGGTAGCGGCGGAGTTCCTCGGGGAGGGCGAGGAGGGCGAGGGCCTGGGGGGTGGGCGGGAGGTCGACCACGAGCAGGTCGTAGGCCTCCGACAGGACCGCGTCGCGCACGGCACGGAGCAGGTTCAGTTCCTCGGCGCCGGGGAGTGGGGTGAGTTCCTCCGCGTCCAGGCGGGCCGCGCCCAGGAGTTCGAGGGCGGAGGAGGCCCGGGTCTGGAAGGCGGTGAGGTCGGTGCGGAACGACTCCGTGGCGTCGGGGCGCCAGGCGGTGAGGTGTTCGGTGACGTGTACGGGGGCCGCTCCTGTCGGCACGCCCAGGGCCGCGCCGAGGGTGTCGGCCCGGTCTGCTCCCAGGAGCAGTGTCCGGGTGCGGGTGCCTGCGGCGGCTTGTGCGGTGGCGGCGGCGATGGTGCTGCGGCCGCTGCCGCCCGGGCCGGTGATCAGGAGGGTGCGCATGTTTGTGAACGGTAGTCGGTCGGTGGGGGTGGAGCGCCGCTGCCAGGGGCTCCGCCCCCGGACCCCCGTCGGCCCTGAAGGGGCCTCGTCCTCAAACGCCGGACGGGCTGACAATGGCGGCCCGTGACGAAGAGTCGCCGGGCGGGCTGAACCACGCCGACCCGCGCCGCGAAGGCGAGCCCCCTACTTCTCCCCCGACTCCACCCGCTTCTTCAGCCCCGCCAGCGCCCGGTCGATGATGACCTTCTCCGCCTTGCGCTTGATCATGCCCAGCATGGGGATCTTGACGTCCACGGTGAGGAGGTACGTGACCTCCGTGGCGCCCCCGGCCGTGGGCTTGAGGAGGTAGGAGCCGTCCAGGGAGCGCAGCATCTGGGACTTGACGAGGGTCCAGGAGACCTCGTTGTCGCCGGTCCACGTGTAGGCGAGGACCTGGTCGTCCTTGATCGCGCCGGCGTCCATGACGAGCCGGACCTGTTCGGCGCGGCCCCGGTCGTCGGTCTTGAGGACGTCCGCCTCCTTCACCTCGCCGGTCCAGTCCGGATAGCGGGCGAAGTCGGAGATCACCTCCATGACGTCGGCCGGTGCCGCCTCGATCGTGATGCTCGAACTGGTGTGTTCCGCCATCGCTGTGGCTCCTCCAGATGCGGACCGGCAGGGCGTCGTCGTGCGCTTGTGCGTGCAGCGTGAAGGCTACCTCTCCGCCAACCCCCTTACCGCACCCCCTACCTGCGGCATCGGCGGGCGGTCACCATTCCAGTGCCCACGGCTTGCCACTGCCCGCGAAGTGGCCGACGTTCACGCACTCCGTCGCCCCGATCCGCATCCTGCGCACCAGCGGCTGGTGGACGTGGCCGAACAGTGAATAGCGGGGCCGGGTGCGGCGGATCGCGTCCAGGAGGGCGCGGCTGCCGCGCTCGAAACGGCGCGCGACGGTGTCGTAGACCAGCTCGGGGACCTCGGGCGGGATGTGGGTGCACAGGACGTCGACCTCGCCGACGGCCTCGATCTTGGCGGCGTACTCCTCGTCACTGATCTCGTACGGGGTGCGCATGGGGGTGCGCAGGCCGCCGCCGACGAAGCCGAACGTCCAGCCGCCGATCTCGACGCGCTCGCCGTCGAGCACCGTGGTTCCGGGTTCGGCGTACTCGGGCCACAGGGTCGGCATGTCGACGTTGCCGTAGGTGGCGTACGTCGGGGTGGGGAAGGCGGCGAACATCTCCGCGTACTGCTTGCGGACCGCCTTCTCGATGAGGGCCGCGCGGTCGCCGCCGACCGTGCTCCAGAGGCGGGCGCCGAGTTCGCGGGCCTCCTCGAAGCGGCGTGCGGTGCGCAGCTCGACCAGGCGGTCGGCGTTCGCCTCGCCGAACAGTTCGGGGAAGATCCCGCGCGTGTGGTCGGCGTAGTCGAGGAAGAGGACCAGGTCGCCCAGGCAGATCAGGGCGTCGGCACCCTCGCCGGAGGCGGCCAGGTCACGGGCGTTGCCGTGCACGTCGCTGACCACATGTACGCGTGTCCTGGAGTTTCCGGACGGTGTGGGTGCCATGACGATCAAGCGTAGGCGTGTGCGGCAAACGTGAACAGTGGCGGCCTCCCTCGCGGTTACTGGCCAGTGAAGAAAGGGGTGGACTACTGTGCGCGAGGAAACACCAATCTGTGTGACGCAGCGAACATCTCGCCGGACCCCCCTGTCGTAGGAGCCATACCGGCGGGTAACGTCCGGGCAGTCCAGTCGTGCTCAGGATTTCAACCACCGGGTCCTGACGCACCTGCCCGAGCCTTGGACCGGACCGTCGCATCACACAACGTCGTGGCGCCGGCGCCCTATGAGGAGCAGCAGTCTTGCGCGAGTTCAGCCTTCCGGCTTTGTACGAGGTCCCTGCGGACGGCAACCTGACCGACATCGTCCGCAGAAACGCCGCGCAGCACCCAGATGTCGCCGTCATCGCCCGCAAGGCGAACGGCGGCTGGCAGGACGTGACCGCCACGGTCTTCCTCGCCGAGGTGCACGCCGCCGCCAAGGGGCTCATCGCCTCCGGTGTCCAGCCCGGCGACCGGGTCGGGCTGATGTCCCGCACGCGGTACGAGTGGACGCTGCTCGACTTCGCGATCTGGTGCGCGGGCGGGATCACCGTGCCGGTGTACGAGACCAGCTCGCCGGAGCAGGTGCAGTGGATCCTCAGCGACTCCGGTGCCACCGCGCTCGTCGTGGAGCAGGACGGGCACGCCGCCGCCGTCGAGTCGGTGCGGGACCAGTTGCCCGCGCTCAAGCACGTCTGGCAGATCGACGCCGGCGCGATCGACGAGCTGGGCCGCGCGGGCAAGGGCGTCTCGGACGCGACCGTCGAGGAGCGCAGCTCGCAGGCGAAGGCCGACGACCCGGCGACCATCGTGTACACCTCGGGTACTACGGGTCGCCCCAAGGGCTGTGTGCTGACCCACCGCAGCTTCTTCGCGGAGTGCGGCAACATCGTGGAGCGGCTGCGCCCGCTGTTCCGCACCGGCGAGTGCTCGGTGCTGCTGTTCCTGCCGCTCGCGCACGTCTTCGGGCGGCTGGTGCAGATCGCGCCGATGATGGCGCCGATCAAGCTGGGCCTGGTCCCGGACATCAAGAACCTCACCGATGAACTCGCCTCGTTCCGGCCGACGTTGATCCTCGGTGTGCCGCGCGTCTTCGAGAAGGTCTACAACTCGGCGCGCGCCAAGGCGCAGGCGGACGGCAAGGGCAAGATCTTCGACAAGGCGGCCGACACCGCGATCGCGTACAGCCGCGCGCTGGACACGCCGTCGGGTCCGTCCCTCGGGCTGAAGATCAAGTACAAGACCTTCGACAAGCTCGTCTACAGCAAGCTGCGTGCCGTCCTCGGCGGCCGGGGCGAGTACGCGATCTCCGGCGGCGCCCCGCTGGGCGAGCGGCTCGGGCACTTCTTCCGGGGGATCGGCTTCACGGTCCTTGAGGGCTACGGGCTGACCGAGTCCTGTGCGGCCACGGCCTTCAACCCCTGGGACCGGACGAAGATCGGTACGGTCGGGCAGCCGCTGCCGGGCTCGGTCGTGCGCATCGCGGACGACGGCGAGGTGCTGCTGCACGGCGAGCACCTGTTCAAGGGCTACTGGAACAACGAGGCGGCCACGGCCGAGGCGCTGGCCGATGGCTGGTTCCACACGGGGGACATCGGCACCCTCGACGAGGACGGCTACCTCAGGATCACCGGCCGCAAGAAGGAGATCATCGTCACCGCGGGCGGCAAGAACGTCGCCCCGGCCGTGATCGAGGACCGCATCCGCGCGCACGCGCTGGTCGCGGAGTGCATGGTCGTCGGGGACGGGCGTCCCTTCGTGGGCGCGCTGGTCACCATCGACGACGAGTTCCTGGGCCGCTGGGCGGCCGAGCACGGCAAGCCGGCGGGTTCCACCGCGGCGTCGCTGCGCGACGACCCGGATCTGGTGCAGGCGATCCAGGACGCCGTCGACGACGGCAACGCCGCGGTGTCGAAAGCGGAATCGGTGCGGAAGTTCCGCATTCTGTCCTCCCAGTTCACGGAGGAGTCGGGCCACCTGACGCCGTCCCTGAAGCTCAAGCGGAATGTGGTGGCGAGGGACTACGCGGACGAGATCGAGGCCATCTACCAGAAGTAGAGGGGTAGTTGGGACTTTCGGCTCAGAAGTCCTCGGCGAGGACCCGTTCCAGCGTGCGCTCGGCGAGCGCGGTGATCGTGACGAACGGGTTCACGCCGATGTTGCCGGGCACCAGCGAGCCGTCCGTGATGTACAGCTTCGAATACCCCTTCACCCGGCCGTAGTTGTCGGTTGCCTTGCCCAACACGCAGCCGCCCAGCGGGTGGTAGCAGAAGTCGTCCGCGAAGATCTTGCTGGGCGTGCCGAACAGGTCGGAGCGGTAGACCGTCGCGTTGGCCGAGTTGATCCGGTCGAACAGTTTCTTGGCCATGGCGACCGAGACCGCGCTCTGGGCCGCGGTCCAGCCCAGTTTCACCGTGCCGCTCGCCGAGTCGTAGGTGAACGAGGCCCGTTGGGGGTTCTTGGTGATCGCCAGGTAGAGGCTCACCCAGGTCTCGAACCCGATGGGCAGCGGGGCGATCTCCGCGAAGACCGGGTTGTCGGTGTTGGACCAGTCGTCGATGCCCATGACCGGCATGGTCGACTGGTTGGCCCCGGTGGTGTCCCAGATGTGGTTGGCGCGGCCCACCATGGTGTTGCCGTTGGGCCCCCAGCCCGCCCCGACCGTGGCGTCCAGCGCGGGCAGCGTGCCGGTGTCCCGGGCGCGGACGAGGAGTTCGGTGGTGCCGAGGCTCCCGCCGCCGAGGAACAGATAGGTGCAGCTGTACTGCTTGGTCTCGACGACCGCTCCGGTGTTGTCGATCCGGTCGACGGTCAGCTGGTACGACCCGTCGCTCGCCCGCGTGACCGCCCGCACCTTCTCCAGGGTGTGGATGGTGACCTTGCCGGTGCCGAGCGCGGAGGCGAGGTAGGTCTTGTCGAGGCTCTTCTTGCCGTAGTTGTTGCCGTAGATGACCTCCTGGGCGAGCGCGGACTTGGTGGCGGTGCCGGCCGCCTCCTGCTCCATGTAGTCGAAGTCGTAGACGTTGGGCACGAAGGTGGTCGTCAGGCCGGTGTTCGTGGCGGCCTTCCGCGAGGTGCGGGTGAACTGGTACCACTCGGTCGACTCGAACCACGTCGGGTCGACGGTGTTGACGCCGAGCATGGTGCGGGCGCGCGGGAAGTACGTGTTGTACATCGAGGTGGCGTCCACGGTGGGGAACTGCTCGGTGAAGTACGACTGGCGCGGGGTGACCGCCATCCCGCCGTTGACCAGGGAACCGCCGCCGACGCCCCGGCCGACGTAGACGGACATGGCGTCGTAGTGCACGCGGTCCAGGACGCCCGGGTACGGGGTGATGTCCTTGTTGACGACGTCCAGCCAGAGGAAGCTCGCGAGCGGGGCCTCGGTGCGGGTCTTGAACCACATCGAGCGCTGGTCCGGGTTGGCGGTGTTGCAGAAGATCTTGCCGTCGGAGCCGGGGGTGTTCCAGAGTCTGCCCATCTCCAGGACGAGCGTGGTGATGCCGGCCTGGCCGAGGCGGAGGGCGGCGACCGCGCCGCCGTAGCCGGAGCCGACGACGATCGCGGGGACGGTTTCGACGGCCGCGGGTTCGACGGCCTGGGCCGACTGGAGGCCGATTCGGGTGAGACCGGCCGCTGCGGCGGTCTGGAGGGCGATCATGCCCAGTATTTGACGTCTCGTCAGCTGATGCTGCGTCAGTTTTGCTGTCATGCGCGCAGCATCTGCGGATTATCCGGTTCCGCCTAGAGGTACTGCCCAGTATGGATCGGACCTTTGGCCCAGCTTTTGACAGACGGCTTCTACAGCAGCGCCCGGAGCCGCTCCGCGAGCAGATCCCAGCGCCACTTCTCCTCGACCCAACTCCGGCCCCGTTCCCCCATGTTGCGGCGCAGTTCCGGGTCCGCGAGCAGCGCTACGATCCGGTCGGCGGCCTCCTCCGGGGACCCGCCGCGCACCACCCACCCGGTCTCTCCGTCGAGCACCGCGTCGGGCGCGCCGCCCGAGTCACCGGCGACGACGGGCAGCCCCGTGGCCGACGCCTCCAGGTAGACGATCCCGAGCCCCTCGACGTCGAGCCCGCCGCGCCGGGTCCGGCACGGCATCGCGAAGACGTCACCGGCGCCGTAGTGCGCGGGCAGCTCGGCCCAGGGCACGGCCCCCGTGAACCGCACGGAGTCGCCGACACCCGTCTCCCGCACGAGCCGCAGCAGGTCCTTCTCGTACGGCCCGCCACCCACGATCAGCAGCACGGCGTCGGGCTGCCGGGCCAGGATGCGCGGCATGGCGAGGATCAGCGTGTCCTGCCCCTTGCGCGGCACGAGCCGCGAGACACACACGACGACGGGCCGGTCGGTCAGCCCGAGCCGCGCCCGGATCTCGGCACCGCCCGACCCGGGGTGGAAGACCTTCTCGTCCACGCCCGGCGGCAGTTGGACCATCCGGGCCGCCGCCTCCGGGCTCAGCGCACCGGCGATCCGTGACCGCGTGTACTCCCCGAGGTAGGTGATGGTGTCCGTCGACTCCCCGATGCGGTGCAGGAGTTGACGCGAGGCGGGCAGCTGCGCCCACCCGGCCTCGTGACCGTGGGTCGTCGCCACCAGCCGCTCGGCACCGGCCTTCCGCAGCGCGGGCGCCATCAGCCCGAGCGGCGCCGCCGCCCCGAACCACACCGCCGTACACCCGTGTTCGCGCAGCAGATCGACGGCCGTGCGGGTCGCGGCGGGCGTCGGCAGCAGCATGGTCGTGGAGTCCCGTACGACCTTGAAGGGCTGCTCGGCGTCGAAGGCGGCGGTCGCCTCGGCGCCCTCCCGGCCGCGCTTCCAGGTCGAGGCGTAGACGACGAGTCGCTCGGGATCGAGGCGCAGCGCCATGTTGTGCAGGAAGGCCTGGATGCCCCCGGGCCGGGGCGGAAAGTCATTGGTCACGATCAGGGTCTTGCGCACGCGGCCGACCTTACCCGGGGTGGGTTCACAGCTCGGCACGGCCGCGCTTCATGGCCATCGCACAGCGGCTCGGGAGAACATGTGGCCCACACCCGGCAGGCACGGCACGGAACAGGGGCTCAGGTGGAGATCGCGGGCGCGAGACGTCGGCTGGCAGCGCTGCTGGGGACCTGGGGCCTGACCCGGATCGTTCTGCTGCTGTTCGTCTTCAAGGTGTTCGTGTTCCCCGGCCCGGACGTCACCAGTGACGTGTCGGTGATCTACCAGGGCTGGTACGAGACCCTGCGGCACGGCAGCTTCCCGCTGGACGACGTCACCTGGCAGTACCCGCCCGCCGCCGCCCTCCCGATCCTCTCCCCCGCCCTGCTGGGCTTCCTGGACTACGCGTCGGCGTTCTTCGTCCTCGCCTGCATGGCCGACCTGGCGGTCCTGGCACTCCTGCTCTACACCGGCCTGCGCCCGGGCCGGACGCTCCGCGGCGCCTGGGTGTGGGTGGCGGGCGTCCCGCTGCTGGGCCCGACCGTGTACGCGCGCTACGACGTGATGGTGACCGCGGTCGCCGTGGCCGCGCTGCTCGCCGGCGCCCGGCACCCGCGCGTGATGGGCGCGCTGGTGGGCTTCGGCGCCCTGCTGAAGGTGTGGCCGGCGCTGCTCCTGCTGGGCGCGGTCAAGCGCCGGGCGTGGGGAGCGGCGGCGGTGACGGTCGTGGTGGTCGCGGGTGTCTTCGCGGTGTCGATGCCGGGCGCGTTCGCCTTCCTGACCTTCCAGCGCGCACGGGGCACGGAGGTGGAGTCGCTGGGCTCCCTGGTCTTCCACGTGGCCCGGCACTTCGGCTGGCAGGGCCAGGTGCTCCTGAACTACGGCTCGGTCGAGTTCGTCGGCCCCTACGTCAACTGGGTCAGCACGGCCGCGCTCGGCCTCACCGCGATCGCGTTCGGCTGGCTGATGCTCTGGCGGCTGATGGCGGCCCGCTTCCTCCCGCACACCCTCGCGGACGCGGCCTTCGTGGCGGTGCTGATGTTCACGGTCACCAGCCGGGTGATCAGCCCCCAGTACGTCGTCTGGCTGATCGGCCTCGCGGCCGTCTGCTCCTGCTTCCGCGCCAGCCGCATGAAACTCCCGGTCGGCCTGGTCCTGGCGGCGGCCTTCGTGACGGTCCTGGAGTTCCCGATCTGGTTCGCCGACGTGGTCGCCAGCGACAACCTCGGCATCGTCCTCCTGCTCCTCCGCAACGGCCTGCTGGTCGCGGCGGCGCTCATCGCAGCCCGCGAACTGTGGCGGGCGTCGGTCACCTGGGCGGACGTGCCCCCACTGCCCAGTCAGGCGACGCGCTCGAAGGCGACGTCGGCTTCCTCCTGACGCGGGGCCCGTCCTCCCGGTCACGCGGCGGGCGGTCGGCGGTCGGCGGTCGGCGGAGCCCGACACGCGTTCCGCCGCCGAAGTCACGCACTCCCCCGCCGTACGGCCGCACGCACCGCCCCCCACTCATCGGCTTCGACGGGGCGCCGCCCCTCCCCGGCACTCCGGTCCGCCGAACGGGCACCGCCCCGCCGGAACAGCACCGCCACCACCCCACACTGCACGCCCATCGAGAGCGCCATCGCCAGGCACACACCGGGCAGCCCGAGCCCCGACAGGCCGTACGCCAGCGGGAGTTGGACTGCCGTGCCGAGCACGGTGACGCGGAGCAGCGCCGGAGCTCCCCCACTGCCCTCGAAGACCCCGCCGAGCGCGATGAAGCAGGCCATCAGCAGCAAGTAGGGGCCGACGCAGCGCAGGAACAGGGCGCCCTGGTGGGCGACTTGGGGGCCGGTGCCGAAGGCGGCCATGATCCAGGGGGCGGTGACGCAGAGCAGGACGGCCGCCACCACGCCGACCGCGCCGGACACGAACATGGCCTCCCGTCCGATCTCCCGCCGCGCATCCTCGCCCGTCCCCCGCAGATGCGCGGTGTGGATGGAGGCGGCCTGCCGCACGGAGTAGAAGGCCATCGTCGCGACGTACAGCACCTTGTAGCCGATGGCGTACGCGGCCACCGCCGACACCCCGAGCCGCGCCACGATCGCGACCAGCACCAGCGCCCCGCCCTGCCGCACGGTGAAGTCGGCGGCCATGGGCAGACCGGTGGTGAAGGTCCGACGCAGGGCGACGGAGAGGGGGTCGGCGGGCGCCGGCTCTCCGGGGGCGGGCCGAGTGGGCGCGGGCGGAGCAGATGCGGACCCGGTGGACACTGGTCGAGCGAGGACGACCTCTGGAGAGCCGGGCCCGACGGCAACGGACTCACCGGAAACCGCTTCAGCGGACGCGCACTCGACGGGCGCCGACCGACCAGACACGGGCCGACCAGACACGGGCCGACCAGACACAGACCGACCAGACACGGACCCGGTAGACGCGGGCCGCCCGAGGACAACCTCCGAAGAACCGCGCCCGACAGCAGCAGACTCACCGGAAACCGCTTCGGCAGGTGCAGGCCGGGCCATGACGGACACCTCAGGACCGGGCCCGTCGACAGCGGACCGATCGGAAACCGGTCCGGCGGGAGCAGACTCGACGGAAGCGGCCCCTTCGGAAGCAGGTCCGGGGGGAGTGCACTCGGCCGGGACGGTCGTCGTTCGCAGCAGGGCGTTGCGGCGCAGGGCGCGCAGTCCCACCCCCAGTGCGAGCACCCGGCACAGCACGGTCGACGCGGCGGCGCCCCGGACGCCGTAGAGGTGGATGAGGAACGGGTCGCAGACCAGGATCAGGCCGTTGGCCAGGAGGGCCAGGCGCATCGGGGTCCTGGTGTCGCCGGTGCCCTTGAGGATGCCGTCGACGAGTTGCTGGACGTAGAAGACGGCGATGCCCGGCAGGGAGATCGTGAAGTAGGCGACCGCGAGCGGGAGTTCGGGCCCGGTGCCGCCGAGGAGCAGGCGGGACAGCGGGGCGCGGAGCAGGAAACCGGACGCCACGACCGCCGGGGTGACCAGGGCGCACAGGGCCCAGCCGCCGCGTACCGCCGAGCGCAGCGCCGCCGGGTCGCGGGCTCCCCTCGCGTGGGCGACCAGCACGGTCGTACCGGAGGCGAAGACCAGGGCGATGCCCAGCAGCACGTTCTCGGTGCCGGTCGCGACGGCCACCGCGGCGACGGCGGGGCCGCCGAGCCGGGCGACCCAGACGGTGTTGATGATCCCGGCGGCTACGGAGGCGAGGAGCGAGAGGTAGACGGGGTGGGCGAGCGATATGAGCTGCTTGCGGTGACTGTTCACGACGACATGACCCCCTCGATACAAGCTATCTCGATACGAGCTACCTCTAAACGAGGTAGCTCGATAAGAGGTACCATGGACCCATCGCGCCCGCAAGGAGGACACATGCTGGAGCTCTCGATCCTCGGCTTCCTCGCCGAACAGCCGCTGCACGGCTATGAGTTGAAGGAGCGGATCAAGGCGCTCAGCGGCCATGTCCGCCCGGTCAGCGACGGCGCGCTCTACCCGGCGATCACCCGCCTGGTCACCGCCGGCAAGCTCGACCAGCACACGGAGGACGGCACGAGCGCGGCCCCGCGCCGGGTCCTGTCCCTCACCGAGGCGGGCCGCGCGGACCTCCTGGAACGCCTCCGCCACCCCAAGCAGACCGAGATCACCGACCACGTCCGCTTCAACACGGTCCTGGCCTTCCTACGGCACCTGCCGGAGCGGAAGGAGCAGGCGGACGTGCTGCGCCGCCGACTGGACTTCCTTCGGACCCCCGCGAGTTTCTTCTACCGGGACGGCGAGCCGGTACGGGCGGAGGAGGCCCAAGACCTTTTCCGGCAGGGCATGTTGAGGGTCGCGCGGGCGACGGGCGCGGCGGAGCGGGAGTGGCTCACGGAGGCCATCGCCCAACTGGATCAGCCGAGTTGAGCCTTGAGATAGTCCCGCCACTGCGCGGTGAAGTCGTCCAGACTCACCCCAAGGACCTTCTTCATCGCGTCCTCCACCGCACCGGCCCGCTTCTTGTGGGCGCCAACCGCCCTGTAGAACTTGCCCAGTTGGACCACTCCCCACCGGTCCTCGATCATCCGGCAGGCCAGCCAGCCGCCCTCGTAGGCCTGCGCCAGTTCGCCGGCCTCGCTGCTGAAGCCGAAGTCCTTGTCGGCGGGGAGGGCGGTCGGGAGCCGGCCGTCCTCGACCGCGCGGTAGAGCTCGGGCGCGGCCTGCGCGGGGGTGCGGCCGGTGCCCCGGTAGCCGATCCAGTCGGCGTAGCCCTCCGAGAGCCAGAGGGGGGTCGCGGGGGTGGTGTGGGCGCGGGTGGCGACATGGGTCGTCTCGTGGGTGAGCACGACCTGCTTGCCGACCGAGCCGAGCATGGCGTACGCGTCCGGGTTGACGATGATCCGGTCCGCCGGGGCGTCGCCCGAACCGCCCGCCTCCCCCGTCGTCACCGCGGCGATGCCCCGGTAGGACGCGGCGGGTGCGCCCAGGAGCCCCGCCATGCCGTCCAGGGAACCGGGGACCAGCACGACGACGTGCCGGGTCCAGTCGGTGCCCCAGGCGCCCGACACGGCCGGTACGGCGTGGTCGGCGAGCGTGCGGTACTCGCGCAGACCGGCGGCGGACTGCCCGACCCCCATGACCAGACTGTGCGCGCCCTTGACGACGCTCACCTTCCCCTGGTCCCACAGCTGCTGGCCCGACTTCTTCGCGGGCCGGTCGGAGTCGACGTACCACTGCCCGTCCGCGGTGAGGCGGAGCGTGAGCGCCCGGCCGACGGTGACGGGTGAGGTGTCGTAGCCCCGGACGCGGTAGCTGAGGTCGGCGTCGGCGGTCGCGGTGGCGCCGGTGCGGTGCAGCGAAGTGAGCCGGTAGGACCAGGACGCCAGCGGTACGGCGCTCAGGTTCTCGTACGCGGTGCGCGCGCCGGTGCGGGCGTACGCCGTCTCGTCGTGGTGCAGTACGGCCGCCGCCCGGGTGTCCAGCAGCCGCTGCACCACCGCCGTCGCGCTGTCCCCCGCCGGCTGCCCGCCGCACGCCACCAGCGAGCCGAACAGCAGACACAGCGCGAGCACTCCGGAGCGCGACGCCCGCCTACGACCAGTCACTTCCCGATCGTACGACCCTTTCGCGCCGGTTCAGACCCTCGTGACCGACGAGACGGGCATCATGCCGACCGGGTCGTAGCGCACCGGCGCGCCGGGGTAGGGGGCGTGGATGACCTGGCCGTTGCCCACGTACATCGCGACATGGCTGGCGTCGGCGCGGTAGACGACCAGATCGCCGGGCTGGGCCTGGGAGAGCGGGATCCGGTGGCCGGCGTAGCGCTGTTCCTGCGAGGTGCGCGGGAGGTGGACGCCCGCCCGGGCGTACGACCACTGCATCAGGCCGGAGCAGTCGAAGCCGCCGGGGCCGGTGGCGCCCCAGACGTAGGGCTTGCCGAGTGCGGACCGGGCGGCGGCCACCGCGGCCGCGGCGCGGCCCGAGGACGGGACGTCGGCGCCGAGGTCGGGGAGGTCCTGGCGGGAGGAGCGGGAGGCCCGGTCGAAGGCGGCGCGGTCGGCGAGCGGCATCCCGTTGAGAATCTGCCGGGCCTTGGCGAGCTTGCTCTCGACGGTCTTCTTGTGACTGGCGACGGCCTTGCGGCTGCGCTCCAGTTCGGCGAGGTGTCCGGTGGCCTCGCTGCGCTCCTGCGCGAGTTCGCGCATGGCGTCCTGGAGGTCCTTGAGCTCGCCCGCCTGCTCGGTGGTGATGCGGTCGAGGACGGAGGCCTTGTCGAGGTAGTCGGCCGGGTCGTCGGAGAACAGCAGCGCGACGGTGGGGTCGATGCCGCCGGAGCGGTACTGGGCGCCCGCGAGTGAACCCAGCGCGTCCCGCATGGTGTTGATGCGCTGCTGCTGCCGGGCGATCCGGTCCTGGGCGTCGCTCACCTGCCGGTGCAGCTGGCCGGCGCGCTCGTCGGCCTTGTCGTAGGCCTGGGTCGCCTTCTCGGCCTCCTGGTAGAGCCGGTCCACCTCGGCCCGGGCGTCGCCCTGCGGCGCGGCCACGGCGGAGCCGGCCGGAAGGGCGCCGAGGGCGGCCGCGGCAGCGGACATCACACAGACCGCGGCGCTGGCGCCTCGGTCGAACCCGGACGGTGCTTGGCGACGACGGGATCCCACGGGAAGCCGCACTCCTTCCGCTGGCGGACACGGACCGCTCCCCCGATGCGGGGAAACGCGCCAGACAGTAGCTCTGTGAAGGGGTGCGGGCCAAAGACCTCCGCGGGCACACAACGTGACGCCCCGCCTATGACGCAGGTCATGGGCGGGGCGCGGGGTCAGCCTGGAGTGTCGTAATTCGCCCGTTCGGGCGGTCCGTAACGACCGGATACGGACGGGATCAGATCCGGACGCCGAACTCGAAGGTCATGTTGCTGATCGCCTCGTAGCGCACCACAGCACCGGTGTGCGGGGCGTGCAGCACCTGGCCGTTGCCCGCGTAGAGGCCGACGTGGTGGTAGTCGCCGTAGAAGATGACCAGGTCGCCGACCTTGAGGTCGCTCTCGCTGTAGATCCGGGTGCCGGCGTTGGCCTGGGCCTCGGACGTGCGGGGGATGGAGACGCCCGCCTGCGCGTAGGCCCAGGAGGTGAGACCGGAGCAGTCGAAGGAGGAGGGGCCGGAGGCGCCGTAGACGTACGGGGAGCCGAGCACCGACTGGGCGGCGGCGAAGGCGGCGGCGGCGCGGCTGGAGGCGGAACCGGTACTGCCGAGGTTCACGCGCGAGGTGGAACGGCTGGCGGCCTGCGCCTGCTCCTTGTCGAGGGCGGCCTTCTCCGCCGCCGTCAGGGTGTTGAGGAGCTTCTGGGCCGCGGCCAGCTTGGCCTTGACCTCGTCCTTCTTCTTCTTGAGCTCGGTGCGGGTGGCGGAGAGGTCCTTGAGCTTGGTGCTCGCCTCCGCGCGCTCCTGGGCGAGTTCGCGCTGCTTGCTCTGGATCTTCGTGAGCGCCTCGACCTGCTGAGCGCTCAACTGGTCCATGGTGGACGCCTTGTCGAGGTAGTCGCTCGGGTCCGAGGAGAGGAAGAGCTGGATCGACGGGTCGATGCCGCCGGTGCGGTACTGCGCGCTGGCCATCGTGCCGAGGCCGTCCCGGAGCTTGTTGAGCTCCTCCTGGCCGCGGGCCACGTTGTCCTGGATGGTGGAGATCTCCTTCTGGAGCTTCTCCTGCTTCTCCTGGGCCCCGTCGAGCTTCTCGGTGGCCTGCTCGGCCTGCTCGTAGAGGGCGTCGACCTTCGACTTGACCTCGTCCTTGCTGGGCTTCTCGCTCGGCGCGGCATTGGCGGCCTGAGCACTGAAGGCAACGGCGGCTGCGGCTGCGGTGGTCAGCACAGTCACACGCGTGCGGCTCGGCTGCTTCGGTCGACGATGGGACGCCACGGAGTCGAGCTCCTTCTATTGAGTGATCACCCGTTCGGAGGTTCGAGGCATGACCCTAGTGACGTTCCTGTGATCAGTTCAAATCCTCACACGAAAAAATGCCGTCACTCAAAGCATTCTTTGCACATAACCAACATGCAGTGATGGCCGATTGACGCTACGTTGCGTGACCGATCGGTCAATTCCGGCATTAAACCTGTACGTTGACCATCACGACAGTTGCTTCACGACAGTCGTTTGAGGAGTACCGCGGAAGCGACGGGCCGCGCGCCCGCCTTCGCGATGCCGTCGGCCACCTCGCGGTCGGTCGACGCGACGATGACCGGCCGGCCCGGCGGCTCCGCGCGCACCAGCTGGCGGATCAACTCGTCGGCGGTGACGCCCGGTTTGGAGAACAGCACCCGCACTCCGCGCGGCGGCGCGAGCAGCACCGGCGCGGCCAGCTCGGCCCCGTCGAAGACACAGGTGACCTCGGCCCCGGTCTGCGCGGCCAGCTGGGAGAGCTGCCCCAGCAGCCTCAACCGCTGCTTCTCCAGGGGCATTTGGGGATAGCCGGTCTTGGTGACGTTGTAGCCGTCGACGACCAGGTGGGCCTGCGGGAGCGCGAGCAACTGGTCCAGGATCGCGGGGTCGTTCTCGGACAGCGCCCGCGCCGCGATGTCTTTCGGGGTCATTCGTCCCGGTTCGACCGCGTCGACGGTCTCGGCGGGCCGCACGGAGACGGGCGGCAGCGCCAGTTCGCGGCGCAGCCCCTGGGCCGCGTCCAGCACGGTGTCGAGCAGCAGCCGTACCCGCATGTCCTCGACGCTGCGCCCCTCCCGGGCCGCCTTGCGGGTGGCCTCCAGGGCCGCCTCCGCCTCGGCGAGCCGGGCCTTGAGCCGCCGGCCCTCGCTCTCGGCCGCGGACAGCTGCGCCTGGCCCTCGGCGCGCGCGGTGTCCGTCTCGGCCCGCAGCTTGCGCAGGGCGGCCTCGCCGCGCTTGATGTCACTGTGCGCGGACCGCAGCTTTCGGTGAAGCGATTCCGCTTCCTTCTTCGCCGCGTCCAGCTCGGTGCGCAGCCGCTCGGTCTCGGTCCGGGTGGCGTCCCGCGCCTGCGCCAACTCCTCGCGCAGCCGCTCCAGTTCGGCCCGGCTCTCCTCGTCGGCGCGCTCGGCGTCGGCGCGCAGCGCCTCCTCGCCGGCGGCGGTCACCAGCTTGACCCAGCCGGTGGGGCGCAGCACATAGGCCGCGGCCGCCACGTCGAGCGGATCCGCGGCCGGGGGCGGCGAGCCGGAGTCGAGCGCGCCGGTCAGCTCCGGCTGGACCTCTCTCAGCTTCTCCCCGATCCGCTGCCGGAACAGCGGATCGGTCTCCAGCGCGGCGGCCATGGCGTTGCCGGCGAACTTGGCCCGCCGGTTGGGGGCGAAGCGGGCGTACTGTCGTAGCTGCGCGGGCAGTTCGGCGACGGTGAGCCCGCCGAAGCCGTCGGAGACGATCTGTACGACCCTTCTCCGCACCCCGTCGGGCAGCGGGCGGTCGAGCACCTCGGCGGCGCCGTCGCCCGGCCCCCCGCCTGAGTTCTCCACCATCCCTCACACCCCTATACGTGTGCGGGGCCGCTCCCTCTCAGGAGCCGGCGCCCGGCCTGTCCACGAGTTCCACCTGGTCCACGGCGTTGCACCAGCGGCAGCGCACCGACTCGATGGTCTCACTGACCACCTCGCGCTCCTCCACCTTCGGCTCACCCGCCAGGTCCAGGTGGAGGTACTCCACGACCTTCGACGAACGCGTCACGTCGAAGCGCGTGAGGTTGCCGCAGAGGGTGCAGCGCCACCGCGTCGAGGCGGTCGGCAGGGGTACCGTCATCGTGGCTGTCCGCTTCCTTCTTGTTCCAGTTTCCGTGATCGCCGGTTTCCCCGCCGATCGTGGCTCGTAACCCTACGGCCTGGCGGGTACTCGCCGCTCGGTCGTCCACAGCGGCGAGGCACCCTGTCCCGGTACGTCCCGTTACGCCATGCTCTGTAGCCATGATCAGCAACTGGGCGACAGCGGCCGTCAGAGCCCTCCGGAACACCTCGGCACCGATGACCTACGCCCTGATCGCCCTGTGCTGCCTGATCTTCGTCCTCGGCCCGGCCTCGGGCTTCGTCCCGTCCTACGGCACCGGGGACGCGCTGCTCGTGGCGCAGCGGACGTACTTCCGGCACTGGGGCGTGGTGCCGGCCGACCTGTTCGCCGCCCCCGCCCGGGAGGCGCTGACTCCGGTCACCGCCCTCTTCATCCACGGGAGTTGGGTCCATCTCCTCGGCAACATGCTCTTCCTCTACGTCTTCGGAGCGATGACCGAGGAACGGCTGGGCCGGGTCGAGTTCACGCTGTTCTACGTGGTCTGCGGCTACCTGGCGCTGCTGGGCTACGCGCTGGCCAACGCCGGCTCCGCGCAGTCACTGGTCGGCGCGTCCGGGGCGATCTCGGCGGTCCTCGGGGCGTTCCTGTACCTCTTCCCCCGGGCCCGCGTGACGAGCCTCCTCCCCTTCCTCTTCTTTCTGCCGCTGCGCTTCCCCGCCTGGGTCGTCCTCCCGTTCTGGGCGGCCCTCCAATGGCTGGCGGCGGGGCAGGCGGCGCAGGGACCGGGGGTGGCGTACCTCGCCCACCTGGTCGGCTTCACGCTGGGCTTCGGTTACGCGTGGGTCAGATTCGGCCGTACGACTAGAGTGAGGGCCGCCCCAGCAACGGTCCCCGAGGGAGAGAACCAGCCGTGATCACCGCGATCGTCCTCATCAAGACCAGCGTGGACCGGATTCCGGAGATCGCCGAGTCGATCGCCGCGCTCGAATCCGTGAGCGAGGTCTTCTCCGTCACCGGTACGTACGACCTGATCGCGATGGTGCGGGTCCGCCAGCACGAGGACCTGGCCGAGGTCATCCCCGGCCGGATCAGCAAGATCCCGGGCGTCGAGGGCACGGACACGCACGTGGCGTTCCGGACGTACTCCCAGCACGACCTGGAGGCGGCGTTCGCGATCGGGCTGGACTCGTGAGGTTGAGCGCCTGATGGGATGGGACCCACGGATCGTTTGCGACTGACGGCCGTTCGTGGCTGGTCGCGCAGTTCCCCGCGCCCCTGGGTGGGCTGCCCCTGAGCCCCCTCACCCGTGACCGCGGGGACACAACAGCCGTGTCCCGACCGTCAATTCCGCAGCCCTGAACAACATCTGCCGACTGCGGAAACACAACGGCCACCCTCTGTCAGGCACGTCGACTTCGCGCCGCCAATCACCGGTTCACGTACCGCCGTGCCGAAGCGCTCGACATCTTCGACCGGAGTTCCCCCACCGAGGCGATCCATTGGACGTGGTCGACGACGAACTCTTGTTTGACTCCGCCGACGCGTACCAGGCGATGCCGTGCTGCGCGTTGCGCCGGAAAGTCACGTCCACGGTGGACCGCCAGTGCGTCACGTCCGTCCAACGACGGACCCGCGCACCGCGTACGAACCCCTCCTCGTACAGCTGGACGAGCCTGCCGCCGAGCAGTCGCGGCGTACGCCGTACGACCGCCTCGATCAGCGGCTCGCCCAGTTCCGTCGGAGTTCCCACCCCTGGATCGTCACACGGCCGGCACGCAACGGCCGTCCTGCGTGCGGTAGTTCCACTTCGCGCCGTCGGTCACGAGTTCCCGTACGGCCGTCACGAAGCGGTCGACGTGCTCGTCGGGGGTGCCCGCGCCGAAGCTCACGCGGATGGCGTTGAGGGACTTCTCGCCCGTGGCGGCCTCGGGGGCGCCGCACTCGCCCTGGGTCCCCGGGTCGGTGCCGAGCAGGGTGCGGACCAGCGGGTGGGCGCAGAAGAGGCCGTCGCGGACGCCGATGCCGTACTCGGCGGAGAGGGCGGCGGCGAAGTGCGAGCTGTTCCAGCCCTCGACGACGAAGGAGATGACACCGACGCGCGGGGCGTCGTCGCCGAAGAGGGACAGGACGCGGACCGCCGGAACCTCGGCCAGGCCCGTCCGCACCTTTTCGATCAGGTACTGCTCGCGCGCGACCAGCGTGTCGAAGCCGGCCTCGGTGAGCGCCTTGCAGGCCGAGGCGATGGAGTAGGCGCCGATGACGTTCGGGGAGCCTGCTTCGTGGCGGGCGGCGCTGTCGTGCCACTCGACGTCGACTCCCCCGTCCTCACGCCGAGTCACCTTGCGGCTGGCGCCGCCGCCCGCGAGGTAGGGGTCGGCGGCCCGGAGCCAGTCGGCGCGGCCGGCGAGGACGCCGGAGCCGAAGGGGGCGTAGAGCTTGTGTCCGGAGAAGGCGATCCAGTCGACGTCGAGGTCCTGGACGGAGACCGGGTGGTGCGGGGCGAGTTGGGCGGCGTCGAGGACGATCCGGGCGCCGTGGGCGTGCGCGGCGGCGGCGAGTTCGCGGACCGGCCACAGCTCGCCGGTGACGTTCGAGGCGCCGGTGACACAGACCAGGGCCGGACCGAAGGGGTCCCGGGCCGCGAGGGCCTGCTCCAGGGTCTCGACGGCCCGGGCCGGGGTGCGCGGAGCGTTGAGGTAGGTGACCCGGGCGTCCTTCCAGGGCAGCAGCGAGGCGTGGTGCTCGGTCTCGAAGACGAAGACCTGGCAGTCGGCGGGGAGCGCGGCGGCGAGGAGGTTGAGGGAGTCCGTGGTCGAGCGGGTGAAGATCAGCTGGTCGTCGGGCCGGCAGTCCAGGAACTCCTCGACCGTCTTCCGCGCGCTCTCGAAGAGGTCCGTAGACAGCTGGGAGAGGTAGCCGGCGCCGCGGTGGACGCTGCCGTAGTACGGGGCGTAGGCCGCCACGTCGTCCCAGACGCGCTGGAGGGCGGGGGCGCTGGCCGCGTAGTCGAGCGCCGCGTAGGTGACCTCGCCGCCCGTGACGAGCGGGACGGTGACATCCCGGCCGAGAACGGGCAGCGGGGCACAAATGGTCGCAGCGACGGCAACGGTGGAGACAGACATGGCGAACTCCTGTGAGAGGCAAGGCGGTTCCGCCGTGCGAGCGAGCAGGGCTCAAGCACGGAGGAGACTGAAAGGGGGTATGCGGAGGCGGGGCTCGACGCCCTATCGCATTCGCTTGCTCACAGAGGGCTCCCTCGATGACCAGGACCCCTGGTGTCTTTCGAGGGGCCCGCGCTTGCCGCAGACCTCGCTGCCTGCGGCCTGGTCTTCACCCGGGGCACCCCGCCACGGACGGAGGGTTGCCGGACAGTCGGCCGGGGCCTCATGACTGTCACTCATGACCTGGTCCAAAAACCTACGTGAAGTGATCGCCGCCCCGCAACCCGTGTCCGGATCGCGGGACGACGACCGCCGCAGAAACGGCTACGCGTTGGTGGCAGCCGCCCAGCGCTCCAGGGTCCGCTTGGCGGCGCCCGAGTCGATCGACTCCGCCGCCTTCTCCATCCCGGCCCGGATCCGGTCCGCCAACGGCCCGTCCCCCCGCTCCAGCGCCACCAGGGCGGCCGCCGAGTTCAGGAGTACGGCGTCCCGCACCGGGCCCTGCTCGCCGTCCAGGAGACGGCGGGCGACACCCGCGTTGTAGTCGGGGTCGGCGCCGCGCAGGGCCTCCACGGGGACGAGTTCGAGGCCGACGTCGCGGGGGTCGAAGGACTCCTCGGTGACTTTGCCGTCGCGGACGATCCACACCCGTGAGGTCGCCGTGGTCGTCAGCTCGTCGAGGCCGTCGTCGCCGCGGAACACCAGCGCGGAGGAGCCGCGTTCGGCGAGCACGCCCGCGATGAGCCCGGCCATACGGGTGTCGAAGCAGCCGACCGCCGACGAGGTGACCTTCGCCGGGTTGGTGAGCGGGCCGAGCAGGTTGAACGCGGTCGGAATCCCCAGCGCGCCCCGGACCGCGCCGACGAACCGCATCGACGGGTGGAACTTGGCCGCGAAGCAGAAGGTGATCCCGGCCTCCGCCGCCACCCGCGCCACCTGCTCGGTCGGCAGGTTCAGATTGATGCCGAGCTTCTCCAGCACGTCGGAGGAGCCGCTCGCCGAGGACGCGGCCCGGTTGCCGTGCTTGACGACCTTCGCACCCGTACCGGCGATCACGATCGCGGACATCGTCGAGATGTTGACCGTCTTGGCCCGGTCGCCGCCCGTACCGACGATGTCGACGGCGGGACCCGGGATGTCCAGCGGCTTCGCGTGGGCGTACATCGTCTCCACGAGCCCGGTGATCTCCTCGACCGTCTCGCCCTTGGCCCGCAGCGCCACCAGGAAGCCCGCGATCTGCGCGTCCGCGGCCTCACCGCTCATGATGCGGTCCATCGACCACGCCGTGTCGGCAGTGCTCAGGTCCTGTCCGGCCAGCAGCGCGCTCAGTACGTCGGGCCAGGAACGGGCCGCCGCGGTGTCGCCTCCAGCGGGGGTCACAGCGCTCATACGGCCGCTCCTGAGTGTCGTAGAACTTGGTTTAAATAGGCGTCCCCACCCTATCCAGCTCACGGCACGGCGAAGGGCCCCGTCCGGTGTTCGGACGGGGCCCTTCGACTGTGGCGTGGCGACGCCTCAGCGATCAGTGGTGGCCGTGGCCGCTCGTGATCTCCTTGTACTCCTCGACGGTGGGCTTGGCGATCTGGGACTCCTCGCCGTAGTACGCCTCGCTCAGCTTGGCGCGCAGCTTCTCGGTGCCCTTGACCTTGCGCTCGACACCGTTCTCGTCGACCGTCGCGCCGATCGCGGCCGGCACGTACTGCTCGTGCGCGGTGAGCGTGTGCAGCGCGTCCTGGCTGAGCGGCTCGTGGATCTCGACGAACTCACCGTGCGGCAGGCGCTTGATGATGCCGGACTCGCGGCCGTGCAGCACCTTGTCCTTGTCGCGGCGCTGGAGGCCGAGGCAGACCCGCTTGGTGGCGAGGAAGACCAGCACCGGCACGACGAAGAAGCCGACGCGCACGAACCAGGTGATCGAGTTGATCGACAGGTGGAAGTGCGTGGCCCAGATGTCGTTGCCGCCACCGACGAGCAGGACGAAGTACCACGAGATCCACGCGGCACCGAAGGCCGTACGGGTCGGGACGTTGCGCGGGCGGTCCAGGATGTGGTGCTCGCTCTTGTCGCCGGTGACCCAGGACTCGATGAACGGGTAGACCGCGATCGCGACCAGGACCAGCGGGAAGATCACCAGCGGGATGAACACGCCCAGGACGAGCGTGTGACCCCAGAAGTTGATCTCCCAGCCCGGCATGACACGGATCAGGCCCTCGGAGAAGCCCATGTACCAGTCGGGCTGGGCGCCTGTGGAGACCATGTCCGGACGGTAGGGGCCCATGGCCCAGATCGGGTTGATCGAGGCGATCGCCGCGACGGCCGCGATGACACCGAAGACCAGGAAGAAGAAGCCTCCGGCCTTGGCCATGTAGACCGGCAGCAGCGGCATGCCGACGACGTTGTTGTTCGTCTTTCCGGGACCCGCGAACTGCGTGTGCTTGTGGTAGAAGACCAGGATCAGGTGGCCGACCACCAGCCCGAGCATGATGCCCGGCAGCAGCAGGATGTGGATCGAGTAGAACCGCGCGACGAAGTCGCCGCCCGGGAACTCTCCGCCGAAGAGGAAGAACGACAGGTACGTGCCGACGATCGGCACGGACAGGACCGCGCCCTCCATGAAGCGGACACCGGTGCCGGAGAGCAGGTCGTCCGGGAGCGAGTAACCGGTGAAGCCGGTGAACATGCCCAGGACGAACAGCAGGAAGCCGAACAGCCAGTTGACCTCACGCGGCTTGCGGAACGCACCCGTGAAGAACACGCGCATCATGTGCACGAACATGGCGGCGAGGAAGATCAGCGCCGCCCAGTGGTGGATCTGACGGATCAGCAGACCGCCGCGCACATCGAAGGAGATGTGCATCGTCGAGTTGAACGCCTCCGACATCAGCTGCCCCTGGAGCGGGACATAGCTGCCGTGGTACGTCACCTCGTTCATCGACGGGTGGAAGAACAGCGTCAGATACACACCCGTGAGGATGATGATGATGAAGCTGTAGAGGCAGACCTCGCCCAGCATGAACGACCAGTGGTCGGGGAAGATCTTGCGCATGTTGGACTTGGCCAGGGAGTAGATCCCCAGGCGTCCGTCCGCCCAGTCGGCGACTCGCTCGCCGGCCGGTGCTTTGTCGCGCCGCTCGTTGTTCTCGTTGGTGCTCATCCGCGCTCCCAGAATGCAGGACCGACGGGCTCCTCGAAGTCGCCGAGCGCTTCGAGGTAACCCTCGTCGCTCACGCCGATGCGCAGCTGCGGCAGGGCGTGACCGGCCGGGCCGAAGATCACTCGGGCACCGTCGGAGAGGTCGAAGGTGGACTGGTGGCACGGGCACAGCACGTGGTGCGTCTGCTGCTCGTACAGGGAGATCGGGCAGCCCACGTGGGTGCAGATCTTCGAGAAGGCGACGATGCCCTCGTGCGCCCACTCCAGTTCGCGCTTGTCCTTGATGTTCTCCGGCTGGAGCCGGACGATCATCAGCGCCGACTTGGCGATCTCGGTCTGGAACTCCTCGTCGGTCTCCTCCAGGCCCTCGGGCTTGGCGAAGGTGAGCGAGCCGACGGCCACGTCCGAGGGACGCAGCGGCAGGTTCGTGTTCATGTTGACGAGCAGCTTGCCCTTGGACCACAGCGTGTGGCGGAGCTTCGTCCCCGGCAGCGGGCCCAGGTCGCGCAGCAGCATGACGCCGGAGAGCGGGAACAGGGCCAGCGCGCCGAACATCGTGTTGCGGATCAGCTTGCGACGGCCGAGCGCCGACTCCTTGGCACCCTGCTTGAAGTCGGCCAGAACCTTGGCCTTGACCTCGGGGGGCGCCTCGATCGCGTGCCGCTCGTCGGCGATCTCCACGTCGGACATCAGGGTGCGGGCCCAGTGGACCGCGCCCGCGCCGATGGTGAAGAGCGCCGTACCGAGGGTCAGACCGAGCGCGAAGTTGAGCGCGTTGATGTGACCGATCGGGAAGACGAAGATCGCCTTGTTGTGCGGGATGCCCACGTACGAGGCGATGAAGCCGACGGTGGCGAGCATCGAGACCGTGAACAGGAAGGCGACGACGCGCTCGGACCGCTTGGCGGCCCGCTCGTCGATGTCCTGCACCCGGTGCTCGTGCGGCGGAAGTCCCGGGTCGGCGAACGGGTTCTGCTCGTCCGCGACCGACACCGCGCCGTGCGCGTCCTGCTCAGCGGGCAGGTTCTCTTCTGGAATGTCTTGGCTACTCATGACTTCTTGGCCTTTGCGGTCCGAGCGGCGACCCAGACGGCTACCGCGATCAGCGCGCCCAGACCGAAGATCCAGGCGAAGAGACCCTCACTGACCGGACCGAGACCGCCCAGCTCAAGACCGCCGGGGCTCTCGGTGTTGTCGCCGTTGACCGCGTTGAGGTACGCGATGATGTCCTTCTTGTTCTTCGACGACAGCGTGGTGTCGGGGAAGGAAGGCATGTTCTGCGGGCCGGTCTGCATGGCCTCGTAGATGTGCTTCGGGGCAACGCCTTCGAGGCTCGGCGCGAACTTGCCGTGCGTCAGCGCGCCGCCCTTGCCGGTGAAGTTGTGGCACTGGGCGCAGTTGGTGCGGAACAGCTCGCCGCCCTTGGCGATGTCCGACCCCTCCGGCCCGTACTCGTTCTTCGTCGGGATGGCCGGACCGGCGCCCAGCGAGGCGATGTACGCCGCGAGCTGGTCGATCTCGGCCTGGGAGTAGATGACCTTCTTGGCCGGGATCTGAGCGCCGGGCTGCTGGGCCGGCATACGGCCGGTGCCCACCTGGAAGTCGACCGCCGCGGCGCCGACGCCCACGAGGCTCGGCCCGTCCGAGGAGCCCTGACCGCCGGTGCCGTGGCAGCTGGCACAACCGACGGCGAAGAGCTTCTTGCCCTCGTCGATGGAGAGGGACTGAGCTGACTCGTCGGCCTGCGCCTTGCTCGCGGGCGCGAGCAGGCTGAACGCCCCCCCGGCTGCCGCCAGCGCGAGGAGTAGTACGACGACCGCCGCCAGCGGATGGCGTCGTCGTGTGGAGAGCTTTTTCACGGATTACCCCGGTGTCAGGATCTTCTGCGTCGATGCTTCTGGAATGTGCGCTTCTTGGCTGCGCGCGGGATCGGGCCCGACTACTTGATCAAGTAGATCGTGGCGAAGAGGCCGATCCAGACGACATCGACGAAGTGCCAGTAGTAGGACACGACGATGGCCGCGGTCGCCTGTTCGTGGGTGAACCTCTTCGCCGCGTAGGTGCGGCCGAGGACGAACAGGAAGGCGATGAGGCCGCCCGTCACGTGCATGCCGTGGAAGCCGGTGGTCAGATAGAACACCGAGCCGTACGGGTCGGAGGACAGCGACAGGCCGTCCTTCTTCACCAGCTCCGTGTACTCGAAGATCTGACCGCCGATGAAGATCGCACCCATCACGAACGTGATGATGAACCAGCCCCTGAGCTTCTTCACGTCCCCGCGCTCGGCGGCGAACACGCCGAGCTGGCAGGTGAGGGAGGAGAGCACCAGGATCGTGGTGTTGGTCGCGGAGAACGGAAGGTTGAGATGGCTCGCCATCTCCTTCCAGTGATCCGGACCGGTCACCGATCGCAGGGTGAAGTACATCGCGAAGAGGGCCGCGAAGAACATCAGCTCGGAACTCAGCCAGATGATGGTTCCGACGCTGGTGAGGTTCGGCCGGTTGACCGACGGGTGCGCGTGCCCGGTTTCTACTGTCGTTGCTGTCGCCACGACCGACATTATGTCGGTCGCTTATCCCGCCCTCACTCCGGGGGGTGCCGTTCGGAGTGTTCGCAGCGTGTGTACTGCCCGTATGGCCCATCGCAGGGGTGTTCCAACAGGTGTTGACGGGGTGTTCAAGGGAGTAGCATCCGCCGCATCGGTACCTGGAGTTCCCGATCCACGACGCGGAGGAACAATGCAGCCGACTGCCACGGTGCTCGTCTACAGCGACGACTCCAACACCCGCGAGCAAGTCCGGCTGGCCGCCGGGCGCCGGCCTGCTCCGGACGCGCCGTTGGTCGAGTTCCTGGAGTGCGCGACGCCTGCGGCGGCCCTGAAGGAGCTGGACCGGGGTGGGATCGACGTCTGTGTCTTCGACGGGGAGTCCGTGCCGATGGGTGGCATGGGGCTGTGCCGTCAGGTGAAGGACGAGATCTTCAACTGCCCGCCGGTACTTGTCCTTATCGGACGGCCGCAGGATGCGTGGCTCGCCACGTGGAGCCGGGCGGACGCGGCTGTGACGTTGCCTGTCGACCCTGTTGAGTTCGCTGCCTCGCTGGCCTCTTTGTTGCGTGAGAAGCGGGCTTTGAGCGCCTAGTGGGGTGGGGCGGCCCGTAGCTTTGCGGCTGCGGGCCGGTCGTGGTTGCTCGCGCCCACGCGGCGGAGCCGCATATGTCACAGCCCCGCGCCCCTTTGGGGCGCTTCTCACACGGACTCAGGACGGAGCCGCGCCGTGTCCTCCGGCCTCGGGCCGTCCGGTGTCCCCCCGACCAGCGCGCTGCCGCCCCGCCACTTCTTCCAGCCGACGTTCCAGTCGCCGAAGCCGTTGCCGAAGGGCTCCATGTCGTCGCCGTTGGAGTTGACGACCTTGACGACGTCGCCCTCGTGGATGGTGTCGAAGAACCACTCGGCGTTGCTGGTGCTCATGCCGGTGCAGCCGTGGCTGACGTTCTCGGAGCCCTGGGAGCCCACGGACCAGGGGGCGGCGTGGACGTACTCGCCGCTCCAGGTGACGCGGGTGGCGTAGTACACGGGGAGGTCGTACGAGTCCGAGGAGCCCTCGGAGATGCCGACGGTGGTACCGCGCATCCGTACGAAGTACTCCTTGCCCAGTACGACCTTGACGCCGTTTCGGGTCTCGAAGCCGGGCTTGCCGGTGGTGACGGGGATCTCGTTGATCTCCTCGCCGTTCTTGTAGACCGTCATCTCGTGGGACGCGGCGTCCGTCACGGCGATGATCTTGTCGCCGGTGGTGAGTTTCAGCCCCTTGGACCTGCCGCCCCACAGGCGGTCGCTGATCTTCACGCCGTCGAGGTCGCTGTGGACCTGGATGGTGGCGTGGGCGGGCCAGTACTCCTTGGGGCGGTAGTGGAGCTCCTTGTCGTCCACCCAGTGCCAGGCGCCCTCCACGGCGGGCGTGGAGTCCACCCTGAGGGCGCGTTCCACGACGGCCCGCTGCGCCTTGTCCTTGACGGGCATGTTCAGTTGGGCGGTGACCGGCTGGCCGACGCCGTAGGTGCCCGCGTCCGGACCGAACTTCACGGTCAGGCTCTTCTTCGAGGTCGGTTTGGTGGTGTCGAAGGTGAGGACCTTGCGGCCGGGGGCGCCGTCCTCGTCCTCCGTGCTCACCCGCACCGTGTAGTGGGCGTTGGCGGCCAGCGGGGAGGTACTGCGCCAGCGGGTGCCGTCGGCGTTGAGTTCGCCCGTGACGTAGCGACCCGTGGCGTCCGTGGCCGTGACGTCCGTGATCCGTCCGTCGTCCTCGGAGGTGGTGACCTCCAGGGGCTTGTCTGGGTCGGCCTTCTTGCCCTTGCCGGACGGGCCGTTGAAGGAGATCTGCCCCGCCGCGTCGTACGGCTTGTCCGACAGCGGGTTGCCGCCGCCGGACCCGCAGGCGGCGGCGCCCGCGCCGACGGAGATCACCAGCAGGGTGCAGCTGACGACGGTGCGGATGCGCGGGCGCGCCGGTGTCGAGAGGGCGAGCGCGCGGAGGCCCGAAGGGGTGAGCACGGTCGCCCTCTCGACACCGGCTTTTGCGCCCCGAAAGAACGCTGTGTGGTTCATGAGCCGAGGCTATGAAGGTTCGTCAGCGACGGCGCGGTGGGTCACTCGGACGAGGGACCGGCCGTGCGGCAAAAGCACGAGCCCGGACCTCCTGACGGAGTGTCCGGGCTCGTGGGCGATCGGTGTGTGCTACTGCGTGCGGTTCTCACCGCGGTAGTACTCGAAGACCCAGCCGAACAGGCCGAGCATGATGAGCGGCGCCGAGAAGTACAGCAGCCACCAGCCGATGGCCACGCCGAGGAAGGCCAGCGCGCCACCGATGCCGAGGGCGAGGGGCTGCCAGCTGTGCGGGCTGAAGAAGCCCACCTCGCCGGCCTCGTCCGCGACGTCGGCCTCCTTGTTGTCCTGCGCCAGCGTGTCGACCCGCCGGGCGGTGAAGCCCAGGTAGAAGCCGATCATGACGCAGAGGCCGAAGGCCATGAAGAGGGCCGTGGTACCGGCCGCCTCCTTGGACCAGAGGCCGTAGACAACCGCCATGGCGAGCACGAAGGCGCTCAGCCACATGAACATCCAGCCCTGGACCTTCACTTGCCCGCCTCCTTGCCGCCGGCGAGGGCCTTGTCAGCGTGGTGCGCGTTCTCGAGCTGGTCGAGAGCGGCGATCTCCGGGTGGTGCAGGTCGAACGCCGGGGATTCGCTGCGGATGCGGGGCAGGGTGAGGAAGTTGTGCCGCGGCGGCGGGCAGGACGTCGCCCATTCGAGCGAACGGCCGTAGCCCCACGGGTCGTCGACCTCGACCTTCTTGCCGTACTTGGCCGTCTTCCACACGTTGTAGAGGAACGGCAGGATCGACAGGCCGAGCAGGAACGAGCTGATCGTCGAGATCGTGTTCAGAGCGGTGAAGCCGTCGGCCGCGAGATAGTCCGCGTAACGACGGGGCATGCCCTCGGCACCCAGCCAGTGCTGGACCAGGAAGGTGCCGTGGAAGCCGATGAACAGCGTCCAGAAGGTGATCTTGCCGAGGCGCTCGTCGAGCATCTTGCCGGTCATCTTCGGCCACCAGAAGTGGAAGCCGGAGAACATCGCGAACACGACCGTGCCGAAGACGACGTAGTGGAAGTGCGCCACCACGAAGTACGAGTCCGAGACGTGGAAGTCCATCGGCGGCGAGGCCAGGATGACACCGGTCAGACCACCGAAGGTGAAGGTGATCAGGAAGCCGGTGGCCCAGAGCATCGGGGTCTCGAAGGACAGGGACCCCTTCCACATCGTTCCGATCCAGTTGAAGAACTTCACGCCCGTCGGCACGGCGATGAGGAACGTCATGAAGGAGAAGAACGGCAGCAGCACACCGCCGGTGACGTACATGTGGTGGGCCCACACGGTCACCGAGAGGCCGGCGATGGAGATGGTCGCGGCGACCAGTCCCATGTAGCCGAACATCGGCTTGCGCGAGAAGACCGGGATGACCTCGGAGATGATGCCGAAGAACGGCAGCGCGATGATGTACACCTCTGGATGGCCGAAGAACCAGAAGAGGTGCTGCCACAGCAGCGCACCGCCGTTCGCGGCATCAAATACATGTGCCCCGAATTTTCGGTCCGCCTCCAGCGCGAACAGCGCGGCGGCGAGCACGGGGAAGGCGAGCAGGACCAGCACGGCGGTCAGCAGCACGTTCCACACGAAGATCGGCATGCGGAACATCGTCATGCCCGGTGCGCGCATGCAGATGATCGTGGTGATGAAGTTGACCGCACCGAGGATCGTGCCGAAGCCGGAGAAGGCCAGACCCATGATCCACATGTCGGCGCCGATACCCGGCGAGCGGACCGCGTCCGACAGCGGGCTGTAGGCGAACCAGCCGAAGTCGGCCGCACCCTGCGGGGTGAGGAAGCCGCCCACCGCGATGGTCGAGCCGAACAGGTAGAGCCAGTAGGCGAACATGTTCAGCCGCGGGAACGCCACGTCGGGCGCGCCGATCTGGAGCGGCATGATCCAGTTCGTGAAACCGGCGAACAGCGGCGTCGCGAACATCAGCAGCATGATCGTGCCGTGCATCGTGAACGCCTGGTTGAACTGCTCGCTCGACAGGATCTGCAGACCCGGCCGCGCCAGCTCGGCGCGCATCAGCAGCGCCATGACGCCGCCGATCAGGAAGAACGCGAAGGACGTGACCAGATACAGCGTGCCGATCGTCTTGTGGTCGGTGGTGGTGAGCCACTTGATCACGACGTTACCGGGTTGCTTGCGCCTTACCGGCAGCTCGTCCGCGTAGTGGGACTCTGCTGCCGCGGCACCCTGAGGTTCGTTGAGGATGCTCACAGGTTGTTCGTCTCCCGGTTCTTCTCGTGGCTCGTCTGCGCGATGCCAGCGGGGATGTAACCGGTCTGCCCCTTCTTGGCGAGGTCCTTGAGGTGCTGCTGGTAACGCTCCGGCGAGACGACCTTCACGTTGAACAGCATCCGGGAGTGGTCGACGCCGCAGAGCTCGGCGCACTTGCCGAGGTAGGTGCCCTCCTTGGTGGGGGTCACCTGGAAGGCGTTGGTGTGACCCGGGACGACGTCCATCTTCATGAGGAACGGCACCACCCAGAAGTCGTGGATGACGTCACGCGAGGTGAGGACGAAGCGGACCGTCTCGCCCTTGGGGAGCCAGAGGGTCGGACCCGGGTTGCCGGTCTGCGGGTTCTTCGTGGCGGGCGTACCGACGTCGTAGACACCGCCGGCGTTCGCCGGGAAGTCCTTCTTGAACCGGTCCGGGATGGCGGCCAGGTTCTTGTCGGTCGTCGCGTCACCACTGACACCGTCGACGTTCTCGATGTAGTTGAAGCCCCAGCTCCACTGGAAACCCACGACGTTGACCGTCACATCGGGCTTCTTGTCGAGGCTCAGGAGCTTCGTCTCATCGCGGGCCGTGAAGTAGAACAGCACCGAGACGATGATGAGCGGAACAACCGTGTACAGCGCCTCGATGGGCATGTTGTACCGGGTCTGCGGGGGGATCTCGACCTTGGTGCGGCTGCGCCTGTGGAACACGACGCTCCACATGATCAGGGCCCACACCAGGACGCCGACGGCGAGCGCGGCAGCCCAGGATCCCTGCCACAGGGAGAGGATCCGCGGACCCTCCTCCGTGGTCGGGGTGGGGAAACCAAGGCGAGGGAAGTCCTTGGATGTGCAACCGGTCGCGGTCGCCAGGACCAGGCCCGCAGTCATTGCCTGCAGCAGCTTCCGCCGCATCGGGCGCCGCGGCGAGCGGTCGGAGCCGTTGGGACTCACGTAGCGCCTTCCCGAGAGTCTCGCCCGCGCGGATTGGCTGCGGCCTGCCTTCACGCGGGTCGGTCGCCGCCCTGCGTCGGGCAGGGGTTTGGATGTTTATGCGGACCAAACCCTAGCCGACGCCCTCCGGGGGTTCAGCGGGAGGGTGGCATACGCGCGGCGGGTTACTCCTTGCGCCTAATAGCTCGGGGGTTCAGGTGGTTTGGGCGGGTGCGGCGTGCGTTGTGGTTGCTCGCGCAGTTCCCCGCGCCCCTCTTTTGCTCGCCCTCGTTTTAACGTTGCCGTGTGTCCTACTTCGATGCCGCCTCCTCCGCTCCCCTTCATCCCGTCGCCCGGCAGGCGCTGTTGGCCGCTCTCGATGACGGGTGGGCGGATCCGGCTCGGCTCTATAGAGAAGGGCGCAAGGCACGGATGCTGCTGGATGCCGGGCGGGAGGTCGCTGCCGAAGCCGTCGGGTGCCGGCCTGACGAGCTGGTGTTCACCACCTCGGGTACTCGGGCCGTGCACACGGGAATTGCCGGCGCTCTGGCAGGGCGGCGGCGCGTCGGACGTCACCTGATCGTGTCAGCGGTTGAACACTCTTCCGTGCTCCATTCGGCCGAGAGCCTGGTGGCGGCGGGCGGTTCGGCGACCCAGGTACCGGTGGACCGGACGGGGGCGGTGAGTGCACGGGCCTACGGCGAGGCGCTGCGCCCGGACACCGCGCTGGCCTGTCTCCAGTCGGCCAACCACGAGGTGGGGACCGTGCAGCCGGTCGCCGAGGTGGCCGAGGTGTGCCGGGCGGCCGGGGTGCCGTTGCTGGTCGACGCGGCGCAGTCGCTGGGGTGGGGACCGGTCGAGGGCGCGTGGTCGCTGCTCACGGCGAGCGCGCACAAGTGGGGCGGGCCGGCCGGGGTCGGACTGCTGGCGGTACGCAAGGGCGTGCGCTTCGCGACCCAAGGCCCCGTCGACGAACGGGAGTCGGGCCGCTCCCCCGGCTTCGAGAACATCCCGGCGATCGTGGCCGCGGCAGCGGCCCTGCGCGCGGTCCGCACGGAGGCGGCCGAGGAGGCGCTACGGCTGCGGGAGCTGACGGAGCGGATCCGGGCGCGGGTGCCACAGCTGGTGCCGGACGTGGACGTGGTCGGCGATCCGGTACGGCGGCTGCCCGGGATCGTCACCTTCTCCTGTCTCTATGTCGACGGAGAGACCCTCCTGCACGAACTGGACCGCGCCGGTTTCTCCGTCTCGTCCGGATCGTCCTGCACGAGCAGCACACTGACGCCCAGCCATGTGCTGAAGGCGATGGGCGTGCTGAGTGAGGGAAACGTGCGGGTGTCGTTGCCGAACGGGACGACGGAGGAGGACGTCGAGCAGTTCCTCGCTGTGCTGCCGGGGGCGGTGGCGGGGGTGCGGGAGAAGCTGGGGGCGACGGCGCCCATGGCCGCCGTAAAGGAGGACTCGCTCGTCGTGGACGCCCTCGGGAAACGCTGCCCGATCCCCGTGATCGAGCTGGCAAAGGTCATCGGCGACGTACCGATCGGCGGCACGGTCCGGGTCCTGTCCGACGACGAGGCGGCACGGCTGGACATCCCGGCGTGGTGCGAGATGCGGGGGCAGGAGTACGTGGGCGAGGAGGAAGGCCCGGCGTACGTAGTCCGCCGGACCAGCTGACGCGCCTTTAAGGGGCGCGGGGAACTGCGCGACCAGCCCCCACGCACCCGCAGACAACGAATCAGCCGAGGTGCTTACGTACTTCGACCGCCGCCTCATCCCCATACGCCTTCGTGAACCGCTCCATGAAGTGCCCCCGAGACACCTGGTACTCCTGCGTACCGACCGTCTCGATGACAAGAGTCGCGAGCATGCACCCGACCTGCGCCGCCCGCTCCAGCGAGACACCCCACGCCAGCCCCGAGAGGAACCCCGCGCGGAACGCGTCGCCGACACCCGTGGGGTCGGCCTTGCGCTCCTCCTCCGCGCAGCCGACCTCGATCGGGTCCTCGCCGACGCGCTCGATACGGACGCCGCGCGAGCCGAGCGTGGTGACGCGGTGGCCGACCTTCGCCAGGATCTCCTCGTCGCTCCAGCCGGTCTTGGACTCGATGAGTCCCTTCTCGTACTCGTTCGAGAAGAGGTACGCCGAGCCCTCCAGCAGGATGCGGATGTCGTCGCCGCCCATGCGCGCGATCTGCTGGGAGAAGTCCGCGGCGAAGGGGATGGACCGGGTACGGCACTCCTCCGTGTGACGAAGCATCGCCTCGGGGTCGTCCGCGCCGATCAGGACCAGGTCGAGACCGCCCACGCGGTCGGCGACGGTCTTCAGCTCGATCTGCCGGGCCTCGCTCATGGCACCGGTGTAGAAGGAGCCGATCTGGTTGTGGTCGGAGTCGGTGGTGCACACGAAGCGGGCGGTGTGCAGGGTCTCCGAGATGCGGACCGAGCCGGTGTCGACGCCGTGGCGGTCGAGCCAGTCGCGGTACTCGGCGAAGTCGGAGCCGGCGGCGCCGACGAGGATCGGCGCGGTGCCGAGCTGGCCCATGCCGAAGGCGATGTTGGCGCCGACGCCGCCCCGGCGTACGTCGAGGTTGTCGACCAGGAAGGAGAGCGACACCGTGTGCAGCTGGTCCGCGACCAGTTGGTCGGCGAAGCGGCCGGGGAAGGTCATGAGGTGGTCGGTGGCGATGGAGCCGGTGACTGCGATGCGCACGGCGAGGACTCTCCTGAGGGAGGCTGCGTTGACAGTTCACGCTACCCGGTCGGCCCGGCGGCTCTGAAGCGGCCAAAACTACCCGATAGTAGATCTTTCTTCGCGAGGTAAAGCGTGCGTACGGTGCCGCTATGACGAACCTCAAGGTCGACGGTCCCGTTCCGGTCCACCGCGAAGGCGAAGGTGAGACGGACCTCGCGGCGCTGCGCGGCGACTGCGCCCGGATGGCTCCCCACTGGACGGTTCCCGACCGGATCGTTGCGCTTCCGGTGTCCCCGTCCCTCATCCACGGCGTGTCGGTACCGTCGAAGTCGGCCCGGCTGCTGGACGCCATGGGCGAATACGGCGACTGAGTTCGAAGCCGGTCGGCTCCGTCGGCGCGCTCGGGGGAACCGTGCGCTCCCCCGCTGCGTCCCATCGCTGTCCCCCGTAAAGGGGATGCGGGATACGACCCTTTCGCCTGCCTCTTTGACAGGGGCTGGTCAGGGTCATGGGACAGTTGCGCAGCCGAAGGAGCGATGCGGTGAACACCGAGCGACCCGACAACGAGGACGCGAACGGCGCCTCCGATGATGTGCCGGGCGTGGGGGACGCCGTGAAGGGCGCCGTGGAGGGGCCCGAGGTCGAGGACACCGGGGCCGATGGAGAAGTGGCCGAGGAAACGGATGAGGCTGCCGTTTCCGAGGAGGCCGACCGGCCGGAGGGGACGGAACCCGGAGCGGCAGGGCCCGAGAAGACGGAGCCCGAAGCGACCGACGTAGCGCCCGCTCCCTCGGAACAGCTCGCCCCGGTGACATCCGAACCGCAGGCCGACCTTCCGGAAGCGGCCGAACCCTCCGAGCCCTCCGAAGCCGTCCGCCCGCACGACCACCACTCGGGCCATTCCGACCACACCGACGACGGGCATCCGTCGCGATCACGGTCCCGGTCCCCCCTCGTCATCGCCTCAGTGGCCGCCGCCGTACTCCTCGTCGGAGGCGGCGGCGCGTACCTCGCGTCCTCCTCGTCCTCCGGCGGTTCGGGGGACGGGACCGGATCCGCGGCCTCCGGTGCCGACGGCACTCCCCCGGCGCTCGCACTCGACGGGTACGCGACGGGCGGTACGAGCGGGATCGCGTCCGGGGAGCCGAATCCGTACGGCGAGACCTACAAGGCCCAGGGCACCCTGCCCGGCGGACCCGGCTCCGCGGCCGTGTATGCGGCGGAGGGCCAGGTCGCCAAGGACGATGTGGCCCGGCTCGCGAAGGCGCTCGGTGTCGTGGGGACACCGGTGGCCGAGGGGCAGTACTGGAAGGTCGGCGGGCAGGACGGCAGCGGGCCGAGTCTTCAGGTGAACAAGGCGGCACCCGGCCTGTGGACGTTCAACCGCTACGCGCCCGGTACCGACAACTGCACCGACACCCTCAAGTGCGCGCAGGATCCCGGTACTTCGGCCACCGACCCGGTGAGTGTCGCGGTAGCGAAGCAGGCCGCCGCACCGATCCTCAAGGCCGTCGGCCAGGACGACGCGAAGGTGGACGCGAGTCAACTCATGGGCGCGCAGCGGGTGGTGAACGCGGAACCGTTGGTCGGTGGGCTGCCCACGCACGGCTGGACGACCGGGCTGACGGTCAGCGCCCAGGGTGAAGTGGTCGGCGGGAGCGGGCAGTTGGCGGCGCCGATGAAGGGTGACGTCTATCCGGTGCTGAGCGCGCAGAAGACCCTGGCGCTGCTGAACGCGGCGCCGGGGACCGACCACCGCATGGGCATCGGCGGCTGCGCCAGTCCCGTACCGCTGAAGGACCGGCTGGAGGCGCCCTGCGGATCGTCGACCGCCGGCTCCGCCACTCCCGCGCAGGCTGCCGCCGTCGTCGAGCACGCGGTGTTCGGGCTGGCCGCGCACTCCGTGGCCGGGAAGCCGGCGCTGGTGCCGTCCTGGCTGTTCGAGGTGCGGCAGTCGGGCACGCAGGACAGCTTCACGGTGACGTACCCGGCGATCGATCCGAAGTATCTGGCCTCGGCCGGTACGCCCACGCCGACGCCGACTTCCACGGCGACCGCGGCTCCGCACGATGTGAAGGCGGACGGGTACTCGGCCGACGGGAAGACCCTCACCGTGGCCTTCACCGGTGGGGTGTGCGCCGACTACAGGACGACGGCCGTGGAGACTTCGGACAAGGTGACCGTCACGGTGACCGCGACGCCCTGGCCGAACAAGATCTGCATCATGATCGCCAAGATCTACCACCAGAACGTGGAGCTGAAGGCCCCGCTCGGCGACCGGAAGGTCGTGGGGGCGGACGGCAAGGCGATCCCCGTGGAGAAGAGCACCCGGCCGACGGCGGGCGCGGAGCCCTCGCTGGCCCGGTAACCGGCACACGGGCACCGGAAAAGCCCGAAGGCGGCGGCCCTGTCGGAGGGGGCCGCCGCCTTCGCCGTACTACGACTGCTTTTGGGGCTTAGCTGAACGAGTCGCCGCAGGCGCAGGAGCCCGTCGCGTTCGGGTTGTCGATCGTGAAGCCCTGCTTCTCGATGGTGTCGACGAAGTCGATGGAGGCGCCGCCCAGGTACGGGGCGCTCATGCGGTCGGTGACGACCTTGACGCCGCCGAAGTCCTTGACGACATCGCCGTCGAGGGAGCGCTCGTCGAAGAAGAGCTGGTAGCGCAGGCCGGAGCAGCCACCGGGCTGGACGGCGACGCGCAGGGCCAGGTCGTCCCGGCCTTCCTGGTCGAGCAGGGCCTTGACCTTCGCCGCGGCGGCGTCGGACAGAAGGATGCCGTCGGTGACGGTGCTGGTCTCGTCCGATACGGACATCTACATCTCTCCCGGGTTGTACGGAGACTGCTTGCCGACGATGTCAACCGCCGGGGCCGTGGATTCATTCCGGGCCGTGCCCGGTGTCTTTCCCCCGGCACCTCTCTCCATGCTCGCACACCCCCGCAAGGTCCCCCGCTGAGCGCGTATCGAGCATCCACCGGGATTGATGTCACATCGACGCTATGGCCATCGTCAAACTGACGTGAAGCAGTTATGATAGATAGCGTCAATTCGACGAAAAGGTATGTCTCGCAGAACAGAAAGGGTGTGTGTCGTGACCACCGCCCAGACCCAGGAGCTCGACGTCCAGCCGACGCCCCTCGCCCTGCTGCTGCTCGGCCGGGAGGCCGACCCGAGGAGCGAGCGCGGTGTCGAGTGCCCCGGTGACCTGCCCTCGCCGTCCGACCCGGACCTGGTCGAGCGGGCCCGCGCGGCCAAGGAGAAGCTCGGCGACAAGGTCTTCGTGCTCGGCCACCACTACCAGCGCGACGAGGTCATCCAGTTCGCCGACGTCACGGGCGACTCCTTCAAGCTGGCCCGGGACGCCGCCGCGCGCCCCGAGGCCGAGTACATCGTGTTCTGCGGTGTGCACTTCATGGCGGAGTCCGCGGACATCCTGACCGGCGACGACCAGAAGGTCGTCCTGCCCGACCTCGCGGCCGGCTGCTCGATGGCCGACATGGCCACCGCCGAGCAGGTCGCCGAGTGCTGGGACGCGCTGACCGAGGCCGGCATAGCCGAGCGGGTCGTCCCCGTCTCGTACATGAACTCCTCCGCGGACATCAAGGCGTTCACGGGCAAGCACGGCGGCACGATCTGCACCTCGTCGAACGCGCAGCGCGCGCTGGAGTGGGCCTTCGAGCAGGGCGAGCAGGTGCTGTTCCTGCCGGACCAGCACCTCGGCCGCAACACGGCCGTCCGCGACCTGGGCATGAGCCTCGACGACTGCGTGGTCTACAACCCTCACAAGCCCAACGGGGGCCTCACCGTGGACCAGTTGAGGTCCGCGAAGATGATCCTGTGGCGCGGCCACTGCTCGGTGCACGGCCGCTTCTCGCTGGAGTCGGTGGAGGACGTGCGCGCCCGCATCCCCGGTGTCAACGTCCTGGTCCACCCCGAGTGCAAGAACGAGGTCGTGGCCGCGGCCGACTACGTCGGCTCGACGGAGTACATCATCAAGGCACTTGAGGCGGCCCCGGCCGGTTCGAAGTGGGCCATCGGCACCGAGCTGAATCTCGTACGCCGGCTCGCGAACCGTTTCGCGCCCGAGGGCAAGGAGATCGTCTTCCTCGACAAGACCGTCTGCTTCTGCTCGACGATGAACCGCATCGACCTCCCCCACCTGGTGTGGACCCTGGAGTCCCTCGCCGAGGGCAACCTGGTCAACCGCATCGAGGTGGACAAGGAGACGGAGGCGTTCGCCAAGCTGGCGCTGGAGCGGATGCTGGCGCTGCCGTAGGGCTGCCGGGTCATTCCACTCGCGGCCGGACCAGGCCCGACTCGTAGGCGATGACGACGAGTTGGGCCCGGTCGCGGGCGCCGAGTTTGGCCATGGCGCGGTTGACGTGGGTCTTCACCGTCAGGGGGCTGACCTCCAGGCGTTCGGCGATCTCGTCGTTGGAGTGGCCGCCCGCGACCTGGACGAGGACCTCGCGTTCGCGCACGGTGAGGGCTTCGAGGCGTTCGGCGCGGGCCGGGTCGCGGTCCTCGTCCAGGTCGCCCTGGGCGAGGAAGCGGGCGATCAGGCCCTTGGTCGCGACTGGGGAGAGAAGTGCCTCTCCCGCCGCGGCGACCCTGATCGCGCTCAGCAGTTCCTCGGGCTCGGATCCCTTGCCGAGGAAGCCGGAGGCGCCCGCGCGCAGCGACTGCACCACGTAGTCGTCGACCTCGAAGGTCGTCAGGATGACCACCCGGACATGGGCGAGGGACGGGTCGGCGCTGATCATGCGGGTGGCGGCGAGGCCGTCGGTGCCGGGCATCCGGATGTCCATCAGCACGACGTCGGCCCGCTCCTCCTTCGCCAGCCGTACGGCCTGTGCGCCGTCCGAGGCCTCTCCCACGACCTCCATGTCGGGCTCGGAGTCGACGAGTACGCGGAAGGCGCTGCGCAGCAGGGCCTGGTCGTCGGCGAGCAGGACACGGATCGTCGTCATACGGGGTCCCCCGAGGCGCGTGGGCGGGTCTTGACCGGCAGGATCGCATGGACGCGGAAGCCGCCTCCGTACCGGGGACCGGTGGTGAGGGTGCCGCGCAGGGCGGTGACGCGCTCGCGCATGCCGAGCAGGCCGTGACCGCCGCCGGAGTCGGGGTCGTGGTCCTCGCCGGAGCCGTTGTCGAGGACGGTGACCTCCACGTTCGGGCCGACCCGTACGACGCTCACCTCGGCCTTCGCCTCGATGCCCGCGTGCTTCTGCACGTTGGTGAGGGCCTCCTGGATCACCCGGTACGCGGCGAGGTCCACGGCTGCGGGGAGCGTGGTGCCGTTGTCCGCGCGGGCGACCAGGACCTGGAGGCCCGCGCTGCGGAAGGTGCCGGCGAGCTCTTCGAGGCGGTCGAGGCCGGGGGCCGGTTCGGTGGGGGCCTCGGGGTCGCCGGACTGGCGCAACAGGCCGACGGTGGCGCGGAGTTCGTTGAGCGCGGAGCGGCTGGCCTCGCGTACGTGGGCGAGGGCTTCCTTGGCCTGGTCGGGGCGCTTGTCCATGACGTGCGCGGCGACTCCGGCCTGGACGTTGACCAGGGCGATGTGGTGGGCGACCACGTCGTGCAGGTCGCGGGCGATGCGCAGGCGTTCCTCGGCGACCCGGCGGCGGGCCTCCTCCTCGCGGGTGCGTTCGGCCCGCTCGGCGCGCTCGCGTATGGCGTGCACGAATTCCTTGCGGCTGCGTACGGCGTCCCCGGCGGCGGCGGCCATGCCGGTCCAGGCGAAGATGCCCAAGTTCTCCTGCGCGTACCACGGGAGCGGGCCGCCGAGCATCGCGGCGCCGGTCAGCACGGTCATCGTGAGGAGGCCGACGCGCCAGGTGGTGGAGCGGTCGGTGGTGACGGCGACGGTGAACAGGGCGACCACGGCACACATCGCGACCGGGGCGCGCGGGTCGCTGGTGACGCTCTCTACGAGGGAGGCGGTGGCGGTGACGGCGAGGACCATCATCGGGGCGCGGCGGCGGCAGACGAGCGCGGCGGCGCCGACCGCCATCAGGATCAGGCTGAGGGGGTCAGGGGTGCGGATGCCCCAGCTGACGCCGTGCCCTCCGTGCGGATCCACGAACGACCCGGCCACCATGCACACCAGCACCGCGGCGGCGAGCACCGCGTCCAGCGCGGAGGGGTGTGCCTTCGCTTGGCAGCGGGCCCGGTCGAGAACGCTCATGCTGGCACCGTACGGCGTCCCTCCTGGGGGCTGCGCCCCCAGACCCCCACTTCGGCCCTGAAGGGGCCTCGTCCTCAAACGCCGGACGGGCTGAGAAGTGACCGGCGTTGAAAACGCAAACCGCGAAAACCCGCCCTCACCCCGGGATCAAGCCGTCGTCGCTCAGCAGGTCGCGGACCTCCTCCAGCGTCGCGTCCGGGGACGGGAGGATGAGTTCGGACGGCTCCAGGGAGTCGTCCGGCAGTGGCTCGCCCAGTTCGCGGACCTTGGCCAGGAGGGCCTGGAGGGTCTCGCGGAAGGCGGGGCCGTCGCCGTTCTGCACTTCCCTCAGGAGTACGTCGTCCAGCTTGTCGAGTTCGGTGAGGTGGCCGTCGGCCAGCCTCACCTGCCCCTCCCCCATGATCCGTACGATCATGTCGCCCTCCTCAGGCGTGGGCCGTCACATCACGTCACTGCTTGTCGAAGCGCGGGGTGTCCTGCGGCTGGGCCGACGACTGCGACTGGGACTGGTCCTTGCCGCCCTCGATCGCCTGCTGCGAGGCCGAACCTCCGGCCAGCTCCGCCTTCATCCGCTGGAGTTCCAGCTCTACATCCGTACCACCCGACAGCCGTTCCAGCTCGGCCTGGATGTCGTCTTTGGCCATGCCGGTCGGGTCGTCCAGGGCTCCGGAGGCGAGCAGTTCGTCGATGGCGCCGGCGCGGGCCTGGAGCTGCTGGGTCTTGTCCTCGGCGCGCTGGATGGCAAGCCCGACATCGCCCATCTCCTCGGAGATGCCGCTGAAGGCCTCGCCGATCCGGGTCTGTGCCTGGGCCGCCGTGTACGTGGCCTTGATGGTCTCCTTCTTCGTACGGAAGGCGTCCACCTTGGCCTGGAGGCGCTGGGCCGCGAGGGTGAGCTTCTCCTCCTCGCCCTGGAGGGTGGTGTGCTGGGTCTCCAGGTCGGTCACCTGCTGCTGGAGCGCGGCCCGGCGCGAGAGCGCCTCGCGGGCCAGGTCCTCACGGCCCAGCGCGAGCGCCTTGCGGCCCTGGTCCTCCAGCTTCGAGGACTGCGACTGCAACTGGTTGAGCTGGAGCTCCAGACGCTTGCGTGACGTGGCGACGTCGGCCACACCCCGGCGTACCTTCTGAAGCAGCTCCAGCTGCTTCTGGTACGAGTAATCGAGGGTTTCGCGCGGGTCCTCGGCCCGGTCAAGGGCCTTGTTCGCCTTCGCGCGGAAGATCATCCCCATACGCTTCATGACACCGCTCATGGGCTTCGCGCGCCCCCTTCTGACGGACTCCAGCTCCAGCGACTGCAACAGAACCCACAGTACGGGCCCTGCATCCATTACCGCACTGTTCGGGGACGGATGCGCTCATCCCCAAGGACGACTGCCTACGGTCCCGCTCCGGCGTAAGGAGTAGGTGTTCCCCGGGTAACAACCCGGAGCCGACCGTCTGCGACGTCTCTCTTGTCCCCCTACAGACGACTGGTGTTGCCGGATCGTTCCCCACCGGACTGTGGTCCAACCGCATCCACCCCGTAAGCTTGGGTTTTGTGTTCCGTAGCCGTGCCAAGGATGAGAAGGCCGCGACCGCCGACCAGGCCTCGCCGACCGACTCCAAGCAGCCCCGAGACCCGCAGGCCCCCAAGGGTCGGCCCACGCCCAAGCGCAATGAGGCCCAGACCCAGCGCCGCAGCGTGGCCAACACCACGCTGACGCGCAAGGACGCCTCCAAGCGCCAGCGCGACGAGCGGCGGGTGCAGCTGGAGAAGCAGCGCCAGGCGCTGGCCGGCCGTGGCAACGAGCGGGATCTGCCGCTCCGTGACCGGGGTCCGATCCGCAAGTTCGCGCGTGACTACATCGACGCGCGCTTCAACGTCGCCGAGTTCTTCCTGCCGATGGCCGTGGTGATCCTGGTGCTCAGCGTGGTGCAGGTGCCCGCGCTGCAGAACATCGCGCTGCTGCTGTGGCTCGTGATCATCATCCTGATCGTGGTCGACTCGTTCCTGAACGTGTTCCGGATCCGCAAGCAGCTCGCCGAGCGCTTCCCGGGCCAGGACACCAAGGGCACGGTCTGGTACTCGCTGATGCGCTCCCTCCAGATGCGTCGACTCCGGCTGCCGAAGCCGCAGGTCAAGCGCGGAGAGCGGCCCTGAGCGCGGACTCCTTCTCCGGGGGCGCGGCGGAAGCCTGGCTGGCGAGGCTGGGCGGGCTGCGGGACGTCGTACGCCAGGAGCTGGTGGCCCGGCAGCTCGACGAGCAGATAGCCGGCCGGTATCCGGTCGGGCAGCGGCTGCGGGTGCTCGACGTCGGGATGGGCCAGGGCACGCAGGCGCTGCGGCTGGCCCGGGCCGGGCATCAGGTGACCGGGCTCGAACAGGAACCGACGATGATCGCCGCGGCGCGTGCGGCGCTGTCCGGTGAGCCCGAGGGCATCCGGGAGCGGGTGCGCATCATCGAGGGCGACGGCCGGGACACGGGCGTGCACTTCCTGCCGGGCAGTTTCGACGTCGTGCTCTGTCATGGCGTACTCATGTACGTTTCCGAGCCCGATCCGCTGCTCGCGGGCCTTGCCCGGATGCTGGCGCCGGGCGGACTGCTGTCCCTGCTCGTGCGGAACGCCGACGCGCTGGCGATGCGGCCCGGGCTGTCCTGGGACTGGGCGACCGCGCTGACCGCGTTCGACTCGACCGCGTACCGAAACCGGCTGGGCCTGGATGTGCGGGCCGACCGGCTGGACACCCTGACGGCGACGCTGGCGGGGATCGGGGCGCCGCTTCAGGCCTGGTACGGCGTGCGGGTCTTCACCGACACGGCTCCGGAGGGCGTCGAGATCCCGGACGACGTCGAACCGCTGCTGGCCGCCGAGGAGCGGGCCGGGCGGACCGACCCGTATCGGGCGGTGGCCGCGCTGCTGCATCTGTGCGGTGTGCGGGGCTGATCGCAGCCCACGGTCCAGGGGCCCGTTCGGGTCAGCAGCACAAGCCGGGCATTCACCCCAAAGAGACACTCGGCGTATGGACTCTTCCCCTGCCCGTACCCGTGTCCGTGCCCTGCGGCCCATGGCTCTGCTCGTCTGTTCGCTCGCGCTGGTCGCCGGATGCGGCGGCTCCGGGTCCTCCTCGAAGAAGGACACCTCGACCGCGCAGGCCGCCCAGGCCGCCGTGCCGATGGCGAGCGACGATCTCCAGAGCGACTACCAGAAGGTGATCAAGGAGGTCCTGCCGTCGGTCGTGCAGATCCAGGCCAGCAGTGATCTGGGGTCGGGGGTCGTGTACGACGGCCAGGGGCACATCGTCACCAACGCGCACGTCGTCGGGAACGAGAAGACCTTCAAGGTGACCACCGCGAACAGCGAGGACGTGCTCACCGCGAAGCTCGTCTACTCGTATCCCGAGCAGGACCTGGCCGTCGTCAAGCTGGACAAGGTGCCGGACGGGCTGAAGGCGGCGACCTTCGCCGACTCCGCCAAGGTCGAGGTCGGGCAGATCGTCCTCGCCATGGGCTCGCCGCTGGGACTGTCGTCCAGCGTGACGCAGGGCATCGTGTCGGCGACCGGACGGACCGTCAGCGAGGGGAGCAGCGGCGGGGGTACGGGCGCGACCATCGCCAACATGGTGCAGACCTCGGCGGCGATCAACCCCGGCAACAGCGGGGGCGCGCTCGTCAACCTGAACGGGCAGGTCATCGGTATCCCGACGCTCGCGGCGACCGACCCGGCCTTCGGGGGCGGTGCCGCGCCCGGGATCGGGTTCGCGATCCCGTCCTCGATGGTGAAGACGGTCGCCGACCAGATCATCAAGGACGGCAAGGTGACCGACTCCGGGCGGGCCGCGCTCGGCATCACCGGCCGTACGGTCGTTGACGACAGCTACCAGGCCGCCGGGGTCGCCGTGGTCGCGGTGAAGAGCGGCGGGGCCGCGGACAGGGCCGGCATCCGGGCCGGCGACATCATCACGAAGCTCGGCGACACGGGGATCAGCACGATCACCTCGCTGTCGGAGGCGCTGGCTTCCGACAGGCCGGGGCAGCGGACGACGGTGACGTACACGCGCAACGGCGCGTCGAAGAAGGTCGATGTGACGCTGGGCGAGCAGTGAGGGAGGGGGCGGCCGGTCTTTCTCCGGCCGCCCCCTCTCCCCCGGTTACGCCTCCTCGGCGTGCAGGCTCATCGGGCCGTAGATCTCCGTGGAGTCCTCGAACAGCCGCACCTGGTCCGCGCCACCCGCGACGAGGTCCTTCCACACCTCGCCGAGCCAGGACTCCGCGTCCCCCTGCGTGGTGAACTCCTCCGGCGGGACCGCGGGTTCGACCTCGGTCCCGTCGGACTTCTCGAACCGCCAGATCCATGCCGCCATGTACGCCTCCAAGGTCTCAGCGCATGCAGAGCAGAAGCCGGATCTTGGTCCGGCTTCTCCGAGAAGCCTAGTCTGATGCGCAACACCTGGTCAGGCGCGCGAAAATCAACACCGTGGAACTCACTCTGCTCGGTACCGGTGCCCCCGCGGGACTCCCCCGCCCCGACTGTCCCTGTGCGGCCTGTGCCGTGTCGCTGGGTGTCGATGCCCGGGCTGCCACCGCCGTGCTCGTGGACGGGACGCTGTTGCTGGATCTGACACCGGGGGCCGCGTTCGCGGCGGCGCGGGCCGGGCATTCGCTGGGGGGTGTGCGGCAGGTGCTGTTGTCGCATCCGCACGACGGGCCCGCCGTGGAGGTGCCGGTGGGGCTGCCGCAGCCGGGGCGGGTGCCGGACGGGCGGGAGCTGGCGCTGCTGACGGGGCACCGGGTGCGGGCAGTGGCGATGGACGCGCCGGGTACCGGGTACGCCGTCACGGGGCCGGACGGACAGCGGGTGCTGTATCTGCCGCCCGGGGCCGCGCCGGCCGGGCTGGAGGAGGGGGTCGTCGAGTCGTACGACATGGTGCTCGCCGATGTCGTGGGGCGGCCGGACGCGCTGGCCAAGCTGCGGGCGGTGGGGGCGATGGGGCCCGCGACCGATGTGATCGCCGTGCATCTCGACCACGATGTGCCGCCGGGCGCGGAGCTGACGCGGCGACTGGCCGCCGTGGGGGCGCGGGCCGTGCCGGACGGGTCGACGCTGACCGTGGGGGTGTACGAGGACGTGCCCGATGTGCCGCGGCGGACGCTCGTGCTGGGCGGGGCGCGGTCCGGGAAGTCGGTGGAGGCGGAGCGGCGGCTGGAGGCGTTCCCCGATGTGCTGTACGTCGCCACCGGCGGCTCGCGCAACGGGGACACCGAGTGGGCCTCGCGGGTCTCCGCGCACCGGGAGCGGCGGCCGGGGTCGTGGCGTACGGCGGAGACCTGTGACCTGGTGCCGTTGCTGGCGCAGGACGGGCCGCCGTTGCTGATCGACTGTCTGTCGCTGTGGCTGACGGACGCGATGGACTCCGTGGGGGCGTGGGACGACACGGAGTGGGGGGACGGCGGGGAGAAGCAACTCCGGGAGCGGGTACGGGAGTTGACCGCCGCCGTGCGGGCCACCCGGCGGACCCTGGTCGCCGTGTCGAACGAGGTCGGCTCGGGGATCGTGCCGGCGACCGCGTCCGGGCGCCGGTACCGCGACGAGCTCGGGCGGTTGAACGCGGCGATCGCCGGTGAGTGCGAGCACGTGTTGTTGGTGGTTGCCGGGCAGGCTCTCGCGCTACGGGGCTGACGGCTTCCGGCGCACGATCAGTCGCTGCGGGGCCGGGAGCCGGTCCGGGAGGCGGCGGGGTTCCGGGACGATCTCGCAGTCGTGGGGCTCCAGTTGGGCGCGCAGGCCGTCCGGGCGTCCTTCCATGAGGAGGAGGCCGCCGGGGCGCAGGACCGTGAGGGCCGCGTGGAGTTCGGCGGCGGGGTCGGGGGCGGGGGTGCGGTCGCGGAGGAGGGTGACGACGTCGTAGCGGGCGTGCAGGGCGGAGGTGATGTGCGGGTCGGTGAGGTGGCCGGCGTAGGCCTCCTCGATGCGTTCGGCGGCGCGGGCGCGGACGGCCCGGGGAGTGGGGTCGAGGCCGTCGAAGGAGGTGTACGGGAAGAGTTCCTTCGCGGTCTCGGGGAAGTGGGCGTCGCCCGTGCCGACGTCGAGCCAGCTCTCGGGTTCGGGGAGCAGGCGCAGGATCGCGCGGGCCAGGGTCCGGTGACGGCGTCGCTCGTCGAGGGCGCTGACGCGGGTGCGCAGGCTGTTCATGGCGGCTCCCGGGGACGTACGGCAAAACGGTGCAAAACGATACGTACGGGATACGGATCTTGGAGGCAAGGACGTCCGGGGCGCGTGGTGGCCATGTGGCTCTGTCGCGCGCGATCGCTGCCGGTACTGTTCGGCGAATGAGCTCGCTTAATCTCGACGACTTCACCGATCTGATCGAGCGCCCCGACGGTGGTGTGCGCCGTGACGCCGAGGCGCGGCGTGAACGTCAGATCGTGCCGCCAGGGGCGCTGGGCCGACTCGACGACCTGGGTGAGTGGCTGGCGGCGGCGCAGTCCTCCGTGCCGGTGCGGCCGGTCGAACGGCCGCGGGTGGTGCTGTTCGCGGGCGACCACGGGGTCGCCGAACTCGGTGTGTCGGCCCGACCCGCGGGCAGCGCCGGGGAGTTGGTGCGGTCGGTGCTGGAGGGCGGCAGCCCGGCGGCGGTGCTCGCCCGGCGGCTCGGGGTGCCGGTGCGGATCGTGGACATGGCCCTGGACTGCGAGCCGGACTCGCTGCCCGACGAGGTCGTGAAGCATCGCGTACGGCGGGGCAGCGGGCGGATCGACATCGAGGACGCGCTGACCCTGGAGGAGGCGACGGCCGCGTTCGAGGCGGGTGTCGCCGTGGCGAACGACGAGGCCGACTCCGGTACGGATCTGGTGGTGCTCGGCGATGTGAGCGTCGGCGGTACGACCCCGGCCTCCGTACTGATCGCCGCGCTGTGCGGCACCGACGCGTCCGTGGTCACGGGGCGGGGCGGGCTCGCGATCGACGACCTGGCGTGGATGCGCAAGTGCGCGGCGATCCGGGACGCGCTGCGCCGGGCCCGGCCGGTGCTGGGCGACCAGTTGCAGCTGCTGGCGACGGTGGGCGGCGCCGACCTCGCCGCGATGACCGGGTTCCTGCTCCAGAGCGCCGTACGGAAGCTGCCGGTGATCCTGGACGGAGTCGTGGCCGCCGCCTGTGCGCTGGTGGGTCAGCGGGTCGCGTTCCGGGCGCCGGACTGGTGGCTGGCCGGGCAGAACAGCGGGGAGCCGGGGCAGGCGAAGGCGCTGGACCGGATGGCGCTGGAGCCGCTGCTCGACCACGGGGTGACCGTCGGCGAGGGCGCGGGCGCGCTGCTCGCGCTGCCGTTGGTGCAGGCCGCGGCGGCACTCGCGGCCGAACTCCCGCTCAAGCCGGAGGAGGAGCCGGAGGAGCCGGTCGAGGCGGAGAAGCCCGAGGAGTGATCCGAGTGTGATCGTTGCGGCGACGGAAAAGAAACGTTCGCCGCAACAACACCCATATGATCCTCCTTCATGGGAGATGTCCGGGTCGGGCCCGTTCAGGAACGTCACAGCACAGGTACCTCGCGGCGGGCCGCGGCCTTCGCCGTCTGGTATCTGCGGGCCGTCGCGTTCATCAACTTCCTCAGCGCGGCGTGGGTTTCGCTGGGGCAGGACGTACGACGGCACAACCAGGAGAACTTCTTCACGCCGTATCTGCTGACCGCCGGCTTCGCGTCCGGCGTCTTCACGGCGTTCCTCGCCATCACCATGCGGCGCCGCAAACGCGCCGCGTGGATCCTGAACCTGGTGGTCAGCGGGCTGTTCCTGGCGCTGTTCGGGTTCGCGATGTCGTTCCAGGAGATCCGCCAGTACGCGCAGAACTGGATCTCCCTGGGCCTGACCGCCGCGTTCGTCGCCGCACTGCTGGTGGGGCGCCGGGAGTTCTACGCGAAGGGCGACCGGTCCAACCCCCGGCTCGCCGCCGTCGTCGCCGTCGGCGGCACGCTGGCCGCCTCGCTGCTGGCCGCGCTGCTGGTGACGGTCACCAACAAGGCGCACGACGCGTCCCGTTCGACGTTCCTGGAGCGCTGGCACTACGGCTCGTTCCGGCTGGTGTCCATCGCCGCCCCGGAGAACCGCTTCCCCGGCATCTGGACCCCGAACTGGGCCAACGTCGCCATCAACGTGCTCAGCACCGTCCTGGTCCTCGCGGTCTTCTACGCCGCGTTCCGCTCCCGGCGCGCCGTCGACCCGCTCACCGAGGACGACGAGAAGAAGCTGCGGGCGCTGCTGGAGCGGCAGGGCGAGCGGGACTCGCTCGGGTACTTCGCGCTGCGCCGGGAGAAGAGCGTGGTGTGGTCGCCGACCGGCAAGGCGGCCGTCGCCTACCGGGTCGTCGGCGGGGTGTCGCTGGCCTCCGGCGACCCGATCGGCGACCCCGAGGCCTGGCCCGGCGCGATCGAGCCCTGGCTCGCGGAAGCCCGCGTTCACGGATGGATTCCGGCCGTCATGGGCGCGAGCGAGGAGGCCGGCACCGTCTACGCGCGGCACGGGCTCGACGCCCTCGAACTCGGTGACGAAGCCCTCGTCGAGGTCGCCGACTTCACCCTTGAGGGCCGCGCCATGCGGACCGTGCGGCAGGCCTACAACCGGGTGAAGCGGGCCGGGTACACGGTCCGCATCCGCCGCCACGAGGACATTCCGGCCGAGGAGATGGCGTACCTGCTGAAGCGGGCCGACGACTGGCGGGACGGGGCCACCGAGCGCGGGTTCAGCATGGCGCTGGGGCGGCTCGGGGACCCCGACGACGGGCAGTGCGTGATGCTCGAATGCACGGACGGGGAAGACGAGTTGAGAGCGGTGCTGTCCTTCGTGCCGTGGGGCCCGCACGGGCTGTCCCTCGACCTGATGCGCCGCGACCGGGACTCCGACAACGGGCTCATGGAGTTCATGGTGATCGAACTCCTGCGCCGCGCCCAGGAGATCGGAATCACCCAGGTTTCGCTCAACTTCGCCATGTTCCGTTCGGTCTTCGAAAGGGGGGCGCGGATCGGCGCCGGACCGGTGCTGCGGCTGTGGAGGTCACTCCTCAGCTTCTTCTCCCGGTGGTGGCAGATCGAGTCGCTGTACCGCGCCAACGCCAAGTACCGGCCCATCTGGGAACCCCGGTTCCTGCTCTTCGAGAAGAGCGCGGACCTGCTGCGCATCGGCCTCGCGTCGGCGCGTGCCGAGGGGTTCCTGGAGGCGCCGGGACTGCCGAAGTGGCTGCACCGCAAGCACCTGGAGACGCACAGATGAACCGCCTCGCCCGCTGGGCCCGCGCCGAATGGGGACTGCTCTACGTCACCGTGCGCGAGCCCCTGCTGAAGCAGCGCTGGCGGGCGATCCCGATGACGATCGGGGCGGTGCTGCTGACGGCGGCCCTGCAATTCGTCCAGAACCAGTCCTGGGGCTACCAGTTCGTGCAGGACGCGGGCGCGGTCCGGGCCGAGGACCCGCTGTGGCTGGCCCTCCTGCGCACCCCGCTCTCCCTCTTCGTCCCGGCCCTGGACCTCCCCGTGTGGGGCGCCCTGGCCCAGATCCTGTTCGTCTTCGGCATCGCGGAGATCTGCATCGGCCGCCGGCGCACCCTGGTCATCGCCTACGCCGCGACCCTCGCCGGCACGCTCTACGCCCGCCTAGGCATCTGGCTCGGCTTCGACAACCCCTTCGGGCTGCCCGGCTCGGACCGCCTCGTCGTGGACACGGGCCCCTCGGCCGCGGTGGTCGGCCTCGCGGTCTTCGTCGCGTGGCGCTACGGCGCGTACGCGACGGCACTCGCGGTGACCGGCGCGATGGCCATCGAGGTCATGCTGAAGGGCAACCTCGCGGGCAAGGAACACCTGGCGGCGATCATCGCGGTGGGACTGCTGTGCCTGGCCTCGGCGCTACGACACCGGCGGCTGCGGGTTCGGTAGGCGGGGCGGGGCGGGGTGCTGTCAGCGGCGGCTGGGGATCTGTGCAGGCTCCGAGTGGAGCTCGCACACTGCCGGCCGGGAATCCGCGCGGGCCCCGGGCGAGGCTCGGTCACTGCCGGCCCGGGATGCGCGCCGGTACCAGGTGGGGCTCGCTCACTGTCGGCCCGAGATCCGCGCGGGCTCCGGGCGAGGCTCGGTCACTGCCGGCCCGGGATGCGCGCCGGTACCAGGTGGGGCTCGCTCACTGTCGGCCCGAGATCCGCGCGGGCTCCGGGCGAGGCTCGGTCACTGCCGGCCCGGGATGCGCGCCGGTACCGGGTGGGGCTCGCTCACTGTCGGACCCGGATCCGTGCGGGCTCCGGGTGGAGCTCGCACACTGCCGGCCGGGAATCCGCGCGGGCTCCGGGCGGGGCTCGCTCACTGCCGACCAGGGATGCGCGCCGGTACCGGGTCCGGCTTGCCGCCGATCCAGTCCTGGAAGGCACGGCGCGGGCCCGCCCAGCGGCGGTCGTGGTGGTAGGCGCGGAGCGCAGAGCAGACCCAGGCCCGGCGGCTGCGCGTGCGACAGGCGCGGCAGGGCTCTGCCAACGGCGACCGGGAATCCGCGCGGGCTCCGGGCGGGGCTCGCTCACTGCCGACCAGGGATGCGCGCCGGTACCGGGTCCGGCTTGCCGCCGATCCAGTCCTGGAAGGCACGGCGCGGGCCCGCCCAGCGGCGGTCGTGGTGGTACGCGCGGAGCGCAGAGCAGACCCAGGCCCGGCGGCTGCGCGTGCGACAGGCGCGGCAGGGCTCTGCCAACGGCGACCGGGAATCCGCGCGGGCTCCGGGCGGGGCTCGCTCACTGCCGGCCCGGGATGCGCGCCGGTACCGGGTCCGGCTTGCCGCCGATCCAGTCCTGGAAGGCACGGCGCGGGCCCGCCCAGCGGCGGTCGTGGTGGTACGCGCGGAGGGTCGAGCGGGCCCTGGCCCGGTGGCGGCGCTTGCGGTAGAAGCGCTTGGCCCAGGGGGAACCCGGGCGGGCCAGCCGGATCGCGCCGACGAGGGCGACCAGCGGGACGAGGACACCGAAGACGGCCGTGCGGGCCTTGCCCTTGCTCAGGGCGATGAGGGAGAAGAGGAAGTTGACTCCGACGCTGACGATCACGCCTGCGCGGTCGTGGAGTTCGGCGGCGGAGAGGTCGTTGACGCCGAAGGGCGAGAAGCCGGCGAGGACGAAGCCGACCAGGGCCGCCGTGAGCACCACCGCCTCGACGCTCTTGCGGCCCGCCTCGGTCCAGTACACGTCGTCGAGGTAGAGGATCAGCGCGAACTCGTCCAGCACCAGGCCCGCACCGATCCCGAAGACGATCGCGAACAGGGCCGACCCGACGCCGTAGCGCGTGCTGGCCACCGCGCCGAAACCGCCGAGCACGGAGAGGACCACGCCCGGGACGACGTGGTGGATGTGCACGTCACCCGCCTTGATGTTGCCGAACGGGCCCTTTCCCGCGCGGATCAGCCGGGTGATGACACGGGTGATGACGAACGTCAGGACGAAGGCGGTGAGCGCGAGGAGCAGGGGGAGTTTGCCCGGCTCGACGATGTTGCGGTGCAACCAATGTCCCATATGGGCACTTTAGCGACGGGTTTCGGAGCCGCCCCGTTGACCGCCGGGTAACCTTCGCCGGTGTCCAAGACCCCGCCTCTCGACGGCCTCCGCTTCGCGTTCGGCACGCTGACCGTTCTCCCGGTCACGGTGACTCGCTGGGACCGGGAGGCCGCGCGCGCCGGGATGATGGCGGCGCCGGTTGTCGGGGTGGTCGTCGGCGGGTGCGCGGCCGGGCTCGGACTGTTGCTGCTGTTCCTCGGCGCGGGCGCGCTGCTCGCGGCTGTCGCCACGGTCGCCGTGCCCGCCGTGCTCACCCGTGGGCTGCATCTCGACGGGCTCGCGGACACAGCGGATGGGCTCGGCAGCGGGAAGCCCGCGGAGGACGCGCTGCGGATCATGAAGCAGTCGGACATCGGGCCGTTCGGGGTGCTCAGCCTTGTCTTCGTCCTGCTGGCCCAGGTGGCTGTGCTGGCGCAGCTCTACGGCGACTCGTGGGGGCGGGGGGCGGCTGCGGCGATCGTGTCCGCGGCCGCTGCGCGGCTCGCGTTGACCTGGGCCGCCCGTACGGGGGTGCCTGCGGCTCGGCCGGAGGGGCTGGGGGCCGCGGTCGCGGGGGTTGTGCCGGTTGGGGGTGCGGTGGCTGTGACCCTGTCCTGCCTGGTGATCTCTGCGGCGCTCGGGCCGTTCTTCGGAGGGCAGGGGAGGGTGCGAGGGGTTGTGGCCGTTGTCGTGGCGCTGGTTGTCGCCGAGATTCTTCTGCGGCACTGTCGGCGGCGGTTCGGTGGAATCACGGGGGACGTGTTCGGGGGGCTTGCGGAGACTGCGGCTACGGCTGCGCTTGTGGTGCTTGCGCTGGGTGGGTGAGTGCGGGTGCATTGGGGCTGGGCGCGCCCGCGCGGCGGAGCCGCACATGTCACAGTCCCGCGCCCCTAAGGGAGTTGCCCCGAGACTTGTTCAGCAGGACCGGCGCCACGCCCCCAGTTCGTACTTCTTCTCCAGTGAACTCAGCTTCAGGCGGCGGGAGTTCGCGCAGAACTTGGACGTCGGGAGTTCGTACTCGACGTGGAAGACCGCCTTGTCGGCCTTGATGAAAGGCTTCAGGGTGTCGCATTCGCCGTACTGGGCGCACTGTTCGTTGACCGCGAAGTCGAAGTCGCCCACCAGGGCGGGGATTTGGTCGAGGTCGTTCTTGAGGCCGACCGCCATTCCGCGGTCGTGGGCCAGCTTCGCGATGAGGCGGTTGTAGCGGAGCTGGTCGGCGGCCTTCAGCGGGAAGCCGGTGTCGTTGCGGTAGCCGTCCATGTTGTCGGGCTCCACCGCGTCGAAGCCCTTCGCACGGCACATGTCGAGGCGGGTCGCCATCAGGGGTTCGAGGACGGCCGTACGGCGGATGTCCAGCCAGCGTTCGCCCTTCCAGCCGTTGCCCTTGCCCAGCACCGACTTGGGGAACTTCTTCGCGTCGGGGCGGAAGTCCTCCCAGGCACCGGTGGAGATGTAGCAGATGACCTTGCGGCCCTTGGCGTGCAGCGCGGCCACCGTGGCCTTGGACTGGTCGAAGCCGTCGATGTCGTAGACCGGGACGTCGACGGAGGTGTCCAGGCGCCCGCTGAGCTGCCACTGCCAGGCCACGCCCGGGCGGGGCTGCCACCGTTTCCCCGACTCCGGCTTGTCGTCGGGGGTGGCGGTGCAGCCCGCGAGGAGCAGGAGGAGGAGCAGGGGGAACAGTGCGGTGGGGCGTCTCACGGGGCGGGCTCCAGGGTGTGGGGCGGGGACCCCAAGGATGATCTCCCATGTGCGGTACCGCGCCGCACACCGAGGCCCCCGCGCGAACGCCCCGTCGCGCACACGCGCGTAGGCTCCGTTCTGGGCCGTCACCAGCCCCTGTGTCCACCGCCGCCGCAGGTCGGAAATAGGGTCGGTTGTCGGGCCCGGTCGACCCACCCCGTTCGACCGCGGAAACTTCACATCGGAAGCGAGAATTCACCACTGTGACTGCTCTCACTCTCAGCACCGCCGCGGCGCCCGGCCTGCGGGCCGACGCGATCGTGATCGGTGTCGGCAAGGGCGGCAAGGGCCCGGTCGTCGCACCGGGCGCCGACGCCGTGGACAAGGCGTACGACGGCAGACTCGCCGGCGTCCTGGAGACCCTGGGCGCCTCCGGTGCCGAAGGCGAGATCACGAAGCTGCCCGCCCCGGCCGGCTTCAAGGCGCCGCTCGTGCTCGCGGTGGGCCTCGGCGCGGAGCCCAAGGACGGCGACGCGTACGACGCCGAGGCGCTGCGCCGGGCCGCCGGCGTCGCCGCCCGTGCCCTGACCGGTGCCAAGAAGGCCGCCTTCGCACTGCCCCTCGCGGACGCGGCCGTCGCCGGCGCGATCGCCGAGGGCGCGCTGCTCGGCGCGTACTCCTTCGACGCGTACAAGGACAGCGGCAAGGACGCCAAGGGCAAGGGCCCGCTCGGCGAGGTCGCCCTGCTCGGTGGCAAGCCGCGCGACAAGGAGTACAAGGCGGCCGTGGAGCGTGCTCTCGCGGTCACCGAGGAGCTGAACCGCGCCCGCGACCTCATCAACACCCCGCCGAACGACCTCGACCCCGAGGCCTTCGCCGCCGTCGCGCAGACCGCGGCGAAGGAGCACGGCATCAAGGTGGAGGTGCTCGACGAGAAGGCCCTGGAGAAGGGCGGCTACGGCGGCATCCTCGGCGTCGGCGCCGGGTCCGCGGCCGGTCCGCGCCTGGTGAAGCTGTCGTACACGCACGCCGGCGCCACCAAGCACCTCGCGTTCGTCGGCAAGGGCATCACCTACGACTCGGGCGGCATCTCGCTCAAGCCGGCCGGGCACAACGAGACGATGAAGTGCGACATGAGCGGCGCCGCGGCGGTCTTCGCGGCCGTGGTCTCCGCCGCCCGGCTGGGCCTCGAGGTCAACGTCACCGGCTGGCTGGCGCTCGCCGAGAACATGCCGTCCGGTTCCGCGACCCGTCCCGGTGACGTGCTGCGCATGTACAGCGGCAAGACCGTCGAGGTCCTCAACACCGACGCCGAGGGCCGGCTGGTCCTCGCCGACGCGCTGTGGGCGGCGTCGGCGGAGAAGCCGGACGCGATCGTGGACGTGGCGACGCTGACCGGGGCGATGGTGCTGGCTCTCGGAAGCCGGACCTTCGGGGTCATGGCCAACGACGACGCCTTCCGTGCCGCGATCGTCGACGCGGCGGAGGAGGTCGGCGAGCCGTCCTGGCCGATGCCGCTGCCCGACCACCTGCGCAAGGGGATGGACTCCCCCACCGCCGACATCGCCAACATGGGTGAGCGGATGGGTGGCGGACTGGTCGCGGGCCTGTTCCTGCGGGAGTTCGTGGGTGAGGGGATCACCTGGGCGCACCTCGACATCGCGGGGCCGGCGTTCAACGAGGGCGGGCCGTTCGGTTACACGCCCAAGGGTGGGACCGGGTCTGCGGTGCGGACGCTCGTGCGGCTTGCGGAGCTGACTGCTGCGGGTGACCTGGGCTGAGGTTCGCCCAATAGCTCGATGCCTTTAGGTGCGTGGGCGACTGCGGGTCGGTTGTGGCCGGTCGCGCAGTTCCCCGCGCCCCTAGGGTGTCGCACCCAGGTGTCTCACCAATTCAACGTCTCTCATGTGAGCGTGTGGCGTCTCACACCCGGGCCCGGCGTCTCGAACGGGCCCGACAAGTGCGAAGATGGGCTCGGCAGGACAGGGCCCCCACCACAGGGCCGAAGAAAGAGCGGCCGGACACCAGCCGCCGCCCGGTCACTGACGACCGGCGTACGGCGCACATGCATGGAGGACGTGACGTGGCGAACGACGCCAGCACCGTTTTCGACCTAGTGATCCTCGGCGGTGGTAGTGGCGGTTACGCCGCGGCGCTGCGCGGGGCCCAGCTGGGACTGGACGTCGCCCTGATCGAGAAGGACAAGGTCGGCGGCACCTGCCTGCACCGGGGATGCATCCCCACCAAGGCTCTGCTCCACGCGGGCGAGATCGCCGACCAGGCCCGCGAGAGCGAGCAGTTCGGCGTCAAGGCCACCTTCGAGGGCATCGACGTACCGGCCGTCCACAAGTACAAGGACGGTGTCATCTCCGGCCTGTACAAGGGACTCCAGGGTCTGATCGCGTCCCGCAAGGTGCACTACATCGAGGGTGAGGGCAGGCTCTCCTCCCCCACCTCCGTCGATGTGAACGGCCAGCGCATCCAGGGCCGCCACGTCCTGCTGGCGACCGGCTCCGTGCCGAAGTCGCTGCCGGGCCTGGAGATCGACGGCAACCGGATCATCTCCTCGGACCACGCCCTCGTCCTGGACCGCGTGCCGCAGTCCGCGATCATCCTGGGCGGCGGTGTCATCGGCGTGGAGTTCGCCTCCGCGTGGAAGTCCTTCGGCGCCGACGTGACGATCATCGAGGGCCTCAAGCACCTCGCCCCCCTCGAGGACGAGAACTCCTCCAAGCTTCTTGAGCGCGCGTTCCGCAAGCGCGGCATCAAGTTCAACCTGGGCACCTTCTTCTCGAAGGCCGAGTACACCGAGTCCGGCGTCAAGGTCACCCTCGCCGACGGCAAGGAGTTCGAGGCCGAGCTGCTGCTCGTCGCCGTCGGCCGCGGCCCCGTCTCCGCCGGTCTCGGCTACGAGGAGCAGGGCGTCGCGATGGACCGCGGCTACGTCCTGGTCGACGAGTACATGCGGACGAACGTCCCGACCATCTCCGCCGTCGGCGACCTCGTCCCGACCCTCCAGCTCGCGCACGTCGGCTTCGCCGAGGGCATCCTGGTGGCGGAGCGGCTGGCCGGTCTGAAGGCCGTCCCGATCGACTACGACGGTGTCCCCCGGGTGACGTACTGCCACCCCGAGGTCGCCTCCGTGGGCATCACCGAGGCCAAGGCCAAGGAGATCTACGGCGCGGACAAGGTCGTCGCTCTGAAGTACAACCTCGCGGGCAACGGCAAGAGCAAGATCCTCAACACCTCCGGCGAGATCAAGCTCGTCCAGGTGAAGGACGGTGCCGTGGTCGGCGTCCACATGGTCGGCGACCGCATGGGCGAGCAGGTCGGCGAAGCCCAGCTGATCTACAACTGGGAGGCGCTGCCCGCCGAGGTCGCGCAGCTCATCCACGCCCACCCGACGCAGAACGAGGCGCTCGGCGAGGCCCACCTGGCACTGGCCGGCAAGCCTCTCCACTCCCACGACTGACCCCCTCGGTCGGACGACGACACAGACTTCCGCAATTCGTAAGGAGCAACCGAAACCATGGCGGTTTCCGTAACCCTTCCGGCGCTCGGTGAAAGCGTCACCGAGGGCACTGTCACCCGCTGGCTGAAGGCCGAGGGCGAGCGCGTCGAGGCCGACGAGCCGCTGCTGGAGGTGTCGACCGACAAGGTCGACACCGAGATCCCCTCGCCCGTCGCCGGTGTCCTGGCCTCCATCAAGGTGGCCGAGGACGAGACCGTCGAGGTCGGCGCCGAGCTGGCCGTGATCGACGACGGCACCGGCGCGCCCGCCGCTGCCCCCGCCCCGGCCGCGGAGCCGGCTCCCGTGGCCGCTCCGGCGCCCGTCGCCGAGGCCCCCGCGGCTCCGGCGCCCGCACCGGCCGCACCCGCCCCCGCTGCCGCCGCTCCGGCGGCCGGCGCCTCCGGTACCGACGTCGTGCTGCCCGCACTGGGCGAGTCGGTCACCGAGGGCACCGTCACCCGCTGGCTGAAGCAGGTCGGCGAGGAGGTCGCGGAGGACGAGCCCCTCCTCGAGGTCTCCACCGACAAGGTCGACACCGAGATCCCCTCGCCGGTCGCCGGCGTGCTGCTGGAGATCCTGGTCGGCGAGGACGAGACCGCCGAGGTCGGCGCCAGGCTCGCCGTCGTCGGCGCCGCAGGTGCCGCTCCGGCGGCTGCCCCGGCTCCGGCCGCTCCGGCCCCGGCTCCGGTGGCTGCCGCTCCGGCGCCCGCCCCCGCGCCGGTGGCTCCCGCGGCTCCGGTCGCGCCGCCCGCCCCGGTCGCCGCACCGGCTCCGGTCGCCCCCGCCGCCCCGGCCCCCGCGCCGGTCGCTGCTCCGGCTCCGGTGGCCAAGGCCGCTCCCGCTCCGGCGCCCGCCGCCGCGCAGGCCACGGACGACGGCGCCTACGTCACCCCGCTGGTGCGCAAGCTCGCCGCCGAGAACGGCGTCGACCTGTCCACCGTCAAGGGCACCGGCGTCGGCGGCCGTGTCCGCAAGCAGGACGTCCTCGCCGCCGCCGAGGCCGCGAAGGCCGCCGCCGCGGCTCCGGCGCCCGTCGCCGCCGCCGCTCCGGCCGCCGTCGCCGCGAAGAAGACGCCGACCCTGGAGGCCTCTCCCCTCCGCGGCCAGACCGTCAAGATGCCCCGCATCCGCAAGGTCATCGGCGACAACATGGTCAAGGCGCTGCACGAGCAGGCGCAGCTGTCCTCGGTCGTCGAGGTCGACGTCACGCGCCTGATGCGGCTGCGCGGCCAGGCGAAGGACTCCTTCGCGGCCCGTGAGGGCGTCAAGCTCTCCCCGATGCCGTTCTTCGTGAAGGCGGCGGCCCAGGCACTGAAGGCCCACCCGGCCATCAACGCCCGGATCAACGTCGAAGAGGGCACGATCACCTACTTCGACACCGAGAACGTCGGTATCGCGGTGGACTCCGAGAAGGGCCTGATGACCCCGGTCATCAAGCACGCGGGCGACCTGAACATCGCCGGTATCGCCAAGGCCACCGCCGAGCTCGCGGGCAAGGTCCGGGCGAACAAGATCACCCCGGACGAGCTGTCCGGCGCGACCTTCACCATCTCCAACACCGGTTCGCGCGGCGCGCTGTTCGACACGATCATCGTGCCCCCGAACCAGGTCGCGATCCTCGGCATCGGCGCCACGGTCAAGCGCCCGGCCGTCATCGAGACGGAGGAGGGCACGGTCATCGGCGTCCGCGACATGACGTACCTGACCCTCTCCTACGACCACCGCCTGGTCGACGGCGCCGACGCGGCCCGTTACCTGACGGCCGTCAAGGCGATCCTGGAGGCGGGCGAGTTCGAGGTCGAGCTCGGCCTGTAACCCACCCCGTTCGTACAGCGCCCCCACCCGGAACCCTCCGGGCGGGGGCGCAGTGCGTTTCCCCCACGGGACCTCGGCACTTCGCCCGGCATCCGGGCGTACGGTCCCGCCGAATGCCGGACGCCAATGTCACCGCCGCACGCCCGCAGCTCCGCGCGCCCCGCCGCATGCGAGCGCGCCGGCCGACACCCGGTCACCCCCGCGAGATCTCAGCACCCCCCGCCGTCCGGCCGTACGGTCCCGCCGAGTACCGAGTGCCGAGTACCGAGTACCGGTGTCGCCGCCGCACGCCCGCAGCCCCGCGCACCCCCACCACCTGCGAACCCACCCGCCGACACCCAGTCACCCCCGCGAGGTCTCAGCACCTCCCGCCGTCCGGCCGTACGGTCCCGCCGAGTGCCGAGTACCGAGTACCGGTGTCGCCGCCGCACGCCCGCAGCCCCGCGCACCCCCACCACCTGCGAACCCACCCGCCGACACCCGGTCACCCCCGCGAGGTCTCAGCACCTCCCCCGGCATCCGGGCGTACGATCCCGTCGGGTGCCAGGCGTCGACGTCGCCGCCGCACTCCCGCGTGTCCGCGCAACCCCGCCGCTGCGAACGCGCCCGCCGGCACCCGGTGACCCCGTGGTCAGTGGCTCCAAGCCCACCTGCGCGAGCCTCCGCGGCTCCGTGTCGGCCCCGGACGAGTCTTTGCGCGGCACACCTTCCCGGCAGCGTGTAAGTCTCGTCTCACCTGCATGAAAGCGCCCCCGTGCGCCCCTCCCGAGCGGGCGTGCGGCCTTATTGTCTAAACGTCAAACGCCCTAAGGAGCTCTCATGACCGCGCCCGTCGTCCACTCGCTGCGCGAACAGATCCGCGAGCACATCGTGGAGGGGATCGTCAGCGGGCGCTGGAAGCCGGGCGAGCGGATCGTGGAGCGTCGGATCGCGACCGAGCTGGAGGTCAGCCAGACGCCGGTGCGGGAGGCGTTGCGCGAGCTGGAGTCGCTGCGGCTGATCGAGTCGGCGCCGAACAAGGGCGTACGGGTGCGGAATCTGACCGCGGCCGACCTGGAGGAGAGCTACCCCGTGCGGGCCGGCCTGGAGGCGATCGCGGCGGAGCTGGCGGCCGGGAAGCTGGCCGAGGACTGCTCGGCGCTCGAACCGCATGTCGCCGCGCTGTACGAGGCGGACCGCGAGGCGGACGGGACGGGCCAGGTGCGGCACACGGTCGGCTTCCACCGGGAGCTGGTCCGGGCGGCCGGCAACTCGGTGCTGCTGCACACCTGGGAGGGCCTCGGCATCGAGGTGTTCACCGCCCTGTCCATCCGCTGGCTGGGGACCGTGCAGCAGTCGTACGCGGAGGAGCACGAGGAGTTGGTGGCCGCGTTCCGGCGCCGGGATCCGCGGATCGCGGAGCTGGTGAAGGCACACGTCCTGGGCTGCGCCCCGCGCCCGTGACGCACCCGAGCGCAGCCATGCTCACCTGCGAAAACTCCCCGGAAATCGGCGAAAATCACGGCACCGGGTGCCCCCGCAAAAGGCACCCCGTGCCGACTTTCTCGTAATCAAGATATTTTGCCCGGGAACCTTTGATCGATCATCGATCAGGGAGTTACAGTCACCGACGGGCCCGCGGCGGAAGCCGCAAAGTGTCACAGCACAAGGGCCCGCCGCCCTGTCCTGCCAAAGACCAAGGGCACCCCCGACATCCCCTTGCCGACGAGGGAACCCCCCTTCGACTGAGGAAGGCGGCGTTATGACCGACCCCTACGCCATCCAGCCGAGCGAGCTCGACCAGCTCCCGGACCGCGACCCCGAGGAGACCGCCGAATGGCAGGCCTCCCTGGACGCCGTCGCGAAGGCTGCCGGCCCGCACCGCGCCGCGTATCTGATGCGCCGCACGCTGGAGCGCGCGGAGGGCAACGGCATCGCGCTGCCCAAGCTCCTTGAGACCGACTACGTCAACACCATCCCGACCGCCGCCGAGCCGGCCGCGCCCGGCGACGAGGCGCTGGAGCGCCGGATCACCGCGTGGAACCGCTGGAACGCGGCGGCGATGGTGACCCGGGGCGCGAAGCACGGCGTCGGCGGCCACATCGCCACCTTCGCCTCCGCGGCCTGGCTGTACGAGACCGGCTTCAACCACTTCTTCAAGGGCAAGGAGGCGGACGGCTCCGGCGACCAGCTCTACATCCAGGGCCACGCCTCCCCCGGCATCTACGCCCGCGCCTTCCTCGACGGCCGCCTCACCGAGGCGCACCTCGACAACTTCCGCCAGGAGGCAGGCGGCACCGGCCTCCCGTCGTACCCGCACCCGCGCCGGCTGCCCTGGCTGTGGGAGTTCCCGACGGTGTCGATGGGCCTCGGCCCGCTGTCCGCGATCTACCAGGCGCGCTTCAACCGCTACCTGACCGCGCGCGGCATCAAGGACGTCTCCCAGTCCCACGTCTGGGCCTTCCTCGGCGACGGCGAGATGGACGAGCCGGAGTCGACGGCCGCACTCGCACTGGCGAGCCGCGAGGGTCTGGACAACCTGACCTTCGTCATCAACTGCAACCTCCAGCGCCTCGACGGTCCGGTCCGCGCGAACTTCAAGATCGTGCAGGAGCTGGAGGCCCAGTTCCGCGGCGCCGGCTGGAACGTCGTCAAGTCGCTGTGGGGCAACGCCTGGGACGAGCTGTTCCAGCTCGACACCACGGGCGCGCTCGTACGCCGGCTGCGCGAGGTGCCCGACGCCCAGGTGCAGACGTACCAGACGCGCGACGCGGCCTACATCCGCGAGGACTTCTTCGGCAAGGACCCGGCGCTCGTCGAGCTCGCGAAGCTGCTGAGCGACGACAAGATCCTGGAGTGCTTCCACCTCTCGCGCGGCGGTCACGAGTCCCGCAAGGTGTACGCGGCCTACAAGGCGGCCCTGGACCACAAGGGCGGCCCGACCGTCATCCTGGCCCAGACCGTCAAGGGCCACACCCTCGGCGAGGGCTTCGCGTCGAAGAACGCCAACCACCAGATGAAGAAGCTGTCGACGGACGAGTTCAAGCAGATGCGTGACCTGCTCGAACTCCCCATCAAGGACAGCGACTTCGTCGACGGGGTCGTGCCCTACGGCCACCCCGGCGCCGACTCCCCCGAGGTCCGCTACCTCCAGGAGCGCCGCGCGGCCCTCGGCGGTCCGGCCCCGGCCCGCCGTACGCACGCGATCGCTCCGCTGCCGTCCGCTTCGGAGAAGGCGTTCGCGTCCTTCGACAAGGGCTCGGGCTCGCAGAACGTGGCGACGACGATGGCCTTCGTACGGCTCGTCAAGGACCTGGTCCGCGACAAGGAGACGGGCAGGCGCTGGGTACCGATCGTGCCGGACGAGGCGCGCACGTTCGGCATGGAGAGCCTGTTCCCGTCGCTGGGGATCTACTCCCCGAAGGGCCAGACGTACGAGCCCGTCGACCGCGACCAGCTCATGTACTACAAGGAAGCCAAGAACGGCCAGATCCTCAACGAGGGGATCACCGAGGCCGGTTCGATGGCGGACTTCATCGCCGCGTCGACGTCGTACGCGACGCACGGCGAAGCGATGATCCCCTTCTACATCTTCTACTCGATGTTCGGCTGGCAGCGCACGGCCGACCAGATGTGGCAGCTCGGCGACCAGCTCGGCCGCGGCTTCCTGGTCGGCGCGACGGCGGGCCGTACGACGCTGACGGGCGAGGGCCTCCAGCACGCGGACGGTCACTCGCCGGTGATCGCGGCGACGAACCCGGCGGCGCTGTCGTACGACCCGGCGTTCGCGTACGAGGTCGCGGCGATCGTGAAGGACGGCATCCGCCGGATGTACGGCGAGACGGCCCAGGGTGAGGACCCGAACGTCTTCTACTACCTCACCGTCTACAACGAGCCGATCCCGCAGCCCGCGAAGCCCTCCGGGCTGGGCATCGACGAGGGCATCGTCAAGGGCCTGTACCGCTTCAACACGGCGGAGTCGGCGGGGCTTTCGCCCGCGGCCAACGCGGCGCGGATCCAGCTTCTCGGTTCCGGTACGGCGATCCACTGGGCGCTGAAGGCGCAGCAGCTGCTCGCCGAGGACTGGGGTGTCGCGGCCGACGTGTGGTCGGCGACGACCTGGACCGAGTTGCGGCGGGACGCGCTGGAGGCGGACGCGGCGCTGCTGCGGGGTGAGGAGCGGGTGCCGTACGTGCGGCAGGCGCTGCACGGTGCGGAAGGTCCCGTGCTCGCGGTCTCCGACTACATGCGGCAGGTTCCCGACCAGATCGCGCAGTGGGTGGAGCAGGACTACTCCTCGCTCGGCGCGGACGGCTTCGGCCTCTCCGACACCCGTGACGCGGCCCGCCGTTACTTCGGCGTCGACGCGGAGTCGATCGTCGTGGCGGCGCTGGCGCAGCTGGCGCGGCGGGGTGAAGTGAAGGCAACGGCGGTTAAGGAGGCGCGGGAGCGCTACGGGCTGTAGGGGGTAGTTTCTTCGCCCCCGCCGCCCCTACCCGTCCCATCCTCCTGGGGCTCCGCCCCAGACCCCGCTCCTCAAACGCCGGAGGGGCTGATTTTCAGCCCGTCCGGCGTTTGAGGACGAGGGTCTGGGGGCGGCAGCCCCCAGGGACGGGACGGGTAGGGGCGGCGGGGGCGATCCCTCATCATGAAGGCATGCGCGCTGCCCGGCTCATCAAAATGGTGCTGCTGCTCCAGTCCCGCCCCTCCATGACCGCAGCCGAACTGGCGCGCGAGCTGGAGGTGTCCGAGCGGACGGTGACCCGGGACGCGCAGGCACTGTCCGAGGCGGGGGTCCCCGTGTACGCGGAGCGGGGACGCGCTGGTGGGTACCGACTCGTCGGCGGGTACCGGACGCGGCTGACCGGGCTGGCCCGGGGCGAGGCGGAGGCGCTGTTCCTGAGCGGCGTGCCCGGCGCGCTCCGCGAGATGGGCCTGGAGGACGCCGCGTCGGCGGCCCGCCTGAAGGTGTCCGCGGCCCTGCTCCCGTCCCTGTCGGACGCCTCCCGGGCGGCGGCTCAACGGTTCCACCTCGACGCGCCCAGCTGGTTCACGGAACCCAAGACCCCCGAACTGCTGCCCGCCGTCGCGGACGCGGTGTGGGACGACCGGCGCGTGGTGGCCCGGTACCGGCGCGGGGACTCCGACGTGGAACGGGAACTGGAGCCGTACGGCCTCGTACTCAAAGCGGGCGTCTGGTACCTGTGCGCGCGGGTGGCGGACCACGATTCCTTCCGGGTGTACCGGATCGACCGTTTCACGGCGGTCGACCCGACGGCGTCCGACGAGCGCTTCACACGGCGGGAGGACTTCGACCTCCCGGCGTTCTGGGAGGACCGGGCGGAGCGGTTCGCGCGGTCGATCCTGCGGGCCGAGGTGGTGGTACGGGTCTCCCCCGAGGGCGCGCGAAGACTGCCGTACGCCGTCGATCCGGCTGCCGCGCGGGAGGCACTGGAGCTCGCGGACGCACCGGACGGCGACGTGGACGGGTGGGTGACGGTGACTCTGCCGGTCGAGTCCGAGGAGGTGGCCCACGGCCAGCTCGCGGGACTGGGGCCCGAGGTGGAGGTACTGGCGCCGGCGAGTCTGCGGGCGCGCTTCGTGCGCGACGCGGCGCGACTGGGCGCGCTGTACGGAACATGACCACGTGCTGCGCTCCAGGTACCCGGCGCCGTGATCCTCGCCGGGAGGATCCGCGGGCGCGGTTCGCGCAGGACGCGACGCGGCCGGCGGCGCTGTACCGCCCATAACGATCTGCCCCTCTCCTGGTGACAATCCGCCGTACTCCACGTGCGCACCACCCGTCCAGGACCGATGCTTGACCCGTGATGGACGAGACGGAGTTCTGGGAGCTGGTGGACGCCACCCGCGAGGCCGCCGAGGGCGACCCCGAGGAGCAGGCGGACCTGCTCGTGGACCGGCTGCTCCTGCTGGATCCGGAGCTGGTGCTGGACTTCGCCCGTCATTTCGAGGCCCGCTACAACCGCGCCTACACCTGGGACCTGTGGGGTGCCGCGTGGGTGCTCCTCGACGGGGCGAGCGACGACGCCTTCGACTTCTTCCGGTGCTGGCTGATCGGCCAGGGCCGCGAGGTCTACGAGGGCGCCGTGCACGATGCCGACGCGCTGGCCGACCTCATCGACGACTTCGACGACGAGATCGACGGCGACGGCGAGGAGCTGGGGTACGCGGCCGACGAGGCGTACGAGCAGCTCACCGGTACCGTCGCCCCCGACCTGGGCATTCCGCCGGCGCCCGCCGAGCCGCTCGGGGCGCCGCTCGACCTGGAGAACGAGGCCGTGCTCGCGGAACGCTTCCCGAAACTGCGGGAGAGGTTCCGCCAGGAGTGAGCCCGGGTGAACGGGGTACGGCGATGATGCCCCGTCCGCCGTCCGACCGGATCCCTGTGAGGTCACCGTGGCTCGAATACCGTTCCCGGAGCGTTCCGCCGAAGCCCTCGACAAGCTCCCCACCCCACTGAACGCTTTCCGCATGCTGTCCCACGCCCCGGAACTGACGGGTCCGGCGATCGACCTGGGGATGGCGGTGCTCGGGTCGTCGTTGCCGGTGCGGTTGCGCGAGCTGGTGATCGTGGCGGTGGCGGCGCGTACGGACTGCGCGTACGGGGTCGTGCAGCACCGCCCGATCGCGCTGCGCGCGGGGGTGACGGCCGAGCAGCTGGACGCCGTCGTCGAACTCCGGGCGGAGGACGGCGAGTTCGACGCGGCCGAGTCGGCGCTGCTGACCGCGACGGAGGAGCTGTTGGCCCGGCACACCCTCACCGACGGCACATTGGGCTCGCTGCGCAAGCATTTGACGGACCGTCAGGTTGTCGAGCTGATCACGACGGTCGGCTACTACACGATGCTCGCCGGGGTGTTGAACGGCCTGGGCGTGGACATCGACCCGGTCGGCGAGCAGTACTGGGAACTGGGCCGGCGCTGAGCGGACCGGACGGCCCCGGCCGAGTCGCCCTCACCCTTCGAGCATGTCCTGCTGCAACTGCCGCACTCCCGCCCAAGTCCCCTCGTCCACAGGGGTTTACGTGGTGAGCTTGATCTCCGAACGCTCGCCGAACCACAACTGCGTGTAGTCCAGCGTCAGCAGACCGACCTCGGGGTGCAAGTAGCGCTTGGTGAAGTTCTCCGGCGCCCGGACGTCGTGCTGGTCCCACAGGCGCTCGAAGTCCGGTGACTCCCGCCGCAGCCGGGTGAGGAGGTTCTTCCAGCCGGGCTCGGCGGCGTGCGTCGCCATGCCGGCGCGGAAGCGTCCGGCCAGGCGGGCGGCGGAGTCCTTCCAGTCGAGGGTGGCGGTCCGCCACCTCGGCGAGGTGAACACCAGCAGCAGTTGGTTGCGGTCCTCGAACGGCAGGTGCGCAAGTCCGCCCACCATCCGCTCGTAGGTGCGGTTGTAGGCGAGCAGATCGAACCGGGCGTTGATCACGGCGGCCGGGATCGGCTCCGGTTGGCGCATCATCACCGTCACGGCGCCCGGGACGGCCCTGCCGTCGCGGTCCATCGGCGGCTCGGGATGTCCGGCCAGTGTGTAGAGGTGGACGCGCTCGTACGGGTCGAGGCGCAGCGTGCGCGCGATCGCGGCCAGTACCTGCTCGGAGACGTTGATGTCCCTGCCCTGCTCCAGCCACGTGTACCAGGTCACGCCCACGCCCGCGAGCTGCGCGACCTCCTCGCGGCGCAGCCCCGGGGTGCGCCGGCGGCCCGTGGCCGGCAGCCCGGCCTGCTCGGGCGAGATGCGCTCCCGCCTGCTGCGCAGGAAGGACGACAGCTCCCGCCGCCTGATCCGCTGATCGGCCGCCTGTGTCACCACGGCCTCGAGGGACGTCGTCATGGAACCCACCGTGAGCCTCACGTCGACAGTCGCGCTCGTCACGGGCGCCAGCAGCGGCATCGGGCAGGCCACCGCCCGCCGGCTCGCGGCCGAGGGCGCCACCGTCGTGCCGGTCGCCCGCCGTCAGGACCGGATCAAGGTACTGGCCAAGGAGATCGTGGGACACGACGGCAGGGCGGTCGCGTCGACCGCAGATCTGACCGACGCCGACGCGGCCGGCGTCATGTTCACCGGGGACTCGGCCCGGGCCCCGCTGCGCGAGTGGGAGCAGATGGTCGACATCAACGTCAAGGGACTGCTGTACGTCACCAAGGCCGCCCTGCCGCACCTGAGCGAGGCCGCCGCCACGAGTCCGCGTCAGGTCGCCGACGTGGTCAACGTCAGCTCGATCGCCGGCCGCTTCGCCGTCCCCGCGGGCGCGGTCTACAACGCGACCAAGTTCGGTGTCACCGCCGCCACCGAGGCCTGGCGGCAGGAGTACGCGCGGCGCAACGTCCGCTTCTCCGTGGTCGAACCGGGCCTCACCGAGACCGAGTTGTTCGGCCACCAGCAGCAGGCCGTCCAGGAGCGCATGGCGGCCAGGTTCGCCGACGTCGAGAAGCTGCGTGCCGACGACGTCGCCGAGACCGTCGAGTACGTCGTCACCAGCCCGCGCCGCCGGGCCGTCGCCGAGATCGTCATCCGCCCCACCGACCAGGTCTGAGAAGGCGGTTCCGCTCCGGGCGTGCTAGGCGGCGCTGCGGCGACGGGTCGTGTCCGTCGGGATGTAGGCCTGGTTCTGGTCGGCCCGTACCGCGTGGTGCATCGGGGCCGCGTTGGCCTGGTCGAGCGCGGAGGCCGTGACGGCGGCCGGGCCGAGGATCACGGTCGCGACCGCGCAGACGACGGCCCACGGGCCGCGGGCGGACTTGGTCCAACCGGCCGACTTCTCCGTGGTGTTGGTGTGACTGCTGTTCATTTTCCCCACCTCCAGTCAGTGCGTGTGCATGACGATAGGGAGCGCGCCTCGGGGGACCCGGTGAGTTGCCTGCGAGAAACCTGTGAGCGCGGCGCGGCCAAGTGTTCGCGCAGTTCACAGACTTGAGGTCTTGACCCGTGCCGTGAGGTCCGGCTTACGGTGGCCGCCGCCGAACAGGAGCGCCGTGCCCATGACCAGCCCGTACGTGAAGGGGATCACCCGCGAGGAACACCTCGCGCATCTCCGGGTGCACCCTGACGCGAGCCATCTCCAGATCCCCGAGTGGGCCGACGTGAAGCCCGACTGGACCGCGGAGAGCGTCGGCTGGTTCGAGGGGGACGCGCTGGTCGCCGTGGCCCTCGTGCTGTACCGGGCATTCCCGGGGACCGGGCGCTCCCTCGCCTACCTCCCCGACGGCCCCGCGATCGACTGGCGGAGCCAGCGCCTCGAACGCTGGCTGGACCCGCTCCTCGCGCACCTGGAGAAGGAGGGCGCGTTCTCGGTCCGCATCGGCCCGCCGCTGGTGGTCCGCCACTGGGACCCGGCCACGGTCGCGGCGGGCGTCGCCGACCCCGCCGTACGGCATCTGCGGGATCTGCCGACCGACGGGATCGACGGCTACGCGCTGGACGCGGCGGACCGTCTCGAACGTCTCGGCTGGCGACGCTGCAAGGAGAACGAGAACAGCGGCTTCGGACTCGGGCAGCCCCGCTACGGCTGTCGGATTCCCTTGACCGGCCGGTCCGTCGACGAACTCCGCCGCGGCCTCGCCCCGCACTGGCTACAGGCCCTCCAGACCGCCGAGGGGGGCGGTGTCGGGGTCTTCTGGGGCTCGGCCGACGACCTGCCGGCCTTCCACCGCCTGTACCGGGCCACCGCCGAACGGGACGGCTTCAAGGCCCGTCCCCTCGACTACTTCCGGCGCATGTGGCAGGCGCTCAACGCCGAGGAGTCCGACCGGATGCGGATCTACCTCGCCGAGTACGACGACGAGGTCCTGTCCTCCGCGCTCATGATCGGCGTCGGCCCCCGCGTCTGGCACTCCTACCCCGCCTCCGGCCGCCGGGGCCGCGAACTCCGCCCCAGCAGCATCCTCCTGTGGCGCATGCTCTGCGAGGCCCTGGACTCCGGCGCCGACACCTACGATCTGCGCTCCATCACCCCGTCCCTCATCGCCGAGGACCGCCTGGTGGGCCGCCTCCTCTTCAAGACGGGCGCAGGCGGCCAGGCAGTGGAGTACCTGGGCGAATGGGAACGCCCGGTGGGCACCCAGGGGAAGATGCTGCAAAGGGCGCTGGCGGTCTATCTGGGCCGCAGATAGGCCTTTGGAGGGCGAGGGCGAAGCCCGCCCTCCAGGGGCGCGGGGAACTGCGCGCCCAGCCACAACGAACCCGCACCCGACATCCGACCAAGCGGGGGTCCGGGGGCGCAGCCCCCGGGGGACGGGACGGGTAGGGGCGGCGGGGGCGAGATCACCGCCCCTGCAACCGCGCAGCCAACTCCCGAACCCCCGGAAGCCGCCCCGACAACGCCGCCCCCGGACAACTGGTCATGTACCCGTCCTTGTGCCCCGCGAGAGCGGGCAGGACCGCGGTCGTACCGGACCGGTACCGACTGAGACTGTTGCTCGACACCAGCCGCGCCCTGCCACGCGGATCGACATCCGCGAGCCCCAGCTTCCACGCGGCCAACGCGGCGATGGCATCCGTCATGGCCTTCGGCACCGCCATCCCGGACGTGAACGTCCCGATCGCCGCGATCCCGGCCGTACGGTGGTTGAACCCCTGCGTGTGCGCCCCGGTGACCGCCCGGTCGACACCCCCCGCCCGCCCCTCGTAGATCGTGCCGCACCGGTCGACGAGGAAGTTGTACCCGATGTCGTCCCAGTCCCGGACCCCGGTCTGACCGGCGTACAGGTACCGGATGATGCGGGGCGCGTCCGCGCAGTCGTACCCGTTGGGCGAATCCGTGTGGTGGACGAAGACGGCGACGACCTTGTCGTCGTAGCGCGGCGGCGGCTGAGCGTGCCGGGAGAGCGCGTCGAGCCAGGCCGAGCGGGGCACGATGCGCGGCTGGGGCGCGGTGTGCCGGAGCGCCGCGGGGCGGGCGGCGACGGGGACGTGCGCGGCGGCGGTGGCACGGCGGCCGATGCCGTTCGCGCACAGCGCCAGCACCAGGACGGCGGCGAGGCCGGGGAGGCAGGCCAGCAGCACGAGCACCGGGCGGGGTATTCGCACCCGCCGCCGTCCTCGCGCACCCGGCGTTCTTCTCGGAACACGCATGATCACACTCTCGGCCGGAAACGGCCCGCCCGCGATGTGTGCTGTGCCACCCGGTGGAACCATCGTCCTGGTCCGGCACGTTTCTGGGGGTACACGCACGCGTGGCGGCTTCCCGTGGGCCACGCGCGCGTGACTGATCAGTGGGCCCGTTCCTCGCGTACTAAGGGTTCCGAGAGAAAGGCGGCTCCGTGGACCTGCTCGACCTGCTGTTGTTGCTGGTGATCCTCGCCTACGCGGCGTCCGGGTACCGGCGCGGCCTCGTCGCCGGATGTGTGTCGCTCGCCGGGTTCGTGGGCGGTGCGATCGTCGGCGTGTGGGTGCTGCCGTGGGTGATGGACCTGGTGACACCGGGGACGACGGCGGCGACGGTGACCGCCGTGCTCACCGTGCTGGTGCCGGCGGTGGTGGGGTACGAACTGGCGGGGCGGCTCGCGCTGAAGCTGCGCAAGGAGCTGGACCGGGGGCCGCTGCGGGTGGCCGACGGGATCGGCGGGGCGGCGGCGAACTCGGTGGCGGTGATGATCGTGGCGTGGGTGGCCGCGAGCGTGCTGGGCGCCTCCTCGTCCGCGCTGGTCACTACGGCGATCCGGGACTCGACGCTGCTGGGCAGTGTGCAGAAGCTGATGCCGGACACGACGCCCACGTGGTTCTCACGGGCGACCTCCGCGCTCACCGAGGCGGGCTTCCCACAGGTCTTCAACCCGTTCGAGAACGAGTCGACGGCCGAGGTCGCCAAGCCCACCGGCGACAGCGTGACGGCGAGCGCGACGAACGCCGCCAAGCGCAGCACGGTCAAGATCGAGGGCTCCTCGGGCACCCAGGGCCGCGAGGGCAGCGGCTTCGTGTACGCGCCGCAGCACGTGATGACCAACGCGCACGTGGTGGCGGGCATCGACGAGCCGACCGTCCGCATCGGCGGGGTCGGCCGGTCGTACGAGGCACGGGTCGTCCTCTTCGACCCGAACAAGGACGTCGCCGTGCTGTACGTGCCCGGGCTGAAGGCGCCTGTCCTGCGCTTCGACGACAGCGCCTCGCGCGGCGACTCGGCCGTGGTCGCGGGCTATCCGCAGGACGGCGACCTGAACCTCCAGGCCGCGACGGTCGCCAACCGGGTCAACGCGACCGGGCAGAACATCTACAACGACGGGACCGTCACCCGCGAGATCTACTCGATCCGCTCCACGGTCCGCCCCGGCAACTCCGGCGGCCCGCTCCTGACGACCGGCGGCAAGGTCTACGGCGTGGTCTTCGCGCGCTCCACCTCGGACGACGAGACGGGGTACGTGCTGACGGCCGACGAGGTCTCCGGGGACGCGCAGCGGGCGGCGACCGCGACGGCGGAGGTCGACACGGGCGACCTGGTCACGTCATGAACCACCGGGTCACAGAGACCGGCCCATGAGCACATCGTCGACGTACTCCCCGTCGAGCAGGAACTCCTCCGGCAGTACGCCCTCGACCGCGAAGCCCTCGGCCGCGTAGAGCTTCCGTGCCGGGGTGTTGTGGCCGAGCACGCGCAGGGTGAGCCGCCGGGCACCGCGCCGCCGGGCTTCCTCGACGGCGGCCCGGACCAGCGCCCGGGCGACCCCGTGCCCGCGCGCGTCCTCGGCGACGGCGAGGCCCTGGATCTGCCGGACGTGCGTGTTGCAGGCGAGCGGGGTGGCGAAGGCCAGCCGGATGTAGCCGACGATCCGGCGGTCGAGTTCGGCGACCAGATGGTCCCCGGGCGCGTGCCGCTCGTCGAAGAAGGGGCCGTACGGCGGCTGCGGGCGCGGCATGACCGCGTGCAGGTGCGACCAGGTCGCGCGGTCCAGGGCGCCGAGTTCCTCGTCGTCGTCGGGCAGGGCGATGCGTATGTACGGCTCGGACATATGAGCCAGACTACGGCGGGGGCGGTGCCGTCCTCATGGGGCTTTTATGGATCTACGAGGCAGGATGGGCGCCATGGAACGCTCGCGAATCGCGGTGACCGGCGCCTCCGGTCTGATCGGCAGCGCACTGGTGCGGTCCCTGACCGCTGACGGTCACGAGGTGGTGCGCCTGGTGCGGCGGGCCGCCCGGAGCGCCGACGAGGTGTGCTGGGACCCCGAGGGCGAGTACGTCGACGCGGCGGCGCTCGACGGCTGCGACGCCGTGGTCAACCTGGCCGGTGCCGGAGTCGGCGACCACCGGTGGACGGACGCCTACAAGAAGACGGTCCGCGACAGCCGGGTGCTCGGCACGGCGGCGCTCGCGGAGGCGGTGGCCGCGCTGGACCGGCCGCCGCGGGTGTGGGTGAACGGCAGCGCGATCGGCTTCTACGGCGAGACGGGCAACCGCGCGGTGGACGAGGACGCGCCTCCGGGTGACGGTTTCCTGCCCTCGCTGTGCGTGGAGTGGGAGGAGGCGACGGCGCCCGTGCAGGAGGCGGGCGTGCGGACGGTGTTCGCGCGGACCGGTCTGGTCGTGGCGAAGGACGGCGGGGCGTGGGCCAAGCTGTTCCCCCTGTTCAAGGCGGGGGTCGGCGGGCGGTTCGGCGACGGGCGGCAGTACTGGTCGTTCGTCGCGCTGCACGACGAGGTCGCGGCGATCCGGCATCTCATCGACACCGAGGGCCTGTCGGGACCGTTCAACCTCACCGCCCCGAACCCGCTGACGAACCGTGAGATCACGGCGGCGATGGGCCGCGTCCTGCGCCGCCCGTCCCTCTTCCCGGTGCCGGCGCCCGCGCTGAAGCTGGTGCTCGGCGAGATGTCGGGCGATGTGCTGGGGAGTCAACGGGTGCTGCCGAAACGGCTGTTGGAGTCGGGGTTCACCTTCGCGTTCCCCGAGATCGAGGGGGCGATCCGGGCGGCGCTGTGACCGTCCAGGACCTGACTCTGCCCGCATGGTGACGCACGGCGACCGTATGCGACCGCCGTGCGACCGTGCCCTGCGTATGCGCGACTTCCCTTGACCGATCACGGCCCTAACCTCGACCCGAACTCGGGTATCCCTGGAGGCTGTTGGGGGCATGACGCTTCCACCGGCCGCGCAACCCTGAGGAGGGGCACGTGCTTGAGCACGCGTACCAGGCGGACGTCGTCGTCGTGGGGGCCGGGGTCGCCGGACTCGCCGCGGCGCATCGGCTGATCAGCGCAGGAGTAACGACCGCAGTCCTGGAGGCCGCCCCTTACGTCGGCGGCCGTATGTCGACCGAGAAGGTCGACGGTTTCCGGCTCGACCGGATCGGACAGCTCCTGTCCACCTCATACCCCGAACTACGCCTCACCCCGGGCCTCGACGCCCTGGTCCTGCGCCCCTTCGCCCCGGGCGTCCTCCTCCACAGCGACGGCCGCCACCACCGCGCGGGCACCCCGGCGCCCGGAGGGAGCGCATGGGGCGCACTCCACGCGGTACGCGCCCTGGCGAGCGCCCCCAGGGTGGGGGCGGTACCGCGGGTGCGGACGGGGTCCGTACGGGGCGGGGCGGGCACCCCCGGACGAGGGGCGACACTCAGGGACCGTACGGACTCCTCCTGGGGCGGCCCCACGCTCAAGGACCGCCCCGTGGACACCCGGAGGGCCGCCGCCGTACCCAGGCCACGCACCGGCGCCCCGCTCGGCGGCCCCGTCGACCAGGCCCGGCTCGGGGCCGCACTCACCCGCCTCGCGGCGACACCGGTCGAACGGCTCCTGAACCGCCCCGAGTTGCCCGCCGGACAGGCCCTCGCCGCGCGCGGGGTGCCGGCCCGCACCATCGACGGGTTTCTGCGCCCGCTGCTCGCCGCGCTGCTGTGCGACCCGGAGCTGACCACCTCCAGCCGGTGCGCCGACCTCGCGCTGCGCGCCTTCGCGGGCGGGCGGCTGTGTCTGCCGGAGGGCGGCGCGGAGATGCTGCCCGAGGTGCTGGCCGCCGCGCTGCCGCCGGGCACCGTGCACACCGGCGTACGCGCGACCGCCGTATCGACGACATCGGTGACCACCGCCGAACACGGCGAGATCCGCTGCCGGGCCGTCCTCGTCGCGACGGACGCGCGCGCGGCGGCCGAACTCCTGCCCGGCCTGCGGGTACCCGACTTCCACCAGGTGACCGTCGTGCACCACACGACCGACGACCCGCCCGCCACCGGAGCCGCCCTGCTCGTCGACTCCGACCGCGGCGGCCCGGTCGCCCACACCGCGATCGTCAGCGAGGTCGACCCGAGCCGCGCACCCGCCGGCCGCGCCCTCGTCTCCTCGACGGTCCTCGGCCCTCCCCCGCCGGACGTCGAGACCGCCGTACGCACACATCTCTCGCGCCTCTACGGCGCCTCGACCGCCCGCTGGGAGACCCTCGCCGTCCACCACACCGCCACGGCCGTCCCGGCCATGCGCCCACCGCACGATCTACGGCGTCCGGTACGGCTGTTGGCCGGCCTGTACGTGTGCGGCGACCACCGGGACACGAGCACGGTGCAGGGAGCGCTGCATTCGGGTCACCGGGCGGCGAAGGCGATCCTGAGGGACATGAGCGCGACAGGCTCGATGCACAGGGCGGAACAGATCCAGACAACACAGGCCGCCTGAAGTCTTTTGTCTTTAGGGGCGCGGGACTGTGTCGATATGCGGCTCCGCCGCGTGGGCGCGACCAGCCACAACGGAGCCGCACAGTCCCGCCGCCCCCAGCCCACCTCACCCGAACGCGGCGACCTTGTCGCGATACCCCCGCACCGGCGCAGCGTCCTTGTACGGCTCGAGCCGCCGCTCGAAGTCCCGCACGTACTCGATCGCCCGCACCGACCGCATCTCCGCAGCCTGCCCCGCCGCCTCCGCCCCCAGCGCGCACGCCTGGTCGAGCTCGCCGAGCCCGAGCCGCGCGGAGGCGAGCACGACCCGGCAGAACAGCCGGCTGCGGGCGAACGCGGGCGCCCGCAGTTGCAGTGAGCGCTCCGCGTGCTGCGCCGCGGCCCGGAACTGCTGAAGGTCCCGGTGCGCGTGCCCGAACTCGTCGGCGAGCTGCGCCTCGTCGAAGAACCGGGCCCAGTACGGCACTTCGTCGCCGGCCCGCGCCGCTTCGAGGGCGCGCTCGGCCCGCACGAGCGCGGAGGTGCACGCCCGCACCTCCCCGAGCACCCCGTGCGCCCGCGCCTCCACGGAGTGCAGCAGCGCCTGCACGACAGGGGGCGCGCTGGTCCCGACCCCCTGCTGCGCCACGCGTGCGAGCTGCACGGCCTCGCGCCCGTGCCCGAGGTACACGGCCTGCCTGCTCATGGTCATGAGGACGTACGAGCCGTAGGCCCGGTCCCCGGCCGCCTGGGAGAGCCGCAGCGCCTGCACGAAGTACCGCTGCGCGAGCCCGTGCGCGGCGATGTCGTACGAGGTCCAGCCGGCGAGCCGGGTGAGGTCGGCCGCCGCGGCGAACAGGCGGCGGCCGGTCTGTTCGCCGTAGGTGCCGCGCAGCATCGGCTCGGTCTCGTGCTCCAGGTAGCGCACGAGGGCCTGGCGGGCGTGGCCGCCGCCGTAGGCGTTGTCGAGGGTGCGGAAGAGTTCGCCGACCGAGCGGAGCGCGGAGATGTCGCCGCCGGTGACCTTCTGGCCGGGGCCGCGCTCGCCCGCCCCGCGCTGCCGGGGTACGGCGGGGCGGCCCTGCGGGGGCACCCGGTTGGCGGGTTCGGCGCGGCCGACCCGGTCGTCGGCGCGGCCGATCAGCCAGTCCCGGCTGGGCACGACGAGACCGGCCGGGGTGAAGGCGATCTTGCGCAGCTCGGCGTGGCTGCCGGAGTCCTTGCGCCACAGCCCGCTGACGATGTCGACGGCCTCCTCGGGGGTCGCGGCGAACTCGAGCCCGGCGTACACCGGCGCGCAGGCGTCGAGGCCGAGGTCCTGGGCGGTGAGCCGGCGCCCGAGCCGGCGGGTGAAGACCTCGGCGATGAGGGCGGGGGTGGTGCCTCTGGGCTGCTGGCCGCGCAGCCATCGGGTGACGGACGTCTTGTCGTATCTCAGGTCGAGTCCGTGCTCAAGACCGAGCTGGTCCACGCGACGGGCGAGACCTGCGTTGGAGAACCCCGCTTCTGCGATGAGCGCGGCGAGCTGACGGTTGGGAGTGCGCTGCGCGGGTCGTTCCGTCATCTGCGGTGCGGTCTCCTGCCTTTCGGGCCTCACAGCGGCCGATGCGACCCCTGCTGCCCGGATTGCCTGTGAGCAGCCCTTTTGGCCTCGTGAACGGCGCGAATGTAGCGGAGCGTAAGCGGCTCGTCGCACATTCCGACGTGCATTCATCCGATCGTGTGAGGATTGGTCGTAGGGCTGACGGTCCCGGCCGCCCGGTGGGGTGTCAGCGGTCGGTCGTACAGTGGCGTAGGCATGTTTCGTGCCTTACGACTCGTGGGTGCTGTGAGGGAGGCGCTTGCCGTGGGTGAGTTGCGGTTCGTCCGGATGGGGTTCGGCGCGGACGCCGTCGAGTACCAGGAGGCGTGGGACGAGCAGCGCCGGGTGCACGCGGCCCGCTTCGAGGACGCGGTCCCGGACACCGTGCTGCTCCTCGAACACCCGCCGGTCTATACGGCGGGCCGCCGCACGCAGGACAACGAGCGCCCGCTGGACGGCACCCCGGTCGTCGACGTCGACCGCGGCGGCAAGATCACCTGGCACGGCCCGGGCCAGCTCGTCGGCTACCCGATCCAGAAGCTGCCCCGCCCGGTGGACGTCGTCGCGCACGTACGGCGCCTGGAGGAGGCGCTGATCCGGGTGTGCGCGGAGTTCGGCGTGGAGACCAGCCGGGTCGAGGGCCGCAGCGGGGTGTGGGTGCTGGGCGATCCGGTGGACCAGCGGCCGTCGATCGGCGGGCTGTCCCTCGACTTCGACCCGCGACTCCAGGACGAGGAGTTCGACCCGCGGATGAACGGCCCGGAGTACGCGCCGTCGAACGCCGGCCAGCGCCGCGAGGACCGCAAGATCGCCGCGATCGGCATCCGGGTGGCCAAGGGCGTCACGATGCACGGCTTCGCGCTGAACGTGAACCCGGACAACCGCTGGTTCGACCGCATCATCCCGTGCGGCATCCGCGACGCGGGCGTGGCCTCGCTCGCGGCCGAGCTGGGCCGGGACGTCACGATCGACGAGGTCCTTCCGGTGGTCGAGCGTCACCTGAAGGACGTACTGGAGCACGCGGACCTGAAACCGCGGGAGATCGAGAAGGCGACCGCCTGACCCGGGAATGCGACTTTCCGCCCTGGGGTTGGCCTCAGGGCGGGGGCCTGAAATCACGGGCGTACCCTGGTGTACGCCGAAGAATCGAAGCTACAGGGAGCCGATGTGTCCGCAGTCACCCCAGACGGACGCAAGATGCTGCGCCTGGAGGTCCGGAACGCCCAGACCCCCATCGAGCGCAAGCCCGAGTGGATCAAGACCCGGGCGAAAATGGGTCCCGAGTACACGAAGATGCAGGCGCTCGTGAAGAGCGAGGGCTTGCACACGGTCTGCCAGGAAGCCGGCTGCCCGAACATCTACGAGTGCTGGGAGGACCGCGAGGCGACCTTCCTCATCGGCGGCGACCAGTGCACCCGGCGCTGCGACTTCTGCCAGATCGACACCGGCAAGCCCGAGGCCCTCGACCGCGACGAGCCGCGCCGCGTGGGCGAGTCCGTGGTCACGATGGACCTGAACTACGCCACGATCACCGGCGTCGCCCGCGACGACCTGGAGGACGGCGGCGCCTGGCTGTACGCCGAGACGGTCCGCCAGATCCACCAGCAGACGGAGTCCCGCGAGGGCGGCCGCACGAAGGTCGAACTGCTCGCCCCCGACTTCAACGCGGTGCCCGAGCAGCTCGCCGAGGTCTTCTCCTCCCGCCCCGAGGTCTTCGCGCACAACGTCGAGACGGTCCCGCGCATCTTCAAGCGCATCCGCCCCGGCTTCCGCTACGACCGCTCCCTCAAGGTCATCACCGAGGCCCGCGACTACGGCCTGGTCACCAAGTCGAACCTGATCCTCGGCATGGGCGAGACCCGCGAGGAGGTCAGCGAGGCGCTGCGCCAACTGCACGAGGCGGGCTGCGAGTTGGTCACGATCACGCAGTATCTGCGGCCTTCGGTGCGTCACCACCCCGTGGAGCGCTGGGTGAAGCCGCACGAGTTCGTCGAACTCAAGGAGGAGGCCGAGCAGATCGGCTTCTCCGGTGTCATGTCCGGTCCGCTGGTGCGCTCTTCGTACCGTGCCGGCCGCCTCTACCAGATGGCGGTCGAGAAGCGCGGCGCGTACGTGGCCTCGCAGGCGGTCTGAGCAAGACCGTGTGAATTCGCGCACAAGCAGCTACCCGCCAGTAGCATCCGCACCGGCGCGGCCCCGACCGTCCTCCCAGTTGAGGGCGTACATCAGGGTCGCGTCAGTGTTTCGACCCTCCGCATCAAGGCTTCATTGGCGTTTGACCGGTCGGTCACGCCCTGGTAACACCAAACAGTGACACTCGACTTACAGCACGTAGCCCCGTACCCAGAGCCGTTCCGAGGGGGGACCTCCACGATGCAGGCCGCACCCGTCCGCGCCACCGCCATCCCGTCCGTCACCGACGCCCTGCGCGCCGTCGAGTCGCTGCTGATGAGCGGCGGCCAGCGCACCGCCCGCCGCAACGCCTGGACCTCCGTGCTGGAAGACCGCCGCCGCGCCAAGGACCGCGTCGAGGCACAGCTCGTCCTGGAGCAGTCCCTCACCTCGCACTCCTGAATCCCCTCGCCCCGGACACCGCCGTCGTCGGCGCTCCGGGAGCCACGTAGACTCGTGGCATGGCGAGGAAGGACACGACAGCGGACAACGCTGCGAACCCCGGACGACTCAAGCAGATCGTCCTGACGTACAAGATGACGCGCAAGGCCGACAAGACGATCGGTCTTGTACTCGCGGCTGTCGGAATTGTCACCTTCGGTGTCTTCCTCGCGATCGGCTTCTTGCTCGGTCACCCCATCTATCTGGGCATTCTCGGCCTGCTGCTCGCCTTCCTCGCGACGGCGATCGTCTTCGGACGACGTGCCGAGCGGGCCGCCTTCGGGCAGATGGAGGGTCAGCCGGGCGCCGCCGCCGCGGTACTGGACAACATCGGCCGGGGCTGGACGACGACTCCGGCGGTGGCGATGAACCGCAGCCAGGACGTGGTGCACCGCGCGGTCGGCAAGGCCGGCATCGTGCTGGTGGCCGAGGGCAACCCGAACCGGGTGAAGTCCCTGCTGGCCGCCGAGAAGAAGAAGATGAACCGCATCGTCGCGGACGTCCCGGTGCACGATGTGATGGTGGGCACCGGCGAGGGTCAGATCCCGCTGAAGAAGGTCCGTACGACGATGCTGAAGCTCCCGCGCGTCCTGACCGGCCCGCAGGTGACGGCGACCAACGACCGCCTGCGCGCGATGGGCGACCTGATGAGCAACATGCCGTTGCCGAAGGGCCCGATGCCGAAGGGCATGAAGCTCCCGAAGGGCGGCGGCAAGGCCCGCTGAACCCCGGGCCTGAACCCCGGGCCGCCGAGGTTCAGGCCAGCGTCCTGAACCCGCGGTCGTAATACACCATCGGGGAGCCCTCCCCCAGTCGCACACCCGTCACCCGGCCGATCAGGACCGTATGGTCCCCGGCCGGGTGTCGTGCGTGTGCGGCGCAGTCCAGTTCGGTCAGGGCGCGTTCGACCGTCGGCAGGCCGTCCGGGCTGAGGCCGAGGCCCTCGGACGCGAACTTGTCGGTGCCCTTCGTGGCGAAGCGCAGGGCGAGCGGGCGGTGGGCCGGAGCCAGCACGCTCACCGCGAAGCGGTCGCAGCACTCGAACGACGGCGCCGAGTCGGCCGAGTTGGCCAGGCACACGAGCACCATCGGCGGCTCCAGCGAGACCGAGCAGAAGGAGCTGGCGGTGAATCCGCGGGGGGTGCCGTCCCCGCAGCGGGTGGTGACCACCACTACGCCCGAGGGGAAGCGGGCCATCGCGGCCCGGAAGTCCTCGGGCTCCACGGCGGCTTCGGCTTCCAGTACTTCCTGACGCTCCGTCATGGCGGTGCACCACCTGTTGGCCTCTGCTGGCCTTCGTGGAGGCCGCCGCGAGTTCAGTGGCCTCGGGACGGCCTCGGACACGGCTCACCGACGGTGATCGAAATCGTCACCCGGCTCCAGATCGACTATGCGGTCACCACTCCCGACCGGCAACCGGGACCGCCTCAGCGCACGGCCCCCGCCCCCTCCCCTCCCGCCAGTGCCCACGCGCCGTACGCCGCGCCCGTCGTCTCGAAGGAGAGCGCGACATGGGAGGCGGCGCTGTTCACGTCGCGCCAGAAGCGCTGCACGGGGTCGGAGGAGGACTGGCCGGAGGTGCCGCCCGCGCGGAAGACGCGGTCGACCGCCGAGACCAGGAGCTCCACCGCCAGGGCGAGGTCGCGGGCGCCGCGGACCGCCGCCTCGCCGTCCGGGACGTGTTCCGTGCCGTCGGCGACCGCCGCCGTACGCAGGATGAGCAGTTCGGCGGCGTCCACCTCGGCCGCCGAGCGGGCCAGGGCGACCTGGGTCGAGGGCTTCTCGCCGACCGCCTGCCCCCGGCGGTCGACGCGCACCCCGGTCCGGGCGATCCAGGCCCGCAGCGCGCCCCGGGCGGCGCCGACCAGCGGGGCGGCGAACGGCAGCGCGCTCACGGCGTACATCGGGACGAGGTGGCAGCGCGCGTCCGACGCGGGCGCCCGTCCGGCGTGGACCGCCGACCGGGCCAGCGTCCGGTGCTCGGGCACGAAGGCGTCGGTCAGCAGCAGGGTGTCGCTGCCGGTGCCGCGCATCCCCACGGTGAACCAGCTGTCCTCGATGGCGAAGTCGGCCCGGGGTACGGCGAAGAACCTCACTTCGGGGCGTGCGTCCGGGTCGACGGGACCCTCACCGGGTACGGCCGCGCAGGCGAGTGCCCAGTCGGCGAAGTGCACCCCGCTGATGTACTTCCACTCACCGCTGAGCCGCCAGCCGCCCGCGACCGGTTCCGCCTTGCCGGACGGCATCAGTGCGCCGGCGAGCAGGGCGTCGGGGCCGTCCGCCCAGATGTCGGCCTGCCCCTCCTCGGGCAGGAACGCCCCGTACCGCCCGGCGTAGGCGGCCAGCGAGGCGGCCCAGGCGGCCGACGTGCAGCCCTCCCCCACCAGGCCGACCGCGGAGGTCACCTCGGCGAAACCACCGGCTTCGCCGCCGTGGGCCCGCGGTACGAAGTGCCGGGCGAAGCCCGCGTCCCGCACCGCCTCGACCACCTGCGGCGAGAGCCTGCGGGCACTCTCCGCCTCGTCCGCGTACCGGGCCGCGATCTCCGCGACCATCGGCGCCCCGGCCACGACCGTCGACTTGTCGCCTGCTGCCATCCTGCCCACCACTTCCGTCGGGAACGGCGACAGTGTCCCGGTCACGGCCGGTCACGGAGCGCACCCCGGGCCGAGACCGGCCGACGGTCACCCGCCCGGCACGCCAAAGGGGGCGGCCCGGGTCCTTCCGGGGCGCCCCCTCCGTCGTACGACTACTGCTAGATCCGTACTTCCACCGTGCGCGCCAGCCGGTCGTGGAGGCCGCGGCCGTCGCGGTCCCAGATCAGGGCCGGGATCGCGATGCAGAGCAGGGCGGAGCGGAGCAGGGCGCGGAGGGGACTGGGGCGGCCGGTGTCGAGGGCGTAGACGCGGAGGCCGAAAAGGCGCTTGCCCGGGGTGAAGCCGATGGTGCCGACGGTGAGGAGGCTCAGGACGAAGAAGACGAGGAGAGCCCAGTTGCCTGTCGCCTCCGGCTTGTAGCCGTGGGTGAGCAGGCCGTATGCGATCAACAGGCACAGGGCCCAGTCGACGGCGAGGGCGCCGAGGCGGCGGCCGGGGCGGGCGATGGAGCCGGGGCCGTGCTCGGGCAGGCCGAGCTGCTCGCCGCGGTAGCCGAAGTCGACACCTGCCCGCTCCGCGGCTTCCCGGGGCCCGGAGAGCCATGAGCCGATTGCATCCCTGTTGTCCACCCGTCCACGGTACTGCCCCCGTTCTGCCATGCGGACAGGAGGGGCCAGGCGGCTCAAGACCGGTTAACTTGGGCGAAACAAATGGGTCACGCCTGAGAAATCCCCCGTCCCTAAGGTCGGGTCCAGCGTGTGCCACCGCACTGGCCGCACGAACGAACTACCACCCCGGCACGGACGGTCGGGAGTAGGAGGAGCTGGATGTTCCAGAACGCCGACGAGGCCAAGAAGTTCATCGCGGACGAGGACGTCAAGTTCGTCGACGTCCGATTCTGCGATCTGCCGGGTGTGATGCAGCACTTCACGCTGCCGGCGACGGCCTTCGACCCGGACGAGGAACTCGCCTTCGACGGCTCCTCGATCCGCGGCTTCCAGGCCATCCACGAGTCCGACATGGCGCTCCGCGCCGACCTGTCGACCGCGCGCGTGGACCCCTTCCGCCGCGACAAGACGGTCAACATCAACTTCTTCATCCACGACCCGATCACGGGCGAGCAGTACTCCCGTGACCCGCGCAACGTGGCGAAGAAGGCCGAGGCGTACCTCGCCTCCACCGGCATCGCCGACACCGCGTACTTCGGTCCCGAGGCCGAGTTCTACGTCTTCGACAGCGTGCGCTTCGACACCAAGTCGAACGAGGCCTTCTACCACATCGACTCCGAGGCCGGCGCCTGGAACACCGGTGCGGTCGAGGACAACCGCGGTTACAAGGTCCGCTACAAGGGCGGCTACTTCCCGACCCCGCCGGTCGACCACTTCGCCGACCTGCGTGCGGAGATCTCGCTGGAGCTGGCCGCGTCCGGCCTCCAGGTCGAGCGCCAGCACCACGAGGTGGGCACCGCCGGCCAGGCCGAGATCAACTACAAGTTCAACACGCTGCTCGCCGCGGCCGACGACCTCCAGCTCTTCAAGTACATCGTGAAGAACGTCGCCTGGCGCAACGGCAAGACCGCGACCTTCATGCCGAAGCCGATCTTCGGCGACAACGGCTCGGGCATGCACGTCCACTCGTCGCTGTGGGCGGGCGGCTCCCCGCTCTTCTACGACGAGGCCGGCTACGCGGGTCTGTCGGACATCGCCCGCTACTACATCGGCGGCATCCTCAAGCACGCCCCGTCGCTGCTCGCGTTCACCAACCCGACGGTGAACTCGTACCACCGCCTGGTCCCCGGCTTCGAGGCCCCGGTCAACCTGGTCTACTCGCAGCGCAACCGCTCCGCCGCGATGCGCATCCCGATCACGGGCTCCAACCCGAAGGCCAAGCGCGTCGAGTTCCGCGCGCCCGACTCCTCCGGCAACCCGTACCTCGCCTTCTCCGCCCTGCTCCTCGCGGGCCTGGACGGCATCAAGAACAAGATCGAGCCGGCCGAGCCGATCGACAAGGACCTCTACGAGCTGGCCCCCGAGGAGCACGCGGGCGTCGCCCAGGTCCCGACCTCCCTCCCGGCCGTCCTCGACCGCCTTGAGGCCGACCACGAGTTCCTCCTCGCGGGCGACGTCTTCACGTCCGACCTGATCGAGACGTGGATCGACTTCAAGCGCACGAACGAGATCGCGCCGCTCCAGCTGCGCCCGCACCCGCACGAGTTCGAGCTGTACTACGACGTGTGATCCAACCGATCGAACCGATCGCCGGGTGCCCCCGTCTCTCTTCGGAGAGGCGGGGGCACCGTCGTACACACACCGTGTTTTCCGGGAGGGGCAACGGGGATGGGACAACAGGACGGCGAAGAGCGCGAGTTCGACATCAAGTGGGCCGACAGTGCCGAGCACAAGGAGCCCTCCGCGCGGGCCCGGATGCTCGCGGCCCGCTGGAAGGAGAACCCGCCGGGACCGGTGCCGTTCCGGGGTGAGCCCGAGGGGGTGGGGCCGCGGCGGTCGTCGTGGGTGTCGACGGTGCTCGTGCTGGGAAGTGTCGCCGCGGTCATCGTGTTGCTGGGGTACGTCAACTTCCGGGCGCCGTAAGGGAGATGGACCAGGAGCGCGGCGAGAAGTTCGACCTCGGTGATCCCCTCGCGTGGCTGTGGCTGGACGAGGCGTTGCGGCATGAGCCGTATGCGCCCGCCGGGCTCGCCGAGCCCGAACTCGCGATCGCGCTGTGCCACCGTGACGGCAGGATCAGGGAGGCGGCGCTCCAACAGGCCGTCGGGTACCGGGCGTTGTTGCCGCTGGTCGTCGTCCGGTGTGCCGACTGGGTCGGGCAAGTGCGGGAGCGGGCACGGGAGTTGCTGGCCGAGGCGCTCGACGTGGAGACCGGTGTGGCGCTCGCGCCGCTGATTCTGCTGTCCGGGCGGCGGTGGCGGGGTGCGTTCGCCGTCGAACTGCTCGACACGGTGCTGCGCCGGGCCTCCCTGGAACAGCTCGCTCCGCTCCTCGCCGACAGCGACCGCGCCGTGCGTCGGCATGTCTACCGGCTCGCCGCCGAGAGGGGTCTCCTCTCCCCCGCCGAACTCGCCCGCGCCGCCGCCCGGGACACCGACACCGTCGTACAGACGCTGTGCGCCGACGCCGCGCTGGCCGCCGTGGCGCGGGGCGGGGCGTACGACGAGGTGTTCGGGCCGCTGCTCGGGGCGCGGAGTCCGCGGGTCCGGTCGGTCGGGGTCACCGTGCTGCGGCCGGCCGGGCGGACCGATCTCGCGGTGGGTTTCCTGGCCGACCGGGCGCCGGTCGTACGGGCCTGTGCGCGGTATGTCGTACGGCGGGACGGGGTCGATCCGCTGCCGTTGTACCGGGCGTGGTGCGCGGCGCCGGAGCCGGTGCCGGGGGCCGTGATCGGGCTGGCGGAGTGCGGTGGGCGGGCGGACGCCGAGCTGCTGTGGACACTCGTCGGCCATCCGGCGGGCGCGGTACGGGCCCAGGCCGTGGCCGGACTGCGGGTGCTGGACGCGGCGGACGTACGACGGTTGCGGCCGCTGCTGGACGATCCGGTGGCCGGGGTCGTGCGCGAGGTGACCGCGGCGCTGCTGCCGTCCGCGGAGCTGGTGCCCGAGGAGTGGCTGACGGAAAGGCTTGGGGCACGGTGGCCCCGGCCGGTGCGGGTCGCCGCGTTCCGGCTGCTCGACGCGCGGGGCGGGGGCGTACGGCGGGAGGTGGCCGAGGCGCTGTCGGACGATCCGGACGTGAAGCTGCGCGGGTGGGCCGAGCACGCCGTAAAGCGGGGGTGAGGACCGGACCCGTATTCACAGGGACCTTTTGCTCCGCCTAGGGCCGATCGGGACCACTTCATGGGAAGGCGCGGGTGCACACTGGGCGGTGGGACGAGTGCCTGACTGCGGGGTGATGGCAGATGCAGAGCCGCTTCCGGAGCGACCGGCGGTTGACCATACGTATGGGTCTGACGCTGTTCCTGCTCGGGCTGTTGTACGTGGCGTTCGTGGCCGCGCTGATCGTGTTGCTGAAGTCCTGGGTGCTGGTCGTGGTGCTGGCCGGCGGGCTGCTCGTCGCGCAGTACTGGTTCTCCGACCGGATCGCGCTGTACGCGATGAAGGGGCGGATCGTGGAGCGGGAGGAGTATCCCGATCTGCACGGCGTGATCGACCGGCTGTGTGCCGTCGCCGACATGCCCAAGCCCGTCGTCGCCGTGTCGGACATCGACATGCCGAACGCGTTCGCGACCGGGCGCAACGCCGACAACGCCGTGATCTGTGTGACCACCGGGCTGCTGCGGCGGCTGGAGCCGGCCGAGCTGGAGGGTGTGCTCGCGCACGAGCTGTCGCACGTGGCGCACAAGGACGTGGCCGTGATCACGATCGCGTCGTTCCTCGGGGTGCTCGCCGGGCTGATGGTGCGGTTCGCGTTCTACTCGCAGATCTTCCGGGGCAGGAAGGACCAGAACACCCTGGCCGTCTTCGCGGGAATCATGGGGATCTCCGCGGCCGTGTACGCGATCAGCTTCCTGCTGATCAGGGCGCTGTCCCGGTACCGGGAACTCGCGGCGGACCGGGCGGCGGCGCTGCTCACCGGTCGGCCTTCGGCGCTGGCCTCCGCACTCACCAAGGTCGACGGGGACATCGCCCGGATCCCGACCAAGGACCTGCGGACCGCGCAGGCCTTCAACGCCTTCTACTTCACGCCGGCGACCGGCAAGGAGCCCGGCATCGGCAAGTACTTCTCGACGCACCCGAGCCTGGAGCAGCGGCTCGACCAACTGGGGCGGATCTCCGCCGAGTTGGGTGAGGCGGCGGTGCCCGGCATCGACAAGGCGGGCTGAGTATGGGGTTGCTGGACATCCTGCTCGGCCGTACGAAACCGGTCGCACCCGATCTCGACCAGCTGTTCGCGCTGCCCTCGGCGGCGGTGACGCTGGAGGCGGCGGCCGGCTTCACGGCGACCGGGCGCGGTGCGGTGTGCTTCGCCACGGTGGAGGGCGGGGCGTTCGAGCAGACGCACCGGGAGGTCCAGGCACTGCTGGACGCGGACGCCGAACGCACCGGTCCCCCGGTCGAGTTGACCCAGGACTCCTACGGCTACTCCTGGCTGGTCTCGCACCGGGCCCCCGACGAGCTCTCCGCGCTGGTGAACGATCTGCACGCGGTCAACAGCGCGATGGAGGTCAACGGCTTCGGGCCCCAACTGCTGTGCTCATTGGCCGGGTTCGAGGACGACGCGGGGCGGCGGCTCGCGCTCGTCTATCTCTACAAGCGCGGGACGTTCTTCCCGTTCGCGCCGCTGGCCGGTACCGGACAGCGGCGCGACAGCTCACTGGAACTGCAGGTCAAGTCGATGCTCGGCAACGACCTGCGGATCGAGCAGGATCTGAGCCGGTGGTTCCCGGTGTGGGGCGCCCCCGGGTTGTGAGAGGCGCCCCCGTGTACTGCTAGCTCTTCTCCCGTGCCTGCCGACGCGACTCCAGGGGGCGTTCGCGCTGGTAGCGGCGCTCCCACTTGGCCTGCTTGTCCCGGCGGTCGCGGTACGCGCGGTAGCTCGACGGTGCGGCTCCGCCTCCCGAGGAGGAGCCCGAGGCCGACGAGGACGACGCCGAGGAAGAGGACGAGGAGTCCCGGCCGTACTGCACGTACAGGAAGAGGACGGCGACCGCGGCCAGCCACCAGACGTGGTTGCCGAAGCCGAAGACGACCAGGACGACGGTCCCGGATATGACGATGGTGCCCATGACGGGCCTCCGTGGGCGTGGGTGTGTACGAGCGGTGATCTGTTGTGGACGCGACGGGGCGCTGGGGGAGGGCGTCCGGCCGTCGGTGCGTAGAGAGTAGCCCCGAGTCCGCGGGGTGGTGCCTGTCCTGCCGTAAGCGGTGGTGGGCAGCTCCGCAACGTGTGTCCAGCGTAGGGGCGCGATCACTCGGCGTGCATCTCCTTTTTGGGCGGCCTAGAGTCGACCCCATCTGTTCGAATCGCCACAAAAGGGGTGAATCGGGATGAGTGATCTCTTCGTCGTCGCTTACGACGACCTCGCCACCGCCAACCAGGTCCGCGAGAAGCTGTTCGAGCTGTCCAAGGGGCATCTCGTCGAGCTGGAGGACGCCGTGGTCGTGGAACGGCGCGAGGACGGCCGGATCAAGCTGCACCAGGCCGTCAACCACACGGCCGTGGGCGCGGCCGGGGGTGCCCTGTGGGGCGGGGTGATCGGGTTGCTCTTCCTGGCGCCGCTGCTCGGTGCGGCGGTGGGGGCGGCGGCCGGCGCGGCCGGGGGTTCGTTCACGGACACGGGCATCAACGACAACTTCATGAAGGACCTCAGCCAGAACCTGCGCCCGGGCGCCGCGGCCCTCTTCGTCCTGGTCAAGCAGGCGGCACAGGACAAGGTGATCCCCCAACTCACGCCGTTCGGCGGCCAGTTGGTGCAGACCTCGCTGAGCAAGGCCGACGAGGACCATCTGCGGGAGGCGATCGCCGCGGCACGGGACGCGGAGTCGGCTTCCTGACCGTGCGTCAGATCCCCGGTGCCGCCGTCACCACGCCCGCCGCCACCGCCGCCTCCAGCGCGGCGTGGTCGGCGGTGGTCTGGGTGGCGTAGGCCGAGGCGAAGTCGGCCACGGCGTGTTCGAAGGTGGCGGTGCCGCCCAGGTACGCGGCGATGGCGACGCGGTCGCCGGAGCGGGCGTGGGCGCGGGCCAGGGCGGTGCCGCACAGGCGGCCGTAGGCGAGGAGTTCGGCCGGGCGCATGCCGGCGACGTCCGCGGAGCCCTTCATGTCGCGCAGCTGGCGCCAGTAGAAGGCGCGGCCCTGGGGTCCGGTCATCCAGCCGAGGAAGATGTCGCTGGCGGCCTGGAGCAGGCGCTGGCCCGCGACGACACGGTGCCCGGGGTGGACGTACGGTCCGCTCGGCAGATGCTCCTCCAGTACGGACTTCCGCGCCTCCTTGATCTGGAGGAACAGCGGGTCGTCCTGGTCGCGGCCGGCGAGCAGCACGATGAAGCAGCGGGTGCCGACGCTGCCGACGCCGACGACCTTGCGGGCGGCGTCGACGAAGCGGTAGCGGTCGAGCAGCAGGCGGCGTTCCTCGGAGAGGGTGGAGCGGTAGTCGCTGAAGATCTTGCGTACGGCGGCCATGTCCGAGGCGCCGGCCGGTTCCAGGAGGGGCGGGTCCTGGACGATACGGCGGCGGCCGTCGACGGTCTCGGTGAGCTTGCCGACGGCGTGCAGGCTGGTGCGGCGGCGGGCGCGGGTGAGGCTGGACTCGACGCGGCGGCGGTTGCGGGCCGAGCGGACCAGTGGCAGCAGGCTGTCGGCGTCGATCCGGTCGTACCAGACGGCGAGTTCGCCCTTGCGGGCCAGCGAACGCAGCGCCTTACGGTACGTGGCGGTCGCCTCCAGTGCGGCACGGTGGGCCTTGGTGTCGCCGTGGCCGTTCTCGCGGGCGGCCACGGCGATGCTGGCGGCGAGGCGTTTGACGTCCCACTCGAAGGGGCCCGGGAACGTCTCGTCGAAGTCGTTGAGGTCGAAGAGCAGGGCACGTTCCGGGGACGCGTACAGGCCGAAGTTGAGCAGGTGCGCGTCGCCGCAGAGCTGCACGGTGAGGCCGGTGTGCGGCTGGGACACGAGGTCGGCGGCCATCACGGCGGCCGAGCCGCGCAGGAAGGCGAAGGGGGAGGCGGCCATCCGGCCGTAGCGGATCGGGAGGAGTTCCGGGAGCCGGTCGCGGCCCTGGCGTTCCAGTACGGCGACGGGGTCGGGGCGGTCCACGGAGGGGATCCAGCCGGCGTGCGCGGAACGGGCGACGCGTTTGCGCGCGGCGCGGCCACGGTCGGCCCGGTCGGCCGGTGTGGTCATGTGCCGTGTCTTTGCATGCCGTCGCCTCCCGGGGTTTCACCGCGCTGTTGCTACGCAGTGAAAGCGGGCGCCGGGGTGAGCGCATGCCGAGCGCGGCGACCGGGTGAACTCCCGTTCTTGTTCGCCCGCCCACCCGGCCGTTTACCCTCGGTCGGGAAGTGGACCCCTCAAGTGGAGGCCGGATGACCGTCGCCCCGCGTCACATCGGACACGCCGAACGCCGTGCCCGCCTCGCCCTCCGCCACCGCCTCGCCCCGAGTACCCGCGCCGCGACCCCCGAGGACGTCGCCGACTCCCTCGTCGCCCTGCACGGCTCGGACCCGGCGACGGTGTTCCTGGCCGTCGGCGCGCGCCTCGCCGACCCGGCCGGCACCGTGTCCGAGACCGCCCGAGCCCTCTACGACGACCGCACCCTCCTCCGTATGCACGGCATGCGGCACACGGTGTTCGTGTTCCCGACCGACCTGACCGCCGTCGTGCACGCGTCGACCGGGCTCGTCGTCGCCGCGCGTGAACGGGCCTCCCTGGTCAAGGACATGGCGCAGGCGGGGGCGCCGGACGCGGTCTGGCTGAAGGAGGTCGAGGACGCGACGCTCGCCGCGCTGGCCCGGCGCGGACAGGCGACGGCGGCCGAACTCGCCGAGGACGAACCGAGGTTGAGGCAGCAGTGGGTGTACGCGGCCGGGAAGAACTACGAGGGCGTCCACACCCTGTCGACCCGGCTGCTGAGGGTGCTGGGGGTCGAGGGAAAGGTCGTACGGGGCCGTCCGCTCGGTGGCTGGACGTCGAGCCAGCTGCGCTGGGCGGTGGCGCCGGAACATCCCGAACTGGACGTCGCCGAGGCCCAGTCGGCCCTGCTGCGCCGCTGGCTCACGGCCTGCGGCCCGGCCACCGAGGCCGATCTGAAGTGGTGGACGGGGTGGAAGGTGACGGAGGTCCGCCGGGCGCTGGCGGCGATCGGTGCGGAGCAGGTGTCCCTGGACGAGGGCACGGGGTACGTCGCCGCCGGGGAACTCGATCCGCCGGCCGGCCCCGCCGAACCCTGGGCGGCCCTGCTGCCCGCGCTCGATCCGACGGCGATGGGCTGGCAGCACCGGGACTGGTACCTGGCACCGGAGTTGCGCCCCGCGCTGTTCGACTACAGCGGCAACGTGGGCCCCACGGTGTGGTGGAACGGCCGGGTGGTGGGCAGTTGGGCCCAGCGTCCGGACGGCGAGATCGCCTGGCGCGTCCTCGACCGGACGGACGTCGGCCGGGAGGCGGAGGCCGCGATCGGGGAGGCTGCGGAGCGGTTGCGGGGGTGGGTGGGGGCGACTCGGGTGACTCCGAGGTTCCGGACGCCGGTGGAGAAGGAGTTGTCGGCGTAGGCCTTTTCAGCGTGGCCGGACACCAGCGCCGGGCGCCCCGCGAGACCGCGGGGCGCCCGGCGCGAGGCTCAGCGCGAGTACCGCATCAGCGCCCGCACCATGTGACACGTCGTGTCCGACGGTGCGTGGACGCCGATCAGTTCGGCGGTGGTGCGGATCGTCTCGTTGCGGGCCTGGTTCGGGACGTAGACGCCCGAGTCGAGCAGGGCGATGGCCAGTCGCATCGCCTTGAGGCGGCGGTTGTGCGTGACGTACCACTCGCGCGGGCGGCCGGGCGGCAGCGGGCGCTTGGCCACGGGGACGTAGGGCAGGTCGAGTTGGACGGAGCGCTTCGCGGTGGACTGGGTCGGCAGCGGCTTCGGCTTCAGTGCGGCAGCGGGCACGGACATCCTCCTGTCGCGGTCAGGGCGCCGTCCGGACCCCCCGGCGACACCCTCGAACACTGCTTCTATTCTACTGCCCGCCACTGACAAACGCCCTGGCCACAACGGCTGTTGAGGGTGCTGTGACGCAGGTGGAAGACGGGTTTTCGCGTACCGTGGGCCCCATGGAGATCTGGATCAACCCGGCCTGTTCCAAGTGCCGAAGCGCCGTGAGCCTGCTCGACGCGGAGGGCGCCGAGTACACCGTCCGCCGCTATCTGGAGGACGTGCCGAGCGAGGCCGAGATCAGGGACGTACTGGAGCGGCTCGGGCTCGAACCGTGGGACATCACCCGCACCCAGGAGGCCGTGGCGAAGGAGCTGGGGCTCAAGGAGTGGGCGCGGGACGCGAGTTCGAGGGAGCGGTGGGTGTCGGCGCTGGCCGCGCATCCGAAGCTGATCCAGCGGCCGATCATCACGGCGGACGACGGTACGGCGGTGGTCGCGCGCAGTGACGAGGCCGTGCGGGAGGCGCTGTCCCGGTAGCTCCCGGTAGCGGGTGCGCGGCGCATGATCCACAACTCCCATGTGGCGTACGTCACTTCAGTGACTTCTGTGTCGGATGAGTTACATCGTTCGGTATCCCGTACATAGCGGCGTACGGTCCCCTACCCCACAGGAGCCGCGCATGTCGCGCAGGAGAACTGCCAGTACGAAGAAGAAGCTGGCGTTGCTGGTCACCGCCGCCGCGGTCGCCGGAGGCGGGGCCTTCGCCCTGGCCACCACGTCGAACGCTTCGCAGACGAACACGACGAACGCCAAGACGCTGTCCGCCCCGAACTCGACGGTCTGCCAGGGGCTCGCCACCGCCCTCGGCAACAACCAGAGTTTCATCGCCGGCCAGAAGGCCAGTCCCGACGCACAGTCGGCGGCGCGGATCGCCAACCGCGAGGCGGTCATCGCGCAGATCAAGGTGCAGCAGAAGGCGTCCGGTTGCACGGTTGGGGAGTCGGCTCAGGGCTCCCAGGCCGCACAGCCCGCGCAGTCCGCACCCGCGGCCACGGCGACCTCCAAGGCGACCCCTCCGGCGGGCAACACCGGCAACACCGGTGCCGGCGCCGCCGCGGGCAGCCAGGTGTGCAACGGCTCGACCGTCACGCTCTCCGGCGAGGCCGGTGCGCCTGCCGCCTCCAGCAACCAGTTCCCGGCGGGGACGACGCTGAAGGTCACCAACCTGGACAACAACAAGTCCACGACGGTGAAGGTGACTTCGGTCTCCGGCAGCTGCGTCCTGCTGAACAACGCCGCATTCGAACAGGTCCGTGAGCCCGGCAAGTTCCTCATCCGCCGTGCTCTGATCCAGAAGGTGGGGTGACGCTCAGGGTCCGAGAAAACCGGTGAGGTGACGGCCCAGTCGCTCAGGCGCGGACTGCGGCAGCGCGTGATGAGAGACGTTCGCGAGGATGTCGGTCTCCACGTGCGGCAGCAGGCTCGCCGCCCGGGTCGCCACCAGGTGCGTGTCATAGGTCCTGCTGCTTCCGGCCAGAAGCAGCAGGACCGACGCGTTGAGCCCGCGCAGCACGTCCGGCGCCGGGCGGGGACCGGTCACCGGTTTCGCGGACGGGAACCCCGCGCCCGCCTCCTGGAGGCGCAGCCAGTCGGGCTCCAGCGCCGCTCCCCCGGTCTCCCACTCCAGGAACGCGCGGACCCGGCGCGGAGTGGGCCGTAGCAGCATCGGCAGCGCGTGCAGCAGATACGCCGTCTCGAACCCGGCGAAGCACTGGGTCGGGTCGAGGAGGAACAGGCGGCGTATCCGGTCGGGCGCGTGCAGCGCGTAGTGCAGGGCGATCCAGCCGCCGTAGGAATGACCACCGAGGTCGGCGGCCGGCGTCACGCCCAGCCCGTCGAACACCGCGTCCAGCCAGGTCATCAGGTCGGCCACCGTGCGCGGGCGACGGCCGGGCGCCGGGACGCTCCGGCCGGGGAAGCCGATCAGGTCGACGGCGTGGACGCGGTGACCGGACCGGGCGAGCTCGCCGGCCTGGGCGTACCAGGACGCCGAGGTCGCTCCCCCGCCGCCGGGGAGCAGGACGAGCGGGCGCCCGCCGACGGGCCCGCACACATTCACGTACGTCTCGCCGAACGGCGTCGGGACGCTCACCGCCTCCCGCTCGTCGGGCCACTTCGCCATGACCTTGTCGTAGGCGGACCGGAAGCGGTCGCTGTCGAAGCCGCCCGTGTCGTACGCCCCACCGCGGATGCCCATGCGGTTCACCTCTCCCTCCCCTTCTCCCTTCATTGTTCCCGGGCCGTCGCGGTCGAACGCGGCCTGCACAGCGCCCGGTTCGCGAACCGGAACGGCATGCACCGGACGCTCGAAGTGAACCAGCGGGCGGTCGACCTCGGGCAGTCGTTCTTCGGTCCGCTCATCGGGAGCTCGGTGGCACTGCTCCAGGGGTACGACGAACGGGAACTGGCCGCGATCCGGGGCTTCCTGGCCGGGGGCCGCGAGGCCGCCGCCGAGGGCTAACCCCATCGCATACGAGCCGCCCGGCCACCCCCGTCTGCGACTGCGAACAGCGAGGCGGGCCCTGGTGGCGTGAATCGCGCCACAGCATGGCCAGGTAACACGGGGTTCACACTTGGGCAATGATCGGGAAATCGCATGTTGACAGGCTGCCCGGCATGAATCGCGGCGCTCCAGTGCCGCTGCGCCGCAGCACCCGCAAGTGCGACGAAAGACCCACCCCCGAAGGATGTGGCCCGTGACCTTCAAGGCTGAGTACATCTGGATCGACGGCACCCAGCCGACGGCCAAGCTCCGTTCCAAGACGAAGATTCTGGCCGACGACGCCAAGGGCGCCGAGCTCCCGATCTGGGGCTTCGACGGGTCGTCCACGAACCAGGCCGAGGGGCACTCCTCGGACCGCGTGCTCAAGCCGGTCGCCAGCTTCCCGGACCCGATCCGCGGCGGCGACGACATCCTCGTGATGTGCGAGGTCCTCGACATCGACATGACGCCGCACGAGTCCAACACGCGTGCCGCGCTCACCGAGGTCTCGGACAAGTTCGCCGCTCAGGAGCCGATCTTCGGCATCGAGCAGGAGTACACCTTCTTCGACGGCTCCCGCCCGCTGGGCTTCCCCGAGGGCGGCTTCCCGGCCCCCCAGGGCGGCTACTACTGCGGTGTCGGCGCCGACGAGATCTTCGGCCGCGAGATCGTCGAGGCCCACCTGGAGAACTGCCTCAAGGCCGGTCTCGCGATCTCCGGCATCAACGCCGAGGTCATGCCCGGCCAGTGGGAGTTCCAGGTCGGCCCGGTCTCCCCGCTGGAGGTCTCCGACCACCTGTGGATCGCCCGCTGGCTGCTCTACCGCACCGCCGAGGACTTCGGCGTCTCCGCGACCCTCGACCCCAAGCCGGTCAAGGGCGACTGGAACGGCGCCGGCGCGCACACCAACTTCTCCACCAAGGCGATGCGCGAGGGCTACGACGCGATCATCACCGCGTGCGAGTCCCTCGGCGAGGGCTCCAAGCCCCTCGACCACGTCAAGAACTACGGCGCCGGCATCGACGACCGCCTGACGGGCCTGCACGAGACCGCCCCGTGGAACGAGTACTCCTACGGCGTCTCCAACCGCGGTGCCTCGGTCCGTATCCCGTGGCAGGTCGAGAAGGACGGCAAGGGCTACATCGAGGACCGCCGTCCGAACGCCAACGTCGACCCGTACGTCGTCACCCGCCTGATCGTCGACACGTGCTGCTCCGCCCTGGAGAAGGCCGGCCAGGTCTGATCCGCCCCGCACCTGCGCGAGGGGGCGCCCACTGTCACGGTGGGCGCCCCCTCGCGTTGTCAGTGGCGCGTGCGAGTGTTGATCCATGGACATCGACGGGGGCCTCAAGGGCATCGACGAGGGTCTCGACATCAAGGTCGAGACGGAGAACGGGCAGACGTACCCGCGGACTTCGGCGGTACAACTGCGGGAGCTGGTGGCGCGCATCGGGGGCGCCCGCGACCGTTTCCTGATCGTGCAGCGGATACCCGACCTCCCTGACGTGTTCGCCCAGGTGTGGCACGAGAAGGGCGGCGACCACCGCCTCGAACACCGCCTGAGCGAGGCCGAGTTCTACGGCACGAACCTCACGGATCCCGTGCGCGTGGCGGAGCTGCTCACCGGCTGGGCACGGCAGACGGCCGGCTGGGACGCGGGCCTCGACTGGGAGCCGGTCGACCTGGGCCCCCGGGAAGAGGTGCCCGAACTCCCGGACGAGGTGCGGGAGAAGGTCGAGGAGCGGGTCAGGACACGACTGCGCTGCGGCTACGACGACAGGAGGACGCTGACCGAGATCGCCGAGGACTACCTGGTCAAGGGCGACGAGCGGCCGGTGTCCCGCGCGCAGGCCGCGCGGCTCGTGGACCGGCTGTGGGTGGAGCGCGTGACCGAGCAGGCGGCCTGGGAGGGCGTCACCGACCCGGACCGGCTCACCCGCGCCTTCGAGGCGCTGGACGCGAACGGCATCACCGCCCGGGAGAACTTCGCCTGCTGCCGGGGCTGCGGCCTCGCGGAGATGGGCGCGGAGCGGGAGGGTGCGCGGGGTTTCGTCTTCTTCCACGAGCAGGACACGGAGCGCGCCGCCGAGGGGTCCGGACTCGCTCTGCACTACGGCGGGTTCGACGGCTCGGACGAGACCGCGACAGCCGTCGGGTACGAGATCCTGGCCGCGCTCCGGGCCGCCGGGCTGTCCGCCGACTGGGACGGAGATCTGGACACAGCGATCGACGTCAAGCCGCTGACCTGGCACAGACGGCTGGTGGGCTGAGGGGCCGGACGTCAATTTCCCGCCAAGGGGGCGTCCAAGCTGTGAGAGGAGGGTCCTGTTGCGGGCGTGTGTCTGCTTCAATGGGCCCATGGGCAACTACCAGAAGTGCGGAGCGACGGGTCGCCATGACCTTGAGCCCTTCTGGCCTTCCCGTCAGCACCATGACTTCGACCGGGTGTGTTGTCGCGCGATGAACGCGCCGGCCCTCTAAAGCCGTACACCCTCGGCCTCCGGCCTGCGCGACTCGACGTACGTCCCTCGACGAACCTCTCGCGCGAAAGAGCTGACCTCTCATGGCGATCATCCGTTCTCTGTCCTCCGCCACCCTCGACGCCCCGGCGCCCTCCCCCGCCCCGACCGGCACGCGGAACCATCTGCGTGCCGTCGACCGGGACGAGGTGATCGACGTCGCGGAGTTCCTGCCGCCGGGTGCCACCTGGCTGCCGGCGCCGCCGCACACGCTGCCCACCCTGCCGGGGCAGCCGCCGATGGTCGGGTACCTCGTCCTCATCCCGGCCGACAGCCCGCACCTCGCCCGGACCGGACACCCCGACGTGCTGCCCGACGGCGGACCCGACATCACCGCCGACATCACCACTGGCCTCACCGCCGACGCCGAACCGCTCGTCCGCATCGACACCGTGCAGCGCACCGCGCAGCTCAAGGGCGAGGAACTCGACCTCACGTACCTGGAGTTCGAGCTCCTGGCCCACCTGGTGGCCCACCCCAACCGGGTGCACACGCGCGACCAGCTGGTCACCACGGTGTGGGGCTACGGGCACGTGGGCGACGGCCGTACCGTCGACGTCCACATCGCCCGGCTGCGCCGCAAGCTGGGCGTCGAGCACCGCAAGGCGATCCAGACGGTGCGCCGGGTCGGGTACAAGTACACGCCGCCGACCGGGCGTTGATCGTCTGCTGACGGCAGATTCGCGTTCCGTTCCGCGGGCCGCGCGGGCAGAGTCGTCGGCATGAGACTTCTGGTGCTGGGCGGTACGGAGTTCGCGGGACGGGCCGTCGTGGAGGCGGCCCTCGGGCGGGGCTGGGAGGTGACCGTCCTCAACCGGGGCCGGCACGAGGCCCTGCCCGGGGTCCGGGCGCTGCGGGGCGACCGCACCGCGCCCGGTGGGCTCGCCGCGCTGGCCGAGGGCGAGTGGGACGCCGTCGTCGACACCTGGTCGGCGGCGCCCCGCGCGGTGCACGACGCCGCGCGGCTGCTCGCCGGGCGGGCGGGGCGGTACGTGTATGTGTCCAGCTGCTCGGTGTACGAGTGGGCGCCGCCCGCCGGGTACACCGAGGACGCGCCCGTCGTCGAGGGCGCGGAGCCCGACGCCGACAGGACGGACTACGCGCGCGACAAGCGGGGCGGGGAACTGGCCGCGCTTGACGCGTTCGGGGCGGAGCGGTCGGTGTTCGTGCGGGCGGGGCTGATCCTCGGGCCGTACGAGAACATCGGGCGGCTGCCGTGGTGGCTGAACCGGGTCGCGCGAGGTGGGCCGGTGCTGGCGCCGGGGCCGGGGGAGCTTGCCCTTCAGTACGTGGATGTGCGGGACCTCGCGGAGTGGGTGCTCGGGGCGGTGGAGCGGGAGCTGAGCGGGGCGTACAACCTGATCTCGCCGCAGGGGCACGCGACGATGGGGTCCTTCTTGGACGCGTGTGTGCGGGTCACCGGTGGGGCGGCGTCGCTGCGCTGGACCGAGCCGGAGGTCGTGCTCGCGGCCGGGATCGCACCGTGGACGCAATTGCCGGTGTGGGTGCCGCCCGGTAGTGAGGAGCATGACGCGCTGCACAGTGCGGATGTGTCCCGGGCGGTGGCTACTGGGCTGAGCTGTCGTCCTGTGGAGGAGACGGTGGCTGATACGTGGGGGTGGTTGCAGGGTATTGGTGGGGTTGCGCCGCAGCGTCCCGATCGGCCGGGGGTGGGGCTTGACCCTGCTGTGGAGGCGAAGGTGCTTGGGGTGGCGTTGTAGCGGTGGTTTGTTGGCTGCGGGCCGGTGGGGGCTGGTCGCGCCCGCGCGGCGGAGCCGCAAATCGACACAGCCCCGCGCCCCTAAAAACCGAAAGAACCGGTGTTGGTAGCGACACCCCCATCACGGTGCGCGGGCCCCGTGACCTTGTCGCCGTGCTCCGTGAGACTGGGCGTATGGACATGAACAGGGCCCGTACCGTCGTCACGGCCGGGCTGCGTGGGCTCGGGCTCGCTCTGCTCTCCCTCTACGGGTCGCTCGTCCTCTTCGTTCTCACGCTCGTCTCCCTCGCGCTCGTCCCTGTGGGAATCGGGCTGATCACCACGCCCTGGGTGCTGGCCGCTGTGCGCGCGCACGCGGACCGGCGGCGGCTGTTCGCCGTGGAGTGGTGCGGGGTGCGGATTCCGGTGGAGCCGAGCGGGGCGAAGTCCTGGAAGGTCACCTTCCGGTTGCTCGGCTGGCTGTTCGTCGACATGACCGCCGGGTTCGTCACCGCGCTGGTGCCCGCGGCTCTCGTGTTCTATCCGCTGGAGGGGTTCGCGCTGGCCTTCGGGCTGTGGAGGGTGTTCACGGACGGAACGTATGTGGGGTGGTGGTACGGGTTCGTGCCGGTGAGCGGGCAGGGCAGTGCGCTGCTCGCGGGGCTGCTGGGGGTCGCGCTGCTCGTCGCCTCCTACTTCCTCACGCCCGCGCTGCTGCGGGTCCATTTCCTGCTGACGCGTTCTGTGCTCGCTCCGGGGCAGGGTGAACTCGCCGAGCGGGTAAGGGTGTTGACCGAGACCCGGCGGGACGCCGTGGACTCCTCGGCGGCCGAGCTGCGGCGGATCGAGCGCGATCTGCACGATGGCGCTCAGGCCCGGCTGGTGGCGATGGGAATGGATCTCGGGACGATCGAGGCGCTGATCGAGAAGAATCCGGCGAAGGCCAAGGAGTTGCTGGCCCGGGCGCGGCAGTCCTCCGCCGAGGCGCTGGGCGAGTTGCGTGATCTGGTGCGCGGGATTCATCCGCCGGTGCTGGCGGAGCGTGGACTCGGGGATGCTGTAAGGGCGTTGGCGCTGCGGATGCCGGTGCCGACGGAGGTGGGCGTGGACTTCGGGAGCGGGCGGGCGGACGCGCCGGTCGAGTCGGCCGCGTACTTCGCGGTGAGCGAGGTGCTGACCAACGCCGTCAAGCACTCCGGTGCCGACCGGATCTGGGTCGACCTCCACCACGCGGAGGGGATGCTGCGGATGTCGGTCACCGACAACGGTGGGGGCGGCGCCGTGGTCGGGGCGGGGTCGGGACTCTCCGGAGTCGGGCGGCGACTGGGTACATTCGACGGCGTCCTGGCCGTCAGCAGCCCCGCGGGCGGTCCCACCGTGGTGACCATGGAGATTCCGTGCGTGTTGTCCTAGCCGAAGACCTGTTTCTGCTGCGGGACGGGCTGGTGCGGCTGTTGGAGGCCTACGACTTCGAGATCGCCGCGGCTGTGGAGAGCGGGCCCGAACTCACGAAGGCGCTGGCCGAGTTGGCGCCGGACGTGGCCGTGGTCGACGTACGGCTGCCGCCCACGCACACCGACGAGGGGTTGCAGTGCGCGTTGCGGGCGCGGCGGGAGCGGCCCGGGTTTCCGGTGCTGGTGCTGTCGCAGCACGTGGAGCAGTTGTACGCGCGGGAGTTGCTCGCCGACGGGAGCGGCGGGGTGGGTTATCTGCTGAAGGACCGGGTGTTCGACGCGGAGCAGTTCGTGGACGCCGTACGGCGGGTGGCGGGCGGCGGGACGGTGATGGATCCGCAGGTGATCCAGCAGTTGCTGGCGCGGCGGGCGGCCGACGACCGGCCGCTGGGGCGGCTCACGCCCCGGGAGGTCGAGGTCCTCGAACTGATGGCGCAGGGGCGGTCGAACGCGGCGATCGCGGGGCAACTCGTCGTCACGGAACGGGCGATCGGGAAGCACACGTCCAATATTTTCGCCAAACTGGGGCTGGAAGTCTCCGACGACGACAATCGCCGCGTGCTGGCGGTATTGGCCTATTTGGACCAGGGACGCTGAGCACTAGCTGTGAGTCGATCACAACTACCGGTGTTTAACGGGCAGTTGATAGGGGACTTACCCAGGAACCTCTCATAAATTTATGAGACCGCTGAACACTCCTGGGACCCCCTGCGTATCAATGGGAGCCGCTTCACTCCTGTCGGGCGCCTCGCTGCCCCGCAAGGAAGTCAGAGGAGTTCCATGGGACGCAATGATCGTAAACGCCGTACGCCGCTGGCCACCAAGGCCATTGCCGCATCGGCTGCCCTAGCGCTCGGTGGGGGCGGGCTGCTCTGGGCACAGATGAACGCATCGGCGCATGAGTCCAACTCATCGGGCCAGAACACGACCAAGGCCGCCGCGGCCAGTGCCGTCGCGACGATCGCCTGCCCGGACGTCGGCCAGCAGCTGACGAGCGTGCCGGAGAAGGCCAAGCAGGGCGTCGCCACCGAGTTGGCGAACCTGGACAAGCAGATCACCGAGGCCTACGCCCGGCTCGCCTCGACGCGCCAGGCTCAGGCCAACGACGCGAGCTTCGTGCAGAACGCGATCGTCGGCCCCCTCAAGGAGAAGCGGGCCGCGACGATCGACCGCATCCGCATCGACATCCAGCGAGTGGGCGGCACCGTCAACGCCACCGCGCTGGCGCAGCTCGCCGCGTGCACCACGCAGGCCGCCAACACCACCACCGCCGGTGGTCAGAACAACAACGGCGGTGGCAACAACAACGGCGGGCAGAACAACAACGGCGGCCAGAACAACGGCAACACGGCCGCTCCGAGTGCCAGCGCCAGCGCCTCCGCGCCCGCCGCCAACAACGGTGGTCAGGCCGGCAACGGTCCGACGGCCGCGGACTTCGTGGACATCACCAAGGTGGCCGCGAACGTCCAGGCGAAGCCCCAGAAGCAGGCTCAGGCCTCGACGGGCTCCTTCACCACCAGGTGCGGTGTCAACGCCAACAAGAACCACAACACCGACAACGTCATCGTGGCTCCCGGTGTGACCAACGGCGCGCACCACGAGCACGACTACGTCGGCAACCAGAAGGTCAACGCGTTCTCCACGAACGACTCGCTGCTGGCCGCCCCCTCCAGCTGCCAGAACCAGAGTGACCTCTCCTCGTACTACTGGCCGGTGCTGCGTGTGCAGGACGGCACGAAGGAGTTCGACGCCAACGCGCAGGGCGGTGGCCTGGAAGGCAACGTCGGCAAGATCCTGACCGCGCAGTCGGCGCAGATCAAGTACGTCGGTTCGCCGGCCAGCAAGGTCGTCGCGATGCCGCAGTTCCTGCGCATCATCACCGGTGACGCCAAGACCCTCACCAACGGTCTGGCCAACGCCAACGCGCACTGGAGCTGCACCGGCTTCGAGAACAAGGTTCAGCTGACGGAGCAGTACCCGATCTGCCCGCAGGGCAGCAACGTGGTGCGCACCTTCGCCTTCCAGAGCTGCTGGGACGGCGTGAACATCGACAGCGCCAACCACCGTACGCACGTGGCCTTCGCGGACCCGGCGAGCGGTGTCTGCGGGAACGGCTTCAAGGCCATCCCCCAGCTGACGATGCGTCTGGTCTACAAGGTCACGCCGCCGACCATCCAGAACGGCGTGGTCAAGAACGCCTACGCGGTGGACGGCTTCCCGGAGCAGTTGCACAAGGCGTCGACCGACCACGACGACTTCATCAGCGTCACCAAGAACAACCTGGCGGCGACGATCGCCAACTGCATCAACACCGGCAAGAAGTGCCAGTGAGCAGTAGCCGGTAGCGGTAGCTAGTACGAAAGCGGGCGGTGGGACTCTCCCACCGCCCGCTTTCGTGTGTGTCCTGGGCTAACCGGTGTGGGCCCTCTGAGGGGTGTGAACCGGTGACACAGTTTTCAGCTGGTGTGCTTCGAGTGGTCGGTGCCGATCTCCTCGTCGCCGCCGAGCGTCGTCTGCAGCTTCTTGACGATCTTGTCGGTGCCGACGGCGACCCACTTGCGGCCGACGAGGTAGAAACCGCCGTAGTCCTTGGCGTCGTTGATCCACTCGCGCTGGCCGCGGTCGGTGGCGAAGGTCGCGAGGACGAACTTGCCGTAGCTCATCGTGCAGATGGCCTGCCGGAGTTCGTCGGCGTCGGTCTGGATGTCGGGCGTGCACTTCACCTTGGCCGCCAGGCTCTCCAGGCTGCCGGTGGCCGCCGGAGGTATGGTCGCGGCCTTGGTGTCGGCGCCGCAGCCCACCAGCGCCAGCGCCGCCGTGGCGCCGGCCACCGCGAGCATCGGTCGGGTCAGCCTCATCTGTCGTTCCTCCGGTAGTCCGGTCAGCAGCATGCCGCAGACGGCCCCGACGAGGGGCCTTCTCCTTCGATACGGACACAACGGGCCCCGCACTCAAATCCCTGGCACCCGGCTGTGCACATCTGCGAAGGTGGCGCCCGTGAACAAGGACTGGGAAGACCGCGTGACCGCCGCCTGGGCAACCTTCGACGACCATCCGGAGGAACAAGCCGCCGACTTCCGGGCCGTGATCGACGCCCTCGTCGCCGAGCTGCCGGACGGCAGCCCGCTCGGCCCCTTCGAGCGGGCCTGCGCCTGGGACTCGACCGGGCACTCGGAGAAGGCCGTTCCGCTGTACCGGGAGGCGCTGGCACGTGGGCTGGACGGCTACAAGGGTCGCCGCGCGAAGATCCAACTCTCCAGTTCGCTGCGGAACATCGGACAGGCGGAGGAGGGCGTCAAGCTGCTCACACCCGAACTCGACGGTCCCTCGGACGAGTTGGACGACGCGGTACGCGGCTGTCTCGCCCTGTGTCTGTCCAGCCTGGGCCGCGACCGCGAAGGCCTGTCCCTCGTGCTGGGCGCGCTGGCGCCCCATCTGCCGCGCTACCAGCGGTCGATGGCGAACTACGCACGGGCGCTGGTCGAACCGGAGGACTGAGTCGCCCGGGTGGCGGTGACCAACTCACGATTCGCTCGTTTTGCTGAACGTGCAGACACAGGATGTCGCGGGGCGCCCCGCAGCTTCACCCACCGCCCCGGTCGTCGATGTCGAACAGGCCGAGGCCGCGCTCGTCGAGCACTATCCACGGCTCGTCCGGCTCGCCTATCTGGTGCTCCCCCCGAGCCTCGGCCGCAACCGGCGCGTCCTGACCGCGCACGCCCTCACCCAGCGCGCCCTGCCCAGGGGCCGCGCGTCGGCGTCCGCGATCCCGGCCCAGTCGACAGGGCGGGACGTCGACCCGGGCTACGCCTTCGTGCGCCTCCAGGTCGTGCGTACGGCGCTGGAGGCGGGCCTCCCGCTGTCGTTCCGGGCGTGGCCCAAGCGCTCCCAACTCCCGCCGCTGCTCCCCCAGGTGTGGGGCCTGCGGCTCTTCCCGCGCTCGGGCGGCGCCGACGAACTCGCCCTGGACCAGCGGCTGTCGGCCCTGTCGGGCCCGGCCCGCGCGGTGTACGCGCTGCGCGGCCTGGAGAAGCTGCCCGACGGCGACGTACGCCGGGTGCTGGCCGCGGCCGGAGTCGACGACGTGGACGCGGCGCTGCGCGAGGCCGACGAGGCGCCCGCGCAGTACCCGCTGCTCGACTCCCCGGAGTTCGACCCCTGTTCGCTGCACGCGCGGCCCACCGATCTGATGCGCCGCCGCCAGCACGGCAGGGCCGCGCTCGCTGCCGCGGCGGCCGTCGCCGTGTGCGGTGCGCTGCTCGCGCTGCCGGGCAGCGGCTGGGGCCCGGACGGCGCCGCCGCACCCGCGTACGCGGAGAACCCGGCGGCCCAAGCCGCGCTGGACCCCGGCAAGTTGACGAGGGTCGTGCCCACCGCCTGGGAGTCCGCCACGCGTAAGGACTTCTCCGTCTGGCCCGCCCGCGGCGACCTCACCAAGGACACCGCCCTGCTGCGGCGCGCCCTCGCCGTCTGGGCCCGCCCCGGCGAGTCCGTCCAGGTCTCGGCGACCCCCGGCACCCCCTCCGGCGGCCCGGCGGGACCGCCCCAGCTCCTGTACGCGGGAACGGTCGACAACGCCCGCGTGGTGATCCTCTACGACGGTCTGCGCATCGCCCGCTACGCCGAGCCGAAGGACGGCACCAAGGGCGCGGCGCTGGACTTCGCGCGGGTCGACGGCGCGACCGGCACCGAGGCCAACGCGGTGGTCCTGGACCGGGCCGACGGCAACGTCCGCTATCTGACGGCCCCTTGGGTGAAGAAGGTCGCCGAGCGGGACCTGCTGAAGCCGAGCGCCGGCGCCCTGCCCATGACCCTCACCGACGGCGTCACCTCGCCGCTCGCGTCCCCCGCCCAGGAGACCGGCGCGTGCACGTCGTGGAACGTGCTCCAGCTGACCGACGACACCGGCACCCGCCTCATGAGCGACCTCGGCGAGCTGGTCCCCGCGCACCTCACCACCGGTCGGCCCGGCGCGCCCCACGAGGTGTCCGGCGCGGAGACCCAGCGCGCCTGGGCCCCCTTCGCCTGCTCCCTCGGCGCGATGCGCTCGCTCGGCGTACGGTCCGTGAACGCCTGGCAGTACGCCGCGCAGCCGCTGCCCGACGCGAGCGGCACGGCGGCCTGGGTGTGCACCCGGGCCGAGACCTGGCGGGGCGGCGGCGAGCGGGTGCTGGCCCAGTTCCGCACGCCGGGCGGGACCTACGGCGCGGTCGCCGCCAAGGCGCAGGACGTGGCCGCGTGCGGGGCGCGCGACCCGCAGGTGCTGGCCGGAGTGCTGTGGAAGTCGGCGGCGGGGACCTGGTATCTGCTGGCCGCGGGCGGGAAGGACACGAAGTCGGTCAGGGCGACCGGCGGGGTGACCGGCTCGGCGCAGGGCGCCCTGCTGGCCGTGAAGACGCAGCAGGGCGCCCAGGCCGAGCTGAACGGCACGCTGGCCGACGGCGGGACGATCACCGGCCTCCGTTAGCCACCGCCCGGCCCCGCTAGCTGACACTCGCGTCAACAAGTCCCCGCACAAGGGTTCCCCCCGGACTTACCCGTCAGTACATTGACGCCATGTCCAACAAGCAGCCGCTCAAGGCCCGAAAGGTGTCCTTCTCCTGGGAGGGCACCCCGCTGCACTGGGTGCCCGGCGATCCGTTCACCACGCACACGATCAACGTGCTGCATCTGCTGCTGCCCGCCGGTGAGCGGTGGTTCGTGCACGTCTACAAGCAGGTGCTGCCCCTCATCCGGGACGAGCGGCTGCGCGAGGACGTGATCGGGTTCATCGGCCAGGAGGCGATGCACTCCCAGGCCCACGACGAAGTCCTCCCGCATCTGCGGGAGTTGGGGCTCGACCCGACCCCGTACACCGCGCAGGTCGACTGGTTCTTCGAGAAGCTGCTCGGCGACCGCACCCTGCCCCCGGGCCGGGCCCGCCGGTGGTGGCTGCTGGAGCGGGTCGCCCTCATCGCGGCGATCGAGCACTACACGGCGTTCCTCGGCGACTGGGTGCTGAACGCCGAGGAGCTGGACCGCCGCGGCGCCGATCCGACCATGCTGGACCTGCTGCGCTGGCACGGCGCCGAGGAGGTCGAGCACCGGTCCGTCGCCTTCGATCTCTTCATGCACGTCGACGGCGGCTACCGGCGGCGCGCCCGCACCTGGGCCACCGCGTTCGCCGCGCTGATGTTCCTGTGGCAGCGCGGCGCCCGCTTCTTCATGGCGAACGACCCGACCCTCGTCGACCGCCGCGCGAGCTTCAAGGACTTCTACGTCGCGGGCCGGCGCGGCACCCTGCCCGCGACCGGCGACATGCTCAGGTCCATACCCCGCTATCTGAGCCGCGCCTACCACCCCTCGCAGGAGGGCAGCACCGAGCAGGCCGTCGCCTATCTCGCCTCCTCGCCCGCGGCACTGGCCGCCGAGAAGAGGGCGGAGTAGTGCCGAAGCCGCTCACCGTCGCGGTGCTGGCCGGTGCCGCGCTGCTGACCCGGCGCGCGCTGCGGCGCCGGGTGCGGGACTCACCGCTGTGGCCGCTGCCCGCGCTGGACCCGCCCACCTCCGGCCGGCCGCGCACCCGGGCACTGCGGCTGCGGGTCGCCGCGAAGGAGACGGTCGCCGACGGCGTCGTACAACTGCGCCTGGAAGGGCGGGACTTGCCGGGCTGGGAGCCGGGGGCGCACATCGATCTGGTGCTGCCCTCGGGGCTGGTGCGGCAGTACTCGCTGTGCGGGGATCCGTCGGACAGCTCGTCGTACACGGTCGCCACGCGACTGGTCGAGGACGGGCGGGGCGGATCGCGCGAGGTGCACGAACAGGTGCGGGTGGGCGCGGAGTTGGAGGTGCGGGGGCCGCGCAACAGGTTCCCGCTCGTCAAGGCGCCCGGGTACGTCTTCGTGGCCGGCGGGATCGGGATCACGCCGATCCTGTCGATGCTGCGGGCGCTGCCCGAAGGTGCCGACTGGCGGCTGCTGTACGCCGGTCGGACGCGGGAGTCGATGCCGTTCCTGCCGGAGGTCGAGGAGTTCGGCGCGGACCGGGTGACCGTCGTGGCCGGACTGCCCGATCTGGACGGGGAGTTGGCGGACGTACCGGAGGGGACCGTCGTCTACTGCTGTGGGCCGGAGGGGCTCATGGCGGCCGTCGCGGAGCGTTTCCCGGAGGTGCGGCTCGAACGCTTCGCGCCCCAGGCCCCGTTGGGCGGCGACACCGCCTTCGAGCTCGAACTCCGGCGCAGCGGACGGACGTTGACCGTACCGGCCGACTCCACCGCGCTCGCCGCAGTCCGCGCAGAGCTGCCGAACACCCTCTACTCCTGCGAGCAGGGATTCTGCGGAACCTGTCAACAACGCGTACTGGAAGGGGAAGTTGAGCACCGGGACGAGTTGCTGACGGACGCCGAGCGGGCCGACTCGATGCTGATCTGCGTGTCCCGGGCCAGAAGTGTGCGTCTGGTGTTGGATCTGTGATGGGGTGATGTGAGCAACCCTGGTCGGTCCGGTCCGTTCGGGGCCGGATCAGATCGGTAAGGTGTTCGCATGAGTACCGGGGTTCGCCGCAGGATGGGAGTCGAGGAACGGCGGCAGCAGTTGATCGGCGTCGCTCTCGACCTGTTCAGCCATCGCTCGCCCGACGAGGTCTCCATCGACGAGATAGCCGCCGCCGCGGGCATCTCGCGACCGCTCGTCTACCACTACTTCCCCGGCAAACTCAGCCTGTACGAGGCCGCGTTGCAGCGCGCCTCGGACGATCTCGCCGGGCGGTTCGTGGTCCCCGAGGAGGGCTCGCTGGGGGGACGGCTGCTGCGGGCGATGGGCCGGTTCTTCGACTTCGTGGACGACCACGGGCCCGGTTTCGCGGCGCTGATGCGCGGTGGTCCGGCGGTCGGCTCGTCCACGACCAACGCGCTCGTGGACGAGGTGCGGCAGGCCGCGTACCTCCAGATCCTCTCCCACATGAAGGTCGAACAGCCGCCCGCCCGGCTGGAGTTGATGATCCGCTCGTGGATCTCGCTGGTCGAGTCGACGGCACTGATCTGGCTGGACGGCCGGCGTATCCCGCGCTCCGACCTGGAACGCCAACTCGTGCACGACTTCGGGGCGTTGGCGGCGGTGAGCGCGGCCTACGACGACGAACTGGCCGCGCTGCTGCGCGAGTCCCTCAGGAACGAGCCGGGCGACGGGCCGTTCACCGACCTCGTCGTCCGGCTCGTCGCCCTGGCGTCGTAGGACAGAAGAGGGTCTAGCGCTCGAACTTCCGGTAGGACGCGTCGAGTTCGCGTACCTCCGCGGAGGCGTGCAGCACGGAGCCGTCCTCGTCGATGTACTCGCGGAGGAGTTCCAGGACCTTCTCGGTCAGCTTCGCCTTGGTCTCCTCGGTGCGGCCGGCGAGCAGACCGAGGGTGACGTGGACGACGGTGTGTCCCAGCTCGTCGAGACCCTCGTACCCGAAGGCCGTGTACTCGGCCGGGCGGAACTGGGTCTTGCACGCCTCCGGCTTCGCGGCCGCGATCTGGACCACCGCCTCGTGCAGCGCACGGGCGAAACCGTCCTGGTCGAAGGAGATCGTGTGGGAGTGGTCGACGGTGATCTGCGGCATGGGGTTCCCCTGTTGTTCTCAGCCAATGACGGGCTCACCCTAGCCGCAGCGCCAGCATCGCGATGTCGTCTCCCCGGTCGACGCCGAAGCAGTCGAGGAGGGTGTCGCACAGCGCGTCCAGGCCGGGCAGGGCACCGGAGGCGGCGGCGCGCAGGTGTTCCATGGACGCCGAGATGTCCGTGCCGCGGGTCTCGATCAGGCCGTCGGTGATCATCAGGAGCCGGTCGGTGGGTTCGAGGAACAGCTCGGTGGGCGGCGGGTGGGACAGGCCCACGCCGAGCAGCGGGCCCGCCGCCTTGGCGTAGTCCGCGGTGCCGGAGTCCCGGACGATCAGCGGCGGGATGTGGCCCGAGTTGGAGATGAGGGTGCGCCCGGTGTCGGGGTCGACGAGCGCCAGGCACATGGTGGCCGTGGTCTCGGGGTGGTAGTGCCGCAGCATCCGGTCCAGCCGCTCGGCGAGCACGCTCGGGTCGCTCTCGTCGACGCAGTAGGCGCGCAGCGCGTGCCGTATCTCCACCATGACGGTGGCCGCCTCCAGCGAGTGCCCGACGACGTCACCGACGGCGAAGAGCACTCCCCCGCCGGCCGCCCGCAGGACGGCGTAGAAGTCGCCGCCGATCTCGGCGTCCTGGGAGGCGGGCACGTACCGTACGGCGGCGTCGACGCCCGGGAGTTCGGGCAGCTGGTCCGGTTTGGGCAGGAAGCTGCGCTGGAGGGTGAGAGCGACATGCCGTTCGACCTGGTACATGAGGAGGGGCTCGGCGGCGAGCGCGGTGGCCTGGGCGAGCTGTGCGAGCAGCGCCTCGGCCTCGGGGCCCACGCGGCGCAGCCCTCGGGTGGGGGCGGCGAGGCAGACCGGGGCCCGGCCCTCCTGGGTGAGGACCAGCGCGAGCCGGGCGTCGTGTTCCACGCCGGGCCGGAAGTAGCCGGTGGGCCACAGCGGCGCGGGCACGGTGGTGATCTGCACGCCGGACTGTCCCTGGGAGAGCCGCCGCAGCAGCCGGGCCACGGCCCGGTCGGCGCCCGGGGCCGGGAGCGCGACCGAGGTGCGGTCCCTGGGCAGGCCGCGGTACAACTCGTCGTCGCGGTCGAGGACGAACACGGCGGCGGGGGTGTTGGTGAGGCGCGCGGTGCCGTCGGCGGCGACGTCGACGAGTTCCTGGAGGGAGCGTGCCGCCTGGATGGTGACGATCATCTCGGACAGCAGGGTCAGCCGTTTGACGAGCGCCTGGTCGTCGGCGCGCAGCCGGGCCGCCCGCACCGCGGCCCGGACGGCCGCCTCGATCTCCTCGGGCTCGGCGGGCACCGTCAGATAGGCCTCGTCGCCCGCGTCGAGCGCCGGGCAGCGGTCGCTCGGCGGGACGGCCAGGGCGGAGACGTGCACGACCGGCAGGCCCGCCATGCGCGGCCGTTCCTTGAGCAGCCGGCACAGCTCGAACCCGCTCATGTCCGGCAGGTGCACGTCGATCAGCGCCACGTCGGGCAGATTCCCCTTGCGCAGCCGCACATCGAGCTCGGCGAGCGCCTCGCCGCCGCTGCCGACCGCGAGGACCCGATGACCGGCCCTGCTCAGCACACTCTCGACCGCGAACCGGCTCGCGGGCTCGTCGTCCACGAGCAGCACGGTCGCGTGCGTCAGCTTGCCATTGACGTCCATTGGTCAGCCCTGGCCCTTTGACACACCGGTGGGGCAGGCCGATGTCACAGCCCGCCCCACCACGATAATGCGCTTTCAGGATGTCCGGGTGAATACCGCCACAGTGCGTTCAGGAACCACGAAGGTGCCGGTCCCCTTGTCGTAGGAGGCGGACTTCACGACGGCGTCCGCGCCCGCCGCCTGCACCGGGTGCAGCCGGTAGCCGGTACCGGCCAGGGCCTCGACCCGCTGCTCCTGCCCGCTCGGCGTCGCGTTGAACACGACGACAAGATCACCGAGTTCCATGGTGATCACCCCGGGCGTCTCGTCCTTCCCGGACAGCGGGAACGACAGCTTCGCCTGCACCTGCCCGGCCGTGTCGAGCGAGAAGACACCCTCCGTCGTACGGATCCTCAGCAGATCCTGGTACGCGGCCGAGGCCCCCTCGATCTGCCCGCAGCCGACCTTCACCGACGTCAACAGGCCTTTCGCGTACGGCCACTTGGACGCGTTGTCGGCCGCCATCGGCAGCCCCCGCCCGAAGCCGTTGCCGTCCGCGCAGTTCCAGTGGATCGCGTTGAACCAGTCCCCGCTGTCGAAGGAGTTGCGGTCCAGGGACTTGGAGCGCAGCAGATCGGTACCGGCCTGGGAGAGGGACGGCCCCTGCGAGAGGGCGGCGGTGGCCATCGCGAGGACCTGCGCCCGGGCCCGGTCGGCGGCGCTCGTCCCGGCGGGCAGCTTGTACGTCAGCGCGTCGAACAGCGACTCGTTGTCGTGCGCGTCGACATAGGCGAGGGCGTCGCCGGGCGCGTCCGCGTAGCCGGCGGCCGTGCCGTTGTAGTCGACCTCGGAGCCGGTCACCTCCTTCCCGTCCGTGTCGGTGAAGCGGTACTTGGCGAGGTTGCCGCTCAGGCCGACCTTGATGAGGTCCTGGTAGTGCAGGAGGCGCGCCTTCTGCTCGGCCGAAGTGCCGTTCGCCGTCGAGGAGTTGGGGTCGGTGTACAGCCCGGACGCGAAGCCCTGCACACCCGGGTCCGCGTCGAAGGGGCTGCCGCCGCGCACCGCGTCCCGGGCCCGGTCGGAGAAGGTCGCGATGCCCGTGCCCGCCATGTTCTTCTGCGTGGCCTGCACGAAACGGGCGTCGTCGGCGACCTCGCCGAAGTTCCACCCCTCGCCGTACATGATGATCTTCTTGCCGTCGACGCCGTCCTTCGCGAGCGTCAGCGCGTCCAGCGCCTTGCGTACGGCGAGGATGTTGGCCTTCGGCTGGTGGCCCATGAGGTCGAAGCGGAAGCCGTCGACCTTGTACTCCTTGGCCCAGGTGACCACGGAGTCCACGACGAGCTTGCCCATCATGGCGTTCTCGGTGGCCGTGTTGGCGCAGCAGGTGGAGGTGGCCACGCTGCCGTCGGCCAGCAGTCGCTGGTAGTAGCCGGGCACGATCTTGTCGAGCACCGAGTAGTCCGCCTGACCGCTGGCCGCCGTGTGGTTGTAGACCACGTCCATGACGACCCGCAGGCCGTCCTCGTTCAGCGACTTGACCATCTTGCGGAACTCGACGGTGCGGCCGGTGCCGTCCGGATCGGTCGCGTACGAACCCTCCGGAACCGTGAAGTGGTACGGGTCGTAACCCCAGTTGTAGGCGTCCTTCGCGGCGACGGCCGCCACGCAGGCCTGCTGCTGCTCCGAGTCGGCCGGGTAGGAGGCGAGGTCGCAGTCGGTGGTCGACTGCTCGGACTTCTTCTCCGGGATGGTGGCGATGTCGAAGGCGGGCAGCAAGTGCACGTACGACGTCCCGGACTTGGCCAGTTCGCGCAGGTGCTTCGAGCCGTCGCTGTTCCTGTCGGTGAAGGCGAGATACGTCCCCTGGTCCTGCGCGGGGACGGTCCTGTCCGCGACGGAGAAGTCCCGGATGTGCAGTTCCTGGATCTCGGCGTCCTTCAGCGGCACCGCCTTGGGCTTCTTCAGGCTCGACCAGCCGCTCGGGGCAAGGGACTTGGCGTCGAGGTCGACGACGAGGCTGCGCTCGGAGTCGGCGGTGAGGGCGACCGAGTAGGGGTCGGTGACCTGGTTGGTGACGACCTTCCGGACGGTCGGCGCCCACACCTTCACGACGTACCGGTACGGCTTGTCAGTCCAGGAGGCCGGACCGGTGACGGACCAGACGCCGGTGGTGGCGTCTCGGCTCATCTGCTTGAGCGAGCCGTCGAGGTCGAGGGACACGTTCTGCGCGGTCGGGGCCCAAACGGCCAGCGTGGGACGGCCCTTGTGGAAGGTCGGACCGAGGTCCGCCTTGGTCGCGGTGGCGTACACGTCGTCGAGGACACCGGCGATCTGTACGCCGGTCGCAGCCAACACGGCCCCGTTGACGGCCCGTTGGGAGGCGACGAGCTGACCGGTCAGGGCCTCCCGCACCCGGCCCCGGTCACGCGGGTCGACGGACCAGGCCGTGTAGTCCTTCAGGTAGGGGAACTTGGCCTTCTGCGCATCGGTGAGCGTGGTCTTCGACAGCCGCAGCCAGCGCTCGTCGTCGCTCGTCAGAGTGCCGTCCTTCACGGCGATCGAACCGTCCTGGGAGTACAGGAGTTGGGTGGAGGCAGCAGCCTCGGAGCCGTTCCAGGCGACCGTGTTCCGGTCGATCCAGACCGCCTTGGAGGTGGTCAGGTCGAGGGCCGCCGCGCTGCCGGCGGGCTGCGGCAGGAGGTACTTCTCCTGGCCGTTCAGCAGCCACACCTCGTACCCGTTGGACTTGAGGTCGAGCGACTGGTCCGCGGAGAGGTCCTTCTCGTCGCCCTTGTGGATGATGTAACTGAGACTGGTGGCACCGGAGTTGAGCGGCACCTCGAAGACGGCGCCGTAGGAGTCGGTCCGCACCGGCTGGAGCGGGCTCGACCAGTCGGTGGGGTTCGCGGCACCCGTCCAGACGTGCAGGCCCCAGCCGCTGTAGTCGCCGTCGGCGCGGTGGTAGTGGATGACGGCCTTGGTGGTGTCCTGCGCCGGAGAGTCGGGGTTTTCCGTCTGTACGGCTTCCTTGCCCTGCTCGATCCAGACCTCGCCGGTCTTGGTGACGTCGATCGAACGGTCGGCGGCGACATCCTTGTTGCCGTCCTTGTCGATCACCAGGAAGCCGACGTTCGTCGCCCCGGGCTTCAACTTGACGTAGGCGAAGGCGCCGTAGGCATCCCGCCCGACGAACGGGTGACTGGCCGGCCAGGTCGTCGCCTCGCCGTCGGCCAGGTCGCCCCAGGCGTACAGGCCCCAGTTGTCGTAGTCGCCGTCGGTGCGCTTGTAGTGGACGACCGCGTAGTCGCGGGAGGAGGCGGTGGGGACCTCGGCGGCGGGCGGGGTGCCGGAGGTGGAGGCGGCTGTCGCGCTCGCCGTGCGTCCGGTGGAGTCGACCACAACTGCCTTGTACCGCAGGCTCGTTCCGGGCGCCACGTCCTTGCCGATGGTCTGGGTGACCTTGTACGGGGCGTGGTCGGCGGAGCCGAGCGTCCGCCACTCGCCGTTGCCGGTCTGGGCGGCGAAGACGACCCGGTCGAGCTGGCCGCCGGTGACGTCCGCGCTCAGCTCGACGGTGCCGGTGGCTCCGGCGTCCGGCGCCTTGAGGGTGATCGTGGGCTTGCTCACCGGCGGGGCGAGGGAGCCGGCCGCCTTGAGCACGATCGCGGAACCGGCCGGGACGGTGACCGTCACCTTGTTGTCGGCGCCGCTCGTCGCGGTAGCCGAACTCCCGTAGATCCCGCGGTAGTTCATGTCCGGCGAACCGGTCGCAAAGGTCACCGTCCTCGCGGTGTCGGCGTTGTTGAGGGCGACGACGTACTCGGCGCTGCCGCTGGTCCGCGTGAAGGCGTAGACCCCGGCGCCGTCGGCCGCGTAACGCTCGGTCTGCACACCGTCGGTCAGCGCCGGGTTGTCCTTGCGGAGCTTGGAGAGAGCGGCGATGTCCTTGTAGAGCGGGGCAGTCGGGTCGTAGGCGTCGCTGGCGGCCGTGCGATCGGTGCCGATCTCGTCGTCGTCGAGATAGTCGGCGACCTTCGAGGCGAACATCGTCTGGCGGGCGTCCTTGTCGCCGCCGGAGCCGGTGAAGCCCTGTTCGTCGCCGTAGTAGACGACGGGGTTGCCGCGGCTGAGGAACATCAGCTCGTTGGCCAGCTTGTCCTTGGCGAGCAACTCCGCGTCGGTGGCCTTCGGGTTGTCCTGGTCGAGGAAGTAGCCGATGCGGCCCATGTCGTGGTTGCCGAGGAAGGTGACCTGCTCGTAGGCGTTCGCCTTGTCGGTCGTGTACTTGTAGTCGTCGCCGAAGACACTCGCGAGCTTCTGCGCGCTGCCGCCCTGGGAGGCGTAGGTGCGGGCCGCGTCCTGGAAGGGGAAGTCGAGCGTGGCGTCGAGGCGGCCCTGGGTGACGTAGGGCGAGGTGACGGACGTGTCGGCGGAGTAGACCTCGCCGAACATGAAGAAGTTCTTCCGGCCGTGCGCGGCGGCGTACCGGTCGAGGGCCGTCGCCCACTGGGTCCAGAAGTCCATGTCGACGTGCTTGACGGTGTCGATGCGGAAGCCGTCCACGTCGAAGTCGCGGACCCACTTCTCGTAGATCTTCTCCATGCCGCTGACGACCTCGGGCCGTTCGGTCCACAGGTCGTCCAGGCCGGAGAAGTCGCCGTAGGTGGCGTTCTCGCCGACGTAGGTCGAGTCGCCGCGATTGTGGTACATCGTCGGGTCGTTGAGCCAGGACGGGACCTTCACGTCCGCCTTGCCGGCGGGGACGGTCGGGGTCTTGGGGAAGGAGGAGGTGGAGACGGCGGGGAAGGTCTTGGTGCCGTCCGCGTAGTCGGCGTCGTCGAAGGGCTGCCCGTCCTTGGTGAGGTAGGGGAAGGCGCCCTTGGAGAGGTAGTCGTAGGACTTGCCCTCGTAGTCGACGACGTCGGCGGTGTGGTTGGTGATGACGTCGAAGAAGACCTTCATGCCCTTGGCGTGCGCCTTGGAGATGAGGGTCGCGAGGTCCTTGTTGGTGCCGAAGTGCGGGTCGACCTTGGTGAAGTCCGTTATCCAGTAACCGTGGTAGCCGGCGGAGGCGTCGGCACCCGTCCCCTGCACGGGCTGGTTCTTGAAGATCGGGGCCATCCAGATGGCGGTGGTGCCGAGGCCCTTGATGTAGTCGAGCTTCTTCGTCAGGCCCTTGAGGTCGCCGCCCTGGTAGAAGCCCTTGTCGGTGGGGTCGTAGCCGGTGCTGAGGCGTGAACCGGTCAGCCCGCCCCGGTCGTTGGAGGTGTCGCCGTTGGCGAAGCGGTCCGGCATCACGAAGTAGAACTGCTCGCGGGTGTCGTCGTGCCGGGCGGGCGTGGCCGCCAGCTTCGCGTCGGACGGGGGTGCGGGCGGGGTCGCGGCGTGGGCGGCGAGGGGTTGGACGAACGCGGCGAGGAGCGCGGCGACGACGATGCCCGCAGCCCTTCTCCGTCGCTCGGTACGGCGCGTGCGGGCCACCGGCCATCTCGGTATCACAGGCGTGAACTCCTTGCGATTAGGGCCTGTCCGGCGGATCAGGTCGCAGGAAAGCATCGGCGCCTGATCAGCGCCGGTGAGCGGGGTCTGGTGCGTGCAGCTGCAAGGCGGAGGAGGGAGTCGACGCGGAGCGTCGGCGAGTGACGACAACGCCGCAGGTGTGCGTGCCAGACCCCGCGTCTGCGGCGTGATCCGTCGGACAGGTCCTAAGGCTCAGTTCGGGTCCGACCCCGGCGAGACGGTATCGCTGACGCAAGGGTTGCAGCAAGACATGTGAAAGTCACAGAAAGAACTTTCATCCGCAACCTTGACGTGCCCTTCTCAACTGGCCCACGCTCACCAGTTGTTGAACCCCGATCCCCCCTTTCGGAGCCGCTCATGAGCAGATACCGAACACCGGGAACCATCAGGCGCGCGATGGGTGCCGTGGCCGCCGGGGCCCTCGCCCTGGCGGGCGTGGTCGCCCTCCCCGCCGCCACCGCCCACGCGGACACCTCCGCCAAGGGCGACGTCATCGCCAACCTCTGGGAATGGAACTGGGACTCCATCGCCTCGGAGTGCACGAACGTACTGGGCCCGGCCGGCTACGGCGCGGTCCAAGTGGCGCCGCCCGCCGAGTCGTTGAAGCAGACGAACTACTACTGGTGGGACGTCTACCAGCCGTACTCGTACAACCTGAACAGCCGTTTCGGTACGGCGGCCCAGTTCGCGAGCATGGTGAGCGCCTGCCACACCGCGGGCGTCAAGGTCTACACGGACGCGGTGATCAACCACACCGCCGCGCAGACCGGCACCGGCTACAACGGCACCACGCTCACCAGCAAGTACGACACCCCGGACTGGGACCCGGGCGACTACCACACCTCCGCGGACTGCCCCACCTCCGACCTGACCATCCAGGACTACTCGAACCTCACCCAGGTGCAGAACTGCGAACTCCTGGGCCTGCCCGACCTGAAGACCGGCTCGGACTCGGTCCGGGCGGGCATCGCGAACTTCCTCAACAAGCAACTCGCCCTCGGTGTCGACGGGTTCAGGGTCGACGCGGCCAAGCACATCCCCGAGACCGACCTGGCGGCGATCGAGGGCAAGCTGACGAACACGACGGCGGGTGCGGCGCCGTACGTCTTCCAGGAGATCTATCCGGGCTCGACCCCGCAGCCCAGCGACTACTACGCCTCCGGTGACGTCCTCGACTTCACGTACGCGAGCAGGATGAAGTCGGCGTTCCAGGGCAACGTGAGCGATCTGTCCTCCCTGGAGAGCAGCGGCATCCTCCCGGCCGCCAACTCGGTGTCCTTCGTGACCAATCACGACACCGAGCGCAACGGCCTGCACATGAGCTACAAGGACGGCGACACCTACAAGCTCGCCAACCTCTTCGAGCTCGCCTACAAGTGGTCCACCCCGACGGTGTACGCCAGTTGGGAGTGGACGCAGAGCGACCAGGCACCGCCGAACTCGTCGGGCTTCGTGACGAACACCGACTGCTCCAGCGGCAGTTGGTACTGCCTCGACCGGGACACCGGCGTCGTCGGCATGGTCGCCTGGCACAACGCGGTGGACACGGCGGCCGTCTCCAACTGGCAGACCAAGTCGTCGAGCGTGATCGGCTTCGGCCGTAGCGGCGCGGGCTTCTTCGCGCTCAACAACGGTTCCTCGGCGGCGACCTACTCCTTCACGACGGGCATGGCCGACGGCACGTACTCGAACGTGATCGACGGCGGCACGTCCACCGTCACCGTCTCCGGCGGCAGCGCGTCCCTCACCATCCCGGCGAAGAGCGCGATCGCCTTCTACAACTCCTCCTACACCTGCACGGTCGGCTGCGACGACACCGGCGGCGGAGGTTCCTCCGGCTCCACGGTGACCGCCACCTTCAACGAGTACGCGTCCACCACGTCCGGTACGAACGTCTACGTCGTCGGCTCCATCGACGCGCTGGGCGGCTGGGACACGTCGAAGGCGGTCGCGCTGTCCTCGTCCGGCTACCCGGTCTGGTCCGGGGCGGTGAGCGTGCCGACCAACACGTCCTTCGCGTACAAGTACATCAAGAAGGACTCGTCCGGAAACGTCACCTGGGAGTCGAACGCCAACAGGGCCGCCACGACGGCCACTTCGGCGGTCTCGCTCAACAACTCCTGGAACGTGGCCGACGCCGACGCCACCGACGTCACCTTCAACGAGTACGCGACCACCTCCTACGGCACCAACGTCTACGTCGTCGGCTCGATCGCCTCGCTCGGCTCCTCGAACACGAGCGACGCGATCCCGCTGTCCTCGGCGTCGTACCCGACCTGGAGCAAGCTCGTCATCGTCCCCAAGAGCACGACCTTCGCGTACAAGTACATCAAGAAGGACAGCTCCGGGACCGTGACCTGGGAGTCCGGGACGAACCGTTCGTACACGACGGGCACCTCGTCCGGCTACACGGCGAGCGACACCTGGAAGTAGCCCGTTCTCGAACTCCCGCTCATTTCTCCGAACAAATCCGCGGTACCGCGCATCGGACTCAGTGCACGACACCGAAGGAGGGCGCGGGGCGCACACGGCGGCCCGCGCCGCGGAGCAGGAGTGGGAGCACGATCATCGTGAACGAGCAGCAGAACACCACCGACCAGGCCGGTCCCACCAAGCCCCGGCACCGTGCCGAGCGCCGGTTCGGGCGTACGGTGACGGGTCTGGCCGCCGTCGCCGGGCTGGGGCTCGCGGCCTGGGCGACCACCGCCAACGCCGCGACCACCACGAGCTCCGCGAAGACGACGCCCACCTGCTCCGCCGGGGCGCTCAAGGCCACGTTCGGCCGCGGACTCGCGGGCGGCATGAACCACCAGGGTGTCGTCATCAGCCTGCGCAACCTCAGCGGCAGGACCTGCGCGCTGCGCGGCTACCCGGGCCTCGGCCTGGAGAACTCCGCGCACAAGAAGCTCACGACCCACACCCACTGGGGCAACACCTGGTACGCGCACAACCCCGGGAAGAAGACCCTCACCCTCAAGGAGGCTCAGAGCGCCGAGGCCGTCGTCGCCTGGACGCACGCCGACACCGGCACCTCGGGCGCGGTGCGCGCCTCCTTCCTGGAGATCACCCCGCCCGGTGCCACCCAGCACAAGACACTGGCGTTCCCGCAGTGGGTCGACCACGGCGACCTGTCGGTCACCGCGCTGGCCAGGCACATCAACGTCACGCCGTGACCTCACGGCAGGCCGGGCCGCCACCGGGAGCTTCGCCTCCGGTGGCGGCCTTTCTCACGCGCCCGCTCCCCCGTCCACCTGGAGGATCGCGCCCGACACGAAGGACGCCCGGTCGCTGAGGAGCCAGGCCGCGGCTTCGGCGATCTCCTCGGGGGCGGCCATGCGGCCGAGCGGGGTCATGGACTTCACACGGTCGATGACGCCGGGGGTGGCCGCGTCCCAGTCGCGGATCATCTCGGTGAGCGTGCCGCCGGGGGCGACGGCGTTGACGCGGATGCCCTCGGGGCCGTAGGTGACGGCGGCGGACTGGGTGAGGCTGTTGACGGCCCGCTTCAGGGCGCCGTAGACGGGCAGGACGGGGTTGGCCCGGAGGCTGCCGATGGAGGAGTTGTTGACGATGGCGCCGCCGGAGGCGGTGGCGCGGATGGCCTTGACCTCCGCGGCCATGGCCAGCCATACGCCCTTGAGGTTCACGCCGGTGAGGTGGTCGAAGTCCGGCTCGGGGAGTTCGTCCAGGGGGCCGGGGTGCTGGCCGATCGCGCCGTTGTTGAAGGCGATGTCGAGGCGGCCGTAGACCTGCACCGTGCGGTCGACGGCGGCGCGGACGCTCGCCGCGTCGGCCAGGTCGCAGACCACGTGGTCCGCGGTGCCGCCCGCCGCGCGGATCTCCTCGGTGACCGCCTTGAGCTGGTCCTCGGTGCGGGCCGCCAGCAGGACCCGGGCGCCCTCGCGGGCGAAGAGCCGGGCGGCGGCGGCACCGATACCGCGGCCGGCGCCGGTGATGAAGGCGACCTTGTCGGTCAGCAGGCCCTGGTGGGTGATCGCGGTGTTTTCCATGGCTTCGAGCCTGGCCCCGGGGTCGCAACTCATCCAGGCACCGGCGGTACCTGGATGAGGTCCGGCGCCCGGCGCACACTGGTGGCGTGGACAAGCAAGAACTCGCAGCGTTCCTGCGCAGCAGGCGCGAGCGGATCTCCCCCGCCGAAGTGGGGCTGCCGCGCGGCCCGCGTCGCCGTACACCCGGGCTGCGGCGCGAGGAGGTGGCGCAGCTGGCGTTCATCTCGACCGAGTACTACACACGGCTCGAACAGGCCCGCGGGCCGCGTCCGTCGCGGGAGGTGCTGGGCGGTCTCGCGCGGGCGCTGCGGCTCTCGGACGCCGAGCGCGGGCATCTCCATCACCTCGCCGGGGCTCCGCCCGGACCGCCGCCCGGGCCCTCGCGCGAGGTGCGGCAGAGCCTCCTCGACCTGCTGCGCCGGCTGCCGCAGGCCGCGGCCTTCGTGACGTCCGCGACCTTCGAGGTACTGGCCTGGAACGATCTCGCCGCCGCCCTCATGGAGGACTTCTCCGCGCTGCCCCCGCGCGACCGCAATCTGGTGCGCCGCGCCTTCCTCACCCCGCGCCCGGACCGCAGCAGGCTGTACGGGGTGTCGGACGTCGACGCCTTCGCCCGGCTCTCGGCGCAGCGGCTGCGTGCCGTCGCCGCCCGCTACCCCGACTCGCCGGCGGTGACCGGTCTGGTGGCCGAACTCCTCGCCGGAAGCGAGGAGTTCCGTCGCCTGTGGGAGTCGCACGACGTGTCCGCCGAGCCCACCCTGACCAAGACGTTCCAGCACCCGGTGGTGGGCCCGGTCACCGTCAACTGCGACGCCCTCGACATCACCGACCGCGACCAGCAGGTCGTGATCTACACCGCCACCCCCGGCTCACCCTCGGAGGAGGCGTTGCGCCTGCTCGCCGTCATCGGCACACAGCGGATGGATCAGCAGGACGTCTTGCCCGCGTAGATCGCCAGCGCCGTGTTGGAGCCCAGGGTGGCGGTGAACTGCCCGCTGGAGTTGACGGTCACCGTCGTGCTGTTCTGGACGTTGCAGTACGTGCCCGCGGCCAGTGACGTCTGGTACGTCTGGGTCAGGGAGTACGACTCGTGGTTGATGGCCACGTAGCCCTTGCTGCCGCGGCCGAAGCCGATCGCGTCGTTGCCGTCGTCCCACCAGTTGGTGAGGGACTGGCCGCTGGTGGCGTTGCGGAAGGCGACCATGGACTTGATCTCGGGCCAGGCGTGCTGGCACTTCCAGCCGTCCTGCCAACAGGCCGTCACCGCACCGTTGTTGGGCGGTCCGGCGTCCGCGTCCGACCACTCGTAGCCGGAGTTGATGTCCGGGGCGCCGTAGGGGTAGGCGAGCATGAAGACGTTGGCCAGCGTGTAGTTGGCGCCGTCCTTGTAGTTGAGGGTGGAGCCGTTGCGTTCCGTGTCGTGGTTGTCCACGAAGACTCCCGCGACCGAGCTGCTCAGGTAGCCCCAGCCCTCGCCGTAGTTCTTCAGGTAGGCGAGGTTCTCGTTGTTGAAGACGCGCTTGAGGTCGTAGGCGTAGCGGAACTCCTGGACGTCCCCGTTGCCGGTGTACTCGGTGGGCTGGACGGCCTCGCCGGCGCCGTAGATGACCTCCTGTTTCCAGTACACGGAGGGGTTCGTCAGGCGCGACTTGATGTTCGCGAGGTCGGTCGCCGGGATGTGCTTGGCCGCGTCGATGCGGAAGCCGTCGGCGCCGTAGCCGAGGAGGCTGTTCATGTAGCCGGCGATGGTGGCGCGGACGTACTCCTCGCCGGTGTCCAGGTCGGCGAGGCCGACCAGTTCGCAGTTCTGCACGTTGGCACGGTTGGTGTAGTCGCTGACCAGCGAGGTGCAGTCGTCCATGTCGTACGAGGAGTACAGGCCCGGGTAGTTGTACTTCGTGTACGACGAGCCGCCGGTGCCGGTGCCGCTGCCCGCCGACATGTGGTTGACGACGGTGTCGACGACGACCTTAACGCCCGCCGCGTGGCAGGTGTTGATCATGTTCTGGAAGGCGGTCGCGTCGCCGAGCCGCCCGGCGATCCGGTAGCTCACCGGCTGGTACGACGTCCACCACTGCGAGCCCTGTATGTGCTCGGCGGGCGGGGAGACCTGCACATAGCCGTAGCCGGCCGGGCCGAGGGTGTTGGTGCACTCCTTGGCGACCGAGGCGAAGTTCCACTCGAAGAGGACGGCGGTGACGTCCTTGGTGCCGGGCGGGGAGGCGTGTGCGGTGCCGGGCACCAGGACCGCCGTGGCGGCGGCGAGGGCGACGGTGAGGGCGCCTGAAAGTGATCTGCTGCTGGCCATGTGGGGGTTCCTTCTCCGTTGAAGGCTCTTGAATGTTCTTGCTGAAATCCCGTGGAAACCTTGCGGTGGCCAGATGTTAAAGGCCCGCCACCCAAAAGGGCAGCGGGCCGTGTGAAGTTGCTGCAAGAACTTCCTGCGGCGGAGCGGTGGTTACGGGGTGGTGGTCCACCAGACCGTCGTGTCGGCGGGCAGCTTCGCCTCACCGTCCGCCTCGGTCACCTCACCGCTGGCGAGCAGGAGACGGCCGTACGCCGACGTCGTCACCGACTCCCCGCTCGTGTTCGCGACACACACGAACTCCCCCCGCCGGAAGGCGAGTACGCCCTCGGGCGCCCGCAGCCACTCCACCGAGTCGCCCGCGCCCAGATCGGGCTGAGCGCGGCGGGCGGCGAGCGCGGCCCGGTACAGCTCCAGCGTGGAGCCGGCCGTCCCCGTCTGCGCCTCGATGCTCAACTCGCCCCAGCCCTCCGGCTGCGGCAGCCAACTCCCGCCGTCCCCGAAGCCGTACGACGATCCGGCGCGCGTCCACGGGATCGGCACCCGGCATCCGTCGCGGAAGCCGTCCTGGCCCGCGCCCCTGAAGTAGGCGGGATCCTGGCGCACTTCGTCCGACAGGTCGACGACGTCCGGCAGGCCGAGTTCCTCGCCCTGGTAGATGTACGCCGAGCCGGGCAGCGCCAGCATCAGCAGCGTCGCCGCGCGGGCCCGGCGCAGGCCCAGCTCACGGTCGCCCGCGAGGCGGATCTGGGTGCCGAGGCCGGGCGGGTTGGCGAAGCGGGTGGTGTGCCGGGTGACATCGTGGTTGGAGAGGACCCAGGTGGCGGGGGCGCCGACCGGGCGCATGGCCTCCAGCGTCCGGTCGACGACCGTGCGGAGTTCCTTCGCGTCCCAATACGTTGTCAGGTACTGGAAGTTGAAGGCCTGGTGGAGTTCGTCCGGGCGGACGTAGTTGGCCGTGCGCTCGACGGTCGGGGTCCACGCCTCGGCGACGAAGATCCGCTCGCCCGCGTATTCGTCGAGGACCAGGCGCCACTGGCGGTAGATGTCGTGCACGCCGTCCTGGTCGAAGAACGGCATGACATCGTTGCCCAGCAGCTTGGCCTGGTCGTGCGAGCCGAGGTCGGGCAGCCCCTCCGCCTTCACCAGCCCATGGGCGACGTCGATACGGAAGCCGTCGATGCCGATGTCGAACCAGAACCGGAGCACGGACCTGAACTCGTCGCCCACCGCCGGGTGTTCCCAGTTGAAGTCGGGCTGCTCGGGCGCGAAGAGGTGCAAGTACCACTCCCCGTCCGGGACTCGGGTCCAGGCCGGCCCGCCGAAGACGGACTCCCAGTCGTTGGGCGGGAGTTCGCCGTGCTCGCCCTTGCCCGGGCGGAAGTGATAGCGCTCCCGCAGCGGCGAGCCGGGCCCCTCCCGCAACGCCCGCTTGAACCAATCGTGCTGGTCCGAGGAGTGGTTGGGAACGAGGTCGACGATGACACGCAGACCGAGACCATGGGCGTCCCGGATCAGCGCGTCGGCGTCGAGCAGACTGCCGAACATCGGGTCCACGGCCCGGTAGTCGGCGACGTCGTAGCCCGCGTCCGCCTGCGGGGAGGCGTAGAACGGGCTGAGCCAGACGGCGTCGACACCGAGGTCACGCAGATACGGGAGTCGGGAGCGTACGCCCTCCAGGTCGCCCATGCCGTCACCGTTGCTGTCGGCGAAGCTGCGCGGATAGACCTGGTAGATCACCGCGTCTCTCCACCAGTCGCCTCGCTTGGCTTTGGCGGGGTTCTTCGGTGCCGGGGCGATGGCCGAGTGCTGCTGGGTCATGGCGTCCTTGGTACGTAACGGGGTTTTGGTCGTGGGGAGTTGATGACGAGGCGGCCGTAATGTCAGCGGGGTCGGATGGACGTTACGGCCGCCTCGAGTTTTGGGTGCGGCTGAGTGGGGGCTGGGCGCGCAGTTCCCCGCGCCCCTGACGGGGCGCTTCGCTACCCCTTGGTGCCGCCTGCCGTCAGGCCTGTGACCAAGTTCTTCTGCACGAGATAGAAGAACGCGGCCACCGGTATCGCGATCAGCACAGCCGTCGCAGCCATCAGGTTGCGTTGCGCGTCGTGCTCGCTCACGAACGTCTGCAACCCCACCGCGAACGTGTACTTCGTGTCGGACAGCATGAACGTCGAGGCGAAGGCGACCTCGCCGAAAGCCGTCAGGAAGCTGTAGAACGCGGCGACCGCCAGACCCGGCTTGGCGAGCGGCAGGATCAGTCGCGCGAACGTGCCGAAGGGGTTCAGCCCGTCGACGCGTCCGGCCTCGTCGATCTCGAACGGGATCGTGTCGAAGTAACCCTTGAGCAGCCAGGCGCAATACGGCACCGCCGTCGAGCAGTAGACGAGGATGAGACCAAGGTAGCTGTCGATGAGCTGGAGATCCGCCAGAATCTGGTACATCGGCACAATAAGTACCGCTATCGGGAACATCTGGGTGACCAGCAGCACCCACATGAACTTCCGGTAGCCCGGGAAGCGCATGCGCGAGACGGCGTAGCCGGTGCTGGCCGCGATGGTCACACCGATGACCGTGGTGCCGAGCGAGACGATCAGCGAACTCTTCAACCAGTCGAAGAACTCGGTGTGCTGGAGCACGAACGAGTAGTTGCCGAGCGTCATCTTCTTCCAGATGCCGGCCGGGTGGAGGTAGTCGTCCGAGTCCGGGCCCAGCGAGAGGAAGACCAGCCAGGCGATCGGGAAGAGGGCGATCAGGCTCGCGACGATCAGGATGCCGTGCGAGGTGAGCGAGCCGGCGCGGCCCAACTCGCCCCTGCGGCGCGTCCGTTGGGACGAGGTGTCGGTCGTGGTGCTCATGGGGACTCCTGCCTCAGATCGCGAGCTGCTGGTCGTTGCGGTTCAGCCAGCGGCGGTAGAAGGAGGTGAAGACGATCAGGATGGCCAGCAGCAGGATGCCGTAGGCGGCCGACTGGGCGAAGTCACGCGGCTGTTGGCCGAAGCCGAGGTAGTACGACCAGGTGACGAGGATCGAGGCGTCGGGGGCCGTGTTGCCGAACAGCAGGAAGATGACGGCGAACTGGTTGAACGTCCAGATGACGCCGAGGAGTACGACGGTGGAGCTGACCGACCTCAGGCCCGGGAGGGTGACGTAGCGGAAACGCTGCCAGGGGCCGGCGCCGTCCATCTCGGCGGCCTCGTAGAGCGAGGCGTCGATGGACTGGAGGCCGCCGAGCATCGAGACCATCATGAACGGCACACCGCACCAGGTGTTGACCATGATCGCGGCGGTCCGCTGCCAGAACGTGCTTTCCAGCCAGTCGGGTTGGGGCAGGTGCAGGGTGTGCAGCGCGGTGTTGATGATGCCGCCGTCGGCGAGCATGAAGCGCCAGCCGAACACGGTGACGAAGGTGGGGACGGCCCACGGCAGGATCAGGATCAGCCGGTACATCGTGCGTCCACGCAGCTTCTGGTTGAGCAGCAGGGCGAGCGCGAGGCCGATCGTGTAGTGCAGGGTGACGCAGACCGCGGTCCAGACGATCGTCCAGATGAAGTGCGACCAGAAGCGGTCGTAGGAGGTCGGGCCGAACAGGATGTCCTTGTAGTTGTCGAGCCCGATGAACTTGTAGGTGGCGTCGATGTGGTTGACGCCGATCGTGCGCGCGGTGTTGAGGCTGTTGGCGTCGGTGAGCGTCAGGTAGAGGCCGTACACCAGGGGGTAGAGCACGAGGACGCCGAGCACGACGACCACGGGGATGATCATCGCGTACGCGTACCAGTGCTTCTGGTAGGCGGACTTGAGACGCCCGCGGGGTCCGGGTCGGGGCGCGCGGTCACCGTGGCGCTTGCCGGTCGCGCGGTCGATGGCGACTGTCATGGTTCGTTCGACACCTTCTGGAAGGTCAGGAGTTGGGCCGGTGCGCAGGCCGAGGACCGCCGGATCCCTCCCCCGGGCTGCTGCTTGGGGATCCGGCGGCCGCGCGGGCTACTTGCTGAAGTCCGGGACCAGCTTCTGGATCGCGAGTTCGGCGTTGCTCAGGCCCTTGGTGAGGGACTCCTTGCCGCCGGCGATCTTGGGCAGCTCGGTGTCCAGCGGACCCCACAGCGAGCTGTACTCGGCGAGCGCCGGGCGCGGCTGGGCGGCGCCCAGGACGCCCTGGAAGCCGGCGATGCCCGGGTCGGCCTTGACGGCGGCGGTGTAGGCGTCGTCGCGGGTCGGCAGCGTCGAGTTCTTCAGCGCGATCTGCGTCTGTGAGGCGGCCGAGGTCATGAAGTTGACGAACTTCAGGGACGCCTTCTGGTGCGCGGAGTCCGAGCCGGCGTAGACCGAGAGGTTGTGACCGCCGGTCGGGGCGCCGGACTTGCCGGTGGAGCCGGCCGGGATCTGGGCGATGCCGAGGTTGGACTTGTCCTTGAAGGCCGAGCCCTTGTAGAAGTTCGTGATCTCCCAGGGGCCCTGGATGATCGAGGCGACCTGGCCGTTGACGAACGCGTCCTGGATGTGGGCGTAGGCGTCGGCGGTGGTGTCGGCGTCGTGCAGGCCCTGGCCGGTGAAGAGGCTGAGCCAGGTGCCGTAGGCCTTCTGCGCGGCGGCGGAGTCCACGGTGATCTTCTTGGCGGCGGCGTCGACGGTGTCGGTGCCCTCGCCGTAGAGGAAGGTCTGCGCGTAGTAGGCCTGGGTGGAGCCCCAGTAGCCGTACACCTTCTCCTTGGCGTCGATCTTGGAGGCGTCGGCCTTCAACTCGTCCCAGGTGGTGGGCGGTTGGGTGATGCCGGCCTTCGCGAAGATCGCCTTGTTGTAGACGAGGGCGAGGGTGTCGGTGACCAGCGGCACGCCGTACGTCTTGCCGTCGTACTGGGCCTGCGTGATCAGGTTCGGCTTGAACTTGGCCTGGTCGGCGAGGGCTTCGGTGCCGTCGAGCGGCAGGAAGTAGCCCTTCTTCGCGAAGGCGGGGGTCCAGCCGACCTCCGAACGCAGCACGTCCGGGGCGCCCTTGGAGCCGGCGGCGGTGTCGAACTTGTTCTGCGCCTGGTCGAAGGGCACGTTGACGTACTTGACCTTGATGTTCTTGTTGGCGGCCTCGAACTTGGCGACCAGGGCCTTGTACGTGGGTGCCTCATTGGTGGCGTTGGAGGTGTCCCACCAGGTGATGGTGACCGGCCCGTCCGACTTGCCGCTGTCACTGTCACTGCCGCCGCAGGCCGTCGCCGCGAGGGCGAGGGACGCCACCAGCGCGGTGGCCGCTATGCCACGCCGCATGAGTTCTCCTTGAGGGTGAAAGCCCGTGTGCCGCAGGGCGCGGGCCCGTCCGCCGCCCCTGTGACTCGCCGACCGCTCCTTCGCCGCCGCCGGGCGTCGCCGAACGTAACAGCGATGCAAGCGTTGCGAAAGTCCTTGCTGCAAAAAACTGCAAGACGGCTTGAGAGTTACCCGCCCGTGACCTCTCCTCGATCCGGGTGAAACCGAGTATTGATGCGGCTCAGCGGGCGATGCGACACTTGTGCAAGACTCTGCAAGCTCTTGCCGCACGTCGTATACCGACCTGAAGCCCACCAGAACACGAGGGATCGCGATGACGCAGCAACCCGCAGCGCGCCGACGGCCGGTACAGTCCACACCCGTGACCACACGGCTTGCCGACATCGCCGCCCAGGCGGGGGTGAGCGAGGCGACCGTAAGCCGTGTCCTCAACGGCAAGCCGGGCGTCGCCGCCACCACCCGCCAGTCCGTCCTCGCCGCCCTCGACGTCCTCGGCTACGAACGTCCGGTACGGCTGCGACAGCGCAGCGAGGGCCTGGTCGGTCTCATAACGCCGGAGCTGGAGAACCCGATATTCCCCGCTCTGGCGCAGGTCATAGGGCAGGCGCTGACCCGGCAGGGCTACACCCCCGTCCTCGCCACCCAGACCCCGGGCGGGTCCACGGAGGACGAGCTGACCGAGATGCTCGTCGACCGCGGGGTGGCCGGCATCATCTTCGTCTCCGGACTGCACGCGGACACCTCCGCGGACATGCAGCGCTACGAGCAACTCCGGGCGCAGGGCGTGCCGTTCGTCCTCGTGGACGGCTTCTCGCCCAAGGTGCAGGCGCCGTTCATCTCGCCGGACGACCGCGCGGCGATGACCCTCGCCGTCACCCACCTCGTCTCCCTCGGCCACACCCGCATCGGCCTCGCGCTCGGCCCCAAGCGCTTCGTACCCGTACAACGCAAGATCGAGGGCTTCGTCCGCGCGATGCAGGACCAACTGGCCCTGACCGCCGAGGACGTGGAGACCCGGCTGGTCCAGCACTCGCTGTACACGCTGGAGGGCGGCCAGGCCGCCGCCGCCGCGCTGATCGAGCGCGACTGCACGGCGATCGTGTGCGCGAGCGACATGATGGCGCTCGGCGCGATACGGGCGGCCCGGCAGCGGGGTCTTCAGGTGCCCACGGACGTGTCGGTGGTCGGCTTCGACGACTCCCCGCTGATCGCGTTCACCGACCCGCCGCTGACCACGATCCGCAAGCCGGTGCCCGCGATGGGACAGGCCGCGGTGCGGACGTTGCTGGAGGAGATCGGCGGGACGCCCGCGCCGCACAGTGAGTTCGTGTTCATGCCGGAGCTGGTGGTGCGCGGTTCCACGGCTTCGGCGCCCGGGGAACGGAATCGTCCCTAAGGGGGAGGAACCGCGGCCGTTTCCAGTGCGCTGGTAGTAGTACGGGGACTCTTCTCGTCGTAGAACATGCGAGCCGGACCCGACCAAGGGATGATCGGTCGCGGAAGCCTTTTCTGGCAGACTTTGTGTCTATGGGTGAGACCACCGTGACGACATTGGAAGGCCGTGAAGAAGCCGTTCCGAGCCCCGTCGCGGACGCCGCGGGGCAGGGTTTCCTGCGCCGGTTGCGGACTCCGCGCCGGCCCCGGCTGTGGTTCGAGATCCTGCTGATCGCGGTGAGTTACTGGACGTACTCACAGATCCGCAACGCGGTTCCGGAGCAGCGGGGCCAGGCACTGCGCAACGCCGACTGGATCTGGCGGGTGGAGAACGACCTCGGCATCGCCGTCGAGCAGTCGGTCAACCACGCGGTGAACTCGGTGACTTGGCTGATCGTCGGCATGAACTACTACTACGCGACACTGCACTTCGTGGTGACGCTGGGTGTCCTGGTGTGGCTGTACCGGAGTCATCCGGGCCGGTACGCGGCAACCCGCCTGGTCCTCTTCGCGACCACCGCCGTGGCCCTCGTCGGCTACTACTTCTTCCCGCTGGCCCCGCCCCGCCTGATGAACGGCGGCCACTTCGTCGACACCGTCATGGTCCACCAGACCTGGGGGTCGATGGCCTCCGGCGACCTGAAGCACATGTCGAACCAGTACGCCGCGATGCCGTCCATGCACATCGGCTGGTCCCTGTGGTGCGGCCTGACGATCTTCACCCTGGCGAAACTCCCCTGGGTCCGCATCCTCGGCCTGCTCTACCCGGCGGCCACCCTCATGGTCATCGTCTCCACCGCCAACCACTTCTGGCTCGACGCGGTCGGCGGCATGCTCTGCCTGGCCTTCGGCTTCGCCGTCTCCCGCGTCTGGTACGGCGCGTTCCCGTACGCCTTGCCTCGTACGGTGGCGGTACGGGGAGCGGACGGGCTCCTGCTGCCGACGAAGGCCTAGTCGGCAGTTGCAGTCGTTGCAGTCGCCGCGTCCCGCAGCGCCCGCAGAAACGCCCGCAGGGCCGGCTGTGGCGGTGCCGTCTCGCGGACGGCCGCGTGGATGGTCCGCACCGGCTCCGGATCCCGTACGACCCGTACGACCACGTCCGGATGGCGGCTGCCCAGCCCCAGCCGGGGAATCAGGGTCACCCCGAGGCCCGCCGCGACGAAGCCCTGAGCCGTCGCGTAGTCCTCGCTCTGGACCGCGAACCCGGGTCGGAATCCCGCCGCCGCGCACGCTCCGAGCTGGGCGTCGAGGCACGGCCCCGGCCACTCGCTCCCGACCCACGCCTCCTCGGCCAGCTCCCGCAGCTCCACACTCCGCCGCGCGGCCAGCCGGTGCCCCTTGGGCAGCACGGCGAGATACGGATCGTCGAGCAGCTTCACCAGCCGTACGCCGTCGGGAGCGCGGGACTCCCCCACGACCAGCGCGACATCCGCCCGCCCCTCCTTCACCTCCGGCAGCGGATCCTCGGGGTCTGTCAGCTTCAACTCCAGCCGCACTCCCGGGTGTTCGGCGCGGAGCCGGGCCACGGCGGGGGCGACCAGAGCGGCACCGGCGGTGGCGAAGTAGCGGACCGTGAGCTGTCCGGTGCGCCCGGCCACCAGGTCCGCCAACGCCGTCTCCGCCTCGGCGACCTGCCGCCCGATCGCGTCCGCGTACCCGGTGAGCAGCAGCCCGGCCGCCGTGGGCCGCACCCCGCGCCCCACCCGCTCGAGCAGCGCGGTCCCGGCCTCCTTCTCCAGCGCCCCGACCTGCTGGCTGACGGCGGACGGCGTGTAGCCGAGCCGGGCCGCCGCCGCGGTCACCGACCCGCTGTCCACCACGGCCCGCAGCACCTGCATGCGTCGCACATCAAGCATGTAGGAAAGGTTAACAGTGACTATAGAATCCTTCGCTTGTGCTGAAAGGTCGGGCTGTCCGACCGTGGAGCCATGCAGCCCGCCTCGACACTCCGCATGGCCGCGCTCGCCCTCCTGTGGGGTTCGGGCTTCCTGTGGATCAAACTCGCCCTGGACCACGGCCTCTCCCCCGCCCAGATCACCATCACCCGCTGCGCCCTGGGCACACTGGTCCTGCTGGCCCTGGCCCGTTCCAAAGGCCAGCGCCTCCCCCGTGACCGCAGGACGTGGGGCCGGCTCGCGGTGGCCGCCCTCTTCTGCAACGCCATTCCGTTCGCCCTGTTCAGCGTGGGCGAGCAGACCGTCGACTCCGGGATCGCGGGTGTCCTGAACGCCACAACTCCCTTGTGGTCCCTGCTGATCGGCATCGCGCTGGGCACCGACCGCGGCCTCGGCCGGGCCTGCCTCACCGGCCTTCTGCTCGGCTTCGCGGGTACGGTCCTGATCTTCGCCCCGTGGCAGCGCTCGGGCCTGGCCAGTTGGGGCGCGCTCGCCCTGCTGGCCGCCGCCGCGAGCTACGCCGTGGCCTTCGCCTACATGGCCCGCAAACTCACCACCGGCCAGGCCCCGTTGGCGGTCTCGGCCGCCCAGTTGATGGCGGCGACCGCTTGGACCACGCTCAGCCTGCCCGCCGCCGGCCCCGTGCACGCCGACCTCACGGCCCTGCTGGCGGTAACCGCCCTCGGCGTCCTGGCCACCGGCGCGACCTTCTACCTCAACTACCGCCTGATCGCCGACGAGGGCGCGACGAGCGCGGCAACGGTGGGAAATCTGCTGCCGGTTGTGTCGGTGTCGTTGGGTGCGGTGCTGCTGGACGAGAGGGTGGGGTTGCGGGTGGTGGCGGGGATGGCGGTGGTACTGGTGGGCGTCGCCCTCTCAAGACGGCAACAAATAATCACGCCCCCAGTGGAGGCGCCCCTCAGGGGCGCGGGGAACTGCGCGACCAGCCCCCACCGGCGGTGAGCCGAAAAACAACCCGCTCAAGCCCCGTAGAACAACAAGTCCACCACACCCCGAGCCCTGCGCGTAGTCCGCCGATAGTCATCCAGCATGTCCCCCACATGCCCCGGCCCATACCCCAAGTACCGCCCCACAGCGGCCAGTTCACGCGGATCAGAAGGAAACGTGTCCCCCGCCCGCCCCCTCACCAGCATCACCGCGTTACGAACACGCGTGGCCAACACCCACGCCTCGTCCAGGGTCTCCGCGTCCTCGGCAGAGATCAGCTCGGCGGCGCACGCGGCGGCAAGGGCACCGCGCGTCCGCGTGGTCCGCAGCCCCGGCTCGACCCACCCGTGCCGCAACTGCATCAGCTGCACGGTCCATTCGACGTCGGAGAGCCCCCCACGCCCGAGCTTGGTGTGCAGCGTGGGATCCGCACCACGAGGCAACCGCTCGGACTCCATCCGCGCCTTCAACCGCCGGATCTCCCGCACGGCATCGTCGCCGAGCCCCTCGGCCGGATACCGCAGCGGATCGATCAGCTCGATGAACCGACGCCCCAACTCCTCGTCCCCGGCAACGGGTTCGGCCCGCAGCAGCGCCTGCGACTCCCAAACCAGGGACCACCGGCGGTAGTACGCCTCGTAGGAGTTCAACGACCGTACGAGCGGCCCCGACTTGCCCTCGGGACGCAGGTCCGCGTCGATCAGCAGGGGCGGGTCCGAGCTGGCGACCTGGAGCAGCCGGCGCATCTCGGAGACGACCTTGTTGGCGGCGTCGGAGGCCTCACGCTCGGGCACTCCCTCGCGGGGTTCGTGCACGAACAGGACGTCCGCGTCGGAGCCGTAGCCCAGTTCGTGGCCGCCGAAGCGGCCCATGCCGATGACGGCGAAGCGGGTGGGGAGGGTGTCGCCCCAGCCCTCGCGGACGACCGCGCGCAGCGTGCCGGCGAGGGTCGCCGCGGTGAGGTCGGAGACGGCGCCGCCGACCCGGTCGACGAGCGCGCCCTGGTCGGCCTCGACGGGCTGCGTCTCGGTGCCGTAGGAGCCGACGATGTCGAAGGCGGCCGTACGGAAGAGTTCGCGGCGGCGGACTCCGCGGGCGAAGGTGACGGCCTGGACGGCGTCGTCGGCGCGGCCGACCGCGGCCAGTATCTCCTGGTCCAGGTGGGCGCGTTCGCGGGGTTCGAGGCCGCTGCCGCCGTCGCCGTCGCCGAGGAGGGCGACCGCTTCGGGGGCGCGCATGAGGAGGTCGGGGGCGAGGCGGCCGGCCGACAGGACGCGGGCCAGGTTCTCGGCGGCGGCGCCCTCGTCCCTCAACAGGCGTAGATACCAAGGGGTCTTGCCAAGCGCGTCGGACACCTTGCGGAAGTTGAGGAGGCCCGCGTCCGGGTCGGCGGAGTCCGCGAACCAGCCCAACAGGACGGGCAGCAGGGTGCGTTGGATGGCGGCCTTGCGGGTGACACCGGAGGCGAGGGCCTCGATGTGGCGCAGGGCCGCCGCCGGGTCGACGTAACCGAGGGCCACCAGCCGTTCGCGGGCCGCCTGGGCGCTCAACCTGGTCTCGCCGGGGGCGAGTTGGGCGACCGCATCGAGCAGCGGACGGTAGAAGAGCTTCTCGTGCAGGCGCCGTACGACCGTCGCGTGCCGCTTCCACTCGCGGTTCAGCTCGGCGACCGGGTCGGTGCGCAGGCCCATCGAGCGGCCGAGGCGGCGCTGGTCGGCCTCCTCTACGGGGACCAGGTGGGTGCGGCGCAACCGGTAGAGCTGGATGCGGTGTTCCATGGTGCGCAGGAAGCGGTAGGCGTCGTCGAGGCGGGCGGCGTCCTCGCGGCCGACGTAGCCGCCTGCGGCGAGGGCCTGGAGCGCGACGAGCGTGGTGCCGCTGCGCAGCGAGAGGTCGGCGCGGCCGTGCACCAACTGGAGGAGCTGAACGGCGAATTCGACGTCACGGAGGCCGCCGGGGGCGAGCTTGAGTTCGCGGTCGATCTCGGCGGCGGGGATGTTCTCGACGACCCGGCGGCGCATCTTCTGCACGTCGGTGACGAAGTTCTCGCGCTCGGCGGCCTTCCACACGAGGGGTTCGAGGGCGGTGACGTACTCCGCGCCGAGCGCGAGGTCGCCGGCCACCGGGCGGGCCTTCAACAGGGCCTGGAACTCCCAGGTCTTGGCCCAGCGCTGGTAGTAGGCGAGGTGGCTGGCGAGGGTGCGGACCAGGGGGCCGTTGCGGCCCTCGGGGCGGAGATTGGCGTCGACGGGCCAGATGGAGCCCTCGACGGTGGTCTCGGAGCAGACGCGCATCATGTGCGCGGCGAGCTTGGTGGCGGCGCGCAGCGCCTTGCCCTCGTCGGCTCCGTCGACCGCCTCGCCGACGAAGATGACGTCGACATCGGAGACGTAGTTCAGCTCGTGGCCGCCACACTTGCCCATCGCGATCACCGCGAGCCGGCACAGCGCGGCCTCGTCGGGCGCGGCGGCGCGCGCGATGGCGAGGGCGGCACGCAGGGTGGCGGTGGCCAGGTCGGCGAGTTCGGCGGCGGTCTGCGCGAGGTCGGTGGTGCCGCACACGTCGCGGGCGGCGATGGACAGCAGGCAGCGGCGGTAGGCGACGCGGAGGGCGACCGGGTCGGTGGCTTCTGCCAGCCCGCGTTCGAACTCCTCCACCCCGGGGTGGAGGTCGCGGGGCTCGTACATGACGAGGGCGTGCCAGTCGCGCGGGTGCCGGGCGAGATGGTCGCCGAGCGCGGCGGAGGCGCCGAGCACACCGAGCAGCCGGTCCCGTAGGGGTTTCGCCGCGATCAGCGTGTCCGTCAGCTCGCGCCGGTCGGTGGGTTCGGGCTGCGCCTCCAGGAGCCGTACGAGACCCTGAAGGGCGAGGTCGGGGTCGGCGGTGGCGCCGAGGGCCTCCAGCAGGACCGGGTCGTTCCTTATCGGCGCCAGCTCCGTGCTCTCCAGGAGCCGCTCGGCGGCCGAGGGATCGGTGAAGCCGTGCCGCAGCAGTCGCGTGAAGGTACTGCTTCTGCGTCCCGGCGCCGTCATCCTCGGCCTCCCTCAGCTCGGATCAAGGTCGTGACCTCCCGAGCCTAACCGCAGGTGCGGGCGGGGGCGCCGGGGCGTGCGGCGATGAGTTCCGGCGGGGTACGGGGTCTCCAGTAGGGGACGACCGACGACTCAGGGAGAAGCCGATGACCGACAACCAACCACGTACCCGTCTCGACCCCCGCTACAGCGACCCGGCGGCCACCGCGACCGACTGGGCCACGGCCGAGGCGCGGCTCGCGCAGGCCGGGCAGTTCTGGATCTCGACGGTGCGGCCGGACGGGCGGCCGCATGTGACGCCGTTGCCGGCGGTGTGGGCGGACGGGGCGCTGCACTTCTGCACCGGGCCCGAGGAACGCAAGGCGCGCAACCTCGCCGACAACCCGCACGTCGTGCTGACGACCGGCACGAGCACCTGGGACAAGGGGTACGACCTGGTCGTCGAGGGCGCGGCAGTGCGGGTCGAGGACGAGGACCGGCTGCGGGAGCTGGCCGCCGCGTGGGAGGCGAAGTACGGCAGTTTCTGGCACTTCGAGGTGCGGGACGGGGCCTTCCGGCACGGCGGCGGACACGCCTTCGTCTTCGCTGTGGCGCCGCGCACGGTTTTCGGCTTCGGTAAGGGGGAGCCGTTCAGCCAGACGCGGTGGCGGTTCGAGTGACGCGCCCGACAAAGGGGCCTGAAGACGTGCCTGACAAAGGAGTCAAGCCATGGACATGACCCTCGAAGTGATCCTGCTGCCGGTCTCGGACGTGGACCGGGCCAAGGCCTTCTACCAGGACAAGGTCGGCTTCCACGTGGATCTCGACGGCGAGGTGATGGAGGGCGTACGGATCGTGCAGCTCACGCCGCCGGGGTCCGGGTGTTCCATCGCGCTGGTCGACGGCCTCCAGGTACCCACCGGGACGCCGCAGCCGGGGACGTACCACGGCATGCAGCTGTGCGTGCAGGACGCGAAGGCGGCCTACGACGAGCTGACCGCGCGCGGTCTCGAGGTCAGCGAGCCGGTGCAGTTCGCGCCGCAGGACGGGGCCACCTTCATGTACTTCAAGGATCCCGACGGCAACGGCTGGGCGATCCAGGAGTACCGGAAGCGGGCGACTGAGCCGTTGCATCAGGTGCTGGCTCAACTGGCCGGGCCACAGCAGTAGTTCACCACTTCTTCATCCACCGGGTTGGGAGCGGTGGGATGCGGGCATTTTGGCGTGTGCATGCTCTGACCGCACCGTCACCCCCGTCCTCCCCCCACCCGGAGGTAGAAGTGTCCGGCAGTTCAGGCAATTCCGGTAGTTCGAGCGGTTCCGTCGGTTCCGTGTACCGCCGCAGCCGCGCCGTCGTGGCGTCCGCTCTCGCCTTCTCGGCAGCCGCCGTCGGGGTCTGGACCGGCTTCGGCACCGCCTCCACCGCACACGCCGCGACCGCGGTGCCGACCCCGGACCACGTCGTCGTCGTAGTGATGGAGAACCACGCGTACAGCCAGGTCATCGGCTCCTCCAGTGCCCCCTACATCAACTCGCTCGCGTCCGGCGGCGCCGCCCTCACCCAGTCGTACGGGATCACCCACCCGAGCCAGCCGAACTACTTCGCCCTGTTCTCCGGCTCCACCCAGGGCATCACCAGCGACAGCTGCTACACCGCGGGCTTCTCCTCGGCCGCGAACCTCGCCTCCGAGGTGACGGCGGCGGGCGGCACCTGGGCCAGCTACAACGAGACGCTGCCCAGCCAGGGTTCGACGACGTGCAGCAGCGGCAACTACGCGCGTAAGCACAACCCGTGGTTCGGTTTCTCCAACGTCGCGACGTCGACGGCGAAGACCTTCGCGCAGTTCCCCACGGACTACACGACGCTCCCCGACATCTCCTTCGTGACGCCCAACCTGTGCAGCGACATGCACGACTGCTCGGTGGCAACGGGCGACACCTGGCTGAAGAACAACCTCGGCGCATACGCCACTTGGGCCAAGACCCACAACAGCCTGCTCGTCGTCACCTTCGACGAGGACAACCTGCTCAGCGGCAACCGCATCCCGACGGTGTTCTACGGTCAGCCGGTGACCGCGGGCGCCACGTCCTCGACCACGTACAACCACTACAACCTGCTGCGGACCCTGGAGGACTCCCAGGGCCTGAGCACCCACGCGGGCAACGCGGCCTCGGCCGGGGACATCACCGGCATCTGGGCGTCCTGAGATGTACGTGGCGGACAGCCGCGCCAACGCCGACCCGAGCGCCGGGGGTACTACGGGTACTACTGCCGCCCCGAGCAGCAGGGGTGCGGGTACTACGGGTACTGCGGCGCGGGTGTCCGCCGGCGTCGCCCCCACCGTCCTGGCCCTCGGCGCGGTCAGCCTGATCACCGACGTGTCGTCCGAGATGGTGACTGCGGTGCTGCCGCTGTACCTGGTGACGGGCCTCGGCCTCTCCCCGCTGGGCTTCGGTCTCCTGGACGGCATCTACAACGGCTTCTCGGCACTCGGCCGGCTGGCCGGCGGCCACCTCGCCGACCGGGGCGGCGGCCGGCACAAGTGGGTCGCGGGCATCGGCTACGCCGTCTCCGCGGCCTGCAAGCCGCTCCTCCTCCTGGCCCACACCCTCACCCCCATCGGCCTGATCCTGGCCGCCGACCGCACGGGCAAGGGCCTGCGCACGGCACCGCGCGACGCGCTGATCTCCCTCTCCTCCACCCCGGAGAACCGCGGTCGTGCCTTCGGCGTACACCGCGCGATGGACACGGCGGGCGCGCTGCTCGGCCCGCTGGCGGCGTTCCTGATCCTGCGGGCGACGGTCGACGGGTACGACGCGGTGTTCACGGTGAGTTTCTGCGTGGCGGTCGTCGGAGTCCTGGTGCTGGTGCTGTTCGTGCCGGGCGGGAAGGGGTCGGGCGGAAGGGAGTCGGGCGGAACCGGGGCAGGCGGAACGAGCTCGGGTACCGGCCCCCGGGAGCGGACCGCCGTAGACCGGCCCCCGCGCCCCACCCTCCGCGCCGCCTTCGCCCTCCTCGCCCACCGCGACCTGCGCCGCATCACCGTCTGCGCACTGCTCCTGGGCCTGGCGACGGTCAGCGACTCCTTCGTGTACCTGCTCCTGCAACGCCGACTCGGCGTCCCCGACCGCTGGTTCGCGCTGCTCCCGCTGGGCACGGCGGCGGCGTTCCTGCTCCTCGCCGTCCCACTGGGCCGCCTCGCGGACCGCGTCGGCCGCTGGCGGGTGTTCCTGGCCGGCCACGGGGCCCTCCTCACGGCGTACGCCCTGCTGCTGACCTCCTGGCACGGCACGGCCCTCCCCTACGCCGTCCTCCTCCTGCACGGCGGTTTCTACGCGGCGACCGACGGCGTCCTGATGGCGGCGGCCTCGGACAGCGTGCCGGAGGAACTGCGCTCGTCGGGCCTGGCCCTGGTGCAGACGGGCCAGGCGGCGGCACGGTTCGTGTGCTCGCTGGGCTTCGGCGCGGCGTGGACGCTGTGGGGCGACCGTACGGCGCTCATGGCGTCGGCGGCGGCACTGGCGGTGTGCGCGGTGTTCGCGCTGACACTCCGCCCCGGCCGATCATCAGTTCTGGAGCCTGCCCGATGACCCTGCGCAATCGCATCCTCGTGCTCACCACGGCGATCGTCCTGCTGGCCGGGATCGCAGTCGCCTCGGTACTCCACGCGTCGGCGCGCGCCGGCCGGCGGGACCAGGCCCAGCCCGGCGGACCCCAGGTCACGGCGGGCCGAGTCACGCTCACGTCCCCCGGCACCATGGTGTTCCGCAACATGGCCTGGGGCCCCCACCGAGACGAACTCACCACGGTCCCGGCCGCCACCCCCTCCGCCCCACGCACCGCCTCCGGCCTCAAGTGCCTCCGCTTCTACGCCAGTTCAGGCACGGGAGTCTGCCTCCAGGCGGTCCACGGCACGGTCACGGACACCTACCGCGCCCTGATCCTCGACGCCCACCTCAAGGAGAAGGCCCACTACGACGTCCCCGGCATCCCCTCCCGGGCCCGCGTCTCCCCCACGGGCCACTACGCGGCCTGGACGGCATTCGTCGGCGGCGACTCGTACGCGGGCACGAACTTCTCCACCCGAGCGGCGATCGTAGACACGAGGACGGGCCGGCTGACCCCGTCCCTGGAGTCGTTCCGCATCCTCAAGAACGGCCACACCTACCACGCGGCCGACGTCAACTTCTGGGGCGTGACGTTCGCGGCGGACGACCGCACGTTCTATGCAACGCTGGCGACAAAGGGGATGACGTACCTGGTCAAAGGCGACCTGAGAACCCACACGGTCACCACGATCCACACGAACGTCGAGTGCCCGTCCCTCTCCCCCGACGGCACCCGCATCGCCTACAAGAAACGCGTGAAGGGCCTCCCGAAGGACGCGCCGTGGCACCTGTACGTCCTCAACCTCCGCACGATGCGCGAAACCCCGCTCGCCGAGCCGCGGAGCGTGGACGACCAGACGGTGTGGCGGGACGACGGAACGATCGTCTACGCCCTGCCCGGCGACTACGGAGCGGACCTGTACTCGGTACCGGCGGACGGCACGGGAAGGGCTCGGCGGATCAGTACGGCGGCGGTGTCGCCGGCGTTCGTGAAGTAGGACGGAAGCAGGACGGGCCCAGCTGCAACACCTGCCGGACAACCGGCTGCATGATCAGCGGTGGCCGGAGCCAAGTCTGCTGTCGATGTCCGGGATCCAGAAGCAGATCTCCAGAGTCTTCAGGCGGTCCAAGTGCTGCACAAGGCGCCCCTCTCGGACCGCGGCGACGCAACTGGCGAGCAGCACGACTGCCGACCCTCCCGCCAGCGCATGATGAGTGCCCACGACGAGTTCGATCCCGGCCACGAGCAGTGCGAACGCCAGCGCAAGGGCTGAGTTCCGCAGCATCAGCGCGAGGCCTCTGAGCCGAGTGATCTCGCTCGCCGCTTCCCTGTTGTGGAGCTCCACCGCGGCCAGCAGCAGCGATATGTCCGCGTGCACGAAAGCTCTGTCTCGGGCCTCGGGCACCCTCGCCATGAACTCAAGCCGGGCACTCTCGACGGTGCGAGTCCACCGCGGGGCCACCTTGTCCAGGAGAGCGCTCAGAGGGTGGGCGAGATGCCCCAGCAGGTAACTGGCGACAACGCCCGCGATCACCTGTAGCGCTGACGGTGCCGTGGTCAGCTCTTCGAGATCGACCATGTCCCAGTGGGCCAGTACGTAGATGATCAACGACAGGTGCAGTGCGCCCGGTATCCCGTAGGTGAACAGGTCGAAGACGCCTACGGCCAAGGTCACGTTGCTCCTCCATGGACGGCCCAGAACCCGCGAGACGTGACAGGGCCGACGGTACATGCCCGTCGGCCCCATCCAGTGAATCGGCGGAAACCCGCCCTGCCTCTACAGCACCGGCAAGTTCTTCCGCAGCTCGAACGCCGTGACCTCGCTGCGGTACTCCTCCCACTCCTGCCGCTTGTTGCGCAGGAAGAAGTCGAAGACGTGCTCGCCGAGGGCCTCGGCGACCAGGTCGCTTCGCTCCATGAGAGTGAGCGCCTCGCCGAGGTTCTGGGGCAGGGGCTCGATGCCCATCGCGCGGCGTTCCGCGTCGGAGAGGGCCCAGACGTCGTCCTCGGCGCCCGGGGGGAGTTCGTAGCCCTCTTCGATGCCCTTGAGGCCGGCGGCGAGGAGGAGGGCGTAGGCCAGGTACGGGTTCGCGCCGGAGTCCAGGGAGCGGACCTCGACCCGTGCCGAACCCGTCTTGCCGGGCTTGTACATGGGGACCCGGACCAGGGCCGATCGGTTGTTGTGGCCCCAGCAGATGTAGGACGGGGCCTCGCCGCCGGCGCCGGCGGTGCGCTCGGAGCCGCCCCAGATGCGCTTGTAGGAGTTGACCCACTGGTTGGTGACCGCGGAGATCTCCGCCGCGTGCTTCAGCAGGCCCGCGATGAAGGAGCGGCCGACCTTCGAGAGCTGGTACTCCGAGCCCGACTCGTAGAACGCGTTGCGGTCGCCCTCGAAGAGGGAGAGGTGCGTGTGCATTCCGCTTCCCGGGTGTTCCGAGAACGGCTTCGGCATGAACGTCGCCTGCACGCCCTGCTCCAGCGCCACCTGCTTCATGACCAGGCGGAAGGTCATGATGTTGTCCGCCGTGGACAGGGCGTCCGCGTAGCGGAGATCGATCTCCTGCTGGCCCGGTGCGCCCTCGTGGTGGGAGAACTCGACCGAGATGCCCATCGACTCCAGCATGGTGATCGCCTGGCGGCGGAAGTCCATGCCCACGTTCTGCGGGGTGTGGTCGAAGTAGCCGGAGTTGTCGGCGGGGGTGGGGCGGGAGCCGTCGAGGGGGCGGTCCTTCAGGAGGAAGAACTCGATCTCGGGGTGGGTGTAGAAGGTGAAGCCCAGGTCGGAGGTCTTGGCGAGGGCTCGCTTCAGCACGTAGCGCGGGTCCGCGAAGGACGGGGAGCCGTCCGGCATGAGGATGTCGCAGAACATGCGGGCCGTGCCGGGGGCCTCGGCCCGCCACGGCAGGACCTGGAAGGTGGCGGGGTCCGGCTTGGCGATCATGTCGGACTCGTACACGCGGGCGAAGCCCTCGATCGCGGAGCCGTCGAAGCCGATGCCTTCGTCGAAGGCCTGTTCCAGCTCGGCGGGGGCCACGGCGACGGACTTGAGGAAGCCCAGCACGTCCGTGAACCACAGCCGTACGAACCGGATGTCGCGCTCCTCCAACGTCCGGAGCACGAACTCCTGCTGCTTGTCCATCTTCCGCTTCCCCATCCTTGCTGGTCAGGCCGCCTGTCCTCGTACCGCAGGAGGCGGTCGGGCACCTGAGCATCCCACCACAACACCATTTCGTGCGCGTTGCCGACCTTGATCGACCGGCCGTCCTCGGGCTGAACGGCTCGCGAACGGCAGGTGTCCCGCGCCGGTGCCCGCGTGATGCCCATCTGCTGACCATCTTGCCTGCTCGGACTGACATTCGTAATGCCTGGCATGGGGGGATCGCACTCTTCCGCCGTCTTTGCTGTGGGCGCCCTACGAGAACCCTTTACTCCCCCACTACGATCGGTGGGTCCCGACCTTCCCGTCCCTTCCCCCAAAAGGACACACATCTCATGGGTTCCGCGAAGAACACCGGCAACGCGGCGCGCAAGGCCCGCATCGAGGAGATGCGGCGCGTCGAGCAGGCCCGCGAGCGGCGCAGCCGGATCGTGAAGATCGCGGCGAGCACGGTGGTCGCCGCCGGACTCGTCATCGGCGGGGTCGCCGTCGTGCACGCGCAGTCCGGCAAGAAGGACAGTTCCGCGAGCGACTCGAAGAGCGGCGACGGTTCGGGGCACTTCGTCGCCGGCTCGGACGGCGTCAACACGTGGAAGGGCACGCTGGGCCGCACCCACGTCACCGGCACGGTGAACTACCCGATGCACCCGCCGGTCGGCGGCAACCACAACCCGGTCTGGCTGAACTGCAACGGCGACGTCTACACCAAGGCCGTCAAGGACGAGAACGCGGTGCACGCGCTGGAGCACGGCGCGGTCTGGGTGACGTACAACAAGAAGGCCTCGGCGGCCGACGTCAAGGCGCTCGCGACGAAGGTGAAGTCGACGCCGTACTCGCTGATGAGCCCGTACGACAGCCAGAAGGACCCGATCATGCTGTCGGCGTGGGGGCACCAGCGGACCGTGAAGAGCGCGAGCGACCCGGCGGTGAACACGTTCTTCGAGAAGTTCGTGCAGGGCAGCCAGACGCCGGAGCCGGGTGCGGCCTGCACGGGCGGGCTGTCGCAGTGAGGCAGGTGGGACTGATCGCGGGGGCCGCGGCGGTGGCGCTGGTCGCGGCCGGCGCGATCACGTACGCGGTCGCCGAGGACGGCGGCGGATCCGCCAACTCCTCTACTCCTACGGCCGGTTCGGCGGACGCCGGGTTCGCGCGGGACATGGCGGTGCACCACCAGCAGGCCGTCGAGATGTCTTACATCGTGCGGGATCGCACGAAGAATGTGGAAGTACGGCGTCTTGCATACGACATCGCGCAGACACAGGCCAACCAACGGGGCATGCTGCTGGGCTGGTTGGACCTGTGGAACCTGCCGAAGGTGTCCGCCGATCCGCCGATGACCTGGATGGGCATGGGTGACATGGCGTCCGGGAAGGACGGCGCGCTGATGCCGGGCATGGCGACCAACACCGAGCTGAAGAAGTTGAATTCACTGAGCGGCAAGCCCGCCGAGGTGTTCTTCCTCCAGCTCATGACGGACCATCACAAGGGCGGGATCCACATGGCCGAGGGGTGTGTGGAGAAGTGCACGGTGGGGGTGGAGAAACGGCTGGCGCAGGGGATGGTCGACGCGCAGCAGTCGGAGATCCAGCTGATGGCCGACATGCTCAAGGAGCGTGGCGCAAAAGCGCGTTCGTAAAGCGTCCCCGGTCGTTCGTTACACGCCCGTAAGGAAAAAAGCACCCAATTCACCCTGGGTGACGGTTCCTTGGGTTTCTCTTGACTTTCGCGTTCCCCTGGCATGAACGGTTCATCGAAAGAGTGGCCCCCACGTGTGATCCATCCACGGACCCTCCCGCCGCAGGTTCCGTGCGGATCCCGCATGACCGACCACTCCATGCGTCGAACCGCATAGCAGGGGGTTTTATGAGATCCAATCGCGCCACCATGCGCGCCGGCGTGAGCATGGCAGCGACACTGCCCATGATCGCCGGCGCTCTGGCGCTCGGTATACCCGCGGCGCACGCCGCGGACACCCCGGGCCGGGACGCCCTCGCGGGCACCAAGCCCGCGTGGGCGACGGCCAAGGCGGACAAGGGAGCCACTCCGGACAGCTCCAAGGTCTCCGCCCGGGTCTACCTCGCCGGCCGGAACGCCTCCGGTCTCGCGGCGTACGCCAAGGCCGTGTCGGACCCGAGCTCGGCCCTGTACGGCAAGTACCTGAGCGCCGCTCAGGTGCAGCAGCGCTTCGGCGCCACGACGGCCCAGGTGAGCGCCGTCAAGTCCTGGCTGAAGTCCGCCGGGCTGAAGATCACCGGTACGACGCAGCACTACGTCACCGTCTCCGGTGACGTGGCGGCGGTCGAGAAGGCGTTCAGCACCTCGCTGCACAACTACGCGAAGGGCTCGAAGACCTACCGCGCCCCGTCGAAGACGGCCTCCGCGCCGGACAGCCTGAACGGTGCCGTCCTGACCGTCACCGGTCTCGACAACGCCCCGCACAAGGCGAACCACGACGACACGCTGCCGGGTCCGGCCGCGGTGTTCAAGAACTCGGGGCCGTTCTCCTCGTACTACGGCTCCAACATCGCGAGCACCCTGCCCTCGGCGTACGGACAGAAGATCCCGTACGCGATCGAGGGCTACACGGGCAAGCAGCTGCGGGCCGCCTACGGCGCCGGCAAGTACACGGGCAAGGGCGTGCGCGTCGCCATCACCGACGCCTACGCCTCGCCGACCATCGCGTTCGACGCGGCCACCTACGCGAAGAACCACGGCGACGCCAAGTGGAAGACCAGTCAGCTGAAGCAGGTTCTGCCCAGCGACTACACCAACACCGGCGCCGACGAGTGCGACGCCTCGGGCTGGTACGGCGAGGAGACCCTCGACGTCGAGGCCGTGCACGCGGTGGCTCCGGACGCGAACGTCACGTACGTGGGCGCCGCCTCCTGCATGGACAACGATCTGCTCGACTCGCTGAGCAAGATCGTCGACAACCACCTGGCCGACATCGTCTCCAACTCGTGGGGCGACATCGAGGCCAACCAGACCCCGGACCTCGCGGCCGCCTACGACCAGGTGTTCCAGCTGGGCGCGGTCGAGGGCATCGGCTTCTACTTCTCCTCCGGTGACAACGGCGACGAGGTCGCCAACACCGGTACGAAGCAGGTCGACACCCCGGCCAACTCGGCGTGGGTGACGGCGGTCGGCGGTACTTCCCTCGCCGTGGGCAAGGGCGACAAGTACCTGTGGGAGACCGGCTGGGGCACCGAGAAGGCCGCGCTGTCGGCCGACGGCAAGAGCTGGACCAGCTTCCCCGGCGCCTTCACCTCGGGCGCGGGCGGCGGCACCAGCAAGACCGTGAACGAGCCCTTCTACCAGAAGGGTGTCGTCCCGGACGCGCTCGCCAAGGCCAACAGCGCCACCGGCAACCGCGTCGTCCCGGACATCTCGGCGATCGCCGACCCGAACACCGGCTTCAAGGTCGGCCAGACGCAGACCCAGTCGGACGGTTCGGAGTCGTACAGCGAGTACCGGATCGGCGGCACCTCGCTCGCCTCCCCGGTGATCGCGGCGGTCCAGGCCCTGGCCCAGGAGGCGCGCGGCGGCAAGGCGATCGGTTTCGCCAACCCGTCGATCTACGCCAAGTACGGCTCGAAGGTCTTCCACGACGTGACCGACAACCCGACGGGCTCCGGCCTGGCGGTGGCGCGCGTGGACTTCGCCAACGGCTACGACGCCACCAACGGCCTGCTGACCTCGGTCCGCAGCCTCGGCAAGGACAGCTCGCTGTCCGCGGTCAAGGGCTACGACGACGTGACCGGCGTGGGCACGCCCGCGAACGGCTATGTCGAGTCGTTCGCCTCCCCCAAGGGTCACCACTGACCCGGTAGGCGGTAGGCGAGTCACCTGTTGATGGGGTGGCGTGGGGTATTCGACACCCTGCGCCACCCCATCGCGTCTCACTGACGATTACAGTGGACCCGTGCCTCCACTGAACTTCTGGTCGATCTATCAGCACGGCTTCGCCCGCGTCGCCGCCTGCACGGGCCACACCGTGATCGCGGACCCGCACGCCAACGCCGAGGCGGTCCTGCGCCATGCCCGCCGGTGCGACGAGGAGGGCGTGGCCGTCGCCGTCTTCGCGGAGCTGGGCCTGTGCGGCTACTCCATCGAGGACCTGCTGCTCCAGGACGTGCTGCTCGACCAGGTCGAGGAGGCGCTGCGGGACGTGGTGACGGGGTCCGCGGACCTGCTCCCGGTGCTGGTAGTCGGCGCCCCGCTGCGGCACCGCAACCGGATCTACAACTGCGCGGTGCTCGTGCACCGCGGCCGGATCCTGGGCGTCGTACCGAAGTCGTACCCGCCGAACTACCGCGAGTTCTACGAACGCCGGCAGATCGCCGACGGCGCCGACGAGCGCGGCGGGTCGATCCGGGTCGGCGGCGCGGAAGTCCCGTTCGGCGTGGACCTGTTGTTCGCGGCCCAGGACGTCCCGTCGCTCGTGCTCCACGCGGAGATCTGCGAGGACATGTGGGTGCCGGTGCCGCCGAGCGCCGAGGCCGCCCTGGCGGGCGCCACGGTCCTCGTCAACCTCTCCGGCAGCCCGATCACCGTCGGCCGCGCCGAGGACCGCAAACTCCTGTGCCGCTCGGCGTCCGCGCGCTGCCTCGCCGCGTACGTCTACGCCGCGGCCGGCCTCGGCGAGTCGACGACGGACCTGTCGTGGGACGGCCAGGCCATGATCTACGAGAACGGCGCACTGCTGGCCGAGACCGACCGCTTCCCGCTCGGCGACGAGTACGCGGTGGCCGACATCGACCTCGACCTGCTGCGGCAGGAGCGGCAGCGGATGGGGACGTTCGACGACAACCGCCGCACGCACCGGGCGCGGACGTCGGACTTCCGCACCGTGGGCTTCGAACTCGCCCCGCCGCTCACGGACTTGGGCCTGCGCCGCCGCCTCGAACGCTTCCCGTTCGTGCCGGCCGACGCGGACCGGCTCGCGCAGGACTGCTACGAGGCGTACAACATCCAGGTCGAGGGCCTTCAGCAGCGGCTCGCGGCGATCGGCGGCCCGAAGGTGGTCATCGGGGTCTCCGGGGGCCTCGACTCCACGCACGCGCTGATCGTCGCCGCCCGCGCGATGGACCGCGCGGGCCGTCCGCGCAGCGACATCCTGGCCTGGACGCTGCCCGGTTTCGCGACGAGCGACCACACGAAGGACAACGCGCACGCGCTGATGCGGGCGATCGGCGTCACGGCCGCCGAGCTGGACATCACCCCGACCGCGCGCCTGATGCTGAAGGAGATGGGCCACCCCTTCGCCGCCGGCGAGCCGGTGTACGACATCACCTTCGAGAACGTCCAGGCGGGCCTGCGCACGGACTACCTGTTCCGGCTCGCCAACCAGCGCAACGGCATCGTGCTGGGCACGGGCGACCTCTCCGAGCTGGCGCTGGGCTGGTCGACGTACGGCGTCGGCGACCAGATGAGCCACTACAACGTCAACTCCGGTGTCCCGAAGACCCTCATCCAGCACCTGATCCGCTGGGTGGTGAGCAGCGGCCAGTTCGACGAGGAGACCGGCAAGATCCTCACCGCGATCCTCGACACGGAGATCAGCCCCGAGCTGGTGCCCGGCGAGGAGATGCAGTCGACGGAGTCGAAGATCGGCCCGTACGCCCTGCACGACTTCACGCTCTTCCACGTCCTGCGCTACGGCTTCCGCCCGTCGAAGATCGCCTTCCTGGCGTGGCACGCGTGGCACGACGCGGAGGCGGGGGCGTGGCCGCCCGGCTTCCCGGAGGAGAAGCGGGTGGCGTACGAACTGCCGGAGATCCGGCGGTGGTTGGAGGTGTTCTGCCGGCGCTTCTTCGGGTTCGCCCAGTTCAAGCGCTCGGCGATGCCGAACGGCCCGAAGGTGTCGGCGGGGGGTTCGCTGTCGCCCCGGGGGGACTGGCGGGCGCCTTCTGACGGGTCGGCCGCGGCTTGGCTGCGGGATCTGGAGCGGTTCGACTGAAGCCTGTTCCGGGCGCGGTCGGCAGGTTTTGTCCTCGGCTTACCGATGTGGGGTTGGTTCATGGTGGCGAGCTGGGTGAGGGTGTTCCGCGATGTCCACTCCCACTCGTAACGAGGCCCGATGAGACACACCCGCCTGTTCCGCCGTGCCACGGTGACCCTGACCGCAGCCGTCACCGTGGGGCTCGGCACGACAACGGCCCACGCGGACCCCGGAATCCCGGACATCGGCTACGGCCACGCCAACAACCCCGCGTCGGTCCGCTGTGTGCAGTTCTTCGTGAACAACTACCTCAACCTGCACCTCTTGGTGGACGGCAAGTTCGGCCGCCAGACCGAGTTGGGGGTCGAGAAGCTCCAGAAGTACTCCAACTACCACTGGGCCACTACCCAGTTGGCGGTCGACGGGGTCTTCGGCAAGCACACGGGCGAGGTCGTGCTCAAGCACATCAAGCGGTACCCGTCGTCGATCGACTTCCGCAAGGCCAGCCAGTGCGGCCACAAGGTGCCTTCGTACGGCGTCATCCTCAACTGACGCCGTACGCAAGGGGGTTCGTCAGGCGCTCACGGCTGCAGCACGCCCGCCTGGTCCGGGACGTGGGTCGCGACCACGCGTTCGCGGCCCGGTACCGGTACCGGTACCGCTCGACGCCGGTCCACGCTCCACGCCGTGGCCGCGACTCCCAACCCCAGTACGGCCAACAGCGCGCCGGCCACGGCAGGCGACGTAGCGCCGAAGCCCGCCGCCAGCGCCAGGCCGCCGATCCAGGCGCCGCCCGCGTTGGCCAGGTTGAAGGCAGCCTGGTTGGCCGAGGAGGCCAACGACGGGCCCGCCGCGGCCTTTTCCATCACCATCAGCTGGAGCGGGGAGCCCGTCACGAACGCCGCTACGCCCAGCAGGACGACCGCGAGTGCCGCGCTCCACTCCGTGGTCATCAGGAGCGGGAACAGGGCCAGGACCGCGCCCAGGGACACCAGTCCCCCGAACAGCGTGCCCCGCAGGGAGTGGTCCGCAAGACGGCCGCCCAGCAGGTTGCCCGCCGTCGCGCCCACGCCGAACAACGCCAGCAGCAGCGTCACGCTGCCGTCGGCGAAGCCCGCCGCGTCCGTCAGCATCGGCGTGATGTAGCTGTAGGCGGAGAACAGGGCTCCGAAGCCCGCCACCGTGGTGCCGAGGGCCAGCCAGACCGGGAGGGACTTCAGGGCCGCCATCTCGCGGCGCAGGCCCACCGCCGGCGCGTGTGCGTGGTCGTGCGGGATCAGCAGGGCCAGCGACGCTATCGCCGCCAGGCCGATCGCGCTCACCGCGAGGAACGTGGCCCGCCAGCCCAGGTGTTGGCCCATGAGCGTGGCCGCGGGGACGCCCACGATGTTGGCGACCGTGAGGCCCAGGAACATCAGCGAGACGGAGCGCGCCTTGCGTTCGGGCGCGACCATCGTCGTCGCGACCACCGCTCCTACGCCGAAGAAGGCACCGTGCGGCAGGCCGCTCAGGAAGCGGGCGGCGAGGAGGTAGTCGTAGTTCGCCGCGAAGGCCGACAGGGCATTGCCCGCCACGAACAGGACCATCAGGGCGATCAGGACCGTGCGGCGGGACATGCGGGCGGTGACCGCCGCGAGGAGCGGGGCGCCGATGACGACGCCCAGCGCGTACGCCGAGACCAGGTGTCCCGCCGTGGGGATCGAGACGTGGAGGTCGTCCGCGACCTCGGGCAGCAGGCCCATGATCACGAATTCGGTGGTGCCGATACCAAAAGCGCCGACGGCCAGGGCGAGCAGGGCCAGGGGCATGGAGGTGCATGTGCCTTTCAGGGGAGAGCGGAGTTCCGTACCGAACAGCTTAAGTTCAGTTACGGAACAAAGACTCCCAGGCGCTCTATTCCACGAGGTTAAGAGCTCGTGTCCAGGTTCACACGGGCCGCGATCGGGAGGTGGTCGCTGCCGGTCCTGGGCAGCGTCCACGAGCTGACCGGCTCCACGCCCTGGACCATGATCTGGTCGATCCGCGCCATCGGGAACGAGGCCGGCCAGCTGAACCCGAAGCCGCTGCCCGCCGCTCCCTGCGTGGAGCGCATCTGGGCGGTGACCGCGTTCAGCGAACGGTCGTTCATCGTGCCGTTGAGGTCGCCGAGCAGGATCTTCCGCTTCAGCGGCTCGGCGGCGATGGCCTCACCGAGCGCGTCGGCGCTCGTGTCGCGCTGCCGGGCCGTGAACCCGGCCTTCAACTTCACCCGCACCGACGGGAGATGGGCGACGTAGACCGCGATCCGCCCCTCGGGGGTGGTGACGGTGGCGCGCATCGCGCGGGTCCAGCCCAGCTTTATGTCCACGGCCCGGACGTCGGTCATCGGGTCCTTGCTCCACAGACCGACCGTGCCCTCGACCGCGTGGTACTTGTACGTCGAGGAGAGGGCCTTCTCGTACGTCGGCACCGCCGAGGCCGTCAGTTCCTCCAGGGCGACGATGTCGGCGCCGGACGCGGCCACGTCACGGGCCGTGCCGGCCGGGTCGGGGTTGTCGGCGTTGACGTTGTGCGTGGCCACGGTCAGGTCGCCGCCGGTGCCGGTCTTGTCGCTGAGCAGCAGCCCGCCGAAGAGGTTCAGCCAGACGACCGCCGGGAGGACGACGGCGATCAGTGCCGTCGCCGACTTGCGGACCAGGCCGAGGACCAGCAGCAGCGGGATCGCGATCCCGAACCAGGGCAGGAAGGTCTCCGTGAGGCTGCCGAGGTTGCCGATCCGGTTCGGGATGCGCGAGTGCAGCAGCATGACGAGGGCGAGGACGATCGCCAGCGCGGCGAGGATCAGACCCCGGCGCCAGATCCTCCGGTCGCCCCGCCAGCCGTCGAACAGTCTGTTCCGCAGGCGCCGAAGTCGGTTTCCGCGCGGCTCGTCCCCCGAGCCGCCGCCGTCCGTCTCCGCCACATACGCCTGCTGTGCCATACCGTCGCCTCACTACCTGCCGTGCACACCATCGTCCCCGCGCCTACGACCCTAGGGGATGATCGGTTCCGATCCGCCGTCCCATGACGGCCGTACGGGGACGAGGACGAACAAGTCGCCGCCGTGAGTTCCGGATACCGGCCCGTAGGGCGTGCTTGTGACGAGACGCGCACATACCGGGGGGCCTATGGGCCGACGGGGCGCAGGGCCACCAGCACGGTGTCCACGAGGAGTTCGGACAGGCCCTCGGGGAGGTCGGCGTCGGCGCGCATGACGGTGCGCAGGAGCATCGGGCCGACCAGCATGTCGTTCATCAGCTCGGCGTCGAGGTCGGTACGGAGTTCGCCGTTCTCCTGGCCCCGGCGCAGCAGCTCGACCTGCTTGCGGCGGCGGGGTTCCACGACGGTCGTGTGGTAGGCGGCCCACACCTTCGGGGCGCTCTTCATCTGCGCGTACACGTTGTGCAGGAGGGCCGAGGAACGGGTCATCAGGCCGCGCTGGCGCAGCTGTTCCATCATGGCGACGAGGTCGTCGCGCAGGGAGGTGCCGGGCAGTTCCGGGTCCTGCGGCTCGGCCTCGCGGACGACGTCGACGAAGAGTTCCTCCTTGCCCGGCCAGCGGCGGTAGATGGTGGCCTTGCCGACACCGGCGGTGCGGGCGATGCGCTCGATGGAGAGTTCGGCCAGTGGCACGCCGTCCTCCAGGAGCTTCATCACACCCTCCGTGATGGCGCGTTCGACGGCCTCGCTGCGCGGGCGCCCCCTGGTGGGGGCACCCTGCCGAGTCCCGTTGCCGGCAAGGCTCACTTCACTCCGTCCCTTCGCTGTCTCCCCGTCCGCGTCCGTGGTGATTGTCGTCGCTATTCGCCTACGACGACCAACTCCTGCTCCTCCTTGCCCTCCTGACGGGCCGTCGGCTTCCCGGGCAGGAAGAGGAACGCGACCACCGCGCCGACGACCGCGACGCCCGCGCCGCACAGTGCGGTGACGTGCATGGCGTGCAGGAAGGCGTCGTTGGCGGGGGCGACCAGGGCTTTGCCCTGCGGGCCGAGCTTCGCGGCGACGCCGAGGGTGGCCTCGATGGACTCGCCGGCCGTGTCACGCAGGGCGGCCGGCACCGAGCCGAGCTTGCCCTCGATGCCGTTGCGGTAGGCGGTGGAGAGCACCGAGCCGAGTACGGCGATGCCGAGGGCGCCGCCGACCTGGCGGAAGGTGTTGCTCAGCGCGGACGCGGAGCCCGCCTTCTCGCGCGGCAGTGCCTGCATGATGACCACGCTGGTCGGAGTCATGACGTGGGCCATGCCGGTGCCCATGAGGAAGAAGACGACCTCCAGGATCCAGATCGGCGTGTCCGCCTTGAGGGCCGCGAAGGCGGCGAGCATCCCGGCGAGCAGCAGCAGGCCGACGCCGGTGGTGATCCGGTTGCCGAAGCGGTCGACGACCAGCCGGGCGCGCGGCGCGAAGATCATCTGCGCGGCGGCCAGCGGCAGCATCAGCAGACCGGTCTGGAGCGGCGAGTAGCCGCGCACGCTCTGGGTGTAGAAGACCGAGAAGAAGGTCACGCCCATCAGCGCGAAGAAGACCAGCGCGATGGCGGCGATCGCGGCCGAGAACACCTTGTTCTTGAAGTACGTGACGTCGATGGAGGGGTGGTCGCTGCGCTTCTCGAACCAGACGAACCCGGCGAGGACCACGACACCGGCGATGATCGTCGACAGCACCTTGGGCGCCGTGAAGTCGGCCAGTTCGCCGCCCTCGATGATGCCGTAGACCAGCAGGACGAGGCCTACGACGGACAGGATCACGCCGACCGGGTCGAGGCGGCCGGGCCTCGGGTCGCGGGAGTCGGGGACCAGCCAGATCATCAGGGCGAGCGCGACGATCACGATGGGCACGTTGATCAGGAAGACCGAGCCCCACCAGAAGTGGTCGAGGAGCACACCGCCGGTGATCGGGCCGATCGCGATGGCGAGGCCGACGCCGCCGGCCCAGATGCCGATGGCCTTGGGCTGCTCCTCGCGCTCGAAGACGTTCATGAGCACGGCGAGGGTGGCGGGCATCACGAACGCGGCGCCGAGGGCCATCAGGGCGCGGAAGGCGATGAGCTGGTCGGGCGAGCCGGACTCGGCGGCCAGCGCGGAGCCGATGCCGAACACGAGGAGGCCGCCGAGCAGGGTCTTCTTGCGGCCCAGCCGGTCGCCGAGGAGGCCCGCGGTGAACAGCAGGCCGGCGAAGACGAGGGTGTAGGCGTTGATCGCCCACTCCAGCTCGCTCTGTGTCGCGCCCAGGCCGGTCGGGGCCGGGGTGGAGATGGTCTTGATGGCGACGTTGAGGATCGAGTTGTCGAGCACCACGATCAGCAGGCTCAGCATCAGCACGCCGAGGATGGCCCAACGGCGACGGTGCACCGCTTCGGGTATCCGGGTGCCCGGGACGGGTGGAGTGGTCATGCGGTCCAGCCTAGGGAGCTCCGGGCGAATTCCGATACGAGACCGTGCCGTATCGTAAATCTTTTACTCAGACCTTACGTATGTCGCCTGACGTGACGCGGGTGACGGGGGTCCCTCTGGCTCTCCGTGGCACGAGGTGCCACCATGGAGGGGATCCGGGGACGCCGTGAGGGTGCCTCGAGATGACTGAAGGAGCCGTTGCAATGACGCAGCTTTCGGCTGCCCAGACTGGGAAGACCAGCTCCTCCGACGGCAGCAAGGCGCTGTACGGAGGCAAGGGCACACGCCGTATCACCGTTCGCGACATAGCCCTCGCCAAGGAACGCGGCGAGAAGTGGCCCATGCTCACCGCCTACGACGCGATGACCGCGTCCGTCTTCGACGAGGCCGGGATCCCGGTCATGCTCGTCGGCGACTCGGCGGGCAACTGCCACCTCGGGTACGAGTCGACCGTGCCCGTCACGCTGGACGAGATGACCATGCTGTCCGCCGCGGTCGTGCGCGGCACGCAGCGCGCGCTCATCGTCGGCGACCTGCCCTTCGGGTCCTACCAGGAGGGGCCGGTGCAGGCGCTGCGCTCGGCGACCCGGCTGGTGAAGGAGGCCGGGGTCGGCGCCGTGAAGCTGGAGGGCGGCGAGCGGTCGCACGAACAGATCCGGCTCCTCGTCGAGTCCGGCATCCCGGTCATGGCGCACATCGGGCTCACCCCGCAGTCCGTGAACGCGATGGGGTACCGCGTGCAGGGGCGGGGCGAGGAGGCCGCGCAGCAGCTGCTGCGGGACGCGAAGTCCGTGCAGGACGCGGGGGCGTTCGCGGTCGTACTCGAGCTGGTGCCGGCGGAGCTGGCGGCCGAGGTTACCCGGGTGCTGCACATTCCCACCGTGGGGATCGGGGCCGGGGCCGAGACCGATGCCCAAGTCCTGGTGTGGACCGACATGTTGGGGCTCACGGGCGGGCGGATGCCCAAGTTCGTGAAGCAGTACGCCAATCTGCGCGAGGTCATGGGCAACGCGGCGAAGGCGTTCGCGGAGGATGTGGTGGGCGGGACGTTCCCGCTGGAGGAGCACTCGGTCCACTGAGCAGTCAGAGCCACTGCGGTACTACGCAGCCCCGCCGATCTTCCCCCGTCGGCGGGGCTGCCCCGTTCCTGGAGGCTCCGCCCCCAGACCCCCCTTGCCCGCCCACCCACCCGACTCGGATGCTTTTGACGGTCACCGTTTAAGCGACAGTAAACGGGCGGTGGGCGGGCAAAGGTCCTTGTCGGTCACCTGTAGGTCGCTGTCGGTGGGATGTAGGCGGTCTGTCGGCGGCCCCTGGCACTGTCATCGGCATGACGCGAATCGACAACACACCCAGCGGCACGGCGGTGACCGTGCGGGGGCTGGTCAAGCACTACGGCGAGACCAAGGCGCTGGACGGCGTCGACCTGGACGTCCGGGAGGGCACCGTGATGGGTGTGCTCGGGCCGAACGGTGCCGGCAAGACCACCCTCGTACGCATCCTGTCCACGCTGCTTGCCCCGACCGCCGGCGAGGCATCCGTCGCCGGCTACGACGTACTGCGCCAGCCCCGCCAGCTGCGCCGGGTGATAGGCCTCACCGGCCAGTACGCCTCCGTGGACGAGAAGCTCCCCGGGTGGGAGAACCTCTACATGATCGGGCGGCTGCTGGACCTGTCCCGCAAGGACGCCCGCGCCCGCGCCGACGAGTTGTTGGAGCGGTTCTCCCTCACAGACGCCGCCAAGCGGCCCGCGAGCACCTACTCCGGCGGTATGCGGCGACGGCTCGACCTGGCCGCCTCGATGATCGGGCACCCGCAGGTGCTGTTCCTCGACGAGCCGACCACCGGTCTGGACCCGCGCACCCGCATGGAGGTGTGGGACGAGGTGCGGTCCATGGTCGGCGACGGCGTGACCGTGCTGCTCACCACGCAGTACATGGAGGAGGCCGAGGCGCTCGCCTCCGAGCTGACCGTGGTGGACCACGGCAAGGTCATCGCGAACGGCGGGATCGACGAGCTGAAGGCGAAGGTCGGCGGACGGGCGCTGCGCGTCCGGCCGACCGATCCACTGCAACTGCGGCCGCTGGCCCACGCGTTGGACGAGCTGGGGATCACCGGCCTGGCCACCGTCACCGTCGACGTGGAGAGCGGCACGGTCCTGGTGCCGATCCTCAGCGACGAGCAACTGACCGCCGTGGTCGGCGCGGTGAGCGCCCGCGGCCTCACCATCGCCTCCATCACCACCGAACTGCCCAGCCTGGACGAGGTGTTCCTCTCCCTCACCGGCCACCGCGCCAGTGCCCCGCAGGACTCCGTGCCCACCCCCGACCGCGAGGAGGTCGCCGTATGAGCGCCGTCGCCGTGAAGCCCGGCGCGCTCGCGTCGGACCCCCGTATCCCGCTGCGCAACCATCTGCGCCACACCGGCGCCCTGATCCGGCGCAACCTGCTGTGGATCCGGCAGGACCCGGAGTCGATGTTCGACGCCATCCTGTTCCCGGTCATCTTCACGCTGCTGTTCGTGTACGTCTTCGGCGGCTCGATCGGGCAGTCGCTGGGCGGCGGGCAGCACGCGTACGTGCAGTACGTCGTGCCCGGTCTGCTCGCCATGATGGGCATGAACATGGCCCAGGGGGTGGGCACCGGCTTCAACACCGACTTCCACACCGGGGTCATGGACCGGTTCCGGTCGCTGCCCATCGGGCGCGGCTCGGTGCTGATCGCCAAGATCGTGGTCGAGCTGATGCGCATGCTGGTCGCGTGCGCCGTGCTGATGGTCGTCGGTGTCCTCGTCGGCTTCGACATCCACCGCTGGGGCGGCATGCTCGCCGCGATCGGACTGTCCGCGGTGTTCGGCTCCGCCCTGATGTGGATGTTCATCACCCTCGGCGTGACCATGAAGAGCGCGCAGTCCGTGCAGGCCATGGGCTTCCTGGTGCTGATGCCGCTCCAGTTCGGCTCGTCGATCTTCGCACCGACCGGGTCGATGCCGGGCTGGCTGCAGAACTTCACCGACTACAACCCGCTGTCCTCCCTGGCGGACGCGGCCCGCGGGCTGATGGTGGGCGGCCCGGTCGCCCACGGTGTGCTGCTGACGCTGGCCTGGTCGGTGGGGCTCACCGCGGTGACGGCCCCGATCGCGATCTACAAGTTCCGCACCAAGACCTGAACGCCATCGGTACGGCGAGCCTCACACCAGGGCGGCGGCCTCCTTCGCGGAGAGGCCGCCGCCCTCGGCGTATCCGGCCGCGCACTCCTCGTAGGCCGCGTCGCCGAGCGCGGCGCGCGCGTGCAGTTCGGCCTGGCGGTAGACCTCGCGTTCCATGAACGTCGGGACGTGCCCGGGCGGCAGCAGCGCCTTCGCGGAGACCAGGCAGCGGACGCCGTCCCGGGCCCGGCCGCCGCCGTCGATCTCGGTGAGGGCGACCGCGGCGATCCCCAGGTACAGCGAGGTCATGTGCGGGGCGATGGCCTCGGACAGCGGGTCACCGGCCCGCTTCAGCGCCTTGCGGATCTTGTCCACGGACTCGTCGTACTCGCTGTCGAGCGCCGCGACCCAGGCCTCGGAGCCGAGGATGAACGCGTCGAAGACGATGAAGTGCGCGATGTGGAACTCCTCGCGCAGCAGGCGCAGTTCCTCGCGTGCCTCCGCGATCCGGCCGGACGTGGCGAGACGGCTCGCGAGGAACATCCGGGCGGCGGGCATCGCCTCGGTGGCCACGCCGTGCGGCCGGTCGATGACCTCGCGCAGGATGCGCTCGCCGCGTTCGAACTCGCCCTCCTCGATGAGCACGCTGCCGAGCCGGGCGCCGAGCACGGCCGTCTGGCCGTGGGCGCCGAGCCGTTCGGCGTGCTCGATCGCCGCCTCGTAGTCGGCGGCGGCGAGCCGGTACTGGCCGACGCGTTCCCGGGCCTCGGCGCGGGCGGAGAGCGCCTCGGCGACGCCCCAGATGTCGCCGAGGCGTAGGAAGATCTCCAGCGACTCGTCGGCGTCCCGGGCCGCGTCGCCCGCCCAGTCGGTGCGGTTGGCGAGCATGTTGGCGCGCATCTGGAGGACGGTCGCGAGCTCCCACTCCATGCCGGGGTTGGAGCGGCAGGTGTGGACGTCGGCGTCGAGGATCTCGGGCAGCCGCTGCACGCTGCCGCTGAGCATCACGGCGAAGAACCAGAACATGCCGGGCGTACGGCAGGTCTGCGGCAGGCCCGGTTCGTAGACCTGGGCGATGAGGCGCAGTTTCTCCTTCGCGGCCGGTGCCTCCCAGGCGTCCAACTCCGTGTCCATGCAGGCGAGATGGGCGAGGTGGAGGCCGCGTCGGGCCTCGGCGAGGAGTTCTCCGGTGAGCGGGGGCGGGACGTCGGTGCAGCGCTGCCAGACCGGGGCGGCGCGCTGGACGGGGGCGGCGAAGGGGTCGGGGCCCAGGGCCATGACCTCGACGCACCAGTTGCGGGCCTCGATGCGGACGTCGCGCATCTGCCAGTACCAGATCAGCGACAGGACCAGGCAGATGGCCTCCTGTTCGTCGCGCTCGGCGACGGCGTGCCGCAGGGCGGTGCGGAGGTTCTCGTACTCGCGCTCCAGCCGCTCCACGGCGGCGAGTTGGCCGGGGCCGCGCAGCAACGGGTCGGTGGTGCGGGCGAGTTCGCGGTAGTACGTCAGATGGGCGCGCTCGGCGGCGGGGCGGCGGCCGGACTCGGCGAGCCGTTCGCCCGCGTACTCGGCGACGGTCTCCAGGAGGCGGTAGCGCATCTCGCCCTCGCCCGAAGGGGCCGCCACGACAAGGGACTTGTCGACGAGGGAGCCGAGCGTCTCGAACGCGACGGGTCCGCAGACGGCCTCGGCGGCGGCGAGGTCGCAGCCGCCGGCGAAGACGGACAGGGTGCTCAGCACGTCCCGTTCGTCCGCGTCGAGGAGGTCCCAGGACCAGTCGACGACGGCCCGCAGGGTCTGCTGGCGGGGCAGGAGCGTACGACTGCCCGAAGTGAGCAGCCGGAAGCGGTCGTCGAGCCGGTCCGCGATCTGACGCGGCGTCAACATCCGTAGCCGGGCCGCCGCCAGCTCGATCGCGAGGGGCATTCCGTCGAGCCGCCGGCAGATCTCGGCGCAGGCCTCGATGTCGTCCTCGACCGCGAATCCCGGCCGGGCCGCCGCGCCCCGCTCGGCGAGCAGCCGTAGCGCGACGGGGTCGGGCAGGGGCTCCACCGGGCGCAGCAACTCCCCCGGTACGCCCAGGGGTTCGCGGCTGGTGGCGAGCACGGTGAGTTCGGGGCAGCGCTCCAGCAGGGCTTCCACGAGGCGGGCGGCGGCGTCCACGACGTGCTCGCAGTTGTCGAGGACGATCAGCATCCGGCGCCGCCCGCAGTGCTCGGCGAGCCGCTCCACGGGGTCGTCGTGCCGGTCTCCCCCGGCCGCCCGGATCGCCTCGGCACCGGCGCCGTACATCACGGTCTCGCGCGCCCCCAGAGCGGTGAGCACGGCCTCCGGTACGGCCTCGGGGTCGTCGACGGGGGCGAGTTCGGCCAGCCACACCCCGTCCCGCGCCGCGTCCCGCACCCCTTCGGCGGCCTCCTGCGACAGCCGCGTCTTCCCGGCCCCACCGGGCCCGAGCAGCGTCACCAGCCGGGTCGCCGCGATGTCCCCGCGGATGGCCTCGATGTCGGCCTCCCGACCGACGAAGGAGGTGAGACGGGCGCGGAGGTTGCCCGGGGGCGGGGCGATGTGGTCGTAGACGGCGGCGGAAGCGGACCGATCGGAATCGGCGCCACCGGCGAACTCGCCTTGCCCAGCGGGTGCGTTGCCGTCGCCGGGGCGGTCGTGGGCGCCTGGTCCGCCGGGACCGGAACGCGCGCCGGACCCACCGGGACCGGAGTACGTGCCAGGTCCGCCGGGACCGAAGCGCGCGCCCGGCCCGTCGCCCCCGGTACGGCCGCCGAGTCCGCCGGGCCCCGTGCCGCCGCCACCGGACCCGCCGTCACTCGGACTGAGCAACTCCCCGTGCAGTGCCCACAGTTCGGGCCCCGGGTCGGAGCCCAGGCGGTCCGCCAGGAGTTGGCGTACCTCCTCGTAGGCGGCCAGGGCCTCCGCCGTGCGGCCGGTGGCTCGGAGGGCCTGGAGGCGGAGGGACTGGAGGGGTTCGTCCAGGGGGTGGGTGTCGCACAGGGCGGTCAGTTCGGGGAGGGCGGTGTCCGCTTCGCCCAGGGCCAGGGCCGCCGTCAGGCGGGCGCGGCGGGCGTCGAGGTGGCGGGTCTCCCAGCGGGCCGCCTCCGCCGTGCGGTCGGGGAGGTCGGCGAGGGGCGGGCCGGTCCACAGGGCCAGCGCGTCGTCCAGGGCCTCGGCCGCCTTCGCGGGGTTGCCGTCGGCCAGCGCCCGCAGGCCCTCGCCGGTCAGCCGCTCGAAACGGTGCAGGTCGATGTCGTCGGCGACGACGGCGAGCCGGTAGCCGCTCTCCGTGGAGCCGATCGCGTCCGCGCCGAGCGCCCGGCGCAACCTGCCCACCAGGGCCTGGAGCGCGCCCGTCGCGTCGGCGGGCGGGTCGGCGCCCCACACCTCGTCCACCAGGAAGCTCGCGGGCACGGCCCGGTCGGGCCGCAGGGCGAGCACGGTGAGCAGGGCGCGCAGCCGCGCCCCGCCGACCGGGACGGGGGTGCCGTCGGGGCGGAGTGCCTGGGTGGTGCCGAGGATGCGATAGCGCACGGGGTCCATTGTCTCTGGTGGCGACGGAAGCGGTCACGGGGTTGGGGCGGCGCGGCGCCGGGCACGCCGTACGGGAGCCGCCGCCCTGGAACAGGGGGTGACGGGGTCGCGGATCGCGTGCCAGAGTCCCATGCGCCCACCTTCCCCGGAACCGGTGGCCACCCGCGAGACGTTTTCCCCTCTGCCCGGTACCGTCGGGCTTCGCGCGATCCACCGACCTTCAGCAGGGAGCCCGCCCCCATGACCGCCACCACCACCCGCCCGAGCGACCGGCGGATCAGTCCCGTCTTCCTCGGGATCCTGGCCGTGACGGCGGTGACCGGCTGGGCCACCTGGACCGGGTTCGCCGAGAAGCCGGGCATCGCCGTGTTCCTGTTCGTGACGGCCGCCTGGATCGTCTCCCTGTGTCTGCACGAGTACGCGCACGCGCGCACCGCGCTGCACAGCGGTGACATCTCGATCGGCGGGAAGGGCTATCTGACCCTCAACCCGCTGAAGTACACGCACGCGCTGCTCAGCATCGTGCTCCCGGTGATCTTCGTCATCATGGGCGGCATCGGACTGCCGGGCGGCGCGGTCTTCATCGAACGGGGCCGCATTCACGGCCGCTGGAAGCACAGTCTGATCTCGGCGGCGGGCCCGCTGACGAACGTACTGTTCGCGGCGGTCTGCACGGCCCCGTTCTGGCTGCACGCCCTCGACGGGGTGCCGGCCGACTTCCAGTACGCGCTGGCCTTCCTGGCCCTGCTCCAGGTGACCGCGGCGATCCTGAACTTCCTGCCGGTGCCGGGTCTGGACGGCTACGGCGTGATCGAGCCCTGGCTGTCGAACGACATCAAGCGGCAGGTCGAGCCGTTCGCGCCGTTCGGCCTGCTGTTCGTGTTCGCGCTGCTGTGGGTGCCGTCGGTCAACCGGGAGTTCTTCGACATGATCGACGCGATCCTGCGCGGGCTGGGCGTCAGCGACTGGGCGACGTCGTACGGCTACAGCCTCTACCAGTTCTGGCGCTAGGAAAGGTCTCAGGCGGCCCGGCCGCGCTTCAGGTAGTACCAGCACATGTTGGACGACAGCCCCGCCAGCAGGACCCACACGATGCCGATCCAGCTGCCCTCCACGAAGGAGACGACCGCCGCGGCCACGGCGAGCAGGCAGACGACGAGGGCGTAGACGGCGAGGCGGGGCATGGGATCGGCTCCTGTCGGCAGAACGAAGGCACAACGAAGGGGGACACTGCTGGTCGGTCGCCACCAGTGTCCCCCACCCGCTCAGACGTCCGTGACGCGCAGCCCCGCGTGTGCCTTGTAGCGGCGGTTGACCGAGATCAGGTTCGCGACCAGGGACTCCACCTGGTGGGCGTTGCGCAGCCGGCCCGCGAAGACGCCGCGCATGCCGGGGATCCGGCCGGCCAGCGCCTGCACGATCTCGACGGCGGCGCGCTCCTCGCCCAGCACCATGACGTCCGTGTCGATCTCGTCGATCTCGGTGTCCATGAGCAGGACGGCCGACAGGTGGTGGAAGGCGGCGGCGACCCGGGAGTCCGGCAGCAGGGCGGCGGCCTGTTCGGCGGCGCTGCCCTCCTCCGGCTTCAGCGCGTAGGCGCCCTTCTTGTCGAAGCCGAGCGGGTTGACGCAGTCGACGACGAGCTTCCCGGCCAGCTCCTCGCGCAGCGACTCCAGCGTCTTGCCGTGGCCGTCCCAGGGCACGGCGACGATCACGACGTCGCTGCGGCGCGCGGTCTCCGCGTTGTCGGCGCCCTCGACTCCGTGGCCGAGTTCGTCGGCGGCGGCCTGCGCGCGCTCGGCGGCGCGGGAGCCGATGATCACCTTCTGGCCGGCCTTGGCGAGCCGGTAGGCGAGGCCCTTGCCCTGCGGCCCGGTCCCGCCGAGCACGCCGACGACCAGCCCGGAGACGTCGGGAAGGTCCCACGGGTCCTTGGCGGGGGCCTTCGCCGGGGGCGTCGCGGGCGTCTGTGCAGCACTGTCGGTAGAGGTCATGGGCCGACTTTACGTCCGCCTTCCCCTGCGTATCGGCTCAGGTGAGGTCCGTCACGGGCACCCGCAGGCTCAGCCGAGGTCGCTCACCGCCACGCGCCGGAACGTGATCGTCTCGTACGCCCCGAAGTCCCCGGTCTCGTAGAGCAGTCCGACCGTGTCGTCGTCGACGCGGACGAGGTCGGAGTAGGCGGCGGGCAGGCCGTCGATCGTGAACGCCGGGCGCCAGGTGGTGCCGCCGTCGGCCGAGGCGCGCAGGGTCATCAGGGCGCGGGCGGCCGGGTCGCCGGGGCCGGAGTACAACAGCACGTCGGGGTCGCGGAGTTGGAGGACGCTGCCCTCGCAGACGGGGGCGGCGAGACCGGCCTGCGGGCGGAACGGCTTCACCAGGGTCTTCCCGCCGTCCTCGGAGTACGCGTCGGCGCGGTTGCCGGGGGACGGGGAGTCGTTGCGGGTGTTGAAGTAGACGCGCCCGTCCGGGAGTTCGGCGGCGGTGGTCTCGTTGCAGTTGATGTAGCCGTCGGTGTTCTCGTCGACGTAGCCGAGGGTCCAGGTCTCGCCGCCGTCGTCGCTGAGCAGGCAGTGGCCGCTGTTGTACTTGGCCTCGTTGCCGACGTCGGTGCCGGTGGGCGGGATCGTGTGGTTGCCGGGGACGACCACGCGGCCGGTGCTCAGCTGGATCGCGTGCCCGGGGGTGGTGGCGTACCAGCGCCACTCGGGCTTCTTCACCTGCTCGGTGATCTCCTTCGGGCTGGACCAGGTGACCCCGTCGTCGTCGCTGTGGCTCACCCACGCCCGCCGCCCGTCGGCCGCCTTCACCTTGCCGCGCAGGATGGCGTCCTCGCTCGCGGAGGCGGCCGAGCGGACGTGGACGAGCAGGATGCGGCCGGTGTCCAGGACGACGGGGGCGGGGTTGCCCGCGAGGTCGGTGCCGTTGTCGGCGGCGACGGTCTGTGGGCCCCAGGTGCGGCCGCCGTCCGTGGAGCGGCGCAGGACGATGTCGATGTGACCGTAGTCGCTCGCGGAGGCGACCCGGCCCTCGCAGAACGCGAGGAGGGTACCGGCGCGGGAGACCACGACCGCCGGGATCCGGTAACTCGCGTAGCCCCCTTGGCCGGCGCGGAAGGGGACGGTGACGTCTGCGGGGTCTGTCATGGGTGGCTCCTGTACGACGTGACGTGACGTGCGGCCGATGAGCCCGCACCTTCCCCAAGTTGGGCGAATTCGTGGTGAACTCCACGTCACGAGTGGCCGGTTGCGGCAGGATGCGCGGACATGGACGCCGTACGGGTCGCGCTGCTGCGTGAAGTGCTCGCCGGGACCGAGTGGTTGGGGGCCACGCGACGGTTCGCGGGGGTGCTGCGCGGGTCCGTGGTGGCGCACGGGGGCGGGCTGCTGCTGGTGGGCACGCCCGCGTACGAGCCGTGGCATCTCGCGGCGCACCTGGTCGACGAGGCCGCGTGGTCGGGCACACCCGAACTGGCCCCGACTCTCGTACGGCACGACGCGCGCCCCTCCGACCCGGCCCAGCTGGCCGTCGGACTCGGCCGGATCGAGGCGGCCCGGCGCGGCGAGACACTGCTCGTCGTGTCGCCGGAGGGACCGGGCGACCCGCTCCTGGAACGGGTGCACGACGCCCGCCGGGCCGGGGCGACCGTCCTCTCCCTCGGCTCCGCGGACCGCGAACTGGCCTCCCTGGCCCACGAGTCGCTCGCCGTACCGGACGCCACGGACCTGGATCTCGACACCGTGCAGCATCTGGTGAGCGCTGCGGCCGGGGAGAACGTGTTGCCGGCGGCGCGGGGGCGGAGGCGGTTCCGCGACCGGCTCTCCCGTCTCACCGACCAGTTGACGGCCCCGCCGCCTGCCCGCTGGTAGGGCGCAAAAGCAGTTGCCCGGGGCGACTCCCCGTCCAACGATGCTCTGTTGTGACCACCTCCCGCCTCCGCGCCCTCCTCCCCGACCTCGCCCCCTGGCACGCCTCCGCCGACTTCCGCAGGCTCTGGGTCGCGGGCCTGATCTCGAACTTCGGGAACTTCCTCTCCTTCGTCGCGCTCCCGGTGCAGCTCAAGGAACTCACCGGCTCCGCCGCGGCGGTGGGCGCGATCGGGGCCGTGGAACTCGTGCCGTTGATCGTGTTCGGGCTCTACGGCGGTGCGCTCGCCGACGCGTGGGACAAGCGGAAGCTGATCGTGTGGACCGAGGTCGGACTGGGCGTGCTGTGCGGGGCGCTGCTGCTCAACTCACTGCTGCCGGAGCCCGCCGTATGGCCGCTGTACGTGATCGCGGCGCTGACTTCCGTCCTCGGTTCGGTCCAGCGGCCGGCGCTGGACTCACTGTGGCCGCGGATCGTGGCCCACGAGCACATGACGGCCGCGTCCGGGCTCAACTCCCTGCGCTGGACGGCCGGCGGGGTCGTGGGACCGGCGCTGGCGGGTGTGGTGGTGGCGTTCGCGGGGCTGCCCTACGCGTACGCGGCGGACACGCTGACGTTCGTCGTGTCCGTGGTGCTGATCGTCCGGATCGCCGCCTCCCCCGGGGCGCACGAGGCGCAGAAGCCCTCGCTGCGGTCGATCGCGGAGGGCGCCCGGTACGCGTGGAGCCGCAAGGAACTCCTCGGTACGTACGCGATCGACCTCGCGGCGATGTTCTTCGCGATGCCGCTGGCGGTGCTGCCGTTCCTCGCGGACGACCTGCACGCGCAGTGGTCGCTCGGGCTGATGTACTCGGCGGTCCCGGCGGGCGCCCTGCTGGTGAGCGTGACCAGTGGCTGGACCTCGCGGATCCACCGGCACGGGCGGATGGTGGTGCTGGCCGCCGCGCTGTGGGGCGTGGCGATCGCCTGCGCGGGCGCGGTGGGCAACGTATGGCTGGTGCTGCTGTTCCTCACCGCCGCGGGCTGCTGCGACATGGTCAGCGGCATCTTCCGCGGGGTGATGTGGAACCAGACGATCCCGGACGAGCTGCGCGGCCGGCTCGCCGGGATCGAGCTGCTGTCCTACTCGGTGGGCCCGCAGCTGGGCCAGGTCAGGTCCGGTGGCATGGCCGCGCTGGCCGGGGTGCGGACCTCGGTGTGGGCGGGCGGGCTGATGTGCCTGGGCGCGGTGGGGCTGCTGGCCGCGGGACTGCCGAAGCTGATGTCGTACGACGCGAGGACGGACGAGCACGCGCTGCGGCTGAAGGCGCGGCGCGCGGCCACGGCCGCCACGGCCGAGGTCTGATCAGTCGTCCTCCGCGCTCCCCTTGGTGGCGTCGTGCCACTTCGGGTCGTTCTCCCACTCCAGGTTGCGCTCGCGGGCCGTCTCCATCGCGTGCTCGGCCTCCGCGCGGGTGGCGTACGGCCCGAAGCGGTCCTTGGCGGGGCACTCCGGCCCCTCCTCGACCTTCTTGTGTTCGAGGCAGTAGTACCACTCGCCGGGCTTCCCGACCGTGCGCTTCTTGAACAGGGCCATCAACGGCTCCTTTCCCTACGGCCATGTTCCCCCATGTCCGCTGGTTAGACTCGCTGGCATGTCTGGCCAGTCGCTGCTCGTACCAGGGGAGCTCTCTCCCACCCGTTCCGTGCCCGGAAACATCCGTCGCCCCGAGTACGTCGGCAAGCCCGCGCCGACCCCGTACACCGGGCCGGAGGTGCAGACGCCCGAGACGATCGAGGCGATGCGGATCGCCGGGCGGATCGCCGCGCGGGCGATGGCGGAGGCCGCGAAGGTCATCTCGCCGGGGGTGACCACGGACGAACTCGACCGGGTGGCGCACGAGTACATGTGCGACCACGGCGCCTATCCGTCCACGCTCGGCTACCGCGGTTTCCCCAAGTCCCTGTGCACCTCACTCAACGAGGTGATCTGCCACGGCATTCCGGACTCCACGGTGCTGCGCGACGGCGACATCGTCAACCTCGACGTGACGGCGTACATCGGCGGGGTGCACGGCGACAACAACGCGACGTACCTGGTCGGAGACGTCGACGAGGAGAGCCGGCTGCTGGTCGAGCGCACCCGCGAGTCCCTGGACCGGGCGATCAAGGCGGTCAAGCCCGGCCGCCAGATCAACATCATCGGCCGGGTCATCGAGTCGTACGCCAAGCGCTTCGGGTACGGCGTGGTCCGGGACTTCACGGGCCACGGCATCAACTCGTCCTTCCACTCCGGCCTGATCGTCCCGCACTACGACAGCCCGCACGCGACGACGGTCATCCAGCCCGGGATGACGTTCACCATCGAGCCGATGCTGACGCTGGGGACGCACGAGTACGACATGTGGGACGACGGGTGGACGGTCGTCACGAAGGACCGGAAGCGGACGGCGCAGTTCGAGCACACGCTGGTGGTGACGGAGACGGGCGCGGAGGTTCTCACCCTCCCGTAGCAGGTCAGGACCCGTCCTCTGCTGAGGGCGGGTCCTTTCTTGTACGCTTTTACCGACAGACTGTCGGCAACTCATTGACTTAGGTAAGGCTTACCTTAGATGATAGAGCTCATGGACTCCTTCTCGACAGTCATCCGCACCGCGTCCCACGAACAGCACGTGGAGGCCGAGACCTCCACCTTCATGAGCGACCTGCTGGGCGGCCGGCTGGGCGTGGACGCGTACGCCCGCTACACCGAGCAACTGTGGTTCGTGTACGAGGCGTTGGAGACCGGCGCGGAGCGACTGGCGGCGGATCCGGTGACCGGCCCGTTCGTCCGGGCCGAGCTGTTCCGGCTGCCCGCGCTGGAGCGGGACCTGGAGCATCTGCGCGGTTCGGACTGGCGCACGGGCCTGACCGCCCTGCCCGCCACCCGGGCCTACGCGGACCGGGTACGGGAGTGCGCGGAGTCATGGCCGGCCGGCTACATCGCCCACCACTACACCCGCTACCTCGGCGACCTCTCCGGCGGCCAGATCATCCGCGACAAGGCGGAGCGGGCGTGGGGCTTCTCCCGCAAGGGCGACGGCGTGCGGTTCTACGTCTTCGAGGAGATCGGCAGCCCGGCGGCGTTCAAGCGGGGGTACCGCGAACTCCTGGACGGCATCCGGGCCGACGAGCTGGAGAAGCAGCGGGTGGTGGCGGAGTGCAAGCGGGCGTTCGCTCTCAACACCGGGGTGTTCCGGGCGTTGGGGGAAGAATTCCCCCTGAGCGCCTGAGGCCGACTATCGCTCCAGGAACACGCGCCCGCCGACCTCGACCCAACCCCCCGGCTGCGGAGCCGTGAGTATCTGGGAACCCGCGCCCTGCGTGATGTTGAGGGCGCGGCCCAGCCGGTCGGTCAGGAGCAGTGCCGCCGCGCCTGTCGCCTCGTCCTCGTGGATGCCGTCGTCGCGGCCCGGGAAGCCGCGGGCGCGGACGCGGCCCGCCGCCTCGTCCTCCCAGGCCCAGGCGTAGATCCACTCGCCGGACGGGGGCACGGGCAGGGCGTCGACCTCGGCGGCGGTGGCGTACTGGCGCAGGGTGCGCGGCGGGGCCCACTCCGGGAGGGCCTCGATCCAGCTGAACTCGCCGTCGAGGCGGGCGCCGACCACCCCTGCGGGGGTGACCAGTTCGGGTATGTCGAGGAGCCAGGCCGAGCCGACGCAGGGGTGGCCGGCGAAGGGCAGGCGGGTGGTCGGGGTGTAGATGTCGATGACTCCGCGCTCGGGGTCGTCGACGAACACCGTCTCGCTGAAGCCGAGTTTCCCGGCGAACAGCTGTCGCTCGTCCGGGTCCGGCATGACGGAACCCTCGCGGACGACGCCGAGTTCGTTGCCGTATCCGCCGCTGGGGCCGCAGAAGACACGCAGTACGTCGTAGTCAGTCACGGGGGAATTGAAGCATCACCTGGGCGGCCAGGTCGTCCCAGGCGGCCGGACCGCCGGGAACGGGCCAGGTCACGGTGCGCGCGTCCTCGTAGGGCAACCCTGCCAGGACGTCGCCGAAACCCCGTTCCAGGGCGGCCCGTTGGCGTGCGGGGTACTCCGTGGGACGGCGCATGCGGTGCGTGTGCTCCTCGGTCAGTTCGTCGGCGGTGCGGCGCCAGTCCGGCTCGTCCGGTACGCGGCGCAGCTCCACACAGGCCGGTTGCGCGCCCTCCGCGAGCGCGGCCACCGCCCGGTCGTGGCCGTCGAGGATCAGCCAGCCGTCGAGGAAGGTCACCCACCACAGGAGGACGGGCGCGAGCGTGCCCTCGCGGGCGTGCTTGCGGTACGCCTTCACGCGCGGGGCGTCGGGTGGGGAGAGCCGGCGCAGGGGCAGGACACCGTGCCAGCCGCCGCCGCAGTACAGCTCCAGGGTGCCGTTCGGCCACTCCTGGACGAAGTCCGCCGTCCAGATGCCGGGGCCGAAGCGGTCGCGTCGGGACAGGGCCCAACGGCCGTCGTGCAGCGGGCTTTCCGGTGACTCCTCCAGCCAACGGGCGTACTGGTGGACCCAGTTGACGTCCGAGCGCTGTTGCGCGGCGCTCGGCGGCGGGAGGGGTGGGCGGTAGCCGTCGAAACGGTGCAGGACGAGGTCGTGGCAGCAGCCGTCGCCGTCCAACCGGCCGAGGTACAGCAGCCGTTCGCCCTGGCGGAGCAGTCCGCGTCCGCCGTCCGCCGTCTCGAAACGCAGCGGGGACGGACCGGGCCGACCGGTCACGGTCAGCACCAGTCCGTCCTCCGACAGCGTCTCCCTGTGCCCCCTGGTGTCCATGGGGCACAGTCTTACGCCTCGGTGGCCTCCGTGCGCCGCCTGCGCATCGCGAACACGACGCCCGCGCCCGCCGCGACGGTGACCGCGGCTGCCGCGCCCAGTGCCGTTGCCGGTACCTCGGAGCCCGTCGAGGCGAGGGAGCCGGTCACGTCGCCGCCCGTCGTCGAGCCGGTGACGCCGCCCGAAGTCGAGCCCGTCGTAGCGGAGTTGCCGGCGGAGCCGCCCGTGCCGGTCGTCGACGAGGGGTCGTCCGAGGGGAGGGTGGCGTCGTCGGTGAGGGCGACCGACAGGTCGAGCGGGTCGAGGGTCGCGCCGGTCTCGTAGAAGCCGCCGAAGGCCTTCGCGCCGGCCGCGGTCAGGGTCGTGGTGACGTCGTCGAGGGTGATGACGTCGTCCTTCGCGGTGAGGTCGGCCGAGCCCGCCTTGAGGTCGGCCAGGACCACGTCCTCGGACTTCTCGCCCAGGCTCGTCACGTCCGCCGTCAGTTTGCCGGTGCCGCCGTCGAGGGTCGCCCTGAGGTCGGTGAAGGTGAGGTCGAGGCCGTAAGTGCCGTTGTCCTCATGGCCCTTGAAGTTCACCGCGCCCTCGAAGGCGGCGGAGAGGGTGTCGGCGTCGGTGTCGTAGCCGCCGGTCGCGCCGGTGAAGGTGAAGACGCCGTTGCCGGCGGACTGGGCCGCGCCGTCCGAGGTCGTGATGCTGCCCTTGGCCACGCTGCCGACGACGTAGGAGCGGAAGGACTCCTTGACGCCCCAGGTGAGGGTGCCGTCCGCGATCTCGCCCTCGGTGGCGGCCGGTTCGGAGGCGGTGTCCGAGGGGCTCGCGGTGTCGGAGGGTGTGGCGCTCGGGGTCGTGCTCGGGGTGGCCGTCGTGGTGGGGGTGGGGCTGGGGGACGGGGACGCCGACTCCGTCGACGAGTCGGACGGGGCCGGGGACGTCGTCGACGCCGGCTTGACCGCCGACAGCGGGTCGCCGGCCGCGTTCGCGTACGTGTCGCTGCCGAGGAACGTGCCCGCGGCGGCGGTGAGCGTGGTGGCCAGGTTCGACAGGTCCTGGCTGGTGGGCGCGGCGACCGTGGCGAGCGTCACGTCCTGCTGCTTGGCGCCGCCGTCCGCGACGAGGTCGGCGGTGAGGGTGCCCGCGGCGCTGTCGTACTGGAAGTCGGACATCTCCCGCACGAAGCCGTGCAGCGTCGACCTGGCGGTGATCGTGCCCTTGAAGGTGAGGTGCACGGCGTGGCTGGTGGTGTCGTAGGTGCCCGCGCCCGCCGTGAAAGTGAAGACGCCGTTGTTCGCGGCCTGCGAGGCGCCGTCGGTGGCGGTGAAGGAGCCCTGCGCGTAGGTGCTCACGTAGGTGCGGTACGACTGCTTGATGCCCCAGGTCAACTCGTAGCCGCTGAGCGGGACTTCGGCCGCCGACGCGGTGGTCGTGGCGAGCGCGGTGGCGCCGAGCGCGGCGGCGGTCGCGACGGCCGCGGCGAGGGCGAAGGACGGGCGAGGTCGTCTGACGGGCATGGCCTTGGTTCTCCTTGAGGGATGAGGGGATGGTCCGCCGACACGCGGACCGGGTAAGGGGGTTACTCCGCTTCCGGTGACGCGCTGTCGGTCGCCGGGCGGGTGCGGCGCCTGCGGACGACGACCAGCGCGGCCACCAGAAGCAGGGCGCCGGCTCCGAGGGTGATCGGCAGGGCGGCCGAACTGCCGCCGCCGTCGGTGGAGTTGTCGGCCACCGGCTCGGCGGACACCGAGGGCTTGGCCGACTGTTCCTCGGGGGTGTCGCTCGCCGTGGGCGCGGTGCCGAGGTCGGGCAGCGCGGGCAACTTCGCGTCGTCGGTGAGGGCGACGGCCAGGGACACGGGGTCCATGGCGGTGCCCGTCTGGTACATCCCACCGAAGGCCTTCGCGCCCTGCGCGGTGAGCTTCACGGGCGCCTCGGTAAGTTTGGCCAGGCCCTTGACCGCCTTGAGGTTCTTGGCGGTGAAGGTGACCAGCGGGACCTTCTTCCCGGTGAAGTCGGCGCCGGTGACGTCGGCGTAGAGGGTGCCCTTGCCGTCCGCGACGGTCGCCCGGACCCCGCCGAGCTTCAGATCGAGGCCCTGCGCGCCGGTGAAGCGGACCGCGCCCTTGAACGAGGCGGTCAACTCCCCGCTCCTGTAGGTCCCTTCGCCGTCCGGGAAGCGGAAGAGCGCACCGCCGTCCTCAGCGCCCGCCGACAGCGTCCACCTGCCCTTGGCGATGTCACCGGTGACGTACTCCCGGAAGGTACGGCGCACACCCCAGTCGACGGCGCCGTCCGTGATCGCGCCGCTCGAACTCTCCTTCTTCGCGGCGGACTTGGAGGGAGTGGCCGTGGCCTTTTTCGTGGCCGCGGCCTTCACGTCCGCCGAGAGGCTCACCGGGTCCAGGACCGTGCCGGCCGTGTAGTAGCCGGCGAAGGACTTGGCGCCCTGTGAAGTGAGCGTCGCGGGAAGGTTGTTGAGGACGACCGCGGTGCCGCCGCCCTTCATGTCGATGCCGCCCAGGGAGAGGTTGGCGAACGGCACCTGGGAGGACGTGGTGACCGTCCCTGTGCCCTTCGCCTTGCTGGTGACGTCCAGGTAGAGGGTGCCCGTCGAGCCCGAGATACGGACCGTGGGGCGGCTCAGGGTGAGGTCGAGCTCGTAACTGCCGTCGGTCTTCCGGTGGCCGACGAAGTGCACTCCGCCCGCGAAGGACGAGCGGAACGCGCCCGTCGAGCCGTCGTACGAACCCGTCGCCGAGGGGAAGCGGAACTGGCTGCTGCCCACGGTCGCCGCGCCGCCCGTCAGCGAGTAACTGCCGTTCGCTATGGGGCCGGTGACGTAACTCTGGAACGAGGACTTGATGCCCCAGTCGAGCCTGCCGCCCTGCACGGTACGGCTCTCCGCGTGGGCGAGGGCCGCCGGGAGGAGGGCGCCGAGGACGGCCGTGAGCAACACGGCGACCAGGGCTTTCAGGCGCGCGGGCATGAGTGGGTCCTCCGGTGACGACTGCCGGTAGCGAACAAAGGTAAGGCTAACCTAAGCTTTCTTCACCAGAAACGACAGAGGCCGAGAGAACCGACAGTGTCCGAAGGGCCGAGAGAGACGGGCGGGACCGTGCCACGCTTGCGCACACGACTGGCGGGAGCACTGTTGACCGTGCTCGCGCTCACGCTCACCGGATGCGGGGGCGGCGGCAGTTCCGCGACCACGGCATCGGCTACGGCCTCCGCCGCGGCCAACCGGGTGGAGCCGCTGACCGACACCCCGGAGCCCCGACTCCCGGTCACCGTAAGCTCCGCCGACGGCAAGAAGGTCACCGTGAGCCAGGCGCGGCGGATCGTGCCGCTCTCCGGCAGCCTCAGCGAGATCGTGTTCACGCTCGGGCTCGGCGACCGGGTCGTGGCCCGTGACATCACCGCCACCTTCCAACAGGCCGCGAAACTCCCGCTGGTGACCCGTAACCACGATGTCTCCGCCGAGAGCGTGCTCTCCCTCAAGCCCGATCTCGTGCTCGCCGAGAAGACCACCGGGCCGTCCGAGGCGATGGGCCAGATCCGCGCGGCCGGTGTCCCGGTCCTGGTCGTCGATCCGGCGCAGGGGCTGACAGATGTCGGCCCGCGCATCCAGGCGGTGGCCGACGCGCTCGGTGTTCCGGCCGCGGGCAAGGAGCTGACCAAGCGTTCGGAGGACCGGATCGCCGCCGTGCGCAAGGCGATTCCGGCGCACAAGGAGAAGCCGCGGGTCGCGTTCCTCTATCTGCGCGGGTCGGCCTCCGTGTATCTGATCGGTGGCAAGGGCTCGGGCGCGACCTCGCTCCTGGAGGCGGCCGGGGCGGTCGACGCGGGCGCGGAGTCGGGGCTGGAGCAGGACTTCACCGCGATCACCACGGAGGCGCTGGCGAAGGCCGCGCCGGACGCGATTCTCGTCATGACCAAGGGACTTGAGTCGGTCGGCGGGATCGACGGGCTGGTGAAGATCCCCGGGGTCGCGCAGACCCCGGCCGGGATGGACCGGCGGGTCGTGTCGGTCGAGGACGGGGTGCTGCTCAACTACGGGCCGCGCACGGACCAGGTACTCAGGTCGATCGTGGCGCAGTTGTACGGGGACGGCACCAAGTGAGACGCAAGTACGGCACCGCGTGGCTGCTCACCGCCGGGCTGGTCCTCGCCCTTCTCGTCCTCGTACCGGTGGCTGCGGGACTGGGGGCGTACCCCATCCCGGTCGGTGACGTCCTCTCCTCCGTGCAGCACCGACTGGGGCTCGGCGGGGGCGCGTTGGGGCGGGTACCGGAGTCGGTGTTGTGGAACGTCCGCTTTCCCCGGATCGTGCTCGCGCTGCTCGTCGGGGCCTCACTGGGCTGCGCGGGGGCGTTGATGCAGGGCGTGTTCGGGAATCCGCTCGCCGAGCCGGGGGTCATCGGGGTGTCCTCGGGGGCGGCGGTGGGCGCGGTCGCGGTGATCGCGCTCGGGCTGGACTTCCTCGGCAACTGGACCGTGTCGGTGGTGGCGTTCGTGACGGGGCTCGCGACGGTCCTGCTCGTCTACGCGATGTCGCGCTCGGGCGGCCGTACGGAGGTCGTGACGCTGATCCTGACCGGGATCGCGCTGAACGCGTTCGCGGGGGCGCTGATCGGGCTGTTCCTGTTCTTCGCGGACACGGCGGCCGTGAATCAGATCACCTTCTGGCAGCTCGGGTCGCTCTCCCAGGCGACCTGGCCCAAGGTGCTCGCGGTCCTGCCGTGCGCGGCGGTCGGACTGACCCTGGCGCCGCTGTACGCCGGCCGCCTGGATCTACTGGCCCTCGGTGAACGCCCCGCGCGTCACTTGGGAGTTGACGTGGAACGACTCCGTGTCGTCCTGGTCCTGGTCATCGCGCTGCTCACGGCGGCGGCGGTCAGTGTGTCCGGGATCATCAGTTTCGTGGGTCTGGTCGTACCGCATCTGCTGCGGATGGCGGCGGGGCCGGGGCATCGGTTCCTGATCCCGGCGAGTGCGTTGCTGGGTGCGTTGGTGCTCCTGGGCGCCGACCTGACCGCCCGCACGGTCGCGGCTCCGGCGGAACTCCCGCTGGGCGTCCTGACGGCACTGCTCGGGAGCCCGTTCTTCTTCTGGCTGCTGCGGAGGACGCGACGCAGGCAGGGGGGTTGGGCGTGAACCAGGTCCTACCGAGACTGCCACTGGATGTGCGTCGGGAGGCGCGTTGGGGAGTGCGGGCGGGTGGGGGCCGGTCGCGCCCACGCGGCGGTAGCCGCACATCGGATACAGCCCCGCGCCCCTTCTGCTCCGGCCGTCAGCTCTCGACCGCCAGCCAGTTCATCTCCGCGCGCCAACTCCCTTCCAGCCACCGCCTCTCCCCCGCCCACGACCTCTTCTCCTCCCGCCAACTCCCCTCCTCTCACCGACTCTTCTCCGCCGCAACGGCGCCCAGCCCCCGCGGACCATCCCGGCGGTGCCGAACAGCCCCCATCCCCCACCCGCAAGGAGCCCGCGCATGAGACTCCTCCGTCGCCGCCCCGAACCCCCCGCCCCCGCAGAGCCGGGTGCCGTTCTCGCCGAGGCCGAGGATCTTCATGTCGACCTCGGCCGACGCACCGTCCTGCACGGCGTCTCCGTGGTCGTCCGGGCCGGTGAGGTGCTGGCACTCGTCGGGCCCAACGGGGCCGGCAAGTCGACCCTGTTGGGCGCGCTCGCCGCGGATCTTCCGGCCGCCGCAGGGGTCGTACGGGTTCACGGGCGCCCGGCGGCGGAGTGGTCCGCGGCCGAACTCGCCCTGCGGCGGGCCGTGTTGCCTCAGGCGGCCACGATGTCCTTTCCGTTCGGCGTCGAGGACGTCGTACGGATGGGGCGGGCGCCGCACGCGGCCGACCCCGCCGAGGACGATCTCGCCGTGGCGGAGGCGATGGCGCGGGCGGAGGTCACGGACTTCGCGCTGCGGCCGTTCTCGGCGCTCAGCGGTGGCGAGCGGGCCCGGGTCGCGCTCGCCCGGGTGCTCGCCCAGCGGGCGCCACTCGTGCTGCTGGACGAACCGACGGCCGCGCTCGACCTCCGGCACCAGGAACTGGTGCTGCGGCTGTGCCGCGAAAGGGCGCACGCGGGGGACGCGGTGGTCGTGGTGCTGCACGATCTCGCGCTGGCCGCCGCCTACGCGCACCGGGTCGCGATCCTGCGCGCCGGTCGTGTCGTCGCCGACGGTCCGCCCGGGGAGGTTTTCACCGAGGCGTTGCTCTCGGACGTCTACGACCAGCCGGTTGAGGTGTTTCCGCATCCGCGCACGGGGGCGGCCGTCGTGGCTCCGCGACGGCCTTCTTGACCTTCCATTGACTTTTCCTTGGCATTCATTTTTCGCCATCGAGATCAAGCCGTGTCTGTGATTTTTCTGTGGGCAGTGAATACCGGACCGGGTGGGTATGAGTGAGGTAAGCCTCAGGTAAGTTAGGGCAGCCTCACCACACTGCCTCACCAGACACTCCCGCTTGGAGCCTGCATGCGTGCCGTCCGACTTCCCGTCGTCACCGCTGTCGCCGCCGCGGCCGCACTGACCGCCGTCACGGCGTGCACCGCGAAGAGCGACGCCAAGGACGGTGACGCGATCCAGGTCACCGCGGCCGACTCCAAGTGCACGACCTCGACCAAGTCGATACCGGCCGGCCACGTCACGCTGAAGATCGAGAACACCGGCTCGAAGGCGACCGAGGTCGAGATCCTCTTCCCGGACGACCGGATCGTCTCCGAGAAGGAGAACATCGGGCCGGGGACGAAGTACACGCTCACCGCCGAGGTGAAGGCCGGGTCGTACGAGATCGCCTGCCGGCCCGGGATGAAGGGGCACGGTGTCCGGCAGAAGCTGACCGTCACCGGGGGCAGCGCGGCCAAGCGCGACCCGAAGCTGGACGCCGCCGTCGCCGCCTACCGCGAGTACGCGCAGAACGAGGCCGACGCGACGATCCCGAAGGTCGAGACCTTCGTCAACGCCATCAAGGCCGGCGACCTCACCGCCGCCAAGAACGCCTACGCCCCCTCCCGCGTCGGCTGGGAGAGCACCGAGCCGATCGCCGAGTCGTTCGGGGACATCGATCCGAAGACCGACACCCGCGCCGACGGCCTGGAGAAGGGCCAGAAGTGGACCGGCTGGCACGCGCTGGAGAAGGCGCTGTGGCAGGACAAGAAGATCGGCGCCGAGCAGAAGGCGCTCGCCGACGAGCTGCTCACCGATCTGAAGGACTGGCAGAAGCGGGTCGGCAAGGCGGAGATCACCCCGACCTCCATGGCCAACGGCGCCAAGGAACTCCTCGACGAGGTCGCCACCGGCAAGGTCACCGGCGAGGAGGACCGCTACTCGCACACCGACCTGAGCGACTTCAAGGCCAACGTCGACGGCGCGGAGAAGGCGTACGAGCTGCTGAAGCCGGTCGCGCAGAAGAACGACGCGGCGCTGACCACCGAGCTGGACAAGCAGTTCGCCGCGATCGACACGCTGCTCGACAAGTACCGCTCGACCACGACCTCGGACGGCTTCGTGTCGTACGACAAGGTCACCTCGGACCAGCGCAAGGAGCTGTCGGACGCGGTCAACGCTCTCGCGGAGCCGCTGTCCAAGCTCGCCGCCGCCGTCGTGAAGTAGGCCTGAAATGAGCGAAGTTCAGGAAAACGGTGCTCCGTCCCGTCGTTCGCTGATCGGCTGGGGCGGTGCCGGGCTCGCGCTCGGTGCCGTCGCGGCCGGCGGTGCGGTGGCGATGACCCGGGTCGGCGAGGACGTCGATCCGGCGGGCGCCGACACCGGTGCCGCGGTCGCCTTCCACGGCGCCAACCAGGCGGGCATCGCCACGCCCGTGCAGGACCGGCTGCACTTCGCCGCGTTCGACGTGAAGACCGACGACCGCGCCGAGTTCGTGCAGCTGCTGAAGGACTGGACGGCCGCCGCCCGGCGGATGACCGGCGGGCACGCGGTCGGCGACGGGGCCTACGGCGGGCTCGCCGAGGCGCCGCCGGACGACACCGGTGAGGCGCTGGGGCTGAAACCCTCGCGGCTGACCCTCACCATCGGCTTCGGGCCGTCGTTCTTCGAGAAGTTCGGACTCAAGGACGCCCGCCCCGAGGCTCTCGTCGATCTGCCGCAGTTCCCGGGCGACAACTTCGACAAGTCCCGTACCGGCGGCGACCTTTGTGTGCAGGCGTGTGCGGACGATCCGCAGGTCGCCGTGCACGCGATCCGCAACCTGGCCCGGATCGGCTTCGGCAAGGTCGCCATCCGCTGGTCCCAACTCGGCTTCGGGAAAACGTCGTCGACCACCCCGGGTGCCCAGACCCCGCGCAATCTCATGGGGTTCAAGGACGGCACCCGCAACATCGCGGGCACCGAGACGGACCGGCTGAAGAAGTTCGTGTGGGTCGGCGAGGGGGACGTCGCCAAGAACTCGGCCTGGATGACCGGGGGTTCGTATCTCGTCGCCCGGCGCATCCGGATGAACATCGAGACCTGGGACCGGACCTCTCTCCAGGAGCAGGAGGACGTCTTCGGCCGCGACAAGGGCGAGGGCGCGCCGGTCGGCAAGGCGAAGGAGCACGACGCGCCGTTCCTGAAGGCGATGAAGCCCGACGCGCACGTCCGGCTCGCGCACCCCGACTCCAACGGCGGGGTCACCATCCTGCGCCGGGGCTACTCCTTCACCGACGGCACCGACGGCCTCGGCCGGCTCGACGCGGGCCTGTTCTTCCTGGCCTACCAGCGCGACGTCCGCAAGGGGTTCATCCCGCTCCAGCGCAGGCTGTCGGCGACCGACGCGCTCAACGAGTACATCCAGCACGTGGGTTCGGCGGTCTTCGCCGTCCCGCCGGGCGTCCGTGACAAGGACGACTGGTGGGGCAGCACGCTGTTCGCCAAGGAAGCCAAGAACGCGAAGGAGTCGTAGACCGTGTTCTCCAACTATCTGATCGGTCTGCGCGAGGGACTGGAAGCCAGCCTCGTCGTCTGCATCCTGATCGCCTATCTGGTCAAGACGGAGCGGCGGGACGCGCTGAGGCCGATCTGGATCGGTATCGCCGCCGCGGTGCTCATCGCGATGGGCTTCGGCTGCGCGCTCGAATTCGGCTCCCAGGAGATGACGTTCGAGGCGCAGGAGGCGCTCGGCGGCTCGCTGTCGGTCCTCGCGGTCGGTCTGGTGACGTGGATGGTGTTCTGGATGCGGCGCACCGCCCGGCACCTCAAGTCCGAACTGCACGGCAAGCTGGACGCGGCCCTCGCGATGGGTACCGGCGCGCTGGTCGCGACCGCGTTCCTCGCCGTCGGCCGCGAGGGTCTGGAGACCGCGCTGTTCGTGTGGGCGTCTGTGCACGCGGCGAGCGACGGCACCCCGCGCCCGCTGGTCGGCGTGGGCCTGGGCCTCGCCACCGCCGTGTTCCTGGGCTGGCTGTTCTACCGCGGCGCCCTGAAGATCAACCTCGCCAAGTTCTTCACCTGGACCGGCGCGATGCTGGTCGTGGTCGCGGCGGGCGTGCTGGCGTACGGCTTCCACGACCTCCAAGAGGCCGACTGGATCCCGGGGTTGACGAACGTGGCCTTCGACATCAGCGACACGATCCCGCCGGACAGCTGGTACGGCACCCTCCTGAAGGGCGTCTTCAACTTCCAGCCGGACCCGACTGTGCTGCAGATCACGGTGTGGCTGCTGTACCTGGTCCCCACGCTCACGCTGTTCTTCGTCCCGGTAGGGTTCGCCTCCGGGAAGGGGAAGGTGAAGGCAGCTGATGAGCAGGGACCGAAGCCCTCGGAGGCCTCGAAGGCTTGAGCGGAGCGCCCTCATAGCGGCCTCCTTGACCGCATTGTCCTTGACGGCGAGCGGTTGCGTGGTGGTCCACGGGGAACGCGAGGTCCTCCCGGCCACCACGCGCGCCGAGGCCGCCAAGGCGCTCCAGCAGTTCACCACCGCGTACAACGCGGCGGACAAGGCCTACGACAGTGCCCTGGACGCCGCCCATGTCACCGGCGCGCTCGGTGACATCGACGCGGCGCGACTGAAGGCGGGGCACACCAACTACCCGTCGGGTAACCCGAGTTACTCCCCGCTGGAGCTGACGGACGCGAAGTTCACCATCCCGAAGAAGGCCGGCTGGCCGCGCTGGTTCCTCGCCGACGCCGCCGCGAACAAGGGCGGCAGCGCCCGCTGGCTGCTGGTGTTCACCCGCAACGACCTGTCCGAACCGTGGCAGGTGGCGTATCTGACGCTGCTCGCGCCGACCGCCGTACCGAAGTTCAGGACGGACAAGGACGGCTGGGCCGAGGCCGTGCCCACGAACGCGGCCGAACTCGCCGTCGCGCCCGGTGACTTGAGCAAGAGCTATGCGACGTATCTGAAGAGCGGCGGGACGGACTTCGCGGACGGCACGCACACCAGCGCGTGGCGCGCGGACCGCGAGAAGGCCACCAAGCCCGGTCTGGCCGTCCAGTTCCTCGACGAACCGGTGACGAACGGCGACTACGCGCCGCTGGCACTGCGCACCGCGGACGGCGGGGCGCTGGTGTTCTACACCACCCGCTACTTCCAGAAGGAGACCGCGGCGGCGGGCACCTCGGTGCCGGCCCAGAACAAGGACGTGCAGGCGCTGACGACGGGCTCCGTGCAGCAGACCCTCACCCTCCAACTCGTGTCCAACCAGGTGGCGTTGGACCCGAAGCGGGGCGGCAAGGTGTCGGTGCTGGGCCGGATCGAGGGGCTGACCTCCGCGCAGGGCGGCTGACGGTCAGGCGGTCAGGCGGTCAGGAACTCTTGGCGGTCAACGGCCCAGCGGCCAGGCCGCGTTGGCGTGATGGTCGGGTTCGTGACCGGCGTGGCGGGCGCAGGCGTCCGTGAGGGTTTCCAGGAGGGTCAGCGGGTCGGGCAGCGGATGCTCGGGGCCGCGTACCCAGTGCACGGACTGGTTGTCGCCGGGCAGTTGGGCCGGGGGGACCAGGACGTAGGAACCGCGGCAGTGCCAGCGCAGTCCCGGGTGTTCGTCCATCGTCTCGGGGTGGCAGTCCAGTTCGCACGGCCACCACTCGTCCTCGTCCTCGGGGGTGCCGCGGGTGAGGGTGAAGAAGAGCAGCCGTCCGTCGTCGCTCGCGGCGACCGGGCCGACCTCGACACCGGCGGCGAGCAGCCGCTCCAGTGCCTCGCGGCCGGCCTCCAGGGGGACGTCCAGGACGTCGTTGACCATGCCGGTCGCGGTGATGAAGTTGGCCTGCGGCTGGTGGCGGGCCCAGCGCTCGATCTGCGCGCGGTCGGTCGTGGACTGCGTCTGCCAGGCGAACGACACCGGGTGCCGGGCCGGTGTGGGGCAGCCCACACGGTCGCACGAACACCGGTAGCCCGGGGCGGGGTGCGCGGCGGGCGCGAGCGGCAGTCCCGCTCCGGCGGCGGCGAGCAGCAGCGCCTCGCGCTCACTGCCGTCGGCGGCCTCGTCCTGCGGGCGGCGTCCGCGCAGCCACGAGGAGAGTCTGCCCTGCCGACCGGTCCGGCCACCGAACGTCGCGCTCATCTATCTCCTCGCCTCGCTGTTGTCGCCCTGCTGTTCTTGTCCTGTTGTTGTACGGAGAACCTCCCCCATCGTCGCACCATCCTGCGCCCGGGGAGGCGGTACCCCACATGCGGGGTAGGTGGGACGAGACACACCGAGAGCCGGATCACCGCCTATCGCACGATTTGCCGGGATTTACGACCTTCAGGCCTACGACGCCATGGCGATACGGCGATACGGCGCTACGACGGCCAGGGGTCGCCCCAGCTCGCGTCCCGGGCCACCTTGTACAGGTCGCCGTGGCGCTTGGTGACCGTCGTGCGGCGCAGCTGCTCGTCGCTCTCGCAGAGGTCGAGGAGTACCTGCCCCTTGCGGATCTGCGGGCGCCGTACGACCCGGGCGGGGGCGGGTTCGACGGGCAGGCGGGTGGCGGCGACGTAGCTGAACTTCTCGTCCTCGTACGGCAGGGAGCCGCCCTTCACCTGCCGGTGCAGGGAGGAGCGGCTGACCCTGGTCGAGAAGTGGCACCAGTCCTCGCCGGGGACGATCGGGCAGGCGGCGCTGTGCGGGCAGGGGGCGGCGATGTGGAACCCGGCGCCGATCAGCCGGTCCCGGGCCTCGATGACGCGGGCGTAGCCGTCCGGGGTGCCGGCCTCGACGATCACGACGGCCTGGGCGGCGGACGCGGCGGCGTCGACGAGGGCGGCGCGGTCGGGCACGGTGAGTTCGTTGAGGACGTAGGAGACGGTGACGAGGTCGGTGGGGTCGAGGGTGAGCGCGGAGCCGATCCGAGCGCGCCGCCAACTGGCGTTGCGCAGGCCGGGGTTGGCGGCGGCGAGCTCTCTCCCGAGGGCGAGTGCGGGCTCGGCCCAGTCGAGTACGGTCACCGGGCGGTCGCCGGACCAGGTGGCGGTGACGGCCCAGGTCGCGGCGCCGGTACCGCCGCCGACATCCACGTGCCCCTGCGGAGCCCAGCCGGGCACGGCGTCGGCGAACGCGTCCAGCGCGGAGCGTACGGCCTCGAAAGTCGCCGGCATCCGATACGCGGCGTAGGCGACCACATCCGCACGGTCCCGGAGAATCGGGGCGTCGGTCGGGGTGGCCCCGCGGTACTTGCCGATGAGCCGCTCCACGGCACCGGCGGCCTGCCTGGGCGGAAGCCCACCGAGCAGCGCGGCGAGAGCGGTACGGAGGGTTTCGGCCGGGGCCACGGGGTCGTTCACCCGCCGATTCTAAGTGGCCCCGGGTCCGTGCCGCCGCCCCTGGGGGCTCCGCCCCCAGACCCCCGGCACCTATGCCCACCCACCACCCGACTCGGATGTTGAAAGGTTCGGCTCAAAAACCCCGTACCGCCCGCGCCACCCTCGTCCCCGCCGCCGCCCTCGGCCCGCTGTCCGCCCCCCGTCTCCGTGGATGCACCGTATTCGCCAGCAGCACCAGAAACGTGTCCGTCGCCGGATCCAGCACCAGCGACGTCCCCGTGAAGCCCGTGTGGCCCACCGCTCCCCGCCCCGCCAACTCCCCCATGAACCAGGCCTGGTCGACGGCGAAGCCGAGCCCCGGCGGGGTCAGCATCAGCTCCACGAAGTCCGCGCCCAGGATGCGGGCGGGGCCGTAGGAGCCCCCGGCCAGGAGCGTGCGGCAGAAGACCGCCAGGTCGCGGCCGGTCGAGAAGAGGCCGGCGTGGCCCGCCACGCCCCCCAGTGCCCAGGCGTTCTCGTCGTGGACCACGCCCCGCAGCATTCCGCGGTCCGCCTTGGCCCAGGGGCGGCGCTGGTCCTCGGTGGCCGCGGCGCCGGGGCAGGGGCCGAAGTCGGTGGCGGTCATGCCGAGGGGGCGGGTGATGCCGTCGTGGACGAGGACGTCGAGGGTGCGGCCGCTGACGCGTTCCAGGACGAACTGGAGCAGGAGGAGGTTCAGGTCCGAGTACAGATACTCGCCGGGCTCCCGCACCGGCGCCTCCGCCCGCAGCATCGCCAGCCGTTCCGCGTCGTCCGCGCAGTCGTACAGCGGGAGTTCGGGGCGCAGGCCGGACGTGTGGGTGAGGAGCTGGCGGACGGTGATGTCGTGGCGGGCGGCGGCGCGGAAGTCCGGGAGGTAGGCGCCGACGCGGGCGTCGATGCCGAGGGTGCCGCGCTCGATCTGCTGCATGGCGGCGACCGATGTGAACAGCTTGGTGAGAGAGGCGAGGTCGAAGGGGGTGTCGACCGTTGCCGGGACGCGGGAGGCCGGCGGAAGCTCGACGCCCCGGTCCGTCTCGGGGTCGTAGGCCGCATACCGTACGGCCCAGCCCGCCGCCTCCTCCACGGCGATCACCGGGCCGCGGCCGGCGACCACGACGGTGCCCGCCGCCCAGGGGCGGTCGCCGGTGGTGAGGTCGTGGACCTCCCGGACGAGGTGCCGGAGTTCCCCGGGGTCGAGGCCCGCTCGTTCCGGTGTGTCGCTGCGCAGTCTCGGGGCGCTCAGCTGCCCACTCCCTCCGGAGTCGTACGGGTGTTCCAGGGACGGCACATTCCCACGAAGCAGGCCACCGCCACCAGTGCGGCCGCCAGTTGGACGACGGCCATCGGGACGGCGGTGTGTTCGCCCGCTATGCCGACGAGGGGGGAGGCGACCGCGCCGATGAGGAAGGACGAGGTGCCCAGCAGGGCGGAGGCCGATCCCGCGGAGTGCTTGGTGCGCATGAGGGCGAGGGTCTGGGCGTTGGGGAGGGTCACGCCCATCGCGGACATGAGGACGAAGAGGGCCGTGGCCACCGGGGCCAGGCCCACCTCGCCGAACGCACCCGTCGCCATCAGGAGCAGGGCTGTCGCCGCGGCTACCACCACCGCCAGGCCCGCGCCCAGCACCTTGTCCATGGAGACCCGGCCGACCAGCAGCTTGCCGTTGATCTGCCCGACCGCGACCAGCCCGACCGAGTTGACGCCGAACAGCAGGCTGAAGGTCTGCGGGGAGGCGCCGTAGATCTCCTGGACGACGAAGGGGGACGCGGAGATGTAGGCGAACAGGGCGGCGAAGGCGAAGCCGCCGGTGAGCATGTAGCCGGTGAAGGGGAGGTCGGCGAGGAGGCGGCGCATGGAGCGCAGGGCCTCGCCGGTGCCGCCGACGTGCCGGTCGGCGGGTGCGAGGGTCTCGGGGAGGCGGGTCCAGACGAGGACCGCGAGGGCCGCACCGACGAAGGTCAGGATGACGAACACGCCCCGCCAGTCCGTCACCCGGAGGATCTGGCCGCCGACGAGCGGCGCGACGATGGGGGCGACCCCGGAGACCAGCATGAGGGTGGAGAAGAAGCGGGCCATCGCGACGCCGTCGTAGAGGTCGCGGACGACGGCCCTCGCGATCACTATTCCGGCCGCGCCCGCCAGGCCCTGGAGGAGGCGGAAGGTGACCAGGGACTCGACGTTCGGCGCGACCGCGCACAGGGCGGTCGCGACGACGTAGACGGCGAGGCCGGTCAGCAGCGGGCGTCTGCGGCCCCAGCGGTCGCTCATCGGGCCGACCACCAGCTGCCCGAGCGCCATGCCGGCGAGGCACGCGGTGAGGGTGAGCTGGACGGTCGCGGCGGGCGCGTGCAGGGAGCGGGTGACCTCCGGGAGGGCGGGGAGGTACATGTCCATCGACAGCGGGGGTGTCGCGGTGAGGCCGCCGAGGACGAGGATCACGAGGAGGCCCGCTCGGCGGGTCGCCCTGAGCGACGACGGCGGTACGGCGGACTGCTGCGCGGCCGGTGCCTGCGCCTCCTGCTCGGGCATGTGCCCCTCCCTCCCTGGCCGGTCCGCCACCTATGCTCTCAGCTCGTACAGGGTGCCGAGGTACTGGTGAGCGAGGGTGGGGCCGCGATGACGGAAGAGAACGTGCGCTGGGGAGTCCTGGCGACCGGCGGGATCGCCGCCGCGTTCACGGCGGCGCTGGTGGATCTGCCGGACGCCGAGGTGGTCGCGGTGGCCTCGCGGACGGAGGAGTCGGCGAAGGCGTTCGCGGACCGGTTCGGGATCGAGCGGGCCTACGGCGACTGGGCCGCGCTGGCGCAGGACGGGGACATCGATGTCGTCTACGTCGCCACCCCGCACTCGGCGCACCGCGCGGCGGCCGGTCTCTGTCTGGAGGCCGGGCGGAACGTGCTCGTCGAGAAGGCCTTCACCCTCAACTCCCGTGAGGCGAACGAACTCGTCGCCCTGGCGGCCGACCGCGGCAGCTTCCTCATGGAGGCCATGTGGATGTACTGCAATCCGCTGGTACGGCGGCTGAAGGCGCTCGTCGACGACGGCGCGATCGGTGAAGTGCGCACCGTCCAGGCCGACTTCGGGCTCGCGGGACCGTTTCCGCCCTCGCACCGGCTGCGGGACCCGGCGCAGGGCGGGGGCGCGCTGCTGGACCTCGGGGTGTACCCGGTGTCGTTCGCGCACCTGCTGCTCGGTGAGCCCGCCGATGTGAAGGCTTCGGCCGTGCTCTCCCCCGAGGGTGCCGACCTCCAGACCGCCGCCCTGTTCTCCTGGGACAGCGGCGCGCTGGCCGCGCTGCACTGCTCCATCGTCGGCGGTACGGGGACCTCGGCGTCGGTGACCGGTTCGCTGGGCCGGATCGACATCCCGGACGGCTTCTTCCACCCGGAGCGGTTCGTGCTGCACCGGGACGGCCGTGACCCCGAGGAGTTCGTCCTCGACCCGGCGGACGGGCCGCGCAACACGCTGCGGCACGAGGCGGCCGAGGTGATGCGGGCGCTGCGGGCCGGGGAGACCGAGTCGCCGCTGGTGCCGCTGGAGGGCACGCTCGCGGTGATGCGCACGCTGGACGCGGTGCGGGAGCGGATCGGGGTGCGGTACCCGCAGGAGGGCTGAGTCCGGCTCGTAGGCTGCGGTGCATGAACGCTGAGCAATCGAGGATCGCCGTGGTGACCGGCGCGGGCTCCGGGATCGGCCGCGCGGTCGCCGTGGAACTGCTGGGCGCGGGCTGGTCGGTGGCGCTGGCCGGGCGCCGGACCGGGACGCTGGAGGAGACTGCCGCGCTGGTGCCCGAGGGTGCCTCCCTCGCCGTGGCGACCGATGTGGCGCGGCCGGAGGACGTGGCCGGGCTGTTCGCGGCGACCGTGGAGCGGTTCGGGCGGGTGGACCTGCTGTTCAACAACGCGGGGACCTTCGGGCCCGGCGGGGTGCCGGTGGAGGAGCTGCCGTACGACGCGTGGCGGCATGTGGTGGACACCAACCTCAACGGGGCGTTCCTGTGCGCGCAGGCCGCGTTCCGGCAGATGAAGGAGCAGGCGCCGCAGGGCGGGCGGATCATCAACAACGGGTCGATCTCCGCGCACACGCCCCGGCCGCACTCGGTGGCCTACACGGCGACCAAGCACGCGCTGACGGGGCTCACCAAATCGCTGTCGCTGGACGGGCGGCCGTACTCGATCGCGGTCGGACAGATCGACATCGGGAACGCGGCGACGGACATGACGCGGCGGATGGAGACCGGGGCGTTGCAGGCCAACGGGGTGGTAGCCCCGGAACCGGTGATGGACGTCGCGGATGTGGCGCGCACGGTGCGGCACATGGCGGAGCTGCCGCTGGCGGCGAATGTGCAGTTCGCGACGGTATTGGCGACCGCGATGCCGTATGTGGGCCGCGGCTGAGGCAAGTTGCACAAACGGAATTTGACCGTCCGCACCATTGCGCCCGGTTACTGACTTATGCTCAACTCTTCTCCACCAAAGCTTCACAGTTGGAGCACGGAGCTTCCGCAGGCCAACCCGAGGGGGGAGGCGGCAGCCGTTCCACTGCCCGGGTGGGGGTGGACCTCGCGTGGGACCGCGGGGTTTCGCACCGGGCGGTGGAACGGCTGTCGCACAGTTCAACTCCCGTCGTCCTCCCGGGACTTCGCCGCCGCTACGGCCGCCCGCCGCCGGCGCAGCGCGAACGCGCCGCCCGCGAGCAGGACCACCGTCCCGGCCGCGCCCTCCAGCAGCCGCCACGGTGACGTGCCGTCCTCCGCCGAGGCCGCAGCGCCCGTGGCCCCCGGAGCACCCTTGGTGCCCCCCGACGGCGTCGGGCTCGCGCTCGCCCCGCCCTCGCTCAGCGGGTCGACCAGCGTGCCCACCGCCTTGGCCGAACTCCCTTTGCCGAAGCCCCAGTCGAGCAGCGCCTCGGTCTCCTTGTAGACCTCGTTGCCGCCGTTGGCCGGGTGCATCACGGTGACCAGCAGGGTGCGGCCGTCGCGGGTGGCGGCGCCCGTGAAGGTGTTCCCGGCGTGGCTGGTGTAACCGTTCTTGACGCCGATCATGCCCGTGTACGGGCGCAGTCCGTAGGCGCCGGTGAGCAGGCGGTCGGTGTTCTGGATCTGGAAGGTCTTCTTGCCGCCGGCCGGGAAGTTCGCGGTCCTGGTGGCGCAGTAGGCGCCGAAGTCGTCGTCGTGCAGGCCGTGCCGGGCGAAGAGCGTGAGGTCGTACGCCGACGAGACCTGCCCGGGGTGGTCGAAGCCGTCCGGGCTCACCACATGGGTGTCCAGGGCCTGGAGGTCCTTCGCCTTGGCCTGCATCTCGGCGACGGTCTTGGCGATCCCGCCGTTCATGTGGGACAGCACATGCACGGCGTCGTTGCCGGAGCGAAGGAACACGCCCTGCCACAACTGGTGGACGGTGTAGGTGATGCCGGGCTTGACGCCGACCAGGCTGGAGCCGGAGGGGACGTCGGCGAGGTCGGCGTCGGTGACCCGGTAGGTCCGGGTCCGCTCGAACTTCCCCAGCACGGTGTCGGCGAACAGCATCTTCAGCGTGGACGCGGGCGCGAGACGCTGGTGCGCGCGGTACGAGGCGAGCACCTCGCCGGTCTTGTGGTCGGCGACGAGCCAGGAACGGGCGGTGAGCTTCTTGGGCAGACCGGTGGCACCACTCGTCTGGATCCCGTCGCGGGCCAGACGCTCACCGCCTATCGCTGTCGCCGCGGACGCGGGAGCGGCCGCCGCCACGGGAAGGGCGGCGGCGGTCAGACCGAGGGCGGCACGCCGGGTGAGCCGAGAGGAATCGCGCATCCGGGGACCGTACAAAATCGGAGGCGGGCGGTGCACGGCGGGGGTGGCGAAAAGAAGCCGCCGCGAACGCGCGGCACCCCACACCAACACGCCATTGAACTGCGGTTTCCTGGCAGGAAGCCGTCCGCAGCTTAGGAATGAGCTGTCTGACACAATTCTGATTTCGGGCGTCTTTTTCTCAGGCCAGACACATCCTTTACTCAGGTCGACTCAAAGGTTTCTCCATAGCTTGTGGCCGCGCCCACAGCGGGCGCCAAGAACCTTTGGGGAATGGGATGTTTGGCATCTATCTCAAGCGCGAGCTGAGCCGGCGCAAGAAGGCGGCCCTGGTCATCGCCATGGGTCTGGCGCTCGGTATCGCGCTGGTCATCACCGTCAACTCGGTGTCGGCCGGCATGAATCAGGCTCAGGACAAGGTCCTCAAGTCTCTTTACGGTCTCGGAACTGACATGACCGTGACCAAGGCGCAGTCGGCCCCCAAGGCCGGCAGCTCGCAGGGTCCCAGCTTCAAGTTCGGCGCCACCTCCTCCAGCAGCAGCTCGCAGAGCTCGGACCGGGTGAACACGCAGGGCGGCCAGGCCCTCGCGTCCTCCCTTGTCACCAAGGTCGGCTCGCAGAAGGGCGTGTCCGCGGCGGTCGGCGCGCTCACGCTGAACGTCACCAAGGTCGACGGCTCCTTCACCCAGGGCAAGGCGAAGTCCTCCACCACGTCCGGTTCCTCCTCCGGTTCGCAGCAGGGCGGCCCCGGCGGCGGTGGCGGAACCAGCAGCACCGGCGCGCCCCAAGTGCAGGGCGGCGGCGCCAACTTCAACGTGAACTCGTACTCGGTCGCCGGCATCGACGTCACCAACCAGACGCTCGGCCCGCTGTCCACGTCAAAGATCACCACCGGCAAGACGTTCACGACCGCGCAGACCAACGCGAAGGTCGCCGTCGTCAGCAAGTCGTACGCCAAGTCGAAGAAGTACAAGGTCGGTTCGACCTTCAAGATCTCCGGCACCAAGTTCACGGTCATCGGCATCGCGACGCCCAACAGCAGCGAGTCCACGATCGACGTGTACCTGCCGCTGAAGCAGGCGCAGACGCTGGGCGACTCGAAGAACAAGGTCACCACGATCTACGTCAAGGCGACCGACTCCAAGCAGATCTCGGCCGTCAAGTCGACGATCCAGAAGAACATCTCGGGTACGACGGTCACCACCTCCGCCGATCTCGCCTCCACCGTGTCCGGCTCGCTGTCCACCGCCTCCAACCTGGCGACCAGCGTCGGCAAGTGGCTGTCCATCGCGGTCCTGATCGCCGCGTTCCTGGTGGCCGCGCTGCTCACCTCCTCCGCCGTGTCCCGCCGGGTGCGTGAGTTCGGCACCCTGAAGGCGCTCGGCTGGCCGAGCCGCAAGGTCACCCGGCAGGTCGTCGGCGAGTCCATGGTCAACGGCCTGATCGGCGGCGGTCTCGGTATCGCGCTGGGCCTCGCGGCGGCCTACACGGTCACCGCGATCAGCCCCAAGCTGACGGCGCAGCTCGGCAGCACCGGCGGCGGTGGCGGCCAGGGCGGCCCCGGCGGCGGTCAGGGCGGCGGCCCCGGCCAGCAGGCCACCCAGAACACCCTGGAGATCGCCCTCAACGCGCCGGTCTCGCTGACCACCATCGCCCTCGCGGTGGGCCTGGCCGTCACCGGCGGTCTGATCGCCGGCGCGATGGGCGGCTGGCGCGCCTCCCGGATGCGCCCGGCGGACGCCCTGCGCAGCGTCTCCTAGCCGCTGCCGCCCCCTGATCCGGGGCGCCGCCTCCACTCCCCCCGGGAGGCGGCGCCCCAACTCCCTTCTTCTTCACGGACGTATCGACGGAGATCCCATGTACAAGCTCACCGGCGTCACCAAGCGCTACACGCGGGGCAAGGAAACGGTCGAGGCGCTGCGCGGCGTCGACCTGACGATCGAGGACGGCGACCAGCTCGTCATCCAGGGCCCCACCGGCGGCGGCAAGTCGACGCTGCTCCAGATGATCGGCGGCCTGGACCGCCCCACCGAGGGCAGTGTCGAACTCGACGACGTCAACCTCGCCACCATCAGCGAGGCCAAGCTGACCCGGCTGCGGGCCGAGAAGATCGGCATCATCTTCCAGTCCTTCAACCTCATCCCGACGCTCACCGCGCAGGAGAACGTCGAGACGGCCCTGGTCCCGCTCGGCGTCAAGCCGGCGGAACGCCGCGAGCGGGCCGCGGAGGCCCTCACCTCGGTGGGCCTCGGCGACCGTCTCAAGCACGCCCCGTCCGAGCTCTCCGGCGGCCAGCAGCAGCGCGTGGCGATCGCCCGCGCGCTGGTCAAGAAGCCGAAGGTGCTGCTCGCCGACGAGCCCACCGGCAACCTCGACGAGGGCACCCGCGACGACATCATGGGCCTGCTCGAAGGCCTCTGGCACGAGTACGGGCTGACCTTCATCATGGTCACCCACGACTCGTCGATCGCCCGCCGCGCGCCGCGCCTGGCCACCATCAAGGCCGGCCAGATCACGCTGACCGAACAGGGCCGCGGCACCGGCCAGTTCGCCCCCCAGCGGAGCGACTCCGGCCAGCAGTTCGCGCAGTACGGCAACCAGGGCTACTGAGCCCACCCGTGGACCTCTGGTCCCGCGGTCCCCAAGGGGCCGTTCACCTCCCGAGCACCCGGTCGACCTCGACCAACTGCCCGGCGGTGAGCGGTCCTTCGGCGATCACCCTCGCGATCGTGTACGGCCGAGGCCGGCCGCCTGGCGGCGAGCCGTTCTTCCGCCGCCGCGCCCACAGTGCCCCACGGCAAGAGCCGACCGCCCACGATCGCCATCCCGTTGAGCCGCTTACCGCCCCAGCACCCGGTCGACCCCGACCAACTGCCCGGCGGTGAGCGGTCCTTCGGCGATCACCCGGCGTTCTCGTACGGCCGAGGCCGACGGACCGGCGGTGAGCCGCTCACCGCCCCAGCACCCGGTCGATCTCCGCCAACTGCTCCGCGGTGAGCGGCCCCTTCGTGATCGCGCCCGCGTTCTGCTCGGCCTGCGCCACCGAGCGGAAGCCCGGGATCGGGACGGTGCGGGGGCTGCGGGCCCACAGCCAGGCGAGGGCGCCCTGGGCGGAGGTGCGGCCCTCGGAGGTGAGGATCTCGCGCAGGGCGTCGACCCGGGCGACCCAGTCCTCGTCCGCCCCGGCGCCCTGCCTGAAGCCCTGCATCCAGGCGGGCGGGGTATTGCGGATGTCGCCGGCCTCCAGGGTCCGCCCGGCGGCCTGCTTGCCGGTGAGCAGGCCCATGGCGAGCGGGCTGCGATTGATGGACGCGAGCCCCAACTCCTCGCACAGCGCGAACATTTCGGGTGCGTCCTGGAACACGTTCGCCGCGTGCTGCACGGCCGCGCAGTGCTCCCCCTCGGCGAAGACGGCGGCGCGCGCGGGGTCGTCGGTGCTCCAGGCGTAGGCCCGGATCAGCCCCTCGCTCACGAACTCCTCACACTGGTCGCGGAGTTGGGCGGCGCGCCCCAAGTCGGCGTCGGAGAGGTGGAGTTGATAGAGGTCGACGTGGTCGGTGCCCAGCCGCTCCAACGACGCTGTGAGCGCGCGGCGGGCGTACTCCGGGGAGTCGTCGGAGCCGGTGAGGGTGCGGGTGTCCTCGTCGAAGACGTTGCCCCACTTGGTGGCGAGGACCACGTCGTCCCGGCGCTTGCCGAGCGCCCGGCCGAGGACGCGTTCGCTGTGCCCGGCGCCGTAGGTGTCGGCTGTGTCGAAGAAGGTGACCCCCAGGTCCAGGGCGCGCCGGACCGCCCGTACGGACTCCTCGTCGTCGACCCTGCCCCAGCCCAGCGGCTGCCCGCTCGTGTCCTGCCACTCGCCGCCGATGGCCCAGCAGCCGAAGCCGAGAGCGCTCACGTCGATACCGGTGCGTCCCAGGGTCCTGATGTTCGTCTCCATGCCTGCGGACACTAGGAGTTGGAGTGCACACCAAGGCAAGGGTTTTTACATCGGGGCGGCGCCTTCTACGTCGGTCAGGCCTGCCCGGTCTCGAAGCGGGCGATCCTGCCGTCCTCGCCGACCGTGAAGCTCCACCGGGTGCGCATCTCGCCCCACGCGTCGTTGGAGTAGCGGGCGACGAGGGCCCGGCCGCCGTTCGACTCGCGGTCGACCTCCATGTGGCCGTGGGAGGAGAAGATCTCCCGGTCGATCCACTCGTCGAGGTCGCGGTCCGAGCCGTCGTCGGCCATCGTCGCGCCGGGCGCGAGCAGCGCCAGGAAGGCGTCGCGGTCATGGGCGTTGACGGCGCTGACGAAGGCCCGGACGGCCGGATCGCTGAGTTTGGCTGGCTGAATCGTCATGCGGGCCAGACTCACACCGTTCCCCGGGGCCCGCCACCCGAACGGCGGTCCCCGCAGGCCCGCCGCAGGTCGCAGGTGCGACGGTGGAGCGACCGTCCGCGCCGTCCGCCCGGGGAGCCATCGTGACCTGTTACGACCGACAAGATCTGGGCCTGCTGCTGCTCCGGCTGGGTACCGGCGGGGTGCTGGCCGCGCACGGCTCGCAGAAGCTGTTCGGCTGGTTCGGCGGGGGCGGGATCGAGGGCACCGGCGCGGCCATGGAGGCGATGGGCTACTCCCCCGGCAGACAGAGCGCCACGATGGCGGGCCTCGCGGAGGCGGGCGGCGGCGCGCTGCTCGCGCTCGGGCTGGCGACCCCGGCGGCGGGCGCGGCGGCGGCCGGTGCGATGGCCGGCGCCGCCGCGGTCAGCGCGCCCAACGGCTTCTTCGCGGCGGCCGGCGGCTACGAGTACGCGGCCTCCCTCGCCCTGACCGCGGCCGGCCTCGCGGTCACGGGCCCGGGCCGTATCTCCCTGGACCACGCGCTCGGCCACGCGGTGAACCGGAACTGGATGGTCCCGGTGGCGCTCGCGGTGACCGGGGCGGCGACGGCCGTGGTGGTCGGTATGCGCAACCGGCGCGTGCGGGAGTCGGCGTCGGCGGAGTTCGGGCAGAAGACGCTGTTCGACGAGGCGGAGGCCCTCTTCGGCAGGTAGGGCGCGGTCCGACGAGCCGGGCCGTGCTGGCAGGCTGGGTCCATGAGCGATCAGAAGGACCAGCCCACCGAGCTCTGGACCGGTATCGAGGACCTCTGGACCTGGGTGGACACGAACCGTCCCCTCGACGGCCGGGAGGGGCTCCTCCTGCGCATCCTGAAGCTGTCCGAGGAGGTGGGCGAGGTCTCCGAGGCGGTCATCGGGGTGACCGGCCAGAACCCGCGCAAGGGCGTCACCCACACCTGGGACGACGTCCAGGCCGAACTGTGCGACGTCGTGATCACCGCGCTGATCGCGCTGCGCACCCTGACCCCCGACACGCAGGAGGTCTTCACCCGTCACCTGGCCCGGGTCGTGGAACGCTCCCTCGGCCCGTCCGCCGTTGTTCACCCTCAGGACCGGCCCGCGCCGCGCCAAGTTGGTGAGATCCACTGAGCCTTCTCGTCGACACCGAGCCGACGAAGGGGTCCCAGTGCAGGACTACGCATCTTCCAACGGAGTTTTCTCCAGCGGGCGCAGGACGGTCGCCGTGGCGGGCAGCTGCCTCGCCCTCGCGGCCCTGAGCCTGACCCTGGGCCCGAACAGCCAGGCGCACGCGGCGAGTTACGGCACACCGACCATCTCCCTCTCGGCCACCTACCTGTCGGGCGCGGTCGGCGCGGTCGGCGATCCGACGGTCCAGGTGACGGTCGCCCAGAGCGGCGCGGACGCCGGCGCGTTGACGGTCGCGGCGAGCAAGAGCAGCAAGACGTCCGTGGCGCCGACGAGCGCGGTGACCGTCACCGGCACCGGCGCCACCCGTCAACTCGCCGTCGCGGCGGCCGCGCAGGGCTACACCGACCTGACCGTGAAGGTCACCGGCCTCGGCGGCAAGACGGCCACCAAGACTTTGCACTACGCGGCCTCAGCTGCGGTCCAACAGCCCGCCGACAGCCGCTACTTGACCGGCTCCAGCGACGCCTCCGCCGCGGTCGACGTGGGCGGCGGCTACATCGTCGTAGCGGATGACGAGTCCAACGTCCTGCGCCTGTACGACCGTTCGGCGTCCGGCGCTCCGCTGAAGACCTGGGACTTCAGCGACGGCATCGGCGTCGACAAGGAGATCGACATCGAGGGCGCGGCCCGCGTCGGCGACACGATCTACTGGACGGGCTCGCTCGGCAACAACAAGGACGGCGAGTACAAGGCGGCCCGCAACACGGTCTTCACCACCAAGGTGACCGGCACCGGCGCCAACACCGCGCTCTCCTACGGCAGTTCGTACGGCAAGCTGCGCGACGACCTGGTGGCCTGGGACAAGGCGAACGGCAACAGGTACGGCTTCGCCGCAGGCACCGCGGACGGCGAGATCCCCAAGGAGATCGACGGATTCAATGTGGAGGGCCTGGAGTTCGCGCCCGGCTCGACGACCACGGCGTACATCGGCTTCCGCGCGCCGCTGGCCCCTGCGGTCGCGGGCGGCAAGGCGCTCCTGGTCCCCGTCACCAACATCGACAAGGTGGTCGCGAACGGCACGGCGGCTACCTTCGGCACACCGGTCGAGCTGGACCTCGGTGGTCTCTCCGTGCGCGACATCCGCAAGAACGCGGCGAACCAGTACCTGATCGTCGCCGGTTCCTGGGCCGCCGACGACAACTCCGACCCGTACGCCCTCTACTCCTGGACCGGCAACGCGGCCGACAAGCCGGTCAAGCTGCGCGACCTGCCGACCACGGACCCGGGCGCCTGGGAGGCGGTCGTGGACGTCCCCGACCTCTCGGCATCGGGCGCCCGCGCCCAACTGATCACCGACGACGGCTCGGCCGACCTCTACGCCGACGGCACCGAGGCGAAGGACCTCACCCACCCGGAGTGGCAGAAGTCCCGCTCGACCTGGTTCACGGTCACGGGCTGACGGGCGAAGCCTTCGAACGCCGTGCGCCCGGTCGGAAGGCCGGGCGTGCGACGGCTTACGGAGGACAACTCACGATCACCAGCTGACGCGCGGCGGCTTACGGGCGCCCAGAACCGGCCGGTGCCGGGCGCCCGACCCGAAGCCGGGTGCGGGAACACGCGCACGGTCAGAAGTGACGGGTACCGCACGCCCGGCCCAAGGCGGCAGGCCGCGTGCCCGGGACGGGTGCCGAGGACGGGTGCCGGGTGCCCGGCCCGAAGCCGGCGGGTGCCGTGCGCCCCGCCTGAGGCCGGGCGCGCGTCACCCTGGCACCCTGGTCCTCGACAACACCGTCGAGGACGAAAGCCGAGTCATGACCACCGAGAAGCTCACCGTAGGCGTCCTGGGCACCGGCATCATGGGCGCCGCGATGGCCCGCAACCTCGCGCGCGCCGGACACACCGTCCGCGCCTGGAACCGCACCCGCGCCAAGGCCGAACCGCTGTCCGCCGACGGCGCGCACGTCACCGACACCGTGGCGGAGGCCGTGCGCGACGCGGACGTGATCCTCACCATGCTCTACGACGGCGACACCGTCCTCGATGTGATGCGCGAGGCCGCGCCCGTCCTGCGCCCGGGCACCGCGTGGATCCAGTCGACGACCTCGGGTCTCGAATCGGTGACCGAACTGGCCGCGTTCGCCGGCCGCCACGAACTCGTCTTCTACGACGCCCCCGTGCTCGGCACCCGCCAGCCCGCCGAGGCCGGTCAGCTGACGGTCCTGGCGGCGGGCCCGGAGTCCGGCCGCGAGACCGTCACCCCGGTCTTCGACGCGGTCGGCGCGCGCACGATGTGGATCGGCGAGGACGGTGCTGCGGCCACCGCGACCCGCCTGAAGCTGGTGGCCAACAGCTGGGTGCTGGCCGTGACGAACGCGGCCGGCGAGGCCCTGGCCCTCGCCAAGGGCCTGGACGTGAATCCGCAGAGCTTCCTCGACCTCATCGCGGGCGGCCCCCTCGACATGGGCTACCTGCACGCCAAGTCCGCCGCGATCCTGGGCGACCAGCTCACACCGGCGAGTTTCGCGGTCACGACGGCGGAGAAGGACGCCCGCCTGATCGTGCAGGCGGGCGCGGCCAACGGCGTACGGCTGGATGTGGCGGCGGCGGGCGCGGAACGGTTCGCGCGAGCGGCGGCACAGGGGCACGGCGACGAGGACATGGCGGCGGCGTACTTCGCGAGCTTCGACACGGAGAAGCCGACCGACTGACGCGCCAACTTGTGGGTGAGGGGCGGGCGTTGGAGACCCCGGACATGGCACGATGGCCGCCGTGTCCGGTCAGGTCTGGTTGTCCCTCACGTCGTTCGGCGGCGTGGCCCTCGGCGGCGTGCTGTCCTTCCTCGTCCAGTTCACGACTCAGCGGTCCGCCGAGCGCGCTCAACAGCGGCACCGGCAAACGGAGTTGGCGGAAGCCCGGCGCGCGGAGCGGCTCGCGCTGCTGGAGCGGTTCGTCGAGGTCGGGGCCGAGGCGGAGCGGGTGGCCTTCGCCCGGCCGCCGGAGTGGGACGACACGACCCCGTGGAAGCTCACGGCCCAGGACGTCATGAACCGGCTCTGGGTCGTGGAACGGCTGGTCCGCATTCAGTTCCCGCTCCCGGTGCACGAGGCGGCTCGCCGGTACTTCCTCGACCTCAACCAGACCGTGTGGTGGGGCCTGCCCGACGGTGAGAGCGTGCGGGACTACCTGGAGGACAACCGGCTGGCCTTCCTCGACGCGGCCCGTGCGGTCATGCAGCCGACCGAGTCGTCCTGATCCAGCCTTGATCTCGTCACAGCAAGGACACAGCGAACGCACAGAGGAAACCGGGCGTACGACCTGAACTGTCTCCCCCGCCGAAATACCGGCACGTCCGGTCGCACGAACCGAACTCGGGGGACGTCATGCAGAAGAGCAGCATCCGCAGGGCCGCGCTGGCGACGGCCGCGCTGTCGGCGGCATTGGTGATGACGGCATGCCAGCCGGGCGACACGGACACCGGGTCCGACGGGTCGTCGTCACAGACGCCGACCGCGACCGCGTCCCCCATCTCCTCCGGCTCCACGGGGGCCTCCGGGTCCACGGGATCGTCCGGATCCACGGGATCCACGGGGACCTCCGGCTCCACCGGGTCGTCCGGGACCGCGGGCACCGCGGTGAAGACGTGTGCGGCGGCCTCGCTCAAGGCGATCGCCTATCAGGCCGCCGACCGGCCGCAGGGCACCGGAACCGGGGCGGCGATCGTCCAGTTCACCAACACCACCGCCACGTCGTGCGTCCTCCAGGGTCACCCCACGGTCGCCGGCGCCGCGAACGGCTCTCCCGAGCTCAACGTCCCCCTGAAGGTCACCCCCACCGGCTCCGCCTCCCCCGTGAAGCTGTCGCCCGGCGGCCAGGCCTGGCTGAAGCTGACCTTCGTACAGGTGCAGGGTGAAGGGGACGGCTACTGCGAGTCCGGTTCGGCGCCGGTGGTCTACCCGACGATGGTGATCGGACTGCCCGGCGCCGGGAAACACCAAGTCGCCCTCGACGACGGGCAGTTCGCTGAGTGCGACGGCACGCTGACCGCGACCGCTGTGACAGCGACGAAGCCCTCCTGACCGTAGAACCGCAGGGTTGGCCGTACGACCGGAGGCCCGGCCGTGCGGCTACACCGACTGGCGGTGGTCGCCCGACGCCTCCACCGCCAGGCCGCGCATGACGTGTTCGAGGAGGGCGAGCAGGACCGACTTGACCGACTCGCGGTCGCGGGCGTCGCACAGGACGAGCGGGATGTCGGGGGCGAGGTCGAGGGCGGTGCGGATCTCCTCGGGGTCCTCCTCGCAGACGCCGTTGAAGCAGTTGACGCCCACGGCGAAGGGGATGCCGCGGTGCTCGAAGAAGTCGACGGACGGGAAACAGCTCTCCAGCCGCCGGGTGTCGGCGAGGACGACCGCGCCGAGCGCGCCGCGGGACAGGTCGTCCCACATGAACCAGAACCGGTCCTGGCCCGGGGCGCCGAAGAGATAGACCACGAGGGCCGAACTCAGCGTGATCCGGCCGAAGTCCATGGCGACCGTGGTCGTGGTCTTCTGCTCGACGCCGGCGAGGTTGTCGATGCCGACGCTGGCCTCGGTGATGAGTTCTTCGGTGCGCAAGGGCGTCGTCTCGCTGATCGCGCCGACGAGCGTGGTCTTGCCGACGCCGAAGCCGCCCGCGACGAGGATCTTGGCCGTGGCGGCGTTGGGCGCGACGGTGGTGGCGCGGCGGTCAGATTCTGCGAATGCCATCGATCACTGCCTGAAGGAAACGGGCGTCGGGGGTACCGGCCGCGGTGGGCGGGGAGACGGAGACGAGTTCGTTGTCCAGCAGGTCATCGAGGAGGACCCGGATCACCGCGACGGGCAGATCGAGCCGGGCGGCGACCTCCACGAGCGCCGTAGGGGTGCGGCAGAGCGCGAGCAGCCGGTTCTGTTCGGGCTGGAGTCGCTGATCGCGGGTGGGTGGCCGGACCGTGCTGATCAGGGTGATCAGCTCGATGCCGGAGTGGGCGGTCGGGGTGCGGCCGCCGGTCACCGTGTACGGGCGGACGAGCAGCGCGGGGTCTTCGTCCTCCCAGGGATCTTCCTCCGACCAATGTCTCATTCATGCTCACCCGCGAAGGGCACACCGCTGTACTCCGGGAACCGGGGGGCCGCGCTGAGGAACTGCCCCACCTGCCGCACGACCATGGTCATTTCATAACCGACGTTGCCGACGTCGACCTCGGAGGAGGCGAGTACGGCGAGCCGGGCGCCGCCACCCGCGGTGGTCACGAAGAGGAACAGATCATCCATCTCGATGACGGTCTGCTGCACCCGGCCGCCGCCGAAGTGACGGCTGGTGCCGAGCGCGAGCGAGTGAACTCCCGAGGAAATGGCGGCGAGTTGCTCGGCGTCCTCCTGGGCGAGCTTCTCGGAGGAGCCGACGAGGAGTCCGTCCTCCGACAGGACGATGGCGTGCAGGGTCTCGGGGATCCGCTCGATCAGGTTGTCCAGCAGCCAGGCCAGTCCGCCGTGCGTGGTGTTGGGCGCAGTCATGGGTTGTTCCTTGTCGGACGGGGACGGGTGGGCAGCTGATGCCGCTCGGGCGGGCTGGTGGGCCAGGTGGCCGGCGGGAACTCGTCTTGCGGGGCGGCGGGGCGGCCGGACGCGGAGCCTTCCCTGCCCATCGCCGACGGCCAGGCGGGCATGGGCACTTCCTCCTGCGCACGGGCCCGACGGGTACCGTCCCGGAGCGCGGCGAGCATCGACCGCGCCTGCTCCGGCCGCCGCTCCGCCTCCCGCCCCGGCCCGTAGTCACCGTCGGCTTCCACGACCCGGTCCCGCAACTGCGGCGCCAGATTCGCCTGCCGCACCCGCCGCGGCAACCGCCCGGAACCACTCCGGGCACCCGCACCGGGCACGCCTCCAGCCCGAACCCCGAGCGACGACGAGCCACCGCCGGGACGGGAACCACCGGGCACCACACCGCCACCGGCACGGAACCCACCGGAGGTCGCGTCTCCGGCGCCAATCCCGGCGGGAGGCGTCTCGCCGGTGCGAGAGCCCGCGTACGGCGACTCGCCGGCACGGGAGCCCGCGGAGGGTGCGTCACCCGCCCGGGAGCTGAAGGGCCGTATCTCTCCGGTGCGATGCCCCACGGACGGCGTCCCGCCGGCGTGGGAGCCGGTGTACGGCGCATCCCCCGCCTGCGAACCCGGGAACGGCATCTCCCCGGCACGGGAACCCTCGGACGGCGTCCCGCCGGTGTGGGAGCCCGTGTACGGCGCATCCCCCGCCTGCGAACCCGGAGACCGCATCTCCCCGGTACGAGAACCCGCGTATGGCGTGTCCCCCGCCTGGAAGCCCGGGGACGGCGTCTCCCCCGCTCGGGAACCCGCGGACGACGCGCCCCCCTTGCGGGACCCCAGGGCCCGCATCTCGCCGATGCGTGAACTTGTGGACGGCAGGTCCCTCGTTCGGGAACCGGTCGAGGGCAGGTCCCCTGCTCGGGACCCTGCGGACGACACGTCTCCGGCACGAGAGCCCCCGGACGGCATGTCTCCCGCGCGCGAACCGGCGGCCGGCACGTCACCCGGCGTCGGCGCATCTCCCGTGCGCGGGCCCTCGGACGCCGTGTCTCCAGCGCGAGAACCGGCGAAAGGCCCGGCCTCGTTGGAAGGCGCCGCTTCGTAGGAGGGCGCGGTCTCGTACGAGGCCGTGTCCTCGTGGGACGGTGTCGTGGCGGTGACGACAGGGCCCACCGCCGAGGCGTTCCGGGTGCGGCGGGTGCGCATCGGCATGCCGCCGGACGTCGTCGCCGTGCGGGGCGGGCCGCCGACCGGGCCGGTGGGCTGGCCCGGGGCCGGGAACGGGTCGGTGGGGGAACCGGCCACCGACGCCAGGTGGCGTTCCGCGCGGGCGTCCAGGGGGGACGGTACGCCGTCGGCGACCGGCTCCGTGAGGGCCTGCGGCAGTACGACGACGGCGAGCGAGCCGCCGTAGGACGAGGCCTGGAGGCTGGCGGTGATGCCGTGGCGCTGGGCGAGGTGGCCGACCGTGAAGAGGCCGAGGCGCGGGTCCTCGCCGAGGGTGGTGAAGCTGAAGTCCTTGGGGTGGTGCAGGAGTTCGTTGGCCGCCGCGTACTCGTCCACGGCGAGGCCGAGCCCCCGGTCCTCGACCTCGACGGCGTACCCCTGCGCCACCGGCAGCGCGCGGACGCGTACTTCGGTGTGCGGCGGGGAGAACGTGACGCCGTTCTCGATGAGTTCGGCCATGAGGTGGATCGTGTCGCCGACCGCCGGGCCCAACACCGCTATGGATGGGAGGGGTTCGACCACGACCCGGGTGTAGCCCTCGATCTCGGAGACCGCGCTGCGCAGCAGGTCCGCGAGCGGCACGGCGTGCTTCCAGCGGCGACGAGGGGCCGCGCCGGACAGCACGGTGAGGCTCTCCGCGTTGCGCCGCATCCGGGTGGCGAGGTGGTCCACGCGGTAGAGGTCGGCGAGGAGTTGGGGATCCTGCTCCTTGCGTTCCATGGAGTCGATGACCGTGAGCTGACGGTGCACCAGGAGCTGGATACGGCGGGACATGTTGTGGAAGACCAGCCGCGCACCTTCCCGCAGTGAGGCCTGTTCCAGGGCGACACTCACCGCGGTCCGCTGGGCGCTGTTGAAGGCGTCGGCGACCTTGCCCAACTCGTCGGTGCCGTAGTCGAGTTCTGGCAGGTCCTCGAGTTCGGCGCGCTTGCCCTGGGTGCGCAGCCGGGTGATCAGTTCGGGCAGCCGTTCCTCGGCGAGTTCGAGGGTCTCGGCGCGCAGGCCGGACATCCGGCCGAGGAGGGAGCGGGTGATGCGCCAGGACAACAGGGCGACGGCGAGTACGGCGACCAGGGCGAGGGCACTGCCGAGCATGGCCTTGACGAGCACCTGGTGGGTCCGGTCCTGGGAGTCACTGGTGACCTTGTTCAGGAACTGGCCCTCGACCGCCTGCACCCCGCCGGTCACCCGCGTCGGCGCCGCCGCCCGGGCGGCCGTGGTGTGCGGCACCGCGATCGTGCCGTCGTTCCCGGCGGACGCCGATGCGACGGCGGTCTCGAAGGCCGCCATGGCCTCCCAGTCCCGGCCGCCCATGACCTTCTGGAGCGCCGCGCCCATCTCCGTGGGCAGGTAGGGCTCGACCTCGTTGGTCAGCACCGAGACCCGGACGGCCTCGGCCGCCGCGAGCGACGACCGTTCCTGGACGCTCAGTTTCCCGGACGCGGCGACCCCGCCGAGGATGGCCTGCTCCTGCGAGAGGGCCTCGGTGCCGCGCAGGAAGGCCAGGGCGTGCCCGGCGTCGGCCGCGGTGGCCGCGTCGCCGTTGTCGGAGCTCAGCGTCCCGAAGAGGTTCAGCGCCGAGGACACGGCGTCGGAGTAGGCGGTGTAGGCCTGCTGCCGGGTGCTCTTCCCGGCGTCGACCGCGGTCCGTTCGGCGGTCAGCGCGGTGAGCCGCTTGCGTACGGTGCCCAACTGGGCCCGGTACTGGGCTGATCCGACACTGCCGGAGGCGGCGTCCGCCTTGCGGAATCCGGCCAGTACGGCATCGGTCCTGCGCCGCTGCGCCTCCAGCGCGGTGCGGCTGCCGTGCGAGGCCAACAGGCCGACCGTCAGCTGCCGTTCCTTCTGGAACTCGCCGACCGCGGGCACCAGGGCGTAGGTGGTCTTCGCCGTCTCGCCCTCGTTGTTGGCGCTGTGCCACTGGTCGAACAGCGCGAACGAGCCACTGAGCCACAGCAGCACCATCGCCGTCCCCGGCACCACCGCGAGCGTGATGAGCGAGGCGCGGATACTGCGGCCACGTCCGGTACCGGGTCCGGTCGGCGCGGACCTACCGCGGTGCCTGCTCACTTCACCCACCGGTGTCCGACGGCGCGACGATGGAGGCGGGCTGCGGTGAGGAACTGCGACACCGGTGGTTTCCTTTCCGGGGTGGCGCGTGACGCGTCGAATCGCGGGCATACGTCAACACGCCTGCACAGAGCTGGAGAGTTGGCGGCGTAGCACGGCACGTACGCCAAAGACGGGCTGCGGTTTTCCGACGGGCGCCCGAGCCCCCCGCGCAGTTGGTGAGTTATGAAACCGAGCCATCCGACCCGGGTCAAGGGACGCCACAAACACGTCAGGCAGAGCCGTTTAGGGCGTTCAGTACACTACGCGGGTAGACAATCCGGCGGCCCGTGCGCCCAACACCCCGCCCACGAAGACGTTTTGGCTGACTACCCACGGTGAAGTGCGGGGCAGAGGGCAGCTCGGGTGGCGGCCGGGACGCGACGGGAGCGGCGGGGCGGGGCGCCCGAGGCGACGCCAGATGTGACCTAGTTCACAGCATAAACACCGGTCGCACACACCAACTCCACCGGCTTCCGGGGCCGCTGGACAGCCCCGGCCACTCACCCCCGCCCCGGCTCCTCCAGCAGCGCCAGGGTCTGTGCCCCGAGCGACGTCATGCCGTACGTCTCCGCCCCGCGCGCCGCCTCCCGCAGCAGCCGGACCGCGTGCGGCTCGCTGCCCGGACCGCCCGTCCGGCGCGTCGCGCGGGCCTGGGCCAGGCGGAGGCGGGCGAGTTCGGGCTGCGAGGAGCGGGCCGGGACCGCCGCCTGACGGAAGTGGTCGAGGGCGGTCTCCGGCTCCCCCGCCGCCAGCGCCAGCAGCCCGCAGGCCCGGGCGGTCGGGCCGACGAGGACGGTGGGCCAGCCGCCCAGGGCGATCTGCTCACCGTCGTGCGGTGCGAGACGAGCACGGAGCCCCGGCACCGCCTGCGCCAACTCGGCCTCGAATCCGCCCTCCAGGTCCAGTGCCGCGCAGACCTCCGCCAGCAGGACGAGCGCGGGGACCGCCCAGCCCGACGGCGGGAACCGGTCGACGTCGGCGACACAGCCGAGGAAGAAGTCGGCCCCCTCGGCATGCTGCCCGGTCTCGCACAGGGCGAGGGCCAGCCCGGCGCGCCAGACGGGGAAGTAGGCGTGGCGCTCGACGTCGCCGGCCAGGTCGGAGGTGAACAGCTCGGCCAGACGGCCCTGTTGGCGCAGCAGCCAGTAGGCCTGGCCGAGCCGGGTCTGTGTCAGGTTGTCGGCCGGTACGGCGTAGTCGGCGCGGAGGAGTTCGATGAACTTCAGCGACTCCACGAAGATCCACTCGGCGGCGGCGTCGAACCGGCCGTGCCACAGGTCGAGCAGGGCGTCGAGGGTGTGCCGCTGCCAGAGGGCCAGGGCGCTCTGGGTGTCCGCCGCGTGCTTGCGGTACTGGTTGGCGGTGGCCAGGGCGCTGAAGATCCGGCCGTTGCGCAACTGGTCGATGGCGACGGCCATGAGCGCCTCACCGCGGAAGTACGGCGAGTCGTGCCGGGCGGTAGCCTCGCGCAACCGCTCGGAGAGGTCCAGTGAATCGGGAGCGCTCATGAAGTCGTAGCGCGCCCACCGGCATTCGGTGAGGACCTCGCAGCGCACCTCGTCGTCGCCGCCCTCGGGTAATCGGCGCAGTGTGTCCTCGGCGAGCCGGGCGCCCTCGGCGGGACCGGCGAGCCCCGCCGCGGTGTCCTGACTGACCGCCAGGGCCATCTTCTTCGCCAGATGCGCTTCGAGCCGCAACCTCAGCCCAGCGGCCTCAGGACCGACGTCGCCCTCCAGCGCGGCCAGGCACCCCTTGATCGACTGGATCAGTTCACGGTCGACCTGCCCGGGGTCGGACCACCGGCGCGCCAGCCTGATCACGGCCTCGGCCTGCGCCCTCGGGTCCCCGGCGGCGCCGCGATAGGCGGCCGTGTAGTACCGCTCCGCCTCGCGCATCTCGCCGGCCGCATGACTCAGATCGCCGCGCCGCAGCAGCCGCAGGAACTCGGCCCGTTCCTGCGCGGGGGCCGAACGGGCTCTCTTTCCGGGGGACTTGACCAGTCGGACGGCCTCCCCGCGGACGGCCCTCGGCAGCGCGTCGATGCCGGGCGGTGGTGCCAGGCCGGCCAACGCCCCCTTGGCGCCCAGCACTTCGTCGCACAGCTGGGCCAACTCCAGGGACGCCCTGCGGCGTCCGTTCTCGACGCGGCTGAGGAAGCTGCGGCTGCAGTACACCTTGCCGGCCAGTTCACTCAGCGACATACCGGCCGCAATGCGGCGCCGGCGTAACTCCGCGCCGAATCCGTCGTGCTCGATGGCCATCCCCCCAACAACACGCCGGCCGACCGGTGTTGCCAAATACCCGCTGGCAACACCCGACCCCTGCGGACCGGCACGATTACCGACGAAGCTGTCTGTGCCGGGAGCCTACCGGGCACAGGGGCGTGCCCATTGGCGGAACAGGAGCACTGGTCATGCCTTCGGGCGAACCTGTGGCATCGACTGGGGGTCGATATGCCGGAGGCACTCGACGGCAGCACACTCACCACGTGCTCCGCCCGGCACCCAAGAGCCGAATGACGGCGGGGGGATGGGGGGTCCACGGTCCGGGGCGCGCGGGGGGCGCTCCGGACCCCGGATCCTGCGGCCTTCCCAGGAGTTGAGCCGGCCGGTCAGAAGCTGGCGGCGCGTGCCGCCGTGTACACCTCGTCGTTCACGTCTTTCAGTTCCTGCGCGTCCCGCGCGGCCCACGAGAGGTCGACCAGGAGTTCGTCGAGACCGATCCCGTCGTACGCCATCAGGTCGCCGACGATCTGCCCGACGTCGCCCTGGAAGGGGCGGCGGTCCGAGCCCCTCGTACCGCTTCGCGCTGTAGTCCGGGTTGACGCGAACGACTGTCCGCAGCGGGCGGGTTCGGTGCGGATGGCGCCGAGGAGGTTGGTCGCCACCGTCGCTTCCGCCACGGCGAGGAAATCGGCGTGATGGAGGTCCTCCGGCAGCATGACGCCGGCCACCGTCACCAGGACGTCGAGGTCGGGAAAGCGTCGCAGGCGCTGTGCGGTGACGTCTTGGACGGCGGCCGGGTCGGTGACGTCGAGCACGACGGACTCGATGCCGGGGTGCTCCGAGACGATCTGCTCCAGTCTGCCCTCGCGGCGCCCGGAGACGACCACCCGGTTGGGGGTTCCCCGAGGTGGATGGGACGAGACGGGCCACGGCGGGTGATGCGGGGTCACGGGGGCCGGGCATCACTCGTCGGCGAGTGGCTCAGTGGCTGTTGACGGCCGAGGCCCAGTCGAAGTCCACGCCCATGTCGGCGTACATCTTCGAGTAGCCGACGAAGCAGTCGAACTTCTCGACCTTGCCGTTCTTCAGGTACCAGAAGTCGGCGGTCGGGGCGTCGACCTTCTGGCCCTTGCCCTTGACGACGCCGCCGGTCGGCTCCTGGAGCTGCCCGTCGAACGTGCCCTGGATGGACAGCTCGATGCTGATGGTGTCGCCGTTCACGGTGATGCGCTTGAGGTCACGGTGGACGTTGGGACGTCGATGTGGCTGCCCTCGGCCACGTAGTAGTCGCGCAGGACGATCGGGAGGTTGGTCTTCTCGTGCTTGGTCAGGTGGCGGTCGGTGAGCGGCAACGCCGCGAGCTGACGCGCGGTCAGGGTCGGGGCGGAAGTGCCCTTGTGGTGGGCGGGGCTCGCGGCCTGTGACGGTACGGCGGCGATGGAAAGACCACCCAGAACAGCTACCGCGGTCGCAGCGGTGATCGACTCCCGGCTGAGCAGCTTCATGGCGCATTCCTTCACGTTCGGCAGCCAAAGCAAGCTGTCGAGCCACTGTTTGAATTGTGTGGCCGACCAGGGGCCGACCAGGGCCCGACCTCTTGACGATGCAGTCAAACAAATGATTGAGCACATGGCGTGACAAGGGAGAACAAGACGGACTTGCGCCGGGAGGCCGGTCAGCGCACCCGGGACGGCCTGAGATCGGCGGCCCTGGAGTTGCTCGCGCAACGGGGCCAGGAGGGCGTGACGCTCAGCGAGATCACGGATCGCGCCGGGGCCAACGTCGCGGCGGTGAGCTACCACTTCGGCTCGCTCAAGGCCCTGTGCGACGCGGCGATCGAGCACGCGCTGGAACAGTATCTGGACGCCCAGATGGCGGCGATCGACTCCCTGGGCCCCGCCGCGACCCTCGACGAAGTGGCCGCGGCGTTCGCCGGGCCGATGATGCGCACGGTCGCACGCATCGGCATCGAACCGCCCCAGGGCTGGGAGCGCCTGACCGGCAAGTTCGAGAAGAGCCGCCGGGATGTTCTGCGGGTGCTGGGGCCGAATGTCCCCGGGGTCGACGAGTAAGAGCTGATCTTCCGTACGCGGTGCGCGGCGGGTCTGCTGAACTGGCTCGCGTTGGCGCCTATCGGGACCGAGTTGGCGGCCTTGCCTGCGGAGCGGTTGGAGCGGCAGTTGGTGCCGGTGGTGGCGGGGGCGTTTCGGGGGGGGGCCGGGGATAGTGGTGGGTCGGCTTCCCCTACGGCGCTTATCCGCAGGCCGACGGCCTCGGTCGTGTGTCCGCGGCCCCGTAAGGTGATGCCCCGGACGTCCGAACCCTCCCAGCCGATCACGTAGTTGAGCACCCCCCAGACACAGCTAAGAGGAGCTAACAGAAAGCTTTGACGCGGCGGTAGGTGATCAGGCAGCAGGCCAGTTTGAGGAGGGCTTCGTGGATGTCGTCGCGGATCTCCCAGCGGATCCGTAGGCGGTGGAAGCCGTGGATCCAGGCGTTCGTGCGCTCTACCACCCAGCGGACGGTGCCGAGTCCGGAGCCGTGCGGGGTGCCTCGGCGGGCGATCACAGGCTTGATTCCGCGCTACCACAACAGGCGGCGGTACTTGTCGTAGTCGTAGCCGCGGTCGGCGAACAGCTGCCGGGGCCGGTGACGTGGCCTTCCGGTGCGGCCCTTGATGTGGGGTATCGCGTCGAGCAGGGGCGGCAGCTGGGTGACGTGTTCCGGTTGCCACCGTGTCCGTCGGTGATCACGTGGTGTTTCGATCCCGGTCTGGCACGGTCGACCGGGCTCGACCCCGTTTTGGGCCGCCCCGGCGAGCCTCGTGGTGGGAGCCGTCGATCACCGCCCGGGACCAGTCCAGCCTCCCGGCCTGGTGCAGCTCGGTCAGCAGCACCTCGTGCAGCCGGTCCCACACACCGGCCTCGTTCCAGTCCCGCAGCCGACGCCAGCACGTCATCCCGGAGCCGAACCCGAACTCCTGCGGCAGCCACTCCCACCGGATGCCCGTATACAGCACGAACAAGATCCCATGCAGGCACTTGCGGCCATCCAGCGGCAGCCGCCCCGGATTCCGCACTCGCCGGGACCTGACCGGGAGCAACGGTTCGATCCGCACCCACAAGTCGTCCGCCACCAGCCACGGCGGGCCCTTGCCCTGCCCAACGAGCCGACACGGAACGGGACATGGGCGCCCGAGCGCTTTCTGGTAGCTCATCTAAGGGCCCCAGTCGGCCCATAAGACCAGGGCAAAGCTTGATGGCAGACAAGTTGGCCGTACGCCAGGTTTTCCTGATGCTCTCCTGCCGCTCGTAACCGCCAGCCACTCGATCAAGCCCTCGGAAATCTCAGTCGGTATCCCCTGACTCTTCATCAAAATCAAACGTCAGCTGCCCATCCGCCACCGTGCCCTTTGCCGTCGGCTCATCCGGAGCAACCACATCGTCGTCCTCATGCGGCAGCGCATACTGGTCCGCAAGCCTCGCAAGGTGCATCACGAGCGGCATCCCCAGCACATCGCGATAGTCCTCGCAATCGCGCTGGTGATGCACGTAGGCAGCCCAGGCCTCGGGTTCGTCGCCCGGCTGGAGACAGGCCACGGTGATTTCGAGGAGCGAGGGATTCCATGCGCTCTTCGTCGGGCGGAAAGCGTTCTTCCCCTTTGTGTTCACGTGTGCCGTGAGCTTGGCGTCCTCAGTGGTGAGTTTGGACTGCGTGCTCGTCTTATCCGCCGTGCTATAGAACACCCGGCCCTGCTCATTCCCTGACTCCGGCACCCAGAGCCCCCTGGAGAAACCGGCTCGCTGTTTCCCTTCTTGCTCGGGATCGAGTTCCTCCGCCTCGGCCCACCACTGGGCGGTCTCGTCACGGGTGTTGTCGGCGATCCGGACCACCCGCAGCTGCTTGCCGTGCAGGCCAATCCGCTGGAGCGGCTCGCCACCGAACCCGAGGCAATCCTGTTTCAGCCCGTCGTTCTTGAGCCACGGCCAGCGCTTGCGGATGTCCTGGGCATGGACGAGGACCAGGGTGGGCGTGGATCGCAGACCCGCCAGCGTCTTCTTGATGAAGGCGGCCGTGAGCGCGGACTGCTGCGCCGAGGTCCTGAGAGAGTCCTCGCGGATCTGCCCGGTCAAGGCCTTCAGCAACTCCGGGTAGGAAACCCATGCGTGCATGTCCGCGGTCCTGCCGAGCACGCACTTGGCGCCGGGTCGCACGAGGACGGCGATCGGCGTGAACTGCGGCTTGCCCGTGGGCCCGTCGTGCCGACGTTCCACCAGGTGGAAGGCGAGCTGGTTCAGGCCGTCCGGGATGAGGCTGCCCAGGTTGTGGTTGGGTACGAGCCGCATGCCCGTCTGCCGTACGCCGTCCGACCACGCCGCCTCTGCCCGGATGGTGCTGTCCTTCTCCGCGTCCTCAGGGTCGAGTTCCGGGTCCGGGGGACGGATGAACTGCGAGACCAGTCCGGCGTCCGCGCAGCCGAGGCGGATCGCGTGCTTGGGGTCGGCCCGCCGCTTGGCCTGGCGGAAGTGCTCCTGACCGTCGAGTTCCACAAAGGCGATCTGCGCTCCGGGCACATCGGAGCTCAGCTTTCGCAACGCGTCGGCCACGTCATGGCGCCGTTCACGAATGGCGGCGTCGTGCTCCTTGCCCCGGCGTGGCACGCTGTCGCCGCCCAGAGGTGCTCCGAGACGACCGAGCGGGCGCGCATGCATCCGGACCGTCAGCTCGGGCGACTCCCACACCCATGTGCTGGGGCCCTGCTCCCGGCGGTGCGCGGCCAGGCCGAGACCAGTCTCCGCGGCGGTGACGAGCCGGTCGCGCTGGTCGTCCGACTGGTACATCACCAGGCCGACGAAGTCCGCGCCGTCGAGCGCCTCGGCCAGACGCTCCCGCCGCAGATCAGCGTTGTCCGCTTCCCTCAGTTCGCGCTTCGCGAGGAGGGCGGCGCGGTCCTCCGGGCTCTGCTCCTTCTTCGGGATGGACGGGATGGACTTGAGCTGCTTCCTGGGGGGCCGGGAGTAACGGCTGCGCACCGGCCGTGGGACTGGCACCAGTTCGGGGGCCAGGGCCTGTTCGGCCCATTCGATCAGTCTGCGCCGTTCGCCGGGCATGAGGCCAGTGCCGATCGGGTGCCTTCCCATGGCCGTCTGGTGCCCGACTGCCATGGCGATGCCGTCCCGCCCGCCGATCCACTGATCCGCTTCCTTGATAAGCCGGTCCACGGAGGGCAGCGCGTCGAGGGCGGTGACGCCGGCGAGCATGCCCTCTGGGCCGCCCTGCCTCCAGTCCGTCGTACCGTTCCTCCACTCCAGCATGGCGACGGAGAAACGCTGCGGAGTCGGGCCGTCCGGAACGAGGGAGGCGTCAGGAAGCAGATAGACGGAGGCTCCCCTCTGGTACGGCATCCACACCTTCCCCGTGACGAACCGGCGGATTCCCGCGGCCAGATGAACGCGTGGAACGTCCGAGAACGGCACGGTCCGCACGGTGATCCGGAGGAGCGCCGAGTAGAAGACGGGCCTGCCGCTGCCGTCTCCCGTGCCCTTCGGTCCGTATGGCCGGGGCGGCCAGGACATGAGTTCCGCGCCGCCGCTGCCGACGCCCCGGGAGCCCCCGAGCCCTGCCACCTGGTGGAAGACCAGCCGTTCACCGTTGTGCTCGTAGGGAGCCTGCCGGGCGATGCGCGAGGCGAGGACGTCAGGCAGCAGCCGGTACACGTGGTCGGCCGGAAGCGCGGTCCCACCTGGTGAGGGCCGCTGCTGTTCAAGGAGGTCCACCATGCCCAGCTGCCAGGCCAGGGCCTTCGTGTCGAGACTCCGGAACGTGTTCATCAGGAGTGCCGCGGCCTCGGGGTCCTGCGGGTTGCGCTGGAGACTGCGCACCCATGTGGCGATGAAGGCGTTCATGACCGAGAGCGGGTACTCGTGTTCGCTGTACAGCCAGGGACGGTCCGCGCCGAACGTGGCCGTGGCGTCGACGGTGACGAGGTCGGGGGCGGTGGCACGCATGAGTTGGTTCACCTCCCGGGTGGGGACCCGCCGCCGCCAGGCCGCCTGCTGTTCCGGGAGCCCCGAGCGGTGGAGGTCCAGCAGTGGCTGCTCCCACTCGGCGGGCAGGGCCAGGGTCTGCAGTGGGACGGCGAAGGGGCCCTGTTCCGGATCAGGCACGTAGGCCGTTGTCCTGATGCGCTGGTATACCACGGTGATACTTCTCCTCGGGATCGCAAGTGTCGGCGGATGGTGGGTGGTTCGGGCTTCAACTCATGTCTGTGAGCGCGCGGTGGAGCGGTTCGTACAGTTCACGGACGAGCGAACGGTCCATGGGCGGGAGTTCCGATTCCGGGTCGTCGTCGAAGTACGGGGCGAGCACCTCGCGCATGCTGGCCAACAGGCTGGTCTCCGGGGTGTCGACGGCCTGGAACCCGGCTTCTCGGGGCGAGAAGGCGGCGTCCACGAAGACGACCCTGGCCGGCACGCCACCGCGCACCAGTCGACCGATGACCTGCCACATGACGACGAGCTGATCCCAGGTGAACGCGGTCTTCTCGTCGTCGCGAAGGCTGGACCAGGCGAGCCGCCGGGTGAGGTAGCGGTTCCACTGGAGGCGAGCCCGGTTACGGAAGGCACGGCCCGCCCGGTCGGGCGTCGCAGCCGCCAGTGCTCCTTGCCTGAACACCCCGCCTTCGTCCCTGAGCTGGCGGACCGCCCAGTCGTTGATGGCCTGGATGGCCAGGGAGATGTCGTCGGGCCTGGGATGCGGGCGAGCCAGGAAGTAGACGCTGCCGATGGCGGCCTTGCCGCCGCTGAGAACGATGTTGTGGCCGCGTTCGACGGCGAGCAGCGGGGCCACCAGGATGTCCCCGCCCACCGAAGGGAATGCCTTGACATCACCGCGCGGCAGGGTGCGTACGGCGCTGTCCTCGGGCATCCGCGTCCACGCGGAGTCGGCGTCGGCGTCGTCCGAGACCAGCTGGGTGACGCGCCCGTTCCACTCCGGGATCTGGTTGAGGTACTCGGCGGCGCGACGGGCCTCGTCGTAGCTGCCGACGAGGAGCAGGATGCGGCGCCGATCCGGGTCGTCGATCTCGGCGAGTTCGGTGTCCAGCATGCTGACGGCGTCGGGCAGACTGCGGTCGGGCACGGCGAGTTGGTGCAGCATCTGGAGCAGGGCCTGCGGCCGTTCCTCAGGGTCGCAACCGGAGAGCCGCAGGGGCCTCGGGGTGTCTCCGTCGGGCCAGTACAGGAACTCCTTCCGGAACTCGGTGCCGAGCACGGCCTCCACTTCCTCGTCGAGCGGGCGCAGTACCGCCCCGACCTCCGCGTGCACGTGGTAGCGGCTCGACGTGCCCGCCCAGCTGGTCGCGGACATCAGCAGGACGTTCGGACCGGGACGCCCGTCCACGGCGCACAGGTCACCGAGCCGCATCAGCAGCTCACGGCCTACCCCGTTGCAGTGGAAGAAGCGGAGTTCGCCGCTTCGCTCGCCGTCCCGTTCCTTGTCGTCGTGCCGGAACTGGAAGCCGAGGACGTTGCCCATGGGTGATTCCGGGATGACGGCCTCGTAGTCCTTGGGGGGCCGACGGGACAGGACGTTCGAGGCGACCTCCAGGTTGAGGGCTGCCTCGACACGGGGCCACAGCGTGGTCATGAAGTCCAGGCGGCTGTGCAGGGCGGCGAGGATCAGCGTGAACTCGAACCGCCTGGCCTGTAGGTCGATTCGGTTCAGGGCACCTGAGTCCTTGCCGAGGATGTCGGTCAGGGTGTCGCGCAGCCGCTCGCGGGTGCGGGCCCCCTGGGGTGCGTGCAGGAGTTCCAGGGTGAGGTGGACAAGGGAATTGACCAGCGGAGTGACTTGGTCCTCGCTCCCGGTGGGTTGATGCTCGTGGAGTGGTTCGTCGCGGAATCGGAGCAGTGCCGCGTCCAGCGCGCGGGCGGCTTCGGGAGGCTCTTCGCCCTGTTTCCGCCCCGGGAACAGCTCGTCGAGCAGCAGCGTGTGCAGAGTGAACGCGCTGAAGTAGTCGGATCGGATCCAGTTCCTCAGCTCGCCGTTCTGCACGAGGAGCGCGTAGAGGCGGTCGGTGGCGGCGCTGACGGTGTTGACGGCGTTCGTCCAGTCGTCGACGTCACGGGCAGTCAGCTGGAGCCGTCCGTCGCGGGCCATCTGCTGGAACTTGTGTACGGCGACCTCGTCGAACCAGGAGTTCGGGGCGCGGCCGACCAGGGTACTGGCCGGCGCGAAGGCTGAGTCGAGCTGCATCTGCACCCGGTCGGCCTCGTCCACGATGACCAAGTCGCTGACCCGGCAGGCCAGTTCCAGATAGCGCAGCTGCTCCTCGTGCTGGTGCTGGGGTACGGCGCTGTGGACGAGACCGGCCGGAGTGGCGACCCAGACCTGGGCGTCGACCAGGTCGCGGGCACCTCGGTGGCGGGGGCAGCGATTCCACAGCGGGCACAGGCGCCGCTGCGGCGCGGGGCGCCCCCCGCCTGCAGTGGCCGGCGTCTCCTCGGCGAGCAGCGGGTCAGCATCGGCGCTGTCGTCGCCTTCCGGGACGGTGTAGAGCCCGAGACAGGGCGCCTCCCTGATTCCCAGGGGCCGTTTGGACTCCACGCCCCTCAGTACGTCGACGGGACAGGCGCTGCTGAGGTAGGCGAAGCCGGCGTGGTCGTGCCCAAGCATGGTCGCGGCGCCGGCTGTCGCCGTCCGCCGGTGCAGACGGCTGATGTTGCGTTCACGCGTGGAGTGGCCGAGGACGGGCGCGGCCCGCACGCCGAGCCGGGCGAACTGCTCGACGACGGCGAGGGTCTCCGCGACGTCACCCACCACGATGGTGACGCGGCGCGGGGTCTGGGTCACCACATGGAAGGTGAGGATGTCGCGGATCGTGGACTTGCCCGCGCCGACCATGCCCACCAGGTGGAGGAGTCGCTCGACCTTGAGCACGCCCTGTTCGGTGAAACGCCCCAACTCCTCGTCCCGCACGAGCAGCTTGACACGTCCGAGACGCCTCACCCACTCGTTGCGGGGCCGTCCGGACTCGGCGGCCTCCCTGGCGTCCATGGCCTCCGCGGCCTTCTCCAGTTCGGCCCAGGTGACTTCGACCGGTTCACCGAGTCCGGCCACGGGAGCGTCGAGCGCGTGCCCGCGCGGCGTGGTGTCCGTCAGCAGGTCCTCGGTGAACTCCACAGAGTGCGTTCGGTCCTGGACCCGGAAGGTGTGCTCACCCGCATCGGCCAGTGCGATGGATCGGGTGGAGAACTCAGGTGCACTGGTGAGGAGTTGCTCAAAGACCTTGAAGCGTTTGGCTCCCCGGGACGGTTCCCGCCGACGGGGTACGTCGTGAGGATCGTCGAGGTCGTAGCCGCGCAACTGCTGCGGCACAGACAGGTAGTCGGTCAGGGCCTCGGTCCAGGCGCTGCGGCGCCTGAGGTCCCACAGGTAGTGGCGGGCTCGCAGAATACGCAACCGCTGCTCGTCCGTGCGGACATCACCGAACGCCTCGCTGTACGCATAGCCACCCAGCAGCGGCCACACGTCGACGGCGGTTCGGGTCGGCGTCACACTCTGTAGGAGATAGAGGCCAAGTTCGACGTCGAAGAGGTCTCCGGGGCGAAACGCCGCGAGATCCGTCGGCCACACATCGAGGAGCTGTTTCGGCGAGCAACGCCGGTGCCAGCCGCTGCGGTCACGCATGGCTGCCGCCTTTCTCGGTACGGGCATCGATCTGCGTGCTGGGCTGGTCCGCCACAACCTGGCCGACCAGCCGCAAGAAGGCACGGTCGTCGAGCAGAGTGACGCGGTCCACCAGCTCGTCGGTGAGGTTGCGGCGGAACTGCCGCCCGTACGCCTCGTTGTCGCGGAAGCGGTAGCGCGGCACGACCAGGAAGGCCCGGTCATAGGGCGGTTGCGTACGGAACGGGGTCAGAGTGCGCGCGAGCAGGACCGGATTGACCCGGTCCTTGACGTCGACAGCCCAGTGACGACCACCCGGCAGGGGCACACGGAGGTCATACGCGTCGTAGTGGGGCCACATCTGGGCCGTGATGCCGAACTTCCTCTTCAGAGCGGCTTCGAGCTCGATCTCGGCGAGACCGGGGCTGGTGACGAACATGCGCAGAGGGCGGCCGAGTTGGAAGACACCGCCTCGGTCGGGACGGAGCCGCTCCCCTTCGCCACCTGTGCCCTCCCGACGGCAGCGGTCGAGTTCGCAGCGATGGCCCCCTCGGTGCAGCGGCACCATCAGGCACCGGCAACGCACGCACCGCTGGTAGGCGCCGTCTCGCAGATAGGAGGCGGGGACCGGCTCGTAGCAGCGCTTGATGACGCTGTGCAGCAGCATTCCGCAGTCGGGGTCGCCGCCGACCAGGGCCAGTTCGGCGCCGGTGAGCACGGGCCTGGAGGTGAGCAACGCGCGAAAGGCGGTGTACGCGTCGGGGGCCTTCGCGGCGCGGCAGATCGCGAGCGCCTCCAGGATCCGCTCGTTCTCGAAGAGCTCGGCGGCGGGATCGGCCGCGGACACCTCCCACTCCAGGCAGAGTTGGTGCGGCAGCCGCGTCTCCCTGTCGACCAGGAACGACTCCCCCACCCGGCTGTCCGAGGGAAAGGTCAACGGCCATGCCTCCAGCGGCACTTCGGCCGCCCATCGGCACATCTCCGCGACGCTCCCTGGCGGCTCCACCTCGCGCCGCAGACAGTGCAGGACCAGCCGGTTGTACGCGTCCTGCACCTTCGCCGGATAGACGGGGTTGGACACGGTGCGCTGCCGGGAGAGACAGGCCAGCGCGCTGGCGACCAGACGCAGCAGATTCTCGTCGCTGACGTCCGCTTCGGGCTTCGCCGACATCACACATCCCCCTCCGTCACGCGCTCAACCGGCGCTGCACTCGGACACCACCGGGATACCGGACACCACTGACAATGCGGTCCCGGCCGGGCTTCGTGGACGTCGTCCGCACGCCATGGCCCGGCAAGAGCCCGCAGCACACCGAGGGCCTTCTCCAGCCGCTCCGGGTCGGTCGGGTCGATGATGTTCAGGTCGGACCCGTCGGGCCTGAGCACCTCGACCTCGATCCGGGAGCCGGACGGGTCACCGCCCAGTGCGCCCCGCGCCAGCAGGGCGACGGCGAGAGCGAGTTGAGGGAACTCGTCGAGCAGGTCCCGGTGGTACCACCTGCGCTTGCGGGTCGTCTTGAGTTCCCGCCACACCCACGAGCCGTCCTCGCGGTACAGCAGGTCGGGCTTGGCGATGACGAGTACCTGGGCGGCGGTGTCGTGGACGACCCGCAGGGCCTCCGCCTCGACGCGGTCGACGAGCGCCGAGTCCTGGAAGGGACAGGCGTCCACATGGTGCAGCAGCATCTCCCGTCCGACCGCGGCATCGTCGTCGCCGACGCGCCAGCGCCCGCCGGTCCAGTTCTTCCCCTCGCCCGGCATGTCGGCGACCGTGCAGGCGGGCCGCCCCTCCCGTCCGTGCAGCGCCTCGATCCATCCGTGCACCGCCTGTCCGAGCTTCGCCGAGCTGCCGTACTCGTCGGACTTGGGCAGATGCAGCGAGCGCAGGAATTCCTGTGCCGGGCAGGTGCGGTGGTAACGCAGATCGCTGGCCGACGCCTTGCGGAGCGGAGCGATACCCGAGGTGAGCCCGAGTACGCCAGGCGTACGCGTCACGGCATCGCACCCCGTGAACTGCTTGCAGTCGATGCACGACGATCCGGGCACCGGGGCGCCGCCCGCCACGACCCGGGTGACATGGGGGCGGCCGTGCTCGGCAAAGTACGCTTCCGCGTCCTCGGCCGTCCCGTCGAACTGCACCGCGTCCTTGCCGTCGGCGAGTCCGATCTCGACGACCCGCACCCGCTCGGGCCGCGCGACGGGGCCGTACGGCTGGAACCTGCGGCCCCACTTGCTCGGCCAGGGCGCGGGCCGGCCGTGCACGGCCACGTACACAGCGATGGCGATCTCGCCCGGCTGGGATCCTTTGGCCACTCCATGACGCAGCCGACGGTATTCACGCACCCGCCCGTCCGGCGACTCGTACCGCCGCCACCAGGCGTACATCTCCCAGAACCTGCCGTTCTCCTTCTGCACCACCCAGTACGGCCGCACCGGCCGCAGAGCCGCGGGGCCTTCCCCACCGCCGGCCCGAGCATCGAGGTACGTCCGCACGGCATGCCCGGCGTAGGTGAGGTGCCCGGGATGAAGGGCAGGGGTGTATGAGGCCAGTTCGGCCACCGCCCGCTCGACGCTCTCCCCGTCGAACTCGACGCGGTCTATGGCGTCCATGACGGGGCCGAGGGTGAAGGTCTCCTGCTCAGGCTTGGGCAGCCGCGAACGCTGAGCGGGCCAGAGTGCGGGCCGCGCCTTGGCCGCCGCGTGGGAGGGGCAGGTGTGTTCCTCGTCCCCACCTGTCCCCGGTCCGACGCGGAGCAGTCCCTCGTCTCCCATCAGCCAAGCGGGCCTGCGCCACTGACCGCCCATGTGTCCTCCCCGTATCCATCCATGGCCGCGCGGGCACGGCCTTGGAGCGGCAGCTCACCATCGAAGCGACCACCACAAGAGAACCATGCTCGTGTGGATATAGTCAACCAGATTCGATGTTCACACTCACACCCTCTGTGGACTTGGCCGCCCCTTACCCACCCCGTAGAGTCGAGTTCACGCAGGCCGGACCGCGTACAGTCCCTGACGGTGCCGACAAGAGGGGAATCAGCCGTGACCACGGATCGCGTCGAGGTCACCTCGGCGGACATCGCCCGCATCGCCGATGTGCGTCCCACCGCCGTCAGCAACTGGCGGCGGCGCCACGAGGACTTTCCACAGCCCGTGGGCGGCACGGAACGAAGCCCGCGCTTCGACCTGGCGGAGGTCGAGGCGTGGCTGCTGCGTGAGCGCAAGGCCCCCCAGATCCCACCGGGCCAGCGGCTCTGGCAGGCGTTCGACTCGGTGCGCTCGGTGATGCCAGCCGACGACGCACTCGGCATGGCCGGAACACTGCTGCTCCACCTGCACGAGCACCCGGCGACTCCGGCACCTACCCGCGTGTCGGACTGTGAACATCTGTTGCGGGAAGCCGAACGCACCCTGTCCCAGGCACGGGGTGCCCGCGCGGGTGTCACCGCACTGCTCGCGCACTGCCCACGCCACGAATTCGGCCCACGGCAGCTCCAGCTACTGAGCGCGGCAGCCGAAGCGGCGGCTGCCAACGGCGCGGCGGCGACCTTCGACGAGCTGTGTGCCCGCCATCTCTCCAGCGGCCCACGAGCGGGCTTCTCCGCGACCCCGCCCGCCCTGGCCGACCTCATGGTCCACCTCGCGGGCCCGGTACACGGCACGCTCCTCGACCCGGCCTGCGGCAGCGGAACCCTTCTGCTGGCCGCTGCCGAACACGGCTACCAGCGCGTCCAGGGACAGGAGCTGAACCCGTCCCTTGCCCGCGTGACCGCGGTGCGCCTGGCCTTTCGCGCGAGTACGGCCGACCCGGAGCAGGTGCGTGCCGCCGTCGTCTACGACGTGCACGCCGACGATTTCCTGCGCAGCCCCGTCTACCCGCGCAAGGCATCAGCGGTGGTCACCAACCCACCCTTCGCCGACCGCACATGGGGATACGAGGACCTCGCCGACTCCGTCCTCTGGGAGTACGGCGTCCCTCCTCGCGCGGAGTCCGAACTGGCCTGGATCCAACAGGCGTTGGCGCACGTCGTGCCCGGGGCGCCAGTGGTCCTGCTGATGCCACCGGCGGCGGCGGTTCGTCCCTCCGGCCGCCGTATCCGCGCCGAGCTGCTACGCCGTGGCGCGCTTCGCGCCGTCTTCTCCCTGCCACCCGGATATGCCGCGCACTATGCGCTGCCCCTGCAACTGTGGGTACTTCACCGCCCCGATCCCACCGACGCCCCGCGCCCCGCGCACATCCTGGTCGCGGACGCGGGCGACAGCCAGGACCCGGCCGCCCTCGTACGCGACATCTGGGACACCTACTCCGCAGCACCGGAAGCCTTCACCACCCGTCCCGGAGTGGCCCGCACCGTCCCCCTGGCCGACCTCCTGGACGACGCCGACGTCACCCCGCGCCGCCACCTCCCCCAACTGGCGCAACCCGGCGCCTCGTTGAAGGAGCTCACCGCGACCCGGTCAGCATTCGAGGAAGCAGCCGAGGCACTGCTCTCACGCTTGCCCTCACTCCCGCCCTCACCCCCCGCCGAGTGGGCCGAGACCCGCTCCGTCCTCCTCCACGACTTGATCAGGAGCGGCGCGGTCGTCCTTCACCATCCCACCCCGGCACGCAAGGTCCCGCTCGCCGAGGAGTCCCCGGGTCCGGGCGAAGCCCGCTTCCTCACCGCGGCGGACCTGGCCACGGGACGCACGGCGTCCAATTCCGGACCCGCGCCCGAGGACCCGTTGCGTTCCCCGCCGATCAGGGTGGGTGACATCCTGATGCCGGCGATCACGCGCAACGTCGTTGCCCGAGTGGCCACCGAGGAGGACGCGGGAAGCTATCCGAGCGCCTCTGTCCACCACATCCGGATCACCGACCCCGAACTCCTGGACCCCTGGTTCTTCGCCGGATACCTGTCGAGTTCCGAGGGCAGCCGCCAGGCCTCCACAGCAACCAGCACACTCGGCGTACATGCGCGCATCGACCCCCGCCGGGTCCGCCTGCCGCTCCTGCCGATCGAGCAGCAGCGTACATACGGCGAGGTGTTCCGCTCGATCTCGGAGTTCACCCGTGTCCTGCACACGGTCCACGACCTCGGCTCGGAGTTGGCCCGCGACGCCACCGACGCCCTGGCAGCGGGACTCCACCCCACCGATCACCCTCAACTGCTCACCCCCGCAGGGGAACGAACGGACTGACGGCCCCACTCCACGACACCCTGAGCGCCTCCCGCGCCCGCGTGCACGCCACGAACAGCAGGCAGCGCTCCCGCAGCGTGTCCGCGTCGTGCTGCAACCGGTCCACCTCGACGGGAGTGATCTCCCGCGCGAACGGCACAGCGGTCGCCGTCACCCCCACCACCGCGACGCATCGGAACTCCAGCCCCTTCATGGCGTGCATGGTCGCGAGCCGCACCCCGTCCTCGCCGGGCGCCGGATTCTCCCTGACCCGCACGACGGGGATGCCCGCGGCCCGCAGCCGGTCGCTCACCTTGTCGAGGATCACGTGGAAGCGGGCGCAGACCGCGATCTCACCGGCGTTGACGCCCTGAGCGAGCCATTCCTCGATACGCGCCACCAACTCGGTGATCTCCGCCTGCTCCCCGCCGTACCCGGCTGCTTGCGGCCGTCTGCCATGCAGGAGCGAGCGGTATCCGCTCAGGCTGTCACTACCTTCGCCACCGAGATCCTCGACGGCCGCCGAGTCGAGAATGCCGGTGGACCAGTGCAGGATCTCTTCCGTGCTGCGGTAGTTGATCCGCAGCCGGCTCGTGCGACCCGTCACCGAGATGCCGAGCGAGCCGAGGGAGACACGCGAGTCGTAGATGCGCTGATGCGGGTCACCGGTGATGAACAGGTCGTCGGCCCCGGACGCGACGGCGGCCCGCAGCACACGCCACTGGGCGGGGTGCAGATCCTGCGCCTCGTCCACTACCACATGGTCGTAGCCGTACGTTCCCAGGTCGGCTCCGCCGAGCAGCCGGGCGGCGTCCGCGCTGACCTGAAGGTGCGTACAGGCTCCATGCCGGGCGAGCTCCGCGCCGAACTCCTCGATGGCACGCCACACTTGGGACCGTTTCACCGGCGGAAGCGCCGAGCCCCGCCCGCGCCGGGTCGCCCGGAGATACTCCTCGACGGTCCGCAGGTCCTGGGCAAGGACCACATGACGGTACTCCTGAGCAAGGAACTGCTCGGTCCACGGCAGCGCCAGCCGCTCGCGCACCCGACGCCAGATCTGCCGCTCGTCCCGGTCCTGGACGGGCGACGGCGGCTTCCCGCCCACCTGGGTCACGATGCGGTGGGCGTAGGCGTCGACGGTGGTGACCTCGACCCGGGCTAGCAGTTCCCTGTCCCCGTCGAGGAGGAGGGAGAGGTTCTCTCTCAGCGCCCCGGCCAGCGCGTTGGTGTACGTCGTCAGCAGGACGCGGCTGTCGGGCGAGCGGGACAGCAGATGCTTGACCCGGTGCAGGGCGACGACCGTCTTCCCGGTACCCGGCCCGCCGGTGACCTGCGCGGGTCCGCTGTACGAGACCCGGTAGGCCACCCTGCGCTGCGAGGGGTGCAGAAAGACCCGCCACGCCGCGAACGGCTTCTCCAGAATGTCGGCGAGTTCCTCGGGGCCGGAGACGAGAGTGATCCGGCTGCGGGTGTTGACGATCGCCCTCGCCAGACTGTCGTCGGCGTCCGTGGCAGCTTCGGCGGGCCTGCGCGCGCAGACCACATCCCGATAGACCTCGTCCGGCCCGAACCCCTCGGCGAGGAACTGCAGCACCTCGAACTGGTCCTCGGGCAGCAGCGTCCCGAACGCCTCCAGCTGCGTCTTGTCGGTGATGGTGCGCACCGCCCGGAGCACCTGGTCGTCGATGCCGAGATCTCGCAGCACGGTGTCGGAGTACTGCGCGAACAGCAGCGAAGGAGCCACCGCCGCCGCCTTCTCCAGGGCGGGTGTGAGCTGCTCGATGGCGGCAACATTGCGCACTTCGAGCCCGCGGGTCGCCGTGTTCACCGTGTACAGACGCTTGGCGGCCCAGCCGTACGCGTCGTCGTGCGGAACGACGTTCAACAGCAGGAAGACATCGCTGCCGTCGTCGGGGGCGAGGACGACGCCCCGCCAGAAGTCGTTGATACGGATGGTCCGCATCCGCGGATCGCGCGCCTTGTCGACGGACTCCAGATGCAGCCCCTTGTCCGCGTGCAGCTGGGCCACGGTGAGCTTCTGGAACTTCGTCATGGCCTTGCGGACCCCGGCCCTGACGGGTTTCTCCAGCGCGTCGTAGCTCTCCCAGAAGGTGTTCGCGAAAGCGAGCTGCGGCACGAGGGCCTCCCCACGACTCATGAACCCGTAAACGGTGGCACGGTCAAACGATCATACGGTCGCCCCGCGCGCCATCTCCCGTACAAGCTCGGCCACGTCCGAGAGCAGACCGGCCGGTTCCTGATCGAGGTCGAGGGCGTGCTGATGCAGCACGGTCCCGGCCCGCCGCACCTGGTGACTGGTGTGCGGGGCGTTCCCCTTCGCATACACGAGATGCCCAGCACCGAGGCCCAGCGCGGTGCAGTACGCGAGCATCTGGTACAGATCGGCTTCCGGATAGCCCTCCGGCCGACCGGCCTTGTACTTGGCATCGGCGACGGCGAGGGGCGTCCCCCGCTCCCCGTACCAGACGAAGTCGGGCCGTATCCGGATCGCGTCGTCCTCGTCGAGGTGGACGCCCCGCGCCTGGAGACTGCCCCGTCCCCCGTACGGCGCCAAGGCCTCCCGCAGCGCGACACACACGAAGTCCTCGAAGAGCTTGTTCATATCGAAGAGGAACCCGTCGACGCGCAGCGCGCCCGCGCGGTGCTCGGCCGATGCCCCGTCGAGGATGGCCCGTGCGAGATGAAGGGCGTGCCGGTAACGGGAGTTGAGCCGTGTCGGCCGCCACTGCGGCAGCTCCTGTCCTCGCACCAGCGGGGTGACGTCCGCGAGCCGGGCCCGCTGGTGCAGCAGCCGCGCCCGTACGTCCCGTGGCACGCCCGGCAGCCGCAGCAGCCGCTCGACGGCCGCGCGCAGCAGACGGTTCTCGGCGATGTCCGTGGTGAACTCGTCGTAGGCGATCTCCACGGGCAGCGCCGCCCCGAACCGCCGCCGGATCTGCTCGGCTTCGCGGATACGTCCGCGCACGACCAGGGACGCCTCCTCGGTGGCCTGATATCCCTGAAGCAGCCCGCGTCCGAGAGCCCGCTCGACCTGCCGCTCAAACGCGTGCGCCAACGCGGGCAGCAGCTCCCGATGTTGGGCAACGTCGACATCACCGTCGCGCCAGCCGCGCGGATCGAGGCTGTAGCCCAGCAGGAAGAACAGCCGGCCGATGGCCACCTTCGGCGTGATCCGGAGCGTGACGGGCTCCTCGCCCGCCGCCTCCACCCGCACAGCCCCGACCTTGCTGCCCGCCCTGAGCGTCCACAGTCCCGCCGCATACGGATCGGGAGCGGCCTCGACGATCCGCGAGGCAGCCAGCTCACGCCCGACGGCGTCCGGCAGCCGACGGCTCACCGGCCGCGCGTGTTCGACCAGCTCGATGACTCCCCAGTCGGCGTCCCCGTCGATATCCCCCTCGGCGCCCCCGCTGTTCACGCGTCCGTCTCGTCCCCACCGGACACCGGCAGCGCGGCGCGCAGAGCGGCAAGCCCGTACCGCTTCTCGATGTCCACGCCCTCCCCGTAGTGATGCTCTTCGAGGAGCGGCAGGATCTTGGTGCGCCAGGTCCGCTCCAGCCCACCGTCCCGGTAGACACCGGGCTTCATCAGATACGACGGCCCGATCCTGAAGTCGGCTTCGTCGATACGGGAGTTGAGCTCGTCCAGCAGCGCGGCGGGCTCGGCGCTCTTTCCCTCCCCCGCCAGCCACCGCCGCAGCAGCCCGCTGGTCGGTTCGGTGCGCGGTGACAACTCGACGAAGGCGAACCGGCGCCGCATGGCCGCGTCGACGAGGGCGATGGACCGGTCGGCGGTGTTCATGGTGCCGATGACGAAGAGGTTGGGCGGCAGCCCGAAGTCGTCCCCCGAGTAGGTCAGCCGGACAGTTCTCTTGCGGTACTCAAGGAGGAAGTACAGCTCACCGAAGACCTTGGCGAGGTTGGCTCGATTGATCTCGTCGATGATGAGGAAGTGCGGGATGTGCCGGTTGCCCTCACGTCCGGCCAGGTCGGCCAGCTCCCGCAACGGCCCGGCGGTCAGCCGGAAGGCGACCTCGCGGGTCTCGGGATCCTCCTGAGGCCGGAACCCCTCGAAGAAGTCCTCATAGGCGTACGAGGGATGGAACTGGACGAGCTTCACCTGCTCGCGCCCACCGCCCAGGAACTCGGCGAGCTTCAGCGCCAGATATGTCTTCCCGGTCCCCGGGGGCCCGTACAGCACGAGTTGTTTGTCGTCCCAGAGCAGGTCCCGGATCTCCCGCAACCAGTCCACGTCATGAACGAGCAGCTCGCCCGCCAACTCCTCGTCAGGGACGGGGAGTTCGATTTCCCGCCGGGCGGTGATCGCCGGGATCTCCGCACTCGGGTCGCGGTCGGCGGCCTCGGCCTCCTCGACAAGCTCCTCATCACTTATGCCGAGCCCGTCGATCAGATCCTTCACGACGGTGAGATCGACGACGTCGTGCTGCGCGGACAGCTTCTGCTGAAGCTCCTCCGGCAGCTCGTCGTACGCGAACCCCTCACTGTGCCACTGGACAGGACGCCGGAGGTTCGACCGCCCGTCCTCGGTCTCGATCTGCTCGGCCGCCCCGGTGATCTCGCCCACGAACAGCCGCCCGCCGGAGATCGTGCACACCACGTCCCCCGGCTTCATCCGGGAGACGAAGGCATGGAACTCCTCGACGAGCTGCATCTTCTGGTTGTACGTCGCCGTGGACTCGTAGTCCTCCTCGACGGCGGTGCGCAGCCGATCCTTGCTGGCCCCCTGCCCAAAGCCTTGCCGTAGATGCTTGGCGGCGAGGGTGACGCGCTGCTCGGGCAGCCAGAGGCGTTGCACGAGATCAAGGCCGGTGACATTGGAACCGCGGACCAGCCAGGCCCGGTTGGGCCCCGGCCAAAGCTGCTCGATGTAGTCGGAGAGCGGATGCCCGTCCTCGGTCTTCCACTCCAGCCAGCCGTTCGCACTGCGTCCGACCAGGATCTCTGCGGCGGCGGAGGGCGAGTTGCACTCGATGTCCTCGACGGTCTCCAGCCAGCCGGGCCAGGTCTCGGACTCCCGTATCACGCCTTCGGCGATCTTCTGCTCCCGCAACCGGTACGAGGACGGAATCCGGATGGGAAACGACGGCACGACCTCGGGCCGGACCGGAGACCCTGCCGACACCACGAACTTCTGGCTCCCGTTGGTCCCCTTCTCGGTCAGCAGCCGCCCCGAGGCCACGGGCCCGTCGTTGGGCAGCCGCAGTCGGAACCCGGGGTACTCGCCGGCCATTGCTCTCCTCGCTCGGAACGGAGGCTGAACGCTGGAGTTACATTACGTGCGCGCCCGGTTCCGTCACCCCGGAGATCGGCGGCCTTTTCGGCCACGTTCCGCCCATGACCGCAGGTCCTCAGCCGTCCGTCAGTTCCGAGGTTTGCCATGAACGCCAATGCGGCTGATGATCGACATGGTCGCAGGGGGCTGCGTGTGCCATCAAGCGAGGGGGAAATGGGAAACATGGGGAGCAGACCGACGACGGTCGGAGGCCAGCACGTCGAGGAACTGCTGGAGGCGGCATCTGTCTCGGTCTCCGAACTGACCCGGGCGGTAGGCGGGTTCGAGGGCGACGCGGTGAACATGGTGCAGTCGGCCATCGACACCGCGGCCCGCGTGTTCGCCGAACTCGACGCGTGTGACGCGGTGATCGACCGGGCGGCGGAGAGCGGCGCGGACACAGCGGACCTGCTGCAGGCCGCACTCGCCGCGGAGTCCGTGGTGTCGGCGGTCGCGGAGCTGGCCTCGCTGGACGCGACGATCGAGAAGGTACGCCGCTGCGACGAGCCTCGCCGACTGCTGAACCGCCTCCTCGGCCGCGACGAGGGCGATATCCGGGTGCGGGTACCCGTCGCGCGACTCACCGCCGCCGAGCTGCCCGAGATCCCGCCCTCGTACGTCGATGGCGAGTACACCGACCTCATGGCGATGGCCGACCGAGCGGCGGAACTCGCCCCACGGCTCGCGGCGGCGCACGCCGAGCGGATCACGCGTGTGCGCACCCACTTGGTGGACGCTGTCCGGCAGGCCGCCCGAACCGGCTTCGCGGACGCGGAGTTCACGCGCGAGTCGATGGAAGAGGCCCGTGGGGCGCTGGAGTTGTGGCAACGCTGTCTGCGGGAGCGCCGCCGCTCACTGGGCTGACACCGGTCACTGGTCCACTTCGGCCCAGAGGGTCTTGCCGCCCGGCGGGTATGGTTCCGCGCCCCAGCGGTCGGCGAGCACGGCGACCAGGAACAGGCCTCGGCCTGACTCACCGTCCAGGGCGGGATCATCCGCTTGCACGGCCGCCGTGTCGGGCAGCCGGTCGCCTCGCGCGTCCGTCACCTCCACACGCAGGGCGCCGGTTTCGGCGTCGACCGCCAACGCGATACGGAAGCCTCGTCCCCCTACGACGCCGTGCAGTACTGCGTTGGCGGCGAACTCGGCCACGATCTGCTCGGCGCGCTCGATCGTTCCGGGTGGCAGCTCCCAGGCGCGCAGCTGCTCGACAGTGAGAAGCCGGGCGAGGCGGGCACCGCGCCGGGTGGGTGACAGGAGCTGGGTGAAGTCGCGTGCGGTGTCCTGGGGTTGAGGTGGTGCTGAGTTCATGGATGCCACGGTGGCGGTCGCGCGAGGGCGTACACCAGAGGCGAACTCCGTACGCTGAGTCAGCGTACGGGCACGCATTGTGGACAGTACGGAGATCTTGCCGTCACTCTTGGTGAGTTGAGCGCGGGGAGATCGAACTGCCCACCTGGAGGTGCCGCGTATGACCGACGACGACATGACCGACCCCGCTGAAGAGGCCTGCGGCGCGGAGCGGGAACCCGATCCTTCGGACAGTCTGCGGACCTTCGGGGCCGTCGTCCAGGCCCTGCGCGAGCACGCGGGGTTCAGCCGGGCGGAGTTCTCGGACGTGGTCCGCTTCTCCAAACACACCGTGGAATCCGTGGAGTTGGGGCGACGGATGCCGGACGAGGCGTTCGTGGAGCGGGCTGAGGGGGCGACGGGGAACACGGGGGCGCTGAGGAAGTCGTCAGGGTTTCTGACGCGGGGGGAGGTGGGGCTTGCTGTTTGGTTTCGGCGGTGGGCTCGGCTGGAGAAGACGGCGGTGAGTCTTTGTACGTATGAGTGCAGGCTGGTGCCGGGGCTGTTGCAGTCGGAGGCTTATGCACGGGCGGTGTTCGACAACAGCATTCCGCCTCTGTCGGACAGGCAGCTGGAGGCTCAGGTCGCGGCACGCCTTGACCGCCAGAAGATGCTGTACGAGCGGCCGAACGTTCCATTCAGCTTCATCGTCGAGGAGCATCTGTTCCGGCGTCGGCTCGGAGGGCGTGAGGTCACGTGCGGGCTGCTCGACCACGTTCTGGGACTGGCGGCGCTGCGAAACGTGACACTTCAAGTCATGCCGCTGGACGCTGAGTTCCACGCGTGTCTTGACGGCCCCGTCCGCCTGCTGGAGACCCCTGCACGTCGGCGGCTCGCGTACTCGGAGGGGCAGCAAAACGGCCGCCTGATCGCCGACGCTAAAGAGGTGAGCCTCCTCTACCAGTGCTATGACACACTGCGCTCGCAGGCCCTGAACCCCAAAGACTCGCGGGGTCTGTTGGAGAGACTGCGAGGAGAGCTATGAGTGGCACGACGGAACTCGCCTGGTTCAAGTCCAGCTACAGCGGCACCCAGGGCGACGACTGCGTGGAAGTCGCCGTCGCCGAACAGACCATCCACGTACGGGACTCCAAGGACGTCGCGCGCCCCGCGTTCGCCATCGGGCGAGGTAGCTGGACGCAGTTCGTGCGACATGCGGCCGACAACTGACCCGTCCACATCGCCTCAGCCCGCCTCCCCCTCCAGTACCCGCAGCCACCCGTCCAGGTGCGGACAGGCTTCGCGAAGAGCGGGGAGGCCGAGGAGTTCGATCGCGTCCGGTCCGTCGACGACCTTCTGGTAGCGGGGGTAAGCCCGCTTGATGCGCTTGGACGGGGCCGTGTCCGGGCCTTCGTTCACAAGCTCTGCGCCACCGGCGTCGGCGATCTGGGATTCCAGGGAGTCGGCGAGCCTGGGCAACTCCACCATGTAGGCGAGTTCACGGGCTGCGGCCAATACCCATGCTTCCGTCTCGTGCAGGGCGATGAAGGGGAGGAAGCGGGGGTCGTCAATGGACTTGGAGATCGTCGATTCCAGGTGCTGTACGCGCGCGTAGGCATCGCTCGGGGGCATGTCACGCCAACCTGGGGTGTCGGCGGGCAGGCCGTAGAAGTCCAGCATGGTGGTCACCAGGTCCACCGCGGAGTTGCGCAGCAGCCTCCGGATCTCCGGCTCGATCCGCGACCACTTGCTGACCCCACCGCGATCATGCGGTTGCCCGACGGCTCGCCGTGTCTTCACCGAGACAGGGGTGAGCCACACGCCTCGCTGGGCCAGCTCCGGCTGAAGGGTACGCAGCACCACCTGCGTCTCGGTGGCGCCTTCCACCAGTACGTGAACCTGTCGCATCACTCTCGGCCCTGCCGCTTCATCTCACGGGTGGGCCGGCCGCCCAGAAGGTTCTTGAGCCAGAGATCACCTAGTGAGTAGTCGTCGAGCCATGCAGCCAACGCCTCCGGGTCGGGGCGGCGAAGCTCGGTCGCTCCCTCCACGCGCTCGGCGATGACGAGTTCGGACAGCTCGAACTCGTCGAGAAGCGTCACGGACTGGGTGGCGACAATGACCTGGCTGCGGGCCGTTGCCGTCCGGATCATCTCAGCCAGGACCGTGATGGCGAAGGGATGCAGCCCCAACTCGGGCTCGTCGAGGACCAGCAGCTCCGGCGGATACGGCTGAAGGAGAAGCGTGGTCAGGCAGATGAACCGCAGAGTGCCGTCCGACAGGGCTTCGGCGGGGAGTACGGCATCCGCTCCGGCCTGCTGCCAGCGCAGCCGAATTCGTCCGCTGGTCTCTTCGTTCAGCACGAAGTCCCGGAAGTACGGGGCCACGGCCTGGATCGTGCGGAGGACTTTCCGGTAGTCGACCGGGTGCTGTTCCTTCATACGGTGGAGGAAGGCCGCGAGGTTTCCGGCGTCGGGGTGCAGCGTCTCGGAGTCGGATGAGTATCCGGCCTGTTTTACGGGGGCGAAACGGGAGGTGTCCTGGAAGTGGTAGACACGGCAGCCGGAGAAAAGCACCCCCAGGGTCCGGGACCAACCTTGCACAATTTCGTCCCGGTACACCTCCCCACGGGCAAGTTTCGATTCTCGATGCCCTTCGCCCAACGTGATCCGCGGTTTCCGGGGGGATTCAACAACCTCACGCGCGAAGATCAACTCATCGTTCGCAGAGGGCCTGAGCGCCACTACGTAGGCGGCCATCAGCTCGTCATCCACCGGTTCAATACGGATCCGAAGGTCCGGTGCGGTTTTGGCCGAAGCGTGGAGCATGGCCTGAGCGCCGCCTTGGAGACCGACCTCCAGGCTCAGGTCACCGCTGACGATGCGTCCCAGCAACTCGAAGGCATCGACAAAATTGCTCTTCCCTGCCCCATTTGCTCCGACCAGGACGGTGAGTGCCCCCAGGCCGAGATCGACCCGCTTGATCGACTTATAGCCTTCAATCACAATGCGCTGAACGTTTACTGCCATGACTACAACCTAGGAGATTCCGGGAGGTGTCCCCTCAGGACACGAACGGGTTGGGCCGGGGCAGTGGTCACTTCGTCGCCTCGGGGTGCCGGGGGCCGTGGCCGGGTGGTGGGGTGAGGGGGGACGTGTAGGTCTCGCCGTCGATCAGCGGAGTGTCGAGCGAGACGCCGGCCGGGGCCATGCGGTCGTACTCAGCGAGGACCAGGTCCTTGGTGCGGTACGTGCCGTACTTGGCGATCTCGTTGTTCTTCAGGCCGCCGGTGTCGGACTGGAAGGTCTCCAGAATGTATTCGACGTCGTCACGGCTGATCCCATAGAGGTGGAAGAAGTACGCGTCCAGCTCAGCACGGATCTGAACACGGCGGGTCTCGTCCCATTGGAAGGGCGTGCCAGAGTCGTCCAAGTCTCGGGCCAGGGGGGTCATGTCGTGGGCGGTGTACACGAGTTCTAGGACTCGGGGAGTGATGAAGGGGGTGTGGGGGGCCAGGGAGTCAGGGGTTGGGACTGGGAGCTGTTTCCAGATGAAAAGCTTCATGTGTGCGTCGCTGATCTTCTGACGACTTACGAAGTCGAAGACCAGAGAACTCTGAGTCGCGATGAGAGCTGCAACCAAGTAGGGCGACACTCTCGGCAGCATCAACGGGTATGTTTCCACAACCGCCGCCCGAGGAATGAACGCGGGGATCGCAGTTCTTTCATTGGTCGAGGCAGTGATGTCTCGCAGGCCACAGAGCCAATCCTGATCCCACTGGGCCTCAGCCAAGCGCAGAGCAACCCCGGAGATACCGGTATCCTTGCCCTTCCGGCGCGTGGCGATCTTCCCATCCTCTGCAATCCAGTTGAGAGGGATCGCAAGTCGCTCCGCATCTAGCAGTTCTTCCTCAGTGAGGCGCCTCGGTTGATTCTGTCGACTTACTGCCGTTTCGCTCTTAACCACGTCGGCCGCGCGATGATTATACAGGTCGACCATCTTCGCCTCGTAGAGAGGCAGCATTCGTTGCCCTTGCCGCGTGAATGTATTACCGTCAAAAGCCCACCCTTCAGCCAACAGCTCCTCACGCTTGCGAAATAGATCAGAGTCATCTGTGGTGTTGAATAGGTTCTTGAACGTGATTCGCCAGTGATTGCCGTTCCGTTGGTTCTCATCCCACAAGACTGGGACACGGCCGTAGATTGCCGACGTGAGGTCCGCATCACGCCGCGACCGGAAGATCGGAAGCGTTCCGGTGTTGGGATTGATGAGACTGATCTCGGCGGGGCTAAGCGCGAACACACTGTCCGCGTTGTCGAGTTCGGCAGGGTCCGAGAGGAAGAATGCGAAGCGGGCGGCAGGCTCGCGCAGGGCGGGTCCAACCATCGAGAGCAGGCAGAACTTGTAACGAGAATCCACGCCAACGAAGAGCGGCTTGCGGTTATCGAAGTCGTACAGCGACGCAATGGCACCACGCTTCGTGAATTCACTGAACAGGTACTGCGCTCCCGCATTCGTTGCAATACCTGTCGGAATAATGCATCCGACTCGCCCAATCGGCGCCACGATAGACGCTAGCCGCTCGGCGAAAAGCTGGTCCGTTTGAAGCGAATTGACTCCTTTAACCGTCAAACCTTTCCCGCACATTGGAAATGCCCCCGAACTCCCCGCAAACAGGAAGGACGACTTGACTCTCCGCCGCGCCTCGCGATACTGCTCCCCCGCGTCCGGGTTCTCCTGCTCCCACTCCTCAATCCGCGTACGGCGCACGGTCCCCGAGATCTCTGCGATGGACGGCTCGACCACGCTGAAGTACTTCTTGTCCTCGAAGTCAACCTTGTCCCACGGCGGATTCCCGACCACACACGAGAATCCCCCTGCCCACCCCGCAGCCGGGCCCACATCAACCCCAGCCTCGCCATCCCCCTCCGGAACCGCAAAAACCTCCGGAAACTCCAAGTGCCAATGAAAGAACCGGTATTCACGACTCAGCCGCACCACCTCATCATGCGTGGCCTTGGACGCAGCTGTCCCCTCCGGATCCTGCAACCCTCGGAACACCTCATCCGTGATCGCGGGCGGCGCATCCTTCGTCTTCTCCCACACGAACGCCGCGCACCACACGTCCGCGACATGCAGCGCCTGCAAATAATCCGCGGACTGCGCCCACTCCCCATACGCCTCCGCCTGCTTGCGCACCTCGCGCAGTGGTCCGGCCGGCGCCGAGATGATCCTCCGCAGTCCGCTCGCGAACACCGCGTTGGAGACCCTCATCCCGGCCTCCGTATCGAACATGCTCAGCTGCTGCCCGCGCTGCTTGTCATTCAGCTTGCCCAACTGCCGTGCGAACGCCGGGTCGTCGCCCTCCACCGCCTTGAACGCCTCGTTGGGGATGCCGCCCCGCAACAGCTTCGGCGTGGCCCCAATCAACCCGTTCCCCAGCTTGATATGCGCGTCAAGGAAGCTGAGCGCCTTACCAGGCTCCAGAGCTTCCAACCACAGAGACACCTTGGCCAGCTCCACCGCCATCGGGTTGAGGTCGACCCCGAACACACACCGCGCGATGACCTCATGCAACGCATGCCGTACCGCGACCGGCGTCGGCTCCGGGTTCCGCTCGCGAACCGCCGCCACCTGCTTGGCGATCCGCCGGGCCGCAGCGACAAGGAAGTGCCCGGAACCGCAAGCCGGATCACAAACCGTCAACCCCAGCAGCTCAGCCACGACGGCATCCGACGCGTCCACCTCACCCGACGCCGTCGCCTTCTGCTCACCCCGCTTCACGGCCTCCACAATGACCGGGTCGAGTGTCGAGTCGAGCAACGTCTCGATCAGCGAGGTCGGCGTGTAGTACGAGCCGGTCTTCTTGCGGTCGTTGCCAAGGCGGTTGACGAGTTCGAAGGTGCGGTCCGTCGCGCTGTGCTTGGGGACGAGTTCGAGCAACGACTCATAGATCGAACCGAGTTCCTCGGAACCCATGTTGCGATAGTCGACCGGCCGCCACCGCGACGAGCCCTCGTCACGGATACGGGAGAGGTGCCGTACCGCCTCCAGCAGATACGCGTTCGACAGTGACTGCCCACGCAGCGGCGCATCCGCGTCCGTGTCGTCGAATAGCCCGCCAAGTCCCGGCAGACCCAGCTCCGGTCTCCCATCCACATCACCGAGCGCACCGAGGGTGATGTTCAACGCAGCGTGAAGGTCCGTGTGCGCTGTACCCCGGCGACGGTTCGCCTGCTCCCGCAATCGCGCCGTCGAGAAGTACTTCGCGTATCGCAATCGCGCCTGCTCACTCGCCTCCTCCGGGTGAAGGGCGTCCCGGTCCTCGGCCACGAACAGGAAGATCAGTCGGTACGCCATCCGCAACAGCGCCGCGTGGAAGTCGTCGACATCCAGGTCACGACGCAGCTCAGCATTGTCGGGATGCTTCAAGAACCCCGTACCCAGCGTCGTAATGGCCTTCTGGACACCGTCACGGTGATGGTCCAGAGCCCGCGTCCCCGACGCGATCGCCTCCGTACGCCACTTCTCCAGCCAGCAGCCCGACGCCGCCGCGCCGTCCTCCACCTGGAACCGCGAGACGTGCAGCAGCCGGTACAGGAGGACGAACTCGCTGAAGAGTTCCCCGTCGAAGATCGCTTCGAGGTCGAACTCGACGTACGAGGCCGTGGCCAGGGCACTGGAGTCACGCAGCAAACGCAGCTGGCGGCCGTTCGTGAGGACCGCCCACAGGTGATCCTCCGTCCGGTTGAGGCACTCCTGGACCAGGGAGTGCGGCGGGACCGTGCCCGCTCCGCCGGAACGCTTGTCAAGGACGGCGTTCCAGGGGGCCATGTGAACCGGCACATGCTGCCAGCTGTGGGTCACCTCGAAGGTCTTCGTGCCGTCGTCGGCGGGGATGCCGAGCGGGCCGACAGTCCCCAGGCGCCCGAAGCCCAGCTCGTTGAAGAGCGGTTCGAGCCACTGGGCGGTGGCGAGACCCGTCGGGTCGGGTGGGGTCTCCGCCTCGGGGGCCACGGGGAGCTTGGTGCGCAGCTCCAGCCAGACGGACTTCAGATAGTCCCAGTGGCGTTCGGCTTCATCGCGTACCGAACGGGCGCCGATGATCCGGTAGTCGGCGGGCTTCGAGCCCACCACGTCCTTGCCCTCGGAAATACGGACCAGCATGTCGGCGGGGATGAGGCCGCCGATGGTGTGGACGGCGGAGAACACCTGGTTGCGGGTGGTGACGGACATCAGGCGCTCTCTCCGGTCGTCATCGTCATAGCGGGCGCGGTTGTCCCGTCAGGCCCGTACGGAAGGTAGACATAGGCACCGAGGATGTCGGCGGGCTTCTGCACGCTCACCCGCAGACCCCGGATGATCTCGCCGGAGGCGGTACGTACGCGGCGGTGGGCGTCGAGGAGTTCGGCGGCCAGCTTCTCGCCGTACTCCTCCAAGTGCGCCTTTGTGGAGCCTAGTTGGGCAAGGATGCGAGTCATGGTGCGCTCGCCGAAGTGCGGGTCGGTGTTCTCCGCGGCCTCGGCCCTCGCCACGTCGAGGGCGGTCTGCTGCGGGAGCCAGAGCGCGTTCTTCGGCGCGCCCTCGAAGGCGACCAGTCGGGCGTCCTCGGCGACGAGCTGCTTCTCTCCCGACCGGGACGGCAGTGTGAGGTGGAAGCGGTAGCGGACCAGGAGGAGAGTGGTGCGGACGGTCACGGCCGTCGTCGTGACGACACCGCAGCGGCGGGCCGGGCGAGGGCCGTCCGCCTCCGCATCCAGGGCGGTGTTGAGGACGTGTCCCGCGAGTGCGCCGACGACCGGGTCGGTGCGGACCAGGGCGGACTCGCCTCGGGCCACCGCCGATGTCGTACGGAAGGGGACCGGCCTGCCCCGCTCCACCGCGTCGCCGCCCACGACGGAGGCGAGCGCGTCGCGCAGGCCGGCCGGAGTGCCGCTCACGTCGGAGGTGAAGTCGCCCGTGCCGTCGTTGACTTCGCGCTGGACCGCGCCGAGGGCGTGCAGTGAGTGGCGTACGAAAGAGTGGATCTCGCCCGCGTCGCCGAGGGTGTCCCGGATGGCCGCCACCTCGCGGGCGACCTCCTCGGGGTGGATGGCGCGCTGGGCGAACTTGGAGCGGGAGGTCGTCTCGCGCTCGGCCGCGGAGTTCCAGTCGGCTTCCAGCTGGGCGGCTCTCGTGTCGAGCGTCTCCAGGGCGTCGAGTCCGAACAGGCCTTCCTGCTCGGGTCGTTGGCCGCGCATGAGGAGCCATTCGACGATGGCGTCCGTGACGCCGGAGGACATCTCGTCGGGGACCGAGACGGAGATTCCGAGGTCCTTGCGGATCTGGCGGTGCTTCTTGATGAGGACTTCGAGGACCTTGCCATCGATGCCGTTGTCGTTGCCGTAGAGGGTGATGACGCGGACTTCGTCGCGCTTCTGGCCGTACCGGTCGACGCGGCCTTCACGCTGGTCGTGCCGGGTCGGGTTCCAAGCGAGGTCGTAGTGGACGACGGCGTCGAAGTAGTGCTGAAGGTTGACGCCCTCGGAGAGGCAGTCAGTGGCGATCAGGACCCGGCGGGCCGCCGGGTCGTCGCCCGCCTCGGTCGCCAACTCCTCGATGCGGCCGATGCGTTGCTGTGGGGAGAGGGTGCCGGTGACCGACTTGACGACGGTCTTTTTGCCGAGCTTTCCCTCCAGGTGGGCGGCCACGTACTCGGCCGTCGGGATGTACCGGCAGAAGACGATGGGGTTGTAGCCGTCGGCGACCAGCGCCTTGAGGTGTCTGACGAGGGCCTTGAGCTTCAGATCTCCCGCCGGTCCCTCCAACGCCTCCGCGCGGTCGGCGAGTTCGGCGAGAAGCGCGCCCGGCTCGGACATCAGACCGGTCTCCGCGCCCGGCGCGACGTCCTGGCCCTCCATCGTGTCGTTCTCCGTGGAGTCCTGGGTGACGTGCGCGCTCAGCTTGTCCGCCTCTGCGGCGGTCGTGGCGGTTGCCGCGGCCGATCGCGTACGCAGCGTCTGCGCCGCCGCTCGCGGTGAGGAGACCAGCGAGCGCAACAGCGCGATCGCCGACCACCAGGCGATCCGGGCCTCGCGCTTGCCCTGCGCACCGGCCGCCTCCACGCGCTCCCCGGCGTACGCGATGGCGTCGTCGAGGAGGGCTCGGTATTCGGGCGAGAGCTTGTACGTCTCGTCCTTGAAGAAGCGGTCGGAGGGGAACGCCGTCTTCTCCGCGAGGCGGTCGTCGCCGAGGCCGTCCTCCTTCGTCAGGTACTCGCGTACGTCCGCGCGCTTGCGCTGCACGAAGTGCTGGGCGAGCAGCTCACGACCGGCTCGCGAGTCGAAACTCGCCTCTGCCAGTTCCGGCTTGACCAGGCCGAGCAGGTTGCGGAACGCCGACTCCTTGCCGCTGTGCGGAGTGGCCGTCACCAGGAGCAGATGCCGGCCGACGTCGGCCGCGACCCGCTTCAGCAGTTCGTAGCGCAGCTGGTTGAGCGTGGAGGTGTTCTCGTCGGCGGCCACGCAGGTGTGTGCCTCGTCGACGATCACCAGGTCCGGGCAGTGGCGTACGAAGTCGTCGCGGTGGCGGGTGGACTTGATGAAGTCCGTCGAAACGATCACGTTCGGGTACTTGTCGAAGAGCGACTGGCCGAGGTCGAGGCCACGCTCCAGGCGGGAGACCGTCGAGGCCAGGACGAGTTCCGCGTCGATGCCGAACTTGCCGCGCAGCTCCTCCTGCCACTGCTCGGCGAGGGCCGGCGAGCACAGCACTGCGAGCCCGCTCGCCTCGCCCTGGGCGAGCAACTCGCTTGCGATCAGGCCCGCTTCGACGGTCTTGCCGATACCCACGTCGTCGGAGATCAGCAGGCGTACGGTCTTCTGCCGCAGCGCCATGAGCAGCGGTACGAGCTGGTACGCGCGCGGCTCGACGGCGATTCCCGCCAGCGACCGGAACGGGCCCGCACCCGCGCGGAACCCGATGCGCAGCGCCGAGCGCAGCAGTCCCGCTGCCTGGGCGTCCCCCAGGTCCGACGGCACGGGCGCCTCGAACTCCGCGTGCCTGACGTCCTCGAACGCGGGGAACACGGCGGCGATGTCGTCGTCGGCCCCGCCCAGCGGGCGCAGGACCAGCATGTCGTCGGCGCTCTGGGGCAGCACGACCCAGTCGCGGCCACGGGCGGTGACCAGGGAACCGGTGGAGTAGGTGGACGTCGTCATCGGGGGTTTCCTCGGGTTGTCGCGTGCGGTTCCACGGGTCAGTGTCCGGTCCCGGAGCCGGTTCCGGTGCCGAAGTAGCGGGCGTGTTCTGCCGCGACCTCGGCCCAGTCGTCGTCGTAGCGGAAGCGGACGACATCCCAGCGCTGGTCGTACAGGCGCTCTTCGGCGTCCTCGTCGCGGTCGGCGATCGCTTCGTGGTCGTGGACGGGGCCGTCGACGAAGACGGCGACGTTCACGCCGGGCAGCCGGTAGACGTAGTCGGGGCGGGCGAGCGCTTCGGAGACGAAGGTCTGTGCCTCGTCAGGCAGGCGCAGGCCGTTCTCCTTGAGCCAGCGGACGAAGTCGCGCTCAAGTGTGGACTCGGACTGCTCAGCCAGGCGCTCCAGTTGCTCCGTGCGGCTCTCACCGCGGCCGGTGGTCTCGGCTTCGGCGGTGGCGAGGCGCAGCAGCAGGTCGCGTACGGAGTGGCGGTCGATGGCTCCGTGGTTGAGCTGGTTGCCGTAGGTGAGCAGGCAGTCGTAGCAGCCTCGGGCACAGGGGCGGGCCGTTCCGGGGAGTGCGAGGTCGTTGCCGTGCTCGTCGAAGTGGCAGATCTCCAGGGCGCGACCGGCCGCCTTGGCCAGAGCCTTGCGCTCGGACTGGAGACGGCGCAGGACGCCGGCGCCGCCCTCCGCGGCCTCGGTGAACAGGAGTCGGTCGCGTGGTCCGTCGTCCGGGGGCAGCAGTTCGCTAGTGAGCTCCGAGTCCTCCAGCTCGTACGCCGCCTCGATGCCTCGCTCCAGGGCGTACATCAGGGTGAGCGCAACGGGCTCGTCGAGCGGTTCGTCGAGGGTGGTGACGAGGATGTTGCGGCGGTCCTCGACGTAGGGGATGACGCGCTTCTTGCGGCGCTTCTCGTTGCCGTCGGCGTCGATCACCGGCATCTCGCCGGAGTCTCCCGAGGCGTCCGAGGCGTCGCGTTCGTTCATCCAACGGCCGTCGCCCGGGTCGAGCCAGAAGCCGTCCGGCTCGTCCGGCTTGGCACGCAGACGGCCCAGGTTGGTGATACGGACGGTCGCCGAGTCGCCGTAGGAGAGGGTGGCGAGCCGACCGGTCGCGTCGCCGAGGAGCGCGTCCTGGCGGCCGGGGCGGGTGCCGTGGTCCTGGAAGCGGTAGGAGGTGACCAAGCGGAATCCCGCCCTGCGCCGCTCCTCCTCGTCGGAGGAGATGCGCTCGCGGCGCTGCGTGTAGACCGTGTGCAGCGCGAGGAGGCCGTAGGTCGGCGGGGACAGCGGCTGCTTGCACATCTGACAGCGGTCGGCACGCTCGTCCATGTCGTGGTGGTAGCCGCAGCTTCCGCAGCGACGTGCCTCGCTGGTGGTGACGTCACCGGTGGCGTCCGCGTCCGGGGGCAGCTGGATGCGGGTGACCTGGTAGCGGGCGCCCTCGTGGTAGATGAGCGCGCCGGGGCCGAACTCGCGGATGGCGAGGAAGCGCGGACGCTGGAGATAGTCACCGTCGCCGAAGCGGCGTCCCGTAATGGGGATGTACGCGGCGAGCGGCAAACGGGGGAAGGAGTAACCGGGCAGGAAGCCCTCGGAGGCGAGATAGCGGTAGGGGTTGAAGTCGGAGAGGACCGACTTGCTGTCCGGGGTCTCGTTCTTGAGGAGGTTGAGCTGTGTTTCGGCTTCCTTGCGGCGACTGACCGCGATTCTGCGGTCGCGCTCCGAGAGGGAGTGGTCGAGGACCCGCTTGTTCTGCACGTACTGGTCGCCGAGGGCTGCCCTGAACAGATCGCGCCAGCGGTCGAAGGCCCGGTTGAAGCGCTCGCCGGCCGCACGGACCTTGTCGTCGATCCAGGTCTCGTCCCACCAGGTGGTCTTCGCGAACTCGGGCAGCAGCTCACCCAGAACCTGACGCGCGGCGGCGATGGTGCGGGCCTGGGCGCGGGTGTCGTGGAGGGCGGCGGCGATGTGCTCATGCAGCGCGAGTGCGGGATCAGGGCGACCCGTCCCCTCCACGTAGCCGATGTCGACGACCTCAGGGACGGCGCGGCCCAGCTTCAGTCCGGCCTCGGCCAGCCAGATGGCCTGGATGTGGGAACGTACGAGATCCTCGTTGGCGAGGTCCAGGCGCGGCGGGACGACGGCACCCGCGACCATCCGCTCCGAGCGGCGGAAGTAGTACTGGTCGTGGCTGTTGCCTGTCGCACAGTACGTGGTGACGAGTGCGGGCTGGCCGCTTCGGCCCGCCCGGCCGCTGCGCTGGGCGTAGTTGGCGGGTGTGGGAGGCACGTTGCGCATCAGCACCGCGTTGAGCGAGCGGATGTCGACGCCCAGCTCCATGGTGGGCGAGCAGTAGAGAAGCTTCAACTTGGCCTCGCCGAAGTCGACTTCGCGTTGCGCGCGCTCGGCCGGGTCGACCTGCGCGGTGTGTTCGCGGGCGAGGAGTCCGGCGAGTTCGGAGGCGGCGTTCTGGTACAGGTTGCGGAAGAACTCGTTGACGCGGGGGCCGTCGCCGCTCGCGTAGGTGCGGGTCAGCGGGTCGTGGGCGCCGGTCTCGCCCGTACCTGCGTGCCAGACCAGGGAGGCCGCGGAGACCCGGTAGCTGGTGACGGAGGGTCCTGCGGGACGGCGGTAGCGGGCGGCGGCGTACTGCGGTGTGGTCTCGACCTTGGTGACCAGTCCGGCCTTTTCGAGGACCTTCAGGAGCTCCTCAATGATCGACTGGATGTCGGTGGTGTCGAGGTCTCCGAACCTGGCACGGTCCACGCGACGCAGGTACTTGCCGAACTTGCCGCGCGCGGACAGGAAGAGACCGGAGCGGTCCATGCCGGGGCGCGAGGGCTGCGGGTAGGCGGTGCCGACCTTGGGGGCGTCGCTCTTGCCGAGCACCCAGGGATCGACGAGTCGCTCCTCACTGGCGCGCTGGAGCGTGTCGAAGTCGTCGCGGAAGTACTGGACGTCGACGGCGAGGGCGCGGCGCATCTCGTCGAGGAGCGCCTTCATGATCTCGGCGCGCAGGCCCGCGTCGGCGCTCTTCAGCGCGGCATGGGTGCGGTCCCAGCGCTCGTCGCGGCCCGCCACCCAGTCGAGGTCGGCGTAGCGGATCTCCAGGAGGCCGGTCTGCTCCAGGTTCGGCATGGTGATGCGCCAGCCGCGCTCCAGATCCAGGTAGAGGCGGAAGGCGATGACATCGCGCAGCGTCTTGGCCGCGTTGCGCAGCATGTTGGGCGGGAGGTCGTCGTTGCCGGTGTAGTCGACGGAGTCGAGGCCGAGCGCGCCCGCGACCCGGGAGGCGAGTTCCTCGTGGGTGATGCCCTCTTCGCCGGCCTGCAAGGCGGCCTGGTACAGAGCGCCGCGCAACTGGGTGACCTGCGCGAAGTCATTGAAGTGACCGGCCTGGAGGGAGGCGTCCTGGCGGTTGTCCACGAACGTGAGGAGCTTGCGTGCCTCCTTGTCGAGGGCCCCCTCGGGCACCGCCTTCAGGGATCGCACGATGGACGCGGAGATCAGCGAGGTCGCCGAGGAACGGCCCTCCTGGTCGAGCGTGGCCAGCTTCGCGAAGTCCCGGCCGCGCGTCTGCTCGTAACTGACTCTGCAGTGCGGGCAGAAGAGGAACGGCGAGGGAATGTAGGCCGCCTTCAACTCGCCCTGTCCCTCGGTGCCGTAGGGGTCGACGGTGACGGCTCGCGGCAGCCGGTCGCGGTAGGTCTTCTTGACGACCTCCTGGCCCTTGTCGTCGGTCTCCAGCCAGGACTCCGGCAACCGCCCCTCGGCGATGGCCTGTTCGGGAGAGGACGGCCAGGGGTTCTCGGGGTCGATGTACAGGTAGCCGTCACCCGCCCGGCCGCCAGTGGCGGAGGTGTCGCGGCGCGGCTCGTAGAAGTAGTCGCCGTTCTTCTCCGAGCGCCACACCGTCAGGTATTCCTGGCCGCATTCACGGCAGAAGGCCAGCGGCATGAGGACCTTGCCCCCGGAGCCGGGCTGCTCGCGCTGGTAGTCGCGGGTGAGATGGCGGTCGGACTTGCCCTCCAGAGTGACGTAGACGGTGTCGCCCTTGGAGAGGAACTGATGGAGGCGGAAGGCGAACAACGGACGCCCTGTGACGGGGTGTTCGGCCTGGGAACCGGCCTCCAGGGTGGTGCGGATCGCCTGGGCGCACTGTTCCTCCGACAGTCCGCTTTCCGAGGCGAGCCGGGCCGCCGCCGTCTCGATCCGGGCCGGCTTCTGCCGCACGAGGTGACCCGTGCCCTTGCCGTCGGCCTCCTCCTCGACCAGACCGAAGTACGCCTCGATCCAGCGGGCGAGCGGGTCCTTCACCAGTGCGTCGTAGGCACGCGGGGCGGTGGCCGCCGCCAGTCGCTCGACGGGCACGGTCCGGGGCGGTTCGCCGGTGGCGCGCACCAACGTCTCGCCGATGACTTGTTCGCGGCGCACCGTCGTACCGAACAGCTTGGAGGCGACGTCGGCGACGACGTCCTTCTGGTCCTCGGTCGTGCCCTCCGTGGACATGGTGGCCGAGGTTCCGATGCACTGGAGGTTCTCCGCCCGGCAGGCCTCCCTGACCCGGCGGATGAGCAGGGCGACATCCGCTCCCTGGCGGCCCCGGTAGGTGTGCAGCTCGTCGAAGACCAGGAACTCCAGCCCCTCCGCCATCTTGATGAGGGAGCTGCGGTCGTCGGGCCGGGTGAGCATCAACTCCAGCATCACGTAGTTGGTGAGGAGGATGTCGGGGCGCTGGTCGCGGATCTCCTTGCGCCGGGCATCGTCCTCCTGACCGGTGTAGCGGGCGAAGGTGACCGGCTCCCGCCCGTCCCCGTATCCGTCGCGGAGGAACTTCTCCAGTTCCTTGAGCTGGCTGTTGGCGAGGGCGTTCATCGGGTAGACGATGATCGCCCTGACTCTCTTGCGGGCCTTCGGGCCTTCCTCCTCGCGCGCCTTCAGCACCCGGTTGACGATCGGGACGATGTACGAGAGGGACTTGCCTGAGCCGGTTCCCGTGGTCAGGACGTACGACTCGCGGGAGGCCGCGGCGTCGATCGCCTGACGCTGGTGCCGGTGGAAGGTGAGTGGTCGGCCGTCGCAGCTGGTGCCGTGCGGGGTCTTGCCCGCCTGGAAGATCTTCGCGCATTCGGCGTGGAGCACACCCTTGGCGGCCAGCTCCGTCACGGTGCCCGCGGACGCGAAGAACGGGTTCAGCGAGAGCCAGGGGTGAGGCCACTGGGACTTCGCGTTGAGGTCGTCCTGGACGAACGCGTGGATCCGCTCGTCACGGATGACCGTGCTGCCCTCGGTGAACTCCCGGTATTCCTCGATCAGTTTGCGGTGCACGCCGAAGACGTCCATGCCGGAGCCGGAGGGACCAGCGCTCTCCTCGGGCTCTTCCTGCCCGGCACCCGCCGTATGCCGCTCGGCCTGCACTGCCGCCAGATGACGTACGGGATCGAACTCGTCCCAGCCGGGGATACGGGTCTCCCGGGAGTCCTGGACCGCGAACGGCCGCAGGGCGTCACGGACCGCGATGGCGTCGGCAGGCCGATCCGCCGGGCTCTTGGCCAGCAGCCGTTCGACGAGCCGGGCGAGGCTCTCGGGAATGTCCTTGCGGATCAGGCGCAGCGGCGGCGGATCGTCGTTGACGTGCTTGGTGGCGAGTTCGAAGGCGCTCTGCTCGACGAAGGGCGGGTGTCCGGTCAGCATCTCGTACAGGCCGCAGCCCAGCGCGTACAGATCAGCGGCCGGCGTGACCCGGCTGGCCTCGAACTGCTCGGGCGCCATGTAGCGCGCCGTTCCGACGGTGACGCCGCTGCTGGTGAGGTTGCCCGTGCCCGGATCGTCGATGAGCCGCCCCATGCCGAAGTCGAGAACCTTGACCGCTCCGCCCCGGGTCAGCATCACATTGCCCGGTTTCAGATCCCGGTGGATGACGCCGACCTTGTGGGCGGCTGCGAGTCCTGCCGCGATCTGGATTCCGATGGCAGCCACCCAGTCGACGGGTAGTTGGGGCTGTTCCGCGATGAGGTCGGAAAGGGGGTGGCCGTCGAGCAGTTCCATGGCCAGATACGGCAGTCCGCCGTTGTTCTCGTCGACTCCGCCGTCGATGATGCGGGGCAAGTTGGGGTGACTGGCGAGCTTGCGCATGATCCGCACCTCGCGGTCGAAACGATCGGCCGCCTTGGTGTCCGTACGAGTGTCAATACTGTCGCCGGACCGGCGGCGCAGGATGGTCTTGACCGCGACCTTTCGGTCCGCGGCGCCTTGGGGCACCTGAAGATCCTCGGCGCTGTGGACCTCACCCATGTTGCCTCTGCCGATCACTCCCCCGAGGCGGAACCGACCCGCAACGTCCTCGCGCAGCACAAGCTCTCCTTCTCCCCCATCGACACGCCTGGTGCCGAACGCACGACCCTCCTCTCTATGGTGACCGATGATCCGTTGTTTACCGCCCTGGAAACCCAGGTGGTCACGATCGAGCGCCCCGCTTCGCACGGAACACCGGGCGCAAAACGTACATACACACGTGAGACAGGAAAATGCCGGAAACCACAGGCACAAGCAGGGGACTTGACCCCAAACTCGAAATGGCTCTCCTCAGGGACTTTCTCCGGGCAGGGCCATAAAGGCAGACGAGCCGGGCCGTACGCCGGGTTCTGTTTCCGGGAAGACCTCACGATCCTCCCGGCGACGGCCATCCATCTAGGACCGGTGTTGCCACCGGCCTCGTGCGGTCTACCCGCGGACTCGGGCGGGCAGCCCTCGGACGTCCGCGCAGAGCCACCTTTTACAGTGGCTCCTTTTGACCTTGCTCCGGGTGGGGTTTACCTAGCTGCCCAGGTCACCCTGGGCACTGGTGGTCTCTTACACCACCGTTTCACCCTTACCGAAGACCGAAATCCCCGGCGGTCTGTTTTCTGTGGCACTGTCCCGCGGGTCACCCCGGGTGGCCGTTAGCCATCACCCTGCCCTGTGGAGCCCGGACGTTCCTCGGGGAGTTCCCGCTAGGGGCACTCCACGCGGCCGTCCGCCCGGCTCGTCTGCCGTGTCGACCATGCTACCGGGCGGGCGCGGCCCCGCCGACCGACGTCCGATCCGCCCCCACCCGGCCCCGCCGTAGCCAGCACCGACCCCGCCAGAATCAACGTGAACGCCACCCCGATGCCCACCGTCAGGTCCTCCCCCAGGAACAGCGCCCCCGCCGCCACCGCGACCGCCGGGTTGACGTACGTGATCACTGTCGAACGGGTCGGGCCGACCTCCTTGATGAGTTCCAGGAAGGCCACGAACGCCACCGCCGTGCAGATCACGCCCAGGCCGGCGAGGGAAGTCAACACCTGAGCCGAGGGCACGGTGGACGGCCACGTCAGCGCCGCCGCCGGGGCGTACACCAGCGCCGCCAACGCCAGGCACGGCGCCGTCAGTTGGAGCGTCGGGACGTCCTTCAGGTAGCGCGCCGCTATCAGGGGCGCCGTCGCGTAGCCCAGCACCGTCAGCAGCACCTCCGCCAGGGAGCGCGCGTCGCCGCCCGTCAGGTGCGGGACCGTGAGGACAGTGACCCCGGACAGGCCGAGCGCCAGGCCCGCCACCCGGCGCGCGCCCAGCCGCTCCGCGTCGCCGAAGAAGCGCGCCATCAGCACGCCCACGATCGGTACGCCCGCGATCAGCAGGCCCGCCGTAGAACTCGACAGGTGCCGTTCCGCGTCCGTCAGGGTGAACCACGGGACGATGATCTCGATGCACGCGAAGGCCAGCATGGGGCGCCAGTGCGACCGGACCACACGCGTCAGGCCGCCCTGTCGCAGGGCGAAGGGGAGCAGGAGTACGGCGCCCAGGGCGCAGCGTGTGAAGACGACCATGAACGGGGAGAGCGGGGCGTCCACCGCCACCTTGATCATCAGGTAGGGGATGCCCCACACCACTCCCATCAGGGAGAACAGGAACCAGCCGCGTGCAGTCATACGGCGAGGATGCGCCGTCCCCTCATCGGGCGTCTTGAACGCTGTTGCGGTACGCCGCCGGGGTCACCCCGAGCACCCGCCGGAACCAGCGGGTCAGATGCGCCTGGTCCGCGAAGCCCACCTGGGCCGCGACCTCGGCGGGGCGCCCACCCGCGTCCAGCAGGCCGCGCGCCCGGGTGACCCGGTACTGGGCGAGCCAGGCGTACGGCGGTATGCCCATCGTCGTACGGAAGGCCCGGAGGAGTTGGTAGCGGGACAGGTCGAAGTCCGCGGCCAGGGCGGAGAGCGACGGCGGGGTCAGCAGGTCGTCCGCCAAGCGGTCCCGCACCGCGTGCGCCACCCAGGCCGCGCCCACCAGCAGGTCCGGTGCCGGGCGGGATGTCGAGTGGCGGCGGGCCAGCGCCGTGAGCAGCCACGGGAGGCGGGACTCGGCCTCCAACGGGTCGGGGCAGACGCTGAGTTCGGTGTGCGCGAGGCGGAACGCGCGGGCGAGTTCGGCGTCGTCGAGGAGCGGTTCGCGGAAGTGCGGGACGCCGCCGAGGGTGCCGTCGGTCAGGAGTGCCGGGTCGGCGTAGAGGGCGCGGTAGGCGTAGCCGGCGGTGGGGCTGCCGGGGCCGCCGGTGTGCATTTCGCCGGGGGCGAGTACGACGATGGAGCCGGGGGTCGTACGGATGTGGCCGCCGCGGTAGTCGATGAGTTCGGAGCCGTCGACACAGACGCCGATCGTGAACTCCTCGTGGGCGTGCGGGGCGTACACGTGCCGGTCGAAGCGGGCGGTCAGGAGGTCGAGCGGCGGGCCGCAGTGGCCCAGTCTCGCCCTCGTCCACAGGGCCTGTTCGCGTGCGTTCACCGGACGCACCCCCTTTCCTCCACAGGGTGCAACGCTCCGGGGTTCCGTGTCATGCCGGGGTGAGCGCCCGCTCCAGGATGTCGAAGGCCGCGTTCATCCGGTCCTGGTGGTCCTCGGCCGTCGCCTCCCCGCGTTCGCCGGCGAGCAGTCGGCGCGCGGTGGTGACGTAGACCGAGCGGTACGCGGCGACGATCAGGGCCGCGGCCAGGGCGGGGTCGGGGGTGTCCGGGGCGGTCTCGGCGAGGGCGTCGGACAGGGCGGTCTCGATCTCCTCCAGGCCCTCGCGGGCCCGGGCGCGCAGGGCCGGGGAGTCGATCACGACCTGCCAGAAGGCCGGGAAGTTGTCGTTGGGGCCGGCCAACGGGTGGTGCTGGTCGCGGAGTTCGAGCGTGAGGCGGCGCAGCGCGGCGAGCGGGGTCTCGTCCGGGGCGCGGTGGCGTACGGCCCCGCTGAGCACCTCGACCGCCTCCGGGATGCGGTCGAGGAACAGGTCCTCCTTGCGCGGGAAGTAGTTGAAGACGGTCATCGTGGAGACATCGGCTGCGCGTGCCACCTCCGCCACCGACACCCCGTCGAAGCCCCGCTCCTTGAACAGGCCCGTGGCCACGTTCGAGATCCGCTGCCGGGTCGCCCGCTTCTTGCGCTCTCTCAGGGAGAGCTCACCCTCGCTCATGAGAACAGTGTAGCGAACATAATTTTTTAGTGACTACACTCATAGCCATGGACACCGAGAACACTCAGAACACCGACACGAACTACGACGTCGTCGTCTCCGGAGCCGGCCCCGTGGGCCTGCTGCTCGCCGCCGAGCTGACCCTCGGCGGGGCCCGCGTGCTGGTCGTGGAGCGGCTGGCCGAGGTCGACGAGACGATCAAGGCCGGCGGCCTCAACTCCACGACCACCGTGGCCCTTTACCGGCGCGGACTGCTGCCCGAGCTGACCGCGATACACGAGGAGGCGATGAGCCGCTTCAAGGAGTTCAGGCGGACGCAGGGCGGCGGCGACAGCAGCCCCGTGCCGCCGCCGAAGTTCGCCGGGCACTTCTCCGGGATCATGCTGCGGGCCGATCTGCTCGACGAGTCGGACCCGGCCTTCACCGGCCTCGGCCCGGTCGACCGCGTCGGACTCGTCCCGCAGGCCCCGCTGGAGCGGCTGCTCGGCCGGCACGCCGACGCACTCGGCGTCGAGGTGCGCAGGCAGGTCGAGCTGACCGGCTTCGACGCCGACGAGGAGGGCGTGACGGTCCGCCTCGCGCCGACGGACGGCTCCGCGCCGTACACCGTCCGGGCCGGCTGGCTGGTCGGCTGCGACGGTGGCCGCAGCCTTGTGCGCAAGCTCGGCGGGATCCAATTCCCGGGCACCGCACCGGAGATCACCGGCTACCAGGCCATCGCCGACATGACCGGCACCGAACCGCTGCGCGGCGGCTGGAACACCACCGACGTGGGGACGTACGCCTTCGGCCCGTTGCCCGGACGGATCCTCACCGTCGAGTTCGACGGACCGCCCGAGGACCGCCAATCCCCCGTCACGGCCGAGGAGTTGCAGGCGAGCGTGCGCCGGGTGACCGGTGTCGACGTCACCGTGCAGAAGGTCCACTCCTCGACCCGGTTCACCGACAACTGCCGTCAGGCGGACACTTATCGGGCGGGCCGGGTGCTGCTCGCGGGCGACGCGGCGCACGTCCACTCGCCGTTCGGCGGGCAGGGGCTCAACCTCGGTGTCGGGGACGCGATGAACCTCGGCTGGAAGCTCGCCCTCGTCGTCCGCGGCCGGGCACCGGTCGAACTGCTCGACACCTACACCGCGGAACGGCATCCGATCGGCGCCTGGGTGCTCGACTGGACGCGCGCCCAGATCGCCGTGATGCGCCCCGAGCCGCACTCCCGCGCCCTGCGCTCGGTGGTCACCGACCTCGCGGGGACGGTCGACGGGACGACGTATCTCGTCAAGCGGATCTCCGGCGTCTGGCAGCACTACGACCTTCCCGGCGACCACCCGCTGACCGGCCGCAGCGCCCCCGACCTCGAACTCGCCGACGGCACCCGCCTCGCCGACCACCTCCACCACGGCCGCGCCCTCCTCCTCGACCTCGCCGACGACCCGAAACTCCGGGCCCGCGCGGACGGCTACGAGGATGTGGTGGACGTGCTCACCGCCTCCTGCCCCGGGCGTCCGGAACTCGCCGGGCTGCTGGTGCGGCCCGACGGGTTCACCGCCTGGGCGGCGGACACGGACGGCGCCGAGAACGATCCGACCGACGCGCTGCGGCTGTGGTTCGGCGCGCCGGCCGGTGCTTGACCCTGCCGTAACGTCAGCGTTTCCACTGGTCCCATGCGGATCGGAGAACTCGCCGACACCCTCGTAGCGGCGGTCAGGCAGGCGCGAACCGTACCTTCGACGTCCCCGGGTCCGCCTGTGTGAGCCGGACCCGCAGCCGCTCCCCCAGCGGCAGCGGAGTCGTACCGCCTTCGAGGCGGGCGACGACGGCCGGAGAGTCCAACTGCACCTTCCCCACGGCGGGTTGGTGTTCGTCCACGTCGACGACATAGCCGTCGAAGAGGTCGCCGACGCGGTCCTTCAGCAGTGCGGCCTCGACGATGTCGACGCACTCGCGCTCGACCGTGCCCGCGAGACGGGTGCCGTCGGCCATCTGCTTGGGGAGCGCGTCGAGACCGGCCAGGACCCAGGCGGGCGGGGACGCGGGCGAGAGGCAGATCTCGGCGGCGTAGCGGTCGACGAGGCGGCGTAGCGGAGCCGTGCAGTGGGTGTAGGGAGCGGCCACCGCCGCGTGGGTCGTGATGGGCGGGAGGTCGCCGTCGCGGAAGACCGTGTAGCCCGCGCCGCGCAGCAGGGCCGTGCACTCCTGGAGGAAGGCCGCGTGGTGCGAGAGGTGCGGGTCGAGGGAGCGGATCAGCTGCGCGTACGACACGTGGTGCGGCCAGTCGATGTGCAAGGCGTGTGCGGTGCGGTGGAGGCGGCCGACGGCGCCGTCCGGGGCGGCGGGCAGGGTGCGCAGGACGCCCGTGCCGTGCTTGAGCATCAGGTCGGCGGCGGCCATGCCGGTGAGCAGGGAGATCTGGGCGTTCCAGCCGTCGGCGGGGAGTGGGGCGCGGTAGGCGAGTTCGTAGGTGTGGTCGCGCTCGACGATCTCCTGCTCGGGCACGTTGAGGGAGATGCCGCCGCGCTCGACCTCCAGGCGTTCGCGCGCCTCGCCGATGTCCTTGAGCAGCGCGACCGGTTCCTCGGCGGTGCCCGTGTCGATCCGCCGCTGCACGGTCTCGTAGTCGAGCTTGGCCCGGCTGCGGACCAGCGCCCGGTGGACGTCGACGGCGACCGTACGGCCGTCCGCGTCCAGGTCGATCGTCCACAGCACCGCCGGCCGGGTCGTGTCCGGCAGCAGACTCGCGGCGCCCTCGCTGAGCAGGGGCGGGTGCAGCGGGGTCTTCTCGTCGGGGAAGTAGAGGGTGGTCACGCGGCGGTGGGCCTCCGCGTCGAGCGCGCCGCCGGGGGCGACGAACGCGGCGACGTCGGCGATGGCGTACCGGACCCGGAAGCCGGTCCCCCGCCGGGACAGGTGCATCGCCTGGTCGAGGTCCATGGACGTGGGCGGGTCGACGGTGAAGAAGGGGAGGTCCGTGACGTCCGGGACCTGCGGCAGCGGCGCCGCGGCGGCCCGTTCCGCCTCCGCCAGTACCTCCGGCGGGAAGCTCTCGGGTACGCCGAGTTCGGTGCGGAGCGCGGTGAGGGCGGCGCGGAGCGGGGCTTCTGGGGTGCCGGTCACCCGGATGCGGCGGCGGGGCATGACACGAGCGTAGGCACAATCCGCCCGGCCGCACCCTTTACGCTGGCGCAGCACCCACCGTAAGGAGAAACCCACCGTGCTCGTCCTGCTGCCGCCCTCCGAAGGCAAGGCCTCCTCCGGCCGCGGTGCCCCGCTCAAGCCGGAATCGCTGTCGCTGCCGGGACTCGCCGACGCCCGCGCGGCCGTACTCGACGAACTCGTCGACCTGTGCGCGGCCGACGAGGACAAGGCACGCGAGGTCCTCGGGCTGAGCGAGGGACTGCGCGGCGAGATCACGAAGAACGTCGACCTGCGGACCGCCGGCGCGCGCCCCGCCGGGGAGATCTACACGGGTGTCCTCTACGACGCCCTCGACCTGGCCTCGCTGGACACGGCCGCGAAGAAGCGCGCCGCGCGCTCGCTGCTGGTGTTCTCCGGGCTGTGGGGCGCGGTGCGGGTGACGGACCGGATCCCGTCGTACCGCTGCTCGATGGGGGTGCGGCTGCCAGGGCTCGGGGCGCTCGGCGCGCACTGGCGGGCGCCGATGGCGGCCGTGCTGCCGGAGGCCGCGGGGAGCGGGCTGGTGCTGGATCTGCGGTCCTCGGCGTACGCGGCGGCCTGGAAGCCGAAGGGCGAGGTCGCCGGGCGGACGGCGACCGTACGGGTGCTGCACGCGCCGACCCGGAAGGTCGTCAGCCACTTCAACAAGGCGACGAAGGGGCGGATCGTACGGAGTCTGCTGAGCGCCTCGGCCGCGCCCGGAACGCCCGCCGAACTGGTGGACGCGTTGCGGGGGCTGGGGTACGAGGTGGAGGCGGAGGCGCCCGGGCAGGCGGGGCGGGCCTGGTCGCTGGATGTGCTGGTGGACGAGATTCACTGAGCACTCCCAAGGTGCGTTGCATTGTGTGCAATGACCTTTGCGCACAATGCTTCCGCTCGGCAGGATGAGGCCATGGCTTCCATGGCTTCCTCCTCGCTGCTCGATCTCGCTCCCGTCCTGCCCGTCGTCGTCATCGAGGACGCGGCCGACGCCGTACCGCTCGCACGGGCGCTGGTCGCCGGGGGGCTGCCGGCGATCGAGGTGACCTTGCGGACACCGGCCGCGCTGGACGCGCTGCGGGCCATCGCGGACGAGGTGTCGGGGGCGGTCGTCGGGGTCGGGACCGTACTGACTCCGGGGCAGGTGAAGGAGGCGGTGGCGGCGGGGGCCGGTTTTCTGGTGAGCCCCGGGTGGACGGACCTGCTGCTGGAGTCGATGCAGGGGTCCGGGGTGCCGTTCCTGCCGGGGGTGTCCACGACGTCGGAGGTCGTGGCGCTGCTGGAGCGCGGGGTGCGGGAGATGAAGTTCTTCCCGGCCGCGGCGGCGGGCGGCACGGCCTATCTCAGGTCGCTGGCCGGGCCGTTGCCGCAGGCGCGGTTCTGTCCGACCGGCGGGATAGGGATCGACTCGGCGCCGGACTACCTGGCGCTGCCCAACGTCGGCTGTGTGGGCGGGAGTTGGATGATCCCGGCGGACGCGGTGGCCGCGCGGGACTGGGGGCGGATCGAGGCGCTGGCCCGCGAGGCGGCGGCGCTCAGCGCAGGTGGGACGTGTCGTTGAACAGCCGTACGCTCGCGTTGCCGTCCGCGTAGTACGCCACCGCGGAGAGCGAGGCCGCCGAGAGTTCCATACGGAACAGGGCCTCCGGCGGTGCGCCCAGGGCGAGTTGGACGAACGTCTTGATCGGCGTGACGTGCGTGACGAGCAGGACCGTGCGGCCCGCGTAGGCCGCGATCAGCTTGTCACGGGTGGCGGCGATACGGGTCGCCGTGGCCGCGAAACTCTCGCCGCCGCCGGTGGGTTGGGCCGTCGGGTCGCCCAGCCATGTCGTCAGGTCGTCCGGGTAGCGCTCCCTGACCTCGCCGAAGGTCAGGCCCTCCCAGGCGCCGAAGTCCGTTTCGCGCAGGCCCTCTTCGATCGTCACGTCCAGGCCGAGACGGTCGGCTACGGCCGCGGCGGTCTCGCGGGTGCGGGTGAGGGGGGACGCGAGGATGTGCTGGATCGTGCCGCGAGCCGCCAACGCGGTTGCCGCGCGGGCGGCTTGGTCCTGGCCCACGGGTGAGAGGGAGGGGTTGGTGCCGCCGCTTCCCGAGAAGCGCTTCTGGGGGGTTAGGGGGGTTTCGCCGTGGCGGAGGAGCACGAAGGTGGCGGGGGCGCCCATGTCTGCGGGGGCCCAACCCGGGCTGGGGGCGGCCACGTTGCGGGCGGCGCGGACGTCAGCGTTCGCGGTTGTCATAGCGCGGGCCGGTGGGGGCTGGTCGCGCAGTTCCCCGCGCCCCTGGATGGGCTGCGCCCCATCCATCGCCTCATTCGCCAGTCTGTCCGCGTGTTTGTTCTTCTCCCGGGGAATCCACTCGTACGTCACCCGGTCCACCGGAAACACCGAACCCGCCTCCGCCGCCAAGGGCTTCATGTCGGGGTGTTTGATCTTCCAACGGCCCGACATCTGTTCCACGACGAGCTTGGAGTCCATGCGGACGTGGATCTGGGCGGCGGGGTCCAGGGTGTGGGCGGCGCGGAGGCCCGCGATCAGGCCTCGGTACTCGGCGACGTTGTTCGTGGCGACGCCGATGTACTCGGCCGCCTCCACCAGGGTCTCCCCCGTCGTCGCGTCGATGACCACGCTGCCGTAGCCCGCCGGCCCCGGGTTGCCCCGGGAACCGCCGTCCGCCTCGACGATGAACTCCCGCACGCCGTGAACCCCTTACAGACCGGACTCGGACGTGCGCACCAGGATGCGGCGGCAGTTCTCACAGCGGACCACCGTGTCGGGGGCCGCCGCGCGGATCTCGTTGATGTCGGTGATGGCGAGTTCCTGGCGGCAGCCCTGGCAGGTGCGCTGGTAGAGCTTGGCCGCGCCGATGCCGCCCTGCTGCTGGCGGAGCTTGTCGTAGAGCTTGAGGAGGTCCGCGGGGATGGTGGCCGAGACGACCTCGCGCTCCTTCTCGGCCTTGGCCTCGTCCGCGTCGAGGGTCTCGTAGGCGGCCTCGCGGCGGGCGGTCGCGTCGTCGATCCTGCCCTGGACGGAGCCGACGCGCTCGGTCAGTTCGGCGGTGCGCTCCTGCGCGGACTCACGGCGCTCCATGACCTCCAGGACGATGTCCTCCAGGTCGCCCTGACGCTTGGCGAGGGAGACGATCTCGCGCTGGAGGTTCTCCAGGTCCTTGGGCGAGGTGACGGCACCGGAGTCGAGGCGCTGCTGGTCGCGGGTGGCGCGCTGGCGGACCTGGTCGACGTCCTGCTCGGCCTTGGTCTGCTCGCGGGCGCAGTCGCTCTCCTCGGTCTGCACGGCCACGAGCAGGTCGCGCAGCTGGGTGAGGTCCTTGGTCAGCGCATCGATCTCGGCGTGCTCGGGCAGCGAGTTGCGCTTGTGCGCGAGCTGCTGGAGGCGTACGTCGAGGGCCTGGACGTCGAGAAGTCGGATCTGGTCGGCGGGCGCGGCGTTCAGTTGGGGGCTCCCAGTGGGTCAGGTGTGGCGGCGGACGCCGCGTGGGCGGTCCAGGGGTCGGTGACCGTCTTGGAGACGTGGACCCGAAGGCCCCATCCCTCGCGGTCGGAGATCTCGTCGAGCTGGGCGGCGGCCAGCTCGCACCAGGGCCACTCGGTGGCCCAGTGCGCCGCGTCGAGCAGCGCGAGAGGACTGTGGGCGCGGGCCTCGGACACCGGGTGGTGGCGAAGGTCGGCGGTCAGGAACGCGTCGACGCCCGCCGCGCGTACGTCGTCGAAGAGGCTGTCGCCGGAGCCGCCGCTGACGGCGACCGTGCGGACCAGGGCGTCGGGGTCGCCGGCGACGCGGATGCCCTGCGCGGTGGCGGGGAGGCGCTCGGCGGCGCGGGCCGCGAGTTCGCGCACGGTGAGCGGGTGGTCCAGCTCGCAGACCCGGCCGAGGCCCCGGCGGCCGTCCGGGTCGGTGGGGTCCGGCACGAGGGGTCGTACGACACGCAGGTCGAGCGCGCCCGCGAGGGCGTCGGAGACTCCCGGGTCGGCGCGGTCGGCGTTGGTGTGGGCGACGTGCAGCGCGATGTCGTGCTTGATCAGGGTGTGCACCACGCGGCCCTTGAAGGTGGAGGCCGCGACCGTGGTCGTACCGCGCAGGTAGAGGGGGTGGTGGGTGACCAGGAGGTCGGCGCCCAGCTTCACCGCCTCGTCGACGATCTCCTGGACCGGGTCCACGGCGAACAGCACGCGCGTGACGTCCTGGTCCGAGTCGCCCACGACCGTGCCGACCGCGTCCCAGGACTCGGCCCGTTCGGCGGGCCACAGGTTCTCCAGCGCGGCGACGACTTCGGACAGGCGGGGTGCGGACTGGCGGGATACGGGCTGACGGGGCACGGGCAAAGGCTACCTGGCCGCACTGTGGGGCTGAACCGCTGAAGCGGCCGTAGACGGCCTACGGTCCCGTTCAGCACACCGGCCCCGGTTTCCTCAGGCGAATCGTTACTTGGCCACCCTTATGTGTGATGAGGCTGCTCATCGGTCCCACGTCCGTACGTACGAAAACTAGTTTCGTCGCCGGAGGTGACCGAACCATGACGGCCTGTGCGATCGAGCCCACGGCGGCGGACGAGGACGGGGACGAGTGCGGGGAGACGCAGATCGATGGCACCGAGTGTGTGATCACCGCTGACGGGGCGTACGCGGCCCGCCTCGCGCCGGCCGGCGACTGTCTGTTCCCGGAGCGGTGGACCCTGGACGGCCCCGAGCCGTACGCCGTGCCGCTGCCCGGCAACCAGCCGGAGGAGCCCGGCAGCGAGGTGCAGCCGATGGGCGACGGGCGGGTGCTCATCCGGCGGCTGGTCGACGGGCGGCACACGTTCTCGCTGCTCTACCCGACCGGCCCGGGCACCGGTGAGCTGCCGCTCGGCGCGATCGAGTGCCCGGACCCGGACACCCGGCTGCGGCTGCTGCCGCCCGCGCCGGGCGGCGAGAAGGCGTACGCCCTCGCCGTGGGCCGGCGGTCGACGGCCGTGTGGCTGGTGGCGGGGGGTGCCTTCGGGCCCGAGCATCTCGCGATGGTCCCGGGGCGCTGTTCGGGCGGGGTCTGGCTGGACCGGGCCGGGCGGATGCTGGCGCTGGACCGGGAGGTCGGCGGGCGGACCAAGGCGATCGTGGTGGATCTGGAGCGGGACGGTGAGGTGTCGCCCCTCCTCCAGATCGCCGCGGACAGCGACGACCGGCTGCTGGCGGCCGATCCCGACAGCGGGCTGCTGCTCATCCGCTCGGACGCGCCGTCGCCCGGGCGGGAGGAGCGGCTGGGCTGGGGGGTGATCGGCTCCACGCTGCCGGTGCGGTTCCCGGAGTGCCTGCGGGTGCCGGACTGCACGGTGACGCCGTTCGCGATCCAGCCGGGGCAGGTGCTGATGCCGGAGAACTGCGGGGTGGCGCTGCGCATCGACGGGCCGGCCGGCAGCTGGCTCGGCGTATGGCGGCCCACGGACCGGCAGCTGCTCCAACTCCCGGCGCCCGAGGGGTGGTTGGCGGGTGCCGGGCTGTGGAGCGAGGACGGGGTGCTGCAACTGCCTTACGCCACACGGGAAGTGCCGTGCGGTGTGGTGCGGTTCGCGGTGCCCAGGGGGGCGGGGGACAACGGGGGCATCGGGGGCCCGGGGGTCGGGGGGACCCCTGGGGTAACGGGGGAAACCGGGGGTACGGGGGAAACACGCCCGGGGGATCCGGTTCGGGACGGGACGGTGGGCGCGCCTGGGGAGGCCGCGCCGGAGCCGTCACAGCCGTCCGAACCGGATCCTCCGGTGCCGGTCGCACCGCGTCCGGTGCCGTTGCGGGAGGCGCCGCTCAAAGGCCGGGTGGCGGTCGGGTAACAAAGTGGTGCGGCTCGGTAACGAAGTCGTTCCGGACGGCGGTCCGCCTCGCGTCGGCCCCGGAACGGCTGGATAAGATCGCCGAGCTGTATGAAGGATCTTGTTACTACGGGGTGAAGTTTCCGATGAACGACACGAGCACCGCACAGACGATGTCCGCCGACACGCAGGACACCTCCGGCCACGGCAGGCACCGGGGCCCGGTCTCGGCGCAGGACGGCGACGCTGCCGCCCACGGCCGTCACCGCAAGCCGTCCGAGCAGTCCGAGTACGCGAACGCCTGACGGTACGTCAGGCACCTTGCACCGCACGGCCCCGCCCGTCCTCGGACGGGCGGGGCCGTTTCTCATGCGGTGCCCGTCTCCCGCTTGAGCCCGAGCACCTCGGCCGCCGCGAACGTCTCCTCGGCCGGTCGCCTCGCGTAGTGCGGAGTGAGTACGGCGTCCAGCTCGTCGTAGGTGAAGGTGTCCTGCTTGCTGTCGAACTTGGCCTGCACATGCGGGCGTTCGACGATCGCGACCATGCCCCCGTGGACCACGAGCAGCTGTCCGTTGATCCGGGCGGCGGCGGGTGAGGCCAAGTAGCCGACGAGCGGGGCGACATGCTCGGGGGCGAGCGGGTCGAGGCCGTCCTCGGGTTCCTGGAAACCGGCGAAGACGTCCTCGGTCATCCGGGTGCGGGCGCGCGGGCAGATGGCGTTCGCGGTGACGCCGTACTTGGCGAGGGCGAGCGCGGTGGAGGTGGTAAGGCCGACGATTCCGCCTTTCGCCGCCGCGTAGTTGGGCTGTCCGGCGGAGCCGGCGAGGAACGCCTCGGACGAGGTGTTCACGATCCGGCCGTACACCGGAGCGCCCGTCTCCTTGGAGCGGCGGCGCCAGTGCGCGGACGCGAAGTGGGTCGTGTTGAAGTGGCCCTTGAGGTGGACCCGGATCACCGAGTCCCACTCGCCCTCCGTCATGGAGAAGACCATGCGGTCACGGAGGATGCCCGCGTTGTTGACGAGGATGTCGAGCCCGCCGAGTTCCTCGATCGCCAACTCGACCAGCTGGCTCGCCTGTTGGGTGTCGGCCACGTCACCGGTGTGGGCGACGGCCCGGCCGCCCGCATCACGGATCTCGGCGGCGACCTGTTCGGCGGGGCCCGCGGAGGCCTCGCCGGAGCCGTCCCGGCCGGGCTGGCCGTAGTCGTTGACGACCACGGCCGCACCGAGCCGGGCGAGTTCGAGCGCCTCGGCCCGGCCGAGCCCGCGGCCGGCCCCTGTGACGATCGCGACCAGGCCCTCAAGTGGCAGTGACATCAAGGTCCTTTCAGTGGAAGAGGGGCCCTCAGATCTCGATGCACGTGCGCAGGGCCGTCCCCGAACGCATCTGGTCCAGGGCCTCGTTGATGTCGGCGAGCGGCACCCGGTGGGTGATCAGGCCCTCCAGGTCGACGCGGCCCGCCCGCCACAGCGCGATCGTGCGCTCGTAGGAACGCAGCACGTCTCCCCCGCCGTACATCGAGGGCAGGATGCGCTTCTCGTCGAAGAACAGCTCGAACATGTTGAGTTGGAGGAAGTCGTCGAGGGCGCCCGCGCCGACGATGACCAGGGTGCCGCCGCGCCGGGTGTTCTCGTAGGCGGTGCGGGCGGTGGCGGAGCGGCCGACGACCTCGAAGACGTAGTCGAAGCCCTCGCCGGCGGTGACCTCCTGCTTGGCGGCGGGCAGCTCGTCCGGTGAAACGGCCCTGGTGGCACCGAACTTGAGCGCGGACTCGCGGCGCGAGGCGACCGGGTCGACGGCGACGATCTCGGCGGCGCCCTTGAGCCGGGCGCCCTGGATCGCGGAGATGCCGACGCCCCCGCAGCCGATCACGGCGACCGACGAACCGGCCTCCACGTCGGCGGTGTTGAGGGCGGCGCCGAGTCCGGTGGTGACGCCGCAGCCGATGAGGGCGGCGATGTCGAACGGCACGTCGTCGGGGATCGGGACGGCGCAGCCCGCGTCGACGACGACCTCCTCGGCGAAGGTGCCGGTGCCCGCGAAGCCGAACACATCGCCGCCGGGGCGCTTGAAGTTGGGGGTGCCCGCGTTCATGAAGCCGGCCAGACACAGCTGGGTCTGGCCGCGCTTGCAGGCGGCGCACACACCGCAGGCCGGCAGCCAGCAGACGACGACCCGGTCGCCGGGCTTCAAGTGGCCGACGCCCTCGCCGACTTCGAGGATCTCGCCGGCGCCCTCGTGGCCGGGCACGAACGGTGCCGGCTGCGGCAGTACGCCGGCCATCGCGGACAGGTCCGAGTGGCACAGCCCCGTGGCGCGCACCCGGATCCTGACCCGGCCGGGCCCGAAGCCCGTCGCCTCGACGTCGTCGAGGACTTCCAGTTTGTCCTGGCCTATCTCGTGCAGTACGGCTGCGCGCATGGGGCGCTCCCCTCGACTCTGCTCAACTCGGGCCTGGTTCAGGAGTGTTCGACGGTCGTATCGGCGAGGACGGGTGCGTCGTCCCGCTCGACGGCGCTCACCGCGACCCGCACCTCGGTGTCGCCGAGGCGCCACATGCGGATGCGCAGCGTCTCGCCTGGGAAGACGACTCCGGCGAACCGGGTGTCGTAGCCGCGCACCCGGGTCACATCGCCGTCGAGCAGGGTGTCGACGACGGCCTTGAGCGTCATGCCGTAGGTGCACAGGCCGTGCAGGATGGGCCGGTCGAACCCGGCGACCTTGGCGAACTCGGGGTCGGCGTGCAGCGGGTTCCAGTCTCCGGAGAGGCGGTAGAGGAGGGCCTGGTCCTCGCGGATGTGCCGCTCGACCACCTTGTCCGGAGCGCCTGTCGGCGGTTCGAGGCGAGTGGAGGGCCCGCGGTCGCCGCCCCAGCCGCCCTCACCCCGTACGAAGATCTGGGCGTCGTTGGTCCACAACGGGCCGTCGGCGTCGGCGACTTCGGTGCGCATGACGAGGACGGCCGCCTTGCCCTTGTCGTAGACGGCGGCGATGTTGCCGGTACTGGTCGCGGTGCCCTGGGCCGGGATGGGCCGGTGCAGGCGCAGGGACTGGCCGCCGTGCAGGACGCGGGCGAGGTCGACCTCGATGCCGGGCATGGACAGGCCGCTGATCACGCCGGGCGATCCGTTGCCCGCGACGGTGGCGAAGCTCGGCAGGACGTGCAGCCGGGACTCCAGGGTGTAGCGCAGCTCGTCGGGGTCGGTCGCCGGGGTGCCCGCGCCGAGGCCGAGGTGGTAGAGCTGCACGTCCTTGGTGTTCCAGGAGATCTCGCCGGTCCGGGGTTCGGCCGCGAGGGCCAGGGCTGCGTCGATGGGCATGGGGCTCCTGATCGCCGGTGGTCGAAGACCTCGGTGCGGCCGTCCGCACCGTCGGCCGCACCGAGGTCGTCACGGGCCGACCTAGAACGCGTTCCAGTCCGGCGACCCTTGTATAGCCGAGCGTCCCGCAGTTGTGAAGGCTCCTGACACTGTGTCAGGTCCGGGTGCCGCGGCTGGGGACCGGTGACATTTGTCCTGCCCGAGTCCGTACAAGCGCATCTGCCGCGCGAGGGGTGCGGCTTCGTAGCGTCGTACCCATGACACAGACAGGTGGGACAGAGCGCGCGGTGTCCTTCGCGGGGGCGGTCAAGACCTTCGGCGCGGTGCGTGCCGTGGACGGGGTGGACCTGGAGATCGGGCGCGGGGAGACGGTCGCGCTGCTGGGGCGCAACGGCGCGGGCAAGTCGACGGCGATCTCGCTGCTGCTCGGGCTGAACACGCCCGACGCCGGCACGGTCGAACTCTTCGGCGCGGCACCGGAGTCGGCCGTACGCGGCGGCCTGGTCGGGGCGATGCTCCAGGAGGCGCGGGCGGTGCCCCGGGTCACCGTCGGTGAGCTGGTCGCGTTCGTCGCCCGGCGCTATCCGGCACCGATGCCCGTCGCGCGGGCCCTGGCGCTGGCCGGGATCGGCGAGCTGGCCGGGCGGCGGGTGGACCGGCTGTCGGGCGGGCAGACGCAGCGGGTGCGGTTCGCCGTGGCGCTGGCGGGCAACCCCTCACTGATCGTGCTGGACGAGCCGACCGCCGCGCTGGACGTGGAGGCGCGGCACGCGTTCTGGCAGTCGATGCGGGGCTTCGCGCGGCGCGGCCACACGGTCCTGTTCTCCACGCACTACCTGGAGGAGGCCGACGCGCACGCCGACCGGATCGTGGTCATCGACCGCGGCCGGATCGTCGCCGACGGCACCGGCGAACAGCTCAAGCGGGCGGCCGGCGGCAGCCTCGTCTCCATCGACCTGGCGGGCCGCCCCACGAAGGGCCTGGCCCAGCTGCCCGGCGTACGCACCCTCGAAGTCCGCGGCGACCGCGCCCTGTTGCGCACCGACGACTCCGACGCGACCGTACGCGCCCTGGCGGACCTGGACGCGATCCACGGCCTCGAGGTCGCGCCGGCGTCGCTGGACGACGCGTTCCTGGCGCTGACGGCACGTGAGTTGGAGTCGGTGTGATGCGCGACTGCCCACACCTCGAAGCCACCCCGGCAACCCTGAAGGACACGGAGACCGTCCGATGATCGACTACCTGCGCCTCGAAGTCCGCCGGACCCTGCGTGACATCGGGTTCGTGATCGGCGGGATCGCGATGCCCGTGATGATGTACCTGCTGTTCACGAACCTCGGGGGCGACGACAGCGGCTACAAGGCCACGGCGATGGTCGGCATGGCCGCCTACGGCGCTGTCGGCTCCGCGCTCAACACCGGGGGCGGGGTCGCCGAGGACCGGGCGATCGGCTGGCTGCGGCAGTTGCGGGTGACGCCGATGACCCCGCGCCAGGTCGTGCTGGGGCGGGCACTGACCGGCTCGGTGACCGTGCTGCCGGCGATCGTCGCGGTGCTCGCGGCGGGCGGTCTGGTCAACGGCGTACGACTCGACGCGTGGCAGTGGGCGACGATCGCGCTGCTGCTGTGGCTGGGCTCGGTACCCTTCACCCTGCTCGGCCTCGGCAACGGCTACGGCCTCACCTCGCAGACCACCGGCGTCGCCAACATGGCCTGCAACCTGGGGCTCGCGGTGATCGGCGGCCTGTGGTTCCCGATCAGCCTGTTCCCCGGCTGGCTGCGCGCGATCTCGACATACACGCCCACCAACCGCTTCGCCCAGCTCGGCACCTCCGTCGCCGACGGGCACGCCCCCGCGCTCGGCGCGATCGTGGTGCTGACGGCCTGGCTGCTCGCGTTCGGTTCGTACGCTGTGCTGGCGTACCGCCGGACCGGGCGGACCGTGTGACCGGGGGAGCGGGAGAGATGACCTGGATGCGAGGGATCAGGTGCCAGGTACGCGCCTGGCGGGCGGCGCGAACCCAGTGGCGCGCCGACATGGCGGAGTTCAAGGTCGCGCAGAAGGAGGCGCGCCGGAAGGGAGAGTGGCCCGAGAACCCGGGTCCACCGCCGACCGGCTTCACGCTGCTGCCGTGGCTGCTCATGGGCATGGGCTCCTTCTCCAACCTCCTCCAGGGCAAGACCTCCAACCCCTGGATCGGCGGTCTGGGCCTGCTCGCCTTCAACTCCCTCTACATCTATGTCGTGTTCCGCGCCTTCGTGAAGGAGACGCGCGCGGCGGTCTCGACCCGGGTCGCACTGGTCCTGATGGGCCTGATCACCTGCGGCCTCGCCCTCGGCTACGGCGGCAGCTGGCTGTACTTCTTCCCGCTGCTCGGCCTCGCCACGGGAGCCGTCGTACGCGGCCCGCGCCTCGGCCAGGTCGGCCTTGCGCTGACCGCGCTCGCGGCGGCGGTCTCCGTCTACCGGGCGGGCTGGGACGCGATCAACGTCGCCTACGGCACCTTCCTGTCGACGATGGTCACCGCCGCGATCCTCTCCCTCTCCGAAGCCGTACGCGAACTGCGCGCCGCCCGCGAGGAGTTGGCCCGCCGCGCGGTCGAGAAGGAACGGCTGCGGTTCTCCCGCGACCTGCACGACCTGCTCGGGCACACCCTCTCGGTGATCGTGGTGAAGTCGGAGGCGGCCCGGCGCCTCGCGCCCCGTGACATGGAGGCCGCGCTCGGCCAGATCACCGACATCGAGGCCGTGGGCCGGCAGGCGCTCACCGAGATCCGCGAGGCCGTCACCGGCTACCGCGAGGGCAGCCTCGACACCGAGCTGGACCGCGCCCGCTCCGCCCTGACCTCCGCCGACATCGAGCCGGTGGTCCGCCGGTCGGGCCCGCCGCTGACCCCGGGGACCGAGGCCCTGCTCGGCTGGGTGGTCCGCGAGGCGGTCACCAACGTCGTACGGCACAGCGACGCGCTCCGCTGCGAGATCACCCTCGACGGCGTCCTGGACCGCGTCCGTCTGACGGTCGCCGACGACGGCTCGGGGGACGCAGAGCCGGAGACCGGACCCGCCGAGGGCATCGGCGGAACCGGCCTGACGGGCCTCACCGAACGCCTCGCGGCGGCGGGCGGCTCCCTGCGGGCCGGCCCGTCGCCGCGCGGCGGTTTCACGGTGACCGCCGAACTCCCGGTGGAGCAGGCGGACTTGACGTCTCACGTGGTGACTACGACGGGGACTACGGCGCCCAGGGAGCCGTGACGACCCAACTCACGTCGTCCGTCCACGAGGTGGCGCTGTCGAAGGCGTTCGAGCCGCCGTCGCTCGCTATGTAGACGTTGTAGTTGTAGTGCCGGAGGTATCTGGTCGGGTAGTTGTACGACGCGAACGAGGTGCCCGTGCCGCTCTTGCCGGTCGAGGCGCAGAACGTGGCGTCCTGTCTGAACTGCGCTGTCCCGACCATGGGTTGGCGGTAGAGCTGGTAGTTGTAGTGCCGCAGGAAGTCGCCGGGGTAGTTCCGCGACTCGAAGGAGTAGCAGGAGCTGTCGGCCAGGCCCCTGCGGACGATCCAGGTGGCGTCGCCCTTGTCGAGCGTCGAACTGCTCGATGTGATGGCCGAGATGACCGCCGCGTTGTTCTGGTGGCGGACGTAGTCGGCCGTGCAGCACGAGGTGGTCGCCCGCAGCGAGATCTCCGAACCGGCCGCGAGCGTGCCGGTGGTGCCGGTCGAGCCGCCGTAGCCGACGGAGACGATGTTGGCCTGTACGGAGTCGTCGGCGGCATCCGTCGGGATGCCGGCCGTCATGACGCCCTCGAAGAACGAGCCGATGGAGCCGTTGCTGTTGTCACCGCCGGTGCCGAGGACGATCGCGCCCTCCTGGTGCATGGGCGAGTAACCGCTCGTGGTGGGCTCACCCCCGGAATAGGTGGTCGTGAGACTGCCCGACTGCGCGTTTCCGTATTTCAGCGCGAAATGGTCCTGACCGTTGTTTTTCAGCAAAGCGGTGACGAAAGGCATCGCTCCGGTGCCGGTGTTCGCCGTGTTCTTGCTGTACCCGGAGTCCGACTGGAACAGCCCGTTCTCCAGGTCGGCCTGCACCCAGGGACCACTGCCGTAGCAGGGCGCGAACCAGCACTCCGTGCCGAAGTTGATCGCGTCCATGTGCCCGTTGCCGGTGTCCTGGTTGTTGGTCTCGGCGTTGCCGTAGTCGAAGCAGCAACTGCCGTTGACGTGCGTGCCCGAGGTCACCATGTACATCCCCTCGGCGGCGCCGTTCGTCGCCACGCCCGAGGTGGAGTTGTCGCGATAGCCCATCCCGGCCGAGATCTCCAGGCCGTAGACCTGATGCCCGCCCACGGTCACCGGGAGGGCGTCCGCGGGCGCCCCGACATCGGCCACACCTGCCCCGCCCGCGCCCTCGATCGTGAGGTCGTTGTGGCGCGCGGACTGGTCGTAGATCTTGGTGATGATGCACGTCGTACCGGAACAGAACGAGTCCTGGGCCGCCGCGTTGGCGTATCCCCCGGCGGCCAGCAGCCCGATGTTCGCGGTGGCGCTGTCGGAGGCGCGCTGCACCTGGTACAGCGAGCCGTTGTACGACGAGTAGAGCGCGCGGACGAGGCTGTGCGCGGCGACGCACGGTGTCCCGGCGGTGGCGTAGATGTCGCACGGGAGCGAGGAGGCGGCCGACGCCTGCGGAACGCCGACGGCGAGTGCGAGGACGGTCACGAGCGCCGACAGGGCGGCCAGGGTGGCGTTTCTCAGCCGGCGCGGCCGAGTGCGGAGGAGTCTCAAGAACACGGTGCACCTCTTTTTCTGTTCCTGGTAGGGCGGTGCGGGTGGCCGGCATCCGGAGGAGGAACGGGTGGGCAGACGGACAGACAGGCAGACGGGTCGATATACCGAACGTCGTTCGATCGAAATGCCGACCCCATTCGCGATCGAAATGTCGAACTGTCGAAAGTTTTCCGAAAACGGCTCTGTTCGGGGAATTCCAGGATGCCGGCGGAATGCCGAGGCGATTGTTTGCCCGCAGCCGAAGACCGTCAAGACTCGCGGACGCGAACAATGAAGAGTTTTTGATAACCGCCCCGGGCCTTACGCTTGCCCCGTGGATGAGATGCCCCGGGACCACCGGCCCGCCAAGTCCGTCAGAGTGCTGCTCGCCGAGGACCAGGGCATGATGCGCGGCGCCCTCGCCCTGCTGCTCGGCATGGAGGCGGACCTGGAGGTCGTCGCCCAGGTCGGGCGGGGCGACGCGATCGTGGACGCCGCCCTGATCCACCGCCCCGATGTCGCCCTCCTGGACATCGAGCTGCCCGGCATGAGCGGCCTGGACGCCGCCGCCGAACTCCGCGAACAGGCCCCCGACTGCCGGGTGTTGATCCTCACCACCTTCGGCCGCCCCGGCTATCTCCGCCGGGCGATGGAGGCGGGCGCGGCCGGCTTCCTGGTGAAGGACGGCCCGGTCGAGGACCTGGCCGCCGCGATCCGCCGCGTCCTCACCGGCGAGACGGTCATCGACCCGGCCCTGGCCGCCGCCGCCCTGAGCGCCGGCCCGAACCCGCTGACCGCCCGCGAGTGCGACGTCCTCAACGCCTCGGTCGACGGCGCGACGGTCTCCGACATCGCGTCAAAACTCCACCTCTCCGAGTCCACCGTCCGCAACTACCTCTCCTCGGCCATCGGCAAAACAGCCACCCGCAACCGCATGGAGGCCATGCGGGAGGCTCGCCAGCAGGGGTGGCTGTAGCGCGCCCTACGCCCTCGGGGCTCGGCGGAACAACGCCGTCCAGAGGAAGTCCTCCCCGAAACACGGGGATTCGACCGCCTCGTCACGCATCCGCCGCAGCTCGACCACCTCCAACTCCCCGAAGATCCACCGCAACTCGTCGTCCGTATAGGCCAGTCCGCCCTCCAGACCCGAGCCGCCGTAGAGCTCGGCGTCGGGCAGCTCCGAGCCCATCCCTCCCGCCGCGAAGCAGGTGAGCGCGAAGTGGCCGCCGGGGGCGAGGACCTGGTCCAGCAGGGCGAGGTAGCTGATGCGCCGGTGCGGGGGCAGGTGGTGGAAGCAGCCGGAGTCGTAGACGAGGTCGTAGGGACCGGGGAGTTCGGTGGCGACAAGGGCGAACGCGTCCCCGCAGTGGAACCGGACTCGAACCCCCGAGTCACGGGCTCTCTCCTCCGCCCACGCGACAGCGGCCGGCGACAGATCCACCCCGTCCACCTCGAAGCCCCGCGCGGCCAGTTCAAGAGCGTTGCGCCCCGGACCGCACCCCAGGTCCAGGGCACGGCCGCCCCCGGGTATCAGCCCCCGGTCCAGATGCCCGACCAGACTCTCGTCCGGCTTCGCGACGAAGAACGGCACCGGTTTGTCACGGTCGGCATAGAAGCCGTCCCACCAGGAGGCACCCCGGGAACTCCAACGATCGGCATCCGGCGCGAACAGCCCGTCCAGAAGCCGGAGTACGTCGTCGATCGTGCGGATGTCCCGCCCGCGCCGGTTCCGGTCCATCCGGCCCCCCTCTCCGAAGCGTCGATCGTAGGAGCGGGCGGGCCGAAAGCCCAGGTCGGCGCCGATCCGGCACCCTTGCGCGGAGTCCGTCAACAACCTTGTGCAGGGCTGGAGTTGGTGCCGGAAGGGCGGCACTCCGGGGACGGCGCGCAAACGTGTCGAGACCCCGCCCGAGGGCCGCCAGTACGGCAGCCCCGGCTGCGCCGGCCGCACTTTTCGGCGTCGCTAGTCCGCCGCCGTCACCTCCGCCGACTCATAGCTCGTCCCCGCCGGAGCCACGCACACGAACCAGTTGGCCCCCGGATAGCCGGCCACCGAGCGGATCACCGGAGCCTCGGTGTAGATGTCGTAGTTCGCGTTGATCTTGCCGGCCACCGTCGAGGTGCCGTCCTTCCAGTGGCAGGTCACGTGTTGCGCGGTCTTGGCGATCTCGCCGACGACCAGGCGGTCGGAGGTCTCCGCGCCTGTTCCCAGGCGGGTCGCGGCGGCTTCCATGTCCGTGCTCACCAGGGGCTCCAGCTTGGTGACCGAGTTGAACATGACCTGCTGCGGGCGGGCGTCACCGTAGGCCCGGGTCACGAAGAAGGAGGTCTTGCCGATCAGGGCGGCGGCCGTGTGGCCGTCCGGGGGTTCGAGGCCCAGTTCGGTCATGGCGGCCAGCTGCTTGTCCGCCTCGGCCTTGTCGCGCGGTGCCCCCCACACCTCGATGGCTGCCCGCCACGGCTTGTCGCGGTAGGTGCCCATGGCCAACGCCGTCCGCTGCGGCTCGTACACATGCCGCTCCTCCGGTGTCGAGGGCCGGGTCGGTTTCTGGGTCACCGCGGGTGTCACCTCCACGCCGTTCCCATCACGCAGCCCGGCCAGGGCCAGCGTGCCCGACGTGCCCGTGATCACCAGTGCCGCGGCCGTGGCAAGTGCCCAGCGGCGGGCCCGGCGCCTGCGGCCGCCGCGGATCACCGCCTGGTAGGGGGCTATGCCGATCTCGACCTCGTCCGCCGCGTCGGCCAGCAGGAGGGCGATGTCTCTGTCCGTCATCGTGTGGTTCGTCTCCCGGTCCTCGCTCATCGCTTCCGCCCTCCCTGTGTCACCGTCTCGGCGAGTCCTGGTATGGCGCGGAGTTTCGCGATCCCCTTGGCCGCGTTGCTCTTCACCGCGCCGACGGAACAGCCCATCGCCTGTGCCGTCTGTGTCTCGGTGAGGTCCTCCCAGTACCGCAGCACCACCGCCTCCCGCTGCCTCGCGGGCAGTTGGGCCAGCGCCTTCAGCAGGGCGTTGCGGTCCTCGGCCTGGGCGATGCGGTCACCGGTGTCGGCGATCTCGCGCACCAGTCCCGAGTCGTCCTTCGGGGCGAGGAACTCCTTGAGCCGTCTGCGGTGTTTGCGTGCGTGCGCGTTGATCATCACGCGCCGTACGTACGCCTCCGGATCGTCCGCCGAGCCGACCTTGCGCCAGGCCACGAAGACCTGCTCCAACGTCGACTGGACCAGGTCCTCCGCGGCGTGCTGCTCCCCCGTAAGAAGAAATGCCGTCCGCATCAGCCGCGGCCAGCGGCCGATGACGAAGCTCTGGAACTCGTCGTCCCGAGTCTCCCGAGCCTCCTTGCGATCCCCCATGGGCACCTCCTAGATGTGTAAAGGAGTCCATGAGCCGCCCGGACCGTTGCCTCACTTCTCGAAACTCGTGGAAGTCGTGGAAGTCGTGGAAGTCGTGGAAGTCGCATCCCTGTCCGCGCTCGACCCGGTGCCCGTGGGTACCCCCGCAGGTACCGCCGTCCTGCGCCACGGCAGCCACACCACCATCAGCACCACCCCGCCGAGCAGCACCCCCGCTCCGGTACGGAACGCCAGCGCGTACCCCTCCGTCAGTGCCTCCGGCCTACTCCCACCGCTCTCCGCCGTCCGCGCCGCCGCGATCGTCGACATCACGGCGAGGCCCAGCGAACCTCCCATCGTGCGCGAGGTGTTGACCAGCCCGGAGACGAGACCGGCCTCGCCCGGCGCGGCCCCGGACGTGGCGAGCGCGGCGAGCGGGGTGGCGGTCAGGCCCGCGCCGAGCATCATCAGGATTCCGGGGAACATGATCTCCGTCAGATAGTCCCCCCGCGCGGTCATCAGCGACTGCCAGCCGAAGCCGACCGCCGCGATCAGCGACCCGAGCACGGCGACGTTGCGCGCGCCGAGGACCGGCATGAAGCGGGGCGCCGACTTGGAGCCGACGAGGACGGCCAGGGAACTCGGCACCAGTGCGAGCCCGGCCTCCAGCGGGCTGTACCCGAGGACGTTCTGCGTGTACAGCGTCATGAAGAACCACATGCAGAACATCGCGGAGCCGCACAGGAACATCGCCGTGTTGGCCGACGACACCGCCCGCGACCGGAACAGCCCGAGCGGCATCAGCGGAGCGGCCGTACGGGCCTCGACGACGAGGAAGAGCGCGACCAGCGCGAGTCCGGCGGCCAGCGGGACCAGGGTCGCGGCGGCCGTCCACCCCTCGGCCTCGGTCTGCGAGATGCCGTAGGCCAGCATCCCGAGGCCGGCCGTGACCAGGACGGCACCGGGCAGATCGAGGCGTCGCCCGTCCCCGGCCCGGCTCTCCGGGAGCCGGCGCAGTGAGCCGAGCAGCACGACCGCGCCGACGGGCACGTTGATCAGCAGCACCCAGCGCCACGACAGCGTGTCCACGAGCACCCCGCCGACGAGTCCGCCGGCGGCCCCGCCGCCCGCGCCGACCGCGGTCCAGGTGGCGATGGCCCGGGCGCGGGCCGCGCCCTCCGGCACCGCCGAGGTGACGATCGTCAGCGTCGAGGGTGCCAGTACGGCGGCGCCGAGTCCCTGCGCGGCCCGGGCGAGGAGCAGTTGCCAGCCGTCCTGGGCGAGTCCGCCGGCCAGCGAGGCCAGGGTGAAGAGCGCGAGCCCGACGAGGAACATCCGCTTGCGGCCGTAGAGGTCGCCGGCGCGCCCGCCGAGCAGCATGAACCCGGCGAAGGCGATGGCGTACGCGTTGACCACCCACTGGAGCCCGGACGCGCTCATGCCCAGGTCGGTCCGCATCGACGGCAGCGCCACGTTGACGACGGACACGTCGAGCACGACGAGGAACTGTCCGGCACACGCGAGCGCCACCACCAGCCAGGCGGGCGGCGGCGCGCCCCTGCTGAACAGGCGGGATATGCGGGATCTGCGGGAGGCGTCATCGGCTCGGGACATGGTCGTCATACTCTCAACCGGCCCACGTCCCCGGCATCGGCATTTCGCCGCAGCCGTACCACCGCCGCAGGACCTACGTCGCCCGCAGCAAGGTCACCACCGCCGCCCCGCCCAGCCCGATGTTGTGCGCGAGCCCCACCTCGGCACCCGGTACCTGCCGCTCCCCCGCCGTCCCCCTCAACTGCCACACCAGCTCGGTGACTTGGGCGATCCCGGTGGCGCCCAGCGGGTGCCCCTTGGAGATCAGGCCGCCGGACGGGTTGACCACCCACCGCCCGCCGTAGGTCGTGCCGCCGGACTCGACGAGCTTCCCGGACTCCCCCGGTTCGCACATGCCGAGGGCCTCGTAGGTCAGCAGTTCGTTGATCGAGAAGCAGTCGTGGAGCTCTACGACGTCCACGTCCTCGATGCCGAGTCCGGACCGTTCGTAGACCTGGCGGGCGGCGGCCCGGGACATGGGCTGTCCGACGACGTCGACGCAGGAGCCGGAGGCGAAGGAGTCCTCGGTGTCGGTGGTCATCGCCTGGGCGACGATCTCGACGAGCGGACCGGCCAACTCCCTTGACCGCGCGAAGCGTTCGGAGACGACGACGGCCGCCGCGGCGCCGTCCGAGGTCGGTGAGCACTGGAGTTTCGTCAGCGGGTGGTGGACGACCCGGGCCGCGAGGATGTCGTCGACGCCGTAGACGTCCTGGAACTGGGCGTACGGATTGTGGGCCGAGTGCCGGTGGTTCTTGGCGGCCACGGCGGCGAGCTGGGCCTCCGTCGTGCCGTACTTCTCCATGTGTTCGCGGGCCGCGTCGCCGAAGATCTGCGCGGTGGGCGGGGTCATCTCGAAGCCGTGGCGGGCGGCCATGATGCCGTAGTGGCGCGCGACGGGGGACGTGGCGAAGTCCCCTCCGTCGGTACCGCCGCCGAGCGCGCCGCGCTTCATCTTCTCGAAGCCCACCGCCAGTACGCAGTCGGCCGCCCCGCCCTCGACGAGCTGGCGGGCGAGCATCAGCGCGGTCGAACCCGTGGCGCAGTTGTTGTTGACGTTGTAGACGGGGATGCCGGTGAGACCCAGCTCATAGGCGGCGCGCTGGCCGGCGGTCGAGGGCTGGAAGCAGTAGCCGATCGGAACCTGTTCCACGTCGCCGTAGGAGATCCCCGCGTCCGCGAGGGCGGCGCTGCCGGCCTCCCGCACCATGTCCCAGTACTGCCACTCCCGGCTCTCCGGCTTCTCGAACCTCGTCATCCCGACGCCGGCGACATAGGCCTTCATGGCGGGCGAGATTAGAACACGTTTCAGTAAATGGCCAGAGGTGACAGAGGGTCAGATATTCATGGAACGGTCAAGGATTCGTTAGTACGCCGAAGCATCGGAATAGTTGCCCATGCATACGAGGTTTACCGTGCACTTATCCCGCACGGATCAACCGGTTGTACCCCACTCCTCAGGCCTGGAGGCCTCACTCCATGACGCACACGTCGACCGACCAGCCCGCACGGAGGCCGTCCGGCGCCATCGTGCCGGTGCTCGCCTTCGCGGGCATCGTTGTCGCGGTGATGCAGACCCTGCTCGTCCCGGTCATCAAGGACCTGCCGCAGCTGCTGAGCACCGAGCCCAGCAACGCCACCTGGGTCCTGACCTCGACGCTCCTCTCCGGAGCCGTCGCCACACCGATCATGGGCCGCCTCGGCGACCTCTACGGCAAGCGGCGGATGCTGATCACCAGCCTGGCCATCATGGTGGTGGGCGCGCTCGTCAGCGCCCTCACCAGCGATCTCCTCACGATGATCGCAGGCCGTACGCTCCAGGGCTTCGCGATGGGCGCGATACCGCTGGGCATCGGCCTGATGCGCGACATGCTGCCCCGCGAGAAGCTCGGCTCGGCCATGGCCCTGATGAGTTCCTCGATCGGCGTCGGCGGCGGACTCGCGCTGCCGCTCGCGGCCCTGGTCGCGCAGCACGCCGACTGGCACGCCCTGTTCTACGGCGCGGCCGGCCTCGGTGTCCTCGCCATCGTCCTCACTCTCCTCGTCGTACCGGAGTCCCCGATGCGTGCGGAGGGCACCTTCGACGTGCTCGGCGCGATCGGCCTCTCCGCCGGCCTCGTCCTCTTCCTCCTCCCCATCACCAAGGGCAGCGACTGGGGCTGGACCTCCGGCACCACGCTCGGCCTGTTCGCCGCGGCGGCCGTCGTCCTCGTGCTGTGGGGCGTGATGGAGCTGCGCCTGAAGGCCCCGCTGGTGGACCTGCGCACCACGGCCCGCCCCGCGGTCCTCTTCACCAACCTCGCCTCGATCATGGTCGGCGTCTCCTTCTACGTCGTCTCCCTCGTCCTGCCCCAGCTCCTCCAGCTGCCGAAGGCCACCGGCTACGGCCTCGGCCAGTCGATGGTCACCGCCGGCCTGCTGGTCGCGCCGCTGGGCCTGACGATGATGTTCACGGCCCCCGTCTACGCCCGCCTCTCGGCGAAGTACGGCCCCAAGGTCACCCTGATCCTCGGCATGCTGATCATCGGCATCGGCTACGGTGCCGGCCTCGGCCTGATGAGCGCGGCCTGGCAGAGCCTGGTCATCGCGGTCGTCCTGGGCGCGGGCATCGGCCTCGCGTACTCCTCGCTGCCCGCGCTGATCGTGGGTGCGGTGCCGGCGTCGGAGACCGGCGCGGCGAACGGGCTCAACACCCTGATGCGGTCCATCGGTACGTCCGTCTCCAGCGCCGTGATCGGGATGGTGCTGGCCAACACCGCGAACCATGCGGGCGGGGTCGCGATCCCCACGATGCATGGATTCCGGGTGTCCTTCATGATCGCTACGGGTGCGGTCGCCGTCGGTCTGCTGATGGCCCTGTTCCTCCCGAAGCCGAACCGGGCTCCGCAGCTGAACTTCAGCAGCGAGGAGGAGGCCAATCTGGAGCGCGCGGAGGAGATTCTCCGGGGGTTCCGGGGGCGGGTACTCGGTGCGGACGGTTCGCCGGTCGCGCGGGCCAAGGTCACGTTGATCGACCGGCGGGGGCGGCAGGCCGGAGCCACGTTGTCGTCCGAGGACGGGAGTTATGTGATCGCTGTGCCGTCGGAGGGGGCGTATGTGCTGGCTGCACGGGCGGTGGGACATGGGCCGTTGGCCTCGTCTGCGTCGCATGCGGGGGACGAGGTCGCGGTTGACCTGGATCTTTCGTTGCCCGGTGAGAGTGTCAGCGCGTAGTCGGTAGGTTGTCGGGTGCGGGTGCGTGGGGGCTGGTCGCGCAGTTCCCCGCGCCCCTAAAACCAACGCGCACCCCCGATCGAGAGGTCCCCCATGCTCCCGGCACCCAAGCCTGAAATCCTCGCCGCATTCGAGAGCGCCAAGGGATTCATGCCGGTCGATGAAGGGCTCGCCCTGTACTCCGCCGCCGTGGAGGCAGGAAGCCTCGGGCTGCCCTTGCTGGAAGTGGGGACGTACTGCGGGCGTTCCGCCATCCTCCTCGCCGATGCAGCCCGGGCGGCCGGTGTCGTCGTGCTCACGGTCGATCATCACCGGGGCAGCGAGGAGCAGCAGCCGGGGTGGGAGTACCACGACCCGGAGACGGTCGACCCGGAGATCGGGCTGATGGACACACTGCCCACGTTCCGCAGGACCCTGTACCGGGCGGGGCTTGAGGAGCACGTGGTCGCGCTCGTGGGGCGGTCGCCGCAGGTGGCGCGTGTCTGGGGCTCTCCCCTCGCCCTCGTCTTCATCGACGGCGGCCACACCGACGAGCACGCGAACGCCGACTACGAGGGCTGGGCGCCGCATGTCGCGGAGGGCGGGCTGCTCGTCATCCACGACGTGTTCCCGGAACCCGAGGACGAGCTCACCGGGCAGGCCCCGTACCGCGTGTACCAACGGGCCCTGGAATCCGGCGCGTTCACGGAGGTGTCGGCGACGGACTCGCTGCGGGTGCTACGTCGCACGGGCACCGGCATCTGAAGATCGGCCGCGACTCCTGGCGGCGCTTGTCGCCGCTTCGGCGGGACCGCACCGCTGGACGGCTAGGGTGGCTCACGTGTCGTACGTAGGTCCGGACTTCGATCCCCCGCAGCCCCGTCGTTTCCGTCGTGGGCCCCTGACCGTGGCCCTGGCCGCGCTGGTGCCGGGGGCGCTGGTCGGGTGGTTCGTGTACGAGGCGGTGGGTGGTCCGGGTGACTCGGGCGGGGCGGCGGCCGGTTCGTCGGCGCCGGCGGCCAGTGCGGCCGCGACCCCCTCGGGCACCGCCTCGAACGACGACAAGCCGCCGAACTCCCGGCCTCTCACGGGCAAGGTCGTCGTCATCGACCCGGGGCACAACGTCACCAACTTCCAGCACACCGCCGAGATCAACCGCAAGGTGGACATCGGCACGAACTGGAAGGAGTGCGACACCACGGGGACGTCCACCAACTCGGGTTACGCGGAAGCCCAGTTCACGATGGACGTGTCCCACCGGCTGCAGAAGATCCTGGAGCGGCAGGGCGCCACGGTGAAGCTGACCCACGACGGCTCCTCCCCGGCCTGGGGACCGTGTGTCGACGAGCGCGCGAAGATCGGCAACGCCGCGCACGCGGACGCCGCGATCTCCATCCACGCGGACGGCGCCCCGGCCGGCGACCGCGGTTTCCATGTGATCCTGCCGGCCTCCGTGCACGCGGGCGGCGCCGACACCCGCGCGATCGTCGCCCCTTCCGCCGTTCTCGGCCGCAACATCGAGAGCGACTACCGTCGTACGACGGGCGAACCGCCTTCCAACTACGTCGGCGACGGCACCGGTCTCGTCACACGTAAGGACCTGGGCGGTCTCAATCTGTCAACGGTTCCCAAGGTGTTCATCGAGTGCGGCAATATGCGCGATAGCAAGGATGCCGCACTGCTGACGAACGGCGCCTGGAGACAGGCGGCGGCGCAGGGGATCTCTGAGGGAATCGTGAGTTTCCTGCGCGGGTAGCGATCAGCGGGCTGATCCGGGCGGACACCCTGGCAAGGTGGACGATAGGGTCAACCGACGACGAGACGACCTACGAAGGACCTGAAGTGAATATCCGCTCCCTCACACGAGGCGACGGTGTGGTGATCGGAGCAGCGGTATTGCTCTTCATCGCGTCGTTCCTCAAGCTCTATTCCGTCTCCGGGTACAACGTGGACGTGACCGCGTGGACCAACCTCGGTAACGCCCTCGGCACTTATGTCGGCGGCGTGATCGGTGCCGCTCTCATCGTCGTCAACCGCGCCCTGCCCCAGCCGCGCAAGATCGTGGGCCTGGACCTCGGTACGGTCGGCGCCGCGTTCACCGTTCTCTCCGCGTGGACCCTCTTCTGGTCGCTCGTGGACACCCCGGACGGCGCCAGCGCCTCCTCCGGCCTCATCCTCGGCTTCATCGCGGCCCTCGCCCTGGCCGGTGCCGCCGTCGCGACGCCCCTCGTCCCGGCCCTCCAGGCCGCCCTCGTCCCCGCCCCCAAGCCGGCCGCCCCGCAGCCCTACGGCGCCCAGCCGCCCGGCGGTTACGGCTACCCGGGCGCCGGTGCGCCTCAGCCGTCGTACGGCACTCCGCCGCAGCAGGCGCAGACGGCGCAGCCGTTCGGTCAGCCCCAGCCGCAGCCGACGCCGCCTCCGGGCGGGGAGTTCTCGCCGTTCTGGTTCGCCGTACCGGTGGCCCGCCCGCTGTTCGCGGAGGACGGTTCGCCGTCGACGATCGCCGAACTCGCGCCGGGTACCTGGTACTTGGCCGTCGATCAGCGCGGTGCCGCGCTGATCGCGCAGACGCAGGACGGCCGTCGTGGCGTACTGCAGGACACCTCCGGGATCCAGCGCGGCTGAGCCCCGCAGCGTCTCCCACGGCCCCTCGCCCTTCCGGGCGGGGGGCCGTTGTCGTACAGTCGCAGCCGTCCCGTCGACTTGCTGACGATCCGTCAGATTGCTGACTGTGGAGGCGACATGCGGCTCGGTCTCGCACTCGGGTACTGGGGGCGCGGGCCCTCCGCCGACCACGTGCCGCTGGCCCAGGAGGCGGAGCGGCTCGGCTACGACTCGGTGTGGACGGCCGAGTCGTGGGGTTCCGACGCCTTCACTCCCCTGACCTGGATCGCCGCACAGACCTCAAGGATCAAGCTGGGGACGGCGGTTGCACAGATGGCGGCCCGCTCGCCGACCACCACCGCGATGCACGCGCTCACCCTCGACCATCTGTCGGGCGGCCGCATGATGCTCGGGCTCGGGCTGTCGGGGCCGCAGGTGGTGGAGGGCTGGTACGGGCGGCCGTTCCCCAGGTCGCCGCTGACCGCGACCCGGGAGTACGTCGAGGTCGTACGGCAGGTGCTGCGGCGGGAGGCGCCGGTCGAGGTGGACGGGCGGTTCCACTCGCATCCGTACCGGGGCGCGGACGGTACCGGGCTCGGCAAACCGCTCAGGTCCATCACCCACCCCCTCCGCCCCGACCTACCCGTCCTTCTGGGTGCCGAGGGGCCGAAGAACGTGGCGCAGACGGCCCAAATCGCGGACGGGTGGCTGCCGTTGTACTGGTCGCCGAGTCGGCCGGAGGTGTACGGGACCACCGGCTTCCGTGACAGCTTCCTCGTCGCACCGATGGCACAGGTGAAGGTCTGCGACGACGTCGCCGAAGGCCTGCTCCCCGTGAAGATGATGCTCGGCTTCTACATCGGCGGGATGGGGCACGCGGCCCGCAACTTCCACGCGGACCTGATGGCACGCATGGGATACGAGGAAGAGGCCCGCCGGATACAGGAGTTGTTTCTCGGCGGGCGCCGGGAGGAGGCCGTCCTCGCCGTGCCGGACGCGTTCGCCGACGAGATCTCGCTCGTCGGCCCGCGTGAACGCATCGCGGAACGGCTGGAGTTGTGGCGCAAGGGCCCGGTCACGGACCTGCTGGCCCTTGCGCCCGACCCGCACACGCTGCGGGTGCTGGCGGAGCTCAACTCCTAGGAGCCGACGGAGACTCAACCGCCCGCGAGCTGCCCTGCCGACGGCACCTTGTCGGTCACCTCGGCGCCCGCGCTCTTCCCGGCGTCCTTGACCTTGTTGATGATGTCGTCGAAGGAACTCGCCGTGGCGTCGGTCGAGTCGCCCTTGCGGAGCTTGGACGGCAGGTCCTTGAGGGAGTCAATGCCTGCGGTCAGCGGGGCGAGTGCCTTGGAGAGCGTGGGGTCGCCCTGGGCGTTCTTCTTGGCCGCCTTGAGCCGGTTGTACGCGAACGCGCCGGCGAGGCCAGCCTTGACGAGGGCGAACCTGCGTCCGCTCGCACCCTTCTTGAACTTGCCGGCCTTCCAGGGCTTCACGATCCACTGGTAGGTCGCACCGGCGGCGAGGCCCGCGTTGGCGACGAAGCGGGTCTTGGCGAGCTTCTGGCGCTCGGCGGTGGTGCTCGGGCTCGGGGTGGCGGCGGCCGCCACGACGGCCGCGGTGTTCTGCGTGGCGTCCTCGGTGGCGCTGCCGCAGGCGGTGGCACCGGCGAGCAGCGCGCAGCACAGGGTGAGCGCCACGAAGAGGCGCCGTATCGGTACGGGCACGGAATCCTCCGGGGTTTTCCCCGAGTGGGTGTCCTTACCCCGGCAGCCTCACCCGGCCCGGGCGGTTGCGCCACCCGGGGGACGCCGTTCGGGTTTCTCGCCGCCTGGTTTCAGCGCGGGCGGAGCGGCAACCCGGTGGGCATGTCCCCCTACCGACGTGGTTCGAATTCCGCCGGCAACGTCATCGTGATCATTGCCGACATCATGGCCCTCATCCTGGGGCTCTGGATCCTGATGTACCTGCTGGACGCCAACCGCGCGAACGACCTCGTGCAGTTCGTCCACCGCACGGCGGACTGGCTGGCCGGCTGGTCCCGTGACCTGTTCACCTTCGACGAGGCGTGGGCGCGGGTCGTGTGCGGCTATGGTCTGGCCGCGATCGTGTACCTGTTTATCGGCCATGCGATCGCCAACCGGGTACATCGTTCCTGACGGGGTGGCGGGTGCGGGTGCGTTGTGGCTGGTCGCGCAGTTCCCCGCGCCCCTAAAGACTCCGGCCCGGCGTGTCTTTCAGGGGCGCGGGGAACTGCGCGACCAGCCCCCACCGGCCCGCGCTCAACAACAGTCCGGATCCAGCCCATTCGGCAGAAGCTCGGCACCGAAGACGGCGCAGGTCGCGTCATGCCCCCCAAGCGCCGCCACCGCAAGCAGCAACGACCCCGCAGTCCAAGTCGTCAGTTCACGCGGCCAGATCGCGTCGTCCTCGAAGACGTACCCCGTCCAGTACAGCCCGGTCTCCGCATCGCGCAGGTGCTGTATCGACTGGAGGATCTCCAGCGCGCGGTCGGACTCGCCCAACACCCACAGGGCCAGGGCGAGTTCCGCGGACTCGCCGCCCGTGACCCACGGGTTGGGGACGACGCACCGCACCCCGAGCCCGGGCACGACGAAGCGGGTCCAGCCCTCCTCCACGCGGGACTTGGCCTCCGCGCCGGTCAACGCGCCGCCCAGGACCGGGTAGTACCAGTCCATCGAGTAGCGGTCCTTGTCCAGGAACCGTTCCGGATGGCGGCGGATCGCGTGCCGCAGCGCGCCGACCGCCAACTCCCAGTCCGGCTGCGGCTCTTCGCGCTGCTCGGCGATGGCGAGCGCGCAGCGCAGCGCCTGGTGGATCGAGGAGGAACCGGTCAGCAGCGCGTCGGCCGTGTCCGTGCCGTCGGCGTCCCGCTTCCAGCCGATCTGCCCGCCCGGCTGCTGGAGCCGGAGGACGAACTCGACCGCCGCGTAGACCGTGGGCCACAGGCGGTCGAGGAACGTGTCGTCGCCGGTGGAGAGGTAGTGGTGCCACACGCCCACGGCCACGTAGGCGACGAAGTTGGTCTCGCGGCCCCGGTCGGTGACGTCGTGCGCGTCGCCGTCGGCGTAGGCCGCGTACCAGGAGCCGTCCTCGTTCTGGTGGCGGGCGAGCCAGGTGTACGCCCGCTCGGCGGCCTCGTGCTCGCCGGCCGCGTCGAGCGCCATCGCGGCCTCGGTGTGGTCCCACGGGTCGAGGTGATGGCCCCGGAACCAGGGGATCGCCCCGTCCTCCCGCTGCACGGCGAGGATGCCGGCGACGGTCGCGGCGGCCTCCTCCGCGGTGAGGACCCCGGGCAGGACGAGGTGTTCTGTCCGGGGAGCGGTCACTTGGCTTCCGCCAGGGGGAGGTGCGGCTTGGTCGCGTAGGCCACGAAGCTCTTGCCGATCAGCGGGTTCAGCGCCTGCTCGGCGACCCGGGTGGCGAAGGGTTTCTTCATGATGTCCCAGACCAGGAGCTTGTGGTACGCCTGCACCGGCAGCGCCTTGTCGTTGTCCACGCCGAACGCGCACTTCAGCCACCAGTACGGCGAGTGCAGCGCGTGCGCGTGGTGGGTGCCGTAGGGCTTGAGGCCGGCCTCGCGGATCTTGGTGAGGAGTTCGTCCGCCTTGTAGATGCGGATGTGGCCGCCCTCGACCTCGTGGTACGCGTCCGACAGCGCCCAGCAGACCTTCTCGGGGCCGTAGCGCGGGACGGTGATCGCGATCCGGCCGCCGGGCTTCAGGACCCGGACCATCTCGGCGAGCACACCCTTGTCATCGGGGATGTGCTCCATCACCTCGGAGATGATCACGACGTCGAACGACTCGTCGGGGAAGGGGAGTTGGAGCGCGTCGCCCTCCATCGCGGTGGCGGTGGCGCCGGCCGGGGCCTCGCCGGCCTCCTTCATCGCCGCGAACCACTTGGCGACCTCGCGGATCTCCTCGGCGTTCTGGTCGAGGGCGACGACCTGGGCCCCTCGCCGGTAGCACTCGAACGCGTGCCGCCCGGCACCGCACCCGAGGTCCAGGACACGGTCGCCAGGGGCGAGCGGGAACCGGGAGAAGTCGACGGTCAGCACGTGGCCCTGCTTTCGGGATAGACGCCGGTGTCAGTCGTGGAGGTCGAGGTCGTGGAGGTCGAGGTCGTGGAGGTCGAGGTCGTGGAGGTCGCGGATTCGACGCCCCGGGGGGTCGCGGAGCGGCCGGGAAGTTCGGCGGCGGAGCCGCGCATGGCCTCGTCGGCGGAGGCGGCCATGGCCTCGCGGTAGCGCAGGACCGTGCCTTCCGCGGCTCGCGACCAGGTGAACCGGGCCAGTACCCGCTCACGCCCTGCGTGGCCGAGCCGTGCTCTCAACTCCGGGTCGGCCAACAGGCGGCTCAGCGCCGTGGCCAGCGCGCCCGGATCCCCCGGCGGTACCGCCAGGCACGTCTCGCCGTCACGTCCGGCGACCTCCGGGATCGCCCCGCCCGTCGTCGCGACGAGCGGAGTCCCCGTGGCCATCGCCTCGGCCGCCGGGAGCGAGAAGCCCTCGTACAGCGAGGGCACGCAGGCGACCTCCGCCGAGCGGACCAGGTCGACGAGTTCGGCGTCGGAGATGCCCTTGACGAACTCGACGGCGCCTTCGAGGCCGTAGCGCTCGACGGATTGGGCCACCGGACCCTCCGTCGGGCGTTTGCCCACGACGATCAGGTGGGCGTCGGGGTGTTCGGTGCGGACCTTGGCGAGGGCCTCGACGAGGTGGACCAGGCCCTTGAGGGGGACGTCCGCGCTGGACGTGGTGACGATCCGGCCCGGTACCTGCGGGACGGTGGGGTCCGGGGAGAACTGGTCGGTGTCGGCGCCGATGTGGACGACGTGGATACGGTCGTCGCGGACGCCGAGGTGGTCGACGATCTCCTGGCGCGAGGTGCCGGAGACGGTGAGCACGGAGGGGAGGCGGCGGGCGACCCGCTTCTGCATCCGCGTGAAGGCGTACCAGCGGCGCTTGGACATGCGCTGGCGCCAGTCCTGTGCCGCGTCCAGCTCCAACTGCCGGTCCACGGTGATGGGGTGGTGAATCGTCGTGACGAGCGGTGCGCCGACATCCCCCAACAACCCGTAACCCAGCGTCTGGTTGTCGTGCACGACGTCGAACTCGCCGCGTCTGGCGCGGAGATGGCGGCGCGCGCGCAGCGAGAAGGTGAGGGGCTCGGGGAAGCCGCCGGTCCACATCGTCGCGACTTCGAGCGCGTCGATCCAGTCCCGGTACTCGTCGCGCTTCGGGGTGCGGAAGGGGTCCGGGGAGCGGTACAGGTCGAGCGAGGGCAGCTCGGTCAGGGAGATGCCGTCGTAGCCCTCGTCGAGGACCGGGTACGGCTGGGAGCCGATGACCTCGACGCGGTGCCCGAGGCGGGCCAGTTCGCGGGAGAGATGGCGGACGTAGACGCCCTGGCCGCCGCAGAACGGGTTCCCTTTATAGGTGAGGAGTGCGATACGGAGCGGTCGCTCGCCGTCGGCTGCCGAGTCCTCCTGGGGACCCGCCTGACTGGCCTCAGCGGTCACTCTGAGCCCCCTTCTGCCTGCACTGTCCCGCGAGATTACGCCGGGACGCTAATCTAGAACAAGTTTCAGACTTGATCGTCCAGGAGGTTCTGAATCTACCGGCCGGTACGGGCGCTGTGAGAAGTGGATCAGGTGATTCACACCACGACCGGGACCCTGCCATGATCGGTCCGATCACCCGCCCTCACCGACAGTCACGGAAGCAGTCACGGAACGGGAGCCATGCCAGTGGAAGCCAAGCCCGAAGCCACTGCGCGGACCTCGCCGCCCCTCACCGAGCGGCAGGAGGCGCGCCGGCGCCGCATCCTGCACGCGAGCGCGCAGCTGGCCAGCCGGGGCGGTTTCGACGCCGTGCAGATGCGGGAGGTCGCGGAGTCCTCGCAGGTCGCGCTCGGCACGCTGTACCGGTACTTCCCGTCCAAGGTGCATCTCCTGGTCGCCACGATGCAGGACCAGCTGGAGCACATGCACGGCACGCTGCGCAAGAAGCCGCCGGGCGGCGAGACGGCGGCCGAGCGGGTCGCGGAGACGCTGATGCGGGCCTTCCGCGCGCTCCAGCGGGAGCCGCATCTCGCCGACGCGATGGTCCGCGCGCTGACCTTCGCGGACCGCAGCGTCTCCCCCGAGGTCGACCAGGTCTCCCGGCAGACCACGGTGATCATCCTGGACGCGATGGGCCTGGAGCACCCGACGCCCGAACAGCTCTCCGCGGTCCGCGTGATCGAGCACACCTGGCACTCGGCCCTGATCACCTGGCTCTCGGGCCGCGCGTCCATCGCCCAGGTGAAGATCGACATCGAGACGGTGTGCCGCCTCATCGACCTCACGGAACCGGACGCGGACCGATAATTCCCGCATGGCGATCATCCACCGCACCACTCTCACACCCACCAAGCTCGAACTCCTCACCACCTGGCTGCCCACCCGCCCCTGGTATCACGGCCCAGCGGAACCGGAGTTGGTGAAGGCCGGCGGGTTCCGGCTCGACGACCCCGAGGGCGAGGTCGGCATCGAGTTCATGGTCGTCACCGACGGCTCCGGGGCCTACCTCGTCCCCCTCACCTACCGGGCGGCCCCGCTCCCCGGCGCCGAGCACGCGCTCATCGGCACCATGGAGCACGGCGTGCTCGGGCCGCGCTGGGCCTACGACGGCTGCCACGACCCGGTGCTGACCGCCGAGTTGGCCGCGTTCGTCGAGGGGCGGACGGAGGCGCAGGCGCAGAGCGTCTCCGACACCCCGGACCGGGAGGTCGCCCGCTCCTGGACCGGTACGGCACCCCTCCCCGCCCTCGGTGCCCCCGACGACACCGACACGGCAACCGAGTTCGCCGTACCGGACGACCCGACCCTGCGGCTGCACCGGGTGCTCGACCCGGGTTCCACGGCGCCCGAGGGCGCGCTCGGCCATGTCACCGGCGTCTGGGCCCAGCCCGACGGCACCCGGGTCCGTGCGCTGTTCGCCGACCTCCTGGTCTCCTAGGGCACACCAACTCCCGTACAGCGGCTACTCCTCCGGTGGGAACACCGGTTCCCCGCTGCCCAGCAGCGTGATCATGATGGCCTCCACCGGGCAGCCCTCGGCCGCCGCGAGGATCCGTTCGTTGGCGTCGGTCTCCGGTTCGGCCGGGTGGGACTGCATGGCCGAGTCGAGGCGGAAGCGGCCGGGGGCCTGGTGGACGCACTGGGCCGAGCCGATGCACACGGAGCGGTCGACCTCGACCTGCCAGCGGTCACCCATCGCCGGCTCACCCCTCCCAGCCGGCCGGCAGGTGGATCATCTTGTGTTCGAGGAACTCGGAGAAGCCCTCGGGCCCGAACTCCCGCCCCAGACCGCTGTTCTTGTAGCCGCCGAAGGGGCCGAGCATGTCGAGGCTGAAGGTGTTGACGTTGTAGGTGCCGGTGCGGACCTGGCGGGCGATGTCGATGCCGTGGGCCACGTCGCCCGTCCACACACTGCCGCTCAGCCCGTAGTCGGAGTCGTTCGCGATCTTCACGGCCTCGGTCTCGTCGCCGTACGGGAGCAGGCAGATGACCGGGCCGAAGATCTCCTCGCGGGCGATGCGCATGGAGTTGTCGACGTCTCCGAAGAGGGTCGGCTCGACGTACCAGCCGCGGTCGAGGCCGGGTGGACGGCCGCCGCCGGTAAGGATCTTGGCGCCCTCCTCCTGGCCGATGCGGATGTAGTCGAGGTTGCGCTGCTGCTGGCGCTTGGCGACCAGCGGGCCGACCTGGGTGGCCGGGTCGAGCGGGTCGCCGACCACGAGGGCGCTCGCCGCCGCCGCGAAGGCGTCCGCGAACTCGTCGTAGCGCGAGCGGGGTACGAGGATGCGGGTCTGGGCGACGCACGCCTGACCGTTGTTCATCCAGGCCGCCGAGACGATGCCGGGGACGGACGTGGTGATGTCCGCGTCGGGCAGCACGATCGCCGCCGACTTGCCGCCCAACTCCAGTGTCACGCGGGTGAGATGACGGGCGGCGACCTCCATCACGCGCCTGCCGGCCGCGACCGAGCCGGTGAAGGAGACCTTGTCGATGCCGGGGTGTCCGACGAGGTACTCGCTGACCTCGCGGTCGGCGGGCAGGATCGACAGGACGCCGTCCGGCAGCCCGGCCTCCTTCGCGATCTCGCCCAGCAGGTAGGCGTCCAGGGGCGCTTCGGGCGACGGCTTCAGGATCACCGTGCAGCCGGTGAGCAGCGCGGGCGCGAGCTTGGCGGCGGCCACGAACTGCGGGACGTTCCACGGCACTACGGCCGCGACCACTCCGACCGGCTCACGCCGTACGAGGATCTTGCCGAGGACGCCGTCCCGCTGCTCCTCGTAGGTGAAGTTCTTCGCGACGGTGATCGCCGCGTCCCACACCATCATCGCGCCGAGGGCCTGCCCGAGGATGCTCCAGGAGTACGGCGACCCGTTCTCGGAGGAGATGACGCGGCCGATCTCCTCGTACCGGGCGGCGATCGCGTCCTTGATACGGGTGACGACCGCGATCCGTTCGTCGAGCGTCATGCGCGGCCAGGGCCCCTCGTCGAAGGCCCGGCGGGCCACGGCGACGGCGCGGTCCACGTCCTCCCTCGACGCGTGCGGGACGCGTCCGATGACCTCCTCGGTGTGCGGGGAGATCACCTCGATGACGTCCTTGCCCAGGGGATCGGTCAACTCCCCGCCGATGAACAGCTGTCGGTGTTCCACGAGCTCTGTCATGGCCGAACGCCTCCCCGGTACCGCTGCCTGAATCGCTGCCTGAATCACTGTCTGACGATCCATCAGATACGAGGACTGAATACCAGTTCCGGTCGATGGAGTCCACGTATAGTGGCCGGAAGGCGGCGATTGGGGAGTCCATGACGTCCACGGGTCAGGTCCGCGACCACGGCGGCGGTGTTCGTTCCATCGAAGTCCCCATCCCCGACAACCCACTTGGGACCACGCTCGTCTACGTCGTCGACACCGACCGCGGTCCGGTCCTGGTCGACACCGGCTGGGACGACCCGGCCTCGTGGGACACCCTCGTCGCGGGTCTCGATGCCTGCGGCACGGGGGTGGGCGAGGTGCACGGCGTGCTGATCACCCACCACCACCCCGACCACCACGGCCTGTCGGGGCGGGTGCGGGAGGCGTCCGGGGCGTGGCTCGCGATGCACGCGGCGGACACGGCGATCGTCCGGCGGGCCCGCTCCACCGAACCGGGCCGCTGGCTGACGTACATGACCGCGAAGCTCGCGGCGGCCGGTGCACCCGAGGAGCACCTCGCCCCGCTCCGGGCGGCCCGACCGCGCAGTGTGCCGGGGCTCGCGCCCGCGCTCCCCGACCGGGAGATCGTCCCCGGCGAACTCCTCGACCTGGCGGGCCGGCGACTGCGTGCGATCTGGACGCCGGGGCACACGCCGGGCCATGTCTGCCTGCACCTGGAGGAGGACCACCCGGCCCAACTCCCGGGCCACGGCCGCCTGTTCTCCGGCGACCACCTGCTCCCCGAGATCACCCCGCACATCGGTCTGTACGAGGACCCGGACGACACCACGATCGCCGACCCCCTCGGCGACTACCTCGACTCCCTGGAGCGAATCGGCCGCCTCGCGCCCGCCGAAGTACTCCCGGCCCACCAGCACACCTTCACCGACGCGCCCGGCCGCGTAAGGGAGTTGCTCGCACACCACGAGGACCGCCTCACAGGCCTCCTCGCCCTGCTCTCCGAACCGCTCACCGCCTGGCAGGTCGCCGAGCGGATGGAGTGGAACCGTCCCTGGGCCCAAATCCCCTTCCCGTCAAGGAACATCGCGGTGTCCGAGGCGGAGGCGCACCTACGACGACTGGTGAAACTGGGCCAGGCGGAGGTCATGACGGGGAGCGAGCCGGTGACGTACGTGGCGGTGTAATTCGGTCGTGGGGCGAGGGGTGCGGCTGGTACCAACGACCCCATGGACCTGGACCCTTTGCAGCGACTGCTCGCCGAACGTGCCTGTGAGCGCGTGATCCTGGACTTCGTCCGCCGGCTCGATCTCGGTGAACCGTCCTCCGTCGCCGGGCTGTTCACGGAGGACGGCCGCTGGGAGTGGCCGGAGGGGGACAGAGCGGTCGAGGGGCGGGAGGCGCTGCGGAAGTACTTCGGCGCCCGGCCCGCCGGCCGGCTCTCGCGCCGCCTGATGTCGAACGTACTGGTCACCCTCACCTCCCCCGACACGGCGATCTCCACGGCGTACTTCACGACGTACCGCGTCGACGGCCACCACGGCGGCATGGTCCCCGCCGGTCCCCCGGTCCAGGTCGGCCACTACGAGGACACTTTCCGCCAGGTGGAAGGCAGTTGGCTGATCAGCACCCGCACCCTGTTCCTGCCGTTCGGCGGCCCCACCCCGCGTCACTGACTTCCGCGTCACTGGCCGACGGCCGCGTACGCGATTCCCTCGTCGTACGTCATCGCCAGGCCCGCCCGGTAGCCGGTCGTGTAGGCGGCCTCGCCGAGGCGTTCACGGACGCGGAGTTCGCAGGTGCGGCGGGTGGCGATCAGGTCCGGGGAGTCCATCTGGGCACGGCCGGTGAGTTCCCAGAGGCGGGTGCCGATGCCGAGGAGGCGGGCCGCTCGGTGGGCGTCGCCCGCGGTGACGACGGCGGCGGCCAACAGGTCCAGGGACATGGCGGCGCCGACCGTGTTGTGCAGCAGGGCGTGGCCCGCGATGGACGTGCGGGCGCCGTCCACCGCGGCCCGTATGTCGCCGCGTGCCAGGTCCGCCTGGGCGATCAGGTAGTCGGCGAAGGCCCCGCACCAGTACTCGCCCTGTTTCCGGCTGGCCGTGCGCACCTCGTCGGCGACCTCGCGACCGCGCTCGAACTCGCCGCGCAGCATGTGCGCGAGAGACAGCGCGAGCCGGGCCTGGAGCTGGGCGGCGCCGAACCCGTCGTCCTGGACCGGGAGTCGGGGTGCCGCGTCGAGGACGGCGATGGCCTCGGCCTGGCGGCCGGTGAGTGCCAGGTGGCCGCCCCTGAGGTAGGCGACGGCGACCTGGGCGACCGGGGAGCCCTGTTCGCGGGCCGCGTCGGCGCAGCGCACCGCCCAGTTGGCCGCCGCCTCCTGGTCGCCCTGGAGGATGGCGACCGCGCCGCGCGACCACAGGGCGAGGGTGCGGCCGGGGCCGGGCGGCGACTCGGCGGCGAGGGCCTGGTCCAGGCAGTGCTGGGCCTCGCGGAGGTAGCCGCAGTGCCGCCACAGGAAGCCGACATGGCCGGCCATCTCCACGGCCGCGGACCACATACCGCCGTCCGGCTCGGCGAGCGCGCAGTCGACCGCCGTGCGCAGGTTGGCGTGTTCGGTCAGCACGCGCTCGCACCAGGCGACCTGCCGTCCGGTGTTCCACTCGGCGCAGCCCTCGCGGGCGAGGCGGGCGTAGTGGTCGCGGTGGCGCCGGCGTACGGCGCGTTCCTCGCCGAGGGCGTGCAGCCAGTCGCCGCCGTACTCGCGGACGGTGTCGAGCATCCGGAAGCGGGCCGAGATGACGGGGTCGGGCAGCACGATGGACTGCGCGACCAGCCGGTCGAGCAGAGCGGCGATCCGCTCCGGGGGCAGCGGTCCGCCCGCGCAGACCTGCCGGACTGCCTCTAGGCTGAAGCCGCCGCTGAAGACGGACAGCCGCGCCCACAGCAGGCGTTCGAGCGGCGCGCACAGCTCGTGGCTCCAGCCGATGGCGGTACGCAGGGTCTGATGGCGGGGCGGGCGTTCGCCGGGGGCGGAGACGAGCAGGTCGAGGGGCGAGGAGGGTGCGGGCGCGCCACGCGGCGCGGAGGGGGCGGGTGTGCCACGCGGCGCGGACGGGTCCGGTGCGCCCGGCGGCGCGGACGGGTCCGGTACGCCCGCCCGCGCAGACAGATCCGATGTACCAGGCCGCGCAGACAGATCCGGTTCACCCGCCCGCGCAGGCAGATCCGATGTGCCCGCTTGAGCAGACGGATCCGATGCACCCGGCCACGCAGACAGATCCGGTTCGCCCGCCCGCACAGGCAGATCCGATGTGCCCGCTTGTGCAGACGGATCCGATGCACCCGGCCACGCAGACGAATCCGATGCACCCGCCCGCGCAGACGAGTCCGGCACGCCCGGCCACGCAGACGGATCCGGCACGCCCGGCCGCGCAGACGAGTCCGGCACGCCTGGCCGTGCGGACGAGTCCGATGCACCCGGCCACGCAGACGGATCCGGTAAGGGCGGGAGTGTGGGCAGGCGTTCGCCGAGGCGGGTGTGGAGTTGGTCGAGGGTGAGGTCGGTGAGGCGGGCGGCGGCGAGTTCGAGGGCCAGGGGGATGCCGTCGAGGCGGCGGCAGACGGCGGTGGCGGTGGCGCGGGCGGCCGGGTCGTCGTCCGGCAGGGGGCGTCCGGCCGCCGCGGCGCGCTCGGCGAACAGGGTTACGGCGGCACCGGCGTCCTCGTCGACACCGGGGCGGCCGTCCACCGGGAGCGGTTCGAGGTGGAGGACCTCCTCGCCGGGCAGGGCGAGCCGTTCCCTGCTGGTGAGCAGGACGCGCAGGCCGGGCAGCCGGGAGCGCAGCGCGGCGGTGAACCTGGCGCAGTCGGCGAGGACGTGTTCGCAGGAGTCGAGGATCAGCAACAGCCGTCTGCCGTGGGCCCATTCGGCGATGACGTCGATCACCGGGCGCGTCGACTGGTCGGCGAGCCGGAGGGTCTCCATGACGGCGAGGTCGACGAGTCCCGAGGTGCGCAGCGGGGAGAGTTCGGTGAGCCAGACGCCGTCGGGGTAGGCGTCCCGGACCCCGGCCGCCGCGCGCAGCGCGAGCCGGGTCTTGCCGACGCCGCCGACCCCGACGACGGTCACCGGCCGGGCCGGTCCCGTGTCCGGGTCCAACGCGGCCCGCAGCCGGGCGAGTTCGGCGCCCCGCCCGACGAAACTGCGCGTCTCGGGCGGCAGATTCCCATGGTTGTTGACGTCGCCCGAGTTCGCGCGGTCGGTCCTGTCCGGCACGAGGCCAGTGTGTCCGTATGTCACCGGCTCCATCCGTGGGTCCCGGAACCCGGCCCACGGTTGATCAAAAGAATCGCGTCACCATCGGAAAGGCCATTTGTTTCGATCACTTTCCGCCCTGATCGGACGAGTTGGGATCGAGAGCTGATCAACTCTCCGTTGGCTCGGGTACGGAGAGCGGAATTCCGCAATGGTCGTGCCGTGAACACGATGGACGGGGGACGCCGCTTGCTCCTCGCACCGGTCGGCTGTCTGCTGGCGGCCACGCCGGGTCTGCTGATCGGCCGGGTGCAGCCGATCCTGCCGCTGCTGGCGATCGGACCGCTGATGGCCGCCACCTTCCTGGGCACCCGCCGCACGCTCCTGGTCTGCTGCTGGACGGTGCTGCTCGCACTGGCGGCGGGGCTCGGCTCGGGGGCGCAGCTGAACGCCGGTTTCGCCGTCCGCTGGGGCGGGCTGCTCCTCGGCTGCGTGTGCAGCGTGTACGCGGCGCGGCAGCGCGGCCGGCTGCGGGAGCGGCTCGCGGAGGCGCGGGAGGTGGCCCGGATCACCCAGGAGGCGATCCTGCGGCCGGTCTCCCGCACTCTCTCCGGCACCCATGTCAGCACCCGCTACCACTGCGCGCACCGCGAGTCCTCGGTCGGCGGCGACCTGTACGACCTCGCGGTGACGCCGTACGGCCTGCGGGTGCTGGTCGGGGACGCGCGCGGGCACGGGCTCGACGCGCTGCGGACGGCGGCCGACACGCTCATCGGGTTCCGTGAACTCGCCTTCACGGCACCGGATTTGACGACCCTCGCGAAGGCGCTGGACGCCCGGCTGGCGCCCGGTCTCGGCCCCGAGGACTTCGTCACGGCGGTGCTCGCCGAGTTCGGTCCCGGCGAGGTGCGGCTCGTCAACTGCGGTCATCCGGCGCCGCTGCGCTCCGGACATCGCCTCGAACTCCTCGAACCCCGGGTCCCCGCACTGCCGTTGGGCCTGCGCCCGGACCCGCGCCAGTACCGGGTCCGCCTCCAGCCGGGCGACCGCCTCCTGCTCTACACGGACGGTCTCACCGAGTCCCGCGCCCTCGACGGCACCCCGTTCGCCCTGCTCACCGAGTGCGCGACGGCGCTGAGCGAGCCGACGCCGGACGGGGCACTGCACGCGCTCTACGACCGGCTGCTCGCGCACGCCGGCGGCCCGCCCGCCGACGACCTGGCCCTCGTCCTGTGCCAGCCGACGGGAGTGACGGCGCCGGTGCGGGTCTGAGGCCTTTCATGCCTCTGGCGCCGGCCCGGATCAGCCCAACTTGAGGAGCAGATCGGCCAGTTCGGCCGGCTTGGTGACCATGCAGTCGTGGCCGGTCTCCAGTTCCCACACCTGGGCCGGGGTGCCGTTGGGCTGGATCGCGGGGACCGGTCGCCGTTCGAAGCCCTCCGGTTCGCTGCCCACGCAGTGGATGTGGGTGCGGGGGATCGAGCGCGCGGCCGGATTGTCCAGCCGTACCGGCTGCTGGAGGCAGCGCGCCGACTGGTCCGAGAGCGTGGTCCGCAGCCAGGCGACGTCCGCCGGGTCGGTGACCCCGAACAGGCCCCCGGGCGGCGGCAGTTCGGGCAGCGGCGGAATGCGCCAGCCGGTACCCGAACTCACCGCCAGGTCGATCAACGTCTGCGTCACGGGCATGATGTCGAGCGCGCTCTCGCCGTCCTCCGGGACCATCGCGTCGAGGTGGACGAGCCGGCCGATCCGGTCGGGGACCTGGTTGGCGGCCGACGAGACGACCAGCCCGCCGTAGCTGTGCCCGACGAGGATCACCTCGGTGAGGTCCTCCTCCGTGATGAGGCCGACGACGTCGTCGGCGTGTGTGTCGAGGCCCACCTCGGGACCGAGCAGCCGCGCCTTGTCGCCGTGGCCGGTCAGTGAGGGCGCGAACACCCGGTGTCCGGCCGCCGTCAGCAGCGGGACCACCCGCTCCCAGCTCGCCCCGCTGTGCCAGGCACCGTGGATCAGTAGATATGTGGACATGGTGACAACTCCTCGTCGTAGGGCCGCCGTTCGGCGCGCCTTCTGTCGGCCACCGGTGACGCTGCCGCCCGCGCATCGCCCCAGCCAGGGCCCCCGCGCCCCTGGGGGTGACAGGGCCAGGCATGCGCGCGGCGGCCGAATTACAGTGCGGGGATGGCCGGTGAACCGAATCTGCTGGGCGAGTACGTGCGCGCCCGCCGTGAACTCGTCACCCCCGAACAGGCCGGTGTCCCCGCCTACGGGGTACGGCGGGTGCCCGGTCTGCGCCGGGAGGAGGTCGCGCTGCTCGCCGGGATCAGCGCCGACTACTACCTGCGCCTGGAGCAGGGCCGCGACCGCAATCCGTCCGTGCAGGTCCTGGAGTCCATCGCCCGGGTGCTGCGGCTCGACGAGGACGCGACGGCCCATCTGCTGCGCCTCGGCGCCGCGAAGCCCCGGCGCCGCGGGCCCCGCCCGGTGAAGGAGACCGTGCCCGAGGGGATCGCCAAGCTCCTCGGCACGCTCCCGCTGCCCGCGCTGGTCGAGGGCCGCTACTTCGACGTCCTCGCCGCCAACTCCCTGGCGACCGCGCTGTCCCCGCGCTTCTCGGCCGGGTCCAACCGGCTGCTGTCCCTGTTCCTCGACCCGGCCGAGCAGGCGCTCTACCCGTACTGGGAGAGCTCGTCCGGCGGGATGGTCGCCGCGTTCCGCGAGGCCGTCGGTCCCGACACGGACGACCCCCGGTTCATCGAGCTGGTCGGTCAGCTCTCCCTCGCCAGCCCCCTCTTCAGCCGGCTCTGGGCCCGCCACGACGTCCGGACCTGCGAAGCCTCGCCCAAGCACATCGCCCACCCCCAGGTCGGCGGCCTGGAGCTGAACCGGGAGCGGCTGAGCATCGACGGCGTACCGGGCCAGACCCTGGTCGTCTACCACCCGGACCCCGGCACCGACGCCGCCGGGAAACTGGCCCTCCTCGCGTCCGCGACCCGGACACCGGACACCGGCCGTTCCCGGTCCCAGGTGACCGGCTAGGACCGTGTGACGCGGCTCACCGCAGCGCGGTCGGCCCGGTGGACAGGGAACAGTGTGGAGATCTCACTACGGGCCCGCGTGCGAGCCGGAGACCCGGACGCGTTCGGGCAGCTCTTCGACGAACACGCCTCGGTGGTCCACCGGCACGCCGTCCGCATGACCGGCGACCGGGGCACGGCCGACGACATCGTGTCGCTGACCTTCCTGGAGGCATGGCGGCTGCGCGAGCGCGTGCTGCCCGGCGACGACAGCCTGCGGCCGTGGCTGCTCGGCATCGCGACGAACGTCACGCGCAACACCGCGCGGGCCGCGCGAAGACATCAGGCCGCGCTCGTCAGAATCCCGCCGCCCGATCCCGTGCCGGACTTCGCCGACGAGGTGACCCGGCGCATGGCCGACACCGAGGAACTGGCCGCCGCGCAAAGGGCGTTGAGGAAGCTGCGCCGGGGCGAGCGGGAGGCGTTCACGCTCTGCGTGTGGGAGGGGCTGGACGCGGCCACGGCGGCCGCCGCCCTGGGCGTGGCCGTCGGCACCGTACGGTCCCGGCTCTCCCGCGCGAGGAAACGCCTGCGCAGGCTCACCGACCTCGAACTCGGCCAGGTACAGAAGCAGGGAAAGGCACAGGAATCGCAACGCCCGGCCCCCGTCGGACAGTCACCGGGCAGCCGCCTGACGGCGGCTCGGTCCACACCCAAGTCCACGCAGGAGAAGCGATGACCACCGACCCCCAGGAACTGGCCGAGTTGCTGCCCGCCCCGGGCCGTCCGGTGCTCTCGCGGGACCGCCACCGCGTACTGAGGGAACACCTGATGCAGCACATCGCCCAGGAACACGACACCATCCGCGAGCAGTCGCCCACCACCGCGCCCAGGCGCCCAGCCCGCCGGCGCCTCGTCCTCGTCGCCGTGCCGCTGGCCCTCGCCGCCGCCGTGGGCCTGGGCGTGGTCGCGGTCGACAACGCGCGGGACGGCAAGGACGGTTCGGCCGCCGCCGACGGCCACCGGAAGGCCGTACAGCTGTTGGACCGGATCGCGCTGGCCGCCGCCGACCGCACCGCGGTCACGGTCCGCGACGACCAGTTCGTCTACACCAAGTCCCAGGGATCGGCGGCCGAGTTGGGCGTCCACTTCAGCAGCGCCGCCGAACTCTCCCAGCACAAGGGGTTCTTCACGCCGCAGCCGTACAACGGGGCCGTACGGCAGGAGCAGTGGGACTCGGTGGACGGGAGGACGGACGGTCTGCGGAAGGGTGTCGCGGTCGCCGATCCGGCCCGGAAGATGGTGATGGGCATGGACGGGTCCGGATACCTGACATTCCGTCAGCTCCAGGCCCTGCCCGTCGATCCCGACGCCCTGCTGAAGAAGTTCTCCAGCGATGCGAAGGTACCGGCGGCCCGCCGTACGGAAACCGTCGTGGAGAACCTCGGCGCCATCGTCGGCGAGGCCACGCTCCTGCCCGACCTCAGTGCCGCGATCTACCGGGCCATGGCCGAGCTCCCGGGTGTGAGCGTCGTGGACCACGTCAAGGACGCGGCGGGACGGGAGGGCGTCGGCCTCACGTTCAAGGACGCCCCGAAGGGCTACGCCTGGGTCTTCGACTCGTCGAGCCTCGTCTATCGCGGCACAACCAAGGCCGCTCTCCTGGGAGTTGGCGTCGCGGACAGGGCGGGTGAGGTGCCGGCCGGTTAGCCTGCGGGTACGACACGTCGGGGAGCGGGGGTGCGATGACGGCCGACGTACGCCCGTTCTCCGAGGCCGCCGAGGGCACGGGGCCCGCGGAACTCGACTACCGGGGGCCGCAGGGCTGGGCCACGGTGGTCCACCGTGCCCACGTGGGCAGCTTCACGCTCCTGGGTCCCGAAGACACCCATCTGGTCCGGGAGTTGGAGCCCGAGCAGAGCCGTACGGAGGAGCCGCGCACCTGGGAGTACCGGGTGGGTCTGTCGGGACCGCAGCGGTTGCGGATCGAGGCGGCCGAGCGGTGGTCGGTCTCCGTCGCCCCGCTGGAGCAGGACGAGCCGGAGGACGGCGGAGTCTTCTCGCGTCGCGGCATCGGGAACCAGACGGTCGAACTCGCCGAGCCGGACCCGCCGGGAGGGGCGATCCTCGAATTCACCAGGGTCGAGGGCCTTCACTCCACGAGCGTGTTCCTCAGGCTGCACACGGACTTCGGCGACCAGGCCTTCTGGCCGGTGGGCGACAACGACCGTGGCAGGTTCCTGTACGGCCACGACGTTCCGGCCGTCTGGTCGACGGCCGGCCGGGTCGAGGTCGGCAACGCCGCCGGCTGCGAATGGCGGCTGCGCGTACTGCCGTTGTCGGCGGCCCGTCCGCTGGACGGCAAGACTGCGCGGGGAACCGGTGCGGAGGTCCTCGTCCACACGGGGGCGCCGGCCGCGCTCGCGCTGTGGTCACCGGCGGACGCGGGGAGCGACTCCAGGGCGGAGGTCCGCGTCGAGTCACGCGGCTACAAGGTGACCCTGTCCGCCGATCACCACCACACCGAGGAGGGCGGGATCCTCGGGCTCGGCCCCGGGCCGACGCTGCTCCAGACCGGTGGATACGGAGACTGGGAGCTGCGCACCACCGCGCTCGACGCGGTGCGGACCTTCGACGGGGAATTCACCGGCACGGGCGGGAAAGTGCTCCGCCACACCGGGCCGCCCGTCACCGCGCGGGTCGTCACCCGGTCCTGGCACAGGTGGCGCGGCATGGTCTCGGTCCGTACCCTCACCCCCGAACTCGGCTGGCAGGACTGGGTCAACACCAAGGGCGGCCTGCCGGGACGGCTCCGGGGCGAGCGGCTGGACCTGCTCCCCGGAATGCTGCTGGCGGTCACCGGTCCCCGTGACGGGTCCGCCTGGCGCATCCTCCCCACCGGACTGCGGCGCCGTCAGTCCCGGTAGCGCGGCGCGGGCGGGTAGAAGTCGCCGTAGGGGCCCAACCACCGTTCGTGCAGGGCGCGGAGCCTGCCCGAGGTGCGCAGGTGCGCGAGGACGCCGTTGACGAAGCGGACGAGTTCCGGTGACGTCTTCGGTACGGCGATTCCGTGCGGCTCGTAGGTGAACCGCGGTCCGGTGATGCGGGTGGCGGGGTCCTGGGCGCTCAGTCCGGCGAGGACGTTGTCGGTGGTCGAGACGGCGGCCACCTCGCCCTGCTGGAGCAGCAGGAGGCAGTCGGTCCAGTCGGACACGGTCACCGGCCGCACCGCCGGGCGGGCGCGTTGCAGCTCGGTCAGCGAGGTGGTGCCCCGGGCGGTGCACACCTTCTGTCCGGCGAGGTCGGCCAGGGTCTTCACCGGGGAGGTGTCGGTGACGAGGACGCGCTGGCCGGAGTCGAGGTAGTCGCTGCTGAACAGCACCTGCTCCATGCGCTCGCAGGTGATCGTCATGGAGTGGGCGACGAGGTCGACCTGACCGCGTTGCAGTATCCCGATCCGCTGCGCGGACGGCACGGCCTTGAACTGCACCCGGTCCGGCCGCCCGAACAACGCGCGGGAGATCTCCCGCACCAGGTCGATGTCGAGCCCGTCCAACTGCCCGGTGTCGGAGTTGCGGTAGCCGAAGAGGTAGGTGTTCTGGTCCACCCCCACGATCAGCCGCCCCCGGGCGACGATCCGCTCCATCGCCGAACCGCTGGGCATCGTGCCGCCCGGCGTCGGCATGTGGGCGAGCGGTTTCAACGACCGCAGCGGATCACAGCTCCCGTCGGCCGCAGCGGACGCGCTCGCGCCGACGGTGGACGTGGACGCACGCACCGTAGCGGCCGAACGACCTTGCGATACGCCCGAGTTGGCGCAGGACACCGCCAGCACCATCACGGCGAGCGAAGCCGCGACCCCGGCAAGCACCCGCCGCCGAACCGGGACCGTGCCGCCCGACGCCCCGCCCTCTGCCCCACGTGCCCGAAGTTCCCTCACACTGCCCCGCAGCCCTCGGAACCCATCCGAAGACACCGTCCGGCGCCCCGGCCCCTCACGCACTCGTCGGCGGTGACGCGTCCACGTTGATTCACGGTTCCCGAGAAGACACGAGCGACCGGACCAACTCCTCTGCCGCACCGAGGAGTTCCACCTCGCGCGGACTCATCGTCGGGTTGCCCGCACGCCTCCGCCGGGCTTCACCCAGCCCCGCCGCCGTGAGGTCGGCGGGATCGGCGAGGAGCGCGGCGAGCACCGCGCGGGCCGGGCCGGCGATCGGCTGGTCGTCCACGGCGACCTGGGCGAGGATGATCGCGGAGAGCCCCCAGTCGAGCCCGGGATCGCCGTCCTCCGCGGTGCCCCAGTCGATGACGCGGGGGCCGGCCGGGGTGAGCAGCACGTTCTCCGGGTGGAGGTCGAGATGCAGGACGCGGGTGCCGGGGCGCCGGCCGGGTATCGCGTGCAGCTGCCGTAGCAGCTCGGCGAGTACGGTCCCCGCCTCCCGCTCGTCGATCGAACCCGCGGTGAGGGCTTCCAGCATGGTGGGCCCGGCCAGCCGTTCCATCACCAGATCGGTGCGCGAGTCCCCCGGCCGTACCCGTACCCGGGGCACGGGATAGCCGTACGCGCGCACATGCTCCATCACCGCGCCCTCGGCCGCCGCGTCCCCCCAGTCCTCCCGGTTGCGGCGGAGCACCCACGCCCCGTCGATCTCGTACACGTCCGCGGTACGGCCGGAGCCGATCAGCTTCCCCATGGCTGGCATGGCCAGAATCTAAGCCCTGCGTGAGGCAGCGCGCACCGGCCGTCACACAGGGGGTGAAGCACCCCACATGACCCACATCACCAACGATATGGATTAGTAGGTCAAATGGGTGTCATGCACGCGTCCGCATGCCACCTGACCTGGGGTTTGAGAGCCACGTCACACAGTTGACGATTCACCCACATGCGACCACAACTAGTAAAAGGGGTCTTTGCGGACACGGATCGAGAGTGCTTCTGTGGAGCAGTCGCACGGCGCCGACGAGTCCTCACGGGCCTCGGCGCCGACGCCTTGCCGGGGCCGCGCCCCGCGTGACACCGGCAGGCATACGACGTCTCTGTCCCCGAAGAAACAGGTTCTCCGTGTCCGTCTCCCGCATCGTCGCTCGCATCGCCTCCCCGAAGAAGGCCCTGACCGCCGCCGCTCTGGCCGCCGCCACCACCGGTCTGGTGCTGACCTCGGCTCCCGCTCAGGCCGCGACGACCTCCGCCTCCTCCGCCCAGGCGATCGCGCACAAGATGATCCCGAGCGCGGCGCAGTACAACGCGTTCAGCAAGATCGTCGAGCACGAGAGCGGCTGGAACGTCACCGCCACGAACTCCTCCTCCGGCGCCTACGGCCTGGTCCAGGCGCTGCCCGGTTCGAAGATGGCCTCGGCCGGCTCGGACTGGAAGACCAACCCCGCCACGCAGATCAAGTGGGGTCTGGACTACATGAACTCCCGCTACGGCTCCCCCGCCGCGGCCTGGAGCTTCTGGCAGTCCAACGGCTGGTACTGATCACCGGTCCACACACACGCTCGTAGCGGCGGCCCCCGGCATCCCGGGAGGCCGCCGCTACATTGCGTTCATGGACCAGAACACGGACCAGAACCCACAGCCCAAGTCCTACGACCGTGAGGCGCACGGACTCCGGCTGGTGCCCGTGCTGCTCGGTCTGACCCTGGTGAGCGGGCTGATCGACGCCGTCAGCTATCTGGGCCTCGGGCATGTCTTCACCGCGAACATGACCGGCAATGTGGTGGTCCTCGGCTTCGCCGCCGCCGGGGCACCCGGCTTCTCCGTGTCGCGCACCCTCACCTCGCTCGGCGCCTTTCTGCTGGGCGCGGCCGCCGGGGGCCGGATCGCGCTGCGGATGGACACCGGCTCGCGCCGCACCTGGGCCCGGGTGAGTCTGGGCGCGGAGGCGCTGCTCGTGGGCGTGGCCGCGGTGATCGCGTTCGTGGCGCCGGGCGACAGCGCCACCACGCACCCCTTGATCGCCCTCACCGCCTTCGCGATGGGCCTGCGCAACGCCGTGGTCCGCAAGCTCAAGGTCACCGACTTCTCCACCACCACGGTCCTGACGATGACCCTGACCGGCCTGGTCGCCGACTCGGTCGCGGGCGACGGCCGGGGCCCCGGCACCTTCCGCCGCCTCTCGGCCGCCGTGGCGATGGCCGTCGGCGCGTTCCTCGGCGCGTGGCTGATCCTGCACCACGATCTGCGCTACCCACTCCTGCTCGCGGCCCTGGTCGCCGGGGTGTTCGCCGCGATCGCTTCTGGACGGGAGTAGCCCAAAGCCCGCCCAAGAAGGCAGAATTCGTGCGTCTGAGTCCCACGATCAAGAGGATCGATCACACATGATCACGCTCACGAAGGAAGACGGTCCGGCGGATCTGGACGGAGTGACCCATCTGGAGATCGGGGCGTCCTGGGACCCCACCGTCGGCAGCAGCGGCGGCATCATCGGGAAGCTGCGCCAGAAGCAGGGTACCGACCTCGATCTCATCGCCATCGCGATGCAGGGCGCCGAGCCGGTGCGACTCGCCGGGCTCGACTCCCTGGACCCGCTGGGCAACGGCTCGTTGCTGCACAGCGGTGACAACCAGACCGGCAAGGGCGACGGCGACGACGAGACGGTGACCGTCGACCTCACCAAGATCCCGGCCGCCATCACGTCGATCGTCTTCGTCGCCGCGGCCTACAAGAAGGGCAGTTCCTTCCAGAAGGCACGCAACATCGCCTTCAAGGTGTACGACGCGAGCGGTGGCAGCACCCAGCAGGTCGCCGAGATCTGGCCCAACCTGCTGAGCGCCGACAACGGCTGCGCGGTCGCCAAGGCGATCCGGGAAGGCGCCGGTTGGAAGCTCCAGGTCATCAACGAGACCGGGAAGATCAAGCAGGGGGACGAGCGGGAACTCATGAAGTTCGCCATACGGAAGTAGGCGCGGCGGTGATCGAGGACGGGCCGGCGGCATCGGGATGCCGCCGGCCTAGCCGTATGTCGTGCACTGGTCGCGCGCGTACCGGGCGGCCGGGCGCGGGGTGTCGCCGCAGGCGCGGAAGTGCCAGCCCGGGTGGAGCGGGTGGGCGGGCGTGGTGCGGGCCGCGGTGGTGGCGGTGAACGGGCCGCACTGCGTCCAGGTCTCGCCGTCGTCGTCGCTCCAGTCCATCCACACCCGGTCGCCGTAGTGGGCCCCGCCGATCGCGGCCCAGGCCATCCGGCGGCCGTCGACGGTGCCGTACTCCAGGCGGACGGTGGGGGTGTGGTCGGCGCCGTGGACCGTGGCCGGCGCGACCGCGACCTGGGCCGGTGTTCCGGTCGGCGGCCAGGCCCAGTTGTCGCAGACCGCGTCCTGCGACGCGGTCTGGTCCGCCCGTGCCCGGGAGCCGGACGGCAGTTCGCGGCCGATCCACACACCGAGGCCGCAGGAGACCAGACTCGTGGTCAGGACGAGCGCGCCGACCGCCGCCACGGGTCGCCGCCGGTACCAGGCGGGTACGGCCTCCGGGGCCGCCCCGGTGGGCGGCGACGGGTGTTCCTGGAACGGCACGCACCGTCCGCTCCGGTGGTCCTCCCGCTGTACGTGGTCCCAGAGCGGGCGCAGTCCCGCCGGATCCGCCCCCGCCTCCTCGGCGAGCCGCCGCACCACCTGCCACGGCGGCACGATACGGCCGGACAGATAGCGGGACAACGACGAGTCGCTGGCGTGCACCACGCCCTGAAGTTCCTTCAGGCTCAGGCCTGTTCGCTCCCGCAGCTCCCGCAGCCGCGCCGCGAGGAGCGCACCGGCCGCGCACGGCTCCGCGGGTTCGGCGCGACCTCGTCCCATGCGTCCCATCACGGTTGCACCCCTCGTCCGCGGCGTTCAGCGTAGGCGCAGCTCGCCGCGGGTCGCAGGGGGCGGGCGCGTCCCAGTTCCGTCCCACCGGGCACTCCCGGCCACCCGGTCTCGCGATAGTGGTCCTGTCGTCGGAGCCCGCACACAGATCGCATGGTCAACCGGGGGGCGGATGTTACGCGTTCACTTCACCGACAAGGATCTCGCGCGCGTCGAGGTCGCCACCGCCGTGGATCCGCTGTGGGAGACGGTCCTCGGTATGCAGCAGCTGACCGGGTACGGGCATGTCCCGCCCGTCTTCCGCGCGTGGTGGCGACAGGCGCGCGCGGTGCTGTCGATCCGGCAATTGTCCGGATCCTTACGGCTGTTGCGGGCGATCGCGCCCGCCGACAGCTACTTCCCCGACTTCCTCACCCCGGCCGCCGCGGCCGACGGACTGCGGTCGGGTCTGGAGGCGGTACGGGAGACGCCGCCGCACCGACTGGGCCTGGAACTACGGTTGTTGGCCCGGCTGCGTCATCCGCGCGACGCGCCACCGCCGTGGCTGCGGGACCTCGCCTCGGGCGACCGCGACCGGCTGGGTGAGGTCGTCGACGCCCTGCGCGCGGTGCACGACGCGGTGGTGGCCCCCGAGTGGACCGACGTCGGCGCGACGGTGGAGGCCGAACGGGCCGCGCGGGCACGGGTGTTGCGGGACGACGGCGTCCACCGCCTCCTGGCCACCCTGGGGCCCGGCATGTACTGGCGGCCGCCGGTGCTGCACGCCGAGTATCCCGTCGACCGCGACCTCCGGCTCGGCGGTCGCGGCCTGCGCCTGGTGCCCTCGTACTTCTGCTGGCGCAAGCCCGTGACGCTCGCCGACGAGAACCTGCGGCCGGTGCTGGTGTGCCCGGTGGTGCACGAGTCCGTGTGGGCCGCGGCCGTACGGCACGAGCGTCGTCCGCAGGCCCTCGCCGCGCTCCTCGGCCGGACCCGCGCACAGGTCCTGACCGCGCTCGACAAGGCGGCCACCACCGGTGAACTCGCCCGGCTCCTGGGGGTTTCCGCGGCCTCCGCCAGTCAGCACGCGCACGCCCTGGCGGACGCCGGCCTGGTCCGCAGCCACCGGATGGACACCCGTGTCCTGCACACGCTGACCCCCTTGGGCCGGGCCCTGCTGCACGGCGGCCGGCCGTCTCCGCTGCCGTGAGCAAGGCTTTTCGGGCGTGCGTGAAACGCGTCGCTCGCCCGGGTCCGTCCCCGGCAGGCTGAGGGCACGGGACGAGGCGCCGGACGCGCCCCACGGTTTCAGGAGGAACGCATGCGACGACTCAGAAACGTCCTCACGGCGGCGGCGGGAGCCACCGCCCTCGCCGCCACGCTGCTGGCGGGCTCCGCCTCGACGGCGACCGCGGACGGCTGGCCCGGGGCGGGTGCCACGCCGGCGTCGGTGCGGAGCGCGGCCTACACGCAGCACTGGATCAACCTCTTCGAGGACGAGGACGGCTACCGCACCCCGCACCCGATCTCGCAGCCGATCAACCCGTCCGGCGGGATCTACGCGGGCAGCAACTACGTGTACTGCCGGGTGTGGGGCGACGAGGTCTCGGGTTCCCAGGGCTACAACCACTGGTGGCTGCTGACCGACCTGGACTGGAAGTACCCGAACATGCCCTGGCAGAACCAGTACATCTCCGCCTACGGCCTCACGGGACAGGGTAACGACCAGGCCAACGGCATCCCCAACTGCTGAGCGCCCGAGGGGGGTTGGGGGGCCGAGGAGCGGGGGACGGGCCGGCGGCGCCGGGATGCCGCCGGCCCGAGCTGTGTGGTTGCCTCAACCGGCGGTCACCTGAAGCTCCTTGACGCCGTTGATCCAGGCCGAGCGCAGCCTGCGCGGGTCGCCCGTCAGGGTCAGGCCGGGCATCGCGTCCGCGATCGCGTTGAAGATCAGGTCGATTTCGAGCACCGCGAGGGACTTGCCGAGGCAGTAGTGCGGGCCTCCGCCGCCGAAGCCGAGGTGCGGGTTCGGGTCACGCATCACGTCGAAGACGTCCGGGTTCTCGAAGACCTCGGGGTCGTGGTTGGCCGAGGCGTAGAAGATGCCGACGCGGTCGCCCTTCTTGATGTGTTTGCCGCCGAGTTCGGTGTCCTGGGTCGCCGTCCGCTGGAAGGCGTTGACCGGTGTGGCCCAGCGGACGATCTCCTCGGCGGCGGTCGACGGGCGTTCGCGCTTGTACAGCTCCCACTGCTCGGGGTGGGTGAGGAACGCGTGCATGCCGTGGGTGATGGCGTTGCGGGTCGTCTCGTTCCCGGCGACCGACAGCATGAGCACGAAGAAGCCGAACTCGTCGGAGTTCAGGTTGCCCTCGTCCTCGGCGGCGACCAGGGTGCTGACGATGTCGTGGGCCGGGCACTGCTTGCGCTCGGCGGCCATTCCCATGGCGTAGGCGATGAGTTCGGCGGCGGACTCGGCGCCGACCTGCTCCGTGATCGCGTACTCGGGATCGTCGTAGGCGATCATCTTGTTGGACCACTCGAAGATCTTGACGCGGTCGTCCTGCGGGATGCCGATGAGTTCGGCGATGGCCTGGAGGGGCAGTTCGCAGGCGACCTCGGTGACGAAGTCGAAGGGGCCCGAGTGGGCGCGGGCGTTCGCCACGATGGCCTCGGCCCGGTCGCGCAGGCGTTCCTCCAGGGCGCGGATCGCGCGGGGGGTGAAGCCGCGCTGGACGATCTGGCGGACGCGGGTGTGCTCGGGCGGGTCCATGTTGAGCAGGATCAGCCGCTGGGCGTCGATCGAACCGCGCTCCATGTGCTCGTTGAAGCGGATGATCGCCGTGTTGAGGGTCGAGGAGTAGATCTCCGGGTGGGTGGAGACGTACCGGACGTCGGCGTGCCGGGTGACGGCCCAGTAGCCCTCGTCCTGGAACCCCGCGATGTTGGCGCGCTGCGGGATCCAGCGGACCGGTTCGGCCGCGCGCAGTTCGGCGAACTCCGGTAGGGGCACGCGGTGGTGGAGCAGATCGGGGTCGGTGAAGTCGAACCCTTCGGGCAACGCTGGACAGGGCATCGGCGCAACTCCCGTCATCTGACGGTCCATCAGGAACCCGGCTGCCGTGAAGGTAATAACGGGTTCTAGAAGTCGCAAGAGGTGCGGCAAGCCGAATTCCCTGCACGACCCTTGCGGTTGTGGACGGCCTGTCAGCAGACTGCACACAGAACTAGAACGCGTACTAGTTCTGCGTGGCGGGTGGCCGGGACGCCCGCGCCGCGCGGTGGACGAGGAGAGGACGTGTCCCATGGCCGCGGAACCCGTCATCGTGGAAGCCGTACGCACCCCCATCGGCAAGCGCGGCGGCGCGCTCGCCAACCTGCATCCCGCCTACCTGCTGGGCGAGACCTACCGTGAACTCCTCGGCCGCACCGGCATTCACGCCGACTGCGTCGAACAGATCGTCGGCGGCACGGTGACCCACGCCGGCGAGCAGTCCATGAACCCCGCGCGCACGGCCTGGCTGACGATGGGCCTGCCGTACGAGACGGCGGCGACGACCGTCGACTGTCAGTGCGGCTCCTCGCAGCAGGCCTCGCACATGACCGCCAACCTGATCGCGGCGGGCGTCATCGACGTCGGGATCAGCTGCGGTGTCGAGGCGATGTCGCGGGTGCCGCTGGGCTCGGGGTCCAAGCACGGGCCGGGGAAGCCGTTCCCGGACGAGTGGAACGTCGACCTGCCCAACCAGTTCGAGGCCGCCGAACGCATCGCCCGCAACCGGAAGCTGACCCGCGAGAACGTCGACTCGCTCGGTCTGATCTCGCAGGAGCGGGCGGCGATCGCCTGGTCCGAGGAGCGCTTCAAGAAGGAGACGTTCGCCGTCCAGGTGCCGACCACGGAGGACGAGCAGCGGGCCGGGCTCGGCATGTGGCGGCTCGTCGACCGGGACGAGGGCCTGCGCGACACGTCGATGGAGGCGCTGGCGAAGCTGAAGCCGGTCATGCCGACGGCCGTTCACACCGCGGGCAACTCCTCGCAGATCAGCGACGGCGCCTCGGCGATCATGTGGGCGTCGAAGCGGATGGCCAGGGCGCTCAAACTCCGCCCCCGCGCCCGGATCGTCGCCCAGGCGCTGGTCGGCGCCGACCCGCACTACCACCTCGACGGACCGATCGACGCGACGCGAGCCGTGCTCGGCAAGGCGGGCATGACCCTCAAGGACATCGACATCGTCGAGATCAACGAGGCTTTCGCGTCAGTGGTGTTGAGCTGGGCGCAGGTCTTCGGTCAGGATCTGGAGAAGGTCAACGTGAACGGCGGCGCGATCGCCCTCGGCCACCCGGTCGGCGCGACCGGCGCCCGCCTCATCACCTCCGCGCTGCACGAACTGGAGCGCGCCGACAAGGAGTTCGCGCTGATCACGATGTGCGCGGGCGGAGCGCTGGCGACCGGCACGATCATTCAGCGGCTGTAGCCGACCGGTTGGCGGGGATGAGCTGATCCTCCGCGCAGGCGCGGAAGGCCGCGAGCAGGGGGCGGTCCTCCTCGCCCGCGCGCATGACCAGGACGACCGGGATGGGATCCACGCCTTCCAGCGGGACCGTGGTCAGATCGGACCGCAGGCCCTTCTGGATGGCGCCCACCGGAACGAGCGACACCGCCTCGCCCGCCGCGATGACTTCGAGCTTGTCCTCCAGACTCCCGACCTGCGGACCGTCCGGCGCCCGCGGTCCGTCCGGGCGGGGGTCGATGCGCCAGAACGCGTTGAGCTCCGGGTCGGGGAGACGGGGTACGGGCTCGTCCGCGACGTCGTCGAGAGTGACGTACTCCTTGCCGGCCAGCCGGTGGCCGACCGGGATCAGCAGCACGCGGGGCTCCTCGTAGAGGACCGTCACGCTCAACCCCTCGTCGGGGAACGGGAGTCGGCCCACCACCACGTCGACCCGGTGCTCCAGCAGGGCGGTCGGCAGCTCACCCCAGCCGATGAAGGAATGCTGCACATCGGCGTCCGGGCAGCGTGCGCGCAGGGCGCGCACCGCCGGGGTGACGATGAGCCCGGTCATGTACCCGATGACGATCCGGCGCGGCGTCCCGGCCGCCCGCGCCACGGCGGTCGCCTCCGCCGCCGACCGCAGCAGCGCCTGCGCCCTGGGCAGGAACGCCGCCCCCGCTTCGGTGAGTTGGGTGCCCTGCGTGCTCCGGTCGAAGAGCCGCACCCCCAACTCGCCCTCCAGCCGCCGGACATGGCGACTGAGCGAAGGCTGCGCGAGATGCAGGGCGGCTGCCGCCCGGCCGAAGTGCAGTTCCTCGGCGACGACGGTGAAACAGCGCACCAGACGCAGGTCCAGGTCAGTCATACATCGACTGTACGTCCGCAGGAGCAGGGGTGATACCGGAACTGAATCACGTCTTCCGGAGTCGGTCTTGGACGGGCGGGGTCGAGCGGGCGCAGGCTTGAAGCACACCACTTCCCGACCCACCTGGGGTGATTTCGTCATGCGTGTTTTCGTCACCGGCGCGACCGGATTCGTGGGCGGCGCGGTCGTCCGCGAACTGCTCGACTCGGGGCATCGGGTGCTGGGCCTGGCCCGCTCCGACGCGTCGGCGGACCGGCTCGCGGCGACCGGGGCGGAGGTGCATCGGGGTTCCCTGGAGGACCTCGACGCGCTCCGCGCGGGCGCGTCCGCCGCCGACGGTGTGATCCACACCGGTTTCATCCACGACTTCTCGAACTACGGCCCCTGCGTCGCGGCGGACCTCAGCGCGGTGGAGACGCTGATCGACACCCTCGCCGGTTCGGACCGCCCTCTCGTCATCAGCTCCGTGATGAGCCACGGCCGTACCGAGCACGAGATACCCGACCTCGCCACCCACCCCGAAATGCCGCGCCTCGCGGCCGAGTTGACGACCCTTGCCGCAGCGGACCGGGGCGTGCGCACATCGGCGATACGGCTGCCCCAGGTGCACGGCGAGGGCGACCACGCCTTCGCCCCCGCCCTCATCGACATCGCCCGCGCCAAGGGCGTCTCCGCGTACGTCGGCGCCGGCACGAACCTCTGGGCCGCCGTCCACCGCGAGGACGCTGCGCTGCTGTACCGGCTGGCGTTGGAGAACGCCCCGGCGGGCTCGGTCCTGCACGCGGTCGGGGACGAGGGCATCCCCGTACGGGAGATCGCCGAAGTCATCGGCAAGCGGCTGGACCTACCGGTGACCAGCGTGCCGGCCGAGGAGGCCGGGGCCCACTTCGGCTGGCTGGGCCACTTCGTGGCGTCCGACCTCACGGGAACGAGCACGCTCACGCAGAAGCGGTTCGGCTGGACTCCGACCCGGATCGGCCTGCTGGCCGACCTGGACCACGACTACTACTTCAACCAGCCGTCGTAGCGGTCCAGTTGACGAAGGTGGTGAACGCGGCGGGGTCGAGGGTGAGGATCGGCCCCGCCGGGGTCTTGGAGTCACGGATGAGGAGGGTGGTGGGGGTTGTGGGGCAGGTGGGCTCGGCGATCTCTACGCAATCGCCGCCCTGGTCACCGCTGTACGAGGACTTGCGCCAGGCGAGCGGGCCGAGCGGCGCGCACTCGACACACTGGCCGCCCTGATCACTGCTGTAGCTGGACTTCCGCCACGTCGGCATCGCGCTCTTCCCCATAACGTTCCTCCATCACGCGCCGGATCAGCTCCGCCGAGTCCCTGATGGAGAGAGCGGCGGCCTGGAGATGATCGTAACGGAGCGAACAGTCGTTGACGGTGTCAGGGTTGGCAGTCGGATGCCCGCTTCCGTAGCTCTCTGTGTAGACGATGGTCGGGTCGCTCGGGAAGCGATAGAGGTCGTAAGAGCCCGTCAATCCCGCGTGCGCCCCAGCCGAGAACGGCAGGATCTGGATGTTGACTCGCGGATTGTCCTCGTGGGCCAACAGGCGGGCCAGTTGGTTCCTCATGGTCTGTCGGCCGCCGATCTCCAGATACAGCGCGGCTTCGCTCAGGATCGCCCAGAAGACCGGCGGGTTCTCCTTCTTCAGGATGCGCTGCCGAGCCATTCGTACGGCGGTGCGGTCGTCGAGGTTGCTCTGGTCCAGCGTGCCGAGCACGGCACGGGCATACTCCTCGGTCTGGAGGAGACCGAGGACCATGTGTGCCTCAAAGGAACAGATCTCGACGGCCCGAGCCTCCAATTCACCCACCTGCTGGAACCAGGACGGGAGTTGGCTGCGCAGCACCAGATCAAGCATCCGGGTCAGCAGCCCACCCGTGTCGAGCGCCGCATCTACCCGCTGGCTGAACTCCAGCGTGGGAAGTTTGCGTGCCGTCTCGATCTGGCCGATCAACGACCCGGTGTAGTTGACGATCTTGCCGAGTTCCCGCTGGGTGAGACCGGCCGCTTCTCGGTAGCGTCGCAACTCGAAGCCGTAGTAGTCCAACGGTGACGCCCCCGGATCGAGGGTGTTGATGTGCACGTTAGGCCCCCTGTCCACCCGTGAACGGGTTGTATTCCTACCGTTGCCGAGGGTAGCGGCGGGGCGTCAGCCTCGTAGTGTGAATGAACCAACTCCCCCCGCCATGCTGGCCTTTCCCGACCGGCAGCAGTACGTCATGCACCTCACCGTGGGTGAACACTCCGCCCGGCACATCCGCCGTATCGTCCGCTCGTTCCTGCTGGAGTGGGGCATGCCGGAGCTGTCGGACGCCGTGGAACTGGCCGTGACGGAGCTGCTCGCCAACGTCGTCCGGCATGTCCCGGACCGGCGCTGCGGACTGCGGCTGCAACGCCAGGTCGCCGGAATCCGCGTGGAGGTGACCGACGGTCGTCCTGAACTCCCCACCCTGAACCCGGAGTTGGACCCCGAGTCGGAGAACGGCCGCGGGCTCGTCATCCTGGACGCGGTGACCGACAAGTGGGGGGTGTCACCTGCGTCCAGGGGCGGGAAGACGGTGTGGTTCGAGTGCTCGTGAACTCGGGCCGTCAGCCCCCGAGTTCGGCGGTGTCGGCGGCGGGCGGGGCCTTGACGGTCACCTTCTGGTCGATGTCGAGGAAGGTGACGGTGAGGTCGATCGTGCTGCCGTCGGCGTCGGTCTGCGTGGGATAGGTCTTGCCCCGCACCCGGTACTGCTTGGGGTGGTCGTCGCCGTCGACCCACAGGTCCATGGTCATGGTGCCGTCGACCTGGAGGACCACGAACTGGTCGAGGCTGTCGGTCCGGCGCTGCCGGGCCGCCTTGCCCTTGGCGGCGCTCTGGGCGGCGAACAGGCCGCGCTCGGTGACCGTTCCCCGGTAGTGCGTGGCCTTCGTGCCGTCGACCGTCTCGGCGCCGATCCTCCGCACGTCCTGGGAGCCCACCATGACCGTGGACTGCACGACCGGGCTCACCTCCATCGAACCGGGCAGCACGCCATAGGTCTGGTTGTCCGCCCCGCCACGCCCCCACACGGCAGGCTCGGCCTTGAGCCAGCCCTTGCCGCCCAACTTCGACGCGTCGACCCCGCTCCCGCCGACGTAGATCGCCTTGTCGACGAACCGGATGTCCAACTCGCCGGGCTTACGCGCACCGGCCACGGTCATCACCATGGTCATGACCGCCGGTTTGGTCCCCATGGACGCCTCGGCCGTCAGCCGCCCCCTCTCGGGCACGGTCCCGCTGACCCGGTAGTGGAGCGAGGTGATGTCCTCGGACTTGTCCGCCACCTTGACCACGGCCGCCGCAGGCACCGGCCCGGCCGAGTCCTCCTTCACGGAGCCGTCCCCACACCCGACCGCTCCCCCACCGAGCAGTACGACGGCGAGCGCCACACGCACCGAAATCCCCACAACTCCCCCTGGAATCAGGCGTGTTCACGCCGGTCAAGAACACGATCTTATTCAGGGACGGCAGAATCGGTCGGGTGACCAGCTGGACGCGCTTGCAGGACAGGCGGTTCAACGGATACCTGGGGGTCGGGCTTCCGCACGAACTGGACGGCGAGGTGGACGCCTTCGTCATCGCGTACATGAGCCGTCCGGAGCCGCTCGACCTGGGCCGGCGGGCCGCAGGGGTACTGAGCGCCTACGGCCAGCGCATGGCGTCCGTGGCGGTCAGGACGCGGGCGCCCGAAGCACTGCGGCGCGGACTCGTCGCCGTAGGCCTGGCCGAGGCGCATCTCGACGACCCGCGCGACAATCTGTACGGTCTCGCCGCGCTCCACGACGGCGCGTCCCTGATCGGCACCCCGTTCTCCGGTCTCATCACCGAGGTGTCCCGCTGCCTCCCGCCGTCGGGGGTGGCGGCACTGCGCGATTTCGACGGACGCGGGGACCGCGACAAGTCCGTCGAAGCCATGGGGATCAGACGGACCGGTGAGGGCGAGACCTTCCTCTACCGGTAGACCGCCGGCTCCAACTCGGCCCCGATCTCCGCCCGTTTCGTCGCCGACCGCGCCCGCGGCCCCTGGAAGAGGTACGACAGTCCGAAGCCCGCCGCGACGACCGCCGCGCCGCCCGCCGCGTCGAGGACCCAGTGGTTGCCGGTCGCGACGATCGCGGAGACGGTGAAGAAGGGGTGGAGGAGGCCCAGGGCCTTCATCCACCACTTCGGGGCGATGATCGCGATGACGACGCCGCACCACAGGGACCAGCCGAAGTGCAGGGACGGCATCGCCGCGTACTGGTTGGTGAGGGCGGTGAGGGTGCCGTAGTCCGGCTTGGAGAAGTCCTGGACGCCGTGGACCGTGTCGATGATGCCGAGGCCGGGGAGGAGGCGCGGCGGGGCCAACGGGTAGAGCCAGAAGCCGACCAGGGCCAGGAGGGTGGCGAAGCCGAGGGAGGAGCGGGCCCAGCGGTAGTCGACCGGGCGGCGCCAGTACAGGACGGCCATCACGCTCAGCGGGACCACGAAGTGGAAGGACTCGTAGTAGAAGTTGAAGAACTCCCGCAGGAAGTCGACCTTCACGACCCAGTGGTTGACCGCGTGCTCGATGTCGATGTGCAGGAACTGCTCGATCGACAGGATCTGGTGGCCGTGGTGTTCCGCCGTGGCCCGGCCGCCCGCGTTGGTGCCGCCCGTCGCCGCGAGGCGGACCTGCTGGTAGGCGGCGTAGGTGACGCGGATGAGGAGGAGTTCGAGGAGGAGGTTCGGGCGGGTCAGGACGCGGCGCAGCTGCGGGATCAGCGGGACGTGCTTCCAGCGCGTCGGGACCGGCTCGGCGTACTCCGTGGGGATCGGCCGCCGGTAGTACTCCGAGGTGCGCGGCAGGAACGGCACGACGGTCGCGGCGGCGAGTGCCATGAGCAGGACGACGTTGTCACGCAGCGGGTAGACGGCCGACATGTTCGGCAGCATCATCTTCGCGGGCAGCGTGGTGACGAGGACCACCGCCACCGGCCACACATACCGGTCCGAGGCCCGCTTGCCGACCCGGCCGACCACCGCGAGCAGCACCCACAGCAACTGGTGCTGCCAGGTCGTCGGCGACACGGCGATCGCCGCGCAGCCGGTGACCGCGACCGCGAGCAGCAGCTGCCCGTCGCGGGCGTAGCGCACGGCCCGGCGCAGGCCCAGGTAGGCGACGACCGCGCCGAGCGTCAGGAAGACACCGATCTCCAGCGGCCCGGTCAGGTCGAGCCGCAGCAGCGCGCCGTGCAGCGACTGGTTGCCGAGGTCGTCCGCCTTGCCGCCGAGGCCGACCCCGGCCATGTGGTGGACCCAGTAGGTGTACGAGTCGTGCGGCATCGCCGCCCAGGCGATCACCACGCTCGCGGCGAACGTCAGCGCGGAGGTCACGGCGGCCCGGCGCCGGTCGGTGAACCACAGGAGCGGTGCGAACAGCAGCACCGTCGGCTGGAGCGCGGCGGCGAGACCGATCAGCACGCCGCTGGCCCGCTCGCCGCGCACCGTGAAGCAGGCGAGCAGCACGAGGAGGACCGGGATGATGCTGGTCTGGCCGAGCCAGAGCGTGTTGCGCACCGGCAGCGACAGCATGAGCAGGCTGATCGCGACGGGCGCGGCGAGCAGCGAGGCCCGGCGGGTGACGGGCTGCGGCAGGGCCCGCGAGACGACGAGACCGAGGGCCACGACGAGCAGCAGCGTGCCGAAGGTCCAGCCCCAGCCGAGGGCCTGCTCGGCGGACCGGGTGAGCGGCTTGAGGACGAGCCCGGCGAAGGGGGTGCCGGTGAACTGCGTCGAGTCGTACAGCGAGCCCTTCACATGCAGCACGCCGTTCGGCCCGACCCAGGTCTCCAGGTCGGTCAGCCGCTCCCCCTGCGGGGTGCTGAGGACCACGGCCACCTGCCGTACGGCCAGGACAGCTGCCACCAGCCACAGGACCAGGCGCGCGGCACGCAGCCGCGCTCTGGCCGTCCCGGCGGCACTCGACCCGAAAGCTCCTGCCGCTCCCGCCGGTCGCCCGCTGTGCTCCACGTTCGCCACGCCTCGTAGGCCTCCCGCCCCGCTCGTCCCACGCTTCACACGCGTGGCTGTTCCCTCTGCGAACCCTATGAGGTTCGCACCCCCTGCGGGAGGGACGCAGGCAACCCCCTCTTCACCTGACGGCCGCCCTCCTTTTGTCCGGATGACGATAGTCGGCCCCAGGTTGCCTGGGCACGGCAAATAACGGCGTATCCGTAGAGTGAGTGATTGCACACGAACGGGTTCGCAACATTCTCACCGGATTCATGATCACAGGATTCACGAAGGGCACCGGCACATGAGCGAGTCGCAGCTGTGGAACGACGTCGACGACTACCTGATCGGCCACCTCTCCCCGCACGACGAGGTCCTGGAGGCGACCCTGCGCGACAGCGACGCCGCCGGCCTCCCGCCGATCGCGGTGTCGGCCGCCGCGGGCAAGCTGCTGCACCTCCTCGCCCGCATCCAGGGCGCCACCCGCGTCCTGGAGATCGGCACCCTCGGCGGCTACAGCACGATCCAGCTGGCCCGCGCGCTGCCCGCCGACGGCCGCCTGGTCACCCTGGAGTACAGCCCGAAGCACGCCGAGGTCGCCGGCCGCAACATCGCCCGCGCGGGCCTCGACAAGATCGTCGAGATCCGGGTCGGCCCCGCCCTCGACTCGCTGGCGGCGCTCGCCGACGAGAACGCGGCCCCCTTCGACCTCGTCTTCATCGACGCCGACAAGGCCAACAACCCGAACTACGTGGAATGGGCCCTCAAGCTCACCCGCCCCGGCAGCCTGATCATCGTCGACAACGTGGTCCGCGAGGGCCGGGTCGCCGACCCGGCCAACACGGATCCCGACGTCCTCGGCACACGCGCGGCGATCGAACTGATCGGCTCGCACCCGCGCCTGTCCGGCACGGCGATCCAGACGGTGGGCGAGAAGGGCTACGACGGATTCGCCCTGGCCAGGGTCACCGACTGAGAACTCTTCGCCGGGGGACGCCTCAACTCTCGTGATAGAAGCCGACGTTGATGCTGCGCGGCCCGGTGCGGTCCTTGATGACGATCTCGCCACTGCCACCACGGGGCAACGGGACGCTCCCTCCGTAGCCGACCGTCTGGGCGTACTCCCCGACGATCAGCCGCACTTCGGAGGACGGGTCGGACTGGGAGCCGCGCAGCCAGCTCACCTGCCAGGTGCCCTCGGGTCCGCACAGGAACTCCAGATGGACCCGTGAGATGAACAGCCAGTCGTCCGGTGTCACCAGCCGGCACACCGACTCGTCGCGGCCCACCCGCAGCACCGCGCCCGGGTCGTCGGGCGACTCGGCCATCAGCATGCCGGCCGTGGCGCCCTCGTCCGTCCCGGAGACCGAGGCCATGGTGAGTTCGAGCACGTGCGCTTCCCCCTTGAGGTGTCCTTACACAGCCGCCGCATGATAAATCCCCCGGCCGCACCGCGTCCGGCACAATGGAGTCATGACCGAGCGAAAGCCACCGGGTGTGTCCTTCGAGTCCTGGGTCGACAAGCAGATCCGGGACGCCGAGCGAGCCGGCGAGTTCGCCCAACTCCCCGGCGCGGGCAAGCCGTTGCCCTCCGGCTCCGACACGACGTACGACGAACTGTGGTGGATCAAGCAGAAGATGGCCCGCGAGGGCATCTCCGTGCTCCCGCCGACACTGGCACTGCGCAAGGAGGCCGAGGACGCCCTGGCCGCGGCGTACTCGGCCCCTTCGGAACGGATCGCACGGCAGATCGTCACCGAGGTCAACGTGAAGATCCGCGACATGATGTTCAAGCCGCCGCCCGGCCCTCCGCTGGGGATGAAGCCGTACGACGTGGAAGAGGTCGCACGGGAGTGGCGGGAGCGCCGGGCGGTCGACGGGGCCGGTGGCCCCGGTGGGTCGGCTTCAGATGTGTAGCAGCCGCTCCGTCAGCTCGCGGTAGTCCCGCAGGGCCAGCCGGAGTTGCTCGGTGTCGTCCGAACCCCTGGACTCCCAGGAGCCGTGCAGGCTCTCACGCCGCTTGGTGACGGCCTGCGCGAGGCGGTCGGCGACCTCCTCCAGGACATGGGCGGCCTCCTCGACTGCGGAGCGCGGTTCGTCGACGAACCCGGTCACCGCGTGCTGGAGCCGCAGATTGAACTTGTCGCTCTCGTCGTGCGGCAGCAGGCTCCCGTTCCCGGTGTCGGGCCGGTCGTGCCCGCCGTGCCGCTTGTCGGCGGCGACGGGCGCGGGAGGGGGTGCCGGGGCGTGCACGGGGGCCACCTTGTCGGCCTGGCGGTCGACCTGCCGGTCGGACTGGCGCGGGATCGGCGTCACGGCCGTGGCCTCACGCCGACCGGCACCCGCATCCGTACTCGTGTCCGCGCTCTTGCTCTCGCCGCTCTCGTCGCTCGTGTCGCCGTTGGGTCGTGTCACATCGGTCATGCGGCTCAACTTCCCTTCACTGCTTGCCTGTTGAATGAGCCGAACGCGAGGCGTCCGGTACGCCCACGACTGCTGCCACCGCCGCCGTCCGCACTCATCAGGTCGTCGAAGAGGGCACGGGCTTCGAGCATGGCCTCGCGCATCTCCTCGGTGCCGGCCTGGCTCTCCGGCGCGCCGTTCGTGGGCGAGTGGACGACGCGGTGCACGCGCCGGTAGCCGTGGACGTGGTCCGCGTGGTGCACCGACAGCGCGTCGAACTGCTTGTCGTACTCCTCGACGGCGGGGAAGCCCCGGGCCCCGGCCACCTCGCCGAGCAGCTGGTCGGCGTCGGTCACGGCCTGGCGGGGCGAGTCGACGAAGAGCTCCTGGGCAGCGGCCCAGCGGGCCTGGTACTGCTCACGGGCCGCGGGCTCCAACGGCTGCTCCCGCAGCGAACCGTGCTGCTGGACGCGCTCGCCGAGCTCCCGCTCGGCCGCCTTCGTGTCGCCGTCGTGCCGGGCCACGGTCCGGTCGTACTCGGGCCCGAAGCGCCGCTTCAGGCCCGAGCCGCCGAACCCGCCTCGGGCAGGCGGTGCCAGGGCCGCCGCGGCAGCGACCACGCCGACCAAGATCACGATCAAAACGATGATCACGCCTGTGGACATGAGTGCCTTCCGGATTCTCGGCCGACCGGCTCTCGTAGTCGGTCGGTTCCCGTACCGGGTTGCCGCAAAGACCCCCTTCAAACGACGGCCGTCACGCGGCGAAGCGCCGCACTCCGGTGACGGACCACACGGTCGCGATACGACCGTCCACGACCTCCAGGAGATCGATACCGCTCTTCTGGGAGCCGTCGGCACGCGTGACGTACCAGCAGGAGGCGACCCGCCCCTGCCGCGCGTCGACGAGGGGGACGCCCTCGACGGCGAACCGGCGTCCGGGACTCCCGGCACGATGCCGGGCGATGAGATCGACGATGCCCGAGGGACCGCGCAGCCCGTCGGTGTCCGGCGCCCCCTCGGGACGGCTGCCGAATCGGATGCGGAAGTCGGGGGCGAGGAAGCTCTCCGGTTCGCCGAAGTCGCCGTTCCACAGGGCGGTCCAGCGTTCGAACAGGGCAACTACGGTGTCTGTGTCTGTGGTCATGCGGCCACCTTGGCCCCCGTGGGCGACAGCCCCCTGTCGGTGATTGCCGTCACACTCGGACCTCACTCGCCGAACTCGGCCAGGGGCACCAAGTCCGAGCCCAGCGTGTCCAGTTCGGACAGATCGACATGCCGCGCCGGAACCCGCTCGTCGAGCGCTTCGACGGCCCGGATCCGGTCCAGCCGAAACCCGCGAGGCGCCTCCCGCAGCCGGCACCACCCCGCCAGATACCAGTGCTCGTCACCCCCGAGAAAGGCGACGGGTTCCACCTCACGACTGGTGAGGACCCCCTCCCTGTCGCTGTACTCCAGCCGCAGCACCCGCCCGGCCGTCAGGGCCTCGCGCAGCACGGCCGGTACGACGGGCTCGGCGGACCGCGCCGTCCCGGCCGCCGGCACGAGCAACTGCACGCGCCCCGCCATCTCGACGGCGGCGGCCCGCTCCCGCTCCGGCATCACCGCGAGCACCTTGTGCAGCGCGCTGCGCGCGTCGGCGGCGAACGGCGTCCCCGCGAGCGCGTTCAGCCCGACCGCCAGCGCCGTGGCCTCGGCCGGCGTGATCGTCAGCGGCGGCAGGGTCCGCCGCCGGTCCAGCACGTACCCGCCGCTGCGCCCCGGCACGGCGTACACCGGCACCCCCGACTGCTGGAGCGCCGCAAGGTCCCGCTCGACGGTCCGGGCGCTGACCTCGAAGCGCGCGGCGAGCGTACGGGCGCTGCGCGGCCGGGGCGAGGCGGCCCGCAACTCCTCCACCAGTGCGTACAGCCGGTCGGTGCGGTTCACAACAACCAGTCTCCGTAAAGCACGCCGACCACATCACCCGTAGGCGAACACCCGTGTCGGCTCGCGGCATAGAAACCCTTTGCCCTGTAAACAGGCGGCGGACTGATTCCTCCCAGCAGGCCTTCAGCATCGCGGCTTACGTTCACGCAAGACCTCACCTAAGGATGGATTGCCATGGAAGTCTCCAGGCGACACGTGCTCCAGAGCGGCGGAGCCGTCGCAGCTCTGGGGCTGACGGGATGCAGCGGCAGCGGCGGCGGCAAGAGTTCGGCGTCGAGCAGCCCGGGCGCGCCTTCGTCAGCCGCGGCCTCGGTGGGGACCGGCACGCCTTCGGTGACGTTCGACTCTGCGAAGTGGAGCTACGACGAGGGCAACGACGTCTACTACCGGCTCGGCGTCTACTACTGCACCAAGCCGGCGGCGAAGGAGTACGAGTACTTCGGCGTCTACGTCCCGGGCAAGTACCTCAAGGCGACCAAGAACAGCGACGGCACCTACACCGCGAAGGTCGACGCCTCGGGGAAGGTCGGCTCGTACACCGCGCGGACGGCCCCGGTCGTGATGCCGGTCAACACGCCCGGCTACGCGCCGCAGAGTCCGCCCACGTCCTACAGCTACAACGACGTCTCGGCCTACCTCAAGGCCGGCCTCGTCTACGTCGCGGCCGGCCTGCGCGGCCGGACCTCCAACACCTCCGCCTACACCGGCAACGCCCCGTGGGGTGTCACCGACCTGAAGGCGGCCGTGCGCTTCCTGCGCTACAACGACGACCTGCTCCCCGGCGACAAGGACAGCATCTTCGCCTTCGGCGTCAGCGGCGGCGGCGCCCAGAGCTCGGTGGCGGGGTCGTCCGGCGACAGCACGCTCTACACCCCGTACCTCGAAACGATCGGCGCGGCGATGAAGGACGCCGGCGGCAAGGCCATCAGTGACGCCATCGCCGGCGTCATGGCCTGGGTCCCGATCACCGAACTCTCCGAGGGCAACCTCGCCTACGAGTGGAACATGGGCCAGTTCGCCACCACCGGCACCCGTGCGAGCGGCACCTGGACCGAGGCGTACTCCAAGGACCTCGCCGAGGCCTTCGCCGCCTACGTCAACAAGCTCCGACTCAAGGACAGTTCGGGACAGAAACTCACGCTTGCCAAGTCCGGCAGCGGTGTCTTTCTCGCCGGCAGCTACTACGACCACCTGATGTCGGTGATCCAGACCTCGCTGGACAACTTCCTGTCGGACACCACCTTCCCCTACACCCCGTCCACCATGGGCGGCGGTCCTCCCGGCGGGGCGAGCGGCGGGGCCGGCGGCGCGGGGATGCCGACTGGCGGGGCGATGCCGTCCGGTGGGACGCCGCCGTCCGGCGGGGCCATGCCGACCGGCGCCTCCGGCGGGCCGGGCAACTCGTCCTCCGCGCAGGCGACCACGTACAAGACGGCGGAGGCCTATTTCAAGGCCCTCAACGCGGACGGCACCTGGGTCACCTACGACTCCTCGACCAAGAAGGCGACCGTCAAGAGCCTGGCCGGCTTCGTCAAGAGCCAGAAGTCCGCGACGAAGGGTGTCGGCGCGTTCGACGCCCCCGGCCGCGACGCGACGGAGAACGCCGTACTCGGCCTCGGCGCCACCGGTCTGCACTTCTCGGAGCTGTCACGGACCGTCATGTCGGCGAACCAGTCCCGCTACGCCAAGCTGACGGACTGGAAGTCCGACTACGGCACTTCCGGATACACGAGCGACTTCGACAAGACCGACAGTGTCGGCAAGAAGATCCCCTACCGGGTGAACATGTACGACCCGCTGTACTACCTGTCCGGCTCCTACGCCGGTTACAAGAGCGCGAAGGTCGCCCGCCACTGGCGCATCCGCACCGGCATCATGCAGGGCGACACCGCCAACACCACCGAGATCAACCTGGCCCTCGCGCTGCAGAACTACGGCATCGACAGCGTCGATTTCGCCACCGTCTGGGGTCAGGGACACACGGACGCCGAACGAACCGGCAACTCGACCACCAACTTCATCGCCTGGGTCAAGGAGGTCGTGCCCGGCTGACCTCTTCGAACGGTGCGGGCCCACCCACTCCCACTGTCCTCACGCCACCGGCTCAAGGCGCCCCGAAGGCGACCGAACCAAAAGAGGTGCGCGCACGGCGCCTGCCAAACACCGGCCCACTCACGCGGGCGCCTACCCAACACCGGCCCACTCAAGAACCTCAACTACCGCTGACAACCGCCCCGTTGTGCGGCTGCTCCCGATCAGACCCGCACAACTCCCCGTTCAGCTCCTTAACCAACTGAACGAGATCGGTGGGCCGGTCCGGCCCCCACCAGTCCCCCAGCGTCTCCGCGAGGGACTCCTCACGGGCCTGGGCCAGCCGTTCGGCCATCTCCCGCCCCTGATCCGTGAGTTGAAGATCGAGCCCTTCCCGCACCGCCAGCCGCCGCCCCTCGATCTGCCGGACCGCCGCGAGGATGACAGGCAGCGGCACGGAACTTCGCTCGGCCAGCACCCCCGGTTCCGCCCACCCGTCCCGCCTGATGCGCAGCAGCAGCCAACTCGCCGCCGGCTGAAGGTCGTAGCCCGCCTTCGCGGTGATCGTCCGGTAGATCTCGCGGCGCCCCTCCCTCGTGCCCAGCACGGACAGCGCGCGGCACACCTCGTCGTACGAAGACCGCTGAACCGGATTGCTGGCAAGGGTCTCCGTGAGGTCGGGTGCCGTGACGGAGCCGCGCAGTTTGTCCTCCTTGAGGAACCAGGCCAGGACGAAGCCGACGGCGGCGACGGGAGCGGCGTACAGGAAGACGTCCGTGATGGATGACGCATACGCGTGCAGGGCCTCCGGCCGTACCGCGACCGGTAGTTGGGAGATGCCCCGCGGATCGGACTCGAGCCCGTCCGGCGTGACGCCCGCAGGCAAGGACGTACCCCGGAGCGCGTCCGTCAGCTTGTCCCCCAGCCGGCTCGCGAAGATCGTGCCGAAGATGGCGACACCGAACGAGGCGCCGATGGACCGGAAGAAGGTCGCCCCGGAGGTGGCGACGCCGAGGTCCTCGTACGACACGGCGTTCTGCACGATCAGCACCAACACCTGCATGACCAGGCCGAGTCCGAGCCCGAAGACGAAGAAGTAGGCGCTCATCTCGCCGGTGGAACTGTTCTCGTCGAGCTGATGGAGAAGAAGCAGACCGAGCGCCGTGACACCAGTGCCCGCGATCGGAAAGACCTTCCACCGCCCGGTGCGGCTGACGATCTGCCCGGACGTGGTCGACGAGATCAGCATGCCGAACACCATCGGCAGCATGTGCACGCCGGACATGGTCGGCGAGATGCCCTGGACGACCTGGAGGAACGTCGGCAGATAGGTCATCGCACCGAACATGGCGAAGCCGACGATGAAGCTGATGACGGCGGCCAGCGAGAAGGTGCGGACACGGAACAGCTTGAGCGGAAGCACCGGCTCGGCGGCCCGCCGCTCCACCGCGACGAACGCCACCGCCAGCACCACCCCGAGCACGGCCAGCCCAACGATCTGCGGCGACCCCCAGCCCCAGGTCGTACCCCCCAGCGAGGCGACCAGCACCAGGCAGGTCGCGACGGCGGCGATGAGGAACGTACCGAGGTAGTCGATGACATGCCGGGTGGACCTGCGCGGGATGTGCAGCGCGGTCGCGATGACGGCAAGCGCCACGACACCCACCGGAAGGTTGATGTAGAAGACCCAGCGCCAGCTCAGATGCTCGGTGAACAACCCGCCCAGCAGCGGCCCGAGAACACTCGTCGCGCCGAAGACGGCCCCGAACAGCCCCTGGTAGCGCCCGCGTTCACGCGGTGAGACGACATCGCCGACGATCGCCATCGACAGCACGATCAACCCGCCGCCGCCCAGGCCCTGGAGCGCCCGGAAGCCGATCAACTGGGGCATGTTCTGCGCCGCGCCGCACAGCGCGGACCCGACGAGAAAGATCACGATCGCGATCTGGAACAGCCGCTTGCGCCCGTACTGGTCGCCCAGCTTGCCCCACAGCGGAGTTGCGGCGGTCGAGGCCAGCAGATAGGCCGTCACCACCCACGACAGGTGCTCCAGCCCGCCGAGATCGCTGACGATCGTCGGCAGCGCCGTCGACACGATGGTCTGGTCGAGGGCGGCGAGCAGCAGCCCGAGGAGCAGCGCCCCGATGGAGACGAGGACGTTGCCCGACACGTGTTCCTGGGCGGCGCTGCCCCGCCGCGGGGGTTTCTCCGATGGCTGCGCGTCGTGCACATTCCCTGTCATACCGTGCGCATCGCCGGCCATGAAGACCTCCCGAGGCTCTCGTTACACATCCATGGTGATCGGTGTGTCCCGTTACGGCCTGTTGAGTCCCGTGGGAGCCGTCACTCCGGGCGCGCCGAGGAGACGGCGTGAAGGAGAGCCGAATAACCTCGGGAGTCCGATGGGGAGGGACGAACACGTGAACGAGGCGAAAGGCCACATATGCCCGCAATGCGGGGCGCCGCGGGCGACCGACGGCTCCCCGTCCTGCACCTGCACCCAACGGGCGTCCGACGCGCTGCGTGACGCGCGCACGGCGGAGGCGGCAGCGGCGGAGGACTTCGACCCGCTGCGGATCAGACCGTATGTGGAACTGGACGGAAGCTCTCGGGAACAGGCCCCGCCACCCGAGGGCGAGACGCAGCAGCTGCCGGCGGTCGAGCAGACGATGCCACTGCGCGCCGTGCCACCGACGGCCCCGGACATGACCGACCTGAGCCTGTTCGAGGGCGGCGAGGACATCCCCGAACCGCTCGCCGACGCCGAGGCCGACGCCGACCCGCCCCGCCGTCGCCGCCGTACCGTCCTCCTCGCCGCCGCCGGAGCCGTCGTGGCGGTGGTCGCAGCGGCCGGTTTCGCGAGCGGCGTGTTCTCGTACGAGCCGCCGTCGCGGGACGACGCGGCACCCCAGGACGTACGGGGCAGCGTCCCGACCGCGTCGAAGAGCGCGGCGTCGGCGACAGCGACGCCCAGCGACTCCCTGTCCGCGAGGCCGACCTCGGCGTCGCCCACGCCCTCGCTCAGTGCGAGCCCCTCCACGACGGCCTCGTCGAGCCCGTCCGCCGCGGTGTCGACGTCCACGGACCCCAGCCCGACCCCGACGGCCACGGCCTCCACGAGCACCGGCAGCGACCGCCGGGCCAGCAGCAGCCCCGCCCCGGTCCTGCGTCCCGGCGACAAGGGCGCCGAGGTCACCGAACTCCAGCTCCGGCTGGCCCAGGTGTACCTCTACACGGGCACCGCAACCGGGACCTTCGACGACGCGACGGAGAGCGCCCTGAAGAACTACCAGTGGTCCCGTGGCGTCCAGTCCGACACGCTCGGGGTGTACGGGGCGGCGACACGGGCGAAGCTGGAGTCGGAGACGAAAGAGCCGTAACACACACCCATGGGCCCTTACCCCACCGACAACCGAATCTCCCCGCCCACGCCCTCCACCCGCACCGCGCGCAGATCCCGCACCAGCACGTCCGGCCGGTGGTACGCGGCCTGCGGCCCGACCCCCACCACGCGCATCCCGGCGGCGCGCCCCGCCGCGATCCCCGCCCCGGAGTCCTCGAAGACGACACAGTCCGCGGGCGCGACGCCCAGTTCGGCGGCGCCCTTGAGGAAGCCCTCGGGGTCGGGCTTGCTGGCGCCGACCGATTCCGCGGTGATCCGGACGTCTGGCAGTTCCAGTCCGGCCGCGCCCATCCGTGCCGTGGAGAGCGCGACGTCCGCCGAGGTCACCAGCGCGTGCGGCAGCCCCCGCAGCGAGGCCAGGAACTCCGGCGCGCCCGGGATCGGGACGACGCCCTCGACGTCGGCGGTCTCCTCGGCGAGCATGCGGGCGTTCTCGGCGTGGTTCTGCTCCATGGGCCGGCTGGGCAGCAGCAGCGCCATGGAGGCGTAGCCCTGGCGGCCGTGCACGACCTTCATGACCTCGTCCGCGTTCAGCCCGTGCCGCTCGGACCAGCGCCGCCAGATCCGCTCGACGACGGCGTGCGAGTCGACGAGGGTGCCGTCCATGTCCAGCAGGAGGGCGCGGGCGGTGAGCACGGTGGTGGCCGTCATCGGCAGGCTCCAAGGAACGGAACGGATGCGGGGGTGAGGGTGGCCCCCGAAGGGACAAGGCGGCCCCGTCCGCCGGTCAGGGAAAACGGACGGGAGCCACTTTGTTTCTCTACGGTACAAAACCGGACCGGCATCGCGCCACCATCCCCGGAAACAGTTCACCCACCGTTCAGCTCAGGCGGTCGCCGCCTCCCACAGGCTCCACGCCCCCAGCGCCAGCATCAGCACCGCCGCGATCCGCGTGATCAACTCCAGCGGCACCCGCTTCATCAGCGCCTTTCCGCCCACGATGCCGAGCCCGGCGACCGCCCACAGCGCGAGCACCGCGCCGAGACCGACGGAGAACGGGTCGTCGTAGCGGGCCGCGAGGTTGGCCGTCATGATCTGGGTCAGGTCACCGAACTCGGCGACCAGGATGAGCATGAACCCGGCGCCGGAGACCTTCCAGAAGGACTGGTCCTTGGGCGCCCGGACCTCCTCGTCGTCGTCACCCTTCTTGAAGAGGAGCACCGCGGCCCCGCCCAGGAAGAGCACACCGGTGACGGCGGCCACGAGCTGCTGCGGCAGCAGCGTCAGCACACTCCCCGCCGCCACCGCCAGCACCACATGCAGCAGGAACGCGGCGGCGACACCGGCGAAGACGTACGAGGCGCGGTAGCGGGTGCCGAGGACGAGTCCGGCGAGCGCGGTCTTGTCGGGGAGTTCGGCCAGGAAGACGACGCCGAAGACGAGCGCCGTCACGCTGATGCTGATCAAGGTTCCTCAATCGGTCGGGCGCTGCCCCACCGAGAGTGCGATAACCGTCTGCGGACACCTCGGCACGGCAGCACACACGGATGGTGCACTGCGTTGCCGAAGGTCTCGCTGGCCGATCCACCAAGTGGTCGTCCTCCGGGCGCCGGCTCAGACGAGCTGAGCAGTATGTCGACGGTCCGGCGAAGAGCTACTCCCCTTCTTCGCCGACAACTGTACGCGACGACAAGTTCGACCGTAAACCTTGTCTTGTCATGCCCGCGTCACTAACTTCTTACCGAACGCACACCCGGCCGCAACACGGCACCGCAATCATTCCTTCGCTCGCACTCCAACATCCCCCCACCACAAGGGAGTTCGTATGCCGAAGTTCTACGCGCGTCGACGGCTGAGCATACTCGCGGCTCTTACCGGATTCATAGCCTCCGTCGCGCTCTTCAACGGCCCGACCGCCTCCGCCGCCCTCCCCACCCCCGTCAGCGCCGCCACCGCCCGCACCTACCTCGCCTCGCTCACCGTCGCGACCGAGGTCCGGACCGGCTACGAGCGTGACCTGTTCCCCACCTGGATCACGATCAGCGGCACCTGCAACACCCGTGAGTACATCCTCAAGCGCGACGGTACGAACGTCGTCACCAACTCCGCCTGCACCGCGACCAGCGGCAGCTGGTACTCGGTCTACGACGGCGCCACCTGGACCGCCGCCTCCGACGTCGACATCGACCACCTCGTCCCGCTGGCCGAGGCCTGGGACTCCGGCGCCCGCAACTGGACCACCGCACAGCGCCAGGCCTTCGCCAACGACGTGACCCGTCCGCAGCTCCTGGCCGTGACGGACAACGTCAACCAGTCCAAGAGCGACCAGGACCCGGCCGAGTGGATGCCCCCGCTCACCTCGTACGCGTGCACGTACGTCCGCGCCTGGGTACAGGTGAAGTACTACTACGACCTCTCCGTGGACTCGGCGGAGAAGACCAAGCTGAGCTCGGTCCTCAGCGGCTGCTGATCCTCTTTCGACAGCCCGGAAACCTAGTCGCTGACCTCCGTCGTTCCGTACCGTACGGGGCGACGGAGGAGAGTGATCACACCGTGGCGAAACTGATCCTTGGACCACTGCTTCGCTACGCCGACGGCTCGTCCGCGACCGTATGGGTCGAGGCGAGCCGTCCGTGTACCGCCGAGGTGCGCTGCGCGGACGGGGCCGGCGGCACCGTCCGCACCTTCCAAGTCGCGGGCCACCACTACGCGTTGGTGCCGGTGGAGGGCCTCACGCCCGGCACCTCGACGCCGTACGACGTCCTCCTGGACGGCACGCGGGTGTGGCCGCTGCCCGACTCGCCGTTCCCGCCGTCCGCGATCCACACCCCGGACGCCGACGGCACGGTCCGCGTCGCGTTCGGCTCCTGCCGGTGGGCCGCGCCGCCCGCCGACGACCACGACCCGGTGGGCCCGGACGCCCTGGACACGCTGGCCTCGCGCATCGCGCGCGACCCGGAGGCCGAACGACCTGACGTAATCCTCCTGTTGGGCGACCAGGTGTACGCCGACGAGGTCTCCGACGCGACCCGCCGCTGGCTCTCCGCCCGCCGCGACCTGAGCGAGCCCCCGGGCAGCGAGGTCGCGGACTACGAGGAGTACACGCGCCTCTACTACGAGTCCTGGCTCGATCCCGAGATCCGCTGGCTCCTCTCCACCGTGCCGTCCTGCATGATCTTCGACGACCACGACGTCATCGACGACTGGAACACCTCCGCCTCCTGGCTCGCCGACATGCGCGGCACCCCGTGGTGGCGCGAGCGGCTGCTGAGCGGGCTGATGTCGTACTGGGTGCACCAGCACCTGGGGAACCTCTCCCCCGCCGAACTCGCCGCCGATCCGCTCTACTTGGCGGTCCGCGGCACCCCCGACGGCACCGACGGACTCCGCGCCTTCGCCTGCAAGGCCGACGCCGACCCGGCCTCCGCCCGCTGGAGCTACCGGCGCGACTTCGGCCGGGTCCGCCTGCTCATGGTGGACAGCCGCGCCGCCCGTGTCCTCGACGAGCAGCACCGCGCGATGCTCGACCCCGGCGAGGCCGACTGGCTGCGCACCGAGGCGCTCGCCGACCCCGGTTCCTACGACCATCTCCTCATCGGGACCTCCCTGCCCTGGCTGCTGCCGCACCTCGTCCACGACGCCGAGTCCTGGGACGCGGCCCTGTGCCGGGGTGAACGGGGCGCCCGCTGGGCCGGGTTCGGGGAGAAGCTGCGGCGGGCCGCAGACCTGGAGCACTGGGCGGCGTTCCCGAACTCCTTCGAGGAGCTGGCCGGGCTGATCGCCGAGGTGGGGTCGGGCGAGGCGGCACCGGCGTCGGTGCTCGTGCTGTCGGGGGACGTGCACCACGCGTACGTGGCGGAGCCCAAGTGGCGTACCGGCGGCCCGACTTCGCGCGTCCTCCAGCTGACCTGCTCCCCCGTCCACAACTCCATCCCGGCCTACATACGGGTCGGCTTCCGCTTCGGCTGGAGTGCCGTCGCCCGCGGCCTGGGCCGCCGCTTCGCCCGGCACGGCCGCTGCGCCGAGCCTTCCGTCAAGTGGCACAAGACGGGCGGGCCTTGGTTCGGCAACCAGCTCATGACCCTTACGCTGCGCGGCCGTTCGGCCCGGCTGCGGCTGGAGCAGGCGCGGGCGGACGGCACCCTGAAGACCGTGGAGGAGTCCCCGCTCACACCCCCGTGACCTCGCTGAAGGCATGATGAGGCGGACCGTCCGCTTCCGGTGGGCGGTCTGCTCCATTGCGCCCCACACGCCCGGGAGTTCCCCCTTTGTCTGCAGTGAACGTGTCCGACGACGAACCGGCATCCGTCTCCGTCGCCGTGGTCGGCGCCGGTCCGCGCGGCACCAGCGTCCTGGAACGCCTCTGCGCGTCGGCTCCCGAACTCCTCCCGCCCGGCACCCGGCTCACCGTCCACGTCGTCGACCCGGCGCCCCCGGGCCCGGGCCGCGTCTGGCGCTCCACGCAGTCCCCCGAACTGCTGATGAACACCGTGGCCTCCCAGGTCACCCTCTTCACCGACGACAGCGTCGACTGCTCGGGCCCGATCCGCCCCGGCCCGAGCCTGCACGAGTGGGCGCCCGCCGAACTCGGCCCCGACGACTACCCCACCCGGGCCCACTACGGCCGCTATCTGGAGTGGGTGTTCGCCCGCACGGTCCGCGAGGCGCCGGACTCCGTCGAGGTCGCGACACACCGGGCGAGCGCGGTTCGTCTCGACGACACACCCGACGGCCACCAGTCCCTCACCCTCGACAACGGCCGTACCCTGCCCGCCCTTTCGGCCGTGGTCCTGGCCCAGGGCCACCTCCCGACGCTCGGCGACCCGGCCCGACAACGCCTCGCCGCCTACGCCTGCCACCACGGCCTGCGCCACCTCCCGCCCGCCAACCCGGCCGACGCCGACCTGTCCGCCGTACAGCCGGGCGAACCAGTGCTGTTGCGCGGCCTCGGCCTCAACTTCTTCGACCACACGGCCCTGTTGACGACGGGCCGGGGCGGCCGTTTCGTCCGCGCGCAGGACGGCTCGCTCCGCTATCTGCCCTCGGGCAACGAGCCCCGCCTGTACGCCGGTTCACGTCGTGGCATCCCGTACCAGGCCCGCGGCGACAACGCGAAGGGCCCGCACGGCCGCCATACGCCCCGTGTCCTCACCCCAGAGGTGATATCCGCCTTCCGCAAACGCGCGGACTCGGGCGAGCCACCCGAATTCCTCGCGGAGATATGGCCGTTGGTGGCGAAGGAGGTCGAGACGGTCTACTACACCGCTCTGCTACGACACTCCCGGCGCCCGGAGTTCACCGGGCGCTTCCTCTCCGTCCCGCACCGCGACCCCCAAGAGGCCCTGATACTCGACGAGTTCGGGATCCCGGCCGCCGAGCGGTGGAGCTGGGACCGGCTGTCCCGCCCGTACCCGGACCGTGCTCTCGCCGACCCGTCGGCCTGGCGGGACTGGCTGCTGGCGTATCTGCGCGAGGACGCCGGGCAGGCCGCACTCGGCAATGTGGACGGCCCGCTCAAGGCCGCCCTGGACGTACTGCGGGATCTGCGCAACGAACTCCGGCTGGTCGTCGACCACCGCGGCCTCGCGGGCGACTCGCGCCGCGACCACCTGGACCGCTGGTACACCCCGCTCAACGCGTTCCTGTCCATCGGCCCGCCCCGGCGCCGTATCGAGGAACTGGCCGCGCTGGTGGCGGCCGGCGTGGTGACGGTCCTCGGGCCACGGCTGGAGGTGCGGGAGGCGGACGGCGCCTGGGTGGCGCACTCGCCCGCCATACCGGGCTCGTCGGTGCGGGTGACCACGCTCGTGGAAGCACGCCTCCCCGAACCCGACCTGCGCCGCACCGCCGACCCGCTGCTCGGCCGGCTGCTGCGGACGGGCGGGTGCCGGCCGCACACCGTGGACGGCTACGAGACGGGCGGGCTGGATGTGACGGCGCGCCCGTACCACCTGATAGACCGTCAGGGGCGGGCGCACACACGGCGGTTCGCGTTCGGGGTCCCCACGGAGGGCGTGCACTGGGTGACCGCGGCGGGCGCCCGCCCCGGCGTCGACTCGGTCACGCTGTCGGACGCGGACGCGGTGGCGCGCGCGGTGCTCCGGGTCGTGACACCAGGGGGGACGCCGTCGGCCGACGCCCACCCCTGGTCGTCGTATCCCCGGCTCAGGGAGCCCAGCCGAACGGCACGGTGAAGCAGGCGACGCGGACCTTGCTGCCCGGCTTGTCGTGGATCACGACGGAGGACGCCTCGCCCTCCCGGAAGTTCCAGTCGTGCCGGGCGGTGGCCTCGGCGGCGCCGTGCTCGTCGGCCGTGAAGTCGAGCCAGACCTCGTTCTCGGCGGTGACGTCGGCCGGGTCGGTGGACGGCTTGTGCTGGAAGTGCCCGCCCGCGGCGGCGGGGTCGGCGCCGCACGGCTTCTGGTGCACATGGGCTGCGTACGCGTGCCCCGGCACCATCCCGTCGACCCGCAGCCGTACGGTCGTGGCACCGCCCACCGTCGTCCGCTGGCCGACCTCGATCCACGCGGCGGCGGGGACGAGCTTCGTGTCGTACGTGACCGCCGCCGACGGCAGGAGGGCGCCGACCGGCGCGAACCGCGCGTCCGTGCGCATCGAGTAGCCGTCAGGGGCGCCGGCGCCTCCCGTGCCGGCCGCGCCGCTCGCCAGTAGGGCCGTGACGACCGCGCCCGCGCATATGCCTGCCACCATGATGTGTACCGTTCCTCACGTTCAGTTGCGCTTCGATCCCCTTTACGTTGCTACGGGATGCGGGCCCGCCCCGCCCCTCGGGACGGGGCAGCCGAGTGAACAAGCTGTGCCGATCACACGCGCCCCCCGTGAATCTCCTGTCCCCACCCAGGCGTACGCTGTATGGCTGTCACTGGCCGCTGCTGCCGCGGCCCACGGGGGAGTTCACGGGGAGATGCGTTGTTCGAGAGTGTGGGGTCGCTGACCGGCAGCCCATGGATCTACGCCATGATCGCCCTGTCCGTACTGCTTGATGTGTTCCTGCCGGTCCTGCCGAGCGGGGTCCTGGTCATCGCGGCGGCCACCGCGGCGGCAGCGGGCACCGGCGCGGCGACCGACGCCGTGCCCGTTCCGCACGAGGTCCCCAGCATCCTGGCCCTGATCGCGTCGGCCGCCGCCGCGTCCGTCCTGGGCGACCTGGTGGCGTACCGCCTGGCCTGGCTCGGCGGCGAACGCCTCGACCGCGCCATCTCCCGCTCCCGCCGGCTCACCAGTGCGCAGGAACGTCTCGGCCACGCCCTGGCCCGCGGCGGCGGCGCCCTGGTCATCCTGGCCCGCTTCGCTCCGGCCGGCCGCTCGGTGGTCTCCCTCGGCGCGGGCGCCGCCCACCGCCGCGCCCGCGACTTCCTCCCCTGGTCGGCCCTGGCGGGCCTGTCCTGGGCGGCGTACAGCGTGGCGCTGGGCTACTACGGCGCGCAGTGGCTCGGGGCGACATGGCTGGCTACGGGGGTGTCGCTGGCGGCGCTGTTCGGGGCGGGGGCGGGGGCGGCGTATGTCATGCGACGGCAGCCGGGGGCGACGGAGGCGACGGCTGCGTCGTAGAGGGGCCAGGCGCCGCAGGCGCAGGCCTTTAGGGGCGCGGGGAACTGCGCGACCAGCCCCCACCGACCCGCACTTTGATCACCGCACCGCACTCACCGCGAAGCCCCTCTCACCTCAAGCCCCGCAAGCAGCTCAGCCGTCGCGTCGGCAATGAGATAGACCGCGCGGTCAAAGACCTCGCGATTGTGCGCGGCGGGCGCCCGGAACCCGGAGACCTTGCGCACGTACTGCAACGCGGCGGCACGGATCTCCTCCTCCGTGGCCTCGTCGGGCAGGGCGGGCGGTCGAAGAGTCTTGATACTGCGGCACATACGTCCAGTCTCGCGCCCCGAAAGCGATACCGCGTAGGGGGCCGACCGACGAGAGGACCGACAACATGGCGAACAACGAACTCACCGTGGCCGTACTGGGCCCCGGCGGCGTGGGCGGCCTGCTCGCGGCGCTGCTGTCCCGGGCCGGCCACCGGGTGATCTGCCTGGCCGGAGAAGAGACGGCCGCCACCCTCCGCAGCGACGGAATCCGCGTCCGCAGCGCCCCCTTCGGGGACTTCACGGCACCGGTCGAGGCCGACACGGAACTGCGCGAACCGGTCGACGCCTGCCTGATCACGGTCAAGGCGACGGCACTCACCCCGGCACTGGCCCGCGTCCCGGCGACCGCGCTGGGCGACGGCCTCCTCGTCCCGTTCCTGAACGGCGTCGAACACCCGGCCCGTCTCCGCACCCTCCACCCGCCCGCCCAGGTCGCCCCCGCGATCATCCGGGTCGAGTCAACTCGCGTCGCCCCGGGGGTCATTGAGCACGGCAGCCCGTTCGCGGAGATCGACGTCACGGGCGACCCGGTCCCCCACGAACGCCTGGAGGCACTGGCAGCCGCACTGCGCGCGGCCGGCCCCACGACCCGTGTACTGCCCGACGAGACCGCGGCCCTCTGGGCCAAGATGACCTTCCTGGCCCCCCTCGCCCTCCTCACCACCCGCTACAGCCTCCCCCTCGGTGACGTCCGCACGCGCCACCGCGAGGAGTTGACGGCCCTGCTGGAGGAGACGGCGGCGGTGAGCCGCTCCTACGGCGGCCCGTCCGACCCGGCGGGGGCGCTGGCCCGCTACGACACGTTCCCACCGGGCACCAAGTCCTCGATGCAGCGCGACGCGGAGGCCCACCGCCCGCTCGAACTGGACGCGATCGGCGGGGCGTTGCTGCGGGCGGCGGAGCGCAAGGGAATCGCGGTGCCGGTGGCGGCGGGGCTGGTAAGGGAGTTGGAGAAGCCGCACGCCAACTGACCTGCGGCTCAGGCCTCGTCGAGGTCGAGCCGCCAGTCGTTCGAGGTGAGCCAGTGCCCCTTGGGGTACTCGAACTCCACCTCGCCGAGCAGGGTGAACCCGGCTTTCCGGCAGACCGAGTTGGACGCGGGATGGTCGGCGCTGGGGAAGGCGTGCAGATACCGGTGCCCGCCGGCGGCCCGTGCCTCCTCGACGAGGGCACGGGCCGCGAGGGCGGCCAGTCCGCGCCCCTGGAACTCGGGCAGCACCCCCCACCCGGCCTCCCAGACCGGCTCGCCCCGCCACTCCCGCTCCCAGAAGCCGATCGAGCCGACGGTCTCCCCGCTCCCCGCCGACTCGACCCGGTACATGCGCCCCGGCTCCAGCCCGACGTACCGCCGGTGCCGGGCCTCGATCCGCGCCTCGGTCTCGGGACCCCCCAAGTGCTCTGTCATCTCAGGGCTGTTGAGCCGCCCCAACAACCAGAAGTCACTGTCCGCCCACGGCCGGAGCCGCACCCGTTCCACGTCCATGCCGACCACAGTAGGCGGCCCCACTGACACCGCCGGGCCCCTCGGCCTCCATGGCCACAGACACCCGTTCGTATGAAGTCCCGGAAGGAACTCGCGACCCAAATTCGAACAGGCGTAGCATTAGCGCGTGGCAACGACCTATGACTTCCCGAGTGACCTCCTCGCCGGTCAGGAGGAGCTGCATCAGGTCCGGGCGGAGCTGGCGACCCTGCTGAAGCGGCTGCCCTGGTCGGTCGAGCCGCTGGACGGGTTCAGCGACACGGGCGGCTGGCGCAAGGTGGAGCGCCCCGCCTCCCCGGGCTGGACACCCGACGAACAGGCCGAGGTGGAGAAGCTCCGGCAGCGCGAGCACGAGCTCGCGGTCTTCGTCAGCGGCCACCGCTTCTGGACAGAGGTCACCGCGGCGGAGCGTGTCGAGTCACGGATGAGGCTGAAGCACGCCCACGAGGCGCCACTGCCGGACGAAAAGGCGGACAATGGGTGAGTTGAGCCTCATATCGCCGAACCAACCGAGAGGCGGCGATCGATCATGGCCGACCACCCGCACGCACTCCTCGTCCGCAAGGGCTACGACGCCTTCGTCCGCGGCGACATGGACACCCTGCGCTCACTGATGTCCTCGGACGTCACGCACCACGTTCCCGGCACCCACCCGCTGTCCGGCGACTTCAAGGGCCTGGACGCGGCCATCGACATGTACGGGCAGCTGTTCGCGCAGACGAACGGCACCCTGCGCGTCGAACTGCGCAACGTCCTCGTCGACGGCCGGGGCCACGCGGTCACACTCCACCGCTTCACGGCCGAGCGCGACGGCAAGCGCATCGACGAGACCGGCGGCATCGTCTTCCGCATCCTCGGCGACAAGATCACGGACCTGGACGAGTGCGTCGAGGACATCGACAAGGCGAACGAGTTCTGGTCCTGACCACCCCGCCGTACCCGAACTACGGCTTGCGCAGCGTCCGTTGGGCCAGCGCGAGGACGGCGACGGCCCCGGCGACTCCCACCGCTCCCACGACCGGCACCCCGCCGAAACGGACCCCGGTGCCGGTCCCCGCCCCGTCCCCGACCGCACGGAAGCCGCGGTTCGCACGCCACGACAGCACCGACCACCGCGACTGCGCGGACAGCACGGACCCCGTGCTGAGCCACGAGCCCGCCGAGACCAGCGACAGCGCCGAGCCGATCGAACCGACCGACAGCGAACTGCCGATCGACCCGACGGACAGCGCCGACCCGACGGACCCGACGGACAGCACCGAGCCCACCGAACCGATCGACAACACCGAGTCGTGCGACCACAGGGACAACACGGAACCCGAGGGTGTGGCGCCAGGCTGAGTCATGCCCCCATCCTGCCCACCGCCCCCGGAATGCGCGAGGGCCCGCAGAAAAGATCAAGGCCCGGATCACCGGATTGTCACCGGCTGACCTGGGCCTTGATCGTGTCCTGAGACTGGTGGGCGCGGACGGTTTCGAACCGCCGACATTCGCCTTGTAAGGGCGACGCTCTACCCCTGAGCTACGCGCCCAGGACGAGTCGACAGCCTACATGGCCAGGGGGCCTGTCCCGCAAACCCGTATCGGGGGTTTTCCCCACCCCGGGTCCGGGAGCGCGCCGGATGCCCCGGAGGAACGCGGCTCTCTACGGTCGAGGGGAGCCGTAGGAGTCATCGGGACTCCGCGACCGTCCCAGGGGGAAATCACCGTGACCCGCACCCGCAGCACCCGCCGTGTCCTCGCCGCGACCGGCGGCCTCGCCCTGCTCCTCGTCGGTGTCACCGCGTGCGCCGGTGCCTCCGCCGGTGACGACAAGCATCCCGATCGGCGGACCTTCGCGCTGTCCGGCCGTACGCTCACGATCGACTCGGACGACTCGGCGCTGGAAGTCGTCGCCGCGGACTCCAACCCGGCGGGGAAGATCGAGGTCACCCGGTGGTGGCAGGGCAGCGTGGCGATCGGTTCGGATCCCAAGGTGACCTGGGCCATGAAGGACGACCGGCTGGTGCTGCGGCTGAAGTGTTCCGGGGTGATCGCCGACTGCGCGGCCAAGCACCGGATCGAGGTGCCGCGCGGGGTCACCGTGAAGGTGGAGGACGGGGACGGGAGTGTGCGGGCGCGGGGTTTCAGGGACGCGCTGAGCGTGCGGACCGGCGACGGCTCCGTGCATGTGACCGACTCCACCGGGCCGCTGACGCTGCACACCGGGGACGGGTCCGTGCACGCCGAGGTGTCGTCGCGGGAGGTGCGCACGACCACCAGTGACGGGTCGGTGCACCTGGAGTTCGCGGTCGTACCGGATCTGGTGGAGTCGCGCAGCGGCGACGGGTCGGTGACGGTCGCGCTGCCCAAGGGGGCCGCCAAGTACCGGGTGACGACCAGGACGGGGGACGGCGGAGTGGACGTGTCGGTGCCCCGGGACTCGTCGAGTTCCCATGTGGTGAACGCCCGCACGGGCGACGGGAAAGTCACGGTGCGGAACGCGAACTGACCGGCCCGTGTGTTCGTCCTCTACCGGTGGGAGAATGACAACGGTCAGGACGCAAGACACGGGAGAGGGATGTGACGGCGACTCCAGCACAGCCGTATTCGCCGCTCACACGGTCCCGGCGCGGTTCCACCGCCGCCCGTGCCGCCTTCGACACCCTCGCGCTGATGAGCCTGCCGCTGCTCGCCGCGCCGGTGCTGGCCGCCGCGTTCGCGGGCGGTGGCACCCGGCGCTGGTTCGGCGGGCGGGCGGAGAGCCAGCGGGCCGAGGCGCAGGCGGCGAAGGACGCGGCGGCCGCCGCGTTCTACGAGCTGGACACCGCCCAGCGGGATCTGCGGATCTCGATAGACACCATCACCGCGGTCGACGACTCGCCGGCCGCGCGCCGCGCGGTGACCGACTTCGAGGCGCTGGGCCGGCGGATCGACGAGGCGAGCGGCCGGTACATCAACGCCGTCGACGCGCACGACCTCGACCGTGACGACCTGGAGGCCGCCGCCGCGAACCGGGCCCGTGCCGAGCTGACCGCCGCGAAGGACCGACTCGCCCAGGTCAAGCAGGAGTTGGACCGGTTCGAGAGCGGGCTCGGGCCGCTGCTGGGCAAGGCGGAGACGCAGCTCGCGCGGCTGGCGCCGGCCGTGGAGCGGGCCCGGCAGGCGCTGCTGGCCGCGAGCAACGCGCTGGACGCCGTACGGACGTCGGGGCTGCGGGCCGACGATCTCGCCGCGCGGCTCGCCAAGCTCGGGCCGGAGCTGACGAAGCTGAACCAGGGTGCCGGGCAGCACGGCGTGCCGCAGACGCTGGAGCGGGCCACGCAGGTCGCGCGGGAGGCGGAGGCCATCACGGCCGAGGCCGGCGGGCTGCCCGAGCGGGCCGCTGAGATCGACCACCGGCTGGTGTCGCTGCGGACCCGCGCGCAGGCGCTGACCACCCGCGCGGGGCAGGTCGACCCGGTGCTGAGCGAACTGCGGCGGCGGTTCTCGGCCGCCTGCTGGCAGGACCTCCAGCACGTGCCCGACCAGGCCGGCGAGAACGTACGGCAGGCCGAGGCGAAGCTGAAGGAGGCGCAGGCCGCGCGGGACGCGCAGCGCTGGCCGGACGCCACGTCACTGCTGTCGACGGTACGGGCGCTGCTGAACACCACCGACGAGGCCGTGTCGGCGGCCGGTGACCGGCTGCGGCGGCTGAACGCCGTACAGAAGGACCCCCAGCAGGAGATCGACCGCACCCGCTTCGCGATCCGGGACGCCCAGCGCCTGGCCATGTCGGGACGCTCCACCCCCGACCCGCGGCACGCCCGTCCCCTCGACGACGCCGTGGCCCGCCTCGACCGCGCGATCACCACGCTGGAGGGCCGCCACCCGGACTACTGGCACTTCCTGACCGAGACGGAGACGGTACGGCAGACGGTCGCCCGCGTGGTCGGCCAGATCCGCGAGGAGCGCGGGACCGCCGCCGGACACTGAGCCCGGCGGCGGGTGGAGACCTGGACGGCTCAGGTGCGGTACGCGTAGTAGTACGCGTTCGGGTACGACGCGATGAGGCTCGACAGGGACCTGCGGTAGGTGTTGTTCGAGTGGTAGGTGACGTACGGGATGCCGTTGGCCTTGTACGTCACGATCATCGTGTGGTCCTTGGCGCCGTCCCGGTCGAAGTCGACCTGGATGACGTCGCCGACCTCGGCCTGGTAGACGTTGGCGAGCGGGGTGGTCCGCTTGGAGTTCTGGGCGAACCAGGACCACTCGTTGACGCCGACGAAGGAGTCCGACTGGATGTCGGCGTTGCCGAACCACTTCGTGTAGTCGTAGACGTAGCCCGGGACGTGCTTCCAGCCGCCTGCCTTCAGGGACTGGCTGACGAAGTTGGTGCAGTCGCCGCCGTCCGCGTGGCCGTTGAAGTTCGGGTAGTCCGTGTTGTACACGTTCCAGTACTTCTCGGCGTAGGCCGCCATCGCCTTGTAGTCGTACGTCGTGCTGGTCTTCGGCACCGCCACCGGGTTGCGGGTGGTGGCCGCGCGCGGTGCGTCCGGCGTGGTGTTGCCGTCGTCGGCGGGGGCGGGCGACGCCTTGACCGCGGGCTTGGCCACCGTGTTGACGGCGAGACCGCCGGTGTCGGTGTCCTGGATGTTCGACAGCTGCCAGGTGCCCTGCTGGTCGGCCTTGAAGGTCAGCTCGTGGTGGGCCTGGAAGCCGGTGGTCTTCGGCGCCCCGGCCGTGGCCTTCGCGTACGTCAGCGTGGTCGTCTCGGTGACGTCGGCCTTGGCGGTGCGGCCGGTGACCCGGGTCGCGTCGAGCGTGACCTTGGTGCTGCCGGCGCTGTACGTCTCGCCGAGCTTCGCGATGCTGCTCTGGCGGCCCCGCAACGCGCTCAGCGCGGACTTCTCGTCACGCGTCTGGGTGCTGGAGAGACGGACGTCGCCGGAGAAGCGCGAGGTGCTCCGCTTCGTGGTCGCCCCGTGGACAAGGGCCTGGGTGCGGTCGGTGAAGACCGCGTCGGCCAGCTTCTGGAAGGTCGCCTTGGTCGAGGCGTCCACGGTCGGGTCGTTCACGACGGCCGCGCCCGCGCTCCAGTTGGGCACGAGGGCCACACCGGCGACGACCGAGGCGGCCGCCGCCGAGACTATGGCCGTACGGCTCCTGCTACGGCTCAGTTTTCTGGATTTCAATGGGGTTCCCCTCTACGCCGGTACGCCTACCGGGCGAGGGCATCTTCGCACGCCATGTGTGGCTCCTGTGAAGGGGGTTGCGGTTGGTGAGTTCACCGGTCCCCACAGGTCACTTGACCACCGTGGACCAGTCCGGCGACTGGGCCGGGTCCAGACTGCGCAGCTGCTGCAGAGTCTGTGGCGACTGCACGTCCATCCAGTCCGAAAGCTCCTTGAAGGACACGCACTTGACGCCCTTCTTGGTGCAGATCTTCGGGATGATCTGGTCGATGGCCTTCATGTAGATGCTGCCGTTCCAGTTCTCGAAGTGGTTGCCGATGAACAGGGGCGCCCGGCTGCCGTAGTAGACCCGGTTGAAGCCGGCCATGTACGAGTCGACGGTCTTCTGTTCCCACTCGGCGAACTTCGAGGGGTCGCCCTGGGTGGCGCCGTTGGACTGGTTGTAGAGGAAGTTGAAGTCCATCGACAGGGCCTGGATGTTGTTCCCGTAGGGGAGCAGTTCGAGCGGGAAGTCCCAGAGGCCGTCCTTCTTGGTGGGCCATATCTGGAAGTCGCCCGGGGAGCTGGCGTCGTACTTCCAGCCGTAACCCTTCAGCGCCTTCAGGAGGTTGGGCTGGCCCTCCAGGCAGGGGGCGCGGCCGCCGACGACCTCCTTCTTGAAGTCGAAGGGCAGGGCCGGGATGTCGGTGTAGCCGGTGTTGGTCTTCCAGTTCTCGACGAAGGAGAAGAACTGGTCGATCTCGCTCTTCCACTGCGCGACGCTCCACTCACCGCCGCCCTTGGCCTCGCAGAAGTGGCCGTTGAAGTGGGTGCCGATCTCGTTGCCCTGCTCGTAGGCCAGGCGGAGTTGCTCCAGGGTGTCGCGGATGTGCTGGTCGGTCGGGAAGTCGATCGCGGCCGAACCCACCGGGTGCATCGGCGGGTGGTACAGGTCCCTCTTGCTCTTGGGCAGCAGATAGATGCCCGTGAGGAAGAAGGTCATGTGGGCGTTGTACTCCTTGGCCATCTCCCGGTAGTGCGAGAAGAGTTCGTCGTCCCCCTGAAGGGCCCCGTCCCAGGAGAAGACGACGAACTGGGGCGGTTTCTCACCGGGCTTGAGCGGTACGGCCTTCAACTGGTCCTTCTGCGGCCCCGTGTACGAGGTCGAGCCGTCCCCCAGCACCTGCGTCTTGCCGTCCCAGACGGGTTCCTTGGTCGACTTCGGCGAGGCGTTCTTCCCGGCCGCCGCGGTCGGCGCCGTGCTGTCCCGGTTCAACGCCAGATACCCGGTCACCAGTGAGGCGACGACGAGGAACACGGCCAGGGTGAGGAATCCCGGCTTCGGGGTGCGGCGAGGTTCACGGGCTCGGCGGCGACGGCCTGACGGCGCCTGCTTCGGGGACTTCATGGGCGGCTCATTCTGCGAGGAGGTGGCGGTTGCGCTGCGGTGGTCAGCCGAGCGAGGTGGTCATGGCTCTCGACCAGATGCCGTAGGGGACGTCGGTGACTGGGGTTCCGGAGATTCCTTTCAGCGGCAGGGGTTCGAGGCTCTTGCCGAGGTCGATGCGGTAGACGACGACGGCCGTCGACACGGACTTGGCGGTGCCGATGTACCAGGCGGCGGTGTCGTCCTGGGTGGTGCCGGTCTTGCCCGCCACCCCGGCTCCGGCGGCCTTGGCGGCGGTGGGGTGCGCGAGGCCGAAGGAGTCCGTGAGCGCGTCCGTCACCTCGTCGGCGGTGGTCCTGCTCATCGCCCGGTTCGGCTTCGGCCGCTCCAGTACGACGCCGGCGCCGTTGCGGGTGATACGGCGGACCGAGTACGGCTCGGTGTGGACGCCCCCGGCGTCGAACGTGCCGTACGCGCTCGCCATCCGCAGTGCGCTGGGCGTGGCGTTGCCCAGGGACAGCGCGGGCACCTGCGCCCCGAAACTGGAGGAGAGCAGTCCCGCCTTCTCGGCGGTCGCCCGCACGGTCGACAGGCCGGTGTCCATGCCGAGCTGCATGAACGGGGTGTTCACTGACTGGGCGAGGGCCTGGCGCAGACTGATCTGCCCGTAGGACTTCTTGCCGTCGTTGTGCGCGGCGACCTTCTTGCCGCTGCGGTCCCAGTACGGCCCCTCCGGTGTGGTCACCGGCACGCCGTCGTTCCCGTCGTACAGCGTCTGGGGGGTGACCGGGGTCGCCGGTCTCCCCCGGGTCTTGGTGACCCCGTGCTCCAACGCGGCGGCGTAGACGAAGGGTTCGAAGGCCGAACCCGCCGGGACGGTGGTCGCGTTGGACTCGTTGAAGCCCTGCGTACGGTGGTCGGGGCCGCCGTAGACGGCGAGGATGCGCCCGTCGGAGGCCACCGAGGAGGCGCCGTAGTGCGCGGCCTTCGCATTGGCCGGGTCGTCCTTCTGCGCGGCCTTGCGGGCCTTGGTGACGGCGTCCGTCAGCTCGGTCTCACGGTTGCGGTCGAAGGTCGTGTAGATCTGGTAGCCGCCGAGGTCGAAGTCCTTGTCCGAGATGTGCGCGGTCTTCTTCGCGTACTGAGTCGCCAGCTCGACCAGGTAGTCGCTCTGCTTTCCGGTGTCGTAGGTCCGCGACTCCTTGAGCGGCTCGGGGAACGTCTTGTACTTGGCGCGCTCGGCCGGCGACAGCTTGCCGATCTTCACCATGCGGTCCAGGATCCAGGACCAACGGGCCACCGCCCGGGCGTGGTTGGCCTTGCTGATCGTCGGGTCGTAGAGGCCCGCGCCCTTCAGCAGGGAGGCGAGGAAGGCGCCCTCGCTGGCGTTGAGCTGGCTGACGTCCTTGCCGTAGTACGCCTGCGACGCGCGCTGAAGTCCGTAGGTGCCGCGGCCGAACCAGCTGGTGTTGAGATAGCCCTCGAGGATCTTGTCCTTGCTCATCTTGTTGTCGAGCTTGAGGGAGATCATCGCTTCGGTGAATTTGCGGCTCACCGTCTGGTTCTGGGTCAGATAGACGTTTTTGACGTACTGCTGGGTGATCGTCGAGCCGCCCTCGGTGTCCCCCTCGCCGACCGTTCGGTAGAGGGCGCGGGCGATGCCCTTCATCGAAATACCGGGGTCGCTGTAGAAGCTCTCGTTCTCCGCGGCGAGCACCGCCCAGCGGACATCGGTCGGAATGTCCTTGAGCGGCATCGCCTGCCGCTGCACCCAGCCGGTCCGGGCCATGGGCGTGCCGTCGGACCAGAAGTACACGTTGTCCTGCTGGGTCGCGTACGTGTTGAGGTTCGAGGGGATGTCGGTGGCCGCGTAGGCGACGACCAGGAACAGTCCGCTGAGCCCGATGGAGGCGGCCACGCCGCCGAGCCACTGCCGCCAGGAGGGTATCCAGCGGCGCCAGTCAGTACGGCCCGGGCGCGGGTACTGCGGGCGCATCCTGCGGACGTACGGCGTGAGGAAGATCACGACCGGGGCGAGGCGGGCGATGAGGGGAGCGAAGCGGGGGCCGAGGGCCTGGGCGAGGCGGGAGAGACGGGTGCGGAGGGACGGGCGGGGGGCTTTGCGGCCCCGGTGCCGAACCGGTTTCGTCTCCCCCTCGGGTATCTCGGGGGCCTCGGGTATCACGAGGTCGGACACCCGCAGCTGCATGGTCTCGTCCGCCCGGAACCCGGCGGGGAGCTTCAACTGCATGGTCTCGTCCGGCCGTTGAGGCTGCTCCCCCTCCCCCTCGTGGGTCACGACGGCTCCCTCCGCACTCCATATTGCTCGCACAGGCAGACGCACAGACGTACGAGGGTCCTACAAGGTTGCCGTGGACGCGGCTGCAAATCCCGGTTCCCCCCGGCCTCACAGGTCACGCGGCGAACTCAAATTACCAGTGGTCTTCGCAAGTTCTCCATATAAGAAAACGACAGAACAGGACACAGCCGAAACCTTCATGAAAAAACAAGGTGCCGTCTTCATGTCAGGGCGGCGTTAGCCTGATGTCATGCCTCGCTATGAGTACCGCTGCCGTACCTGCGGATCGACGTTCGAAGTCAGCCGGCCGATGGCGGAGTCGTCCGCGCCCGCATCGTGCCCCTCTGGGCATGACGACACGGTGAAGCTGCTGTCGGCCGTGGCAGTGGGCGGGACGTCGTCCGCCCCCTCGCCTGCGGCAGGCGGAGGGGGCGGTTGTTGTGGCGGGGGCTGCTGCGGCTAGGCAGGTCCCGTGCGTTGTCGGGTGCGGGTGCGTGGGGGCTGGTCGCGCAGTTCCCCGCGCCCCTAAGGAGTTGCCCTGAGGAACTCCTGGAGGATCCGTTCTCCTGCCAGGACGCCTCGCTCCGGTAGGGCCGTGACATTCGGAGCCGTCCACGCCTCGTCTGCCAGTTCTCCGTGGCCCGGGCGCCAGGCCTTGTCGGCGGCGAGCAAGAGGTCGGCGTCGAGGAGGGAGTCTCCCGCGGCCAGGGTCAGGGTGGCTCCGGTGCGGTGGGCCAGCTCCCTCATCGCCGCGCTCTTCGTCAGCGGCTTCGGGACGGCGTAGATCTTGCGGCCCTGGAGGGAGACGGTCCAGCCGCGGTTCTCGGCCCAGACCGCCAGTTCCTTCACCCACTCCTCGGGGAGGAGTTCGCGCTCCACGACGAGGTAGGCGAAGAGGTCCTCGGCCACGCGGTGCTTGCGTACCCAGGACGGGTCGGCGGAGTCGGCCAGGTACTGGCGGACCTCCTCCAGCGGAGCGCACTCGGCGGCCAGCTTCGCCTGCACCCCGGCGTGCCAGTCCTCGTCGGTCGCGCCGTCGACGAGGAGGTGGCCGCCGTTGGCGCAGATCGCGTACTTCGGCTCCGGGCCGGGCAGGCTGATGCGCTGGTACTGCTTGCGGGTGCGGGTGGTGGTGGGCACGAAGACGGCCGTGCCGGCGCCGAGTCCGCCGAGCTCGGTGAGGAGTCCGGCCGCTGTTTCCGTCATGAAGGAGAGCGGCTTGCTCTCGTGCACCTCGACGCTGAGCAGCCGGGGCGCCCGCGCGTCCGGCATGGTCAGGGCGAGGGCGGCCGAGGAGTAGATGAGCGTACGGTCGAGGTCGCTCGCGACAAGCACCGGCATCAGACCGACACCGCCCTGCCGTCGGCCCCGGTCGCACCGCGCGTGTACTTGGGGTGGATCAACCCCACGCAGGTGTACGGCAGTTCGGCCACCTCCTCGACGGGCACGCCTCGCTGCTCGGCGAGCAGTCTGACGTGGTCGAGGTCGGCGCCCGCACCGGCCCGCGCGAGGATCTTCCAGGGCACCCGGCGCAGCAGCACCCGGGTGGTCTCGCCGACGCCGGGCTTGACGAGGTTCACGTCGTGGATGCCGTACTCCTCGCTGATCCGCTCGACTGCCGCCCAGCCCTCCCAGGTTGGCGTGCGGTCGGCGGCCAGCAGTTCCTTGGCGAGGGTCGTCACGGCGTCCGTGACGTCCGGGAAGCGGGCGGCGACGGCGTCCAGGAACTCCACCGAGACGTCCGCGCCGGCGAGTTCGCGGTAGAACTTCGCGCCGTGGAAGTCGTGCGGGCCGACCAGGTCCGAGCGCAGCACCGTACGGGAAATCAGCCCCGACACGGTCGAGTTGAGGCACGCGGAGGGGATGAGGAAGTCCTCGCGGGTGCCGTATGTCTTCACGCAGGAGCCGGGGTCGGCCAGTACCGCGATCTCCGGGTCGAAGCCGGTGATGCCGTCGGACTCCTCGAACTCCCTGATCGCGTCGGCGAGTTCGCGGGTGATGGCGCCCTTGCCGGTCCAGCCGTCGACGAACACGACGTCGGCCGGGTCGTGATGGGCGGCGAGGTAGCGCAGGGCGTTGGCGTCGATGCCCCGGCCGCGCACGATCGACACGGCGTAGTGCGGCCGGTCGAGACCGTGGCGGTACTGGGCCCAGCGGCGCATCAGGACGCCTACGGGGGTGCCGGCGCGGGCGAGGGACACGAGGACGGGGTGCGGTGAGCGCTCGGCGAGGACGAGTTCGGTGACCGCGCCGACCGCCAGCGCCAGGCGTCCTGCGGCCTCGTCCAGTGCGGTGTGGAACAGCTCCTGGTACTGCTCGCTCGGCTGGTACTCCACCGGCAGCGACTCCGCGTAGTGCGCGCCGCCGCTCTGGATCGCTTCCTCCCGCTCCTCGGTCGGCGCCTCCAGCGTCACGTCCGAGAGATCCTGGAGCAGCCAGCCGACCTCTTCCGGCGCGTACGAGGAGAAGGCGGGGCCGCGGAGGGGCTCGGGCAGCATGGGGGGCCTTTCGGGGACGTACGAGGGGACCACCGCGAGGACGACGTGCGGGGTGTGTGCGGCCAACTCGGCCAGCAGGCCGTGCAGTTCGGGAGTGTCCCCGCGGGAGTCGACGACCGCGACGACCGCGTCGAAGCCGGCGCCGGCGATGTTGTAGGCGTAGCGGTCGCCGGGGCCGTCGGCGGGATCGTCGTGGGCGGGGAAGGTGAGGCGGGTGCGGATCGCGTAGCCGGGGTCGTCCACCGCGAGCACGGGGGAACGGGTGGTCGTGGAGTAGGTGACGTCGGCGTCGACTATCTGCTCCAGTTCACGGGCGAGTCTGAGGGGGGCGTACATCAGCTCTTCGAAGCCCAAGATATGCACACGGTGCGCATTTGAGGGGAGGGCGTCTGCAAGGCGGGCGGCCATTGCGGGGAGGGCTGCTTCCAGGCGTATTCGGTGGGCGGGGGTGAAGCCGTGTCTTCCGCCGTCGGGGAGGTGATGGGGCCAGCGGAGATCGACGCGTTTCGGCTGCGGGCCGGTGGGGGCTGGTCGCGCAGTTCCCCGCGCCCCTGGGGAGTTGGGGATCGGGCCGTTTTCAACGCCCTGGCCTGTGGCTTTTAGGGGCGCGGGGAACTGCGCGGCCAGCCCCGACGGCGCCGCACTCGACGAATCACCTGTCCCGGCACCCCCTGCCTCGTACCGCGCCACCAACTCCTGCCCCTTCTCCAGCACCCCCGCCGGCAGGCGAACCGTGCCCGAGGCCGCGGCCACCAGGTCCACCCTCGCGCCCATCTCCGCCGCGAAGTCGCCCAGGCGGCCCGCGTCCGCCGGGGAGCGCATGTCGACCAGGGCCACCACCACGTACCGGTCCCGCGGATAGCGCCCGTGGAGGTCGCGGATCGTGTTGAGGACCGTGTTGCCCGTGGAGAACTCGTCGTCGACCAGGACCAACGGGCCCTCGCTGGAGAGGAGTTCGGGGTTCTCCGGCAGCAGGAGGTGGGACGTCGCGTGGGAGTGGGACTCCTCGAAGCCGCCCGCCGTGGCCACGCCGGGGACCGGGCGGCGGGTGGAGTGGAGGTAGGGGGCGACGGCGATGCCGTCGGCCACCGCGTGGCCCAGGCCCGTCGCGGTCTCCGCGTAGCCGAGGACCACCGCACGGCGGGACTCCTCGGGGCCCAGCAGGTCGCGCACACGGTGGCCCAGGGTGACGCCGTAGCCGTAGACGATCGACGGGGACTGGGGGACGTGTTTGCCGAGCACGTTCGAGACGAGGAGGTGGGCCCGTTTGGGGTTGCGGCGCAGCGCCAGGCCCAGGAGGTCGGTCAGTTCGGGGTCGCCGAGGAGTTCGACGCCGAGCCGCTCCGCGACCCAACTGCCGGACCAGACCCCGCTGTTCACTGCCTTGTTCATGCGTCCCTTGCGATTCAGCCGGGGATTCCGGCGGCGAGCAGCTCCACGAAGCCGACGTCCTCGCGTGCGACGCCGAAGATCTCGGCGCGCAGCATGGTCCGCTCGGCCCAGGCGCGGTGCGGCTTCACCTCGTTCATCTTGTTCGTGTACGCCGAGCGCAGCACGCCTCCGCCGCCCCGCTCCGGGCGCAGGATGTCCTGCGCGTCGCAGAACTCCTCGTGGCTGACCACGGACAGCGCGTGCACGGGCAGCACGTGCGTGGGGTGGATGCAGGTCTTGCCCATCAGCCCGTTGGCCTGGTCGAGGGCGATCTCGCGCAGCAGCCCGTCCATGGCGTGCTCGATCAGCGCCTCGCGCAGCTCCTCCGCCTGGCCCTCCAGGAAGGGGCTGCGGCGCAGCTGCGGCTTGAACATGCGCTCCTGGACCCGGAAGTACTCCCACACCGGGCCGGTCACCGTGAAGCCGGTGCCGTCGGCGCGGCCCAGCATGTTCACCACGTCGCCGATCACGTTGGCGACGATCTGGACGTCGTAGGCCGTCATGTCGGAGGCTCTGCGCAGGCCGTAGGAGGAGCAGAAGTCCGTCACGCCCAGGCGCAGGGCGAGGACGCGGTCGCGGTACTTGTCGACCGCGCGGGAGATGCCCTCCAGGGTCTCGACGCGCGACTCGCGGTAGAGCAGCTCGGGCGACTCCAGGACCGGCATGCCGAAGAGGCGTCGGCCGCTCTCCGTCTCGGCGTCGGACAGCGCCTCCAGGAAGGGCATGCCGCGTTCCTCGGTGAACTTCGGCATCACGAAGCCGGAGAGGAGTCGTACGGCCGGGCCCATGCGGCGGACGAGGTCGGGGATCTGTTCGGGCACGCGGACCCGGATGAACAGGAGCGGAAGCTCTGCACCTGGGCTGGCGGCCAGCTCGGTGAACTGCCGGACCAGGTTCTCCTCGGCGGCCGGGACGTCCTCGTCACCGATCGAGTCCTCCAGGCACAGCACCATCGACACGACGCCGCGCCCGGCCAGCTTGACGATGTCGTCGGCCAGGTGGGGGCGGGTGGCCGGGCTGTAGAGCGTGGCGCCGAGGGCGGCGGCGAGCAGCCGGGCCGGGGAGTCCGCGTCGAACTCGCACGGCTCCTGGAAGAAGAGACGCTGCCGCACCTCAGGGGCAATGTGCCCGAAATGACGCATAAAGCTCCCCCGTGGTGACGATGTGAACCGTGAGTGTTTTCGATAGGTGGCCGGTAATAGTACGTACAAACCCATGTCAGGGGTTCCCGCCGGGCATGAACTTCAGGTAACTCGGCCGTGTCGGAGTCCGCACCCCACGTTGTCGTGACCAGGACCGAGAGGGCAGGATGACCGCATGACGCACGCGATGCTGAAGGGGTCGAACGTCCCGCTGGAGGCCACCACGGTACGTGCCGTGCTGCGCTGGACGCCCGGACAGGGGGGCCCGGACGTGGATGTCTCGGCGCTGCTCCTCGGCCCCGCCGGTCGGGTGCGTTCCGACGAGGACTTCGTCTTCTACAACCAGCCCCGGCACCCCTCCGGGAAGGTCTGGCGGCTCGGCAAGAAGCGTGTCACCGAAGGCCCCACCGACACGATCCAGACAGATCTGGCCGGTGTCGAGCCCGAAGTCAGCCGGATTCTGGTGGTCGCATCGGCGGAGGACGAGACCTTCGACCGCGTACAGGGTCTGCGCATCATGCTGTACGACGCGGCGGTCGCCGAGGGCGATCCGCTGCTGTATTTCGACATCAAGCCGGAGACCGGCGAGGAGACCGCGCTGATCTGCGGGGAGCTGTACCGGCGGGGCGAGGGGTGGAAGTTCCGGGCGCTCGGCGAGGGGTACTCGAACGGGCTGCGCGGGCTGGCCATGGACTTCGGCATCACGGTGGACGAGTCGGAGGCGGGGGGCTCGGGGGGCTCTCCCGAGGTTTCGCAGCCGCTGCCTCCGGCGGTTCCGACGCAGGTGCCTCCGGCGGTTCCGGTGCAGTCCGGGTACGGGTATCCGCCGGCGCAGGAGCCGGTGACTCAGCCTGCGTACGGGTATCCGCAGGCGGCTCCTGCGGGTGCCGGGACTTATGGGTATCCGCAGCCGATGCCTGCGGCGAGTGCGGTGGATCCTGACTTCCGCTTGCCGCCGCAGGGGCCGCAGTTCATCTGAGGGTGAGTGCGTAGTTTTTTGGGTGCGGGTCGGTGGGGGCTGGGCGCGCAGTTCCCCGCGCCCCTGAAGCTGCCCCTTCGGGGCGCTTCAGCGCTCGACCTTCGTCTTGTAACCCCGCCCCCACTGCAATCCCCACCCGTACAACCTGTCCAGCTCCGCCTGGAAGCCGTAGACGAACTTCACCTCTCGGCGGACGACCAGCTCGCCCTTGACGTTCTCGATCATCACCACCGCGCAGGAGCGGGCCTGGGGGTGGCGTTCGTCGAGGCCTATCTCGATGCGGGGGCCGTTGCTGGGGTAGAGGGTGACGATCGCGTGGGTGCGGTCGAAGGCGGGGGTCTGGTCGTAGATGTAGACGAAGACCAGGAGGCGCTTGATCTGGTCGCGGTGGTCGAGGTTGACGTACATCGTCTCGCCGGACGCGGAGCCGAAGCGGTCGTCGCCGCTGAGCTTCACGTACGGGGGTGAGTTGACGTCGCCGAGGAGGCCGCCGAGGGGCTGGACCACGCCCTTGGTGCCGTCCATGAGTTCGTAGAGGCAGCCCAGGTCGAGGTCGACGTTGACCATGCTCTGGCTGTGGCCCATGACCTCGGGTGGCTTGAGGGCCTTGAAGGGGTGGCGCAGCAGGCTGTCCCGCTGGAGGCCGCCGATGTCGGAGGTGCGCATCCGCCAGGTCAGGTTGACGCGCAGGTTGCCGGTGGCCGCGCCCTGTTTGGTGAGCGAGACCTGGTGGTGCCGTTTGGTCAGTTCGATCGCGTTGCTGGCCGCGCTGCCCGAGTCGAAGTCGATCTCGCGCCGCCAGATTCCGTCGAAGAAGCCCATTCCCGCCCCCACGTCCACATCGCTCACGACAAAGCTGTCGGGGCGGCGGACCGAGGGCATGTCCTCTGTCTGCCGCCCCGAACAGAGCGTTCCCTTACCAGGGAGCTTGTCACACCCCGGACGAGACCTCAGTCTTCTCGTCCGAGCCGGCTTTTCCCTCGGCTGCCGCGAGTGCGTTGTTGCGGCGGACCGAGGACCAGAAGGACCAGCCGATCAGGACCACGCCGACCAGGCCGGTGATGACCTCGTTGATCTGGTACTGGATGGTGACCATGAGGATCACGGCGAGGGCGCCGATCGCGTAGTGGGCGCCGTGCTCCAGGTAGACGTAGTCGTCGAGGGTGCCCTGGCGGACCAGGTAGACCGTCAGCGAGCGGACGTACATCGCTCCGATACCGAGGCCCAGCGCCATGAGGACGATGTCGTTGGTGATGGCGAAGGCGCCGATCACGCCGTCGAAGGAGAAGGACGCGTCCAGGACCTCGAGGTAGAGGAACATGAAGAACGCGGCCTGGCCGGCGAGGACCACCGCCGAGCGCTGCTTGCCGGTGCGCGCGGCCTCTTCCTCCTCCTCGTGCTCCCGCTCCTCCTCTTCTTCGAGCTTGTCCTCGAAGTAGCCGGAGAGGCCGCCGACGATCATGTAGGTGATCAGGCCGGAGATGCCGGCGATCAGGACCGTCTGCGCCTTGTCGGTGTGCGCGCCGCCGTGCTGGTGGGCGTGGGCCGCGAAGGTGAAGGAGGTGATGAGCAGGACGATCAGCGCGATGCAGACCGCCAGCATGTCGACCTTGCCGAGCTTGGCGAGCGGGCGCTCGATCCAGCGCAGCCACTGGATGTCCCGGTCCTCGAAGATGAAGTCGAGGAAGATCATCAGGAGGAACATGCCGCCGAAGGCCGCGATCGCCGGGTGGGCGTCGGTGACCAGCTGCTGGTAGTGGTCCTTGTTGTTGAGCGCGAGGTCGACCGCGTCGATCGGGCCGATCTTCGCGGTGACGGCGACGATGACGACGGGGAACACCAGCCGCATGCCGAAGACGGCGATCAGGACGCCGACCGTGAGGAAGATCTTCTGCCAGAAGGCGGACATCTTCTTCAGGATCCCGGCGTTGACCACCGCGTTGTCGAAGGACAGCGAGATCTCCAGGACGGCCAGGATCGCCACGATTCCGAAGGCTTCCCACCCCCCGTAGAACGCCGCCGCGACCAGGCCGAGCGCGGTGACCGCGAACGACCAGCCGAAGGTTTTCAGAAGCACTGGCTACCCAATCCCTGTGTGTACGGGTCTCCCCCGCGCCGCACTCGGCTTTACTTAAAATTTGACGTCGAGCACTGAGTCTAGAGGGAGACTCCCCGGACCGGGACAGCCGGTCGGGACCAAGGCCCTTTACGAGACGTTGACCCCGAAGTCCAGTGCGATGCCGCGCAGGCCGGAGGCATATCCCTGTCCCACCGCGCGGAACTTCCACTCGCCCTGGTAGCGGTAGAGCTCGCCGAAGATCATGGCCGTCTCGGTGGAGGCGTCCTCGGAGAGGTCGTAGCGGGCGAGTTCCTGGCCGTCGGCCTGGTTGACGACGCGGATGAAGGCGTTGCTGACCTGGCCGAAGGTCTGGCCTCGGTTGTCGGCGTCGTGGATGGAGACCGGGAAGACGACCTTGTCGACATTGGCCGGGACCTTGGAGAGGTCGACCAGGATCGACTCGTCGTCGCCCTCGCCCTCACCGGTGAGGTTGTCGCCGGTGTGCTCCACCGAGCCGTCCGGGCTCTTGAGCTGGTTGTAGAAGATGAACCACTCGTCCCCGAGCACCCGGCCGCCGTTGCACAGCAGCGCGCTGGCGTCCAGGTCGAAGTCGGCTCCGGTGGTGGAACGCGCGTCCCAGCCGAGCCCGATCAGTACGTTCGTGAGGTTCGGTGCGGCCTTGGACAGGGAGACGTTGCCCCCCTTGGCGAGTGTGACGCCCATAGTGCTGGTCCTCCCCGAGGCGATGCTGCTGTGTGAGTTGTCCTGCGCTCCCCCGGAGGGGAACCCCCCGGCGCCGCACGCGAACCGTGCGGCGCCGGGCGGTGAAACCTGCGGACGTCAGACGTTGACGCCGAAGTCCTGGGCGATACCGCGCAGGCCCGAGGCGTAGCCCTGGCCGATGGCGCGGAACTTCCACTCCGCGCCGTTGCGGTACAGCTCGCCGAAGACCATGGCCGTCTCGGTCGAGGCGTCCTCGGAGAGGTCGTAGCGGGCGATCTCGGCGCCGCCGGCCTGGTTCACCACGCGGATGAACGCGTTGCGGACCTGGCCGAAGGACTGCTGGCGGTTCTCGGCGTCGTAGATCGAGACCGGGAAGGTGATCTTGTCGACGTCTGCCGGGACCGCCGCCAGGTTGACCTTGATCGCCTCGTCGTCGCCCTCGCCCTCACCGGTGGTGTTGTCACCGGTGTGCTCGACGGAGCCGTCGGGGCTCTTGAGGTTGTTGAAGAAGACGAAGTTGGCGTCGCTCGCGACCTTGCCCGCGCTGTTCAGCAGCAGTGCGCTGGCGTCGAGGTCGAAGTCGGTACCGGTGGTGGTGCGGACGTCCCACCCCAGACCGACGATGACCGCGGTCAGGCCCGGGGCCTCCTTGGTCAGTGAAACGTTGCCGCCCTTGCTGAGGCTGACTCCCACGAGTCCTCCATTGGTGTCCAGGGGCGGGGATGCCCCGTAGTGCGTCGGTATCGGATCAACGTCTCGATCCTAGTGACGGGTTCCCGGCCCTCGCAGGCCCTGGAACCCAATAATCACAGGGTGTCGGGCAATCACAGGGTGTCGAGCGCCTTCACGTACTCGCCCAGGTCCCGCGCGTCCGGAAGACCGTTGACGACCGTCCAGCGCACGACGCCCTCCTTGTCGATGATGAAGGTGCCGCGCAGCGCGCACCCCTTGTCCTCGTCGAAGACGCCGTACGCGCGCGAAGTGTTGCCGTGCGGCCAGAAGTCGGAGAGCAGCGGGTACTCCAGACCCTCCTGCTCGGCGAAGACGCGCAGGGTGTGGATGGAGTCGTTGGAGACCGCGAGGAGTTGGGTGTCGCGGTCGGTGAACTGCGGCAGGTTGTCGCGCAGGGAGCACAGTTCGCCGGTGCAGACGCCGGTGAAGGCGAAGGGGTAGAAGAGCAGCACCACGTTCTTGTCGCCGCGGAAGTCGGAGAGCCTCACGGTGGCGCCGTGGTTGTCCTTGAGCTCGAAATCGGGGGCCTTTTCGCCGACCTGGATCGCCATCTCGTCCTGCATCCCTTCGGTGGGGCTGTTCGGGTGAGAGCACCCTGGGTCCACCACCCTACGCAGCGATCACGGCATGCGGACGGACGGGCCGGCGTGGCCGGCCCGTCCGGGGTTCGACGATCGAGGTACCTCCGTGGACTACCTCTTGGACTTGGCCGCCTTGGGCGTCACCAGCCGGCTGCCACTCCAGTCCTTGCCCACGCTGACGCTCTTGGCCGCGGAGAGTCCCGCGGTCGTGGCGGCTTCCGAGATGTCGCTCGGCTCGACGTAGCCGTCACGGCCCGTCTTCGGCGTCAGCAGCAGGATGGAGCCGCCCTCCTCGACGTACGAGATGGCGTCCACCAGCACGTCGGTCAGGTCGCCGTCCTCGTCGCGGAACCACAGCACCACGGCATCGGCGACGTCGTCGTAGTCCTCGTCCACCAGGTCGCTGCCGATGACTTCTTCAATGGCCTCGCGGAGTTCCTGGTCTACGTCGTCGTCGTAGCCGATCTCCTGGACCACCTGCTCGGGCTGGAACCCCAGCCTTGCGGCAGGGTTCGTCCGCTCCTCCGCGTGGTCCGCGGTCGCGCTCACGGGTTGCCTCCTGATCATGTCTTGATGAATGTCCAGCCACGCGCGTGCGCGAAGCATTGGCCGTAGTCCACACGGACGGGCCGGATCGCGCAAGTACCCGGCGATTCGGAACGCCGAAACGGTGACGATCCTGGCCGTGTCGCCGCAACTCCAGGCACGCTATCGCGGCCACTGGTGACGTACACCACAGCGTTCTGCCCGGTTTGCACGTTTGAGAACCCTCCGAGGGTACGCGACTCGAATGACTTTGCTAAACGAGTCACGGTTACCTCACGGTAGAGATGACGATTGCCGCCCCGCGGTAGACCATGGGGAACGGTGCAGCCCCCTCACCCAGCTCCCTCTGACAAGTAAGGAACAGCGTGGCTTCCGGATCCGATCGCAATCCGATCATCATTGGCGGCCTTCCGAGTCAGGTTCCTGACTTCGATCCCGAAGAGACCCAGGAGTGGCTCGACTCGCTCGACGCCGCCGTGGACCAGCGCGGCCGTGAGCGGGCCCGCTACCTGATGCTCCGGCTGATCGAGCGGGCCCGCGAGAAGCGCGTGGCCGTGCCCGAGATGCGCAGCACGGACTACGTCAACACCATCGCCACCAAGGACGAGCCGTTCTTCCCCGGCAACGAGGAGATCGAGCGCAGGATCCTGAACGCCACCCGCTGGAACGCCGCGGTGATGGTGTCCAGGGCGCAGCGTCCCGGCATCGGGGTCGGCGGCCACATCGCCACCTTCGCGTCCTCCGCCTCCCTCTACGACGTGGGCTTCAACCACTTCTTCCGGGGCAAGGACCAGGGCGACGGCGGCGACCAGATCTTCTTCCAGGGGCACGCCTCGCCGGGCATCTACGCCCGCGCGTTCCTCCTGGACCGGCTCAGCGAGCAGCAGCTCGACGCGTTCCGCCAGGAGAAGTCGAAGGCGCCGTACGGGCTGTCCTCGTACCCGCACCCGCGGTCGATGCCGGACTTCTGGGAGTTCCCGACCGTGTCCATGGGCCTCGGCCCGCTCGGCGCGATCTTCCAGGCGCGGATGAACCGCTACATGGAGGCGCGCGGGATCGCGGACACCTCCAGGTCGCACGTGTGGGCGTTCCTCGGCGACGGCGAGATGGACGAGCCGGAGTCGCTGGGCCAGCTGTCGATCGCCGCGCGCGAGGGCCTGGACAACCTGACCTTCGTCGTCAACTGCAACCTCCAGCGGCTCGACGGCCCGGTGCGCGGCAACGGCAAGATCATCCAGGAGCTGGAGTCGCAGTTCCGGGGCGCCGGCTGGAACGTCATCAAGCTGGTCTGGGACCGCACCTGGGACCCGCTGCTGGCCCAGGACCGCGACGGCGTGCTGGTCAACCAGCTCAACACCACGCCGGACGGCCAGTTCCAGACGTACGCCACGGAGACCGGCGCGTACATCCGCGAGCACTTCTTCGGGCACGACCACCGGCTGCGCGCGATGGTCGAGAACATGACGGACGACCAGATCCTGCACCTGGGGCGCGGCGGGCACGACCACCGGAAGGTGTTCGCTGCCTTCGAGGCGGCCAAGGAGCACAAGGGCCAGCCGACCGTCGTGCTCGCGCAGACGGTCAAGGGCTGGACGCTGGGCCCCAACTTCGAGGGCCGCAACGCCACGCACCAGATGAAGAAGCTGACGGTCGCCGACCTCAAGGGCTTCCGCGACCGCCTGCACCTCCCGATCACCGACCAGGAGCTGGAGTCCGGCGCGCCGCCGTACTACCACCCGGGCCGGAACTCGGAGGAGATCCAGTACATGCACGACCGGCGCAACGCGCTGGGCGGCTACGTCCCGACGCGTGTCGTCCGCTCCAAGCCGCTCGCCCTCCCCGAGGACAAGACGTACGCGAGCGTGAAGAAGGGTTCGGGCCAGCAGTCGATCGCCACGACCATGGCGTTCGTACGGCTGCTCAAGGACCTCATGCGGGACAAGGAGATCGGCAAGCGGTTCGTGCTGATCGCGCCGGACGAGTACCGCACGTTCGGGATGGACTCCTTCTTCCCGAGCGCGAAGATCTACAACCCGCTGGGCCAGCAGTACGAGTCGGTCGACCGCGATCTGCTGCTCGCGTACAAGGAGTCGCCGACCGGGCAGATGCTGCACGACGGCATCTCCGAGGCGGGCTGCACCGCTTCGCTGATCGCGGCGGGTTCGGCGTACGCGACGCACGGCGAGCCGCTCATCCCGGTCTACGTCTTCTACTCGATGTTCGGTTTCCAGCGCACCGGTGACCAGTTCTGGCAGATGGCCGACCAGTTGGCGCGCGGTTTCGTCCTGGGTGCGACCGCGGGACGTACGACTCTGACCGGTGAGGGTCTGCAACACGCGGACGGACACTCGCAGTTGCTGGCCTCGACCAACCCGGGGTGTGTCGCCTACGACCCGGCGTACTCGTACGAGATCGCCTACATCGTGCAGGACGGGCTGCGGCGGATGTACGGGCCGGACAGTGAGGACGTCTTCTACTACCTCACCGTCTACAACGAGCCGATCCAGCACCCGGCGGAGCCTTCCGATGTCGACGTCGAGGGCATCCTCAAGGGTGTTCACCGCATCAGCCGCGGTGCCTCCGGCACGGTTCCGGCGCAGATCATGGCGTCGGGGGTCGCGGTGCCGTGGGCCATCGAGGCGCAGCGGATTCTCGCCGAGGACTGGAACGTACGGGCCGATGTCTGGTCGGCGACCTCCTGGAACGAGCTGCGGCGCGAGGCGGTCGAGGTCGAGCGGCACAACTTGCTGCATCCCGAGGAGGAGCAGCAGGTTCCTTATGTCACGCGGAAGTTGAGCGGGGCGGAGGGGCCGTTCGTGGCGGTTTCCGACTGGATGCGGTCGGTTCCTGATCAGATCGCTCGGTGGGTGCCGGGGACGTACCAGTCCCTGGGGGCTGACGGGTTCGGGTTCGCTGACACTCGCGGGGCTGCTCGGCGGTTCTTCCACATCGACGCCGAGTCGATCGTGGTGGCTGTGCTGACGGAGTTGGCCCGGGAGGGGAAGGTTGACCGGTCTGTGTTGAAGCAGGCGATCGATCGGTATCAGTTGCTGGATGTCGCCTCGGCTAATCCGGGTGTGGCCGGAGGGGACGCGTAGTCGTTTTTCGTCTGCGGGTGCGTGGGGGCTGGTCGCGCAGTTCCCCGCGCCCCTAAAGGCAAGCCCCTTCGGGGCGCCTTTAGGAGGCATTCCGCCGCCCTACGATGCCGTCATGAAGCAACAATCGGCGCAAGCCCGTTGGGAGCAGCGGACTCAGCGGCCGTTGCTGGCGCTCGCCGTTGCGTTTGCCGTGGCCTATGCCGTGCCGATCGTGGACACCACCGCCGGCCATTCGCTGACGGCGGTGTGCACGGGGGTCGAGTGGGTGGTGTGGGCGGCGTTCGCCGCCGACTATCTGATGCGGCTCGCGATGTCCCGGGACCGGCGGCGGTTCGTGCGGACGCACTGGATGGACCTGTGCGCGGTCGTGCTGCCGATACTCCAGCCGCTGCGGCTGCTGCGCATGGTGTCGACGCTCATACTCGTCGGGCGGCGCGCCCGGATGGCCTCGCAGATCCAGCTGACGACGTATGTCGCCGGCGCGGTGGTCGGGCTGCTGATGTTCGGCTCGCTCGCGGTGCTGTCCGTGGAACGGGACTCGCCCAACGGGAACATCCGGACGCTGGGTGACGCCGTGTGGTGGTCGTTCACGACCATGACGACGGTGGGGTACGGGGACCACGCGCCGACCACCGGTCTCGGGCGGATGATCGCCGTCGGGCTGATGCTGTCCGGGATCGCGCTGCTCGGTGTCGTCACCGCGAACATCGCCACCTGGTTCATCGCCAGGTTCGAGAAGGACGACGTGGAGGAACGGCGGCAGACCGAGGCCATCGAGGCACTCACGGAGGAAGTGCGGGCGCTGCGGGCGGAGGTGGCGGCCCTGTCGGGGGTGCCGAGCCTGGTCAGCCCCGGCTCAGAAGAACGTCCATAGAACCGCCGCCACCGTGTCGATCGCGCCCAGGACGAGGGCCACCAACGCCATCACCCGGCGCGAGCCCGCCCACCTGCGGCCCATGGCCAGCCAGCCGCAGATCACCGCGATCGGGCCGAGGACGATGCCCAGGTTGCCCGCGAGGAAGAAACCCGCGATCGCACAGACCAGTCCGACGATGGCGAGGGTCGCGCGGTCCGACCCGATGCGTGTGCCGCGTCCTGAGCCCGTCATCGTCAACTCCCTGGATGTTCACGCCAGTTCCGTCCTACGACGGTTACCCCCGTACGCGTGAAAAAAGCCTGCCTGCGCGCTGCCCCCCCTCCGGCAGCGCGCCGCAGACCACCCGTCCCCCCCTGCCCTGCGGAGGACTTGACTTACTGTGACCTGCGGCGCGCACCGAACGCCAGGAATCTTTAGCGCAGTCACCCTGATAGGCGAACTCGCCCTGGAAAAGGGTTGGATGTGCCGTCAGATGTGGGCCGCTCCCGCGCCCGCCTCCGCGTTCTCGCCGCGCTTGGTCAGCAGGGCGACGAACACCGCGACCACCGCTACGCCGGCGGCGACCAGGCAGGCGAGGCTCATGCCGGAGATGAACGTGTCGTGGGCGACCTGCGTGATCTTCGCGGCGACCGCCTCCGGGGTGCCCGGGGCGATGGGGGCGACTCCGACCTGGACCGCTTCGGCGGTCGCGTCCAGTTGGGGCTGGGTGAGCTTGGGCAGGCCCGCGTCCGTCCAGTTGCCGGGCAGGTCGCTGTCGACGCGGGAGGCCATCACGGCACCCAGGACTGCCGTACCGAGGCTGCCGCCGATCTGCATCGCGGCCTGCTGGAGACCGCCGGCGACACCGGAGAGCTCCATGGGCGCGTTGCCCACGATGACCTCGGTGGCGCCGACCATCACGGGGGCGAGGCCGAAGCCGAGCAGGGCGAACCAGATGGACATGACCGCGCTGCTGGTGTCCGACTCCAGGGTGGACATGCCGTACATCGCGATCGCGGTGGCCGCCATGCCGCCGGCCAGCGGGATGCGCGGGCCGAGCCTGGTGATCGCGGCGCCGGCCAGCGGGGAGCCGACGATCATCATCCCGGTGAGCGGGAGGAGGTGGAGACCGGCGTCGATGGGGCTCATACCGTGCACGTTCTGCAGATAGAACGTCACGAAGAACAGGCCGCCCATGAAGGCGATCGCCATCAGGACCATCAGCACGACGCCCGCGGAGAGCGGGACCGAGCGGAACAGGCCCAGCGGGACGAGGGGTTCCTTGACCCGCTGCTCCCAGAAGGCGAACAGGGCGAAGCCCAGGACGGACGCGGCGAGGAACGCCCAGGTCGTGCCGGAGCCCCAGCCCCAGGTGGGCGCCTTGATGAGGGCCCAGACCAGGCAGAACATCGCGCCGGAGAGCAGCACGATGCCGAGGATGTCGAAGGAGCGGGGCGCGTTCTCTGCGCGGTGGTCCTTCAGGATCAGCAGGCCGAGGATCAGCGCGATGGCGCCGACCGGGACGTTGATGAAGAACACCGACTGCCAGTTGACGTGCTCGACGAGGACGCCGCCGAGGATCGGGCCGCCCGCGGTGGAGGCGCCGATGACCATGCCCCACAGGCCGATGGCCATGTTGAGCTTCTCGGCCGGGAAGGTGGCCCGCAGCAGGCCGAGCGCGGCCGGCATCAGCAGGGCGCCGAAGAGGCCCTGGAGCACGCGGAAGGTGACGACGAACGCGATGCTGTGGGAGAGGCCGATGGCACCGGACGCGGCGGCGAAGCCGGTGACGCCGATCAGGAAGGTCTGGCGGTGGCCGAAGCGGTCGCCGAGCTTGCCTGCGGTGATGAGGGAGACCGCGAGGGCGAGGAAGTAGCCGTTGGTGATCCACTGGACGTCGGCGAAGCTGGCGCCGAGGTCCTTCTGGATGGCCGGGTTGGCGATGGCGACGATGGTGCCGTCGAGGGCCACCATCATGACGCCGACGGCGACGGTTATGAGGGTGAACCACGGGTGGCCGCGCAGCCCCGTGGAGGGCGTCGGGCCGGACGGGGCGGCTGCCGCCTTGTCCCCCGACCCCGTCGCGCTGATGGTGGTCTGACTAGTCATGCGTTCGAGGCTAGTGTCAGCCGCTGACAGTTGACAAACAGATTCAGATGTCGGCGGCTGTCAACAATTGCGAGGAGAACGGCATGGAGACTTTGCGCGAGCGCAAGAAGGCCCGCACGCGGGACGCGCTGCTGCGTGCCGCCCTCGAACTGTTCACGGCCAAGGGCTACGAACAGACCACCGTCGACGAGATCGCCGAGGCCGTCGACGTCTCGCAGCGCACCTTCTTCCGCTACTTCGCGAGCAAGGAGGAGGCCGCCTTCTTCGTGCCCCGGCTCACCGAGACGCACTTCGTCGAGGCCGTCCGCGCCCGCCCGCCGCACGAGGCCCCGCTGGAGGCGCTGCGCCGGGCCGTGCTGGAGAGCTGGGACACCATCAACGAGGCGATCCAGCAGGTCGTACCGCTGGAACTGCACATGCGCACCTACCGGGTCATCGAGTCGACGCCGGGACTGCTCGCCGCGCATCTGCGGCGCTCGATGGAACTGGAGGAGGAACTCGCGCAGATCATCGCCGTGCGCGAGGGGCTGGCGATGGACGCGGATCCCCGGCCGCGGCTGGTGGTGGCGGTGTTCGGCGGGGTGATGCGGGTGGTGGAGCGGATGTGGATCGCGGGGGACGACCTCAGCATCGAGGCGATGCGGGAGCTGACGGCCGCCCACCTCGACGGGGTGGGCCCGGCCCTCGCGGGGAACTGGCGCGCGAGCGAGTCGTACTGAGTTCCTCATCACGTACCGCTGAAACGTGATCCCCGTCACTCGGTTAACGCGAGACCCTCTCGTTCTCCTAGTGTGTCCTCCCAGTGACTTCCTTCGACTCCTCCCCCACGCTGAACGCCTGGCGCGCGCTGCTCGCGCTGGCCGTGGTGTTCGTGATGCTGGCGACCACCGGCTGGACCGCGGTGCGCAGCCATCCCGGGAAAACGGCGCTTCAGACCTCCCTCTCCGCCTGGGAGCACGGCCATATGAACGGGCGCGAGCTGCCCGACCCGGACGCCTCCCCGACCCGGCTGGCCCGCTTCTTCGCCTCGCTCACCGCACAGCAGCGCACCCGCCTCGCGCACCGCTACCCGCTCGCGGTCGGCAACATGAACGGCGCCCCGGTCCAGCTGCGCTACCGCGCCAACCACATCGCCCTCGACCAGGCCCGCAAGGTCGAGAGGAAGCGCATGCACGACAGCCGCCTCACGCCCTACGGCAAGCAGGAGGCGGGCCGCCTCATGCACCGCTTCGAGGCGCTGATGAGCGGGAACCGACACATCCTGGCCTTCGACCCCGAGGGTTCGGGCCGCATCGCCGAGGTCTTCGGCGACCTGGACACCGCGCAGCGCGTGTCGATCATCGTCCCCGGTGTCGACACCGACCTGCTCACCTTCCAGAAGACGAACAAGAGCTACTCGGCGCCGGTCGGCATGGCGCAGAACCTGTACGCCGCCGAGAACAGCGCGAAGTCCGCGACCGACACCGGCACCCGCACGGCCGTCATCGCCTGGGCCGACTACACCGCGCCCGGCGGCCTCGGCATCGACTCGGCCACCGCGGGCCGCGCCGAAGCGGGCGCCGTACGGCTGAACGCACTGCTGCGCGCACTGCCCGGCACCTCGGAGATCGCCCTCTTCTGCCACAGCTACGGCTCGGTGGTGTGCGGGGTCGCCGCGCACGAACTGCCGCCCCGGGTGACCGACATCGCGGTGGCCGGCAGCCCCGGCATGCGCGCCTCGAACGCCGCCCACCTGCACACCCTCGCCCGGGTGTGGGCGATGCGGGACGCCGACGACTGGATCCAGGACGTGCCGTACATGGAGGTCGGCGGTCTCGGGCACGGCGAGGACCCGGTGTCCAACGCGTTCGGCGCGCGGGTGCTGGCCGCGAAGGACGCCAAGGGTCACACCGGCTACTTCGCGGCGGGCACCGACAGCCTCGCCAATTTCGCCGACATCGGCGTGGGCGCGTACGACGCGGTGTCGTGCGCGCACGACACCGACACCTGCCGACAGGGTCTGTCCGACGCCGCAGAGGCCGGACGCGCGTAGAAACAGCAGGAACTGCGGTCTGCGCGGGGATGGGACGGAGGACATGTGCCGCCTACGATGAGCCGCATGGGTGACGTACTGGCCGGATTTCATGCCGCTTGGGAGTTCGAGTCCGACTTCGTGCGTATCCGCTACGAGCGGGGCATTCGAACCCCCAAGCTCTTCCAGGCACTCGGTGAACGCCGGATCCCCTTCGAGGCGATCGACACCGTGACCCTCGGCCCCGGCAAGCGCGGCACCGTCGTCCTGCGCCTCGTGCCGCGCGCCGGCGCCGACCCCCTCATGGAGGCGGCGGCCGGCCAGCTCAAGGAGGGCGGCGACCCCTATCAACTGGTCCTGCCCGCCGAGCGCGAGACCCTCGCCGAGTACTACGCCGACGAGCTGCGCGCCCAGCTGAAGCGCGACCGCGGCCCGGCCGAACGCTTCCTGGTGGCCGCGCCCGAAGTGCCGCTGCGCTTCAAGGCGTACGACGGAAAGGCGACCTTCGACGGCAAGACGGTCTCCTTCCGCTGGTTCTGGACCGGCGCGTCCTCGGCGAAGTGGAAGGCCGGCGACCAGACCTTCCCGGTCGCCGACCTGGGCGGCGTGGAGTGGCGCTCCCCCGAGGTCTTCGAGGGTCATCTACGGCTGCTGCGGGGGACCGCGCCGCCCGTGCCGGTGGATCAGGATCCGGCGGCCGTGGTGTTCGGGCTGGGATACGGGCCCGTGCACGAGTCCCTGCCGTTCGCGGCGGCGGTGCTTGCCGCCGTTCGCTCCGCGCGTCCTACTGCCGTGATCCCGGCCGCTCGACGTGACCCCGCGGACATCGCCGAGCGGATTCGGCATCTTGGGGAGTTGCATGCGGCGGGGTTGGTGACGGATGAGGAGTTCAGCGTGAAGAAGGCGGAACTCCTCGCGGAACTGTAGGAACCCCTACTCCCTGCTGGTAGAAGCGAAGGTCATGTCCGCGTACCGGTCGCCCGCCACCTTGCCCGCGATCGGCTCCAGCAGGCTCAGCTCGTCGTCGGTCAGGACGATCCTCGTCGCCGCCGTGTTCTCCTCCACCCGCCTGCGCTTGGTCGTGCCGGGGATCGGGATCACCGGGAGGCCGTGGACCTGGGCGCGCTGCTGTACCCAGGCCAGAGCGATCTGACCGAGGGAGGCGTCGTGGGCGGCGGCGACGGTGCGGACGGGTTCCAGGAGGGCCGCGTTGGCCGCCGCGTTCTCGCCGGTGAAGCGGGGCTGCGAACGGCGGAAGTCGCCCTCCGTCAGGTCCTGTTCGGCGTTGGCGAAGAAGCCGGTGAGGAAGCCGCGGCCGAGCGGCGAGTACGGCACGACGGCCACTCCCAGCTCGGCCGCCGCGCCGACCATGCTGATCTCGACGTCCCGGCTGAACAGCGACCACTCCGACTGCACGGCGGCGATCGGGTGCACGGTGTGCGCGGCCCGCAGCTCCGCGCCGGTGACCTCGCTCAGCCCTAGGTGCCCGACCTTGCCCTCGCGCACCAGTTCCGCCATCGCGCCGACGGTCTCCTCGATGGGGACGGCCGGGTCGCGCCGGTGCATGTAGTAGAGGTCGATGACGTCGACGCCCAGCCGCTCCAGGCTCGCCTCGACGGCCTGGCGGATGTAGGGCCGGTCGTTGCGGATGACCCGCCGGGTGAGGTCGGCCGGCGGGACCGAGAAGGCGAACTTCGTCGCGATGACGACCTCGTCGCGGTGCGCGTCGAGGAACGGCGCGAGGAACCGCTCGTTGTCTCCCGAGCCGTACGCGTCGGCCGTGTCGTACAGGGTCACGCCCAGTTCCAGTGCCCGCTCCAGGGTGGCCCGCGCCTCCCGCGCGTCGGAGGGGCCGTAGGCGGCGTTGATGCCCATGCAGCCGAGCCCCTGGACGCCGATCTCGGGGCCGTCCGCGCCGAGCCGTGCGGTCGGGATCGTGGGGTCGGTCATCCGGCCTTCTCCTTCTCGTAGGCGTGGGCCTCGCCGTAGAAGGCGATCTTGCGGTCGAGTACGGCGAGGGTGTCGTGCAGTTCGGCGATCCTGGCCAGCACGTCCCGGCGGGTGGCTTCGAGGAGTTCGAAGCGGTCGCCGTAGGTGTGGTCGCCCTCGCGCACGAGTTCGGCGTAGCGGACCATGTCGGCGACCGGCATGCCGGTCAGGCGGAGCTTGCCGACGAGGTCGAGCCAGTCGAGGTCGCGGTTGTTGTAGCGGCGCTGGCCGGTGTGCGAGCGGTCGATGTGCTGCATCAGCCCGATGCGCTCGTACCAGCGCAGGGTGTGTGCCGTCAGGCCGGTGAAGGCGACGACCTCGCTGATCGTGTAGCTGTCCGCGCCGTCGGGACGCCGTTCGGCCTGCGGCGGGCCTCCGCAGCTGTCGGTCCTGGTACCCGTGGTCTCCATCACCGTCATGACCACCACGCTATGGCCTTGGAGTGCACTCGAAGCAAGCGGAACCCGTAAGAAATCGGCAGGAGGCCCGAGACCGAGCCCTTAGGCTCGACGCCATGTCCTTGCACAACCTCGCGCTGATCGAGAACTGGCCGGTACCGACCGCGGCGGCGGGCGTCGTACGGGCCGACGGAACCGTCCTCGGGACCCACGGCCCGACCACCCGTCCCTTCCCGCTCGCCTCGGTCACCAAGCCGCTCGCGGCCTACGCCGCCCTCGTCGCGTACGAGGAGGGCGCAGTCGAACTGGACGAACCGGCGGGCCCGCCCGGCTCCACCGTCCGCCATCTCCTCGCCCACACCTCGGGCCTGGCCTTCGACGAACACCGCGTGACGGCCCCGCCCGGAGAGCGCCGCCTGTACTCGAACGCGGGCTTCGAGCAGCTCGGCGACCACATCGCGAAGGCGACGGAGATCGAGTTCGCCGAGTACCTGCACCAGGCGGTCCTGGCCCCCCTGGGCATGAACTCGACCTCCCTGAACGGCTCCCCGGCGAAGGACGGTGTCTCGACGGTCGAGGACCTGCTCCTCTTCGCCGCCGAAGTCCAGGCGCCACGCCTCTTGGACCCCCGCACGGTCGCCGAGGCGATGACGGTCCAATACCCGGGCACCAAGGGCGTGTTGCCGGGCTACGGCCACCAGAACCCCAACGACTGGGGCCTCGGCTTCGAGATCCGCGACTCCAAGTCCCCGCACTGGACGGGCAGTTCGTCCTCTCCGCGCACCTTCGGCCACTTCGGCCAGTCCGGTACGTTCCTGTGGGTGGACCCGGCGGCGGGCGCGGCCTGCGTGGCCCTGACGGACCGCGCGTTCGGCCCCTGGGCGGTGGAGGCCTGGCCGCCGTTCACGGACGCGGTACTGGCCGAACTCCCCACCCCCTAAAGCATCTCCCACATCAGCAGCTCGGCCCCGCTCCCCGCCTCCACCACCAGATCCCGCGCGTCCGTGATGCGCGCGGCGTCCCCGGGCCCCAACTCCTCTTCCCCCAGCCGCACTTCACCCCGCACCACATGCACATACACATGCACGGCATCCGGTACGGCCGTCCGCTCGCCCGGCACCAGCCGCCGCACATGCAGCATCGCGCCGGCCTCCGGCACCGCGTACGGGGTGGAGTCGGCGATGCCGTGGACGATCTCGTACGACGGTTCGCCACCGGGCTCCAGCGGCGCCAGCCACATCTGCACGAAGGTCAGGGGCGAGTCGCCGTCGTTGCGCTCGACGTGCCGCACCCCGGCCGCCGAGCTGAGCCGCTGCACGTCACCGGGCCGGACGCGGGTGAGGTGGCCGGTGGAGTCGCGGTGGCTCAGCTCCCCCTCCACCACCCACGTGACGATCTCCGTGTGACTGTGCGGGTGTTCACCGAACCCGGCACCCGGGGCGAGCCGTTCCTCGTTGCACGCGATGACGGCGCCGAAGCGGAGATTGTCGGGGTCGTAGTGCGGCCCGAACGAGAAGGCGTGCCACGACTGGATCCCGGCCTCCGGGTCACCCCCTGGGTAGCGCTCGACGGAGCGCCGTACGTCCATCACGCCCACCACGGTAGTCCGGCCGACGTTGCGGGCCCACCCACTCCCACTGTCCTCACGCCACCGGCTCAAGGCGCCCCGAAGGCGACCGAACCAAAAGATGGTGCAGTCTTGTTCCGTGCCCGAACCCGAAACCACCAGACCCGCAGCCCCCCTGCCCCGAGCCCACTCGCACCCGGCGACCCTCAAGCGGCTGGAGCAGTCGTCCGGGAGTCTCGCCGCCCAGGCCATCGCGCGCATGGACGAGTCGCTGCCGTGGTACCGGGCGATGCCCCCGGAGAACCGTTCCTGGATCGGGCTGGTCGCGCAGGCCGGTATCGCCGCGTTCACCGAGTGGTTCCGGCATCCCGACGCGCCGCAGGCCATCTCCACCGATGTCTTCGGTACGGCGCCCCGCGAGCTGACCCGGGCGATCACGCTCCGCCAGACCGTGGAGATGGTGCGGACGACGATCGAGGTCATGGAGTCGGCCATCGACGAGGTGGCGGCCCCCGGCGACGAGTCCGTCCTCCGCGAGGCACTGCTCGTGTACGCCCGGGAGATCGCCTTCGCCACCGCCCAGGTGTACGCGCAGGCCGCCGAGGCGCGCGGCGCGTGGGACGCGCGGCTGGAGTCGCTGGTCGTGAACGCCGTGCTGAGCGGTGAGGCCGACGAAGGGGCCGTCTCCCGGGCCGCCGCGCTCGGGTGGAACTCGCCCGAGCACGTGTGTGTCGTCCTCGGCACCGCGCCCGACGGCGACAGCGAGCTGACCGTCGAGGCGATCCGCCGCGCCGCCCGGCACGCCAAGCTCCAGGTGCTGACCGGGGTACTCGGCGACCGGCTCGTGGTGATCGCGGGCGGCAGCGACAACCCCCTCGCGGTCGCCAAGTCGCTGATCGGCCCGTATGCGGCCGGACCCGTCGTGGCCGGGCCGATCGTGCCCGATCTGCTGGCCGCGACCCGGTCCGCGCAGGCCGCCGCCGCCGGGCTCAAGGCCTGCTCCGCCTGGCAGGACGCACCGCGCCCGGTACTGGCGGACGACCTGCTTCCGGAACGCGCGATGGCCGGTGACCCCAGTGCGCGTGACCAGTTGGTGGAGGAGATCTACAGACCACTGGAGGAGGCCGGGTCCGCGCTCCTGGAGACGCTCAGCGTCTATCTGGAGCAGGCGAGTAGTCTCGAAGGTGCGGCACGCATGCTGTTCGTCCATCCCAACACCGTGCGCTACCGGCTTCGACGTGTGACTGACGTCACCGGCTGGTCGCCGTCCGATGTACGTTCCGCGTTCACGCTGCGGATCGCGCTGATCCTGGGGCGTCTGGCCGATGGAGATCTCCAGACCTAGGTTTTTGTCGGGGCCCCACAAAACCCCCTCGTGTTCTTCGTCCCTGTCCCCACGGGCGGCCGTGCCCGTCCCCAAGAGAGAGTGTGAGAGTGCTCGTACTCGTCGCTCCCGGCCAGGGCGCCCAGACGCCCGGCTTCCTGACCCCCTGGCTCGACCTCCCCGGTGTCGAGGACCGTCTGCGTGCCCTCTCGGCCGCCGTCGACCTCGATCTGGTGCACTACGGCACGAAGGCCGACGCGGACGAGATCCGTGACACCGCCGTCGCCCAGCCGCTGCTGGTCGCCGCCGGGCTGGTCTCCGCGACCGCGCTCGGCGAGGTGTCCCCGGGTGCCGTCGCCGGTCACAGCGTCGGCGAGATCACCGCCGCCGTCCTCGCCGGCGTCCTCGACGACACGGCCGCCCTGACCCTCGTACGCAAGCGCGGTCTGGCGATGGCCGAGGCCGCCGCGATCACCGCGACGGGTATGTCGGCACTGCTCGGCGGGGACCCGGAGACCACGATCCCGCACCTGAGGAAGCTCGGCCTGACCCCGGCCAACGTGAACGGCGCGGGCCAGATCGTGGCCGCCGGCACGCTGGAGCAGCTCGCCGCCCTGGAGGCCGACAAGCCCGAGGGCGTGCGCCGGGTCGTGGCACTGAAGGTGGCCGGCGCTTTCCACACCGAGCACATGGGCCCGGCGGTCGACGCGCTCGCCGGGGCGGCGCGTGAACTGACGCCCGCCGACCCGCAGTCGACGTACATCTCGAACAAGGACGGCAAGGCGGTCGCCACCGGCGCCGAGGTGCTGGACCGCCTCGTCGGCCAGGTCGCCAACCCGGTCCGCTGGGACCTGTGCATGGAGACCTTCAAGGAGCTCGGCGTCACCGCGCTCCTGGAGGTGTGCCCCGGCGGCACCCTGACCGGCCTCGCCAAGCGCGCCCTGCCGGGCGTGCAGACGCTGGCCCTGAAGACCCCCGACGACCTCGACGCGGCCCGCGAGCTCATCACTGAGCACGCCAACGCCTGAAGAAGGAGCCGTAGGAACATGTCGACGAAGATCAAGCCGAGCAAGGGCGCACCGTACGCGCGCATTCTCGGCGTGGGCGGCTACCGGCCGGTCCGGGTCGTGCCGAACGAGGTGATCCTGGAGACGATCGACTCGTCCGACGAGTGGATCCGCTCGCGTTCCGGCATCGAGACCCGGCACTGGGCGAACGACGAGGAGACCGTCGCCGCGATGTCCGTCGAGGCGTCCGGCAAGGCGATCGCCGACGCGGGGATCACCGCCGAGCAGATCGGCGGCGTGATCGTGTCGACGGTCTCGCACTTCAAGCAGACCCCGGCCGTGGCGACGGAGATCGCCGACAAGCTGGGCACGAACAAGGCCGCCGCGTTCGACATCTCGGCGGGCTGCGCGGGCTTCGGCTACGGCCTGACCCTCGCCAAGGGCATGATCGTCGAGGGCAGTGCGGAGTACGTGCTCGTCATCGGCGTGGAGCGGCTGTCCGATCTGACCGACCTGGAGGACCGCGCGACGGCCTTCCTGTTCGGCGACGGCGCGGGCGCGGTCGTGGTCGGCCCCGCCAAGGAGCCGGCGATCGGCCCGACCGTGTGGGGTTCGGAGGGCGACAAGTCCGACACCATCAAGCAGACCGTGCCGTGGAACGAGTACGACTCCACGGGCAAGTTCCCTGCGATCACGCAGGAGGGCCAGGCGGTGTTCCGCTGGGCCGTGTTCGAGATGGCGAAGGTCGCGCAGCAGGCGCTGGACGCGGCCGGGATCACCCCGGACGACCTGGATGTCTTCATTCCCCACCAGGCCAACGAGCGGATCATCGACTCGATGGTGAAGACGCTGAAACTGCCGGAGCACGTCACGGTCGCGCGTGACGTACGCACCACCGGCAACACCTCGGCCGCCTCGATTCCGCTCGCTATGGAGCGGCTTCTGGCGACCGGCGAGGCGAAGAGCGGCGACACCGCGCTCGTCATCGGCTTCGGGGCGGGTCTCGTGTACGCCGCGACGGTCGTTACCCTCCCCTAGGCACTCCGTGCCGGATCATCATCGGATCCGGTGCGGGAAGCACCGCCACACCCTCTGGATCACAAAGAAGGAGCGCCTGACATGGCCGCCACTCAGGAAGAGATCGTCGCCGGTCTCGCCGACATCGTGAACGAGATCGCCGGCATCCCGGTTGAGGACGTCCAGCTGGACAAGTCCTTCACCGACGACCTGGACGTCGACTCGCTGTCCATGGTCGAGGTCGTCGTCGCCGCCGAAGAGCGCTTCGACGTCAAGATCCCCGACGAGGACGTCAAGAACCTCAAGACGGTCGGCGACGCGACCGACTACATCCTCAAGAACCAGGCCTGAGCCACCCCCTAGGCCCGGACCACCACCAGGCCCGAGCCACCCCCTAGGCACGGCTGCATGGCCCCGCCACCCGGCGGTGGCGCCGCTTAATCCTCGTACCGTTGGAGAGAGAATTCCCGTGAGCCCGACCAATCGCACCGTGGTCGTCACCGGTATCGGCGCAACCACACCGCTGGGTGGCGACGCAGCCTCGACCTGGGAGGGTCTGATCGCCGGCAAGTCCGGTGTGAAGGCCCTGGAGCAGGAGTGGGCCGCCGAGCAGGCGGTCCGCATCGCCGCGCCGGCCGCCGTGGACCCCTCCGAGGTGATCCCGCGTCCGCAGGCCCGCCGGCTGGACCGCTCGGCGCAGTTCGCGCTGATCGCGGCCAAGGAGGCGTGGGCCGACGCCGGCTTCACCGACAAGGCCGGTGAGGACACCGCCGTCGACCCCGACCGCCTGGGCACCGTCATCGCCTCCGGCATCGGCGGTGTGACGACCCTCCTCGACCAGTACGACGTGCTCAAGGAGAAGGGCGTCCGCCGCGTCTCCCCGCACACCGTCCCCATGCTGATGCCGAACGGCCCGTCCGCCAACGTGGGTCTGCTCGTGGGCGCCCGCGCGGGTGTGCACACGCCGGTCTCCGCGTGCGCGTCCGGCGCCGAGGCCATCGGCTACGCCATCGAGATGATCCGCACCGGCCGCGCCGACGTCGTCGTCGCGGGTGGCACGGAGGCGGCCATCCACCCGCTGCCCATCGCCGCGTTCGGCAACATGATGGCGATGTCCAAGAACAACGACGACCCGCAGGGCGCCTCGCGTCCCTACGACACCGCCCGTGACGGCTTCGTCCTCGGCGAGGGCGCCGGTGTCCTGGTCCTGGAGTCCGCCGAGCACGCCGCCAAGCGCGGTGCCCGGGTGTACGCGGAGGCGGTCGGGCAGGGCATCTCGGCCGACGGCCACGACATCGTGCAGCCGGAGCCGGAGGGCCGCGGTATCTCGCAGGCCCTGAAGCACCTGCTCGACAGCACCGACCTGGACCCGGCGGAGATCGTGCACGTGAACGCGCACGCGACCTCGACGCCGGCCGGTGACGTGGCCGAACTGAAGGCGCTGCGCAAGGTTTTCGGCGACGACGCCGACCACATGGCGGTCTCGGCGACCAAGTCGATGACCGGTCACCTGCTGGGTGGCGCGGGCGGCGTCGAGTCGGTCGCGACCGTCCTCGCGCTCTACAACCGCATCGCCCCGCCGACCATCAACGTCGACAACCTCGACCCGGAGGCGGAGGCCAACGCGGACGTCGTCCGCGGCGAGGCCCGCAAGCTGCCGGTCGAGGGCCGTATCGCCGCGCTGAACGACTCGTTCGGCTTCGGTGGGCACAACGTGGTGCTGGCGTTCCGTACGGTCTGAGAACTTCCTGTACGACGCCGAGGGCCCCCACCAACCGGTGGGGGCCCTCGGCGTGTACGGAACGAGACGTCAGACCACCTGGTGCAGCCAGCGCACCGGCGCACCCTCGCCCGCGTACCTGAACGGCTCCAACTCGTCGTCCCAGGGCTTGCCGAGGAGTTTGGCGATGTCGGCTTCCAGGTCGGTCTCGCCCTGTTGGGACCTCGTGAGGGCGGCGCGGAGGCGGTCCTCGGGGATGAGGATGTCGCCGTGGATGCCGGTGACGGCGTGGAAGATGCCGAGGTCGGGGGTGCAGCTGTAGCGCTCGCCCTCGGCGGTGGGGCAGGGCTCGGCGGTGACCTCGAAGCGGAGGAGGTGCCAGCCGCGGAGGGCGGAGGCCAGCTTGGAGGCCGTGCCCGGCTCCGCCTGCCAGGAGAATTCGGAGCGCCACGTTCCGGGCGCGGCGGGCTGCCGGATCCAGTCGAGGCTGACGCGTGTGCCGAGCACCCCGGCGACGGCCCACTCGACGTGCGGGCACAGCGCGCGCGGCGCGGAGTGCACGTACAGAACTCCACGTGTCGTCACCGGGACCTCCGGACAGAGCGGGGCATCTTGCTGACTGGCAAACGGCTGTGGCGGGGCAGCCACGTTGAGGGCGAGGCTACCGTGCGGCGACGCGCGGAGTGTGACGTACCGTCCCTCCCGGTGCCAGGAAACCCTGCCATTCACCCAGGGGGACGCTTGTACGGGGGTGAGCCGTTGCATCGGGGCGCAACGGGAACCATGGCGCGTTGTTATGGGTTGAGACCGTTATGGAGGGGATGGGTCTCAACATGCGCATGCGACGTACTCGTTCACGGGCCGCGCTCGCCCTCGTGACAGCGGCAGTGCTGGGCGCGGCCGGCTGCGACTCGGGCGGCGGCGCGTCCTTGGGCACCCACAGCAAGAGCGGTACGGCGGCCAAGGCGAAGCCCTCCCCCACCCCGGTCTGGGACCGCAGTCCGTCCTCGGTCGCGGCGGTCGGCGACTCCATCACCCGTGGTTTCGACGCCTGTACGGTCCTGTCGGACTGCCCCGAGGTGTCCTGGGCGACGGGCTCCGAGGCCTCGGTCGACAGTCTCGCCGTACGGCTGCTGGGCAAGACGGGGGCGGCCGAGCGCAGTTGGAACTACGCGGAGACCGGCGCGCGGATGGCCGACCTGTCCGGCCAGATCACCCAGGCGGTCGCCCGCAAACCGCAGTTGGTCACGGTGATGGTGGGCGCCAACGACGCCTGCCGGGCCTCCACCTCGGCGATGACCTCCGTGGCCGACTTCCGCACCGAGTTCGAGAACTCCCTCAAGTCCCTGCGCAGGGCGCTGCCGAAGACGCAGGTCTACGTCGCGAGCGTGCCGAATCTCAAGCGCCTCTGGTCGCAGGGGCGGACCAACCCGCTGGGCAAGGCGGTGTGGAAGCTGGGCATCTGCCCCTCGATGCTGGCCGACGCGGACTCCCTGGACTCGGCGGCGACCGAGCGGCGCGACACGGTGCAGGACCGGGTGGAGGAGTACAACAAGGTCCTGGAGCAGGTGTGCGCGACGGACGTGCGCTGCCGTTTCGACGGGGGCGCGGTCTACGACTACCGCTTCGGCACGGACCAGTTGAGCCACTGGGACTGGTTCCACCCGAGCAAGGACGGCCAGGCGCGGCTCGCGGCGATGGCCTACCAGCGGATCACCGCAAGCGAACCCGTGACCTAGGGTTTCCCTCATGAGCGAACTTTTCGGCACCCTTCCCGACGGCACTCCCGTGCACCGCTGGACCCTGGAGCGGGCGGGCGTACGGGTGCGGGCGCTGTCGTACGGCGGGATCGTGCAGTCGGTGGAGGTGCCGGACCGGGCGGGCCAGGTGGCGGACGTGGTGCTCGGGTTCGCCGACCTGGACGGCTATCTCAACCACCCGGAGCCGTATCTCGGCGCGCTGGTCGGCCGGTACGCGAACCGCATCGCGGGCGGCCGTTTCCCGCTGGAGGGAGTGACCTACTCCCTCGCGCAGAACAACGCGCCCAACTCCCTGCACGGCGGCGAGCGCGGCTTCGACAAGCGGGTGTGGGACGTCGAGCCGGTCGAGCACGGGCTGCGGCTGAGCCGGGTCAGCGGGCACGGCGAGGAGGGCTTCCCCGGGCGCCTGGACGTCTCGGCGACGTACACGCTGGACGAGTCGGGCGCGCTGCACATCGCCTACGAGGCGACGACGGACGCGCCGACCGTCGTGAACCTCACGAACCACAGCTACTTCGACCTGAGCGGCAGCGGAAACCCGGGCGGTCATGAACTGCGGCTCGCCGCCTCGCGGTTCACCCCCGTCGACGCGGACCTGATTCCCACCGGTTCCCTGGACGACGTGTCGGGCACCCGCTTCGACTTCCGCGAGTCCCGCAAGGCCGGCACCGGCTACGACCACAACTTCGTGCTCGACAAGGGCCTGACCGCGGCCCCCGTCGAGATCGCCGAGCTGCACGAGCCGGCGTCCGGCCGGGTCCTGACGATCGCGACGACCGAGCCCGGCATCCAGCTCTACACCGGTGACTACCTGAGCGACCCGTTCACCCCGGGCGCCGGAATCGCCCTGGAGACCCAGCACTTCCCGGACTCCCCGAACCGCCCGGACTTCCCGAGCACGGAACTGCGCCCGGGCGGGACGTACCGCTCGGAGACGGTCTACGGCTTCTCGACCCGCTGACCGTGGCGCCAACGCGGGCATGGGCATGAAATGAGCCCCGGTCCAGGGGTCAGGTCCCGGACCGGGGCTGTCTGTGGGGAGACGGGTCCCGGGTCAGACGTTAATCGTCGTGGCGACCCTGCGGTCCGTGATCGAGCGGCCCGCCTGGATCTCGTACGAACCCTTTACAACTGCCCAGCCGTTCGCCGTCTCATCCCAGATCTCGAAAGATCGGCGCGGTAGTTCGACCCGCACCTCGACGCTCTCGCCGGGCCCGGCCTCGACCCCGGCGAATCCGGCCAGCCAGCGGGCCGGACGCTCGGGATCGGGCGCCGTCGGGGCCAGATAGACCTGGACGACCTCCCGCCCGGGCCGGGCACCGGAGTTGGTGACGCGCACGGTGACGGACGAACCGTCGGCCTTGATGTCGTCGTAGGTCCAGTCGGTGTAGCCGAGGCCGTGCCCGAAGGGGTACGACGGGACGCGGCCCGCCTTCTCCCAGGCGCGGTAGCCGATGAACACGCCCTCGGTGTAAGGGAGTTCGCCGTTCTCGGGGACCACCTGACTGACCGGGGCGTCGGCCAGTGAACCCCAGGTGGTGGGGAGCCGGCCGCCGGGTTCGTGGGCGCCGGTGAGGACATCGGCGAGGGCGGCGCCGGCCTCTTGGCCGGGGAACCAGCCGAGCAGCACGGCGGCGACCTCCTCGCGCCAGGGCAGTTCGACCGGGGAGCCGGAGTTGACGATCACGACGGTGTTCGGGTTGGCGGCGGCCACGGCGTGCACCAGGTCGTCCTGACGGCCGGGGAGTCGGAGGTCCGTACGGTCGTAGCCCTCCGACTCGACGCGCTCGGTGGTGGCGACCACGACGACGGCGGTGTCGGCGGCGCGGGCCGTCTCGACGGCCTCGGCGATCAGTTCGCCGGGGTCGCGCTGCGGTTCCTGGTGGGCGAGCGCGAAGCCGACGACCCGGAGGGGGATGCCGACGGGGCGGGCGACGGTGTGGGCCAGGGAGACGTCGACGGGGGCGTCGGCGGTGAGTTCGACGAGGGCCCGGGGTTCGGGGGCGCCGAAGAAGGAGATGAACGGGTCGTCCTTGGCCGGGCGCTGGACGTCGTCGTAGTACGTCGTGCCGTCGACGGTGAGGGTGAACGCGCCGATTCCCGTGATGCCGAAGGTGTGTGGTCCGGTGGCGCGCGGGGTGAACGTGCCGGTGAGCTCGACGGTGTGGAGGGTGTCGTGGGTGACACCGTCGGGAAGGTCCGAACCCACCCATTTGATCTGCCCGTTGGGCAGGGCGACGGTCGCGATGACCTGGCCCGCCGCGTCCCGGCAGATCGCGCGGAGCGTGAAATCCTGTTCGGCGACGGCGAGTTCGGTGTTCGGGTCGGCGCCGACGGCGTAGCTCAGGGCGCCCTCGGGGAGGGCGGCGGTGAGGCCGCCGAGCGGGGAGACGATCCGGGACGGGAAGACCGTGGCGGAGCCGCCGCCGAGGACGCGGGCGTCGCGGGCGGCGGCTCCGATGAGCGCGACGGTCGAACTCGGCTTCAGCGGAAGGGCGTTGCCCTGGTTCCGCACGAGGACGAAGGAGCGGCGGGCGATCTCGCGGGCGAGGGCCTCGCCGTCGACGGGGGACGGGAGTTCGGCTGCCGCGACGACGGGTTCGGCGCCGGCCAGGATGCCGACGCGGGCGGCGAGCCGCAGCACGTTCCGTACGGCGGCGTCGACCGCGGCCTCGGCGACCTCGCCGTCACGCACGGCCTGGGCGAGCGCCTCGCCGTACACGGTCTTCGGACCGGGCATGGCGACATCGAGACCACCCTCAATCGCGCCGACTGTGGACCGCGCGGCCGTCCAGTCGGAGACGTTGAAGCCGTCGAAGCCCCATTCGCCGCGCAGGATGTCGTTCACCAGCCGACGGTGTTCGGTCATCGTCGTGCCGTTGACCGTGTTGTAGGCGGTCATGACACCCCAGGGGCGGGCCTGCTCGACGATGAGCTCGAAGGGGGCCAAGTACAGCTCGCGCAGCGCGCGTTGGGAGATGAGATTGTCGACGGTGAAGCGGTCGGTCTCGGCGTCGTTGGCGACGAAGTGCTTGACGGTGGTGCCCACGCCGCCCGCCTGAACGCCCTCCACGTACCCCGAGCCGATCCGCCCGGTGAGGTAGGGGTCCTCGCTGTACGCCTCGAAGTGCCGCCCGCCGAGCGGGGACCGGTGCAGATTGACGGTCGGAGCGAGCAGCACGTGGACGCCCTTGCGGCGGGCCTCCTGGGCGAGCAGCACACCGGCGCGGCGGGCGAGTCCGGGGTCCCAGGCGGCGGCGAGGGCGGTCGGGGACGGCAGGGCGACGGAGGGATCGTCGGCGGTCCAGTGCCGCCCCCGGACGCCGATCGGGCCGTCGGACATCACCAGGGACGCCAGGCCGATCTCCGGGAGCGCGGGCAGGGACCACATGTCCTGACCGGCCAGCAGCCGGGTCTTGGCATCGAGATCGAGTGCGCCGAGGGCCGCTTCGACGACTGCTTCACGCGCTTCATGGGTATCCGCCACCGCGGCGCCTCCTCGTTGAGTCCGAGTCCGTCCTGTGCGCTGTGCCCTGTGCCTCCATCGTGCATCGGTTACCTGTAGATCGGTAGGTTTCGTAACCTTGCCGTTATATTCACGATCGGCGAATGTCGTACGGTGACGCCATGAACGCCAGGGCCAAGAGTGCGGAGCGGCGCGCCGAGATCGTGCGGGCGGCGCTGGAGGTGATCGCCGAGCGCGGCTACCGGGGCGCGAGCCTGGCGGCGGTGGCGGAGCGGGTCGGACTGACCCAGCAGGGCCTGCTGCACTACTTCCCCACGAAGGACGCGCTGCTGGTCGCCGTCCTGGAGGAACGGGACCAGTGGGACGCGGTCCCGGACAGTCGGTGGCGGATCGACCTGCTCGCGTCCCTGGTCGAGTACAACGCGATGCGGCCGGCGATCATCCAGACCTTCTCCGCACTCCTCGGCGAGAGCGTCACGGAGGGGCACCCGGCGCGCGACTACTTCACGGCGCGGTACGCCAGAGTGCGGGCGAGCATGGCGGGGGTGCTCCGCGCGGAGTACGGCGACGTCCTGCCGAACGGCCTGACCCCCGAGCGCACGGCCCCCCTGCTGGTCGCGGTGATGGACGGCCTCCAGTACCAGTGGCTGCTGGACCCGGAGTCGGTGGACATGCCCGGGGCGTTCCGCGACTTCCTGACCCTGCTGGGCGAGACGTGACCCCGTCCAACTCCCCTACGTCTGCCGCCAGATGACGGCGAGCGTCTTGCCGGCCACGCACACGAGGGCGAAGACGACCGCCCAGTCGTAGGCACCGGCAAGGACCAGCGCGGCGACCCCCGCCCCGAACCACACCACCTCGAAGGCGACCCGACCGGCGCCGCGTGTCTTGTACCTGGCCTTGGGCGAACCGCACAGTCCCCACAGCACGGCGAGCACGACGGGCGCGCCGAGGCCGAACAGCCAGGTCAGCGGGGTGGCGAGATCCCGGGTGAACCCCCAGTAGGCGACGGCGACCAGGGCACCGAGCTCAATGGCGAAGAGCACGCCGAGATTCGCTGCCTTCGCTGTCTTCACTGCCGTCATGAGCGGCAGTATCACCCGGAGCGGATCACTCCGTCCCGGGCACGGCGGCGACGACTTCGACCTCGACCAGGGCCTCCGGCCGGAACAGCCGCGACACCTCGAAGGTCATGCTGGTGGGCGGGGTCCCGGTGAGGAACTTCCTGCGTACGGCGCCGTATTCGGCGAGCGCGGTGATGTCGGTCAGGTAGGTGCGGATGTTGACGACGTCCGCCAGAGTCGCGCCGTGCGCCCGGAGCAGGGCGGCGATGGTCTCGAAGACACCCCGACTCTGTTCGGCAAGCGTGGTGCCCTCCGCGATCTGGCTGGAGAGGTACAACAGGGCGCTCCCGTCGGCGTGTTCGACGCGGGCGACCTGGGAGTAGTAGGGGCTCAGGGGCTGGGGTGCGGAGGCGGGGCTGTCCAGGGTGATGCGCATGGCGTCGACGCTAGGTCCGGCCCTGCGGTGCGACAAGCGAATGTCTAGCATGGCAGGCATGCCCATTCCGCATGACGACGGCCCGGACCTCTCCACCGTGTGGCTGCGGGTGTTCCTGGAGGTGGCCCGGCACGGTTCGTTCACGGTGGCCGCCCGGTCGCTCGGCTGGAGCCAGTCCGCCGTCTCACGCCAGATCTCCTCGCTCGAATCAGCCCTGGACGGCGCCCAGTTGTTCGATCGGCTACCGAGGGGCGTGCGGCTCACGGAGGCCGGCCGGGTCCTCGTCCCGCATGCGGAGGCCGTCACGGAATCGCTGCACGGGGCCAGGCGCGAGCTGGCGGCACTGCGCGAACTCGTGGGCGGGCACGTGCAGTTCGGCGCGTTCCCCACGGCCGACTCGGCACTGGTCCCCCGCACCCTCGCCGCCTTCCGCGACCGCCATCCAGGCATACGCCTGTCCCGCGAGGAGGGCCTCACCCCACGCCTCCTGGAGCGACTGACGTCCGGACACCTGGACCTGGCGATCGTCTCGACCACCGGACGAGCACCGCTCGAAGCCTACGAACTCCACCACCTCCTCGACGAGTCGCTGTACGTAGCCGTGCCGACCGCTCACCCCCTCTCCGGGCAGGGGCCGGTCCGGCTGGCCCAACTCGCCGACTGCGACTGGATATCCGGCAGCGCACACCCCGAGGGCACCCTCCTCGAAGCGGCCCTGCGCGAGGGCTTCAGCCCGCGCATCGCGCACATCGTCGGCGAGTGGACCGCCAAGGAGGGCTACGTCGCCGCGGGCCTCGGCGTGGCCCTGGTCCCGGCGCTCGCCGCCGACTCCGTGCGCCCGGACATCGCACTGCTGCCGGTGCTGGACGAGGTGGCACCGGCGCGGGCGGTGTACGCGGCGACGGTACGGGGCCGGTCACTGCCCCCGGCGACGAAGGCGTTCCTGGGGGTGCTCGCCGAGGAGGCGAGACGGATCGGATCATCGGTCGCACCCGTGGCGTAGACCACTCCCGTCACGCGATACTGCGGCCGTCCGGCACCGCACCCCACTGCGACGGAAGGCCTCAACCACTTTGAACGTCATACGAGTTCGGACAGGCGTCCTCGGACTGGCCCTGCTGGCCGGTTTCTCCGCCCCCGGTACCGGCACGGCGGCGGCCGACACCACAATCCCCCCGACCGTCGAGGAACAACGGCTCGACAGGGCGGTCCCCCAGGAGATCCTCGAACACTCCGGATTCGACACCGTGGCACCGGAGTTCACCCAAGCCCTCGAAGGGGCGCACAGCTACGCGCAGGCCCGCCGCATCGTCGTACGCGAAGGAACCGCCCTGTGGCAGCGCGCGGTCGACCGCGCACAGGGACGAGGACCGGCCGGCGGGGACCTCAGCCGGGACGACGACCGCCCGCTGTACTGGGCGCGGTTGGGCATGACCAGGGAAGTCCGGACCTGGGAACCGGAGTTCGGCATCAGCACCGCCCAACGGACCGCACTGCTGGGCCAGTTGGAGCAGACGTCACGCGGGCAGAGCAGTATCCGCTACCCGGCCCGCGACAAGGGGCTCAAGCGGATCCTGGTCACCGGCTTCGACCCGTTCACGCTGGACGCGGACATCAGGATCTCCAACCCGTCCGGGGCCACCGCGCTCGCGCTCGACGGCACGGTGATCCAGACGGCGGACGGTCCGGCCCGCATCGAGACGGCCATGTTCCCCGTGCGCTGGGCGGACTTCGCGGAGGGAACGGTGGAGCGGACGCTGCGGCCGTACCTCCCGAAGGTGGACCTGTTCACCACCGTGAGCCAGGGCCGGGTGGGCCGGTTCGACGTCGAGCGGACCAACGGGGCCTGGCGGGGCGGCTATCCGGACAACGACACCGTCTCGCGCACGGAGACCATCCCGGTCACCGACCCGGCCTCGCAGCCCCAGTGGACGTCGACGACCCTGCCGTACAAGGCGATCGTGGCCGCGAACACCGGGCGTTTCCCCGTCTACGACCACACCGAGGTCACCGAGATCCCGGCGGGCGGGACGACTCCCGTCGTACAGCCGAACGGCCCGACCGACGGCTCCACGGCCCGCGCCGGTGGCGGCGGCAACTACCTCTCCAACGAGATCGCCTACCGCGCGACCCTGCTGCGGGACCGGCTGGGCCTGCACGACTCGCTGCCCGGCGGACACATCCACACACCGGTACTGCAGTTCGGAACCGGCAACACGAACCCGACAACCGGGACGATCACCGACCCTGACTTCATACAGAACCGGTTGGACATCATCGCGCAGGTCAGGGCGATGGTGACGGCGGCGATGAACGCGTCAGCCGTCGACTGACGCAGGCCCGCTCTCCGTGTCCTCCCCCTCGTCGCTCCCCTCGGTCTCCTCACCCAGCAGGTCCCGGGCCATCATCGTCGCCCCCGCCACCGCACCCGGCATCAGGAAGACGGCGACGAACGGGACCAGGAAGGCGAGGCCGAGGGGGGTGCCGAAGCCCCAGATCAGGGGCTTGCGGGCACGGAGGAGGGCGAGGCGGGCGCGGAGGTCGACGCCTCGCCGCTGGAGGGCGACGGCCGTCAGTTCCTCGGTGAGGAAGAACCCGGTGACGAAGAACCCGATCACCGGAACGACGGTCTGCCCGACGAACGGCAGGAACCCCAGCGCGAAGAGCAGAACGCCCCACACCAGCGCACGCACGAGAACACGCAGGCTGTCCCGGGCCGAGATCCACACCTCCCGCCAGAGCGGGAGACCGGACTCGGGGGCCGTGCCGTCGGGTGAGACGTCCCGGTCGACCCTCTCGGAGAGGGTCTCGTAGAAGGGCTGCCCTATCAGCAGGGTGACCGCCGTGAAGGTCAACACCGAGAGCAGCAGGGCCAGTACGAACAGAACGACGGTGAGGAAGCCGCGGAACAGCCCCTGCCACGGGCTCGACCAGTCGTCCGCGAAGGGCGTGGCCCAGCCGACGAAGTCGTCACCCCACACCGCGAGCGCGACCAGCACCGCGACGTACAGAACCAGCGTGATCAGCCCGGGAACCAGCCCGAACCCGTACTGCCGCCCGTGCCGGGCCACCCAGCGCTGGCCCTTCAGGAGATAGCCGAATCCCGCCCCAAGATCATGCATGGGGAGAACTTTACGCAGGGTCGGCGCCGGCCGGGTCGGACGGGGCGCGGGCCTGTCCCCTAGGCCGTCGACACCGCCACCACGACCCCCCGGTCCGCCGCAGGTGACACCGCGGCGGTCACCCGGACCGCAGTCGCCCGGGCCACCCGCCCCGCACGAAAGGCAGCGGCCAGCAGGACCGGCTGAACCCTCTCCAGGGCGGAGACGAACAGCTCCTCGCCCGCGACCACCACCGGCACGGCCGTCTTCGTGGTCGCCGCCGCGGCCTCCGTGAGGTCGGCGAGGGGCGGGAGGGCGGCACGGAGGACCTTCGCGCCCGCGGTCGCGGCCCGTTGCACAAGAGCCACTTGCGGGGGCAGCAGCGGAGCCAGCGCGGCCGTCAACGCCTCGGCGATGCGCCGGAGTTCGGGGGAGGAGTCGGCCAGGGCGTCGGCCGCCGCGCGGAGCAGCGGGGTGAGGGCGAGCAGTACGCCGGCCGCCACGCCCGCCGCCGCGGGCAGCAACGGGGAGGCAGCCTCGACCAGATCGCCGAGCGCGGCGGCGAACTCCTCGACCGCCGGCTCCACCGCGTCCAGAACGGGCAACAGGCTGTCCCCGAGCACACCCAACAACACCTGCGCCGGCTGACTCACCGGATGCACGGCCAGCGGCGCACCGGTCGTACCGAGCCGCGTCAAGGTATCGACGATCCGATAGAACGCCTCCTGGGCCTGCGGCGACGCACTCGCCTCGGCCAGTTCCGCGGTGGTCTCCCGCAGCACCCGCAGCGCCTCGGCACCCGAACCGTCCCGTGGATCAAGGGTGTTGATGGCGATTCTGGTGATGTTCCCGGCGGTGTCCAGGAGTTGCCCGGTGATGTCGGTGGTGCTGCGCGCCATGCGCAACATCTCGTCCCTGCTGGGAAGCGAAGGAATAGTCGCCATGGGAACCCCTCTCCACGCACCCGCCGCCCGCCGCCGACCGCCCGGTACCTGTGCTCAGCATGCCCACTCCCCACCCCCCTGAATGCGACATCCGGGCATCGGTGACACCAACACCTTCCCCGCGTCTTCCCTGGCCCATTGAGTCGAACAGGTGCCCCTCGCCGTACCGATCTCCGGGACCAGGAGGAGGTCCGAGGGGGAACTCCCGCAGGTCGGACAGGCGTTGTTCACCATGGCACACGCGAGCAGCGGATCAGTTGAGGAGAGCGGATGACCCAGGAGATCCACGGCACCGTAGCCGACGGCTTCGAGACAGTCCGGGAGGAGTTCGCCGCGTTCGTGTCGACGGAACGCGCGGACTACGAAGGCCAGTTGTGCGCATACGTCCACGGCCGACAGGTCGTAGACCTCTGGGCCGGACCACCCACCACCTCCGGCAACTCCCTCTACGGCGTGTTCTCGTCCACCAAGGGCGCGGCCCACCTCGTGGTGGCCCTGCTGGTCCAGGACGGCACCCTCGAACTGGACCGCAAAGTCACCTACTACTGGCCGGAGTTCGCATCCGAGGGCAAAGGCGCGCTGACTCTACGCGAGTTGCTCGCGCACCGGGCGGGCCTGATCGGCACGGACACCGGCTTCACCCTCGACGAACTGGCCGACGACCGGGCGGTCGCCGAACGCCTCGCCGACCAGCGCCCGTTCTGGCGCCCCGGCACGGCCTTCGGCTATCACGCCCTGGTGATCGGCGCCCTGACCGGCGAGATCGTGAGACGAGCGACAGGCCGTTCACTCCAGGACGTGTACGAGGAACGAGTCCGCGCCCCCTACGCCCTGGACTTCCACCTGGGCCTCCCCACCACCCAAGAGCCCCGCTTCCGCACCACCCAACCACCGCTCCCCTCCCCCGACGAACCGGCCCTGGTCGCTGCGGAACCGGATGACCGCCGCAGCCTCACCGGCATCGCCTTCAACGAACACGCGGCCCAGCCCACCGACCTCGTATCGCTCCCCAACCAGACACCCATCCGCGCCAAGGGCCCAGCATCGGTCGGCGGAGTGGCATCGGCACGCGGCCTGGCCGGCCTCTACGCGGCGACGATCAGCGTGGTCGAGGACCGGGCCCCGCTCCTGAAGCCGGACACGGTCGCGGAGTTCGGCCAGCTCCACTCGGTCGGCCACGACATGATCACCGGCATGCACCGGGCGTACGGCCTCGGTTTCCAGGCGACGGCGAGCACCTGGTACCCGTTCCTGAGCGCCGGCACGATCGGCCACAGCGGCGCCGGCGGCTCCCAGGCCTTCGCCGACCCCCGCACCGGCCTGACCTACGGCTACACCCGCCGCCGCTTCCGCCTCCCCGGCGGCCCGGCCCCAGAAAACCAACGCTTCGTACAAGCCGCCCACCAATCAACACTGGCCGGCTGAACCAACGGCGCAAACCCTCACCCAACGGCGAGGGCCCACCCACTTGTTCTGTCCCCACGACACCGGCCGAGAGGGAGCCGCAGGGGCGCGCCGGTGTCGAGAGGCCCAGCGCGCGGAGGCCCGAAGGGCTGAGCACGGTGGGCCTCTCGACACCGGCTCAAGGCGCCCCGAAGGCGACCGAACCAAAAGAGGTGCGAACGGCGCCCACCCAACGCCGCCCACTCACAGCTTGACGATCATCTTCCCCGTGTTGTCCCCCCGCAGCTGCCCCAGGAACGCCTCAAGGTTGTTCTCGATCCCCTCGACGACGGTCTCCCGGTACTTCAGCTCACCGGAAGCCACCCAGGCCCCGACCTCCCGGACGAACTCCGGCTGAAGGTCGTAGTGGTCGCCGACGAGGAACCCCTCGATGCGCCCCCGGGTCTGGATGAGCCGTCCGAGGTTCTTCGGTCCGGGAGCCGGCTCGGTGCTGTTGTACACAGAAATCATCCCGCAAATGGCAATGCGCCCACGCTCGTTCAACGAACCGATCGCAGCCTCGAGATGCTCACCCCCGACGTTGTCGAAGTAGACGTCGACACCACCCGGAGCAGCCTCACGCAGCTGCTGACTCACCGGCCCGTTCTTGTAGTTGAAGGCGGCGTCGAACCCGTACTCCTCCACAAGCAGCTTGACCTTCTCGTCGGACCCAGCGGATCCAACAACCCTCGACGCACCCTTGAGTTTGGCGATCTGCCCGACCTGGCTGCCCACGGCGCCAGCCGCACCGGAGACGAAGACCGAGTCGCCCTCCTTGAAGGAGGCGGTGCGCAGCAGCCCGGCGTAGGCGGTGAGGCCGGTCATGCCGAGGACGCCGAGGTAGGTGGAGAGCGGGGCGAGGTCGGGGTCGACCTTGACGGTGCCCTTGGTGTCGATGGTCGCGTACTCGCGCCAGCCGCCGAAGTGCAGCAGGTGGTCGCCGACGGCGACGCCCTCGGCGTTGGACTCGACGACCTCGCCGACCGCACCGCCCTGCATGACCTTGCCGAGCTCGAACGGGGCGACGTACGACTTCGCGGCGCTCATCCGGCCGCGCATGTACGGGTCGACGGAGAGGTACTTGTTCCGCACCAGCACCTGGCCCTCACCCGGGGTGCGGGTCTCGGTCTCCACCAGGGCGAAGTCCTCGGGCTTCGGCCAGCCGACCGGGCGGCTGAGCAGGTGCCATTCGCGGTTGATCATCACAAGTGCCTTTCCTCAATGCATGGCGTTCAAATACTTCAGTACCTGAAACAACCATGCCTCTGAATATTTCATGATGTCAAGTAACGGGGTACGCTGGAGCGCATGTCCACACCCGAAAAGACGCGCTCCGAGACGCGCTCCGACAGGACGCGCCGCGCCGACCCCGTGACCCTGGAGGTCGTCGAGCTGATCGGCGATGTCGTGGCGCGGTTCTACGAGGACTACGAGGAGGCGGCGGGCGACCACTCGCTGACCGGCGCGCAGGCGCGGCTACTGAGCCTGCTGTCCCTGGAACCGCTGCCGATGCGCAAGCTGGCGCAGAAGCTGAAGTGCGAGCCGTCGAACGTCACCGGGATCGTGGACCGGCTGGAGACGCGAGGCCTGGTGGAGCGCCGCCCCGATCCCGCCGACCGGCGGGTGAAGCTGGCGGCGGCGACGGACGAGGGGCGCCGGGTGGCCCGTAGCCTGCGCGAATCACTGCGCTTCGCCCGAGAACCGCTCGCCGGACTGTCGGACGACGAAAGACTCGCGCTCCGAGGCCTGCTACGACGGATGCTGGAAATCTGACCGTTCGCCCGCGAACCGGACCCCGAACCGCACCGCGAACCGGACCCCGACCCCCCAAGCCGAACGGCTCAGGAGCACCACCAAAGGATCTGTTTGCACGTCTCCGAAGGCGACGGCGTAGGACTCGGATCCGAGGACGACGGCTCCGAGGTCGGAGTGGTCGTCGGGTCCGTCACGGACGTCGACGTGGGGGACGTGTCACCGGCGGCGGTCGTCGGCTTCAGCGACGCGGAGGGACTCTTCGCCCCCGTCTCCGACTCCGAAGGCGAAGCCGACCGGGACGCCGACGCGTCCGGAGACGCCGAGCCGGCACCCGCGCCCGCGGTCTTCGTGTCGCCCAGCGGCTCGGCCGTACCGCTCGCCTCCGAGGACGCCGCGCCCTCCGCGGACGCGTCGCCCGGCGCCGCGGGCTTCGCGGTCGAGAACGGCGCGTCGGTGCCCAGCTCGGCCAGACTCAGCCCACCGGCCGCGAGCACGAACCCGGCCGTGACGAGCAGCATCCGGCGCCGCCGCCGGCGATGTGCGGCGGCCTTGCGATCGCGACGACTCGCGCCCACCGCCTCCGGGCCCTCGGCGTCACCGTCACCATCGCTGTCACCCCGCCCGCGGTTCCTCCGCCGTGCGGCACGCCCCTCGTGTTCGGCGCCGTGCTCCTCGTCCGACTCACCGGTGTCGGCAGTCCGGTCGCCTCCACCGTCCGTTTGCGAACGCACGTCAGCTCCCGCCTCGTAGGCAGGAGTTGACACAACGGGCACTTCGGCGGACGCGCCGCACCCCGGGCACGCGAGGGCGCCGTTCAGGTGCCGGCCGCAGGGGTGGCAGTAGTCCATGACGCGGGAAGACTAAGTTCCTCACAGGTAACGTTCATAGTCACGGCTGTGAAAATTGTGCAAGGAACCGCGCGCCGAACCGACCGGAACCCGACAAGGACCCCATCGGGACCCCATCGGGACCCGGCCGGGACCGACCCGACGATCGACCCCCTTGCCGAAACCGTTACTTGTTCGACCCATTGACACCCCAGCCCCGCCGTCCTTACTGTCTGCCCAGCATTTCGAACGTGAGCCGAAATTTCGAACAGCACCGAAGAGCACAGGGGGCATCTGCCGTGCGCATCACGGGAATCAGCACGCACGTGGTCGGGACGCCATGGCGCAATCTGACGTACGTCCAAGTGCACACCGACGAGGGCGTCACCGGCGTCGGCGAGACCCGGATGCTGGGCCACACCGACGCGCTGATCGGTTACCTGCGCGAGGCCGAGGCAAACCACATTCTCGGATCCGATCCGTTCGCCGTGGAAGACCTCGTACGCCGGATGAAGTACGGCGACTACGGCCGTGCGGGCGAAATCGTCATGTCCGGCATCGCCGTCATCGAGATGGCCTGCTGGGACATCAAGGGCAAGGCCCTGGGTGTGCCGGTGTGGCAGCTGCTCGGCGGCAAGGTCACCGACAAGGTCAAGGCGTACGCCAACGGCTGGTACACCACCGAGCGGACCCCGGAGGCCTATCACAAGGCCGCCCAGGGGGTCATGGAGCGCGGCTACAAGGCGCTGAAGATCGACCCGTTCGGGACCGGGCACTTCGAGCTCGACCACGAGCAGACCCTGTACGCCGTCTCGCTCATCGAGGCCGTACGGGACGCGATCGGCCCGGACGCCGAGCTGATGCTGGAGATGCACGGCCGGTTCTCGCCGTCCACCGCGGTACGGCTCGCGCACGAGCTCGCGCCCTTCAAGCCGGCCTGGCTGGAAGAACCCTGCCCGCCGGAGAACCTGAAGGCGCTGGAGAAGGTCGCCGCCAAGGTGGACATCCCGGTCGCCACGGGTGAACGCATCCACGACCGCGTCGAGTTCCGCGAGCTGTTCGAGAGCCAGGCCGTCGACATCATCCAGCCCGACGTCGGTCACATCGGCGGCATCTGGGAGACCCGCAAGCTCGCGGCGACCGCCGAGGCGCACTACATCCTGGTCGCCCCGCACAACGTCGGCGGACCGGTGCTGACCGCGGCCTCGCTCCAAGTCGGCTTCTCCACGCCGAACTTCAAGATCCTGGAGCACTTCAACGACTTCGCGGATGCGGAGATCAAGAAGGTCGTCAAGGGTGCCCCGCAGGTGATCGACGGCTACTTCCACCGCTCCGACGCGCCCGGTCTCGGCGTCGAGCTGGACGTCGACGCGGCGGCCGAATTCCCGCAGCAGCAGGCCCGGTTCGACCTGTGGGCGGACGGCTGGGAGCAGCGCAAGCCGAAGGGCTCGAAGTGAGCACGGCGGTCGTGATCGCGGGACCTGGCGAGCACAGCCTGGTCTCGCACGAGCCCCGGCAGCCGGACGCGGGCGAGGCGCTCGTGCGCGTGCACGCGGTCGGCATCTGTGGCAGCGACCGCGAGGTGTACCAGGGCAACAGGCCCGAGGGCTACGTCCGTTACCCGCTGACGCCGGGCCACGAGTGGTCCGGCACGGTGGAGGCGGTCGGCGCCGGGGTGCCGTCAAGTCTGGTCGGCCGCAAGGTGGTCGGCGAGGGCTTCCGCAACTGCCAGGTGTGCGACCGCTGTCACGCGGGCGAGACGACGCTGTGCTCGGCGGGCTACGAGGAGACGGGCTTCACCCAGCCCGGCGCGATGGCCACCACGCTCACGCTCCCCGCCCGGCTGCTCCATGTCCTCCCGGACGAGGCCGACCTGACGGCGGCGGCGCTGCTGGAGCCGGCGGCCTGCATCGCGGCGGCGGCACTGAAGGCGAACGCACGGCCGGGTGAGAGAACAGCGGTCGTCGGCACCGGAACCCTCGGCATGTTCGCGATCCAGTTCCTCAAGGCGAACTCCCCCGCGGAACTGCTCGTGGTGGGCTCCCGCCCCGACCGCGCGGCCCTGTCGCGGCAGTTCGGCGCGACGGACTTCCGTACCAAGAACGAACCGCTCCCGGACGACTTCGACGTGGTGATCGAGACCGCCGGCTCGGCGGACGCGGCCCGTACGGCGGCCTCCCTGCTCCGGCGCGGCGGACGCCTGGTCCTGACCGGTATCCCGGCGCCGGGTGCGGAGGGTCTCGACCCGACCGATCTCGTCGTACGGCAGCTGGAGGTGCACACCGTCTTCGGGGCACCGCCGGACGCCTGGGCGCACACGGTGCGGGTGTTCGGGGCGGGGCTGCTCGATCCGCTTCCCCTGGTGACCCATGAGCTGCCGCTCGCCGAGTTCCCGCAGGCCATCGAGCTGGTGGGGTCCGGCGATCCGAAGGTCGGCAAGGTGCTGCTGCGGCCGTAGGAAACCCCCAGCCGTACGTCGGCACGGGGTGTCCTGACCACCCCGTGCCGACGTACCACCACCGTTTTTTTCTTACCCCGAGCCGCGAACCGCGTCCGAAATACCGAACACGAAGGACAGCCAGTGACCGACACCGCCACGGCAGCCCGCAGGCCCGGGGAGCAGGCGCTCTCCGCGCTCGGCCTGGGCGCGCCCGCCCTCGACCCCGCCGACGCCTCGCCGCACACGTTCCCCGGCGGCGGTCGCTGGCGCACCGAGATCCCCTCCTGCGAGGGTCCCGAGGCGCTGGCGGTCATCCTCAAGGAGTCCTCGCGCCTCGACGTGCCGATCCACCGGATCAGCCAGGGCAGCGGCGTGTGGATGCTGACCGACTCCGAGATCACCGAGATGGTCGAGGCGACGGCCGAACGCGACATCGAGCTCTGCCTGTTCACCGGTCCGCGCGGGACCTGGGACATCGGCGGCTCGGTCCGCTCCGACTCGCGCGGCGGCGGTCTGCGCGCCCGGGGTCACGACGCGGTCGCCGGCTGCATCGAAGACGCCGTCCGCGCAACGGAGTTGGGCGTCAAGTGCCTGCTCGTCGCCGACGAGGGCGTGCTGTGGACGCTGCACCGGGCGCGGATCGCCGGGATCATCCCGGCCGACACCACGCTCAAGGTGTCGGCGCTGATCGGTCCGGTCAACCCGGCCGCGTACGCGGTCTACGAGCAGCTGGGCGCCGACTCGCTCAACGTGCCCAGCGATCTGACGCTCGATCACCTCACCGAGATCCGGCGGGTGTCGGCGGCTCCGATGGACATGTACATCGAGGCGCCGGACGACCTCGGTGGCTACATCCGGATGTACGAGGTCGCGGAGCTGATCCGCCGCGGGGCCCCTCTGTACCTGAAGTTCGGCCTCTCCAAGGCCCCCGGTATCTATCCGTGGGGCACCCATCTGCGGGACGTCACCCTCGACACGGCCCGCGAGCGGGTCCGCCGGGGCCGTCTCGCCCTCGACCTGCTGGCGCGGCACGGCGCGGACGGTGACATGGCTCCGCTGGGTTCCAGGTTGCCGGGGTCTTTGAACCGTTTCCCCGTCGAGGCTGCCACGGCCTGAGCATCGGGGGCCGCGGGTGCGTGGGGGCTGGTCGCGCAGTTCCCCGCGCCCCTTGTCAACGCGGCCCAGTTTCCACGGCACCCGGCATCACCCGCACCTGTAAACACCGGGCCCAGTAGGTAGGGGCGCGGGGCTGTATCGAATTGCGGCTCCGCCGCGGGGCGCGACCAGCCCCCACCGGGCCCGCACCACACAACACAACCGCACCACCCCGAAACAAAACACTCCCCGCATTCCGAACCACCCCCCACGCACTCGCTGCACCTCTCAACGACGAGAAGAATGAGGCCAGTTCACATGCGCATCCGCAGAAGCGCCCTTCCCCTCATAGCCGGCGCCGCCACCCTCGCGCTGACCCTGTCCGCCTGCGGCCAGAGTGGCTCGGGCGGCAGCAAGGAGAAGGCGGGCAGCGCCAAGGGCGGCACGATCGGCATCGCGATGCCGACGAAGTCCTCCGCACGCTGGATCTCCGACGGCGACAACATGGTCAAGGACCTCAAGTCCAAGGGCTACAAGACCAAGTTGGTCTACGGCGAGGACGACCCGGACACCCAGGTGTCCCAGATCGAGAACATGATCACCCAGGGCGTCAAGGGCCTGATCATCGCGGCGATCGACAACAAGTCCCTGAACAACGTGCTCCAGGAGGCGGCCGACGCGAAGATCCCGGTCATCGCCTACGACCGCCTGATCCTCGGCACGAAGAACGTCGACTACTACGCCTCCTTCGACAACACGAAGGTCGGCGTGCTCCAGGGCAACTACCTGATCCAGAAGCTGGGTCTGGACAGCGGCAAGAAGGGCCCGTTCAACATCGAGCTGTTCGCCGGCTCGAACGACGACAACAACACCAAGTACTTCTTCAACGGCGCGATGAGCGTGCTCCAGCCGTACATCGACAAGAAGGAACTGGTCGTCAAGTCCGGGCAGACCGCGCTCAACAAGGTGACCACGCTGCGCTGGGACGGCACCACCGCGCAGAACCGCATGGAGGACATCCTCACCGGCTCCTACAAGACCGGCCGGGTCGACGCGGTGCTCTCGCCCTACGACGGCATCTCCATCGGCATCCTGTCCGCGCTGAAGTCGGACGGCTACGGTTCCGCGAGCAAGCCGCTGCCGGTGATCACCGGCCAGGACGCCGAGCTGGCGTCGGTGAAGTCGATCATCGCGGGCGAGCAGACGCAGACCGTCTACAAGGACACCCGTGAGCTCGCCAAGGTCGCCGACACCATGATCGACGACGTGCTCAACGGCAAGACGCCGCAGACCAACGACACCAAGACCTACGACAACGGCACCAAGGTCGTCCCGGCCTACCTGCTCCAGCCGGTGAGCGTGGACAAGTCCAACTACGAGGACGTGCTGGTCAAGGGCGGGTACTACACGGACGCGCAACTCAAGTAGTCCCGCGGCCCGTTACCCCACCCCACACCTGATTGGAAGGCACGACCATGGCGGGACCCGTCCTGGAAATGCGCTCGATCGTCAAGACCTTTCCCGGTGTCAAAGCGCTGTCGGACGTCTCACTGACGGTCCGTCAGGGCGAGGTCCATGCCATCTGCGGTGAGAACGGCGCCGGGAAGTCCACCTTGATGAAGGTGCTCTCCGGCGTCCATCCGCACGGCAGTTACGAGGGCGACATCCTCTTCGAAGGGGAGGAGTGCCGCTTCCGCGACATCCGGGCAAGCGAGCACCGAGGCATCGTCATCATCCACCAGGAACTGGCGCTGGTGCCGTTCCTGTCGATCGCGGAGAACATCTTCCTCGGCAACGAGCACGCCACGCGCGGGCTCATCAACTGGAGCGAGACCCTGCGGCACGGCACCGAACTGCTGCGCCGGGTGGGGCTGAGCGACCACCCGGAGACCCGCGTCGCCGACATCGGCGTGGGCAAGCAGCAGCTGGTGGAGATCGCGAAGGCGCTGTCGAAGAAGGTGAAGCTGCTCATCCTCGACGAGCCGACGGCGGCTTTGAACGACGAGGACAGCGGCAAACTCCTCGACCTCATCCTGGAGTTGAAGAACCAGGGCATCACCTCGATCATCATCTCCCACAAGCTCAACGAGATCCGCAGGGTCGCCGACTCGGTGACGATCCTGCGCGACGGCCGCTCGATCGAGACCCTCGACGTGAAGGCGCCGGAGACGACCGAGGAGCGGATCATCTCCGGCATGGTCGGCCGCGACCTCGACCACCGCTTCCCCGAGCGCACCCCGTACGCGGGCGAACCCGAGGCGGCACCCGCGCTGGAGATCCGGGACTGGACGGTGTTCCACCCGATCGACCAGCAGCGCAAGGTAGTTGACGATGTGTCGATAAATGTGCGCAGGGGCGAGATCGTCGGCATCGCCGGACTCATGGGCGCCGGCCGCACCGAACTCGCCATGAGCGTCTTCGGGCGCTCCTACGGCCGGTACGCCGGCGGCACGGTCCTCAAGGACGGCCAGGAGATCCGCACCAAGTCGGTCGCTGAGGCCGTCGAGCACGGCATCGCCTACGTCACGGAGGACCGTAAGCACTACGGCCTGAACCTCATCGACACCATCAACCGGAACATCTCGCTGACCGCCCTGAGCAAGGTCGCCAAGCGCGGTGTGGTGGACGAGCACGAGGAGCGGCAGGTCGCCGAGCGGTTCCGCACGTCCATGAACATCAAGGCGCCGACGGTCTTCGAGCCGGTGGGCAAGCTGTCCGGCGGCAACCAGCAGAAGGTCGTCCTCAGCAAGTGGATCTTCGCAGGTCCCGAGGTGCTGATCCTGGACGAGCCCACGCGCGGCATCGACGTGGGCGCCAAGTACGAGATCTACACGGTCATCGACCAACTCGCCGCCGAGGGCAAGGCGGTGGTCTTCATCTCCTCCGAACTGCCGGAGCTGCTCGGCATGTGCGACCGCATCTACACGATGGCGGCGGGCCGGCTGACCGGTGAGGTGCCCCGGGCCGAGGCCACGCAGGAAGTGCTGATGCGCCAGATGACGAAGGACAAAGAGGTAACGCGATGAGCACGGACGTCACCGACAAGATCCCGGCCGCGGCACCGCCGGGCAAGGACGGATCGGGCGCGGGCGGCGGCCTGTTGTGGCTGGTCCTGGACGGACTGCGGCGCAACATGCGGCAGTACGGCATGCTGATCGCCCTCGGCCTGATCATGGTCCTCTTCGAGATCTGGACCGGCGGGGACCTGCTGCTGCCGCGCAACGTCTCCAACCTGGTGCTTCAGAACAGCTACATCCTGATCCTCGCGATCGGCATGATGCTGGTCATCATCGCCGGGCACATCGACCTGTCGGTCGGCTCGCTCACGGCGTTCGTGGGCGCCTTCGCCGCGGTCCTGATGGTCAATCACCAGGTGTCGTGGCCGATCGCGCTGGTGCTGTGCCTGCTGATGGGCGCGGTGGCGGGCTCGATACAGGGGCTGTTGATCGCCTACGCGGGCATACCGTCGTTCATCGTCACACTCGCCGGGATGCTGCTCTTCCGCGGCCTCACCGAGATCCTCCTCCAGGGCCAGACGCTGGGCCCCTTCCCCAACGGGCTCCAGAAGTTCGGCAACGGCTTCCTGCCCGCGGTCGGCCCGAACACCAACTACCACAACATCACGCTGCTGCTGGGCCTCGTGATGATCGCCGCGGTGGTGTGGCAGGAGTTCCGCGACCGGCGCCGCCAGCAGGAGTTCTCGCTCGACGTGGCGCCGACGAAGCTGTTCCTCCTCAAGCTCGTCGTCATCGTCGCCGCGATCGCCTGGCTGACGCTGCTGCTCGCCAGCTACAACGGCGCGCCGATCATCCTGATCGTGCTCGCGGTCCTGGTGGCCGGTTACGGCTATGTGATGCGCAACTCCGTCTTCGGCCGCCACATCTACGCGATCGGCGGCAATCTGCCGGCCGCGAAGCTGTCCGGCGTCAAGGACAAGCGCGTCACCTTCCAGGTGTTCCTGAACATGGGCGTGCTCGCGGCCCTGGCGGGTCTGGTGATCACCGCCCGCCTCAACGCGGCCTCGCCGAAGGCGGGCGACGGCTACGAACTGGAGGCCATCGCCTCCTCGTTCATCGGTGGTGCGTCCATGAGCGGCGGTGTCGGCACCGTCTTCGGCGCCATCATCGGCGGTCTCGTCCTCGGCGTGCTGAACAACGGCATGAACCTCCTCAGCGTCGGCACCGACTGGCAGAAGGTCATCAAGGGCCTCGCCCTGCTGGCCGCGGTCGGCTTCGACGTGTGGAACAAACGCAAGTCCGGTTCGTAACTTCAGCCCGGGCCCCGCACGTCTGTCATTCGCACAGCACGGCGGGGCCCCTTCCATGTGCAGGAGCCGCTCGATGGAACTGAACAGACGCACGGTCATTGCAGGCGCGGCAGCCGCCGGTATCGCCGCGAGCACCCTCGGTACAGGTACGGCGCAGGCGGCCTCGGGAGGCAGAAAGCCCGTGAAGGAACTCTTCGGCACCCTCGCCGACGGCAGCAAGGTCTACCGCTGGTCGCTGGAGAACGGCGGCACCCGGCTCAAGGTGCTGTCGTGGGGCGGGGTCGTCCAGTCCCTGGAACTCCCGGACCGGCACGGCAAGTACGCCAACGTCTCGCTCGGCTTCGACAACATCGCCGACTACGTGGCGAAGACCCCGTACTTCGGCGCGCTGATCGGCCGCTACGGCAACCGCATCGCCAAGGGCCAGTTCACCCTCGACGGCAAGAGCTACCAGCTCTCCGTCAACGACGGGGTCAACAGCCTGCACGGCGGCACCCAGGGCTTCGACAAGCACATCTGGGACGTCGAGGGCTTCACCGCCGGCTCCGACGTCGGCCTGCACCTGTACTACACCAGCGTCGACGGCGAGATGGGCTACCCGGGCACCCTCAAGGTGAAGGTGACGTACACGCTCAACAGGCACGGCGACTGGCGCATCGACTACGAGGCCACCACCGACAAGGCCACGGTCGTCAACCTCACCAGCCACGTCTACTGGAACCTCGCCGGCGAGGGCAGCGGCACGATCGAGAACCACGAGCTCACGATCCCCGCCACCCGCTACACGCCCACCGACTCGGGGCTGATCCCCACGGGCGAACTGGCCAAGGTCTCCGGCACCCCGTTCGACTTCCGCAAGACCAAGCCGATCGGGCGCGACATCCGGGCCGGCCACGTCCAGCAGGTGCAGGCCAAGGGCTTTGACCACAACTGGGCACTCGACAAGGGCATCACCGCGAAGCCCGAGCACGCCGCGACCCTGCACGACCCGCACTCCGGCCGCACCCTGAAGATCGCCACCGACCAGCCGGGGCTTCAGTTCTACACCGGCAACTTCCTCGACGGCACCCTGACCGGCACCGGCGGCCACACCTACCGCCAGGGCGACGCACTGTGCCTGGAGACCCAGCACTTCCCGGACTCGCCGAACCACGCGAACTTCCCGTCGACCGTGCTGAGGCCGGGTCAGACGTACCGGACGTCGACGATCCACACGTTCAGCGCCTGACGCAAGGTTCGGGCCAGGGGTTCCCGAACTCACACTAATTTCACATCCGTTGAACAGCGCCACACTCGTCTCCGTATTCAAGGGCGGCCCGTGCTCCCCCGCGCGGGCCACCCAAGACGACGGGCCCGGTCGTCCCCGCCGGGCCCGCCTTCATACGGAGGTTCCATTGGCCGACTCCAACGTCACCTCGCTGTTCCGCAGTACGGCGGCGCACAGCCCGTCGATGGCAGCGCTGGCGCGTGAGAGCGACGGCACCGGCCCCGTGGACTTCTGCATCCCGTGCAACCCGTACTTCCCCACGCCCGCCATGTTCGACCAGATGGCGGCCCGGCTGCGCGAGATCATCACGTACTACCCGAGCAGCGCCGACACCATCACGGCCGAGCTCTGCAATCTGCTCCAACTCCCGCCGAGCTGCGTCGCGATGGGCAACGGTTCCACCGAACTGATCACCTGGATCGACCACTTGCTCGTCCGCGAGTCCCTCGCCATCCCCGTCCCCACCTTCGGCCGCTGGACCGACCAGCCCATGGAGACCGGCAAGCGGGTCGACATGTTCCCGCTCCAGGAGTCCAACGGCTTCGCCCTGGACCTCGCGCAGTACGCCGAGTTCATCCGCAAGCGCAACACCAAGGTCGCCGTCATCTGCAACCCGAACAACCCCGACGGCGGCTTCCAGCACAAGCAGGCGCTCGTCCAGTTCATGGACGCGATGGCCGACCTCGACCTCATCGTCATCGACGAGTCGTTCCTGGAGTTCGCCGACGCCGAGGTCGAACCCAGCGTCGTACAAGAGGCGATGATCCGCCCCAACGTGGTCGTCCTGCGCAGCCTCGGCAAGAACTTCGGTCTGCACGGCATACGGTTCGGCTACCTCGTCGCCAACCCCGCCCTCGCCGGGCGCATCCGCTCGATGCTGCCCAAGTGGAACCTCAACGCCTTCGCCGAACACGTGGTGTTCATCCTCAAGGAGCACGGCGCGGAGTACGCGCAGAGCCTCCAGCAGGTGCGCCGCGACCGGCTCGACATGGCGAGCCATCTCTCCGCGCTGCCCGGCCTGACGGTCTATCCGTCGCAGGGCAACTTCCTCTTCGTACGCCTTCCCGTCGGCGCCGAGGGGACCGTGGTCCGGGACCGGATGCTCACCGAGCACCGCATCCTGGTCCGCGAGTGCGGCAACAAGATCGGTTCGTCCAGCCGCTTCCTGCGGCTCGTGGTGCGCCCCCAGGTGGACGTGCGTCGCCTGGTGTCCGGCCTGGAACAGGTGCTCTACGGGACCAGGAGGGGAGCCGCCGTACCCGAGCTGAGCACAGGGACCAGCTACAGCTCGGGTACGGCGGCCGTGGACCGCCTCGTCGGCGCGACCAACGGCGCCGGCATGCAGATGCCCGCCGCGATCACGCAGATGCAGCCGCAGCCCGTGCCCATGCAGGCACCGGCCGCCGCGGTGCCTCAGCCGCAGCCTGTGCCCCAGCCCGTGCCGCAGCCCCAACCCCAGCCGCAGTACCAGCCGATGGTGGCCGCGGCGCAGGCTCCGCAGATGCCGATGCAGCCCGTCGCGCAGATGCCGGAGCAGTTGGCCCAGGTGTCGCAGCAGATGCCGGTCATGCAGCAGCCCCAGCAGCAGCCGTACGGGACGCCTGCGGCGGCTCCTCAAGGGCCTACGCCTACTGGAGTTCCTGCTCGTAACGGGCTTACGGCTGCACAGGTTCGCGGGGCCACCAGTCCCAACGGGATGCAGAATCTCGCGCCTGCGCCCGCCACCGGGTGGCCCAACGCGCAGAGTTGGCCCAATGCTGCGGGGATGGGGCAGGCGGGCTGAGGGGTCGTTGCCGGGTGCGGGTGCGTTGTGGCTGGGCGCGCAGTTCCCCGCGCCCCTAACTACAGCGAACGGCGTTTAGTAGCGAGGCCCCTAGCGGCAACGCATGACAAGCCTGCACCTCGAAGCCCGTCTTCTCCAGTAGCAAGCGGTAGTGGTCCTCGTCCCTCTCCCGTCCCCCTACGTTGCACAGCATGTGGATGTCCCATGCCACCGCCGTCGGAGTCGGCAACAGTCGTTCCACGACCAGCAGTTGTGCTCCTGGGCGCATTGCCCTGGCGCAGTTGTCGAGGATGGTCAGGCAGCGGTCGTCGTCCCAGTCGTGGAGGACTCGGGACAGGAGGTAGATGTCGCCGTCGGCCGGTACGGACTCGGTGAAGTCGCCCGCCACGAAGGTGCAGCGTTCGGGGAGTTGGGGGCGAGCCGCTTCCAGGGCCTCGGGGCGCTCCAGCAGGACGCCCTCCAAGTGGACGTGGGTGCGCAGGAGTCGGGACAGCAGGGCGCCGTTTCCGCCGCCTACGTCGACCACGCGTCGTGCGGTCGAGAAGTCGATGAGCGTTGGTACCGGGGCGAACATCTCGGAGCTGGCCGCCATCGCGCGGTGGAACAGGTCGCCGAGTTCCGGGTGTTGGGCGAAGTACGGGAAGTGGTGCCGGCCGTAGCGGTGGGCGAAGGATTCCTCGCCGGTGCGTACGGAGTGGGTCAGGCCCGAGAAGGAGTCGTAGAACGGGCCCGCGTAGAGGCGGGCCAGGGGGTGGAGGCTGAACTCCGTTCCCGTGCGCAGGGGTTGGCCCGTGGCGGTGAGGTGGTACGTGCCGTCGGACGAGGTGAGCAGGCCCAGCGACGTCAGGTAGCGGAGCAGGCGGCGCAGGGCCTCCGGGTGGGTGGCCGTGAGGTGGGCCAGGGTGTCGGCGTCCGTGCCCGGGTGGTCGGTCAGGTGGTCCGCGATGCCCAACTCGGCCATCGTGGCGACCGCTTGGGTGGCCCAGGCTCCTGTCATCACGCCGAGGAGTGAGGTCGTGGGGTCGGGGAGGGGGGTGTGGCGGCCGGGGAGGCGGAGTTCGAAGCGGCGGTGGGTCCGGGTGCGGTGGTAGAGGACGGTGACGTTCTCGTGGCCGTTGTAGCCGCCGCCGTCGGGGACCGCGCCGCCCCGCTCCTGGAGGAGGAGCCGTAGGCCCGCGGGGACCACCGGGCCGGGGGCCGTGACCGCGAAGGCGTGATGGGACTCGTGCTCGGCGGCGCGTTCGTCCGCCGCCACGGCCTCCAGGGGGGAGTCGGGAGGGACGGGGAGCGCGAAGATCTCCACGCTGCGGGTGCCCACCGTGACGTGCACGATGGCGACCGGGGTTTCGGCGAGGGTGGGGCCGTAGCGGCGGGCGAGGCGTTCGCGGACCACGACGCTCGGGGTGACGGAGCCGGGTTCGAAGCCCTGGCGGCGGAGTTCTTCGCAGAGGCCGTCGAGGGAGTCGGGGAAGACGAGCACCGCGGTGTGGTCGAAGACCAAGTGGCGGGCCACGTCGGCCCGTTCGGCCGGGGTGAGGTCGGGGAGGAGTTCGGCCAGGACGGTGTCCGTGTCGTGGGCCTCGACGTAGGCCGCCGCGCGCCGGATGCGGTGTACGTCGGCCTCGGCAAGGCGCGCCTGTACGACGGGGAGGTTCATGTGGGGTCCCGGTGATCGTGGGGAGGGTCAGATGCCGGTGTAGTTCTCGGCGAAGAAGTCCTGGTGCGTGCGGGAGGTGCGCAGGCTGTCGAGGCGGGCGTACTGGAGCGCGCGGCCGTAGCGGGCCTCGGCGTCCTCGGCGGTCGGGCCGTGCAGGAGTGTGCTCATCCAGTGGGAGAACTCGTGGGCCCGCCAGACGCGGGGCAGGCAGTCGGCGGCGTAGCGGGCGAGACCGCTGTCGTCGTCGCGGGTGAGCACCCGCGCGAACGCCTCGGCAAGACGTTCCGCCTGCAGTACGGCGAGGTTGGCGCCCTTGGCGGCGGAGGGGCTGATGAGCCCGGCGGCGTCACCGGCCAGCCAGAGTCGTCCGGTGCCCGGCCGGTCCAGTACGTCGGAGCGCAGGTCGACGACCGCCGTCTCCAGGACGGCACCGTCCTTGAGCGGGCCGAACTCGGCTGTCCTGAGCCGGATTTCCAGCTCGGTCCAGATCCGGTCCTCGCTCCAGTCGGCGGCATCCGTGCCACGCGGGCACTGGAGGTAGTAGCGGGTGACGGTCGCCGTTCGGGCCATGTGGCCGGCGAATCCGCGGGTGTGCAGGGCGTATCCGACGGCGGAGAGGCTGGGCGGGGCCTCGGCCAGCACCGCCAGCCAGCTCACCCCGTGGTCCCAGCGGGCGGTCCGGGTGCCCAGTGCCGCGAGGGCGGCGCGGCCCACTCCCCGGTGTCCGTCGCAGCCGGCGACGTAGCGTCCGGTGATCTCGGCGCCGTCGCGGGTCCGGACCCGGCCCTCGGAGATCTCCTCGACCTCGGCGCCGAAGCGGAGCTCGCCGCCGCGTCGGAGGTATTCGGCGAGCAGGTCCCGTACCAACTCCTGCTGGGGGTAGACCGTGTGGACCTCGCCGCGCCCCAACTCACCGTAGTCCAGGGTGAATTCACCCTGCTCGCTACGGAAGAGGCAGGTCCGGTGGGTGCGGCCCCTGGCCAACAGGCCGGTGTCGAGGCCGTGTCGGGCGAGTACGCGGACGGAGTGGGCGGCCAGGAACCCTGCCCTGGCCCGCCCCTCCACCGCCTCGCGTCCGCGCCGTTCCAGGATCACGCAGTCGATGCCCTGGCCCAGGAGCAGGTTCCCCAGGACCAGCCCCGCCGGGCCAGCCCCGACGATCACCACCCCGGTCCGTGTCCCGGAGTCGAATCGTTTCCCCACAAACACCCCTGATCTTGCTTTTTCGGCCAAGGGGTTTCATATCAGCAAGATCGCGGCGGTGAGGAATTCATAATGACTAAATAGCGCTTAAGGCCCAATTGGGCATATGTCAGTGGTCGTTGTCGTCAGTGGTCGTTGTCGTCAGTGGTCGTTCTCCAGGTGCAGCTTCAGCAGGTCCACCCCGTAGTCGCCGCCGTTGGGGGTGCGGATGATGGTGTGGATGTGCTCCTGGGACGGGGTGCCGCCGCCCATGCCCATGCCGCCGCCGGGAGGGCCGCCGCCGTTCGAGCTCGGGCTCGCACTGGCACTGGCGCTCGGGCTGGCCGAGGACGCCTCGTGGTAGAAGAGCGGGGCCTGGGCGTCGTACTCGATGAGGACGACCGGGCTGTGGATGCGGTAGTAGAAGGCGGAGTCGTCCTTCGTCTCGCCCATCCAGTAGAAGTACGTGTCGTCGAGGTGCTTCTCGACCTCGGTCATCTTGACCTCGGCGTGCCCCTCGTTGATGTAGCCGATGTACACCTGGGCCACGGCCAGCAGCTTCTTCCGCTGTGCGGCGGTGAGTTCGGAGCCGCGCAGACCCTCGTAGGCGAGCTTGAGGTTGTCCGAGCCGGCGCCGGCCTTCATGTCCTCGTTGCCGTTGTCCTGCGAGGAGACGGCCTTGGCGAGCTGCGCCTTCGTGAGCGAGCGGATCATCGCCAGGCCGGTCGTCGTCTCCGGCCGGAACAGGGTGATCTTCTCGCCCTTGTACGTGGCCGTGGTCGGCTCGGAGCCCATGAAGGTCGGGGTCATCACGACCTGGTCGCCGAGCACGAAGTAGTTGATGGCGACGTGGTGGCCCTCGTACTGGAAGCCCCACGGCTTGGTGGTCGACGGGGTGCCCATGAAGGTGAAGAAGTAGTGGCCCTCGGTCAGGGTCTTCTGGTTGCCGCCGTTGGAGTCGCCGAGGAACTGGTTGAGCTTCATGATGTTGCGGGTCTGGGTGAGCCCGTCGGCGGAGAGCGCGACGCCGAGCAGCGCGAACCCGAGGTTGCGCTTCTTCTCGGTCAGGTCGCCCATGCGGACGCCCTTGCGGGCGTAGCCGTCGACGTTGCTCCAGGCCGTCCATTCGTCGGCGTCGACGTCGAACGTGCAGGACTTGCGCTCCTTCGCGGAGAGCCCGTCCAGGAACGCCTGCGCCGCCTTGACCAGTCCGTCCGTGGAGACGCCGGTCGAGTGGATCGTGAAGAGGTCGTCGACGACCGTGCCGTCGGTGGTGACGCCCTTGAGATCCTTGTACTTGACCTGGGAGACCCCGGGGCCCATGCCGCCACCGGCACCCCCGCCGCCGGCTCCGGGCCCGCCCGAGGGCATACCGCTCGGGGCGCCGGACTGTGCGGCGGAGGACGAACTCGCCGTGTCCGACGAGTCGTTGGAGCATCCCGTCATGGTCGCCACGGCGGCGACTCCGCCGGCGAGCAGCGCCTTGTTCATGAACCAGCGGCGGCTGCGCTCGGATGCGGGGGTGTGGGGTCGGTGTCCATGCATGGGGATCAGCGTCCACGCCGAACCTGAAGCGTTCTTGTCGGGAACCTGTGAGGAGAAGGCTCCGACCCCCGGCCGGAGTTACGCGAGCGGTCGGGGTTCCCGGCCGGCCCGCTGCGCGAACAGCATCATCCCGAGGCCGCCGAGAGCCGTCGCCGTGGTGACGGCCGTCAGCACCATTTCGACGTCCGGGTCGACATGCACCAGGTCGACCACCGCGTGGTACAGGACAACGAGTCCGAACAGCGTGTATCCGGCGCCCCACAGCCGAGGCCTGACGACCTTGCGGGCCAGCCAGGGAAGCATCCGGGACGACACGACGGCCGTGATGCCCACGGCGAGGGAGAAGAAGGCGGCGGCGAAGAGCAGCACGTTCAGGGCTATGAGCACTGGCCAATCATCGCACCGGTGGGGCTGGTTGGAAACGGGACAACCAGCGCGGCACGTCGACCTCCACGCACACGGTCTTCCGCAACGGGGCCCGCTGCGGGTGTCGGTGACCGGGTCGTCCGAAGCGCACCCGCCTCTCCGCCTTCAGGGTCGCTCAAGGGCTTCCAGAGCCGCGTCGAGCCGGCGTCCCGCCTCCTCGGCCATGGGGCGCAGCGCTTCGAGGCCGGTGAAGGCGGTCATCGTGTCGGGATCCAGCGCCTGGACGACCGTCCCCTCGGCGTCTCCGCGCACGACGACGTTGCAGGGCAGCAGCAGCCCGACGGTGCGGTCGATCTCAAGGGCCCGGTGGGCCAGGGGCGGGTTGCAGGCGCCGAGGATCAGGTAGTCCTCCATGTCCTGACCGAGCTTCGCCTTGAGCGTGGCGGCGACGTCGATCTCGGTGAGGATCCCGAACCCCTGCTCGGCGAGAGCCTCCCGTACCGCCGTCACCGTGGTGGCGAAGTCGGTCCTGACGTGCACGGTGCGGTCGTAGCGCATGGCGCGAATCCCTTTCCGTAATACCCCTATGGGTATACCGGTCTGTTCTCCCGGATACCCCAGGGGGTACTCTCCTGAGCACAACTATACCCCCAGGGGTATCAATGCGCAGGAGGAGCCATGTCCGCAGCCGTCACCGACATCACCGGCAGGAGCGCCGAAGGAGGTCCCCCGCCGCCCGGCCGGGTGGGTCCGCTGGGGCGGCTCGGGGCCTGGACCGCCGGACACTTCAGGCACGTACTCGTCGGCTGGCTGGTGGTCGTCGCCGCCCTCGGAGCGTTCGCCCCGCAGGTGACCTCCGCGCTCTCGGGCGCGGGCTGGCAGAGCAACGGTTCGGAGTCGGTGAAGGTCCGGGAGCTGGCCGAGAAGCACTTCGGCGGGACCGGTTCCTCCGCGATCCAGGTGGTCGTGTCGTCGAGGAGTCACCAGGTCGGCGATGCCTCGGTGCGGCGGGTCATCGCCGAGGTCACCGAGGAACTGAAGGCCGACGACCGGGTCGGTGAGGTCGTGGCGCCGCAGCCCGGCGCGAGCATCAGCCGTGACGGCAGGACCGCCGTCGTCCTGGGCGGAGCCGCGGCCGACACCGACGACATGGTGCGGGCCGCGGAGGATCTCAAGGATCCGCTGCGCAAGCTGTCGACCGCCGACGTGACCGTACGCGCCACCGGATCCTCGGTGATGTGGAGCGACTTCAACACCGCCAACCTCAAGGCGATGATCCACGCGGAGATCCTGTCCTGGCCGGTGACCCTCGCCGTCCTGGTCGTGGCGTTCGGTTCGCTGATCGCCGCGGGACTGCCGTTGCTGCTCACCATGGCGGGCCTGGCCGCCTCGGTCGGCTCCCTCGTCCTCATCAGCCATGTCACGCCGATCTCCATCTGGGCCATGGACTTCGCCCTGATGTTCGCGCTCGCGCTCGGCATCGACTACGCGCTGTTCCTGGTGATCCGGTTCCGCGCCGCCCTGGGGCACAGCCGCGACCCGCGGCGGGCCGTCGAGGAGACGATGGACACGGCGGGCAAGGCGGTCCTGCTGTCCGGGCTGACCGTGCTGGTCAGCCTGTCCGCGGTCATGCTGGTGCCGGCGCCCGCCGTGCGGACCATGGCGGTCGGCATCATGCTCTCCGTCCTGTTCGTCCTCGCCGCCACCCTCACGCTGCTGCCCGCGGTGCTCGCCAAGCTCGGGCCGAACGTCAACAAGTGGGCCCTGCCCAGCCGCGCCCGTGCCCGTGCCCGTGGCGAACGGACGCGGTCGTCGCGGTTCGGTGCGTGGGGTGTGCGCCTGTGGCGGCAGCCGCTGCGTTTCGGGGCCCTCGCACTGGCCGTACTCATCGCGCTGGCCGTGCCGGTGTTCGGGCTGAAGACCGCGATGCCGTCCATCAAGGTGGTCCCCGCGAACGACAGTTCACGTCAGGGCTACGCCCTGGTGCAGGAGAGCTTCGGCAAGGGTGCGCCGGGCATGCTCCAGGTCGCCGTACCCGACACGTCGGTCACCGCCACGCTCACGGCGCTCAAGTCCACCGACGGCATCGCGGGTGTCCTGCCCGCCCAGCGGGCGGCCGACGGATCCGGGTGGAGTCTCGTCCAGGCCATGCCGTCCGTCGATCCGTCCGACCCCTCGCTGACGAGGACCGTCGGCACGCTGCGTGCGGAACTCCCCGCCGACGCGCTGGTCGGCGGCGCGGCCGTGGAGAACCTCGACCTCAAGCAGGCCCTCGACGACAAGGCGCCTCTGGTGATCGGAGTCATCCTGGTGCTCGGTTTCCTCCTGCTGCTGGTCGCGCTCCAGGCCCCGCTGGTCGCCGCCATCGGCGTACTGACGAACCTGCTCGCGACCGCCGCCGCCTTCGGCGTCGCCAGGCTGATCTTCCAGGACGGCCGGCTCTCGGGCCTGCTCGGCTTCGAACCGCAGGGTTTCCTCGACGGATGGGGGCCGGTGTTCTTCTTCGCGATGATCTTCGCCATCGCCATGGACTACACGGTCTTCCTGCTCTCCTCGGCCAAGGAGCACTACGAGAGGACGGGTGACCCGAAGCAGGCGGTCGTCGGCGCGCTCACCCACTCCGGCCGGGTCGTCTTCGCGGCGGCCGCGGTGATGGTCGCCGTGTTCTTCACCTTCGCGCTCGCCGATCCGCTGCCGCCCAAGGAAATGGGCATCGTCCTCGGCGTCGCGGTCCTGCTCGACGCCTTCCTCATCCGGCTTCTCCTGCTGCCGGTCCTGCTGCGCCTGACCGGCCGGGCCGCCTGGTGGTCCCCGGCCTGGCTGCGCCGGACGCTGCCCGCGATCCGCTTCTCGCACGACTGAGGCCGGCCTCGGCCGTCTCCTGCGCGATGGCCGGATTTGTTACATTACCCCTAGGGGTATCGGTGAGGAGCGATGGTGGATCTGGAACTCGCGGGCGCGGAGCTGAAGTCCGTGCTGAACCGGCTGCGCAGGGCCCAGGGCCAGATCTCCGGGGTGATCCGGATGATCGAGGAAGGGCGGGACTGCGAGGACGTGGTGACACAGCTGTCCGCGGCCTCCCGTGCGCTCGACCGGGCCGGGTTCGCCATCATCGCCACCGGTCTCCAGCAGTGCCTGACGGATGCCAACGGCGACGCCACGTCCGACGAGAGCCGCGAGCAGATGCGCGCCCGCCTGGAGAAGCTCTTCCTCTCACTGGCCTGAGGCCGACGGCGAACAGGGCGGAGGGGGCCGCTGCTCGGTCCAACCCGAGCAGCGGCCCCTGATCCCGGCCGGGCAGCTGCACATCACGGCCCGCTCGGCCCGCGAGGACCACCGGCAGCAGCAGGTGTTCGACCCCACCCGGCTCGCCCCCGGCGTGGACCTCTCCGACGACACCATGGCGACCTTCCGCCGCCACGCCTACTCCGTCTCGGCCGAACGCCGCCTGGCTCCCTGACGTGGGGGTGAAGCGGGGCCGCGGCATCAGCCGGCCCTGCCCCGCTTCCGTTCCCTGCGCCGCGCCTCCCGCCGCTGCTTGCCCGGCAGGGCACCGGCGAGTTCGCCCACCGGCGCGAGGTCGTGGCAGTCATCGCCGCGATGGCCGCGGCACCACCACACCGCTCCGGGGCCCCAGCTCTCCCCGTACTCCCAGTCGGCGGTCGTCCCCTCGGGACGCGGATGCGTGCCGAGCTTGTGGAACGGGCACACCGGCCAGACCTGCCAGAGCAGTTCGACCACGGTCTCCTGCGCCGCATCCGCGACATGGACGAGAGGATCGGCGTCGCCCTCCTCGGGTTCGGACAGACCGTTGCCCTGGGAGGTGCCGTCGGACAGCGCGACGTAGACCTGCTCGCCGAGGTCCTCGTCCCCGCCCCAGACCATCAGGACCAGCGGCTCCCGGTCCGGGAAGATCGCCGCGAAGTCGCGGTTGACCGTGTCGAGCGCGGCGCCCAGGCGCGGGAACTCGCCGGGTTCGGCGCGGCGGAAGTCGAAGTCGTTCACCCCGCGATCCTCTCCCGAGCCATCACGCCGACGGGAAGCAGGTATCGGCAGTGGCCATATGCGCTGTCCTGCAAGGAACTTGACGATCCGTCACTTTGCCGATCACACAGCCGACGAACAGAATCCTTACCTAAGGTGCCGTGTCCATGACAGATACAGGAGCAGCAACCAACCCGATCGGGCGCCGCACCGTACTGATCGCCACCGGCACCACGGCCGCCGTACTGGCCGTGGGCGCCGCCGCGCCCGAAGCCCCCGCCTCCCCCGTCGATGCCGCGGCCGCGGCCGTCTGCACCCTCACCAAGGAGATGACCGAAGGCCCCTACTACCTCGACGGCGCCCTCGTCCGCGCCGACGTCACCGAGGGCAAGGCCGGCATCCCGCTCAAGCTGGCCCTCACGGTGGTGAACGACAGCACCTGCGCGGTGATCCCCAACGCGCTGGTCGAGATCTGGCACTGCGACGCGCTCGGCGAGTACTCCGGCTACGTCGGCAACAACGGCCACAGCGAACCGGACGACGGCACCTTCCTGCGCGGCGGCGTCCTGACGAACTCCGCCGGGCTCGCCAACATCACCACGATCTACCCGGGTTGGTACCGGGGTCGCTGTGTGCACATCCACGTCAAGGTGCACACCGGCGTCACGCTCACCTCGGACGGCTCGTTCACCGGCGGCCAGGAGCTCCACACGGGCCAGCTGTTCATCGACGAGACGATCACCACCGCCGTCGCCAAGATCTCGCCGTACTCGACCAACACGGTCACCCGCACCACCCTCGCGCAGGACTCGATCTACGACGACGGAGGCGCCGCGTCCGGCCTCATGACCCTTACGGCACTGGGCAGTTCGACCTCCTCCGGCTACACCGGCACGCTGACGCTCGGCGTCCAGGAGAGCTGAGCCCAGGGACCCAAGGGGGGTGGCCCGCGGTGCGACACGGGCCACCCCCGCATCACCTCAGGAGGCCGGGCACTCCTTCCACGCCATGTGGTACACCGTGCTGATGTCGCCGTCCGTCGAGTCCATGGTCATGAAGCTGACCGCGCTGGACGACGAGGTGCCGGCGGCGACCCGCAGCTCCGTGTTGATGTTGAAGTTGCGCTGAACTCCACAGGGCGCCCAGACCAGTTGGGCCCAGTCGGTGCTGTCGGTCGCCTGCCAGTTGTCGTCGTAGGGGCCGTTGAACGGGTGGTTCTTGGACGCGGTGCTCGACGAGCCCTGGAAGTAGTACGAGGCCTTCTGCGCACCGCTCGCACCGCGCTGGAGCGAGGCGAAGCCGCGGTAGTCCACGCTCGCGATGGCGTAGGTGAAGCCCTGCGGGACGTGGACGACCAGGTTGAGCTGGCAGTTCTTGCGGAAGGCCGTGGGGTCGGAGTTGCCGCCGACCTGGGCGAGATACGCGCTGTAGGTCACCGTGAAGGCGGTGTTGTCCTCGGAGACGGCGACGGCCGTGGTGCCCTGCGGGCAGCCCGAGCCGTTCACGGTCGCGACGTTGATGACGATCTTGTCCGGCGGCGGGTCATTGAAGACCGGCGACGACGAGTGCTGCGCGGACGGCAGCGCGGTGGCGAGCAGTGCGGCGACCGCACCACTCAGGAGGAGCCCACCAGGCATGGTTTCTCCTTGGGTTGGGGGGTGGCTGCGCCCCAGGTCCTTGAAGACCCAGTCTTTGAAGGACCAATGAAGTTCCTGTGAAGACCGACGGGGCGCTCGCATCGTAGGAAGCCGCGCGCGGAACGGTCAGGGCGAACTCAGGCCATTCACAGATGCGCCTTTCACACCGTCTCCACAGTGTGTGAACTCTGTGGAAATAAGCGGGCGTTGACCGATCCGTCCCCAGCCCCTTCACAGCCGCACATTAAGGAACTCTTCAGGTGCGGCCGTAACTTCGCTGTCCATGAGGTCGGCACTACTCGCCCGGGAGGCAGTTGACCGGAACGCACTGATCGGCGAGTGCCGATCACACCCTGACGGGCTGCCGCCCTTCGGCGGACTCGGACTCGGTTCGCGCCTTCCTCGCCTCGTCCCGGCGATGGGCACGGACCGAGTACGCCAGAGCGGCAGCCCACATCCCGTACAGCACGACGTAGACCGGGGTGCTCAGCGCGCCCGGCGTGCCGATCCAGTCGCTGTGCAGGAGCGTACGGACGTTGGTGACGACGATGATCCCGCCGACCGCCGAGCCCAGCACCCGGGGCGGCACCAGCCGGACCAGCCAGGCGGCGACCGGCGCGGCGACCACCCCGCCGAGCAGGAAGGCGATCACCCAGGTCCACTTCAGCCCCTGGGACCCGAGCGAGAAGAGAAAACCGAGGCTCGCCGCCACCGCGACCAGGAACTCGCTGGTGTCGACCGAGCCGATCACCTTGCGCGGCTCCAGCCGCCCGCTGGCCAGCAGCGCGGGCGTACCGACCGGCCCCCAGCCGCCCCCGCCGGTGGCGTCCAGGAACCCGGCGACCAGACCCAGCGGCGCCAGGAACCGCTTCCGCAGCGGCTTGCCGAGCCGACCCTCCGGCAGCCCCTTGAAGGTGAACCGGGACATGACGTACACACCGAGCCCGAGCAGGATCAGCGACATCACCGGCTCCGCGACCTCCGTCGAGAGCTTCGACAGCACGGTCGCCCCCAGGAACGACCCGACCGCGCCCGGCACGCCGATCCGCACGACGACCTTCCAGTCCACGTTCCCGAACCGCCAGTGCGAGGCCCCGGACATCAGGGTCGTACCGATCTCGGAGAGATGGACCGTGGCGGAGGCGGCGGCCGGATTGGTGCCCATGGCCAGCAGCAGCGTCGTCGAGGTGACCCCGTAGGCCATGCCGAGGCTGCCGTCCACGAGCTGGGCCCCCAGACCCGCGAGGGCGAGCAGTATCAGCGTGCGCATGTCGAGCGGCCTCTCGTTCCCGGGTTTCCCACCGGTTGGGTAGGGATGAACGGGAGGTGACGCTAAAGGGTGATTCTGAGTGCGACCTGAGACCGCGCGCCCCTAGGGGTTCTCCCAGGCCGCCGGTTCCGCCGCCAGCGCTCGTACCGGCTCCGGCAGCGCGTCCGCCGCGATGTCCGCGAGCGTGACGCCCTCCAGGATCTTGCGGACGTTGGCGCGCAGCGCGATCCACAGCGGGAGGAGGGGTTCGGCGGAGCCGGTGTAGGCGAGGCCGGTGGGGCGCTCGCCGCGCACCGACACGATCGGGCCGTCCACCGCGCGTATGACGTCGGCGACGGTGATCGCGGTCGCGTCGCGCGCCAGCCGGTAGCCGCCGCCCCCTCCGCGCCGGCTGTCGACGATCCCGGCGCGCCGGAGATCGCCGAGAATGCCCTCCAGGAACTTGTGCGGGATGCCCTGCGTGGTGGCGATGGTCTCGGCCTTCAGCGGGCCGTCGTCACCCCGTACGGCGAGCTCCAGTACCGCCCGTACCGCGTAATCCGCCCGTGCCGAGATCCTCATGCGTCCATTGTGGGCCGTTCTGGCGTACAGAATGACCCCGCACGACGGCCGCCAAGGATCACCACGGAAAATGGCCTCGCACGTGCCGCCGACGGACCGGACCCGAAAGGAGCTTCCAGTGGAGCTGAGCAGGCGTACCTTCAGCACCCTCGCGGGTACGGCCGCGCTCGGACTCGCGCTGGGCGGTGGCAGCGCCGGCTCCCCGGACGCGTACGCCGCGCACGTCGTACCGACCGGCCCGCCCCCCGCCCCGCCGGCCGCGGACGGGCTGCCGCACACGATCGGCTACGACCGCTACTCCCTGCTCGTCGACGGCAGACGCCTGGTCCTGTGGTCGGGCGAGATGCACCCGTTCCGGCTGCCGAGCCCGTCCCTGTGGCGGGACGTCCTTCAGAAGATGCGCGCCTTCGGCTACAACGCGGTCAGCATCTACGTCTCGTGGAACTTCCACTCCCCCGCGCAGGGCCGCTACGACTTCACGGGCGTCCGCGACCTCGACCTGTTCCTGCGCACGGCCGCCGAGACCGGCCTCTACGTCATCCTGCGCCCGGGCCCGTACATCAACGCGGAGATCGACGCGGGCGGCTTCCCCGGCTGGCTGACCGCCACCAAGGGCACCGCCAGGACCGCCGACCCGACGTATCTCTCGCACGTCGACGAGTGGCTGACGCAGGTCAACTCCATTGTGTCGAAGCACCTGTTCACGCAGGGCACGGGCACGGTGCTGCTCTACCAGATCGAGAACGAGTACGACGGCCAGGTGACCCACCCGGACGGCGCCGCCTACATGTCCCACCTGTACAAGAAGGTGCGCGCCGACGGCATCGACGTCCCCCTGTTCCACAACGACAAGGGCCGCAACGGCTATTGGACCCCGGGGTCGTTCGACACCGGTGGTGACACCGGCGGTTGGCTGTACGGCTTCGACGGCTATCCGACGCCGACCCAACCTCCGCCGGACTGGGGCCACTTCGGGATCGGCGGGGCGAAGGGCGGGGCGACCGCCAGCCCCAAGACCCCTGGTTTCGTACCGGAGTTCGGGGGCGGCTGGTTCGATCCGTGGGGCGGGTCGTGGTTCGAGGGGAAGGGGTACGCGGAGTCGCGCCGGACGCGTGACGCGGCGTACGAGCGGCGCTTCTACCTCACCAACCTCGCCAACGGACTGACCCTGCACAACGTCTACATGACCTTCGGCGGCACCTCGTGGGGCTGGCTGCCGGCGCCGGTCGTCTACACGTCGTACGACTACGGCGCCGCCTTCGACGAGGGCCGCAACCCGACGCCGAAGCTCGTGCCGATGCACCAACTGGGCCATCTGCTGCGGACGGTGCCCGACTTCGCCAAGCTGGACCGGGCGGCGGACGTCACGGTGGAGGGCCTGAAGGCGTACCACCTCACCAACGCCGACACCGGCACCCACGTCTACGTGCTGCGCAACGACACCGCGGCCGAGGTGACCTCCACGCTGTCGGCCCCGGACGACGACATCGAGGTCACCGTCCCGGCCCAGGACGCCCGCCTGCTCGTCACCCGACTCGACCTCGGCGGACGGAAGCTGAGGTACTCGACCGCCACCCCGATGATGTTCGTCACCGCCGGGCGGCAGGACATCGCCGTGTTCGCCGGGAAGCGCGGCGAGATGGCGCACGCCGTGGTGGAGTGCCCGGAGGAGCCGGTGGTGACCCGGCTCGACGCGCAGGCCGCGTGGGTCTGGGACCGCGGCATCCTGCACGTCACCGTCCCGCTCGGCATCGGCGGCCTGACCCGGGTCCTGGTCCAGGGCGGCGGCGTCGACAACCCCCTCCTGCTGGTCTTCGCCGACGAGATCGGCTCGGTACGCCTGTGGCCGTACGAGACCGGTTCGGGCACCGCCCTGGTCTACGGCCCGGCGCTGCTGCGCGGGGCCACGATCAGCGGCACGACCGCCCACCTGACCGGCGACACCATCGCGGAGACCGGCCTGGAGGTGTGGGGGCCGCGCGGGATCACCGAGGTCACCTGGAACGGCAAGGCCGTGCCCGCCACCGTCACCACCGCGGGCAGCCTGCGCTCGAACCCGGACGCGCTGCTGCCGGGCGTGCCCGCCGTACCGCTCCCCGCGCTCGACGGCTGGCGGCGGAAGGTGGAGAACCAGGAGGCCGCGGTCGCCTTCGACGACTCCAAGTGGACTGTGGCGAACAGGACTTCGTCGTTCAGCACGACGGCCGTCCCGTCCGGACAGCCGGTCCTCTTCGCGGACGACTACGGCTTCCACTACGGCGACGTCTGGTACCGGGGCCGCTTCACCACGGCCGCCGCCGACGCCCTGGAATCGGTGACCCTCGCCTACAGCACCGGCACGCAGGGCCTGCTGATGGCCTGGCTCGACGGCGAACCGCTGGGCACCCACCGGATGCCGGTGCCGACCACCACCAGTGTGCGGCAGGGGAGTTGGACCGCGAAGGCGACTCTCGCGGTCCCGGAGAAGCTGCGCACGGCCGGTCCGCACGTCCTGTCCGTCCTGGTCCGGCGGATGCAGCACGACCAGGACGGCAAGGCCCTCGACACCCACAAGGCCGCCCGCGGTCTCACCGCCGCGACCTTCAAGGGCGCCTCCCCGAAGGTGAGTTGGCTCCTCCAGGGCGAGACGGCGCCCGACCCGGTGCGCGGCCCGCAGAACAACGGCGGCCTGTACGGCGAACGCGAGGGCTGGCATCTGCCGGACTTCCCGGACTCCGGCTGGGAGTCCGTCACCCTCCCCCGCGCCGACAAGCGGCAGGGCGTGGCCTGGTACCGGACCACCTTCAAACTCGCCGTGGACACCGGCATCGACGCCTCGATCGGCCTCGTCCTCGACGACGACCCGACGCGCGCCTACCGCGTCCAGATCTTCCTGAACGGCTGGAACATGGGCCAGTACATCAACGACGTGGGCCCCCAGCACACCTTCGCCCTGCCGAACGGGATCCTCCGCACCCGGGGCACCAACACACTCGCGCTGGCCGTCCTGTCCGACGGCACCACACCGGCGGGCCCGAAGGACGTACGGCTGACGCTCATGGGCAGCGCGGCCGGAGGAGTACCGGTGACACCGGTGCCCTCCCCCGGCCGGTAGTCACCTCAGACCAGCCTGATCACGTTCCAGGACAGCGGCTCCAGTACGGCGGTCAGAGTGCCGTCCTGGAGGGCGGTGCCCTCGACCGGGTGCGGGGCCACGCGCTCCGGGTCGGCCAGGGTGTTGCGGGCGTCCGGGTCGGCGTCCGCGAGGGCGCTGTGCTCGACGACGGACGTCAGGTCGAGCCCGTTCAGGGCGACTTGGAGCGGGAGCGACTCGGTGCGGCTGCGGTTGACGGCGAACACCGTGACCGAACCGTCCTCGCCGCGCACCGCCGTGGCGTGCAGCAGGTCGGCCTCGCCGTACTGCTTCGTCTCGTGGGTCGGGGAGTCGACGCGGACGTCCAGGACCTGGCCGCGGCCGTACTTGGAGGCCTGGGCGAACGGGAAGAAGGTCGTCTGCCGCCAGGCCGGGCCGCCGGGCTCGGCCATGATCGGGGCGATGACGTTGACGAGCTGGGCGAGGCAGGCGACGGTGACGCGGTCGGCGTGCCGGAGCAGGGCGATCAGGAGCGAGCCGAAGACGACGGCGTCCATGACGCTGTAGTTGTCCTCCAGCAGGCGCGGGGCCTCGGGCCAGTCGGCCGGGTCCGCGTTCTTGGTGTGCTCCTCCCAGTCCGCCGTGTACCAGACGTTCCACTCGTCGAAGGAGAGGTTGATCTTCTTCTTCGACTTGAGGCGGGCGCCCACGTGGTCGGCGGTCGCGACCACGTTCTCGATGAAGGACTCCATGTCGACGGCGGAGGCCAGGAAGGAGTCGAGGTCGCCGTCGAGCGGCTGGTAGTAGGCGTGCAGCGAGATGTAGTCGACCAGGTCGTACGTCTCCTGGAGGACGGTCGCCTCCCACGCGGCGAAGGTGGGCATGTGCTGGGCGGAGGAGCCGCAGGCGACGAGTTCGACGTCGGCGTCGATCTGGCGCATCGCGCGGGCCGTCTCGGCGGCGATCCTGCCGTACTCCTCGGCGGTCTTGTGGCCGGTCTGCCAGGGGCCGTCCATCTCGTTGCCGAGGCACCAGACCTTGATGCCGAAGGGCTCCTTGTCGCCGTGCGCGATCCGCTGCTCGGAGAGGGCGGTGCCGGCGGGGTGGTTGGCGTACTCCTGGAGCTGGAGGGCCTCGGCGACGCCCCGGGTCCCCAGGTTGATCGCCATCATCGGCTCCGCCTGGGGGCCGACCTTCTTCAGGAACGCGATGTACTCGGAGAGGCCGAAGCGGTTCGTCTCCGTGGAGCGCCAGGCCAGGTCGAGGCGGCGGGGGCGGGATTCGGCGGGGCCGACCGAGTCCTCCCAGCGGTAGCCGGAGACGAAGTTGCCGCCGGGGTAGCGGATGGCCGTCACGCCGAGTTCGCGGACGAGGTCGAGGACGTCCTGGCGGATGCCGTCCTCGTCGGCGGTGGGGTGGTCCGGTTCGAAGATGCCGGTGTAGACGCAGCGGCCGAGGTGTTCCACGAAGGAGCCGAAGAGGCGGGGGTCGACTTCGCCGACCGTGAAGGCGGGGTCGAGGGTGAAGCGGGCGGTGCGCGTGCTCATGGGGTCCTTTCAAAGGGTGCTTACGTGAGGAGAAGCCAGCCGTCTCTTGTCCAGCTCAGGGTGTTGAGCCCCAGCTTCGGAATGCCTGAATCCTCTCCGTCGTAGTAGTGGTATGCCAAGACATACTGACTTTTGTCTTGGAAGACGGACTCTCCGCCCGGGCCGATGTAGCGGCCGTGGCTCGCGAGGAGCAGGTCGCCGCCGCCCGCGAGCATCGGCTTGCCCGTGCTGTCCGCGTACGGGCCCGTGACCGACGTCGAGCGGCCGACGCGGATCCTGTACGTCGAGTTCACGCCCGCGCAGCAGGCGTCGTAGGACGCGAGGAGGTAGTAGTAGCGGCCGTGCTTCAGGACGTACGCGCTCTCCACCGCGTACGGCGCGTCCGGGCGGGTCGCCAGCTGGGCGACCGGCGCGCCCGGGAGCGCCTTGCCCGTGGCGGGGTCGAGCCGGACCATGCGGATGCCCGTCCAGTACGAGCCGAAGGCCATCCACAGTTGTCCGTCGGCCCGGACGATCGCCGGGTCGATGGCGTTCCACGCGTCCGTGGTCTCGGAGGTGAAGGCCTTGCCGTGGTCGGTCCAGGTACCGGGGAGGCCGGTCGGGGAGGTGGCGACGCCGATCGCGGAGTGGTTGGTGCCCCAGGAGGAGACGGCGTAGTAGAGCCAGTAGCGGCCCGCGCGGTAGGAGAGGTCGGGGGCCCAGGGATCGCCGGTGGAGTTGTAGTCGTACCACCAACTCGGGGGCGCGGCGAAGGCGTTGCCCGCGTCGTCCCACTGGACGCGGTCCTTCGAGGTGCGGGCGCCGATGACGCCGCCGGTCGAATAGGCCACGTAGCCGCCGGACTTGAGGTGGATGACCGTGGGGTCGTGGATGATCTGCTGGCCGGTGACGGGCTGTGGGTCGGGGTAGGTGGTGTCGGCCTCGGCCGTGGCGGGGAGGAGTGCGATCACCGCGGCGGCGAGCAGGGTCGTCGGGCTCGGGTGCTTCAACTCGGTACCTCCGTCGGTGAGTCGCCGGCCCGCCGCACGTCCGCTTCTTTCACGCCGTACTTGGCGAGCGGTTCCGGGTCCCGGGGATCCGGGAGGCGGCCGGGCGCGAGGCCGGGGCCTGGCGCGGCCGGGAGGCGTCGGCGCTTCGGCTCACGTGGTCCCATGCCCTGCCCCTGCCGGTAGGGGTCCCCTTCTGTTCGAAATACCGTATAACGCTCGCAACTTCGAACGGGACGGTAAAATCGAAGCGCGTCCACGTCAATGGGTTGAGCACAGTGCAACATTCATTCTCGGGGTCGATTTCCGGACACAGCGGTCGTTCCCGGTCCCACAACGGCCACCGAACGACATGACGTCGGCAGTTGTGGACGCGTAACCTCGGACCGGCTGTGCGGCGGACGGCGAGACGAGGGAGCGGCCGGTTTCCTGCTGCCGCGGCGACGGTGAGGTGGCTGAGTCGACGTATGTCCTGGCATATTGCAGCGGTGCGCACGAAGAAGGAGATGAGGCGGCTCGCCGGCGCCCTCATCGATCCCATGCGCGTCCCGGTCCCCGCCGAACCCGAGGCCCTGTTCGACGCGCTGGTCGACTCCGTCATCCGCTGGCGGGGACGTGAAGTCGTCGTGCGCCGCGAGGTGTTCCCGCCGCACACCGCCAGCGGGCTCTGGCTGGAGGGCGACACCTACGACGTCATCGTCATCGACAAGCGGGCCGCAGCCTGGCACCAGATCGTGATCTTCTGCCACGAGGTGTGGCACATGCACCGCCGCACCACCCAGCACACGCTCCAGCTGACCGCCGAGCGCGGCCCCCGGCCCGTCGCCGCCCGCACCGACTTCAGCCTCGCCGACGAACAAGAGGCGGACCGGTTCGGCATGTTGATGAGCGGACGGCTGCGCCCCTGGCTGGAGTCCGCGGCCGACACCGACCCCGCGTACGGGCCCGCCGAGACCGACGACGGTACGCAGGGCGTCGCCGGGCGCATCGGCGCCGCCCTCAACTACCGGGGGACCAGAAAATGAGCGGCCTGATCAACTACCTCAGCTGCGGCCTGCTGTGGCTGGGCATGCTGGTCAAGGCCCCTGATCTCATACGCCATTGGCGCGACCCCTACCTCCGCGTCATCTGCGTCCTCCTCGCACTGGCCGGGGCCTGCTTCTTCCTCGGGGCGCCCCCGACCGTCGGCGCGGTCAACCGGCTCAGCGGCGTCCCGAACCTCGCCGCACCGCTGACGTACGCCTCGATCACCGCGTACAGCGCGTCCTCCCAGGTCCTGATCGTCTACTGGCGGGGCGGACCGCACGTCCACCGCACCGCCCGCCGCTGGATCGTGGCCTACACGATCGTCCTGGTCGGCATCGCCGTGATGTTCGCGCTCGGCGACACCCCCGTGGAGCGCCGCACCGACTTCGACACCTACTACGCGACGACCCCGTTCACCGCCGAGATGATCGTGCTGTATCTCGCCGGGCACCTCGCCGCCGTCAGTGTCACCACGGTCTCCTCGCTGCGCTGGGCCCGGCAGGTGCACGGCTGGCTGCGCGCCGGGCTTCTCACGCTGGGCGTCGGCTCGCTGTGCGGCGCCGGGTACAGCCTGACCAAGTTGGCGGCGGTGGTGGCGGGTTGGTCCGGGCGGGACTGGACGAAGCTCGGGACGACCGTCTCGCCGGCCGCCGCCGGCCTCGGCGCGGTCCTGATCGTCGTCGGCGTGCTGATCCCGCTGGCCGGCCCCCGGCTGACCCAGCGGCGGCAGGCCCGGCGGACGTACGCCCGTCTCGAACCGCTCGAACACGAACTGGACGAACTCCTCACCCGCCGTGCGCTACGGCTGCCCCGGCCCCGCTTCTCCTCCCCCGCGACCCGGCTGGTGTGGCGGCAGACCAGCATCCACAACGCGCTCGGCCACCTGGACGCGTTCTTCGACCGGGCCCTGTACGAGCGGACGCTGGAGGCCGCGGCGCACACCGGGGGCGCCCCGGAACGGGCCGAGGCGACCGCGTGGGCGGCGGTCGTCGCGGCGGCCGTGGCCGAGGAGCGCACCGGCGACCCACGCCTCGCGCCCGCCGACGAACCGGGCGGGCTCCCCCACCCGGCCCCCAGCACCGCCCTCCTGGTCCCCATCGCCGACGCGCTGACCCGGTCCCCGCTCGTCGCCGCCGCCCGGGTCCGTACCGGCACGACGGAAGGGAGCACCCGGGCATGAGCCTCATGGTGTACCTCGCCGCCGCCGTCTTCCTGCTCTCCTGCACCGCCCTGCTGGCCCGGCCCTCGAACGCCCCGCGCGACCCGCTGACCGTGTCCACCTGCGCGGCGATCGTCCTCGGCTCCCTGGGCCTGGTCTGCGCGGCGCCGACGACCCTGAGCGCGGTCAACGCCCTGACCGGCATCCCGAACTTCGGCGCCCCCCTCACCTACGGCATGATCTCCGCGTACAGCTGCTCCCTGCTCGTCCTGCTGATCCACTGGCGGGGCGGCTCCCCGGCCCGGATCCGCCGCATGGTGCTGCGCAGCATGGCCGCCTACGGCGCGCTGATCGTCGCCATCGTCGTGCTGTTCGCGCTGGGCGACGCGAGCACCGAGCGGCTCACCGACCTCGACACGTACTACGCCAACACGCCCTGCATACGCGAGATGATCGTGCTCTATCTGCTCGGGCACAGCGCGGCCACGCTGGCGATGTGCTCCGTGTGCGTGACCTGGGCCCGGGAGGTCACCGGTCTGCTGCGGACCGGTCTGCGCCTCATCCTGATCGGCACGCTGCTGGACGTGGTCGGCTTCCAGCTCGCCAAGTACACGGCGGTGGTGGCCCGTTGGTACGGTCACGACCTGGACTTCCTCTCCACCCGGATCGCCCCGCCGATGGCCTCGCTGGCCGCGCTGACCTGTTCCGCGGGCTTCGCCCTGCCGAGGCTGCTGCCGGCGCTCCGCGCGCACCGGCGCGACCTCGGCGCGCTGCGCGGACTGGGCCCGCTGTGGACGGAGGTCCGGTTCGCCTCCCTCGCCCCGAAGCCGCCCAGCGCGCTCTGGCAGCTTCCGCGGATGCGGCTGCACTGGCGTGAAGTGTCCATACACGACGGCCTGTTGGCGCTCGCCCCGTACTTCGACGACCGGCTGCGCGAACGCACCCGCGACGCCGCCCTGCGCGAGGGCCGCTCCGCGCACGAGGCCCGGGTGGCGGCCGAGGCGGCGATGGTGGCCGACGCCGCCCGCCGCGCCGCCGCCCGCGAGGAGCCCTTCGGCACGCCGAGCACCTACCGCCTCTACGCCACCGAGGTCTCCGACACCTGTGGCCTGGTCGAGCTGGCGCGGGCACTCGCCCGTTCGCGGCTCGCCACGGCCGTACCGCAGAGTACGGTGAAGGCCACCCCGCACTGACCGATGGTTGCGCGAACACCCCTGTTTCCAGGCTGACTTGAGGAGCCCCATGCCGCGGAGAGCTGTCGTCGTCGGTGCCGGTCTGGCCGGCCTGCTGGCCGCCGCCGCCCTGTCCGTCCACACGGACGAGGTGATCGTGCTGGACCGGGACGAGCTGCCCGACGGACCGGAGCACCGCAGGGGTCTCCCGCAGGGACGCCACGCCCATCTGCTGATGTCCGGCGGCCTGGCCGCGATCGACGACCTCGTGCCCGGCCCGGGCGTGCGCGACCAGCTGCTCGCCGCCGGCGCCCACGAGATCCCCCTCAACTCGGGCATGATCGCCCTGACCTCCGAGGGCTGGCTGCGCCGCTGGAAGCAGGAGGGCCCCCGGATGCTCACCTGCACCCGCGCGCTGCTGGACTGGGTGGTGCGCTCGGCGGTCCTGGCCAACACGAAGACCGAGATCCGTACGGCCCGGGGTCTGGAACTGCTCGGCGACGCCCGGCGCGTGACCGGCGTACGCATCTCGACGGACGCCGGAATCACGGAACTCGACGCCGACTTCGTGGTCGAGGCCAGTGGCCGCGGCTCACGGATCGTGCGCTGGCTGGAAGCGCTCGGGATCACCGGGATCGACGAGAGGACCGTCGACTCCGGCCTGGTCAACGCGACCCGCATCTACCGCCGCCCCGAGGGCGCCGAGCACTTCCCCCTCACGATCCTCCAGGCGAACCCGTACGAGTCCCGGCCCGGCCGCGCCGGAATGGTCCTGCCCATCGAGGGCGACCGCTGGATGGTCAGCCTCGCCGGCACCCGGGGCGGCGAACCGCCCGCCGACCCGGACGGCTTCCTCCAGTACATCCGCGACCTGCCGCACCCCATCCTCGGCCGCCTCGTCTCCGGCGCCGAGCCCCTGACGGACATCCACACCAGCCACAGCAGCAAGAACGTCCGCCGCTACCTGGAGAATCTCCAGGACTGGCCGGACGGTCTGGTCGTCCTCGGCGACGCCCTCGCCACCTTCAACCCGGCCTACGGACAAGGCATGTCGGTGGCCGCGCTCGGCGCGCGGATACTCTCCCGCGAACTGGACCACGAGGGCTTCACCGCCCCCGGCCTCGCCGCCAGGGTCCAGCGCTCGGTCGCCGCCCCCGTGGAGGGCGCCTGGTCGATGGCGGTGGGCCAGGACATCTGGTACCCCGAGACAAAGGGCCCCGAGCCGACCAGGGCGGACCGCCTGATCACCGGCTACTCCCGACGCCTCCTGAAGTCGGCGACGGGTTCGTACAAGGCGGCGGCGGCTCTGGCGGCGGTGACGAGCATGGAGGCGGACGCGTCGACACTGCTGCGCCCCGGCACCTTGCTGGCGGCCCTCAACGGCCCACTGCTGCCGCCGCTTTCGGGCCCGCCCTTGACTCCGTCGGAGAGAAAGACGCTGGCCGGCTTGAAGGGCTCGTAGCTTTCGGCTTTTGCTTTCAGGGGCGCGGGACTGTATCGATTTGGGGCTCCGCCGCGCGGCCGCGCCCAGCCCCCACCGCCCCGCACCCAGAACTCAACCGTCACCCGTCGAACGCCGGTTGCGCCAGCCCCTTCCCGGCCCCCGCCACCACCAGCAGCGAACCGGCAACCGGATGCGGGGAGTTGAGCCCCACCCGAGCTGTAGTGACGTAGAGGTCGGTCAGGTCCGCACCGCCGAACGCGCACGCGGTGATCAGCGGAACAGGCAGCCGCACCTCACGGTCCAACTCCCCGTCCGGCGTATACCTCCGCACCGCACCCCCGTCCCACAAGGCAACCCACACACACCCGTCCGCGTCGACGGTCAGCCCGTCGGGAAACCCGGCCCCGTCCTCGATCTCGGCGAAGCGACGCCGCTTCGAGACCCGCCCGTCCGCGTACTCGAAGACGTCGATCCGCCGCGTGGGCGAGTCGATGTAGTACATGAGCCGCCCGTCCGGACTCCACCCTGTCCCGTTGCTGACCGCCACGTCGTCAAGAACGAGCCGTACGGAACCGTCCCCGGCGATCCGGGACAGCGTGCCGCCGCGAGCCGCCTCGTCGTAGCGCATCGTGCCCACCCACAGCGCCCCGTCCGGCGCCACGGCCGCGTCGTTGGCGCGCCGCCCGGGCACCGGCTCGCGGTGCAGCCACCGGAACTCCCCGTCGGGGTCGACGAGTCCGACCCCGTCCCGGAGATTGAGGACCAGCCCCCCGCCGACCCGCGGCTTCGCGGCGCCCACGTGCTGTTCGGTCACGCGGACCGTGCGCGCGCCGGTCGCGGGGTCGTACGTGTGGACCCGGGAGCCGAGGATGTCGATCCAGATCAGCCGCCCGGCCGCCGCGTCCCACGTGGGCCCCTCGCCGAGGGTGGCCTCGGCGCGTACCGCCACCTCGTACGTCATGCCACGCTCCGGTGTCCGAGTCGCTCCGACAGTTCCGCCGCGCCCTTGACGGCGAGCTGCTCCAGCTCGTCCCGCCGCTCGTCGCTCCAGCGGATCATGGGGACGGAGATGGAGAGCGCGGCGACGACCTGCCCGGTGCGGTCCCGGACCGGCGCGGCCACGCAGGAGACGTCCGGATTCGACTCGCGGCTCTCGACCGCGACCCCGCGCCGCCGGATCTCGGCGAGGGCCTCGCGCAGGGCGTCGGGCTCGACGATGCTGTTGGGGGTCATCGCGACCAGCGTCGCGCCCGCGGGGATGCGGGCGGTGAGCTCGGGCTCGGGGAGGGAGGCCAGCAGCATCTTGCCCACGGAGGTGCAGTGGGCGGGCAGCCGGCGACCGGCCGCCGACACCATGCGCACCGCGTGCGTGGAGTCGACCTTGGCGATGTAGATGACGTCGGTGCCTTCGAGGATGGCCACGTGCACGGTCTCGTCGCAGGTCTCGGCGACGGACCGGGCGACCTGCTGGCCCTCGGCGGCGAGGTCGAGCTGCTCGGCGTACCGGCTCCCGAGCTGGTACGGACGGACTCCGAGCCGGTAGCGTCCGGGTTGTCCGGGCACGGGCACGATGTACGACCGGGCGGAGAGCGTGGTGACGAGTTCGTGCACGGTGGTGCGCGGCAGTTGCAGCTTGCGCACGATGTCGGGGGCGGAGAGCGTCCCGTCCCCGTCGAGGAAGAGCTCAAGAATGTCGAGAGCCCGGGTCACGGCAGGTACGAGGCGTCCCACACCGGCCCCCTTCTTAGAGTGGTGTCGACTGGCGTGTTCGAAATTTCAACTGACGATCGGGATAACGAACACAGGCTAGCCATAGAGGGTTGCACGGGCAATGGTCGGGTGATCGCCCGATTACCGCCGGGCCCGCGGATCGCCCAGCGCGCCGCGCAACCGCTGGGCGCGCAGGACGAGTTCCAGCTCGAAGCGCCGGTCGGGATCGTCGATCTCGCCGCCCCATAGTTCGCGGATCTGACGCAGCCGGTAGCGCACGGTCTGCGGGTGCACCCCGAGCCGCGCGGCCACCTCGGGCGCCCCGCCCCGCGTCTCCAGCCAGGCCAGCAGGGTCTCCGCGAGCCGCCGCCCGTGCGTCGGCCCGCAGTGCGCGAGCGGCGCCAGACACCGCAGCGCGAGATCGTCGATCAGCTCCTCGGGCTGGAGCAGGACCAGCGCCTCGGTGTGCTCGGTGCAGTACAGGACACCGCCCGCGGGCAGCAGCCCCCGCTCCATCAGTCCTACGGCGGCTTCGGCCCAGCGCGCCGACTTCACCGCGTCGGCGAGCGGCACCGGGGGCCCGATCGCGCCCGCCCAGCCGGTGAGCGCGCGGTGCAGCAGCTCGGGGCGGCCGGCCGCGTCCGGTTCCGGGACGACCATGCGGGGCTGCTCGTACTCCATGTCGAGCAGGACCTCCTGCCCTACGGCGGGGGCGACCGCCTCGCGGGCCGGGCGCAGCAGCACACCGACGGAGACCTTGTCGGGCAGCGGCCAGCCGATGCGGGCGGCGCGTTCGGAGAGGGCCTCGGCCGGGTCACCGCGGTGGTGTTCGGCGAGGAGGAGTTCCATCAGCCGCCGCTGGAGACGCAGCCGCTCCCCCGCCTGTCTCGCGGCGGCCTCCGCGTAGCCGCGCACGGACTGGTCGACCAGCCCGTCCAGGTACTCGTAGCCGGCGTCGACGAGTTCGTACATCGCGGGCGGCGGGATCTCCACCCGCTGGCCGATGTCGGCGAAGCGCCGCCAGGCGAGCCGTACGCCCATGCGGTAGATCGCCTGGAGTGAGTCGAGGGTGCGGCCGTGCAGGCCCTCACCGCGCCCGAACTCCTGGAAGACGCCCGGCGGTACGGTCGGGCGGCCCTCGGCGGTCTCCAGGTGCTGGACGAAGACCTCGATGGCGCGGCGGATGCCGATCAGTGCCATGGGTTCGCCCGAGTCGTCGAGGACCAGGGGCAGTTGGGGGTGCTCGCGGCGGATCTCGCGCAGGATCTCCTCGGCGAGCGCGGGCGCCTCGGCCATGGCGATCGCGGCGAACTCGCGCACCTGGGGGCGCGGCACGTCGAGCCACGCCGAGCGTGCCGTCACGGTCGCCGGGCGGACGGTCGCCGGTGGTGCGGTCGCCGGTCGAGCGGCCATGGGGTCAACTCCCTTGACCCGCTTGCTCGTACGTGATCAGGGGCGTGTTCGGCTGGTCGGGCCTGGCGTCGAGCAGCGCGACGATGCCGAGCGCGGCGCCGACGGCGAGGGCGGCGGCGAGAGCCATGGTGAGTACGGCGGCGAGCAGTCTGGACATCGCAGGGTCGGCCTCTCTGTCCTGAGGTTCTGTCCCGAGGTGCTGCCCCGGGGTCGTCCGCCCCTGCCCGTCGGCCCAGTGTCGGCAGACATTGACACTCCGTCAAGGGGCGCCTACGGTTCCCGCCCCAAGGGCCGGCCCGAACTCCTCACCACCTTCCACTGGAGTGTCCGGATGCGCCGTACAGCCTCTCCACTTTCCTTGATCCTGTTGGGACTTGGCACATTTCTGCTGGTCCTGGCGCCGCTGCTGGCGTGGTACGTCGAACCGCGGGCCGCCGTGACGCCGATCGACATCGACACGACCGCCGTCTACCGGGGCACCGGGAGCTACTTCGACACCGGTGAGTTGCGGACCGTCGACGACCAGCGGATCACCGTCACCCAGCAGGTGCGCGGCGATGTCGCGGACAGCGAGAAGAGCGGGGACGCGGTGTGGGACGTCACCACGACCGTCGACACCGACAAGTCCCTGCCGGCCGCCGATCCGCACGACGCGCTGGAGTTCTTCCCCAACCGCTGGGTCACGGACCGTAGGACCAACAAACCGGTGCACTGCTGCCACGAGAACCCGTACTTCGAGGGCGACGCCTACCTGAAGTTCCCCTTCGACGTGCGGAAACAGCCGTACCAGTGGTGGGACAACTCCCTTGGGGACACGGTCACTCTGCGCTACGCCGGGACCAAGAAGGTGCAGGGCTACTCGGGTTACGTCTTCAAGGGCACGGTCCCGCCCACCAAGATCGGTACCCGGCTGGTCCCCGGCAGCCTGGTCGACCAGCCGGGCTCCCCCCAGATCCTTGCCGAGGAGTGGTACTCCAACCACGGCATCGAGCTGGTCGTCGACCAGCGCACCGGCCGGGTGATCTACGCCCAGACCGGCCCCCGCCGCACCCTGCGCGCCCCGAACCACGTCTACGACGCGGTGCTCCTCCTGGACGCCGACAAGCTCGCGTTCACCACGGCCACGCAGAAGGAACAGGTGAAACTGGCGAAGCAGGAGAGCGGTCAACTGCGCCTGGTGGGGCAGTCGTTGCCGATCGGTGCCGCTGTGGCCGGATTCGTCCTCGCCGTGGCCGGGGGTGTTTTGGTGCTACGAGGGCGTCGGCGCCCCGAATCGCCCGCTTCGACCGAGTATCCGCCCACGATGTGACGTGACGTCAGTTCTAACAACCCCGGAAATTGTCACGCGGGTGAGTAGCCGTCAGGAACGCCGAAGCGAAAACTGTCCACCCACCCGAGCACAGCCCGCCCACAGAACTCCGCACCGCGTCCGCCCTTTGCCCGCACCGTTTCAGCCCCTGCCAGCCCTTGTCCTCCCATGTCCCCACCGAGTTCCGCACCCCGAGACGAGTTGGAGCACCCATGCCCCAGCACGTGCCCCCTCCTCCCCCACCCTCGAACTCACTCGGGTGGGGGGACCCCCACCGCACCGCGTCCCCACCAGCCGCGCAGCACCACGCGACGCCGGTGCCGCAACCGCGCCGGATCGTCTTCCTCGCCCACCGGGATCTCGACAACCCCTCGGCCGGCGGCTCCGAACTCCTCGTGGACAGACTCGCCGACGGCCTGACCCGGCTCGGCCACCAGGTGACCCTGCTGTGCGGCGGCCCCGCGGCGTACCACGACTACCGCGTGGTGTCGGCGGGCGGTACCTACGGCCACTACCTGCGCGCCCGTACGGCCTTCAGCCGGCGGATCGGTGACTGCGATCTGCTGGTCGAGGTGTGCAACGGCATGCCCTACTTCGCTCCCGTCTGGCATCACGGGCCGACCATCTGCCTGGTCAACCACGTCCACACGGACCTGTGGAGGATGCGGTTCGACGGTCCGATGGCCCCGGCGGCCCGGATCGGCCGGCGGCTCGAACAGTGGGCGCTGACCGGGGCGCAGCATCGCGGCCTGCTGGTCGCGGTCTCCCCCTCCACCGCGCACGCACTGCGCGGCATCGGGATCGAGCGGGACCGGATCCGGGTCGTCCACAACGGAGTCGAGGAACCCGGCCCTTGTGCCGAGCGCTCGCCGGAGCCGTTGTTCGTGGCGGTGGGGCGGCTGGTCGAGTACAAGCGGATCGATCTGCTGCTGCGGCTGTGGGAGCGGGTGCGGCCGGTCACCGGCGGGCGGTTGCTGATCGTCGGCGATGGGCCCGAGCGGGAGCGGCTGGAGCGACTCGCGGGGCCCGGGGTGGAGTTCACCGGCCATGTCTCGGAGGCGCGGAAACACGAACTCCTCTGCGCTGCCTGGCTGTTGCTGCATCCCTCCGCGCTGGAGGGGTGGGGGCTGGTGGTGACGGAGGCTGCCGCCCGGGAGACGCCGGCGATCGCGTTCGACGTGCCTGGGCTGCGGGACTCCGTGGTCGACGGCGAGACCGGGGTACTGGCGCGGGGAGAGTCTTCCTTCGCGGCTGCCTGGTGCACGCTTGCGCTGTCCACCCATCGCCGTGAGCTGATGGGCAAGGCGGCCCGTGATCGGGCGGCGCGTTATCGCTGGCACCGGACCGTCAGACAGTTTCGGGCCGTTGCCGCCGAGGCGGTGAGGGGCTGGGGGTCGTGACCGGCCCCAAGGATCCCTCCCTGCGCAGGTCGGTGGCCCTCTTCCGTGCCTTTCTGCATGAGCAGGACGACCCGGAGTTCTGCTACTCGCTCCTCGCTCGCGACGCCGCCGATCAGGTCGAGGCCTACGACGGTCCCGTCACCGGACGCACAGTCGTCGATGTCGGCGGTGGAAGCGGCTACTTCACCGAGGAGTTCCGGCGGCGCGGCGCCCACGCCTACCTGTTCGAGCCCGACGTAAGGGAGTTGGGGCAGAAGCCGCCGGACGGGACGGTCGTCGCGGACGGGTATCTGCTCCCCCTGTCGGACGGGGTCGCCGATGTGACCTTCTCGTCCAACGTCCTTGAGCACGTGGCCGATCCGCAGACGTTTCTCAGTGAGCTGGCCCGGGTCACCCGGCCCGGTGGGCTGATCTATGTGTCGTTCACCAACTGGCTGTCCCCGTGGGGCGGTCACGAGTGGGCACCCTGGCACTACCTCGGTGCCGAGCGGGCCCGGGCCCGCTACCGGCGCCGTACCGGAAGGCCCGCCAAGCACACCCTCGGCGAGAACCTGTTCGCCGTGCACATCGGTGCCACCCTGCGGCAGGTCCGCGCCCGCGACGACGTGACGGTCGTCGCGGCGCGCTCCCGCTACTGGCCCTTCCTCGACCGAGCCGTCGTCAAGGCGCCCGGGATAAGGGAGTTGGCCACCTGGAACCTCCTCCTCATCCTCCGGCGGTGTCCACGATGACGGCGACCACGGTCCAGGCTCCGCCCCCGGCGGCCGATCCCACCAGCACGACCCTGGCAGGGCCCCCGGAGGGTCCGAGGTCGCGGCGCTGGCTGCTGGGGTTCTGGGCCGTGGTGTTCGTGCTGTTCCTCGCCGTGCACCCGGGTCGGCAGACCTTCGACACCAAACTCGGCGTCACCGTCGACCCGGGCCAATTCCTCGCCGATCTGGGCCAGTTGTGGCACGACCGGGGTTCCTTCGGCGGTATCCAGGACCAGTACGCGGGCTATCTCTGGCCGATGCTGCCGTTCTACTGGCTGGCGCACGCCGTGCACCTGCCGGTGTGGCTGGCGGAACGCCTGTGGTTGTCGCTGGTCGTCTCGGTGGCCTTCTGGGGCGCGTTGCGGCTGGCCGAGCGGCTGCGGGTCGGGAGCCCGGCGTCCCGGCTGCTCGCCGCCGTGACCTACGCGCTGTGGCCGGTGTTCACGATCGTCGTCGGCTCGACCTCGGCCGCCGCGCTGCCCGGCGCCTTCCTCCCCTGGGTCCTGCTGCCGCTGACCAACGAGCGCTACACGGCCCGGGTGGCCGCCCTGCGCTCGGCGCTGATCGTCCCGTTCATGGGCGGGGTCAACGCGGCGGCGACCCTCGCGTCCCTGTTCCCGGTGGGCCTGTATCTGCTGTCCCGCCCGCCCGGACCACGGCAGCGCAAGCTGATCGCCTGGTGGGTGCCGGGGGTCGTGCTGGCCACGGCCTGGTGGTGGATCCCGCTGCTGATGCTCGGTGTCTACGGCGAGAACTTCCTTCCCTACGTGGAGACTTCGCAGACCACGACCGACACCATGTCGGCGACGGAGGGCCTGCGCGGAGCCGGTGACTGGGTCGCCTATCTGCACCTCGGCGAGGCATGGATACCGGCCGGCTGGACGGTCGCCTCGTCGGTGATCGTGATCGTGTGCTCGGCGCTCGCTGCGGGCCTCGGTCTCGCCGGGCTGGCCCGCCGGGACATGCCGGAGCGGCGCTGGCTGGTGCTGGTCGGGGTGTCGGTCGCGCTGATCCTGTTCGCCGGGTACGGCGGCTCGTTCGGGGCCCCCTTCCACGGGCTGGTCCAGGACTGGCTGAACGGCCCGCTCGTCCCGTTCCGCAACATCTACAAGTTCCAGGCGGGGCTCGCTCTCGCACTCGTCCTGGGTCTGGCCCACCTGGTGGGTGTGGCGGCCGAGACACGCGGGGCCCGCCCGGTTCCCGGCCGCCGGTACGCCCCGCTGATCGCCGCGGTCCTTGTCCTCCCCGGCCTCGCGTGGCCGTATCTCAACGGGTCGATCCTGAACCCGGGTTCGTTCCAGCAGTTGCCCAAGTACTGGCAGTCCACGGCCGATTGGCTGCACAAGTACTCCCCCGACTCGCGTGCCCTGGTCGTCCCGGCGACCGCGCACGGCATCTACACCTGGGGCTCGCCCATCGACGAGCCCCTGGATGTCCTGGCCGACTCCCGCTGGGCGGAACGGGATTACGTCCCGATGGGCACCCCCGGCAACCGGCGCGCGATGGACGCGGTGGAGCAGGCGCTGGACTCTGGCGGCGAAGTCCCGGGACTGGCCGACTACTTGAGCCGCGCGGGCATCTACTACGTCGTCGTCCGCAACGACCTCGATCCGGACCAGATCGGCTACGTCCCGACGACCACCGTCAAGCGCGCCCTGGAACAGTCCGGCTACCAGCGGGTGACCGGCCTCGGCCCGGTCATGACCGGCGGCCGGATCGCCAACGACACACCCCTCCAGGTCGAGGGCCTCTACCCGCGCCAGCGCGCGGTGGAGATCTACGAGCCGACGAGCAAGGACGTCGTACGGCCGGGCCAGGCGGGCCTGACGCCGGTGGCGGACACGGCGGTGGTCTCCGGCGGACCGGAGTCCCTGCTGCCTCTGGCGACCGAACTCCGGGGGCGGGCAACGGTGTTGACCGGTGACAACCATCCGGGGCTGGGCTCCCCCACCCTCCAGGTCCTCGGTGACGGACTGCGCCGCGCGGACACCCGGTTCGGCCTGGTCGACGCCAACACCTCGTACACGTACACACCCGACGAACGCAACGCGCCGGACGCCGTCCAGGACGCGGGCAAGAAGCCGAAGCAGATCCTGCCGACGAAGGGCATCGCCCATCAGACGGTGGCGGAACTGCGCGGCGCGCGCTCGGTGACGGCGTCCTCCAGCGGCAACTGGCTGTTCCAGCTGCCCCAGTTCGACCCGGTGAACGCCTTCGACGGCAACCCCGACACCGCGTGGGCCGAGGGCGCGGCGGGCTCCCCGAACGGGCAGTGGCTGCGCATCGGCTTCACCGGCGGGTCGTACGACATGCCGGGTTCGTTCAAGGTGACCCCGCTTCCGCAGGAGAGCGTGCGGGCTGCGGCGACGGAGGTGCGGGTGGAGACGGCGAAGGGGTCGGCGACCAGCTATCTCCAGCCGAACGGCATGACGCAGACGATCAAAGCCCCTTCCGGCACGACGAGTTGGATGAAGCTGACGATCGTCGACTCGGTGGCCCGCCGCACCGGACTCACCGGTGCGGGCTTCTCCGAGATCGCCCTGCCGCACGTCCAGGTGACCCGGCTCCTGAAACTCCCCACCGACGCGAACAGCTCCGACGCCGCCGCCGAGATCATCTCCCTGCACCGCACGGCCGACCCGACCGGGCTCTCCCCGACGGGGACGGAAGCGGGCCTGCACCGTACGTTCTCGACGTCGACGGCGGGAACGTACGAGATGAAGGCGAGCGCGGTGGCGATCCCCGGCGAGGAGTTGGACAGACTCCTCTACGAGGTGGCCCCCGCCCAGCAGCACCGCATCACGGCCACGGCGGACTCCACGGCGGCGCTCGGGGCGGGCCTCTCGGCCCGCAACCTGACGGACGGCGACCTGACGACGGGGTGGGTGGCGGGCGACCGCCCGACGATCCACCTGTCCTGGACCGGCAAACAGGCAGTGGGAGAAGTGGTGTTGGCGCCCGCGGGCGGTCTGTCGACCCGTGCGACCGAGGTCGACATCAGCTCGCCCGACGGCGCGACGATCGCCGGCGTCGACGAGAACGGCGTGGTCCGCTTCGATCCGATCACCACGGACCACCTCGACATCACGATCACGAAGACGGCCCCGCTCACCCTCCACAACCCGGTGGCCGACGAGAACCTCCAACTCCCCGTGGGCCTGTCCGAGGCATACGTCCCGGCCCTCGACCAGTACCGCACCCCCCAGCCCGACCCCACCCGCACGTTCCAGCTGGCCTGCGGAAAGGGCCCGGTGGTGGCGGTCGACGGTGAGCTGTACCAGACGAGCGTGACGGGGACGGTACGGGATCTGACGGAGCGCCGGGCAGTAGAGGTGACGCTCTGTCAGGAAGGGAGTATGGAGCCGGGGTTGCAGCTGACATCGGGCACGCACCGGGTCGAGGCGGGCGACGCGGGGCCCCTCTCCCTGACAGACGTGACACTCACCCGCGGAAGTGTGACAGCGGCGACGGACGCGGGTCGGGACCTGCGGGTCGTGGACTGGCTCGGCGACCGCCGCGAGGTGACGGTCGGCTCGGGCACAGCCTCCTACCTCACCACGTACGAGAACTACAACGACGGCTGGAAAGCCACCCTCGACGGCAAGGAGCTGTCCCCGGTCCGCCTCGACGGCTGGCAACAGGGCTGGCGCGTCCCCGCGGGCGCGGGCGGCACGATCAAGCTCTCCTACACCCCGGCAACGACGTACGAAGCAGGCCTCATCGGCAGTGGGGCGGCGGTGGCCGTCCTCCTGGCCCTGGTGATCTGGCGCCGCCGAGAGCCCAACCCCGACGAGCTCCAACCACCCCCGCCCCTCCCGGGTCTGTGGCTGGGCACTGTGGCCCTGACGCTGGTGGGAGCGGTGATCGCGGGCTGGTTCGCCCTACTGGTCCCGGCGTTGGCGCTGCTGGCGTATCGCCGCCACGCACTGCTCGTCCCGATCGCGTTCGTGGCGCTGGCGGGCGTGGGGATCGTGGCGGCGACGGGCGCCGGCGACCCGGTGGGCGCGGGCGAGGGAGCGTTCAGCGGCGCGGCCCAACTCCTGGCGCTGATCGGGTTGTTCGCGGGGTTGGTGAGCGTACGGGAGTGGACGGAGACGGAAACAATACCCGCCCCACCTCTGCCGCAAAGAGAGCGAGGAACAAGCGCCCTGGCCGAGATGCCTGGGTCAGTGGAGTCGAGCCGCACCATCACAGCCCAGGCCCGCGGCAGCGCCCCTTCAGGGGCGCGGGGCCGTGACATCAGCGGCTCCGCCGCGCGGGCGCGACCAGCCCCCACAGACCCGCACCAAGAGGACGACCCCCAATGACCACACTCGACCACCCCCGCTCCCCAACCCGCATCCCCTTCCCCACAGTCGACGAAATAGCCCGCCACTGCCACCAGTCCACCGAACCGGAAACCGTCCACATAGAGGTCCATCTCCCGGGCCCCGTAGACCCGGAACGGCTCCGCACCGCTTTCGCCCAAGCCCTCCACCACCACCCCCGCATCCTCATGCGCGAGGCCCCGGGCCCCTGGTACCGCCGCCGCTACGAATGGGAGTTGACCGACGACCCGGACGTGGAGGTGCTGACCTTCACGCCCGCCACCCCCGACGCCCTCAAACACGCCCGCACCCGCTCCCTCGACCACACCCCGCCCCTGACCGCATCCCCACCCATCCGCCTGGAAGCAGTCGAACTCCCCCACGGAACCGCCCTCCTCCTCACCGTCAACCACACCGCGCTGGACGGCCCCGCCTGCCTCCGCATCCTCGCCACCGCAGCGGAGCTGTACGGCGGCAAGGACAACGCCCCGACCGCCCCGCCGACCCGCCCCCCGGACACCCCCGAACCCTCCACGGCCACCCCCTCCGTATGGGCCCCGCCCGCCCGCGTCGCCCCCGGCACCCCCGACCCCTCCCCCGGCGGCAACGGCCTCCTCCTCACCGAACTCGCCGTCCCGCACCGCCCCAAGGGCTCCCCGTACACCGTGAACGACCAACTCATGGTCGCGACGGCCCTGATGATCGCCCACTGGAACCGCGAACACGGCGCACACCCCCGCCCACTGCGCGTCACGATGCCCGTCGACGACCGTCCCCGGGGCACGGACATGCCCATCGGCAACGGCACCCGGCTCGTCGAAGTCACCTTCGCTCCGGCCGAGTTGACCGCCGGCCCCCCCGAGATGGGCGAGCTGCTCCACCGCACGGCGACCCGCACCCGCGCGCTCAAAGCCCTCCCACGCCCCCAACTCGGCCACGGGGCCGCCCTGTTGACTGCACCCGTCGTCCCCGTCGCCTGGCGGGCCACCGTCACCCGGGGCCTGCGCAGAGCCGCCGCTCCCTGGACCTCGACCACCCTCCTGAGCAACATCGGCCGTGTCCCGTACGCCCTGGACTTCGGCGAACCGGCCGGGCGGGCGCACGCCGTGTGGTTCTCGGCGCCCGCCCGGATGCCCCGCGGCTTCACCGTGACCACCGCCTCCACCGCAGGAAAGCTGCACGTGGTCCTGCGCTGGTCCCGCACCCTCCTCGGCCCCGGCGACGGCGCCCATCTCCGCGACCTGTTCGAGCGCTACCTGCACACGACGGAGGAGCACGAGGCATGACGACCACCGCCCCGCACCACCCCGGCCTCCGCGACTTCTACGAGAACCCCGCCGTCCCGGTCGCCTCCGGCCCCTCCCGCTCCCTCCGCCAGGCCCGCGTCCTGGCCACCGCCCTGGGGCGGCCCACCGAACGCCCCCTCACGATCCTCGACATCGGTTGCGGCGACGGCACCGCGGCGGCCACCGCCGCACCCCTCCTCACCGGCCACCGCGTCATCGGCGTCGACTGGTCCCAGGACGCGCTGACCCGAGCCCGAACCCACCTGCCTTACACGGTCCGTGGGGAACTCACCGCGCTGCCACTGCGGACGGCCGTCGCCGACGCCGTGCTGTTCAGCGAGGTGGTCGAGCATCTCGTCGACCCGGACACAGCGCTCGCCGAGATCCGCCGGGTCCTGCGTCCGGGAGGTCATCTCATGCTGTCCACACCGAACTTGGCCGCCTGGTACAACCGCGCCCTGCTGCTCGCCGGCGTCCAGCCCGTGTTCTCGGAGGTGAGCCTGCGCGCGATCCACGGCCGCCCGGGCAAGGAGGTCGTAGGACATCTGCGGCTCTACACCCCGCGCGCGCTACGGGAGTTCGTGACGGCGGCAGGCTTCGAGGTCGTAGGACTCAAGGGCGCTCCCTTCCACGGCGTACCGCGCCCACTGCGCCCCTTCGACCGACTGGCCTGCGTCAGAGCGCAGTTGGCGTCGATCCTGCTGTTGCACGCGCGGAAGACGTAGGGGGCGCGGCCGTGTGGTGGGGAGTGGCCGCGGCCCTGTTGGCGAACGTGCTGTACAGCACCGGTTTCGTGCTGGAGAAGCGGGCGCTGACGGCCCTGCCCGAGGTGACGGTCCGTCAACCGGCCCGGCTGCTGCGGCTGGTGCTGGGCAGCCCGTTGTGGATCGGCGGGTCCCTCGCTCTCGCCGCCGGGTTCGGCGCGCAGCTCGCCGTGTACCGGACGCTGCCGATCGCCGCCGCGCAGGGCATCTTCGTGTCCGGTCTGGTGCTGCTCGTGCTGTTGTCGGCGCGGATGCTCGGCGAGCGGACCAGCGGCCGGGAACGGTACGCGCTCGGCGCGATCCTCGCCGCCCTGCTGATGGTCGTGCTGTCGCTGAAGGAGGGCTCGGACCACGTCAGCCGCGCCGCGCCCTATCCGCTGATCCTGCTGGTGTGCGTGCCTTCGCTGGCGGCCGGCGTATGGCTGTACCGGTCCACCGAGCGCCGCGCGGCCCACCGGCACCGGCTGCCCACCACGGGCGTCGAATACGGCGTGGCGGTGGGCCTGTTGTACGGGGTCAGCTCGCTCGCCATCAAGGGGGTGTCGAGCTTCCTGACCACGAGTGACCTGGGCGGGGCGGTGGTTGACCTGCTGCGGTCCCCGTACCCGTATCTCCTGCTCTGCACGGGCGCGTTCGGCCTGGTGATGTCCCAGGCGGCGCTGCAACGCTGCCGCGCCTCGCTGATCGTGCCGGTCTGCACGACGGTGACGAGCCTCTTCACGGCGGTGCTCGGCACCCTCGCGTTCGGCGAGGCACTGCCGCACGATCCGCTGCGCCTGTCCCTGCGGATCGGGGGTACGGCCCTGGCGGTCATGGTCCTGCTGACCATGCCCAAGCACGACAACGCGCCTCGACGACCGGTCGAGGCCAAGGAGTTGGCTCCCCCATGAACCCGGACGACCCCCTGCTGAAGATCCTGGCCTGCCCGCTCGACAAGGGCCCCCTGCACCTGCTCCCCACAGACGCCCTCTACAACCCGCGCCTGCGCCGCCGTTACCCCATCGTCGACGGCATCCCCCAGCTCCTGCCCTCGTCCGGAGAGCAAGTGACCGACGACGAGGAGCACTTGGAACTCCTCAACCGGATGGCCCCATGACAGCCACTCTCACCGCCCGCCTCGCGCCCTTCCTCCCCACCCGCCTGGTCGCCGCCATCGCCCGCGCCGTCTACCCCCGCTTCGAACCCGAACTGGCCCGCCTGGGCGACCTGTTGCCGCCCGACTGCGGTACGGCGGTCGACGTCGGCGGCTGGTACGGCCCCTGGACGCACCGCCTGTGGAGACACGCGCGCCAGGTCGTGACCGTGGAACCGGTCCCGCACCTGGCGCGACTGCTCGCCGCTGCCGCCCCCGCGCACGCCCGGGTGATCCCGGCCGCCGCCTCCGACCGCCCCGGCACCGCACGCCTGTGGCTGCCGCCGGACGACGAGGGCGACCGGGGTGTGTCCTCGCTGGTCCGCCGGGACATCCACGCCCGCGCCGTGCACGTCCGCTGTGTCACGCTCGACGGGCTCGGCCTCAAGGACGTCGGCTTCATCAAGATCGACGTGGACGGCAGCGAACTGGCCGTCCTGCACGGCGCGACCGGCCTGCTGACCCGCGACCGCCCCGCGCTCTTCGTCGAACTGGAGTCACGCATCCAGCCGATCGCGCCCGTCGTCACCTACCTGTCGCTGCTGGGCTACGAGGGCTGGGTCCTGCCGGACACCACCTGGACGAGACTGTCGGCCTTCCCCCTGGAGGACCACCAGGCCCGCACCTCGTACGTCGTCTCGCAAGGCCTGCTGCGCCGCGTCCTGCCCTTCTCCCGCGGCCCCCGTTACGTCAACTCGGTCCTGTTCCTGCCCGACGGCCGCAACCCCGGTGGCCGCGGTCCCGGTGGCCACGGCCCCGATGTCAGTGCCGTGCGCGACGATGGATCGCATGCCCGACGCGAAACGCCCCGCGAGCCCCTTCAGCCCCCTCGACTTCCAACTCGTCCTGCTGCGCCGCATGGCGGACCACAACCCGGACCTGGTCGAGGACGCCCGTCATGAGCTGGGCGTCTCGATCGCCGACATGCGCGAGGCCAACAAGCGCTGGCAGGCCATGCTGCACTCCCCGAGAGGCCGGGCCGCCGCCTCCCGGTACCGCTCGATCCTCGGCACCCCGGAATCGAGCGTGCACCGCAAGCTCGGCGACCTGGACTGCGAGGCCTGGCAGTGGCCGGTCCCGCTCTGGCCAGACCTCCGCTTCGAGGTGCTCACGGCCCCGAACGGCGCCGTATGGAACGAATGGCTGGTCCGCGCCCCCGGTGCCACGCCCCCGCCCCTCCACACCCTCGACGACCTGACCCCCTGGTCCTGCACGGTCGACGAGGCGGCCCGCGCCTTCGCCCCCGCCCGCCCCCTGGAGGGCACGGCCCCCACCCGCTGGGGCCTCGCCTTCACCGCTCCGGACGCGCAGGGCGTACGGCACCGGTGCGCGGCCGAGTTCACGTGGGGGCTGCTCCAGAGAACGGCGGTCAGCGACTAGCGGCGGCGAGCACCGCCTCCACCACCGCGGCCAACGACGACCCCGGATGCAGATCGAGGAAGAGGTTCGGCTCGACCAGCTCCAGTTCCATCACGCACGGCTGTCCGTCCGGCCCGTCCACCAGGTCCACGCGCGCGTACAGCAGCTCCGGCGCATCCGGTACGGCGGCCAACGCCCGTTCGGCGACGGCGAGTTCGGCCTCGGTCGCGGTCCACGGCTCCAGGTCCGGGTGGGACACCTTGTCGTCGTCGTAGGCCGTGCCCCGCGAGAGTACGGCGCCCTTCCGGGAGGCGTGGACGTACCGCCCGCCGAAGAAGAGCAGCGCCCGCTCCCCGCTGACGTCCACGTTCGTGAGGTACGGCTGGATCATCGCGGTGAGGCCCTCCGCGTGCATGCGCTCCAGTTGTCGTACGGCCGTCTCGTGCTCGTCGGGTGTGTAGCGGGCGGCGAAGCGGGCGCCCGCGCCGGAGGTCGGCTTGACGACGTACTCGTGGTCGTCGGGGAGGCCGGCCGGGTCGCCGGCGGCGAGATAGCGGGTCGGTACGACGGGTACGCCGGCCGCGGCGAGGTCGCCGAGGTAGCGCTTGTCGGTGTTCCAGCGCACGACCTGCACCGGGTTGGCGAGCCGCGTGGCCTTGCCGACCCGCTCGGCCCAGGCCACGAACTCGGCCGCCCGCCAGGTGTAGTCCCAGGTCGAGCGGATGAGGACGAGGTCGAAGCCGGCCCAGTCGGTCCCCTCGTCGTCCCAGGGGACGGCCACGGCCTCCGCCCCGGCCGCCCGCAACGCCTCGACCAGCACCGGGAGGTCGCGGTCCTTGCTGGGCTCGGATCCGGGGTCGTAGGTGGCAAGCGCGATTCGGGGCACGGGAGCCTCCAGCTTCGTACGGCGGTAGATCGTTTTTGCAGGGTAACCACGGCCCCCGCAACCGGGGCAACCGGATTGACCTTCACCCTCGGTGAAGCCCCAGCATCGGTGGCGGAACCGGAAGAGACAGGGGGGCCTGCATGAGCATGCTGACGATCGGGGCCTTCGCGCGGGCGTGCAGGCTGTCGCCGAAGGCGCTGCGGCTGTACGACGAGCTGGAGCTGCTGCGGCCCGCGCGCGTCGACCCCGACACCGGATACCGCTACTACGCGGTCGAGCAGCTGGAGCGGGCGCGGCTGGTCGCGTGGCTGCGGCGGCTGGGCATGCCGCTGGCCACGATCCGTGAGGTGTGCGCCCTCGAACCGGCCGCCGCCGCCCGGGAGATCCGTGCCTACTGGGCCCGGGTCGAGGCGGAGACGGCGGTACGGCGGGATCTCGCCGGGTTCCTCGTCGACCAACTCACGGCCGTAGCCGCCGTACCCGGAAAGGACACCACCATGCTCGAACTGCGTTACTCCGCCCACTCGGACCGCGGGCGGGTCCGCCCCGCCAACCAGGACACCGCGTACGCGGGCGCGCGGCTGCTCGCGGTCGCCGACGGGTTCGGCCCGGCGGGCGGGCCCGCGAGCAGCGCGGCGGTGGAGGCGCTGCGGTTCCTGGACACCGAGGAGGTACCGGCGGGCAATGTGCTCAACCTCCTGGAGGAGGCGGTACGGGGCGCCACCGACGCGGTCCGTGACGTGGCCGATCCGAGCGAGAACGGCACGACCCTGACCGCGCTGCTGTGGACGGGCTCGCAGCTGGCGCTCGTGCACATCGGGGACTCGCGCGCGTATCTGCTGCGCGAGGGCGGGCTGTTCCGGATCACCCACGACCACTCGGTCGTCCAGTCACTGATCGACGAGGGCCGGCTGACACCGGAGGAAGCCGGCTCGCACCCCCAACGCGCCTTGCTGCTCAAGGCGTTGACGACCGGCGACCCCGACCTGAAGCTCCACGACACCCGCCGCGGCGACCGCTATCTCCTGTGCTCGGACGGCCTGACCGCGGTCGTCCCGGAGCACCGGATCCGCGAACTCCTCACCGCGGGCCGGGACCCGGAGGAGACCGTACGGTCCCTGGTCGACGCGGCGAACGCGGCCGGGGGTCCGGACAACATCAGCTGTGTGGTGGCGGACGTGGTGTAGGAACGGGGGTGTCCCCGAGGTCTGGGGACCCATGCCCCCTACGACCAAGGAGCGCACCGCGTGTCCACCCTCTTCCCGGCCCTGACCGACCCGGGCGAGCAGCCCGCCCTCAGGTTCAGCGACCGGTCCCTGACCTACGCGGAGCTGGGCGCTGCGGCCGACGCCCTCGCGGTCCGGTGCGCGGGCCGCGACCGGGTCGCCGTATGGGCCACCAACTCGCTGGAGACGGCCGTCGCCGTGGTCGCCGCCCTGCGGGCCGGGGTGGCCGCCGTGCCGCTCAACCCGAAGTCGGGCGACAAGGAGTTGGGGCACATCCTGGCGGACAGCGCGCCGACTCTGGTGCTGGCGGCTCCGGGTGACGAACTGCCCCCCGTACTATGGGAGTTGGAGCGCGTCGATGTCGACGTGCGGGGTGTCGGGGGCGAGGGTCCGGCCGTCTCTCCGGACGACGAGGACCCCGCCCTCGTCGTCTACACCTCCGGTACCACCGGCCCGCCCAAGGGCGCCGTGCTTCCGCGCCGGGCGATCGCCACGACGCTGGACGCGCTCGCCGACGCCTGGCAGTGGACCGGCGAGGACGTGCTCGTGCACGGGCTGCCGTTGTTCCATGTGCACGGTCTTGTGCTGGGCATCCTGGGCCCGCTGCGGCGCGGCGGCTCGGTGCGGCACCTGGGCAGGTTCAGCACGGAGGGCGTGGCGCGGGAGCTGAACGACGGGGCGACCATGCTGTTCGGCGTCCCGACGATGTACCACCGCATCGCGGAGACCCTGCCCGACGACCCCGGACTCGCCAAGTCCCTTGCCCGGGCACGGCTGTTGGTCTCCGGTTCGGCCGCGCTGCCGGTCCACGACCACGAGCGGATCGCGTCGGCGACCGGGCGCCGGGTGATCGAGCGCTACGGCATGACGGAGACCCTCATGAACACGAGTGTCCGGGCGGACGGCGAGCCGCGCGCCGGGACGGTGGGGGTCCCGCTGCCGGGCGTGGAGTTGCGCCTGGTCGAGGAGGACGGCACGCCCCTCGCCACGTACGACGGCGAGAGCGTGGGCGAGATCCAGGTGCGCGGGCGGAACCTGTTCACGGAGTACCTCAACCGGCCCGACGCGACGGCCGCGGCCTTCACCGCGGACGGCTGGTTCCGCACCGGGGACATGGCCGTGCGCGATCCCGACGGCTATGTGCGGATCGTCGGCCGCAAGGCCACCGACCTGATCAAGAGCGGGGGTTACAAGATCGGCGCGGGCGAGATCGAGAACGCGCTGCTCGAACACCCCGGGGTGCGCGAGGCCGCCGTCACCGGTGAACCGGACCCCGACCTGGGCGAACGGATCGTGGCCTGGATCGTGCCGGCGGACCCTCAATCCCCGCCGCAGCTGGCGGAGTTGGCCGACCACGTGGCGGGCCGCCTGGCCCCGCACAAGCGCCCCCGCGTCCTCCACCTCCTCTCCGCGCTCCCCCGCAACGACATGGGGAAGATCCTCAAGCGCGCCCTGACCCATGACTGACCGCCTGTCCGCCCGCGAGACTCTGGCCCTCGTCGCAGATGACTTCGGCGAACTCCCGCAATCCGTAAGGGAGTCGAGGCCCGACGGTCCCCTCGCCTGGCAGGGCTACGACGCCTCGCGGGCCCGCGCCGCCGACCGCACGGGCGAGTCGGAGTCGGTGGTGTGCGGTACGGCGACGGTCGGGGGCACGCGGGCGGTGCTGATCGCCTTCGAGTTCGGCTTCCTCGGCGGCTCGCTGGGCGAGCGCACCGGGGACCGGCTGGAGTCGGCGTACACGTATGCCCGTGAACACCGTTTGCCGGTGGTCCCGTTGATCGCCACCGGCGGCAGCCGGATGCAGGAGGGCATGATCGCCCTCACCCAACTCCAGCGCGTGGCACGCCAGTCGGCGCTCACGAGGGAGGCCGGCCTCCCCCAGATCGCGGTGCTGCGCGACCCCACCACGGGCGGCGGCTGGGCCACGCTGGGCGCGGGCGCCGACGTGATCCTGGCGCTCCCCGGCGCCCAGATCGGCTTCGCGGGCTCCCGCGTCCGCCCACCGGACACGGACCCCACGGCGTATACGGCCGAGGCCCAGGTGGCGGCGGGCGCGGCCGACGCGATCGTAGAACCGGAGGAGCTGAGGGACACCCTGGGGAGGTGGCTACGGCTGCTGACCACGCCGTGGGAGGGGCGGGCGCCGGTGCCGGCGGCGCTCGGCGCGACGGGTCTGCCGACGGCAGGACGGGAGGACACGGCACCCGCTGCCGACACGGACCGCCCAGCACTGGCCGCACACCGTGCCCGGCCGACCCGGCACGCCACGGACAGTCCCCCGGCAGCCCCAGAGGGGGACGCGACACCGGCCTTCGGCGCGACCGACCCACCGACGCCCGCGCGAGAGACCGTGCAACGCACCTCGACCGTGCGGGCAGACACCGCACCCACCCTCGACGCGGACGACCCACCGCCCGCCGAGCGAGAAGCCGTAGAGCGCATCTCGACCGGACCCCCGGCGACCGGACGGGAGGGCCCGCCACCCGCCCTCGGCGCGACCGACCCACCGACGCGCGCGCAAGAGGCCGTACAGCACACCTCGGCCGACCCACCGGCCACCGGCTGGGAAGCCGTGCAGCGTGCCCGTAGCCCCCAACGCCCGCGTGCCGAGCGCTACTTGGACGACTACTTCACCCACCGGCTCGCGATCAGCGGGGACCGGTGCGGTGGTACCGACGCGGGCATGCTGTGCGGGTTCGGGGAGCGGGCGGGGCGGGCGATCGCGTTTGCCGCGCAGGCGGGGACGGCGACGCGGCCGGCCGGGTATCGGACCGCCGCGCGGCTGATCCGGCTGGCGGACCGGCTCGGGGTGCCGGTGCTGACGCTGGTGGACACGCCGGGTGCGGCGAACGACGCCGCGGCGGAGCGGGAGGGGGCGGGGGCGGCGATCGCGCAGCTGTTCGGTGCGGTGGCTTCCGCCCGGGTTCCGATCACCACGCTGCTGATCGGCGAGGGCGGTTCGGGGGGTGCGCTGGCACTGGCCGCGCCGGGCAACACCTGGGCCACGCCCGACAGTTACTTCTCGGTGATCGCCCCGGAGCTCGCCACCTCGATCCTGAAGCGGGCGCCGGCGGAGACGGAGCGGACGGCGGACCAACTCCGGCTCCGTCCGGCGGACTTGGCGGAGTTGGGGGTGATCAGGACCGGGCCCGTGTGAGCGACGGGTTGTCATGAGGACGCCCTCCAGTGCTCTTTATGCACCATTTACTTCAGACATAACAGACAAATACCCCCATTCAGCCGCACCCCGCCCGGCCCACCACAAGGCGCGCCGACCGCCCGGTCCCCGCACGATGCGATAGAGGCCCGCCGCCCGGCGACGCCCCGGTCCGCTCTCGGGAGAACCTTCCATGACCGTCAGTCTGGAGCAGTTGCGACGCTGCCATTTCGCCGTCGACCTGGGAGCCGCCCGCACCCGTGTCTACGTCAAGGGCGCCGGGCTCGTCGTCGACCAGCCGTCCGCCGCCGCCGTGAACACGCGGACCGGCGCGCTGATCGCCGTAGGGGAGTTCGCCGAGAAGATGACCGGCCGCACGCCCGACTACATTCGCGTGGTCAGGCCCGTCTCCGGCGGGACCGTCGTCGACATCGAGATGGCGCAGCGCATGCTGCGGCACCTGATCGGCGACAAGGTGCGCCGCGCGCTGCGCCGCAAGCCCCGGCTGCGGGCCGCCGCCTGCACCCCGCACGACGCCGATCCGCTGGCGCAGCGGGCCGCGATCGAGACGCTGGTCGGGCTGGGCGCGCGGCGCGTCGAACTCGTCGACACCCTCATCGCCGCCGCCGTGGGCTGCGGGCTCCCCGTCGAGCGGCCCGAGGCCACCATGATCATGGTGTGCGGGGCCGCCGCGACCCAGGTCGCCGTGCTCTCCCTCGGTTCGATCGTCACCGCCGAACGCATCCCGGTGGGCGGCGAGGCCGTCGACCACGCGATCGTCCAACACCTGCGCCACGAGCACGAGTTGATGCTCCCGAGCCAGTCCGTACGACCGCTCCAGCTCGCGCTGTCCGGCAACGGTCTCACCCCGCACGGCCCGGCCCTGACCGAGATCCACGGGCGGGACGTGGCGACCGGTCTCGCCCGTTCCGTGCAGGTCGACACCGCCGCCGTACGGGACGCGATCGAGACCCCGCTGACCGCCGTGCTCGACGGCATCGGCCGGGTGCTGCGCAACTGCCCGCCGGACCTGGTGGCCGACCTCGCCGACCGCGGGATCATGATGGTCGGCGGCAGCGCCCTGCTCCCCGGCCTCGACCAGATGCTGCGCGCGGCGACCGGCATGCCGGTGCACATCGCCGAGCGGCCCGACGTGTGCGCCGTACAGGGCCTCGGTTACATGCTGGAGGGCAAGATCGAGCCGCTGGTCCTGGACCCGCTGGCGACCGCCTGAGCCCGGACCCGGACGACCGCCCGCGCGACGGTGTCCCCGACCTCTCCCGTCTCCTCGAAGCCGTCCTGAGTGTCGGTTCCGAGCTCGAACTGCGCACCACCCTCCAGCACATCGTGGACGGCGCCGCCGAGCTGACCGGCGCACGGTACGCGGCGCTCTGCACGACGGACCCTGGGCAGGACGGCCTCACCGAGATCCGCGCCGGCGGGACCGAGCCGCCGCCCGCGGGAATGCTCAGCGTGCCGATCCACGTGCACGACGAGGTGTTCGGCCACCTCCACCTGGCCGGCGGACAACCCGACGCCCCCTTCACCGCCGAGGACGAACAACTGCTGCACGTCCTCGCCGCGCAGGCCGGTATCGCGATCGGCAACGCCCGCCTGTACGAGACGGCCCGGCAGCGCGAGCGCTGGATCGAGGGCGCGGCGGCCGTCACCACCGCGCTGCTCACCGGCGAGAGCGCGGCCGACGCGCTGGGGACGGTCGCGGAGGGCGCCCGGGCACTCGCCGACGCGGCGGCGGGCGTCATCCTCCAGCCCACCCCGACCGGCGGCATGGAGATCGTCACCGCCTCCACCTTCGAGGACCCGGGCGACATCGTCGGCACGACCATCGCGCCCGGCAGCCCCGTCCTCGTCCAACTCCTGGGCGGCGAACCGGTGTTCATCGACGACTCGGCGACCGACCCGCGCATGACGACGCATGTACGGCACCGGTTCGGGCCCAGCATGATGCTGCCGCTCCAGGCCGAGGGCCGTCTCATCGGCACGCTCGCCCTCCCCCGCCGCCCGGGCGACCGCCCCTACACGGCCGTGGAGCGGTCGCTGGCAACGCAGTTCGCGTCCCAGGCCGCACTCGCCCTGGTCCTGGCCGACGCCCGACACCACCGGGAACGCCTCGCGGTCTACGAGGACCGCGACCGGATCGCCCGCGACCTGCACGACCTGGTCATCCAACGGCTGTTCGCCACCGGCATGTTGCTGGAGTCCGCGCAGCGCAGGGGCGGACCGGACGACCCCGCCCACGAGGCCCTCGGACGCGCCGTCGACGAACTCCAGTCGACGGTCCAGGAGGTCCGCACCGCGATCTTCGCCCTGCAACAACCGCCGGCGGAGGCCCCGACGAGCCTGCGGGGCAGGGTACTTCGGGAGGCGGCGGCCACCCTCGCGAGCCGGCCCTCGACCCGCTTCCAGGGCCCGGTGGACACCCTCGTCCCCGATCAGGTGGCGACCCGGCTCCTCGCCGCCCTGCGCCGCACCCTGGCCGCCGCGTCCGGCCGCACAGACGTCTCCCGCCTGGAGATCACGGTCGACGTGACGACTCCGCTGCCGGACGGCCGGGACGCCGTACGGCTGAGGGTGTACGACGGCCAGGGCACGACCGTGAGTTGGCGGTCGCCCCTGCAACCCGGGAGTCAGTAGGGCAGGATCCGCCCCGACGGCGTCCTGCGGTCGATGGTGTCGTCGCGGGGCGTGGCGGGCCGGCGAATCACGCGAACACGGATCTGTCGGTTCATGGCGCCCTCCCGAGGCTCATATCTCCTATGCCCCTCTCCTATGCCCCACACTCTTCCTCGCGACGCCCAAGAACATCGCCCTTGCGGAGGCACTTGGTCTGCCTCCCGAGAAGGAGCAGGGAGGGGCCGGCTACTCCCGGGGGAGGAGACCGGCCCCTGAGTCATGCGAGGGACATCAGCTCAGGCCGAGGTCGGACAGCGCGGTCGTCCAGTCGGTGAGGATCGCGTTCCGGGCCTGGGAGAGCGTGACGGTGCCGGCGCAGACGGCCTTCTTGAGCTTGTTCTCGACGGTGTCCTTGTTGGCGGCGGTCTTGGTGCCGTACTCGGGCTCGGGCCAGAGGTTGAGCGCGCTCTTGGGGGAGCCGCCGAGTTCGAGGGGGACGAAATGGTCCTCCTCGTAGTCCGAGGTGCTGGTGTCGGTGTAGCCGTACTCGACGATCTGGGTCTTCTTCAGCGCGGTGGTGTAGGAGCTGGACGGCCGGACGGTCGCGGTCCACCCGGAGACGCAGATCGTGGTGTCGATGGTGGACTGGGTGACGTCCGGGTTGAAGGCACCGGGCTGGCAACTGGGGTCGGGGAGCGGGAGGTAGGCCTGGCTGCAGCTCTGTGCGTGCGCGGTGCCCGCGGCGACCGTGAGACCGGCGGCGGCGAGGGCGAGGGAGGAGAGGGCGGTGACCAGGGAGCGGGATATTCGGGGCATGGGGGATCTCCCGTAGTGGCGCCCGGCAGGGGTTCCGGGCAGTCGTGAGCATGACAGCACCGGGATCATCTATGCGGGTAGAGCCCTTTGCCGGTCACGTAGATCCTTTTGTTGAATGTTTCAGTACGGCGGGGCAGGCGGAGGGCAAGTCATGGCCCGCGCTTGGTTGTCGGCACCGCGCACCGACCCGGCCGCGGGCCCCGCCTACCGTGGGGCTCATGACCACGTTGACGCTTCTGCATCCCGGCGCCATGGGCGCGAGAGTCGGCGGCCAGGCGGCCCTAGCGGGTGCCCGGGTGCTGTACGTCCCCACCGGCCGGAGCGCCGCCAGTCTCCAACGGGCCCGGGAAGAGGGCCTGGAGGCGGCCGACTCCCTCCGATCGGCCCTGGCGGCAAGCGACTTCGCGCTGTCGGTGTGCCCGCCGCACGCGGCGGAGGACGTGGCGCACGAGGTTCTCGCGCACCCCTTCCGGGGCGTGTACGTCGAGGCCAACGCGATCAGCCCCGACCGGACGCGTCGTATCGCGGCGGCGTGCGCGGAGCACGAGGTGCCGATGCTCGACGGTTCGATCGTCGGCGGCCCGCCGGGACCGGGCAGCGCCCCGCGCCTCTATCTGAGCGGCGACGGGAAGGAAGTGGCCGGGCTGGCGGCGCTGTTCGAAGGCACCCAGGTGCTGGCCCGGCCCCTCGACGCCGGGATCGGTGCGGCCTCGGCGCTGAAGATGTCGTACGCCTCGTTCCAGAAGTCGGCCCGGGTGCTGGCCGCCGTCTCGCACGCGCTCGCCGCGAGCCACGGTGTGGCGGCCGAACTCGCCCTGGAGGCGGGCTCGTTGACGTCCAACATCCTCGCCGAGACCGATCAGCTGCCGAGCGTCGCCGCGCGGGCCTGGCGCTGGGCACCGGAGTTGGAGGAGATCGCGGCGACCCTGCGTGCGGCGGAACTGCCGCCGGAGCTGGCGGAGGGCGCGGCGAGCGTGCTGCGCCGGTGGGCCGACGACAAGGACCGGTTCGACCTGCCGCTGACGGAGGTGTTGGGGCACCTCCGCAGGGAGGGGTGACTCGGGGGCGGAGGGGTGAGTCAGGGGGCGGACGGGTGGCTCAGGAGATCGAGGGCCGGGTCAGGAGATCGAGGGCCGGGCTCAGGAGGCCGGCGCCCTGGGCCCGACGGAGGGCGACGCCGCGGGCCCGACCCCGCTCAACTCCCTTACGGTTCCGCCGAGTCGGGCCCGGAACCCCTCCAGCAGCTCCGGCCGCGCACTGACCACCCAGCGGGTGCCGACGAGGTACTTGCCGCCGTAGACGGCCGCGGTGTCCAGCCAGGTCACCTTGAACCGCTCCTCCGGGAACGTGGTGATCCGGTAGTCGCCCTGCTTCGTACGGCACTGCCCTTCACGCAACTCCTCCGCCTCGATCCGGATCTCGGCGGTGCACCCGGTCAGCCCGGCGATCACCTCGACCTTCGCGGGCGCGACCACGCCGGCTTCGGGTGCGGCGGTCACGGAGGGCGCGGCCGACTTCCGTCTCCCCTCGCCGCCGTCCTCGCCCCCACCGCACGCCACGGCGAGCGGAAGCAGCGCCAGCGCGGCGCCACGGCGGAGACGGAGGCCGGCTGTGCGGTGCCGGTTGGGCTGCTGTGTCTGGTGGGTCACGGCAGGGGGTACGGGTGGAGCGTGGCGGGCGTTCACCCTGTCGGGCCTCGACGCCCCACGCCCCGGAGCGCACACCGTCCGTGACCCCCTGCGCCCCCTGTGCGCCTTCATCGCCCTGAGTTATGGTATGCGTACTGATGGTGTCGGGAGGGGCGTTCCCATGTCGGCTGAGACCACCCGCACCCTCAACACCGCCGTCCTGAAACCGCGGGTCACCGCCACCTGGATCGGCATCACGGGACACCGCGTGATCCCGTCGGCCGTACTGCCCCTGGTCCGCTCCGAACTGCGGGCCCAACTGTCCGGCGCCGAGGGCGAGTTGGCGGCCCTCAGCAGCCTCGCGGCGGGCGCCGACCAACTGTTCGCCGACATCGCCCTGGACCACGGGGTGTCCGTGACGGCGGTGATCCCCGGCATGGACTACGAAGCCCATCTGGGCGGCGCCGAGGTCCGCTCCGCGTACCGCAGGATCCTCAGGTCCTGCGCGGCCCGCATCCATCTGCCCGCCGAACGGACGCACGAGGAGGCGTACTTCGCCGCGGGCCGCTGGATCGTGGACCACTGCGACCGGCTGATCGCCGTCTGGGACGGCCGCCCGGCCCGCGGCCCGGGCGGCACCGGCGACGTCGTGGAGTACGCCCGGCGCACCGGGGTGCCGGTCACCGTGGTGTGGCCGCCGGGCGAGCGGCGGGACTGACCCGCCCCCCGTCCCGGACCAACCCGCCCTTCACAGACGTGAACTGACGACACGTCATCCCCCGAACCGCACCAGCCACTCGGTGTGCGCCGGCGACATCAGCCGCTCCGCCTGCTCCACCGCCTCCGCCCAGCCGCCCTGGGTCACCGTGGTGGACATGGCGATCCGGGTCGTCTCCAGGTCCTGTTCGATGAGGGAGTGGGCGTAGGTCAGCGGACCGTGCCGGCGTACCTCCTGCCAGGCGACGCCCGCCGCTGCCGCCGCGCTCAGCAGCCCCGCTATGTCCGCGCCGCCGAGTCCGGCGCCCGCGCTCGGCAGCAGGGCCGCCACCAGGGCGAACAGGGTCAGGACCGCGGTGACGGCCGACCAGCGGGCGGCGGAGCGGTACGCCCTCGACGCCTTGTTCCGGTACCAGAGCAGTTGTTCGAGAAGCCGGTCGCGCAGATAGAGGTCCCGGCGCGCGGTGTACGGCTTGGCCCGCACCGCCCGCATCCGGGGCGTGATCTGGCCCTTTCCGCGTTCGCCCGTGCCGTCGCGGGAGTCCTCCCAGCCCCATTTGCGCAGCTCGCGCAAACGTTCCTCCAGCCGCTCGGCGAACAGGCCGTCCGGGTCCGGCACCCCGGAGTGGAAGGGGCCGCCGTGCACCATGTACTGCCAGGCCAGCGACTTGAGCAGTTCGGCCGCCGCACGGTGGGTCTGCCAGCGGGCCCGGGCACGGCGACGCGAGGTGCTCAGCCCCAGCAGGATGGTCGCGCCGTACAGCACGCCCGCGCACACCGTCATCGCCCGGCCGGACGCCGCCTGGGTCAGCGCGGCGGCGGCGGTGGCCAGGATCAGGACGGTCAGATGCGTGCGGGTCCCCCGGAAGGCGTCACTCTGATGGTGCAACGCCGCCTCATCACTGAAACGGAACAGCGGTGGCAGATCCTCGTCGTGCAACACGGTGCTCGGCACAGGTGTGGCAGCAGCCCCCATGGCGCCCCCCGATGTCGTTGCGCGCCCCGAATTGTTTCGCGCGCCCCGGCATCCAGACTAAGAACTCTGTGAGTACAGGAACCAGCCTGATGTGGGACACCTCTTGGCTCGTTCCTCCGGTATGGTCCGCATCATCGGGAACACGAGTCGACCGGCTAGCTGGACTCCCCCGTAATCTCCATCCGATCCAGTCGAACCGGAGCGACCAACCGACATGATCGCCGTCACCAATGACCTGAGGTCTTCCTCCAGCCCTGCCGGGCAGACCCCCCGGCGCACCACCCCGCTGAAGGACATCGACCCGTACACCGCCGCCACCGTGCACAACGCGGGCCGCGTCACCGACCGCCCGGGCCACGGCACGCGCCGTCCGATCACCTTCAACTCGGCAACCTGATCCGGGCCGCCGTCCACGGAACTTCACACTGACGTGGGTGCGCCCGGCGGACGCGTCCACCACCAGTGCCCACGTCAGTGAGCCGTCAGACGTCAATGCTTCAACAGGGTTGTGCCATTCGGTACTTTCCTCTGCTCCCCATCTGCGACACTGCTGCCGGTGACGAGTCAGGATGCCGACAACCCACCTCTGAGACAGTTGGTCCTCAAGATCCACAGCAGGTGCGATCTGCTCTGCGACCACTGTTACGTGTATCAGCACGCCGACCAGAGCTGGCGCTCCCGCCCCACCTTCATCCGGCCCGACACCGTGCGGGCCGTCGCCCGCCGACTCGCGGACCACGCCACCGGACAGGGCCTCGACTCCGTCTCCGTCATCATGCACGGGGGAGAACCGCTGCTCGTGGGCCCGACGAGGTTACGGGACATCTGCGCGGAACTCACCCGCACCCTCTCCCCGCACACCTCGCTCGACCTGCGCATGCACACCAACGCGGTCACCCTCAACCGCCGCCACCTGGACGTCTGCAAGGAGTTCGGGGTCCAGGTCAGCGTGTCGCTCGACGGGGGCCGTGCGGCGAACGACAGACACCGGCTGGACCGTCAGGGACGCAGCAGTTACGACCGTGTGGTACGCGGCATCCGGCTGCTCCAGGAGCCCGAGTACCGGCACCTGTTCAGCGGACTGCTCTGCACGGTGGACGTGACCAACGACCCGGTCGCCGTCCAGGACGCCCTCAGCGAACTCGCCCCGCCCCGCATCGACTACCTCCTCCCCCACTCCACCTGGGACCGGCCGCCGCCCAATCCGTCCGGCGCCGAAACCCCGTACGCGGACTGGCTGCTCAAGGTCTTCGACCGCTGGGACCAGCAGGGCCGCCCGATGCCGGTGCGGACCTTCGAATCCGTGCTCAGCACCCTGCGCGGCGGGCCCAGTCTGACCGAGGCGATGGGACTCGCGCCGAGCGATCTGGCCGTGATCGAGACGGACGGCACCTTCGAGCAGGCGGATTGGCTGAAGACCGCCTATGCGGGCGCTCCCGAGACCGGCTACGACGTGTTCCAGCACGGTTTCGCCGAGTTCGCGTCCCACGAGGGCGTGCAGGCACGGCAGTCGGGGATCGAGGGAATCAGTGACACGTGCCGCCGCTGTCCCGTGGTGGGTTCGTGCGGCGGCGGGCTGTACGGACACCGGTACAGCTCGGAGCAACAGCCGGGCGTGGAACCGGGGTTCGGGAACCCCAGCGTCTTCTGCGGCGATCTGCGCTCGTTGGTGGAAGGCATCGCCGACCGGGTGACCGACCGCTCCTTCGCCCCGGCGGTGCTGGGCACCGAGCAGCTGAAATGGGCCCAACTCGACCTGGACCGGGTGCTGTTGCGCCGGGCGAGGGAGCAACTGGCCGGTGGTCCTGACGAGTTGGAGGCCTGGCGGCTTCTGCTGGCGGTGGACGGGGACCGGGACACCTCCCCACTGCTGGACGAGGTCCTCGCCCACCCCTACGTCCGCACCGGCCTCCAGCGGTCCCTCGGCGGTCCCCCCGATCCGGCCCGGTTCATGGCACTGTCCGTCGCCGCGGCCCTGTGGACAGGTGTCAGGACCTCGCTCTCCTGGGACCAGCCCGGCACCCGGCTGCATCTGCCGGCCCTCGGCACCTACCGGCTGGACGCCCCGGGCCGCGTCGAAGTGACCGTGGGACCGGGCGAGTTCCAGGTGCGCGAGAGCGGCGGGAACACGGCGGGGACCCGGGTCTCGCTGGACGGGACGGCCCCGTCCGGGCGCTGGCGCCCGCTCGGCCGGCTGTGGGCGAAGGACGGCCCGCTGATCGACGACGCGGATCCCTACCGCGACTGCTTCCCCGTGCCCGTCGCACCGGCGCTGGAGTCAGGAGCGTTCGCGGAACGGGTGATCCGCGGCTACGAACTGCTGGAGAAGGACGCCTCGGCGCGGCACACCGGCCCCGACCTGTTCCGCCCCACCGTCCTCACCCCGCTCGTCCCGGGCAGCGGTCTGCGGCTCGGGTCCCACGGGCTGGGCGCGCTGGGCGTGGCGGTGGACGTGCGGCCCGAGGAGTTCGCCCGGGAGCTTCCCCGCGTCGGCCGCCGGGCCCGGCTGACCGCCCTGCGCGAGACGGCGGACCTGCATGTGCTGGGCAGCCCGGCCGGCGCCCTGCTGGACCAGGCGGACGAGGCGCTGGGCGCGGCGACGGACGACCACCGAACCGCCTGCGCACTGACCGCGCTCACCCTGCTGCCCGAGGGCGAACTGACCGTCACCGGCACCGTGCTGGTGGCCCGGATGTGGTCCCAGTGGGCGGACACCCATGGCTGAGCAGTCGTACGCCTCCGCGACCGGACGCGGCTCGCGGACCGGTGAACTCGCTTCCCTGCTGGGGTCGTTGGGCATCCGCCGGGGCGGTGTGCTGATGGTGCACGCGGCGCTGAGCGGCACCGGGACCGCTCCCGGGCAGGTCCGGGACGCGTTACGGGACGCGCTCGGCCCCGACGGAACCCTGGTCGTGCCGGCGTTCAGTCCCGAGAACTCCGACACCTCACGGGCGTACCGGACGGCCGTCGCGGGGCTGAGCGAGGAGGCGGCGGCGCGGTACCGCGCGACGATGCCGCCCTTCGACCCCGGCTCCACCGGGTGCCCCACCATGGGGGCGCTCGCCGAGTGCGTGCGCTCCACGCCCGGCGCCGTGCGCAGCACGCATCCGCAGACCTCGTTCGCCGGACTCGGGCCGCGGGCAGAGGAGTTGCTCCACCGGCATCCGCTGCGCAGTCATCTCGGCAGGCTCTCGCCGATGCGGCGGCTGTACGCCGCGGACGCCCAGATCCTGCTGCTGCGGGTGGGGTTCGAGGTGTGCAGCGCCTTCCACTACGCCGAGTATCTGGTGCGCCCGCGCACGGACTACCTCCTGCGTCCCCGGCCCGCCCGGCGGACGTACCGGTGCGTGCTGGGGCAGGAGGGGAACTGGGTCGCGTACCGCGATCTCGTCCTGGACGACAGCGACTTCGGCGCGATCGGCGCCCGGCTGCCGGGAGAACTGCTGCGCAGAACCGCGTGGGCGTCAAAAACGGTCACCTTGTGTGGAATAAGGGACGTGGTCGGTCACGCCCGGGACCAGATGTCCAGATATCGCCAGCCTTTGGCCTGAAAATAGCGAACCGTAGGGGCGCCCGGTCCGGCACATTGTTGGTTCCGGCCGGAGGGGCGCCGCCGACGGGGCGGACCGGCGGCTTGTCGGCAGGCAGGGGGACTGGTGGACAGAGCTGAACGGGCACAGGGCCGCGTTCCGGACCAGAGGCCCTACTTCTTCCTGTCCTACGCCCACACACCGCCGTGGGGTCCGGACAGCGGGGACCCCGACCACTGGGTGCGTGTCCTGTTCAAGGATCTGTGCAGCCACATCATGGCCCTCACCGCCCTGCCCGCCGGTTCCAACGCCGGTTTCATGGACCGGGAGATGCGCTCCGGGGAGGGCTGGCCCGAGAAGCTGAGCCAGAACCTCGCCTCGTGCCGGGTGTTCGTACCGCTCTTTTCTCCCCGCTACTTCTCCAGCGAGATGTGCGGCCGGGAGTGGTTCGCGTTCACCGAGCGGATGCTGCACGCCAGGACCACCGGGGAGAGCGACGTGTCCGCGATCGTGCCCGCGCTGTGGACCCGCGTCGAGTTCAACGAACTGCCCGACTCCGTACGCCACATCCACCTGGACGACTCGGGTCTCGGCAGCGGATACGCGACCCGGGGGATCTACGGACTGATCAAGCTCAAGCGCCTGCGCGAGGAGTACGAGGAGACCGTGCTCGGTCTCGCCGAGCGCATCGTGCGGGTCGCCCACGAGTCGGACCTCCCGCCCAGCAGGCCCCGCGACTACGAGGCCACCCCCAGCGCCTTCAAACCACCCGGCACCGGCCCCCGCCACATCCGCCTGACCGTGGCCGCGCCCACCCGCGACACCGTCCCCCGGCACCGCGACCGGCAGCCGTACGGCGACGACGCGCTGGGCTGGAACCCGTACCACTCGGAGTCGACCCGGCCGCTGTCCGCGGTCGCCGAGGATCTGATCCGCACCCTGGACTACCGGGTGACGGTCGCCTCCTTCGACGACGAGGACACCAGCGAGCACGTGTTCGCCGCCGGCGCGCACGAACCCCCGGTCCAGGGCCCCGGCATCCTGCTGGTCGACCAGTGGGCGCTGAGCGACGAGGAACGCCGGCGCCGGCTCAAGACGTTCGACGCGGCGGCCCGTCCCTGGCTCAGCGCGATCATCCCCCGCAACCGGGCCGACATCCAGTGCCGCGGACCCGAAGGACAGCGCCTGGCCGAGGAGTTGGAGCGGGCGATGCCCACCATCCTGGACCGGGCCCGGCGCAGCGACCACCGCATCGCCGTCAATGGCGTCCCCACCCTGACGGCCTTCACCAATGTGCTGCCCGCCGTGGTCGCACACACCACCCGGCAGTTCCTCAAGCACGCCGAGGCCCGGCCGCCCCAGGTCCCGCACGTTCCGCGACCTCGGCTGCTGGACCTTTCCGCACCGCCCGGACCCGGTCCGGAGAACCCGGATGACGACGACAAGGGAGAGGCATGACGGCCGCACGAGACGGACGCATCATCACCTTCTACTCGTACAAGGGCGGCACCGGACGGACGATGGCGCTGGCCAACACGGCGTGGATTCTGGCCGCCAACGGAAAACGCGTGCTCGCCGTCGACTGGGACCTGGAGGCACCGGGCCTGCACCGGTTCTTCCACCCCTTCCTGGACCCCAACGTGATCACGGCCACCACGGGTGTCCTCAACATCCTCCAGGACTACGCCTGGGCGGCGACGGACGGTACCCACCGCACCGGCGCCTGGCACCGGGAGTTCGCCGACGTCGAACAGCACGCCGCCTCCCTGTCCCCCGAACCGCTGGGGCTCAGCTTCCCGGACGGCGGCTCGCTCGACTTCCTCTCCGCGGGCCGCCAGTTCCGCGCCTACTCGGCGACCGCCTCCTCCCTGGAGTGGGACAACTTCTACGACCGGCTCGGCGGCGGCGCCTTCCTGGACGAACTGCGCGACAGCATGAAGCGCTCCTACGACTACGTCCTGATCGACTCCCGCACCGGTCTCTCGGACACCGCGGACATCTGCACCCTGCAGATGCCCGACGTCCTGGTCGACTGCTTCACCCTGAGCGACCAGTCCCTCAACGGCGCCGCCGACGTCGCGCACAGCGTCGGCGACGAGCACCGCAAGCGGCGCATACGCGTGCTCCCGGTGCCGATGCGCATCGACGAGGGCGAGAAGGACAAGGTGGACGCGGGCCGCGCGCTGGCCCGGCTGAAGTTCGCCGGACTGCCGAAGGGACGGCAGGGCGAGCAGCTGGGCACCGACGAGATCACCGACTACTGGGGCCATGTCGAGATCCCGTACCGCCCCTACTACGCCTACGAGGAGACGCTCGCCACCTTCGGCGACGAGAAGGGCGACCCCAAGTCCCTGCTGTCCGCCTTCGAGCGGCTCACCTCGGTCCTCACCGACGGCGCGATCACCAGTCTGCCGACCATCCCGGAACCGGTACGGCAGCGCTGCCGCGACGCCTTCATCCGGCGCCGGCCGTCGGCTACCACCGCCGAGATGATCATCGTGTACGCGGCAGAGAACCGGATGTGGGCCGACTGGGTGGAGTCGTTACTCAAGAGGGCCGGCTGCAACGTCACGCTGCACGAGCTCTCCGACGGTCCCGTCGACCGCATCGGACCCGCCACCCGCACCCTGGTCCTGGTGTCCGGCGCCCTCCAGCACTCGCGGTATGCCGAGGGCGTCCTGAGCGCGCTGGCGAGCTCCGCCCCGGCACTGGGCACGCTGGTGCCGGTGCGGATCGACGAGGCCCGGCCGCAGGAGCCGTACCTGGACCAGGAGTTGATGATCGACTTCCTGGGGTCCGACGAGTCGCAGTGCGCCGCCGCCCTGCTGAGCGCGCTGGAGCTGCCCGTGCAGCTGCCGGACGCCGGGCCCGCGGCACCCCGGTTCCCCGCGCACGAGCCCCGGTTCGTGAACGTGCCGCAGCGCAACACCACCTTCACCGGGCGCGGCCCGATCCTCGACCAGGTGCGCGAACAGCTGCGCGGCGGGATGTCGGTCGTCCTGCCGCAGCCCCAGGCCCTCTTCGGCCTGGGCGGGGTCGGGAAGACCCAGATCGCACTGGAGTACGTGCACCGCTTCATGGCCGACTACGACCTGGTCTGGTGGGTCTCGGCGGAACACGTCGACGACGTCGTCGCCTCGCTCGCCGAACTCGGTGCCCTCATCGGGGCGCCCGGCGGCGACGACATGGCGCTGGCCAGCCAGGAAGCCGTGCACATGCTCTCCGAGGGGAACCCCACCCGGCGGTGGATCCTCGTCTTCGACAACGCCGACGACCCCGAGGACCTCGTCGGCTACTTCCCGGCCGGCAGCGGCGGCCACATCCTCGTCACCTCCCGCAACCAGTCGTGGTCCCAGCGGGGAGCCACCCTCGGCGTCGACGTCTTCCTGCGCCGCGAGAGCACCGAGCACCTCTCCCGCCGCGCCCCGGGGCTCAGCCTGGAGGAGGCCGACGAGGTGGCCACCGCCGTCGGCGACCTCCCGCTCGCCGTGGAACAGGCCGCGGCCTGGCTGGCCGAGACCGCCACCCCGACCGCCGAGTACCTGCGCCGGCTCACCGAACAGGCGGCCGCGGTCCTCGCCCTCAACCAGGCCGCCGACTACCCCGAGACAGTGGCCGCGACCTGGAACATCTCCATCGAGCGCCTGAAGGAACGTTCACCCGCCTCGGTACGACTGCTCCAGCTCTGCGCCTTCCTCGCCCCCGAGCCGATCTCCTCCCATCTGCTCTACGGCAAGGCGATGCTCGACGCGCTCAAGCCCTACGACCCCGCGCTCCAGGAAGGCCTGCTCCTCGGCCGGGTGATCCGGGAGATCGGCCGGCTCGCGCTCGCCAAGGTCGACCAGGTGTCCAGCTCCGTCCAGATCCACCGGCTGGTCCAGGCCGTGATCCGCTCGCAGATGACGGAGGACGAGCGGCGCACGGCACGGCACATGGTGCACACCGTGCTCGCGGGCGCCCGGCCCGACGGCGACGAACCCACCGACGACCGCGAGTCCTGGCCCCGCTTCGACGCCATCTGGCCGCACCTGTCGGCTTCGGACATCCGCAACTGCACGGAGGCCGACCCCCGCCGGCTGCTCATCGACCGCGTCCGCTACCTGTGGAAACGCGGCGACTTCCCCCGCGCCCAGCAGCTCGCCGAGACCCTCCTCGCGCACTGGAAACCGATGCTCGGCGAGGACGACGTGCAGTACCTCTACCTCCAGGGCCAGCTCGCCAACGTGCTGCGCTCGCAGGGACGTTACGTCGAGGCGCAGAACATCAACGAGGCGCTGCGCGAACGGCAGCGACGGGTCCTGGGCAGCACCCACCCGCACACCTACGTCACCACCTCCAGCCTCGCCACCGACCTCGCCGCCCTCGGCCAGTACACGCGCGGCGTGGAACTGGCCCGGGAGGCGCACAGCGGGTTCAGCGAGATCTTCCACGAGTCGCATCCGCGCACCCTGAACGCGGCCAACAACCTGGCGCTGGCGCTGCGCATGGTCGGCAGGTACAGCGACGCGCGCCAGATCGACAAGGAGACCTTCGACCGGCGCACCCGGGTCCACGGCCCCGAGCACATCTACACGCTGTCGTCCGCGGAGAACCTCGGCCGGGATCTGCGCGAGGTCGGCCGCTACACCGAGTCCGTGACCGTGCTGGAGGACGCGTACGCCAAGCACGAACGCACACTGGGCCCGGAGTTCCCCGGCACCCTGCGGTGCGCGAAGTCGCTCGCCGTGTCGCTGCGCAGGGCGGGCCGGTTCGACGAGGGCCAGCGGCTGACGGCGGCCACGCTGGAGCAGTACCGCAAGCAGAACGCGGCGACCACACCGGACGCGCTGGCCTGTGAACTGAACCTCGCCGCCGACATGTTCGCGGCCGGCGACCGCCAGGACGCGCGCAGGACCGCCCAGCGCGTGCTCGCCGAGTACGTGAAGGTGCCGGGCGAGGCCCACCCGTACACCCAGACCGCCATGAACAACCTCGGCATCTTCCACTGGGGCTGCGGCGACCTCGGCGAGGCGGAGTCGGTGTTCCGCAAGGTGCTGGACCGGATGAACACGGTGCTGGGCGACCACCACCCGCACACCCTGTTCTGCTCCGCCAACTACGCGATCGTGCTGGCCGAGACCGACCGGCTGGAGGAGGCCTGGAAACTGGAACAGCGCGCCATCGACTCGCTGCGCGAGATCCTCGGCCGGCAGCACCCCGAGACCCTGGCCGTCGTCAGCAACGGCGCGCTCACCCTCGAAGCGCTCGGCCGCACCGACGAGGCCCATGTGCTGCGCCAGGAGGCGGTGACCGAACTGCGCAGGCAGGCACGGCAGCTCGGCGAGAACAACGGCATCACCCACCTGGCGACGCACGAGCGCCGCGTGTACCGGGACCTGGAACCGCTCGCGGTGTGACCCTCAGCCCCGGGGCGTGCCCGACAGCAGCCAGTCCAGTACGTCGGGCAGCGCGCGCAGCGCCGAGAAATGGGCCGCCTTGGGCTCCAGGACGGCCTTGGCGCGCGGAATGCGCGCGGCCAGCCAGGAGAAGTGGGCGGCGGGCGAGAAGACGTCCTTCGCGCCGTGCCACAGCAGCACCGGCACGCCGATGTGCGCCGGGTCGAAGCCCCAGGGGCTGGTCAGGGCGATGGCGTCGTCGATCCAGCCGTACGGCGAGGTCCGCAGCGCCTCGTGGTAGTTGCGCAGCAGCATGGAGCGGATGCTGTTGTCCGAGACGATCAGCCGGTCCTCGTCGGTCAGTTCCGCGCGCAGTTCCTCCAGCAGGCGGGCCGGGTGGCTGCGGATGGCCGCCGAACGCGGGATGATCCGGGCCGCGTACCGCTCCGGGTCGGTGAACGCCGTATGGAACTCAAGGACGTTCGAGGGCGTCATCCCGGCGAACCAGTCGAGCCCCTTCGCGTCCCGCGGCGCGAGTGCGACCAGGGCCGCCGCGCGGGTCACCCGGCCGGGCAGCAGCGCGGCGCAGGCCAGGGCGTGCGGTCCGCCGCCGGACCTGCCGACGACGGCGAACCGGCCGAGCCCGAGAGCGTCCGCGACAGCGGTCACATCCTCGACGACGTCCACGACGCGCCGCCCGGGACTGCGGTCCGAACCGCCGTATCCGGGGCGGTCGAAGCTGATGAGCCGCGCGCCGTGCTGATACAGGAACATCGACCGGGGCCTCGGCCCGACACGGCTGCCGGGCATGCCGTGGAGAAGGAACACCGGACGGCCCCGCGGGTCCCCCGAGACCTCCACCTGCAGCCGCCGCCCGCCCTTCGTCTCCACCAGATCAGGCACCGCCGAGTCCCCCTCCCGTGCCCGTGGTCTGCCCGTACGGCCGCGACGCGAAACGACACGGAAGCCCAACTGCCCGACCACACCTGGGCGTTCACCCCAGGCCCACACCCGGGCGGCACCAGCGGCACGACCACGGTAGGACGTTACGCCGACGCACATTTCAACGTGGGTCGTTCTGGAACGGGTCGGCCAGGAAACCCTTTCCGCGCTGTCAGTGGTCTCTGTTAGCTTCAGGCGCTCGTGCGATCCACGAGCATCAAGTACTCACAGGGGAGGGCCACTTGAGCAGGTTCACAAGGACAGGCAGACTCAGACGCACGGTGGTGGGGAGCTGTGCGGCGGCGCTGTTGGCCACGGCTGCCGGGACGGCGAACGCGGTGGACAACCTGCCGCCGAATCAGCCGCTCGTCCAGGACCTCCAGTCGGCAGGCAAGGCATGCGCGACCGGTGACGACACGCCATACGTATCGGCGCCGCCCAGGCTCAGTGCGGTGCTGTACGACCCGGAGGAGGACAACCAGCCCTCCGAATCCAGCCCGCTCAGTGGCGAGTTCGAAGCCTGGTGGACGGACGCGGCCGGAGTGAGACAGCAGCGCACCTACACCACCGTCACTCTCTCCTCGGGGCAGCGCCAGTACTGGACGATGCCGAACGACATCCCGGCGAACACCGTCGTCTCCTGGCACGTCCGCGCGAACGACGGCAAGGCGACCTCCCCGTGGAGCGACGAGGGCGACGGCTCGGTCTGCTCGTTCGTGTACGACGACGTGAGCCCGGAGAAGGCGACGATCACCTCTCCCGAATATCCCAACCCGGAGGACGTGTTCTCGGTGGACGGAGTGGGCGTCTACGGCCACTTCACCATGGACTCGCCTTCCGACGACGTGGTGTCGTACACGTACGGCTTCACGGGCGGCCCCTACGGCACCGCCTCCGCCGCGCGGCCGGGCGCGGCCGTGACCATTCCGTACCTGCCGCTCTCCGAGGGACCCAAGTCGCTGACGGTCCACGCGATCGACCGCTCGGGCCGAAGCAGCGCGGAGTCGCGTTACGACTTCAACGTGCAGGCCGGCCGTGCCCCCGTCGCCCGCTGGAAGCTGGACGACCCGGCGGACTCCGGCTCGGCCGCCGCCGAGACCGGCACCCCCGCCCGCGCCGGGACCGGCGTGACCTTCGGCGGCCCGGCGCCCACAGGCACCACGGCCACCGCCACGGTCGCCCTCGACGGCAGCGGCGACGCCTTCCTCACCCCGGACGCCCCGGCGACCGACGTCCGCAAGACCTTCGCGGTGAGCGCGTGGGTACGTCCCGCCGAAACCGACCGGAACATGACCGCCGTCAGCCAGGACGCCGACGGGGCGCCCGGCTTCAGCCTCGGGCTGCGCCACCAGGACTCCGGGCCCGCCTGGTCGTTCGCGATCGGCGGCGCGCAGGTGTCCGGCGGCGCCCCCGAGACCGGCGAGTGGGCCCATCTGCTGGGGCTGTACGACGCCGAGACCGGAAAGGCGCGGCTGTACGTCAACGGCCACGAGGCCGGGACCGCGACCGACGCGACTCCCGCCGAGGCGACCGGCGCCTTCCAGATCGGGCGCGCCCTCGGAGCTACCGGCTATGAGGACCAGTGGCACGGGGACATCGGTGACGTACAGGTTCACGACCGGGTCGTGGTGCCGGACGAGGTGGCCGAACTGGCCTACCGCAAGCCGCAGTTGCTCGGCCACTGGTCGCTGGAGAACGCGACGGACGGTGTGAGCCCCGAGCAGTCGGACGGCGCGCCGCTGCGGCTCGGCGCGGGGGCTTCGATCTACCAGGGCTCCGACGACTCCTGCATCCCGGACATCGACCCGGACTGCACCTACGTGCCGCCGCCACTCGTCGGTGACGGGCATCTGCGGCTGGACGGCGAGAGCGGGTACGCCGCCGCCGACGGGCCCGTCGTGGACACCGGGGACAGCTTCACTCTCGGCGTCGTCGTACGCCTCGCGGACTCCGAGCCCGCCCACCCGATGACCGTGCTCTCGCAGGCTGGCGAGCACACCGACGCCTTCAAGGTGCGCTACGAGCCGTCCACGCACACCTGGCAACTGGTGATGCCGGAGAAGGACGAGGCCGGGGCCCCCGAGAGGGTGGTGTCCCAGATCGTGGGCGCGGACGGGGGCGAGGGCCAGGGCCATCGCCTCGCCGTGGTCTACGACGACGCCACCGACACGATCAAGCTCTACCTCGACGGCTACACCAACGCCCAGGCGACCACGAGCCTCCCCAACGGCTGGCACAGCACCGGTGCCCTCCAGATCGGCCGGGCCAGGTCCGGCGACGGCTGGGGCGAGTACCTGCACGGAGACGTGGACGAGGTACAGGCCTACTCCGGCGCGCTGAGGGACCGCGACGTCATCGCCCTGGGATGGAGTACAAATCCTTGCCTGTGCTGAGACGTCGTCCGCCCACCGATCACGGGACCGGCCCGGCCGAACAGGGTTCCTGACCGGGTGATGGCGTGATGGCGTGATCGCGCGAGGGCCGACGCATGCCAGCAGGGCCTCTTGGCAGTCCGGGGTTGCGAACCAACCCGATCGCCAGGAGGCCCTGTTGCCGGCAGCGCACCAAAGCCGCGCCGCTGGAAGTCACAGCCTGCTACCGGCGCCTGCGGGCACGAGCCTTCCCCGTCGTGCACGGGGTCGACGCAAGCATGCCCGCCATGTGGCCCAGACCTGCGGAGCGATCCCCGTGCAGGCGGGATAGCTCCGTGTTTTATTGCCGGTGCAGTAGAAGGACCGCTGATGCGCCCAGAAACATCGATCACTGAGGTCAGAAGCCGACAGACGCGATCCTGCCTCAGGAGATCAGGCTCGTGCGTCTCGCTGCTGAACTTCCTTGAGGACTCCGGCCACCGTCACGAAGTCGTTGTCCACGTGAAGCACGGTGTGCCCGTGATGGACCGCGGTCGCACACACCAACAGGTCGATCGCCCCAGCCGCCCGATGCCGGCCCCGCTGGGTCAGTTTGTACTGGGCGGTGTCGACCCAGCGCCAGGCGTTCTTCGGAACCGGAGAGAGCAAGCAGAGCGCGTCCAGTTCCTCTGCGAGCTCATCCCGATGGGACGGGCTGGTTGCCGAGTGGAGAAATTCGGCCCGTGTCGGCTCGCAGAGGTGGAACACCCCGGCGGCAATGTGCCCCTCCCAGGGACGCAATGCGCCAGGGGTGCGAAACAGGTGCCACAGAGCCGAGGTGTCCACCAGATATGTGATCACTCGAAGGCCTCGCGTCGCGCACGCTTCTCCGCGTCATGCGCCGCCGCAGCCTGCTCGAACTCGCCGCGCGCGCCTCGCGCGGCCAGCTTCTCCGCAGCCTCAAGCCGCTTGATCCGCGCCACGTAGTCCCGAAGGGCCGCGTTGACGGTCTCCTTCTTCGTCGTAACACCCATGAGCCGCATGGCCTCGGCCAGCGCCTCGTCGTCGAGATCAATCTGCGTGACGGACATCGGACACCTCCAACATCCACGATGTATGTACCCAAGATACATCACCAACATTGGGCGCAGTCATCGATCACAAACAGACCGCGCGAGGGAAGTGCGCTGGATGTCGGGGCGTTCCCATGGACCGCCTCCCGCCACAGGGCGAGGCGGCGCAGACCTGCTCGACGTCGACACGAAATGTCACATACGGACCATGCCCGGCTTGACCGGAATCGGCGTCCAGAATCCGTCCAGACGATCACGAGATCACGATCACGACAGGGGCACCGGGAGCCCCAACTCGCCTGACCCTCCAGCGAAGTTGCCGGTCAGATCGATTCTGCTCGCGTAGCAAGTGGTGGGGCGGGTGGGACTCGAACCCACGGCCGACGGATTATGAGTCCGCTGCTCTAACCGGCTGAGCTACCGCCCCATTACGGCGCGTCGCGCACATTTGTGCGCGCCGTCTGCCGCAGCATAGCCGCTCATACGATCTCCTGCTTCGGATGGTCGACTTCGCACGACCATGAGGACTGCGGCCTGCGCCGGGCGGTTCCGGGGGACATGAAAAAGGACCCCATCGGGGTCCTCGTCCACTCTCCAGGCACTGCCAACTCCTGGCTCTCCCGACTGGACTCGAACCAGTAACCTGCCGGTTAACAGCCGGCTGCTCTGCCAATTGAGCTACGGAAGATCGAAGCTCCCCCGACTGGACTCGAACCAGTAACCTGCCGGTTAACAGCCGGCTGCTCTGCCAATTGAGCTACAGGGGAATGCCTCGTTGCATCGATCGTACCTACCCGGGTATTCGCCAGGGGGCGTGCGCTCGCTGCGACACATACATTAGCGCAAGCAGGGGGGTGCTCCGCCAATCGGTTCCCCGGCACCGATGCCGCGCCGGAGACCCGCGGGGGACCGACCCGCGAGGGACTACGCAAGGGAAGGGTGGCCGTCATGCGCTACAAGCTCACGTTCGTCGTCGGACTGGCTCTGGGTTACGTGCTGGGCACGCGGGCCGGACGCGAACGCTACGAGCAGCTGAAGAAGTCGGCACGCCAGGTCGCGCAGAACCCGGCCGTCCGCAACACCGCCGAGTCGGCGGCGCAGCAGGGCCGCCAGTTCGCGGGCAAGGCGTACCACGCGGTCGGCGACAAGGTCGGCGATCGGGTCCCCGACTCGGTCGCCCAGCGCGTACGGTCCCTGCGTGAGCGCAACGCGAACGGCACGGGCGAGGACGACTGGGGCACCAGCAACACCTAGGGAGCCCCGACCCGGCACGGCCACCTCCCGCCGTACGGCAGAATTTCCGCCATGGGGATAGTCGCCGGGTTGGACAGTTCGCCCGATTTCACTCGTATCGTCGTCTGTGACACGGACACGGGGTCCGTGCTCAGGCAGGGATACGCGCCGCATCCGGTCGAAACGGAGACCGAGGGCGGCGGGCGGCCCTCCGATGTCGATCCACAGGCCTGGCTGCTGTCGCTGGGCGAGGCGGCCGGTGGGGGGCTGCTCGAAGGTGTGCAGGCCATCGGCGTGTCCGCGCAGCAGAACGCGCTGGTGCCGCTGGACGCGCAGGGCAACACCGTGCGGCCCGCGATGGTCGGCGGTGACAAGCGGGCGCAGGTCGCCGCCGCCGATCTGATCGACGCGCTCGGCGGTCGCGAGGCCTGGGCGCAGGCGGTGGGCTGTGTCCCGCAGGCCGCGCAGCCGGTGACCAAACTGCGCTGGCTGAACCGGACCGAGCCCGACAACGCCCGCCGTACGGCCGCCCTGTTGCAGGCCCACGACTGGCTGGTGTGGCAGCTCCTCGGACGGCCCGTCAGGCGGACGACCGATCGTGGTGGGGCCTCCGGGACCGGGTACTGGTCCGCCGCCGGCGGCGGCTACCGGTCCGACCTCGTCGAGCTGGCCCTCGGTCACCAGGCCATGCTGCCCGAGGTGATCGGCCCGTCCGACGCGGCCGGTACGACCCCGGAGGGGCTGCTGATCTCCGCCGGGACCGGCGAGACCATGGCCGCCGCCTTCGGGCTCGGGATCGGGTTCGGAGACGCGGTCGTGTCGCTCGGCGCCTCCGGGTCCGTGATGGCCGTACACCCCGAGGCGCTCCTCGACCAGAGCGGGATGATCACCTCGCTGGCCGACGCGACCGGGATGCATCTGCCGGTCGTCACCACACTCAACGCCGTACGGACCCTGCGCGGGGCCGCCGAGCTGCTCGGGCTGCCCGATCTGGAGAGTCTGTCCGAGCTGGCGATGAAGTCCACGCCGGGTGCGCACGGGCTGGTGTTCCTGCCGTATCTGGAGGGTGAGCGGACGCCCAATCTGCCGCACACCGCCGGGACGCTGGCCGGGCTGCGGCGGGAGTCGATGAAGGCGGAGCACCTGGCGCGGGCCGCGTTCGAGGGCATGCTGTGCGGGCTCGCGGACGCGCTGGACGTGCTGCGCGGGCGGGGCGTGTCGGTACGGCGGCTCTTCCTGCTCGGGCCGGCCGCCGAACTGCCCGCCGTGCAGGCCGCGGCGCCCGCGCTGTTCGGGACCCAGGTCGTCGTACCGCAGCCCGCCGACTACGCGGCGATCGGTGCCGCCCGGCAGGCCGCGTGGGCGCTCGGGGTCTCGCAGGGGACGCTGGACCCGCGGACCCCGCCGCCCTGGCAGGGTCCGGTCGCGCAGGTGCTGGAGCCGGGTGACGAACTGGCCGTAGGGCAGGCGGTGCGCCAGCAGTACGTGTCCGTACGGGAACAGACGCATCCGGGGGCGTTCCGCGTCTGAGGATCGAAGTGTTCCGCTCTTAAGGGTTCATAAGGGCGCATGTGGCACTGCTCTTGGCTTAATCAGTTGAGGTAACACGGGTGGAGTGTCGGACGATGGGGGCGAGGGGCAGACCCGCCCACCCCCCACCCGCCGACTCCGAGAGACCCAGCGTGCTCATACGACTTCTGCGGACCTATCTCAGGCCCTACAGGAAACCCATCGCCCTGCTGGTGCTGCTGCAGTTCCTGCAGACCTGCGCCACCCTCTACCTGCCCACCCTGAACGCGCACATCATCGACAATGGTGTCGTCAAGGGGGACACCGGTTACATCCTGTCGTTCGGTGCGCTGATGATCGGGATCTCGTTCGTCCAGGTCGTCTGCAACACCGGTGCCGTCTACTTCGGCGCGCGCACCGCCTCGGCGGTCGGCCGGGACATCCGGGCCGCCATCTTCGACCGGGTGCAGTCGTTCTCGGCCCGAGAGGTCGGTCACTTCGGCGCGCCCTCGCTGATCACCCGTACGACCAATGACGTGCAGCAGGTCCAGATGCTGGCCCTGATGACATTCACGCTGCTGGTGTCGGCGCCGATCATGTGCGTCGGCGGGATCATCCTGGCGCTCGGTCTGGACGTGCCGCTGTCCGGGGTGCTGATCGCGGTGGTGCCCACGCTGACCATCTGCGTGACGATCATCGTGCGGCGGCTGCGGCCGCTGTTCCGGGCCATGCAGGTGCGCCTGGACTCGGTGAACCGGGTGCTGCGCGAGCAGATCACCGGCAACCGGGTCATCCGCGCGTTCGTCCGGGACGAGTACGAGAAGGACCGGTTCCGGAAGGCCAACTCCGATCTCACCGAGATGCAGCTGAAGACGGGCAACCTGCTCGCGCTGATGTTCCCGGTGGTCATGACGACGGTGAACCTGTCGTCGATCGCGGTGGTCTGGTTCGGCGCCCACCGCATCGACAGCGGCGGGATGCAGATCGGCGATCTGACCGCGTTCCTCGCCTATCTGATGCAGATCGTAATGTCCGTGATGATGGCCACCTTCATGTTCATGATGGTGCCGCGCGCGGAGGTATGCGCCGAGCGCATCGAGGAGGTCCTCGACACCGAGTCCAGTGTCGTGCCGCCGCTCGCGCCCGTCACCGAGCTGCGCCGGCACGGGCATCTGGAGGTCCGCGGGGTCGGCTTCTGTTACCCGGGCGCCGAGGAACCCGTACTGAAGTCCATCGATCTGGTGGCCCGCCCGGGCGAGACGACGGCCGTGATCGGCTCGACCGGCAGCGGAAAGTCCACCCTTCTGAGTCTGGTCCCGCGGCTGGTTGACGCGACCGACGGCGAGGTCCTCGTCGACGGTGTCGACGTGTCGACCATCGACCCGGTACTGCTGGCCAAGACGGTCGGCCTGGTCCCGCAGAAGCCGTACCTCTTCGCGGGCACGGTCGCGACCAACCTCCGCTACGGCAACCCGGACGCGACGGACGAGGAGCTGTGGCACGCGCTGGAGGTGGCGCAGGCCAAGGGCTTCGTCGAGGGGCTGGAGAACGGGCTGGACTCCCCCATCGCACAGGGCGGCACGAATGTCTCCGGCGGTCAGCGGCAGCGGCTCGCCATCGCCCGGACTCTCGTGCAGCGGCCGGAGATCTACCTCTTCGACGACTCCTTCTCCGCCCTCGACTACGCGACCGACGCGGCGCTGCGGGCGGCCCTCGCGCACGAGACCGCCGAGGCGACCGTGGTGATCGTGGCGCAGCGGGTGGCGACCATCAGGGACGCCGACCGGATCGTCGTACTGGACGAAGGCCGGGTCGTGGGGACGGGGCGCCATCACGAGCTGATGGCGGACAACGAGACGTACCGAGAGATCGTGCTCTCCCAGCTCACGGAAGCGGAGGCTGCCTGATGGCCGGGCCCATGGGGCGGATGATGGCCGGGACGGGCCCCGACGCCCGTTCGATGGACTTCAAGGTGTCCGGCAAGCGGCTGATCGGCCAGTTCAGGCCGGAGCGGCTGACCATCGGCATCCTGCTGGTGTGCGTGGTGATCAGCGTCGGGCTGAACGTGGTGGGGCCGAAGATCCTCGGCAACGCCACCGACCTGGTCTTCGCGGGCATCATCGGACGGCAGATGCCGGCCGGGACGACCAAGGCGCAGGCCCTCCAGGCGATGCGCGACCGCGGCCAGGGCTCGGTCGCGAACATGCTCAAGAGCACGGACTTCACCCCGGGCAAGGGCATCGACTTCACCTCGGTGGGGCATGTGCTGCTGCTCGCGCTGGGCACGTTCATGGTGGCCGGGCTGCTGATGGCGGTGGCGACCCGGATGGTCAACCGGGCGGTCAACCGGACCATGTTCCGGCTGCGCGAGAACGTGCAGACGAAGATGTCGCGCCTCCCGCTGTCGTACTTCGACAAGCGGCAGCGCGGTGAGGTGCTCTCGCGCGCGACCAACGACATCGACAACATCGGGCAGACGCTCCAGCAGTCGATGGGCCAGCTCATCAACTCGGTGCTCACGATCATCGGCGTCCTCGCGATGATGTTCTGGGTGTCGTGGCTGCTCGCGCTGGTCGCGCTGGTGACCGTGCCGCTGTCGTTCCTCGTCGCCACGCGCATCGGCAAGCGCTCGCAGCCGCACTTCGTGCAGCAGTGGCGCTCGACGGGCAAGCTCAACGCGCACGTCGAGGAGATGTACACCGGGCACACCCTGGTGAAGGTGTTCGGGCGGCAGGACGAGTCGGCGAAGCTGTTCGCCGAGCAGAACGACGCGCTGTACGAGGCGGGGTTCAAGGCGCAGTTCAACAGCGGGGTCATGCAGCCGCTGATGATGTTCGTGTCGAACCTCAACTACGTGCTCGTCGCGGTCGTCGGCGGCCTGCGGGTCGCGTCCGGCTCGCTCTCCATCGGTGACGTGCAGGCCTTCGTCCAGTACTCGCGCCAGTTCTCGATGCCGCTGACGCAGGTCGCCTCGATGGCGAACCTGGTCCAGTCCGGCGTCGCCTCGGCCGAGCGGATCTTCGAACTCCTCGACGCCGAGGAGCAGTCGGCCGACCCGATGCCGGGCGAACGGCCCGAGGAACTGCGCGGCCTGGTCGCCCTGGAGCACGTCTCCTTCCGCTACGACCCCGACAAGCCGCTCATCGAGGACCTCTCGCTGACGGTGGAACCGGGCCACACGGTCGCGATCGTCGGCCCGACCGGCGCCGGCAAGACCACGCTCGTGAACCTCCTCATGCGGTTCTACGAGGTCTCCGGCGGCCGGATCACCCTCGACGGCGTCGACATCGCGCGGATGTCCCGCGACGAACTCCGCGCCGGCATCGGCATGGTGCTCCAGGACACCTGGCTGTTCGGCGGCTCCATCGCCGACAACATCGCGTACGGCGCGTCCCGGGAGGTCACCCGGGGCGAGATCGAGGAGGCGGCGCGGGCGGCGCACGCCGACCGGTTCGTCCGTACGCTGCCCGACGGCTACGACACGGTCATCGACGACGAGGGCACGGGCGTCAGCGCCGGTGAGAAGCAGCTCATCACCATCGCGCGGGCGTTCCTGTCCGACCCGACGATCCTCGTCCTCGACGAGGCGACGTCGTCCGTCGACACGCGCACGGAGGTCCTGATCCAGAAGGCGATGGCCAAACTCGCCCACGGGCGTACGTCGTTCGTGATCGCCCACCGGCTCTCCACGATCCGGGACGCGGACACGATCCTCGTCATGGAGAACGGCTCGATCGTCGAACAGGGCGCACACTCGGACCTGTTGGCGGCGGACGGGGCGTATGCGCGGCTGTACAAGGCGCAGTTCGCGCAGGCGGTGGCGGAGGTGGACTAGCCCGTCTTGTATCTGACGGTCCGTTGTGGCTGGTCGCGCAGTTCCCCGCGCCCCTGAAACGCACGGCGTTTTCAGGGGCGCGGGGAACTGCGCGACCAGCCCCCACCGGTCCGCACCCGGCATCAGTCCAGATAACCCCTGAGCTGATCCGCAAATGCATGGTCCCGCAGCTTGTTCAGAGTCTTCGACTCGATCTGCCGTATCCGCTCCCGCGTGACGCCGAAGATCCGCCCGATCTCCTCCAGCGTGCGCGGACGTCCGTCGGCCAGCCCGTACCTCAGCTGTACGACCTTCCGCTCGCGCTCCCCCAGGGTCGACAGCACGGCCTCCAGGTGCTGCCGCAGCAGCAGGAACGCGGCCGACTCCACGGGGCTCGTCGCGTCGCCGTCCTCGATCAGGTCGCCGAGGGCGACGTCGTCCTCCTCACCCACCGGCGCGTGCAACGACACCGGTTCCTGGGCGAGCCGCAGGACCTCGCTGACACGTTCGGGGGCGAGGTCGAGGTGGTTGGCCACCTCCTCCGGCGTCGGCTCGTAGCCGCGTTCCTGGAGCATCCGGCGCTGGACGCGGACGACCCGGTTGATCAACTCCACGACGTGTACCGGAACGCGGATCGTGCGGGCCTGGTCGGCGAGGGCGCGGGACATGGCCTGCCGGATCCACCAGGTCGCGTAGGTCGAGAACTTGTAGCCGCGGGCGTAGTCGAACTTCTCAACTGCCCTGATCAGCCCGAGGTTTCCCTCCTGGACGAGGTCGAGCATGGTCAGCCCGCGCCCGACGTACCGCTTCGCCACCGACACGACGAGCCGCAGGTTCGCCTCGATGAGCCGGCGCTTGGCCATCCGGCCCATGACGACCAACTTGTCCAGGTCCAGGGCGAGTTGGCTGTCCAGGTCGAAGGCGCTGCCGAGCCGCTCCTCGGCGAACAGGCCGGCCTCGACGCGGCGGGCGAGTTCGACCTCCTCGGCCGCGGTGAGGAGCGGGATGCGGCCGATCTCGCGGAGGTACTGGCGGAACAGGTCCGAGGAGGGCGCGCCGGTGTCGGCGACCCGGCCGCGGGGCCGTTCGTCGGGCTCGGAGGCCTCGGCGGTCTCGACCGCTTCGGCCGGCGGTTCTTCGAGCCCGGGCGGGCCCTCCAGCTCCGCGGTCTCGGGGTGGTGCGCGGCACGGCTCTGCGGGGGGACGGTCGCGAGGACATCGGTCTCCGCGTCCGGTTCCGCGCCGTCCGTCGTGCTGGTCTCGGTCTGGTCGAGGGTCTGGGTCTGCACGGGGGCGACCTCCAGGATGATCGCTGCCAGGGGGTACGGCAGCGGTACTTCGGGGGCGGAGTCGGCGGCCTCGCCGCAATCCGTCCCGTACTCGATGAGCGGAACCGCGGGGGTGAAGGACCCGCTGGGGACGGATCGGCCGCGCTCCGAGGACTCAGGCACCGGAACCCAGTGTGGAGTACGACACATCGCCGCCACGAGGGGCGTGCGGTGACTTTTTGAGTCCGTTCCGTAACTACGCGCTCAGAGCGCTGAGGCGCCGTGCACCTGGAGTGCCTGGTCGTACTGCTGGAGAACCCACAACTCGTTCTGTACGGCGGCCAGTTCGGCCGAGTCTCCGTGGCTGCCGAGGCGGGTGAGCGCGCCCTGGATGTCGTGGATCCGGCGTACCACGGCTCTTCGGCGGACGGTGACGAGCTGCTCGCCCGCGTAGTTCTCGTCGACCGTGCGGCGCATGATCGCCTCCACGGCGAGCTCGGTGACCATCGCGCGGACCGCGTCGTCCGGTGCCGCCTCGCGGACCCGGACCAGATAGTCCTGGGCGTCCTGGAGGCCGTACTCGGCGCCGCCCGCCTCGATGATCGCCTCGCGTACGGCCGCGTAGGGCGCGGCGGTGAACTCGTCGACGCCGTACGCGTCGAAGGCCGGGGAGACCAACTCGGGGCGCTGGAGGGCGAGTTTGAGGAGTTCGCGTTCGGTGGCGAAGACCGGGTTGCGGAGGGTGAGGGCGGGGCCGCCGGTCGCGGGGCGGGGGGTGGTGTCGTACTGCTGCTGGGCGCCGCCCCGGGTCGGTGCCGGGCCCTTGCCGCCGCGGTCGCGGGCCCAACGGGCCAGCTGGGCAACCCTCTTGACCACGAACTGGGTGTCGAGGATGCCGAGCATGCCTGCGAGCTGGACGGCGACCTCGTGCTGGGCGCCGCTGTTCTTGATGCGGGCGACGATGGGGGCCGCCTCGTCCAGGGCGGAGGCGCGGCCCGCGGGGGTGTCGAGGTCGTAGCGGACGACGATCTGGCGGAGCGCGAACTCGAAGAGCGGGGTGCGGGGTTCGACCAGGTCGGCGACCGCCTCGTCGCCCTTGGCGAGGCGCAGTTCGCACGGGTCCATGTTGTCGGGCGCGATCGCGATGTACGTCTCGGCGGCGAACTTCTGGTCGTCCTCGAAGGCGCGCAGGGCCGCCTTCTGGCCGGCCGCGTCGCCGTCGAAGGTGAAGATCACGCGCGCCGAGCCGTTGTCCATCAGGAGCCTGCGGAGGATCTTGATGTGGTCGGTGCCGAAGGCGGTTCCGCAGGTGGCGATGGCGGTGGTGACTCCGGCGAGGTGGCAAGCCATGACGTCCGTGTAGCCCTCGACGACCACCGCGCGGCTGGACTTGGCGATGTCCTTCTTCGCGAGGTCGATGCCGTAGAGGACCTGGGACTTCTTGTAGATCGCGGTGTCGGGCGTGTTGAGGTACTTCGGGCCGTTGTCCGACTCGTAGAGCTTGCGGGCGCCGAAGCCGACGACCTCGCCGCCGATGTCGCGGATCGGCCACATCAGGCGGCCGCGGAAGCGGTCGATGGGGCCTCGGCGGCCCTCCTGGGAGAGGCCGGAGAGGAGCAGCTCCTTGTCGGTGAAGCCCTTGCCGCGGAGGAAGCGGGTGAGGTGGTCCCAGCCCTGGGGGCTGTAGCCGACGGAGAAGTGCTCGGCGGCGGACTGGTCGAAGCCGCGCTCGGCGAGGAACTTGCGGCCGGTGTCCGCCTCGGGGCTGACGGCCAGCTGCTCGACGTAGAAGTCGGCGGCCGCCTTGTGGGCCTCGACCAGGCGGATGCGCTCGCCGCGCTGGTGGGAGGGGTTGTACCCGCCCTCCTCGTACCGCAGGGTGATGCCGGCCTGGGCGGCCAGGCGCTCGACCGACTCCGAGAAGGTGAGGTGGTCGACCTTCATCACGAACGTGATGGTGTCGCCGCCCTCCTGGCAGCCGAAGCAGTGGAAGAGACCCTTGCTCGGGCTGACCTGGAAGGACGGCGACTTCTCGTCGTGGAACGGGCAGAGGCCCTTGAGGTTGCCGCCGCCCGCGTTCCGCAACTGGAGGTACTCGGACACCACGGCGTCGATCGGGACCGCGTCCCGAACCGCCTTCACGTCCTCGTCGTTGATCCGTCCAGCCACGCGTGAATTCTACGGGGCCGGACTGACACCAGTGACGACGAGGACGTCTAGGACCCCAGGCCGTCCAGCGGAACGTGTGGGTCCGCGAGCGCCTCGGTGTTCACCTGTGCCCTGGAGCGGATGAGCTGCTGGATGGGCTCTGTGACGTCCCACACATTCACATTCATCCCGGCCAGCACGCGTCCCTCCTTCAGCCAGAAGGCGATGAACTCCCGCTTGCCCGCGTCTCCCCGGATCACCACTTCGTCGTAGGAGCCCGGGGGCGCCCAGCCGGAGTACTCCATACCCAAGTCGTACTGGTCGGAGAAGAAATAGGGCACGCGGTCGTAGGTGACGTCCTTGCCGAGCATCGCGCGGGCCGCCGCCGGGCCGCCGTTGAGGGCGTTGGCCCAGTGCTCCACGCGCAGCCGGGTGTCGAAGAGGGCGTGGTGGAAGGCGGCCACGTCACCGGCCGCGTAGATGTCGGGGTCGGAGGTGCGCAGCCGTTCGTCGACCGCGATGCCGCCGCCGTGCGCGCGGTCGGCCAGCTCCAGGCCCGCCGCCTCGGCGAGCGCGGTGCGGGGGGCCGCGCCGATGGCCGCGAGGACGTCGTGCGCGGGGTGCTCCTCGCCGTCGTCCGTGCGGGCCGCGAGGACCATGCCGTCCTGGCCGACGATCTCGGTGAGCTTCGCGCCGAAGTGGAAGCGGACCCCGTGCTCGGCGTGCAGGTCGGCGAAGAGCTGGCCGAGTTCGGGGCCGAGGACTCCGTGCAGCGGGGTCCCCGAGGGCTCTACGACGGTCACCTCGGCGCCGTACTCGCGGGCCGCCGCCGCGACCTCCAGGCCGATCCAGCCGCCGCCGGCGATCACCAGGTGGCCGTTGTCCCGGCCCAGGGAGGCGAGGACGCCCTTGAGGCGCTCGGCGTGCGAGAGGCGGCGCAGATGGTGGACGCCCGCGAGGTCCGTGCCCGGGATGTCGAGGCGGCGGGGCTCGGAGCCGGTGGCGATGAGCAACTTGTCGTAGTGGACCAGTGTGCCGTCGTCGCCGAAGCGGACCGTCTTCGCGCTGCGGTCGATGGCGTCGACGGTCTGGCCGAGATGCAGCTCGATGTCGTTGCGCGCGTACCAGGCGGGTTCGTGGACGAAGACGCTGTCGCGCTCCTCTTTACCGAGGAGGTAGCCCTTGGACAACGGCGGACGCTCGTACGGGTGGTCGCGTTCGTCGCAGATCAGTATCACGCGGCCGGTGAAGCCCTCCGCTCGGAGCGCCTCGGCCGCCTTGGCGCCGGCCAGGCCTCCTCCGACGATGACGAATGTCTGATCCGCGTCGACCACTTGATGCCTCCTCGTAAGGGTGCCGCCATATGCGAGCGTCCCGCACGCAGCGTGATGCGGGAAGGGGGTGTGGCCCGATCAGGCCACGGAGGGTCACATTCGGGCTTGTTTCGCGTCACTGTGCCCCAGGGATGTGAGATGCGCGTGAAGAGACCGCGCCGACGCGTCGGTCAGTGACGCGATCTGATCGACGATCACCCGCTTGCGGGCCCGGTCGCCCTGCGCCTCGTCGAACTGGGCGCGGAACTGCGGCTCCAGGCCGTCGGGGGCGCGCGCCGTCAGCGCCCGCGCCAGCTCGGCGACGACGACGCGCTCGTCCGCGCGGATGCGCTCCTGCTCCGCGCGCTGCATCACGTACCGGTCGGCGACCGCCTTGAGGACCGCGCACTCCAGCCGTGCCTCGTGCGGTACGACGAGTTCGGCGTCGTAGCGGGTGAGGCGGCCGGAGCCGTACCTCGCGCGCGTGGCGGCCTCGGCGGCCAGGCAGAAGCGGCCGATGAGCTGGCTGGTGGCGTCCTTGAGGCGGGCCTGCGCGACGGCCGAGCCGTCGTAGCCGTGCGGCCACCACGGCTCGTTCTGGAGCCGGTCCAGCGCCTCGGCGAGTTCGTCGGGGGCCGTGTCCTCGGGGACGTAGCGGCCGATGGCGACCTTGAAGATCTCCTGGCGTTCCGGCTCGGCGTGCAGGCAGTTGGGGTCGATGTGGCCCGCGTGCAGGCCGTCCTCGACGTCGTGCACGGAGTACGCCACGTCGTCCGACCAGTCCATGACCTGGGCCTCGAAGCACGTGCGGGTGCCGGGGGCGCCCTTGCGGACCCAGTCGAAGACCGGTCTGTCGTCCTCGTAGACACCGAACTTGGGGGACTCGGGGGCGGTGGGGTGCGCGCCGCGCGGCCAGGGGTACTTGGTGGCGGCGTCGAGGGTGGCCCGGGTGAGGTTGAGGCCCACGCTCACCAACTCGCCGGTCGTGTCGCTCTTTACGAAGCGTTTCGGCTCGATGCGGGTGAGGAGTCTCAGGGACTGGGCGTTGCCCTCGAAGCCTCCGCAGTCGTCGGCGAAGTCGTTCAGTGCCTGTTCGCCGTTGTGACCGAAGGGCGGGTGACCCAGGTCGTGGGAGAGGCAGGCGGCTTCCACCAGGTCCGGGTCGCACCCCAGGGCCGCGCCCAGCTCTCGGCCCACCTGGGCGCATTCCAGGGAGTGGGTCAGGCGGGTGCGGGGGCTGGCGTCCCAGGCCTGGCTGCGGGTTCCCGGTGTGACCACCTGGGTTTTGCCGGCGAGCCGGCGTAGGGCGGCGGAGTGCAGTACGCGGGCGCGGTCGCGTTGGAAAGCGGTGCGGCCTGGGCGCTTGTCGGGCTCTGTTGCCCAGCGGTCGACTGATGTCGGGTCGTAGGGATTCGGTGCTGTTGTGCCGTCCATGCTTCGACAGTAAGCGGCGGTAGTGACAATTCGGGAGTTGCGGGGCGCCTATGCGTCTGCCGGGTGCGGATTCGTTTGCGGGTGCGGGTCGCGTGTGGCTGGGCGCGCCCACGCGGCGGAGCCGCAAATCGATACAGCCCCGCGCCCCTAAAAGACTCGCCTCCCGTAGGGACTAAGCCGACGCCAGTTCCTGTGCTGTCGTCACCGAAGTTGCCAGCGTCTGGTCGTAGCGGTGGAGGACCAAGCGTGCCATCGCGGGGTGGGCTCCCAGGGGTGCTGATGCGATCCATGGAGCCTGCTCCGCGCACTGTGTCGCGAAGCGGCCCGGGGCCGTGAAACAAGAAGCGACAGCCACCCTGTGTCGGCCCCTCGCCGCGAGGGCGCGGACCGCCGCGGAGACCGTGGGGGTCGCCGCCGAGGCGTACGCGGGGATCACGGGGACTCCCAGGCGGTCGGCCAGGAGTTGGGCCGTGTGGTTGGTGTCGAGCTTGGAGTCCGGGTCCCTGGAGCCTGCCGCGGCCAGGACCACCGCGCTGCCCCGGCGGGACTGATCGTCCCCCCTCGTACGCCAACCCGCCTCCACCAGGCGGTCGTAGAGGGTCTCCACGAGGAGGGGGTGCGGGCCCAGAGGGGGTGCCACGCGCGCGTGTGCCTGTGCCTGTGCCGCCATCTCCGGGATGTCGCGCTTGACGTGGTAGCCGCGGGCCAGGAGGAGGGGGACGAGGACGGCGTCCGTGGGGCCGAGTGCGGTGAGCGTGTCCGTCAGGCGGGGCTCGTTGAGTTCGATGTGGCCCAGGTGGACGGGGAGGCCGGGGCGCAGTTCGCGGACGCGTTCCATGAGGGCTCGTACGGTGCTCAGGGCGCGCGGGTCGCGGCTGCCGTGGGCCACCAGGACGAGCGCGGGCGGAGCGGGGCGGCGGCTGCCGTTCAGGGAGACAACGCTGAGCTGGCTGGCGAGCTGGCTGCTGATCCGGTTCATGAGATGCGCCGTACTGTCGAGGGTCGTGGACTCGTCGTGGTGGTGCTGCGACGCCGTCATGGAGAGATGGTGGCGGCAGGAGGTTGCCGTGCCGTTGCACCGGAATGACGGGTGTTTTCCGGCGGTTCACGGTGGGGTGCCGGGGGTGTGTGAGGCGAGGTGACCTGCGGATTCGGCGTTCACAGTGAAGCCGGTCACACTGCCGGCGGCGAACCGGATCGGGTTACGGCGCGTCTGTGACTGTCGAAACCGAACGGTGAGGGGCCCCCGTTGATACGTCTGATGCGTCTGGTGCGTCGCCCGAGACTTCGCCGACCCCGGCTGCCGCGCACGCGAGCCGGGTGGCGCCAGCTCGTGCAGGGGGTGGCCCTCGGGTGCGTCCTCGCGCTGCTTCCGGCGACCTGGCTGTGGGTGTCGACGGCGGACCGGCTGCGGACCCTCCAGGACGCGCCGCGCACCGATGTGGCCGTGGTCTTCGGGGCCGGGCTGTGGGACGGCGAGCCGTCGCCGTATCTCGCGCACCGGCTGGACGCGGCGGCCACGCTGTACCGGGAGGGCCGGGTGAAGGTCGTCCTGGTGACCGGTGACAACAGCCGCAAGGACTACGACGAGCCGGACGCGATGCGTGTCTACCTGGCGAAGCACGGGGTGCCCCGCGCGCGCGTGGTGACCGATTACGCCGGCTTCGACACCTGGGACTCCTGTGTCCGCGCCAAGAAGATCTTCGGCGTCGACAGGGCCGTGCTCATCAGCCAGAAGTTCCACATCCGGCGGGCGGTCGCGCTGTGCGAGGCGGCGGGGGTCGACTCGTACGGCGTCGGGGTCGACGAGGCGCACAACGCGACCTGGTACTACGGCGGTACCCGCGAGGTGTTCGCGGCGGGCAAGGCGGCGCTGGACGTGGCGGTCCATCCCGATCCGCAGTTCCTGGGACCGAAGGAGAAGGGGGTCGCGCGGGCGCTGGCCTCCGGCGGCAACTGAGGATCGTTCAACAATCCTTCAGCGGCGGTGGCGCCAGTCGCCGCCCTCGATCAGCTTGCCGTGGGCATGGAGGGCCGCGGTGACCGCGGCGGACGCGAGGTACACCCAGGCGCATACCGCCGTGCCGTCGGCGTCGCGGGTCACCGGGCGCTCGACGCGCTCGTAGAGGTTGCGCGGGTCGCCGGGGGCGTAGTCCTCAAGCCGGTCGAGGGCCAGGAGGAGCCGGGGGTAGGACGCGGCGCGCGCGGTGACGAGTTCGCCGACGACCACCGAGCCGGGGTCCTCGACGGCGTACGGGTAGCCCGGGCCCTCGTAGAGGACGGCACCGTGCAGGCGGCCCGGTTCCTCCGACTCCGTGTGGCCACGCAGGAAGAGGTCGTGGTTGGGCTCGCCGGGGCGGAGGGTGCCGTAGACGAAGAAGGGGAGGGGTGTCACTCGGCCTCCTGGAGCCCGGAAGTCTTTGCACGCGCTATGGACATGACATGTCATGACCCTTTAAATCTCATTCAACATCAACGCGGCCCCCACGCCCCCCACTTGCGTTCTTGAGGAGACCGATGAGTCGGACACGGCACGTTCATGGTTCCCGTCTCGCCACGGCCGGTATCGCCGCCGGCGCGGCGGCCCTGCTGGCCGCCACCCTCTCCCCCACCGCCCAGGCCGCCGACCGGCCGACCCGGTCCGCCGCGATCACGAACGCCGCGTCCGCGCTGCTGGCCCATGCCACGAGCCTGGGGCTGACCGCCTCGGAGGGCACGTCGGTCCGGGACGTGATCGTCGACCCGGACGGCACCCAGCACGTCCGCTACGACCGGACGTACCGTCAACTCCCGGTGCTCGGCGGCGACTTCGTGGTCCATCTGGCTCCGAACGGGAGTTACCGGAGCGCCGACCGTGCGACCCGCGCCTCCATATCCCTGGCGTCCGTGACGCCGAAGGTGGCCGCTCCGAAGGCGGCGGACCTCGCCGTCAACGCGCTGCGGGCCGCACATCTCGGCGAGGCGCTCAAGGGCGTGACCGCCAAGCCCCAGCTCATAGTCGACGCCCTCCACGGCACCCCGAAGCTCGCCTGGCGGACGAATGTCGTCGCCAAGGACTCACTCGGCAACCCGGTCGCCCGCACGGTGCTGACCGACGCCCGCACCGGCGCCCGGATCGACGCCTGGGACAGCGTGGAGACGGCGACCGGCGACGGGCAGTCGCTGTACAGCGGGACGGTGCCGCTGGAGACCACGCTGTCGGGATCGGCGTACCAGCTCAAGGACGCCGCGCGCGGCGGGACCTACACCGGTGACGCGGCGAACAAGACGGATCTGTGCATCCTCGGCATCTGCATCAGCCGGGCGCCGTCCACCGTGTTCACCGACACCGACAACCACTGGGGCACGGGGGCGACTTCGGACCGTTCGTCGGCCGCGGTGGACGCGCAGTACGGCACGAACGAGACCTGGGACTACTACAAGAATGTCCACGGCCGGAACGGCATCGCGGGCGACGGCAAGGGCTCGTACAACCGGGTCCACTACGGCAACAGCTACAACAACGCCTTCTGGGACGACAGTTGCTTCTGCATGACGTACGGCGACGGTGACGGGACGCAGCTCGGTCCGCTGGTGGCGCTGGATGTCGCCGGGCACGAGATGACGCACGGCGTGACGTCCAAGACGGCGGCGCTGACCTACTCGGGCGAGTCCGGCGGGCTCAACGAGGCGACCTCCGACATCATGGGCACGCTGGTGGAGTGGTACGCCAACAACGCGTCCGACCAGGGGGATTACCTCATCGGCGAGAAGATCGTGCGGTCCGGCTTCGGGCGGTCGGCGCTGCGGTACATGGACAAGCCCTCCAAGGACGGGAATTCGGCGGACTGCTGGAGTTCGACGGTCGGGAATCTGGACGTCCACTACTCGTCGGGCGTCGCGAACCACTTCGCGTATCTCCTCGCGGAGGGCAGCGGCGCGAAGACGATCAACGGGGTCGACTACAACTCCCCCACCTGCAACGGCTCTTCGGTCGGCGGGATCGGCCGGGACAAGCTGGGAGCGATCTGGTACCGGGCGCTGACGGTCTACATGACGTCCTCGACGAACTACGCCGGGGCCCGCACGGCGACGCTGAACGCGGCCAAGGACCTCTACGGGGTGGGGAGTTCCGAGTACAACGCGGTGGCCGCGGCTTGGAGCGCGGTCAACGTGGGGTGAGACCCGGGTCACATGCGTCCGTGTCACAGGGGAACGGGCCGTCTCGTCTCGTGGGTGTAGCCACTGACGACGACGGCCCACGGAGGGCATCATGGACGCACGGCTCAACTACTTCACCAGCCCGACCGCGGGCAAGGCCGCCAAGCAGTTCATGGCGGTCGGCAGGTCGCTCAAGAGCTCCGAACTGCCCGTTCTGACACAGGAGTTGGTGGCGCTGCGGGTCAGCCAGATCAACGGCTGCGCCGTCTGCGTCGACATGCACACCAAGGAGGCCGCGGCCGCCGGCGAGACCTCGGTGCGGCTGAACCTGGTCGCGGCCTGGCGCGAGGCCACGCTCTTCACCGAGGCCGAACGGGCCGCGCTGGAACTGGCGGAGGAGGGCACCCGGATCGCGGACGCAGCCGGCGGGGTGAGCGACGAGGTGTGGGCGCACGCCGCCAAGCACTACGACGACGAGCAGCTCACCACGCTGGTCATCCTGGTCTCCTTCATGAACTCGGTGAACCGGCTGAACATCATCACCCGGCAGCCCTGCGCGGGCGACTACCAGCCCGGCGTCCTCGGCTGAACCCCGCCGACATCCGCACCCGTCAGGACGAGGAGATCCCCGCGTGAGCGAAACCGACCGGAAGGCCCAGGAGTTCGAGGAGCTGCGACCGCTGCTGTTCTCGATCGCCTATCGGATCCTGGGCAGTGTGGGCGAGGCCGAGGACGCGGTGCAGGAGACCTGGCTGCGCTACGACGGCTCGGCGACCCGGCCCGTCTCGACCAAGTCGTTCCTGTCGGCCACGGTCACGCGGATCTCCATCGACGTCCTGCGCTCGGCACGGGTACGGCGGGAGGAGTACGTCGGGCCCTGGTTCCCGGAGCCGCTGCTGAGCGACCCGTACCAGGACCCGGCGCGGTCGGTGGAGCTGGCCGACTCGGTGTCGATGGCGGCGCTTCTGCTGCTGGAGCAGCTCAGCCCGCTGGAGCGGGCGGTGTTCGTGCTGCGGGAGGTGTTCGCCTTCGGCTTCGACGAGATCGCCACGACCGTGGGCCGTTCGGAGTCGGCGTGCCGGCAACTGCTGGTGCGGGCCCGGCGGCACATGGCGGACAGGCGGCCCCGGTTCGCCGCCGACCGGCGGGAGCGGCAGGAGCTGGCGACCCGGTTCTTCGACGCGCTGAAGGACGGCGACGTCGGCGGGCTGCGTGAACTGCTCGCCGCCGACGTGCAGTTCGTCGGGGACGGCGGCGGAAAGGCCCCGCAGCTGGCCAGGGCCGTCATGGGCGCGGAGAACGTGGCCCGGGTGCTCGGCACGGTCTTCCCCTGGCTGATCCGGATCGACGTGTCGTTCGAGCCGCACGAGGTCAACGGCCAGCCCGGCGCGCTCTTCCGCGACCGCGACGGCAAGGTGCTCCACACCCTCGCCCTCGACGTGCTCGACGGGCAGATCCAGACCATCCGCGCGGTGATCAACCCCGACAAGCTCGCCCACCTCGGCCCGGTCGCCGACGCCTGGGCCGTCGACCGCGAACTGAGGCGGGCCCGACGGGGCTGATCAGCCTGTCACGGCCGCCTGCACCTGCACCAGCGTGCCGTGCGCGCGGGCGTCTCCTCTCCGCGCCGAGGTCGTACGTGGACACGGCCCCGTCCACACTCATGCGGCGTACGGCCGCGCCTCCCGTCCCTCCTTCAACACCCGGCCCCACCACACCAGTTGGTCGAGCATCGCCTTCGCCGCCGCGTCGGGGGCCGCGGGGTCCTTGAGGAGGCCGCGGTCGTCGAAACTCGCGCCCGCGTTGTGGAAGGAGACGAGGGCGACGGGCTTGGCGCGCCACTCCGTGTAGTGCCAGTCGACCAGGTTCTTGAGGCCGGCCGGGAAGGAATGGTTGTACTCGGGGGTGAGGACGACGAAGGCGTCGGCCGAGGAGAGTTTCGGGGTGACGGCGGCGAGGGCGGCGGTCGCGCCTCCGGGGTCGGGGCGAGGGTCGTGGGCAGCCGGCCGGTGTCGGCGACGTCGACGACCTGGAGGGCGAGGTCGGGGCGGTCGTTGACGTGAGTGAGGAGCCAGTCGGCGACGACCGGGCCGAAGCGGCCGATGGGGGTCCCCCCCGCTCGAGCGAAGTCGAGAGTGGGGGAGGTTGCTGCCGATGACGACGGTCAGGGTCAGAGGAGCGGTCTCGGTGTCCATGCCTGGCAGCCTCGTACCTCAACCATTCTTGAGGTCAAGCCCGACCGGCCGTCACCCGTTCACACGCTCGGCGTGCGCTCTTCGGGTACTCCTTCGGGACGGGGTCGCCGTACCCCCATGACCTGCTGAAACAGCGAGGAATCGGGCCGCCGCGACCGCTCCCTGACACCCATTCACCACACTTCTGACGCGCGCTCAGGAAGCGGGCTCGGCCCGGTGCCACTTACCTCGGAAGGGCAGCCAACCACAGCTCGGAGGAGCACCGATGCGTCGTACGGCCCGTCTGTTGACCGGCACCGCGCTCGCCGTCGCCGCCGCGGGTCTCGCGACCGCACCGGCGTACGGCGGCGAGACCGGCAGCCTGGAGGTGTTCCCGTCGAGCGCCGTGCCGGGCGGCGACGTCACGGTCAACACGGCCGCGTGCGGCGACGGCGGTACGGCGGCCGGGGACGCCAGCGCGGTGGGCGCCGGCACGTTCACGCTGGCGCCGAGCACGCACGAGGGCGACGCCATCGGGCAGTTCAAGGTGCCGCCGAGCGCGCAGCCGGGGACATACGAGATCGTCGCGAAGTGCACGGACGGCAAGCAGGTCTCCGGCGATCTGATGGTGACGCTGGCCTCGATGCGGCAACAGGTGCAGCCGCGCGGAAGTGTGAAGACGGGGGTCGGTGGCGCCCTTGGCCCCGACCCTGTGCAGACCGCGGCCGGTGTGGCGGCTCTCGCCGTCGCCGCCGCGGGCGGTACCTGGCTCCTGCATCGCCGGGCGAGAGGCGACGGGATCTGACGGACACCCTCCGCTGTCCGTCCGCCGGTACCGCAAGCCCCTCCCCCTCCGGGTCCGACGCCCCTCGTGACCCGGAGGGGGCGCGGGGCAGGCCCTGGTCACTGGAGAGGGGTGCGTGATGCGTCGTCGTAGATTCGGGAACACCGCGATAGGGGCCGTCACCGTGGGCGCCCTGTGCGTGGGTGCGTGGCTGCTGACCAGCGGCCGGGACACGAACCCGCCGCCGCAGCCGTCCGCGGCCGAGGCCCGGCCCGACCCGGCCGTCGCACGCACCGCGGCCCGTGCGCTGCCGCCGTCGCCGCCGGACCGCATCCGGATCCCGGCCATCCATGTGGACGCCCCGCTGATGGGCCTCAGGCTGACGGGCAACGGGAGCCTGGACGTGCCCCCGGCCGCGAAGAAGAACCTCGCCGGCTGGTACGAGTCCGGCACCACCCCCGGCGAGACCGGCACGGCGATCGTCGCGGGCCATGTCGACAACGCCGACGGGCCCGCCGTCTTCTACGACCTCGGTGCCCTGAAGAAGGGCAACACCATCGAGCTGGACCGGCTGGACGGCACGGTCGCGCTGTTCACGGTGGACGCGGTCGAGGTGTACCAGGCCAGCCGCTTCCCCGACCAGAAGGTCTACGGCGCCGCCGGACGGCCCGAGTTGAGGGTGATCACGTGCGGGGGCGGTTACTCGCGGTCGACCGGCTATCAGGGGAACGTCGTCGTGTTCGCCCATCTGACGGGCAGTCGCTGATCGCCAACACCGTTTACGGGACGCCGAGTTCGAAGAGGGCGTAGCCCGCGTACGAGCCCGAGGCCAGGGCCGCGATCCCCAGCAGGGTGAACAGGTGGGCGAGGCCGAGGCGGCGCAGTGCGGCGGCGAGCGGGAGGAACAGGGGGAAGAGCGGGAGCAGATAGCGGGAGACGTTGCTGAAGATCTGCTGGCTGCCCAGGACGAGCGCGAGTGTGAGGACCGTGTAGACGATCAGTACCGCAGGCGGGCGCAGCCGGAGCAGCAGCGGGAGCAGGGCGAGGCCGAGCAGGACCACACAGGCGCTGATCAGGTCCGCGAAGGGCCAGGCGAAGAGGTAGGTGGTCCTGCCGACCGGGATGGATGTGAGGACGTCGAAGGTCTGGCTGCCGTAGTCCCACTTGTGGGCCCAGGCACCGGACTGGAGCTTGAAGTAGCCGCCGTAGTCGCCCATTCGGTGACCCACCCAGCCGAGATAGGCGAGCAGGCCGAGTGGGGCGATGGCCATCGCGGCCAGTGGGCGGAGGATGCCGTCGCGGCGGTCGCGCAGTGCGAACAGGGCCGCGAGGGCGACGGCGGCGATCAGCGCCGCCGCGGTGGGGCGGTTGAGTCCGGCGGCGCAGGTGACGAGGCCGGCGGTGAGCCAGCGGCGGGTGAGGACGGCATGGCAGGCCCAGGCGGCCAGGGCGACGAAGAGGGAGTCGGAGTAGACCGCCCACTCGACGCCGGAACCGGGCCACACGGCCCAGAGTCCCGCCGCGGCCAACCCGGCCCGGCTGTCGAGGAGTTGCGCGGCGACGGCGTAGATCCCGAGGGCGGCGGCGAAGGAGGCGAGCACGGAGACCAGCAGGCCGGCGCCGTAGGAACCGAGACCGGTGAGTTCGGAGGTCAGGCGGATCAGTGCCGGGTACAGCGGGAAAAAGGCGGCCGAGTTCCCTTCGAGGGTGATCATGCCGGTGGCGCCGGGGATGCGGACGAGCTCGGGGTGGTAGCCGTGGACGGCGATCTGCTGGTACCACCAGCCGTCCCAGGTGGCCAGTACGTCCCAGGGGTGGGTGCCGCCGCCGAAGCGGGGGTTCTTGGTGCGGTAGTTCCCTGCGGAGTCCAGCAGCCACATGAAGGAGACGAACCCGATGAGCTTCAGGGCGCCGTAGAAGGCGAGGACGGGGGTGTGGTGCGTGATGGTCCGGCGAAGTCGTTGCCACCACTCGCCGTCCGCGGGGGTGGGCCGCTCCTCCGACAGTCTCGCGTTCCAGCCGTGTACTGGGGTGATGGTCTCGTTCATACGCGGAACACCCACGCCCGGAGCAGCAGGAACCGCAGTACGGTCGCGGTCAGGTTGGCCGCGAGGAGTACGGCGAGATCGGTGGCGTGGCCGGCCGAGGGGGCCGCGTGATGCAGGAACGCGAGGGAGCCGCTGGTGAGCGCCAGCCCGATCAGGAAGACCACAAGTCCCTTGCCGTGGTGGCGCAGCGCGCCGCCGCGCCCTCGGTGCCCGAAGGTGAGCCGCCGGTTCGCGGCCGTGTTGGCGAGCGCACAGAGCAGGAGCGCGAGCGCGTTGGCGGCCTGCGCACCGAGCGCCGGGCTCAGGGCCGCGTACAGCAGGAGATGTCCTACGGTGCTCATCGCGCCGATGGCGGCGAACCGGGCGAGCTGGGCGGCGGGTCCGGCGGGGACGCGCATGGCGTTCAGGGCGGCGGGGGCCCCTGAGACAGGAGCGCTCGGCACGGCGTGCGCACGTGGGATGAGAGCGGCGGGTCCGGCTTGCGCGCGCGTGAGTCGGGGAGCCTGTGGGAGCTGGGGGTGCGTGGGCTGCACGACGGCCGGTCCGGGCTGCGCGGGTGTGGGCTCTGCGGCCGGTCCGGGCTGCGTGTGCGTGGGCTCTGCGGCAGGTCCGGGCTGCGCCTGCCCGGGCTGGGCGGACTGTCCGGGCTGCACCCGCGCGAGCTGTACGCCCGGTCCGGGCTGCGCTTGCGCGGGCTGAGCGGTCTGTCCCGCGTCCGCCCGCGTGGGCTGGGCAGGCTGTTCCGTCTCCCCCCGCGTGGGCTCTATGACAGGCCCCGACTGCGCCCCCGTGAACTGGGCCGCCTGTCCCGCCTCCGCCCGCGTGGGCTGTACGCCCGGCTCATCCTGTGCCCGCCCGGGCTGGGCGGACTGTTCAGCCAGCGCGTCGGGGGCGTCCGGGGCGAGTCGCAGTACGGCCGGTGGCAGGGTGCCGCGGGCCAGTGCTCCGCCGAGTCTGGCGATGCCGCGCAGGTCGGCCAGGGCGGTGGCGAGGAGGTCGACCCGGCTGTCGGGGTCGTCGACCCAGTCGACCGGTACCTCGTGGATGCGGAGGCCGGCGCGCTCGGCTATCACCAGGAGTTCGGTGTCGAAGAACCAGCCGGTGTCCTCGACCAGGGGCAGCAGCACTTCGGCGACATCGCGCCGTACGGCCTTGAATCCGCACTGCGCGTCGGAGAAGCCGACGGCGAGGGTGGAGCGGAGCAGGGCGTTGTAGCAGCGGGAGGTGACCTCGCGTCTGGGGCCGCGCACGACCCGGGAGGCGGGGGCGAGGCGGGTGCCGATGGCCAGGTCGGAGTGGCCGGATATCAGCGGGGCGACGAGGGGCAGCAGTGCGGCCAGTTCGGTGGAGAGGTCGACGTCCACGTACGCGAGCACCGGCGCGGACGACTGCGACCAGGCGGCGCGCAGTGCCCGGCCCCTGCCCTTCTCAGGCAGTCGCAGCCACTCGGTCCCGGGCAGTTCGGCGGCGAGGCGGGCGGCGATGTGCGGGGTGCGGTCCGTGCTGGCGTTGTCGGCGACGGTGATCCGGAACGGGTACGGGAACGCCTCGGAGAGGTGGGCGTGGAGGCGGCGCACGTTCGGCTCCAGGTCCGTCTCCTCGTTGAACACCGGGACGACGACGTCCAGGACGGGGCCGGGGTGATGGGTCGGCACCGGTGTGCGTCGCGGTAGCCGGTTGATCACGTCCGACGGTCTGAGCGACTTACCTTTTAGCATGTTTTGCCCTTTCTGTGCACTGGTTCGGGGCATGCCGAAGTCACCAGTGGCGGTGGGGGGTTCAGGAAGCGGAGCCGGGCGAGACGGTGAGCGACGACGTGATGGACGACGGTGTGCTCCGGCTCAGGTTCTCCCCGGTAGCCGTCTCCGTAGGTGTGGAGGAGGAGGTGGCGGGCGGTGTCGTAACGCCCGTGTCCCCGCCGGTGGTTGACGTGGCCGTGGCCGAACTCCCGGTCGTGACGGGCGCCGTGGGAGTGTCCGAGGTCGTGGCGCCCGGGTTGGCCAGGGATGTCGTGGCGGACGAGGTGGGCGGAGCGGTCGGGGTCTCCCCCGGTGTCGGGGCGGAGCCGGTGGACGTCGGGCTCGTCGCGGGCCTCGGATGGGGCTCGGCGGGCTGGACCTTGGTCGGACCGGCGGGCAGCAGAAGCAGCCCGATGCCGACCCCGACGACGGCCAGGGCGGAACCGACGGTCCTGCGCACCACCCTGGTCCGGCGACGGACCCGTACTCCCTCATGGAGACGTGCGCGGTGTCGCGGCTCGAAGGGGGCGGGCTCGTGCGAGTCGCGCATCATCCGAGCCAACTGCCGTTCGAACGGATCCATTTGGTCCATGGGGTCCTCCTTCACCGCGTCGGCTCGATGGCGTCGGTCAGGATCTGCCGCAGCCGCGCCACACCACGGGAGGCGTGGGAGCGCGCGGTGCCCACCGGACACCCGAGCGCCTCCGCGACCTGGCCCTCGGGCAGGTCCTGGTAGTAGCGCAGCACCACGGCCGCGCGCTGGTTCGGCGACAGCTGGGCGAGCGCGGTCTCCAGCCGGGAGCGCTCGGCCACGTCGGCGGACACGTCCCCGGCGGTCGCCCCCTCGGGCAGCCGCTCGACGGGGCGTTCACCCCACCAGCGCCGCCGGCCCGCACGCGCCGCCGCGCGGACCATCACCTTGCGGACGTAGGCCTCCGGCGCGTCCTGCGAGACCTTCGGCCAGACGAACCAGAGCTTGACCAAGGACTCCTGCGCCAGATCCTCGGCCCGGTGCCGGTCACCGCCGACGAGCAGACGCGCGAGATGGAGGAGTGCCGACCAGCGGGCCGCCACGAACTCCTCGAACTCACCCGCCTGACCCTGCTCGATGCGCACTGTCTCTGCTCCCACTGGTTGCCTACATCCGGTAAAAGGCGGTGGGCGGCCTTCCGCGATGCACTTGTGCCGCGTGATCTGGATCACGGGGTGTGTGTGCGGCGGACGCCGGGACAGGATGGACGGGTGATCGACTACGACGACGAAGCCCGGGACTACGACATGTCCCGGGGCGGTGAGCCCAGGGCTCGGGCCGCGGCGGACGCGGTGGAACTCCTGCTGCCGCAGGGGCCCAGCGTGATCCTGGACATCGCGTGCGGCACGGGCATCGTGACCGGAAGACTGCTGCGTCCGGAGCGGACGGTGGTGGGCGTCGACCGTTCTCCCGGGATGCTGGGCCTTGCCGGGCGGCGGGTACCGGGAGGTGTCGTGCGCGGCGACGCCACACGGCTGCCCTTCGCGCCGGACGCGGTGGACGCCGTCGTGATCGTGTGGCTGCTGCATCTGCTGCCGGACCCCGCACCGGTGCTGGCCGAGGCGGCCCGGGTGCTGCGACCCGGCGGGGTGCTGATCACCACCGTCGACAAGGACGACGCGTATTTTGTCGAGGACAGTGACATCGCCCGGATCACGGCGGACCTACGGCGCCGCCACGCACCCCGCGTGCCCGACCGTGCCGCCCAGGTCCTCGCCCGGGCGGCCGAGCTGGGGCTGGAGTTCGCGGGCCGGACGGTGTTCCCCGGGACGGGGCAGGGCCGCAGCCCGCGCAGATGGCGCGAGGTGATCGAGGCGGGGCACATCCCCTGGGCCGCGCACGCGAACCCGGACCAGGTGACCGACATGTGCCGCCGGCTCGCCGCACTGCCGGACCAGGACGCGGCCCGCCCGGACCCGCTGTATCGGCTCGTCGCCCTGAAAGCGTGACGTCGCGCCGGGTGAGCCTGGTCTTCGGCGGGCTTCAGCGGCCGTTCTCCAGGTGGCGGAGTACCGCCAGCACCCGCCGGTTCCCCGTCTCCGACGGCGACAGGTCGAGCTTGGAGAAGATGTTGGCGACGTGCTTCTCGACCGCGCGCTCGGAGACGGTGAACGCGGTGGCGATCGCGTGGTTGGTGCGGCCCTCCGCCATCAGCGCGAGGACCTCGCGTTCGCGCGGGGTGAGGGTGTCGAGGGCGGTGGACCGGCGGGCGGCGCCGAAGAGCTGGGCGACGACCTCGGGGTCGAGGGCGGTGCCTCCGGCCGCGACGCGTTCCAGGGCGCCGACGAACTCGCCGATGTCGACGACCCGTTCCTTGAGGAGATACCCGAACCCGGCCGGGTTGCCGAGAAGTTGGGCCGCGTGGGTCGTCTCGACGTACTGCGAGAACAGCAGCACGCCCATCGCGGGGTACCGCTCCCGCAGCCGTACGGCCGCCCGTACGCCCTCGTCGGTCTGGGTGGGCGGGAGGCGGATGTCGACGACGGCGACGTCCGGGGCGTGGGCCGCGACCGCGGTGAGCAGGGACTCCGCGTCGCCGACCGCAGCGGCCACCTCCACGTCCCGCAGCTGGAGCAGCTGGACCAGGCCGTCGCGCAGGAGGGCCGAGTCCTCGGCGATGACGACGCGCATGCCACTCCGTTCACAGCTGGGTTGACATCTGAGTTCACATCTGGGTTCACATCTGGGGCAGTTCGACCGTGACCACCGTAGGGCCTCCTGGCGGGCTGTCGCAGGTCAGTGTGCCGTCGACGGTACGGACGCGGGCCAGCAGGCCGGTGAGTCCGGACCCGGCGCCGAGCCTCGCGCCGCCCTGTCCGTCGTCGGTGACGCGCAGCCGCAGGACTCCGTCGCGGGCGGTGATGTCGACGGCGGCGGCCGTGGCCCGGGCGTGTTTCGTCGCGTTGGCGAGGAGCTCGGCGGCGCAGAAGTAGGCGATGGTCTCGACGGCCGGGGTGGGGCGGGTGCCGATGTCCGTGGTGAGGGTGACGGGGAGCGCGCTGTCGGCGGCGAGGGTGGTGAGCGCGGCGTGCAGGCCTTCGTCGAGTACGGGCGGATGGATGCCCTTGACCAGGTGGCGCAGGTCGGTGATGGCCTGGGTGGCGTTGCCCCGGGCGGTGTCGACGACGGCGAGCACGCGGTCGGGCGCGGCCTCGGTGGTGACCAGTTCGCGGATCACGGTGAGCTGCATGGCGAGGGAGACCAGCCGGGCCTGGGTGCCGTCGTGCAGATCGCGTTCGATACGGCGGAGGGTGGCGGCGGCGTCGTCGACGGCCCGGGCGCGGGTCTCCTCCAGGGTGCGGATCCGGCGGGTCGCGGCGTCGGGGCCGAGCAGCACGGTCAGCAGGGCGCGGTGCGGGCCGAGGGCGTAGCGGAGGAGGACGGGTGCGGCGGCGAGCAGCAGCAGTCCGGCCATGAAGGGGATCAACCACCGTGGCCAGGAGTCGAGTTGGAAGCCGAAGAACTCCAGTGACACATGGTGCGTCGCGCCGTCGGTGCCGCCGTGCACCACGTTGTAGTTCCAGCGCTTGAGCAGTGGGTGCAGGGTGAGCAGGACGCCGTAGACGTAGCCGACGACGACGGCCGCGTACGCGAAGACGGCCGTGAACGGGGTCAGCAGCGCGCAGCCGGCGGCCCGCCAGCCCGCCCGGTCCAGCAGGACGCCCCTGCGCCAGCCGAGGAGCCCGCTGCCGCCCGGTGTACCCGGCGGTTCGATCTCCAGTCCGAGCAGTCGGCGCGCGAGCCCCCGTTGCAGCGCGCCGAGCGCCAGCGCGCCCCGCACGGTGACGGCCAGCAGCCACAGCCCGAGCGTGGTCACCGACAGCGCCCCGCCGAACGCCAGCCCGACGAGAGTGAGGAAGAAGCCGGCCAGGGCGAGCGGGAGGGCGATCACGCCATAGAGGACGGCGGCCAGCGCGCGACGCCCGAAGGTGGCGACGGCGAGCGTGCGGAGGCGGGAGCGGAGGCTCGGCATGGGATCAACCTAGGAGAGGAGCGACCTGGCGACACGGACCTGTACGGCGGTGAGGCCGCGCACCAGCCACGGCGTCAGCAGCAGGAAGCCGATGCCGCCCAGGATCGCGTGGAAGGCCCAGGCCCCGGCGAAGGTGGGGCCGCCCCAGGCGCCGGAGTAGTCGTCGCCCGCGCGCAGCGGCCAGCCGAGGTTCATGGGGACGATCGCCCAGCCGTAGACCGTGATGAAGGCGGTGAGGAGGTTGAGGGGGGTGGCGAGGAGGGCGTGGCGCAGGCCGCCGCGCCGCGCGGTGCCGGGAAGGTCCGCGTCGAGGAAGCGGCGGACCAGGCCCCGCTGCCAGCGGGCCGTGGGGGCGCCGAGCGGGGAGAGCGGGACGCAGGCCAGGCCCACGGGGAGGGCGAGTACCGCGTAGGCCGTGCGGCGCCAGGTCGCGGCGGTGAAGGGCTCGCGGGCGAGCCGCCACATCCGCACCGCCCCGGTGTCGTGGACCTGTACATCTCGGACACTGCCCATGGTGCTGCCTCCCGGCCGTGAACTGCGGAAAACCGATGTCTCCAGGTTTCCGCCGCGGCCCGCCGTACACGATGGTGCCTGCACGGATGTACGGGGTTCGGTTAACCGAACCGGCGCGGACCGGCGCGTCCTCACACTCCGCCCCCGGCGCGCGCCCGGAACCCTCACACCCCCCGCGCGCTCCCGCTGAGGGCAGCGTTCCTCACGGGAAACAGATGTGATGCGGTCGGGTAACACCGAAGTCGCAGGCTCCTGGCATGACCTCGAATCCGCGTGTGGTGCCCACCATCGTGCTCGTCGGCCACGGCATGGTCGGTCAGCGCTTCCTCGAAGCGCTCGCCGAGCGCGGCCTGACCGCGACACATCGCGTGGTCGTGCTGTGCGAGGAGCCGCGCCCGGCCTACGACCGCGTCCAGCTCACCTCGTACTTCTCGGGCCGCACCCCCGAGGAACTGTCGCTCACGGACGCGCAGTTCATCGAGGACCACGGCATCGAGCTGTACGTCGGCGACCCGGCCGAGACGATCGACCGGGCGGCGCAGACAGTAACGGCCCGCTCCGGACTGACAGTCGAGTACGACACCCTCGTCCTCGCCACCGGCTCGTACCCGTTCGTACCGCCGGTGCCGGGCAAGGACTCCGACGGCTGTTTCGTCTACCGCACGATCGAGGACCTCCTCGCGATCGAGGCGTACGCGAAGTCGCGGGCCACGACGGGTGCCGTGGTCGGCGGCGGACTGCTCGGCCTGGAGGCCGCCGGTGCGCTCAAGGGACTCGGACTGGCCACGCACATCGTGGAGTTCGCGCCCCGGCTGATGCCGGTGCAGGTCGACGAGGGCGGCGGCGCGGCCCTGCTGCGCACCATCGAGGACATGGGTCTCACGGTGCACACGGGGACCGGCACACAGGAGGTCGTGGCCGGCGCGGACGGCGCGGTCACCGGCATGAAGCTGTCGGACGGCTCCGAACTCGCCACGGACATGGTGGTGTTCAGCGCCGGTGTCCGCCCCCGCGACCAACTCGCCCGGGAATCCGGCCTGTCGGTGGGCGAGCGCGGTGGCATCACGGTCGACGAGCAGTGCCGTACGGTCACCGACCCGCACGTGTTCGCGATCGGCGAGTGCGCGCTGGCGGCGGACGGCCGCGTCTACGGCCTGGTGGCGCCCGGTTACGAGCAGGCGGAGACGGTCGCGGCGACCATCGCGCAGGACGAATCGGCCTTCACCGGGGCGGACTTGTCCACCAAGCTGAAGCTGCTCGGCGTGGACGTGGCGTCCTTCGGCGACGCGCACGGCGCCACCGCCGACTGCCTCGACGTCGTCTACTCCGACGCGCGGGCCGGGACGTACAAGAAGCTGGTGATCGGCCGGGGCGGTGAGCTGCTGGGCGGCATCCTGGTCGGCGACGCGGAGGCCTACGGCACGCTGCGCGCGTTCACGGGGTCCGTACCGCCCGTCTCCCCCGAGCAGTTGGTGCTGCCGGCCGGTTCCGGGGGCGCCGTCCAGCTCGGCCCCTCGGCGCTGCCCGACGAGGCGGTGATCTGCTCCTGCCACAACGTCACCAAGGGCGCGATCCGCGGCGCGGTCACCGAGCACTCCTGCACCAACGTGCCCGAGGTGAAGAAGTGCACCAAGGCCGGTACCGGGTGCGGGAGTTGCGTCAAGGTGCTCGGCCAGCTGGTCACCGCCGAGCTGGAGGCGAGCGGCGTCGAGGTCGACAAGGGCCTGTGCGGCTGCTTCGCGCAGACCCGCGAGGAGCTGTACGAGATCGCCCTCGCGCTGCGCGTCAACACCTTCCAGGAGCTGCTGGACCGCTACGGCCGTGAAGGCGCCCGGGGCGGCGACGGCTGCGAGATCTGCAAGCCGACGGTCGCCTCGATCATCGCGTCCCTCGCCCCGACGATCGGCGCGAGCGGCTATGTCCTGGACGGCGAGCAGGCGGCGTTGCAGGACAGCAACGACCACTTCCTCGCCAACCTCCAGAAGAACGGCTCCTATTCGATCGTGCCGCGCATCCCCGGCGGCGAGATCACCCCGGAGAAGCTCATCGTGATCGGCGAGGTGGCCCGCGACTTCGGCCTCTACACGAAGATCACCGGCGGCCAGCGCATCGACCTCTTCGGCGCGCGGGTGGAGCAACTCCCCCTGATCTGGGCGAGGTTGGTGGACGCGGGCTTCGAGTCCGGCCACGCGTACGGCAAGGCCCTGCGCACAGTGAAGTCCTGCGTCGGCCAGACCTGGTGCCGCTACGGCGTCCAGGACTCCGTCCGGATGGCGATCGACCTGGAGCTGCGCTACCGGGGACTCAGGTCGCCCCACAAGCTCAAGTCGGCGGTCTCCGGCTGCGCCCGCGAGTGCGCCGAGGCCCAGTCGAAGGACTTCGGCGTCATCGCCACCGCCAACGGCTGGAACCTCTACGTCGGCGGCAACGGCGGCGCGACCCCGCGCCACGCCGACCTCCTGGCGCAGGACCTGTCCGACGCCGAACTGGTGCGCCTGATCGACCGGTTCCTGATGTTCTACATCCGCACGGCGGACCGCCTGGAGCGCACGAGCGTGTGGCTGGAGCGCATCCCGGGCGGCCTGGACCACATCCGGGACGTGGTCGTCGAGGACTCGCTCGGCATCTGCGAGGAGCTGGAGTCGCTGATGGCCGCGCATGTCGCCGGGTACCGCGACGAGTGGGCCGAGACCATCAACGACCCCGAGAAGCTGGGCCGGTTCGTGTCCTTCGTGAACGCGCCGGACACCCCGGACCCGGTCGTCGGCTTCGTCCCCGAGCGCGACCAGATCAAGCCCGACCTGCCGCTGCTGACCATCGGCATGCGGCCCCAGCAGACCGCAGACGTCCTGGAAGGAAGCGCCCAGCGATGACCCTGGCCCCCGAGACGACCGACCTGAAGGTCCAACTCCAGCTCGCCGACGGCTGGTTCACGGTCTGCGACCTCAACCGGCTCATCCCCGGCCGGGGAGTGGCGGCCCTGCTGCCGGACGGCCGCCAGGTCGCCCTGTTCCGCGACCGCGCCGGCACCCTCTACGGCATCGACAACCGCGACCCCTTCAACGGCGCGGCCGTCCTCTCCCGCGGCCTGACCGGCACCCACCAGGGCCGCCCGTTCGTCGCCTCGCCCCTGCTCAAGCAGCGGTTCGACCTGGTGTCCGGGGAGTGTCTGGACGATGCGTCGGTGCGGGTGGAGACGTATGAGGTGCGCAGCGCGTAACAGCGGTTACTTGACCGGTCGTTCCGAAAAAACCTAGGCTGCGATGCATGGCCAGGACCAAGGAGTTCGACCCCGAGGCCGCGCTGCGGGCAGCCCTGGAGCTGTTCTGGCGGCGCGGCTACGAGGCGACGTCGATGTCCGACCTCGTCGAGCACCTGGGCATCGGCCGGGCCAGCATCTACGCGACCTTCGGCAGCAAGCACGAGCTGTACCTGAAGGCGCTGGAGAGCTACGACCGGGCCGGACTCACGCCGATGGTGCGGGAGTTGTCCCAGCCGGGCCCCGCACTGCCGCCCGTGCGAGCGGTCGTACGACGCTACGCGGCCGAGGCGGCGGACGAGCAACTACGGCCGCTGGGCTGCCTGGTGACCAACACGGCGGCCGAACTGGCCCCGCACGACCGGGCCGCGACCCGGCTGGTCGAGCGCAACTGGGACCAACTGGAGGCCGTACTGCGTTCGGCGCTGGTGCGGGCCCAGGCGCAGGGCGAGTTGCCCGCCGACCGTGATCCGCTCACCCTCGCGCGCATGCTGCTGGTGCTGATGCAGGGGCTGCGGGTGGTCGGCCGGGCGTCCGGCGACCCGGCACGGGTGCGGGACGCGGCGGAGCAGGCCTTGACACTGCTCGACTGAGACCTCGGGTGGCGCAGGTGCAGGGTGCCTTTTCATGTCTCCATACTGAACCGATCGTTCTAGAAAGAGGCCCGTTCATGAGCAATCGCTCCAGCAACCGCTTCTCCGGCCGGACCGCCCTCGTCACCGGGGCCGGGTCCGGCATCGGGCGCGCGATCGCCCTCGCGTTCGCGGCGGAGGGGGCGAACGTCGTCGTCGCCGGGCGCCGCCGCGAACCGCTCGACGAGACCGTCGCCCTGATCGAGGCCGGGGGCGGGAAAGCCCTGGCCGTGAGCGCGGACGTGTCGAAGGCCGCCGACGCGGACGCGCTGGTGCGGGCCGCCGTCGACCGGTACGGCTCGCTCGACGTGGCCGTCAACAACGCGGGCGTCTTCCGGGGCGGGCGGCCCCTCGCCGACCTCACCGAGGAGGACTGGCGCACCCAGCTCGACATCAACGTGACCGGCGTGTTCCTGGCCCTGCGCGCCGAGATCGCGCGGATGCGGGCCCAGCCGTCGGGCGGTGCGATCGTCAACGTGGCGTCCACCTTCGGCGTGCACACGAGCAGCCCCGGGGCCGCCGCCTACGCCGCGTCCAAGGCCGCGGTCGCCGTGCTCAGCAAGGGGGCCGCCGTGGACCACATCCGCGAGGGCGTCCGTATCAACGTGGTCAGCCCCGGCGCCACCGACACCCCCATGTCCCTGCGCCCCGGCGAGACGGAGGCCGACCGCGCCGAACGCGTACGGGCCACGCTCCCCCTCGGCCGTATCTCCGCCACGGCCGAAGTAGCCGCCGCGGTCCTCTACTTGGCCTCGGACGACGCGGGGTCGGTGGTGGGTACGGACCTGGTGGTGGACAGCGGAGCGACGGCCTGAACACCCGCCCCTACGACTTCAGTTGGTCGTGGACAACGCCGGTCAACTCCTCCGAGGCCGCCCAAAGCCGTTGCCCCATCGCGTCGTTGAGGGTCCACGGTGCACGCCAGGAACGGGCCGGCGCCCCGCGCCACATCGCAACTCGCGGACCGTAGAAGGAATCGGGACGCACGTCGGGCGCGGTGGCCGCGTAGAGGGAGGGCAGCGCGCCTGCCTCCGCCGACTGCGCCAAGACGCGGTTGCCGAGTTCCATGACCCGTTCCGCGCCCCTGCGCCCCTCCACCCGCGGCCCGGCGGCCTGGAGGTTGGTGGCGGCGTACCCTGGATGGGCCGCGGCGGCGACCACCCCCGAGCCTGCCGCCGCGAGCCGCCGCGCGAGCTCGTGCGTGAAGAGCAGATTGGCGGACTTGGAGCGTGAGTAGGCGGTCCAACGACCGTACCGGCGCGCGCTGTTGAGGTCGTCGATGTCGATGTTGGCGAGCGTGTGCATGAAGCTGGAGACGGTGACGATCCGCGCGTCCGGCGCGTCGAGCAGCGCGGGCAGCAGCAGCCCGGTCAGCGCGAAGTGCCCAAGATGATTGACCCCGAAGTGCGTCTCGAAGCCGTCCACGGTCGTGCCGTACGGCATCGCCATGACCCCGGCATTGTTGACGAGGAGATCGAGCCGCTCGTACGGAAACGCGGCCGCGAACTCCCTCACCGAGCCCAGGTCCCCGAGGTCCAGCCGCCCGAACTGCGCCTCGGCGCCCGGCACTTCGGCGACGATCCGGTCGGCGGCCTCGCTCCCCCTTGTGGCGCTCCGGCAGGCGAGCACCACCCGGGCCCCCTTACGCGCCAACTCCCGCGCGGTGACGTACCCGATCCCGCTGTTGGCCCCGGTGACGACGGCGACCCGGCCGCGCTGATCGGGCACGGCCTTCTCGTTCCAACCGGACATGGCGGCTCCTTCCGTCGACGCGTGCATCCCGGCGCACGAAGAGCGTACGAGAGCCGGACCGGCCCCGCGCCCCCCACACCGAGTGACCCGACGATCACGGACCATCACAGGTTGGTCACTCCTCCTTCACCCATCCCGTCCCGGCGCTACGTTCCAGGCCACACGAGACGCAGGGGGACGAGATGACCCATCCGTACGCGATGCCACCCGTACCACCGGCTCCCCGGCCGGACCGCCCCACACCTCGCTGGGCCCGCAAGCGGTATGTGCTCCCCGCCCTCGCCCTGGCCCTCTTCATAGGCGCGGGCATCGGCGCCTCCGGCCAGGACACGAAGAAGGACACGACGGCGGACGCGAAGCCGGCGGCGGCCAGCCCGCAGCCGACGATGACAGTCACGGCGACGGAGACGGAGACCGCGGCTCCGTCCCCCGCGCCCACGGTGACCGCGACGAAGACCGTCAAGGTCACGAAGACGGTGACGGCGGAGGCTGCGGCGGGGAGCGGGTCCGGTTCGGGTTCCGGGTCCGACGACAGCGGGTCCGATTCCGGCGGCGGCAGCACCTACTACGCGAACTGCACCGCGGCCCGCGCCGCCGGCGTCACGCCCCTCTACCGGGGCGACCCCGGCTACGACTCCCACCTCGACCGGGACGGGGACGGGGTCGCCTGCGAGTGACGGCGGCCTTCAGTACGAGAGGGTCTCGACGGGACTCCAGGAAATGGCCAGTTGAGAGCTGCTGCTGTACGTGACGACGATGGTCGCGTACTTGTGGCCGTTGGTGCCCTTGTAGGCAAACGGGCCGTAGTGCCCCGGCCAGCAGCCGACGCTGTCCCTCAGCACGACGTCACCCGTGGTCACGTCTTCGAGTTCGATGTACGTCGTCTCGCAGTTGTCCGCGACGACGAGGAGGTACCCGTCGGGCTCCAGATAGGCCCCGCTCGCGCTGATGCAGGACTCGAGCTTGCCCATTCCGGAAGACTGGGTGTGACAGCCACCGCCGCTGGAGGCGTCGGCCGTGCCGGGCACGAGAACGACGGCGGCGACCGCGCCTACGGCCGCCATCGACAGAGAAACGCTCTTATGGACCTTCATGAGCACTAAGCGTGACAGTGCCCGGCGGTGCTGTCTTTGGCGCAGCGTGACCTGTTCCTTGACGCCGGGTGCACTCGGGCAGCACGGAGAGGGACGGCACCCCCGCACAGGATGCCGCCCCTCCTTCGTGATCCGGAACCGCCGCCCATCGGTGAGGGTCGGGGACAGGCGACGGCTCCGGCGTTCAGTGAACGTACGTACGACCTATCGGTGATCGCTCCCCTGCGCCACCGAAGCCGCCCGCCCCGCCTCCAGCCGCGCCACCGGGATCCGGAACGGCGAGCAGGAGACGTAGTCCAGTCCCACCTCGTGGAAGAAGTGGACCGACTCGGGGTCGCCGCCGTGTTCGCCGCAGACGCCGAGCTTCAGGTCGGGGCGGGTCTCGCGGCCCGCCTTCGCCGCCAGTTTCACCAGCGAACCGACACCGTCCCGGTCGATCGTCTCGAAGGGGCTGACTCCGAAGATGCCCTTCTCCAGGTAGGCCGTGAAGAAGGACGCCTCCACGTCGTCGCGGCTGAAGCCCCACACCGTCTGGGTGAGGTCGTTCGTGCCGAAGGAGAAGAACTCCGCAGCCTCCGCGATCTGGCCCGCCGTCAGGGCCGCGCGCGGCAGTTCGATCATCGTGCCGATCGACAGCTTGAGGGACGTGCCCGTCGCCGCCTCCACCTCCGCGATGACCTGGTCGGCCTCCTCGCGGACGATCTCCAGTTCCTGGACCGTGCCGACGAGCGGGATCATGATCTCGGCGCGCGGGTCGCCCTTCGCGGCCTTGCGCTCGGCGGCGGCTTCCGCAATCGCCCTCACCTGCATCGTGAACAGGCCCGGGATCACCAGGCCCAGGCGTACGCCCCTCAGGCCCAGCATCGGGTTCTGCTCGTGCAGGCGGTGGACCGCCTGGAGGAGGCGGAGGTCGTTCTCGTGGGACTCCTGGCGGGACTCCGCGAGCGCGACCCGGACCGACAACTCCGTGATGTCCGGGAGGAATTCGTGCAGCGGGGGGTCCAACAGGCGGACCGTCACCGGGAGTCCGTCCATCGCCTTGAACAGCTCTACGAAGTCCGCCTTCTGGAGCGGGAGAAGGGCCTTGAGGGACTCCTCACGCTCGGTGTCCGTGTCCGCCAGGATCAGGCGTTCCACCAGCTCCCGGCGATCGCCGAGGAACATGTGCTCCGTACGGCACAGGCCGATGCCCTGGGCGCCGAAGCGGCGGGCGCGCAGCGCGTCCTCGGCGTTGTCCGCGTTGGCGCGCACCCTCAACCGCCGTACGCGGTCCGCGTATCCGATGATCCGGTGCACCGCCTCGACCAACTCGTCGGCGTCGTCGGCGCCCGCGTGCATCCGTCCCTCGAAGTACTCCACGACCGGGGACGGGACGACCGGGACCTCGCCGAGGTACGCCTTGCCGCTGGAGCCGTCGATGGAGATGACGTCGCCCTCCTCGACGACGTGTCCGCCCGGTACGACCATCCGGCGGCGCTTGGTGTCGACCTCAAGCTCCTCCGCGCCGCAGACGCACGTCTTGCCCATGCCCCGGGCCACGACCGCCGCGTGCGAGGTCTTGCCACCCCGGCTGGTCAGGATGCCCTCGGCCGCGATCATGCCGTCGAGGTCGTCGGGGTTCGTCTCGCGGCGGACCAGGATGACCTTCTCGCCCGAACGCGACCACTTCACCGCCGTGTACGAGTCGAAGACCGCCTTGCCGACCGCCGCGCCCGGCGAGGCCGCGATGCCCCGGCCGACCTGCTGGACCTTCGCCTCCTCGTCGAAGCGCGGGAACATCAGCTGCGCCAACTGGGCACCGGTGACCCGCTGGAGGGCCTCCGCCTCGTCGATCAGGCCCTGGTCCACCAGCTGCGTGGCGATACGGAAGGCCGCGCCCGCCGTGCGCTTGCCCACCCTCGTCTGGAGCATCCACAACTGGCCGCGCTCGATGGTGAATTCGATGTCGCAGAGATCCTTGTAGTGGTTCTCCAGGGTCTTCATGATCTGCATGAGCTGGTCGTACGACTTCTTGTCGATCTGCTCAAGTTCGGCCAGGGGTACGGTGTTCCGGATGCCGGCGACCACGTCCTCGCCCTGCGCGTTCTGCAAGTAGTCGCCGTAGACGCCCTGGTGGCCGCTGGCGGGGTCGCGGGTGAAGGCGACGCCGGTGCCGGAGTCGGGGCCGAGGTTGCCGAAGACCATCGAGCAGACGTTGACGGCGGTGCCGAGGTCGTGCGGGATGCGTTCCTGGCGGCGGTAGAGCTTGGCGCGGTCGGTGTTCCAGGAGTCGAAGACCGCGTGGATGGCGAGGTCCATCTGCTCGCGCGGGTCCTGCGGGAAGTCGCGGCCGGCCTCGGTCCTGACGATCCGCTTGAAGCGGGTGACCAGCTTCTTCAGGTCGGCCGCGTCCAGCTCGGTGTCGACCGTGACCTTCTTGGCCTCCTTGGCCTTGTCGAGGGCCTCCTCGAAGAGGTCGCCGTCGACGCCGAGGACGGTCTTGCCGAACATCTGGATGAGGCGGCGGTACGAGTCCCACGCGAAGCGCTCGTCGCCGGCCTGCTTCGCCAGGCCCTGCACGGACTTGTCGGAGAGGCCGATGTTCAGGACGGTGTCCATCATGCCGGGCATGGAGAACTTCGCCCCGGAACGGACCGATACGAGGAGTGGGTTGTCGGCCTGCCCCAGCTTCTTGTCCATCGTCGACTCCAGCGCGTCGAGGTGTGCACTCACCTCGTCACGCAGTGCCGCCGGCTCCTCGCCACTGTCGAGGTAGGTCTTGCACGCCTCGGTGGTGATGGTGAAGCCGGGGGGCACGGGAAGGCCCAGGTTCGTCATCTCGGCGAGGTTGGCACCCTTGCCGCCGAGAAGGTCCTTGAGGTCCTTGTTTCCCTCGGTGAAGTCATAGACGAACTTCGCTACGTGGGGTTCTTTGTTTTCCGACACGGGTCTCGACTCCTCGGGACGCGGGTGGCTGCCCTGACGGCCAGGAACATACCCAGATCGAAGGCGCCTGGGTACGTCCACTTGCATGTCATGCGTCCGTAACCAGTCGTCCGCCAGCGGATCGAAAGTCAAAGCTCGGCAAGCGAACACCGTCGAGTGTTTTCACTTCTTGAACGCATCCAGGCCCATCTGCGGCATTTTCCGCTCACCTGAGCGGGCTACACGCTCGCCTGATTTCGATCGATGAACGATCAAGGGGTGGCACGGAGTGCCACCCCTTGGAGAAGTGCAGCCGCCCAAGATCCGCTCACCTGAGCGCCACCCCTATCAAAGGTGGTGAGAATCACGCTTCCACACCCGACCGGATTTCACCATGCGGACGGCCGTCGGACGCGTCCCCGGACCGAAACGCGGACGTCACATGCCCAGCGCGAGCAGCCGCTCCTCGACCCGCTCCGGCGCGTACAGGTACTCCACGACCAGCGCACCCGCCCCCACCAGACCGGCCCGCTCCCCGAGCCGTGAGGTCAGTACGTGCAGATGAGCGGTGGAGCGCGGCAGCGCCCGCTGGTACAGCAGCTCCCGTACGCCCGTGAGGAAGGAGGTTCCGGCCAGGTCGCCCGCGATCATCAGCACGCCGGGGTTGAGCAGCGTCACCACGGTCGCCAGGACGTCCCCGACCTGTCGTCCCGCCTCGCGGGCGAACGCCGCCGCTCCCGGGTGCCCCGACGCCAGCAGGTCCCGTACGTCCGAGCCGGACGCGGCCGGCACCCCGGTCTCGGCCAGCCGCCGGGCCACGGCGCCGCCGCTGGCGACGGCGGCGAGGCAGCCGTAGGACCCGCACCGGCACAGGGCCTGCGCGCCCGCCGGGATGCGGATGTGGCCGATGTCGCCGGCGCCGCCGTCGATCCCCCGGAAGATGGAACCGCCGACGACGACTCCGGCGCCGATACCGGTCGAGACCTTGACCAGGACGAAGGCCTGGCAGTCGGGGTGGCCGGTGCGCTGTTCGCCGTAGGCCATGAGGTTGGCGTCGTTGTCGACGAGGACCGGGACCCGGGGGGCGCCGGTGTGTTCGGTGAAGGCGCGGGCCAGGCGGCCTCTTATGTCGTAGCCGTCCCAGCCGGGCATCATCGGCGGCTGGACGACCCGGCCGGTGTCGGTGTCGACCGGGCCGGGGACGGCGAGCCCTATGCCGCAGACCTCGGACGCCCGGTGTCCGGCCTTCTCCAGCAACTCGGCGAACCAGCGGCCGAGTTCACCCAGTACGACGTCGGGGCCGTCCTCGACGACCAGCGTGCCGCCGTGCTCCGCGAGGATCTCGCCGCTGAGCGAGAGGACGCACGCGCGCGCGTGGCGGGTGTCCAGGTCCGCCGCGAGGACCACGGCATGGGCGTCGTCGAATTCGAGGGTGATCGAGGGTCTGCCACCCAGCGGGGAGTCCACGGGGCCGCCCGCGCCCTCGCGCAGCCAGCCCGCGCGAAAGAGCCGGTCCAGGCGCTGGCCGACGGTCGCACGGGAGAGTCCGGTCACCTGCTGGAGGGCGCCTCGGGTGGTGGCACGCCCGGTGCGCACCAGTTCGAGCAGATCTCCGGCGCTCCCTTGACCTCTTCCCGTCATGCGCACCCCCTTGTGTTTCTCAACTCTGCATTACATATTGAGTTTTGCGTGTTAAATAGACGTAACCCTACGGTAGCCATGACCGAACCGGTCGGCACGACGTCTTTCGTGGAGCCCCCAGTGGATCGCACTGCCCAGCTCACCGCACTCCCCACGGAGCGCACCCTCGTATACGATCCGCCGTCCCCTACGGGTTCCCTGCACCTCAGGGCGGCTGCCGTACTGGAAGCGAACTGGAGGGGAGCCTCAACAGTTCCCTCACGCAACCTGTATCCGCACCAGTGGTCCTGGGACTCCGCGTTCATCGCGATCGGTCTGCGGCACCTCTCGCCCCTGCGGGCCCAGACGGAACTGGAGACGCTGCTCGCCGCCCAGTGGGGCGACGGCCGTATCCCGCACATCGTCTTCAACCCCTCCGTACCGCTCGACGCGTACTTCCCGAGCCCCGACTTCTGGCGCTCCTCGACCGCGGGGCACACCTCGGGCGCCCCGCGCACCGTACAGACCTCGGGCATCGTGCAGCCACCGGTGCACGCGCTGGCAGCGTGGCTCGTGCACTGCGCGGACCCGGGCCTCTCCCGCGCCCGTGGCTTCCTCGCCGGTGTCTACCCCCGGCTGGCCGCCTGGCACCGCTATCTGCTGCACCGGCGCGACCTGGGCGGCGGCGGGCTCGCGTCCGTCGTGCACCCCTGGGAACAGGGTATGGACAACAGCCCCTGCTGGGACGCCCCCCTCTCGCGCGTGACGCCCGCCCCGGCCCGCTCCTTCCGCCGCGCCGACCTCGACCACGGGGCCGCCGAGGACCGGCCCACGGACCTCGACTACGGCCGTTACGTGCGGCTCGCGACGGACTACCGGGACTGCCAATACGCCGACGGGGCAAGCGAGTTCGCGGTGGAGGACCCGTCCTTCAACGCCCTCCTCATCGCCTCCGAGCACGCACTGGCCCGTATCGCACGGGAGTTGGGCGCGACCGGCACCGCCCGGCACGCGCGCGCGGAACGCCTCACCGGCGTCCTGATCGAGCGGCTGTGGGACCCGGCGGAGGGCATGTTCTTCTGCCGTGACGTCCGGGGCGCGGGACTGATCCCCGAGCACAGCGTCTCCGGCCTGATCCCCCTCCTCCTCCCCGACCTGCCCCGGGACATCGCCGCGGCCCTCGTCCGTACGGCGTCCGGCCCGCACTTCGGGCTCGGCGACAGCACTCAACTCCCGCCCAGCTACGACCTGTTGGGCGAGGCATTCGATCCGCACCGGTACTGGCGCGGGCCGGCCTGGTTCAACACGAGCTGGCTGCTGGAGCGCGGTCTGCGGCTGCACGGCGAGCGGCAGAGGGCGGACGCGCTGCGCGACGCCGTACTGGAGACGGCCGCGGCCACCGACTTCGCCGAGTACGTCGACCCGTACGACGGTGAGGCGTGCGGCGCGACCGGCTTCAGCTGGACCGCCGCACTGACCCTCGATCTGCTTCACGAGCCCCCCGGGCACGGCGTGTCCGGCCCGGGCCTCGGCACGTTCGACATGCGTGGCACAGACATGCGTGGCACAGAAGTGAACGCAGCAGGAGTGAACGGCACGGAAGCCAAGGGCGCCAAGAGAGTCAAGGGAGGGGACCGGGGATGACGGACCGGCATCATCTGCTCGTGCACGGCGGGACGTTCGCAGCCGTGGGCGACGGCGGGGACATCAGCGGCGTACGGGGCGGCAGTTCCCCGGACGGGTTATTCGTACGGGACGCCCGGCACCTGAGCCGCTGGCAGTTGACGGTCGACGGCGCGGTGCCGGAGGCGCTGACACCGGTGGCCGACGGGGACATGGCGCGCTGTGTCCTGGTCCCGCGCGGCGGCCGGCAGGAGCCGCCCGCGCACACGCTCTTCCGTGAACAGGCCGTCGGCGACGGCTCGTTCGTCGAGTCGCTGAAGGTGACCAGCAACCGGCCGGTGCCGACCACGGTCCGGCTCGCGGTCACCGCGGACGCCGACTTCACCGACCAGTTCGAACTCCGCTCCGACCACCGCACCTACGCGAAGACCGGCGCCACCCGCTCCCGCCAAGTCCTCGACGACGGCGTGGAGTTCGCCTACCAGCGCGGCGAATGGCGTTCTTGTACGACGGTCACCGCCGAGCCCGCACCCGACGGCGTCGAGGAGACCGGCACCGGCGCCCGCCGCATGGTGTGGACCCTGGACCTCGAACCGCACGGCACCGCCGAGCTGGCCCTGCGCGTGATGGCCCGCCCGCACGGCGACAAGCGGGCGCTGCGGGTACCGCGTTCCCCGTCCGCCCTGAACGAGCAACTCCTCGCGCTGGAGGGCGAGTACGTCCAGGGCGTCTCCTTCCCCACCGGCTGGCCGGAGCTGGCCGCCGCGTGTGCCCGGGGTCTGTCGGACCTGGCCTCGCTCCAGGTCCCGGCGAGGGGCCTCGACGGCGAGGAGCTGCGGGTACCGGCGGCGGGCGCGCCGTGGTTCCTGACCCTCCTGGGCAGGGACGCGCTCCTGACCTCCCTCTTCGCGCTCCCCTACCGCCCCCAACTCGCCGCCGCCACCCTCCCCGCCCTCGCCGCGACCCAGGCGACGGACGTGGGCCCCGAGTCGGTGTCGCAGCCCGGCAAGATCGTGCACGAGGTGCGGCACGGCGAGCTGGCGCACTTCGGGCAGGTGCCGTACGGGCGTTACTACGGCTCGGTCGACGCGACCCCGCTGTTCCTGGTGCTGCTCGGCGCGTACGTGGAGCAGACCGGCGACACGGCACTCGCCCGGCGCCTGGAGCCCAACGCCCGTGCGGCGGTGGGCTGGATGCTCGACCACGGCGGCCTCACCTCGCGCGGCTATCTGGTCTACCGCGCCGACCAGGGCGGCCTGGCCAACCAGAACTGGAAGGACTCCCCCGGCGCCATCTGCGGAGCCGACGGCACCCGCGCAAGCGGTCCCGTGATGGCGGCGGGGGCCCAGGGGTACGCGTACGACGCGCTGCGCCGCACCGCGTGGGTGGCGCGGACGGTGTGGGAGGACGAGACGTACGCGGCTCTCCTGGAGCAGGCGGCGGCCGATCTGCGGGACCGTTTCCAGCAGGACTTCTGGATGCGGGAGCACTCCTTCTCGGCGCTGGCGCTGGACGGGGAGGGCCGCCAGGTCGACGCGCTGGCGTCCGACGCGGGGCATCTGCTCTGGTCCGGGCTCCTCGACAAGGAGTACGGCGAACTCGTCGGCCGCAGGCTCCTGGAGCCGGACTTCTTCTCCGGCTGGGGCGTCCGCACGCTCGCCTCCGGCCAGGCGGCTTACCACCCCCTCTCCTACCACCGGGGTTCGGTGTGGCCGCACGACAACGCGCTGATCACGCTGGGCCTTTCGCGCTACGGCCTGCACGACGAGGCCCGTACGGTCGCGCACGCGCTGGTCGACGCGGCGACGGCGGCCGGCCACCGGCTCCCGGAGGTCCTCGCGGGCTACGGCCGCGACACCCACCCTGAGCCGGTTCCGTACCCGCACGCGTGCGTGCGGGAGTCCAGGTCGGCGGCGGCTCCGCTGGCGCTGCTCACGGCGGTGGGAGGCGCGTGACGGAACGGTGATAAGCCGTTTGCCGGGTGTTTGCCCAGTTCCGTGAACAGGGGCATGAGGCGACTCGTACGGAATGAAGGCGGCCCTGCCTCCCCAGCGAGGGTCTGGCCGGCCAGGCCCTGACGGGCCGCCACTCCGACTACGGGCTCCTCATGGAAGGACCTTCGGGTTGCCTCAGCACACGAGCACACGCCAGTCACCGAACACGGCCGGGGCAGCCGATGGCCAGGTTCCGCCGCCGGGCGTCGACATCGCCGTGGACGATATGGACACGGAGCCGACGCCGGGCGACGCGATAGCGATACCGGGCGAGGACGGGGCCCGGGCCGAGGTGAAGGCCGAGGCCGAACCTTCCGAGACCGCCGCGCCCGAGCGGCCGGAAGCCGCCGGGACCGGGACCGGGCGAGTCGTGGACGAAGACCCAGCCGCAGCCGACGCCGAAGCCAAGGTCACCGCGCACGGAACCGACGCCGATCCCGAGATCGCCGCCTCCGACACCGAAGCCGCGGAAGTCGCCGACTCACCCGAGGCGGCAGCCGACGCCGAGGCCCCCGAAGCCGCCGCCGACGCCTCGACCGCCACGGAACCCGAAGCCGACGCCAAGGCCACCGAGGCCTCCGAAGCAGCCACCGATCCCGAGGCCTCCGTCCCCGAAGCCACCTCCACCCCCGAAGGCCCCGCCTCGGACACCACCCCCGCCACCCCCGCCACCACCAACACCCCCCGCCCCACCCGCCCCGGCCCCCGTACCTGGAGCAGTCGGCTCGGGCTGCGGCGGCGGGTGCGGGGCTGGCGGGAGAAGCATCCCGTCGCCGCGCGCGTCGTGTCCTGGACCGTCACCGTGCTCGCCGCCGCCATCGTCTACGTCTGCCTTCAGATGCCGACGACGCTGAACAGCCTGCGGCCCGCCGAGTTCATGCGGCTGCCGGCGGAGGCGATCATGGGGGCCGTCGTCCTGATGAGCGTGCCGCGGCGGCCGCGGATCGTGCTGGCGGCGTTCTGCGGTGCGCTGACCGCCGTCGTCGCGATCCTGAACATGCTGGACATGGGCTTCAACGAATACCTCGGCCGGGGCTTCAACGTCGTCCTGGACTGGAGCCTGTTCGGCGACGCGCGCGGGTATCTCGACGACACCCTCGGCGGGACGGTCACGTCCCTCCTCACGGTCGGTGTCGTCCTCTTCGTGCTACTGCTGATCGTCCTGGTCGCACTGGCCGTGGTCCGGCTGAGCAATCTCCTGGCCGACCACAAGGCGGAGGCGTCCCGGGGCGCGCTGATCGCCGGCACGGTCTGGATCACCTGCACGGCCTTCGGCCTCCAGTTCGCCGGGGTGCCGCTCGCCGCCGACCACACCGCCGCGATCGTCAAGCTCCGCGCGCAGGCGATCCGCAACACCCTGCGCGACGAGGCGGAGTTCGAGAAGGTCGCCAAGGTCGACGCCTTCGGCAACACCCCGGGCAGTCAGCTCGTCCCGGACCTGCGCGGCAAGGACATGATCTTCACCTTCATCGAGAGCTACGGCCGCAGCGCGATCGAGGACCCGATCATGGCGCCCGGCGTCGACGAGACCCTGGCCGCCGACACCAAGGCCCTGTCGAAGGCCGGTTTCGCGGCGAAGAGCGGCTGGCTGACCTCGGCGACCTACGGCGGCAGCAGCTGGCTCGGCCACTCGACGACCATGTCCGGGCTGTGGGTCAACAACCAGCAGCGCTACCGCACGGTGATGGCCAGCGACCACCTGAGCCTGACCGACGCCTTCAAGAAGACCGGCGACTTCGACACCATCGGTGTGATGCCGGGCGTGCAGAAGGGCTGGCCGGAGCAGAGCTTCTACGGCCTCGACAAGGTCTACAACGCCTTCCAACTGGGCTACAAGGGACCGAAGTTCAGCTGGTCGACGATGCCCGACCAGTACACCCTGGAGCAGTTCCAGAAGCGGGTGCACAGCAAGCCGCGTACCGACGGCAAGTCGCTGATGTCGATGATCATCCTGACGTCGAGCCACCAGCCGTGGGCGCCGATCCCGAAGCTCGTCCCGTGGGACCAGCTGGGCAACGGTTCGATCTTCGACGCGATCGAGAAGGCCGGCAACAAGGCCTCCGACGTCATCGCCGACACCACCAAGTCCCGCGAGGAGTACGGCAAGTCGATCCAGTACTCGGTGAACTCCCTCACCCAGTGGCTGGAGCGCTACGGCAACGACAACACGGTGCTCGTCTTCCTCGGCGACCACCAGCCGATCGCCCGGGTCAGCGGCAACCACGCCAGCCGTGACGTCCCGATCTCGATCGTCGCCAAGGACCCCAAGGTCCTTGCCAAGATCGACAGTTGGAACTGGACGGACGGCCTGCGCCCCGCGCACGACGCCCCGGTCTGGAAGATGAGCGCCTTCCGCGACAAGTTCCTGACGGCGTACGGCTCTACGCCCCATCCGAAGACGAACTAGCCACCCGAGGTGTCGAGTTCGGCATCCTCGCTGATCCCCGCGCAGTCGTACGGGTCCTTCAGCCAACCGTCGGGCAGCACCACCCTGTTGTTGCCCGACGTACGGCCGCGGGGCCCGTCGGCGCCGGTGGGCCAGGGCTGGTCGAGGTCCAACTCGTCGAGGCCGGAGCGGAGTTCGGCCAGGGAGGACGTGATGGCGAGGCGTTTGCGCATCTCGCTGCCGACCGCGAAGCCCTTGAGGTACCAGGCGACGTGCTTGCGGAAGTCGATGACCCCGCGCGCCTCGTCTCCGATCCACTCGCCGAGCAGGGTCGCGTGCCGCACCATGATGTCGGCGACCTCACGCAACGACGGCTTCAGACTGGATCCATCAGCGCCTCCGGCACGGGCCTGTTCACGTCCCTCGAACGCCGCCACGAGGTCCGCGAACAGCCACGGGCGCCCGAGGCAGCCGCGTCCGACCACGACCCCGTCGCACCCGGTCTCGCGCACCATCCGCAGCGCGTCCTCGGCCGACCAGATGTCACCGTTGCCGAGCACGGGGATCTCCGGCACATGCTCCTTGAGCCGGGCGATGGCGTCCCAGTCGGCGGTGCCGCCGTAGTGCTGGGCTGCGGTGCGGCCGTGCAGGGCGATGGAGGTGACGCCCTCCTCGACGGCGATGCGGCCCGCGTCGAGGAACGTGATGTGGTCGTCGTCGATGCCCTTGCGCATCTTCATGGTGACGGGCAGGTCGCCGGCGCCGCCGACGGCCTCGCGCAGGATCGCCCGCAGCAGGTTCCGCTTGTACGGCAGGGCGGAACCGCCACCCTTGCGGGTGACCTTCGGGACCGGGCAGCCGAAGTTGAGGTCGATGTGGTCGGCGAGGTCCTCGTCCGCGATCATGCGGACGGCCTTGCCCACGGTCGCCGGGTCCACGCCGTACAGCTGGATCGAGCGCGGCTTCTCGGTCGCGTCGAAGTGGACCAGCTGCATGGTCTTCTCGTTGCGCTCGACCAGCGCCCGCGTCGTGATCATCTCGCTGACGAACAGGCCCTTGCCTCCGCTGAACTCCCGGCACAGGGTGCGGAAGGGCGCGTTGGTGATCCCGGCCATGGGGGCCAGGACGACGGGCGGCGAGACGGTGTGCGGGCCGATCCGCAAGGGCGACACGGCCGGGGGCGCGGGCAGGGACACGGGCGTGGACATTGCTCCATTGTTGCGCACGGCTTCCGGTGCCCACGGACGGAGCGGTGGCCGGAGATCATGTAGCGGTCATTAGTTAGACGCACTATCGAGTTTCGCGTAGGATGGTTGCCATGCCCGAGCTCAGCCACCGCCGCCGCATGCTGGTGCTCGCGATCTGCTGCATGAGTCTGCTGATCGTGAGCCTGGACGTGACCATCCTGAACGTCGCCCTGCCCGCGATGCAGACCGATCTGCACGCGAGCACCTCCGGTCTTCAGTGGACGATCGACGCGTACACCCTGGTCCTCGCCTCCCTGCTGATGCTGGCGGGCTCCACGGCCGACCGGATCGGCCGCAAGCGCGTCTTCATCGTCGGCCTGGTGGTCTTCAGCCTCGGCTCGTTGCTCTGCTCCCTCGCGCCCGACCTGAACGCGCTGATCTGGTTCCGCATGATCCAGGCGGTCGGCGGCTCGATGCTCAACCCGGTCGCCATGTCGATCATCACCAACACCTTCACCGAGCCGCGCGAGCGGGCCCGGGCGATCGGTGTGTGGGGTGCGGTCGTCGGCATATCGATGGCCGCCGGACCGCTGATCGGCGGGCTGCTCGTGGACTCGGTCGGCTGGCGCTCGATCTTCTGGATCAACCTGCCGGTGGGTGTGGCCGCGCTGCTGCTCACGCTGAGGTTCATCCCCGAGTCACGCGCGCCCAAGGCCCGCCGCGCCGACCCGGTCGGCCAGCTCCTGGTGATCGCGCTGTTCGGCTCGCTGACGTACGCGATCATCGAGGCGCCGGACTCCGGGTTCACCGCGATCCTGCCGTTCGCGGCGCTCGCGCTCGTCGCGCTCGTCGGCCTAGTCTGGTACGAGCCGCGGCGCGACGAACCCCTCATCGACCTGCGCTTCTTCCGCTCCGCGCCGTTCAGCGGGGCGACGGTGATAGCGATCAGCGCGTTCTCGGCGCTGGGCGGCTTCCTGTTCCTGTCCACGCTGTACCTGCAGAACGTGGTCGGCCTGGACGCGCTGCACGCCGGCCTGTGGATGCTGCCGATGGCGGTCCCGACGTTCCTGTGCGCGCCGATCTCCGGGCGGCTGGTCGGCAGTCGCGGACCCCGCATACCGCTCCTGATCGCGGGCTCCGCGATGACCGTGAGCGCGCTGCTGTTCGCCGGCTTCGAGGCGGAGACGTCCAACGTCTCGCGCTTCATCGGCTACTTGCTCTTCGGCATCGGCTTCGGCTTCGTGAACGCGCCGATCACCAACACGGCGGTCTCCGGAATGCCGCGCGCCCAGGCGGGAGTCGCGGCGGCCGTCGCCTCCACGAGCCGGCAGCTGGGCCAGACCCTCGGCGTCGCGGTGGTCGGCGCGGTACTGGCCTCCGGGGTGAGCTCATCCTCGTACAAGGACACGTTCGTCTCGGCGGCGCGTCCGGGCTGGTGGATCCTCGTGGCCTGCGGCCTGGCCGTCCTGGTACTGGGCGCGCTGACCAGCGGCGCCTGGGCCCGCCGAACCGCCGAGCGCACAGCCGAGAACCTGTCGTCCGTCGAGGTACGCGAGGCGGCCGGGATCACCGTGTAGCCCTCCGGGACGGCCGAACCCTCCCCAGACACCGTCGAATTGGCCGCTCAGGTCCCTCAAGTCGTCGGCATGCGGAACGAAGGTGCTGTGGCGGTGGGCGGATCGCCCACGCAGCAGGCAACGCAGGCAGTGCACAGACCCAGCCCACCCGCCGAACGCACGGCCGAGAACCTGTCGTCCGTCGAGGTACGCGAGGCGGCGGGGATCACCGCATAGCCCTCGGAGACGGCCGAACACCCCACAGACACCATCGAGTCGAACCACCAAGTCCACCAGGTCCTCGCCGTGCGGGCCGACCGCACGGCGGAGACGCTGTCGTCCATCGAGATCACCGCCTGGCCCTCCGGGACGGCCGAACGCTCCTCAGCCGCCGTCGAGCCGGCCGGTCGGATCCGTCGGGTCCTTTGCGTGCAGGTCGAAGGTGTCAGTGGCGGTGGGCGGGTCAACCACGGGGCAGGCGACCGACGTAGGCGGTGTTCAAGCCCAGCCGAGCCGACCCCGTGGACCCCGACCGCACGGCCGAGAAGCTGTCGTCCGCCGAAGTGCGCGAGGCAGCCGGGATCACGGCGTAGCCCTCCGGGACGGCCGAACGCCCCTCGGGTACCGTCGAGTTGGCCGGTCAGGTCCGTCAGGCCAGCGCCCAGGGCGCACGGGAGCTGACGGACCGCGTGATCCTTCCGTTGTCAGTCACCGGTCGGGTCAGTAAATTGCACAGATGTCCGATGCGATGGTCATGCGGTGCTCGGGGTGGACGTTCTCGTTCGACGGACGGGCGTTGACCCTGACCCGGCGTGGGACACCCTGGCGTCCCAGACGGGTCGAGCACCTGCCGCTCGGCCGGCTCCGCGCCTGCTACCTCCGCCATTCGGAGAGCCACGGCATCGAGAGTCACGCCTTCTGGCTGGTGTACGACACCGACACCGTGCTGCTCGGCGTCAGCCGGCAGTTCTACGAAGCCGACGCCCACTGGTTCGCCAAATACCTCAGCGAGGCGATCTGCGAGCGGCTGCGGCGGATCTTCGAGCACACCATCGGGCTCGGTCCGCATCCCGAGGCGGAGCTTCTCGGGATCGTCCGGCCGGCGCTGGGGCTCGATCCGTACACCTACAGCATGGGCGACATCCCCCGGCGGCTGACCGCGTTGCGGAAAGACGACGACTTGGAGTGGGGCCGGCGGATCCCCGGTCCGACCCGGCCCTCCGACTTCCAGATCAACCACCATCACGCGCTGCGCCACGCGGCACCCAACTTCGAAAGCTGGTGGACCTTCGTCGAGCACGTCCGCGCAGGCTACGAGCCGGTGGACGAACCGGGCTGGGAAGAGGTCGTACAGGATCTGCGGCGGGGCCGGGAGTTCATGACCCTGAGCAACCCGAGGTACAACCGGTCCGGATACCTGGGGACTTGACGCGGCGGAGGCAGCCCGGCCTCCGGCCTCACTTCTCCAGCGCGATCGCGTGCAGCCGCTCCAGCTTCTCCCGCGACTCCTCGTCCACCGGGGCGTACGTCACCATGCGCGGGCCCCTCGAAGGGCCGAGCCACAGGTCGGTGTGGTCGACCGTGAGGCGGCCGACGTGGGCGTTGCGGAACTCCTTGCGGCGGGGGCTGGCGCCCAGCACCTCGTGGCGGTCCCAGACCTCACGGAACTCGGGGGACGTGTGCAGCCGCTTGAGCAGGGTCTTCCAGGCGGGCTCGGCGAGATGGTCGGCCATCGAGCCCCGGAAGCGGGCGGCCATGAGCCGCTGGGTCTTCTCCAGGTGCACGATCGAGGACCGCCACCCCTCGTGCGTGTAGGAGAGGATCATGCAGTTGCGGTCCTCGGGCGGCACCGCGTCCAGGTCGCAGAGCAGCATCCCGTAGGTGCGGTTGTAGGCGAGGATGTCGTACCGGGCGTTCTGGAGACAGGCCGGGATGGGGTCGAGCTGGTCCAGCATCGACTGGAGGGCGGGCGTGACGACCGGGCAGACGGTGGTCGGCTGCGGATCGGTCGCGTCGGCCAGCTGGAACAGGTGGCTGCGCTCGCTGCGGTCGAGCAGCAGGGTGCGGGCCAGCGCGTCGAGCACCTGGACGGAGACCTGGATGTCCCGGGCCTGTTCGAGCCACGTGTACCAGGTGACCCCGACCGCGGCGAGCTGCGCGACCTCCTCGCGGCGCAGGCCCGGGGTACGGCGCCGGGTGCCGCGCGGCAGGCCGACCTGCTCGGGGGCGATGTGCTCGCGGCGGTGGCGCAGGAACGCGGCGAGTTCATGGCGCCGGACCGTCGAAGCGGTCTGCGTGGCCGCCGTTCGCGCCGCCCCTGTCGCTGTCGCCGTTTCCTGTGCCATGGTCGTCATCACCCCAGTCTGCCGCCGCACGCACCCTGTTTCCAGGTAGTCCTGCTACCAGGATAAGGACACTCTGGTACCAGTCTGGCGGGAGGCGCAGGCTCGTCGGCGTGACCGAAACCATCACTTCCCGCACCGTCCGATCCCCGGCGGCGCCCCCCGTGCTCGGCGGCCTCGGACTGTTCACGGTGCTGCTGGCCGCGGCGCTGCCCCTCATCGACTTCTTCATCGTCAACGTGGCCCTGCCGACCATCGGCAGGGACCTCTCGGCGAGCGAGGCCGTCCTCGAACTCGTCGTCGCCGGCTACGGAGTCTCGTACGCCGTGCTGCTCGTCCTCGGCGGACGGCTCGGCGACCTGTTCGGGCGCCGCCGGCTCTTCCTGGGCGGGATGGCCGCGTTCGGCGTGACCTCGCTGGCGTGCGGCCTCGCGCCCACCGCCTGGACGCTGGTCGCCGCGCGGATCGCGCAGGGCGCGGCCTCCGCCGCGATGCTCCCGCAGGTCCTCGCCACCATCCAGGCCGCGACCCGGGGCCCGCGCCGCGCCAAGGCGATGGGCCTGTACGGCGCGACGGCCGGTCTCGCGATGGTGGCGGGGCAGATCCTCGGCGGGGTGCTGGTCGCCGCCGACATCTGGGGCACCGGCTGGCGCGCGGTGTTCCTGGTGAACGTGCCGGTGGTCGTCGTAGGACTGTTCCTGGCCGCCAAGGTCGTGCCGGAGACGCATTCCCCGCACCCGGAGCCGGTGGACGTGCCCGGCACCTTCCTGCTGGCCGCGTCGCTGCTGGCGCTGCTGGTGCCGCTGACGGAGGGCAGGGCGGCGGGCTGGCCGCTGTGGACGTGGCTGTCGCTGGCCGCGTTCCCGGGGATCGTGTCCGCGTTCTACGCCGTGGAGCGCAGGGCCGACCGGCAGGGCCGTACGCCGCTGGTGCCGCCGAGTCTGCTGGCGCTGACCTCGCTGCGGCGCGGGCTGATGATCGTCCTGCCGCTGTCGATCGGTTTCAGCGGCTTCATGTTCGTGATCGCGGTGGCGCTCCAGCGCGGCGCGGACCTGGGCCCGGTCGCGGCGGGCCTGGCGCTCGCCCCGATGGCCGTGGCGTTCTTCCTCGTCTCGCTCGCCGGGCCGCGCCTGGTGACGCGGTACGGCACCCGGGTGGTGGCGGCGGGTTCGGTCGTGCAGGGGGTGGGTGTGGGGCTGATCGTGCTGGCCGCGTGGCGCTCCTGGCCGGACCTCGGCTTTGTCGAACTGCTGCCGGGGATGGCGGTCGCGGGCGTCGGCCAGGCGCTCCAACTGCCCATCATCTTCCGGATCATCCTGTCCGAGGTGCCGCCGGCCCGGGCCGGTGTAGGCGCGGGCGTGATGGTGACCACCCAGCAGTCGGCGCTGGCGCTGGGCGTGGCCACGCTCGGCACGCTGTTCCTGTCGCTGATCCCGGGCATGGGCATGCGGGACGCGCTGGTGACCACGCTGTTGGTGCAGCTGGCGGGTGTGGTGCTGACCGGGCTGCTCAGCCTGCGGCTGCCGCGCGCGATCGGCTGAAAGCCGGACGAACCGCCGGATGACATGTTCACAGCTTGGACAACTCGCCGTGAATTGCGCCCCGTTGATGATGGTCTTGCTGCACACTCCTTGCCGGACACTCCTGAGCGGAGGCGAGGCGCATGTTGCAGATCAACACGAGCAAGGTGAGCCGCTGGGACCAGCACGGGCGGGAACATGTCGTCCGCGTGCAGCGCAAGGGTGCGCAGCGCACGATCGTGTGCGACACCTGCGGCTGGAAGAAGAGCGCGCAGTTCCTGCCCTGGCTGAAGGCGGAGGAGCATCTGGCCGAGGAGCACCAGGCGACAGTGGACCCGTCCGACGGCTGACCGGGGAGCGATGAGTTCGCGGGGCGGGGAGAGTCGTATCCGGCGAATCCGCTACGACTCTCCGAACCGGAAGGCCGACCGATGAGCTCTCTCCACGACACCCTGCGGCGACGCGTCGACGACGGCACCGTGCCGGGGGCGGTGGGCCTGGTGGCCCGCGGCGACGACGTCGAGGTGGTGGCCGTGGGCTCCGCCGACGTCGAAGGCACCGTGCCGATGGCCCGCGACTCGATCTTCCGGATCGCCTCGGTCACCAAGCCGATCACGGCCGCGGCGCTGCTGACGCTGGTGGACGAGGGCCGGATCGGGCTCGCCGACCCGGTGGCCGAGTGGCTCCCGGAGCTGGCGAAGCCGGTCGTGGTCCGCACGCCCACGAGCCCCGTCGACGACGTCGTGGCGGCCGAACGCCCGGTCACCGTCGAGGACCTGCTCAGCTTCCGCACCGGCTGGGGCCTCCCCTCCGACTTCGCGCTGCCCGCCGCGCGGTCCCTGTTCGCGGTCCAGGACCACAGCCGCCCCTTCGACGACTGGCCGGAGCCCGACACCTGGCTCGGGCAACTCGCCCAAGTCCCGATGCTGCACCAGCCGGGCGAGGCCTGGCTCTACGGCACCTCGTCCGCCCTCCAGGGCATCCTGGCCGCCCGGGTCTCGGGCCGCGCCTTCCCCGACTTCCTCGCGGAGCGGATCTTCGAACCGCTGGGCATGCGGGACACCGGCTTCGAGGTACCGACCTCGAAGCGGGACCGCTTCACCTGGTCCTACGCCCCGGCCGGGGACGGCACTCTGCGCCGCACGGACACCCCGGACGGCGACTACAGCCGCGTGCCGCGCTTCCCCTCGGGCGGCGGGGCCCTGGTCTCCACGGCCGACGACTGGCTGGCCTTCGCCCGCATGCTGCTGGCCGGCGGACAGGGAATCCTCACCCCCACCTCGGTGAGCCGCATGACCACGAACCACCTCACGGCCCCCCAGCGCGAGGCCGCGACCCTGTTCCTGGAGGGCCAGGGCTGGGGCTACGGCGGCCAGGTCGACGTTGCACCGATCGACCCGTGGAACGTCCCCGGCCGCTACGGCTGGATCGGCGGCACCGGCACCACGGCCCACATCGTCCCGCCCACCGGCACGGTCACGATCCTGCTGACCCAGGTGGCGATGACGGGCCCGACACCGATGCGGCTGATGCGGGAGTTCTGGGAGTGCACGGCGTAGAGCCGGGCCGTGTCCGCAGGTCCCGTCGTCCGCCCGGACGGCGGGCCCCGTGGCGTCCGGTGCGCGCTCTCGGAGCGCCGGGCGTCGCGGGGCAGGCGGACTGTGCGGACAGGACCTAGGGCGTTTCCTTCGGATCATCTGATCGTTGGTCTGGGTGTGTCGTTGACTGACGCCCAGTGGGCCCGGATCGAGCCGCTGTTACCCGATCGGGCACCGAGGCGGGGTGGGCGGTGGCGGGATCATCGGCAGGTGATCGACGCGATCGCCTTCAAGTACCGCACCGGCTGCCCGTGGATGGACCTGCCCGAGGAGTTCGGCTCCTGGAAGGGCGTCCACAACCGGCTACGGAAGTGGGCGGCCGACGGCACCTGGGAGAAGGTCTTCGCCGCGCTGCTGGCCCAGGCCGACTCCGAAGGCGACCTCGACTGGGTCGTCGCCGTCGATTCCACCATCGTCCGCGCCCACCAGCACGCCGCCGGGGCCCGTCAAAAGGGGCCCCGGCCGGCGAGCCGCACGACCATGCCCTCGGTCGCTCCCGCGGCGGACTGACCACCAAGATCCATCTGGTTGCCGACGGACGTTGCCGCCCCCTGGCCTTCTGCCTCACACCGGGACAGGCGGGTGATGCACCCGCATTCACTGAGGTCATGGCCCGCTTGAGGGTGGCCCGGCCGGTCGGACGGCCCCGGACCACCCCGGAGACAGTCCTGGCGGACAAGGCGTATTCCTCCCGGGCCATCCGCACCCACCTGCGCCGCCGCGGCATCCGGGCCGTCATCCCGCAGCCTGCCGACCAGATCGCCAAGCGCAGGCGGCGGGGCCGGTCCGGCGGCAGGCCACCCGCCTTCGACAAGACCGCCTACCGGCAGCGCAACACTGTCGAGCGGTGCATCAACAAGCTCAAGCAGTGGCGCGGCCTTGCCACTCGATACGACAAGACCGCCACCGTCTACCTTGCCGCACTGCACATCGCGGGCATCTTCATCTGGTCCGCACGCTGATCCACAAGAAACGCCCTAGGCCCGGCCGGAGAACCTCTCCGGCCGGAAGTCCGCGAGCAGTTCGTCCCTCTCCCCGTCCAGGATCTCCGCGGCGAGCAGCCGGCCGAGGACGGGCCCGAGCGTGATGCCGCTGTGGGAGACGGCCTCGTAGTAGCCCGGGACGGAGGGCACCGCTCCCACGGAGGGGAATCCGTCGGCCGGGATGGGCCGGAAGGCCACCCTGGTCCGGGTGACGCGGGAGTCGGCGAGCCCGGGAACGACCTGCCGTACCGAGGCGTGGAGCAGCCGGGCGAGTTCCGCGGGATCCTCCTCGCCGGTGTCGATGAGCGCGTCGACCTCGCGGCTGTGGAGGACCATCGATCCGTCTCCGTCGGGGCGGATCTCGATGTGGGGCGCGTGCACGGCCCGGTGGATCGGGACGGGGGCGCAGTCGATCCGCGTGACGACACCGGGTTCGCGGCGCATCGGCAGGTCCCGTCCGAGAAGCCCGGCGATGCGGGAGGCGCCGGGGCCCGCCGCGTTCACCACGGCATCGACGGCGAGGGCGGTCCCGTCGGACAGCGTCACGCTCCGGACGCTCCCGTCGGCAGCCGTGCCGATGTCACGGACCTCGGTGTCGGACCTCAACTCGGTTCCGGCCTCGACCACTTGGCCGACCAGGCGGCCGACGAGACGGCGGCCGTGCACCCAGGCCTCGTCGGGGTAGAGCACGACGGGCACCTCGTCGGGCAGCGCGAGAGCCGGTTCGAGGCGGCGGCGCACCTCCGCCCCGGTGGACAGTTCGATCCGGTAGCCCCAACTGGCCAGCAGTTCCGCCGTCTTCAGGAACCGTGCCTCCGCCGCCGGGTCGTCCGCCCAGCGCAGATGGCCGCTCGGATACCACCACGCGTCCGGCCCGACGGCCGCCGCCAGCTCGCGGTGTGCCGCCATGCCCGCGACGTTCAGGTCGAAGTAGGACCTGCGCACGGTCTTGTTGCTGGCGTTGACCCACGAGAAGGACCAGTCGGTGACGCCTTCGCCCGGCCGGCCCGCGTCGATGAGAACCACCTCGGCACCCAGCCGGGACAGGTTCCAGCCCACGCAGGCTCCGAGGACGCCCACTCCGATGACGGCAACGCGTCGAGACCGCTCCATGGACCCGGTTTCCATGAAGCCGATTCTCAGCCCCGCAGCCCCCGCACCAACAGGTCCACGACCGCCTCGAACTCCGCCTGCGCGCCCGGCTGTTCCCACTCCTTGGCGTAACCCGGGTCGTGGAAGCGGCCGGTGGCCTGGAAGACGGCGGTGGCCGCGGTGCGCGGATCGGCGGTGGTGAACGCGCCGGTGTCCACGCCCGCCTGGACGATCCGGGTCAACTGCCCGGTCAGCTCGTCGAGATGGTCGCTGACGACCCCGCCGTGCTCGGTCGCCAGCACGCTGTACGTGGCGAACAGCTCCGGATCGGCGCCCGCCTTGCGCCGCTTGGCCGCGAACAGCCCCGCGAGCCAGTCCCGCAGCCGGGTCTCCGGGTCCCGGTCCGTCTCGTCGACGATCCCGGACAGCGCCTCGGCCGTCCGGTCCAGCCAGCGCTGGGTCACCGCCTCCCGCAGTGCCGCCTTCGTGCGGAAGTGCCGGTAGACGGTGCCGTGGCTGACGCCGAGCGCGCGGGCCACGTCCACCACGGTCGCCTTCGCGGGGCCGTGGCGGCGCAGCACCTCCTCGGTCGCTTCGAGGATGCGCTCGGCGGTCAGGGCTTCGCTGGTCGGAGGCATGCCTAGACGGTACCCGGCACCGCGATCAGCGCTCGCTGTCGAGCATGGCCATCTGGGCGGGGGCGTACCGCTCGCCGGCCGCCGCGTCGGCCGGTACGGCCGCCTCGATGGCGGCGAGGTCGGCCGCGTCCAGGGTCACGTCCAGCGCGCCCAGCGCCTCGCCGAGCCGCTCTCGGGTCTTGGCGCCGACCAGCGGCACGATGTCCTCGCCCCTGGACAGCACCCAGGCAATGGCGATCTGCGCGACGGAGACGCCCTTCTGCTCGGCGACCTTGCGCAGGGACTCGACCAGGGTGAGGTTGTGCTGGAGGTTGTCGCCCTGGAAGCGGGGCGAGTGGGCGCGGAAGTCGTTCGGGGCGAAGCCCTGGCTGGGTGTGACATGGCCGGAGATCAGCCCGCGCGAGAGCACGCCGTACGCGGTGACGGCGATGCCCAGCTCCCGCAGGGTGGGCAGGATCTCCCGCTCGGGGCCGCGGGAGATGAGCGCGTACTCGATCTGGAGGTCGGCGATGGGGGCGGTGGCGGCGGCCCGGCGGATGGTCTCCGCGCCGACCTCGCTCAGGCCGATGTGGCGGACGTACCCCTTCTCGACGAGTTCCGCGATCGCGCCGACGGTCTCCTCGATCGGCACGTTCGGGTCGAGCCGGGCGGGGCGGTAGACGTCGATGTGGTCGACGCCGAGGCGCTGGAGGGAGTACGCGGCCCAGGTCTTCACGGCGCTCGGACGCGTGTCGTAGCCGAGCCACTGGCCGTCCGGGCCGCGGTGGGCGCCGAACTTCACGCTGATCAGCGCGTTCTCCCGCAGGGCGGCCGGGGCGGTGCGCAGGGCCTCGCTGATCAGCAGCTCGTTGTGGCCCATGCCGTAGAAGTCGCCGGTGTCGAGCAGGGTCACGCCGGCTTCGAGGGCGGCGTGGACGGTGGCGATGGACTCGGCGAGGTCCGCGTCGCCGTACATGCCGGACATGCCCATGCAGCCGAGGCCGAGGGCGGAGACCTGGGGGCCGGTGGTTCCGAGGTTTCGGGTTCGCATCGTCATGCCCTCCACTCTGCCTCAACGAATGACAGATTTCAATATCTGTCATTCCAACTTCGTCACCCATCCCGCCCGGCTGGTCCAGACCTCTTGACGAAAGGTCTGGACCACGAGCACGCTCAAGCCAGCACTGTCATGCCTACGACACCTCACCGCACCCCCACCGGGAGGCCCCGTATGCTCCGCCGCCTGCTCACCGCCGCCCTGACCGCGGCCGCCCTGGTCGTCCCCCTCGGGATCGCCACCGCCCCCACCGCCTCCGCCGCCGACACCTGCGCCGTCAAGTCCCGCCCGGCCGGCAAGGTCCTCCAGGGCTACTGGGAGAACTGGGACGGCTCGTCCAACGGCGTCCACCCGCCCTTCGGCTGGACTCCGATCACCAACTCCGCGATCGCCGCGCACGGTTACAACGTGATCAACGCGGCCTTCCCGGTCATCCGCTCCGACGGCACCGCGCTGTGGGAGGACGGCATGGACGCCGGGGTGAAGGTGGCCACGCCCGCCGAGATGTGCGCAGCGAAGGCGTCGGGCCAGACGATCCTGATGTCGATCGGCGGCGCGGCGGCGGGCATCGACCTCAGCTCGTCCACCGTGGCCGACAAGTTCGTCTCGACGATCGTGCCGATCCTGCAGAAGTACAACTTCGACGGCATCGACATCGACATCGAGACCGGCCTGGTGGGCAGCGGAAACATCGGCCAACTCTCCACGTCCCAGGCCAACTTGATCCGCATCATCGACGGCATCCTGGCCCGGATGCCGGCCAACTTCGGCCTGACAATGGCCCCGGAGACCGCCTACGTCACCGGCGGCAGCATCACCTACGGCTCGATCTGGGGCGCGTACCTGCCGATCGTCAAGAAGTACGCGGACAACGGCCGCCTGTGGTGGCTCAACATGCAGTACTACAACGGCAGCATGTACGGCTGCTCCGGCGACTCGTACTCGGCCGGCACGGTCGCGGGCTTCACCGCCCAGACCGACTGCCTCAACAAGGGCCTGGTCGTCCAGGGCACGACCGTCAAGGTCCCCTACGACAAGCAGGTCCCGGGCCTGCCCGCCCAATCCGGCGCGGGCGGCGGCTACATGACCCCGTCCCTGGTCTCCCAGGCCTGGCGGCACTACGGCACGTCCCTCAAGGGCCTGATGACCTGGTCGATCAACTGGGACGGCTCGAAGAACTGGACGTTCGGCGACAACGTCAAGGCGCTGCAAGGGCGTTGAGACCCCATGCGAAAGGCCGGACGAGCCACTCGGCCCGTCCGGCCTTTCGTCTGACCGCAGTCGGGGCTAGGCGCCGATCAGGCGACCCGCGAGGTAGCCCTCGATCTGGTCCAGCGACACCCGCTCCTGCTTCATCGAGTCGCGCTCGCGGACCGTCACCGCGTTGTCCTCAAGGGTGTCGAAGTCGACCGTCACGCAGTACGGCGTGCCGATCTCGTCCTGGCGGCGGTAGCGGCGGCCGATGGCGCCGGCGTCGTCGAACTCGATGTTCCAGTTCTGCCGGAGGGCCGCCGCGAGGCCCTTGGCCTTCGGGGACAGCTCGGCGTTGCGCGACAGCGGGAGCACCGCGACCTTCACCGGGGCCAGCCGGTGGTCGAGGCGCAGCACCGTGCGCTTCTCCAACTTGCCCTTGGCGTTGGGCGCTTCGTCCTCGACGTAGGCGTCGAGCAGGAACGCCAGCATCGCGCGGCCGACACCGGCGGCCGGCTCGATGACGTACGGCGTCCAGCGCTCCTGGGCCTCCTGGTCGAAGAAGTGGAGGTCCTGGCCGGAGGCCTTGGAGTGCGCGGTGAGGTCGTAGTCGGTGCGGTTGGCGACGCCCTCCAGCTCACCCCACTCGTTGCCGCCGAACTGGAAGCGGTACTCGATGTCGGCGGTGCGCTTGGAGTAGTGGGAGAGCTTCTCCTTGGGGTGGTCGTACCACCGCATGTTCTCCTCGCGCAGGCCCAGGCCGGTGTACCAGTTCCAGCGCTCCTGCATCCAGTACTCCTGCCACTTCTCGTCCTCGCCCGGCTTGACGAAGAACTCCATCTCCATCTGCTCGAACTCGCGGGTGCGGAAGATGAAGTTGCCGGGCGTGATCTCGTTGCGGAAGGACTTGCCCATCTGCGCGATGCCGAACGGCGGCTTCTTGCGCGAAGTGGTCTGCACCTGGCCGAAGTTGGTGAAGATGCCCTGGGCGGTCTCGGGGCGCAGATAGGCGACGGAGCCGGTGTCCTGCGTCGGGCCCAGGTGGGTGGAGAGCAGGCCCGAGAACTCCTTGGGCTCGGTGAACTGGCCCTTGTTGCCGCAGTTGGGGCAGTTGATGTCGGCCAGGCCGTTCTGGGGGGCGCGGCCGTGCTTGGCCTCGTACGCCTCCTCCAGGTGGTCCGCGCGGAACCGCTTGTGGCAGGAGGTGCACTCGGTCAGCGGGTCCGAGAAGGTGGCGACATGGCCGGAGGCGACCCACACCTCGGGGGCCAGGATCACGGACGAGTCGATACCGACCACGTCCTCGCGCGACGTCACCATGTAGCGCCACCACTGGCGCTTCAGGTTCTCCTTGAGCTCGACACCCAGCGGCCCGTAGTCCCAAGCGGCGCGCTGGCCGCCGTAGATCTCACTGCTGGGGAATACGAAGCCACGGCGCTTGCTCAGGCTGACGATGGTGTCGATCTTGTCGGCGGCCACGATGCTCTCTTCATGACGAATGGACGGCGGCGAATGACTTAGGTTACCGGCGTCTCCTGCCCCCATATCAAATCGGTTCCGTACTCGAACCTTGTTGACAACGGTTTCCATCTCAGTTGAAAATGACTGTCATGAACGTACGACGACGCCACATATCCGGGATCGCGATAGCCGCGGCCACCGCCCTCGGCCTCGGGACCCTCTCGGCCTGCTCCGACAGCGCGGCGGCGGCCCAGACCGACAAGTTCGACGTCGTCGCGTCGTTCTATCCGCTCCAGTACCTCGCCGAGCAGATCGGCGGGAGCCACGTCCACGTCACCAGCCTCACCAAGCCCGGCCAGGAGCCGCACGACCTGGAGATCAGCGCGCAGCAGATCGTCGCGCTCCAGGAGTCCGACGCGGTGCTCTACCTCAAGAACCTCCAGCCCGCCGTCGACAAGGCGGTCGAGCAGTCCGAGATCAAGACGAAGATCGACGCCGCCTCCCTGACCACGCTGGAGAAGCACGGCAACGAGGTCGGCGGCCACGCGGCGTCCCACGACAGCTCCGAGAACGAGGAACTGGCCGGCCTCGACCCGCACATCTGGCTCGACCCGGTGCGCTACGCCCAGGTCGCCGAGGGCGTCGGCAAGACCTTCGAGAAGGCCGACCCGAAGAACGCGGCCGACTACCGGACGCGCACCGCGGCCCTGGTCAGGAAGCTGGACGCGCTCAACACCGAGTTCAGGACCGGCCTCGCGGACACCAGGACCAAGGTGTTCATCACCACCCACGCCGCCTTCGGCTACCTCGCCGAGCGCTACGGCCTCACCGAGGAGGCCATCAACGGCCTCGACCCCGAGTCGGAGCCCAGTGCCGAGCGCGTGAAGGACCTTGAGAAGATGGCGAAGGCCGACGGCGTCACCACCGTGTTCTACGAGACGCTCGTCAGCGACAAGACCGCGAAGACCATCGCCGCCGACGCGAGCCTGAAGACCGACGTCCTCGACCCCATCGAGGGCATCACCAAGAAGTCCCGCGGCACGGACTACTTCTCGGTCCAGCGGGCCAACCTCAAGGCGCTCCAGACCGCGCTGGGAACCAAGTGACCGTTACGGAGGACGTCATGGGCGAGCCCGTCATATCGCTGCGCGGAGTCCGCGCCGAGCTGGGCTCGCGCCCCGTCCTGCGCGGCATCGACCTCACCGTGCACCGCGGTGAGGTCGTCGCGCTGCTCGGCGCCAACGGCTCGGGCAAGTCGACCGCGATCCGCACGGTCATCGGCCAAGTCCCGCTCAGCGAGGGCGAGATCGAGCTCTTCGGCACGAACCGGGCCCGCTTCCGGGACTGGCGGCGCGTGGGCTACGTACCGCAGCGCACCACGGCCGCGGGCGGAGTGCCCGCCACGGTCACCGAGATCGTCACCTCCGGCCGCCTCTCCCGCACCCGCTTCGGCCTGCTGCGCAAGGCGGACCACGCGGCCGTGCGGCACGCCCTGGAGCTGGTCGGCATGGCGGACCGCGCCAAGGACTCGGTGAACGCGCTGTCCGGCGGCCAGCACCAGCGGGTGCTGATCGCCCGCGCGCTCGCCGCCGAGCCCGAACTGCTGATCATGGACGAGCCGATGGCGGGCGTCGACCTGGCCAGCCAGCAGGTCCTCGCGGACACCCTGTCCCGCCAAGTCGCCGAGGGCACAACGGTGTTGCTCGTGCTGCACGAACTCGGCCCGCTGGAGCCCCTGATCGACCGCGCGGTCGTCCTGCGCGACGGCTGCGTCCAGCACGACGGCCCGCCCCCGCAGGCCCTCGGCCAGCACGCGCTGCCCGGCCACGACCACGTACACCCGCACGAGCCGCTCCACACAGGACTGCTGAGCTGATGGACTTCCTGAACTACGCCTTCATGCAGCGGGCCCTGCTCGCCGCCGTCCTGGTCGGCATCACCGCCCCCGCCGTCGGCATCTACCTCGTCATGCGCCGCCAGGCCCTCATGGGCGACGGCATCGGCCACGTCGCCATGACGGGCGTGGGCCTCGGCTTCCTCCTGAACACCTCCCCGGTGTGGATGGCCACCGGGGTCTCCGTCCTCGGCGCGATCCTCATGGAACTGATCCGCTGGTACGGCAGGACCCGCGGCGACATCGCCCTCGCGATGCTCTTCTACGGCGGTATGGCCGGCGGCGTGATGTTCATCAACCTCGCGCCCACGGGCTCCAACGCGAACCTCACGTCGTACCTCTTCGGGTCCCTCTCGACGGTCTCGCAGTCCGACGTGACCGCGATCTGTCTGCTCGCCGCCTTCGTGGTGGTGGTCACGCTGGGGCTGCGCAGGCAGCTGTTCGCGGTGAGCCAGGACGAGGAGTTCGCGCGGGTCACCGGGCTGCCGGTGCGCGCGCTGAACCTGCTGACGGCGGTGACGGCGGCCGTCACGGTGACCGTCGCGATGCGGGTCGTCGGGCTGCTGCTGGTGTCGGCGCTGATGGTGGTCCCGGTGGCCGCCGCCCAGCAGCTGAGCCGGAGCTTCGCCGCGACCTTCGTGATCGCGGTGGCGATCGGCGTGAGCGTGACCATCGGCGGCACGGTCACCTCGTACTACCAGAACGTCCCGCCCGGCGCGACGATCGTGCTCCTGACCATCGGCGCGTTCATCGCACTCACGGCTCTCGCGGCTCCGCTCGCCCGCCGCCGGGCCCGGGCGGCGGCCGCCGCGCGGCCCGCCGGGGACCCGGTGGAGTGCGTGATTCCGGCCACCCGGGGGGCCGCCGACGAGGTCGGCGTCTGACCAAGCACAGTCCGGGCTGGCACAATGGCCCGGCAAAGTGCAGACGTGAGGAGGCAACGGTGACGACGGCCGGCCCGCCCGTTAAGGGACGATCCACCCGCCAGCGTGCCGCCGTGTCGGCGGCGCTCAACGAGGTCGACGAGTTCCGCAGCGCCCAGGAACTGCACGACATGCTCAAGCACAAAGGCGACTCGGTCGGCCTGACGACGGTCTACCGCACCCTCCAGTCCCTCGCCGACGCCGGCGAGGTGGACGTCCTGCGCACCGACGACGGCGAGTCCGTCTACCGCCGCTGCTCCAGCGGCGATCACCACCACCACCTCGTCTGCCGCGTCTGCGGCAAGGCGGTCGAGGTCGAGGGCCCGGCCGTCGAGAAATGGGCGGAGGCCATCGCGGCGGAACACGGCTATGTGAACGTGGCCCACACGGTGGAGATCTTCGGCACGTGCGCGGACTGCGCGGCGGCCGGTTAGGGCGCTAGACGCGCGGCAGCCTGCTGTCCAGCAAGGCGCGCAGCCGGTCCACGTCCTGCGGGGTGGCCGCGCCCTGCTTGACAAGCACCATCGCGCAGGCTCCGATGCGGTCGGGGCTGCGCAGCACGAAGCAGTGTTCCGTCTCGGCGTAGCTGCCGTAGTTGGCCCAGGCCATGCGGGAGTCGATGTGCGCGCTCACCGTCCGCACCCCTTGCTGCTCGGCGACGGTCACCTGGAGCACACCGTGGTGCTGATTGGCCCGCAGCATCTGGCGGGCGGTCATGACGGGCACGCGGAGCATCAGCAGCGGCCAGACCATGAGCATCACGCCGAAGGCGAAGCCGGTACCGTCGCCGCCCGCCAGACCCGCGGTCAGCACAAGCACGCCCACCACCATGACGGCCGCCAGGAAGACGGGGTGGTGGAGGAACCCCGCCCGGCCCCGCTTGCGCATCATCAGCCGGACGGCCTCCGTCATGTGCTCCTGCCGGATCTCGTACTCCAGCACCACATCGCTCGCGCGCTGCTCGACGGTCTGTTCCATCACGGCCCCTCCCCGGTCCTACGGTGACGAGCCGTGATCGTAGCCGCCCCTGCTCAGCCCTCCTCGGGTCGCCCCCGCATCTCCGCCTCCATCGCGAGCAGCTTCTCGTTCGGTACCGCGCCGCCGAACCGCCGGTCCCGCTGGGCGAATTCGACGCAAGCGCGCCACAGGTCGCGGCGGTCGAAGTCCGGCCACAGCACGTCCTGGAAGACCAGCTCGGCGTAAGCGCTCTGCCAGAGAAGGAAGTTGGAGGTGCGCTGCTCGCCGCTGGGGCGCAGGAACAGGTCCACGTCCGGCATGTCCGGGTAGTACAGGTACTTCGCGAGGGTCTTCTCGTTGACCTTGGACGGGTCGAGCTTCCCGGCCTTCACGTCCTCCGCCAACGCCCGTGCCGCGTCGCCGATTTCGGCCTGGCCGCCGTAGTTCATGCAGAAGTACAGCGTGAGCGCGTCGTTGTTCTTGGTCTGCTCCTGGGCGATCTGGAGCTCCTTGGCGACCGACCGCCACAGCTTGGGCATCCGGCCCACCCACCGCACCCGGATGCCGAGTTCGTCGAGGGTGTCACGGGTCTTGCGGATGAAGTCGCGGTTGAAGTTCATCAGGAAGCGCACCTCGTCCGGCGAGCGCTTCCAGTTCTCGGTGGAGAACGCGTACAGCGAGATAGCCCCGACGCCCATCTCCACACCCCCCTGCAACACGTCCAGCACCCGCTCGGCGCCGACCTTGTGGCCCTCCGTGCGCGGCAGCCCGCGCTCCTTCGCCCACCGCCCGTTGCCGTCCATGACGATCGCCACGTGCTTCGGGATCAGCTCACCGGGCAGCTTCGGCGCACGGGCTCCGGACGGGTGCGGCTCCGGCGCCTTGTACTCGCGCCGCTGGCGCCCCAGGATCCCGCGTACGGCCATGTGCTTCTCGTCTCCTCTTTCCGTGACCTGCTACGACTTCTCCACGTACCGCAGCGAGCGCAGTCCGCGTTCCAGATGCCAGTGCAGATAGGCGGACACCAGCCCACTCCCCTCCCGCACATGGCGCGCCTCGCACGCGTCCGCCGTCTCCCAGTCTCCCGTGAGCAGCGCACCGAGCAGTTCGAGAGCCTGCGGCGAGGGTACGACGCTCCCGGCCACCCGGCAGTCGGCGCAGACGACCCCGCCGGACGCCACGGAGAAGAACCGGTTGGGTCCGGCCATCCCGCACTTCGCACAGTCCCCGAAGCTCGGGGCGTACCCGTTGACGGCGAGCGACCGCAGCAGGAACGCGTCGAGAATCAGATGCGGCGCGTGCTCCCCGCCGGCCAGCGTCCGCAGCCCGCCCACCAGCAGCAGATACTGCTGTACGGCGGGCTCGCCCTCGTGGTCGGCGAACCGCTCGGCGGTCTCCAGCATGGCCGTACCGGCGGTGTACCGAGCGTAGTCGGCGACAATCCCGCCACCGTACGGAGCGATCGTCTCACTCTGGGTGCACAACGGCAGCCCACGGCCGACCAGTTCGCTCCCCCGCGCGAAGAACTGCACGTCCACGTGCGAGAAGGGCTCCAGCCTGGCCCCGAACTTCGACTTGGTCCGCCGCACCCCGCGCGCCACCGCGCGCACCCGCCCGTGCCCCCGCGTGAGCAGCGTGATGATCCGGTCCGCCTCACCGAGTTTCTGGGTGCGCAGCACGATGCCGTCGTCGCGGAACAGACTCATGGAGCCCATTGTCCCCTACGGCCCGGTGGCTCTACGACGTTCCCGGGCACCGGCGCCTCAAGGGACCTCACCCCGGCTGCGGGCGTTCGCGTACGCGGTCGCCGCGCTCAGCCGCTCGGCGGGGGTCGCGTCGCGCACGGCGGCCGGTTCGACGTCCCACTCCCGCCCCCCGCCGTACGGGCGCAGCTGGACGTAGGGTCCCTCGTGCCCCATGACGATGCCCACTCTCCCGGTCCGGGTGTCCACGGCGACCGATCCGACCGGCGGTTTCATCGTTCTCCTCGCACCCGAACCCGCAATGCCATCAAGGTGTGTCCCTCGCCTCCGAGCAGTGTGCCCACACCTGGCTCCCCTCCCCTTCCGGGTTTCACGCTTCTCCTCTCCTGGGTGCCCCGCTGCGCCTACACTCGGCAGGAGTCTGTCGACCGCACGACGGCCACAAGTCCGGTGCGTACAAAGGGCGTTGGCCATGGCCAACTGTTCGAGCGGAAGGGCGTCGGCTAGCCGACGGACACAAGTCCCGCCTCATAGGCGAGGATCACCAGCTGGACCCGGTCCCGCGCGTCCAGCTTGGTGAAGAGGCGGGTCAGATAGGTCTTCGCCGTGGCGACGCTGATGCACAGCTCGGCCGCGATCTCCGTGTTGGACAGGCCGGAGCCGACCAGGGTCAGCACCTCGCGTTCCCGGTCCGTGATCCCCTTCAACTCACGGCGCGCGCGGGCCTGTTCGGGGCGGGCAGCGGCGAAGTGCCCGATGAGGCGCCGGGTCACGCTCGGGGCGATCAGGGCGTCCCCGGCGGCCACCACCCGTACCGCGCCGATGATGTCGTCCAGGGCCATGTCCTTGACCAGGAACCCGGACGCGCCCGCGCGCAGCGCGCCGTAGACGTGATCGTCGTCGTCGAAGGTGGTGAGGACGAGGACCCGGGCCGACGCCGAGCTCTTTGACGGATCGGTGGTGATCCCGCGGGTGGCCTCGATGCCGTCCATCCCGGGCATACGGATGTCCATCACCACGACGTCCGGGGCGAGTTCGGCCGTCAGCCGTACCGCCTCGGCCCCGGTGCCGGCCTCGCCGACGACCTCCATGTCGTCGATGTCTGCCATCACCATCCGCAGCGCCGTACGGATGAGCTGCTGGTCGTCGGCGAGAAGCACACGGACGGGGCCGTTCACCGGGCCACCGTCGCCGGTACCGGCAGGCGGACCGCTACCCGGAAGCCGCCCTCGGGACGCGGTGCGGCCGTGAACTCCCCGTGCAGCAGGGCCACTCGCTCCCGCATGCCGGCCAGCCCGAAGCCGGTGCCGGTCCCGTGGCCGTGTCCGTCGTCCGTGACCTCCAGGGCGAGTTCGTCCTCGCGGTAGTCGAGGGTGACCCGGCAGGCGCGGGTGCCCGCGTGCCGTACGACGTTGGTGACGGACTCCTGGACGATGCGGAACGCCGACAGGTCTATGTCCGGCGGGAGTTGACGCGGTTCACCGCGGCGGCGCACCTCGACCCGTACCCCGGCCGCCGTGGTCGTCGCGGCGAGCCGGTCGATGTCGCCGAGGCCCGCGGCCACGACGGGCGGCTCGCTGTCGGCCGCCCGCAGCGCGACCAGCATGCGGCGCAGCCCGGCCAGGGTCTCCCGGCCCTCGCGCTCCACGGCCCGCATCGCCTCCCGGGCAGCCTCCGGCTGGGTGGTAGTGACCCGGGCCGCCGCGCCCGCCTGGAGGGCGATGATGCCGATGCTGTGGGCCACGGTGTCGTGCATCTCCCGGGCGATCCGCAGGCGTTCGGCGGTGACGGCCTGGGTCGCGGCCTGGGTGGTGAGCCGCTCGGTGTACGCGCGGTTCTGCCGCACGGAGTTGCCGATCAGCCAGGCGACGACGGCCATGAGGGTGAGCGACGACCAGCTCCGCCAGTCGCCGCGGCCGGTGTCGTAGAGCGCGACGAGGGGGCGGCCGAGGCCGACGCGGGTGAACTGGTAGGCGGGGAGCACGGCGATCGCGAGGACGAGGGCGAGGAGGCTGCGCCGGCGGTCGGCGGTCGCGGCGAGCCGGCCCACCGCGATGGCGAGCGCCGTGTAGTGGAACAGGCCCAGGGTCAGCCCGTTCAGCCCCAGCGTCACGGCGTACGTCCCGGCCAGCAGCAGCCCGAACCCGGGCAGCGGAAGCGGGCGCAGCAGCAGACAGCCGGACAGGGCCAGAACACTGCCCGACACGATGAGCGCCCAGCCGTAGGGCGTGGGCGGGAACGGATCGGTCGGCATGAAGGGCAGGTGGAAGAAGGCCCGGATGGAGAACAGCGTGCCGTAGGTCCAGGGCACGCCCGTCCAGACGCCCGGCGGTACTCGCTTGAGCAGGGGCAGCGGCGGGGAGGCGGGCATACCGTGATCGTAGGAGCGGGGGGCGGCCGCGGTCATCAGCCGGGAGACGTACGACCACGGTCGACATCGGCGGGGTGGGGATGTCGGCCCGGGGCCGATGCGGGCGCGTGGCCGCCCGCGACAGCGTGGTCCCGTGATCGAAGCCGATGAACTCACCAAGCGGTACGGCACGACGACCGCCGTACGAGCACTCTCCTTCACGGTTCGGCCGGGGCACGTCACCGGTTTCCTCGGACCCAACGGCGCGGGCAAGACGACAACTCTGCGGATGCTGCTGGGACTTGTGGAGCCGACCGGCGGCAGCGCGACGGTCGGCGGGCACAGCTTCCGCCGCCACGCCCGCGGGCTGCGGCACGTCGGCGCGCTGCTGGACGCGGGCGATGTGCACGGCGGGCGTTCGGCGCGGGCGCATCTGCGGATACTGGCCCGCGGCAACCGCATCCCGGCGAGCCGGGTCGAGGAGGTGCTCGCCGAGGTCGGGCTCACCGGGGCGGCGGCCCGGCGCCGGGTCGCCGGCTACTCCCTCGGCATGCGGCAGCGGCTCGGCATCGCGACCGCCCTGCTCGGCGACCCGCCCGTGCTGCTCTTCGACGAACCTCTCAACGGCCTTGATCCGGAAGGGGTGTTGTGGGTGCGGGGCCTGTTCCGGAAACTGGCGGCGGAGGGTCGTACCGTCTTCGTCTCCAGCCATCTGATGTCCGAGATGGAGAACACGGCCGACCAACTGATCGTCATCGGCAGGGGCGAGCTGATCGCCGCCGAGCCGCTCGCCGACTTCGCCGCACGCGGTACGGCGCCGACGGTGACCGTACGGACCCCGGACGCGGGCGCGCTGGCCGCCCTCATCGCGACGGAGGGCGCGGTGGTGACGCCGTACGGCACGGAGACGCTGAAGGTGACCGGGGCGAGCGCCGCCCGTATCGGCGAACTGGCCCACGAACACGGCCTCCCGCTCCGGGAGTTGACGACGGAGCGGGCCTCCCTGGAGACGGCCTTCATGGAACTGACCGCCGACAGCGTCGACTACCCGGCCGGAGAGTCTCGGTGACGGCCACCACGGCACCGCCCGTGCCCACCCCGCGCTTCGGCGACCTGCTGGCCGCCGAGTGGCTCAAACTCCGTACCCTGCGCTCCACTTACTGGGCCCTCGGCATCGGGGCGCTGACCGTGATCGCCTTCGACGCGAACGCGGCCCGCACCGACTACGTCGACTATCCGCACTACAACGCGATGACCCGCGCCCACTTCCACACCACCGCCCTCTTCGACGCCTTCACCGACGGCGCCGCGATGATCCTCGTCCTGACGGTGGCGAGCGTCGGCGCGATCACGGTCGTGGGCGAGTACTCGACGGGCCTGATCCGTACGACCTTCGCGGCCGTGCCGGACCGCCGGGCGCTGATGTCGGCGAAGGCGGCGGTCGTGACGGCGCTCATGACGGGGTACGGCTTCGTGATCGCCGGGGCCTCCTTCGGGGTGTCCCAGGCGATCCTCTCGGGCCGCCACGCGGGCCTGTCGGTGAGCGACCCCGGCGCGCTGCGCGTGATCACCGCCTCGGCCCTGCTCGCCCCGGTCTCCGCGCTGACCGGCATGGCCCTGGGCGCCCTGATCCGGCACAGCGCCACGACGATGGTCCTCACGGCCGGTGTCCTGCTCCTCCTCCCCCAGTTCGTCACCGACCGCCACCACTGGACGGTCTGCATCCGCATCGCCCTCCCGTTCCACGCCTGGGAACGACTCGTGCAGGTCGACTACGGTCACCTGCCGTACCAGTTGGTCTCGCGGTATCCGACGACGGTCGGGGGTGCGTGGGTGGTGTTCGGGGTGTGGGCGGTGGTCTCGGGGGTGGTCATGGTCGTGGTGGTGGACCGGCGGGACGTGTGAGACCGGCAGGCGGCGAGGGGACCGCCCGGCCGGGAATCAACGGGGCCTGACGAGCGCACCGGGCATAGTGCCGCCCCACCGCCCGAAACGCCTCCTTCGGTTCCCAGTGCCACGGTGACGTCGGGTCGAACGGGCGGTCCTCGACGGTCCTGGTGATCGCGTAGCTCGCCATGTCGAGGTCGTGGCGTGGGTCGTGAGTGCGGTGTGGGGCGTCCGGGGTGACGAACTCGAAGGCCATCGCGCCGTACAGGCCCATCGACTCGAAGACCTTCAGCAGGTTGGCCATATAGGTGGCTTGGGTTTGTTCGCTGCGGATCAGGTGGCCCTTGATCTCCTCCGGGTTCTTGGTGTGGTCCACGACGTTCCAGCCCATGCCGGCCGTCTTCTCGGCGCCCCGGTACGCGCAGGTGCCGAACTCGGTGATGGCGACGGGCTTGCCCCAGTGCTGGTAGCGGCGCAACTCCCGTATGTAGGAGGAGGGGTGGGGGAAGTAGGAGTAGTAGTCGATGCCCACGATGTCGAAGAGGTGCCAGTCGACCTTGTCGTCCTGGGCGGCGGCGTAGCCGAGGTTGCCGTGGAAGACCGAACGGCCCAGTGCCGCCGCCTTCTTGGTGAAGGCGTCCAGCCTGCGCTGCATCCTGACCGGGTCGAAGGTGCCGTTCAGGAGGTTCTCGACGCGGTCCAGGACCGTCGCGCCCGGCACCATCCCGGGAACGAACAGCCAGAACTCGCAGCCGACGCTGAAGTCGACGCTCGCGCCCTGCCTGCGCAGGCGTTCCGCGAACCGGCCGGTCTCCGCGAGGTGTTCGAGGATGTCCCGCTCGGGGACGTCGGCGAGGGTGGGCTGGAGCCAGATGTGCAGGCCGAGTTCGGCGGCCCGGGAGGCGGTGGCGGTGAGGCGGTCGACGCCGTCGCCGGTGACCTCGACCGTGTCGGCGTGCAACTCGTCGCGGATGGCGCGGAGGTCGGCGCGCATCCGGCGCGGGCTCCAGGCGGTGGCGGGGGTGCCGCCCTCGCCGACGGTGTAGACGACACCGTGGCGGCGCAGGCCGCGTCGGCCGCCCGCCGTGGTCTGCTCCTTCGCCGTGGTCTGCTCCTTCGGCGTTGTCCGCGTCCTCGCTCTCGCCTGCCCCGCAGGCAGCAGCGCGCCCGCCGTCCCGAGTGCCAGCGCCCCTGCCAGGAACTGCTTCCTGTCGATCCCCGTGGTGTTCGCCATGCGCCCACTGTGCCGAGCCCGGCCCCGGCCCGGCATCGACCGATGGTCTACGGCGGGGCAACCAAGGTATGAGCTCTCGCGTCGGTCACTGGAGAGATCGTCGACGGAAACCGACCGATCGTCGACGCCGATCGACCGACCGACCGAACAAAGGAGAGCGTGATCTCAGGCTCCGCACAGTCCTCCGGGCCCGCCACTACCAGCCGCCGTACGCTCCTGACCGCCGGTGCCGTCACCACCGCGGCCCTCCTCGCCGGCGCCACCCCGGCGCGGGCATCCACCGACCCCGGCGTCTCCGCGCGTCTGGCCGCCCTCGAAGAGCAACACACCGCCCGTGTCGGCGTGTTCGCGCACCATCTCGGTACGCGGAGGACCGTCGTGCACCGCGCCGACGAGCTCTTCCCCATGTGCTCGGTGTTCAAGACCCTCGCCGCCGCGGCCGTGCTGCGCGACCTGGACCGGCACGGCGAGGTCCTGTCCCGGGTCGTGCACTACACGGAGGCCGATCTCGTCGACGGGTCGGACCACACGCGGGCACACCTCGCCGACGGCATGACGGTCGAGCAGCTCGCCGACGTGGCGATCCGCTTCAGCGACAACGGCGCCGGCAACCTGCTCCTGCGCGAACTCGGCGGCCCGACCGCGATCACCCGCTTCGCGCGCTCCCTCGGCGACCAGGTCACCCGCCTCGACCGCTGGGAGACCGAACTCAACTCGGCCGAGCCGGACCGGATCACCGACACCACCAGCCCGCGCGCGATCGCCGGACTCTACGGCAGGCTGGTCCTCGGCGACGCGCTGCGCCGCCCCGACCGCGACCGGCTCACCGCCTGGCTGCTCAACAACACGACGAGCGCCGCCCGTTTCCGCGCCGGACTCCCCGCGAGCTGGACGATCGCCGACAAGACGGGGAGCGGCGACTACGGCACCGCCAACGACGTCGGCATCGCCTGGACACAGGCCGGTGACCCGGTCGTCCTCGCGGTCCTGACCACGAAGCCGACGCTGCCCGACGCGCCGTACGACAACCAACTGGTGGCCGAGACCGCCGAGTTGGTGGCGGCGGCCATCGCCTGACGAGGAAAGCGGCAGAGGTCGGACGCGGTCAGCGCGGGAAGTACTGCCTCGGTGTCACCCCGACCACCCGGTGGAACGCCGCCGTGAAGGAGCTCGCCGACGCGTACCCCACCCGCCGTGCCACGGCCTCCACCGGCAGTCCCTCGACCAGGTGGGGCAACGCGGCCTGCATCCGCAGCCGTTCGCGCCACTGGCCGAAGGCGAGGCCGGTCTCCGCGACGAAGAGCCGCGCCAACGTCCGTGCGCTGGCGCCGACTTGATCGCCGTACGCGGCGAGGGCCCGTCCGTCCGCCGGGCGGGCCCGCAGCGCCTCGGCCACCGCGCGCGCCCGTGGATCGCGCGGTTCGGGTACGGCCACGCTGGTCACCGGCACCGGGCGCAGCTCGTCGAGCAGCACCGGTTCGGCACGTGAACGGGCCTGCGGTGTCAGGTCGGTGCGGTCCAGGTGCACGACGAGCGCGTGGAGAAGAGGGGTGACCGCGACGACCGTGGGGTCCCGCCAGTCGATGTACGGGCAGCTGCCCGGGTCGACGAACACGCCGCGCATGACGGCGTCACCCTCGGACTCCGTGGCGTGCGGGACGTGCGCGGGGATCCACAGAGCGAGCGACGGCGGCAGCAGCCACGTCCCGTGCTCGCTGCGGATGCGCAGCAACCCACGTTCCGAGCACAGGAGTTGGTGGTCGGGGTGCCAGTGCTCGGCGAAGGCGGTGCCGCGCGGCATGACGAACTGGCCGACGAGGATGGCCGTGCCGAACCGGCGGTCCCGCTCCTGTCCGTTTCGCGACATGACACGGCAGGCTAGCCCGTGGCGGACAGCCAGCCGCCGCGCCTAGCGTCGACGTATGCCGATGAATCGAGCCCATCGCAAGATATGCAGCTCAGAGGAGTGGGCGCGGACCACGAAGGACCGCATCCTGCCCTGGGCCCTCGAAGACGTCGAACTCGGCGCGGACGTACTGGAGATCGGGCCCGGCTACGGGGCGAACCTCCGCGTTCTCGTCGAACGGGTCGACCACCTCACCGCCGCCGAGATCGACGCCGACTCCGCCCGCATGCTCCAGTCCAAGTGGGGCGAGCGGGCCGACGTCCTGCACGCGGACGGCGCCGAACTCCCGCTGCCCGACGCGTCGTTCGACTCCGTCGTCTGCTTCACGATGCTGCACCACGTGCCCACCGCCGACCACCAGGACCGAATCTTCGCCGAGGCGTTCCGTGTGCTGCGCCCGGGAGGCACCTTCGCGGGCAGCGACAGTCAACCGAGCTTCCGTTTCCGGGTGTTGCACTTCCGGGACACGATGAACACCCTCGATCCGGTGACGCTTCCGGACAGGCTGGAGCGGGCCGGCTTCACGGACGTGGCGGTGGACCTGGAAGCGGAGAGCCGCCGCCTACGCTTCCGGGCGCGACGGGCCTGACCAGCCCTCCGCGCCCTCCACGCCCGCCTCGCCCACCGGCGCCCCGAACCGCAGCACGTACCGCCGCTGCCACGGCGTCTCCACCGCGTGCCGGTCGTAGTGGGCGCGGACGTAGGAGACCGCCTCCCCGGGCGGTACCCCGTCGAGGACCGCGAGGCAGGCGAGTGCCGTGCCGGTGCGGCCCCGGCCGCCGCCGCAGGCGAGTTCGACGCGCTCGGTGAGCGAGCGGTGCCAGACCTCGGTGAGGACCGCGCGCGCCTCCGCCCGGTCGGCGGGCAGCCTGAAGTCCGGCCAGCGCAACCACCTTGCCTGCCAAAGGACTTCGGGCGGCGGCTTGCCGAGCAGATAGACGCCGTACGTCGGGACCGGGCCGTCGGCCGGGAGCGGGCGGCGCAGGCCTCGCCCCCGGATCAGGCGGCCGGAGGGCAGTCGTAGGACGCCCGCGTCCCCTTCGTCCCACAGCACGGTCATCCCCCTCCCACCGCTCACGCGTCCGGTGCCTCGCGCACCGCCTTCTCCAGGAGTGCGCTCGCCGCCCATCGCATCACGTCCCGCGTCTCCTCGGGGTCGATTCCGCAGGCGTCGCGGGTCGCGATCAGCGCCTCGACGGGAGGGTGTCGGCGAGGGGTTCGAGGGCGGTGCGGGTGTAGCCGAGGCGGGTCTGGTTGCGGGTGGGAATCTCCGGCTCGCCGTTCCCCCGGCCCTGCTCGCGTCCCTGCTGGTCTCCCTGCTCGTGCTGGGTGAACCAGCGTTCGAGGCTGGCCCGCACCAGCGTCCGCCGCATGGCCTCGTCGCCGAGTTGGAGCTCGGCGACGCGCGAGATCAGGGTGTCGAGGCGCTCGGCCGGGTCGGCGGGCAGATCGGCGGTGACGTCGGGGGTACGGATGAGGAGTTGGGTCTCCTGGAGCAGCTCCTGCGGGCCGCTTCCGCCGCCTCCGCGATCGTGGCCGTCCGGCCCTCGCGGATCAGGGTGACCGCGGCCTCGATCAGCGCGCGGCGCGTGCGCAACTTCCGTCTGCTGCGGCCTTCCGGCATGCGAATACCTTCTTGTCGTGAGTACTGATCGGCACGCACATGCTCGCCGAGGAGCACGGGGATCCCGCGGCGGCGGTGTCCGTCTACACCGAGGACATCGAGCACGACGCCGTCGGCCGGCCGGGCGGCCCCGCGGTCGGCATCGCCGCCGCGCAGGAGCGCTACGAGCAGTTGGTGCAGGACATCAGCACCGAGAAGTCCGAGCGCACCCACACCTACTACTCGGAGAACGCGGCGACCGTCGAGGACCTGATCACCTGCACGGTCCCGGGCTCACGGCAAGATCTCCCGTGAGAACGTGTGGCTGGACGGCGCGTCGATCGCGGCCCAACTCACCGCTCCCTGAGCACAGTTCAGGGTCTCCCTGAACGTCAGCCCACCCCCCGCGACTCCTGCGCCGCGCGCGCCTCGATGCCGCGGAAGTGGTCCGCCATCGCGCGCTGCGCGCTCCCGACATCGCGGGCGCGCAGCGCGTCGACGATGTCGCGGTGGCGGCGGACGGTGAGTCCGGGTGCCGGGTCGTCGGTCCAGCCGCGGGCTCCGGCGACCCGGTGGAACACCGTCCAGAAGGCGCCGAGGAGTTGCGGGACGAGTTCGTTGCCGAGCGAGGCGTAGAGCAACTCGTGGAACTCGCGGTCGAGTTCGGGGAAGGGCCGGCCCTCGCGGCCCGCCTCCTCCATCCGGTCCACCACCGCTTCCAGGCGGTCGAGGTCCGGTTCGGTGAGGATGGCGGAGACCCGATGAATCAGGCCTTCCTCCAGCACCTCGCGCACCTGGAGGATCTCGGCCAGCGCGTCCGCGTCGTCCTCGTGCCGGGTGAGGGTGCGGAAGGTCAGGCCGTCGGCGAGCGGGGTCAGCGAGGCCCGGCCGACGTAGGTGCCGTAGCCGTGCCGGATCTCCACGATGTCGAGGGCCTGGAGCGCCTTGAGGGCCTCGCGGACGGAGTTTCTGCTGATCCCGAGGTCTTCCATCAGCTCGGCCTCGGTGGGCAGGGGCGCACCGGGCTGGAGCTTGCGGTCGAGGATCAGCTGGACGACCTCGCGCTGTATCCGACTGTTCCTTGGCTCCCCGGACATGCGCCGCATCGTACGCGCACGGGAGGTCCCACGTCCCATGTCCCGGCTCGGCCGTCCCTGAAAAGGCATCAACTTCCGCCATTTCAAACCGCCATTGGTCCGACCTCTGACGGCTACGCCATTCGTGTGTGATGCCTTGACCGCCCCCACGAGCGCTCTTATGGTCGCGCTGACCGCAGGACGTAGGACGTCGTACCTCCTGGAGGAACCGTGCGCGAAGACGTGAACCGGAACGTGCCCGCGCTGCACCGCCGGGCGTTCCTGAAGTACTCCGGCGCGCTGGGCGCGGCGGCGGCGATCTCCTCGTCCCTGACGGCCTGTTCCTCGGGGCCGCAGTCGACGAACGACACCGGCGGCGGGGGCAGCGGCAAGAACCGCACCCTGACCGCGGTGATCGGCTACGGCAACGACGGCAGCTGGGACCCGACGCAGACGGCGTCCGCGTTCGCGATGGCCGGCAACAACCACATCTACGAGGGCCTGATCGACACCGATCCGATCACCCGCGCGCCCTACCCGGCACTGGCGACCGCGGTACCGAAGGACACGAGCGGCACCTCGTGGAAGTTCACGCTGCGTGCGGGCGCGAAGTTCCACGACGGGCAGCCGGTCACCGCGGACGACGTCGTCTTCGTCTTCGACCGCATCCTCGACCCGAAGACGACGACCCTCGCGCAGGGCTTCTTCGTGAGCTGGCTCAAGGAGGCCCGGAAGATCGACGCGCAGAACGTCGAGCTGGTCCTCAAGTTCCCTTTCCCGGAAGGGATTTCACGGCTCACCCTCGCGAAGATCATGCCGAAGCACATTTTCTCGCGGCCGGGTGGCTGGGACGACGCGATCAAGGGCAAGGCGGTCGGCTCGGGGCCGTACCGGCAGACCGCGCACCACCCGAAGTCCAACACCACCTTCGCCGCCTTCACCGGCTACAACGGCCCGCGCCCGCCCGCCTTCAGGACGATGAACTGGCTGACGATCGTCGACGCGGCACCCCGGGTCGCCAAGATCTCCGGGTCGAGCGCGGGCGCGCAGATCGCCGACAACATCCCCTACGCCAACATCCAGCGGCTCCAGAGCGGCGGGCTGACGGTCGCGGGCGGGGCCGGGATGAACAACCTGTTCCTGATGTTCAACACCCGGCACAAGCCCTTCGACGACGTACGGGTGCGCCAGGCGCTGCACTACGCCATCGACACCGGCAAGATGGTCCAACTCGCCCTGCGCGGACACGGAAAGCCGTCCTCGTCCTTCCTCAACGAGGGCAACCCGAGCTACCGGCGGGCGAAGACGGTCTACGACTACGACCCCGACAAGGCGAAGGCCCTGCTGAAGGCGGCCGGGGTCAGCGGACTGAGCGTCAACCTCATGTCGGTGAACGTGAGTTGGATCGTCGACTGCCTGCCCACCATCAAGGCGTCCTGGGACGCGATCGGCGTGAGGACCACGCTCTCCCCGCAGGAGACCACGGCTGTCTTCACCAAGATGGACCAGAAGCAGGACTACCAGATCGTCGCCGCCGCCTCGAACCCCAACCAGTTCGGCCTCGACGCCGACCTGATCATGCACTACAACTACGGCCCGCAGAACCTCTGGATGGGCTACGCCCGTTGGGCCGGAAACTCCGTCGCCAAACAGCTCTTCAAGGACATGGACCGGGCGACACAGGAGCCGGACGCCGCGAAGAAGAAGGCGATGATCCAGGACTACATCGACATCGTCGCCGAACAGGCCGTGCTCTACCCGGTCGTCCACAACGAGCTGATGACCGCCTGGGACCCGAGGAAGCTGACCGGGATAAGGGCACAGCCCTACCCCGGCATAAACGTCCTCCAGGCCAAGTGGGTCTAGCCGTACAGGAGTTGACCAGTACAGGAGTTGTTGACCCATGGTCACCGTCGTCAGGATTCTGGCCCGCCGCATCGTCCTGCTCGTGCCGCTGATGCTCGGCATCGTGCTGTTCGTGTTCGTGGTGATGCGCTTCTCGGACGTCGACCCGGCGTCCGCGTTCTTCCAGGGCGCCAACCCGACCCCGCAGCAACTGCACGACTTCCGCGAGCGGAACGGGCTGCTGGATCCGCTCCCCCTGCGCTACGTCCATTTCGTGGGCGCGCTCCTCCACGGCGACCTGGGCACCAGCGCGCTGACCCGGGCGCCGGTCGTCCAGCAGGTCACCACCGCGCTGCCGCTCACCCTCCAACTCACCTTCCTGGGACTGGCGATCGCGACAGCACTGTCGCTGCTCGGCGGGGTGACCGCGGCCATCTACCGGGACCGGCTGCCCGACCAGATCATCCGGGTCGTGTCGCTCACCGGGGTCGCCGCGCCCGGCTTCTGGCTGGCGCTGCTGATGATCCAGTACCTGGCGGTGGACCGGGGCTGGTTCCCGACCGGCGGCTACATCAACCCGGCGGACTCCCTCACCGGCTGGCTCAAGACGATGGCGCTCCCGGCGCTCGCGCTGTCGCTGCCGGTGGCGGCCCAACTCACGCGCATCGTACGGACGTCGGTGGTCGAGGAGCTGGACAAGGACTACGTCCGGACCGCGATCGGCAGCGGTCTGCCGCCACGTGTCGTGGTCGGCCGGAACGTGCTCCGCAACGCCCTCATGAACCCACTGACCGTACTGGGCCTGCGTGTTGGATACCTGCTCGGCGGTGCGGTCGTCATCGAGACCATCTTCTCCCTCCCCGGGATGGGCAAGTTGATGATCGACGCCGTGCAGAACGGCGACCCGGCCGTCGTCCAGGGCGTGGTGCTCACGACGGCGACCGGGTTCGTCGTGGTGAACCTGGTCATCGACATCCTCTATCTGCTGGTCAACCCGCGCCTGAGGGATGCCTCCTGATGTTCACCCAGTTCCCCCAGTTCTCCCGCAGGGGCCTCGCCGAGACCCTGTCCCGGCCGGGCATCAGGCTGCGCGGCCCGCGCCGGCTGCCGCTCGCGTCGAAGGTCGCGGTGTGCTTCCTGGCGGTCGTGGTGCTGGTGGCGCTGTTCGCCCCGCTCCTCGCGCCCGACGACCCGCTCGACCAGCAACTCCCCGTCGACGGCACCGGGCACCCCTCCGCCGACCACTGGATGGGCCAGGACAGCCTGGGCCGGGACATCCTCAGCAGGCTGATGTACGGCGCCCGTTGGTCCCTCGCGATCGGGCTCGGGGCGACCGCGCTGGCGCTCGTGGTCGGCGCGCTGATCGGCGCGATCGCGGCGACCGCGCGCAAGGGCGTCGACGAGACGCTGATGCGCTGTCTGGACGTGGTGATGGCGTTCCCCGGCATCGCGCTCGCGGCCGTCCTGGTCGCGGTGTTCGGCGGCGGGATCACGGTCCTGATCTGCGCGATCGCGTTCCTGTTCACCCCGCCGGTGGCAAGGGTCGTACGGGCCAACGTACTTGACCAGTACGGCGAGGACTACGTCACCGCCGAGCGGGTGATCGGCGCCCGCACCCCGCACATCGTCATCAAGCACGTGGCCGTCAACTGCGCCGCCCCGATCCTGGTGTTCTGCACCGTGCAGGTCGCCGAGGCCATCGTGTTCGAGGCGTCGCTGTCGTTCATCGGCGCGGGCGTACGGCCCCCGGACCCGTCGTGGGGCAGTGTCATCGCGGACGGCAAGAACATGGTGCTGACCGGGGGTTGGTGGGCGACGGTCTTCCCCGGCCTGCTGATGCTGATCACCGTACTGTCCCTGAACATACTGTCCGAGGGAGTCTCGGACGCGTGGGCGGCCCCCGCGCCGCGCGAGGTGGACGTACGACCCGACGAGGACCCGCTCGACGCGCCGGAGCCGGGCACCGGCGAGGTCCTCCCCCTCCCCGGCCTGACGGAGGCGGCGCTACGACTCCGGTCCCGGGCACGGCCGTTGCCCGACCCCGACGGTCAACCAGTGCTGGCGGTAGAGAACTTGGCGATCGGCTTCGAGGGCCGCCATCACGGCGTGGACATCGTCGACGGCATCAGCTTCGAGGTGCGGGCGGGTGAAGTCCTGGGCCTGGTGGGCGAGTCGGGCTGCGGCAAGTCGCTGACGGCACTCGCGGTGATGGGCCTGGAACCGAAGGGCGCGCGGGTGCGCGGCCATGTCCGTTTCAACCAGCGCCAGTTGGTGGGCGAGCCGATGCGGGTCCGCCGCAAACTGCTGGGCCACGAGATGGCGATGGTCTACCAGGACGCCCTGTCCTCGCTGAACCCGGCGATGACGATCCGTGCCCAGCTCAAGCAGGTGATACGGCGCGGAGGCCGCCGCGGGGCGGGCGAGTTGCTGACGATGGTCGGCCTCGACCCCGAACGCACCCTGCGCAGCTACCCGCACGAACTCTCCGGCGGCCAGCGCCAACGCGTGCTGATCGCCATGGCGTTGTCCCGCGACCCCGGACTGATCGTCGCCGACGAACCGACCACCGCCCTCGACGTCACCGTGCAGGCGCAGGTCATAGAGCTACTGCTGCGCCTGCGCGAGGAGTTGGGCTTCGCCCTCGTCCTCGTCTCGCACGACCTGGCACTCATCGCCGACGTCACCGACCGGGTGGTGGTGATGTACGGCGGGCAGATCGTGGAGACGGGCGTGACCGCCGACCTGGTGGAGTCGCCTGCCCACCACTACACGCGCGGCCTGCTCGGCAGCGTGCTGTCCCTGGAGTCGGCGGCCGAACGCATGACCCAGATCAAGGGTGTCGTCCCCTCCCCCGCCGACTTCCCGGCCGGCTGCCGCTTCGCCGACCGCTGCCCGCTGGCGAGCGACATCTGCCGTACGACCGCACCGGATCTGGTCGGCCCGCGCACGCACACGGCGGCCTGCCACCACCCGGCGATCGACCTGGTGACGACGGAGAGCGAGACGGTGTCATGAGCGGCGCGGAGGTCGAACCGGAGGCGGCCCGCGGTCGACTGGGCGGCTCGCTGGTCGAGTTGTCCGACGCCCATGTCGTCCACAAGGCGCGCAGCGGTGGTCTGTTCAGCCGCGACCGGGTCTACGCCCTGACCGGCGCCGATCTCACCATCGCGCCCGGCGAGACGGTCGGCGTGGTCGGCGAGTCCGGCTGCGGCAAGTCCACGCTGGCGAAGGTGCTGGTGGGCGTACAGCGGCCGACGTCCGGCACGGTGTCGTTCCGGGGCCGCGACCTGTGGTCCATGCCGGACGGCGAACGCCGGGCCGCGGTGGGCACCGGCATCGGCATGATCTTCCAGGACCCGTCGACCGCGCTGAACCGCCGTCTGACGATTCGCCAGATACTGCGGGACCCGCTGGATGTGCACGGTCGCGGCGACCGGAGCCAACGGGAGGAACGGGTACGGGAGTTGATGTCGCTGGTAGGCCTCCCGCGCGCTCTCGCCGACGGCCTCCCGGGCCAGCTCTCGGGAGGCCAGCGTCAACGAGTGGCGATCGCGCGGGCGTTGGCGCTCGACCCCGACCTGGTGGTGGCCGACGAACCGACGAGCGCGTTGGATGTCTCGGTCCGAGCCCAGATCCTGAATCTCTTGCTGGACCTGAAGGAACGGCTGGGCCTGGCCCTGGTGTTCGTGTCCCACGACATCCAGACGGTACGGCGGATGAGCGACCGCGTGATCACCATGTACCTGGGCCGGATCGTCGAGGAGACCCCGGCCGGCCAGGTCACGGACCGGGCGAGGCATCCGTACACCCGGGCCCTGTTCTCGGCGACGCCGGGCCTGTTGCACCCCATCGACCCGATTCCGCTGATCGGTCCGGTGCCGTCGGCGACGCGTCCGCCGAGCGGGTGCCCGTTCCGTACCCGGTGCTGGAAGGCGGACGAGGTGTGCGCGTCCGTCATGCCGGACTTTTCACCCGCGTCGACGCCGGGACATCGCTACCGCTGCCACCATCCTGTGGAGGAGGACCTGACCACCCGCGACCTCGTTCGCCAAAGCCGCCCCATGGAGCCTTCATGACCTTCCCCGCCCCGCTCACCGGTGTCGTACCGCCCGTCTGCACGCCCCTGACACCGGACCGCGAGGTGGACGTCCGTTCACTGCTCAGGCTCGTCGACCATCTGGTCGGGGCCGGGGTGCACGGGCTGTTCCTGCTCGGCTCGACCTCGGAGGCGGCGTATCTGACGGACCGGCAGCGCAGGTCTGTGGTCGAGGCGGTGGTGGCGCATGTGGAAGGTCAACTCCCGGTGCTGGCGGGCGCGATCGACATGACGACCCCGCGAGTCCTGGACCATGTGGCGGCGGTGACGGACGCGGGCGCGGACGCGGTGGTGGTGACGGCCCCCTTCTACACGCGCACGCATCCGGCGGAGATCGCCCGCCACTACCGCCTGATCGCCGCCGCGTCACCGGTTCCTGTGGTGGCCTACGACCTTCCGGCCTCCGTCCACACCAAGCTGCCCGCCGACCTCGTCCTCGAACTCGCCGCGGAGGGTGTTCTGGCGGGCCTGAAGGACTCCAGCGGTGACCTCGGCGGCTTCCGTACGGTCGTGATGGGCACGCGTTCCCGTCCCGACATCACCGGTTTCAGCGTGCTGACCGGTTCCGAACTCTTCGTCGACTCCGCGCTGGCGCTGGGGGCGGACGGGGCGGTGCCCGGTCTCGCCAACGTCGATCCGCACGGGTACGTCCGGCTCGACGCGCTGTGCCGGGCCGGCGATTGGTCGCGTGCACGGGCCGAACAGGAGCGGTTGTGCTCGTTGTTCGGGTTGGTGGGGGTCGGTGACCCGGCGCGGATGGGAGGCAGTTCGTCGGCCCTCGGGGCGTTCAAGGCAGCGCTGCACCTGCGGGGCGTGATCGAGTGCGCGGCTACTGCGGAGCCGCAGGTTGCGTTGTCGGCGGACGAGGTGGGGAAGGTGGGGAAGTTCCTGGCGGCGGCGGGCTTGCTGTGACCGCCTGGGGGCTCCGCCCCCAGACCCCCGCTTCCCGCCCACCCACCCGACTCGGCCGTTTTGACGGTCACCCTTCAAGAGACAGTAAACGGGTGGTGGGCGGGCATAGGCCGGGGGTCTGGGGGCGGAGACCCCAGGGACGGTCACCCACCACTCAGCTCGGCCACGCCCACCCGCCGGAACTCGATCGTGTCGTACGTGCCCGTCACCCCCGTCTCGTACAACACCCCCACCACATCCGCCCCCACCCGCACCAGATCCGAGTACCCCGCCCGCTGCGGCGACAACACCACCGCCTTCACGAAGTTCCCCCCACCGTCCCCGCTCCGCCAGATCGCCATCCCCTGGCGGACGTTGGGCACGGAGGGCGCCGAGAAGAGCAACGCCCCACCCGTGCCGGGGAGTTGCAGCACACTCCCCTCCACCACCGGGACGTCGTCCAGCGTGTGCTGGACCGCGTACGGCCGGTCGAGCGTCTCGCCCCCGTCGCTGGAGTACGTGTCGAGCCGATTCCCCGCACTCGTACCAAGCTGATCCCGCGAGCTGAAGTACAGGCGCCCGTCGGGGAGTTCGGCCGCCGAGGACTCGTTCGCGTTGTTGACCCCGGTGTACGTGGAGTCCACGAAGCCCAGCCGCCACGTCTCGCCGCCGTCGTCGCTGTAGAGGTCGTGGCCGCCGTAGTACCTGGCCTCCTGCCCGGTGTCGGTCGAGCCGGCGGGCGGTGCGGCGGAGTGGTTCGCGGGGATGACCAGGCGTCCCGCGTGCGCGCCCCGCGTCAGCGCGACCGCGTGGCCGGGTCCCGTGGCGTACCAGCGCCAGGTCGGGAGTTTCACCTCCGTCGTGATGTCTCGCGGAGGCGTAAAAGTGCGCCCGTCGTCCCAGCTGCGCTGCACGAACACCCGGCGGCTCTGCTCGGCCGTGACCTCGCCGCGCATGATCTGGCCCTCGGTCACGGTGCCGCTGTTGTAGGAGGTGACCAGCACGATCGCGCCGGTGCGGGGGTCGATCACGGGGGCCGGGTTACCCCGGGTGTCTCCGTCGCCGGCGGCCACCACGGACAGGGGGCCCCAGGTGCAGCCGCCGTCGGTGGAGCGCCGTAGGACGACGTCGATGTTGCCGGTGTCGCCCGCGCTGTTGTGACGCCCCTCGGCGAAAGCCAGCACCGTACCCCGGTCGGTGACGACGGTCGCCGGGATGCGGTAGGTGTCGTAGCCGCCGTCTCCGGAGACGTAGGGCACGGAGGACGTACAGCCGGAGCGCGCGAGGGCGTGCCCGGCGAAAGTGATCGGGGTGACCAGTACTGCGGCTACGAGAAGCGTGCGGCTCAGGATGGTCATCGCGCTCCCTTGCGGAGGTCGCCCCGCGCGGGACGACGCCGACCTGTCCGTCACAGCCTCCCCGGTGTCACCATCCCGGACTCGTACGCCACGATCACCAGCTGGGCCCGGTCCCGCGCCCCGAGTTTGCCCATGATGCGGCTGACGTGCGTCTTCGCGGTGAGCGGACTCAGGCCCAACGCTTCGGCCACCTCGGTGTTGTTGAGGCCGCGCGCGACCAGGGCGAGCACTCCGCGCTCCCGTGCGGAGAGGCATTCGGGGCCGCCGGTGGCGGGCGCGGCGGGGCTGCGCAGGAAGCGGGCGATGAGCCGGGCCGTCGGACCGGGCGACAGAAGCGCCTCTCCGGCGGCCACCGTGCGGATCGCGTCGAGGAGTTCGGCCGGACGGGTGTCCTTGACCAGGAATCCGGAGGCGCCGGCGCGCAGCGCCTCCACCACGTTCTCGTCGGTGTCGTAGGTGGTGAGGACGAGGACCCTGACCCCGGCGAGGTCCTCGTCGGCGGCGATGAGGCGGGTGGCCTCGATGCCGTCGAGGTCGGGCATGCGGATGTCCATGAGGACGAGGTCGGCGCGAGACGTGCGGGCCAGCGCCACGGCCTCGCGGCCGGTGGCGGCCTGTCCTACGACCTCCATGTCCCGCGCCGATTCGACGAGCATGGCGAACGCGGCCCGTACGAGGGTCTGGTCGTCGGCGAGGAGTACGCGGATGGCGGTCACCTCACACCCTCCTCGCCGTGCGTGCGCAGTGGGAGTACGGCGTTCACGTGGAAGCCCCTTGTATCGAGTCGCCCGGCGGTCAGCGTGCCGCCGACGCTCCGGACCCGTTCGCGCATGCCGACAAGACCGAAGCCGGGCGGGGCCGCGCCGCTGCCGAGTCCGTCGTCGGTGACGTCCACGTGCAGGGCGCCGTCGCGCTCGCGCACGCCGACCCGCACGGTGAGGTCGGCGCGCCCGCCGTGCCGTACCGCGTTGGTGAGCGCCTCCTGGACTATCCGGTAGGCGGCGGCGCCGACGGCGGCCGGGACGGCGTCGGCCAGTACCGCGAGTTCGACCTTCGCGCCCGCGCCCCGGGCCGTGGCGGCGAGGTCGGGCAGTCCGTCGAGGCCGGGGAGCGGGCCGCGCTCGTCGGGCGGGCCGTCGTCCCGGAGGACCTCCAGGGTGGTGCGGAGTTCGCCGCGGGCCGCGCGGCAGGTGTCCGCGATGTCGTCGAGGGCCTTGGCGACGGCGGCCCGGTCGAGGCGGTCGGGGTCCTCGGTGAGCACATGCGCGGCCACCGAGGTCCGCACGCCGATGAGGGTGATGCTGTGCGCGAGCAGGTCGTGCAGGTCGCGGGCGATCCGCAGGCGTTCCTCGGCGACGCGGCGGCGGGCCTCCTCCTCGCGGGTGCGTTCGGCGCGCTCGGCCCGTTCGAGCGCGGTCGCGGTGAGCTGGCGGTGGACGCGGAGATAGCCGCCGAAGACCAGCATGGAGACGATCCAGCCGGCGATCTGGAAGCTCTGGGCGACCCCGGCCATGCCGTCGCCGAGCTTGAGCGCCAGCATCAGCCCGATGACCGTACAGCCGGCGACCACCGTGCGTCGGACGCTGCCGGTGACCGCCACCGTGTAGAGGAGCACCATGGAGGCGCCGGTCGGCGCGGAGTGGTTGTAGTCCTGCTCGTGGAAGGTCGCGATCAGCGGGATCATCACGCACAGCGCCACCAGCGGGGCGCGCCGCCGCCACACCAGCGGGACGTGCAGGGCGAGCAGCAGGGCCCAGCCGAGCGCGTCCGGCCGCCGTCCGCTCCCGAAGGTGACGGCGACGACCGACGCGAGCACGGCGAGGCCGGCGGCGAGGAGCGCGTCCTGCCGCCGGACGCTCATCGTGATGGCCCGCACGGGGTTCATCTTCCGTCAGCCCGACGTGCGGCCCTCACACGGGCTCCGGCTGCCGCTCGGGCCGTACGGCCTCGGGGGCTCGGGACAGCCGCCCCGGCCACCACACCTTCCGCCCCAGCAGCACACTCGCGCTGGTCACGAGGTACGTCCGCACGAGGAAGGTGTCCAGCAGCACGCCGACCGCGATCACGAAGCCCAGCTCGACGAGTTGCACGAGCCCCATGTTCGTCAGCACCGCGAAGGTCGCGGCCAGGACCAGCCCGGCGGAGGCGATGACCCCGCCCGTCGTCCGCAGGGCGGTCAGCGCGGCGGCGACCGGCTCCGCGCCCCCGACCGACTCCTCGCGCATCCGGTGCATGAGGAAGATGCCGTAGTCGACACCCAACGCGACCAGGAACACGAAGGACAGCAGTCCCAGCCCGGGATCGGTGCCCTGGAATCCGAACAGCGGGCCGAACACCAGCCCCCCGATGCCGAGCGCCGCGCCCCACACCGCGATCACCGCGGCCACCAGCATCAGCGGCGCGACCAGCGACCTCAGCAGAACGATCAGAATCAGCAGCACGGACGCGAGGACGATCGGCACGACGACCAGCCGGTCCCGCGCGTTGGTGTCCCGCAGGTCGATCTGCTGGGCACTGGGCCCGCCGACGTAGGAACCCTTGAGCGTGTGCCGCAGGTCCTCGATGGTGCGGGTCTCGGCCGCCGATTGCGGAGCGCCTACGGCGGTGACGGATATCTCCGTCCAGCCGTGTCCGTTACGGCCCTGCTGGGCGCCCGCGACACCCTGGGTGCCCCGGATCGTGGCCAGGGTCGCGTCGGCGCGCGAGGTCGGAGTGACGACGTCGATGGGCTGGGCGGAGCGTTCGGGGTAGGCCTCGGCGAGGGTGCGCATCGCGGTGACGGAGTCGGGGCGGTCGACGAAGGTGTCGTCCTGTTCGAGGGTGCCGGGGAGGTTCAGGGTGCCCAGGGCGAGTGCGCCGAGCAGGGCCGCGCCGCCCACGAGGACGAGGAGGGGCCGGCGTCCGGCGGAGCTGCCCATCGCCGTGAACAGGGAGCGGCGGGCCTTGGGCGTGGAGCCGTGGGCGGGGACGAGCGGCCAGAACACGCGGCGGCCGAGGAGGACGAGGAGCGCGGGCAGCAGGGTGAGCATCGCGACGAGTGCGGACAGGACGCCGACCGTGCCCAACGGGCCCATTCCGCGGCTGGAGTTGAGGTCGGCGGCGAGCAGGCACAGCAGTCCGGCGGCGACCGTGCCGGAGGAGGCGAGCACGGCGGGCCCGCAGCCGCGCAGGGCGGCGCGCATCGCGTCGTAGGGGCGCTCGACGCGTCGTAGTTCCTCGCGGTAGCGGGAGACGAGGAGCAGGGCGTAGTCGGTGCCCGCGCCGAAGGCGAGGATCGTCATGATGCCGGTGCTCTGGCCCGAAATGGTGGTCCCGAAGGCCTGGTTGAGGCCGTAGGCGATCCCTGTGGACAGGAAGTCGCCGACTCCGGCGACCACCAGCGGGACGAGCCACAGGACCGGGCTGCGGTAGATCAGGATCAGCAGGACGGCGACCACCGCGACGGTCGTGTAGAGCAGGGGTCCGCCGAGCGAGTCGAAGACCTTGCCGGCGTCGGTGGCCAGCGCGCCGGGGCCGCCGACCTCGACCGTCAACCCGGCCTTGTCCTGGGCGACTTGGCGGATGTCGTCGACGAGGGCGGTGCGCTTCTTCTCGTCGGTGCCGGGCCAGTTGCTGGTGACCGGGTACATGAGGGTGGTGCCGTCGGCGGACGGGACGCCGTGGGGTGTGGCGGACAGCGGGTGCAAGGTGCTTATCCGCGCGAGCTGTTGGGCCGCCGTGGACTTGTCGGCGGCCGTGAGTCCGCTGTCGCGGTGGTAGACGAGGACCAGTTCGGTGGTCTGGCCGCCGGGCAACCGCTCCTGGATCTTGGCCACTTGGGTCGAGTCCGCGCTCGCGGGCAGATAGTCGGTCACCCGGTCGTGCTGCACCTCGCCGAGCTTCGACGCGAACGGCGAGGCCAGCGCGAGCACTCCGATCCAGAGCGCGAGCACCACCCAGGGGATGGCCCGTCGCCTTGTGCTGTTCCTCTGTTCGGCCCCCATGAAACGGGTCCCCTCCCGGCGCTGCGCGGATGTCTGGTTGCGATCTCCAGACTTCCGGAGCGGGAGGGGCGGGTCGTCGGGCGGGAGGGCGAGTTCGGGCGTACTGCCGGGGGCAGCCGGGACGGCCGTATTACTCCCTGGGGAGTACTGAAGGGGTCGGAGTACTGAAGGGGTCTAGGACGGCGTCCGCGCCGCCGCCAGCAGTCGGGTCACGTCGTCCGAGCAGATCGTCAGGGCCGCGCCCACCGTCGCGAGGGCGTCGCGTTCCGCCGGTGTGTAGGGGCCGTCCGCCAGCGCGATGCGGGCGCCCTGGAGCAGGATCGATTCGCGGCCCGCGGGGGCGAGGTGCGGGGCGAGCGGGTCGAGGGCCTCGTGGAGCTCTATGGCGAGGCCGGCGCCGCTGGGTTCGCCGAAGACGCGGCCGGTGTCGGCGGCCAGGGCCTCGACGAGGGCGCCGAGCTGGTCCTCGGTGCAGTCCTGGAAGCCGGCGGCGCGCACGGTGCCCGCGGCGGCCTCCAGGGACGTACGGGCGCAGGTGCCGCCGGCCGCGAGGACGGCGAGGGCGACCGTGTGGACGGCGTCGCGGAGCATCGCGGAGAAGCGGCTCGTGGTGGGGTGGTCGAGGACGTCGGTGCCGTAGTGGCCCTGGCAGGCGGCGCACTCGACGACCGGCCCGGTGTCGCCGCGCGGCAGCACCGGCATGCCGAGCAGGGTGAAGCGGCGGCGCCCGGTGAGCCGCTGGTAGTTGCGGTCGCCCCCGCAGCCGGGGCAGAAGAACTCGCCGTCTCCGACGCTGGTCCACGCGGTACGGATGCCCAGCACGCGCGCTGCACGGCCCTCATGGACAACTCGGCCGTTTCGTCCCCGTTCTGGCAGCACGTCGCACCTCCGTAACGCCGCGGCAACATCGCCGCGCTGGCGTGATGTTAGCCACATTGTTGAGCTGGAGTCAGTACCCAGGACGAGACCTGCTCGTGACCTGCACATCGAATGGCCGGGAAACGACGGGGCCCCGCCCGCCGGAGAGCGGCGTACGGGGCCCTTGGGCGACGGGTAAACCGCCGGTCAGGATGGTTCAGCGGGTAGCGCGGTTGACGGCCGAGACGACCGCCTTCAGTGAGGCACGTGTCGTATTCGCGTCGATCCCGATTCCCCACAGAACCTTGTCGTCGATCGCGCATTCGATGTACGAGGCGGCCTGCGCGGAGGCGCCCTCGCTCATCGTGTGCTCCTGGTAGTCCAGGAGCCGTACGTCGATGCCGACGGACTGGAGGGCGTCGAAGAAGGCGGAGATCGGGCCGTTGCCGGAGCCGGTCAGGACGGTGTCGACGCCGTCGACGCTCGCCTCGACCTTGAGCGTGTCCACGCCGTCGGTGTCGGTGGTCGACTGGCCGGTCTTGACCTGGATACGGCCCCAGGGGTTGTCCGGGTTCGGCAGGTACTCGTCCTCGAAGGTCGCCCAGATCTCCTTCGGGGTGACCTCGCCGCCCTCGGCGTCCGTCTTGGCCTGGATCAGCTTCGAGAACTCGATCTGCATCCGGCGCGGCAGGTCCAGCTTGTGGTCGTTCTTCAGGACGTACGCGATACCGCCCTTGCCGGACTGCGAGTTGACGCGGATGACGGCCTCGTAGGAGCGGCCGACGTCCTTCGGGTCGATCGGCAGGTACGGGACCGCCCACTCGATGTCGTCGACCGTGACGCCCTTGGCCTTGGCGTCGGCCTCCATCGCGTCGAAGCCCTTCTTGATGGCGTCCTGGTGGGAGCCGGAGAAGGACGTGTAGACCAGGTCGCCCACGTACGGGTGGCGCGGGTGGACCTCCATCTGGTTGCAGTACTCCCACGTACGACGGATCTCGTCGATGTCGGAGAAGTCGATCTGCGGGTCGACGCCCTGGGAGAACAGGTTCATGCCCAGGGTGACCAGGTCGACGTTGCCGGTGCGCTCGCCCTGGCCGAACAGGCAGCCCTCGACGCGGTCGGCGCCGGCCATCAGCGCCAGCTCGGCGGCGGCGACGGCCGTACCGCGGTCGTTGTGCGGGTGGATGGAGAGGACGACGTGCTCGCGGCGGGACAGGTGGCGGCCCATCCACTCGAAGCGGTCGGCGTGCGTGGACGGGGTCGAACGCTCAACGGTGGCGGGCAGGTTGAGGATGATCTCGCGGCCCGGGCCGGGCTGCCAGACGTCCATGACCGCCTCGCAGACCTCCAGCGCGAAGTCCAGCTCGGTGTCGGTGAAGATCTCGGGGCTGTACTGGTAGCCGAACTCGGTCTCCGGGCCCAGCAGTACGTCGGCGTACTTCATCACCAGGCGGGTGCCGTCGACGGCGATCTGCTTGATGTCGTCCTTGGAGCCGCGGAAGACCACGCGGCGGAAGACGGGCGCGGTCGCGTTGTAGAGGTGCAGGGTGGCGCGCTTGGCGCCCTTCAGGGACTCCACGGTCCGCTCGATCAGGTCCTCGCGGGCCTGGGTCAGCACGGAGATCGTGACGTCGTCCGGGATCGCGCCCTCTTCCTCGATGATCGAGCGCACGAAGTCGAAGTCGGTCTGGCCGGAGGCGGGGAAGCCGACCTCGATCTCCTTGTAGCCCATCTTGACCAGCAGGTCGAACATCGCGCGCTTGCGCACGGGCGACATGGGGTCGATCAGGGCCTGGTTGCCGTCCCGCAGGTCCGTGGAGAGCCAGCGGGGGGCGACGGTGATCCGCTGCTGCGGCCAGGTGCGGTCGGGGATGTCGACCTGCTCGTACTGGCCGTACTTGTGGATCGGCATGGAACTGGGCTGCTGGCGATTGGCGCTCTGGGCCATGATGCGTGGGCTCCTCGTGGTGTCCTGAAGGACGGCCGACGGCGCAACGCCAGACTCCGCGGGGAGGGGGTCGGCCTCGACTACAGGCCCTCGCCGCGGCAGCTAAGGAGAAGCAGCCCGAAACGCATGATGCTCAGCAGAGTAGCCGAGTCGTACGCCGTGCGGGGGGCCGTATCACTATGCGGGATATCCGCCGGTGTATACCACTCTCCGCTACGACACTGTGATGATTGTCCCTGTATTTCACCAATCATGGTTGCCGGTAGTGACAGCGGCATAACTCGGTGCCAAGGTGCCGGGCATGACGACACACGGGGGCTTCGAGCCCGTCTTCTGCACGATCGTCCCACCGCATGTCCTCGACAAGCTCGCCCAGCACGAGGACCCCGCGCTCGCCGGTCCCGCCCGCGAGACCCTCCAGCGCGACGCCTACGAGCGCACCCACCGCCGGCTGACCACGGTGCTCGGCGCGCCGACCGTCGCCGCGCCCGCCGCGACCGACCAGCCGAAGCGCACGATCTACGACGCCAAGCACAAGCAGGACCTGCCCGGCAAGAAGGTCCGCGCCGAGGGCTCCGACCCCGGCAAGGACGCGACCGTCAACCGCGCCTACGCGGGCCTCGGCGCCACCTTCGAGCTGTATCTGAAGGCCTTCAACCGGCACTCCATCGACGGCGAGGGCCTGCCGCTCAACGCGTCCGTCCACTACGACGTGAAGTACGACAACGCGTTCTGGAACGGCGAGCAGATGGTGTTCGGCGACGGCGACGGCGAGCTGTTCCTCGACTTCACCATCCCGGTCGACGTCATCGGCCACGAACTCACCCACGGCGTCACGCAGTACACCGCGAACCTGACCTACTTCGGCCAGTCCGGCGCCCTGAACGAGTCGATCTCCGACGTCTTCGGCTCCCTCATCAAGCAGTACTCGCTCGGCCAGACCGCCGCCGAGGCCGACTGGCTGATCGGCGCGGGCCTGCTCGCCCCGCGCGTCACCGGCGTCGCCCTGCGCTCCATGAAGGCCCCGGGCACGGCCTACGACGACGACGCCCTCGGCAAGGACCCGCAGCCCGCGACGATGGACGGCTACGTCAAGACCGGGCGCGACAACGGCGGTGTGCACCTCAACTCCGGGATCCCCAACCACGCCTTCTACCTGGTCGCCGACGCGCTCGGCGGGCACGCCTGGGAGAAGGCGGGACAGATCTGGTACGACGTGCTGACCGGCGGCGAACTCAAGAAGGACGCCCTGTTCACCGACTTCGCCACGCTCACCGTCGCCGCCGCGAAGACCCGGTTCGGGGACGGCGGCGAGGAACTCCAGGCCGTGCAGAAGGCGTGGGAGCAGGTCGGGGTGCCGATCTCGTCGTAGCCGCACTCTCCTGGTCGCGCCGGGCCCGTATCCGTACTAGACAGGACCCATGCGTATTCAGGTACGGCGCACGGGCGGTTTCGGTGGCATCGAGCGCCGCGGCGAGGTCGACACCTCGGCGCGGCCCGACGCCCATGAGTGGCACGCGCTGGCCGAGCGGGCGGTCGCCGACGGCCGGCGCACGCCCAAGTCCGGTGTCCCGGACGGCTTCCACTACGAGATCACGGTGGACGGGAAGACCGTGTACACGGCCGACCCCAGGCTTACGGAGGAGCAACGGACACTGATCCAGAGGGTGTTGAAGGAAGGTGCGTAACTGCTTGTTCACGCCCGCCCGTTGACACCCGTTACCACCGGTACGGATGATCCGGCGCATGGCGACTGATGCAGGCAATCCGATACCCCGGTTCCCGGCCGATTTCCTCTGGGGCGTGTCGACCTCGGCCCACCAGATCGAGGGTGCGGCGGACGAGCGCGAGCCCTCCGTCTGGGACGTGTTCGAGACCGAGCCGGGCCGGATCAAGGACGGTTCCACGGCGGCGGTGGCCTGCGACCACTTCCACCGCCACCGCGAGGACGTGACCCTCCTGGCCGGCCTCGGCGTGGACGCGTACCGCTTCTCGATCTCCTGGCCGCGGGTGAACTCCCCCGGCGGCCTCGACTTCTACGACCGTCTCGTCGACGACCTGCTCGCGGCGGGCGTCCGCCCGGTCCCGACTCTGTTCCACTGGGACCTCCCGGCCGGTCTTGACTGGATGGACCGGGACACGGCATCCCGTTTCGCGGAGTACGTGTCGGTGGTGGCCGAGCGGCTGGGCGACCGGGTGAAGAAGTGGATCACCCTCAACGAGCCCGCGGAACACACCCTGTTGGGACACGCGCTGGGCGCCCACGCCCCGGGGAAGACGCTGCTCTTCGACGCGCTCCCGGTCGCCCACCATCAACTCCTCGCCCACGGCCTGGCGGTACGGGCCCTGCGCGCGGCCGGTGCCGGCGACATCGGGATCGCCAACTCGCACGGCCCGACCTGGCCGGCCTCGCAGGAGCCGGAGGACATCGAGGCGGCGAACTTCTACGACCTGCTGCTGAACCGCCTGTTCGCGGAACCCCTGATCCTCGGCGAATACCCGTCCGGGCTGGGCGAGTTGATGCCCGGTGACGTCGAGTCCGACCTGAAGGTGATCGCCGAACCGATCGACTGGTACGGCGTCAACTACTACGCGCCGAGCCGGGTCGGCGCACCCCAGGGCGCGGAGATCGAGTTCGGCGGCCTGACCCTCCCGGCCGAACTCCCCTTCTCCGTAAGGGAGATCGAGGGCGTCCCGGTCACCGACTTCGGCTGGCCCGTGGTCCCCGAGGGCCTCACCGAACTCCTCACCACCTTCCGCGACCGCTACGGCGACCGCCTCCCGCCCGTCGTCATCACCGAGAACGGCTGCTCCTACGACGGCCTCGACGACCAGGACCGGATCACCTACCTGGACGGCCATGTCCGGGCGCTGCACGGGGCGTTGGAGGCCGGCGTGGACGTCCGCGGCTACTTCGTGTGGTCGCTCCTCGACAACTTCGAGTGGGCGGAGGGCTACGAGCGCCGCTTCGGCCTCGTCCACGTCGACTACGAGACGCTGGCGCGGACCCCGAAGGCGTCGTACGGCTGGTTCCAGGGCCTGCTGCGGGCCCAGAGAGAGCGGGGACAGGGATGACCACGGCCGACGCGGCGGACGCGCTCTCCGCGCCCGGCGCCCTCGCCGAGCCCGTCGAACGCGTCGGCCGGGGCTGGACCTCCGCGCTCTCGCTCGCCAACGGGGCGATCTGGGTGGGCTGGTACGGCCCGCTCCAGATCCTGCTGGCCTCCCAGGCCAAGGACTTCGCGCCGGGCACCGGCATGTCCAAGGAGACGATGCTCGCGTGGGTGACCGGCGCGGGCGCGCTGGTGTCCCTGGTCGCCAATCCGCTCTTCGGCGCGCTGTCCGACCGTACGACGTCCCGGTGGGGCCGCCGTACGCCGTGGATCGTGGCCGGGTCGGCGGGCGGGGCGCTGTCGTTGCTGCTGCTCGCGGGTGCGGGCGGGGTGTGGACGATGGCGGCCGGGTGGTGCCTGGTCCAGCTCACCCTGAACGCGGCCTTCGCGGCGGTCACCGCGGCCGTCCCCGACCGCGTACCGCGCCTCCAACGGGGCTCTGTGGGCGGCTGGTTGGGCGCCGCGCAGATCCTGGGCGTGGTCGGCGGCACGGGCCTCGCTACGGCGGCCGGGGGCATCGGGGCGGGCTATGTGGCGTGCGCGGTGTTCACGGCGGTGGGTGTGCTGCCGTACGTCCTGCGCTACAAGGACCTCCAACTGTCCCCGGCGGAGCGCCCGTTGTGGTCCTGGCGGAGTTTCGCGAAGGGCTTCTGGCTGAGCCCGCGCCGCTACCCCGACCTCGGCTGGGCCTGGCTGACCCGCTTCCTGATCAACCTGAGCAACGCCCTGGTGCTGCTGTACCTCCTGTACTACCTGCGCGACCGCCTGCACTACCACGACCCGGACCAGGGGGTCCTGATCCTGACGGCGGTGAACGGGCTGACCCTGCTGGCCACGGTGGTGGTCGGCGGAGTGTGGTCCGACCGGGTCGGCCGCCGCAAGCCGTTCGTGATCTGGTCCGGCGTCCTGATGGCGGTGGCGACGGCGGTGCTGGCGGGCTGGCAGACCTGGCCCGGCGCGGTGGCCTCGGCGGCCCTCCTCGGCATCGGCTTCGGCGTCTTCACCTCGGTCGACTTCGCCCTGATGACGGACGTACTCCCCAAGGCCCTGGACCGCGGCAAGGACCTCGGCGTCATCAACGTCGCCAACGCCCTTCCCCAGGTCGCGGCCCCCGCCCTGGCCGCGCCGATCGTCACCTATCTGGGCGGATACCGGGTGCTGTATCTGGTGTCGGCGGTGATCGGGATGGCGGGGGCGCTGCTGGTGCGGCGGATTCGGGGGGTGGACTGAGGCGGGTCAGAGGGCGCCGGCGTCCCGGGCCGCCCAGACGGACGGGTACAGCGGGCGGTAGCCCAGCTCTCGTTTGATCCGCTCGGTGGACATGACGCCGAACCACGGGTCGGGGTCGGTGTTCCGGTCGAGACCGGCGGGGACCTCGACCCCGTTCAGCAGGTGCAGTTCAAGCGCGGTGACCGGGGCGTCGTCGGCGATGTTGTAGACGCGGCCGGCGACTCCCGGAGCGTGCAGGACACGCAGCAGGCCCTGGGCGACGTCCGCGTGGTGACCCATGTGGAGGCGCTGGTTCGAGGCCCAGTTCGCGGCCCACTGGAGGGAGTTGGCGAGGTGGGGGTCGCCCTCGCCGTAGACGAAGGGGAGGCGGGCGACGCGGACGTCCATGGTGTCGAGAGCGAGAAGCTCGCGTTCGGCGGCCACCTTCGACTCGTTGTAGGCGCCCCACATCTTGCCGCCGGGCCGGCTCTCGTCCTCCTCGGTCAGCGGGCGACCACGTCCCACGCCGTACACCATTCCGGTGCTCACCTGCACGAAGCGCCGTACGCCCGAGGCCAGCGCGGCCTTCCCCAGGGCGACCGCCGCCTCGTGGTTGACGGCCCAGGCCTCCTCGTCCGGTACGCCGCGGAAGGACGCGGCGACGTTCACGACCGCGTCGGCGCCGGAGACCGCCTTTCCGAGGTCGTCGGTGTCGCGCAGATCGCCTACGACGACCTCTGCGCCCAGTTCCGCGAAGCGCTCGGCGCGGGCCGCGTCCCGCACGATCACCCGCACCTGCTCCCCCGCCCTCGCCTGCGCCAGCAGCCTCGGTACGAAGCGCCGGCCGACCTGTCCCGTCGAACCCGTCACCAGTGTCAACATCATCTGCTCCTCACGATCTGGTGCCACCAGCCTCGGCCGGATCCGGCGCGGCCGGGAGAGACCTTCCGATCAGGGGATCGGCAGTCCCTGGATAAGCCGGGCCCACTGCCGCACGCTGGAAGCGTGAACCGAGCCGAACTCGCCGACTTCCTGCGCCGGGGCCGGGCCCGCCTGGACCCCTCCGACGTGGGCCTCACGGCCGGCGCCCGCCGCCGTACGCCGGGACTGCGCCGCGAGGAGGTGGCACAGCTCGCCGGGATGTCCGTGGACTACTACACGCGCCTCGAACAGTCCCGGGGCCCGCGCCCGTCCCGCCAGATGCTCACGGCGCTGGCGCGGGCGCTCCGCCTCACCGACGACGAACGCGACCACCTCTTCCACCTGACGGGGGAGGAACCCCCGCGCCGGGGCGGCGGGAGCGCGCACCTGCGGCCGGCCCTCCTGCTGGTCCTGGACCGGCTGCACGACACCCCGGCGCACGTGTCCAGCGACTGCGGTGAGGTGATCGCGCAGAACGCGATGGCACGGGCGCTGTCGGGCGACGCGTTCGCCCGCCCGCCCCGGGAGCGCAACATGCTCCGCCGCTTCTTCCTGAACCCCGCCTCACGGGAACTGTTCCCCCCGGAGGACATCCCGGAGCACGCCCGCGCCCACGTGGCGAACCTCCGGGCGGTGGCCGCGGCCCGCCCCGACGACCCGGAACCGGCCGCCCTCGTGGCCGAACTACGGGCGGGCAGCGAGGAGTTCGCCCACCTGTGGGACCAGCACGAGGTGGCCGTACGCCGACAGTCCACGAAGCGCTTCCGCCACCCGCTCGTCGGCCTCCTGGAACTGGACTGCGAGGTCCTCCTGAACCAGGACGACCACTACCTCCTGGTCATCCACACGGCGCGCCCGGGGACGGAGTCCTACGAGCGCTTGCAGCTGCTGCGGGTGATAGGCGTGCAGGACATGACTCCCGCCGCCCATCGGCCCTGAAGGGGCCTCGTCCTCAAACGCCGGACGGGCTGAGTAATGCGGACCAGCGCTTGAAAGTCCCGGCCGACATCGACTCAGCCCCTCCGGCGTTTGAGGAGCGGGGTCTGGGGCGGAGCCCCAGAAGGACGGGACGGGTAGGGGCGGCGGGGGCGAAAAAGCCCGCAGAACCCCAACCGGCCTCTAGAACCCCAGCTTCCGCAACTGCCGAGGATCCCGCTGCCAGTCCTTCGCCACCTTCACATGCAGGTCCAGGAACACCGGCGTCCCCAGCAACGCCTCGATCTGCTTGCGCGACTTGATCCCGACCTGCTTCAGCCGCGCGCCCTTCGGGCCGATGATGATGCCCTTCTGGCTCGGCCGCTCGATGTAGACGAAGGCGTGGATGTCGAGGAGCGGCTTGTCGGCGGGCCGGTCCTCGCGGGGCAGCATCTCCTCGACGACGACGGCGATGGAGTGCGGGAGTTCGTCACGCACACCCTCCAGCGCCGCCTCACGGATCAGTTCCGCGATCATGACCTGCTCGGGCTCGTCGGTGAGGTCACCCTCGGGGTAGAGCGCCGGCCCCTCCGGGAGCAGCGGGATGAGCAGGTCCGCCAGCAGATCCACCTGCTGGTCCGCGACCGCCGACACCGGCACGATCTCCGCCCACTCGAACCCCAGCTCCTTGCCGAGCTGGTCGACGGCGATGAGCTGCTCGGCGAGGGTCTTCGAGTCGACGAGGTCGGTCTTCGTGATGATCGCGATCTTCGGCGTCTTCTTGATGGACGCCAGTTCCTTCGCGATGAAACGGTCGCCCGGGCCCAGCTTCTCGTTCGCCGGCAGACAGAAGCCGATGACGTCGACCTCGGCCCACGTCGTGCGGACGATGTCGTTGAGCCGCTGCCCGAGCAGCGTGCGCGGCTTGTGCAGGCCAGGGGTGTCGACCAGGATCAGCTGCGCGTCCGGCCGGTGGACGATGCCGCGGACCGTGTGCCGCGTGGTCTGCGGCTGGTTGGCGGTGATCGCCACCTTCTGGCCGACCAGAGCATTCGTAAGGGTGGACTTGCCCGCGTTGGGGCGGCCCACGAAGCAGGCGAAGCCGGCGCGGTGAGGAGCCTCCGACGACGCGGACGGCTTGGATGACGGGGTACGAACGCTCATGGCGCCCATTGTCCCTGATCCACAGGCCCGCGCCGCACAACAGTCCACCGGAGCCTCACACGGTGAGCTTTCGGTAACCCCGACGCAATGAAACGTCACGGAAACACGGACGTGCACAACCGGAAACCCAGGCCGGTGACCCTCTGACGAGCCCCCACACCGTTGGAGACGACCGTGACGACCGTGACCCCCACCGCCGCACTCGCCGCCGGGCGCATCGACACCGGCGACACCGCCTGGCTGCTCGCCGCCACCGCCCTGGTCCTGCTGATGACCCCGGGCCTGGCCCTCTTCTACGGCGGCATGGTCCGCACGAAGAGCGTCCTCAACATGCTGATGATGAGTTTCGTGTCGATCGCCCTGGTCACGGTGGTGTGGCTGGCGGCCGGTTACTCGCTCGCGTTCGGGGACGACATCGGCGGCGGGCTGCTGGGCGGCCTCAAGCACGCCGGCATGGCGGGCCTCGGCCCGGACTCCGTCCACGGCACCGTCCCCACCCTCCTCTTCGCCACCTTCCAGCTCACCTTCGCGATCATCACGGCCGCGCTGATCAGCGGCGCGGTCGCGGACCGGGTGCGGTTCGGGGCGTGGCTGGTCTTCGTGCCGGTCTGGGCGCTGCTCGTATACGTTCCCGTCGCGCACTGGGTGTGGGGCCCGGGCGGCTGGATCGCGGCGCACCTCGGCGCCCTCGATTTCGCGGGCGGCCTCCCGGTCGAGATCACGTCCGGAGCCTCCGGGCTGGCCCTGTGCTTGGTGGTCGGCCCCCGCCTCGGCTTCAAGAAGGACGCCATGCGGCCGCACAACCTCCCCATGGTCATGCTGGGCGCGGGCCTGCTCTGGTTCGGCTGGTTCGGCTTCAACGCGGGCTCCGCGCTCGGCGCCAACGGCCTCGCCGCCGCGGCCTTCCTCAACACGCTCGCCGCCGGCTGCACCGGCCTCCTCGGCTGGCTCTTCGTCGAGCAGAAGCGCGACGGCCACCCCACCACCCTGGGCGCGGCCTCCGGCGCGGTCGCCGGCCTGGTCGCCATCACCCCGTCCTGCGGCTCGGTCTCGCTCCTCGGCGCGCTGGTCGTCGGCCTCACCGCCGGTGCCGTCTGCTCGTACGCGGTCGGCTGGAAGTTCAGGCTGAACTACGACGACTCGCTCGACGTCGTCGGCGTCCACCTGGTCGGCGGCGTCATCGGCACCCTCCTGATCGGCGTCTTCGCGGTCACCTCGATGACCGGCGGCCCGGAAGGGCTCCTCTACGGCGGCGGGCTCGCCCAGCTCGGCAAGCAGCTGGTGGCCGTGGCCGCCGTAGGGGCGTACGCGTTCCTCGTGACGTACGGGATCGGGAAGCTGCTCGACAGGGTGATGGGGCTGCGGGCGAGTGAAGAGGAGGAGCGGACGGGGCTGGACCTTACGGTGCACGCAGAGACCGCATACGATCACGGCGTCCTGGGGCACGGAGCCCCGGTCGGCCCGTCCGTCCCCTCCCTCCAGAAGGTCACGTCCCAGCCATGAAGCTCATCACCGCGATCGTCAAGCCGTACCGCCTCGACGAGGTCAAGACGGCGCTCCAGGAGCTCGGCGTGCACGGCCTGACCGTCACCGAGGCCAGCGGCTACGGCCGGCAGCGCGGGCACACCGAGGTGTACCGGGGCGCCGAGTACCGCGTCGACCTCGTGCCGAAGGTGCGGATCGAGGTCGTCGTCGACGACGCGGACTCGGACGCCGTGATCGACGCGATCGTCAAGGCCGCGCAGACGGGGAAGATCGGGGACGGGAAGGTGTGGTCGATTCCGGTCGAGACGGTCGTACGGGTACGGACGGGCGAGCGCGGCCCCGACGCGCTCTGACCGCCAGCACTCCCCCGACGAACCCGACCGCGAGCAGCAGCGCCGCCGCGAGCCAGGGCAGCGCGAAGAACGACGCGCTCGCCGACTGCTTCGTACCGGTCGCGCTCGCGGTCAACGTGACGTCGCCCCAGTCGAGTTGGGGCGCCCCCTTCCACGGCTCGGTCAGCTTCACGCTCTGCCCGGGCAGCAACTCGGCCGGGATCCGGGTCAGTCCGCGCGAGAGCAGCGTCCGGCCGAACAGACCCTGCGCCTTCAGCGTCACCTTCGGGTCGAGGGTGACGTTGCCGGTGTTGTGCAGCGTGTAGGAGATCGTCGCTTCGCTGCTCCCCAACCCCGGTACCAGCGGCTGGTGATGGGCGATGTGGACGTGCTCGACGGCGAGCGCGGGCAGTGTGGGTCCGCTCACCCGGAGGTAGACACGGGCGCCGACGGCCCGCTGTACGCCGAGCGCGAGTGATCCGTCGCCCTTGTCGACGCGCTCGTCGAGGGCGACCAACGCGCCCGGGTGGTCGCCCGGTTCGGCGCCTTCGGGCACGTGCAGGGTGAACGGCACGGTGACCGACTTGTGGGCGGGGACGGTGACTTGGGATTTGGTGGGCTTCGCCCACGCGCCCACCCCGCGCATCTTCTCCTTCACCGTCCGCACGGCGAACCCGCCGTCGCGCGCGGTGTTGTAGGCGTCGGCCGCGTAGAGGCGGAAGGTGAGGGGCTGCGCCGTCTTGTTGGCGACGACCACCTTGTCCTGGATGGTCTGGCCGGGGTCGGCGGAGAGATAGAAGTACGGCCGCGCGGCGATCTGCGAGGCGGCCGGGTACACGGACCAACTGCCGTTGTCGGCGGCGTGGGACGACGGCGCGGCGAGCACGCCGAAGCACAGACTCAGGAGGAGGACGTACAGCTTGCGCATGGGTGCGGACCCCCACGGACGTGGTGTGCGGCGGTCGGGCGGGTGCGGGCGCCCGGCCACCGGAGGTGAGTTCGGACGGTCAGGTGAGCGTGAGCGTCAGAACGCCGGAGTACGAGCCCGGAGGCGTGAACGCCGGTACGTTCAGGGAGAGTCCGGCGTCGACGGTGAACTCGCCGCCGGTGACCGTCCCGTCGGGCGTGGACGCGAGCGTCGCACCCGAAGAGCCCACCGTGCCGGCCGAACCGGCGACACAGGTGCTCGGGCTGCCCGCCTTGGTGGCGCAGGCGGGAGTCCAACTCAGCGCCCCGGCATCGATCTTGGCGCCGGGACCGGTGAAGTCGGTGACCTTGCCGGTCAGGGACCAGCCCGCGGGTCCGCCGCGGAAGTCCTGGACCGTCACCGTGTTGAGGGCGCCCGTGGAGGCACCGCCCTTGCCGAAGTCGACGGCGGAGAGGCCCACGGCGTCCCCGGCCTGCGACATCGACAGACTGCCCGCCTTGACGGTGGTCGTCAGCTTCTGACTCCCCGGCGGAACGGGCGTGGTGTCGTTGACGACATAGGCGGCCGGACCGGCACCCAGATCGGCACTCCACGCACTGCCCTCGTACGCCACGATCCCGGTCGTCGTCTTGTCGTTGACGACCAGCGAGCCGCTGATGGTGCCGGCACTGGATGCCGTGACGGTCGCCGTGTCCGCGGTCTGGGCGCTGCCGGACCGTCCGGCCAGGGTCACGGTGGCACCCGGGGTGAAGTTGCTGCCGGTGACGGTGACGCTGTCACCTGCGTTGCCGGAGGCCGAACCCAGGCTGATCGCACGGGTGTTGACCGGGACGGTGGCGGTCGCGGTGACGGTCTCGGAGACCGGCGCCGGCGGGTTCGTCACCGTGCAGGGGGTGTCCAGCTCAAGGATGTAGCTGGTGTGGATGTTGTAGTCGCCGGGCGAGAGGGTGATCGCGCCCGGAGTGGTGACCGTGAAGGTGCCGGTCATGGAGAACGACGGGAAGGCGCCGTTGCCCGGCACCGGGTCGTTCTTCTTGGGCCCGGCGACCGTGACACTGCCGGTCTGGGCACCGCCGAGGGTGACCTTCCCGGTCGGCGTCATGATGTCGGCCGGCAGGGCGATCGCCGTCGGGTTGCTGGCGGCCGGCTTGACCACGGTGTAGGTCACGGTGACCGTGTCGCCGACCTTCGGCGCGGTGTTGTCCACCGTGATCGCGGCGGTCGTGGTGCCGTCGATCGGCGGGATGCCCGCCACCGCCGGCGGGATGCAGTGCGTGGCGAAGTCCACGTTCGTCGACGCGCCGGCCGGACAGGCCAGCGCGCCGCCCGTGGCGACCGCGAGCGCGGTCACCCCGAGCACCGACGCCCAACGGCGTCTTCGGGTTGTCGTAGCCATGGCTGTGCCCCCTCCTGAGGACGGTGGGCACAGCGGCTCGTCCGCGCCCACAGGGGGCATTGATGTGGGGATCGCGTGAGAAGTCAATGGAGACGGACAAATAAACTGATGGACCGTCAGCTCCCGCCCAACAGCGGGAGCTGACGGCCCAGTTGAGCCCGTGGGGGGAATTGTCGGGCGACTTCTCGGGCGACTTCTCAGTCGAACACGAACGGGCCCGGCGACTGCGCCGCGGTGGCCGTACAGGTCACGGCGATACCGAAGATGGTCATCTTCAGCGAGCCGCCGTACGCCTCCAGGCTGTCACCGGAGGCGACGGTGCCACTGAGCGGGCCGACGGTGACGGCGTCGCCGGTCGCCATGGCCGGGTTCACCGTCCCGCTGAAGTCGGTGGTGCCGCCGCTCGCGTTCACGAAGGTGAAGGTGGAGGCGATCGAGTCCTGCGCCAGGGGCAGCGGAGCAGTGATGGACGAGTTGACGGTGATCGTGGCCGCCGTCCCGTCCTGCGTGGCCGTGAGTGTGGCCGCACCGCCGCCGAAGATGCCGCAGTCCGCGGTGATCGTCGCCGTCTGGGGAGTGACGGCGAGCGCGCTGGGCGCGAACGCCAGCGAGGTGGCCGCGAGGACCCCCGTCACCAGTGCCGCACCCGTTCCGATTCGCTTGCTTCTCAGCTTGCCTTTCATGGATCCGGATCCCTTCCCGAGTCTGGGAACGCCATGTGGGGATGGACGGGAGAAACACCTCAGCCCCACTCACGGACGCGGTGCGGTGCGCCACACGAGCAGAATCTGACGGTCCGTCGGAACTTACGGTTCCATTGATGCGCGGGAGACGCGGAGAGAGCAAGGGCGAAATCTGGACGGGTTAATTCCGGACACGGTTACGGTCCGGCGAGTGGGGGCGTGTCAGCCCGCGGTCACCGTCCGCCGCACAACCCCGTCCGGCGCGGCCACCAGCACAGGCGTCTCCGGCCCGCCCAGATCCCGTACGGCCGCCCGGTCCTCCGCCGACGCGGACTCCGCCTCCGTCACCACCGCCGCCGCCTCCAGCGACTTCGCGCCGGACGCCACCGCCATCGCCACCGCCGTCTGCAACGCGCTCAGCTTCAGCGACTCGAGGGCGACCGTCCCGGCGACATACGTCCGCCCGGTCTCGTCCCGCACAGCGGCGCCCTCGGGCACACCGTTGCGGGCCCGGGCCGAACGGGCCAGGGTGACGATCTTGCGGTCCTCGGGGTCAAGCGCGCTGCTGTCGGTCATGGACAGAGCATACGAAGGACCGGCCTCGCGCGTCCCTCAGGGCCGGTCGAGGCGGAGCCGTTCGGCCCGCGGCAACCCCGCGACGACCAGGTCGTACGAGTCCTCGATCAGCTCCCTGAGAACCCGGTCCGGAAGGTCCCCGTCCACCGTCACCGTGTTCCAGTGCCGCTTGTTCATGTGATACCCGGGGACGATCAGCCCCTCGTACTCCTCCCGGAGCCGGATCGCGTCCTCCGGGTCGCACTTGAGGTTGACCGTGAGGGGCCGCCCGTCCAGCCGGGTCAGGGCGAAGAGCTTGCCCAGGACCTTGAAGACGGACATCTCGGGGGAGAAGGGGAAGTCCTCCACCGCCGCGTTGAAGGAGAGGCAGAAGTCACGCAGTCCGCCGGGGGTCATACGGTCGTCTCCTCGCCGGTCGCCGGGCGGCCGTGGGCGCAGTCGATCTCGTCGCCGTGCAGGTCGGTCACATATCCGTGGCCGCCGAGGTTCACCGTCACCGTCGCCGGTTCGTGCTCGACCTCGAAGGGCTCGCTGTCGCCGAAGCCGTACGTCACGACCACGAAGGTCTCCCCGGGCCGCAGCCAGTGGTCGCTGCCGTAGGGCTCAAGGATCAACTCCAGCATCGCCGTACCGCTGTTGATCACCCGCATCCGGGCCACCGGTCCCCCGTCGGCCTCCGTCACCCGCGTCACTCCTCCGGTTTCTCCTCGGCGCCGGCCGAGCCCACCGGCTCCACCAGCACCGTGACGATCTTGTTGCGGCGGCCCGCCGAGGCCTCCGCCGTGAGGCGCAGTTCGCGGCCGTCCGGCAGTTCCACGACGGAGGAGGCACCGGCGATCGGGACCCTGCCCAGCGCCTTCGCGAGCAGTCCGCCGACCGTCTCCACGTCCTCGTCGTCGTAGGCCTCGAAGCCGTAGAGCTCCCCCAGGTCGCCGATGTCCAGTCGCGCGGTCACCCGGTAGCGGTCGTCGCCCAGCTCCTCCACCGGAGGGAGCTCCCGGTCGTACTCGTCGGTGATCTCGCCGACGATCTCCTCCAGGATGTCCTCGATGGTGACGATGCCTGCCGTGCCGCCGTACTCGTCGATGACGACGGCCACGTGATTGCGCTCCTGCTGCATCTCGCGCAGCAGATCACCGGCGTTCTTGGTGTCCGGGACGAAGGACGCCGGGCGCATGGCCGTCGACACCAGCTCCGACTCGGCGTCCCGGCTGATGTGCGTCTTGCGGACCAGGTCCTTCAGGTACACGATCCCGACGATGTCGTCCTCGCTCTCCCCGGTCACCGGAATGCGCGAGAAGCCGGAGCGGAGCGCGAGGGTGAGGGCCTGGCGGATCGTCTTGTAGCGCTCGATGACCACCAAGTCCGTGCGGGGGACCATGACTTCACGCACGAGGGTGTCGCCGAGCTCGAAGACCGAGTGCACCATCCGGCGCTCCTCGTCCTCGATCAGCGACTCCTTCTCGGCGAGGTCCACCAGCGCCCGCAGCTCGGCCTCGGACGCGAACGGACCGCGCCGGAAACCCTTGCCGGGCGTGAGCGCGTTGCCGATCAGGATCAGCAGATACGGGATCGGGCCCATGATCCGCGCGAGCGGCAGCAGCACGTACGCCGCCGCGGTCGCCGTGTTCAGCGGATGCTGCCGCCCGATGGTGCGCGGGGACACCCCCACCGCGACGTACGACACGAGGACCATGACACCGATCGCCGCGAGCAGCGCGGGCGCGGTCCCGCGGATCACGTGCAGGCACTCGTAGGTGACCAGCGCGGCGGCGGCCATCTCGCAGGCCACCCTGACCAGCAGCGCGACATTGAGATAGCGGGTCGGGTCGGCGGCGACCTGCGCGAGCTTCGCGCTGCCGCGCCGGCCGGACCGTACGGCCTCCTCGGCGCGGAAGCTGGAGACGCGCGCGAGGCCCGCCTCCGCGCAGGCGGCGAGCCAGGCGACCACGACAAGGGCGACGGCACCGAGGACGATCTGAGGATTCATCAGCGCGCTTGTCGCCTATGAGACGGTCGGCGCCGGGGACGGACCGTCATGGCCCTTCTCCGCCCGCCAGCCGTCCACGATCGCCGCCTGAAGACCGAACATCTCGGCCTTCTCGTCGGGCTCCTCGTGGTCGTAGCCGAGGAGGTGCAACACACCGTGGACGGTGAGGAGTTGGAGCTCCTCGTCCATGGTGTGCTGCGTCTCGGCCTCGGCGCCCTGCTTCGTGGCGACCTCCGGGCACAGCACGATGTCACCGAGGAGCCCCTGCGGAGGCTCCTCGTCGTCCTTGCTCGGCGGACGCAGTTCGTCCATCGGGAAGGACATGACATCGGTCGGACCCGGCAGGTCCATCCACTGGATGTGCAGCTGCTCCATGGCGTCGGCGTCCACGGCGATCACCGACAGTTCGGAGAGCGGGTGGATGCGCATCCGCGCGAGCGCGTAGCGGGCGATGTCGAGGATCGCCTGCTCGTCGACCTCGGTTCCGGACTCGTTGTTGACGTCGATCGACATGGTCGTGCTGATCTACTTCCGCTTGTCACGGGCACCCTTGTGGGTGCCGTTCTCCGTACCGTTCTCGCTGTCGTACTTCTCGTACGCGTCGACGATACGGCCGACCAGCTTGTGCCGTACGACGTCCGCCGACGACAGGCGGGAGAAGTGCACGTCGTCGACACCCTCCAGGATGTCCTGCACCTGCCGCAGCCCCGACTTCGTCCCGCTCGGCAGGTCCACCTGCGTCACGTCACCGGTGATCACGATCTTCGACTCGAACCCGAGCCGGGTGAGGAACATCTTCATCTGCTCGGGGCTCGTGTTCTGGGCCTCGTCGAGGATGATGAAAGCATCATTAAGGGTACGGCCCCTCATGTACGCCAGCGGCGCCACCTCGATCGTCCCCGCTGCCATCAGCTTCGGGATCGACTCGGGGTCGAGCATGTCGTGCAGGGCGTCGTAGAGGGGGCGCAGGTACGGGTCGATCTTTTCGTAGAGGGTGCCGGGGAGGAAGCCCAGGCGCTCGCCCGCCTCGACCGCCGGGCGGGTCAGGATGATGCGGCTGACCTGCTTGGCCTGGAGGGCCTGGACGGCCTTGGCCATGGCGAGGTAGGTCTTGCCGGTGCCGGCGGGGCCGATGCCGAAGACGATCGTGTTCTTGTCGATCGCGTCGACGTAGCGCTTCTGGTTGAGGGTCTTGGGGCGGATCGTGCGGCCTCGCGAGGACAGGATGTTCTGGGTGAGCACCTCGGCCGGTGTCTCCTCAGGTCCATCCCCGTTCTCGCTCGCCCTGAGCATGGCGATCGAGCGTTCCACTGCGTCCTCCGTCATCGGCTGCCCGGTGCGGAGCACCAGCATCATCTCGTCGAACAGGCGCTGGATGAGGGCGACTTCACGGGCATCGCCGACCGCGCTGATCTCGTTGCCCCGGACGTGGATGTCGGCCGCCGGGAAGGCCTTCTCGATCACCCGCAGGAGAGCGTCGCCGGATCCCAGGAGGGTCACCATGGCGTGCTGGGCGGGGACGGTGATCTCTGCTCTCGCCTGTCCCTGCGCGGGGGTGTGAGCTGTGGGTGTCTGAGTCATGGGCCGGCTCTGTAGGCCTTGCTCGTCCTCCTCGAAACGACTCGCCCGCCACAAGGGCGGCCTGGTGATTTCCAGGGTACGCCGGGCCACTGACAACGCCGTAGGGCTTTTCGGTGACCGTAGGGCCACGAAATACCGGGTGGACGCGTGTGTTCCGGGTGGCGTACCCGGCGCAGGGAGGGTGCACAGGGTGACGCCGTGAGCCCTGTTCGCGCCCCCTCGTATGTACGGACAATGCGCTGTGTCCGTCAGGTGAGTCATGCAGGGAAAGCAGGTCGGCCGCTGTGTTCGTGCGTCTGCCCACGTCCGTGTCCGAAGCGCAGGAGTGTCTGGCCGAGGGGGCGGTGCCCGTCGGTGGGGCGACGCTCGTGTGGGCCTCCTGGCAACGGGACGGCTTCCCGGAGCAGGCGGTGTCGCTGCGGGAGGTGCCCGAGGCGAGAGTGGTCGGGGACGGGACGCTGGGCGCGGCCGTACTGCTGCACGAGATCGACGCGCGGGTGCCGGAGGTGCTGCGGCGGGCGGCGGCCGGGGTGGGGACGGGTGCGGTGCGCCGGGCCGCGACGGTCGGCGGGAACATAGTGGGCAGCACGCTGCGCTGTCTGCTGCCGCCCGCGCTGGTGCTGGACGCCCGCGCGGTGGTCCTGGAACCGGACGGTCCCGTCGAAACCGATCTCGCCGAGTTGCTGGCGAAGCGCCCGCTGCTGCTGAGTCTGCGCTGGCGGGAGCCGGTGGCCAGCGGTTATCGCAAGCTGGCCGGTGTGCTGCGGGGCGAGGTTCCGTTCGTGGTCGCGGTCGCCGTGACGGGGGCGGAGCGGCCCGTTCTGCGGGTCGCGGTGCGTGACGGGTACGACGTGCTGAGCGAGGTCGTTCCCTACGACACGGATGTCCGCCGGATTCTCGGCGCCCTGGCGCTCACCCCGCTGGGCACGCTGCCGGAGGCGGTCTTCGAGGCCGTACGGGAAGAGGTCGTCGGGGTGGTGGAGCGGGCGGCCGGGCCGAGCTGACCGGGTCGGCCGCAGCCGCGCAGGAACGTTACGCTCCCGACGCGGTCGCCGGGTCGGGGGGCATGGCCGGGTACGCCCGCCTACGACCCTGACTCGTGCATCTCCCTGGCCACCTGGAGCAGTGCCGTCGCCGGTGCGCTCAACGGGTGGTCCTCGGGCACGGCCAGCGCGAGGGCCAGCGCGGGCGCGTCGGCGCCGAGCGGGATCCCCCGTATCTCCTCCTCGCGCTCGACGAACGACATCGGCGCGATGGCCACGCCCAGGCGGTACTTGACGAGGGAGACGAAGCTCGCCACGTCTCCTATCTCGTAGGCGATACGGCGGCTGAGGCCGGCCCGGGCGAAGGCCGCGTCGGTCGCCAGGCGGTTGCCCCAGCTCGCCGGTGTCTCGACGAACGGCTCGGCGACGAGTTCGGCCAGCTCGACGTGGTCGCGGCCGGACAGCGGGTGGTCGGCGTGGCAGAGCAGTTGCATCTTCTCCGACCTGAGGACGTACAGGTCGAGTCCGGCCGTCGCCTCCGGCGGCAGGACGACGAAGGCGATGTCGAGGCGTCCGCGGCGCAGGTCCTCCGCGTGCTGGACGCTGCCGCCGGTCCGTACGGACACGGTCACGCCGGGGTGGCCGTCCCGGAATGCCGCGATGAGGGCGGCCGGATGCACGACGACGTTCTGCGGTGTCTGGATCAGCCCGAGGCGTACCTCGCCGCGCAGGCCCCCGCGCAACTGCTCCAGGACGTGCCGGGCCTCCTGCGCCGCCGCGAGCGTCCGCCGTGCCTCGGGCAGGAACAGCCGGCCGGCCGGGGTCAGCCGCACGTGGTGGGTCGTGCGCTCCAGGAGCTGCGCGCCCAGCTCCCGCTCCAGGTTGCGCACCGTGGCCGACACCGCGGACTGGACCACGTTCAGCCTGGCCGCCGCGCGCGTGAAGCTCGCCTCGTCGGCGACGACGACGAACGCCCTGATCTGCCGTAGTTCCATGACGGTCCGTTCATCCCGAGGATCCGGTCATCACCATCCGCGATAAGCGGTAGCGATTGTATTCGCTTCCCCTGCCGACCGGGCTGTCCCAGGATGGTGCGGGTCAAGATCGTGCACTCCAAGGGGGCTTTCCATGACGCGAGTTGTTCTCGCCGCATCGCCGATCTACGGTCATTTCACTCCGGTACGGGCGATCGCCGCCGATCTCGTGCGACGCGGTCACCACGTCACGGTGACCACCGGTTCGAAGTACCGCGAGGCGGTCGAGGCGGTCGGCGCGCGGTTCGCGCCGTTACTGGGTGCGGCCGACTTCGACGGCGACGATGTGCCGGCGCTGTTCCCGGAGATCCCCTCGATACCGCCGGGCCCGGAGCTGCTGGGCTTCGGGCTGCGGCACCTGTTCATCGATCCGGTGCCGGATCAGCACCGTACGGTGCAGGGGCTGCTCGCGGAGGCGGAGACCGACGGGGAGCCGGTCGTGCTGCTGCACGAGACGGGTTTCCTCGGGGCGTGGCCGACGCGCTTCGGGGCGGGCGGGCTGCGGCCGGCCGCGGTGGTCGGGCTCGGGGTGGTGCCGCTCACGATCAGCAGTGAGGACACGGCGCCGTTCGGGCTCGGTCTGCCACCGGACAGCTCGCCGGAGGGCAGGGAGCGCAACCGGGCGGCGAACACGATGGTTCGGGAGAAGGTGTTCGGTTCGACGCAGGAACATCTGGTGAAGGTGCTCGCCTCCTGTGGGGCGACGGAGCCGGTGCCGTTCGTCCTGGACGGCATGTCGCGCGTGCCGGACCGGTTCCTGCAACTGTCGATCGCGCCGCTGGACTATCCGCGCGGCGATCTGCCGGACTCGGTCCGCTATGTCGGCGCGCTGCCCGCCGGGTCGGGTCAGAAGGCCGGGCTTCCCGAGTGGTGGGACGAGGTGGTGTCTGCGCCCCGGGTGGTCGTGGTGTCCCAGGGGACCGCGGCGAACGTCGACTTCACCGAGCTGGTCCAGCCGACCCTCGACGCGCTGGCCGACCTGGACGTCCTGGTGGTCGCGACGCTGGGGCGCGCCGCCGAGCTCGACCGGGTGCCGGCGAACGCGCGCGTGGCCGAGTTCGTCCCCTTCGACGAACTGCTGCCGCACACCGACGTGTTGGTGAGCAACGGCGGGTACGGCGGGGTGCAGCAGGCGCTCGGCCGCGGTGTGCCGATGGTGCTGGCGGGCCAGACGGAGGACAAGACCGAGGTGACGGCGCGTGCCGCGTGGACGGGCGCGGCGATCAACCTGGCCACCCAGCGCCCCGCCGCGCAGGACGTACGCGCGGCGGTCGACACGGTGCTCACCGAACCGTCCTACCGCAAGCGCGCCGCGGTCCTGGCCGCCGAGTACGCCCGCCACGACGCCCTCACCACGATCCACGAGACGGTGACCGAGCTGGAGCGACGGGTGGTCTGAGCTCCCTCGGTCCGCCCTACGTCGACCGCCCGAACCCGATCGTCGGCACCGCCCGCCGCAGTGGCCAGGGGCTGGCCTCGTCCTGTTCCTCGGGGACGAGGCCGGCCAGGAAGGCGTACCGGTGCAGGGCCGTCGGGTCCTGGCCCTCGACGGACTGGACCTTGCGCCACCAGGCGCCGATCTCGGACCAGCCGGGGGCGGAGAGGGAGCCGCCGAACTCCTGGACGGAGAGGGCGGCGGTGAGGCCGGCGAAGGCGAGGCGGTCGGCGAGCGGCCAGCCGGCCAGGGTGCCGGTGACGAAGCCGGCCACGAAGACGTCGCCGGCGCCCGTGGGGTCGAGGGCCTCGACGGCGATGGCGGGGACGGACGCGGACTCACCGGTGCGGCGGTCCACGGCGTAGGCGCCGTCCGCGCCGAGGGTGACGACGGCGAGCGGTACGTGTTCGGTGAGGGCGTGGGCGGCGGCGCGGGGGCAGTCGGCGCCGGTGTAGCGCATGGCTTCCTCGGCGTTCGGGAGGAAGGCCTCGCAGTGGGCGAGGTCGGCGAGTCCGGCGAGGTCCCAGGCTCCGGTCTCGTCCCAGCCGACGTCGGCGAAGATCCGGGTGCCCTCGCTCGCGGCCTGGGCGACCCAGGGGGCCTGCTTGCCGGGGGTGAGGGAGGCGACGGCGGCACGCGCACGGGGCGGGCAGTCGGGGGCGCCGCCTTCGCTGAACTCGGTCTCCGGGGGCGGCTCGTGGCCGTGGGAGACCATCGTGCGTTCGCCCTCGTAGGCCATCGACACGGTGACCGGGGAGTGCCAGCCGGGTACCGAGCGGGAGGCGGAGAGGTCGATGCCCTCGCCCTGTTCCAGCGCGTCCCAGCAGTACTCGCCGTAGTGGTCGTCGCCGAAGGCCGCGGCGAGGGAGGTGCGCAGGCCGAGGCGGGCGAGCGCGGTGGCCATGTTCGCCACTCCGCCGGGGCTGGAGCCCATGCCGCGGGCCCAGGACTCGGTGCCGCGCACGGGGGCGGTTTCGAGGCCGGTGAAGATGATGTCGAGGAAGACGGTGCCGGTGAGGTACACGTCCCAGGGCGGGTCGTCCGGCGCGCGCAGTCCGGCGAGGGGGTCGACCTGGGCGGGACAGGATCTCCTCTCCCGGTCGGCCTCCCGGTCGCCCTCCTGGTCGGCCGACGATCCCTTTCCGGTGGACGCGGTCACGGTGCGCTCCCTGACGTGATGCGGATCAGGCCAGTGTGCACCACCACGCACGTATGAGGGCGGCTCCCGCTCCGGACCCGCCCGTCGCGCCGGTGTCGGGAACCGCAGGTCCGGGCCGTACGGCGGCGCGCGAACGCCCCTCGGCCGCCCGTGACGGGCACGTCCGGATCCGGTCACGCGGTTCCTACCAGCGGGGCATCGAGGGGGTGACCCACTCCGGGTCGGTGATCCGCATCGCCGCCGCGTCGTCGCGCTCGCGCAGGGCTCCGTCGTCGTCGAGCCACCGCCGATGCAGCAACTGGAGCTTGGCGCGGTCGAGTTCGACGCCGAGGCCGGGCGCGTCGGAGACGGTGACCTTGGCGTCGGTGAAGGTGAGGCGCTCGGTGAGGACGTCCTCGGACTGCCAGGGGTAGTGGGAGTCGCAGGCGTGGTGGAGGTTCGGCACGGTCGAGGCGACGTGGGTCATCGCGGCGAGGCTGATGCCGAGGTGGGTGTTGGAGTGCATGGAGATGCCGACGCCGAACGTGCGGCAGATGGCGGCGAGTTGCTGGGTGTTGCGCAGTCCGCCCCAGTAGTGGTGGTCGGAGAGCACCACCTGTACGGCATCGCGCGTGAACGCCTCCTTGATCTCGGCGAAGGTCGTCACGCACATGTTGGTGGCGAGCGGCACGTCGGTCCCTGCGGACACCTCGGCCATGGCGGGGGTGCCCAGCGCCGGGTCCTCCAGGTATTCGAGGACGTCCCCGAGTTCCTTCGCCACCTTCAGTGAAGTCTCCACGGACCAGGCGCCGTTGGGGTCGAGGCGCAGAGGGTGGTCGGGGAAGGCGGCGGCCAACGCCCGTACGGCGGCGATCTCTTCGTCGGGCGGGAAGACCCCGCCCTTGAGCTTGAAGGAGGTGAAGCCGTAGCGCTCCTTGAACTTCCGCGCCTGCTCGACGACTCCGGCCGGGTCGAGGGCCGCGCCCCAGTCGTCCTTCTCGCTCGCCACGCCCTCGGGGTGGTCGGCCCACTTGTAGAACAGGTAGGCGCTGTACTCCACCGCGTCCCGCACCTTGCCGCCGAGCAGCGCGTGCACGGGGAGGCCGAGTGCCTTGCCCAGGGCGTCGAGGCAGGCGACCTCGAAGGCGGAGACGACGGACAGTCGCAGCTTGTCGGCGGTCTGGACGCCGCGCAGTCCGCCGACGTCGACCTGCGAGGAGGTCCGGGAGCTGTCGACCGCGACCTCGTCGGCGACGGTGAACAGGCCGTTGCGGTCGGAGACTTGACGGCCGATCAGTTTCTCGGCGTACGGCCGGGCCAGCTCCAGGTACTTGGTGTCGCCGTACGTCTCGCCGAGGCCGGTGATCCCGTCGGCGGTCTCGATCTCGACGATCAGGCGGGGGGTGTAGGGCTGGTGGACGCCCTGCGTGTTGAGCAGCGGCGGGTCGGCGACCAGGATCGGGGTGAGCCGGACGTCGGCGATGGTGAGGTTCACAGCGCGGCTCCTACGAGGTCGAGTCCGGTGGTGAGCAGGGCGGTGAGGTCGGCCAGGTCGGCGGCCGTGGGGTCGGTGAGCGGGGCGCGTACGGGGCCCACCGGGCGACCGCGCAGCCGGGCCGCCGCCTTGACGAGGGAGACCGCGTATCCCGGTACCCGGTCGCGGAGTTCGACGAACGGGACGTAGAACTCGCGGAGCAGTTTCTCGACCGTCTTGTCGTCGCCGTCCCGCAGCGCGGCGAAGAAGGCGTTCGCGATCTCAGGGGCGAAGGCGTGGACGGCGGAGGAGTAGGCGGGGACGCCGACGGTGCCGTAGGCGCGGGCCTGGATCTCGGCGGTGGAGGCGCCGTTGAAGAAGAGGAAGCCCTCGGGGGCGGCGAGGGTGAGGCGTTGCAGCCGGTCGAGGTCGCTGTGGCCGTCCTTGAGGCCGATGACGCCGGGGATCTCCGCGATCCGCCTCAACGAGCCTGCCGTATAGGCGACTTGGCCGCGCTGGTAGGCGATGAGCGGGAGCCGGGTGCGGGCGGCGAGTTGCCCCAGCTGGGCCACCAGGCCGTCCTGCGGGGCGGCGACGAGGTAGTGCGGGAGGACCAGGAGCGCGTCGGCGCCGGCATCCTCGGCGATGCGGGCGAAGCGGGCGGCCTGCGCCCAGCCGTAGCCGACACCGGCGACGACGGGCAGGCGGCCGGCCGCCTCCTCGACGGCGATGGTGACGACCTGCCGGTACTCGTCCTCGTCGAGCGAGAAGAACTCGCCGGTGCCGCAGGCCGGGAAGACCGCGCCGGGGCCGGTGGCGGTCTGGGCGGCGACATGGGCGCGGAAGCCGTCGGGGTCGAGGGAGCCGTCGTCGTGGAAGGAGGTGAGCGGGAAGGAGAGCACTCCGCCCGCCATCCCGTCCCGCAGCCTGCGCACCACGGTCGCCGTTTCGCCGTTCACCTGGGCCATCTCCTGGCCATCTCCCTATGTAGACATCATCCACGTATGAAGACAAAGGTTAGGTACGCGAACCGCAGCCGTCAATGGGGCCCGTCGCGCCTCGGTCACCGCTCGCTACCATCTCCCCATGTCAGAGCCCGGTGGCGTCCGCGAGGTGAAGTCCGCCGCCCGCACGGTCGAGCTGCTCGAACTGCTGGCCGCGCGCGGCGACCGTCCCGCGCGCCTCCAGGAACTCGCCGACGAACTGGGCGTCCCGCGCAGCTCGATGTACGCCCTCCTCCAGACCCTGATCGCCCACGGCTGGGTCCGCACCGACAGCACCGGCTCGCTCTACGGCATCGGCATCCACGCCCTGCTCACCGGCACCAGCTATCTGGACTCCGACCCGCGCGTGCGGACCGTACGGCCGTATCTCGACGAGGCGTCCCAGGCGCTCGGCGAGACCATCCACCTGGGCCGGCTGGACGGCCGGGACGTCGCCTACCTCGCGACGCGCGAATCCCACGAGTACCTGCGGACCATCAGCCGGGTGGGACGGCGGCTGCCCGCGCATGTCGGCGCCCTCGGCAAGGCACTGCTCGCGGAACGGGACGACGCGGAGCTGCCCGACGGGCCGTACGAGGCGGCGACCCCCAACACCCGCACCACCCGGGAGGCACTGGCCGCCGACCTCGCAGCGGTCCGCGCCCGCGGCTACTCGGTCGACCGCGAGGAGGGCGTCCTCGGCATCGTCGGCTTCGGCTTCGCGCTGCGTTACGACAACCCGCCGCTGGACGCGATCAGCTGCTCGGTCCCGGTGGTCCGGCTGACGCCGGAGCACGAGGGGGAGATCGTCTCCGTGATGCGCGAGGTCAGGGCCAAGATCGAGGCGGCGGCGCGGGCGGCCGGCGGGGCGGTCAACTGGCGTTAGCGCCGAGAATTCGCCGGGCAGCTCCACGATGTGGGCGCGCGTTTACCCGGAACTCCCCACCCCAAACAGAACGTGCCCCACATCACACCCCCCGCCCTCCTTTCGCCCTTCTTTCCCAACCGCGTGCTTGATACAAATTGCCCGCGCGTTCCTGTCCGTCGACGGTCGTCGCCCCTCCCCTGCTTGAGCCGCTTCTTCCGCATGCCCTGGGAACGCCCGTGTCCGCCCGCACCACCATGCCCTGGCCCCTCGTCGCCCTTTTCACGGCCGGGTACCTGGCCCCCTACCTCCTGCCCACCACCGTCGGCCGCCTCGACGCCGGACTTCCCCTGTCCGCCACGCAGGCCGGTGCCGTCGGGAGCGCGCTGCTGCTGAGTTCGGCGGCTGCGGGCTTCCTGCTCGTCTCGCGTATCGACCGGGTCGGCCCGCGCACCCTCGCCCGCATCGGCCTGGCCCTGGCCGTCCTCGGCTACGGCTCGGCCGCCCTCACGCACGCCGTACCCGCGGTCATCGCGGGCGCGATCGTCGGCGGCTTCGGATCGGGTACGGCCACGACGGTCGCCGCGTCCGGAATCGCCGCCGAACGCGACCCCCACCGCGCCTCCACGCTCGGCCTGTTGTGCGTGTCCGCGCTCGCGGGCGCCGTCTACCTCACGGTCCCGCACCTCGGCGCGGGCCACGGCCGGCCGCTCGCCGCGATCGCGCTGACCGCACTGGCCGTATGGCCGCTGACCGCACGCCTCCCGGTCCGTACGACGGCGACGGAGCACACGCGCGTGGAGACCGCGGGCCTCCCCCACCGCCGCGCCGGACTGGTCCTCGCCGCCACCCTGCTGTGCTGGTCCCTCGCGCAGAACTCCCTCTGGGGCGTCAGCGGACGCATCGGCCTCACCCAGGCCCACCTCTCCGAGGTCACCGTCGGCGCGGTCTTCGCCATCGCCCTCGGCACCGGCCTGGTCGGCGTCATCGGCGCGGGCGCGCTCGGCTCCCGGCTGGGCCGCGCGGTCCCGATCGGCGCGGGCACCGCGCTCATCGCGGGCTGCATCGTGCTCAGCGCGTCCGCGCACGACCTGAGGACCTTCGCGACCGGCGAGATCGCCTGGAACACCCTCTACCCGATCGTCCTGTCCTACGTCCTCGGCCTCGCCGCCTCCCTCGACCCGCGCGGCCGTTGGGCGGTCCTGGTCGGCTCGGCCTCGTCCCTGGGAACGGCGGCGGGGCCGCTCACGGGGAGTGTGCTGTCGGCGGGGGCGGGGTTCCCGGCGATGGGGGCGATCCTGGCGGCGGGGCTGATCGTGGTGGCGGTACCGATGACGGCGGTAGCGGTGGGCTCCGGCCGGCGCCGCCTACCTCAATCGATCGTCGAGATCTCTGTCGAGGCCCGGGGGGCGCGCCCCCTCAGGGGCGCGGGGAACTGCGCGACCAGCCCCCACCGGCCCGCAGTGTCAACACCCGCCTATGAGAACTCGTACGCCTCCACCTCGGCCACATAACGAGCCCGCAGCTCCTCGTCGTCCTCCAGGAAGGACGCGACGAACGAGTTGCGGGCCAACTCCCGCAACCGCTCCTCGCCCAGGCCCAGCGCCGAGCGAACCGCGTCGAAGTTGTCGCCGACGTACCCGCCGAAGTAGGCCGGATCGTCGGAGTTGACCGTGCAGAGCAGACCCGCGTCCAGCATGGCGGGCAGCGGGTGCCCGGCGAGGACGTCGACCGCGCGCAGGCGGACGTTGGAGAGCGGGCAGAGGGTGAGCGGGATGCGGTCCCGGACCAGGCGGGCGACCAGGTCCGCGTCCTCCACGCAGCGCAGCCCGTGGTCGACGCGCTCGACGCCGAGGACGTCCAGCGCCTCGGTGATGTAGGCCGGCGGGCCCTCCTCACCGGCGTGCGCGACCCGTCGCAGACCCAGCGCGGCGGCGGCCTCGTAGACCTCGCGGAACTTCACCGGCGGGTGGCCGACCTCGGCCGAGTCGAGGCCGATGCCGGTGATCCGGTGGAGGTACGGCTTGGCCGCCTCCAGGGTTGCCATGGCCGAGTCGGCGGACTCGTCGCGCAGGAAGCACATGATCAGCCGGGTAGAGATGCCGTGGTTGGTCCCGCTGTCGCCGAGCGCCCGCCACAGGCCCTCCACCACCGTGCCCATGTCCACGCCCCGCGTGATGTGGGCCTGCGGGTCGAAGAAGATCTCCGCGTGCCGTACGCCCTGAGCGGCGGCGCGGGCGAGATAGGCGTTCGCGAGGTCCTCGAAGTCCCGCTCGGTGCGCAGGACGGCCATCAGCTCGTAGTAGAGGTTCAGGAAGGACTGGAGATCCTCGAAGAGGTACGCCTTGCGGAGCGCCTCGGTGTCCGCGTACGGCAGCGTCACGCCGTTGCGGGCGGCGAGGGCGAACGCCAGCTCGGGTTCGAGGGTGCCTTCGATGTGGAGGTGCAGTTCGGCTTTGGGGATGGGCATCGAAGTATCGTACGGGTGTTTTATCGCCGTTTCGGAACCGGCACCCTGAGTAGATCGTGCGCCACGGTCAGCTCCCCCTCGAACCCGGCCGCCCGCGCCTGCCGCTCGAACTCCTCCGGCTCGGAGTAGCGCTGGCTGAAGTGGGTGAGGACGAGGTGGCGGACGCCGGCGTCCCGCGCCACCCTGGCCGCCTGTCCGGCGGTCAAGTGGCCATGGTCCACGGCCAGTTGCTCGTCCTCGTCCAGGAACGTGGACTCGATCGCCAGGAGGTCGCAGCCTTCCGCGAGGGCATGTACTCCGTCACAGAGACGGGTGTCCATGACGAACGCGAACCGCTGCCCGCTCCGTACCTCGCTGACGTCGTCCAACGTGACATCACCGATGGCGCCCTCGCGCTGGATGCGGCCCACGTCCGGGCCCTTGATGCCGTGCGCGGCGAGACGGTCGGAGAGCATGCGGCGGCCGTCGGGTTCGGTGAGGCGGTAGCCGTAGGACTCGACGGGGTGGGAGAGCTTGTGGGTCTCCAGGGTGTAGTTCCCCGTGGTGGCGATCACTCCGTCCGCCGCCACCGGGGACTCCGTGATGCCGACCGTCTCGCGGTACGCCGTGGCGTAGCGCAGGCGGTCGAAGAAGTGCTGGCCCGAGCGCGGGTAGTGCGCGGTGACCGGGTGCGGGACGCGGTCCAGGTTGATGCGCTGGATGACGCCCGCGAGGCCGAGGGAGTGGTCGCCGTGGAAGTGGGTGACGCAGATCCGGTTGAGGTCGTGCGCGGCGACCCCGGCGCGGAGCATCTGGCGCTGGGTGCCCTCTCCGGGGTCGAAGAGGATGCCCTCGCCGTCCCAGCGCAGCAGGTAGCCGTTGTGGTTGCGGTGGCGGGTGGGGACCTGGCTCGCGGTGCCGAGGATCACCAATTCACGTACGGACACGGTGAGTCACCCGGGGGGCCACTGCATGCCGCGGCCGCCCATGACGTGGGCGTGGGCGTGGAACACGGTCTGGCCCACGCCGGTGCCCGTGTTGAAAATGACGCGGTAGCTGTCGAGCTTCTCGTCGGTCGCCACCTCGCCCGCCTCGCGCAGGACGTCGGCGGCGATCGTCGGCTCGGCGGCGGCGAGGGAGGCGGCGTCGGGGTAGTGGACGCGGGGGATCACCAGGACGTGGGTCGGGGCCTGGGGGTTGATGTCCCGGAACGCGACGGTGGTGTCCGTTTCGCGGACGATCGTCGCCGGGATGTGGCCCTCTACGATCTTGCAGAACAGGCAGTCGTTCTGCGGTTCCCCTGGCATGTGGGATCCCCTTCGGAAGGTGAGCGGCGTTTTACGGTGGGCATCGTATCGTCGTTGAGTGCGGGTGCGTTGTGGCTGGTCGCGCAGTTCCCCGCGCCCCTAAGTCGGCAAGCCTGGCGGGGTTTTTGCGGGAACGGTCTCCAGTTTCTCCAGCGCCAGGCGGATTGCTTCGTCCAGCTGGGTGTCCCTGCCCGCCGCATAATCCTGAGGCCTCTGCACCACCTCGACGTCCGGGTCTACGCCATGGTTCTCAACACCCCACCCATAACCCTCAAGCCAGAACGCGTACTTGGGCTGGGTGACGAGTGTGCCGTCGACCAAGCGGTATCTGCTGTCGATGCCGATCACTCCGCCCCACGTACGCGTGCCGACCACCGGACCGATCCCCAACGCCTTGATCGCCGCGTTGACGATGTCGCCGTCGGAGCCGGAGAACTCGTTGGCCACGGCTACGACCGGGCCGCGAGGGGCGTCCTCGGGGTAGCTGTACGGGCGCATGCCTCGCGGCAGGTCCCAGCCGACGATGCGGCGGGCCAGCTTCTCCACGACCAGTTGCGAGGTGTGGCCGCCCCGGTTGTAGCGGACGTCGACCACCAGGCCCTCGCGGGCCACCTCCACGCGCAGGTCGCGGTGGATCTGGGCCCAGCCGGGGGCCTGCATGTCGGGGACGTGGAGGTAGCCGAGGCGGCCGCCGGACTGCTCGTGGACGTAGGCGCGGCGGTCGGCGACCCAGGCGTGGTAGTAGAGGGGTTCCTCGTCGGCGAGGGGGACGACGACCGCGTGGCGGGGGTCGCCGCCGCCGGCCGGGGAGATGGTCAGCTCGATGGGCTTGCCCGCTGTCCCGACCAGGAGGGGGGCCGGTCCCGTTACCGGGTCGACCAGTTGGCCGGCCACGGCGAGGATCGCGTCGCCCGGGCGGACGGCGACTCCGGGTGCGGCGAGCGGGGCGCGGGCCGCCGGGTCGGAGGTCTCGGAGGGCAGGACGCGGTCGATACGCCAACTGCCGTCCTCGTGGCGGGAGATGTCGGCGCCGAGGAGTCCCTGGCGTTCGCCGTTGCCGTAGCCGCCGCGCGGGGTGACGTAGGCGTGCGAGGTGCCGAGTTCGCCGTGCACCTCCCAGAGGAGGTCGACGAGGTCGTCGTGGGTGGCGACGCGGTCGAGGATCGGGCGGTAGCGGTCGAGGACGCCGTTCCAGTCGACGCCGCTCATGTCGGGGCGCCAGAAGTTGTCGCGCATGATGCGGCCGGTCTCGTCGAACATCTGGCGCCATTCGGCGGCCGGGTCGACGGTCTGGCGGATGCGGGAGAGGTCGACGTTGATGTTCGAGTCGCTGTCGTCGTCCTCGGAGGAGGCGCGGCGGTCGCTGGGGACGACCCGCAGTTTGTGGTCGGTGCGCAGCAGGACGCGTTTGCCGTCGCCGCTGACCTCGAAGTGCTCGGCGTCCCCGGCGAGGTGCTCGATGCGCTGCTGGGCGAGGTCGTAGCGCTCCAACTCGGTTTTGGGGTCCGGGTCTTCGGGGGTCGCGCGGGTGGCGCCGAGGACGCCCTGCACGGGGTGGCGCAGCCACAGGACGCCGTCCTTGGCGGCGCGCAGGTTGGAGTAGCGGCCGGCCTCGACGGGGAACGGGACGATGCGGTCGGCGAGGCCTTCGAGGTCGATACGGGTGGTGGGGCGGCCCTCGCTGTCGGGGGTCTCGTCCTTGTCGGGGGCCTCGAAGGGGCGGCCGTGGCGCTGCGGTCCGAAGGGGGACGGGGTGGTCGCGGCGAGGGTGATCAGGTGCGGGCGGTCGCCGACCACGAAGGCGAGGTCGAAGACGTGTTCGTCGTAGACCGGGTCGAAGGAGCGGGTGGAGAGGAAGACCAGGTGCTTGCCGTCGAGGGTGAAGGCGGGGGCGTAGTCCTGGAAGCGGAGCGGGGTCGCCTCGGTGACCGACAGGTCGGTGGTGTTGGCGAGTCTGAGCTGGCGCAGCGGGCGCGGACCGGGGTGCGACCAGGCGAGCCAGGCCGAGTCCGGGGAGAAGGCGAGGCCCGATACATCGCCGTCCTCGCTGCGGTCGACCTCGCGGACCTCGCCGGTCTCGCGCTCGATGAGGAGGACGCGGCCGTCGTGCGAGGCGACGGCGACACGGCCGCCGTCGGGGGCGACGGTGAGCGCGAGAACGCGGCCGAGCTGTCCGGCGGCGATACGGCGCGCGGTGGCGCCGGGGGCGAGGCCGGTGGCGGGGGCGAACTCCAGGGCGTCGTCGCCCTCGGCGTCCGTCACCCACACCACCCATTCCTCGCCGTCGACGCGGAAGGTGTGGGGCAGCCGGGCGCGGACGCCGGGGGTGGCGGCGAGCGCGCGGGCGGGGCCGGCGCGGTGGGTGATCCAGTGGACGGTGCCGCGGACGGCGACGGCGCTGCCGCGCGCGGTGTGGTCGGGCGACGCGGAGGCGAACCAGCGGGCGGCGGACACCGGGAAGGGCTGCTGGTCGGTGCGCTGTCCGCCGAGCCGGATGTCGAGGCGGCGCGGTTCGGCGCCGTCCAGGTCGTCGAGGAGCCAGAGTTCACCGGCGGAGGAGTAGATGATGCGGGTGCCGTCGCCGGACGCGTGGCGGGCGTAGAAGCCGTCGAGGGGGGTGTGGCGGCGGAGGTCGGTGCCGTCGGCGAGGGAGGAGTAGAGGGCGCCGGTGCCCTCGTGGTCGGAGAGGAACGCGATCCTCTCCCCCGCCCACACCGGGTACTCGATGTTGCCGTCCAACTCCTCGTGCAGGCGCGTGAATTCGCCGTCGCCCTCGCGGTCGATCCACAGCTTGCCCGCGGTGCCGCCCCGGTAGCGCTTCCACCAGGCGGCCTCGCGGCCCATGGGGGCGGAGAGCAGCACGGTGGCGGCGGGGCCGATGGCGACATCGCCGACGGGCCCGTACGGCAGGGTGGTTGCCGGTCCGCCGTCCAGCGGGATCGCGCGGGCCCAGCTGCGGCGGAGGTTCGCCTGGCCGTGGGTGCTGATGGCGAGGACCTGGCCGTCCGCCGTCCAGCCGCGCACCTGGGTGCGTGAACTGCCCCAGTGGGTGAGGCGTTTGGCGGGTCCGCCGTCGACCGGGGCGATGTGCACCTCGGGGGCGCCGTCCCGGGTGGAGGTCCAGGCGACGGTGGTGCCGTCGGGCGAGATGCGCGGGTGGGTCACCGGCACGTTCTCGGCGCTGGCCCGCCAGGCCCGGCCGCCGTCGAGGGGGGCCAGCCACACGTCGTCCTCGGCGGTGAAGGCGATCAACTCGCCGTGCAGGTGCGGGAAGCGGAGATAGGCCTGGAGACCGGCCTGGGCTGCGGACGCTGAGGGCTGAGTCACCTGATCAGCGTATGCAGCGGCGGCCTGTGAAGACAGCGGTTTGGATCACTTGCCCGCTATGGAAGGGTCCTCACTTGCCCTCCACGGGCCAGCAGGTCGGGTCGCCCTTGCACCAGATGGTCTTGGTGACCGTGACCGTGACGGTCGGTCCGGGGCCGTAGGTGAGGCTCGGGTTCGGGTTGCTCACGGACGAGGGTGTCGCCGCGTTGCAGTCGCCGAGCCCGGTCACGTGGAACACCTGTTTGCCGCCCACCTTGGCGACCAGGTCGCCGCGCACACAGGCGCCGTCGACGGCCCGGGTGACCTTGCCGGTGACGGTGATGTCCCGGTTGTCGTTCGTCTGCCCCTGGCAGTCCACGGAGATGACGGTGGACTCGGTCGGCGAGGGTGTCCTGCCGGGCGTGTAGGCCTTGTTGCCGCTGCCGTAGTTGCCCGTGCAGGTCAGATAGCGGACGCTCACATGGTCCCGCTTGAGCTCCGCGGTCGCCGTCTTGTCGGTGGTGTACGCGACGGTCGCCGCGCTGAGATCACCCGGCTGGCACGCGACGACCCCGCCCACGGACACCATCGCGAGCCCCGCCACGGCGGCCACCCGCCGTCCGCGGGGCCGACGCCAGTTCTGCCTCAACGCCCCCATGGACGGCAGCCTGCCACCGTCGGGGCGCACACGGAAGAGCGCATACGGCCACCCGTGCGCCGGGGGCGCGGTCACCGGCGCACGATCGTCAGCCCCGGAGCAGCAGCCACTCCTGAAGCTCCACCACATTGCCCTCGGGGTCCTTGAGATGCGCGACCCGCATCCGGTCGGTCATCGGCGCGGGACCGTGGAGAAGGGCCGCCCCCCGGTCGGTGATCTGCTCGCAGTACGCGTCCAGGTCGTCGACCCGCAGCACCACCAGCGAGCGGTGCCCGGTCACCGACTCCCCCAGCTCGCCGAGGACTTGGGCCATCATCACCCGGTCCTGGAGCGCGATCCCGGCCGACCCGACGGCCGGGCTGAACTTCTCGTACGGCCCCTCGGTCGCGCCCGACTGCGGCTTCAGGCCCAGGACTTCGGCGTAGAAGCGGTAGCAGGCGGCGAAGTCGGTGACGAGCAGCCTCACTTGGGCGAGTTCCACGACGGTCTCCCCTCGTTCAGGACCAGCGTCCCGTACGGCCCATGAGCAGGGCCGCCGCCGCCGTCCCGGCGGTCGATGTGCGCAGCACGGTGGGCCCGAGCCGGTAGGCCTTCGCCCCGGCCTCCCCGAAGAGCGCCAACTCCTCGGGCGAGACGCCCCCTTCGGGGCCCACGACCAGCACGATCTCACCCTCGACGGGGAGTTCGGCGGTGGCGAGGCGCTCGCTGCCGTACGCGCGGTCCTCGTGGAGTACGGCGGCGAAGTCGGCTTTGGCGAGAAGTGCGGCAACCTGTTTGCTCGTTGCCGCGTCCGCGACCTCCGGGAAGCGCAGCCGGCGGGACTGCTTACCGGCCTCGCGGGCGGTGGCCCGCCACTTCGCGAGGGCCTTCAGACCGCGCTCGCCCTTCCACTGCGTGATGCAACGGGAGGCCGCCCAGGGGACGATGGCGTCGACGCCGGTCTCGGTCATCGTCTCCACGGCCAGTTCGCCGCGGTCGCCCTTGGGGAGGGCCTGGACGACGGTGATGCGGGGCTGTTCCCGAGGCTCCTCGAAGACGGTCGAGCCGAGGACGACGAGACGGTCCTTGCCCTCCACGGTCTTGACGACGCCCTCCAGATACCGGCCGCGCCCGTCGGTGAGCGTGATGTCCTCACCCGGCCGCAGGCGCTTCACCGAGACCGCGTGCCGCCCCTCGGGGCCGTCGAGGACGACCTCGCCGCCGCTGAAGTCCGGGATCACCAGGGGGTCGAGGATGAACACCGCAGCGGTCATCGGAGCTCACCCCCGGCCGACAACGCTGTCCGGGCGGAGGTCAGTTCGGCGACCAGTACCTCGACCAGCCGGCCGGCCGGCAGCTCGCGTGCCATGCGGTGGCCCTGTCCGGCCCACAGCGCCATGCCCTGCGCGTCACCGGCCGCGGCGGCCTGCTTGCGGAGCGGGGAGGTGAGGTGGTGGACCTCGGGGTACGCGGCGGGCGCGTACGGGCCGTGCTCGCGCATGAAGCGGTTGACCAGGCCGCGGGCCGGGCGGCCGGAGAACGCGCGGGTCAACTCGGTACGCGTGAAAAGGGGGTTGGTGAGTGCCTGCTTGTGCACGGTGTTCGCCGCGGACTCGGGGGTGGCGAGGAACGCGGTGCCGAGCTGGGCCGCGCTCGCGCCCGCCGCGAGGGCGGCGGCGATCTGGCTGCCGCGCATCAGACCGCCGGCGGCGACGATCGGGAGGCTCACGGTCTCGCGGATCTGGGCGACCAGGGAGAGCAGTCCGATGCCGGAACCGTCGTTCTCCGGGAGGTCGCGGTGGGTGCCCTGGTGGCCGCCGGCCTCGATGCCCTGCGCGATCACCGCGTCGGCGCCGGCCCGCTCCACGGCGAGGGCCTCCTCGGCGGTGGTGGCGGTGACGAGGGTGAAGGTTCCTGCCCGGCGCAGCGAGTCCAGCACCTCGCGGGTGGGGACGCCGAAGTGGAAGGAGGCGAAGGACACCGGGTTGTCGAGCAGGACGGACAGCTTCGCGTCGTAGCCGTCCTCGCGGCCGCTGTCCGGGTCGCCGAGTTCCGTCTCGTACCAGGCGGCCTCGCCGGCCAGCTGGTGGGCGTAGACGTCGACCGCCGCCTTGTCCGCGTACTCGGGCTGGGGCATGAAGAGGTTCACGCCGAAGGGGCGGGACGTCAGGCTCCGCAGCTGCTTGATCTCCTGGTACATGCCGTCGGCTGTTTTGTACCCGGCGGCGAGGAATCCCAGCCCGCCGGCCTCGGACACGGCGGCCGCGAGGCGCGGTACGGAGACACCGCCCGCCATGGGGGCCTGCACGATCGGATGAGGGAAGAGATCGGTCAGTGCGGAGGACATGACGGCATGTTGTCACGTCCTCCGAACAAGTCCGAATCCGGCCTTCCGCCGGGCATAGTCCAACTGCATGCCCGCGCGGAGGCCGGTTCGACGGCCGGTTCGACGATCGGTTCGGATCGGTTCGACGACCGGTTCAGCGGCCGTTGAAGGCGTCCTTCAACCGCGAGAACAGCCCCTGCTGCCCGGGCTGGAACTGCCCGAGTGGCCGCTCCTCGCCGCGCAGTTTCGCCAGTTCCCGCAGGAGTCGTTCCTGCTCCACGTCGAGCTTGGTCGGGGTGGTGACCTCGACGTGCACGATGAGGTCGCCCCGGCCGCCGCCGCGCAGATGCGTGATGCCCCGGGTGTGCAGCGGGATCGACTGGCCGGACTGGGTGCCCGGGCGGATGTCGACCTCCTCCATGCCGTCCAGCGTCTCCAACGGCACCTTCGTGCCCAGGGACGCCGCCGTCATCGGGATCGTCACCGTGCAGTGCAGATCGTCGCCGCGCCGCTGGAACGTGGAGTGCGGCAGCTCGTGGATCTCGACGTACAGGTCACCGGCGGGGCCGCCGCCGGGGCCGACCTCGCCCTCGCCCGCGAGCTGGATCCGTGTGCCGTTGTCGACACCGGCCGGGATCTTGACCGTGAGCGTGCGCCGCGAGCGGACGCGGCCGTCGCCGGCGCACTCCGGGCACGGCGTCGGCACGACGGTGCCGAAGCCCTGGCACTGCGGGCACGGACGGGACGTCATGACCTGGCCCAGGAAGGACCGCGTCACCTGCGACACCTCGCCGCGACCGCGGCACATGTCGCAGGTCTGGGCGGAGGTGCCGGGGGCGGCGCCCTCGCCGTTGCAGGTGTTGCAGACGACGGCCGTGTCGACCTGGATGTCCTTCGTGGTGCCGAAGGCCGCCTCGTCCAGCTCGATCTCCAGCCGGATCATGGCGTCCTGGCCGCGGCGGGTGCGCGAGCGCGGTCCGCGCTGCGAGGCCGTGCCGAAGAACGCGTCCATGATGTCCGAGAAGTTCCCGAAGCCGCCCGCGCCGAAGCCGCCGGCTCCGCCGCCGCCCGCCTGCGAGAGGGGGTCGCCGCCGAGGTCGTAGACCTGCTTCTTCTGCGGGTCCGAGAGCACCTCGTAGGCGGCGTTGATCTCCTTGAACCGCTCCTGGGTCTTCGGGTCCGGATTCACGTCCGGGTGCAGCTCGCGCGCGAGCCGGCGGAAGGCCTTCTTGATCTCATCCTGCGACGCGTCGCGACGCACGCCGAGAACGGCGTAGTAGTCCGTGGCCACTTAGGACTCCGCCAGGATCTGTCCGACGTACCGTGCCACTGCGCGTACCGCTCCCATCGTTCCCGGGTAATCCATGCGGGTCGGTCCGACCACGCCGAGCTTGGCGACTGCCTCGCCGCCCGAACCGTAGCCGACCGACACCACCGACGTGGAGTTGAGTCCCTCGTAGGCGTTCTCGTGACCGATCCGTACGGTCATGCCCGAATCCCCCGCCTCACCAAGCAACTTGAGGAGGACGACCTGCTCCTCCAGGGCTTCCAGGATGGGGCGGATGGTGAGGGGAAAGTCATGTCCGAAGCGGGTGAGATTGGCGGTGCCGCCGATCATCAGCCGCTCCTCGGTCTCCTCGACGAGGGTCTCCAGGAGGGTGGAGAGCACCGTCGCGACCGTGCCGCGGTCCTCGTTCTCGAAGGCCTCCGGCAGGTCCTGCACGAGCTGCGGCACGTCCGCGAAGCGGCGGCCGGCGATCCGGCTGTTGAGCCGCGCGCGTAGATCCGCGAGCGAGGACTCCCCGAAGGGGGCCGGGCAGTCCACCATGCGCTGCTCGACCCGCCCGGTGTCGGTGATCAGCACGAGCATCACGCGCGCGGGGGCCAGCGACAGCAGCTCCACGTGCCGGACGGTCGAGCGGGTCAGCGAGGGGTACTGCACGACGGCGACCTGCCGGGTGAGCTGCGCGAGCAGCCGTACCGTACGGCCCACGACGTCGTCGAGGTCGACGGCGCCGTCGAGGAAGTTCTGGATGGCCTTGCGCTCGGGGCCGGTCATCGGCTTGACGCCGGCGAGCTTGTCGACGAACAGGCGGTAGCCCTTGTCCGTCGGGATGCGGCCGGCGCTGGTGTGCGGCTGGGCGATGTACCCCTCGTCCTCCAGGGCCGCCATGTCGTTGCGCACGGTCGCCGGGGAGACGCCGAGGCTGTGCCGCTCGGTGAGCGCCTTGGAGCCCACCGGCTCCTCGGTGCCGACATAGTCCTGGACGATGGCGCGCAGTACCTGAAGTCTGCGTTCGCTGAGCATCGCGCACACCTCCAGTTCTGCTCGCCGGTACCTTCGGTCTGCCCGTTTCCTGGCACTCTGTGCGCACGAGTGCCAGCGTTCCCCGGCCAGTGTACGGCCGTGAGGTACACCCCGGGCAAGGCCGGTCCTGCGATGTCACGCCGTGGGGTGCCGTCACCGTTAGCGTCGCCGTATGACGGTGACTTGGGAAGAGGCGGGGTGGGAGCGGCTCGCCGCGGGGGTGGGCCGGTGCCGGCTGCCTGGCTGGGACTGCACGGTCGGTCTGGTCGTCGGGGAGGGCGCGGTGCTGATGATCGACGCCGGGTCGAGTCTCGCGGAGGGCGCGCGGTTGCGTACGCAGGCGCGGGCGCTCGCCGGGCGCCCCGTGACCCGTCTCGCGCTCACCCACCCCCACTTCGACCATGTCTTCGGAGCGGCGGCGTTCGCGGACGCGGAGGTGTTCGGGGCGGCGGGCGTGGAGCGGGTACTGACGGACGAGCGGGACGCACTCCGTGGGGACGCGGTCGAAAACGGCCTCCACGCGCGCGTGGCCGACGAGGCGGTGGCCGCGCTGCCATACCCCCGTCACCTGGTGTCGGACGAGCGGACCCTGCCCCTGGGCGCCGACCGGCAGGCCCTGCTGGTGAACGTGGGCCCGGGCCACACGTCCCACGATCTCGCGGTCGTGGTGCCGGGTGATCCGACCGTTGTCTTCTGCGGCGACCTGGTCGAGGAGTCCGGCGAACCGCAGGCGGGCCCCGACGCCGTACCGTCGCACTGGCCGGCCGCCCTGGACCGTCTCCTCGGCCTGGGCGGCGAGGACGCGCTGTACGTCCCCGGTCACGGAGCGGTGGTGGACGCGGGGTTCGTGCGGGCCCAACGGGACGCGTTGGCAACGCGTTTCGGCGTGTCGTGAGGAGGGTCGGCCCGGTTCTCCTATCGTCATCCGAATGCGCCAGTACTCCGCCGACCTGACCCCGCCGTGGAAGAAGCCCAAGCCGGTGCCCGAGGTCCCGGCGGACCCCGGCCTGGTGGTCGAGGAGCCGGGCACCGGTTTCTGCGGCGCGGTGATCCGCTGCGAGGCCGGCACGGTCACCCTGGAGGACCGCTTCGGCAAGCACCGGGTGTTCCCCCTGGAACCGCGCGGCTTCCTCCTGGAGGGCCGCGTGGTGACCCTGGTGAAGCCGGTGTCGAGTCCGCTGCGGCCCACCCGTACGGCATCAGGTTCGGTCGCCGTTCCCGGTGCACGCGCGCGCGTGGCCCGCGCCGGGCGGATCTACGTCGAGGGCCGGCACGACGCCGAGCTCGTCGAGCGGGTGTGGGGCGACGACCTGCGCATCGAGGGCGTGGTGGTCGAGTACCTGGAGGGCGTCGACGACCTGCCGGCCATCGTGGACGAGTTCGCCCCCGGCCCGGACGCGCGGTTGGGCATCCTGGTGGACCATTTGCTCCCCGGCACCAAGGAGTGGCGCATCGCCCAGTCCGTCACCAGCGAGCACGCTCTCGTCGTGGGCCACCCCTACATCGACATCTGGGAGGCCGTGAAACCGTCCTCGGTCGGCATCGCGGCGTGGCCCCGGGTCCCGCACGGTCAGGACTGGAAGACGGGGGTGTGCCGGGCCCTGGGTTGGCCGGAAAACACCGGTGCGGTGTGGCAGGCGATTCTGGCCAAGGTGGGGTCTTACAAGGATCTTGAGCCGGAACTGCTGGGGCGGGTGGAGGAGTTGATCGACTTCGTCACGGATAGCGGTGAGGCTTGACGTTCTCGTAGGTGGCGAATTCGCTGGTGTCCAGTTCGATACCGATGGGCCCCAGCGGCGCGAGGTCGCCGAACTTGGTGATCCGCCTCCACCGGTAGTCCGCGTCCTCGCCCGCGCCCGTCGGCTCGGTGAACAGGAGGCACTGGGCCATGACCGGATCGATGATCAAGTACCCGGACACTTCGGCCGCGGCGTAGATGGAGCGCTTGACGCTGTAGTCGCGATGGACGCTGTTGGTGGAGACGACCTCGACCAGCAGCCTGGCGGCCCCGGCGGACATCAGTCTTCCGCGATCGGGGCCGGTACCGCGCTCGATCACCACAAGGTCCGGCTGCGGCTCACTCGGCTCTTCGGGGATCGCCACTCGCTGCGTCTGAAGCCGTCTCCAGCCCGTCCTGGGAATCTGGTCCTGAACCGTCTCGACGATCGCGTTGTGCACCAGGTCAGGGCTGGCCGTCAGCACGATTTGCCCCCGGAGGAGTTCGGCCCTCGCGCCCTCAGGGGGCTCGAACTCCGCAAAGAACTTGGTGATTCGCCGGTCGCTCACAACGGCAGCCTAGAAAGTGGATCAGCAGCCGAATCCGCCTCCACTCCCCCGAGTGATCAGTCCACGAGGTCCCGCACCACCGCATCCGCCAGCAACCGCCCCCGCAACGTGAGCACGGCGCGTCCCTCGTCGTAGGGCCGCTGTTGCAGCAGTCCGTCGGTGAGGGCCCGGAGGGAAGCCTTGAGACCGTCCTCGTGGAGGAGATCCAACGGCGCCCCCTCCCGGAGTCGTAGCTCCAGCAGAATCCGCTCCACCCGGCGGTCCTCCTCCGTGAGGATCTCGCGGCCGGCGCCCGGGGAGCGGCCCGCGGCGAGCGCCCCCGCGTACGCGCCCGGGTGCTTCACGTTCCACCACCGGACCCCGCCGACGTGGGAATGGGCTCCGGGGCCCGCGCCCCACCAGTCGGCGCCGCGCCAGTAGAGCTCGTTGTGCAGACAACGGCCGGAATTCGATGTCGCCCAGTTGGAGACCTCGTACCAGTCGAAGCCCGCCGCGGACATCAGCTCGTCGGCGATGAGGTACCGGTCGGCGTGGACGTCGTCGTCGGTCATCGGGACCTCGCCGCGGCGGATACGGCGGGCCAGCTGGGTGCCCTCCTCGACGATCAGGGCGTAGGCGCTGATGTGGTCGGGGCCCGCGCCGAGGGCGGCGTCGAGGGAGGCCCGCCAGTCGTCGTCGGTCTCGCCGGGGGTGCCGTAGATCAGGTCGAGGTTGACGTGCTCGAAGCCGGCCGCGCGGGCCTCGGAGACGCAGACCTCGGGGCGGCCGGGGGTGTGGGTGCGGTCCAGGACCTTCAGGACGTGCTGTTTCGCGCTCTGCATGCCGAAGGAGACGCGGTTGAAGCCGCCGTCGCGGAGGGCCGCGAGGTAGGCGGGATCGACCGACTCCGGGTTGGCCTCGGTCGTGATCTCCGCGTCCGGGGCGAGACCGAACTCGTCGCGGATCGCGCCCAGCATCCGGACGAGGTCGCCCGCCGCGAGCAGCGTGGGCGTGCCGCCGCCGACGAAGACCGTGCGGACCGGGCGCGGGTCGTCGCCGAGGACCTTGCGGGCCAGGCGGACCTCGTCGATCAGGGTGTCCGCGTAGTTGTCGCGGGAGGCCAGCACTCCGCCCGTGCCGCGCAGCTCCGTCGCCGTGTAGGTGTTGAAGTCGCAGTAGCCGCAGCGGGTCGCGCAGTACGGAACGTGCAGATAGAACCCGAGGGGGCGGCCGGCGGCCCCGGCGAGCGCCTGCGCGGGCAGGGCACCGTCGTCGGGGACGGGATCACCGTCGGGGAGTGCGGAAGGCATGTCCTCCATTGTCCAGCACCGGGCGGACTGCTCCACCTGCTCCGCCCGAAGCACCGGCGGTACGCCAGGTCGTCCTACGGCGGACGGCCGCCGGACTGGTGCACCAGCCGCTCGATCAGCCCCGCACAACCGGCTGCTCCGCCCGCCCCGCCGACTCCGCCTGAAGCACCAGCAGCGCCAGGTCGTCCTCCGGCGGACGCCCCCCGAACTCGTGCACCAACCTCTTGATCCGCTCCGCGATCAGCTCTGCGCTCAGCCCAGCACACCCGGCGAGCGCCGTCGCGAGGCCGTCGCCGTCGTCGAACTGGACGGGGCCGGAGCGGCGCTCGGTGACTCCGTCGGTGACGCACAACAGGCTGTCGCCGGGGCGGAGTTCGAAGGTCTCGCTGGTGTAGGTGACGTCCTCGACGACGCCGAGGAGGGTCTGGGGGCGGGCGGCGGTGGCGACGGTGCCGTCCGGGCCGAGGAGCAGGGGCAGCGGGTGGCCGGCGGAGGCGAGGGTGCAGCGGACGCCGCCGTCGAAGGGGACGAGTTCGCCGTAGAGGAGGGAGAGGAAGCGGGGGCCGTCGCCGACCGGGCCGGGCATGCCGCCGGCGGCGACCAGGGCGTGGGCCGCCGCGTCGGCCGCTTCCGTGGCGTCGTCGAGGAGGAGCTGGTTGAGGCGGTCGAGGACGTCGGCGACGCCGTAGCCCTCGCGGGCGAGGAGCCGTAGCCAGGGGCGGGCGAGGCCGATCACCACGGCGGCCTCGGGGCCCTTGCCCTGGACGTCGCCGAGGGCGAAGCACCAGCGGCCGTCGCCGGCCGGGAAGAGGTCGTAGAAGTCGCCGCTGGGGCCGCCCTTGTCGCAGGGTTCGTAGACGAGGGCGCTGTGGACTCCGGGGATCTCGGCGACGGCGCCGGGCAGCAGGCCGCGCTGGAGAACGCGGCTGATGGTGGCCTGGCGGGCGTACTGGCGGGCCGCGCCGATGGCGAGCGCGACCCGGCGGCTGAGGTCCTCGACCAGGCCGGTGACCTCGTCGGGGAAGCAGGGCAGCCCGGAACGTCCGATGACGAGCGTGCCGAGCGGACGGCCGCCCGCGATCAGGCGGTACGCGAGTGCCGCGCCGTGGACGCCGTGCGGGCCGAGGGCGTCGCCGGGCCAGGGGTAGGGCGCGGGCCGCAGTGAGTCCTGGGGGCGGGGCGGGTGCTTCTCCAGGGCGCCGCGCAGTTCCTCGATGCGGTTCTCGCTGCCGTGCCAGACGCGGGCGAGCCGCGGTCCGGCGCCCGCTCCGGCGTCCTCGGCCCAGCCGCCGCGTCCCATCGACTCGTCCTCCAGCCATACGGCGCACCAGTCGGCCAGTCTCGGCACGATCAGCTGTCCGGCGAGCGCGGCGACCAGGTCCTCGTCGAGTTGTCCGGCGAGGAGGTCGGAGGCCTCGGCGAGGAAGGAGAGGGCGCCGCGGCCGAGCCAGTCCCGGTCGCGTTCGGCGCGCCGGGGTTCGGGGGCGAGGATCTCGGCGACGCGCAGGCCGCGTTCACCGCCGTACGCCTCCAACTCCTCGTCGGCCGGGCTGCCTTCGGCGGGCAGCCGGGCCCACACGGTCTTGGTGCCGGTACGGTAGGTGACGCCCCAGGACTCGGCGAGCGTGGAGACGAGCCGCAGTCCGCGCCCGAACTCCGGTGTCTCGTAAGCCTGTTCACCGCCGTTGTCGCGCGGGGCGCGGGAGGGGTGGTGGTCGGCGACCTCCACGACGACAGAACCGGTGTCCTCAAGCCGGGAGACCAGCTCGACGTCCGTGCCCGCGTGCACGACGGCGTTGGTGACGAGTTCGCTGACGACGACCATCGCGTCGTCGGCGAGCCGGTCGGTGAGGTGTTCGGTGCCGGGCAGGGCGAGTTCGGCCCATTCGCGGAGCGCGGCACGCACCAGCCCGCGGGCTGAACCGGGCGCCAGGGGGCTTCCGGAGAGCGTGGCGCGCATGGTCGTGCGCGGGTCCGCGCCGTGGTGCGCGGGCGCGCCGGGAGCACGCGAAGTGGTCTCCCGTTGCGTCGGAATTGCCCCCATGCACAGCTCCCCGAGCAGATCGGACGAATACGCCTCGGTCGATGCGGACAGAGTGACAGACTGACTGCGGCCATAAGCGCCGAGTTACCGAAGTGGGCCGCCATGAGTGAGAACAGTGCTACGCGTGTGCTCGAAGACGGACACAAAGAGGACTGGATCCGAGCATCGGATCTCCGTCCTCTGCTCGCCGTGATGACGGCGGCGCGCGACGGCGACTTCACGAAGGCACCGGAGACGGGTCACGGACTGGTGGCCGAACTGACCGCCGCCTTCAACCAGATCATGGACCGCAGCACCCACTTCAACTCCGAGACGCAGCGCGTCAAACGGGAGCTGATCCGCCACGGCCGCCTCGACGAGCGCCTCTCGGCCAGCCCCGGCCAGGGCGGCTGGACCTCCCGCGTCAACGACGTCAACCAGCTCCTCGACGCCCTGGTCGCCCCGGCCGCCAACGCGACCCGCGTCCTGGACGCGGTGGCGGGCGGCGATCTGACCCAGCGGGTCGATCTGCACGACGGCAGCAGGCAGTTGCGCGGTGATCTACGGCGGCTGGGCCGCACGGTGAACAAGATGGTGGACCAGCTCTCCCTGTTCACCGGGGAGGTGACCCGGGTCGCCCGCGAGGTGGGCACCGAGGGCAGGCTCGGCGGACGGGCCAAGGTGCAGGGTCTGTCGGGCAGTTGGCGTGATGTGACCGAGGCGGTCAACACGATGGCGTCCCGGCTGACCGCGCAGGTGCGGGACATCGCCCTCGTCACCACGGCGGTGGCACGCGGCGACCTGACCCGTACGGTCACCGTCGAGGCGACCGGCGAGCTGCTCGAACTGAAGCTCACCGTGAACACGATGGTCGACCAGCTCTCCGCGTTCGCCGACGAGGTGACGCGCGTGGCCCGCGAGGTCGGCACCGAGGGCCAGTTGGGCGGTCGGGCGCAGGTGCGGGGCGTGTCCGGGGTCTGGAAGGACCTCACCGACAACGTCAACTTCATGGCGTCGAACCTGACTTCGCAGGTGCGGAACATCGCGCAGGTGACGACGGCCGTTGCGAACGGCGACCTTTCACAGAAGATCACCGTCGACGCCCAGGGCGAGATCCTCGAACTCAAGTCGACCATCAACACGATGGTCGACCAGCTCTCCGCCTTCGCCGACGAGGTCACCCGCGTCGCCCGCGAGGTCGGCACCGAGGGCAACCTCGGCGGACGCGCCCAGGTGCGAGGAGTCTCCGGGGTCTGGAAGGACCTGACCGACAACGTCAACTTCATGGCGGACAACCTGACTTCGCAGGTCCGGAACATCGCGCTGGTGTCGACGGCCGTGGCGCAGGGCGACCTGGGCAAGAAGATCACGGTGGAGGCGAAGGGCGAGATCCTGGAGCTGAAGTCGACCATCAACACGATGGTGGACCAGCTCTCCGCCTTCGCCGACGAGGTCACGCGCGTCGCCCGCGAGGTCGGCACCGAGGGCAACCTCGGCGGCCAGGCACAGGTGCGGGGCGTCAGCGGGGTGTGGAAGGACCTGACGGACAACGTCAACTTCATGGCCCTGAACCTGACTTCGCAGGTGCGGAACATCGCGCAGGTGACGACCGCCGTCGCCAACGGCGACCTGTCGAAGAAGATCACGGTCGACGCGCGCGGCGAGATCCTCGAACTGAAGGACACCGTCAACACGATGGTGGAGCAACTGCGCGCCTTCGCCGACGAGGTGACCCGGGTGGCCCGCGAGGTCGGCACGGACGGGCGACTGGGCGGCCGGGCCCAGGTGTTGGGCGTCTCCGGCGTCTGGCGGGACCTGACCGACAACGTCAACTACATGGCCGACAACCTGACTTCGCAGGTCCGGAACATCGCGCAGGTCGCGACGGCGGTGGCGCAGGGCGACCTGTCGAAGAAGATCGACGTGGACGCGCGCGGCGAGATCCTGGAGCTGAAGACCACCATCAACACGATGGTCGACACCCTCTCCTCCTTCTCCTCCGAGGTCACCCGGGTGGCCCGCGAGGTCGGCTCGGAGGGCCAACTCGGCGGCCAGGCACGGGTGGAGGGCGTCTACGGCACCTGGAAGCGCCTGACGACCAACGTGAACGAACTCGCACTGAACCTCACCACCCAGGTGCGCGCGATCGCCGAGGTGGCCTCGGCGGTGGCACAGGGCGACATGTCCCGCTCGATCACGGTGGAGACCCAGGGCGAGGTCACCGAACTCAAGGACAACATCAACCTGATGGTGGCCAACCTCCGCGAGACGACCCGCGCGAAGGACTGGCTGGAGTCCAACCTGGCCCGGCTCGCCGCGCTGATGCAGGGGCACCGGGACCTGATGGAGGTCGCCGACCTGATCCTGCGCGAGCTGACCCCGCTGGTGAACGCGCAGTACGGGGCGTTCTTCCTGGCCGATCCGGACGAGGACAGCCTGCGAACGGCCATCCCCGCCAAGGGACTTGCCTTCATCGCCGGGTACGGGTCGGCTCAGGGCGCGACCGTCGACACGGGCGGGATGCCGGTGCACGGGCTGGTGCGACAGGCGGCGCGGGAGAAGAAGCGGATCCTGGTGGAGGAGGCCCCGCCGGACTACATCAAGATCAACAGCGGGCTCGGGGAAGCCGCTCCGGCGAGCGTGGTCATCATCCCGATCATCTTCGAGGACAAGCTCCTCGGCGTCATCGAACTGGCCTCCTTCTCCCGCTTCTCCGACGTCCACCTCGCGTTCTTCGACCAGTTCGTGAACACCATCGGCGTCGCGATCAACACGATCATCGCCAACTCCCGCACGGAGTCCCTGCTCGGCGAGTCCCAGCGGCTCGCGATGCAGTTGCAGGAACGTTCGGACGAACTCCAGAAGCAGCAGGCCGAGTTGCAGCGCTCCAACGCCGAACTGGAGGAGAAGGCAGCCCTGTTGGCCACCAGCTCCCAGTACAAGTCGGAGTTCCTGGCGAACATGTCGCACGAACTCCGCACCCCGCTCAACTCGCTCCTGATCCTGGCCCGGCTGCTCTCCGACAACCCGGACGGCCATCTCTCCGACCAGGAGGTGCAGTTCGCGACCACGATCCACCGCTCCGGCTCGGACCTGCTCCAGCTCATCAACGACATCCTCGACCTCTCGAAGATCGAGGCCGGCCGGATGGACGTACGCCCCAAGCGGCTTCCCCTCATCAAGCTCCTCGACTACGTCCACGCCACGTTCCGCCCGCTCACCCTGGACCGGGGGCTCGCCTTCGAGGTGTCGGTCGGCGAGGACGTACCGCGCGAGATGTGGTCGGACGAGCAGCGGCTCCAGCAGATCCTGCGCAACCTGCTGTCCAACGCCATCAAGTTCACCGCCAGCGGCCGGGTCGAACTCCGCGTCAACCGGGTCAAGGACCCCGACCACCGCTACTCCCACGACAGCGACGAGGTCATCGCGTTCGCCGTCTCCGACACCGGCATCGGGATCGCCGCCGAGAAACTCCCGGTCATCTTCGAGGCGTTCCAGCAGGCCGACGGCACCACCAACCGCAAGTACGGCGGTACGGGCCTCGGTCTGTCGATCAGCCGGGAGATCGCCGGGCTGCTCGGCGGCCGTATCGTCGCGGAGAGCGAGCCGGGCAGCGGCTCGACCTTCACGCTCTACGTCCCCGTCGTCAGCCCCGGCCACGCGGCGACCGGGCGGACCACCGAGGACCAGGAACTGCCCATGGCGGCCGAGCAGTTGTCGTCCGAGGCGTTCACCGGGCACGAGGTGGACGACTCGTGGCCCACACCCACCAAGCTGGAGGCGTGGAAGGCCGGGCGGGCCGGTCAAGTGCTGCCGGGGCGGCGGGTGTTGATCGTGGACGACGACATCCGCAACGTCTTCGCGCTCACCCATGTCCTGGGCCGCGTCGGCATGCCCGTGCTCTACGCGGAGAACGGCCGCGAGGGCATCGAGACCCTGGAGCGCAATCCCGACGTCGAACTCGTGCTGATGGACATCATGATGCCGGAGATGGACGGCTACGAGACCATAGCCGCCATCCGCCGCGCCCCGCGCTGGACCGGCCTGCCGATCGTCGCGCTCACCGCCAAGGCGATGCCCGGCGACCGGGAGAAGTCCATCGCGCGGGGCGCCAACGACTACGTGCCCAAGCCGGTGGACGTGGACCAGCTGCTGACCATCGTCTGCGCCCTCCTGGACCCCGAGGCCGAGACGGACATCGCGGGGACGGACGCGGGTACAGGGGAGACGGCGATACCGCCGACGACTGAGTGAAGGCAGTCATCATGAGCGCTGAGGCAACGACCGACGAGCGCGCGAGCATCCTCCTGGTCGACGACATGGAGGACAACCTGATCGCGCTGGAGGCCGTCCTGGGGTCCCTCAACGAGCCACTGGTACGCGCTCGTTCGGGCGAGGAGGCGATGAAGGCGCTGCTGCGGCAGCGTTTCGCCGTGGTCCTGCTGGACATCCGCATGCCGGGCATGGACGGGTTCGAGACCGCGGCCAACATCAAACGGCTCGACCAGACCAAGGACGTCCCGATCATCTTCCTGACCGGCAGCGACTCGGACGCGGGGTACGCGTTCCGCGGCTACGCCACCGGTGCCGCCGACTACCTGACCAAGCCGTTCGATCCGTGGGTGCTGCGGGCGAAGGTGACCGTCTTCCTCGAACTGCACCGGAAGAACCAGCTGTTGGAGCGGATGCTGGCCCGGGAGCAGGGGCAGTTCGAGGAACTGGCGTCGCGGCTCAAGGAGATCGAGACGCAGCTGGCCGCCAGCACGGTGGACGAGGTGCGCGAACTGGGCAACCAGGTGAGACAGATGGAGCAGCTGGTGCAGAACATGCGCCGGGGGCACAGCCGTTAGGACCGTGCCCCCGGTGACAACGAGCCGCTACGCCTCGCGGGAACCCGCGTACATCTCGTCGATCAGGTGCTTGTACTCCCGTTCCACCACCGGGCGCTTGAGCTTGAGGCTCGGGGTGATCTCGCCGTGTTCCACGTCGAGGTCGCGCGGGAGGAGGCGGAACTTCTTGATGGTCTGCCAGCGCTGGAGGCCCTCGTTGAGCTCCTTGACGTAGCCCTCGATCAGGGCGACCGTCTCGGGGGCGGCGACGACCTCGGCGTAGGACCTGCCTTCGAGGCCGTTCTCCTTCGCCCAGTCCAGGACGGACGGTTCGTCGAGGGCGATGAGCGCGGTGCAGAAGTTCCGGTCCGCGCCGTGCACCAGGATGTTGGAGACGTACGGGCACACGGCCTTGAACTGGCCCTCGACCTCGCTGGGCGCGATGTACTTGCCGCCGGACGTCTTGATGAGGTCCTTCTTGCGGTCCGTGATGCGCAGATAGCCGTCCGGGGACAGCTCGCCGATGTCACCGGTGTGGAACCAGCCGTCCGGCTCCAGGACCTCGGCGGTCTTCTCGGGCAGCCCGTGGTAGCCCTCCATGATGCCGGGGCCGCGCAGCAGGATCTCGCCGTCGTCCGCGATACGCACCTCCGTGCCGGCCAGCGGCTTGCCGACCGTACCGGTGCGGTAGGCCTCGCCGGGGTTCACGAAGGAGGCCGCGGAGGACTCGGTCAGGCCGTAGCCCTCCAGGATGTGGATGCCGGCGCCGGCGAAGAAGTAGCCGATCTCGGGCGCGAGCGCGGCCGATCCGGAGACACACGCGCGCAGCCTGCCGCCGAAGGCCTCGCGGATCTTCGCGTAGACCAGCGCGTCGGCGACCTTGTGCTTGGCGGCGAGACCGAAGGGCGCGGTGGCGGTGCCGGTGCGGCGGAAGTTGTCCTGGGAGACCTTGGCGTACTCGCGGGCCACCTCCGCCGCCCACTGGAAGATCCTGTACTTGGCCGCGCCGCCGGCCCGCGCCTTTGCCGCGACCCCGTTGTAGACCTTCTCGAAGATCCGCGGAACGGCCGCCATGTACGTCGGCTGGACGATCGGCAGCTGCTCGATGATCTTGTCCGGCCTGCCGTCCACGGCGGTGACGTGCCCGACCTCGATATGGCCGGACGTGAGCACCTTGCCGAAGACGTGCGCCAGCGGCAGCCACAGGTACTGGACGTCCTCGGGACCGAGCAGCCCGGTCGCGGCGATGGCCTTCGCGAGATACGACCAGTTGTCGTGCCGGAGACGGACACCCTTGGGGCGGCCGGTGGTGCCGGAGGTGTAGATGATCGTCGCGAGCTGGTCCTTGGTGATGCCCGCGATCCGCTCCTTGATCAGATCCGGGTTCTTCTCCAGGTACGCGGCACCGCGCTGCTCCAGCTCGGCCAGGCTCAGCACCCAGTCGCCGGTCTCCGTCGTGTCGACACCGGCCGGGTCGATCACCACGACATGCGTCAGCTCGGGCAGCTCGGCGCGCTTCTCCACGGCCTTGGCGAGCTGCGCCGCGTCCTCCGCGATCAGGACCTTGCTCCCGGAGTCGGAGAGGATGAACGTCGACTCGTCCGCGTTGGTCTGCGGATACACCGTGGTCGTGGCCGCGCCGGCGCACATGATGCCCAGGTCGGCGAGGATCCACTCGATCCGGGTGGCGGAGGCGAGCGCGACGCGCTGCTCGGGCTGTACGCCCAGTTCGATCAGACCGGCCGCGATCGCGTAGACCCGCTCGGCGGCCTGCGCCCAGCTCAGCGACCTCCAGTCGTCGGGGCCCTCGCCGGAGGCCGCGGGCACCGGGTGACGGTAGGCCTCGACATCCGGCGTGGCCGCCACTCGCTCCAGGAAGAGGCCCGCGACGGACGGCGGACGGTTCTCGATCAGGGTCTGTGTGTCGCTCACGACATCCTCCGGGGGCCCGCGACGGTGCGGCTGGCTCAGTGCTACGGCTGTTGTTTAACTCGCGAGTAACCATCGAGCAGTGATCAGAGTAAGCCGCGACCGGCCGGTGCGTAAGGGGCGGCGGACTGTCGCTTCCTACAGAGCCAGGACGCGGGGCCCGCCGCGCCGCAGCACGACGGGCCCCGGGGATCGTCTCGTTTTGCTCCGGAATCCCGGTGTACGGGCCCGCTACTTCTTGCCCTTGGCGCCGCCACCGCTGTCGTCACTGGACAGCACGGCGATGAACGCCTCCTGCGGAACCTCCACGGAACCCACCATCTTCATCCGCTTCTTGCCCTCCTTCTGCTTCTCCAGCAGCTTCCGCTTACGGGAGATGTCACCGCCGTAGCACTTGGCGAGGACGTCCTTGCGGATGGCGCGGATCGTCTCGCGGGCGATGACCCGGGAGCCGACGGCGGCCTGGATGGGCACCTCGAAGGCCTGCCGCGGGATCAGCTCCCGCAGCTTGGCGACCAGCCGCACGCCGTACGAGTACGCCGCGTCCTTGTGCGTGATCGCCGAGAAGGCGTCCACCTTGTCGCCGTGCAGCAGGATGTCGACCTTGACCAGGCTGGAGGCCACCTCACCGGTGGGCTCGTAGTCCAGCGAGGCGTAACCGCGGGTCTTGGACTTCAGCTGGTCGAAGAAGTCGAAGACGATCTCCGCGAGGGGCAGGGTGTAGCGGATCTCCACCCGGTCCTCGGAGAGGTAGTCCATGCCGAGCAGGGTGCCGCGCCGGGTCTGGCACAGCTCCATGATCGAACCGATGAACTCCGACGGCGCGAGGATCGTCGCGCGCACGACGGGCTCGTAGACCTTGTCGATCTTCCCCTCGGGGAACTCGCTCGGGTTGGTGACGACGTGCTCGCTGCCGTCCTCCATCTCGACGCGGTACACCACGTTCGGTGCCGTCGCGATGAGGTCGAGGCCGAACTCGCGCTCCAGCCGCTCCCGGATCACGTCCAGGTGCAGCAGCCCCAGGAAGCCGACGCGGAAACCGAAGCCCAGCGCCGCCGAGGTCTCCGGCTCGTACACCAGCGCGGCGTCGTTGAGCTGGAGCTTGTCGAGGGCGTCGCGCAGCTCCGGGTAGTCCGACCCGTCCAGCGGATACAGCCCGGAGAAGACCATGGGCTTGGGGTCCTTGTAACCGCCGAGCGCCTCGGTCGCCCCCTTGTTCAGGGTGGTGATGGTGTCACCGACCTTGGACTGCCGGACGTCCTTCACACCCGTGATCAGATAGCCGACCTCGCCGACCCCGAGCCCGTCGGCCCCGAGCATCTCCGGCGAGTTGGTGCCGATCTCCAGCAGCTCGTGCGTGGCGTTCGTCGACATCATCCGGATCCGCTCACGCTTGTTGAGCTGCCCGTCGATGACCCTGATGTACGTCACGACACCCCGGTAGGAGTCGTACACCGAGTCGAAGATCATGGCGCGGGCGGGCGCGTCCGCGTTCCCGACCGGCGCCGGGACCTCCTTGACGACCTTGTTCAGCAGCGCGTCGACGCCGAGCCCGGTCTTCGCGGAGACCCTGAGAACGTCCTCGGGGTCACAGCCGACCAGGTTCGCCAGCTCCTCCGCGAACTTCTCGGGCTGCGCGGCCGGCAGGTCGATCTTGTTCAGCACGGGGATGATCGTGAGGTCGTTCTCCATCGCCAGGTAGAGGTTGGCGAGGGTCTGGGCCTCGATGCCCTGGGCGGCGTCCACCAGCAGCACGGTGCCCTCGCAGGCGGCGAGCGACCGCGAGACCTCGTACGTGAAGTCGACGTGCCCCGGGGTGTCGATCATGTTGAGGATGTGGGTGCTGCCCTCGTCGCCCCCGTCTGTGGGAGCCCACGGCAGACGCACCGCCTGGGACTTGATCGTGATGCCGCGCTCGCGCTCGATGTCCATGCGGTCGAGGTACTGAGCACGCATCTGCCGCTGGTCGACCACTCCGGTCAGCTGGAGCATCCGGTCGGCCAGGGTGGACTTGCCGTGGTCGATGTGCGCGATGATGCAGAAATTGCGGATCAGCGCCGGGTCGGTACGGCTCGGCTCGGGCACATGGCTGGGGATCGCGGGCACGCAGGGTCCTGATTCTTGAGGCGTCCGCAGTGTCTGCGGTCTCGGGTCGGATCGATACGTAGGCTCCATGGTCCCACGCGTGGGAGGTGCGGTCCGGTTTGGGCCGGTGCGAGACAGTAACGGATCGGGCTGCGGGAGCCGGGTGGTAGCCAGTTTGGGTGGGTCGGTGGGCTGCTGGTAGCCTGGGTGGCTGTGTCTCCTGCCCTCTCAGCACGAGACACACCCCAAGAAAAATCATCGGCCCGGGACCCGTGCGGCCCCGTGCCAGAACCTGCAAAGGCTCATTCGTGGCGAACATCAAGTCCCAGATCAAGCGGATCAAGACCAACGAGAAGGCTCGGCTGCGCAACAAGGCCGTCAAGTCCTCCCTGAAGACCGCGATCCGCAAGGCCCGCGAGGCCGCTGCCGCGGGTGACGTCGAGAAGGCCACCGAGTACCAGCGCGCTGCCGCGCGTCAGCTCGACAAGGCCGTCTCGAAGGGCGTCATCCACAAGAACCAGGCCGCCAACAAGAAGTCGGCGCTTGCTTCCAAGGTCACCGCGCTCAAGGGCTGATCCTTCGCACTTGCCTCGGCCCGCGCTCGCGCGGACCGGACCAGTAGCAATCCGCCGTGAGGACAACGTCGAGCCCTCTACCTCGATTCACGGACAGACATCGTGGTCGCCACGCCACGTACAGTGCCCCCGGACCCACTTCGGGGGCATTGCTGTATCCGCATCCGCGCGCAGGTGTCGGCCGAGGGTCCGCCGTCTGCCAGTACCTGCCGCTTTCTGGAGGGCAGGGGGTCAGGACTGTCCCCGGGACCGAGCGGCCCGGGCGATCGTGACGACCGCCTTCTCCAACGCGTACTCCGGATCGTCCCCACCGCCCTTCACTCCCGCGTCCGCCTCGGCCACCGCCCGCAGCGCGACGGAGACCGCGTCCGGGGTCCAGCCCCGCATCTGCTGCCGCACCCGGTCGATCTTCCACGGCGGCATACCCAGCTCACGCGCCAGATCCGCCGGCCGCCCGCCCCGCGCGGACGACAGCTTCCCGATCGCCCGCACCCCCTGCGCCAACGCGCTGGTGATCAGCACCGGCGCCACCCCGGTGGACAGCGACCACCGCAGCGCCTCCAGCGCCTCCGCCGCCCGACCCTCCACGGCCCGGTCCGCGACCGTGAAGCTCGACGCCTCGGCCCGCCCCGTGTAGTACCGCCCGACGACCGCCTCGTCGATGGTCCCCTCGACGTCGGCGACCAACTGGGAGACGGCGGACGCCAGCTCCCGCAGATCGCTGCCGATGGAGTCGACGAGCGCCTGGCAGGCCTCCGGCGTGGCCGATCTCCCGGTCGCCCGGAACTCGCTCCGCACGAAGGCCAGCCGGTCCGCCGGCTTCGTCATCTTGGGACAGGCCACCTCCCGCGCGCCCGCCTTGCGGGCGGCATCGAGCAGCGCCTTCCCTTTGACCCCGCCCGCGTGCAGCAGCACCAGGGTGATCTCCTCGGCGGGCGCCCCGAGATACCCCTTCACGTCCTTGATCGTGTCGGCCGACAGATCCTGCGCGTTGCGTACGACCACGACCTTGCGCTCCGCGAAGAGCGACGGGCTGGTCAACTCGGCGAGGGTGCCGGGCTGCAACTGGTCCGAGGTCAGGTCACGTACGTCCGTGTCGGCGTCGGCGGCCCTGGCGGCGGCCACCACCTCCTGCACGGCACGGTCGAGCAGGAGGTCCTCCTGGCCCACGGCAAGCGTCACCGGGGCGAGAGGGTCGTCATTCGCAGTCTTCTTGGCCATCTCGTAAAGCATCGCACGCGGCACTGACAACGGGGGCGGGTGCGGGTGTCGGTCGGGGCCGGTGAGAGGGGGTGTCGGTGGGAGGGCCTGGCGTGGAGCGGGGCCGGTGTCGGTGTCGGTGTCGGTGTCGGTGTTGTCCGCCCGTGAGTGGGCCTGTGACCGTTACGGCTCCTCGCGCCAGCCGTCCCACTCCCCCGCGAACGCGTCCAGCTCGCCGGGGTCGAGCCGTCCGCGCTCGTCCCGCAGCACCAGCAGCCACTGCGCGTCCTCGGCGTCGTCCTCGCCGGCCAGCGCGTCCCGCACCAACTGCGGTTCCTCGTCGAGGGCGAACCGCTGCCCGAGCGCCTCCGCCGCCTCCTCGGCCGCGTCACGGTCGGGCAGCACCAGCACATGTCTCACATCGCTCACGAGGACATGTTCCGGTACGACAACCCCCTCACGCGAACTCGCGCACCGTCGGCACCGACCCCAGCTCGATCCCGAACCGCTCCCGATACACCGCCAACACCTCGTCGTCCGCGACCAGTTCACGCACCTCCCGCTTCCCGTCCGCCCCCGTCACCGTCAGACCCCGACCACTGAGCGTGATCCTCCCGCCGTCCTCCGTGAGCCGCGAACACACCAGTGACCGGGTGAAGTGCGACACGGGCGAGGTGCTGTGCCACCACGCCCCGGCCGCGAAGTCACCGAGCACCCGGGGCCGCACCTCCAGCCGGTACTCGGGCTTTCCGTTCCGGACCACGTCCAGGTCCGTCTCCGCCACGTCCCCGTCCCCGTCACCGTTACCGTCGCCGGCTGACGGGGCGATCCTGAACGTGCCGCCCGGATCCTCCTGTTCACCCCGTTCCTCATAGGCCAGCGGATAGTGGCTGTGCGTCCCGAACCCCACGTCGGCCAGCCACACACTCCCCTCCTCCGTACGCACCCGCAGCGCGAGATGGTCGTACGGGATTCCCAGTCGCCCGCCGTCCCCGTACACCCGCGCCGCCAGCAGCGCGACCTCGAACCCCAGCGCGGCGAGCAACGCGCCGAACAGTCCGTTCAGTTCGTAGCAGAACCCGCCCCTGCCGGCTCCCACGACCTTGTCCAGCAGCCGCTCTTCCTCCAGCACGATCTCCTCTCCCAGATGAACCGACAGATTCTCGAAGGGCACGGTCTGCAGATGGCGCAGATGCAGCTCGCGAAGGACACCGGCGGTGGGCAGCGCGGGGCGCGGGACTCCCAGCCGACGGAGGTAGGCATCAACCTGTGCGGGATTCATGCCACCAGTCTCACGCCGAGGGCGGCTCGGTGTCGGTGCCGCTGGGCTTGATGCCGGGGAGGGGCCTCCCCCCTCCCCCTCCCTCCCCCACCCCGCCCCACCCCCCTCAGCCCCGTGTCACCCGCAGCCCATCCCCCTCACCGCCCACCGCCAGGGCCCCGTCCCGGTCCGTCCGCAGGACCACCGCGCCCATCGAGCGGAGCGCCGCGACCGTGCTGGGGGCCGGGTGTCCATAGGGGTTGTCCGCACCGCAAGAGATGAGCGCCAGCCGTGGGGCCACCCTGCGCATGAGGTCCGGGTCCTGGTACGCCGAACCGTGGTGGGCGACCTTGAGGACGTCCACGCCTCCCAGCAGTGCCGCCGCCGGTGATCTCAACAGCTCCTGTTGGGCCGGGGGTTCGAGGTCCCCGAGCAGCAGTAGCCGCAGCCCGGCGGTCCGGACGAGCAGCGTGACACTGGCGTCGTTGGGGCCGTCCTGGTCCGGTGCCGGTTCCGGTGGCGGCCACAGCACCTGCCAGGAGAGCGGTCCGGCTCGTCGCTGTTCCCCGGCGACGGCCCGGGTGATCGGGATGTGCCGTTCCGCCGCCGCTCTCCGTACGAACTCGGCCTGGTCCGCGGGCTCTTCGAAGGACGTCGTCTCGATCGCGCCCACCGAGCGGCCCCGCAGCACCCCGGGCAGTCCGGCGACGTGGTCGGCGTGGAAGTGGGTCAGGACGACCAGCGGAATCCTGGTGATGCCGAGCGTGCGCAGACACTGGTCGACCAGCCTCGGATCGGGTCCGGCGTCCACGACGACACCGGTGCCCTTTCCCGCCGCGAGCACCGTCGCGTCGCCCTGTCCGACGTCGCACATCGCGAACCGCCAGTCCGGCGGCGGCCATCCCGTGATCACCCGGGTGAGCGGCGCGGGCTCGACCACGACCAGCAGGAGCAGCACCCCGCAGACACCGCACAGCCATGGATGCTTCAGCAGCCGTCGGCCGATCAGCACGAGGACCGCGACGGCTACGGCGAGCAGCAGCGCCCCCGTCCAACTGCCCGGCCAGTCCACTCCCCCACCGGGCAGCGCCGCGCCGGTCCGGGCCACGTCCGCGATCCACCCGGCGGGCCAACTCGCGCCCCACGCGAGGACCTTGGCCACCGGCATCAGCACCGGTGCCGTCGCCAGCGCCGCGAAGCCCAGCACCGTGGCCGGTGCGACGGCGAGTTCCGCGAGCAGGTTGCACGGCACCGCGACCAGGCTGACCCGCGCCGAGAGCACGGCCACGACCGGTGCGCACAGTGCCTGGGCGGCGGCAGCGGCGGCCAACGCCTCGGCCAGCCGTGGCGGAACCCGGTGCCGCCGCAGTGTCTCGCACCAGCGTGGCGCGAGCGTGAGCAGGGCTCCGGTGGCCAGCACGGAGAGCAGGAAGCCGTAACTGCGGGCCAGCCACGGGTCGTACAGCACCAGGTGCAGTACGGCCGTCGCCAGCGCGGGGATCAGTGATCTGCGGCGTCCGGTCGCCAGGGCGAGCAGCGCGACGGCGCCGCAGGCCGCGGCCCGCAGCACGCTCGGGTCGGGCCGGCACACGACGACGAACCCGAGTGTGAGTACCCCGCCGAGCAACGCGGTCGCCCGGAGCGAGATCCCCAGGCGCGGTGCGAGACCTCTGCGTTCGACGAGTTGGGAGAGACCGGGCGGTCCGATGAGGAGGGCCAGCAGGATGGTCAGGTTGCTTCCGGAGACGGCGAGGGTGTGCGCGAGGTCCGTCTCCTTGAAGGCCTCGTCCAACTCGGGTGTGATGCGCGCGGTGTCGCCGACGACCAGCCCCGGCAGCAGCGCCCGCGCGTCCGCCGGCAGGCCGTCGGTGGCCTCGCGCAGCCCGGCCCGCAACCGCCCCGCGAACCGCTGGGCTCCGGACGGCTTCCCCACCACCTCCGGCACCGGCTGGTTCCGTACGCGCAGCACGGCCGCGACCCGGTCCCCGCTGGTCAGAGAGGGTGCCAGCCGCGCGGTCACCTTCACCCGCGTGGACGGCAGCAGCCCCAGCCAGGGCGAATGCTCCGGGCCGACAGCGCCCTCGACGCCCCTGGCACCCCTGGCACCCCTGGCACCCCTGGCGCCCCTGACACCCCGAGCGGACGAGCCCGGATCGACGATCAACAGCACCGGCGCCCGTGTCTCCACGACCGTCCCGTCCGTCTGCTCCACCCGCCGTACCTCGGCCTCGACGAGTACGGAGACCGGCGCCGCGTGATCCCCGCTGATCCGGGGCCGGGTCAACCGTGGATCGGAACCGACCTCCACCTCCGCGGTCACGGACGCGTACTGCTGCGCCAGCTCGGGCACCGGCCCACGGCGCAGATCCGCCCCGTGCAACCCGGCGGAGGCGGCGGCTGCCGCGACGGAGAGGAGCAGGGCGGCGACGGAGGCACGGGGCCAGGAGGAGAGGGCACGGCTGCCGACCGCCCCGCCCCGCCGTAGCGCCAGCAGGAGCACGAGCCCCGCCACCAGTGCGGCAACCCCGACACCGGTGACCCAGGCCGGCGATGCGTCCAACGCCAACGCCGCCGTCGCCCAGGCGGCGAGCGCGGGCGGTACGAGCCGTAGGTCCGTCGGGCCCTCCTGGTGGGGATGCGCGGCGCCCCGCCGGTTCTCGGAGGAGGCATGCACGGCACGGCGGGACGAGTCGTCGTGGAGGTGGGTCATGGCCGGACCAGTTCCCGCAGATCGGCGAAGCGGCGGTCGCCGATGCCGTTGACCTGGCGCAGTTCGTCCACCGAGCGGAAACCGCCGTGCCGGGTGCGGTAGTCGATGATGTGCTGGGCCAGCACGGGGCCCACTCCCGGCAGGGTGTTGAGCTGGTCGGCGGTGGCCGTGTTGAGGGAGACCGGAGCGCCTGGAGCGGCCACCGCACCGGTGCCTGTCGAACCCGCCGCACCGCCCGCTCCAGGCACCGCGGCGGGCGTCGGCCCCCCGACGACGATCTGCTCCCCGTCCACAAGGAACCGGGCGAGGTTGAGCCCCTCGGTGTTCGTGCCCGAATGCGCCCCGCCCGCCGCCCGCAGCGCATCCGTCACCCGCGAACCGGCCGGAAGCCGATGAACCCCGGGCTTACGGACCTTGCCGCTGACGTCCACGACGATCTCGGCGCCGACCGCGCCGGCCGCACCCGATACGCCCCGCGCCCCGGCCGAGGCAGGCGACGATTCGGGCCCTTTGCCCGAGGTGCCGACTCCTTCATCGCCCCCTGCCCCGTAGGGAGCCACCGCCCGCACCACCTCCGGGGCCCGCACGGGCTGGGTCCGGCCGACCCAGAAGTGCTGTACGGCGAAGACCGCGGCCACCACGAACAGCACACCGAGCGCGACCACGCTCCGCCGCTCCAGCCCGCACCGTGTCTGTACCCAGACCGGCATCCGCTCCCGCAGGGCCGACCCGGCCCGCTCGCGCCAGGCCCCTACCCCTATCCCTACCCCTACCGCGCGGCCGTCCCCGACATCGGCCTCACCGACACCGCCGAGGTCTCCGCCGTCTCCGTCCCTCGCGGGCCCCGCAGACACCACGGACACCGTGGATCCCTCAGCCTCTCCGCCGTACGGAGTGTCAGACGCCGGCCCACCCCGCGCCGACGCTCCCGTCCGGGCCGGTGCCCGGGCCGCCGCCCGCGCCGGCACCCACTCCCCCGGCGCCGGAACACCCCGCTCCTCCCCCGGTGGCCCGTTCCCCAACTCCCGCCGTTCCCCTACTCGTTCGGCGAAGAGGAGTTCCGCGCGTCGCCGGAGTTCGTCCGCCGAAGCCTGGCGGTGGGCCCGGCCCCGGGTCGTTGTGCGGCGATGGCGGGTGCGGCCGTCCGAGGACGGGGCGCGGCCCGGGCCGCTGGTCGCGGTGGCTGTGTGTGAGCGTGATCGAAGTGCCATGCGCCGAGGATCGGGCATCTCGCCGCTTCGCGATGATCTTGCTCAATTCCCGGGGAAATACGCCTGGTTGTGGATAACTCCGTCACCCACACGAGTTACCAGCGCTGACGATTGCCGGCCCCGACGAACACCCCGCACACCGCAGGGGGCCGTCACCGCGGCGAAACCACGGCCCCCAGCAACCCGGGCCCGGTGTGCGCCCCGATCACCGCTCCGACCTCGCTCACGTGGAGGTCGGCCAGTCCGGGCACCCGTACCCGGAGCCGCTCCGCGAGGGCCTCGGCGCGCTCGGGCGCGGAGAGATGGTGGACGGCGATGTCGACCTGTGCGCTGCCCGCCCGCTCGGCCACGATCTCCTCCAGGCGGGCGATCGCCTTCGACGCCGTGCGGACCTTCTCCAGGGGTTCGATGCGCCCGCCCTCCAGCTGGAGCAGCGGTTTCACGGCGAGGGCGGAGCCCAGCAGGGCCTGGGCCGCGCCGATACGGCCGCCCCGGCGCAGATAGTCGAGGGTGTCGACGTAGAAGTAGGCGGAGGTGCCCGCGGCCCGTTTCTCCGCGGCCGTGACCGCCTCGTCGACCGTGCCGCCCGCCTCCGCCGTCTCGGCCGCGGCGAGTGCGCAGAAGCCGAGCGCCATGGCGATCATGCCGGTGTCCACGACCCGCACCGGTACGGGTGCCTCGCGGGCGGCGAGGACCGCCGCGTCGTAGGTGCCCGAGAGTTCGGCGGAGAGGTGGAGGGAGACGATGCCGGTGGCGCCGGACTCGGCGACCCTGCGGTAGGTCTCGGCGAAGAGCTGGGGGCTGGGCCGCGAGGTGGTGACCGGGCGCCGCTTCTGCAGGGCCAGGGCCAGGGAGCGGGTGGAGATCTCGGTGCCCTCTTCGAGTGCCCGGTCACCGAGGACCACGGTCAGCGGTACCGCTGTGATGCCGTGGCGCTCCATCGTCAGCGGCGGCAGGTAGGCCGTTGAATCGGTGACGATCGCGACATGGCGGGACATGAGCTGGAGGTTACCTGCCGTAGCGGCCGGACGGCAGCCCGACCCCTTTCACCTGGGCCGGAACCGGCCGGATCACACCGTGCCGCACGCTCGGGCGGTGCCGCCCGGTCAAGTCGTGCTCTCGGGGCGGGGTTTCTTCTGCCAGGGGTAGCCGGGACGCCGTCCCGGCGGGGTGATGGCGGAGGGGGCGGGCTCCTCGGCGGCGGGGCGGGAGCGCGGGGTCTCCGGCCAGGTCTGGTGGGCCGTGGTGGCGTCGGCTGCCGGGGCGTCGGGCCACGGGGGTGGCGCGTGCTCCGACTTCGTCCAGTGCCGGAGGGCTCCTGCCTCCACGTCTATCTGGGCGCTCAGCGCGTCGAGGTCGTCCTCCGCGAAGCGGCCGGCCCGGTCGCGGGCGGCCCAGCGCAGTGAGTCGGCCGATTTCGTGATGCGCTCGGTGCGCTCGCGCAGGGCGGGCAGGCGCTCGGCGAGCGTTCTGCGGTCCGGCTCGGCCTCCAGTCGTTTGAGTTCGCCGTCGAGTTCACGGCCGTGGGCGCTGAGCCGCTCGAAGAGGCCGAGGGACTCCTTGAGGGACTCGTCCTCGGTCACGCCCGCGTGCAGCGCGTCCTGGGTCGCGCGCATCGATGTGCGCAGCACGAGCCGCAGTTGGGCGACCTGTCCCTGCGGGCCGGGCTGGGCAAGGGACTTGGCGCGCAGGGTGTGGTCCTCGACCGAGCGCCGGGCCTGCGCGACCGTGCGGTCGACGCCTCGCTTGGCCGCGCCCACCGCCTTGACCGCCGCATAGCCGCCCGCGACGACGAACAGCAGGAAGAGAAGGGCGAAGACTGCGATCACGGCTTCCAACGCTCCTCCACCGGCTCCGGGCGGCACACGCCGCGCCGCTCTTCAACGGTAAACGCAACGGGCAGGTCCGGAGTTCCAGAAGAACCCCGAACCTGCCCGTAGGGGACTACCCCGAGGCGCCGGTCCCGGACGGCCCCGGCGCTGTGCGGAGCTACGCCGGAACGATGTTGACCAGCTTCGGCGCCCGCACGATGACCTTGCGGATGCCCGCGCCGTCCAGCGCGGCGACGACCTTCTCGTCGGCCAGCGCGACCTTCTCCAGCTCGGCGTCGGAGATCGTCGGAGGGACCTCCAGGCGCGCCTTGACCTTGCCCTTGATCTGCACGACGCAGGTCACGCTCTCGTCCACGACGTACGCCGGGTCGGCCACGGGGAAGTCCTGGTGGACCACCGTGTCGGTGCGGCCCAGCTTGCGCCACAGTTCCTCGGCGACGTGCGGGGCCAGCGGCGCGATCAGCAGGACCAGGGACTCGGCGACGGACCGCGGTACCGCCCCGCCCGCCTTGGTCAGCTGGTTGTTCAGCTCGGTGATCTTGGCGATGGCGGTGTTGAAGCGCAGCCCATGCAGGTCCTGGCGGACGCCGTCGATCGCCTTGTGCAGGGCACGCAGCGTCTCCACGTCGATGTCGGCCTCGGGCACGTCGACGACCGTGACCTCGCCGGTCGTCTCGTCGACGACGTTGCGCCACAGCCGCTGCAGCAGCCGGTACTGGCCCACTACCGCGCGCGTGTCCCACGGCCGGGAGACGTCCAGGGGGCCCATGGCCATCTCGTACAGGCGCAGGGTGTCGGCGCCGTACTCCTCGCAGATCTCGTCCGGAGTGACCGCGTTCTTCAGGGACTTGCCCATCTTGCCCAGCAGCCGGGAGACCTTCTCGCCCTGGTAGAAGTAGGCGCCGTCGCGCTCCTCGACCTCGGCGGCCGGCACCGGGAAGCCGCGGGCGTCCCGGTAGACGTAGGCCTGGATCATGCCCTGGTTGAACAGCTTGTGGAAGGGCTCCGGGGACGAGATGTGGCCCAGGTCGAACAGCACCTTGGACCAGAACCGGGCGTACAGCAGGTGCAGTACGGCGTGCTCGGCGCCGCCGACGTACAGGTCGACGCCGCCGTGCGGCATGCCCGCGCGGGGGCCCATCCAGTACTGCTCGACGGCCGGGTCGACCAGCTTCTGGTCGTTGTGCGGGTCCAGGTAGCGCAGTTCGTACCAGCAGGAACCGGCCCAGTTGGGCATGGTGTTGGTCTCGCGGCGGTACTTCCGGGGGCCGCGTCCGTCGCCCAGGTCCAGGGTGACGTTCACCCAGTCCTCGTTGCGGGACAGGGGCGTCTCGGGGGACGTGTTCGCGTCGTCCGGGTCGAAGGTGCGCGGCGAGTAGTCCTCGACCTCCGGCAGTTCCAGGGGCAGCATCGACTCGGGCAGCGAGTGGGCGACGCCGTCCTCGTCGTAGACGATCGGGAAGGGCTCGCCCCAGTAGCGCTGGCGGCTGAACAGCCAGTCGCGCAGGCGGAAGTTGACGGTGCCCTCGCCGATGCCCTTGCGGGCCAGCCACTCGGTGATGCGGGCCTTGGCCTCGGCTACGGGCAGGCCGTCCAGGGAGATGTCGTCGTTCGAGGAGTTGATGATCTTCGCGTCGTAGGACCCGAAGGCGGTCTCCCAGGTGGACGTGTCGGTGCCGCGGCCGTCGGTGGGCTCGACGATGCAGGTGATCGGCAGCTCGAAGGCGCGCGCGAAGTCGAAGTCGCGCTGGTCGCCCGCGGGGACGGCCATGATCGCGCCGGTGCCGTAGCCCATCAGCACGTAGTCGGCGATGAAGACGGGGATCCGGTCGCCGTTGACCGGGTTGGTGGCGAACGCGCCGGTGAAGACACCGGTCTTGTCCTTGGCCTCGGCCTGCCGCTCCACGTCGGACTTGGTGCCGGCCTGCGCGCGGTACGCGGTGACGGCCTCCTCCGGAGTGGCGTGCCCCCCGGTCCACACGTCGTGGGTGCCCTCGGGCCAGGTGGCCGGGGTGAACTTGTCGACCAGCGGGTGTTCGGGCGCCAGCACCATGTAGGTCGCGCCGAACAGGGTGTCGGGGCGGGTGGTGAAGACGGTGATGTTCTCGCCGTCGACGGGGAAGTCGACGCGGGCGCCCTCGGAGCGGCCGATCCAGTTGCGCTGTTGCAGCTTGATGGCCTCGGGCCAGTCCAGCTCCTCCAGGTCGGACAGCAGCCGGTCGGCGTAGGCGGTGATGCGCATGTTCCACTGGCGCAGCTTGGCCTTGAAGACGGGGAAGTTGCCGCGCTCGGAGCGGCCGTCGGCGGTGACCTCCTCGTTGGCCAGGACGGTGCCCAGGCCGGGGCACCAGTTGACGGGCGCGTCGGAGGCGTACGCCAGGCGGAACTCGCTCAGGACGTCGGCGCGTTCGGTGGCGGTCAGGTCCGGCCACGCGCGCGTGTGGCCCGGTACGGCACGCTCACCGGATTCGAACTGGGCGATCAGCTCGGCGATCGGGCGGGCCTTGTCGGCCTCGTCGTCGTACCAGGAGTTGAAGATCTGCAGGAAGATCCACTGGGTCCACTTGTAGTACTCCGGGTCGATCGTGGCGAACGACCGGCGCTTGTCGTGGCCCAGGCCCAGGGCGCGCAGCTGGACCTTCATGTTCTCGATGTTGGCCTCGGTGGACACGCGCGGGTGCGTGCCGGTCTGCACGGCGTACTGCTCGGCGGGCAGGCCGAAGGCGTCGAAGCCCAGGGTGTGCAGCACGTTGTGACCGGTCATCCGCTGGAACCGGGCGAACACATCGGTGGCGATGTAGCCCAGGGGGTGGCCGACGTGCAGGCCCGCACCGGAGGGGTACGGGAACATGTCCATGATGAACTTCTTGGGGCGGGCGGCCAGTTCGGGGTCGCCGGCCAGGTCACCGCTCGGGTTCGGGGCCTCGTAGGTGCCCTCCGCGTCCCAGAAGTCCTGCCAGCGTGCTTCGATGTCCGCGGCCATGGCGGCCGTGTAGCGGTGCGGCGCGACCACCTCGGCGGCGGCAGCGGGGTTCGTCTCGCTCATGATCCTCAAAGCTCCATCGATCGTCTCTGCCAGCGGCTGCGACATTCAAGAAACGAAAAATCCCCTCGCACAGGAGGGGACGCCGCGCCGATTCCGACCTCACCGTTCACCGGTGGTCGGGACTGATCAGCGCGGCTCGCTAAGCAGAAGGCGTACGGCACGCATGGCATGAGGGTACCGCAGCGCTTGAGCACAACGCGACGCGCTTCCGTATCACCCTTGGCACCCTGACCGCACCGGCCTGCACTGAACCGAGTTCAAGGACTACCTTCGCGTACCACCCACTACGGGACATCACAGCAAGCGCATTGTCGTTTGATAACAACGCAATAACTCAAACCTCGTACCCACCGGTATGGAGCCACTTAGAGTTCGGCAGCGGGACCGCTTTCCCGATACTGCTCGGAGTTGCCCCCATGAACGCTCGTCGTAGTACCAGTTCGCTCCCCAAGCCGGGCCGTTCGGCCTATGGCGTGGTGAGCCTCGTCGTCCTGATCTTCATACCCGTGTTCGTGCTGGCCGGAGGCAGCCAGGTACAGGACTTCCTCAACTTCGGCGCGGGCGTTCTCTCGCTCGTGTCGCTCACCTGCTCGGTCATCTGGGGGCTCGTCGCCCAGGACCGGGTCGTCCTCAACATCCGCCAGCGGATCGTGGCCCAGGGCATCCACCGGGTGACCGCCGTCGGCTCGATCGCGTTCCTCGTGATTCACATCACGGTCAAGCTGGCGCTCGACCACACCGTCCTGATCGCCGCGCTGATCCCGTTCAGCCTCGGCGTGAAGGGCAGCGCCGGACTCATCGGCCTCGGCTCCCTGGCCGGCCTGCTCATGATCTTCGTGGGCATCACCGGCGCCCTGCGCAACCAGTTCGCGTCGCCGGCCCCGGTGGCCGCCCGCTGGCGCGCGATGCACATGCTGGCCTACCCGGCCTGGTGCGCGGCCCTGGTCCACGGCCTGTTCGCGGGCCGCGCGGCGAAGCCGTTCTTCATGATCTCGTACGAGCTGTGCCTGGTCGGCGTCGCCGCGGCCCTCGCCCTGCGCTCGGCGCCCCGCTCGTTCAAGCGGAAGTTCGCCGACCGGGTCGCCATGCTCCTGGGCAACGAGGAGCGGCCCGGCCTGGACGATCTCGACGCGAGCCGCGGCCGTGTGGCCGAGTCCGCGCTGCCGGGCTTCGAGAGCCGCCGTCCGGCCGAGGGCCGACGCGCCGCGCAGCAGCCCTCGTTCACCGGGACCGGGTCGATGCCGCGCGTGGACCCGGCCGCCGCCCAGTACGAGACGAGGTCCATGACCCCGGTGGCCGACACGAACGGCTTCGCGGCCGCCTACCGCACCGCCACACCGGAGTCCACCGGCCAGATGCCGTACGTCACCGACCAGACCCCGCGCGCGGACAACGGCGGCAGCACCTCCGGCAGCTGGCCGATCCCGTCGCCGCCGCCGGTCGGCGAGGCGCCCCCGTCGGCCTACGACCCGCTCCAGGACACCGGGTACAACATCCCGACGTACAACAACAATTCGGGCGCGGGCGGATACGGCGACGGATATGTGTACCCCACCGGTGAGTCGAATGGCACCTCCGGTACGTACAACTCCGGTGACACGTACAACAGCGGTCCCGCCACTGATCAAACGCCCAACGCGTCGTACGACTTCGACGCGCAGGGCGGCTCGGGCGAACCTTGGAACACGCCTTCCGGAGGCTATAGGTGAACGAGGCCCTGCCCGACGTCCCAGAAGTCCGCGTCGTCGGGCTTCCGCAGCTCACGTCGGGCTTCGACCTTGTCGAGAGGCTCGACCTGCCCATGCACCTCAAGGTGCACGGGCCGCTCGAACCCATGGGTGGGGAGCAGCTCGCGAAGCTCTCCGAGGCCATCAACCTGAAGGGCCGCGGCGGCGCGGGCTTCCCCTTCCACAAGAAGCTGCGGTCGGTCGCCGAAGCGGCGATCAAGCGCGGCGTACGGCCGGTCGTCGTCGTCAACGGCAGTGAGGACGAACCCGCCTGCCGCAAGGACACGGTGCTCATCAACCGTGCCCCGCATCTCATCCTGGACGGCGCCCTCCTGGTCGCCGAGGCCCTGGGTGCCCGCACGCTCGTGGTGGGGGTCACCCGTGAGTCGACGCAGCGCTCCATGGAGGCCGCGCTCTCGGAGCGCGGCCTGAGCAACACCCGCCGCTCGGCGCTGAAGGCGTTCGTCCAGCGCAACCCGGTCCGCATGGTCACCGGTGCCGCCGCGTCGCTGATCCGCTCGATCGACGGCGGCCCGGCGATCCCGCCCGGCCGCAAGGTCAGCGCCTCCCAGAACGGCGTCGGCGGCGCCCCGACCCTGCTCTCCAACGCCGAGACCTTCGCCCAACTCGCCATCGCCGCCCGCATCGGCCCCGAGCGCTACGGCAACACCGGCCTCTACGACGAGCCCGGCACCGTCATGCTCACGGTCTCCGGGGCGGTCGCGCGCCCCATGGTGATCGAGGTCCCCACGGGTGTGCCGCTGCGCTACGTCCTTCAGCTGGCCGGCGCCCCGCCGGTCCCCCAGGGTGTGCTGACGGGCGGTTACCACGGCAAGTGGATCGACGCGGCGACGGTCAACGAGGCGATCGTCTCCCGCAACTCCCTGGACGCGGTGGGCGGTGCGCTCGGCGCGGGCGCCATCATGCCGATCACCCAGGAGACCTGCCCCCTGGGCGAATCGCTCCGGGTGGCCCAGTGGCTGGCCGACGAGAGCGCGGGACAGTGCGGTCCCTGCTACCTCGGTCTGCCCGCCGCCGCGCGCGGCATGGAGGACATCCTCAACGGCGGCGGCCCGGCCGCCCTGGAGGCGCTGAAGCAGGTCGCCAAGGCCGTGAAGCGGCGCGGCGCCTGCTCGCACCCGGACGGCTCCGCGATGTTCCTGGAATCGACCATCAAGGCGTTCACGGACGACCTCGCGGCCCATGTCCTCGGAAACGGCTGCGGAAGGCCCGTGGAGGGCGTTCTGCCGCTCTTCGAGGGCGGCCAGCTCCCCGCGGGCATCACGAGCGGCGCGGAGGCCGAGGACAACGGCCCCAGCCGTCAGAAGATCTACGTCGACTGGACGCTGTGCCGGGGCCACGGTCTGTGCGCGGACATCCTCCCGGAGGTCTTCGAACTCGGCGCCGACGGCTTCCCCACCGTCGCGCAGGCCCAGGTGCCGCGCTACGCGGAGGCGAAGGCGCTCCGCGCGGTGCGCCGCTGCCCGGCGCTGGCCCTCCGCCTGGAGGAGGAGACGGCCCGGGACAAGGGGCCCGCGCGCAACCTGCCGGTCCTCTCCCAAGGCCGCGGTCGGCGGGCGCTCGGCCGCTGAGCACACGGACGGCGGGCCGCCCTCTTCTCAGGAAGGGGCGGCCCGCCGCTCCATGACCTGCGCCAACTCCCCCTGGACACACCGAAGGCGGGTCATCCTGTGGGATGACCCGCCTTCGACTTCTGTGGAGCTAAGGAGAATTGAACTCCTGACCTCCTGCATGCCATGCAGGCGCTCTACCAACTGAGCTATAGCCCCTTGCAATGTGCTACCGGGTCTCCCCGGCGGCGACGCCAACATTACCGGTCGACCCGGTGCACCACCAAATCGTTTCCCTCGCCCCGTCCGTGACCGTGATCGCCGGGACCTCCTCGCGGGGCCCCGGCCCGAGTCAAGCGGTGACGAACGAATAGAACCGTTTCAAAGTGCAGTGCTCTTCCAGGAGTCGGCCGTAGATCGGCTCGCCCTCGAGCTCGCGGTACGTCTCGATCGGATCGCCTTTTATGATCAGCGCCCGAGCGCACTCCTCGCACCAGTACTGGTAGTCGGGATTCACCGGTTCCATGTCACGGACGATCGGCGTCCCACTGCCGCACCAGTCGCACTTTCGCCTGTGTGCACCCATCGATCAGCTCCAGCTGTGGCCGCAGGCCGTGCACACGTAGGAAACTCCGCCGTTGTCACCGAGGACTTGGGCCACGTGGGCGGAACCGCAGGAAGGGCAGCTCAGGCGGGTGATCGTATCTCGTATCAACGCCGCATCGAAGAGGTGGTCGACCTCCTCGATGATGCTCGCAGGCATCGCTACTCCCTCCCGTCGGGCCGCGCCCCCTTCCGGCCGTTTGATTCTGCCACGGCCGGACCAATACGGTCAGCGACGCCTTAGTACCAGTCCGGACACGGCACCCACCGCAGCCGTCCCCGCCAGCGCGAACCTGCACGCCAAAAGCGCCTTCGCAGAGGTATACGCCCCCGGGACCCCAAGTGACTCAAGCCGGTTCAAGAACAGTGTGCCGAAAACCGCGCCCCCGAGCAGCTGACCCAGCTGCGCGACCGAGGAGAGCAGACCGCCGGCGTCCGCCGCGTCCTTCGGCCGCACGGTGGCCAGCGCCCGGGTCAGCGTCGGACCGAAGGCGAGCGCGAGCCCGGCCCCCACTCCGACGTACGCCACGTACAGTACGGCCCCGCCGCGGTCGCCGCCTTCGAACGCCAGGCCGACTCCCAGGGCGGACGGGATCGTGATCACGAACCCGAGCGGGGTCCGCGCCCGCTGCCAGGCCGCCGGCCACCTGCGCCAGGTGAGACCGACCACTCCGAAGACGACGGCGGTCGGCGCGTAGGTGAGCCCGGCGCGCAACGCGCTGAAACCCAAGCCCTCTTGGACGTGCAGGGTGAGCGCGAACAGGAAACCGCCGTTGACGGCCATGACCGCCAGGATCCGGAAGACGGCCAGACCCATGCCGGGGTGACGCAGCACACGCGGTGCGATCAGCGGGGCGCCGCCGCGGCCAGCGACAGCCACGACCACAGCGGCCAGTCCTCCTCCTGCCCGAGCACCAGCGGCACCGTAAGCCGCGCGACGGCCGAGCCGAGCAGCACCAGCACCGGCAGGTCGAGGGCCCGCGCCCGCTCGGGCTCCGACGGCCCGTCCGTCGGCAGCACGCGCCTGCCGACGAGCAGGAGTACGACGCCCACGGGCACGTTGACGAGGAGCCCCGGGCCAGGCCGCACGAAAAAATCCCACCCCTGAAAGGGATGGGATCTCATCGATTGGATCTGTGACGACTCTCGATCCTTGACAACTCAAGAGTGTCGAACTGTGGAGCTAAGGAGAATTGAACTCCTGACCTCCTGCATGCCATGCAGGCGCTCTACCAACTGAGCTATAGCCCCTTGCGTTCTTCCCGCTCGGCGGGCGAACAAGAAGAACTTTAGCCTGCGACCTGCCGGAAAGTGAAATCCGGGGTCGGGGCCCCGGAGGGCCGCTCAGTCGTCGTCGCCGAGCACCGGTTCCGGGAGCGTGCCGGCGTTGTGTTCCAGCAGGCGCCAGCCGCGGGCGCCCTCGCCGAGCACGGACCAGCAGCAGTTGGAGAGACCGCCGAGACTCTCCCAGTGCGGGGACTCCAGACCGAGGAGCCGTCCGATGGTGGTGCGGATCGTGCCGCCGTGGCTGACCACCACGAGGGTGCCGTCCTCGGGCAGCTTCTCGGCGTGCCGCACCACGACGGGGGCGGCCCGGTCGGCGACCTCGGTCTCCAGTTCGCCGCCGCCGCGGCGCACCGGTTCCCCGCGCTTCCACGCGGCGTACTCCTCGCCGTGGCGGGCGATGATCTCCTCGTGCGTCAGCCCCTGCCAGACGCCCGCGTAGGTCTCCCGCAGGCCCTCGTCGTGGGTGACGTCGAGGTCGGTGAGGGCGGCCAGTTCGGCGGCCGTGTTCGCCGCCCGCTTCAGGTCGGAGGCGACGATCGCGTCGGGCCTGAGGGAGGCCAGCAGGCGGGCGGCCCGGCGGGCCTGGCCGATGCCGGTCTCGGTGAGCTCGACGTCCGTGGTGCCCTGGAAGCGGCGCTCCACGTTCCACGCGGTCTGGCCGTGCCGCCACAGGATGACGCGGCGGCCCCGGCCGGCCTTGCGGCCGTCCGCGCCGGCGCTCACCGCACCTCCCCGAACTCGGAGGCGTCCTCCTCGGCCTGCAGCTTGGCGTGCTCGGCGGCCTTGCCGCGGGTCTGCTTCGCGTCGGCGGGGAGGTCCAGCTCGGGGCAGTCCTTCCACAGCCGCTCCAGGGCGTAGAAGACGCGCTCCTCGCTGTGCTGGACGTGGACGACGATGTCGACGTAGTCGAGCAGGATCCAGCGGGCGTCACGGTCGCCCTCACGGCGCACCGGCTTGGCTCCGAGCTCCTTGCTGAGCCGCTCCTCGATCTCGTCGACGATCGACTTGACCTGACGGTCGTTGGGAGCGGAGGCCAGCAGGAAGGCGTCCGTGATCGACAGCACGTCGCTGACGTCGTAGGCGATGATGTCGTGCGCGAGCTTGTCGGCGGCCGCCTGGGCGGCGGCGGAGATGAGCTCGATGGAGCGGTCAGTGGCGGTCACTACGCGGCTTTCGGTCGGCGGTCAACAGACCTCAAGGGTCTCACGGACCGCGGACGGCACCCCACGTGAATAACGGATCACGCCCCGGACACCGGCCCGGACACCGGCTCCGGCGTCCGGGGCGTGCTCTCCGTCACACAGTCACCGCACCGCCGTCAAGATGCCGACGACGGCTTGTAGTCCTCTCCGAGGACGACCGAGACGTCCGCGTTCGCGGCGACCGTGCCCTTGGTCACGGTGCTGGTGGGCAGGCCCAGGGTCTTGGCGACCTCGGTGGCGTTCTCCTTGTCGGCCGCGTCGGAGTACGTGATCTTGGACTTGGCCGAGGCCGCGGACGGCGTGCCGGCCTCCAGGAAGGTGAAGCCGCCGTTGAGGAGGACGACGCGGGCCTTCTCGGTGTCGTCCTTGACGCCGGTGGCGTTCTGGACGGCGACCCGGACCGCCGAACCCTCGTCGGGGCTCTTCGCGGTGCCACCCAGGATGTCCTTGACGACGCCGGCCGAGGCCTGCGCGGTCAGCGTGCCGTCGTTCTGGACGGGCAGCAGGGCCGTCTTGTAGGCGCCGCTCTTGGCGAGGTCGGCGAGCTTGGCGAGGAAGGTGCCGAGGTCCTTGTCGGTGAGGGGCGGGTCGAGGATCTGGGCCAGGGTCTGCACGGTGGTGGTCGCCGCCGTCGGGTCCGAGGTCAGCTGGCGCAGCACGCCCTGCATGACCTGGCCGAACCGCTCCAGCTGGGTGTTCTGGGACTCGCCGGAGGCACGGTAGGTGGCGTAGGCGACGGCCATCTTGCCGCTGAGGGTCTGGTCCTTGCCCTTGTGGACGAGGGGCTCGGCACCCTTCTTCGTGGCGGCCGGGTCGGGCACGTCGGCGTTGGTGTCGATGTCGATGTTGCCGACGAGGTCGACCAGGTTCTGCAAGTAGGGGGTGTCGAGGCGCCAGGTGCCCTCGATGTCGGTGCCGAGGACCGTGTTGAGCTGGTCGACGGTCCCGGAGGTGCCGTCGTCGTCGACCGACTTGGCCAGTGTCGTGGTGTTGCCGTCGTCGTCCGTGAGGGCGAGCGAGTTGGGCAGCAGCACGGTGGTGCCCTGCTTGAGGGTGGTGTTGTCGACGAGCAGCACCGAGGAGGTGCCGCCCTTCGCGGTGTTGTGCAGGTGGACGACGATCACATCGCGGTTCTGGGCGCCCGCGGCCGTCGTGGTGCCGGACTTCGAGGCGGACGAGGAGACTCCGGGGATCTTCCCGGCGTACCAGAGGTAGCCGACGCCGCCGGACACGACCAGCGCCAGGGCGACGACGAGGGCGACCATGCGGCCACGGGCGCGGCGCTTGGCCTCCTCGCGGCGCTCGGTGCGGTTCTCGGTGAAGTTCAGCCAGTCGATGACGTCCTCGGAGTCGTCGGTCGGCTCCTCCACGAAGGCGAACTGCTCGGTGCGGTAGTCCCGTTCACCCGCCTGAGGGGTCTTCGGGGCTTCGGTGTCCTCGGCCGGGCCGCCCTGCTGCGGGATGTAGGCGGTCTGCTCGGCGGCCCGGGGCTGCTGTCCGCCGGTCGCGGTCTGCCCGTAGGGGTCGTAGGCCGTCGTGGTCCCGGTGGCGTAGGGGTCGTAGCCGGACTGGGGCGCCTGCCGGCTGTCGTAGGCCTGCTGGGCGCCCGTGTCGTAGTCGGGCGTCTGCTGCTGGGTGCCGGTGGCGTACGGGTCGTAGGCGTAGCCCTGCTGCTGTTGCTGCTGCCCGTACGGGTCGTACGGCTGTTGATGCGGGGGCTGTTGGGTCCCCTGGGCCGGGACCTGGCGGTAGACAGGCTGGTTGTACTCGTCGTAGCCGACGAGCTCGTACTGGTCGCCGCCGTACCCGGCGTCGTATCGGTCGTTCACCGGTGCCCCTCTCGGCTCACTCGCCGCGGTACAGCTCGCGCTTGTCGATATAGCGCACGACTCCGTCGGGCACCAGGTACCAGACCGGATCACCCTTGGCGACTCTCGCACGGCAGTCTGTGGAGGAGATGGCCAGCGCGGGAACCTCGACCAGCGAGACACCGCCCTCCGGGAGGCCCGGGTCGGTCAGTGTGTGGCCGGGGCGGGTGACCCCGATGAAGTGCGCGAGGGAGAACAGCTCCTCCGCGTCCCGCCAGGTGAGGATCGCGCCGAGGGCGTCGGCGCCGGTGATGAAGAAGAGGTCCGCGTCGGGGTTGAGCGCGCGCAGGTCGCGCAGGGTGTCCGTGGTGTAGGTGGGGCCGCCGCGGTCGATGTCGATGCGGCTCACCGAGAACTGGGGGTTCTCGGCGGTCGCGATGACCGTCATCAGGTAGCGGTCCTCGGCCGGCGCGACCTTGCGGTCGGTCTTCTGCCACGGCTGGCCGGTCGGGACGAAGATCACCTCGTCCAGGTGGAACTGCGCGGCGACCTCACTGGCCGCCACGAGGTGTCCGTGGTGGATCGGGTCGAACGTTCCGCCCATGACGCCGAGACGGCGCTTGCCGGGGTTCGACGGGCCGTTGTTGCGCGGTCCGTTGACCATTCGGTTCTCCGTGCCGCGTGAGGTGCCGCGCGTCGTGTCGTCCGCCGGACCGGTAGGCATGTCCTGCTCTCCCATGCGTGCAGACCCTACCGGCCCGGTGTGAAGGCCCCGGGACCCGTCCGGTGGACAGAAGGGACAGACCCTAGCGGTCGCGGTTGAAGCGGGTGGTGATCCACAGCAGGAGCAGCAGGATGATGAAAGCGCTGCCACCGGTGACGATCGGCTGGAGGCTCTCGTGGTTGCCCCCGCCCTCCCCCTCGGCGGCAAGGGTGACCAACTGGGCAGCGGTGCCGTGGAAGCTCATCTTCAGCAGAACCTATCCGGTGTGGGCGGGATAAAGATGTCGGCCCATGGTATGCGGGCACCCGGGCGGCGATCACGCCGACTCCGCCATTGGGAACTCGGCGGGACGTCGGCAGGGAACTCGACGGGCGTCTCAGTCGTCCTTCTGTTTGTACCCGCGCAGCAGGAACCACGCGGTCAGGATGCAGCCGAAGAACATGACGATCAGTACGACCTTGAGCAGGTCCCCCGATCCTTGCCGGGGGGCGGCGTTCGCGGCCTCTGCGAGCCAGGCGGCTGCGGAATGGGGCTCCATGCGTTGACTCCTTCGCTGTACTGCCCGACCACGGTATCTCCGCCTAGGCTGGGCTCTGCTTCGGGGGCACTCAGCGCACACAGACGCACATGGGGGACCACATGTCCGAAGACGGCCACGAGCAGAACGCGCACGAGAACGTGCCGAGCAGGCAGCGCAGGCGCTTCCCGGGTATCTCCTCGCGCGCGTACGAGCACCCTGCGGACCGCTCCGCCCTGGTGGCGCTGCGCAAGCTGACCGGGTTCGACACGGTGTTCAAGGCGCTCAGCGGGCTGCTGCCCGAGCGCAGTCTGCGCCTGCTGTTCCTGTCCGACTCGGTGCGGGTGTCGGACCAGCAGTTCTCGCACCTCAACGACATGCTGCGGGACGCCTGTTACATCCTGGACCTGGAGAAGGTCCCGCCGATGTACGTCACCCAGGACCCGCAGCCCAACGCGATGTGCATCGGCCTGGACGAGCCGATCATCGTCGTCACCACCGGCCTGGTCGAGCTGCTCGACGAGGAGGAGATGCGGGCGGTCGTCGGCCACGAGGTGGGCCACGCGCTGTCCGGCCACTCCGTGTACCGCACGATCCTGCTGTTCCTGACCAGCCTGGCCCTGAAGGTCGCCTGGATCCCGCTGGGCAACCTCGCGATCCTGGCGATCGTGACGGCGCTGCGCGAGTGGTTCCGCAAGTCGGAGCTGTCCGCCGACCGCGCGGGGCTGCTGGTCGGCCAGGACCTGCGGGCCTCGATGCGCGGCCTGATGAAGATCGCGGGCGGCAACCACCTGCACGAGATGAACGTGGACGCGTTCCTCAAGCAGGCCGAGGAGTTCGAGTCGGGCGGCGACCTGCGCGACTCGGTCCTGAAGATCCTGAACGTACTGCCCCGCTCCCACCCGTTCACCACGGTGCGGGCGGCCGAGCTGAAGAAGTGGGCCGAGTCCCGCGACTACCAGCGGATCATGGACGGGCACTACCCGCGGCGCAGCGAGGACAAGGACACCTCGGTCACGGACTCGTTCCGCGAGTCGGCGGCGAGCTACGCGAGCAATGTCAAGAGCTCCAAGGACCCGCTGATGAAGCTGGTCAGCGACATCGCGGGCGGCGCGGGCGACCTGGGCGGCCGGGTGCGGCGCGGCTTCGGCGGCTTCGCGAGCACGAGCCCGCAGGACGGACCGCCCACCGAATCGGCCAACGGCACGGAGCAGCCGCCCACGGACACTCCGCCGCGCGACGAGGACTGACCCGGCGGGAGGACCCAACCCGGCGGATACACACCGACCTCACACCCACGACGGCCCCGCACAGCCGCCTCCCGGAGCCCTTCCGGAGGCGCTCACACCTTCGGCTGTGCGCCGGCCGCCAGTGAGCCGCACAGGGCGGTGGCGCTGCCCGTGGCGAACGGGTCGGTGCCCGCCGGGCCGCCCGCCTTGGCGGTCTGGCCGGCGAGCAGCGGGCGCAGGTAGGTGACGGAGTCCTCGGCGCAGGACAGCGGCCCGGCCTGGACGTAGGACGTGACGATCTGCGCCTGGTCCATGCGCAGGTCGTCGCGGTCGAAGCGGAACTGGAGCTCGCGGCGGACGGTGAACAGGGACGCCTGGGCCTTGTCGCCGGAGCCGGTCGGCCGGAGCGCGTAGACGAAGGTGCCGTCGGCGGTGACCTCAAGGGTGGACGAGTCGATCTCGGTGGCCTGGAGGGTGCCCTGGACGCGGATCTTCCGGTCGGCCAGCTCGGCGCGTGCCGGATCGAAGCGAACCAGCCATCCGGTGGGCTCGTGCCGGCCGTCGGCGGCCGGGTGCTCGAAGCTCTGGTCGAACTGGTCGAGCTGGTCGGGGTCGACGAGGACGCGCGCGGGGCGGATCTGCCCGCCGGTGAGTACGGCCGGGTAGAGCGAGGACTCCACGATGTAGTCCTTGGCGGTGCTCAGGGCGGCCACGACCTGGCTGTCCGAGAAGTGCGCGGTGCGCCGCGCGGCCGGCAGCGGTATGCCGTCGCCGCCCACGTCGAACTGCGCGGCCGGGCTGTGCGCGAAGAGGTACTCGGCGTCGGCCGCTCCCGGCACCTCGCCCTGGGGGGACAGCGGGATGACGGTCATCCGCAGCGGCTCGGCGGGCTGCTGGGCCGTGGGGGTCGTGTAGGGGTGCCGTACGCCCATGTAGATCGCGGTGCCGAAGGCGACGGCGATCAGCATGACCAGGATCAGGGCCTGGCGGGAGAGACCGCGGCGCAGGGCCGGGCGGCGGCGGACGGCGGGGGCGTGGTCGGCCATGCGCTCCCGCGCGGAGAACTCCTGGAGCCGGGCAGCACGGACGAACGACTCGTCGAACACGACGGATCGGTACTCGTCCTCACCACCCCCGGGAGCGCCCTCGGGCGTCCCCTCGGGTGGGTCTCCTGGACCGCCCATACTTTCAGAGTAGGTCTCCGGAGCCTCAGGTAAACGCCCTGGTACACGACAAGTTCTGACAGGTTCTCACCGAGCCGGTCACAGCCCGGTCAGGGAGTGCGCGGTACGGCCGACAGCGGTGGCTGGGAGTTGTCCGCGGAAACGGAGGGTGCCGCCGCCGTGCCCTGCTCCACACCCGTGGATGCCGGGGGCGGGACGCGGTCCCTGCTGCCCGAGGACGCGCCGCGGTAGACCGCCGAGAAGGCCAGGGCGACCATGCCGATGCCCATCACCAGGGCGAGCAGCCAGGCGACGGGGCGGTGCCAGCGGACCTGTTTGCCGTACGTCCCGGGGGCGCCGTAGCGGCCCTCGACGAGGTCGGCGTCGTCCAGGTCGTCGAGCTCCGGATCATGGCCGAAATCGCGTCCGTAGATGTCCTCGAAGAGGTCGTCGTCGCTCCGGGGGCCTCTGCCGCGCTGGGCCCGGCGCGCTTCGGCCTCGGAGGCCTCCGCTCTCGCCTGCGCGGCGGCAAGGAGACGCTCGACGGCGGTCGGCTCGTGTACTACGGCCGCCCGTACGAAGGCCTCGTCGAAGACCACGGAGTCGAATTCTTCGTCCGACATTCCGCGGTCGTGGTCGTCGTCGGGCTCCCAGCCGTCAGGGAACGGCGTGCCCCCCACGTCCTCCGGCACCTCTCCAGAGTAGACCTGGGGGGTCAATTTGGGCAGGCGGAAGGGAAATTCATCCGCAGGGTGAGATACCTCTCCGCCCACGAGGCCCTATGCCCGGCGCATATGCCAACAGCCGTCGGCTCAGCGGCGGATGTGCCCGTCGCCGGTGACGATGTACTTCGTGCTCGTCAGTTCCGGCAGGCCCATCGGGCCCCGTGCGTGCAGCTTCTGGGTGGAGATGCCGATCTCCGCGCCGAAGCCGAACTGGCCGCCGTCCGTGAAGCGCGTGGAGGCGTTCACGGCGACGGTGGTGGAGTCGACCAGCTGGGTGAAGCGGCGGGCGGCCTGCTGGGAGGAGGTGACGATCGCCTCGGTGTGGCCGGAGCTCCACAGCCGGATGTGCTGGACGGCCTTGTCGAGCGAGTCGACGACGGCGGCGGCGATGTCGTAGGAGAGGTACTCGGTGTCCCAGTCCTCGGGGGTGGCCTCGACGACGGTGGCCGCGGACTCCTTGGCGTAGGCCAGGACGCGTTCGTCGGCGTGCACGGTGACGCCGGCCTCGGCTAGGGCGTCCAGGGCACGCGGCAGGAACTCGGGGGCGATGTCCTGGTGGACGAGGAGGGTCTCGGCGGCGTTGCAGACGCTGGGCCGCTGGGCCTTGGAGTTGATCAGGATGTCGATGGCCATGTCGAGGTCGGCGTGCGCGTCGACGTAGACGTGGCAGTTGCCGACGCCGGTCTCGATGACGGGGACGGTCGACTCCGTGACGACGGTCTGGATGAGGGAGGCGCCGCCGCGCGGGATGAGGACGTCGACGAGGCCCCGGGCGCGCATCAGTTCGCGGACGCTCTCGCGGCTCTCGCCGGGCACCAGCTGCACGGCGTCGGCGGGCAGTCCGGCGCCGCCGACGGCGTCGCGGATGACGCGCACGAGGGCGGTGTTGGACTCGTAGGCGGAGGCCGAGCCGCGCAGCAGGACCGCGTTGCCGGACTTGAGGCAGAGGGCGGCGGCGTCGACCGTGACGTTCGGGCGGGCCTCGTAGATGATGCCGACGACGCCGAGGGGGACGCGGACCTGGCGCAGGTCGATGCCGTTCGGGAGGGTCGAGCCGCGGACGACCTCGCCGACCGGGTCGGGCAGCGCGACGACGTCCCGGACGTCGGAGGCGATGGCCCGCACGCGCTCGGGGGTGAGGGTCAGCCGGTCGATGACCGTCTCGCTGGTGCCGGCCGCGCGGGCCTTGGCGATGTCCTTGGCGTTGGCCTCGACGATTTCGCTCGTACGGACTTCCAGCGCGTCCGCGATGGCGAGCAGCGCGTCGTCCTTCTCCGCCCGGGGCAGCGGCGCGAGGTCGGCGGCGGCGGACTTGGCGCGGTAGGCGGCCCGGGTGACCGGGGACATGGAGTCGTACGGCGAGAGCGTGGTCATGAGGGAAGGGTAGTGCGCCGGGCGGAGGCGTCCAGCGGCTATCCCAAACCGCGAGACAAGCGCGGAAGGGCCCGAAGACGGCTCAAAACGGATGCACGCCGACGGGGGTCGCGGGCAGCGGGCCGTAACCCTCGGAAATGCGCTGGTGATAGGTCTCGCGGTCGATGACCTCCAGGCCGACGATCTCCCACGGCGGCAGTTTGGCGGTCTGGCGGTGCTCGCCCCACAGGCGCAGCGCGACGGCGGCGGCGTCGTGCAGGTCGCGGGCCTCTTCCCAGTAGCGGATCTCCGCGTGGTCGTTGGCGTAGCGGCTGGTCAGCAGAAAGGGGTGGTCGTGGGCGAGCTGTTCCAGGCCGCGCCGCACCTCCTTCAGCGGGGCCTCGTCGCCGGAGACGCTGAGGGTGACGTGCCACAGCCGGGGAAGGTCCTTGGGCTCCTCGCCCTCGTACCGGGCGCCGGCCGCGACGCTCGTCAGCGTGCGCTCCTCGCCGGGCACGCGGGAGGTGGCACCACCGCGGGACGCCGCCGCCCCAGGGCGCACTCGTCTCACGACGGCCTCCTTACGCAACGGTCGAGCTGCTCTGCTCGCGCGGATGGGTCCCTGAGCAAAGTTGAGCAGGCCCGGGGCGTCCGTGTGGCACTTTTGCGGAACGTCCACCGAGGGAGGCGGACGTTTCGGTTGTTTTACGGGTGGAGGATCACCAGGTCGTCCCTGTGTACGACTTCCCTCTCGTACGACGGCCCCAGCTCCCGCGCCAGTTCCCTGGTGGAGCGGCCGATCAGCTGGGGGATCTCCTTGGCGTCGAAGTTGACGAGCCCCCGGGCGACCGCGTGTCCGGCGCCGTCCCGGAGTTCGACGGGGTCGCCCGCGCTGAACTCCCCCTCCACGGCGGCGATTCCGGCCGGCAGCAGCGACATCCGGCGCTGTACGACCGCGCGCACGGCACCGTCGTCGAGCGTCAGCGAGCCCTGGGGCGTGGACGCGTGCTGGAGCCAGAGCAGCCGGTCCGCGGAGCGCTTGCCGGTGGCGTGGAAGTACGTGCCCGTGTCGCCGCCGCTCAGCGCGTCGGTCGCGTGGACCGTGCTGGTGAGCACGACGGGGATGCCCGCGGCGGCGGCGATCCGGGCCGCCTCGACCTTGGTGACCATGCCGCCGGTGCCGACGCCGGCCTTGCCCGCGCTGCCGATCTCGACATGGGCGAGGTCCTGCGGTCCCCGTACTTCCGCTATCCGCGAGGTGCCCGGCCTGCTGGGGTCGCCGTCGTAGACGCCGTCGATGTCGGAGAGGAGGACCAGCAGGTCGGCGTGGACGAGGTGGGCGACGAGGGCGGCGAGCCGGTCGTTGTCGCCGAAGCGGATCTCGTCCGTGGCGACGGTGTCGTTCTCGTTGACGATCGGGAGGGCGCCCATGGCGAGGAGCTTGTCGAGGGTGCGGGAGGCGTTGCGGTGGTGGGAGCGGCGGCTCATGTCGTCGGAGGTGAGCAGGACCTGGCCGACGCGGATGCCGTAGCGGGCGAAGGAGGCGGTGTAGCGGGCCACGAGGAGGCCCTGGCCGACGCTGGCGGCGGCCTGCTGGCGGGCCAGGTCCTTGGGGCGGCGGCGCAGGCCCAGCGGGGCGAGGCCCGCGGCGATGGCTCCGGAAGAGACGAGGACGACCTCTCTCTCGCCTCCGCTGCGGCTCTTGGCGAGGACGTCGACGAGTGCGTCGACGCGGTCGGCGTCCAGGCCGCCGGCCGCGGTGGTCAGCGAGGAGGAACCCACCTTGACGACGATCCTGCGGGCCTCGGTCACGGCCTGCCTTGCCCCTGCCACGTGCTGACTTCCCCTCGCGTAGGTACGGCTGCCCGCGCGGCAATCTACGCGAACAGGGCCGGGGCCGCGGATCGGTCCAGTCATCGGACAGCCGTCCGTGACTGTCCCGTCGGTCCGGCGAGGGGCCTTTGGTGGTCACGGACGGCCGTGGGAGTCCGCCGCGTCCAGGGTGTCTCAGGTGCCCTGGTCGCAGGCGTGCGCGGACCGCCGCTCTCGGGCGTGGCGGGCCAGTGGCTGCCGTCGACGGCCGGCGCCTACATGGAGGAGGAGCGGCTCTCCGCCCTGGAGGAGCATGCCGCGGCCGTCCTCGAAGCCGGCCGGGCGCGCGACACGATCAGGGACCTGACGTCACTCGTCGTCGAGCATCCCCTTCGGGAGCGCGCGGCGAGCCTGCGCATGACCGCACTGCACAGATCGGGCAGACGCGGCGACGCGTTGACCGTGTTCCGCGACCCCCGCCGTCACCTGGTGCAGGAACTGGGCGTCGAGCCGGGAAGCATCCTGCGCGACACCCATCAGGAGGTCCTGAGCGACCGGGCCCACCGTCCGCCGGAATCCGTCAGACCGCTGCCCGGCCTCGTGAGGTGACCGCCCGGGACAGCAGCACCCGGCGTGCCTTCCGCACCGCCCGCCGCAGGAGCGCGCCCGCCGCCCCCTCCCGGTACCCCTCGACCTCGCGGGCCTCCCGGGGTTCGGCGAGGTAGAGGGAGTCGGGCAGGCCCGCCTCGGCCGAGCGGAAGTGCGGATACGCCAGGTACACCCGGCGACCGCCCTTCTCCAGAACTGCCTCGGGGCGCTTCTTCGACTTGACGAACTCGACCACGTCCAGCAGGAGTTCGGGGCGTTCCCGCGCCACCAGATACAGCCGCAGCCGCTCGTCGACCTTGAGGCGGACGGCCACCTCGTCCGTCCAGTGGGCTGCCATCAGCGGCCTGGCCAGCTCGAACTTGTGGCGCCGTACCCGCTCGCTGTCCGCCAGGTACTTCGGGCCGAACTGCGGGAGCAGGGTCACCAGGAACGGACGGAGCATCAGCTTGTCGCGCTCCACGCCCGGCGGGACCATCTCGGCGACGAGGTTCATCAGGGCGCGCGCCGAGTCGAAGCGCAGGGTGTAACTCCCGCTCTTCGTCACGTGTTTGCCGTCGTCGCGGCCCACCAGGTAGTAGCAGACGTGGTCGGCGATCACGGAGACGCCGTCGGCCCGCAGATAGGCCTCCATCGTGAACAGCGCGTCCTCGCCGGTGAACAGCGACTCGTCGAACCGCATGCTGTGCCGCTCCAGCAGCGCCCGCCGGAACAGCTTCTGGGCGCTGAGCGTGAACTTGATGTTGGAGTGGAAGACGTCGGTGCGCTCCAGCGTCTCGACCCAGGCCGCCTTGGGCGGGACGCGGTTGATCCCCTCGACCCTGCCGAGCACCACATCGGTGCCGTTGCGGTCGGCCATCGCGACCATGCGCTCCAGGGCCTCGGGGGCGAGCCGGTCGTCGGCGTCGAGGAAGAAGACGTAGCGCCCGGCGGCCTTGCCAAGGCCGACGTTGCGCGGGGAGCTGGGGCCGCCGGAGTTCTCCTGGCGGATCACCGTGACGTGGTTCGCGGCGCGGGCGGCGAACTGCTCCAGGTACTCCCCCGTGCCGTCCGTCGAGCCGTCGTCGACGGCGACGACCTCGATCCGGGCCGGGTCCAGGGTCTGCGCCTCGACCGAGCGCAGGCACTCGACGAGGTACGGCATCGCCTCGTACGCCCCGATGACCACGGTCACATCGGGCTGTGTCACGGTCACGCGCTCCCCTTTGTCCATCGAATCGACATCTGGAAGACGGCCGACCGAGCGGATCGGTTGTCCTCCGTCAGCTGGGGATACGCAGAAGAGCCCGGTTTTCGAGGATCACTCCTCGAAAACCGGGCTCTTCTTGACCAAATTCTGACCCGCGCGGGTCAGCGGGTCAGCTCGTCAGTTCGGCCTCGGTCGCGGCCGACCGTTCCTGACCGACGTTGCGGGCCTCGGACTTGAGCGCCAGGTCCCGTACCGCGGTGTTGAACTGCTCGATGGACGTGGGCTCGTCCGGGCCGAGCAGGTACTGCTTGAGTTCCTTGCGGTCCTCGGCTAGCGGGTCGGCGTCCGGGGCGCGGACCGCCGCCAGCAGCTCGCCCAGTTCGGCGGCCTTGTTGGAGAGGATCACGGCGGCGCGCACCGCGGTGTTCTGCCGCTTGAACTCCTCGACGCCGAGCTGCGCGGAGTCCGTGACCGCGTACGGCTTGCCGCTCGCGATGAAGTCGGAGACCACGCTGGAGATGTCGGAGACCATCGCGTCGGACACGTTGAAGCAGTCGTACAGGCGCGGTTCGGCGCCGGAGATGACCCGGTGCTCGAAGGTGCCGAAGGACTGCCAGTACGCGTCGTTCCACTCGGCGCGCAGCCGGGCGATCTCCTCGTACTTGGCCAGGTCGACCACGCCGTCGCGGGTGAGTTCGGCCTCGTCGCCCTTGTCGGCGGCGCCGCCGGTCAGCTCGGTGATCCGGGCCTCGATGCGGGCCATGTCGGCCTTGGCCTTGGTCTGCGCGGCGGCGTCGGCCGTGAAGCGCGGGTCGGTCGCGCGCTGGGCGGCGGCCTTCTCGACCAGGGCGGTGACCTTGCGGTGGGCGGAGCCGGCCGCGGAGCTGACGGTGCCGGTGAAGGGGTGCGGCTTGTACAGGACGCGGACCGGCGGGTCGGCCTTGAGCAGCTTCTTCACGATGTTCTCGCCGGCCAGCAGCAGGGAGGTGTTGCCGGGGTCGTTGTCCCAGCCCTCCCAGGTCGGCGCGTACAGGACGGTGGGGATACGGCCGTCGGGGACGCCCTGCCAGGTCCGGATGGGGGCGAGCTGCGGGCGGCCGACCTCGACGATGTCGTCGTCGCGGACACCGACGTCGGCGATGGCGTAGCGGTCGCGGCCCGCGCGGCCGGCGGTCCACACCTCGTCGTAGACCTTGCTGAACGGGTTGACGCTGGCCAGCTTGTCGCTGTCGCCGTGGCCGATGAAGACGTGCTTCATGGTGGGGACGCGCAGCAGGTGGATGTTCTTGCCGACGTTGGCCGCGTAGAGCGCGACACGCACGCTGGAGAGGTCCATGTTCATCAGGTGCACGCCGCCGGGGACGCAGATGACGGGGACCTTGGTGGGAGCGAGGTTCTGCAGTATGACGCGCTCGCGGAGCAGGACCAGGGGCCGGGACTCCAGCTGCTCCATGGTCTCCAGCCACATGTTGACCTGGTACGCGGAGTCCTTGGAGCCGGAGAAGCAGAGCACCGTCTGCGGCTCGTACTCGTGCAGCCAGTCGTCGACTGCTTCGAGGATGACCTCGGCGGTCGGCGGGATCTTCGTGCCCCTTATGTAGGGCAGGAGCGCGACTACGTAGAGGGTGCCCAGGAACAGGGTGACGCCGATGCCGATGAAGGCGGCGACGGCCGAGTCCAGCTGCGCGGAGATCAGCAGGCCCACGACGGCGAACAGGTCGAGGTGGAGCATCTTCTCGGCCGAGCGCTCCAGCAGGCCGAACGGCGGGGCGTCCGGGATGTTGATGCGCGAGCCGAGGTCGACGTTGCGGGTGGCGACCGGCATCCGGCGGCGGTTGCGGATCAGCGTGACGACCGCGCCGTGCGGGGCCTGGAGGCCGTAGAACGCGATGAAGCAGGCGATCGCGCCGTAGAAGATCAGGTGGTCCGAGAGATCCATGCGGGCCAGCAGCAGGATCAGCAGGAGCTGGCGGATCAGGAAGCGGATCGAGAGGCCCGCCCGGACCTTGCTGAGGCGGTTGACCAGGTAGCTGGCCTGCCGGTGCAGATAGTGGTCCGCGACGTACGTCACGACGGCCGCGGCCGCGAAGGCCGGGACACTCGGGATGAGCGCGGCCAGCATGAGCGCGGGGAATCCCAGCATCATGAGGACGGCCGCGGCGAGCTCGGCCGCGCTGCCCACCCGGGCAACGCGGATGGCGGTGGAAATCACTGATAAACCTGCTCTTGGGGGTTTTGAGTAATTTACCGGGAACTCAGAGTCAGGCTTTATTAAACGCCGTCCTGGACGTCCAGCACCGAGGCGAGGGCGGCCTCGAAGCCGGAGGCCTTGGCCGCGCCGGCCGTCGGGTCCTGCTGGCGGACGTCGATGACGTGGCCGGTCAGCTCGGACAGCAGCACGTCGAGCGAGGTGCGGGCCACGGCCTCGGAGGAGAGCAGCGTGCCGGCGGGCTCCTGACCGAAGGCCTTGGTGCGCATCGGGGTGGCGGTGCGCTCCGGGTTGATGCAGTTGACGCGGATGCCGTCGCCGGCCCACTCGTCGGACAGGGCCTGCGTGAGGTTGACCATCGCGGCCTTGGTCGAGGAGTACAGGCTGTACTCGGCCCGGCCCCGGGTGTAGCTGCTGGAGGTGTAGAGCAGCAGCTGGCCCTTGGTCTCGGCGAGGTACTTGTACGCGGAACGGGCGATCTGCACCGGCGCCAGGTAGTTGACCTTCAGCGCTTCCTCGATGGTCGCGTTGTCCGTCTCGGCCAGCTTGCCGATGCGCAGCACGCCCGCGGTGTTGATGACGTGGTCGATGCGCCCGGTCTCGGCGTAGGCCTTGGACAGCGCGTCGTCGACCTCCTCCGGGTTCTCGACGTGCGTGCCGGTGGTGGAGCGGCCGAGCGCGTACACCGTGGCGCCGTAGCCCTCGGCGAGTTCGGCGATGTCCTTGCCGATGCCGTACGAGCCGCCGAAGACGACGAGGGTCTTGCCGGTGAGCAGCTCGCGGTAGGCGGCCTCGTCGACCTGCTCGGGGGCGGCGGTGGAGGCGAGCTGGAAGAGCTTGTCGGCGATGAAGACGTCGACGGGCTGGGTGACCTTCATGTTGTACTCGTCGCCCGCGACGACGTGGATCGGCACGTCCGGCAGGTACTTGAGTACGACCGAGCAGTCGTCGGTGGCCTGGAAGTTGGGGTCCCCGGCGGCGACCTCGTAGGCGCGGCGGATCGTGGACAGCTTGAACGCCTGGGGCGTCTGGCCGCGGCGCAGCCGGGAGCGGTCGGGGATCTCGGTGATGAACTCGCCGTCGTCGCCGTGCGTGCGGGTCACGATGATGGTGTCCGCGGAGGGGATGGCCACGTCGACGGCCTGGAAGCGCTCCAGCGCGATCACGCAGTCGTCGATCACGCGCTGCGAGAGCAGGGGGCGCACGGCGTCGTGGAAGAGGACGTTGGCGTCCTCGCCCTCGGCCAGGCCCTCACCGAGGGCGGCGATGGCGCGCTCGGTGGTCTCGTTGCGCGTGGAGCCGCCCTCGATGATCCGGGTGACCTTCTCGAAGCCGGCCTTGGCGACGATCTTCTCGACGTCGGGGACATAGCCCGGCGCCATCAGAACGATGATGTCGTCGATCGACTCGGCGTTCTCGAAGGTGGTCAGGGTGTGCTCGATGACTGCCTTGCCGGCGATCTTCAGCAGCTGCTTGGGGATCGAGAGACCCACGCGCTGGCCGGTACCGCCGGCCAGGATCACTGCGGTGGTGCGGGGCTTGGCTATGTGCGACACAGGCGACCTTGACCTACCTCGGGACAACGGGGGAACTGGCAAATGGTCCCACTCACGGTTACCGCAGTGCAAGGCGAGTGACCTCCGCCGCATATGTGAGCGACACCTGTCATTCATCTTGCACTGCTGGTGACCGCGCGACGACACCTCTCAGCGGCGCCGGAGCTTCTTCAGACAACGGTGGCCGAGAACGCGTACGAGTTCCTTCGACGACGTCTGGTGAACGGTCCGCGCCTTCGCCGGCGCGGTGTGCCGCACCGGCGCCGCTGCCGCCGCCGCGAGCGCCCCGTACAGCGCCTGCGCGGCCACCTCGGGCGCGATCCGCGGCGCCGCGGGCACCTGCTCCGAAGCCTTCGGTACGGCCGACAGGAGCGCGGTGTCGCCGACGATCCGGACGCCCGTGGCGGCGATCGTGCCCGCCATCTCGGCGCCGATCGAGCCCGCCGCCTCGACGGCCCACCGCGGTGTCGTGATCTTCACGTCCTGCGGGGTCGGGCTGCACGAATTCTTCATATGCATGACGGCGCCGTTGCGCACGAGCTTGGAATACAGCTCGTCGGGGAGCCCATTGCCGCGGAATTCCACATTGAGTTTCCGCAGCATTTCGGTCTCGGCGAGGGTAAGAGAGCGGTTGGCCGCGTCCGGAACCGGCCGCAGCAGATTCGCGGGCAGTCCGAGCAGCGCCTCGAAGGTGCGCAGCAGCCCGTCCCGGTCGCCGTCGTCGACCACCACGACCGTGACCCGCTCGGGGCCCACGGCCCGCGTCCAGCGCTCCACCAGCCGGTCGTGCCGGTGCCGGCGCCAGAAACTGGGGTTGGGCTGCTCGTAGGGCGCCTTGCGGAGCATGTGCTCCAGCCAGTTGTCGTAGCCCATGCGCAGGCCGTTCTGCACGTACTGCTGCCACTGCGAGGGCATGATCCTCGCCAGCGGGCGCAGGGTGATCAGGATGTGCACGCGCTCGCCGCCGAGCTGCTCCACGATCCGCGCGATCGTCTCGTCGTCCTCGGCGTCGGCGAAGAACTCGCTGCTGATCACCGAGGTGCGGTCGCCCGTGGCACGCACGGCGTCGAGAAGCCGCGTCCAGTGCTTGTCGGTGGGCACGGTGTCGCCCATCATCGCGGGCCGGGCGCAGGCGGCGAGGGCCGCTTCCATCGGGTGCCTGCTGTGCGCGGGGAAGTCGACGCCGTGCTCGGGCATCGCGTCCTTCGCGGCGAACAGCGCGCCCTGGATGGCGGTGGTCCCGGTCTTGTGCGGGCCGATGTGCAGCAGCCGGGTCCCGGAGGGCAGCGCTTCCTTAATACAGTCCGTCTCCATGGTTAATGGAAGGTAAGAGTTGTTCCTGAGTTTGACCTGAGAGGAGCCTGGGACACAGATGAGTCCCAGGCTCCGGTCACACAGGCTTCACGAACCTCGGACCACCTGGACCCCGGGATCACCCGCCTCGACGCGCAGCGAGGCGTAGGTGCTCGGCACGGCCGTCGGCTTCAGCACGGTGTCCACGACCCGCACCTGCGCGTCGATGCCGTCCCGCCGGATGTCGAACAGGTGGTAGCCGCGGTGGGCGTCGATCACCTTCCAGTGCGGGTTGTCCGCCATCAGCGGGTCCCACTGGGCGTGGAAGGCGGCCTGGTCCTGGTCGCCGTTGCTGGAGATGGACGTGCCGACGAACTCGGCGCCGACGACGGCGGAGGCCGGGTCGGCGAAGTCCTCCTTGAGGTCGCTGATCATCGTCAGGTGCCGGTCGCCGCTGAGCACCACCGGGTTGCGGACGCTCTTGAAGTCCTCCAGCAGGGCGTTGCGTTCGACCTGGTAGCCGTCCCAGGCGTCGTAGAACCACTGCTTGCCCGCGCCGAGCAGGATGTCCGTCTCGGCCATCATGATCTGCGAGGCGATCACGTTCCAGCGGGCCGGCGAGTGGCGCAGCCCCTTCAGCAGCCAGGCCTTCTGCTCGGCGCCCATCATGGTCATCGACGGGTCCTCGGCGCCGGCCTGCGTGGTGGCCTGGTCGCTGCGGAACTGCCGGGTGTCCAGGACGTTCAGGCGCATCAGGCGGCCGAATTCGAGGCGCCGGTACATCTGGATGTGCGGCCCGTCCGGCACGGCGCTCGCACGCACCGGCATGTGCTCGTAGTACGCCTGGAAGGCCGCCGTCAGCCGCGCCACGAACGCGTCGTGCGACTGCTGGGCGGGGTCCTGCGGGACCTCCCCCGCCCAGTCGTTGTCCACCTCGTGGTCGTCGAAGGTCACCACCCAGGGGGTGTTGGCGTGCATCGCCAGCAGATCGGGGTCGCTGCGGTACTGCGCGTACCGGTTGCGGTACTGCACCAGGCTGTACGGCTCCCCGGTCCCCTCGTGGCGGCGCGGCCCCGCGTTCGACGGCGTCGACTCGTAGATGTAGTCGCCGACGAAGAGCACGAAGTCGGGGTCCTGGGACAGCATGTCGGCGTACGGCGTGAAGTAGCCGTTCTGCCAGTTCTGGCAGGAGGCGAGCGCGACGCGCAGCCGGCCGCCCGAGCTGTCCGGGTGCGGCGCGGTGCGGGTGCGGCCGGTGGCGGAGAGCTGGCCGTCGGCACGGAAGCGGTACCAGTAGTCACGGCCCGGGCGCAGTCCCCGTACATCCACGTGAACGCTGTGCCCGTACTCGGGCCGCGCGGGCGCGACTCCGCGGCGCACGTGCTTTCTGAAACGGGCGTCCTCCGCGATCTCCCACTCCACGGGGACCACCCGGTCGGGCATCCCGCCGCCGTTCAGCGGGTCCGGGGCGAGGCGCGTCCACAGCACGATGCCGTCGGGCAGCGGGTCGCCCGAGGAGATGCCGAGGCTGAACACACCGTCGGGCAGCGGGGTTTCGGCCGCCCGGGCGGAGGTCGGCAGCCACAACTGGGCCGAGGCGGCGGCCCCGAGCACTGCCGCGCCTGCCGTGAGAAAACGTCGTCGATCGGGTGATACGGCTCCGGTCATCGTGAACTCCCTTGCGACGTTGGCCTCTTGGGTCACTTGGAAGCCTCACAGTGCGCGGAGTCCCGCCTGTTGAACAGTACGTATCGCGTCCATGACAAATCGGCACACAGCAAGAGACCCGTTGCTTCGAGAGCAACGGGTCTCAGCCAGTCTGGGTTACGCCTGACGGTCCGTCAGAGTGCCACGCCGACGGTTCAGAAGGGCTTGAACTCCTCGAACTCCTGCGCCGCCTCGTCCCGCTCGGCCTGCCGGTCCCGGCGCCGCTGGGTCGCGGGCCGCGGCTCGTCGAGCCGGTGGTCCTCGCCACGCCGGCCCAGCATCTCGGCGCCGGCCATGACGGTCGGCTCCCAGTCGAAGACGACCGCGTTGTCCTCGGGGCCGATCGCGACACCGTCGCCGGAGCGGGCTCCCGCCTTCATCAACTCCGCCTCCACACCGAGGCGGTTGAGCCGGTCGGCGAGATAGCCGACGGCCTCGTCGTTGTTGAAGTCGGTCTGGCGCACCCAGCGTTCGGGCTTCTCGCCGCGCACGCGGAAGAGGCCGTCCTCCTCCAGTACGACGGTGAAGCCGCTGTCGTCGACCGCCTTCGGGCGGATGACGATCCGGGTCGCCTCCTCCTTCGGCTTCGCGGCGCGCGACTCGGCGACGAACTCCGCGATGGCGAAGGACAGTTCACGCAGTCCCGTGTGGGCGACGGCCGACACCTCGAAGACGCGGTAGCCACGCGCCTCCAGGTCCGGCCGCACCATCTCGGCGAGGTCCTTGCCGTCCGGTACGTCGATCTTGTTGAGGACGACCATGCGCGGCCGGTTGCCGAGACCGCCGTACTCCTTCAGCTCCTCCTCGATCGTGTCGAGGTCGGAGATGGGGTCGCGCTCGGACTCCAGCGTCGCGGTGTCCAGGACGTGCACGAGGACGCTGCACCGCTCGACATGGCGCAGGAACTCGAGGCCGAGGCCCTTGCCCTGGCTGGCGCCGGGGATCAGTCCGGGGACGTCGGCGATCGTGTAGACGGTCTCGCCGGCCGTGACGACGCCCAGGTTCGGGACGAGGGTCGTGAAGGGGTAGTCGGCGATCTTCGGCTTGGCCGCGCTGAGCACGGAGATCAGCGAGGACTTGCCGGCGCTCGGGTAGCCCACGAGAGCGACGTCGGCGACCGTCTTCAGCTCCAGGACGATGTCCTGGAGGTCGCCGGGCACGCCGAGCAGCGCGAAGCCGGGGGCCTTGCGACGGGCGCTCGCGAGAGCCGCGTTGCCGAGGCCGCCGCGGCCGCCCTGCGCGGCGATGTACGAGGTGCCGTGGCCGACCAGGTCGGCGAGCACGTTGCCCGCGCCGTCGAGCACGACCGTGCCGTCCGGCACCGGCAGGACCAGGTCCTGGCCGTCCTTGCCGGAGCGATTGCCGCCCTCGCCGGGCTTGCCGTTGGTGGCCTTGCGGTGCGGGGAGTGGTGGTAGTCCAGCAGCGTGGTCACGGACTGGTCGACGACGAGGATGACGTCACCGCCCCTCCCGCCGTTGCCGCCGTCCGGGCCGCCGAGCGGCTTGAACTTCTCACGGTGGACGGAGGCACAGCCGTGGCCTCCGTTACCCGCGGCGACATGCAGCTCGACGCGGTCCACGAAGGTGGTCATGGGATGTGCCTCCAGTTACTTACGGGGTGTCTTTGTACTAACACGCGAAAGGCGGACCCGCTTCCCACCAGGGGAAGTGAGGTCCGCCTCGCGAAAGCTTCCGATCAGGCGACCGGAACGATGTTCACGACCTTGCGGCCACGGTGGGTACCGAACTCCACCGCACCGGCGTTCAGCGCGAACAGCGTGTCGTCGCCGCCACGGCCGACGCCCGCACCGGGGTGGAAGTGGGTGCCGCGCTGGCGGACCAGGATCTCACCCGCGTTGACGACCTGACCGCCGAAGCGCTTCACGCCGAGCCGCTGGGCATTGGAGTCGCGACCGTTCCGGGTGGACGATGCGCCCTTCTTGTGTGCCATCTCTCCTCAGTCCCTTACTTCGCAGCCGCGGGGATCTCAGTGACCTTGATCGCCGTGTACTGCTGGCGGTGGCCCTGACGACGGCGGTAACCGGTCTTGTTCTTGTAGCGAAGGATGTCGATCTTGACGCCCTTGTGGTGGTCCACGACCTCGGCCTGGACCTTGATGCCGGCCAGGACCCACGGGTCGCTGGTCACAGCGTCGCCGTCGACAACGAGCAGGGTCGAGAGCTCGACCGTGTCGCCAACCTTGGCAGTGGAAATCTTGTCAACCTCAACGATGTCGCCGACAGCAACCTTGTGCTGGCGACCACCGCTGCGCACGATGGCGTACACGCGGATCTCACTCTCTCGCTCGGGAACGGCACCCCCGCAGTCCAGCCGCCCTGCAGAGCAGACGGCCTCTCCCGATGGAACACACCCGGGAGGAAGAGGTTTACGGGGATGTGGCGTGTCACCAGTGGACACGCCGACAGTCAAGGTTACGGGGCCGCGGCCGAACGGGTCAAACCGGGCCCGTGGGAGTGCGACCGGTCACATCGACCGGCCGCACCCACCCCGGGTTCAGCCCTCGTCGGTGGAGGCGGTGACGGAGGACGGGCCCGTCTGCTCCGCCGCCGCGGTCTTCTTCGACGTGGTCTTGGCGGCCTTCTTGGCCGTCGTCTTCTTCGCGGCCGTCTTCTTGGCCGCGGTCTTGGTGGCCGCCGCCTTCTTGGCGACCGCCTTCTTCGCCGGGGCCTTCTTGGCGGCCTTGCGCGCGGCCGTCTTCTTGGCCGGAGCCTCGACGTCGGCCTCGGCCTCGGTCACTGCTTCCGCGGCGGCCGGGGCCGGCTCCGCCACGGTCGACGGTACGACCACGACGGCCGCCTCCTCCGACGCGGTGGGCGCGGTCGCCTTGCGCACGGCACGACGCCGCGGGCGGGCCGGGGCCGCGCTCTCGGCGGGCACCTCGGGCTGCTCGACCGGGGCGGCCGGCGCGGGCGTCTCGACGACGACCGGCGTGGAAGCCTCGGTGACCGTCACCACGGCGGCCTCCTCGGACCCGGCCGGAGACCCGGCGGGCGCGGTGGCCTTACGGGTCGCACGACGGCGCGTACGGCCCTTGGGCGCGGCGTCGTCGGCAACCTCGGCGGCCTCGGCAACGGGGGCTTCGGCAGCGACCTGAGTCTCGACCACCGGGTCCTCCACGGCGACGGGCCCGGCCTGCGCGACGGCGACCGGCTCGGCCTCCGCGTGGACCTCACGCGCCTCGTGAACCTCGCGCGGCTGCCGCGACTCACGCGACTCCGCCCTCGGCGCACCGGCCGGAGCCGACGCCCGCCGGCTCGTGCGGCGCCGCGAACGCCCGCGGGTGGCCGCGGCCTCCGCCTCGGCGGCGCTGCTGTACAGGTCCTCGTCGGGCCTGAACTCCGTCTCGGCGAACGGCACCGGCATCGCGACCTCGGCCGCCACCTCCGCCTCGGTCTCGACCTCGTCGGAGTCGTGGTCGTGCTCGTGCGTCTCGTGGCCGTCGTGCGTGTCGTGGGCGTCCTGCCCGTCGCCGCCGCGTCCGCGCCGCTTGCGCTTGCCGCCGCCACCGACCGAGGTCGGCTGCTCCATGTGCACGATGACACCGCGGCCGTTGCAGTGGACGCAGGTCTCGGAGAAGGACTCCAGGAGGCCCTGTCCGACACGCTTGCGGGTCATCTGCACGAGACCGAGCGAGGTGACCTCGGCCACCTGGTGCTTCGTACGGTCGCGGCCCAGGCACTCCAGGAGCCGGCGCAGGACGAGGTCCCGGTTGGACTCCAGCACCATGTCGATGAAGTCGATGACGACGATGCCGCCCAGGTCGCGCAGCCGCAGCTGGCGCACGATCTCCTCGGCCGCCTCCAGGTTGTTCCTGGTCACGGTCTCTTCGAGGTTGCCGCCCTGACCGGTGAACTTGCCGGTGTTGACGTCGATCACGATCATCGCTTCGGTCTTGTCGATGACCAGCGAACCGCCGCTCGGCAGCCAGACCTTGCGGTCCAGCGCCTTCATCAGCTGCTCGTCGATGCGGTACGTCGCGAAGACGTCGACCTCGGAGGTCCACTTGGACAGCCGGTCGGCGAGGTCGGGGGCGACGTGCGAGACGTAGCCGTGGATGGTGTCCCACGCCTCGTCACCGCTGACGATGACCTTGGTGAAGTCCTCGTTGAAGATGTCGCGCACGACGCGGACGGTCATGTCCGGCTCGCCGTACAGCAGCGACGGGGCGTTCGAACCGCCGCCGCTCTTCGACTTCTTCTGGATGTCCTCCCACTGCGCCTGGAGCCGCTCGACGTCACGGCGCAGCTCGTCCTCGCTCGCGCCCTCGGCGGCGGTGCGCACGATGACGCCCGCGTCCTCGGGGACGATCTTCTTGAGGATGGTCTTCAGCCGGGCCCGCTCGGTGTCGGGCAGCTTGCGGCTGATGCCGGTCATCGAGCCCTCGGGGACATACACGAGGTAGCGCCCCGGGAGGGAGACCTGGCTGGTCAGACGCGCGCCCTTGTGGCCGATCGGGTCCTTGGTGACCTGCACGAGGACCGACTGGCCGGACTTGAGGGCGGACTCGATGCGGCGCGGCCCGTTGGCCATGCCGAGCGCCTCGAAGTTGACCTCACCGGCGTACAGGACGGCGTTGCGCCCCTTGCCGATGTCGATGAACGCGGCCTCCATGGAGGGCAGCACGTTCTGGACCTTGCCCAGGTAGACGTTGCCGACGTACGAGGTCGACTGCTCCTTGTTGACGTAGTGCTCGACGAGCACGCCGTCCTCCAGGACGCCGATCTGCGTGCGCTCACCGCTCTGCCGGACGACCATCACCCGCTCGACGGCCTCACGGCGGGCCAGGAACTCCGCCTCGGTGATGATCGGGACGCGGCGGCGCCCCTGCTCACGGCCTTCGCGGCGGCGCTGCTTCTTGGCTTCGAGACGCGTGGAGCCCTTGATGGACTGCACCTCGTCGCTGGGGTGGTCGTCCTTCTTGGCGCGCGGCTCGCGGACCTTGACGACGGTGCGCTCGGGGTCGTCCGACGACGAGGCCGACTCGCTCTCGCCGCCCGAGTCACCGGCGCGACGACGACGGCGGCGCCGGCGACGGCTGCTGCTGGACCCGGAACCGCCCTGGTCCTCGTCCGCCTCCTCGGCGTCCTCCTCGACCTGCTCGGCGGTGTCCTCGGCGTCTTCGGCGGCCTGCTCGGCGGCGTACTCCTCGCCGTCCTCGGCCTCGTCCTCACCGCCGACGGACTCGCCACGGCGACGGCGACGGCCGCCACGGCGACGGCGGCGGCGCGAACCGGTCTCCTCGGTCTCGTCACCGTCGGCGGAGTCCTCGGCGGCCTCGTCGGCCTCCTCCGGCTCCTCCTCGGCGACGACGGTCTCGACGACCGCCGCAGCTACGGGCTCGGCCTCGAAGGCGGCACCGCGGCGACGACGCCGACGACGCCCGCCGGTCTCCTCCTCGACGACCTCCGCGGCCACGGGCTCGGCGACGACGATCTCTTCCTCGTCGTCCTCCACGGCCTCGGCGGCAGCGGCCGCGGCGCGCTCCGGCGTCTGGAACATCGGCTCGGTGAAGACGGGCGCCCGGAACACGGCCACGGCGGGACGTGCGGGCCGGCGCGGCCCCTCGTCCTCCTCGGCGGCGCTGCCGTTCTTGGGTGCGGGCGCGGAGAACCCGCCGGCCGCGGTCCGCGCGACCCGGCGCCGGCGACGCGGTCCGGAGTCCTCGGCGGGAGCGTCGGCGGTGGTGTTCTGCTCCGCGGCGTCCGCGGCGGTCTCGTCGTTCACAGGGGTCTCCTCGCCCACGGGCGTCCCGGCAGGCGCGGACACACGGCGCGTGGCGCGACGACGGCTCCTGCGCGGCGCGGCATCCTCTTCGGACGCGGCGGGCGCGGCACCTTCGGTCACTTCGGTTGCGGCGGCAGCGGGCGCTGCGCTCGCTTCGGTCTCTTCGGCGGCTTCGGCCACGTCGGTGTTCCCGACGGCCTCGGCGGCCTGCGGCGCACCGGCGGGCGCGGAGGCGCGCCGGGTAGCACGACGGCGCGTACGCCCGGCGGGCGCGCCCTCGGCCTCTTCCACCGGAGCTTCAACAGCTACGGCTTCCTCGACGACGGCCGGCTCAACAGGCTCCTCCGCCTGCTCCACCACGGTCTCAGGGACGACGGCCTCGGGCGCGGTCACCTTGCGCGTGGCCCGGCGGCGGGTACGGCGCGGAGCCGCGTCCTCGCCGGACACGACGGGCGCGGCCTCTTCCGCCACGGCGGTCTCTTCAGGCGCGGCGGCAACAGCCGGCACCACGGTCTCGGCCGCCTCGGCCACCGCACTCGCCTCGGGCGCACCGGCGGGCGCGGACACTCGGCGGGTCGCACGACGGCGCGTACGCCCGGCGGGCGCGGCCTCTTCAGCCTCTGCGGCTGCTACGACGGCGGGCGCCTCGGCGGCCACCGCGGTGACCTCGACGACGCTCTCGTCGGTCTCGTGCTTCTCGTCGCTCACCTCGGCCGGTATGGCCGGAGCGCTGCTTTCGACCGCGCCCTCGGGGGCGGTCGGCGGTCCCGCCGGGCGAGACGCGGCGCGGCGCCTGCGGCGCGGCGGCAGCGTGTCGCTGGGGGTGTTCGGTTCGGAACCCTCGATGGGTTCGGTCGGTTCGAGCATGCGGGCGTTTCTCCCGTCAGGCTCCCGGGCGCCGCGCCTGGTCCGGCTCGGATGCCGGTGACGTCCGCGGCTCGCGCGTTGCGCGGTGCCGCCGTCCGGGGCGCGGGCGCCGCACGGGAGCTCTCTGTGTCCTGTCTCGCCGGTTCCGTACGCCCAGTTGCGGACGGCCTGGCGAAAGTCTTGTGGTCGGTGCGCTGCCCGACCCAGGTGGCTCCCGAGTCCGAGGGCGGCGCTACGACGTCCGTCCTACGCGGAACCTTCCCTACGCCGGCGCCTTCGCGGCGGCAGCTTCGGCGACCGTGGGATTCCCGGTCACTGCTGCCTCGCGGTCGGGCGCGAGCGGGTCGGTCACCGTGCCGGTCTCTTCATCGAACAGCCCCTGCGCCAGCCTGGTCACCGCTACGGCGACCGGCGGCGCCAGGTCGGCCACGGCGCGAAGACCGGACAGGACGTCGTCGGGTCGAACGGCAGGCGTCACGTGCCGAACAACCAGCCGCAGTATCGCACAGGCCTGGTCGGTAGGCCTATCAGCCTGGGGACCGATCGTCCCGGAAGAGGCTTCGAGGCTCGCTACGGCCGAACGGGCGTCGAAGGTGCGCAGGCCGTTCTTGGCCATGCGCTGGACCTCGACGCTCTCGGCCGCGTTGAACGCCGCCACCGCGCGCTCGGCATCCTCGGGAGCCACCCCGTCGAGCCGCAGCTCCCACACGGAAGCCGTGAGCCGGTCGGCGAGCCCGGAGGTCCGGGCCTCGACCGCGTCGACGATGTCGAGGCCGACGGGCATCGACTCGTCGAGCAGCTCGCGCAGCTTGTCGGGGTCGCGCTCGGCGGTGAGCGCGATCTCCAGGTATTCCGCCTCACTGCCCGTGCCGGTGGGTGCGGCATTGGCGTACGACACCTTCGGGTGCGGTGTGAACCCGGCCGAGTACGCCATCGGCACCTCGGCGCGGCGCAGCGCACGCTCGAAGGCGCGCTGGAAGTCACGGTGGCTGGTGAACCGGAGGCGGCCGCGCTTGGTGTAACGCAGTCGGATGCGCTGCACCGCGGGTGCGGGCGGCGGGCCTTCGGGCTGTCGCTTGCCCAGTGTCCTAGTCCTTCGTGAGAACGGTCGTACTTCTACCAAGAGTACGTGTGTCGTCGCCCCTCGGTTCCCGTCGCTCCACCGGCTGCGGCTGCCGGGACTCGCCGAAGACCATCCGCCGGAAGTCGGCGCGCGCCTGCCGGGCGGACTCGCGCGCGGCGGTCAGCGCCTGCCGGGTGACCCGGCCCACGGCGCGCGCGGCCTCGGCGGCGGGCCGCAGCACCAGGTCCCGTACGACGTGTCCGACCGGGGTGAGGACGGTCCGGTACACCCAGCTCACCGGCGCCACGAAGATCCACCGGAAGAGGGTCGCGAGTGCCCGCCCCACGGCGAGCGAGATGTGCCCGGCGATCCGCCAGGCGTGCCCGAGGGCGTCCCACACCTCGCGCCCCACGACGGCGAGGACCCGTCCGACCGGTGCCAGGACCCAGCGCCAGAGCGCGACCGCGGGCAGCACGAGCAGAATCCGGGCCGTCCAGTAGAGGACGACACCCACACCGGTACCGACGGTCCTCGCCAGCCACAGCAGCCCCCGACCGCACCAGGCGAGCGCGCGCCCGACCGGCGCGAGCACCCAGGCGTACAGCCACCCGGCGGGTACGACGAGCAGATACCGCCCGAGCCAGGCCAGGCCGGCAGCCAGCCCGTCGACGACCCACACGCACGCGTGCCCGACGGGAGTGAGCACGCGCGCGTACACCCACGCCAGGCCGTTCCCGATCTGCCGGGCGCTCCATCCGAGGGCGTGCCCGAGCGGGGTCAGCACCTGCCGGTACAACCAGACCAGGGGCACCAGGACGAGCATGTTCACGAGCCATCCGACCGCCTTCGCGCCGGGTACGACGACGTACCGCCACAGCGCGACCAACGGCCACACGAACAACGCCCGCCCCACCGGCCGCAGCACGGTCCGCCACAGGAACCGCCCGCCGGCCACCAGCGCGTCCCACACCATCCGCACCGGCACGACCAGCACGAGAACGACGATCCGCACGGGAACACGGATCGCGACGACGAGACACCCCTCGGGCGACTGCGGCGCGGGCTGCGCGGACGGTTTCTCGAAGTTCACAGGCGCGTTCATATCAGGCAAGACGCCTCAACACCCCGTACGGATGCGGTACGGCACCCTCCTCATGGGTCAGGGGTACGAGTCCGCGCGGGAGACGTGGGTGTGCAGCAGCCGGGGCGAGGGCGCGAAGCCGCGTCGGGCGTAGGCGGGGACCGCCCGGGGCGAGGAGTGGACGGTGACGCGTTCGAGGCCGAGTTCCCGGGCACGGCCCAGCACCGCCTCCACGAGCCGCCCGCCGACCCCGCTGTCCCGTTCGCCGGGGATCACGTACACGCACTGCAAGTCACCGGAGGCCCGGTGCAGGGCGCGCGGACTCGGCACCCTCTGCACCACGGCCAGCCAGGCCATTCCGATGACCGCACCGTCCCGTACGACGACCATGCAGCGGTGCGAACCGGCGTGCTCCGCCGCCCAGTCGACGAAGTGTCGTACGAACTCCTCGCGGGTGGTGGCGGGTTGGTCGCCGCCCTCCAGAATCCACTGCCACCGCAGCCCTGCGACGGCATCCAGCTCGGCGGGTTCGGCGGGGCGGATCACCAAGTCATTCACCCGTGCATTGTGCGGGAGTCGGGCGGTCGTCGGCAGGGGGCGTCAACAGCGCGTCGACGATCTCCCGCAGGGGCGCGGCCAGTTGACCGGCGGTCGCGTCGCGCAGGGGCCGCAGACCGACGGCGGACCGTACGACGGCGACGCCGACGCCGAGGGCGACCAGGAGCTGTGCCCGCAGCAGCCGTTCGTCGTCGTCCCCCTCCCCCGCCGCTCCCCCGCCGGACGCCGCAAGGATCTGGCGGCCGAACTCGTCGAGGGCCTTGCGGCGCAGCGCGTCCACCCGCTCGTCGCCGGAGCCGCGCAGCAGCATCAGCACGGGGTGTTCGCCGAACTCCGGCCAGGCACCGGCGGAGAGCTGGTGGCTGAGTGCCTCGGCGAGGCCTTCCCGGTCCTGCGGGAAGTGCTCGTCCCGGCCCAGGAATCGGGGAGTCGAGGCCAGCGCCGCCTTGAACAGCCCTTCCTTCGAGTCGAAGTACCGCTTGATGAGCGCCAGGTTGACCCCGACGTCGGCGGCCACGTCCCGCAGTGTCGTGCGGTCGTACCCGAGCCGAGTGAACCGGCTGCTCGCCGCCTCCAGGAGGGCCTGCCGGGTCGCCGCCGCGTCGCGTCGACGGGGTTCGTCGCTCTCACTCGTCACCACCGGGGCCTCCCTGGACCAGCTCAAGTAATCACTCGTTGACATGACTACAGGGCATGGTTACGTTAGGCAAGTAATCACCTGATGACTTATGCCTCCCGTCCGAAAGGACAACGGTGTCCAAGCAAGCCCTCCTCGTCATGGACGTCCAGCGCGTCATCGTCGACCGCTATCCCGACCCGGCCTATCTGCCGCGCCTGAGCAAGGCGATCGGCGCGGCCCGCTCGGCCGGCGTCCCCGTGATCTACGTGACCGTCGGCTTCCGCCCCGGCGCTCCGGAGGTCAGCGCCCGCAACAAGATGTTCGGCAGGCTCGCGGGCGTCCAGCTGCCGGCCGCCGCCCGGGCCAACGAGATCCACCCGGACGTGGCCCCCGAACCCGGCGACATCCTCGTCACCAAGCGCCGCGTCAGCGCGTTCGCCGGCAGCGACCTCGACATGGTGCTGCGGGCGAACGACCTCGACCACCTGGTCCTGACAGGCATCGCCACCAGCGGTGTCGTCCTGTCGACGCTCCGCCAGGCGTCCGACCTGGACCTCACCCTCACCGTCCTGTCCGACGGCTGCCTCGACAACGACCCCGAGGTGCACCGGGTCCTCACGGAGAAGGTGTTCCCGATGCAGGCGGACGTCACGACGGTGGCGGAGTGGGTCGCCGCGCAGTGAACTCCCTATATTGATCCCCGTACTTGACGCCGGTGCTCGACGTGCCGGAGTCAATGTCCGTGCGATCCGGGGGGATTGAGCGCTCGTGCGACCAGACAGAACACTCGGGGCGGCGGTGGTCGGCGCCCTCTGTGCCGTAGCCGTACTGCTGCTCGGCGGATGCGGGACGCGGGTGGCCGGTGCCGCGGACGGCACGGGCGACCCGGCGCCGACCGGATCGCTGCCCTGGACCCTGTCGCAGCCCTTCGAGGTCACGGCGGCCCAACTCGCCGCCGACCGGCGGACGTTGACCCTGACCGCCCAGGTGCCCGACGGCAAGAAACCGTGCGTGCGAGCACTCAAAACCGCGCTCACCGGCACCTCGCAGCAGAACATGTGGGTCCAGATCACCTTCACCACGCCGTCCGGGGACAAGCGCTCCGGCTGCACCGGACAACGTACGGCCTCGACGCGCATGCGACTGCCCGAACCCCTGGGCAGCCGGCAGCTGATCGTCGACAACGACACCCAGTTCACCGCCGACGGCGCCAAGCCGCCCGCCCTGCGGCTGTGCGGGGAACTCGGCTGTCACCCGGCGCCCACCGGCTGCACCACCGCCTCGTACGAGCAGGCGATGATCGCGGCCGACGCCCCCGAGCACAGCTACCGTGACGCGGAACACTGCGACGGCAAGTGGCTGGTCATCGACTTCTCGTGGCGTACGGGCCCGGTCTGCGGCGACACGACCGCGACCCCGTCCGGCTGCACCTCGCGGCTGGGCGACCGCGTGTTCTTCCGCGCCGAGCCCGCGGGCTGGAAGACGATCACGGAGAGCGCGACCGGCGGCTGCAAGGCGATACAACGCGCGGAGCCCGAGTTCCCCACGGCACTGTGCGCGGCGTTGGCCCCGCTCTCCGCCTCCCTGCACCCGAGCTATCCGCCGCCGTCGGCTTCGGCGACCACGACCGCACCCACCCCGTAGCCTTGGTCAACACACGCCAAGAACGGGGGAGTTCAAGAAGCCGGGCTGGGCCGACGAGAACGCCACCGGGCGGACAAGTACCGGGCGCCTACTTCTTCCTCCCCCTGGCCGCCTTGCCGGCCCGTGAGACCTTCGGCCTACGTGCGGGGACCGTGGCGAGGTGCGGGGCGGAGAACTCCCGGTTGGCCAGGGTCTGTTGGCGGACGGCGGTGGGCAGGTCCGGCAGGGACAGCAGTCTGTCGCAGGCCTCGACGGCGGCCGCATGCTCGCCCACCCAGTAGGCGGCGATCGAGAACTCGAAGAGAAGCCCCCACCGGTACACCCAGGGTTTGGTGAAGAGCAGGTCGTCGGGTGCCGGTCTGCCGACCGCGTCGACGAGCAGGGCGTACGCGGTGCGGTAGCGGCCGGCGAGGCGCAGTCGGGACGCCAACTCGTAGCAGGCTTCGAGTCGTTGAGGGCGTCCGTCCCACGCCCGGGAGAACGCGTCCATCGCGCCCGGCCAGTCGTCGGTCCGCTCCGCCCGCAGGACTCCCGCCTCCAGGAGCGAGCAGTAGACCTCCTCGCCCCAGCCACCCATCCGGGCGCGACGCTCGTAGAGGGCGATCGCCTCCTCCGCGTGCCCGAGATCGCGTTCGGTGTTGGCCAGGTAGAAGACGGTGCGCGGGTTGTCGGGGTCGCGGTCCAGTTCGCGCCGGAGCAGGCGCGCGTCCCGCTCGAACTTGTCGCCGCGGCAGCCGCCGTCGGCCTGGTCCTCGATGACGAGGGCACCCAGGTTCTCCTGGGTGTCGGGCTCGTCGGTACACGGGTACTCGTGCGTGACGCCCTCGTAGCGCCACAGCCAGTCGCCCCGCATCAGGTGCTTGAACCGGTGCTGGGTGCCGGGGCCGTCGTAGCGCAGCATGTACGAGCCCGCCGTCAGCCGCGGCAGCGGAGCGTCCTGCCGCAGGACGTGGTCGGCGTCGAGCGTGAGCAGATAGTCGGCCCTGCCGCGGGCGAGCTGGATGTTCCGGGTGCGGTTGTGCCCGAAGTCGACCCAGGGTTCCTCGTGGAGTTCGCCCGGAACACCGTCCAGCACCTTGCGGATCAGGTCCTGCGTGCCGTCCGTGGAGCCGGTGTCGGAGATCACCCAATAGTCGATGAGCGGGCGGACGGCCTCCAGACAGCGCTCGATCACGAGCGACTCGTTCTTGACGATCATGCACAGGCAGAGAGTCTGTTGCTGCTTCACGGCCTCACCCGTCCCGGACGCCGGCGTCCCGTCGGAAACTCGCGCGCCACAGTGACACGCGCCCGCTCCCCGCCCGTCCATCCACGCGGAGGACCGCGCCCGAGAGCCCCCGAACAGCGGCGGCTTGGCCCGGACGGGTGATCACAGGTAAAAAATGCCCCATCGGCACGCATCGATTAGTCCGATACGACGATAAATGGGCGCGTCCGCACCGCCACGCCGGTCACCTCACATCCCCCACATCACACTCGCACTCGGATTCGGGACATCACCCGAACCGGTCGAGCAGGGAGCACGAAGATGAGGATGAGTCCTGAGTTCCGGACAGCACCACTGGGACCGCTGGCCCGGGACCGGTTCAAGAAGGCGGGCATGGTCGCCTCGCTGTCGCTGGTGCTGGCGGCCGGCGTCGTCGATCCGGCCGCCGCGGCCGCTCGCGGCATGACCGACCAGGCGAGAGCCGCCGCGGGCAACGGCGGCGACCACTGCAAGCCGCACCACCACCACAAGTCACGCGTGACCGAGGGCGGCGGCAAGGGCGACTGCAAGGGACCGACCGGGCCCACCGGCCCGAAGGGCACCACGGGAGCCACCGGCCCGACCGGACCCACGGGACCGACGGGTGCGACCGGAGCGACAGGTGCGACCGGAACAGGCACGCCCGGCACACCCGGTGCCACCGGCCCCACGGGTCCCTCCGGGGGCACACCTGGTGCGACCGGAGCCACCGGCGCAACCGGCGCGCAGGGCCCCACGGGCCCGACTGGACCCACGGGCGCCAACGGGACACCGGGACAGCCTGGAGCCACAGGCGCGACCGGAGCCACCGGGGCAACAGGCGCGGCCGGGCCGTGCTCCGACATCGACGCCCAGCAGGACTCGAACAACTTCGAGCTGCGAGCCGCGCTGACCGGTGGAAAGACCTACGCGGGCATCCACGACCTCCGGGGCACCACCCCCCGCAACTTCCTCTGGACCGACCTCAGCACCCACGCCAACTACCCGGCGGGCGGCGCGGCCGGCACCCCCTGCGGGGTCGCCATCAACGGGCACAGCGCCAACGCGGGCGAGCCCATCAAGTTCGACGTCATGACGACCACGGGCCAGGTCTGGGAGACCACCTGTGTCGAGGTCAACAGCACCAACCCCGCCACGCTGAACTGCAACACCGGAAACGTCCCCAACCCCTGGACCAAGGTGACGCTGCAGCCCTCGCCCGGGGTCACCAACGGCGGGGTCTGACCGCCCCCGCACCACACGGTGCCCGGAGGTCGGCCGACAGACCTCCGGGCATCCCCGCGGCTCTACTCGGCCCAGCGTCCTACCGCGGTCAGCCACGCGATCCCCGGATTCAGCCAGTTCGGGAAGCGCCGCACCATTTCGCCGAAGTACTCCGCCCGGCCGGCGGCGCCGGTGAAGGTCTCTGCGGCAGCTTCGAGGTAGTTGCGTGTGTCGGCGATGATCGATGAGGGATCGCCGCGCTCGGGATTCTTGTGGCCGGCCACGACGGTGGTCGGGTTGACCGCGTCCACGGCATCGATCGCCCTGAGCCAGGATTCGATGCCGTGTTCGCCGGCCTCGGAAAGATACTGGTGCACCTGGTTGTAGATGACGTCTCCGCTCACGACCAGGTCCAGCGAGGGGATGTGCAGGAACGTCGTGTGCTCGGTGTCGGTATGTCCTGCGGCGTGGGGAACGACCGGCTCCCCGTCGACCTGGAGTCCGCTTTCCGGTACGGCCTCGGCGATGACCGGGGTATCGCCGATCAGTCCCGGAAACGCCGTTCGCCAGAACGGGTTCGGCTTCCCACCGGGGGTGGTCCGGTGCATTTCCGCGAGCGTTTCGGTGGTGGCCCACACCTTGAGGTCGGGGAATCGCTCACGTACGGGCGCTGTCGCGTACCAATGGTCGCCGTGCGCATGGGTCACGTAGATTCCGGTGATCGTGCGATCGAACCCGGCGGCCCAATCGGCGACGGCGACTCCCTGCTCGGTCGTCAACCCGGGGTCGACCAGAATGGCCTCGCGAGGGCCATAGAGAATCGTCGTGGACAACGGAGACCACAGCAGGGGCCCGCCGTCGGGCCGAGGAGGCAGGGCGCCCGCCGACAACGGCTGCATGGGGCTGACGTGTACGGCAAAGCCGAGAGCTGTCATTGGTGTTCCATTCGCGTGGGTGAGAAATGGGAATGCCTATGGGCGGAGCCCGGTCATGCAGCCGGGCGGGGATTCGGCCACCGGCCTCAGTCTGTTGCGGACGCTCGATCCATGGCCAAGAAGGCACTTACCGATAGAATCGCGCCATGGACCGTATGGACCGACACCGAGTCGCCGTTCTCGCGCTGGACGGTGTGTATCCGTTCGAGCTGGGCATCCCGGCACGCATCCTGGGAGCTGCCGACGGCCGGTACGAGGTTGATGTCTGCTCGGTCGACGGCGGCCCGGTCGAGACGAATGCCGGGTTCTCGATCACGGTGCGGTACGGCCCGGAGCTTCTCGAATCGGCTGACACGGTGATCGTCACTCCGGTGGATCCGAGCAGACTGACCCGGGAACTGCCGGAGGAGGTCACCGCCGCGCTCACCAGGTGCCGTCCCGGAACCCGGCTCGCCTCCATCTGCACAGGCGGGTTCGTCCTGGCCGCGGCCGGACTGCTCGACGGCCGGACCGCGACAACGCACTGGGAGTGCGCGCCGGTGTTCCGCCGCTGGTTCCCGCACATCCGTCTCGACGAGGGGGTGCTGTTCGTCGAGGACGGAGACGTGCTCACCTCCGCCGGTGCCGCTGCGGGGGTGGACCTGTGCCTGCATCTGATCCGGATCGACCACGGAATCCGTCTGGCCAACGTCGCCGCCCGACGCTGCGTGGTGCCGCCCTTCCGCGAAGGCGGTCAGGCCCAGTACATCCAGCGTCCGATCCCCGAAGGCGATGCCGCGTCCACCTCCGCCACGCGTCAGTGGGCACTCGAGCGGCTCGGCGAACCCCTGACTCTGCCGCAGCTCGCGCAGCACGCCCATATGAGTCCGCGCACCTTCAGCCGGCGGTTCCGGGACGAGACCGGAGTGACGCCGAGACAGTGGCTCATCAGGCAACGCCTGGACCGCGCCCGTCAGTTGTTGGAGTCCAGCGGCATGACCGTCGACCAGATCGCCACGGACATCGGGTTCGCCACCGCCGCCTCTCTGCGCCAGCTCATGCACGCCGAACTGGGCGTCTCCCCGGCCGCCTACCGACGGACCTTCCGGGCGGCCACCCCGGCGGGTGGGCCGGTGCGGGCGGGCACGGCCTAGGTCCGGGGCGGGCCGTTGCCCTGGTGGCCGCGCAGCGCTCGCGGTGATCGCGCCGTCAGCCGCCCAGGAACGCGTTGACCTCGGCGGCGAACTCGACCGGATACTGGAAGAGAAACCCGTGACCGGCATCCGGGTAGATGCTCAGCCTCGCATTGGGCAGGTGCTCGGCCAGCAGGTAGGTGTTCTTGGTGGGGATCATCTCGTCGTTGTCGCCGTTGGCCACCAGAACGGGCTGCTGGACGGACTCCAGACGCTGGAGGCGCGAGTCGTCGCGCACACCCCACGCGGAGATCGCGGTCAACTGTGCGTCACGGACCAGCAGATCCGTCGAAGCGTCCCGCTCCGCGGAGCGCAGACCCAGGCGTTTGAGGAACTCCACACCCTTGGCCTGGCTGGACGCGCTCTTCTCGAAGAACAGGGTGAGCAGGTCAGTGGGCGTGGGAGCGTCTCCGAAGGCCGCGTCACGGATGGCTCCCGCCGTGTACAGGTGGATGTCATGCCCGCCCCGAGGGGCCGTACCGGCCAGGACCAGACGGCGCACCTGCCACGGACGGAAGAGGACGATCTCCTGAGCGATGAAACCGCCGAGCGAGAATCCCAGCAAGTCGTAACGGCTCAGGTGGATGGCGTCGAGAAAGGCGATCGCGTTGTACGCCATTTCCTCGACGTTGTTCGGCGTGGTGCCCGTGGAGCCTCCGACGCCGGCGAGATCGACCAGGACGACTTCACGCTCGGCGGCGATGGCGTCGACAAGTTCCGGGTCCCAGTTGTCGAGGTTGGCGCGGAAATGTACCAGGCAGACCAGCGGCAGGTCGCTCGTACTGGCCCGGCCGAAGCGGCGATAGCGGTAGGTGACGCCGTCCGCGGCCTCCACATGGAGATTGGGCGTCCCGATCTGGCTCTGAACGGTTTCGATGGGCACGGCACATCCCTCTCGTACTGGTGTCGCTGGTGTCGTGGAAGTAGGTGGGGTCACCGGCGGGGAGACTGGTCGGGCGGCCCGAGGCGCTCGCCCATGTTCAGTTCCAGGTCGTAGACGACCTCGGGGCTCGCCTTCGCCGAACGGCTCAGCCTGTCCTGCACGACGTCCCTGGCGAGCAGCCCGGCGAAGCGCGCGTGTGTGGCTGCCAGGTGGGCGGTGTCGTGCAGGGGTGCCTCTTCGTTGATGATCTCCTTGACCGCACGAAGGGCGTCGGTGTCGAAGTGGGCGATCCGGCGCGCGAAGCGGTCGACTACGGCGTCCAGTTCGGCGTCCGGGACGGCGCGGTTGATCCACCCGTACAGTTCGGCGGTCCCGGCGTCGTAGTCCTCACCGGAGGCGACGATCTCCAGTGCCCGTGAACGCCCCGTGAGCTGCACCAGACGCTGAATTCCACCGCACCCGGGGATGACGCCCGTGCCGATCTCCAATTGGCTCAGGACGGCTTTCTCGCGGCTGGCGAAACGAACGTCGAGGGTGGTCAGGAACTCGTTTCCGATACCGCGCGCACGGCCCCGGAGGGAGCCCACCGTGATGAAGGACGCCTTCGCGAGGCGGCCGATGATGTCGAACCAGGTCGGCATTCCCTCACCGAACTCCGCGGCCCTGCCGAGATTCAGGTGGGCGATGAAGAATTCGGGAACCGCGCTGTCGAAGACGACGACCTTGACGTCCGGATCCGCTTCGAGCCGGCCGACGACTTCAGCGAGAGCGGTCTCCACCTCGGGCTCGTACAGGTTGAGGGGAGGATTGTCGAAGGTGACGCGCCAATAACCCGGACTCTGCAATTCGGCACGCACAGGTGCATGGGCAGAAGCCGTTGTGTTGTTCGACATGGGGGTGTTCCTGGTTCGTAGGCTACGAGAATTACGGGCGGCACACCTGCCCGTCGGAGAGTGATCCCTCGTCGGGTGCCGACAGTTCGCGCGTCGGCGAACACCGCACACGTCACACTCTCCCCGCCGCATTGCCGCACCGCCCATGGCGGAAGTGCCAATAACCGCTGAAAACGAGCCATGCGACCGGTGACACGCACGCTGCACTGGTCGCCGTCCACGTCACACAAGTGTGCCCGTCGCCCCCGTCAGGGCGGCCGACTTCCAGGTGACGGGTGCCGAGGTGAAGGGGAGCGTCGGTGAACCGGTGCCGACATTCTCCGAGCCGACGTCCTGGCGTACGCCGGTTTCGTCGACGCTCGACGCCTGGCAAAGGAGCCGGCTTGAAGGTCAGTAGCTGCTGTCGGCCGCCCAGCTCTCAGTAGCTCGCGGTCCGATCGAAGCTGGTGATGTCGAGTTTCATGCCCTTCACGCTCTTGAGCGTCGTGGGGTACTCACCCCGGGCGGTCTGGCCGGGTCGGACGTCAGTGTCCAGTTGGGTGCCGTTCGCCAGGCGAGTGCCACTGGCGTCCACCGCTTCCCAATCCCATGAGTAGTCGGACTTCTCACTACTGTTGTTCTTGATCGTCCAAACGATCCAAATACTGGCGATGCCGGCTTCTGAGCGGTCGTCCAGTCGGAAGCTCACGAGGTCCGCTCGTTCGCTCTTGCCCTGAGGCGTCCGCTTCGCCTCCTGCCGCGCCTTCCTGGTGGCGGTCCCGCTGGGCGCAGGCGTGGTGCTCTCGTCTCCACCGCCCACCGCGATCACCGTCACGACCACGAGGATGACAACCACCGCGGCCAGGGCTCCAGCGCACCCCCAAAGACAGCCACGCCCCCGCCGTTTGTTCTGCGGCGGCCCGGCGGGAGGTGCCCACTGCCCGGAAGGGGGAGGGCCACTGTCCGGATTCCCCCACCGAGGACCATTCGCCGACGGCTGACTCGCTGGCATGGCGGCCTCCTGGGCCGTCGGCCCTCAGACCCACTCACACCTCAGGCTCGACAGCCGAAGAGCCCTTCAGACACCGGCAGAGGCGTCCGCACCACCTCCCCCACGACCGCCCGCCGCGTGCTCCGCACACCCAGCGCCCCGAGGCCGACAGCCACCTCTACCTCGCCGCCGGCCCCCAACACCTCACTCACGTCAGTGCGAGTGCCCGCCGCCCGTCCCCGCAGGCTGCTTCACCGTCAGCGGCAGCAGCTTCTTCCCCGTGGGGCCGATCTGGATGGACGTGTCCATCTGAGGACACACCCCGCAGTCGAAGCACGGCGTCCACCGGCAGTCCTCGACCTCTGTCTCGTCGAGGGCGTCCTGCCAGTCCTCCCAGAGCCAGTCCTTGTCGAGGCCGGAGTCGAGGTGGTCCCAGGGGAGGACCTCCTCATAGGTCTTCTCGCGGGTGGTGTACCAGTCGACGTCGACACCGAACGCGGGCAGCGTCTTCTCGGCGCAGCGCATCCAGCGCTCGTAGGAGAAGTGTTCGCGCCAGCCGTCGAAGCGGCCGCCGTCCTCGTAGACAGCGCGGATGACCGCGCCGACGCGGCGGTCGCCGCGGGAGAGCAGGCCCTCGACGATGCCCGGCTTGCCGTCGTGGTAGCGGAAGCCGATCGAGCGGCCGTACTTCTTGTCGCCGCGGATCTTGTCGCGGAGCTTGGTGAGGCGGGCGTCCGTCTCCTCGGCCGAGAGCTGCGGGGCCCACTGGAAGGGGGTGTGCGGCTTGGGGACGAAGCCGCCGATCGAGACCGTGCAGCGGATGTCGTTCTGGCCGGAGACCTTGCGGCCCTCGGCGATCACCTTCATCGCCATGTCGGCGATCTGGAGGACATCGTCATCCGTCTCCGTCGGGAGGCCGCACATGAAGTACAGCTTCACCTGGCGCCAGCCGTTGCCGTACGCCGTCGAGACCGTGCGGATGAGGTCGTCCTCCGACACCATCTTGTTGATGACCTTGCGCAGGCGCTCCGAGCCGCCCTCGGGGGCGAAGGTGAGGCCGGAGCGGCGGCCGTTGCGGGTCAGTTCGTTCGCCAGGTCGACGTTGAAGGCGTCCACGCGGGTCGACGGGAGGGACAGGCCGATCTTGTCCTCGGTGTAACGGTCCGCCAGGCCCTTCGCGATCTCGCCGATCTCCGAGTGGTCCGCCGAGGACAGGGAGAGGAGGCCCACCTCCTCGAAGCCCGTCGCCTTCAGGCCCTTCTCGACCATCTCGCCGATGCCCGTGATCGACCGCTCCCGCACCGGGCGCGTGATCATGCCCGCCTGGCAGAAGCGGCAGCCGCGCGTGCAGCCGCGGAAGATCTCGACGGACATGCGCTCGTGGACCGTCTCGGCGAGCGGGACCAGGGGCTGCTTGGGGTACGGCCACTCGTCGAGGTCCATGACCGTGTGCTTCGACACCCGCCACGGAACGCCCGACTTGTTCGGGACCACGCGCGCGATGCGGGCGTCCGGCAGGTACTCGACGTCGTAGAACGCCGGGATGTAGACCGAGCCCGTCTTCGCCAGGCGGAAGAGGACCTCCTCGCGCCCGCCCGGGCGGCCCTCCGCCTTCCAGGTGCGGATGATCTTCGTCATGTCGAGGACGGCCTGCTCGCCGTCGCCGATGATCACCGCGTCGACGAAGTCGGCGATCGGCTCGGGGTTGAAGGCCGCGTGGCCGCCCGCCAGCACGATCGGGTCGTCCAGCGTGCGGTCCTTCGACTCCAGCGGGATACCCGCCAGGTCCAGGGCCGTCAGCATGTTCGTGTAGCCGAGTTCGGTGGAGAAGGAGAGCCCGAACACGTCGAAGGCGCCCACCGGGCGGTGGCTGTCGACCGTGAACTGCGGGACGCGGTGCTCCCGCATCAGCGCCTCCAGGTCGGGCCACACGCTGTAGGTGCGCTCGGCGAGGACGCCCTCCTGCTCGTTCAGGACCTCGTAGAGGATCATGACGCCCTGGTTGGGCAGGCCGACCTCGTACGCGTCCGGGTACATCAGCGCCCAGCGGACGTCGCACGACTCCCACGGCTTGACCGTGGAGTTGAGCTCGCCTCCGACGTACTGGATCGGCTTCTGCACCTGCGGGAGCAGGGCTTCGAGCTGCGGAAACACGGACTCTGCGGCCGCAGCGACTTCGGCAGGCATCTCGCGAACCTTCGTGAGCGGTACTGAACGGACGGGTGACCATCCAGACTAACGCGATCCCGGAGGTCCCCCGGTCCCCCGTACGGCTCAGCCGGGCATCCCGGACCCGATCTCCTCCCACATTCCCGGCAGCGCGGCCTCCACCGCCGCCGCCCGCTGCTCCTCCCGCCCGTACAGCACGCCGTACGTGAACGAGCTCTCCCCCGCCGCGTGCGCCAGCGCGGACAGCTCGCGCAGGGTCTCGCGGACCATGACGCTGTCCTGGTGCTCGCCGAGCAGGCTGGTCAGGGACTTCATGGACTTGGCCAGCCCGCGGGCCGGAGCGCCGAGCGCGGGGCTCGCCGCCTCCGCCGCGTACCGGGTGCGCTTGGCCTTCTTGCGGGCCTCGTGCAGCGCGAGGTCGCGGTCCGCGCCGGGCGGGGCCCCGATCGCCTCCTCGACGAGCGCCGAGACCTTTTCGAAGTCCTTGCGTACGGCCTTGCCGATCACCTTCTCGGGTGTGCCGGCCGCGTCCGGCAGCAGCGGCGGCTCGGCCACCAGCGTGTCCAGGGTGTCGAGCAGCGCGAGATACCGCTTGGAGTCCAGGACGCCGATCAGCCTGCGGCGCGAGCCGCCGCGCCTCGCGTTGGCCCAGGTGCGCATCCGGGTGCGGATCGGGCCGGAGACCAGGGTGCGGGGCAGTTCGGCAAGGACGGCGGTGAGGCGTTCGGTCATCACCTCGCGGTCCCGGTCCACGCCCAACTCGCCTGCCAGCCACTTGAGTTCCTCGCCGACAGGATCGGTGACCGTGCGGTCGAGCACCTTGCCGTAGGAGCGGAACGTGCTGCGCAGCCGGCGGGTGGCGACCCGCATGCGGTGCACGGAGTCGTAGGCGTCCTGTCGTACGGCGGGGTCGAGTTCGAGGATCGCGTCGCGCTGTTCGCGGACGTAGGCGAGGACGTGGTCGCCCGCGGTCCGGGGTTCCTCGGGGGCGGGGGACGCCTTGCGCTTCTTCGCCTTCTTCGGCTGCTCGGGAGCCGTCTCCGCCAGTGCCCGCGCGAGCTTCGACGCGGACATCGACGGTCGTACGCCCGCCTTGCGCAACCGTTTCTCCACCTTGTCGAGGAAGACCGGGTCGCCGTCGTCCGCCAGCTCGACCTCGATCTCGGTCCACTGCGCGGTGCCGCCGCCGTCGGCGAGGCGTTCGGCGCGCACGGCGTCCACGCTGACCTCGGCGAGCAGCGCGCCGTCCGCGTCCACGAGATGGCGTACGTCCCGGTCGGAGCGGAGCCGGACCACGGGCAGCAGTTCCGCCTCGCGGACCCGGGAGCGGACCAGGCCGGCGAGGGTGCGCGGCACGGTGTCGGAGAGCGGTTCGCGGATCTCGTCGCGGACTCCGGGCGCGACCGGCACCTTCAGGTGCCAGCCCGCGTCGGAACCGCCGGTGCGCCGGCGCAGGGTCATCGAGGCCTTGGCCAGGCGCTCGTCGGCCGTGTCGTAGTAGACGGCGTCCAGGTTCGCGACGCCCTTGTCGATGACGGCCCGGACACCGGCGACGCCGGTCAGGTCGGGCAGACCGCTCTCGTCGGACTCGTACTTACGCTCGATCTCGCGCTTTGTGTCCGCCATGAACCGAATCTAGTTGCTGACGAGCCGGGATGGCAGAGGGCGTCCCAAATGAACCCTGGGGAAATCACGGCGAACCCGCAGGTAACGGCTATGCGGACATGGGGCGCTGGACCCGGATCGACTGGAGCAGACCCACCGCGATCCACACCGCGAACATCGACGTTCCGCCGTAGGACACGAAGGGCAGTGGCAGGCCGGTGACGGGCATGATGCCGAGGGTCATGCCGACGTTCTCGAAGGACTGGAAGGCGAACCAGGCGACGATTCCGGCGGCGACGATCGTGCCGTAGAGCTCGGTCGAGTCGCGGGCAATGCGGCAGGCGCGCCACAGGACCACGCCCAGGAGGACGAGGATCAGGCCCGCGCCGACGAAGCCCAGTTCCTCGCCCGCGACCGTGAAGACGAAGTCCGTCTGTTGTTCGGGGACGAACTGGCCGGTCGTCTGGGAGCCGTGGAAGAGGCCCTCGCCGGTGAGGCCGCCGGAGCCGATCGCGATGCGGGCCTGGTTGGTGTTGTAGCCGACGCCCGCCGGGTCGAGGCTCGGGTTGGCGAAGGCGGCGAAGCGGGCGATCTGGTACTCGTCCAGGATGTGCAGCTGCCACACCGCGATCGCGCCGATCGCGCCCGCGCCGAGCAGGCCGAAGATCCAGCGGTTCGGGGCGCCGGAGGCCAGCAGCACGCCGAGCACGATGATGACCATGACCATGACCGACCCGAGGTCGGGCATCAGCATGACGATCATCATCGGGACGGAGGCCAGCCCCAGGGCCTGGAGGACCGTGCGGTGGTCGGGGTAGGGCTTGTCGCCCGCGTCGACCCGGGCGGCGAGCACCATCGCCATCCCCAGGATGATCGTGATCTTCACGAACTCGGAGGGCTGGAGCGAGAAGCCGCCGCCGAGCACGATCCAGGAGTGCGCGCCGTTGACCGTGGAGCCGAGCGGGGTGAGCACCAGCAGGATGCCGAACACCGAGGCGCCGTAGAGGAACGGGACGACGACGCGCAGGGTGCGGTGGCCGACCCAGATCACGCCGATCATCAGGGCGATGCCGATGCCGGTGTTCATCAGGTGCCGGAGCAGGAAGTAGTACTGGTCGCCCTGGTTGATCTCGGTGCGGTTGCGGGTCGCCGAGTAGACCAGCAGCGAGCCGATCAGGGACAGGCCGATCGCCGAGAGCAGTATCGGCCAGTCCAGTCGGCGGGCCAGCGAGTCACGGGCGAAGACCCGGGTCCAGCCGGCCCGCTCGGGGCCGTATCCGGAGACGGAGAAGCTGTTGCCGGTCATGTGAGCATCCTCCGGCTTCCCCTTCTGCGCGGGCGCCTGCGGGTGTTGCTGTTGGTGGTGGTCGGCGAGGGCGAGGTGGCGGGCGGCTGGGTGTCGTCCGTGGCGGTGACACCGCCCTGGGTCGCCTTCTCCTGTTGCTTCTCCAGCTCCTTGGCCGGGTCCGCGGTGATCTTCGGGGAGGCGATCGTGCCGTCGGCGCGGACCTTGGGGAGGCTGGTCTGCGGGGTGGGCAGCAGCGCCTTCTTCTTGTCGATGGAGCCGTCGGCCTGGACGCCGTACATCGCGTTGTAGATGTTGCGCACGGCCTCACCGGAGGCGCCCGAACCCGTACCGGCCTGGGCGATCGTCATGACGACCGTGTAGTCCTTGGTGTACGTCGCGAACCACGAGGTGGTCTGCTTGCCGTAGACCTCGGCGGTACCCGTCTTGGCGTGCAGCGTGATCTTGTCCTGCGGCCAGCCCTGGAACTTCCAGGCCGCGGTACCGCTGGTGACCACGCCCGCGAGGGCCTTGTCGATGCCCTTGTGCGTGGCCGCGCTGATCGGCAGCTTGGCCTTGACCTTCGGCTTGATCTCCGTGACGGTCTTGCCGTCGGCGCTGACGATCGCCTTGCCGATGGTCGGGACGTACTCGGTGCCGCCGTTGGCGAGGGCGCCGTAGATCATGGCCTCCTGGATCGGCGTGACGAGGGTGTCGCCCTGGCCGATGGAGTAGTTGATCGAGTCGCCCTCACGCATCTTGTTGCCTTCGAGGCAGTTCTCGTACGCGATCTGCTGGACGTACGTGCCGCCCTTCTTGCCGGTCTTGCACCAGTAGGCCTTGTTGGCCTCCCAGGTCTCCTGCTTCCACTTGCGGTCCGGGATCCGGCCGGTGACCTCGTTCGGGAGGTCGACGCCGGTCGTCTTGCCGAGGCCGAACTGGTGGGCCGCCTTGTAGAAGTAGTCCTTGGGCTCACCCTTCTTCGGGTTGATGCCGCCGTCCTTCTTCCACTGGGCGTCGGCGAGACCGTAGAAGACGGTGTCGCAGGAGACCTCGAGCGCGCGGCCCAGCGAGATGGGTCCGAAGTTCTCGCCCTCGAAGTTCTTGAAGACCTGGCCGCCCACCGAGTACGAACTCGTGCAGGGGTAGCCGCCGTCCCACGCGTAGCCGGCCTCGACCGCGGCGGCCGTGGAGACCACCTTGAACGTCGAACCGGGCGCCGACTGACCCTGTATGGCCCTGTTGAGGAGCGGGTAGTCGGAGTTCTTGCCGGTGAGCTGCTTGTAGTCCTTGGCGGAGATGCCGCCGACCCAGACGTTCGGGTCGTACGTCGGCGCGGACGCCATGGCGACGATCCGGCCGGTCTTGGCCTCCATCACGACCACGGCACCGGAGTCGGCCTTGTAGTTCTCGCCGGTGATCTTGTCGAACTGCTGGCGGGCCGTCTTCATCGCCTTGTCGAGCTGGTACTCGGCGACCCGCTGCACCCGGGCGTCGATGCTGGTGACGAGGTTCGAACCGGGCTCCGGGGCATCGGACTTGGCCTTGCCGATCACCCGGCCGAGGTTGTCGACCTCGTAGCGGGTGACGCCGGCCTTGCCGCGCAGCTCCTTGTCGTACTCCCGCTCAAGACCCGAGCGGCCGACCTGGTCGGAGCGCAGGTACGGCGAGTCGGAGTCCTTGGCCTGGGTGATCTCGTCGTCGGTGACCGGCGAGAGATAGCCGAGGACCTGGGCCGCGTTGGCGTCGCCGGGGGCCGCGTAACGGCGGACGGCCTCGGGCTCGGCGGTGATGCCGGGGAAGTCCTCGGCGCGCTCGCGGATCTGGAGGGCCTGCTTGGCGGTGGCCTCGTCGGTGATCGGGATCGGCTGGTACGGCGATCCGTTCCAGCAGGGCTGCGGGGTCTTCGCGTCGCACAGCCGGACCTTCTGGATGACGTCCTCGGGCTTCAGGCCCAGCACGCCGGCCAGCTTGGTGAGGACGGCCTTGCCGTCGTCGGCCTGCTTCAGCAGGTCGGTGCGGGAGGCGGAGACCACGAGCCGGGTCTCGTTGTCCGCGAGGGGCACACCGCGCGCGTCCAGTATCGAACCGCGCACCGCGGGCTCGACGACCTGCTGGACGTGGTTGCCGGACGCTTCCTTCTGGTACGCGGCGCCCTCCCGGATCTGGAGATACCAGAGGCGCCCGCCGAGGGTGCCGAGGAGGGAGAGGACGAGGATCTGGATGACGACGAGCCTGATCTGGACCCGTGGAGTCCGTCCGGTCTCCGGGATGTTGGTCATTGGTGCTGCCTCCCCCTCTCGATGTGTGTATGAGTCATATACGACCTACCTGTGTGGCCGTACACCGACTCCCGTGCCGCCAACTCCCGCGCCCTCAAAGCCGCTTGACCCCCTTGATGCGCCCGGCCCGGGCCACCCGCGCGCGAGCCGTCCTCAGCTTCAGGCCACCGCGCTGGCCGCCGATCTTCAGGCCGGTGCCGGAGGAGAGCCAGCCCGAGGAGATGTCGGCCGACTTGGCGGCGTTCGTCTCCGCAAGGGGGTCGTTGTCGGCGCGGCGGGCCAGCGCCATGACGCCGGGGACGATGAACGGGGCGAGCAGCAGGTCGTACAGGGCGGCCGTGAACAGCAGGCTGGGCAGGCCGACATGGCGGGCGGCGGTGTCGCCGACGAGGGCGCCGACACCGGCGTAGAGGAGGGTGGAGCCGAGGGCGGCGGCGACCACGACGGCCATCGGGCCGCTCGCCGACTTGAGGCGGCCGTTCTCCGGCTTCGCGAGGCCCGCGAGGTAGCCGATCACGCAGAGCACCAGCGCGTAGCGGCCGGCCGCGTGGTCGGCGGGCGGGGCGAGGTCGGCGAGGAGGCCCGCGCCGAAGCCGATGAGGGCGCCGGTGACATGGCCGTAGACCATGGCGAGGCCGAGGACCGTGAGGAGGAGCAGGTCGGGGACGGCGCCCGGGAGGTGGAGGCGGGCGAGGACGCTCACCTGGATCACCATGGCGACGACGACCAGCGGCACGGAGAGCAGGATCCGGTTGACACGCATGGGGAAGGGCTCCTAGCTCCTACTGCTGTTGCTGGCCGTCGACCGGCGCGTTCGCGGACGGGGTGACCGTGACGGTCACCGTCGGGATCGGGGTCGGCTTGGGCTTCGCCGGCAGGACCGTGTCGCGCGGGTCCTTCTTCGGGGCCTCCACGACCACGCCGACGATGTCGAGCTTGGTGAAGTTGACGTACGGCGTGACGTAGAGCGTGCGGGTCAGGCCGCCGCCGGAGGGGTCGACGCGGGAGACGACACCGACCGGGACACCGGGCACGAACGGCTTGTCGGCCTGCGAGCCGAAGGTGACCAGCCGGTCGCCCTTCTGCACCTCCGCCTTGCCGTTGAGGAGTTCGACGCGCAGCGGGCCGTCGCCCTCGCCGGAGGCGAAGCCGAGTTCGTCGTTGCCCTCCATGCGGGTGCCGACGGTGAAGTCCGGGTCGTTGGCGAGGAGGACGGTCGAGGCGTCCGGGCCGACGGTCGTGACGCGGCCGACCAGTCCGTCGCCGTTGAGGACGGTCATGTCGCGCTTGATGCCGTCGTTGGCGCCGACGTCGATGGTGATCGTCCAGGAGAAGCTCTGCGCGGCTCCTATGGCGATGACCTGGGCGCCCTTGATGCCGTACTGGCCCTCGCCGGCCACCTTCATCATCTTGTCGAGCTGGTTGAGGCGGCTGCGGTTGCGGTCGTCGCTGCCGAGCTTCGCCTTGAGGGCCGCGTTCTCCTTCTCCAGGAGCGCGAGCCGGTCGTGCCGCTCACCGGAGTCGCGGACCGCGGAGATCGCGTCGCCGACCGGGTTCACGGCGGACGACACGCCGTTCTCGATCGGGCCGAACACGGTGGCCGCGGCCCGGCGGGCACCCTCGACCGGCGAGTCCTGCCCTCCCCGGATGTCCACCGTGATCAACGCGAACGCGACGGCGATCAGCAGCACCAGGAGCAGCCGGCTCTCTCGTGTGTCCCTCACGTGCGGCGGCCGTGCCTTCCTCATAGAAATGTGCAGAGGTTCGGGTATGCAGGTGTGTAGGAGGGCCCGTCAGATGTGAACGAAGGCCTATGACGGAGCCTATGCCTCCGTATCAACGATCCGCCGCACGAGAAGAGATCATCCCGTACGGCGGAATCGAAGTGTTACGTCATCTGCGCGGCTGGGCGTCCAGAACCTGCTGGAGCGCCTCGAACTCCTCGACGCACTTGCCGGAGCCGAGCGCCACGCTGTCCAGCGGGTCCTCGGCGATGTGGATCGGCATTCCGGTCTCCCGGCGCAGCCGCTCGTCGAGGCCCTTGAGCAGGGCTCCACCGCCGGTCAGAACGATTCCGCGGTCCATGATGTCCCCGGACAGCTCCGGCGGGCACTTGTCGAGGGTCGTCTTCACCGCGTCGACGATCGCGTTGACGGGCTCTTCGATCGCCTTGCGGACTTCGCCGGCGGAGATGACGACGGTCTTGGGCAGGCCGGAGACCAGGTCCCGGCCGCGGATTTCGGTGTGCTGGTCGTCGTCGAGGTCGTACGCGGAACCGATCGTGATCTTGATCTGCTCAGCCGTCCGCTCACCCAGAAGGAGCGAGTACTCCTTCTTGATGTGCTGGATGATCGCGTTGTCCAACTCGTCGCCCGCGACGCGGATGGACTGGGCGGTGACGATGCCACCGAGCGAGATGACCGCGACCTCCGTGGTGCCGCCGCCGATGTCCACCACCATGTTGCCCGTGGCCTCGTGGACCGGCAGGCCGGAACCGATGGCCGCGGCCATGGGCTCCTCGATGATGTGCACCTGGCGGGCGCCGGCCTGGGACGACGCCTCGATGACGGCACGGCGCTCGACGCCCGTGATGCCCGAGGGCACACAGACGACGACACGGGGGCGGGCGAGATAGCGCCGCTTGTGGATCTTCAGGATGAAGTAGCGGAGCATGCGCTCGGTGATCTCGAAGTCGGCGATGACACCGTCCTTCAGCGGACGTACGGCAACGATGTTGCCGGGCGTGCGCCCGATCATCTTCTTGGCTTCGGAGCCGACCGCGAGAATGCCACCGGTGTTGGTGTTGATCGCGACGACGGACGGCTCGTTGAGTACGATCCCGCGACCCCTGACGTACACCAGCGTGTTGGCGGTCCCGAGGTCGACAGCCATGTCACGGCCGATGAACGACATTGAGTTCCCCATCAGGATTCGTCTGGCCTTCCCGGGAGCTTTTGAGGGCTTTTCAGGTCGGCGAAGTGGGTGCAGTGACGTGAAGGCTTCCATCGTAGACGCGCCATCACGAACACTGCGCGAGGGTCTTCGCCATTGTCAGCATGTGAGGCGCGGCCTCGCTTGTGGAGACGGCCCAACGGGGGCACTCGTTCCCCCGATCGGCACGCATATGCCAAGAGACGGCCGGAAAATCGCGGCCGCCCCTGGTCAGGCATGTGGGTTACTGATGGAGATTCAGGAACGTCCCGGGAAGAAGATCTTCACCTCGCGTTCGGCGGACTCCTCCGAGTCCGAGGCGTGGATCAGGTTCTCCCGCACGATCACACCGAAGTCCCCGCGGATCGAGCCCGGCGCGGCGGCGATCGGGTCGGTCGGACCGGCCAGCGCGCGCACGCCCTCGATGACCCGCTCGCCCTCGACGATCAGCGCGACGACCGGGCCGGAGGCCATGAACTCCACCAGCGGCTCGTAGAAGGGCTTGCCCTTGTGCTCGCCGTAGTGCTGCTCCAGGGTGTCCTGGTCCAGGGTGCGCAGCTCCAGCGCGGTGATCCGCCAGTCGGCCTTGCGCTCGATCCGGCTGATGATCTCGCCGGTCAGGCCACGACGTACGGCGTCGGGCTTGAGCAGGACGAGGGTGCGCTGGGTCACGACGGGACTCCTTCTGATCATGATGGTGCGGGGCGGCTCACGACAAACCCGAGGCTACAGGGCGTGTCCATGCGTCCGTTACGCAGCGTCAGGTGTAGTGGGGGCGGCCTGCGCCGCTTGCGCCGCGAACCTCGCCTTCGCCTCGTCGATCTTCCGGCCGTAGTGCACCGACGCCCACCACAGGGCCGCGAAGACCACCCCGAGGAAGAACATCGACGGCACCACGAAGCCCGCCGCGATCAGCGCGATCTGGAGCGCCCAGCCGAGCGCGATGCCGGCCGGCCGGGTCACCACTCCGCACAGCGCGACCGACAGGAACATCGCGATCCCGCACACCGTCCACACCGTGGACGTGGTCAGATCCGGGTCCTTCATGGCGACCAGACCGGCGAAACCGATCACGAAGAACTCGCCGAGCAACGTCGAAGAACAGAGCGTACGCACGGAAACTCAGCCCCTCCCGAGAAGCAGTCGGGCCTCACCCACGGTGATGACGGAACCGGTGACCAGCACACCGCCGCCCGCGAACTCGCCGTCCTCCTCGGCCAGCGTGATCGCCGCCTCCAGCGCGTCCGGCAACCGCGGCTCGACCTGCACCCGCTCGTCGCCGAACACCTCGACGGCGATCGCGGCCAGCTCGTCCGCGTCCATCGCGCGGTGACTGGAGTTCTGGGTGACGACGACCTCGGCGAACAGCGGCTCGAAGGCTTCGAGCAGCCCGCGCACGTTCTTGTCGCCGCTGGCCCCGACCACGCCGATCAGCCGGCTGAAGTCGAAGGCCTCGGCGACCGCCTCCGCGGTTGCACGGGCGCCCGCGGGGTTGTGCGCCGCGTCGAGCACGACGGTCGGCGACCGCCGCACCACCTCCAGCCTTCCCGGCGAGCTGACGGACGCGAAGGCCTTCCGGACCGTGTCGATCGAGAGCGGATCGGGTCGCTGGGCACCCACCCCGAAGAACGCTTCCACGGCGGCGAGGGCGACGGCCGCGTTGTGCGCCTGGTACGGACCGTGGAGGGGGAGGTAGATCTCCTCGTACTCGCCGCCGAGACCGCGCAGGTTGATCAGCTGGCCGCCGACGGCGACCTGCCGGGACACGACCCCGAACTCCAGACCCTCACGGGCCACGGTCGCGTCCACCTCGACGGCCTTCTTCAGCAGCACCTGCGCCGCGTCCACCGGCTGCTGGGCCAGGATCACGGTCGCGTCCTGCTTGACGATGCCGGCCTTCTCGGTCGCGATCTCACCGGTCGTTTCGCCGAGGCGGTCGGTGTGGTCGAGATCGATGGGGGTGACCACGGCTACATCCGCGTCGATGACGTTGGTGGCGTCCCAGGTGCCGCCCATCCCCACTTCGACCACGGCGACATCGACGGGCGCGTCCGCGAAGGCGGCGTACGCCATCCCCGTCAGCACCTCGAAGAACGACAGCCGGAACTCCTGCTGGGCGTCGACCATCTCGATGTACGGCTTGATGTCGTGGTACGTCTCGATGAACCGCTCGGCGGAGATCGGGGCGCCGTCGAGACTGATGCGCTCGGTGATCGACTGGACGTGGGGGGAGGTGTAGCGGCCGGTGCGGAGTTCGAAGGCGCCGAGGAGGGCCTCGATCATGCGGGCCGTGGAGGTCTTGCCGTTCGTGCCGGTGATGTGGATCGAGGGGTACGAGCGCTGGGGGTCTCCCAGGACGTCCATCAGCGCGGCGATACGGCTGACCGACGGCTCCAGCTTCGTCTCGCCCCAGCGGGTGGCCAGCTCTGCCTCGACCTCGCGCAGGGCGGCGTCCACCTGGGGGTCTTCGGGGCGACCGGGTACGTCGGCCTGAGGGGCGCCGGTGCCCTGGGCGCGGAGGGTTCGGCTGCCGGCCTCGATGACCGCGAGGTCGGGGTCGCGGTCTGTCTCGGCCTCGATGATCTCGTCGAACGGGTCGCTGTCAGTCACAGGGCCAGTTTAGGGGTGCGCCGAAGGATGGGGGTGGCTGGTCCTGGTTGGCGGGCGCGGGGAGGAGTGTGGCTGGTCGCGCAGTTCCCCGCGCCCCTGGGTTGGCTACTGCTGAGGCAAGCTTTCCAGCTGGGCCTTGATGCGGTCGATGTCCTCGTCCGCCTTGGACAGGCGGCCGCGGATCTTGTCGACCACGTTGTCCGGGGCCTTGGCCAGGAACGCCTCGTTGCCGAGCTTGGCCGCTGCCTGGGCCTTCTCCTTCTCCGCGGCGGCCAAGTCCTTGGCCAGACGCTTGCGCTCCGCCGCCACGTCGATCGTGCCGGAGAGGTCGAGGGCGACCGTGGCGCCGCCGACCGGGAGGGTCGCCGTCGCCGCGAAGGCGTCGCCCTCCGGCTGGAGGCGGAGGAGCTGGCGGATCGCGGCCTCGTGCGGGGCGAGGGCCGTGCCGGTCAGGGTGAGGCGGGCCGGGACGCGCTGGCCGGGCTGGAGGCCCTGGTCGGCGCGGAAGCGGCGGACCTCGGTGATGACCTGCTGGAGGGTCTCGATCTCCTTCTCGGCCGCGTCGTCCCGGAAGCCACTGTCCTTCGGCCAGTCCGCGATGACGATCGACTCGCCGCCCGTGAGGGTCGTCCAGAGGGTCTCCGTGACGAACGGGACGATCGGGTGCAGCAACTTCAGGGTGACGTCGAGGACTTCACCGAGAACGCGGCCGGAGACCTTCGCGGGCTCGCCGCCCGCCATGAACGTGGTCTTCGACAACTCGACGTACCAGTCGAAGACTTCGTCCCACGCGAAGTGGTACAGCGCGTCGGAGAGCTTGGCGAACTGGAAGTCGTCGTAGAGCGCGTCGACTTGGGAGATTGTTTTGTTGAGGCGGGAGAGGATCCAGCGGTCCGTCGCCGACAGCCGCTCGGCGGGCGGGAGTTCGCCCTCGATCGTCGCGCCGTTCATGAGCGCGAAGCGCGTGGCGTTCCAGATCTTGTTGGCGAAGTTGCGGGACGCCTGGACCCAGTCCTCGCCGATCGGGACGTCCGTACCGGGGTTGGCGCCGCGGGCCAGGGTGAAGCGGACGGCGTCCGAGCCGTACGCGTTCATCCAGTCCAGCGGATCGACCGCCGTGCCCGAGGACTTGGACATCTTCTTGCCGAACTGGTCGCGGACCAGACCCGTCAACGCGATGGTCTTGAAGGGGACTTCGCCGTCCATCGCGTACAGGCCGAACATCATCATCCGGGCGACCCAGAAGAAGATGATGTCGTGGCCGGTGAGCAGGACGTCGGTCGGATAGAACTTCTTGAGATCCGGGGTCTGTTCGGGCCAGCCGAGGGTCGAGAAGGGCCACAGGCCGGAGGAGAACCAGGTGTCCAGGACGTCGGAGTCCTGGGTCCAGCCCTCGCCGGTGGGCGGCTCGTCGTCGGGGCCGACGCAGACGACCTCGCCGTCCGGGCCGTACCAGACCGGGATGCGGTGGCCCCACCACAACTGCCGTGAGATGCACCAGTCGTGGAGGTTGTCGACCCAGTCGAAGTAGCGCTTCTCCATCTCCTGGGGGTGGATCTTGACGCGGCCGTCGCGGACCGCGTCGCCGGCCGCCTTCGCGAGCGGGGCGACCTTGACCCACCACTGCATGGACAGGCGCGGCTCGATGGTCGTCTTGCAGCGCGAGCAGTGGCCGACGGAGTGGACGTACGGTCGCTTCTCGGCGACGATCCGGCCGTCGGCGCGCAGGGCGGCGACGATCGCGGAGCGGGCCTCGAAGCGGTCCAGGCCCTCGAAGGGGCCGTGGACGGTGATGACACCGCGCTCGTCCATGACGGTCAGCGACTCCAGGTCGTGGCGCTGGCCGATGGCGAAGTCGTTCGGGTCGTGGGCGGGCGTGACCTTGACGGCGCCCGTGCCGAACTCCGGGTCGACGTGGGTGTCGGCGACGACCGGGATGGTGCGGTCGGTGAGCGGCAGCTTGATGTGCCGGCCGACGAGGTGCTTGTAACGCTCGTCGTCGGGGTGGACGGCGACGGCGGTGTCGCCGAGCATCGTCTCGGCGCGGGTCGTGGCGACGACGATGGTGTCGTCCCCCTCGCCGTACTTCATGGAGACGAGCTCGCCGTCGTCGTCCTGGTACTCGACCTCGATGTCCGAGATCGCGGTGAGACAGCGCGGGCACCAGTTGATGATGCGCTCGGCGCGGTAGATCAACTCGTCGTCGTAGAGCCGCTTGAAGATGGTCTGGACGGCCTGGGAGAGGCCCTCGTCCATGGTGAAGCGCTCGCGGGTCCAGTCGACGCCGTCGCCGAGGCGGCGCATCTGGCCGAGGATCTTGCCGCCGTACTCGTCCTTCCACTGCCAGACGCGCTCGACGAAGGCCTCGCGCCCCAGGTCGTGGCGGGACTTGCCCTCCTTGCCGAGTTCGCGCTCGACGACGTTCTGCGTGGCGATGCCCGCGTGGTCCATGCCCGGCAGCCACAGCGACTCGAAGCCCTGCATGCGCTTACGACGGGTCAGCGCGTCCATCAGCGTGTGCTGGAAGGCGTGCCCGAGGTGCAGGCTGCCCGTGACGTTCGGCGGCGGGATGACGATCGTGTACGGCGGCTTCTCGCTCTTCGCGTCCGCCTCGAAGTAACCCCGCTCCACCCAGCGCTCGTACAGCGGCCCCTCTACGTCGGCCGGCGCGTACTGGGTCGGCAGTTCGGAGTCGGGCGCTGATGGCTGCTGATGAGCGTTCTCGGTCACGGGCCCAGTTTAGGGGTGTCGCGGGGGTGTCCCGAAACGCGTTTGTTCTGTAACGGTGCGACCCCCGATGCCGTGCGGTTCCTGTGACTGAGCCAGGATGTCGGGAACACATAAGTATCTGGAGGGGAACCCAGAATGAGCTACAACCAGCCGGGCCCGTACGACGGGCAGCCGCAGCAGCCCGGGCCGTACGGCCAGCCGGGTCCCTACGGTCCGCCTCCGCAGCAGGCGCCGCAGGGCGCCCCCCAGCCCGGCTACGGCTACCCCCAGCAACCGCCCGCCCAGCCCGGTTACGGCTACCCGCAGCAGCCCCCGCAGACCCCCTACGGCCAGCCGCAGCCGCCGTACGGGCAGCAACCGCCTTACGGGCAGCCGCCGTACGGCGTCCCGCAGCCCCCGGCGCCCGGCGGCGGGAAGAAGCGGACGGGGCTGGTCATCGGCGCGGTGGCGGTCGTGGCCGCCGTCGCGGTCGGCGCGTACTTCGTGATCGGGGGCGGGAGCGGCGGCAGTGGCGGTGTGGCCGACGACGGCGCGCACAAGCTGACGGCGCCGGCGACGGTCCTCAACGGGACGTACAAGAAGTCGGACAGCGACGCCGACTCCGCGAGCTCGATGACCGACGACGACAAGGCCGACTTCGAGAAGTGGGGCGTGAAGAACCCCGTGGAGGTCAGCGCCGGTTACGAGAACGGCAGCGGCCTGGCGCAGAAGACCCTCTCCTTCGACGGGGTGTACGGCACGATCGACGACCCGGAGGCCGTCGTGGACGCCATGTTCGCGAAGGTCAAGACGGAGTCGGAGAAGGACCAGGGCAGCGACAGCAACGACGGCAAGCTGGTCGGCAGCCCGGAGAAGGTCACTCCGGCGGGCTTCTCCAACGGCATCATGAAGTGCCAGGTCGCCGAGATCGCCAACAACGACTCGTCGAGCACCGCCGCCGGTGCCGCGAAGACCATCAAGCTGCCGATGTGCATCTGGGGCGACCACAGCACCGTCGCCGTCGTCAGCGCGTTCGGGATCGCCGAACTCGCCGCGGGGAACGGCGGAACCGTCGAGAGCACGGCAGCCCTGGCCGCGAAGCTCCGCAACGACGTCCGGGTCAAGGCCTGATGGCGTAGACACGGTTCAAGAGGCTCCAACTACGAAGGGGCCCCGGTCAGTTGGACTGACCGGGGCCCCTCGCGTATGCGGGACTGCCGTGGTTACGCCGTCTTCTGCTCGCCCGGGCCCCGGCCGCGTGCGTCGCGCGGGATGAGGGTCGGGTTGACGTTCGACAGGACGACGTCCGCCGTGATGACCACGCGGGCCACGTCCTTGCGGGACGGGACCTCGTACATGACGCCCTGGAGGACTTCCTCCATGATGGCGCGCAGGCCGCGCGCTCCGGTCTGGCGGAGGATGGCCTGGTCGGCGATGGCTTCGAGGGCCTCGCGCTCGAAGTCCAGCTCCACGCCGTCGAGTTCGAAGAGGCGCTGGTACTGCTTCACCAGTGCGTTGCGCGGCTCGATGAGGATCTGGAGCAGGGCCTCGCGGTCCAGGTTGTGCACCGAGGTGATGACGGGCAGGCGCCCGATGAACTCGGGGATCATGCCGAACTTGACCAGGTCCTCGGGCATGACGTCCTCGAACTGGTCCTTGGACTGGAGCTCCCGCTTGGAGCGGATCGTCGCCCCGAAGCCGATGCCCTTGGCGCCGGCCCTGGACTCGATGAGCTTCTCCAGGCCCGCGAAGGCGCCGCCCACGATGAACAGGACGTTCGTCGTGTCGATCTGGATGAACTCCTGGTGGGGGTGTTTACGGCCGCCCTGCGGCGGGACCGAGGCCGTGGTGCCCTCCAGGATCTTCAGCAGGGCCTGCTGGACGCCCTCGCCGGAGACGTCACGGGTGATCGAGGGGTTCTCGCTCTTACGAGCCACCTTGTCGATCTCGTCGATGTAGATGATCCCGGTCTCGGCCTTCTTGACGTCGTAGTCCGCCGCCTGGATCAGCTTCAGCAGGATGTTCTCGACGTCCTCGCCGACGTAGCCCGCCTCCGTGAGCGCGGTCGCGTCGGCGATCGCGAACGGCACGTTCAGCATGCGGGCCAGGGTCTGTGCGAGGAGGGTCTTGCCCGAGCCCGTGGGGCCGAGCAGGAGGATGTTGGATTTCGCCAGCTCGATGGCGTCCTCGCGGCTCTGGCCGCCGCCGTTCTCACCGGCCTGGACGCGCTTGTAGTGGTTGTACACCGCGACGGAGAGCGCCTTCTTGGCGGACTCCTGACCGACCACGTACCCCTCGAGGAACTCGTAGATCTCGCGGGGCTTGGGCAGTTCCTCCCAGCGCACCTCGCTCGTCTCCGCGAGTTCTTCCTCGATGATCTCGTTGCAGAGGTCGATGCACTCGTCGCAGATGTACACACCGGGCCCTGCGATGAGCTTCTTGACCTGCTTCTGGCTCTTGCCGCAGAACGAGCACTTGAGCAGATCGCCGCCGTCACCGATGCGTGCCACGGTGTGCTTCCCCTTCGCCTGGGAGCCGCCTGGGTACAGCGGCTCCTGGTGCTGCCTTATGTCCGACGGTACCTTGCCGGGCCCCCCGTTCGGGCCCCCCTTGGCACGGTTCACTTCCACGTGGACCGTGCCGAGGGGTGGTGGACGATACAGGGTCCGCGTCAGCGGACGTCGGCGTTGTTCATCTTCCGGGTGGAGATGATCTGGTCGATCAGGCCGTACGACAGGGCGTCCTCGGCCGTGAGGATCTTGTCGCGCTCGATGTCCTCGCGGATCTTCTCCAGCGGGGTCGTCGAGTGCTTGGCCAGCATGTCCTCCAGCTGACCGCGCATGCGGAGGATCTCGTTGGCCGCGATCTCCAGGTCGGAGACCTGGCCCCGGCCCGTCTCGCTGTAGGGCTGGTGGATCAGCACGCGGGCGTTCGGCAGCGCCATGCGCTTGCCCGGCGTACCGGCGGCCAGCAGGACGGCGGCGGCGGACGCGGCCTGGCCCATGCAGACCGTCTGGACGTCGGGCTTCACGAACTGCATCGTGTCGTAGATCGCGGTCAGGGCCGTGAAGGAGCCGCCCGGGCTGTTGATGTAGATCGAGATGTCACGGTCGGGGTCCATCGACTCCAGGCACAGCAGCTGCGCCATGACGTCGTTGGCCGACGCGTCGTCGATCTGGACACCGAGGAAGATCACGCGCTCCTCGAAGAGCTTCGCGTACGGGTCGTACTCGCGCACGCCCTGCGAGGTGCGCTCCACGAAGCGCGGGATCACGTAACGGGACTCGGCGGCGGGGGCCGTGTATTCGGCGCGTGCGTGGTCGTACAGGCCGTTGCCGGGGAAGTTGTTCACTGTCTCTCTCCTGGGGGCTGTGGCGGTCGGCTGGGGGCTGTCCTGGGGCCTCAGGCCCCGGTGCCGCCGCCGCCCGGCATACCGGCGGCCGTGGGGATCACGTCGTCGATGAGGCCGTACTCCTTGGCCTCCAGCGCGTCGAACCAGCGGTCGCGGTCCGAGTCGCGGGTGATCTGCTCGATGGTCTGTCCCGTGTGCTGGGACGTGAGCTCGGCCATGCGCTTCTTGGTGTGCAGCAGCCGCTCCGCGTGGATCTTGATGTCGGAGGCCGAACCGGCCAGGCCGGCGGAGGGCTGGTGGATCAGGATCTCGGCGTTCGGGAGGGCGAAGCGCTTGCCCGGGGTGCCCGCGCTGAGGAGGAACTGGCCCATGGAGGCGGCGAGGCCCATGGCGATGGTCACCACGTCGTTCTTGATGAACTGCATGGTGTCGTAGATCGCCATGCCGGCCGTGATCGAGCCGCCGGGGCTGTTGATGTAGAGGTAGATGTCCTTGTCGGGGTCGGCGGCAAGGAGGAGGAGCTGTGCGGTGATCTTGTTCGCGATGTCGTCGTCGACCGCCTGGCCGAGGAAGATGATCCGCTCACCGAGCAGTCGGTTGTAGACCTGGTCGCCGAGGCCACCGAAAGAGGGCTCGCCGGCGGCTGTAGGCATCAGATTCGTCACGTATCCACCTGCTCGTCTTTACGACGGCGCCGGGCCGTCTCACGTGTACTGCCGGGGGCAACGGGGACTCCCCTGCCCTCGTATTCATGGACCCTAACGCGCGGGTCCCTTCGGGGAATCCCGCAAAGGGAACTGTTCGCTGTCAGCGCATGTACCGCGCTGGTGAGACCCCGGGTAAGGGCAGGGGCCCCGGGGTGCGATGTCCCCGGGGCCCCTGTGTGCCTTTGCGTGCCGCGCCTACGCCTCGGCGGGCTCCTCGGCGGCGGCCTCGACGGTCTCGACCGTCTCGATGGCGGCCTCCGTCTCGTCCTCGTCGTCGAGGTCGACGATCTCGCCGTTGGTGTCCTTCACGGTGGCGGCCTCGACCACGACGGCCAGGGCCTTGCCGCGGGCGACCTCGCCGACCAGGAGCGGAACCTGGCCGCCCTCGACGACGGCCTGGGCGAACTGGTCGGGGGACATGCCGGAGGAGGCGGCGCGACGCATGAGGTGCTCGGTGAGCTCCTCCTGGTTGACGTTCAGCTTCTCCTTGTTGACGAGCTCGTCGAGGACGAACTGCGTCTTGATGCCCTTGACCGCGGCTTCCTTGGTCTCGGCGTCGAACTCCTCGGCCGTCTTGCCCTGGATCTCGAGGTACTTCTCGAGGTCGAGGCCCATCTGGCCGAGCTGGTGGTGCTCCAGGTTGTGCTTGCGGGTGTTGATCTCGTCCTCAAGGAGCTTCTCGGGGACGGGCACCTCGACGAGCTCCAGCAGCTTGTCCAGGACGCGCTCCTGGGCCTGCGTGGCCTGGTCGTACTGCTTCATGTTCTCGAGGCGCTTGCGGCTGTCGGCGCGCAGCTCCTCCAGGGTGTCGAACTCGGAGGCGAGCTGGGCGAACTCGTCGTCCAGCGCGGGGAGTTCGCGAGCGGCGACCTGGCTCACCTTGACGGTGACCTGAGCCTCCTGGCCGGCCGCGGAGCCGCCCTTGAGCTCGGAGGCGAAGGTGGCCTCGCCACCGGCCTCCAGGCCCGTGACGGCCTCGTCGATGCCGTCGAGGAGCTCGCCGGAACCGATGGTGTAGGAGACGCCCTCGGCGACCCCGTCCTCCAGGACCTCGCCGTCGACCTTGGCCTCCAGGTCGAGGGTGACGACGTCACCGTCGGCGGCGGCGCGCTCGACCGGGGAGGTCGAGGCGAAGCGCTCGCGGAGCTGCTCGACGGACTTGTCGATGTCCTCTTCGCTGACCTCGACGGCGTCGACCTCGACCTCGATGCCCGAGTAGTCCGGGATCTCGATGGCCGGGCGGATGTCGACCTCGGCGGTGAAGTTCAGCGTCTCGCCGTCCTTCAGCTCCGTGATGTCGACCTCGGGCTGGCCGAGCGGGTTGAGCTCCGCCTCGTTGACCGCCTCGGTGTAGAACTTCGGGAGCGCGTCGTTGACCGCCTCCTCCAGAACCGCACCGCGGCCGAACCGCTGGTCGATGACGCGCGCCGGGATCTTGCCCTTCCGGAAGCCCTTCACCGTGACCTGCTGGTTGATCTTCTTGTACGCCGCGTCGAGGCTGTCCTTGAGCTCCTCGAAGGGCACCTCGATGCTGAGCCGAACCCGGGTCGGGTTCAGGGTCTCCACGGCGCTCTTCACGGTTCGGTCTCCTTGGGGGCTGACTTCTTGGGTTGCGGACCCAGACAGGTCCGGCGGTTTCTGGTCGCCCGGAGGACTTCAGAGTGTGAGAGACACACGGGCGCGCAGCTTGCATAGTAGCCGCAGCGGCTGGACGCCCCAAAAGGCGATCGCGCGAGGTACTGGTGTGGTACCGGTCCCGGAGGTCCGGCAGGTGGTCGGGGTGGCGGGATTTGAACCCACGGCCTTCCGCTCCCAAAGCGGACGCGCTACCAAGCTGCGCCACACCCCGTCTGGTGCGACACGTAGGGTACATGCCCGCAGGCAGTGGAGCCGCCGCATTTCACGAGCGCCGGGGTGCGGGGCGGGGCAGAGGGCGGGGCACGGAAGAGGCGGTGTGCGCCGAGGGCACCCGACCCGCTACGATGCTCTCTGTGCCGCGGTCGTCTGACCTGCGGCGCGTCGTGTGCGGGCGTAGCTCAATGGTAGAGCACTAGTCTTCCAAACTAGCTACGCGGGTTCGATTCCCGTCGCCCGCTCCAGATGACTCAGGGCCAGGTCGGAGGGCGATTCCTCGGACTTGGTCCTGACTCGTCTCAGGGCAGGCGGCGGAGCCAGAGCGTGGCGAGGCCGTAGGCGACGGCCGCCGCGGCGAGGCCGGCGAGTGCCGTGGCACGGTACGCCCAGTCGGGCAGCGCGTGCCGGAAGTAGCCGAACGTGGCGTCACGTGTGAGCAGGAAGGCGGCGACGGCCGCGAACATGGCGCCCGCGGACTGCCTCGTGAAGCGGTGCCCCATCAGAAGCTGATCGAGTTGATCGTCTCCGCTATCGAGTTCATGAACCGGTTGATGGACGGTGCCATGCCGGTCGAGGCGAGGAAGAAGCCGAAGAGGATGGCGACTATGGCCGGCCCGGTCTTGATCGATCCCCCTCGGATCAACACCACCAGGATGATCGCCAACAGCAGCACCACAGACAGTGAAATGGCCACAACTGATCACACCCTCGGTCGGTCCGCTCTCCCGGCCCGGGGACGCCACCGCGCGCACCCCCGCCAGAACCATCGTGCCACCAACCCGGCCCATCTATGCGGCGGGTGACGCATCGTAGGTAGCAAAGGTTCGGAAGAGGAACGTTCGCAGGTCGTTCGAATGATTGGCGGCAGCACACGAACAGGCGTTCCCGGTACGGCTGTTTGCGCCTTTTGTTCGGGATGAATCATGACATCTCAGAAACTTTTCGGACGCGCGTCCGATGGTTTCACCGATTCCCACAGGCAACGCTAAGGTGCCTCAGATGTTCCACGCTGCCACGCCTTCGGGCCAGAACGAACAGAGCAAAAAGAACGAACAGTACGAACAGAACGAACTGCCCAGACACCGCGACGCGTTCTTCGACAACGCGAAGTACCTGGCGATCCTGCTGGTCGCCGTCGGGCACTCCTGGGAGCCCCTCAAGGGCGGCGACAGAGCGCTCCAGGGCCTGTACATGGTCGTGTACAGCTTCCACATGCCGGCCTTCATCGTCATCTCCGGCTACTTCTCCCGGAGTTTCGACCTCCGCCCCGACCGCCTGAAGCGGCTCCTCACCGGTGTCGCCGTGCCGTACGTCGTCTTCGAGATCGCCTACTCGCTCTTCAGCCGGTACGCCAACGACGACCCGCACCAGAAGATCACCCTCCTCGACCCGCTGTATCTCACCTGGTTCCTCTGCGCGTTGTTCATCTGGCGGCTGACCACCCCGATCTGGAAACTGCTCCGCCACCCGCTGCCGTTCGCGCTCGGCATCGCCATGCTCGCCTCCTGCACCCCGGACATGACCGACGACTTCGACCTCCAGCGGCTGGCGCAGTTCCTGCCGTACTTCGTGCTCGGCCTGGTCCTGCGGCCCGAGCACTTCCGGTGGGTGCGCCGGCGCGCGGTGCGGGTGCTGGCCGTGCCGGTGTTCGTGAGCGCGCTCGCCGTCGGCTACTGGGCGGTGCCGCGGATGAACGCCGGCTGGTTCTACCACCACGACTCCGCGCAGGAGTTCGGCGCGCCCTGGTGGGCGGGGCCGGTGATGATGCTCCTGATGTTCGCCTGCTCGCTGCTGCTGACGGCCGGCTTCTACTCCTGGGTGCCGGGCCGGCGGACGTGGTTCACGGCGCTCGGCGCGGGCACGCTGTACGGCTATCTGCTGCACGGCTTCCTGATCAAGGGCGCCGGCTACGCGGGCCTGTTCCACCACACCTGGCTGCACCGGCCGTTCGGCGTGCTCCTCGTGAGCGCCCTCGCCGTCACCGCCGTCACCCTGCTGTGCACCCCGCCCGTACGACGGGTGTTCCGCTTCGCGGTCGAGCCGCGCATGGAGTGGGCGTTCCGGCGGGACGCGGCCGAACCGGCCCGCGACCGGGCGCAGTTCGCGCGGCCCGTCGTACGCGAGAAGGCCAACGCCTAGTCGGGGACGCCGAGTCCGAGAAGTGCGCGCATCCGTGCGTACTTCTCGGTCAGGCGGGCCCGGGTCGCCTCGTCGAGGACGGCGAGGCGGGCCGGGTCCGCGTTGTGCGCCAGGTCCGCCTCCTTCACCAGGAGCGCGCCGGGGGTCCCGAGCACGCGCCCGGCGTACGCCTCCGGGGTCTCCCCCGGCCGCTTGGTGAGCGCCAGCACGATGTCCTTCGTACGGCGGGTCAGCGCGGCCTCGTCCAGCCATCGCCCGGTGAGCGCGTCGTCCTCCACGGAGTCGTGCAGCCAGGCCGCCGCGATCTGTTCGGCGTCCCCGCCCCGCGCCCGCACGCCCTCTGCCACGGCCCTCAGGTGCTCGGCGTAGGGCCGGCCCGCCTTGTCGGTCTGGCCCTCGTGCGCGGCGCGGGCGATGGCCTCGACCTCGGCCACCGTGAGGAGCGGGGTCACGTCGACAGCCCCTGCGCCGACGCCGAGGCCGACGCCGTAGGACCTTCCCGGCAGACCAGGAGCAGGGCGCGGTCGTCGTTGACGTCCTTGGCGACCGCCTCGATGAGGTGCCAGGCGGCGCCGTGGAAGCCGCCGGCGACATAGCGGTCGGCCTCGCCGGTGAGGCGGTCGATGCCCTCGACGATGTCCCGGTCGGAGGTCTCGACCAGGCCGTCCGTGAAGAGCATCAGCACGTCTCCGGGGCGCAGCGAGCCCTTCACGGGGTCGAACTGGGCGCCGTCGTAGACCCCCAGCAGGGGCCCTTCCGCCGCCTTCTCCTCCCAGCGGCCGCTGCCCGCGCTGAGCTGGAGGCCCGGCGGGTGTCCGGCGGAGAAGAGTTCGTAGTCGCCGGAGTCGAGGTCCAGGACGAGGTGGATCGAGGTGGCGAAGCCCTCGTCCCAGTCCTGGCGGAGGAGATAGCCGTTGGCGGCGGGCAGGAAGGCGTGCGGGGGCAGGGAGCCGAGCAGGCCGCCGAAGGCGCCGGACAGGAGCAGGGCGCGGGAGCCCGCGTCCATGCCCTTGCCGGAGACGTCGGTGAGGACCACCTCCATGGTCCGACCACCGTTCGTCCGGGCCGCGACGACGAAGTCCCCCGAGAACGACTGCCCGCCCGCCGGCCGCAGCGCCATCTCCCGGTGCCAGCCCTGCGGCAGCTGCGGAAGCTTGCTCTGCACCCGGATGCGTTCGCGCAGGTCGAAGAGCATGGTGCCGCCGCGCCGCCAGGGCACGCCGACCCGGCTGCGGAACTGGGCGATCAGCAGCCCGAAGAAGCCGCACGCGGCCACCACGAGCACCACGCCCGGGGTCACCCGCGCCGGGCCCTCGGTGTACGGGCCGAGCTTCACCGACTCCACGATCAGGGCGGTGGCCGCCGCCGCGTACAGCCCGAGCAGGCTCGCGGGCCGCAGCAGCAGGCCGCCCGCGACGATCGGCAGGACCAGCGCGGCCGGTGAGAACCACACCGCGTTGGCGAGGGTCGTGGCCGCGATCACCGGGATCGTGAGCAGCAGTCCGGCCAGCGCGACCCAGTCCGAGCCGTCCCCGCGGAAGTAGTCGACGGCACTTCTGCGCAGGCCGGTGCGGACCCGGTGAACCAGCTTCCTCAACCGGGCCATGAACGTGTCGGCCTCCGCGCGCCGCTCTCGTCCTGCTGCCATTAGTTCGGGACCCTATCCATCCGACCAGCCGCTTGGCACGGGAGGTCCCACTTGTCCCCCCTGCGAGGTTCAACTTCACAGTGAACTTCACCAGAAGCCCCTGTGCGGCCACCCGGCGGAAATTCCCTGGCTCGTCCCGCAATGCGCTGATAGGCATGGTCCATGGGGACTGTTGCGAGAAACACGCGGGCCGACCGGACCGAGCTGCGGGTGCTGCGGCGGGACGAGTGGAACACCTGGTACGACGCCCTGATCACGGCGTTCGGCGGGACTCCCGAGTCGGCCGAGGAACGTGAGCTGTGGGACGGGCTCACCGAGGTCGACCGCTCCCTCGGCATCTGGGACGGCGACGCGTGCGTGGGCACGGCGGGCGCGTTCAGTTTCCGGGTGACCGTGCCCGGCGGCGCCTCCGTGCCGGCCGCGGGCGTCACGATGGTCAGCGTGGCCGCCACCCATCGGCGCCGCGGCCTCCTGACGTCCATGATGCGGCGGCAGTTGGACGACGTACGGTCCTGGGGCGAGCCACTCGCCGTGTTGACGGCCTCCGAGCCCGCGATCTACGGCCGGTTCGGCTACGGCATCGCCACGCTGCGCGGCAGCGCCGAGATCGACACCGCCCGGGTGCGGCTGACGGTGCCGCCGGGCACGGAGGACGTACGGCTGCGCTACGCCGACCCCGGCGCCGTGCGCGAGCAGTGCGAGGCGGTGTACGCGCGGCAGGTGGCCGGGCGGCCGGGGATGCTCGCGCGGCGGCCCGGGTGGGAGAACCTGCCGCTGCTGGACCCGGAGAGCGAGCGGCAGGGCACGTCACCGCTGCAGTGCGTGATCGCGGAGCGCGAGGACGAAGTCGTGGGCTACGCGCGCTACTTCGTGAAGCCCGAGTGGGAGGACTCCGTCCCCAAGGGCGAGGTCCTGCTGCGCGATCTGGAGGCGCTGGATCCGGCGGCGTACGCGGCGCTGTGGCGATTCCTCTTCGGCATCGACCTGACGTCGAAGCTGTCGCTGCGCAGCCGTCCCGTGGACGACTCCTGGCAGCATCTCGTCTCCGACCTCCGCCGGTGCGGGCTGCGGCAGCAGGACTCGCTGCACGTACGGCTGGTGGACCTGGGGGCCGCGCTGGAGGCGCGGACCTACCAGACGCCGGTGGACGTCGTGTTCGAGGTCGAGGACGCCTTCTGCCCCTGGAACGAGGGGCGTTGGCGGCTCACCGGCGACGCGAAGGGCGCGTCCTGCAAGCGGACCGAGGAGCCGGCCGATCTCGCCCTGTCCGTACGGGAGTTGGGGTCCGTGTATCTCGGCGGCTTCTCCCTCGCGTCCCTCGCGGGGGCCGGCCGGGTGCGGGAGCTGCGGGCGGGCGCGCTGGCGGAGGCGTCACTGGCCTTCGCGTCGGCGGTCGCGCCCTGGCTGCCGCACGGGTTCTAGAACCGCCTTACGCCCGCTGGCAGTTGGGGCACCAGAACAGGTTGCGGGCGGCGAGGTCGGCGGTGCGGATCTCGCTGCCGCAGATATGGCAGGGCTGGTTGGCGCGGCGGTAGACGTAGACCTCGCCGCCGTGGTCGTCCACGCGCGGCGGGCGGCCCATCGCCTCGGGGGTGTGCTCGGGGCGGACGGTGTCGATGCGGTTGTTGCGGACGCCCTCGCGCATCAGGCCGACCAGGTCGGCCCAGATCGCGTCCCACTCGGCGGGGGTGATGTCCTTGCCCGCGCGGTACGGGTCGATCCCGTGCCGGAAGAGGACCTCGGCGCGGTAGACGTTGCCGACCCCGGCGATGACCTTCTGGTCCATGAGCAGGGCCGCGATCGTCGTACGGCTGCGGGAGACGCGCCGGTACGCCGCGCCCGGGTCGGTGTCGGCCGGCGGGCGCAGGGGGTCGGGGCCGAGGCGGTCGTGTATCGCCCGCTTCTCGGTGTCCGTGATCAGGGCACAGGTGGTGGGGCCGCGGAGATCGACGTACGACGTGTCGTTCGCGAGGCGCAGGCGGACGGTGTCCGTGGGCGGGGGCGCCGGGGCGTCGCCGAAGTTGACCTTGCCGAACAGGCCCAGGTGGATGTGGATCCAGTCGGCGTCCCGGAAGCCGAGGAACAGGTGCTTGCCGTGGGCTTCGGTGCGGGTGAGTTCCGAACCGTTCAGCAGCGCGGCGGCGTCACTGAACTTGCCCTGGGGACTGGTGACTTGCACGGAACCGCCGCTGAAACGACCGCCGTAGTCCAGCGCCAGCCGATGAATCGTGTGCCCCTCTGGCACTACCGCATTTCCTTTCCCACCCGCCCACCCGCCTCGGTCACTCGACGGGTGGGCCTCGAAAAGCCTTCTACTGCTGCGGGTGGTGCGCCGGGATCTCCGGCAGCTCGCCCGTCGTCTCGTACTCCGTCAGCATGTCGATCCGCCGAATGTGCCGCGGGTCCTCGGAGAACGGCGTGGACACGAACGTCTCGACGAACTTCGTCGCCTCGTCGCGCGAGTGCATCCGCGCGCCGACCGCGACGACGTTCGCGTTGTTGTGCCGCCGGCCGAGCGACGCGGTCTCCTCGCTCCAGGCGAGGGCCGCACGGACACCCTTGACCTTGTTCGCCGCGATCTGCTCGCCGTTGCCGGAGCCGCCGATCACGATGCCGAGGGCCTCGGGGTCGGCGGCCGTGCGCTCGGCGGCGCGGAGGCAGAAGGGCGGGTAGTCGTCCTGTGCGTCGAAGATGTGCGGCCCGCAGTCGACGGGCTCATGCCCCGCCTCCTTCAGCCACTCGACGAGGTGGTTCTTGAGTTCGAAGCCCGCATGGTCGGAGCCGAGATACACGCGCATGGGTCGAGTGTGACATGCCTGTTTCGGGGCAGCAGCCCGGGGGCTCGCGCACCCCTCGTACGAGCCCTCGCACGTGATCGCGTGTGCGACACAGCACCCGGTGTGAAGGAACTCCCCCCATGACTGCCCCCAAGACCGATGGTTCCGGCCTCCAGGCAGGTCTCAAGAACCGGCATCTGTCGATGATCGCGATCGGTGGCGTCATCGGCGCCGGTCTGTTCGTCGGGTCCGGTTCCGGCATCGCGACCGCGGGCCCCGGCATCCTGCTCTCCTACGCGCTCGTCGGCACGCTCGTGGTGCTGGTGATGCGCATGCTCGGTGAGATGTCGGCCGCGAACCCCACGTCCGGCTCGTTCTCCGCGCACGCCGACCGCGCGCTCGGCCGCTGGGCCGGCTTCTCGATCGGCTGGCTGTACTGGTTCTTCTGGGTCGTCGTGCTCGCCGTCGAGGCGACCGCCGGCGCCAAGATCCTCGAAGGCTGGATCCCCGCCGTACCGCAGTGGGGCTGGGCCCTGCTCGTGATGGTGGTACTGACCGCCACGAACCTCGTATCGGTGGGCTCCTACGGCGAGTTCGAGTTCTGGTTCGCCGGGATCAAGGTCGTGGCGATCGGCGCGTTCATCGTCGTCGGCGCGCTCGCGGTCTTCGGCGTACTGCCCGGCGCCCACACCGACAAGGCAGGCCTCGGCAACCTCACCGACCACGGCGGCTTCCTGCCGAACGGCCCCGGCGCGATCCTGACCGGTGTCCTGCTGGTCGTCTTCTCCTTCATGGGCAGCGAGATCGCGACGCTGGCCGCCGGCGAGTCGGAGGACCCGCAGCGCGCGGTCACCAGGTCGACCAACAGCATCATCTGGCGCATCGGCGTCTTCTACCTCGGCTCGATCCTCGTCGTCGTCTGCCTGCTCCCCTGGAACGACCCCTCGATCAAGGAGCAGGGCTCGTACGTCGCCGCGCTCGACTCCCTAGGTATCGCGCACGCCGGCCAGATCATGAACTTCATCGTGCTGACCTCGGTGCTGTCCTGCCTCAACTCCGGCCTCTACACGGCCTCCCGCATGGCCTTCTCGCTCGGCGGCCGCGGCGACGCCCCGGCCGCGTTCGCCCGGACGACCTCCCGCGGCGTACCGATGGCGGCGATCGTCGCGTCGGTCGTCTTCGGGTTCGTCGCCGTGTTCTTCAACTACGCCTTCCCGGACACCGTCTTCCTCTTCCTGGTCAACTCCTCGGGTGCGGTGGCCCTGTTCGTGTGGCTGGTGATCTGCGCGTCCCAGCTGCGCATGCGCCGGATCATCGAGCGCGAGTCGCCGGAGAAGCTCGTCGTACGGATGTGGCTGTACCCGTATCTGACCTGGGCGACGATCGCCCTGATCGTGTTCGTCCTCGGCTACATGCTCACCGACACGAAGGGCGAGAGCAGCGGCCGTACGACGGTCCTGCTGTCACTGCTGGTCGCGCTGGCCGTGGTGGCGGTCTCGGTCGTCAAGGAGCGGGTGCGGGGCGGGCGGCCGGCCGCGGTCGCCGCATCGGACACCGACACGGACAAGGTGTCGGTGGGTTAAGGGAGTTCACAGGACGACGAAGCTGTTCTTGACCCTGTCGTAGGTCTTCACGGCCTGGGTCTCCACGTCCGGCCGGTACCAGGTGTTGATCTGGTACGACTTCCCGTCCGCGTCGAAGCCGAGCAGCCGGGCGTGCCAGGGGGTGCCCTTGAGGGTGAAGGTGTACTCCCAGACCACCGCCGGGTAGCCGCGGAACGTCGTGCCGGCGAGCCGGATCTTGCGGTAGTCCTGCCCCTGGTGGGCGTTCCGTTCCGAGGCCTCCCACGTCTGCATCAGATCGCCGCGGGCGAGGGAGGACTTGCCCACGAGTTCCTGGCCGCCGTCCGGTGACGTGTAGTGGACCTCGGCGCCCGTCTTCAGATCCCGCCGCCAGCCGGCGGGCGTCGCCCACGCGAACCCGCCCGCCTCCTGGTGCGTGCCCGGGGGCAGGCTCGGGGGGCGGGAGGTGCCTTCGACGGTGGGCGAGGGGGACGGGGTGGCGGAGGCGGAGGGTTCGGTCGGAGTCGACGAGGCGCTGGTCGACGCCTTCGACTGCGCACCCGTGGCCGTGTCGTCGGACGAGCCGTTCCCGTTCACGAGGATCGCCGCGACCACCGCGCCCACCACGGCCACGGCCGCTGCGGCGATCAGTCCGGTACGGCGGCGGGAGCGGGAGCGGGTGGTGAACGGCTGCGCGGGGCCGGGCAGCCGGGCCGGGTGGGGGCCCAGGTCCCGGCGTGGGCTGTGGGCCGGCTGCGGTGGTACCGGGCGCTCGGCGCGTGCGAGGGAGACGCCTGCCGCCGCCGGACGCTGGGTCGGTATCGGGTTCTCGACGGGCGGGGCGGGATCGGGGTGGGGCTCGGGATCGGGGTGGGGTTCGGGGGCGGGTTCGTGGACGCGGGGATCCCGTGCCGCCCTGATCAGCGACGGCTCCAGGAAGACCGGAGTGGGCGACTCCTGATGGGCCTCGGGTCCCTCCGGCCTCTCGGGCTCCGCCACCAACCGCGTTTCCACTGCACCGAGTTTCTCGGCCTCCGTCGGAAACGCGACCGGGGCAAGCGCCTCCTCCACCTCCTCCAACCCCGGCCGGACCGACGGCTCCTTCTCCAGCAGCGCGGCCAGCACCTCCCGCAACGGGCCTGCGGCGGGCGGGAGTTCGGGCTCCTCGTAGAGCACCGCGTGCAGGGTCGCGAGGGTGGTGTCGCGGGAGAACGGGGAGCGGCCGCCGAGGGCCGCGCAGAGGGTCGCGCCCAGGGACCAGATGTCCGAGGGCGGTCCCTGCGGGCGGCCGGAGATCCGCTCGGGTGCCATGTAGTCGGGCGAGCCGACGAGCATGCCGACCATGGTGAGCGCCTTGGCGTCCTGGATCGCGGCGATGCCGAAGTCGGTGAGCACGACGCGCCGCGCACGGCTCTCGACGAGTACGTTGCCGGGTTTGATGTCCCGGTGCAGGACGCCTCCCGCGTGTACCTGCCGCAGCGCCGCCACCAGCCCCAGCCCGATGCGGGCGGCCTCGCGCGGGCCGATCGGACCGTCCTCCGCCATGATCCGCTCCAGCGAGCGGCCGGCCACCAACTCCATGACGATCCACAGGCGTTCGCCCTCGTCCACGACGTCGTAGACCCGTACGACGTTGGGATGGTCGATCCGCGCCGTGGCCCTGGCCTCGCGCAGGGTGCGCTCGCGGCGGGTGCGGGTGTCCTCCGGGTCGAGGCCGTCGATGCGCATCTCCTTGACCGCGACCTGCCGGTCGAGCATTTCGTCGGCGGCCCGCCACACCCGCCCCATTCCCCCCTGGCCGATGCTTTCGACCAGCCGATATCGCCCGGTCACCAATAGCCCCGGAGTTCCGCCGTCCCTCAAGTTCCCCGTATTCCCCGGCAATCCGCTGCACCCCCACAATGGTCACACTTCATGCCGTACCAGCATAGTGCGGAGAAATCTTGTGGTACCTCTTCAAGTACTGCGAATTCAGGCGCAGTCCAGGGGGATACAGGGGAACGCAAGGGGGACGAACATGAGTTCTCGTCGCGCTACGGCCATCGCGACGGCCATCACAGGATCGCTGCTCACGGCATCTTTCTCGGCGGTGATGATCCTTTCCTTCACCGCTTCGGCGGACGACCAGGGACCGGGAAGCAGCAAGGGCGGAAAGGCGATGGACGCGGCACCGGCGGGTGTGAAACTGACCACGCTCCTGCCGGAGAGGATTTCTGTCGACAACAGTTCGAAAAAGACGGCCATCACCGCCACGGTGAAGAACGAGGGAACCAAGGAGAGCGGCGAACTCAATCTCCTGGTCGTCGGTTTCGACGGCCTCAAGGTCAATGGCGTGCAGGGCTGTTCGGCGATCGCCGCAAAGGATCTGCCGCCAGGTTCGAACAGCGGATTCAAGTGCCCCGTCGGCACGCTCGCCGCGGGGAAGTCGAAGTCGTACGCCGTCGACGCGACGTACGACCTGAGCAAGGCCGGGAAGATCTGTCTGCCGGTGATGTCCGCCGACGGCAAGAAGACGTTCTGGCAGCAGGGCCCGGTCCCGTTCGGTACGACGAACCCGTCGCCGAACGCCCCGGCCACGCCGTTGCTGCTCGGCACCGACAACAAGCCGGTGGCGCCGGGCGGCGACACCCTGCCCAAGACCGGCGTCGGCAGTGACGTGCTGCCGCTGGGCGCGGCCGGGGCGGCACTGATCGCGGCGGGCGCGGCGGGCCTGTACTGGTCGCAGCGACCGCCGAGGCGGCAGGCCGAGCGGGGCTGAGGGGAGCTCGGACAGGGAAGGGCCGGGTCGCGGGAGCACCCGGCCCTTCCTGCCGGCCTCCCCCGGAAAGCCTGACGGCACCTGTCAGGTTATGGAGCCAGCATGACCGCATGAGCCAGCGCACACAGCCCCTCACCCTCCGCCCCACCGACCCCGGCTACGACGCCGAACTCGCCGGATTCCAGACCGGGTTCGCCCAGCGCCCCGCCGTGGTCTTCGGCGCGGCCTCGGCCGACGACGTGATCGCCGCCGTACGGTACGCGGCCGGCGCCGGGCTGCCGGTCGGGGTGCAGGCCACCGGGCACGGGATGCCGGGTGGATCGGAGGGCGGGGTGCTGATCAGTACGCGGCGGATGGACGGGGTACGGGTCGATCCGCGGGCACGGACCGTCCGGGTCCAGGCGGGTGTGCGGTGGGCGCAGGTCGTGGCGGCGGCGGAGCCGTACGGGCTGGCGCCCTTGAACGGGTCGTCGCTGGGCCTGGGTGCCGTGTCGTACACGGTGAGCGGTGGACTCGGCATCCTGGCACGGGAGTTCGGGTACGCGGCCGACCATGTGCGCTCGCTCGACGTCGTCACGGCCGATGGTCGACTCCGGCGGGTGACAAGGGAGTCGGAGCCGGACCTGTACTGGGCGCTGCTCGGCGGCGGGCATGCCTTCGGTGTCGTCACGGAGTTGGAGATCGGCCTCGTCCCCGTGCGGACGCTCTACGGCGGCTCGCTCGCCTTCGACGGGCGGGAGGTGGATCCCACCGCCCTGCTGCGGGCGTACGAGGAGTGGACGCGGACCGTGCCGGACGGGCTGACCTCGTCCTTCGCCGCCGTGCCGTACCCGGACGTCCCGGCGCTGCCGCCGCACCTGCGCGGGCGGTACGTCCTCTCCGTGCGGATCGCGTACACGGGCGCCGACGGCGATCAAGTCGTCGCCCCGCTGCGGGAGTTCGGGCCGGTGCTCGCGGACTCGTTGCGGGAGATGCCGTACGCCGAGAGTCACACGATCCACAGTGATCCGCCGGAGCCGCACGCGTACTACGGCGACAGCGCGGTGCTGAGCGAGCTGGAGGTGGCGCGGGTGGGTGAGGTGCTGGCCCTCGTCGGTCCCGACGCGCCCGGTATGTGTGTCGTCCAGGTCAATCATCTCGGCGGGGCCCTCGCGAAGTCCGCGCCGAACTCGGTGCCGTACCGCGAAGGGCGTTTCCTGGTACGGCTGTTGGCGGTCGGCGACCGGGCGACCGCCCGCGCCCGGCTCGACCCGGCCTTCGCCCTGCTCGCGCCCGTGACGCTCGGCCGGGCGCTCAACTTCGCGTTCGGGGCCGGTGACCGGACCGATGGCCTGTACGACGCGGAGACGCGGAAGAGGCTCGCCGGGCTGAAGTCGCAGTACGACCCGGCGAACCTCTTCCGGCGGAACTACGGCCCTACCGCTGCTTGTTGACGAACTTCCACGCGGTCGCGATGGCGTCCAGCGGCAAGGGCGCACTGAGGGCGTCGGCGTCCTCCGCCGCCTTGCAGTTGGACGCGCACCGGACCCCGCTCTCCGGCGCCGATCAGACGCCGATGCTTTCCTGCGACCTGCTCCGCCGCACAGGCACTACCGCCGCTTGTTGACGAACTTCCACGCGGTCGGGGTCGCGCCCATCGCCAGGGCCGCCTTCAGGGCGTCGCCGAGGAGGAAGGGGGTGAGGCCGGCGGCGATCGCGGCGCTCGTCGAGAGGTCGAGGCTGACCGCGAGGTACGGGACGCCGACGGCGTAGATGATCGCCTCGCCCAGGATCATCGTGCCCGCCATGCGCAGGACCGAGCGGTCGGCGCCGCGGCGGGCCAGGGCGCCGACGGCGGCGGAGGCGAGCAGCATGCCGACGATGTAGCCGAAGGAGGCGCCGCTCCCGTGGGTGCCGCCGGCGAACCACGGCACGCCGGCCAGGCCGAGCAGCGCGTACAGCGCGAGCGAGAGGAAGCCGCGGCCGGCGCCGAGGGACGTGCCGACGAGGAGCGCGGCGAAGGTCTGGCCGGTGACCGGGACCGGGGAGCCCGGCACGGGCACGGAGAGCTGGGCGGCGAGGCCGGTGAGCGCGGCGCCGCCGAGCACGAGGGCGATGTCCCGGACGCGGGAGGCGGGCAGCAGATCGGCGAGGACCTGTCCGGGGCGGGCGGTGGCGACGGCGGTACTCAAGGGGAACTCCGCAGGTTGACGGGGGTACAGGGGGACTCGGTGACGCTATCCCAGGGCCCTTCGGCCGATCACCGTCAGCGCCCGACAAAGGCTTCGGCGCGGACTTGGTGGGCTCCGGACAAAGGATGCCCGCTACACACGATCGGGCGTGATGCCGGTCACGCGGACCCCGTGCCGTCTCGCACACCGGTCACCGTCTGGGCAGCGGTGGACCGTTTTGCTAGCTTCGACCGCATGGTTGCCCAGGCCCGGAACTTCGCGTCGCGTCGCTATGTCGACCTGCGACGCCAGGCCGCGGCGACCTGTTACCGCCCCTGAGGCGGGCGGAGCGGATCCGGTGCGCCTCGAATCGTAGAACGGCGCACTGTCGGACCTGTTCCCGAGGAAGATCCCCATGCCCCGTAACGCGGCACCCCTTCTGCGCTCCCCCGTACCCCGCGCCGCCGACAGCGACCGGCGGCGCACCAACGCGAGTGTCATCCTGCGGTCCGTGCTGGAGCACGGGCCGGTGGCCCGCTCGACCATCGCCCGGCTGACCGGACTGTCCCCCGCGTCGGTGACCGACTACTGCGCCCGCTTCGCCGGACTCGGCCTGATCCATGAGTCCGCCACACCCGAACGATCCGGAGGTGTGGGCCGGCCCCATGTGCCCGTCGACCTGGACGACTCACGGTTCATCGTGGGCGGGGTCCATGTCGCCGTGCCCTATACGACGGTGGCCCTGCTCGATCTGCGGGGCCGGGTGCTGGCCGAGCGGCGCATCGGACACGACACCACCGACCCCGCACGCGTGCTGGCACGGGCCGCCGAAGGGCTGGACGCCCTGCTCGCGGACGCGTCCGGTGCCCTTCCGCTCGGCGTCGGCGTGGCCGCCGGCGGCTGGGTCGACCGGGACTCCGGAACCATCGTCGACCATCCCCTGCTCGGCTGGCGAGAGGTGCCCGTGCGCGAGATCCTCGGCGCCCGCACCGGTCTCCCGGTCCATGTGGACGGCCACGCAAGGGCGTTGGTCAACGGTGAGCGCCTCTTCGGGCGGGCCCGCGGCAGCCGCAGCGTGCTGCATCTCTTCGTCGGCAACGTGGTCGACGCGGCCTTCGCCACCAACGACGAGGTGCACCACGGTCCCCGCTCGCAGGCCGGCACGATCGCGCATCTGCCGCTGCGCGGCGGCACCGAGCCGTGCGACTGCGGCCGGGTCGGCTGCCTCCAAGTCGAGCTGAGCGAACGGACGTTGTGCCGCCGGGCCCGCGAGGCCGGAATCGTCGACGGGGTGAACCCGACCCATGTCGTGGCCGCGGCCGAACGCGGAAACCCCCTCGCCGTACGGCTGTTGACGCAGCGGGCGCGGATGACCGGGCGGGCGGCCGGGCTGCTGCTCGACATCCTCAACCCGGAGACGGTGGTCGTCACCGAACTCGGTGTCATCCACCGCGAGGACTGCCTCCGCGCGCTGCGCGAGGAGGTCGGTGACGCACGGGCGTCCGCTGTCGTGCCGACGAGTTTCCCGGATTCCGTGCTGGCGGTGGCGGGTGGTTCGGTGATGCTGGACGTGCTGTTCCGGGATCCTTTGAGCGTGTCGCCAAGCGTTTCACCGGCGACTATTTAATTCAGAAACTCGGAATGTTGACAGGGAGCGCTCATGACCGGGAACATCCTGGTCATGAGCCTGCAGATGAGTTGTCGCACTTCTTGTTGCTGACCCGTTGACGCGCCCCTGGCGCCGGTCTCATCCTGCCCGCATTTCTCTCTCCGGCTTTCCCCTGCCGTGAATCCCGCGCGCATTCCCGCGTTCCCGCGACTTTTGACCAGGGAGTACTCCCATGCCCAATTCCCGTGCGCCCGGCCTCGACCGGCGGCTCTTCCTCACCTCCGTGCTCGGTGCCGCCGCGGGCATCGCCGGCCTCAGCGGCTGCGCCACGAGCAGTGCCGCGGCCTCGAAGTCGGGGGCCGGTCTGTCCGCCCCGCTCGCCGAGAAGGTGCCGTCCGGCACAAGCCTGAAGATCTCTTCCTACCTCAACACCCAGCAACTCCAGTTCAAGCTGGCGAAGTTGCCCAAGTTGCCGTTCACCGTGTCGAGTTGGGTGAACATCGGGGCCGGTCCCGATGTCATCAACGCGTTCCGCGCCAAGTCCCTGGACCTGGCCAACAACGCGGGCATTCCGCCGATCCAGGCGCACTACCAGGGCTTCGACGCGAAGATCGTCGCGATCGACATCACCCGCAAGCCCAACTACCTCTTCGCGACCAAGCCCGGCAGCGACATCCGCACGGTCGCCGACTTCAAGGGCAAGAAGCTCGCGTTCTCCCAGGGCCAGGCCCAAGGCGTGGTACTTCTCCGGGCGTTGAAGGAAGCGGGCCTGAAGTACGACGAGGTGAAGCTGGTCCCGCTGACCAGCAACCAGTTCCTGACGGCCCTCCAGTCGGGCCAGGTCGACATCGCCCCGCTCGCCAACAGCCAGGCACCGGCCTACCTCAAGCAGTACGAGGCGAAGGGCGCCCACGCGATCACCACCGACGTCGTGGACCTGCTCAGCCTGCTGTGGGCACCGGCCTCCGTGCTGGCCGACTCCGCGAAGGCCGCCGCGATCGCCGCGTACATCCCGCAGTGGGCGCAGGGCCAGGTCTGGCAGTACGAGAACCCGGACACCTGGAACGAGGAGTTCTACGTCAAGACGCAGAACCTGACCCTCGCGCAGGCCCAGTCGGTCACCGCACTCGCCAACAAGCCCCTGTTCCCGCCGAGTTGGGACGAGGCGATCAAGTGGGAGCAGGAGACCGCCGATCTGCTGGCCGAGGGCGGCTTCGTGAAGGACTTCAAGGTGGACTCGCTCTTCGACCGGCGCTTCGAGGACATCGCGGCGAAGGCCGTCCCGGCGGAGTACCGGAAGTGACGGCCATGACGACCACGACGACGACCGTGCCGGTGACGGCTGTCGAGGAGAAGACGGCCGTACGGCGGCGCGGCCGGCGCCGCGGCCTCTCCCCCGGCAAACGCCTGCCCGCCTCCCGGATCATCGGCCCCGCGCTCTTCTTCGCCCTGTGGGCCATCGCTTCCGCCGCCGGGCAGTTGGACCCGGCCGCGATCCCGGCGCCCTGGACGGTACTGCGAACGGCCGGCCGGCTGTGGACGTCCGGCACGCTGCCCACGGACGTACTGACCTCGCTGGAACGCGCCGCCTACGGTTTCGCCCTCGGCCTCACCGCCGGTGTCGTCCTGGCGCTGGTCGCCGGTCTGAGCCGGATCGGCGAGGCCCTCGTCGACGGGACCGTGCAGCTCAACCGGGCCATCCCCACCCTCGGCCTGATCCCGCTGTTCATCCTCTGGCTGGGCATCGGCGAGACCTTCAAGATCGCCATCATCGCGATCGTCGTCTACATCCCGATCTACCTCAATCTGCACGCCGCGCTGTCCGGCATCGACCACCGCTATGTCGAACTCGCCGAGGTCCAGGGCCTGTCGAGGCTCCAGTTCATCCGCCAGATCGTCATCCCCGGCGCCCTGCCCGGCTTCTTCGTCGGCCTGCGCCTCGGAGTCACCGGCTCCTGGCTGAGCCTGGTGGTCCTGGAGCAGATCAACGCCACCAGCGGCCTCGGCTACATGATGTTCCAGGCCCAGAACTACGGCCAGTCCGACGTCATCCTCGTCGGCCTGCTGATCTACGGCGTGTTCGGCCTGGCCTCCGACAGCGCGGTCCGTCTCGTAGAACGGAGGGTGCTGTCATGGCGCCGCACACTCAGCAGCTGACCATCGCCCCCACCGTCCAACTCCGGGGCCTCACACGGTCGTTCGACGGTCGTACGGTCCTCGACGACATCGACCTCGACCTGCCCGCCGGACAGTTCACCGCGCTGCTCGGACACAGCGGGTCCGGCAAGAGCACGCTGCTTCGGGCCATCGCGGGGCTCGATCACGAGGTGGTCGGGAGTGGTCGACTCACCGCGCCCGAACGGGTGTCGGTGGTGTTCCAGGACTCGCGGCTGCTGCCCTGGCGTCGGGTGCTCGACAACGTGCTGCTGGGGACGGAGGGCAAGGAGGCCGTCGCGAAGGGCCGCGAGGCCCTCGCCGAAGTGGGCCTCGCCGGCCGCGAGCGGGCCTGGCCGAACGAGCTGTCGGGCGGGGAGGCGCAGCGGGCGGCGCTGGCCCGGTCGCTGGTGCGTGAGCCCGAACTGCTGTTGGCCGACGAGCCGTTCGGGGCGCTGGATGCCCTGACCCGCATTCGGATGCACGTGTTGCTGCGCGAGCTGTGGGAGCGGCACCGGCCTTCGGTGCTGCTGGTCACGCACGACGTGGACGAGGCGATCGTGCTCGCGGACCGGGTGCTGGTGCTGGAGGAGGGGCGGATCGGGCTGGACCTGGCCATCGATCCTGAAGTGCCGCGGGCGGAGTACCGGGAGCGGTTGTTGGCGGCGCTCGGTGTGACGTCGGATTCGCGGTGACCGTCGGCTGCACGTCCCGCCCGGGGGCTGCGCCCCCGGACCCCCATCGGCCCTGAAGGGGCCTCGTCCTCAAACGCCGGACGGGCTGACTGTACGCACCCCGAACTCCCACTTAAGGAACCTGGCATGCCCCGCCGTCTCCTCCACCTCAACGCCTTCCTCATGAACACCGGTCACCACGAGGCCTCCTGGCGCCTCCCCGAGAGCAACCCCTACGCCCACGTCGAGCTGGACCACTACACACACCTCGCCCGGATCGCGGAGCGCGGCACCTTCGACTCTCTCTTCCTGGCCGACGGACCGCAGTTGTGGAGCAACCTGGCCCAACGCCCGGCAGGCGCCCTGGAACCGCTCACCCTGCTCACCGCACTCGCGACGGCGACCGAGCACATCGGCCTGATCGCCACCGCCTCGACCTCCTACAACTCCCCCTACAACCTGGCCCGCAAGTTCGCCTCGCTCGACATCATCAGCGGCGGCCGGGCCGGCTGGAACATCGTCACCACGGCCGGAGCCGAGGCGGCCCGCAACTTCGGACTCGACCACGAGCCCGCGCACGCGGAACGGTACGCACGGGCCGCCGAGTTCCTCGATGTGGCGCTGAAGCTCTGGGACAGCTGGGAGGACGACGCGATCGTCGCCGACAAGGCGGCCGGTGTGTGGGGCGACGACGCGAAGATCCACCCACCGCGCCACCAGGGGACGTACTTCAGCGTCGAGGGCGCCCTCAACGTCCCCCGCTCGCCCCAGGGTTACCCCCTCCTCGTACAGGCGGGTTCGAGCGAGGACGGCAAGACGTTCGCGGCCCGCTACGCGGAGGCGGTGTTCACCGCGCAGCAGACCCTGGCCGACGCGCAGGCGTTCTACGCGGACCTCAAGTCCCGTACGGCGGCGGCCGGTCGGGACCCCGAGCACATCAAAGTGCTGCCCGGCATCGTCCCGGTGCTGGGCGGCACCGAAGCAGAGGCGCGGGCCAACGAGCGCCTCCTGGAGGACCACATCGTGTACACGCACGGAGTGGACCGCCTGGAGCACCTGCTCCAACTACCGCCCGGAACGCTGGAGTTGGACGCCCAGCTACCCACCGATCTCCCGCCCGAGGACGCCATCGAGGGCGCGAAGAGCCGCTACACCCTGGTCGTCGAACTCGCCCGCCGCGACCGGCTGACCGTACGGCAGCTGATCGGCCGGCTCGGCGGCGGACGCGGTCATCTCACCTTCGCGGGCACACCCGAACAGGTCTCCGACGCGATCGAGACGTGGTTCACGCGGGGCGCGGCCGACGGCTTCAACATCATGCCCGCGGTCCTGCCCTCCGGCCTCGACGCCTTCGTGGACCACGTCGTCCCGCTCCTCCGCTCCCGCGGCCTGCTCCGCACCGAGTACGGCCCGCGCACCACCCTCCGGGAGCGCTACGGCCTCCCCCGCCCGGCCAACCAGTACACCCAACCCGCCTACGCCTGAAGGGACTTCACCATGTCCATCGAGATCCAGAAGGTCACCGCGCACATCGGCGCCCGCGTCTTGGGCGTCGACATCGACAAGCCGCTGGACGCCGAGCAGGTGGCGGTGATCCGCGAGGCCCTCAACGTCCACAAGGCGCTGGTCTTCGACGACGTCCACCTCGACGACGAGGGCCAGGAGGCCTTCGCCCGCCACTTCGGTGACGTCACCACCGCGCACCCCACCGTGCCGGCGGTCGACGGCGCCCCGAACGTGCTGCCCGTCGACAGCGAGCGCGGCCGGGCCAACCACTGGCACACGGACGTGACCTTCGTCCTGAACCCGCCCCAGGCCAGCACCCTGCGCTCCATCACGGTCCCGCCGTACGGCGGCGAGACCCTGATCGCCAGTTCGGCGGCGGCCTACCGCGACCTGCCCGAACCCCTCCGCGCCCTCGCCGACACCCTGTGGGCGGAGCACACCAACGACTACGACTACGCCGTACCGGACGAGGAGATCGACGACGAAAAGGCCGCCCAGCGCGCCCAGTTCACGTCCATCAAGTTCCGCACGGTCCACCCGGTCGTCCGAGTGCACCCGCTGACCGGCGAACGCGGCCTGTTCATAGGCGGTTTCGCGCAGCGCATCGTAGGCCTGTCGAAGGACGAATCCCGCAAGATCCTCGACCTCCTCCAGGCATACGTCGCCCGCCCCGAGAACACCCTCCGCCACCGCTGGTCCCCGAACCAGCTCGTCCTGTTCGACAACCGCATCACCCAGCACTACGCCGTCGACAACTACGACGGCCGGCCGCGCCGCCTCAACCGCGTGACCGTCGCCGGTGACGTCCCGGTCGGCATCGAGGGCAAGGAGAGCTACTCGGTCGAGGGCGACGCCTCGCACTACACCTCGGTGGCGGAGTAGCCACACAAACCCTTGTCGCTGATAGATTGTAGTTGCAAGTCATGTGCAACAAGAGGTCCGGAGGGGATCGATCCGTCATGCCCGTCTACACGCTGCCCGACCTGCCCTACGACTACTCCGCGCTCGCCCCCGTGATCAGCCCCGAGATCATCGAGCTGCACCACGACAAGCACCACGCGGCCTACGTCAAGGGAGCCAACGACACGCTGGAGCAGCTGGCGGAGGCACGCGACAAGGAGCAGTGGGCCTCGGTCAACGGCCTGGAGAAGAGCCTCGCCTTTCACCTCTCCGGCCACATCCTGCACAGCGTCTACTGGCGGAACATGACCGGCGAGGGCGGCGGCGAACCCCTGCGGGCGGACGGCGTGGGCGAGTTGGCGGACGCGATCACCGAATCCTTCGGCTCCTTCGCCGGTTTCAAGGCCCAGCTCACCAAGGCCGCAGCCACCACCCAGGGTTCGGGCTGGGGCGTACTGGCCCACGAACCGCTCAGCGGCCGCCTCATCGTCGAGCAGGTCTACGACCACCAGGGCAACGTCGGCCAGGGCTCCACCCCGCTCCTGGTCTTCGACGCCTGGGAGCACGCCTTCTACCTCCAGTACAAGAACCAGAAGGTCGACTTCATCGACGCCATGTGGGCGGTGGTCAACTGGCAGGACGTGGCGGCGCGTTACGAGGCCGCGAGGTCCCGCCGGACGATCCTGCCCGTCTGACCCCATGAGACGTCCTGCCTCGTGATCGTCTTCTCACCTTTCACGCGGGCAGGCGGACGGGACGGCGGTCCCCGCGAGGACGTGACTCGCGGGGACCGCCGTCCGGCACATCGAGCGACAACAGAGCGAACTCCCCCTCCCCCACACGAACTTCACTCACCGCCGCGTTCCGCAGCCGCGGGAACACCCGCCGGTACTCACCCAGCGGAATCGACAGCGCCCGGCACAGCGCCAACCGCAGCAGGGTGTTGTGGGCGACGACCAGAACGCGCCGACCGGAGTGCTCGGCGGCGATGCGCCGCAGGGCGGCCGGCCCTCCACCACCCCGAAGTCGCATTCACGCAGGCCGGGTTCGGTGTGGGGAGTGAGGTGCAGCGCGCGAGCGGCGGGCACCGCCGTCAGCACCGCCTGTGACAGCGGGGACGTCCAGACCGCGTCGACCGGATGCGCGGCGGCCCACCGGTCGTCGCCGGGATGGTTGATGGGTGACCAGCCCACCCCCATACGCCTCCGACAACCACAACACCTTGGGCAGCGCCCAACTCGTCTGCACGCCCACCCGCGCCGCCTCCCACCACTCGCCCGGATCCTGCTCGTGCCGCACCCCGTCCCGCCGTCCGGCCAGCGGAGCGGTGCCGGCACCGAGGACCGCGCCGTCGGCCGACACCACCATCGCGCGGACGCTCTGCGTCCCCAGGTCGATGCCCAGCCACGCCCCGCCGTCGCCCTCGAACATCATCCGGACCTCCCACAGGGGTTACGCATTCGGCATTCCCCGTTCATCGTGGCAAAGAGGGAGGGAGCCCCACGATGACGGAGACCCTGCGTGTCGTCGCCGCCGGTGACCATTTCGTCCTGCCGTCGCTGATCACTTCCGCGATGGCCGAGGAACTGCGCGAACACCCCTTCACCGTCAGCGAGTTGACGCTCGGCTGGCCGCTGGAACCCTTCGGGCGGGTAGCCGAGGTCGAGGAGGCGAGCGACGCCGAGGACGAACTGATCGGCGCCCTGCGAAGCAGCCACGCGCAGGTACTGGTCACCCAGATGGGCCCGGTCACCGAACGCGTCCTCACGACCTGCCCAGATCTCCAGTTGGTCGTGGTGTGCCGGGGCGGACCGGTCAACGTCAACCTGGACGCGGCCAAGACCCACGACGTACGGGTGTGCTTCGCCCCCGGCCGCAACGCCGCCGCGACCGCCGAGTTCACCGTGGGCATGATGCTGGCCGCGCTACGCCGCATCCCCCAGGCACACGAACTCCTTACCGGACAAGGGAGTTGGGAGCAGGGAGCCACCTACTACACCTACGAGCACAGCGGGCTGGAGCTGGAGGATCTGCCGGTCGGCCTCGTCGGCTACGGCGCCGTCGGCAGCCGCGTCGCCCGCGCCCTCTGCGCATTCGGCGCCCGCGTGATGGTGTACGACCCTTATGTGCACGGCGAGATCCACGGACTGCGCGTCGCGACGCTGGACGAACTCCTGCGCCGCTCCCAGGTCATCACCCTGCACGCCCGCCTGACCCCCGAGACCCGCGGCCTGATCGGCCCCCGCGAGCTGGCACTGCTGCGCCCCGGCGCGGTAGTGGTCAACGTCGCGCGGGGCCCCCTCCTGGACGAGGAGGCACTGTGCGAGGCCCTGGAGAGCGGCCAGTTGTCGGCAGCGGCCCTCGACACCTACACCCACGAGCCCTTGCCTCCCACATCACGCCTGTTCGGCCTCACCGACAGGCTGATCCTGACCCCTCACCTGGGCGGCGCCTCCCGAGCCGTAGCCGAGAAGGCGGCACGAATAGCAGCAGAGGAGGTCGGCCGCTGGACACGAGGTGCTTCTCTCGCACACCAACTCCGGTGAGAGCCCACCAAGTTGTCCTGTCCCCACGACACCGGCCGAGAGGGAGCCGTAGGGGCGCGCCGGTGTCGAGAGTCCCAGCGCGCGGAGGCGCGCAGCGCCGAGCACGGTGGGGCTCTCGACACCGGCTTCAGGCGCCCCGAAGGCGACCGAACCAAAAGAGGTGCGCGCGAACGGCGCCTTCTCAACGCCGCCCGACCTGAGCAACACCACTCAACAGGGGGTCACCCATGTATGTCGGAATCGATGTCGGCACCTCCACCGTAAAAGCCGCCGCCTTCGACCCCACCGGCCGTCAACTCGCCGTAGCTTCCCGCCCGGTGGAGCTGTCGATGCACGGCGGCCACGTCGAGCAGGACATGGACGAGGTGTACGCCGCGGTGGTCGCCGTACTGAATGACGTCACCTCGGCCACGGAAGGCCCCATCGAACTGGCCGGCCTCACCGCCCAAGGCGACGGCGTCTGGCTGACCGACACCACAGGCCGCCCCGTGCACCCGGCCGTGTCCTGGATGGACGGCCGGGCACTCGAACTCCTCGACCAGTGGCTGGCGGACGGAACCTTCGAGACGGTGTTCCGTCGCACCGGCAGCGCGATGTTCCCGGGCTGTCCGGGCCCGGTGCTGGCGTGGTTCGAGGCACACGAGCCGAAGGCGCTGGACGCGGCGGCGCATGCCATGTTCTGCAAGGACATGGTCTTCCACCGCCTCACCGGGGCGCCTCCCACGACCGACGTGTCGGACGCGTCGATGCCGTTCCTCGACCCCAGGACACGCGCGTACGACAACGGTGTCGTAGAACTCCTGGGCCTGACCCGCCACCGGCGCCTGCTGGCCCCGGTCAGCGACCCGGTCGCGACGGCGGTCGCCCGCGGCGAGGGACTCCCCGCAGGCACCCGCGTCGCGAACGGCCCCTACGACCTCCCCGCCTGCGCGCTCGGCGCGGGCGTGACGGAACCGGGGGACGGCCTCCTCATCGTCGGGACCTGCCTCGCCAGTCTCGTCGCGACCACCGACCTCGATCTCTCCGGCGAGCCGGCCGGCCTGTACATCTCCCTCGACCGCCCGGGGCACTGGCTGCGCGCGATGCCGGCGATGGTCGGTACGGCGGCACTGGACTGGGTGCTGTCGACGACGGGCGTCCGGCACGAGGAGGTGGACGCGCTACTGACCGCGACCCCGCCCGGAGCGAACGGGGTGCGGGTGCTGCCGTACTTCGCGCCGTCCGGCGAGCGCGCGCCGTTCGTCGAGCCTCGCCTGCGGGCCGAACTGACCGGTGTCTCCCTGGAGTCGACGCCCGCCGATCTGATCCGGGCGACCTGCGAGGGCATCGGTTACGCGGCCCGGCACTGCCTGGAGGCGGCGGGACTGACGGGATCCCTCGCGGTGTGCGGCGGCGGTACCCGCAGCCCCGCCTGGATGCGGCTCCTCGCCGACGTCCTGGGCCGGCCGCTGCGGGTGGTCGAGGGCGAGGTGGGGGCGCGGGGCGCGGTGCTCGCGGCGGCGGAGCGATACGGGGTTCCGCTGGACGCGGCGGTCTGGACGCGGCCGACGGAGGTGGTCGAGCCGGACGCGGGGCGGGCGGCGTACTACGCGAAGGGGTACGAGGATCATCTCGCGCGGCTGAAGGCGGCGCGGGGGCGGGAACGCTAGGACCTTTCCGTGGGCCTAGGACCTTTCCGGAGGGCGGCGGACCGGCTGCGGCCCGGCCCCGTCGGCGTCTACGCTCGCGGGGCCGGGCCGATGGACTGCCGGCGTCGTCTGGTGTGGAGGTTCTGGAGGTTCGACATGGTGCACAAGAGGTGCCCCGGCTGCGGCCCTGGCCCGCTGCGGGAGTTCTGCGACCTCGACGACAAGGAGAAGGCGTTCGTCCGCGGGGAGAAGAAGGACTTCGCCCCCGAGGCGTACATACGCTGTGCCGTCCCGGGGTGCAGGCGCTATCAGCGGCGCCTCAACTGGCGGGACGGCGGCTTCTTCCCCGAGCCGGACAAGTGAGGACCGGACCTACAGGTTGCTGAAGTCCGGCCCCTTCGTACGCGACCGCTTGATCTCGTAGAACCCGGGAACAGACGCGACCGCAACAGTCCCGTCCCACAGGCGTGCGGCCTCCTCGCCCTTGGGGGCGGGGGTGACGACCGGGCCGAAGAAGGCGATCTGCTCGCCGTCGGGGCCGGGGACGGCGATGACGGGGGTGCCGACGTCCTGGCCGACCTTGTCGATGCCCTCCTTGTGGGAGGCGCGCAGTTCGGCGTCGAACTCGAAGTCCTCCTGGTCGGCGTAGTCGATGAGGTCGGCGGGCAGGCCGACGTCCGCGAGCGCGCCGGCGATCGCCTCGACGGTCGGGCCCTCGCCGTTGTTGTGGATGCGGGTGCCGAGCGCGGTGTAGAAGGGGCCGAGGGCGTCCGAGCCGTGCTTCTGCCAGACGGCGGTGACCACCTTGATCGGCTTCCAGGCCTTGGTGGCGAGCAGCTCGCGGTACTCCTCGGGCAGCTCGTCGAGCTTGGGCTCGTTCAGCACCGCCAGGCTCATGATGTGCCAGCGGACCTCGATGTCGCGGACCTTTTCGACCTCGAGCACCCACCGGGAGGTCATCCAGGCCCACGGGCACAGCGGGTCGAACCAGAAGTCCACGGGGGTCTTGGCGGTCTCAGACATGGCGCTCCTCGGAATACGGCCGTTTCCCCACCGCAACACCGCCCCTCGCCACCTCATTCCCGGGTGCCCGCGGTCAGGGGCGCATGGCAGGATCGGCCCTGACCATGCAGCGATGTCCACCAGTGATGACCATCCGAGGGAGTGCCCCGTGCCCGGTGAGAATCTGTCCCGCGACGAGGCCCGGGAGCGGGCCGCACTGCTGTCCGTCGACGGGTACGACGTGTCCCTCGACCTGCGTTCCGCCGTGGGGGACGACACGGGCGAGGGCCCCCGCACGTTCCGCTCCGTCACCACGCTCCGCTTCCGCTGCGCCGAGCCGGGCGCGGCGAGCTTCGCGGACCTGATCGCGCCGGCCGTGACGGCCGTGTCGCTCAACGGCAGGGACCTGGACCCGGGCGAGGTCTTCGACGGCTCCCGGATCCAGCTGGAGGACCTGGCCGCGGAGAACGAGCTGATCGTCGACGCGCAGTGCGCGTACTCCCGGACCGGCGAGGGCATGCACCGCTTCGTCGACCCCGAGGACGGCGAGATCTACCTCTACACCCAGTACGAGCCGGCCGACTCGCGCCGGGTCTTCGCCAACTTCGAGCAGCCGGACCTCAAGGCGCCGTTCCGTTTCGAGGTGCGGGCGCCCGAGGGCTGGACGGTGTGGAGCAACGGCGCCGGTGAACTGGCCGACGGCGTATGGAGGTTCGCGGAGACGAAGCCGATCTCGACGTACATCACGGCGTTCCTCGCGGGCCCGTACCACTACGTCACGGACTCCTACTCCCGTACCTTCGACGACGGTACGACGCTGGAGATCCCGCTCGGCGCGATGTGCCGCAAGGGTCTGGCGCCGTACTTCGACTCCGACGACGTGTTCCTGGTGACGAAGCAGGGGCTGGACTTCTTCCACGACCACTTCGACTACCCGTATCCGTTCGGGAAGTACGACCAGGCGTTCGTGCCGGAGTACAACCTCGGCGCGATGGAGAACCCGGGTCTTGTCACCTTCCGCGAGGAGTACATCTTCCGGGGGAAGGTGACGCAGGCGTCGTACGCGGGGCGGGCGAACACGATCCTGCACGAGATGGCGCACATGTGGTTCGGCGACCTGGTCACCATGGAGTGGTGGGACGACCTGTGGCTGAAGGAGTCCTTCGCGGACTTCATGGGGGTGTTCGCGAGCGTCGGCGCGACCCGTTTCACCGACGCGTGGATCAGCTTCGCCAACCGCCGCAAGGCGTGGGCGTACCGCGCGGACCAGCTGCCCTCCACGCACCCCATCACCGCCGACATCCGCGACCTCCAGGACGCGAAGCTCAACTTCGACGGGATCACGTACGCCAAGGGGGCTTCCGTACTGAAGCAGTTGGTGGCGTACGTCGGCCAGGACGCGTTCCTGGAGGGCGCGCGCCGCTACTTCAAGCGGAACGCGTACGGCAACACGCGTCTCGGTGACCTGTTGTCGGTGCTGGAGGAGACGAGCGGCCGGGACATGGCGTCCTGGTCGCGGTCGTGGCTTCAGACGGCCGGGGTCAACTCGCTTACTCCGCAGGTGGTGTTGGACGTGGAGGGCGGGCGCATCGCCGAGCTGACGGTGCTTCAGGAGGCGGCCGGGTCGCACCCTTCCCTGCGTCCGCACCGGGTGGTCGTCGGCCTCTACCGGACGGAGAACAGGCGCCTCGTCCGCTACGAGCGGGCCGAGGTGGACGTGGACGGTCCGCGGACGGTCGTGGTGGAGCTGGCGGGTGCGGACGCGCCGGAGCTGGTGCTCGTCAACGACGAGGACCTCACGTACGCCAAGACCCGTTTCGACGCGGTGTCGTTGGCGACCCTGCGGGACCGGCTCGGCTCGCTCACCGATCCGATGGCGCGGGCGCTGTGCTGGTCGGCGCTGTGGAACATGACGCGGGACGCGCTGCTGCTCGCGCCGGACTTCATCGACCTGGTGATGCAGTTCGGGCGCCGGGAGACCGACATCGGTGTGCTTCAGATGCTGCACGCGTGGGCGAACTCGGCGCTGGTCAACTACTCGCCGCCGTGGTGGCGGGAGACCGGCGCGAAGCTGCTGGCGCACATCGCGGAGCGGGATCTGCGGGGCGCCGAGGCGGGCAGTGAGCAGCAGCTGGCCTGGGCGCGTTTCTACGCGTCGGTGGCGTCGGCTCCGGAGGAACTGGCGCTGTTGCAGGGCCTGTTGGACGGTACGGAGAAGATCGACGGTCTGGTGGTGGACCAGGAGCTGCGCTGGGCGTTCCTGGAGCCACTGACCGCGCACGGGGTCGTGGACGAGTCCGTGGTGGCCGCCGAGCTGGCCCGGGACGACACCGCGTCCGGCAAGCGGCACCAGGTGCGCTGTCTCGCGGCCCGTCCCTCGGCGGCGGTCAAGGCGCAGGCGTGGGCGCAGGTCGTGGAGTCGGACGCGCTGTCCAACGCGTTCGTCGAGGCGACCATCGCGGGCTTCGCGCAGCCGTCGCAGCGGGAGCTGCTGGCGCCGTACACGGAGAAGTACTTCGCGGCGATCGAGCGGGTGTGGCGGGAGCGGTCGATCCAGATCGCGATGGATGTGGTGCGGGGTCTGTTCCCGGCGTTCCCGACCGCCGAGGACGGTCCGGCGACGCTGGCCGCGACGGACGCGTGGCTGGCCTCCCACGAGGACGCGGCGCCTGCGCTGCGGCGGCTGGTGCTGGAGGCGCGGGACGATCTGGCGCGGGCGCTGCGGGCGCAGGAGGCGGACAACGGGGGCCGGGGAGATCAGGACTGACGGGCTGACGGGCTGACGGGCTGATCCTTGGCCTGTGATTGCCCTCTCCGTGACCGTTACTGAATACAGGTAATCGCAGCCGTAACCCCTGGTCCACCCCATCCGGACCAGGGGTTTTCGGCGCCTACTCGGCACCCGAACGCCTGTCCTTTAGTACCGCATCGTCCGGATTTGTCGACGGGCGTGTAACAGCGGTTAGGGAGCGGATCCGGCGCGGAAAACCCCGTTGCATGAACCACAACACGCCGCTCTCCCCCCGCCCCCTCAGCCACCTCTCCGAGGTGCACCGCCGGGTTCTGACGACGGCTCAGCTCCGTGCGCACGGCGTCCCGGCCGCCGAGGTGAACGAGCAGTGCCGTCCCGGCGGCCCCTGGCAGCAGCTCCTCCCCGGCGTCGTCCTGCTGCACTCCGGTCCGCCCACCGGCGAGGAGCGGCTGCACGCGGTGCTGACGTACGCGGCGCGGGAGCGGACGGCGGGTGTCCCGGTCCAGCCCGGCGCGGAGGAGCCGCACCGGCCGACGTACGGCGAGACGATGGTCACCGGCCTCGCCGCGCTGGCCCTGTACGGCTTCACCTCGGCCGGGCCGCTCGCCTCCCTCGACCAGATCGACGTCCTGGTCCCCCGGATGCGCCGGCTGCGCTCCACGGGCTGCGCCCGCATCCTCCGCACCCCGGCGCTCCCCGCCACGCGGCAGGTGAAGGGCGTACCGGTCGCCCCGGTGCCGCGGGCCGTCGCGGACGCGGTGGCCGGGCTGTCGGACGCGAACGCGGTCCGCCGGCTGCTCACCGAGGCGGTACGCGGCGGCCACTGCGAACCGGCTGCGGTGGTACGGGAGTTGAACGACGCGAAGCTGCTGAGCCGCCCGCACGTGGTGGACGCGGTGGACTCGCTGCTGGCCGAGGGCCGCGCGATCGCGGAGGACCGCCTCTACCGGATGGTGAGCGAGTACGGCCTTCCCGACCCGGTCTGGAACGTCGACCTGCGGCTGCCCGGCGGCCCGCACCTGGGGGGCCTGGACGCGTACTGGCCGGAGCAGGCGGTGGCGGTCGAGCTGGACACGCGCGCACCCCGCCAGGACGAGGACGCCCTGTGGTCGGAGTACGCCCGCAAGCGCGAGCACCTGGAACGGCTCGGCATCACGGTCGTCCACATCACCCCCAGGAAGCTCCGTGACGGTCTTGAGCAGCAGGCGGCGGTGGTCCGTACGGCACTGATGGCGGCGGCGGACCGCGATCCGGCCGCGTATGTCGTGGTGCTGCCCCGGTAGTGACGGACCGGGGCGGCATCAGGAGGGGAGAGGAGGGGCCACCGGGGGGTCGGTGGTCCCTCCTCGCATGTGCTCATAGGGGTTCGGGGAGGGGTGGCGGGGTCGCGCTGGTGGTGGTGTGGCTGGTGTGGAGGCCGTCGAGGAGGGCGGCGTAGGAGGCGATCATGCGCGTACGGCTGAAGCGTTCGCGGCTGCGGGCGTGGGCCTTGGCGAACTCCGCGCGGCCGATGACCGCCTCGGTCCAGGCCGACGCGACGGCGTCCGGGTCGGGAGGCGTGATGATGCCGTGCCCGGCGACGATGGACGCGCTGTCGCCGATGTCGGTGGCGACGGGTACGGCCCCGCACATCATGCCCTCGATGAGGCAGAGGGGCGCGGCCTCGCCGAAGGACGACGTCAGCGCGACGACGTCGGACCCGGCGTAGACGGTCTCCATGTCACGCCGCACGCCGAGCAGATGAAGCCGCGAGGCGAGTTCGTCTCGGTCTCCTCCGAAGGCGGCGTCGATGTCGGCGGAGAGGGCGGGCTGGTTGTCGGTCATGCCCGTGCCGCACATGACGACGTGGCCGGCGGGTTCGCGTCGTAGCCACTCGTGGGCGGCGGCGAGGAAGAGCGGGATGTTCTTCATGGTGGCGTAGCGGGCGGCGAACACCACGACGGGGGCGGTGTCCGGAATCCCGAGGGAGGCGCGGAAGGCGAGCCGCCGGGCCGGGTCGGGCCGGAAGCGCAGCAGATCGACGCCGTTCGGGATGACGTGGAGGACCTCGGGCGGGATGCCTGCGGCCTGGTAGGCGTCGCGGGTGGACTCCGCGCAGCAGACACAGGCGACGACCTTGCCGTCGGCGATGGCGGCCTTCAGTTCGTCGAGGGCGGCGCCCTGGTGTTCGGGGTCCGAACGGTGCAGGCACACGACGACCGGCCGACGCGGCAGGCCTCCCTGGTTCAGCAGGGAGAGCGGCTGTTCCTTGAGCGACAGCACGACGTCGGCGTCGGCGAGGGCGCGGGCCGCGTCGGCGAGTTCCGGGCCGGTGAAGCCGGTACTGACCTGCCCCTCACCACCGCCGAGACTGCGCCCGAGGGTGGAGATCCCGACACCGGCCGCCGTCAGCTGCTGATAGCAGGGGTCGTTCTCCATCGGCTGCCGGGTCGCTTCCCGATGGACTTCTCCGTGGATGCTCAGCACCGAATGATGCTGTCCGCCCTCCACCAGTCCCAGAACGACGTCGCTGTGGACGATCCGGGCTCCTCCGGAGAAGAAGCCCTCGTAGACCGACAGCACGTGCAGTTCGTGTCTAGCGCGCACACGACCACCCGCCTTGCGTATGAATCGAGCCATCCCCGTGAACAGCGGGTTAGCCGTTATGAGGCGGCACGGACATTTCGCATGAATGAACTGGGCGTCTCATGTCTGAGTCCGGTTGGTTATCCCGGGGTCAATTGGTGGCGAGGCGGGCGCGGACGGTCTTGCCGATGTCGCCGCGCAGAAACCAGTCGAGGGACGCGGACACCCCGGAAACGACCAGAAGTCCGCGTCCACTCTCCCCGCTGGGGGTCTGGTTGACCACGGGAAACTCCAGCACCGGGTCCGACACGTCGATCGTCAGCGCGGATTTCTCGTCTTCGTCCACGGCGACCCGAAGCCAGACCTCGTGTCCGGGGAGCCGCCCGTGACGTACCGCGTTCGCGACGAGCTCGGAAGTGACGAGGACGGCGTCCTCGATGTCACCGGGCCAGTTCCAGAGGGTGAGGCGACGGCGGGTGTGGAGACGGGCGAGGCGGACGCTCCGCGGGGTCATGGGGTAGCTCATTGACCAGTCGGGGGTGGGCATGGGGGTTCCTTTCGGGCTTGAGGTACCCGACTACCGTGGCGAGACTGCACATCGAGCTGCAATCGAAACTCCCCAGAAATTTCAGGGAAGTCTGAATTGGACTATGCCCGGATCTGCACAAGTGCCTGCACGGCTTGCATACGCCATGCCACACTCGGCATGCCTGAACAGGCGACACGTACAACGCCACAGGGATGATGCACATGGCGGCAAAGCGCGGGCGGACCGGCCAGCGACTCGAACTTGGCCTTCAGCTCCGCCAGTTACGTGAAGGATGCGGTCTGGGCGACCGTGGAGGCGGCTTCACTCGGAAACAGGCGGTACAGGGACTGCGCATCTCCGAAGCGACACTGCTGCGGATCGAGACCGGCGCCCTGAACTTCCGGAACGTCGGCGATCTGAGGAAGCTGCTGGACAAGTACGGCGTCACCGACGAGGACGTCATCGAGTCGCTGACCAACCTCAACCGGGAGTCCGGGCAACGGGATTGGCTCACCCAGTTCCCCATGCCGACCGGGATGCCGACATTCGTGGGGCTCGAACCGGAGGCGCGCAGCATGCGGGCGTACCACCCGACCCTGGTGTACGGCCTGTTGCAGACCGAGGCCTACGCACGCGCGCTCCTCGAAGCACACAAGCCGGTCGAGGAGAACACCTCCGAGTTCGTGCGCAGTAGCGTGGAGTTGCGGATGAGGCGCCAAGAAGTGCTCACCAGGGAAGACCCCGTCAAGCTTCGCGTCATCCTCGGTGAGGCCGCCCTGCGCTACCCGGTGGGAGGTGCCGAGGTGCAACGCGACCAGTTCGAGAAACTCGTGACGATGTCGTCCTGGGACCACATCGCCATCCAGATCCTGCCGTTCAGAGCCGGTTACCGCTCGACGAACGACTTCGCGATCCTCGACCTCGGGGACGACCTCCCGCCGAGGGTCCAGATCGACAGCGCCTGGGGCGCGACCCACACCTCGGACAAGCGCCGTGAAGTCGACCGATTTATCCGCCGGTTCGACGCCATGACAGCATCGGCATTGCCTCCCGAAGACACACCGGACTTCCTGCACCGGCTAGAAAGCGAGCTGTAGTCCCATGAACGCCGAAATCGCCCCCGACCACGCCTGGTTCAAGTCGTCCTACAGCGACGGCACGGGCCAGAACTGCATCGAAGCCGCCCGCCCCACCCCCACCGCCATAGCGGTCCGCGACTCCAAGAACAACCCCACCGGCCCCGCCCTGCTCCTCCCCGCAACGGCATGGGTGCCCTTCCTCTCCCACCTCCGCGAGACGGACTCACGCGGCTGACGACAGGTCAAGCCGCCGTACGTTCCTCAAGTGCCCGCCTGCGCAGTGCCGTGTGCTGGAGGGCCGGCGGGGCGTACGCCATGTCGAGGGTGCCGACATCCGTGCCGGGCGGGACCAACTCGTCTATCTCGTCGAGGAGTTCGTCCGGGAGGACGGTGTCCGCGCCGGCGAGCAGGTCGTCCAGGTGGGCCATCGTGCGGGGGCCGATGATCGCCGAGGTGACGCCGGGGTGGGCGATCGCGAAGGCCATGGCCAGGTGGGTCGGCGACAGGTCCGCCTTCTCGGCGAGGGTGATCAGCCGCTCCACGACGTCGAGCCGGCGCTCGTCGCCGAGGTACTTGAAGCCGTAGGCGGCCCGGCGGGTGTCGACGGCCCGGCCCTTGCGGTAGCGGCCCGTGAGCTGACCGCCCGCCAGGGGGCTGTAGACCAGCGTGCCCATGCCGTAGCGCTCGCAGACGGGGAGGACTTCGCGCTCGATGCCCCGGTTGAGGATCGAGTACGTCGGTTGCTCCGTGCGGAAGCGGGTCAGGTTGCGGCGCTCCGCGACCCACTGCGCCTCGACGATGTCCGACGCGGGGAAGGAGGACGTGCCGACCGCCCGCACCTTGCCCGCGCGCACCAGGTCGGTGAGGGCGGAGAGGGTTTCCTCGATGTCCGTGTCCGGGTCGGGGCGGTGGATCTGGAACAGGTCGACGTGGTCGGTGCCCAGGCGGCGGAGGGAGTTCTCCAGCGCCCGCACCAGCCAACGCCTCGAATTTCCGCGCTCGTTGGGATCGTCGCCCATCGGGAGATGTGCCTTCGTGGCCAGTACGACGTCGTCGCGGCGGCCCTTCAGGGCCTTGCCGACGATCTCCTCGGACTCGCCGCGCCCGTAGAAGTCGGCGGTGTCCACGAAGTTGATGCCCGCGTCCAGCGCCCTGTGGATGATTCGGACAGACTCGTCGTGGTCGGGATTGCCGTCGGCGCCGAACATCATCGCGCCCAGGCAGTAGGGGCTGACCTTGATACCGGTGCGGCCCAGTGTGCGGTAATGCATGGCTCTCCTCGGGAAAGGCAGGCAAGCGGAACAGCGTTCCGGAACAACCATACGGAACGCTGTTCCGCTTGTGCAAGCCAAGCCCTACTTGCCGCAGAACTCCCCCACCACCACCGCCCCCGCGTCCCCCGACCAGTCGCCGTTGAAGTTGAACGCCAGTGAGTGGCGGCCGTCCGGTGTCGCCACCACCGCCGAGGACGAGCCGTGGATACCGCCGTCGTGGCCCCAGAGATGGACACCGCAGGGCAGCTTGATGTCGGAGATGCCGAGGCCGTAGCGGGTGGTCGGGCTGTCGCCCGCCGGTACCGTCGTCTGCATCTCCTTGAGCTGCTTGGCCGGGAGGAGCTTTCCGCCCAGCAGCGCGCCGTAGAAGCGGTCCAGGTCTGCGGAGTCGGAGATCATCTCGCCCGCCGAGGAGGCGATGGACGGGTTCAGTTTCGTGACGTCGTACGTCGGGCCCGTCGTCTCCTCCGCCAGCTTGCTGTACGCGTGGCTGCTCGGGCTCGGCATCGTCACCTTCGTGCCGGGGAGTGAAGTCGCCCTCAGGTGCAGGGGGTTGATGATGCGGTCGCGGATCTCCGTCGCGTACGAGTGGCCGGTGACCTTCTGGACGACCATGCCGGCGATCACGTAGTTCGTGTTGGAGTAGTGCCACGACGTGCCCGGCGCGAAGTCCGGCTTGTGGGACATGGCGATCGCCACCAGGTCGGCCGGGGTCTTCGTGTCGTAACGGTGCCGGAAGAAGCCGTCCTTGGTGAAGTACGCGCGGCCGAAGCCGTCGTCCTCCGTGTAGTTGAAGATGCCGCTGGTGTGGTTCAGGAGCTGGCGGACGGTGATGTGCGCGCCGTCGTTGCCGTTGCCGTGGACCACGCCCGGCAGCCATTTCTCCACCGTGTCGTCGAGCGACAGGCGGCCCTCCGCCTCCAGTTGGAGCAGCACCGTCGACACGAAGGCCTTGGTGATGCTGCCGATCCGGTAGCGGTCGTCGGCCGAACGCGGGGCCCCGGTACGGAGGTTGCCGACTCCCGCCGTCGTCGACCAGGTGGTGCCGCCGTCCCGCACGGTGGCCGTGACGCCGGGTACGCCGTCCCGCACGGCCGCCCGGAGTGCCTCCCGGGTCGCCGTGTGGTCCTTGCCCGCGAGCTCCGCCGCCAGCGCGGGTCCCGCCAGTGCGACCGACAGCGCCACCGCCGTCGCACCCATCACTACCGCACGAACTGCCATGTCTTCCCCCTTCGTCGAGCCCGGTTCGGCTCGGTCGGGGGGAGGGACACGGTGGCCCGGAGTGAAGGTTGCTCCGCTGTACGCCAGTTGAGTGAGTTTCAGCCGTTCTGCACGGCTCAGCCCTTCTTGAGGATCAGCTCGGTGTTGCGGTCCTTGGCGTCGCCGCCCAGGACCGTGCTGGATCCCGGCGCGTTGTAGGACAGTTCGCGGTAGAGGGCCGCGAGGCCTGTCTGGGTGAGGTCGGAGAAGTCGGTGCGGTGCGGGGCCGCGGACTCGATGAGCGTGGTGAAGAGGGACAGCGTGCCGTCCTTGTTGTCCACCAGCTCGATGACCCGGGCGAGTTGGGGGTAGTCGACGTGCGAGGCGGTGGAGATCTCCCAGAAGCTGCGGCCGTCGGGCGCCGAGTGCGGGGTGATGACGTTGCGGTGGATGTGGCCGTTGACCCAGGCCAGCACGTTCGGGTGGCTGCCGAGGAGGGAGACGACCGCGTTGCCCTCGTAGCGGCGCTCGGTGGGGTGCGCCGGGTCGGGGCGGGTGTTGTCCATCGTCTTGCTGGTGTGGTGGCTGAAGATCACCGCGTACGAGTCCTTGTTGTCGCGCAGCGTCTTGTCCAGCCACCTCAACTGCGTTGCCCCGATGGACCCTTCGTAGTGGCCGCCCGCGTCCGTGGTGTCGAGGCTGATGCCGATCACGTCGTCGGCGATACGGAACGCGTAGTACTGCGTGCCCGCGTCGACGTTCGCGGAGGAGTAGCCGTGGCCGACCGGGCCAAGGCCCTGGTAGGCCGGGTCGAGGTGGGCCTTGAGGTACTCGGCGGAGGTGTAGGGGGCGCGCTTCTCGTCGGGCGTGATCGAGCGGGCGGAGCGGGCGTGCGCCTTGAGGAAGTCGCGGTAGCCGCTGCCCTTGGGGTCCTTGGCGTCCCTGATCGAGTTCTGGAGCTTCTTCGCCTCGGCCGCCGTCGCGGTCATCAACTTCTTGCCGCCGATGGCGAGTTCGGTGAGGTACGGGTCCGCGTGCGAGCCGAAGCAGCCCAGCGGGAGCGCGTCGTGGTTGCCGACCGTCGAGTACCAGGGCAGGTTGAGGCCGGGGCTGCGGACCTCGCGGATCGCGGCGGCCAGGAAGCCCGCCAGGTGCGGGAAGCCGAGCTGCTTGTCGCCGTCGCGCACGGTGGAGTCGGGCTGCCAGTACAGCTTGAGACCGCTGTTCTGGACGCCCTCGTAGTGGCGCGGGTCACCGGTGTTGGGGGTGAACCGGCCGCCGCTCATGATCTTCATGAACCATTCCAGCTCGGACTTGGCGTTGTTGTCCGTGTTGTCGCCGGTGGTCATCACGAAGTGCAGCGGGGAGCCGGTCACCGGGGCGCCGCGCAGCGCGTTGACCCGCTCGACCAGCGAGATCCCACCCTGCACGGTGAGCGCCTCGTGCGGGCGCCAGGCGTGCTTGTCGGTCGAGCGCAGGTACTCCAGGCGCAGCGGGTGCTGGCTGTCCATCAGGTGCAGGTCGGTGAACTGCACGAACGACGCGAGTGCCGTACGGCGGCCCGCGCGCCCGGACTTGGCGGCGGCGAGGTCGGCGCGCACGACGCGCTTCCAGCCGGCGCCGTCGCCGAGGCGGCGGTAGCCGGAGTGGGTGCGCGGGGCGGCGACGGTCGCGAGGGTGGTGCCCTTGGTGTACGGGGCCAGGGGGGCGGCCGGTGCCTTGCGGGACTGGGCCACGGGCGCCTCGGCGGCGGCGTTGGAGGCGTTGGTGGCGTCGGTCGTGGCGGCCTGGCTGTCGGTGGGCCGCAGGGCGTAACCCACGCCCGCGGAGACGGACACGGCCGCGGTGGCGGCGAGGACGGTACGGCGGTTGACCCCCAGCGCGGAGCTGGCGACAGAGCGTGTGCGCGACATGGCGCGATCTCCCCGAGTACGAACTGCGTCGGCAGTGGTCGCGGGTGTTCGCGTCGACCGGTTCTCGGTCGCGGTCGCGAACTTCCCGCTCGTACTGGATGCTTGGCATCGGGGATGACCTGCGCGTAAACGAGACGGCAACGTGCAGCGCCGATCACCGTACGTGGATCTTGGCGCCCCCTGTGCGTTCGTGAACGCTCGTCGAGCCGCCGGGAGGCGGCTACTCAGCGTTCATCTGCCGGGGTACTGAAGCTATTCCGGGACGCGCTCGACTCGCCCTACGGCCGGCCGCTCGCGCCACAGCCGCAGTGCGACGTCGATCAACGCGACCCGGCGCAGGTCCGGCACGTCGTCCAGCGGGTGCCAGGCGGCCATGTCGGTGGAGCCGCCGATCTCGTCGCGGAGCTCGCCGCCGACGATCCGGGCCTCGTACACGAGCCGCAGTCCGTGCTGGTCCACCCTGCGTCGGTAGCTCCACGGGATGACGTGGTGGATCGAGTCCATACCGAGGAATCCGGTGACCTCGATGTGGTAGCCGGTCTCCTCCTCCAGTTCCCTGACCACCGTGTCGTTGGGGTGCTCGCCGTGGTCCATGCCGCCGCCGGGGAGCACCCACTCGTGGCCTCCGCCCTCGGCGGGGGAACGGGCGAGCAGGAGTTGGCCGTCGCGGACGCAGACGGCGTAGGCGGCGACCCTCAGTTTCTTGCGCACTCGGAGAAACTAGGTGCTTCGCTGGGGGTGGCGCATGTGGATTTTTCGACTGACGCGCCGTCGTGGCTGGTCGCGCAGTTCCCCGCGCCCCTGAAAGCACTCACCGTGCAGGTGTGGGGTTGGCAGGCGAGTATTCGGGAGGCGACCAGCGCAGTGGAATCGCGGCGGTGCTCTCGACTACCTCATCGAGATTGAAACGGACCCTGCGCTCCCCCTCCTCCCCGAACTCCGTCCTTGCCTCGCCGGTTAGCTGGAGGGTCGTGCCCGTGTTCCAGTCCAGGAAGAGGAGGCCTGCGCGGGGGTCGGTCAGGAGGTTGCCCAGGCTCAGGAACATGGCGTTGCCGGGGTAGTCCGGCCAGGTCAGTTCGTGGGGTGAAATCGCATGTACGAAGCCGGGGTTGCCGCCCCGGTGGCTGGCGTCGGCGCCGTGGTCGTGGACGGTGGCCAGGAAGAAGGTGTCGGCCGCCGCGATGAACTCGGCCTGGGTGGAGGTGAGTTCGCCACTGTGCCGGACGGGCGCCGGCACTCGGTCCGCGAGTGTCTCGTACGACTCTCTCCGCTGGATGCACTTGGGGCAGTTGGAGAACACCCGCTCCGCCGCAATCGTGAACCCCCTTGCCGTGGTGCGGAGTCGGCCGTCGACTCGCATACGGCGGCGGGTGCGGGGGTCGAGGGCGATCGTGCCGACCGGCAGGTCCCGGGCGTCGGTGAGGGCCGGGGTGAGGGGGTCGGCGGGGCGCGGGCCGCCGGTCACCGAGATCTGGTGGGGGCCCGTCGCTCGTACGAAACCGGGTGGGCCGGTGAGCGGGGAGGCCCAGACGCGGTCCGTCGCCGGGTCGGCGGCGCCCAGGATGAGGAGGGGCTGGAGTTCGAGGAAGGCGGCGGCCACGGGCTTGATGCCCTGGCCGATGATCTGGCCGACGTGGTCGGCGATGTCCCGCACTCCCGCCCGGTCCTGCACGGCTCGGGAGCCCGCGTGGTACGTCCGCATGGCGGCCATGGCTAGAAGAAGCCGCAGGTCGGGGCTTCCGCGTGCGGGGCCGGGGCGTGTTCGGCGCCGGTCGGCACGGAGATCTCCAGACGGGTGCCGTCCGGGTCGTGGAAGAAGACGCCGCCGGAGGCCGCGCCCTCGCGGTGGGCGACCACGCCCTCGTACGCGAAGTCGGCGCCGTAGGCCTTGAGTGCCGCCTCGTAGCGCTCGACCTGTTCGATCGAGTCGGCCGCGAAGGCGAGGTGGTGGAGGCCGGCGCGGTCGCCGCCGTACGGGCTCTGCGCCTGCTGCCAGAGGGTGAGGACGGGGTGGTCGCCGCCGTCGCCGAGGAACGCGTACCGGCGGTCGCCGTCCTCCTTGCCCTCGGCGAGTACCGCGAAGCCGAGGACGTCACGGTAGAAGGCGAGCGAGCGGTCGAGGTCGGTGACGTTGAGGCCGATGTGGCCGGCGTGCAGGGTCATGGAAAAGCCCTCCTCTGATCTAACCGTTGTCGATGACGTTAGTGGTTAGAATCGAGAGGGTCAACCGGTCACGTACTCTTGACCGGTTAGATCAGAAGGGACACCTCCGTGACCACCACCCCCGACCCCCGCCCGCTCCTCGGCGAACCCCTCGCGCTAGATCTGCTCAACACGCGGTGGATGAAGGACGGGGTCGTGCAGGATCTGCTCTCCGGCCCCCGCGGGCTCGCCGTATGGCTCGGCTCGGCCGGGCTCGGCGAGCGGTTCGAGGCGAACCCGATCACCCTGGCGCACACCAAGATCGCGCGCGACGCGCTCCACGCGGTGGTGGACGGTTCCCTCGCCCAAGGCGCGGAGAACCTCGACCTCGTCCTCGACCAGGGGCGGATCCGGCCCACGCTCACCGCCGACGGCCCCGGCGAGATCCCCGAGTTCGACGACCCCCGATGGGGTCCCGGCTGGCTCGCCGCCCGCAACTACCTGGAGTTGCTCACCGCCGCCCCCGACCGCATCCGCCGCTGCGCGCACGAGGCGTGCATCCTGCACTTCTACGACACGTCGAGGAACGGCACCCGCCGCTGGTGCTCGATGGCGGCCTGCGGCAACCGCGCGAAGGCGTCCCGCCACTACACGCGCGTCAAGGAGTCCTGAACCCCCCTCCCAATAGGGGGTTTTCCCCATACGTCCATATCGTTTCGGTCAACACTTCCCAAACAACTGTCCCTTGGGTAAAGCTGTGCGCTCGTCCGGCACTGGATTCTTCACCTAAAAGGGATGCCGATGACCCTCACCCCCAAGAGACGCGTGGCCCGAATAACCGCGGCCGCCGGTCTCGTCGCCGCGCTGTCCGCGGCCGGGCCGATACCCATGGCCTTCTCCGCCGACGCCCCGTCCACCACCGCGCCCACGGACGGCACCGTCAAGTCCGCTGCCGCCAAGCTCGGTTCGGACGACGCCGATCTGCTCGCCGCGGCCAAGGCCGACGGCGACAAGAACGTCACGATGATGATCGCGACCGCCCCGGGCCAGACCGAGCAGGTCGCCGACCAGCTGGACGCGGTCAAGGGCGGCTCGGTGGGCCGTACTTACGACAAGCTCGGCTACGTCCGCGCCACCGTCCCGACGGGCAGGGCCGATTCGGCCATCGCCGCCGCCGCGAAGCTGTCCTCCGTGCACGCGATCGACCTGCGCCAGGAGATCGCGCTCGACGACCCGACCCCGAGCGCGGACACCGCGAAGGGCGCCGCCAAGGCGACGAAGACCGTCACCTACTCGGGGCCGGGCAAGACCACTCCCGCCGAGAACCCGTACAACCCGTCCTTCGAGACGGGCGCCGTCGACTTCGTGAAGAAGAACCCGAAGGCGGACGGCCGGGGCATCACCATCGGCATCCTCGACTCCGGCGTCGACCTCGGCCACCCGGCGCTCCAGAAGACCACCACCGGCGAGCGCAAGATCGTCGACTGGGTCACCTCGACCGACCCGATCGTCGACAGCGACCAGACCTGGCGCCCGATGGTGACCGCCGTGTCCGGCCCGACCTTCACCTACGGCGGCTCGACGTGGACGGCGCCGGCGGGGTCGTACGAGATCAGCACGTTCAGGGAGTCGTACACCACCGGCGGTGACGCGGCGGGCGACGCGAACCGGGACGGTGACACCACCGACTCGTGGGGCGTGCTCTACGACCCGGCGGCCGGCACGGTGACGGTCGACCTGAACAACAACCACGACTTCGGCGACGACACGCCGATGAAGCCGTACAAGGACGGGTACCAGATCGGCTACTTCGGTACCGACAACCCGGCGACGGACGTCGTCGAGCGGCAGCCGTTCGTGGTGCAGATCCGCAAGGACGTACCCATGGACCCGTACGGCGGGTCGTGGGTCGGCAAGACCGCCGACTTCGTCAACATCGGCGTCATCGAGTCCGAGCACGGCACCCACGTCGCCGGCATCACCGCGGCCAACGGCCTGTTCGGCGGCAGGATGAACGGCGCGGCCCCCGGCGCGAAGATCGTGTCGTCCCGTGCCTGCACCTGGACCGGCGGCTGCACCAACGTGGCGCTCACCGAGGGCATGATCGACCTCGTCGCGAACCGCGGTGTCGACATCGTCAACATGTCGATCGGCGGCCTGCCCGCGCTGAACGACGGCAACAACGCGCGCGCCGAGCTGTACACGCGGCTCATCGACACCTACGGCGTGCAGCTCGTGATCTCGGCCGGCAACTCCGGTCCGGGCGCCAACACGATCGGCGACCCCGGCCTGGCCGACAAGGTGATCTCGGTCGGCGCGGCCATCTCCAAGGAGACCTGGGCCTCCAACTACGGCTCCCAGGTGGAGAAGAAGTACCAGCTGCTGCCGTTCTCCTCGCGCGGCCCGCGTGAGGACGGCGGCTTCACGCCGACGCTCGTCGCGCCCGGTGCCTCGATCAACTCCACCCAGACCTGGCTGCCGGGCTCCCCGGTCGCCGAGGCGGGCTACACCCTGCCGGCCGGCTACTCGATGCTCCAGGGCACCTCGATGGCCTCCCCGCAGGCCGCGGGCGCCTCGGCGCTGCTGCTGAGCGCCGCCAAGCAGAGGCACATCGCCCTCACCCCGGCGACCCTGCGCACCGCGCTGACCTCAACGGCCCATCACATCAAGGGCGTTCAGGCCTACGAGGAGGGCGCGGGCAGCATCGACATCGTGGACGCGTGGCAGTCCATCAGGGACGGCGCCACCGCCCACGAGTACACGGTGAAGGCCCCCGTCGACACCGCGATCGACTACGCGCTGAAGACCCCGGGCTTCGGCACGGGACTCTACGACCGCGAGGGCGGCCTCAAGGCCGGCGCGAAGAAGACGTACGACGTCGTCATCACGCGAACCACCGGCGCGGACAAGGCGGTTCGGCACGAGCTGAGCATCGCGAACAACGCCGGCGGCACCTTCCGGATCGTCGGCTCCGACGAGGTCAAGCTGCCGCTGAACCAGCCGGTGACCGTCAAGGTGCAGGCGGCGCCGAAGAGTTCGGGCATCAAGAGCGCGATCCTTGAGGTCGACGACCCGAGGACCGAGGGCGTCGACAAGCAGATCCTGGCGACGGTCGTGGTCTCGACTCCCGTCAACTACACCTTCTCCAAGTCGAGTTCGGTGCAGCGCAACAGCACGCAGTCGTACTTCGTGACCGTCCCCGAGGGCGCCAAGGCCTTCGAGGTCGCGATCGGCGGGCTGAAGGACAAGAGCCAGACGCGGTTCATCTCGATCCACCCGTACGGCGTTCCGGTCGAGAACACGGGCACCCCGTACTGCTACAACAACTACCTCGACGGCAACGGCTGCAAGCCCGACGTGCGCTCGTACGCCGACCCGCAGGCCGGTGTCTGGGAGATCGAGGTCGAGGCGCGCCGCACCTCGCCGCTGCTCGACAACCCGTACAAGCTGGACGCCACCGTCCTCGGCGCGGTCTTCGACCCGGAGACCGTGACCGTGCCCGAGGCCAAGGTCGGCGTCCCGGCCACCGCCTCGTGGAAGGTGACCAACAAGTACGCGGCGCTGGACGGCACGCTGACGGGCGGCCCGCTCGGTTCCTCGCTGACCGCGCGGCCCACCATCACCGAGGGCGTCACGCAGACCACCACGGTCGACGTCCCCGCCGGCGCCACCTCCCTGGACGTGTCCATCGGCAACGTCTCGGACACGGCGGCGGACCTGGACCTGACGGTGAAGAACGCCGCCGGTACGGTCGTCGGCCAGTCCGCCGACGGCGACTCGGAGGAGGCGGTCTCGATCGCCAACCCGGCCGCCGGGACCTACACGATCGAGGTCGCGGGCTACTCGGTGCCGTCCGGGTCGACCGCGTACGACTACCTGGACGTGTTCTACTCGGCCGCGCTCGGCACGGTCACCGTCGACGACTCGACGCCGGTCAAGCTCGCGACGGGCGCCTCGGCGACCGTCTCCGGCAGCGTCACCGCCCTGGCGGCGGCTCCGGCGGGCCGTGAGTTCTTCGGCCGGGTCCAGCTGGTCAACGCCCACGGCACGGTCGCGGGCCTGGGCAGCGTGAAGATCGAGAAGGTCACGTCGTAGCACGACGTGCGACAGACGGGGCGGGCGTCCGTGCGGGCGCCCGCCCTTCTCGCTGTCAGGCGGCCGGGCAGGTGACCGTACCGCCATGGCTCAGGGCGTCCACGATCGCGGCGCGGTCCGCGGCGACGGCGTCCTCGCCGACGACCCAGAGGTTCGCCGTGTGCGCGCCCTTCGGGACGCCGACCAGCACATGCTGCCCCTGGCGCGGCGCCGGGCTCGCCCCGGCGGGCAGCACGACCGTGACATCGGCCGGGCCGTGCGCGGGCCGGTAGGAGCGGGTGACGGCGACCGTGATCCGTTTCCGCGGGTCCGAACCCGGCTGTACGTTCGTCACGGTCCCCTCGACGAGGAGGCTGGAGCAGGCGACGTACAGCTCCGGGTCCGACAACGGGCCCGGGGCACTGGAGCCCCCGCCGGAGCCGCCCGCCACCTTGGACCCGGAGTCCGCGCTGCTGCTCGAAGCGGAGTCCGCGCCCCCGTTGTGCGCGACCAGCCAGGCGAGCCCGGTGATCATCCCGATCACCACCGCCATCGCGAGCGTGCCGTAGGCGAGGGCGCGCAGGGCCGGACGGCGTCGCGGTCGCGCCGTGAGCGTGCCGCGCGCCTCGGGCACGGGCTCCTCCGCGGCCAGGGCCTCCCCGATGATCCCCAACTGCTCGCGCAGCAGCGCCACATCGGCCGTGGCGGCCCGGTGCTCGGCACGGTAGGCGGCGTCCGCGCGGGCCGCTTCCGGCACCGGCTCGCCCGTGATCGCGGCCATCAGCGCGTCCACGCCGTCGTACTCCTCGTTCTGCGTGGCCACGTCACACCACCTCGTCCTCGTGCAGGCGGTCGCGCAGTGCGCGGACCGCCGTGTGCAGCCTGCTCTTGACCGTGCCCTCCGGGATGCCCAGCTCGTCCGCTATGGAACGCACCGGCAGATCGGCGAAGAAACGGAGGACGAGGACCTGGCGCTGCTGGTCGGGCAGTTCGTCCAGGCCCTGGGCCACCGCGAGGGACAGGACGCTCGTGTCCTCGCCGGAGGGGTGCGCGAGCTGGCGCAGGGAGGCCAGCCGCTCCCCCACCCGCTCCTGGCGGCGCCTGGCCCGGTGCCAGTCCATGGCGAAGTTCGAGGCGACGACCGCCGCCCACGCCGAGACGTCGCGCGGTGCCTCGTCGCCCTTCGCCGCCCGCTCCAGCAACCGCAGCCGCACCTGCTGGACCCCGTCCGGCAGATCCGCCTGCGGCACCCCGCCGAGCGCGAGCACCGCCCGCACCCGCCGCTCCTGGGCCGCGTCCAGTGGATCGTCGCCCTCCCGGACCCGCCGGACCTTTCTGCGCAGCACAAGCCACCCCCTTCCCGCGTTTCCTCTACGACGCCGCAGCGCACGGAAACGTTCGGAGACGTAGGTCACACTGGCAAGGGTCGTGTCCCACTCCTCGGGCATGCGGGGCAAAGAATTGGACAGGTGGACCCGGGGCGGCCGCATGATGGAAACGCCGCAGATGTACAGGAACAGGTGAAGGAGTCGCTGTGAGGGTCGGAATCGTCGGAGCCACCGGTCAGGTCGGCACGGTCATGCGCAGGATCCTCGTCGAGCGGGACTTTCCGACGACCGAGCTGCGTCTGTTCGCCTCGGCCCGTTCGGCGGGGACGGTCCTCGACGGGGTGACGGTGGAGGACGCGGCCACCGCCGACTACTCCGGCCTCGACATCGTGCTGTTCTCGGCGGGCGGCGCGACCTCGAAGGCGCTGGCCGAGAAGGTCGCCTCGCAGGGTGCGGTCGTCGTCGACAACTCCTCCGCCTGGCGCAAGGACCCGGACGTACCCCTCGTGGTCTCCGAGGTGAACCCGCACGCGATCGTCGACCGCCCCAAGGGCATCATCGCCAACCCGAACTGCACGACGATGGCCGCGATGCCGGTCCTGAAGCCGCTGCACGCGGAGGCCGGCCTTGAGGCGCTGGTCGTCGCCACGTACCAGGCGGTGTCCGGTTCCGGAGTGGCCGGGGTGGCCGAGCTGCACGGGCAGGCGCTGAAGGTCGTCGCCGACGCGGACAGGCTCACGCACGACGGCGGCGCGGTCGACTTCCCCGAGCCGCAGGTCTACAAGCGGCCCATCGCCTTCAACGTGCTGCCGCTCGCGGGCTCGATCGTCGACGACGGCCTGAACGAGACCGACGAGGAGCAGAAGCTCCGCAACGAGTCCCGCAAGATCCTGGAGATCCCCGGGCTGAAGGTCTCCGGCACCTGCGTCCGGGTGCCGGTCTTCTCCGGCCACTCCCTCCAGGTCAACGCCCGCTTCGCCCGCCCGATCTCCGTGGAGCGCGCGACGGAACTCCTCGGCGGCGCGCCGGGCGTGGCCCTCTCCGACATCCCGACCCCCCTCCAGGCCGCCGGCCAGGACCCGTCCTACGTCGGCCGCATCCGCGCGGACGAGACGGTCGAGCACGGCCTCGCCCTGTTCATCTCCAACGACAACCTCCGCAAGGGCGCTGCGCTGAACGCCGTGCAGATCGCGGAGCTGGTGGCGGCAGAACTCCAGGGCTGACCCGGGTTCCTCGCCCCCGCCGCCCCTACCCGTCCCATCCACGGGGGCTGCCGCCCCCAGACCCCCGCTTCGGCCTGAACGGCCTCGTCCTCAAACGCCGGACGGGCTGAGAATCAGCCCGTCCGGCGTTTGAGGAGCGGGGTCCGGGGCGGAGCCCCAGAGGGATGGGACGGGTAGGGGCGGCGGGGGCGAGATCCCTCATCATGAAGCCCTGCGTACCTCGTAGAAGAAGCAGCCGTACTCGACGGCCCGGACGTGGACAACCACCACGTCCGGGTCGTCGAAGGCCCGCTGGAAGGCCTCGTCGTCCAGGGTGTCGACGAGTTCGCCGCCGAGGATGCGGCCCTCGGCCGAGTAGCGGCGCAGCACGCGGTGGGCGTCCCCGAGCGGGTACCCCGAGCCGGCCGCAGGCCCCCCGCACTCCTCCGCGTGGACGAACACCGGCCCCACCTCGTCGTACGCCCCCGCCTGTGCCGCCCAGCGGCGCACCGGGGCGTAGGAGACCAGGGCGATCCGCTCGCCCGGCTCGCTGCGGCGCAGGCAGCAGCGGAGCGGAGCGCCGCCCTCCTCGTCCGTCGTGGGAACCATTCCGCGCCCCGCATCGTCAGCAGAGCGCAGCTCCTTCAGAACCGTGGGGTCGATGGGTCGTGCCGTGTACGTCGTCATGACTCCAGGCTCGCGCTCGTCCGCCCCGCTGACCGGCGGGATACGGACATCGCGTTCTCCGCAGGTCCCGTGGAAGGATGGCGCAACCCACACATAACGAGGAGATGACCGCGTGCCTGGCACAAACCTGACTCGCGAAGAGGCGCAGCAGCGGGCGACGCTGCTCACCGTTGACTCGTACGAGATCGATCTCGACCTCTCCGGCGCGCAGGAGGGCGGGACCTACAGGTCCGCGACGACGGTGCGCTTCGATGTGACGGAGGGCGGCACCGAGTCCTTCATCGACCTGGTCGCCCCGGCCGTCCACGAGGTGACGCTGAACGGCGACCCGCTCGACCCCGACGCGGTCTTCAAGGACTCGCGGATCGCGCTGGCCGGGCTGCTGGAAGGGCCCAACGTCCTGCGCGTGGTCGCGGACTGCGCGTACACCAACACCGGTGAGGGCCTGCACCGGTTCGTCGACCCGGTCGACCAACAGGCGTACCTCTACACCCAGTTCGAGGTCCCGGACGCGCGCCGCGTGTTCGCGAGCTTCGAGCAGCCGGATCTCAAGGCCACCTTCCAGTTCACCGTGAAGGCGCCGACGGGCTGGACCGTCATCTCCAACTCCCCGACGCCCGAACCCCGGGACGACACCTGGGTGTTCGAGCCGACGCCCCGCATCTCGACGTACATCACGGCGCTGATCGTCGGGCCGTACCACTCCGTCCACAGCGTCTATGAAAAGGACGGGCAGTCCGTCCCGCTCGGCATCTACTGCCGGCCCTCGCTCGCGGAGTTCCTCGACTCGGACGCGATCTTCGAGGTGACGCGGCAGGGCTTCGACTGGTTCCAGGAGAAGTTCGACTACGCGTACCCCTTCAAGAAGTACGACCAGCTGTTCGTCCCGGAGTTCAACGCGGGCGCGATGGAGAACGCCGGTGCCGTCACCATCCGGGACCAGTACGTCTTCCGTTCCAAGGTGACCGACGCCGCCTACGAGGTGCGCGCGGAGACCATCCTGCACGAGCTGGCCCACATGTGGTTCGGCGACCTCGTGACCATGGAGTGGTGGAACGACCTGTGGCTGAACGAGTCGTTCGCCACCTACACCTCCATCGCCTGCCAGGCGTACGCGCCGGACTCGCGCTGGCCGCACTCGTGGACAACGTTCGCCAACTCGATGAAGACCTGGGCGTACCGGCAGGACCAACTGCCGTCCACGCACCCGATCATGGCCGAGATCCGCGACCTGGACGACGTCCTCGTCAACTTCGACGGCATCACCTACGCCAAGGGCGCGAGCGTGCTGAAGCAGCTCGTCGCGTACGTCGGCATGGACGAGTTCTTCGCGGGCGTGCAGGCGTACTTCAAGCGGCACGCGTTCGGCAACACCCGCCTGTCCGACCTGCTCGGCGCGCTGGAGGAGACCTCCGGGCGCGACCTGAGCGCCTGGTCGAAGGCGTGGCTCCAGACCGCCGGCATCAACATCCTGCGCCCGGAGATCGAGACGGACGCGGACGGTGTGATCACCGCGTTCGCGATCCGCCAGGAGGCCCCGGCCCTGCCCGCCGGTGCCAAGGGCGAGCCGACCCTGCGCCCGCATCGCATCGCGGTCGGCCTGTACGAACTCGACGAGGACACCGGCAAGTTGGTGCGCGACGAGCGCGTCGAGCTGGACGTGGACGGTGAGTTGACCGCCGTACCGCAGCTGGTCGGCAAGCGCCGTCCGGACGTGGTGCTGCTCAACGACGACGACCTGTCGTACGCGAAGGTCCGCCTCGACGAGCAGTCCCTCGCGTTCGTCACCGAGCACCTGGGCGACTTCGAGTCCTCGCTGCCCCGCGCCCTGTGCTGGGCCTCGGCCTGGGACATGACCCGCGACGCCGAACTCGCCACCCGTGACTACCTCTCCCTCGTCCTCTCGGGCATCGGCAAGGAGTCCGACATCGGTGTCGTGCAGTCGCTGCAACGGCAGGTGAAGCTCGCGATCGAGCTGTACGCCGACCCGGCCGCCCGCGAGGCGCTGCTCACCCGCTGGACGGACGCCACGCTGGCGCACCTGCGCTCCGCGGAGGCCGCGAGCGACCACCAGCTCGCGTGGGCCCGCGCGTTCGCGTCCACGGCCCGCACCCCGGAGCAACTCGACCTGCTGGACGCCCTGTTGGAGGGCACGCAGACCATCGAGGGGCTGGCCGTCGACACCGAGCTGCGCTGGGCGTTCGTCGAACGCCTCGCGTCCGTGGGCCGGTTCGACGAGACGGAGATCGCCGGCGAGTACGAGCGGGACAGGACGGCCGCCGGTGAGCGCCACGCGGCGACCGCCCGTGCCGCCCGTCCGACCGAGGAGGCGAAGGCGGAGGCCTGGGCGCAGGTCGTCGAGTCCGACAAGCTCCCCAACGCCCTTCAGGAAGCGGTCATTTCGGGCTTCGTCCAGACCGACCAGCGCGAACTCCTGGCGCCGTACACGGAGAAGTACTTCGCGGCGGTCAAGGAGATCTGGGACGCCCGTTCGCACGAGATCGCCCAGCAGATCGCGGTCGGCCTCTACCCGTCGATCCAGGTCTCCCAGGACACCCTGCACCGCACGGACACCTGGCTGACCACCGCCGACCCCAACGCGGCCCTGCGCCGCCTGGTCTCGGAGTCCCGCTCGGGCGTGGAACGCGCCCTGAAGGCCCAGGCCGCGGACGCGGCCGCTTCGTAGTCACTTCTGCTATGGCCATGAGGGCGCCCGGCGTGCGGCCGGGCGCCCTTCGCCGTCCCTCAGCCCGGGAACATCCCGCCGGTGACGTTGACGAACGTGCCGGTGATGCTCGCCGCGTGGTCCGAGGCGAGGAACACGGCGGTCGCGGTGATCTCGGCGAGGGTGGGGTTGCGGCGGGTCATGCGCAGGCTCGACAGGTGGTCCAGGATGCCCTGGATCGCCGCCTGGTTGAGGTCGGGGTTGACCTTGCCGAGCTTCTCGATCGTGAGCGTCTCGGGAATGCCCGCGGCCCAGATCCCGACCGCCCGCACCCCGCGCGGGCCCAGCTCCATCGCCAGGTTGCGCACCAGGCTGTCGGTCGCCGCGTCGGCCGGACCGGTGCCGCCCATCATCGGACTGCCGTGCGCGGAACCGCTGTTGAGGGTGAGGACGACGCCGGAGCCGCGCTCGGCCATGCGGCGGGCGGCGGCGCGTGCGGTGATGAAGTTGGCGCGGGTGCCGTTGATGACGGGCCGCAGGAAGTCGTCGACGGCCATCTCGGTCATCGGCAGGCCCTGTACGTCGCCGCGCGAGACGAGGTTGAAGGAGATGTCCAAGTCCCCGACCCTGGCGAGGTGTTCGGTGACGGCCGTCTCGTCGAGCGCGTCGACGACGGCCACCTCGGCGTCCTTGATGTCGGCGGCCACGGCCTCCAGCGTCTCCCGGGTGCGCCCCACGAGGTGGACACGGGCGCCCTCGGCGGCGAAGGCACGGGCGACCGCACCGCCGATCGAGCCGCCGGCGCCGTAGACGACCGCGGTCTTGTCGGTGAGCAGCATGGTGATCTCCTTGCGGGTCGTGATGTACGTGTCGTTCATGTCGGCCATACAGACGCACAGGGAGCCCGCCACTCATCGGTCACAGCCGCAGGGGCAGTCCGAAGGCCGGGAACAGGTGCGGTTCGAAGGAGGTGATCTCCACGATCCGGTCGTCGGCGCCGAAGCGGAGCACGTCGAGAACCTGGGCGCGGTAGACGGTCGTACCGGGGCGTCGGACGTAACCACCCGCCGCGAGCTGCCCGTTGGCGCGGGCGGGGAGGTGGCGCCAATGGCCCAGGAACATGGGCGAGTTGGCGTCGAGACTCAGGCTCAGGAACTCCACCAGCGCGTCACGACCGACGAACCAGAACGGGTTCGGCGGCATGGTGAGGGTGACGTCCTCGCTGAGCAGCGCGGCGACCTCGGACAGGTCGAGGCGTTCGGCGGCGGCCATGTACCGCTTGACCAGGGTGCGTTGATGCTCGGTGGGTCCGTCGGCGCTCCAGTCCGCACGGCGGCCGGGGAGCCGGTCGCGCAGGGTGGGGCGGGCGCGTTGCAGCGCGCTGTTGACCGAGGCCACGGTCATGTCGAGGGCCTCGCCGGTCTCGGCGGCGGTGAGTCCGAGCACATCGCGCAGCACCAGCACCGCGCGCTGGCGCGGCGGGAGATGCTGGACGGCGGCCAGGAAGATCAGCTCCAGGGTCTCGCGGGAGACGGCAGCGGCCTCCGGCTGCTCCTCTGCGGAGGGCAACTCGTCGTCGGGGTAGGGCTGTAGCCAGGTGATCCGGGCGGGCGGCTCCCCGCCACCGTGGTTCATGCCGGGCAACGGCTCGTAGCGCCCCGGGCGGCGGGCCGTACGGCGCTGGAAGTCCAGGCAGGCGTTGGTGGCGATGCGGTACAGCCACGTACGGGCACCGGCCCGCCCCTGAAAGGTGTCCCGGGCCCGCCAGGCCCGCAGGAACGTCTCCTGCACCAGGTCCTCGGCGTCGTCGTACGACCCGGTCATGCGGTAGCAGTGGACCTGGATCTCCCGCCGGTGGGACTCGACGAGCGCGGCGAAGTCCCCTTCGTCGAGCGGGACTTCGGAGAGGGCGGGGACTTCCGTAACGGGTGCGTGGGTGACGGATTCCTGAGCGGTGTCGCGCGCCGTGCGGGCCACCCGCCGCAGCCGCGCGACGGACGAGGACAGTTCCGTCACCCCGGAGTAGAAGACGGAGGGCGGCTGCGGCACCAGTTCCTCCACCTGCCGGCCGATCTCCTTGATCAGCCCCTCGACACCGACCTCGGCACTCCCCTGTCGCTCCCGGTAGGCCTTCTGCCGACAGGCGGCGGAGCAGTACACGGAGCGGCGACCGGTACGGCCCGTCCGCGCGGTGAGCGGCTTGCCACAACTGGGGCAGGATGCATCGGCCACGGGCGCCTCCGGCGTTGCGTCACGGCGTTCCCGCGTGACGCTACCCCTCGGACGGAAGCGGCAGGGGGACGCGCCCCGATCTGCCCGGCGACCGTCGCGCCGAACGCCAGCGCCATCCCCGCCACCTGCAAGGGCGCGAGCGCCTGGCCGAGGGCCGCCCAGCCGACGACGGCCGCGGTCAGCGGGGAGAGCGGGCCGAGGAGGGTGACCTGGGTGGCGGAGAGCCGGCCGATGCCGCGGAACCAGAGCCAGTACGCGACCGCCGTGTTCGCCAGCGCGAGGTACAGATAGCCGCCGACCGCCCGCCCGTCGAGCGCGGGCGGCGCCCCCTCGGCGAGGAAGGCGACGGGGGCTATGAGCAGCCCGCCGGCGGTGAGCTGCCAGCCGGTGAGCGCGAGCGGGCCGACGCCGTCCGGGCGGCCCCACCGCTTGGTGAGCACGGTGCCGGTGGACATCGAGGCCGTGGACGCGAGGGCCGCGAGCACACCGACCGGGTCGAGCGCTCCGGCCGCCTTCAGTACGACGAGGCTGACGCCGAAGGCCGCGAGGGCGCCGGTGAGCACGCTCCGGGCCGTGGGCCGCTGCCCCAGCAGGGCCGCCGAGAGGCCTACGACGATCAGCGGCCCGATCGACCCGACGACCGAGGCCATGCCGCCCGGGAGCCGGTACGCGGACAGGAACAGCAGCGGAAAGAAGGCGCCGATGTTCAGCGCGCCGAGCACGGTCGCCTTCCACCACCAGGCCCCGCGCGGCAGCACCCGGGCCAGCGCGAGCAGCACGAGACCGGCGGGGAGGGCCCGCATCAGGCCGGTGAAGAGGGGGCGGTCGGGCGGGAGGAACTGGGTGGTGACGGCGTAGGTGGTGCCCCAGGAGATCGGGGCGAGGGCGGTGAGGACGATGGTGGCGGAGCGGTTCATGCCATCCCCTTCATGAGTAACTTGCCGCTAATTAGCTTAGTCGCAAGCAACTTTCCGTCAAGTCACTTTCTTGCGGACAACCCGTCGTCCCACCGATACTCGACGCATGAGTGCACGCCCTGAGCAGCGCAAGGACCCCGTCGACGCGATCGTCGAGCAGTGGGCGGCGGTGCGGCCCGATCTCGACACCGCCGCGATGGAGGTCTTCGGGCGGATCTTCCGGCTCTCGCGGGCCATGGGCGACCGCATGGAGAAGGCGTACGCGCCGCACGGCATCTCGCGCGGCGAGTTCGACGTCCTCGCGACCCTGCGCCGGGCCGGCGAGCCGTACACCCTCTCGCCGCGCCGGCTCTCGGCGACGCTGATGCTCACCACGGGCGGCATGACCGGCCGCCTCGACAAACTGGAACGGGCCGGCCTGCTCCGCCGCTCCCCCGACCCGCACGACCGGCGGGGTCTCCGAGTGACCCTGACGGAGAAGGGGTTGACGCTGATCGACGAGGCGGTGGGGGCCGGGCTTGCGGCCCAGCAGGAGGCCCTGTCCACCGCCCTCGACGGGGAGCGGGCCGGCCAACTGGCCGACCTGCTGAGGGAGTTGCTGGCGGGGACCCAGCGGGCGGCGGAGTGACTCCGCGGCCGGGGAGCGCGCGACGCGGACGGAGCGATCACCACGGGAGATGTTCAGCCTGAGGGGGCCGGGACCACCGGAGGCGTTCACCCTGAAGGGGCCAGCCCCTCCGGAGGAGTCACCCCGAAGGAGCCGTCACCACCGGAGGCGTTCCGTCCGGACCACCGTCACCTCATCATGACGGCGTGAGAATCACCCCGGCAGAGGCCGCGATCATCGGCACGTCCCTGGGCGCGACGGCCACCCTCAGCGCCGCCTGGATCACCCAGCGGGCGACGTCGAGACGCGAGAGGGAGCGCCGGATCTGGGACCGCCGGGTGGCCACGTACGACGACCTGATGAGCACGGTGCACACCTACGCCCAGCTCCGCGCCCACACCCGGCAGACCTTCGACCTCCCGCAGCTCGAAGGCGTGCGCAACGATGCCCTGCACTCCGCCGCCACGCTGGCGGCACGCATCGAGCTCTACAGCTCCGAGAAGCTGCGCGAGGCCTGCGAGGAGTCGTTCGAGGGCATGCGGCGGTGGCTGGAGGCCTGGGAGGAGTGGCACGACCAGGGCGAGGACGTCCGCCTCCCCAGCAAGGCCGACGGCCTCTGGAAGAAGTTCACCGACCGGGTCGAGGAATCCGCGGCGGCCGACAGCGAACTCCTCGATCTCCTGCTGGCCGACATCCACGGCGAACGGAAAAGATCCACTCCCTCCCCTCCGTCCTGCTTCCTCGGAATCAAACTGAGCGTGACCACATCCGGCTCTTCGGCATCATGGGAAACATCGGTCGGGAAGAGCCGGTCGAAAAAACCTGATCACGGTTAACATTGCTCTTTCCGGGTGAGACTTCTGGAACGCGCAGGGGAACAGACGGGGGCCGAACATGGCGCGGGACGAGCATTTGATCGAGTTATATCTCGCGGGAACACGCATAGCGTCCGGCCTGCGTATCGCACGCACATTCGCACTGACGGCCGCGCACTCACTGGGACGTGATGTCCTCTCCGCGAAGCCGACCCTGCATCTCCGGGACGGGACCCCCGCGCACATCCTCTGGGGCAACACACCCTCGGACCTCGCCCTGCTCCGACTCGAACTGAACGGCACGACGGGCCCGCTGTCCACGACCAACTTCGGCGAGGCACAGGCGGGGCAGCTCTGGCGGGCGACCGTCTCCGTCGACCCCAAGCCCCTGGTGGGCAAGGTCGTCGAGCCCGACGCCATGTACCACGACGGCCCCAACCTCAAGGTGAAGGCCCTGCGGCTGCGCTGCGAGCGCACGCTCCGCGATCCCTCCGCCTACGCCGGCAGCCCGATCGAGGAGACCCGGCAGGTCGATCCGCCCGTCGTCTTCGGCCTGCTGGTCAAGCCCAGGGGGACGTCGTCCGAGGAGAGCGACGAGGCTTTCGCCATCTCCGTGAAGGAGGCGCTCAGGCTGTTCGAGAACTACAAACTGTCCTTGCCTTCACAGCCTCAGCCCTCGGCCGTCACAGGGGTCAGGAAAGCGGAGAGGCGCACACGGGCCGGCCAGATTCTCCACGACAGGGGATATGGCAGCGTTCGCCCGCAATGGACGAGGACCGACCCGAGCCGGCGTACACGACGCCCGCCGGAAGGAAACTGATCGATGAACGAAATCAGTGACCTCGACGAGGCGATATCGACCGCGGAGGAAATGGCGGAACACGAGGACGGCGGCCCGGAAACACAGAACTCGGTGCGGGAATCCGAAGCGGCCCTCATCCACTACGTCGACCGCCTGCGCGACGGACAGGTCCCGTGGGAGGAGGAGCCCCAGCGGATCGCCCGCTACACCCACCTGGTCGAGCTGTTGCTCGCCCTCGGTCTGAGCAAGGCCGCCGCCGACCTGACCGACATAACGCTGCGCACCATGGAGCTCTCGGAGATCGACCAGGTCGTGTACAAGGAGCCGGAGCTCTGGAACCACCTCGGGTCCCTGCTCGCCGAGCAGGGCGACCTGGTGCGCGCCCGTGCCGTGCTGAACTGCGCGCTCACCCGCGCCCATGAGTACGAGACCTACGAAGTCCCGGCCATCCTCGCCAACCTGGCCGCCGTCAGCCTCCAGTTGGGCGATCCGAAGGCGGCCGCCGTCTGGGCCGACAAGGCCTTCGACTCGCTGAAGTACGAACGGGAGAAGGACGTGGAGACCCGGCTGACCGCCGACCGGGTACGCCTGGACCTGGCCAGGGCGTCGGGCGACGACCAGGACCTGCACGGCGCGGTGGACAGCTTCGCCGAGTCGGTGGCCCTCTTCGTCGAGAACGAGGGCGGCGAACACCCCAGGGCCCTGGGCGCGCGCATCGCCCTGGCCGCGGCACGCTACGACGCCGACCCGAGCCCGCAGAACCTGGCCGAGCTGGAGTTCCTCCAGGTCTCCGTGCAGGTGGCGCTCGGTCTGGAGCACCGCGAGACGATCATCGCCCAAGCCACCCTCGCCGCAACGGAGTTCGCGGCCGCGGACGGCTGGGGCGGACAGGCCAACGAGCGTACGACGGCGGCCGTGCAGGCCTTCGCCACGGCGACGGGCCGCGCCGTCGCCTCTCCCGACCTCGGCCAGGAGCATCCCCAGACGCACATCCTCCAGGACGAACTGGCGGACATGCGGGCGGCCATCACTCCGGACGACGAACTCCCGTACCGCATCGAGAAGGTGTACAAGCCCCAGGAGAACACCGAGCGCAACGACGCCAAGAGGAGGGCCCTGGAGGAGGAGCCGAGCGTCATCCGACTCATCGCCCACGCCGGCGCCTCCTACTTCCTGGAGGAGACCCGGCTCTTCTACGGACGGGTCAAGGACGCGCTGGCGCGCGGAGTCCGTTTCAACGTCGTCATCAGCAGTCCGTGGAACAGCCTCGCCGCCTTCATGCCGCACAACGCCGCTTCCGAACCGGGCAATTACCAGAACATCGTGGAACTGGTGGAGAGCAGCCCCTCGTACAACAACACCTTTCTTCCCGTGGTCGAGTCGTACAAGCTGCTCAAGGCGATGTACCCGGGCCGGATCGAACTGCGGATCACCTCTCTGGACGTCAGCGGCTCCACTCTGCTCACCTCGAACGTCGGGTTCTTCGAGCCGTACATCACGTCGAATCCGCAGCGCCGGACCCGGCGGGGCATGAGCGTCTTCGAGGTGGAGTTCAGGAGGGACAGCCGGTACTACGCCGACAGCCTGGAGGAGTTCCGGGCGCAGTGGGAACTCTCCAGTACCTGGCAGGAGTTCGAGGCCAACCAGGAACAGCACAAGGCCGCACTGCGCTCGGAGATGGGGGCGCTCGCCTCCGTACGGGTCAGGGCGAGCGTCAGGAGGGGAGAAGTACCCCGCCCCTGATCCTGTCCAGCACGTCCACCGATCCCACGAACAACGGTGTCGGCAGCGCGTCGAGCGGCCAGAACTCCCAGCGTTCGCACCGGTCCGGTTCGCGTACCTGGATCTCGCCCGTGTAGGCCGGGATCTCCACGCCGACCTGCATGTGATGGTTGGCGGCCGGATCCGGGTCGGTGACGCAGACGACGCGCGCGGCCCGGGCGCGGACCCCGGTCTCCTCCTCCAGTTCGCGGCAGGCGGCTCCGGTCAGCGTCTCGCCGATCTCGAGATGCCCGCCCGGCAGCCCCCAGCTGCCGGCGCCGAAGGTATTGGCCCGCAGCCCCAGCAGGACGCGCTCGCCGGAGCGGACGATGGCCTGAACCCCCACGCGTACGTGCGCCGTCATGACAGCCCTCTCAGCGTTCCGGATGGGTATAGGTGTCGACGAAGTTCGCGACGTTCCTGGACGGCAGGACCAGACTGGACGGGCGGACCCCGTCGTCCTGGAGCAGGTCGAAGAAGTTGCCGAGCCGCCGTTCCTCACCGTCGTCGATCACGACGACCTCGGCGTCGGGGTCGATGAAGAAATAGCTGCCCGTCCGGGTGGAGTTCCGGTAGACCCGCAGGGCGACCTTCCGCTTGTCGGCGGCTTCCTGGCACCGCGCCACCACGTCCTCGAACTCGTCGTCACCGACGGAGAGCCAATTCCCGTTGTCCGCCCCGTAGTTGGTCTCCGACATCTGGTAGACCTTCCAGACGTCGGGAAGCCAGGAGTCTTCGATGAGGTCGAGGACGCGCGGGGCTCCCGCGACATTGCGCCGGGTGACGACGGTCCCCAGTTTCACGCCGACCGTCCCGTGGTTCTTACGCACTTCCCGCAACAGACCGAGAACCCTTTCCCGGTGCGGCGCGACACCTTTCCTGAGTTCCCGGTGTTCTTTGTCGTCCGCCGATTCCAGCGGCAGCGCGATCCACGAAAGTCCCGGCAGGATGCGCTGCATCACCCGCAGCGACGCGAGTCCGTTGGTGCTGAGCACCACCTTGGGAGGCGATCCGCCGTCCGGCAGCGGACTGCCCAACTCCTCGACCAAGTCCCCGAGATACGGCAGGAGCGTGGGCTCCCCACCCGAAATCACGACTCCCTGCACCCCTTCCTGCCGCAGCGTCGCAGCGATCCGGAATGCCTCCTCGCGACGCATGGTGGGCGTTTCGTGGCGGGGTCCGAAGCAAAAAGGGCAGCTCAGATTGCATCTGCCGATCGGACGGAAATCCACATACGGAGGGAGCACCCGGCGAATGTACAGCCCAGCGGCGCAGCCCGCCGCCCGTCGCTGAAAAGTGTCACCCTACTGATGGGCAGCGCGGCGCCGACTGCGTTCCTCTCCGAACACTTCCCAGCAGCCGGAGAGATCACTCCCGTCCCCGCTCCACCGGCGTCAGCCGACGTACTCGCCCAGGGCCTTCTCGATCGCCGCCGGATCCGCCGCGTCCGCCGCCCACGCCACATACCCGTCGGGCCGCACCAGCAGTGCCGTACGGCGGTCGCTCGTCCAGTGCTCCGCGGCCAGCCGGTTCTTGCGGGTGCCCTGGTTCTCGTACGGCTCCGGTGTGATCAGTACGAACCGGCCGCCGCGCAGGGCCTCGTAGAGGCGGGTGCCGTTGGCGAGGGAGACGTCGGGGGCGCGGGTGCCGGTCAGGGGGTGGGTGCCTCGGGGGGCCGGGTAGGCGTAGCCGATGCCGGTGAGTTGGCCGAGGGCCTTGCGGCGGGCCGGGGGGACGTGGTCGAGGACCGTGGTGAGGGCCGCGCGCAGGGCGAGGGTCCAGGGGCGCTTGGCCATCGCGAGGCGGACGATGCCGCCGCTGCTGCGCAGGACCGCCCTGCCGACGGGGTGGCGCTCGGACTGGTAGGTGTCGAGGAGGGACAGCGGCGCGTGGCCGCCGAGTACCGCGGCCAGTTTCCAGCCGAGGTTGGCCGCGTCCTGGAGGCCGGTGTTCATGCCCTGGCCGCCGGCCGGGGTGTGCACGTGCGCGGCGTCGCCGGCCAGGAAGACGCGGCCCACCCGGTAGGCGGGCGCCTGGCGTTCGTCGCTGTGGAAGCGGGACATCCAGCGGGCGTCGCGCATCCCGAAGTCACGGCCGAGCGCGAGCCTGGCGATCTCCCTGACCTCGTCGAGGTCGAGGGGTTCGTCGTCGGCGGCGTCGTGGGCGCGGTTCCAGCCGATGACGCGGTAGTAACCGTCGCCGAAGGGCGCGATGAAGGCGAAGGCGTCGCCGACCGTGGCCACGGTGAGCAGGGTGTCGGGCTTCTCGTCGAGCAGTACGTCGGCGAGGACGACGGAACGGATGACGGAGCGGCCGGGGAAGGGCAGTCCGATGGCGTTCCGCACGGCGCTGCGCATTCCGTCGGTGCCGACGACGTACGCGGCGCGCAGTGACTCGGACGGTCCGGTGGTCCCGCGGACCTCGACGGTCACGCCGGCCGCGTCCTGCGTCAGTCCGGTCAGCTCGGTCTCGTAGCGGAAGTCCACGCCCGCCTCCACCGCGCGCCGCAACAGCACCTTCTCGACCTCGTACTGCGGGAGGACCAGGAGGTGGTTGAAGCGGGAGGGGAGGGGGGTGAGGTCGATGGTGAGGCGGCCGAACAGGCGGAGCCGGTCGAGGGGTTGGCCGATGGCTTCAAGCTCGTCGGCGAGGGCGCGGGCGTCGAGCTGCTCCAGGGTGCGGGCGTGCAGGACGAAGGCGCGGGAGAGGTTGCTGATCTTCTCGGGGCGCTTCTCCAGCAGGGTGACCGGGACGCCGGCAGCGGCGAGGTCACCGGCCAGGAGCAGGCCGGTGGGTCCGGAGCCGACGACGATGACGCGGGCGGTGCGGTTCATGGCGACCTCCTGGGATCAACAGTTGTTTGCCAACGCCTGTTGGCCAACGCTCGTTGGTGAGATTAGAACCACCTCCCTGGACTGTCAACACGTGTTGGCCTACGCTTGTTGGCATGAACGAAAGCGCCAGCCCGAGCCCCGACCCCGGCACCGGTCCCCGCCGCTCCGACGCCACTCGCGCCGCCATCCTCGAAGCCGCCCGCGAGCGCTTCGCCGCCGACGGCTACGAGCGCGCCACCATCCGCGCCATCGCCAAGGACGCGCGGATCGATCCGTCGATGGTGATGCGCTACTACGGCAACAAGGAGGGGCTGTTCGCGGCGGCCGTCTCCTACGACCTGCGGTTGCCGGACCTGCGTTCGGCCGCGCGGGACGAGGTGGGCCACACCCTGGTGACGCACTTCCTCGCCATGTGGGAGGAGAACGAGGAGCTCACGGCGATGCTCCGGGTCGGCGCCACGAACCGGGGCGGGGCCGAGCGGATGCAGGAGATCTTCCGGGAGCAGTTGCTGCCGGTCGCGCGGCAGGCGTGCCCCGACCCGGTGCAGGCGCCGACGCGGGCCGGGCTGGTCGCCTCCCAGCTCCTGGGGCTCGCGCTCACCCGTTATGTGCTGCGCATCCCGCCGGCCGTGGCGCTGACCCGCGAGGAGATCACGGTCTGGCTCGGGCCCACGGTGCAGCGGTATCTGACCGCGCCGAGCCCGTGAGACCGGCGGAACCGGCAGGCGGACATGCCGAGGGCGCCCGCCTCACCGCTGTGGGTGATGCGGGCGCCCTCCGGAAAAGGTGGGGTCAGGCCTTCGTGCCGGTGGCGGACTTGGCCTTCGGCGCACGGTCCTTGGACTTGTCCAGCACCAGGACCAGGCCCGCGATGATCGCGAACAGGGCCAGCGGGCACAGGACAAAGAGCCCCAGCGTCTCGGCGACGCTCAGGCCGTTGCCCGGGTCGTCGCCGTCGTCGCGGGTGAGCGCGAGCGCGGGGGACGTCATGAGCAGCATCATCAGCGTCGTACCGGCAACCAGGGCACCGGCGCGCAGGGCGTTCTTCTTGTCCACAACGCAAAAGTAGCGAACGCCCGAACGAGCCGCGCGCCCGGGGGTGCCGTATGGGGCGTACGGGCGTCACGGGCGTCCCTCAGCACCTCCGCCCGGGCCTGTCCCCGCGCCCTCACCGGAGCCCGATTACCCACCCCCGCCCGCGGCCGATTCCGCACCCGCGGCCGATTCCCCACCCGAGCCCGTTTCCGCACCCGAGCCCGTTTCCGCGCCCGCCTCCAGCCCCACCCGCAGCACATCCACCAGCGCGTGCAGCCTCGGTGACGCGGCGAGTTCCTCCAGCGTCACGGGACGGCCGTCCGCGTCGGCGATCGGGAGGCGCCAGTTCGGGTACTGGTCCCACGTGCCGGGCAGGTTCTGCGGGCGGCGGTCGCCGATCGTGTCGGGGAGCCAGACGCCGATCATCCGGGCGGGGGTGCGGAGCAGGAAGCGGTGGACGGCGTGGATCTCCGCCTCCTCCTCGGACGCGGGCCGGCCGCCGCCCGTCGCGGGTTCGTAGAGACCGAGCCGGGCCAGCAGCGCCAGCCACTCCCCCACGTCGGTGGCGGCCTCGACCCGCTCCTCCTCCACCGGGCGGGTCAACAAGCCCAGCCGGTAACGGAGTTCGACGTGTTCGCCGGTGAGCCGGGCCGCGGTGGGCGGCAGGTCGTGGGTGGTGGCGGTGGCGAGACAGTCGGCGCGCCACGTCTCGGGCGCGAGGGGCCGGCCGTCGCCGTCCCAGTCCCGTTCGAACCACAGCACCGACGTGCCGAGCACCCCGCGCTCCTGCAACTCCTCGCGCACACCCGGCTCCACGGTCCCCAGGTCCTCGCCGATCACCACCGCCCCGGCACGCGAGGCCTCCAGCGCGAGGACGGCGAGCATGGCCTCCGCGTCGTAGCGGACGTAGGTGCCCTCGGTGGGCGGGCCGCCCTGGGGGACCCACCACAGGCGGAACAGGCCCATGACGTGGTCGATGCGCAGGGCGCCCGCGTAGCGGAAGAGCGCGCGGAGCAGGCGGCGATACGGGGCGTAGCCGGACTTCGCGAGGCGGTCGGGGCGCCACGGGGGCAAACCCCAGTCCTGGCCAAGGGAGTTGAAGGCGTCCGGTGGTGCGCCGACCGACATGCCGGCCGCGAAGTGGTCCTGCTGCGCCCAGGCGTCGGCGCCGTCGGGATGCACGCCCACGGCGAGGTCGTGGACGACTCCGAGGGGCATGCCCGCTTCCCGTGCGGCCCGCTGGGCGGCGGTGAGTTGGGTGTCGGTGAGCCAGGCGAGGCGGGAGTGGAAGTCGACGCGGTCCATCAACTCGGCGCGGGCGCGGGCGGTTTCGGCCGAGCGGGGGTCGCGCAGACCAGCGGGCCAGCGGTGCCAGTCCGAGCCGTGCACCTCGGCGAGGGCGGACCAGGTGGCGTGGTCCTCCAGCGCCTCGTCCTCGCGGGCGAGGAAGTCGACGTAGGCGGCCCGCCGTCCGGGCCCGAGGGGGACCCGCCGTACGAGTTCCAGCGCCTCCCGCTTGAGCTCCCACACGGCGTCGCGGTCGATCAACGCGCCCTTCTCCAGGACGGATTCGCGCAGCCGCGCGGCTCGTTCGAGGAGTCCGCGCACCTGCTCGCGCTCCTCGACGTACGCGAACTCGGGGACGTCCTCGACCCGCAGATACACCGGGTCGGGGAAGCGGCGCGAGGACGGGCGGTAGGGCGAGGGGTCGGTGGGTGCGCCGGGCACGGCCGCGTGCAAGGGGTTGACCTGCACGAATCCGGCGCCGAGCGCCCGCCCGGCCCAGGCGGTCAGCTCGCCCAGGTCACCGAGGTCGCCCATGCCCCAGGAGTGCCGGGAGAGCAGCGAGTAGACCTGCACCATCAGTCCGTACGACCGTCCGGCGGGCGTCGGCAACCGGTCCGGGGCGATGACGAGATGGGCCTCGGCGCTGCGGCCGTCCGGGGCGGTGGCGGTCAAGTGGTGGACTCCGGGCGGGAGTTGTCCGACGACCGCCCCGAACTCACCGTGCCCGGTGCCGTCGTAGGTCTCGCCCTGTTCGGTCTCGATGTGCAACCGGGTGCCCTCGGGCAGTGCGTCGAGCGCGGCGGGCGTGCTGCCGTGCCGGCCCACGACGGTGGGCGGCAACAGCCGTTCGGCCAGCTCCTGTCGGCGGGCGGCGAGCGCGGCGCGGACGGCCCGCGGGGTGCTCGCGTCGACGCCGAGGGCGGCCAGTACGGCGACGACGGCGCCGGGCGAGGCAGGGACCGCGCGGTCCGGGGAGGGGCTGTAGGCGGTGGCGACACCGTGCAGTTCGGCGAGCCGGGACAGCTCCTCGCCGAGGGCTTCGACCGGCCGGGGTGCTGTCATCTAGGGCCTCGTCGAGTCCGGGTCGGCGAACACCGCGGACTCGCTGGTGAGCGGGGCCGTGTCGGCGAGCGGAGGCTCGCTGGTGAGGGGTTCGGCGTCGGTCAGCGGGGGTTCGCTGGTGAGCGGGGTCTCGGCCCAGGCGCCCTCGGAGTCGACGTGGAAGAGCTCGGGTTCGAGGTCGGCGGACGGCTCCGCGACGCGTTTGGAGCGGGCCGGGAGCGGAAGTGATGCCGATGCGGCCACGGTGGCCTCCTTGCCGGGATGGTCGGGATGGTCGGGTCGGGCGACGGTCCGGTTACCGCAGCCCTACCCAGTGGGCGCGACGGCAGACCTCCAGGTTGGGGTACGGGCGGCACCGTGGCCACTCCCGTACCGGACACCCGCGCGTTTCCCGCTGATCACTATTCACTCAGTACATGTATCCAGTGCATACTGATGCCCATGAGCACCCGCCACATCCTGCTGGGCCTGCTCGCCCAAGGACCCAGCCACGGCTACGACCTGAAGCGACGCCACGACGAACGCTTCCCGCAGGCCCGCCCGCTGGCCTACGGGCAGGTCTACACGACCCTGCAACGCCTGGTCCGGGACGGTCTCGCGGAGGTCGACGGCACCGGCTCGGACGGCGGCCCGGAGCGGACGGCGTACCGCTCGACCGCCGAGGGTTCGCGTGAACTCGCCCACTGGGCAGGGGAGATCGCGCCGCCCGCGCCCTTCGTGACGAACGAGATCTTCGCCAAGGTCGTCGTCTCGATCCTGTCCGGCGGCGACCCGGAGGCTTATCTGCGGGCCCAACGCGCCGCCCACATGGAGCGGATGCGCGAACTCACGGCGCTCAAGACCGCCAAGGGCGCCGACCTGGCGACCGTCCTCTCGGCGGACTACGCCCTCAACCACCTTGACGCGGACCTCCGTTGGATGGCGACGACGGCGGCCCGGCTGACCACACTGACCGCGGAGGTCGACACAGCATGAGCGACATCGGGGGTACGGCGACGCCGCTGCTCGCGGCCCGGGACCTCGCCAGGACGCACGGCAGGACCCGGGCGCTGGACGGCGCCTCGGTCGACCTGGCGGCCGGCGAGATCCTCGCCGTCACGGGGACCAGCGGCAGCGGCAAGAGCACCCTGCTGCACTGCCTGGCCGGGATCGTCCGCCCCGACGAGGGGACGGTGACGTATGCCGGGGAGCGGCTGGACGAGCTGCCGGAGAAGCGGCTCAGCGAGCTGCGGCGGACCGAGTTCGGGGTGGTCTTCCAGTTCGGCCAGCTGATACCCGAACTGACGGCCGTCGACAATGTGGGCCTGCCCCTGCTGCTGGCCGGGGCGACCCGCGGCGAGGCGCAGGAACGGGCCGGTGAGTGGCTGGAGCGGTTCGGGGTGCGCGGGCAGGCCGGGCTGCGGCCGGGCGGGATGAGCGGCGGCCAGGCCCAGCGGGTGGCCCTCGCCCGGGCCCTGGTGACCGGCCCGCGGATCGTCTTCGCGGACGAACCGACGGGCGCCCTGGACTCCCTGGCGAGCGAGCAGGTGATGACGGCCCTGGTCGGCACGGCCCGCGAGTCCGGTACGGCGGTCCTGCTGATCACCCACGACGCGCAGGTCGCGGCCTACGCGGACCGCGAGATCCGGCTGACGGACGGGACCGTGGCGCGGGCGGGGGTGGCGGCATGAGTGCTCTGCTGTCCGATCTGCGGCTGGCCTGGCTGCTCACCCGGGGGTCCGACCGCCGGGAGTGGTGGCGGGTCCTGCTCACCGTCGTCGGGGCGGGACTGGCGACCGGCCTCGGGCTGGCCGTCGCCGCGCTGCTGCCGTTGGAGGGGCACCACAGGGTGTCCGTGGGCGGCGGGCTGCTGGACGAGCCCGGTACCCGGATCGGTGTGGTCGCCGCGCTCCTGCTGCTCTTCATCCCCGTGCTCGGCTTCCTGGGCCAGTGCGCCCGGGTCGGCGCGGTGCACCGCGACCGCCGGCTGGCCGCACTGCGGCTCGCGGGGGCCACCCCCGGCCAGACGCGGCGGATCGCGGCGCTGGAGTCGGGGCTGGCCTGCCTGGCGGGCTCGGCGGTGGCCACGGCGGTGGCCGTGCCGACCCTGTTGCGGCTGTGGCACAGCCCCGTCCCCGCGGCCTGGGCGGGCATCGCCCTGGTGGCCGTGGGAGTGCCGGTGCTGGGCGCGGCGGTGAGCGCGCTGGTGCTGCGCGGAGTGGTGGCCTCTCCCCTGGGACGGATCCGGCGGCTGCGGCCGGCCGAGGGCCCGGGGCGGCTGTTCCGGGTGGCGACGGCGGTGCTGGTGCTGTCGGTGGTGTACATCGTGACCACCCCCTTCCACGACGTGCCCTTCGAGTTCGCCCTCACCCCGGTCACGGTCGTCGGCGTGTGCCTGCTGATCGGTGCCGTGGCGGTGTGGCTGACCGGTGCCTCGGCCCGGCAGCTCGGCGAGGGCGTGGCCGCCCGCGCCCGGCGCCCGGCGGTACTGATCGCGGCGGAGCGACTGCGCGACGACCCGTGGGCCGCGGCCCGTACCCATGCCGCGGTGCTGCTGGTGACGGTCGTCGGCTCGGGCTTCATGGGGATACGGCAGGTGCTGCTCTCGGTCCTGCGCGGGGAGGCGGACCAGTACGCGGAGGACATCGGGTTCTACGAGAACGGCCTGAACCTCGTCGGCCTCGCGCTCCTCCTCGCGCTCGCCCTGGTCCTGGCCGCGCTCGCCGTCGGCACCGCCGAGTCCGTCGCCACCCGGCGCCGGGGACTCGCCGCCCAGGTGGCGGCCGGCGTGCCGTACCCGGTGCTCGCGCGGGCGACCCTGCTGGAGACCGCGGTCCCGCTGGCGCCCGCGCTCACGCTGGCGGGCCTCGGCGGCCTGACGATCGGCGTCTGGTACGGCGCCGCCGCCTCGGACCACACGGCGATCCCGGTGCCGTACGACGCGCTGCTGGTCCCCCTCGGCATCTACGCGGCCTGTCTGCTGGCGGCGGCCACGTCACTGCCGCTGCTGCGCCGCTCGGTGCGTCCCGGCGAACTGCGCTACACGTGATCCCGCGCCACGCATGACGGTCCGCCCCGGGAGCACAGGGGACTCCCGGGGCGGACCGCTCCGTACCGTCGTACGGAACCGGGTGTTACGGGGTACAGCGCCGTACAGCGGGGTACACAAAAGCCCGGATCGTCAGGCGGAGATGCCGTCGATCCGGGCCATCGCGTCCTCCGCGCCGTATGGCTGCAGGTACGGCAGCCAGCGCGGGTCCCTATGCCCGGTCCCGATGATGCGCCAGGCCAGGCCGGTGGGTGGGGCGGGTTTGTGGCGCAGCCGCCAGCCGATCTCGAAGAGGTGCCGGTCGGCCTTCGTGTGGTTGCAGCGGCGGCAGGACGCCACCACGTTGTCCCAGGCGTGCTTGCCCCCGCGGCTGCGCGGAATGACATGGTCGACGCTGGTTGCGACGCCACCGCAGTACATGCACCGGCCCCCGTCGCGCGCGAAGAGCGCCCGCCGGGTAAGAGGAACGGGCCCCCGATAGGGAACCCGCACGAATCGCTTGAGCCGGACCACGCTGGGTGCGGGGACTGTGACGGTTGCGCTGTGCATATAGGCGCCGGATTCCTCCAGGGAGACAGCCTTGTTCTCCAGGACGAGGACGAGCGCGCGGCGGAGCGGTACGACGCCGAGTGGCTCGTACGACGCGTTGAGGACCAGGACATGCGGCACGGATGCCTCCTTGTGCGTCGGCGGCGCGTGGCTCGCGCCGGGACGATCTGTAGTCAGTCTCCCCTCATGCCTGGTGGAAGCGCCACCATGTCCCGGTAACGGGCTGGGAGTGTTTTCGACCACATGTGATCCGTCCCCGGGACGGCCGTGGGTTCGTCCCACCTGTTCTTTCCCGGCTGAGCACAGCCTCTCCCCCGAATGCGGCAACGATCCTCACGCGTTGCCCCGATAGTGTGGTGGGTCCGCCCCTACGGTGACCTATTCGTGACCTAGACCGCGTGTACGAAGACGTGTACGACGTGTAAGACCTGACCGCAGCGCCGGGGGCGGACCGCAGCACCTGGAGGTACCTGCCGTGTCCTTGTCCGCCGTCCTACTGGCCGCCGCCTCGCCGTCGCCGTCTCCGAGCCCCTCGGAGACCACGGTGACCGTGCCCACGCTCCAGGACGCCCAGGAGAGCGCGACCAACGCAGCGAGTTGGGTCGAGCAGAACTGGTCCACCTGGCTGGCGATCGGGCTGCGGGTGCTGCTGATCCTGGTGATCGCGGCGGTGCTGAGAATGACGGTGCGGCGGGCGATCACCAAGCTGATAGACCGGATGAACCGCACGGTCGAGTCGGTGGACGGCACGGCGCTCGGCGGTCTCCTGGTGAACGCGGAACGCCGCCGCCAGCGCTCCCAGGCGATCGGCTCGGTCCTCCGCTCGGTGGCGTCGTTCGTGATCCTGGGCACGGCGGCGCTGATGATCCTCGGCACATTCGAGATCAACCTGGCCCCGCTGCTCGCCTCCGCCGGTGTCGCGGGCGTGGCGATCGGTTTCGGCGCCCGCAACCTGGTCACGGACTTCCTCTCCGGCGTCTTCATGATCCTGGAGGACCAGTACGGCGTCGGCGACCAGATCGACGCGGGGGTCGCCTCCGGCGAGGTCATCGAGGTAGGCCTCCGCGTGACCAAGCTCCGCGGCGACAACGGCGAGATCTGGTACGTCCGCAACGGCGAGGTCAAGCGCATCGGCAACCTCTCCCAGGGCTGGGCCACGGCGGGCGTGGACGTCACGGTGCGTGCGTCGGAGAACCTGGACCGGGTGAAGGCGACGCTCGACGCGGTCTCGGAGCGCATGAGCAAGGAAGAACCCTGGAACGAGCTACTCTGGGGCCCCATCGAGGTCCTCGGCCTCGACAGCGTCCTCATCGACTCGATGGTCGTCCGCGTCTCGGCGAAGACGATGCCGGGCAAGTCGGTCGGCGTTGAGCGGGAGTTGCGTTGGCGGGTGAAGCGGGCCTTCGACGAGGCGAACATCCGCATCGTCGGCGGCGCGACGGCCGACCCGGCGGACACCCCGGCCGACCCTACGGAGTCGGTCGCGGCGCCTTCCGTGTACTCCAACTCCGACTCGCCTCAGGTGGCGGCGGCTGCGCCGATCTCGTCCCAGCGGCCCTCGACGCGGTAGGGGTACGGGGGCCGGTGCGGGCGGAACGGTTCAGCACACTCGTTCGAGTGAAGGGTGGCGGAACCGCAGGTCGCGGGGCGCACGAATGCCTCAGCGTTCTGCCGAGGCACCCGGCACGGGCGTAGCCTGGCAACAGCGTGACGAGGGAGAAGCATCGATGAGCGCCGAACCCATCATGGAGCCGGTCATGACGCAGACGCAGCAGGACCCCATCGATCTGCTGATCGCGATCGAGGAAGCGTCGACGACGCCGATTCGACCCGAGTACGTCGAGGGGATGGCCATCGTGCCATCGGCACCGAACGACAACCACAACGATGGCGCCTTCGAGCTGTCCTTCCAGTTCCGCGCCGCCGGGCACCGCCTCGTGGGCATGGGCAACGGTTACCGCGCAGCCCACAAGGACGGCACCACGATGGCCCTGCTCATCCCGGATTTCTACGTCCGTCGCCGCAGGCCGAGCGAGCTCGACGAGTCGTATCTCAAGGCCCACAGGGGCTGGTACCCCATCGACATGATCGCCCTGGTCGGCGAGGTCACGTCCACCAACCACGAGACGGACACCGGCCCGAAGCTCCGCACCTACGCCGCCGCCGGAGTCCCGGTCTTCGTCCTGATCAACCGCAACACGAAGACGGCCCACTGCTACACCGCCCCCGTTCTCCCCGGCGACGATCCCAAAGAGGCGTACTACGACGCCGAGTCCAAGGTCGGCCTGGGAAATCCCCTCGTCCTCCCGGCCCCGTACCCCACTCTGGACACGGCCCCTTTCCTGGAGAGCTGAGCCCCGAGACCACGGACCCACCTCAACTCCCCGTCCGCTCCGCCCCCGTGGCGAAGAACCGCCCCACGTACTCCCCCGCCGGCAACTCGCTCTCCCGCATGAGGGAGAACACCTCGGCACCCTCCCCGGGCTCGCCGCACATCCGGTAAGCCTCGGCGAAGTCGACGTACTCAACTCCCTCGAGGTCGGCGCAGTACTCGCGTGCCTCCGACTCCCCCCGCCCGATGGCCTCGTCGAGCGAACGGGCCTGCCAGAGGGTCAACCGCTCCTCGTAGACGCCGAGTTCGCGATGCTGGAACACGCATCGGACGCCGTACCAGGACAGTTCACTCATCGGCTTCGCGTCGGCCCAGGTGATCTCGAAGTACCTGACGCGTTCGTCCTGTCCGGCCGGCCGCATGCCCGCCGCCGTCATGACGTGGTGGGAGGCGATGTTGTCGTGGTCGGCGTCGCCCTTCACGCACGTGACTCCTTGCGCCCGCGCGAACTGCAGCAGCGCGCGGAGGGCTTCGGAGGCGTATCCCTGACCCTGGGCCGACGGGACGAGGCCGTAGCCGATCGTGACGGTGCCGTCCTCGTCCACGGGTCCGTGGAAGCCGAGGCCGCCGATCGCCCGGCCGTCCTCCCGGCGACGGATCTCGTAGTTGCCGAACGGCTCGGGATCACCGGTGTCCGCACAGACACCCAGGAAGCGCCTGGCGGCGAACACGTCCCCGTCGGTGGGGTATTCGGGCGCCCACCGGTCACCGCTGCCCGGCTCACCGGCGACCACTCGCCCGGCTTCACCGACGGTCATCGGGTGCAGCACGAGCCGTGCCGTCACAAGATCGCTCATGGCAGCGAGAAGTATCACGCGGGGTGGTTGGGGCGCACGGGGGTTGTCGGGGCAAGGCTGCCTGCGACAGGCTGACGACTCCCCGTAAACCCCGAGGATGAAGACCTATCCGAACCAGCTCACCTGAACCACCACGATCCGCTCCCCACGCACATCCGTCAGATAGGTGAGCATGAGCAACCCACGGCTCTCGGTACGCACTCCGGGACCGGGGCCCGTATAGGCCGCACCCTCCAGAAAGACCATGGACTCACGTACGGCGATCTCGTTGGCGAGCCGCTCCGCCTCGGTGCGGGCCGAATCCGGGAGTCCGTCCAGGATGTCGTCCTGGAACAGCTCCCAGTGCCAGTCAGCCACCCGCGACCTCGCGGTGCGCGGCGCGGACGATCTCTCCGGCCTCGCGAACGGCTCGGTCTCGTACGGCGGGGTCCGCGCTGTTAATAGCCGACTCGGCGGCATGCAGCCGACGGGCCGTCTCCGGGTGGCGCTCGATCTCTACGACCACGCCCCACTCCCGGTAGAACATCCGGATCGGCACAACGCTGTCCTCGTCCCCGGCCCGCACGAACGCCCTCTGCAGGTCCTCGAAGAACTCAGGAAGCCGGGAGGGGGCAACCGTGGCAACCGCCTGGCGAAGCGCCGGAAGACTGAGGTCGGGACGGGGAATCAGCGGAGCATTCCCCTCCGCGTACGGCATGGTCATCGGCCGCCCCTTCCGCTCGCCAAGCGCCCTTGTGGCACGTGCCCACGCTAGCGCCATTCCCGTCACTCCCTCGCACCCACGAGCGGATTCACCGTAGCCGGGTCAGGGCCGAGCACCCACTCCGCGTACACGGTCTTGCCGACAGACCGGGGCTCCCACCCCCAGTGATGGCACAGGGCCCCGACCAGCAATAATCCCCGCCCGAACTGATCCGTGTCGCCTACGGAGCACGGGCTCGGCAGACGTTCGCCGCGCGGGTCGCTGACCTCGACGCGAAGGACGACGCCGGTGTCCGTGATCCGCACCCGGATGAGCCGATCCCGAAGGCTGCCGTGCAGCAGCGCGTTGCTCATCAACTCGGACACGACGACCGCGACGTCCCCGGCGAGGGTGGGGTGACCCCACTCAGTGACGAGCCGTGCGGCTCGGCGCCGGGCGAGGGGGACGCTGCGGGCGACGGGGGTGTAGTCGAGACGGTCCTCGTGGGGGACGGGGACGGATTCGGTGTCGCGGGCGGTGGGGGGTTCGGTCATGGGACACGTACCTCTCCTTGTAGCGGATCGAGCACTGAAAGTAGCGACAACTCCATCCTGAGCACAATCTACTTGAGGAAGTTCTTCCTGAGAGGGTGAATCTCTTCGACCCGGTGACGCCGATGGGACACACTGTGACCGTGATGCGATCAACTCAGCCTCGACAGGGCCAGGTCTCAACTGTCTTGGCACGCAAGCTCGGTGGCGAACTACTGCGCCTGCGAGACGCCGCAGGCAGGACCCAGCAGCAGGCCGCGGAGTCCATCAACGCGACCGGCACCAAGATCGTGAAAATGGAGCGCGGCTGGGTACCGATGCGTGACCCCGACATCCGGGTGCTGTGCGAGTTCTACGGCGTGGAGGACAGTCAAGTCGTAGGACGGCTACTGGGGTTGGCGAAACTGGACCGCGAGCGCCGTAAGGCCAAGGGCTGGTGGCGCGACTCGCTCGACACCGGAACCATGGCGGAGTACATCGCCATGGAGGACGTGGCGACCCACATCCGCAACTGGCAGTCGTCCCTGATTCCCGGCCTGTTCCACATCCCCGAGTACACGCGCGCGCTGGCCGTCGCCGAGGGCACCTGGGATGACCCGAACGACATCGAGCGAGCGGCCGAGATCAAGCAGAAGCGCCAAGGGCGATTGGTGGGCGAACGTCCGCTCCAGTCGTACGCGGTGATCTGGGAGGCCGCGCTGCGCCAGGAAATCGGCGGCCCCGCAGTCATGCGCGCCCAACTGGAGCGCCTGCTCGAACTGGCCGAGTTGCCGAACGTACGCCTCCAGGTACTTCCATTCCGAGCTGGCGCACACCCGTGCATCGCGGGCCCGTTCAGCATCATCTCCTTCGCGGAGGACGAAGCCCTCGATGTGGTCCAGAGCGACACCATCACGGGCATGGTGTGGGTGGAGAACGAGGTGGAAAGCAACACTTACAGCGTGCTGTTCGATCGCACATCGCGCCTGAGCCTCGCCCCACGCGACTCCGTGACTCTCATCGACAGCCTGCGCAAGGAGATGTGAGCCGTGCCCGAGTTCAACTTCACGAAGTCCAGTTACAGCACGGCAGCCAACGAGTGCCTCGAAGTCGCCCGCAACATCCCCGGCACGATAGCCGTCCGCGACTCCAAGACCCCGGGCGGTCCGGTACTCCGCCTGGGCCCCGCCGCCTGGACGCGGTTCACCGCAGCCCTGCACTGACGCAGATAGCGGGGCCCGGACCCCCTGCGGGGAATTCCTCGCCCTCTGCGATTCTGAGGCCATGGCTCTTCCCGGCTCCCGTACGAAGACGACCGATGTGTGGTCGCTGCCCGAAGACGAGCAGCTCATCGGGCAGCACATCAACGAAGCCCTGCCACGATCCGGCTGGCTGTGCAGTCACCCCGGCCCGCGGGGCCTTCACCAGGTGCATCTGCATCGCTCACTCGGGAAGGCCCTGAGCTGCGGCGGTCGACAGGCGTTTCTGCTTCTGCCGGACGGGGCTCGCGCACCTGAAGATGTCCTGGTGGACCAGGCGGTCGGCCCCAGATCCGACATCGGGCACTCGGCCATCGTGCAGTTCCTTTGCTCACGCCGCCTTCAGGACGGTGAGGGCGAAGTCTTCGAAGCCGGTCGTCTCGCAGCGCGCTGGTTCGAGCAGCAGGTCGGGCGCGAGCGACATCGACTCCTGACCGAGGAGACGCGCCTTGTCTGGACGGCCCTGCGAGCAGCGACCCGGCCGGCCTGCGTCGAGACCACACAGGGCCGACGAATCTCCGGCATGAGGATCGGCCCTGCAGCCCATGACCTCGTGGCCAACAGCGGGATGCCGCTGAAACGCGGCGGTGTCCAACGTCTGCGGCTGGTCGCAGCGCCGCCAACCACTCAGCTGCGGGAGAGGCTTTAGCCGTTCCCATGCCCTTCTCCTAAGGCGTGTGCGGAGTCGTGATCATGTTGGCTCCGCGGCGTAGGAAGTTGATCTGGCTCCACGTGGTCATGGAGGTCGTGAAAGGCTCGTCGGATGGACTATGCGTTCGATGCTCCTCCCGTTGACCGGGAGCTTCTGGACTTCGCTGTCCGCGTGGCCGGTCGTGCCGGGCAGATGTCTGCGGAAGGGTTCTTCGGTGGTGACTGGCACAGCCGTCGCAAGGAGGACGGCAGCGAAGTCACCGAGATCGACGTGGCGGTTGAGGAGTGGATCAGGGCCGAGCTGAGTCGCCAGATGCCGGATGACGGGGTCTTCGGTGAGGAGGGAGGTTCAACCAGCGGGTCATCAGGACGGCGATGGATCATCGACCCCATCAACGGCACCACGTACTTCACGCACCGGGTACCGCTGTTCTCGAACGATCTCGCCTACGAGGACGAGCACGGTCCGGCCATCGGTGTGATCAACATGCCGCTGAGGCAGCAGATGGTCGTGGCGGGTCGTGGTCTGGGCTGTTGGGTGCTGCCCGGGCCGGAGCCGGACCTGGCGTCGGGCCGCCGTGCTCGGGTCACGGAGCGGACCAACCTCGGCGGGGCACGGACCGTGATGCACAACCCGGCAGGCTGGCCGGAAGAACTCCTTTCCGCTCTTCACCGCCGGGTCTTCCTGATCCCTTCAACGGGCATGATCGCGGCCCTGGTGACAGGCCGAGTCGATGCCGGCGTGATTGCCGGTCCTCCGATGGGCTATGAGGACGTCGCTCCGATGCCGGTCATCGTCACGGAAGCGGGCGGCCGGGTGACCGACCTGAGCGGAGCGTCCGTGCTGGAAGGCGACAAGTCGGTGCTGGTCACCAACGGTCGGCTGCATGACGAGTTCTTGCAGCTGGTGGAGGGCTTGCCGCGCACTCGCGACTTCCGGGCCCTCACCGATGAGGAATAGGGCCGGTGCAGGAACGTGACCCGTACTCGCCGATCGGCAGCAACGGCTCCACCAACGCCCAGTCGTTATCGCTCAGTTCGCGTCTCGCCACACGAACGTTCCACTGGCACGCTGATCACGACTCCGCAGACGCCCTAGTTCCGAGGCGGAACTGAGGTATTCAAAGACCATCGCTCCAACCGATTACGCACGGCACCGGGCGGGTTCTGCTTGATCAGGTGGTAGAGGTTCTCGTAGTACCCCTGCCACTCCGCGCCGTCGTCCCGCCCTATTGCGCTCCTTCGAACGCGATGAGCAGCTATGAGTGGTGCCATGCTCTCCCAAGTGGAGATCACAGAGCCACCCAGATATCCCGAGACTGGGTCGATATCAACAATCCCATGAGCTACGAGAGCTCCCAGGTTGTCATAGAACCATGCCAAATCACGTACCATCTTGAGCTCTTCAGGGGAAAGGCTGTGCAAGCCTTCCGAAACATCGCGACCAGGTAACTCCTGATGCACAAACCAACGGGCTTCCGCCAGGTAGTCGCTTCTGTGCTCCCGAAACAGCTCCACCAGGACGGGCAAGGTGTTGGCATGCGCGGCCAGCCTCAGCTGACGATACGAAGCCGCTCCCGACACCAGCAAAGCACCGACAGAAACAAGCAGAGCTGCTACGTTCACGAGGCCCCCCAAGCATCCATGCGCCCTGATCGGCACATCTGAGGCTGCCCAATTCCAGCAGCAGGGACACATGGCTCCGGCTCCGCCACCATCGGGGGATCGGCCACCAGTGATCAAGCGCTCAAGCTCCACGTGAGAGGCCGGCCAAGAAAGCAGCCTCCTTCCACAAAGCTGGAAGGAGGCTGCTTCTGTCGTCAGCGCTCAGCAATCCACGTGCACTCTCTCGACGTAATTGTTGCCGTCCAGGGTCCGCTGGCCCCCTGCCCAGACGTAATCCCATGTGCCGTTCACGTAATACACCGTGAAGCTGTTGCCGTGGGCCCTGGCATAGTTGAAACGGCCGTAGATCCAGTTGTCGCCACAGCCATCCATATTCCAGACACCCCCGGAATTATCGTATACGCAGGCCCGCCCGGGATCGCACTTGTAGGTCACGTACTGGGGATGGACGTCGGCAGCTGAAGCGGTGCTGGAGCCACCGATGAGCGCGCCGATTCCAAGAGTGAGAGCCACAGCTGTACGGGTCACGTGCCTTTTGAGCAACTGCATCCAGAAGTCTCCCTGCCCCTGAGGACCTGCCTTTCGGCCGACCGACGCAACTCGTTGTGGTCGACCTCTTCGCGCCACACCGTAGGCACCGCCCGTGGATACCAGCCATCCTTTCGAACACCGTCGAAACGTGCGGTGCCCGCACCACGGCAATCCGCCCGTCATCGACGCCCACCCCCGCCCCGTCGACGCTCAGTCGATGCAGAACTCGTTGCCCTCGATGTCCAGCATCGGGATGCACGACTCGTTCTCCTCGTCGGCGTACAGCGTCTGGACGTGGGTCGCGCCGAGTGCGACCAGGCGTGCGCACTCGGCTTCGAGAGCGGCGAGGCGCTCGTCGCCGACGAGTCCGGTGCCGACCCGGACGTCGAGGTGGACCCGGTTCTTGACGGTCCTGCCTTCGGGGACGCGCTGGAAGAACAGGCGCGGGCCCGCGCCCGTGGGATCACTACAGGCGGACCATGCCCCCCGCTTCTCGGGAGGCAGGGTGCGGTTGAAGTCGTCCCAGGTGGTGAAGCCCTCGGGGGGCGGCGGCATGACGTACCCCAGTACTTCACACCAGAAGCGGGCGACACGCTCCGGTTCCGCGCAGTCGAAGGTGACTTGGAACTTCTTGATCGCAGACATCGGCGCACGGTACCGCGTACCCGGGGACCCCGCCGCTCATTTCCCGGGCGGATCAGCGCCCGCCCTCCACCAGCCCCAGCCCCCCGGCCACCTGACACAACGCCACGAAGGACGCGCCCCGCCGCACCCCCGAGACTCCCGTGTACTCCGCACCCTCACGGAGGTCCAGCCGCACCGTCCCCGCCGCCTCGTCGAAGGTGATCGAGCCCCAGACCGTGTGCCTGCGGAAGCCCGGGCGCCAGTGGAACCACAGCTCCTCGCGGCCCTTCTCCGCCGTGACGACGGCCCGGTCGGACGCCTTCAGTTCCGTACGCATCCGGTCGGGCCAGCCCACGGAGGGCCGTAGGACGCGGAGTTGGCGTGTCTGGCGGCGGGCGAGGACGTCGGGGGTGAGGGGGATGCCCGCGGTGCGGGCTCGGCGCCGCAAGGACGGGCGTACCGCTGCTGCCCATACGGCCACTGCCCATACGACGTTGACGGCGGGCGTGCTCCCCGCCTCCTGCCGACATTCGGCCAAGGCACTCATGCCCGCACTCCTCTCGCCGTTCCCCATGTCCCGCGAACGCGGTTGATCAAAAGTCAGGATGCTGTGAGGCGGCTGGCAGGCGTCCGCGGCGACATTACGAATCGGCCTCGGCGGCGGAGCCGTAGCGGCCGAAAAGCGTCCAACAGGCCTCGCAATTGCGGCAGATCGGCCAAATTCCCAACCACCGCTCCCACCTGCGGCTTTGGCCATCGTGACGAAGCCGTGATGCGCTCACCTTCACAGGTTGATCTCATTTCCCTCGCAGGCCCCTCATGCCTAAGGTCGCCCCACGACGGGCCCTTGTTCTGGAGCGCAACGCCCAGGGGTTCGTTTCGAATGTGGGGACAAGAATGAGAAAACTCGCCATCGGTGCCGCCCTGACCGGTGCCCTGGCCCTGACCGGTCTGGCCGCGCCGCTCGCGCAGGCCGCGACGCCGGATCTGGTCTTCTCGGGCGTGACGGTCAACAAGGGGAAGGCGATCGTCGTCGGCACCACCGCTGCGGTGAAGGTGCCCGTGACGTACACGCTGACGCGTCCGTCGGACGTGGTCATCGACAGCAAGACGACGTTCGCGGGGATCATGCTCTACCGCGGCCGGCTCGCCGACATGGACAACGACATCGAGAGCAACCTCGCGCCGACCTGCACGACGACGGCGACGACGGACACCACCGTCACCGAGTCCTGCTCCGACACGATCACGATCGATCCGCAGGAGAGTCTGTACGAGGCGGCCGACGCGACCACCTGGAACGTCGGCGGTTTCTACGGTCACATCGACGCCGACACGGACGATTCCGACGACAAGATCAGCATGTCGACCGACTTCGCGGCCTGGGGCGGCAAGGGCAAGGTCAAGGTGCAGCGGGCGGCCAGGCTCACCGCCAACGCCGCCCCCGAGCCGGTGAAGAAGGGCAGGACCATCACGGTCACCGGCAAGCTGACCCGCGCCGACTGGGAGAACGAGGTCTACACCGGCTACGTGTCCCAGCCCGCCAAGTTGCAGTTCCGGGCGAAGGGTTCGAGCACCTACACCACCGTGAAGACGGTCACCACCGTCAAGGGCGGCGCCCTGAAGACGACCGTCAAGGCGACCAAGGACGGTTACTTCCGCTACGTCTTCGCCGGCACCGCCACCACCGGCGCGGCCACCGCCGCCGGTGACTACATCGACGTTCAGTAGGACAAGAAGTAACACCAGCTCCCCTCCCACCGCCCCCGCAGGTAACGAGTCTGTTGCCTCGGGGGCGGTGTCTATTGACGCCCCCTTCGTCCCGGGCTTACGTTCCTCCCACCCAATAGGAAACTTTCCTAACAGTGATCACATGACACGCTGGGTGGTTCGAGAGTTCGAGAGGCAGGTGGCGTCGACATGGCAGGAACCTCCGGTACCCCCGGCACGGGAACCCCGGGCACCCCCCGCGTCCTGCGCGCCATGAACGACCGCGCCGCCCTGGACCTCCTCCTGGAGCACGGCCCGCTCTCCCGCACCCGCATCGGCAAGCTCACCGGACTCTCCAAGCCCACCGCCTCCCAGCTGCTCGCCCGCCTCGAAGCGGCGGGCCTCGTGCTCGCCACGGGCACCAGCGAGGGGCGGCCCGGTCCCAACGCCCAGCTGTACGTGGTCAATCCGGGCGCCGCGTACGCCGCCGGGCTCGACGTCACGCCGGAGCGCATCCGTGCCGCCGTCGCCGATGTCACCGGCCGCACGGTGGGCGAGTTCGAGCTCGCCACCCCCGGCCGGCGGCCCGCCCAGCCCGTCGTACGACAGGTCACCGACGCCCTCGACGGGGCCGTCAAGGCGGCCGGGCTGGCCCGCGGTGACGTGCACCGCCTGGTCATCGGCACCCCCGGCGCCTTCGACCCGAACACCGGGCGGCTGCGGTACGCCTCGCACCTGCCGGGCTGGCACTCCCCCGCCCTGCTCGACGAACTCGCCGCCGCGCTGCCGATGCCGGTGGAGTACGAGAACGACGTCAACCTCGTCGCCATAGCCGAACAGCGGCTCGGCGCGGCCCGCGGACACGGCGACTTCGTGCTGCTGTGGAACGAGGGCGGCCTCGGCGCCGCCCTGGTCCTCGGCGGCCGGCTGCACCGCGGCTGGACCGGCGGCGCGGGCGAGGTCGGCTTCCTGCCCGTGCCGGGCGCTCCCCTGGTCCGCCAGGTGACCAAGGCCAACAGCGGTGGTTACCAGGCCCTGGCCGGCTCGCAGGCCCTGCCCCAACTCGCCCGCGAACTCGGCATCACCGAGATTCCGACGGGTCCCTACGCCGAGGTCGCCGCCGCCCTCGTCGCCACCGCCGCCGACCACACCACCGGCCCCCGGCGGCGGCTCCTGGAGATCTACGCGACCCACCTCGCGACCGGTCTCGCCTCGCTCGTCTCCGTACTCGACCCCGAACTCGTCGTCCTCAGCGGTGCCTCGCTGACCGCCGGCGGCGAGCCCCTACGCGCCCTCGTCCAGGCCGAGCTGGAGGAGCTGGCGGCGTCCCGGCCCCGGCTCGTCGTCGGCGACGTCCATGAACAGCCCGTGCTGCGCGGCGCGTTGGAAAGCGCGCTGGCAACGACCCGCGACGAGGTCTTCGACACCTCGCGCTGACCCCACCGGCCGGCTCCGGTTCCCCCAGACCCCCGTCGGCCCACCTCTACCCACCCCCCTCGGCTTCCCCGACCACCTCGCCCCGCCCCGCCCTTGGGAGACCTCGCCATGCCCGGAACACCCCGGAAGATGTCCGTAACATCCCGGAAAGCGGCTGTCGCGCTCGCCGCCACCGCCTCCTTCGCCCTGCTCGCCACCGCCTGTACCGGCCAGTCCTCGTCCGGTGCCTCCGACGACGCGTCGAAGGACGTCACGATCAACTTCTGGCACGCCTGGAGCGCGGCCTCCGAGCTGAGCGCCGTGAAGTCGCTGGTCGCCGGGTTCGAGAAGGCGCACCCCAACATCCATGTGAACGTCGTCGGCAACATGACGGACGACAAGATCAACCAGGCGCTGCGCACCGGCGGCGACAAGTCCCCGGACGTGATCTCGTCCTTCACCACCAACAACGTGGGCAAGTTCTGTTCCTCGGGCGCCCTGGTCGACCTCAACCCCTTCTTCAAGAAGGACGGCATCGACCCGGAGACCACGTTCCCGAAGGCGATGAACGAGTACACCCAGTTCGACGGCAACCGCTGCACCGCTCCCCTGCTGGGCGACGCGTACGGGCTCTACTACAACAAGACGGAGTTCAAGAAGGCCGGCATCACCAGCCCGCCCAAGACGTGGTCCGAATTCGAGGCGGACGCCAAGAAGTTGACGATCAGCAAGGGCGACACGTACTCGCAGCTCGGGTTCATGCCGGACTACCACGGCTGGGAGACCACGACCGAGCACTACTTCGCGCAGTTCTCGCCGACGTACTTCGACACGAGCGGCAAGTCGACGCTCGCCACGGACCCCGCCTTCAAGGCCGGATTCACGCTCCAGAAGAAGCTCGTCGACGAACTCGGCGGCTTCAAGAAGCTGGAGAGCTACCGCTCCACGCTCGGCGACGAGTGGGGCGACAAGCACCCCTTCCACACCGGCCAGGTCGCGATGCAGCTCGACGGCGAGTGGCGGCTCGGGATGGCCACGGCCGCGAATCCCAAGCTGGACATAGGAGTTGCCCCGCTGCCCGTCCCGGACGACCAGGTCGCCCAGTACGGCAAGGGCTACATCACCGGCACGATCACCGGTATCGCCGCCACCAGCAAGAAGCAGAACGCGGCCTGGGAGTTCGTCAAGTACATCACCACGGACACGGACGCGGTGGTCGGCTTCTCCAACGCCATCCACAACGTGCCCTCCACGCTCGCCGCCCTCAAGTCCCCGAAGCTGAAGTACGACCCGCGCTTCAAGACCTTCCTGGACATCGCGGCGAACCAGTACTCGACGACAAGTCCCGCCTCGATCAACGGCGGTGTGTACCTGACGACGATCCAGAACCTCGGCTACGACTACGAGAGCGGCAAGGTCAGCAACCTCGACTCGGCCCTCAAGAGCACCGCCAAGCAGATCGACACCGACATCGCGCAGGCGAAGTAGCCGCAGCATGAGCACAATCACCCTGGCGTCGAAGCGCCGCAGGTCGGCGCTTCGGACACTCGCCTTCATGTCGCCCTGGCTGATCGGCTTCGCGGTCTTCTTCGCGTATCCGCTGATCTCGACGGTCTATTTCTCCTTCATGCACTACGACGGCTTCAAGCCGCCGACGTGGGTGGGGACGAAGAACTGGACGTACGTCTTCAAGAACTATCCGTACTTCTGGCCCGCGATGCGCAACACCCTGTGGCTGGTCGTGGTGATGGTCTCGCTGCGGGTCGTGTTCGGCCTGGGCGTGGGCCTGTTGATCACCAAGATCAAGACGGCGACGGGCGTGTTCCGGACGCTCTTCTACCTGCCGTACCTCGCTCCGCCGGTCGCGGCGACGATGGCGTTCGCCTTCCTCCTCAACCCCGGTACCGGGCCGGTCAACTCGATCCTGGAGAAGGTCGGCATCCCGGCCCCGGGCTGGTTCAACGACCCCACCTGGTCCAAGCCGGCGCTCACCCTGCTCGCCCTCTGGGGCATCGGCGACCTCATGGTCATCTTCATGGCCGCGCTGCTCGACGTTCCTCAAGAGCAGTACGAGGCGGCCGAGTTGGACGGTGCCTCGGCCTGGCAGCGGTTCCGGTTCGTGACCCTGCCGAACATCTCGCCCATCGTGATGTTCGCCGTGGTCACCGGCGTGATCCAGACCATGCAGTACTACACACAGCCCCTCATCGCCGGGAAGGTCGCGTCCGGTGTCATCCAGGGTGCCGGCACACAGTTCGAGCCCGGCTACCCGGAGAAGTCCACGCTCACCCTTCCCCAGCTCGTCTACAACCTCGGCTTCCAGCGCTTCGACTACGGCTCTGCCTGCGTGGTGGCACTCGTCCTGTTCGCCCTGTCGATGGTGTTCACCGCGTTCCTGATGCGGCGCCGGGGCGGCCTCAATCTGGCAGGTGACTGACCATGGCCCAAGTACTGGACAAGCCCGTGGAGTTGCGGGCCCCGGTGACCCCAGCCGAGCGCACCGCCCGCCGCAAGGCGCTCGTCGAGTGGGTCGCGGTCCACTCGCTCGGTGTCGCCGCCGCGCTCTTCTTCACGCTCCCCTTCGTCTTCGTGTTCCTGACCTCGCTGATGAGCGACAGCCAGGCCCTCAGCCGCGACCTGATCCCGCACACCTGGGAGTGGGGCAACTACCGCAAGGTCTTCGACACCCCGGGCTTCCTCACCTGGTGGAAGAACACGCTGATCTACGCCGGTCTCGGCACCGTCCTGACCGTCGTGTCGTCGATCCCGGTGGCGTACGCGCTCGCCAAGTTCCGCTTCCGGGGCCGGAATCTGTCGCTGATGCTGGTCATCTCGATGATGATGCTGCCGCCGCAGGTCGTGATCATCCCCATGTACCTGTTCTGGGCCAAGCAGTTGGACCTGTCGGGCACGCTGTGGCCGCTGATCATCCCGATGGCGTTCGGGGACGCGTTCTCGATCTTCCTGCTGCGCCAGTTCCTGATGACGATCCCGAACGAGTACCTGGACGCGGCGAAGGTCGACGGCTGCGGTGAACTGCGCACGCTGCTGCGGGTGGTGCTGCCGATGGCCAAGCCGGGCATCGCGGCCGTCGCGCTCTTCCAGTTCTTCTACGCCTGGAACGACTACTTCGGGCCGCAGATCTACGCGTCCGAGAACCCCGGTGCCTGGACCCTGAGTTACGGCCTGGAGTCGTTCAAGGGCGCGCACCACACCGACTGGAATCTCACCATGGCCGCGACCGTGCTGGTCATGGCCCCCGTGATCCTCGTGTTCTTCTTCGCGCAGAAGGCGTTCGTCGAGGGTGTCACGCTCACCGGAGTGAAGGGTTAACCACGTATGAAACTCACCGTGGTCGGCGGAGGCTCGACCTACACACCCGAACTCATCGACGGTTTCGCCCGGTTGAGGGACACCCTGCCCGTCGAGGAACTGGTCCTCGTCGACCCGGCGCCCGAACGCCTGGAGCTGGTGGGCGGGTTGGCCCGCCGGATCTTCGCCAGGCAGGGGCACCCCGGGAAGATCGTGACGACGTCCGACCTGGACGCCGGCGTCGAGGGCGCCGACGCGGTGCTGCTCCAGCTCCGCGTCGGCGGCCAGGCCGCCCGTGAGCAGGACGAGACCTGGCCGCTGGAGTGCGGCTGCGTCGGCCAGGAGACGACCGGCGCGGGCGGCCTCGCCAAGGCGCTGCGGACCGTACCGGTGGTGCTCGACATCGCGGAACGGGTTCGCCATACGAACCCGGACGCCTGGATCATCGACTTCACCAACCCGGTGGGGATCGTGACCCGCGCGCTGCTCCAGGCCGGCCACAAGGCGGTCGGGCTGTGCAACGTGGCGATCGGCTTCCAGCGGAAGTTCGCCGGGCTCCTCGGGGTCGCCCCGACCGATGTGCACCTCGAACACGTGGGCCTCAACCACCTCACCTGGGAGACCGGTGTGCGGCTCGGCGGGCCCGAGGGCGAGAACGTCCTGCCCAAGCTGCTCGGCGAGTTCGGCGACGACATCGCCGCCGACCTGAGCCTGCCCCGGGTGCTCCTCGACCGGCTCGGCGTCGTCCCGTCGTACTACCTGCGCTACTTCTACGCGCACGACGAGGTCGTACGGGAACTCCGCACGAAGCCGTCTCGGGCCTCCCAAGTGGCCGAGATGGAAAGGGAGTTGCTGAAGATGTACGCCGATCCGGCGCTCGACGAGAAGCCCGCGCTGCTCGCCAAGCGCGGGGGCGCCTACTACTCGGAGGCCGCTGTCGACCTGGCCGCCGCGCTGCTCGGCGGGGGCGGGAGTCCCTACCAGGTGGTGAACACGTACAACCGGGGGACGCTGCCGTTCCTGCCGGACGACGCCGTGATCGAGGTGCAGGCGGCCGTCGGCGCGAAGGGCGCGACGCCGCTCGATGTGGCCGAAGTCGATCCGCTGTACGCGGGGTTGACGGCGAATGTGACCGCGTACGAGGACCTCGCCCTGGAGGCCGCGCTGCGCGGTGGCCGGGACCGGGTGTTCCGGGCGCTGCTCTCGCATCCCCTGATCGGCCAGTACGAGTACGCCGAAGCCCTGACCGACCAGCTGATCGCGCACAACCGGGAGCACCTCGCGTGGGCCTGACCGCAAGTGTCCTCGCCGTCGACGCGGGCAACAGCAAGACCGACGTCGCGGTCGTGGCGGCCGACGGAGAGATCCTCGCCACGGCCCGCGGCGGCGGGTTCCGGCCCCCGGTCGTGGGCATCGACACGGCCCTGGACGCCCTCGGGGAGACGGTGGCCCGCGCCTTCGCGGACGCGGGCGTGAGCGCGGTCGACCATGTGTCGGCCTGTCTCGCCAACGCCGACTTCCCCGTGGAGGAACAGCAGTTGGCCGGCGCGCTGCACCGGCGCGGGTGGGGTGCGAGCACGGAGGTGCGCAACGACACGTTCGCGGTGCTGCGGGCGGGCATCCCCGAGCCGCGCGGGGTCGCCGTCGTGTGCGGGGCGGGCATCAACTGCGTCGGCATGCGGCCCGACGGCCGTACCGCCCGCTTTCCTGCGATCGGCCGCATCTCCGGTGACTGGGGCGGCGGTTGGGGCCTGGCGGAGGAGGCCCTGTGGCACGCGGCCCGCGCCGAGGACGGCCGCGGCGGTCCCACGGCCCTGGCGCGCACGCTCCCGGCGTACTTCGGCCTGGACTCCATGTACGGCCTGATCCAGGCGCTGCATCTCGAACAGGTCGCGCACGAGCGGCGGCACGAGTTGACACCGGTGCTGTTCGCGACGGCGGCGGACGGCGACCCGGTGGCCCGTTCGATCGTGGACCGGATGGCGGAGGAGGTGGTGGCGATGGCGATGGTCGCGCTGACCCGCCTCGACCTGCTCGACGAGGAGGCTCCGGTGCTGCTCGGCGGGAGCGTCCTCGCCGCCCGGCACAGCCAACTGGACGACCGGATAAGGGAGTTGCTGGCCGCCCGGGCACCCAAGGCGGTGGCGACGGTGGTCACCGCGCGGCCGGTCCTCGGCGCGGTGCTGCTGGGGCTGGACCACGTGGGCGTTCCGGCCGAGGCGCATGTGCGGGCGCGGGGGTACTACGAGCACTGACACCCGGGAACCGAACAGATTCCCACGGCGTATTCATGGACAAGGGGGCGGTGGGGGGCGTTGTGTGGTGCCGGAAATCCGGTCGTCACGCTGCGATCCGATCAAGATCCAGTGAAGGCCCGTGCGGAATGTCAGTCCTGGCGGCGATACTTGCGGCGACGGGATGACCCTGGGGGAGGTCAGCGGTGACACAACCGCCGAAGAGCAGTACGGCGCCACCGGGCTCCGGTGTGCCCACGATGCCCGCGCTGCCGCCGCAGCAGGGCCGGTCGGGGGCGCCCGCGCCCCGGCGTGCGCCGGACACGGCACCCGCGCGCCGTACGGCAATCGCCGAGGGCGTCGACCAGTTGCGCGCGGCCGCCACCACCGAGCCGGGGCGGCTGCGGGCCATCGGCGCGCTGCTGGCCCTGCTGGTGGTCGCGTTCGGCGCCGTCACCGCCTGGCAGACCGACAGCCGCGCCTCGGCGGCCGACGACGTGCTCCACCACAGCCAGCCGCTCAGCTCGGACGCGGCGGACATCTACCGCTCGCTCGCGGACGCCAACACCATGGCGGCCACCGGGTATCTGGCGGGTCTGCAGGAGACGCAGACGACCCGCGACCAGTACGAGAAGGACATCAAGACGGCCGCCGCGAAGCTGGTCACGGCCGCCGCCAACACCGACCCGGGCACGTCGTCCGCGGCCTACATCACGGATCTCAACGAACTCCTGCCGGAGTACAAGGGCCTGGTCGAGTCGGCCCGCGCCAACAACCGGCAGGGCTTCCCGGTGGGCGGCGCCTATCTGCGCGCCGCGAACGACACCATGCAGAACCGGATGCTGCCGACGGCCCAGAAGCTCTACAACAACGAGAACGCGCGGCTGAGCACCGACTACGGGAACGCGACGCCGTACCCGTGGTTCGCGATCGCCCTCGGACTCGTCGCGCTCGGCGGCCTCGCCTGGGCCCAGCGGCGCAACTACCAGCGCACCAACCGGGTGCTGAACCACGGCCTGGTCGCCGCCTCCGCCACCACCGCGGTCGTCCTGCTGTGGGTGGTCGTCGGCCACACCGTCGCCCGCGCGGGCCTCGACGACTCCTACGACCACGGGGTCAAGTCGCTCAACGTGCTGCACGACGCCCGCATCGCCTCCCTGAAGGCCCGCAGCGACGAGAACCTGACGCTGGTCAGCCGCGGCGCGGAGACCCACGAACTCGCGGACGGCACGGTCATGGACGCCTACGACTGGGGCTACGACCAGGAGATCGCCGTGCTGGGCAAGGGCCTGAAACTGGCCGACTCGCTCGCCGACGACTCCGCGGGCCGCGCGCCCGTCGCGGTCGCCAACAAGTCCATGACGGTGTGGATCTCCCGTCACAAGCAGGTCAGCGCGGACAACAACGCGGGCGACTACCAGGCGGCCCGCGACGGTGTCATCGGCAAGGACGGTGCGACGGCCGAGTGCTTCCAGGCGGTGGACGCCTCGCTGGACAAGGCGCTGAAGCACGAGACCAAGGAGTTCCAGCGGTCCGCGGGTGACGGTCTGGACGCCATGACCGGCCTCACCGTCGGCGCCGCGGTGCTCGCCGTGCTCGGCGCGGCCGGCGCCGTGCTGGGCATCGGGCGCAGGCTGTCGGAGTACCGGTGAAAGGGGGCGTGACCATGCGAGCACGCGATGACTTTCTTCGCCGCCTGAGGGCCGTACGGCGCCTGCGGATCAGCCTGCGGGGCTGGGGCGGGGTGGGCGCGATGGCGGTCGTCTGCGTCCTCGCGGTCGCCTTCGTCCTGCTGCTGCCGCTCACCCAGTCGCGCGGCGAGGCGGGCGCGGACGTCGGCGGACAGCGCACCGCCCAGGGCGTCCAGGCCAGGGCCCCCAAGTGCGACGACAGCACCATCCAGAACCAGAGCCCGGCCCCGTCGGACGCCGGTGGCACCACGATCGACGCCATCAAGGCCCGCGGCGTCCTGAAGGTGGGCGTCGACCAGAACAGCTACCGCTGGGGCTACCGCGACCCGAACAGTTCCGAGGGTGACCTGGCGGGCTTCGACATCGACATCGCCAGGGCCATCGCCAAGGACATCTTCGGCAGCGCCTACACCGACAAGAGCATCCAGTTCCTGGCGATCCCGACCAACGAGCGCATCCCGGCGATCCAGGACAAGCGCGTCGACATGGTCGTCCGCACCATGACGATCACCTGCAAGCGCGCCGGGCAAGTCGCCTTCTCCGCCCCGTACTTCGTCACCGGCCAGCAGGTCCTCGCCCCGAAGGTGTCGACGATCACGGGCTACAACGACACCCTCGCGAACAAGCGGGTCTGCTCAGCGGCGACCTCCACGGCGAACGACCGTCTGAACGACGACAAGGGCCACAAGATCCCCGCCAGCGTCACGATCATGCCTCCCGTGCCCAACCAGCTGGACTGTCTGGTGAAGCTCCAACTCGGCGAGGCCGACGCGGTGGTGACCGACGGCGCGCTCGCCGCCAGCCAGGCCGCGCAGGACCCGACCGTGGAGCTGAAGGGCAGCCCCTTCACCACCGAGTACTACGGCGTGGCGATGAACCTGAAGGCCACCGATCTGGTACGCCGGGTCAACCGAATACTAGAGACCTACCGCACCAGCCCCAGCGGCTGGCGGGCGTCGTACGACAAGTGGCTGCTGCCCACCCTGCGCGCCGACTCGAAGTCCGCCAACCCGCCCGTACCGCAGTACAAGTGACGGACCGTCAACCACCGAACGGCACAGACACGGACCACCGACGGAACACAACGCAGCGAGAGGTGATCGATGGGCGTCACGGGACCCCCCGGGCCGGTAATGGACCGGGACGAGGTGGACCGTGCGCTGGCGCGGCTCGGCGCGGAGCACGAGGCCATCGAGACCTCGCTCCTCGCCCTCCAGGACCACGCGGGCCGCAGACTCCTCGAAGGCGCCGAGCTCACCGGCACGACCAAGGAGCGCTGGGCGACCACCGATTCGTCGATCACCCTGCTGTGGGCGTACTTCGACGCGTACACGGACGCGTTCCACGCCGCCCAGAGCATCCGCTCCCGGCGCCGCTGGTCCAGCCGTGAGGACCTGGTCGAGCTGACCGAGCTGCTGCGCGGCGAGTCCGTCACGGTCGCCGGATCCACCACGGCGACGGCCAACGCCCCGACGCTGACGGGCGGTTCGAGCAAGCTGAGCCACCAGTTCTCGCTGAGCGCGCTGGTGGACGAGATGAACGAGCTGTACGCGACCTCTCTCGACATGGTCGTCACGTCCGACGCGGTGTGGTCCGCGCTGCCCGCCCGGATCGATTTACTGGCCGCGGAGTTGCAGCGCACCCGGCAGCTGGCCCACTCGGTCGGCGTCCGCCCGGGCGAGCATCCGGCGGGCGACGACCTGGAGCGCATCACCACCACCCTGACCGAGCTGCGCGAGCGGGTCATCTCCGACCCGCTGGCCTTCTGGGTGCGGGCGCAGGGCAGTTCGGCCCCCGGCGGCGGCCGGCCCGACACCACGGTCTACGACCGGGAGGCGCGCGCGCTGGAGGAGGTGCGCCGCGAGATCGACGCGGTGCTGACCGTCCGGCAGGACGCGGAGGCCCGGCTGGTGAAGCTGCGGGACGTGCTGTCCCGCGCGGACCGCACGCTCGCCGAGGCGCGCACCGCGCGCGGTGAGGTCCTCGCGAAGATCGCGGCCACGGAGGTGCCGGTCGTCAGCGGCCCGCCGACGGTGCTCCAGGAGCAGCTGTCGACGGCCGCGGAGTACCGCAGACACGCCCAGTGGCACCGCCTTTCGCCGCTCCTGGAGTCCCTGGAGCAGAAGGCGGAGGACGAACTGCTGCGCGCCCGCGAGTCGTTGACGGCGGTCACCCAGCCGCTGGCGGTCCGCGCGGAGCTGCGCGGCCGCCTCGACGCGTACAAGGCGAAGGTCGCCCGGCACGGCCTCGCGGAGGACCCGTTCCTCATCGAGCGGTACGACGCGGCGCGCCGCATGCTGTGGAGCGCGCCCTGCGACCTGCGCGTCGCGGAACAGGCGGTGCTGCGCTACCAGCACGCCGCCGCCGAGCAGTTGAGCGCTTCGCGGACCCGGCCGCAGGGCGGTCCCGAGGACCAGAGGGGGCCGGGCGCGTGAGTGACGAGGGAGAAGCGGGGTCGGTCATGAGTGAGGCACAGCGGAAGTGTCAGCGGCCCGGCTGCGAGGGGTCGTACGAGGACGTGGGCGGCGGCGAGCTGTACTGCGACACCTGCGGTCTCGCGCCGGTGGTGGCGGCCGACGGAGCGCTGGGTTCGCCGCCCACCGGGATGACCGGCGGCAAGGGGGGCTCGCGCGGTTCGGGCAGCAGTTCCCGTTCCAGCAGCCGCAGTTCGCGTACGTCGTCGCAGTCGTCGAAGTCGCGGCGCTCGGTGTCGGGCAGGCTCTCGCGCTCGGTGTCGGGGCGGTCGTCGGGCCGCTCGGTGTCGGTGCGCAGCTCCGGTTCGTCCTCGGCGTCCTCGACGCGCGGCCGGCTCGGGGTCGGCCTGGTGCAGGTGCCGGACGTGCCGCGGCCCGACCCGCGCGCGATGGTGCTGGAGAACCCGGAGGTGCCCGAGCGCAAGCGGTTCTGCTCGCGCTCGGACTGCGGTGCGCCGGTGGGGCGTTCGCGCGGCGAGAGCCCGGGGCGCACGGAGGGGTTCTGCACCAAGTGCGGCAACCCGTACTCGTTCACGCCCAAGCTGACCGGCGGGGACGTCGTGCACGGCCAGTACGAGGTCGTGGGCTGTCTGGCGCACGGCGGCCTCGGCTGGGTCTATCTCGCCGTGGACCGCGCGGTCTCCGACCGCTGGGTGGTGCTCAAGGGCCTCCTCGACACCGGCGACGAGGACGCGATGGCCGCCGCGATCTCCGAGCGGCGCTTCCTCGCCGAGATCGAGCACTCGAACATCGTGCGGATCTACAACTTCGTGGAGCACCTGGACCAGCGGACGGGTTCGCTGGACGGGTACATCGTCATGGAGTACGTCGGCGGCAAGTCCCTGAAGGAGATCGCCAACGACCGCCGTACGGCGACCGGGAAGCGCGATCCGCTGCCGGTGGAGCAGGCCTGCGCCTACGGCATCGAGGCCCTTGAGGCGCTCGGCCATCTGCACAGCCGCAACCTGCTGTACTGCGACTTCAAGGTCGACAACGCGATCCAGACCGAGGACCAGCTCAAGCTGATCGACATGGGCGCGGTGCGCAGAATGGACGACGAGGAGTCGGCCATCTACGGCACGGTGGGCTACCAGGCGCCCGAGGTCGCGGAGGTCGGCCCGTCGGTGGCGTCCGACATCTACACCGTCGGCCGCACCCTGGCCGTCCTCACCTTCGACTTCCAGGGCTACACGAACGTCTTCGTGGACTCGCTGCCCGACCCGGACAACATCGAGGTGTTCCGGCGCTACGAGTCGTTCTACCGGCTCCTGGTGCGCGCCACCGACCCGGACCCGGCCCGCCGGTTCGCCTCCGCGCAGGAGATGGCCGAGCAGCTGACCGGGGTGCTGCGGGAGGTCGTCTCGCTCCAGACCGGCCGTGCGCGCCCGTCCCTGTCCACCCTGTTCGGGCCCGAACTCAGGGTCACGGACACGGAGTTGTTCCCGAAGCTGGACGGGGACGTGTCGCTGCTGGGGGCGCGGGTGGTGCGGCCCGGGAAGAAGGCGGCCCCGCGCACCGACGCGGCGCTGCCGGCCGCCGCCAACGGGGCGGTCAACGGCCCGGCGGGTGTCACCCCGGACATCGTCAAGCAGGTCGACTCCCCCGCCGTGGCCCTCGCCCTGCCCGTGCCGCACGTCGACCCGACGGACCCCAACGCGGGCTTCCTGGCCGGGCTGATGACGACCGCGGCGACCGAACTGCTCGGCGCCCTCGCGTCCGCGCCCTCGCCGTCCGTGGAGACCCGGCTGCGGCAGATCAGGGCCTGGCTGGAGAACGGCGACTCGTACACCGCGCTGGAGGCCCTGGCGAAGGTGGAGGACGAGCGGCCGGACGACTGGCGGGTGGTCTGGTACCGGGGCGTGGCCGCTCTCGCGACCCGCGACTACGAGGCCGCCGCGCTCTCCTTCGACGCGATCTACGACGCCTTCCCGGGCGAACCCGCGCCGAAGCTGGCGCTCGGCCTCTGCGCCGAGGTCCTGGGCCAGCTGGACAACGCGGCCGAGTACTACCACCTGGTGTGGTCGACCGACCCGAGCTATGTGAGCGCGGCCTTCGGCCTGGCCCGCGTCCAGCTCGCGACCGGCGACCGCGCGGGCTCCGTACAGACGCTGGAGTCGGTGTCGGAGGCCTCGATCCACTACACGGCCGCGCGGGTGGCCGCCGTACGGGCGCGGCTTCGGCGGCGGATCGCGACGGCGGGCGACACGCCGTTCCTGGACGATCTGACCGCGTCCGCCGGACAGGTGGAAGCACTGGAGGGATACGGCCTGGACGCGGTGCGGCGCGAGCAGTTGTCGGCCGAGGTCCTCGGCTGCGCCCTCGACTGGATACTCTCCGGAGGCCAGGGTTCCGTGCCGCCGACGCGGCCGGAGCTGCTCGGCAACGAGCTGGACGAGCGGGGACTCCGCTTCGGCCTGGAGCGTTCGTACCGCACGCTGGCCCGGCTGGCGCGGGGCGGCGAGGAGAGGATCGACCTGGTGGAACGTGCCAACCGTTACCGCCCCCGGACGTGGGTGTAGTTGATGTCCCAGATGCCCCAGCTGTCCGCGTGCCCGAGCTGCGAGGAACCGCTCGAATCGGGTGACCGCTTCTGCGGTGCGTGCGGGTACGACCTGTCGGCCGCGCCCGCGCCGCCGGACGACCACCCGACGCTGACCATGAACGGCGCGGGTTCGCTCCCTCCCGAGGAGGCCACGGACGTGACCTGGCCCGTGGTCCCCCAGCCGGAGGGCGCCGAGACCGCGCCGACGGTCCATCTGCCCACCGACCTGGCGGGCACCGACTCGGGCGGCACCCCGCTGCCGTCCAACCTTCTGCCGTCCAACTCCCCGCTGCCGCCGACCGGTTCACCGGTCTCCCCGGCCACGGGCGTACGGTTCGACCGGCCGCCGGAGCCCGACGAGTACCCGCTCCAGGCACCGGACCCGCGGGTCGCCGCCGAGCTGCCCACCCCGGCCGAGGGCACCAAGGTGTGCGTGGCCTGCCGGTCGGGCCGGGTCGATCCGGACGGCTACTGCGAGAACTGCGGGCACGCCCAGCCCCGCGAACGCGACCACATGGAACAGGAGTCGGGCCCGCTCGCGGCGGTCAGCGACCGCGGGCTGCGCCACCATCGCAACGAGGACGCCTTCGCCGTAGGACAGTGCGCACTGCCCGACGGGGCGCCCGCGCTGGTCGCGGTCGTGTGCGACGGGGTGTCCTCGGCGACCCGGCCGGACGCGGCCTCGCTGGCCGCGTCGCAGAAGGCGGGCGAGTCGCTGCTGGCCGCGCTGCCGCAGGGCACGCATCCGCAGCAGGCGATGCACGACGCGATCATCGCGGCCTCGCACGCGGTCAACTCCCTTGCCGAGGAGCCCGCGACGGCCCGCGAGCACGCCCCGCACCAGAACGCGCCGGCCTGCACCCTGGTCGCCTCCGTCGTCACCCCGGCGCTGCTCGTCATCGGCTGGGTCGGCGACAGCCGCGCCTACTGGATCCCGGTGGACCGCAGTTCGCCGCCGGCCCGGCTCACCGAGGACGACTCGTGGGCCGCGCAGATGGTCGCCGCGGGCCTGATGAGCGAGGCGGAGGCCTACGCCGACGAGCGCGCCCACGCGATCACCGGCTGGCTCGGCGCGGACGCGTACGAACTGGAGCCGCACACGGCTTCCTTCAAGCCGGACCGGCCGGGTGTAGTGGTGGTGTGCACGGACGGCCTGTGGAACTACGCGGAGTCGGCCGAGGAGATGGCCGAGGTCGTGCCCCCCGATGCCATGGTCCGCCCGCTGCACAGCGCCCAGGTCCTGGTCGGCCACGCGCTGGACGGCGGGGGCCACGACAACGTAACAGTGGCCGTCGTGCCGTTCCCGGCCCCGCCGCAAGGGGCAGTAATCGGCTGAGGCCACACAAACGGGGACGGTCTCGGACCGGAGGGGACCGGTCCGCTCATAGTCATCGCCCCATTCAGGTGGGGCACTTGAGGGGGATCAGAGTAGGCATGGCCAATTTCTCGAAGTCGAACGTGCCGCAGTTCTCGGTGGACGTGTACCAGAACGAGTACCTGCCCGAGGGCGGCCGGGAGGTCAACGCGATCGTCACCGTGACCTCGACCGGCGGCGGCACCGTGGGGAGCGCGGTCGCCGCGCCCCATCTGTACTCGCCCGGGCAGGGCCCGGACGCGGCCGTGGCGATCATGGTCGACTGCTCGGGGTCGATGGACTACCCGCCGACCAAGATGCGCAACGCGCGGGACGCAACGGCCGCCGCGATCGACACCCTGCGCGACGGGGTGCACTTCGCGGTGATCGGCGGCACGCACATCGCCAAAGAGGTCTATCCGGGCAACGGGCGGCTCGCGGTCGCCGACTCCACCACCCGCGACCAGGCCAAGCAGGCGCTGCGCAAGCTGAGCGCGGGCGGCGGCACCGCGATCGGCACCTGGCTGCGCCTCGCCGACCGGCTGCTGTCCTCGGCGGACGTCTCCATACGCCACGGAATCGTGCTCACCGACGGCCGCAACGAGCACGAGGCGCCGGAGGACCTGAAGGCCGCCCTCGACGCCTGCGCCGGACGCTTCACCTGTGACGCCCGCGGTGTCGGCACCGACTGGGAAGTGAAAGAAGTCACAGGGATCGCCTCCGCGCTGCTCGGCACCGCCGACATCGTCGCCGACCCGGCCAACCTCGCCGCCGACTTCACGAAGATGATGGAGACGGCGATGGGCAAGGAGGTCGCGGACGTCGCGCTGCGGCTGTGGACGCCGGTGGGCACGGCCATCAAGTTCGTCAAGCAAGTCGCGCCCCGGGTCGAGGAGTTGACCGACCGCCGCACCGAGGCGGGCCCGCGCGCCGGGGACTACCCCACCGGGTCCTGGGGAGACGAGTCCCGTGACTACCACGTCTGCGTCGAGGTCCCCGAGGCCGGCATCGGCCAGGAGATGCTCGCCGCCCGCGTTTCGCTGGTCGTCCCGCAGCCCGACGGAACAACTCAGAACCTGGGCGCCCAGGGGCTGGTGAAGGCCGTGTGGACCGACGACATGGTGGCCTCCACGTCCATCAACCCCCAGGTCGCGCACTACACCGGCCAGGCCGAACTGGCCGAAGTCATCCAACAAGGGCTCGATCTCCGCAAATCGGGTGATGTCGACGGAGCAACGGCCAAACTGGGACGGGCCGTTCAGCTCGCCAGCGTCTCCGGAAACGCGGATACTGCGAAACTGCTTGCGAAGGTGGTGGACGTGGTCGATGCCGCGGCGGGTACTGTGCGACTGAAGGCGAAGGTCGCGGAGGCCGACGAGATGACTCTCGAGACACGGTCCACAAAGACTGTTCGTGTAAAGAAGTGACCTAGCCAGTACGACCTGGTTCGACCAAGCCTGACCCTGTGAGAAAGGGGGACGCGCCGACATGCCGACCTGCCCGAACGGACACCAGTCGGGTTCCGACGACTGGTGCGAGGTCTGCGGTCACCGCATGGCCGGTGCCGTACCCCCGCCCCCTCCACCGCCCCCCGGCGGCGGCTACGGCTTCCCGCCGCCCGCGCGCCCGAACGCCGAGGCGGAGCTCTGCCCGCAGTGCCGCACACCCCGTGAGGGCGGTGCGCCCTTCTGCGAGGAGTGCCGGTGGAACTTCCTCACCAACACGGCGACCTCCTACACCCCGGCGGCCCCGCGCCCGTCGAACCCCGGCCCGAGCCCGGCGGCCCGCTTCCAGCAGCCGCCGCCCGGTCCGACGTACGGCGGTGACTCCTACGAGTACCAGGGCTCGCGCCCGTCACAGGTGAACCGCCCGGCCGAGCCCATACCCTTCGGCAGCGAGCCGACCAACCGGTCCGGGAGGCCCGGCGGTGCCGGTGGGCCCGGCGGCGCCGGCGGTCCCGCGGGACCCGGCGGACCCGGCGGACCGGGCGCTCCTGGGGGTCCTGGGGGTCCGAACGGCCCCGGCGGCTTCGGCGGGGAGCGGCAGCAGCAGGGCGGCCCCGGCGGCGCACAGGGCTTCGGCGGCGAACGCCAGGGCGGACCGGGCGCTCCCGGCGGCCCGGGCGCGCAGGGCTTCGGCGGCGAGCGGCAGGGCGGTCCCGGTGGGCCCGGTGCTCCCGGTGGCCAGGGTTCGCAGGGCTTCGGCAACGATCGCCAAGGTGGCCCCGGCGGCCCCGGCGGCTCGCAGGGTTTCGGCGGCGAGCGACAGGGCGGCCCCGGCGGTCCGGCTGCCTTCGGCGGCGAGCGGCAGGGCGGCGGTCCCGGCAACCCGTCGGGCTTCGGCGGGGAACGTCAGGGCGGTGGGCCCGGTGGCCCCAGCAGCTCCTCCGGCTTCGGCGGTGAGCGCCAGGGCGGCGGTCCCGCGCCCTTCGGCGGCAACGACCCGTCCGGTCCGCCGCGGCCGTTCGGCAACGAGCCCTCCGGCCCGCCCCCGCCGCCCTTCGGCAACGAGGCGTCCGGCCGGCGGCCGTTCGGCAACGAGCAACCTCCGGGCCCCGGCGGCCAGTTCGGCAGCGAGCGACCCGGCCAGGGCGACTTCGGCGGTGGCCGTCCCGGTGCCTTCGGCGGCGAGCGGCAGGGCCCGCCCGCACCGTTCGGCGACCCCTCGAACCCGCAGGGTCCCTCCAACTTCGGTCCCGACCGCTCGCGGCCGGTTCCGCCGCCGCCCGGCCCGACCCCGTCCGCGGGCCCGGGTCAGACCAGCGGCGCCCCGCAGGCGTTCCAGCAGTCCGCCCCTCCGGCCCCGCCCGGGTTCCCGCAGGAGACGAGCCGTCCGCAGCAGGGCGGCCCGTCCTTCGGCGGCGGTGACGACGACTGGGTGATCTCCCCGCCGACCCCCGGCTCCCCGGGCGGTCCCGGTGGCCCAGGCGGTCCCGGACAGGGCGGTGGCGGCTACGGCTACCCGCAGCCCGGTTCCACCCAGGCCCCGCCCCCGCCCCGCCCGGCGTACCAGCAGCAGCCGACGACGTGGCTGGCGACGATCGGCCCGGACCGCGAGTACTTCATGGCGATGATGCAGCGCTCGGGCCCGGAGGCCGCGGGTCTCAACCTGCCCGCGTACTCCCCCGAGCAGCAGCGCCAGCTCACCGGCAACCAGATCACCATCGGCCGCCGCCGGCACTCCACCGGCGAGTCCCCCGACATCGACCTGTCGGTGCCGCCGGAGGACCCGGGCGTCTCGCACCAGCACGCGGTACTGGTCCAGCAGCCCGACGGCAGCTGGGCGGTCGTCGACCAGAACTCGACGAACGGTACGACGGTCAACGGCGGCGAGGAGCCCATCCAGCCCTTCGTGCCGGTGCCGTTGCAGGACGGGGACCGGGTGCACGTCGGCGCCTGGACGACGATCACGGTCCGCAGGGGCTGAGGCTGAGGCTGACAGGCGTCAGCGGAGGGGCCAGCTGTACGGCCCCTCCGGGTCGTCCAGCCACGCCCGCACCCGGCCGCCGGCGACCGTGACGCCGTAGCGCTCGCGCCCCGGCCTCCCTTCGCGCTCCCACAACTCGCGGGCCTCCTGCGGGTCGAGGGCGCCGTGGGTGAGGGTGAGCAGGAAGCGGAAGAGCTCGTGGTCGCCGGACCGGTGCGGGATCTCGTCCGCCGGGTCGGGACCGGTGCCGCGCAGTGGCACGAAGTACGCGGCCGTGTCCAGGAAGCCGCCCTCCGCGTGCTCGGCGTCCCGCACGGTGAGCGCGATCAGTCCGGTGGCGAGCGGCGCCAGGACACGGGCTCCGGGGCTGCACTGGGCGAGCCAGGCGGGCGGCACCGAGGGCAGGGCGCAGGTCGCGATGATCCGGTCGTAGGGCGCGTGCTCGGGCACTCCGCGGGCACCGTCGCCGGTGACGACTCTCGGGCGGTACCCGGCGCCGGCGAGATGGGTGCGCGCGGACTCGGTGATCTCCGGCTCCAGGTCGACGGTGGTCACCAGGCCGTCGCCGAGCCGGTGGGCGAGCAGCGCCGCGTTGTAGCCGGTGCCCGCGCCGATCTCCAGCACCCGGCTGCCGTCCGTCACCGCCAGCTCGACGAGCATCCTGGCCATCAGCGAGGGCTGGCTGCTCGACGACACCAGCTCGCCGTCGCGCAGCCGGGTGGCCAGCGGTGCGTCGTCGTACACCCCGCGCAGCCAGCGCTCCCGGACGCGCGGGTCGGGGCTGGCGCCCCACAGCCGCTCGTAGCCGCCGGCGACACCGACGTAGTAGTACGGCACGAAGAGATGCCGCGGCACCGCCTCGAACACCGCCCGCCACCCCGGGTCCGCGTCCCACGCCCCGCTCAGCCCGATCCGCCGCACCAGCTCCGCCCGCGCGGGGCCGGCCACGGCGTCCAGTTCCCTGCCGGGAGCGTGTGTGCCCATACGTCCACTGTCCTGCGGCAGGGCCGGGGAGGCGAGCGGTCCCCTCGGACGAAGCGGTCCCCTCGGACGAAGCGGTCCCCTCGGACGAAGCGGTCCCCTCGGCCAAGGTCCTAAGTCCGAAGTCCTCCGCCACGGCGTCTGAGACCATGGGAGCGTGAAAGAGATTCGGCGCGGCACGCTTCAGGAGCAGACCTTCTACGAGCAGGTCGGCGGGGAGGAGACCTTCCGTCGGCTCGTTCACCGTTTCTACGAGGGTGTCGCCGGGGACCCGCTGCTGAAGCCCATGTATCCGGAGGAGGACCTGGGCCCGGCCGAGGAGCGCCTGACTCTCTTCCTGATCCAGTACTGGGGCGGTCCCACGACGTACAGCGACAACCGCGGCCACCCGCGGCTGCGCATGCGCCACGCCCCGTTCCAGGTCGACCAGGCCGCGCACGACGCCTGGCTGAGGCACATGCGGGTCGCCGTGGACGAACTCCGCCTGTCCGAGGAACACGAGCACACGCTGTGGAACTACCTGACGTACGCGGCCGCTTCGATGGTGAACACAGCGGGCTGAGCGCGGAGGGCTGCGCACGGGAGGTTGAGCACCGGGGCTGAGTACGGGGAGCTGAACGCCCTTTGTCCTGCGGGGAGTTGAACGGCGCGCTCAGCGCACGCTGACGCCGAGTGCGCCGACTCCCGCCCTGCGGACGGCAATCGAGCCGTACGGCGTGCGCAGCCGGAGCCACGCGCCGGACGAGAAGAGGCCCGGCTCCCCGCCGGGGCGCAGGAATCCGAGCGACTGGGCCGCGTGCACCGCACGCACCGGCAGCGAGGTGTCGCCGACCGTCCGGGACCAGATCTCCCGCCCTATGCGGTCGAGTTCGGTTCGGGTACGGCCCTCCGGCGCCAACTCCTGCGTACGGGACCGGAATTCGGCGACCCCGGCGGCGATCATCCCGCGCAGCGCCTGTGGTTCCGGCAGCCCGGACTCGGGGGCCCAGCCGCCGCGCGGCGGCAGCACCCCGGCCCACGGCGGGCCGGTCACCGCGGCCGGTACCCGGGCCGTGGCCGCCGACTCGTCGAGGGACTCCAGGAGTTCACCGGCGGAGACGGTCACGTCGAGCGTGGCGTCGAGGCCGTTCTCGTACGGCTTGGCGAGGCGCACCGCGCGGATGGCGAGCACCTCGAAGGACGGCGGACGCCCGAAGACGGCGAGGGCCGTGCCGGCCGCCTGGAGGCGGACGGCGGCGCCGCGGTCGTAGTGCAGCAGCCGGGAGAGGAAGGCCGCGAGATCCGCCGCCTCCCCTTCGTCGGCGAGGTGGAGGACCGTCATGCGGCGACGGCCTCCTCCTCGGTGTCGTCCCGGTATCCCTCCAGGAACTCCCGTTCCTCCGCGGTGATCCGGCGCGGTCGCTGTGTCTCGAAGTCGAACGGCACGACGATCGTGGAGGCCCGTACGTAGACCAGGTCGTCGTCCTTCACCTCGTAGGTGATGGTGAAGGACGCCGCCCTGATCTCGGTGATCCACAGCTCGATGTCGACCGGGTGGTGCCGGTGGACGAGCTGGCGTTTGTAGTCGATCTCGTGGCGTGCCACTACCGAGCCCTGCTTGAAATCCTTTTCCGGGCGGAACAGGAAGTCGATGCGGGCTTCTTCCAGGTAGCGGATGAAGACCGCGTTGTTGACGTGGCCGTACGCGTCCATGTCCGACCAGCGCAGTGGGCAGCGGTAGATGTGGCGCAAGAAGATCAGCCCCGGGTCAGCTTCTTGTAGGTGGCGCGGTGCGGACGCGCGGCGTCCGGGCCGAGCCGCTCGACCTTGTTCTTCTCGTAGGACTCGAAGTTGCCCTCGAACCAGAACCACTTGGAGTCACCCTCGTAGGCGAGGATGTGCGTGGCGACCCGGTCGAGGAACCAGCGGTCGTGGGAGACGACCACGGCCGCACCCGGGAACTCCAGGAGCGCGTTCTCCAGCGAGCCCAGGGTCTCGACGTCGAGGTCGTTCGTCGGCTCGTCGAGGAGCAGCAGGTTGCCGCCCTGCTTGAGGGTGAGCGCGAGGTTGAGGCGGTTGCGCTCACCTCCGGAGAGGACGCCGGCCGGCTTCTGCTGGTCGGGGCCCTTGAAGCCGAACGCGGAGACGTAGGCGCGGGAGGGCATCTCGACCTGGCCGACGTTGATGTAGTCCAGTTCGTCCGAGACGACGGCCCACAGCGACTTCTTGGGGTCGATGTTCTCGCGGCTCTGGTCGACGTAGGAGATCTTGACGGTCTCGCCGACCTTGATGGAGCCGGAGTCCGGGGTCTCCAGGCCCTGGATCATCTTGAAGAGGGTCGTCTTGCCGGCGCCGTTCGGGCCGATGACGCCCACGATGCCGTTGCGCGGCAGCGTGAAGGAGAGGTCGTCGATGAGGACCTTGTCGCCGAAGGCCTTGGAGAGGTTGCTGACCTCGACGACGATCGAGCCCAGGCGCGGGCCCGGCGGGATCTGGATCTCCTCGAAGTCCAGCTTCCGCATCTTGTCCGCCTCGGCGGCCATCTCCTCGTAGCGCGACAGTCGCGCCTTGGACTTGGCCTGACGCCCCTTGGCGTTGGAGCGGACCCAGTCCAGCTCCTCCTTCAGACGCTTCGCGCGCTTGGCGTCCTTCTGGCCCTCGACCTTGAGGCGGGAGGCCTTCTTGTCGAGGTAGGTGGAGTAGTTGCCCTCGTAGGGGTGGGCTCGGCCGCGGTCGAGTTCGAGGATCCACTCGGCGACGTTGTCCAGGAAGTACCGGTCGTGGGTGACGGCGACGACGGTGCCGGGGTACTTCGCGAGGTGCTGCTCCAGCCACTGGACGGACTCGGCGTCCAGGTGGTTGGTGGGCTCGTCGAGGAGCAGCAGGTCGGGCGCTTCGAGCAGCAGCTTGCAGAGCGCGACGCGGCGGCGCTCACCACCGGAGAGGTTGGTGACGGGCCAGTCGCCGGGCGGGCAGCCCAGGGCGTCCATGGCCTGCTCCAGCTGCGTGTCCAGGTCCCACGCGTTCGCGTGGTCGAGGTCCTCCTGGAGCTTGCCCATCTCGTCGAGCAGGGCGTCGGAGTAGTCGGTCGCCATCAGCTCGGCGACCTCGTTGAACCGCTTGAGCTTGCCCATGATCTCGGCGGCGCCGTCCTGCACGTTCTCCAGGACCGTCTTCGACTCGTCGAGCGGGGGCTCCTGGAGCAGCATGCCGACGCTGTACCCCGGCGACAGGAAGGCGTCGCCGTTGGAGGGCTGCTCGAGGCCCGCCATGATCTTGAGAACGGTGGACTTACCGGCACCGTTAGGTCCGACCACACCGATCTTCGCGCCGGGCAGGAAGCTCAGCGTCACATCGTCAAGGATGACCTTGTCGCCGTGCGCCTTGCGCGTCTTGCGCATGGTGTAGATGTACTCAGCCAAGAGAAACCGTCCGGCAGCTTGAAATCTGGAGTGGGCAGATGTAGTCCATCTTGCCTGACCCCTGCCCCTCGGGGGAAACGCGTATGGACGAGGGGGCTGTGAGCTGGGGCTCGGCCGTGTGCTGTACCGCTCAGCCCTGCTGTCCGGGCTTGCGGTCCCGCAGCAGGATCAGGGCGGTGGCACCGATGCCGACCAGGCCGAGGGCGACGACCGTGATCATCGGGGTGATGGCGGAGCCGCCCGTCTCGGCGAGGTTGGTGTCGGCGGCGGTGCCGCCCACCGTGGCGGGGCTGGGCTCGCTGAGCGTCTGGGTCACGGTGCCGCCCGCGTCGCTCTGCGTCCGGCAGTCGAGGACCCCGGCGAACCGCTTCTCGTAGCCGTGCGGCGCCGTGATCGTGAAGTCGTACGCCTGGTCCTCCTGGAGCGGGATCGTCACCGTCTGCGACTCCCCGGCGTCGATGCCGTGCTCGACCCCCATGAGCGTGAACGTGAACGTCTCGTCGCCCTCGTTGGCCGCCGTGATGTCCACGCCGCCCGCGACACAGTTCTTCCGCGCCGACAGTGCCGGTACGGCCCCCGTCTTCGCCCAGTCCGCGTCGGCGGCGGCGGAGACCGTCGACTCGCTGGAGCCGGCGAGGATCTGTGTCTGGCTCCGGTTCTCGGAGGTGAAGGCCCGGCCGACGGGCACGGTCGTGGAGGCCTGCACGGTCAGCTCGGCCGATCCGGCCGCCGCGTCCTCGGGGACGTCGAAGAAGACCTGGCTGCCGTTCGCCGCGGACGTGACGGCCTTGCCGTCCTTGTCGACGATCCGCACCCCGGTGGTGGCGGCGTCCGCGGGCGGGCTCACCGTCACCCCGTTCGCGTTGGTGTGCACCGTCACCGGGCCGAGCCGCTCGCCGGGGTGGCCGGAGACCGCGGGCGGGTCGAGGGTCAGCGAGGCCTGCGGCTCCGCGACGTCACGCGCGCTCTTCTGCAAGTAGTCCGCGAGCTTCTCCGCCTGCGGGTCGACCGCGTCGACGTCGGCGCCGTCCGAGTAGCGCCAGATGGCGACCTGGGTGCCGGCCGCCGCGTCGCTCTCGGTCAGGCCCTTGGTGCCGGCCTTCGCGGAGAGCGCCGCGAGGTCGTTCACCTGCGGGTAGGAGTGCTGGAGGATCCAACGGATCTTGCCCGCGCTCTTGTTGGTGCCCAGCGACGTGCCGCTCCACGCGGTCTCGTGGTACTTGGCGTCGCGCTGGGTGGGGTTCTGGAGATCGACGCAGTACGTCTGGAGGGTGCCGCCGCCGTCCACGGACATCTCGAACAGGCCCGCGGAGACCTGCACATCGCTGCCGCCGGCGTCGTGGATCACGGCGTCGCCGTACGTCTTGAGCCCGCCTATCGTGGCCGTCGCCCCACCCTGGGTCTGCGGTGTCTCGTCGGCCACGGCCGGGCCCGCACCGGCCAGCACAGCGGCGGCGGCGAGTCCGCACGCCCAGGTCGCGGCGACGAGGCGCACGGTGCCCCGGCCACGTGGTGACAGCGCGGAGAAGACAGACAACGCAGAAGACACGGAATTCCCCTTCGAGCAGGACCCATGGGCGTGGGGGCGTGGCGTGGTCCCACCAGCAGAATCTGTAGCGCCGAGAGCTGTGCCCGAGCTATGTCCGGCATCCTAAGGAGGCTGGCGCACCACGTTCTCCAGTCGGGTGATCCGATAACCGTTCCGAATCGGAATCGTTATCGCCAAGATCACCCGCGAGCATGGCTTATCGATAAATCCACCGAGCCATTCGGAACGCATTCATCGATAAGCCGCGGAAAAGCCGTAGTTCGATCAGCTCGGGGCATTCACTGACATCACGTCACCACGACGGGCTCGGCCTGCCGCTGCCGGTCCTGTCGCTCGGTGGCGTCGGCGGAATCCCCGGCCGGGGTCTCCCAGTCGGGCTCGGGCCGGGGCGGAGAGGCCGCCGTGTCCGGCCTGTTGGCCCGCCGGAAGGCCGAGGTGCCGCGCGCCAGGTCGTGGCCGATCGCCACGGCGTCGAGGTCCGTCCAGGACCGGTTCGGCTGCCCCTCCCGCGCCTCCTCGCGCACCTTCAACCGGCCCTGGACGACGACCGGGTCACCGACCGTCAGCGACGCCGCCACGTTCGTGGCCAGCTGCCGGTTGGCCCACACCGTGAAGAAGTTGGTGTGGCCGTCCGTCCAGACGCTCTTCTCGCGGTCCCAGTACCGCGAGGTCACCGCGAGCCGGAACCGCGCCGACGGTCCCGCCGCCAACTCCCGGTACACCGGCGGTGTCGCCACGTTGCCCACCGCGCAGACCATGGTTTCGTTCATCGCACATCCCTCCCTCACCCGACCGCGACGGCCGGGCGGAAACGCGTACGGGCCCGTCCCGTACGGCTGCAGTCAGACTGCCTCCGCCGAGCCGGGCCCGCCGATCGCTGTGCACCGCCGCCCACCTGTGGAAAACCTCGTCACCCGGACGAGCGAACGACGTTCGGACCGAGGTTCACCCGGCCAGGACGCCCGCCGTTCACCCGGCCCCGACGCCCGCCCCCGTGACCCTCGCGTACTGCTCCCGCACCTCCCGGTACCGCAGCAGCTCGGCGGCCAGCGGATCGAGCACCCGCGCCCGGCCGCAGCCCGCCGCGGCCTCCCGCAACCGCCGCTCGGCGTCGAGGCCGTAGCGCCGGGCGGGGCCGCGGGCCGCCATCCGGCAGCTCCACTCGACGAGCGGGCCGCCGATGATGCCGGCCACCATCAGCAGCACCGGCACCCCCAGGTTCGGCGCCATGAACCCGATGATCTGGCCCAACAGCCAGAGCCCGCCGACGACTTGGAGGATCGTCATGGACGCCTGCGCCAGTACGGCCGCCGGCCACCACCCCGGCCGCGGCGGGCGCCCCACCGGCAGCCCGGCCCGCGCCGCCAGCTCGTCGAGCGCCTCGGGCAGCCCCTGCGCCCCGCGTACGGCCGCCTCCCGCACCGCCTGCGCCCAGGGCGCGGGCAGCCCGCCGGAGGCCCGGTCGGCGACGGTGCGGACCGCCTGTTCGACGCGCTGGCGTGCCGTGGCCTCCTCGTCCGCCTGGGCGCGGACGGGCAGTCGGCCGGTGGTCGGTTCGCGCCGGTCGCTGTACCAGCGCCACAGCCGCAGCCAGGGCGTGCCGCAGGCCCGGTTGGCGTTGCGCAGCCAGGCGCGTTCGGCCGCCTCGCCCGCCGCGGTGGCGCCCACCGAGTCCGCGAGCCGCGCGGCGAACTCGTCCCGCGCCTCCTCGCTGAGCCCGGTCCGCCGCCCCGTGGCGTAGACGGGCCGCAGTCTCCAGGCGGCCGCGTCAACATCGGCTGAAATTCGCCGTGCCGCCGCTCCACGATCCGCCACGAACTGGCCCAGAACCTCGCGCAGTTCGGGGATGCCGTCGCCGGTGAGCGCGGACAGGGACAGCACGGTCGCACCGGGTTCGCCGTACTCCCCCAGCGCGATCCCGTCCTCGTCGAGCAGCCGCCGCAGATCGTCGAGGACCTGGTCGGCGGCCTCCCCGGGGAGCCGATCGATCTGGTTGAGGACGACGAACATGACCTCCGCGTGGCCCGCCATCGGCCGCAGGTAGCGCTCATGGAGGATCGCGTCGGCGTACTTCTCCGGGTCGACGACCCAGATGACCGCGTCGACGAGCGCCAGCACCCGGTCGACCTGCTCGCGGTGGGCGACGGCCGCCGAGTCGTGGTCGGGCAGGTCCACCAGGACGAGCCCGCGCAACTGGGCCTCCATCTCGGCGCTCTGGAGGGGGCGCCTGCGCAGCCGCCCCGGGATGCCGAGCCGGTCGATGAGGGTGGCCGCGCCGTCGCTCCAGCTGCACGCGATGGGCGCGGCGGTGGTGGGCCGTCGTACGCCCGTCTCCGAAATGGCCACTCCGGCGAGCGCGTTGAAGAGCTGCGACTTGCCGCTGCCGGTGGCGCCCGCGATGGCGACCACGGTGTGCTGCCCTGAGAGCCTGCGCCGCGCGGCGGCCTCGTCGAGGACCCGCCCCGCCTCCGCCAGGGTCCCGCTGTCGAGCCGGGTCCTGGAGAGCCCCACCAGCTCGCGCAGCGCGTCGAGACGGGACCGTAGCGGCCCGTCGTACGCCAACGGGGCCGGGACCTGGGCGGGGTGCGCCGTCTGCTGCCCCCGGGAGGCCCTGATCTCCACGGCGGCGGCCTGCTGCGCGGCGGTGGCCTCGTTGACCCGCCGCGCGATGAGCCCGTCGTCCCAGGAGCCGGTCGGCTCTTCGGGGTCCGCGGGGTTCGTCGGGTCCACGGCCGCCTTGGATTCCGTAGGGCCGGAGGTGCCGTCGGCCCGCACGCGCGCGTGGCCGTCGGTGTCCTCCTGGTCGCCGATTTCCTGTGCGGCCTCTACGGGGGAGGGATTTTCAGGGCGCTCGTCCTTAACGTCCGCGTCGCGGCCGTCGTCGGCGTGATCGGCGTGGTCCATCTCGTCCGTGTGGTCCTGGTCAGTGACGGCAGTCACCGGTCACCTCTCCTTCTGCAGTACGGACAGCGCGGCGATGAGTTCGGCCTGGGGTTCGGGGTGCACGTCGAGGGCGTCGAGCGGGGCGAGCCGCCGTTCGCGCTCGGTGTGCACGACCCGGTCCAGGTGGTCGTTGAGGAGCCGCCCGGCCCGGTCGCGCAGCCGCAGCGCCCCGTGGGCGCCGATCCGCTCGGCGAGCCCCTCCCCCGCGGACCTCGCTCTACGGCCGCCCAGCAGCGCGGTGGCGACGAGGGCGGCGACCACCTCGGGGTCGGGCGCGATGCTCCGGTCGAGGTCGGCGACCTCCTCCTCGGCGTACTCCTCCAGCTCGCGCCGCCACCGCCGTACGGCCATCCCGATGCGGTGCTCGGCGCTCTCCAGCGAGGGGTCGCGGTCGGTGAGCTCGGGGGCGCTCGCGGCCGGTTCGCGGCGCCAGGCGTCGTCGACGCGTTCGTCGGCGGCCGCGACGGCGCACAGGAGCAGGGCGGCGAGGCTTTCGGCAAGGGCGTCGAGGAGTTCGCCGGCGGAGCAGTCGAGCGGGAAGGCGCGCCAGCGCTTCAACGCGTCCCCGGCGAGCACGGCCCCGCCCTGCAACCGGCCCCGCACGCGCGCGTGCTCGCTGTCGTACGCCCCGTCGACGGCGGCCGTGAGCCGCAGCGCGGCGGCGTACTGGGCCGCGGCGGCACCGGCCAGCTCGGGCATCCGCGACTTGAGCGAGTCGAGGACGCCGTAGGCCGTGCGGGCCATCGACTGGTGCCGGGCCCCGGGGTCCTGGGCCTGCTGCACGAGCCAACTCCGCAGTGTCGCCACGGCGCTGGCCGGGAGCAGGCCCCCGCCCCAGGCGGACTCCGGGAGTTCGGGCACAGTGAAGCGCGGTACGTCGCCGAGTCCGGCCTTGGCGAGCAGGGCGCCGTACTGCCTGGACACCTCGGACACCACCTGGTGGGGGACCCGGTCGAGGACGGTCACCAGGGTCGCGTTGTGCTCCTTGGCGCTGCGCAGCAGATGCCAGGGCACGGCGTCGGCGTAGCGGGCGGCCGTGGTGACCATCACCCAGATGTCGGCGGCGCAGATCAGTTCGGCGGCCAGCACCCGGTTGTCGGCGACCAGGGAGTCGATGTCGGGCGCGTCCAGGAGGGCGATTCCGCGCGGGAGGGAGTCGGCGGTCTCGACCCGCAGCACGCGCATACCGTCCTCACCGGGGAGGAGCAACTCGTCCCCCGGGTCCTGATGGGGCACCCACACGCGCGTGAGGTCGGGCAGCACGCGCATCCCGCTGAACCAGTGATGGTCCTCCGGGTGGCAGACCAGCACCGGTGTGCGGGTCGTCGGGCGCAGCACGCCGGCCTCGCTGACCCGGCGCCCCACAAGGGAGTTGACGAGCGTCGACTTGCCCGCGCCGGTGGAACCGCCGACCACTGCCAGCAGGGGCGCTTCGGGCTCTTTCAGGCGGGGCACCAGATAGTCGTCGAGCTGGGCGAGCAGTTCGTCGCGGTTGGCACGCGCGCGTGGAGCCCCCGCCAGGGGCAGCGGGAAGCGTGCGGCGGCGACACGGTCGCGCAGGGCGGAGAGTGCGTCGAGCAGCTGAGGCCGTACGTCCAAGGTCACCACATGTGAAGAATGCCCAATTTTGGGGGAATTCTGAAGCATATGAGCATGTCTGCGCGCCGACAGAACACAACGGACGGAAGGGATGACTGGGGCATGGGCACAGTCCAGGCATAACGAGTGCACAACACCCGTGGCGCGGGGCACCAAAAGCGATGCACGATTCGTACCTGCCTGCGATTATCAGGACCGCTTCACCGAACCTCCACATCGAGCCACGGAGGGGAAGCAACAGGGACAAGGACCCGGGAGCCCTATCCTTGTCCCCGGCAACGTCACGGACCGGCCCACACCCGGGCACACCACGACCGAGGCCACCACACCCGGCCCCCGTAGCTCAGTGGATAGAGCAGGCGCCTTCTAAGCGCTTGGCCGCAGGTTCGAGTCCTGCCGGGGGCGCCATTGAGTCTCTGACCTGCGTGTACCGGTCGTTTGGATCACCGAAGGCCGAATGAACCAGTTCCCCTGCGCCCTGGAAGCCCTCGTCGTGCGCACCGACTTCTCGTCGGACGCCGCCTGGAACGCCGTTCGCGAGGCGCTGTCCTCCCCCAACGAGGACGGCTTTCTGCCCGACGTCGCGTTCGTCGACGACCGGCAGTACGAGGGCCTGACGCCCGACCGGATCCTCGACCTCGTCCCTGTGGAGTATCAGCATCCGCTTGTGGTCCTCGCGGATTCCGCGGCCCTCGCCTCGACCGAACGGCCGCTCCTCGTGGTGGACCTGACGGCCGAGCGGTGTGTTCGCGTCGTGGCAGCCGAGTTGTGGAGCATCGAGAACAACCTCTCGGGCGCGAACATGGACTTCCACGAGTTCGCCGACGCGGCCGACGGCGACGGCGTGTTCCGGGGGTTCTGAGGCACCGGCCCGCCCTTGCGGACCGACTCGGTCTTCCGTCCCGCCCGACCAGGACCTGTCCCCCGGCCGCCGTGCAGGGCGGCACAACGTGCCCGGGGGAACGGGCAGTTCAGTCGGCGGTCGCCGCGATGTCCAGGAGTTGCCGGTGGAGTCCGGGGCGGGCGAACAGCGCGGCTCCGGTGTCCGTCCGGTACTGGCCGGTGAGGTCGCTGAAGGTACCGCCGGCCTCCTGGACGACGGGAATCAGCGGGGCGATGTCCCAGGGGCCGGCGCCCAGGAGGAGGAAGGCGTCCAGCTGACCGGTCGCGACCAGGAGGGCGCCGTGGCAGGTGCCGGATCCGGCGGACGGTTTGCGAGGCGCCGGCGCGGTGGGATCCGCCGCGGTCCAGTCGAGCGGCGGTACGACCCGCGAGACGCCCCGGGCAAGTCTCGCGGCCACGCTGCGCTCCTGCCGGTTCAGCCTGGACGGAGGCGGCCAGATGCCGATGGCCGCGTCCTGGGCACTACCGCCTTCCGTGAGCGCCAACCGGCGCGCCGGTACGGCCGAGTCGGAGGGGCAGGGTCCCGTCCAGGAGCCCGAGTCCGGCCCGGCCCACCACCGACGGCCCAGGACGGGGGCGGAGACCATGCCCAGGATGACGCGACCGTCCTCCTCGACGGCGATCAGCGTGCTCCACTCCGGCTCACCGGCGACGAAGCTCGCGGTGCCGTCGATGGCGTCGATGATCCAGCGCCGTCTGCCGTGCCCCTGGGCGCCGAACTCCTCACCGAGAAACGCGTCGTCGGGGCGCTCCTGGCGGATCAAGGAGCGAAGGACGAGTTCGATCTCCCGGTCGGCGTCGGTGACCGGACTCCCGTCGCTCTTGGTCCGGGATTCGACGGCCGCGGCCGAGAAGTGGCGACGAGCGATGAGGTCCGCCCGGTCGGCGAGGCGGTGCGCCAGAGCCAGGTCCGCCGGGTCCGTCACGAGGCCGCCCTTCCTGACTTGGTCCGCCGGCGCGGCGCCGAGGGAGCGCGCGCGGGCCGTGAGGTTATCAAGGCGCGGCTGTTGCGATCACCCGCGAGAGCGGCAGCATGCCGATCCGCAGTAGGCGTGACGTGCGGTGCCTGGAACCCCACCGGCAGGGGACGTTCCCCCGCCCCCGCCCCGATCACCCCCACGTTTCCCCCCGATTTCCGTTACGCCCCAATGGACACGTAATGGTCAAGACTTGCCCCCGAACGCTTGTGGGGTTCCCCATCCGCACCGATCATTGGCCGAATCCCGCCCCTCGTCCCCGCAGGAGCCCCCCGGTGGCCGCTGGTCAGACAGCTTTTGAGCCGGCCGACATGCCGGCCGCAGCGCAGACGGAGCGGCAGAAGCTGCGCAAGCACTTCGGCCGTTTCGACATCCTCTTCTTCCTTCTCTGCACGATCGTCGGCGTGGACACGATCGGCACGGTCGCCTCCTCCGGCGCCGAGGCGTTCACCTGGCTCATCGTGCTGGCCGTGATCTTCTTCATCCCCTCGGCGCTACTGATCGCCGAGCTCGGTGCCGCGTTCCCCGAGGAGGGCGGCCCCTACATCTGGACCAGCCGCGCCTTCGGCCGCCTCGCGGGCGCCGTCAACAACTTCCTGTACTGGATCACCAACCCGGTCTGGCTCGGCGGCACCCTCGCCGTCGCCGCCGTCACCGCGTTCACGACCTTCTTCAACGACGGCAAGGACCTGAGCACCCCGGCCTTCTACGCCTTCGCCCTCGTCTTCATCTGGGTGGGCGTGCTCGCCGCGATCCTCTCCTTCGACGTCGGCAAGTGGATCCCGACCATCGGCGCCTGGAGCCGCTTCGTCCTCCTCGGCTTCTTCACGATCACGGTCGTCATCTACGGCATCAAGCACGGCCTGCACGGCTTCGGCCCCGGCGACTTCTCCCCGACGTACGCGGGCTTCGTGGGCCTGGTGCCCGTCCTGATGTTCAACTACGTCGGCTTCGAACTGCCCAACACCGCGGGCGACGAGATGACCGACGCGCAGAAGGACGTGCCGTTCGCGATCTTCCGCAGCGCCGCCCTGTCCGTGCTCCTCTACGCGCTGCCCATCCTCGGCATCCTGCTGGTCCTCCCGGTCAAGGCCATCACCGGCCTCGGCGGCTTCCTGGACGCGATCCGCCAGGTCTTCACCGTCTACGGCGGCAACGTGGCCGCCGACGGCACCATCACCAGCAGCGGCGCGGGCACCGTGCTCGGGGACATCGCCGCGATCCTGTTCATCCTCACCGTGCTGTCCTCCGGCGTCACCTGGGTCATGGGCTCCGACCGCGCCCTCGCCGTCTCCGGCTACGACGGCGCCGCGCCCCGCTTCCTCGGCGTGATCTCCAGCCGGTTCGGCACACCGGTCCGGGTCAACATCCTCAGCGGCCTGGTCTCCACCCTCGTCCTGGTCCTGGCCCACCAGCTCACCAACGGCAGCGCGGCCAAGCTCTTCGGCGCCGTCCTCGGTCTCGCCATCTCCACCACGCTCATCAGCTACCTGGGCATCTTCCCGGCCCTCGCGGTACTCCGCTACAAGGCCCCGAACGTCCCCCGCCCCTACAGGGCACCCTTCCCCATCCTGATCAGTGTGGTGCTCACCGTGCTCATCCTGTTCGCCAGCGTTCAGCTGATCGCCCCGGGAGCCGGTGACGCCTGGTTCGGCGCCGACTACCTCCCGGACGGCTGGACCCACGCCGAGCGCGTGAAGTACCTCCTCACGGAGGCCGTACCGCTCGTCGGGTTCATCCTCCTGGGCGTCCTGTTCTGGGCTCTGGGCAAGCCGACCCGCACGGCCAACTCACTGGCCAAGGAGTAAGGAACAAGGAGTAGCGTTCCTCCGTGACCTTGCGCTGTGTTGTCCTCGACGACTATCAGAACGTGGCGACCGAACTCGCCGACTGGACGGTCGTCGAGGACGCGGTGGACGTCGTCAGCCTGCGTGAACACCTCGACGGCGAGGACGAGTTGGCAGCCGCCCTCGCCACCGCCGACATCGTGGTCACCCTGCGCGAACGCGTCCCGTTCCCCGCCTCGCTGTTCGCCCGCCTCCCCCGGCTGAAGCTGCTGATCGCCTCCGGCATGCGCAACACGGTCATCGACTACGCGGCCGCCGAGGCGCACGGTGTCACCGTGTGCGGTACGGCCAGCTCCTCGGCCCCGCCGGTCGAACTGACCTGGGCGCTGCTGCTGGGCCTCGCCCGGGGCATCGTCGAGGAGAGCAACTCCCTTCGCGCGGGCGGCCCTTGGCAGCAGACGGTCGGCGCCGACCTGCACGGCCGTACCCTCGGACTGCTCGGACTCGGGAAGATCGGCAGCCGGGTGGCCACGATCGGACTCGCCTTCGGCATGCGCGTCACCGCGTGGAGCCGGCACCTCACCAAGGAACGCGCGGACGAGTTCGACGTACAACTCGCCTCCTCCAAGGAGGAGTTGCTCGCGGAGAGCGACTTCGTCTCGGTCCATCTGGCCCTCGGCGACCGGACCCGCGGACTCCTCGGCCCCGCCGAACTCGCCCTCCTCAAACCGACCGCGTATCTCGTCAACACGTCCCGCGCGGCGATCGTCGACCAGGACGCCCTGCTCGCCGCGCTGCACGAGGGCCGCATCGCCGGCGCCGGAATCGACGTCTTCGACATCGAGCCCCTCCCCGCCGACCACCCGATGCGCACGGCACCGCGACTGCTCGCGACACCCCACCTCGGCTATGTGTCGCACGCCAACTACACGACGTACTACGGCCAGGCCGTCGAGAACATCCGGGCCTACCTGGCGGGTTCGCCCGTACGACAGCTGCCGTAGAACCGTTGGCCGGTACGGCAGTTGGCGTAAAGCCGGGCGCCCGTACGACGGCTGCCGTAGAACCGGACACCCATGCGTCAGCGGCTGTGGAGTCGAGCGCCCGCGCCGCAGCCGCCGCAAAGCCGGGCGCCTGCCCCGCAGTTGACGTGGATCACGCCCCGACGCGCCGGTAGATGCCGTCGCCCCGCCGCAGATGGTGGAGGTCCACCAGGTAGCGGCGGAGCGTCACATGGTCGACCTCGCCCTCGTCGCACCAGGCGCGCAGCTTCTCGTTGACGGTCCGCTCGGGGTATTCGACGCCGGGGGCGAAGGTCTGCTCGGCAATGTGCTGGAGCACGACCTGCTTGCGGGTCCACTGTGCGGGGAGGCGGATCAGCCGGCCGCCCCGGACGAAGGTCCGCAGGATCATGTCGGTGTGCTCGTCGCCGGTGACCGGAGCCTCCTCGGCGGGCTCCTCGGCCTCGCGCGCGAGGTTCCTGAACAGGTCGTAGTCGACGCGGAGTTCGCCGTCGTCCATGGTCTTCAGCACGCCCTGTTCGCGCAGCTTGAGCAGGGCGAGGGCCGTCCCCTTCGGGGTCAGGCCGGCCACCTCGGCGACCTGCTCGGAGTTCTCCGCGCCCAGGGCCACCGCCGCGAAGGCACGTACGCGGTTCTGCTCGGCGAACAGACGGAACAGTTGGTCGGTTGCCATGCCGGGAGGCTATGCGACCGCACCCGCCGGGAACACCGATTTTCCTGCCGTCGAACATCCACTCCCGGCGCTCGAAGTCCTGTTCAAAACGGGTGATCTCCGGGTCGGCGCCGTTACCAGGCCTGGGCCGCCGCGTTGAACCCGAAGTGCGACGGCGAGTCCTGCCGCCGCACTCACCGAAACCAAAGGAGAACGTGATGTCTCGCATCGCGAAGGCGGCCGTGGTCGCTCTCGGCACGGGCGCCGTGGCGCTCGGCGGCGCCGGTCTGGCCATGGCGGACGCGGGCGCGCAGGGTGCGGCCGTCGGTTCGCCCGGCGTCCTGTCGGGCAACGTCGTGCAGGTGCCGGTCCACATCCCGGTCAACGTGTGCGGCAACACCATCAACGTGATCGGCCTGCTGAACCCGGCGTTCGGCAACACCTGCGCCAACGTGAGCGACCACGGCAAGGGCGGCCACCCCGGCCCGGGCGGCTACGGCGACAACGGCTACGGCCACTGATTCGACCGCACACGCGGACGTACGCGAAGAGCCCCGGCACCCTCAGGCGCCGGGGCTCTCCCCGTGTCCGCGACCGGTCAGGCGTAGCGATGGACCGGTCAGGCGTAGCGATAGATACGGCTGACGTCCTCCAGCTGCTCCGGTGTCACGTCCCACGGCGGCAGCCGCTGCTGCCGTGCCACGATCCGCCCCTCCTGGTCGTCGCCCGGTCCCGGCGGTTTCGCCGGGAGGTAGCGGGCGCCGCGGTGCCGGTTCTGCCAGCGCGACCACTGGAGGTCGATGAAGGCGTGGTGCAACCAGAAGACCGGGTCGTTGACGGAGGCGCCGCCGAGCATCACGCCCCCGACCCACTTGTGGACCCGGTTGTGGTTGCGCCAGGACGCGCTGCCGGACCCGGTGCCCCACCCTTCGAGCCGGTTGCGGAACCCCGTGCGGCAGGTCGAGTCCCAGGGCGCGACGTCGTAGACCGGGTCGGCGAGCGCCCCGTCCAGGTCGCTCTTGGTCGGCAGCGCGATCGGGGCGCCTGCCCGGCCCAAGTCCCTTGTGAGGTACGGCTCGTCGGTGATGTTCTCCGTGATCTTCCACTTGCCCGCCGCGTAGGCGAACGGCCCGGTCGTCACCTGGTGGTCGGAGCGCCGCCCGGTGCCCCCGAGCAGGTCCTTCGTCCAGGGCAGGGCACTCGCGCCGCGGTCCCGCGTCCAGTCCCAATAGGGCACCGTCACCGAGGAGTCGACCCGGCGCAACGCCCGCTCCAGGTCCAGCAGGAACTGCCGGTGCCAGGGCAGGAACGAGGGCGCCATGTGCGCGGAGCGCAGCCCGTACTCCCCGTCGGGCACGAAGAACTCGATGTGCGTGCGCACGAACTCGTCGTACTCGCCCCGCCGTTTGATCTCCAGCATCGCCGCCACGAACCGCCGCTTCTCGGCGGCGGTGAGCGTGCTGACGTCCTTACGCGTGTACGCCATGGTCTCCCCCCATGTGCATCTGCCCCATCTGCCCGTCCGCCTCCCGCAGTTCACGGCCGGGACTCAGTTCGTCGACGGCCGCGCGGGTCGCCTCCAGGGCGGTGGGATACGAGCGGTAGTGGTCGACCATGCTCAGCCAGGTGCCGTCGGCCCGGCGCATGAGATGCAGTGGCCGGCCGTCGACCGTCACCTGCCAACTCCCCTTCAGCACACCGTGGATACGACGGCCCCGGTATGTCTCGTCGAAGGCGGTGTCCCCGGGATCCTCACCGGAGCGGGTGGGCCGGGAGGCCGCGACGACCGGCACCAGCGCCACCCCGAGCACGGCACCGAACGCCCCGCGCAGCGCCTCCCGCCGCGTCCTGCGCACCGACCCGGGTCTGACCGGCTCCCGCCCCACCGACACTCCACCGACACTCACGCTCATGGCCCAACTCCCTCGTCCGTTCCGACCGTTCGAGGGGCTAACCGTCCGAACCCCCGCACGGTCACCGTCCGAACGCGCCCATGACATGCCATGACATGCGGAAGGGCCCGGGTCGCACCACCCGGGCCCATGTCCGCTCCTGCGCTACGGCCGCTGCCGCTGCCGCTCCAGCAGTACGGCCGTATTCGCTCCCGCGCTACGGCGCTAGAGGCCCGCGCCCGTGACCAGGTCCGCGCCCGGCACGGTCTGCAGGACCGGGGCCAGGATGCCCGCCTGGGGGGCCTTCAGGTCCGGGAGGCCGAAGTTGTCGGGGTTGGGCGGGGTCAGCGGGGCGTCCAGGGCGAGGCCCGGGGCCAGCGTGCGCAGGTCGGAGGCGGGGGTGCTGACGGCGACGTGGTCGAAGCCGTCGCCGAGGACGTGCGGCAGCGGGGCGCGCAGGCCGATGCCGGGCAGGCCGCCGTGGACCGGGAGTTGGGGCAGCGCGTGCTCCGGGATGAGCCGGCCCTCGACGTACCGCGGGCCCTCGGGGGTGCCCGGCATGGGCACCGGGATCTCGCCGCCCAGCTTGGGGAGTTCCATGCCGAGGGCGCTCTCCGCGCCCCCCAGGGGCACGGGCACCGGGACCGTGCCGAGCGCGGCGGCGGGGGTCGCGGCGGCGGCGCCGGTCGCGGCCGCCACGGCCGTGACGACGGCGGCGATGGTTCCTCGGGTGGTCGACTTCATCTCGAGTACGGTCCCTTTCGGAATTCGGAGGCACTGTCTGCTGACCGGGTAACGATCCCGGGCAGGAGACCAGTTCAAGATTCCCCCGAGTGCCGCAGTAATCAGCTTTTCCCGAATTCCCATCGGCGGGCCGGAACCATCTTCCCGTCAGCGGGCCGGAACCGGTGTTCCCGCCCGCTGTCCGGTCGTCAGCCGCGCAGGCTGCGGGCGGGCAGGACGACGTGCGCGGCGGCGGTCAGGGTCTCCTCGGCGCCCGCGAACTCGGCCAGCGCCTCGGGGGTGACGGGCTTGCCCGGCTCGGCCTCGGGCCAGGGGCGGGTGGTGAACACCAGGTAGGCGAAGCCGCGTTCGCCGACCGCCGCGAGCCACTCGGGCGGCGGCACGCACTGGGCGTTGAGCTGCGGCATGTTGAGGACGGCCTGCCCCGACTCGACGAGCATGGTGATCGGCAGGCTGGGCCGGGTGGCTCCGTCGACGACGTCGCCGCCGACCGGGAGGCCGTTGTCGGTCAGCAGTCGTTCCACCGCGGCGCTGGCGGCCTCGGGGCCGTCCGCGGCGTCGCCCAGGGTGTAGGCGAGGAGGTACGGCATGTCCCCGTCGGGGGCCTCGCCGCTCCACGCCAGGACGACGAGGGTGCCGAGGTCGGCGACGCGGAAGGGGCGCGTTTCGCTTGAGGTTGAGGTCACCGCGCGACCTTATCGACGGGCCGGAAGGCCACCGGACGCGTTCTCACCCGTCCGGCCGATGGCACGGTCGACCCGCCACACGAACGAGGGACGCCTCGCGACGCCCCTCGAACACCACCGGCGGACTCAGCCCTGCAGCGGCAGACCGCCGAGCAGCGGGTTGTGCTGGTTCAGCGCGCCGGCCGCACCCTTGACGGTGCTGAGCGGGGACTGCTTGTTCTCGGTGTCGAGCGCGTCCGACTGGTGCTGGAGCGGCATCACGTCGACGGGCTGGATCCGGCCACTGGTGAGGGTGTTGACGGCGCCGGTGAGGCTGGTGGGCGTCACGTCGGCGGGGCTGTAGGCGAACGCGGGCGCGGCGGCACCGGCGAGGGCGACGGACCCGGCAACGACAGCGGCAGCCTTCAGGGACTTCATCGTGTTCCTTTCTTCGGCAACTGATGTCACCAGAGGGAATTCTGTCGCCGTGTGTAACGAGTTCCGGCCGGGCCGGAAACCCGTGCGCAGAAACTTTCTGCTCCCCCACCCGAATGCGGTGTGTGTCTCATCGGCGTTTCCCATCCTCATATGAAAAGGCCGTTGGGCCGGTCCCGGAAAGAACCGGCCCAACGGCCTTTTCTACGACTGCCCGCCTCACACTCCCGGAACGGCGGGCACCGCCGGCAGGGCCGGGGTCGCCGGCACCGCGGGGAGCGAGGACGTGGACGGCAGCGCGGGCAGCGCCGGCAGACCAGCGAGGCTCGGCGCGGGCAGCCCGCCGCCCAGCAGCGTGGCCGCGACCACGTTGACGAGGCCCGTCACCACACCGGTGACCGCCGGCACGACCGCGCCGACATCGCCGGAGGTGACGGCGGCGAGCAGGCCGGCGACCGCTTTCTGCAGGGAGGCGAGGGCGTCCCCGGCGAGGTCGGCGGGCGCTTTCCTGCCCTTGGAGTCGTCACCGCTCTTCGGCAGCGCGGGCAGGGCCGGCGTCGCGGGAAGCGCGGGAGTCGCGGGCAGGGCAGGGGTGGCGGGCAGCGCGGGCGTCGCCGGAACGGCCGGAACAGCCGGTACGGCGGGAGCCGCCGGCACGGCCGGGGCCGCGGGAACCGCCGGAGCGGCCGGAGCCGCCGCGGTGATCTTGGCGACGGCCTCGTTCACGGTGTCGACGAGCTTCTGCGCCTGGTCGGCGGAGAGTTGTCCGTTGTCGGCCTTGAGCACCTGGTTGAGCAGGTCGGTGACCGGGGTGAGCACGCTGCCGACATCGCCGAGGCCCTTGACCTGGGCGAGCAGCCCGTCGGCTCCAGGGACCGGCACGCCCGGCGCGGCGTGGACGTGCTTCCGCGCCGAGTCGTTGTCGGCGGCGACGGCGGCGGGGCCGGCGATCCCGATCAGGACGGTGGCACAGAGTACGGAGGACGCGATGCGCCGTGCGGGCAGACCACGCATGGGGTGTTCCTTTCGGTGGTGCTTTGAGATCTTGAGCCCACCGTGAAAGCGCTCACCACCATCTGCAACCGGTCGATCGCGCCGGGTGACCGCCCGTCAGCCGTACGGACGACGTCGTGCCTGGTGAGGGCCATGTCAAGACCGGACCGCCGGACCGGTGCCGCTACCGCCCATTCGGGGCAACGGCCTTCACCCGCCCCCCAACGCCAACCGGCCGTCTCCCCGTGGAAGGACCACGGGGAGACGGCCGGCCGAAGGGATGCGCGCGGACGTCAGTCGTTGACGCAGGTGTTGCCGAACGCGGGGTTCAGCAGACCGATGACGTTGACGGTGTTGCCGCAGACGTTGACCGGGATGTGAACCGGAACCTGGACGACGTTGCCCGACAGCACGCCCGGGGAGTGGGCGGCGGCGCCGTGCGCGTCGCTGTCGGCGGCGGCGATGCCGGCGGTGCCCGCCATGGCGGCGGCGGCAACGGAGGTCAGGACCAGGCCCTTCGCGATACGCGACATGGAGAGGTGCTCCTTGGGGTTGAAACAAACACCCGGGCGGGGATGCCCGGCGCTGTGTCAACGCGCGGCGCTCACCGGGGTTGTGCCGCCAATGGGGTGATGTGCCACAGGGCCGAACTTCACCATTCCGACACACTTGTCACGTTTCGACGGATTAATCCGGATAGCTACTAGAGTTGCGCACCTCCCGAAGTACCCCTATAGCCAGCAAATCGCACATAGGGGCCGTACTTCCCGAAAGGGCACCGCCGGTCATGCGCAATTCCCAGGGTCCGCTGCTGCGCCGGGCGTCGACGGCCGCCCTCGCCCTCGCCACGATCTGGGCCCCGGCCGCCTCCGGCGCCTTTGCCCCGCCCGCCGAGACGGAACGCATCGCCCCCGCCCAGCGCTACCAGGCCCTCCAGCACGGCGGTTTCGTCCGCGCGGCCAACACTTCCATCAGCTGCCGTACGGACTCGGCCGCCTGCCTCTCCGTGCGCGAGGGGGAGGCCGCGGTCAACGGCGACTTCGACATGTTCTACGTCGACGTCGACCGCGATCCCAACACCTACAACTCCTCCCGCGCGGAGGTCCGGCTGCCCGAGGGTGCCCGGGCCACGTACGCACGCCTGTACTGGGGCGGCAACCTCCGCGTGGGCGAGCAGAAGCCGGCCAAGGACAACGGGCGGGTGCTGATCGCGGAGCCCGGCGGCGACTACAAGGAAGTGCTCGCGGACACGGTCGTGGGACACCGGGTGGCGGACGGCGCGGACGCCTTCCAGGCCTCGGCGGACGTCACCGCACTGGTCCGGGAGAGTGGTTCGGGCCTCTACACGGTGGCCCAGGTCAACACGGCGATGGGCCGGTCGGCGGCCGGCGCGTGGGGCGGCTGGACACTCGTCGTGGCGTACGAGAAGCCGCAGGAGCCGCTGCGCCGGCTGGAGCTGTGGGACGGCTTCGACGCGCTGAACTCCCGGACCGGCGCGGAGATCCGGTTGCGCGGCCTGCGCACGCCCGCGCACGCCGGGGGACGCGCGGGCGTGGTGGCGTACAACGGGGATCGCGGCCGGACCGGGGATTCGCTCACGCTCTCGACCGGTCGTACGAACGCCATCCCGCTCGGTGACGGCGCCAATCCCCGTGACGACGTACTGAATTCCACGATCAGCGACCCGGGGGCGGCGCCTTCGGAGCGTGCGCCCGCGTATGCGAACACGCTCGGCTACGACTCCGATGTGTTCGATCTCGGGAAGGCGTTGCGCCCCGGCGGTGACCAGCTTGCCTTCCGGCTCGTTTCCCAGCGGGACGCGGCGTGGTTCGGGGCGCTCTTCGTCGCCGTCGACGCCCAGCAGTGAGGCGCGTTCCCGCCCGCAGTCCCGAGCGCCACCCGTGAGCGAGGAAACCGCGCAATGCACCACCAGTCAGCCACCGACCCCCGGCCACGGGTCCTGCACCTCGCCCAGCCCGTGGACGGCGGGGTCGCCCGGGTCGTCACGGATCTGACGCGGGCCCAGCTCGCGGCCGGCCTGCACGTCACGGTCGCCTGCCCCGAGGGCGGCTCCCTCGCGGACGGCATCGGGGCGCTCGGCGCCGACGTACGCCGGTGGGAGGCCACGCGGTCGCCGGGTCCGGCGCTCGTCTCGGAGGTACGGCGGCTCGCCCGGGTGGTCGAGGACGTGCGGCCCGATCTGGTGCACGCGCACAGCGCGAAGGCCGGTCTGGCCGGGCGGCTCGCCGTGCGGGGGCGGATCCCGACCGTGTTCCAGCCGCACGCCTGGTCGTTCGAAGCGGTCGGCGGGGTCACCGCCGCGCTCGCCGTCGGCTGGGAGCGGTGGGGCGCGCGGTGGGCCACCCGGACGGTGTGCGTGAGCGAGGCGGAGCGCACGACCGGGCTGCGGGCCGGGGTCCGGAGCCGCTGGAGCGTGATCCCCAACGGCATCGACGCCGAGCGCTTCCACCCGGCCGCCGTGGACACCGTACGGGCCGGGATCGAGCAGCTCGCCGGGGTCGATCCGACGGCGCCGCTGGTGGTGTGCGTGGGGCGGCTGTGCCGGCAGAAGGGCCAGGACGTCCTGCTGCGGGCGTGGGACGTGGTGCTCCGGCGGGTGCCGAGGGCGCGGCTCGTCCTCGTCGGCGACGGACCCGACCGGGACGCGCTGCGCCAACTCGCGCCGGAATCCGTGCTGTTCGCGGGTGCCGTCGCCGATGCGGTGCCCTGGTACCAGGCCGCCGACCTCGTCGTCCTGCCCTCGCGCTGGGAGGGCATGGCACTGGCGCCGCTGGAGGCGATGGCCTGCGGGCGCCCCGTCGTCGTCACCGACGTGGCCGGCGCCCGCGAGAGCCTGCCCCCCGGTCTCGCCCCGCGCTGCCTGGTCCCGGCCGGCAACCCGGCGGTGCTGTCCGGAGCCGTCGCCGAGCTGCTGCTCGACCCGCTGCTGCGCGAGTCCCTCGGCCACCAGGGACGCCGGTACGTCCAGTCCACGCACGACGTGCGGCACACCGCCGAGCAGGTCGCGGGGGTCTATCGCGACCTGCTCGGCGGCGAACCCGTCGTGCCCTCCGAGTGCAGGGAGTCCATCCACTCGTGACTGCGGAAAGCACCGTCCCCTCCCCCGGCGGACAGCCACGGGACCACGGATCCTCGAACGTCTCGGTCATCCCGCGGCGCACCGGCGGCGGTTTCCGGTTCCCGGTCCGCCGCCCGCCCGCGCGCCCGGCCTCACCGCTGCCGCTGCTCGGCGCGGACCTCGCCGCGGCCCTGCTGGGCGCCCTCGCGCTGACCGGCGGCCAGCGCCGGCCGCTGCTGGTGGCGCTGCTGATCGCCGGTTCGATACTGCTGCGCCCGCACCTCCCCCGGGCCGTACCGCGCGTCCTGGACGAACTGCCCGCCGTCTGCGGGCGGATCGCGGTCGCCTGGCTCGCGCTCGGCACCCTCACGGCGGCCTACGCCCCCGACCGCGCCCTGTCGGCACGCACCCTCCTGCTGGGCTTCGCCCTCCAGACGGCGACCGCCTGCGTGACCCGCGGCGCGGTCCACCACCGCCGCCGCAAGGCCCTCCTCAACCACCCCCGCACCGCCCTGGTCATCGGCCCGGCGACCACCGCACAGCGCGTCGCGGCGGCGGTGCTACGGCACCCGGGGTGCGGGATCGAGCCGATCGGCATCGTCGCCGACCACCCGGACGGCACCGAGGGTCTGCCCGTGCTGACCACCGGCGAGGAGGTCGAACGCGCCCTCATCCAGAACGGCGTCCGCGCCGTCCTCACCGTGCATCCCTCGGTACGGTCCGAACGCGGGCCGCTGCTGCGGGCGTTGGCGGAGTCGGGCTGCACGGTCTGGGAGGTCGACGCCGACTCCCCCTCGTACGAGATGCGCGACCAGCTCGCCGGATTCGCCTGCCGGCGGCTGGAGTTGGGCTCCCGCAGGCGCGGCAGCTTCGGGAAGCGCGCGCTGGACGTCCTGGTGTCGGGGATCCTGCTCCTCCTGGTCAGCCCCTTGTTGCTGGTATGCGCGACGGTCCTCCGGCTCACCGACGGACCCGGCGTCGTCTTCCGCCAGGAACGCATCGGCAAGGACGGCCGCCCCTTCACCCTCCTCAAGTTCCGCACCCACCGCCCGGTCGACGAGCATGAGGCGGCGACCCGCTGGAGTGTCGCGGGCGAACACCAGATGAGCCGCTTCTGCCGCTTCCTGCGCCAGACCTCGCTGGACGAACTGCTCCAGCTCTGGAACGTCTTCCGGGGCGACATGAGCCTGGTCGGCCCCCGCCCCGAACGCCCTTACTTCGTCGCGCAGTTCAGCCAGACCTACCCCGGCTACGCGGCCCGCCACCGGATGCAGACCGGCATCACCGGCCTCGCCCAGATCCACGGGCTGCGCGGCGACACCTCGATCGAGGACCGCTGCCGGTTCGACAACGCGTACATCGACAACTGGTCGCTGTGGCAGGACATCTGCATCCTCGCCCGCACCGCGACCGCGCTCGTACGTCCGACGGGGAGCTGAGCCGTGAACCACCGCCTGCGCACCTTCGCCCCGGTCCTGCCGGTCATCGCCGTGATCGCCCTGCTCGGCCTGCCGCTCGCCCCGGGCGCGGGCGGCGCGGGTCCCGCCGACGCGGTCTCCGGGCTGGTGGTGCTGTACTGCGGCATCCGGCTGCTCCGGGAGCGCAGGCGCCCTCTGACCCCAACTGCCGTGGCGGTCATGGGACTTCCGGTCCTCGGCCTGTCCATTGCGGCGATGGGCGCGTCCTCACCGGGGGCGGGCCTTAGTGGGCTGGGCCGCTACCTCCAGATCTTCGTCCTGGTCCCGGCCGCGGTCGTCCTGTTGATCCGCGACCGGCGCGACTTCCGCGTGCTGGCCTGGTCGTTCGTATCGCTCGCCCTGTGGCAGGGCGCGATCGGCGTCAAGCAGTACGTCACCGCGACCGGCGCCTCCTACCAGGGCGAGGACATCCGCGCGGTGGGCACCTTCGGACCGACCGACGTGATGGGCATGGCGACGGTGGTGTCCTTCGGCCTGATCTGCGCGCTGTCCCTGGCACTGGGCGGCGCGGGCCGAAAGGACGTGCGGCAGCGGGCAGTTGCCGCGGGTTGCGCCGTCGCCCTGCTCCTCCCCCTCGCCCTGTCCTTCAGCCGCGGCGCGTGGATCGCGACCGCCGCGACCTGCGCGCTGCAACTGGCGCTGGCCGGACTGCGGCGCGCACTGAAGGTGGCCGCGGCCGTGACGGCGGCGGGCGTGGTGCTGGTCGGCGGCTTCGGGGTCGGTTCGGCGATGCTCCAGGAGCGGATCAGCAGCATCACCCAAGTCACCGACGCCCCCGACCAGTCGGTGACCGACCGCTACACCATGTGGGCGGCGGCGACCGCGATGTGGCGCGAACACCCGCTGACCGGCGTCGGGTTGAAGGGCTTCCCCGAACACCGCGACGGCAACGCCTCGTTGGCCCTCTCCTCGGGCAGCGACACGGACGGCGCGGGCGCCGGGTACCTCAAACAGCCCCTGCTCTCCCCGCACAACATGTACCTCCTGGTCCTCAGCGAACAGGGCCTGATCGGCCTCATCACCCTGGCAGGCAGCTGGCTGGCCCTCCTGGTGTGCGCGCTGCGGGGCCTGTTCCGCGCCCACCGCACCGGACTCCCGGGCCTGGACTGCGCGTTGGTCTCCTCCGGCCTCCTGATCTGGCAGCTGATCGACTTCATGTACGCCGACATCGGCGGCCCGTCGACGGTCCTGACGGCGGTGGTGTTCGGGGTGGCGGCATGGTGGTCGGTGGTGGGGGCGAACACGGAACAGCAGCTTCCTGTGCCGGCTTCGGTGTGCGTGCCCAAGACAGAGGCCGCGATCCAATGACGGTCACTGGTAGCGCCCCAAAGGGGCGCGGGGCTGTATCGATCAGCGGCTCCGCCGCGGGGCGCGCCCAGCCCCAACGGCGCAGCAGTCAACCACCCACCGAACCACCCCTGATCCCATCCCCCTCAAAAGAAAACCCCGCCCCAGAATCCCGCCGCTTCCTCGCCAAAGCCGCCCTCGTCACAGCCGTCCTCTCCATCACCGGCTCCCTCCTGGGCCTCGCCAGAGACCAGTCCCTCGCCCGCCTCTTCGGCGCCGGCAGCGAAACGGACGCCTTCCTCGTCGCCTGGACCATCCCCGAGTTCGCCGCCACCCTCCTCATCGAGGACGGCCTCGCGTTCGCCCTGATCCCGGCGTTCAGCATGGCGTTGGCCCGCAGAGCGCAAGGCGCCCCCGGCGACCCGGTCCGCGCCCTGGTGAGAGCCACCCTCCCCCGCCTCGCCCTGGCGTTCGTCGCGGTATCGGCACTGCTCATCGCAACGGCCCCCTACCTGGTCGAAGCCCTCGCCCCCGGCCTCCCCCACCCCGCCCTCGCCATCAGCTGCACCCGCATCACCGCGACCTGCGTCCTGAGCTTCGGCCTGGCCGGCTACTGCAGCGCGGCGCTCCGCGCCCACCGCCGTTTCGTGGCCCCGGCGGCGATCTACGTGGCGTACAACATCGGCATCATCGCCGGGATGTACGCCTTCGGCGCCCACTGGGGCGTACGGTCGGCGGCGCTCGGTGTGGCCGGGGGCGGCTTCCTCATGGTGCTGACCCAACTGCCCGCCCTGGTACGCCAGTTGAGGAGCCACAAGCCGACGACCCCGGACACCGTCGACGACGGCACCACCGAGGCCCCCCGCCCGATGAACTTCGCGTTGATGGCGACGGTGCTGCTCTTCGCGCTCTGCCGCCAGTCCCAGGTCCTCATCGAGCGCTTTCTCGCCTCCCATCTCCCGGCCGGCGCCATCTCGCATCTGAACTACGCGCAGAAGGTCGCCCAGATGCCGATGGTGCTGTCGCTGATGCTGTGCACGGTGACCTTCCCGGTGGTCGCGCGGGCGCTCGCCGAGGGCGACACGGAGAAGGCCCGCAACCGGGTGGAGCGCGACCTCGCGCTCGCCGCCTGCCTTGTCCTGCTCGGCGCCGCCACGGTGATCGCGTGCGCCCCGCAGATCATCGAACTCCTCTTCCAGCGGGGCGCGTTCACCGCCCACGACACCGCGGCCACGGCCGGGGTGATGCGCGTGTACGCGCTCGGGCTGCTCGGCCAGACCCTGGTCGGCGTCCTGGTCCGCTCCTACTTCTCGGCGGGCCGCCCCACCTGGTACCCGGTCGGCGCGATGGCCGCCGGCATCGTCGTGACCTCCTGGATCGGCGCCTGGACGGTCGGCCCCTGGGGCGTCATCGGCATCGCGATCGCCAACGCCACCGGCATCACCGTCACCGCCGTGCTCCTGCTGTGCGGCAGCGGCCCGCGCAGTGTCCCGATCCGCACCCGGCAGGTCCTGGTCGAGCTGAGCCGGCCGGTGCGCGCGGCGGCGGTCGCGACGGTCGCCGGGGCGTTCGCCGCCCGCGCGATGCCCTCGCCGCTGCTCGGTCTCGCCGTCGGCTGCGCGGCCGTCGCCGTCGTCTTCGTCCTGCTCGGCCGGGCCCTGGGCGCCCAGGGTTTCGCACCCGCACTGGAATCCGTCCGCTCCGTCACACGAAGGCTCCCGCATGGCCGCTCCCGCTGATTCCCCGACCACCGGCAGTCGCGTCACGGGCCCGGTCCCGTGGGTGGCGATGTACCACTCCGTGGGCGACTGCTCCGACGACCCCTACCGCATCACGGTCACCCCCGACCGCCTGGACCGGCAGCTGCGGTGGCTGAGCCGGCGCGGGCTGCGGGGCGTGTCCATGGCCGAGCTGCTCGCCGCCCGCGCCCGGGGCGAGGGCCACGGTCTGGTCGGGCTGACCTTCGACGACGGCTACGCCGACTTCGTCGACAACGCCCTTCCCGTGCTGGCCCGTTGGGACTGCGGCGCCACCCTCTTCGTCCTGCCCGGCAGGCTCGGCGGCGACAACGCCTGGGACCCGCTGGGCCCGCGCAAACCGCTCCTCACCGCGGACGGCATCCGCCGGGCCGCCGCCGAGGGCGTAGAGATCGGCTCGCACGGCCTGACCCACGTCGACCTGACCAAGGCGGACGACACCACTCTGAAGGCCGAGGTCGCCGAAAGCCGTTCCGTACTCGCCGAGTTGACCGGCACGACCGTCGACGGCTTCTGCTACCCGTACGGCACGATCGACGCCCGCGCCGTGGCCGCCGTGCAGGAAGCCGGATACACCTACGCCTGCGCCATCGACCCCGGCGACCTCAACGGCCGGCACGCCTTCCCCCGCGTGCACATCGGCCAGAACGACACCGCCGTCCGCCTCTTCCTCAAGTACCGGCTGCACGGCCTGCGCCGCCGCCCGGTGGAGGGGCTCGTATGAAGGCCCTGCACATCATCACCGGGCTCGGCATCGGCGGCGCCGAGCAGCAACTCCGGCTGCTGCTGCGCCACTTGCCGGTCGACTGCGACGTCGTGACGCTCACCAACCCGGGCGCGGTCGCCGCCGGTCTCACCGCCGACGGGGTGCGCGTCCACCACCTCGGCATGACCGGCAACCGCGACCTGCCCGCCCTCCCCCGCCTGGCCAGGTTCATCCGCAGCGGCGGCTACGACCTGGTCCACACCCACCTCTACCGCGCCTGCGTCTACGGCCGGCTCGCCGCCCGGATCGCGGGTGTGAAGGCGGTCGTCGCCACCGAACACTCCCTGGGCGACTCGCAGATGGAGGGCCGCAGCCTCAACTCCGGTGTCCGCGCCCTGTATCTCGCGAGCGAGCGCCTGGGCCGCTCCACGGTCGCCGTCTCCCCCACGGTCGCCGAGCGCCTCAGGCAGTGGGGCGTGCCGGGCCCGCGCATCGAAGTGGTCCCCAACGGCATCGACCTGCCCCGCTTCCGCTTCGACCCGGTCCAGCGACTGCGCACCCGCCAGCGCCTCGGCCTGCCCGAGGACGCGTACGTCGTCGGCGGCATCGGGCGGCTCGCGGCGGGCAAACGCTTCGACGTCCTGATCCGCACCCTGACCCAACTCCCTTCCGACTACTGGCTGTTGCTGGTCGGCGGCGGCCCCGAGGAGAGCCTCCTGCGCCGCACGGCCCACGACTGCGGGGTGGCCGACCGGGTGCTGTTCACCGGCGAACGCCCCTACGTCCCGGACGGCACCCCAGGCCCCGATCTGCCCTCCCTCACCTCGGCGATGGACCTGCTGGCCTCGCCGTCCCCCGAGGAGGCCTTCGGCCTGGCCGTCGTAGAGGGTCTGGCGGCCGGGCTGCCCGTGCTCTACGCCTCCTGCCCCGCCGTAGAAGATCTCCCGCCGCAGGCCGCTGGCGGCGCACACCGCGTCCAGGGCGGGCCGGAGGTCTTCGCCCGCGCGCTGGCGGCGGCCCGCGCGCGGGGCCCGCGTCCGCGCACCGCGCCGGACGCCGCCCACCACTACTGCATCACCCGCAGCGCCGCCCAACTCATGGACGTGTACGCGGCGGTCTCCACCTCGTCGCCGTCCCCCGCACCCCAGGGAGCCAGTTCCTCATGACCGAGATCCGACAGCACCGTCCGCTCGCCCGTGCGAAGACCCTCCCGGCCTGGTCCCTCCTCGCGGCCGGCGCCGTGACCGGCGGACTCCTCGGCGCCGGCTACGGCCTCGCCAAGCCGCCGACGTACACGGCCACGAGTTACGTCATCGCCGTACCGACCGACAAGGCCGACTCCTCGACCGCGCTCGGCTTCGCGCAGGCCTACGGCCGGGTCGCCACCCAGCTCGCGGTGCTCGGGGACGCGCAGGTGTGGGCGGGTGTCCCGGTGAAGACGCTCCAGTCGAGCGTGCGGACGGCGACCTCGCCGGACGCACCGATGGTCGCCGTCACGGCCACCTCCTCGCGCGCCGACCTCGCCGCCGACATGGCCAACGCGGTGTCCCGCTCGCTGACCGTGCACGCGAACGACTCGAAGGACTCGACCCACGTCGAACTCCAGACCTTCGCCCGCGCCATCAAGCCGGCCGGGCCCTCCTCTGCCTCGGCCGCGGTGACCGGTCTGGTCGGCGCGAGCGCGGGCGGCCTGCTCGGCGGCCTGCTGCTGCTCGTCCGGCCGCGCCGCGCCACCGACGAGACGGGCCGCCCGGCCTCCGTGCCCAGCCCGGCCACCGCGGCCGACGTCCTGTGACACCGGTGTACTCGACCGAACTCGTCACCGACGCCCAGGCCTTCGCCGAACTGGCCCCGGCCTGGGGCCGGTTGTACGGGAAGTGCGGCGCGGCGACCCCGTTCCAGTCGCACGCCTGGCTGCACTCCTGGTGGCTGTCGTACGGCCGAACGGGCCGACTGCGCCTGCTCGTTGTGCGCGAAGGCCGCGAACTCGTCGCCGCGGCACCCCTGATGCTCGTCCGCAGTCCGGTCCCCTCACTGGTCCCGCTCGGCGGGGCGATCTCCGACTACGGCGACGTCCTGCTGGACGACGACCACGGCGACCCGGCGGTCGCCGCGCTCACCGACGGCCTCGCGTCCGCCGCCCGCACCGCGCTGATCGACTTCCGCGAGGTGCGGCCCGGCGGCGCGGTCGAGCGCGTCTACGACCGCTGGCGCGGCCCTCGCCGCCGCGTCCACGACTCGCTGTGCCTGGAGCTGCCCGCCGTACCGATGGACGAACTGGTCGCCCGTCTCCCCTCCTCCAAGGCCCAGCGCGTCCGCGCCAAGCTGCGCAAGCTGACGGCACTGGGCGTCGAGCGCACCGTCGTACAGCCGGACGGGGTGGACTCGGCGCTGCGGCGGCTGCTGGAGCTGCATCAACTCCAGTGGCAGGGGCGGAAGGTGACGTCCGAGCACCTTCAGACCCGGTTCTGCGAACACCTGGTCCGCTCGGTCGGGCCGATGGTCCGCTCCGGGGACGCCGTCGTCACCGAGTTCCGGCTCGACGAGGACGTGGTCGCCGTGGATCTCACGCTGTTGTCGCGGCGGCTCGCGGGCGGGTATCTGTACGGCGCGCATCCGCGGTTGCGGGAGCGGAAGGCGGACGTGGCGGTGATGCTGCTCGACGCGTGTGCCGAGCACACCGGCACCGACGGGCCCGGCACGCTCAGTCTGCTGCGGGGCAACGAGCCGTACAAGCACCACTGGCGGCCCGAACCGGTCGTCAACCAGCGGCTGTTGCTGGCCCGGAAGCGCACTGCCCCGCTGATGGCGGCGGTCGTCTGCGACGTGGCCGCGCGCCGGCGGGGCAAGGCGATACTGCGGAAGTGGAGGGAGCGCGGTGGCGACGGACCGTGAGCGGCCCGCCGCCATCTCTGGTTCAGCGGTCGCGCTGCCACCAGTCGAACTTCACGCACAGCTTCCCGCCGAGCCAGTACTCGACCCAGTCGCCGAGTTCCACGGGCGAGCAGTTGGCCGGGTGCGTCGGAGTGGGCGGTGTGGTGGGCGTGGTCGGCTTGGGCGGCTCCGGGGTGACCGGGGTCGTGGGTGTGGTCGGAGTCGTGGGTGTGGTCGGCGCCGGTTCCTCCGTGCGACCGAAGAGGACCGAGCGGTAGACCTTGGACGACTTCGGGTTCTGGGAGCACTGCCACACACCGTGCGGGCAGTAGTCGGTCACCGTGTTGTACAGCGGCTTGTGCTCGTCCATCCAGGCGAGCATGCGCTTCATGTACTCCGCGTTGTCGCCATTGCGGAAGAGTCCCCATTCAGGATAGGAAATGGGCTTGCCGTGGGATTTGGCGAAGTCCACGTGTTCCTGGAGTCCGTAGGGCTCTTTCACCTGCTCGTCGAACGTCAGCCCGGACGGCTGGTCGTACGAATCCATTCCGACGATGTCGACCGTGTCGTCCCCCGGATAGCACTGCGTCCAGGGAACGGCGTCCCGGCCGCGGCTCGGAGTGAAGTCGAACCGGAATTTCTGGCCCGGCACCGAGCGCATCGTGGTGACGATCCTGTTCCAGTACTTCTTCCAGGCCTCCGGGTCCGGCCCGCAGCGAGAGGTGTACGTGGTGCCGTTCATCTCCCAGCCGAGCACGATCACCGTGTCCGGCACCTTCAGGTCGACCAGCCGTTCGGCCAGGGCCTTGAAGTGCTGATCGAACTGGCCGGCCGCGCCCAGCTGGAGCAGCCGCCGGACCTGCCAGTCGGAGACACCGTCCTCGTTGTGCTCCTGCATGGGCACGTTGAGGACGAGCATCCGGTCGGTCTTCTCCGTGCGCCAGTCCGCCCATACGTCGAGGAGGCCGGGGGCGCCCTCGATGTCGCTCCAGTGGTTGCCGGGCAGGTAGGTGTGGCCGACGCGCAGTTCGGCCCCGCCCAGCCAGCTGCTCAGCGCGGCCATCCGGGCCACACCGCGGGCACCGGAGTCGAGGAAGGCGCCGAAGGCCGGAGCCGTGGGCGATGCGGTGGGTGCGGGTGTGGTGGTGGGTGTGGCGGTGGGTGTGGTGGCCGTAGGTGCGGTGGCCGTAGGTGCGGTGGTCACCGGAGCAGGCGGATCGGTGGCCCGCGCCACCCCCGCTCCCGCCGCGAACCCGGGACCCGACGCGAAAGCCGCCGACGCGGCGACCGTAGCCGCGATGAAGGCCAGTCGTCCGGTCCGGGACCGTCGTTGCTGTGGGGCCATGCCTGCTCCTCTCTCCACTCTCGTGTTCTCGTCTCTCTTTTTGACACTCAGTCATACGAATATGAATTACGCCACCGCCGTTACGGCTTTTGAGTGTCCCTGTCGCCCTCGTGGGTGAACCGAACCGAAGGAAACAGTCCGTGTCGCTGCTCGACATCCGTGTCCCCGCAGTTCTGTTGCGGATCGACCGGAATCCCTTTCACCACGGAACGCTGGGGGCCGTGCGTTCGCTCGGCAGGGCGGGAGTGGAGGTGCATGTGGTCGCCGACTCCTCGGCAAGTCCCGTACGCAGCTCCCGCTTCGTCTGCCAGATGCATCCACCGCCGGCACCCGGCGCGTCCCTGGCCGAGATCGCCGTCACGCTGCGCCGGGTGGCCGCGCGGATCGCGCGTCCGGCCGTACTGATCGCGATGGACGACGCGAGCGCGATCGCCGTCGGCCGGCTGCGCGACGAGCTCGCGCCCTCCTATCTGCTGCCGCAGCAGCCCGGCGCGCTGGCCGAACGGGTCGCCGACAAGGCGGAACTGGCCGCCGTGTGCGCGAGCGCGGACATCCCGCACCCGGTGACGCTGATCCCGGAGAGCCCGGCACAGGCCGCGAGCGCCGCCTGGCAACTGGGGCTGCCGGTGGTCGCGAAGTGGAGCCGGCCCTGGCTGGTGCCGTGCGGGACCGGGCTGCGCTCCACGGTGGTGGTGCACAGCGCGCAGGAGGCGCGCGAGCTGTATCTGCGCGCCGAGGAAGCGGGCAGCCGACTGCTGTTGCAGGCCTTCCTGCCGTCCGGGCCCGACCGCGACTGGTTCTTCCACGGCTACGTCGACCGCACCGGCGCCGTGCGCGGCGGCGGCCCCGGCCGCAAGCAGCGGGCCTGGCCGCGCGGGGCGGGCCTGACGGCGGTGGGCCGCTGGACGCCCAACCCGCAGGTGCAGGCGCTCGCCGAACGCCTCACCGCCGAGCTCGGCTACCGCGGCATCTTCGACCTGGACTTCCGCCGCTGCGGCACGACGGGCAGTTATCACCTGCTCGACTTCAACCCGCGGCCCGGCGCCCAGTTCCGGCTCTTCACCGACAGCGGGGGCCTCGACGTCGTCCGCGCGCAGCACCTGGACCTGACCCACCGTCCGCTGCCGGACGGGTCGCCGCGGCCGGGTCGCTCCTTCGTCGTGGAGAACTACGCGCCGCTCAGCGCGCTGCGCCCAGCCCCCGCCGGACGCGAGCTGGCCTGGTACGCGCCGGACGACCGGGCACCGGGCCGGGCGATGTGGGGCCTGTGGGCGGGGCACGTGCTGCGCAAGCTGCGGGGGCGGCTGGGCAGCGGGCCACAACCGGCGCCCACGGCGGCGCGGGTGGTCCGCCAGTCGGGCACGAGCCCGCTCGACACGCCTGCCGAACAGGCCGAGTTGACCAAGTTGACCGAGTTGTCCGACGACGAGAAAGCGAGCAGTTGCTGATGTACGACCTGCTGGTGGTGGGCGCGGGCCCGTACGGCCTGTCCATCGCGTCCCACGCCGCGGCCGCCGGGCTGAACCTGCGCGTCTTCGGCAGGCCGATGGCGTCCTGGCGCGACCACATGCCCCGGGGCATGTTCCTCAAGTCGGAGCCCTGGGCCTCCAACCTGTCCGACCCCGAGGGCCGTTGGCCGCTGGACGCGTACTGCGCGACCCAGGGCGTCCAGGCCCGGCACGGCGAGCCGATCCCGGTCGAGATGTTCGCCTCGTACGGCCTGTGGTTCGCCCGCAACGCCGTGCCCGAGGTGGACGAGCGGACCGTGGAGCGGATCGCCCCGGTACCCGGCGGCTTCGAGGCGGTGACCGACGACGGCACAGTGCTGCACGCCCGGACCGTCGCGCTCGCGGTCGGTGTCATGCCGTTCGTCGAAATCCCGTCCGCACTACGGGGGTTGAGCCGGTCCCTCGTCTCGCACAGCAGCCACCACAGCACGCTGGACGACTTCCGCGGCAAGGACGTCACGGTGATCGGCGGCGGCCAGGCAGCACTGGAGACGGCCGCCCTGCTCGCCGAACAGGGCACCCGCGTAAGGGTGTTGGCACGGGCCGACGAACTGCGCTGGAACGACGTGCCGCCGGCCTGGGAGCGCCCGTGGTGGCAGGAGGCCCGCTCCCCGCACAGCGGCCTGGGCCCCGGCTGGCGCAACTGGTTCTACGCCGAGCGCCCCGACCTCTTCCGCCGGCTCCCGGAAGCGACCCGGGCCAGGATCGCCGCCAACGCCCTTGGCCCGGCGGGTGCTTGGTGGGTACGGGACCGGGTCGAACCGGCGGTGGAGGTGCTCCTCGGCCACGAGGTCGCGGCGGCCGACCTGGTGCCGGGCGGGGTACGCCTGGAGACGGTGGGCGGGGCGGGCGGGACACGCTCCCTGGAGACCGAACACGTCATCGCGGCCACGGGATTCAAGGCGACGACCGGCCGACTCGGGCTGCTCTCCGGCGAGTTGAGGGGATCCCTGGCCACGGTGGGCGACGGCTCCCCCGAGGTCGGCCGGGACTTCGAGTCCTCGCACCCCGGTCTCTTCATGGCGGGCCTGCTGACCGCCTCGGGCTTCGGCCCGGCGATGCGCTTCGTGCACGGCGCCACGTTCACGGCGGGCGCGCTGGTCCGGGGAGTCCGACGCCGGCTGCGCTCGGAGCCGCGCGGCGGGATGATCCCGGCGCCGGGGCGACGGGGCGCGCTGGACTTCGTACGGCGCTGACCGCGTAGTGCGGTGCGGGTGTGCCGGGCGGCGACGTCCGGCACCCCGTGCGCATTACCGACGGGACGCGGCCCGGCCTCGTCGGTAGAGGATCGTGCCACCCGCGATCAACGCGGCACTGACGCCGGAAGCGGCCAGCATGGCCTCACTGCCGGTGTGCGCCAGAACGGGCGGCGGGGTGTGACTCCCACCGTGCGGCGGCGGGGTGTGGTTGCCGCCCGTCGGGGGCGGGGTGTGGTTCCCACCGGTGGGCGGAGGGGTGTGGTTCCCACCGCTCGGAGGCGGGGTGTGGTTGCCGCCCGTGGGCGGAGGGGTGTGGTTCCCACCGCTCGGAGGCGGGGTGTGGTTCCCGCCTGTGGGAGGCGGGGTGTGGTGGTCGCCGCCCGTGGGAGGCGGAGTGTGGTGATCCCCACCCGTGGGCGGAGGCGTGTGGTGGTCGCCGCCGGTGGGCGGAGGCGTGTGGTGATCCCCACCGGTAGGCGGAGGCGTGTGGTGGTCACCGCCGTGCGGAGGAGGCGGCGTCTCCTCGCAGTCCTCCGGCTTGCCGTGGCCCGAGTCACCGGAGCCGTAGCCCCCGTGGTCACCGGAGCCGTAACCTCCGTGGTCACCGGAGCCGTAGCCCGAGTGATCGCCCGAGCCGTAGCCCGAGTGATCGCCGTAGCCATGGCCGGAGTGGCCCCCGTAGCCGTATCCCGAGTCACCGCCGTAGCCGTACCCCGAGTCGTCGTCCCCGGAGCCGTAGCCCGAGTCGTCGTCGGAGTCTTCGTAGGCCTGCTCGGCCCACCGGTGGTGTCCGGTGTGCTCGCCGTGCCGGTGCGCATCCTTGCCGCCGGCGCAGGAGTTGCCGAAGGTCGGGTTGAGCCCGGAGACGCCGTCGACGGAGTTGCCGCAGGCGTTGACCGGCGCGTCGACGGGGACCGAGAGGCTGTTGCCGGACAGGACGCCCGGCGAATCCTTGGCAGCGCCGGCCGTGTACGTCTCGGCCATGGCGGGGCTGCCGCACAGGGACAGAATGCTTGTCGCGGCGGCAGCCGCGACCATTCCCTTACCCAGGGTCTGTCGCAATCTCGTTGTCTTCCTGCTTGAAGAAGTGGGAAAAAAAGCCGGCCTTGGAACAGGAAAGTGTCCAAGGCCGGCCGTGACACAGCCGGAGCGGCTGGTGCGTTGCGTCGTCAGTCGTTGACGCAGGTGTTGCCGAACGCCGGGTTCAGCAGGCCGATCACGTCGATCGAGTTGCCGCACACGTTGACGGGGATGTGCACGGGAACCTGGACCACGTTGCCCGAGAGGACACCCGGCGAACCGACGGCCGCACCCTCGGCACCGGCGTCGGCGAAGGCCGGGGCGGCCATACCGAGAGCCATGATCGCACCAGCGACAACAGCAGCGCTCTTCTTCATGAACGTTCCCTTCTCTGCGGTCATGCCCTATGACGGCCGAAACCGAGCGAGCACAGCTTGGGCGGCTCGCACCATGACCTGCAGCCTGTGAAACGAGGGATAGACACAGGAAGAAACTGAAGAACGCGTGTCACCTGACAATTCACTCGATCGTCGGCACTGAATTGACGCGATGGGCGCACCAACGCAGAAACGCTTCTCTTCAAGGGAAGGCAGAGGGCGGACAGTTTTGGAAAACGACAAGGGCGGCCCGTACGGAAAAATTCCGACGGGCCGCCCCGGCCACCGCATTGACGGACGATCAGCTGCCGATGGCGCCGTTGCCCGACAGCACCGGGATGTTGTCCGCGATGTGCGACAGCGGCTCGTCACCCTTGGCCTGGGTGGAGTTCTCGGTGCACTGCTGGTTCTGCGGCGCCGAGAGGATCGGCACGTCCTGGAGGACGGTGACCGGGACGAGGACGCCCACGATCGAAGCCGCGTTGACCTTGGCCGGCAGGCCGACACAGAGCTTGTTCAGGTCGCCCTGGGCGAGTCCGAGCTGGGGGCTCATGTCGCCGGTGGTCTTGGCGTTGCCGTAGACCTGCTCGGCACCGTTCCCGTTGACCGTGGTGACGCCGTTGTCGTTGCCGATGGCCAGCGCCTGCGGGGCGGCCGTCGCCGAGACGCCGACGACGGAAGCCGCGACAGCCGTCGCAGCCATTGCCTTCTTGAGCATTTCTGCGGTCCTTTCCTGGCAGAGACACAATTCCTGCTCCCCCATCAACCGGGGCGGGCCGGAATGGTTGCGTGACTTCACCCGGTTGGATTCATCTGGGCCATTGGAGTGAATCGGAGCAACCATGCGGCCCGGTGCCAGTTGTTCAGGTCGCTCCGGTGGACGGGGTTACTCCAGAAGGGATCATGAAGTGATCAAGAAGGTTATGGCTGCTGCGGCTGTCGCCGCTTCCGTCGTCGGAGCCTCGGCTGCCGTCGCCGCCCCGGCGATGGCGATCGGTAACGACAACGGCGTCACCACGACGAACGGCAACGGCGCCGAGCAGGTCTACGGCAACCAGGCCACGTACGGCAACATGAGCCCGCAGATGGCGCTCATCCAGGGCTCGCTGAACAAGCCCTGCATCGGCCTGCCCGCCAAGGCGAACCTGGCCTCGCTGGTCGGCGTCGTGCCGGTCACCGTCGCCCAGGACGTGCCGATCCTCTCCGCGCCGCAGAACCAGCAGTGCACCGAGAACTCGACCCAGGCCAAGGGCGACGAGCCCCTGTCGCACATCCTGGACAACATCCCGGTCCTCTCGGGCAACGGCTCCGCGGGCAGCTGATCCCCGGACGCGCACCACGGGCCGTCGAGTTCTCGGCGGCCCGTTGGTCTGCCTCCGCGCGCGGACCGTCCACGGGGGCACGCTCCCGCCCGCGCGTGAGCCGACTTGTCACCCCAGCAGACTTATTGCTCCATTCAGGGCAAAGGCCGCAACCAAACCGGCTGTCACCCAGTTGATCATCGCGCGGCTCCGCAACGGGAGTCCGTCCTCCGAAAGGGATAGAACATGAAGAAGCTGTGGGCGACCGCGGCTGTTGCCGCCTCCATCGCCGGTGCCACCGCCGCCGTCGCCACCCCGGCGATGGCCATCGGCAACGACGACGGTGTCACCACCACCAACGGCAACGGCGCCGTGCAGAAGTACGGCAACCAGGAGACCAAGGGCGACATGAGCCCCCAGCTCTCCCTCGTCCAGGGCACCCTGAACAAGCCCTGTGTCGGCCTGCCGGTCAAGGCGAACCTGGCCTCGATCGTCGGCGTCGTGCCGGTCACCGTTCTGCAGGACGTGCCGATCCTGTCGGCCCCGCAGAACCAGCAGTGCACCGAGAACTCCACCCAGGCCAAGGGCGACGAGCCGCTGTCGCACATCCTGGACAACATCCCGGTCCTGTCGGGCAACGGCGCCGTGGGCAGCTGACCCCACCAGCACCACGAGAGCGGGCCGCCGAGCACCTCGGCGGCCCGCTTCTTGCTATGTCTCCTTCGGCTTCGCGTACAGGGCCTCGATGTCGTCCGCGTAGGCCGCCGTCACCACATGCCGTTTGACCTTCAGGGACGGGGTGAGCAGGCCGTTGTCCTCGGTGAACTCGCCCTCGACCAGGGCGAAGGCGCGGATCGACTCGGCGCGGGAGACGGCCTGGTTGGCGTGGTCGACGGCCTTCTGGACGTCGGCGCGCAGGTCCGCGTTCCGCACCAGCTCCGCAGGCGGGGTGTCCGCGGGAAGCTTGCGGACCGCGAGCCAGTGGGCGACGGCCTCGGGGTCGAGGGTGATCAGGGCGGCGACGAAGGGACGGTTGTCGCCGACGACCAGGCACTGGCCGACCGGGGCGCGGCTGCGCAGCCGGTCCTCCAGGACGGCGGGCGAGACGTTCTTGCCGCCGTTGGTGACGATGATGTCCTTCTTGCGGCCGGTGATGGTGAGATAGCCGTCCTCGTCGAGCGCCCCGAGGTCCCCGGTCGCGAACCACTCGTCCCGCAGTACGGCGTCGGTGGCCGCCGGGTTGTTCCAGTACGCGCCGAAGACCACCCCGCCCTTGATGAGCACCTCGCCGTCGTCGGCGATGCGGATCGTGGTGCCGGGCACCGGGAGGCCGACCGTGCCGGGGCGGGGCCGCAGCGGCGGGACGATGGTGGCGGCGGCCGTGGTCTCGGTGAGGCCGTAGCCCTCGTAGACGACGATTCCGGCGGCGGCGAAGAAGAGGTTGAGGTCGCGGTCGAGCGGGGAGCCGCCGCTGATGGCGTACCGCATCCGGCCGCCGAGTTCGCTGCGGATACGGCGGAAGACCAGCAGGTCGTAGAGGGCCCACGCGGCGTACAGGGCGGGGCTCGGGCCCTTGCCGGTGCCGAGGAACCTGTCGAGGTACGCCTTGCCGAAGCGGACCGCGACGCGGTCGGCGCGGTCGAAGGAGGCGGCACGGCCCATCCGTTCGGCGGTCGCGCGGCCGGTGTCGTGGATCTTCTCGAAGAGGTACGGCACCCCGACCAGGAACGTGGGCCTGAACTCCCGTAGCGCCGGGCGGAGTTCGTCGGGCTTGATGCTCGGGCAGTGGCCGATCTCGATGCGGGCCATCAGACAGGCGATCTGCAGGGTGCGGCCCATGATGTGCGCGAGCGGGAGGAACAGCAGCGTCGAGGCGACCTGGCCGGTGACCTCGGTGAAGAGGGGGTGCAGCAGCTCGACCGTGTTGGCGGCCTCGGCGTGCAGGTTGGCGTGGGTGAGGACACAGCCCTTGGGGCGGCCGGTGGTGCCGGAGGTGTAGCAGATCGTCGCGACCGTGTCGGGGGTGAGAGCGCTTCGGCGCTTGGTGACCTCCTCGTCGGTGATGTCCCGTCCCAGGGTGGCGAGTTCGGCCAGGGCGCCCGTGTCCAGCTGCCAGATGCGCGGGTGTTGGGGGTGGCGGGCGGTGCCCGTCATGACCGTGTCGGTGTTCTCGGAGGTCTCCGTGACGACGAAGCGGGTGGCCGAGTCCCTGACGATCCACTCCACTTGCTCGGCGGACGAGGTCGCGTAGATCGGCACGGTCCGGCCGCCGGCCGCCCAGATCGCGAAGTCGAGGACCGTCCACTCGTAGCGGGTGCGGGACATCACCGCGACCCGGCCGCCCGGTTCGAGGCCGGCGGCCATCAACCCCTTTGCGGTGGCGGTGACTTCACGGGCGAAGGCGGCGGCGGTCACGGGGTGCCAGCCGCCGTTCTGTTCGCGGCGGAGGACCACGGTGTCGGGTGCCTCCGCCGCGTTGGTGAACGGGAGGTCGGCGGTGCTGCCGGTCGTCGGGCGCGGGGCGAGCGGCAGCGTGCTCGCCTCCCGTACGACGCCCCGTGCGTCCCTGGTGAGTTCGACCCGGGTACGGGCCGCCAGGTCGGTGCGTTGCCGCGCCCGCTTCAGGTCCTTGCGTACGCCCATGTCGGCTGCTCCCGGTCGGCGGTGAGACGGTGACTGGGGCGTCAACTTACTCGCAAGTAGGGGAAGGTCAATGGGGCCGGTGGGATCAAGTGCGGGTTCGGACGGGTTCAGTTCATCCGGCTTGCCTCGTCGATCGCTTCCGCGAGTTGCTGTACGTCCTTGTCCTCCGTCCGCTTCGCCAACGCGTGGGCGCGGTCGGCGAGTTCGTCGAGGCCGGGGTCGCCGGGCAGGGAGCCGGACTTTCCGTGTGTGCGGAGGCAGTCCGCGAAGTAGGCGGCCACGGCGGTGACTTGGAAGCGGGGCGAGGCACTGGACAAGGAGTCGTGCAGGGCCTCGGTCTCCAGCTGGCCCGACTCCTCGTGCGGGGCGCGGCTGTTCGGGTCGAGCCAGCGGACGCTGGCCGTGGCGAGGTGGCCGTCGGCGCCGGGCCTGGTGCGGACGGCGTAGAGGGCGGTCACGGTGTGGCCGGGGCCGATCTCGCCGCCGTCGACGTTGTCGTCGCGGAAGTCGTCGTCGGCGACCTTGCGGTCCTCGTAGCCGATGAGGCGGAACTGCGCGACCGTCTCGGGGTCGAAGGCGACCTGGGCCTTGGCGTCGCGGGCGGTGAGGTCGATGTTCTGCGGGAGTTGGTCGACGAAGACCTTGCGGGCGTCGGCGTCGTCCGAGACGTACGCGGTGTGGCCATCGCCCTTGTCGGCGAGTTTCTCCATCAGGGCGTCGCCGTAGTCGCTGCCGACACCGACGCCGAAGAGGGTGATGCCGTGGTCGCGGCGTTCGTTCGCGATGCGTTCCAGGATCGAATCGGCGTTGGTGTCACCGGTGTTGGCGAGGCCGTCGGAGATGAGGACGACCCGGTTGGTGGCGCCCTCGCGCAGGCCCTCGGTGGCGGTGGCGTAGCCGGTCTCGACGCCGGCGCCGAGGTTGGTCGAGGACTGGGTCTCCAACTCGTCGATGGCGTGGTGGACTTTGCCTCGGTGGCCGTCGAGGCGGGTCATCGGGAGGACGGTCTCGGCCTCGTCGCTGAAGGTGACGAGCGCGACCGAGTCGTCGTCGCGCAGCCGGTCCGTCATCTCGTCGAGGGACTTCTTGGCGAGGTCCAGGCGGCCCGTCTCGGCCATGGAGCCGGAGACGTCGATCACGAACGTGAGGGCGGCGGGCGGGCGTTCGGCGCTGTCGTCGGCGGTGCGGGTGGCGAGGCCGACGCGGACCAGGGACCAGTTGGCGCTGTCGGTGCGGGCGCCGTCGACGGTGACCGTGAAGCCGTTGCCGCCCGGGCGTTCGTAGTCCTGGCGGAAGCTGTTGACGAACTCCTCGGGGCGGATCGTCGACGGGTCGGGCAGCTGTCCGTCGGCGAGGACGCGGCGGGCGTAGCCGTAGGAGGCGGTGTCGACGTCGAGGGCGAAGGTGGAGAGGTAGTCGGGGGACGGGGCGATCTTTTCGGGGCTGTCCGTCTGCTCGCCCTCTTGGTCCGCGGTCCCGTCGCCGCTCTGGCCGTCGCTCCGTTCGCCGCCTGAGGTGACGGCGGGTGCCGGGGCCGGGAAGCCGGTCCGGTTGGACGCGTCGGAGGTGTTGGAGCTGTTGCCCGCGCTGCAACCGGTGAGCAGCAGGCCGCCCGCGGCGGTGAGGGCGAGCAGGGTGGCGCGCAGGTGCCGGGTGCGGTGGCGGGCGTACGCCTGCCCCGGTCGTGTTCGGTCGGTGTGGCTGGACTCCATCTCCCGTGCCCCCTCGGTCCGTTGACGTCGGCTTTCTGCGACTGTGACGGCGGAGGGGGCGGGAACGTGCGGCACGGGGAGTTGCGGAAGCGTCTCGAAGGGGTCGCGATCAAGGCCCGTCGAGACCGGTGGGTGATCCTCCGGTGACCTAGGACACGATGTCCTTGCGGGCGAAACCCCGGAAGGCCAGGGCGAACAGCACGATGGCGTACGTAACGGAGACCGCCGTGCCCTGGATCATGCCGGACCACTCGGGACGGGGCTGTACGGCGTCCGCCCAGGCGAACTGCCAGTGCGCGGGCAGGAAGTCGCGCCAGTGGCCGAGGGCGGTGACGGCGTCCAGGACGTTGCCGACGATGGTCAGGCCGACCGCGCCGCCGACCGCGCCCAGAGGTGCGTCGGTCTTCGTCGAGAGCCAGAACGCGAGCCCGGCGGTGACCAGTTGGGACACGAAGATGTACGCCACGACCACGAGCAGGCGCTCGGCGGCCGTGCCCGAGCCGATCGCGCCGCCGGTGGGCAGCTCCAGCGGTCCCCAGCCGTAGGCGGCGGTGCCGACGGCCAGGGCGACGAGCGGGAGCAGGATCATCGCGCCGAGGCTGAGGCTGAGGCCGACGACCAGCTTGGACCACAGCAGGCGGGCCCGGGGCACGGGTGCCGCCAGCAGATAGCGCAGGGAGGACCAGCTGGCCTCCGAGGCGACGGTGTCGCCGCAGAACAGGGCGACCGGGACGACCAGCAGGAAGCCCGCCGACACGAAGAGGTTCACCGCGGCGAAGTTGGCGCCCGACGAGGTGGCCGTGTCCATCAGGGTCACCTGGCCGTTGCGCTCGCCCGGGGTGCCGCCGATCGCGAAGGCGGCCACCAGGATGAAGGGCAGCGCGGCGAGGATCCCGCCCATGACCAGCGTGCGGCGCCGCTTCAACTGCCGGACCAGCTCGACCCGGAGGGGCAAGGTGCGGCCCGCGCGGTAGCCGGAGGCCACCTCTACGGGCTCGGCGAGCGTGCTCATGCGGAACCTCCGATCAGGGTGAGGAAGGCGTCTTCCAGGCGGCGGTGGGGGCCGACGGAGGAGACGGGGACTTCGAGTCGTACGAGTTCGACGAGGAGCCGGGCGGCGGTGGCGGAGCCTTCCGGTCGATCCTCAGGTGTCGGACTGTCGGGACTGTCGCCGGACGCCAGTCGCAGCAGCAGACCGCCCTCCGCGCGGGTCACCGAATCGACGTCCGGCAGGGCACCGATCTTCTCCACCAGGGGGTCGGAGACGTCGGCGGCCAGGCCGACGAGCAGGGTGTCTCCGGAGCCGATGATCTCCGCGACCGGGCCCGCCTGGACGAGTCGGCCTCGGTCCATGACCACGAGGTGGGTGCAGGACTGCTCGACCTCCGCGAGGAGGTGGCTGGAGACGATGACCGTGCGGCCGGCCTCCGCGTAGCGGATCATCACCTCGCGCATCTCGCGGATCTGCGGCGGGTCGAGGCCGTTGGTCGGTTCGTCGAGGATGAGGAGGTCGGGGAGGCCGAGCATGGCCTGGGCGATGGCGAGGCGCTGGCGCATGCCCTGGGAGTAGGTGCGCACCGCGCGGGCGAGCGCGTCGCCGAGGCCCGCGATCTCCAGGGCCTCCTCCAGGTGGGCGTCCTCCGGGGGCCGTCCCGTCGCCTGCCAGTACAGCTCCAGGTTCTCGCGGCCGGAGAGGTGCGGGAGGAAGCCCGCGCCCTCGACGAAGGCGCCGACCCGGGACAGCACCGGGGCGCCCGGGCGGATCGCGTGACCGAAGACCCTGATCTCGCCGTCGTCCGGTTTGATCAGGCCCATCAGCATGCGCAGGGTGGTCGTCTTGCCCGCGCCGTTCGGACCCAGCAGGCCGAGCACCTGGCCCTTCTCGACGCGGAAGGACAGGTCCCGGACCGCGTACCGGTCCGCCGATTTCGCGTACCGCTTGCTCAAGTCGGTGATCTGGAGCGGGACTTCGGCCAGTTCGGGGTCGGGGGGTGTGGACGCGGTACGCCTGCGTCCGGTCAGCAGCAGCGCCAGGGCGAGCGCCGCGCCGGCCAGCGGGAACCACCACACCCAGGACGGCAGCGTCGCCGCGGCCGTCGTCACGCCCGGGGCCGTCGGCACCTTGAGGTCGCTCTTCAGGGTGACGGTGTACGTCGCCGGTGTCGTCGGGGAGGAGTACGCGAGGTCCGTCGAGGCGAGGACCAGGCGCAGGTGGTGGCCGCTCTGCACGTCGTAGTCGATGGCCGGGAGGGTGATCGTGACGTCCTTGCCCGCCTTGGCGCCCTCGACCCTGAGGGGGGTCACCAGCTGGGAGGGGAGCACCTGTTGGGTGCCGCCCGGGCCGACGTCGTAGACCTTGCCGAAGAGGACGGCGTCGTCGCTCGTCGACTTGACGTGGACGGTGACCGTGGGCGAGCCGGTGATGCGGAGGCCCCGGGTGAGGGCTTTGGAGTCGAAGGCCGCGTACTGGCCGGGGAAGTCGAGGGAGATGCCGACTCCCAGGGAGGACAGCTGTGAGAGGCCGCCCGCGCTGCCGAGTCCGGGCAGGGCGGAGATCGCGGGCGGGCTGGCGCCGGCCGGGTTGGTGAAGGACTGCTCGCGGCGGCCGGTGAGGGCGATCGTGCGAGGGTCGTTCTCCAGGCCGGGGTAGGCGCTGCCGCTCGCGCCGCGCAGCTGGGCGGCGCCGTCGGTCGAGTCGACGCCTCCGGTGCGGGTGACGCGGAAGGCCGGGCCGGTGTCGGTGTTCTTGTCGTCCTTCAGGTACCGGTCGAACCACGACGTCACGCGGGCCTGGACGCGGCTCGTCTCCATGTCGCCGCCGTCATGGCCGCCCGCGATCCAGTCGACGTCCACGGGGGCGCCGTTGGCGCGGATCGCCTTCGCGGCGGCGTCGGCCTGGCCGAGCGGGAAGAGGGAGTCGGTCTGGCCCTGGAGCAGGAGGGTCGGCACGTTGATGTGCGTGGCGACGGCGGACGGGGAGCGCTCGTCGAGGAGTGCGCGCGCTGCCGCGTCCGGCTTGCCCGACTCGGCGACCCGGTCGTACATCGCGCACAACTGGGGCTCGAAATTGGCGCAGCCGCCACCGGAGTTGATGAAGATGCTCGCCCACAGCTTCTTGAAGACGCCGTTCGGGAACAGGGCGTCGGCGAGGTTCCAGTACGTGATCGCCGGGGCGATGGCGTCCACGCGGGCGTCGTATCCGGCGGCGAGCAGGGAGATCGCCCCGCCGTAGGAACCGCCCGCCACGCCCACGCGCGGGTCGCCCGGTTTGTCGAGCTGCACGTCCGGCTGCCTGGCCAGCCAGTCGATCAACTTGGAGACGTCCTTGACCTCGCCGTCCGGGTCGTTGAGCCCGATCTTGCCGGTCGACTTCCCGAAGCCGCGCGCGGACCAGGTCAGTACCGCGTAGCCGTCTCTGGCCAGGCCCTCGGCCTGCTTCCGTACGTCGTCCTTGCTGCCGCCGAAGCCGTGTGCGAGGAGGACGGCGGGGCGGCGGGCGGCTCCGCCGGTTGTGAAGTACGAGGTGTCGAGGCTGACGCCGTCGACCGCCATCACCCGGTCCGCGCGGTGCACCTCCGGCGGTTTGTCGGAGGCGACGGCCGTCCAGGTGCCGGCGGCGGCGAGCACGGCTACGGCGGCGGTGGCGGCGAGCCACTGCCGTGGGCGTCGTAGTCGTAGCTGCGGGCGAAGATCCATGTCGTCAACGGTACGGGGCGTCTCTGACAGTTGGGGGCGACCCTGGGGTGAACCGGGGGTTGGGGGTGTACCGCGGTTGGTGTATGGCTACTAGCTCGGGGGGCTTATGTGGTTTGCCGGGTGCGGGTGCGTGGGGGCTGGGCGCGCAGTTCCCCGCGCCCCTAGAGGACTCGCCCCTGCGGGGCTTCGTCCTCCTCAGGGAGTGAGATCAGCCAGCGAGTCTCCCTGCGGGGGCGGAGATACAGCGCCCAGTACAGCGTTGCCGCTGCCACTATCCCTCCCGTCCACAGCAGGTAGCTCGTCTCCTGTTGCGTGAGGATGTACGCCAGGACCGCGATCAGGAGGATCGGCATCGCCGGCCACAGGGGCATGCGCCACGCGTGCGTGTGCCTGTGTTGACCGCGGCGGGAGAGCAAGGCAGCCACCGCGACCAGCAGGTACATGCCCGTCACCGACACCCCCGTCACGCCGTACAGCGTGTCCAGGTTGACGAAGCAGAGGACTGCTCCGGGGATGCCCACGGCGAGGGTGGCCACCCAGGGGGAGCCGAAGCGGCCGAGCTTGGAGAAGACCGTGTTGACGGGGGTGGGCCAGGCCTTGTCGCGGGCGGAGGCGAAGAGGACTCGGGAGTTCTGGATGACCATGACGATGCCCGCGTTGATGATCGCGAGGGCCACGCAGAGGCTGACGAAGGTGCCGACCGCCGAGTTGGACCAGGCGGTGACCATGCTGCTGATGTCGCCGCCGGTCAGTTCGGAGAGGTCGGACGCGCCCATGGTGATGGCGACCACCGGGACCAGGATGATCACCGTGGAGATCGCGAGGGTGGCGAGGACCGTGCGGGCCACGTTGCGGCGGGGGTTCTCCAGCTCCTCGGAGAGGTAGACCGCCGTCGAGAAGCCCTGGGTGACGAAGAGGGCGATCGCCAGGCCGGAGACCACCAGCATCGCCGTCACCGTGTCCGTGTGACCGCCGCTGCCCGCCACCTGCATCGAGGTCAGGCTGCCCAGGCCCCGGTGGCTGTGCGTGAAGCCGAGGAGGGCCACGACGCCGGCCGCTATGACCTCCAGGACCAGGAAGATGCCCGTGATCCAGGCGTTGGCGCGCAGGTCCAGCAGGCCCGCCAGCGTGGCCAGGAGCATCACGCCCGCGCCGGTCATCGACGGGTTCAGGTGGACGATCGGGGTCAGGTAGTCCGCCGTGCCCATCGCGATCACCGGCGGGACGATCATCACGACCAGGAGCGAGAGGACGAAGACCAGCCAGCCCGCCAGACGGCCGGCCAGCGTCGACACCATCGCGTACTCGCCGCCCGCGCTGGGGATGAGGGTGCCCAGCTCCGAGTAGCAGAACGCGACGGCGATGCAGAGGACCGAGCCGATCGCGATCGTGAGGGCGGTCGCGGTGCCGAGCGAGCCGAACAGGTCGGGGACGACCACGAAGAGCGTGGAGGCCGGCGTCACACAGGAGAGCGTGAGGAGCGTGCCGCCGACGATGCCGATGGAGCGCTTGAGCTGCCGGGGGCTTCGGGAGCTGTCCGACGGCGCCTGGGAAACGGCGGCCTCGGCAGTGGGGAGGGTGTCGGTCACGGGCCTGATGGAACATTGACGGAAACCATCACGTCAATGGGTGTTCACCTACGGAATCCGTTGATCCAGTCCGTCGAGAGTGACGTATTCGGCGTCCGTGGGCAGTGTCGGCCCCGGTTCGGGTTCCTACGGTAACCGCAGCCGTCGTAACGAAAAAATGGGGCCGTCCGCAATACGGACGGCCCCGTTCAGCGCTGCTGAAGACTGCTCAGTGGTTGCGCGGGAACCCGAGGTCCACGCCCGTGGGGGCGTCGGCCGGGTCGGGCCAGCGGGTGGTGACGACCTTGCCGCGGGTGTAGAAGTGCGTGCCGTCGTTGCCGTAGATGTGGTGGTCCCCGAAGAGGGAGTCCTTCCAGCCACCGAACGAGTGGTAGCCCACCGGGACCGGGATCGGGACGTTGACGCCGACCATGCCGGCCTCGATCTCCAGCTGGAAGCGGCGGGCGGCGCCGCCGTCGCGGGTGAAGATCGCGGTGCCGTTGCCGAACGGCGAGCTGTTGATGAGGGCCACGCCCTCGTCGTAGGTGTCGACGCGCAGGACGCAGAGGACCGGGCCGAAGATCTCGTCCGTGTAGGCCTTCGCCGACGTCGGCACCTTGTCGAGGAGGGAGATGCCGATCCAGTGGCCGTCCTCGAAGCCCTCGACCGTGTAGCCGGTGCCGTCGAGGACCACTTCGGCGCCTTCCGCCGCCGCGCCCGTGACGTAGGACGCCACCTTGTCGCGGTGCACGGCGGTGATCAGCGGGCCCATCTCGGACGTCGGGTCGTTGCCGGGGCCGATCTTGATCTTCTCGGCGCGCTCGCGGATCTTCTCGACCAGTTCGTCGCCGATGGAGCCGACCGCGACCACGGCGGAGATGGCCATGCAGCGCTCGCCCGCCGAGCCGTAGGCGGCGGAGACGGCCGCGTCGGCCGCCGCGTCCAGGTCGGCGTCGGGCAGGACCAGCATGTGGTTCTTGGCGCCGCCCAGGGCCTGGACGCGCTTGCCGTTCGCGGAGGCCGTGGTGTGGATGTAACGGGCGATGGGCGTGGAGCCCACGAAGGAGACCGCCTTGACGTCCGGGTGTTCGAGGAGGCGGTCCACGGCCACCTTGTCGCCGTGCACGACGTTGAACACACCGTCCGGCAGGCCCGCTTCCGCCAGCAGCTCGGCGATCTTCAGGGACGCCGACGGGTCCTTCTCGGAGGGCTTGAGGACGAAGGTGTTGCCGGTCGCGACGGCGATCGGGAACATCCACATCGGCACCATGGCGGGGAAGTTGAACGGCGTGATGCCGGCCACGACACCCAGCGGCTGACGGATCGACGCCACGTCGACGCGGCTGGCGACCTCTGTCGACAGTTCACCCTTGAGCTGCACGGTGATCCCGCAGGCCAGGTCGACGATCTCCAGGCCGCGCGCGACCTCGCCCAGCGCGTCGCTGTGCACCTTGCCGTGCTCGGCGGTGATCAGCTCGGCGATGGCGTCCCGGTTGGCCTCGAGGAGCGCCCGGAACTTGAAGAGGATCGTGGTCCGCTTGGCGAGCGAGGAGGTGCCCCAGGTCGCGTAGGCGTCCTTGGCGGCGGCGACGGCCGCGTCGACCTCGTCGACCGACGCGAACGCGACCTTCGTGGTGACCGCGCCGGTCGCCGGGTCGGTGACCGGCCCGTAGTTCCCCGACGCGCCTTCGACGGTCTTGCCGCCGATCCAGTGGTTGACGATCTTCGTCATGCCCAGTTGCTCCTTCACAGATGGCGGCGTCGGGTGGTGACGTGCCGTTCGTACAGCTCACGTGCCTTGACCGCGGACGATCGGGCCGCGGTCTCGGCCACAGGAACATCCCACCAGGCCTGCGCCGGAGGCGCGCCCGACACAGTGTCTGCGGTTTCGGTCTCCACGTAGACACAAGTGGGAGTGTCCGCGGCCCGCGCCTCGGCGAGCGCCGTACGCAGGTCACGGACGGTCTTCGCGCGCAGCACGCGCATGCCGAGGCTGGCCGCGTTGGCGGCGAGGTCGACGGGCGGCGGGGCGCCGGTGTAGGTGCCGTCGTCGGCCCGGTGCCGGTAGGCGGTGCCGAACCGCTCGGCGCCCACCGACTCCGACAGGCCGCCTATGGAGGCGTACCCGTGGTTCTGTATCAGCAGCACCTTGATCGCGATGCCCTCCTGCACGGCGGTCACGATCTCCGTCGGCATCATCAGATACGTGCCGTCGCCGACCAGCGCCCACACCGGCCGGGCCGGCGCGGCCAGCTTCACACCGATCGCGGCCGGGATCTCGTAGCCCATGCAGGAGTAGCCGTACTCCAGGTGGTACTGGTCGGACGACCGCGTCCGCCACAGCTTGTGCAGATCGCCGGGGAGTGAGCCGGCCGCGTTGACGAGGATGTCCGACTCGTCGACGATCTCGTCGAGTGCGCCCAGGACTTGGGGCTGCGTGGGGCGTACGTCGGGCTCGTCGGCCTCGTAGCAGGCGTCGACGCGCTGTTCCCAACGCTCCTTGTCCTCGCGGTACTCGGCGATGTACGACGCGTCGACCCGGTACTCGTGGCGGCCCAACTTCTTTGCCAGCGCGGCCAGTCCGCCGCGGGCGTCGGCGATCAGCGGCTGTCCGGCGAGCTTGTGGCCGTCGTACGGGGCGATGTTGAGGTTGAGGAAGCGGACGCCGGGGCGTTCGAAGAGGGTGTGGGAGGCGGTGGTGAAGTCGGTGTAGCGGGTGCCGATTCCGATCACCAGGTCGGCCAGGCGGGCGAGTTCGTCGGCGGTGGCGGTGCCGGTGTGGCCGATGCCGCCGACGTCCTGCGGGTGGTCGTGGTTCAGGGAGCCCTTGCCGGCCTGCGTGGAGGCGACCGGGATGCCGGTGGCGGCGGCGAATTCCGCGAGGGCGGCTTCGGCGCGGCTGTGGTGGACTCCGCCGCCCGCGACGATCAGGGGGCGCTTCGCGGCCCGAACAGCCCTTACCGCCTCGGCGAGTTCGGCCGGATCGGCGGCCGGTCGCCTTACGTACCAGACGCGTTCGGCGAAGAACTCGTCCGGCCAGTCGTGCGCCTCGGCCTGAACGTCCTGCGGGAGAGCGAGAGTTACCGCTCCGGTCTCGACGGGGTCGGCGAGGACGCGCATGGCGTTCAGGGCTGCGGGGATCAGCGCTTCCGGGCGGGTGATCCGGTCGAAGTACTTGGACACCGGGCGCAGACAGTCGTTGACCGACACATCGCCCGCGTACGGGACTTCGAGCTGTTGGAGCACCGGGTCGGCGACCCGGGTGGCGAAGGTGTCGCCGGGGAGGAGCAGGACCGGGAGGTGGTTGATAGTGGCGAGCGCGGCGCCGGTGACGAGGTTGGTGGCGCCGGGTCCGATGGAGGTCGTGACGGCGTGCGCGGACAGCCGGTTCGACTGCCGCGCGTAGCCGACCGCCGCGTGCACCATGGACTGTTCGTTACGGCCCTGGTGGTACGGCATGACCGGTGACGCTGGGGATGTCTCCCCGCCGGGCACGGTGGCGTACTCGATGAGCGCCTGGCCGAGCCCGGCCACATTGCCGTGGCCGAAGATGCCCCAGGTCGCACTGATCAACCGCCGCCGTACGCCGTCGCGTTCGGTGTACTGGGCGGACAGGAAGCGTACGAGCGCCTGTGCGACCGTGAGCCTCGTCGTTGAGGTCATCGGTGTTCCTCCGTGTGTTCCGGGTGCAAGCTGATCCGCCACTCCGGTACGGCTGCGCGACCCCGTCCGACTCGATGCCCGGGGCCGGGAACCTCGGTGCGCATGCTCCAACACGCAGGGTGACCAGTCGTGTTGGAGACCTCCGGCGCGGGGCCGTAGCGAGCGGGGAGTCGTCGCTCGCACTTCGCTCCTGCCAGGGCGAAGCGGCCTCCCGCGCCGGAGGCGTTCTGGGCCCGGGCGAACATGCTTTCCCCACCCGGGAGTTGGACCCTCAAGTCCACGAGTCGGACCTTTTGGTCCGCAATTCGCACGGTACATCCACCGCCGATCGGAAGCACGATCCGGTGCTCGTCACCGGCGGCCGTCATCAGCCGGCCCTCACAGCAGCCCCACGGCGGTGTCGACGGCGGCGGCCACATCTCCGTCCGGCGGATAGAGCAGCGAACGGCCGACCACCAGGCCCCGCACGGTGGGGAGTTGGAGGGCGCCGCGCCACTTCTCGTAGGCGCCGTCCTGGTCGTCACCGACCTCGCCGCCGAGAAGGACGGCGGGGAGGGTGGAGGTCTCCATGACCTGGGCCATGTCGTCCGGGTTCTCGGTGACCGGGAGCTTGAGCCAGGTGTAGGCCGAAGTGCCGCCCAGGCCCGAGGAGATGGCGATGGACTTGATGACGGCCTCGGCACTCAGATCGTTCCTCAGCCTGCCCTCGTCGGTGCGGCGGCTGATGAACGGCTCGACGAACAGCGGGAGTCGGCGCGCGGCCATGTCGTCGATGGCGCGGGCGGTGGACTCCAGGGTGGTGAGGGAGCCCGGGTCGTCGTAGTCGATGCGCAGCAGCAGCTTGCCCGCGTCGAAGCGGAGCCGCTCGATGTCCTCGGCGCGGTGGCCGGTGAAGCGGTCGTCGAGCTCGAAGCGGGCGCCCTGGAGGCCGCCGCGGTTCATCGAGCCCATGACGACCTTGCCGTCGAGGGCGCCGAGGAGGAGCAGGTCGTCCAGGATGTCGGCGGTCGCGAGGACGCCGTCGACGCCGGGGCGGGACAGCGCCAGGCAGAGGCGTTCGAGCAGTTCGGCGCGGTTGGCCATGGCGAGCTTGCGGTCGCCCACGCCGAGTGCGCCGCGGGCGGGGTGGTCGGCGGCGACAATCATCAGCCGGCCGGCGTCGTTGAGCAGCGGACGCCGGACGCGCCGGGCGGCGGCCTCGGCTATCGCCTCGGGGTGGCGGGCGCGGACGCGGACGAGTTCGGAGATGTCGACGCGGGGGCCGGTTCCGGTGCCGGCACCTGCGCCATGGCCTGTGTCGTGACCGGTGAGGCCGTCGTCGCCGTCCTGGTCCACATGCGCGTGCGTCACGCCGGCCTCGTCCCTCGTTCCGTCCCCGCCCTCGCGTTCGTGCTCCGCGCCCGCCACGCGGCCGGCCCTCACAGGACCGCTCCGGCCGCGATCGCGCCCTCGACCTCGGCGACCGTGGGCATCGCGGACGAGCACTCCAGGCGCGAGGCGACGATCGCCCCGGCCGCGTTGGCGTGGCGCATGATCTTCTCCAGGTCCCAGCCGGCCAGCAGACCGTGGCAGAGCGAGCCGCCGAAGGCGTCACCCGCGCCGAGTCCGTTGAGCACGTTCACGGGCAGCGGGGGCACCTCGGCCGACTCGCCGTCCCGGTTGACCGCGAGGACGCCCTTGGGGCCCTGCTTGACCACGGCGAGTTCGACACCGGCGTCCAGCAGCGCGCGGGCGGCGGCGTGCGGCTCGCGCACTCCGGTGGCGACCTCCACCTCGTCGAGGTTGCCGACCGCGACGGTGGTGTGCCGGAGGGCCTCCTCGTAGAACGGGCGGGCCTCGCTCGGGTCCTTCCAGAACATCGGCCGCCAGTCGAGGTCGAAGACCGTCGTACCGGACTTGGCGCGGTGCGCGAGCGCCGCGAGGGTCGCCGTACGGCTGGGCTCCTCGCTCAGGCCCGTGCCGGTGATCCAGAAGATGCGGGCCCCGTGGATCGCGTCCAGGTCGAGCTCGTGGGCGTCGATCTCCAGGTCCGGGGCCTTGGGCTGCCGGTAGAAGTACAGCGGGAAGTCGTCCGGCGGGAAGATCTCGCAGAAGGTGACCGGGGTCGGGTGGTCGGCGACCGGGGTGACCCAGCGGTCGTCGACGCCGAAGTCGCGCAGCGCCTCGTGCAGGTAGGTGCCGAAGGGGTCGTCGCCCGTGCGCGAGACCAGGGCGACCTCGCGACCCAGACGGGCGGCGGCGACGGCGACGTTCGCCGCGGAGCCGCCGAGGAACTTCCCGAAGGTCGTCACCTGGGGCAGCGGCACGCCCGTCTGGAGCGGATAGAGGTCCACCCCTAGCCGCCCCATGGTGATCAGGTCGTACGCCATCGACTTCCCCTTTATTTCGGCTCTCCACGGTTTCTAGTCCCGGGGGCCGAGCCCTGTCAATGTTTTGTCCGGACATTCGGACGAGACGGGTGGAAGCGGTTGCTTGTCGGGGGCTACAGCCCCGCGCCCCTTACGGGGCGCTCCAGACCCGTAGGACTATGCGTGGATGTCTGTTGCTGTGCGCGTTCGTACCGGGCATGGGCCCGGTGGGTCCTGGGAGACCGTGCTTGGGGTGCCGCATCCTCGGCTGCGGCCCGGCGTCATCAGTTATCGCGGGATTCGGCTTGCCCTGTCGGGGCCTCGGGCTCGACTGGAGGCGCCGATCGGGGCCGCGACGCTGCTTCTCGGGTTCGAAGGGGTCGTCCGGATCTCGCGGGCGGGGCGGGAATCGGCCACGCTGGGATCCGTCTTCTGCGGGCCTACGACCACTGCGGCGCTCGGTGAGCACAGTGGGCGGCTCGCGGGGGTCGAGGTGCTGTTGATGCCGTGGGCCGCGTTCACGCTGTTCGGTACGGCTCAGCACGAGCTCGCCGACCGGGTGGTGGACCCCGACGAACTGCCGCACGCCCTCGGCTCCCGCTGGACCGGCATCGGTGAACTGGCCGCCGCGCTGGCCGCGCTGCCGACCTGGAGCGCCCGGTTCGGACTGCTGGACGAGGTGTTCACCCGCTGGTCGGCGGCCGGTACGCCGAGTTCGGCGCGGGTGGAGCGGGCCTGGTCCGAGCTGGTGCGGAACTGGGGCGCCGTGCCGGTACCCCGGCTCGCCGACGAAGTGGGCTGGAGCGTACGGCAGTTGGAGAACCGTTTCCGGGAGCAGATCGGACTCGGTCCCAAGGCCGCGGCCCGGGTGCTGCGACTGCAACGCGCCCGGCGGCTCCTCGCGGCCGGCCACAGCCAGGCGGAGACGGCGGCGGTCTGCGGTTTCTACGACCAGGCGCATCTGAGCGGCGAGTTCAGGGCGATGACGGGATGCACGCCGGGCCAGTTCATGGTGGGCCGGGCGACTCCGCCGGTGACGCAGCCCGGGATGCCGGCCGGGGACCGGATGACCGGCGAGGCGACGAGTCTGCTGGTCGCTCCCGGTCGGGGTGCGGATTTCTCCAAGACCGGCCGGGCGCGTTGATGCAGGCTGACCACCTGGCCGGTTGATCCCCGGGGACGCGCAGGCCTCCGGGGACCGGCCGGTTCGGGGGATACGGGGGATACGGGGGATACCCCCGGGGGGGGCGGGGAAGCCGGTGGGCCGGGCCCGGCGCAGCGGGTCCGGCCCACCTTGCTGCGCGCCCTCTCTTTTCGGTCAGGTGCCGGCCCTTCCGCCAGGTGTCAACGCGCCGCGCCCGCACGCCCGCGTGCGCCTTTGCGTCACTTGCGTCACAAAAGCCCCCCTCGCGTCACACATGTCGCGTGTACGCGGGTCTTGGGTCACACCCGCCCCACAGGCACTGCCTGTTCCTCACTCTGTGTCGTTGACCGGGCACAGGCTTTGTGATCGCCAGCGCAGCGCACGGCTCCCCCGACGGCCGCCCCCGGCCGCCGCCGCGGCGCGCGCAGGGAGGTGCACTGATGACCGACCGACGGCTCTGGTCGTACAAGGAAATCGCGGCCCACATCCGGGTCCAGCCCGACACCGTCCGCTCCTACCGCAAGCACGGCCTGCTGCCCCCGCCCGACCACGTGGAGAGCGGCAAGCCCTACTGGTATGCCGACACGGTCCGGGCCTGGGTGGCCGCCCGGCCGGGCAACCGGGGGCGCAGGGAGGACTGACCCGAGCCGGTGCGGTGACGCGGTGCCGGGTGTCCGTCCGGTGCCGCGCCGGTCGCTTCGGCTGTGCCTGCGGGTGAGGCGATTCGCTTGCCCGCGCGGCCGGCCACCGCCGAGGATCCATCGTCGGCTTCGCCTTCGAGTCGTCGGCCGAACCGACACCGGCGCGGCTGGGCCCTGGCACGGCCCCCGGGCCGACCGACCCGACCGCCTCGACCTCGCCGTCACCGACCCCGCCACCGGTGAACTCCTCGGCGAGGTCGTCCTCCCCGAGTGGGATCCCACCGCCCGCAGCCGCACCTTCCGCACCCTCATCGGCCCCCGGGGCCGCGGCCGGGGCATCGGCACGGAGGCGACGCGACTGATCGTCGGCCACGCCTTCGAGCAACTGGGGCTGCATCGGATCCAGTTGGAGGTCTACGGCCACAACCACCGGGCCCACCCGGTATCGCGTCGGTGCGGTCATGGCCCCGCCCTCACCGCCACGGCTCGATGACCGTCACCCCCGCTCCCGGTGCCGTGCCCATTGCCGCGAGGGCGGCCGGGGTCTCCTCCAGGGTGATCGTGGACGTGGTCAGGAGGTCGGGGCGGAGCACTCCCGAACGGACCAGTTCCAGCATGGGCGGGTAGGTGTGGGCCGCCATGCCGTGGCTGCCGAGCAGTTCGAGTTCCAGGCCGATCGCGCGGGCCATCGGGACCGGGGTCGTACCGGAGGCGGAGGGGAGCAGGCCCACCTGGATGTGGCGGCCCCGGCGGCGCAGGCCGTTCACCGACGCGGCGCAGGTCGCCGGTGAGCCCAGGGCGTCCAGGGAGAGGTGGGCGCCGCCGCCCGTCAGCTCACGGATCGCCGCCGCCGTGTCCGGATTGCTCGCCCCGTCCACGCACTCCGCCGCCCCGAACTTCCTTGCCAGGTCCAGCGCTTGGGGCGAGATGTCGACCGCGACGACTCTGGCTCCGGAGGCCGCCGCGATCATCACCGCCGACAGGCCGACTCCGCCGCAGCCGTGCACCGCGACCCACTCCCCCGCGGCGACCCGGCCCCGCTGCACCACCGCGCGGAACGCCGTCGCGAACCGGCAGCCGAGCGAGGCCGCCGTCGCGAAGGACATTCCGTCGGGGATCGCCACCAGGTTCACGTCGGCGTGGTCCAGCGCCACGTACTGGGCGAAGGAGCCCCAGTGCGTGAAGCCGGGCTGGGTCTGGCGTTCGCACACCTGCTGGTCGCCGGCCGCGCATGCCCCGCAGGTTCCGCAGGCGCACACGAACGGGACGGTGACTCGGTCGCCGGGGTGCCAGTTGGTCACCCTGGTGCCTACCGACTCGATGACGCCGGCGAGTTCGTGGCCCGGTACGTGCGGGAGTGTGATGTCGGGGTCGTGGCCCTGCCAGCCGTGCCAGTCGCTTCGGCACAGGCCTGTGGCCTGGACCCTGACAATCACGCCGTGGTCTGCGGGGTGGGGGTCGGGTACGTCTCGTACCTCGGCGGGGTCACCGTATTGCTCGAACACCACCGCTTTCATTCAAACTCCCATCGCCGTTTTCGTCTGCGGGTGCGTTGTGGCTGGTCGCGCCCCGCGGCGGAGCCGCATGTCGATACTGCCCCGCGCCCCTAAGGGAGTTCTCTCCTCCCTCACTTACACCGAACCGGTCGTGGAAGCGTCGCAACGGACCCGGTGCCCACCAAGTCGCCCGTCCCGTCAGTCTCATCACCGCCGGTACCAACAGACTCCTGACGATCATCGCGTCCATCAACACCGCCAGCGCGATGCCCAGGCCCAGCATCTTCGTGTTCGTCACCCGGGACGTGCCGATCGCGACCATCACCACCGCCAGGATCACCGCTGCCGCCGTGATCAGGCCACCCGTGCGCTGGAGGCCGTGGCGGATCGCCTCGTCGTGGTCGCCTGTGCGGTCGTACTCCTCCTTGATGCGGGAGAGCAGGAACACGCCGTAGTCCATGGAGAGTCCGAAGGCGACGCAGAACATGAGGACCGGCAGGGTCGTCTCTATGGAGCCGGTGCTGGTGAAGCCCAGGAGGCCGGAGAGGTGGCCGTCCTGGAAGACCCAGACGACCGCGCCGAACATCGCGGTGAGGCTGAGCGCGTTGAGCAGGACCGCCTGGAGGGGGATGACCACGCTGCCGGTCAGGAGGAAGACCAGGAGCAGGGTGACCACGGCGATGAGGCCGGCCGCCCAGGGCAGGCGGCTCGCTATCGCGTGCTTGGAGTCGACCAGGACGGCCGCCGTGCCGGTCACCTCGGTGGTGAAGGGGGCCTTCGTGGCGCGCAGGTCGCCGACCAGGCGCTGGGCCGTGGTGTCGACCGCCTCGCCCTTGGGGAGCACCGTGAAGTACGCCGAGTCGCCCTGGACGACCGGGCCGTCCACCCTTACCACCTCGGGCAGTTGGGCGATCCTGGTCTTGTACGCGGTGTACTGCGCCGGTGTCGCCCGCCCCTCGGCGAGTACTTCGAGGGTGCCGCCGGGGTTGCCCGGGAAGCCGTCGCGGATGTGCTGCTGCACGACGTGGGACTCGGCGCCCGAGGGCAGTTGGCGGTCGTCCGCGGTGCCGAACTTGACGCCCAGGAAGGGCAGTCCGAGGAGGACGAGGACGGCTGTGGTGGCTAGGGCGAAGAAGGGGGCCCGCCGCATCACGAGGGTCGCCAGGCGGGCCCAGGCCGTGCCCTCCTCGCCGGAGCCCGAGGCCTTCGCCGGGCGCCCTCGGCGGAACAGGCGCCGTAGATCGAGGGAGTTGACCCGGTGGCCGAGCAGGAGCAGGGCCGCGGGGAGGAGGATCAGGGCGGCTGCCGCCGCCAGGAGGACCACGGCGATGCCCGCGTAGGCGAAGGAGCGCAGGAAGTACATCGGGAAGACGAGCATCGCGGCCAGGGAGACCGCGACCGTGAGGGCGGAGAAGAGCACCGTGCGGCCGGCCGTGCGCAGGGTGGTGGCGACGGCGGGCAGCGGCTCGGCGCCGGTGGACAGTTCCTCGCGGAAGCGGCGGACGATGAACAGGGCGTAGTCGATGGCCAGTCCGAGGCCCAGGGCCGTGGTGAGGTTCAGCGCGAAGACGGAGACGTCGGTGAACTCCGTGAGGCCGCGCAGCACCGCGTTCGTCCCGAGGATCGCGACGATGCCGATGCCGAGCGGGAGCAGGGCGGCGATCGCGGAACCGAAGACCATCACCAGCAGGAGGAGGGTCACCGGCAAGGCGATCATCTCGGCGCGGGCGAGGTCCTCCTTGATGGTCGTCTGCATCTCGTGGCGCACGGCGACGATGCCGCCGACCTTGACCTTCACCGGGCCGTGGGTGCCGCGGAGGGCGGGCGCGATGCGGTCCAGGGTGTCGGTCGTCGTCTTCTCGTCGCCCGTGAGGTGGGCGGCGATCAGCGCCTCGTGTCCGTCCTTCGCGCGCAGGGCCGGGGACTTGGTCCCCCAGTAGGAGCCGACGCCCGTGACGCCCCGCTCGCCGGTCAGCCGGGCGGTGAGGCGGGCGGCCTCGGCGGCGACCGCCGGGTCGTCCACCGAGGCGGCGCCGGAGTCGACGAGGAGCAGGAGGTTGGGCTGGGAGGCCGGGAACTCGCGCTCCAGTGCCTTGGTCGCGTACGTCGACTGGGCCGTCGGATCCTCCCACCCGCCGCTGCCCAGTCGGTCGGCGACGCCGCTGCCCGCCACCACGGCGAGCGCGGTGAGCACCAGGGCCACGAGCAGCGACAGCCGGGGGCGGGCGGTCACGAAACGTGTCCACCCTCCGAGGCTCGGCGGGCTGTTGACTTCGGTCATCGCGCGGTGCTCCCCTTCACCATGACCCGTGCCTGCGCGCAAGCAGGTGGCAGGGGTCGGCATTGCCATAGAATGACAAACACGAGAGATCGCTCGCGTTTCGCCAGAATCAGAATGCGAGTGACCGCTCGCGTTTGTCAACGCCGTTCGGAGAGCTGGGGATAACTCGTGTCCGTGGACCAGGAGAAGGCCGGCCCCCGCCGCCAGGCCCGCGGCGAGCGCCGCATCGCCCAGCTGCTGGAAGCCGCCGCCAACGTCTTCTGCACGACGGGCTACACGGCCTCCAGCACCAACGCCATCGCCCGCGAGGCCGGCGTCTCACCGGGCACGCTCTACCAGTTCTTCCCGAACAAGGAAGCAATCGCGATCGAGCTGGGCGACCGGCTCATCCACCAGATGCGGGAGACCACCGGCGAGGCGCTCGCCGCGGTCGACCCGGCGACCCCGCTGGAGCAGGCGATCGGCACCGTCGTCGACCGTTTCACCGCCTTCAGCTGCCAGCACCCGGTGTTCTTCGCCCTGATGCACGGCCCGGACATCCCCGGCCGGCTGACCGAGGAGCACGACGCGCTGCACGCGCACCTGCTCGGCCAGGTCGAGGCGCTCATCGCCGCGTTCCTGCCCGGCGCCCCCGCTGCCGACGTCACCCGTACAGCGCACCTGTGCCTGGGCCTCTACAAGGCCGGCCTGGAGCTGGTCCTCTCCCACGAGGGCGACGAACGCGACGCGTACATCCGGGAGTTGAAGAACGTCCTGATCCGCTATCTGGAACCGCTGCTCGCCGAGTACAGGGACCCCCGGGCCGCCGCGGACCTCACCACGACTCGGACCCCCTGACGGCCCCTTCCGCCCGTTCGGCCGCCCCCGCCCGCTCGCCCCGCATCCGCAGCGCGACCAGCGGGAACACCAGCACCGACACCATCGCCGCGCCGACCAGCGCCGCCGCGTCCGCCGACTTCAGGACCTTGTCGTCGACCCCGATGGTGGTGATGGCGACGACCAGGGGCAGCGCGGTGGAGGCGAGGAGGGTGAGCGCGCGCCGGTCCCGTCGCAGGAGATCGCGCGGGGCGAGGACGTACACCGGAAGGCCGCGGACGAGGACGAACAGCGCCAGGAACACCGGGAGGAGCAGCAGGGCGTGCCCCCCTGACAGCAGGGCGTCCAGGTCGAACTCGATGCCGGTGACCACGAAGAACACCGGCACCAGGAAGCCGAAGCCCATCGCCTCGACCTTCTCCAGGACCGAACCCGCGCTCTCCGGGGCGGCGCCGTGCAGCACCAGCCGGGTGATCAGGCCGGCGGCGAAGGCGCCCAGGAGGGTGTCGAGGCCGAGGACCTGGGCGATGCCCAGCATCACCGCCAGGAGGAGCACCACGAGCCGTACGGCGAACTGGCCGCTGCTGTGCAGGGTCTTGGCGATCACCCGGGAGAACCACGGCGGACGCGGGCGCAGCGCCCACCACACCGCCCCGGCGGTGAGGAGCGCGAACGCGGCCAGCAGGGCCGTGGAGCGGCCGGGCGCGCGCCCGCTGAGCAGCAGGGCCATGGCGATGACCGGGCCGAACTCCCCCACCGCGCCGAACGCCAGCATCACGGAGCCGAAGCGCGAGTGCAGGTCCCCCGCGTCGCGCAGGACCGGCAGGACCGTGCCCAGGGCGGTGCTGGTGAGGGCCGTACCGACGTAGACGCCCTTGGACCAGCCGGCGATGAGGGTGGCCAGGGCGAGGCCGAGCGCGAGGGAGATCAGCCACGCGCGTACCGACCGTTTCAGCGTGTCGCCGCGGATCCGGTCGAACTCGATCTCGTACCCGGCGAGGAAGATCAGCATCGTCAGACCGAGGTCGGACAGGGTGTCGATCACCTGTCCGTCGCCCGCCCAGCCGAGTACGTCGGGTCCTACGAGGATGCCCAGCAGGATCTCGAAGATGACCAGCGGGACCGGGAGCCACCGGCCGATCCCGTAGGCCAGCAGGGGTGCCAGTACGGCGATGGCCATGATCAGGACGAGCGTCCCGGACTGCGACATGAGGCGTATCTACCATAAAGTGCCGGTAAATCTGCCCTGTAGAAGTACGAGGGGATTTGCCGTGACCTACTCTCCGCCGCCCGGCGCGCCCCGGGCCCGTATCCCCGGGCCGCAGCAGCCGCCGCCGACGTACCCCCAGATCCGCACCGGCCTGTGGAAGCACTGTCTGGGCGGCGGGCTGGCGCTGTGGGCGCTGACCGCGCTGGTCACGTACGAGACGCGGAACACCACCCTGCTGCCGACGCTGATCCTGCTCGGCAGCTTCCTGGTGCCGGTGACCTTCGTCCTGTGGGCGTACGAGCGGCACGGGCGCGACCTCGGCGTCAGCGTCATCCTGGGCTGCTTCCTGACCGGCGGCACGCTCGGGGTCCTGGGCGCCTCGGTGATGGAGTACTACCTGCTGCACCCCTCCCTGGGGATGTTCGTCGGCGTCGGGCTGATCGAGGAGGCCGCGAAGCTCGGGGCGCTGATGTTCGTGCTGCGCCGGCAGCCGCGGCTGCACGGGATCCGCGCGGGGCTGGTGCTGGGCGCGACGGTCGGCTTCGGTTTCGCGGCCCTGGAGAGCGCCGGGTACGCCTTCAACGCGGCCGTCTCCACCAAGGGCATCGATCTGCGCGCGCTCCTGGAGACCGAGATCCTGCGCGGGGTCCTCGCGCCCTTCGGGCACGGCCTGTGGACGGCGGTCGCGGGTGCGGTCCTGCTCTCCTACCGGCAGCTGAACGGCCGCTTCCGCTTCACCGGGTCGGTCGTCGGAACGTATCTCGGCGTCTCGGTGCTGCACGCCCTGTGGGACTCGACGCACGGCATCGCGATCTGGCTGGTGGCCCGACTCTCGGGCGCGGGCCTGGACAGGCACCTGTTCGCCCAGGGGTACATCCCCCGGCCGACCGACCAGCAGGAGCACCTCTTCACGATGTTCTCGGTGGGCGGGATGGCCCTCGTGGCGCTGCTCGGCGTCGGCTGGGTGCGGTCGCTGGCCCGCCGCGACCCCTCTTGGAGAAATACCCCCTAGGGGTATACTCTGGGTTCCAGAGTGAGCCACCGTGGGCCACTCCGACCCCAACTGCCTCCACACGCCTCCACGAGGAGAACGACATGAGCGCCCAGACCGACACCCAGGGTTCCGTCACCACCGTCTACAAGGTGAGCGGGATGAGCTGCGGGCACTGCGAGGGCTCCGTCTCCGGCGAGATCTCCGGGCTGCCCGGCGTCAGCTCGGTGAAGGCCGTCGCGTCGAGCGGCGAGGTCACCGTCGTGTCGGCCGCCCCGCTCGACGCCGAGGCCGTGCGCGCGGCCGTCGACGAGGCCGGCTTCGAGCTCGTCGGCCAGGCCTGAATCAGCACCGGTACGACACTTCCGTTGTCTCCGACCGGGCCGTGCCGACCAGCTGATACTGGCTCCGCGCGGTCCGGTCCGATGTCTGGAGTCCGGACATGACCAGCACCACCACGATCGGCACCACAGCAGACACACCCATAACCCCGGCCCCCGAAGCGGCCGAGGTCGAGCTGCTCATCGGCGGGATGACCTGCGCCTCCTGCGCGGCCCGCGTCGAGAAGAAGCTCAACCGCATGGACGGCGTCACCGCCACCGTCAACTACGCGACGGAGAAGGCGAAAGTCAGCTACCCGGCGGGCATCCAGGTCGCCGACCTCATCGCGACCGTGGTGAAGACCGGGTACACCGCGGAGGAACCCGCGCCGCCGGAGCCGGAGGCACCGGCCCGTGAGGACGATCCCGAACTCGGCGCCCTGCGCGACCGGTTGACCGTCTCGGCCCTCCTGGCACTGCCCGTGGTCCTCCTCTCCATGATCCCGGCCCTCCAGTTCGACAACTGGCAGTGGCTCGCGCTCACTCTGGCCGCGCCGGTCGTCGTCTGGGGCGGACTCCCGTTCCACAGGGCCGCGTTCACCAACGCCCGGCACGGCGCCGCCACCATGGACACCCTCGTCTCGGTCGGCACGCTGGCCGCGTTCGGCTGGTCTCTGTGGGCGCTGTTCTGGGGCGACGCGGGCATGGCCGGCATGCACGACGAGTTCCGACTCACCGTCTCGCGCACGGACGGCGCCTCGACGATCTACCTCGAAGTGGCCGCCGGAGTCGTCGCGTTGATCCTGCTGGGCCGCTATCTGGAGGCCCGCTCCAAGCGACGGGCGGGCGCGGCCCTGCGCGCGCTCATGGAGTTGGGCGCCAAGGACGTCGCGGTCCTGCGGGACGGTCGTGAAGTACGGGTCCCGGTGGCCGAGTTGGCGGTCGGGGACCGTTTCGTCGTACGGCCCGGGGAGAAGATCGCGACCGACGGCACCGTCGTCGAGGGCGTCTCGGCGGTCGACGCGTCGATGCTGACCGGCGAGTCGGTACCGGTGGACGTGGCACCGGGTGACACCGTCACCGGCGCGACCGTCAACGCCGGCGGGCGACTGGTCGTGGCGGCGAGCCGGGTCGGTTCGGACACCCAACTCGCGCGCATGGCACGGCTGGTGGAGGACGCGCAGAACGGCAAGGCCGAGGTGCAGCGGCTCGCCGACCGGATCTCCGGGATCTTCGTGCCGGTGGTGCTGCTGATCGCGCTCGGCACGTTCGGTACGTGGCTCGCGGTCACCGGCGACACGGCCGCCGCGTTCACCGCGGCCGTCGCCGTGCTGATCATCGCCTGCCCGTGCGCGCTGGGCCTGGCCACCCCGACCGCCCTCATGGTCGGCACCGGGCGCGGCGCCCAGCTGGGCATCCTGATCAAGGGCCCCGAGGTCCTGGAGTCCACCCGCCGCGTCGACACGGTCGTCCTCGACAAGACCGGCACGATCACCACCGGCCGCATGACCCTCCAGGAGGTCCACGTCGCCGAAGGCACCGACGAGCACGAGCTGCTGCGGCTCGCGGGCGCCCTGGAGCACGCCTCCGAGCACCCCGTGGCGCGCGCGGTGGCGGCGGGCGCGGAGGAGCGCGTCGGCGCGCTTCCGCCCGTCGAGCACTTCGAGAACGTGCCCGGCCGCGGCGTGCGCGGGCGCGTGGAGGGCCGTGAGGTGGCCGTGGGGCGCCTCTTCGACGAGCTTCCGGAGGAGTTGGCCCGCGTCCGCTCCGAGGCCGAGAGCGGCGGACGTACGGCCGTGGTGGTCGGCTGGGACGGGAAGGCGCGCGGGGTCGTCGCGGTCGCCGACGCGGTCAAGGAGACCAGCGCCGAGGCCGTGCGCGAACTGCGGGCGCTGGGGCTGACCCCGGTGCTGCTGACCGGCGACAACCGCGCGGTGGCGGAAGCGGTGGCCGCGGCGGTCGGCATCTCCCCCGGGGACGTCGTCGCCGAGGTGCTGCCCGAGGACAAGGTCGACGTCGTACGGCGACTCCAGGGCGAGGGGCGGACCGTCGCGATGGTGGGCGACGGGGTCAACGACGCCGCCGCGCTCGCCACGGCCGACCTGGGGCTCGCGATGGGCACCGGGACGGACGCGGCGATCGAGGCGAGCGATCTGACCCTGGTGCGAGGGGACCTGCGGGTGGCCGCGGACGCGATCCGGCTGTCCCGGAGGACCCTCGGCACCATCAAGGGCAACCTCGTATGGGCTTTTGGATACAATGTGGCGGCGCTTCCGCTGGCCGCCGCGGGCATGCTGAACCCCATGATCGCGGGGGCCGCGATGGCCTTCTCCTCGGTGTTCGTGGTCACCAACAGCCTGCGACTTAGGACATTTCGCTGAAGTTCCGCAAAGTTACCGGGAGTTACTGGGACCTGAAGTAAGAGTCCCTCTAGAGACCGGCGACGGCCTCACATAAGCTCTTCACAAGCCTCGCGCATCATCCTTACGCTGGGGTCCCGACCGCGACATCGGGGCTCTTGCGCATCTAACGGACATATGCAAGAGACGCAGATCACAGTGATGTGAACGTAACCATCGAAGGGGTTCGAAGGTCTAAGTTGACGATGTCAGCAAGCGTCTTGGGGGGCGCGAACTGGCATCTGAGGATGTCTTGGGGGACTTCCTCAGAGATGCGTTGCCGGGACACGTACACCGGGGAGCTTTGAGCGGCCCTCCCGTCGTGCGATGTCCCGGCAGATCGCACACATCACTGGTTCCACCCAGTAGTACGAGGAGTTTTGCTCGTTCTGCTCAGTTCGACGAAGCTCAGTTTCACCGAGCTTCGGCACGACAGCGATTCAGGCGCTGGTTCTCAAAGGCGCCCGGCCGGATCCCGTGGGGGGAATCCGCACCGGGACATGGGAAGGCGCCCTGTACGCCGGCCCGTGGGGGGACCGTCGGCAGGGCGCCTTCTCCCCATTTTTTAAGGCTCGGTTCGCCTCCGGGGCGCAGAAGTCTGTGTCGAGAGGCCGACCGTGCTCGACCCTTCGGGCCTCCGCGCGCTCGGCCTCTCGACACAGACGCGCCCCTTCGGCTCACTCGCCACGTGAGGCGAGGGAGTCAAAGGGGCGCCTGCTTGCAGCACCGGCGTTTTTGGGCTTTTAGGGGCGCGGGGCTGCATCGATATGCGGCTCCGCCGCGTGGGCGCGCCCAACCCCCACCGGGCCCGCACCCAACAGACAACGGACCCAGCGGAGCTGTTCGCGGAGCGTCTAGCGACCCTCGACCGGCACGAAGTCCCGCTCGACAACGCCCGTGTAGATCTGACGCGGGCGCCCGATACGCGAACCGGGCTCCTTGATCATCTCGTGCCACTGGGCGATCCAGCCCGGGAGGCGGCCCAGGGCGAACAGGACCGTGAACATCTCGGTCGGGAAGCCCATGGCCCGGTAGATCAGACCGGTGTAGAAGTCGACGTTCGGGTAGAGGTTGCGCGAGACGAAGTAGTCGTCGGACAGCGCGTGCTCTTCGAGCTTGAGCGCGATGTCCAGCAGCTCGTCGGACTTGCCGAGGGCCGAGAGGACGTCGTGCGCGGCGGCCTTGATGATCTTCGCGCGCGGGTCGAAGGACTTGTACACCCGGTGGCCGAAGCCCATCAGGCGGACGCCGTCCTCCTTGTTCTTCACCTTGCGGATGAAGGAGTCGACATCGCCGCCGTTGGCCTGGATGCCCTCCAGCATCTCCAGGACCGACTGGTTGGCGCCGCCGTGCAGCGGGCCCCACAGCGCGTTGATGCCGGCCGAGATCGAGGCGAACATGTTGGCCTGCGAGGAGCCGACGAGGCGGACCGTGGAGGTCGAACAGTTCTGCTCGTGGTCCGCGTGCAGGATCAGCAGCTTGTCGAGCGCGGAGACGACGACCGGGTCGAGGTCGTACTCCTGGGCGGGGACCGAGAAGGTCATGCGCAGGAAGTTCTCGACGTAGCCGAGGTCGTTGCGCGGGTAGACGAACGGGTGGCCGATCGACTTCTTGTACGCGTACGCCGCGATCGTCGGAAGCTTCGCGAGCAGCCGGATCGTGGAGAGGTTGCGCTGCTTCTCGTCGAACGGGTTGTGGCTGTCCTGGTAGAAGGTGGACAGCGCCGAGACGACCGACGACAGCATCGCCATCGGGTGGGCGTCGCGCGGGAAGCCCTTGTAGAAGTTCTTGACGTCCTCGTGCAGCAGGGTGTGCTGCGTGATGTCGTTCTTGAACACGGTGAGCTCGTCGACGGTCGGCAGCTCGCCGTTGATCAGCAGATAGGCGACCTCCACGAACGTGGAACGCTCGGCCAGCTGCTCGATCGGGTAGCCGCGGTACCGGAGGATGCCCTCCTCACCGTCGAGGTAGGTGATGGCGGATTTATAGGCGGCGGTGTTCCCATATCCGCTGTCCAGCGTCACCAGACCGGTCTGAGCACGGAGCTTCCCGATGTCGAAGCCCTTGTCGCCGACGGTGCTGTCGATCACCGGGTAGGTGTACTCGCCGTCGCCGAACCGCAGTACTACAGAGTTGTCGCTCACGTCATCCCTCACCGACGTTGTGCCTCTTCTTCGAGGTTGCCCTGACTGTCTCTACCATCCCCCATTTGGCGCAGGAGAGTGCACTCGGGGTCGACCATTGGGCCTATCGGCGGCACTCAGTGCCGCCAACCTGCTCATCCTGCCCCGTTCGCCCCGGGTTCCGAAAGCCCCGTGTGACCTTTGCGACTCGTTTGATCGATCATTTTCCCGCTGTGTTCGGCCAACGAACGCAGGTTGTCGGTCGGGATGTCGTGTCGCGAGGTCGGGCCGCCGCCAGGCGGAAAGCCTATCCCGGCAACGGTCGCGCGCGGCCTTCGCGGCTTCCGGGACACAGGCCGGGCGGGGCGCTGGACGAGAGGGAAAACGGCGTTGAAGAACCCCACGCACGCCTCCGAGTTGATGTATCTCCGCGGTGATCCGACGGAGTCCGCCACCGGAGAGGCGGACGTCTTCGCGAAGGCCTGCGAGGCGAACGGCGTGACGTTCCTGTGCCCCGATCCGGGAACGCCCGGCCCTCGGCCGCGGTCCCTGCTGGCCGCCACCGCGGCGGTGACAACTCTGTTCGACGAACGCGCGGACACATACGTCTTCGCCCGCAGTACGGGCGTTCGAGTCGTACTGGGTGCGTTGGCCGCCTGGCTGCGTCAGCACCCGAACCGCCCGGCACCCGTCGCCGCGATGGTCCTCCTGGCACCCGTGACGGCGTCCTTGGGGGCGGGAGCGGCGCTGGGCAGGTTCGCGGCCCCGTCCGCCGACGAACTCTCGGCACTGAGGGTGCCCACCCTGCTGGTCGCCGACGCGGACGACCGTACGGGGGCCCGTGACACCGCCGAAGCACTGCACGCGGTGATGCCCGCCTCGGTCCTCGTCGAGGAACACGTCACGCGTCCCGGCCGTGCGCACGCCGTGTGGGAACGGGCGACGGCGTTCTTCTCGGACGCGTCGGGCACGGAGTTCGGGCGCTTACGGGGGCCGCAGCTCGAAGTCGGTTGTCACGAGGCGAGGGAGCTGCGGTTGCTGCCCGATGTCACGACGGAGGCAGCAGACATCCTGGTGTCCGCGTACGGGCGGCTGAGTCATCCCCGGGACACACACGTTCGCAGAATGGTCGACCATCCGGGCCTCCTGGTCTGGGCGCGCAGCGGCGGACGGCTGGTCGGTTGCTCGCACATCAGGGCCGACGGGAAATGGGGGGCCTGCGGCACGGTCCCCGAGTATCGCGGGTATGGCATCGGGCTGCGTCTGGCCCGTCTCGGCCTGCGGCGGCTGCCGGCCCAGTTCGTCGAGGTCGGGCGGAACACTCCGCACGGCCTGCGACTGGTCCTGGGCTGCGGATTCCGCCCTCTGCACGAGGAGTCCGCCGTACGGGACATCCTGCGCTCCGCGGTCCGCCGCGAGATAGAGCCGCTCGGCGTCGACGCGTTGGGATTCGTATATCGCAGGAAGCGGGAAGGTGGGCGGGACACCGGACCGTTACGGCTGTGTCTGCACCACCCCCGGCTCTCGTGCGGGTGAGCGTCGGGGCCGGCGCCCGTGGCGGCCGGGGCTCACTGTGGGCGTGCGGCCTGTGCCGCCACGGTCGCCACCTCGGTGATGTCGCTGTTGGCGAGTCGGACAAAGAGTTGCTCACAGTGGGCCCGACGGGCTCGTTTGAGGCGGCGGCCGCCGGTGGACATGCCTGCACTTGCCCGGTGCGGGGCGTCGAGGTGGTTGAGCACGAACGCCGCTCTGGCGAGAGCGAACGTCTCGAAACCGCGCCGCACCAGCTCGGCGTCGGCGCGCAGGGCCGACGGGCACACGGTGTCCGGAAGCCGGTCGAGATAACGGGTCGCGAGGTCCCGGCAGGTGCCGAAGTGCCGCTCGTCAACAGGGAGCAGGGCGAAGTCCTCCATGAACTGCGCGACTTCGAACAGCAGTGGAAGCCAGGCCCGCCCTTCCAGGTCGATCGGAGCGACCCAGCGGGGTCGCCCGGGGGCGGCCGGGATCAGCCAGTTGTCGGCATGGGCGTCGCGCTGGCCCACAAGAGGAAGGCCCGCTATACCGTCCCATAGGGCGACCAGGTCCTGTGGTTCGACGGTACGGCCGAGCGCGCGCAGGTCGTCGCGCATACGGTGGTGCAGACGGCGTCGAATCTCGTCCCCGTCGGCTGCCGGGCCGGGGCCCCTCCAGTGGTGGAAGGACGCCAGGGCGTGCAGGACCGGTTCGGCGACGGCCACGACGTCGTGGTGTGTCTCCACGGATCCGACCGCCACCCGGTCGGCGACCAGTGCGCTGACGGGGCGGCCGGACACTCGCTGGAGGACCAGGGCGACCTCCCGTGTGCCGCTGACCCGGGCCGGCGGCAGGGGCACGGTCGCGATCACCTCCGGCACCCTGATCCAGTCCTGGTCCTGTGCGGAGGTCCAGTCGGCGAAGCCGGTGAGCAGTTCGCGCTCCGTGTCGGCCCACTGCCGGAGGCGTTCCTTGATGACCACGGCACTGCTCAGCAGGCGGTGCGGATCGTCGAGGACGTAGACGGCGTCGGTGATCCGGCCGCCCATCCCGAAGCGGGTGAACTCCTCGTCGCGGATGACGAGTTCGGCGGCCCGGCGAAGCAGTTCGCCGCGTTCTCCGGCGAGGGCCAGCCGACGTGTCTCGGACATGCCGGGCTCGTCGAGCCACCGTGCGGCACGGTCTCGGTCGGGCTGCGGCAGCGAAGCCAGTTCGGCGAGCTGGAACAGGGGCCACGGCCAGCCGGGGGCCAGCCGGGTCGCCTCGTCCGCGTAGGCGATCGCATGGCCGAGGTCCTCCTCGGCGCGGCTCAGCGTGAAGAGCATCTGGTGCGCCGCGCACGACACCGACCAGTTCTCCCGGCTGAGGGAACCCTGCGCGCGTGCGGCCGACTTGAGCTCGACGGCCAGGCGCAGGTCCGTCGCGTTCCGGCGGTCGCGGCCCTTGCGGTAGTAAACGTCACCGACGAGGCCGAGCAGGTTCGGGCTGTCGTTGCCGCGGCGTCGGCTGCGGGCGAAGTGGTCGAGCGCCCGGTCGGCGTGCTCATCGGTGCCCGTGATGCCGTGCAGCCGCATGTGGCACTCACCGATCCGGCTCTCCAGACCGGCGCGCCGGAGATCGAGAGGCAGTTCGGGAGCGCGCGCGAGCCAATCGAGGTGGACCTGCCGCGCGCCGGTGGCGGCGGGCTCTTCGGCCGCACCGGTTCCCAGAGGGCGGGACGACTCCCCCAGGGCGTCGAGCACCGCCTCGGCCTCAGTGTCCAGGCCGCTGTCGAAACCGAAGTCCCCGTCCAAGGCGCTGTCGAGGCCGTCGTCGAGTTCGTCGAGGCCGAGGCCGAGGCCGTCGGCGTCCAGGCCGCCACCTGCGTCGAGGCCGGCGTCCACTCCGTCGGGGGCGAGAGCGGGTGTCGGCGCTCCGGCCCGCGGCGCGGCCCGGACAGCCGATCCGGCGGTGACCGCGTCGATCATCTCGCCGACGGCCTGCTCCGCGTCGGCCAGTTCGGCGGTGGTGTCGTCACCGAGGGTTCGGACGAACAACGCCAACGCGTCCCGCAGCAGTTGTACTGCCTGCTCGCGCTCCCCCTCGTCCCCGCCCTGGAGCGCCTTGGCGAGGGTGAGCGCGGCGACGCCGGCGTGGTGCTGCAACTCGGGGCCGGGGTCGGTGACGTACGACAGGGCGGTCTGGTAGAGCTCGTGGACCCGCCGCACCTCGTCGAGGTCGGTGAAGTCGCCGAAGGACAGCACGGCGAGCGTCGCCGCATGGCTGGCGACGAACGACAGCCGGGCAGGTCTGCGCAGTCGTGACAACTGCCGCTCCAGCGCGACGCTGACAGCCATCAGCCGGGAGGCGGATGCGGCGCGCCCCCGCGCGGAACACAGCAGACGGGCCGCGTGGGCCAGCGCGCCACTGTGCACGAGTTCGTCATCGACTGCGGCGAGGCGGTCCAGGAGGGGCTCGACCGTGTCCCAGTCACCGGCCGCGGAGGCACGGCGCAGGGCGGCCTCGTCCTCGTGGACGCGCGCCAGGCGCAGCATCCTCGTGACCAGTGGGCGAACCGGTTGAGGCGCCGTCAAGGTGTCACCGGTCAGCCAGCCGACCGCGCGGAGATAGGTGAGGGCGTCCTCGACGTCTTCGAGCGCTCCGTCGATGTCCGTGGTCCACAGCCGGTTGCGGGCCCGGTACAGCAGCACGTACGGGTAGGACGCCGAGTCGATGACGCCCGCGCCGATGGCGAGGTCGTCGATCGCCGCGTCCAGGCAGCTCTCGGCCGGCGCGTCCTCGGTCCCCGTCACCTGCCTGCCCACATGGACCCGGAACCGTGCCTGGCCCCGGAGCAGTGCGAGAACCGGGTCGGGACAGGCCCGGGTGGTGGCGGGCCGTTCCGCGGCCGTCTCATAGGCAGCGACGCTGCGCTCGAACTCGCCGAGGGCTCCACTGCGGTCAGCGGTACCGAGCAGGTGGACACCCCAGCGGAATGCCACGTCTCCATCGGCGACGGCCAGTTCCCTGGAGTGGTGTTCGAGGTCCGCGGCGAGGTCGAGCAGGTCCTCCGCCTCGCCTAGCAGTTCGGCCGCGAGTGCGGTCGCCAGGTTCTCGTCGCCCGGCCTCGCCGGTGAGCGGCCGCCGCGCGCCCGGCTCAGCAGCAGATCGAAGCGGCGTACCTTCACTTCGAGGTGGTAACGGAAGTGCTCGGCTGTCGTGTCGTCGTACTTCTGCGACAACGCCAACTGGTTGTCCGCGTATTCGAGGAGTTCGGGTGCGTCGGCGTCCCTTCGCGCCAGAATCAGGCTCGCGACACCACGAATTCCGTGGAATATCTTCAACTTGGCGGCGGGGAAAGGAACCAGGTGCAGTGCTCCCTCGATCACCTCGCCCTCGGTCAGCGCCGCCCGGAAGATCCGGCGGGCCACCTCGTACCCCTCCTCCTGGGGGCCTTCGTTGAGCTTGTCCATGGCCATCCGGTAGAGGGTTCCGGCGAGCCGGAAATGGACTTCGAACCAGGTCTTGTCCCGCGAGAACTTCGCGAAGGCGGACCGCAGGGAGACATCCGCTCGATCCGGGTCGATGTGCAGAGCGCGGTGCACGAGGAGGAGGACTGCCAGATCGGCCGGTTCCAGCTTCAGCCTCTTGTGCTCCAGCACCGCCTTCCAGGCCGCCCCGACCGAGTCCGCGGCGGTCGCCGGATCCAGCAGCGCCTCCAGCGGTACGGGGGCCACTCGCGCGGCGGCCGCGGAGCAGACCTCCGCGTCGCACGGCAGTCCGTATTCTTCGAGCACATCGAACGGCCAGCCAGGACGGCAGTCGATAGGGCTCTCACCTATGGCTGACAAACGATCTCCATTGACGCGTTTGATGTGGGCACCAAGAGTGGTAGTCCGCCCAGTATGAAGGTCGTATCGACCGTGAGGGACGTGCACTCACGCAGAGCAGCGGGGCACTCATGAAAGTCTCTGAATTGACCTCGTTATTGACAGGACTTGTCGCTGCACTGATCGCTCTTGTCGGTTACTGGATCACGCAGCATCAGAAACGACGGGAGCGTCGGGCCGAGGTCTTCGCCTCCGCGTTGGAGGCGATCCGCGAGTACGAACAGACCCCGTATCTCATACGACGCAGGGAAGGGCCCGACGCGGCCACGCGCGCCCGTATCTCCGAGCTGCTTAGTGCCAGTGCCGCACGGCGTCGCTACTACGAAGCGGTGCTGTGTCTGGATTCCCCGCTCGTCGCCGAGTCGTACAAGATCCTGCTGCGCCGCACCAGGAGGCAGGTCGGGCCGTATCGCTCGGACGCCTGGAAGCAACCCGTCATCGTCAGCGACGAGGAGTTCCCCGGCTCGGCGTACTACCCGTACGACAGCGAGGAGGAGTGGGACCTGTGTCTACTGGCGATGCGCAGTGAACTGTCGGCGTTCGCCGCGCTGAGGCGCCGGGGCACTCGCCGCCGGCTCGCCACTCTTGTCGCGCTACGGACATCCTGAGGTCAACCACCCGCGGCGGACGGCCCGTTCAACCGCCGACCAGCCTGAAGTCCAGTGCCGTGCACCGCCGTCCCGCCGACACCGTACGCACGGCCTGTCCGATCGCCTTGCGCGATCCGACCAGCACGACCAGCTGTTTCGCCCGGGTGACGGCCGTATACAACAGGTTCCGCTGAAGCATCGTCCACGCGCTCGTGGTGACCGGGATCACCACGGCCGGGTACTCGCTCCCCTGCGAACGATGGATTGTCACCGCATACGCGTGCGCCAACTCGTCCAGTTCATCGAATTCGTACGGAACCTCCTCGTCCTCGTCCGTCAGCACGGTGAGGCGCTGGTCCACCGGGTCGAGTGAGGTGACGACGCCGACCGTGCCGTTGAAGACCCCGTTGGCGCCCTTCTCGTAGTTGTTGCGGATCTGCGTGACCTTGTCGCCGACCCGGAAGACCCGCCCGCCGAACCGCTTCTCGGAGACATCCGGCCGACCGGGCGTGATCGCCTGCTGGAGCAGTCCGTTGAGGTTCCCCGCGCCGGCCGGGCCCCGGTGCATGGGCGCGAGCACCTGCACGTCCCGGCGCGGGTCGAGCCCGAACCTGGCCGGAATCCGACGCGCCACCACGTCCACGGTGAGCCGCCCGACCTCCTCCGTGTCGTCCTCGACGAAGAGGAAGAAGTCCTTCATGCCGTCGGTGACGGGGTGCTGGCCGGAGTTGATCCGGTGCGCGTTGGTGATCACGCCGGACTGCTGGGCCTGGCGGAACACGCGCGTGAGGCGTACGGCCGGGATCGGACCGCCGTCGGCCAGCATGTCCCGCAGCACCTCGCCGGCGCCGACGCTGGGGAGTTGGTCCACGTCGCCGACGAAGAGGAGGTGGGCTCCCGGGGGTACGGCTTTGACGAGCTTGTTGGCGAGGAGGAGGTCGAGCATGGAGGCCTCGTCGACCACGACCAGGTCCGCGTCCAGGGGGCGGTCCTTGTCGTAGGCGGCATCGCCCCCGGGCTTCAGCTCCAGCAGCCGGTGGACGGTCGATGCCTCGGCCCCGGTGAGTTCGGCAAGTCGCTTGGCGGCACGGCCGGTTGGGGCGGCGAGGACGACCTTGGCCTTCTTGGCACGGGCCAGCTCGACGATCGAGCGCACGGTGAAGGACTTGCCACAACCCGGCCCACCGGTGAGAACCGCGACTTTCTTGGTGAGCGCGAGCCGCACGGCGGCTTCTTGCTCGGGTGCGAGCTCCACTCCGGTCCTCCCCTTCAACCACCCCAGGGCCTTGTCCCAGGCCACGTCGTGGAAGCCGGGCATACGGTCGGCCTGCGTGTGCAGGAGGCGGCGGAGCTGGGCGGCGAGGGAGAGTTCGGCGCGGTGGAAGGGGACGAGGTAGACGGCGGTGACGGGTTCGGAGTCGCCGTCGGGTCCGGGGACTTTTTCGCGTACGACGCCGGGGTCGCCCGACTCCTCGTCCGGGAGGGCGAGTTCGGCGAGGCACTCGATGACGAGTCCGGTGTCGACTTGCAACAGCTTCACCGCGTCGGCGATGAGCCGCTCCTCGGGGAGATAGCAGTTGCCCTGGTCGGTGGCCTGCGAAAGGGCGTATTGCAGCCCCGCCTTGACGCGCTCCGGACTGTCATGGGGAATCCCGACGGACTGGGCGATCTTGTCGGCGGTGAGGAAGCCGATGCCCCAGACGTCGGAGGCAAGCCGGTACGGCTGGTTCTTCACGACGGAGATCGACGCGTCGCCGTACTTCTTGTAGATGCGCACGGCGATGGACGTGGACACCTCGACGGTCTGGAGGAAGAGCATGACCTCCTTGATCGCCTTCTGCTCCTCCCAGGCCTCGGCGATCTTCTTGGTCCGCTTGGGCCCGAGCCCGGGAACCTCGATCAGCCGCTTCGGCTCCTCCTCGATGATCTGGAGCGTGTCCATGCCGAAGTGCTGGGTGATGCGGTCGGCGAAGACGGGGCCGATGCCCTTGACGAGGCCCGAGCCGAGGTAGCGGCGGATGCCCTGGATGGTGGCCGGGAGGACCGTCGTGTAGTTCTCCACGGTGAACTGCTTGCCGTACTGCGGGTGCGAGCCCCAACGCCCCTCCATCCGGAGGGATTCGCCAGCTTGGGCGCCGAGGAGCGCGCCTACGACGGTGAGGAGGTCGCCGCCGCCCCTGCCTGTGTCGACACGGGCGACCGTGTAGCCGTTCTCCTCGTTGGCGTAGGTGATCCGCTCCAGGACACCTTCGAGAACGGCGAGGTGTCGCTCGCCTGTGGGGGTCCCCGGGGGTGTCGGCTGGGTGGGCATGGGTCCGACGGTACCGGGAGGGTGTGACAGTGCTCAGGGGAGTTGGTGGAGGGGGGGCTGCTTGAGGGCTTCGACGAAGGCAGTGAAGGCAGGGCCCGGGAAGGTGAGGGCAGCCCTGGAGGGGGTTTTCGTGTCGCGGACCGCTACGTGGGTCGGGGTGTTCGCGATCTCCACGCAACTGTTGCCGTCGCCCTCGCCGGAATAGGACGACTTCCGCCAGTTGTCCATGCGTTGCCTCACAGCTCTTGCTCCAGTTTGTGGATGAATCCGCGCGACCGTTCGGGTTCGAGTGACGCGGCTTCCACTCTACGGAAGCTTGTTCGGTAGGTATTGAGCTGAGCCTCGGAATCGATCAGGACCGAGCCATGGGGCGCATCACGGACCACGGTGTCCAGCTTCGGCAGCGGGCCGCCCGCATACGTCATCGTGCTTGAGGCTTTGGCGAAGCCATCCAGGTCGAAGGGGACGACCCTCAGCGTGACGTGATCCGCCTCGGAAAGCTCAATCAGTCGGCGGAGTTGAGCCTTCGTGGTGGCACGGTCACCCGCGGGCCGGGAGGCCTGCGTTGCCATGCGTCCCGCGGGTGCGGATGCCGGTGCCCGCACCCGAAGAGCGGGAGGTCAGCTCTGGGCGGTGGGCCGGACGACGATCTCGTTCACATCGACCGTCGCAGGCTGTTCGATCGCGAAAGCGATGGCCTGGGCGATCGCGTCGGGCGGGATCGCGATGGCGTCCCGCATCTTCGTGATCTCCGCCCTGACCCGGCTGTTGGTCGACGCCTCGGCGAAGTCGGTCGCAGTCGCACCAGGTGAGACGGTGGTGACCCGCAGGGATTCGCCGGCCTCCTGGCGCAGCCCTTCGCAGATGGCCCGGACCGCGAACTTGGTGCCGGCGTAGACGGCCATGGCCGGCACGATACGGAACGCCGCCGTGGAGGCCGTGGTGACGAAGTGGCCGCTCCCCTGGGCCCGGAAGACCGGCAGCGCGGCACCGATCCCGTGCAGGACGCCTTTCACGTTGACGTCGACCATGTGGTCCCACTCCTCGACGCGCAGATCGTCGAGAGGCGAGACGGTGCCGACCCCGGCGTTGCTGACGAGTACGTCGAGTCGGCCGAAGCGCTCACCGGCCAGCGCGACCAGCGCCTGAAGGTCCTGCCGCCGGGTCACGTCGGTGCGGATCTGCACGGCCGTGCCACCTGCCTTCTCGATCCGGGTGACCAGGTCCGCCAGGCGTTCGGACCGGCGTGCGCCGAGGACGAGTCGTGCGCCGCGTTCGGCGAGCAGCAGCGCGGTCGCCTCGCCGATGCCACTGCCGGCTCCCGTGATTGCCACCACTTTGCCCTTGATTCCGGACATGAGTTGTTGCCCTCTCCGTCTTCGGCACCGGGGCCGGGGTGCCGAGCGGCGGCGAAACCTGGAGGAGTGTCCGGAAGCCGCGCGCACTGGACGGCCGGTTGCCGGTGTGACCGTGTGAGGCCGTGGGTGATGCCGCGGCCCGTGCTCGGACAGCAGTCTCCGCCTGGTTTAGCCTGGTATCCAGAGCGTGTTTATTCTGGAACCGAAGGTGCTATGTGCCATGTCCACACAGCCGGACCGACGCCGTCAGCTGAGTGAATTCCTGCGCAGTCGCAGAGAGCGTCTGACCCCGGACGAGGTGGGCCTGCCCCGCACCGGCCGCCGTCGGACTCCGGGACTTCGCCGCGAGGAACTGGCACTGCTGGCCGGGATCAGCGCCACCTGGTACACGTACCTGGAACAGGGGCGGGAGATCCGCGTCTCCGAGCAGGTGCTCAACGCCCTCGCCACGGCACTGCGGCTCGACCGGCACGAGCGTGGTCATCTTCTCCACCTCGCCGGACACGCGCCTGCCGCCGAAACCGAGGAACTCGAGTCGGTGACGGCCGAGGCGGGCGCCGTCCCCCTGCTGCTCCAGCCGAACCCGGCGTACATCATCGGCGGCAACTACGACGTCCTCAGCCACAACCAGGCGGCCCACGAGTTGTTCCCGGGGCTCATCACCGAGGCGGGCCGGCCCGCCAACTTCGTCCGCTGGGTGTTCCTCGAACCGGTTGCCCGCACCGTGCTGGTCGACTGGGAACCCGAAGCACGCGGCCTGCTCGGGCGCCTTCGGACACTGGCGGCACGCCATTCCGGCGACCCTCGGTACACCCGACTGATCGAGGACCTGAACGAGGGCAGCCCCGAGGTGCGGAAGTGGTGGCCGCAGTACGAGGTGCAGGCCCGGCACAGCGGCCGGAAACAGCTACGGCACCCGCAACGCGGAGCGATCGACTACGCGTACACCGCTTTCCATCTGGCCGAACAGCCGGACCAGACGCTGGTCGTCTATGTCGACAGCAGTGAACCGCCCGACGGAAGCGCAGCCGTGACCGGCGGATAAAGCGAACAGGAGAGGGCGAGCGGCGGCGGTACCGGCCTCACGGTACGACCGCCGAGGATCACGATCCGGTCTCAAGGTCTTGTCAACCCCCGTGTAATCGATTCCAATCCTCCATGTAATCGATTCCACGAGGAGGTGGAACGGCGATGGCGAGCATCAAGGACGTCGCCGCCGAGGCCGGGGTCTCCGTGGCCACGGTGTCGCGGGTGCTGAACGACCATCCGTCGGTCAGTGACGACGCACGTACGCGCGTCCTGGCCGCCGTAGAGGCGCTGGACTACCGTCCCAACGCCGTCGCCCGGTCGCTGCGCACCGACCAGACCCGCACCCTCGGCCTGGTCATCAGCGATGTGCTGAACCCCTACTTCACCGAGCTGGCCCGCTCCGTCGAGGAGGAGGCCCGCGCCCTCGGGTACAGCGTGATCATCGGGAACGCCGACGAGCGGCCGGAGCTCCAGGACCACCACGTGCGGACGCTGCTGGACCGTCGTATCGACGGGCTGCTCGTGTCCCCCACCGACGGTGGTTCCCCGGGCATGCTGGACGCCGCCCGCGCCGGGACCCCCATGGTGTTCGTGGACCGGTGGATCCCGGGGCTCGACGTCCCCGTCGTGCGGGCCGACGGACGCGCCGCGATCCGGGATCTCGTCGCGCATCTGCACGGGCTGGGGCACCGCAGGCTCGCCATCATCGCCGGCCCCGCCGCCACGACCACCGGCAGTGAGCGCGTCGCCGCCTTCCGGGACGCGCTCGCCGAGTACGGCATTCCGCTCCCCGACGCCTACATCGGGCAGGGCGACTTCCAGGCCGAGAGCGGGCGGCGGGTGACGGAGGGTTTCCTCGATCTGGCCGAGCCGCCCGAGGCCGTGTTCGCCGCCGACAACCTGATGGCGCTCGGCGCCCTGGACGCCGTACGGGCGCGTGGGCTCCGTGTTCCCGAGGACCTCGCGCTGGCCGCGTTCGACGACATCCGGTGGTTCGTGCACACCGATCCGCCGATCACCGCGATCGCCCAGCCGACACCCGAGCTGGGGCGGGCCGCCGTGCGCGCGCTCGTCGACCGGATCGAGGGGCGGGTGCCGGAGTCCGTCACCCTTCCCGCCCGGCTCGTCGTGCGCCGCTCGTGCGGCGAGACGAACCCCTCACCATCCCCTGTTCGAAGGAGCGAGTCGTGAGCAACGACGACGAGTTGCTGCGCATCGAGGGCATCCGCAAGACCTTCCCCGGTGTCGTCGCGCTGGACGGCGTCGACTTCGATCTGCGCCGGGGCGAGGTCCATGTGCTGCTCGGTGAGAACGGCGCCGGCAAGAGCACCCTCATCAAGATGCTCTCCGGTGCCTACCGTCCCGACGGCGGCCGCATCCTGGCCGGTGGCGAGGAGGTGCGCATCCACAGTGCGCAGGACTCCGCGCACCTCGGGATCGCCACCATCTACCAGGAGTTCAACCTCGTTCCCGATCTGACCGTCGCCGAGAACATCTTCCTGGGGCGGCAGCCGCGTCGGCTCGGGATGATCGACCGGAAGCGGATGGAGGCCGACGCCGCCGTGCTGCTGGAGCGCGTGGGCGTGAACGTCTCGCCGCGGGCCCGGGTGCGTGAACTCGGTATCGCGCGGCTCCAGATGGTCGAGATCGCGAAGGCTCTCAGCCTCGACGCACGTGTACTCATCATGGACGAGCCGACCGCCGTACTGACCTCCGAGGAGGTCGAGACGCTCTTCTCCATCGTGCGGCAACTGCGTGCGGACGGGGTCGGGGTCGTCTTCATCACCCATCATCTGGAAGAGATCGCCGCCCTCGGCGACCGCGTCACCGTCATTCGGGACGGGAAGAGTGTCGGGCAGGTGCCTGCCTCCACCCCCGAGGACGAGCTCGTACGGCTCATGGTCGGGCGCTCCATCGAGCAGCAGTATCCGCGTGAACGGGCCGACACCGGCGCCGCGTTGCTCTCCGTCGAGGGGCTCACCCGGGACGGTGTCTTCCACGACATCAGCTTCGAGGTGCGGGCCGGTGAGGTCGTCGGGATCGCGGGGCTCGTGGGGGCGGGTCGTACCGAAGTCGTACGGGCCGTCTTCGGGGCCGACCCGTACGACCGCGGGGCCGTGAAGGTCGGCGGCTCCGCCTTGCGCGGGCACGACGTCAACGCGGCGATGACCGCCGGGATCGGGCTCGTGCCCGAGGACCGCAAGGGGCAGGGGCTCGTGCTCGACCAGTCCGTGGAGGAGAACCTCGGGCTCGTCACCATGCGGGCCGCGACCCACGGCGGGCTCGTCGACCTCAAGGGGCAGCGGGTCGCCACCGCGCGGATAGCCGAGCAACTGGGCGTGCGGATGGCGGGACTTGGGCAACAGGTGCGGACGCTGTCCGGCGGCAACCAGCAGAAGGTCGTCATCGGCAAGTGGCTGCTCGCCGACACCAAGGTGCTGATCCTCGACGAGCCGACGCGCGGGATCGACGTCGGCGCCAAGGTCGAGATCTATCAGCTGATCAATGAGCTGACAGCCGCTGGTGCCGCCGTTCTCATGATCTCCAGTGATCTCCCCGAAGTTCTCGGCATGAGCGACCGGGTGCTCGTCATGGCCCAGGGACGCATCGCGGGCGAACTCTCCGCCGAACAGGCCACGCAGGACTCCGTGATGGCGCTCGCCGTCAGCACACCGACCCAAACGACTACCGCTGAAGCACCTACCGCTGTGGAGGGCCGCCGTGGCCACTGAAACGCTCAAGAGCACGCCGGGCACCAGTGGCGCCTCGGGCATCCGCCGACTGCTTCTGGACAACGGCGCGTTGACCGCGCTCATCGTCCTCGTCATCGCCATGTCGGCGCTCTCCGGTGACTTCCTCACCACCGACAACCTCCTCAACGTCGGTGTCCAGGCGGCCGTCACCGCGATCCTCGCCTTCGGTGTCACCTTCGTGATCGTCTCGGCGGGCATCGACCTGTCGGTCGGTTCGGTGGCCGCCCTGTCCGCCACCGTGCTCGCGTGGAGCGCCACGCAGCACGGCGTCCCCGTCTTCCTGGCCGTCGTTCTCGCGATCGCCACCGGCATCGCGGCCGGTCTCGTCAACGGCTTCCTCATCGCCTACGGCAAACTCCCGCCGTTCATCGCGACGTTGGCGATGCTGTCGGTGGCGCGCGGGCTGTCGCTGGTGATCTCGCAGGGCTCGCCGATCGCCTTCCCCGACTCGGTCTCGCACCTCGGTGACACGCTGGGCGGCTGGCTGCCGGTGCCGGTCCTGGTGATGATCGTGATGGGGCTGATCGCGGCCTTCGTGCTCGGGCGGACGTACATCGGCCGGTCCATGTACGCGATCGGCGGCAACGAAGAGGCCGCGCGGCTCTCGGGGTTGCGGGTCTCCAGGCAGAAGCTCGCGATCTACGCCCTGTCCGGTGTGTTCGCCGCCGCCGCGGGCATCGTCCTCGCCTCCCGGCTCTCCTCCGCGCAGCCGCAGGCCGCCGACGGTTACGAGCTGGACGCGATCGCCGCGGTCGTCATCGGCGGCGCCTCTCTCGCGGGCGGCACCGGCAAGGCGTCCGGCACGCTCATCGGCGCGCTGATCCTCGCGGTGCTGCGCAACGGCCTCAACCTCCTTTCGGTATCGGCCTTCTGGCAGCAGGTCGTGATCGGTGTCGTCATCGCGCTGGCCGTCCTGCTCGACACCGTGCGCCGGAAGGCCGGCGCGACTCCCGTCTCCGGTACGGGTGTCGGTGGTGGCGGCAAGGGCAGGCAGGCGACGACGTACGCGCTCGCGGCCGTCGTCACCGTCGCGATCGTCGGCGCGACCTCCTTCCTGCACAACGACTCCTCCACGGCGTCGAAGCCCAAGCTCGGCCTCTCCCTCTCCACGCTCAACAACCCGTTCTTCGTGCAGATCCGGTCCGGTGCGCAGGCCGAGGCGAAGAAGCTGGGCCTGGACCTGACCGTCACCGACGCGCAGAACGACGCGTCCCAGCAGGCCAACCAGCTCCAGAACTTCACCAGTTCGAACTACGGCGCGATCATCGTCAACCCGGTGGACTCGGACGCGGCGAGCAACTCCGTGAAGGCCGCGGACAAGGCGAAGATCCCGGTGATCGCGGTCGACCGCGGCGTCAACAAGGCGGCCGTGGACACCCTCGTCGCCTCCGACAACGTCGTAGGCGGTGAACTCGCCGCCAAGACCGTCGCCGAGAAGCTGGGCGGCACCGGCAAGATCGTCATCCTCCAGGGCCAGGCGGGTACGTCGGCGGCACGCGAGCGGGCCGAGGGCTTCGCCAAGGGACTGAAGGCCTATCCCGGCATCCAGGTCCTCGCCCAGCAGCCCGCCGACTTCGACCGCACCAAGGGCCTCGACGTGATGTCGAACCTGCTCCAGGCGCACCCCGACGTCCAGGGCGTCATCGCGGCCAACGACGAGATGGCCCTCGGCGCCATCAAGGCGCTCGGTTCCAAGGCGGGCAGGTCGGTCTCGGTCGTAGGCTTCGACGGCACGCCCGACGGGCTGACCGCCGTCAAGCAGGGGACGCTGTACGCGTCCGTGGCGCAGCAGCCGAGCCAGTTGGGCAAAATCGCCGTGGACAACGCGCTGCGCGCGGCTCAGGGCAAGAAGGTGGAGACGACGGTGAAGGTGCCCGTGAAGGTGGTCACCAAGGAGAACGTGGCCGGTTTCACCGGCTGACAGCGGACCGGCCACCCAGCCCAAGTCACCACTGTGGGGAGTCACTTCATGTACGACTACGACCTCCTGGTCGTCGGATCGGCCAACGCCGACCTCGTGATCGACGTCGAGCGGCGGCCGGGCGCCGGCGAGACGGTCCTCGGTTCCGACCTGGCCGTCCACCCCGGCGGCAAGGGTGCCAACCAGGCGGTCGCCGCCGCCCGGCTCGGTGCCCGTACGGTCCTGCTGGCCCGGGTCGGCGACGACGCGTACGGCAGGCTGCTGCTGGACTCGCAGCGGGCCGCCGGGGTCGACACGGTGGGTGTGCTGGTGGGCGGGGCGCCGACCGGGGTCGCGCTGATCACGGTGGACCCGTCCGGCGACAACAGCATCGTGGTGTCGCCGGGGGCCAACGGGAAGCTGTTCCCGGTCGACATCCAGGCCGCCGCCTGTCTCTTCCACGCCTCCCGGGTGGTCTCCGTACAGCTGGAGATCCCGCTGGAGACGGTCGTGGAGGTCGTACGGAGTCTGGCGCCCGACAGCCGGTTCGTGCTGAACCCGTCGCCGCCGAGGCCACTGCCCTCCGAAGTCCTGGCCGCCTGCGACCCGTTGATCGTCAACGAGCACGAGGCGAAGGTGATCCTCGGGGACGCGTGTGTGAGCGAGCGGCCCGAGGACTGGGCGCGGATCCTGCTGGCGAAGGGGCCGCGTTCGGTGGTCGTGACGCTGGGCGCGGAGGGCGCGCTGGTGGCCTCGCGGGAGGGGGTCGCCCGGGTGCCGTCCGTGAAGGTGGACGCCGTGGACACGACGGGTGCGGGCGATTCCTTCACCGCGGCGCTGGCCTGGAAGCTGGGCACGGGGTCGTCCCTGGCGGAGGCTGCGACGTACGCGGCGCGGGTGGGTGCGGTGGCCGTCACCAGGAAGGGCGCGCAGGAGTCCTTCCCGACGGCGGACGAGGTCGCCGCACTGTGAAGAAGGCAGGGATTCTCAACCGTCATCTCTCCGGCGCGCTGGCCGAGTTGGGGCACGGGGACGGGGTGCTGGTGTGCGACGCCGGGATGCCGATCCCGGCCGGGCCCCGGGTGGTGGACCTGGCGTTCCGGGCCGGGGTGCCGTCGTTCGCGGAGGTGCTGGACGGGCTGCTGGCCGAACTGGTGGTGGAGGGCGCGACGGCGGCACGCGAGATACGGGGCGCCAACCGGGCCGCCACCGCGCTCCTCGACGCCCGCTTCCCCGACCTGGATCTCGTCCCCCACGAGAAGCTCAAGGAGCTGTCGGCGGGTGCGCGGCTGATCGTGCGGACGGGCGAGGCGCGGCCGTACGCGAATGTGCTGCTGCGGTGCGGGGTGTTCTTCTAGAAGTGTGACGGTTCGGGCGGATACGTAACGCTTCTGGATCCGGGGGCCGCCGGTCAGGGTTCCGGGAACACCAGGGTCAGCCCGTACCGGCGCTCGGTGCGGTGCAGGGCCGGGACGAGCTTCGTACGGAGTGCGCGGATCTCAGCGGTGTGTTCGGCGAGGAATCCGGCGCGCAGGCGGAGCCGGGCGGGCGCGCGGACGGCCTCGACCGGGCGCATGCAGGTGGCGTAGACGCGGCCCAACTCGCTTTCCGTGGCCGGGAGTTCGGCGGCGGAGGCGGAGTTCTGGCGGGCGTCCGCCACCGCCATGAAGGTCTTCTCGTCGCGGGCCCGGACACCGTGCCCGGGCAGACAGCCGGACAGTCCCTGCCGGGCCCGTACGACGGCCGGCTCGTCGTCCAGGGAACCGAGTTCGCCGAACCACCGCCGTTCGACCGGCAGGTAGATGTCGCTCAGTACGGCCGCGGCCTTCGCGCCCTCGGCCCGGCAGCGGCTCACCTCGGCCGCGGTGCCGGCGCGGACCGTGGAGGGGCCGGGAACGGCGGCGGGGATGTCCGCGCTCACGCTCAGTCCGTGCCGGGCGATGAAGTCCAGGTCGGGGAGCGCGAAGAAGCGGATGAAGGCGAGCGGGATCTCCCGGGGCAGCGTGAATCCGCCCCGGCGCGCGCAGTCGGCGGCGGCCGCGCGGGTCACCTGCTGTCCGAACACGTACAGCCCCTGGGTCCAGCGGGTCTCGGCGCCGGTGGCCGGCAGGACCATGCGCACGGGGTCGTCCGGCAGGGTGCGGCCGAGGCGGGCCGGGGTCACGGGGGCGGTCCGGGTGCCGGACGACCGGCCGGCGACATCGGCGGCCTGGGCGGAACACGCCGTGACGAGCAGGGCGACGGCCGCCGCGAGGGCCGCGCGCACCAGGACCGGGCGCCGGAGCATCCGGGCACTCCTCTCCTCCCGACGGCCGGGGGCCGTCCGGTGCGGACGGCCCGCCGGCGGACGCGGGTTCGGGGTCAGTGGACGACCTTGACGGTGTCGCCGCCGTTGGCGGCACTGGCCACCGTGAACAGCGTGTTGTCGGAGACGTCGGTGCACAGCAGCTCGGAGTCGACGGGGTAGGTGCCGTCCGAGAGCCAGATGTAGCCCGCGTTGCAGGTGATCCACGAGCTGCTGGACGTGTGGTAGAGACGGCCGGCGTAGCCGTCGTTGGCGTAGACCGTCTTGTCGTCGGTGTACACCAGGTTGAGGTCGCTGCAACTGCTGGTCGACGACTTCCGCACCTGGGTGCCGACGCCTTCGTACGATCCGGTGGTCAGGGTGCTGGTCACACACGCGTCCGGCGCCGCGGACGCGGTCGGCGCCAGGACCAGACAGCCGCCCGCGGCGACGAGCGCGAGTGCGCCCGCCGCGATGGCGTTCTTCATGGGTTTCCCCCTTCGACGGTGGTCAGGGGCGGGGACGGTTCACTCCCCCGCCGGTGCTTCGCCGGACACGTTGGCAGCGCGGGCCGGGTGCGGACGACCACCTTCGAGCTGGCTCGAAAGTCGCAGGCCGGGTGGCGGAGGCGGTTGCTCCACCGGTGTCCGCGGGACGGCTGGGACGAAAGGAGTGAGGGGTGTTCGCCGAGCGGGTGTGCCGGGTGACGTGAAAGCGACTGCCCGGGGCTACGGCTGGACGGGTGCCGCGGGGACCGGCCGGCGCAGCAGTGCCGCGCCCAGCGGGGTGAGGGTGTGCAGCACGATGTTGCCGACGCGATGGCTGGTGGTCAGGCCGGAGTCGCGCAGGACCGTGGTGTGGTGGGTCGCGGTGGCGGGCGAGACGCCCAGGTGGCGCGCCAGTTCGGAGGTGGTCGCGCCGGACGCGACCCCGCGCAGCGCCGCCGCCCGGGTACGGCCCAGCAGCGCGGCGAGGGAGGCGTCGGCGGGGCGGGCGGGAGCGGGCGGCTGTTTGTGGTGCAGGGGGTAGGTCAGCACGGGCGGCAGCTCCGGGTCGGCCATGGAGACCGGCGACTGCCAGCAGAAGTAGGAGGGGACGAGGCGCAGTCCGCGGCCGGTGAGATACAGGTCCCGGTCCTCGACGTAGTCGATGTGCAGCACCGGCGGGTGCCAGCGCATGGACGGCGAGAGGCCGGAGAGCAGTCCGTCGACACCGGTGTCGAGGACCTCGTGGGCGCGCAGGGCGCGTTCGCCGGTGAGTTCCGCGTGGATGCGGTCCTGGTGGGGTGCGACGACGGCGTCGTGGTAGGCGCGCAGGACCTTGGCGAGTTCCTCGCGGACCGGGCGTTCCACCAGGCGCGCGGCCCAGTCGGGAGCGCCGCTGGAACGGCGCAGCAGGTCCAGTTCCCGGGCGACACGGGTGGGCGGGACGTCGACGACCGCCGCGAGTCCGCACTCCAGGCCGTCGGCCGACTCGGCGGGGTTGAGGAAGTCGGGCATGTAGCGCGCCCGCGGCAGCAAGGGGAACAGCAGCCGGCGGACGGCCGCGCCGAGCGGGGTGCCGGCGAGGGTGGCCCGGGTGCCGCGGTGCCAGTCGGCGTAGGCCCAACGGCCCTGGGTGGTCTGGAGCCGGTGCAGGCTACAGGCGATCTCCCAGAGCGGGTCGGGGGTGCTCGCGACGTGGAGGCGGGCCAGGTCCTGGGGTGTGAAGTGGATCCGCAGCATCGCTGGTGCTCCCGGCTCGGTCGTCCTTCGCCACACGATGGAGCCTGGGCGACGACCGTCACGGAAGCAACGTACGGATTCGGCCGCTCCGTCCTGTCACACTCGGCGCACGGGTTCCGGCCGGGCACCGGGCGGACGGCACAGGGACCGCACAGGGGCGGCACACATTCGAGGGGGCCTGGTCCGTCGACCAAGCCCCCTCGGCTATTCCCCTCCAACATCAGGACCCCTCAAGATCCCCCCAGATCCCCCTCCAAGAGTCCTGATGCCAAGTACGACCCGCGGGCCGCCGGGAGGGTTGTACGCCGTCTTGAGAATTTTTCAGAACGGCTTCCGGGCGGGCTCCGGGTGCCGACGAAACGGGGCGGACGTAGCGTTTCAGGCATGAGCGAAGACTCTGCTACGACCTTCCAGGGCGACGTCCTCGACGAGCTGGGCGACGCCCGGGTCCAGGAGATCGCGGGCCTGCTGGGGACGGACGAGGCGGGCGCCAGGGAGGTCGTCGGTACGACGGTCTCGGCGCTGTCCGGCGAGGCGGCGACCGTGGAGACGCCCCAGGAGGCTCCCCTCCAGGGCGTGGCGACGCTGGGCGGTTTCGCGACCGGCGGGCTCATGGCCGGAGTGCTGGCCAAGGCGGCCAAGCCGGTGGCGAACGCGGTCGCCAAGAAGACGGGCCTGCCGCCGGCGACGGTCACCCGGGTCGTCGAGATGCTGATCCCGGTGGTGCTGGCGGTCCTGACGAAGCGGGCGGCGAAGAAGTAGGGCGGGCCGGTACGGCATACTCCTGACCTCCTGCCCCACCCCGGATCGGACGGGGTGGGGCAGGGCTCAGGGGTGTTTCAGCGCGGGGCGGCCGACGTCAGCGGACGGTGACCGAGACCGCCTTGGAGACGGTGGCGCCGTCCTTGACGCGCAGGACCTGGACGCCCTTCTTCTGGAACTTGTCGGTCAGCTTGTACGCGCTGTGGTTGACCTTGGCGGTCACGGGCAGGGACTTCCAGGTCGCGCCCGTCTTGACCTGGAGCGTCACCTTGGAGCCCTCCTTCAGACCGGTCGACTTGCCGGTGAAGGTCACCACGTCGCCGAGCTTCACAGCGGTGTGATCGGCCTTGAGCGTGATGCCCGGCGCCGGGGCGGGCGCGGCGACGGCAGCGGTGGCGCCGACGGCGACGAGCGCGGCGGAGGCCAGGGAGACGGCGGCGATACGCACGTTCACAGATAACTCCTTGTTCGATTCCGAGAATTACTTCTCTTATGCGGCTCTCAGACTTCTCTCATGCGAGAGAAAGCCCGGCCTACCGCGTTTCCGGGATTTCCCCCGGCCCCGCGGCGAGCACGATCCTATAGACACGACCTGGGGAGATACGGTTCCGGAGGACTCCGAAAAAGACGAATCGACAGCTCAATCACAGGAATTGCGGCCAATACACACGCCGTGATCTGCATTTATTAAAGAGACCTGTGTGAAGGCGACTCTCACATTCCGGCGCCGGACATGAAACTGCCCCGCAGGACGAATCGCCGATGCGGGGCAGAAGGATCAGACGGTGACGAACTGCCAATGCTGGGACGGCAGGCCGATGCAGGCCGACTGCTCGATCACCGCGGAATCGGCCGTGCTGGAGCTTCGTACCGTCGTGCACTCATTGAGGCCCTGCGACCGCAGCTCGCTCCACTCGAATCCCGCTGGTACCGCCCTCCACTGCTGACCGGGGACGCCGTTGCACGTGTTCACCACCATGAGGTTGAAGAGGAAGGAAGCCATACACAGGCCGCTCTCCTTGCTCACCAGCGTGTACACACCGTTGCCGACGGGCACCGCCGACCACAGCTGGTTGTCCGTTCCGGTGCAGCCGTACTGCTGAACGGACGCACCCGGTTTGGGGTCCTCCCGCCTGACGTCCAGGCACTTGCCGCTGTTCTGGTTGACCACCTTGAAGTACGCACCGGCCAGCGCCGGCAGGGCCGGGCCTGCCGATTCTGCGCCGGCGGTACCGGACGCACCGATCACCACGAGCGCCAGGAGCGTCAGGAGCGCCCCCGCGCGTCTGCAGACACTGGACATGGCCGTCTCATCCCCCCGTCGGACGGCCGCGACGGCTCCGTGCCGCCGCGATGCCGGACCGTCCGTGGGCAGTGTGGCCCGGCCGGGAGAGGCCTGTCCCGCCCTGTTCCGGCGAACGGAACCGCCCCACCCCGCCGGAGCGGAGCGGGGCGGGACACGAGCGGGTCGCTCACAGGTTCATCGGATCACGTGCTCCACGAACCGTGCCGCCGTCTCCGCCAGCACCTCGCGGCCGTCGCGGGCCCACAGGCCGTCGTTGAACAGTTCGACCTCGATGGGGCCGGTGTATCCGGCGGCCTCGACGTACGCCTTCCACTCCCGCATGTCCACCGCGCCGTCCCCGATCTGCCCGCGGCCGTTGAGGACGCCCTCGGGCAGCGGGGTGGTCCAGTCGGCGAGCTGGAAGGTGTGGATACGGCCGCCCGCGCCGGCCCGGGCGATCTGCGCCGGGGCCTGGTCGTCCCACCAGATGTGGTACGTGTCCACCGTGACGCCGACCTGTTGCGCGGGGAAGCGCTCGGCGAGGTCGAGGGCCTGGGTGAGTGTCGAGACCACGCAGCGGTCGGAGGCGAACATGGGGTGCAGCGGCTCGATGGCCAGCCGTACGCCCCGCTCCTCGGCGTAGGGCCCCAACTCGCCCAGCGCGTCGGCGATCCGCTCCCGCGCGCCGTGCAGGTCCTTCGAGCCGGCCGGCAGACCGCCGGAGACCAGCACGAGGGTGTCCGTGCCCAGCGTGGCCGCCTCGTCGACGGCCCGGCGGTTGTCGTCCAGGGCGCGGGCGCGCTCGGCGGGGTCGAGCGCCGTGAAGAAGCCGCCCCTGCACAACGTTGTCACCGCGAGGCCCGCGTCGCGGACCAGCTTCGCGGTGGCGTCCAGGCCGTACGACTGGACCGGCTCGCGCCACAGGCCCACGCCGGGGACGCCCAACTCCAGGCAGGCGTCGACCAGTTCGGGCATGCTCAGCTGCTTCACCGTCATCTGGTTGACGGAGAAGCGGGACAGCTCCGGATTGCTCACTGGGTCACTCCGTACAGGGCGAGCAGGTTCTTCATCCGTTCCTCCGCGAGCTTCGGGTCGGGGAACAGGCCCAGGCCGTCGGCGAGTCGGTAGGCGCGGGCGAAGTGCGGGAGGGAACGGGCCGACTGGAGGCCGCCGACCATCGTGAAGTGCGACTGGTGGCCCGCGAGCCAGGCCAGGAACACCACGCCCGTCTTGTAGAAGCGGGTCGGGGCCTGGAAGAGGTGGCGGGACAACTCGACCGTCGGATCCAGGAGTTCGCGGAAGCCTGCCGTGTTTCCGGTGTCCAGGACGCGGACCGCCTCGGCCGCCAGCGGGCCGAGCGGGTCGAAGATGCCGAGCAGGGCGTGGCTGAAGCCCTGGTCGTCGCCCGCGATCAGCTCGGGGTAGTTGAAGTCGTCGCCGGTGTAGCAGCGGACGCCCTGGGGCAGCCGGCGCCGGATGTCGATCTCCCGCTGAGCCTCCAGGAGCGACACCTTGATGCCGTCCACCTTGTCGGGGTGGGCCGCGATGACGTCGAGGAAGGTGTCGGTGGCCGCGTCCAGGTCGGACGAGCCCCAGTAGCCCTCCAGCGCCGGGTCGAACATCGGGCCGAGCCAGTGCAGGACGACGGGCTCGGTGGCCTGGCGGAGCAGATGGCCGTAGACCTCCAGGTAGTCCTCGGGGCCCTTCGCCACGGCCGCGAGCGCCCGCGAAGCCATCAGGATGGCCTGCGCGCCCGACTCCTCGACGAGGGCCAACTGCTCCTCGTACGCGGCCTGTACGTCGGCCAGGGTGCCGCCGGTGATCTGGTCGGTGCCGACACCGCAGGCGATCCGCCCGCCAACCGCCTTGGCCTCGGCGGAACTTCGGCGGATCAGCTCGGCCGCGCCCGCCCAGTCCAGGCCCATGCCGCGCTGGGCGGTGTCCATCGCCTCGGCGACCCCGAGGCCGTGGGACCAGAGGTGGCGGCGGAAGGCGAGGGTGGCGTCCCAGTCGACGGCGGCGGGCGAGTCGGGGCTCGTGTCGGCGAACGGGTCCGCGACGACGTGGGCCGCCGAGAACACCGTACGAGAGGTGAAGGGGGTGCCGGAGGTGACGGCGAGGGGTTCGGAGCGGGGCTCGTAGGCCGTCAGGGCCCCTGACGCGTCGGGGAGTTGGATGGTCACAGTGAGATCTCCGGGACGTCGAGACGGCGGCCCTCGGCGGACGACCGCAGGCCCAGCTCGGCGAGCTGGACGCCGCGGGCGCCGGCCAGCAGGTCCCAGTGGTAGGGGGCGTCGGCGTAGACGTGGCGCAGGAACAGCTCCCACTGCGCCTTGAAGCCGTTGTCGAAGTCGGCGTTGTCGGGGACCTCCTGCCACTGGTCGCGGAAGACCTCGGTGACGGGGATGTCGGGGTTCCAGACCGGCTTGGGGGTGGAACTGCGGTGCTGGGCACGGCAGTTGCGCAGCCCGGCGACGGCCGAGCCCTCGGTGCCGTCGACCTGGAACTCGACGAGTTCGTCGCGGTTGACGCGGACGGCCCAGGAGGAGTTGATCTGGGCGATCGCTCCGCTGTCGAGCTCGAAGATGCCGTAGGCGGCGTCGTCGGCGGTGGCGTCGTAGGGCTTGCCGTTCTCGTCCCAGCGCTGCGGGATGTGAGTCGTCGCGATGGCCTGGACGGACTTGACGCGGCCGAACAGCTCGTGGAGGACGTACTCCCAGTGCGGGAACATGTCGACGACGATGCCGCCGCCGTCCTCGGCGCGGTAGTTCCACGACGGGCGCTGGGCGCTCTGCCAGTCGCCCTCGAAGACCCAGTAGCCGAACTCGCCGCGGATGGAGAGGATCCGGCCGAAGAAGCCGCCGTCGATGAGCCGCTTGAGCTTGAGCAGGCCCGGGAGGAACAGCTTGTCCTGGACGACGCCGTGCTTGATGCCGGCGGCGTCGGCGAGGCGGGCCAGCTCCAGGGCGCCGTCGAGGCCGGTCGCGGTGGGCTTCTCGGTGTAGATGTGCTTGCCCGCGGCGATCGCCTTCTTGAGCGCCTCCTCGCGGGCGGAGGTGACCTGGGCGTCGAAGTAGATCTCGACGGTCGGGTCGGCGAGGACCGCGTCCACGTCCGTGGAGACGTTCTCGGGGTCGAGCCCGTGCTGCTCGGCAAGCGCCTTCAGCGCGTGCTCACGGCGGCCGACGAGGATCGGTTCCGGCCACAGCACGGTTCCGTCGCCGAGGTCTAGACCACCCTGCTCGCGCAGTGCGAGGATCGAGCGGACGAGGTGCTGTCGGTAGCCCATGCGCCCGGTCACGCCGTTCATGGCGATACGCACCGTCTTGCGTGTCACGTGTTTCCCTTCGTCCGCATACGTTTCAACAACGCAGCAAGCGCTTTCTATATATGCAGAAGCTAGCCTTTGCACACAGGTCTGTACAAGACCGTGATGGGGTCGAGTTGTTCGAGGGGGCGAACGACAGGGGTGTATGGCCTTATCGTCTGCTCGGACGGGGGCTTCCTTTGGGCAGCCTGTGCACAACGGCGTACGACGAGATGCTCGACCGGAGGACGAACGACATGACGGTGACCCTGGCGGACGTGGCGGCCCGCGCCCAGGTCTCCCCCGCGACGGTGTCGCGCGTACTGAACGGCAACTACCCGGTCGCGGCCACCACCCGCGAGCGGGTGCTGCGGGCGGTCGACGAGCTGGACTACGTCCTCAACGGTCCCGCGAGCGCGCTCGCGGCGGCCACCTCCGACCTGGTCGGCATCCTGGTCAACGACATCGCCGACCCCTTCTTCGGGATCATGGCGAGCGCGATCCAGGCGGAGATCGGCGGACCGGGCGGGCGTGCGGGCGGGGAACGGCTGGCCGTGGTGTGCAACACAGGGGGCTCCCCGGAGCGCGAGCTGACCTATCTGACCCTGCTCCAGCGGCAGCGGGCGGCGGCCGTCGTCCTGACCGGTGGGGCCATGGAGAACGCGCCGCACGCGGCCGCCGTCGCGGCGAAGCTGCGGAAGCTCGGGGAGGCCGGGACGCGGGTGGTGCTGTGCGGGCGCCCGCCGGCGCCGGACACCGGGGCGTTCGCGCTGACCTTCGACAACCGCGGGGGCGGGCGTGAACTGACCGAGCACCTCATCGGCCTCGGCCACCGCCGCCTCGGCTACATCGCGGGCCCGGAGGAACGGACCACGACCCGGCACCGCCTGGAGGGCCACCGCGAGGCGCTGACCGCGCACGGCATCGCGGAGGACCCCCGGTGGACCGTGCACGGCCGCTACGACCGCCGCTCCGGCTACGAGGCGACGCTCGAACTGCTGCGTCGCGACCCGTCGTTGACGGCCGTGGTCGCGGCGAACGACTCCGTCGCGGTGGGGGCGTGCGCGGCCCTGCGGGAGTCGGGGCGGCGCATCCCGGAGGACGTCTCGGTCGCCGGTTTCGACGATCTGCCGTTCAGCGTGGACGCGGTGCCTTCGCTCACGACGGTGCGGTTGCCGCTGTCGGAGGCGGGCGCGCGGGCCGGGCGGATCGCGATGGGGCGGGAGGAGCCGCCGCCGGGCGGGATCGCCACGGTGCGCGGGGAGTTGATGGTGCGGGGGTCTTCCGGGGTGCCCCGGAAGTAGCGCGGCCGGGGCCACCGGAGGGGACCTGCCTCCAAAAAGTGTGTCACTTTCGACGCGGAGTGTCACACTTTTTCAGGGCACCGGTCACCCCGCGGCCGGCCCCGTTGTCAGTGCCTCCCCCTATCGTCCGGCTCCATGGTCTTCCCGCTGCCCGACGAACTGTCGCTGTCCTCCGGCCGCTTCGAGACCCGGGGGGAGGTGGAGATCTGGTTCGCCGACGAACTGCCCAGCGACATCGCGGAGTTGTGGCCCCGGCTGCTGGAGCGGGCCGAGGTCGGCGGGCTGTATCCGTTCATCTGCCGGCGGGACGACCCGCACCGGCCCGAGGACGTGAGCACGGTCGACGCCGTCCGGCTCGACACCGAGCTCGCGGCGGACTTCGGCGAGTACCGGCGCCGGCGGCTCCCGTACTGGTCGAATCCGCCGGCGGCCGATGCCCTGCCGGACGACGACGATCCGGACGACATCGCACCCTGGCCGCACGATCCGGGGCCGCCCTTCGAGACCTGGCCCGGGCTCGCGCCGGCCGAGTCGGCGACCCGTACCGGACTGAGCCCCGCGGAGACCGCGGGGTGGGCCGTGGAACAGCTGCTCCGCACCGAGCCCTTCGTGGGCACCTGCCAGCTGGCCCTGGTTCCCGCCCGCCGCGGCGCCGACGTACCGGCGATCGTCGGGTGGTCGGCCGGGGGTCCGCTTCCGCTGCTGTGCGCGCTGCTGCGGAGCTGGGAGGAGCGGTTCGGGGCCCGGGTCCTGTCCGGGTTCGGGGGTGCCCTGACCGTGTCGGTCGCCCGCCCGCCCCAGGACCTCGCGCAGGCCGAGCGGCTCGCCCTGGAGCACGTGCTGACGACCGCGGACAACATCGTGGACGATCCGCCGACCCCGTTCCCGGAGTACGCGAAAGAACTCCCGGGGCGGTATCTGTGGCGGCTCTGGTGGGACTAGACCGTTGCCTTGCCCACTCCGGAGGACTACGGTCGGAACCGCAATATCTCTGACTGAGTCAACTACCCTGAGCGAGCACCGGGGATCGATCATGACCGTCCAGGACATCCGCGCCTTCAACCGCTTCTACACGAACGTCATCGGCGCCCTCGACTACAGCCGCCACCTCTACGCCCCCTTCACCCTCACCGAGTCCCGCGTCCTGTACGAACTCGCGCACTCCCCGCACACGGACGCGGCCGACCTCCGTTCCGAACTGTCCCTGGACGCCGGGTACTTGAGCCGGATCCTGAACCGGTTCGAGCAGGACGGGCTGATCGAGCGGGCGCCCTCGCGGCGGGATCCGCGGCGGCGGCAGATCACGCTCACCGCGCGCGGCCGGGAGACCGCCGACCTGTTGGCCGAGCGGGCGGACGAATCCGTCGGCGCGCTGCTCGCGACCGTGCCGGCGGCCGAGCGGACCCGGCTCTCCGAGGCGCTGCACACCGTACGCACCCTCCTGTCGGACCCCCCGCCCGCCCGGCCCGAGGACGTCGTGCTGCGGGAGCCCGGGCCCGGTGACCTGGGGTGGATCGTGCAGCGCAACGCGGCGCTGTACGCCGCCGAGTACGACTTCAACGCCGACTACGAGGGGCTCGTGGCGCGGATCGTCGCCGACTTCGCCGAGGACCACGACCCGCATCTGGAGCGGGTGTGGATCGCCGAGCTCGCCGGACGGCCGGTGGGGTGCGTGATGTGCGTGCGGGACGACGCCCCGGGGACCGCGCGGCTGCGGCTGCTGCTCGTCGAGCCGGATGCCCGAGGGCTTCGTATCGGGGACCAACTGGTCTCCGCGGTGGTCGAGTTCGCGCGCGGTGTCGGCTACCGCGACCTCGTGCTGTGGACCAACGACATCCTCGGCGCCGCCCGCCGCATCTACCAGCGGCACGGTTTCGTCCTCGTCGCCGAGAAACCCCACCGTTCCTTCGGCCAGGACCTCGTCGGCCAGGACTGGCGTCTCGACCTGCACGGAACCGGAGAGTGACGAGTAGTGTCGTGACCATGAAGCTCGCCTTCTCCACCCTCGGTGTCCCCGGGCTCCCCGTGGCCGACGTGCTGCACCTCGCCGTCACCCACGGCTACCACGGCGTGGAGCTGCGCGCGCACCCGGAGGAGCCCGTGCACCCCGGCCTCGACGCCCCCCGACGGGCCGACGTGGCCGCCGAGTTCAAGACGGCCGGGGTCAAAGTCCTGGGCCTCGCCGGGTACGCACGCGTGGCCGCACCGGGCGACGACGACGCCGTCCTCGCGGAGATCCGCGAACTCCTCGAACTGGCACGGGACTTGGGCGCCCCCTTCGTCCGCGTCTTCCCCGGTGGCGATACCGGCGGCGGCACCGGACAGTCCGCCCACGAGGCCGACGCGACCGCCGCCCGCCGCCTCGGCACGGCGGCGGAGTGGGGCGCCGACCTCGGCGTACGGATCCTCCTGGAGACCCACGACTCCCACCGCACCGGCGCCGCCGCACTCCGCGTGCTCGGCCCGGTCGGTCACCGCCAGGTGGGCGCCCTGTGGGACGTCATGCACACCTGGCTCGGCGGCGAACAGCCGGCGGAAACACTCGCCGCGCTGGGCCCGTACCTCGGATACGTCCAGGTCAAGGACATCGCGTCCCCCGACGACACCACCCCGCTCCCCCTCGGCGCGGGCGTCCTCCCGCTCGCCGAGTGCGTGGAACTCCTCACCCGGCACGACTGGGACGGCTGGCTGTGCTGGGAGTACGAGAAGCGCTGGTACGAGACCGCCGCCCCACTCCCCGAGCTGCTGGCCGCCGGTCGGCACCATCTGGCACGGCTGCTCAACGACTCGGCATAGGCCCGACGCGTTCCCAGTTCAGCGAGCCGTGAGCCGCGCCGTCCCGTCCAGGCACCACTCCAGTACCGCAGGCCAGGACCCGTACCCCGCGTCCAGGTCCAGGTGGCCCGCGCCCGGGATGATCTCGGTGGGGATGCCGAGCGGGTCGCCGAAGACCGTGCGGGCGCCTTCCGGGCAGTACGGGTCGTCGTCTCCGGCGACCAGACGGGTGGCTCCGGGGAGCGTCAACTCACCTGTGGGCGGCGCGAATTCGGCGATCTCGGGATGCTGTACGACGACGGAGGCGGACGGCGGTGCGACGAGCAGCACCCGCTCCGCGTCGCCGTCCCGGACCACCCCGCGGGCGACGGCGTGCAGCCACAGCAGGGCGGAGGCGCTGTGCGCGAGGACGACCCGCGGTCCGTCGAGACCATCGAGGTGGCGGCGCAACTCCCCGAGCCACACGTCCAGTTCGGGGTCGTCGGCGTCGGGCAGCTGGGGATACGTCACCTGGTGGCCGAGCGCGCGCAGCCGGCCGGCGAGCCAGTGCTGCCAGTGGCCCTCGGGGCGGTGGTTCTGCCAGCCGTGCAGGATGAGACAGGCGGTCATGACGTGGACACCCTTTCCTCCAGCCGCACCCGGCACTCCTTCCACTCCTCCGCCGTGATCGAGTAGATCGCGGAGTCCCGCAGCCGGCCCTCCTCGCCCGGTGCCCAGGAGCGGGACCAGTTGCGCAGGACGCCCTCGAAGCGGGCGCCGACGCGCTGGATCGCGGCGCGGGAGCGGTCGTTGCGGGCGTCGGTCTTGAGGTCGACCCGGGAGACGTGCCACTCCTCGAAGGCGTGCCGGAACAGCAGGAGTTTGGCCTCGGTGTTGATGCCGGTGCCCTGTGCCGAACGCGCCAGCCAGGTGAACCCGACCTCGATCGCGTCGAGTTGATCGTCCGTCAGCCAGGACCGGGGTTCCCAGTAGGCCGTGGCGCCCACCGCCCGCCCGGTCGCCGTCGAGATCTGGGCGTACGGCGCGAGCATGCCCGTGGCCGCACGGGCCAGTTGGGCGTCGATGTACGCACCGACCTGGTCCGCCCGGGGCACCCAGGTGAACGCGTACGACCCCCGGTCCTCCTCCGCCGCCACCGCCAGATCGGCCGCGTGCCGGTGGTCGAGCGGCTCCAGCCGCACCAGCTCACCGGTCAGGACCGGCGCCTTCAGTTCGAACCCCACGCTGATCCCCTCATGCCGGCAGCCGCCCCCGCAGCGCCCCGAACGCCTCGTGGAAACCCGGGAAAGTCTTGCGTACGCACCCCGGGTCGTCGAACGAAATACCCGGCACCCGCAGCCCGGTCACCGCGAAGGACATGACGACGCGATGGTCGCCGTAGGACTTGATCTCCGCGCCGACGGGGGCCTCCGAGCCCGGGCGGATCTCGATCCAGTCGTCGCCCGTCGCCACCTCCACGCCCAGCCGCCGGAGGTTCTCCGCGCAGGCCTCCAGCCGGTCGCACTCCTTGACGCGGGTGTTGCCGACGTCCTCGATGCGGACCGGGCCGGAGGCGAAGGGGGCGATCGCGGCCAGCGTCGGCATGGTGTCCGAGATGTCCCGCATGTTGACCGTGAGTCCGCGCAGTTCGCCGGTGCCGCGCACCCGGGTGCCGTGCGCGTCGGTCGTCACCTCCGCGCCCATGCGGCGCAGTACGTCGACGAAGCCCAGGTCGCCCTGGAGCGCGCCGGTGCCGAGCCCGGGTACGGTCACCTCGCCGCCGGTCACGGCCGCCGCCGCGAAGAAGTAGCTCGCGGTGGAGGCGTCCGGCTCGATGTCGTAGGTGGTCGCGGTGTAACCGCCCGGCGGGACGACGTGGACCGTGCCCTCCCTGCGCACCTCCACCCCGAACGCCCGCATCATCGCGACGGTGATCTCGACGTACGGCGCGGAGACCAGGTCCGTGACCCTGATCCGCAGGCCCTTCCTGGTCAGCGGGCCGAGCAGGAGCAGGGCGGTCAGGTACTGCGAGGACTGGCCGGCGTCGAGCACCACCTCGCCGCCCTCGACCCCGGCCGCCTCGATGCGCAGCGGGTGGTGGCCCTCGGCCTCCTCGTGGCGGAGGTCCACGCCCAGGTCGCGCAGCGCCCTGCTCAAAGGACCGAGTGGCCGCCGCCGCATCTGCGGGGACGCGTCGAAGCGGAAGCTGCCGCGGCCGGCCGCCGCGAGGGTGGGCAGGAAGCGGGCCGTGGTCGCGCCGTCCCGGCAGTACACGTCGGCCTCGGCGACCGCCGGTCCCTGCGGGCGGCCGTCGATCTGCCAGGCGTCGGGGGTCCTGCCCACCCGGTAGCCGAGCCGGGTCAGTCCCTCCGCGAAGCCCTCGGTGTCGTCCGAGCGGAGCGGACGCCGGAGGGTGGTGACGCCGTCGGCCGCGGCGGCCAGGAAGAGCGCGCGGGCGGTGACGGACTTGGAACCGGGAATGTCGACTACGGTCATGCCCTCATGATCGGGCGACGGCCGCCCGCCGCGCCGGGACGTCCACGGGATGGACGACCTCCGTTCGCCCGCGCGTACCTGTGAGTGACCGCATCCGTCCCGTTGTGCACGGGTTCACCAACTTCCGGGAATCGGCCCCGGACGGGAACCCCGGCCCCGCTCCGGCCGTCCAATCCGCATGCTGCCGGATGAGTCTCCGCGGTACGGCGTCGGCCTCGCTGCTGGCTGCGAACGCTGACCAACCCTCTCCTCCGTACCGCGGCCGGCGGCAGGCCGTCATCGGCGCGCCCCCCTCCAACTGCGCCGATGGCGGCCCCTCCTCGGGTTTACTGTGCGCTCCCTTGACTGGCGGAAACTTCCCGGATACTGCTGAAAGCTCGGAAGTTTCCTTCAGCGGATCACCTCCGGAAGGAGCGCACGTGCCCTCCAGACGCACCGTCCTCGCCGCGACCATGGGCGTCACCGCGTCCCTCGCGGTCGGCACCCCCGCCCACGCCGACGACACCGCACTCCGCTCGCTGATCTCCCGCATGCCCCTGGCCGACAAGGTCGGCCAGCTCTTCGTGACGCGGGTCTACGGCCACTCCGCCACCGCCCCCGACCAGGCCGATGCCGACGCCAACCTGAGCGAGCTCGGGGTGCGCACGGCCGCCGAGCTGATCGCGAAGTACCGGGTCGGCGGGATCATCTACTTCAGCTGGGCGCACAACACCCGCGACCCGCACCAGATCGCCGACCTCTCCAACGGCATCCAGAAGGCGTCCCTGGACCGGCCGCGCGGGCTGCCCGTGCTGATCGCCACCGACCAGGAACACGGGATCGTCTGCCGGATCGGCAAACCCGCCACCCTCTTCCCGGGCGCGATGGCCCTCGGCGCCGGCGGCTCCCGCACCGACGCCCGCACGGTCGGCCGGATCTCCGGCGCCGAGCTGCGCGCGATGGGCGTCAACCAGGACTACTCCCCCGACGCCGACGTGAACGTGAACCCGGCCAACCCGATCATCGGCGTACGGTCCTTCGGCGCCGACCCGGACGCGGTGGCGGGCCTGGTCGCCGCCGAGGTCACGGGGTACCAGGACAGCCGGGTGGCGGCGACCGCCAAGCACTTCCCCGGACACGGGGACACCGCCGTCGACAGCCACACCGGGTTCCCCGTCATCACGCACAGCCGCGAGCTGTGGGGGAAGCTGGACGCCGTGCCCTTCCGGGCCGCCGTCAGGGCCGGTATCGACGCGATCATGACCGCGCACCTCAAGGTCCCCGCCCTCGACGACTCCGGCGACCCGGCCACGCTGTCCCACCCGATCGTCACCGGCGTCCTGCGCGGCGAACTCGGCTACGACGGCGTCGTGGTCACCGACTCGCTGGGCATGGCGGGCGTCCGCCAGAAGTACGGCGACGACCGCGTGCCGGTGCTCGCGCTGAAGGCCGGCGTCGACCAGCTCCTCGACCCGCCCTCCCTGGACATCGCCTGGAACGCGGTCATCAAGGCAGTGGGAAACGGGGAGTTGACCGAGGCACGGCTCGACGAGTCGGTGCTACGGGTACTACGGCTGAAGGCGCGGCTCGGACTCTTCGAGGAGCCGTACGTCAGCCGGGCGGGCGTGGACCTCGTGGTCGGCGGCGCCGGACATCTCGCCACCGCCGACCGCATCGCGGAGCGGACCACCACCCTGCTGGTCAACAAGGCGGGCCTGCTCCCGCTGTCCCGCCGCACCCACGGCAACGTCCTGGTCGTCGGCGCCGATCCGGCCTCCCCCTCCGGTACTACGGGACCACCCACCGGCGTACTGGCCGCCGCTCTAAGGGAGTTGGGCTTCACCGCGACCGTCCTGTCCACCGGCACCGCCCCCTCCGCCGACACCGTCGCCAAGGCCGTGACGGCGGCGCGGGCGGCGGACGCGGTCGTGGTGACGACCTACAACGTCACGGCGACGGACCCGCAGAAGACCCTGGTCGAGCAACTGGTCGCCACCGGCACACCGGTCGTGGCCGTCGCCGTCCGCAACCCCTACGATGTCGCCCAACTGCCCGCCGTCCCGGCCTACTTGGCGGCCTACTCCTGGACCGACGTCGAACTGCGGGCGGCGGCACGGGTGATCGCGGGCCGGGTGGCCCCGCGCGGCAGGCTCCCGGTGGCCGTGCAGCGTGCGGACGACCCGGCACAGGTGCTGTATCCGATCGGTCACGGACTGTCGTACTAGGGGTACGCCGACCACCCTCCCCGCCCCCGCCAATCGACCCAAAGCCCCCCACACCGCTGGCGTGCGCCCGCCACCGAGGGTCACGCTGGGTGGGGCAGTCCGGGGGGAACGATGGGTGAGAGATGGAGCGCCGGGGCGGTGTGCGCGCTGCTCGCCGCCCTGCTGGCCGGCTGCTCGTCCGCGAGCGGCTCTGGTGCCGGTGACAACAGCCCCGGCGCCAGGGCGTCCGCGTCCTCGACCACCCAACCCTCCGGCTACGGCGCGGTGTTCCTCGGCGTCGACGAGTGCAGCTCCTTCGGTACGACGAGCTTCACCGAGGTGCCCTGCACCAGCGAGCGGGCCGCCGCCCGGGTCATCGCCCGTTACGACGGCGAGGTGGGCAGCGGTCCCGTCTGCCCGGCGACCACCGACTTCGTGCTGCACATCAGCGCCCAGGGCACCCCGGGCACGGGCCGCGACAGCGCCGTACCGAAGGGCTACGCCTGTATGCGCAACCTCGAACCCCCGCACCCCGGCGACCCGGGCGGCGGGGGCGGGCCGCGCACGATCGTCGGCGACTGCGTCTACGGCTCGGGCAGCGGCCAGGTCCGGGAGACCGCGTGCGACGGCTCGGGGCCGAAGAAGCCGCAGTACAAGGTGGTCAAGGCCGTGCTCAAGCGCGCTAGTTGCCCGGCCTCGACCGCCCTGTACGTCCAGCTCGGCGGCAGCCGGCCGGTGGGCTGCGCCCGACCCGTGTAGTCAACGGCCGGGCGCAGCACGGGTGTTACGGGCGCAGTGTCGGCTCGCGCTCGACGCCCTGCTGGTCCAGCCTCGCGTCGTACGGCGCCAGCGGCTTCGCCTGTGCCGTCGTCGCGGCGGGGACGCCCGCCCAGGCCAGGATGCGGGCGGTGGCCAGCGCCTTCTGGTCGGCGGTCAGGGCCGCGACGTTCGCGCCGTGGTTGAGACCGGGCGCGGTGAAGACGTACGAGTCCTTCGCGCCCTTGCCGACGGCGAACCGCTCGGCGCCCCACGGGTCGTTCTGGCCGTAGACGAAGAGCATGTGGTCGGCGTGGTGGCGGACCCAGCTGTCGACGTCACGCATCGCGCCCGGCTGGAACTTCATCGGGATGGAGCGCGGGACGAAGTTGCGGGGCGGCTGGTAGCCGTAGCGGAGGTACTTCTTCTCGATGTAGGGGAACTGGATGGTGGGCGCGCCGAGTTGGGTGCCCGCCTGGTAGTAGTACGGGGTGTACGGGGACAGGCCCTGGTCGGTGTAGAAGGAGAAGCCGGAGATCGTGTCGACCGAGGTCCAGATCTCGTCGTCGGTGGCGGCCTGTGCGTTCGCCGGGATGCTGTCGCAGTCGGAGAGCAGGCTGTACTGCCAGAAGCCCCAGACGTAGTCGAGGACGACGGCCTCGTAGGCCTTGTCCAGGCTGCCGACGGTGTCGAAGGTGAACCCGTTCTCGGCCGCGTACGCCTCGTACTTCTTCTCCAGCGGCTCCCGGCGCACCAGCGCCTCGCGCTGTACGGCGTCCAGGCGGTCGCGGCACTCCTTGGTGCCGACCTTGGTGAAGAAGCGGTCGTAGGCCGAATCCTCGTTGTTCACCACGTCGTTGGGGGCGACGTAGGCGACGACGCCGTCCATGTCACGGGGGTAGAACCGCTCGAAGTAGGTGGCGGTCATGCCGCCCTTGGAGCCGCCGGTGGCGATCCAGTTCTTGGTGTAGATCGACTTGAGGGCCTTGAAGACGCGGTGCTGGTCGCTGGCCGCCTGCCAGATGTCGAGCTTGGACCAGTCGGCGGGCTCGGGCCGGGAAGGCGTGAAGTAGCGGTATTCCAGGGAGACTTGGTTGGCGTCCGCGATCCGGGTCGGTTCGCTGCGGCTGGGGGTCGTGGAGACGTTGTAGCCGCTGGTGTAGAAGACCGTCGGGCGCGAGACGTCCTTGTGCAGCACGGTGATCCGCTGCTGGAACGTGCCCTTGGACGGGTGCCGGTGGTCGATCGGCTGGGTGTAGTTCAGGACGAAGTAGCGGTAGCCGGTGTACGGCTTCTCCTGGATCAGGCTCATGCCGGGTATCGCCAGCAACTGGTCTTTGATGTCAGTGACTTGGCCGACCTGGGCGGCGGTGGCCACCCCGGCCGTACTCAGCGTGCCTATGAGCACGGTGAGCGCCAGCAGCCATCTGAGCGCCTTGCGCATGCGGTCTCCCCTGTGAGGCAGTTGTGAACCGGAAGCTATCGGAGCAACTACCGTCACACCAGAGGAGGTTGTTCACTCAGGGCACTGGCCGGCGGTTCAGCACAGGATCCAGCCGGTGCCGACCGATCCGCCGCCGACCGAGCCCTTGATCCGCACGCACCGGTGGCCGGCGTGCACGGTGACCGGTCCGGCCCGGCGGACGTACCGCCCCTTGTCGACCACCGGGCGGCTGCCGCGGGCCTGGACGCCGACCGACATCGTGCGCTTGGCGCCGGTGGTCTTGGGGGCGGTGTACGCGCAGATGTAGTCGCCCCGGCGGAAGACATGGACGGTGCCGGTGGAGAAGGGCAGCGTCGCCACCTCCCGCCCCGGGCAGACCGAGGCCGCCTGGGCGCTGCCGGGGGCCGCGAGCGCGAGCAGTCCGGACGCGGTGAGCGCGGCCATGCCGAGCGCCACCCGCCGTCGTAGCGCACCCATGTCCACAGTCATCCCTCCCGCACAGCAGCCGAACAGCGTACTGATGTACGGACGCACGACGTATGTCGAACGGTTGCGCCCCCCTCGGCGAGCTGTACCGACCACCCTCAGCGGACCGTACCGACCGGCTCCTCGGTCTCGGGGGCACCGACGAAAGTACGCCACAGTTCGGCGTAGTACCCGTCCAGCACCAGCAACTCGTCGTGCGTGCCGGCAGAGCCTCCCCATGCCGCTCTCGCACCACTCGGCCCCGGCGGGCCTCCCGGGCATCGAGACGGCGGCCGGACTCCGTCCGGCACTCGGTCCGGCCGCGAGCCCACGCAGATCAGGCGGCGGTCGCGGGCACGTCCTCTCCGACGAACGTCCGCCAAAGCTCGGCGTAGTACCCGTCCAGCGCCAACAGCTCGTCGTGTGTGCCGTCCTCGACGACCCGGCCGTGATCCATCACCACGACCCGGTCGGCGCGGGCCGCCGTTGTCAGGCGGTGGGCGACGACGAGGGTGGTGCGACGGCCGGCGAGGCGGTCGGTGGCTTGGTTGACCTGGGCTTCTGTGGCGAGGTCGAGGGCCGCTGTCGCCTCGTCGAGGAGGAGGATGTCGGGGTCGACCAGCTCCGCGCGGGCCAGGGCGATCAGCTGGCGCTGGCCCGCCGAGAGGTTGCGGCCGCGCTCGGCGACCTCGTGCAGGTAGCCGCCGTCCAGCGTGGCGATCATCTCGTGCGCGCCAACCGCGCGGGCCGCCGCCTCCACCTCGGCGTCGGTGGCCTCGGGGCGGCCGTAGGCGATGGCGTCGCGGACGGTGCCCTGGAAGAGGTACGCCTCCTGGGGGACGACCCCGAGGTGGTGGCGGTACGACGTGATGTCGAGCGAGCGGAGGTCCGTGCCGTCGACCGTGACCCGGCCGCCCGTCGGGTCGTAGAAGCGGGCGACCAGCTTCACGAGCGTCGACTTGCCCGCGCCCGTCTCACCGACGAACGCGACCGTCTGGCCCGCCGGGATCCTCAACTCGACGCCCCCGATGGCCTCTTCCCCTCCCTCACCTTCGGCGGACCCGTACGCGAAGTGCACGTCCTCGAAGGCGATGTCGCCGCGCAGGGAGAGGACTTCGAGGGGCTCGTCGGCGGCTCGGGTGGAGGTCGGTTCCTGGAGGAGTTCCTGGATGCGGCCCAGGGAGACCGTGGCCTGCTGGTAGCCGTCGAAGACCTGGGAGAGCTGCTGGACCGGGGCGAAGAACAGGTCGATGTAGAGCAGGTATGCGACCAGGGCGCCCGTCGTCAGGGTCGCGTCGTCCACCCGTCCCGCGCCCGCGATCAGCACGGACGCCGCCGCCACCGACGACAGCAGCTGCACGAAGGGGAAGTAGACCGAGATCAGCCACTGGCCCCGGGTGCGGGCCGCGCGGTAGCTGCTGCTGCGCTCGGCGAACCGCCGGCCGCCGTCCCGCTCGCGTCGGAACGCCTGCACGATCCGCAGTCCCGACACCGACTCCTGGAGGTCGGCGTTGACCAACGAGACGCGCTCACGGGCGAGTTCGTACGCCTTCACACTCGCCCGGCGGAAGAAGAAGGTGGCGAGGATCAGCGGGGGCAGCGTCGCGAACACGACCAGCGCCAGCTGTACGTCGATCACCAGCAGGGCGACCATGATGCCGAAGAACGTGACGACCGAGACGAACGCCGTGACCAGGCCGGTCTGGAGGAAGGTCGAGAGGGCGTCGACGTCCGTCGTCATCCTCGTCATGATCCGGCCGGTCAACTCCCGCTCGTAGTAGTCGAGTCCGAGGCGCTGGAGCTGGGCGAAGATCTTCAGGCGGAGCGTGTAGAGGACCCGCTCCCCGGTGCGTCCGGTCATCCTCGTCTCGCCGCGCTGTGCCACCCACTGCACGACCACGGCGACGAGCGCCAGCAGCGAGGCGGACCAGATCGCGCCGATCGCCATCTTCGTCACGCCCTGGTCGATGCCGTGCCGGATCATGATCGGCAGCAGCAGACTCATGCTCGCGTCCACCGCGACCAGGCCGAGGCTGATCAGCAGCGGGGCGCCGAAACCGCGCAGCAGCCGGCGCAGCCCGTACGAGTCCTCGGCACGTACCGCACGTGCCTCGTCGATGTCCGGGGTGTCGGTCGCGGGCGGCAACGCGTCGACCTGGGCGAGGAGTTCGGGCGTCGCGGGCATCCCGGACAGCGCGGTGTCCTTGGGTTCGCGGTCGCCGGTCCAGAGGCGGGGCGTGAGTCCGCGCTCGGCGTCGAACTCGGCGTCCAACTCCGCGCGTACGGAGGTGTCTTCGGCCGGTTCGACGGCGGGCAGGGCGTGGCCGGGCGAGACGCCGCCGAGTTCGTCCGGGTCGGTGAGAAGGCGGCGGTAGAGCGCCGAGCGCTCCTGCAACTCCTCGTGCGTGCCGATGTCGGCGAGGCGGCCCCCGTCGAGGACGGCGATGCGGTCGGCGAGGTTGAGGGTGGAGCGGCGATGCGCGATCAGCAGCGTCGTCCGGCCCTCCATCACCTGTTTCAGGGCCTCGTGGATCTCGTGCTCGACGCGTGCGTCCACCGCCGAGGTCGCGTCGTCGAGGACCAGCAGGCGCGGGTCGGTGAGGATCGCGCGGGCGAGGGCGACGCGCTGGCGCTGGCCGCCGGAGAGGGTGAGGCCCTGCTCGCCGACCGTCGTGTCGTAGCCCTCGGGGAGTTCCTTGATGAACCGGTCGGCCTGGGCGGCGCGGGCGGCGGTGAGGATCTCCTCCTCGGTCGCGTCGGGGCGGCCGTAGGCGATGTTGTTGCGGACCGTGTCGGAGAAGAGGAAGGAGTCCTCGGGGACCAGGCCGATCGCGGCGCGGAGGGAGTCGAGGGTGAGTTCGCGGACGTCGTGGCCGCCGATGAGGACGGCGCCGTGGGTGACGTCGTAGAAGCGGGGCAGCAGGAGCGAGACCGTGGACTTGCCGGAGCCGGAGGAGCCGACGACCGCGAGTGTCTCGCCGGGGTGGATCTCGAAGCTGAGGCCGTCGAGGACCGGGCGGTCGTCGTAGCCGAAGGAGACGTCGTCGAACTCGACGGTGGCCGGGGCGTCGGCGGGGAGTTCCTTGGTGCCGTCCGTCATCGAGGGCTCGGTGTCGATGAGTTCCAGGACGCGTTCGGTGCCGGCGCGGGCCTGCTGGCCGACCGTGAGGACCATGGCGAGCATGCGGACCGGGCCGACGAGCTGGGCGAGGTAGGTGGAGAACGCCACGAACGTGCCGAGCGTGATGTGCCCGCGCACCGCGAGCCAGCCGCCGAGGGCGAGCATCGCGACCTGGCCGAGGGCGGGTACGGCCTGGAGGGCGGGGGTGTACTTGGCGTTCTGCCGGATCGTGCGCAGGCGGCCCGCGTACAGCCGGCGGCCGACCTCGCGGAGCTTTCCGGTCTCCTGGTCCTCCTGCCCGAAGCCCTTCACCACGCGTACGCCGCTGACGGCGCCGTCGACGACTCCCGCGACGGCGGCGGCCTGGGCCTGCGCGTACCAGGTGGAGGGGTGGAGCTTGCTGCGGCTGCGGCGGGCGATGAAGCCGAGGGCTGGGGCGACGGCCAGGGCGACCAGGGTCAGCGGCAGCGACAGCCAGGCCATGATCGCGAGGGAGATCAGGAAGAGCAGGACGTTCCCGATGGTCATCGGGAGCATGAAGAGCAGGCCCTGGATCAGCTGGAGGTCGCTGGTCGCGCGGCCGACGACCTGGCCGGTGGACAGCTCGTCCTGGCGGCGGCCGTCGAGGCGGGTGATCGTGCCGTACATCTCGGTGCGCAGGTCGTGCTGGACGTCGAGGGCGAGCCGGCCGCCGTAGTAGCGCCGGATGTACGTCGACACGTAGACGAGGAGGGCGGCGGCGATCAGGGCGCCCGCCCAGGGGGCCATGGAACGGGTGTGGCCGGTGATCACGTCGTCGATGATCACCTTGGTGACCAGCGGGACGACGGCCATGACGGCCATACCTGCGAGGGAGGCGCCAAGGGCGAGTATTACGTCCTTCGGGTACCGCCAGGCGTACCCGGCGAGCCTTCTGGCCCAGCCCTGCGTTTCCCCCTGCTTCGCTGCCACGCGGGTGCCTTCCGTTCGCCGATCTACGGAAGGCACCAACGCGAAACGGAGCGGATTTCATCCCTCCGCAACAAAAGGGCGGGGTCGGAGGGTCAGACGCGTACGCGGAGGTAGTAGAAGCGGGTCGTCTGTACGGCGTTCTGGTTGTCGTCGCTGACCAGCAGGACCTTGTAGCCGCCCTTGTCCCGTCCCGTGATCACCATGCCCTCGATGTTGTCGAGGAGCGGGTTGGGCTGGGGCTGCTTCGCCGTCGCGCCCAGCGACGGGCAGTCGGCGATGTCGGCGAGGAGGGTCTTCTTGATCAGGCGGACGCCGGGCCGGCCGGTGAGGTAGTCGATGCCGCTGGTGTCCGTCGCGTGGCGCGGGTCGGCAAGGTAGAGGCGGACGGTGTTGCCGACGCCGCTGGTGAAGCCGCGCTCCAGGACGAGGAGGCGGCCGTCGGGGAGGGCCTGCACCTCGGGGACGCCGAGGAAGGCCGCGTCGGTCTTGTACGCGTACTGCGCGGCGAGCCTGAAGTGGTCGCGCTTGGTCCGGGTCCAGGTCTGGAAGCGGACGGCGCCGGAGGTGTCACCGGCGATCGGGTACTCCATCGACGCGAGGAGCGTACGGCCGCCGGGCAGCAGGGTCAGGCCCTCGAAGGTCTGGTTGGAGACGGCCCGGCCGGCCGGGGCGACCAGCAGCGAGGACGGGATCGGGAGGCGGTCGAGGATCTTGCCGTCGGTGGAGTAGCGGCGGATGGACGGCTCGGTCTCGGAGGTGATGAGGCGGGTGCCGTCCCGGTCGACGACCAGGCCCTCGGAGTCGAGCGCGGCGCCGTTCTCGTCGGCGAGCGGGACGACCCGCTCGGGCTGGAGGGTCTTCGCGTCCAGGTCGAACAGGGAGGAGCGGTCCTCCAGCGCGGCGAGCGAGCCGTCCTTGTCCACCGCGAGCGCGGAGAAGTTGCCGACGAAGGTGCCGTCGTACGTCGTCTTGTCGAGCGCGTCGGAGAAGCGGTCGATCGAGACGGACGACGAACAGGCGTTGGCGGTAAAGGAGTTGGTGCTGGAGTTGGTGCTGGAGCTGCTGACGGCGCTCGCGGGCCCGGCGGCGGTGAGGCAGGTGGCCGCCGCCAGGCCGGCGGTCGCGGTCGCGAGTACGGTTCTCAGGCGCATGGGCGCCACCGTAGGACGGGCGGGTGACGGGCGGGAGACCCGTCGGTTAAGCCAGGTCCTTGTGAATCGCCTTTGCGACGCCCTGGATCGTGGTGATCCCGTAGCTCATCGTGCTGTTGTCCTGGGTGAGCACGGACATCATGTAGTCGTGGCCGCCGCCGTTGAAGGTGCCCAGGCTGTGCACGCGCCAGCCGTGCGTGGAGCGTTGCAGCCAGCCGTTCTTGACGTGCACGGTGACGGTCGACGGGGCTCCGTACGGCGTGCCCCAGCGCTGGCCGGCGATCACCTTGTTCATCAACTTCAGGATGTACGCACGGGAGTTGTCGCTCAGCACGGTGTTCTTGGCGGTGACCAGCTTGAGCAGCTTCTGCTCGTCGGTCACGGTCTCCTGGGTCAGACCCCAGTAGTTGTTCGCGCCCGGCTTGGTCTGCGTCATGCCGGCGGCGGCGAGGAAGCCCTTGATCTTCGTCAGGCCCAGCTGCTTCCACAGGGTGGAGGTCGCGGTGTTGTCCGACTTGGTGATCATGGCCGTGGCGAGGGTCGTCTCGCGCGAGGTCAGCAGCCGGTTGTGCTTCTTCGCGTCCCACAGCAGCGTGGCGAGCACGGTCACCTTGACGGTGCTGGCCGAGTCGTAGGCGGTCGTGGCCCGCAGGGTGCAAGTGGTGTTGGTCTTGCGGTCGTAGAGGCCGACGGCGACGGTTCCCTTACGGGTCGCGAGCGCGGCGGTGATGTCCTTCTTCAGCTTGTCGGCGAGGCCGGCCTTGGCGGACGTACAGCTGACCGTCGGGGTGGCGGCGGCAGCTGGAGTCGCGGCGGCCAGCACGGGTATGAGCACTCCTGCGCCCGCGCCGGCCGCCAGGACTCTGGCTCGGCGGGATATCCATTGAGTCATGCAGCACTTGACTCACAGGCAGGCGTGAAAGGTTGTACGAGTTGAGGAACGGTTGTACGACCCGTTACCCGGGCCTGTGCCAATTCACAGCCGAGTACCAGGTCGGGCACAGCACGCACCCACCCTGCCTTCGCACGATGGCCGGGTGACATCTGCCACCGATCCACACCCCCACACCGAACCCGCGTCCGCCGACTGGCCGCCGCCGGCCCCACCCGAGACGGCCCCGCCCGAGAAGGCGCCCCGCTGGTCGCTGCCCGCGCTGGTCGCGATCATGGTCCTGGCCGCGGCGCTGTACTCCTGGGGCCTGTCCGGCTCCAACATGAACACGTTCTACAGCGGTGCCATCTGGGCCGGCACGCAGAGCTGGAAGGCCTGGTTCTTCGGTTCGCTGGATCCGGGCAACTTCCTGACGGTCGACAAACCGCCGTTCGCGCTCATGGTCATGGGTCTGTCCTGCCGGATCTTCGGCTTCGGCACCTGGCAGATGATGCTGCCGCAGATCGCGGCCGGCCTCGGCACGATCTGGATCCTGCACACGAACGTGAAGCGGATCTGGGGCCACGGCGCGGCGACCGTCGCCGCGCTGGTCCTCGCCCTGACGCCGATCACCGTCGCCATCAACCGCGACAACAACCCCGACACGATCCTGGTCTTCCTCATGGTCGCGGGCGCGGCGCTCGCGTTCCGCGCCACCCGTGACGAGAAGCTGCTCCCGCTGCTCGGCGCGGCGGCCTGCTTCGGCCTCGCCTTCAACACCAAGCTGCTCGCCGGCTGGATCGCGCTCCCGGCCGTCTTCGCGCTCTACCTGTACGCGTCGAAGGCGCCCTGGGTGAAGCGGATCGTCAACCTGGGGCTGGCCGCGGTCGTTCTGGCCGTCTCCAGCTTCTGGTGGGCTATCGCCGTCTCCCTGGTCCCGGCCTCCGACCGCCCCTACATCGGCGGCTCGACGGACGGCTCCGCCTGGAACCTGATCATGGGCTACGACGGTCTCGGCCGCGTCTTCGGCGGCGAGGGCAACGGAGGCGGAGGCGGTGGCGGCGGAGGCGGCTTCTCCGGCTCCGCCGGTCTCGGCCGGATGTTCAACGACATCCTCGGCGGCCAGATCTCCTGGCTGCTGCCCTTCTCCGCGATCGCCCTGATCGGCGGCCTGGTGCTGTGCGGGCGCGCCCCTCGCACCGACCTGCGCCGGATGGGACTGGTCCTGTGGGGCGGCTGGCTGCTTCTCCACTACGTGATCTTCGCGACGGCCCAGGGCACCATGCACCCGTACTACACGACCGCGCTGGCCCCCGGCATCGCCGTGCTGGTCGGCGGCGGTGGCGTGATGCTGCTGAACGCGTTCCGCAGCGACAAGCGGTGGATCTGGGTGCTCCCCCTCGCCTTCGGCGTGACCGGAATCTGGGCGATCGTCCTGCTGCGCCGCGCCTCCGGCTGGAACACCTGGCTGTGGCCGACGATCGGCGTCCTGACGGTGGCCGGCATCGTGGGCATGCTGGTCTTCCGCTCCGGCAACCGGTCCCGGCTGCTGGCGGCCTCGCTGGCGGCGGCCGTGGTCGCCGCCCTCGCGGGCCCGACGGCGTACGCGGCGGCCGACCCGTTCGGCAGCTCCGCCGGCGGCGGCATGGGCGGTACGAATCCGACCGCCGGCCCCTCGACGGGCAGCGGCGGCTTCGGCGGCGGCGGGCCCGGCGGGGGCAACCGGAGCGGCGGCCCCGGCGGCACGAACTCCGAGGCCGGCGGCCAGATGGGCGGCGGCTTCCCCGGCGGCTCCCAGCAGGGCGGCGGCACCAACGGCGAGGCACCCGGCGGCAACCAGCAGGGCGGCGGGTTCCCGGGCGGCACGAACGGTGAGATGCCGGGCGGTGGCACCAACGGCGAGCTGCCGAGCGGCACGAACGGTGAGATGCCGAGCGGTGGCACCACCGGTGACGCGGGCACCGGCACCGGTCGCAGCGGCGGCTTCGGCGGCGGCGCTCCCGGCGGCGGTGGCGGTGGCGGCATGGGCGGCAGCGTCAGCAGCGACCTGATCTCCTACCTGGAGAAGCACCAGGACGGCGCCTACTGGCTGCTCGCGGTCTCCAACTCGCAGTCCTCGGCGCAGATCGAGCTGAGCACGCGCAAGCCCGTCATCTCCATGTGGGGCTTCACCAGCAGCGACAAGGCGATGACCGTCGCCAAGCTGAAGGAACTGGTGAAGGCGGGCAAGCTGCACTACATCCAGATCAGCAGCGGCGGGATGGGCGGCGGCATGGGCGGCGGCAACTCCGTCAGCTCCGCGGTGAACTCCTGGGTGCAGAAGTACGGCACGGCGGTGAAGGAGAGCGAGTACAGCAAGAGCACGTCGAGTTCTTCGAGTTCTTCGAGCTCCAAGTCCACCTCTTCCACCTCCTCCACCACCAACACCTCGACGGTGTACCGGCTGGACCCGTCGGACGTGAAGTAACGCCGACGCGACTGCCGTAGACAACGGCCAACGGCCCCCGACCACACGGTCGGGGGCCGTTCCCGTATGCCTCCGCACGGTCAACTCGCGTAGACACGAGGCAAATTGTCGCGTCCGGTCACCTGATCGACACGTCTCGTTTATTTACAGGACTGCATGTCCATGCCACGCTCCCGATTGCCGCCCCATTCAACCCGCGTAGATGGGACACTCTTTATGTTGTTGGTGACTCGCATGCACCGCTGGAAAACGGTGGCGCTGACCACCGCCGCGGTCCTGGTGGGCCTCGCGGCCCCGGCCCTGACGGCGACTCCGGCCTCCGCCACGACGACCGCGTACGACTCGACGTACTACAAGAACGCGGTCGGCAAGACCGGTACGAGCCTGAAGTCCTCGCTGCACACGATCATCAGCACCAACGTCACGAAGATCTCGTACTCCGCGGTCTGGAACGCACTCATGGCGACCGACCAGGACCCGAACAACAGCAACAACGTGATCCTGCTGTACAGCGGTGTCTCCCGCGCCAAGTCCCTCAACGGCGGCGACGTCGGCGACTGGAACCGCGAGCACACCTGGGCCAAGTCGCACGGCGACTTCGGCGAGGTGGTCGGCCCCGGCACGGACCTGCACCACCTGCGTCCCGCCGACGTCCAGGTCAACAGCATCCGCGGCAACCTGGACTTCGACAACGGCGGCAGCGCGGTCACCAACGGGGGCGGCAGCACGGTCGACTCCGACTCCTTCTCGCCGCGCGCGGCTGACCGGGGCGACGTGGCCCGCATGATCCTCTACATGGCCGTGCGCTACGAGGGCGACGACGGCTTCGCCGACCTGGAGCCCAACGAGAAGGTCAACAACGGCAGCAACCCCTACATGGGCAAGCTCTCCGTCCTCAAGGCCTGGAACGAGGCGGACCCGCCGAGCGCCTTCGAGGAGAACCGCAACAACGTCATCTACAACACGTACCAGCACAACCGGAACCCGTTCATCGACCACCCGGAGTGGGTCGAGGCGATCTGGTAGGCGGCGGTATCTATTGAACTCCCCCTGCTTCAGGGGGAGTTCAACCACTCCCATCGGATCGGATCCGGGACGCAGCCCGAACCCGTTGAGGGCCGCCTGGCAGAAGCCGGAACGTCCGCCCATGGGCGGGAGTCCGCCGGCACGGAGGCGCGCCGAAGTCCCCCGTGTCTACGATGGATCCGTGTCCTCTTCGTCGTCGCTTCGCATTGCGGCAGCCCAGGTAATGATCAGCGACGACGCCCGCCGGAACGGTCCGGTGGTCCGACGGCTGATGCGGGAGGCCGCCGAGGCGGGTGCCCGCCTGATCCTGTTCCCCGAGGGCTGTCTGTCGGGCTACGCCAAGGAGCAGATCCGGGACTGGGACCAGGTGGACTGGCCCGCGGTCGAGGAGGAGCTCCGTCAAGTGGCCGCGCTGGCGGCCGAGTTGCGGCTGTGGGTGGTGCTGGGCAGCGCCCACCGGCTCACCCCGCCGCACCGCCCGCACAACAGCCTGTACGTCATCGCCGACGACGGCCGGGTGGTGGACCGCTACGACAAGCGCTACTGCTCCAACACCGAGATCCTCGGCTACTACACACCCGGGTTCACACCGACCACCTTCACGGTCGACGGATACCGGTTCGGCTGTGCCATCTGCATCGAGATCAACTTCCCGGAGCTGTTCGTGGAGTACGAACGCCTCGGGGTGGACTGCGTGTTGCTGTCGGCCTACCCGGTCAACTCGGTCTTCGAGGTCAAGGCCCGGGCGCATGCCGCGATGAACAACTACTGGCTGGCGATGGCCACACCGGCCCAGACCACCGCTCTCCTCAACTCCGAACTGATCAGCCCGGACGGCACCGTCCTGGCCCGGGCCGACGCCACGACCGAGCTGATCATCGGCGAACTGGACCGCGACGCACCCGAGTTCGACATCGCCCTCAACAAGGCCCGCCCCTGGCGAGCCGACGCCCGCCAGGGCGACATCTACCGCAGCCGCCGAGTCTCCGATCCCCGGAGCGACAGTCCGGCCGGTTTCGTCTGACGGGTGTGCGGCGGCACGTGCTCGGCCCGCACCGCCACGACAAGTCCGCTCGCCCACTCCAGTCGGACGGAACGGAAGTCGTGACGTCCTTCCAGTTCGGCCAACAGGCGCTGTACGGCGGCCTTGTGGGACTCCGGCCATCCTGGCTGCGGAGACAGGTCGTCGATCAGGTACGTCCCGCCGGGGGCCACGAGTTCCAGGGCTCGTTCGAGGTGGGTGAATTTGCCGGGCCAGGTGTCCGCGAACACCAGGTCGAAGGGCTCCCCGTCGTAGCCGTCCAGCCAGTCGCCGCCGTCTCCGGTCACGAAGGTCACCCTCGTGTCGGACCCGAACTGCTCGCGGGCGACCGCCTGGACGGTGGCGTCGAGTTCGACCGTGACCAGACGAGCGGCCGGGTCCATCCCGCTCAGGAGCCAGGCCGTGCCTTCGCCCACGCCCGTGCCGAGTTCGAGGATGCGGCCCCCGGGCCGGGCAGCCGCCAGTACGGCCAGCAAGCTGCCGGTCCGCTCCTCGCACGACATGGTGAAGCCCGCCTCGCGCGCCGCAACTCGTAACGCGGGCAGGGCAGTTGGGAACGCGCTCGGTGTGTCGTCCATCCAAGGATGATGCAAGGGCCATGCTGTCCGCGCAATCCCGTGCGGATCGGGAGAGCCGGTCTCCGTAGATGCCTGAGGCGTTCGTCCGTTCGGTGGAAACCGGAGTCCCGCCGGTGCTCGTGCACGAACGACGGCGACCGGAACGGCATCGTGGCTCCCGACCCGCACTCCAGGAGGACTTCATGCTCGGCACCGACTTCATCACCGGCTCGCCCAACTGGCTCGACCTCGGCAGCCCCGACACCGACGCGGCCGCCGCGTTCTACGGCGCCGTACTCGGCTGGCAGTTCGTCTCCGCCGGGCCCGACACGGGCGGATACGGCTTCTTCCAGGTGGACGGCAGGACCGTCGCCGCCCTCGGCCCGCTCACCGAGGAAGGGGCGCGCTCCGCCTGGATGATCCACTTCAAGACCGAGGACATCGCGGCCACCGTCCAGGCCGTCACGGCCGGCGGCGGGACCGTACGGATGGAGCCCATGGACGTCATGGGCGAGGGGATGCTGGCGCAGGCCACCGACCCGCAGGGCGCGCAGTTCGCGCTCTGGCAGCCGGGCCGGACGGCGGGCCTCGACCTCACCTCGGCCCCGAACACCCTGCTCTGGGTGGAACTGCACGCCACCGACCCGGAGGCCGACATCGCCTTCTACCAGGGCCTGTTCGGCTGGCGCAGCCAGGACATGCCGGCCCCCGGCATGACGTACCGGGTGCTGAGCACCAGCGCCGGCGACCAGCAGGACGCCTCCTTCGGCGGAGTCGCCCCGCTCAACGCCGGCGAGGGCGAACAGCCGCGCTGGGTACCGTACTTCCACTCGACGGACGTCGACGCCACGATCGACTCGGCGCGTTCCAACGGCGGTTCCGTCCTGATGCCGGCGGCGGACGTACCGGAGGTCGGCCGCATCGCCTGGCTCGCGGACCCCTTCGGCGCGGCCTTCGCCCTGCTGAAGCCGGATCCGCGGATGTGACGACGGGGCGGGAGCGGCTCCGTCGAGGGGTCGGCGACGACGGCCGCCGACCCCCTCACCCCAAGTGCGTAGCCGCGAACATCCGCAGCACAGCCGGGAGTACGACCACGGAAGGCCCCGGTTCCCCCAACGCCTTGGCCAGGTCCGACTCCAGTGCCTCCGGGGTCGTACGAACCCCTCGCACCCCGAACGACTCCGCCAGCGCCACGTAGTCCGGCCGGGTCAGTTCCGTCGCCGTCGCCTCGCCGAAGGCGTCCGTCATGTACTCCCGCAGAATCCCGTAGCCACCGTCGTCGACGATGAGCCAGGTGACGTTCAGGTCGTACTGTCGCGCCGTCGCCAGCTCCGCGATCGAGTACAGCGCGCCCCCGTCCCCCGACACCGCCAGCACCGGCCGTGTCGGGTCCGCCGCCGCCGCGCCCAGTGCCGCCGGGAAGCCGTAGCCGAGGCCGCCCGCGCCCTGGGCGGAGTGGAGGTGGTTGGGGCCCTTCGCGTCGAACGCCGACCAGGCCCAGTAGGCGAGGATCGTCATGTCCCAGAAGGACGGGGAGTCGGCGGGCAGGGCCCGGCGGACCGACTCCAACACGCCCTGTTCCAGGGTCAGTTCCTGCCCGGCGATGCGTTCCCGGACCTTCTCCAGAACATCCCGTACCCGCTTCTGCGCCGTCGGGTCCGTCCGCTCCGTCACCGTCTCCGACAGCGCCTGCACCGCGTGCCACGCGTCCGCGTGGATGCCCAACGCCGGGTGGTTCGACTCCAGTTTGCCGAGGTCCGCCTCGATCTGGATGACCCGGCCGCGCGGGGCGAACGTGTGGTAGTTGGAGGACAGTTCGCCCAGCCCTGAGCCCACCACCAGCAGGACGTCCGCGTCCTCCAGGAAGTCCGTCGTGTGGCGGTCCTCCAGCCAGGACTGGAGCGAGAGCGGATGGTTCCACGGGAACGCCCCCTTGCCGCCGGGGGTCGTGACCACCGGCGCCTGGAGCTTCTCCGCCAGCTGCCGCAGCTTCTTCGACGCGTCCGCCCGTACGACTCCCCCGCCCGCGATGATCGCGGGACGCGCCGCGCGGGACAGCAGGTCCGCTGCCACGGCGGTCAGCTCGGGGCGCGGGACCAGGTCCTCCGGGGTCGCGTCCACCGCCGTCACCACGGGGAGCAGGGTCTCGGCCAGCAGGACGTCCTGCGGGATCTCCACCCACACCGGGCCGTGCGGGGCCGTCAGCGCGGACTTCCACGCCTCCGCGATCGCGGACGGGATCTGCGACTGCGTACGGACCGTGTGGACCGACTTCACCACGCCCCTGAACGAGGCGGACTGGTCCGGGAGTTCGTGCAGATAGCCGTGGCGTCCGCCGCCCAGGCCCGCCGTCGGGATCTGGCTGCTGATCGCCAGGACGGGGGCCGAGGCCGCGCGTGCCTCCTGGAGCGCGGCCAGGGATGTCAGGGCACCCGGGCCCGTGGACAGCAGCAGCGGCGCCGCCTCGCCCGTGATGCGGCCGTACGCGTCCGCCGCGAACCCTGCGTTGTTCTCCACCCGCAGGCCGATGTACCGCAGGTCGGAGCGGCGCAGCGCGTCGAACATGCCGAGCGCGTGCTGGCCGGGCAGGCCGAAGACGGTCGTCGCGCCGAGCCCGGCCAGGGTCTCCACGACCAGGTCGCCGCCGTTGCGCCCGGGAGGCGGGTTCAGCGCGGCGGTGATCTGCGCGGCCGTGGGGCGGAGCTCCAGGTCGTGGTCGTGGGTCACTTCGAACGGGCCTCGGCAATCTGACGGGACATGATGGTGATCAGGTCGTACGCGGTGTGAGAGGCGGCCACCGACGTGATCTCGGCGTGGTCGTACGCCGGTGCCACCTCGACGACGTCCGCCGACACCAGGTTGCAGGATGCCAGGCCGCGCAGGATCTCCAGAAGTTCGCGCGAGGTCAGGCCGCCGGCCTCGGGTGTGCCGGTGCCGGGCGCGTGGGCCGGGTCGAGGCAGTCGATGTCGATGGAGATGTAGAGCGGGCGGTCGCCGATGCGCTGGCGGAGCTGGTCGGCGACCTCGTCGGCGCCCCTGCGGTAGACGTCCGCCGACGTGACGATGCCGAAGCCCAGCTTCTCGTCGTCCGTGAGGTCCTGCTTGCCGTAGAGCGGACCGCGGATCCCGACGTGCGAGAGCGCCTCGGTGTCGAGGATGCCCTCCTCCACCGCCCGCCGGAACGGCGTCCCGTGCGTGTACTCGGCGCCGAAGTACGTGTCCCAGGTGTCGAGATGGGCGTCGAAGTGCAGCAGCGCCACCGGGCCGTGCTTCTTCGCGACGGACCGGAGCAGCGGCAGGGCGATGGTGTGGTCGCCGCCCAGGGTCATCAACCGGGCGCCGGTGCCCAGGAGTTGGTCCGCCGCCTCCTCGATCGTCTCGACGGCCTCGTTGATGTTGAACGGGTTCGCCGCGATGTCACCGGCGTCCGCGACCTGCGCGAGGGCGAACGGGGACGCGTCCTGCGCCGGGTTGTACGGCCGCAGCAGCCGGGACGCCTCGCGGATCGCGTTGCCGCCGAAGCGCGCGCCCGGCCGGTAGGAGACCCCGGCGTCGAACGGCACCCCGACCACGGCGACGTCCGCGCTGCCGACCTCGTCAAGACGCGGGAGCCGGGCGTAGGTCGCGGGCCCGGCGTAGCGCGGGATGCGCGAGGAGTCGACGGGGCCGCGGGGCGTCTCGTTGCTGGTCATGGGGACTGCCTTCTTTCCTACGCTTCGTCGCGTATGGGCTTCTTTGTACGTCTGCTACGACTCTACTGGTGGGCGGCGACCGGCTCGGACGCCAGTTCGGGGGCGCCGCGCCCGGCGAGCCGCTCCCGCCAGGCGGTCAGTACCGCCGCGTCGGTCGCCGGCGTCGCCAGCGAGACGGCGACGTAGGCGGCGAGGGAGGCCAACAGGCCGTAGTAGACAGGCTCGTTGGCGAGGATGCCGTAGCCCGCCATCAGGCCGACGACCGCGAGGCCGCCGACGGCGACGGAGGCGAGCGCGCCCTGTGCGGTGCCGCGCTTCCACAGCAGGCCGCCGAGGATCGGGACGAGGAGGCCGCCGACGAGGAGGTTGTAGGCCACGGTCAGGGCCTCGACGACGTTGTTGAGCGCGATCGCCGTGACGATCACCGCGACGCCCATGACGAGGATGAAGGCGCGGTTGCCCCGCACCTCGTCGTGCTGCTCCTCCTCGGCGTCCCGCCGGACGGCTCCGCGCAGCTTCGACCAGATGTCGTTGTTGGCGACCGTGGCGCAGGCGATCAGCGCGCCGGAGGACGTCGACATCACGGCGGCGAGGGCGGCGGCGAGCACCAATCCCCTTACCCCGACCGGGAGTTCGTCCTTGACGATGGTCGCGAAGGCGTCGTCCGGGCTGCCGAGGTTGGGGTAGAGGACCTTCGCCGCCGTGCCGATGACGGCGCCTGCGAGGGCGTAGACGAGACAGTAGGTGCCGGCGACCGTGCCGCCCCACTTGGCGGTCCGGTCACTGCCCGCCGTGAACACGCGCTGCCAGATGTCCTGGCCGATGAGCATCCCGAACGTGTAGATCAGGACGTACGTGAAGATCGTCTCGCCGCCGATGCCCAGCGGGTCGAAGTAGCCGGTGGGCAGCTTCGCCTTCATCTCGGAGAATCCGCCCGCCTTGACGACCGCGATGGGCAGCAGGAGCAGGAGCACGCCGATCGTCTTCACCACGAACTGCACCATGTCGGTGAGGGTGATCGACCACATGCCGCCGAGCGTCGAGTACGCGACGACGATCGAGCCGCCGAGGACGATCGCGACCGTGCGGTTCATGTCGAAGAGGACGTCGAAGATCGTGGCGTAGGCGATGGTCGAGGTGACCGCGAGCATCAGGGTGTAGGCCCACATGACCACGCCGGAGATCACTCCCGCGCGGCCCCCGTACCTGAGATCGAGCATCTCGGAGACGGTGTACACCTTCAGGCGGGCGATGCGGGCGGAGAAGAAGACCGAGAGGGCGAGCAGGCCGAGGCCGATGGTGAAGACCATCCACGCCCCCGACAACCCGTACTGGTAGCCGAGGCCCACCCCGCCGATGGTGGACGCGCCGCCGAGGACGATGGCGGCCATGGTGCCGGAGTACATGACGGGACCCAGGCGGCGGCCCGCGACCAGGAAGTCGCTCTTGGACCTGGCGCGGCGCATGCCCCACCAGCCCATGGCCAGCATGCCGGCCAGGTAGACGACGATGACGGTGTAGTCGACGGCCATGGGGGCCTCCTTCGCGCGCTCTCGGGGTCGTCCCGATGTCTCGGGGGGGGGCTTGCGTCGCGACTGACCCTAGGTGGCCGGAAAGCGGCTGCGAAGTGTACGTTTCATCCATTCGAGCACGAGGCGATGGAGGAAACGTCCACCATGCCGGACCTCACGATTCCCCCCGCACCCCCTACACCCCCTACTCCTCCGGTACCCCTCGCCGCCCTGCTGGCCCGCGAGGACCTGGGGCTGCGGCAGATCGCCGGCCCCACCGACCCCGACATCGTCATCCACTGGGCGCACACGTCGGAGATGCCGGACCCGTATCCGTATCTGCTGGGCGGCGAACTGCTGCTGACGGCGGGCGTCCACATCCCGGAGGCGGCCGGCTCCGGCACCTACTTCGCCGACTACGTCTCCCGGATCGTCGAGGCGGGCGGGGTGGCCCTCGGCTTCGGCGTCGCACCGGTCCACGACACCGTGCCGAGGGCCCTGGTCGCGGCCTGCGACCACTACGACCTGCCACTCCTGGAGGTCCCGCCCCCCACCCCCTTCTCGCGCGTGGCCCGCGCGGTCTGGCAGCTGATGGCGCAGGCCCGCCTCGCCGAACTCCGCCGCGTCACCGAGGCCCAGCAGAGCCTGGCGGCAGCGGCCTCCCGCCCCGACCCGGTCCCTTCGGTCCTACGGCAGCTCGCCCAGCGGGTCGGCGGCCGGGCGGTGCTGTACGGGCCCGACGGCACGGAGATCGCGGCGGCGGGGCGGGGAGCGGCGGCGACGGAGGTACGGGACGCGCTGGCGGGGCTGGCGCGGGTGGTGCGGCCCACCGAAGCACCCTCTTCCGCGGTGTCCCCCACCTCCGCCACCGACACCGTCCCCGGCGCCCATCTCGCGGCCTACGCCCTGGGTACCGGTCAGGGCTTCGTCCTGGGGGTCGCCGCCCCGCACCGCGACCCCGGCGACCACACCATCGCCTCCGTCGCCGCCGTACTGCTCTCCCTCCTCACCGGCGAACACCAGAGCCGCACGGGAGCGAACCGTTCCTCGGCGCTCGTACGACTGCTGCTGGGCGCCCCGCCGGAGGACGTCGCGCCGCTGCTCGGCGCGGACCGGTGGACCGTCGTGCACGCGGCGCCCGACACCCCCGTCTCCGACCCGGTCGCCGCGTCCGCGCTGGGCGCCGCCCTCGGTTCCGCGCTGATCGACCTGACGCCCGAGGTAGTACGGGTACTGGTCCCCGCCGATCGCGAGCCCGGCCCCCAGCCCGGCTGGACCCTCGGTGTCAGTGCCCCCGTAGCTCCGCAGGACTGGTCCACCGCCGACACCCAGGCGGCCCGCGCCTTGGCCCGCGCCCACGCCACCCGCACGTCCCTGGTCCAGCACAGCGCAGCGTCCCGCCCCGGCCTCGCCGAACTGCTCCCCCACGGAGAAGCCGAGGCACACGCCCGCACCCTCCTCGCCCCGCTCGCCGCGAGCCCCGCGCTCACCGAGACCCTGCGCACCTGGCTCTCGCTGCACGGGAGTTGGGACCGTACGGCGGTCGCGCTGGCCGTGCACCGCAACACCGTGCGGCAGCGGATCGCCCGGTGCGCGGCGCTGCTGGACGCGGACCTGGACGATCCGGACGTACGGATGGAGCTGTGGTTCGGCCTGCGTCAGCTGTGAGCGGTCACGCCCGAGTCACCCGCGAGTGATCCACATCCCAGCGTGCGGGACGCCGGGCACCGGCACAGCCCGCTGCTCCACAATGGGAACCATGCCGATACCCGGGACCCCAAGCCGCGCCGAGCTCGTCGATCACCTTGTGAAGACCCGTATCGCGGGCGACGTAGCCACCCCCCGCGAGAACAACCTCTCCCACTACCGCAAGCTGGCCAACGGCGACCGCCACTACTGGCTCGGTCTGGAGCTCGGCAACCGCTGGTCCGACGAGCAGGACGTGCTCGCGGTGATGGCGGAGCGGGTGGGGGTGAACGACGATCCCGAGTACCGCTACGGCCAGGACACCATTGACCCGGAGCTGACGGTCGCGGCGCTCGACCGGCTCGCCGCGCGGCTGCGCAAGGCGGCCGACGGGCAGCAGCGGGTGCTGTTCGCGACCGGTCACCCGGGCGGTCTGCTCGAAGTGCACCACTCCACGGCCGCCGCGCTGCGCACGGCCGGCTGCGAGATCGTGGTGATCCCGGAGGGACTCCAGACGGAGGAGGGGTACGTCATGCAGTTCGCGGACGTGGCCGTCCTGGAGCACGGCGCCACGCTCTGGCACACGCACTCCGGTGAGCCGATGAAGGCGATCCTCACCGCCATGGAGCGCGAGGGCCGCCCGCTGCCCGACCTGGTCGTCGCCGACCACGGCTGGGCGGGCTACGCGGGCCGGCACGGCGTCGACTCCGTCGGCTACGCGGACTGCAACGACCCGGCGCTCTTCCTCGCCGAGTCCGAGGGCACCCTCCAGGTGGCCGTCCCGCTCGACGACCATGTGGTCAGCCCCAGGTACTACGACCCGCTGACGGCGTATCTGCTGGCGGAGTCGGGGCTGTCCTGACCGCCCGGCTCGTCGCGGCTCGACTCCCTTGTCATGGCCAGGAGTTCACGGCCAGGGGTTGAGCCCCTCCGCCCGGCGCTGCGCGTACCCCGGCGTCGGGTCCAGATACACCCGGTTCACCGACGGGAACGCCTCCCGCAGCCGCTGTTCGGCCTGTTCGCAGGCCCACTCGATCTGTGCGGCACTCGACCGGTCCCGGAAGTCGATCTTCGCGGCGACCAGCGCCTCGCGCGGGCCCTGCACGAGGGTCGTCAACTCCAGTACGGCTTCGATGTGTTCGACCCCGAGCAGCTCTTCCCGGATGCGGTCCCGCATGGGCTTGGGCAGGGGGCGGCCGATGAGGAGTTCGGCGTTGGAGCGGCCGAGGACCCAGGCGACGTAGAGCAGCAGGAGGCCGATGCAGAGGGACGCGATGCCGTCCCAGACGCCGGAGCCGGTGAGCTGTCCGCCGAGCAGGCCGCCGGCCGCGAGGACCAGGCCGACCAGGGCGGCGGAGTCCTCCAGTACTACGGCCTTCACCGCGGTGTCGGGGGTGTAGCGGAGGTAGCGCTTGAAGGAGGCGTCGAAGCGGGCCGCCTCGCCGCGCGCCTGGCGTACGCCCGTCCGCAGGGAGTAGCCCTCCAGGAGGAAGGCGACGCCGAGCACGATGTAGGAGATCAGCGGGTCGCCCAGGTCCTCGCCGGCGACCAGGGTGTGGATGCCGTCGTAGATCGAGAAGACGGCGCCGCCCACGAAGGTGGCGACGGCGGCGAGCATCGCCCAGATGTAGCGCTCGGGGCCGTAGCCGAGGGGGTGTTCCTCGTCGGCGGGTTTCTCGCTGCGCTTGAGGGCGGTGAGGAGGAGGAGTTCGGTGACCGTGTCGGCGACGGAGTGCGCGGCCTCGGAGAGCATCGCGCTGGAGCCGCTGATGACGCCCGCGACCGCCTTGGCCAGCGCGATCCCCAGGTTGGCGACGGCCGCGACGATCACCGTGAGGGTGGACTCGCCGCCGCCCTCGGTTTCCTCTGCTTCTGCCATGCCCCTCAGTGTTCCCGAGGAACCCGGACGACACCCTCCTGGATGACCGAAACGGCCAGCCGGCCGTCCTGCGTGTAGATCCGGGCCTGCCCGAGCCCGCGTCCGCCGTACGCCGAGGGCGACTCCTGGTCGTAGAGCAGCCACTCGTCCGCGCGGAACGGCCGGTGGAACCACATCGCGTGGTCGAGCGAGGCCCCTACGACGTCTCCTACGGCCCAGCCGCCGCGGCCGTGCGCGAGGAGGATCGAGTCGAGGAGGGTCATGTCGGAGACGTAGGTCGCGAGTACTACGTGGAGCAGGGGGTCGTCCACAAGCTTGCCGTTGGTGCGGAACCAGACCTGGGAGTGCGGTTCGCGCGGCTCGCCGAAGCGGCCGTACGGCGGGTCGTCGACGTACCGGAGGTCGATCGCCTGACGCGCCTCCAGGAATCGTTCAACGATCCCCTGATCGAGGTGGTCGTAGCCGAGCAGCCGCTCGCGGCTCGTGGGCACGGTCTCCGGGTCGGGCGCGGGCGGCATGGGGGCCTGGTGGTCGAGGCCCTCCTCGTACGCCTGGAAGGACGCCGACAGCGCGAAGATCGGCCGGCCGTGCTGGACGGCGAGCACGCGGCGGGTGGTGAAGGAGCGGCCGTCGCGGATCCGCTCGACGGTGTAGACGATGGGCGCGCCGGGGTCGCCCGTGCGCAGGAAGTACGCGTGCAGGGAGTGCGCGTACCGGTCGGCGGGGACCGTCCGTCCGGCGGCGACCAGGGCCTGGGCCGCCACCTGGCCCCCGAACACGCGGGGGACGACGGCGGAGCGGGACTCGCCGCGGAAGATGTTCTCCTCGATCTGCTCCAGGTCGAGCAGATCGAGGAGATCCTGTAGTGCCTGGTTCATGGGGTTAGTTGTACCGGGCAGTAATTGCCGGGACCTTACAGACCCATGTCCTTGGCGATGATCGTCTTCATGATCTCGCTGGTGCCGCCGTAGATGCGGTTGACGCGGTTGTCCGCGTACAGGCGGGCGATCGGGTACTCGTTCATGAAGCCGTAGCCGCCGTGCAGCTGGAGGCAGCGGTCGATCACGCGGTGCGCGACCTCGGTGGTGAACAGCTTGGCGCTGGCCGCCTCGGCGGGGGTCAGCTCGCCGGCGTCCAGGGCCTCGGTGGCGCGGTCGACGACGGCCTCGGCGGCGTCCACCTCGGCCTGGCAGGCGGCCAGTTCGAACTTGGTGTTCTGGAACGCGGCGACGGGCTGGCCGAAGACCACGCGGTCCTGGACGTACTGCTTGGCGAACCGGACGGCGGCCTTGGCCTGCGCGTAGGCGCCGAAGGCGATGCCCCAGCGCTCGGAGGCGAGGTTGTGGCCCAGGTAGTAGAAGCCCTTGTTCTCCTCGCCGAGGAGGTCCTCGACGGGCACCTTGACGTCGACGAACGCCAGCTCGGCGGTGTCGGAGGTCTTCAGGCCGAGCTTGTCGAGCTTGCGGCCTACCGAGTAGCCCTCGGCCTTGGTGTCCACCACGAAGAGGGAGATGCCGTGGCGGCGGTCCTCCTTGGTGGACGGGGAGGTGCGGGCGCAGACGATCATGCGGTCGGCGTGCACGCCGCCGGTGATGAAGGTCTTGGCGCCGTTGAGGACGTAGTGCGTGCCGTCCTCGGAGAGCTTGGCGGTGGTCTTCATGCCCGCGAGGTCGGAACCGGTGCCCGGCTCCGTCATCGCGATGGCCCACATCTCCTCGCCGGAGACGAACTTCGGGAGGTACTTCTTCTTCTGCTCGTCGTTGGCGAGCAGCTTGATGTAGGGCAGGCCGAGCAGCACGTGCACACCGGAGCCGCCGAAGGAGACACCCGCGCGCGCGGTCTCCTCGTAGAGGACGGCCTCGAACTTGTACGAGTCGATGCCGGCGCCGCCGTACTCCTCGTCCACGCGGATGCCGAAGACGCCGAGCTCGGCGAGCTTGTAGTAGAACTCGCGCGGCGCCTGGCCGGCGGCGAACCACTCGTCGTAGACGGGGACGACCTCGGCCTCGATGAAGGCCCGCAGGGTCTCCCGGAACGCCTCGTGGTCCTCGTTGAACACAGTACGGCGCACCGCCGCCACCTCCGCATGGATACCTGACGCATGTCTAAGCGCTTGCTCAGAACATCACGGTACCGGCGAGTAGGGAGACCGTCCAGCGGAACGGACACGTAACGCTCGTCACGCCGCCTTTGCCCACCCACCCGCCCGACTCGGTGGGCCGAGAGGCCCCGCCACGGGGCTCCGCCCCGGACCCCGGGGGCGGCTCGCCCGCGCCCGCGTCGGCAACCGCGCCCGCGTCGCCGGCAGCGCCTGCGTCCGCCGACCGCACCCGATCCGCGGCTTGCGGCCCGGCCTCTGCCCGAAGGGCTTCCGGTCTCCGGCCCTCGGCTTCCGGTTTTTGGTCTCCGGCCGTCGACCCTCTGCTCTCGGCTGTCCGGTCTCCGCCCCCCAGCCTTCGACTTCCGGTCTCGGGCTTCGCGCCTCCAGCCTTCGGCTTACGACTTCCGGTCTCCGCACCTCGGCCTTCGACTTCCGGTCTCCGGTTTCGCGCCTCCAGCCTCTAGCCTTCGGCTTACGACTTCCGGTCTCCGCACCTCGGCCTTCGACTTCCGGCCTCGGGCTTCGCGCCTCCGGTCCTCCGCCCTCAGCCTCCCGTTTTCGGCTTCGCGCCTCCAGCCTTCGGCTTCCGGCTTACGGCTTCCGATCTCCGGTCCGGCCCTCGACTTCGGTTTCCGGCTTCGCGCCTCCGGCCTCCGATCCTCGGCCCTCGGCTTCCGGTTTCCGGCTTCGCGCCCCCAGCCTCCAGCCTGCGGCTTGCGGCTTGCGGCTTCCGTTTCTCGTTCGGCGGCCCTCGGTTCGCGGCTCCCGGCCCCGGCCCGGATCCGTCAGCCTGCCGAAGCCGCCGCTCCGAACGCCCCCCGCGCCATCCGGTGCAGCAGTTCCGCCGTCGCCCCCCGTCCAGGCAACGACCCCGGTCGCCCCAGGTGCGGTGTCGAGTTGAGCAGGCCGAAGACCGAGTGGACCGCTGATCGCGCGCTGGGTTCGGCCAGGTCCGGGTATACGTCCCGGACGACCTCCACCCACAGTTCGACGTACTGGCGCTGGAGCTGGCGGACCAGTTTGCGGTCGGTGTCGCGGAGGCGGTCCAGTTCTCGGTCGTGGAGGGTGATCAGGGGGCGGTCGTCGAGGGCGAAGTCGATGTGGCCCTCGATGAGGGAGTCGAGGAGGGGCTCGGAGGAGGTCATGCCCTCCGCCTCCGCCAGTCGGCGCTTCGCGCCTGTCAGGAGCTGGCCGCTGATGCCTACCAGGAGCTCGGCGAGCATCGCGTCCTTGCCCGGGAAGTGGCGGTAGAGGCCGGGGCCGCTGATGCCGACCGCGGCGCCTATCTCGTCCACGCCGACGCCGTGGAATCCCCGCTCGGCGAAGAGCCGCGCGGCCTCCTTGAGGATCTGCTCGCGGCGGGTGGGGGCGTCGGTTCTCGTGGTCATGAAAGCAATTCTAGACAGGGAGGTTAGCGGTCGTTAACCTGAAGGAAATGGTTAACGCTCATTAACAGCCGAGAGCGGTCGATCGCTGTGCGAGGGGACCCACAGATGCAAGAGGCACCGGAGCTGACGAGCGCGGCGGATCCCGCGTCGGAGGCGTGGCGGGCCAACGAGGCGGCGCACCGCGCGTTGGGCGAGGAGCTGCGCACCAAGCTGGCCGCGGCCCGGCTCGGCGGGGGTGAGCGGGCCCGGGAGCGGCACACCGCGCGCGGCAAGCTGCTTCCCCGCGACCGCGTCGACACGCTGCTCGACCCCGGCTCGCCCTTCCTGGAGCTGGCGCCACTGGCCGCCGACGGGATGTACGACGGGGCCGCCCCGGCCGCCGGTGTGATCGCCGGGATCGGGCGGGTGAGCGGGCGCGAGTGCGTGATCGTCGCCAATGACGCCACGGTCAAGGGCGGGACGTACTACCCGATGACCGTGAAGAAGCATCTGCGGGCCCAGGAGATCGCCCTGGAGAATCGGCTTCCGTGCATCTATCTCGTCGACTCCGGGGGTGCCTTCCTGCCCATGCAGGACGAGGTGTTCCCGGACCGTGAGCACTTCGGGCGGATCTTCTACAACCAAGCCCGGATGTCGGGGGCGGGCGTGCCTCAGATCGCCGCCGTGCTGGGGTCGTGCACCGCCGGTGGGGCCTACGTCCCGGCGATGAGCGACGAGGCCGTCATCGTGCGGAATCAGGGGACCATCTTCCTCGGCGGGCCTCCCCTGGTGAAGGCCGCCACCGGCGAGGTCGTCACCGCCGAGGAGCTGGGCGGCGGTGACGTCCACGCGCGCGTGTCGGGCGTCACCGACCACCTCGCGGAGGACGACGCGCACGCCCTGCGGATCGTCCGGAACATCGCCGCCACGCTCCCCGCGCGCGGACCGCTCCCTTGGGAGGTCACCGAGGCGGTCGAGCCGAAGGTCGACCCCTACGGGATCTACGGCGCCGTCCCGGTCGACTCCCGTACCCCCTACGACGTACGGGAGATCATCGCGCGCGTGGTCGACGGCTCGCGCTTCTCGGAGTTCAAGGCCGAGTTCGGGCAGACCCTGGTCACCGGCTTCGCCCGGATCCACGGCCACCCGGTGGGCATCGTCGCCAACAACGGCATCCTGTTCTCCGAATCCGCCCAGAAGGGCGCCCACTTCATCGAGCTGTGCGACCAGCGCGGCATCCCGCTCGTGTTCCTCCAGAACATCTCGGGGTTCATGGTCGGCAAGGACTACGAGGCGGGCGGCATCGCCAAACACGGCGCCAAGATGGTCACCGCCGTCGCCTGCGCGCGCGTGCCGAAACTGACGGTGGTCGTCGGCGGCTCGTACGGCGCGGGCAACTACTCGATGTGCGGCCGGGCGTACTCCCCCCGCTTCCTGTGGATGTGGCCCGGCGCCAAGATCTCCGTGATGGGCGGCGAGCAGGCCGCGTCGGTCCTCGCGACGGTGAAGCGCGACCAGTTGGAGGCGCGCGGCGAGTCCTGGCCCGCCGGGGACGAGGACGCCTTCAAGGACCCGATCCGGCAGCAGTACGAGCGCCAGGGCAACGCCTACTACGCGACCGCCCGCCTCTGGGACGACGGGGTCATCGACCCCCTGGAGACCCGCCAGGTGCTGGGTCTCGCCCTGACCGCCTGTGCCAACGCGCCCCTGGGAAACCCCCAGTTCGGCGTCTTCCGGATGTGATGAGGGTGCCCGAGATGCCCAAGACGGCCGACATGTTCGAGACGGTCCTGGTGGCCAACCGGGGCGAGATCGCGGTCCGCGTGATCCGCACCCTGCGCTCGCTCGGTGTGCGCTCGGTGGCCGTCTTCTCAGACGCCGACGCGGACGCCCGGCACGTCCGGGAGGCCGACACGGCGGTACGGATCGGTCCCGCCCCGGCGGCCGAGAGCTATCTGTCCGTGGACCGGCTGCTGGAGGCCGCCGCCCGCACGGGCGCGCAGGCCGTGCACCCCGGCTACGGCTTCCTCGCCGAGAACGCGGCCTTCGCGCGCGCGTGCGCCGACGCCGGGCTGGTCTTCATCGGCCCTCCGGCGGACGCGATCGCCCTCATGGGCGACAAGATCCGCGCCAAGGAGACGGTGGAGGCGGCCGGTGTCCCGGTCGTCCCCGGCGGTCGCGACCCCGAACTCGCCAAAGCGGCACACGAGTTGGACGCGCCCGTCCTCCTCAAGCCCTCGGCCGGCGGTGGTGGCAAGGGCATGCGCCTGGTCCGCGACCTCAGCCTCCTGGACGACGAGATCGCCGCCGCCCGCCGCGAGGCCCGCGCCTCCTTCGGCGACGACACGCTGCTCGTCGAGCGGTGGGTGGACCGGCCCCGGCACATCGAGATCCAGGTCCTGGCCGACGGCCACGGCAACGTCGTCCATCTCGGCGAGCGCGAGTGCTCCTTGCAGCGCCGGCACCAGAAGGTCGTCGAGGAGGCCCCGAGCGTGCTCCTCGACGAGGCCACGCGCGCGGCGATGGGCGAGGCGGCGGTCCAGGCGGCCCGCTCGTGCGGGTACGCGGGCGCGGGCACGGTGGAGTTCATCGTCCCCGGGAACGACCCGTCGTCGTACTACTTCATGGAGATGAATACCCGCCTCCAAGTGGAGCATCCGGTAACGGAGTTGGTGACCGGGCTCGACCTGGTGGAGTGGCAGCTGCGGGTGGCGGCGGGCGAGCGGCTGCCCTTCGCGCAGGAGGACATCGCACTCACCGGGCATGCGGTGGAGGCGCGGATCTGCGCCGAAGACCCCTCGCGCGGGTTCCTGCCGTCCGGCGGCACGGTGTTGAAGCTGCACGAACCCTCCGGCGACGGCGTCCGCACCGACTCCGGCCTCTCCGAGGGCACCGAGGTGGGCAGCCTCTACGACCCGATGCTCTCCAAGGTCATCGGCTACGGCCCCGACCGCGCGACCGCGCTCCGGAAGCTCCGGGCCGCCCTCGCGGACTCGGTCACCCTGGGCGTGCCGACGAACGCCGGGTTCCTACGGCGGCTGCTGGCCCATCCGGCGGTCGTGGCGGGCGAGTTGGACACCGGACTCGTCGAGCGCGAGGCGGACTCCCTCATCCCGGACGAGGTGCCCGAGGAGGTCTACGAGGCGGCAGCGGCCGTACGGCTGGACGCGCTGCGGCCGGAGGGCGGGGGCTGGACCGACCCGTTCTCGGTGCCGAGCGGGTGGCGGCTGGGCGGCACTCCGAGGCCGGTCGGCTTCCACCTGAAGGTCACCGAGCCCGTGGAGTACGTCCCGCGCGGCAGCCACACCGTGACCGAGGACCAGGTCGCCGTCACCCTCGACGGGGTGCGGCACACCTTCCGGCGGGCCGGTGACTGGCTGGGCCGGGACGGGGACGCCTGGCAGGTGCGGGACCACGATCCGGTGGCCGCCTCGCTCAGCGGGGCCGACCGGTCCGGTGCCGGGTCGCTGACCGCGCCGATGCCGGGGACGGTGACCGTGGTGAAGGTCGCCGTAGGGGATCAAGTGGTGGCCGGACAGAGCCTGTTGGTGGTCGAGGCGATGAAGATGGAGCACGTCGTCTCCGCACCGCACGCCGGCACCGTCGCCGAACTCGACGTGACACCGGGCGCGACGGTCGCCATGGACCAGGTACTGGCGGTCGTCACACCCGTGATCGACACACCCCTGGTCGTCGCACCTGCGGAGGAGGACCAGTGACACTCCCGATGGTCGTACCGGCCCCCGATCTGCCCGCGCGGGTGCGCATCCACGAGGTCGGGGCCCGTGACGGACTCCAGAACGAGAAGTCGACCGTGCCCACCGAGGTCAAGGCCGAGTTCATCCGGCGGCTGGCCGACGCGGGCCTGACCACCATCGAGGCCACCAGTTTCGTCCACCCCAAGTGGGTGCCCCAACTGGCCGACGCCGAGCAGCTGTTCCCGCTCGTGCGGGACCTGCCGGAGGTGCACCTCCCCGTCCTCGTGCCGAACGGCCGCGGCCTGGACCGGGCCCTGGCCCTGGACGCGAACCGCGTCGCCGTCTTCGCCAGCGCCACCGAGTCCTTCGCCAAGGCCAACCTCAACCGCACGGTGGACGAGTCGCTGGCCGTGTTCGCCCCGGTCGTGGCCCGCGCCAAGGAGGAGGGCGCCCATGTGCGCGGCTATCTGTCGATGTGCTTCGGCGACCCCTGGGAGGGTGCGGTCCCGATCGCCCAAGTGGTGCGTGTCTGCCGGGCGTTGGTCGACATGGGCTGCGACGAACTGAGCCTCGGCGACACGATCGGCGTGGCAACTCCCGGGCATGTCCTGGAACTTCTCGCCTCGCTCAACGAACAGCACGTCCCCACCTCCGTGTTGGGCGTGCACTTCCACGACACCTATGGCCAGGCCCTCGCCAACACCCTGGCCGCGCTCCAGCACGGCGTCACCACCGTGGACGCCTCCGCGGGCGGCCTCGGCGGCTGTCCGTTCGCCAAGTCCGCCACCGGCAATCTCGCGACCGAGGACCTGGTGTGGATGCTCCAGGGTCTCGGCATCGACTCCGGAGTCGACCTCGCCCGTCTCACCGCCACCAGCGTGTGGATGGCCGAACAACTGGGCCGACCCAGCCCGTCCCGCACCGTCCGCGCACTCGGTAAAACGACACAGCCCCACAAGGAGCAGTGACCGCCATGGACCACCGTCTCTCCCCCGAGCTGGAAGAACTCCGCCGTACGGTCGAGGAGTTCGCGCACGACGTGGTGGCGCCGAAGATCGGCGACTTCTACGAGCGGCACGAGTTCCCGTACGAGATCGTCCGCGAGATGGGCCGCATGGGCCTGTTCGGGCTGCCGTTCCCCGAGGAACACGGCGGGATGGGCGGCGACTACCTGGCCCTCGGCCTGGTCCTGGAGGAGCTGGCACGTGTCGACTCCTCGGTGGCGATCACCTTGGAGGCGGGCGTCTCGCTCGGCGCGATGCCGATCCATCTCTTCGGCACCGACGCCCAGAAGGCCGAGTGGCTGCCCCGGCTGTGCTCCGGCGAGATCCTCGGCGCCTTCGGGCTGACCGAGCCGGACGGCGGCTCCGACGCGGGCGCGACGCGGACGACGGCCCGCCTGGACCCGGACACCGACGAGTGGGTGATCAACGGCTCGAAGTGCTTCATCACCAACTCCGGTACGGACATCACGGGTCTGGTGACGGTCACCGCGGTCACCGGCCGCAAGCCCGACGGCAAGCCGCTGATCTCGGCGATCATCGTGCCGTCCGGGACGCCCGGCTTCACGGTCGCGGCGCCGTACTCGAAGGTCGGCTGGAACGCCTCGGACACCCGTGAGCTGTCCTTCGCGGACGTCCGGGTCCCGGCGGCGAACCTGCTGGGTCAACAGGGCCGCGGCTACGCCCAGTTCCTGCGCATCCTGGACGAGGGCCGGATCGCCATCGCGGCCCTCGCCACCGGTCTCGCGCAGGGCTGCGTGGACGAGTCGGTGAAGTACGCCAGGGAACGGCACGCGTTCGGGCGGCCGATCGGCGCCAACCAGGCCATCCAGTTCAAGATCGCCGACATGGAGATGAAGGCCCACACCGCCCGCCTCGCCTGGCGCGACGCGGCCTCCCGCCTGGTCGCCGGCGAGCCCTTCAAGAAGGAGGCGGCCCTCGCCAAGCTGTACTCCTCCACGATCGCCGTGGACAACGCCCGCGACGCCACCCAGGTGCACGGCGGCTACGGCTTCATGAACGAGTACCCGGTGGCCCGGATGTGGCGCGACTCCAAGATCCTGGAGATCGGCGAGGGCACCAGCGAGGTCCAACGGATGCTGATCGCGCGCGAGTTGGGCCTCGCGGGCTGAGAGGCGGCCAGACCCGCTCGGGGGCCGGGCAGCGTCGCGTCCTGGCCCCCGGAGACCGGCCGGCGTACGCGAGGGCCGCATCCGCACCGACTGCCGCCGCAGCGGGGGTGCCGGTTCCCGACGGGCCGGCGCCGCTCATCTTCGCTTGGACTTCCGCGCCGAGCGCGGAAACCAGGTCACCGTGGCGGCCGGCGCGACCGTCATGGCCGTGTCGGCCCGGCCCGCAAAGACCCCTGGACCGGCTCGGGGGCCGGGCTGCCCAGCCCCGCCGACAACTCCGCCGAGATCAGGGCCACATGCCGGTAGGCCCGCTCGGCGGCGGCCAACACCCTGTCCTGTACGGCGGGTTCGCCGAGCGTCCGGTCGAGGCGCTCGGTGAGGGCCGCCCAGCGGGCTCGGTCGCCGCTGCCGTAGTACGACGTGCCGTGCCCGTCCGTGAGCCGGTACGCCTCGGTGACGTACCGGAGCAGGAAGCGGGCGCCGAGGGTGGAGCCCTCCAACACGTAGAGGAAACCGAGGAGTTCGGTGGCGCCGGAGTGCCGGATCTCGTCGGCGAACTCCGTGGCGGCGGGGCCGGGTTCGGGGGTCACGCCCAAGGTGGCGAAGTGGCGGAGGTCGCGTTCGAGGAGGCGGAGCTTCGCGAGGTCGGGGGACCAGACCGAGCCGACGGCGGGGCAGGTGGCACGGGCCAGTTCGGTCTCCAGCGTCTCCAACACCAGCCGGTACGCGGCGAGTTGACCGACGTAGCGGTCGAGCGGGAGGGCACCGGCGAGCAGCGCGGTGGCGAATCCGGTGCGTTCCAGGGCTTCGTGCCAGGTACGGGTGCCGTTCCTCAGCCGTCGGGTCGCCCTGTCCGTCATAGGCCGCTCCGCTGCCGGACGGTCGCGAGCAGACGGTCGACGAGGTGGCCCTTGCGTTCGATCGTCACGTCGAAGTAGGCGGCACTGCGCTCGGAGCGGCACACCCCGTGGACGGTGTCCTTCGCGGCGCGCTTCAGGGCCACGGCCTCCTCGGCGAGCGCGAGCAGCGTCCGCTCCAGTCGCGGGTGACCGAAAACGTACGGTTTGAATTCCGCTTCGGGCGGTGCGCCGTCGAGGAGTTCCAGGAGGACCCGGTTGCCGAGGCCGTCGAAGTCCTCGTGGGTGTCGGCGCCGCCGAGTTCCGGTACGAAGTCGGTGAGGTCGTTGAACAGCTGGCTGGCAAGGCCGAGTTGGCGCATCGCGCCGTCCAGTGCGAGCCGGTCGTCCTCGACCACCCGCAGTCCCGCGAGCGCCGCGTCGAGCGGCATCCGGAAGAGGGTGCCGGTCTTGAGCGCGGCCGTCTCCTCCCAGAAGCCGACCCGGACGGCGCGCGGCGCGGCCAGCAGCTCGGCGCGGGTGAGCGCCGTACGCGAGGACATGTCGACGGCCTGTCCGGTGAAGCCGTCGCCGACCGAGTGCACCAGGCTGTCCACGACGGCCGGGTCGGCCGCGTGCCGGAGCGCGGACACGATCAGCCAGGCGCCGGTGTTGAGGGCGAGGGGTGTGCCGTGGACGGTGTGGAGGGCGGGTTCGCCGTAGCGGACGTCGCTGCCGTCCTGGATGTCGTCGAGGGCGACGGCGGCTTTGAGAAGAATCCTTACTGCTACTGCCGTACGGCGGACGACGGCCAGCTCGGCGGCCATGTCGTCCCCCGCCAACTCACCAGGAAAACCCCGGTAGTTGCGGTAGGCCCAGTAGACCATCGAGGGGCGCAGCGGAGCCCGGCCGCCGGGTGTCGCGGCGGTGGGGGGCAGCGCCTGCTGGCCGGTCCTGGAGCCGACGGCGTCGGCGACCGGTTCGTACAGGGAGCGCCGTAGCGCCGTGTCGTAGACGGAGGCCGCCGCCCGTGCCGGGGCGGTCAGTGAGCCGAGGAACTCGGCGAGGTCATCCTCCAGCAGTGCCGCGTCGCTCCGCACCACCGCGTCCACATCCGTCGCTTCCACCGTGGTAGCCACTCCACCTCCGAATGTCACCGAACATCAGTGCGCAGGGCTCGCTACGAACGAGCATGATCACAACGGACGGACGGGACAAGGAGGTTGAAAGCCAATGTGCGCGGGGTGCGAACGGCGGACACCCCGCCCGCTGGACATTCAGTGAGGTTAGGCTAACCTACCTTCGAATTGTCCGGCGGGTGATCCGCCCTGTTCGAAAGCAGCCACACATGTCCAACGCCCGTGCCACCCATCTCTCCCGCCGCGGCATCCTCGCCGCGGGCGGCGCCCTCGGCCTCGGCGCCGTGCTCGCGGCCTGCGGCGACGACGACGCGAAAAGCGGTGGCTCGGACAAGGAGACGACGGCCGCGAAGTCCGGGCCGTGGAGCTTCAAGGACGACCGCGGCCAGACCGCGAAGACCGACAAGACCCCCGCGAACATCGTCTCGTTCATCGGTGTCGCCGCCGCGCTGCACGACTACGGCATCGAGTCCAAGGGCGTCTTCGGACCGACGAAGATGAAGGACGGCAAGGCCGACGTGCAGGCCGGCGACCTGGACATCAGCAAGGTCACGATCATCGGCAACGAGTGGGGCCAGTTCAACATCGAGAAGTACGCGGCCCTCTCCCCCGACGTCCTCATCACCACGATGTTCGACGCGGCCGGCACGCTCTGGTACGTCCCCGAGGAGTCGAAGAAGAAGATCCTCGCCGTGGGCGCGCCGACCGTCGGTATCTCGGTGTACGACGTCCAGCTGCCGACGCCGCTCGCGCGGATGCTGGAACTCGCCAAGTCCCTTGGCGCGGACACCACTTCGTCCACCATCACCGCGGCGAAGAAGCGGTTCGAGGACGCCGCCGCCCGGCTGCGCGCCGCCGCCAAGGCCAAGCCGGACATCAAGGTCCTCGCCGGTTCCGCGAGCCAGGACATCTTCTACGTCTCCGGGTCCAACCTCTCCGTCGACCTGGAGTACTACAAGGCACTCGGCGTGAACTTCGTCGAGCCGTCCGCCGCCGCGCTGAAGGCGAGCGGTGGCTGGTACGAGAACCTGAGCTGGGAGAACGTCGACAAGTACGGTGCGGACATCATCATGATGGACAACCGGACCTCGGCGATTCAGCCCGCGGACATCACCGAGGGCACGTGGAAGAAGCTGCCCGCGGTGAAGGCGGGGCAGGTCATCGCGCGGAACCCCGAGCCGATTCTGTCGTACGCCAAGTGCGCGCCGTTGCTTGAGGATCTGGCGAAGGCGATCGAGAACGCGAAGAAGGTCAGCTGATTTAGGGGTTGTTGCGCTTTCGTGGGGAACTGCGGGCCGGTGGGGGCTGGTCGCGCAGTTCCCCGCGCCCCTTTAAGCCTCACGTTTCTTTGAAGGAACCCCTATGACCGGCCCGTTCCGCTTCTTCTCGCTTCACGTCTTGCGGACGGAGCGGCTCGGGCCGTCTCTCGTTCGTGTCTCCTTTGGTGGGGACGACCTGGCGTGCTTCTTCTCCAACGGGTGTGATCAGTCCCTGTCGCTCTTCCTGCCGCATCCGGGTCAGTCGGAGCCCGCCGTGCCGTACGAGCTCGGTGACGGGTGGTGGCAGGCCTGGCGTGAACTGCCGGACGGCGTACGGGCGGTGATGCGGTCGTACACGCTCCGCGCGCTGCACCGCGATCCCGACGAGATCGACATCGACTTCGTACTGCACGAGCCCGCCGGGCCCGCCTCCCGGTGGGCCTCACGCGCCTGCGCCGGGGACCGGGTCGTGCTGCTCGGGCCGGCCGTCGCGGACAACCGGGCGATTCGGTTCCGGCCGCCGGAGGACACCGATCTCGTGGTCGTCTGGGGCGACGAGACCGCCGTCCCCGCCGTGTCCGCGATTCTCGAAGCGCTGCCCGCGGGCATGCCTGCGCGGGTGTGGCTGGAGGTCCGACATGCCGGTGACGCCCAGGACTTGGTGTCCGCCGCCGATGTCGAGGTGACCTGGCTGGTGCGGGAGAACGAGGGCGCCGAGGGGTCCCCCATGGCCCTCGGCGCCCTGCGCGCTGCCCTACTCCCGTCCGCCGAGCGGCCGTACGTGTGGATCGCGGGCGAGTCCGGTCAAGTGAAGGCGCTGCGGCGGCACTTCGTGGGTGAGCGCGGGGTCGACCGGCGGCGGGTGACCTTCGTGGGGTACTGGCGGCAGGGGCTCAGCGAGGAGCAGTTGCGCGAAGCCGGGTGAGGCGTGAGTCACACCAGTCACGGGAGGGGTGGGTTTCGAGAGAGTTAAGTTAGGTTAGCCTTACCTAAGTTCAAAGCCCGTCCCCACCCCGGAGGACCCCCACATGCGCTCGCACCTGCTCAATGACACGACCGCGGAGCACTACCGCCGCTCCGTGACTGAAGGCGTGGAGCGGGTGGCGGCCAAACTCGCCACCACGGAACGACCGTTCACCGGCGTCACGGTCGACGCCCTCTCCCCCCTCATCGACCGCATCGACCTCGACCGCCCGCTGCACGACACCGCCGCGGTGCTCGACGAGCTGGACGAGGTCTATCTGCGGGACGCGATCTACTTCCACCACCCGCGCTATCTCGCCCACCTCAACTGCCCGGTCGTCATCCCGGCGGTGCTCGGCGAGGCGGTGCTCTCCGCCGTCAACTCCTCCCTGGACACCTGGGACCAGTCGGCCGGCGGCACGCTCATCGAGCGCAAGCTGATCGACTGGACGAACGAGCGGATCGGCCTCGGGCCGCACGCCGACGGGGTGTTCACCTCCGGCGGCAGCCAGTCCAACCTCCAGGCCCTGCTGCTGGCCCGCGAGGAGGCGAAGACCGACACGCTCGCCAAACTGCGCATCTTCGCCTCCGAGGTCAGCCACTTCAGCGTGAAGAAGTCCGCGAAACTGCTGGGCCTCGGGCAGGACGCCGTCGTGTCGATACCCGTCGGCGCCGACAAGCGGATGCAGACGGTCGCCCTCGCCCGGGAGTTGGAGCGCTGCAAGTCGGCCGGGCTCGTCCCGATGGCCGTCGTCGCCACCGCCGGCACCACCGACTTCGGCTCCATCGACCCGCTGCCCGAAGTCGCCGAACTGTGCGAGCAGTTCGGGGTGTGGATGCACGTCGACGCGGCCTACGGCTGCGGGCTGCTCGCCTCCCTCAGGCACCGGAGCCGGATCGACGGCATCGAGCGCGCCGACTCGGTCACCGTGGACTACCACAAGTCCTTCTTCCAGCCGGTGAGTTCGTCCGCCCTGCTGGTCCGCGACGCCGACACCCTGCGCCACGCGACCTACCACGCGGACTACCTCAACCCGCGCCGCATGGTGCAGGAGCGCATCCCCAACCAGGTGGACAAGTCCCTCCAGACCACCCGCCGTTTCGACGCGCTCAAGCTCTGGATGACCCTGCGCGTGATGGGCGCCGACGGCATCGGCCAACTCTTCGACGAGGTCTGCGACCTGGCCGAGGAGGGCTGGAAGCTGCTGGCCGCCGACCTGCGGTTCGACGTGGTCGTCGAGCCCTCGCTCTCCACCCTCGTCTACCGCTACATCCCGGCCGCCGTCACCGACCCCGCCGAGATCGACCGCGCCAACCTGTACGCCCGCAAGGCCCTGTTCGCCTCCGGTGACGCGGTGGTCGCGGGCACCAAGGTCGCGGGCCGCCACTACCTGAAGTTCACCCTGCTCAACCCCGAGACGACGGCCGACGACATCGCCGCCGTCCTCGACCTGATCGCCGGCCACGCCGAGCAGTACCTGGGAGAGTCCCTTGACCGCGCTTCCTGAACCCGCCACCAAGACCTACGACTTCGTGGGCATCGGGCTCGGACCCTTCAACCTCGGCCTCGCCTGCCTCACCGAGCCCATCGCCGAACTCGACGGGATCTTCCTGGACTCGAAGCCCGACTTCGAGTGGCACGCCGGCATGTTCCTCGACGGCGCCCACCTCCAGACCCCGTTCATGTCCGACCTGGTCACCCTCGCCGACCCGACCTCGCCGTACTCCTTCCTGAACTACCTGAAGGAGAAGGGGCGTCTGTACCCCTTCTACATCCGCGAGAACTTCTATCCGCTGCGCGTCGAGTACGACGACTACTGCCGCTGGGCCGCAGGCCGGCTCTCCAACGTGCGCTTCGGCACGACGGTCACCGAGGTGACGTACGAGGACGAGGTCTACGTCGTGCGGACCGAGGCCGGTGAGGTCTTCCGCGCCCGGCACCTGGTTCTCGGCACCGGCACCCCGCCCTACCTCCCGGAGGCCGTGGCCGGTCTCGGCGGTGACTTCATCCACAACTCCCGCTATGTGCACCACAAAACGGAGTTGCAGGCCAAGGAGTCGATCACGCTGGTCGGCAGCGGGCAGTCCGCCGCCGAGATCTACTACGACCTGCTCAGTGAAATCGACGTCCACGGCTACGAGTTGAACTGGGTCACGCGCTCACCGCGCTTCTTCCCGCTGGAGTACACGAAACTCACGCTGGAGATGACCTCCCCGGAGTACATCGACTACTTCCACGCGCTGCCCGAGCAGACCCGCTACCGCCTCACGGCCGAGCAGAAGGGCCTCTTCAAGGGCATCGACGGCGACCTCGTCAACGACATCTTCGACCTGCTGTACCAGAAGAAGGTCGGCGGAGCCGTTCCCACCCGGCTGCTCACCAACTCCTCCCTCAACGACGCCACTTACCGCGACGGCGTCTACGAACTCGGTCTGCGCCAGGAGGAGCAGGGGAAGGACTACACCCTGCGCTCGCAGGGCCTGGTCCTCGCCACCGGTTACAAGTACGCCGAGCCGGAGTTCCTCAAGCCCGTGCACGAGCGGCTGCGCTACGACTCGCGGGGCAACTTCGACATCGCGCGCAACTACTCGATCGACACCACGGGCCGGGGCGTCTTCCTCCAGAACGCGGGCGTCCACGCGCACAGCATCACGTCCCCGGACCTGGGCATGGGCGCGTACCGCAACTCGTACATCATCCGTGAGCTGCTCGGCACCGAGTACTACCCGGTCGAACAGACCATCGCGTTCCAGGAGTTCGCCGTATGACCTTCACCTTCCGCCCCCTGGACCCGCTGCGGGACGCCGAGTTGCTGCACCGGTGGGTCACCCACCCCAAGGCCGCGTTCTGGATGATGCAGGACGCGAAACTGGAGGACGTCGAGCGCGCCTACATGGAGATCGCGGCCGACGAGCACCAGCAGGCGCTGCTCGGCCTCCAGGACGGGGTACCCGTCTTCCTGATGGAGTACTACGACCCGCGGTATCGCGAACTGGTCGGTCTGTACGAGCCGTTGCCCGGTGATGTCGGCATGCACTTCCTGACGCCGGCCACCGAGGCACCCGTCCACGGCTTCACCCGCGCGGTGATCACCGCCGTGCTGGCCCGGCTCTTCGAGGACCCGGCGGTCGCACGGGTCGTCGTAGAACCGGATGTGTCGAACACCGCCGTGCACGCCCTGAACAAGACGGTCGGGTTCGTGCCCGAGCGCGAGATCCAAAAGCCGGAGAAAATGGCCCTGTTGAGCTTCTGCACCCGCGAACAGTTCCTGGCGGCGACGGCGGTGTCCGCATGAGTCTCGCCGACGCCGTCGCCCACCTCTCCCCCGAGCGCTGGGAGAAGGCCAACCGCCAGCTGATCCGCAAGGCCCTCGCGGAGTTCGCGCACGAGCGGCTGATCACCCCCGAACCGGTCGAGAAAGACGGGGACTTGTACGTCGTCCGCAGCGACGACGGTCTGACCCGGTACCGCTTCACCGCCGTCCGCCGCGCCCTCGACCACTGGCAGGTGGATGCCGACTCGATCACCCGACACCGTGACGGCGCCGAACTCCCCCTCGCCTCACTGGAGTTCTTCATCGAGCTGCAGAAGTCGCTGGGGCTGAGCGAGGAGATCCTGCCGGTGTACCTGGAGGAGATCTCCTCCACCCTCTCCGGCACCTGCTACAAGCTCACCAAGCCTCAGCTCCCGGTCGGCGAGCTGGTGACGAGCGACTTCCAGGCCATCGAGACGGGGATGACCGAGGGCCACCCCTGCTTCGTCGCCAACAACGGCCGACTCGGCTTCGGCGTCCACGAGTACCTCTCGTACGCCCCCGAGACCGCGAGCCCGGTCCGGCTGGTCTGGCTGGCCGCACACCGCTCACGGGCGGCGTTCACGGCGGGTGTGGGCATCGAGTACGAGTCGTTCGTCAAGGACGAGCTGGGGAGTGTGACACTGAACCGTTTCCGCGACACACTTTTTGAAAAGGGTCTCGACCCCGACGACTACCTCCTCATCCCCGTCCACCCCTGGCAGTGGTGGAACAAGCTCACCGTCACCTTCGCCGCCGAGGTCGCCCGCGGCCTCCTTGTCTGTCTCGGCGAGGGCGACGACGAGTACCTCGCCCAGCAGTCCATCCGGACCTTCTTCAACCGGTCCAACCCCGAGAAGCACTACGTGAAGACGGCCCTGTCCGTCATCAACATGGGCTTCATGCGCGGGCTTTCGGCCGCCTACATGGAGGCGACCCCGGCGATCAACGACTGGCTCGCCCAACTCATCGACAACGACCCGGTGTTGAGGTCCACCGGCCTGTCGATCATCCGCGAGCGGGCCGCCGTCGGCTACCGGCACCTGGAGTACGAGGCCGCGACCGACCGCTACTCGCCGTACCGCAAAATGCTCGCCGCCCTGTGGCGCGAGAGCCCGGTCTCCTCGCTCCGGGACGGGGAGTCCCTGGCGACGATGGCCTCGCTGGTGCATCTCGACCACGAGGGCGCGTCCTTCGCCGGCGCGCTGATCGAGCGCTCGGGGCTGACCCCGGTGGAGTGGCTGCGGCGCTATCTGCGGGCGTACTTCACTCCGCTGCTGCACAGCTTCTACGCCTACGACCTGGTGTTCATGCCGCACGGCGAGAACGTGATCCTCGTCCTGAAGGACGGTGTCGTCCAGCGCGCGATCTACAAGGACATCGCCGAGGAGATCGCCGTCATGGACCCGGACGCGGTGCTGCCGCCGACGGTGGAGCGGCTGCGGGTCGAGGTCCCCGAGGACAAGAAGCTCCTGTCGATCTTCACCGACGTCTTCGACTGCTTCTTCCGCTTCCTCGCCTCCAACCTGGCCGCCGAAGGCGTACTTGAGGAGGACGACTTCTGGCGTACGGTCGCGGAGGTCACCCGCGAGTACCAGGACTCGGCGCCCGAACTCGCCGACAAGTTCCGGCAGTACGACATGTTCGCCCCGGAGTTCTCGCTGTCCTGCCTCAACCGGCTCCAGCTGCGCAACAACGAGCAGATGGTGGACCTGGCGGACCCGTCCGGCGCGCTCCAGCTCGTCGGCACCCTGAAGAACCCCATCGCCGGGTTCTGACCACACAAGCAGGCGGGCACCCCGGGGTACGGTCCCCCGGGGTGCCCGCCCTCATGCCGAGAAGCAACTACCCTGCGGGCCACGGCACTTGGGGCGACCGGTAGTAGTCGATCCCGAGCGCGTCCCAGCGCGGGGCCTGTGCCGCGAGCCGCACCTTGTAGGTGTCCCAGTCGTGCGTCGAGGCCGGCGACCAGCCCAGCTCGGCCACGCCCGGCAGCCGGGGGAAGGCCATGTACTGGATGTTCACGTCGGTCACGATGGTCTCCGTCCACAGCGGTGCCTCGACGCCCCGGATCGCCGAACTGGGCGCCCCGGGAAGGTAGTTGCCCGGGTCCCAGTCGTAGGACCGCTTCACCTCGACCAGGCCCGCCCAGTCCTGGCCGAGCGGGGTGTCCTCGGTGTACTTCATGTCGAGGTAGACCCGGTCGGCGGGCGAGAGGATCAGCCCGGTGCCGTTCTTCGCGGCCTCGGCGACCTGGGCCTTCTCGGCGGCGTCGGTGTCGTCGAGACCCCAGTACTGGGCGAGGGCGCCCTTGATCGGATGCGCGCCGGTGATCTGGTGCCAGGCGATCACCGTCTTGCCGTACTTGGCGACGATCGGCTGCACCCGGTCCATGAACTTGACGTAGTCCTCATGGCTGGTGGAGTGCGCCTCGTCGCCGCCGATGTGGAGATAGCGGCCCGGGGTGAGCGCGGCCAGCTCGCCGATCACGTCGTCCACGAAGCTGTACGTGAGGTCCTTGCCGACGCACAGCGAGCTGAAGCCGACGTCCGTGCCCGTGTAGAGCGGGGGCGCCACGCCGTCGCAGTTCAGGTCGGCGTAGGAGGCGAGGGCCGCGTTGGTGTGGCCGGGCATGTCGATCTCCGGGACGACCTCCAGATAGCGGGAGGCCGCGTACCGGACGATCTCCTTGTAGTCGTCCTTGGTGTAGTAGCCGCCCGCACCGCCGTCGACCTGGGTCGAGCCGCCGTAAGTGGCCAGCCGGGGCCAGGAGTTGATCGCGATGCGCCAGCCCTGGTCGTCGCTGAGGTGCAGATGCAGTTCGTTGATCTTGTAGAGCGCCAACTCGTCGATGTAGCGCTTGACCTGGGCGACCGTGAAGAAGTGCCGGGAGACGTCGAGCATCGCGCCGCGGTAGGCGTAGCGCGGGGAGTCCTCGATGGTGCCGCCCGCGATCCGCCAGGGGCCGCGCTGCACGGACTTCTTCTCGACGGCGGCGGGCAGGAGCTGGCGCAGGGTCTGCACGCCGTGGAAGAGCCCGGCGGGCCTGCTCGCGGTGATGGTGACCCCGGAGGTCCCACTGACGAGCCGGTAGCCCTCGGCGCCGAACGTGCCTTTGGCCAACCGGAGTTGGATGCCGCCCTTGCCCCGCGAGGTGACCGGGAGCCGGTAGCCGGTGGAGGGGCGCAGGATGCCCGCGAGGTACTCGCCGATCCGGCGCGACTCCCGTGACTCGCCGACGCGGATACGGGTCGTGCTCGTGATCCGGTACGGCTGTCCGCCGGGGGTGACGGAGGCGGGCGCCGGGACCACCCGGCCCAGCGGGGTGACGGGGGCGGGTTCGACGGAGGGCGCCGCGCCGACGACGGACACGCTCGCGGCGGCGACGAGCAGCAGCGAACCGAGGAGGCGGGTCGTTCTGTGGCGCTGTCTCACAAGGTGTCTCACAAGCGGTCCCTTCCATGCAGCCGGACAGGTACAGACCATTCTGTCGCCAAGGCGGTGGAACAATCCCTGCTATGGCGGAAATCATCCAGAAGGACGGCACCTGGATCTTCGACGGCGACGCCCTGCGGCTGACTCCCGGACGGGACAAGAACGTCGGCCTGTTCCGCCGGACACTGGGCGAACTCGTCGTTCCCCTGGGCGCGTTGGCGGGCGTCTCGTTCGAACAGGGCCGCAGGTCGGGGCGGCTGCGACTGCGGCTGCGCGACGGCGCCGACCCGCTGCTGCACGCCACCGGCGGCCGGCTCGCCGAGGGCGACGACCCCTACCAACTGACCGTGGAATCGGACCGGTACGGCGTCGCCGAGTACTTCGTGGACGAGGTACGGGGCGCCCTGCTGCTCGACGGGGTCCCGGCCGACCCGGTCGCCGAGTACCTGCTGCCGGGCCCGGCCGTGCCGCTCTCCGTCTCCGCCGGGGACGGCACCGCGAGCTTCGACGGCGAGCACGTACGGCTGGAGTGGAACTGGAAGACCGAGGACGCCAAGTCCGCCGCCGGTGCCCGCACCCTCGCCGTCACGGACCTCGTCGGCGTGGAGTGGCGGCCGTCGGCCGGTCTGGAGAACGGCTACCTCCGCTTCGCGGTGCGCCACGCGCCGACCAAGGCACCGCCCAAGTACGACCCCAACTCGGTGGAGTTGTGGGGCTTCAAGAAGGACCCGCTGATGGCCCTGATCGCCGCGGCCGTCCAGGCCCGCCTCCCGCACCCCGCCGCCGAGACGGACGTACGACATGAACTGGCCCTGTCCACACCGCAGTTGACGACCGCGGCGGAGGACGGCCATGACGCGCTGCTGCGGCGGCTGCGGGAACTCGGCGAGCTGCACCGGGACGGGGTGCTCACGGACGAGGAGTTCTCGATGGCCAAACAGGCGGTCCTCAAACGCATGTGAGGACCGCCCGCCGGATGAACTACGCCCCGCCTTCCAGGCGTAACTCGGTGTGAATCGTGGTTACTTGGCCTTGCGGGCGACCGTGAAGCGGTCGATCTCGGCGCCGGTCTCGGCGATGCCGCGGACCGTCAGGGTGGCCGTACGGCCCTTGTGGGCGGGCTGGACGTCCACGCGCAGGAACGAGTAGTTGAGGTAGCGCACGCGCGACCAGGCGACCGTCTCGTTGACCTTGCCGTCCTTCGTGTTGATGAAGGCGGCCACGGAGTCGACGTCGGCGACGTGACCCTCGTAGGAGTCCGGGGCGGTGAACGCGTACAGGCTGCGGCCGGCCGCACCCGCCGTCACGTAGACGACTCCCTCGGTCTCCGGGTACGCCGTGCCGCCGATCGGCAGCTTCTTGACGACGGCGTTCTTCTTGATGACGTCGGTGCGCTCGTACTGGTGGTTGTGGCCGTTGATCACCAGGTCCACCGTGTACTTCTCGAACAGCGGCACCCACTCGTTGCGCACTCCCCCCTCCGAGGAGTGCGCGGTGGAGGTGCAGTACGCGCAGTGGTGGAAGAAGATCACGATGAAGTCGACGTTCTTCGAGGCGCGGAACTTCTTGAGCTGCCCCTCCAGCCACGTGGTCTGGGTGCCGCCCGAGATGCCGAGGTTGGCCGGGATCTCGAAGGACACGTCGTTGGCGTCGAGCGAGATGACCGCCGTGTTGCCGTAGACGAAGGAGTAGACGCCCGGCAGGTTGGTCTTGTCGGGGCCGTTGTCCGGCAGGCTCCAGCGGGCGTCCTCGCCGCCGTAGCCGTTGGGCGAGTACCAGGCCTCCATGTCGTGGTTGCCGTAGGCGGGCATCCACGGCACGGACTTGGCGACCGACTCGGTCTGGGCGAGGAACTGGTCCCAGATGCGCGAGTCGAAGCCGGTGTCGGCGGTCTTGCCCGCGCCCGCCGGGTCGGCGTACGCGATGTCGCCGGCGTGCAGGTGGAAGGCCGGGTTCTGGGCCAGCAGCAGGCTGTCGTTGGCGAGGCCGTGGTAGCCGACACCCTCGTCGCCGAAGGCCGTGAAGGTGAACGGCTCGGACCGGTCGGGGGCGGTGGTGAAAGTGCCCAGCGTGCCGAGCAGGTGCGGCTCGGCCGGGTCGAAGCCCGCGTGGCCGACGCCGTAGTAGTACGTCTTGCCCGGACGCAGATGCGTCAGCTTGGCGTGCAGGTAGTACTGGGTGTGGTCGCCGCTCGCGCCGACGCCCGCCGGGGTGTAGAGCGTGCGCACCTCGGCCTCGATCTTGCGGGAGAGGTCCCAGGGGTGCGCGCCGATCCGGACGAACGGCTTCTTGACATTGGTCGGGACCTGCCAGGAGACCGTGACCTCGGTGCTCGGGTCGTTGCCGAACGCGAGGTGGCGGCCGAACGGGGAGACGAGGGCCCCGTCGACCGCCTCGCCGACGGAGGTGGCGGCGTAGGTGGCGGAGGCCTGGCTGGGGACGGCCGCCTGGGCGACCGCGCCCGGGACGAACACGCCACCGGCGACGGCACCGAGGGTCACGGCGCCGCCTCTGATCATGGTGCGCCGGGAGAATTTCGAGCGTAGGTACTCGTGCTGCTCAGCCATGCTCATACGCTCGGCGAGCTCTTCGGGTACTCCCATACGAGGAATGTCCATGGCGTCTGAAACTCGTCCATATGAGCGACGTAACACAAGACACAGGATGGACAGCTTACGAACAGAGCCCCATAAGACATTCAACAGGCCGCTGCCCGATATCGGGCAGGATTCTTGCAAACCTGCCCCCCGTACTCCAGGATCAACCGGGTGCACGACGAACTCGTTGATCATCTGACGCGCTCCACGACCCTTAACCGGGGCGAGGCGCTGCGGGTGATCCAGGACGTGCTCGCGTACTTCGACGAGACGACCGAGGACTACGTCCGTCGCCGCCACCGCGAGCTCCAGGCCCAGGGTCTGGTCAACGCGACGATCTTCGACCGGATCGAGGCGGACCTGAAATACCGGGCGGTCGCACCGCCGGAGCTCACGCTCAGGCAGCTGCGCCGCATCGTCTACGGCTAGGAACACCTATATATGTGCGGAATCGTCGGATACATCGGCAAGCGTGACGTTGCTCCGCTTCTGCTGGAGGGCCTGCAGCGGCTGGAGTACCGCGGCTACGACTCGGCGGGCATCGCCATCACGGCCCCCAAGACGGCCGGCCTGAAGGTGGTCAAGGCCAAGGGCCGGGTCCGTGACCTGGAGGCCAAGGTCCCGGCGCGCTTCAAGGGCACCACCGGCATCGCCCACACCCGCTGGGCCACGCACGGCGCCCCCTCCGATGTGAACGCGCACCCGCACCTGTCCGCCGACAGCAAGGTCGCCGTCGTCCACAACGGCATCATCGACAACGCCTCCGACCTCAGGAAGAAGCTGGAGGCGGACGGCGTCGAGTTCCTCTCCGAGACCGACACCGAGGTCCTCACCCACCTCATCGCCCGCTCCCAGGCCCAGACCCTGGAGGAGAAGGTCCGCCAGGCACTCCGGGTGATCGAGGGGACGTACGGCATCGCCGTCCTGCACGCCGACTTCCCCGACCGCATCGTGGTGGCTCGAAACGGCTCCCCCGTGGTCCTCGGCATCGGCGAGAAGGAGATGTTCGTCGCCTCGGACATCGCCGCACTCGTCACCCACACGCGCCAGATAGTGACCCTCGACGACGGCGAGATGGCGACCCTCAAGGCCGACGACTTCCGGACATACACCACCGAGGGCACCCGCACCACGTCCGAGCCGACCACCGTCGAGTGGGAGGCCGCCTCCTACGACATGGGCGGCCACGACACCTACATGCACAAGGAGATCTTCGAGCAGGCCGACGCCGTGGACCGCGTGCTGCGCGGCCGGATCGACGACCGCTTCTCCACCGTGCACCTCGGCGGCCTGAACCTGGACGCCCGCGAGGCCCGGCAGATCCGCCGCGTCAAGATCCTCGGCTGCGGCACCTCGTACCACGCGGGCATGATCGGCGCCCAGATGATCGAGGAGCTGGCCCGCATCCCCGCGGACGCCGAACCGGCCTCGGAGTTCCGCTACCGCAACGCGGTGGTCGACCCCGACACCCTCTACATCGCGGTCTCCCAGTCCGGCGAGACCTACGACGTCCTCGCCGCGGTCCAGGAGCTGAAGCGCAAGGGCGCCCGGGTCCTCGGCGTGGTGAACGTCGTCGGCTCGGCGATCGCGCGCGAGGCGGACGGCGGCATGTACGTGCACGCGGGCCCCGAGGTCTGCGTCGTCTCGACCAAGTGCTTCACCAACACCACAGTGGCGTTCGCCCTGTTGGCGCTCCACCTCGGCCGCACCCGCGACCTCTCGGTCCGCGACGGCAAGCGCATCATCGAGGGCCTGCGCAAGCTGCCGGCCCAGATCTCCGAGATCCTCGACCAGGAGGAGGAGATCAAGAAGCTGGCCGCCGAGTACGCCGAGGCCCGTTCGATGCTCTTCATCGGCCGGGTCCGGGGCTACCCGGTGGCCCGCGAGGCCTCCCTGAAGCTCAAGGAGGTCTCGTACATCCACGCCGAGGCCTACCCCGCCTCGGAGTTGAAGCACGGCCCCCTCGCCCTCATCGAGCCCGCCCTCCCCACGGTCGCGATCGTCCCCGACGACGACCTCCTGGAGAAGAACCGCGCCGCCCTGGAGGAGATCAAGGCCCGCAGCGGCCGCATCCTCGCGGTGGCCCACCAGCACCAGGAGAAGGCCGACCAGACGATCGTCGTCCCGAAGAACGAGGACGAACTGGACCCGATCCTGATGGGCATCCCGCTCCAACTCCTCGCTTACCACACGGCGTTGGCACTGGGCCGGGACATCGACAAGCCGAGGAACCTCGCCAAGTCGGTCACGGTCGAGTAGAGGCTTTTGTCTTTAGGGGCGCGGGGCTGTATCGATTTGCGGCTCCGCCGCGTGGGCGCGACCAGCCCCCACGCACCCGCAGCGGCCGACGAACGGAAAGGCCCCCCACGTGTGCCTCATACACGTGGGGGGCCTTCCAACTGCCGGTCAACTGGTAGCCGTCACGCCCCGACCGGCCGCCCGACGAGGAAGAACCGTCGGCCAGTGAGCGAGCGCCGCCGTCGCCGAATACCAGGCAACAGCCCCCGCAGCGACACCGAACCACCCCCCGACCTTGCTCAGCCCGTCGTTGCCGGCGAACTGCGCGATGGCGAGCAGCACAAGGGAGACGAAGAACAACCCGTATGTCCCCTGGGTGAGTTGGTCCCCACCCGCGAGGGTCACGGAGAGAGCGACCAGGGCGAACAGGACCAGGAACAACCCCGCCGCGTTGTCCGACACGGAGTTGCCGGCACTGACGGCCCAGGTGAACCAGAGCGCGCCGAAGGCCGCGAACGCGGTCCCCGTGGCCGAGTCGCCGTCGCGGAACGCGAACAGCCCGGCGACGAAGAGCACAACTCCGCCTACGTAGTGAGCGAGTGACACGGCGTCAGCCGCCGACACTCCGTTGATGACATCCGTGTACCCGAGCCCGAAGGCCAACAGGGTGATTCCCAGGGCGAGTCGGCCGACGACAGAGGTGGTGCTTCCCGTGCTTCCCGCGGAGACGTCATTGTCCACGGCGGGCTCCCTTCATGCATGTGCGGTTGTGCGGTGTGACCGATATATGCCCTTCACAAGGACACAAACACCTCTGCACAGCAGTGAATTCAGAGCCGACCGGCGCGTTGGACCTACGAGTTACGGGATGACGACGACCGGCCGCTGCGCCCGCTTCGCGAGCCGCCCCGCGACGGAGCCGAAGATGCGTCCGACGATGCCGTGGGTCGAGCCCACGACGATCGCGTCCGCCTCGTACTCCCGCCCCACCTCTTCGAGTTCGTGGCAGATGTCACCACCGCGCTCGACGAGGATCCAGGGCACTTCGGCGAGGTACTCGGCGCACGCCAGCTCAAGTCCGAGCACCTCGGTGCGGTGATCCGGCACATCGACGAAGACCGGTGGCTCGCAGCCCGCCCACACCGTGGTGGGCAGCCGGTTGGCGACATGCACGATGACCAGGCCCGAGCCCGAACGATGGGCCATGCCGATGGCGTACGCGAGGGCACGCTCACTGGACGTGGAGCCGTCGAAACCGACGACGACGCCGTGCTTGAAGGCGGGATCGCAGGAATGACGTGGCTGTTCCGCCGCCAGGGGCTCGGCCGCCGTGGGATCGGCGACGGGCCGCTTGCGGTCCGCGGGTTCGAAAGATTCGTGACCGGCCATGGGTGTCTCGGCTTTTTGATCCTCTTGGGAGGGGACAACAGTGTGCGGCGGAGCTGTGTCCGGAGCTGTGTCCGGGAATCATCTTCCCAACCCCATACCCCCAAGGGTACGGCGCCAGTCCTCCTTAGCCCATATCCCGCACACGCTCCGGCGGAGTTCCCCGGAGCATGCACGAGGGGGCGCCCGTAACGCAATGGTTGCTGCCCCGTACAGGCGGTTTGCACAGGATTCACTTACCCCCGCGTCCACCCATGGGCTGCCCTACAGTGACCGACGCATCGAACACGCGTTGAACCCGGCGAACCGCCGCCCCAGGGAGCACGCCATGTCCGGACACCGCACGACCTCCGAGGCACACCCCGGCCCGGACACCGCCACCGATGTGGTCCGCTGGGCGGTCTTCAGCTGTGTCCTCGTCCCCCTGGTCCTCCTCTGGTACGGCACCTCGCTCGCCGGCGCCACCGGAACGGCCCTCGGTCTCGCGGCCGTCACCGCGGCCTGCCGGGTACTGCTGCGCCGCTCCGAGCGAGGCACGGCCCGGCTGCTGGACGAGGAGGAGTCCCCGCATCGCGGCCACCGTCACCGGGCGGCTGCGGGGGCGCACCGGGGTGGTCGGCACGCCGGAGGAAGTACACCGGTCGACTGACCGGTTTCCGCGCACGCGCCCGACGCTTTTCAGCCAACTTCCGGCCACCGTGCATCTGTTGTCCGAACCACCCCCCAACCCCCGTTCCACCTGCACCGAAAGGGTCTGGGAGGGCCTGCGCACCCTACGGGGATTGGCCACTACGGGGAGGCGCACTTCCCTGCACGGCCCACGAGTGCAACGCTTCGTGATCGAATGCTTCACGCCAAGTTGCCATGTCGACAATGTGCCGGTTGCCGAACTGGTCACCCCGGCACCACTGGACACAGTAGATTCGATCTTGACGTCTTACGGCGGGGGACTCGTGCAGGACCGAGGGGAAACGTGCAGGAGCGACACAACCGAGGAGCCGCGACCACCGAGGGGGGCTTAGCAGTATGAGCCACGACTCCACTGCCGCGCCGGAAGCCGCGGCCCGGAAGCTTTCCGGGCGACGCCGCAAGGAGATCGTCGCGGTGCTGCTGTTCAGCGGCGGCCCCATCTTCGAGAGTTCCATACCGCTGTCGGTGTTCGGCATCGACCGGCAGGACGCCGGAGTTCCGCGCTACCGCCTTCTGGTGTGCGGCGGCGAGGACGGTCCGCTGCGCACCACCGGCGGGCTGGAACTGACCACGCCGCACGGCCTGGAGGCGATCTCGCGGGCCGGCACCGTCGTCGTGCCCGCCTGGCGGTCGATCACCGCGCCGCCGCCGGAGGAGGCGCTCGACGCACTGCGCCGGGCGCACGAAGAAGGGGCCCGCATAGTAGGCCTGTGCACCGGCGCGTTCGTGCTGGCCGCTGCGGGTCTGCTGGACGGCCGTCCCGCGACCACCCACTGGATGTACGCGCCGACGCTGGCCAAGCGCTATCCGTCGGTGCACGTGGATCCGAGGGAACTCTTCGTCGACGACGGAGACGTGCTGACGTCCGCCGGTACGGCGGCCGGAATCGATCTCTGTCTCCACATCGTGCGGACGGACCACGGCAACGAGGCGGCCGGCGCGCTCGCCCGGCGCCTGGTGGTCCCCCCGCGCCGAAGCGGCGGTCAGGAGCGCTACCTCGATCGGTCTTTACCAGAGGAGATCGGCGCCGACCCGCTCGCGGAGGTCGTCGCCTGGGCGCTGGAGCACCTCCACGAACAGTTCGACGTGGAGACGCTGGCGGCACGCGCGTACATGAGCAGGCGTACGTTCGACCGCCGCTTCCGCTCGCTCACCGGGAGCGCTCCCCTGCAATGGCTGATCACGCAGCGGGTGCTCCAGGCGCAGCGTCTGCTGGAGACGTCGGACTACTCGGTGGACGAGGTCGCGGGCCGCTGCGGCTTCCGCTCGCCGGTGGCGCTGCGCGGCCATTTCCGCCGCCAGCTGGGCTCGTCGCCCGCCGCCTACCGGGCCGCGTACCGCGCCCGCAGGCCCCAGGGCGACAAGCAGGTGGACGGCGACGGCGCCCCGGGCCAGCCCGGCGGACCGTCGTCCCTGGGCCCGGCGGGCCTGCCGCCCTCGCTGCACCCGGACGGCCCGGTACCGATGCAGACCCGTCGTACGGCGGCGAGCGCGCTGTCGGCGGCCTCGGCCGCGGCTTCGGCGGCGGACAACGGCCGTGAGGCCTACGCCGCGAGCCGCCCGGCGGCGAGCCTGCCCGGGCAGCGCAGCGGGACGTAGCGACAGCAAGCCCTCGGGGGTCTCCGTCGGTCAGGAGATCTCCGGGGGCTTTCGCGCGCTCCGGTTGCTTTTCGCGAGCCCCCGCACCACAAGGTCACCGCACGGTTGGCTCAGCTGAGCGGCGCGCACCTTAGGGTTAGACACATGAACGATCGCATGGTGTGGATCGACTGCGAGATGACCGGCCTCTCGCTGTCAGACGACGCTCTCATCGAGGTGGCCGCCCTCGTCACCGACTCCGAGCTGAACGTGCTCGGCGAGGGGGTGGACATCGTCGTCCGCCCGCCGGACCGGGCGCTGGAGACGATGCCGGACGTGGTACGCCAGATGCACACCGCGTCCGGCCTGCTCGACGAGCTGGCCGGCGGTACGACGCTGGCCGACGCCGAGGAGCAGGTCCTGGCCTACATCCGGGAGCACGTCAAGGAGCCGGGCAAGGCCCCGCTGTGCGGCAACTCGGTCGGCACCGACCGCGGTTTCCTCCTCCGTGACATGCCGACGCTGGAGGAGTACCTGCACTACCGCATCGTGGACGTGTCCTCGGTGAAGGAGCTGGCGCGCCGCTGGTACCCGCGGGCGTACTTCAACAGCCCCGAGAAGAAGGGCAACCACCGCGCCCTCGCCGACATCCGCGAATCCATCGCCGAGCTGCGCTACTACCGCGAGGCGATCTTCGTCCCGCAGCCCGGACCCGACTCCGACACCGCCCGCACGATCGCCGCTAAGCACGTCCAGCCCACCCCGTAAAAGCCGGGCGCGAGCACCCCTTCGGACCCTGTACACTTTTTCTCGGCCGGTCGGAAACTCGCAGAGTGAACGACCGGGCATGGTGGGTGTAGCTCAGCTGGTAGAGCACCTGGTTGTGGTCCAGGAAGTCGCGGGTTCAAGTCCCGTCACTCACCCTTGTACAAAAGGCCCTCGGCCCGCGGAAACGCGGACCGAGGGCCTTTTCGGTTGCCGTCGGAGTGTCCGAACCACTGGGGTGCTTCCCCAGTGCGAGGGCATCGGGGTTTCCGGTTTCGTGTGGGCATGCCGGGTCACGACACCCACACACGAGAGGTCCAGCCATGACCGTCCCCCTTCCCGTGGTCTTCATCCACGGGCTCTGGCTGCACAGCACCTCCTGGCAGCCGTGGATCGACCTGTTCCGCGCGGGGGGCTACGACCCCTCCGCGCCCGGTTGGCCAGGCGACCCCGCCACCGTCGAGGAGGCGCGCCAGAACCCCGAGAGCATCGCCGGCTACGGCATCGACGACGTCGTCGAGCACTACGCGACCCTGATCGAGGCGCTGCCCGCGCCACCCCTCCTGATCGGGCACTCGTTCGGCGGGATGATCGCGCAGAAGCTGCTCGGCCAGGACCGCGCGGCCGCGGCGGTCGCGATCGACGCCGCGCAGATCAAGGGCGTGCTGCCGCTGCCGCTGTCCGCGCTGAAGGCGACGCTCCCGGTCTTCAAGAACCCGGCCAACAAGCGCCGGGCGGTCTCCCTGACCGCGGAGCAGTTCCGGTTCGCGTTCGGCAACGCCGTCGCGGAGGAGGAATCGGCGGCCCTGTACGAGCGCTGGGCCGTCCCCGCGCCGGGCAAGCCGCTGTACGAGGCCGCCTCCGCCAACTTCAACCCCCACTCGCCGGCGAAGGTCGACACGGACAACAGCGGACGCGGCCCGCTGCTGCTCATATCCGGCGGCAAGGACCACACGGTGCCCGAGGTCGTCACCCGGGCCACCCTCAAGCAGTACCGGCACTCCGAGGCGGTCACCGACATCATCAACTTCCCCGACCGCGGGCACTCGTTGACGATCGACGGCGGCTGGCGCGAGGTCGCGGACACCGTACTCACCTGGCTGCGGCAGCAGGGCCAGGAGACCGGGCGATGACCTCCCCCGCATCCCGGCCCGCCGCGACGTCCGGTACCGACGCGGGCCTGACCGGGCGGACCGTGGTGGTCACCGGCGCCGGGCGCGGCATCGGGCTGGCCGTCGTCGAGGCCTTCCTCGCGGCCGGTTCCCGCGTCGTGGCGGGTTCGAGGGAACGCACCGAGGCCCTCGACCGGCACGTGAAGCAGGGGGCCGAGCTCACCGTCGTGGAAGTCGACCTCGCGACGCCCGAGGGCCCGGCCGCGCTGGTCGCCGAGGCCGTGGCGCTCCATGGCGGTGTCGACGTCCTGGTGAACAACGTCGGGGCGGTACGGCCGCGGGTCGACGGCTTCCTCGGTGTGACGGACGAGGACTGGGAGTGGACGTTCACGGTCAACTTCATGGCCGCCGTCCGCGCCACCCGGGCCGCGCTGCCGCACCTGCTCGCCACCGGCGCGGGCCGTATCGTCACCGTCTCCTCGGTCAACGCGCGGCTGCCCGACCCGCTGGTCATCGACTACGGCGCGGCGAAGGCGGCGCTGACCAACTTCTGCAAGGCCCTGTCCAAGGAGGTGGGGCCGCGCGGTGTGCGGGTGAACACCGTCGGTCCCGGCCCGGTGGAGACGGCGCTGTGGCAGGGCGCCGACGGGGTCGCCGCCACGGTCGCCCGGTCCCGGGACGTCGACCCCGGGGAGGTGGCCCGCGGCGCGGCGGACCAGTCCGTGACCGGCCGCTTCACCCGGCCGTCGGAGGTGGCCGATCTCGTGCTCTACCTCGCCGGTCCCCGGGCGGCGAACATCACCGGCGCCGACTTCGTCATCGACGGCGGCCTCGTCGAATCCCTCTGACCGGCCGTCACGGAACGGCGGGCGCCCGAGCCCGCCGCGCCCCTCTCATCCCCTCTCATCCCCTGGAGAGACCAGTGAGATTCCGCCTGCCCGGATCCCGTCCGACCGGATCCCGCCGCCTGACGGCCGCGGTCCTCGCCCTGGCCGTCGGCCTCGGCTCGGCCACCCTCACGGCCGCGGCCTCCGACAAGCCGGCATCGCCGGCCGGCGAGCGGATACCCGCCGGCTTCGGCGAACACCGCACCCGAGTCGCCGGGACCGGCATCGACTACGTGATCGGCGGCCACGGCCCGACCCTCGTCCTGATCCACGGCTACCCCCAGACCTGGTACGAGTGGCACGCGATCATGCCCGCGCTCGCCGAGCACTACACCGTCGTCGCGCCGGACCTGCCCGGCGCCGGCCGCAGCGACGCCCCGGCGTCCGGCTACGACAAGAAGACGATGGCCGCCACGCTGCACGCGCTCCTGGTGTCGCTCGGCAAGGACCAGGACGTGAACGTCGTCGGCCACGACATCGGCACGATGGTCGCCTACGCCTACGCGGCGCAGTACCCGCACAGCGTCAGGAAGCTCGTGCTCAGCGAGGCTCCGATCCCGGACCCGGGCATCTACGAGTTCCCGGCGCTGACGGCCAAGGGACCCGGGGTGTGGAACTTCGGCTTCTTCTCCCTGCGGACCGGCCTCCCGGAGAGTCTGATCCGGGGCCGCGAGCTGACCTGGACGACCGGCTTCATGCGGGGCATCGCCGTGCACAAGGACGCCCTGACCCCGGAGGACCTGCGGGTCTTCGCCTCCTACCTGCGCGACTACGCGCACCTGGAGGCGAGCTTCGCGTGGTTCCGGACGTTCCCTCAGGACATCGCCGACAACGCGCGGTTCCGGAAGACGCCCCTGACCATGCCGGTGCTCGCGATCGGCGCCTCCGGCAGCCTCGGTCCGTCGGTCGCGGAGCAGGTGCGCCGCTACGCCACCCATGTCACCGAGGCGGTCGTCGCCGACTCCGGCCACTGGATCTACGAAGAGCACCCGAAAGAGATGACCGACCTGCTGCTGCGTTTTCTGAGCAGCCACCGATGACGCCAGGAGCGGACATGACCGATTTCTTCCCCACCTTCGGCCCGACGGCCGAGCGCGAACCCTTCTGGTTCCTCGGCGGCCAGGCCCGGATCCTGCTGCCCGGCACCGCGACCGACAACCGGCTCAGCCTGATGGAGTTCGCCGACCCGGCCGGCCACGCACCCCCGCACCACGTCCACGAGGACGAGGAGGAGGTCTGGTTCGTCCTCGACGGCGAGGTGACGTTCTTCGTCGGCGACCAGCGCCACGACCTGGTGCCCGGACAGGTCGCGTACGGGCCGCGCGGGGTTCCGCACAGCTATCTGGTGCGCTCGCCCGAGGGGGCGCGGATCGCGGTGCTGTTCAGCCCGGCCTGGATAGAGGAGTACTTCCGGGCCAACGGCACTCCGGTGGCCGAGGCCGGGGACCTGCCGCCGGAGTTCGACCTCGGCGCGGTCGTGGCCTCCGCCGAGGCCTTCCACCTGCGCGTCACCGGACCGCCGCCGTCCTTGTGAGCCCGTCCACCAGAGTCACGAAGGGAACCGACATGCCGTACATCACCGTCGGCCGGGAGAACTCCGCCGACATCGAGCTGTACTACGAGGACCACGGGAGCGGGCAGCCCGTCGTGCTGATCCACGGCTACCCGCTGGACGGCCACTCCTGGGAGAAGCAGCTCCCGGCCCTGCTCGACGCGGGCCACCGCGTCATCACCTACGACCGGCGCGGCTTCGGCCGGTCCTCGCAGCCGACCACGGGCTACGACTACGACACCTTCGCCGCCGATCTCGACGCCGTACTGACCGGGCTCGACCTCACCGGCGCGGTACTCGTCGGGTTCTCCATGGGGACCGGGGAAGTCGGCCGCTACCTGGGCAGGTACGGCTCGCAGCGGATCGCCAAGGCCGCCTTCCTCGCCTCCCTCGAACCCTTCCTGGTCAGGACCGACGACAACCCGGGCGGCGTCGACCGGTCCGTCTTCGACGGCATCCTGGAGGCGGTCACGAAGGACCGGTACGCCTACTTCACCGGCTTCTACGAGGCGTTCTACAACCTCGACGAGACGCTCGGCAGCCGGATCAGCGAGGAGGCCGTGCGGGCGAGCTGGAACGTGGCGGCGGGCGCGTCGGCGTACGCGTCGGTGGCCTGCGTGCCCACCTGGATCACCGACTTCCGCGCCGACGTCGCCAGGATCGACGTACCGACACTGATCCTGCACGGCACGGCCGACCGGATCCTGCCGGTCGACGCCACCGGGCGGCCCTTCCACGCGCTGCTGCCCTCGGCCGAGTACGTCGAGATCGAGGGCGCCCCGCACGGCCTGCTGTGGACGCACGCCGAAGAGGTCAACGCCGCGCTGCTGGCCTTCCTGGCCAAGTAGCCGCACGGGGCGGCCGGGGTCAGTCCCCCACCACCGGGCCCGGTTCGCCCGTCGCGTGGGGGATCTGCTTCCTGGAGGTGATGCCGAGCTTGCGGAACACCTTGTTCAGATGGAACTCGACGGTCGAGGCGGTGACGAACAACCGCGTCGCGATCTCCCCGTTGGTCAGCCCCGAGGCGGCCATGGAGGCCACCTGCCGTTCCCGCGGTGTGAGGTCGAACCGGGTGTCGACCGTGCGCCTGCGTGCCGTCTCCCCGGTGGCCAGCAGCTCGATCCGGGCCCGCTCCGCGTACGGCACCGCGCCGAAAGCGTCGAAGCTCTCGTAGGCGGCGCGCAACTGCTTCCTGGCATCGGAACGGCGCTTGCGGCGGCGCAGCCACTCGCCGAACAGCAGCCGGGCCCGGGCCAGTTCGAGGGCCAGCGGAGCCTGCCCCAGCAGGTCGACCGACTCCTCGTACGACTTCTCGGCCTCGTCGCCGTCCGCCGTCAGTGCCCGGCCGAGAGCCAGCGCGCCCAGGGCCCAGGGGGTACCGGCGAGCGGGGCGCGCTCCTCCAGCCGGGACAGTGCGGCGAGGGTGACGGCCCGGTCGCCGGTACGCACTCCGGCCTCGACGAGCAGCGGGAGAACGAGGTTGCCGCAGGCCGGGGGGTCGCCTTCGAAGACGGCGCGCGCGTGCCGCAGCGCCTGCCGGTAGCGGCCCTGGCCCAGCTCGAACAGGGACAGCGCGTGCTGGGCCAGCAGCTGGAGCAGGCCGTGGCCCATGCTCCGCATCTCCGCGGTCTGCCGCACCGCTTCCCGCAGTTCGGGCTCCCGGCCGGTCAGGGCGAACAGGTGGAGCCGGTTGATGTCTCCGCCGCCGCGGAAGCCGGTGTCGGCCGCGATGTCGTCGAACTCGGCGTAGCGGACCTCCGCCTCCGTGAACCGTCCGTCCCAGAGGTCGCAGCGGGCCGCGACGAGCAGCGTCATGCTCAGCGCGTACAGTGCGCCGGCGTCGCGGTCCGCCGCCGCGAGACGGTCGGTGAGTTCGCGCTCGGCCCGGATGTCCCAGAGGTCGTCGCAGGCCATGGAGAGCATCACCGCGAAAGGGCTGTTCGCGTCCCCGATCGCGGCGCCGTCCCGCAGCCGGTCCAGGGCGGTACGCAACACGGACGCGCCGTGCTCGTAGCCCTCGGCCACGCGCCGGGCCAGACCCTCCATCAGTACGTCACGGCCGTACGCGGCCGGGTCCGGGGCGTGCCGGGCGGCGACGACCGCCACCGCGACCTCGGTCAGCGACGTGCCCTGCGGACAGCCGTCGGCTACCAGCGCCGCGTGCAGCGCCTCCCGGAGCAGCTCCCAGGTCAGCCGGGGGTCCCGCGGGCCGAGCCTGGTCACGGCGTCCATCAGCATCGCCGGGACGTCGGCGACGGCGATCCGGAACATCTGCGCGGTCGCCCGCGTCCGCAGCTCGCGCGTGCGCATCACCGGGCCGCGGATGCCTGCGCCGGCCAGGTCCAGCGCGATCCGCGCCGCCGCCGCGTCGCCGGACGCCAGATGGGCCTGCGCCGCGTCGAGCAGCCGTTCGGCCCGTTTGTCCGGGTCGCCGGTGAAATCGGCGGCGCGCGACAGGAAGCGGGCCTGCTGGGAGTAGCCGCCACGGGAGCGGGCCCGTTCGGAGGCGGCCGCCAGGTCGTCGGCGACGTCGTCGTCCACGCCCTCGGCGGCCTCGGCCCGGTGCCAGGCGCGGCGGTCGGCGTCCCGTACGGGGTCGCAGGCGGCGGCGAGGGCCGCGTGCGCCCGGCGGCGCTCGCCGGGTTCGGCCGCTGCGTAGACCGTCGAGCGGATCAGGGGGTGCCGGAAGACCGTGGGCGTGTCCCGGCCCAGGACTCCCGCGGCGACCGCCGGCTGGACGGCCCGGGCGGAGAGTCCGAGCCGTCCGGCCGCTCGCCACATCAGTCCCGTGTCGTCCGAGGGGGCAGCCGCGAGCAGCAGCAACAGGGTTCCGGTCTCGGGCGGCAGGGCTCGGACCAGATGCTGGAAGTGGCTCTCCAGGAGCCGGCCCACCGGCAGCGGGTCGGGCAGCGGGGCGATACCGGCCAGTTGCCCGGCGGTCAGGGCGTCGGTCAGCTCCAGCAGCGCGAGCGGGTTGCCGCCGGTACCGCTGACGATCCGGTCGGCCACCGCCGTGTCCACCCGCCGGGTGGAGGAGGAGATCAGGGCCCTGGCCTCCGGCTCCGGCAGACCGGTCACGGAGCGCACGCCGAGTCCGTCGAACAGGCCGTTGTCCCCGAGCCCGTCGCGGACGGCGATGATCAGGCCCAGGGAGTCGGCGTGCAGCCGGCGGGCGGCGAAGGCGAGCGCCTCGGCCGACTCCCGGTCCAGCCACTGCGCGTCGTCCAGCAGGAACAGCAGCGGCTGGTCGGCGGCGGCCTCGGACAGCAGGGTCAGCGTCGCGAGGCCGACCAGATAGCGGTCGGCGGGCGGCCCCGGCACCAGGCCCAGGGCCGCGTCGAGCGCGGTCCGCTGGGGCCCGGGCAGTCGGTCCGTCCGGTTCAGGAAGGGCCGTAGCAAGCGGTGCAGCGCGCCGAAGCCCAGACCGCTCTCGGGCTCGGCCGCGGTCAGGCGGACCACGCGGAGTTCGGCGGCCCGCGTCGCGGCGTACTCCAGGAGCCGGGTCTTGCCGATTCCGGGTTCGCCGGTGAGGACCAGGACTCCGCCGAGGCCGTCGCGCACCGCGTCGAGCAGCCGCCCGACGGCTTCGCGTTCGGCGTGGCGTCCGATCATCCGCGGCCCGGACGCGGGCCGACCGCCGTTCCACACCATGGGACCGCTCCCCCGCTCGTCGATGCCCTGACACGGGGAACGCTAGGAACGCCGGGCCGGCGGAAGCGAGCGTCATGTGACGGTGGTGTGCCGGTCAGCGCAGTGCGCTGACCACCGTCCGCAGCTCGGCACGCGAGGCCACGCCCAGCTTGGGGAAGATCCGGTGGAGGTGCGAGCTGACCGTACGGTGCGACAGATAGAGCCGCTGGCCTATCTCGCGGTTGGTCAGCCCGTCGGCGGCGAGCCGGACGATCTGCAGCTCGTGGGCGGTCAGCTGGTCCCGGGCGTCCGGGGTCCGGCGGCGGCTGGTCTCGCCCGCGGCGCGCAGTTCCCGGCGGGCCCGCTCCCCCCAGGGGATCACGCCGAGCGCGTCGAACATGTCGCGGGCGGCGCGGAGGTGGTCGCGGGACTCGACACTGCGCCGCCTGCGCCGCAGCCATTCGCCGTAGGCCAGATGCGTACGGGCCCTGATCAGCGGCCAGGCTCCGAGGTCGGCGCGCAGCGCGTCCGCGAAGAGCGGGTCGGCGTCCTCGTCGGTGGCCAACAGCGCCCGGACCAGCCGCAGTTCGGCGTGCAGCACCGGTGCGGAGGTCACCGTGGCGATCTCCTCCAGCTCCGCCACGACCGGGAGCACCGGCTCAAGCCGCCCGCAGTGCGTCGCCGCGTCGACCAGGTCGACCGCGGTCGTCAGCCGCAGGGCGACCTGGAACGCGGGATCCGCCGGATCGTGCAGCCGGCGGAAGTGCCCGAAGGCCTCCTCGAACCGCCCCGCGCCCAGCGCGGCCAGCCCGCGGGCCGCCGACGCGGTGGCCAGCACCGGGCGTGCCCCGGCGGGCAGTCCGATCTCCTCCGCCTCCTCGGCCAGCGCCAGGGCGGAATCCACCTCCCCGCGCAGCGCGGCCAGCTTGGCGGCGGTGGCGGTCATCAGCGCGTACATCATCGTCTGGCTGGTTTCGCGCGCCAGCCTTCGCGACTCCTCGGTCGTGGCGATCGCCGCGCCGAGATCGCCGACCACGAGCGCGCTCCACGCGTCCGCGCCGACCGTGCGGGCCAGCAGTCCCAGGCGTCCCTGGGCCCGCAGCGGCTCGGCGCCGGCCGCCGAGAACGCCCGCGCCAGGTCGAAGCCGCCGACGAGGAGGGACGCGGTGCTGAGCATGCGGTAGGCGCGGCCGTCGTCGCCCTCCTTCAGGGCGACGCGCCGGGCCCGCTCCAGGACGAAGGTGCCGCGGTCGACCGGCGCGGCGTAGGCGCAGATGGCCAGCCGCCAGGGATCGAGTTCGTCGAGCTCCAGCCGCTCGACGGCCGCGAGCACCGTACGGCGGCCCTCCGGGCCCGGGTCGGACCAGAAGCACAGCTGTGCGGCGCTCCACAGGATCCGCAGCGCCAGCGCGCGGTCCTCCGCGGCCATCTCCTCGGCGAGGGCGGTCAGGGAGTTGGCCCCCGACGCGTGGCTGTGCAGTCCCTCGTCGAAGCTGCCGCGCAGCCAGACGACCGTGGCGTGCTGACGCCGTGACAGCGGGGCGGTGAGTACCTGGTCCAGCAGCCGGGTCACGGTCTCGGGCCGGCCGAGCTCTACGGCGAAGTCGGCGGCGCGCAGCAGCCGTTCCACCCGGCGGTCGGCGTCCTCGCTGAGCGCGGCGGCCTGTTCGAGAACCGTGACGGCCGCCGCGATGCCGCCGCGGCGGGCGGCCCGGTGCGCGGCGTCCTCCAGCGCGGCGGCGACCGTCTCCGCCGGTTCGTCGGCCGCGGCGGCCCGGTGCCGCAGCTGCCGGTCGGGGTGTTCCCACAGCACGGCGGCGAGCGCCGCGTGGGCGGCGTGGCGGGCGCCGGTGGGCATGGTCTGGTCGATCGCCGACCGCATCAGCGGATGCCCGAACCGCAGTTCGCCGCCGACGACGTGGACGAGGCCGGCGCGCACGGCCGGGTCGAGTTCTGGGGCTCCGGCCGTGGCGCCGGTGAACAGCCGGGTCGCGCGGTAGATCTCGGCGAGCGAGGGGCTGTCGTCGAGGGCCGCGATCCGCAGCAGGCTCCGGGTGATGTCGGGCAGGGTCTCCAGGCGGTCGGTGAAGGCCTGTTCGAGCCGCTCGGTGAGCGGCAGTCGGGACATGTACGGATCGGCCGACGCCCCGAGGGAACGGGAGAGCTCGGTCAGGGCCAGGGGGTTGCCGGCGGCCTCGGCCAGCAGCCGGCGGTGCGCGGTCGGCCGCAGGTCAGGGGCCTGGTCCGCGAGGATCTCCGCGGCCTGGCCGTCCGTGAGCGGGCCCAGGGTCACGGCGGTGAGTTCGTCGGAGTTCAGGCGCGAGCGGTAGCCGTCGCGGGCAGCCCCCACGACGACCACCGGCTCGGTGCCGATCCTGCGTGCCACGAAGGCCAGGACGCTGGCGGTGGCGTCGTCGAGCCACTGGACGTCGTCGACCAGGACCAGTACGGGCGCGACCGCGGCCGCGTCGGCCAGCAGGTTGAGGACCGCCAGACCGACCAGGAAGACGTCGGGGACACCGGCTCCGGCGAGTCCGAGAGCGGTGTCCAGGGCCTGCCGGTGCGGGGTGGCCAGTTCGGCGGCTCCCGCGGCCAGGGGGCGCAGGACGAGTTGCAGACCGGCGTAGGGGATGTCGCTCTCGGCCTCCACACCGCTGGTGCGCAGGACCCGGTGTCCGAGCCCCTCGGCTAGGGCCGCGGTCTCGGCGAGCAACGCCGTCTTCCCGATGCCGGGGGCCCCGCGGACGAGCACCGCGCTCCCGTGGGTGTGCGGCTCGGCCAGCAGCCGGCGCAACAGATCCAGCTGATCGTCCCGACCGATGAGCTCCACGTTCCCCCCATCAGCCGGGTCTCCGGACTCGGGCTGCCTGAAAGGTCAGGGTACTGTGCCACGACCGACGGCCCGTAGCGGAAGACCGGGGCGCGACGGACTCCCGCCCCGGCCCCGGGACCGGGCCCGGTCCGCGGGATCACGTGGCAGCACGCCACGCCTCCGTGAACTCCCGTACCCCCGCGAACCGTTCGGCGGGATCGGGGCGCGTCGCCCTTTCCAGTACGGCGAGTTGGCTCTCCGTACCGCGCCAGGCACGCCGCTCGCCGCCGTCGAGGAGGACATGGGCGCTGCGGCCGAGGGCGTAGACGGTCGTACGGATGTCGATGACGGAACCGCGGTACCACTCCTCGGGGGCCATGAAGCGGGCCGAGCCCGGGAGGCGGTCCTCGGCGAGGACGAAGGGGCCGGGGCGGTACTCGTCAAGGTCGACGAGGTGGAGCGCGTCGCCGTAGAAGTCGTGGAGGAACGCGCCGTCGTAGAGATCCACCGCCACCATGCCCGCCGCCTCCACCGCGAGATGCGCGTCCAGGACCCGGTCGACCGCGCGCAGGACGGAGGCGAGGGGCAGCGCGCGGAAGCGGGCGCGGGCGGGGCCGTAGAGGGACTCGCCGTGGCGCCAGGGCATGACCGTCGCCGTACGGCCGTCCGCCACCGCGATCCGGTGCAGCTGCGGGACGATCGCCGGGTGCCGTACGGCCTGGTGGAAGGCCCAGGCCCGGTCAAGTGAGGCCTGGGCGGGGGCAGTTGCCGCCTCTTTGACGAACCAGCGCTCACCGTCCGGGAGTTGGACGCCGTAGGAGACGCACCCGGAGTCCTGTTCGCGAAAGGAGCGGAAGATCTCGCCCACCGTGCGGAGGTACGGCTCGACGGCGGGGATCTCGTCGACCGCCAGGAGCGCATGGGGAGTCATGGGCACCAGCTTCTCGGACATGGAGCTCGCCGAGGTGGCTCTTTGCGACGGACACGACGGACAGTGCCTAGCCGTTCTCCCGGCCCGGCAGGAGCGCGCCCTCGAGGAAGGCGTGATAGGTCTCGGCTGCTTCCGGCTCGATCTCGGGGCCGGCGGGGCCGTAGCGGGTGTCGGTGCGGTCGCGCTTGGGCCCGGAGACCCAGAACTCCTCGCCGGTCTCCACGTCGTAGAAGTTCGCGTCGGACATCCCCCCTGCCCGGCGCAGTGTCCTCCCGTGGAAGTACGCGGTGCTCCAGGTCTTCGAGAAGTCCACCCAACCGATCCACGAGGGTCCGCGGTCGGTGGCGTGACCGGTCTTCAACTGCACGAACATGAGACGTCGGGGCATGCGCCCAGAGTCCTGCACGGGCCGCACCCGTGACCAGCCGATTTTGTGGGCATCCACGATGGCCTGCACAAGCGCGCTCGCGAAAAACCCGAGGCCCGCGCGGCAGCGGACTCGTGACGCCCGCCCCTCAGGACGACGCGCGCGTCACCAACTCCGTTGCCAGTACCGCCTGTCGGCGTTCCAGGCCCCGGGACGTGGCCGGGCGCCGGTCCGCGATCTCGGCGAGGAGGAGGTCTATCATCGCGCGGCCCATCTCCTCGATGGGCTGGCGGACGCTGGTGAGGGGCGGGTCCATGTGGCGGGCGATGGCGGAGTCGTCGTAGCCGACGAGGGCGACGTCGTCGGGGATGACGCGGCCGTGCTCGCGGAGCACCTGGCGGGCGCCGGCCGCCATGACGTCCGAACCGGCGAAGACCGCGTCGACGTCGGGGCGGCGGGCGAGCAGTTCCTTCATCGCCCGGCGGCCGCCCTCCTCCGTGAAGTCGCCCGGCTGGATGAGGTGTTCGTCCACCTCGTGGCCCGCGTCGAGCAGCGCCTCGCGGTAGCCGTCGACGCGGCGCTGGGCGCCGTAGACGTCGAGGCGGCCGGTGATGTGGGCGATGCGGGTGCGGCCGCGGGTGAGGAGGTGTTCCACCGCCGAGCGGGCTCCGCCGTAGTTGTCGGAGTCGACGGAGGTCAGGGTTTCCGCCGCCGACCTCGGGCCGCTGATCACCGCCGGGATTTCCAGTTGCGCCAGCAGGTCCGGTAGCGGGTCGTCCGCGTGGACGGAGACGAGGAGGACGCCGTCCACGCGGTGTGCGGCCAAGTACTGGGCCAGGCGCTGCCGTTCGCGGTCGCTGCCCGCGAAGATCAGGAGCAACTGCATCTCGGTTTCCGAGAGTTCGGCTCCTACGCCCTTGAGCATGTCCGAGAAGTACGGCTCCGCGAAGAAGCGGGTCTCCGGCTCGGGGACGACGAGGGCGATGGCGTCGGTGCGGTTCGCGGCGAGGGCGCGGGCGGCCGTGTTGGGGACGTAGCCGAGTTCCGCCACGGCCGCTTCCACCGCCGCGCGGGTCGCGTCGCTGACTCTTGGCGAACCGTTGATCACCCGGGAGACCGTGCCGCGGCCCACTCCGGCGCGCGCCGCGACCTCCTCCAAGGTCGGCCGGCCGCCGCTCCGGCCCCGCGCTCCGTGGCTTGCCATTGGCTCCGCCTCCTGTAGACCACCCGTTGGCCTGGAATGTAACAGTCCTGATCAGGGAAGAGGGGCGCGCCAAGCCCCGCCTCCGACCGATTCCGTACCTCCCCCGGGGTTAGCTAACAGCCCGATAACTGAACGCATCTCTCCGCGTCCGGTCCCTTGACACCCCCGCGCGAACCGACGACTCTTCAACACATCACCGGTGGGAGCGCTCCCACGGTACCTGACACATACACATCCCGCACGTTCCCCGCCCGAGCCGCAGCGTGAACTAACGGGCCCAACAATGCAGTTGGCCGGGGGGTCGGCACGTCAGGCAACAGGAGGACGCAATGCGCACGAGTACCCGACGGTCCCATCGGCTGATGGCCCTCGCGGCCGTCGCCGCCCTGACCACAGGGGTGCTGGCCGGCTGCTCCAGCGACTCGAACGACACCTCGTCGAATCCGAGCGACAGCGGCAAGGGCAAGACCACGCTGACCGTCGGTACCTTCGGCGTCTTCGGCTACAAGCAGGCCGGTCTGTACGACGAGTACATGAAGCTCCACCCGAACATCACCATCAAGGAGGACGTCACCACCCGTACCGACGTGTACTGGCCCAAGGTCCTCACCCGGCTCCAGGCCGGCGCGGGCACCGACGACATCCAGGCCATCGAGGTCGGCAACATCACCGAGGCCGTCCAGACGCAGGCCGACAAGTTCGTCGACCTCGGCAAGGACGTCGACAAGTCGCAGTGGCTGCCCTGGAAGAACGCCCAGGCCACCACCAAGGACGGCAAGCAGATCGGCCTCGGCACCGACACCGGCCCGATGGCGATCTGCTACCGCAAGGACCTCTTCGCGAAGGCCGGTCTGCCCACCGACCGCACCAAGCTCGCCGCGCTGTGGAAGGGCGACTGGTCGAAGTACGTCAATGTCGGCAAGGACTACATGAAGAAGGCGCCCAAGGGCACCAAGTTCGTGGACTCCGCGTCGTCCGTCTACAACGCGGCCATCGGCGGCGAGAGCCAGCGGTACTACGACAAGGACGGCAACGTCATCTGGGACAAGTCGACCGGTGTCAAGGCGGCCTGGAACGCGGCGATGGCGGTGGCGACCAGCAACATGTCGGCGAAGCTGAAGCAGTTCGACCCGACCTGGGACCAGGGTTTCGCCAACGCCAGCTTCGCGACGGTGGCCTGCCCCGCCTGGATGATGGGCTACATCCAGGAGAAGTCCGGCACCTCCGGCAGCGGCAAGTGGGACGTGGCGGCGGCGCCGACCGCGGCCAACTGGGGCGGTTCGTTCCTCGGTGTGCCCACGGCGTCCAAGCACCAGGCCGACGCGATAGCGCTGGCGAAGTGGCTGACCGCGCCCGAGCAGCAGGAGAAGGTCTTCGCCAAGCAGGCCAGCTTCCCGTCCACCCCGGCGGCCTACCCGAACCTGAAGCCGGCCGCGGCCACGACGGCCTACTTCTCGAACGCGCCGATCACGCAGATCTTCTCCGACTCGGCGAAGACGATCCCGGTGCAGGTCTTCGGCATCAAGGACCAGCCGATCGGTACCGCGATCACTGACGTCGGCATCCTCCAGGTGGAGCAGAAGGGCAAGACCCCGGCCCAGGGATGGAGCGCCGCCACCAAGGAGATCAAGGACGTGCTCGGGCAGTGAGCAGCTCCAAGCAGGCCCTCGCACACCCCGCGCCGGGCTCCGGCGCCGCGCCCGGCCACGAGCCGGGCGCGGCCCGCGGGGCCGGCGGTCGCGGTACGCCGCCGCCCGGCCCGAGTTCGTGGCGGAGCCGGCTGTACCGCTGGGACATGAAGGCGTCGCCGTACGCGTTCATCTCCCCCTTCTTCATCATCTTCGGGGCCTTCGGCCTCATCCCGCTGCTCTACACGGCCTGGTACTCGCTGCACAACGTGCAGTTGTCGTCGCTGGACCACAAGTCGTGGGCGGGGCTGGACAACTACCGGAACCTGTTGTCCTCGGACTTCTTCTGGAACGCCCTGAAGAACACGTTCACCATCGGTCTGATCTCCACCGTGCCGCAGCTGCTGATGGCGATCGGGATCGCGCATCTGCTCAACTACCGGCTGCGCGGCTCGACCGTGTGGCGGGTCGTGATGCTCACTCCGTACGCCACCTCGGTGGCGGCGGCGACCCTCGTCTTCACGCTGCTGTACTCGTGGGACGGCGGGATGGTCAACTGGCTGCTGCACTTCGTCGGGGTCGATCCGGTCAACTGGCGTGAATCCACGTGGGGTTCGCAGTTCGCGGTGTCGTCGATCGTGATCTGGCGCTGGACGGGCTACAACGCGCTGATCTATCTGGCGGCCATGCAGGCGATCCCGGCCGACCTGTACGAGTCGGCGGCGATCGACGGCGCCAACCGCTGGCAGCAGTTCCGCCATGTGACGATCCCGCAGCTGCGCCCCACCATCCTCTTCACGGTGGTCGTCTCCACCATCGGCGCGACCCAACTCTTCGGCGAGCCCCTGCTGTTCGGCGGGGTGAGCGGTTCGAAGGGCGGCTCCGAGCACCAGTACCAGACGCTCGGTCTGTACATGTACGACCAGGGCTGGATCATCGGCAACCTCGGCAAGGCGTCCGCGATCGCCTGGTCGATGTTCCTGATCCTGCTGATCGTCGCCGCGATCAACCTGCTGTTCACCCGACGGCTGAGGAAGTCCCAATGACCACAAGCGAATTGACACTCCCTCAGGAAAAGGTGCCCGTACCGGCGGCACGCGCCCCGCGCCGCCGGGTGATGGGCGCGGGCAAGCAGATGCACGCGGGCCCGCTGACCTACGCCGTCCTGGTGGTCTTCGCGCTGGTCTCGCTGGCCCCGCTGGTGTGGACGGCGATCGCGGCCTCGCGCACGAACACGCGGCTCGCCCAGACGCCTCCGCCGCTGTGGTTCGGCGGGAACCTGTTCAAGAACCTCCAGACGGCCTGGGACCAGGCCGGCATGGGCACCGCGATGTTCAACTCCACGGTCGTCGCGGGCACCATCACCATCGGCACGGTGCTGTTCTCGACCCTGGCGGGCTTCGCCTTCGCCAAGCTGAAGTTCAGGTTCTCCAGCACGCTGCTCCTGCTGACCATCGGCACGATGATGATCCCGCCCCAACTGGCCGTCGTACCGCTGTACTTGTGGATGGCGGACCTGCACTGGTCGAACCATCTCCAGACGGTCATCCTGCCGACGCTGGTCAGCGCCTTCGGTACGTTCTTCATGCGCCAGTACCTGGTGCAGGCGCTGCCGACGGAGCTGATCGAGGCGGCGAGGGTGGACGGCGCGAGCAGTCTGCGGGTGGTGTGGCACGTGGTCTTCCCCGCGGCCCGCCCCGCGATGGCGGTACTCGGCCTCCTCACCTTCGTGATGGCCTGGAACGACTTCCTCTGGCCGATCATCGCCCTCAACCAGCAGAACCCCACCGTCCAGGTCGCCCTGAACTCCCTCGGCACCGGCTACATCCCCGACCAGTCGGTGATCATGGCGGGCGCCCTGCTCGGCACGTTGCCCCTGCTGATCGCCTTCCTGCTCTTCGGCAAGCAGATCGTGGGGGGAATCATGCAGGGCGCGGTCAAGGGCTGACGCCCGCTCCGGGGCCGGGCACCACCGGCTCGGCCCCTCCCCCCTCCCCCGTCCTCCCCCTCCTCCTACTCATTGGTCTCCACGACCCCTTATGGGAGCGCTTCCATGTCTGAGCCCGTGACCCCCGTGACCTTTCCCCCCGCCTTCCTCTGGGGCGCCGCGACCTCCGCCTACCAGATCGAGGGGGCGGTGCGGGAGGACGGCCGTACGCCCTCGATCTGGGACACCTTCAGTCATACGCCGGGCCGTACGGCCGGTGGTGAGCACGGCGACATCGCTGTCGACCACTACCACCGCTACCGCGACGACGTGGCGCTGATGGCGGACCTGGGCCTGACGGCGTACCGCTTCTCGGTCTCCTGGTCACGGGTGCAGCCGACCGGCCGGGGCCCGGCGGTCCAGGTGGGCCTGGACTTCTACCGCCGCCTGGTCGACGAGCTGCTGGCGGTCGGCATCAAGCCGGCCCTCACCCTCTACCACTGGGACCTGCCGCAGGAGTTGGAGGACGCGGGCGGCTGGCCGGAGCGCGACACGGCGTACCGCTTCGCCGAGTACGCGCAGATCGTGGGCGAGGCGCTGGGCGACCGGGTGGAGCAGTGGATCACGCTCAACGAGCCGTGGTGCAGCGCGTTCCTGGGCTACGGCTCGGGGGTGCACGCGCCGGGCCGCACGGACGCGGCGGCGTCACTGAAGGCGGCCCACCACCTCAACCTGGCGCACGGGCTGGCCACTTCGGCCCTGCGCACCGCGATGCCGGCCCGCAACTCGATCGCGGTCAGCCTCAACTCGTCGGTGGTCAGGCCCGCTTCGCAGTCCCCGGCGGACCTGGCGGCGGCCCGGAAGATCGACGACCTGGCCAACGGGGTGTTCCACGGCCCGATGCTGCACGGCTCGTATCCGCAGTCGTTGTTCGACGCGACGAGGTCGATCACGGACTGGTCGTACGTCCTCGACAACGACCTGACGCTGATTCACCAGCCGCTGGACGCACTGGGGTTGAACTACTACACGCCGACGCTGGTGGAGGCGGCGGCCTCGGCCTCGGCGGGCCCGCGCGCCGACGGCCACGGCGCGAGCGCGTACTCCCCCTGGCCGGGCGCGGACGACGTGGCGTTCCTCCAGACCCCCGGCGAGCGCACGGAGATGGGCTGGACGATCGACCCGACGGGCCTGTACGACCTGATCACGCGCTACACGAGGGAGGCCCCGGGCCTCCCGCTCTACGTCACGGAGAACGGCGCGGCCTACGACGACAAGCCGGACCCGGAGGGCCGCGTCCACGACCCCGAGCGGATCGCGTACCTCCACGGCCACCTGTCGGCCGTACGGCGCGCGATCGCGGACGGCGCGGACGTGCGGGGCTACTACCTCTGGTCCCTGATGGACAACTTCGAGTGGGCGTACGGCTACGAGAAGCGGTTCGGCGCGGTGTACGTGGACTACGCGACGCTGGCCCGAACCCCGAAGTCGAGCGCGCGGTGGTACGGGGAAGCGGCACGGACGGGCGTACTGCCGACGGTGGGCGAGGCCTGACCGACGGGGGGCACCGGGGGACGGGGCGCGGCACGCCTAGGGGACGTGCCGCGCCCCGGCGGGGTTGTCCGGGCCTGCGGGGGTGGGGTTACGGCAGGCGGGGAGGCCCGGGGCCTCGTCATGGACGAGGACCCGGAAGCTGTGGGGGTTGGACCAACCTGCGTAGAGGGTTACGGGGGTTAGGTTGCCCACCAGCTTCCAGGCGGTGACGGCGTTGGTGACGGCCTCCGAGGTCAGCAGCAGGGCCGTGTCGGTGAGTCCTCGGTGAAGTCCCTCCCTCCCTTGCCAAGCTCAAAATAAAATGATTCATTCGCCAGGCAAGCGAATGGATGCATGCCAAGCGCGGGGAGATGTCCGTGTCGGTCGTGATGGTCACCTTGGGCCGGGAGCCGATCACCGTCGAACAGTTCGTCGCGGTCGCCCGCCACGGCGCCCGCGTCGAGTTCGACGCGACCTACGTCGACCGCGTCCGCAAGTCCCGCGCACTCGTCGAACGCTTCCTCGCCGAGAACCGCCTCGTCTACGGCGTCACCACCGGCTTCGGCGACAACGTCACGGAGGTCGTCGACCCGTCGGACGCCGAGCAGCTGCAACGCAACATAGTCCGCTCACACGCCGTGTCCGTAGGAGAACCCCTCCCCACCGAGATCGTCCGAGCCATCGCCCTCATGGAACTGGTCGGCCTCGGCGAGGGCTACTCCGGCATCCGCTTCGAGACCCTGGAACTGATCCGGCGCATGCTCAACGCCGGCGTCACCCCCCACGTCCCCGGCGAGGGCTCCGTCGGCTACCTCGCGCCCGAGGCCCACATGGCCCTCGTACTCCTGGGCGAGGGCCGGGCGACATACGACGGCCAACTCCTCCCCGGCGCCGAGGCGTTGGCCCGCATCGGCGAACAACCCACCCGCCTCGCCTGCAAGGAGGGCCTGTCGCTGACGAACGGCACGCACTCCGTCACCGCGACAGCCGTCCTCGCCGCCCACGACGCCGGCCTCGCGGCAACCACCGCCGACATCGCCGCGAGCCTGTCGGTACAGGCGCTGAAGGGTACGGTCCGCGCCTACGACGCCCGGCTGCAAGCCCGTAAACGGCACCCCGAGCAGGCTGCCGTGGCGGACAACCTACGGCGACTCACCGCATCCAGCGCCATCAGCACCGAGTTCCTCGACCACCGCCTCCAGGACAGCCTCTCCCTGCGGGCCGTCCCGCAGATCCACGGCGGCGCGAAGCGAGCGCTCGCGCAAGCGCGGGAGGTCATCGTCGAGGAGCTGCACTCGGTGGGCGACAACCCCGTCATCCACCCCGAGGGCGAGGACGGAGTGGCACTGAGCGGGGCCAACTGTGACAGCACCTACGTCGGCATCCAGGCCGACACCATGGTCAACGCGATGACAGTCCTGGCCAAGGTCTCCGAACGCCGCACCGACCGCATGGTCAACAGCAACTTCAGCGAGCTCCCCGCATTCCTGGCACCGAAGCCCGGCCTCAACAGCGGCTACATGATCGCCCAGTACACGGCCGCCGCCCTGACGATGGAGCTGCGGGGCATGGCAGTCCCGGCGTCCGCCGACACCATCACCACCTCCGCCAACCAGGAAGACGCCGTCAGCAACGCCTACTTGGCGGCCCTGAAGGCCTACCGCGCGGCCCACAAACTGGCCTACGTCGTCGCGATCGAGCTGATGTGCGCGACGCAGGCGCTCGACCTCCTCGCACCGCTCACACCCTCCCCCGCGGCGGAAGCCCTACGGACCCGGATCCGGGAAGCCGTACCGACCGTCACCGAGGACCGGGTCTTCCACACCGACATCGAGCACATCGCCAAACTGGTGCGGAACGGGGAGGCGTTGCGGGTGGTCGAGGCCGTGGCCGGCCCACTGCACCACTGAGGCGGCGGCCCGCCGCTCCATTCACAGCCACCCCTCAGACCCCCCGCAGCGACCTCTCAGCCCAGAGGTGTCTGATCACTCCATACGGGGTGATTCGATCCCGGCGCGGACGGGAGGACGTCATGTTTTTCATCGTGTTGGTGCTGCTGGCCCTGATCGTCGGCGGCGCGGTCGCCTACGGCAAACGGCAGGCGGGCGGCGGGAGTTCGGGGTACGGAGCCGGGAACGCGCAGCAGGTCTACGACGCCGACGCGGGCGCGGAGGCCACCCGCTGGGTGGAGCGGCTCGGCGGGAGTCTGTCCACGCTGGACGCGGGTGGGAACACCGCCGCCCGGCAGGCCCTCGCCGACGCCGCCGAGCGGCACCGTGCCGCCGAGGGGCAACTCGCCGTCGCCTACTCCCCCATGCAGTACGGGCTGGTGACACAGACCGCCATCGAGGGGCTGCACCACATCCGCACCGCCCGTGGCGCGCTGGGTCTCGACCCGGGACCCGAGTTGCCCGCGCAGGGCCCCGGCGGGCAGGTCACGGTCGCCGGGCAGACGTACACCGCGTCCGCCCGGCCCGGCGCAAACACGCCGTACTACTACCCCGGCGGGGTCGTCAACGGCCGTTCCATGGCAGGTGGTTGGTACGCGACCCCGTGGTGGAAGACCGCCCTCGTCGCAGGTGCCGCCGGAGTCGGCGGCATGCTGCTCGCGGACGCCCTCTTCGACGGCTTCCACCATCACGGGCCGGGCGGCGGGATGTTCGGCGGCGGGCCCGGTGGACCGGGTGGGTTCGGCGGGCCCGGGCCGTTCTGAGTCAGGACCTGTGCGGCTCCCGGACGACCGCGACCCCGCCCGGCGGAACACTCACCGACCCGCCCGACACCCGCTCCCCGGTGAGGAGTTCGACCGCGTCGGCCGCGACCGGGACCTCGGCTCCCTCCCCCGCGTGGTCGATGAGGAACAGATAGTCCGCGTCCGCCCCGCGCCGCAGGACGGCCTCCACGCCCTCCGGCGTCACCCGTACCGGCTCCACCCCCGCCTCCCTGCGGATGAGGTCCAGGAGGCCGGCGAGGGTCGTCGGGTCGGGGCGGGTGGCGAGGTACCAGGCCGTGCCCTCGCCGTACGCGTTCCGCGTCACCGCCGGGATGCCGGTCAGCGGGCCCTCCGCGTACGACGTGACCGCCTCGGCGCCCGCCAGGGCGACCCGCTCCGACCACAGGGACGCCGTACCGCCGCCGCTGCTCAGCGCGAGCGACTCGCCGGGCAGCAGCGGGAACAGTTCGTCCGTGCGGACGCCGAGCACCTCGCGGAACGCTCCCGGGTAACCCCCCAGCCGCACATGGCAGTTCTCGTCCACGGCCCCGCTGTGGAAGCCCACCGCGAGCGTGCCGCCGGACGACGCGAAGTCGGAGAGGTTGGCCGCGCCGGTGTCGTCGACCAGGTACAGGCTGGGGGCCAGGACCAGGCGGTACGGCGACAGGTCCGCGTCGGGGCGGACGAAGTCCACCGCGATGCCCGAGCGCCACAACGGCTCGTACCAGGAGCGGACCTGGTCCAGGTACCGGACCTCCTCGCTGGGCTGGGACGGGAGTTCCAGGGCCCAGCGGGCGTTCCAGTCCCAGACCACCGCGACCGACGCCGTGCCCGTGCTGCCTCGCACCTCCGCCAACGCCCGCAGGTCCGCGCCCAGTTGGACCACGTCCTGCCAGATCCGGCTGTCCGTGCCCGCGTGCGGCAGCATCGCCGAGTGCCACTGTTCGGCGCCCGCCTTCGCCGCCCGCCACTGGAAGTAGGCGATGCCGTCCGCGCCGTGCGCGACATGGGCGAGCGCGTTGCGCCTCAACTCACCGGGGTTCTTCGCCCTGTTGACCAGCTGCCAGTTCACCGCGCCGGTGGAGTGCTCCATCAGCAGCCACGGCCGGCCGCCCGCCAGCGAGCGGACCAGGTCGCCGCTCATCGCGATGTCGATCTCGGACTCGGGGTCCGTGGAGCGGAGGTAGTGGTCGTTCGAGACGACGTCCAACTCCGGTGCCCAGCGCCAGTAGTCCAGCGCGTCGAAGTTGAACATCACCATGAAGTTGGTGGTGGCGGGCAGCGAGGGGGCCGCCTCCCGCAGGACCTCGCGTTCCGCCTTGTACAGGGCCAGCAGCGCGTCGCTGCAGAAGCGGCGCCAGTCCAGCTGGTGGGTCGGGTTCGGGACCGCGCCCGTCGCGCGCGGAGGCAGGACCTCCGCCCAGTCGTAGTACCACTGGCTCCAGAAAGCCGTGCCCCAGGCCTCGTTGAGCGCCGCCAGGCTGTCGCCGTACTTCGCCCGCAGCCACACCCGGAACGCCTCGGCGCTCTCGTCGCAGTAGCAGGCCGGGTTGTGGCAGCCGTACTCGTTGTGGATGTGCCACATGGCGACCGCGGGGTGGCCGGCGTAGCGGCGCGCCAGTTCGCCCGCGATGCGCAGGGCGGCCGTACGGTACGCGGGGCTGGACGGGCAGAACGTCTGGCGGCTGCCGTACGACAGTCTCCGGCCGTCGCGGTCCACCGGCAGTGCCTCCGGGTGGGCGCGGAAGAACCAGGCCGGGGGTGCCGCTGTCGGGGTCGCCAGGTCGGCCTGGATGCCGTGCTGTCGGAGCAGGTCGAGGACCTTGTCCAGGAGGGTGAAGTCGTAGACGCCCTCGGCCGGTTCCAGCAGTGCCCACGAGAAGATGCCGATGCTGACCATGGTGACCCCGGCCTCCTGCATCAGGCGCATGTCCTCGGCCCAGACCTCCTCGGGCCACTGCTCGGGGTTGTAGTCGCCGCCGTATGCGATGGTCATCACGCAACTCCTGTCAGCAGGCGGCGAGTTGTGGCCACGCCCCACTGGTCGAGCGACAGCAGGCGGTCGCTCGACGCCATCAGTCCGCCGGTGGCCTCGACATGGGCCGCCCAGCGTTCGCGGGTCTCCACGGCCGGGCGGGCCAGCAGGCAGTCGGGGTCGTTGGTCCAGAGGCGGCCGTGCTGCCACTGGCGGGCGAATCCCGTGAACTCGGCGGAGTCCTGGCCGGGTTGGGAGAAGTCGTCGGCCTCGGGGCGGCGGTGCGGTGCCGTGTCGGGGCTGATCCGCATCGCGTCGAACAGGCCGAGGGAGGGGAGGATCGGCGCTCCGCAGCCCAGGAGATAGGCGTCCGGACCGATCGCCTCGCGGATCAGGGCGATCCCGGCCCGGTAGGCCTCGATGGCGTCGACGTCCTTGTGGCGTACGCCGTCCAGGGCGCCGGCGTAGAGGAAGTCGGCCTTGAAGTAGTCGTAGCCCTCGGTGCGGAGGGTGGCGTAGACCTCGGTCAGGTAGGCCGCCGCGCCGGGGTGGGTGGGGTCCAGTACGCAGAGGTCGTGGCCCCAGTTGCGGCCGGCGTGGGCGAAGCCGCCGGCCGGGTCGCGCACCAGCCACTCGGGGTGGTCGGCGGCCAGGTCGCTCGCCGGGTCGACCAGGAAGGGGGCCGTCCAGATGCCCGCCCTGCGGCCGCGCGCGCGGATCGTGTCGGCCGTGCCGGCCCGGGAACGGAAGCGACCGGAGAGGGTCAGCCAGTCGCCGAGGGCCTTCTGGTAGCCGTCGTCGATCTGGACGACGCCGATCGGGAGGTCGAGGGTGTCCATCGCGCGGAGGTTCTCGTGGATGTCCTCCTCGGTGACGGCGGTGAAGTACTCGTACCAGGAGCACCACACCGTGGGCGCGGGACGGGGGGACGGCAGGGCCAGGCTGTCGGCCCAGTCCCCCAGGACCGACTGGATGCCGGTCCCCGTCCACTCCTTCACCGGGCCGTCGGCGGCGAGCTCCGCCACCCCGTCCCGGACCGACAGCCGGATCGACGGGACCGATCCGGTGGGGTCGACCGCCGCCCACAGGCGGGCCGGTGAGCCGTCGCCGGGGTCGAGGGCGAGCAGACCCTCGCCCTGGAAGACATCGGCCGGGACGCTGGCGCCTGGGCGGTAGCAGACCGTCGCCCAGTTGGCGTTGGCCGGCCGGTGCGGGCGCGCCCCGAGGGGGTAGGCGCCGCTCGGGCTCCAGGACTGCCAGCCCTCCTCGTGGACCCGGGCGGTGCGCGGATTCACGGGGACGGAGGCGAGCGCGGTGAAGGGGTGGTCGTGCACGGTGGTTCTCTTTCAACGGGAAGGGCCGGACCGGAGCGGCGTCAGCCCTTGTTGGCGCCCAGCGTGAGACCGCTGACGAACTGGCGCTGGAGCGCGAAGTACACGATCAGGGTCGGGATCGCGGTGAGCAGGGCGCCGGCCGCGACCAGGTTGGGGTCGGTGAAGTACTGGCCGGAGAGGTTGTTCAGGGCGGAGGTGATCGGCATGTTCTCGCCGGTCGAGATCAGCACGATCGCCCAGAAGAAGTCGTTGTAGATCCAGATGGAGAGCAGGGTGGCCAGGGCCGCCATCGCCGGCTTGCACAGCGGCAGCACGATCTGCCAGTACTGGCGCCACACGGACGCGCCGTCCACCAGGGCCGCCTCGGTCAGCTCGTGCGGCAGCATCCGCATGTAGTTGCTGAGCACGAAGGCGCAGAAGCCGGACTGGAACGCCACATGGATGAGGACCAGGCCCAGCGCGGAGTCGTAGAGCTTGCCGCTCATCGTGATGCCCGGCAGGTCGATCAGCAGGTAGAGGCGGTACAGCGGGGTGATGATGACCTGCTGCGGCAGCAGGTTGCCGGCCGTGAACACCAGCAGCAGCGCGATGTTGAAGCGGAAGTCGAAGCGGCTGACGTAGAACGCGACCATCGACGCCAGCAGCAGCGTGAGCAGCACGGCCGGGACCGCGATGATCAGTGTGTTGACGAAGTAGTGCGTCATGTCGGACTGCTGGAACGCGTTCTTGAAGTTGTCGAGGTTCAGCGTGTCCGGCCAGGAGACGTACCCCTTGTTGCTGGTCTCCGCGTACGGGCGCAGGGCCGCGTAGACCGCCCACAGGAGTGGCGCGAGCCAGGCCAGCGAGGTGACGACGAGGAACGTGTGCAGCAGGACCCGGGCGGGGCGGAGCGGGGTGCGCTGCTTCACGCCGAGCGCGGCGGTGGGGGTGGTCATGCGCGCCGCTCCTTCCGGAAGGTCGCGATCAGGTACGGAATGATGACCGCGAGGGAGATGACCAGCAGGACGACGGCGATGGCCGACCCGTAACCGATCCGGCTGGACTCGCCGATGATGTTGTTGGTGATCAGGATCGACAGCAGCTCGGTGCCCTGGGCGCCCTTGTTGAAGACGAAGACCAGGTCGAAGGCGCGCAGCGACTCGATGATCGTGACGACCAGGACGACCGTGTTGGTGGGCCGCAGCGTCGGGAAGATGACGTTCTTGAACGTCTGCCACTCGTTGGCGCCGTCCAGCGCGGAGGCCTCCCGCAGGGACGGGTCGACGCCCTTGAGGCCGGCCAGGTACAGGATCATCATGTAGCCGGCGTGCCGCCAGGAGGCGGCGATCAGGACGGCCCACAGGTTGAGCTTGGGGTCGCCGATCCAGTCGATGTAGTGGCCGGGCTTGTTGGCCCCGATGAGGCTGTTGATCAGGCCGGTGTCCGGGTTGTAGATCAGCTGCCAGACGAAGCCGGTGACCGCCAGGGACATGACGACCGGCAGGAAGAACGCGGTCTGGTAGACGCGGCTGAAGCGGATCTTCTTGTCCAGCTGCACGGCCAGGAAGAGGCCGAAGGGCGTCGGCAGCAGGATGAGCACGACGAACCAGATGATGTTGTGCTCTAGGGCGGGCCAGAACTGCGGGTTGTCGGTGAACAACTGCTTGAAGTTGTCCAGCCCGACCCACTTGATCGAGGAGAAGCCGATGCCGTCCCAGCTGGTGAAGGCCAGGGCGATCGAGGCGAGGGCGGTGACCCAGACCAGGGCCACGTGCAGGACCGTCGGCACGCCCGCCATGAAGGCGAGCGTGATGCGGTCACGGCGGGTCAGCAGGCGCTTGGCACCCTGCGGGACCCGCTTGTCGGCAGGCGCGGGGCCCGGAGGCGGAACGGCGTCCGCCTCCGGGCTCGTCGTAGTCGTCTCGGAGATCATGAGGAGGCGAAGATCGTCTTCTTCTGGCGCTCGATCGAGGACAGCAGGCTGTCGACGCCCTTGGGGTTCTGGAGGAACTTCTGCAGTCCGGGCTGCATCACCGTCGAGGTGAAGTCCGGACGGGAGTCGCGGTCCATGAACTGGGTGAGGCTCTTGGCGGCGCCGATCATGTCGAACGCCTTCTTCTGGAGCGGCGAGTACGCGGCGGTGGAAGCCTTGCTGGAGGCGGCGACCACGCTCGGGTCGGTCTTCAGGTAGAGCTCCTCGGCCGCCGGGGTGCCCAGGTACTCCATGAGCTTCACGACACCGTCGTGGTTCTTCGGGGCCTTGCTGACCATGAAGCCGTCGGTGGGCGCCTCCACGGTGTCCTGGCCGTACGCGGAGTTGACCTCCGGGAAGGCGAAGAAGTCGAGGTCGTCGAGGTCGGCCTTGTTGGTGAACTGCTGCGCCACGAAGGAGCCCAGCAGGTACATGCCGGACTTCTTCGACACGATGCCCTGCGCCGCGTCCTGCCAGGTGCGGCCCATGAAGCCCTCCTGGTGGTACGGGAGCAGCTCGGACCAGTGGTCGAAGACCGCCTTGACCTTGGGGTCGGTCCACGACTCGGTGCCCGCCATCAGCGCCTTGTGGAAGTCGTAGCCGTTGAGGCGGAAGTTGATCTGGTCGAAGGTGCCCATCGCCGGCCACTGGTCCTTGTCGCCGAAGGCGATCGGGACGAGTCCGTCCTTCTTCATCTGCTTGCAGAGGGCGACCAGCTGGTCCCAGGTGGTGGGGACGGTGTAGCCCTTCGCCGCGAAGACGCTCTTGCGGTAGAAGATCGCCCACGGGTACGTGGTCAGCGGCACGAAGTAGTACTTGCCGTCCTCGCCCTTGCTGAGCTTCTTCATGGCGTCGGGGAAGTTGTCCCCGATCTTCGCCCACACGTCGTCGATCGGGGTGGCGAGCTTCTTGGCCGCGAAGAACTGCATGCGGTACCCGGCGAACCAGTTGAACACGTCGTCCGGCGTGCCCTGGAGGTAGGAGTTGATCTGCTCCTGGAAGGTGTTGTGGTCCTTCGTGTTGACCTTGACGGTAATGCCGGAGGTCTTCTTGAAGTCCGCGTAGACGCTCGCGAACGCCTTCTTCGGCACGGCGTCGGACGCGTTGGACCCGAGCGTCACGGTCTTCGAGTCGGACCCGCTGCCGCTGCTGCCACAGGCGCTCAGCAGGGGGATACCGGCTCCGAGCAGGGCGGCGCCGCCTACGCCGCGCAGGACGGAACGGCGGCTCGCGGCGGGGAGGGAGAAGTCGGGCATGAACGGCTCCTGACGGACAGGGTTCGGCCGGAATGCGCCACGCCCCAGGTCGTCGTAACCGACCAGAAACCAACGCGACCAAACACGGTGGCGTAATAACAGTCCCATGTCTGGTCATGCGTCAACACCCGCCGCCTTCATTTGTCGAAACGTAATCGACATGCCCCGGCAAGAGAAGCGGACGTAGAGCCGAGTGGCCATACGTCCGCTGCGGGACTACTGGGGCCACGGGAGTCGCGAGGGGCTCCCGTGACACATGGGGCGACTACTGCAAGGCGGAGAAGGCCTTGGAGAACGCGGACGGGGCCTGCGCGATCGAACTGCACGTCGCGTCCGCGGTGGGCTTGGCCCCGCCGGCGCACTGCTTGTCGCGGGCCCCGGACCACATCGAGATACCGCCGAGCCCCTTCGCCTTGGCGAAAGCGACGAGCTGGGTCGCGTCGTCGACCTTGAAGACCTCCGATGACACGTCGTTCACACCGATCATCGGGGTGACGGAAACCGCTTTCCATGCAGCGCTTTCAGAGAGCCCGAGAACACTCTTGACTTGGGCCTGAGTCGCCGTAGCCGCTTGCTCTGAGTACGTTCCCATATCTCCGCTGTAGGCCGGTCCGTAATCCATCGCCATGATGTTGACCGTGCCGATTTTCACGCCGTTGGACTTGGCGTTGGACAGCAGATTCACACCGTCCTGGGTAAGGCCCTCGGGCATCACCGGGAGGGTGAAGGAGACGTCCAGATTCGGGTGCTGCTGCTGGAGTTTCGCTATCGCCTGGGCGCGCATCGTGTTGGCCGCCGTGTTGGGCAGCGCGGCGCCCTCGATGTCGAAATCGACCTTGGTGAGGCCGTACGCGTCCACGACCTTGCCGTAGGCGCTCGCCAGCGCGCTCGCCGAACCGCACGTCGTCGCCAGCTCGGAGCCGGCCGCGCCGCCGAAGGAGACCCGTACGTCGCCGCCCTTGGCCCGCAGCGCGCCGATCTGGGAGGCCACACCGTCGCTCGCGAGGTCCGTCACCCCGCCCCACTTGGGGGTGCAGCCGCCGCCGTCCAGGACGAAGGCGAGGTTGTAGTTCTTCACGCCGGTCGCGGTGACGTTCCCGAGGAGGTCGAAGGCCGGGTAGAGGGAGGTGTCGACGTAGGGGGCGAAGCCGCCGGCGGCCGTGGTGCCGCCGCTCGGGGCCGGAGTCGGGGTCGGAGTGGGGGTGGGGGTGGGCGTGGCCGTCGGGGTCGGCGTGGGCGTCGGCTTGGCCGTGGGGGTGGGGGTGGGCGTCGGCGTGGGGGTCGCCGTCGGGCGGCCGGTCGGCTCGGGGGTCGCGGTGCCGTCGGCCGAGCACTTGGCGTTGTCGATGAGGCAACTCGTGGGCTGGCCCGTGCCGTTGACCACGAAGCCGACCGTGACCGACTCGCCGGCCGCGAGCCCGTCCGGGTCCCACTTCGGCGGCTTCACGGTGACGTGCTGCCCGCTCACGCTCGACTCGGCGTTCCACAGCGAGCTGAGCTTCGAGCCGGACGGCAGGTCGAACTGCAGCGTCCAGTCCGCCTTCCTGGCGCCGGTGGTGTTGGTGACGACGTACTGCGCGGTGTACCCCGTCGACCACTCGCTGGTCCTGGTGTAGGCCGCGCCGACGCTCGCCGCCTGCGCGACACCGGTCAGCAGGATCGCGCCGCCGCCGACCACCGCCGCGGCGACCGCTCCGCCGATCACCTTGTTTCTCTTGCCGATCCTGCGCCGGTGGGTGCTCATCACGTGCCTGCCTTCGCCGTACGGGGGTGGGTGCGGCAGCACGCTAGCGATCCGGAATCGGGCAAAGCGCCTGATCCGGACGGCAGTTGGCGATCTTAGGGTGCGCTTAAGGAAGGGATCGGGAACGGTTAAAGGTAGAGACCAATCTGCCGCGCCGACGCCGTCGTACGGCCCCTCGGTGCCCCCGGCGCTCCGGCTCCCGCCCGTCCAGCTGGATCCAGATCCGGACCTCCGTGCCGCCGAGCATCGAGGAGCCGATCCGGACGTCCCCGCCCGTCGACTCCGCGAGCCTGCGCACGATGTCCAGGCCGAGCCCGGTCGACCCGTCGCTGCCGGAGCCGCGCCCGCGAGTGATCGCCGCCTCGGGGTCGCGTATGCCGGAGCCCGCGTCCGAGACGAGCACGATCACCGCGTCCTCGCCGTTGTGCACGTCGACCGCGAAGGCCGTGCCCTCGGGCGTGTGCCGGAACACATTGCCAAGGAGGGCGTCGAGAGCGGCGACCAGGTCGGCGCGGGCCACGGGTATCCGCACCGGCCGCTCCACCCCGGCCACCCGCACCTTGCGGCCCTCGTCCTCGGCTAGCGCGGACCAGAACCGCATCCGCTCGCGCACCACCTCGGCCGCGTCGCACCCGGCGCCGGGCCCGGCCGCCACGGTCTGCGGCTTGGCCTCGCGCGCGGTCCGGATGATCGTGTCGACCTCCCGCTCCAGCTGCGCGACGGCGGTCCGCGTCTGCTCGGCGGCCGGCCCGTCCCCGAGCGAGGCCGCGTTGAGCCGCAGCACGGTGAGCGGTGTGCGCAGACGGTGGGACAGATCGGCCGCCAACTCCCGCTCGTTCGCCAGCAGTTGTACGACCTGGTCGGCCATGGAGTTGAACGCGACCGCCGCCAGCCGCAGTTCGGTCGGCCCCTCCTCGGGCACCCGCGCCCCCAGCTTCCCCTCCCCCAGTTCGTGCGCGCCCTCGACCAGGCGCTGCGCGGGCTGCACCATCCGTACGCCCAGCCGGTCGGCGACCGCGACGGAACCGACGATCAGCGCGATGCCGACCCCGGCGAGCACCGCCCAGGCCGTGCCGACGCCGTTGCTCACCTCCGACTCCGGGACGAACACCTCGACGACGGATATCTCTCCGGAGCTGAGCGCGACCGGCTGGAGCAGGACGGAGCCGCCGGGCACCTCGGTGGTGGAGGCGCGGCCCAACTTCCGTACGGTCGCGATGTCCTTGTCGACGGCGCGCTGCCGCCCGATGTCGAGGGCTGCCTTGCCCTCCCCCGCCGGTATGTGCACCGCCATCCCGGAGTCCGCGCCCGCCGAGGCGACGACCTTCTCCAGCTGGTCCCGGTCGGTGGTGATGGACAGGGCGGGGGCGACGGCGGCGGCCTCCCGCTCCGCGTTCGAGAAGGCACGGTCGCGGGCCATCTCCTTGATGACCAGGCCCAGCGGCACCGCGAAGGCGACGACGACCATGGCCGCGATCGCCAGACAGACCCTGACCAGTGCCCACCTCATCGCAGCGACTCCGCTCCCGGTGGCTCCAGCTTCACGCCGACACCCCGCAGGGTGTGCAGATAGCGCGGCCGGGCCGCCGTCTCCCCCAACTTCCGGCGCAGCCAGGACAGATGGACGTCGATCGTCTGGTCGTCGCCGTAGGACTGCTGCCACACCTCGGCGAGGAGTTCCTTGCGCGGGACGACCACACCGGGCCGGCCGGCCAGGAAGGCGAGGAGGTCGAACTCGCGGCGGGTGAGGTCGAGTCGGACGCCGTCCAGGTCGGCCTGGCGGCGCAGCGGGTCGACGGTCAGTCCGCCGACGCGGAGGACCGAGGACGGGGGCGCCTCACCGGTGGTGGCGCGGGAGCGCCGCAGAACGGCGGACATGCGGGCGGAGAGATGGTCGACGGAAAAGGGCTTGGTGAGGTAGTCGTCCGCGCCCGCGTTGAGCAAGCGGACGATCTCCGTCTCGTCGTCCCGGGCGGTGGCGATGATCACCGGCACGTCGGTGATTCCGCGCAGCATCTTCAGCGCCTCGGACCCGTCCAGGTCGGGCAGTCCGAGGTCCAGGATGACCACGTCGAAACGGAAATGGGCGACCTCGCGCAGCGCCTCAAGTGCCGTACCGACACTGCGCACCGTGTGCGCGGCATCGGTCAGATGCCGGATGAGGGCCGAGCGTACGAACTGGTCGTCCTCGACCACGAGCACACTTGCCATGCGCCGCACCGTACGCCATGCGGGCGACCCGTATCCGGGGCTGTGGACAACTCCCCCCTGTGGACAAAGCGATGGCCATCGGTGGGACACCTGTGGGGCGCGTGAGGCAGTATGGCCGCGATGCCCAGAGGACTCGTCAACGGATTCGTGCACGTGCTGGCCTGGTCGCTCGCCACCGGCGCGGCAGTCACGCTGTCCTGGTGGGGCGTCCACACGGTCATGACGGGCACGGCCTACGACCCGCCGCGCGCCCTGCCCATCACGGCGGCCGGCGCGACCGCGCAGGAGGCGACACCGCCCGCCGGGCCGACGGTACGGGCCGAGGCGGCCCCGACCCCGTCGAGCACCCCGACACCGACCCGTACCCCGAGTGCGACCCCCACACGGACGGCGACCGCGGACCCGTCCCCCTCCCCGTCCGTCTCCGCCTCCGCCTCCGGCCAGGTCAAGAGCTACGACACCGACGGCGGGCGGGTGGTGCTCGAACTCGACTACGCGCCGGCCTATGTGACGCTCGTGTCGGCGACGCCGGGTACGGGCTGGTCGATGCAGGTGTGGAAGACGGACTCGTGGCTCCGGGTGGAGTTCACCAAGGGCACGGGCAAGGTGTCGGTGATCTGCACCTGGCACGACGGGGCGCCGCGGGTGGATGTGGGGAACTACTAGACAGGCGTGCCCTTTAGCGGAACACCGACGGCGGCGGTGCCGGTGAGGCGACGGCCGCGGCGTCCGTCACCGGTACGGCGCCGCCCGTGAAGTCGGTGAGTTCGCGGCCGTGTTGGAGCCGGCCGGGGTGCGGGTCGGAGGCGGCGCGCCGGGTGAGTTCGGTGAGCGGCAGCGGGTGGTCGGAGGCGACGAGGACCGCGTTGCCGAACCGTTTGCCCCGCAGCACGGTCGGGTCGGCGATCAGCGCGAGTTCCGTGAACCGGGCGGCCACGGTGGCGATCTGGCCCCGCAGGTGGGCGAGCGGGGGGCCGTCGGCGAGGTTGGCGGCGTAGATCCCGCCGGGGCGCAGCGCGCGGCGCACCTCGTCGAGGAACTCGGTGGAGGTGAGGTGGGCGGGGGTACGGGCGCCGCTGAAGACGTCCGCGACGACAAGGTCCGCCCAGCCTTCGGGGAGTTTCGCGAGTCCCGCGCGGGCGTCGGTGGAGCGCACCCGGATCCGCGCGTTGGGGTCCAAGGGCAGCTCGCGGCGGACCAGTTGGACGAGCGCCGCGTCGAACTCGACGACCTGCTGGGTGGATCGGGGGCGGGTGGCGGCGACGTACCGGGCGAGCGTGAGGGCGCCACCGCCCAGGTGCACGGCCTGGATCGGCCTGCCCGCCGGTGCGGCGAGGTCGATGACGTGGCCGAGGCGGCGCTGGTACTCGAAGGAGAGATACGCCGGGTCGTCGAGGTCGACGTAGGACTGCGGCGCCCCGTCGATCAGCAGCGTCCAGGCCCGTGCGCGGTCCCGGTCGGGTATCAGCTCGGCGAGTCCGCCGTCGACGGCCTCGACGACGGCTTCGGCGGAGCCGGCACCACCTCGCCGGGTGTTCCTGGACTTTCCCATTGGCCCATTATCGGCGGGCGGGGGTGGTCCGGCGCGTCCGGCCTGGGCGCGCGGTGGTCAGGGCTCAGCGGCAGCCGTCCGCCGCCTCGATCAGCCGGGCCGCCTCGTCCAGCGCGGCCCGCAGGACCGCCGGGTCGGTCGCGAGGTCGGCGTCTCCGGGGGGCAGCAGCCAGTCGGAGCCCTCGACCGGGGGTTCGGGGTCGGGGGCGAGGCTCAGGCCCCGGCCGTTGGTCTCCGTACAGGTGCTGCCCGGGACGTCCCAGGCCGCCGCCGTGCCCGGCGGGACCAGGAAGCCGAGGGTGTCGCCGCCGTCGTCGTGCAGGACGGGGCCGACCCCGTCGCCCGCGCCGCGCCGCAGGATGTCGACGGCCTCCAGGCCCTGCCGCGTAGGCACGGTCACCAGATCGCAGGCCGAGTCCGCGAAAGGTGGCGCACTGCACTCCGCGCTCGGCAGTCGAGGATCGACGCTCTGGCTGGTCTCCATCCCGGTCTCCACCACGGAACCCCTCCTTGGACGAGCGGGTCGGGAGTCGGGTGGCTCCCGGATCCAAGGAGTTCAACGCGTCGGAGCGTCAACGGCTACGGCACAAGTCCGCCGCAAAGGATGGCAGTTCATGGCAGATCCCGGATGAGATATCCGGTTTGTAGCCAAACCCTGCGTGGCGGGTCGTGCACAGCAGGTACGTTCTTGCCCGCTGGAAACAGGGCGTCACTCACACAAGTCACCCTGAATCCGGCATGGTTCGACGGTTCGCACGAGAGGACCCGGCCATGGCGTCGTCAACGGTGCCCCCGCCCCAGTTCCCCCAACCACCGAGACCCAATCTCGCCTTCCGGCGGCTGCGCGGACAGCGCTCACCGGCGGAGTTCGCCGCGGCCGTACGCCGGTCGGCGCGCGAGATCGGCGAGCGGGTCAGCTGCGACGCGCGCTATGTCGGCCGCGTCGAGGCCGGTGAGATCCGTTGCCCCAACTACGCGTACGAACGGGTGTTCCTGCACATGTTCCCCGGCCGCACGCTCGCCGACCTCGGCTTCGCGCCCCGCTCGTCCGTACGCGGACGCGGGGCGCGCACCGGCGAGGACACGCCCCCCGCACACCCCACGAGCCCGGGCCATACCCCGGGCGAGACAGGTAGGACGGATGAGACGCGAGGGGCGTACGAGCCGTATGACACACCGGACCCGTACGACACGCACGAGAACCACGAGAACCACGAGGAGAGCGACGTGCTGCGTCGCGCATTCATGAGGGGCGGCACCGTCACGGTGGCCGCCGGCACGCTGGGCCCGCTGGGGCTCACATTGGACGCCGTGGCAGCGGAACGTTCCGTCCGCCGTCCCGGTACGAGCGAGGCGGGCGCCCTGGAAGAGGCCGTCCGCAGAATCCGGCTGCTCGACGACCGGCACGGCGCCGACGGCCTCTACCGGCGCGCGGCGGCCCCGCTGCGCGCCGCCTACGCCCTGCTCGACGCGGGCACCACCCGGCAGTCCGTCGCCGAGCGACTGCACTCCGGAGCCGGCGAACTCGCCATCTCCGTGGGCTGGCTGGCCCACGACTCCGGCCGCTTCGACGACGCCCGCTCCCACTACGCCGAAGCCCTCGCCACCGCCCGCATGACCGGCGACGCGGGCCTCGAAGCACACGCCTTCTGCAATACGGCGTTCCTCGCGCGGGACGCCGGACGCCCCCGCGAGGCGGTACGCGCCGCACAGGCCGCGCAGCGCGTCGCCCGCCCCCTGGGCTCGGCCCGGCTGATGTCGCTGCTCGCGCTGCGCGAGGCGGGCGGCTGGGCGGGGCTCGCCGACCGCACCGGCTGCGAGCAGGCGCTGGCCCGCGCGCAGGCCCTCTACGAGCGGGGCCACTCGGAGGCCGACCCCGAGTGGATGAGCTTCTACGGAGAGGCCGAGCTGGAGGGACTTGAGGCGCAGTGCTGGTCGACGCTGGGCGACTGGCCGCGGGCCTCGCGGCACGCTCGGCGTGCCGCCCAGCTCCAGGATCCGCACTTCACGCGGAACATCGCGCTGTACACGGCGGAGCTGGCCGACGATCTCGCGCGCGGGGGGCGGCCCGACGAGGCGGCGACCGCTGGAATGCGGGTGCTGGATCTTTTGGACCTGGTGCAGTCGTCGCGGATTCAGACGATGTTGGCCGGGACCGCGCGGGTGCTGTTGCCTCATCGGCGGGCTTCGGGGGTTTCCGCGTTTCTGGAGAGGCATGCGAGTCTGCCTCGGACGGCTGCGTAGTTTTTCACTGCGGGTCGGTGGGGGCTGGGCGCGCAGTTCCCCGCGCCCCTGAAGGGGCGCCTGCTCTCAGGCGACTAGATGGCCCAGGTCGTTCCAGCTTTCGATCGCAGTTTCCCCGTATGCCCAGCCCAGGACCGACAACGACGTCGGGTTGAGGCGTATCCGGGACGCGAAGTCGATCGGTAGGCCGAGCCAGCGGGCGCCGATCGAGCGGAGGATGTGGCCGTGGGCGAACACGAGGACGTCGCGGTCCTCGGAGCGTGCCCAGGCGACGACCTCGTCCGCGCGGGCGGTGACTTCCGCGAGGGTCTCCCCTTCGGGGACGCCGTCGCGCCAGATCAGCCAGCCCGGGCGCAGGGCCGCGATCTCCAGCGGGGTGAGGCCCTCGTAGGCGCCGTAGTCCCACTCCATGAGGGTGTCCCACTCGGTGGCGCGGTCGCCGAAGCCGGCGAGTTCGCAGGTCTCACGCGCGCGTGCCAGTGGACTGGTGCGGACCTCGACCCCGGGGAGGCCGTCCAGCGGGGGCCGGTGCAGCCGCTCGCCGAGCACCTTGGCACCGCGCCTGCCCTCTTCGAGGAGCGGGACGTCGGTCCTGCCGGTGTGCTTCCCGGACAGCGACCAAGCCGTCTGTCCGTGCCGGGCCAGCAGGATGCGCGGTGCCATGGAGGACCTTTCCGGGAGAAAACGAGAGGCGGGTCACTCCATCATCGCTCACCCTTGAAAAGGGCAACCCGGGGGGCGATCTCTGCGTCTTTGAGGTCCGGGGGCGCCCGAAACGGGGCGCGCGCATACGCCGTAAAGTGTCCCGACCGAGCAACCGGGAAGCCGGAGCACCGGGCACCGCACCAGGACAGAAGGGGGAGGGCGATCGGATGCCGCAGACCGAGACACCAGGCATCGAGGCGGACCGGCGAAGCCGGCTGCGCTGGTGGACCGAGCTGCCGCTGATCCTCCTGGTGTACGCCTCGTACTCGGCGGGCCGCCTGCTGGCCAGGGGCGACACGGCGAGCGCCGTGGACCACGGCCTGTCGATCCTGCGCATCGAGAAGTTCCTGCACATCAACGCCGAGCACCCGCTCAACCGGCTGTTCACGCGCGAGGCCTGGCTCGGGATCCCGGCCGACTTCTGGTACGCGTCGCTGCACTACCTGGTCACGCCCGCGATCCTGATCTGGCTGTTCCGGTCACGTGCACAGGTCTACCGCGCGGCCCGTACCTGGCTGATGACGTCCACGTTCATCGGCCTGATCGGCTTCACCCTGCTCCCGACCTGCCCGCCCCGCCTTCTCTCCCCGGACTACGGCTTCGTCGACACGATGGCCAAGTACAGCTCCTACGGCTGGTGGGGCGGCGACGCGAGCGCGCCGCGCGGCCTGGGCGGGATGACCAACCAGTACGCGGCGATGCCGAGCCTGCACTGCGGCTGGGCGCTGTGGTGCGGTGTGATGCTGTGGCGCTACGGCGGTACGCGGCTCACGAAGGTCCTCGGTGTCGCCTATCCGCTGCTGACGGCGATCGTGGTCATGGGCACGGCGAACCACTATCTCCTCGACGCGGTCGCGGGTGTGGTCGTGATGGGGCTCGGGTTCCTGCTGGCGCCGCAGGTCATGAAGGCCGCGGACCGGATCAGGACGCGGTTCGAGGGGCGCGGCTCGCTCGTCGCGGCCCGCTCCCGTGACGCGGCTCCGGGCGCCTCTCTCGGCGCCTCTCTGGGCGCAGAAACCTCAATTGTCAGTGGCGGATGCCAGACTTCCCCGGGTGAACGAATTCCACGGCAGCGCGAGTCACAGCTCGGCACCGGAGCCGAGCCGGGTGCCTCCCCCTCGGACGCGGGGGACGGCGCTCCGGCACCGGCTCGCTGAGCTGCGCGGCCCCGACGTCCCGGCCAAGGCGCTGGACGCGCGCGCCCTCGCGGCCCTGGCCGCGAACCCGGGCTGCGAGCGGCGGGCGATCCTGGACGGCGCGGGGGTGAACAAGGCGGTGCTGGCCGGCGCGCTCGGCTCGCCGTCCGCCTTCGGGCAGTCCCAGTTCGCCTTCATGCGGGGCAACGCGTTCGAGGCCCGGGTGAAGGCGGACGGCGGCGCGGAGCTGCTGCGGCTGGTGCACGAGAAGCTGGACCCGGGCGCCGAGCCGCCGACCCGCGCGCGGGTGCCGGAGCTGACCGCGGTCGGCCCCGAGGGACGCGCGGCGCGTACGGCGCTGGCGCTGCGCGAGGCGGCCGAGGCCGCCGTCTGGACGCTGCTGGACCACCCGATGCTCGCCCTGGACGTGGCGGGCTCCCCGGCCTTCCTGGAGCCGGACGCGGTGGTCGTGCACCCGGACGGCAGTTGGACGGTCGTGGAGATCAAGTCCTTCCCGATGCTGGACGGTTCGGCGGACCCGGCGAAGGTCGGCGCGGCGGCCCGCCAGTCGGCGGTGTATGTGCTGGCGCTGGAGGAGGTCGCCGCCCGCCTCGATCCTGTCGCCCGGGTACGCACGCGCGTGCTGCTCGTCTGCCCCAAGGACTTCTCGAACCTGCCCACCGCGTCCGCCGTCGACGTCCGCAAGCAGCGCGCGGTCACCAGCCGTCAACTGGCCCGGCTCACCCGTATCGAGGACATCGCGGACACCCTCCCCGAGGGCACCTGTTTCGCCCCCGACCGCCCGGCCGCCGAGCTGACGGCGGCCGTCGAGTCGGTCCCGGCGACCTACGCCCCCGAGTGCCTGGCCGCCTGCGAGCTGGCCTTCCACTGCCGCGACCGCTCCCGCGCGTCCGGCGCGGTCACCGCGCTGGGCCGTTCCCTGCGCGCCGAGTTGGGCGACCTGACCACGATCGACGAGGTCCTGTCGGCGGCCCACGGCGAGGCAGGCGACCCGGACGACCCGGCGGTGGCGGCACTGCGCAGGGCGGCCGAGTTGCGGGCCGAGGCGCTGGCGGGCGTGTCGGCGCCGGCCCCGGAGGGTGCCGTATGTCGCTGATCACCACCCTCGCCCGCCTGGAGGCCGTCAGTTCCGGCCGCGCCCAGCCCACCGCCACCGTCCGCCACCGGCACCTGTCCGAGCATCCGCTGGTCCTGGTGCCGCTGACCACCGCCGGTGAGGCCGGCGCGCCCCTCGGTGCCCTCGTCGGCACGGACCGGGACGCGCCGCGGCTGCTCGTCGTACCGCAGCCGCGCGACCGCGACCTCAGGTTCGCGTTCCTGGCCGAACTCGCGGACGTGGTCCTGCCGTACATCGACACGTTCGCCGAGGACGTGGAGGCCGCCGAGCGCAACGAGACCGATCCGGAGACGGGCAAGCGGGTCAAGGTCGAGGTCGAACTGTGCGCGGACGCCCCGCAGTTGATCGTGCCGAGCCGCCCGGGCATCGAGCTGGTCCGGCTGCTCGGCCGCTCGATGCGCTTTCGCCGTACGGCCGAGCAGGACCCGGAGACCCCACATCCCGCGCCGCCGCACGTGCCGTTGCTCGGGCGCTGGCTGACCCACTTCGGGGAGCGGGCCCGGGTGCCCGGCTCCGCGCTGCTGCTCGCGCTCACCGAGGTGCTCGGCCGGCACTGGGCGACCGGCCAGTCCAGCCTGGAGGACCAGCACCTGGGCGCGCTGCTCGCCTGGATCGACCCGCCGGACGGCGTCTCCGGCGCCGAGGCAGCGTTCGAGGCGGAGCTGCGGCGGGACGCGCAGGGCCAGTTGGTGTGCCCGCCGGCCGGCCCGGCCACCGACCCGGCGTTCGACAACAAGCTGCTCGCCCCCGCGATCGAGCGCTACGACCGCGCGCGTACCGCCCTCGCCGCCGCCGAGGACGGCATGGAGGCCGACGACCGGTTCGGTGAACTCACCGCCGCCGAGCGGGAGATCAGGGCCCTCGTGGAGAGCCGCACCCGCCCCACCTGGGATGCGGTGTGGCACGGGCTCGACCTGCTGCGGGCGCTGCCTGAGGGCGCGCACGCCGTCGACCGGTGGACCCGCGACCGCTGGTCGTTCACCGGTCACCGCGACCGGATCACCGCCGGTGAGCCCCCGCAGCCGCGCCGCGACGACGCGGTGACCGCGGCCAACAAGCTGGCCACGCGCGAGCGCGAACAGGCCCGTCTGGACGCCCAGGAGGCCCTGGACGACCCCCTGGTGATGGCCGGGCGGCGGCTGGCCGGGGAGGCCTTCGCGGGCGAGGTCACGGATGTCGTCATGGCGTACAGCGAGGGCAAGAGCCCCCGTCCGCGCCCGCTGGTGACCGTGCGCACGGACGACCGGCCGCATCTCGGGGAGCGGGTGAAGGTGTTCCGGTCGCTGGGCGGCAAGCCGCAGTCGGCGGAGTTCGTGGGGCACGAGGAGGACGGTGCCCTGGTCGTCCTCCGGGTCGTCGACAAGATGGGACGGGGCAAGGAGCCGGACGTCGGTTCCGTCCCGGAGAAGGGCGACCGGATCTGCTTCACGCTCTTCGAGCACGAGCAGCGGGGCGGCGCGAAACTGCCCGACCCGGAGGAGACACCGTGGACGCACGGCGGCCCGCCCGGCGAGGAGAGCGCCGTACGGGAGTCGGCGGATCCGGTGACCGAGGAGGACGTCCTGTGACGCCGGACACGGCTTTCGATCCCGGTGCCGAGGCCGGCCGGGCCACCGACGCGATCCTGCGCGACACCCTGCACGGCACCGCGCGCGGAGTCGTCGTCGACTCCCCTCCGGGCGCCGGCAAGTCGACGCTCGTCGTCCGCGCGGCGCTCGAACTGGCCGACGCGGGGCGCCCGTTGATGGTGGTCGCGCAGACCAACGCCCAGGTCGACGACCTCGTCGTGCGGCTCGCCGAGAAGAACGGCGAGTTGCCCGTGGGCCGGCTGCACAGCAGTGACGCGGACCCGTACGACAAGGCGCTGGACGACCTGCCCAACGTACGGAAGTCGGCGAAGGCGGGTGAGCTGGCCGGGCTGCCGGTCGTCATCTCGACGGCGGCCAAGTGGGCACACGTCAAAGTTGACGAGCCGTGGCGGCACGCGATCGTCGACGAGGCGTACCAGATGCGTTCGGACTCGCTGCTGGCCGTGGCCGGGCTGTTCGAGCGGGCGCTGTTCGTGGGCGACCCCGGGCAGTTGGACCCGTTCGCGATCGTCGGTGCGGAGCAGTGGGCGGGCCTGTCCTACGACCCCTCGGCCTCGGCCGTGACGACCCTGCTCGCGCACAACCCCGAACTGCCGCAGCACCGCCTGCCGGTGTCCTGGCGCCTCCCGGCCTCGGCAGCTCCCCTCGTCTCGAACGCGTTCTACCCGTACACCCGTTTCCGCAGCGGCACGGACCACGGCGACCGGCGGCTCACCTTCGGTGTCCCGTCGGACGGTTCGGGCCCGGACCGGGTGATCGACGAGGCCGCGGAGTCGGGCTGGGGCCTGCTGGAACTCCCCGCCCGCCACACGCCCCGCACGGACCCGGAGGCGGTACGCGCGGTGGCGACGGTCGTACGACGGCTGCTGGACCGCGGCGGCGCGGCCACGTCCGAGCGCTCGCCCGACCCCACTCCCCTGACCGCCGACCGGATCGCGGTCGGCACCGCGCACCGGGACCAGGCGGCGGCGGTCCGCGCGGCGCTGGCGGAACTGGGCGTCACGGATGTGACGGTGGACACGGCGAACCGGCTCCAGGGGCGGGAGTTCGACGTCACGGTCGTCCTCCACCCCCTCTCCGGCCGCCCCGACGCCACCGCCTTCCACCTGGAGACGGGCCGCCTCTGCGTCCTCGCCTCCCGCCACCGGCACGCCTGCATCGTGGTCTGCCGGGCCGGGGTGAGCGAACTCCTGGACGACCACCCGTCGACGGAGCCGGTGCAGCTGGGGGTGACGGTGAAGTTTCCCGATGGGTGGGAGGCGAATCACGCGGTGCTGGCGCATCTCGCGGAACACCGGGTGGTGTGGAGACCTTGAACCGGCGTTGCAGCGCCGGACCGGCGGGCGCCCAGCCCCCTTCCCGCCGGACGGAGTCCGGCACGCCGCCGGAGGCGGCCAATGGATACAGCCCCGATGGGTGGGAGGCGAATCACGCGGTGCTGGCGCATCTCGCGGAACACCGGGTGGTGTGGAGACCTTGAACCGGCGTTGCAGCGCCGGACCGGCGGGCGCCCAGCCCCCTTCCCGCCGGACGGAGTCCGGCACGCCGCCGGAGGCGGCCAATGGATACAGCCCCGATGGGTGGGAGGCGAATCACGCGGTGCTGGCGCATCTCGCGGAACACCGGGTGGTGTGGAGACCTTGAACCGGCGTTCCGGCGCCGGACCGGCGGGCGCCCAGCCCCCTTCCCGCCGGACGGAGTCCGGCACGCCGCCGGAGGCGGCCAATGGATACAGCCCCGATGGGTGGGAGGCGAATCACGCGGTGCTGGCGCATCTCGCGGAACACCGGGTGGTGTGGAGACCCTGACGGCTGGGCAGCCCCTTTCAGGCGCCGGATCCCGTGCCCCGGTGGTATGCCCGGGGCCTCTTGCGCCGTCGGGAGACAATGGACGGTGGTCCGGCTCGTGAGGCGGGTCATCCATGACGTACGAGGAGGAGAAGACATGGCGGAGCACACGCCGCGTCGCAACGAATCGCGGCTACGCCCCGCGCCCCTGCTCTTCGAGCCCGCGCAGGCGGCCGAGGACCCGGAGCACTTCTTCGACCTGGAGTCGATGGACGACCCGCGCGCGCTGCTGGCGCGGGCGACGGAGCTGACGCACGCGTTCCGCGCCGCGACGGACCGCGCGGTGGAGTTCCAGGCGATAGCGGCGGCGCAGCTGGCCGACCCGCGCCGCTTCGACCGGCTGACGCCGGCGGACATCGCCGAGCGGGCCGGGTGGACCGAGGACTACGCGAAGAAGATGGTCGAGTTCGGGCGGGACCTGCTGCGCGGCACCGAGGGGCGGGACAGCGGGGGCGCCGACCCGGTGTGACCCCAGGGGCGAGAAAACCTTTGGCATATGCCCGGCGGGCAAGATACTCCCTCCCGCCCCCTCCTGTCCCGATTTCCGGCAACCCTCGGAGAGCGCGCACTCACGGCCGGTAGATCTGTTCGCCATGAGCCGCACACAGGACGACCCCTTCGCCGACCGCTTCGACATCTCGGGCGTGACACCGGACGGTGCCGCCTGGCTCGCCTCGGCAGGAACGTATCCGCGCAGCACGCTCGCCCTGTGGCGGGAACGGCCGGACGCCCCGGTCGTGCTGCCCTGCGGCTCCGCCTTCGACGTGGTGACCGCTCCGGCGGTCTTCGGCCGCCGTATGGTCGACCGCTTATGGGACGAGGGTCCCGGCTCCGGGCCGGTCGCGACGTACCGGGGCCGGATGCTCCTGTTCGCCACCCCCGGGACGGCTCAGCGGCTGCCCTCGCTGCTGGGCTGGGAGGAGTGGGGCGCAGAGGCCCCGGAGCGCGGTCGTACGGGGTCGGTCCCGCCGCTGCTGTGCCACGGCAAGGGCGACGCGGTGACCGTCCCGGCGCTGGTCGGCGCGGTCGACCGGGCGCCGTTCGACTCCCGCTGGCTGGTCGCTCCGGACACCCGCCGGCCCTGGCTCCCCGGCGCGGAAATCCTGCTCTGGGCGGCCGTGCGCGCCGCTCGCGCGACCGTGCGCATATCGATTTTTCCTCCCGCCGATCAGGATGCTAAGGTCTACGACGTCAGCAGGCGCCGCTAGCTCAGTTGGTTAGAGCAGCTGACTCTTAATCAGCGGGTCCGGGGTTCGAGTCCCTGGCGGCGCACCTGTGAAGGGCCCTTCGCGAGAGCGAGGGGCCCTTTGACGTATCCGGTGTTCAGGGGCTGTCCCCCGGCGTGATGGTCACCTTCCACGCCCCCGAGTCCGTCCGTCCCTCCACCGCCACCCGTACGTCGTCGCCGGGCACGGTGAAGGTCTCGCCGAGGGCGACCGGGGCGTCGGCGAGGGGTGGGTAGACCGAGGTCTCCCAGCAGGCCTCGGTGCGGGGGTGGGCGTCGACGACCTCGATCGGGCCGCTGCCGGAGGCCGCGGCGCCGCGTACCCGGTAGACGAGGATGCCCTGTTTGCAGGCCGTGCTGTCGTTGCCGACGGGGCTGCGGGCTTCGAAGGCCAGCGCGCTGTCGTCGCCGGTCCGCACCACGGCCAGTTTGACGCCGAGGCCGAGTCCGAACGCGGGCGATCCGGCGTTGCCGGCAGTCGGGGGTTCGGCGGCCAGCGGTTCCAGGGTCAGCCGGGTCGGACCGGCCCCCCGTACGCACACCACCTGGCGCGGGTCCAGCCAGCCAAGCTTCCACTTGTGCCAGGCGAACAGGTCGGGGGCCAGGCCGAATTGACTGCCCATCAGATCCCAGTCGCCGACGTACGTGTCCCAGTCGCCCTTGCCGTCCACCGGCCGGTGGTAGAGGTCGGGCAGGTCGAAGACATGGCCGGTCTCGTGGGCGAGGACGAGCCGGTCCGGCGGGTGCTTCTCGAACACGGTGACGACCCGCCGGATGTCCGTGCCGTCGGCCCGCAGCGGGGTGTCCAGGTTGACGACCTTCGTCGCGTCCGAGTCCACCCCGGGCGCGTCCGGATCGGCCACGAAGTAGACGACGTCGTAGCGGGAGAAGTCGACCTCGGGGTCGGCGGCGGCGAGCGCGTCGCGGAGGTACGCGGCACGGTCCGCCGGGTTCCAGTCGCGCTGTATGGCGTACGACGTGGACGGCTTCGGCATGCGGATCCAGTTCCGCAGCGGGTGCGGGCGGAGTGTGAACCTGCCGTAGGAGGCGCGTTCGTAGAAGCGGGTGGTGGCCGGGAAGTGGTCGGCGGCCAGTTCGGCGGGGGTGGTCCGCGGGGTCGCGTCGGGGAAGGAGAGGAAGATCATCACCGCGTCGAGCGGGCGGACCGGGCGCGGGTAGGCCGCGTTCCAGGTGTCCAGGCCCTCGGAGTGGTGGGCGTCGGTGCGCTTGAGGGCGCAGGGGGTGGAGGAGAAGGGCTCGGCGACCGACTGGCTGGACATGATGGAGGTCGCGGCGAGCGCGGACATCGTGGTGAACACGGCCGCGGTGCTGCGCAGCCGGGGGCGCGTCCGCCACTGGGAGAGCCCCTTGAGCGCCGTACGGGAGAGCCCCTTGAGGGGGAGCTGACACGGCACGTTGGACCTCCGGGAGCGGTTCGCGGGACACCGACACCCAGCCTGTGATGGTTTGTTGGGGTATGCCTCGTTTATCTGCACCAGATGAGTGAGGGGGACGCCCGGGACGGCCGAGACACGCCCGGGCCGACATCCGGAAACACTCACGGAACGTCACATGTGGTCGGGCATTTGGCGAACCCGTCCAGGTGCGGGCGGAATCGATCTGCCGGAACGGGCCGTTGTTCCGGGACACTGGAGAGTGGCTGGAAGGGCCGGGGGCCAACCTCTATGATCGGCACACTTTCCTGCACGGACACGGCACGGCGGCCTCCCACCCGGTCGGCCATCCCGACGAGACCCATCCGAAGATCGAGTGCACTGCGGGAGCGAGCGGTGAGCGGAACGTCCGAAGGGCCGGCGCCCGCGGCAGACCTCATCCGGCCGGCCGTAACAGAGAGTAGTGGCGACGCGTCGCCCGGTGTGAGTCTTCCCGCGGACGGCAGGCTCGGGTCCGCCTTCTCCGTGTCCCCCCTCGCCATGGCCGTCGTGGACCGCGACGGGCTGGTGGTGAGCGCCAACGACACGTTCGGCGCGCTGCTCGGCACGTGCGGTGCGGCCCTCGCCGGGCTGGTCGCGGCCGATCTGGTGGACCTGAGGTCGGACGCCCGCACCTGGCACGCCTATCGCGAGGTGCTGCGCGGCCGGCAGGCCAAGCTGAGCCGCACCCGACGGGTCAAGCACCCCGACGGGCACTCGCTGTGGGTGCAGGTGACCGCGGCGCCGCTGCCGGCCGCCGAGCACGGTGTGCTGCTGTCACTCACCGACATCAGCGACCGCCGTGAACTCCAGGCCCGGCTGCGGCACTTGGAGATGCACGACCCGGTGACCCGGCTGCCCAACCGCACCCTGTTCTTCGAGCGGCTCTCGGCCGCGCTGGAGGCGGAGTCGTACGAGCAGGGCGGCACCGGGCGGATCGGCCTGTGCTATCTGGACCTGGACGGCTTCAAGGCGGTCAACGACACCCTCGGCCACCGCGTCGGCGACCGGCTGCTGGCCGCCGTGGCGGAGCGGCTGACGCGGTGCGCGGACGAGGCGGGCCTGGCCCGGGCCACCGCCCCGCTGGTGGCGCGGCTCGGCGGCGACGAGTTCGCGCTGCTCGTCGAGGACTCGACCGGCACCGACCAACTGGCCGATCTCGCCGAGTCGGTGCTCAAGGCGCTCCAGGCGCCCTTCGACCTGTCAGGGCAGCGGCTGTCGCTGTCCGCGTCGATCGGGGTGGTCGAGCGGCAGGCGGCCGGTACGACGGCCACCGGCCTGATGCAGGCCGCCGACACCACGCTGTACTGGGCGAAGGCCGACGGCAAGTCCCGCTGGACGCTGTTCGATCCGGAGCGCAACGCGCACCGCATGACCCGTCAGGCACTGGCCTCCACTCTCCGCCCGGCCATCGAGCGGGGTGAATTCACCCTGGAGTACCAGCCGTTGGTGGGCATGGAGAACGGACGGCTGCGCGGGGTCGAGGCGTTGGTGCGCTGGAACCACCCGCAGTTCGGCATGCTGACGCCGAATCGGTTCATCGGACTGGCCGAGGAGGACGGCTCGATCGTGCAGCTCGGCCGCTGGGTGCTGGTCACCGCCTGCCGCCAGGCCCGCCGCTGGCAGCTCGACCACCCGGACGAGCCGCCGATCTTCGTGAGCGTCAACGTGGCCGTGCGCCAGGTGTGGGACTCCGACCTGGTCGCGGACGTGGCGGAGGTGCTGGCCGAGACCGGACTCGCCCCGCATCTCCTCCAGTTGGAGCTGACCGAGTCCGCGGTGATGGGTTCGGCGGGCCGCCCGTTGCAGGCGCTCCAGGCCCTCAGCGACATGGGGGTGCACATCGCCATCGACGACTTCGGCACGGGCTACTCGAACCTGGCGTACCTGAGCCGGCTGCCCGTCTCCGTCCTGAAGCTGGACGGCTCCTTCGTCCGGGGCTTCCAGTACGAGGGCGAGGGCGTCGCGCCGAACCCGGCCGACGAGGTCATCGTCGAGGCGATGATCCAACTCGCCCACCGGCTGGGGCTGTCGGTGACCGCCGAGTGCGTGGAGACCTCGTCGCAGGCGTCCCGGCTGCGCAGGATCGGCTGCGACACCGGGCAGGGGTGGCTCTACTCCCGCCCGGTGGCGCCGGATCGTATCTCCGAATTGCTGGGCACGAAGGCCTGCAATCAGGCCTCCTGAGCGGCCGTCAACTCATAGGCGTCGGCGATCAGTTCGTACGAGCGCAGGCGCAGGTCCGCGTTGTGGGCGTGGGACGTGAGCATCAACTCGTCGGCGCCCGTGCGCTTTTGCAGGTCGTCGAGTCCGGCGCGGACCTCGTCGACCGTGCCGTGGACGACGTTGGCGTTCCAGGAGGTGATGAACTCCTGCTCCATGGGGCTGAATTCGTACGCCTCGGCCTCTTCCGGGGTGGGTACGAGCCCTGGGCGGCCGGTGCGCAGCCGGACCATGTTGAGGGCGGCGGCCAGCACCTGGCGGCGGGCCTCCTTCTCGTCGTCGGTGGCGAGGGCGGAGACACCGATCAGGGCGTACGGCGCGTCGAGCACCGCGCTCGGCCGGAACGACTCGCGGTAGAGGTCGAGGGCCGGGACGGTGTTCTGCGCGGAGAAGTGGTGGGCGAAGGCGAAGGGCAGGCCGAGCATGCCGGCCAGGCGGGCGCTGAAGCCGGAGGAGCCGAGGAGCCAGATCGGCGGGCGGTGCGGGGACTGGACGCCGCCCGGCGAGGTCGACTGGATCGGGCCGGGGACCGCGTGGATGCGGGCGTAGGGGTGGCCGCTCGGGAAGTCGTCGTCCAGGAAGCGGGTCAGCTCGGCGAGCTGCTCGGGGAAGTCGTCGGCGCCTTCGTTGAGGCGGTCGGTCCGGCGGAGGGCTGCGGCGGTGGCGCCGTCGGTGCCGGGGGCGCGGCCGAGGCCGAGGTCGACGCGGTTCGGGGCGAGCGCCTCCAGGGTGCCGAACTGTTCCGCGATGACGAGCGGCGCGTGGTTCGGGAGCATGACACCGCCCGAGCCGAGACGGATACGGTCCGTGTGGGCGGCGAGGTGGGCCAGGATCACGGCGGGCGAGGAGGAGGCGACGCCCGGCATCGAGTGGTGCTCGGCGACCCAGTAGCGGTGGAAGCCGCGGGCCTCGGCGAGCTTCGCGATCCGCACGCTGGTACGGAGCGCGTCCGTGGCGGTGCGGCCGGCGCCCACGGTCACCAGGTCCAGTACGGAGAGGGGGACGGGGGCGGTGCCCTGCGCCGTACCCCGGATCTCGTCGTCTGTCGCCACGGTGGGTGCCTCCTGGTGTGTGCTGTGCGGTGTCTTCACGGACTAACAGGAGGGTGTCTCCGCTTTATTCCCGGGGGCGGGCCGCCGAGACACAGGGCACGGGGTACTCTCTGAAAAAGTGTGACACTTCTGGGCAGAAGTGACACACTTTTTCATAGGGGTACCCCCCGCCGGGGCATCGACCCCGCCCGGTGGCGAAGGTAGGTTCGAGTGCGATGACCGCGACTCCCGCCGCCCCGCCCACCCTGCTCGTCCTGGACGCCGACCCGCTCCCCCGCCTCGGAAAACTCACCGGCCGCGTGCGTGTGCAGCACGCCGACGCGTCGACACTCGCGGAGCAACTGCCGTCCGCCGACGTCCTGTTGGTGTGGGACTTCACCTCGCGCGCGGTGCGCTCCGCTTGGCCGGGCGACGGCCCGCGACCGCGCTGGGTGCACACCGCGAGCGCGGGCGTGGACCACCTGCTGTGCCCCGAACTCGCCGACTCCGACACGGTGGTGACGAACGCGCGCGGGATCTTCGACGACCCGATCGCCGAGTACGTCGCCGCCCTCGTCCTCGCGATGGCCAAGGACCTGCCGAGGACACTGGACCTCCAGCGCGAGCGGACCTGGCGGCACCGCGAGGGACAGCGGGTGGCCGGAACCCGGGCCTGTGTGGTCGGTTCCGGGCCGATCGGGCGGGCGATCGTGCGCGTTCTCAAGGCACTTGGCGTGACGACCGCACTGGTCGGCCGCACCCCGCGCACCGGCATCCACGGCCCCGGCGAACTCGACCGGCTGATGGCCCGCGCCGACTGGGTGATCTCGGCGGCGCCGCTGACCGACGAGACGCGGGGCATGTTCGACGCCCGCCGGTTCGGCTGTATGCAGCCTTCGGCCCGTTTCATCAACGTGGGCCGCGGACAGCTCGTGGTGGAGGACGCACTCGCGGAGGCGCTCACCAAGCGCTGGATCGCGGGCGCCGCGCTGGACGTCTTCGAGACCGAACCCCTCACCCCCGACAGCCCGTTGTGGCAGGTCCCGGGGCTGATCGTCTCCCCGCACATGAGCGGCGACACGGTCGGCTGGCGGGACGAACTCGGCGCGCAGTTCGTGGAGTTGTACGAGCGCTGGGCGGCCGGCAAGCCGCTGCGGAACGTGGTCGACAAGAAGCGCGGGTACGTACCGGGTCACTGAACTCCCAAGCCTGGAGGGCCGGATGACGACCGAACTCACCGAGCTGACCGCCGTGGAACTCCTGGACGGTTACCGCAGGCGGGAGTTCAGCCCCGTGGAGGCGACCCGCGCGACCCTGGAGCGGGCCGAGGAGATCCAGCCCGTCGTGAACGCGTTCGTACGGCTCGACGCGGAGGGCGCGTTGGCACGGGCGGCCGAGTCGGCGGAGCGCTGGCGGCGCGGCGAGCCGGCCGGACTCCTCGACGGAGTGCCGGTCACCGTGAAGGACATCCTGCTCCAGCGCGGCGCCCCGACCCTGCGCGGCTCCAGGACCATCGCGGAGCAGGGCAGTTGGGACGAGGACGCGCCCTCGGTGGCCCGGCTCCGCGAGCACGGCGCGGTGTTCATCGGGAAGACGACGACCCCGGAGTTCGGCTGGAAGGGCGTCACGGACTCCCCGCTGTCCGGCATCACCCGCAACCCGCACGACCCCTCCCGCACATCCGGAGGTTCAAGTGGCGGCAGCGCGGCGGCCGTTGCCCTCGGCGCGGGCCCTCTGTCGCTGGGCACGGACGGCGGCGGCAGCGTCCGTATCCCCGCGTCCTTCTGCGGGATCTTCGGACTGAAGCCGACGTACGGCAGGGTGCCGCTGTACCCGGCGAGTTCGTTCGGCACGTTGTCGCACGTCGGCCCGATGACCAGGGACGCGGCGGACGCGGCGCTGCTGCTGGACGTGATCGGCGTCCCCGACGCCCGCGACTGGTCGTGCCTGGACCGCCCGTCGGGATCCTTCACGGAGGCGCTCGCACACGGCATCCAGGGCCTGCGCATCGCCTACTCCCCGTCCCTCGGCGGCCAGGTCGCGGTGCGTCCGGCGGTCGCGGCGGCGGTACGGCGGGGCGTGGAGCGGCTGGCCGCGCTCGGCGCGTACGTCGAGGAGACCGACCCCGATCTCACCGACCCGGTGGACGCCTTCCACACCCTGTGGTTCAGCGGAGCGGCCCACGGAACGCAGAAACTCGCCCCGCGGCAACGGAAGTTGCTCGACCCCGGACTCCGGGAGATCTGCGCCGCAGGAGCGGGCATCTCCGCGCTCAAGCACCTGGCGGCGGTGGACGTCCGCGCCGAACTCGGCCGCCGTACGGGCCTGTTCCACGGGCGCTACGACCTTCTCGTCACGCCCACCCTCCCGATCACCGCGTTCGAGGCGGGTGTCGAGGTCCCGAAGGGGTCCGGGCACCGCCGCTGGACCGGCTGGACCCCGTTCACGTACCCCTTCAACATGACCCAGCAGCCCGCCGCCACCGTCCCCGTGGGCAACGACGGGGACGGGCTGCCGATCGGGATGCAGATCGTGGCGGCCCGGCACCGGGACGACCTGGTGCTGCGGGCGGCGCACGCGCTGTTCGGAACGCGGGGCGCATAACCCGTTTGCGATCGGGTAGCCGCGCGCCCATGGCTCCACCACATGGGAACGACAGACACACACCCGCTCACACCCGTCGGGCCCTGCTCGCCGGGGTGGCGGCGGCCGGTGCGCTGGGCGCGGCCGGCTGCAGCCGCGTGGCCACCGCGTCGGCCAGCGGCGGCGGCGATCTGCTCGACCGGCTGAAGGCGCAGGGCGTCGTACGGCTGGGGATAGCGGGTGAGATCCCCTTCGGGTACATCGACAAGGACGGCCAACTGACCGGTGAGGCACCACAGTTGGCGAAAGCAATCTTCAAGCGGCTCGGTGTCGGCCGGGTACAGCCCGTGCCCACCGAGTTCGGCTCGCTCATACCCGGACTGAACTCGCAGCAGTTCGACGTCGTGGCCGCCGGCATGTACGTGACCCCGGAACGCTGTGAGCAGGTCATCTTCGCCGACCCGGACTACCAGGTGCTCGACGCGTTCGTCGTCCGCAAGGGCAATCCGAAGGGGCTGTACGACTACAAGGACGTCGTCGCGAAGAAGGCGAGGTTCGCCACCGGCACGGGGTACGCGCAGATCCAGCACGCCGTCGACGCCGGGTACAAGCAGGGCGACATCCTGATCGTGCCGGACCAGGTCGCCGGGCTGAACGCCGTGGAAGCGGGCCGAGTCGACGTCTTCGCCGGTACGGCGCTCACCACCCGCGCGGTCGTGGGGAAGTCGGCGAAGGCCGAGTCGACGCGGCCCTTCGCGCCGCTCGTCGACGGGAAACCGCGGATCGACGGGGGCGCGTTCGCGTTCCGCCCGACCGAGACGAAACTGCGTGACGCCTTCAACGTCGAGCTGCACCAGCTCAAGAAGAGCGGCGAGCTGTTCCGCATCCTGCGGCCCTTCGGGTTCACGAAGGCCGAGATGACGGACCTCACCGCGAAGGAGCTCTGCGGCGCATGACCTCAGGCCTCTGGGAACTCGTCCTCAAAGGGATCTGGACCACGGTCCAACTCCTCGTCCTCAGCGGGCTGTTGGCGACCGCCGTGTCGTTCGTCGTCGGCATCGCCCGAACCCACCGGCTGTGGATCGTCCGCTTCCTCGCCGGTCTCTACACGGAGGTGTTCCGCGGCACCTCCGCCCTCGTCATGATCTTCTGGGTGTTCTTCGTCCTGCCGGTCGCCTTCGGCTGGCAGCTGGTCCCGCTGTGGGCGGGCACCCTCGCACTCGGGCTGACCTACGGCGCGTACGGCTCGGAGATCGTGCGCGGCGCGCTCGGCGCGGTCGACCCGGCGCAGCAGGAGGGCGGGGTCGCGCTGAGCTTCACGCCCTGGCAGCGGATGCGGCTGGTCCTGCTGCCGCAGGCGGTGCCGGAGATGATCCCGCCCTTCTGCAACCTGCTGGTCGAACTGCTCAAGGGCACCGCCCTGGTGTCCGTCATGGGCATGGGCGATCTCACCTTCAGCGCCAACCTGGTACGGCTCGCGTTGCAACAGAGCGCGGAGATCTACACGTACGTCCTGCTGATCTACTTCGTGATCGCCTTCACCCTCACCCGGCTGATGCGCGGCCTGGAGAAGCGGCTGAAGGCCGGGATCGGGAAGGGGCCCGCGCGCAGCGAGTCCAAGCCCGGCCGGACCGTGGGTGTCGGAGGTGGCGTCGCGTGAACTGGGACTGGAACGCCGTACGCGACTTCATGCCGTACTTCTGGGACGGACTGGCCGTCAGCCTTCAGGCGCTGCTCCTCGGGTCGTTGATCTCGTTCGGGCTCGGGCTGGTGTGGGCGCTGCTGATGCGGGCGCCAACTCGCTGGGTGCGCTGGCCGGTTGGGATCGTCACCGAGTTCGTGCGGGACACCCCGCTGCTGGTGCAGCTGTTCTTCCTCTTCTACGTGCTGCCGGAGTGGGGGCTGGCCTTCTCCGCGCTGACCACCGGTGTCCTGGCGATCGGGCTGCACTACTCGACGTACACGATGCAGGTCTACCGCGCCGGCATCGAGGCCGTGCCCGTCGGCCAGTGGGAGGCGGCGACCGCGCTGAACCTGCCGGTGCGCCGGACCTGGACGGCCGTGATCCTGCCGCAGGCGATCCGCCGGGTGGTCCCGGCGCTGGGCAACTACGTGATCGCGATGCTCAAGGACACCCCGATCCTGATGGCGATCACCGTGCTGGAACTGCTGGGGCAGGCCCGGCTCTTCTCCCAGGAGAACTTCCGGTTCACCGAGCCCATCACCGTGATCGGGGTCGCCTTCATCCTCATCTCCTACCCCGCCTCCCTGCTGATCCGAGCCCTGGAGCGACGCCTTGTCCGCTGACACGCCCCTCATGCACGATCCCGACGCCCACGCCAACCCGCCGGTCGACGGCAGCGAGCTGATCCGCCTCGACCACGTCACCAAGCGCTTCGGGTCCAACACGGTCCTCGACGACCTCGACTTCTCCGTCGAGTCCGGCAAGCACGTCACGCTCATCGGGCCCTCCGGGTCGGGCAAGACGACGATCCTGCGGCTGCTGATGACCCTGACGAAGCCGGACGAGGGGACGATCACCGTCGACGGCGAGCAGCTCTTCCCCGCGCCCGAGAAGCGGATCCGCGAGATCCGCAAGAAGATCGGGATGGTCTTCCAGCAGTTCAACCTCTTCCCTAACATGACCGTACTGCGCAACATCACCGAGGCACCGGTCACCGTCCTGGGCATGCCCAAGGACGAAGCGGAAGCGCGCGCACTGGAGTTGCTCGACCTGGTGGGCCTCGCCGACAAGGCCGACGCCCGCCCGACCCGGCTCTCCGGCGGCCAGCAGCAGCGCGTGGCGATCGCCCGGGCGCTGGCCATGCGCCCGCAGGTGCTGCTCCTCGACGAGGTGACCTCCGCGCTGGACCCCGAGCTGGTCGCGGGCGTGCTCGACGTGCTCCGGGACATCGCCCGCACCACCGACATCACCATGCTCTGTGTGACCCACGAGATGAATTTCGCCCGGGACATCTCGGACCAGGTCCTGATGTTCGACGCGGGCAAGGTCATCGAATCGGGCCCGCCGGAGCGGATCTTCGGCGATCCGGAACACCGGCGGACCCGGGAATTTCTCGGCGCGATTCTTTGACGTTTATTCAATTACGCCAAGTGAACAACCGAACACCCAAGGTCTACGCCACGTGGCATGCCGATGGCATATGCCAAATGTCCCGCGTCCCAGTTGGGAGGGCATGAGCAGGAACACATTCTCGCCAACAGCCGCTCCACATCGGCCGTTTGACAGCTATCGTGGAGAGGATTCGCTGTCCGGTATCACGGCCCAAAAAGCGAGCGCAGGGAGAAACACCGTGGCGCTGATGCACGAGCCGACCGCTCCCTACCACTCGGTACAGGAAGCACTGCGCATCCTGGAGACCGTCGCGGGACACACCACCGGTGTCACGGACACCGAACTGGCCCGCCGCACCGGCCTCGGCGTCGAGCGCCTGACCATACTGCTGCGGACCCTGCGCCGCGAGGGCTACGTCGAGCAGCTCACCGACGGCGCCTACGTCACCGGCGAGGCCCTGGGCCGGCTCGGCTCCGCGACCGGCCGCGACCAGGCGGTGCGCGAGCAGATCCAGCGGACCCTGGACCGGCTGCGCGACTCCCTGGGCGCGGCGGTCTACGTCAGCCGGTACGTCGACGGCGAGGTCACGATCACCCAGTACGCGGCCGGGCCCACCACCCCTGCGGTCAACGAGTGGGTCGACTTCCGCTTCTCCGCCCACGCCACCGCGCTCGGCAAGAGCCTGCTGGGCCAGCTCGACCACAACGGCCGCCGCGACCACCTCTCCCGTCACAAGATGGCCCGCCTCACCTCGCGCACCATCACCAGCGACAAACTGCTGCTCTCCCGCCTGGAGACCCAGCCGCCGACCGTCCCCCACCTCGACCTCCAGGAGTACGCGCTGGGCACGGTCTGCGCGGCCGTCCCCATCACGGCCGGCTCCTCGGTGGGCTGCCTGGCCCTCTCCCTCCCGGTCGAACACGCCCACCGCCTCCGCCAGGCGGCGGACACCCTGAACCGCGAGGCGGGACCCGTCCTTCTCTCCCTGGCCATCTAGCGGCTGGTCCGAAGCACCCCTCCGGACCAGGTAGTATTTTCTCGTCGCCCTCCGCGAGACTCAGATCCAGCGGAAGGCGTGAGTCATGCGCCGCTAGCTCAGTTGGTTAGAGCAGCTGACTCTTAATCAGCGGGTCCGGGGTTCGAGTCCCTGGCGGCGCACAGTGTGTGATCAAGGGCATCCTCTTTAGGGAGGGTGCCCTTGGTCGTTGGCGGGCCGCTCGCGACCGAAGACACAGGTGATCACGACCGATCAATTGATCATAAAATCCAGAGATATCACTCTTTGTGCCGACTCGACTGCAACCATCGTGCGCTATCAGTAAGCACCACGAAGGGGAGCACACCGAGTGAAGACCCATGAAACGGAGCGGTCCGTGGCACCCCGATCCCCGCGGCGCCGATGGATCGCCGCGGCGCTGGGCGCCGCAGTCGTGACCGCCCTCGCCGGCGGTCTGCTGGCCGGCACCGCCCATGAGGATTCCAGGCAGGCGACCGGTGCCGTCGCGGCCCGGCAGTTCGCGGTGAACCCGCAAGGACCGACCGCCGCCGAGTCGTCGGAGTGGGAACACCTGACGGCGACTCCGGAGGGCCGGACGCGACTCGTCCGGGACGTCCAGGAAGCCTTCGCCGGCGTGGCCACGGTCCGCACCGACGCACCGGCCCGGAACGCCGGGACCGTCATCTCCGCGACGTCCACCGACAAGGGGCACGTCGTCCAGGCACTGTCGACCGGGGTGACCGGGGACCACTTCTGGATCATCGCCTCCTACGGGGACATGGCCCGGGGAGCGATCGCGGGCGCCGTGCGTGCCTGTACCGCCAAGGTCCCGGCCTGGCTCTGCACGAACGCCGGCAACCTGCTGACGTCTTGGAGCCGGGGCTGGGGCGCCGCGGCGAACCACGGAATCTGGGCCGCCGTGTACTGGAGGCCCGCGCACGTCACCGGTGGCCGCTGGTAGGTCCACCGCTCAGGCAGACGCACAGATCAGCCGAGGGCGTTCTCCCCCGTGAAGAACGCCCTCGGCCGTCCGTGGGTCGAATGCCCGCCACACGAAGACGCAAGAGAGCTGGAACTCCTCCCACGAACCGAAGTCGGACAGGGTCGCGTCCGAGTGGATGGCGTTGGCGTTGCCCTGGCCGCCTCCGCCGACGGCGGTGAGGCAGTTGCCGTTGCTGGTCCGCAGGCCGACGTGGAGGTTGTCGCCCGCCGGCACGAGCTGGAACTTCTTCCAGGTCGAGGCCGCCGCGAACTGGCCGACATCCTCAGCCGATCCGACCCGGCCCCGCTGCTGCGACAGCGTCCTGCGGAGTCAGTCGCCGATACGCCGCCTCCCCCGGTGGCCGCCACCACACCGGATCGGCGCACCGGATGCCCTCCCGCCGCAGCCCCGCCCGGTGGATCTTGTTCGTCGCCGTGACCGGCATCCGAGACACCACCCGTACGAACCGGGGCGCCATCTTCGTCCCCAAGTCCGGCTGGGCCAGGAGGAATTCGGCGAAGGCGAGCGGGTCGAAGCGCCCGGCGATCGTCGCCATGACCTGGTCGCCGGTCACCGGGTCCGGCACCGCGTAGACCGCCACGGCGTCGGCGCCCTCGTAGCGGGCGAGGATGTTCTCGATCATCGCGGCGGCGAGGTTCTCGCTGTCGACGCGAAGGCGGTCGTCGGTGCGGCCGGCGAAGTAGAGATAGCCGTCGGTGTCCCGGTAGAAGAGGTCGCCGGTCCAGTACCAGCCCTCCCGTCGGCGTTCCGCGTCCGCCTCCGGGTTGCGCCAGTAGCCCTCGAAGGGGTTGGCGGCCCGATTCACCAACTCCCCTATCGCCGCTTCCCCGTTGAGCAGCCGCCCGGCCTGGTCGAAGACCGCCGGCGGGCACTCCGTCCGCGTCTCCGGATCGAGTACGGCGAGCCCGGGCGCAGCCCGTCCGACCGCCCCGGCCGGTGTCCCCGGCGACCACTGCACCGCCGCCCCGCCCTCCGAGGACCCGTACCCCTCCACCAGCCGCACCCCGAACCGCCGCTCGAACGCCGCCGCGTCCACCGCCCCCGCCTCCGTGCCGAAGCCCGTCCGCAGCGGATTGTCCCGGTCGTCGGCGCGTTCCTCGGTGGCCAGGATGTACTGCACCGCACGGCCGACATAGGTGAAGTACGTGGCCCGGTACGCCCGTACGTCGTCCAGGAAACGGGACGCCGAGAACCGGCGGCGCAGCGCCACGCCCGCCCCGGCCGCCAGCGCCGGTGCCCAGTCGGCGATCACCGCGTTGCCGTGGAACATCGGCATGCAGATGTAGTGCACGTCGTCCGGCAGGACCCCGAAGCTGTCGACCAGCGAGGCTCCGGCGGCGGCCAGTCGGCCCTGGGTGCAGATCGCGGCCTTCGGGGCGCCGGTGGAACCGGAGGTGAAGTAGAGCAGGATGCGATCGCCGGGGGTGGCCCGGGTGAAGGCGTCCGGTTTGGTGTTCGCGTACGGCGCGAGGAGGTCGCCGTAGGACTGAGTGTCCGTCACCAAAAGTCGGACACCCGGGAGTTGGAGGTTCTCGAGCAGCGGAAGGTGTGCGCGCTCCGTGACCAGGATCCGGCATTCGGTGTGCAGGATGTCGCGGGCCAGCTCGGGGCCCCGGCGGGTGGGGTTGATGCCGGCGACGGCCGCGCCCGCGAGGGCCGCCGCGCTCAACCACAGGGGATATTCGGGGGTGTTGTCGAGCAGGACGCCGACGTGGGGTGCGGCGCCGGGTGGCAGGAGGTCGGTGAGGAGCGCCGCCCTGGCCGCGGCGCCGGCCGCCACCTCGTGGTGGGTGAGCGTCCGCCCCTCGCACCACAGTCCCGGACGGTGGTCCTCCCACCGTGCCTGTACGAGTTCCGCGACGGTACGCCTCCTGGACTCCATGGGGGCGCACGGTAGTTGACGTACCGTCAGATGTGGAGCCTACGGCAGGAAGTCACCCATCGCGCTGAACATCTCGTGGGCCACGAAGACGAACACGAGGCAGAAGGCGATGAACACGCCACAGAACGCCAGCATGCAGCCGGCCTCCGCCGTGAGCTTCCCGCGGGCCGGGGCGTGGGCGGTGGCCCGCTCGGGGTGGTCCGCCGCGTAGTACACGGTGACGATGTCGCCCTCAAGAGTCGTCCCCGGCCCGTTCCCCTCCTCGAACCGCACGGTGCGACCCTCGCGCGTCATGAACTCGTAGACGTGGTGCAGCGTCGTCGACACCATGGTGTCGCCGCCGCCGCTGGTCGTCGTGTACGTCCGCAGACAGCGCGCCTCGGCCGTGAGTCCGCTGCTCCAGGCGCTGTTGACCTGCTGCGAGCGGCGGATCACCTTGAAGGCGAGGAACGACACCAGGGCGATCAGGAGTACGGGTACGGCGTAGAACAGCGCTTCCATGGAGTCCCCCGAGGTCAAGTACCGCTTGGTGGAGGGAACCTACCCCCGGGGGACGCCGGACTGTCTCAAGGAAAGCTCAGAACGTGACGTCCGAGCAGGCGTAGAACGCGTTGGTCGTGTCCGCGATCGTCCACACCGCCACGATCACATGGTGGCCGGTCAGGCCGGACGGGAGGGTGCCGCTGTGCGAGAGGGTGGCCGGCGGGCGCTGGCCGTTGTAGGGGACGGTGAGGAACGGCGTGGTGTTGAGGTCCGAGCGGGCCAGGTTGTGGTTCTGGTTCCAACCCGCCTTGGTGACGTAGTACTTGAAGTCCGTGGTGGCGTGCATGGCCGTGAACTGCCAGCGGAAGGTGTACGACTGACCACCCGTCACCTTCGTCGTCGGCCAGGCGGCGCCCGACGGGGCCTTCGGCGCGCTGAGCTGTGCGAAGCGGCTGATGCCGCCGTTGCAGATCTGGCCGTCGGCGGGACCGGCGGCCGGGAAGCCCTTGGGGCCCTCGACGCTCTGCGGCTCGTACTGGATGTCACCGCAGTTCGTCACCGTGCCGTTGGCACAGAGCTTCTGCCTGCTGATGGGGAGGTCGGTGTAGCCGTGGCTGCTCGCGGCCCCGGACGAGAGCACGACGGCCCCGGCCGTGGTGAGCCCGAGCACGCCCGCGTACCACTTGGTCTTTTTGCGCATGCTGCCGCTCCTGGAGAACGTGTGGGGAGTTCCGTGAGCCGTGCAGGTCTAGACCAAGTCCCAGATTATTACCGCTACTTGACTGTGTCCATACCAGTCACGGGCTCGCCTCCCCCCGCCCCGAGCAGAACGCGACCGTCAAGTCCTTGACCAGCGCCTTGCGTTCGTAGTCGTCCAGCTCCACCAGACCGCGCATGGTCAGCCGGGTGACGGTGTCCTCCACCGAGTCGACGACCGACGTGAGCATCGTCGCCCGCTGCTGCGCGTCCAGCGTGGCGATACGGCGCCGGGTCATCGCCGCGGCCACCTCCGGGGCGTACTCGACGCGCAGCGGCTGCACCGAGAACACCTCGATGCCGACCGGCCCGGCGTCCGCCGCGACCAGCCGGGTCAGCGCGTCGACGGCGAGGTCGGCCGCGCCCTTCCCGCCGCCGCCCGGCGGCTCCACCGGCACCCGGGTCAGCGCCGCCTCCACGCACTCGCGCAGATACGTCTCGTGGTCCTCGACCCCGAGCGTGGCCCGCGCGGTGTCCCGCACCCGCCACACCACGAGCACGGCGACCCGCAGCGCAACCCCGTTCGCGTCGGCGGCCGGCATCGGCTCGCTGCGCCAGTGCCGCAGCCGTACGTCGACCCGGCGGCGCAGCAGCAGCGGGTTGACCCACATCAGCCCGGTGCGCCGGACGGTCCCCCGGTACCGCCCGAACAGGCCGAGCACCCAGGCCCGTCCGGTACGGCCCCGGGCCAGCCCGCCGAAGCCGAAAAGACCGAGCGCGCCCGCCCCGGCGTACGCCGCCCACTGCGCGGGACCGAGCCCGGCACCGGCGTAGGCCGGCAGCCGTAGCGCCTCCGTCGCGAGCGGGGGCAGGACGCCCGCCCACCACGAGGTGGCGAGACAGCCGGCGAGTCCGCAGGAACCGGCGAGCACACCCGCCGTGCCGGGCAGCACCCGGGCCGGCCGCTCCACCAGCTCGGGGTCGACCTCCGGCGCCGGGCGGGGCTTGGCCGGGAGGGGGCGGCGGAAGCGCGGCTGTTCGCCGGTGCCCTGTCTGCGTCCCACGACGGCGGGCCCGAGCGGCAGCGACACCGGGTCGGGGTCGTCGCGGAAGAGCAGGTGGACGGGGATCTCGGTGGTCGCCTCGTTCTGGATGAGGCGCGCGGGCCGGGCCTGCGCCGCCTCGGGCGGCCGGGCGGGTTCCTCGTTCTCGGGCGTCTGTGAAGTGGTCGTCGTACTCATGGTTGCCTCCAGCCTCCGCGCCAGATGCGTCACAACGGGTGGGGGTGTACGTGCTTACGAGAAGAGACGGCGCCAGGTCTCCGGCCCCGGGTAGCCGTCCGCCGCGCCGCCGCGCCAGCCCTGGGCGCGCTGGAAGGCCTCGACGTTGCGCCGGTCCGGCTCGCCCCAGCGCGGTCCCGGGCCGGTCGTGTAGTACTTGCCGAAGCCCTTCTTGACCAGCTGCTTTCCGAGCTCGGTGACGTACTTGTTGGTCGCGCCGGGGCGGAACATGCCCCGGCCGGGATAGCCGGGGACACCGTGCGAGGCGGGCGGGCCCGCAGCCCGCACCACCGCGCCGCCGCCGCCGATGTTCCTGCCCTTGCCGGTGATCAGCAGTTCCCAGGTCAGCGGTCCCGGCAGGCCGTCCGCGTCCGCGCCGGTCCAGCCCTGGGCCTGCTGGAACGCCTGGGTGGCCAGCCGGTCCGCGTTCGACCAGACCGGGCCGGGACCCGCGGTGTAGTAGGAGCCGGCACCGCGGGCGACGAGCATCGTGCCGAGCTGGGTGACGTACTTGTTGTTGGCGCCGGGGCCGAAATACGCCGCTCCCGGGTACGCCGTCTTCGGCGTGACCGCGCCGGCCGGGGTCACCGGGGGCACCGCGGGTTTCGGCGGCACCGCGGGCTTCGGGTTCACCTCCGCCGCGCTCATCGTCAGGCCCTTGTAGCGGTAGGGGACGTAGTTGGCGGAGTGGCTCCAGTACGCGTACGGCGTGGACTGGCGCCGGGCGTGCGAGGGGGTCTCCTCCAGGGCGATGTAGTAGCTGTGTGTGTAGTCGGTCCAGCCGCCGAAGATGACGACGTGGGAGCCCTTCTCCGGATTCTCCGGATTGTGGAACAGCAGAATGTCGCCGGGCTGGAGTTCCTCCTTGGAAATGCGCGTCCCGTACTGGTCGAGACTTCCGGTCCATTCGTTCCCAGGCAGCCCCCAGGCCATCGAGACGAACCCCGAACAGTCCTGCCGGTAACCGTCGGACCAGTATTCGTTCATGCTGTACGGCACCTCGGCCGCGATCCAGGTCTTGGCCCGGTTGATGATCTCCGCGCGGGTGGTCGCGGGCGCCTTGAGGACACCGGCCGGCTTCGCCGGTTTCCCGCTCGGGCCGTGCAGCGGGGCCTTGGTGCCCTGCGGGGTGGCGGGCTCGTCACCCGTGTCATCTGCGGGGACGCCGGGTCGGGGTGCGGTGTGGGGGGCGGCGAGGGCCGGTACGGCGTGCCCGGCGGCGAGGGTCGCGGACGCGGCGGCGGCCACCACGAGAACCCGCCCGGCGACGGGCCGGCCGCCGGTGCGGCCGACCGGGGAATGCGGCAGGGCGCGCCGCCGGTGAACACATCCTGGGCAATCACAATCGCTCGCGGGATCGAATTCCTCGAATACCGGAGTCTCCATGCGATGCCCCTCACACTCCAGGTGGAAAATTCCGCGCTCGTGCACGTCCGCCAGTTTCTCAACTGTCTTCCGGACTCGCATGTTGACGGTCCGAATGATGTACAAGGGCCCGCCGGGGGCCGACGGGGGTGGTCGGGAGCACCCCCGGACATCCGGTAGAGTTGTGCAGGTCAGCAGGCGCCGCTAGCTCAGTTGGTTAGAGCAGCTGACTCTTAATCAGCGGGTCCGGGGTTCGAGTCCCTGGCGGCGCACAGACAGCAAGGCCCTCCGCACTGCGGGGGGCCTTTTGCGTGGGCCGGGGCGGTCGCAGGGGCATCCGCAGGGCAGCACATCCGTACGGGCGGAACACAGCTCTCCCCCCGTTTGGCCGGATACCCTCTCGCCATGGCAGCCCGTGACCTCCAGGAGCGGATCAAGAAGCTCATCCTCGACCGTCGGCTGCCCTCGGGGGCGCCGCTGCCGACCGAGCCCGAGCTGATGGTGTTCCTCGGCGCGAGCCGGAACTCGGTGCGCGAGGCGCTCAAGGCGCTTCAGGCGATGGGGATCGTCGAGATCCGGCACGGGTTCGGGACGTACGTGGGCCCGATGTCGCTCGCGCCGATGGTCGAGGGTCTCGCGTTCCGTACCGTCGTCGGCCACTACCGGGGCGAGGACAGTCTGCTTCAGCTGCTCGAACTGCGGGAGGCGGTGGAGTCGGGGCTCGTCGCCCGGCTCGCGGGGCGGCTGCCGGAGCGGGACCTCGTCGAACTGGACACGCTGGTGGGGCAGATGGAGCGGGAGGCCGCCGAGGGGGTCGGGCTCGCGGCCACCGACCGCGCCTTTCACGCCACTCTCTACCGGGGGCTGGACAACGCGCTGCTGAGCGAGGTCCTGGAGGCCTTCTGGGACGCCTTCCACCGCGTCCGCGCCGATCTCGCCACCGGCCCGCAGGACCCCGGGGTCACCTGCCGCCAGCACCGGGAGATCCTCGACGCGGTCCGGTCCGGGGATGCGAAACGCGCCGAGAAGGCCATAAGGGAACACTTCGACAACGTGCGCACAAGGTTGTCCACAACGACTCCACCTGATCCTCACACGCGCCCCAATGAACGCGTATGACCGGTAAACACCGCGTTTCGTGTCTTGCGATCAAGATGAACACCGTAGAACCCTGGTTTTGAAGATGCTGTCGGTACACGGCAGTTGAGGGGGTACGGAACCGGTTGCGCTGTTTCGCGGGGAGGAGGGGCCCCGCCCGGGAACAGATGTCGGAGGGGGCATCGCGCAACCGGACGGTCGCAGTCGCATGTCTTTGTGAGTGGACTGTGTGGTGACTGTGGCCACCACTGACACGCCCGCCGAGGGTCGAGGGGGACCCTGACGGGCGGCCGCGACAAACAGACACGCGCGTTCTCGCGTGTGGGGGGATGACTCATGACGTCGACGCCGACGGGCGCCCGACAGGGCTTCGACCCGTCACAGACCACCGAACTCAGAGTCCCGGGACACCGGACCGGCAGCTTCCGCCGGATCAGGAACACGCTTCCGAGATACGACTACGAGCACTACAGCCGCCTCGCGGGACCCCTCACCCAGCCCGCCCCGGACCGGCCCTACAAGGTCCAGTACCGGTCGCTGCTGTCGCAGGAGACGCACCGCGTCCGCGCCGCGCTCATGCTGGGTGCGGCGCCGCTGCTCTCCCTGATCCTGCTGGGCTGGCTGCTCCAGCCCAAACACTGGACCCAACGCGACTATCCCGCCTACGACTTCCTGCCCGCGCTGGACATCGTGATGCTGGTCGCGATCGGTCTGATCGAGTTCTTCCGCTGCATGAACGTGCTGTCCAACGCGCACGCCACGCTGGTCGCCCGCGACCCGATCCCGGTGGTGCCGGAGACCGGCACGAGAGTCGCGTTCATCACGACGTTCGTGCCCGGCAAGGAGCCCCTGGAGATGGTCACCAAGACCTTGGAGGCGGCCGTACGGCTGCGCCACCGGGGGCTGCTGCACGTGTGGCTGCTGGACGAGGGCGACGACCCCGAGGTCAAGGCGGTGTGCGGGCGGCTCGGCGTGCATCACTTCTCCCGCAAGGGAGTCGAGAAGTGGAACCGGCCCAAGGGACCCAACCGCGCGAAGACCAAGCACGGCAACTACAACGCCTGGCTGGAGGCGCACGGCGACGCGTACGACTACTTCGCCTCCGTCGACACCGACCACGTGCCGCTGCCCAACTACCTGGAGCGGATGCTCGGCTTCTTCCGCGACCCGGACGTCGGCTTCGTCATCGGCCCCCAGGTGTACGGCAATTACGACACCCCGGTCACCAAGGCCGCCGAGTCGCAGCAGTTCCTCTTCCACGCCCTGATCCAGCGGGCCGGCAACCGCTACGGCTCCCCGATGTTCGTCGGCACGTCGAACGCCGTACGGATCAAGGCACTTCAGCAGATCGGCGGGCTGTACGACTCGATCACCGAGGACATGGCCACGGGATTTGAAATGCACAGGGCCAAGAATCCGGCGACCGGCAAGAAGTGGAAGTCGGTCTACACACCCGACGTGCTCGCGGTCGGCGAAGGGCCCAGCGCCTGGACGGACTTCTTCACGCAGCAGCTCCGCTGGTCGCGCGGGACGTACGAGACGATCCTCAAGCAGTACTGGAAGGGCTTCTTCTCGATGCCTCCGGGCAAGCTCTTCAACTACACCATGATGATCATCTTCTACCCGATGTCGGCCCTCAACTGGATACTGGCCGCGCTGAGTTGCGCCCTGTTCCTGGGTCTGGGCGCCTCGGGCGTGAACATCGACCCGACGATGTGGCTGATGCTCTACGGCAACGCGTCCGCGCTGCAGATCGGCCTCTACATCTGGAACCGGCGGCACAACGTCTCCCCGCACGAACCGGAGGGGTCGGGCGGGGTCGCCGGCATGGTGATGTCCGCGCTGTCGGCGCCGATCTACGCGCGCTCGCTGTTCGACGCCGTACTGCGCAGGAAGAGCAGGTTCGTGGTGACGCCGAAGGGCGACTCGGCCAGTCCCGACACGCTGTTCGGGACGTTCCGGGTGCACTGGTTCTTCATCCTGATCTTCGGCGGCTCGCTGATGGCCGGGTTCGAGAACGGGCACTCCCACCCCGCGATGATCACCTGGGCCACGTTCGCGCTGCTGATCACCGCGTCGCCGATCCTGGCCTGGCGGTACATGCTGCGCCAGGAGAAGAAGCAGCCGCCCGCGCTCCCGGACGAACCCCGGGGCCCCGTCGCGCCGCCGCAGCCGGTGCCGGCCGCGCATGTTCCTCAGCAGAAGCCCAGTTGGGCGGCCACGGCCACCAACAGCGAGCAGACCATGCAGATCGCGCTCGGCGGACCGAGGGGTCGTAAGGAATGAAGGAAGCCGGCCGGCGCCGTGCCCGTCGACTCGCGATCAGCACGGTGGTCGTCATCGCCCTGGCCGGGATGAACGGACCCTGGCTGTACAGATTCGGCACCGAGAGATACCACCAGTACGTCATCAACAAGCCCGAGTACAAGGCCGAGAACGGGCACTGGGACATCATCCAGTTCCCGAAGAAGTACCGGCAGGACACCATCCACGCGGCACTGCTGCGCACCGGCAAGGTGCTGCTCATCGCCGGGTCGGGCAACAACCAGGACAACTTCAACGCGAAGAAGTTCGACACCCGGATCTGGGACCCGGTCAAGGGCACCATCAAGAAGGTGCCCACCCCGGCCGACCTGTTCTGCACCGGGCACACCCAACTCGCCAACGGCAACCTGCTGATCGCGGGCGGCACCCAGAAGTACGAGAAGCTGAAGGGGGACGTGAAGAAGGCCGGGGGCGTGATGATCCTCTACAACGAGAACCCCGACAAGCCGATGACACTGCCCCAGGGCACGAAGTTCACCGGCAAGGCGAACGGCAAGTCGTTCGTCTCGACGGACTCGGTCCTCGTCCCGCGCGCCACCAAGGTGTTCGACAAGAAGACCGGCAGGTTCCTGCGGAACAACCCCGGCTACGCCCGCGTCGTCGTCGAGGCGCCCAAGGAGGGCACCCGGTACGAGACCGGCACCCAGGACAACTACCGGATCCAGAGGCTGACCGGCGCCGACGAGCGCAACACCTACGGCATCGGCAACAAGTTCGGGCTCGACAAGCGGGACTTCGAAGGCATCAAGAACGCCTACGAGTTCGATCCCGTCGCCGAGAAGTACATCAAGGTCGATCCGATGAACGAGGCGCGCTGGTATCCCACGCTGACGACGCTGTCGGACGGCAAGGTGCTCAGCGTCTCCGGGCTCGACGACATCGGGCAGTTGGTGCCCGGGAAGAACGAGATCTTCGATCCCGCGACGAAGAAGTGGACGTACACGAAGACGAAGCGGCAGTTCCCGACGTATCCGGCGCTGTTCCTGATGGAGAACGGGAAGCTGTTCTACTCGGGGTCGAACGCGGGGTACGGACCCGCCAACGTGGGCCGTGATCCCGGGATTTGGGACGTCGACACCAATCAGTTCACGAAGATTCCCGGGCTGAGCGATCCGAACATGATGGAGACCTCGGCGACCGTGCTGCTGCCTCCGGCGCAGGACGAGAAGTACATGGTGATCGGGGGCGGGGGTGTCGGGGAGTCGAAGCTGTCGACGAACAAGACGCGGCTCGTCGATCTGAAGGACGCCGACCCGAAGTTCGTGGACGGGCCGTCGCTGGAGAAGGGCACGCGGTACGCGCAGACGTCGATCCTGCCCGACGACACCGTGCTGGTGTCGGGCGGTTCCGAGGACTATCGGGGGCGGAGCGACTCCAACATCCTTCAGGCCCGGCTGTACCACCCCGACACGAACACCTTCGAGAAGGTCGCCGATCCGCTGGTGGGGCGGAACTACCACTCCGGGTCGATCCTGCTGCCGGACGGGCGGGTGATGTTCTTCGGGTCCAACTCGCTGTACGCGGACAAGGCGAACACGAAGCCGGGGGTTTTCGAGCAGCGGATCGAGATCTATACGCCGCCGTATCTGTACCGGGATTCGCGGCCGGATGTTTCCGGGGGGCCGGAGAGCATCGCGCGGGGTTCGTCGGGGACGTTCACCTCGCAGCATGCTTCTTCGATCAAGAAGGTGCGGTTGATCCGGCCGAGTGCGTCCACGCATGTCACGGATGTGGATCAGCGGTCTGTCGCGCTGGACTTCAAGACGACCGGGAACAAGATCACGGTGACGGTGCCGAAGGACAAGAACCTGGTGCAGTCCGGGTGGTACATGTTGTTCGTGGACGATGATCTGGGGACGCCGAGCAAGGCGGTGTGGGTCAAAGTGCCCTGATCACCTGCTCGACTTCGCAAGGGCCAGTGCGTAACTCGCCCACCACTGGCCCGCCTTCGGGCCGCCCTTGCACTCGCCGTCCGATTCACCGGGGCGTTTGATCCAGAGGTAGGCGTCCACCAACGGGTCCGCTGTTTTCGTCGTGGGGGTCTCGCCCAGGGAACGGCCCGGCGGGTTGCACCAGTTCTCGTCCTCGTCGCCCGCCGTATACGGTCCGCTGCCGTTGCGGCTGGTGTCGATGACGAAGTGCTTGTCGCCGGTCCTGGCCGAGAGCTGTTTGCCGTACGCGATGGAGTCCGCCGTGGAGTAGAAGTTGGAGACGTTTACCGCGAAGCCGTCTGCCTTGGCGATGCCCGCTCGCTGGAGGGGCTGGTAGATCTCGTCGGGGTGGCCCCAGCCGGCGTTTCCGGCGTCGAGGTAGACCTTCGTGTGCTGGAGGGACTTGAGCTTGGTGACGGCGTAGTTCAGGAGGTCGTAGCGCTCGTCCTGGAACTGGGCGGGGGTGCAGCCGTCGACCAGGTGGAGCAGGGCGTCCGGTTCGAGGATCAGCGTGGCGGAGCGGTCGGCGATGCCCTGGGCGACGGCGTCGATCCAGGCGCGGTAGGAGTCGCCGTCGCCCGCGCCGCCCTGGGAGTACTGGCCGCAGTCGCGGTGCGGGATGTTGTAGAGGACGAGGAGCGCGGTGCGGCCGGCCTTGTCGGCGGCCTCGGTGAAGCCCTGCGCCTCCGCCTTGGGGTTCTCCGGGCCGATCCACTCGCCGGTCGGCTGTTCGGCGATCTTCCGGATCTGTTCGGCGTCGGCGGTCTTGCCGGCCTTGGTGTAGGCGGCGAGCTGCCGGGCCGCGTTGGTGTCCGGGTTGACCCAGATCGGGTCGCTGCCGCCGGGTTGTTGGCCGATCTTCGCGCCCGCGTCGGGTTTTCCGCCGTCCCCGCCACCCGAGGAACATCCCGCGAGGAGCAGTGCCGCCCCCAGGACCAGTGCCGACGCCCGTGTGCCGAAGGGAACCGGGGTCCCCTGGCTGCCGTACATCCAACTCCCCCTTGGCTGTACCGATCCAAGGCTCAATCGTGACATAGGTGGCGTGCCGCCCACGAGAACGCCCGGGATGTTGTCGGCCGGTTGTTACAGCACGGCCGCGTTGGGTAGGCGCCCGGCCCTAGGGCGCAGGGGAAGGTGGCCGTCATGCACCGTACGAACGGGGAGGGACGGCTGGCCGCGGCGCTGGTGGAGGCGGCCGACACCCTGACCGAGACCTTCGACACCGGGGACTATCTGCGCCGGCTGTCCGACCACTGCGTGGAGCTGCTGTCCGCCTGGACGGCCGGGGTGATGCTGATCGACGGCGGGCAGGCCGTGTCGTTGGCCGGGAGCAGTCATCGGGAGGACGTGGCGCTCGATCTGCTGGCGGCCCAGCACGGTGGCGGGCCGTGTCTGGAGAGCTACGGCTCGGGGCGGGCCGTACCGCCGGTGTCGATCGGGGTGGCCCATGCGGCCGCCCGCTGGCCGGAGTTCACCGAGCGGGCGCTGCGGCACGGCATCGTGGCGACCTTCGCGGTGCCGGTACGGCGGCGGGACACACTGCTCGGCGCGCTCAATGTGTTCGTGCCGACGCTGCCCAACGGCGGGCCGGACGGCGGACGTTGGGAGCTGGCGGTGGCGCAGGCCTTGGCCGACGCGGCCGGGCTCGGGCTCCAGAACCATCGCACGTACGCCCAATACCGGTCCCTGGCCGGGCAGTTGCAGGAGGCGCTGTCGAGCCGGGTGCGGATCGAGCAGGCCAAGGGGATGCTCGCGGAGCGCTGGCAGGTCGGTACCGACGAGGCGTTCGTCGAGCTGCGCCAGTACGCGCGGCGACGGCGGCTGCCGCTGGACCGGGTGGCGCGGTCGGTGATCGAACGGAGCGTGGACGACGCCGAGTTGAGGGGTCCGTAGCAGCGTCAATCACCTGTGCATATGACAGGGAGCTACCACACGGGGACATGGCGTCATTCGCCCTCTAGGCCCGGGCACTCATTCGTTCTACAGTCGACTCGAACGGCCCCGGTCCCCGGCCAGCTCACACCCTCCACCACGGTGTTTTCCCACGCCTCCCGCGCAGTTCGCCGGGTTACTCCCGCAGCCCGGGCGTGCGCGGTCGAGGACCGGCCCGGTCGGCGGCTTCGGGGGGAGCGGGTCGTCGGCCGGGCCAGGTGGTGTCAAAAACCGGTTCCGGTGAGGTAGGCGGACACGATCACGTTCGCCGTGTAGCTGCGGTCGGTACGGTCGAAGGTGCCGCCGCAGGTGATGAGGCGCAGCTCGGCGCGGCCCGACTGCCTTGTGCCGTAGGCCTGTTGGGCGTCGAAGTGGGCGCGGGTCAGGACGCGTACGTCGTCGACGGTGAAGTCGGCGACCTTGCCGTCGTCGCGGACGACGCGAATCGTGCGGCCCGGGCGCAGCGTGCTGAGCTTGTAGAAGACGGCGGGCCGGGTCTCGGTGTCGACGTGCCCGACCATCAGCGCGGTGCCGGCGGCCCCCGGCCGCACCCCGGCGCCGTACCAGCCGACCACACCGGCCTGGTCGAACGGCGGTGGGTCGATCGCGCCCCGCGCGTCGAGGCCGCGGGTCACGACCGGCGCCTGTACGGCGAGGTCGGGGATGTCGATGCGCTGCGGCAGGGCGCTGCCCAACGGCTTTGCGGCGGGCGGGAGTTCGGCCTCGGGGGGACGGCCGACCGCGGCCACGTCGCCGGTGGTCGGCGCGGATATGCCCTGCCGGATGTCGGTCAGGTCCTGGCCCCACAGCCACAGGCCGAGCAGCAGCATCGCCCAGGCCACGCCGGTCAGCAGCCGTCCGGTGCCGGTGGAGCGCTCGTGCTCGGCGGGCCGGTCGTGCTCGAACACGGCCGGTCAGTCCGTCCGGCCGGGCCTGCGGCTCCGGCGGGCGCTGCGCAGCGCCACGGCCGTCGCGGCGCCTGTGGCCAGCAGCAGCCCGACCACCGCGTGCACGGTACCGGGACCGGCCGCGCGGGCGTCCACGGCGGCGAGGTGCGCGGTGCCGCCGCCGCCCGCGTGGACGGGGGCGACGGGGGAGGCGGGGGGCTGGGCGGAGGGGGATCCGGATTCATTCGCTACGACCTTGATCGCGCCCTTCACCGTCACGCTCCCGCAGGTGATCTTCACGTCGTAGCTGCCCGGTGCCAGCGCGGAGCGGACCTGCGTCTCGCCGGCGAGGGTGCCGGCCGTGCCGACGAGTTTCGCGTCGGCGACGAACGCGTCCGACGCCGCCGAGCCCGTCGTACCGGAGCAGCCGCTGATCCTGAGCGCCACGTCGGCGCCGGGGGCGGGGGACGCGGGGGTCACCGAGACAGTGCCTCCGTCCGCCGCGTACGCCGTCGGGGTGAGCGCCGCGAGGACCGCCGCGGCCGCACAGAGAGTGACTTTCAGTGAGCCCATCGTGAACCTCCAGATATCTGGAGACTCCTCCTCGTCACCCGGTCGCGCATCCCTGGCGGGGCCCGATTGCTCCGTATGGGGGAGGTGAAACCGGGAGTGCATAGCATGGTCACCTCACATGCCCGCGTACCTCAGCAGGAGTGCCCGACCATGACAGAGCGCAAGCCCATCGAATCGTGGCTCACCGACATGGACGGGGTGCTGATGCACGAGGGCGTCCCCGTACCCGGCGCGGACGCGTTCATCAAGAAGCTGCGGGAGACCGGGCGTCCGTTCCTGGTCCTCACCAACAACTCGATCTACACGGCGCGCGACCTGCACGCCCGGCTGAACCGGATCGGCCTCGAAGTGCCGGTGGAGAACATCTGGACCTCGGCCCTGGCCACCGCCGCCTTCCTGGACAACCAGCACCCCGGCGGCACCGCCTACGTCATCGGCGAGGCAGGGCTGACGACGGCGCTGCACGACGCGGGTTACGTGCTGACCGACTCGGACCCCGACTTCGTGATCCTCGGCGAGACGCGGACGTACTCCTTCGAGGCGCTGACCAAGGCGATCCGGCTGATCAACGACGGGGCCCGGTTCATCGCCACCAACCCCGACAACACCGGCCCCTCCCCCGAGGGCGCCCTCCCCGCGACCGGTTCGGTCGCCGCGCTGATCACCAAGGCCACCGGCAAGGAGCCGTACTTCGTCGGCAAGCCGAACCCGCTGATGATGCGCAGCGCGCTGAACACCATCGGCGCGCACTCGGAGACCAGCGCCATGATCGGCGACCGGATGGACACCGATGTGCTGGCCGGTCTCGAAGCCGGGATGACGACCTTCCTGGTGCTGACCGGTCTGACGACCAGGGCCGACCTCGACCGCTACCCCTACCGCCCGACGAAGGTCGTGGACTCCATCGCGGACATCGTCGACCTGGTCTGAGGCTCCGACCGGGCGAGCAGCGCGGGCAGTTCGGCGACCGAGCCGAGGACGTGCGTCGCGCCCGCGCCGCTCAGCGCGTCCCGCCGGTGTGCCCCCGTGAGCACACCGGCGACCACGCCCGCTCCGGCCCGGACGCCGCTGAGCATGTCGTACGAGGTGTCGCCGACGACGGCGAGTTGTCGTACGTCGTCCGCCGCCGCCGTCCGCAGGAACGCGGTGAGGACCATGTCCGGGTAGGGGCGCCCCCGGCCGCTGGCGTCGGCGGGGCAGAGGGTGAGGTGGGCGAGGTCCTGCCAGCCGAGGGCGGCCAGGATGGCGTCCTGGGTGGGGCGGGCGAAGCCGGTCGTCAACACCACTGTGCGGCCTTGGGACTTGAGGGTCTCGATGGTTTCGCGGGCGTCGGGCAGGGCGGCGACCCGGCCGCCGTCGACGAGGTCCGCGTAGGCCGACTCGAAGACCTTGTTGGCTTCCTGCGCTCTTGATTCCGTCCCGAACAGGTGCCGGAAGACGGAGATCTTGGACTCGCCCATGGTGGCGCGGACGTGGTCGAGCATCGCGTCGGGTTCCGCGCCCAGGTGTCGGGCGGCTTCGGTGAAGGCCTGCTCGACGAGGCCGTCGTCGGCGACGGTGGTGCCGGCCATGTCCAGGACGACGAGGCGGATGTCGTGGTTCATAGGGCTCATGGGGGTGTCACCAGTCCAGTTCGTTCGCGGTGGTTTCGGCGATCGCCGGGGAGCAGGTCATGCCGCGTCCGCCGGGGCCGGTGACCAACCACACGCCGTCGCGCACCTGTTGGCGGTGGACGACCCGGGCGGGGTCGGTGCACTGCGCGTACACGCCGGCCCAGCGGCGGCGGATCCTCGGCAGGGGGCGGCCGAGCAGCGACTCGACGACCTCGGTGAGGTGGTCGTAGGGGTCCTCGACGGTGTCGAAGGCGAAGGGGTGCTCGTACTCGTGGGTGTCGCCGATGGTCAGGCCGCCGTCGGCGCGCTGCACCATGAGGAGTTGCATGGCGTGCGCGGCCGCGGTCGGCAACTGCGGCTGGTGCTCGGCGAGTTGATCGAGGGCGGGGCCCCGGTAGGCGGGGTAGTAGCGGAAGCTGTCCGCGTCGGCGACCGAGGTGGGGAGGGGTTCGCCGAGCGGGTCGGTCTGCATCATCTGCAAGCGGACGCGGCGGACCGGGAGTTGGGGTCCCGCGAGCTCGCGGACGAGTCCGCCGAGCCAGGCGCCCGTGCACAGGATCACCGCGTCGGCGGGGTGCACGTCCCCGTGGTCGTCGCGTACGGCGTGTTCGCCGACGACCTCGCGGACCTCACGCCCGGGCAGGAAGGTGTAGCGCGGGGACTTCGACAGCTCTGCGCGCAGGGCGAGTTGGGCGGTGCGGGGTTCGACGGCCGCGTCGCGTTCGCAGTACAGGGCGGCGGTGAAGTCGCCGCGCAGGGCGGGGTTGAGGGCGCGGGCCTCGGTGGGGGTGAGGAGCTTGTAGCCGCGGGCGGCGGAGTCCTCGCGGGCCACCGCCGCCTCGGCGACGGCGAGTTCGTGCGGGCCGCGCACCGGGGTCAGCGAGCCGTTGGCCCGGAAGCCGAGTCCGGGGACACGGCTGCCGATCTCCTCCCACAACTCCCTTGCCCGCAGGGCGGTTTCGAGTTCCTCTCCGCCCGCCCGGCCGCTCACCCAGATCTGCCCGAAGTTGCGCAGCGACGCGCCGCGCGCCTCCGTCTCGCGCTCGATCTGGACGACCTCGTGGCCGCGTTCGACTGCTTGCCAGGCGTGCATGGTGCCGACCACGCCGCCTCCGACGACTGTGACTCTCACGCCTAGAGCGTGAACCAGGGCGGGATATTTGGGCTAGACCCGTTATCGATTCGTTAGGTTGGTGACGAACGAGAAGCGGTCGCCCCGATACAGGCCCCGCACCCGTTCCAGCGGCCGCCCCTCCGCGTCCCTCGACACGCGGTGGATCAGCAGCATCGGGAGGGCGGGCGGGGTGCCGACGAGCAGGGCCTCACGTGGAGTGGCGAGCACGGTCTCGATGCGTTCGTCGGCGTCGCCGAAGCGGATGCCGCGGGCGTCGAGGTAGCCGTAGAAGGAGGAGCCTGGCTCGAAGTCCGTGTCCAGGTGCGGGAGTCGGGCGACGGAGACATAGGTGCTTTCGAGGCCGACCCGCTCCTCGTCGGCGAGCAGCAGGCGCTCCAGGTGCCAGACGGGTTCGCCGCGGGTCAGTCCGGTCTCGGCGGCGAGCGCGGCGGGGCAGGGGAAGCGGTCGAGCGTGACGAGGCTGCGGCCCGGGGTGCGGCCCTGCCGCCGTACGCCCTCTGTGTAGCTGGTCAGGGACAGCGGCTGCTCCAGTTTGGGGCCCGCGACGACCGTGCCCCGGCCCTGCCGACGCAGCCTGCCCTCCAGGACGAGTTCGCGCAGCGCCTGGCGGACGGTCTCGCGGGCGACCTCGTAGCGCTCGGTGAGGTCGCGCTCGGTGGGGATCACCGCGCCCTCCCCCAACTCGTCGAGGAGCGCGGCGAGTTGGGTCTTCACCGCGTAGTACTTGGGGATGCGGCCGTGCTCCGGGATGCCGTCGCGGACGGGGGCGCCGGGGGCCTGGTCGTTCGGGTAGTCCACGCGGAGATGGTCGCAGAGACGACGTCCCGCGTTTATCGGCGCCTCCGGGTCAGCAGCAGGGCGCCGGTGGTGACGAGGAGGACGGAGGTGGCGGCGAGGACCAGGTGGGCGGTGCCGATTCCGGTGCGGGCGAGTTCGTCGGTGAAGGAGAGGTCCTCGGCGGGCGGGGTCGCGGCGGAGGGTGCCGTCGCGGCGGGGGTGGGTGTGCCGGACTCCGGGGCCGCCTCGACGTCGAAGCGGTAGTCGTTCGACTGGCCGACCCAGTCCCCGTCGTCGGCATGGCGTTGTACGACGGCCGCGTTGGCGGTGATCTCGTTCGGTCCCGTGTCGGGGGCGAGGGCGAAGCGCACCTTGACCGTGAGGGTCTTGCCGGGGTCGACGGTGAAGCCCGGGAAGCCGTCGTCGAAGGCGCCGACGAGTTCGGCCTCGTCGGTCGTGGCGAAGCGGACGGGGTGCGGGCGCGGGCCGGTGCCGTCGTAGAAGTCGAGTCTGGGCTGGGACGGCTTCAGGGCGCGCTGTTGGTCGACGAGGACGACGACCGGGTGGATCGCGGTGCAGCGGCGGGCGGTGGTGTTGGTGAGGTCGAGGTACCAGGTGCCGTAGTCGCCGCCGGCCTCGTAGGTGTCGGGGCCGTCGTGGATGCGGGTGGTGAGGGGGAAGGTGCGGGCGCCGGGGGCGGCGCAGCCGGGGGTGGTGTCCGCCGCGTGGGCCGGTGGTGCGGCGGTGACGAGGAGGGGGGCGGCTGCGGCGAGGCAGAGGGACAGGGGTGTGCGCAGTGGGATGCGCGGTCTCAGGGGCAGTCGCATAAGCACATGAGCGTGCCGGAGAAGGGGGCCGGTGGAGGGTGACGCGGCCGTCGGTGTGCCTCGAACGGGCGCGGATCCGTGCCTCGAACGGGCGCGGCGGGACCCCTGTTCCGCGAAAGTGTCACAGTTCGCAGGGAAAGTGACACACTTTTTCAGAACACCTCCCCCCCCACCTCTCCCACCCGACGCCCTACCCGTCCGCCCGCCCGAACAGGGGTCCTAGCAGCAGCTGCGCCGCCCCCTCCGCGACGCCCCGCGCCCCGCCGGCGGCGATCCGCACCGGTACGGCGGCCTCGCCCGCGCCCTCGCGCCGGGCGTGTTCGGCGAGGACGGCGGCGACTCCGCGTACGAAGGGCTCCGGGTCGGCGGCGACGGTACGGCCGCCCAGCAGCACGAGGTCGATGTCGAGCAGCCCCACGAGGTTCGCGGCGCCCGCGCCCAGCACCCGCGCCGCCTCCCCCACGTCCCCGCGCCCTACGGCGGCCAGGCACAGGGCCTCGATACAGCCCCGGTTCCCGCAGCCGCAGGGCGGCCCGTCCAGCTGGATGACCTGGTGCCCGAACTCCCCGGCCCCGGTGCGCGCCCCCCGGTGCACACCGCCGCCGATCACCAGCCCGGCGCCCAGCCCCGTACCGAGATGCAGATAGGCGAAGGCCCCGCCCTCCCCGCCGACGGCCAGCCCGAGCGCGGCGGCGTTCGTGTCCTTGTCGACGACGACGGGCACCCCGAGCCGCCGCGAGAGCGCGTCCCTGAGCGGAAACCCGTCCCACTCGGGGAATCCGGTGACGCGATGCAGCACACCGTGGATGTGATCGAGGGGACCGGGCAGGGCCACGCCCACACCGAGCAGACGGCCGTCGGCAGAGAGAGCGGCAGGCGCGTGACCTCCGGCCACCTCCCCCACCAGCCCCGCCACCTCCCGGGCCACCGCCTCAACGACCACCGCGGCACCCGCCCCGAGGTCCAGCGGAGCGCCGCGCTCCCCGACCACCGTCCCGGTGAGATCGACGAGGACGAGCCGCAGTTCGTCCCGGTCGAGGTGCACGCCGACCGCGTGGCCGGCCTCCGGGACCAGGCGCAGTACGGTGCGCGGTTTGCCGCCGGTGGAGGCACGGCGCCCGGCCTCCGCGACAAGGCCGGGTTCCCGCAGCCGGGCCGTGATCTTGCTGACGGCCTGGGGGGTGAGCCCGGTGCGGTCGGCGAGTTCGAGACGGCTGATCCCGTCCGGCCCGGCGGTCCGCAGCAGGTCCAGCACCAGCGCGGTGTTGTGACTGCGCACGGCGAGCAGATTCGCCCCCACCGCACCCGTACCCGCCGTAGAAGATCCGGCTCCACTCCCGCTCCGCGCACTGTTCACTCCCCCATTCTCCCCACCACTTGCACTTTGGCAACAGCGTTGCGAAAGTGGAGGGCATGACTGGACGCACCACTCGCACACCTCTCCGCGTCGGCCTCGTCGGCTACGGCCTCGCGGGCTCCGTCTTCCACGCCCCGCTGATCGCCGCCACCGAGGGCCTCGCCCTCGACACGGTCGTCACCTCGAACCCGGAGCGGCAGGAGCAGGCCCGCGCCGAGTTCCCCGACGTCCGCGTCGCCGCGTCCCCGGACGAACTCCTGGACCGCGCAGCCGAGTTGGACCTGATCGTCATCGCGTCGCCGAACAAGACGCACGTGGCGCTCGCGACGGCGGCGCTGAAGGCCGGTCTGCCGGTCGTCGTGGACAAGCCGATCGCCGGCACGGCGGCCGAGGCCCGCGAGCTGGCGGCCCTCGCCGAGCAGCACGGCCTCCTCCTCTCCGTCTTCCAGAACCGCCGCTGGGACAACGACTTCCTGACTCTCGGCAAGCTCCTGGCCGAGGGCGAGCTGGGTGACGTATGGCGCTTCGAGTCCCGTTTCGAGCGCTGGCGCCCGCAGCCCAAGGGCGGCTGGCGCGAGTCCGGCGACCCGGCAGAGATCGGAGGTCTCCTCTACGACCTCGGCAGCCATGTCGTCGACCAGGCGCTGACCCTGTTCGGGCCCGTGACCTCCGTGTACGCCGAGTCGGACATCCGCCGCCCGGGCGCGGAGACGGACGACGACACGTTCATCGCACTGACCCACGCGAACGGCGTCCGCTCGCACCTGTACGTCTCCGCGACCACCGCCCAACTCGGCCCGCGTTTCCGCGTGTTGGGCTCCAAGGCGGGCTACGTCAAGTACGGCCTGGACCCCCAGGAGGCGGACCTGAGGGACGGGAAGCGCCCGGGCGCGGTGGCCGGCTGGGGTGAGGAGCCGGAGTCGCTCTACGGCCGGGTCGGCTCCGGCGAGTCCCCGCTGACCGGCGGTGGCCGCCCCGAACCCACGCTCCCCGGTGACTACCCCGCGTACTACGCGGCCGTCGCCGCCGCCCTCCACGACGGCGCCCCCAACCCGGTGACCGCCCTGGAGGCGGCCGCCGCCCTCGACGTACTGGAAGCCGCGCGCCGCAGCGCCCGCGACGGAGTGACGGTGACCCTGTGACCCAGCACAAGCCCGCGATCACCCAGCGGATCGCCCCCGAGATCACCCCGACGGTGGAGGAACTGGAGGCGCAGGAACGCCGGTTGGTGTTTCGGCACTTCACCCACGACGACGCCTGGGCGCTCGGCTCCCTCCTCGTGGAACTCGCCCGCGAGAGCCAGGCCCCGGTCGCCGTCGACATCCGCCGCGCCGGCCAGCAGCTCTTCCACGCGGCGCTGCCGGGCTCGACCCCCGACAACGACGCCTGGATCGACCGCAAGCGCCGGGTCGTCGAGCGTTTCGGCGCCGCCTCCTACCTGGTCGGCACCCGTTTCCGCGCCAAGGGCAGCACCTTCGAGGACTCCTCCCGCCTCGACCCCGACGAGTACGCGGCCCACGGCGGCTCGTTCCCGATCAGGGTCGAAGGCGTCGGCGTGATCGGCACGGTGACGGTGAGCGGCCTGCCGCAGTTGCAGGACCACCGGTTCGTGGTGGCGGCGCTGGAGCAGTTCCTGGGCGACGACACGAAGGACGAGGACCGGAATTAACCCCGGGCTCCCTCCGGTTGGGACTGTCCGAGACGACGTCCGACACCGGAGGGAACGAGACCGATGAGCAGTGCCCTGAAGGAGAAGGTCGGCCGGTACGGCATCTGGAGCGTGGCTCTGCGCTCCGAAGATCCGTCCCGGCAGGGCGAGTTGGCCGAGGCCACGGCCGAGCTGGAGCAACTCGGCTACGGCGCGGTCTGGTTGGGCGGCAGCAGTTCCGCCCGCAACGCCGCCCCGCTCGTCGGGGCAACGTCACGGATCGTCTTCGGGACCAGCATCCAGAGCATCTGGCAGTACCCGGCGGCCGAGAGCACGGCGAGCTTCGCCGAACTGGAGCGGGCCCACCCGGGCCGATTCCTGCTCGGCCTCGGGGTGGCCCACGCCAAGAACACGGCCGAGTACCGCCGCCCGTACTCGGCCATGGTCACCTATCTGGACGCCCTGGACACGGCAGGCGTACCCGCCGACCGCCGTCTCCTCGCCGCGCTCGGCCCGAGGACGATCGAGCTGGCCCGGGACCACGCGGCGGGCTCGATCCCCTATCTGGTCACACCGGAGCACACGGCACGCTCCCGCGAGATCCTGGGCGAAACCCCGCTGCTGGCACCGGAGTTGAAGGTCGTCCTGGAAACGGACCCCACCCGCGCCCGCACCCTGGCCCGCGAGGCCCTCGCCCCCTACCTCGCGCTCCCGAACTACACCGGCAACTTCCTGCGCAACGGCTTCGCCGACGACGACATCACGGACGGCGGCAGCGACCGCCTGGTCGACGCGGTGTTCGCGTGGGGCGAGGAGACCCGGATCCGGTCCCGGATCGACGAGTTCCTCGCGGCGGGCGCGGACCACGTGGCACTACAGGTGGTGGACGGCGCCTCACGCGAGTCCCTGCCGCGCGAGGCGTGGCGCACCCTCGCTTCTCTGCTGGCCTGAACCGGGGGTCACCCTCCGACGACCCCCTGCTTCCCCAACTCCTGTCGCAGCACCGGAGTCAGCGCCTCCGCGTAAGTCTCCGCCATGTGGCTCTCGTCGCGGTAGACGAAGGTGTCGCCCACCGCCACGGGGCAGCGGCCCGCCGTGGGGCAGAGCCAGGGCTTGGGGTCGATCACCGTGGCGCCGGCACGGAGCGCGCCCTGGCGGTTGGCCTCGCGGAGGGTGGTGTTCTTGGTCGCGTCGCGCTGGTCCTGCTCGCACTTCTCCAGCCGCAGGGGATGGGCCGACGCGCATTCGACGGGGTCGCCCTGCGGCCAGGGGGTGTCGAGCAGGACGGCCACATGGTCTGCGGCGCGGGTCAGCCGGTCGTACACGCGTGCGTAGCCCGCCGTCCACTCGGCCGACGGGTCCCGCATCGGGTTGAACGGCGCGGCCACCTCGGAGGAGGAGGCCACGACCAGCATCGGGTGCAGGTCGGCGATCCGGTCCAGCGCGTCCTTCCGCCAGGTGTCGCACGAGGTGTACGGGCCGTGGTTGTTGACGGTCGTGATGTCGGCCGTCTTGCAGGACGACTTCGTCAACGACACGAGTTTCCAGCCGTATTGGCGGCTCAGCTGCTCCAGCGCCGGGAACCACTGGGCGGCGTGGGAGTCGCCGTAGAGGACGACGACCTTGGTGGACGAAGGGTCACCGTAGACGCAGGCGGGTGAGCGGGTGACGACGTAGTTGAGGTGGCAGCTGTCGCGGTAGACGGCGGAGCGCTTGGCCTTGATGGCCGTCAGTTCCGGGGACAGATTGCCCGGCAGCGCGGTCTCGGCGCCAACGAGGAGGTCGGCGAGCCGGGCCTGGGGGTCGGGTGCCTTCGTCAGGGTCTCGGCCAGCCCGGGCATGCGGACGGCCGAGCCGATCGACGGCGGGAAGGAGGTCGCGACGACGGCGACGGACACCACCGTCGCGGAGAGACCGAGGCCCAACCCCACGGCCACCGTGGGCCGTTGACGCAGTGCGCCGCTGAACCGGACCGGGTTCTCCACCAACCGCAGGCTCACCCATGCCAGCGCCAGGGCCACCGCGCACAGCGCGAGGTTCGTCCGGGGCCCGGCCGCCCGTTCCAGGGCCATGGGGCCGATCACCAGCAGCGGCCAGTGCCAGAGGTACCAGCCGTAGGAGAGGTCGCCCAGCCGGGCCAGGGGGCGCACCCCGACCAGCCGGGAGGCGGCGGACGGGGCGTCGGCGCGGCAGCCGCCCGCCATCACCAGGGCGGCGCCGAGCACGGGCAGCAGCGCGAAATGGCCGGGGAACGGGGTGTCGGCGTCGTACAGCGTCGCCGCCGCGACTATGCCGGCCAGCCCCAACCAGGCACCGGAGGCGGCCAGTTGGCGTGGAAGTCGGTCGAGTGACCCGGCGCCGAAGGCCAGCAGGGCGCCCACTCCCAGTTCCCACAGCCGCGCCTGCGGACCGAAGTACGCCCAGGACGGCGAGACTTCGATCGTCCGGACACCCAGGACGTACGACACCACGCACAACACGCCGAGCGGCAACACCCGCAGCCCCGGACGTCGTACCAACTTCCAGCTGACCAGCAGGAGTACGGGCCACAGGAGATAGAACTGCTCCTCCACGGACAGCGACCACAGGTGCTGGAAGGGCGAGGGCGAGCTGCCCTCCTGGAGGTAGTCGGTGCCCGACCGCGCGAGGTCGATGTTCACGAAGTACAGCGCGCCCGCCGCCGCGTCGTGCATGAACTCGGCGTAGCGGATCTTCGAGGCGAAGAGCCGGCAGCCCACGACGGTGGCCAGCGACACCAGGGTCGCGAGCGGGAGGATGCGCACGGCACGGCGGGCGTAGAAGCGCCGCAGGGAGAGCGACCCGGTGCGCTCCGTCTCGCGCAACAGGCCCGAGGTGATGAGGAATCCGGAGATCACGAAGAAGACGTCGACCCCGACATAGCCGCCGGCGACGTGCCGCACTCCGGAGTGGGCCAGCACGACGAGCGTGACGGCGAGGCCGCGCAGCCCCTGGATGTCGGGCCGCAGCGGTGGCCTCGCCGCAGGGGCGGACCGCGGGTCCGGTGCCGTGTCGCGCGCCGGACCGGCGGCCGTCGGGGTGTACGTCATACCCGGAACTGTCCTACAGGCGACGGTCGTTCCGGTGATTCACCTCACAATGGTTCCCCGTTGTTCGTCAGGCGTCCTTCAACTCCTGCCGCTGCCGCCCGAGTCCGGCGATCTCCAGCTCCACGACGTCACCGGCCCGCAGGAACGGCTTCGGCTCGGGCTGCCCGAGCGCGACCCCCGCCGGCGTACCGGTGTTGATGACGTCACCGGGGTACAGGGTCATGAACTGGCTCACGTAGCGCACCACTTCGGCGACCGGGAAGATCTGCTCGGCGGTCGTGCCGTCCTGCTTCAGCTCACCGTTGACCCACAGCTTCAGCGAGAGCGCCTGCGGGTCGGGCACCTCGTCGGACGTCACCAGCCACGGCCCCAGCGGGTTGAACGTCTCGCAGTTCTTCCCCTTGTCCCAGGTCCCGCCCCGCTCGATCTGGAACTCCCGCTCGGACACGTCGTGCGCGACCGCGTACCCCGCGACATGCGCGAGCGCCTCCTCGTGGGAGTCCAGGTAGCGGGCCGTACGCCCGATGACGACGGCGAGTTCGACCTCCCAGTCGGTCTTCACCGACTTGCGCGGGACGAGCACGGTGTCGTAGGGCCCGACGACCGTGTCCGCCGCCTTGAAGAAGATCACCGGCTCGGCGGGCGGCTCGGCGCCGGTCTCGCGGGCGTGGTCGTGGTAGTTCAGCCCGATGCACACGACCTTGCCGATCCGCGCGAGCGGCGGCCCGATGCGCAGCCCGTCGGCGTCCAGCGCGGGCAGCGACCCCGCGTCGGCCGCCGCACGGATGCGGCCGAGCGCGGCGCTGTCGGCGAGCAGCGGTCCGTCGATGTCCGGGACGATGCCCGACAGGTCCCGCAGGATCCCCTCGGCGTCGAGCAGCGCGGGCCGCTCCGCCCCTGCCGTACCGACTCGCAGCAGCTTCATCTTCACCATCTCCATCGATCGCGCGGGCGCCGTCGACCGATGGGTGCAGCCATCGGATGACTGGTCGATCCTCCAAGGTCGCAGTCCAGTCCGCAATACCCGGTTCACGGACTGGACCGGCACCGCACGGCTCAGCTGTAGAGCAGAGCCCGTTCGACCGCGCTCCAGGCCGCGCTGGTCACCACGTACAGGGCGACGGCGAGCGGCACCACGGCCACGGTGACGAGGGTGAGGAAGGACGTGAACGGCAGCACCTTGCCGACGGCGCCGGCGTCGACGACCGTCCGCCGGGCACGGACGTAGTTGAAGCCGGCGACCACGGCCACGACGAGGAACAGGCCGACGTACACGAGCCCGGCCGGCCCGAACACCCCGCCCCCGGCGAGCGCGTCGGCCCACCGCCCGCCGAGCGGCGCGGCGAACAGCTGGTGGGTGAGCAGTTCGTCGCCACCGCCGGAGAACAGCCGGTACAGCAGGAAGAACGCCGGGAGTTGCAGCAGGCTCGGCAGCAGCCCGGACAGCGGCGACACCTTGGCGTCGGCGTGCAACTCCATTACGGCTGCCCGCAGTTTCTCCGGCTGCTTCGCGTACCGCTTCCGCAACTCGGCTACCTGCGGCTGGAGTTGGGCCCGCGCCCGCTGTCCGCGCGCCGCGGCCCGGGAGAGGGGATGGACGAGGAGTCGTACGAGCGCGGTGAACAGGACGATCGCGGCGGCGACCGCGGACGGGCCGAACAACGGGTGGAGCAGGTCGGCGAGTTGGCCGACGGCATGGGTGAGTACGGACATGGGTGAGCCCTCCGTGGGTCTCGTCGTGCCGGAGTGGGGCATGGCGAAGTGACGACCCGCGCGGGAACGCGTTACGCGGTGGTCGTCCGGAGGGCGGTGCCGGGTGCTCGGGGGCGGGGGCGGCCCGAGGCGTCGGGGTCGCGCTGGGGCAGGAACGCCGTACGGCGGGCCCGGTCGCGGATGGCCGTACGGACCCGGGTGGGCGGTACGGCGGGCGCGCTGCGCGCGGTGAGGAGGGCGCAGACGGCGAGGGCGGTGCCGGTCGCGGCGAGCGCGACGGCGGCCGGGAGGCTCCCGGTGTCGGCCAGCACCAGCGGGAGCAGCAGCACGAGGAGCAGCACGGCGGCGCGATCGCGGACCATCGGCTGCTCCCTCCCCCTCAACTGCCGTTCTCTTACCGTCCGTTATACCTGATCGGACTCGAACGGCTGGAGCAGGCGCCGCGGTTTGAGGAGGGCGCGGCTGATCGGGTCCGCCGGGTTCGGGTCGAGGCCGGGGCCCGGGTCCACGAGGACGTCGGGGACGGGGACGACGACCGCGCAGCGCGGGCACTCGCCGTACAGGCCGAGTTCGGTGCCGCAGCCGGCGTGCCGGAAGTAGCGCAGCTGGGGTTCGTCGAACTGCTCGCGGCCCCAGCGGCCGAGCGAGCGCAGCGTCGGCCACAGGGCGAGCGCGCGGTCCGTGGGGACGTACTCGTCGCGCGGCGGCGACTCCTGGTAGCGGCGCTTTTCGAGGATGCCCTCGGCGGTGAGCGCCTGGAGGCGGGCGGCGAGGACCGCGCGCGGGATGCCGAGGTGGACGAGGAAGTCGTTGTAGCGCCGTACGCCGTAGAGGGCGTCGCGGATGACGAGCAGCGTCCAGCGCTCGCCGACCACCTCCAGTGCCCGGGCGATCGAGCACTCCTGCGTCGCGTAGTCCTTGCCCAGTGCCATGCCGACCACCTTAGCCATTTTCCGACTCAAGGTTCAATGAACGAACCGACAGTGCTACGGTACTCCACATGACTAGGTTCAGTGAACGAACCCTCTCCCGGGTCTCCGCTCCGGTTTCCGAAAAGCCCGAGGTCACCGAGGCCGACGCGCCCCGCCCCCGCGCAACCCTCGCCCTGACCAGCGCGGCCACCGCCGTAGCGCTGATGACGTACACCGCGCCGATGGTCACGCTCCCCGACATCGCCGCGGCCCTGCACACCCCGCTCTCCGCCCAGGCCTGGCTGCTGAACGGCACCCCGCTGGGCCTCGCCGCGCTGCTCCTGGTCGCCGGCAGCCTCGCCGACGACTACGGCCGCCGCCGGATCTTCCTCGCCGGCACCTTCGCGCTCGGCATCACCACCGCGCTCTCCGCGCTCACCTCCTCGACCCTGCTGTTCACCCTGACCCGCATCGCGCAGGGCGCCTCCAGCGCGGCGCTCCTCGCGAGCAGCCTGGGCCTGATCGTGCACGCCTTCCCGACCCCGCGCGGACGGCTGCACGCGACCGGCGTCTGGGGCGCGTTCGTCAGCGGCGGCATAGCGGTCGGCCCCCTGGTGACCGGCGCGATGCCCGACTGGCGCCTCGCCTACGCCGTCCTCGGCGCCGCCGCCCTGATCGTGGCCGCGCTCGGCGTCCGTACCCTCTCCGAGTCCCGCGCGCCCCGAGGCGGCCGCCCCGACCTGGCCGGAGCGGTCACCTTCGGCCTGGCCCTGGTCGCCCTGGTGGCCGCACTCACCCTCGGCCGCGACGGCTGGCTGCGCGCCCCGGTGGGTCTGCTGTTGCTGGCGGCCGTACTGCTCGTCGGCGTCTTCGCCCTCGTCGAACGCCGGGGTACGACCCCGATGATCGACCTGAGCCTGCTGCGCCACCGCCTCTTCCTGGCGTCGTCGGCGGGCGGCCTCTTCACGGGCTTCGCGGTGATCGGCCTGTTCAGCTTCCTGCCCGCGCTGCTCCAGCAGACGCTGGGACTGTCCGCGATCGACACGGCCTGGCTGTTCCTCCTCTGGTCGGGCCTGTCCTTCACGGTCGCCCTCCAGGCCCGCCGCCTCGCCGGCCGCGTCTCCTCCCGCCACCAACTCGCCCTGGGATTCCTGCTCCACGCGGTCGGCGTCCTGACCATGCTCGGCGCGCTGGACTCCGGTTCCTGGACCCGGCTGCTGCCGGGACTGGTGATCGCCGGGGTGGGCAGCGGCCTGCTGAACGCCGCGCTGCCTCTCCTGTCGGTGGAGTCGGTTCCGGCCGCCCGGGCCGCGATGGGCTCCGGCGCGCAGCAGACCTTCCGCTACATCGGCTCCTGCGCCGGGGTCGCGCTGACGATCGCGATCGCCACGTCGGCGGGCGGCGGACTCGCGCGCGGCGCGGACATCGCGATGGTGGTGTCGGCGGGACTCGCGGTGCTGGCGGCGGTGAGCATGGTGGTCCTGCGGGAGCGGGTGTGAGCCCTCTCCCGGGGCGCGTGGCCCATCAGGGCCGCTCACCCGGCCTGTCCACGACACCCCAGGCGGCCCGGGCCGTGATCATCACGTCCGCGTCCAGCGCGGGCGAGGCCGTCGCGTACGGCCCCTTGGCACCCTTGGCCCGCCCGGAGATCCTGAACGGCGCGGTGTGCCTGGCCTCCGCCAGGTACGCGTACGTCCTCGGGTCGAAGAACAGCTCCTGCTTGCCCAGCCAGCCCGAGGGCGTCGGCTCGGCGTACGTGACGGTCACCCCGATGGCAGCCCGGCCGATGGGGTCCTTGACGCCCTTCTCCACCCGGGCACCCGGGATCTTCGCGAGCGCCCGGAACAGGCCCGCCTGAGCGTTCGGCGGGATCAGCACGGAACGGTAGAGGACGTCGATCTCCCGCCAGTCCCGCTGCGCCCGGGTCTCGCCCTTGATGTCACCGATGGCGTGCTCCTTGCGGATGGCGGCCATCATGCGGTCGGGATCGCTCGGGAGCGTAGCCAGGAAACGGTAGAACTGGCGCTGGGACCTGTCGTCGTAGCCCTCCCGCTTCCACTTCTCCTCCTGGTTGGGGCCGTACCAGACCGAGAGTTTGTCCGGGTCGAAGCTCGACGTGGCGTTCGGGCCCGGGACGCCCGGCAGTTGGGCGGAACCGGTGCCGTCCCAGCGGGTCCACTGCTCCGCGCTCCGGGGCGTCCCCTGGTCGAAGGACGTGGTCTTCTCGTAGACCCACTGCTTGGGGCCGGGCTCGGTCGCGCCGAGCTTCTCCACGGTGGCGGCGGCCAGTTCGAGGGTGTCGGCGGAGGCCTGCGCGGAGAGCAGCCGGCGGCCGGCGGGGGCAGTGGTGGTGGCGCGGGCGGTGCCCGGACTGTCGTCGTCGGAGAGGGCCGCCACGATCCCGCCCGTGACGACGACCCCCGTGGCCGCCGCGGCGGTCATCAGGACGAACCTGCGGCGGGGCAGCGCGACCGGGGCGGGCCGGTCGGCGCGGGCCGCCTCCTGCCGGAACGCCTCGGTGAGCAGGGCCCGTTGGGGCGCGAGACGGTCGCTGTCGGGCAGCGGGACGTCCGCGCGCAGGGCACTCAGGTGGCTGAGGTCGCTCAGGTCACGTGCGTCGGCGGGCTCGTTCATGTGGGATCACCTTCCGGGACGTGCGGTGCATGCGGGACCTGCGGTGCGAGGAGTTGGCCGGTCTCGGGTTCGGCTTCGGGTTCGAGCTCGGGTCCGGTTTCGCCGCGCCCGTCGAACGGGTTGTACGGGGATGTCGTCGCCCGGAGTTTCCGGCGGGCCCGGTTGAGCCGGGAGCGGACGGTACCGACCGGGATGTCGAGGGCCTCGGCGATCTCCTGGTAGGTGAAGTCGGCCCAGGCGAACAGGAGCAGCGCGTGCCGGTCCCCCTCCGAGAGCGCGGCCAGCGCCTTGGCCAGCGGGCGGGCGGCGGCCTGCGCGGTGACCCGGTCGTCGGCGGAGTCGGTCCAGGTCTCGGCCACCGGGTCGTGCCCGGTGCGGGCCAGCAGCTTCAGCGCCCTGACCTCCTCACGGCGGTGCCGGCTGATCAGCTTCGCCGCGATGCCGTGCAGCCAGGGGCGGACACCGGCCCGCGCGCTGTCGTAACGGGCCCTGATCCGGAAGGCCGTCAGAAAGGTCTCGGCGGTGACGTCGTCGGCCGCGTCCCGGCCGAGGCGCCGGGCGACGTACTGGTGGATGGTGGGCGCGTGCCGGTCGAACAGCACGGCGAAACGCTCGGGTTCGTCGAGCGAGGCGGCGACGAGGACGGCGTCCGCCTGTCCGAGGTCACCTGTTGGGTCACTTCTCGGAGAGGAACGGCACAGTGAATCGGGATCGGTCATGGGCGGTCCGTGTCGTCGGAGGAAAGGGACGGCGTTCACCCAGTACTTGCCGACTGACGGGGATCGGGTTCACGGACCCCCAGTGTCACGGCCCCCCGGTGTCACGCGCGCGGTCGCGTGGACGTGAGCGTGCCCCACACCGCCATCCGGTACCGGGAGGTGAACTCCGGGGTGCAGGTGGTGAGGGTGATGTAGTACCCGGGCCGGCTGTAGCCGTAGGACGGTTTGACGGTCGAGCGCGGGATCGGCCGGATGACGCCGGAGTCGGCGGCGGAGGTCTGCGGCAGGATCTTGTCGACCGTGTAGGTGTAGACGGCCGTGCTCGTCTCGACCTGGACGGTGTCCTTGAGCCGCAGTCGCGGGAGATACCGGAAGGGTTCGCCGTGGGTGTTGCGGTGCCCGGCGAGCGCGAAGTTCCCTGCCTGGCCCGGCTGTTGGGTGCCGGGGTAGTGGCCGACGTACCCCTTGTTCAGCACGTTCCGCTTGCTGACGCCCTCCGCGATCGGGACGCGGAGGTGGAGGCGGGGGATGATGAGGATGGCGTAGGCCTGGGAGGGGTGGGGGGTGGCTGTGCTCGTGGCCGTGCTGCTCCGGCGGGATGAACTGCCGTCCGCAGTACCCGTGTTGACTGATGGACTACCGCTGCTCACGGCCCCCGGTGTCGGCGTCTGCGTCGCCCACTGCCGTTCCAGTGCCTGCACCTGATGCTCGGCGCCCTGGCGGGCCTCCCGGTTGGTCCACCACAACTGCTGGACGACGAGAAGCAGCAGGACGACCCCGGCGGTGACGAGGAACTCGCCGCCCGTCCACAGAACGCGTCGGCGCAGCGCACGGTGTCGACGGCGGTGCTGCTGTATGACGGGGACCCGCATGGGCGGCACGATAGGGGCGAGTTCGCGAACTCACCAGACACACGCCTCCAGTTACCGGGAAGGGTCCCGTTCGATCCTTCGTACACGGGTTTTAGAAAGGGGCCGAGAAAGGGGTGTCACAACCCTCGACAACCCCAGGCACCACACCCGATGCTTCCTGGTGGCACGAGCCGGGGGGATGGCCGACGCCGGTGGGACGACCGGCGGTTGAGCGAATCGGGAGAAGAGATGATCCGACGCAGAACCCTGCTGGCCGCGGCGGGCGGTGGCCTCCTCGGCACCACCCTGGCGACCGGTACCGCACGGGCCGACGCGACGATCGCGGTCAACCCGTCGACGACGTACGGCACTTGGGAGGGTTGGGGCACCTCGCTCGCCTGGTGGGCGAACGTCTTCGGCGCCCGCGACGACTTCGCCGACATCTTCTTCACCACCAAGTCGACGACGTACAACGGCACTTCGCTCCCCGGCCTCGGCCTCAACATCGCCCGCTACAACCTCGGCGCGTGCAGCTGGAACTCGGTGAGTGGCGAGTCGATGGTCGCCTCCGCCAACATCCCCGCGTTCAAGCAGATCGAGGGCTACTGGCAGGACTGGAACAACGAGGACCCCACGTCCTCGGCGTGGAAGTGGACGGCGGACGCGACCCAGCGCGCGATGCTGGTGAAGGCGACGGCACGCGGCGCGACCACCGAGCTCTTCGCCAACTCCCCCATGTGGTGGATGTGTCTGAACCACAACCCGTCCGGCGCCTCGGGCGGCGGCAACAACCTCCAGTCCTGGAACTACCGCCAGCACGCCTCCCACCTGGCGTCCGTCGCCCTCTACGCCAAGAACAACTGGGGCGTGAACTTCGCGACGGTCGAGGCCTTCAACGAGCCCTCGTCGAGCTGGTGGACGGCGACCGGCACGCAGGAGGGCTGCCACATGGACTCGACGGTCCAGGCGGCCGTATTGCCGTATGTCAGAAGCGAGTTGGACGCCCGAGGCCTCACAAGCACGAAGATCTCGGCGTCCGACGAGACGAGCTACGACCTCGCGCGCACGACCTGGAGCGCCTTCTCCTCCACGACGAAGGGCTACGTCAACCGCGTCAACGTCCACGGCTACCAGGGCTCGGGCGGCCGTAGAGACCTCCTGTACACGGACGTGGTGACCACGTCCGGCAAGGCGCTCTGGAACTCCGAGACGGGCGACAGCGACGCCACCGGCCTGACGATGGCGAGCAACCTGCTCTACGACTTCCGCTGGCTGCACCCCACGGCGTGGACGTACTGGCAGGTCATGGACCCGTCGTCCGGCTGGGCGATGATCGCGTACGACCAGAGCACGCTCACTGCCGGCGCGGTGCAGACGAAGTACTACGTGATGGCCCAGTTCAGCCGCCACATCCGCCCCGGCATGACGATCCTGGACACGGGCGTGAGCTACGCGGCGGCGGGCTACGACGCCTCGGCGAAGCGCCTGGTGATCGTCGCGGCGAACACAGGCTCGTCGTCGACGACTTTGACCTTCGACCTCTCCAAGTTCACGACGGTGGCGGGCGGTACGAGCGGCCTGGTCCCGCGTTGGAACACGGTGACGGGCGGCGGAGGCGACTTGTACACCTCCCACTCGGACACGTATCTGAGCGGCAAGACGGTGAGCGCGACGTTCGCGGCCGGGGCGGTGCAGACGTTGCAGATCGACGGGGTGGTGATCTGACCGCTCAACTGGGAGGCGGTGGTGGGCGGTTGGGCCTGCCGGCGCTGGCGCTCGGCGGTTTCGGAATCGGTCTCACCGAGTTCGTGATCGCCGGGCTGCTGCCGCAGGTCAGCCGCAGCCTCAACGTGTCGACGGCCGCCGCGGGCTGGCTGATCTCCGGCTACGCCCTGACGGTCGCGGTGGGCGCGATAGGGGTGACGGCGGCGACGGCGGGACTGCCGCGCAAACCGGTCCTGCTCGGCCTGGTGGCCCTGTTCGTCGCGGGCAACCTGCTCTGCGCGATCGCCCCCAACTACCCCACCATGCTCCTCGGCCGCGTGGTGGCCGCCCTCTGCCACGGCACGTTCTTCGGCATCGGCTCACTCGTCGCCCGCCGCCTGGTCCCACCGGAACGGGCCTCGCGGGCCGTCGCAATGATGTTCGCCGGCCTGACGGTGGCGAACGTGCTCGGCGTCCCGTTCGGCGCCCTCGTCGGCGAAAGGTGGGGCTGGCGGGCCACGTTCTGGGCGATCACGGGGACGGGAGCGGTGGCGCTGGCGGCGATCGCGGTACTGGTACCCGGCTGGGCGGGCCGAGTGAATGGGGCAGCGGGTCTACGGACCCAGCTCCGCTCCTTCCACTCGCTCCAGGTATGGCTGACCCTCACAGCCACGGCCCTCGGCTACGGCGGCATGTTCGGCGCGTTCAGCTACCTCGCGTACACCTTCACCGAGGTCACGGGCTTCTCGACGACGGACGTCGCCTGGCTGTTGGTCGTCTACGGCACGGGCCTGGTCGTAGGCAATATCGCGGGCGGCCGGAGCGCGGACCACAACCGTGACGTGACGCTGATCGCGTCGCTGGTCGGGCTGACGGCGACCCTGACGGCCTTCGGCCTGCTGGCGAGCAGCCGCCCGGCGTCCGTGATCCTGGTCTTCCTGCTGGGCGTGTTCGGCTTCGCGACGGTCCCCGGGATGATCACGAGGGTGACGGACGCGGCGGGCGGCGTACCGCTGGCGGCCAGCGCGAACGTCTCCGCGTCGAATGTGGGGAACGCGGTGGGGGCATGGCTGGGAGGCGTCGTGATCAGCGCGGGGTGGGGGTATACGGGGCCGTTGTTCGTAGGGGCCGAAATTGTGGGGGTGGGGGTGGGGGTCATGGGCTGGGCGGCGTGGACGGTGAGGGCGGCCGGAGCGGCAGGGGCGACAGGGGCCACGGCGTTGGCATCGACGTTGGCATCCGCGCCAGTGTCGGCAGAGGACGCGGCGGCGCGGCGGTCGTAAACCTGCTGGAGGCCCGGGAGCCACCCGGCGTTCCCGGGGGCCCGGCCTCCCCACGCCCGCCCCACACCTGTCCCCCGTCTCTCTCACTGGCCGACCTGCGGATATCTCTCCCCTTGCCTCCATCTGTGTCGGCATCGGCAGTACCGTGTCGTTCATGCGCCCCGACACGCCCGCCGAGAACGTCGACCACCCCGCCGAAGCGGCCCGCCTGGAGCGGACGGCCGCCCGCTACCCCGAGGACGCCGAGGCCCTGCTCCTCCAGGCCGCGGCCCACCTCGAACTGGCCGGCGACCGCCCCGCCGCCACCGCGCTCTACGACCGCCTGCTGTCGTCCCCGGACACCCTCGAAACCCCTCACCTGGTACGGGCCCTCAAGGCCTCGAACCTCTGGGAGTACGGCCACGAGGCCGAGGCCCGGGCGATCATCGACGGCGTGCGGGCCGCGTCCCCGCGCGATGCCGCGCCCTGGGTGATCGTCGCGGAGTCCCTGGAGTCCCACGACGAGCTGGAGGCGGCACAGGAGACATTCACGGAGGGGGTGGCTCTGTTGTTGACGGACGTCCCCGAACCGCCGTACTCCACCCACCCGTTGCTGTTCGGCCGACACCGGGTACGGCGGATGCTGGGCGTGTCGCACGACGAGTGGGACACGCTGGCGGATTCCTTGCATTCGTCGTCCGTCTCCCTTGACGAGCTGCACGACCCGAAGCGGGTGTGGTCGTTGGGGTCGGACAACCCGGCGGAGTTGGAGGCCGAGATCTCACGGCTCCGGGCGGAGCTGGGGGCGTTCCGGGAGGCGTTGTCCCGCCCGTTCCCGGTGGCCGTACTGCACTGGCCGGAGGGCGAGTTGGCGGAACTGGTGGGGGCGTATGCCTCGCTGGCCGTGGAGTATCCGTCGCATGAGGAGCACCTCGCGACGATAGAGGGGTCGCTGCGCGAACTGGCGGCTTCGGGCACCCCGAACCTCGGGATCGTGACGGGGACGGTGCCGTCCTATGAGGCGTTCGCGGCTTCGGAGGGGGCCTCGCCGGGGGACGTTGACCTGCTGCCGCAGTATGCGACGACGCTGGCGGCGAGGGGGCGGGCTGTGGCTTGGCCTCCGCAGCGGGGGGCTTCTTGTTGGTGTGGGTCGGGGACCAGCTACGAGGGGTGCCACGGGGCGCAGGCCGTCTGACCTCGACGGGACCCGCCCGTCCGCGGAATCCGCCCGAAGCCCTCTCGGCGTTCCCGCGACACCCCCTGAACGGGCGATCCCTTTCCCCTCGATCCCTCTCTCCTTCATACCCCGTACGCGCTAACGTCACAGGAGACCGGCCCCATTCGGATGCCCGCAGACATCTCGGGCATGTCCCTGCTCAAGGAACTCTTGTATGCAGCCGTACCAGCCCTCCGCCGACTGGCAGTTCGACGTACCCACAAGCGGAAACAAGCAACTGCCACCGGCGGCAAGGTCGTTCGAGTCGCTCGCGCACCAGGGGTACGGCTTCGAGGCGGCCATCACAGACCTGATCGACAACTCCATCGACGCGCACGCCAGTGACATCGTCGTGAGTCTCCTCCGGGACACAGGCGAGCGGGACGGTCGTGATCGGCTCGTCGGTCTGCTCGTCATCGACAACGGGGACGGCATGGACGAGGCGGGCCTGGACACGGCGATGACTGTCGGCGGGCGCAAGGGATACGCGCCCGGCTCGCTCGGACGCTTCGGTGCCGGTCTGAAGGCCGCTTCCCTCTCGCACGCCGAAGCGCTCACCGTGATCAGCCGGACCAAGCGGAGCCCGTCCGCGGGCCGCCGCTGGCTCACCACCCGCGCGCAGGCCGACTTCACCTGCGACATCGTCGACGCGACGTACTGCCAGGATCTGATCGACCGGTACGACGGCGTCATCGGCTGGCACGGCACCATCGTCCGCTGGGACCACGTCCGCACGTTCGACACCATCGCGGACGGCCAGACCGATCGGTATCTGGAGGCCGCGATCGAGCGGTTGGAGACCCATCTGGGTCTCTACCTGCATCGGTTCCTCACCCGCGAGGGCTTCAATATCGACATCGTCGTCGAGGACGTGCACACCCGGGAGGAACTGGACCACCGGGGTGTGGAACCCATCGACCCGTTCGGGTACCGCGTGCCAGGACGGGCGGGCTACCCCCGTACCTATGCCGCTCCCGTCGCGGGTGTCGGCGACATCAGCCTCACCGCGCACATCTGGCCGCCCAAGTCGCCGCTCGTCGCGTACCGGGGCATCGGGCCGCTCAGCGAACGTCAGGGGTTCTACCTCTATCGCAACGACAGGCTTGTCCAGGCCGGCGGATGGAACGACACCCGGAGCGCTGAGAGCCATCTCGCCCTCGCCCGGGTCGTCGTCGACCTGCCGCCCGAGCCGAACGACGTGTTCGCCCTGACCGTCAAGAAGGACGGGGTCCACGTCACCCCGGCCTTCGCTAGGGGGCTGGAGAAGGCGACGGACCCGTCGACCGGTCACGCCTTCGCCGCCTATGTCCAGGAGGCCGAGACCACCTACCGGGAGGCCGCCCGGCGTCGCACCGAGGTCAGACGCAAGGCGGTCGTCCCGCCGGGCAAGGGCATCGATCCGAAGTTGAAGAGGACCCTGCGGGACGAGTTGCCGCAACTGGAGGGCGAGGAGCCGATCACCTTCGTCTGGGACCGGCTCAGGGTTCCGTACGGTGTCGACTCTTCGGATCTGCTGTTCACGATCGAGCACAAGGAGCGTCGGGTCGTCCTCAACAGGGACTACCGGCAGGTGTTCAACGGTGGTCGCCACGGCGGCTCCAACGACGCCCCGGTCCTCAAAGGCCTGCTCTATCTGATGCTCAACGAGATCTTCCAGAAGGAACGGCTCTGGGCCAACCAGACCGACCGGATCGCCCTGTGGAACAGCATCCTCGTCTCGGCGGTGCGCGCCGAACTCGCCCGCGACGAGGGGTAGTCACCGCCCCGCTGTTCCCGCCCGCCATCACAGAGAGTCTGCCGACCGCCGTGACCGAGAACTCGCCAGCCGCTCCCGACCTCCTCGTCGACCTCCACGGAGAGGCGCTCGACGCGATGGCCCGGCGCGGCCCCAGACATTTCGCCAAGTTGGTCTTCGCTCTCTCCGACGGCGACGAACCCGGGGACACGGACATGCTCCGCTTCCAGGACCGCGTCCTGGAAGCGGACCCCGGCGACGAACTGCTCACCCTCTGGCGCCGTAGGCTCACCGCTTGGGACTTCGAGACGTCCCCGGCCTGGTCGGAGACCGCGCCCCGCACTCCGGAGCGGCGCGCGGAGGTGTACGAGAAGCTCGCCTTCGACCCCGGTCTGCGCAAGGCGTTCGACACCGTCGTCCACGTCCACACGGAGCCGGGCCCCGTCACCATCAGCCGCGAGTTCCAGCCCTGGTACACCCATGAGCAGGAGGCGAACCGCTCCTTCTACTGGACCTCGTACGAACGGCTGTTGCGCCGCAAGCGTTGGAGCGACGCGGCGGTCTCCAGCCTGGAGGAGGCCGCTCACGCCGTCGTCGAGCGACTCGCCGACCCCACCCGCGACACCCCCTGCGGTGCCCGCGGGCTCGTGGTCGGCTATGTCCAGTCGGGCAAGACCGCCAACTTCACCGGGGTCACGGCCAAAGCTGTCGACGCGGGCTATCGGCTGGTGATCGTCCTGAGCGGCACCCTCAACCTGCTGCGAGCACAAACCCAGCGACGTCTTGACATGGAACTGATCGGCAGGGAGAACATCCTGGGCGCCGCCGACCCGAACGACCCGGACGCCCTGGTCGGCGTCGACTACCAGGACGACGAGGACTGGCCCGGGAAGTTCGTCTCCTTCGGTGCGCGTCCCTCCGTGCTCGGCTACTTCGACATCGAACGCCTCACCTCGCGCGACCGCGACTACATGTCGCTCGAACGCGGCATCAGCGCCCTGGAGTTCAAGAAGGCCGACCCCGCTCTGCCGCTGTACAACCCGGTGAACCTGCGTGCCACCCCGGCTCGCGTCATGGTCGTGAAGAAGAACAAGTCGGTTCTGGAGAAACTGGTCCGGGATCTGAGGAAGTTCGGCCCGGCCCTCGGTGAGATCCCTGCCCTGATCATCGACGACGAGTCGGACCAGGCCTCGGTGAACACCACCGACCCGAGGAAGTGGGAGAAGACCGGAACGGTCACCCGCACCGCGATCAACGGTCAGATCAGCAAGCTCCTTCAACTCCTGCCCCGCGCCCAGTACGTGGGCTACACCGCAACCCCGTTCGCCAACGTCTTCATCGATCCCGGCGACGAGAAAGATCTCTTCCCCCGCGACTTCCTCATCTCCCTTCCCCGGCCGGTCGGTTACATGGGTGTGCAGGACTTCCACGATCTGGATGGCACCGAGGACGAGGCGGGCAGCGCCGAGGAGAAGCACGTCCGCGGCATCCACGACTCCACAGGCGACCGGCTTCAGGAGGCGCTGGACGCCTTCGTCCTCACCGGTGCCTTGAAGCTCTACCGCGCCCAACACGGTGTTGACGACGAGCCGTTCCGCCATCACACGATGCTCGTCCACGAGTCCGTGCGGATGGCCGAGCACACTGCGCTAGCGCAACGCATCACCACGCTGTGGCAGAACTCCGCGTACACCGGTCCCGAGGGCCACGCGCGCTTGGCGGACCTCTTCGAGAAGGACGTCCGGATCAACGTGGACGACTCGTTGCCCACTCCGACGACGTACGCGGACCTCAAGCCGTATGTGCACGAGTCCCGCCGGCTCATCAATCGGGGCGGCGCTCCCGTCATCGTCGTCAACGGCGAGAGCGAGCACGACTACTCCCAGTCCGACCTGGACTTCGACCGCACCCCGAACGTCTGGAAAATCCTCGTCGGCGGTACGAAGCTGTCCCGCGGCTTCACCGTCGAGGGCCTGACGATCTCCTACTACCGCCGCACCACCCAGCAGGCCGACACCCTGATGCAGATGGGCCGCTGGTTCGGCTTCCGCCCGGGTTACCGGGATCTCGTACGGCTGTACATCGGCCGCGAGGAGCAGCTCGGCCGGAGTCGGTCCTCGAAGAGGGTCGACCTCTACGAGGCCTTCGAGGCGATCTGCCGTGACGAGGAGGTCTTCCGTGCCGAACTCGCCCGCTACGCCCCTCTGGTGAACGGCCGCCCGCAGGTCACCCCGGCGCAGATCCCTCCCCTCGTGGCCCAGCATCTGCCCTGGTTGAAGCCGTCGGCCCGGAACAAGATGTTCAACGCGGAGCTGGTGGAGGTACGTTCGGCGGGTGTGTGGCAGGAACCCACGGCTTATCCCGAGGATCCCGACTCCCTCCGCCACAACGTGGAGTGCTGGGAACCCGTCCTCGGCGCCCTCTCGCCCGCCGTGGTGTCGCTCGCCGTGGAAGGCGGCCCCGGGTTCGACGCCCGGTTGGGCACGGTGTCCCACCGGGACCTGGTCACGGTGCTGTGCGACCTCCGCTGGTCGATCCCGGAACAGTTCTCACCCCACCTGGAGTTCCTGCTGGGCGCCGGACAGGATCCGGTCACGATCGACGACTGGGTCGTGGTCACGCCGATGCAGACGTCGGCCCGCGGGAACCAGGCCCGTGTCCTGGGGCACGAGCCTTTCTCCCTCGCCCAACGCACGCGGCGCCGGAGCAATGTGTTCGGTGCCATCCGCGACCCCAAGCACGTGGCGCCGTCGATGCGTTTGGCAGGGGTCCCCGAGCTGACCGGCAACGCGGCCGTCGAGCAGCACGTCCGTCCGCGTCGAGGTGCGCTGGTGCTGTATCCCGTCGTGGAGGCCGAGCCCCGGACCCTGTCCGACGGGTCGGTGGACCCGCGTGATCTGGTGATGGCTTTCACCTTCGTCGCCCCCAGGTCCTCCGTAGGACCACAGCGTCCGTTGGTCCGGTTCCGCGCCATCGACTCCAGCCGGCAGGATGCGGTGGTCATCGACTGCGCCGACCTACGCTCCTGAGGCAATCCGACATTGGACGACGTGAGACCTTCCTCGCCCGGCGTCTCCGCACGCATGTCCCGACAGCCCAGCAAGGACACGGCGGCCGAACTGGCCGTACGTCGCCTGCTGCACGCCGCGGGACTGCGCTACCGGGTGGAGTACCCGGTGCCCGGCATGGCGCGGCGTCGCATCGACGTGGCCTTCACCGGGACCAGGGTGGCCGTCCTGATCGACGGGTGTTTCTGGCACGGATGCCCGGTGCATGCGACTCAACCGAAGGCCAATGCGGAGTGGTGGCGCAATAAGTTGGACCGGAACATGGCTCGCGACCTGGAGACAACCGCGCACCTCGTCGCGCAGGGGTGGACAGTGCTGCGTTTCTGGGAGCACGAAGACCCTGACTCGGTGGCCGCACGGGTGTCGGCCACTGTGGAGCAGCGGCGTACAGAGCGAACGAGGGGGAGAACAAGATGAGTGGTTTGACCTTAGTGGACGTGTGCTCGGGGGCAGGCGGGCTCGCGCTCGGACTGGAGCAGGCGGGATTCGAACCGCGCCTCCTCCTCGACGACGACGAAGCAGCCGTCACCACTCTGCGGACCAACCGGCCTCAGTGGAACGTGCTCCACACGGACCTTCTGGATTTCGATCCGGCCGAACACCCCGTGAGCCATGACGTGGATCTTCTGTCGGCCGGCCTACCGCGAGTGAGGTCGAGCGCGACCGTCGGACGGGCGGACTCGCAGGCGGAGGAGCGGTTGTTGAAGGCCGCGGTCTACCTCGTCCACGCGATCAGGCCTCGGGCGGTGCTCATCGAGAACGTTCCCGGTCTCGCCGAATCGGACGAGTACCAGCCGTTCCGTGATTTCGCACATGCCGAACTGGCCCATCTGGGGTACGAGTTCAGCTGGTTCGTCCTGAACGCCGTCGACTTCGGGGTGCCGCAGAACCGTCGACAGGGCGTGCTGGTGGCCGTGGAACGGCAGCGGGCCGAGGCGTTCCGGCAGCCGATGCCCACCGTCGAGGAGCCCATGACGGTCGGCGCGGCATTGGAGGCCTCCATGGCCTCCCACGGCTGGAAGGACGCTGCCCGCTGGGCCGCCCAAGCGGACCGTCCCGCTCCGACCCTCGTCGGGGGCTCACGGAATCGGGGCGGCGCCGATCTGGGGCCGTCCGGAGCCAAGAACACGTGGGCGACGATGGGAGTGAACGCCCATACCGTCGGCGACGTGATACCCGACTCCGATTTCGACTGGAATCCGGAGCTGGGCCGGGACGGCATGGTGAAGCTCACGGTGGAACAGGCAGCGGTGTTGCAGGGCTTCCCCGAGACCTGGGAGATCACGGGGCTCAAGACCTCCCGATACCGTCAGGTCGGTCAGGCCACCCCGCCCCCCGTCGGGCGAGCCCTGGGCCGTTCTGTGCTGGCGGCCTTGAACGGAAAAAGATGATCTTTGGGCCGGCTAGACTCCGCCTCATGAGCAGCACGGCGCCCCAGCAATCGATTCTGGGCAATCCATACATCCTGGACCTTTTCGCCGGCCCGGGAGGCCTGGACGTCGCCGGGCACGCTCTCGACATCCGGAGTCTCGGCATCGAGTGGGATCGGAGCGCGTGCCTCACGCGGTACGCCGCAGGGTTGGAGACCCTCCACGCCGATGTGAGCGCGGTACGCCGGGACGCGTTCGAATCCCTGCCGCCGGAGATCAACATGCTCGCCGGCGGCCCGCCATGCCAGACGTACTCCGTGGCCGGGAAAGGTGCCGGGCGTCAGGCCCTGGAGGAGGTCAAGGGATACATCGAACGGCTGACAGCGGGTGACTCCGACGAGGCCATCGACAAGGATCTCAGCACCCTGAGCGACCCGCGGACCGCGATGGTGTTGGAACCCCTCCGGTACGCGATCCAGGCGACCCGGAGCCCGAACCGTGGTGGACGGCCCTACGACGTCATCGTCCTGGAGCAGGTACCGGCGGTCATTGCTCTCTGGGAGCACTACGCCACAGTGCTGGAGGAGACAGGCCTGCCCGACGGCACCAAGTACGACGTCACCGTCGGAGTCCTCTCCACCGAGACCTACGGGGTGCCGCAGACGCGGTCCCGCGCTGTACTGATCGCCCGCCGTGAGGGACTCGGCCCCCCCTATCTCCCGCAGGCCACCCACTGGGTCTACGACGCGAAAGCGTGGAACCGGCGGAACGGACAACAGACGGACCAGGCCCGGCAACCGACACTCGACGAGGACACTGAGCCTTTGGACGACTCGACCCTGCTGCCTTGGCGGTCGATGGGCGACGTCCTCGCGGACCCGGTGGGCGAACACCCAGGACGTACTGTGCCTTTCCTCGTCCGCTCCAACTACGGCAGTTCGGGGATTCCCGGCCGGCGTGGGGTGCGGACCGATCAGCAGCCGGCCACCACGGTCACCGGGCGCATTTCCCGTTTCGTGGTCTTCGAACATCTCGACGAGAACATCGTCTTCGAGGGCGACCGGTTCCACATGAACGAGGCGGGGATGCTACAGAGCTTCCCGCCGGACTATCCGTGGTCCGGCACGGCGCAGGCCCAGCAGGTGGGCAACGCAGTGCCGCCCCTGTTCGGCGCGCACCTGTTGAGTGCCGCGCTCGACCTGCCGGCACCGGATGCGGATGTGCTGCGCAAGCCCTGGCAGCGAGCCACCGAGAGCCAGCGGGCCAAGCTGCGCAGAGATGGTTGCGGTGATTCCGACTCCTGCACCGAGAAGTGCCCGAGCCCCTCCACCCAGCACCCTCCGCGCTCCGTCCCTCCGACGACGGGTCCGGCCGTCGTCGGAGCCGCACGGCGTCCGTCCGCACTCGTCAATCAGCGCTCTTCCTCCCTCTGACCGGCGCGGTCGCGAAGAGATCCTCGAAGCAGGCGGTGAGCGCGGCGACGGATTCCTCCGGTACCTGATCCTCGTCAGGGCCCTGAGGAAGGCTGTGTCTCCCCACCGGCGGCGCGGACTCGGCCTCCGCGACCCAGTCCCGCATCCGGGCGGGGTCCTTGGAGATGTCCGGCCCGATGACGTCGTAGATCAGCGTCGCTCCGGCTGCGCTGATCGCCGTGCAGAGACCGTTGATCTCGCGCCCGGTGGTGACCCGTCCGGTCTTCAGCAGTCGGACGATGGCCTGGGCCGACGGACGATGGTCGATCAGTTCCTGACGGAGGACGGTATGGATGAGGTCCTGGTTTCCGCACGCCGTCTCGACCGGCTCGTAGTCCGGACCGTTCCGGAAGAGTTCGGCGGCCCACCAAAGGCGGGAGAAGCACTGGCGGTCCGCGGCACCCCGGAACCGTTCGGGAACGATACGCCGCTCCGGCCTGTTCGGGGTCGCGGCCGAGAGATGCCGCCAGGTCACGTAGTCGGGGGCCACGGCGAGGGCGAAGTGGTTCCAGAGGCGTTTGTCCGCGGCTTCCCGTCGCGTCAGACGGAGTGTGGCGTGGAGCCGGGGCGCCAGCCACGCATCGGCCTGCGTCCGGTCCTCCCGGAACTCGAACATGGCGTCCTCGACCAGGCCCCGGAGCGGTTCGACCGCCCACCTCGCGTCGTCCTCGGGCAGCGGCTCCACGACCTTCGCCAGGTCGACGCCGCCGTGCACCTGTTCGCCCGCGATCAACTGTTCGGTGAGGAACGGGTCCATCGCCGAGGCGGCGAGCAGCCCAAGCCGTTCCGGCACGTGGTTCGGTCGGGTGATCATGCCTCACCTGCTCGGTTCGTCTGCTCCAGGCCCCGGATGACGAATCCGAGGGCCTTGCGGGCTTCGGCGCGGCGGACCGCCGCGTAGTGGATGCGGGTCTGGAGTTCCGGCCAGCCGGACTCCCCGGTGCGCCGTCGGTGGACCTGACGCAGTGCCTCCTCGACGTGCACCCCAGGAACGACGTCGGGAAGCATCTCCCTCAACACCTCACCCTGCCAGTCGGTCGGGAACACCGGGCTGCCCTCGGGTTCCACCTCCAGGTCGCCGACGGCGGCGTGGAACACCGCGGTCCAGACGTCGGTGGCCATCTGGGCGACCAGGAGGTCGCGCACCTTGCTCTCAAGTCCCGAACCGCCACTGCCCAACAGGTCCATGACGCCTTCGAGTTCGGTGTTGACCCACACGGTAGGGACGCGCGCCGCGGGGTCCACGATCCACGGGGCGTCGGCGTACGCGCGCAGCCATTCCCGGGAGCTCTTCTGGAACGAGGCCTTCTGCACTTCCAGTTGAAGCCCGCGGACGGGTTCCTCGGAGACGGTGTCGACGATCCAGCTACGGTCGGTCTCGGCGACGGCCCGTCCGGGCACGCCGTCCACGGTGCCCACCGCGAGGACGGCCAGAGTGGCCCGCCCCATGTGGTCGTCTCGGACGACCTCCAACGAACCGGACCAGTCCCGGCCGTCCTCCGTGTCGCGGTCGAGCCTCACGGAGGTACGGACGTTGGTCTCGCCGTCTGTCAGCACGGCGAGGACGGCCAGGTCGGACCATGCCGCATCGGGTGCGTTCGCCCCGGGGGGCAGGGTCGCCGACAGGTGGATCGCGGCGCTCACCCAGCCGTCATGACCGGCCACACCGAGAGCGACGGTCTGCTGTTGAGTGGAGTACGCGGTGGTCTCCAACGGGTCGCGGGTCCCGTCAGCGAGCCTGATCGACACCGAGGTCACCCTGAGCGAGACAGGCCTGTTGAGTCGTTTGTAGGGGTAGATCTTCACAGTGTCATTCCCCCTTGCCGGCCCGCAGTTCGACGACGAGGCGGGTGAACGTGGTTCTGACCGGATGGCTGGTGACGTCGGTGGCCCCCCGGAACTTCGCACGACGTGTCCCGGGCGAGAAGTAGAGGACACCGTCCTGCACCTCGCAGCCCTCGATCGCGACCAGTTCCGCCCAGTCCAGTCGCGGGAGCCCCCCTGAGCGCACGTCCAGTTGAGCGAACGGCACCATCGGAGTGATCTCGTCACCTTTGGGGATGCTGATCTCGGCGACGATCTGCCATTCCCCGGCATCGCCGACAGTCGCCTCCAGACCGTCCAGCACCGGGACCACCGGCCCTGTGGGAACCTTGGCCTGAGGTTTGGCGCGCACGGTCAACGCCTTGCGCAGGGCTTCCCCCCCCTCCGCCCTGGTACGCCGGGGACGGACCACGATCTCCTTGACCGCGGTGTTGACCTCGGTGGTCAGCTGGTTGATACGACGGTAGGCGGTGGGCGACCAGCGGAGGGTCAGTTCCTCTGTCTGCCCCCATCGATCGTGCTCGGGCGGTTCGGACGCCCGCAGGAACTCCTCGGCCTCCTTCGCGAAAGGAACCGATTCCCCCGCGGCCTCTCCCACCAGGAGAACGGCCTGGAAAGGGTTGGTCCCGACCGGCATCCTCGGTACACCGGCAGTCTTGACGGTCATCCGGTTGCCGCGCAGCGAGTGCACCTGGTTCTTGTCCCCGTCCCTGTCCTGCGTGTCCTCGGTGACCAGCAGAATCGCCTGATGCGTGCCCAGAGTGCCGGCGGCGCCTCCAGAGCGTGGCAGCTTCAGGGGCACGTTGCGTGCCGCCACCTGTCCGGCTTCGGTGAGCCGATCGACAGTGGCACCTTCGTAGTGCGCCCTGAGGGCTCGCGTCCGCGAGGGCTGTTCGCGAGTGGGATCCACCTGCTCCTCGGGGACGACGACCTCGCCGTTGCGCAGGGAGCGGACGGATGCCTCCAGCAGAGGGAGCCTGTTGCCACCGCCGGTCATCGCCGCCCAGAAGTCCCGCCCCAGGGCGGTGACCAGGCGTCGGTGCATCTTCTTCAGGTCCCGGGTGTCCTCGTGGGTGTCCTGGTCCAAGTCGTCCGGTTCGGCGTCGAGTTCGATGTCGGTCGCCTTCTCGTCGAGGCTGGCGACATCGTGCGCTCCGACGACGAGGAAGGAGGTGCCGGGCTCGTCGTTGTCGCGCGTGAGGTGCAGACGCTCCACCGTCTCCTCGTCCGCCCACCATGAGCGGACGACTTCGGCTCCCTCCGATTCGGGGTCCGGGCGGCCGAACCAGGCGGGGCCCGCGTACTGGCGGCCGTCGACCTGCCGCCAGGGCAGCTCGAGCCGTCCGACGACCCGCCGTTCCCTGCGACCCTCGTGCGGGACCGACAACGTGGAGTTGATGAGCACGAGCCCCAGGGCACTCGTGGCCCAGAGCGTCGCCTTGCCCAGTCCGTAGGAACCACCCGCACCGTGGCCCGACTTCAGGCTTTCCAGCTGACGTCTGACCACCGCGGCGAACTTGCCGTCCTCGTAGTCGTCACCGACGAGTCCCGAGGCGTTGTAGTCGTCAATCCGCAGCAGGAGCAGACGCCCCTTCTCGTACATGTCGCGCACCCCGGCGTCCACGACCCGGCCGACCTTCTGGCTGCCAGCACTCTCCGAGACGGCGGAGTAGTGCGGGAACAGTTCGTTCCAGAGGATCGCCTCTCGGAAGGCGTCGAGCGCCTCACCCGTCAACTCGTGCAAGGTGTAACGGATCCTGACCGGCCGTCCGTTCTCGGCGAGACGCTCGTCGAGGCTGTTCTGGCAGGTCTCCCGGGCGAGCACCTGTACGTCGGCGTCAAAGGCGAACGCGGCGGCATTGCCCAGGTCACGCCCGCCATCGGCATAACCGCGGCGGTGGTACCAGGTGATCGGCAGGCCGATCTGAGTGTCGGTGGTACGGGTGTGCACCGTGCCGAGGTCCGTGCCGAGCGCCCTGGCGATGTCGGCCATGACCGTGGGGCGCGGGGTTGACCTGCCAGTGATCCACGCGGAGACCGCGGCCCGTGTCAGTTGTAGTTCCTCGGCCAGTTCGGCCTGCGTCCTGCCCGCGAGTTTGAGCTGCCGGGCCAGCCAGGGCCCGAACTCCTCACCTGTCTCCACGCGCCACCTGCTCCTAGCTGGGAGCCACAGACGGATCGCCTGCGGCGACGAGGAGGCTAATTTGACGCAAGGAAGGCTGTCAACTGACAGTTGATCGCACCACAGGCTCCAAGCGGGTTGATTAAGCTCATCCAAATGCCCACATTGGTCCCAATTTGCCCTGATTCACCTTCTCGCCAGACAGGACCGTTCAGGTCGGACGGAACTGACATTGACGCCCTCCCATACGAACGGTAGGGTTTCACCCGGCGGATTAGCCGTCTCGTTCAACTTCTCCACAAGAGAAGGCGATCGACCTTTAGGAGAGCTCTGTCCAAAATTCAGATCTCTTCCACCCGGAACAGTTCCAGTAATTGCCACCGGCCTGCCTTCACCCTAGGCACTGGCGGAACACCAAGCGGACCCGCTACCGTGGTTCGGAGTAAGCGAAACGCAACTCAGCCACGGGGGTTATCCATGCCCGAATTCAACCCCCTGCCATATTTCTAAAATATACGACATCACAGGGGGCTTACATTTTCATGGACGGACAGAGCGACGACGATTACATGTTTTCGGGTCGCGACCTGAGTTCTTTTTCTTTGGCCATCATGACGGCGAAGAGCAAGGCGGAGGCAGCGAGCATCATCCAGTGGTTCGAGACGACCGACGAGTACGTCTCCGACAACTTTCCCGACCTGGCCAAGCAGGTCGCGGACCTTCCTGACGAGACACCCCACACCTGAGTAGAGTCCCCCCCCCACCAGCAACAACGCATGCCGTCCCGGAGCATCAGCCGTTTGGACAGCGTGGCGTGACGGAAGCGGATGGGCCGGCGAGACGTACCGCCGGCCCGGCGCTCCCCATTTTCTTCCGGACCTTTGCATCGACAGGAGTGCTGGAGCAATGACATCGCCGTCCGCTGCTGTTATCAGAACTGTTCTAGAACAATCATCCCGAGTCCTCCAAACCTATTCTGTCGACCCCGGTCTCGTGGCCGAGCACGCCAATGGAGAACGCCGTATCACCCAAGGCGGATACGGAGATCGTCAACTTTTTGAACTAGTTCAGAACGCAGCCGACGAGATCGCCTCCGAGCCTGGCGGAAGAGTCCATGTGGTCCTTACCGGGACCCATCTGTACTGCGCTAACGAGGGAAGTCCAGTCACTGCGGAAGGTGCGGAGACAATCCTCCGGATGAGCATGTCAAAAAAGCGCGGAGGCCAGATCGGACGTTTCGGTGTGGGCGTGAAGTCGGTGCTCGTCGTGACCGACGCACCTGAATTCTTTAGCAGTTCCGGAAGTTTCGGTTTCGACCGCGCCTGGTCGTACGACCAGATCCGTTCCGTCCCCGATGTGACTGCTCGCTACGGCCCGGAATTCGACGCTCCTGTACTCCGTATGGCCCGCCCGCTCGACATGGCGGCCGAGCGCGCCGGCGATCCGATCCTGCACGAACTGCTGGCCTGGGCGACCACCGTCGTCCGCCTGCCACTGCTCCCCGATGCCGACGACCGGCTGGGCAAGGACATGCATGGAGGCCGCGCCAAGGACCATGGTCTGCCCCGCGACGAGTTCCCCACCGGTTTCCAGCTCTTCTCCCCGCACGTCGCGATGGTCGTACTGGAGGACCGTCGCCCCCGTCCCGTGGCTCGCCGGGTTCTGACGACACGGCAGTCCGGTGATCTGCGCACCGTGATCGAGGAGAGGACCGGGAAGGCCACCGCCTCCGAGGACTGGCGGGTGTTCACCATCTCCCACGAGCCGGGGCCGGCCGCCCGCGCGGACGCGGGAGAACTCCACGACCGACTCGCCCTCGATCTGTCCTGGGCCGTCCCCGCTCTTCACGAGGACCCGGAGAGCGGGCTGTACGTCAACCCTCAGACGCGTGGCCGCGGCACGTTCTGGTCCTTCTTCCCCACGAAGTACGAGATGTCGTTGAGCGGCATCGTCAACGGCGCGTGGAAGACGAACGAGGACAGGCAGAACCTGCTGGACTCCTCTCCCTTCAACCAGGAGATGATCAGGGTCGCGGCGGCCTTGGTCGTCGATTCGCTCCCCGCGCTCGCCCCCGTCAAGGACCCCGCCGCCTACCTACCCCTGCTTCCCGGGCGTACCAAGGAAACGATCAGCTGGGCCGACGATTTCCTGACCCGGGAGATCTGGGCCTGTACGGCAACTCGTCCGTCTCTGCCCGACCAGGACGGCGTGCTGCGCGTCCCGACCGAGCTGCGCGTGCATCCTCGGCTCGACAAGGACCCCAAGAAGACGACCGGTTGGCTCCGGATGTGGCACGACTGCCCGGGACGCCCCTCGGACTGGCTGCACCCGTCCGTAGAGGTCGACACCCTGCGCTCCGGAAAGGTCCAGCACATCCTGGACGCGGCCGGGCACGCGCGGTCGGACGTCCGTGCGTGGCTGGAGGCCTTGGTGGAGGCGGGCGATGCCCCAGCCTCCGCGGTGGCGATCCGGATCCTCGCGGACATGGTCGAGTCCCGTTCCCCGCACGTGGCGGAGGCACGCAAAGCGCACATCGTGCTCACCGAGGAACACGGACTCGTACCGCCCGTGCCCGGTCGGGTCTTCCGTCGCGCCGAGCAGGACGGGCTACCCGAGTCCACGGTGTACGTGGTCGACGCACTCGGGCAGGACCCGTCGCTCGCCCACGCCCTCAATGTCCTCGGGATCCGCGAGGCCGATGTCGAGGGCCGCTTCGTCAGCGTCCTGGACCAGGGCTTCGACGACTACCGGGGAGCGGAGTGGGAGCGATTCTGGCAGTTGTTCCGCCTGGGCGGGATCCGTCGGTTGGGGCACAAGGTGCTGGAGCGGGTGACGACACCCCGCTCGATCCTGCATGTACGGACCGTCGACGGGCGGTTCCGCCCGGTCGAGGACTGCATGGTGCCCGGCCCGGTGGTCGACGCGCAACGCGACGAGACAGTGGCCGTGGACATGTCCTTCCACTCCGACGACGTGCCCTTCTTCGCACAGATCGGCCTGGTGGACCGCCCCGTCCCGGGAGTTCAGCCCAAGGAAGGAGAGGCCTGGTTCGACGAGTATCGGGAAGCCGTCCACTCCGCCTACCTGCGCGGTCTCGACAGCCGTGCCCCTCGTCCCACGCTGAACCGGATGAAGGTGGAGGGCGCCCCGATCGGTGGTCCTCTGCACCTCTTCCGCGCGCTCTCCGAAGAGTCACGAGCGGCCTTCCTCAAGGCGCTCCCCGACGATGCCGTGGTGGACAGCTGGACCCGTCAGATCGGCGCGCAGAGCGCGACACGTCAGGCCGTCATGTCCCCGATCCGCTGGATGTTGCGGAAGTACGGGACCGTCGCCACCTCTCAGGGACTCAAGCCGCTGCGCGAGGCGGTCGGGCCGCAACTCGGCGCCTATCGAGATGTCCTGCCGGTGGCCGACCTCTCCCCCGAGAAGGCCCGCAAGCTGCGGCTCCCCGCCACGATCGACGAGGTTCCGGGCGACAGGTGGGAGACGCTCCTCGACCAGGTGTCCCACAGCGAGGACGACGCGTTCGTCGGAGCCACGTACGTGATGCTGACCAGGGTCGGCGCGGACTTCCCCGAGGACTCCCTCACCCGCTGCCGGATCGGTGACACGTGGGGCACGCGCCCGGACGGCGAGATCACTGTCGCCGTAGGGACCGTCGAGTACCGAGCCCTGCTCGCCGAGCGGCTTCCGGCGCTGCTGATGCCGAGTGCCGGGGACGCCGAACTGATGGTCGAGAAGTGGGGCATGCTCCGCCACTCCGACGTGATCAGCAAGGAGACCCGGGAGGTCGTCGACGGCGACCCCGTGCCGCTGGTCGAGCTGTACCCCGGTCTGCGTCTGCGTCTCAACAGCTCGAACCGCAACAGCCTGGTGCAGCGCTGCACCGAACTGGAGGAGATCACCCGCACTCCCAACGGAACCCATGCCTCGCCGCTGGAGGCGGTGCGCCAGGACACCGTGGTCAAGGTCCAGGTGCCGCTGGCTCCCGAGCCGATGCTGCGTCTGATCGACCGTGAACTCGGGCTGGGACTGGGTGCGGCCGGCTGCCGGGCCGTACTGGACCACCAGGAGCAGGTGGCTCGGGACAGCGCGCTGCAGGCTGCGCGAAAGGCCGTGCGCGACTCCGATGACGTGGTGACGAAGATCGAGCTGCTGATCGGCGCGGACGCCCTACGGACCGGGCTGCCCGACGGGCTGGTGGAAGCCGAGAGACGGGAGACCGACGGGGCGGAGCCGTCCGACCGCCGGATCGCCCAGATGGCGTTCAACGCCCACGGGGACGGTGTGCTCCATCAGCACGCCAGGGACATCCAGGCCCGGTTCCCCGATGCACCACTCTCCTACAACGGCTCGTCGTCAGCGGTCGCCTTCGTGTCGAACCTGCGCCTCCCGGCCGCCTTCGCGGGCTCACGAACCCCGACCCCTCCGTCGACCGAGACCATCGACGGCCCCCGGGACTTCCCGAGCCTTCACGAGTACCAGGAGGATCTGGCCCGCAACATCACCACCATGCTCGACCGGCTGGCGCCACAACGTGGCATGCTCTCCCTGCCCACCGGCGCGGGCAAGACGCGGGTCACCTCCGAGGCCGTGATCCGTTGGGTCAAACGCGTCGGGGATCTGAAGGGACCGATTCTCTGGATCGCGCAGTCCGAGGAGCTGTGCGAACAGGCGGTACAGAGCTGGAAGTTCGTCTGGGGCAAGGTCGGGGCGGACTGCCCACTGACCATCAGCAGACTCTGGAGCAGCAGCGAGATCGGCAACGTCGTCGAGCACCCGCATCTCGTGGTCGCCACGGACGCCAAGCTTGAGCGGTGCCTGGAAACCGACGAGTACGCGTGGTTGCGCAACTCGTCGCTCGTGATCGTGGACGAGGCCCACACCGCCATCTCCAAGCGGTACACCGAGATCCTGAGCCGGCTGGGGCTCACCCAGTACGAGACAAAGCGACACCTGCTCGGTCTGACCGCCACCCCGTTCCGCAACACGAACGAGGAGGAGACCCGCCGGCTGGTGACCCGCTTCGGAAACCGGCGCCTCGACGAGGGCGTCTTCCCGTCCGGTGATCCCTATCGGGACCTGCAGAACTGGGGAATGCTCGCGCAGGTCGAACACCACACTCTGGAGGGCGGTCACATCGAGCTGACCCGGGACGAGAAGATCCAGGCCGACCGGATGGCGATGCTCTCACGGGCTGCCGAACAGCGGCTGGCCGACGACCACGAGCGCAGCCGTCGTATCGTCGACGCGGTCGCCGATCTCCCTGAGGGCTGGCCGACCTTGCTCTTCGCCACCTCTGTGGACCACGCCAAGTATTTGGCGGCCCTGCTGAACGACCGCGGAATCCTGTCCGCGGCCGTGGACGCCACCACGAGTGCCCAGGAGCGGCGACGGAGGGTGGAAGAGTTCCGCAACGGACGCATCCGGGTCCTCACCAACTACGGTGTTCTGGCCCAGGGTTTCGACGCTCCCGCCACGCGTGTCGTGGTGGTCGCCCGCCCGGTGTATAGCACCAACGTGTACCAGCAGATGATCGGTCGTGGTCTGCGTGGCCCGAAGAACGGCGGCGAGGAGACCTGCCTGATCCTCAACGTCAGCGACAACATCGCCAACTTCGACACCAAACTCGCATTCACCCAGTTCGAGCACCTCTGGAGCCGCGCGTGATCGACGCCTACCTCGACAGTCCCTCGCTCACTGACGAGCAGCGGGCAGTCGTCGAACAGCCTTGGGACGCGCGGGTCCTGGTCACCGCCGGGGCCGGCGCGGGCAAGACCCACACCCTGGTACGTCGGCTCGACGCGCTGTGCGGGAACGAGGATCCGGAAGCGGCTCTGGAAGCCGCCGAGATCCTGGTGCTGACGTTCTCCCGGGCGGCGGCCAGGGAACTGCGCGAACGGATCACCCGGCACGGTGAACGTGCCCATCGGGTGCGCGCCCGGACGTTCGACGCCTGGGCCTACGAGGTGCTCCTGCAGTCGCGTCCGGATGTCGAGTGGGGCACGGTCGCCTTCGACGAGCGGATCGCAGCTGCGGCGCAGGCGGTCGAGAAGGGCGCGTTGGAGATCGGCGACGCCGTCCCGCCGGCGCACGTCGTGATCGACGAGGTGCAGGATCTGCTGGGCGGACGCCGCGAGTTGGTGGAGGCGCTTCTCGACCGGTACCAGGAGAGTTGTGGCTTCACGGTGGTCGGAGACGCGGCCCAGTCCGTGTACGGGTTCCAGATCGAGGATCTCGCCGAACGGGCCGACGAGACGGGCCGGTTCTTCGACTGGCTGCGCTGCTCCTACCCCGACGACCTGGTGGAGTTGCGGCTCACCCGGAACTTCCGCGCCACCACGCCCGAGGCCCGGGTCGCGTTGGCGTACGGCCCCCGCCTCCAGCGGCTCTCCGACCCGGGCGAGGCGGAGAACCTCTACGACGGGCTGCGCGACCTGCTCCTGGACCCGGCGAACGGCATGGGCGACCTCGACGACGAGTTCACCCTGGCGGGCCTCAGGGACCTGACCGACACCTGCGCCGTCCTCACCCGTGACAATCAACAGGCCCTCGTGGTCTCCGAGTTGTTGCATGCGCACGGTGTCGACCATCGGTTGCGGCGACCGCTCGAAGAGCGCCCGGTTCCTTACTGGGTGGCCGAGCTGCTGCGCCGCACGGAGGCAACCAGCCTCACCGAGGACCGGTTCTCCTCCCTGCTCATGGAGATCCCTTTACCGTACTCGCCGGACGCCAGCGCGCTGTGGACGGTGTTGCGTCGGGTGGCGCGCGGCGCCGGACGCGGTGTGCTGGACGTGGACCGGTTGCGTCGCACGGTCGCCGAGGGCAGGTTCCCCGACGAGGGCGCCGACCCCGAGACGGCACGGATCGTCGTCTCAACTGTCCACCGGGCCAAGGGCCTTGAGTTCGACCGGGTGGTGGTCCTGTCCCCCCCGACCGTCGCGGATCTCCACAAGCGGTACAAGGACGGACTGGACCTCCCCGCCGAGGCCCGCGCCCTGTACGTGGCGATGACTCGTCCGCGCCAGGATCTCTACCACGTGACGCCGCCCGAGCTGCCGCACTTCAAGAGATCCGGCAGACGACACGACGGCCGCCTCTTCCTGGGTTCGTGGCGGTCGTACGACAGATTCGGGATTGTCGCCGCCGCGGGCGACGTGAGCCGGGACGACCCTCCCGGCCGTGGGACGGACGCCGCGGCCACCCAGGCTCATCTGCTGGACCGGGTCCGTCCCGGCCAGGAAGTGGTGCTGCGCCGACGGCACAACCTGCCCATGGGCGATGCGCAGAGCCCGCCGTACGTCCTTCTGCACGACGGCCGGGAGATCGGGGAGGCGTCGCGTCGGTTCCGCGAGGGGCTGTTCCAGGTGCAGAAGGTCAGCCGCACCTGGGACCCCTGGTGGCCCGACGAAATCCACGGTCTGCGGATCGACACGCTGGAGACGGTGACAGGCAGCATCGCCGCTGGCGCCAACGCGGGACTCGGTGACCGAGGCGTGTGGATCGCCCCACGGATCACCGGTATCGGCCGATACCGCCGAGCCGACATGGACGAGGAGCAGAGCGCATGACACACGGGGCAGGCCGGCACGCTGAGCACTACCGGGTGCGTGACGAGGAACTTCTGGCGGGACTCCGCCGTGAACTGCTCGGCCCCTCGCCGGACGCGGCGGCGGAGGAGCGCGAGGAGGTCCTCACCCAGGACGCGCCCATCGACCGCTATCTGACCGGTGTGCTCTATCCGCGGGCCACGAAGGCGCTCAGAGACGAGAACGCCGCCGAGGTGGACGGCTTGGACGTCGCTCCGGAGCTCCGACGTGAGGACTCCGAGGAGTCCGGAACCGCGCAGGAGGTCGCGGCCGCCGGGGATCGTCGTCCTTCCTCCATGGGTCTGACCTTCGCCGTCGACCCGACCGAGAGCGGTTCGATCGTCGTGTCGTCGCGCGCGGCTGTCTACGAGCCGACCGACGCCGACGGCAAGCGGATCTCGGCCGGCAGAGCCGAGGCCCGCACCACCGCGGACCAGCGGGAGCTGTGGCGCCGCAAGGAACTCGACCTCCCGGACTTCCCTATCGATGTCACGACACCCGACAGCGACAGACGAGAAGATCTCGACGAGAAGGCCCAGCTCCGGGTGAACGTCCGCCGCCCGGACCCGGACACCGGCACGGTGACGGTCACCGTCACGCTGGTCAACACCCAGAAGGTGGGCGAGCGGGACCTCCAAGACGCCTTCGCCCTGTTCCAGTGCGCTCTGACGGTCCGGGCCACCAACGGTTCCACCGCCTTCGTCGAACGTCCCGCCTCGGCTGCGGCGTACGACCCGGACATGGCCACGAGCAGGCTGCTGCACCGTCATGCCCCGACCTTCGCGGTCGGTCACGGCTGTGCCGCGGCCTGGGACTGGACGCCCGCGCCGATCGGCGTGAACGAGGCCGTACGGGCCGGCGTCCCCGAGATTCGGAGCGTGTTCGTCCCCACCGTGGAAGTGCTGCTCACCGACTCCAACCCGGAGATCGACAGCTCGGCGCTGTCCATGCTCGGTCTGGCGGAGCGGCCCGACATCGAGGTTCTGGCCGCCCTGGAGGATCTCGCCTCGGGCTATGAACGCTGGATCGACCGGAAGGCGGTCGAGGCGGACGCCCTGGTGGGCGGCTCCCACGAGAAGCCTGCGCAGGACCAGGTGGCTGCCTGCCGCGAGGCGCTCGACCGGATCCGTGAGGGGATCGGGTTGTTGCGGACCGAGCCCGATCTGATGCGCGCGTTCCGGCTCGCCAACCGTGCCATGGCGGACCAACGGGCCCGCAGCGCCTGGGTGAAGAACGGGCGCCACGGCGCCCCCGACCCGACCGAAGGCCGTTGGCGTCCATTCCAGATCACGTTCATCCTGCTCTGCCTGGCCGGGATCGAGAACCCCGGACACCGCGACCGGAAAATCTCCGACCTCCTGTGGTTCCCCACCGGTGGTGGCAAGACCGAGGCCTACCTGGGACTGATCGCCCTCACCTCCTTCCTCCGCCGCATCCGCCGAGGCGCGGACGGCGGTGGTGTCGTCGTCCTCATGCGCTACACGCTTCGACTGCTCACCCTCCAGCAGTTCGAACGCGCGGCGATCCTGCTCTGCGCCATGGAGAGACTGCGGCGGAACACACCCGAGTTGGGCAGCGAGGAGTTCTCCGTCGGCATGTGGGTGGGACGTTCGGCCACCCCCAACAAGCTCGCCGAGGCCGATGCCCGGCTCGCGGAGCTGCGCGCGAACCTGGACAAGCGGCTCGCCACCGAGAACCCGGTTCAACTGCACGCCTGCCCTTGGTGCGGAACCCGTCTCGACGCCCGGGACTACGAGGTCGACGAGGTGGCACCGCGGATGCACGTCCGTTGCCCCGGGGAGGGCTGCGACTTCGCCGACGGGCTGCCCGTCCACCTGATCGACGAGGCGGTTTACGCCGCCCGGCCGACGTTGGTGATCGCCACCGTCGACAAGTTCGCGTCGATGCCCTGGCGCTGGGAGACCGCCGCTCTCTTCAACCGCGACGACCCGAACGGCAACACTCCTCCCCCGGAGTTGATCGTCCAGGACGAACTCCATCTGATCTCAGGCCCGTTGGGGACGCTTACCGGCCTGTACGAGACAGCCGTCGACGCTCTCGCCGACCAGCCCAAGGTGATCGCCTCCACCGCCACCATCCGTCGAGCCGCGGACCAGGGTCGGCATCTATTCGACCGCGAGGTACGCCAGTTCCCGCCCGCCGGCCTGGACGCCCGAGACTCGTGGTTCGCAGTGGAGACACCCCGCGAGGAGAAGGCGAGCAGGCGCTACGTCGGCCTGCTGGCCCCCGGTACCAGCCAGTCCACCCTGTTGATCCGTACTTACGCGACACTGCTGCACCGGGCCGGGCAGGCACAGACCACCGACGATGTGCGTGACGCGTACTGGAGTCTGGTCGGCTACTTCAACAGCCTCCGACTGCTCTCCGCAGCCGAACTTCAGGTCCACGACGACGTGATGGCCTACCTCGAAGTACTCGCGGAACGTGAGGGTGTGGCGGCCCGCCAGGTCACCAACTACTCGGAGCTGACCAGCCGCATCGACGCCAGCGATATCCCCACCCGCCTCAAGGGCATCGAGAAAAGGCTCCCCGACCAGGACACCGTGGACGTGCTACTCGCCACCAACATGATCGCGGTGGGTGTGGACGTGGACCGCCTCGGCCTGATGGCCGTGATGGGGCAGCCGCAGACGACCGCCGAGTACATCCAGGCCACCAGCCGCGTCGGTCGCGCCCATCCCGGTCTGGTCACGGTGATGCTCAACTCGGCCCGCTCTAGGGACCGTTCACACTACGAGAGCTTCCAGCACTACCACTCGGCGCTCTATCGCGAGGTCGAGTCCACCTCCGTTACACCGTTCTCGGCGCGCGCCCGCGATCGGGGGCTGCACGCGGTGATCGTGGCACTGGCCCGCATCCTGATCCCGGCCGCCCAGGACAACAGCGGCGCGGGTGCGGTCGATTCCTACGAGCACGTCCTGCGGGGACGCATCAAGTCGGTGCTCATGAACCGCGTCCGCGAAGTCGCCCCGGAAGAGGCGGACGCCGTGTCCAGGGCCTTCGACGAGTTCGTCGACTGGTGGTGCGATGCGGCCGACATCAACAGCGGCCTGGTCTTCGAGCCCCCCAAGGGCCACAGTCGGATCCCTTCACTGCTGAAAGCCTTCGACGACAAGGTCGAGGACGCCGAAGCGTGGTCCACGCTGTGGAGCCTGCGCGACGTCGACGCCGAGTCCGCCCTGTTCCTGGAGGGAACCAGATGACCCCGCCTCCCGCCCGCCGTCGCCGCACCCCCGCGAACGGCGCTGCCCCCACCCAGAACCTTCCACGGCGCGGTACGGTCCGCCGTGCGCAGGCGATCACCACTTACGGCGTCGGATCACTCATCGCCGTGGATCACGAGTCCTTCGTCGTCTCGGGCCTGGACAGCGCGGACGCGAGCTGGAGCGCCGAGGAGTCCCCCAGGATCCATGAGCGCCGGCTGGAGCGGCTACTCGAAGTGGACCACTTCCGGCTGCCCCCTGCGTCCGACGACCGCAGCAAGGACGGAGTACGGGTCCGCCGTTTCCCCCTCATGCACTCCTGCCCCGAGTGCAACGAACTCCAGCGACACCGTGACTTCAACCCGCCACCGGGCCGGAGCGTCTGCGGCACGTGCGAGGTCGATCTCGTGCCCTCCCGTTTCGTGGTGGCGTGCGAGAACGGGCATCTTGGGGAGTTCCCCTATTGGCAGTGGGTGCACCGCTCCACCGAGCGGGGTGCATCCACAGCGGGCCAGTGCGGCGGCCGGCTCAAGCTCCGAACGTCCGGCCGTACGTCGTCGCTCCGGTCGATCCTCGTCTCATGCACATGCGGAAAAGCACCCGAGGTCTCGATGGAGGGTTCCTTCCGCCGGAACGCGCTCAAGGACCTGGGCCTCAAATGCTGGGGATCCCGCCCATGGCTCGGTTCCTCCGTCCCCGCACCGGAGTGCGGGTTGGCTCTGCGCACGCTCCAACGTGGTTCCTCGGCGGTGTGGCAGCCGGTGCAGAAGTCAGCGCTGTCGATCCCGCCGTGGAGTGACAGCCGCACCGATCCACTGGCCGAGCACTGGAAGGCGTTGCGCAGCAGACACGACAACCGCGGGCGGGTCCAAGACTATCTCGACGGAGCGTTCCCGGCAGGGTGCCCCATCCCGCTGGACGAGGTGATGACACTGCTGGCCGCCGAACGCGAGGAGGATCCCGAAGTCGAAGCACAGCCCTCCTTCGACCATCGATACCGCGCCCTGCGCGTCAAGGAGTACGAGAGCCTCCGCTCGGGCAACGACGCGAGCGAGCACGTACGCGAGGAGCAGTTCGTCTGCGAGACCCCACTGGGCAACAGCGACGTGCTCGTCCCGCTGGGCATCACGGGCCCGATGCTCGTCAAGAAGCTCCGCGAGGTGCGCGCGCTGAAGGCCTTCACCCGGCTCGCCGACCCCGACTCGACGACCGACACGAAGGAAGTACCGCTGTCCGCGACCCCCCTTCGCTGGCTTCCGGCCATGGAGGTACGCGGCGAGGGTGTGTTCCTCCGACTGTCCGAGGACCGCCTCGGCGTCTGGGAGAAGGTCCCGGCCGTGACCGCCCGGATCGAGCGGATGCGTGCCGCCCACCAACGGCTGTTGGACGAGCGGGCGGGTGACCTGGGCGAAGCGATCCCTTCCCCGGCCGCTCCCCGTATGGTGCTCCTGCACACGCTGGCCCATGTCCTCATCAACGAGTGGAGCCTGGAGGCGGGGTATCCGGCCGCAGCGCTCCGGGAGCGTCTGTATGCCGCCGACGACATGGCCGGCGTACTCGTCTACACGGCGACCAACGACTCCGCCGGAAGCCTGGGCGGGCTCGTGGCCCAAGGCGAACCCGGCCGTCTCGATCAGGCGATCCGCTCGGCCGTCCACCGCGCCGAGTGGTGTTCCTCCGACCCGCTCTGCGTGGAGACCGAGGCGTCGGGCACCGGCGGCACCAACCTGGCCGCCTGCCATGCCTGCGTGATGCTCCCGGAGACCAGCTGCGAGCACAACAACATCCTCCTGGACCGCGCACTGCTCGTCGGTACCCCGGAAGATCCTCACCTCGGCTTCTTCGCGGAAGTACTGCAGCAGTGACGTTGGACGGCCGTGGCCGTGGCCGTGGCCGTGGAGGCATCGACACGAATCGGCATCTTCAACCGCCAGCGCCGTGATGGGGTCGGGACCGGGAGCAAGAGCGCGCGCTCTGGTTCCGGTCTCCGAGCCCACTCATGGTTCTCCCCACTCGTCCTCCACGTCGAACTGGGTCTGCGCACGGTCCAGGACCTCGTCCACGTCACACCCGTGCGCCCTGAGCCAGCGAAGAAAATCCGTGATGGCAGCGACCATCACTTCTTCGGCGGTCGCCCTGCTCAGCCGACTCGAACGCACCTCGCAAGGCAGCTCTGCCGCGGCATAGAGCGTCAGCAGCACCTCGGCCCGTGTGACACCCGCCTCGTCGACATGTCCGGTAGGCGACGTCAGCCCTGTCTCCAGCTCACACCAAGTCACCTTTCGGTCGAGGTGGAGCAGAACGCCCCAGCGGTCGGCGACTCCGTCGACGAGGGCCATGCCCCGTCCACCCTCGGAGTCGGAGGCCGCCTCGACGAGAGTGGGCAGGGCTCGCGTGTCGGGGTCGTGCACCTCGATCCGCAGGCGAGTTCCGTTCATGGAGACCGCGAGCGTGGCCGGGGTGCCCGCGCCGACATGCGTGATGACGTTGGACACCAACTCGCTCACACAGAGCTGAGCCCCGTCGGTCACGTCGTGCAGGCCCCACATGCCCAGGTGCAAACGCATGATGCGGCGCAGCGCAGCCACCTCCTCAGGATCCGCCGTAAAGGCCAGGTCCCACGGCTTTCGTGACATACACGCTTCTTGGATCACCAGGACTCCTCTCGTGGCATGACGTCTCCGCATAGTCGCCGGAGCGTCACATGCCCTCACCGTGAGTGGCGTTGACGACCAGAGTGACGCCGACACATCCCGTCATGCAATGTGCAGGAAGAGATTCCCACTTCCGAGTGATTGGCATGCAGAGGTCTTGGCGCGAGACTGAACACCCGCTACTCGACGGATTGTTGAGAGGTTTGAGATGGCCGGTTCACCGACGGCGCGCCGTCGCCGTCTCTCGATCGAGCTGAAGAAGCTCCGTGAGACGAACGCGTTCACCTGCGCGCAGGTGGGCCAGGCGCTGGACTGGAGCGGCTCCAAGGTCAACCGTATGGAGACGGGCAGCGGCCGGGTCCAGCCGTCGGACATCGACGCCCTGTGCCGGTTCTATGACACGACCGACGAACTGCGGGAGTTCCTCAAGTCGTTGGCTCGGGAGGCCAAGACTCGCGGCTGGTGGCAGGTCCACGGTGCCGGTGTCCCCGAGTGGTTCAACATCTACATCGGCCTGGAGCAGGACGCTTCCACGTTCCGGCAGTACCAGTGCGAGGTAATCCCGGGACTTATGCAGACCGAGGCGTACACCGGTGAACTCCACAGGACGGGAGCCCACATGTCCGCCGAGGACATCGCCAGGGCCGTTCAAGTTCGCATGGAACGGCAGGCCATGTTGACGCGGCCCGACTCCCCCGATGCCTGGTTCGTGGTGAACGAGGGCTCCCTGCGCAACGTCATCGGGGATCGGGCGTTGATGCGAGAACAACTCGAACGCGTACTGGAATCAGCCGAGTTGCCGAGCGTGACTCTGCAGGTCCTCCCGTTCGACTCGGGCACATATCCAGCTACGGGCACGTTCACGATCCTGGGCTTTCCCGCTCCGGAGGACCCAGACCTGGTGTACCGGGACGGCATCACCGACGCTGTGTACCTGGAGGGCGAGCATCACGTTCGCGAGTACACGAAAGCGTTCGACGGCCTGCGCGCTGCGGCGCTCAGCCCTCAGCGTTCGACCCAGTTGATCAAGTCCGTTCTGAAGGAATACGCAAGTTGAACAGTGCAGAGGCCGGTACCCGCAACCGTCTGGTCTGGTTCACGTCGTCCTACAGCAACGGCGCCGGAGGTGAGTGCGTCGAGTGGGCGACGACCGATGGCCGCGCACTCGTGCGTGACACCAAGAACGACACAGGCCCAGTGGTCACCGTTCGAAGCGGCCCTTGGCATTCCTTCGTCCAGGCCTTCAAGAACAGCGAGTCGGCGGACTGAACACCTCTCAGGCGTGCCGCCCCCACTGCCCCCGATGAACGACATCCTCCACGCCCCGCCGCCGCTCCGCGATACGCCCACTCTGCTCGGGGACATCCTCAGCCCGGTACCCGACCGCGATCCCCCCGATCGGGTCGTACTCCCCCGGCACCCCGAACTCCGCCCGGAACGGCCGCAGATGCTCTGGCATGATGCCGAAGAAGCAGGCACCGAGGCCTTCGTCGACCGCGGTCAGGAGCATCAGCAGGGTGGCCATTCCCGTGTCGATGTGCCAGTACGGCGCGGGCCAGCGGGCCTCGGCGCGGTCCTCCCAGCCCTTGTCCGGTTCGGCGTAGCGCTCAAGGTAGGCGGCCTTGTGGGCCAGGGGTACGACGACCAGCGGGGCGTCCTGCATGGTCGGGGTCTTCTCGACCCGGGTGGGGGCGAAGGGCCAGAAGCGGGCGCGGTCGGCCGGGTCGGTCAGGGCCAGGAACGCCCAGCCCTGGGAGAAGCCGGCCGAGGGGGCTCGTAGCGCGGAGGCGAGGATGCGCTCGGTCACCTCCGGGGTCAGCGGCTTGTCGGAGTAGTGACGGATCATGCGCCTGCGGCGGACCACCTCGGAGAACTCCATGGCGGCAGATCCTGTCACGAACTGACCGCTCGCTGAGGGTCGTTGATCTGCCAATCTCGTATGGCGCGCCCCGGTTCACCGCGTCTGGCAGCGACTCCACGGACAGGCAGGCAGGCCTACCTAACAGTCATGGGCGCGAGCTGCGGCCAGACAGGCATCTACCTCTGCCCGTCACCTTGGCCTCCCAGGTCGATACCAACTCCCCAATCCCCACTGCCCCGTTACGCACTTATTGCACAAGAGATCTTCACCATTTCCGACCTGGGTCCATATGATGCGGAGATCAACAGGCCCGGCCAAGGCGAGACTTGGGCGGGCCTCTCGGGTTCCTGTGGGGGTTTCATGCGTATACGCGTTGCGGCCGGCGTTGTCTCCGGTGCTGTGGTTCTGTCCGCGCTCGCTCTTCCGGTCGCCGCTCAGGCGGCGGAGCGTAGAGGGGCCTCCGCGGAGCTGAAGTCCTTCGCCTCGGCCGCCGTTCAGCCGAGAGACTCCCTCGGCAACACCAAGTTCTCGCACGCCGTCATCAACGGGGGCAAGGACATCGTCCTCGGTACGACCGGTACCAAGACCGTCACCGTCACGTACACCGCTACCGACCAGAACGGTGTCGCGCTCACCGAGGCCTTCCTGTGGCAGGGGACGGACAGTTCGACCACGGACGGGATCACCGGTGGGCTGGGGACGGACGACGACCCCGCCTGCACGGAGACGGCGACTCAGGGGACGTACACCTGCAAGGCCGTCTTCAATATTCGTCCTGCTACCGACATGAAGGACAACGGCGTGGCCGGGACCTGGAAGTTGTTCCTGGGGGCCTGGGATCTGTACGCGAACGCGAGTTACAACGACGACGTCGCCACCGCCTCGATCAAGAAGGCCTCCACGCTGACCGCCGACGCCACTCCCGAGCCGGTCAAGAAGGGGAAGACCATCACGGTCACCGGCAAGCTGGCCCGCGCGAACTGGGCTACGGGCAAGTACGCGGGGTACGTGTCCCAGCCCGCGAAGCTGCAGTTCCGCAAGAAGGGCAGCAGCACCTACACCACCCTCAAGACGGTCAAGACCAACAGCACCGGTGTTCTGAAGACCACCACCACCGCCACGGTCGACGGGTACTACCGGTACGTCTTCGCCGGTACCTCCACCACCGCCGCGGCGACCGCGCCCGGTGACTTCGTCGACGTCCGGTAGGCAACTCGGCTTGCCCGAGTAAGAGATCTACGTGAACCGGCGGGAGGTCCTCCCGCCGGTCCCGGTCCCGTGTGTACCGTCCTCCCTTGTGTCGGTCGGTGATCACTCAACTACCGTTCTACGCGCGGAGATTCGCCACAGTTCACCGCAGTCCAGCGCAGTTCATCGCAGTCAGCCACATCCGCAGCACCCGCACCCCCCGTTCATTCCACCCCCACTCATGGAATCCCCCCACTTCACGGAGGTTCACCGGATGCCCAGTCTTGGCAAGTTCACGTCACGCCGTCGGCTCACCACCGCCCTCAGTGTTCTCGGCCTGCTCGCCACCGGCGCCGTCGCCCAGGCCGCCACCGTCACCCCCGCCGCCGCGGCCACCGCGGCCACCGCGGCCACCACGCACCGCGTGCTGTTCGACGACGGGCACGCCGAAGAGGCCGGCAACGCCGACTGGATCATCTCCACGAGCAAGCCCGATCCGCTTGCTCAGGACTCCTCGCCCTCCTCCGACAAGGACTGGACGGGGGCGCTCTCGTCGTGGGGCATCGCGCTGCAGAAGACCGGTGACTACAGCCTCAAGACCGCTACCAGCGCGCTGACTTACGGGGGTTCGTCGGCGAACGACCTCTCGAACTTCGACACGCTGGTCCTCCCCGAGCCCAACATCAAGTTCACGACCGCCGAGAAGACCGCCATCATGAACTTCGTGAAGGCCGGTGGCGGGCTGTTCATGATCTCCGACCACACGGGGTCCGACCGGAACAACGACGGATACGACGCGGTCCAGATCCTCAACGACCTGATGACCAACAACAGCGTTGATTCCACGGACCCGTTCGGGTTCTCCATCGACTCGCTGAACATCAGTTCCGGCTACCCGGCCGCCATCAGCGACAGCACCAACCCCGTGCTGCACGGCTCCTTCGGCACCGTCACCAAGAGCCTCATCGCCAACGGTACGACCGCCACGATCAAGCCCGCCGACAACTCCGCCGCCAAGGGGCTGCTGTACCGCAGCGGTTACTCCGGCAACACCGGGGCCTTCTTCGCGACCAGCACCTTCGGGAGCGGCAAGGTCGCGTTCTGGGGCGACAGTTCGCCGGTCGACGACGGCACCGGCCAGTCCGGCAACACGCTCTACGACGGCTGGAACGACACCGGCGCCACCAACGCCGCCCTCGCCCTCAACGCCACGGAGTGGCTCTCCTCGTGAGCCACTGAGCACGGGGCGAGTACAAGTACGGGCCGGGGAAGCGCATACCCCGGCCCGCATCCACTTCTACGTCACTGTCTCCAACTCCGGCAGCACGCGCTCTCGTTCCCGGGTGACCAGCGTCCACCCCACCGCCACCACCGCCCCCACCCCGAGCACCGTCAGCATCCCCGTCGTGTGCGTCCCCGCACTGTCCGCCGCCCTCGCCACCGGGTTGGGCAGCCCCAGGCGGTCCGCCAGCCAGCCGATCGCCGCCGTGGCCGTGATCAGCGCGCCGGTCACCCGCAGGGCGGGCTGTATCCGCAGTCGCGCGAGGACAAGGAGCGACGGCAACGCCAGGCAGACCAGCAGGAGTTGGACCAGTTCGATGCCGAGGTTGAAGGCGAGGAGGCTGGACGCCAACTGGCCCGTGGACAGGTGCATTTCGGCGAGGACGAAGGAGAACGCCATGCCGTGGCCGAGGCCGAAGACGCCCGCCACGAGTGCTTCCCTGCCGGGGAACAGCGGGCGGATCGCGTGGACCGCGCCCACGAGGATGCTCGCCGCGATGAACGCCTCGACCGGTCGGCCGGGGATCTGGAGGCGGGTCAGGGCGGAGGCGGCCAGCGCGACCGAGTGGCCGACGGTGAAGGCGAGCGTGATGCCGCCGATGCGCGTGAGTGCCGTACGGGGGCCTGCCAGACCGCCGTTCCAGCGGCCGCCCACCGCCAACAGCGGTGCGGGCAGCAGCAAAATGAGCAGGAACAGCAGATGGTCGGTGCCGGTGAGGATGTGGTTGGCGCCGAGTTGGAGCATGGCCACGAAGCCTCGCCACGCGCTGCCCTTGCCGAGGTCGACCGTCAGCGGCGGGACCTTCATGTGGCGGACGTCGAGGCGGATCGTGCCCACCTGGGTGGCACCGTCGCCGGTGACCCGGCCGGCCGCCCAGTCCTGACGTACCGTCACCAGGGTTATATGGGTGACCACTTGGTGCACTATCACGTCGTAGTCGAAGGTGAAGTGCCGTACGTCGGCGCCGGGTGGCGGAGTGAGTACCGCCTTCGCCACCAGCTCGCGGTAGGGGCCGGTCGACGTCTGCTCGGTGCGGCTGAGGCTCAGGGCGCCGATGGTGACCCGCCAGGCCTCGCCCTTGAGCGTGGTCGGGTGGATGTGCGCGGCGAGGTACGTGCGGATCGCCGTCGACCTCGTGGGGAGGGCCGTCGACTTGAGGGTGTTGAGGTCGATGCCGCTTGCCGTCGTGAAGTCGCCCACGGGCAGGGCCAGTCGGGCGGTGACGGAGTCCTTGTACACGTCGAGCTGGACCACCGAGTGCGGCATCGGGTGCGCGGCGGCCGGCGACGCTCCGAGGAGGAGCGCCGCCGGTACCGCGATCGCGATCCCGGCCACCAGGCGAAGTAGCGCTGTGGTCAGCCAAGTTCGCGGTCGGGTCATGAGAAGGTGAACTCGCTGCCGTAGTCGCGGGTGTGGTCGCGGTACACGGTGTGGTAGTGGATCTGGTCCCGGTACACGACACCGTTCTGGCAGACGAACTCGACCCAGACGCCGGGGCCGTCGATGCGCACGTAGTCGCCCTGGGTGTCGAGGGCGGTGGTGCCGGAGTAGGCCACGTAGGTCTGGTTCAGCTCGTGCTCGTACGTCTTCATGAGCTTCTTCGCGGTGGCGTCGTCCACGTTGGCGATCCAGGGGTGAATGGCCTTGAGGACCAGCTGCTTCTGCTTCGGGGAGAGCGTGCTGACCTTGATGCCCTCCTTCGTCTCCGGGAACTGGCCGTCCTGGCCCGGGCCGAGGAGAACGTCGCTGAAGGACTCCGAGAGCTTGGCGGTGGCCAGTTGCTCCGTGCTGAGGCTGCCGGTGAGGGCGAGCAGGCCGTCGCGCATGGTCGCGAGCGGGGAGTACGTGGTGCCGTCGTCGTCGGTCCAGGTGGTGGGTTCGACGCCGACGAAGAACGGGCTGGCGCCCGCCACCTTGCCGTTCTTGTAGGTGAGGTTGAGGGCCAAGTGGTGGCCGCCGAAGTGGAGTTGCCAGGTGCCGGTGGCGGAGGGGGTGCCGAGGAAGGCGAGGAAGTAGACGCCGCTGCCGTAGCCGCCCATGCCGCCGCCTCCGGTGCCGCCGGAGGGCGGGGTGCCGGTCGGGAGGTCCGTCGCCGAAGAAGTGGGGGACGCCGTCGCGGACGGGTCCGCGGAGGCCGTGCTCGACGCGGTGTCCGACGGTGCCGGGCCCGCGGAGCTGGTGCTCTGGGCCGCGTTGAGCACGTCGTCGGCCTTGATGATCTGCGTGATCTGGTCGTACCCGGTGTTCTTGCCACTGCCCGTGGCGAGCTTCAACACCTTCATGGCGGCGGCCAGTTGAGTGTCCGTCAGGGAACCGAGCTGGATGCCGGGACGGCAGGTGGAGCCGCACGGGAGGTTCGACCACGCGGTCGCGTTGGCCTGCGTGAGGTCGAGCAGGGTGGAGGCCTGCTGGTCGGCGTCCAGGGTGTTCAGGAACTCGTTGGCCGCGCTGACCACGGCGGCGGTGCCGGTGGCCTTCTTGTCGACGGGGCGCTTGACGCCCGCCGCCGAATTACCGGTTCCGGTGTCCGTCGAGGCATTCGCCACGGCGAAACCGCCGCCGACCAGCACAACCGCGGTGACGGCTCCGGCTATTCCGCGCCAGGTCCGTCTGGTGCGTACCAGACGGGTTCTGTCCTTGCTCACGAACGACTCCTTCGATTTCGGTAATTCCAGAGATTCCGCTCGTCAGCGGAGCGCCGACCGGTCGTTCGCGCGATTGTTGACAACATTATCGAGGTTCTTACCGAAATCTCAATGGACCGTCACGTGGATAAAATAAGTTTCAGGTTCCACAGTAATGCGGCCCTAATTCAGAGAATTCACTTATGTATTTGACAGGCTATGCTTGTCGCGCGAATAGGGTTTCCTGCTACCGGAGAGGCACATCATGGCCAAGGTCCCGAGCGTTCCCAGCGCGGCGGTCGCCGCGGGCGGGCTCGTCGGCGGGTACGGCGTGGCCCGCTGGACGAAGAAGCGTCAACTGGGCGGGGCCGTGCTGGCCGTTGCCGGGGCCGCCGCCGCGCAGCAGTGGCGGCAGCGGGCCGGCGGAAAGGCGGCGGGTGCGCTCACCGTCGCCTATGTCGCCGCGTTCGCCGGGTCGCACCCGCTGGCGAAGAAGGTCGGCGCCTGGCCCGCCGTCCTCGGTGTCGCGGGCGCCGTCGCCCTCGCGTCCTGGGCGGTCGCCGACCGGCAGGCCTGACCCCCGTCGCGCTGTCGCCAAGAAGCCCGTGCGCTACGGCGGTTCAGCAGCCGTGGGCCGACAGCACGCCCTCCGTGGAGTCCTCCTCGCACGGGCGGAAGCGTCGGCCCACCGACGAGGCCACCAGGACGCCCGCGCCGATCACGAGGGTCGCGAACGCCCACTGCTGGGGCCATTCCGTCTCGTCGGGCCAGTTGGCGTAGCCCCGCGGGTGGGTGGCGTACATCAGGCCGGCCGGGGGCACCGCCACCAGCAGCACGGGCCAGGCCGGCTCGTCGCGGCGGCCGAAGTAGCCGGCCAGGAGCAGCAGGAGCGCGCCGAGGACCAGCACGCCGGGGACGGACGCCCCCGTCCAGGCGACGCACACGAAGTACGCCGCCGTCGCGACCCCGGCACCGAGCGCGCGGGTCAGCCAGCGTTCCGGCCAGGGGCACGTCCGCAGGGGGCTCAGCAGCTTCTCGGTCATACGTACGAGGGTTCCCCGGTGCGACGGGGCGCAACAGAGTACGCGTACTCAGATCCGGCGAACTCGCGTTCGGCAGGGGCGAGTTCCCCGGCTCTCCTACACCCCCACCAACCGCGACACCGTGTAGATCAGCAGCCCCGCCAGCGACCCCACCACCGTGCCGTTGATCCGGATGAACTGGAGGTCGCGGCCGATGTTCGCCTCGATCTTGCGGGTCGTGTGCTCCGCGTCCCAGCTCGCCACCGTGTCCGTGATCAGGGAGGTGATCTCCTTGCGGTAGGTGGTGACGACGTACACCGCGGCGCCCTCCAGCCAGCCGTCGACCTTCGCCTGGAGCTTCGGTTCGACCGCCATCCGCGCGCCGAGCGACAGCAGGGACGCGCGCACCCGCAGCCGTAGCTCACTGCGCTCGTCCTCGGCGGCCGACACGATCATCGAGCGGACGGACGTCCAGGCGCTGGCGATCAGGTCCTGGACCTCGCCGCGGCCCAGGACCTCGCCCTTGAGGCGCTCCACCCGCGCGCGGGTGTCCGTGTCGGACTGGAGGTCGGCGGCGAAATCGCCGAGGAAGCGGTCCAGGGCGCCGCGGGCCGGGTGGGAGGGCATGTCGCGCATCTCGGTGACGAAGCGGAGCAGCTCCTTGTAGACGCGCTCGCCGATCCGCTTGTCGACGAACCTCGGGGTCCAGCCGGGCGCGCCGCCCTCGACGGCGTCCATGACCTGCTCGTCGTGCAGGACCAGCCAGTCGTGCGCGCGGGTGACGATGAGGTCGACGACCCGCTTGTGACCGCCGTCGGCGACGATCTTCTCCAGCATCTTTCCTATGCCGGGCGCGATCTCCTGGGCGTCGGCGCGGCGGGTGATCGCCTCGCCGACGACCGCCTGGACGTCGGAGTCCCGGAGCACGGTGAGGGCTCCGCGGAGGGCCGCCGACAGCTCCGCCGTCACCCGGTCGGCGTGATCCGGTACGGCCAGCCAGGCGCCGAGCCTGCTGCCGATGCCGACCGCGCGCAGCCGCTGTCGTACGACCTCCTCGGAGAGGAAGTTCTCGCCGACGAACTCGCCCAGGGAGACGCCCAGCTGGTCCTTCTTGGTGGGGATGATCGCGGTGTGCGGGATGGGCAGGCCGAGCGGGTGGCGGAAGAGGGCCGTGACCGCGAACCAGTCGGCCATCGCGCCCACCATGCCGGCCTCGGCCGCCGCGGCGACATAGCCCGCCCAGGGGCCCGCGCCCGAGTTCGACGCCCACTTGGCGAGCACGTACACGACGGCCACGAAGAGCAGCAGGGCCAGCGCCGTCAGCTTCATCCGGCGCACGCCGCGCTGCTTCTCCTCGTCGGCCGCGCTGAACGTGGTCATCGTGCGGCGGGACGGGGCCCCGTCGCTCTCAGCACCCACTTCCGTACGTTCCATCCGCTCCACCCGTTCGCCGGTACCGTGCACATTGTCCCTTCCTGACCGACTCCCGGGATGGAACAGGAGTTCCCGGCGTCACCCGAAAGGGCAAAATGGCAGGACCCTGCCACTCGCCCGAGGAGACCCGAGGAGACCCGCACCGCGTGACCGAGCGACCCACCGGGGACAAGGGGGTGTCCCCCACCAGGCATCGTGCCCTGCTGTCCGCGATCATCACCCTGATCGTGGTCCTTTCCGTCGGCATCTACGCCGGTGTCTCCGCCGGCGACGGCAGCGCGGGCGGCTCCCCCGCCTCGGGCCGCGGCCGGCCCGACTCCGCCGACCCCGCCTCGGCCGGCACCTGGGTCGGCGCCTGGTCGGCCGCCCCGGTGGGCGGTGAGCCCGGCACCGAGCCGGCGGGCATGGCGGGCCGCTCGGTGCGCAACGTCGTCCACACCAGCGCCGCCGGGACGAGCGCCCGGATCACCCTCTCCAACCTCTACGGCCAGTCCCCGCTGACCGTCACCCACGCCTCGATCGCCCTCGCGGCCGGCCACGACAGCTCCGCCGCGGCCCCCGGCACCATGCGCCGGCTGACCTTCGGCGGCGCCGGCTCCGTCACCGTCCCGGCCGGGCAGCAGGTGCTGAGCGACGCCGTACGCCTCCAAGTCCCGCAGGGCGCGGACGTGTTGGTCACCACCTACGCCCCCGCCGAGTCCGGCCCGGTCACCATCCACCCGTACGCCCGGCAGATCTCCTACGTGGCCGACGGCGACCGGGTCGAGAACCCGAGCGCCGGGCCGTACACCCAACACACCTCGGTGTGGCGCTACTTGACCGCGCTGGACGTGCTGAGCCACGACGCGAACGGCACGGTCGTCGCGTTCGGCGACTCGATAACCGACGGCTCCACCTCGACCGTGGGCGCCAACCGCCGCTGGCCGGACGCCTTTTCGCAGCGGCTGCGCGCGGCGGTGGCGGCCGGGCGGCAGGACGTGCCGCGCTACAGCGTCGTCAACGCGGGCGTCAGCGGCAACCAGATACTCGCCAGTCATCCGGGCCGGCCCGCCGAGAACCAGAGCGGCCTGACCCGCTTCGCGCGCGATGTGCTCGGCCGGCCGAACGTCAAGGTCGTCGTCCTCGACCTCGGCGTCAACGACACCCTGCACGGCGCCGACGCCGACCGCATCCTGGCCGGCCTGCGCACCCTCGTCCGCCAGGCCCACGCCCACGGCATCAAGGTCGTCGGCGCGACCCTGACCCCCTTCGGCGGCTACCCCCGGTACACCGCGGCCCGGGAGGCCGTACGGCAGCGGGTCAACGCGGAGATCAGGAGCGGCACGGTGTACGACGCCGTCGTCGACTTCGACAAGGCGCTGCGCGACCCGTACGACCCGCGCAGGTACGCCCCCGAGTACGACTCGGGCGACCATCTCCACCCCAGTGACCGGGGCTACCGCAGGATGGCCGACACCATCGACCTCACGGAGCTCAAGGGCGCGGTACCCGCCCGGTTGTGAGCCCGCCGGTCAGTCCCAGTCGCGGTGCCTGCGCCCCCGCCGCTCCCGGTGCCGCTCGCGCCGCTCCTCGTGCCGTTCCCGCCGCTCCTCGTGCCGGCGCCGCATCGCCTCGCGGTGCTCCTCCATGGCCTCGCGGTGGGCGTCGTCCAGGCCGGACAGGGCGTCGCGGTGCGAACCGTAGAGCTCCCTCGTCGAGGAACCGCCCTCCAGTTTCTGCCGGCGCCGCTCCTCCTTGAGCCGCTGGCGCTCGGCCCTGGGGAGCTTGCGCTCCACTCCGACCCCGCCCCAGAAGGCGAAGCCCGTGACGATCACGCGCGGGGCGCCCGGCTCGCCCGGCACGCCCTCCTGGCTGTGGTCGAAGCCGCCCATGATGCCGATGCCGCGCACGACGACCTCGACGCCCGGCGGCACGATGATCTGCGCACCGCCCATGATCGCGACGCAGTTGATCTCGACCTCGCGGTCCGCGAAGTTCGCCTCGCGCAGGTCGATCTCGCCGCCGCCCCAGAAGGCGACGGCGGTGAACCGCTTGGGGACCGTCCAGCGCCCCTTGCGCTGGAACCCCGACATGATGGCCACGGCGGCGCTGGAGGACCCTTCGCCGCCGACGATCCGCGAGGCCCAACTCCCGCTGGCCACCGGCTCCTTGACCATGTTCACCGGCGGCGGGGCGACCCCGGGGGCCGGCAGGTCGGCGGTGATGGGCGTCAGTTCGCCGTACGTCCGCGCCTTGTACGTGGCCTCCAGACGCTCCTCGAACTCCTCCATGTCGAGCCGGCCCTCGGCGACGGCGTCGCGCAGGACCTCGGCGACCCGCTCACGGTCGGCGTCGGATGCGCGGAGCTCCGGGACTGCGTCGTCGGTCATACAAGGCAGCCTACGAGACCGTTCGACGCAGGGCTACGAGACCGCTTCCTCGGCCCGTTCGGCGTACATCTTCGCGATGACGGCCTCGATGTCCGGTTCCCGCACCGACAGGTCCACCATCGGGTACTCCGCCGCGATCCGCGCCACCAGCGGGGCCGCCGACGCCGAGGCCGGGAACGTCAGCCACTGGCGCGGTCCCTCCACCCTCACCGTCCGCGCGTCCGGCACCTCGATCGGGGGCAACTCCCGCTCCAGGTCCACCACAAGGGTCCGCTCGCTCTCCCCCGCCTCGTGCAGCCCGGTGAGCGGACCGTCGTACATCAGCCGGCCGTGGTCGATGACCATCACCCGCGAGCACAGCTGCTCGATGTCCTGGAGGTCATGGGTGGTGAGCAGCACCGTGGTGCCGCGCTCGGCGTTCAACTCCCGCAGGAACTCCCGCACTTTGGCCTTGGAGATGACGTCGAGGCCGATGGTCGGTTCGTCGAGGTAGAGCACCTCGGGGTCGTGCAGCAGGGCCGCCGCGATGTCGCCGCGCATCCGCTGGCCGAGCGAGAGCTGACGTACGGGGACGTCCAACAGGGCGCCCAGTGCGAGGAGTTCGACACAGCGGTCGAGGTTCTCGGCGTAACGGGCGTCGGGGATGCGGTACATGCGGTGCATCAGCTTGTACGAGTCGATCAGCGGGAGGTCCCACCAGAGTGTGGTCCGCTGCCCGAACACCACGCCGATGCGGTGCGCGAGGCGGGTGCGCTCGCGGGACGGGTCGATGCCGGCCACCCGCAGCCGGCCCCCGGACGGGGTGAGGATGCCGGTCAGCATCTTGATGGTGGTCGACTTCCCGGCGCCGTTCGGCCCGATGTAGCCGACCATCTCGCCGCGCGCCACGGCGAAGGAGATGGAGTCGACGGCCCGCACCCGCCGCCGCTCCCGTTTCATGAACCCGGTCTTCTTGCGCACGTCGAAGACCTTCTCGACGCGGTCCAGTTGGATGAAGTGCTCGTCCGCAGAATCGTCCGCAAACCCGTCCACAGTCCTCAACTTCCCGTGCTCCGGTACGACTTGAGCCCCGCCCGCCAGGCCAGCCCGGCCAGCGCGCAGCAGACGAACGCCACCAGCGGCGAGGCGAACTCCGCGCCCGGCGGCAGATCCAGCGGGTACGGCCGCCCCAACACATAGGAGGCGGGCACCCAGTTGACGAAGGCGAGCGGCAGCATGAAGGTCACGCCCCGCACGAAGTCCTTGCCGAACACCACCGGCGGATACGACAGCAGGGTGTTGCCGCCGTACGTGAACGCGTTCTGCACCTCGGCCGCGTCCTGCGCCACGATCTGGAAGGCCGCGCCCGCCACGAACAGCGCCCCGAAGATCGCCGCCCCGCAGACCAGCATCAACGGCACCAGCAGCAGCTTCCCGGCGGTCCAGTCGACGTCGACGGCGATCAGCGCGTAGCCGAGGACCAGGCCGCCCTGGGTGATGCGGCCCAGCCGGCGCAGCGCGAAACGGTCCGCGCCGATCTGCGCCAGCACCGGCGCGGGGCGCACCAGCAGGGTGTCGAAGGAGCCGTCGCGGATGCGGCTGCCCAGCACGTCCATCGAGCCGAGGACCAGGTCGGAGATCCCGAACGCGGTCGCCGACAGGCCGTACAGGAACGCGACTTCGGGCAGCGACCAGCCGCCCAGCGAGTCGACCCGCGAGAACATCAGCAGGATCGTGGCGAAGTCCAGACCGGTCACCAGCAGGTTGCCGACGACCGTGATGACGAAGGAGGCGCGGTAGGCCATGCTCGACCGGATCCACATCCCGGCGATCATCCCGTAGGCGCGCAGCCCCTCGCGCCAGCGCGGCAACTCCCGTGTGCCGTCCTTCAGTTGCATGGTCTCAGCCACCCTGGACCACCACCCTCCGCGTAGCCACCGACTGAAGCAGCCGCCCCGCGGCGAGCAGCGCCACCGCCCAGGCCGCCTGGAAGGCGTACGCGTGCAGCGGGTCGGTCTTCCCCATCAGCACGTCCGCCGGCAGCTGGATCTGCGCCGCCCACGGCAGCGCCCGTACGACCTCGCCGAGCGCGCCCGGGAAGGCGTTCAGCGGGAGCACCATGCCCGAGCAGAAGATCCCCAGGATCATCATGGCCTGGTTGACGCCGGTGCCGTCCAGCAGCCAGAACGTGCTCAGCGCGGCCAGATAGCGGATGCCGAAACTGACCAGCACCGCCAGGAGCAGCGCCACCAGCAGGGCCGCCCAGGAGCCGGCGTCCGTGGGCAGCGCCATCCTGAAGAACAGCGCGCCGAAGACGAACGGGATCACCCCGCGCCCCAGCATCTGGAACATGGCCCGCCCGAAGTCGCTTGCCAGCCACCACAGTTGGAGGTCGGCGGGCCGGTACAGGTCGACGGCGATGTCACCCGTACGGATGCGGTCCGTCAGGTCCTTCTCGAACCCGCCGCCCTGGATCGCCAGCGTCGCGTACAGGCACTGCCCGAGCCACACATAGGTCACCGCCTGCGCCTGGTCGTAGCCCCCGAGATGCGGGCGCTCGTCCCACAGCGCCAGATAGGTGTAGACGAGGACCACGCCGAAGACGGTGTTGGTGAACACCCCGGCGAGCGTCGCCGCCCGATACGTCGCGTACCGTCTGAAACCCCCCGCCGCGACGGCCGCGTACAACCGACCGGCACCCACCAGAAACCCACCCTCCACGACCTCTTGACACCGAAGCGCAGGAGCCTAGTGCGCAGGTGGTGACGCACGCCACGCATTTTCCGGGCAAGTGCGTGCCGATGGTCGGGAACGGAACGCATGGTGCGAGAGTCTTCGTCTGGGGGCGCAGAAGCGCACAAGGCCGTACAGGAACATACGCGACCGTATGGGAACATGCGGGGCCGTACGGGACCGTACGACGCGAAACAGGAGTCCGTGCACGACATGAGCGACCAGCCGCAGCCGCAGCAGCCCGAGCAGGGCTGGGCACCGAGAGAGCCGGAAGCGGCTGCCGCACCCGAGGCGCCCGGGGCATCCGGGGGCGAGAAGCCCAAGAAGCCGAAGCGGCCCAAGCGCACCGGGTGGCGCCGGATCATCCCGACCTGGCGGATGACGCTCGGCGGGATCGTCGTGCTGGTGGCGCTGCTGATCGGCGCGTTCTACCTCGGCTACTCGCTGGTCAAGATCCCGCCCGCGAACGCGCTCGCCACCAAGCAGTCCAACGTGTACCTCTACGCGGACGGCACCCAACTCGCCCGCGACGGCGAGGTCAACCGCGAGAACGTCGGCCTCGACCAGGTCTCCGCCAACGCCCAGCACGCCGTACTGGCCGCCGAGGACCGGGACTTCTTCTCCGAGTCCGCCGTCGACCCGAAGGCGATGGTCCGCGCCGCGTGGAACACCGCCACCGGCAAGGGCACCCAGTCCGGCTCCACGATCACCCAGCAGTACGTCAAGAACTACTACCTGGGCCAGGAACAGACCGTCACCCGAAAGGTGAAGGAGTTCTTCATCTCGATCAAGCTGGACCGCGAGGAGTCCAAGTCCCAGATCCTGGAGGGCTACCTCAACACCAGCTACTTCGGCCGCAACGCCTACGGCATCCAGGCCGCCGCCCAGGCCTACTACGGCAAGGACGCCGTCGACCTCGACGCGGGCCGCGGCGCCTATCTCGCCGCGCTGCTGAACGCGCCGAGCGAGTACGACGTCGTGGCGCACCCGGAGAACAAGGCCGCGGCGGTGGCCCGTTGGAACTACGTCCTCGACGGCATGGTCAAGAAGGGCTGGCTCACCCAGTCCGCGCGCGCCGGCATGAAGTTCCCGATGCCGAAGGAGGCCACGGCCTCGACGAGCATGTCCGGGCAGCGGGGTTACATCGTCACCGCGATCAAGGACTACCTCGCCACCAACAAGATCATCGACGCGGACACCCTCGAAGCCGGCGGCTACCGCATCACCACCACGCTCCAGAAGAGCAAGCAGGACGCCTTCGTGAAGGCCGTCAACGACCAACTCATGTCCAAGCTCGACAAGAAGAGCCGCAAGGTCGACAACTACGTGCGCGCGGGCGGCGCTTCGGTCGACCCCAAGACCGGCAACATCGTCGCGATGTACGGCGGCATCGACTACGTCAAGCAGTACACGAACGGCGCCACCCGCGGCGACTTCCAAGTGGGCTCCACCTTCAAGCCGTTCGTCCTCGCCTCCGCGATCCAGAACGGCTCGCAGACCCAGGACGGCCAGACCATCACGCCCAACACCTACTACGACGGCACCGACAAGCGCCCCGTGGAGGGCTGGAGCGGCGGCTCGTACGCCCCCGAGAACGAGGACGGCGTCTCCTACGGCGACATCACCGTCCGCACGGCGACCGACAAGTCCGTCAACTCGGTGTACGCGCAGATGGCGGTGGACGTGGGCCCCGCCAAGATCAAGCAGACCGCGATCGACCTCGGCATCCCCGCCGACACCCCCGACCTCACCGCCACCCCGTCCATCGCGCTCGGCCCCTCCACCGCGAGCGTCCTCGACATGGCGGAGGCCTACGCCACCCTCGCCAACCACGGCCAGCGGCACACGTACACGATGATCTCGAAGATCACCAAGGACGGCACCGACCAGGTCAAGCTGCCCGCGCACAAGACCACCCGCGCGGTGAGCCGCGAGTCCGCCGACACCACGACCAACGTCCTGGAGAGCGTCGTCGACAACGGCACCGCGACCGCCGCGCAGGGCGCCGACCGCCCGGCGGCCGGCAAGACCGGCACGGCGGAGAAGGACACGGCGGCCTGGTTCGCGGGCTACACCCCCGACCTCGCCACCGTCGTCTCCGTCATGGGCCAGAACCCGACCACCGCCGCCCACGAGCCGCTCTACGGCGCGATGGGCCTCGCCCGCGTCAACGGCGGCGGGGCGCCCGCCGAGATCTGGGCCCAGTTCACCAAGTCCGCCCTCAAGGGCACGCCGGCCAACGACTTCGACCTCCAGCTCCAGGACGGCGCCGAGACGGTCGCGCCCCCGAGTATCCAGCCCACCCAACCGTCCACGACCGACGGCCAGGACAACGGCGGCACGACCACCACCGGCGGCCAGACCGACCAGGGCCAGACCCAGGGCGGCACCACCGACGGCGGCACGACCGACGGCGGCACCACCACCGGAGGCACGACCACCACCGACGGCGGCACCACGACGACCGGCGGCACGACGGGAACCACGACCGACGGCTCCACGACCACCACCGGCGGCACGACAGGCACCACCACGGACGGCACGACGACGACCGGCGGCACGACGGGGACCACCACGGACGGCACCACGGGCGGTACGACGACCGGGGGGACGACGGCGGGCCCGCAGAGCACGGCGCGCAAGAAGGAGTAGTACGCCTCAGTGACCGGAGGTCGCCTTCAGCCCCACGACGGCGACCAGCAGCAGACACACGAAGAAGATCCGGGCGGCGGTGGCGGGCTCCCCCAGCACCACCATGCCGAGCACCGCCGCCCCCGCCGCACCGATCCCCACCCACACGCCGTAGGCGGTACCGATGGGCAGCGACTTCGCGGCGTACGACAGCAGCAGCATGCTGGCGACGATCCCGGCACCGGTGAGCACACTGGGCACGGGCCGGCTGAACCCATCGGTGTACTTCATCCCGATCGACCAGCCGACTTCGAGCAGACCGGCGACGATCAGCAGAACCCAGGCCATGACAGGCACCTCCGAGACACACACGCGACTGACGTTGGTGCGTCGTCTTTGCGTGTCTCCCGGTACGGCGCGTCTCGTCGGGTTCCTCTCCAACGTAGCAAAGGAACGGCAAAGGGGCTGGTGACGACGGTCACCAGCCCCTCAAGGCCTTGTCCCTACAGATACAGGCCGGTCGAGTCCTCGGACCCCTCGAACCGGTCGGCGGCGACGGCGTGGAGATCCCGCTCGCGCATGAGGACGTAGGCGATCCCGCGGACCTCGACCTCGGCACGGTCCTCCGGGTCGTAGAGGACCCGGTCGCCGGGCTCCACGGTCCGCACGTTCTGGCCCACCGCGACGACATCGGCCCAGGCCAGCCGCCGTCCGACCGCGGCCGTCGCCGGAATCAGGATCCCGCCGCCCGAACGCCGCTCGCCCTCGCTCTTGTCCTGCCGCACGAGCACACGGTCGTGCAGCATCCGGATGGGCAGCTTGTCGTGCTGGGTGCTCTGCTCGTCTCTCTTGGCGCTCACACCCACGAACCTACCTGCCTCCGACCCGTCGGTACGCCGCCGGGTGCCCCGCGATATCGGCCGCTACGACCCTTGCGGCCGTCGTGGTCTCCGTGTCTCCGTCAGCCCTTACGGCCCTTGCCGCGCCGGGAACCGAGGACGAACAGCCCCACGACCCCGACGGCGACGAGAGCGACGGGCACGATCCGCTCCACCCGCGGCGCGCCCTCGTCGTCCACGAACTGTCCCTTGACGTCGCTCACGACCCGGTTGACGCCGACGTAGGCCTTCCCGAGGGTGTGATCGACGCTGGCCGCGACCTTGGCCTTCGCGTCGCCCACGATGGTCTTCGGGTGCACCCGCACCCCGATCTCGTCGAGCGTGTCGGCCAGGACATCGCGGCGACGCTGGATGTCCGCCTCGATCTGCGCCGGGGTTCTGGTGTCCGGCATGTCCGGCTTGTTCGACGTGTCCGCCACCGTACGGCCTCCGAAGTCTGCTGGTACTTGTGCCGGACAGTCTGTCAGCTCTCGCGCGGAGTGCACTGTCAGCACCCCCGGTTACGCTAGCGCGATGAGTGAACGACTCCAGCCCGGGGACGTTGCCCCCGCCTTCACGCTCCCCGACGCCGACGGCAACGAGGTGTCCCTCGCCGACCACAAGGGCCGCAAGGTCATCGTCTACTTCTACCCGGCGGCCCTCACGCCCGGCTGCACCAAGCAGGCCTGCGACTTCACGGACAACCTGGAGGTGCTGGCCGGCGCCGGGTACGACGTCATCGGCATCTCCCCCGACCAGCCGGAGAAGCTCGCCAAGTTCCGCGAGAAGGAGAACCTCAAGGTCACCCTCCTCGCGGACCCCGACAAGCAGGTCCTCGACGCCTACGCGGCCTTCGGCGAGAAGAAGAACTACGGCAAGACCTACATGGGCGTGATCCGCTCCACGATCATCGTCGACGAGGCCGGCAAGGTCGAGCACGCGCTGTACAACGTCCGCGCGACGGGCCACGTGGCGAAGATCATCAAGGACCTGGGCATCTAGCCTTCCCTGTACTCAAACGAGACCCACACGTCAGGAGGCAGGTCGGCCCGCCCCGGCACCGGCCTGCGCTCCTCGCTCCACTCCCCCGGCGCGAGCTCCTCACCGACCCGCCGCCAGAACGCCACGGCCCCCGGATTGGCGTCCTGAAACGCGATCTCCCACCGCCCCGGATGCCGCGCGACGACCTCGCGGACAGCCCTTCGCCCCACCCCGCCACGCCGGACTCCCCGCACCACGAAGAAGCTGTTGAGCACCCGAGTGGGCCCACTGAGCCCCCGCACAAACGCGAACCCGACGGGCCGCTCCCCCCTGACGAAGAGATACGGCGCCCAGTCCTCCCCACCCCCGCCGAACGCGGCATCCACCCGCTCACTGCGGAACGTGCCGTCGGGGTTGGGGAGTTGAGGATGCGCCGCCGTATCGAACTCCGACATGTCATGCCGGAACATCAGCCAGAGCCGCTCGACGGTGGGGCGGTCGGCGGGGGTGGCGGGGCGTATGTCCACGGTCGTGGAAGAGGTCTCGGTCATGAAAAAAGCCTCCCAGGAGGACAACAGTCCACTCCTTGGGAGGCTTCAGCGATCTGCAGTCTACCAATCCGCTTTACGGGGCGGGCGTGACTGTCCGACAAGCGGTTCGTTACTCCGTACGAGGCCACGAACGTGTGGTCGGGATCGGAGGGGAGCCATGGGGGTCAGCGCGTATTCACGGGAGCGGCTGGAGGTGGCGGCTCAGGGGGCGCGGACGTTGTCGGAGGCGTTGGAGCGGTTGGGGGTCGATCCGGGGAGTTCAACGCGGGAGTACATCCGAGCGCGGTTGAAGAAGCTCGGGGTGGACACCTCACACTTCGAAAGGGAGGGGAACAAATGGACGAGGAAAATACTTGAGTCAGCTGTTGCCACGTCGACGAGCGTCAACGACGTCCTGCGCACGCTTGGGCTGGACCCGGTCGGCGGACACCACACCCACATCGCCCGACGCATCAAGGCCCACGGGATCGACACCTCGCACTTCACAGCTGTGGTCCGCACCGAGCGCATGAGGCATAACCAGCGCCGCCGGACAGCCGAAGAGATCCTCGTCGCGGACCCATCGGTACACATGAAGCGCACCCCAGGCAGCCGGCTCAAGCGAGCGATGCGCGAGCTCGGCGTAGAAGAACGCTGCGCCCTTTGCGGGATCGAGCCGATATGGCTCGGGAAGTCGCTGCCTCTGGAAGTCGACCATCTCGACGGTGATTGGCGGAACAACCGGATCGAGAACCTGCGGATGCTCTGCCCCAACTGCCATTCCACGACGGACAGTTACCGAGGGCGCGGAAAAGGACGCGGCAAAGGTGGCGCCTCATGAGCACCGGTGCGCAGTACACCCGCGAACGACTCACCGAAGCCGCCGCACGCTGTTCCGACATCGACGAGGTCATCGCCTTCTTCGGTACACGGCCCTACGGCAAACTCCGCCGCTACCTCTTCCTGCGTTTCGACCACTTCGGAATCGACGTCTCCCACATGCCACGTCGGAGACGATCGAACGCGGTGCCATGCAAACCGGCCGGAGACAGACTGCGCCGCGCCGTCGAGGGGGCCACGTCCATCGCGGACACGCTCCGCAAGCTGGGGATGGAGCCGTACAACAGCAGGCTGCGCACCCTAGTCCGCCGGTGGATGACGGAGGACGGTCTCGACACCTCTCACTTCCTGGGACAGGCGCACCAGCGAGGACGGCCAGGCAGCGTGCCTCTTCGGCGCGCCGAGAACATCCTCGTCCAGCACGATGGCGGTCGCCGGACAAGAACCCACCTGTTGCGCCGGGCGCTCCTGGAGGTGGGTGCGCCTGAGGTGTGCGCCGAATGCGGGACCGGCCCCGAGTGGCTCGGCAGGCCCATGACGCTGGAGGTCGATCACATCAACGGGGACTGGAGCGACGACCGGCGGGAGAACCTGCGGTTGCTGTGTCCCAACTGCCACGCCATCACCAGGACCTGGTGTAGAGGTGGGAGCCGCAATCGTAGGCATCCCCGGTAGCATGAGGTCGGGCACGCGGCCGTTGCTGAACGGTATAAGCAGAGGTTTTAGGTGCCTCGGGGCATTTGCCCATGTGGGTTCGACTCCCATCGGCCGCACACTCGGAGGGGCTGTCCATATGGACAGCCCCTCCGCCGTCTCACCCCAACAACTCCCGCACCACCGGCACCAACCCCCGAAACGCCTTCCCCCGATGACTGATCGCGTTCTTCTCCTCCGCCGTCAGCTCCGCGCAGGTTCGGGTGTCGCCGTCCGGCTGGAGGATCGGGTCGTAGCCGAAGCCGTTCGTGCCGGTCGGCACAAACCTCAGGACGCCCCTCAGCCGGCCTTCCACCACGCGTTCCGTGCCGTCCGGCAGCGCGAGGGCCGCCGCGCACGCGAAGTGGGCGCCTCGGTGTTCGTCGGCGATGTCGGCGAGCTGGGCCAGGAGGAGGGTCAGGTTGGCCTTGTCGTCGCCGTGGTGGCCGGCCCAGCGGGCGGAGAAGATGCCCGGGGCGCCGTTCAACACGTCCACGCACAGGCCTGAGTCGTCCGCCACCGCCGGGAGGCCCGTTGCCTGGGCCAGGGCGTGGGCCTTGAGGAGCGCGTTCTCGGCGAAGGTGACGCCCGTTTCCCTGACGTCGGGGATGTCGGGGTAGGACTCGGCGCCGATCAGTTCGTGGGGCAGTCCCGCGTCGGCGAGGATCGACCTCAGTTCGGTGATTTTCCCGGCGTTGCGGGTGGCGAGGATCAGGCGTGTCATGGCGTTCAGTATCCCAACCACCCACTGTCGTCTACGACGTGCACACCTTCGTCAGCTCTCCCGCCGCGTCCGTCACCGGGCTGATGTCGGGGGTGTTGTCGCCGTTCTTGACCGCCGTGCGGACGTTGTCGACGGCCTTGCTGAGGTCGTCGACCGCCTTGTTGACGTCCGCGTTGTCGGTCTTGTCGCCGATCTTGTCGAGGTCCTGCTCGATGGAGTTGAGGGACTGGTCGGTCTGGGTGGGGTCGTTGGCCGCGTTCTCCACCGCCTGTTGGAGGCCGGTGACGCTGTCGGCGATGGTGTCGGCGGTCTGGACGCAGTCGATGGCCTTGTCGACGGCGTCGCAGCCGGTGGTGAGTCCGGTGGTCAGAGCGATCACCGCCACGGTGGTGGCTACGACGATTCGGCTACGACGGCTTGCGGCGGCCATGGTTCGGTTTCCTCCCCGTGGGGGTGGGCTGCTGCGGCCACTCCCCGTTTCCGTTCCGTATGCGTAGGGACGCGAGCGCGGGCTGCCGGGTTGACCCCGCAGCCCGCTTCTCTTTGTACGTCCTTTACTGACCCTGTCCGCCCAGCCTCTTACTTCTCCAGCGCGGCCTCAAGTGCCTTTCGCTGTACGGCGGTCAGCTCGCCGCAGCCGGCGACCGCGAGGTCGAGGAGCGCGTTGAGTTCGTCGCGGGCGAAGGGTTCGGCCTCGGCGGTGCCCTGGACCTCGACGAAGCGGCCGTCGCCGGTGCAGACGACGTTCATGTCGGTCTCGGCGCGGACGTCCTCCTCGTAGCAGAGGTCCAGCAGCGGGATTCCGCCGACGATGCCGACCGAGACGGCCGAGACCGTGTCGGTGAGCGGCTGGCGGCCGGCCTTGATCAGCTTCTTGCCCTGGGCCCAGGTGACCGCGTCCGCGAGCGCGACGTAGGCGCCGGTGATGGCGGCCGTACGGGTGCCGCCGTCGGCCTGGAGGACGTCGCAGTCGAGGACGATGGTGTTCTCGCCGAGGGCCTTGTAGTCGATGACGGCGCGCAGCGAGCGGCCGATGAGGCGGCTGATCTCGTGGGTGCGGCCGCCGATCTTGCCGCGGACGGACTCGCGGTCGCCGCGGGTGTTGGTGGCGCGGGGCAGCATGGAGTACTCAGCGGTGACCCAGCCCTCGCCGCTGCCCTTGCGCCAGCGGGGGACGCCTTCGGTGACGGAGGCGGTGCAGAAGACCTTGGTGTCGCCGAAGGAGACGAGGACGGAGCCCTCGGCGTGCTTGCTCCAGCCGCGTTCGATGGTGACGGGGCGGAGCTGTTCGGGGGTGCGGCCGTCGATTCGAGACATGGCGAAGAGCCTAGTGGTAGGGCCGGACCCGTAAGGGGGAAGGGGCTCCTCCCCGGTCGGGAGGAGCCCCTCGGTGCGCGAGGCCGGGGATGGTCCCCGTGCTTCACATCAGGTCTTCGATGTCCGCCGCGATCGGGTCCGCGTCGGTGCCGATGACGACCTGGATGGCGGTGCCCATCTTGACGACGCCGTGGGCGCCGGCGGCCTTGAGGGCGGCTTCGTCGACCAAGCTCGGGTCCTTGACCTCGGTGCGCAGGCGGGTGATGCAGCCTTCGACCTCTTCGATGTTGTCGATGCCGCCCAGCCCGGCAACGATCTTCTCAGCCTTGGTGGCCATGGTGTTCTCTCCCTGATCCGAACCGCTTTGTCGCAGTAACCCACAGTTGGCCCAGCTTCGCGAGCGGTCATGTCGTGCGTGCCGAATGATGGTGACGATCACGTCGCCAACTGGTCTACACCACATTACCGAGGGGCGTCCATGAGTGCCGACAGTGCCGCCGCCGGTCCCGGGCGCGTCTCCTGGAACAAGCTGTTCCAGGGGTTGCAGAAGATGGGCCGCAGTCTCCAACTCCCCATCGCCGTACTGCCGGCCGCCGGCATCCTCAACCGGCTGGGGCAGCCGGACGTGTTCGGGGACGACGGTCTGGGGTGGACCAATGTCTCGAAGGTGATGGCGGGTGCGGGCGGCGCGCTGCTGGACGGCCAGCTGGGGTTGCCGCTGCTGTTCTGTGTGGGTGTCGCGATCGGGATGGCGAAGAAGTCGGACGGGTCGACGGCGCTGGCGGGGCTGGTCGGTTTCCTCGTCTACTACAACGTGCTGCGCCAGTTCCCCAAGGACTGCACGGGCGGTACGAACGTGCTGCCCGGGATCGGCTGCCAGGCCGCGGACCACTCGGTGTCGGCGTTCACGTACCAGAATCCCGGGGTGTTCGGCGGGATCGTGCTGGGGCTGCTGACGGCGTTCTTCTGGGCGCGGTACCACCGTACGAAGCTGGTGGACTGGCTGGGCTTCTTCAACGGGCGGCGGCTGGTGCCGATCATCATGTCGTTCGTGGCGATCGCGGTCGCGGCGGTGGCGCTGTGGATCTGGCCGCCGATCGGAACCGGTCTCGAGCACTTCAGCGACTGGCTGAGCGCCCGGGGCGCGGTGGGTGCCGGGGTGTTCGGGCTGGCCAACCGGGCGCTGCTGGTCGTGGGGCTGCACCAGTTCCTGAACGTGCCCATCTGGTTCCAGTTCGGCAGCTACACCAAGCCGGACGGGACGGTGGTGCACGGGGACATCAACATGTTCCTGGCGGGTGACCCGAACGCGGGGCAGTTCACCTCGGGCTTCTTCCCGATCATGATGTTCGCGCTGCCGGCGGCGGCGCTCGCGATCGCACACTGCGCGAAGCCGAGCCGCCGCAAAGAGGTGGGCGGGCTGATGCTGTCGGTCGCGCTGACGTCCTTCGTCACCGGTATCACCGAGCCCATCGAGTACTCGTTCCTGTTCATCGCGCCTCTCCTCTACGCCGTCCACGCGGTGTTGACGGGTGTGTCGATGGCGGTGACCTGGGGGCTCGGGGTGCACGACGGGTTCAGCTTCTCGGCGGGGCTGATCGACTACGCGATCAACTGGAACCTGGCGACGAAACCGTGGGCGATCATTCCGATCGGGCTGTGCTTCGCGGCGGTGTACTACGTCGTCTTCCGTTTCGCGATCACGAAGTTCGATCTGAAGACTCCGGGGCGGGAGCCGGAGGAGGAGCAGGAGGACGTCACCAAGGCCTGACGGAACGGCCTTACGGCGTAAGCGAGTTGGGCCCCCGGACCACCGGTCCGGGGGCCCTTTGCCGTGCCCGTCGTCGGACCTTCGTCGTGTACGTGGCGTAGCGATTCGGTCGCAGGTTTTACGGGTTCCTTTATGCGGACTTCATCTGCTACAACAGGTCTACACCACTGAGTGGTGTAGACCACCACCCGATGGAGGAAGTCTATGTCCACCGCCACCGCGCCAACGGCGGCCCCCGCGAAGAAGTGGGGATCCGGCCTGTTCCAGGGCCTGCAGAAGATCGGCCGCAGCCTCCAGCTCCCGATCGCCGTGCTTCCGGCGGCGGGCATTCTGCTCCGCTTCGGGCAGGCCGACATCCACGACAAGCTGCATCTGCCGGACAAGGTGACGGCGGTCTTCGCCACCGCCGGTGGCGCGATCTTCGACAACCTGCCGCTGCTGTTCTGCATAGGTGTCGCGATCGGCTTCGCCAAGAAGTCCGACGGCTCCACGGCGCTGGCGGCACTCGTCGGCTTCCTCGTCTACAGCAATGTGCTCAAGGCCTTCCCGGTCACCGACGCCAAGATCCTCAAGGGCGCGGACGTGGCCGCGACCTACAACAACCCCGGTGTCCTCGGCGGCATCATCATGGGTCTGCTCTCCGCGGTGCTGTGGCAGAGGTTCCACCGGACCAAGCTGGTCGACTGGCTCGGCTTCTTCAACGGCCGCCGCCTGGTGCCGATCATCATGGCCTTCGTCGGCACGCTCATGGGTGTCTTCTTCGGCCTGGTCTGGAAGCCGATCGGTGAGGGCATCTCCAACTTCGGCGAGTGGATCACCGGTCTCGGCGCCTTCGGTGCCGGTCTGTTCGGTCTGATCAACCGCGGGCTGATCCCGGTCGGCATGCACCAGTTCGTCAACTCCGTGGCCTGGTTCCAGATCGGCGACTACAAGGACTCCACCGGTGCCGTCGTCCACGGTGACCTGACCCGCTTCTTCGCGGGTGACCCGTCCGCCGGACAGTTCATGTCGGGCTTCTTCCCCATCATGATGTTCGGCCTGCCGGCCGCCGCGCTCGCCATCGCGCACTCCGCCCGCCCCGAGCGCCGCAAGGCCATCATGGGCATGATGATCTCGCTCGCGCTGACGTCCTTCGTGACCGGTGTGACCGAGCCCATCGAGTTCTCGTTCATGTTCATCGCCCCGGCGCTCTACGCGATCCACGCGGTGCTGACCGCCCTGTCCATGGCGATCACCTGGGCGCTCGGCGTCCACGCGGGCTTCACCTTCTCCGCGGGCTTCATCGACTACGCCCTCAACTGGAACCTCGCCACCAAGCCCTGGCTGATCATCCCGATCGGTCTGGTCTTCGGCGCCGTCTACTACTTCGTCTTCCGCTTCGCGATCAACAAGTGGAACCTCCCCACCCCGGGCCGCGAGCCCGAGGAGGAGATCGAGGACCTCACCAAGGCGTGAGCCTCCCGGCGGCGTGACGAAGGCCCCGGCACCGAGACGGTGCCGGGGCCTTCAGGTATCCACGGTCAGATGTCGTACGACGCCCTCGGCGCCGCCAGTTCCACCGGGCCGGCGAAGACCTCGCGGGCGTCGGCCAGGTTGGCCTGGGGGTCGGTCCACGGGGGGATGTGGGTCAGGACCAGGCGCCGGGCTCCCGCCCTGGTCGCCGTCTCGCCCGCCTCGCGGCCGTTGAGGTGGAGGTCGGGGATGTTCTCCTTGCCGTGGGTGAACGCGGCCTCGCACAGGAACAGGTCGGTGTCCCGGGCGAGTTCGTCCAGGGACTCGCTGACGCCCGTGTCACCGGAGTAGGTGAGGGACCGGCCGCCGTGCTCGACGCGGATGGCGTAGGCCTCGACGGGGTGGCGGACCCGCTCGGTGTGCACGGTGAAGGGGCCGACGTCGAACGTGGACGGCTTCACCGTGTGGAAGTCGAAGACCTCGCTCATCGAGGAGGCGGTGGGGGTGTCGGCGTAGGCCGTGGTGAGGCGGTGCTCGGTGCCCTCGGGGCCGTAGACCGGGATGGGGTCGCAACGGCCGCCGTCGTGGCGGTAGTAGCGCGCGACGAAGTACGCGCACATGTCGATGCAGTGGTCGGCGTGCAGATGGCTGAGGAAGATCGCGTCGAGGTCGTAGAGACCGCAGTGGCGCTGCAGCTCGCCAAGGGCGCCGTTGCCCATGTCGAGGAGCAGCCGGAAGCCGTCGGCCTCTACGAGGTAGCTCGAACAGGCCGATTCCGCGGACGGGAACGACCCCGAGCAGCCGACGACGGTGAGCTTCATAAAGCAGAAACCTCCGCTGGCGGTAACTTCTGGAGTTGGGGGACGGGGGTCGTGCGGTCCGTCGAGCGTAAGGCGCAAAAGGGCCGGTCGCTCCTCCGCCAAGGGCTGTTGTGGGGGAACTCACCTGTGGTGTCACCGGTTCGGCTGGAACCGGGGCGTGTGGGGTGCACGAGAGGGCGCGCGGCCAGGATTGCGCGCCGGTAACGTCTTCCCATGGACAGGTTCTGGTGGCTCGCGCTCGCGGCGGTGATGTTGCTGGCGCTGGTCGCCACGCTGGTCGACGGGTGGGGGCGCGGGCGCCGGCCCGCACGGAGGGCGCGGGGTGACCGGCCGCAGCCCGCCGAGATCTGGTGGGCCAACGTTCCCTACGAGGATCGGCCGGGCGCGGCGAAGGACCGGCCGTGTCTGGTGCTCGCGGTGCGCGGGCGGACCGCGACGGTCGCGAAGATCACCAGCAAGTACCACGACGAGCGCGGCGGGGTGATCGCACTGCCCCCGGGGTCGGTCGGGGACGCGCAGGGACGGGCGAGTTATCTGGAGACCGCCGAGCTGCGGTCCGTGCCGGTGGCCGATTTCCGACGGCGGGTGGGGGTCGCGGACCCGGTGCTGTGGGACCAGGTCCGGCATCTCGCCCGGTAGGCGTGCGATGCGCAACGACCGCTGATCGCACGGCAATTGGGGTGGCGCGCGACGGGGTCGAACGCCGGTGTGCGGGGATACTGACCCGTATGACGGACTGGCTCGTACTCGCGGGTTGTGTGGTGGTCTCGTGGCTGGCGTGGGGTCTCGACAACCGCGCGCGTGACGCTGTCGAGGAGGCCCGGCGGAAGGCGTTCCTCGCCCAGGAGCGGAACGACGTCCGCGTCGAGCCGGATACCGTGGAACGGCTCGGTCCGACGGGCCTGGTCTGGCTGAACGGCCAGGCCCCCTCAAGGATGAGAGAGGGCGCGGTGGCCGCACTGGTGGCCGCCGGTCTGCTGCACCGGACGTCGCCCGACGAACCCGGCAGGCAGCGTTGGATCGCTCGCGGCACGCTGCCCGTGACCGCCGACGCGTTCGAGCGCGAACTGTGGACCGCGGCGCTGCCGCCGCATGCGCGCGACCCTGCCCACTACCGCCTCCACCTGGAGGGCGAGTACTTGTCGGACCTGGTGATCCCGAACTCCTGGCACCTGCTGAAGGAGGCGAGGGCGCGGCTGATCAGCGAGGGCTACATGCGGGAGAAGTCCGAGCGCGTGCCCGGCGGACCGCGGGCCCGGGGCCGCTGGTCGACGATCGCCGCGGCCGCGGCCGTGCCGGCGGTGGCCGTGCTGCTCCTCGACCAGGCCTGGATCCGGGCCGCGCTGGCGCTGGTCATCGGTGCGCTCACCGTAGTGCAGGCGCTGCCCGGCGGTCGGTTCACGCCTCGGCCGCTGCCTCCCACGACCGCCAAGGGGGACGAGGTGCTCAGGATGGCGTTCGAACGGTACGCGGAGCTGGATCCGGCCACGCGCCCGGCGACGGAGCCGTACGACCCGGGCCAGGTGCAGCTGGCGGTCGCGCTCTACGGCCTCGCGGTGCTCGACCACGTCGACGCGAGGATGAAGGGCGACTGGGGCCGTGAGGCGGTCATGTCCTGGGGCCCCGGGGAGTGACCGCCCGGGGCGCTCGGATCAGGCCCAGAGCTGACCCTGGAGGGTCTTGATCGCTTCCTCGGTCGTCGCCGCCGTGTACACGCCCGTGGACAGGTACTTCCAGCCGCCGTCCGCGACCACGAACGCGATGTCCGCGCTCTCCCCCGCCGCCACGGCCTTCCTGCCGACGCCGATCGCAGCGTGCAGGGCCGCGCCGGTGGAGACGCCGGCGAAGATGCCCTCCTGCTGGAGGAGTTCGCGGGTGCGGGTGACCGCGTCGGCGGAGCCGACCGAGAAGCGGGTGGTGAGGACGGAGGCGTCGTAGAGCTCGGGGACGAAGCCCTCGTCGAGGTTGCGGAGGCCGTAGACGAGGTCGTCGTAGCGCGGCTCGGCGGCGACGATCTTCACGTCCGGCTTGTGCTCGCGGAGGTAGCGGCCGACGCCCATGAGGGTGCCGGTCGTGCCCAGGCCCGCCACGAAGTGGGTGATGGAGGGGAGGTCGGTGAGGATCTCCGGGCCCGTCGTGGCGTAGTGGGCGCCCGCGTTGTCCGGGTTGCCGTACTGGTAGAGCATCACCCAGTCGGGGTGCTCGGCGGAGAGCTCCTTCGCCACGCGTACGGCCGTGTTGGAGCCGCCCGCCGCCGGGCTCGGGATGATCTCGGCGCCCCACATGCCGAGCAGTTCACGGCGTTCCTGCGAGGTGTTCTCGGGCATCACGCAGACCATGCGGTAGCCCTTGAGCTTCGCGGCCATCGCCAGGGAGATGCCAGTGTTGCCGGAGGTCGGCTCCAGGATCGTGCAGCCGGGGGTCAGGCGGCCGTCCTTCTCCGCCTGTTCGATCATGTGCAGGGCCGGGCGGTCCTTGACCGAGCCGGTCGGGTTGCGGTCCTCCAGCTTGGCCCAGATGCGGACGTCGGTGGACGGCGAGAGCCGCGGCAGGCGCACCAGAGGGGTGTTGCCCACCGCGGCCAGCGGGGAGTCGTAGCGCATCGAGGATCAGGCCATGCCGCCGGCCACGGCCGGCAGGATCGTGACGCTGTCGCCGTCGGTGAGCTTGGTGTTGATGCCGTCGAGGAAGCGGACGTCCTCGTCGTTCAGGTAGACGTTGACGAAGCGGCGCAGCTCGCCGCCGTCCACGATGCGGGCCTGGATGCCCGCGTGCCGGGTCTCGAGGTCGGCGAAGAGCGCGGCGAGGTTCTCACCGGCACCCTCGACGGCCTTCTCGCCGCCGGTGTAGGTGCGGAGGATGGTGGGGATGCGGACCTCGATGGCCATGGCAAGGGGCTCCTGTCGGAAGCGGGAGGGGTCGTCTGGTGTCGGTGGGCACACGTCTCTTGCCGCGGCGCACGGCCTGTACGGCGACAGCGCGCTGTCAACAGATGGCGCTGTTCAGCCTGCACAGGTCGACGTGCAGCCGCGCCACGAGCAGCGTGCCCGGCGCCTTGTCGCTCACGTCGAAGAGAACCATGGGCTCATCGTATCGATTCCCGGTCCGGGCCCCGGTAGGTGATCTCACAATTCGGACGAAATTCATTCGGGGGGTGAGACGGCGCAGCTCAGGCGGACTGCCGTACCACCAGCCGGGTGGGCACGATCGCCGAGGGCAGGTCGTGTCCGGAGTGCTGTTCGGTGCGGTCGAACAGCAGCCGGGCCAGCAGACGGCCCATCTCGGCGACGTCCTGGTGGACGGTGGTCAGCGGCGGGTCGGTCGACTCGGAGATGGAGACGAGGTCGTCGAAGCCGACCAGGGCCACGTCCTCGGGGACCCGGCGCCCGCGTTCGCGCAGGGTCTGGAGGGCGCCGGCGGCCATGAGGTCGGAGGCGACGAAGACGGCGTCCAGGTCGGGGTGGCGGTCGAGCAGCGCGGCCATCGCGTCGGCGCCGCCCTGGCGCGTGTAGTCGGCGCGTTCGACCAGGTGGGGCGTGGTGTCCGGGAGGGCGTCGCGGTAGCCGGCGAGCCGGTCGGCGGCGGAGTGCTCCTGGTCGTAGGGGCCGGTGACGGTGGCGATGCGCTGCCGGCCCAGCGCGAGGAGGTGGTGGACGGCCTGGCGGGCGCCGCCGCGGTTGTCGCCGTCGACGTAGGCCTGGCCGCGCACGGGGTCGCCGTCGCACAGGAGGGGTCGGCCGCCGAAGACGGCGGGCAGGGCGAGCCGGTCGACCATCTCGGGCATCCGGTCGCCGGGGCGCAGCGAGAACAGGATCGCGCCGTCGACATGGCCGCCGCCGAGGTAGTCGGCCACGCGCGCGTAGTCGTCGGGTTCGTCCACGAACAGGAGGACGGCCTGGGCGCCGTGCCGGGCGAGTTCGGAGCGGATGCCGCGCAGCAGGCAGTCGAAGAACGGGTCGAGGAAGAGCCGGTCCTCGGGCTGCGCGGCCACGACCGCGACGGCGCCGGTGCGCCGGGTGACCAGTTGCCGGGCCGCCTGGTTGGGCACGTACCCCAGCGCGGAGATCGCCTCCCGGACCCGGACCGCGACCTCCTCACTCACCTTGGGCTCGCCGTTGACCACCCGCGACACCGTGGACTTGGAGACCCCCGACCAGCGGGCGACATCCTCCAGCGTGGGCCGCCGTGCGTTCGACCGCTGCGTCAACACCATCTCCGTCAGGGCGAGTTGGGCTGTTGCGTACGCGGTCAGTATGCCTCTCAGTACGCCTCTACGACCTTGACGTCCTCCTCGGTGATCTCGCCCTCCACGATCCGGTAGGAGCGGAACTGGAAGGGGCCGGCGTCGTCGGTGTCGGCGGTGGAGACCAGGACGTAGTGGGCGCCGGGTTCGTTGGCGTAGGAGAGGTCGGTGCGGGAGGGGTAGGCCTCGGTCGCGGTGTGGGAGTGGTAGATGATCACCGGCTCCTCGTCGCGGTCGTCCATCTCGCGGTAGAGCTTCAGCAGGTCCTGCGAGTCGAACTCGTAGAACGTGGGCGAGCGGGCCGCGTTCAGCATCGGGATGAACCGCTCGGGGCGGTCCGTGCCCGCCGGGCCCGCGACGACTCCGCACGCCTCGTCGGGGTGGTCCTCGCGCGCGTGGGTGACGATCTGGTCGAAGAGGGCCTGGGTGATGGTCAGGGTCGACATGGTCGTCAGGATAAGCAGAAGGGCCGCCGGGCAAGCAGTAGGGCCGCCCTGTACCGAGTGGTGGTACGGGGCGGCCCGGATGCCGGGATCCGACGGGTCAGCCGGCCTTCTCGAACCGCGGCTCACGGCGCTCGGTGACCCGCGGGTCGCGGGCCTTGAGGGCGAACCAGCCGGCGGCCAGGGCGAGGGTCCAGCCCGCCATGACGTAGAGGCAGACGCGGGAGTCGGGGTCGTAGGCGATCAGCCCCGTGACGAAGAGCAGGAACGCGATGGCCACGTACGAGAACTTCGCGCCGCCCGGGGCCGGGAAGGACGAGGCCGGGAGGCGGCCGGCGTCGACGGCTCGGCGGTAGAGGACGTGGCTGATCAGGATCATCAGCCAGGTCCAGATGCCGGCGGCGGTGGCGACCGAGGTGACGTAGCCGAAGGCCTTCTCCGGGACGACGTAGTTGAGGACCACGCCGATGCCCATGAAGGCGACGGAGACCGTGATGCCGAGGGCCGGGGTCTTGGACGCGGAGAGCCTGCTGAAGGCCTTCGGGGCCTCGCCGTTGTCCGCGAGGGTGCGGAGCATGCGGCCCGTCGAGTACATGCCCGAGTTGCAGGAGGAGAGGGCGGCGGTGAGGACGACGAAGTTGACGATGCCCGCGCCCGCGGGGATGCCGATCTTCGCGAACGCCTCGACGAACGGGCTGACGCCCGGGGCGAATTCGGTCCACTTCACGACGCAGAGGATGACGGTGAGGGCGCCGACGTAGAAGAGGGCGATGCGCCAGGGGAGGGTGTTGATCGCCTTGGGGAGGGTCTTCTCCGGGTTCTCGGACTCGCCCGCGGTGACGCCGACCAGTTCGACGGCGAGGTAGGCGAACATCACGCCCTGGAGGGTCATCAGGGAGGAGCCGATGCCCTTGGGGAAGAAGCCGTCGAACTGCCAGAGGTTCGCTACGGAGGCGGTGTCGCCGGCGCTGCTGAAGCCGAAGGTGAGCACGCCCAGGCCGATCACGATCATGCCGATCAGGGCGGTGACCTTGACCATCGAGAACCAGAACTCGATCTCGCCGAAGAGCTTCACCGAGATCAGGTTGGCGACGAAGAGGATGACCAGGAAGGCGAGGGCGGTCACCCACTGGGAGACGGCGGGGAACCAGTAGTTGACGTAGATGGCGGCGGCCGTGAGTTCGGCCATGCCGGTGACCACCCACATCAGCCAGTACGTCCACGCGGTGAAGTAGCCGAAGAACGGGCCGAGGAACTCGCGGGAGTACTCCGCGAAGGAGCCCGACACCGGGCGGTACAGGAGCAGTTCGCCCAGGGCCCGCATGATGAAGAAGATGATCACGCCGGCCAGGGCGTACATGAAGATGAGGCTGGGTCCGGCCTTGGCGATGTTCGCCCCGGCTCCCAGGAACAGCCCGACGCCGACGGCGCCGCCGATCGCGATCATCTGGACCTGACGGCTGCCGAGCCCGCGCTCGTACCCCTCCTCGGGGGCCTTGCCGTTCTCGACGTCCTTCTCGACCTGAGCGGAGGTCATGTGTGGTGCGCCTTTCTCCGAATCCCCCCATGGACTGGAGCTGCCCGGCCGAGATCCGTCGGCCGCATGGCGAACCCGGCGGGACATGGGTGGCGTCCGCCGGGCGGTCGTGAAGATCTATCACGGTCACAATCGCGACCGAAGGCGACTTTTGTGGCGCACACCACAGGAAGAAGCAGACAAAAAGGAGCGACGACCAGCATTCCTGGCCGCCGCGGTGACGGGATCGTTATTCGGATTTGAGGGTCCGCTGAGCGAACGGGACGGGACGCTTCGCTGAGAGTGGCGGGGGGGGTGTTGTCGGGTCGCTGCGGCGCGGACGGGGTGGCCGAAAGGGGCGGTGGGCGTTGTCGGTTCGCTGCGGCGCCGTCGTGGCTGGTCGCGGCCACGCGGCGGAGCCGCATATCTATACAGCCCCGCGCCCCCTTGGGGCGCTGGTGAGCCGCAACTGCCTTCGCCGGCCGGCTCAGCGCGCGGATGCGGCCCGTACGGCCGATGCGAGCGCCCCGGCCTATGTCGCGGCGCACTCCATGCGGACGAGGCGACCCGCGCAGCCACGCGGGCCCGGCCGGCACGGCCAGTAGCGACAGCCCGGTCGCGCTGTCGCGGTCAGCGCAGCAAGGTCGTGACCAGCGTCTCCTGGAGGCCGCCCAGCCACAGGTACGCCATGACCATCGGCTTGCGGGGGTCCTCGTCCGGGAGGCGGTAGAGGTCGTCGGTGTCGTCCTCGTCGGTGATGTCGAGGCGTGAACCGATCGCGAGGCGGAGGTCGTTGAGGGAGCCGAGCCACTGGCGGGACTCGTCGGCGGTCAGTTTGAGGACCGCGCCGCCGTCGCCGCCGGGGGTGAGCGAGTCGAGGGTGCGGATCACGGCGAGGGCGTTCTCGCGCTTGCCGGCGCGGAGGTCGTTCTCGGTGAAGCGGCGGAACTCGGCGGAGTGCGCCATCCGTTCCTCCGCGTCCTGCGGGGAGTCCGGGGCCTGCTCCGGGTCGGTGTACGCGTCCGGGAACAGGCGCCGCAGCACCGGGTCCGAGGGCGGTTCGCTCGGGCCCTCGGCGAAGAGTTCGGCGAGGGGGTCGTCGGGGGCGTCCTCGCCCGGGCCCGGGCCGATCAGCTCAAGGAGCTGGACGGCCAGTGACCGGATGATGGAGATCTCGACGTCGTCGAGGGCGACGGCGGCACCGCCGCCGCGCAGCGGTTCGAAGTGTCCTGGCATCGGGCTGAGTCGCTACTTCCGGTCCTGCTGGAGGGTGGCCCACAGACCGTAGCCGTGCATGGCCTGCACGTCGCGCTCCATCTCCTCGCGGCTGCCGCTGGAGACGACCGCGCGGCCCTTGTGGTGGACGTCCATCATGAGTTTGGTGGCCTTGTCCTTGGAGTAGCCGAAGTACGTCTGGAAGACGTACGTCACATAGCTCATGAGGTTGACCGGGTCGTTGTGCACGATCGTGACCCAGGGGACGTCCGGCTCGGGTACGGCGAAGACCTCCTCCGCCGACTCGGTGCGTTCGATCTCCAGGGGTGCGGGTGACGTCACAGCGCCCATGCTGCCACCAGAAGGGGGTGCCCGCACAAATGGACCCCACAAATCGTCAGAGTGACGAGATGGGAGTACCATCCGTTGCCATGAACACAGCGGACCTTGGGCTGCCGGTGGACGTTCCCTCGACGGCGCTCTTCACCGACCACTACGAGCTGACGATGCTGCAGGCCGCCCTCAAGGCGGGTACGGCCGACCGGCGTTCGGTCTTCGAGTGCTTCACCCGGAGGCTGCCCGAGGGCCGCCGCTACGGCGTCGTCGCGGGCACCGGACGCGTGCTGGACGCGGTGGAGAACTTCCGCTTCGACGCGGACGTCCTCGGCTTCCTGCGCGAGCGCAACGTCGTCAACGAGGAGACCCTGGAGTGGCTCGCCGCCTACCGCTTCAGCGGTGACGTCTGGGGCTACCCGGAGGGCGAGGTCTACTTCCCCGGCTCGCCGATCATGCGCGTCGAGGGCTCCTTCGCCGAGTGCGTGCTCCTGGAGACCGTGATCCTCTCCATCCTCAACCACGACTCCGCGATCGCCGCCGCGGCCTCCCGCATGGCCTCCGCCGCCGGGGACCGCCCGCTGATCGAGATGGGTGCCCGCCGCACCCACGAACTCGCCGCCGTCGCCGCCTCCCGCGCCGCCTACGTCGGCGGTTTCGCCACCACCTCCGACCTCGCGGCCGGCTTCCGCTACGGCATCCCCACCGTCGGCACCTCCGCCCACGCCTTCACCCTGCTGCACGACAACGAACGCGACGCGTTCCAGGCCCAGGTGGACTCGCTCGGCCGCAACACGACCCTGCTCGTCGACACGTACGACGTCACCGAGGCCGTCCGTACGGCGGTCGAGGTCGCCGGCCCCGAACTCGGCGCCGTCCGCATCGACTCCGGCGACCTGCTGCTCGTCGCGCACCGCGTGCGGCAGCAGCTGGACGAGCTCGGCGCCGTCAACACGAAGATCATCGTGACCTCCGACCTCGACGAGTACGCCATCGCCTCACTGGCCGCGGCGCCCGTGGACGCGTACGGCGTCGGCACCCAGCTGGTGACCGGCTCCGGGCACCCGACCTGCTCCATGGTCTACAAGCTGGTCGCCCGCGCCGAGTCCGCCGACCCGAAGGCGCCGCTGGTGCCGGTCGCGAAGAAGTCCAGCGGCGGCAAGACGTCCATCGGCGGGCGCAAGTGGGCCGCACGGCGGCTGGACGGTGACGGGATCGCGGAGGCCGAGGTCGTCGGCACCGGGCCCGTCCCCGCCGAACTGGCCGACCGGCAGCTCCTCGTCGAGCTGGTCAAGGGCGGCGAGGTCGTCGCCCGCGAACCGCTGGACGTCGTACGGGACCGGCATGCGGCGGCACGGGCCAACCTGCCCCTGTCGGCGACCCAGTTGTCGCGCGGGGAGGCCGTGATTCCTACGGAGTACGTCCAACTCCGCTCGGGTAGTTAAGACCCGCCACTTACGTCTCGCGAGTCAAGACCAGTACGAAAATCAGGAGTGCGCCCTCCCGCGGTGGCGCCGAAGTCTCTAGGCTCGAATCTCACTCTCCGCGAAGGACACCACCATGCGCCGCGCCTTGATCGTCGTTGACGTACAGAACGACTTCTGCGAGGGAGGCAGTCTCGCGGTGGCCGGCGGTGCCGACGTGGCCGCCGCCGTGACCGAGCTGATCGGGCAGGCGCCCGCCGGCTACCGGCATGTCGTGGCCACCCGCGATCACCACATCGCGCCCGGCGGGCACTTCGCCGACAACCCCGACTACGCCCACTCCTGGCCCGCGCACTGCGTCGCGGGCACGGAGGGCGTCGGGTTCCACCCGAACTTCGCGCCCGCGGTCGCCTCCGGCGCGATCGACGCCGTCTTCGACAAGGGGGCGTACGCGGCGGCGTACAGCGGGTTCGAGGGGCGGGACGAGAACGGGGTCGCGCTGGGCGACTGGCTGCGGGCGCGGGAGATCGACGAGGTGGACGTCGTCGGGATCGCTACCGACCACTGCGTGAAGGCGACCGCGCTGGACTCTGTGCGGGAGGGGTTTCGTACGCAGGTGTTGTTGGACCTCACGGCCGGGGTGGCGAAGGAGACGACCGACCGCGCACTGGAGGAACTGCGCGCGGCCGGTGTGGAGTTGACGGGGAAGCCGGTCGTCTAGCCCCCTAAGGCCCGTCGGTCCGGGCGCTCACCACCAGCCGGTGCACTTGTACGGCGCCACCCCGGGGATGTCCCCACAGGCCCGGAACTCGTAGCTGGCGGAGGAACTCGTCGCCTTCGACGCGCTGGTCAGCGAGCCGCCGCCGGAGGGGCCGAAGGGACCGCACTGCAACCAGGAGCTGCCCCCGTTCTGCGTCCAGTCCATCCACACACGGGCGCCGGCGATGTTCGAGCCCGACAGGCGCGCGTAGCCCCGCTGGACCCCGCTGAAGTAGTCGGACATCAGCGTGACGGTGGCGCCGCTGCGCAGGGTGACGCTGCCGTGGGACGTCCCTCCGGAGTAGGAGTCGGGGATGTCCACGAAGCCGTTCGCGCCTCCGCTGCACTGCGCGGCCGTGGCCATCGCCGGGGCCGCCCCCGTGGTGAGGCACGCCGCGGTCGTGGCGCCGAGTAACGCCAGGGTGGCCAGAATGGGTCGGATCTTGCGCACGTCGTTCTCCTGTCGTCGTCGCCGCCCGGTGGTCGGCCGGGCGGACGGATACGGACAGGTGCAGCATCGCGAGGTGACCGCCCGGCGGACGAGGCTTTTCAGCGGAGCCCGAAAGCCGCAGGTCCGCCGCCCGCACTCACACCGGGGTCTTCTCCGGGTCGTCGCTCGGTGCTGTCGCCGGGTGCTGCCTGCTGAGGCTCTCGCCCTCGATGTCGACGTTGGGGAGCAGCCGGTCAAGCCAACCCGGCAGCCAGGAGATGCGCTCGCCCAGGATCGCCAGGACCGCCGGTACGAAGGCCATGCGGACCACGAACGCGTCGAAGAGGACCGCGATCGCGAGGCCGAAGCCGATCATCTTGATCATGGAGTCGCCGGCGGTGATGAAGCCCGCGAAGACGGAGATCATGATGAGGGCGGCGGCGGTGACGACGCGGGCGCTGTAGCGGAACCCGGTCGCGATCGAGGCGTGGGCCGCGCTGCCGTGGACGTAGGCCTCGCGGATGCGGGAGACGAGGAAGACCTCGTAGTCCATGGCCAGGCCGAAGACGATGCCGACCAGGAAGATCGGCATCAGACTCATGATCGGGCCGGTGGTCTCCACTCCCAACAGGCTTGCGCCCCAGCCCCATTGGAAGACCGCGACCACACAGCCGAGCGCGGCGAGTACCGAGAGCAGGAAGCCGACGGCCGCCTTGATCGGGATGACGATCGAGCGGAAGACCAGGAGCAGGAGCAGTACCGCCAGGCCTACGACCACTATCAGGTACGGGATCAGGGCGCCGCTGACCTTCTGGGCCACGTCGATGTTGAGGGCGGTGGTGCCGGTGACCTCGAAGGTCGCGCCGGGGGTCGCCGCCGTGATCGCGGGGCGGTCGTCGCGGATGGTGTGGACGAGGTCGACGGTCTTCTGACTGGTCGGCGCCTCGGCCGGTACGGCGGTGAACAGGGCTGTGTTTCCGGCCGAGTTGAAGCGCACCGGGGACACCGAGACCACGCCCGGTACGGCGGCGATCCGCTTCTCGACCGTGGCCGCGGCGGCCTTCGGGTGGGCGGAGTCCGTGAGGTCCACGACCACCGTCAGCGGGCCGTTGAAGCCGGGGCCGAACGCCTTGGCGAGGTCGTCGTAGGCACGGCGTTCCGTGGTCGCGGTGGACTTGGCCTCGTCACCGGACTGGCCGAGTTGGAGGCCGATCACGGGGAGCGCGAGGACCACGAGCCCCGCGACGGTGCCGAGCAGTACCGGCCACGGGTGGCGCAGTACGAATCCGGCCCAGCGGCTGCCCATGTTGCCGGCCACGCCCTGGATGCGGCGGCCGGTGGTCTTGTAGCGGCGGGAGAGGACCGCGCGGGGCCAGAAGCCGAGCAGGGCGGGTACGAGGGTCAGCGCGATGAGGACGGCGATGACCACCGCGCCCGCCGCGCACAGGCCCATCTTGGTCAGGAGCGGGATGCCCACGACCGAGAGGCCGGCCAGTGCGATGACGACCGTGAGGCCCGCGAAGACCACCGCCGAGCCCGCCGTGCCGACGGCGAGGCCGGCCGCCTCCTCGGTGGTGTGGCCGTTGGCGCGTTCCTCGCGGTAGCGGAAGACGACGAACACCGCGTAGTCGATCCCGCAGGCCAGGCCGAGCATCGTGGCGAGCGTGCCGGTGGTGTCGGAGAGGCCGAGGGTGGCGGCCAGGGTGGTGATCGCGGTCATGGAGATGCCGACGCCGAGGATCGCGGTGAGCAGCGGGAGTCCGGCGGCGGCGAGGGAGCCGAAGGTGATCAGCAGCACTACGGCGGCGATGGCGACACCGAGGATCTCGCCGACGCCGCCCGCGGCGGGCTGGGCGGCGAGTGCGGTGCCGCCGATCTCGACGGTGAGGCCGGAGTCACGGGCCTGCTGGGCGGCCGTCCTGAGGTTGTTCTTGGCAGTGTCGGAGAGGTCGTTCGCCTGGACCGTGTACGTGATCGTCGAGTACGCGGTCGTCGCGTCCTTGCTGACCGCGTCCGCCTGGAAGGGATTGACCGCGCTCGCGACCTGCGGGCCGCCGGAGACCTCGTCGACGAGCCGGACCACGGCCGCCCGGTCCTTGCCGGTGGTGATCTTCTGTCCGTCCGGGGCGACGAAGACGACCCGGGCCACGGCGCCGTCCGCCTGCGCTCCGGGGAAGCGCTGCTGGATCAGGTCGAAGGCCCGCTGGGACTCGACGCCGGGGGTGGAGAAGGTGGTGGCGGGCGCGTCGGCCGCCTTGGCGGAGGCGAAGCCGAGGGCCGCGAGGATCACCACCCAGAGGACGGTCACGTACCAGCGCCGGCGAAAGGCCATGCGCCCCAGGCGGTAGAGGACGGTTGCCACGAGGGCCTCCGGCGGTCTTTGGGGCCCCGAGCCACCTCAAGGATGGGGTGCATCGGGGCGGACCGCCTGTTGGGGGTGCGTCGTCGGTCGCCTGCGGGCCGGTGGGGGCTGGTCGCGCAGTTCCCCGCGCCCCTAAGAGTCGGACCAGCACAGTCGCTTTTAGGGGCGCGGGGAACTGCGCGCTCCGCCCTCACGGCCCGCAGTCAACGCACAACCCCTCAGGCCGCCGCCGGAGGCCTTCGCAGCAGCGCTCTGATCGGGTGCCACAGCTCGTGCGGCAGTTCCGCGCCCGGGGTCACGACAGCGTTGTCAGGGGCCGTACGCCATATCAGGCCGTCGGGGTGGTGCAGGACCGCGGTGATCTCGTCCGGGGTCGGTGGTTCCGCGTTGCCGCGCAGGTAGACGGCCCGCATGCCGAGGTTGCGGAGCCTGGTCAGGGCCCGGGCGCGGTTGCGGGCGTGGACGAGCACGCGGACGCAGCCGTCGCCCTGGGCGGTGGGTCTTGGCAGGTTCAACGCCACCACCACGCTGCCTGTGGGCAGCTTGCAGAAACCTCCTGCGGACAATGCGGTCACACCCCCGTGCGAGTCGGTGTCGATGTCGGTGTCAATAAGACGGGCACAGGACGCACCTAAACACGTATCGGCGGCGACCCGCCAGGGGGTCACCGCCGATACGTTTCTGAACTGCGGTTTTACCGATTACTTCGCCGAGGGGCCGACCTGGAGGCCGATCGTCGAGCCGTCCAGCGGCTCCTTGACGATCTTGATCCGGGTGTTGGTGTCAGTGATCTTGACACCGGCTGTCGGGTTCGACGTGTCGTAGTAGGTCGACCTGCCGTCGTCGAAGACGGAGACGCCGGGCTGCGACTTGATCTTGGTGGCGACATCGGCCTTGTGCAGCGTGACCGAGTCCGTCCGGTACAGGCTGAACGGCGAGTCGTAGGCCTGGATGCGGTTGCGCATCAGCGTGCCGTCGGTCCACTTCAGCTGCGTCGGGTGCGAGTCGATCGGGAGGATCAGGCCCTCACCGGCGTGCTGGCTGGTGTTGTCGTCCGCCTGCGAGGTGTCCCACTTCCAGATCAACAGGCCGTTCTGGTAGGCGTAGTGCTCCACCCAGTCCGGACGGGTCGTCGAGAAGCCGAAGTTGTACGGGCCGACCTTCAACACCTTGTCGTACGACACGTATTGACGGTTCTCGGCGATGTAGTACTGGGCGTAGTCGTCGGTGAAGGACGCGCCGATGCGCGAGAAGCCCTTGGCGGTCCACGCGGCGTCCGCGGACTCGGCGTTGTCGGAGAAGAGGGTCGCGCCGTCGGCGGTCACCGTGATCTCGTCGGCCGCGAAGCCCTTCTGGGCCACACCGCTGTCCGTCTGGTAGCGGAAGCGGACGTCGATCTTCTGGCCCGCGTAGGCGTCCAGCGGGTACGTCAGCTTCTGGTACGCGGCGGCCGTGCCGGTGAGGGCGGGGTTGCCGCTGCCGTCACGCGGGATGGCGGAGCCGTCGGCCAGGGTGCCGTCGATGGGGGTCCAGTTGGCGCCGCCGTCCTTCGACACCTCGGTGTAGAGGTAGTCGTAGTCCTGCTCGGCGTCGTACCAGCCGTCCAGGGTGAGCGCGGCCGACGACTTTCCGGTCAGGTCGACTGTGCGGGAAAGGGTGTTGCTGAGGTCGTTGCCGCTGCCGCTCCACCACTGCGTGGCACCCTGCGCCGGAGTGACCACCGTCGTGGTGACCGCCTTCTCCGGCAACTGCACCACGAGGGCCTGCGGGTTCTTGGTGTTGTACTCCGCGACGCCCAGCGTGTGCTTGGACTTGACGCCGGCCTTCGCGACGTCGTAGTCCAGCCAGCCCAGTTGGAGCTTGTCCCAGGCGTTCATGTCGCCGGGCAGGTCGCCGATGGCCTCCTTGCCCGTGCCGAGCCAGGACCCGGACGACATCAGCGTCCAGAAGCCGGTGGAGTTCTCGCCGCCCGCGGTGTCGTACTCGTCGGGCAGGCCGAGGTCGTGGCCGTACTCGTGGGCGTAGACGCCGAGTCCGCCGTTCTCCGGCTGGATCGTGTAGTCGCCGACCCAGACGCCGGTGTCGCCGACCTGGGTGCCGCCGAGCTTGTTGGTGTCCGGGCCGGTGGAGCCGGCGTCGGTGCCGAAGGCGTACCAGCGGTGCGCCCAGATCGCGTCCTCGCCCTGCGCGCCGCCGCCCGCGGACTCGTCCTCGCCGGCGTGCACGATCTGGAAGTGGTCGATGTAGCCGTCGGGCTCGTTGAAGTTGCCGTCGCCGTCGTAGTCGTAGCGGTCCCACTGGTCGAACTGGGCCAGCTCCGTCTTGATCTCGGCGGCGGTGTCGCCGGCGGCCTCGCGCTGGGCGACCCAGGCGTTGACGCCGTCCTGGACCGCGTACCAGGCACCGGTGGAGGCCTTGTTGGAGCCGTAACGGGCCTCGTTGTAGGGGACCTTGACCCAGTCGGTGACCTCGCCGTCGACCGAGTAGCGGCCCGAGGACTGCTTCTCGTAGTACTTCTTGAGCGACTCGGTGTTCTTGCCGGTGCCGAAGTACAGGTCCTGGAAGTGCGCCTGGTTGTAATCCGCCTGCCAGGCCGTGGAGTTGTCCTTGGTGCGGTCCGGCGCGGCTATCTGGTTGTGCAGCGGGCCGACGGTGCCGCCGTAGCGGCTGTCGACCTGGTCGCCGAACTCGACCAGGATGGTGAAGATCTTGTCGGTCTTCTCCCGGCTCAGCTCGACGTACTTGCTCTTGCCGCCCTTGCTCTTGAGCTGGACGACCTTCGAGCCGTTGCGGTCCTTGACGGACGCCTTGCCGGCTATGACCTCGTTGAGTGCCTCCTGGCGCTGGGCGTCCTGCGTCTTGCTCAGCGGGCCGTCGAGGTCGTGTTCCTTCTGCGCGACCGGCGCGGGGTCGTGCCGGTCGACGGCTGCGGACTCGGCCGAGGTGTTGGCCTCCGCCACGGCGAACGTCGAGAACGTGGCGGTGGCCGCCGCGAGGGCGACACCTATCGCGGCCGCTCTGAACGTCCAGGGTCTGCTGGTCACTTGATGTCCTCCCCTGCGTACCCGACCGCGCGGAAGGGGGGGTCCTGGAAGTCGAGGAAGGTCCGCGCGCGGTGTACGCGTGATAGTCAAGTGACGTTATTTGACTAGAGGTTTACGAGAAAAGACAGACCTTGACTTGAGCAGGACAAGTGCACTATGCGAAGCGGGGGTCCGTTTTACGGACACTTGAGGCCTGCTTGTCGATCGCTCAACAGGCGCGCGGGTCCGTCCACTTCGTGGACGGTATGACTCCGTGCGCCCCCCATGCTCCGGAGCCGTGTGTTAGGTCACGCTTACTGCGCGTTCCACTCGGGCATGCAGGCGAATAGAGTCGATTGGCGGATCGCCCGGAACCGGCGGAAAGCCAGGCCGACATCCTTGTCGCACCCCTCTTTCACAGCTCCCCTCCATCGCCTAACGAGGACTCGATTGCCATGCCTCGTCCGACCGCCGCACAGCTCGCCTACGGTTCGTTCACCGTGATCTTCTCGACGCTCGCCATGCTGCTGCTGTCACAGACAAGTTCGGGTCTGGGGATCGCGGTCGTCGCCTTCGCGGCGCTCGCCCTCGGGCTGCTCGTCTCCCTGACGGTGCCACAGCCCAAGTCCCGTGCCGCCACCGCGGCCCGCGCGACGGCCGAGACCGCGCCCGCGCCCGCCCCGGCCCTCGTTCCGCAACGCCGGCGCGTGCCGGTGCGGCGGGAGACCGTCTCCGCCGCCGCCGTCTCGTCCGCGGAGCCGGTACGGGAGCGGAGCACTCCCTAGACCAAGCACAAGCCCAAGCGCAGGCCCAGGCTCGCGCTCAACCACGCGAATCGGCGGATCCGTTGACGACGGACCCGCCGATTCGCTGTGTACGCCCGGGAGTTGGCCCCGGCCCCCGATCACCTCAACGCGTGCTGACCACCACGGTCTTGGCGGCCTTGTCGTGCAGCCCCTGCTTGTACGGCTTGTCGAAGAAGCTCCAACCGCCGCTGATCGCCGTCCAGATGCAGGCGCAGCAGAAAGCGAACGGGATCCACAGCACCGCCGCGCGGATCAGGTTGGTCTGCACGGAGGGCGTCGACCCGTTGTCGAGGTTGGCCACCCGCAGACCCAGCCACTTCTTGCCCAGCGTCTGGCCCGACTTGGCGAGCATCACGGTGTCGTAGCCCATGTACAGCACGGCCGCGACGAGCGACTGCCCGAGCGACTTGGCGTACGACATGTGGTCGGAGTTGATGTCGTACTCGTGCACGCCAAAGGCCCAGGTGAGCAGCCAGACGACGATGCCGACGAGGATCATGTCGATGATCCGGGCGAGGGTGCGCCGGCCGCTGTCGGCGAGCGGGGGCATCCCGGCGAGCGGGTCGGTGGGGTAGGAGCCGCCGCCGTAGGGAGGCGGTTCGCTGCCGTAGGGGGGCGGCGGCTGACTGCCGTACGACGGCGGGTCGTAGGGTGAGCCCGATCCCTGGCCAGGAGGGGGCTGCTTCCTGAACGGGTCGTCTTCCGGCGGCTGCCCGCCGGAGCCCGGAGGCGGTTCGGTACTCATGGCCCGAGTCGACCGCGAACGCCACGGCTCCGCATCCGGCGAGCGGCCGTCCGGGGTACGGAATCAGGTACCCCGGATGCCGTATCGCACTATCCCGCTACGAACGTATGTGCTGCCTTGTCGTGCCAGCACTGGTGCCAGGGCCGGTCGAAGAGACACCAGGCGACACCGACGATCCCGACGCCGAGCAGGCCCGGGACGCTGTAGACGAGCCAGCGGCGCAGCGCCCCGCCGAAGCCGGGCGGCTCGTGGCTCTCGATGCCGCGCACCTCCAGACCGCAGAGCTTCTTGCCCAGGGTGCGGCCCCACTTGGCGGTCGGCAGCGCCTCGTAGAGGACGCCGAAGAGGAGGAGTACGGCGAGCACGATGCCGAGGTAGGCGGCCGTGGTGCCGTCCAGCAGCCAGACCGTCTCGGCGCGGCCGGAGAGCTTGGCCGCGTCGATCTTCTCGTTGATGTGGTCGGCCGCCTTGGTGCCGAGCGGTACGGCGGCCACGGCGGTCACCGCGCCGAGCACGAGCGTGTCGATCAGCCGCGCGACCAGGCGCTTGCCGAGCCCCGCGGGCCGGGCCGCCGACTGCCGTCGGGCCGCCGCCTGGAACACGTCCTCCACAGGCGGCTTCCAGGGCGCCACGGGCCCGTCCTCGTCCCCCGCCAGGCGGTGCACCTGCTGCGCCCAGGAGGGCTGCCCACCACCGGGTCCAGCGGCCATGGGCGTGCCTCCGGCGCCCGCCTGAGCCTGCACCGGCCCGGACGCCTGAGGCTGCACCGGCCCGGACTGCTGGGGGACGCCGGGGGCGGGCTGCTGCGGCCCGGAGAGGGCCGTGGAAGCTGCCGCGGGGGCGGCGGATGCCGCGCCCGTGCCGGCGCCTGCCTGGCCCGCCTGGGCCTGTGCGGCGGCACGCGCGGCAGCCGCCTTTCCGGCACCGAAGCCGGGGCCGGAGGGGTCGGTGGACGGGGCGTTCCCGCCGGGCCCCTGGCCACCGGCGGCGGGCAGACTCCCACCGGGCCGCCGACCATCTCCGGCGGGCGCGGCACCGGCGCCCCCGAGGCCGCCTGCGGCGGAGCCGGTCCCGGCGGCGCCCCGGGCACCGTAATCCCCGGCGGCCGAACCAGAGCCGCGCGGACCTTGCGCACCGAAACCACCGGCCCCCGCTGAACCCTGCGGGCCGTACCCCCCGGCGGCGCCCCGGGCGCCGTCGTCCCCGGCCGCGGCGGAGCCCGGTGCGCCGAAGGCCCCCGCGCCCGAACCAGCCGGGCCCGGTGCGCCGAAACCACCCTCGCCCGAGCCAGAGGCCGCCCGACTCTGCGGGCCGAAGCCGCCCGCTCCCGGGCCGGAGCCGCCCGGACCCTGCGAGCCATAACCCCCCGCAGCCGATCCGCCCCCCGCCGAACCCTGTGCGCCGAAACCACCCTCGCCCGCGCCGCCCGCGTTCCCCGTGCCCCCGCCCTGCGCCCCCGGCGCCCCGCCCTGTTGGGGGGTGCGCGGGCTCTGGCGGCGGAAAGTGGTCGTGCCCTCGTCGGGGAGGTCCGGGCCCGGGGTCTGGCGGTGGAAGACGAACGTGCCGGGGTTGGGCGGTTCCTCCGGTTGGGCGGGGACCCTGGGGTCCGGGGTGCCCCAGGAGACGTGGCGGTCGTGGGCGCCGCCGAAACCGCTCTGGTGGGCGCGGTCCGCGCCCCAGGCCGACGCCGGCTCGGGGTCCTCGTCGAAGAAGTGCGGGCCGGTCTCCTCGACGGACGGCGCGGCGGGCGCCAGCCCGTCCGACGGCGCCGGGCGGCTGGTGCCGGGCACCCAGGCCGCGCCGTTCCAGTACCGGACGTATCCAGGAATGGACGGGTCCGGGTAGTACCCCTCGCGGGGCCTGTCGTCACCGGGTGCCGGCGTTGGGGCGCTCATGTCCGTCGTCCCGTATCTGCTCGGAGGTCAAATGGGGGTGTCCACATCTATCAGACCTGTGCCATCGCCACTGCCCGTCCCGGCGGACCCACCCCTTTCCGGGCAAGCTCGTGCACGGAGTCCACACGCCCCGAAGCCCCGTGACGCCTTCGCGAAGGCTCGCGGAAAAAAAGTTTCCCGAAGTCGCGTAATGCTTGGGGCCGCACGCCCTCTCCACTCGTACGGGCCCACCGCGGGACCCCGCGAGCACGAGAGGACACACGTCATGCACACAGTCGTAGAGCGGGAGTTGGAGCTGAAGCTGATCCTGTCGCCGGAACGGAGCATTCCCGTTCCGGCCCGGCTCAGCTACCGCACCGACGACCCGTACGCCGTCCACATCTCCTTCCACATCAACTCCGAGCACCCCGTGCACTGGACGTTCGCCCGCGAACTGCTCGTCGAGGGGGTGTTCCGGCCGTGCGGGCACGGGGACGTGCGGGTGTGGCCGACGAAGGTGGAGGGGCGCAGTGTCGTCCTGATGGCGCTGAGTTCACCCGACGGGGACGCCCTGCTGGAGGCCCCGGCGGCCCAGGTGTCGGCGTGGCTGGAGCGGACCCTGCGGGTGGTGCCCCCGGGCTCTGAGGCGGAGCAGCTCGGTATCGACGACGGCCTCGCCGAGCTGCTCGCACCGACCCCGGCCGACGACCTGTGGCTGCGCGACCCGTGGCCCTCGGACGAGTCGCGGGACGGGGAGTGAGCCGTAGGAGCGAGCAGGCCGACTTTCCCGGGTTTCAGAAGAGCTTGCCGGGGTTGAGGATGCCCAGCGGGTCGAAGGTCGCCTTGACCGCCCGCTGCATCTCCACGCCCACCGGCCCGATCTCGCGGGCCAGCCACTCCTTCTTCAGGACGCCGACGCCGTGTTCGCCGGTGATGGTGCCGCCGAGCTCCAGGCCGAGGGCCATGATCTCGTCGAAGGACTCACGGGCGCGCCGGGACTCGTCAAGGTCCTGCGCGTCGAAGCACACGGTGGGATGCGTGTTGCCGTCGCCCGCGTGCGCGCAGACGCCGATCGTCAACTGGTACTTCTCCGCGATCCGTTCGACCCCTTCGAGCATCTCGCCGAGCCGCGACCGGGGCACGCACACGTCGTCGATCATCGTCGTGCCCTTGACCGCCTCCAGCGCCGTGAGCGACAACCGCCGTGCCTGGAGCAGCAGTTCGGACTCGGCCGCGTCCTCGGCGGGCACCACCTGGGTGGCTCCGGCGGCCTCGCAGAGGGCTGCTACGGCGGCCAGGTCGGCGGCGGGGTCGAGCGTGTCGAAGGCCGCGAGGAGCAGCGCCTCCGTGCTCTCCGGCAGTCCCATGTGCGCGAGGTCGTTGACGGCCTTGACGGTCGTACGGTCCATCAGTTCGAGGAGGGACGGCACGTGCCCGCCCGCCATGATCCGGCACACGGCGTCGCACGCGGCGGCCGCGGACCCGAACTCGGCTGCCAGGACGAGCTGTTGGGGCGGCTGCGGCTTGAGCGCCAGCACCGCCTTCACGACGATGCCGAGCGAGCCCTCCGAGCCGACGAACAGCCGGGTCAGGTCGTATCCGGCGACACCCTTGGCCGTACGCCGGCCGGTGGTCATGAGTCGCCCGTCGGCGAGGACCACGTCCAGGCCCAGGACGTACTCGGCCGTCACCCCGTACTTCACGCAGCACAGCCCGCCCGATGCGGTGCCGATGTTGCCGCCGATCGTGCACATCTCCCAACTGGAGGGATCCGGCGGGTAGTACAGGCCGTGTTCGTTGACCGCGCGGGAGAGCGTCGCGTTGATGACGCCCGGCTCGACGACCGCGATGCGGTCGACCGGGCTGATCTCCAGGACGCGGTCCATCTTGACGAGGGACAGCACGATGCATCCCTCGGACGCGTTCGCCGCGCCCGACAGGCCGGTGCGGGCGCCCTGCGGGACGACCGGGACGCGCAGTTCGGTGGCGACGCGCATCACGTGCTGGACGTGTTCGACCGTGCGCGGCAGCACGACGACGGCCGGGGTGCCGGACGGGCAGAAGCTCGCCATGTCGTTGGCGTACGAGACCGTGACGTCCGGGTCGGTGAGGACGGCCTCGGCGGGCAGACCGGCCAGCAGACGGTCGAGCAGGGGTCCGGTGTCGTGGTCGCGAGGCGCTTCGATACGGCTCATGATCACAGCGTCGCACTCGCGGCCATCGGTGTGAACCCCGTCCACGCGCGGCTTCGGCTGCCGGGATGCGGTAGTCGTACTGACGCAGAGTGAGCTCCATGGAGAACGAACAGCGGAGCCCGGGTACGTCCCTGGTGGCGGAGCCTCGCAAGCGCCGCTCCCCCGTGCTGCGGCGGGTGCTGATCGCCTCGGTCGCCGGGTGCGCCATGGTCGGCGGGCTGCTGTGGCTGCTGCCCGAGGAACCGCGCCGGGTGCCGCCACCGGCGCCGGGACCCAAGACACAGGCGCTCACCGCCGTCACCGCGGGAGTACCGGCCGCGCTGCCCGACCTGGCCGCGCTGATCGGCGACCGCGAGGCCCGGGTGCGGGCCCGTCCGACGGACGCGCGCTCCTGGGCGGTGCTGGGAGTGGCCTACGTGGAGCAGGGCCGGCGGACCGGCGACGCCCTGTACTACCCGAAGGCCGACGACGCGCTCCACACCTCGCTGAAGGTCCGCGCGAAGGGCAACGACGCGAGCGCCGTGGCGATGGACGGTCTGACGGCCCTGGCGAACGAACGGCGGGACTTCCGGGCGGCCCGGACCTGGGGCGAGGCCGCGGTGAAGCTGTCTCCGAAGCGCTGGACGACGTATCCGCTGCTGATCGACGCCTACACCGGCCTCGGCGACTACAAGGCGACCCGGCGGACCCTCGAAAAGCTCCAGGAGCTGCACTCCGGCCCCGCCGTGATGGCGCGCGCCGCCGAGGTCTACCGCGACCGGGGCTGGCGCGAGGACGCCGCCGCCCAGCTCGCCGACGCGGCGGCCCGGGCGACCGCGCCCGCCGAACAGGCGGCCTGGTGGCAGCGGGCCGGTGAGCTGGCCTGGGAGCGCGGGGACCGGGAGGTGGCGCTACGGCACTTCGAGGCGGCCGTACGGATCGACCCCGACCAGCGGGAGGCGCTCGCCGGTGAGGGCCGCGCCCTGGCGGCCCTGGGCCGCACCTCGGAGGCGCTGAACGCCTACCAGGTCGCCCTCGCCAAGCAGCCGACCCCCGAATACGCCCTGGAACTGGGCGAGTTGTACGAGTCGCTGGGCCTCACCCAGGCGGCCCGGGTGCAGTACGACACCCTGCGGACCCTGGTGACCCGGGACACGGCGGGCGGCGTCGACGACGAGCTGGTGCTCGGTGTGTTCGAGGCCGACCACGGGGACGCGCGGGACGCCGTACGGCGGCTGCGCGGCGAGTGGGCCCGGCAGCCGGGGATCCCGGTCGCGGACGCGCTGGGGTGGGCGCTGCACCGGGCCGGGCAGCACGCGGAGGCGCTGAAGTTCGCGTCGGTCGCGACGGACAAGGTGCACGGCGGCGGGGTGCGGGACGCCCTGTACGCGTTCCACCGGGGCATGATCGAGCGGGACTTGGACAAGGCCGCGTCCGCGCGCCGCCATCTCCAGGAGGCGCTCCAGATCAACCCGTACTTCTCCCCGCTGCGGGTGCCGCTGGCGCAGCAGGCGCTGGCGGAACTGGGCGAGCCGCCGGCCGAGCCCCTTCCCACGGACAAGGAACCGCAGGACAAGGAACCGCAGGACAAGGAGCCGCAGGAGAAGACGGGTTGAGGTCGGGGCCGCGCCTACGGCTTGTGGCAGAGCGAGAAGCGGCGCGCCCCGGCTTCTCCGGTCCCGAAGCCCAGACACAGGCGGGTGCCGGGCTTCGTGCGGACGGCCAGTCCCTCCGGTTCGCGGTAGGTGAGGGAGTAACCGGCCTCCGTGCGGGACTGCTGGAGCAGTTCGCCGGTGCGGATGTCGAGGCAGGAGATGTAGGTGTTGCCGTGTTTCGCGGGCGGGTTGGTGGTGGAGTCGTAGGCGGTGCCCGCGAGTTGGTAGAGGTGGTCGCCGTCGAGGGCGTAGCCCTGGAACGGGATCGCCGGGTCCGGGTGGGCGCCGGTCTGGGGTATGTCGGCGAGCGGTGTGGCGTAGTCGCGGGCGACGAAGGCGTCCAAGTCCCATATGCGGTAACGGGGTTTGTTGGCCATGCGGTAGCGGATGGCGATGCGGTTGGAGGCCATGCAGACCGTGGGCTGGTTGTTGGTGGAGTTCGCGATCGGCTTGCGGATCGCGACGTCGGCGGCGGTGCGGACCGTGCCGTTCGCGAAGTGGAAGCGGGTGACGGCTTGGCCGTAGGCGCCGCCGGAGCCGGCCTTCGCGGCGGCCTCGGTCCAGATCCAGACGTCGCCGTCGGGCGTGTTCTGCACGCCCATGCTGACGCCGTGCCCGAAGCCCTGGAGGTGCATGTGGCCGAGCAACGCGCCTTTGTAGTCCAGCTGGTTGAGGCAGAGGTTGCCCGCGTCGGCGCCGCCCTGTCTCAACTGGAGGACGTACAGGCGCTGGTGGACCTCGTCGAGGGCGAACGACTGGAGGACCGTGGGTTCGTGCAGGGTGCCCTTGTTCCAGAGCCAGCGCACGGCCGGTGCGGTCAGGTCGATGGGCGCGTCGGCCACGGTCCTCCCAAGTCCCTCGCGGGACCCGTGAGTTACAGGTTGCCCCGCTTTTCCTGCTCCCGCTCGATCGCCTCGAACAGGGCCTTGAAGTTGCCCTTCCCGAAGCCCATCGAGCCGTGCCGCTCGATGAGTTCGAAGAACACCGTAGGACGGTCCTGGACCGGCTTGGTGAAGATCTGGAGAAGGTACCCGTCCTCGTCGCGGTCGGCGAGGATCTTCAGCTCGCGCAGGGTCTCGACGGGGACCCGGGTGTCGCCGACCCACTCGCCGAGGGTGTCGTAGTACGAGTCGGGGGTGTCGAGGAACTTGACCCCGGCCGCGCGCATCGTCCGTACCGTCCGCACGATGTCGTTGGTGTTGAGCGCGATGTGCTGGACGCCCGCGCCGCCGTAGAACTCCAGGTACTCGTCGATCTGGGACTTCTTCTTGGCGACGGCCGGCTCGTTGATCGGGAACTTGACCTTCAGGGTGCCGTCGGCGACGACCTTCGACATCAGCGCGCTGTATTCGGTCGCGATGTCGTCGCCCACGAACTCCTTCATGTTCGTGAAGCCCATGACCTTGTTGTAGAAACCGACCCACTCGTTCATGTGGCCGAGCTCGACATTGCCGACGCAGTGGTCGATGGCCTGGAACGTGCGGTGGGCGGGCGCCTCGACGAGCGGGTCGGCGGGGGCGAAGCCGGGGAGGTACGGGCCGTCGTAGTCGACGCGCTCGACCAGGGTGTGGCGGGTCTCGCCGTAGGTCGCGATCGCGGCGAGGACGACCGTGCCGTGCTCGTCCTTCAGCTCGTGCGGTTCGGCGAGCGAGCGGGCGCCGTGCCCGACCGCGTAGGCGTGGGCGGCGCGGACGTCCGGCACCTCGATGGCGAGGTCGACGACGCCGTCGCCGTGCTCGGCCACATGGCGGGTGAGGAACTCGCCCCAGGGCGTGGCGGGCTTGATCACGGAGGTGAAGACGAAGCGGGCGGAGCCGTTGGTGAGGACGTACGAGGCGGTCTCGCGGCTGCCGTTCTCCGGTCCGGAGTAGGCGGCCAGCGTCATGCCGAAGGCCGTGGAGTAGTAGTGCGCCGCCTGCTTGGCGTTGCCCACGGCGAAGACGACCGCGTCCATTCCCTTGACCGGGAAGGGGTCGGCCTGCCGGGCGGTGTCGGGAGTCCGGTGAGTGGTCTGCGTCATGAGCGCAGGCTCCCCCTCCCCCGCAAGGTGCGCAATAGTTTGCGTTTTCGCTGGGCATCTTGTTCAGTGATACGACCGTTTCGGCGGGCTTTCTGTACAGGATGACCATCCTCGGAGGCGGACACCATGGGGATCGATCAGCTCGACGGCCGGATCATCGTGCTGCTGGCCGAGGAGCCGCGCATCGGCGTGCTGGAGATGTCCCGGCGGCTCGGGGTCGCCCGGGGGACGGCACAGGCGCGGCTGGACCGGCTTCAGTCGAATGGAGTCATCCGCGGCTTCGGCCCGCAGGTCGATCCGGCGGCGCTCGGCTATCCGGTCACGGCGTTCGCGACGCTGGAGATCCGGCAGGGACAAGGCCCGGACGTCCGGGCGCACTTGGCAACCGTCCCGGAGGTCCTCGAACTGCACACCACCACCGGCAGCGGGGACATGCTGTGCCGGCTGGTGGCCCGCTCGAACGCCGATCTCCAGCGGGTCATCGACCGGGTTGTCGGTTTTGATGGCATTGTCCGGGCCGCCACCGCGATCGTGATGGAGAACCCCGTTCCACTGCGGATCATCCCGCTCGTGGAGCAGGCGGCCGAGGACCCGGAAGGGACGACCTGGCCGACGTAGGGGTGTGTGCATGTGAGCTTCTGGGAGTACTTGGGCAACCGGCACCAGCAGCTGCTCACCGACGCCTACCAACACGCCAGCGCGGTCTTCCAGTGCATGGTCGTGGCCACGCTCATCGGCGTGGTGATCGGGGTCGTGACGTACCGGAGCGAGTGGGCGGGCAACCTCGCCACCACGGCCACCTCGACCATTCTGACCATTCCGTCGCTCGCCATGATCGGTCTGCTCATTCCGATCGTGGGGCTCGGCGTCCCGCCCACGGTGATCGCTTTGACGCTGTACGGCCTGCTGCCGATCGTCCGGAACGCGATCGTGGGGCTGCGCGGGGTCGACCCGTCCCTGGTGGACGCGGCGAAGGGCATCGGGATGTCCCGGCTGATGCGGCTCGCGCGGGTCGAACTGCCGCTGGCCTGGCCGCCGATCCTCACCGGTATCCGGGTCTCCACCCAGATGCTGATGGGCATCGCGGCCATCGCGGCGTACGCCTCCGGGCCCGGCCTCGGCAACGAGATCTTCCGCGGCATCGGCTCCCTGGGCAGCAAGAACGCCCTCAACCAGGTGCTCGCGGGCACGCTCGGGATCATCGTCCTGGCGCTGCTGTTCGACGCCGCGTACGTCCTTCTCGGACGGCTGACCATTCCCAGGGGGATCCGTGCCTGAGCAAGCCACGACGACCTCCGGCGCCTCCATCGAGCTGGAGAACCTGACCAAGCGGTACCCCGGCACCCCGCAGCCGGCGGTCGACAGCGTCAACATGGAGATCAAGGCGGGTGAGTTGGTCGTCTTCGTCGGGCCCTCCGGCTGCGGCAAGTCGACCACGCTCAAGATGATCAACCGGCTGATCGAACCGACCGGCGGCCGGATCCGCATCAACGGCGAGGACGTCACCGACATCGACCCGGTGAGGCTGCGCCGCAAGGTCGGCTACGCGATCCAGTCCAGCGGACTCTTCCCGCACATGACGGTCGCCCAGAACATCGCGCTCGTCCCGCGGATGATCGGCTGGTCGAAGTCCCGGATCAGGGACCGGGTGGAGGAGATGCTCGACCTGGTCGGTCTCGACGCCGGCGAGTTCCAGGGCCGCTATCCGCGCCAGCTCTCCGGCGGTCAGCAGCAACGCGTGGGCGTGGCAAGGGCGTTGGCGGCCGATCCGCCGGTGCTGTTGATGGACGAGCCGTTCGGCGCGGTCGACCCGATCACCCGCGACCACCTCCAGGACGAGCTGATCAGGCTCCAGCACGAACTCCACAAGACGATCGTCTTCGTCACCCACGACTTCGATGAGGCGATCAAACTCGGCGACCGGATCGCCGTACTGCGCGAACGCTCGCACATCGCACAGTTCGACACCCCGGAGGCGATCCTCACCAACCCGGCGGACGACTTCGTGTCGGGGTTCGTCGGCGCCGGGGCCGCCCTGAAGCGGCTGAACCTCACCCGTGTACGGGACGTGGAGATCACCGACTATCCGACGGTCACGGTGGACGACCCGCTCCAGACCATCTTCAACAAGCTCCGGGACAGCGGCACCAACGAGATCCTCCTGCTCGACAAGCGCGGCCGGCCCTACAAGTGGCTGCGGCGCGGCGACATGATGCGCGCCAAGGGCTCACTGGCCCGGGCGGGCACGCTGGTCAGCGACACGGTGACCCGGGACGCGACGCTCCGGGACGCGCTGGAGGCCGTGCTGACGGACAACGCGGGGCGGGTCGCGGTGACCGGCCGGCGCGGCGAGTACATCGGTGTCGTCGACATGGAGACGCTGATGAACTCCGTGCACGAACTCCTGGAGGCCGACCGGCTGGAGGCGATGGAGGCGCAGCACGACCTGGAGGAGGCCCGGGCCCTCCAGACGCACGCCGAGCAGGAGGGCGCCGGAGGGGAGGAGAAGGCGTGACCACGACTCCCGAGCTGGAAGAGGAGGAGACGGCGGCCCCGGCGTCTCCGCCTCCCCCCAAGCGCCGGATCACCTGGCAGAAGCTGACGATCCTGCCCGCGTTCCTGGTGGCGGTCCTGCTGGCGACCTGGCTGTGGTTCAACCAGGCGCACCTGGACGCGATTTCGGAGAACGCCCTGTCCAACGGCCAGGTGAGCAAGGCGCTTTGGCAGCACGTCCAACTCACCGTGATCTCCACGTTCTTCGTGCTGATCATCGCGATCCCGCTGGGCATCCTGCTGACCCGGCGGGCGTTCCGGAAGGCCGCCCCGGTGGCGATGACCTTCGCCAACATGGGCCAGGCCACCCCGGCGATCGGCCTGTTGGCCCTGCTGGTGATCTGGCTGGGCACCGGCGAGAAGGCGGCCCTGATCGGCATCATCATCTACGCCGTCCTGCCGGTGCTGTCCAACACCATCGCCGGCCTGAAGGCCAACGACCCGACTCTGCTGGAGGCGGCCCGAGGCATCGGCATGTCCCAACTCGGCGTCCTGGGACGGGTGGAGCTGCCCCTCGCCGTGCCACTGATCCTGGCCGGCGTCCGAACCGCCCTGGTCCTCAACGTCGGTACGGCGACTCTGGCGACCTTCGGCGGGGGCGGCGGCCTCGGCGTACTGATCACGACCGGCATCACCACCCAGCGGATGCCCGTCCTGGTCCTCGGCTCGATCCTCACGGTCAGCCTCGCGCTGCTGGTGGACTGGCTGGCCTCCCTGGCCGAACTGCTGCTGCGGCCACGGGGATTGGAGGCGGGCGCGTGAAACGCACCTGTCTGGTGACGGTCGGCGCGCTGATCGTCGTCTCCGGCTGCGGACTGACCAGCGGCTCCCCGATGGTCGACGACGTCGGCCCCGGCACGGTCGGCAAGGGCGAGCCCCTCAAGGGCGCCCATCTCACCGTCACCTCGAAGGAGTTCACCGAGCAGCTCATCCTCGGCGCGATGATGGGCATCGCCTTCGAGGCGGCCGGCGCGGACGTCCTGGACCGGACCGGCATCCAGGGGTCGATCGGAGCGCGGGAGGCCGTCAAGTCCGGTGACGCGGACGGGATGTACGAGTACACCGGCACCGCGTGGATCACCTACCTCGGCAACAGCAAGCCGATCACCGACCCGATGAAGCAGTGGCAGGCGGTACGGGACGCGGACCTGAAGAACGGCCTGACCTGGCTGCCTCCCTCCGCCCTCAACAACACCTACGCACTCGCCATGAACCAGGCCAACTTCGAGAAGTACGGCACGAAGACGCTCTCGGACGTGGCCGCGCTGGCCAAGAAGGACCCGGGCGCGGTGACGGTGTGCGTGGAGAGCGAGTTCGCCAACCGCGCGGACGGGCTGCCCGGCATGGAGAAGGCGTACGGGATGAGTCTGCCCGCGAAGAACATCACGCAGATGGACACCGGGATCATCTACACCCAGGTGAAGAAGGGCAGTTGCACCTACGGCGAGGTCTTCACGACCGACGGGCGCATCAAGTCGATGAACCTCGCGGTGATGGCCGACGACAAGAAGTTCTTCCCCAACTACAACGCGGCACCCGAGATCAACACCAAGGCCCTGAAGAAGTGGCCGGCCATCGCGGAGGTCCTCGCCCCGGTCACGAAGAAGCTGAACAACACGGTGGCGCAGGCGCTGAACGCCAAGGTGGACGTCGACGGGGAGGACCCGCATCAGGTGGCGCTGGACTGGATGAAGGCGGAGGGGTTGGTGAAGTAGGGCGCAGCGAGGGGTAGTTGCCAAGGACTGCTTGCAAAGAAGTTGATGCAAAAGAGGCGTTGCAAAGGGTTCTTTGCAACGCTATCTTTGGACGCATGCCGGAGCCAGAGCCCCAAGAACGCCGGATCCACCATCTCGACGCCCGCTCACTGCGCGGGCTGGCCCATCCCCTGCGCATGCAACTGCTCGACTCACTGCGCTTCGACGGTCCCGCCACCGCGTCCCAACTCGCCGCAAGACTGGGCGAGTCGAGCGGAGCCACCAGCTACCACCTGCGCCAGCTCGCGGCCCACGGCTTCGTCGAGGACGCCCCGGAGCACGGCAAGGGGCGGGAGCGGTGGTGGCGGGCCGCCCACGACGGGACGATGTTCGACGACGCCCTGTTCAAGGACGCCACTCCCGCCGTCCGCGGCGCCCTCGACATGATCATGTACGAGGTGGCGACGAAGCACGCCCAGGAGCTGACCACCTGGCTCGGCAACCGGCACACCTGGTCCGAGGACTGGGTCCAGGGCAACGACATGAGCGACATGACGCTGCGGCTGACGCCCCAACTCGCCAACGAACTCATCGAGAAGATGCACGACCTCGTCGAGAGCTACCGCGACCTGCCCGAGATGGCGGACGCCCCGGACGCCGAGCGCGTCCGCATCCACACGCACACCTTCCCGATCGCCACGGACTGACGGACCGACGGTCCGACCGACCCCAGAGAGGCAACGTCCATGCATCCCGAGACCCACCTCGCGCTGCACCACACCCGCACCGCCGAACTCCAGGCCGAGGCCGCGGCCCACCGCCTCGCCGCCGAGGCCAGGGCGCCCCGGCAGGAACTCCGTACCCGCCTCGGCTGGACCCTCGTAGAGGTGGGCCTGCGGCTGGCCGCCGCGCCGAACGGGCCGAAGCCGGCCGTGGCCTAGGACTCGGACAAGCCCTAACAGCCCGGTACGGAGCCCTTGCCCGACTCCAGCGCCTCCAGGGCGCTCACCGCGCCCTTCAGCGAGGTGACCGCCACCAGCCTTAGCCCCTTGGGCAGTTCGGACTTGGCGTCCGAGCACTCGGCCTTCGGCACCAGGAACACCGTCGCCCCGTCGCGGCGCGCGGCCTGGGTCTTGAGGGCCACTCCCCCGACCGGGCCGACCGTGCCGTCGGTGCCGATCGTCCCCGTACCGGCGATGGTGCGACCGCCCGTGAGGTCGCCGCCGTTGCCGTCGCCCTTGAGCTTGTCGATGATCCCCAGGGTGAACAGCAGCCCCGCGCTGGGGCCGCCCACATCCGCGAGCGTGAGCGTGACCTTCACCTTCTTGTCGCTGAGGTTCAGGTAGTCGAGCGCGGCCGTGGTCGCGTCGCTCTGCGACTCCTGCATCTGCTCGGTGTTGTGCTGCTCGATCTCCTTGACGCTGTTGCCGCTCGGGTAGACCGAGTCACGGGGCATGACCGCCCGGTCGGTGCGGAACCAGCTGTCGATCACATCGCTCAGCGACACATGCTGATCGGGTCCGGTCGCCTCGATCGTGGTCATGCGCAACTGGCCGCTCGTCGTGCGCACGGGCGCCCCGGTGATCGTGATGACCGGGGTGCCCTTGTTCTCGCCGAGCACGTTCGCGGTGAGACCGGGCTGCGTCAGCGAGAACGGCAGCGGCGCGAAGGCCGCCGTGGCGAGCAGCGCCACGACGGGCAGGGCACAGACGGCTACGGCCCAGGGGCGCGTGAGGCGAGAGAGGAGCACGGGATCAATCTAACGCGACGGTCACTTTCGGCCGTGCGCCGGTCACCCGATCGTCATGAACGCCTCAGCGCAGGGCCTCGGCCACCTCGCGGGCCGCGTCCACGACCCTCGGCCCCACCCGCTCGGGCACCGCGTCGGCCAGCATCACCACGCCGACGCTGCCCTCGACCCCCGTGACCCCGAGCAGCGGAGCCGCGGCGCCGCTCGCGCCTGCCTCCAACTCCCCGTGCGTCAGGGTGTATCCGGGCTCGTCCGCGCCCTTGTGCCGGGCGGCGAGAATCGCCCGGCCCGCGGCGCCCCGGTCCAGGGGGTGGCGGAAACCGGCCCGGTAGGCCACGTGGTAGTCGGTCCAGGTCGGCTCGACCACCGCGACGGCGAGGGCGTCCGCCCCGTCGACCAGGGTGAGATGGGCGGTCGCCCCGATGTCCTCGGCCAGCGACCGCAGCGCGGGCAGCGCCGCCTCCCGTACGAGGGGGTGCACCTGGCGGCCGAGCCGCAGCACCCCGAGCCCGACCCGGGCCCGGCCGCCGAGATCACGTCGTACGAGAGCGTGCTGTTCCAGGGTGGCCAGCAACCGGTACACGACGGTCCGGTTGACGCCCAGTTTGTTGGACAGTTCGGTGACGGTCAGCCCGTGGTCCGTATCGGCCAGCAGTTTGAGGACGCGCAGTCCCCGGTCGAGCGTCTGGGAGGTCTCCGCGGTCACGACGCCCACTCCTTAAGTGGTGAGGTCGGCGGCCTCCTCGCGGCGGATGCGTCACCGAGTCCCGTCAGTGACGCGCTACAGAGGCCGCCGATCGGCGAGGCGGCCCGGCGTGTCCGGGCCCAGTCGCTTCACGGCTGCGCTCCGCGGCGGCGCTGCCACGGGGCGTGTGCGTAGCGGGACAGTAGCGAAGCCGGTTCGCTGAGCGGAAGTCTCCGTCCAGAATCCGGGCACTGCCTGGTACGGACCGGTTCGGTTCAGACTGATATGCACGGGTTCGTGTAGCGCCCCAAAGGGGCGCGGGGCTGTGTCGATATGCGGCTCCGCCGCGTGGGCGCGACCAGCCACAGACGGCTGGCAGCCGACATCCGAGCGGCGGAACACGGCCAGGCACAGCGCCAGCGTCACCGCATGCGCGTGGCCCACTCCTGGACCTTCGCGATGCGCTGCCGCAGCTGCCCCGCCGTGGCCTCGGCGCTCGGCGGGCCGCCGCACGCGCGGCGCAGCTCGGTGTGGATGACGCCGTGCGGTTTGCCGGTCTGGTGGACGTACGCGGAGACCATGGTGTTGAGCGACTTCCGCAGCTCCATCATCTCCTTGTGGGAGACGACCGGCCGCCGCTCGGCGGGCAGTTCCAGCAGGTCGGCCTCCTCGTCCGGCTTCTTGCGGCTGTGCGCGATCTGCCGGGCCTGCCGCTTCTGGAGCAGCAGCTGCACCTGGTCGGGTTCGAGGAGCCCGGGGATACCGAGGTAGTCCTGCTCCTCCTCGCTCCCCGGATGCGCCTGCATGCCGAACTCGGCGCCGTCGTAGAGCACCCGGTCGAAGACGGCCTCGGACTCCAGCGCCTCGAAGGCGAACTGCTCCTGCTCGCCGGTGTCCTCGTCCTGCTCCTTGTTCGCCTCGTCCATCTCCTGCTCGGACTCGGCGTACGGGTCCTCCTCGCCCTCCTTCTTGGGCTTGTCGAGGGCGTGGTCGCGCTCGACCTCCATCTCGTTGGCGAAGGTGAGGAGGTCGGGGACGGTCGGGAGGAACACGGAGGCGGTCTCACCGCGCCGCCGTGACCGCACGAAACGCCCGACGGCCTGGGCGAAGAAGAGGGGCGTGGAGATGGTGGTGGCGTAGACCCCGACGGCGAGCCGAGGCACGTCGACGCCCTCCGACACCATGCGCACGGCGACCATCCACCGGTCGTTGCTCGCGGCGAAGTCGTCGATGCGCTTGGAGGCACCGGTGTCGTCCGACAGCACGACGGTCGCCTTGCTGCCCGTGATCTCGCGGATCAGCTTGGCGTAGGCGCGCGCGGAGTCCTGGTCGGAGGCGATGACGAGGGCGCCCGCGTCCGGGATGCCCTTCCTGACCTCGGTCAGCCGCTGGTCGGCGGCGCGCAGCACGCTCGGCATCCACTCACCGCGCGGATCCAGCGCCGTACGCCAGGCCTGGCTGATCGCGTCCTTGGTCATGGGTTCGCCGAGCCGCGCGGCGATCTCGTCCCCGGCCTTGGTCCGCCAGCGCATGTTGCCGCTGTAGGAGAGGAAGATGACCGGCCGGACGACGTGGTCGGCGAGCGCGTTGCCGTAGCCGTAGGTGTAGTCGGCGGAGGACCGCCGGATCCCGTCGTTCCCTTCTTCGTACGTCACGAAGGGAATGGGGTTGGTGTCGGACCGGAAGGGCGTACCCGTGAGCGCGAGCCGCCGAGTGGCGGGCTCGAACGCCTCCAGGCACGCCTCGCCCCACGACTTCGAGTCACCGGCGTGGTGGATCTCGTCGAGGATGACGAGGGTCTTGCGCTGCTCCACACGGTTGCGGTGCAGCATGGGGCGCACGCCGACGCCCGCGTAGGTGACGGCGACCCCGTCGTAGTCCTTGCCGAGCGGCCCGGCGCTGTACTCCGGGTCGAGCTTGATCCCTATCCGCGCGGCCGCTTCCGCCCACTGCTTCTTCAGGTGCTCGGTCGGCGCGACCACGGTCACCTGCTGCACGACATGGTGGTGCAGCAGCCAGGAGGCGAGGGTGAGCGCGAAGGTCGTCTTGCCGGCGCCCGGCGTCGCGACCGCGAGAAAGTCCCGCGGCTGCTCCTGGACATACCTCTCCATCGCCCCCTGCTGCCAGGCACGCAGCTTGCTGGCGGTGCCCCAGGGGGCGCGGCCGGGGAAGGCCGGGGAGAGGTGGTGGGTGTTGGCGGAGGAGGCGGCGGTGGTAGTCACGGTCTCCGTTTGGTTGGTAGGGCGGCTCGGCGAGGGCGTCTGCGTCGGCTTGAGCTTCGGCTCGGGGCTCCGGGCTCGGTGCTCGATGTTCAGCTTCGGCCACGTATGACAACCGGGCCACCTTACCGGCGGGCCGGCGGTGTCAACGTGCGGACGACGCCGGGGCTGGTGGGGATGGGACTGAGGTCACAGATCGCGGGAGTGGTCAGCGCCGCGCGTAACGCGGCAGCTGAGCAGCGATCTTGGACACGTCCAGAGCGCCCTGGCAGACGTCCAGCACGAACTGCTCCGCCTCGTCCACGTCGAATTCCGCGTCCAGGGGGTGTCCGTTCATGTGCAGGAAGACCCACGTCGCGTACCAGGCGATGCGCTTGTTCCCGTCCACGAGAGCGTGGTTCCGGGCGAGGGACTCCATGAGTGCGGCGGCTTTCTGCCATACGTCCGGATAGGCGTCCTGCCCGAACACACTCGCCTGGGGGCGCACGAGCGCCGAGTCGAGAAGGCCATAGTCGCGCACTTCGTCCGCTTCGAGGCGCTTCGCGAGGTTCAGCGACTCGGGAAGCGTGAGGTAGTGCATCAGGCCAGCCTCCGGTTCAGCTCGGCGCTGGCCTTCAGCACATGGTCAGCCGCCTCGTTGAACAGTCGCGAGTGCTCATTTATGGCCGCAATCACCGCATCGTGCGCAAAGGCTTGCATGCTGCGCCCCTCCGCCGCCGCGCGATCGCGCAGGGCATCGAGTTCCTCGTCCGTAAACCGCAGGTTCAGTCCAGCCATGCCTCAACGGTACCGCGCGGTACCACGTGGTGTCACCGTGATTCCTTCCGCACCCGCGTGGTCACCCAGGCCCCCACCAACGCCACCCCCGCCATCGGCAGGAACACGGCGGCGAACGCGGCCGGATGCGAGCCGCCGCTCACCGGACCGACCACATGCCCGACCGTGCCCCCGCCCAGCGCACCGAACGCGGCCCCGCCGACGGACAGCAGCACGACATTGGACAGCCCGTCGGAGATCTGCAGCGCGGCCGAGTTGGTGCCGGCCTCCTCCGGCGCGGAGAGCTGGAGCAGCAGCACGCTGGTGGAGGACATCACCAGCCCCATCCCGAAACACCCGAACCCCCACGCGACGGCCATGGTCCACACGGGAACCGTATGGACGAGGACGCTCGGAGCGGCGGCGATCGCACCGGCCACCAGCACCATCCCGAAGGTCATCAGCCGCTCCCGGTACGGCTCGACCCGCGCCCGCGCCTGCACCCACGACCCGAGCGCCCACGTCCCGCCGCCCGCCGCGAGCGAGAACCCGGCCAGCGTCGGCGACAGCCCCCGCTGGGTCACCAGCATCAACGGCACGAAGGACTCGGCCGAGATGAACGCCCCGGCCCCCAGCCCGCGCAACAGCACGACCGAGGGCAGCCCCCGCGCCGCCCGGTACGTACCGCGCGGCAACAGCCCGAGCACGGCCGGCACGAGCAGCGCGACACCCGCGGCGGCCGGGACCAGCGAGAACCACGTCAGATCCTGAGCGGCGTACTGAAAGAGCCCGGCACCGAGCGAGATCCCGAGAGCGAGCCGGATACGACGCCGGTCGAAGGAGCCGGGCGGCTCACCGGTGTCGCCCACGGGCCCGGCCGCCCGCCGCCGTATCTGAGGAAGGGCGAGCGCGACCGGAAACACGACAAGCACGGGAATCCCGATGAACACCCAACGCCAGCCCAGCTGTTCGGTGACCGCGCCGGCGGCGAGCGGCCCGACGACGGACGGCACCACCCAGCTCGCGGCGAACGCGGCCACGATGCCGGGCCGCAACCGCTCCGGATAGGCCCGCCCGATGACGACGTACAGAGCGACGATGACCAGCCCACCGCCCAGCCCCTGCACGGCCCGCCCCAGAATGAACACCCACATGACCTGGGCGGTCCCCGCGACCAGCAACCCGGCGGCGAACGCCCCGATCCCGGTGGTCAACGCCCCGAGCGGCCCCCGCCGGTCCGACCACTGCCCGGCGAACACCATCCCGAACAGACTGGTCGTGAAGTACCCGGAGAACGCGAACGCGTACAACGCCACCCCGTCCAGCTCCCGGGCGGCAACGGGCATGGCCGTCCCAACAGCCGTCGCTTCAAAGGCGATCAACAGCACAACGGACACGATTCCGACGCTGAGCGCCCGATACGACCGCCCCAGCACCCCGCCCCGACACTCGTCGGCCAGGTCGGAAGCAGCATCCGTGACATCGGCGTCACGCGGTTCGAGGACGGTCATGCGGGCCAGCGTAAGGCCCATCCCCCGCCTTGACCCCTGTCGAAAGACGGTCCACGACCGAGACCTTGGTCGTACGACCGCTGCCCCCCCACCCGACCATTCATGAACGCGGTATGGCAGTCCCGTTGCAGCACGACCGGCCCCCTTGTCCCGCCCCACCGCCCGGCCCTACGGTCAACTCACCAACCACGGCCGTGTGCCCGAGTGGTTCAGGGACTCGCCTGCAAAGCGAGTTACGCGGGTTCGATTCCCGCCACGGCCTCTGGATGACTGACCAGGCAAAAGGGAAGGGCGGCACCCCGTATGGGGTGCCGCCCTTTGGCCGTGCGTCTCAGTTTCCGTCTCAGTTGGGGCGTGGGACGGAATGATTTCCCTGCAATGACTCGCTCACAGCATCAATCAGGTCGCTGTGTGCCCGTCCGAGGGTGTACCTCTGCTGCTCCTCACGAGTCCCCCACCCCGCCCTGGTTTCGTCCGTCGCCGTCATGATGCCGTCGGCCCACTCCTCAATCCCTTCGTGGTACTCCTCGATCAACTGCCAGAGCCCACGTGCGGCCTGATGCACCCGAGCGGGTCCGAGGAGACGGAGGGGGAAGTAGGCCCTCCGAATCTCGTTCATGCTGGCGTTATAGGCGCTCCAGACGTCGGGTGATGCCTCGATCTCCAGGTCGAACATGCGCGTGACGTTGGATGCGGCAATGGTGAACCTGTCGTACGCCTCAAGCATGAGGACCGCCGCACGCTTCCTCTCATCCCGCAACCAGTGGTCGTGTTGAGCACGCTCCTGCGTCCGTACCTGTTCGATCGTCGCGCGCGCCGTGGTCTCCGCTCCCAAACGCGCCCCACGGACCGCAGCCAGTCCGCCCATGGCTGCGCCGCCAAGCGCCCCAACCAGCCCGACGCCCGCCGTCACTAGCGCCACAAGTCCTTCATCCATAAGGGAAGGATGTCGCGGCCGGAGAACGGATGCGCACGAGTTTTCGGCAGGTTGAGCCGCACCTCTCATACGAGGAACTGCGGCCCGCAACCGCCCTAACCAGCCGGCACAAGCTTCCCAACGGCTCCACCGCCATCGTCGTCCGGCCGATCCGTCTCGGGCTTCCAGATCAGTCCGTCCACTTGCTTCGCGATGTCCGTCCGCACGGCGTCCACCATGTGCTGATAACGAGCGGCCATGGCCGTTGTCGACCACCCCATGAGGCCCATGACGGCCCGTTCAGGGACACCGAGGATGAGTAGGACCGTGGCGGCCGTGTGGCGCGCGTCGTGCAGCCGACCGTCCCTCACTTTCGCCTCAGCCAAGAGATCCTTCCATTCGGTCCAGTCCCGACGGTGAGACGGACTACGGCCATGCTCATCGGGGAAGACCAGGCCGTTCTCCTCCCACCGCTTCCCGGCCGCTTCCCTCTCACCCTCCTGCACCTTGAGGTGAGCCCGGAGTAGGTCAACAAGCTGTTCGGGAAGTCCGACCGCCCGACGGCCGGCGCGCGATTTGGTAACGGACAGCTCCGGGTTGATCCGTCGCTTCTGTGGGCAATACCCGGCGGCCTTGCGTCCGCAGGGCTCGGGGCACCCGTGGGCATACTGCGGCCGGTGGCGACTACGACGGACCACGAGGAATCCACCGTCAAGGTCCACGTCCACCCACTGCAACCCCAGCACCTCCCCTTGACGCAGGCCGAGTGCGAGGGCGACACCCCACCGCGCGGAGTTGCGGTGTTGGCCAGCTGCCTTCAACAGCCGCTGCACCTCATGGACGGTGTAGGGCTCCACCTCGTGATCCCCCGTTTTCGGCGCCTTGGCCAACTGCACCGGGTTCTTGCCAAGATGACCGCGCCGCACCGCTTCGTTGAGCGCGGTCCGGAAGGTCCGGTGCACCTGGTGTGCGGTCGCGGGCTTGCTGCCGTTGGCCTGCATCTTGGCGTAGAACACCTCGATGTGCTCGGGCTTGAGCCTGTCGAGACGGTGAGCACCCAAGCCGGGAATGAGGTGCTTCCGGACGGCCACGCGGTACCCAACCATCGTGTTGTCGTTAACGGCGAGGGGCGCGACGTTCTCAACCCAGTGCGTCAGCCACGCCTTGACCGTCCACGCCTTGCCGGGCTTCCGCACGGTCTTGGCGTCTCGCTGCTTCTCCAGTTCTCGGACAGCCTCCGCTACCTCGGTCTTGGTCTTGCGCTCGACATGGCGGCGGTCCGGCGTGCCGTCGTCGCGTACGCCCACGGTGACGCGGCCGTGCCATTTGCCGTCGTTGCCGAAGTAGATCGAGCTTCGGCCGTTCGGCTGTCGGGTGCGCTTCTTGTCCTCTGCCACAGGCAGGCTCCTGTTTCTTGGTGTCGGGATGGAGACCGGGGCGGCGGGCTGTCCTGTCCGGGAGTGCCGCCCCGGGCGTCGTCAAGCGGCGCGTTGGGCGATGCGGAGACGGGCCGCGTACTCGGCCGGCGCGTCGACCGGGACCCGGCGAAGTCCACCGACCATGACGGACTCCAGTTCTCCGGTACGGATGAGCCCGAAGCACGTGGTCCGGCCGATGCGGAGTCGGCGAGCAGCCTCTTTGACGGTGAGGAAGACGAGGGTCGGGTCGTCGTCGGCGGGAAGGTCGGGGGGCTCGTGTTCGTCCATGGCTCACTCCTGTGAGGCTGGTTCAGGGACAGGTGCCGCCGCACAAACCGCAAAATCCGCAGAAATACCAGAGATGGGCGCTGACCTGCGGCGTTGCGGTGTGTGGGTGGTGGTGGGTGGTGCTCCGCAGAAATCCGCGATATTCCGCAAAAATCAGGGGCGGCCGTCGGCCGGTCCCCGGCCGGTGGGGTGGTGCTCGGTTTTTTGCGGAATATCGCGGGATTGTGCGACGGGCCCCGGTCGGGATGGAGCAGGGGTCCCGTCGCAGGTCAGCGGGGTGTCTCGGCTTTTCTGCGGATTTTGCGGTTTGTGCGGGAGGGGTTGAGGGCGAGGGCAGGTCACCGGCCGCGATGGCGGAGGGCGGGGTGGGCCAAGAGGCGGGGCGCCGGGGGCCGTCCGCGCTTGCCGGTCTTCTCGGGTTGGTAGGAGCGCACGTATCCGTGCTCTTCCAGCAACGCAACGGCCGGTTCGAGGTCGGCGACGGTGGGGACCTCGCTGCGGGACAGGGCGCTGAAGAGGTCCCGTCGGCTGACGTCCTCCCACCCGTTGTCCCTCAGCGCTTCCAGCACGCTGCGGGCACGGCCGACGACCGGGTCGGCGCCCATGGCGTCGAACACGGCGAGGGCGTGGGCGGTGTAGTACTCCCCCAGTTCGATGGCCGCGTTCATGGTGGCCTCGGTCACGGGGTGGGCGTAGCCGTTGCCGCCGTGTTCGGCGAGGTGCAGCAGCGCGGCCATGCGGGCGGTCGCTCCGGCGAGTTTTCCGGCCCAGTCGGTGATGTGGCCCAGCCGCCCGCCGCGCGTCTTGAGCCACGGTTCGACCCGTTCTTGATAGGTGATCAGGGCCGCGTCCGCCTCGGGGGTGAGCTGGATGAGCGCCGGGTCGGTCCATCCCGCGAGGGACAGGGTGAGGTCGATGACCCGGGCGGTGTAGGTGGCGGCTGTCTGCTCGGGGACGGGGTCGGTGATGACCTTGCGGTCACCGACCGTCGACACCGGCAGTGAGTACAGGAAGCGGCCCAACAGTCCGCGTCCCTTCCCGCCCTTGATCTTCCCCATGTCCACCAGCACGTCGGGCTGCACGGCCAGGCCCATGGTCAGGGCGGGGGCGTCGACGTACTCACGCCTGGTCTGCCGGTTCACCCTCAGACGGCCCCCGGCGTGGCCTTTGAGGAAGACCTCCATGTTGGGACTGCCGGAGTAGCGGCCGGCGATGATGTCGAAGATCCCGCCCTCGTCACTCATCACCGACAGCCGGCCGCCCTGTTCCGCGATGAGCGAGGTGACCGTCTCGGGTGTGCAGTCGTCCGCCAGCAGGAGGGGTTCGGCCGGCACGGTGAGGGTGTCGGCGGTCTGCGCGAGTCCGACGGCGGTGGCCACCATCTCGTCGCGCTTGTCGCCGTCGGCGGACGCGGCCCGCGCGGTGGCCTTCTCCGCCGCTTCCTTGGCCAGCCGCGCCGTCAGCTCCGCTTCCACGATCATGGGCTTCATGGCCGCTTTGAGCTGCTTCTCCGCCTCGTACAGGGGGTTGGTCAGGAGGGAGAAGACGGCGGTCTTGCGGTTGCCGGGCGGGAGCGCGACCACGGTGTAGAGGTTGGTGGGCTCGCGCCAGTTGCCCCGTACGTGAACCACGGACCGGCCGCCGGCGGCCGTGGCGAGCACGGCGAGGGCGATCGATCCGGCGAGGTCCGCCGGGGTCTGGGTCTCCTCCGCGACGGCCGCCACGAACTCCCCCAGCCATGTGGGGAAGACGTGGGCGGGGAACGCGGGTCGCTCGCGGCGGCCGGTGAGGGGGATGGGGTCCTCCCACACGTCCGGGGCCGTGTCGTCCTCGCCGGGCGGGTCTTCCAGGGTGGGCAGTCCGGCCCACAGGTCGGGGCTGTCCACAGGCTGTGGAGTCATGAGGCGGCCCTCCCTTCGGCGGTGGTGGTGTGGCGGCAGATCCCGACGATGACGCGGGCGGTGAGCCTGGCGACGGCGGCATGTCCCCGGGCGCGTTCGTGCTGCCCGCAGGCGCACAGCCAGTCCGCGACGGGGACGCCCTCCAACTGGACTTGGAGACCCGGGGTGATGCCGGTGACGGTGACCGTGTGCGGGTCAGAACCAACGGCAGAAAGGACGCCCTTGCGGGCGGCGACCCCCGGTTCGCCCACGCGCGGCCGTGGCGGGCCCTGTACGGCGCCCTGACGGCCTTTCATGGGGGTTCGTGATGCTTTATTCATGCCACGCGCTCGACAGCCGTCTCAAGGCCGTTGGTGACCGCGCGGCGCGCGTACCGCTCCGGGACGCCCACGGAGACGGCGGCGGTGACGATCTCCTCACCGATCGCCGCGAGTCCGCACGGTCCCGGGCAGGCGATGTGCTGTGCGGCCAGGAACCGGGCGACGCCGAACGCCTGGGACCCGGCACCGGATTCGGTGCGGGCCCGTACCAGGGCGAGGCCACGGTCAAGGCCGGTGCGAACGTAACTCTCGGTGTGGCGGCACCCGGTGGCCACCTCCCGCGACCACGTGGCGCGGACGGGGAGAGAAGAGGCCACCCCACGCGGCGGCGGGGTGGTGTCTTCCTTTACGACCAGGGCGCGCACGGCGTCCGGCAGGGCCGTCACGGGTCCGGTTCCGGGTCCCAGCCAACGGGCGTAGGACATCAGGGACTTGATGTCGACGCCGGGCCGGACCGCGTTGTGCGAGGGCATGACGCCCCGGTAGATCCAGTGCTGCCCGCGCGTCGTCGGCACGACCCGGGTCACGGGCAGGGTCTCGCGGGCCCACGCGACGGCGGCCGTGTTGTCGAGGTCGACCACGGTCAGCCCGGCCCCGCCGGGGTGGTAGCCGACACAGACGGCCCGCTCCCAAGCCGCCGTCCACAACGGCGAGGTCACAACGGCGGGGTCGATTGTGGCGGCGGCCCACGCGTGGCACGGCGCGGGGCAGTGGCAGGCGCCGGCGCGCTTCATGTTCGGCCGCCCGCCGCACGCGTTCCCCACGCACGCACGGCAGTTGCCGAACGGCACCTTCCCCTCCCGCAGCGGCAGCACCGGCACGCCGAACGCGGCGAGGTACAGCGCGGTCCGCAGGTGGGCGATCACGGTGCTCATGCGACCGCCCCCAGCGTCCCCACGCCGGCGAGGAACGCGCGGCCGATGAACTCGCTGTAGGCGGGCGGGATGGCCTCGGTCAGTTCCTCGCGGACGTCGGTCCACGTGATGCCCATCGCGGCCTGAAGCTCCGGCACGGTGGGCTTGCCGCCGCCGTTGCCGTACGCGGCGACGTAGGGGCCGTCGAAGTAGGCGCCGTGCCGCCAGCCGCGTACGCGGCCCCGGTGCTGCACGTGCGCCGGCTGCACGACGGTCCAGCGGCCCAACTCGAAGTTGCGGTGCCGGATGACCCCGAGACCGAACATCTCGCCGCACAGGGTGAGGTCTTTGCGGATCTCCGCGCGCCCGTTGGGCTGCTCGATGACGTACGGCAGTCCGGTGAGTTCAAGCAGCGCGCGGGTCGGGGCGACCAGATCGACGTGGGTGCCGCCCCATCCCTGGGAGGCGTTGGTGCCCACGGTGAGCGTGCACTTGTCCTGGCAGGGCGGGGAGGCGTGCACGAACGCGTACCGGTGGATCTCCTCGGTCGCGATCAGGTGGGCGAGGTAGGTGAGCGCGTCGCCCCGGTGGTAGGGGAAGGGATAGTTCGGGCGGTCGGCGGTGTCGCAGCCGTCCACGGCGAACCCGGCATCCTCGTACCCCTTGCCAGCGCCGCCAGCGCACGAGAACAGGTCCAGCAGGCGCGGCCGGGACAGTCCCCACGATCGGGTGGCTGGAGCCAAGGGGCTCTCGCCGAAAACGTTCAGTTGGGCCATGCTGTAGGTCTCCTGATTCTGTTTCGTCGGGACTGGAGACCGTGGGCGGTGGGCTGTCCTTGTCCGGGAGCCGCCGCCCACGGGCAGAGCTAGAAAGGCGGCTCGTCGCTGTAGCCGCCGGGTCCCCACGGGTCACGGCCGGTCGCGCGGCGACGCAGCCACCGGGGCCGGCGCGGCAGGGGCATCAGGACCCAGCGCCGGGACTCGTTCCAGCACTCGCACGGCTCCCACTCGTCACCGGCGTACTCGCCGTTGTCATCGCCGTACGGGTGCTCGATGCCGCCGAATCCCCCGCAGTTGGAGCAGTCGGGGCGGGGCGTGTCGGTCAGGACCAGGGCCCGGCGGGGCCAGTGGGCGACCTGAATGCGCAGTCGGTTCACGGGTGTTGGTCTCCCTTGTCAGCCGTAGAACTTGTTGCGCTTGATGACGGCCTTGCGGATGTTGACCGTGGTTCCGCCGTGGTGGCCGCTCGCGCTGAACACCTGCACGGCGATCCAGCCGCCGAAGATGACGGCGGCGAGGATGACGAGTTGGGTGATCAGGGCGGTCAGGGCGGTGATGAACGCGGTGAGCATGAGCAGTCCGCCGCACACGGCGAGGAACCCGACGCCCCCGAGGGCGACGTTCACCGCCGCGCGTGAGACGGGCGGCTTGGCGGCGACCGGTTCGGGCTTGGCGGGCTCCATGGCGTAGCCGGTGACGACGCGGCCGTCGGGAAGGACGATGCTCGTCACGGCCGGGATGGTGCCCGGCTGCACGGGCATGAGCGGGGCGGTGTGGGCGGGGACGATCGGGGTGGGGGTGTGGACTTCGACGGCGGCCGTCTCGTACCGGGCCGGGCGGCCGTACGCGGTCGGTTCGTTCACGGTGGAGATCTCCCTTCGGGTCAGCGGCCGATGCCGGGCACGGCGTCGGTGACGGCGGTGACGAGCTGGTTGACGGTGTCGGCCGCGCCGGTGTGGGCGAGGTAGAAGCCGAAGAGCGCGACGACGACGGCCGCGCCGGCGCCGACCGCGCGGAAGCGCAGCAACAGGCCGACCACGACGGCGAGCAAGAGGATGAGCGGGATGGTGAGCGTCACGGGTGTCTCCGAGCGGGTCAGCGGGTGCCGGCGCGGTAGGTGCGCGCGGCGCGGTTGTAGATCCAGCGGCCGACGCGTATGCGCTTGCCGGTCGCGTCGCAGCGGCGGCAGTCCTTGCCGCGCTTGACGTGTCCCTTGCGGTTGGTCTTCAGGTCGTGGCCCATGCCGTGGCACTTGCGGCAGTCTCCGAACGGGCTCAGCCAGCACTTGACGCTGTAACACAACGTGACGACGAGTAGGCAGGCGATAGCGAGCAGGGGAAGGCTCATCACAGGGCCTCTCAGGGTGGTTTTGAGGGTTTCCGCAGGTCGGCCGCTAGCCGCTAGCTAGCTGATCAGGCCTGGTTTGGGTCGCTAGCAGGGTCGCTAGCGCTAGCGACGGTCACCGCTAGCGCTAGCGACCCTGCGGGGCTATCCGGCGTCCCGATTTTCGTTGCGCTGAGTAATCGCTGCGGCGAGGTCGTCGCGCTTGATGCCGCGCTTGTTGACGGTCTTGCCGTCGATGCGGCGGGCGATCTGGTCGGTGCCGACGCCGAACGGCTTGAGCGCCGCGGTGAGCGCTTCGGCCTTGGGCTTGGCGTCCAGTTCGGCCCACGGACCGTAGACGTCGGGGCGCAGGTCGGCGAGGCGGTCCACGATGGTCTCCGACCACACCTTGGCCTCGCCCTTGCCCAGCACGGCCGCCACGTCGTCCAGGACCGTGGCGGACACCTCCGGTGCCGGAGCCTCGCCCGCCGCGTCGCCGGACAGCGTGCCTTCCGCCTCCCGCAGTGCAGCCGCGCGGGTCAGGATGCGTTCGGCGTCGCGGCCGTCGGCGAGGTAGGTGCGCACGATCCCGGAGTCGTCGGACATGCCCTTGAGCAGACCGACGCCCTTGTGGGACTTGAGCAGCTTGGACGCGTCCAGACCCTCGCCATAGGACCCGGCGCCGAGGATGACGTCGGAGACCTGGTAGGCGCCGACCCGCAGGGCGAACCGGGCTTGGTGCTGATCGCGCAGCTCCGAGGGGCACGCCTTGTCGTCCGGCTTCTGCGTCGACGTCATCACGCTCACCCCGACCGCCGGGGCGACCCGGGCGAGGTAGACCATCAGGGACAGGATCTCCTTGCCGTGCTCGGGGTGGGTCAGGTACTCCTGAACCTCGTCCACCACGAACAGGGTCAGGGGCATGTTCAGCTTCTTGTCCCGGCTGATCTCCGGGGTGAGCTTGCCCTCCGGGCAGACGTGCAGCGGCAGTTCGGACAACCGGTGGTAGCGGTCCTCAACGTCCGCCTTCAACTCCCGCAGCGACGTGAGCAGATGCCCCACCGGGTCGATGCCGTTCTTCGGCACGATGCCGAACCCGATGCGGTGCGCGACCAGCGCGAACTTGCGCCAGTCCGGCGACGCCTTCCCGTCGAACACGTACAACCTGACGTACGGGTCCAACGCGGCGGCGAGCGCGATCGTGCGGGCAGAGAACGTCTTGCCCTGACGCGGCACAGCCCCGACCAGCAACGACAGCCACAACATGGTGGCCATGACCGCGTTGCCGCGCTCGTCCACGCCCCACGGGAACGGCTTCCAGAAGTCCACCCGCGTCGCCCCCAACAGGGGAGACTTGCCCGACGGCACGGCGAGCGGGTCGCGGTCGGCGATCCAGTACGAGATACGCCGGTTGCTCGTCTCGTCCTTGTCCAGGAAGAGTTGAGTGGGGGCGATGTCCAGACCGGACGCGAGCCGGCCGTGAGCCTTGAGCGCGTCTTGGAAGTGCTTGCCGTACGGCAGATCCACGATCACGCGCCAGCCGTCCCCGTCCCGGCCGATCGGCCTCGGGAACGCGATGGACTGATCCTTTTCCGTCAGCCCCGCGACCTCGTGCGCACGGATGACGATGTCCGACGACAGCTTGCGCTTGCGGAACGTCACCTTGGCGAGGTCGATGAGCGGTCGGTCCGCCGGCGCCCCGACCGCACCCAGGGTGGTCGTGAACGTGGCCAGGGCGAGCAGCAGCAGCCAGGACGGCGCCATGACGAACAGGGTCAGCGTGGCGGCGAGGCCGACGATCCCGGCGACGGTCGCGACGATCCCGCGCAGGCGGACGCGGTCGTTGCGCTGCCGCGACAGCTTCAGGTACTCGGCAGCGTCCTCGTTGGCCACGGAGTGCAGACGCAGCGACTTGCCTTCTGCGTCGAACACCCACCGGCCGATCGCGGCCGACCAGCGCCACGCCCCGCGCGGCGAGTACCACAGCACCTTCGGCGTGTAGATGCACGGCAGGCGTACGGCGTGGTAGCCGATCACAGCCGAGTAGTGGCGAACGGCCCACTTGCGGACGGCAGTTCGCTGGTCGGGGAGCTTCACCCAGTCCGGCAGCACCGGCATGCGGGCCTTGTCCTTGGCTTCCATCCATTCCGCGACCGAGGGCGGGTAGACCTCGCGGGGCGGGTCGGCCGGCGCCCCCTCGGTCAATCCTTCGGCCTCGGGGTCGTCGGTGTCGGGGAGTTCGGCCTCCCACTCCCCCGGCTTGACCGTGCCCTCGCTCGGGGCGGCCGAGTCTGGGTCGGTCTTCTTCCTGAGCGGGAACGGCAGCACGGCGGCCGTCGGCTGTTCGGTGCCTTCCGGGTCCCCGGTGGGCGTGGAGGTGGTGGTCTCGGTCACGATGTACGTACTCCTTCGGGAGTCGAAGGGTCCGGCCGGCTTGCTGTAGGAGGCGGACGGCCGGACCCGGGATTCAGAGGATCGAGCCAGTGGCACCGCAACAGGGCGAACAGGGTGTTCGCCTTGCGCGGTGGGGCTCGTGCAGGACTCTGGCTGTGCCTCGGTCGGCATCGCTAGAGCGAACGGGGCTCATTTCGGGGGTCATTCAGAAACTCCACTAGTGGATCTGGCGCTTGTTCGCCCGGACTTGCACCACTTTCGGCACCACGGTTTGCCGTGCGGAGCGCCGGATGAATGACCCTCTCTATGAGCTGCTTCACCCCTTGACACAGCCTGTTGCTTTCCTTGGAGTCAGGCGGCGGCGCGCTGTTCTTCGGGATAGGCGCAGGTCACGCACATGCCGAGGGTGGACGGGATGACGTATCCGGCGTCCCGGTGGCACTCGGGGCAGGTGCGGCGGGCGCGCATCATCGCGGCATGGGCCCGCCACCGGCCCGCCGTCATCGGCCGGACCGGTTGGGCGAGGTCGACGCGGTACAGGTAGGCGACAAGCGGCGGGCGGCCCCGTCGCCGGGGGCGTTCGAGCTGGGCGGCGACGTCCTGTCCACCGGGGCGCAGGTCACGGGCCCGCAGTTGGCGGCGGGTGGCGTAGCCGTCCGGGGCGAGGTGCCACCGGAAGACCGGCAGCGTGCTCATGCCGCGCCGCGCCGTCCGGGACGACGTCCGGCCACCGACCCGAGCAACCGCCCGAGACGCGCCCGGCGAGGACCAGACCGCCCCGACCGCTTGGCCGCGTACATGGCTTCATCGGCACGGCGCAGCAGTGCGGACAGGTCCTCGCCGGGGTGGTCGGCCGCGCGTACCCACCCCAGCGAGACCGTGGTGTGCACGTCGGGGGCGGTGTCGACCGGCCGGGCGAGAACGCGGGCGAGGGTGTGCAGCCGGTCGGGCATCGTGGCGTCGCGGTCGATGACGACGGCGGCGAATTCGTCCCCACCCAGCCGTCCCACGACACCGCGCGGGGTGGTGCCGTGTGCGAGGCGGCCGGCGATCGTGGCGAGCAGCGCGTCACCGGCCGCATGCCCGTGGGTGTCGTTGATCTGCTTGAAGTGGTCGACGTCCGCCAGCACCACCACGGCGCGCGGGTCGCGCAGCAGGCGGCGGGCCCGCCGGGTGAACGCGTCCCGCGTCCACAACCCGGTGAGCGGGTCGCGGCGGGCGGTGGTCAACCGGCTGTGCAGCCACCGGGCATGGACCGCCCACCCGACGGCGGGCACGGCCGGTAAGAGCGCGGCGAGGGTACTCACGGCGTCACCATCCCGGCGCGTTCGGCGAGCAGAGCGTCACGCAGCATGCGGGCGTTGGCGGGCGAGGTGCGCAGGGCCCGACGGATGCCCTCCCCGGTCACCTGAGCATCCGTCAGACCGGCCGTAGCCTTGCGTGCTTGCGCCATGAGCTGTTCGGTAGTGCGGCGGGTGCGGGGGGACTTGGCGGCGACCGGGACACGGCCCGTCGCCCGACGCGGCGCGGTCGACGCGGCCGGGACCGAGCGGGAGGGCGCCGGGGCGATCGGCACCGGCTTCACCGCCGGGACGGCGGCGGGCATCGGCTTCGTGCCGACGCCCGACTTTCCGAGGTCGACCGGCGCCGGGTCGGGCACCACAAGCCGCGTCACCACGAACGTGGGAGTGCTCGATACAAGCAGGTCAGAGGTAGACCGTTCTCGACTGCTTCCAGCCGATTCCTCCGCATTCGTGACAACGTCGGAAACCGGGGCGAGAGCGGGGGCAGTGCCACCGAACATCGACGCGAGCGCCGCGTCCGCGCCGTCCGTCACCCGATCGCGCTGGACGTCCAACAGCCTTGACCCGAGGGCCACGTCACCGACGCCGACCTTGCGCGCCAGTCGCCACGACTTGCGGTCGGACCGCTTACGAACCTTGGTGTCGGGGTGGTTGGCGGCACGGGCGCGGTGGTAGGCGAGGGCCTGCACGACGGCGGCGGCCTTGCGCTCGCTCTCCGCGTCGCGGCCATCCGTGTGGACGACGATGCGGCGCGCGAGGAACGCCATGCCCTCGGCAGAGACGCACATGCCCATAGGGGTGATGGCGTAGATGACGGTACGGCCCGCGTCGGGACCGGCCATCGCGGCCATGACCGAAGCGGCGGCCGGCAGCGCCCACAACCCGAGGCGCACGATGTGCGGGGAGGACTGACCCAGCATGGTCAGTCCCAGCAGAACCAGGGCCAGAACGGCGGTCGCGCCCTCGCCGGCGGCGAGCGCCCCCAGGGCCGTGCCCGTGCCGTAGGCGTGTCCGATGTTGCTGTACGTGCCGATCCCGCCGACCACACCCGTGGCAAGCATCGGCAGGAACGCGCACCCCAGCACGAACTTCTGAGCGCCCGTCAGGGGCTTGCGGGTCTGTGGGGTGTTCATGCCGCTTCCCCCGTCATCGGACGGGAGGCGCGAGCGGACCGCAGGAACGGCACAGTACGGGTCAGCGCGTCCGCGTACAGGGCGTCCCAGCCGGCGACCTCGTCACCGACCATTGCCTCGGCACGCAGGTCGGCGAGGATGTCACGAGCCGCGTCCTCGCGGGCGGCACGCTCGCCGTCCGTCTCGAACTCCAGCGGGCCCCGGAACAGGTCGACGTCGATGCCGAGCGCCAGTTCCGCGAACTCGAAGTCGCCGTGCGCTTCCTGGCCGGCGACGAAAGTGCGCATACGCATGGTGGGGTCTCTCCTTGGATACGTCGGGAAGGGCGCGGGGCGGTCGGTTGTCCTGTCCGGGAGCGACCGCCCCGCGAAGAACGGGGGTCAGACGGTGGCGATGATGAGCGCGGCGACCAGGAGCCACAGGTGGTGGAAGGACTGGTCAAGCGCATAGGCGCCGGTACCGATGTGCGGGTTGTCGTCACGGCCGGCGCGCGGGGCACCCAGCCGGTAGAACTCGCCCTTGCCCATCACCCGGGCCAGCCACGCGAGCGTGGAACGGCGGTCGGCCCACCCATGCGAGGCCGCGTCGACCGCGAGGCCGACGACGACGCCGGGCACCGACAGGTGCAGCCCCAACAGGGCGGCGGCCGGGAGGAGCGCGGCGAGCTTGGTGAGCGTCAGGGTGGCGACGTGCCGGGCGTCCGCGAGGCGGCCGACCCATCCGGGACGGCCCTTGTGCGCGGACTGGTGCGGGGTCTGCACCCAGTGGTCCCCCACGCTGTGGGCGACGTACAGGGTGATGAACACGGCGGCGAAGGTGGCGGCCATCGGGGCGACTCCAAGTCGAGGTGGAAGTGCCGGGCGATGGTCAGCCGTTGCGGACGCGGCCGGAGACGGTGTGGGCGGACACGCTCAGGTGCCGGGCACCGGTCAGGCGGACGTCGCCGGAGACGCTGTGGGCGCTGACGTGCCCGGAGGCGCCTTTGGTGGCCTGCACCTCGATGTCCCCGGACGTGGTGCCGAGGGTGGCGGCCTGTCCGTCGTACAGGTCGATGCCGATGTCACCGGACACCGACTGCGCGGTGATCTGCCCGGTGATGCGGCCGGCGTGGATGTCGCCGGAGGTGGTGTTGGCCCGCAGCTCCCGCACCCCGTCGGCGTTCAGGTCGCCGGAGACGGAACGGAACTCGATCCGGTCGACGTAGCCGAAGACTTCGGCGTCGGCGGACTGAGAGACGACCGCGAGGGAGGAGTGCGGGGGCAGGCACACTGTGGCTTCGATCGGGCTCACGGTCTGCATGGCGTTCGTGCCGCCGGAGACGACGCGGCCGTTGATGATGGTCATGCCGGTCATCGAGCCGTAGACCGTGCTGACGTTCTGCACGAAGCGGTTGCCGCGTCGGCTCTGCACCATCACGTTGGCGGGCATCTCCGGCACCTCGATGCCGAACGCCTGCCCGTTCTGCCGGCTACGGGCCCGGTTCACGGCGTCGGCCGCCGGGCCGGTGCTGTCGTCGGTACGCAGGACCACACGGGCGGTGGTCAGGCTGTCGAGCACCTGCACGCGAACGCTGCCGACCGGCAGCGACAGGCCCAGCACGATGGGGCCGGAGGTCTCGGAGACGAAAACGTGCTCGGTCATGGGCTACTGCTCCTGACTGCGTCGGGATAGGAGACCGGGCGCGGCGGGATGTCCTTGTCCGGGAGCCGCCGCGCTCGGTAAGCAGGCCAGCGCCGCAAGAAGCGGCGGGCCACGTGCCCCCGCCGGGAGTCGAACCCGGCGTTGCGACCATCGGGGCGGTGGTGCGGGACGTTCAGTCGTTCTGCTCGCTGCCGTGGTCCTCGGTACCGGCGCTCATGACGACGTCGCCGTTGACGACGCCACCGGACACCCCGACCTGGTCACCCATCACGACCGAGCCACCAAAGGTGATCTCGCCGTCGCCGAAGTTGAAGACCGCACCGCCGTTGTCGCCGCTCATCTGCATCTCCTCAGTGCGTTCGGAACGTGCCAGCGGCCGTGTGACCGCAGTGCCCCGGCCGGGAGTCGAACCCGACCCGAAGACCATCGAGGCTGAAGCGAGGACGAACCCTCGCGAACGTGCTGCGCATGTCAGATCGATCAATGCCAGTCACCGCCCCGCAGGGCGGATCCGGGCAGGTCACCCGGCCCGACATGGTCGGTCGGGGTGGTGACCCGCACCCATCGACCACCCGTGTTCAGGTGGCTGGGTCGGCACTCTGTTGAGTTCTCAAGGAACCAGCGCTGTCTTCGTACTCACCCCTGCGGGCTTTCCTCCGGGCGCCGCGTTGCAGTACCTGTTTTACAGGTACTGCATAGGGGTCCGTCAAGTACACCGACGGAACCTCTTGGCTTTGCGCCAGGACTTCTTGGCGCACCATCAGAATCGCCCCAGGTCAGGGGACTTGGTTACCCCATGCGTGGACGTCCGAAGGACGTCTAGGTACCTTCAAGACGTCCCTAGACGTCCCACCAGGAGTACAGATGTCCAACGAGCGCTTGCGGTCAGCCCTGTTGGCGCAGGGCATGACGGTTCAGGATCTGGCCGACGCCATCAACGTCAACGCGAAGACCGTCGAACGCTGGATCACGCAGGGGAAGGTCCCGTATCGGCGACACCAGTACGCGACAGCGTCAGTCCTGGCGGTCAACGTGACGACCCTTTGGGACGACTCCCGCGCCGTCGAAAGCGCTGCGGACATGAGCAAGGCGGAGATCGTCACCATTTACCCGCACCGCCACATGGTGCCTGCGGGGCTCTGGCGCGAGATGTACGGACGGGCAAGGCTGCGAATGGACATCCTGGTCTACGCGGGGTTGTGGCTGTCGGAAGATCCCCAGTTCATCGACCTTCTCAAGGCGAAGGCTGAAGAGACCGCTCAAATCCGGATCTTGCTTGGCGACCCTGACTGCCCAGCAGTTCAGCAGCGCGGGATAGACGAAGGTCACCGGATCATGGGCGGCAAGATCCGAAATGCCCTGATGAACTACCGCCCGCTCTTCACGAGCCATCCGGCCATCCACTTCCGGTTGCACGACGCGACGCTGTACAACTCGCTCTTCCGGTCGGATGACGAGATGTTGGTGAACACCCACGTCTACGGAATCGGCGCCTACATGGCCCCCGTACTGCACCTGCGGCGCATGCCCGGCGGCGGGCTCTTCGACACCTACGCGAATAGCATCGAACAGACCTGGGGAGGCGCGCGCCAGGTGACGGAACACGACCTCACGGGAGCTTGAGCATGGGACGCATCGACTACTTGCACGACCCCGACGCACCGCCGGCCAACTCTGTGGTGCCATCCGTCGTGGCGTTCGTGCAGAACGACGCGGCCCAAGTGCTGATGATCCAGCGGTCCGACAACGGGCGTTGGGCACTACCCGGTGGCGGGCACGACGTCGGCGAATCCATCAGCGACACCGTGGTGCGCGAGGTCTGGGAAGAGACCGGGATCAAGGCGGAAGTCGTCGACCTGTCCGGGATCTACACAGACCCGGGTCACGTGATGCAGTACGACGATGGAGAGATCCGCCAGCAGTTCAGCATCTGTTTCCGCGCGCGGCCCGTCGGCGGCGAGGTGCGTACGAGCAACGAGACAACTCAGGTCCGATGGGTGGACCCATCGGACCTGTCGAAGTTGGACATCCACCCCACGATGCGCCTCCGGATCGAGCACGCCATGGACCGGACCCGCCCGGTTCCCTACATCGGCTGACGCTTCGCAGCGGCGACCCGTTCGAGCACGCGCGACGTACTCGCCAGAATCTCCGGTTCGGCGCGACGGATGAACGTGCCGATCAAGCTGTCCGGCCCGTAGCGACCGGTGATCTCGTTGATGCGGTCCACGGGATTCGTGGGCGTCCCGTCCGGCGTCGTGTTCATGTCGCAGTAGCAGAGCGCGTCGTTGAGCTCAGCGCTCTCTCTCGGGAACTCGGCCTCAAGTTCCTCGCGCAGCCCCCGGGCGTCCGCTTCCATCCACGAACAGGAGTGATGGGCGACAAGGTGCACGACCCGCGCATCAGCTTCCGCGACATCCCTCAGGTAGCGGGCCCCGTCAAGGGGATGGAATCCCGTTTTGGCGAGGTCAGGCGCGTAGCCGATGTCGTGCAGCACAGCAGCAGCTTCCAGCAACTCCGCATCCTCGCCGAGGATGAGCGCGAGCGTACGCGCACGCTCGGCCACTCCGAGGCAATGGTTCCAGCGACGCGGCAGCGGCTCAGCCAGCAAGGACTCAGCCAGGGGATACGCCCACTCCGTCAGCTCCGACAAGCTACGAACGCTCCTCTCGATTCGGCACAGTGCGGACGGTCCGCACCTTGCCTTGTCCTCCACTCGCGAGCACGCCAGCGGCCTCCAGTTTGTCGAGCGCCTTTGTCACAGTCGGGCGCGAGGCTCCGAATCTGGTTGCAAGAGCAGATGCGCTAGGGAAGGGTGCCCCGACTTCTAGGCGATCATCCACGATGACGGACGCAATCCGGTCCTCAAGCGGGCGCCGATCGATCCCGTCTCCCGACCGGATGACGCGCCAACGCTCACCGGGTACCGGCTCCGCATCCCCACGCCTCCGAAGCACTTGGAACGCACGGAGTACGACACCACGTGAGACGGCGTACTCGTCCATGAGATCCGAGACCGAGGGCAGCGTTGCCATGGCCTGGTCGTCGTCGATCTGTGTCTTCAATGCGTCCGCGATCTGCTGGAAGGTCCCCCGCGGGCTCGCTGCCTGCGACACTCGCTCTCCGTCTCCCTCACTCACACCCGATTTCAATGCAGTAAGTGTCGCACTGATCAGATCGACGACTGACGAGACCTAGGGAGCTCTCAGTTGTGCGGCCGGGGCAAAATTGTCAACGCGCCAAGCAACTCCGGCCATCGGGGTTCGCGCTCGCAGGTGGCCAATGACACCATAGGGATCTCGGGGATTCTTTGCCATTGTGCCAAGCTTGGCGGCCTGTCTCCTAAATGCATTGTTCGGAGTAGGTTGGCGCGGAGAAGTGATCCAAGCCTTATCTGTACGGTTAAGAAAATATGCAATTTCATCATCATTGGGCACATTTGATCCGCCCCCACGAAACGGCGCAATAAAAACAACCGGCATGTCGGCTAGAAGTTTTTCCCACAAACCATCATGATGAGACGTCTTAGAGCCGTGATGCGCAGCCTTATAAAGGGTTGCAGGCTCAGCGAAATTGAAGTTCTGCAATACCGCTTTCCAGCCGCACCCCGCAGGCCCACGGAGAATATCCGCACCAAGCAGCACACTCACCTCGCCTGCGGTCGCCCACAGCGCGACAGATGCCTCATTAGGATTGTAAGTCGAGCGGCGAGTACGCTCCCCCATCTCATACAGGTGATTTCCCGCCAGGGCTTCCAGGGACCGCGTGACAGCTTGCTCTGAGGGCGACAGGGCAGTTACACGCGCCGCCGGAACAGCGCAAACAGCAGGCAGGTCCAGCAGCACCTTGTTTTCTTCGGCGCGACGACCAGGGCGAATACCTGCCTTGTTTTTTCGCTGCTGAATAATTTCAAATATGCGCCTATATTCCTTATAGGAGGCCGTGTCAGTGACTCCGGCAATATCGCGATCGGCCTCGACAAGCGCAAAGAATTCACGATTCATCAAGGCTTGCGATGTAACGATAGTGGCCGCTGAACAAGCCTCAACAATTTCCGCGATTCCATCGAAATGGTCATCGTGAGCGTGAGTCGCAACGACGGCAAGTACCTCGGTCGCGAGATCAACACCAATTCCCCGAAGGTAGTCCAGGGCAGCAACCTTGCGGGTGCGCTGATCACGGCATGAGTCTACGACTATCCATCGGCGTGCACCAAGGTGCACAACCACCGACTCTCCCTTGCCTGGCCCGAAAAGCGAGACCTCGAACTCATCAGGCGCGGGCGGTTCAATCGAAAAGCTGGTCAAGGCTCTCCATGAGGGCATCGGCTTTTGCGTACACGTCCTGCATTTCCTTCCGGGTGATGCGCCCCAACCGTCGGAGCCGGAGGCTCTCAGTTCGAGTCGGCCGTGCACTCCGGGACTTTACGGTACGCACTGATAGATAAAACACATCACCCGGTACGGCACTAGCGGCATCCGAGCCGAGCAATTCTAGATCAAAGTCTGCCGTTATGGGCATTCCATCGCGATCAATCGGGTACAGCTCCGCAGCGAACAATCCATCCTCAATAGAGAGGATTTTCCCCTCCCACTTGTCCAAGCCAGTAACAGTGCGCAGCACGCTCGGCCGCATGTATGGAGTTTGTGAACTCCAGGTCGACGTGCGCACGCGGGGCTGCCCGGTCTGAGTGGGCGCCTGTATTGCGGGAGTCGAGTTTAGAGGCTCGTCTACATCTGGAACCAGTCGCACTGGAGAATCCACAGAAGCAGGCGAGGTAAGCGAACTGCTGCTATTTTCCTGATTCGGCGGTATGAATGACGTGGCGGTCCTCATTGATGTCCCCCCGTCACGGCTCCTGAGAGCGCAACGCGATCGATAATGGACTGAGCACGGAGTCGGGAAGCGCTAAATCTTTCAGTCAGGATTTTAGCGGCGACGGCAATCTTGTCGGCAGACCGATCTAGATTGGTCTGCTCAGAGGACGTTGGCATCGTACGACGAGTAGGAACCCGTGCCTGTGTGAGGGTGTAGTGATCGTTGACGGAGACGAACACGCCAGTCTGCACCACGACTGAGGGTTGGACCTGAACGTTGACAGCACCGCTGTATCCGTCGTTCCGTGCGCCACAGATACCGAGGTTCTGCATTCCAGGCAAGTGCAGCACCTCGCTCCACACATCCTTGGGCGCTAGGGCATCACCGATGGCATGCCACTCATCGAACGTTACCGAGAAATGCACCAAACGATTGACACCCATTGCACTGATCTTCGAAGTCCCCCCTGACAACAAGATCCCGGCAGCCAAATCCCTAGCCGCCTCGACATCGTTAACAGCTTCAGTAGTGATCTCAAGGTTCTCAGGCGTCACTTTGAGCTGAATCGAGCCGAAACTGACGGCAGTCACACTAGGGCTGATAAGTTCAATTACATAAGACTCATAGTCTTCGGGGCCGATCAGGTCCATCTGACGTAGCCAACGTGGCGTGACAAGGAGCGGGTCAAACTCGCCCAGAACTACCACCGTCATGACGTCGCTGGCCAGTTCCGGCTTGTTCACGTGGCTCCTTCCCTTTCGCGATCTTGGTCGGACCCGGCCGTCCGCCTCGGCATGGTATCCGTTGCAGCACAGGTGAGGACATGGTCTCGGCGTCGTCTCCCCCAAAGGGGCTCTCCATCAGCCGCTTGACCAGCCAGTATCTAGAGTCGGGCCGCTGTGCGCGGCAAGATGCGCATGTACTGGCCGGCGAGCGAAGGCAGCGCTGGCCGTCTCAGTTTCCGTCTCATTCATCCCCGTACGCAACCATCCAGAGCCGTTCATCGCGTCCGCCGATCGCCATCTGCGCACCGGTCTGAACGCGTGCGAACGAGTACGAAACATTCCCTGACCATCACAGACAAACCTGCAAAGCGAGTTACGCGGGTTCGATTCCCGCCACGGCCTCCAATATCTGCCTGTCTGCCTGTCTGCCGTCCGAGCGGCTCGGGCAACCTTCCCAGGCGCCAAGTCGTCTTGCTCCGCATGGAGATGACAAGCCTGAGCACGCCGGTGACATGGGTCGACGCGCGGGACGCGCTGCCTTCGAGCGGTACGCCTGTGGCAGCCGCGATCACCGGGCAGTATCCGGCGGACAGTGCGGACGGTGACGCCGAGGGCGGTGTCGCTCTGGGTGAGGAATTCTGGCTGGTGCGGCCCATGTACTTCGCCTCTCTGCACTTCGGCGCGGACGGGGCGGAGCACCGGGACTGCTTCGTCGACTCCGACGGGGTCGTCCGGCTGGTCTATGGGCTCGGCAGTGCCGAGACCGTGACCCATTGGGCCGAACTGCCCACTCTGCCGGGCGGGATGACGACCCGTGCGGTTCTCGGGGAAGGTGTGCAGGCGGCTCTCCGGCGGGCTTGGAGCGCTCAGCCCGGTAGCTGACTCACCTCATCACGACCTCGCACGCCACAGGTCCCGCAGCAGTGCGATCTCCGCCATGTGGTGGATGAACTCCAGGTTGGCTCCCGCCACGACGGCTATGTACGGGTCGTCGGGGTCGGAGCCGTACGGGTATTGGGAGAAGCCGACCACGTCCGACTGGTCCTCCGTCACCGTGGCTACGGCTGCCCGCCAGCGGTCGATCACCGGCCAGAGGCCGTCCAGGGTCAGGGACGCGGAGGGGCTGAAGTCGACCATCCGCTTGGGGTCCCGGCGTCGCTCGCCGAACGTCCACTCCCACGCCCCAGCGAACTGGAAGTGAAGGTGGCCCAGGCGCCACGCGATTGTTGTGATCGGGGTCGAGTCCGGTTCGGGTTCGCCCGTGTGGGCGAGGACCTGTTCGACCCGTTCGACGGTCACGCTCCAGTCCTCGGCGATCTTGTCGACGGTCATGCCGTCGGCGGCCTGGCGGGCGACCTCGGCGTACTCGCTCGCCGGGATGTCCGGCGCGCCCAGGTCGAGGACCCACTCGCCCGGTCCGAACGCTCTCGGTGTCACCGCCTCGCTCCGGCGGCGGAGGGACCAGCAGTCGGGTGCCGGCTCCCAGAGGTACTCCTCGTCGCCGAGTCCCGTCAGCCGGACCTCGGCCATCTCCCGGGCCTTGTCGAACTGCTCCAGCAGCACGCCCAGCCGGCCGGTCCGTGTGTGCTCGGTGTCCATGTCCCGTTCCCCCTCGCCGCGTTGCGGTCAGGCGGAGGGACGGTAGCGGCTCGCCTCGCTTCCGCACGAACGAGTTTCGCCGCCGACCGAGACCGCATCCCCGTCCGCGTCAGAGCACCCCTCCCGCCTCGTCCTGGAACGCCTCCGTCCAGTAGTGCGGGTGGCGTCGGCCGGCCGCTCCGGTCCCTCGGCCCGTCGGGTCCACCGTCGACAGGGTCTGGAGCATCGTCGTGGCCAACTGGTCGTACGCCTCCGCCGTCAGCTCGCCCGAGAGGTTCGCGTCGATCGCCCTCTCGCGGTGAAGCAGCCAGAGGGTGAAGGCGAGGGTCGAGACGTCCGTGTTGAGGGGAGCCAGCGTCGCCTCCGGCTCGCTCCAGGTCAGGATCTCGCCCGTCGCGCCGTCCACCACCAGGCTGTTGTCCTCGACCAGATAGCCGAGACGGATCAACTCGTCGGCGCGGGCCGGGAGTTCGTCGGAGGGCTCGTCCTCGTAGAACTCGGACAGGGTCGGGAGCGGGACGTCCGTGTCCAGCTGGAAGAGGAGCGCGTCCTCGGGCAGGCCCGTCTCGCGCAGGAAGCGGCGGGTCGGCTCGTGGGTGAGCGTGGCCGGGAAGTCGACCTCCTCGAAGCGGGCGACCGTGCCCTGGCCGAACTCCTGGTCCAGCAGGCGGGCCGGGATGTCGAGGGTCAGGCCCGATGTCGTGCCGGGGCCCGCGACCAGGGCCAGCGGGCGGATCAGGGCCGCCGCCTTCCAGAACGGGGGCACCTCGCCGTCCGTCTCCGACTCGAAGATCGAGAGCAGGTGGCGTGACGCCTCCGCCACTGTCTGCGCGCCGTGACGGCCCTCGTAGGACGCGAACTGGCCGCTCAGGGCGGTCAGTTCGTCGGTGGTCGTGGTGAAGCGGGCCAGCGTTTCGATCGACGGGGCCAGCGGGCCGGTCTCCATCAGGTCCGGGCGGTCGTGGAAGAAGTACGTCGTGGCGATCTCGCCCGTCTCGCCGTCCAGCAGGATCGACTCCGCCTCACCGCCGTCGGGTCCCCACAGCGCGCCTATCACCAGCTGGTCCCGGAGCTCCGCCGCCAGCGGGTCGGGATCGCCCAGCGAGTCCGCGACCGTCCGCAGGCCCTCCCTGCGCAGCTCCTCGAACGTCAACAGGCCGCTGTCGCCCGGCAGTCCGGGGCCGGTCAGCCAGCGGCGCGTGGACGCGTGCGTGACGTACGGATCGAGATCGTCCTCGGTCAAGGTGATCGTGGCCGCCGTAGAACCGGCGTCGGTCCTGCTCATCGCTCCCCCGTGCATGGTTCCCCCGTGCGTGAATCTTCCCCGTGCGGCACCGGTGTTCCGCTGTCGTCCCCACTGCCCAGAACACTACGCGGCACCACTGACAATGGCTCTGACCAGCGAAAACGCGGTGAACTCGCAGCGGAAACGCCTCGCAGGGCACGGACGGACGCGAAACGTCCGAAACATCCTCACCCATCAGACGCTCAGACCACCCGTGAACGTTCCCGTCCCTCGGCGACAGCCCTGTCGGCGCCGCCTACTGCCCGTACTGCCCGTTCGTCACGACCGCCGCCTGCGGGCGGATCGGCAGGCGGTTCACGGGGCGGCCCGTCGCGGCGCGTACCGCGGAGGCGATGGCCGCCGGGGACGTGACCACCGGTACCGCGCTGACCGCCTTCGCTCCGAAGGGGGCGACCACGTCGCGTTCCTCGACGAGTTTCACGATCTTGATGTCGGGGGTGTCCAGGGCGGTGGGGAGGGCGTAGCCCGTGAGGTCGGGGTGGCGGATCAACCCGCGCGCGGTGCGCAGGTTCTCCGTCAGCGCGATGCCTACGCCCTGGGTCACGCCGCCCTCGATACGGGCGACGAGTTGGGTCGGGTTCAGGATGCGGCCCACGTCCTGGGCGAGGGCGAGTTCGACGACCCTCACCGAGCCCAGTTCGATGTCGACGTCGACCACCGCGCGGATCGCGCAGAACGCGAGGCCCACGAAGGCGTCGCCCTGGCCCGCCTCGTCCAGGGGCTCGGTCGGGTGCGGGCGGCACTGGGCGGTGGCCCACAGTTCCTTGCCGTCCAGGGCCTCCGTCACGGTCGTCGACAGGACTCCGTCGTACGACGTGATCTTGCCGTCCGTGATTTGGAGCAGTTCGGTCGACATTCCGAACTTGTGCGCCAGGGGCTGCAACAGCTGGGTGCGGACCATTTTCGCGGCGCGTTCCACCGCGCCGCCCGAGACCCAGGTGTGGCGGCCGCGGCAGCCGGGGCCGGCCGGGGGCTGATCGGTGTCCACGGGGGCGACGTGCACCTCGTCGATGCCCAGGGTCTCCTGGACGATCTGGCGGGCGAGGGTGGTGAAGCCCTGGCCGGTCTCCACCGCCGCGCACAGGACGGTCGCGATGCCGTCGTGGACCTTCACGGTGGCCGTGGAGACCTCGTCGGCGCCCTCGGCGCCGAGCATGTGGACCATGCCGAGGCCGTAGCCGACGCCCCGGCGTACCGCGCCCGGTTCGCCCGCGCCCTCGGGGCCGCCGGGCAGCAGCCACTCGTCCTCGGGGGTGTCCTTGGGGAGCTGCGGCAGCGGGAAGTCCCGTACGGCCTGGAGGAGTTCGGCGACCGGTGCCGGGCAGGTCACCGTCTGGCCGGTGGGGAGGACGTCACCGGTGGCCATGGCGTTGCGCAGGCGCAGCTCGGCCGGGTCCATGGCGAGCTTCTTGGCGAGCTTGTCCATCTGCGCCTCGTAGGCGGCGCAGACCTGCATGGCGCCCTCGCCGCGCACATGTCCGGAGGGCGGGTTGTTGGTGCGGACGGCCCAGCCCTCGATGAAGGCGTTCGGGACGACGTAGGGGCCGCAGGCGAAGGAGACGGCGGCGGCCAGGGCCTCCGAGGAGGTGTCGGCGTAGGCGCCCGCGTCGAGCAGCACCTGGGCCTCGACCTTGACCAGACGGCCGTCCTCGTCGGCGTGGTGGCGGTAGCGCAGGAGCGTGGGGTGGCGGTGGGTGTGGCCGAGGAAGGACTCCTCGCGCGTGGCGGTGAGTTTGACCGGGCAGCCGGTCTTCAATGCGAGCAGTCCGAGCGGGAGTTGGAAGCCCTGGTCCTCGCGGTCGGCGGTGGCCCCGGGAACGCCGGTGACGACGACCTTCACGCGGTCGGGCTCCAGGCCGTAGCAGGCGGCGGCCGTGTCGCGGTCGGTGTGCGGGTCCGTGGAGGCGATGTAGAGCTCGACGCCGCCGTCGGGGCGGGGCACGGCGAGGCCGGCCTCGGCGCCGATGGGGGCGGGGTCCTGGCGGCCGATGCGGTACAGGCCCTCGACGACGACGTCTCCGGCCGCGTCCGGGTCGCCGTGGCGCAGCGGGATGTGCCGGATCAGGTTGCCGTCGGGGTGCAGCGGTTCGGCCTCGAAGGCCTGCTCGGGGTCGGTCACCGGATCGAGTACTTCGTACTCGACCATGATGGCGGCGGCGGCCATCCGCGCGGTGTCCGGGTGGTCGGCGGCGACGGCGGCGATGGGCTCCCCGTGGTGGCGCACCACCTCGGAGGCGAACACCGGGCGGTCGGCGGTGCCCCGGCCGTAGCGGTCGCGGCCCGGCACGTCCTCGTGGGTGATGACGGCCCGTACGCCGGGCATGTCCCGCGCGTGGGACGTGTCGACGGACACGATGCGCGCGTGCGGGTGCGGTGAGCGCAGGACGGCGGCCCACAGGAGGCCCTCGGCCCACAGGTCGGCCGCGTACGGGAAGGTGCCCTCGGTCTTGGCGCGGGCGTCGGCGGCAGGGAGCGAGGCGCCCAGGCCGTGGCCCGGATGCTCCGGGGCGGGCGCGGCCTCCGTGGTCGCGGTGGCGGCTTCGTTGCTCACGCCTGACCTCCGTCCTGGCCGTACGCCTGGTCCTGCGTACGCGGGGACTCGAACGCCGACTGGTGGACACCACCGGCTCCGGGGCCCGCCTGGTGAGGAATACGCGCCTCGTCGCCGTCCGACTCAGGCTCGGCGGCGGCCGCGTGCGCCTCGCGTTCGGCGACGACCTCCTGGACGGCGTCCAGGACACCCCGGTAGCCGGAGCAGCGGCACAGGTTGCCGCACAGGGCCTGGCGCGCCTCCAGGTCGGTGGGCGCGGGGTTGCCCTCCAGGAGGTCGTGCACGGTCATCGCCATGCCGGGCACGCAGAAACCGCACTGCACGGCACCGCACTTGGCGAGCGCCCGCTGTACGTCCGAGGGCTGTCCGTCGACGGCGAGACCCTCGACCGTACGGACCTCGGAGCCGGCGGCGGTGACGGCGGGCACCAGGCAGGAGGCGACGAGCCGTCCGTCGACCTGGACGTTGCAGGCGCCGCACTCGCCCTGGGAGCAGCCGTCCTTGGCGCCCGCGAGGCCGAGGCGTTCGCGCAGCACGTAGAGCAGCGACTCGCCGATCCAGGCGTCGGTGACGGGCCGGTCCGCGCCGTTGACGCGCAACACGTAGGAGGCGAGCGGGTGTTCGTCGCCGGGGAGCTTCGGGCCGGGCTCGGCGGTCTCGTCCGGCGCGTCGGCGTCGGCGGCCGTCACGGGCGCCTCAGCGGCCTCCGGGGCGGCTTCGGCACCGTCGGACGCGTCGGCCGCCGCGGAGGGCTCAGCGGGCCCCTCGGTGGCCTCCTCGGCCTCTTCGGCATCGCCGCCCGCCGAGCCGTTCTCGTCGGCCGACTGGGCGTCGGCCGCGGCGAGTTCGGCGGCGGTGTCGTCGTGGCGGTCGCCGCGCGCGTCCCCGTAGGGGTCGGCGGCGGCCTCGGTGCGGGCGTGCGCGTACGGGTCGCTGCCCTGGGGTTCCTCGTAGGGGCGGCGGGCCGACTCGGCGGCCGGGTGCGCCTCGGACCGGTCGGCGGGGTGTGCCACGCCGCGCCCGTCGGTGTCCGTGGCCGGGTAGCCGGTGCCCCGGCCGTCGGTGCCGCTCGCCGTGTACGCCGTGCCGCGCCCGTCGGTGCCCGTCGCCGTGTACGCCGTGCCGCGGCCGTCGGTGTGCGTGTCGGGCCGGCCGGGCCGCTCCGTCACGCCCGTGCCGGACGACGCCTGCTGGGCCCAGTTCTGGCCCGCGCCGTCCGTCGCCCAGGGCGCGGGCGCGCCGCCGGGCAGGGTGGCGGGCGGGGTGCCGCCCCACTGCTCGACCAGGGCGGAGGTGGTGAACTCGCCCGATTCGTCCGGGAGATCGCCCCCGGCGACGGGGATCGACCACTCCCCGGTCACGTCGTGCCCGGGCGCGGCGCCCGCGTCCGGGGCGTTGGTGTCCTGGAAGGTCCACTGGCCGGTGGCCCCGGGGCGGTACACGAACTGCTCGCCCCCGGCCGTCCCCTGCTGCGGTACGGCGTTCGGGTCGGGCCACTGCACACCCTCGGCGGGCACGGCCCAGGAGCCGGTGCCCGAGGGGTCGCCGTCCGGGGCGGGGCCTGCCGCTATGGGCGGCGGCACATAGCCGTGGCCCGGGGCGGCGAGGAGGGCGTCGATGCCCCCTTCGGGGAGTTTCACGAAGGCCGTGGCACCGTCGTCGTAGTCGCCCTGGGGCAGCGGGTCCCAGCGTCCGCCGCCCTGGGGGGTGCCCTCTCCGTGCTGGTCGTCGGTCACGACAGCGCCCTCCCGAGTGCTCGTCGGGCAAGTGCGGCGACGGTGCGCCGCAGGTGCAGTACCGCGGGCGGAAGCTGTTCCACGGAGCCGTCCTCGGCCGGGGCCGGGTCGGGGATGCAGGCCGCGGCGACGTACTCCCCGAAGGCGGTCAGCGCCTCGGGGACGATCGCGCGGCCGTTGTCCCAGTCGATCAGCCGGGCCACCCACTGCTCGGCGTCCAGAGGTCTGAGCGGCATCGGCGCTATGGCGCCGACGGCGCACCTGACCCCGCGCCTGGCGGGGTCGAGGACGACCGCGACGGACGCGACCGAGCGTCCGGGCCCGGTCCGGCCGGTCGCCTTCAGGAAGACCTGCGGGGCGTGCAGCAGGGGCACGCGCACGAAGCCGATGAGTTCGCCGCCGCGCAGCATCTCGACGCCGGCCAGGAGGTGCGACACCGGGATCTCCCGGCGGGCTCCGTCCTGGCCCGCGATGATCAGCGTCGCCTCCAGGGCGGCCAGTACGGGCAGCGCGTCCCCGGTGGGCGCGGCCGAGGCGATGTTGCCGCCCAGGGTGCCCGCGTTGCGGATCTGCGGCGGGCCCGCGGCGCGCGCGGAGGCGGCGAGCGCCGGGATGAGGGCGGCGAAGTCGGGGCGGCCCATGCGGGCGTGCGTGAGGCCCGCGCCGAGCAGCGCGTGGCCGTCCTGGTACTGCCAGCCGCGGATCTCGCTGATCCGCCCGAGACCGACCAGCGCGCTGGGCCTGAGCTGGCCCGAGTTGACGGCCGCCATGAGGTCGGTGCCGCCGGCCACGGGAACGGCCGTGGGCAGGGCCGTGAGCGCCGCCACGGCCTCGTCCAGCGTTGTGGGCAGCGTGACGGACTGCCCCGCCTGCGGTGCGTGCGTGGTCAAACCGGCTGCCCCTTCCCGCTGCCCCACCTGGTCCCACCTGTTGCTGCCGTACGGTACGTGCTGACAGGGCGGACGTGGCAACTCTGGCACATCTTCGCAAGACCCGAACGCGGGGGTCCGCTAGGAGGCATTCGCCCGCCTCATCAGCGAGATGGTCCGTTTTGGTACGGCATCACCGGCATGCGCGAATTGCCACTCGTCGGTGACTCCTGGGGGCTTTCTCCCTTCTGTGGTCTAGGCGTTCGGAGGCGGGCCGTCCTTGGGTCGTCCGAGCACTCCAGGGCGGCGCTGCCACGGCAGGGGTCCGGTGGGCGGGCGGTAGGCGACACCCAGGGCGTCGAGTCGCGGGTAGTGGGCGGTCATCCGGCGCTCGAAGTCGGCGAAGTCACGTTCCGCGGGCGCCGGAAGGGCGCTCCAGGCGACCTCGGCGAACGCGGCCAGCCTGGGGAACGTCTGGTAGTCCACGCGCGCGTGATCCTCCATCACCTCGGTCCACACGTTGGCCTGAGCGCCCAGCACATGACGGGCCTCGGCCTCGGTGAGCTGCGCGGGAACGGGCTCGAAGCGGTAGACGTCCTCCAGGGTGCGCACATGGGCGATCGGCACCGGCTCGTCCTCGCCGCCATCCTGGCGCCAGTCCAAGTACACGTGTTGTTCAGGGCACATGACGACGTCGTGCCCCGCGCGGGCGGCGGTGATCCCGCCCTCGTAGCCGCGCCAGGACGACACGACGGCCCCGTCCGCGAGACCGCCCTCCAGGATCTCCTCCCAGCCGACGAGCCTTCTCCCGCGCGCGGAGAGCCACTTGTCGAAGTGTCCGATGAACCACGACTGCAACTCGTCCTCGTCCGCGAGCCCGAGTTCCCGGATCCGCGCCTGCGCGGTCGCCGACTGCTTCCACTGGTCCTTGGGGCATTCGTCGCCGCCGACGTGAACGAACTCCGAGGGGAACAGGTCGAGGAGTTCCTCGAACACCCCCTCGTAGAAGCGCAGGGTGTTGTCAGTGGGGGCGAGTACGTTCGGGTTGATGCCCCAGGTGTCCCAGACGGAGAGGGAGTTCGTGTCGATGACGTCGGTGTTGCCAAGTTCCGGATACGCGGCGATGGCCGCCTGCGAGTGTCCCGGTACGTCGATTTCGGGGACCACGGTGATATGCCGCTCGGCGGCGTAGGCGACGATCTCGCGGATGTCGTCCTGGGTGTAGTAGCCGCCGTGGGGCTTGTCGTCCCACAGGGGTGAGGCACGGTGGCCGAATTTCGTGCGGGCCCGCCAGGAGCCGATCTCGGTCAGCTTCGGGTACCGCTTGATCTGTACGCGCCAGCCCTGGTCGTCCGTCAGGTGGAAGTGGAAGACGTTGAGTTTGTGCGCCGCCATCAGATCCAGGTAGCGCAGGACGCCTTCCTTGGGCATGAAGTGCCGGGCGACGTCGAGCATGAGGCCGCGCCAGCGGAAGCGGGGGGAGTCCTGGATGGTGAGGTGAGGCACGGCCCAGGTGCGGTCCCGGTCGAGCGGGGCTCTCCGGTACGCGTCGGGGCCGAGGAGTTGACGCAGCGTCTGGGCGCCCCAGAACACACCGGCTGCGCTGCCGCCCTCGACGAAGACCCCGTTCGGGTCGCTGACGAGGCGGTACTCCTCGGGGCCGAGCGCGCGGTCGAGCTGGAGCCCGATGCCGTCGTCACAGGCGTCGTCGAGTTCCTGCCCCTCGCGCAGCGGCAGGCCGGTGGCCTGCTGGAGGGTGGCGCGCAGCCAGTTGCCGACGCCCTCCGTACCCCTGCTGGCGTAGAAGCGGGAACGCGCCGTCAACCGCACCTCGCCGGAACCGGCGACGACACTGCGGGGCTGAGGAATCAGTTCAGTCACGTCAGTCCTTAACCGCTCCGCCCAGCCCCGAGACCAGACGTCGCTGTACGAGTACGAAGAACACCAGCACCGGAATCGTCATCACCGTGGAGGCCGCCATGACGCCGCCCCAGTCAGGATCGTCGGGCTTGTAGAACACGAGGAGGGCCATCGGCAGGGTCGACTGGGAAGTGTCGCTGATGATGAAGGACTTGGCGAAGAGGAAGTCGTTCCAGGCCGAGATGAAGGAAAACACGCTCGTGGCGACCAGCCCCGGGAAGACGAGCGGGAAAAGGATCTGCCACAGGAATCGCGTCCGGCTCGCCCCGTCGATGTACGCGGCCTCCTCCAGCGCGTCCGGTACGGCTTTCACGAACCCCCGCAGCATCCAGATCGCGAACGGCAGCGAGAACGCGATCTGAGGGAGGATCAGCGACCCCAGGGTGTTCAGCAGACCGAGGCCCCGCATGGTGAAGAACAGGGGGATCGTCAGCGCTTCCACGGGCACCATCTGGGCCACCAGGAACATGATCAGGAGGGTGGTCCGGAAGCGGAACCGGAATCGGGTCACGGCGGTCGCGGCGAGAAAGGCGATCAGCGCCGAGACGATGACCACCGTGCCCGCCACGGCAAGGCTGTTGACGAAGTAACGGCCGAATTCCTGCTGCCCGAAGACCCGCCGGAAGGAGTCCAGGGAGGGCGCCAGCGTCCATGGCCGGGGCTTGCTCGACTCGATTTCCCCGGCCGGTTTGAAGGCGCTGAGCACCATCCAATAGAGGGGGAAGGCGACGACGACCGCGATCAGCAGCGCCGAGGCCTCGGCCGCGAGCCGCCAGGGCCGTCGTACGAAACCGCGGAGCACGCTCACAACTCCTCCCCCTGCCTGCGGAGCAGGCGCAGATAGACCAGCGTGACGGCGAGCAGCATCAGCAGCATGACGACGCCGATCGCCGAGCCGAGGCTGTATTTCGAGGACGCGAACGCCTGTTGGTAGGCATACACGTTGAGGACGAGGTTCTGGCCCGCGATGCCGCCGCCGTTGGTCATGACGTAGATCTGGGTGAAGACCTTGAAGTCCCAGATGACGGACTGGATGGTGACGACGGTCAGGATCGGGCGGAGCATCGGCGTGAGGACCGACCGCCAGATGCGCCACTGCGAGGCGCCGTCCAGGGCGGCGGCCTCCAGGACCTCGGAGGGTACGGCTCGGATGCCGGCGTAGACCGTCACCATCACGAACGGGAAGGAGCACCACACCACTTCGAGCAGGACGAGGAAGAACGCGCTGAGGCGTCCGTACGTCCAGGAGTGGTCACCGAGGCCCAGGACGCGGTTCACCGGGCCGAAGTCCGGGTCGAAGAGCAGCAGCCAGACCGTCGAACCCGTCACCGCCGGTGTCGCCCACGCCCCCAACGCGGCCAGCATCAGCACGAGTCGGGGCAGGGCGCGCACGCGGGTGAGCAGCACGGCGAGCGCGCAGCCGACCGCGAGCGTCGAGACCACGCAGGCCCCGGCGAACAGCACGGTCGACAGCAGCACCTGCCAGAACTGGCTGTCGGAGAACAGCTCCGCGTAGTTCCCGAAGCCCTTGAAGGTGGTCGGCTCCCCACCACTGACCTGTGCCTGCGTGTACTGGAAGAACGAGATCAGGCCGAGTTGGTAGATGGGGTAGACGAGCAGACCGCCGAGGACGACGAGGGCGGGGGCGAGATAGAGCCAGGGGGCCCAGGTCGTTCGCGTACGCATCCGCTCAACCCGCGGAGCTGAACGCGTCGTTCATCTTCTTCGCCGCGTCCTTCGAAGCCGCCGCCACGCTCTTCTTGCCGCTGATGACCTCCTGGAGCATCGTCGGCAGCACGAGCGAGGAGTCGATCTCGGACCAACCCGGCGACGCGGGAACGAACTTGGTGCCCGCGGCCAGCGTCTCCACGAATGGCTTCTCGAACGGCACCTTCGCTGCGGCCGCGTCGCGGACGTCGGTGAACGTCGGCAGGAAGCCCATCGCGTCGAACATCGAGGCCTGTGTCTTCTTCGAGGTGAGCTGTTCCATCAGGTCCACCGCGAGCGTGCGGTGCGAAGTGCTCTTCAGGACACCGATGTTGTTGCCGCCGGCGAACGCGGGGGCGACCGAGCCGGACGCGACACCCGGCAGCGGGACGACCGCGTACTTGCCCTTGACCTTGCCGGCCTCGACCGCGCTGTGACTGAAGTCGCCGCCGATCGCCATGCCCGCCTTGCCGGCCGCGAACGCGGTGATCGTGTCGTTGCCGCCCATGACCGCGCACTTGGCGGCGGGACAGTTGTCGCTCGTGAAGAGCGAGGTGTAGGCCTTGATGCCCTTCTGGGCGGCGGCGCTGTCGATCCCGGACGTGTACGAACCGCCCTGGGCCGTGGCGAGTTCGCCGCCGTTGGCCCACACGAAGGGCATCGCGCCGTAGGTGTACGCGCCGCCGACGACGAGGCCGTAGAGGTCCGACCTCGCCTTGTGGATCTTCCGGGCGGTGGACGCCAACTCGGCCATGGTCTTGGGGGGTTGGAGGCCGAGGTCCTTGAAGACGTCGGTGCGGTAGTAGAGGGCGCGGACGCCGACGTAGAACGGGGAGCCGTACTGCTTGCCGTCGACCGTGACGGACTGCTTCGCGGTGGGGTCGGTGTCCTTGGCCTCGCTCCAGGCGCCGAACTCCTTGGTGACGTCGAGGAGTCCGCCGTCGTGGACGTAACCGGCCGTGTCGGTGTTGCCGTACTCCATGACGTCGGGCGCGGACTCCGGGTCGTTGAACGCGGCCTTGACGCGCTGGGCGCGGGTGTCGATCGGGATGTACTCCACGTCGACCTTGGTGCCCTTGTGGGCCTTCTCGAAGGCGGTGACCACGGAGTCGACGACCTTCGCCTTCGGGTCGTTGCCGACCTCCTGGAAGAGCCACACCCGCAGGGTGCCGCTCGCCTCGTCCTTGTCCGAGGCCGAGTTGTCGGAGGTCTGGGGCGCGCAGCCGGCGACGACAGCGGCGGCTGCCAGGAGTACGGCGAATCTGGGGGCGAGCTTCATGGAGCGTTCCTCCGGGAATCCGGGCGTGATCCGGGCATGCGTTGCAACATACGCAATGGGCGTTTCGCTCTGCACAACACCACGGAGATTAAGGAGTAGATGAACGAAGCCACAAGAGGTCTCAACCACTTCGTGACACGCGAAAGGCCCTCGGGGCACGCCGAAGCGTGCCCCGAGGGCCTAAAAGGTCAGACCTGCCGGACGGCTCCTACTTGTCGCCGCCCTTGCCCTTGTCGCCGTCCCCGCCCGAGCCCATGGACTCGTAGATCTCCTTGCACATGGGACAGACCGGGTACTTCTTCGGGTCGCGGCCCGGCACCCAGACCTTCCCGCACAACGCCACCACAGGAGTGCCGTCCAGGGCGCTCGCCATGATCTTGTCCTTCTGGACGTAATGGGCGAAGCGCTCATGGTCCCCGTCGCCGTGCGACACCTGGGGCGTCGGCTCTACGAGGGTCCCCGTACCAGTCCCGCGCTCGGGCTCAAGAGTGCTCATACGGCCAAGGGTACTGAAGCCCACCGGCATCAGTTCAGCGAAGGGTCGTCCGGATACGTCGCCACCATCGCGAGCTCGCTGCGCTGGCGGCGCAGCACCTCGCGCCAGAGCCGCTCCGGGGACGGCGAGGAGACGTCACCGGGCTCCGACTCGACGACGTACCAGGCGCCGTCCGTCAGTTCGTCCTCCAGCTGCCCCGGTCCCCAGCCGGCGTACCCGGCGAAGATTCTCAGCGAGCCGAGCGCCGAGGCGAGCAGTTCCGGCGGGGCCTCCAGGTCGACGAGGCCGATCGCGCCGTGCACCCGCCGCCAGCCGAGCGGGGCGCGTTCGGCGGACGACGCGCCGCCCGGGATGACGGCGACGCCGAGGGCCGAGTCCAACTGCACCGGGCCGCCCTGGAAGACGACTCCCGGTTCGCCGGCGAGATCCGCCCAGCCCTCCAGGATGTCGCCGACGTCCACAGGGGTGGGCCGGTTGAGGACGACACCGAGGGAGCCCTCCTCGTCGTGGTCGAGAAGGAGCACCACCGCGCGGTCGAAGTTCGGGTCCGCCAGGGCGGGTGTTGCCACGAGCAACCGCCCTGTGAGCGAGGACACCTCGGTCATGCCAGACATGATCCCGCATCTTTCCGCGGAAGGGGGAGGCAATGGGGGTTCGGGAGTGAATGCAGCTCAGGGCGGAAAGGGGCGTCGAGGGCGCACGGCCCGCCTCGTGACCCCATGTGCCCGATAGGGAACGGTTCGTGTTGTGACACAGCTATGACGTGGCTGAGCGGTCCTCGGGCTTTCTGAAGGGGGGTGGGCGGCCATTACGCTTACGTCTTCGGCCCCTGCCCAACTCCACGGAACGCGAGATTCATGACCGTCAACGGCTCAGACGACGTACTGCTTGTCCACGGCGGAACCCCGCTGGAGGGCGAGATCCGTGTCCGCGGTGCGAAGAACCTCGTACCCAAGGCCATGGTCGCCGCCCTGCTGGGCAGTGAGCCAAGTCGACTGCGCAACGTACCGGACATCCGAGACGTTCGGGTCGTACGCGGACTGCTGCAACTGCACGGGGTGACGGTCCGTCCGGGTGAGGAGCCGGGCGAGCTGGTGCTCGATCCGTCGCACGTCGAGAGCGCCAACGTCGCCGACATCGATGCCCACGCGGGTTCGTCGCGCATCCCGATCCTGTTCTGCGGTCCGCTCCTTCACCGGCTCGGGCACGCGTTCATCCCGGGGCTCGGCGGCTGCGACATCGGCGGCCGGCCGATCGACTTCCACTTCGAGGTGCTGCGGCAGTTCGGCGCGAAGATCGAGAAGCGGGCGGACGGCCAGTACCTGGAGGCACCGCAGCGGCTGCGCGGCACGAAGATCAAGCTGCCGTACCCGTCGGTCGGCGCGACCGAGCAGGTGCTGCTGACCGCGGTGCTGGCGGAGGGCGTCACCGAACTCGCCAACGCGGCCGTGGAACCGGAGATCGAGGACCTCATCTGCGTACTGCAGAAGATGGGCGCGATCATCGCCATGGACACCGACCGCACGATCCGCATCACCGGTGTGGACTCGCTCGGCGGCTACACCCACGCGGCCCTCCCGGACCGCCTGGAGGCCGCGTCGTGGGCGTCGGCGGCGCTGGCGACCGAGGGCAACATCTACGTCCGGGGCGCGCAGCAGCGCTCGATGATGACGTTCCTGAACACCTACCGGAAGGTGGGCGGTGCCTTCGCGATCGACGACGAGGGCATCCGCTTCTGGCACCCCGGCGGGCAGTTGAAGTCGATCGCACTCGAAACGGACGTGCACCCGGGCTTCCAGACGGACTGGCAGCAGCCGCTCGTCGTAGCCCTGACACAGGCCACAGGCCTGTCCATCATCCACGAGACGGTCTACGAGTCCCGCCTCGGTTTCACCTCCGCGCTCAACCAGATGGGCGCCCACATCCAGCTCTACCGCGAGTGCCTGGGCGGGTCCGACTGCCGCTTCGGCCAGCGCAACTTCCTCCACTCGGCGGTCGTCTCGGGCCCGACCCGCCTCCAGGGCGCCGACCTGGTCATCCCCGACCTCCGCGGCGGCTTCTCGTACCTCATCGCGGCGCTGGCGGCCCAGGGCACGTCCCGCGTCCACGGCATCGACCTCATCAACCGCGGCTACGAGAACTTCATGGAGAAGTTGGTCGAGCTGGGCGCGAAGGTGGAACTGCCGGGCAAGGCGCTCGGATAGCGACGGTCGTACGTACGACGATGGGGCGGCCACCTGACCGGGTGGCCGCCCCATTCGCGTTACTTGAGCCTCGTACGCAATCCCGTCGCGTACGCGAAGGACTACTTGCCCTTGGCGGCTTCCTTGAGCTTCGAGCCCGCGGACACCTTGACGCTGTAGCCGGCCGGGATGTTGATCGGGTCGCCGGTCTGCGGGTTGCGCGCGGTGCGAGCGGCACGGTGGGTGCGCTCGAAGGTCAGGAAGCCGGGGATGGTGACCTTCTCGTCGCCCTTGGAGACGATCTCGCCGACGGTCTCGGCGAACGCGGCCAGAACGGCGTCGGCGTCCTTGCGGGTCACCTCGGCACGGTCGGCCAGCGCGGCCACCAGCTCACTGCGGTTCATGTTGTTACTCCCGTGTTCTTCTTGCCGTTTGAGGCGTGCCACGCGGCGGAGCCGCATATCGGGCACGGTGAAGCCGATGCTGCCAGGGTCCTCGGTGAGTCCCCGGACCCGGGTCCGTCGTCCAGACCCTCGCGCCCGAAGACGCATCCTGCCCCTACCTGCGGCGGGAAAGCCAATCCGGCACCCGTAGGAGTCGCGAGAACACCCGTGGGAGTCACACGAAGAGCGCCACTGCATCAGTGTGGTGACGCTCCGTCGGCTCCCGGCAGCGAGGGCCGGGCCTGGAAAGGCCCGAAGCCTGGCCGCCACGATAAACGGCCGCCGAAGGCCCCGGGTTCCGCGACGCGCCGATGTACGGGCGGCCGTGGCGATCCTCACAGCCGCCGCACACATCGTCCGACGGCCTACGGCGCAGCGGGCGTCGCGGAGGGTGCCGCCGCTCCCGCGGCCTTCGCGGCCTCGCGGACCGCGCCGGCCACCGCACCGGCGACCTTGTCGTTGAAGACGCTGGGGATGATGTAGTTCGCGTTCAGCTCGTCCTCGGACACGACGTTCGCGAGTGCGGTCGCCGCGGCGAGCATCATCTCCGTGTTGACGGTGCGGGACTGCGCGTCCAGCAGACCGCGGAAGACACCCGGGAAGACCAGCACGTTGTTGATCTGGTTCGGGAAGTCCGAGCGGCCCGTGGCGACAACAGCGGCCGTCTGACGGGCGATCGTCGGGTCGACCTCGGGGTCCGGGTTCGCGAGCGCGAACACGATGGCGCTGTCGGCCATCGCGGCCACGTCGTCGCCGTCGAGGACGTTCGGGGCGGAGACGCCCACGAAGACGTCGGCGCCGCGCACGGCCTCCTTCAGGGTGCCGGTGAGGCCGTCGGGGTTGGTGTTGTCGGCGATCCAGCGCAGCGGCGAGTCGGGCTTGGCGTCGACCAGGTCCTCGCGGCCGGCGTGCACCACGCCGTGGATGTCGGCGACGACCGCGTTCTTGACGCCGGCGGCGAGCAGCAGCTTGAGGATGGCCGTACCGGCCGCGCCCGCGCCGGACATGACGACCCGGATGTCGCCGATGCCCTTGCCGGCCACGCGCAGCGCGTTGGTCAGCGCGGCGAGGACGACGATCGCGGTGCCGTGCTGGTCGTCGTGGAAGACGGGGATGTCGAGGGCCTCGCGCAGCCGGGCCTCGATCTCGAAGCAGCGCGGCGCGGAGATGTCCTCCAGGTTGATGCCGGCGAAGCCCGGGGCGATGGCCTTGACGATCGCGACGATCTCGTCGGTGTCCTGGGTGTCGAGGCACAGCGGCCAGGCGTCGATGCCGGCGAACCGCTTGAACAGGGCGGCCTTGCCCTCCATGACCGGCAGCGCGGCCTTGGGGCCGATGTTGCCGAGGCCGAGGACGGCGGAGCCGTCGGTGACGACCGCGACGGAGTTGCGCTTGATGGTGAGGCGGCGCGCGTCCTCGGGGTTCTCCGCGATCGCCATGCACACGCGGGCGACACCCGGGGTGTAGATCATGGAGAGGTCGTCACGGTTGCGGATCGGGTGCTTGGACTGCATCTCGATCTTGCCGCCGAGGTGCATGAGGAACGTACGGTCGGAGACCTTGCCCAGGGTGACGCCCTCGATGCCGCGCAGCTGCTGGACGATCTCGTCGGCGTGGGCGGTGGAGGACGCCGCGATGGTGACGTCGATGCGGAGCTTCTCGTGGCCGGAGGCGGTCACGTCGAGGCCGGTCACCGAGCCTCCGTGGGACTCCACGGCCGTGGTGATCTGGGAGACCGCCGTTCCGCTGGCGGGCACCTCCAGACGGACCGTGATCGAGTAGGAGACGCTGGGCGCCGTAGCCATGGCCGACTTCCTCTGCTTTCACCGTTGAGCTGAGTACGCGCTCCGATGGTCGCACCTACTGCCGGGTAGGCGTTAGCCGCCCCTGATTGCGAACGTTTTGTTCGCAAGAAAAAGAGGCCCCCGTTACGGAGGCCTCTTTCACAGTCAATGACACCGACCCGCCATGCTCGCCTCGCGGCAAGTGGTCGCTCTAAGCGACGAAGGTTGGGCCCGGGGGCTTGGATCGGGCCGGTGTCACACCCAGGCTAACAAACGGATCCCGTAAGGCCATTCCCATCCCGAGAGTTCATAGGAAGCACTCTCCCGATCAATCTCTGAGAAGGTCCGGCACCCCGTTCGCGTCCGGCTCGTCCCGCTCGGCGGAGACCACCGTGAGCTGCTGGGTCGCGCGGGTGAGCGCGACGTAGAGGACGCGGAGGCCGGCGGGCGACTCGTCGGCGATCTCCGCCGGCGATACGACGACGGTCGCGTCGTACTCCAGGCCCTTGGCCTCCAGGCTGCCCAGCGCCACGACCCGGTCGCCGAGCCCTGCCAGCCAGCGGCGGGCCTCCTCGCGGCGGTTCATGGCGACGACGACGCCGACCGTGCCATCGACCCGGTCGAGCAGCCGGGCGGCCTCCGCGCGGACGGACTGCGCGAGGGAGTCCCGTACGACGGCGAAATGTGGTCGTACGCCCGTCGAGCGGACAGCGGACGGGGACTCGGAGCCGGGCATCGCGAGGGCCAGGACCTTGGCCGCCAGTTCGGCGATCTCGGCGGGGTTGCGGTAGTTGACGGTGAGGGTGAAGCGGCGGCGGGGGCGGGAGCCGAGGGCCTCGTCGCGGGCCTCGGCCGCCTCGTCGGGGTCGGACCAGGAGGACTGGGCCGGGTCTCCCACGACCGTCCAGGTGGCGTGCCTGCCGCGGCGGCCGACCATGCGCCACTGCATCGGGGTGAGGTCCTGGGCCTCGTCCACGATGACGTGCGCGTACTCGACGCGCTCCTGGGCGAGCCGCTCGGCCCGTTCGCGCTGTGTCTCCTCGCGTACGGGCATCAGCTCCTCGAGACCGGTGAGCTGGTCCAGCGGGTCCAGGTCACGGCGCTTGCGGGGGCGGGCCGGGGTACCGAGGATCGCCTGGAGTTCGTCGAGGATCGCCACGTCGTGGACGGAGAGTCCGTCGCGCTTGAGGGCGCGGGCGACCCGGCGGACCTCGCCGGGGTTGAGGATACGCCGGGCCCAGCGGCCCAGCCTGCGCTCGTCGGACATGGCCTCCAGGACGGCGCGCGGGGTGAGTTCGGGCCACCAGGAGTCGAGGAACGCGATGAACTCGTCCTCGCTCGCGATGTCCTCGTCGAAGGAGGAGCGCAGTTCGGCGGCGAGTTCGGGGTCGGTGTGCCGGCTCGCGGAGCCGGAGCGCTCCCACAGGGCGTCCAGGAGGAGCTTGCGGGCGCGCGGGCGCAGCATGTTGACGGGGGCCGTGCCGCTGAGGGCGTTCTGGCGGACGCGCTCCAGGTCGGCGGCCTCCAGTTCGAGCCGGCGGCCGAAGGCGACGACCCGCAGCCGGGCCGGTGACTCGTTCGCCTCAAGGGCGCCGCGCGCCGCCTTCCGCAGGACGCGGAGCATGCGGTACGAGCCCTTGGTGCGGGCCACGGCCGGGGAGTCGTAGAGGGTGGCCTCGGCGCCGTCGACGAGCGAGCCGATGGCCCGGATGGCGACCTGGCCCTCCTCGCCGAGGGCCGGCAGGACGCCCTCGGTGTACGCGACCAGCAGCGGGGTGGGCGAGACGATGAGGATGCCGCCCGCGTAGCGGCGCCGGTCCTGGTAGAGGAGGTAGGCGGCGCGGTGCAGCGCGACGGCCGTCTTTCCCGTCCCCGGGCCGCCCTCGACGTAGGTCACCGAGGCGGCGGGGGCGCGGATCACCAGGTCCTGTTCGGCCTGGATGGACGCCACGATGTCGCGCATGGTGTGGCTGCGGGCCTGGCCGAGCGCGGCCATCAGGGCGCCGTCGCCGATGACCGCGAGCTTGTCGCCGTCGAGGAAGGCGGTCAGCTCGGGGCGCATCAGGTCGTCCTCGACCCCGAGGACCCGGCGGCCCTTGGAGCGGATGACCCGGCGCCGTACGACCCGTCCGGGGTCGACCGGGGTCGAGCGGTAGAACGGGGCGGCGGCGGGCGCCCGCCAGTCGATGACCAGGGGCGCGTACTCGGTGTCGAGGACTCCGATGCGGCCGATGTGCAGGGTCTCGGCGATGTCGGCCGTGTTGTCGTCGCGCACGGAGCCGTCGGCGGGTTCGACGGCGGTGTAGGCGCCGTCGGGCCCCTTCTGGCCGTCCTTGCCGAGCAGCAGGTCGATCCTGCCGAAGAGGAAGTCCTCGAACTCGTTGTTGAGCCGGTTGAGGTGGATACCGGCGCGGAACACCTGCGCGTCGCGTTCGGCGAGCGCGCCGGGTGTGCCGACCTGGCCGCGCTTGGCGGCGTCGTTCATGAGGAACTCGGCCTCGCGGATCTTCTCCTCAAGGCGCCGGTAGACCCGGTCCAGGTGGGCCTGTTCGCCGCTGATCTCCCGGTCCCGTAGCGAATCCTGGGCGGATTTGTCGGACACCGCATCGAGCGCGGTCTCCTGTTGAGCCTGTGCGGCCACCGGGCCCCCTTCTGACGTGCTGGGCAGCCGTCAACCGTACGCGAAGGGAGGCCGCCGAGGCGAGGGGCCCGCCCGGCGGATCCTGACAAAGACGCGGGGTCCGGTGCGCGACTGGCGCGTCCCGGACCCCGTCGAGCACAGTGAGCGACTGCTAGGCGTCCACTTCCACGAGCTTCTTGCCGTCGAAGGTCATGACCTCGAAGTGGTCGATCTCGTTGGGCGTGAGAGCCGCTCCGCCCTGGGCGTAGAGCGGCGCCTTGGCCTCGGCCTTCGTGGCGTTCGCGATGCCGTAGCCCCAGGCCGGGACCGACCAGGAACTCATCGTCTCGCGCTCGCCGTTCTTGCCGACCGCGATCAGGGAGCACTTGAGCGGGCCCTTGACGTTGCTCAGCTCGACGACCCCGAGGGTGCCCCAGTCCTTCTTGGTCATCGCCACGGTCGCGGTGACCTTGGTGGTCTTGTCCGTGGCGGAGACCTTGTCGGACAGAGTTTCGAAGGTGTCCTTGGCCGTCGCCGCGGCCACGGTCCCCTTCTGACCCGAGTTGTCGCCGCCGTTGGCCGCGATCACGGCCAGCGGTCCGGCGATGATCAGGGCGGCCGCCGCGGCGATCATGTAGAAGCTGCGCCGGCGCTTCATGGCCCGGCGTTCGCCCACGTCGTCGACCAGCCGTTCCACCAGCCGTGGGCTCGGCTTGGCGGACAGGGACTCGCCGATCGCGGGAGTGCCGGAGCCCGGCAGGTCCGCGAGCGCCGCGAGCATCGGTTCCATCCCGGCCAGCTCGTCGAGCTGCTGGGCGCACCACTCGCAGGTGGCGAGGTGTGCCTCGAAAGCGGTTGCTTCGGCGTCGTCGAGAATCCCGAGGGCGTAGGCGCCGACGGTCTCGTGTTCGTTCGAGCCCTGAGATCCCTGCATGGAACCTGGACTACCCGTTCCGTATCCCCCGTAAATGCTCATGCCGTCACCCCCCGCTCCTCCAGAGCAAGCTTCATCGATCGGAGGGCGTAGAACACCCTTGAGCGCACCGTGCCACTGGGGATGCCAAGCGTCTCGGCCGCCTCATTGACGGTACGCCCCTTGAAGTACGTCTCGACGAGCACCTCCCGGTGGGCCGGGGTCAGGTCGTCCAGCGCGTCAGACAGTGTCATCAGCCACAACGCCTTGTCGATCTCGTCCTCCGCAGGGATGACCTCCAGCGGCGACGGGTCCACCTCCTGCGGCCGGGCCTGCCGGCTGCGGTGACCGTCGATGACGATGCGCCGTGCGACCGTCACCAGCCAGGGTCGTACCGATCCGGTCGCCCGGTTGAGCTGGCCGGCGTTCTTCCAGGCCCGGATGAGCGTCTCCTGCACCACATCCTCGGCACGTTGCCGGTCACCGGCGACGAGCCGCAGCACATAGGCGAGCAAGGGTCCGGCGTGCTCTCGGTACAGGGCACGCATCAGCTCCTCATCAGGTTCCGAGGACTGGGACATGCGATGTCGGGCCCTCGGCGCTTGTTCATTGGCCACGACGGAATCCTTGCGCACGCCCACCTCCGGTGTCCGGGGGTTGCCCCGGTCGGTCGCTCATGGAGAGGTACGCGGGAGGGTGGGCGGGTGTTCAACGTGAGGCGACAGTTTTCTTCGAAGTGACGTGACGACCGGGACATGAGTGCACATTCCAGCCGTACGATCTTTACATTTCCACCACATCAGCAAGATCGCGCGAGCTGCCCGTGCGGTTGCCGAGTGAAACGCACTGTTGTCAAAATCACTTCGCCGATTGACGGTGTGTCACTTCACAGAAGCCGCATATGGGATTCTCAGGCCCGGGCGAGAGCCGCGCGCCGACGATGCCGGGCCACTCTCTCCCGATTCCCGCAGACCTCGCTGGAGCACCAGCGCCTCCTGCGCCCCCGTGACGTATCCAGGTACACGATGGGGCAGTTGTCGCCTTCGCACTCCCGCAGCGAGGCCCGCGCGACCGGATCGGTGAGCAGCTCGACAGCATCCCTGGCGATCACCGCGAGCAACGCCTCACACCCCGGCGGACCGGCCAACTCCCGCACCAGCGCCCCGTCTTCGGCCTGTACGGCCCGGGGTGCCGGGGGCGCGGCACGGGCACGGTCGTTGAGGTGGGCGAGCGCGAGGTCGTAGGAGTGGGCCTCGGTCTGCGGCCTGCTGCGCACCAACTGTCCGATCCGTCCCCGCAGTTCGCGGAAGCCGACGAGCCAGGTCGCGTCGACGTGCGCGAGCTCGGTGGCCCCCGGCACGAGTCCGGAACGGACGATCCACGCGCGCAGCGGCTCCGGCGCGTCGAGCCGTTCCTCGGGATGCGTGGTCGCGAGCAGATCCAGGCAGATCCGCCCGGCGTCGAAACGCAGCTCGTACGGGGCCATGGTCGTACCCAGTGCCATGTGCCTGTCACCGCCTAGGGATTACCCCGGTCGGGAAACCGTTGCCTCTACAGTGCCTGCCCGCCCGCGCGGCCGGAACCCCTCGTACCGAGCGCGCGTGGGGAGTGCGCGTGGACGGCCGCGTATGCGCGTGCGCGTCTCGGCGATGTCGGGGGCGGGGCCGGGTCCGTTGACTGGAGGCATGACAGAGAACAGGTCGGACAACACGACTGCCACAGGTTGGGTATTGGGTGCGGCCACGGTCGCGACGGGGCTGATCGCCGGGGCCTTCTACGTCTTCGCCTGCGCGGTGATGCCGGGGCTGGCGCGCAGCGACGACCGGGTGTTCGTCGAGGTGATGCGGAACATCAACGACGTGATCCAGAACCCGGTGTTCTTCCTGAGCTTCATGGGGGCGCTGCTGCTGTCCGCGATATCGGCGTGGCAGGCACGCGGGAGGCCGTACCGGGGGTGGGTGCATGGGTGGGGTGGAACGTGGTGCGGGCGGTGTTGTCGACGGTGGCGGTGGGGTGTTTGGGGCGGGGGTTGGTGTTGTACGGGGCCTACCAACGCCGGTTGGTGCAATCCGGCCTGTCCCAGCGCGCTTCTTGACTCAGGCCGCAAAATCCAGCCCGTCCGGCGTTTGAGGACGAGGCCCCTTCAGGGCCGATGGGGGTCTGGGGGCGGAGCCCCCAGCCACGCCCGCATCAACACCCCGCACAAAAGCCCGCTCAACCGTCGGAGTACTTCGCGTCGGCCGCCGGATCCAGCGCCAGCCGGTACCCCCGTTTCACCACCGTCTGGATCAGCTTCGGCGCGCCGAGTGCCGTGCGGAGGCGGGCCATCGCCGTTTCCACGGCGTGCTCGTCGCGTCCGGCGCCGGGCAGGGCGCGGAGGAGTTCCGCGCGGGCGACGACCCAGCCGGGGCGGCGGGACAGGGCGCGGAGCAGGGACATGCCGGCCGGCGGGACGGGTCGTAGCTCGCCGTCGACCAGGACCGCGTGGCCGCGGATCTCCACCCGGTGGCCCGCGACGGGCAGGGTGCGGGCGCGGGCGGGGAGTTCCTGGCAGAGGAGCTGGACGAGCGGGCCGAGGCGGAAGCGTTCGGGCTGGACCGTGGTGATGCCGTGGTTCTGGAGCGGGAGCGCGGTGACGGGGCCCACGCAGGCCGGGAGGACGTCGTGGTGCAGGGCGGCGAGGAGTTCGGGCAGCAGCCCGCGGGTCTCGGCGCGGGAGAGGAGCGACGCGGCGGCCGGCGCGCTGGTGAAGGTCAGCGCGTCCAGGCCGCGCGAGACCGCCGCGTCCAGCAGCCGGTCCACCGGGGCGATGTCCTCGGGCGGCATCCACCGGTACACGGGGACCACCACGACCTCCGCTCCCCCGGCGCGCAGCGATTCGACGAACCCGGGCAGCGGTTCGCCGTGCAGCTGTACGGCGACCCGGCGGCCGTCGACGCCCTCCTCCAGGAGCCGGTCGAGCACCTCGGCCATCGACTCGGAGGACGGTGACCACTCCTCGGTGAGACCGGCGGCCCGTACGGCGCCCTTCACCTTGGGCCCGCGGGCGAGCAGTTCCACCCCGCGCAGCCGGTCGAGGAGGGTCTCACCCAGCCCCCATCCGTCGGCGGCCTCGACCCACCCGCGGAATCCGATCGCGGTGGTGGCCACCACGACGTCGGGCGCCTGGTCGATCAACTCCTTGGTGGCGGCGAGCAGTTCGCTGTCGTCGGCGAGGGGCACGATGCGCAGCGCGGGCGCGTGCACGACCACCGCGCCGCGCCGCTGGAGCAGAGCCCCCAGCTCGTCGGCACGGCGTGCGGCGGTGACGCCCACGGTGAACCCGGAGAGGGGGCCGTGGGGCGCGCTCTCCGGTCGCTGCGGTTGTTCGTCCATGTCTCTCGTCCCGAACGTAGTCGTACATGCAGTCGTACAGAGGGTGGTGCGGCGGGGCCTACATGCCGAACGAGCCTGTCAACGGTGCGTGACAGGCTCGGTTCGACTTCATGTCAGCAGTGTTACGTCACACCTCGGCATAGCTGAGCTGCGGCTTCGCCTCCGATGCGGAAGCTTTGGCCTGCGCCTGGGCGGTCGGGCGGCGAAGGTATACGGCCCAGGTGACCGCGAAGCAGAGGCCGTAGAAGGCGAGGAAGGCGACGAACGCGCCGGTGCCGGAGCCGTAGGAGAGGAAGGACTGCCGGAAGGCGAGGTTGATGCCGACGCCACCGAGCGCGCCGACCGCCCCGATGAGCCCCATGGAGGCACCGGAGAGCCGACGTCCGTAGGCGGCCGCCTCCTCGCCCTCCAGTCCCTTCGCGAGGGCCTTGGTCTGGAAGATGCCGGGAATCATCTTGTACGTCGATCCGTTGCCGAGCCCGCTGAGCACGAACAGGACGATGAAGACGGTGACGAACAGCGGCAGCGACTTCTGCATGCTGGCGACGAGGAGTACGGCGGTGGCGGCGGCCATGGCCACGAAGTTCCACAGGGTGATCTTCGCGCCGCCGTAGCGGTCGGCGAGCCAGCCGCCCACCGGGCGGATCAGCGAGCCGAGCAGCGGGCCGATGAAGGTGAGGTACGCGGCCTGGAGCGGCGTACGGCCGAACTGGACCTGAAGGACCTGCCCGAAGGCGAACGCGTATCCGATGAACGACCCGAACGTGCCGATGTACAGGAACGCCATGATCCAGGTGTGCCAGTCCCGCGCGGCGTCCTTGGCGGCGCCGGTGTCGTTCTTCACGGAGGTGAGGTTGTCCATGAAGAGGGCGGCGAGGGTGGCGGCGATCAGGATCAGCGGGATGTAGATCCCGAGCAGCACGCGCGGTCCGCCGCTGGCCCCGATGATCGCGAGGGCGATGAGCTGGATGACCGGGACGCCGATGTTGCCGCCGCCGGCGTTGAGCCCGAGAGCCCACCCCTTCTTCCTCAACGGGAAGAAGGCGTTGATGTTGGTCATGGAGGAGGCGAAGTTGCCGCCGCCGATACCGGCCAGCAGGCCGATCCAGAGGAAGGTGTCGAAGGAGGTCCCCGGCTTCATCACCACGAAGGCGGCGATGGTGGGGATGAGCAGGAGGCTCGCGGAGACGATCGTCCAGTTCCGCCCGCCGAAGATGGCGACCGCGAAGGTGTACGGCACCCGGACGACCGCGCCGACGAGTGTGACCATCGAGGTCAGCAGGAACTTGTCGGCCGGGGTCAGCCCGTACTCCGGGCCCATGAAGAGCACCAGCACGGACCACAGGGTCCAGATCGAGAAGCCGATGTGCTCGGAGAGCACGGAGAACAGGAGATTACGACGGGCGACCTTCTCTCCGGTCTCCCGCCAGAAGGTCTCGTCCTCCGGATCCCAGTGCTCGATCCACTTGCCAGTGGCTGTCATGACGCCTCCACGGTCCACTACGGGGTAACGAGCGGTTTGTCTTCCAAGGGCTGCATCCCGAAGGTAGGGACGGCGGATTTCCACGCTGTGGCTGTGAGTGACCGGAAGGGAACGTTGCTCTCACGAGCGGGGGAGGCGCGCGGTGAGGTCCTCAGGGCAGCCGGCGCCGGCCGGTCTCCACGTCGGCGCAGTACAGGCGGGTCTCCTTGCCGTTCCAGCTCCGGGCCCTGAACCGGCAGTGAGGTCGTCCGGCTCCCGCACGGTCATCCTGTACGGGGCCCGCAGCCTCAACCGCAGCAGGTCACCCCGTGGGTCGACCTCTGCGGCCCGCGTACCCCAGCAGGCGGACCCTGCGCCCGGCGGGCCGGTGGAACAACGCGCGCCCGCCGTCGACGAGTTCGGGGTGTCCTCCGATGTACCCCTGGGCTTCCGTGGGGAACCGGGTCGCGGCGAGTTGCTCGCCGGTGTCCGAGGCTCCTACGACAAGGCTCTTGGGCCCGTAGGGCTCGCCGCGCCAGGAAAGGAAGACGGCCGCGTCCTCGACAGCTCCGGCCCGGCCGACCGGTTCCCCGTCCCCTCCGCTCCAGATCTCGTCGCCGCTACGGCCGTGCAGCGCCCGGAAGCGGCCATCGCCCAGAATCACCAGCTCCCCCCTCACCAGGAGCCCCTCGATCCCCTCGCACTCGTGCTCCCACAAGGTCTCGCCGGTGAGCGCGTCGACGCCGGCGACCGATCCGCGCTTCCCGTACCGGTCGCTCCACACGACGAAGGTCGAGTCGCCTACCGCGGCGACCACGCACAGGACACTCGCGCGGCGGATCCAGCGCGCCCTGCCGGTGGCCGCGTCCAGTGCGGTGACCGCGTCGCGCTCCGCATCCCGCCGTACGGGAACGGCGACCACGGCACCGGCGACGGCCACGCTCCACGGCCGCACCTCCCCGACCTCGTCGCCGCACCAGCGCACCTGCCGCTGGCGGCATCGAGCGCGGCGACCCGCTCGCCCGGCACGGCCACGTACACCGTGCCACCCACCACGACCGGATGCCCCACTCCGCCGCCCTCGGCCCGCAAGGTCCACAGCCGCCGTTCCTCGTCCACCGCGACGGTCAACGGCACTCTGTCGTCGGCCACTTGTCCCCCCCGGGTCCCCGCCGGGTCAGCATGCGGGGGTGAGGTGAAAAAGTGTGACGCTCCACATGGAAGTGTCACAGTTCTGGGGAAGGGGTGCGGGCGATCTCGAACCACAGCAGTTTTCCCGCACCGTTGTCGAGCGGCCCACCGTCCCCGATCGGCCAGCCGCCCCAGGAGGTGGCGTACGCCTGTACGAGGTGAAGGCCGCGTCCATTGTCGGCGTCGAGCGGGGCAGGCGGGAGCCGCTCGACGGACCGCCTGTCGAAAGGTGCGGGAACGTGCGGGTTCGAGTCCCAGACACCGACCCGCAGCCGCCCGTCCCCGAGGGCGGTGAGACGGAGTGAGGCGGGGCCGCGCGTGTGCCGGTATGCGTTGGTTACAAGTTCGGACGTCAACAGCTCGACCACGCCCAGGAGTTCGGACATCCCGTGCCCGTCGAGGGCGGCCCGTACGGTCATACGTGCGACGCGTGCGGCTCGGGGGTCATGGGGTAGGCGGAGGGTGTACGCCCAGGTGGCGGGCGGGGATACGGTGACCATGGCCGGCTCCGGGAGGGGGTGAAGGACTCGGGTTCGCTCAACGGCTGCGCCGGGCGGTGGCAGCGCTGAGGGTTCGGTGCGCTTCCGGCTTATGGGCGGGGCAGTTGGGCGGTACGGGTTCTACAGTAGGACCCCACGGGAGATAAATCTCCCGAACTTGAGAGATGTACCTGTAATTACCTCGTGTGAGCTACACGAGGGCCGCGTCGCGGCCCGAAGCGGAGGTGCTGTGCCGCCCACCAACAACCCCACCCTGCGTCAACGGCGACTCGGTGCCGAGCTGCGCAAACTCCGCGAACGCGCCGGGCTCAACGTCACGCAGGCCGCCGCACGCCTGGGCGTCAACCAGGGACGGGTGAGCATGATCGAGACCGGCCGCAGCGCCCTCAGCGCCGACCGCGTCCGCAGCATGACGCGCTCGTACGACTGCTTCGACGACCAACTGATCGACGCCCTGGCCGAGATGACAGGCCGGCGCTCACGCGGGTGGTGGGAGGAGTACCGCGACAACCTGCCCGTCGGCCTGGTCGATCTCGCCGAACTGGAGCACTACGCGACCGCGCTACGCGTGGGACTGGTCGTCCACATCCCCGCTCTGTTGCAGACCACTGATCACGCCCGGGCCCTCTTCAAAGAGGCGGTGCCGCCCCTGCGGCAGTACGAGATCGAGCACCGGGTGAGCCATCGCGTCAAACGACAGGGCATCCTGTACCGCGAAACTCCGCCCCCTTACACGGCGGTGATCCACGAGGCCGCGCTGCACATGGGATACGGCGGCCCTGCCACGGTCCGTGGCCAACTCCACCACCTGCTGGACATGAGCGAACTGGACCACGTCACCGTGCGGATCATCCCCTTCGGGAAGGGCTCATTCCCCGGCACGGGACAACCCATCGACTACCTCATGGGTGCGGTCCCCCAGCTCGACACCGTCCAGTTGGACGCCCACCACGGGTGTGAATTCCTCGACGCCGCTTCGCAGTTGGACAAGTACCGACACGTCATCGACCGGATGGAGGAGAACGCCTTGAAGCCCGAAGCGTCTCGCGACCTCATCCACCGCATCAGCCAAGACATCTGAGAGAGTCGAACGATGCCCAACCACGTCTGGCAGAAGTCCACTTACAGCCCCGACGCCTCCAACTGCGTCTACATCACCACCCCGGCCCCCAACACGATCCGCCTCCGCGAAAGCGACACCCCCGACACCATCCTCACCACAACCACCGAAGGCCTACGGCACCTGATACGCGCCCTCCAGAAGCCCACTTACGACTCCTGACAAACAGCCTCGAAGCGTGCCGGCTCGGAGTCGCGCGTCAGCGGTGGTCGACGTAGGCGACGAGCCCCCCGACGGTCAGACCCAGCGCGCATCCGCGACGGAAGGCCTCGTGGCGCATGAGCGGCGTGTGCTGGGCGTCGGTCATCGCGTACGGCGCGCGGATCCCCAGTTCCACGCCGCACAGGCACACGACGTAGCCGTGACGCCGGGCGGCGGCCGTCCACTCGGGGTCGTGCGGGACCCAGGTCCGGGAGTAGATCTCACCGTCGGGCGTCCGCAGTTCCAGCCGGGAGTAGGCGTATCCGTAGCGCTGCTCCAGTTTTGGCTGTTCATCGGGTATCTCGTGCAGCTCCCATCCGAGGATCCAGGGCAGGTCGCAGTAGACCTCGGGCGGCAGGCGCCTCATGCCGAACAGGACGGCGCCTTCGATCTGCGGTTCCTCGGGTATCTCGTCGAGCGGGGCTCCCTTCGGCACGACGTACCCGAAGCAGCCCACGCCCCGGGCATGCCTGAACTCGAAGAGGGCGGTGGGCATGCGGGGTGTCTGCGCGGGATGGAGGGTGACGGTGCCTTCCGCGGTCTCCAGGCCCCCCAGCACGCACTCGAGCTGTAGCGCGGGGTCGTCGCAGAACAGGATCCGCCCGAGGTCGTCGACCTGTTCGAACTGATACCGGCTCATCTCCTGAAGCCCTCCGATTGGTTGCCGTTCCGCGTCCGCGAAGCAGACGATGGATTGTTGAGGCATCCTATTGAAGGATCGTTCAACAATCCACACATTGGAACGCGTGCACCACCAGGCCGGCGGTTTCGTCGAGAGCAGGGGTGGGTGAGGGTGAGCGCGCAGGAAGCAGGCACAGGGCGGACAGCCGTGGCTTGGCGGGTGCTGGTACTTGGACATCGGCAACACGGCCCACCGCTGGCTCCGGTCGAGGAGAACGGGCTCATGCGCTGGAAGTGGGAGGTGGGCGGCACTTACACGGTGACCGTCGATCCGCAGGGACGGGCCCCGCTCAGGCGGGGAGACAAGCCCGGGCCCCCGGTGATCCAGCAGATCCTGCAGATCCCCCTCGTCCTCCTCGGCCTGGCCCTCGCCCTGGGGCAGCCCGCAGGCCTCCTCCTGCGCAGACAACGCGTCCCGTCAGCCGGACCCCCTCAGCCGTGACGGGTGTCGCGCCCAAGTGCCGACCACCTCGCTCGATCACACCCCTTGGGCCGCGACACGTCACGCGCCCTCAAGTCGCCCGCCGCCGATTCCTCTTCCCACCACCGACCCCGTTCGGCCACAACCTCGGCCCCCGCTTCGCCGCAATGTCCTCGATCCACCCGAACGCGAGAATCGCCACCGCGATCAGGGGCCAGATCAGCAGGAACATCAGGAACGTGTCCGCCTTGTCGAGGAGGGCGGTCGCGCTGTCGCTCTCCATGAAGGGCAGGTTGTAGAGCTGGTCGATGATCGGGACCGTGGCCATGATGAGGAGGTTGTGCCACAGGTAGATCGTGACCGCGCGGTTGTTGGAGAGGGTCACCAGCTTGTCCCAGCGGGCCAGGCGGCCCGGCAACTCCTGCCAGGACGGGGCGTACTGGAGCAGGATGACGACGATGCCGAAGGACCACGTCGCCTGTGCCAGCGGGATGTCGTTCAAGTCCCAGCCGTCCGGGCCCAGATGACCCGACGCCCACCACAGGCCGAAGCCCATGATCACGGTCGCGCCCGACACCGCGAGGTAGCGCGGGACCTCCTTCAGCTTCCCCTCGTGGTGGGCGAAGCCCAGGACCCAACAGCCGCCGTACACCGCGAAGTCGGAGACCGCGTTGCCCGTCTCACCGGGGATGGTGACAAGGCCTGTGCCTACGACCGCCGTCAGCAGCAAGGGTGCCAGCAGCGTCGCCCACGGAACCCGCCGGAACGCCCACAGCAGCAGCGGTGACGCGATCACGAACCACAGATACGCCCGCAGGTACCAGAGCGGGCCGGCCGCCTGGTCCGCCCACGTGCTCTCCAACAGGCCCGATTCGGAGCCCAGATGCTCGGGGTACGGCGGTGCGCCGAACGGCACGAGGTAGTCGAATACCTTCGCCGCTCCCCACCAAGTGCCGCCCAGGTCGGGGTCCTTGAGCGGGTTCCAGCCCATCGTGAACATCAGCACCAGCACCACCGCGCTGAACGCCCAGAGCGGGGGCAGCAGTCGCCGTAGCCGACCCTTGATGACGCCCAGCGCGGGACGGTTCAGGGAGCGGGCCATCAGGGAACCCGCCAGCGCGAACATCACGCCCATGGACGGGAAGAGGACCGACAGCCAGGCCCAGCCGAAGAGGTGGTAGACGACCACCCGGACGAGGGCGATCGAGCGGAGGAGGTCGAGATAGCGGTCCCGGCCGCCGCCGCCCGGCTTGGGCTTCACCTTCGCCGGATCCGGCCCCGGCGCCAACTCCGGCGCCAACTCCGGTTCCTGTTGGCGCTGTTGGGGAATCCCGTAGGCCGGCGTCGACTCGGGGCCCGTACCCGTCCCCGCCGTGTATCCGTGTCCGTGTGTCATGCCACCGGCCTCCGGTCGTCACTGCCACTGCGGCTGCGCTGGGTCGGTACCGGACCGCCGGGTGCCTCCACGACTCCGGTGCGCCGCAGCTTCTGCCAGCGCAGGCGGCCTCCGGTGAGTGCGGTGATCCAGGACTGGAGCAGTACGACGTACATGAGTTGGCGGTAGAGGATCTGCTGGAGAGGGAGCGAGACGAGGTGCGTCATGCGTTCGCGGTCCAGGCGGAACGCGTACGCCGCGCAGAACGCCTGGATGGCGAGGACGCCCAGCCAGGCCAGGAACGTCTTCTCCGTCGGGCCGAACACCAGGCCGTAGAGCAGGAACACGTCGATCAGCGGGGCCAGGATGGGGGCGACGACCATGAAGAGGGCGACCAGTGGGAGACCTACGCGGCCGAAGCGGCCGGACGGGCCGCGGTCGAGCAGCGCGCCCCGGTGTTTCCAGATCGCCTGCATCGTGCCGTAGGACCAGCGGTAGCGCTGGGACCAGAGCTGTTGGACCGTCTCGGGTGCCTCGGTCCAGGCTCGGGCCTGTTCGGCGTAGACGACGCGCCAGCCGTCGCGGTGGATCGCCATCGTGATGTCGGTGTCCTCGGCGAGCGTGTCGTCGCTCATGCCGCCGACCCGCTCCAGCGCGCTTCTCCTGAAGGCCCCCACGGCGCCCGGGATCGTCGGCATGCAGCGCAGGACGTCGTACATCCGGCGGTCGAGGTTGAAGCCCATCACGTACTCGATGTGCTGCCAGGCGCCGATCAGCGAATCCCGGTTGCCCACCTTCGCGTTGCCCGCCACCGCGCCCACGCGCGGGTCTCCGAAGGGCTGGACCAGCTCCCGTACGGTGGCCGGTTCGAAGACCGTGTCGCCGTCCATCATCACGACGAGGTCGTGACTGGCGTTCGCCAGGCCGCGGTTGAGGGCGGCCGGTTTGCCCGCGTTGTGCTGGCGTACGACCCGGACGTTCGGGAGGTCCATCGCCTCCACGATTCTCGCCGTGCCGTCCGCCGAGCCGTCGTCGACGACGATCACCTCGACGGGATGCTCGCTCGCCATCAGTGAACGGACCGTGTTCTCAATGCACTTGGCCTCGTTGTAGGCCGGGACGAGGACCGTGACCGGTTCGGTGACCGGCGGTCCCCAGGCGAAGTCCTTGCGGCGCACCCGGCGGGCGTGGAGCACGGAGAGCAGGAGCATCAGCGCGAAGCGGGCGATGACGAGGGAGCCGGTGATCGCCAGGCCGACCACCAGAATGTCGGTGATGTTGTCCGAGGCCTGGACCAGGAAGATCCACGCCTTGCCCTTCCACAGGTCCAGGCCGGTCACCGGGGTGAGCGCGCTGGGCGCGCCGAGGGCCTCGGTGAGGTTGTCGAACGTGTAGCCCTTGGCCTGCATCTCCGGCAGGAACCTGTCCAGCGCCTGCACGGTCTGGTGGCGGTCGCCGCCGGAGTCGTGCATGAGGACGATCGCGCCCTTGCCCGCGCGCGGGGTGGCGTTGCTGATGATCTTCGCGACGCCGGGCTTCTGCCAGTCCTCGCTGTCCGTGTTGTTGACGGCGGTGATGTAGCCGCGGGTGCCGATGTACTCGGTCACCGGCCAGGACAGGTTGTCCATCGCGTCGGCGGAGGACGAGTACGGCGGCCGGAACAGCGAGGTCCGGATGCCGGCCGCGCCGGTGATCGCGAGCTGGGTCTGCGACAGCTCCCAGTCGATGCGCTTCTTGGACTGGAAGGAGAGGTCGGGGTGGCTGAAGGTGTGCACGCCGACCTCGTTGCCCTCGTCCACGATGCGTTTGACCAGCTCCGGGTAGCGCGAGGTCATGGTGCCGGTGACGAAGAAGACGCCGTGCGCGTGATGCTTCTTCAGCACGTCCAGGACCTTGGGCGTCCAGGTCGGGTCGGGGCCGTCGTCGAACGTGAGGACGATGTCGCGGTCCGGCACGTCCAGACTCGTCGTACGGCCGCTGCGGGTGTCGATGACCGGGCCGCCGTCGAGGATCTTCTCCGGCACCTTGTCGGTCGCCGCCTCGGGGCGGATGCGGTGGTCGGCGAGGATCTCGCTGTGCACGTAGCCGCGCAGCATCAGCATCGCCAGCATCGCGACGAGGAGCAGCATCGGCAGTAGGAACCGCATGGAGAGGCGCCGCCGCCGGGAGCCGCGGGCCGCTTTGGGCATGCCTCCGTGACGGCCGCCCGGGGCCGTGTTCGTGGCTGCGGGGCGGCGGTTGTGCGATGCCATCAGACGATGTGCTCCGGGGTCGTGGACGGGGCCGGTGCCGGGGCCGGTTCGGAGGGCGCGGCCGGTCCCTGTGCCACGGGCGACGGCGAGTTCGGGGCGTCGGCGACCGTGCCGGTGCCCGCCGTCGGGGTCGGGGTCGGCGTCGGCGGCTGCGCCGGGGAACTCGTACCGCCCGTCGGCGTGCTCGGGCCGGACGACGGGGTCTCCTGCGGATGCGAGGGCTGTACGACCGGATTGGTCACGGTCCCGCCGACCGGCGCCGACGACGTCCTGCTCGTGGACGGCTTGGGCGACGCGGACGTACTCGCCTTGCTGCCGGGGGCCTTGGACGCGCCGCTCGCGCTCGCACTGGCACCCGGCGACGGTGTCGTACCGTCGCTCGCCGTCGGGATGTTCCCCGGCGCCACGCTGCCGCCGCCACCGGACGGCCGGCCCGACTCGGCGGGCAGCGGCGAGGTGTCGACCTTGCTCGCGGGCGGGTCGTCCTTCTGCCCCGGCACCGGGAGCCACGGCGCGTCCGAGCTGCCGGACAGCAGCGTGGCGACGATGACGACGGCGTAGACGGCGCAGGCGATGCCGACGGCCATGCCGATCCGGCGGTACCTACGGCTGCGGCGGCCGGACTCGTCGACGAAGACGGGTCCGTCGGATCCGTCCTGACCGGCGGCCTTCGCACCCGGATCGCTTCCCAACTCCTCGGCAGGGCCGTCGAGTTGGACGGTCACCTCGTCGGGGTCGTTCGCCGCGGGCGCGCCCCAGGGATCGGCCAGGGCACCGGACGGACCGATGGGCGGACCGGCGAGCGGGCCTGCCGGTCCCTTGCGTACTTTCTTCGGCACGACGGGCCAGGACGACCCCGGCGGCCCCGACTGCTCGTTCCGTATCCGGCCGGCATGACCGGCACGCCCGCCGTGACGGCCGTGCCGACCACCCTCGAGGACCTCCGACCCTCCAGCCGTTCCGACCGCTCCGGTCTCCGGGAACGCCTGGGCCTCTCCGCCTACGACCGGTACGTCTCTGGTCGCGGATGCGGCTTGGGGCCATTCCGGTTGGGTGTCTTCTCGCCACTTTTCCATGCGCACGCACATCCCCCCAACGAACTGTTCCGAGGGCGCAAACGACCCCGAGCACACGCCGTCGAACCGATCCCCCACCGGCTCTGGCGCCCCCTGTATCACACCGTGCTCAGGCCCGAACGTAGCGTACTGAGACTCCACATGTGGCGGGATGCGTAATTTCTACGTCTTTAGCATGTCCACGTCCATGGCCGGAATCCATCCATCGGCGGGCCGATGAAGCCACCCCTCGGCGGTACCGATCTCCACCGCGGCCCGTCGAAGCGCGTCGAATCCCGGGTGCACCAGCCCCTTTCGCCACACGAGCGACACGGGGGACAAGGGCACCGGCTTCACCAGGGGCCGCAGCACGGTCCGCCGCATGGCCGGAAAGCCCACTACAGCGAGAATCGGGTTCCGCGTCCGGCCCATCACCAGTTCGAATTCCTCTTCCTTTATCGGCCATCAGTGCGACCCCGCAACGTCCGTGTCACGCCCGGCGAACAAATGACGGAGGGCGGAACCACCGGATGGGCGACCCCGGCCTCACCCACGGCGCGCAACCGTTCGTCGAATCGCTTGCGCCAATCTCCGCCTACCCCATTGACGCATCACCACCGCCTACATACGTTCCTCCATCGAAGCGCTTCGACACCCATCCGACTCCCCCGGAGGCCCTGGATGTTGACGACCCGAAAGCGAACGATGACGGCTGCGGTGATCGTGACAGGAGCCCTGCTCCTCACGTCCTGCGGCAACTCGGACAGCGGTAGCTCGGACGGCAAGACCCTGAAGCTCTGGCACTACGAGGGCCCCGACAGTGCGATGGGCGTGGCCTGGAACGAGGCCATCAAGGAGTTCGAGGCCCAACATCCGGGCGTGAAGGTGAAGTTCGAGGAGAAGGGGTTCGAGCAGATCCAGAAGACGGCTCCGATGGTCCTCAATTCGTCCGACGCACCGGACGTCATGGAGTACAACAAGGGCAACGCAACCGCCGGTCTGCTGTCCAAGCAGGGCCTGCTCACCGACCTCACCGCCGAGGCGACGAAGCGGGGCTGGGACAAGAAGATCCCCACCAGCGTCGGCACTACCGATCTGTACGACACCAACGGAGTGATGGGCTCCGGCAAGTGGTACGGCGTCACCGACTACGGCGAGTACACGATGGTCTACTACAACAAGGACCTCTTCAAGAAGTACAAGATCGCTGAGCCGAAGACGTTCGACGAACTCACCGCCGCCATGGACCAGTTCGTGGCGAAGGGCGTCACCCCGCTCGCCAACGCGGGCGCCGAGTACCCGGCCCAGCAGTACCTCTACCAGCTCGCGCTGTCGAAGGCCGACCGCGCCTGGGTCGACAAGTACGAGCTGTACAAGGGCAAGACGGACTTCCACGACCCCGCCTGGACCTACGCGGCGACCACCTTCGCCGACTGGGTGAAGAAGGGCTACATCGCCAAGACCTCCAGCTCCACCAAGGCCGAGGACGCCGGTGTCTCCTGGATCCAGGGCAAGGCGCCGATCCTGTTCTCCGGCAGCTGGTGGTACGGCCGCTTCCAGACGGAGGCCAAGTTCGACTGGGACACGACCCTTTGGCCCGGTTCGAACCTCACCCTCGGCTCCGGCGGCAACATCTGGGTCGTCCCCAAGGGCGCCAAGAACAAGCAACTCGCCTACGACTTCATCGACATCACCCTGTCGAAGAAGATCCAGAACCTGATGGGCAACAAGGGCGGCATCCCGGTCGCGGCCGACACCTCGGCGATCACAGACCCCAAGTCCAAGGAACTCATCGCCAACTTCAACACCCTCACGGCCCGCGACGGCCTGGCCTTCTACCCGGACTGGCCGGTCCCCGGCTTCTACGACGTCCTCGTCTCCGAGACCCAGAAGCTGATCACCAACAGCGAGAAACCGGACGCCTATCTCAGCAACCTCCAGAAGGCGTACGACAAGGGCGTTCCGTCGACATGACGGTCACCGTCGAGAAGGGCGCGCGGGCCGGCACCAGGCATCACACCACCGGCCCGCACCGCCCTCGCCCCCGCAACTCGTACGCCCTGTTCCTGCTCCCCGGCGCCCTCGCCGCGCTCGCCGTGATCGTCGTCCCGTTCCTGATGAACACGGCCGTGAGCTTCACCAGTTGGCAGGGCATCGGCGACCCCAAGTGGACCGGTCTCGCCAACTACCGTGACCTGCTGGACGATTCGGAGTTCTGGGCGTCCTTCCGGCACAGCCTGTTCATGGTCGTGGCGATGGCCGCCGTACCGACGATCGTCGGACTCGTCCTGGCCGCCGCCCTGTTCGACTACATCGGCAAGCACTTCGGCAGCCGTATCGCCTCGGTCCTCCGCGCCTGCTTCTACCTCCCGCAGGTGCTCCCGATCGCGGTCGCCGGCATCGTCTGGAGCTGGATTCTCGCCCCCGACAACGGCACCCTCAACACCCTTCTCAAAGCAGTGGGGTTGGGCTCCTGGCAGCAGGACTGGCTGGGCGACCCGGACATCGCGCTCTACAGCGTCATGGGCGTCATGGTCTGGGTCCAGCTCGGCTTCCCGCTCGTGGTGTTCATGGCCGGGCTGCAACGCGTCGACCCCCAGCTCTACGAGGCCGCCGAGCTGGACGGCGCCGGCTGGTGGCGCCGCTTCTGGCACATCACGCTGCCGCAGATCCGCCCCGAGATCTACGTCGTCCTCACCTGGTGCACGATCGCCGCGCTCAAGGTGTTCGGCGCGGTGTACGTCCTCACGAAGGGCGGCCCGGGCGGCGCGACCGACGTGCCCTCGTACTTCTCCTTCACCACGTTCTTCGAGAAGACCCAGGTCGGCTACGGCGCCGCGATCTCCACGGTGCTGACCGTGATCATCCTGGTGCTCTCCCTCGCCTTCCTCAAACTCCAGACCCGCGCGGAGGAAGGTGACCGCGCATGACGACCGCCCTGCGCCGCTACCCGGTGCTCATCGCCCTGTGCATCGCCGCCCTCTTCATGGTCGTCCCGTTCCTGATCGTCCTGATCAACGCCGTGAAGTCACCGGCCGAGTACTCCGAACACGGCCCCCTCAGCCTCCCCAAGGGCCTCTACCTCGACGGCCTCAAGGACTTCTGGCAGCGCGTCGACTACGGCCAGAAACTCTTCAACTCCGTTCTGATCAGCGGCTCGGTGGCCGTCCTCGCCGCAGTGCTCTCGGTCCTCAACGCCTACGCGATCGGCATCGGCCGTATCCGGGGCCGCACGTGGGTCCTGGCCTTCTTCGTCCTCGCCAACATGCTGCCGCAGGAGGCGCTGGTCTACCCGATCTACTACCTGAGCAAGCAAGTCGGCCTGTACGACACGAGGTTGAGCGTCGTCATCGTCTTCACCGTGATCCAGGCGGCGTTCGGCACGTATCTCCTCTCGTCCGTGCTCGGCCAGTTCCCCCGCGAGATCATCGAGGCGGCCCGGATCGACGGCGCCAACAAGTGGCAGGTGCTGTGGCGGATCGTGGTCCCGGTCAGCCGCCCCACGATCGGCGTGCTCCTGGTCTTCTTCTTCATCTGGACCTGGAACGAGTTCCTGCTCCCCCTGGTCATGCTGATCTCCAACGACAACCAGACCGTGTCGGTGGCCCTCGGGGTCCTCCAGGGCCAGCGCCTGATGGACGCCACGATGACCAACGCGGCTGCCCTGCTGGGTGTGTTGCCCGCCATCGTCTTCTTCCTCGTCTTCCAGCGGACCCTCACGCGCGGCATCGCCGTAGGTGCCGTCAAGTAGTAAGGGGACCCCCACATGAAGTTCACCGACGGCTACTGGCTGCTGCGCGAGGGCGTCACCGCCGCCCACCCGGTCGAAGTCCTCGATGTCACCGCCCCGGACGGCGCGTTGGAGATCCACGCGCCGACCGTGCCCATCCGCCACCGCGGCGACCTGCTGAAGGGACCGGTCGTGACGATCAGCGCCCACGCCCCGATGCCCGACGTCATCGGCGTCACCTTCACCCACTTCGAGGGCGAACAGCCACGCGGTCCCCAATTCGACGTGCGGACCGAGGACTTCGCGGTCCACACGTCCTACGACGACGAGCACGCGACTCTCACCTCCGGCGCGCTGTCGGTCCAGGTGGCGCGCACCGGGCCCTGGCACGTCGACTTCCTCGCGCACGGCCGGGTCCTCACCGGCAGCGGCCCCAAGGGCATGGGCATCATGCGGGACGCGACCGGCGCCCACTACCTGCGCGAGCAACTCGGCCTGGGAGTCGGCACATCCGTCTACGGACTCGGCGAACGCTTCGGCCCGCTCGTCAAGAACGGCCAGGTCGTCGACATGTGGAACGCCGACGGCGGCACCGCCACCGAACAGGCCTACAAGAACGTCCCCTTCTACCTCACCGACGCGGGCTACGGCGTGTTCGTCGACCACCCCGGCCGGGTGTCCTTCGAGGTCGGCTCGGAGGCGGTCTCACGGGTCCAATTCAGCGTGGAGAGCCAGCAGTTGACGTACTACGTCATCTACGGCCCGACCCCCAAGGACATCCTCCGCAAGTACTCCGCCCTCACCGGCCGCCCGGCGCTGCCGCCCGCCTGGTCGTTCGGGCTGTGGCTGTCGACGTCGTTCACCACCTCCTACGACGAGGAGACGGTGACGTCGTTCATCGAGGGCATGCGGGAGCGTGAACTCCCGCTGTCCGTCTTCCACTTCGACTGTTTCTGGATGCGCGAGTTCAACTGGTGCGACTTCCAGTGGGATCCGCGGGTCTTCCCCGACCCGGAGGGCATGCTCGCCCGGCTGAAGGACCGCGGGCTGCACATCTGCGTCTGGATCAACCCGTACATCGCGCAGCGCTCACCGCTCTTCGCCGAGGGCAAGGCGCTCGGGCATCTGCTGTGCCGGCCGGACGGCAGTGTCTGGCAGTGGGACCTGTGGCAACCGGGCATGGCCCTGGTCGACTTCACCAGCCCGGCCGCCCGCGACTGGTACGCCGGCAAGCTGGAGGCGCTCCTCGCGCAGGGCGTCGACTGCTTCAAGACCGACTTCGGCGAGCGCGTCCCGGTCGACGTGGCCTACGCGGACGGCGCGGACCCCGAGCGGATGCACAACTACTACACCTACCTCTACAACCGCACGGTCTTCGACGTCCTGCGCAAGCACCGGGGCGAGGGCGAGGCAGTCGTCTTCGCCCGCTCGGCCACAACAGGCAGTCAGAAGTACCCCGTTCACTGGGGCGGCGACTGCGAGGCGACCTACGAGTCGATGGCCGAGTCGCTGCGCGGCGGGCTCTCCCTCGGCCTGTCGGGCTTCGGCTACTGGAGCCACGACATCGGCGGCTTCGAGGGCACCCCGACCCCCGCCCTCTTCAAACGCTGGCTGGCCTTCGGCCTGTTGTCCTCCCACAGCCGTCTGCACGGCAGCTCCTCGTACCGGGTCCCATGGCTCTTCGACGAGGAATCCGTCGACGTACTACGGCAGTTCACCCGCCTGAAGCTGAGCCTCATGCCGTACCTCTACGAGACCGCGCGCACCGCCTCCGCCGAGGGCGTGCCGATGATGCGGGCAATGGTGCTGGAGTTCCCGGACGACCCGGGGTGCGCGCATCTGGAACGGCAGTACATGCTCGGCAGCGATCTGCTGGTCGCGCCCGTGTTCAGCGACGACGGCGACGTCTCGTACTACGTCCCCGAGGGCATCTGGACCCACTACCTCACCGGCCGTACGGTCACCGGACCGCGCTGGGTGCGCGAGCAGCACGGCTTCGACAGCGTGCCGCTCCTGGTCCGGCCGGGCGCGGTGATCCCGGTCGGCGCGGTGTCCGACCGGCCCGACTACGAGTTCGCCGACGGGGTCACCCTGCGGGCGTACGGCCTGGAGCGGGGCGCGCAGGTGACGGTGCCGGTCGGCGACGTGACCTTCACCGTCGTACGGGAAGGGGACACGCTCCGGGCGTCGTGCGGTGACCCGTCGGTGGTGTGGGCGCTGGCCGCCGGGGAGCGGTCGAAGTCGGGCAGCGGATTCCTGACCCTGGAGCTGGCCTGATGGTGAAGATCACCGATGTGGCCCGGCACGCCGGGGTCTCCCCCAGCACCGTGTCGTACGCGCTGAGCGGCAAGCGCCCGATCTCCGAGGAGACCCGGCAGCGCGTGGAGGCGTCCATCCGGGAGCTGGGCTACCGGCCGCACGCGGGTGCCCGCGCCCTGGCCAGCAGCCGGTCGAACGTGCTGGCCCTCGTCATCCCCTTACGCACCGGCATCCACGTCCCGGTGGTCATGCGGTTCGCGATGTCGGTGGTGACCACGGCCCGCCGCCACGACCACGACGTGCTGCTGCTCACCCAGGAGGAGGGCGAGGAGGGGCTGCGGCGGGTCGTGGACTCGGCGCTCGTGGACGCGATGATCGTGATGGACGTCCAACTGGACGACCCCCGGCTGCCGTTGCTCCGCTCCCTGGACCGGCCGTCCGTACTGATCGGTTTCCCCGCCGAGGCCGACGGGCTGACCTGTATCGACCTCGACTTCAGGGCGGCCGGCGAGCTGTGCGTGGAACGGCTCGCGGGGCTCGGGCACCGGGTCGTCGCCCTCGTCGGGTCACCGCCGGAGGTGTATGTCCGCCGAACCGCCTTCGCCCAGCGGGTCGTTCAGGGCTTCACGGCCGCCGCGCACCGCAACGGGCTCGTCTCCTGCGTCCGCCCCTGCGAGCCGGCGCCCGCCGCGGCAGCCGCCGTGGCGGAGCAACTGCTGCGCGAGCAGCCCGCGTTGACCGGTGTCGTCGTCCACAACGAACCGCTTCTGGAGCCCCTCGTAGACGCCTTCGAGCAGCTCGGTCTGCGTGTCCCCGGCGATCTGTCGGTCACCGCGATCTGCCCCGACGAACTCGCCGAGTCCGTACGGGTCCCGGTCACCTCGGTCGCCCTGCCCGCCGCCGAACTCGGCTCCAGCGCGGTCGAGTTGCTGATGAGGAAGCTGGGCGGCAGAGCCGTGCCCGACGCGACGCTGCTCGCACCCCGGCTGACGGAACGCGCGAGCACGGCACCGCGCCACGCGCCCTGACGTTCACAACGCCCGCATGCAAGGCCCTACTTGAAGGAGCCGCGACATGAAAGGCAAGAGAAGAAGTCACAGAACAGGCCTCAGGACAAGCCTCAGGACAAGCCACAGAACCACGCTCGCCGTGGCGTTCGCCCTGATCGTCGGCCTGGGAGCGACGGTCCCGGCGACGGCCGACACCCCGTATCCCTTCCGCGACCCGACTCTCTCCGTCAACGCGCGCGTCGACGATCTCCTGGGCCGGCTGACCCTCGACGAGAAGATCTCCCTCCTCCACCAGTACGAGCCCGCGATCCCGCGCCTCGGCATCCAGTCCTTCCGCACCGGCACCGAGGCGCTGCACGGCGTCGCCTGGCTCGGCAAGGCCACCGTCTTCCCGCAGGCCATCGGACTCGCCTCCACCTGGGACCCGGCGCTGATGGAACAGGTCGGCTCGGCGGTCGGCGACGAGGCCCGCGGTTTCCAGCAACAGCGGCCGGACGGCTGGGGGTTGAACCTCTGGGCCCCGGTGGTGAACCTGTTGCGCGACCCGCGCTGGGGTCGCAACGAGGAGGGCTACAGCGAGGACCCCGAACTGACCGGCGCCCTCGCCACGGCCTACGGCGAGGGCCTGACCGGCGGCGACCCGGACCACCTCAAGACCGCCCCCACCCTGAAGCACTACCTCGGCTACAACAACGAGGTCGACCGCGCGACCACCTCCTCCGACCTGCGCCCACGGGTGGAGAAGGAGTACGACGAGGCCGCCTTCGAACCGGCGATAGCGGCGGACGCGGCGACGGGCGTGATGACGTCGTACAACCTGGTCAACGGCCGCCCCGCCACGGTCGATCCGGACCTGGACGCCGTCGTACGGAAGTGGACCGGGCAGGACCTGCTGAACGTCACCGACGCCTTCGCCCCCGGCAATCTCGTCACGCCCCAGCAGTACTACCCCACGATCGCCGAGGGCGACGCGGCGGCGCTCAAGGCGGGCGTCGACAGCTTCACGGACAACAGCGCCGACTCCGGCCCGACGACGTCCGCGATCAACTCGGCGCTGCAACAAGGCCTGTTGAAGGTGTCGGACATCGACAAGGCAGCGTCGGACATCCTCTCCGTCCGCGTGCGGCTCGGTGAGTTCGACCCGGGCGGCGGCAAGTACGGCTCGATCGACGCGTCGGTCATCGACAGCCCGGCGCATCGACAGCTGGCGCGCAAGGCGGCGGCCGAGGGGACGGTACTGCTCAAAAATAGTGTGTCACTTCCGCTGAAAACGACACAGAAAAACGTGGCGGTGGTCGGCCCCCTCGCCGACACGCTCTACACCGACTGGTACTCGGGCACACTCCCCTACGCCGTCACCCCCGCACAGGGCATCGCCGCGAAACTGAAAGCACCCGTGGCCACCAGCGAGGGAGTCGACCGCATCGCGCTGCGCGACACGGCGACCGGCAAGTACGTCACGGCCGGCACCGGCGACACGGGCGCCCCCTTGCAGGAGACCGCCAACACCCCCACGGCCACAGCCCAGTTCGACGCATTCGACTGGGGCTCGGGCATCGTCACCCTGCGCTCGGCCGCCAACGGCAGGTACGTCGGCTACAACTGGTCGAACTTCGTCAACGACCAGACCCAGCCCAATGGTTGGTACGTCCAGCAGCAGTTCAAGCTGGAACAGCAGGACGACGGAACGTACTTGCTGAGGTACGCGGGCTACGAGACCGCCGAGTCCTGGTGGTCGAACCCGGTCTACCTCGGCCCGACCGACGCCAACGGCACCCTGGGCCTGGTACCCAAGGACCAGGCGGCGCACTACGCGAAGGACGTGGTCCGCGACGGCATCGACGACGCCGTGGCCGCGGTGAAGGGCAAGGACACGGCGGTCGTCGTCATCGGCTCGATGCCGTCGATCAACGGCCGCGAGGCCCACGACCGCACGGACCTGTCCCTGGCCCCCTCCCAAGAAGCCCTGGTCAAGGCGGTCCATCGGGCCAACCCGAAGACGGTCGTGATCGTCGAGAACAGCTACCCCACCACTCTGGGCGCCGTGCAGCAGGAGATCCCGGCCCTCCTCTGGACCTCCCACGCCGGCCAGGAGACGGGCAACGCCCTCGCCGACGTCCTCTACGGCGACGTCAACCCCTCCGGCCGCCTCACCCAGACCTGGTACCAGTCGTCCTCGGACCTCCCGTCGATCCTCGACTACGACATCATCAAGTCCGACCGCACCTACCAGTACTTCCAGGGCACTCCCCTCTACCCCTTCGGCTACGGCCTCTCGTACACGACCTTCCGCTACGGCGCCCTGAAACCCTTCGCCGGCGGCTACGAGGTCCCGGTCACCAACACCGGCACCCGAGCGGGCGACGAGGTCGTCCAGCTCTACACGCACCAGCACACATCCCGTGACAAAGAGCCCCTGAAGCAGCTCAAGGCCTTCCAACGGGTCTCGCTCAAGCCCGGGGAGACAAAGACGGTCCACCTGAAGATCCAGCAGAAGGAACTGGCCCACTGGGACGTCACCCGCTCGAAATGGGTCGTGGAATCCGGCACGTACGACGTCATGGCCGGAGCGTCCTCCGCCGACATCCGCAGCCGTACGACCTGGCAGGTCCACGGGGAGACCATCCCGCCCCGGAACCTCTCCCGGACGACCCGTGCCGAGAACTTCGACGACTACTCCGCCGTCCATCTCGTCGACGAGTCCAAGGCGAGCGGCACGGCGGTGGGCGCGGCGGCGGACGGCGCGTGGCTGAAGTTCGCGGACACCCAACTGGGCGCGGGCGCGACGAAGTTCACGGCCCGGGTGGCGGGAACGGCAACCGGCACGATCGAGGTCCGGCTCGGTTCCCCGACGGGAAGGCTCGTGGGGACGGTTCACACGGCGGCGACTTCGTCGTCGTACGACTACGAGACGGTGACCGCGGAGCTGTCGGGTGCGGCGAAGGGCCGTACGGACGTGTATCTGGTGCTCACCAATGGGTTGCGGATATCGAGCTTCACTGTGAGGTGACAGGAAAAAGCCCCTCGCTGCCGAAACAGTGAGGGGCTTTACCCACATGGGATGAGTGGAGATGGCGGGAATCGAACCCGCGTCCACCGGTGCAGAATCAGGGCTTCTCCGTGTGCAGTTCGCTGTGATTTTCTCGGCCCCGGCAATCACGCGAACAAGTCGCCGACGGGCCCAGTCACTGTTTGATTTCCCACCGGACCCCGTGACCGGGCCCGATGGTTTAGTTCCCTAGATTATGCCAGGGTCCGGGTCGGGAACATCCCCGGTCTGACACCCTTTTAGGGTCCTTCAGTCGCTGTTATTAGGCAGCGAGGGCGAAGGACTGGGAATCGCTCTTGGAATTGGCGATTATTGGTTGCGACATATGGTTAACGAGATCATTGCCGCTTCCTCGACACGCTTCACCTGCTTCGACAGCCGCTGTCGAAACCGATCATCCCCATGTTGATTTTTCAAACCGGTTGCCCGGTGCTGATGCCATCGTACGCGACCAACGCGCGCCGATGCCACCGTATTCCCCGTGGCTACTCGCCCCGCTGCTTCCGCTTCGCGGCGGCGATCGCGCGGTCCGACTCCCGGCGGTCCTGCTTCTCGCGCAGGGTCTGCCGCTTGTCGTACTCCTTCTTGCCTCGCGCGAGCGCGATCTCGGCCTTCGCGCGGCCGTCCTTGAAGTACAGGGCGAGGGGCACGATCGTGTGACCCGTCTCCTCCGACTTCGACGCCAGCTTGTCGATCTCCTCGCGGTGCAGCAGCAGCTTGCGCTTGCGGCGGACCGTGTGGTTCGTCCAGGTGCCCTGGCTGTACTCGGGGATGTGGGCGTTGTGCAGCCACGCCTCACCCCCGTCGATCTGGACGAAGCCGTCCGTCAGCGAGGCGCGCCCTTGGCGCAGCGACTTGACCTCGGTGCCGGTCAGGACGAGCCCGGCCTCGTAGGTGTCGACGATCGCGTAGTCGTGCCGGGCCTTCTTGTTCTGCGCGACGATCTTGCGCTTGCCGTCCTTGGCCTTCGCGGCCCCGCCGCCCTGCTTGGGCTGGGACTCCTTGGGTACGTACATTCCCTTGCTCATAGTGCTGCCCATTTTCGCACTACCAGGGGGCATGAGGGAAAGGCGATTACGAAGCGTCCCCGAGGCCGCTCAGCACGGTCTCCGCGCGTTCTACGGCCGCCTGTCCCTGCGCGGTGACATCGAGGTCGGGGGTGATGCCCCGGCCGTCGACGGTGTGGCCGGAGGGGGTGCGGTAGTGGCCGACGGTGAGTTCGGCGACGACGCCGTCGGGGAGTTGGCTCGGCATCTGGACCGAGCCCTTGCCGAAGGTCCTGGAGCCCACGACGACCGCGCGGCCGCGGTCCTGGAGGGCGCCGGTGAGCATCTCGGCCGCGCTCATCGTGCCGCCGTCGACGAGCGCGACCAGCGGTCTGGTGGTGTCGCCGCCGGTCGCCGCGTGCAGGACCTGCTGCTCGCCGTCGACGTCGTACGTGGCGACGAGGCCGCCGTCGAGGAAGGCGGAGGCGGTGGTGACGGCCTCGGCGACCAGGCCGCCGGAGTTGCCGCGCAGGTCGAGGATGAACCCGGAGTCGGCGGGGGCCTGGCGGACGGCGGTGCGGACGATGTCGCCGACGCCCTTGGTGAAGGCGGAGATCCTGATGACGGTGACCTCGCCGGTGGGTCGGGTGACGGTCACGGAGTCGGTGGAGAGGCGGGCGCGCCGTACGGTCTCGGTCCACGCGTGCGTGCCGCGCTCCAGGCCGAGGGTGACGGTGGTGCCGGCGGCGGCGTCCTGTGCGTCACCGCGCAGTAAGGCCACGACCTCGGTGACGGGCTGTCCGTCGACGTTCTCGCCGTCCACGGTGCGCAGCCGGTCGCCCTTGCGGACGCCTGCGGTGGCCGCGGGCGACCCGGACTGCACCTTGGTCACCTCGATCCGGCCGTCGCGCTCCCGGCGGGCCCAGAGCCCGACGCCGGTGTACTGGCCGTCGAGGGCCTCCTCGAACTCCTCGTACTCCCCCTGGGAGTACACGGCGCCCCAGCGGTCCCCGCTGCGGCTGACGGCGCGCTCGGCGGCCTCCATGGGCGACTTGCCGTCGGCCTTCGCCTCGGCGGCGGCCTTCGCGACGTCCTCGTGCTTGGCGACGGGCGCCGAACGGGCCGTACCGGACGCCGATTTGCGGTCCGCGCGGCCGGGTTCCTCGAACGAGCCGGTCGCCGCACCGGCGACGAGCACGCTCGCGAACACCAATGTCAGGGCTGCCCCGCGGCGGATGCGGCGGGGCTGACTACACAGCTCACGACCTGACATGGCGGTGAGTCTAGGACAACGGGAAGGGCCGCACGGGCGGTTGCCCGTACGGCCCTCTTGGCATGCGTCACACCTTGAGGTACTTGCGCAGCGCGAAGAACGCTGCCAGCGCGGGCATCAGGAGGCTCGTCGCGAGGATGAGCGGGAGCTTGGTGAGGACGGCGTCCCAGCCGATGAAGTTGATCAGATTGAGCTTGTGGGACAGGTCCAGGCCGTGGTCGATGATGAAGTACCGGCCGATCACCAGGAATCCGCAGGCGACCGTGCCGCCGATGAGCCCGGCGACGGCGGCCTCCATGATGAACGGGGCCTGGATGTAGAAGCCGGACGCGCCGACCAGCCGCATGATGCCGGTCTCACGGCGACGGCTGAACGCTGAGACACGCACCGTGTTGACGATCAGCATCAGGGCGACGACGAGCATGAGGGCCATGACCGCGCGGGCGGCCCAGTTCATGCCGTTCAGCAGGCCGAAGAGGTTGTCCAGGATGCCCTTCTGGTCCTGCACCGACTGGACGCCGTCCCGGCCGTCGAAGGCGGTCGCGATGACCTGGTACTTCTGCGGGTCCTTCAGCTTGATGCGGTACGACTCCTGCATCTGGTCCGGGGTGAGCGAACTGGCCAGCGGGGAGTCGCCGAACTGCTGCTTGTAGTGCTTGTACGCCTCGTCCTGCGACTCGTACGTGACCTTCTGGACGACCGACATCTTGTCGAGGTCGGACTTGATCTGCGCCTTCTGGTCGTCGGTCACCGCGCCCTTGGCGCAGTTGGGGTCGGACTCGGCGTCGCTCTTGTTGCAGAGGAAGATCGAGACGTTGACCTTGTCGTACCAGTAGCCCTTCATGGTGGTGACCTGGTCGCTCATCAGCAGCGAGCCGCCGAAGAGGGCTAGGGACAGGGCTACGGAGACGACGACCGCGAAGGTCATCGTCAGGTTGCGGCGGAGACCGACACCGATCTCGGACAGTACGAACTGGGCGCGCATGGCGGCTTCTTCAGGCCTTTCCGTGGACGGACATCAGACGGCGGTCGAACGGCGGTCAGTGCTGGTAGCCGTAGACGCCACGCGCCTGGTCACGGACGAGGCGGCCGCCCTCCAGCTCGATGACGCGCTTGCGCATCTGGTCCACGATGTTCTGGTCGTGCGTCGCCATCACCACGGTGGTGCCCGTCCGGTTGATCCGGTCGAGCAGCTTCATGATGCCGACGGAGGTCTGCGGGTCGAGGTTGCCGGTGGGCTCGTCCGCGATGAGGAGCTTGGGCCGGTTCACGAAGGCTCTCGCGATGGCCACGCGCTGCTGCTCACCACCGGAGAGCTCGCCGGGGCGCCGGTCCTCCTTGCCCCCGAGGCCGACGAGGTCGAGCACCTGGGGCACGGACTTGCGGATCTCGCCCTTGGACTTGCCGATGACCTCCTGCGCGAAGGCCACGTTCTCGGCGACCGTCTTGTTGGGCAGCAGACGGAAGTCCTGGAAGACGGTCCCCAGCTGGCGGCGCATCTGCGGCACCTTCCAGTTGGAGATGCGGGCGAGGTCCTTGCCCAGCACGTGCACCTGGCCCTGGCTGCACCGCTCCTCGCGGAGGACCAGCCTCAGGAAGGTGGACTTTCCGGAGCCGGAGGACCCCACGAGGAACACGAACTCGCCCTTCTCCACTTCCAGGGAGACGTCCCTGAGAGCGGGGCGGGTCTGCTTGGGGTAGACCTTGGAGACACTGTCGAATCGGATCACGGGAGCACCACGGGTAGCCGGGGGTAGGTGAGCGTGACCATACGCGACCTGGGTGTGCCCGCGCAGTCGCCCTCCAGGGTTGTGCGAGGCTTGCACGTTTTGTCGCGGATCTGAAGGGCTGGAACGCACAAGGTCGGGGCAGGATAAGGCGAGCCGCGCCGAATCCCGCGGAACCTGGCACAGTGGAGGGGAACGTTCGGGAACGTTCTCGTGTCCCGGGGCGTTGTGATTCGTGGAAGCCGGTGCAAGGAGGGCGAGCGCATGACGTACGACCGGTTGGTGTGCGCGAACTGCGCGGCGCCCGTGAACGAGGGCCGCTGTCCCGTCTGCCGCGCGAACCGCGAGCGGTTGCAGCAGGAGAACCCGTGGGGCGGTCTCAACCCCATGGCGTTGATCGCCCTGCTCGCGGTGCTGATCGCGGCGCTGGCGCTGGTGGCGCACCAGACCGCGTAGGCGGTCTGGACGAGGACACAGGGAAGGGCCCGGAGCGACAGGCTCCGGGCCCTTCGTCGTACGACGTGCGTACGGTCCGTGCAGGGACGGCTACCGTCAGGCGGCCGTGCCGTTGCGACCGGTCCCGAGGCGCGGGAGGACGCGGAAGGCGATGCCGCCGGCGATCATCGTCGCGGCGCCGATCAGCAGGAACGCGGTCTGGCCGGCACCGGTCTCGGCGAGCTCGTCACCGCTGCCCTGGGCCGAGGTGTCGGAACCGGTGTCGGTGAGGGCGGAGGTGCCGGCCTCCTGGGCGGAGGAGCCGCCGTCGGGGTCGGTGTTGTTGCCACCGGTGGAGCCGGAGCCGCTGGTGCTGCCGTCCGACGGGCTGTCGGTCGTGGGCTCGTCCGTCGGCTCGGTGGGGTTGTCCGTGGGCTCGGTCGGCTCGTCGGTGGGAGGCGTCGAGGTCGGCGGCTCCTGCGTGGGGGGCTCCGAGGTCGGCGGCTCCTCCGTCGGGGAGTTCGGCGCGGTCGGGAGGGCGGTGTCGGTCGGGGCCGGGGTGTCGGTCCCGTCGCCGGGCGCGGGGTCGTCGGCGGTGGTCGCGCTCAGCGTCACACCCAGGTCGAGCGCCGAGGCGGCACCCGCGGCGGTCAGCGAGGCGCCGGCGGCGATGATCGCGCCCGCCGCTATGCGCGCGACACGGATCCGCGTCTTCTTCGTCATTAGGTTGCTACCCCCATGTAGCTCGTCGTCAGTGGTGCGTCGGTGTCCGGGGCCGTGATCGACAGGGGTAGCGGCTGGCGAAAGCTCGACTCCCCCGGTTCACATGCGCCCCGGAGACACGCATGCCACGCTTCACCCTTCCCATTTTTCACAGCAACGTCAAGGCCGTTGCGAGCGCAATGTCCACCTACGGGTTCTTTGCTGGGGGATGGAACCTGTGAGTGTGATGTAAAACCCAGACATCCGGATACACGAAAGGCGACTGCCGCCCGGTGGACGGCAGTTGCCAAGTCGACAAAGTCACTCGAAAGCGGCTCGGGGAGTTACTTCTCCTGCTGCTTGCGCCAGCGAATTCCGGCCTCCAGGAAGCCGTCGATCTCGCCGTTGAACACGGCCTCGGGGTTGCCGACCTCGTACTCCGTGCGCAGGTCCTTGACCATCTGGTACGGGTGCAGGACGTACGAACGCATCTGGTTGCCCCAGGAGTTGCCGCCGTCGCCCTTGAGGGCGTCCATCCGGGCCTGCTCCTCCTGGCGGCGCCGCTCCAGCAGCTTGGCCTGGAGCACGTTCATCGCGCTGGCCTTGTTCTGGATCTGCGAGCGCTCGTTCTGGCAGGAGACGACGATGCCGGTGGGGAGGTGGGTGAGGCGGACCGCGGAGTCGGTGGTGTTGACGCCCTGACCACCGGGCCCGGAGGACCGGTAGACGTCCACCCGGAGCTCGGACTCGTCGATCTCGATGTGGTCGGTCTGCTCGACGACCGGCAGGATCTCGACACCCGCGAAGGAGGTCTGACGGCGCCCCTGGTTGTCGAACGGCGAGATGCGGACCAGCCGGTGGGTGCCCTGCTCGACGGAGAGCGTGCCGTAGGCGTACGGGACGTGCACGGCGAAGGTCGTCGACTTGATGCCGGCCTCTTCGGCGTACGACGTCTCGTAGAGCTCCGTCTTGTAGCCGTGGCGCTCGGCCCAGCGCAGGTACATGCGCTGGAGCTTCTCGGCGAAGTCCGAGGCGTCGACGCCGCCGGCCTCCGCGCGGATGGTGACGACGGCCTCGCGGGAGTCGTACTCGCCGGAGAGAAGAGTCCGGACCTCCATCTCGTCCAGCGCCTTCTTGACGGCGGCCAGCTCGTTCTCCGCCTCGGCGAGGGTGTCCGGGTCGTCCTCCTCCTCGGCCATCTCGAAGAGGACCGAGAGGTCGTCGATCCGGCCGCGCAGGGCCTCGGTCTTGCGGATCTCGGCCTGGAGGTGACTCAGCTTGCTGGTGACCTTCTGCGCCGCCTCCGGGTCGTCCCACAGGGAGGGCGCTGCCGCCTGCTCCTCAAGGACGACGACATCTGCCCTCAGCTTGTCCAGGTCCAGGACGGCCTCGATCGACTCCATGGTCGAGGAGAGGGACTTGAGCTCTTCGGAAACATCGACGACTGCCACGCCTCCAGCGTAACGGCTCCACCAAGCGGGGTGCGCCGTGCCTGCGGCGGCTGGTGCGAGCACCCCTGGGGGCTCCGCCCCCAGACCCCCGGACCTATGCCCACCCACCACCCGACTCGGTCCCGCAAGAAGCGACGGCCTACAAGCCCGTCCGACTCGGTCGACAGAGAGGAGCGCCGCCCCCAGCCCGTCCGACCCGATCCCTCAACCGCCGGCCCGCATCACCCAGCCCGTCCGGCGTTTGAGGACGAGGCCGTTCAGGCCGAAGCGGGGGGCTGGGGGCGGCAGCCCCCAGGGGCGGGACGGGTAGGGGCGGCGGGGGCGAAAACCCTTACGGCGAAGCCGGTGCCGAGTTCTTCGTGTCCGGGGACGTCGCCCCCGAGTCGTCCCCCGACGTCGCCGCCCACGTACCGACCCCCACCGCCGCGACCAGCACCACCGCCGCCGCCCCGAGGGTCAACCGCCGACGCCGGGTGGCCGCCCGGTGCCGGGCCGAGCCGGGCCGCGGGGCGCCCGCCGCACGCGGGGCGCGAGCCGTACCGCGCGCACCACCCGCCAGCTCGTCCGGCGCAGGCACCCGCATCGACGTGTGCGTGTCCCGGTTGGAGTCGGCCGGCTTGGCCCCCGGCACCAGCGGCACAGCCCCCCGCCGCACCCGCTCACCGCGCGCGGGCGCCGCCACCGGCGCCTCCTCCGGCTCCGCGTCCTCCTGCTCGGTGTCGGGCTCGTCGACGTCCAGCGGAGGCATCCCGGCCAGCAGCGGCAGCTGTTCCCGCAGCCGGGCCGCGAGCTCGGAGGCCCGCAACCGCGACGCCGGCGCCTTCGCCAGGCACTGGACGAGCAGCGCCCACAGCTCCTCTGGAATCCCGGGCAGCGGTACGACGGTCTCGGTGACGTGCCGCCGCAGCACCGCACCGGGGTGGCCGCCGCCGAACGGCGTGAATCCGGCGAGGAGTTCGTACAGCACGGTCGCCAGGGCGTAGATGTCGACGGCCGCGCGCGGGGGCAGGCCCTCGACGATCTCGGGGGCGAGATAGTCGGGCGTGCCGATGATCTTCGTGGCGCGGGTGCGGCGCGGGGAGTCGATGAGTTTGGCGACCCCGAAGTCGGTCAGCAGGGCGGGGTGCGCGCCGCCGGGACCGAGCGGACCCTGCATGTCGAGGAGCACGTTCTCGGGCTTGACGTCCCGGTGCACGACGCCTGCCGCGTGGGCCGCCGCGAGCCCGTCCGCGATGTCGGCGACGATCGCGACCGCGGCTTCGGGGGCGAGGCGCCGTTCCCGGTCCAGGCGGGTGCGCAGATCCGTCCCCCTGACCAGGTCCATGACGAGGGCGAGGTCGTTGCCGTCGACGACCAGGTCCCGTACGGACACGATGTTCGGGTGCTCCAGGCCGAGCAGGGCGGTGCGCTCCTGCACGAAGCGGCCGACGAGCTCCTGGTCGGACGCGAGGTCCTCGCGCAGCAGCTTGACGGCGACGGGCCCCTCGGGACCCTCGCCGAGCCACACCGTGCCGGCGCTGCCCCGCCCCAGGATCTGGTTGGCGGTGTACCGGCTGCCGATCTTCCGTGCCAAGACTGCTCCATCCAGACGCGTGTTGTCGTTAAAACTACGCGTCGGATGAGCCAACCTTCACCGCGGAGGCGGAAATCACCCACTGGGTGTCGACAAATCACCAACACAACGCCGGACTTGGGGCTTTACGGCCCTCGGCCGACGGTCAGTTGCCCCCGGCGGAACTCAGATCCTTGACCCAGCCGCTCACCTTGTCGACGACACCGGTGATCTCCTGCCAGTAGCTCTTGCCCGTGCCGATCCAGTCCTGAAGCGGAGTCAGCTCCCAGACCAGCCAGCCCGCGACGAACAGCAGGACGATCGTGAAGAGACAGCCCTTCAGGCAGCCGAGCCCGGGGATCTTCATCGGGTTGGCGCTGCGCTGCCGCGGCTGTCGGGGCTCGCGCGCCGGTTCCTGAGGCCGCTGCTGGGGCTGCTGCGGCTGCCTCGGCGGGGCGTACTGCTGCGGCTGTTGCTGCTGCGGATAGCCGTAGCCCTGCTGCGGTTGCTGGGGCTGCCGGCGTTGCGAGGGCCGCTGCTGCGGGCGCTGCTGGGCGGCCTGGCGGGGCTGCTGCGGCGGCTGCTGGGGGCGGGAGACCTGGCGCTGGGGGCGGCGGCGCAGCGGGTCCTCGCCGGGGTCCAGATAGGGCTGGAACTGGGTCTGTTCGTTGCGGTCGCGGGCAGCGCGCAGCTGGTTCTGCCAGGGGTGCGGCTGCTCGGGGCCGCCGGGCTGCCCCTGCCCGCCCTGCTGGCCCTGCCCGCCCTGCTGGCCGTACGGGTTCTGCGGCATGACCGTGGTCGGGTCGGCCGCGCCCCGGCTCGGCAGCACGGTGGTCGGGTCGGCGGCGCCCAGCGGGCCGCCGGTGTGCGGGAGGACGCTGGTGGCCGCGTTCGGGTCGAAGGCGCCCGCGCCGTGCGAGAGGACCTGCGTGGGGTCGGCCGCGCCGGGCACGCCCGGTACGGCGGCGGGCGCGGGGTCGGGGGCGAGCAGCATCGCGACGTTCTCGGCGGCGGCGATCTGCGCGGAGTTGGCGTGCACGCCGATGCCCTCGGCGACGGTGCGCAGGCCGCGGGCGAGGTTCTCGGCGCTGGGCCGTTCGTCCGGGTTCTTGCGCAGGCAGCGCTCGATGACCGTCCACAGCGGGTCGGGGACGGTCGAGGGGCGGCGCGGTTCGGCGCTGAGGTGCTGGTGCAGGACTTCGAGGGCGGAGCCGCCGGAGAACGGCGGGCGGCCGGTGACCAGCTCGTACATCAGGATGCCGGCGCCGTAGATGTCCACGGCGGAGGTCTGCGGGCGGCCCTCGGCGGACTCCGGCGCGATGTACGCGGGCGTGCCGACGAACTCGTGGGTGCGGGTCAGGCCCGGGGAGTCGGCGAGGCGGGCGATGCCGAAGTCGGTGAGCATCGGGTGCATCTGGCCGCCGTCCTGCTTGAGCAGGACGTTGGCGGGCTTGAGGTCGCGGTGCACGACGCCGTCGGCGTGGCTGGCGGCGAGCGCGTCGGCGATCTGCGCGGTGAGCAGGGCGGCGCCCACGGGGCTGAAGGGGCCGTTCTCGCGCAGGTACCGGTGGAGGTCGGGGCCCTCGATGATGTCCATGACGAGCGCCAGGAGGTCGCCCTCGACGACCAGGTCGCGGACCCGGACGATGTTCGGGTGGGTCAGCCGCAGCAGCACCGACCGCTCGCGCAGGAACCGCATCACGATGTCGGGATCGCTCGCGAGTTCTTCCTTGAGGACCTTGATCGCGACGGTCTCACCGGGCTGACCCTGGACAGCCGCCTCGGCGCCCGCGGTCTCGCGCTGGCGGGCCCGCCAGACGGTGCCCGTGGCGCCGCGTCCGAGCGGCTCCTCCAGGAGGTACTTGCTGCCTACCGGCCGCACGTCTGCGCTCCCTGCTGCTTGCCTGTGTTCCGGTCCACTGTAGTGCCGCCCCTCTTGGGGCTACCTACGTAAGCATCGCCGTACATGTTCGAAGGAAAGACGCTCACCCTGGTCTCCCGGTTGCCCCAATGGTCACCGAAGCCGGACATGACCGGTCTCACTCGATCACCGGTGCGGCACTGGTCAGGCACTTTTGGGGACAGAGCTGACCAATCAAGATCACTTGGTGCCGGGCCCCGGGCGCGTTGTCAGTGGCAGGTGCGAGGATGCGTGCAGAACTGGCCGATGTGCTCGCGCGGGGTGGGGGAATATTCCGCGCCCGGGGCAGAAGGGACCGCTGACGGCGATGCAGATCCGGCTGACCGTCGTAGACCCGCTGGGGCCGCCCGCGCAGCCGCGGGGCCGCTCCGCGAGCTGCGACGTGCTGGTCACCGCGCCCGCCGGTACGGCCCTGGCCGCGGTGGCCTCCGCGCTGGCCTCGGCGGTCTCCGCCGACCCGGCCGCGGCCGCGCCCGAGCGGAGCCGTGAGTCCGGCGCCCCGATCGTGCTCTACGCGGGCGTGGAGCGCCTGGACACCCAGCGCTGCACGCTCGGTGAGCCCCCGCTGACGGACGGCGCGGTGCTGTCCCTGGGCGCCCCCGCCGAGCCGGAGGCACACCCCGAGCTGGACGACGCCCCGACCCAGCTCCATGTGGTCGCGGGCCCGGACGCGGGCGGGGTGCACCTGCTGCACGGCGGCCAGATCCACATCGGCCGGTCCGCCGACGCGGACGTCCCGCTCGACGACCCGGACGTCTCCCGGCTGCACTGCGCGATCACCGTCGACCCCGGCGGCCGGGTCTCGGTCGCCGACCTGGGCTCGACGAACGGCACCACGCTGGCGGGCACGCGCGTGGGCACCCGCCCGGTGCGTTTCGCCCCGGGCGCGCTGCTGCGGATCGGCGAGTCGGCCCTGCGGCTGACCCCGTCCGGCGGCCCGGGAGCGCGCGCCGGGACGACCCCGGACGGCGAGGGCCACGTGCGCGTGTCCCCCGGCACCCCCGCGGGCCCCCGCGCGCAGCCGCCCGTGGTGCCCGGCCAGGGCGCCGCCCCGAGCATCGAGCACCGCGCGGTCCCCGGCGGCGGGGACACCCACGCCGGCCGCTTCGGGGCGCTCGGCGAGGCCCCCGAGGGCGAGGGCGCCGAGGAATCGTTCTCCGCGCGGACGACGACCTCCCGCGTCCCCGCGCGCGACGAACCCGGCGAGGACGAGGGCCGCAAGGGCACCCCCCTGCGGGGCACCGAGGTGCCGCAGGGCGTGCGCAGGCGCGGCGGCATCGGCAAGTGGGCCCGCCGCCTGACGGGCGGCCGCGGCGAGTCGACCGGCGAGGACTCCGAGTCGTCGTACGACCCCTCGTACGGCGATTCCGACGATTCCTACGACGGCGAGGGCTCCGGCGGGAGCGCGCCGACCCCGCCCGTGCCCGACCGGCAGCCGGACATCTGGCCCGACCCGGCCGCCCTGCTGCTCACCGCCCTGGGGCCGGGACCCCGGCTGTGGGAGCGCGGCCCCGGTCACCCCGAGGCGCTCACCGTCCGGCTCGGCACCGCCGACCGGGCGACACCGGACGGCTCGGCGCTGCTGCCCGCGGTGCCGGTGACCTCAGGGCTCCGCGAGGTCGGCGCCCTGGGCCTGGCCGGACCGCGCACACGGCTGGCGGGCCTGGCCCGCGCGGTGGTGGCCCAACTGGCCGCGCTGCACTCGCCGGACGCCCTGGAGATCGTGCTGATCAGCACGGACCGGGCGCGTTCGATGGCCGAGCGCACCGCCGAGTGGTCCTGGCTCGGCTGGCTGCCGCATCTGCGCCCCGGGCACGGCCAGGACTGCCGCCTCCTGCTGGCCTACGACCGCGAACAGGCCACGGCCCGCACCGACGAACTCCTGCGCCGCCTGGAGGACCACGCCACGGACACGCACGGCGGGGGCGGGCCGAGGGCCACCTACGGGAGCTCCCCGAGCTCCGCTCGCCGTACTCCGGGGATCGGTGCGCAGCGCGGTCCGGCGGAGGGACGGTCGGGTGCCCCCACCGCGTACTCGATCACCGACGAGGCCCATCACGACCGGCCCGGCGCCCCCGGCCCGCACACGTTCGACGACCCGGACTCCGGCGCCACCAGGCCCCGTTCGTTCGAGGCTGCCGACCCCGCGCGCGGGGCCTTGCACCGCCCTTCCTGGGCCCGCACCGACGACGGTGACGGCCCGGCGGACGGGTTCACGGGGCCGTACACCGTGCTGGTGGTGGACGGTGACCCCGGTGGGGCCGACGTGCGCGAGGCGGTGGCGCGGCTGGCCCATGACGGGCCACGGGCCGGTATCCACGTCGTGTGCCTCGCCGAGACGGAGGCGGCCTCGGCCACGTCACCCGTGACGGAGACCTACGAGGCGGCGTGCGCGGCGGCGCCGACGTTCCGGGAGTGCGGCGCGGTCGCGCTGCTCAGCGGTGACGTGGCGACGGCGCTGCGGCTGCTGCGGGTCGCGCACGACGGGGCGCAGCAGTCCGGTGCGGAGGCACGCCCCGGCTCGAAGGACTCCACTCCCGCGGGCCCCGTCGGCGAAGGCACCGTGGCCGCCGTGGACGCCGTCTCGCTCGCGTGGGCCGAGCGGTTCGCGCGGGCGCTGGCACCGCTCCGGGCGGACGGCGCGACGGGTGAGCGGCACGCGCGCGTGTCGGCGCCGTTGCCCCAATCGGCGCGGCTGCTGGACGAGTTGGGTCTCGCGCGGGCCACCCCGGCGTCCCTGCTGGCGCGCTGGGCGGACGCGGGTGACGACAAGGACGCGCTCGGCGGCCGGGCCTGGGCGGTGCTCGGGGCCGGACCGCGCGGGCCGGTCAGCGCGGACCTCGCCGCCGAGGGCCCGCATCTGCTGATCGAGGGCCCGCCGGGCAGCGGCCGTACGGAGTCGCTTCGGGCGGTGGTCGCCTCGCTCGCGGCGGCCGAGCGGCCCGACCGGCTGGGCATCGTGCTGATCGACGGCCGGGACAGTGTCGGCGCGGGCGGCGGTCACGGCGAGGGCCTGCGGGTCTGCACGGACGTGCCGCATGTCACCACGCACCTGACGGCCAACGACCCTGTGCGCATGCGGGAGTTCGCGCAGTCCCTGAGCGCGGAGCTGAAGCGGCGGGCCGAGCTGCTGGGCCGGATCGGGTTCGCCGAGTGGCACGCGCGGCACGAGGTGTCGGGCCGGATCGTCGCCCAGCGGGGCTCGTCCGGTGCCGGGGATCTGGAGAGTCCGACGAGTTCGACGATCCGGCTGCGCCCGGCGGCGGCCCGTCAACAGACCGAGGCGGCACCGCCGTTGCCCCGGCTTGTCGTAGTGGTCGACGACCTGGACGCCCTGGTGAAGCCGCCGTTGGGCTCTCCGGGCCGGCCCGCCGCCGGTTCGGTGATACGCGCCCTGGAGGCGGTGGCCCGCGAGGGCGAGCGGCTCGGCGTGCACCTGGTGGCCGCCGCCGCGCTGGACGCCCGTACGGCCGAGACGGAACCCGCCCGGCACGCCACGCTCCGCGTCACCCTCGACCCGACGACACAGGGCCCGGACGAACCGGCGCCCGGCCGCGGCCGGTTGACCCTCCCGGACGGCCGGAGCACGCCCTTCCAGGGCGGCCGGGTGACGGGCCGTATCCCGCGCACGGCGACGCTCCGCCCCACGGTCGTCCCGCTGGAGTGGCAGCGCATGGGCGACCCCCCGGCCCGCCGCCCGGTCCGCGAACTGGGCAATGGGCCGACGGACTTGGCCCTGCTGGCCAGCGCGCTGGAGCGGGCCACGCGTTCGGTGTCGGCGGCGGAGGTCCCCTCCCTCCTCTGATCGTTCACAGGTCGCCCACACAACCCCACGTCACGACCCAATCACGATCGCGGTCTTGACAGCTGACGCCATCTTGCCGCCTTCAAGTACCGGGCGTAGACCAGTGCGCACGGAAGCGTTCGAGCGTTCGACGAGGAACGAAGAACGGGGCAGTGATGCGCAGCACGAGCAGCACCATCCGGACACGCACCACCGTACGCACAGCGGCAGTTGTCGCCGCGGGAGCACTGGCGCTCTCGCTCACCGCCTGCGGTGGCAGCGGCAACAAGAGCGACAGCGGCAATTCCAGCACCCCCTCCGAGAGCACCGGCACGGTGACCCTCCCCAAGCTGAACGGCCAGAGCCTCGAAGTGGCCGCCGTATGGACGGGTGCCGAGCAGAAGAACTTCAAGACGGTCCTCGCGGAGTTCGAGAAGCGCACGGGCGCCAAGGTCACCTTCGTGCCCGCGCAGGACCCGATCATCAACTTCCTCGGCTCGAAGATCGCGGGCGGCCAGCCGCCGGACGTCGCGATGCTCCCGCAGCCCGGCGCGATCAAACAGGCCGTCGACAAGAAGTGGGCCAAGCCCCTCGGCCCCGAGGCGCTCGCCGAGTTGCAGAAGAACTACTCGCAGGGCTGGCAGGACATCGGCAAGGTCGGCGGCAAGCAGTACGGCGTCTACTACAAGGCCGCCAACAAGTCGCTGATCTGGTACAACGCCAAGGTCTTCGAGAACGCGGGCGCCACGGAACCCAAGACCTGGCAGGACCTGCTGAAGACCGCGCAGACGGTCTACGACTCCGGGGTCACCCCCTTCTCGATCGCGGGCGCGGACGGCTGGCCGCTCACCGACTGGTTCGAGAACGTCTATCTGTCGCAGGCGGGCCCGGAGAAGTACGACGAACTCGCCCAGCACAAGATCAAGTGGACGGACCCCTCCGTGAAGGAGGCGCTGACCACGCTGGCACAGATCTGGGGCAAGAAGGCGTACATCGCGGGCGGTCAGAGCGGCGCGCTCCAGACCGAGTTCCCCGCGTCCGTGACCCAGACCTTCACCGGCGGCGACCAGCCGAAGTCCGCGATGGTCTACGAGGGCGACTTCGTGCAGGTCAACATCGGTGAGACCAAGGCCAAGGTGGGCACCGACGCCAAGGTGTTCCCGTTCCCGACGGTGGGCACCACCGCACCCGTGGTCTCCGGCGGCGACGCGGCCGTCATCCTGAAGGACTCCAAGGCGGCCCAGGCACTGGCCACGTTCCTGGCCTCGCCCGACGCGGCCACGATCCAGGCCAAGCTCGGCGGCTATCTCTCCCCGAACAAGAACGTGCCGGACTCGGCGTACCCGAACGCGGTGCAGCGGACGATCGCCAAGTCGCTGATCGCGGCCGGTGACGACTTCCGCTTCGACATGTCCGACCAGGCCCCGCAGTCCTTCGGCGGGACCCCGGGCAAGGGCGAGTGGAAGGACCTCCAGGACTTCCTGAAGAACCCGACCGACATCGCGGGCACGCAGGCGCAGTTGGAGAAGGACGCGGCGGCGGCGTACGCGAGCGGGAGCTGAGCCGGCGATGGCATCGGCAGCGGCGGAGGCCCCCCGGGCCCCCGTCCCTCCCCGCAGTCGCAAGAGCGTGACCGGCACCCGCAGGACCGTGGCGGTGCTGTTCCTGCTGCCCGCCCTGGTGCTGCTCGGCGCGCTCGTGGTCTACCCGATCGGGTACTCGCTGGTCCGCAGCTTCGGCAACCAGGCCGGCGACGGATTCGCCGGATTCGACAACTACAAGGCCCTGTTCACCGACGACGGCATCCGCACCGCCCTGAAGAACAACATCATCTGGGTGATCTTCGCGCCGACGGTCGCCACCGCCCTCGGCCTGATCTTCGCGGTGCTGACCGAACGGGTGCGCTGGGGAACGGCGTTCAAGCTGGTCGTCTTCATGCCGATGGCGATCTCGATGCTCGCCGCCGGCATCATCTTCCGGCTCGTCTACGACCAGGACCCGCACAAGGGCGTCGCCAACGCGGTCTGGGTCGGCATCCACGACACGTTCGTCTCGTCGTCGGCGTTCCCCAACGCCCACCCGGGCCGCGAGTCCCCGCTCAAGGCGGACAAGGGCGGCTTCATCACCAGTACGACGGTCCGCACCGGCCAGACCGTCGCGCTGCCGCTGGTCGGTGTCGCCCCCGACCAGATGCCCGACAGCGCGAAGAAGGCCGTGGCGGCGAAGCCCGAGCCGGGGAAGATCACCGGCACGACCTGGCAGGACTTCACCCGCGGCAAGGGCGTCGGCAAGCTCGGCGGGGTCGACCCGTCGGAGCTCGGGTACGGCGGGATGCGGATCGAGGCGGTCAAGGACGGCAAGGTGGTCGCCTCGACGAAGGCCGCGGGGGACGGCACCTTCACACTGCCCGCGAGCGCGGACGGGGCTCAACTCCGGCTCCCGGCAAGCAACTTCAAGGCGCCCTACAACGGCGTCGAGTGGCTGGGCCCGTCGCTGGTCACGCCGGCCATCATCGGGTCGTACGTGTGGATGTGGGCCGGGTTCGCGATGGTGCTGATCGCGGCCGGACTCGCGGGTGTGCCACGGGAGTTGCTGGAGGCGGCTCGCGTCGACGGTGCCAATGAGTGGCAGGTTTTCCGGCGGGTCACGGTGCCGCTCCTCGCACCCGTGCTCGCGGTCGTCGTCGTCACGCTGATGATCAATGTGCTGAAGATCTTCGACCTGGTCTTCATCATCGCCCCGGGGTCCTCGCAGGACGACGCCAACGTGCTCGCCCTGGAGCTGTACCGGAAGGGCTTCTCGGAGGGCCAGCCGGGGATCGCCAGCGCCATCTCGGTGTTCCTGCTCCTGCTGGTGATTCCGGTGATGCTCTTCAATGTGCGCCGGCTGAGGCGGGAGGTGCGGCGATGACGACTGATGCCGGAACTCTGCGGAAGACAGGGCCTGTTGAGGTCGTCAAGGCACGGGAGTCGCTCGGCGGGCGGCTCGCGGCGGCGGCGAGCGGCGGGCTGGTCCGGGTGTTTCTGATCCTCGTCGGCCTGTTCTGGCTGGTGCCGACGATCGGGCTGCTGCTGTCCTCGCTGCGCAGCCCGGAGGACATGAACGCGAGCGGCTGGTGGAAGGTCTTCAGCACGCCCTCCCAACTCACCTTCCACAGCTACAAGACGCTGCTGGAGAACAGCGACATCACCAGTTCGCTGTGGAACACCGTCCTGATCACCGTCCCGGCCACGGTCCTCGTCGTGGTGATCGGGGCGCTCGCGGGCTACGCGTTCGCGTGGATGGAGTTCCCCGGCCGCGACTGGTGGTTCCTGGGCGTGGTCAGCCTGTTGGTCGTTCCGGTGCAGGTCGCGCTGATCCCGATCGCCGAACTCTTCGGAAAGATCGGCCTGTTCGGGACCATCTTCGGGGTGATCCTGTTCCATGTGGGGTACGGGCTGCCGTTCGCGGTGTTCCTGCTGCGGAACTTCTTCGCGGAGATCCCGCGCGAGTTGCTGGAGGCGGCCCGCCTCGACGGAGCCGGTGAACTCCGGCTGTTCGCACGGGTCGTGATGCCGCTCGGCGGGCCCGCTATCGCGAGCCTGGGCATCTTCCAGTTCCTGTGGGTGTGGAACGACATGCTGGTCGCGCTGGTGTTCACCAAGTCCAGCACCCAGCCGATCACGGTCGCACTCCAGACCCAGGTACGCCAGTTCGGCAACAACATCGACGTGCTGGCACCCGGCGCGTTCATCTCCATGGTGATCCCGCTGGCCGTGTTCTTCGCGTTCCAGCGGCAGTTCGTGTCCGGTGTCATGGCGGGCGCGGTCAAATAGCCATAAACCGCACATGGTTCAAGGGGTGGGCCGTCACCGGCCCGCCCCTTCGCGTTCACCGTGCGTCCCCCGTATGCCGTACGGGGCGTAACCAAGTCACTCCATCGGCCGTTCCCGGGCAGAACGCCCGCGCCGACCGACCCATGGATGTCCCTTGCCCAGGTTCAGTGTCATTGTCCCCGCGTACAAGGTCCAGGCGTACCTGCACGAATGCCTGGACTCGGTGCTCTCGCAGTCGTATCCCGATCTGGAGCTGATCGCGGTCGACGACTGCTCGCCGGACGCCTGCGGCGCGATCATCGACGAGTTCGCGGCCCGCGACGCCCGCGTACGCGCCGTCCACCTGCCCGAGAACCAGGGCCTCGGCCGCGCCCGCAACGCGGGCCTGGAACAGGCCACCGGCGACTACCTCGTGTTCCTCGACAGCGACGACACGCTCACGCCCGACGCGCTGCGCTCGATCGCCGACCGCCTCAAGGAGACCGGCGAACCCGACGTCCTCGTCTTCGACTACGCCCGCACCTACTGGTCCGGTGAGGCCCAACGCAACAAGGTCGCCGCCCAGTTGACCGAACAGGGCCCGGCCCCCTTCCGTCTGGAGGACCGCCCGGGACTCCTCCGGGTCATCATGGTCGCCTGGAACAAGGCGTACCGGCGGGAGTTCGTCGAGCGCGAGGGCTTCGCCTTCCCGCCCGGCTACTACGAGGACACCCCGTGGACCTACCCGGTGCTGATGGCGGCGGAGACGATCGCGACCCTCGACCGGGTCTGCGTGCACTACCGGCAGCGCCGCCAGGGCAACATCCTCGGCACCACCAGCCGTAAGCACTTCGACGTCTTCGACCAGTACGACCGGGTCTTCGCGTTCGTCGACGCGCGCCCCGAACTCGGCCAGTGGCGGCCGGTGTTGTTCCGCCGCATGGTCGACCACCTCGCGACGGTCTTCACCAAGCCGGACCGGCTGCCGCGCGGCACCCGCGCCGAGTTCCTGCGCAAGGCCCGTGCCCACTACCGCCGTTACCGCATCCCCGGCACCTCGGTCCCGGTGCGCACCCGGATGCGGCACACCTTCGTGCACTTCGGCGTGCACCGCACGTTCCGGGCCGTGCAGAAGGCGATGAGCTGGCGACGGCGGGCGGTCAAGCTCACCGCCAAGCTCCTGCGCAACCTCAAGGCGGCAGTCCTCCAGCTGCACTACAAGGTCCAACTCCGGCTCCCGCTAAGGGATCGCGCGGTGTTCGCCGCCTACTGGGGGCGCGGCCACAGCTGCAACCCGGGCGCGCTGGAGACCGCGTTCCGCACCCACGCCCCGCACATCCGCACCGCGTGGATCGCCCGCCCCGAGCACCACCACACGATCCCGGCCGCGACCCGCAGGCTGCGCCCGAACACGGTCGCTTACTGGACGGCGCTGGCCCGCTCCAAGTACCTGGTGAACAACGTCAACTTCGACCGCCGGCTGGTCAAGCGCCCCGGCCAGGTGCTGATCCAGACCCAACACGGCACCCCCCTCAAGCACATGGGCCTCGACCTCCAGGAACGCCCGGCCGCCGCACGGGACATGGACTTCGGCGAACTCCTCAAGGGCGTCGACAAGTGGGACCACGTCCTGTCCCCCAACCGCCACACCACCTTGACCTGGGAGCGCGTCTACCCCGGCAGCTACACCACGCTCGCCTACGGCTATCCCCGCAACGACGTGTTCCAGCAGGCCACTTCGGCCGACGTGCACCGCCTGCGCGAGTCGCTCGGCATCCCGCAGGACGCCATCGCGCTCCTCTACGCGCCGACCCACCGCGACTACCGCCGCGTCCAGCGCGCCCACCTGGACCTCGACCGCGTCCTGCGCCGCCTCGGCCCGCGCTTCGTGGTGCTGGCCCGCGCCCACTACTGGCACGAGGGCCCGCTCGCGACGGCCGCGTCCGGCCGCATCATCGACGTCACCGACCACCCCAGCGTCGAATCGCTCTGCCTGGCCTCGGACGCGCTGGTCACCGACTACTCGTCCCTGATGTTCGACTACGCCAACCTCGACCGCCCGATCGTCATCCACGCCGACGACTGGGAGGCCTACGAGGCGGCCCGCGGCACCTACTTCGACCTGCGGGCCTTTCCGCCGGGCGCGGTCGCGCGCAGTGAGGACGAACTGATCGACATCTTCGCGACCGACCACTGGCGCGGCTCCCGCTCGGCGCAACTGCGCACCGCGTTCCGCGAGCGCTTCTGCCCCTACGACGACGGCCGCGCCGCCGAACGGGTCGTACGCCACGTGGTGTTGGGCGAGAGAGACCTCCCGCCGGTCGTCCCGCTCGCCGACCGCCACCCGGTCCCCTCGGCCGCCGCGAGCCGCCCGCACTCCCCTCTCACCACCGTGCCGCAGCCGACGGCGCCCCGGCCCGTCACCGACCGCCTCTGAACGCCGTTCCCGAACAGGGGAGTTCGCATGCCCTTAGGTCCTGTCGTCACATCCCTGTCTGCCTCGCGACGCCATGCACGCTCCCCCACTGCCTTGAGGGCGTGGGAGGTGCCCCCACTCGCCGCACCGGGCGCAGACCCACGTACGCCCAGTACGCGGGTCCACGCCCGGCACGCCGAGAGCACGCACCTTCTGCGACACGAGCTGCTGCCGCAGCGGGCGCGAGGCCGCCCTCCGGGCGACGACGGGAATGTGACGACAGGACCTAGCCCCTCGCGCCCGACCCCGACCAGGCCGTCGACCTGGCGTCCGACCGGGCGCCCCGGCCGCCGCGCGCACTGACCCGGAACCTCCCCTCCGGACCACTGGAGAAAGAACAGAATGCCCCGCTTCAGCATCATCGTCCCGTCCCACGGGGTCGCCGGCCGGCTCTCCCAGGCCCTGGACTCGGTCCTCGCGCAGTCCTACGGCGACTTCGAGCTGATCCCGGTCTGCGACGCCCCCGACTCCCCGGCCGCGGACGTCGCCGACGCCCACGCCGGACGGGACTCCCGGGTGGCCCCGGTCCACTCACCACCCTCGGCGGGCCTGAGCGGGGCACGCAACACCGGTCTGCGGACGGCGACCGGCTCCTACGTCCTCTTCCTGGACGGCGACGACACCCTCGCCCCGGGCGCGCTGGCCGCGCTGAACGCCCGCCTCACGGAGACCGGTGACGTCGACGTCCTGTACGTCGAGCACGAGCGCACCCCGTGGTGGGAGGGCGAGCCCACCAACCCGGCCGCCCCGCTGCTGGCGAAGACCCCGGCGGGCGCCTTCTCCCCCTCCCAGGCACCTCAGTTGACGGGCGTTCAGCTCCCGGCCTGGAGCGCCGTCTACCGCCGCGCCTTCCTCACGGACCACCAACTCACCTTCCCGGAGGGACCGTTCACCGACCTCGGCTGGGGCGGCCTGGTCACCCTCGCCGCCGAGCGCGTGGCGGCGCTGCGTTCGGTGGTCGTACGGCATCTGCTGCGCCGGCAGGGCAGCCGCCTCAACCTGCCGGGCGCGCACCACCACCAACTCCTCGACCAGGTGGACATGGTGCTGACGCGTGCCGCCGACAGCGAGCTGTCCGGCGCCCTGTTCGAGCAGCTCTTCGCGGTGGTGCTGAAGACGGCGTCCCGGCCCGAGCGGCTCCCCTCCGGGCACCGCGCCTTCTTCCGCCGGGCGGGGCGGCTGTACCGCTCGCACCGGCCCGCCGGTTTCCGTGCGCCGGGCGGGAGTGTGGGGGTGCAGCACCGGCTGCTGGCGTCGGGGGCGTACTCGGCGTTCCGGGCGCTGCGCGGCGCCAACCGCTCGGCCTCGGAGGCGGCGGAGCGGGTCCCGCGCCCCCGGATGCTCCGCACCCGCCTGCGCTACGCCCTCGACCTGCGCCGCCCCCTCGACCCCAACCTGGCCGTCTACTGCGCCTATTGGGGCCGGGGCTACGCGTGCAGCCCGGCCGCGATCCACGCCAAGGCGGCCGAACTCGCCCCGCACATCCGCTCGGTGTTCCTGGTCGAGCCGGACGCGGTGGACGCCGTACCGAAGGGCGTCGAGCACGCGGTCATCGGCAGCCGGAAGTACTGGGAGGTTCTGGCGCGGGCCAAGTACCTGGTGAACAACGCCAACTTCGCCGAGGGTGTCGTCAAGCGGCGCGGCAGCGTGCACGTCCAGACGCAGCACGGCACCCCGCTGAAGAAGATGGGCGTCGACCAGTCGACGTACCCGGTGGTGGCCGCCGCGACCGGCAGCTTCGCCAAACTCCTTGGCCGGGTGGACCGTTGGGACTACAACATCTCCTCCAACCGGCACTCCACTCAGATGTGGGAGCGCGCGTTCCCGGGCTCGTACGAGGCGCTGGAGTACGGCTATCCGCGCAACGACGTGTACTACTCGTCGACCGCCGATGAAGTCGCCCGTATCCGGCGGGAGTTGGGTGTCCCGGAGGGGAAGACGGCGGTCCTGTACGCGCCCACCCACCGCGACTACCGGACCGGCTTCGACACCGGGCTCGACCTGGAGGCCTTCTGCGCGGCGGCCGGCGATGACGTGGTCGTGCTGCTGCGCGCCCACTACTTCTACGACCAGGGCCGGGCGAAGAGCAGCGGCCGGATCATCGACGTGACCGGGCACCGCTCCTCCGAGGACGTGTGTCTGGCCGCCGACGCGCTGGTCACGGACTACTCGTCGATCATGTTCGACTACGCCAACCTCGACCGGCCGATCGTCGTGTACGCCGACGACTGGGACGTCTACCGCGAGACCCGGGGCGTCTACTTCGACCTCATGGAGGCCCCGCCCGGCCCGGTCGCGCGGACCCCCGAGGATCTGGCCGAGGTGTTCCGCGACGGCTCGTACGCGGGGGCGGAGTCCAAGGCCCTGCGGGCCGAATTCCGGTCCCGGTTCTGCGAGTTCGACGACGGACTGGCCGCCGAGCGGGTCGTACGCCGGGTCTTCCTCGGTGAGCCGCCGGAGGCGGCCCTGCCCGTGATCCCGCTCGCGGAGCGCGTCCCGGCCCCCGCCGCCACCCTCGTAAGGAGCTGAACCCGAAGTGCCCCGCTTCAGCGTCATCGTCCCCGTCTTCAAGGTGCAGGGCTTTCTGCGCGAGTGCCTCGACTCGGTCCTGGAGCAGTCCTACCGGGACATCGAGGTGATCGCCGTGAACGACTGCTCGCCGGACGGCTGCGGCGCGATCCTCGACGAGTACGCGGCCCGCGACCCGCGCGTGCAGGTGCTGCACCTGCCGGAGAACGTCGGCCTCGGGCGTGCCCGCAACGCCGGAATGCCCCTGGCCACCGGCGACTTCCTGTTCTTCCTCGACAGCGACGACACCCTCACCCCGGGCGCCCTGCGCGCGATGGCCGACCGGCTCGACGCGAGCGGCGACCCGGACGTCCTGGTCTTCGACTACGCGCGCACCTACTGGTGGGGCGGCACCCGGCGCAACGTCCTCGCGCACGTCCTGACCGAGGTCGACGACACCTTCACGGTCGCCGAACACCCGGAGATCCTCGACCTGTTGATGGTCGTGTGGAACAAGGTGTACCGCCGCGAGTTCGTCCACAAGCACGCCTTCGAGTTCCCGCCGGGCTACTACGAGGACACGCCCTGGACCTTCCCGGTGCTGCTCAGCGCCGAGCGGATCGCCACCCTCGACCGGATCTGCCTCAACTACCGGCAGCGGCGGCAGGGCAACATCCTCTCCACCACCAGCCGCAAGCACTTCGACATCCACGACCAGTACGAGCGGGTCTTCGCGTTCGTCGACTCCCGTCCCGAGCTGGCGAGTTGGCGCCCCTACCTGCACCGCAAGATGGGCGAGCACTGTCTCGACATCCTCGGCAAGCCGGACCGCCTGCCCCCGTCCGACAAGGCCGAGTTCTTCCGCCGTACGGCCGAACTGTTCGCCAAGTACAAGCCGGCGGCGGGGGCACCGGTGGATGCCGAAGTCCGTTGCCTGGAGGGCAGTTACGCGCTGTACCGGGTCCGGCGGCAGGCGGGAGGCGCCGGTCGGCTGCTCGGGCGGCGGGCACTGCAAGCACGCAAGTCGGCGGCCGGGCGGGTGAAGGGCGGCTGGGCCGCGCTGCACGCCCACCGCTCCCTCGACCCCGACCTCGTCGTGTACTCGGCCTTTTCGCATCGCGGGGTCCTCGGCGACCCGGCCGCCGTCTACTACAAGGCGCGGGAGATCGCCCCGCACCTGCGGGGCGTGTGGGTCGTACAGGACGCGGAACAGGCCGCGTTGCTGCAGCCGGACGTCGAGCACGTCCTGCTCAACACCCCGCGCTTTCACCAAGTCACCGCACGCGCCAAGTACTTCGTGAACAACGTCAACTGGCCCGGCACCCTCACCAAGCGCCCCGGCAGCGTCCACATCCACACCCACCAGGGCACCCCGCTCAAGTACATGGCGGCCGACCTGCTGGACAAGCCCGGCGCCCGCTACGGCGTCGACGTACCGCAGATGCTGCGCCGCGCCGACCGCTGGGACCACAGCCTGGTCGCCAACCGGCACTCGGAGCTGGTGTGGGAGCGGGCGTATCCCTGTCACTTCGCGTCGGCGCGGACCGGAAGCCCGCGCAATGACGTCCTCGTCCGGGCAACTCCGGCGGCGGGCGCGGTAGTTCGGGAACGGCTCGGGATCCCCGACGACCACACCGTCGTGCTGTACGCGCCGACCCGCCGTGAGTACGTGCGGAGCGGGCACGTCGACCGGCTCGACCTGGCCCGGTTCGCCGAGGATCTCGGCCCGGCGCACACCCTTGTCGTACGCCTGCATCCGTCTCTCGCGACCGGTCCCGCGCGGGGCATGGGGCTCGCGGATCTGCACCGGCGGGGTGTGCTGGTCGACGCGACCGACGAACTCTCCGTCGAGGACGTCATGTTGGCGTCCGACGCGCTGGTCACCGACTACTCGGCCCTGATGTTCGACTACGCCAACCTCGACCGGCCGATCGTCCTCCACGCCGACGACCGGGAGGCGTACGCGGCGAGCCGGGGCACCTACTTCGACGTCACCGCCGAGCCACCGGGCCATGTGTCCGGTTCCTACCGGGAGTTGGCGTGGCTGTTCGCCTCGGGGGCCTGGCGGGACGAGGACTCGACCCGGCTGCGGGCCGAATTCCGGTCGCGCTACTGCGAGTTCGACGACGGGAACGCCGCCGAGAGGGTCGTACGGACGCTGTTGCTGGGTGAGGACGGCCGGCAGCCGTCGGCCGGATCCGCCGCGCGAGTTCCCTCCCCCGCCGCCGGGCACGACCAGTTGGCGTCCTCATGAGGCCCCGCACGTGGGTGCTGGTGCTGGCCGCCGTGTTCGCGGTGCTCCAACTCGCCAATGTCACCGGCCGGGACACCCCCGACACCAAGAACTACCTGTCGTACGCGCTGAGTCTGAGCGGTGAGAGCAAGCGCGCGGCGGCGACCGTCACCATCGACTACTACTGCGCGAGCCGGGGGGACGTCGCGCGGCGCGACCAGAGCGTCAACGCGCTGGACTTCCACGGCAAGGACCCGGCCGCGCGGGTCGCGAAGAAGTGCCGGGCCGCCCAGTGGCGGGTGGTGGACGCGCAGGTGCGGGCCGGGAACAGCGGTGGGTTCATCACGCCGTTCATGCCCGAGCGGTTCATGCGGATCTTCGAAGTGCGGCCGGGATACCCGGTGTTCCTGGTCCCGTTCGTCACGCTGCTCGGGCCGGTGTGGGGGCTGTGGACGTCGAGTGTCGTCCTCACGGTCGCGGGCGGGATCCTCGTGTTCCTGATCCTGCGCACGCTGTCCGTGTCGGTACCGCTCGCGCTGACCGGGCAGGCCCTCTACTACGTCCTGCCGTGCGGGACGACCGCGATGCGCCCGATGACCGAGGGTCTGATGACGGCCCTGACACTGGCTGCGGTGTGGGGCTGCGCTCTGGTCGCGACAGGGCGCCGTACGCGCGCCGCACTCGCCCTCGTCGCCGGTTGTCTGCTGCTCCTCTTCACCGTCAAGCACTCACAGGCCCTGTTCCTCGGGCTGTGCCTGGCCGGTGCGGGCGCGCTGGTCGCCGTACGACAGCGGGAGCGGCGGCGGGCGTGGGCGGTGGTCGCGGGGCTCGGTGCAGCAGCGGCCGTAGGAACTCTGCTGCTCGCGGGGCTCCTGCACTACCCGTCACAGACCGACAGCCTTCAGGACCTGCTGACCGATCACTACGCGCTGCCCGACCGCGCCCGGCTGTACCCCGAGTTCCTGCACCTGGAGGCGAACTTCTGGCTGGAGTGGACCCGGCAGCAGCTGTGGCAGCCGGTGCTCGCGGCGGCGCTGGGTGCCGGTCTGTGGGGTGCGTTGCGGCGGCCGGTGTTCGGGGTGTTCCTGATCGGGGCCGCGTTCACCGGGATTCTGACGCAGGCCGCGCATCCGGACATCAGTGTGTGGGGCGGGCGGCTGATCGTGCTGGTGTGGCTGTTGCCGGTGGTGGGGGTGCCGTTGCTGCTGGAGAGCGCGGTGCGGGGGAAGGCGGTCGTCGCCCCGGTGCCGGTGCCCGGGCAGGGGCTCGGGGAGCGGGCTCAGCCGGTCCGGTGACGCGGACGACCCCGGCGACGAGGTGATCGGCACTCGTCGCCGGGGTCGCGGAACCGTCGTAGTGACTACTCGATGACGAGGTCGACCTCGATGTTGCCGCGGGTCGCGTTCGAGTACGGGCAGACCTGGTGGGCGGTCTCGACCAGCTTGCGGCCGGTCTCCTCGTCCACGGTGTCGGGGAGCTCGACGCGGAGCGTCACCTTGAGGCCGAAGCCCTCGCCCTGCTTGCCTATGCCGACCTCGGCGGTCACGGCGGCGTCGGTGACGTCGACCTTCGACTGCCGGCCGACGAGGCCGAGGGCGCTGCCGAAACAGGCGGCGTAACCGGCGGCGAACAGCTGCTCAGGGTTGGTGCCCTGGCCGTTGCCGCCCATCTCGACCGGAATGCCGAGCTGAAGGTCGATCTTGCCGTCGTTGCTGACCGCGCGGCCGTCACGGCCGTGGGTGGCGGTGGCTACGGCGGTGTAGATCGCGTCCATTGGAAACCATCCCTCTCGGAAGTCTTCTGCGGGGGTGACCGGTCCGGGTGTCCGGACCGCCTCACGGCGATAAGTAGAGCACACAATTCAATTGCACACAACTAAATGGCCCGCTAGCGCTATCCTGGAACCATGACCACCACTCCCGCCGACACCCCCACCAGCGACTGGCTCCGCCTGGACCAGCAGATCTGCTTCTCCCTGAACGCCGCGTCACGCGCCTTCGGCGGCGTCTACCGCGTGCTCCTCAAGGATCTCGGGCTCACCTACCCGCAGTACCTGGTGATGCTGGTGCTGTGGGAGCACGGCGAGCTGCCCGTCAAGAAGCTCGGCGAACACCTGCGGCTCGACTCCGGCACCCTGTCCCCGCTGCTCAAGCGGCTGGAGACGGCCGGTCTGGTACGCCGTGAGCGCAGCGCCCGCGACGAGCGCTCGGTGGAGGTACGGCTCACGGACGAGGGCGCCGCCCTGCGCGAACGCGCCCTCGACGTGCCGCGCCGCATCCTCGGCGCGACCGGCTTCGACATCGACGAGATCCGCGCACTGCGGGCACAGCTCGACGAACTCACGGGTGCGCTGGACTCGGCGGCGCTGGAGCAGGCGTGACCACGGGTTCCGGAGCCGGCCCGGCCTTGTGCTCCGGAGCCGGCATCACCATGTCCTGCGGGGGCGTGCGGCGGATGTAGAGGGCCAGCTTCACGCGTCCGCTCACGTACTGCCGCCGGCGCGCGAACTCCCCGTCCACGACGTCGAGTTTGACCCGGTCGACCGGATCGCCCGGCACCCAGCGGGAGGGCAGCAGGTTCGACTGCGCGACGATCCACACCCGGTCCGCACCGGCGAGCCTGCCTTCCAGCTCCGCCGGCGCCACCTCCCGTCCGCTCAGCGTCCCGGACCTCGCCCCCGACTCCGCCAGCGCCAGGTCCCGCACCCCGGCGAACGGCCCCGGATACGCCAACGCCGTCACCCGCCAGAACGACGGCAGGAAGAGGACAGGGTCGCCGGGGCGCAGTTCACGGCCGGCCAGCGCGGAGACCTCGGCGAGGTTCTCGGGACGGTGGGCCGCCAGGCGGTCGCTGCGGTAGGCGGGGAGGCCGTGGAGGAAGGGGACGGCCAGGGCGAGCGCGCCGGCGAGGGTGATGAGGCGGGTGCGGGCAGGGCGTTTCGGGAAGCGCGGCGAGGGGCTCGGTGTAGGGCTCGCGGCGCCGGTGGTGCGGTTGATTCCGGTCAGTGGTGGGCGAGTTGAGGTTCCGGGGTGGTGGCCGCTCACGGTGGTTCCAGGGTGGTGGCCTCCCACAGTGGTTCCGGCATGGTGACCGCCCGCAGTCAGGGCGCCGACCAACTCGGGGCGGCGTTCGACCACGGCCACTCGGTCCGCCCCATGGGCGACTTCCGGACGCAGAAGGCTCGTCGGCCACAGCCGTCCCAGCATCCCCACCAGCCGGTCCGCCCCCGCCGCCACCAGCAGCGGCGCCCCCGCCAGGGCGTACAGCACGTACCGCTCGTGGAACAGCGGCCGGAACTGCGAGACCGTCAGCAGGATCACCGGCGGCACCACCAGCAACGGCAGCGCGACCGACGCGAGCCGTCCCGCGCCGAGTCCCAGCAGGATCAGCAGGACCGAGGTCCAGAAAACGACCCCGGTCGGGGTGACGGAGAGGAAACCGCGGGCCAGCCGCTCGGTGGTGTCCCGGTCCGGCACCCGCAGCCACGCCACCTGCCCCGACTGCCGCTGGGAGACCCACGCGAGCGGCAGCAGGATCCCCACCGCCACGCCCGCCGCACGCCCCCAGCCGGCCCACACCGCCCTGGGCACCCGCGCCGCCAGCAGCGTCAACGCGTGGGCGCAGAGCACCAGTACGGCGAACTCGTGCAGCAGAAAGGTCACGGCGAGGACGGCGCCGTACGGCCACCAGGAACGCCTCGCCCGTGTCTGTAGCTCCGGCGCCGATCGCTCCTCCAGCGCCCGCACCAGGAGCAGTGTCGCCCCGGCGACTCCGGCCGCGACGATGGCGTACGACCGGCCCTCCTGCGCGTAGTGGCCGGTCAGCGGGGTGATCGCGTAGAGCAGGCCGGCCCAGAGGCCGACCCGGGGGCGGGCCAGGCGGACGCCGAGGGCCGCGACCAGGCCCGCCGTCGCCGCCGCGCCGCACACCGACGGCAGGCGGAGGGCGACCTCGCCCGGGTGGACGGCGAGGACGGCGTGCATGAGCAGGTAGTACAGGCCGTGCACCGCGTCGACGCCGTGCAGCAGATGCCAGATCTGCGGCACCGTGCGCCGTCCCACCAGGTAGGTGACGCCCTCGTCGCCCCACATGCCGCCGCGGTCGAGCCCCCACAGCCCGAGCGCGAGCATGACGGCCACCGGCACGACGACGGCCACGACCTCCGCACGCGTCCGTCGCCCGGGGCCATACGCACGCTCACCCTCGCCTTGGCTTTCCACCTGGCCGATTTTGTACTGTAAGCGGGCTCTTACCAACGATTGACGGTGTATTAGCATTCATGCGGCATTCACCCGGCTTACGATCCGCTGTGATGAACGCCGTCCGCAGACACCGCCTCCTCGCCCTCACGCTCGCCTGGCTCGCCACCCGCGCCGGAATGCTGCTCCTCCTCGCGCACAACGGCCTGCCCCTGCTCGGCCGGGGCGCGGTCGCCCGGGAGGTGTGGCGCCTCTACTACCACTGGTACGGGGTCCTGTCGCAGGGCGCGTTCCCGGCCAACGACCATCTGTGGCAGTACCCGCCGGGGGCGGGACCGGTCCTGCTGGCCCCGGCGCTGCTGCCGGGCCTGACGTATTTCCAGGCGTTCGTCGCCTTCACCCTCGCCACCGACGCGCTGATCACCGTGGTCCTGGCCCGCGCGGGCACCCGCCCCGGCCACAGCCTGCGCGGCGCCGCCTACTGGATCGTCTGCCTCCCCCTCCTCCTGGACATGCCGCTCGTCCGCTACGACGTGCAGGTCACGGCGTTCGCCGTCATCTCTCTGTTGACGTTGTCGCGCTCCACGCGCGCGTGCGGCGCGTTCGCGGCGCTGGGCGCGCTGGTGAAGGTGTGGCCGGCGCTGGTGCTGCTGGGGGTGCCGAGGGGGCGGGCGACGCGGTCGGCGGGGGCGTGGGCGGTGGGGGCGGGGGTCTTGTCGCTCATGATGCTCGTAGCCTTGTTCAACAATCCTTTCGCCTTCTTGCGCCAACAGGGCGGCAGGGGCGTGCAGATCGAGTCACTGGGCGGCACGCTCCTCGGCCTGGCGACCCACGTGGGCTGGCCGGGCCGGGCGCGCTACCAGTACGGCGCGATGGAGTTCACGGGACCGCATGTCGCCGCCGTCGCCGACGCCTCCCTCGCGCTCACGGCGGTCGCCTTCGGGTTCCTGCTGCTGTGGCGGATCCGGGCCCGCCGCTGGACCGACGCGACCCCCTACGACGCCGCGCTGAGCGCCGTCCTGCTGTTCACCGTGACCAGCCGGGTGATCAGCCCCCAGTACATGATCTGGCTGCTCGGCCTGACCGCCGTCTGCCTGACCTCCCGGCACACCGTGCAGCGCCCGGTGGCCGCACTGATCGTGGCGGCGACCGTGATCAGCTCCGTGGAGTTCCCCGGCCTCTACAGCGACGTCATCCACAGCACCTGGACGGGCTGCGCGCTGATGGTCGTACGCAACGGTCTGCTGGGCGCCGCGGCCGTCCTCTCCTTCGTCCGGCTGTGGCGGTCGTCGCGGGCGGTTCCGGCGACCCCGCACGCGCGCGTGCGGCCCGTCGGCCCGCACGGGGAGTCCCAGCAGTTGACCGCGGCACACTCCGGCGCCTGATTGACTGAGGCCGGGGAGCGTGCGGGACGCGCCTCCAGTGATCGAGTGACATCCAGTGACGGAGGGGACTGCCGCACATGACCTGGCTGATCACCGGCGGAGCCGGCTACATCGGGGCACACGTCGTGAGGGCGATGACCGAGGCGGGCGAACAGACCGTCGTCTACGACGACCTGTCCACCGGCATCGCCGCGCGCGTGCCCGACGGCGTCCCCCTGGTGCACGGCTCGGTCCTGGACGCGGAGCGCGTGGCCCGCACCCTCGCCGACCAGGACGTCACCGGGGTCGTCCACCTCGCGGCGAAGAAGCAGGTCGGCGAGTCGGTGGACCGGCCGCTGCACTACTACCGGGAGAACGTCGAGGGCCTGCGCGTCCTCCTGGAGGCGGTGACCACGGCCGGCGTCCCGTCCTTCGTGTTCTCGTCCTCGGCGGCCGTCTACGGCATGCCGGACGTGGAGCTGGTCACCGAGGAGACGTCGTGCGTGCCCATGTCGCCGTACGGCGAGACGAAGCTGGCGGGTGAGTGGCTGGTCCGTGCCACGGGCCGCGCGACCGGCCTGTCCACGGCCTCCCTGCGCTACTTCAACGTGGCCGGTGCCGCGAGCCCCGAACTCGCGGACACGGGCGTCTTCAACATCGTCCCCATGGTCTTCGAGAAGCTCACCGAGGACGCGCCCCCGCGCATCTTCGGCGACGACTACGCCACCCCGGACGGCACCTGCGTCCGCGACTACATCCACGTCGTCGACCTGGCCGAGGCCCACGTCGCCGCGGCCCGCGCCCTCCAGGCCTCCCCCGGCCGCGCCCTCACCCTCAACATCGGCCGCGGGGAAGGCGTTTCGGTCCGCGAGATGATCGACCGCATCAACGCGATCACCGGCTACGACCGCCCCCCGACCGTCCACCCCCGCCGCCCCGGCGACCCGGCCCGCGTCGTCGCCTCCGCCGACCGCATCACCACCGAACTGGGCTGGAAGGCCAAGCACGACGTCCAGGACATGATCACGTCGGCGTGGGAGGGGTGGGTGCGGCTGCATCCGGGGGCCGCGCGGTCCTGATGGACGGTCGCTCCAGGACGGAACGCGCGGTGGGCGCCGTCCTCGGCTCCGCCGTCGGCGACGCGCTCGGCGCGCCCTTCGAGTTCGGTCCCGAGGGCGCCTTCTCCGCCCGCTTTCCGGCGCCCGGTCACGGCGGTGAGATGTGCGGCGGCGGGGGTTGGGACCCGGGCGAGGCGACCGACGACACACAGATGGCCGTACTCGTCGCGGAGTCGCTGCTGGAGTGCGACGGGCTTCAACTGCCGGACATGTTCCGGCGGTTCCGGCGCTGGGCAGCCGCCGACCCGAAGGACATCGGCCTCCAGACCGAGGCCGTGCTGAGCAGCGGCGACCCCTGGGACCTGGCCGCGGCCCTGCACTTCCAGAGCAGCCAACGGGGCGCCGGGAACGGTGCGTTGATGCGCGCCGCGCCCTCGTCGGTGTACTTCGCGCGCGCGGGCCGTGACGCCACGATGGACGCCGCCCGCCGTATCTCCGCCCTCACCCACGGAGACCGCGCGGCCTGGGAAGGCACCGCCGTCCTCCACGAGTTGGCGCGCGTCGCGCTGGAGGGCCACGACCCGCTCGACGTCGTCGAGGAGACCCTCGGATACGTCCACGCCGACCACCGGGAGCGGTACGCCGTCGTCCTCTCCCCCGGCTGGCACCCCGACCTGGCGACGGAGTTCAACGGCGCCGTCTGGCCCTGCCTCGGCTCCGCCGTGTGGGCCCTGCGGACTACTTCCTCGTACGAGGACGCCGTGCGCGCCGCGATCGACCTCGGCGGCGACACGGACACCGTCGCCGCCGTGACGGGCGGGCTCGCCGGGGCGGTGTACGGGAGCGGGGCGATCCCCGAGCACTGGAGCGCGGCCCTGCACGTGCCGTTGCCGGGGTTCGGCGGGCGGGTGCTGCGGGCGGCCGAACTCGGTGAACTGGCAAGGCGGTTGGACCGAGGGGGAGGGTGACTCGCCGAGTGGGTCGAGGCGGGCCCGCGGCACCTTGAGCCCTCCGCGGCGGCCGGACCCTACAGCGCCTTCAGCCCCTCCGCGGCGGCCGAGCCCTACAGCGCCTTCAACCCCTCCGTGGTGGCCCGGGCCAGCGCCCCCAGGTATCCCTTCGGCAGCTTCGGGCTGCGGATCACCACGGCGCGCCAGTACAGGGGGCCGGAGATGAGGTCCAGGGCCAGGTCCTCGTCCATGCCGGGGCTGATCTCGCCGCGGTGTTCCGCCGCCGCGAGGATCTTGCTGGCCACGCCCTCCTGGCCCTCGCGCAACGCCTTCTGCATCGCGTCGGCGATCTCCGGATTGCGGGCCGCCTCGGCCTGGAGGTCCGGGATGATCTGCGAGGCCACCGGGTGGCGCAGAGCGCGTGACGTCACCTCGTACAGCATCCGGAGGTCGCCCTCCAGGGAACCGGTGTCCGGCGTCGGCAGCCCCATCACCGCGATCGCCGACACGACGTCGAGCACCAGGTGCAGCTTCGAACGCCAGCGGCGGTACACCGCCGTCTTGCCCACCCCCGCGCGGCGCGCGATCCCCTCGATCGACATCCGGGCATACCCGACCGCCGCCAGCTCCTCGAAGACCGCCGCCCGGATGGCTTCGGTCACATCCTCGCGGAGTACGGCCGCCCCGGCGGGGGTCCGGCGGCGCTGACGTGTGGTGGGCTCGTCGGCGTTCGTCGTCATAGCTCAAGCATAGGGGCGTTGCGACGAAACGGTTGCGTTCCGACGCGGGTGGGGCGCGTCGCGACGAAACGGACCCGTCCCGCCCGGCACGTATCGACGCAACAGGCGCGTCCCGGCGCAAACCCCGGCGCACCTAACGACCCGATCACATCCGTGACGACGAAACGGTTGCGTTCCGACGCCGAATCGGCCTACGCTCACGTTGCGACGATACGGTCCCGTCCCGACGTAAGAGAACGTAAAGAGAAGCGTAAGGAAACGCCGGGCGACGGGACACCGCAGCCGGACGCACGCATTCCCCTCCCCCCGAGCGAAAGCAGCGGATGTGAGCCAGGTCCTCCACACACCGCCCCATTCGCCGGCCCCGGCCGACGAAGACGACCTCGCGGCACTCGCCGCCCGCCACGGCCTCACGGTCAGTGGCGCCCGCCCCTCCCTGCCCGAGTACGTCCGGCAGTTGTGGGAGCGGCGCCACTTCATCACCGCGTTCGCCACCGCCAAGCTGACCGCGCAGTACAGCCAGGCGAAGCTGGGCCAGGTCTGGCAGGTGATGACGCCGCTGTTGAACGCGGCGGTGTACTACTTCATCTTCGGTGTGCTGCTGGGCACCAAGAAGCATGTGCCGGACTACATCCCGTTCCTGGTGACGGGCGTGTTCATCTGGACGTTCACGCAGAGCTCGATCATGGCGGGCACCCGCGCGATCTCCGGCAACCTCGGCCTGGTCCGGGCGCTGCACTTCCCGCGGGCCGCGCTGCCCATCTCGTTCGCGCTCCAGCAGCTCCAACAGCTGCTGTTCTCGATGGCCGCCCTCATCGTCATCCTGATCTGCTTCGGCGTGCCGATCAGCGTCTCCTGGCTGCTGGTGATCCCCGCGCTGTTCCTGCAGTTCACGTTCAACGCGGGCGTCTCGATGGTCATGGCGCGGATGGGCGCGAAGACTCCGGACATCGCCCAGCTGATGCCGTTCATCCTGCGCACCTGGATGTACCTGTCCGGTGTCATGTGGAGCATCGACAAGCTGACCAAGGCCGACGACCTGCCGCACGCGGTGGTGATCGCCCTGGAGACCAACCCGGCGGCCGTCTACATCGACCTCATGCGCTACGCGCTGATCGACAGCTTCCACTCCAGCCAGCTCCCCCCGCACGTGTGGGCGGCGGCGACGGGCTGGGCGCTGATCGCCGGCGTCGGCGGCTTCATCTACTTCTGGAAGGCTGAGGAGACGTACGGCCGTGGCTGAGCAGACCATCGAGTACCACACCGAGCGGACCCCCGTGGCCGCCGACAGCACCATTCCCACCGTCGTCTGCGACGGCGTCGACATCATCTACCGCGTCAACGGAACCGGCGCCGGACGCGGCTCCGCAACCGCCGCCCTCAACCGCATGCTGCGCCGCGAGAAGGCCGAGAAGGCGGCGGGCGTGCGCACGGTGCACGCGGTCAAGAAGGTGTCCTTCGTCGCCTACAAGGGCGAGGCGATCGGGCTCATCGGTACGAACGGCTCCGGCAAGTCCACCCTGCTCAAGGCGGTCGCGGGCCTGCTCCCGGTCGAGAACGGCCGTATCTACACCCACGGCCAGCCCTCCCTCCTCGGCGTCAACGCGGCGCTGATGGGCGACCTGACCGGCGAGCGCAACGTCTACCTCGGCGGTCTGGCCATGGGTATGTCCCGGGAGCAGATCAAGGAACGCTACGAGAGCATCGTCGACTTCTCCGGGATCAACGAGAAGGGCGACTTCATCACCCTCCCCATGCGGACGTACTCCTCCGGCATGGGCGCCCGGCTGCGGTTCTCCATCGCCGCCGCCAAGGACCACGACGTACTCCTCATCGACGAGGCGCTGGCCACCGGCGACCGGTCGTTCCAGCGGCGCTCCGAGGAGCGGATCCGCGAGCTGCGGCAGCACGCGGGCACGGTCTTCCTGGTCAGCCACAACAACAAGTCGATCCGCGACACCTGCGACCGCGTGCTGTGGCTGGAGCGCGGCGAGCTGCGGATGGACGGGCCGACGGAGGAGGTCCTGGAGGCCTACGAGAACTTCACGGGCGGCGCGGACAAGCCCAAGGCACCGGCGGACAAGGCCGCCTAGGGCGTTTCCTTCGGATCATCTGATCGTTGGTCTGGGTGTGTCGTTGACTGACGCCCAGTGGGCCCGGATCGAGCCGCTGTTACCCGATCGGGCACCGAGGCGGGGTGGGCGGTGGCGGGATCATCGGCAGGTGATCGACGCGATCGCCTTCAAGTACCGCACCGGCTGCCCGTGGATGGACCTGCCCGAGGAGTTCGGCTCCTGGAAGGGCGTCCACAACCGGCTACGGAAGTGGGCGGCCGACGGCACCTGGGAGAAGGTCTTCGCCGCGCTGCTGGCCCAGGCCGACTCCGAAGGCGACCTCGACTGGGTCGTCGCCGTCGATTCCACCATCGTCCGCGCCCACCAGCACGCCGCCGGGGCCCGTCAAAAGGGGCCCCGGCCGGCGAGCCGCACGACCATGCCCTCGGTCGCTCCCGCGGCGGACTGACCACCAAGATCCATCTGGTTGCCGACGGACGTTGCCGCCCCCTGGCCTTCTGCCTCACACCGGGACAGGCGGGTGATGCACCCGCATTCACTGAGGTCATGGCCCGCTTGAGGGTGGCCCGGCCGGTCGGACGGCCCCGGACCACCCCGGAGACAGTCCTGGCGGACAAGGCGTATTCCTCCCGGGCCATCCGCACCCACCTGCGCCGCCGCGGCATCCGGGCCGTCATCCCGCAGCCTGCCGACCAGATCGCCAAGCGCAGGCGGCGGGGCCGGTCCGGCGGCAGGCCACCCGCCTTCGACAAGACCGCCTACCGGCAGCGCAACACTGTCGAGCGGTGCATCAACAAGCTCAAGCAGTGGCGCGGCCTTGCCACTCGATACGACAAGACCGCCACCGTCTACCTTGCCGCACTGCACATCGCGGGCATCTTCATCTGGTCCGCACGCTGATCCACAAGAAACGCCCTAGACGTCCTCGTCCTGGAACACCCAGGTGCGGTAGACCAGGAAGCGGAACGCGGACGCGAGCACGATCGACAGGGCCTTCACGAGATTCGCCTCCAGCGGACCGTGGAGGCCCAGCCCGTGGTAGCCGACGTAGAAGAGGCCGCTCTCCATGAGGACGCCGATGCCGCTGAAGGCGAAGAACAGGGCGATGCGGCGGGCGCCGGGGGCGTCGCGGTCGCGGTAGGTGTAGTAGCGGAAGCCGAGGTAGTTGGCGCCCATCGCGACGCAGCTGGCCAGGACGGTCGCGAGCATCGCGGGCCAGCGCAGTCCGTGCAGCAGGGCGTTGAAGACCGCGAAGTTGACGAGAACGCCGCTGCCGCCGACGATCCCGAATTTCACGACTTCCAGGACGACCTTGCGCACCGGCCTTACGGGGGCGGCGGTCGTACGTTCCTCGGTGAGGTTCAGAGTCACCTCACCAGGCTTAGCGGGGCTTGGTAAGCGCTCCCCCTGATTACCCCTAAGGCACCCCGTGAAAAGGCGCCCCGGACCATTGCGGCCCGGGGCGCCTGTGCCGTCGTAGCGACTACGACGGCGCGGTCGTACCTATTACGAGTGCGCCCGCAGGAGGGTGCGCATCGTCCGCATCGCCACCGACAGGTTGGCGAGGTCGAACATCTCCGAGCCCTGGATCTCGTCCAGGGTGGTGCGGGCGCGGCCGAGGAGGGCGGTGTTCTTCGCCTCCCAGGCGGTGAAGCGCTGCTCGGGGGTCGAGGTGCCGTTGCCCGCCGAGAGGATGTCGGCGGTCAGGGCCGCGTGGGCCGCGTACAGGTCCTCGCGGATGGAGGCGCGGGCCATGGACTGCCAGCGGTCCGCGCGGGGCAGCTCGATGATGCGGTCCATGAGCTGGGTGATGTGCAGGCGGTCGGCGAGGTCGTAGTAGACCTCGGCGACGTCCATCGGGTCCTTGCCCGTGCGGTCGGCCACCGAGACGATGTCGAGCGCCGGGAAGGCGGAGGAGAAGCCGGCCACGCGGGTGGCGAGTTCGGCGGGGACGCCGGCGCCGGTCAGCTCGTCGTAGATCTGCTGGTACCACTCCAGGTCCGCGCCGCGCAGCAGCTTGGGCAGCTGCGACCAGACCTGCTCGACGCGCTCGCCGAAGAACTCGACGGTCTCGGCGAGCTGGAGCGGCTGCGGCCGGTTGTTGAGCAGCCAGCGCGTGCCGCGCTCGCACAGGCGGCGCGAGTGCAGCCGGATCCGGGTCTGGACGGGTGCCTCGACGGTGTTGTCGAGGGCCTCGACGCCGTCCCACACCTCGGCCGCGTGGAAGATCGCGCGGGCCGCGGTCTGCGCGCGGACGATCTCCTCCAGGGAGGCCCCGGTCTCCTCGCGGAGGCGGTGCAGGAAGCTGGTGCCGCCGGTGTTGACCGTGTCGTTGACGAGGACCGTGGTGACGATCTCGCGGTGCAGCGCGTGGGTGTCGATCTGCTCGGCGAACTTCTCGCGCAGCGCGGTCGGGAAGTAGGCGTGCAGCAGGGTGCGCAGGTAGGGGTCGTCGGGGAGCGTGGTGTGCAGCAGCTCGTCGGCGACCGTGATCTTCGTGTACGCCAGCAGGACTGCCGTTTCGGGACTGGTCAACCCCTGTCCCTGGGCGAGGCGTTCGCGGATCTGGCGGTCGGTGGGCAGGAACTCCAGGGCCCGGTCGAGGTGGCCCTCGCGGACCAGGGTGCGCATGAAGCGCTGCTGGGCGTGGAGCATGTCCTTGGACTGGGCGAGCGCGTTGGCGATCGCGGTGTTCTGCGCGTAGTTGTTGCGCAGGACGAGCGCGCCGACCTCGTCGGTCATCTCGGCGAGGATCTTGTTCCGCTGCTTGACCGTCATGTCACCTTCGGTGACAAGGCCGTTGAGCAGGATCTTGATGTTCACCTCGTGGTCGGAGGTGTCCACGCCCGCGCTGTTGTCGATGGCATCGGTGTTGATCTTGCCGCCCTGCTGGGCGAACTCGATCCGGCCGAGCTGGGTCAGGCCCAGGTTGCCGCCCTCGCCGACGACCTTGACGCGCAGGTCGGCGCCGTCGACGCGGATGGCGTCGTTGGCCTTGTCGCCGACATCCGCGTGGGACTCGGTGCTGGCCTTGACGTACGTCCCGATGCCGCCGTTCCACAGCAGGTCGACCTGCGACTTGAGGATGGCCCTCATCAGGTCGGCCGGGGTCATCTTGGCGACCTTGTCCTCGATGCCGAGGGCCTCGCGGACATGGGCGTTGACCGGGATCGCCTTGGCCGTACGGGGGAAGACACCACCGCCGGCCGACAGCAGGTCGGTGTTGTAGTCGGCCCAGCTGGAGCGGGGGAGCTCGAACATGCGGCGGCGCTCGGCGTACGAGACCGCCGCGTCCGGGGTCGGGTCGAGGAAGATGTGCCGGTGGTCGAAGGCGGCGACCAGGCGGATGTGCTCGCTGAGCAGCATGCCGTTGCCGAACACGTCACCGGACATGTCTCCGACGCCGACGACCGTGAAGTCCTCGGTCTGCGTGTCGACGCCCAGCTCCCGGAAGTGCCGCTTGACGGACTCCCAGGCCCCGCGCGCGGTGATGCCCATCTTCTTGTGGTCGTAGCCCGCGCTGCCGCCGGAGGCGAAGGCGTCGCCGAGCCAGAAGTTGTAGCTCTCGGCGACTCCGTTGGCGATGTCCGAGAAGGTCGCGGTGCCCTTGTCGGCGGCGACCACCAGGTAGGTGTCGTCCTCGTCGTGCCGGACGACGTCCGCCGGGGGGACGACCTCGCCGGCCACCAGGTTGTCGGTGATGTCGAGCAGGGCCGAGATGAACATCTTGTAGCTGGCGATGCCCTCGGCGAGCCACGCGTCGCGGTCCACGCTCGGGTCGGGCAGTTGCTTGGCGACGAAGCCGCCCTTGGCGCCGACCGGCACGATGACGGTGTTCTTCACCATCTGCGCCTTGACCAGGCCGAGGATCTCCGTCCGGAAGTCCTCGCGCCGGTCCGACCAGCGCAGCCCGCCGCGCGCGACCTTGCCGAAGCGCAGGTGCACGCCCTCGACGCGCGGCGAGTACACCCAGATCTCGTACGCCGGCCGTGGCGCCGGCAGGTCCGGGATGGCCTGCGGGTCGAACTTCATCGAGACGTACGCGTGCGCGTGCCCGCGGCGTGCCTCCTGGAAGAAGTTGGTGCGCAGGGTCGCCTTGATGACGGTCAGGAAGGAGCGCAGGATGCGGTCCTCGTCGAGGCTCGCCACCTGGTCGAGCGCCGCGTCGACCTCTTCGAGGAGGGCGTCCACGATCTCGCGCCCGGCGCGCTGCCGGTCCGGGGACATCCGCGCCTCGAACAGGGAGACGAGCAGCCGGGTGGTGTGGACGTTGTTGCGGAGGGTGTCCTCCATGTAGTCCTGGCTGAAGGTCGAACCGGCCTGCCGCAGGTACTTGGCGTACGCCCGCAGCACCATCGCCTGCCGCCAGTCGATCCCGGCGCTCAGCACCAGCGCGTTGAAGCCGTCGTTCTCCGCCTGCCCGGTCCAGGTCGCGGCGAACGCCTCCTGGAACCGCTCGCGGCCGTCGTCACCGAGATAATCCCCGTTGCCGTTCTGCGACTTGGGCATCCGCAGCCCGAAGTCGTAGATCCACGCGGTCGTACGGTCCGAGCAGCGCAGTTCGTACGGCCGCTCGTCGACGACCTCGACGCCGAGGCGGCTGAGGACCGGCAGGACCGCGGAGAGGGAGACCGACTCGCCCTTGCGGTAGATCTTGAAGCGGCGCTCGTCGGGGGCGGCGCCCACCGGCTCGTAGAGGCTCAGCGCGAAGGCATGCTCCTCGGTGAGCTGTTCCAGGTGGACCAGGTCGGCGACGGCGGCGCGCGGGTTGTGGTCGGCCTTGTAGCCCTCGGGGAAGGCGTTGCCGTAGCTGCGCAGCAGTTCGGCGGCGCGCTCCTCGCCGCACTCGGCGTTCAGCGCCTCGCCGAAACCGTCGGCCCAGGAGCGGGCGGCCTCGACCAGGCGGGCCTCGATGCGGTCCTTGTCGGCGTCGGACAGCTCGGGCAGCTCGGTGCCCTGCGGGACGCGGACCACGAAGTGCAGCCGGGAGAGGATCGACTCGGTGTTCCAGGCGGTGAAGTCGACGCTGGTGCCGTCGAGTTCCTCTTTAAGGATGTCGATGATTCGGAGGCGTACGCCGGTGGTGTAGCGGTCGCGCGGGAGGTAGACGAGGGCCGAGTAGTAGCGGCCGTACTCGTCCTGGCGCAGGTAGAGGCGCAGTCGGCGGCGTTCCTGGAGGTAGAGCACGGACGTGACGATCGAGCGGAGTTCGTCGACCGGGGTCTGGAACAGTTCGTCGCGCGGGTACGTCTCCAGGATCTGCAGGAGGTCGCGCCCGTCGTGGCTGTTGGGCGAGAAGCCGGCTCCCTCCAGCACCTCGTCGACCGTGCGTCGGATCACGGGAACCCGGCGGACCGACTCGGTGTAGGCGGCGGAGGAGAACAGACCCAGGAAGCGGCGCTCGCCGACGACCTCGCCGTTCTCGTCGAACTTCTTCACACCCACGTAGTCGAGGTACGACGGACGGTGCACCGTGGAACGGCTGTTGGCCTTCGTGAGGACGAGGAGCTTGTGCTCGCGGGCCTTGGCGCGGGCGTCGGCCGGGAGCCGCTCGAAGGACGGGCTCACCGGGTGGTGGTCCTCGCCGGCGTGCTGCGGGTCGGAGCGCAGGATGCCGAGGCCGGTGCCGGGGACCGCGGCCAGCGAGTCGTCCTCGCGGAGCTGGTACTCGCGGTAGCCGAGGAAGGTGAAGTGGTCAGCGGCCAGCCAGCGCAGCAGCTCGCGGGCCTCGCCGACCTCGTTGGAGGGCAGGTCGGAGGCGGTCGGCTCGGCGGGCAGCTCGTCGGCCATCCGCAGCGCCAGATCGCGCATCTTCTCCCAGTCCTCGACGGCCTCGCGGACGTCGGACAGGACGCGCAGCAGATCGGCGGTGATCTGCTTCAGGTCGGCGCGGTCGGTCTCGCGGTCGATCTGGACGTGGATCCAGGACTCGGTGTGCGCGTCGTGCGGCAGCTCGCCGGCGGGCGGGGCGGTGAGCACCTCGATGAGCTTGCCGGTGAGGTCGCGGCGGACGACGACCTGCGGGTGGATCACGACGTGGATGCCGCGGCCCTGGCGGGTCAGTTCGTTGGTCACCGAGTCGACGAGGAAGGGCATGTCGTCGGTGACGACCTCGACGACGGTGTGGCTGCACGTCCAGCCGTTCTCCTCGACCGTCGGGGTGTGCACCCGAACGTTGGCCGTGCCCTGGGGTCGGGTCTCGGCCAGCCGGTAGTGGGAGTAGGCGGCGCCGAAGACGTCGACCGGGTCGCGGTCGGCGAGGTCCTCCGGGGCGGTGTGCAGGTAGTAGCGCTGGAGGAACGCGAGCACGGTGTCCCGGTCCGGGGTGCTCTCGTCCGTCTTCCCGGTCGGTAGGTGCCCCCCGACCGGGCTGTTCTCAGCTACCCGGGCAGCCCGTTCGAGCAGCTCGGCCTTGGCTTCGTCCAGCTTGGTCTGCATTGTCCTCTGGCTCCTGTCGCGCGCCGTTGCGTGACGTAGAAGGAAGTTCGATGTCTTCCCCTGCGGCTCGACGCCACGGCCCGGGGTGTCCGGTCTGCTCAGACGCTATGCCGCAAGGTGAGATGAGCGGTGGGTTATCAGCCATTTTCGGCACGCCCGAAGGGTGTGACGCTGCTCTCTGCCGCGCCGGTACCCGGGGTGTGCACGGCGTCCTGGGAGCCCTTGGAGCTCCGTCCCGCCCGCGCGGACCTGTGGGACAGGCCCTGGGACCAGCGACCGCCGCCCGGTCACGGATGTCGTCCGTGGTCGCCGGGCGCGGAGCAGGGGCGACGATGCCCCCGCGAAATATCGCGCTGATCACGCCACAAGGCTATCGCTCCTCACCGGGGGCTCGTCACGAGCCGGTTGTGTACAAAACAGAGGGTGGAACTTTGACGTTATGCACAGGGGCGTAGAGAGTGAAATCGTCGTATTCAAGGGCAGTCGGGACGGTGCCCGTGTCCGCGCGGCGAGGGCCCTTGGCAAGCGCTCCGGCGCGCGGGACGTTGCGTCACGACGTCCGACGCGGATGCATCCCACGGCAACAGAGGAGCGCACCGACATGACAGCGAAGATCCTCATCGTCACCGGCGACGCAGCGGAGTCGCTGGAGGTCCTCTACCCCTACCAGCGCCTGCGCGAGGAGGGCTACGACGTCCATATCGCGGCCCCCGAGCGCAAGCAGCTCCGCTTCGTCGTCCATGACTTCGAACCCGGCTTCGACACGTACACCGAGAAGCCCGGTTACACCTGGCCCGCCGATCTCGCCTTCTCCGAGGTCGATCCCGGCCAGTACGCGGCCCTCGTCATCCCCGGCGGCCGGGCCCCCGAGTACCTCCGCAACGATCCCGAACTCCGCAAGATCCTCAAGTCCTTCTTCGACACGGACAAGCCCGTGGCCCAGATCTGCCACGGCCCCCTGCTCACCGCCGCGATCGACGGCCTGCGCGGCCGGCGCGTCACGGCCTACCCCGCGCTCGAACTCGACATGCAGTCCGCCGGCGCGACCTTCCAGGACGCCGAGACCGTCGTCGACGGCACGCTGGTCTCCGCCCGCGCCTGGCCGGATCACTCCGGCTGGATGCGGGAGTTCCTCACGGTGCTGCGGGCGAAGGCGCCGGTGACGTGAGCCCCGGGGCACGGCGTCTCCTGGGCGTGGTGTCCCTTGGGGCACCGGTTTCGCGGAGGCGCCGTGCCCCGTCCCCCCGTCCCTCCGTCCCCCTGGTCCGCGGGTCGCGGTTACGCCGCCAGCCGCTCCGCCTCCGCGACGGCCTCGGACAGTGAGTCCACCACGGGCACGCCGACGACTTCGAGGCTGGCCCGGCTGTGCGAACCGCCGGTGTAGAGCACGGCCCGCGCCCCCACGTGCAGGGCGGCCACGGCGTCGTCGGCCGCGTCGCCTATCACCACCGTGCGCGCGGGGTCCACGTCGGCCAGCGCCTGGAGGTGCCGCACCATGTGCTCGGCCTTGCTGCCGCCCGAGGGCCCGGTACGCCCGTCGACCCGTATGAAGTGCGGCTCTATCCCGAACTCCCGCACAAGCGGGACGAGTTCGTCATGGACGTACATGCTGAGGATCGACTGACTGCGCCCCGCGGTCCGCCAGCCCGCGAGCAGGTCCGCCGCACCCTCGGTCAGCCCGCAGACGACCCGGTGCTCGGCGTAGTACCGGTGGAAGGTGTCGTCCATGACCTCCCACTCGGCGTCGGTGGGCAGCCGTCCGAGCAGCCGCTCGTAGAACTTCGGCACCGGTACGCAGTACAGCGTCCGGTACTCCTCCATCGTGATCGCCTTGAGCCCCAGCTCGGCGAACGCCGCGTTCGTCGCCCCGATGATCGCGTCATTGTCGTGGAACAGCGTGCCGTTCCAGTCCCAGACGATGTGCGCGTTTGCTTGCATCCCCATGCCAAAAACGTACCCGCCGCCACTGACAATCAAGAGAATCGCAGGTCAACGGCCGTCTCCGGCCGGATGACCGGCGCCGGACGGACGCCGGCCGGACGCCGCCCGGACGCCGGACGGGCTCAGTCCGCCAGCCCGACGAGGTTCGGGATCTCCTGCGTCGCGTACCAGAGCAGCTCGTGGTCCTCGGCGCCGTCCACGACGAACTGCGCGTCGTCGTCCCCGCGTTCCGCCGCCGGGAGCGCGTCGGCGGCGGCGCTCACGTCGTTCTCCGCGTCGCCCAGATCCACGTGCACGGCCGCAGCCTTGGCCAGCGCCACGGTTCCGGTCACCCGCACCTCGCCGAGGGCCGCCGGGTCGAGTCCGCGGTCGGGGTCGGCGTGCGCCGCGCCGTCGGGTACGTCGACGGCGACCACGACCCGCCGCCGGGGCGCGTCGGCGTCGGCCGCCAGCAGCCGGAGCGAGGCCAGCGCGGCCCGGTTCAGCGCCGCGTACTCCAACTCCTCGATGTCGTCGGAGAGATACCACTCGCGCAGCGCGGGCGTGACGGCGTACGCGACGAAGGGTCCCGTCCCCAGCTCACCCGTCTTGTACGCCTCGGCGAGACCGGGGAGGGTCAGGGGGACGTAGACGCGCATGGCTGGCCGCTTTCGTAGTCGGAGAGTGCTTCGCGGAGGAGGGTGCGATGCCTCCGGGAGGGCCTCCAGGATACGTGCGCGCGTCCCCCATCGAGTCCCCACCCGCACCACTGGAGGCGTCCACCCCACGCCGGAAATTCACCCGGGGCACTCCCGCACCGACGGGCCCGGAGGCTCACCAATCACTCGGATAAGTGAACAATCCGGCCCCTCCGACCCGCCCCACCACGTCCTTGCCGTCCTCGCCCCCGGCCCCGTACAAGATCCCCAACCAGCAAGTTACTTCCCGGTACATCCCGGGCCGACGACACGGGGACCCCCATGCACAAGGTCATGACCAGGACCGCCCAGCACACCCCGACCCGCCCCCCGACCCGCCGCGACCCCCGCCGCCCGGGCACGGCTTCCCCGCGCGGACAGGGCGGGGGCACGTCCCGTACGACGACCGGCGAGGCGCTGCCGATCGTGTCCGACGCGGTCGGGGACTCGCGTCTCGCGACGCCCGGAAGCGAGGCGGCCGACGTCGCGGCCCCGGCGCCCCGCGTGGCCTCGCCCTCCGCGACGGCGGGCCGGAGCGCGGCCCGCACGGCCCCCGGGGACGGCCGCCCACCGGCCGCCCCGGGCCGCAGCCCTCGTACGCCGGCGGCGGGCCGGAGCGGGGCGCGCACGTCTCCCACAGCCGCGTCGGACCAGAGTGCAGCCCGTACGACGCCCACGGTCACGTCCGGCCGGGCCCCGGCCCCGGCCCCGACGGCTCTGGCGCCGGTGCCAGGCCGCGGCACAGCCACTGCCGCGCCAACTCCCGCCGCCGGCCGGGCCGTACCCCGCACCGTGCCCGCCCAGGCCGCACCGAGCCGCGTTCCGCAGCCCCGCCCCACCGATCTCTTCGCCGACCGCCTGCTCGCCGTACTGAGCGGCCAGCGGCCCGTCCACTGGATGCTCCGGCACACCGCCGGCCGCGCCTACGACGAACTGATCCGGCTCGCCGAACACGGCCCCCTGCGTGCCACCCGGGGCACCCGCCCGGTGGTCCGCGACATCGGCTACTACGTCGCCCGCCCCGGCGCCGTGGAGGCCTTCGCACGGATCAGCGCCGGTGACCAGGTACGGGCGATGGCCTTCCGCCTGGAGCGTGGCGCGGACCTCCGCTGGCGCTGCACGGCGGTGGAACTGGGCGGCCCGCGCGCTCCGCACGGCCCGGACGACGACTGAGGAGGGTTTACGGCGGACCAGGGCTTGCGGCGGCCGACGGGGGCCCGAGGCCAAGGGCAGAGTCGCCGCCCTTCGGGGCGGTCGCACCGGGGCTGAGGGCAGGCAGTCACCCGCCGCACCGGTCACACCCACCGCACTCCCGCGCCCCTGGCTCTGACCCGCCTGGCACGCACGCCGAAGGGCCGGGCACCTTCACGATGCCCGGCCCTTCAAGGTCTCTCTGCGGGGAGCGGCTCCGACAGGCTCAACCCCTCAATCAGGAGCGCCTGTCACGCCGCCGGCCGCCCGCGCGGAGCGACCGTCACTTCTTGCGACGGCTGCTCCGGCGCCCCTGCTTGCGGCGCTCCGCGCGCGTGAGGCCGTCCGCCTCGGAGCGCACCGGCTCGTCGTCGCTGGTGAAGTCGCCCTCGACGATGCCGCCCTCGCCGTCCACGCTGGGCGCGGAGAAGTGCAGCCGGTCCGGCCGCTGCGGTGCGTCGAGGCCCTTGGCGCGGATCTCGGGACGGGCGGTCGCCTGTGCCGGCACCGTGTCCTCCTTGTCGAGGGACGTCGGCTGCGCGTCCTCGACGGGGACTTCCTCGACCTGCTGCTCGACCTGGACCTCCAGGTTGAACAGGTAGCCGACGGACTCCTCCTTGATGCCGTCCATCATGGCGGTGAACATGTCGAAGCCCTCGCGCTGGTACTCGACCAGGGGGTCCTTCTGGGCCATCGCGCGCAGGCCGATGCCCTCCTGGAGGTAGTCCATCTCGTAGAGGTGCTCGCGCCACTTGCGGTCCAGGACCGACAGCACGACCCGGCGCTCCAGCTCACGCATGATCTCGGAGCCGAGCTGCTCCTCGCGGCCCGAGTACTGCTCGTGGATGTCGTCCTTGATGGACTCGGAGATGAACTCGGCGGTCAGACCGGCCCGGTCCCCGGCCGCCTCCTCCAGCTCCTCCACGGTGACCTTCACCGGGTAGAGCTGCTTGAACGCGCCCCACAGCCGGTCGAGGTCCCAGTCCTCGGGGAAGCCCTCGGTGGTCTCCGCGGTGATGTACGCGTCGATCGTGTCGTCCATGAAGTGCACGACCTGGTCCTGGAGGTCCTCGCCCTCCAGGACGCGGCGGCGCTCGCCGTAGATGACCTCGCGCTGCCGGTTGAGGACCTCGTCGTACTTGAGGACGTTCTTGCGGGTCTCGAAGTTCTGCTGCTCGACCTGCGACTGGGCGGACGCGATCGCGCGGGTGACCATCTTGTTCTCGATCGGCACGTCGTCCGGGACGTTCGCCATGGACATCACGCGCTCGACCATCTGGGCCTTGAACAGCCGCATCAGGTCGTCGCCGAGGGAGAGGTAGAAGCGGGACTCGCCCGGGTCGCCCTGACGGCCGGAACGACCGCGCAGCTGGTTGTCGATACGGCGCGACTCGTGCCGCTCGGTGCCGAGGACGTAGAGACCGCCGAGGTCCTTGACCTCCTCGAACTCGTCCTTGACCGCCTGCTCGGCGTTCTCCAGGGCGGCGGGCAGGGCCTGCGCCCACTCCTCGATGTGCTCCTCGGGGTCGAGGCCGCGCTGCCGCAGCTCCGCCTCGGCGAGGTCGTCGGGGTTGCCGCCGAGCTTGATGTCCGTACCGCGGCCGGCCATGTTGGTGGCGACGGTCACGGCGCCCTTGCGGCCGGCCTGGGCGATGATCGGCGCCTCACGGTCGTGCTGCTTGGCGTTCAGCACCTCGTGCTGGATGCCGCGCTTGGCGAGCTGCTGCGAGAGGTACTCGGACTTCTCGACCGACGTCGTACCGACGAGGATCGGCTGGCCCTTCTCGTGCTTCTCGGCGATGTCGTCGACGACCGCCTCGAACTTCGCGACCTCGGTGCGGTAGATCAGGTCGGACTGGTCCTTGCGGACCATCGGCCGGTTGGTCGGGATCGGGACGACGCCGAGCTTGTAGATCTGGTGGAACTCGGCGGCCTCGGTCATCGCCGTACCGGTCATGCCGGAGAGCTTGCCGTAGAGGCGGAAGAAGTTCTGGAGGGTGATCGTGGCGAGCGTCTGGTTCTCGTCCTTGATGTCCACCCCTTCCTTCGCCTCGATCGCCTGGTGCATGCCCTCGTTGTAGCGGCGGCCGGCGAGGATACGGCCGGTGTGCTCGTCGACGATCATGACCTCGCCGTCGATGACGACGTAGTCCTTGTCCTTCTTGAAGAGCTCCTTGGCCTTGATGGCGTTGTTCAGGTAGCCCACCAGCGGGGTGTTCACCGACTCGTAGAGGTTGTCGATGCCCAGCCAGTCCTCGACCTTGGAGACGCCGCCCTCGTGGATGGCGACCGTGCGCTTCTTCTCGTCGACGTCGTAGTCGCCGGTCTCCTCCAGGCCCTTGAGCGGGTTGCCGGCCTCGCCCTTCTTCAGGCGGGTGACCAGCTTGGCGAAGTCGCCGTACCACTTGGTGGCCTGGTCGGCCGGGCCGGAGATGATCAGCGGCGTACGGGCCTCGTCGATGAGGATCGAGTCGACCTCGTCGACGATCGCGAAGTTGTGGCCGCGCTGCACCAGCTCGTCCTGCGACCACGCCATGTTGTCGCGCAGGTAGTCGAAGCCGAACTCGTTGTTCGTGCCGTAGGTGATGTCGCACGCGTACTGCTCGCGGCGCTGGGCCGGGGTCATGTTGGCGAGGATGCAGCCGACCTCGAGGCCCAGGAACTTGTGGACGCGCCCCATCATCTCGGAGTCGCGCTCGGCCAGGTAGTCGTTGACCGTGATGAGGTGGACGCCGTCCCCGGAGAGGGCGTTCAGATACGCGGGCAGGGTGCCGACCAGGGTCTTGCCCTCGCCGGTCTTCATCTCGGCGACGTAGCCGAGGTGCAGGGCGGCGCCGCCCATCATCTGCACGTCGTAGTGGCGCTGGCCGAGGACGCGCTTGGCGGCCTCGCGCACGGTGGCGAACGCCTCGGGGAGCAGGTCGTCCAGGGTCTCACCATCGGCGTAGCGCTGCTTGTACTCCTCGGTGAGGGCCTTCAGCTCGGCGTCGGAGAGGTCGACGAAGTCCTCTTCGATGGAGTTGACCTGGTCCGCGATGCGGTGCAGCTTGCGCAGGATCTTGCCTTCGCCTGCACGCATGATCTTCGAGAGGACGGACACGGGGGTTGGTCTCCTTGCCGGTCGGGCCTGGGACGGTCGGTTTCCAATGACATGGCTGAGCAACGGCCATCGTATGCGAGGACCCCGCCACGCCGGGAGCCTGCCGGGGACGCCGACCGTCCACTACTTCAAAAACGCTTCAAAGGGGACAACGGCCGGGAGTCGCCGATGGTGCCGCGTCGTTCCGAGGAATTGCGCGAAATGTGATCACCCGCTCACGCAGCGCAAAAGCATGGCGTCCTCGTACGCCCCCGAGCAGAATCGGCCGATGGAACCCGTCACGCTCACGACCGACCGCCTAGTCCTGCGCAGCGTCGGCCCGCAGGACACCGATGTCGTGTATTCCGCGGCCCAGGACCCCGAGATCCAGCGCTGGACGACGATCCCCTCGCCCTACCTCCCGGAACACGCGCGGAGTTTCACCGAGCAGCTCGTTCCCGAGGGCTGGGCGAACTGTTCGATGTTCACCTTCGGCGTCTTTCTCCCCGAAGGGGAGCTCGTCGGCATGCTCGGCATCACGATGCGCTCCCTGGGCGTCGGCGAGGTCGGCTTCTGGGCCACCAAGGAGTACCGCGGCAACGGCTACATCACGGAGGCCACCGTCGCCGTCTCCCGCTGGGCCTTCACCCGGCTGTCGATCGACCGCGTGGAATGGCGCGCGGAGGTCGGCAACAAGGGCTCCCGCGCGGTCGCCGAACACGCCGGCTTCACCATCGAGGGCACGCTCCGCTCCGCGATCAACAACAAGGGCGTACGACGGGACTGCTGGGTCGCCTCTCTGCTCCCCTCGGACCTGGGCCTGCCCTCGACCGCGCCGTACCTGCCCGCGCAGCCGTAGAGCGGTAGATCCGCAGGTCAGCCCGGGCTGTCAGTGGCACCCTCTATCGTGCGGAGACATGACGAGTGCCCCGCGCCCCACGACCGACCTGTCGGCAGCCGACGCCCGCCGCATCGCCCTGCGCGCACAGGGTTTCCTCGGCGCCCCCGACCGCCGCGCGGGCGTGCGCGGCGTGCTCCGCCATCTCGGCGCGGTCCAGCTCGACACCATCTCGGTCCTCGCCCGCTCCCACGAACTCATCCCGTACGCCCGCCTCGGCGCCGTCCCCCGCAAGACCGTCGAGGACGCGTACTGGACGCAGACGCACGCCTTCGAGTACTGGTCCCACGCGGCCTGCATCCTCCCCGTCGAGGAGTGGCCCCACTTCGCGTTCCGCCGCCGCGCCTACCGCGACCGGCCGCACTGGAACCACGACCTCCCCGACGGCACCTACGACCAGGTCATCAAGCAGCTCCGCGCCGAAGGCCCCCTCACCTCAACGGAGTTGGGCGGCGCCAAGCGCACCAGCGAGTGGTGGGACTGGTCCGGCGCCAAGGTCGCCGTGGAGCGCGCGCTCATGTACGGCGAGGTGGTGTGCGTGGAGCGCCGCGGCTGGAAGCGGGTGTACGACCTCGCCGAGCGCGCGATCCCGGACCGGCTGCTGCACGACGAGCTGGATGACACGGAGTGCCTCCGCCGCCTGGTCGGCCTGGCGGGCCAGGCGCTGGGCGTGGGCACGCGCGCGGACATCGCCGACTACCACCGTCTCAAGGGCGAGCAGGTCGACGCGGTGATCGCCGACTCGGGCCTGGTCCCGGTCACGGTGGAGGGCTGGGGCAAGCCGGCCTGGGCCGACCCGGTGGCCCTGGAGACCGCCCCGCGCGGTCGTCACCGCACCACGCTCCTGTCCCCGTTCGACTCCCTGATCTGGGAGCGGGCCCGCACGGAGCGGATCTTCGGCTTCACGCACCGCCTGGAGGCCTACGTCCCCAAACCGAAGCGGATCCACGGCTACTTCGCGATGCCGGTCCTCGCCGGCGGCCGGCTCGTGGGCCGCGTGGACCCGGCCCGCCAGGGCGAGACTCTGGTGGCCAAGCAGGTCACCCTGGACAGTGCGAAGGCGGTCCCGGCGGTCGCCGAGGCCTTGGTCGAGGCAGCGAGCTGGGTGAACTGCACGAGTGTGCGGGTGGAGCGCGTAGACGCCCCGGAACTGCACCAGCCGCTGACGAAGGAGGTGACCCGCGCCTTGATCGCCGCCCTGCGCTGACCGGAGTCGCGGTCACCGGATTTCGAGGATCTTCTCCCGCATCGCGTAGACGACGGCCTCCATCCTGGAGTGCAGCTGCAGCTTCTCCAGGATGTTGCGCACATGGTTCTTCACGGTGTTCTCGGAGATGAACAACTGCTTGGCGATATCGCGGTTGTTCATACCGGTGGCGACGAGTTTGAGAACCTCCAGCTCACGGTCGGTGAGCCGCGGCGCGGGCACCAGTCGGCGCTCGTCGGTGCGCTGGATCATCGACTTGAACTCGGTGAGCAGTTTCGACGCCATGGAGGGGCTGATCTGCGACTGTCCGTCGGCCACGGCGCGAATGGCGGTGGCCACCTCGTCGGTCGAGATCTCCTTGAGGAGATATCCCGTCGCGCCCGCCTTGATCGCGTCGTAGAGATCGGCCTCTTCGTCGCTGATCGTCAGCATGATGATCTTCGCGCTGGGCGCCACCTCCTTGATGGAGGTGCACGCCTCGATCCCGCCCCGCTTCGGCATCCGCACGTCCATCAGCACGATGTCCGGCAGGAGGTCCGCGGCCTTGTCCACCGCCTCGGCGCCGTCGCCCGCCTCGCCGACGACCTGGATGTCCTCCTCGGCCGCCAGCACGATCTCCAGGCCGCGGCGGAAGAGGGCGTGGTCGTCCACGACAAGGACTCTGATCGGCTCCTTGCGTGTCGAGCCCGCTTCCGGGCCCATGGCGACGACGCCATCGGCACCCTCGACATGCATCGGTCCGAAGCTGTCCGCCATCGTTCCTCCCCCTGAAGGCTGTGGCCTGTGATCCATCGCCATCGCCAACCCAAGGCAGCGGCCCACCGGTTGGGCCCTGTGCGGCCATGATTCCATGCCCGGACGACAGTGCGGTCACGGAGCGGGGCGCGAAGTGGTCGCACACCGGTGCCCCTGGGGGCGCACACGCGCTCCAGGGGCACCGGCTCAGCTGTCGCCGGGTGGGTCAGCCGCCCAACGTGCCGCCCGCTGCGGGCGGTTGCGCCTGGGTGACCATCGGGTCCGTGCTGAGGTGGATGACGCCGTAGTCGTAGGCGTGCCGCCGGTAGACGACACTCGGTTCCTTGGTCTCGGAGTCGACGAACAGGTAGAAGTCGTGTCCGACCAGTTCCATCTCGTAGAGGGCCTGGTCGAGGGACATCGGGGAAGCGACGTGGGTCTTCTCGCGGACGATGAGCGGGCCTTCGCCCTTCACTTCCAGCGAGCCGATCTTCTTGGTGGGCACACCGTCCGACTGCTCGTCGGGGGCGGCGTGGCCGTTGCCGTTGAGCGTCGCCGCGCCCGGGACGTGGTCGGGGACCTCGGCGGCCGTGAGCCGACGGGCACCGCGGCGCGTGTGACGCTTGTCGTGCTGCTTGCGCAGCCGGGCATCCAGCTTCTCCGCCGCGAGGTCGAGCGCCGCGTACGGATCGTTGGCCGATGCCTCCGCACGGATCACCGGACCGCGGGAGCGGAGCGTGATCTCCACCCGGTCGCAACGGTCGGCCTGTCGGGGGTTGGGCTCCTTGGACACCTCGACGTCGAGGCTGATCACCTTGCCGTCGAGCTTCTGGATCTTCTCCAGCTTCAGCTTCTCGGCCACGTGCTTGCGGAACCGCTCGGGCACCTCGGTCTTGCGGCCCTTGACGACGATGTCCACGCAGAACTCCGTTCCCGGATCACTCCGCTTCGCTGCGGAGCGTCTCCCTTTTGCACCAAGTTCCGGTCACCCCGGAACCTCGGACTCGGTGACTTCCACCTCCTCCTCCCCCATGGGCAAGATCTCCACCCCATGGCCGCGGCGATTGCAGAAAACCCGCGGCACGGCATTCGGATAGGAGAGGTGCGGCCTGCGCCTTTCTCTCACAACCGAACATATCTCGCCCGGACGGATGTCGTCACCCTCTACTGCGGCGTACCTCCGTTCAGGTGAATTGGCCCTGTCGTTACCTGCAACGACGCAAGTTTGCAGTCAGTTCCGGTTTATTTCGAAGGAATCCGGCGACGCCGCGATCACAGCTGCGCAGATCAGGTCACCAGGGCCGTTCACACCCACGGTTCCCGGTGCACTGAGTGCCATGTGCGGCCCCTTCTCCTTTGCTGCCTGCATCTGTTCCCCTCTGCCTTCCCGGGACACACCCGCGTACACAGCCGTGGTGGCTTCAACTGCTCCTCCTGGCCCATCGCGGGTGATCGCCTCACGCACGGCACGCGCCGCCTCCCGCAACGAGGCTCCCGTCGTCATCAGGTCGTCGACGAGCACGACCTGACCGCCGACCAGCAACCGGGCACCACCAGCGGCCACCTCCAGGGCGCCGGCGAGATTGTCCAGCCGCTGCCGGGAGTTGAGCCCCGACTGGTCAGCCACCCACCGCCGCTGCCGCAGCACGGCCACCACCCGGGCCGGCGTCCCGCTCCGCCGCAACTCCCCCGCCGCCGCGAGGGCGATCCGCCGCGCCGGATCGTGCCCACGAGCCCGCACTACGCCACGCGCGGAAGGCACGGGAACGAGCAGCACCGGTGCCTCGGCCCCACTCCGGAGCGGGGCGCCGCCTACTACCGGCCCGTGTCTCCCCGCAGGTGCCCGCCGTACTCCCACGGGTGCCTGCCGCGCCCCCGCTGCCGGCCCCGCAGCCCAGTCGTCCCACTCGCCCTCGCTGCCCTCGTCCCCCTCCTCCCTCAACTCACCGAGTCCTGGCACCCAGTCCCCGTCCGATCCCGCGGAACCTCCACCCCGCCCCGCCGAACTCCCTCGCTGCCCCGCCAATCCCCTGTCCTGCCCTCTCACAGCCCCATGGCACCGCATCCGGCACTCCCGGAGCCCCGCCCGCACAGCGCCCGCGAGAGCGGCGCCCAGTGGCCCCGCGAGGGCCAGTGAGCCCCGTTCCTTGTGGGCGAGGAGCATTGCGCGCACCTCGTCCGCGTAAGGAGCCGCCGCATACGTCGCCGGCAGCCCGGACGGCTCTGGCACCGGTCGCACCCGGCTCGGTACGGCCCCGCTCAGGGCGGCACAGCACTCCGGGCAGAGCACCGTGCGAGGCGTCCCGCAGCCTCCGCACTCGGCCGGCAGCACCAGATCCGTGAGGTCCCGCCACCACCCCCGCATGGCCACCACTGTGCCAAGGCCCTCGCCGACCGGCCACCCCTGTGGACAACCGGTGGACACCTGCCTGTGGACAACTCCGTCCACCCGCCGACAGCCGTCCCCCACACGAGTGCGGCCCCGCCCCGGAACACGCGAACGGCCGCCTCCCGCCGAGCCTCAGCCCGACCGGAAACGGCCGCTCCTCACTGCTTCACCCCAGGTCAACCGACAAGCGAATCAACCCAGTTGAACCGGTGATCGCCCTCACCCCGGATAAACCGGCGCCGACCCCGTCTTGACCACCTTCTGCCACTGCGCCCCGGTGGGCAGCCGTACGATCCCGTCCTCCGAGTAGGCCACCAGCGGCAGCTTCTCGTCCTCGGACGCGGCGATCTCCTTCACGCCGGTCAGGGCCGTGGGCGCCGGGCCCTCCGGAGTGGAGCCGTCGACCTGGACGTACCGCATCTGCTGCACGCCGCCCTTCGCGCGCCCGACCACCACGAGCCGGCTGTCCCCGGCCCACGACATGGCCGTGATCTCCTCCAGGTCCGGGGTCGCGGAACGCAGTTCGAGGACCGAGACCACCGGCTGCTCCCCGGTCGCGCCGCTCCGCTGGATTCGCCCGATCTGCAGGGACTGCTTGCCGTCCTTCTCCACGACGAGGGCGATCCGCACCCCGTCGGCCGCCACCCGGACCGACTCGATCCGGCCGTCCAGCCCCAGGGTGTCGACCGCGATCGGCTGGCCGGCGCCCCTCTGCAACAGGAGCAGCCGGGGGTTCTTCGGGTCCCGGTCGGCCACCCAGAGATCACCCTGCACATCCCAGCTGGGAGGCGTCAGCCGGTCGTCCGCCGTCTTGCCCTGACTGGTCAGCACGGGGTCCCCGAGGGACGCGCCCGACACCATCGACCCGACGTAGAGCGACTTTCCGTCGAGGCTGACCCCGGCCCCGCTCTCCTCGTCGCGCGACACCGCCACCGATCCCAGCGGCTTGGTGCCCTCGCCCATCGGACCCGGCACCGCCTCGGTGTGCGTGCCCCTGCTGCCGCCGGGTATCCGCACCACCCGGTGCTTGTCGTCGAGGAAGTACAGGTACACGGGGTGGTTCACGGGCCCGCGCGTCACGAGGGACTCCGCGTTGTTCTCGGAGTACACGCACAGCTGTGCGCCGTTGGCGGCCTGCAGCTCGACCTCGTCGACCGTCGGGGTCATGGTCTGCAGCGTGTAGAGGATCTGGGTCGCCATCTCGTTGCACCGGGCCAGCCCCACCCGCGAGGCCTTCTGGTTCAACGGGACGGTCAGCTTGTTCTGGTCGTCGGGGGTCAGCGAGGTGACCCCCTTGCGCAGGGCTGTCCCGGTGGGGAAGCTCGACCTGACCACGGGCCCGAGCCAGCTGGTGGGCCCGTCGAGGAGCGAACGCACCATCTGCGTCATGGGGTCCACCCGCCGCCGTACGAACACGGGGTCCGCCACGGCGATCGGCTGCGAGGTCGTCCCGGCCGTCGTGTTCGACGCAAAGTAGTACTTGTTGACCGACATGTAGTTGCGTTGGAAGTCCGAGCTGCCCATGACGACGCCCTGGGGCAGCCCGTCGATGCGCCACTGCCCGCTCTTCGCGTCCTTCACCAGGTGCACCCGCTGGCTGTACTGGCCGTCCGCCGGCGAGTACGCCTGCTGCGAGTCCACCGTGGCGACCCGGTCACCGGTGAGCGCGTACGTGAAGGCGTCGCTGTCATCCCGGCCGCCGGGGGGATGGACTACCTCCGTGCTCGGCCCGTCGGCGAGCACCGTGGTGGACGCCTCGGGCTGCCAGTTCCGCGCCGCCTTGGCGGTCAGGTACAGGCGTGCCGTCTTATAGTTCGGATCGTCGCTGGTCAGCGCCTCCAGGAAGCCCTGCACGATCTCCGCCTGCGTCGCGTCCTCCCGGGGAGGCATCGCGAAAACCCGCACCTGGGTGTCCTGCCGCGGCGTCGACTCGACACCCCGGAGGTCCCCGCTGTCCGGCATCGAGGCACATCCCGCCAGCACTACGACGCCACACACGACGTACGCCGCCGCGCGAGCCGGCTTTCGCCGGGCGCCCCCCTCGCGGTCAGCGCCCACGAGATGCCTCCCCCTGCTTGTTCGATTCCTCCGGCACGACGTCCGGGTCCGTCCCGCGCGCGGTGTCGTTCCGAGGCGCGTCCGCGGTCGGCCGGTCCTCCTGGCGCCGCGTGCCGCCGGTCGGCCGCGGTACTACGCGCGCGCCGTTGCCGGGCAGCGCCGTCGGGTCCGCTGTCGCGGTCGTGGCGGTCAGCCTCGGGGCGATCGGGGTCCGCGCGGGTATCGGCGGTCCCTGGTCGCCCATCGGCTGCACCGGGACCGTTGCGCGCTTGTCTCCGCCCCCGCTCGGCAGACCGGCGTCATTAAGTCCACGATTACGGCGTGAGTCCTTGGGCTCCAGGGGTATCGGCGAGCCCCGCAGCGGTTCGTCGGCGGTCCTCGGCAGCGTCAGCCGGAACTGTGAACCGCCGCCCGGCTCACCCCACGCCTGCAGCCAGCCGCCGTGCAGCCGCGCGTCCTCCAGGGCGATGGACAGCCCCAGGCCCGTACCACCGGTGGTACGGGCGCGTGCCGGGTCCGCCCGCCAGAAGCGGCTGAACACCCGGGTCGCCTCGCCGGGCTTGAGCCCCACCCCGTAGTCGCGCACCGCGATGGCGACCGCCCCGCCCGCGGTGGCGAGTTTGACTATGACGTCCTTGCCCTCGCCGTGCTCCACGGCGTTGACGACGAGATTGCGCAGCACCCGCTCCACCCGCCGGGCATCGGCCTCGGCGACCACGGGCTGCTGGTCGCCCACGACGCGTATCTGCGTGCCCTTGCGCTCGGCGAGCGGCTCGGCCCCGCTGATGACCCGCCGTACGACCTCCCTGAGGTCTATCGCCTCGGCCTCCAGGGCCGCCGCTCCCGCGTCGAAGCGGCTGATCTCCAGCAGGTCGGCGAGCAGCGTCTCGAACCGGTCCAGCTGGTCGGCCAGCAGTTCCGCAGACCGCGCGGTCATCGGATCGAAGTCCACGCGCGCGTCATGGATGACATCGGCCGCCATGCGTACGGTCGTCAGCGGCGTCCGCAGCTCGTGCGACACGTCGGACACGAACCGGCGCTGCATCCGCGACAGGTCCTCCAGCTGCTGGATCTTCAGCTGGAGGTTCTGCGCCATCTTGTTGAAGGCCTCGCCGAGCCGCGCGATGTCGTCCTCGCCGGTGACCTTCATCCGCTCCTGGAGGCGCCCGGCGGACAGCCGCTCGGCGATCCCGGCGGCCATCCGCACCGGCGTGACGACCTGCCGCACCACGAGCCAGGCGATGGCCCCGAGGAGTACGACGACGAAGAGCCCGGCCGTCGCCAGCGTCCCCTTGACCAGGCTCAGCGACTTCTCCTCCTGGGTGAGCGGGAAGAGGTAGTACAGCTGGTACGGGTTGTTGTTCGGGTCGTTGACCTGCTTGCCGACGACCAGCGCGGGCTGGGACTCCTTGCCGTTGCTGTAGATGATCCGGGTGTAGCTCTGGGCCGCCGAGGTGTTGTCGTTGACGCGGGCGCGCAGGGCTTCGGGCACGCTGGCGGACGGGTCGACGTACCCGGAACCGCGCGGGCTGCGACCGGCGCCGCTGTCCGCGCCCGCAGGCAGCGTCACCACGTCGAAGGCTCCCTGGCCGCCGCTGGACAGCGACGACACGAGGTCGCTCATCCAGGAGATGACGTTCTGCGGGGAGCTGCCGCCGGTCGCGGAGCCGTCGTCGGCGGTCCCGGTGGCCGCCTCGTCGGCCCGCTGCTTGGCCACGGCGAACCCACCCGTGGCCTGGCTCTGCGAGGCCTTCACCTTGGCGTCCAGCAGGCCGTTGCGCACCTGGCCGATGACGACGAAGCCCAGCAGCAGGACGACGCCCAGCGACATCAGCAGGGTGGTGACGACGACCTTGAGCTGGATGTTGCGCCGCCACAGCCGCATGACCGGCAGCAGCGGCCGGCGCACCCAGCGCATGAACAGGCGCAGGACCGGGCTGCCCTGGACCCCACCCTGCAGCAGCCCGCCCTCCAGCAGGCGTGCCCAGCGGGAGCCCGCCGCCGTCCGGCCGACAGGCCGCCCCGCGCGGGCCCCGGTCCCCCCGGGTGCCGAAGCGGCGCTGTCCCTGGACATGTCAGCTCGGTCCCGCCTTGTAGCCGACGCCGCGGACGGTCACCACGATCTCCGGCCGCTCCGGGTCCTTCTCGACCTTGGAACGCAGCCGCTGGACATGCACGTTGACCAGACGGGTGTCCGCCGCGTGCCGGTAGCCCCAGACCTGCTCCAGGAGCACCTCACGCGTGAACACCTGCCAGGGCTTACGGGCCAGCGCGACCAGCAGGTCGAACTCCAGCGGCGTCAGCGCGATCGACTGCCCGTCCCGCTTCACGGAGTGACCGGCCACGTCGATGACCAGATCGCCTATGGCGAGCTGCTCGGGCGCCGGCTCCTCCGACCTCCGCAGCCTCGCCCGGATCCGGGCGACCAACTCCTTCGGCTTGAACGGCTTCACGATGTAGTCGTCGGCGCCGGACTCGAGGCCCACCACGACATCGACGGTGTCGCTCTTCGCCGTGAGCATCACGATCGGCACCCCGGACTCCGCCCTGATCAGGCGGCACACCTCGATACCGTCCCGTCCGGGCAGCATCAGGTCCAGGAGCACCAGGTCGGGCTTGCTCTCACGGAAAGCGGCCAGCGCCTTGTCGCCGTCGGCTACGAAAGACGGCTCAAAACCTTCACCACGCAACACAATGCCGAGCATCTCGGCCAGTGCGGTGTCGTCATCGACGACAAGGACTCGTCCCTTCATAAACGACATCATCCCATTAACTAAATCGTTACCTGTCGTGACCTGTCACACAGCTCTGCCAGCGCCTCCGCCGTCACAGGCGAAACAGCGCCTTCTTCGGTGACGATCGCCGTCACCAGCTCGGGAGGCGTCACGTCGAACGCCGGGTTGTAGGCCTGGGTCCCCAGAGGTGCCACCGGAATCCCGCCTCCCGCTCCCGACACCGTCACTTGGGGTGACGTGATCTCCGTCACTTCGAATCCGGGGCGCTGCTCCACCTCGATGGACGCCCCGTCCGGCGTGTCCGGATCCACCGTCGTCACCGGCGCCACCACGATGAACGGCACATGGTGGTACCGGGCGAGCACGGCGAGCGGATAGCTCCCCACCTTGTTCGCCACCGAACCGTCGGCGGCGATCCGGTCCGCCCCGATCAGCACCGCATCCACCTCCCCGGCCGCGAACAAGGAGCCCGCCGCATTGTCCGTGAGCAAGGTGTACGCCATACCGTTGCGCGCCGCCTCATAAGCCGTCAGGCGAGCACCTTGCAGCAATGGACGCGTTTCGTCCACCCAGAGCCGCCGCAGCCGCCCGTCCCGGTGCGCCGCGAGCGCCACCGCGAAGGCCGTGCCCTCACCGCCCGACACCAGCGCACCGGTGTTGCAGTGCGTCAGAATCCGGTGCCCGCCACCGGGCAGCAGCTCGTCCAGCAGGGCCAGCCCGTGTGCGGCCATCCGTGCGCTGGCCTCGGCGTCCTCCCGGTGCAACCGCCGCGCCGCCGCCAGCGCGGCCCCCGCCGCCTGCTCGGGACCACCTCCCTTGGCCACCGCGTCACGGTGCGCGGCCTGGGCCCTGCGCACGCCGACGGAGAGGTTCACCGCGGTCGGCCGGGCGCCCGCCAGCGCCAGCGCGGCCTCGTCCACGTCGAAGCCCCGCGCGGCGGCGAGCGCGACCCCGTACGCCCCCGCGATGCCGAGCAGCGGCGCCCCGCGCACCGCCAGCGAACCGATCGCCTCCACCAGCGCGGAGGCGTCCGTGCACACCAGCTCGACCTCCTCGGCCGGCAGTCTCGTCTGGTCGAGCAGGACCAGCACGGGTCCCTCCGGGGGCTCGTCCCAGCGGATCGCGGGTATCTCGGTCGGCCGGCCGTCCTCGCCGGATTGCGCGTACTGATCAGCCATGCGGTCAGTCTGCCCCGTATCCCGCGGACAATTGAAGGTGTGCAGCCCATACCGCGGCCGGTCACCGGTCGACCACCCCATGGCACGATGGCTGCCAACCTGCCGCCGCGCCCGCGGACGGGCACCGTGAAGGAGCGACGATGAACGACACTCCGGGCTGGGCCTCGCCCGGATCCGCCCCGCCCGACGGGCCCGAGCCCGGCGCCTCCGGTCCCACCGAACCGACCGACGGCTCCGGCCCCGCGCAGCCCGCGGACCAGCCCGGCACGGACCCGTCGGGCACCGGCCCACAGTGGTCCAAGGAGCAGCCGCCACCGGCCCAGTGGTCCGCGCCCACCGGCGCCCAGGGACCCGGCCAGGCACCGCCCCCACCGCCCGGCCCGGGCTGGGGCGGAGGCCACCCCGGAGGCCCGGCAGGCCCCGGCGGACCTGGGGGATACGGCGGACCCGGCGGCTACGGCGCTCCCGGCTGGGGAGCCGGCTGGGGCGGTCCCCCGCCCGCGGCCAAGCCCGGTGTGATCCCGCTCCGCCCGCTCGGCGTCGGCGAGATCCTCGACGGCGCCGTCTCCACCATGCGCACCTACTGGCGCACGGTCCTGGGCATCTCGCTCACCGTCGCAGTCGTCATGCAGACCATCGTCGTCCTCGTCCAGGGCTTCGCCTTCAGCGACCTCAGCAGCACCAGCGCCCTCGACGACCCGAACGCCAGCGCCTCCGAAGTGACCCGCGCGATGAGCGAGGCCTTCCTCAGCACCGGCGTCGTCTACCTGGTCGCCCTCATCGGCACGGTCATCGCCACCTCCCTGCTCACGGCCGTCACCAGCCGCGCCGTCCTCGGCAAGCCGGTCACCGCCACGGAAGCCTGGCGTGACGCCCGCCCCCAGGTGCTCAGGCTGTTCGGCCTGATCTGCCTGCTGATCCTCATGGCCATCGCCCTGATCGGCATCCCCACCGTGCCCGGCATCATCGTGGCCGTCACCGGATCCCAGGACGGGGGCATCGCACTCGCCGTCATCGGTGGCCTCGCAGGCTGCGTCGTCACGCTCTGGCTGGCGATCCGCTTCTCCCTGGCCTCGCCCGCGCTGATGCTGGAGAAGCAGGGCATCCTGAAGTCGATGAGCCGCTCCGCGAAGCTGGTGCGCGGCTCCTGGTGGCGGATCTTCGGCATCCAGCTGCTCGCCCAGATCATCGCGAGCATCCTGTCGTCCATCCTCGTGATCCCGTTCGCCTTCATCGCCGGAGTGCTGAGCGGCGACGGCCTCAGCGGCCTCGTCAACGGCACCGGTGACGTGGGCTGGACATTCCTCATCATCAGCGGTCTCGGCGCGGTGATCGGCCGCATGATCTCGTTCCCGATCACGGCGGGCGTCACCGTACTCCTGTACATCGACCAGCGCATCCGCCGCGAGGCCCTCGACCTCGACCTGGCCCGTGCCGCCGGCGTCCAGGACTACGGCACCGCCGCCCCCGGCCCCACCCCGGGGGGCTGATGCGGTGAGCCTGGCGGGGGGAGTTCTCACAGCGGTGCCCGCGGCGCTGCCGCACATCGCCGAATCGGCCACGAGGGCGCTGCTGCGCGCCCACGGCACAGTCGTACGGTCGTCGGCCCTCTCGGGAGACGAGCCGCCGGTGACGATCCCGCGCGACCCCGCGCGGGAGGCTGCCCGGCGTGAACTGTCGAAGCAGATGTACCACGAGAACGACCCCAGCCTGGTGCAACGAGCCGTGGACGCCATCTCCCGCTGGGTCGACAAACTGTTCGGCAGGGCATCGGAGGCGACTCCCGGCGGAACGCTCGGCCTGATAGTCGTCATCCTGGTCGTCCTCGCGGTCGTGGCCGCCCTGTGGTGGCGCCTCGGCACTCCGCGCCGCGAAGCCACCTCCACCGCTCCCCTGTTCGACGACCGGCCCCGAAGCGCCGCCGAACACCGCTCGGCCGCCGAGGCACACGCCGCCCAGGGACACTGGAACCCTGCCGTGCAGGAACGCATGCGGGCCATCGTCCGCTCCCTGGAGGAACGCGCCCTGCTCGACGTCCGCCCCGGCCGCACCGCAGACGAGGCGGTCGCGGAAGCCGGCCGCGCACTCCCGTCGCACACGGACGAACTGCGCGCCGCCGCCGGGCACTTCGACGACGTGACGTACGGCGGACGCGGCGCGAGCGAGCAGTCGTACCGCCGCATCGCCGAACTCGACCGCGCCCTGGAGCGGACCAGGCCCGTCCTCACGAGCAGCGCCCACAGCACGGCCCACCACACCAGCCAGGGGGCCGCCGAATGACCACGGAGGCCACGCTTCCCGCCACCTCGGCCTCGCCCACCGTCCGCCAGGTGTGGACCCGCGCGCGTGGCATCGTCCTCGCGCTCGTGCTCCTCATGGCGGCCGCCGTCGCGATCGCCGCGATCCGCTCCGACGCCCGGCACGGCGACCTCGACCCGCGCTCCGCCGACCCCTACGGCAGCCGCGCCGTCGCCGAACTCCTCGGCGACCGGGGCGTGTCCACGCGCGTGGTCTCGACCCTGGCCCAGGCCCGCGCCGCGGCCGGCCCGGACACCACCCTCCTGGTCGCCGTCCCGGACCTGCTGACCAAGCAGCAACAGGCCGGCCTGCACGCGGCGTTCGCGAACTCCGGCAGCCGTACGATTCTCGTCGCCCCCGGCGCCCCGTCCCTGAACCGGCTCGCCCCCAAAGTCACCGTGGACCCCGGGCCCAGCTTCGACTCGCCGCTCTCCCCCGACTGCTCGATGCCCGCCGCCCAGCGCGCGGGCGACGCGGAAACCGGCGACTACCGGTACACGACCACGGCCACCGACGCCGACGAGTGCTACCCCAGCGACGGCCGGCCGACCCTGCTCCGGCTCCCGGATGCGTCCGGGGGCGGCGACACCGTCGTCATCGGCGCGCCCGACATCCTCTTCAACAAGCGTCTCGACAAGCAGGGCAACGCCTCGCTCGCCCTCCAACTCCTCGGCTCCCGCCCCCATCTGGTCTGGTACCTCCCCTCGCTGTCCGACACCTCGGCCACCGACTCCGGCAGTCAGAGCTTCTTCGACCTGCTCCCCTCGGGCTGGCTCTGGGGCACCCTGCAGCTATTCATCGCCGCAGCCCTGACCGCCCTCTGGCGGGCACGCCGACTCGGCCCCCTGGTACCCGAAAGACTCCCCGTGGCGATCCGCGCCTCCGAAACCGTCGAAGGCCGCGCCCGCCTCTACCGCAAGGCCAACGCCCGCGACCGCGCGGCCACCGCTCTGCGCTCCACCACCCGCACCCGCCTCGCCCCCCTCGTAGGCGTCCCCGTCTCCCAGGCGCACGCGCCCGAGGCCCTGCTCCCCGCGCTCTCCGCCCACCTTCACGGCGACGGACAGACCCTGCACTCCCTCCTCTTCGGCCCGCCGCCCAGCGACGACGCGGCCCTCATCGCACTCGCCGACCAACTCGACGCCCTCGAAAGAGAGGTACGCCGTCCATGATGGACCCGACCACTGACAACGCCGGGCCTGCGGGGAATCCGGGCGCCGCCCGAGCCTCCCTCGAATCCCTGCGCGCCGAGATCGCCAAAGCCGTGGTCGGCCAGGACCCCGCCGTGACCGGCCTCGTCGTCGCCCTCCTCTGCCGCGGACACGTGCTACTAGAAGGAGTCCCCGGAGTCGCCAAAACGTTGCTCGTCCGCGCCCTCGCATCCGCACTCGAACTCGACACCAAGCGCATCCAGTTCACCCCGGACCTGATGCCCAGCGACGTCACCGGCTCCCTGGTCTACGACACCCGCTCCGCCGAGTTCCGCTTCCAGCCCGGCCCGGTCTTCACCAACCTCCTCCTCGCGGACGAGATCAACCGCACCCCGCCGAAGACTCAGTCGTCCCTCCTCGAAGCGATGGAAGAACGCCAGGTCACGGTCGACGGCACTCCGCGCCCCCTCCCCGACCCCTTCCTGGTCGCCGCGACGCAGAACCCCGTCGAGTACGAGGGCACGTACCCCCTCCCCGAGGCCCAACTCGACCGCTTCCTCCTCAAACTGACGATCCCCCTCCCCTCCCGCCAGGACGAGATCGACGTCCTCACCCGCCACGCCGAAGGCTTCAACCCGCGCGACCTGCACGCCGCCGGCCTGCGCCCCGTAGCAAACGCGGCCGACCTCGAAGCAGCCCGCGCGGCGGTCGCCAAGACGACGATCTCCCCCGAAATCACCGCCTACGTAGTCGACATCTGCCGCGCCACCCGCGAATCGCCGTCCCTGGCCCTCGGCGTGTCCCCGCGCGGCGCCACCGCCCTCCTCGCCACCTCGCGCGCGTGGGCCTGGCTCACAGGCCGCGACTACGTCATCCCCGACGACGTGAAGGCCCTGGCACTCCCCACCCTCCGCCACCGCGTACAACTGCGCCCCGAGGCCGAGATGGAGGGCGTGACGGCGGACTCCGTCATCAACGCGATCCTCGCCCACGTCCCGGTCCCCCGCTGATGGCCCTCACCGGCCGCGCCGCCCTCCTCGCAGCCCTGGGCTCCCTCCCCGTAGGCATCTGGGAACCCAGCTGGACGGGCATCCTGGCCGTCAACGCCCCCTTGGCGGTGGCCTGCGCCTGCGACTTCGCCCTGGCCGCCCCCGTACGCCGCCTGAGCCTTACCCGTTCGGGCGACGCCTCCGTACGCCTGGGCGAATCAGTCGACGTCACCCTGACCGTCAGCAACCCGTCCCGCCGCCCGCTCCGAGCCCGCATCCGCGACGCGTGGCCCCCCAGCAGCTGGCTCCCGGGCACGGAATTCGCCGCCTCCCGCCACCGCCTGACGGTCCCGCCCGGCGAACGCCGCCGCCTCACCACCCGCCTACGCCCCACCCGCCGAGGAGACCGCCAAGCAGACCGGGTGACCATCCGTTCCTACGGCCCTCTCGGCCTCCTCACCCGCCAGGGCACGCACGTGGTCCCCTGGGCAGTACGCGTCCTGCCCCCGTTCACCAGCCGCAAGCACCTCCCGTCGAAGCTCGCCCGCCTACGCGAACTCGACGGCCGCACCAGCGTGCTGACCCGCGGCGAAGGAACTGAGTTCGACAGCCTGCGCGAATACGTCCCCGGCGACGACACCCGCTCCATCGACTGGCGCGCCACCGCCCGCCAAACAACGGTCGCGGTACGCACCTGGCGCCCGGAACGCGACCGCCACATCCTCCTGGTCCTCGACACCGGCCGCACCTCGGCCGGCCGCGTCGGCGACGCCCCCCGCCTCGACGCCTCCATGGACGCCGCCCTGCTCCTTGCAGCCCTCGCATCCCGCGCCGGCGACCGCGTGGACCTCCTCGCCTACGACCGCCGGGTCCGTGCCCTAGCCCAGGGCCGCACCGCGCGCGACGTACTCCCTTCACTGGTCAACGCGATGGCGACCCTCGAACCGGAACTCGTCGAAACTGACGCCCGGGGCTTGGCAGCCACCGCGATCCGCACGGCACCCCGCCGCTCCCTGATCGTCCTACTGACAAGCCTCGACGCGGCCCCCGTAGAAGAGGGTCTGCTTCCCGTGCTCACCCAACTCACCCAGCGCCATACGGTTCTGGTGGCATCCGTGGCAGATCCGCACATCGCACGCATGGCTACGGCCCGTGGAACCACGGAGGCTGTCTACGAAGCGGCAGCCGCGGCACGCGCCCAGACCGAACGCGACCGCACCGCGGAAAAACTCCGCCGGCATGGCGTCACCATCGTCGACGCGACACCGGACGACCTCGCACCGGCACTGGCGGACGCATATCTGGCCCTCAAGGCAGCGGGGCGCCTGTAATACGAGAGGGTCTGCTGGCAAAGCAGACCTCTTTTCAAGGCCCCCTAAACGCAGAAAACCCCCGCACCGGAATCCGGTACAGGGGTTTTCGCAATATTTGTTCGGCGGCGTCCTACTCTCCCACAGGGTCCCCCCTGCAGTACCATCGGCGCTGTAAGGCTTAGCTTCCGGGTTCGGAATGTAACCGGGCGTTTCCCTCACGCTATGACCACCGAAACACTATGAAACACATCAACCGCACCGCACGTGACCTGTACGGGGTTGTTCGTGGTTTCAGAACCAACACAGTGGACGCGAGCAACTGAGGACAAGCCCTCGGCCTATTAGTACCGGTCACCTCCACCCATTACTGGGCTTCCAGATCCGGCCTATCAACCCAGTCGTCTACTGGGAGCCTTAACCCATCAAGTGGGTGGGAACACTCATCTCGAAGCAGGCTTCCCGCTTAGATGCTTTCAGCGGTTATCCCTCCCGAACGTAGCCAACCAGCCATGCCCTTGGCAGAACAACTGGCACACCAGAGGTTCGTCCGTCCCGGTCCTCTCGTACTAGGGACAGCCCTTCTCAATGTTCCTGCGCGCGCAGCGGATAGGGACCGAACTGTCTCACGACGTTCTAAACCCAGCTCGCGTACCGCTTTAATGGGCGAACAGCCCAACCCTTGGGACCGACTCCAGCCCCAGGATGCGACGAGCCGACATCGAGGTGCCAAACCATCCCGTCGATATGGACTCTTGGGGAAGATCAGCCTGTTATCCCCGGGGTACCTTTTATCCGTTGAGCGACGGCGCTTCCACAAGCCACCGCCGGATCACTAGTCCCGACTTTCGTCCCTGCTCGACCCGTCGGTCTCACAGTCAAGCTCCCTTGTGCACTTACACTCAACACCTGATTGCCAACCAGGCTGAGGGAACCTTTGGGCGCCTCCGTTACTCTTTAGGAGGCAACCGCCCCAGTTAAACTACCCATCAGACACTGTCCCTGATCCGGATCACGGACCCAGGTTAGACATCCAGCACGACCAGACTGGTATTTCAACGACGACTCCACCCGAACTGGCGTCCAGGCTTCACAGTCTCCCAGCTATCCTACACAAGCCGAACCGAACACCAATATCAAACTGTAGTAAAGGTCCCGGGGTCTTTCCGTCCTGCTGCGCGAAACGAGCATCTTTACTCGTAGTGCAATTTCACCGGGCCTATGGTTGAGACAGTCGAGAAGTCGTTACGCCATTCGTGCAGGTCGGAACTTACCCGACAAGGAATTTCGCTACCTTAGGATGGTTATAGTTACCACCGCCGTTTACTGGCGCTTAAGTTCTCAGCTTCGCCACCCCGAAGAGTGACTAACCGGTCCCCTTAACGTTCCAGCACCGGGCAGGCGTCAGTCCGTATACATCGCCTTACGGCTTCGCACGGACCTGTGTTTTTAGTAAACAGTCGCTTCTCGCTGGTCTCTGCGGCCACCCCCAGCTCACCGTGTAAAACGGATCACCGGTGATGGCCCCCCTTCTCCCGAAGTTACGGGGGCATTTTGCCGAGTTCCTTAACCATAGTTCACCCGAACGCCTCGGTATTCTCTACCTGACCACCTGAGTCGGTTTAGGGTACGGGCCGCCATGAAACTCGCTAGAGGCTTTTCTCGACAGCATAGGATCATCCACTTCACCACAATCGGCTCGGCATCAGGTCTCACCCTCATGTCATCCGGATTTGCCTAGATGACGGGCTACACCCTTACCCCGGGACAACCACCGCCCGGGATGGACTACCTTCCTGCGTCACCCCATCACTCACCTACTAACCGCTTGGACCGGCGGCTCCACCACTTTCCATTCCCCGAAGGGTCCGGAACGGCTTCACGGCCTTAGCATCACGATGCTCGATGTTTGACGCTTCACAGCGGGTACCGGAATATCAACCGGTTATCCATCGACTACGCCTGTCGGCCTCGCCTTAGGTCCCGACTTACCCTGGGCAGATCAGCTTGACCCAGGAACCCTTAGTCAATCGGCGCACACGTTTCTCACGTGTGTATCGCTACTCATGCCTGCATTCTCACTCGTGAACCGTCCACCACTAGCTTCCGCTGCGGCTTCACCCGGCACACGACGCTCCCCTACCCATCCCAGCCGCCGTTGGGCGTATGTGCTGGAATGACACGACTTCGGCGGTACGCTTGAGCCCCGCTACATTGTCGGCGCGGAATCACTAGACCAGTGAGCTATTACGCACTCTTTCAAGGGTGGCTGCTTCTAAGCCAACCTCCTGGTTGTCTCTGCGACTCCACATCCTTTCCCACTTAGCGTACGCTTAGGGGCCTTAGTCGATGCTCTGGGCTGTTTCCCTCTCGACCATGAAGCTTATCCCCCACAGTCTCACTGCCGCGCTCTCACTTACCGGCATTCGGAGTTTGGCTAAGGTCAGTAACCCGGTAGGGCCCATCGCCTATCCAGTGCTCTACCTCCGGCAAGAAACACACGACGCTGCACCTAAATGCATTTCGGGGAGAACCAGCTATCACGGAGTTTGATTGGCCTTTCACCCCTAACCACAGGTCATCCCCCAGGTTTTCAACCCTGGTGGGTTCGGTCCTCCACGAAGTCTTACCTCCGCTTCAACCTGCCCATGGCTAGATCACTCCGCTTCGGGTCTTGAGCGCGCTACTGTATCGCCCTGTTCGGACTCGCTTTCGCTACGGCTTCCCCACACGGGTTAACCTCGCAACACACCGCAAACTCGCAGGCTCATTCTTCAAAAGGCACGCAGTCACGAGAGTGCATGCAAGCATGCACTCCGACGCTCCCACGGCTTGTAGGCACACGGTTTCAGGTACTATTTCACTCCGCTCCCGCGGTACTTTTCACCATTCCCTCACGGTACTATCCGCTATCGGTCACCAGGGAATATTTAGGCTTAGCGGGTGGTCCCGCCAGATTCACACGGGATTTCTCGGGCCCCGTGCTACTTGGGTGTCTCTCAAACGAGCCGCTGATGTTTCGACTACGGGGGTCTTACCCTCTACGCCGGACCTTTCGCATGTCCTTCGCCTACATCAACGGTTTCTGACTCGTCCTGCCGCCGGCAGACGACAGAAGAGAGATCCCACAACCCCGTATACGCAACCCCTGCCGGGTCTCACACGCATACGGTTTGGCCTCATCCGGTTTCGCTCGCCACTACTCCCGGAATCACGGTTGTTTTCTCTTCCTGCGGGTACTGAGATGTTTCACTTCCCCGCGTTCCCTCCACATACCCTATGTGTTCAGGTATGGGTGACAGCCCATGACGACTGCCGGGTTTCCCCATTCGGAAACCCCCGGATCAAAGCCTGGTTGACGACTCCCCGGGGACTATCGTGGCCTCCCACGTCCTTCATCGGTTCCTGGTGCCAAGGCATCCACCGTGCGCCCTTAAAAACTTGGCCACAGATGCTCGCGTCCACTGTGCAGTTCTCAAACAACGACCAACCACCCATCACCCCCGGCTACCACCGGAGTTCACTGGGGCCGGCACTGAAGGCGACCTCACGGCCGTACCCTCAGACACCCAACAGCGTGCCCGGTATCCCCACCGCTCTGATCAGCTTTCCACGCCCCGAAGAGCAGTACTTGCAGCCAGAGACGGCCAGTGACACCGAATAATCAACGTTCCACCCTTGAGCAACCAGCACCGGACGTTCGCCGATGAACTGGCCTCTGACCGAGCGAACCCGGTGAGAAGTGCTCCTTAGAAAGGAGGTGATCCAGCCGCACCTTCCGGTACGGCTACCTTGTTACGACTTCGTCCCAATCGCCAGTCCCACCTTCGACAGCTCCCTCCCACAAGGGGTTGGGCCACCGGCTTCGGGTGTTACCGACTTTCGTGACGTGACGGGCGGTGTGTACAAGGCCCGGGAACGTATTCACCGCAGCAATGCTGATCTGCGATTACTAGCAACTCCGACTTCATGGGGTCGAGTTGCAGACCCCAATCCGAACTGAGACCGGCTTTTTGAGATTCGCTCCACCTCACGGTATCGCAGCTCATTGTACCGGCCATTGTAGCACGTGTGCAGCCCAAGACATAAGGGGCATGATGACTTGACGTCGTCCCCACCTTCCTCCGAGTTGACCCCGGCGGTCTCCTGTGAGTCCCCGTCACCCCGAAGGGCACGCTGGCAACACAGGACAAGGGTTGCGCTCGTTGCGGGACTTAACCCAACATCTCACGACACGAGCTGACGACAGCCATGCACCACCTGTACACCGACCACAAGGGGGGCACTATCTCTAATGCTTTCCGGTGTATGTCAAGCCTTGGTAAGGTTCTTCGCGTTGCGTCGAATTAAGCCACATGCTCCGCTGCTTGTGCGGGCCCCCGTCAATTCCTTTGAGTTTTAGCCTTGCGGCCGTACTCCCCAGGCGGGGAACTTAATGCGTTAGCTGCGGCACCGACGACGTGGAATGTCGCCAACACCTAGTTCCCACCGTTTACGGCGTGGACTACCAGGGTATCTAATCCTGTTCGCTCCCCACGCTTTCGCTCCTCAGCGTCAGTAATGGCCCAGAGATCCGCCTTCGCCACCGGTGTTCCTCCTGATATCTGCGCATTTCACCGCTACACCAGGAATTCCGATCTCCCCTACCACACTCTAGCTAGCCCGTATCGAATGCAGACCCGGGGTTAAGCCCCGGGCTTTCACACCCGACGTGACAAGCCGCCTACGAGCTCTTTACGCCCAATAATTCCGGACAACGCTTGCGCCCTACGTATTACCGCGGCTGCTGGCACGTAGTTAGCCGGCGCTTCTTCTGCAGGTACCGTCACTTGCGCTTCTTCCCTGCTGAAAGAGGTTTACAACCCGAAGGCCGTCATCCCTCACGCGGCGTCGCTGCATCAGGCTTCCGCCCATTGTGCAATATTCCCCACTGCTGCCTCCCGTAGGAGTCTGGGCCGTGTCTCAGTCCCAGTGTGGCCGGTCGCCCTCTCAGGCCGGCTACCCGTCGTCGCCTTGGTGAGCCATTACCTCACCAACAAGCTGATAGGCCGCGGGCTCATCCTGCACCGCCGGAGCTTTCAACACCCGCACATGAGTACGAGAGTATTATCCGGTATTAGACCCCGTTTCCAGGGCTTGTCCCAGAGTGCAGGGCAGATTGCCCACGTGTTACTCACCCGTTCGCCACTAATCCCCACCGAAGTGGTTCATCGTTCGACTTGCATGTGTTAAGCACGCCGCCAGCGTTCGTCCTGAGCCAGGATCAAACTCTCCGTGAATGTTTACCGGTTATCCGGTGCACACACACGAGAGCGGAACCCCCGGGCGGAATAGGCCCGACGGTTCACAGCGTCCTCGCTGTATGTTTTCTTCAAAGGAACCTCGCCCCAACCATCACATCGACGGCCGGAGACGGGGTATCAACATATCTGGCGTTGATTTTTGGCACGCTGTTGAGTTCTCAAGGAACGGACGCTTCCTTTGTACTCACCCTCTCGGGCTTTCCTCCGGGCTTTTCCCTTCGGTCTTGCGTTTCCGACTCTATCAGACCGTTTCCGGTTCCGATTTCCTCGGCGCTTTCCAGGTTCCCGCTTCCGCGTTTCCCTTTCCGGCGACTCCGACTTTATCAGAAGTTCCGGGCCGGACTTACCGACCGCCCTTTTCCGATTCATCGGGAGTGTGGCTTCCTTGGAATCGAAGTTCCCAGAAGCAGACAGACACTCGCTGTTACCGACCGGACCAGATCCAGTTCTAGGCAACTGTTCGAATCTACCTCCCCGACCGGTCCGTGTCAACGGCTCCTTTGGGGCGAAGAGGAGACTAGCAGCTCAGCAGCTGTGCCCGCACATCAGGCAGCCGTAGGCACGGTCGAGCTGCGTTCGGATGCCTCGACGTCACCCGTCTCACCGGCACGTACGGCACGGCCGCCCAAAACGTAGACGTACGACAGGAAGGTGCCTTCGGCGATGATGCCGATGCCGATGCGGGCCCAGGTGGGGAGGCCAGATGGCGTGACGAAGCCTTCGATGGCGCCTGACACGAACAGGACCAGGGCCAGGCCGATGGCCATGCCCACGGCTGCTCGGCCCTCTTCGGCCAGGGCTGTGCGGCGCGTGCGTGGGCCGGGGTCGATGAGGGTCCAGCCGAGGCGCATGCCCGTACCCGCCGCTACGAAGACTGCCGTCAGTTCGAGCAGACCGTGCGGGAGGATCAGGCCGAGGAATGTGTCGAGCCGGCCGGCCGATGACATGAGGCCGATGCCGACCCCGAGGTTGAGCATGTTCTCGAAGAGGATCCAGAGGACCGGTAGCCCCAGGAAGATTCCCAGGACCAGGCACATCGCGGCGGCTTGGGCGTTGTTCGTCCAGACCTGCGCCGAGAAGGCCGCTGCCGGGTGGCTGGAGTAGTAGGTCTCGTACTCGCCCCCGGGGCGCGTGAGTTGGCGCAGCTGACTCGGGGCCGCAATGGCCGACTGGACCTCGGGGTGGGTGCCTATCCACCAGCCCAGGAGGATCGCGACCACCGTCGACAGCAGCGCGGTGGGGACCCACCAGTGGCGTGCCCTGTAGACCGCGGCCGGAAAACTGTGCCCCAGGAAGTGCGTGACATCACGCCAGGACGCACGACGGGTTCCTGTCACGGCACTACGCGCGCGTGCCACGAGTTGACTGAGCCGACCGGTGAGCTGGGGGTCAGGGGCGCTGGACTGGATCAGGGAGAGATGGGTGGCCGTTCGCTGGTAGAGGGCGACCAGTTCATCGGCCTCGGAGCCGTTGAGGCGACGCTGGCGGCGGAGCAGCGCGTCGAGGCGGTCCCACTCGGCTCGGTGGGCCGAGACGAAGACGTCGAGGTCCATCTGGTTGCCTGCTCCTCGGCTGCTCGTCGACTGCTCGTTGGGGATCAGCTTGTCGTACTGGGGCGCGATGTGCCCTCAGCTTGGCAGACTGGCTGTTCCAGGGGCAGGGCAGGGGAAGGGCGGCAGGCGTGAGTGAGCTGGTGACGGGCGAGGCGGTGGCGCTGGAGTTGCGCCCCGCGAGGCTGCCCAGCAGGGCGCTGGCGGTCTTGCTCGATCTGATCGTGGCCATGGTCGCCTACATCGGCGTGAGCGTGGCTCTGATGTTCTCCACGGCCTCTTTGGACGACGCGGCGCAGATCGCGCTGTCGATCGCGGCCTTCGTGCTGGTGCTGGTGGGCGCGCCCATAGCGGTGGAGACGCTGAGCCACGGGCGTTCGCTCGGGAAGCTGGCCTTCGGGCTGCGCGTGGTGCGGGACGACGGCGGACCGATCCGGTTCCGGCACGCGCTCGTGCGGGGTGCGATCGGTGTGATCGAGATCCTGACGACGTTCGGGGTCGTCGCCTGTATCGCCTCGCTCGTTTCGGCGCGCGGTCGTCGGCTCGGGGATGTGTTCGCGGGCACTTTGGTCGTACGGGAAAGGGTGCCCGCCGGACAGACGTCCTTCGTGCCGCCTCCGCCGGTCTGGTTGGCGGGACGTTTCGCCGAGCTCGATCTGTCGGCCGTTCCCGATGGGTTGTGGCTGGCCATCCGGCAGTACCTGACGCGGATGCAGCAGTTGGATCCGCAGGTGGGTTGGGCCATGGCCGAGCGGCTTGCCACGGATCTCGTGGCCCGTACGGGAACCCCGGCGCCGCAGGGTGTTCCGCCGGCCGCGTATCTGGCGGCGGTGGTGCAGGAGCGGCAGGAGCGGGACATGCGGCGGGCCTTCGGGAACCGTGGGGCGGGCGCCCACTCGCCGTCTCAGACGTTCAGGCCCCGGACCGGGGTGCCGGGCGCGTTCGGCAACACGGCGCTTCAGCCGTCGTCGGCTCCTCAGCAGCCTCCGGCTCCCCCTCGGTCTTCCGGATCGGCTCCCGCGCCCGCCTCCGCAGGCTGGTTGGCCCCATCCGCTCCCCCTTCGCCCAATGCGGGCGGCGTGGAATCCGATCCGGTCCCGTCCGCGCCCGGCCCGCAGCCCCCGGCGCCGCAGAAGGCATCGCCCGCCGAGCCTCGGCCCTCCAGCGGATTCGCGCCACCCGCCTGAGCCCCCTGCACCAGCCGGACTGGAATCCCCTGCCCGCTCGACGAGAAACGGCGTCGCTCAGCCGAACACGGACGGCGGCGACTCCAGCTCCTCCAGCTCGATGCCGGGGGCCGCGAGCACGACGTCGCCGGCGATGTGCACGGCGTGCTGTTCGCCCGTGTCCAGGGCTGTGACCTGGTATTCGTCCACGGTCAGAGGGCCGTTGTCAGTGCCGTGTGTTTCTCTTTTCAGCAGAGCCCAGGACTGGTCCACGGTGCGCGGAGCGAGGACCGGTTCCGTGAAGGTGACCAGGCGGACGCGGGTCGCGGCGGAGGAAGGGGTGAGGCGCAGGAGACGGGTGGTGGCGATGAGGAACGCGGGGGAGGTGCCGGTGAAGGCGTGGGCGCGCACATTGCCTTCGGCGGCATCAGTGCCGGTGGGGTCTGTACGGACCCAAGTGACGCCGTCGAGGGCAGCGCCGCGCACCTGCCAGTTCGCCGCGTGGAGTTCCAGCCGGATGGGGCGGCCGAGTTCGTCGAGGGTGAGGTCGACGGAGCCGTGGTGATCGCCGGAGGAGGCGGTGAGCTGGGAGACGTAGCGCCAGCCGGAAGGGCCGGGGGCGCACTGGAAGTGCTCGTCTGCGAAGGGGGTGTGATCGTGCGGATCGTGGAGCGAATATCGGCCGCGGGGCATCGGGGTCCTGGGTCTTGACGGGCCGGTCCGGCCAGAGGAACCAAAGGGGCAGGCCCCCGGCACGGGGGTGCGGGGGCCTGCCTCGGAGGATCTGCTGCTGAGGACCCGCCGCTGAGAACCGCGTCAGTGCACGGACGCGGTCCCAGCGGACGGGGTCGTCGGCTCAGGGCTCAGTAGCGGTAGTGGTCCGACTTGTACGGGCCCTCGACCTCTACGCCGATGTACGCGGCCTGCTCGGGGCGGAGCGTGGTCAGCTTCACGCCGAGCGCGTCCAGGTGGAGGCGGGCGACCTTCTCGTCGAGGTGCTTGGGCAGCACGTAGACGTCGGTCGGGTACTCCTCGGGCTTGGTGAACAGCTCGATCTGGGCCAGGGTCTGGTCCGCGAAGGAGTTGGACATCACGAACGAGGGGTGGCCGGTGGCGTTGCCCAGGTTCAGCAGGCGGCCCTCGGACAGCACGATGAGAACCTTGCCGTCGGGGAACTTCCAGGTGTGGACCTGCGGCTTGACCTCGTCCTTGACGATGCCCGGGATCTGCGCGAGGCCGGCCATGTCGATCTCGTTGTCGAAGTGGCCGATGTTGCCGACGATCGCCTGGTGCTTCATCTTGGCCATGTCCGCGGCCATGATGATGTCCTTGTTGCCGGTCGTGGTGACGAAGATGTCGGCCTTGTCGACGACCTCGTCGAGCGTCGTGACCTGGTAGCCGTCCATCGCCGCCTGCAGCGCGCAGATCGGGTCGATCTCGGTGATGATCACGCGGGCACCCTGTCCGCGCAAGGACTCCGCGCAGCCCTTGCCCACGTCGCCGTAGCCGCAGACGACCGCGGTCTTGCCGCCGATGAGGACGTCGGTGGCGCGGTTGATGCCGTCGATCAGGGAGTGGCGGCAGCCGTACTTGTTGTCGAACTTCGACTTGGTGACGGCGTCGTTCACGTTGATCGCCGGGAACAGGAGGGTGCCGTCGCGGTGCATCTCGTAGAGACGGTGAACGCCGGTCGTGGTCTCCTCGGTCACGCCGCGGATCTCCGAGGCGAGCTGGGTCCACTTCTGTGAGCCGTCGCTGATGGTGCGGTTGAGGAGCTCGAGGATGACACGGTGCTCGTCGTTCTCAGCGGTGTCGGGCGAGGGGACCTTGCCGGCCTTCTCGTACTCGACGCCCTTGTGGACGAGGAGGGTGGCGTCGCCGCCGTCGTCCAGGATCATGTTCGGGCCGCCGGTGGGGCTGTTCGGCCAGGTCAGCGCCTGCTCCGTGCACCACCAGTACTCCTCCAGGGTCTCGCCCTTCCAGGCGAAGACCGGGACACCCTGGGGGTTCTCGGGCGTGCCGTTCGGGCCGACGGCGATGGCGGCGGCCGCGTGGTCCTGGGTGGAGAAGATGTTGCAGGACACCCAGCGGACCTCGGCGCCCAGGGCGACCAGGGTCTCGATGAGGACGGCGGTCTGCACGGTCATGTGCAGGGAGCCCATGATGCGGGCGCCGGCCAGCGGCTGGCTGGCGGCGAACTCACGGCGGATCGACATCAGGCCGGGCATCTCGTGCTCGGCGAGGGTGATCTCCTTGCGGCCGAACTCGGCCAGGGAGAGATCGGCGACCTTGAAGTCCTGTCGGTTGTCGACAGTCGTCATTGCGAGGTACTCCTCGGGGTTGGGGCGAGGTGGGTACGGCTGGTCTGCGCGGCGGCGGACACAGGGGTGCCCCAAGGAGGACACAGGCATGCCCGCGTACGCGCAGCGCAGTCCGTCGGAGGCCCTCTCTCCCTCGGCCGGTCCGCGGTGGGACCGCCCGACCGCCATCAGCAGCGACGTCTGGCTCCGTCCCAAGTTACACCGGTAGGACCGGCCGTCCCCAGTCCGCTCCGGACAGTTCCAGCCGAACCGAGCGGGCGCCCGGCGTCGGACCGGGCTTCGGGGAGCGCGCCGAGGGGGTCCGTACGAACGTCGGGAGGAAGGGGGTGGACGCGGGCGATCAGGGATGTTCGCGTCTTCGAGTCGGGTGGTGGTTGTTGCAGGATGCGGGGAGATCAGGAGCCTCTGGTCAATCTCGCGGGGCGTCCGGGACGGCGTTCCGTGCGGCGAAGGTGTTGGACGAGGGTGTTAGGAGAACGACGTGACCAGTCAGGCCGGCCCTCCCCCCACGGGCAGCGGCGGTGTCGAGGGGCAGCGGTTGAAGCTGCTCGCGGTGACCGCGTGCCCGACCGGCATCGCACACACGTACATGGCGGCGGAGAAACTCGCCCAGGCCGCCGCGAGCCGTAGCATCGACATGAAGGTGGAGACGCAAGGATCCATCGGGGCTGAAAACATTCTCGAAGACAACGATGTCAGAGCCGCCGGCGGCGTGATCGTCGCCGCGGACAAGGACGTGGACCTGAGCCGCTTCACCGGTAGGCGGGTCCTCGTGGTCGGGGTCGCCGAGGGCATCCGCCATCCCGAGCGGCTGATCGAGCAGGTGTGGTCCGCACCCGTGCACACGGCGGGCGTTACGGCCGCTGCGGCGAGCGTGCCCGGCGGCAGGGAGCGGAGTCTGGCGTACAAGTCGCTGATGAACGGGGTCAGTTACATGATCCCGTTCGTCGTGGTCGGCGGGCTGCTGATCGCGATCTCGCTGTCGCTCGGCGGCCACCCGGACCCCTCCGGCGGTCTGGTCATCCCGAAGGACTCCTTCTGGATGGACGTGAACAACATCGGCGTGATCGGTTTCACGCTGATGGTGCCGATTCTGTCCGGCTACATCGCCCACGCCATCGGCGACCGGCCCGCGCTCGTGCCGGGCATGATCGGCGGCTGGATCGCCAACACCGGTGCGCTGTACGACTCGAAGGCGGGCGCCGGTTTCATCGGGGCGATCGTGACCGGGTTCCTCGCCGGCTATCTGGTGCTGTGGATCAAGAAGGTCCGGGTCCCGAAGTTTGTCCAGCCGATCATGCCGATCATCGTGATCCCGATCGTGGCGACGACGGCGCTCGGACTGTTCTTCGTCTACGTCATCGGGAAGCCGATCTCGTGGGTGTTCGAGCACCTCACCAGCTGGCTCGGCGGGATGACCGGCACCAGCGCGATCCTGCTCGGCACGATCCTCGGGCTGATGATCGCGTTCGACATGGGCGGCCCGGTCAACAAGACGGCGTTCCTCTTCGGCGCGGGGCTCATCGCGACCGGCAACCAGGCCGTCATGGGCATGTGCGCGGCGGCCATCCCGGTGATGCCGCTCGGCCAGGGTCTGGCCACGTTGGTACGACGGCGGTTCTACACCGGGCAGGAGCGGGAGACCGGTCTGGCCTCGCTGTTCATGGGCTGCTTCGGCATCTCGGAGGGCGCGATCCCGTTCGCCGTGGCGCGGCCCGCGCAGGTCATCCCCGCCAACATGCTGGGCGGCGCGGTCGCCGGTGCGGTCGCCGGACTCGCCGGGGTGAAGGACGCGGTGCCCCACGGCGGGCCGATCGTGGCGGTGCTGGGCGCGGTGAGCGGCGTACCGATGTTCTTCGTGGCGGTGGCGATCGGTACGGCGGTCACCGCGGTGACGACGGTCGCGCTGGTCGACGTGAGTGAGCGCAAGCGGCGCGGGGAGCCGGTGGTCGGGACCGGGGCCGCCGTCGAACCCGATCCCGAGCTCGCGTTGGTCGGGGCCGGGGTGAAGGTTGCCGGCTCCGGGAGGGGCGGTGTCGTCGTAGCGGAGCGGGATGGGCGCGGAGGTGCGGTGGTCGCCGCGACGACCGGCGTGGGTGAGATGAGCGGGGTGAACTCGGGCGGCTCGGGCTCGGGCTCGCGTACCGCGGTGGGCCTGGACGGGTCGGGGTCGCGAGGTCCGCGCGGTGCGGCGGTCGACGCCGGAGCAGCCACGGCCGACCTCGGCTCGCCCACCGGCAAAGGCACCTCCCGCACCAACTCGCCTACCACCGAAGGAACTTCGGGCTCCAGCTCGCCCACCGCGGGACACACCACCCTCGAAGGCGCCCCTCATGTCCTCCCCGAAGTCCTCTCCAACTACCTCACCGAGCAGACCGTGAAGGTTCCTCTCGACGCGGTCGACAAGGAGGCCGCGATCCGTGAGGTGGCCGGGCTGTTGGTGCGGACCGGCAAGGTCGTGGATGTCGAGGAGTTGGTGGCGACCGCTTTGCGGCGGGAGGAGTTGGGGACGACCGGGCTCGGGGAGGAGATCGCGATTCCGCATGCCAAGACGGATGCGGTGAGTGCGCCGGTCGTCGGGTTCGCGCGGTCGTCGGAGGGGGTCGAGTGGGGCTCGCCGGACGGTACGAAGGCCCGGCTGGTCTTCATGATCGCCGTACCGGAGGCGGCCGCCGGTGATGAGCATCTGCGGATTCTGGCGCTGCTGTCGCGGAGGTTGACGGATGCCGGGTTCCGGAAGCGGCTGCTGGCAGCCGGTGACGAGGCTGCGGTGCTCGGTGTGCTGAGCGAGGTCGGTTAGTGGTGGTGGGCCCGCGGCGGTGGCAGGTCGCGGGCCCGCACAGTCCGTTCACAGACGCCCGATACTCTCTGCGCCGCGGAAGTGCCGCATGGGGAGGGAAACGATGTCGGGCAAGGGGCGGGGCCTTGGGGTCTCGGCTGCAGTGGTGGGGCTGCTAGGGGTGGTGCTGGTGCTCGGCTCCATCGTGTACGCGCGGACCTCGTACGGGAGTTCTACCGGCAGCAGCCAGAGCATGCTGCCGACGTACAAGCCGGGTGACCGGATCTTCTTCGACAAGGTGGACGGCGGCGAGGTGCGCCGCGGTGATGTCGTGGTGTTCTCGGCGCCGGACCACTATGGGTCCTCGGCGAATGTGATGCAGCGGGTCATCGGGGTGGGCGGCGACGAAGTGGTGTGCTGCACGGGCTCGGGCACGGACGCGCGGATCACCGTGAACGGAAAGCCGCTGTCGGAGCCGTATGTCGCCCGGGGCGATGTCGACGGTGTGCACAAGACGTATGACGTGAAGGTCCCGAAGGGGCGGCTGTTCCTGCTGGGTGACAACCGTGCCAACGCGATGGACTCGCGCTTCTTCGCGAGCGATCACGACGGGACGGTGGCCGAGTCCGCCGTCCAGGGGCGGGTGACCGACGACCGTACGGCGGCGGTCGTCATCGTGTCGGCCGCCATCGGCGGGGTCGTCCTGACCCTGGTCGGGATCGGCCTGGGCATCGCCGGGTTCGTCGTACGGCGGCGGAAGGCGGCCCCGGTGGCGCCGTGGCCCGTGCAGCAGGGGTAGCGGGGGACAGGGAGGGCCCGTCGAACGTCTCGGCGGGCCCTGTTGTCGTAGGAGCCGGGGAAGTCAGTGTCCGGGCGCCGGGTGCTGGGCCGGGCCTCCGGGGGTGGCTTCGCGGTCGGGGCCCTTGGTGGCCTCGGACTCGCTGTAGATGTCGGGTTCGAGGTAGATGACGCGGGCGATCGGGACGGCTTCGCGGATGCGGGACTCGGCGGCGTTGATCGCGGTGGCGACCTCGGTGGCCGTGTCGTCGTGCTGGACGGCGATCTTGGCGGCGACGAGCAGTTCCTCGGGGCCGAGGTGGAGGGTGCGCATGTGGATGATGCCGGTGACGGTGTGGCCGTCGACGATCGCGGCCTCGATTTTCTGGACGTCCTCGGTGCCGGCGGACTCACCGAGCAGCAGCGACTTGGTCTCGGCGGCCAGGACCAGGGCGATCAGGATGAGCAGGATGCCGATGCAGAGGGTGCCGATGCCGTCCCAGACGCCGTCGTCGGTGAGCAGGGCCAGGCCGACACCGCCGAGGGCGAGGACCAGGCCGATGAGCGCGCCGAAGTCCTCCAGGAGGACGACCGGCAGCTCGGGGGCCTTTGCGCGGCGGATGAACTGCGACCAGGAGTGCGTGCCGCGCAGTTCGTTCGACTCCTTGATGGCCGTGCGGAAGGAGAAGCCCTCGGCGATGATCGCGAAGACCAGGACGCCAACCGGCCAGTACCAGTGCTCGATGTCGTGCGGGTGCTTGATCTTCTCGTAGCCCTCGTAGACGGCGAACATGCCGCCGACCGAGAAGAGGACGATCGAGACGAGGAAGGCGTAGATGTACCGCTCGCGGCCGTAGCCGAAGGGGTGCTGCGGGGTGGCCTCGCGCTGGGCCTTCTTGCCGCCGATCAGGAGCAGTGCCTGGTTGCCGGAGTCGGCGAGGGAGTGGACGCCCTCGGCGAGCATCGAGGACGAGCCGCTGAAGGCGAACGCCACGAACTTCGATGCCGCGATCGCGAGGTTGGCGCCGAGTGCCGCCACGATCGCCCTGGTGCCGCCTGACGCGCTCATGTGTTCGCGGTGTCCCTTCGCCTTCGTACGTCTGTGCCGGACGTCCAGGTCGGACATCCGCGTCGGACGTCTGCCCCGGACAGCTGCCCGGATGGGTCGTCCGGCCGTCTTTGCCCGTCCTTTGCCGGTGGGCCATTCTTGCAGCCCTGCCCGGCGGCGGCTCGTCAGGTATCCACAGACCCGGTCATACGATCACAGTGGCCCGGAAGACCGTGCCGACTCCGGACACCTCGGCCTTGTCGCCGGCCGGGACGAAGACCGACTGGCCGGGGGCGAGTTCGGACTCGCCCGCCGTCACCGCGCCGGCCGTGCAGAGCAGGATCTGCGGGGTGTCCAGGCTGAGGTCGTGGACGCCTGTGCCCGCCGGGAGGACGTACCGGGACAGCCGGAACTCGTCGATGGGGGTCTCGTAGACCTCCTCGCCGTCCGGGGACGCCTCGGGGCGCAGCACTCCGGGGTCGCCCGCCTCGAAGCGGACGACGCGCAGGAGTTCGGGGACGTCGACGTGCTTGGGGGTCAGGCCGCAGCGCAGGACGTTGTCGGAGTTGGCCATGATCTCGACGCCGAGCCCGCTGAGGTAGGCGTGCGGGATGCCGGCGCCGAGGAACAGGGCCTCGCCGGGCTGGAGTCGGACGTTGTTCAGGAGCATGGCCGCGATGACGCCGGGGTCGCCCGGGTAGTGGTGGGCGATGTCGGCGTAGGGCGCGTAGTCGCCACCGAGGCGGGCGCAGGCGGTCGCCGCGGCGGTGACCGTGTGGCGCATCTCCTCGGGGTCGGCGGTGAGGATCGCCGTGAGGACCTCGCGCAGGGCCGCTTCCTCGGGGTGCGCGTGCAGGAGGTCGACGTAGGGCTTCAAGGAGTCGACGCCCAGGCCGGCGAGCAGCTCGGCGGCCTCCAACGGGGCGCGGAAGCCGCACAGGCCGTCGAACTCCGTGAGCGCGCAGATCAGTTCGGGCTTGTGGTTGGCGTCCTTGTAGTTGCGGTCAGGGGCGTCCACGGGGATGCCCCGGCGCTCCTCGTCGGCGTAACCCTCCTTCGCCTGCTCCAGGTTGGGATGCACCTGGAGGGAGAGCGGGGCGCCGGCGGCGAGGATCTTCAGCAGGAAGGGCAGTCGCGGGCCGAACTTCGCGACCGCCTTCTCGCCCAACTCCCGCTCCGGGGCGGCCTCGACGACCTCGACGAGCGTCCCGCGCGCGGTGCGCGAGGGTGCGCCCGGGTGCGCGCCCATCCACATCTCCGCCTGCGGTTCGCCGCTCGGCTCGACGCCGAGCAGCTTGGGGATGGCGGTGGTGGAACCCCAGGCATAGGGGCGGACGGTGTTGTCGAGGCGGTCCATGTGGCTCTCTACCGGTTCTCTCTGCGTACGACCCGAGGACGACCTGGGTACGACGTGGCTTCGCGCCCCGTACGACGGTGTACGGCGGCTCAGGGGTTCGACGACAAGATCAGGCGCCCGAGGCGAGCGCCAGGTAAACGGCGGCGAAATCCGTCATGGCGATCAGCTCCGCGAGGGTCTCCAGCTCGCCGCCGTCCTCGGGCTCCAGCTCGCTGATCGGCGTGTCGTGGCTGAGGGCCAGGTCACGGGCGGTCGGGGCGGCCGTGAGGCCGCCGATCGGGCGGTCCCGGAGCAGCACCACGCGCGCGTGCAGCGCGGGCGCCTCGTCGACGCGGTCCCGGAAGAAGTCGTCCGGGTCGGCACTCGCGGCGAGCGGGCCGGCCAGCAGGGCGTTGTGCTCGGCGAGCGCCTCGGGCAGTTCGGAGACGAGGGCGGGGCGGCCGGCCAACTCGGCGAGCGCGGCGGCGAACCGGCGGCCCGCCGGACCTGCCGACGCGCCCTCCGTCCAGATCACCGGGAGCGAGTCGGCGAGTTCGGCGGCCAGGGTCTTGGCGGGATTGCTGTAGGTCACGACGGCGGGTCCGCAGCGCTCGGCGACCTGGTCGAGACGGTCGGCGACCTTCTCCAGGGCCTCCGGCGGCGCGCTGAGCAGCCCGGTGCGGTCCAGGAGCGCGAGCAGCGGGGTGAGCAGCGCCCAGAGGACTCCGGGGGCGGAGGCGGCCAGCGGCTCGTCGTGTTCGTACGGTGCGGTCGCCATCGGTACGAAGAGGCCGTGGGCGCCGTCCACGGCCTCCGTGAGGGGGCTGCGGGTCGGGGCCACGGCGACGACGGTGCAGCCGCGGCGGTAGGCCTGCTCGGCGAGCAGGGACAGGCCCGGTTCGCTGCCGTCCGGGGTGGTGATCAGCAGCAGGTCCACGGAGCCCGCCCAGCCCGGGAGTTCCCAGCGCAGGGCGCCGGCCGCGGGGGCCACTCCGGTGGGTGCCAGGCGGGTGACGGGGCTGCTGGCGCCGGCGAGCTTGCCGAGCAGGTCGGCGACGCAGGTGGCGGCGGCTCCGGGGCCCGCGATCAGGATGGCGCGGGGGCGGCCGTCAGGCTTCAGGTCGTTCACGCCGGCCTCGGCGGCGTGCCGGGCGGCTGTGCGCACCCGGGCACCGGCTTCGGCGGCACCGCGGAGCAGGGCCCTGCGGTCGGCCTCGGTCAGCGCGTCCGGGGAGTCGAGCAGCGATTCGTCGAGCATGGGCGGCGGCCTCCGATCGCGTCGTCGTCGGTTACGCGGGGTGGCGGGCCTCGTCGACGAGGAGGACGGGGATGCCGTCCCGTACGGGGTAGGCCAGGCCGCAGTCCTCACCGGTGCAGATCAGCTCGGTGTCCTGCTCCTTGAGGGGGGCGTGGCAGGCCGGGCAGGCCAGGATCTCCAGGAGGCCGGCTTCGAGCGGCATGGGGTGTCCCTCCGAGGGCTGGGGCTACGACGGTGCGTGCGGATGTGCCTGGTCAGGTTACCGCCGGTGGGGAGTGCCTGCCGGGGTTGGGGCCGACGGACCTGGAGGCCGCGCCCCCAGAGCCCGCTTCGGCCTGAACGGCCTCGTCCTCGAACGCCGGACGGGCCGGAACCTCCCGACCGGCGTCGAGCAGAAACCGAGCAGAAACCGTCAGCCCCTGATGATCGCCAGCACCTCGTCCCGCACCTTCCCCATCGTCGCCTCGTCCCGTGCCTCCGTGTTGAGCCGCAGCAGCGGTTCCGTGTTGGAGGGGCGGACGTTGAACCACCAGTCGGCGGAGGAGACGGTGAGGCCGTCGAGTTCGTCGAGGGTCAGGTCGTCCTGGCCCTCGTAGGTGGCACGGATCGCCGCGAGACGGGCCTGCTGGTCGTCGACCGTGGAGTTGATCTCGCCGGAGCCCACGTAGCGGTCGTACTGCTCCACGAGGGCGGACAGCGGGCCGTCCTGGCCGCCGAGCGCGGCGAGGACGTGGAGGGCGGCCAGCATGCCCGTGTCGGCGTTCCAGAAGTCCTTGAAGTAGTAGTGCGCGGAGTGCTCTCCGCCGAAGATCGCGCCGGACTTCGCCATCTCGGCCTTGATGAAGGAGTGGCCCACGCGCGTGCGGACCGGTGTGCCGCCGTTCTCCCTGACGACCTCGGGGACCGACCAGGAGGTGATCAGGTTGTGGATGATCACGCCCGTGCCGCCGTTCCTCGCCAGCTCGCGGGCGGCCACCAGGGCGGTGATCGCGGACGGCGGGACCGGGTCGCCGTTCTCGTCGACCACGAAGCAGCGGTCGGCGTCGCCGTCGAAGGCGATGCCGAGGTCGGCGCCCTCCTCGCGGACGCGCGCCTGGAGGTCGACGATGTTGGCCGGGTCGAGCGGGTTGGCCTCGTGGTTCGGGAAGGTGCCGTCCAGCTCGAAGTACATCGGGACCAGGGTGAACGGCAGGCCGGCGAACACGGTCGGGACCGTGTGACCGCCCATGCCGTTGCCCGCGTCGACGACGACCTTCAGGGGGCGGACGGAGGTCAGGTCGACGAGGCCGCGGAGGTGCGCCGCGTAATCCTCCAACGTGTCCCGTTTCGTGATCGTTCCCGTCGGGCCGGAGACCTCCGGAGCGCCCGAGTCCAGCCAGGACTCGACGAGTTGGCGGATCTCGGCGAGGCCGGTGTCCTGGCCGACGGGGGCCGCGCCCGCCCGGCACATCTTGATGCCGTTGTACTTCGCCGGGTTGTGCGAGGCCGTGAACATGGCACCGGGGAGGTCGAACGCGCCCGAGGCGTAGTACAGCTGGTCCGTGGAGCACAGGCCGATCTCGGTCACGTCGACGCCGCGAGCCGCCGCCCCGCGCGCGAAGGCGGCGGACAGGCCGGGGGACGAGGGCCGCATGTCGTGCCCGGTCACGATCGCGCCGGCACCGGTCACCTGGACGAAGGCCGCCCCGAACAACTCGGCCAAGGACTCGTCCCACTGGTCCGGGACGACGCCCCGTACGTCGTACGCCTTCACGAGCTGCGACAGATCAGCAGACACGGCCAACCCTCCAGAAAGTCCTATCGGTCGCCCCAAACTACCCGCAGGGACGGACGGCGCGACGTGCGGAAACTGAGCCGTCCACAGACTCTTACCTGGGTCCGGGCAACGCCGCGCACGGTAAGCCCCTCTCAAGGGACGCGATCACGGTCGGGGATCGTTGAACGAACTGCCGGACAGGGCCCGTCAGTTGTCCGGCGAGCGCAGCACTCGCAGATGACCCCGGCGGGCGACCTCCATCGGGTCGGCCGTGCGGGCGCCGCCCGCGCCGCCGGCCCCGGCCGCCCGCTCCTGCGGGCGGGCCGCCTCGCGGACCGCGTTGGCAAGCGCTTCCAGGTCGTCGCCGCTCGGGCGGGCCGGAGCGGAGCTGTCGAGGAGGCGGACGACCTCCCAGCCGCGGGGCGCGGTGAGGCGCTCGGAGTGCTCGGCGCACAGGTCGTAGCAGTGGGGTTCGGCGTAGGTGGCGAGCGGGCCGAGGACCGCGGTCGAGTCGGCGTAGACGTACGTCAGCGTCGCGACGGCGGGCCGGCCGCAAGCGGTGCGCGAACAGCGACGTACAGGGCTCACGACGTTGGACGGTACCGCACTCTTGAGCGGGCCGCGACGACTCTCCCCCAGGTCACTCCACCGTGTCGGGTTGTGAAACGCCCCACACACCTCTCCGACAACACGGCACTGACCTGCGGGAACACCCCTTCTCGGGATCTCGAACGGGGTCGGGTCCGGTCATGACTCGGCACAAACACCGTCAATTGCCTTGAGAGCGACGGTCTTGGAGACATACGGAATCGAGCCCAACCTTGGCTGGAATGGTCATCGGGCGACATGGCGCCCGAGCGACCGGACGGCGACCTGACGGCGGGTGGAGTCCGGCGGCCGGACCTGACGGGGACTACGCTTCACCAGTGATGGACACCCCCGTACCGCCCCCCGCCGCCGGCCCCGGGCCCCGCCGCCGCGATCGCCACGGCCGGGGCATGCGCGGCCCGATCGCACCGCCGCAGGTTCCGCTGGCCGCGAGCCGGGCCGAGGCGTTCGCGGATCTGGTGCAGGACTCCGTGGAGCGTCTGGAGCGACGCTGGCCGCAGCTGGCCGACATCGATTTCCTCGTCCTCGAAGTCCCTCGACTGGGTGGTGCGGGCGAGGGCTGGAACGACGAGTCGGTGCCCCTGGGGGGCACGATCGCCGCCCGTGAGGGGCAGCCCGCGCGCGTGGTGATCTATCGGCGGCCGGTCGAGATCCGCACGAAGGGGCGCGACGAACGCGCGGCCCTGGTGCACGAGATCGTCGTGGAGCAGGTCGCCGAACTGCTGGGCCTCACCCCGGAGACGGTCGATCCGCGCTACGGGGAGGACTGAAACCCCTCCCCGCGCGCGTGGGGTCGTGAGTCGCTACTTCTTCTGGAGGACCGACAGGTCCTCGTCCGTCTGCGGCACCGACACCGTCCCCCGGTCGTCGGGCAGGGTCTGGATCGTGAACCCCGGTACGCCCTCCTCGGTCGCCGAGAGCGTCCGGGCCGCGTACACCGGGCCGCCCGACTGGGGCTCGACGGTCAGCGCGTAGGTGCCCTTCAGGCCGCCGGGGACCGGGAGTTCGACGTCCTGTGTGGTGCCGGCCTTGATCGTGTACGTCTTGGAGACCGGCGTACCGCCGCCGCTGCCCGCGGACGCGGTGACCTTGACGGTCGCGGTGCGGGTGGGCGCGACCAGGGACAGCGTGGAGCCCTTGCTGCTGTTGTCGGCGGCCGTCGCGCGCGTGCCGACCGCGCCGGTCGCCGGGATGAACGCCGTCTCCTGCTTGCTGCCCTTGCCCCGTACGACCTTCAGCGCGGCGACGACCGGCACGGACTGGTCGGTCGGCGTCAGCACCAGGGAGCCCGGGTCGCCGCGGGTGACGTCTCCGAGGTCGACGCCGACCGTCATGCCCGCCTTGACGTGCACGGTCTCGTGCCCGGCCGGCGTGATCATCCCGGTGGGCGAGGAGAGCCGCACCTTCAGGTCGGCGTCCGAGTCGCCCGGTGTGAAGGCGATCAGCCGTACCGAGGTGGCGTCCTTCGGGATGCCCGGCATGACCAGGCTGCCCGCCGGGTCGGTGGACGCGGCCAGCCAGTCGCCGCCGAGCTTGGCGTCCAGGGCCTGCACGGCCGCGCCGACCCGGCCGCTGCGCACGACCACGTGCACGGTCAGGTCGGTCTCCTGGTCGTCGGTGAGCGTGGACAGCAGGATCGGCTCGTCGGCGTGCGGCTCGACCGTGATGCCCTCCCCCACGGTCGACTTGAGGTCGCCGTCCTTGCCGTAGAGGTCGATGTCGACGACGGCGGCGGAGTCGTCCGGGTTGGTGAGGTTCACGTAGTCGGTGCGGTCGGCGGAGGTGCTGGCGCCCGGGAACCAGAACTCGGTGTCCGGGGCGGTGCAGTTGACGCCCTGGAGGCCGCGGCCGTTGCCCGCGGCGACCTCGGTGGTCTCCTGGACGGTCCAGCCGGGCGCGTACTTGCCCTCGGCGGTGCCGAGCAGCGCGGGCGAGTCGGCGCCCGAACTGTCGCCGGTGGCGGGCGTACCGGGGGTCTTGGGCGTCAGGACGGGCTTGGCGGGCTTCTTCTTGCTGCTCGTGCCGTCGCCCGACTCCTCGCCCGCGGCCTGGAGTTCGGCCTTGCCGCTGTCGTCCGTGCCCGTCGTGACGGGCGTGAAGGACGTGTACGACGTGTCGGCGAGGTCGGAGGTGCTCGGCGCCGGGCAGAGCAGGCTGGTGCGCTCCACGGGCAGCTGGGCGGCCGCCTCGGCGGTGTGCGTGCCGGGCGCGGCCGGTGTCTTCAGCTCGGCGAACCCGGTGACGGCGGCGAGCGCGGCCACGCCGGCGAGGAAGGACAGGGTGGTGCGGTTCACTGCTGGCTCCCGTCGGGGCGCTCACTGCCGTGCGGATGCTGCTGGGCGGGGTCGTACGCCGGGTCGTAGGCGGGGTCGTAGTTCGGGTCGTAGCCCTGGCCCTGGCCCTGCACCTGGTTCTGGTCGTAGCCCTGGTCGTACGCCGGGTCGTAGCCCGGTGCCGGGGGCTGGCCGCCGTAGGCGTAGGGGTCGTACTGGCCGCCCCGGTAGGGGTCCGCCTGGTACGACTGGTCGTAGGTGCCCGCCGGGTACTGCTGATCGGCCTGGTACTGCTCGCCGCCGTAGGTGCCGTACTCGGCGCCCGCGTAGCTCGCGGCGTCCCTCCCCCAGGCTCGAACATCCTCGCCCGGGGGGACCCCCATGCCGTAGGACTGCTGCTGCGGGATCGCGGCGGCGACCCCCTCCTCCGCAGGAGGAGGGGTGGTGCCCGAGCCGAACGCGTCGAACTCCCCGGTGCTCGCGATGTCCGCCGTCTCGTCGGCCTGGTCGGCGGCCTCGGTCTCGGCCTGGGCGCGCAGGCGGCGGGCCCGGCGGCCCTCGCCCGCGACCGCCTGGGCCGGGATCAGCTCCTCCTCGGGGAGGTCGTCGTCGATGTCGCGGCGGCGGCCCGGGAGGGCGAGCACGACGAGGACGAGGGCGAGGGCGCCCTGGGTCCACAGCCAGGCGGTGTGGCCGATCGGGTCGTCGTAGGTGACGTCCAACCGGCCGCCGGTGGTGGGGAGTTGGAAGCCCTGGGCCCAGCCGTCGACCGTGGTGCGGGTGAGCGGCTTGCCGTCCAGGGTGGCCGTCCAGCCCGCGGCGGCCGTGTCGGCGAGGCGCAGGACGCGGCCGGTGGCGCCGGACGGGATCGTGGTGTGGATGTCGACGGGTCCCGCGGCGACCGGCTTCGGGGCGGCGGTACCGGCGACGATCGCCGCGCGGGAGACCTGCGCGTTGACCCGCCACAGGGCGCTGCCGTCGGCCTGGCTGAGCCTGCTGAGGCCGGGGGTGGCGTCCAGGACGCGGCTGACCTCGCGGGGCGCGCCCTTGTGGACGAGGACGTAGCGCACGGCGAAGCCGCCGAGTTCGTCGGCCTGGTCGGCGCCGGAGCCGGCGACGAGGTTGGCGACGACCTTGTCGAGCCGGCTGTTCTCACCGTCCGCCGCGGCGAACTCGCCGTCCCCCATGCGGGCGCCGGAGCCGCGCACCAGCATGTAGCCGACGTGGGCGGCGGAGTCGCTGTCGAGGACGAGGGTGCGGGCCTGGTCCTGGGTGTCGCTCTCCTCCGCGACGAAGGCGGGCACCTGGGTCGGGTCGCGGCGCTCCAGGGGGCCGTCGGCGCCGCCGAGCATCCAGCCGGCGGCGACGAGCAGCGGTCCGGCGGCCGAGGCGAACGCGATCAGGACGGCCACCGGCTGGCGCCAGCCGAAGCTCTGCTCGGCGACACGCGCGCGTGCCCCGTCGGCGCCGAGCGCGGCGGCGGCGAGGAGGGCGAGGCCGTAGACGAGGGTCGCGGGGCCGGCCCAGGTGGAGCTGTTGGACAGGACGGCGAAGACGAGGCCCACCAGGGCGACGCCCCAGGCGGCCCGGATGCCGAAGGCGCGCTCGCTGCGCAGCAGGGCGGCGAGCGCGGCGAGCACGATGCCGATGAGCATCAGGCCGTTGACCGTGCCGGGGCCGCCGGGGCTGGCGCCGAGCAGGTCGAGGGGGGTCGCGGACCCGGAGCCGTACTCCAGGCCGGCCTGCTGGAAGAAGCCGAACGGGAGCAGCGTCAGCGACCAGGGCGCCAGGATCAGCAGCGGGGTGCCGAGCTGGGCCAGGAAGCGCAGGCCGTAGGCCGTGATGTCGCTCCTGCGGACGGCCAGCAGCGCGATGCCGAGGATCAGGGCGATGGGCCAGATGATCGGCGTGAAGGCGGTGGTGACCGTCAGGAGCAGGGCGTAGGCCCAGGTGGCGCGCCAGCTGCCGCGGGCGCCCGAGGAGTGCGTGAGGCCGCTGGCGGCGATGCCCGCGCGGGCGGCCAGCGGGAGCAGCACGGCGAGGACGGCGGTGCCGATGCGGCCGCCCGCGAGGGCGCCGGTGGCGGCGGGCAGGAAGGCGTAGACGACGGCCGCCCAGGCGCGCAGCAGGCGGGACTCCACGAGCGGGCGGGAGGCGAAGTAGGCGGTGAACCCGGCCAGCGGCACCGAGGCGACCAGCAGGACGGTGACCGCGAAACCGGTCGAGCCGAACAGCAGCGAGGAGAGCATCGCGACGAACGCGAGGTACGGCGGCGCGGACGGGGTGCCGCCGGCGCCGACCGGGTGCCAGGAGTCCAGGAAGCGGGACCACAGTTCGCCGGAGTCGCCGGGTGCGGGCAGCATCGCGCCGCCCGTGAGCGCGCCGCTGCCGAGCAGGTCGCGGCAGGCGACGAGGGAGACCAGCAGCAGCACCAGGAACAGCACCGGGCCGGGCTTGCGGGCGATGCGCTTCACGCGCGCGAACTGCTCGATCTCCAGGAAGTCCGCGTCGTCGCCGCCGGGTCCGGACTCGACCGCGCCGCCGTGCCGGCCGGCCCCCGAGGTGATCTCGGGGTCCGAGGTGTCGACGAAGCTGGCGGCGGCCTGTTCGAAGGTGGCCCGCAGGGTCGCGCCGGGCGGCGGGAAGAGCGGCCGCAGTTCCGCCTTGTCGATCTGCGGGGTGCCGCGCCTGCGCCGTCCGGCGATGATCCGCTCGGGGCGCAGCAGGGTCCCCAGGAGGCCGCGGATCTCGTCGAGGGCCTGTCCGGGGACCTTGCCGACGAGATAGCCGAGGGTGCGCAGCACGGTGCCGACGACGATCCTGACGAGGACCCAGGGCAGCACGGCCGTACGGCTGTTGACGAGCAGGGTGTAGACGGCACCGGCCTTGTCGACCTTGTGCGGGGAGGCGACGGTGCGGCCCGCGCAGTCGACCGCGCGGCGCTCGCGGGAGGCCGCCTCGGCGTGCCGTACGACCGCCTCGGGGGCGACCAGGACGCGGTGGCCCGCGGCGGTGGCGCGCCAGCACAGATCGACGTCGTCCCGCATCAGGGGCAGTCGGCGGTCGAAGCCGCCGAGTTCGTCGAAGACGTCGCGCCGGATCAGCATCCCGGCGGTGGACACGGACAGCACGGGCCGTACGTGGTCGTGCTGGCCCTGGTCCTGCTCGCGGCGGTCCAGGCCGGTCCAGCGGCGCCCGGAGTGGGCGATGGTGACGCCGACCTCCAGGAGCTGCCGCCGGTCGTACCAGCCGCGCAGCTTGGGCCCTACGACGGCCACGTCCTCGCGGCCGAGTTCGTACTCCTGGTCCACCACGCGCAGCAGTTGGGCCAGGGCGTCGGGCTCCGGGGCGGAGTCGTCGTGCAGCAGCCACAGCCACTGGACGGGCTCGCCGTGCGGGAGTTCCGGCATGTCGTAGGCGTCGTCGCGCCACGTGCGCGTGACGGGGTCCCAGCCGCTGGGGCGCTTCAGGTACGGCAGGTCGTCCGGCGTCAGCACGGGGGCGGTGCGGTTGGCCTCCTCGACGGCCTGGCCGAAGCCGGTGCGGCGGGCGAGGTGCAGCACGCGGTCGGCGCCGAGGGTGTCGGTGACCAACTGGGCGGAGTCGTCCGCGCTGCCGGTGTCGGCGGCCATGACGCTCTGCACGGGGCGTTCCTGGCCGAGCAGCCCGGCGAGCGCGTCGGGCAGCCAGCGGGCGCCGTCGTGGGAGACGAGCACCGCGGTGACTACGTGACGCGGGAACTCAGGAGTGGCAGCGTCGTGTTGGGCTGCCGTGTGGCTGTGCACGGACATCGAGGTACGGGCCCCGGTTCGATGGACTGCGGTGGACGCATGCGTCCCGAGGGGACTGCGGTACGTCTCGGACGAGCGCCCACACTATCGGCTGGGCACAGCGACGGCCCGCCGCCTGTGGATAACCCAGTCGCGACGGGCCGTTCAGTAGGTCCCGAGATGTGTCCCGAGGTATGTCCCGAGGTGTGCCGTGCGGTTCAGACGGCGGCCTTCTTGAGCCGGCGGCGTTCGCGCTCGGAGAGGCCGCCCCAGATGCCGAAGCGTTCGTCGTTGGCGAGGGCGTATTCGAGGCACTCGGAGCGGACCTCGCAGGCGAGGCAGACCTTCTTGGCCTCGCGGGTGGAGCCGCCCTTCTCGGGAAAGAAGGACTCGGGGTCGGTCTGGGCGCACAGCGCGCGCTCCTGCCAGCCGAGTTCCTCGTCCGCGTCGTCGACCAGCAGTTGCTGCACCAGCTCGGTCATGTGCGCCCCTCGTCTGTCTTTCGCGTCCCCGTGATGTAGCCGTTACCGATGTCGGCTGAACGACACGAGTGAAATTACAAGTGTGCTGCTCCGGGCGAGTCAAGCCGAGATCTGCTATTGGGCCCCTTATTCACTCTGCGGAACCAAGGCCTAGCGGAAAGTGTTCAAATCGGCATAAACCTTGACAAGCAGCGGAGACCCTCGTGGGCCTCCTACCCCGAGACAGGGCCTGTACGGGGGAGGACGCTCAGGAGTTCGATCTCGTTCCCACGGGGTTTGTGCGCCCGGTTGTGCGCCATGTGTCCCGATAGCCTCCTGAACAAACCTTTCACCTCCCAGATGAACCGGATGAGGTGAAACATGTCCCACATACCGGGCGTCGAGTTGACAGTGCGGGTGTGAACCGATGTCCTTGTGGGCATGCTCGCGAACTCGGCACTCACCTCGACCCGCTCCGCCGGGTCCCTCGGTGCTGCCCACGCTCGCTGTAGCTGTTGTTGCTGTTCCGGCTGTTGAGCCCCACGCGCTCCGGCCCCACCTGCTTTCTCTTCTTTTGGTGACACCCATCCCCCGCCGTTTCTTCTTACGCCGAGGAACCACCGCACCCCCATGAACAGCGACAGCGACCTCCAGATCGCCGGCGACATCCTCGAAGTCCCGCACCTCCTCCGGGCCCCGCGCGAACACCCGGCCACCGTGGCCGAGTTCGTCGGCCTGGCGCGCTCGATCGCCGCCGACCGCGCCCAGTGGGAACACCTCGTCGAGTACGACGCGACGACCCGCTGGTACCACCGGCTGAGCACCGGCCCCGGCTACGAGGTGTGGCTGCTGTCCTGGGTGCCCGGACAGGGCAGCGGACTGCACGACCACGGCCCCTCCTCCGGTGTGCTGACCGTCCTGGACGGCACGCTGACCGAGCGCACCGAGCGGAGCACGCGCGCGCTGGGGGCGGGCGCGCAGCGGGTGTTCGCGCCGGGGTACGTCCACGAGGTCGTCAACGACACCCTCGAACCGGCCATAAGCCTGCACGTCTACTTCCCCGGCCTCACCGAGATGCCGATGCACACGGCCTGCGCACGGCGAACCGGGGCCGAGCCCGTCGATGCCGTGACCGCCTGACCGGAACCGGTCGACGCGGTGGCCGGCCGGCCCGCGATGCGACGACTGCCTGCCGCGTTGTCGGACCCGCCTGCAAGACTTGTCCCATGCGCATTGTGGTTCTTGCAGGAGGTATCGGTGGTGCCCGGTTCCTGCGCGGTCTTCAGCAGGCCGTGCCGGACGCGGACATCACGGTGATCGGCAACACGGGGGACGACATCCACCTCTTCGGGCTGAAGGTCTGCCCGGACCTCGACACGGTGATGTACACGCTCGGCGGCGGCATCAACGAGGAGCAGGGCTGGGGCCGTGCCGACGAGACCTTCCACCTCAAGGAGGAGCTCGGGGCGTACGGGGTCGGGCCGGAGTGGTTCGGGCTCGGCGACCGGGACTTCGCCACGCACATCGTGCGGACGCAGATGATCGGCGCCGGCTATCCGCTGAGCGCGGTCACCGAGGCGCTGTGCGACCGCTGGCAGCCGGGGGTGCGGCTGATCCCCATGACGGACGACCGCGTCGAGACGCATGTCGCCGTCGAGCTGGACGGCGAGCGCAAGGTGATCCACTTCCAGGAGTACTGGGTACGGCTGCGCGCGTCGGTCGCCGCCGAGGCCGTCGTACCGGTCGGGGCCGAGCAGGCCAAGCCCGCGCCCGGGGTCCTGGAGGCGATCGCGGAGGCGGACGTCATCCTCTTCCCGCCGTCCAACCCGATCGTGTCCGTCGGCACCATCCTCGCCGTGCCCGGCATCCGGGAGGCGATCGCCGAGGCCGGGGTGCCCGTGGTCGGCCTCTCCCCGATCGTCGGGGACGCGCCCGTGCGCGGGATGGCCGACAAGGTGCTCGCGGCGGTGGGCGTGGAGTCCACGGCGACCGCCGTGGCCGAGCACTACGGCTCGGGGCTGCTCGACGGCTGGCTCGTCGACACCGTGGACGCCGCCTCCGTACCGGACGTCGAGGCGGCCGGGATCCGCTGCCGGGCCGTACCACTGATGATGACCGACACCGAGGCGACCGCGCGGATGGCGCGGGAGGCGCTGGCGCTGGCGGAGGAGGTGCGGGCCGCATGAGCGAGGTGCCGCCGGTGGAGGGTTACCGGGTCTGGGCGGTGCCCGGGATGCCGGAGGTCGCGGCCGGGGACGACCTCGCCAAGCTGATCGCCGCCGCCGAGCCCGGGCTCGTCGACGGGGACGTGCTCCTCGTCACCTCGAAGATCGTGTCCAAGGCCGAGGGGCGGATCGTCGAGGCGGCCGACCGGGAGGCCGCGATCGACGCCGAGACCGTACGGGTCGTCGCGCGGCGCGGCGCCCTCCGCATCGTGGAGAACCGGCAGGGGCTCGTCATGGCCGCCGCCGGGGTCGACGCCTCCAACACCCCTTCGGGGACAGTGCTGTTGCTGCCCGAGGACCCGGACGCCTCCGCGCGCGCGATCCGCGACGGACTGCGGGACGCGCTCGGCGTCGACGTGGGCGTCGTCGTCACCGACACCTTCGGGCGGCCCTGGCGCACGGGGCTCACGGATGTCGCGATCGGCGCCGCGGGCGTACACGTACTGGACGATCTGCGCGGGGGCACGGATGCCTACGGCAACCCGCTCAGCGCCACGGTCGTGGCGACCGCCGACGAACTAGCCGCCGCCGGTGACCTAGTCAAGGGCAAGGCCGCGGGGTTGCCGGTCGCGGTGGTGCGGGGGCTGTCGCACGTCGTGACCTCCGAGGGCGACGGGACCGGGGCGCGGGCCATGGTGCGGGGCGGGCGCGACGACATGTTCCGGCTGGGGACGTCGGAGGCGGTACGGGAGGCGGTGACCCAGCGTCGTACGGTGCGGGCCTTCACGGACGAGCCGGTCGACCCCGGAGCGGTACGGCGGGCCGTGGCCGCGGCGGTGACCGCGCCGGCGCCGCATCACACGACGCCCTGGCGGTTCGTGCTGCTGGAGTCCGCGGAGTCGCGGACGCGGTTGCTGGACGCGATGCGGGACGCGTGGGTCGCGGATCTGCGGCGGGACGGGAAGTCCGAGGAGTCCATCGCCAAGCGGGTGCGGCGCGGGGACGTGTTGCGGGGGGCGCCGTATCTCGTGGTGCCGTGTCTCGTGATGGACGGGTCCCACACGTACGGGGACGCGCGGCGGGACGGGGCCGAGCGGGAGATGTTCGTGGTGGCCGTGGGGGCGGGGGTGCAGAACTTCCTGGTGGCGCTCGCCGGGGAGCGGTTGGGGTCGGCGTGGGTGTCCTCGACGATGTTCTGCCGGGATGTCGTGCGGGAGGTGTTGGGGCTGCCGGAGGGGTGGGACCCGATGGGGGCGGTGGCTGTGGGGCATGCGGCGGTTGAGCCTGCGGCTCGGGCTGAGCGGGATGCGTCGACTTTTGTCGAGGTGCGGTGAAGCGCCGTGGGGGCTCGTCTCGTTTGCGAGTGCGGGTGCGTTGTGGCTGGTCGCGCAGTTCCCCGCGCCCCTATGGGCCTAGGCTCCTGACACTCTTCACGTAACTCACCTCACCCCTGGATCTCACTGTGGCCGGACGTTTCGTTCATCGGCCCACTCGTACGACTGTGCGGGGTGGGGATGTTGTCGTGCCTCGACAGGCTTCGGCGGCAGCTGGGCGGATGCGGAGTTGGGTGCCGGAAGGGCCACTTGACCTCGGGCTGGTGCTCGGGCCGCTGCGGCGCGGTCCTGGGGACCCCACCTTTCGCGTGACCGCCGACGGATCCGTGTGGCGGGCCAGTCTTACGCCCGTCGGGCCGGGGACCTTGCGGGTGTCCGCTCCCGGGGGTGAGGTGCGCGGCGAGGCCTGGGGGCCCGGTGGTGCGTGGTTGTTGGAGCGGTTGCCGGAGATGCTCGGTGCCGCCGATGATCCCGACGCGTTCGTGCCCCGGCATCGGCTGGTGGCTGTCGCTCAGCATCGGCGGCCGGGGCTCAGGCTGACGCGGACCGGGCTGGTGCTGGAGTCGTTGATTCCGTCGGTGCTGGAGCAGAAGGTGACGACCGACGAGGCGTATCGGGCCTGGCGGTCGCTGGTGCGGAAGTTCGGGTCGCCGGCACCGGGGCCCGTCGGCGGGCGGATGTGGGTGATGCCCGCGCCGCGCGCGTGGGCGTTGATTCCGTCCTGGGAGTGGCACCGGGCCGGGGTCGACGACAAGCGGGCCTCGACGATCCTGCGTGCCGTGCGGGTCGCCGCGCGGCTGGAGCAGGCGGTGTCGATGCCGGCGGAGGAGGCGCGGGCCCGGCTGGAGGTCGTGCCGGGGGTGGGGCCGTGGACGTCCGCGGAGACCGTGCAGCGGAGTCATGGGGCGGCGGACGCGGTGACCGTGGGGGATCTGCATCTGCCGGGGATCGTGGGGTGGGCGCTCGCCGGGGACCGGGACGCGGACGACGCGGTGATGCTGGAGCTGCTGGAGCCGTATGCGGGGCAGCGGCATCGGGCGGCCCGGTTGATTCTGCTCAGCGGGCGGACTCCGGCTCGGCGGGCGCCGAAGATGCCTCGCGGGGACATCGGGAAGTTGTGATGCCGGTGGGGACAGTCAGCCCGTCCGGCGATTGAGGACGAGGCCGTTCAGGCCGATGGGGGGGGCCGGGGGCGCAGCCCCCGGGACGGCGCCCCTCCCCACCCGCACGAACTACTGGTCGGAAGAGAACCGCACCGCCCCCGCCGGAATCCGCGCGTCGCACCACACCCGCATGCCGTCGCGGAGTTCGTTGTCGGCGCCGATGACCGCGCCGTCGCCGATGACCGTGCCGGTGAGGACGGAGCGTTCGCCGACTCGGGCACGGGTGCCGATGAGGGAGTCGGTGATGACGGCGCCGGGTTCGATGACGGCGCCGGGGAGGATCGTGGAGCCGAAGACCCGCGCGCCCTCCGCGACGAACGCGCCCTCGCCCACCACCGTGCCGCCCGTCAGCTTGGCGTCGGGAGCGACGCGGGCCGTGGGGAGGACGAGGCGGTCGCCGCAGCGGCCGGGGATCGCGGGGGACGGGGCACGGCCCAGGACCAGGTCCGCCGAGCCGCGGACGAAGGCGGCCGGGGTGCCGAGGTCCAGCCAGTACGTCGAGTCCACCAGGCCTTGGAGGTGGGCGCCGGCGGCGAGGAGGTCCGGGAAGGTCTCGCGTTCCACCGATACCGGGCGGCCCGCCGGGATCGTGTCGATGACCGAGCGGCGGAAGACGTACGCTCCCGCGTTGATCTGGTCGGTGACGATCTCCTCGGGGGTCTGGGGCTTCTCCAGGAAGGCCAGGACGCGACCGGTCCCGTCCGTGGGGACCAGACCGTAGGCGCGCGGGTCCGTCACCTTCGTGAGGTGGAGGGAGACGTCCGCGCCGGTCGTCTCGTGGGTGTCCACCAGGGCCCTGATGTTCAGGCCGGTCAGGATGTCGCCGTTGAAGATCAGGACCGGGTCGTCGGGGGCCGAGTGCAGGCGCGGGGCCACGTTGCGGATGGCACCGCCCGTGCCGAGGGGCTCGTCCTCCGTGACGTACTCGATGTGGAGGCCGAGGGCCGAACCGTCACCGAAGTGCGGTTCGAACACCTCCGCCAGATAGGAAGTGGCCAGGACGATGTGTTCCACGCCCGCCGCTCTCGCCCGCGCCAGCTGGTGCGTGAGGAACGGCACCCCCGCCGCCCTGACCATCGGCTTCGGGGTGTGCACCGTGAGGGGGCGCAGCCGGGTGCCCTTGCCGCCGACCAGGAGGATCGCTTCTGTCACCTGTCGTCTCTGCTTCCTGCCGGGACCGGCCGAACTGTCCGTTTCGGCCGGCCAGTGTGTGCAGACCCCGGGCCCCCTCCCGGTCCGCTCCCTCAGCGGCCCTGGAACCGGGCCGACGTGGAGCGGGCCGAGCCGAGCTTGCCGTAGAGCTGCCGTCCTGGGCACTCCGTGGCGAAACCGTCCCGATGGCCGGAGATCGCGTTGAGTCGTACGTTCTTTCCTTTTCGGTAGAGATTGCCACCACCGGACTTCAGGTATGTCTTGCCGCGCGGATTGACTCCGTAGAGCCCGAGCTTCCACGCGGAGAGGCGGGCGATGGCCGTCACTGCCGCCGAGGACGGTTTGGCGGTGCCGAAGGTTCCGAGGACGGCGATCCCCATGCTGTTCGTGTTGAAACCGAGGGTGTGCGCGCCCAGGACCGGCTTCGCCACTCCCCCGGCGCGCCCCTCGTAGATGTTCCCGCACTTGTCGACGAGGAAGTTGTAGCCGATGTCGCGCCAGCCGCTGCTCTCGACGTGGTAGCGGTAGATACCACGAATGACTGAAGGCGCTTGCGAGCAGCTGTAGTTGTTGCCGGAGGCGGTGTGGTGCACGAAGACCGCCTTGACCTTCTTCGTGTACACGAACCCCTTCTCCCGCAGCTTCTCGTCGGCGCCCCAGCCGCGCCGGGTGATGATGCGCGGGCGCGGCCCGATGTACGGCTGGGACCTGCCGTACATCGTGACCGCCTCCCGCTCGGTGGCCGCCCGGCTCAGCGCCGGGAGCTCGGTGGCGGCGAGGGGCGGCACGGTGGCACGGCGGGCGGTCGCGCGCACGACCGCGGGCGGGGGTTCGGCGCCGGGATCCACGAGTTCCAGGTGCAGGCCGGCGGGGAGCGCGGACGCCTGGGGCTCTACGGCCCTTGTCGCGGCCCGGTCCGCTCTGACCCGTACGTCCACCGCGTCCGAGTCGCCCACCCACAGCGGGGCCGTGGAGCCGTGGACGTGGCCCGAGTCGCGTTCGGCGGTGCCGGGGTCGGCGCCGTGATCCTCGTTGTGGGTGTCGACGTCCTGCCAGCCGGACCACTCACCGGTGCCGGTGGCCCGGGTGCGGACCTGGACCCGGCCGCGCAGTTCGGTGTCCGGGTCGGTCCAGGTGACGCCGACGAGGGAGAAGCGGTGGACGTCGTCCCGGGTCAGGCCCTGTTCGGGGGCCGCGCCCAGGGTGCGGTCGCGGGTGGTGGGGGTGAGGGGCAGCGACTGGGTGCTGCCGGGGAGGTCCGGTTCGGCGGCCGTCGGCGCGGATCTCGCGCCGCTCGTCGGCTGCGCCGCCGCCCGAGCCTGCGCCTTGGTCGGCGCGGCGGCTGCGGGCAGGGCGAGCGGGAGGGCCAGTGCGGCGGCGCAGGTGACGCCGATCGAGGAAGCAAGGAATCCACGCATGCCCCTGATCCTGAACATAGTCATACATATCTGTCCATTTGGGATCTGACGGACCGTCGGCTGCCGTTCGTCCGAACCGGTGGTCCCGCGCTGCGGGTACGGTCGCGTGCCCGCGTACGCTTTCGCGGGTGAACGCCACCGATCGCACCCCTGCCGACCTGCTGCGTTCCGCGCTCGCCGCGGATCCCGGCCGCCCCCTGGTGACCTTCTACGACGACGCCACGGGGGAACGTGTCGAATTGTCCGTGGCCACCTTCGCCAATTGGGTGGCCAAGACCGCGAATCTCCTTCAAGGGGATCTTGGGGCGGGGCCCGGTGATCGGGTCGCGTTGTTGCTGCCGGCGCATTGGCAGACGGCGGTGTGGTTGCTCGCGTGTTCGTCCGTGGGAGTTGTCGCGGACGTGGGCGGGGATCCCGCGGCGGCCGATGTGGTCGTGAGCGGGCCCGATTCGCTGGACGCGGCCCGGGCCTGTGGTGGGGAGCGGGTCGCTCTTGCGCTGCGGCCTCTTGGCGGGCGGTTTCCGCAGACTCCCGCCGGGTTCGCCGACTACGCCGTCGAGGTGCCGAGTCAGGGGGATCGGTTCGTCGCCTTCTCGGCGGTGGACGCGGAGGAGCCTGCCCTTGTCGTGGGTGGGGTGGAGTTGACGGGCGTGCAGGTTGTCGAGCGGGCTCGGGCCGACGGGGAGGCTGGGGCTCGGGTGTTGTCCGGGCTTTCGTACGACACCTGGGAGGGGCTGAGCGCAGGGTTGTATGCGCCGCTTGCCTCCGGGGGGTCTGTGGTGTTGTGCAGGAATCTCGATCAGCTGGGTGAGGAGTCGTTGGCCAAGCGGGTTGAGAGTGAGCGGGTGACTGTTTCGCACGTCTGAAGGTGTGTTTGGCGGGTGCGGGCCGGTGGGGGCTGGTCGCGCAGTTCCCCGCGCCCCTAAAAGACAAAAGACACAAGCCACCAGTCACCCGGATGGCCCCCTACCGCCCGCCCCCCGCCCCCATCCACGCCATGGTCGTAGAAGGAGAACCGACGGCCATGAGGGGTGGAACCGCACGTGTTCGACGACACCGCAGGAGGGGTTCTCGGGCCGGGTGCGGGGGCTTCCGCGTCCGGGGCGGGGCTGATACGGCGGCGGCGTCGGCGGTGGGTGCGCGGGGCGGGGGTCGGGGTCGGGGTGGTCGTGCTCGGGGCCGTGGGGGCCGGGTGGGCCGTCTACGCGAAGCTCGACGGGAATATCACGCCGGACGACGCCGCCGCGGCCGAGCTGGCCCGGTACGAGAAGGAGCGGCCGACCGCCCTTGTGAAGGGGGCGCAGAACATTCTGCTCATCGGGTCCGACTCGCGGTCCGGGGACGGGAACGCCGAGTACGGGCGGGACTCGGGGACCGAGCGGTCGGACACGACGATCCTGTTGCATCTGGCGGCCGACCGGCGCAGCGCCACCGCGGTGTCGTTGCCGCGGGATCTGATGGTGGACGTGCCGGGGTGTCTGCGGCCGGACGGGACGCGGACCGAGCCGATGTTCGCGATGTTCAACTACGCGTTCCAGGTGGGGGGTTCGGGGTGCACGATCCGGACCGTGGAGAAGCTGACCGACGTGCGGATCGACCATCACATGGTGGTGGACTTCCATGGGTTCAAGGACATGGTCGACGCCGTGGACGGGGTGGAGGTCTGCCTCAAAGCTCCTATTCGGGACAAGGCGGCCAAGTTGAGGCTGCCCGCGGGCAAGGTGACGCTCGACGGGGAGCAGGCGCTCGGGTATGTGCGGGCGCGGAAGTCGCTGGGGAACGGCAGTGACACCGACCGGATGGATCGTCAACAGCGGTTTCTGGGTGCGCTCGTCAACAAGGTGCAGAGCGACGATGTGCTGTTCAATCCGGCGAAGTTGTATCCGGTGCTGGACGCGGCCACCTCGTCATTGACGACCGATCCGGATCTCGCGAGTCTGCGCGGCCTGTACGAACTGGTGCGCGGCGTACGGGACATCCCCACCGAACATGTGCAATTCCTCACCGTTCCGCGGGAGTCGTACATCTACAACGCGAATCGCGACCAACTCGTGGAACCCGAGGCCGAAAAGCTGTTCGCCCGGATTCGCACGGACGCGGCGGTCGCGGTGGCCGGGGAAGTTCCAGAGGTTCCGCGGGATTCCGGTGCAAACACCCTTATTCCGGCGGCCGGTTCGGGGGCCACGCCCGCGCCGACGTTTCGCGGGAACACCGCCGCCGAGGACGGCTGCGGGTAAAGCGCGCACCAAGTCGACGAACTTCTGTTCCGAAAAATAGGACGGATTGACCGGTTGTAGGGACGTGGAATTTGTCACCGCCGTCACTTGACGCTCAACTGGACGGATAGTGTGAGCGATCCGGTGTGCCGTGTGCTTGCGCATCGGATGAACGAGACCCGAGCGCCTGAAGGGGGAAGGCGCCGCGTGGCCCCGACGGAGGATTCGGTAAACCGTGGACGCGCAAGGCCGTGGGCGGGCGGACAACATCGACCCCGCAGACCAGTGGGTACTCAATCCGAACACTGGCGAATACGAACTGCGACTGACTCCTTCCACACCGCAGTCAGCGGTGCCGGGGCCCCGTAGAGCGACCGTGCGCAACAGCACGGTGGCTCCGGAGCGGGAGACGGTCCCGAAGAGCCCCGGGCGTGAGGTGCCGGGGCCGCGCAGACGGCGGGGCGCGCCCGAGGAGCCGCCGGCCCGGCGCGGTCGCCGGCCGGTGAAGAAGAAGGCCAAGGGCAAGAAGATCCTGATGTGGACCGGCGGCGGTCTGGCCTTCGTGCTGGTCGCGGTCGCCGGTGGCGGCTACCTATACATCAAGCACCTCAACGACAACATCACGGCCGTCTCCGACGACGGCGCCAGCACCGGTGGCTTCAGCAAGGGCAAGGCCATCAACCTGCTGGTGATCGGCACCGACAAGCGCACGGGCGCGGGCAACGAGGGCTACGGCGACGCCGGCAGCGTCGGCCACGCGGACACCACGATCCTGCTGCACGTGTCCAAGGACCGCTCGAACGCGACCGCGCTCAGCATCCCCCGCGACCTGATCACCGACGTACCGGACTGTCCCACGACCCAGTCGGACGGCACGTCGAAGGTCATCCCGGGTTCCACGGGCGTCCGCTTCAACACCAGCCTGGGCCAGAGCGGCCGTACGCCCAGCTGCACCGTGCGGACGGTCACCGAGCTGACCGGGATCCAGCCCGACGACTTCATGGTGGCCGACTTCAACGCCGTGAAGACGCTGACGGACGCGGTCGGCGGGGTCGAGGTCTGTCTCGCGAAGAACATCGACGACTCCGACTCGCATCTGAAGCTGTCCAAGGGCACGCACAACCTCTCCGGAGAGCAGGCGCTGGCCTTCGTGCGGACCCGGCACTCGGTGGGCTTCGGCGGCGACCTGAGCCGGATCACGCTCCAGCAGCAGTTCCTCAGCGCGCTGATGCGGAAGCTGAAGTCCAACTCCACGCTCACCAACCCCTCGAAGATGCTGAAGCTGGCCGAGGCCGGCACCAAGGCGCTGACCGTCGACGACAACCTCGACTCCATCGGCAAGCTGAAGGACCTCGGCCTGGAGCTGGGCAAGCTCAACCCGAAGAACCTCACCTTCACCACCGTGCCGGTCATCGACAACCCCGCGGAGAAGACCCCGGTGACGGTGGTCCTCAACGACACGACCGCCCCGCAGGTGTTCTCGCTGATCAAGAGCGACACCTCCTTCACCGCGGTCAAGCAGAAGGCCGCGAAGGAGAAGGCCGCCGTGGCCGCCCGGCTCAAGGGCACCAAGTCCGCCGCCTCCGCGGTGCGGGTGCGGATCCTCAACGGAGGGGCCGTCGCCGGCAGCGCACAGGAAACTCTTACGTGGCTGCAGAATGATGAGGGCGTGCTCAAGTCCGAGAACGCGGGCAACGCTCCGGCGGCGCTCGCGAAGACGACCCTCGAGTACGCACCCGACCAGGCGGACCAGGCTCGACGGCTCGCCGCCATCATGGGCCTCTCGGGGTCCGCGATGAAGCCGGGCAAGAGTGTGATCAACTCCCAGGGACTGCCGGCGATAACGCTGACCCTGGGCAAGGACTTCAAGGGAGCCGGCGTCCCGCTCACCTCGACCGCGGGGTCGACGCCGGAGGGGGTCCAGAAGTCCACGGCGGACAAGGTTGAGTGCGCCAAGTAGGTGACCACACGGGTCCGTTCCGCGTCTAACAGGGCGCGGGGCGGACCCGTGCGTCAGCGGCGCGGCGTGGGAGGGGTGGGGACTTGACTCAGAGCAGCGTGCGTGGGGAGGTGCCGGCGGTTGAGGACACGATGTCGCTCACGCCGGCGGACGGGAAGAGACCGGCGGACGGCGGCGGGGGCAGACGCAAGGGCCGTAGACGCCGGGTGCTGCGCTGGTCGGCGATCGTTCTCGCGGTGGTCATAACCGGGACGGCCGGCGCCGGATATCTGTACTACGAGCACCTCAACCGCAACATCAAGAAAGACCCCCTGAACATCGGGGACGAGAAGGACCGGGCGGCCGAGTCCAAGGCCAACGCGGCCGGGCAGAAGCCGTTGAACATCCTGCTGATCGGTTCGGACGCGCGGGACTCCGCGGAGAACCAGAAGCTCGGCGGCGCGAAGGACACCTTCGGGACTCCGGCCCGCGCCGACGTCCAGATGCTGCTGCACGTGTCGGCGGACCGCTCCAACATGTCGGTCGTGAGCATGCCGCGCGACACGTTGACGGACATCCCCAAGTGCACGGATCCGGACACCGGCAAGACGTACGCGGCCGAGACGGACGTCATCACGAACGACTCGCTGGGCCGCGGCGGCCCCGGCTGCACGGTGGCGACCTGGGAGAAGCTGACCGACATCCACATCGACCACTTCATGATGGTCGACTTCTCGGGTGTGGTGTCGATGGCGGACGCGATCGGCGGGGTGCCGGTCTGCGTGGACGCCAACATCTACTCGCACACCTCCTCCGGCAAGGGCTCCGGCCTGAAACTGAAGAAGGGCACCACGTCCATCAAGGGCCAGCAGGCCCTGCAGTGGCTGCGCACGCGCTACGGCTTCGAGGACGACACCGACATCGCCCGCACCAAGGCACAGCACCAGTACATGAACTCGATGGTCCGCCAGCTGCGCGAGAACGCCACGCTGAGCAACCCGACCGAGCTGCGCGGTCTCGCCGAGACGGCGACCAAGGCGCTCACGGTCGACAACGGTCTCGGGACGGTCGCCAAGCTCTACGACCTGAGCAAGGAACTGCGGAAGGTTCCGACCAAGCGGATCACCATGACGACGATGCCGTGGGAGTACTCGGGCAGCAGCGGCCGGGTGGTGCCGAAGCCGGCGGACGCGGCGCAGCTGTTCCGGCTGGTCCGTGAGGACATCGCGCTGGACGGCAAGGACAAGAAGAAGACGACGACAGCGGTAAAGGCGTCCACCGATCCGGCCGCCGCCGACGACAAGATCGCCGTACAGGTGGAGAACGGCACCCGCACCGACACGACGAGCGCGGTACGGGGGCGGGCGACCGCCGTGGCCCGGCTCCTCGTCGGCAAGGGCTTCAAGGAGGCGGTGGCGGACTCGTCGACGGCCCCCAGCGCGGCCACCACGGTCGTCCGCTACCCGAGCGCCGACCTGGAGGGCGACGCCCAGCGGGTCGCCAAGGCGCTCGGCATCCCGACCAGCGCGGTGAAGAAGTCGACGAGCGTCTCCGGGGTCACCCTGGTCGTCGGCGCGGACTGGAGCACCGGCACCAAGTACAAGGCCCCGGCCTCGGACGACACGACCCCGACGTCGGCGGACGCCCTCAACGGCTCGGACACCACGGCGTGCATGCACGTGGACCCGAACTACGTCTGGTGACAGGGCCGTTGCGGGGACGGCCCGGGGCGAGACGGGTCGTCCTCGGGCTGGTCGCCGTGGTCCCGGTGATCGCCGTCGTCAGGTCGCGGAAGCGGCGTCGTAGGGCGCGGGAGGGCTGAGCGCCACCACGGCCTGTACGCACGTCGGCCCGGACCACGACTGGTCGTGGTCCGGGCCGTCGTTCTCTGTGGCGGTGCTCAGCTGTTGGACGGGCTGAGGACCGCGGGCCGCCGGGACGCGATCACCCTGCGCGCAAGGGATTTGGGGCTGGTGAGGAAGCCGTAGCCCCAGGACATGTGCATGGTGGCGAGGGCGACGGGGATCTGGAGGCGGGCCTTCAGGGACAGGCCCTTGCCCGCCGGGAGGGAGCCGAGCGCGATCGCCGCGAGGTAGCCGCCGGGGATCAGGAAGCCCCAGGGCGTGAGGGCCGCGCCGGCCACGATCCCGGCCGCGATCACGCACACTGCGGTCGGCGGGGCGAGGTAGCGCAGGTTGATGGAGCCCTCGTGGTAGCGGGCGACGACGTGCCGCCAGCGGCCGTAGTCCTTGTACTGCTTGGCGAGGGCCTTCACCGACGGGCGGGGGCGGTACGACACCTTCAGCTCCGGCGAGAACCAGATCAGGCCGCCCGCCTCGCGGATGCGGAAGTTCAGCTCCCAGTCCTGGGCGCGGATGAACTCCTCGTTGTAGCCGCCCTGTTGTTCGAGGGCTTCGCGGCGGAACACCCCGAGGTAGACCGTCTCGGCGGAACCCGCTTCCCCTCCCGTGTGGAAGGCCGCGTTGCCCACGCCGATCTTCGAGGTCATCGCGGCGGCGACCGCGTCCTCCCAGGCGTTCTCGCCCTCGGCGTGCATGATGCCGCCGACGTTCTGCGCGCCGGTCTCCTCCAGGAGCCGTACGGCGGTGGCGATGTAGTTCGGCGAGAGCATGCCGTGGCCGTCGACGCGGACGACGATCGGATGGCGCGAGGCCTTGATCGCGGCGTTGAGGGCGGCGGGCGTGCGGCCGGCCGGGTTCGGGACGGTGTGGACGCGGGGGTCCTCGCGCACGAGCTCGGCCGCGATCTCGTCCGTGCGGTCCTTCGAGGGACCGAGGGCGAGGACGACCTCCATCTCGCCGGCGTACTCCTGCGCGAGGATCGCTTGGACGGCTCCGCGCAGATGCCGCTCCTCGTCGAGGACGGGCATGATCACAGAAACGGCGGGGAGCCGCACGTCGGGCTTGGCGTTCATAGGGGGCTCACGTTACCGCGAACGGGGGACACGGACGCGCCCCGCCCGGGCGGCTGCGGCGGTATCAGATCGTATGGGCCTACGGTGCTCAAGATCCCACGTACGGCCCTCGCGGAGGTGTCCCCCATGCCCACGCCGCCCCGCCGCTCCCCCGCCGCCCGTCCCCCGCAGCGCCGCCCACGGCCCCCCGTACGGCCGAAGAAGCCGCGCTGGGCCATGCGGGCGGCGACGACGCTGTCCGTGGTGGTGCTCGCGTCCGCCGGGATCGGGCACGCGGTGGTCAGCAGCCTCGACGCGGACATCGCCCGCGTCGACCCCTTCAAGGACATGAAGAACCGGCCGCGGGCGGGCCACGGCATGAACGTCCTGCTGGTCGGCACCGACGGCCGGGACAGGATCACGGAGGCGGAGCGGCGCGCGTACCACCTGGGGGGCGCGCCCTGTCACTGCACCGACACGATCATGATCGTGCACATCTCGGAGGACCGGGAGCGGGCCAGCGTGGTCAGCCTGCCGCGCGACTCCTACGCCGAGGTACCGGGGATCGCGGGCCGTCCCGCGCATCCCATCAAGCTCAACGCGGCGTATGCGGAGGGCGGCCCCAACCTCACCGTCCAGACCGTCGAGAGCATGACCCATGTGAAGATCGACCACTACATGGAGGTCGACTTCACCAGCTTCATGAAGACGGTCGACGTGCTGGGCGGGGTGAGGATCTGCACCGCCGAACCCCTGAAGGACTCCTACACGGGTCTCGATCTCCCCGCCGGCTCGCACACCCTGATGGGCGGTCAGGCCCTCCAGTACGTCCGCTCGCGGCACGTCGACGGCGCCTCCGACCTCGGCCGGATGAAGCGCCAGCAGCGTTTCCTGGCGGCGCTGATCGACCAGGCCACCTCCTCCGGGGTGCTGCTGAACCCGCTGAAGTTCCGCGACGTGACCCACGCCGTGCTCGGCTCGGTCCGCGCGGACAAGGGCTTCGGCACCGACGAACTCCTCGACCTCGGCCGCGCGATGCGCTCCTTCTCCCCGTCCTCCTCCGAGTTCACCACCGTGCCCATCGGACAGATGGGATACGTCGTGAAGGGCATCGGCTCCACGCTGAAGTGGGACGAGCCGAAGGCGGCGAAGCTCTTCGAGGCCCTGCGCGACGACAAGCCGCTGACCGTGCACCGGGCGCCGCGCGCGAACGCCGTGAAGGTGGACGTGGCTCCACAGCAGATCCAGGTCCAGGTGGAGAACGGCACGGCGACCGCCGGCCTCGGCAAGCGCGTCGACGCGGCCCTGGCGGCGACCGGCTTCCGTACGACGCACCAGCCGGTGAGCGCCGCCGACCACGCCGTACGACGGACGGTGATCGCCTACGACCCGCGCTGGGACCGTTCCGCGAAGTCCCTCGCGGCGGCGCTGCCCGGGAGCGAGCTGCGGGCGGTGCAGGGACAGGGACCGCTGCTGAAGGTGATCGCCGGGAGCGACTTCAGGCAGGTCACCCGGGTACGGGCGGCGGATGTGCAGCAGGGCGAGTTCGGGGTGGTGACCGGGGACGAGGTGGGGTGTTCGTAGTGAAGTGGGGCGTTTTGTAACAGCGCCGGCGGGCGGACCTCAGTCGCCGAGGCCCTCCGCCGCCCGCTTCTCGCGCAGCTCCATGATGGCGCGGCGGCGGGACAGGCGGTGGGTGCGGCGGATCTGGGCCTCCTGGCAGCGGCGCTCGTCGCGCTCGGTCTCCGGGATCACCGGCGGTACGGCCCGGGGCTTGCCGTCGGCGTCGACGGCGGCGAACACCAGATAGGCCGAGCCGACCTGGGTGGCCGGGGTCGACTCGTTCCAGCGCTCGGCCAGGACCCGCACACCGACCTCCATCGAGGTCCGGCCGGTCCAGTTGACCTGGGCCTTCACATGGACGAGGTCGCCGACCCTGACCGGTTCCAGGAACGCCATCTCGTCCATCGACGCGGTGACGGCCGGTCCGCCGCTGTGCCGCCCGGCGACCGCGCCCGCCGCGTCGTCGACCAGCTTCATGATCACACCGCCGTGCACGGTCCCCAGCAGGTTCGTGTCGGCGTTCGTCATGATGTGGCTGAGGGTGGTCCGGGAGGCGGACGTCGGCTTGCCCGGCAGATCTGTCATGGACGCCACCCTATGTCGGGGTGGACATCTGCGGACTTTGTGTTGGCTTCGCAACAGCAGTGCCCTGATTTTCCTACGACCCTTGTATCGGGCACGGTCGCTACCTGCACACTGGGCCCCATGAACGATTGGCCCGAGGGATGGTCCGGCGGCAACCGCGGCAACGAGTACGGACGCGGTAGCGCGAACGCACAGCCGGAGAGCGCACGCGTGATGCGCCAGGTACGACGCGGCCCGCAGGCCCCGCCGTACGGCGCCGGAGTCCCCCCGCAGCCGTCGTACACGGGCGGCCAGGGCTATGACGACGGCCAGAACGGCTACGGCCAGGGCGGCTACGACAACGGGTACGACAGCGGCTACAACACGGGCCAGGTCTACGGCGGCGGTGGCCCCGGCGGACCCGAGGGCCCCGACGACGGGCGCGGTCCGCGGCGGGCGCCGAACTGGCGGCGCCGTATCAAGTGGACCGCGATCACCGTGGTCACCGTGCTGGTCGTGACCACCGTCGGCACCTACTTCTGGGCCGATTCCAAGCTGAACCGCGACGTCGATCTGTCGAAGGTGATCGACCGGCCGGCGGGCGGCGACGGCACGAACTACCTGATCGTCGGCTCCGACAGCCGCGAGGGGCTGACGGCCGCCGAGAAGAAGAAGCTGCACACCGGTTCCGCCGCCGGCAAGCGCACCGACTCGATGATGATCCTGCACGTCGGCGACAACGGCGACACCCTGATCTCGCTGCCGCGCGACTCGAACGTGACGATCCCGTCGTACGTGGGCTCCACCTCGGGCAAGACGTACCCGAACACGGGCCGTCAGACCAAGCTCAACGCGGCGTACGCGGAGGACGGCCCGACGCTCCTCGTCCGGACCGTCGAGTACAACATGGGCCTGCACATCGACCACTACGTGGAGATCGGCTTCAACGGCTTCGCGGACATCGTGGACGCGGTCGGCGGAGTCACGCTCACCATCGACAAGGGCTTCAAGGACTCGTACTCGGGCGCGAACTTCAAGGCGGGCAAGCAGACGCTGAACGGCGAGGAGGCGCTGGCCTTCGTCCGTACCCGGCACGCGTTCGCCGCCTCCGACCTCCAGCGCACGAAGAACCAGCAGAAGTTCCTGTCCGCCCTCGCCCACCAGGTGGCGACCCCGGGCACCCTGCTGAACCCCTTCAAGCTCTACCCGACGCTCGGCGCCGGCCTGGACTCCCTGTCCGTCGACAAGGACATGTCGCTCTGGGACCTGGCGTCCATGTTCTGGGCGATGAAGGGCGTCAGCGGCGGCGACGGCACCTCGATGAACATGCCGCTCGCCGGCTCCACCGGCGGCAACCTCCTGTGGGACAAGGCGAAGGTCAAGACGCTGGTCAACGAGCTGAACAACGACCAGAAGGTCACGGTCTCCGGCAACTGACGCGACCGGTGACATGAAGAAGGGGGCCCCTGTCCACCAGGGGCCCCTTCTTGTGCTCGCCGCTACGGCAGGTTGCGCGCCATCACGATGCGCTGGACCTGGTTCGTGCCCTCGTAGATCTGGGTGATCTTCGCGTCGCGCATCATGCGCTCGACCGGGTAGTCACGGGTGTAGCCGTAGCCGCCGAGGAGCTGGACCGCGTCGACGGTGACCTCCATCGCCACGTCCGAGGCGAAGCACTTGGCCGCCGCGCCCTGGAAGGTGAGGTTCTTGTCGCCGCGCTCCGAGGCGGCGGCCGCCTGGTAGGTCAGGGCGCGGGCCGCCTCGATCTTCATGGCCATGTCGGCCAGCATGAACTGGATGCCCTGGAAGTCGGCGATCGGCTTGCCGAACTGCTTGCGCTCCTTGACGTAGCCCTTGGCGTAGTCGAGGGCGCCCTGGGCGATGCCGAGGGCCTGCGCCGCGATGGTGATGCGGGTGTGGTCCAGGGTCTTCATCGCGGTGGCGAAGCCGGTGCCCTCCGCGCCGATCATGCGGTCGGCCGGGATGCGGACGTTGTCGAGGTAGACCTCGCGGGTCGGGGAGCCCTTGATGCCGAGCTTCTTCTCCGGGGCGCCGAAGGAGACACCCTCGTCGGACTTCTCGACCACGAACGCGCTGATGCCCTTGGAGCGCTTCTCGGGGTCCGTCACGGCCATCACCGTGTAGTACTCGGAGACGCCCGCGTTGGTGATCCAGCGCTTCACGCCGTTGAGGACGTAGTGGTCTCCGTCGCGGACCGCCTTCGTCTTCATGCCGGCCGCGTCCGAGCCCGCGTCCGGCTCGGAGAGGGCGTACGAGAACATCGCGTCGCCCTTGGCGAGCGGGGTCATGTACCGCTTCTTCAGGTCCTCGGAGCCGGAGAGGATCACCGGGAGCGAGCCCAGCTTGTTCACCGCGGGGATGAGGGAGGAGGAGGCGCAGACGCGGGCCACCTCCTCGATCACGATCACCGTGGCCAGCGCGTCCGCGCCCGTGCCGCCGTACTCCTCTGGGACGTGGACGGCGTGCAGGTCGTTCGCGACGAGGGCGTCGAGCGCCTCCTGCGGGAAGCGGGACTCCTCGTCCACCGCTGCGGCGTACGGCGCGATCTTCGCCTCGGCCAGTGAGCGGATCGCGTCGCGGAGCATGTCGTGCTCCTCTGACGGGCGGTACAGGTCGAAGTCAGCCGATCCGGCCAAGGTCTCTCACGCTCCAAGGACGCTGTGATGACGGCGCTAATTACCGTTAAGTAACCCAAATTTTAGGGGCCCGCCCACGGGAGTGATACGTGAGCTTGGCGACAGGGGGAAAGTTGCCCGTCAGAGCGTCCGACTATGCTCGGGCGCGCATCCGCCCGTAGACCTTCTGGAGCATCCATGGCCCTCAAGATCACCGTGATCGGCACCGGCTATCTCGGCGCCACCCACGCCGCGGCCATGGCCGAGCTGGGCTTCGAGGTGCTGGGTCTGGACGTCGTGCCCGAGAAGATCGCGATGCTCCAGCGGGGTGAGGTCCCGATGTACGAGCCGGGGCTGGAGGAGCTGCTGCGCAAGCACGTCGCCGGCATCGAGGGATCGAGCGGACGGCTGCGGTTCACCATGGACTGGGCCGAGGTCGCGGAGTTCGGCGACGTCCACTTCATGTGCACGAACACCCCGCAGAAGCACGGCGAGTACGCCTGCGACATGTCGTACGTCGACCGGGCCTTCGAGTTGCTCGCCCCGCATCTCACCCGCCCGGCGCTCGTCGTCGGGAAGTCCACCGTGCCGGTCGGTTCGGCGGACCGGCTGGCCGCGTATCTCGCCGAGCACGCGCCCGCCGGCGCGGACGCCGAGCTGGCCTGGAACCCGGAGTTCCTGCGCGAAGGGTTCGCCGTCCAGGACACGCTGCATCCGGACCGGATCGTGGTCGGCATACGGAGTGAACGGGCCGAGAAGCTGCTGCGCGAGGTGTACGCGGCGCCGGTCGCGGCCGGATCGCCGTTCGTGGTGACCGACTTCCCGACCGCCGAGCTGGTGAAGACGGCCGCGAACTCCTTCCTCGCCACCAAGATCTCCTTCATCAACGCGATGGCCGAGGTGTGCGAGGCCGCCGACGGCGACGTCGTGAAGCTGGCCGAGGCGATCGGGCACGACGAGCGGATCGGCAGCAAGTTCCTGCGGGCCGGGATCGGCTTCGGCGGGGGCTGTCTGCCCAAGGACATCCGGGCGTTCATGGCGCGCGCCGGTGAGCTGGGCGCCGACCAGGCGCTGACCTTCCTGCGCGAGATCGACTCCATCAACATGCGGCGGCGCGGTCAGATGGTCGAGATGGCGCGCGAGGCGCTCGGCGGCGGCTCATTCCTGGGCAAGCGGGTCGCCGTGCTCGGCGCGGCCTTCAAGCCCGACTCGGACGACGTCCGCGACTCCCCCGCGCTGAACGTCGCCGGCCAGATCCACCTCCAGGGCGGCCAGGTCACCGTCTACGACCCGAAGGGCATGGACAACGCCCGGCGGCTGTTCCCGACGCTGGGCTACGCCGACACCGCCGTGGAGGCCGTGCGCGGTGCTGATGTCGTCCTGCACCTGACGGAGTGGCGGGAGTTCCGCGAACTGGACCCGGCGGAGCTCGGCGAGGCCGTACGCGCCCGGGTGGTCCTCGACGGCCGCAACGCGCTCGACCCGCAGCTGTGGCGGAAGGCGGGCTGGACGTTCCGCGCGATGGGGCGGCCCACCGCGTAGGGCGCGATCGGGCGGACAGCGCGGGGTTACGACACCGGGACCCGGCGCCGGGCCCTGGTGCAGGGCAACACCGGTCCGGCCAGGGCTCGTTCCACGGGCCGCCGCACCACTCAACGCCCGACCGGACGGACGACACGGGGCTACGCCACCAGACCGCGGCGCCTGGCCCTGGCGCCGGGCGGAGCAACACGGTCCGGCCGAGGCAGCGGGGCAACACCGGTCCGGCCAGGGCTCGTCCGACAGGCCGCCGCACCGCTCAACGCCCGACCGGACGGACGACACGGGGCTACGCCACCAGACCACGGCGCCGGGCCCTGGCGCCGGGCGGAGCAACACGGTCCGGCCGAGGCAGCGGGGCAACACCGGTCCGGCCAGGGCTCGTTCCACGGGCCGCCGCACCGCTCAACGCCCGACCGGACGGACGACACGGGGGTACGCCTCCGGGCCGCGACGTGGGGCACTGAGCGCGGCGGGGCGACGTCGTTCCGTCTGGGGCACGATCGATGGACAGTGCCGCCGCACGACTCACGCGTACCACCGCACAACGCTGGCGTAGGCGGACGACGCCGGTCCGGCCGAGGCTCAGTCGGCCGGACCGGCGTCTTGCTGCATTCTGCACCACTGGGCTGTGCTCGGCGCGGGGACCGCTCAAGTCGCCTCCGACGAGGGCTACTTGGCCCGGTAACGCCGCATCTTCGCGCGCGCCCCGCACACCGCCATCGAGCACCAGCGGCCCCGGCCCGCCGGGCTGCGGTCGTAGTACGCCCAGTGGCAGGTCGGTGCCTCGCAGGCCTTGAGGCGGGGCCAGGTGCCCGCGACGAGGGACTGGGCGATCGCCGCCGCGACGCGCGAGAGCAGGGGTTCCGCGTCGGCGGGGGTGAGGCGGGCGGTGCCGTCGTGCGCGTCGAGGGTGATCAACAGCGGTGCGCTCGCGAGGAGTTCGCCGAGCGGGGTGACGTCCCGGTGCGCGGGGTGGCCCGCGTGGGCGAGCAGAGTGGCGCGCAGCGACTCGCGGAGTTCGCGGGCTCGCGGGACCTGGTGTGCCGTGAGCCCGAAGGGGGCCCGGCCGTCCTCCGTGTCCAGCGCGTCGGCTCCCGCCTCGATGTCCAGCGTGTTCACCAGCGCCTCGATCAGGGCCAGATCGCCGGGCGCGGGAACTCTCTCACTCATGCTTGCGACGTTACCTCCAATGCGGGAGGATGAGGTAACCGTTACCGGCTGACGCCACATATGGGTAACCCGAAGGAGTCCGTCATGGCCATCGCCGAGCTGGGTGCCGTCGTCCTGGACTGTCCCGACCCGCGCGCGCTCGCCGCGTTCTACGCCGGGGTCCTGGGCGGCACCGTCGAAGTGGACGGAGAGGGGGAGTGGGTGGACCTGAAGGTGTCCGGCGGCCAGACGCTGGCGTTCCAGGAGGCACCGGGGCACGTACCGCCGAAGTGGCCCGCGCCCGGCGACTCGCAGCAGTTCCACCTCGACCTGACCGTCGAGGACCTGGACGCGGCCGAGAAGGGCGTCCTGGAGCTGGGCGCGACCCCGCTGGATGCCGAGGACCGTTCGCGCAGCTTCCGGGTGTACGCCGACCCGGCGGGGCACCCGTTCTGCCTCTGCGCCTGCTGACCCAGGAGGTCGTCGTGACTGCCGTTCGCTTCCGTTCCACCGTGATCGACTGCCCGGACCCGCTCGCGCTGGCCGGCTTCTACGCCGGCGTCCTGGGCGGCACGCCCCGCGCCGCCGACGACGAGTGGGTCGTACTCGACATCCCGGACGGGCCCCGGATCGCCTTCCAGCGGGTGACGGACTACACCCCGCCCGAGTGGCCGCGCGCGGACCGGCCGCAGCAGTTCCACCTCGACTTCGACGCCGGGTCGACGTGGGAGTCGGTCGACGTGGCGGAGACCGCCGTACTGGCGCTCGGCGCGCGGCTGTTGCAGAAGGTGGACGAGGAGGACTTCCGGGTGTACGCGGATCCGGCAGGGCATCCCTTCTGCCTCTGCCGGATCGACCACTAGTCGGAGCGCTACCCGTCCAGCTCGGCGATCTTCGCCGTCGACGGCTCGCGGCGCTGCTGGGCGGCGCGGGCCGTGAAGTCGGCGCTGCGCAGGACGCGTTGGACGTTGCCCCAGCTGAGCAGGGCGAGGTCGGGCTCGGACCAGCCGCGGTGGAGGAGCTCGGCGAAGAGGTTCGGGTAGCAGGAGGCGTCGGCGAGGTCCTGCGGGTGGGCGGTGCCGGCGTCGTAGGTGCCGGACAGGGCGACGGACTCCGGGCCCGCGATCCGGCGCACGTGGTCGAGGTGGTCGGCGACGTCCCGGACGGACGGGCCGGTCTGCTCGGCGGTGAGCGGCACCATGCACAGGCCCTTGGCGGCGCCGACCGCGGCGAGGAGTCCGTCGGAGAGGTTCGCCGGGTGCGGGCGCAGGGTGCGGGCGGCGGAGCGGGTGAACAGCACCGGTGCCTTCGAGGCCGCGAGCGCGCGGCGGATCGTCTCCTCGGAGGCGCCGGAGAGGTCGGCGAGCACGCCGAGCCGGTTCATCTCGCGGACGACCTCCTCGCCGAACCGGGTCAGCCCCGCCTCGCTCGCCCAGGACACCCCGGACAGCGTGAGGACCCGCAGCCCCAGCGCGTGCAGCGAGCGCAGGATGCCCAGCGAGTCGCCGAGCGCGGGGGCTCCGGCGGGGCCCAGCAGCACGGCGATACGGCCGCAGTTGCGCACGTCGGTGGTCTGCCCGGCGGTGTACGCCAGTCGCAGCCCCTCCGGGTGGGCGCGGACCACGGTGTTCACCAGGTCCAGCTGCTCCAGGGTCGCGCCGACCGCCCGGTCCCCGGCCAGCCCCTCGGGCAGGTGCAGCGACCAGAACAGCGCGCCGACATGCCCCTCGCGCAGCCGCGGCACATCGGTGTCCACGGAACTCTCCCCCAGCTCCAGGTCGAACCACGGCAGGTGCCGCAGCGCCCACGGCAGCCCACTGTAGCCGTCGGCGACGGGGTGCGCGGCGAGGATCGCGTGCGCGCGCTCCAGGGGCGCCGCCGCCGGGTCGGAGACGGGGTCGTACGGTTCCGCGCTGTCCGGCGGGAAGGGCCCGCCGGGAAAGGGCTCATGGACCAAGTCGTCGAGCTCGCCGACCTCGGTCGGCGCGTGCAGTTGGTCCTGGAGGTCGGCCATGGCGGGCTCCGTACGTCGTTACGGCAGTACGGTCACCGTCGCACGCTGACGTGGGGGCTTCCTGGTGGGCGGGGCGTTCGGGGTACGGCGCGGGAACCGGCGCTCCCGCGCCGCGCCGGTCACCCGTTCCTCAGCCGTCCAGCGACTCGATCGTCGCGTTCGACGGCCCCCGCGTCGCCCGGATGTCCCGCGCCACGTCCTCCGCCGCGCCCAGCACCCGTACCGCGTTCTGCCAGGTCAGCTTGGCCAGGTCGGACCTGGACCAGCCGCGGTCCAGCAGCTCCGCGACGAGGTTCGGATAGCCGGAGACGTCGTTCAGCCCGTCCGGGGTGAAGGCCGTGCCGTCGTAGTCGCCGCCGATGCCGAGGTGGTCGACGCCCGCGGCTTCGCGCATGTGGTCGAGGTGGTCGGCGACCGTGGAGACGGTGGCGACCGGGCGCGGGTGGTGCTCCTCGAAGACGCGGTGCACCTTCATCGCCTCTTCGGTGGTCTCCAGGTGGTGCAGCCCGTGCGCCCGCATGTTGTCGTCGGCGGCGGCCGTCCAGTCCACGGCGGCCTGGAGCACGAACTTCGGTACGAACGTCACCATCGCCATACCGCCGTTGGCGGGCAGCCGCTCCAGCACGTCGTCCGGGATGTTGCGCGGGTGGTCGCAGACAGCCCGCGCCGAGGAGTGGGAGAAGATCACCGGGGCCGTCGACGTGTCCAGTGCGTCACGCATCGTCGTGGCCGCCACGTGCGAGAGGTCGACGAGCATGCCCTCGCGGTTCATCTCCCGCACGACCGCACGGCCGAACTCCGACAGCCCGCCGACCCCCGGTTCGTCCGTCGCCGAGTCCGCCCACGCCACGTTGTCGTTGTGGGTGAGCGTCATGTAGCGCACCCCGAGGGCGTACAACCCCCGCAGCGTGCCGAGGGAGTCGGCGATGGAATGCCCGCCCTCCGCACCCATGAGGGAGGCGATACGCCCCTCCGCGCGCGCCGACTCCATGTCCGCCGCGGTCAGCGCGGGCGCCAGCTCCTGCGGATAGCGCGCCAGCAACTGCCGTACGCAGTCGATCTGTTCGAGCGTCATCGGCACCGGGTCGGGCAGGTCCGAGCGGACGTACACCGACCAGTACTGCGCCCCGACACCGCCCTCGCGCAGGCGCGGGAGGTCGGTGTGCAGATGCGCGTTCTGGTGTACGGCGATGTCGCGGGCGTCGAGGTCGTAGCCGACCTGCTTGCGCAGCGCCCAGGGCAGGTCGTTGTGCCCGTCGACGACCGGGAACTCGCGGAGCAGTTCCCGGGCTTGGTCGAGCGACGTCATCCCCGTCATCCCGGTCACTTCCCGAAGCCGCTGCCGCCGGCGCCGCTCTCGACCTTGGCGCGCAGCCGCTTGCCCTTCTCGGTGGCCTGGTCGTTCAGCTCCTGCTGGAACTCCCGCATCCGGACGAGGAGTTCCTCGTCGTGGGTGGCCAGGATGCGGGCCGCGAGCAGACCCGCGTTGCGCGCGCCGGCGACCGAGACGGTGGCGACGGGGACACCGGCCGGCATCTGCACGATGGAGAGCAGCGAGTCCATGCCGTCCAGGTACTTCAGCGGCACGGGGACGCCGATCACCGGCAGCGGGGTCACCGAGGCGAGCATGCCCGGGAGGTGGGCGGCGCCGCCCGCGCCCGCGATGATCACCTTGAGACCGCGGCCGTCGGCCTGCTCGCCGTAGGTGATCATCTCGCGCGGCATGCGGTGCGCGGAGACGACGTCGACCTCGTAGCCGATCTCGAACTCGTCGAGCGCCTTCGCGGCGGCCTCCATGACGGGCCAGTCGGAGTCCGACCCCATGACGATTCCTACGACGGCGGGTCCTGCGACGGAGCTCATTCGGTGATCGTGCCTCTCAGATAGCCGGCTGCGTGGCGGGCGCGGTCCAGGACGTCGGCCAGGTCGGTGCCGTAGGTGTTGACGTGGCCCACCTTGCGGCCGGGCTTCACGTCCTTGCCGTACATGTGGATCTTCAGCTGGGGGTCGCGGGCCATGCAGTGCAGGTACGCGGAGTACATGTCCGGGTAGTCGCCGCCCAGGACGTTGCACATGACGGTCCAGGGGGCGCGGGCGCGCGGGTCGCCCAGCGGGAGGTCGAGGACCGCGCGGACGTGGTTGGCGAACTGGCTGGTGACCGCGCCGTCCTGGGTCCAGTGGCCGGAGTTGTGCGGGCGCATCGCGAGTTCGTTGACGAGGATGCGGCCGTCGCCGGTCTGGAACAGTTCGACGGCGAGATGGCCGACGACACCGAGTTCCTTGGCGATGCGCAGCGCCATCTCCTCGGCCTCCAGCGCGAGGGACTCGTCGAGGTCGGGGGCGGGGGCGATGACCGTGTCGCAGACGCCGTTCACCTGCTGGGACTCGACGACCGGGTAGGCGACGGCCTGGCCGTGCGGGGAGCGGACGACGTTCGCCGCCAGCTCCCGCACGAAGTCGACCTTCTCCTCCGCGAGCACGGGGACACCGGCGCGGAAGGGGTCCGCGGCCTCCTCCGGACTGTCGACGACCCACACGCCCTTGCCGTCGTAGCCGCCGCGCACGGTCTTGAGGACGACCGGGAAGCCGTCCCCCTCCGCCGCGAAGGCGACCACGTCCGCCGGGTCGGCGACGATGCGGTGCCTCGGGCACGGCACACCGATCTCGACGAGCTTCGCGCGCATCACGCCCTTGTCCTGGGCGTGCACGAGCGCGTCCGGGCCCGGGCGCACGGGGATGCCGTCCGCCTCCAGGGCGCGCAGATGCTCGGTGGGTACGTGTTCGTGATCGAAGGTGATCACATCGCAGCCCCGCGCGAAGTCACGCAGCGTGTCGAGGTCGCGGTAGTCGCCGATGACGACATCGCCGACGACCTGCGCCGCGGAATCCTGAGGGGTGTCACTGAGGAGCTTGAATCTGATGCCGAGCGGGATGCCCGCCTCGTGTGTCATACGAGCGAGCTGCCCCCCGCCGACCATGCCGACTACCGGGAACGTCACTCCCCCAGGGTATCGGTCACGCCGGGGCGGCCCGATTTCCGTACCTCTTACCGTTCTTTACCGGGTCTCTTCCCGACCTGTGAGCCGCTTCACGGGCGGCAGGGGAAAGCGATGGTTAGCATGGCTGGGTCGACGAATCCGCGATGACATCCGAGATGACAGGGGCCTGCACACCCATGGAACGTGGTTCCGAAGGGCCTTTCAAACGGCTCGCGCGCGAGGTCGCCAAGTTCGGCGCGGTGGGCGTGGTGGGCACCGTGGTGAACTTCGCGGTCTCCAACCTGCTGTGGCACCTCACCAGCCTCCAGGCCGTGCGCGCCAATGTGATCGCGACGATCGTCGCGATCGGGTGCAACTACATCGGCTTCCGGTACTTCACCTACCGTGACCGCGACAAGAGCGCCCGCACCAAGGAACTCACCCTGTTCCTGGCGTTCAGCCTGGTCGGCCTGGTCATCGAGAACGGCGTCCTGTTCGCGGCGATCTACGGCTTCGGCTGGGACAGCTCGCTCCAGCGCAACGTCTTCAAGGTGCTCGGCATCGGCATCGCGACGCTGTTCCGCTTCTGGTCGTACCGCACCTGGGTGTTCAAGGCGCTGCCGGCCGAGGAAGCGGTGTTGGAGGCCGAGACCTTCCCTAAGCCGTCGCAGCCGCTGCCCCGCCCCAAGCAGCGCGTGAGCTGAACCGGAGTCCGCTCCTCAGCGGACCGTGGGCTCTTCCTCGTCCGCCGGCAGCCGCTTCGTCGGCGGCGTGCGCGACAGGAACAGGCCGAACACCGGGGGCTGCGCCTGCAACATCTCCAGCCGGCCGCCGTCCGCCTCCGCGAGGTCACGCGCGACCGCCAGGCCGATCCCCGTGGAGTTGCGGCCGCTGATCGTCCGCTCGAAGATCCGCGCACCGAGATCGGTCGGAACCCCCGGCCCCTCGTCCGTGACCTCCACGACGGCCTGGTTGCCGGTGACGCGGGTGCGCAGGGCGACCGTACCGCCGCCGTGCATGAGCGAGTTCTCGATCAGCGCGGCCAGCACCTGGGCCACGGCCCCCGGAGTGCCGACGGCCTGGAGATGCCGCTTGCCCGAGCTGACGATCGCGCGGCCGGAGCTGCGGTAGGCGGGGCGCCACTCGGCGAGCTGCTGCTGGATGACCTCGTCGAGGTCGAAGGAGACGGCGGAGCCGGTACGGGGGTCGCGCGCGTTGGTCAGCAGCCGCTCCACGACATCGGTGAGCCGCTCGACCTGCGTCAGCGCGATCGTCGCCTCCTCCTTCACCGTGTCCGGGTCGTCCGTGAGGGTGATCTCCTCAAGCCGCATGGACAGCGCGGTCAGCGGCGTACGCAACTGGTGCGAGGCGTCGGCGGCGAGCCTGCGCTCGGCGGTGAGCATGCGGGCGATGCGCTCGGCGGAGGAGTCGAGGACATCGGCGACCCGGTCCAGCTCCGGCACGCTGTACCGCTTGTGCCGGGGCCGCGGGTCACCCGACCCCAGCCGCTCCGCGGTCTCCGCGAGGTCGGTGAGCGGCGAGGCGAGCCGGTTGGCCTGCCGTACCGCGAGCAGTACGGCGGCCACGACGGCGAGCAGCGCCACGGCGCCGATGATGAGCAGCGTCCGCCCGACCTCGCGGGTGACGTTCGAGCGCGGCTCCACGACGGTGACCGTCTCGCCCTCCTCGCCCTTGGCGGTGGAGTGGATGACGTCACCCGTCGGCTTGGTGCCGACCTCGATCGCCGGGTCGCCCGGGATGCGGATCACGGCGTAGCGATCCTCCGTGACCTGGGTGCGCAGCACCTCCGAGTCGACGATCTCCGCGCCGAGGATCCGGCTGTCCACGATGCTGGCCAGCCGGAGCGCCTCCGAATCCACCCGTTCCTGGGCACTGTTGCTGATCGTGCGCGTCTCGACGATGACGAGGGACACCCCGAACACGGCGATGACCACGAGCACCACGGCGAGCGTGGACTGGATGAGCCGACGACGCACGGGCTGCTAGCTCTTCTCGAACCGGAAACCCACACCACGCACGGTGGCGATGTACCGAGGATTCGCCGCATCGTCACCGAGCTTCTTGCGCAGCCAGGAGATGTGCATGTCCAGGGTCTTGGTGGACGACCACCAGGTGGTGTCCCAGACCTCGCGCATCAACTGGTCACGGGTCACCACCCGCCCCGCGTCCCGCACGAGAACACGCAGCAGGTCGAACTCCTTGGCGGTGAGCTGGAGTTCCTCGTCGCCCATCCACGCGCGGTGCGACTCGACGTCGATACGGACGCCGTGCGTGGCCGGCGGCTGTGCCGGCTCCGCGGCGCCGCGCCGCAGCAGGGCCCGGACACGGGCGAGCAGTTCGGCGAGCCGGAAGGGTTTGGTGACGTAGTCGTCGGCGCCCGCGTCGAGGCCCACGACGGTGTCCACCTCGTCGGCGCGCGCGGTCAGGATGAGGATCGGGACGGTGTGGCCCTCGGCGCGCAGTCGGCGGGCCACTTCCAGGCCGTCCATGCCGGGCAGGCCCAGGTCCAGGACACACAGGTCGATGCCGCCCTGGATGCCGGCATCGAGGGCTGTCGGTCCGTCCTCGCGCACCTCGACCTCGTAACCTTCCCGTCGCAAAGCGCGGGCCAGCGGCTCCGAGATGGACGCGTCGTCCTCGGCGAGCAGTACACGGGTCATGAGGTGATGGTAGTCCGCCTCGGACAGCAGTCGGGGTGTGATCGTCACGAGTGATTCTTACCTTCGGGCAAGTCGGGTGTGCTCCGGTGAAGGATGTGGTCGGAACCTGTGCCTGTGGGATGTCATCCTGATATCCACCTTCGAATCAGTGCTCGCGGTTCCACTTCTTCCTGTGATCCGTGTCTCAAGTCCTTCCATATCCGGCACTGTCCTGCCGTATGGTGACCTGACCGCTTGTAGTGACACCGGGGACCTTTGGCGAGCATTTACTGCTGAAGGTCTTTTTTGTGTGCGGCCCCCGGCCAACAAGGCCCGACCAGCAAGGATCGACCATGGCGTCCAGCCTGACGAAGGACTCGGTGACTCCGGGCACCCCCGGTTCCGAGAAGACCTTCTTCGGCCACCCCCGCGGACTGGCCACACTCTTCATGACCGAGATGTGGGAGCGCTTCTCCTACTACGGCATGAGGGCCCTGCTTCCCCTGTACCTGGTCGCCCCCGGCGGCCTCCACCTGAGCGCGGCCACCGCTACCGCGATCTACTCGGTGTACCTGTCCCTCGTGTACCTGCTCGCCCTGCCCGGCGGCTGGTTCGCGGACCGGGTCCTCGGCCCCCGCAAGACCGTCGCGGTCGCCGGCGTGATCATCATGCTCGGCCACCTCACGCTCGCGCTCCCCACCTCGGGCACATTCTTCGCGGGCCTCGGCCTGGTCGCGATCGGCTCGGGTCTCCTCAAGGCCAACATCTCCACGATGGTCGGCCACCTCTACGAGGGCCCCGACGACCCGCGCCGCGACGGCGGCTTCACGCTCTTCTACATCGGCATCAACCTCGGCGCGTTCGCCGCACCGCTGGTCATCGGCACCGTCGGCGAGAACGTCAACTGGCACCTCGGCTTCGCGCTCGCCGCGGTCGGCATGGCGCTGGGCCTCGCCCAGTACCTGCTCGGCACCCGCCACCTCAGCTCCCGCTCGGACGTCGTCCCCACGCCGCTGTCCGCCGAGGAGAAGGCCGCCACCCTGCGCAAGTCGGCTCTCTGGGCAGCCGTCGCGATCGTCTTCTACGCGGTCGTCGGCCTCTCCGGCCACTACACGCTGAACTGGCTGCTCGTCCCGATCACCGTCGCCGGTCTGCTCATCCCGGTCCTGGTCATCGCCCGTATCAAGCGCGACAAGACCCTCGACCGCGCCGACCAGTCGAAGATGTCCGCGTACATCTGGTTCTTCGTCGCCGCGGCCGTGTTCTGGATGATCTACGACCAGGGCGGCTCGACCGTGTCCCTGTTCGCCGACTCCTCCGCCAAGAACACCGTGTTCGGCTGGGACTTCCCCGTCTCCTGGTACCAGTCGGTCAACCCCGTCCTCATCATGGCCCTCGCCCCGGTCTTCGCCTGGGCCTGGCTGGCCCTCGCCCGCCGCGGCAAGGAGCCGAGCACGGCCACGAAGTTCGCGATGGGCCTCATCCTCATCGGCGCGTCCTTCTTCCTCTTCCTCGCCCCGCTCGCGATCGCCGACGGCGGTCACAAGGCGGCGGCGATGTGGCTCGTGGCGATCTACTTCGTCCAGACGGTCGGCGAGTTGACCCTCTCCCCCGTCGGCCTCTCCGTCACCACGAAGATGGCTCCGGCCAAGTACGCCTCCCAGATGATGGGCGTCTGGTTCCTCGCGGTCACGGCGGGCGACGCGACGACGGGTCTGCTGTCGATCGCCGGAGTGGACCTGAACAAGACCGGCATCGTCGCGTTGCAGGCCGTTCTTGCGGTGCTCGCCGGCGCGGCGGTGTGGATGTACCGGAAGAAGGTGCGGGAGCTCATGGGGGATGTGCACTGACACCGGTGTTCATGCTGCCGGCGTTTTGACGGTGCCGTTGGGCCACTCGCTTCTTTGCCAGTGTCGGGCTTCCACGGACCGAGTAAAGGGCGCTTCGCGTCGCCTACGGCGATGGCCCTGCGGGCCACCCTTGACTAGGTCCGCTCCAGCCCGTTTGAGAAGCGAGCGAGTGGCCCGGAGGAATGAGGGGCCGAGGTAACTCGGCCCCTTACGTCGGCTGCGTTGCGGGCCAGAGTTACGGGGCGCGTCTGCGTCTCGCCAGCACGCCGGGCGGGCTCAGCGGCCAACGCCCGGCGGGAACCTCCCCAGACAACAGACGACTCCGGACCGGTCCGTCCTGGGCTGGGCTGCGTGGCCGGGGTGCGGCGGTCCGCAGAAAGCAGAAATGCGGCAGTCGGTCGGGGACCGACGGGTGTCACATCCCCCCAGTCCCCGCCCCATCCAGACCTGTCCTCCCTGGAAGCCGGGGCCATTTCTAACCAGTCACGGCGCACATCAGTGGTTAGCTTTACCCCCAGCCTCCAGCACCCCCCATCCCCTCCCCCGCCGGTCCCGGAAGCCCCACCCGACGGTTGGCCGCTAAGCCAGCCCGGCGTGCAGGCGAGACGCGAACGCGCCCCGTAACACCGGCCCACAACGCAGCCCACGTAAGGGCCGGCATGCCCCGGCCCCCCACTCCTCCCGGCCACTCGCTCGCTTCTCAAACGGGCTGGAGCGGACCTAGTCAAGGGTGGCCCGCAGGGCCATCGGCGAAGCCGACGCGGAGCGCAGCGCAGCGCCCTTTACTCGGTCCGCGGAAGCCCGACACTGACAAGAAGCGAGTGGCCAACCAGCACTTGTCTACCGCAGCCGCCTCCGCCCAGGCAGGAACGTGAACACCGCCACACCCAACAGAATCGCCGTACCGGACACAAGGCCGAGCGCCTTGAGACCGCCATGGCTGTCGGAGCCGGTCTCCGCCAGGCCGCCGGAGGTCGAGGTGGATGACGACGACGTACTGCCGGACGCGCCGCTCGCCTGCTCCGTGGTGTCCAGGGTCAGGGAGACTTCGGACTTGGTCGGCGTGCAGGTGGTCGTCGTACCGAGGGCCTTGACCGTCAGAACTCCGGGAGCCAGCGTCGACGTACCGCTCGCGCCGGGCTTGTACGTTCCGGTCAGGTCGGGGATCTCGATCGGGTCGCCGGACTTGATGGCGGAGGAGTTCGTCGGTCCCTCCACGTGCACGGTGCCCTTGTCCGCGCCGCCGAGGACCACCTCCATCGAGGGGCTGACGGAGTTCGCCGGGATGTCGGCGGGGCTGTCCATCACGGAGCCGTTGAACTGCACGGTGAGGTCGTAACTCCCGCCGTCCTTCTTGGCGTTGATCTGCACGGGCGAGGTCGCGCTCTTGTCACCGATCGGCGTCTTGCACGCGTACGGGACGGAGACCTCTTTGCCGGTGAAGTCGGTCTGGCCGCTACCTGTGCCGTCGGACGCCGAAGCCGAGGCCGAGGCCGACGTGGACGCGGAGGCCGACTCCGAAGCCGAGTCCGAGGGGGACGCCGAGGCCGAGGTGCTGTCCGACGGGCTCGCCGACTCGCTCGAACCGGTACCGGTCACCTCGATGGTCGCCGCCTTCGGCACCGTGGCCGTCGGCGTGCACACGGTGTTCGTCCCGTACGCGTTGACCGTGTACGCGTCCGGCGTGAGCGTCACCTCACCGGGCGACGTCAGTTTCAGCGTGCCGGTCATGTCGGACAGCACCATGTCGCCGCCCTTGGGGATCTCCGGGTTCTTGCGCGGCCCCTGCATGGCGATGTCGGCGGTCTGGGCACCGGCCGCCTTGAGCGTGCCGGACGGCTGGACCTGGTTCTCGCCGATGACGATGATGTCCGGGTTCTTGGACGCCGCCTGCACGAACTTCCAGGTGATGTCGACGGTGTCGCCGACCTTCGCCGTGGTGGGGGCGGTGATCTCGACCTTGGTGGTGCCGTCGACCGGGTCGGCGACCCCCGCGGGCGGCACACAGTGGGTGGCGTAGGAAACCTCGGCGGCCTGCGCGGTCCCGGCGGTCAGGCCGAGCACGAGGCAGGCGCCGCCGAGGACCAGCGCGAACGTCGCCGCGCCCGCTCTCCGTACACCGCCTCCGCCGGCCGGTATGACTCTCCTTCGCTTGCTCACGTGGGTCCCTTCCTGGTGGGAGTCGTCGGACTGTCGTCGTGCGGTGCGGAGAGCCGGCCGGCCGTGCCCGGATCGGAGTCCGGGGTGAACCACGGCAAGGTCGAAGTCTGAGGAGTTGTCTGCTGCGCGGCAGCCGGCGTGCCGATCTTCGGCATGCGCAGGGTGAGTTGGACAGGCATGTGCAGGCCCCGGTGCCGGGCCGGGCCCTTGCTGCGGCCCGCCTTGCGCGGCCGTATCCGGTCCACCACGGCCATGCCGACGCGGAACACCGCCGCCGGTACGACCACGCAGAGCAGGATCCAGAACAGGGTCACGCCCCAGGGGCGGCCCACGCCCCACGGCTCCTCGGCGAGCACCCGGCCGCCGTACTTGAGGGAGACGCTGTAGTCGCCGTGCGCCCCGGCCGAGAGTTCGACCGGGAGTTTGATCTCCGCCCTGCCGCCGGGCGCGATCGTGCCGCTGAACTGCTGGTCGTCCCACTGCGGTGCGAACACCCCGTGGGAGGTGCCAACTTGGAACACGGGGTTCTTGACGGGGGACGAGCCGGCGTTGCCGACGGTGAAGACGAGTGTGCGGGACGCCGGTGCCCCGAACCAGGTCAGCAGCCCGCTGGAACCGTCGAGGCGGGTGTCGGAGAGGACCGACAGCCGTCCGGTCGACGGTTCGGCGGGCAGTGGTTCGACCGCGTGGCCCGCCACCTGGAAGACGGCGTCCGCCGACGCGCTCGCCCCGGTCACGGTCGCCACATGCACCACGCACGGGCAGGGCACCGGCGGTTCGGAGACCGGCAGTTTCTTGCTGAAGACGCCCTTGGCGTCGGTCGTGACGGCCCGGCCGTCCGCGTTGGCGCAGGAGTTGGTGCCGCCGATCACCCCGCGCGCGGGCGTGGCCTGCCCGCAGATCAGCACCATGAGCAGGGCGTGCGTCCGCCAGCCGCTGCCGGAGACGGTGATCGAACCGCCGGTCCCCGCCTGTGGCTTGGAGAGCGTCACCTTCGGTCCGTCGGCCGCCGCGGCCGGTGTCGCCCCCGCCGGCGGCAGCAGAAGCAGTGCGAGCACCGCCACCAGCGCCGAGATCCGCACCTTGCCGCTCACATCACCGCTCCCGTCAACTCGGCTTCCGTGCGCGGGTGTTCGGCCGCGCGACCGTCGTCGTCCCTACGGCGCCGCCGGCGTCGTACGAGAAACAGCGCGCCCCCGGCCGTCAGGGCACCCGCGGTCCCCGCCGCCGCGCCGGTCCATGGCACGAAGCGTGCCGATGTCTCGGCCGTGTCGTGGGCGCCGCCCTCCGCCGTGACCGTGAGGCGGATGTCGACCGCGTCGAGGGCGGGGTGGTGCCAGGGTTCGGTGAGTTTCAGGCGGCGGCCTGGCGCGAGTCGGACGGGGAGGGTGTGCGGGGCGCGGTCGAGGCGGGTGCCGAGGACGCCGGTGGCGTGGACGGCGAGGCTCGGGGTGAGGGGTGTGGTGCCGCGGTTGACCAGGTCGTAGGTGATGCGGTCGCCGTGGACGGCGAGGTGTTCGACGGTCAGTGCGGTCAACGCCGGGCCGTCGACGTGGAGTTGGAGTCGTACCGTCGCCTCGCGGCCGTCCGGGTCGCGGGCCGCGATCGTGCCGGTGCGGTCGCCGGGTGCGGCGGTGGCGGGGACGTTCACCGTGAACGGGATGTCGGCGCGGGTGCGGGCGGGTACGCGAACTGCCGTGGCGGCGAAGGTGATCGGGACGCCCGTGCCGCGCAGTCGTACGGTGACCGGCCGGGTGGTGGGGTTGGTCACGGACACCGCGTCCTGGAGGGTCGTGCCGGGCTCGCCCTCGGCGTAGCAGGCCGGACGTCCGCCGCCCGCGGGCGCGAGGGACCAGCCGTCGGCGGCCGTCGCGGTGGGCGCGGCGCTCAGCACGGCGAGGAGGGACAGGCACAGGACGCGGGCGGTCGACAGCATGGGCGGCTCCACGGCGGACGTGCGGGGGCTGTCAACGGCGGGCGCGGGCCGTCTGGTTGCGCCGGGTCAGCCACAGGGTGCCCGCCGCGCCGGCGAGCAGCACGGTGCCGCCGAGCGTGCCGAGGGCGATGACCGAGTCGTCGGGGCCGGTCTTGGGGAGCGTGCCGCCGGAGTCCGTACCGGTGTCGCTGCCCGTCGAGCCGCTGGATCCCGACGACCCGCTCGCCGCTGTGACGTCGAGCGTCAGAGACGGGCCGGGGCTGTTGGTGGGCGTGCAGGTGGTCGTCGTACCGAGGGCCTTGATGGTGAGAATGGCCGCCGTGAAGGTGACCTTGCCGCTGGCCTTCGGGGTGTACGTGCCGGTCAAGTCGTTGATTTTGATGGGGGTGTTGGCGGGGATCGCGGCGGCGTTGGCGGGGCCCGACACGGAGACGGTGCCGCTGTCGGCGCCGCCCACCTTGATGGTGGCGCTCGGGCTCATGGCGCCCTTGCCGAGTTCGACGGGGCTGGAGGAGACGCCCTTCTGCCAGGACATGGTGAGCTTGTAGCCGCTGCCGCTCTTGACGCCCTTGATGTCGATGGGCGAGACGGCGGTCTTGACGCCGATCGGTGTCTGGCACTTGTAGTTGACGTCGACCACGTCGGCCCGGGCTGCGGGGGCGGCCATGAATACCGCCGAGCCGGCCAGGGCCGCGACGGACGCGAGCGCTGCGGTTCGTTTCTGGTACGACACGGTCCCCTCATTCCTGACGGCACATCAGATCGGCCGTCAAGGTACGCCCGGGGTCGTGAGGAGGGAAGGCAAAGCGCACGCCGGAGTTGTGACGATCCGGCGTGCGTCAGTTGTCGGGGAAACGATTTTCTTGTAGAGCTCCCGTCGGCGCCGGGCCCGCGCTAGGCCGGTGCTCCGAGCTCCGCCCACACGGTCTTTCCGGTGACGCCCGGAGTCCGTACGACCCCCCAGTCCAGGCACAGCCGCTGCACGATGAACATGCCGTGGCCGCCGGGGCGGCCGGCGCGGTGCGGGGTTCTGGGGGCGGGCTGGCCGGTGCCGCGGTCGGAGACCTCGACCCGGATCACCTTGTTCTCGCAGGTGATCCACATCTCGTCCGGCCCTTCGGCGTGCAGACAGGCGTTGGTGACGAGCTCGGAGACGACGAGGAGCACGTCCTCGGCGGCGGCACGGCGGTCGGCGCTCTCGGCGGGCAGCCAGCCCCAGGCGTAGAGGGCCTGGCGGGCGAAGTCGCGGGCGAGCGGGACGACCCCGCTCTCCCCCGCGAACCCGAGTCTGCGGGTGAGCCGGCCGGCGGCCGGTTCGGCGTCGTCCCCGGCGGACGGCACGGAAGCGCCCCCCGCGGGCGCCCCCGTAGCGCCACCGGGCTCCGGGCGGTCGCCCGGCGGGTAGGGCCGGGTGGTGCTCATCAGCGCTTCACCTCACCGATTCACCGGTTCACGAGTCAAGAGTCGGTACGTGTTCAAGGGTCGGTACGTGTTCAACAGTCACTAGTACGTGGGTCGGGGGTGTTTTCGTCGCTCCGGTCGCCGACAGGTTCAGAGGTTCTCCTGCCCGGGCGAACCGGCAAAACACCCCTTATTCGTCGGCGAGGGCGGCCTCAAGGGTGTCGTGGACGGTGAAGACCGCATCCGCCCCCGTGATCTCGAATACGCGCGCCACCGCGGGCTTCATCCCCGCGAGGTGCACTCCGCCGTCCGCGGCCTCCGCCTTCAGGCGTGCGCCGAGCAGTACGTTCAGGCCCGTGGAGTCGCAGAACTCCAGGCGTGAGCAGTCCACGACGAGCCGTGCGTGCCCATGGGCGAGCAGCTCGTCCAGCGGTTCGCGCAACAGATCGGCGGTGTGGTGATCCAACTCACCCGCCGGTGTCACGACGGCGCTGAGGCCCTGTTTCCGCACCTCGACCAGAAGCCGGCCAGACTGTGCGCTGCCGACCGTCCCGCGGTCCATGCCGTCTCTCTCTCCCGAGGTCGTGGCTGTTGACGTTCGCCCTGGAACACTACGCCTTCCTCACACTCTCCGACACCCGAACAACCGCCCACAAGTGGACATATGGGTACACAGCGCACTTGCGGCGGGCTCCGGAAAACGGGTAGGGCTAGTAGAGACACACTTTTGGACATTCGCATGACGACCGTCCGACCGACCGACACGACCGGCTTTGGAGGCGCCGCACTCCGCAGTGCACGCACCGGCTCCGGCAGCCATATGCCGAGAACGATGGAGGACACCATGTCACCCCGGCTCGACGCATCGCCTACCCCGACAGCGACGTCGACACCCCCACCGGCACAACTGGATCCCAATCCCATCATCGAGGGACTCCCCGAGATCCCCCCGTACGACGAGATCGGAGCCGTCGACGCACGCGCTCTGTCCAAGACGCTCTTCGAGCGGCTGGAGTCCCTCGAAGAGGGCACGCACTCCTACTCGTACGTCCGCAACACGCTCGTCGAACTCAACCTCGCGCTGGTCAAGTTCGCCGCCTCCCGCTTCCGTTCGCGCAGCGAGCCGATGGAGGACATCATCCAGGTCGGCACGATCGGCCTGATCAAGGCGATCGACCGCTTCGAACTCAGCCGCGGCGTCGAGTTCCCCACCTTCGCGATGCCCACCATCGTCGGTGAGATCAAGCGCTTCTTCCGCGACACCTCGTGGTCCGTGCGCGTCCCGCGACGGCTCCAGGAACTCCGGCTCGACCTGGCCAAGGCCGGCGACGAACTGGCCCAGCAGCTCGACCGCGCCCCCACCGTGGCCGAGCTGGCGGAGCGCCTGAAGCTCTCCCGCGACGAGGTCGTCGAGGGCATGGCGGCGTCAAACGCCTACACCGCCAGCTCACTTGACGCCCAGCCGGAGGAGGACGACTCCGAGGGCGCGCTCGCGGACCGTATCGGCTACGAGGACCACGGGCTCGAAGGCATCGAGTACGTCGAGTCGTTGAAGCCGCTGATCGCCGAACTCCCGCAGCGGGACCGGCAGATCCTCTCCCTGCGCTTCGTCGCCAACATGACGCAGTCGGAGATCGGCGACGAACTGGGCATCTCGCAGATGCATGTGTCGCGGCTGCTGTCGCGGACGCTGGTGAAGCTGCGGAAGGGCCTGACGGTCGAGGAGTAGCCCTCGGCCCGTCCCCCTGCCTGCCACTGAGCGCGGCGCGCGTGTGCGTGTGCCGCGCTCAGGCGTTCCCCGGTACTCCCCTGGGCTCCGGCACTACCGGGTTACCCACAGAAACCTCTTTCCCCACCGGTCTCCTTCCACCACTATGGTCACCCGACAAACTGGCTGGTACGTCAGGACGGGCGCGAGGAGGCGGGTGAATGGTTCACTCCGAGGAGTACGGCGGCACACCCGCCGACGCCTCCGACGCGCGGCTCACGGAACTGCTGCGCGCCGGCACGTCCACGGTCTACCCGGCGCTCCAGGAACTCCGCGCCCGGCACCAGCCCTCCGTGCTGTCCTACGCCCGCCTGTGCACCACCAGTGAGCCTGCGGCACGGCAGTTGGCGGCGCAGGCGTTCACCCTCGCGGCCCGCGAGACGGCACGCGGGGTGGACCCGGGAGTCCCCTGGCGGCACCAACTCCTGCTGCTGACAGGGCGGGTGGCCACCTCCTGGTCCCTGGACGACCGCTCGGCCGGCCTGGATTCCGGCCTCCTCCTGCTCCTGAACACGGCGGCCCCGAAGCCCACCATGCTCCCGGCCTTCCAGTCCCTCCCCGCCCGCACCCAGGGCCTGGTCTGGTACGGCGTCGTCGAGCGGGAACCGGAGACCGTGACCGCCGCCTACCTCGGCCTCACCCACGAGGACGTCGTCCACGGCACCGAACGGGCCCTCCAGGCCATGGCCCAGGCCTGCCTGAAGTCCCGCCTGGCCGCCTCCGACGACCCGCGCTGCGGTGACTTCCGGCGCCTGATCGAGGAGTCGGTACGCCCCGACAACCCCCGCGACAGCGCCGATCTGCACGCCCACATGGCGCACTGCGCCCACTGCACGGGCGCGTACGAGGAACTGACGGCGCTGCGGGACGCTCCGCGGGCGACGCTGGCGGAGGGGCTGCTGCCGTGGTCCGGAGCGCCGTACGCGCTGCGGACCCGCGCCGAGGCGAGGGGCAACGCCCTTGGGACTCCCGCGACCTGGGCGCCCTCGACCTGGGCGCCCTCGACCTGGTCGCCCGCGCGCCGGCTGGTGCTGGCCTCGGCGGCGCTGGGCGTGGCGTTGGTGCCGCTGCTGTTCTTCCTGTTGCGGCCGGGCGACTCACCGCGTCCGGGTGCGGCGGCGGCCACGGTGGCGGTCCCGTCGACCCCGTCGGAGGTGACGGTGACGGCAACGGTCCCGGTGACACCGACACCCTCACCGTCACCCTCCAAATCGCCATCCCCCAGCAGGAGTTCGAAGCCGAGCCCCTCCCCCACACCCTCCCCGACCAGCCACGCGCCGAACGGCACCTACGCCCGCGTCGTGAACGTCTCCACGGGCCGGTGCCTGGACATCCGGGACGGCGACCTGACGGAGGGCACGGATGTGATCACGGCCCCCTGCACCTCGTCGGACACCCAGCTGTGGCGCGTGGACGCGACCCGCGGGGTGGTGCAGTCGTCCGCCGACTCCGATCTGTGCCTGGACAGCCGGGGGTCCGTGGACAAGGGGGTCGGCATCTGGGAGTGCGATTCGGTGGACGGGAGTCACGGCGAGAACCTGAGCTTCACGGTGGACCCGGACGGGGTGATCCGCCCGGCGATCGCGATCCTGACGGGGATGGCCCCGGGCGACGGGGACGGGGTCTCGCTGGTGCCGTTGTCCGGGGGCGCGGAGCAGCGGTGGCGGGCGGGGTGAGGCACGCATGTGCGGGTGAGCCGTACCGGAGCGGCCGGTATCGGTGAGACTGGGCAGTCCGAACTGTGGCTCCGGTAAAGGGAGTTGGGCATGGCGGCAGCACAGAACATCGACGAAGTGGTGGACGGGCTCGCGGAGATCGTGCGGGAGGCGACCCGCACCGGTGACCGGATCGGCTACTTCGCGGCCCTGTACCGGCAGGTGACCGTCGAGATCCGTAAGGCCATCCACGCCGGTCAGTTCCAGGACGGCCCCCGGATGGACCGTTTCGACACGCTCTTCGGCAACCGCTACTTCGAGGCCCACGACGCCTGGCTGCGCGACCGCGGCGGACCGCGCTGCTGGCGCGAGACGTTCGGACTGCTGGACGACCGCGACACCGTCATCGTCCAGCACCTGATCCTCGGCGTGAACGCGCACATCAACCTGGACCTGGCGGTCGCCGCCGCCCGGACCAGCCCCGGCGCGGACATCCACGCCCTCCAGCACGACTACCTGCTGATCAACGACATCCTCGCGCGGGTGGTCCTGGCGGTGCAGGACTCGGTGGACGCCGTGTCCCCGCTCCTGTCGCTCCTGGACAAGGTCGGCGGCCGCACCGACGAGCAGATCCTCGACTTCAGCATCGTGCAGTCCCGCGCGGAGGCGTGGCACAACACCGTCGTCCTGTCCGGCCAGAACGAAAAGGAACGCGAGGCCACCATCGACCGCCTCGACATCCGGGCCGCCGTACTGGCGCGCCTTATCGCCCGCCCGGGCGCCCTGGTCCGCCCGGCCCTGGAACTGATCCGCCACACGGAGAACGACGACGTGGCGGCGGTCATCACGCATCTGGACAACGCGATGCAGAAGGCGGGTTAGGGCCCGCCTTCCGCACCCCGGTCACCGGCACCGGCTCACTCCACCGTCACCGACTTCGCCAGGTTCCGCGGCTGGTCCACCTCGTTGCCGCGGGCCGTGGCGAGTTCGCAGGCGAAGACCTGCAAGGGGACGGTGGCGACGAGGGGTTGGAGGAGGGTGGGGGTGGCGGGGATCCGGATCAGGTGGTCGGCGTACGGGACGACCGTCTCGTCGCCCTCCTCCGCGATCACGATGGTCATCGCGCCCCGCGCCCGGATCTCCTGGATGTTGGACACGATCTTGTCGTGGAGGACGGAGCGGCCGCGCGGGGACGGTACGACGACCACGACCGGCATGCCCTCCTCGATCAGCGCGATCGGGCCGTGCTTCAGCTCGCCCGCCGCGAAGCCCTCGGCGTGCATGTACGCCAACTCCTTGAGTTTCAGGGCGCCTTCGAGAGCGACGGGGTAGCCGACATGGCGGCCGAGGAAGAGCACGGTGTTCTTCGACGCCACCGACCGGGCCAACTCCCGTACCGGCTCCATGGTTTCCAGCACCCGTTCGACCTCGCCGGAGATCTGCGAGAGGTCGCGGATGACGGCCTGGATCTCGTCGCCCCACTTGGTGCCCCGCACCTGGCCGAGGTAGAGGGCGACCAGGTAGCACGCCACCAGCTGGGTCAGGAACGCCTTCGTCGACGCCACGGCGACCTCCGGGCCGGCGTGCGTGTACAGCACCGCGTCCGACTCACGGGGAATCGTCGACCCGTTGGTGTTGCAGATGGCGAGGACCTTCGAGCCCTGCTCACGGGCGTGCCGCAGCGCCATCAGCGTGTCCATCGTCTCGCCGGACTGCGAGATGGCGATGACCAGGGAGCGCGCGCCCAGGATCGGGTCCCGGTAGCGGAACTCGCTCGCCAGCTCCACCTCGCACGGGATCCGCGTCCAGTGCTCGATGGCGTACTTCGCGATCAGCCCGGCGTGGAAGGCCGTACCGCAGGCGACGATGACGACCTTGTCGATCTCCCTCAGCTCGTGGACGGGGATGCGGACTTCGTCCAGCGTGAGCAGGCCGGCCGCGTCGATCCGGCCCAGCAGCGTGTCCGCGACCGCCTTCGGCTGCTCGGCGATCTCCTTGAGCATGAAGTAGTCGTAGCCGCCCTTCTCGGCGGCGGAGGCGTCCCAGTCGACGTGGTAGGAGCGGACCTCGGCGGGAGCGCCGTCGAATCCGGTGACCGTCACGCCGTCGCGGCGCAGCTCGACCACCTGGTCCTGGCCCAGCTCGATCGCGGACCGCGTGTGGGCGATGAACGCGGCGACGTCGGAGGCGAGAAAGGCCTCACCCTCGCCGACACCGACCACGAGCGGCGAGTTGCGCCGCGCGCCGACGACCACGTCCGGTTCATCGGCGTGCACCGCGACCAGCGTGAACGCGCCCTCAAGCCGCCGGCTCACCTGCCGCATCGCCTCCGCGAGGTCCGCGCACGCCGAGAACTCCTCGGCCAGCAGATGCGCGACCACCTCGGTGTCCGTGTCGGAGGCGAGGTCGTGCCCGCGCTCGGTCAGCTCGGCCCGCAGACAGGCGAAGTTCTCGATGATGCCGTTGTGGACGACGGCGACCCGCCCCGCGTTGTCGAGGTGCGGATGGGCGTTGGCGTCCGTAGGACCGCCGTGCGTGGCCCAGCGCGTGTGTCCGATGCCGGTCGACCCCGCCGGCAGCGGCCGGTCGACCAGTTCCTTCTCCAGATTGACGAGTTTCCCGGCCCGCTTCGCCGCCGCCAGCCCGCCGTCCGCGAGCACGGCGACACCCGACGAGTCGTAACCCCGGTACTCCAGCCGCTTCAGCCCGGCCATCACCACATCGAGCGCCGACTGCGACCCCACGTATCCCACGATTCCGCACATGCGCGGCAGCCTAGGCGCCGAAGCCCTCCCGAACACGGCACTTCGTGCCCGATTCCGGAAATTCCGGCCACCGGTGGAAGCGCCTGCTACGGCTCCCGGACACCCGGGGTGACGCACCCCACCCACCACCCCGTTCAAACTCCGTTAACAATGGACTGGTGATCTCTCCGGTCTCCCCGATGCCCCGGAGCGCCCACCGGCACAAGCCGGAGGCGACTCCCTACGTCGACCTCACCCGAGCCGAGTGGAGCGCGCTGCGCGACAAGACGCCGCTGCCGCTCACCGCCGACGAGGTCGAGAAGCTGCGTGGCCTCGGCGATGTCATCGACCTCGACGAGGTGCGGGACATCTACCTCCCGCTGTCCAGACTCCTGAACCTCTACGTCGGCGCCACGGACGGCCTGAGAAGCGCGCTGAACACGTTCCTGGGCGAGCAGGGCTCCCAGTCGGGCACGCCGTTCGTGATAGGCGTCGCGGGGTCGGTGGCCGTAGGAAAGTCGACCGTCGCGCGCCTCCTCCAGGCGCTGCTCTCCCGCTGGCCCGAGCACCCGCGCGTCGAGCTGGTCACCACGGACGGATTCCTGCTGCCCACAAGGGAGTTGGAGGCGCGCGGGCTGATGTCGCGGAAGGGGTTCCCGGAGTCGTACGACCGCCGGGCACTGACCCGTTTCGTCGCCGACATCAAGGCGGGCAAGGACGAGGTCACCGCCCCCGTCTACTCCCACCTGATCTACGACATCGTCCCCGACCAGCGGCTCACGGTCCGGCGCCCGGACATCCTGATCGTGGAGGGCCTGAACGTGCTCCAGCCCGCCCTCCCCGGCAAGGACGGCCGCACCCGGGTGGGTCTCGCCGACTACTTCGACTTCAGTGTGTACGTCGACGCGAGCGCCGAGGACATCGAGCGCTGGTACCTGAACCGGTTCCGCAAGCTGCGGGCCACCGCGTTCCAGAACCCGGACTCGTACTTCCGCAAGTACACCCAGGTCTCCGAGGACGAGGCCGTCGACTACGCCCGCACCCTCTGGCGCACCATCAACAAGCCCAACCTGGTGGAGAACATCGCCCCGACGCGGGGCCGAGCCACCCTGGTCATCCGCAAGGGCCAGGACCACAAGGTGCGGCGGCTCAGCCTGCGGAAGCTGTAGAGCCGCCTGATAGAAGTGCGTCATGCTGCACCTGCGCCTGATCACCCCCGCCGACCGGACCGACGACGTCGTCCGGCTGATCGAGACGACCGTCGGCACCACGCATCTGGTCGTGTTGGCGGGCGCCGCCCGCAACCCGGCCGGCGATGTCGTGATGTGCGACGTCGCCCGCGAGGCCGGCGACGAACTCATCGACGGGCTAAGGGGGTTGGGGCTCGACCGGACCGGTTCCATCGCCGTCGAGAACATCGACCTGTCGCTGTCGAAGCGGGCCGACAAGGCGGAGGACGAGGCGCCCGGCGAGGGCGCGGACGCGGTGCTGTGGGAACACCTGGCGGACGCGGTGCACGAGGAGTCGACGCTCACCGTCACCTACGTCGCGTTCCTGGCCGTCGCCACGATGCTCGCGGCCTGCGGTGTGATGCTGGACAACGCAATCCTGATCGTGGGCGCGATGGCCGTGGGACCGGAGTTCGGGCCGCTCGCGGGGATCTCGACGGCGCTGGTGCGGAAGGCGCCGCACCTGGTGTGGCGGTCGCTGTGGGCGCTGCTCGCCGGGTTCGCGGCGGCCATGGTGCTGACGGTGGGCTTCAGCTGGCTGCTGGACGCGTTCGGGCTGTTCGAGAAGTCGATGGTGGAGGCGGCCCGGCCCAACACGGCCTTCATCTGGAAGCCCGACTGGATGTCCTTCGTCGTGGCGTTCCTGGCCGGCATCGCGGGCACGCTGTCGCTGACGTCCGCGAAGTCCGGTGCGCTGATCGGGGTGGCGATCTCGGTGACGACCGTCCCGGCCGCCGCGAACGCCGCCGTCGCCTTCAGCTACCGGGACTACTCCCAGACGTGGGGCTCCACCTGGCAGTTGCTCGCCAACCTCGGCGGGATCGTGGTGGCGGGCACGCTCACACTGCTGGCCCAGAAGTCGTTCTGGACCTGGCAGCGTGAGCGCGCCGCCGCTCGACTCCCTTAGCCGAGCGCCGACTTCACCGCGTCCGCCAACCGCCCGGCCACAGAGCGCGCCTGGTCGATGTCGGCGGCCTCGACCATCACCCGCACCAACGGCTCGGTACCCGAAGGCCGCAGCAACACCCGCCCCGTGGACCCGAGTTCACGCTCCGCCTCGGCGACCGCGGCAGCGAGATCCGCGGACGTGCCCACCCGCGTGCGGTCCACGTCCGGCACATTGATGAGCACCTGCGGCAGCCGCACCATCACGGACGCGAGGTCCTTGAGCGTACGGCCGGTGTCGGCGACGCGGGCCGCGAGCATCAGGCCGGTCAGCGTGCCGTCGCCGGTGGTGGCGTGGTCGAGGATGATGACGTGCCCGGACTGCTCGCCGCCGAGCGCGTAGCCGTGCTCCTTCATCTCCTCCAGGACGTAGCGGTCGCCGACCGCGGTCTGGACGAGCGTCAACCCCTCGCGTTCCATGGCCAGTTTGAAGCCGAGGTTCGACATGACGGTCGCGACGACGGTGTCGGAGCGCAGTGCGGAACGCTCCCGCATCGCCAGCGCGAGTACGGCCATGATCTGGTCCCCGTCGACCTCTTCGCCGGTGTGGTCCACGGCCAGGCAGCGGTCGGCGTCGCCGTCGTGCGCGATGCCGAAGTCCGCGCCGTGCTCGACGACGGCGGCCTTGAGCAGCCCGAGGTGGGTGGAGCCGCAGCCGTCGTTGATGTTGAGGCCGTCGGGGTCGGTGCCGATGGTGATGATCTCGGCGCCGGCCCGGGAGAAGGCCTCCGGGGAGACGCGGGCGGCGGCGCCGTGCGCCTCGTCGAGGACGATCTTCAGGCCGTCGAGGCGGTTCGGGAGCACGCCGATGAGGTGGGCGACGTACTGGTCGAAGCCTTCGTTGTAGTGCCGGACCCGGCCGACGCCGGAGCCGGTCGGGCGGTCCCAGGGGGCGCCGGTGCGGTGCTCCTCGTAGACCTTCTCGATCCGGTCCTCCAGCTCGTCGTCGAGCTTGTGCCCGCCGCGCGCGAGGAACTTCAGGCCGTTGTCGGGCATGGCGTTGTGGCTCGCGGAGAGCACCACACCGAGGTCGGCGCCCAGCACACCGGTGAGATACGCCACCGCGGGGGTGGGCAGCACACCGACGAGCAGTACGTCCACTCCCGAGCTGGCGAGGCCGGCGACCACGGCGGCCTCCAGGAACTCCCCGGACGCGCGCGGGTCCCGCCCGACCACGGCCGTTGCCCGGTGGCCGGCGAACGTGCCCGCCTCGGCGAGTACATGTGCCGCCGCGACGGAGAGGCCGAGGGCCAGCTCGGCCGTCAGATCCGCGTTGGCGACACCGCGCACGCCGTCCGTGCCGAAGAGTCGTCCCACTTGTCCTCCTGAGGAAGGCGAAAATCCTGCAAGGCGAATGTCCTGCGTTCCAGGCATAGGATGCCTGTTCATCCGATCACACAAGCCTTTGAGCGTCTTGTGCCGTTATACGCCCCGCGCTGTGATAAACGAACGCCCCGGCGGCACGACTGGCGTGCCGCCGGGGCGTTCGGAGTACAGACTGCAGAGCAGGCGCGATTTAGCGCTTGCTGTACTGCGGAGCCTTGCGGGCCTTCTTGAGACCGGCCTTCTTGCGCTCGACCGCACGGTCGTCGCGACGGAGGTAACCGGCCTTCTTCAGGGCGCCGCGGTTGTTGTCCACGTCGGCCTCGTTCAGCGCGCGGGCCACGCCGAGGCGCAGGGCGCCGGCCTGACCGGAGACGCCGCCGCCCGAGATGCGGGCGATGACGTCGTAGCGGCCGTCGAGCTCGAGCACCTTGAAGGGCTCGTTGACTTCCTGCTGGTGGACCTTGTTCGGGAAGTAGTCCTCGAGCGTGCGCCCGTTGACCTTCCACTTGCCGGTGCCGGGCACGATGCGGACGCGCGCGATGGCGTTCTTGCGGCGGCCCAGGCCGGCGGCGGGCTGCGGGTCGCCGAAGCGGCCGGCGAGCGACTCGGAGGTGTACTCGCCCTCGACGGGCACCTCGGACTCGGTGGTGTAGCTCTCGATGTCGACGAGCTCGGTCTCGGTGTCTTCGACCGGCTGCTCAACGGTGGTCTCGGCCACGGTTCTCCTCAGATTCTTTTCTGTTTAGGGGTGTGGCCGGAACTACTGCGCGACCTGGGTGATCTCGAACGGCACCGGCTGCTGGGCAGCGTGCGGGTGCTGGTCGCCCGAGTAGACCTTCAGCTTGCTGATCATCTGACGGCCCAGGGTGTTCTTGGGGATCATGCCCTTGATGGCCTTCTCGACGGCCTTCTCGGGGTTCTTCGCCAGCAGCTCGTCGTAGCGGACGGAGCGCAGACCACCCGGGTAGCCGGAGTGGCGGTACGCCAGCTTCTGGGTCTTCTTGTTGCCGGACAGGTGAACCTTGTCGGCGTTGATGATGATGACGAAGTCGCCCATGTCCATGTGCGGGGCATAGGTCGGCTTGTGCTTGCCGCGGAGGAGGTTCGCGGCAGTGGTAGCCAGACGGCCGAGGACGATGTCCTGGGCGTCGATGACGTGCCACTGGCGAGTCACATCGCCGGGCTTGGGGCTGTACGTACGCACTTCGCAGCCTTCTTCTTCAGTGGATGGGTGCTGAAATTGGCATCACTGAAGCGATCGTGCAGCTGGGGACGACAGTGCCGGGTCCAGCGCCCGTATGCCGCCCACTGGTAACTGCTCCAGGGAACCTACGCAAGGGCCTCTCGCCTGAGAACGACCAGGCCGATACGCATAACAAACCGTAAGAGTACCCGCGCCTGCCCGGACGGGTCAAAACGCGGCGGGACCGACCGGAGCGCGCACGGAAAGCGACGGCGAAAACACTCAACGCGACATCTCAACGTCAGTTCCCACAGGCCTCGTTGAGGCGCACCGGTACCCCCGTCCCCCCGTCTAGGATGCGACCCATGAGCTTCGGGCAGGGGGGACCCCAGTCCCAGTGGGATCCCTGGAAACCGCAATCGCAGCAGCCGTGGGGCGGCAACGTCGACGACGAGACCCCGGACTGGGCCGCGCTCGCCGACCGGGCGGAGACGCGCAACCGGCGCAAGAGAGTGCTGCTCATAGTCGGCGGCGCGCTGGCGACGATAGGCGTCGGGACGGCCGTCGCCATGGCCGTCATCTCGGCGAACGGCGACGACACCGCCTCCGGGAAGCCGACGAACCTGCCCGCGAGCGGGTCCCTGCCGAGCGCCGGCGCCACCTCGCCGTCCTTCGCGCCGACCAGCGCTCCGCCGCCGCTGGACCCGAAGGAGTTCATCTCCAGCAAGGCCAAGGACACCGCGCCGCTCAGCGCTGAACTCCTGTTCCCCGGCACGCAGTTGACCATGGGCTCGACCGTGTACAAGAAGGGCCCGACGGCCGACACCACCAACTGCGCCTCGGCCGCCCAGTCGACTCTCCCCAAGGTCCTGACGGCCAACGGCTGCACCCGGCTGATGCGCGTCACCTACACCAAGGACGACGTCGCGGTGACGGTCGGCGTGGCCGTCTTCGACTCCGAGGCCCAGGCGACGAAGGTCAAGACCCAGGCGGACAAGAAGGCCATCATCCGCTCGCTGTCCGGCAAGGGCGTCAAGTCGTTCTGCGACGGCGCGGTGTGCCGTACGACCACCAACTCCTACGGCCGCTACGCCTACTTCACGATCTCCGGCTTCACAAGCGGCACGGACGTGACGACGAAGGACACCAAGGTCTTCACCATCGGCGACGACCTGGCCGAGTTCGCGTTCCGCCAGATCGGCAGGCGGGGCGAGGCACAGGCCTCGGCGGCAGCGGCGGCCGGATAGCCGGCCGGCCCCGTCCTGCCGGCGGGGAGCGAACGCGCTGAAGAAGAGGAAGAGGCCCAGCTCTCTTCGTCTGCCGGTCCGGATCAGCCCCGTCTGTGGCGCAGCCGCAGCCGCAGCGGCACCACGGCCGACTCCAGTTGAGTGGCGAAGTTCATCTTGGACACGCCTTCGGTGCGCTCCTCGAACCGGATCGGGATCTCGACCGCGCTGTGTCCGGCCCGTACGGCCTTGAACTTCAGCTCGACCTGGAAGCTGTAGCCGGCGCTGTCCAGGGTCGCGAGGTCCACGTCACGCAGGGTCTGTGCCGACCACAGGTTGAACCCAGCGGTGATGTCCCGGATCTCGGTGCCGAGCACGGTCCGGGCGTAGCGGTTGGCGAACCGGGACAGCAGGACGCGGTGCCTGCCCCAGTCCTCGTCCAGCGAGCCGCCCTCGACGTACCGGCTGCCGACGACCAGGCCGACCCCCGAGGCCACGGCCGTGCCGAGCATCCGCGGGACCGCCTCGACGGGATGGCTTCCGTCGGCGTCCATCTGGACGACGTAGGCGGCGCCCTCCGCGAGCGCGGCGCTCATGCCCGCGACGTAGGCGCGCCCGAGGCCGTCCTTCTCGGTGCGGTGCAGCACGCTCATCCGGCGCACGCCGTCGGCGTTGTACTTCTCCGCCAGCTCCTCGGCGATCCGCCCGGTGCCGTCGGGACTCGAATCGTCGACGATCTTCAGATGCAGCCCGTCGATCGGCAGCCCGAGGACCAGCTCGGCCATCCGGGGCAGGTTCGCCGCCTCGTCGTACGTCGGCATCACGATGGTGACCGGTACGCCGGGGTGTCTCTCCTGGTCCGTCATGTCTTTCCGTTCCCTCCCCTGGAGGCCCCGAAGGGAGCTCTCCCCAACCGGCGCGGGTCTGCCCGGCGCGCGGACGCGGTCATGAGGTCTTGATCCAGATGCGGTACTCGCTCGTGCCGTTCGCGTTGCGGAACGGGATCTCGGCGAGCAGCCGGTAGTGGGCGTTGCCCCTGACGGCCGCGGCGACGATGTCGTCCACCCTCGGGTTGGTGAGCCCGTCGAGCACGATCAGGTCGAAGTCACCGTCCTTGACGGCTTCCTTGTAGGCCTGGTCGCCGCCGTAGTACTTGCCCTTCTTGTCCTTGTACTCCATGCCGAAGAGGCTGTGCCACTGGCGGTGCGAGGACTTCTCCCGCAGGTAGTAGACGGGCACCTCGGGCGTGGAGGCGAGGTAGGTGCCCCTGGAGTCCACATGGGACTGGATGGTGGCGATCATCTTCGAGGAGTTGGGCCAGACGTCGAAGCGCCAGTCCGCCTGCTGGATGCCCAGGCACAGCACGGCCGTCCAGAGCATGATGCCGAGCTGGGGATAGCGGAAGTGCGCTCCCACCAGCCGGTTGACGCCCACACCGGCCATCGGCGCGGCGAAGAGCAGACCGAAACCGACGTGCTTGAACAGCGAGACCACGGTGCCCAGGTGGATCTGGTACGCCGGTGCCAGCAGTGCCGTACCGCACAGGACGAGGCCGAGCAGGGCCCGCCAGCGCCAGCCGGGACCGCTGAGCCGCAGGGCCTGCGGGGACTCGTTCAGGCGGCTGCGCCGGACGTAGGAGACGGCCCCGCCGACGGCGGCCAGGAACATCAGCCCGCCCCATCGGGCGGACTGCTCCAGCAGGAACTCGGTGGTGTCGGTGCCGTGCGCACGGTCGGTGGTGGTCTGCCGTACCCCGTCCATCAGGTTGGTGGTGTGCATGCCCAGCACCACCAGACCCCCGATGCCGGCGCCGAGCAGCACCATCCGCAGGAACGCCTTGCCGCGCTTGTGCGGCCACGCGGTGAGCAGCGCGAGCACGACGATGGTCGGCAGGTAGAGCGCGGACGCGTACTTCACGCCCACCGCCAGGACGCCGACTGGCGCGGCCAGCAGCACCGTGATCACGGGTGCCCGGTCGGTGCGCACCACGATCCAGGTGGTCAGTGCCAGCAGGAACACCGCGCACGCGTCGTAGGTCGCGAAGTAGCCCATGACCGCGGTCGACTGGATCACCGCGTAGAGCGCGGCGGCGGCCAGCGCGGCCCGCTCGCTGAACAGCCGCCGGGTGAAGGAGTACAGCAGCCCGGTGGTGCACAGCATGAAGAACAGGCTCAGCGTGCGCGCCCCGGCCAGTCCGAACTTCGAGTCCACGACCGCGGCGAGCACCGGGTAGAGCTGCGGCGAGCCGGAGAAGTAGGCGGCGTAGTCGCGGGGCAGCGGGGTGCCGTGCAGCAGGTTGGCGAGCTCGGAGTGACCGGCGGCCAGGTACAGCGCCTCGTCCTGGAACGCGGTGTTGGACAGCCGCAGCGACAGCGCCGCCTGGACGGCCAGGATGCACAGCAGCACGGCCCGGCTGACCCAGGCCCGCCGCCGGCTCGCCTCCATCTCCCAGCCGGCCTCCGGCGGCTCAGGGATGCGGTAGGCGGGCTCGTCGTCCGGCACCCGCTGGTACCGGACCGTGCGCAGGGCGTACGTCGGCCGGTCGTCGTGGTCGCTGCGCGGCTGCTCCGGGATCGCGGCGGAGTACGGCTGCTGCGGCTGCTGGTACTGCGGCTGCGCCGGGGGCACGCCGTTGGAGTTGAACCAGCCGCCGTCGTCCTCGTCGTAGGGATCGTAGGGCTGGGGTGTGTAGTGATCGTTTCGCGAGGTCATCACGGCTTCCGTACGTCGAAGCCGAAACGGTCGTCCGCGGCCAGCCGCCTGAACTCCTTGAGAGCCAGCGGACTCGCCTCCAACCGCCAGTCGGCACGCTTCTTTTGGTTGAACCAGATGAAGCCGAGGATGTTGTCGTCGGCCTCCACTCCCGCGAACAGGTTGCGGATGTCGGCCCGTCGCCGCTCACCCGCCATCGCCGCGGTCTCGATCAGCACCACGGGCTTCTTCGTGAAGGCCCGGATCTCGTCGACGGTCGGGCCGAAGACGCTGCTGAAGGCGTTGTCCTGGCCGATCGTCCAGTAGCCGACGAGGCCGACCCAGTCGACGTAGGCGTCGCCCGGGTAGTACGGCTCGAGCCGCACGCTCTTGACCGGGTTGACGATGTTGGGCGACCAGGCCCAGATCACGTTCGAGGCGCCGGCGTCCACGAACGTGTCGTGGATGTGCCGCCAGGCGGCCACGAACTGCTTCGGGGTCACGTACTTCGTGCCCCACTTCTCCCAGTAGCCGTTGAACTCGTCGGCGAAGTCGATCACGACGGGCAGGTTCAGCGTGCGGACCGCCTTCGCGTACTTCTCGATGTACGGGTCCGACCTGCCGGCCGCGATGTCGGCGAGGCTGGTGTCGAAGGGCTCCCAGGACATCAGTGTCAGGGCGCCCTCCTTCCAGGCCCGGCGCACACCGCTGGCGTCGAAGCCGTCGCCCCAGGCCGCGTAGTACTCCAGGAGGTTCGGCTGCTTGCCGGTCATCCGCGTGTACGCGTCGACGGGCGCCATGGACTTCGGCACGCCGTCGAGGGCGGCTCCGTAGTACTTCTTCTCCGGCTTCAGCAGCGGGGTGACGTCGTAGGGGACGTCGGCGTCCGGGCTCGGCGGGGAACCGGCCCCGGCGCCCTTGGTCCGCGAGGAGCCGTCCGGGCCGCCGAGCACCGAGCAGCCGCTGAGGACGAGCACCGTGAGCAGGACGGCGGTCAGGGCGGCACGGGCGCGGGCGCGGAGCCGCATCAGGCGACCGTCTTCTCACGCGGCTGCACCAGGACACGGCCCACGACCAGGGCGTAGAAGAGTCCGGAGGACAGGATCAGCGCGAAGTTCGGGGCGTCCATCGTGAACGACCGGTAGACGGCGGTGACCACCCAGATCAGGGCGGTGCCGCCGCTCCAGACCCACATGCCGATCCAGAAGCGGCGCGTCTTGTTCTTCTTGGCACCGGAGGAGCCGGTGGGCTGCCAGCCCATGCGGTTCTTGCGCAGGATGTCCCAGATGGCGAAGACGTGCGCCCAGCCGTACATCAGGCGGGCGGCCCAGGCCTCCAGGCGGTAGGGCGCCTTGTGCCACATCGGGAAGACGATCGTCGTGTAGACGATGCTGGGCACCACCATGAGCAGGTTCTCGACCCGGAGCTTCTCCGGCATCGTCACCAGCAGCACGATGGGGATGACCGGCGCCGCGAAGGTGAACAGCGCCGTGTGGATGTAGTAGAAGAACCCGGACATGTAGCACAGCCGGCTGGACAGCTTGATCTCGCGCTGCCAGAACTTCCTGCTGCCGAGCAGGCTCATCGAGCCGGAGCACCAGCGGTACTGCTGGTTGAAGAAGGCGCCGGCGGTGTCCGGGCACACCCCGGTGGAGACGGCGACGGGCACATACCGCAGATCCCAGCCCAGGCCCCGGAGGTCGAAGCCGGTGTGCACGTCCTCGGAGTGCTCGATCAGCGTGGTGCCGCCGTTGGTGTCCAGCGCGGCCCGCCGGTACACGGCGCAGCTGCCGACGCAGATCGCGCCGTCGCTGCCCTGCCGGGAGACCTGCACGGACCGGTAGAACAGCTCCTGTACGGCGCCCGCGCCGCGCTCGATCCAGTTCTGCGAGTCCAGCACGCGGAAGTACTGCGGGGACTGGACGATGCCGATGCCCGGGTCGGCCTCCAGGTACGGCAGCAGCTCTTCGAGCAGGTCGGCGCGGGGGGTGAAGTCGGCGTCCAGGATGAGGATGTACTGCCCGTCGGACTGCCCGAACCCGAAGTGCAGGTTGCCGGCCTTCTTGAACCAGCCGCGGTTCTCCCGGGTGCCGTAGCGGAACCCGAAGTCCCGGGCCATCGCCGCCAGCCGCGGGTCGGCGCCGTCGTCGAGGACGAACGGGACGCAGACGCCCGGGTAGTGGTCGGCCAGCTCCCGCACATGCAGCCAGGTGTTGTGCAGCACCTCGATGGGCTCGCCGCACACCGGCAGGAACACGTCGACCGTGGGGTACACCTCGGGCCGCCAGTGGTGGACCAGCCGCTTGTGGTGCGCGATGTCGAAGTCCCTGGTGAAACCGTTCACCCGGAGCGATATCAGGTAGTAGACGATCGTGAAGACCAGCAGCGGGGTGTAGATCCACAGCACGGGCGTGGCCCGGGCGAGCTCGAACTGGCTCACCACCAGGCAGCAGAAGCTGATCAGCGAGCTGATCGTCAGGATCCACAGGTTGCGGCGCGCGTAGGAGTACTTCTCGCGGTCCGTCGGCGGCAGCGGCAGCAGCCCCAGCGGGGGAACGTCGCCCCGCCCTGCCTTCCGCCGTCCGCCGCTCTGCCGTGCGGCGCGATGCCCCCCGGCCCGCACCGGGCCCACTGAACTCATGAAGAAAACCACCCGTGGCCTGATTCGGCCTGTCAACCCCCGCCTGTACCCGGCTCCCCTGTCGAACTTCTGGCCGAGCTGCGAAAGAATATACGGGAGGTTGTGAAAGCAGTAAGAGGCAAAAGGAGACTTACGCCCGTCATGCCCCTAAATGACGGACATCTTTATCGAAAAGCTGCGTAACCAACAGGTTTCACGTCTGGGATTTCGGGCAAGATCACTTAATTCCGTCTTTCCGCGTTCGGCGGGCCGGACAGCTCCCTAGGACGTGCCCGACGGCAGGGACCGTCGATTTCGCGCCTCCTTGCTCCGCGCGGCCAGCAACTCGTCCGCCGGGTAACCGACTTCCTCCAGCGTCAGCCCGTGCGGCCGTACGACATGCACGGCACTGTCCCGCACCCCCGCGTCCAGCACTTTCCGCGGCCAGTCGGCACCCCGGTGCCCGTCGCCGACGAACAGCAACGCGCCGACCATGGACCGCACCTGGTTGTGGCAGAAGGCATCGGCACGCACCTCGATCTCGACGACACCGTCATCCCGCCGCCGCACCCCGAAGTCGAGGATCTCCCGGATCGTCGTCGCGCCCTCGCGCTTCTTCGCATAGGCCGCGAAGTCGTGCTCCCCCACAAGGGACTTGGCGGCGGCGTCCATCGCGTCGACGTCCAACTCCCAGTCGTGCCACAGCACATGGTTCCGCAGCAGGGGATCCACTCCCCCTGGCCGGTCCCCCACCCGATACACATAACGCCGCCACAGCGCCGCGAACCGCGCGTTGAAGCCGGCGGGAGCCTCCGCGACCCCCCACACCCGCACGTCCTTCGGCAACCGCCCGGCAAGCCGCTTCAGCAGCTTCTCCCGGTGCTCGGCCCAGAGGGCGACCGGCAGATCGACATGCGCCACCTGCCCCCGCGCATGCACCCCGGCATCTGTCCGCCCGGCCACGGTCAGGTCGTACGTCACGTCCCCCGCCCGCGTCACGGTCCGCAACGCGTCCTCGACCTCCCCCTGCACGGTCCGCCGCCCCCCGGCCTGCTTGGCCCACCCGGAGAACGCGGTCCCGTCGTAGGAGAGATCGAGCCGCACCCGAACAAACCCGACCGCTACGTCATCACTCACACCGAGATCCTTTCACCTACACAAAAGCGGGCCCGCCCCTGGAAAGGAACGGACCCGCCACACGCCCTGCTTTTGCTTTTAGGGGCGCGGGGAACTGCGCGACCAGCCACGACGGCGGGTCAGCCAAAAACGGTGTTACGCGTCCTTGGCCTCTTCGTCGGCCTCAACCTCAGCCGGCTTCGCGTCCTCGACGACCTCAACCGGAGCCTCGACAACAGCCTCGGCATCCTTCGCGGCACGCTTGGTCGCGGCCTCGGCCTCACCCGTCGCAGCCTGTGCAACAGTCAGCGCCTCGACCAGCTCGATGACAGCCATGGGCGCGTTGTCGCCACGACGGTTACCGATCTTGGTGATACGGGTGTAGCCACCGGGACGGTTCTCGTAGCGCGGGCCGATCTCGGTGAAGAGCGTGTGGACGACGCTCTTGTCCGTGATCACCTGGAGCACCTGACGGCGGTTGTGAAGGTCGCCCTTCTTCGCCTTGGTGACCAGACGCTCGGCGTAGGGCCGCAGCTTGCGGGCCTTCGCCTCGGTGGTGGTGATACGGCCGTGCTCGAAGAGGCTCTTCGCGAGGTTCGCGATGAGCAGCTTCTCGTGCGCGGCGCTGCCGCCCAGACGGGCACCCTTGGTGGGCTTCGGCATTTCTTTCTCCTTGGTATCTGCCCCGGCCGTATGAGGTACCGGAGTCAGGACCCGGTGAGCGGATGCTCACCGGCAACAACCGATCAGTACTGCTCGGTCTCCACAAAACCCGCGTCCACGTCGTCGTCGGCGCCGAAGGCGTCGGCAGCGGCCGTCGGGTCGAATCCGGGCGGGCTGTCCTTGAGGGCCAGGCCCATGCCGGCCAGCTTCGCCTTGACCTCGTCGATGGACTTCGCGCCGAAGTTGCGGATGTCCAGGAGGTCGGCCTCGGAACGAGCCACGAGCTCACCCACGGAGTGGATGCCCTCGCGCTTGAGGCAGTTGTAGGAGCGGACGGTGAGTTCCAGCTCCTCGATCGGCAGGGCGAGGTCGGCGGCCAGGGCGGCGTCCGTGGGGGACGGGCCCATGTCGATGCCCTCGGCGTCGATGTTCAGCTCGCGGGCGAGACCGAACAGCTCCACCAGGGTCTTGCCGGCCGACGCCATCGCGTCACGCGGACGCATCGCCTGCTTCGTCTCGACGTCGACGATCAGCTTGTCGAAGTCGGTGCGCTGCTCGACACGCGTCGCCTCGACCTTGTACGTGACCTTCAGCACCGGCGAGTAGATCGAGTCGACCGGGATACGCCCGATCTCCTGACCCACCTGCTTGTTCTGCACGGCGGAGACATAGCCGCGGCCACGCTCGACCGTGAGCTCCATCTCCAGCTTGCCCTTGCCGTTCAGCGTGGCCAGGACGAGGTCGGGGTTGTGCACCTCGACACCGGCCGGGGGCGCGATGTCGGCGGCGGTGACCAGACCCGGACCCTGCTTGCGCAGGTACATCACGACCGGCTCGTCGTGCTCACTGCTCACGACCAGCTGCTTGATGTTGAGGATCAGGTCGGTGACGTCCTCCTTGACGCCCGGCACGGTGGTGAACTCGTGCAGAACGCCGTCGATCCGGATGCTGGTGACAGCGGCTCCGGGGATCGAGGAGAGGAGCGTACGACGGAGGGAGTTGCCGAGGGTGTAGCCGAAGCCGGGCTCCAGCGGCTCGATCACGAACCGGGAACGGAACTCGTCAACGACCTCTTCGGTCAGAGACGGACGCTGAGCGATCAGCATGTGATGAATCCTTCAGTCATGGACGCCCGCTATTTGACGTCCTGCTGTTCCTACAAGGGTACGGGCGATACAGCACCGAAGTGCCGTACCGCCCGAATCCTCAAGACAACCGTGCGTCAGACGCGGCGGCGCTTCGGCGGACGGCAGCCGTTGTGCGGGGTGGGGGTGACGTCCTGGATGGAGCCGACCTCAAGACCGGTGGCCTGGAGGGAGCGGATCGCGGTCTCGCGACCGGAGCCCGGGCCCTTCACGAAGACGTCGACCTTGCGCATGCCGTGCTCCTGCGCGCGACGGGCGGCCGACTCGGCGGCCATCTGCGCGGCGAAGGGGGTGGACTTGCGCGAGCCCTTGAAGCCGACGTGGCCGGCGGAGGCCCAGGAGATCACGTTGCCCGAGGGGTCCGTGATCGAGACGATCGTGTTGTTGAACGTGCTCTTGATGTGCGCGTGGCCGTGAGCGACGTTCTTCTTTTCCTTGCGGCGCACCTTCTTGGCAGCGCCCTGACGACCCTTGGGGGGCATCTATTACTCCTACGGGGAGGTGGTCGGTCCTACAGCGAAGACCGCTGGTGAAGCGTTGTCCGCTGTGGACTACTTCTTGCCCGGCTTCTTCTTGCCGGCGATGGCGCGACGCGGACCCTTGCGGGTACGGGCGTTCGTGCTGGTGCGCTGACCGCGAACGGGCAGACCACGACGGTGACGGAGACCCTGGTAGCAGCCGATCTCCACCTTGCGGCGGATGTCGGCCTGGATCTCGCGACGGAGGTCACCCTCGGTCTTGATGTTGGCGTCGACGTACTCACGAATCGCGACGAGCTGCTCTTCCGAGAGGTCGCGAACGCGGGTGTTGGGGTCGATGCCGGTCTCGGCCAGCGTCAGCTGGGAAAGGGTCCGACCAATGCCGAACACGTAGGTGAGGGCGACCTCCACGCGCTTTTCGCGCGGGATGTCGACACCGGAAACGCGTGCCATTCAATGGCTCCAGTTGATCTTCGGAGGTCTTCCGCAGAACCGGATCCCAGCCGCCGGCCTCTTCCTTCGAAGATTTGGTACGGCGTGGGTCCCCAGCCTCCGAGCCGGGGGTGTCGGGCGCCTACTACGCCCGGGTCCTGCGTATGAACATGTACTGCTCGCGTCGCGCGAATCTCTGCGATGAGATGCAGAGGGAAGGTCGTGCGTCAGCCCTGGCGCTGCTTGTGGCGCGGGTTCTCGCAGATGACCATGACCCGACCGTGACGGCGGATCACCCTGCACTTGTCGCAGATCTTCTTGACGCTCGGCTTGACCTTCATTGGTGAGGTTCTCCGGGTCAGTTGCCTGCGGCGCCGCTTGCGCGGAACCTGGGCAAGATCTACTTGTAGCGGTAGACGATCCGGCCACGCGTGAGGTCGTACGGAGACAGCTCCACCACGACCCGGTCGTCAGGGAGGATACGGATGTAGTGCATACGCATCTTGCCGCTGATGTGTGCCAGGACCTGGTGGCCGTTCTGGAGCTCGACCTTGAACATGGCGTTCGGAAGAGACTCGACGACAGTGCCCTCGATCTCGATGGCACCTTGCTTCTTGGCCACGCTTCGCCCTTCGAATCGACTACCTTGATCGACTCGCGCGCGTTCCCCTTGCGGGGTGCATGCGGACATGCGGGTGCACGAGAGCCGACGAGTCAGTCTACGTCAGGGCCCTCGGAAAGACGAATCGATGGAGGATGCCCCGGCTCGAAGATCACTAAGCACGAGGAGAGTGTTTTTAGGGGCGCGGGGCTGCGACATTTGCGGCTCCGCCGCGCGGGCGCGACCAGCCCCCACCGGCCCGCAGCCAACGAACTACGCCACGGGATCCGGCGCAGCCGCGATCCCGAACTCAGCCAGCTTCGCCTTGCCCCCGTCGGGAGACGTAAGCACCAACGGCCCCTCCTCGGTCAAGGCAACCGAGTGCTCCCAGTGGGAAGACCACGTCCCGTCCGTCGTAATGACCGTCCAGTCGTCCGAGAGAACCTCGGTCTTCGGCGTACCGAGCGACACCATCGGCTCGATCGCCAGGCAGAACCCGGGGATCAGCTTCGGCCCCTTGCCGCGCCGCTTCTCCACGTAGTTCAGCAGATGCGGATCCATGTGCATCTCGGTGCCGATGCCGTGACCGCCGTAGTCCTCGACGATCCCGTACTTGCCGCCGCCCGGCTTCGGCTGGCGGCGGATGTACGTCTCGATGGCGCGGGAGATGTCGACGAGCCGGTTGCCGAGCTTCATCGCGGCGATGCCCGCCCACATCGACTCCTCGGTCACCCGGGAGAGCTCGATCAGTTCGGGGGCGTGGCCGGAGCCGACAAACGCGGTGTACGCGGCGTCGCCGTGCCAGCCGTCGATGATCGCGCCGCAGTCGATGGAGATGATGTCCCCGTCCTTGAGGACCACCTCGTCGGAGGGGATGCCGTGGACGACGACCTCGTTGACCGAGGTGCAGATGGTGGCCGGGAAGCCGCCGTAGCCGAGGAAGTTGGGCTTCGCGTTGTGGTCGGCGAGGACCTTGCGGGCGACCTCGTCCAGATCCTTCGTGCTCGCGCCGGGTACGGCCGCTTCACGCGTGGCCGCGTGGATCGCGGCGACGACCAGCCCCGCCTCGCGCATCTTGGCGATCTGCTCGGGGGTCTTGATCTGCACCATGGGGGCCTGCGCTCTCCGTCTTCCGCGTCACATGGGATATGGCTGTACACAACAGTACGGCCGCGACGCCCGTGAGGGCACCGCGGCCGGAACTGGTGGGCGACTACTTGTCGTCGTCGCGCTTCAGCGCGTCCAGCGCGCGCTGGGTGATCTCGTCCACCGGGCCGAGCGAGGAGATCGTGACCACCAGGCCCTGGGCCTTGTAGTAGTCGATGATCGGCTCGGTCTGCGTGTGGTAGACCTCCAGCCGGGTGCGGACCGTGTCCTCGGAGTCGTCGTCGCGCTGGTACAGCTCGCCGCCGCAGGTGTCACAGACACCGTCCTGCTTCGGCGGGCTGTACGTCACGTGGAAGACGTGACTGGAGTCCTTCCGGCAGATGCGGCGGCCGGCGATGCGCTTGACCACCTCTTCCTCGGAGACCTCCAGGTCCAGCACCGCGTCCAGCTTGATGCCCTCGGTCTTCAGCAGTTCGTCCAGCGCCTCGGCCTGCGACACATTGCGCGGGAAACCGTCCAGCAGAAAGCCGTTGACGGCGTCCGGCTGCTCCATGCGGTCCTTGGCCATCGCGATGGTGACCTCGTCCGGGACCAGGTTGCCCGCGTCCATGTAGGACTTCGCCAGTTTGCCGAGTTCCGTGGCCTGACTGATGTTGGCACGGAAGAGATCGCCGGTGGAGATGTGCGGGATGTGCAGCGTCTTGGCCAGTCGCACAGCCTGCGTTCCCTTACCGGCGCCCGGCGGCCCGACGAGGACGATTCGCATCAGCGGAGGAACCCTTCGTAATTGCGCTGCTGGAGCTGGCTCTCGATCTGCTTCACCGTCTCGAGACCGACACCCACGATGATGAGGATGCTGGTCCCGCCGAACGGGAAGTTGCCGCTTGCGTTGAAGCCGACCAACGCCATCGTCGGTACGAGAGCGATCAGACCCAGATACAGCGAACCCGGCCAGGTGATCCGGTTGAGTACGTAGCTCAGGTACTCAGCGGTGGGCCGGCCAGCCCGGATGCCCGGGATGAAGCCACCATACTTCTTCATGTTGTCGGCGACTTCCTCGGGGTTGAACGAGATCGCCACGTAGAAGAACGCGAAGAAAACGATCAGGAGGAAGTAGCTGACCAGGTAGATCGGGTGGTCACCCTTGGTCAGGTTCGCCGTCACCCAGGTCTTCCAGGCGGAGTTGCCGCTGGAGAACTGCGCGACCAGGGCCGGGATGTAGAGCAGCGAGGACGCGAAGATGACGGGAATCACACCCGCCTGATTGACCTTCAGCGGGATGTAGGTCGACGTACCGCCGTAGGAACGGCGGCCGATCATGCGCTTCGCGTACTGGACCGGGATGCGGCGCTGGGCCTGTTCGACGAAGACCACCAGGCCGACCATCACCAGGCCGACGAGGATGACGGTGCCGAACTCGATCCAGCCGTCGGCCAGCGTGCCCTGCTTCTTGATGGCCCACAGCGCGGAGGGGAAGGTGGCCGCGATCGAGATGAACATCAGGATCGACATGCCGTTGCCGATGCCGCGGTCGGTGATGAGCTCGCCGAGCCACATCACGACGCCGGTGCCGGCGGTCATGGTGACGACCATGGTGATGGTCGTGAAGATGGCACGGTCCGGGACGATGCTCGTCGCGACCGTGCAGCCGGAGAAGAGGGCGCCGCTGCGGGCGGTGGCCACCAGGCCGGTGCCCTGAAGGATGGCGAGCGCCACGGTCAGATAGCGCGTGTACTGCGTGATCTTCGCCGTACCGGCCTGGCCCTCCTTCTTGAGGGCCTCCAGACGCGGGATCACCACGGTCAGCAGCTGGAGAATGATGCTCGCCGTGATGTACGGCATGATGCCGAGCGCGAAGACCGTGATCTGCAGCAGCGCACCGCCGGAGAACATGTTGACCAGTCCGAAGAGGCCCTGGTTGCCGGAGGCCTCGGTCACACACTGCTGTACGGCCGTGTAGTTGACGCCGGGGATCGGGACGTGGGTACCGACCCGGTAGACCACGATGATGCCCAGCGTGAAGAGCAGCTTCTTGCGCAGGTCGGGCGTCCTGAACGCCCGGGCGAACGCGGTGAGCACGGTGCCTCCTGCGACCCCCGCGCCAGTGCGTCAAGGGTGACGGTCTTGAGGTTCGACGAATAAGAACAGTGCAGGCCACCTTACCGGCGACTCTGCCCCCGTGGAACGACCAACCGGGGATACCCCGTTATGGGGTATCCCCGGTCGGGATCGCTTATGTCATCGCGCTCAGACGAGCTCGGTGACGGTACCGCCGGCGGCGGTGATCTTCTCCTTGGCGGAGCCGGAGACGGCGTCCACCGTCACCTGCAGCGCCACGGAGATCTCGCCCTGGCCGAGGACCTTGACGAGGCTGTTCTTGCGCACCGCACCGTTGGCGACGAGACCCTCTACGGTGACCTCGCCACCTTCCGGGTACAGGGCCGCCAGCTTGTCGAGGTTCACGACCTGGTACTCGGTCTTGAACGGGTTGCGGAAGCCCTTCAGCTTCGGGAGACGCATGTGGAGGGGCATCTGGCCACCCTCGAAGCGCTCCGGAACCTGGTAACGGGCCTTCGTACCCTTGGTTCCACGACCGGCCGTCTTACCCTTCGACGCCTCACCACGACCCACACGGGTCTTGGCGGTCTTGGCGCCCGGGGCGGGACGGAGGTTGTGGATCTTGAGCGGGTTGTTCTCCGCCATGATCAGTCGACCTCCTCAACCGTCACGAGGTGGCGGACGGTGTGCACCATTCCGCGGAACTCGGGGCGGTCCTCCTTGACGACCACGGTGTTGATCCCCTTGAGACCAAGGGACCGCAGCGTGTCACGGTGGTTCTGCTTGCTGCCGATGTACGACTTCGTCTGCGTGACCTTGAGGCGAGCCATTACGCACCCGCCCCGGCACGTGCACGAAGGAGAGCCGCGGGGGCGACGTCCTCGAGGGGCAGACCGCGGCGGGCCGCGATCTCCTCGGGACGCTGCAGGCCCTTGAGGGCCGCCACGGTCGCGTGCACGATGTTGATCGCGTTGGACGAGCCGAGCGACTTCGACAGGATGTCGTGGACGCCGGCGCACTCCAGGACGGCTCGCACCGGGCCACCGGCGATAACGCCGGTACCGGGGGAAGCAGGCTTGAGCAGGACGACGCCCGCGGCCTTCTCGCCCGTGATCGGGTGCGGGATGGTGCCCTGGATACGGGGGACCTTGAAGAAGTGCTTCTTGGCCTCCTCAACACCCTTGGCGATGGCGGCCGGCACCTCCTTGGCCTTGCCGTAACCGACACCGACGGTGCCGTCACCGTCGCCCACCACGACGAGCGCGGTGAAGCTGAAGCGACGACCACCCTTGACAACCTTGGCGACGCGGTTGATCGCGACTACACGCTCAACGTACGCGGTCTTCTCGGCGGCAGCAGCGCCGCCGTCACGGCCCTTCCGGTCCCGCCGCTCGCCGCCACCGGCACCGCTTCCACGGCGCTGGGGTCCAGCCATTGGATTACCTCTCTCTTTCCGCTAGCTACGGAAGCGACTAGAACTTCAGTCCGGCTTCGCGGGCGGCGTCCGCCAGGGCGGCGATGCGCCCCGCGTACTGGTTGCCGCCACGGTCGAATACGACAGCCTCGACACCGGCGGCCTTGGCGCGCTCGGCGACCAGGGCGCCGACCGACTTGGCCTGCGCGGACTTGTCGCTCTCGCCGCCGCGGATCGAGGTGTCCAGGGTCGACGCCGACGCCAGGGTGTGACCCTTGATGTCGTCGATGACCTGGGCCACGATGTGGCGGTTGGAGCGGGTCACGACCAGGCGCGGACGCTCAGCCGTACCGGAAATGTGCTTCCGGATGCGGATGTGACGACGCTTGATGGCAGCACGCTTGTAAGCGTCGCCCTTAGCGATCTTCGTACCGTATGCCATGGCTTACTTACCCGCCTTTCCGACCTTGCGCCGGATGACTTCGCCCTCGTACTTGACGCCCTTGGCCTTGTACGGGTCGGGCTTGCGCAGCTTGCGGATGTTGGCCGCAACCTCGCCGACCTTCTGCTTGTCGATGCCCTCGACCGAGAAGTGCGTCGGGTTCTCGACCTTGAACGAGATGCCCTCGGGCGCCTCGACGGTGATCGAGTGGCTGTAGCCGAGCGCGAACTCGAGGTTCGATCCCTTGGCCGCAACGCGGTAACCGACACCGCTGATCTCGAGCTTCTTCACGTAACCCTCGGTCACGCCGGTGATCATGTTCGCCACCAGCGTGCGGGACAGGCCGTGCAGGGCCTTGTTCTGACGCTCGTCGTTGGGGCGGGTGACGTTGAGAACGCCGTCCTCACCCTTGGCGATGTCGATCGGCGAAGCGACGGTGTGGGTCAGGGTGCCCTTGGGGCCCTTGACCGAGACCGTACGGCCGTCGATGGTGACGTCCACGCCGGCGGGAACCGTGATGGGGAGCTTGCCAATACGCGACATAGCTTCTTCCGATTCCTTTCCGCTACCAGACGTAGGCGAGAACTTCTCCGCCTACGCCCTTCTTGCCGGCCTGCTTGTCGGTGAGGAGCCCGTGGGACGTGGAGATGATCGCCACGCCGAGGCCGCCCAGCACCTTGGGCAGGGAGGTGGACTTCGCGTAAACCCGGAGACCGGGCTTGGAGATCCGCTTGATGCCCGCGATGGAGCGCTCACGGTTCGGGCCGAACTTCAGCTCGAGAACGAGGTTCTTGCCGACCTCGGCGTCCTCGACCTTCCAGCCCGTGATGAAGCCCTCCTGCTGGAGGATCTCCGCGATGTGAGACTTGATCTTGGACGCCGGCATCGTCACGGAGTCGTGGTATGCCGAGTTCGCGTTCCGCAGACGCGTAAGCATGTCTGCGATCGGATCAGTCATGGTCATGAATTGGCCTTCGGCCTCTCTCGCCGGGGTTTCCAGGTGCCCATCCCTCTCCTCGATCCGAGACGAGGCGGGTGCGGTGCGGTGGACCTACGGCGTAGTAAGTCGTTTGGGCGTCAGGCGCCCAACCCTCCTAGCCTAAGCCATGGAGAGGTGGGCACCTGACCGGACCCTTTACTTACCGAGAGCTTCGGGAACCCCTGATTGCAGGGATTACCAGGAGCTCTTGGTCACGCCCGGCAGCTCGCCACGGTGAGCCATCTCACGAAGGCACACGCGGCAGAGGCCGAACTTGCGGTACACGGAGTGCGGGCGGCCGCAGCGCTGGCAGCGGGTGTAGCCACGCACACCGAACTTGGGCTTACGAGCAGCCTTGGCAATCAGAGCCTTCTTCGCCATCTCGCTTACGCCTCCTTGAAGGGGAAGCCGAGGTGACGGAGAAGGGCACGGCCTTCGGCGTCGTTGGTCGCCGTGGTCACCACGGTGATGTCCATACCCCGGACGCGGTCGATCTTGTCCTGGTCGATCTCGTGGAACATGACCTGCTCGGTGAGACCGAAGGTGTAGTTGCCACGACCGTCGAACTGCTTGGGAGACAGACCGCGGAAGTCGCGGATGCGCGGAAGCGCGAGCGACAGGGTGCGGTCCAGGAACTCCCACATGCGGTCGCCACGGAGCGTGACGTGGGCACCGATCGGCTGACCCTCGCGCAGCTTGAACTGCGCGATGGACTTGCGGGCCTTGGTGATGGCCGGCTTCTGACCGGTGATGGTGGTCAGGTCACGGACGGCACCGTCCATGAGCTTGGAGTCACGGGCGGCGTCGCCGACACCCATGTTGACCACGATCTTGACGAGGCCGGGGATCTGCATGACGTTCTCGTACGAGAACTCTTCCTGCAGCTTGCCCGCGATCTCCTCGCGGTACTTCGTCTTGAGACGCGGAGTGGTGGTGGTAGCCATCAGATGTCCTCACCCGTCCGCTTGGCAACGCGAACCTTGTTGCCCTCGTCGTCGAAGCGGTAGCCGACACGCGTGACGACCTTGTTGCCGTCCTTCTCAACGACCAGCTGGACGTTGGAGACGTGGATCGGCGCCTCGGTCGTGACGATGCCACCGGCCTGCGAACCCTTGGCGGTGGGGCCGGCCTTGGTGTGCTTCTTGACCCGGTTGACACCCTCGACCAGGACGCGCTCGTCGCGCGGGTAAGCGGCAATGACCTTGCCCTGCTTGCCCTTGTCCTTGCCGGTGATGACCTGAACCGTGTCACCCTTCTTGATCTTCATGCTTACAGCACCTCCGGAGCCAGCGAGATGATCTTCATGAACTTCTTCTCGCGCAGCTCGCGCCCGACGGGGCCGAAGATGCGGGTGCCGCGAGGGTCGCCGTCGTTCTTCAGAATGACGGCGGCGTTCTCGTCGAAGCGGATGTACGAGCCGTCCGGACGACGGCGCTCCTTCACGGTGCGAACGATGACGGCCTTGACGACGTCACCCTTCTTCACGTTGCCACCGGGGATCGCGTCCTTGACGGTGGCGACGATGACGTCACCGATGCCCGCGTAGCGGCGACCGGAGCCACCGAGCACACGGATGCAAAGGATTTCCTTCGCACCAGTGTTGTCGGCGACGCGCAGTCGCGACTCCTGCTGGATCACGTCTATCTCCTGATCGTCTGCCGGTTCCCCAAGGGCCGTTCAGTGAACGGCCCTTGGAGCCTGGCGGAACTGTCCTGCGGAATTACCCCGCAGGAATTACTTGGCCTTCTCGAGGATCTCGACGATGCGCCAGCGCTTCGTCGCGGACAGCGGACGCGTCTCCATGAGGAGGACGCGGTCGCCGACGCCTGCGGCGTTCTGCTCGTCGTGGGCCTTGAGCTTGTTCGTACGGCGGATGACCTTGCCGTACAGCGCGTGCTTCACGCGGTCCTCGACGGCGACGACGACGGTCTTGTCCATCTTGTCGCTGACGACGAGACCCTCACGGGTCTTGCGGAAGCCGCGGGAAGCGGTCTGCTCTTCAGTCACGTTGCTCTCGCTCATCAGGCGCTCTCCACCGTCTCGATGCCCAGCTCGCGCTCACGCATCAGGGTGTAGATCCGCGCGATGTCCTTGCGGACGGCCTTCAGCCGACCGTGGTTCTCGAGCTGACCGGTCGCCGCCTGGAAGCGGAGGTTGAACAGCTCTTCCTTGGCTTCGCGGAGCTTCGCGAGAAGCTCCTCGTCACCCAGTTCGCGCAGCTCGGACGCCTTGGTACCGGCCGACATCACGCTTCACCTGCCTCGCGCTTGACGATCCGGCACTTCATCGGCAGCTTGTGGGCTGCGCGAGTGAGGGCCTCACGGGCGATCTTCTCGTTGGGGTAGGACAGCTCGAACATGACCCGGCCCGGGTGCACGTTCGCGATCCACCACTCCGGCGAACCCTTACCGGAACCCATGCGGGTCTCGGCGGGCTTCTTCGTGAGCGGGCGGTCCGGGTAGATGTTGATCCAGACCTTGCCGCCACGCTTGATGTGGCGGGTCATCGCGATACGGGCGGCCTCGATCTGGCGGTTCGTCACGTACGCCGGCGTGAGGGCCTGAATGCCGTACTCGCCGAACGAAACCTGCGTACCGCCCTTGGCCTGACCACGACGCTTGGGGTGGTGCTGCTTGCGGTGCTTGACCCTACGGGGGATCAGCATGTCGGTCAGGCCTCCGTTCCGGTGCTCTCAGCCGGAGCGGCAGCGGCGGCGGGAGCGTCGGCCTTGGGGGCCTCGGCAGCCGGCGCGGACTGCTGCTGCGGCTTGCGGCCGCGGCCGCCACGCTCGCCACCGCGGCCACCGCCACGGGCCGGGCGGTCGCCGCCCGGGCCGCCACCGCGGGCCGGGCGGTTACCCGCACGGGCAGCGGCGTTCTCGGCGCGGACCTCGGCGATGTTCTTGACGTCGCCCTTGTAGATCCAGACCTTCACACCGATACGGCCGAAGGTCGTCTTGGCCTCGAAGAAGCCGTAGTCGACGTTCGCGCGGAGCGTGTGCAGGGGCACACGGCCCTCGCGGTAGAACTCCGAGCGGGACATCTCGGCGCCGCCGAGGCGGCCACCGCACTGGATCTTGATGCCCTTGGCGCCGGCCTTCATCGCCGACTGCATGCTCTTGCGCATGGCACGGCGGAAGGAGACGCGGGAGGACAGCTGCTCGGCGACGGCCTGGGCCACCAGCTGAGCGTCCGTCTCCGGGTTCTTGACCTCGAGGATGTTCAGCTGGACCTGCTTGCCGGTCAGCTTCTCCAGGTCACCGCGGATGCGGTCGGCCTCGGCGCCGCGGCGGCCGATGACGATGCCCGGGCGAGCGGTGTGGATGTCCACACGCACACGGTCACGGGTGCGCTCGATCTCCACCTTCGAGATGCCGGCGCGCTCCATGCCGGACGTCATCATCCGACGGATGGCGACGTCTTCCTTGACGTAGTCCTTGTACAGCTTGTCGGCGTACCACCGGGACTTGAAGTCCGTGGTGATGCCGAGCCGGAACCCGTGCGGGTTAACCTTCTGGCCCATTACCGGGTTCCTTCCTTGCTGCTGACGACCACGGTGATGTGGCTGGTCCGCTTGCGGATCCGGTAGGCGCGGCCCTGGGCACGCGGACGGAACCGCTTCAGGGTCGGGCCCTCGTCGACGTACGCCTCGGAGATGAAGAGGCTGTCGGCGTCGGTGTGGTCGTAGTTGTGCGCGGCGTTGGCAATGGCGCTGTCCAGCACCTTGCCGACCGGCACGCTCGCGGCCTGCGGGGCGAAACGCAGGACCGCCTGAGCCTCCGTGGCATCCATGCCACGGATGAGGTCCACCACGCGGCGGGCCTTCATGGGCGTGACGCGGATGTACCGCGCCTGGGCCCTGGCTTCCATGGTTGTCCCTTCAGTGTTTGTCATGGTCGTTCACCCCGCGTTAGCGGCGCTTCGACTTCCGGTCGTCCTTGACGTGACCCCGGAAGGTGCGCGTCGGCGAGAACTCGCCGAGCTTGTGGCCGACCATCGACTCGGTGACAAACACCGGGATGTGGGTCTTGCCGTTGTGCACCGCGATCGTGTGGCCGAGCATGGCCGGGACGATCATCGAGCGGCGGGACCAGGTCTTGATGACGTTCTTGGAACCGGCTTCGTTCTGGGCGTCCACCTTCTTGATGAGGTGTCCGTCGACGAAGGGCCCCTTCTTGAGACTGCGCGGCATCTAAACCCGCTCCTAGCGCTTCTTGTTCGTCTTGCGGCGGCGGACGATGTACTTGTTCGAAGCCTTCTTCGGCGAACGAGTACGACCCTCCTTCTGACCCCACGGGGAGACCGGGTGGCGACCACCGGAGGTCTTGCCCTCACCACCACCGTGCGGGTGGTCGACCGGGTTCATCGCCACACCGCGGACGGTCGGGCGGACGCCCAGCCAGCGCTTGCGGCCGGCCTTGCCCCAGTTGATGTTGCTCTGCTCGGCGTTGCCGACCTCGCCGACCGTGGCGCGGCAGCGCTGGTCGACCAGGCGGATCTCACCGGAAGGCATGCGGAGGTGGGCCATGGTGCCCTCCTTCGCGAGCAGCTGCACGGAGGCACCGGCGGAGCGGGCGAACTTGGCGCCGCCACCGGGACGGAGCTCGATCGCGTGGATCGTGGTACCGACCGGGATGTTGCGGAGCGCCAGGTTGTTGCCCGGCTTGATGTCGGCCCCGGGACCGTTCTCGACGCGGTCGCCCTGCGACAGGTTGCGGGGGGCGAGGATGTAGCGCTTCTCGCCGTCCGCGTAGTGCAGCAGCGCGATGCGCGCGGTGCGGTTGGGGTCGTACTCGATGTGCGCGACCTTCGCCGGCACGCCGTCCTTGTCGTGACGACGGAAGTCGATCACTCGGTAGGCGCGCTTGTGTCCGCCACCCTGGTGGCGAACGGTCACACGACCGGCGTTGTTACGGCCGCCCTTGCTGTGCAGCGGGCGGACCAGCGACTTCTCCGGCGTGGACCGCGTGACCTCGACGAAGTCGGCGACGCTGGAGCCACGACGGCCCGGCGTAGTCGGCTTGTACTTGCGGATTCCCATTTCTCAGTCCTCGTCCGATATCGGACGATCCGACCCGCTTACGCGGCCGGACCGCCGAAGATGTCGATACGGTCGCCCTCAGCGAGGGTCACGATCGCGCGCTTGGAGCCCGCGCGCTGACCGAAACCGGTCTTGGTGCGCTTGCGCTTGCCCTGGCGGTTGATCGTGTTGACCCCGGTGACCTTGACCGAGAAGACCGCCTGGACGGCCTGCTTGATCTGGGTCTTGTTCGCGCCCGGGGCGACGATGAAGGTGTACTTGCCCTCGTCGAGGAGCGCGTAGCTCTTCTCCGAGACGACCGGCTTCAGCAGCACGTCACGGGGGTCCGTGTACGACTTGCTGATCGGCGTCTCGACGGTGTTCTTGCCTTCGGCCTCGTGGCGCTTCGCCTTGGCGACGCGCGCGGCCTTGGCGGCCTTGGCCGCCTTGGAGGCGATGCTCGGGTGACGCGTAGCCATCAGGCTTCGCTCCCTTCGGTGTCAGCGGCCTGGGGGCCAGACACGAAGGACTCGAAAGCGGCCTGGGTGAAGACCACGTCGTCCGAGACGAGAACGTCGTACGTGTTCAGCTGGCCCGGCTCCAGGATGTGGACCTGGGGCAGGTTGCGCGCGGAAAGCAGCGCGGCCTCGTCGGAGCGCTCGATGACCAGGAGCACGTTCTTGCGCTCGCTGACCTTGCCGAGGAAGCTCTTGGCGGCCTTGGTGGAGGGGGTCTCGCCCTCGATCACGCCGGTGATGACGTGGATGCGAGCGTTGCGGGCCCGGTCGGTGAGGGCGTGGCGCAGGGCCGCGGCCTTCATCTTCTTCGGGGTCCGCTGCGAGTAGTCGCGCGGCGTGGGGCCGTGGACGACGCCACCGCCGGCGAACTGCGGGGCGCGGGTCGAACCCTGACGGGCGCGGCCGGTGCCCTTCTGGCGGTACGGCTTCTTGCCGCCACCGCGGACCTCGCCACGACGCTTGACCTTGTGCGTGCCCTGACGGGCGGCGGCCAGCTGTGCGACGACGACCTGGTGAAGCAGCGGGATGCTGATCTTCTCTACGTCGAAGATCTCGGCCGGGAGCTCTACGGTCCCGGCGGTGTCGCCGGAGGGCGACAGAATGTCAATGGTGCTCATAGTCCTCAGGCCCCCTTGGCCGCGGTGCGGACCAGGACGAGGCCGCCGTTCGGACCAGGAACCGCGCCCTTGATGAGGAGCAGGCCCTTCTCCGCGTCAACGGCGTGAACGGTCAGGTTCTGGGTGGTGACCCGCTCGTTGCCCATACGACCCGCCATGCGGAGGCCCTTGAACACACGGCCCGGGGTGGCGCAGCCACCGATGGAGCCGGGAGAGCGGTGCTTGCGCTGGGTGCCGTGACCGGCGCCGAGGCCCTTGAAGTTGTGACGCTTCATGACACCGGCGAAGCCCTTGCCCTTGCTCTTGCCGGTCACGTCCACCTTGACGCCGGCCTCGAAGGTCGCGGCGGTGATCTCCTGGCCGAGGGTGTACTCGCTGGCGTCAGCGGTACGGATCTCGACGAGGTGGCGGCGGGGCGTGACGTCGGCCTTGGCGAAGTGGCCCTTGAGGGGCTTGTTCACCTTGCGCGGGTCGATCTCGCCGAAGGCGATCTGGACCGACTCGTAGCCGTCACTGTCGTTCGTACGGACCTGGGTCACGACGTTGGGGCCGGCCTTGACGACGGTGACCGGAACAACACGGTTGTTCTCGTCCCACACCTGCGTCATGCCGAGCTTCTCGCCCAGGATGCCCTTGATCTGCTTTGCCATCTTCAGCTCACCGACCCCTAGAGCTTGATCTCGATGTCGACACCGGCCGGCAGGTCGAGTCGCATCAGAGAGTCAACGGTCTTGGGGGTGGGGTCGAGGATGTCGATCAGGCGCTTGTGCGTGCGCATCTCGAAGTGCTCGCGAGAGTCCTTGTACTTGTGCGGCGACTTGATGACGCAGTACACGTTCTTCTCAGTGGGCAGCGGCACCGGGCCCGCGACCGACGCACCAGTGCGGGTCACCGTCTCGACGATCTTCTTCGCCGAGCTGTCGATGACCTCGTGGTCGTAGGCCTTGAGCCGGATGCGGATCTTCTGTCCCGCCATGGCTACTCAGTAGTCCTGTCTCTAGTAACGCTCTGCACCCCGGCAAGCTCTTCTGCTCGCTTCGCTCTTCGATTCCTCCGACCCACGCGGTCGGGTGTGTCGCGCTCTCACCGACACAGAAGTCCCATATACGGAACTTCCCAGCTGGGAAAGCACGGCCCTTCCGGAACCGCAGGCCGAGGGCGAAGAAGCCCACCGGGTGCCTGGCCTGTGCTGCACTGACGCTTCCCGAAAGATTCCCGTACGTCCGCCTCAGCGCTGCCGTGAGGCAGTTGGGGCGACGAGTACTGTGGGACTCGCTTCCGGTCCTCCCGACGGGAGGCGCGCAGCATCAACACTCGACCGAGCAACTCGGACAGTCTGCCATATGGGGCAGGGGGCTGGCCAATCGGGGCGTAGAGATTACCCCCGGAGTGACGCAGGTCAAACACGCGCGCCAGGGAGGCACTCCCGGCGGGCCCATGGCGAGGCCATGGCAAGTTCATCCCCATGAACAGAAATCAAGTACGCGCACCTTGACGCGTTCATAGCAAGCGCTTACGTTCCCTCACTAGAACACGAGAAAGCGCTTTCTCTTGCACGGCAACCCCTGGATTCCCTGGTCATGGGACGACCCTGGAGGCAGAACGATGCAAGCGAGACCAGTCATCGCGTGCGTCGGCCTGATGGCCGGCACACTCGTCGCCCTGTCCGGCACCCCGGCTCAGGCCGCGAGCGCCACGCAGTACGTGTCACCGACCGGCACCGCGAGCGCGGCCGGCACCCTCTCCGCCCCCACCACCCTCGCCACCGCGATCGGCCGCATCGCGTCCGGCGGCACGATCTACCTGCGCGGCGGGACGTACGCCTACGGCTCGACGATCACGATCCCGGCGGGCGCGGACGGCACGGCATCCGCGCGCACCACGCTCACCGCGTACAACGGCGAGACTCCGGTCCTCAACTTCGCCTCCCAGAGCGAGAGTTCATCGAACCGAGGGCTCCAGCTCTACGCCAACTACTGGCACGTCTACGGCCTCACGGTGTCGCACGCGGGCGACAACGGGATCTACGTAGGAGGCAGCAACAACGTCATCGAACGCACCGTGACCTCGTACAACCGCGACACAGGCCTCCAACTGGGCCGCATCTCCTCCAGCACGCCGAGCTCGTCCTGGCCCTCGAACAACCTGGTCGTCAGCTCGGAGTCGCACGACAACGCCGACTCCGACGGCGAGGACGCGGACGGCTTCGCGGCGAAGCTGACGACCGGTACCGGGAACGTCTTCCGCTACGACGTCTCCCACAACAACATCGACGACGGCTGGGACCTGTACACCAAGACGGACACCGGCGCGATCGGCCCCGTGACCATCGAGTACAGCCTCTCCTACGGCAACGGCACCCTCACCGACGGCAGCCAGAGCGGCGACGGCGACCGCAACGGCTACAAACTCGGCGGCGACGACATCGCCGTCAACCACGTCGTCCAGCACGACATCGCCTACGGCAACGGCCATCACGGATTCACCTACAACAGCAACCCGGGCACGATGACGGTCTCGAACAACGTCGGCATCGACAACGCGGAACGCAACTTCTCCTTCGACGCCGGTACGTCGGTCTTCCGTACGAACACGTCGTGCCGGTTCGCGGTCAGCGGCTCGAACGACAAGACGGTGGGCGACGCGGACAGCACCAACCAGTTCTGGACCGGGACGAACGGGTCGCGTTGCGCGTCGTACGGCGGTGCGCTGGGGTGGTCGTTCGCGTCGGGCGGGGGGTTGAGGGTGACGTTCGGGGGGACGGTGGTGAATCCGTAGGAGGTGGCGGCGCCGCTATTCGGCGGCGTACGCCACGAAGTCCGTCCAGGCGGTGGGGGTGAGGGCGAGGCGGGGGCCCTGGGTGTTCTTGGAGTCGCGGACGTGGATGGTGTCCAGGGTGGTGGCTATCTCGACGCAGTCGTTGATATCGCTGCTGTCGCTGTAGCTGCTCTTGAACCAGTGGAGTTCGGGGGTGCTCATAGTGCTCCCAGCGTTCGCTCGATGAAGACCCGAGACTCCCTCGGTGGGAGGGCCTGCGCCCGGATCATTCCATACCGCAGTTCAAGGGTACGGAGCTCCCTGGGGTCAGAGACCGGGCGCCCGTTGAACGCACCCGGGCAACGCCCGATCGCCGTGCCGTCCGCGAACTTCAGCACCTGGACCGGGCCATGATGCACCCCGGCATGTTCCTCCAAGTCCGTTGGCATCACCTGAAGAGTGACATTCCGCAGTTGCGACACATCCAGCAGATGTTCGAGCTGCCTGCGCAACACCACCCTCCCACCGAGGGGGCGCTCAAGCGTCACCTGCTCCTGAACGAAACTGAGCGTCGGGGCGGGCTCCCGCTCGAAGATCGACTTCCGCGCCATACGTGCGGCGAGCCCCACCTCCACCTCACTCGGTGAGTAAGCAGGCTGTGCCATCTCGAAGAGCGCCCTCGCGTACTCCGGCGTCTGCAACAGCCCCTGGATGTTGTGGTTGCTGTACAGCAACACCTCAACCGCCCGGTCTTCCAGTTGCTTCAGCTCACGCACCTTCTTCGGGTACTGGGCCTTCTCCACGTCCTCCCGGAACGCCCTCAGATGCCCACCCGCGTTCAGGACGTCGTCGGCCCGGTCCAGGAACTCCACCCGAGGAATCCGCACCCCGCGTTCGATCTTGCGGATCATGTCCTCGCCGTATCCCATGACTTGGGCGAAGTCGGCCACCCGCATCCCGGCCTGCTCCCGGCAGCACCTGACGAGTCGCCCCACCGCCTCCACCAACGGCGCGCTCTCGTCCCCGGGTTCGAGGTCCCACCCAGCCTCGTCCACACCCTCGTTCTCGTTCGCGTTGCTCACGCTTTCGTCATTCATGGCCACCCACCTCCAACGCGCACCCGTACCCGTACGTCGTCCGAGACAGCCGAGACAACGCGAGACAACGACGGGACAGCGCGGATACGTACAGGCGTCATCGCACGTCAAGGCAAGCAGCCTCGGCCACGCTGAGTGACGTGATTCAGGAAACCTCCACCCCCGAAACCCAACCCACCTACTCCACGCGCAACTTCACCGTGCAGCTGTCCTCCACCCCGCGAGGCGCCCGCCTGGCCCGCCTCCTCGCGACGGAACAACTCCGCTCCTGGGAACTCCCGTTGGACCCCGCCCGCCAACTCGTCGCCGAACTCGCCACCAACGCGAGCACCCACGGCCGCGTCCCCGGCCGGGACTTCAGGCTCATGCTCTGCGTCATCGACACCACCACCCGCGACGACTACCCTCCCCGCCCTCAAGACCCCACATGGGACGGGGAGTCGGGCCGTGGCCTGCTGCTGGTCGACGCCCTCGCCGACCGCTGGGGCTGGTCCCCCGGCCGACGCCCCCGCAAGACGGTCTGGGCAGAACTCGCACTCACCCCCGCACCGGACTCCGGAAACCCGAACTCCGGTACACGTGACGCCTTTTCCCAAGAACCACGACGGTGAAAGGACCCCCACCAAGCCCCACCCCACCCTCCCGCCGGCTCGGCCCGCCACTCACCCATGTGGGTGAACATCATCAACTGGGCTGGATTCCGGACGGGTTGCGTGATCTACGCTCAGCGCAACACAACCGCCGACAGACGGCGCACATACGACGGCCCTCGCCGGGACTGGCATCCCAAGGCGAGGGCCTGACCACCAAGGAAGAAGCAAGCTTCCCGATGGATACACGCGACATTACCGCGCCCCCGCACGCCCGGTCCCGGCACACCGCCGACAAACACCCGAACCAGCGGCACCAGGCGCCCGGAGTGGGACTCACCCACGACAACTCCCGCCACACCACCCGCTTCACGGTGATCGGCAACCACCTCGCCCAGCACCCGCACCTGTCGGCCCTGGCCATCGGACTCGGCGTCCACCTCCAGTCCCTCCCCGCAGGCGCCCGCGCCGACATCAACACCCTCGCGGCCCGCTTCCCCGAGGGCAAAACCCGAATCGCCGCCGCGCTACGCGAGTTGGAAACCCACGGCTACCTCCGCCGCGAACGCCACCGCATCCCCGACGGCCGCATCATCACCCGCACCATCTCCTGCAACCAGCCCGGCGGCCGTAGGGACCACGAAGCACCCCACGCGCGGCCGAAAGCACCCGCGCCCCGGCGCGAACGGGCACCCCGCAAGCCCCTCCCCGCCGTACCGCGCCCCGCGCACCCGGCCCCCGCACTCCTCCAAACGGCCACCGACCTCCTCACCGACCTCCGCCGCCACACCCCGGACCTCCTCCTGTCGGCCTGCGACACGGCCCACCTGGCCCAGGGGGTCGCGGCCTGGCTGGAACGAGACGTCACCCCCACCGCCGTACGCCACGCCCTCACCACAGACCTCCCACCCGAAGGCCTACGCCGCCCCGCAGCCCTCCTGGCCCACCGCCTGACAGCCCAACTCCCGCCCCCACCACCGTTCCGCACCCCGACCCCACCACCGCCGGTCCGCCACCCCCTCCAGAACTGCGACACCTGCGACCGAGCCTTCCGCTCCCCCACCCCAGGCCACTGCCACGACTGCCGAACCGATCTCCCGGGGCCGCCCAGCATGAAGGGGGACGAACCAGTAGGGCCATGAGGGGGTTTCCCTCACCCCAATGCTCAGGTGTGCCGGTTGGCAGGGGCGGCGGCCGGTCGGTCAAGGTTGTGAGACATGCAGGTCAAGCAGGTCGGACCGCAGCACCACGGGGAGATCAGAACGTGCGTATCGCCACCGCCACCGCCACCGTCATCGCCCTGACCCTCGCCGCAGGCGTCGCCGCGTCGGCCGCGTCCGCCTCAGGCGGCGGTCACACCGCCGACGGCCTCTGGCGGATGGACGGCTACGGCACGGTCGTAGCCGTCAGCCACGGCAGATACCAGGAGTACCAGACCACCGCGGTGAGCTGCCTCAAGGGCGACACCGCCCGGCGGACGGGCCCGGGGACCTACACGGTGGACGGCGATGTCCTGACGGTGCGGCCGGGCAAGGACGGGAACCACGCGTCGGTGGCGGTGGCCAGCTCGGTGGGCCACCGGAACCTGCACCGCATCCCGGCCCTGCCGCCCGCCTGCACCCGCCCGACCCCGAAGGATCCGCTGACCTCCTTCGACGTCTTCTGGCAGTCCTACGAGGAGAACTACCCCTTCTTCGCCGCCAAGGGCATCGACTGGCACGCGGTACGGAACGAGTACCGCCCTCAGGTGCACAAGGACACGACCAGGGCGGAACTGTTCGACATCTTCAGCAGGATGGTGCGTCCGCTCTACGACGCCCACGTCGCGGTCCAGGACGGCGACCGCGTGTTCGCTGAGGGCCGCCCCGGCACGGCGGTGCCGGACGAGGAACTGGACGCGAGGGTGAAGAAGTTCATCGTGGCGCGGGACCTGGCGAAAGCCCCGTACCGCCGGGACTTCGCCAACGGCCGTATCACGTACGCGGATTTGGCAGGCAGCGGCCGTCTCGGCTACCTCCGTATCTCCGGCTTCGACGGCTACCTGCCGGACGAGGACGCGTCGTACGCGGCCCAACTGGCCGAACTGGACCGGGCGTTGAACACCGTCCTCACACCGCAACGCTCACGTCACCTGCACGGCCTGATCATCGACCTACGGATCAACGGCGGCGGCTCCGACGCCCTCGGCATCCACATCGCACAGCGCCTCACCGACACCCCCTACATCGCCTACACCAAGCGCGCCCGCAACAACCCGACGGACCCGAACCGCCACACCCACCCCGAGCCGATCCCGGTGCTCCCGGCCAACGCCCCGCACTACACCGGCCCCGTCGCCGTCCTGACCGGCGGCTCGACGGTAAGCGCGGGCGAGACCTTCACCCAGGCCCTGCTCGACCGCCCCACCCGCACGATCCGCATCGGCCAGCCCACCCAGGGCGTCTTCTCCGACGTCCTGGAACGCCAACTCCCCAACGGCATGACCGCCTGGCTCCCGAACGAGGAGTACCTGACCGACTCGGGGCAGACCTTCGACGGCACGGGGATTCCGCCGCAGGTGACGGTGCCGGTGTTCACGAAGGAGGAGTTCAAGAAGGGGCAGGACTCGGCGTTCGACCGTGCGGTGCGGCTGCTGGGGGCCGGCCACTGAACCCGGAGCACCGGACAACAAGACTCACCGCGCCGAACACCAACGCACAAAGCAGCGCACCGAATGACCCCTTAAGGCCATTAGCATTCATAGCACTCTAAAAGATCCCATGAGGCGCTTAATCTTCTGATTGACCGAATAATCCGGTCTGTAGATGGAGGTGTGTATGCGCAAGTGGGCGAAGATCGCTCTTGTGGCAGCCATGACCTTGGGGGGCATTTCAGGACCGAGCGCGGGAGTCGGCTCCGCGGCGACGAGCTGCTACGGGGGCGCCCGCTCGGCGACCATCCGGCTGCCGTACGGCTACAACGCGGTGGGGCCTTACTACACGACCAGTCGCTGCGCGGACATCAACGTGCGGCTCACGTACGTCCGCTACCAGACGGACGCGCGGTCCTGCCTGGAGCGGGCCAACGGCGCGACGATCAGTTGCAGCCGCTGGAAGCTCCTCCCGTATCCGGGATGGACGACGTTGTCCACGAACGTCCGGGACAACACCCGCTTCCGCCTGGAATTCAAGACGCAGCCAGGCGAGATCATCCGCTATCTCGTGGCCTCGTAGAGCGCCTACACGGATGAATGGCGCCGGACGTCGACTCCGGCGCCATCACGCACACCCCAAGGTCTTGAGCGTCGCCGGGAAGTAGGCCCGCATGAACTTCTCGATCTCCTTGCGGTGGGTGTGGTCCGTCAAGCGGATTCGGGGGACTTGGAGGGTGAGGGTAAAATATTTGCCGCCGTTGGTTTGGCAGGCAGTGGTCGAGATAGCTCCGTCGGTGCCGACGATGGTCTTGTACACGGACGCGATATTGCGCGGCTCCGCTACGCCCGAGATCTCGCCCGTGTCCTTCGCCAGATACATGAGATCCGCTGCATTCGGATCCCACGAAAAGCGGAGACGGAGTGCAATGTCGTCTCCGGACAAGATCAGGCAGGGGGCCGTGATCGCCTTGGAGCGATCTACACGATTCCATTCGTGCCAGCCATCAGCGGAAATAAGAAGAGGACGCGTGAGATCAGGATCGACAGGCGTGCCACAAATCGAGTTCGGAATCCCGCGATCACCGGAGCCGCAGGACACGGCGAAGAAGGACAGCAACAACACGATCAGCCACAGCCGCGCGCTCACTGGGGTTGCACTCCAGACACGCCAGTTGCACGTGCGATACCGTCCTCGGCTGCTCTGCCGACTTCCGCGCGAGGGTCCACGTACGGTTCGCCGCCGCTGGGACGCGTCTTGCTCCACTCATCTGCGAGCGCCATCAGTTGGCGATTCCTCTTGTCGTAGGAGCCGATGTTCTTCTTGGCCTGCTGGTCGTCGAGCCTCTTCTGCTCATCCGCAAGCCACTCATCCGTCACATAGTCAAACCCCGTCTGCACATCCCCACTAACCACAGGGATATAACTGATCGCCTTGTCGAAGAACGGCTTCGTCTCGAACTCCGCGACCTTCGGGTCCCCTGCGGCCTGGACCCGGGCCTCCTCCAGGAATCCGACGGTGCGGCCGGCTGCGCTGAGGGAATCGGACGAGTTGGAGTGGTCGTTGTGGATGGCTGACACCATCGCTTGATTCATCCCGCCGTTCAACGTGCCGTATGCCCCCTCGTCCTTGGACACCTGTTTCGCGACCTCGAAGAGGCGGTGCTGGTCCAAAGGGGATTTGCTGACATCGACCTCGCTCATCGCCGCATGCACCGTATCCCCATGGTTGATGAGCACATTGGCCATCGGTCTCCGCAGCGACGGCGGGAAATCGTCGCCGCTGTCGGACAGATAGTTCAGCGCCGACTTGAACACCGCGTCGTTCGTCGCCCGGTCCCCCACCCGCGCCCCATGCGGATGCGCCGGGTCGATCCCCGTGGCCGCCGCCTGCAAGGCCGCTCCGAATCCCGCCCGGTCGTCGGCGTCCAGCCGGGGTACGTGGTGGCCGCCCTTCGAGAGGCCCTCGTCGTTCAGGGTGACATTCCAGTCGCGGTCCTTCATGAGGTATTTCATGTGGGCGTCGGAATGGAGATAGCGAGCCGCCTCGGCGGGGTCGCGGCTCATGATGCCGAGCATGCCGTCGACGGGGTCGTTGGCGAACCAACCGCCGCGCGAGCCGGCGTACGTGCCCTTCACCCGCCAGATCCCGGGGTCTTTCTTCTCCGCCGCGATCATGTCGTCGGTGAGGTCCTCGACCATTCCGGGCGCGTACCCGTGGCCGCTCCGCATCAGCGTGACCAGCGACTGGTAGCCGACCGCCTTGTCGAGGTGGAGGCCCTGGGCGTCGGTGGCGTAGTGCTGGAGGCCGGCGCGGCGCATGCCGGTGCGCCACTTCCGGTACCAGTCCGACTGGGGATGCCGCGTCGCCGCGGCGAGCGTGTTCGCGAGGCCCGTCTCGATCGTCGCGTACGTGCCCGCACCGGCGCCGCCCCGCACATGGATTCGGTCGTTCAGTTCGTTCGTGAGCCGGATCGTGTCCCGCGGGCCCAGGTCGTCCAGGAGCGTCCTCGCGAACACCTCGTCGCCGCTGTTGCCGCGGAAGGACCGTTCCAGTTCGGCGAGTTGAGTGTCCGTCAACTCGCCGCCCCTGCTCAGTTTCTCCAGGTAGCGGTCCGTCTCCTCGGCCTCGTACCGTTCCACGTCACCCATCGCCCTGCCGTTGAACCCCCGCCCGCCCGCGAGGAGTTCGGAGTCGATCACGACCCCGGCCAGCGCGATCCGGACGCCCGCGTCCGCGTCCGTCACATCGCGTACCGCCTTGGTGATGCGGTCCTGCCACTGCTGCGCGGCATGCGGATCGGCGGGGGTGTTCGGCTGGTCGGGGCCGGGGCCCACCACACCCTGCTCCGAGACCGCCATGCCGGCCCGGATCGCGTCCCCGCGCGCCGCCACCACCCGGCCCCGCAACTCCACGAACCGCTCGTGCGCGTCCCGCAGCAGCGACGCGATCGCCCTGGCCTCCGTCTGCGCGTACCCGAACTCCTTGAGCGTGGTGTCGAAGCGGGCGTTCGCCGCGTCGGCGCTGAGGCCCGTCCACGTCGTGCCCATGGAGATGCCGTGCACATCCCGCCGGTACGCCGTCTCCTGCTTCTCGAACTCGCCCGCCATGCCGTCCCAGCGCTCGGCCGCCGTGGTCAGCGCGGCCAGGTCGGTGGTCATGATCTCGTGATACGTCGGCACAACCTCGCCCCGGCCTCAGTACGTGTCCAGCGAGGACTGCTGCCGCAGCGTCGACCCCACCGCCAGATCCGTACTCGTCAGCACTGCGTTCCCGCTCCGCAGCGCGTCCTTCTCCGCGCCGAGCCGGTTCATCAGGTTCCCGACCTGGTCCGCCCATGCCGTGTGCGCCTTCTTCAGCGCTCCGGAAGTGAGCCAGCCGTCGCCGTCCTTCGCGCCGAACTCCCGTACGGCGGCGCCGTGTTCCTCGTCCACCCAGCGTCCCGCCGCACGGGTGTCGGGCTCGATGCGGTCCTCGATCGCCTTCGCCGCCGCCCGTTTCTCACCCGGCGAGGAAGCCAGTCGCCCCGGTGCCGAGACACCCGGCTCCCTCGGCACACCCGACACGCTCAGTACGCTCGGCGCATCCACCCGTCGCCCTCCACCTCCGCCGCGCCGACGCACTACACCCGCCGGCTCTCCAACGGCCCCAGGTACAGCGCCGGCAGACCCCCCGTGTCGATCACGAGCCGCTGCAGCACCACCGTCGGGTCCACCATCCAGAACTTCAACCGGTGGACCCCCGCCTTCGTCACGGAGTGTTTCGTCGACGTCGCGTTGACGTTGTCGGAGGTGTTGCGGGCCCACACCGCGTTCAACAGCCCGTCATCAGCACCGACGTTGATGTCGACGGTCTCGACCGGCCCGCCGTCCAGGGAGACGCCGTAGCGCAGACCGCCCGTCCGCAACGCAGGGTTACGAGGGGACAGATACGCCCACACCGTCACCTCGCCCGCTGCCAACAGGCTCACCTCGTACTCCAGTCGCGGCGAACCCGCCCCACCCGGCGTCTGCCTGGGCAGTGTCACCGGCCACGGCGTCACCCCGGCCCCCGTCCGTCCGATGCAGTCGATACGACGCCACCCGCCGACCGCCCGGTCGTAGTGCTCCGCGTCGATCGCCACGTAACCGCCCGCCTCCACGAACCCCCGCAGCCCCCGGAGTTCCCGGGCCGACGGCTTCTCGGCGACGCAGGTGACAGCCACCGACGCCCCCGCACCGGTCACCGTCAGCACCCCCTCCGCACGCCCCACCGGAACGCGCGCCCAGTCCACCCCCACCTCCACCCGCACCTGCCGCTCCACCCGTCCCCGCGACCGCTCCACCACCAACCACGGCACCGACGACGTATCGATCCGGTAGTCGAACGCCGTACGCCCCCGGTTGAACACCTCGACGAACTGCTGCGGCCGGGTCTGGTACGGACTGAAGACCGGTAGGACGGGCGCCGCCCCCGACGCGCCCCCCGGCCACCACACCCCCGTCTCCGAACCCTCCGTCTCCACCGCCACCCCCAGCTCCGCCCCCTCCCCCACCTCGATCCGCCGCACCGCCGGAAACAGCACATCCGGCAGCGCCACGTTGTCCCGCTCCGGCTGCTGCCAGCCGGCATTGGGGCCGTACCGCTCCACATCCCCGTAGTCGATGTGCGGCTGCGTCTGGAAGCCGCGCCATTTCCCGCCCGCCACCGTCGAGTTGAAGCGGTCGGCCAACGCGAAGTCCGTCGCCAACCCCGCCTCCGCCGCCTCCGCGAGGTCGTTCGTCGCCGCCCGGCCCTGCGCCGCGTAGAGCAGGTTCGTGAACTCGGCCGACCGCAGCGCGTACAGGTTGGCGGTCGCCAGCACCTCGTAGCCGACGAGTTCGAACCACGCGTCCCGCACCCCGCCGTCCCGCACGCCACCGCCCCGCACCCCACCGCCACCCGGCAGCCGCCGCCCGATCCGCTCGGCCCGCCGCCCCAGCTCCCGCCACTCCTCCGTGACCCGCTCCAACTCCCGGTGCCCGAAGGCGAACGGCGTCTGCCGGTCGTCGTAGACCACCTGGCCGTCGACGAGAGTGATCCGCCGGTTCAGCAGTTCCGGCTTGCGGCGCGCCTGCAACTGCCCGTACTCCGCGAGGACGGACGCGATCTCCTGCGACAGGACGTCCCCGAAGTTCTGCCGCGCGTACCGCCGTTCCCACTCCCCGAGCCGCGAGAGATCCCAATCCCCGGGATTCCAGGCGTAGTTGAGGAAGAACTCGGTCGGCAGCTCGTTCCCCTTCAGATCGCCCACATTCGCGACCCACAACTCCCGGTTCCCGTACGCGTGCGCCGCGTGCAGCTGCTCCCACACGTTCCGCAGGTTCGCCGTGTCCACCCACTTGTAGTTCCGCCCGGCGCCCACGTAGTCGAAGTGGTAATACAGCCCGTAGCCCCCAGCCCGATCACCCTCCGCCGCATCCGGATGCTTGCGAACGTTCCCCCAGTTGTCGTCCGTGAGCACGACCGTGACATCCTCCGGTGCCCTCAACCCCCGGTCCCAGTACCGCTGGACCTCCTTGTACAGCGTCCACACCTGCGGGGTCTCCGCCGCCGGGCGGCCCGTCACCTCCTCGATGATCCCCCGCTGGGCCGCGATGATCTCCCGCATGAGTTCGATGCCGTCGCCGTCCGGGAGGCTCGTGTCGCCGTTGCCGCGCATGCCGAGCGTGACGACGCCCTCGAAGCCCTGGTCGACCATCCGCTGCACACCGGCCCGCCAATAGGCCTGTATCGCCCGGGAGTTGAGCCGGTACGACCACTCGCCCGTGCCGCCGTACGGATCGTGTCCCGGTGTCACGATCGCGCCGGAGGAGTCGCGGACGGCGGCCACCGCGTGGCGGTTCCACTCCTCGATGCCGCGCATCATGGGCGCCTCGTGCGACGTGCCCATGACAACCCCATACTCGGCCGCCCGCCGGTGGTTCTCCGGGTCGTCCTCCGCGAAGGCCCGCCCCCACACCGCCGGCCAGAGGTAGTTCCCCTTCAGGCGGAGCAGCACCTCGAAGACCCGGGCGTAGAAGTCCGCCGTGAAGCCGCCCGGATACCCCGGCGCCTTGCCCGGCCCGAAGTACGCCGGTGCCCAGGTCCCGAGCGCCGGGTTCTCGTCGTTGATGAAGAAGCCCCGGTACTTCACCGCCGGCGTGCCCTGCGAGTACCGGCCCGGCAGCACCCACACCTCGCTCCGCCGCGTCGGCGGTACGTCGTCCCACCAGTGCCAGGGCGAGACGCCGATGCCGTACGAGACGTCGTACGCACCGAAGATCGTGCCGCGCGGGTCGCTGCCCGCGACGACGAAGGCCCGGTCCACTCCCGGCATCGGGCGCTCGACCACCGTCTGGAGCGAGGTCTCCCACCTGCCGCGGATCCCGGAGACGTCCAGTTTCCCGGCGGCCACCAAGCCGTCGATCAGCGCGCTGCGGCCGATCGTGCCGACCAGCACCGCCTCCCGCGCGAGCCCCGCACCTGGACGTACGCCCACGACGCGTTCGATGTCGGCCCGCAGGTCCCCTGCTACCCGTACGACTCCGGGGTGATCGTCGGGGTCCACCACGACCGGGGCGCCGACGAGGGGGAAGGCACCCGTCGTACGCGAGAAGGAGATGTACGCACCCGCCTCGGCAGACCGCGGGATCCCCGACGACAGCACCGGCACCGCGGCAAGTCCCGCACCCAGAAGCGCTCTTCGACTGACGGACGCAGACATGGCACACCCCTCCACACCCAATTTGGTCAGCGGCATGACAAATGGTGGGACGAGCGACCGGAGGGGACAACGGGTCGTGCGCGCCGAATAGTTTCGTAACAGCCACCCCAGGGCAGCAAAGAGGCCCGTACGACCGAAGTCGTACGGGCCTCCCCGGAAACTACAACCGGGTCAGATCAGAACTACTTGTTGATCTTGGTGACCTGGCCGGCGCCCACCGTGCGGCCACCCTCACGGATGGCGAACTTCAGGCCCTCTTCCATGGCGACGGGCTGGATGAGCGAAACGGTCATCTCAGTGTTGTCGCCCGGCATGACCATCTCGGTGCCCTCGGGGAGGGTCACGACGCCGGTCACGTCCGTGGTGCGGAAGTAGAACTGGGGACGGTAGTTGTTGAAGAACGGCGTGTGACGGCCACCCTCGTCCTTGGACAGGATGTACGCCTGGGCCTCGAACTCCGTGTGCGGGGTGACCGAGCCGGGCTTGATGATGACCTGGCCGCGCTCGACGTCCTCGCGCTTGATGCCACGGAGGAGGAGACCGACGTTCTCACCGGCCTGGCCCTCGTCGAGCAGCTTGCGGAACATCTCGATGCCGGTGACCGTGGTGGTGGTCTTCTCCTGCTTGATGCCGATGATGTCAACGGTCTCGTTGACCTTCAGGACACCACGCTCGATACGGCCGGTGACGACCGTACCGCGACCGGTGATCGTGAAGACGTCCTCGACGGGCATGAGGAACGGCTTGTCGACGTCACGCTCGGGGGTCGGGATCGACTCGTCGACGGCGGCCATCAGGTCGAGGACCGTCTGGCCCCACTCCTTGTCGCCCTCGAGAGCCTTGAGCGCCGAGACCTTGACGACCGGCAGGTCGTCGCCCGGGAACTCGTACTCGGAGAGGAGCTCACGGACCTCGAGCTCGACGAGCTCCAGGATCTCCTCGTCGTCCACCATGTCGGCCTTGTTCAGGGCGACAACGATGTACGGAACGCCGACCTGGCGGGCCAGGAGCACGTGCTCCTTGGTCTGCGGCATCGGGCCGTCGGTGGCCGCGACCACGAGGATGGCGCCGTCCATCTGCGCCGCACCCGTGATCATGTTCTTGATGTAGTCCGCGTGACCGGGGCAGTCGACGTGGGCGTAGTGACGCGTCTCGGTCTGGTACTCGACGTGCGCGATCGAGATCGTGATACCGCGCTGGCGCTCCTCAGGAGCCTTGTCGATCTGGTCGAAGGCCGAGGCCTCGTTCAGGTCCGGGTACGCGTCGTGCAGCACCTTGGTAATGGCGGCCGTGAGGGTCGTCTTACCGTGGTCGATGTGACCGATGGTGCCGATGTTGACGTGCGGCTTAGTCCGCTCGAACTTTGCCTTCGCCACTGGGGTCCTCCTGCGGAGTGGTTCTGGTACGCCTTACTCATCGGCGCCAGGTGATCTTTGCTGGGATGCCGCCCGCCGGGGTCTGCCCTCCCGGGTGAGCCCCGGCGGTCGGTGTCAAGCCTAAAGCGTGCAAACGGTGTGTGTTACTCGCCCTTGGCCTTCGCGATGATCTCCTCGGCGACGTTCCGGGGAACCTCGGCGTAGGAGTCGAACTGCATCGAGTAGCTTGCGCGACCCGAGGTCTTGCTGCGGAGGTCGCCGACGTAGCCGAACATCTCCGAGAGCGGCACGAGGCCCCTCACGACGCGGGCACCGGCACGCTCCTCCATGGCCTGGATCTGGCCACGGCGGGAGTTGATGTCGCCGATGACCTCGCCCATGTAGTCCTCGGGCGTGGTGACCTCGACGGCCATCATCGGCTCGAGGAGCACGGGAGACGCCTTGCGGGCGGCCTCCTTGAACGCCTGCGAACCGGCGATCTTGAACGCGAGCTCGGAGGAGTCGACCTCGTGGTAGGCACCGTCGAGCAGCGTGATGCGGACGCCCGTCATCTCGTAGCCCGCGAGGATGCCGAACTGCATGGCCTCCTGCGCACCGGCGTCCACCGACGGGATGTACTCCCGCGGGATACGGCCACCGGTGACCTTGTTCACGAACTCGTACGCCGGACCGTCGGTCTCGGTGATCGGCTCGATCGCGATCTGCACCTTGGCGAACTGACCGGTACCACCGGTCTGCTTCTTGTGGGTGTAGTCCACGCGCTCGACGGCCTTACGGATCGTCTCACGGTAGGCGACCTGCGGCTTGCCGACGTTGGCCTCGACCTTGAACTCACGGCGCATACGGTCGACCAGCACCTCGAGGTGCAGCTCGCCCATACCGCCGATGATCGTCTGGCCGGTCTCCTCGTCCGAGTGGACCTGGAAGGAGGGGTCCTCCTCCGCGAGACGCTGGATGGCGACACCCAGCTTCTCCTGGTCGCCCTTGGACTTGGGCTCGATCGCGACCTGGATGACCGGCGCCGGGAAGTCCATGGACTCCAGGATCACCGGGTTCTTGTCGTCGGACAGCGTCTCACCGGTGGTGGTCTGCTTCAGGCCCATGACGGCGACGATGTCGCCGGCGCCCACCGAGTCGATCTCCTCACGCTTGTTCGCGTGCATGCGGTAGATCTTGCCGATGCGCTCCTTCTTGCCCTTGACCGAGTTCAGCACTGCCGAACCCGCCTCCAGGCGGCCCGAGTAGACCCGGACGAAGGTGAGCTTGCCCAGGTGCGGGTCGCTCATGATCTTGAACGCGAGCGCGGACAGCGGCTCGTCCACGGACGGCTTGCGCTTGACGACGACCTCGGGGTCCTTGACGTCGTGGCCCTCGATGGCCTCGACGTCGAGCGGGGTCGGCAGGTAGCGCACGACCGCGTCGAGCAGGGGCTGGACGCCCTTGTTCTTGAACGCGGTACCGCAGAACACCGGGGTGACCGTGGTGTCCTTGGACTTGCCGGACGCGATGGTGATACGACGGATCGCGGCGTACAGCTGCTCCTCGGTGGGCTCCTGGCCCTCCAGGTACAGCTCCATGATCTCTTCGTCGTTCTCCGCGACGGCCTCGACGAGCTTGTTGTGCCACTCCTCGGCGGCCTCGGTGTGCGTGGCCGGGATGTCGACGACGTCGTACATCTCGCCCTTCGCAGCCTCGGCGGACCACACGAGCGCCTTCATGCGGACCAGGTCCACAACGCCCTTGAAGTCCATCTCGGCGCCGATCGGCAGCTGCATGACGAGCGGCTGGGCGCCCAGGCGGTCCGAGATCATGTCCACGCAGCGGTGGAACTCGGCGCCGGTACGGTCCAGCTTGTTCACGAAGCAGATGCGCGGCACGCCGTAACGGTCGGCCTGACGCCACACCGTCTCGGACTGCGGCTCGACACCGGCGACACCGTCGAACACCGTGACGGCACCGTCGAGGACGCGCAGCGAGCGCTCCACCTCGACGGTGAAGTCGACGTGGCCCGGGGTGTCGATGATGTTGATCGTGTAGTCGTCGTCCTCAAGCGGCCAGTGACAGGTGGTGGCAGCAGAGGTGATCGTGATGCCACGCTCCTGCTCCTGCTCCATCCAGTCCATGGTGGCGGCGCCGTCGTGGACCTCACCGATCTTGTAGCTGACGCCGGTGTAGAAGAGGATCCGCTCGGTGGTGGTCGTCTTGCCCGCGTCGATGTGGGCCATGATCCCGATGTTCCGGACCTTGGCCAGGTCAAGTGAAGTGGTAGCCATAAGGCTTCGGTCTTCTCTCGGTCTCGATGTGGGTAGCGACTACCAGCGGTAGTGCGCGAAGGCCTTGTTGGACTCGGCCATCTTGTGGGTGTCCTCGCGCTTCTTGACGGCCGCACCGAGGCCGTTCGAAGCGTCCAGAAGCTCGTTGAGCAGGCGCTCGGTCATGGTCTTCTCGCGACGGGCGCGGGAGTAGCCGACCAGCCAGCGGAGCGCGAGCGTGTTGGCGCGACCGGGCTTGACCTCGATCGGCACCTGGTACGTGGCGCCACCGACGCGGCGGGACTTGACCTCAAGCGTGGGCTTGATGTTCTCCAGCGCGCGCTTGAGCGTGATGACCGGGTCGTTGCTGGTCTTCTCGCGCAGGCCCTCCATGGCGCCGTACACGATGCGCTCGGCGGTGGAGCGCTTGCCGTTCAGCAGCACCTTGTTGATCAGGGAGGTGACAAGAGGAGAACCGTAGACCGGGTCGATGATGACCGGGCGCTTCGGGGCGGGGCCCTTACGAGGCATTTTCTACTTCTCCTTCTTGGCGCCGTAGCGGCTGCGGGCCTGCTTGCGGTTCTTCACACCCTGGGTGTCAAGCGAACCGCGGATGATCTTGTAGCGAACACCGGGCAGGTCCTTCACACGGCCGCCGCGCACGAGCACGATGGAGTGCTCCTGCAGGTTGTGTCCCTCACCCGGAATGTAAGCGGTGACCTCGATCCCGCTGGTCAGACGCACACGCGCGACCTTACGCAGGGCCGAGTTCGGCTTCTTCGGGGTGGTCGTGAACACACGCGTGCAGACGCCGCGACGCTGAGGGGAACCCTCGAGTGCGGGCGTCTTGTTCTTCTCGACCTTGTCCTGCCGGCCCTTCCGGACCAGCTGCTGGATCGTAGGCACTACTTCTCCGGTTTCTGTGTGCCGATGGTGAAGCTAACCTGGAACGTCGCCGACCCACGCGGTCGGGTGTGTCGAATCCCGCAGACTTTCGCCGGGTAGCAAAAGGGGCGCAGATTGCGGTGGCCAGTGTCGGCCCCCTTAGTGCGGTTCAAGGCACGCACGAGGGCCAGGGCACACCCCAGGCACAAGGTCTGAGCGTACCTACCTCATTCGCTGCGGTCAAAACAAATGGGTGTCACCCACGGCTCGGCGGGGAAGAGGCCATAGCCGCACCCGCCCGGCGATCTTCGAATCCACGGCAGGGTCCACGGCCGGGACGGGTCAGTTCGAGCTCACCCCGGCCACCACCAGCAGCATCAGGAACAGGGTCCAGGCGCTGACCGCGAGCCACCCGAAGACCAGCCCGGTCAGCGCCAGCCCGTCCCCGCCCTCGTCGCTCCGGCGTATCTCCGCGCGGGCGGTGTGACCCAGGATCACCGCGGGGATGCCGGTCAGGCCCAGCGTCGGCACGATCAGCAGGCCGCAGACCAGGGAGCCGACCGCCTTGCCGTTGGTCGGCGGCGGGGCCGGCAGGAAGGTCGGCGGCACCGGACGGAACCCGGGCGGCGGCACCTGGACGACCGCCGTCTGCGGCCCCTGGGGCAGATCGGCGACCAGCAGCATCAACTCGCCGACCGTCCGCGCGTCGTAGGCCCGCGCGATCCGCTTCTCCAGCTCGTCCTCCCGCAGCCGCCCCTCGGCGAAGCCCGCGCGGAGCACGTCCACGGCGCGCTCGCGGTCGGCGGTCGCCGCCAGCATCGACGCCCCGCCCTGCCCGTGCCACGGCTGCGGTCCCTGTCCCTGTCCCTGGCCCTGCCACGGTGTCGGGTACGACACGGAACACCTCCCCCGGCGCCGGAGACCGAATGCCTCCATGATGCTCCAACGTGTCGAAAAGGGCACCGGTTCCCCACCAGGTACCTCCCCGGCCGCGGTGGCCCCGATGGCGTGAACCGACATGCTGACCGACCGGCTTCCGCCAGTGGCCGGTTTCCGCACTTTCACTCTCCGCGATGCCGTGCTTTCAGTACGTTGATCGACCCACTGTCGGAATTCGGGGGATGTAAATGACAACGGGGATACCGGCGTACACGCCGGACGACGGGGGTCTCGACGACCAGGTGCCGTTCCTGGCCCGGCTGGAGGGCGAGGACCGTTCGGCGCTGCTGGCCCTGGGACGCGCGCTGGACTTCACCCCCCGGATGGTCCTGGTCCGCCAGCACGAACCCTCCGCGCACGTGCTCTTCCTCCTGTACGGCTGGACCAAGGTCACCGCCTCGGCCGCCAACGGCTACGAGGCCCTGCTCGCGCTGCGCGGCCCCGGCGACATCGTCGGCGAGTCGGCCGCACTGACCGGACGCCCCCGGTCGGCCACGGTGACCGCGCTGGAACCGGTGCGGGCGGTGGCGGTGGAGCGCGGCCAGTTCAAGAGCTTCCTCAACCGCTCGCCCGCCGCCTCTTTCGCCCTCCTCGGCCTCACCACGGACCGCACCCGCGCGGCCGACCGGCGCCGGCTGGAGTTCGCGTCGATGAGCGTGCGGGAACGGTTCGCCGTACTGCTCCTGGACCTGACCCGCACCCACGGCCGCCGCACCCCCGACGGCATCGAACTCGCCGTCCCCCTCAGCAAGCAGGAGCTGGCCGGGTCGGTCGGCGCGTCCCGGGAGATGGTCCAGCGCCTGCTGAAGGAGTTACGCGACAAGGGTGCCGTCTCCACCGGCCGCCGCACGATGCTGATCATGCGGCCGGACATCCTGCGCCGGATAGCGGCCGCGGGACCTACCGCGGGGATTCCGTCACCGCCGGGGCCGGTGGAGGACTGAGCGGACCGGGACCGGCCGGTGGTGGCGGACCGGGCCCGGTCCGCAAACGGGGACCAGGGCCGCTACGGCTCGCTGCGGTGCCTCCCGCGTCCCTGACGGCGAGTGGGACCTCGCGGACGCGGCCCGGAGCCAAGGCCGCCTGCCCGGCCGGTCGGGGCGCGGCACGTCGGCGACCGGTCCGGCCGGACAGCCCCGGCAGACCCCGACTGTGAACACCTTCACAGTCCAAGTGCGTCATCCTCCCTCACCGCTGATGCCCCGTCAGCCTCACGCTGCTGCTCTGCACAAGCACGCCCCCGTGAAAGGCGACCCATGAGCGACCCCGTGAGCCGCACGATCCTGCTGCTGGACATCGAGAGGTACAGCGACCGGGACGACGTGGAACAGGCCTATCTGCGCCGCATGCTCTACGACATCACCGACCGCACGCTGGAGAGCGCGGGCATCGACGAGACCCGGCGGCTGCGGGCCGACCGCGGTGACTCGGTGATGGAGCTGATCGACGCGAGCGCCCCGGTCACCGCGCTGCTGCGGGCCCTGCTCACGGAGGTGCCGGTCCGGCTGAAGGCCGTCAACCGCATGGCGTCCCGCTCCGCACAGATCCGGCTGCGCGGTGTCGTCGCCACGGGGTACGTCGCCGTGGACCTGCACGACGGCTGGGTCGGCTCCGACCTCAACCACGCCTGCCGGCTGCTGGACGCGGACGTCCTGCGCGCCGCCCTGCGCGAGCGCACCGCCGACTTCGCGCTGTGCGTCTCGGACGGCCTGTACGCGGGAGTCGTCAGGCATGACCACCCGGGCATCCCGGCCGACGACTTCCACCGGGTGACGGTGGCGAGCAAGAACGGCCCGCTGGAGGCCTGGCTGCACGGACCGGTGCCCGAGGGGGCCGCCGGCAAGAACCACGGTGACGCGGGGAAGGGGGAGGGGGAGGCGCAGGGCGGATCGGGGGACCGCCCTGCGCCCGGGGCCCCAGGGCCGGAAGCTCCCGCGCCCGATGCCTCCACACCCCGGACCCCTACGACGCAGGCCCCGGCCGCGGCCTCGGCCTCGGACAACTCCTCGGCGCAGCCCACGACTTCGGACACCCGCGCAGCGCGGGCCCCGGCCGCAGACAACCCCGCGACCCAGCCCACCACTTCGGACACCCGTCCAGCGCAGGCCCCGGCCGCAGACAACTCCGCGACCCAGCCCACCACTTCGGACACCCGCGCAGCGCAGGCCCCGGCCGCAGACAGCCCCACGGCGCAACCCCCGGCCGCAGACAGCCCCACGACGCAACCCCCGGCCGCAGACAACCCCGCGACGCAACCCCCGGCCGAGGACGCGCCCGCAGCGCGGCCCCCCGCCTCGGGCGCCCCTGCCTCGGACGCCCCCGCTCCGGGCGCCCCCGAAGAACGGGTGCCGCCGCAAGGCGGGTCACCGGAGAACAGCCCGGCGCCGGACGGAACACGGGGAGCCCCGGCGCCGGGTGTCGTCTTCCACTTCAACGGCGGTTCGCCGTCCTTCGGCGGCAGCCTGGTCGGCCACGACCAGCACGGCGTCAGCGGCGGCCAGGTCACCGGCGACGTCCACCTCGGCGGGCAGGAGCGGAGGGACGGCGCATGAGTGACCAGGAGGAGCCGGAGAAGCCGAGAGCGGCGTCCGGCGGCCCGTCCGACGCCAAGGACCAGAAGGGCCCGAAGGACCAGAAGAACGCCAAGGGCGCCAAGGGTTCCGGCGACCCGAAGCAGGGCGAGACGGCCGCCGACGACGCCCCGCAGGGCGACGACGGCGACGGGGAACGCGACCAGCCGCAGGACGCCTGGGCCGCCCGCCGGGACCTGATCGACCACAGCCCGCGCAGCATGCACGTCGGCGACCGCTCCCGCTTCGGCGGCGGCCTCGTCGGCCACGACCAGCACGGCGTCAGCGGCGGCCGGGTCACCGGCGACGTCATCATGGGCAGCAAGACGGAGATCCACTACGCGATACCCGGCCTGTCCGCGCCCGCCGCCGCCTCCGGCGAGGTCCCGCGGACCGTCCTGGAGCGCCTGGCCGAGACCTTCGTCGCCGACGAGGAGTACATGGCCGGACTGCTCGAACGCCTGCGCGGCGACCGCGTCCTGGTCCTCTCCGGCGCCCGCTTCACCGGCCGCCACACCGCCGCCCTGATGCTGCTGCACCGGCTGGGCGCCGACCCGGTCCGCACCCTGGTGCGCGACACCAGCCCGGCCTCCCTCGCCGACGGGTTCGGCGCCGAGGACCAGGCCCGCGGCTACCTCGTCAGCGACCTCGCCACCCGCCGCGACCGCCCGCTGCGCGAACCGCACCTCCTCGCCGCGAAGGACCGGCTCGTCGAGCAGGACGCCTATCTCGTCGTCACCGTCGGCCCCACGGCCGTGCTGGAGAGCGACGTACCGAACGTCGAGTGGCTGCCGCCGAGCGCGGCCCAGGTCCTCGCCGCCCATGTGCGCGCCCGCACCGACGAGGAGACCGCGGCCAAGCTGCTGGAGCTGCCGGACGTGGTCGAGTTCCTCGGCCGCGACCACCAGCTGCGCGAAGTCGTCGCGTTCGCAGGGCAGTTGGGCCGGTTCGCGGCCGGCGAGACCACCGAGGACGCGATCGCGCAGTTCTCGCTGATCTCCCTGGAGAACCAGGTCCAGGAGTGGTTCGAGGAGGACGAGAGCGCGATCCATCTGCGGGACAAGGCGTTCCTGGTCGCGCTCGCCGCGTTCGACGGCGGCCCGTACGCCCTCACCGCCGAACTCAGCGACCTCCTCTACCGGTTCCTCCAGGAGACCGAGAACCCCAGCCGCGTCCCCGAGGTCCCCGTCTTCGGCACCCACATCGGCAAGCGCCTCCAACTCGCCCGCGCCACGCGGTACGAGGAGGACGAGCACACCGAATGGGGCCCGGTCGCCCAGCAGAAGGCCAGATTCCTCGACGAGCGGGCCTCACTCGTCCTGCTGCGCGAACTGTGGACCGGCCACCCCTCCGCCCGCCCGGCCCTCATCAACTGGCTGCGCCGGCTCGCCGACGACGGCCGTCCGCTGGTGCGCACCCGCGCCGCGTCCACCGTCGCGATCCTGGCCCGCACCGACCTGCCCTCCGCGATGGCCCTGGTCATCGAGGTGTGGGCCACCTCCAAGCTGTTCCGGCACCGGCTGGTCGCCGTCAACTCGCTGACCCTTGCCCACCTCATCGACACCCCCAACATCCCGCGCATCCTCGACGACTGGTGCGAGGGCGACGACGAGCGCCGCCGCTGGGTGGGCGTCCGGTCGTACGGCCTGATCGGCTCGGAGCGCCCCGAACAGGCACTCGCCGCACTGCGCAAGGCGGTACGCCGGCTCTACGAGAACGACCAGGACCTGGACCTGGAGATCGGGCGTGAACTCGCCGAGGCCGTAGGGCTGTTGCTGCTCTCCTCGGCCGAGGAGCAGGCGCTCGCGGAGCTGCGCGAGCACCTCGACGACGACCGCGCGGTGCGCGACCTCACGCTCGCCGGCTTCGTCAACGCCTGCGGGCGCACCGAGGGCGACGAGCGCTACGGCATGCCGCTGGTCCTCGACTGGTACGCCCGCGCGGTGGCCGCGGGCCGCCCCTCGGCGTACGGCATCCCGTACCTCTGGCGGGCGGCCCTCGCCGATCTGCGCACCACCCGGCCCGCGCTGGACGTGCTGAAGGCCTGGGTGCTGATCGCCGACCGCGCCACTGCCACCGAGTGGGCGCTCGCCGCGCTGCTCCCGGCCCTGGTGGCCACGCCCGAGGACCACCAGCGGCTCAGCCACCTGCTGCGCACCATGTCCGGCGAGGACGGAAAACCGCCGCCCCGGGTGGCCGCCCGCCTGCTGACCACGCTCCCCATCCGCTGACCCACGTCATCCGCCGACCCACGTCGGAACGACCCGCGCACGCCGGGTGGTACGTCCGAGGAGACACGCCCATGCCCACCTTCCGCCAGCCCGAGTGGCAGCAGCCGGCCGACCGGCACACCGAGATCGTCGACCCCGTCCTCACTGTGCGGCAGCTGTCGCGCTTCGAGTTCAGCCTCAAGTCGTACGTCCGTATCGACCACGCCCTGGTCTTCGCCACCGGCAAGGGCGGCTACGTCGCCTACCTCCCGCCGCAGCGGCCGACCCGCGGGGACATCGCGGCGAACCGCTACACCGCCGTGTACGAGGTCGACATGGGCGTGCATCCGCACACCTGCGAGCTCGCGCTGCCCAGCGACAACGACGCGTTCGAGTTCACGGCCGCGGTCGACCTGTCCTGGCAGGTCCTCGACCCGGTCCGGTTCGTGGCCAGCGGCCACCGCAACGTGCCCGGGCTGCTGCTGGGCGAACTCCAGCAGGCGGCGCGGCCGGTGACCCGCCGGTTCGCCATCGCCGACAGCGCGTCGGCCGAGGTCGAACTGCTGGAGCGGATGAACCTGCTCGGCCCGCTCGGCGCCCCCGCCGGACTCCAGGTCACCTGGACCCTGCGGCTCAAGCGTGACGAGGCCAACATCGAGCACGAGCTGCGCAAGCAGGCCATCGAGCACTCCGCCGACGAACAGATCCGGGCGGCGCAGCGGGGCATGGACATCGACGTCGAGGTCGACCGCCGCGCCCGCCAGGGCGACGCGCTCCAGCTCGACCGGGCCATGCAGTACGGCACCCACCAGCAGGAACTGCTCCTCCAACAGCAGCGCTGGCAGCACGCGCAGGCGTTGCTGGCGGGCCAACAGCAGCTGGAACTTCAGCAGTTGGAGGCGCAGAAGATCGAGTTCTACCAGTTCCACCTCCAACAGGGCGGCGTCCACCAGTGGGCACTCCACCTCGCCCAGCACCCGGAGGACTCCCACATGGTCATGAACAGCATGCGCGAGGACCAACTCCGCATGATCCAGGCCCAGATGGAACTGGTCCAGCAACTCCTCAACGGCGACACCGCCGAGAGCTGGGAGCTGGAGGGCCCCAAACAACTGGCCCTCCGCACAGTGAACGACATCCTCACCCAACGCCTCCCGGGCGTCCCCCAGAACCCGCCCCCACCACTCCCCCCGGGCGCGGGCCCCGAATACCCCGGCGAGCCGATCCCCGGGGCGCCTGCGGGGATGAGCCCGGGGATGACCACTCCTTCGGCTACGGCTCCAGGCGAGCAGGGGCTGGGCGGGCAGCCGATGGCGATGGGGGCGTATGTGCCGCCTGGGCAGGGTGGGGCGCCGGGGGGTTACGGGGCGGGGCCGGGGGTGGGACCTGGGGGTTATGCGGGTGGGCCGGGCGCGGTGCCGGGAGCGTACGCGGGCGGGCCGGGCGCGGTGCCAGGGGCGTATACGGGTTCGCAAGGTGCCGCGCCAGGGGCCCATCCGGGTGCGCCCGGTGCGGCGCCGGGAGCGTATACGGCAGGGCAGGACGCGCCGCCTGGAGCTTATGCGGGTGGGCTGGGCTCGACGCCGGGGACGTATACGGGTGGGCCGGGTGCAGCGCCAGGGGCTTATGCGGGTACGCAAGGTGCCGCGCCAGGGGCCCATCCGGGTGCGCCCGGTGCGGCGCCGGGAGCGTATACGGCAGGGCAGAGTTCGACGCCGGGGGCGTATGCGGGTGGGCAGGGGGCGGCGCCCGGGGCGTACGTTCCTGGGCAGGCGCCGACGACGGGAGCGCATGCGCCCGGGCAGGCCTCGGCGCCGGGACCGCACGTACCTGGACAAACGCCGGCGACGGGACCGTACGGGCCCGGGCAGTTCCCGGCGACAAGCCCGTACGGCCCGGGACAGGGCTCGGCGTCAGGGGCGTTTCCGAACGGGGCCAACCCCGGCGATCCGTATCCGAGCGGGTCCAACCCCAGCGGCCCGTACCCGAGCGGGCCCTACCCAGGTGCGCCTACGGCTGTCCCTGGCACCGTCGCCGGAACGTTCCCCGGTGCCCCGGGCCACGTGGCGTCCGGCCAGTCTCCGGCTCAGGCCGGACCTACCGCACCTACCGCAACGACTGCTCCTGCCGGACCCGCTGGACCGGTCGGATCGGCCGGCGTCGCGCCGTATTCGCAGGGGCCGGGCGCAGGCACGCCGGCGTCCACGCCCTACGGGTCACCGCACGGGGAGCCCGCACCGCAGGGCTCGTACCCGGACGCCCCGGCATCGTCTCCGGCCGCCCTGCCACAGCCGTCGGGTTCGACACCCGCCGCCCTGTCCAAAGCCCCAGCCGACCAGTCGCCGACCTCTGCTGCCTCTGAAGCCCCCGACCCGCAACCACCGACCACCGCCTCCGCACCCGAGAGTTCCGCCTGGCAGCCCCCGCCCGGATACGGCCGGACGCCGACCCTGCCGGAAGTGGCCGCGGGCTCGGAGGAGGAGGGCGCCGAGGAAGCCGACAGGCCGGAGGGCGGCGGCGTATGACCACACTCGACCCGGCTCCCACGCCGACGCCCACTCCCCCACCTCCACCGCTCCCCAACCCCACCGACCTCATCCCCCTCTGCGAGCGGCTGCTCTCCGAGCTTCGCAACGAAGTCGCCCGCGCCGACGGCAAGGCGTCCGTGCTGGTCGGGGCGCTCGGGATGACCGCTGGTGTGTTCAGTGGGCTGCTGGCGGGGCGGGGGTGGACCCCGGGCGAGCTGTCGGGGATCGCCACCGCGCTGTGGTGGGTCGCGCTGGCCGCGCTGGGGCTCTCGCTGTTCGCGCTGCTGCTCGCCGTGCTGCCCCGCTACCGCTCCGAGCGGTGGGCGCCCGGCCGGCCCCTCTCCTACTTCGGTGACATCCAACAGGCCGTCCGGCAGGGCCGGTTGGAGACCGCGCTCGGCGATACCGGACGTGACCCCACGGCCGGGCTGACCCAGGCCCTCGCCGAGCTGAGCCAGATCGTCGCCCGCAAGCACCAGTGGATCCGTACCGGCCTGATCGCCTTCTGCACCGGCACGGTCCTGCTGCCCGCCTCACTGCTGATCGGCTGACCGCCGCACCGGCACCGTCCCCGCCTCAGAAGGAAGCAAGCACCATGACCCAACCATCACCGGGATACCCGGAGTACCCCAAGTACCCGCAGCAGTCGGCGCAGGTACCCCCGCAGTACCCCCAGCAGCAGCCGCAGCCGCCCACCTATCCGCAGAGCCCGCCCGCCTACCCACAGGCCCCGCAGTACCCACAGGCCTCCGCGCCGATACCCCCGCAGTACCCGCAGACCCCGCCCCAGGCGCCCCTGGCGCCCCCTGCTCCGGCCCCGGCCGCCAAGCCCGCGTCCGCGCCCGCGCCCTCCGAAGACCCGGACCACCCGAACCACATCAACACCGACGCCCGCCGCGTCCACATCGCCAGCCAGCAGCGGCACACGGACGCCACCGCGGTCGGCAACCTGCTGCTCTATCTGCCGAACTTCCTGTGCAGCCTCGCCGTCGTCGGCCTGTTCTCGGCCCTCTTCGGCAAGCTCGCGTTCGTGGTGATCCTGCTCTGGCTGGCCAGCGGCGCACTCGTGTTCCACCGCCCCACGGAAAGCGCCCTCGCGCGCCGTCTGCTCCACCTGCGCTACCCCACTCCGCAAGAACGAGCCAAAATCGAACCGGTCTGGCGCGAGGTCACCGCCCGCGCCGGCGTCGAGGGCCGTAACTACGAGCTGTGGGTCGAGGACAGCGACGGCCTCAACGCGGTCGCCGCCGCCGGCCACATCGTCGGCGTCACCCGCTTCGCCCTGAACGAGCTGCCCAACGGCGAGCTGGCCGCCGTCATGGCGCACGAACTCGGCCACCACGTCGGCGGCCACGCCTGGTCCGGGCTGCTTGGCTACTGGTACGCGCTGCCGGGCCGGATGGCCTGGCGGGTGCTGAAGGCCGTCTCCGTCGTCGCCTTCCACGTCTCGCGCGCCTTCGGCTGCTTCGGCGTCGCCTTCGTCGTGATGATCGTCGGCGGCCTCGCGTTCGCCACCATCAGCACGCTCTACGGTCTGCCGCTGCTGATCCTGGGAGTGCCGTACGCGCTCGCCGCCGTCGGCCGGCGTGCCGAACTGCGCGCCGACGAACACGCGGCGGCCCTCGGTTTCGCCCCGATGCTGGCCTCCGTACTCGACAAACTGCACCAGAGCGAGCAGCACGAACAGGCCGCGCAGACCGCGCGCAACGGCGGGGTGGCCGTCGACGAGAGCGCGCTGAGCAAGCTGCTCTCCTCCCACCCGGACTACCACACCCGGCTGCACCACCTTCAGCAGTACCTCCAGCCGCAGCGGCCGTACTGAGCACGCGGACAGGCACGACTGAGGGCGGCCACCCCGTACGAAACGGGGTGGCCGCCCTCAGTACTTCAGAGCCGACTACTACTGGTTGTACGGACCGTAGTCGTAGTCCTCCAGCGGAACGGCCTGGCCGGAGCCCGTGCCGAACGGCGAGTAGTCGATGTCGTCGTAGCCGACGGCCGAGTACATCGCGGCCTTGGCCTCCTCGGTGGGCTCCACCCGGATGTTGCGGTAGCGGGACAGACCCGTACCGGCCGGGATGAGCTTACCGATGATGACGTTCTCCTTGAGGCCGATGAGCGAGTCGGACTTGGCGTTGATCGCCGCATCCGTGAGGACTCGCGTCGTCTCCTGGAAGGACGCCGCCGACAGCCAGGACTCCGTGGCCAGCGAGGCCTTGGTGATACCCATGAGCTGCGGACGACCGGAGGCCGGGTGACCGCCCTCCTGCACCACACGACGGTTCTCCTGCTCGAAGCGGGAGCGCTCGACCAGCTCGCCGGGCAGCAGCTCGGCGTCGCCGGACTCGATGATCGTCACGCGGCGGAGCATCTGCCGGATGATGATCTCGATGTGCTTGTCGTGGATCGACACACCCTGCGAGTTGTAGACCTTCTGGACCTCGCCGACCAGGTGGACCTGGACGGCACGCTGACCCAGGATGCGCAGCACGTCGTGCGGGTTGGTGGCACCCACGGTGAGCTTCTGGCCCACCTCGACGTGCTCGCCCTCGCTGACCAGGAGTCGGGCACGCTTCGAGATCGGGAACGCCGTCTCGTCGCTGCCGTCGTCCGGGGTGACGACGATCTTCTTGGTCTTCTCGGTCTCCTCGATCCGCACGCGGCCCTGGGCCTCGGAGATCGGGGCGACACCCTTGGGCGTACGAGCCTCGAAGAGCTCGACGACACGGGGCAGACCCTGGGTGATGTCGTCACCGGCCACACCACCGGTGTGGAAGGTACGCATCGTCAGCTGCGTGCCGGGCTCACCGATGGACTGGGCGGCGATGATGCCGACCGCCTCACCGATGTCGACCAGCTTGCCGGTGGCCAGCGAGCGGCCGTAGCACATGGCGCAGGTACCGACGGCGGACTCGCAGGTCAGGACCGAGCGGGTCTTGACCGTCTCGATGCCGTGCTTGACCAGCTCGTCGATGAGGACGTCGCCGAGGTCGGTGTTGGCCGGGGCCAGCACCTTGCCGTCGACGGTGATGTCCTCGGCCAGCGCACGGGCGTACACGCTGGTCTCGACGTTCTCCGCCTTGCGCAGGACACCGTCCGCGCCGCGCTCCGCGATGTGCAGCTTGAGGCCGCGGTCGGTGCCGCAGTCCTCCTCGCGGATGATGACGTCCTGGGAGACGTCGACGAGACGACGGGTGAGGTAACCCGAGTCGGCGGTACGCAGAGCGGTGTCGGCCAGACCCTTACGGGCACCGTGGGTGGAGATGAAGTACTCCAGCACGGACAGGCCTTCACGGAAGGACGCCTTGATGGGACGGGGAATCGTCTCGTTCTTGGCGTTCGACACCAGACCGCGCATACCCGCGATCTGACGCATCTGCATCATGTTTCCTCGGGCACCCGAGTCGACCATCATGAAGATGGGGTTCGTCTTGGGGAAGTTCTCGTTCATCGCCTCGGCGACCTCGTTGGTCGCCTGGGTCCAGATCTGGATGAGCTCCTGCGTGCGCTCTTCCTTGGTGATCAGACCGCGCTCGTACTGCTTCTGGACCTTCTCGTCCTTGGCCTCGTAGCCGGCGACGATCGCCTTCTTCGCCTCGGGCACGACGACGTCGGAGATGGCCACGGTGACACCGGAACGGGTCGCCCAGAAGAAGCCGGCCGCCTTCAGGTTGTCGAGCGTCGCCGCCACGATGACCTTGGGGTAGCGCTCGGCCAGGTCGTTGACGATCTCGGAGAGCTGCTTCTTGCCCACCGAGTAGTCGACGAACGGGTAGTCCTCGGGCAGCAGCTCGTTGAAGAGCGCGCGGCCCAGGGTCGTCTTCAGGCGGAAGGTGTCACCCTGCTGCCACTCGGGCTCGCCCTCCTCGCGGACCGGCGGCACCCAGCCACGCGGCGGGATGGTGCCCACCGGGAAGCGGATGTCGACGGCCGACTGGAGCGCCAGCTCGCCGGCGTCGAACGCCATGGTCGCCTCGGCCGTGGAGCCGAACGCGCGGCCCTCGCCCTTGACGTCACGGAGCTCGCCGTCGGTGGTGAGGAAGAACAGGCCCAGCACCATGTCCTGGGTCGGCATGGTGACGGGACGACCGTCGGCCGGCTTCAGGATGTTGTTCGAGGACAGCATCAGGATGCGGGCCTCGGCCTGCGCCTCCGCGGAGAGCGGCAGGTGCACGGCCATCTGGTCGCCGTCGAAGTCCGCGTTGAACGCGGTGCAGACGAGCGGGTGGATCTGGATGGCCTTGCCCTCGACCAGCTGCGGCTCGAAGGCCTGGATGCCGAGGCGGTGCAGCGTGGGCGCACGGTTCAGGAGAACCGGGTGCTCCGCGATGACCTCTTCGAGGACGTCGTAGACGACCGTGCGGCCGCGCTCGACCATCCGCTTCGCCGACTTGATGTTCTGCGCGTGGTTCAGGTCCACCAGGCGCTTCATCACGAACGGCTTGAAGAGCTCCAGCGCCATGGCCTTCGGCAGACCGCACTGGTGCAGCTTCAGCTGCGGACCGACGACGATCACGGAACGCGCGGAGTAGTCCACACGCTTGCCGAGCAGGTTCTGACGGAAGCGGCCCTGCTTGCCCTTGAGCATGTCGGACAGCGACTTCAGCGGACGGTTGCCGGGGCCCGTCACCGGGCGGCCACGACGGCCGTTGTCGAAGAGCGCGTCGACGGCCTCCTGGAGCATGCGCTTCTCGTTGTTCACGATGATCTCGGGGGCACCGAGGTCGAGAAGGCGCTTCAGGCGGTTGTTGCGGTTGATCACACGGCGGTACAGGTCGTTCAGGTCGGAGGTCGCGAAGCGGCCACCGTCCAGCTGCACCATCGGGCGAAGGTCCGGCGGGATGACCGGGACGCAGTCGAGGACCATGCCCTTGGGGCTGTTGGAGGTCTGCAGGAAGGCAGACACGACCTTCAGCCGCTTCAGCGCACGGGTCTTCTTCTGGCCCTTGCCGGTGCGGATGATCTCGCGGAGGCGCTCGGCCTCCTCGTCGAGGTCGAAGGACTCCAGGCGCTTCTGGAGCGCCGCGGCACCCATCGAACCGTCGAAGTACGTGCCGAAGCGGTCCCGCAGCTCGCGGTAGAGCAGCTCGTCACCTTCGAGGTCCTGGACCTTGAGGTTCTTGAACCGGGTCCACACCTCGTCCAAGCGGTCGATCTCGCGCTGCGCACGGTCGCGCAGCTGCTTCATCTCCCGCTCGGCGCCTTCGCGCACCTTGCGGCGCACATCGGCCTTGGCACCCTCGGCCTCCAGCTCGGCCAGGTCGGCCTCGAGCTTCTTGGCGCGGGCTTCGAGGTCGGAGTCACGCCGGTTCTCGACCTGCTGACGCTCCACGGAGACATGCGCCTCCAGGGAGGGCAGGTCGCGGGTGCGGCGCTCCTCGTCGACGAACGTGATCATGTACGCCGCGAAGTAGATGACCTTTTCGAGGTCCTTCGGGGCGAGGTCGAGCAGGTAGCCCAGCCGGGACGGGACACCCTTGAAGTACCAGATGTGCGTGACGGGCGCGGCCAGTTCGATGTGGCCCATCCGCTCACGGCGCACCTTGGCGCGGGTCACCTCGACGCCGCAGCGCTCACAGATGATGCCCTTGAAGCGGACGCGCTTGTACTTGCCGCAGTAGCACTCCCAGTCCCGGGTCGGACCGAAGATCTTCTCGCAGAAGAGTCCGTCCTTTTCGGGCTTGAGGGTGCGGTAGTTGATGGTCTCGGGCTTCTTGACCTCGCCGTGGCTCCACTGACGGATGTCGTCAGCGGTTGCCAGACCGATCCGGAGCTCATCGAAGAAGTTGACGTCGAGCACTATGCGTCAATCCCTCTCAGGGTTGTAAGTCTTGGGGTCTGATACGGGGGTCCTGGGGCCGGAGACCTGCGCGCGGCAGGCCTCCGGACTCCCGTCAGACCTCTTCGACGCTGCTCGGCTCGCGCCGGGACAGGTCGATGCCGAGCTCCTCCGCTGCGCGGAAGACATCCTCGTCGGTGTCACGCATCTCGATGGACATACCGTCACTGGACAGCACCTCCACGTTCAGGCAGAGCGACTGCATCTCCTTGATGAGCACCTTGAAGGACTCGGGGATGCCGGGCTCGGGGATGTTCTCGCCCTTGACGATGGCCTCGTAGACCTTCACGCGGCCGGTGACGTCGTCGGACTTGATCGTCAGCAGTTCCTGGAGGGCGTAAGCGGCGCCATAAGCCTCAAGCGCCCACACCTCCATCTCGCCGAATCGCTGACCACCGAACTGCGCCTTACCACCCAGCGGCTGCTGGGTGATCATCGAGTACGGACCGGTCGAACGGGCGTGCAGCTTGTCGTCGACCAGGTGGTGCAGCTTCAGGATGTACATGTAGCCGATCGAGATCGGCTCCGGGAACGGCTCGCCGGAGCGGCCGTCGAACAGGTTGGCCTTTCCGGAGGCCTGGACCAGGCGGTCGCCGTCGCGGTTCGGGATCGTGGCCTCGAAGAGACCGGAGATCTCGTCCTCGCGGGCGCCGTCGAAGACCGGGGTCGCGACGTTGGTGCCCGGGGCGACCTGGTCGGCGCCGATGGCCTGCAGGCGCCGGGCCCACTCGTCGCTGAGCCCGGAGACGTCCCAGCCGCGGCTGGCGAGCCAGCCGAGGTGGATCTCCAGGACCTGTCCCGGGTTCATTCGGGACGGGACACCCAGCGGGTTGAGGATGATGTCGACCGGGGTGCCGTCCTCAAGGAACGGCATGTCCTCGATCGGGAGGATCTTGGAGATGACGCCCTTGTTGCCGTGGCGGCCGGCCAGCTTGTCGCCGTCGGTGATCTTGCGCTTCTGCGCAACATACACCCGGACCAACTGGTTGACGCCGGGCGGCAGTTCGTCGCCCTCCTCGCGGTCGAAGACGCGGACGCCGATGACCTTGCCGATCTCGCCGTGCGGCACCTTCAGCGAGGTGTCGCGCACCTCGCGCGCCTTCTCACCGAAGATCGCGCGGAGCAGGCGCTCCTCGGGGGTCAGCTCGGTCTCACCCTTGGGCGTGACCTTGCCGACGAGGATGTCACCGGCGACGACCTCGGCACCGATCCGGATGATGCCGCGCTCGTCGAGGTCGGCGAGGACCTCCTCGGAGACGTTCGGGATGTCCCGGGTGATCTCCTCGGGGCCCAGCTTGGTGTCACGGGCGTCGACCTCGTGCTCCTCGATGTGGATCGAGGAGAGGACGTCGTCCTGTACGAGGCGCTGCGACAGGATGATCGCGTCCTCGTAGTTGTGACCCTCCCAGGGCATGAACGCCACGAGCAGGTTCTTGCCGAGCGCCATCTCGCCGAACTCGGTCGCCGGACCGTCGGCCAGCACCTGGTTGGCGACGACGCGGGCGCCCTCGTCCACGACAACCTTCTGGTTGACGGAGGTGCCCTGGTTGGAGCGGGAGAACTTGGCGAGGCGGTACGTGGTGTACGTACCGTCGTCGTTGGCGGTGGTGATGTAGTCCGCGGAGACCTCCTGGACCACACCGTCCTTCTCCGACTTCAGGACGTCACCGGCGTCGACCGCGCAGCGGTACTCCATGCCGGTGCCGACCAGCGGCGCCTCGGACTTGATGAGGGGCACGGCCTGACGCATCATGTTCGCGCCCATGAGGGCACGGTTGGCGTCGTCGTGCTCCAGGAACGGGATCATCGCGGTCGCGACCGACACCATCTGGCGCGGGGAGACGTCCATGTAGTCGACGTCGTCACCGGGGACGTAGTCGACCTCGCCGCCGCGGATGCGGACCAGGACGCGGGACTCCTCGAAGCGGAACTCGTCCGTCAGCGGCGCGTTGGCCTGCGCGATGACGAATCGGTCCTCTTCGTCGGCCGTCAGGTAGTCGACCTCGTCGGTGACGACACCGTCGGTGACCCGGCGGTACGGCGTCTCGACGAAACCGAACGCGTTGACGCGGCCGTAGGAGGCGAGCGAGCCGATCAGGCCGATGTTCGGGCCTTCGGGGGTCTCGATCGGGCACATGCGGCCGTAGTGCGAGGGGTGCACGTCACGGACCTCGAAGCCGGCCCGCTCACGGGAGAGACCACCCGGGCCAAGAGCCGACAGACGGCGCTTGTGGGTGAGACCCGACAGCGGGTTGTTCTGGTCCATGAACTGCGACAGCTGGCTGGTGCCGAAGAACTCCTTGATGGAGGCGACGACCGGCCGGATGTTGATCAGGGTCTGCGGCGTGATCGCCTCGACGTCCTGGGTCGTCATCCGCTCGCGGACGACTCGCTCCATACGCGCCAGACCCGTACGGACCTGGTTCTGGATGAGCTCGCCGACGTTGCGCAGACGACGGTTGCCGAAGTGGTCGATGTCGTCGGTCTCGACGACGATCGTGGTGCCGTTGTCACCGACGGTCTCGGTCTCGCCGGCGTGCAGCTTCACCAGGTACTTGATCGACGAGATGATGTCCTCGACGGTCAGCACACCGGCGTCCAGCGGGGCTTCGCCGCCCAGCTTCTTGTTGACCTTGTAGCGGCCGACCTTGGCGAGGTCGTAGCGCTTCGGGTTGAAGTAGAGGTTCTCCAGAAGCGTCTGCGCGGCCTCGCGGGTCGGGGGCTCGCCCGGACGCAGCTTGCGGTAGATGTCGAGGAGCGCGTCGTCCTGGCCCTGGGTGTGGTCCTTCTCCAGGGTGGCGCGCATGGACTCGTACTCGCCGAACTCCTCGAGGATCTGCTCGGTGGTCCAACCGAGAGCCTTGAGCAGGACGGTGACGGACTGCTTGCGCTTGCGGTCGATGCGGACACCGACCATGTCGCGCTTGTCGATCTCCATCTCCAGCCAGGCACCCCGGGAGGGGATCACCTTGGCGGAGAAGATGTCCTTGTCGGACGTCTTGTCGATCGAGGAGTCGAAGTAGACGCCCGGCGAACGGACCAGCTGCGACACGACGACACGCTCGGTGCCGTTGATGACGAAGGTGCCCTTGTTGGTCATGAGCGGGAAGTCGCCCATGAAGACCGTCTGGGACTTGATCTCGCCGGTCTCGTTGTTGGTGAACTCAGCGGTCACGAAGAGCGGGGCGGCGTACGTGAAGTCGCGCTCCTTGCACTCGTCGATGCTGTTCTTCGGAGGTTCGAAACGGTGGTCGCGGAAGGTCAGCGACATCGACCCGGAGAAGTCCTCGATCGGGGAGATCTCCTCGAAGATCTCCTCCAGACCGGACTTGGTGGGGACGTCCTGACCCGACTCCAGAGCCGCCTCGACCCGACTCTGCCAGGCGGTGTTGCCGAGCAGCCAGTCGAAGCTCTCGGTCTGCAACGCGAGCAGGTTGGGAACCTCGAGGGGCTCCTTGATCTTTGCAAAGGAGATGCGCAGCGGGGCGGTGCTGGCGCCGTTGTTCATATTCGCGGTCGAGGCAGTGCGCGAGGCGGCCAAGAGGGGGTCCTTCCGAGGGCTCGGACTCACTACGCGCGTACCGGCCCCCCACTCGCGCACAGAGACAGAAGTCCCAGGTCAGGGACGATCCGGTCGTCGGTGCTAGAGCGAGGGCATGCCCCTGGTGACGGGCAGGGAGCAGCTAACAGGCAGCGCAAAGGGTCAGTGTAGCCACTTGGCGCACTGATGTCCAGCCCCGCTTTTTTGAGACCCTCGTCGTGCTCAACACCCTCGGCAAGCTCACGTCCTCAACGCGTTGATACTGCCCACTTCGCCGCCGATCCATGCCTCGGATTCGGATCGTTGTGACGACGCGTCCTGAGAATTGCGCGCTGCGTGCGGTTCGTCAAGGCCTCCATGGCCCACACCACATGCCACCAGGGTGCTCGGAGCACGAAGAAGATCACCATACTCCGCGCAGCCCTCGCCGCAAGGCTGCCGCTCGCCCGACCCAGGAACGCCGAAGAGCGACCACCCAGATGGATGATCGCTCTTCAGTGCTCAGGCGTTACAAGGTCCTTGGGACCCCGTCCACGACCTGGAAGGTGTTACTTGACCTCGACGGAGGCGCCGGCGGCCTTGAGGGACTCGGCGGCCTTCTCGGCGGCCTCCTTGGCGACCTTCTCGAGGACGGGCTTCGGGGCGCCGTCCACGAGGTCCTTGGCCTCCTTGAGGCCCAGGGAGGTCAGCTCGCGCACGACCTTGATGACCTGGATCTTCTTCTCGCCGGCGCCGGTGAGGATGACGTCGAACTCGTCCTGCTCCTCAGCGGCCTCGACCGGGGCGCCGGGGGCGGCGGGGCCCGCAACGGCGACCGCGGCGGCGGCGGTGACGTCGAACTTCTCCTCGAACGCCTTCACGAACTCGGAAAGCTGGATGAGGGTCATGGTCTCGAACTCGGCGAGCAGTTCGTCCTGGGTGAGAGCCACGATGGCTTCCTTCCACTAATTTTCGGCTGGTGCCGGTGTGTACATGTCTGGCGGGCGTACGTTCGGCCCGCTACGACCGTTGCCGTGCGGCGCGAAGCCTCAGGCGGCGGTCATGCTGCGAGCCGAATTACTCGGCACCGCCCTGCTCTTCTTGCTTGGCGCGAAGGGCGTCCACCGTGCGGACGAGCTTCGACGGAAGCGCCTGGAAGAGCTGCGCAGCCTGAGTCTGCTTGCCCTTGAAGGCACCCGCCAGCTTGGAGAGCAGAACCTCGCGGGACTCGAGGTCCGCGAGCTTCTTGATCTCGTCGGCGGACAGCGCCTTGCCGTCAAGGACACCGCCCTTGATGACGAGGTTCGGGTTGTCCTTGGCGAAGTCACGAAGACCCTTCGCCGACTCCACCGGGTCACCGGTGATGAAGGCGACCGCCGTCGGACCGTTGAACAGGTCGTCGAGCGTAGAGATCCCGGCCTCGTTGGCCGCAATCTTGGTCAGCGTGTTCTTCACCACGGCGTACTGGGCGTTCTCACCGAGCGAACGACGCAGCGTCTTGAGCTGCGCCACGGTGAGACCCCGGTACTCGGTCAGCACGGCGGCGTTCGAGTCGCGGAACTGTCCCGCGAGCTCGGCTACCGCGGCAGCCTTGTCGGGCCTTGCCATAGAGCGTCGGCCTCCTTCCGGGTGATGAGGACCGCTCAGAAGGGGCTGGGACAGAGAAAACGCCCCGGCGCAGGCGCACGGGGCGTAGCTCTACCGGAAACAACGTCTCCGGGAGCACATCCAGTTCACCTGCGCGGGTCGTCCACTGTTCAGCGGATCCTTCGGTCGCCACACCCTTTGACAGGCACGGCAACGACCAGCGGTCTTTGGCTTCTCCCGAAGAGTACGGGACCCGTACACGCCCAAGCAAATCCGCCCGTACGGCTCAGCCCCGGGCGTCCTTCATCAGCTGGGCGAGGTCGGTGGCGTCGCCCGCCGACGGAACGGTGACCGCCTCACGCGCCGCTCCCGGGAAGGCCCCTGCCCTCGCCCTTGGCCGCGGCAGCCGGATTTCTTGTCGGCCTCGGCCGTGCCGGTCTCGTTGGCGGTGGGGCCGTTCCCCAGGCCGCCCAGGGCCGACATGTCGAGCTCACCCAGTGCCTGCCGCCCAGCTCCTTGGCCGTCTCGGCGCCGCCGTTGAGGTACAGCGCCTTGTCCCGGGCAACGTGCCGGCCATCCGGTAGCGGAGGGACGTGGTGTCCTGGGTCCTCTTCGCCGCCTCGGCCACGGCCGCAGCGGGGCGCGATTCCCCTGCCCCTGGGGCGAGTTGGGCGGTCCGGTGAATTCCCTTGGCCCCAGGGCGAGTTGGGTCGCTCAGGAGCTGGTGCCGGAGCCGGTCGACGTGTCGGAGCTGCCGGGGGTCACTCCCTGCTTCTTCAGCAGCGTCATGAAGTCCTCGGTGTCGCTCGCCGGGGGAACGGTGGCCTCGACCTTCACGCCGTAGTCGCTGTAGTAGGCGGTCTGGCTGTATTCGCCCGACGACATCTCGCCCTTCTCGACCTTCTTGACCAGCAGGTCCTTGGCGTTGATCCAGATGTCGACCTGCTCCGTGGTGACACCCGCCGAGGTGAGCTGCTTCTTCAGGCCGGCGAGCTGGCTCGCGGTGAGGTTGGAGTTCTTGGTGGCGAGGTCGGCGACGTTCACCGTGCCCGAGTAGTGCGTGGTCTGCTGGCCGCGGACCGACTCCGTGCCGACCTTCTTGACGTCCCCGGAGGCGAGCAGGAGCTTCACCGACTGGTTCGGCGTGGAGTTCTGCATCTGGTCCTTGAGGTACGCGCCGGAGCTGCCGCCGAGCTTGGCGAGGTCGTCGTACGCGTACCTGATCCAGTGCTTGCCGCCGGCCTGGGCGGCGAACTTCTCGCCCATCTTGGCGTAGTAGGCGTCGGGCAGATAGCGGGCCTCCATCGAGGTGCTGCCCGCCGCGCGCATCGCGTCGGCCATCGAACCGCCGGTGTAGTTCATCGTGAGCGTGCCGCTGATGCCGTCGCTCCAGCCGAGGTTGCCCTTGGCGTCCATGGACATCAGGCTGCCCAGGACCGTGGAGGACTCGACCCTGGCGGAGTCGGCCTTGTCGGTGGACTGCTCGGCGCTGCGCAGGGCCGCTATGGGGCTCACCCGGGTCGTGCCCTTGCCGACCGTCTTGTCGTCCTTGCCCGAGCCCCCCGAGGAGCCCGTGGAGCTGCACGCGGCCACGGAGGCCAGCGCGGTCCCCACCGCGATCGACAGACCCACCCTGCGCACGGTCCTGCTGTTCATCCGTCCCCCACCCCTGAGCGATTGCTGTGCCTGCCACAAACGCTAGCGCAGCCCACTGACACCCCGTACGAAAGAGGACGGGCCCCGCACCTCGAAGGTTGCGGGGCCCGTCCAATTTTGACGCGTACGCGACGCGGCTACCGGGGTGAGCGCGAGGCTCAGACGGCGGCCGGGTCCTCCTCGACGAGGAGGTTGCGGGTGCGGTTCGGGTCGAGCGGAATGCCGGGGCCGATCGTGGTGCTGATCGCGGCCTTCTTGATGTAGCGACCCTTGGCGGCGGACGGCTTCAGACGGAGGATCTCCTCCAGGGCCGCGCCGTAGTTCTCCACCAGCTGGGTGTCGTCGAAGGACGACTTGCCGATGATGAAGTGCAGGTTCGAGTGCTTGTCGACGCGGAACTCGATCTTGCCACCCTTGATCTCGGTGACAGCCTTGGCGACGTCCGGGGTCACGGTGCCGGTCTTGGGGTTCGGCATGAGACCACGGGGACCGAGCACGCGGCCGAGGCGGCCGACCTTGCCCATGAGGTCCGGGGTGGCGACGACGGCGTCGAAGTCCAGCCGGCCCTTCGCCACCTCGTCGATCAGCTCGTCGGAGCCGACGATGTCGGCGCCCGCGGCGGTCGCGGCCTCGGCACGGTCACCGGTCGCGAAGACCAGGACCCGGGCGGTCTTACCGGTGCCGTGCGGGAGGTTCACGGTGCCACGGACCATCTGGTCGGCCTTGCGCGGGTCGACACCCAGGCGGAAGGCGACCTCGACGGTGCCGTCGAACTTGGTCGTGGAGGTCTCCTTGGCGAGACGGACGGCCTCGAGCGGGGCGTAGAGCTTGTCCCGGTCGATCTTGGCGTCCGCAGCGCGGAGAGACTTGCTGCGCTTGCTCACTACTGCTCCTGATGTGTTCTGAGGAGTCGTGGTACGGACCGAGCAGGTCCCACCACAATCAACTTCTGCGGGGTGAAGGTCAGCCCTCGACCGTGATGCCCATGGAACGGGCGGTGCCGGCGATGATCTTCGACGCGGCGTCCAGGTCGTTGGCGTTCAGGTCGGGAAGCTTGGTCGTGGCGATCTCGCGGACCTGCGCCTGGGTGATCTTGGCGACCTTGGTCTTGTGCGGCTCGCCCGAGCCCTTCTCGACACCCGCGGCCTTGAGGATCATCTTGGCGGCCGGCGGAGTCTTGGTGACGAAGGTGAAGGAGCGGTCCTCGTAGACCGTGATCTCCACCGGGATCACCCAGCCGCGCTGCGACTCGGTCGCCGCGTTGTAGGCCTTGCAGAACTCCATGATGTTGACGCCGTGCTGACCGAGCGCGGGGCCGACCGGCGGGGCCGGGTTCGCCGCACCGGCGTTGATCTGGAGCTTGATAAGCCCCGTGACCTTCTTCTTCTTGGGAGGCATTGCTCTCTCCGGGTCCTAGTGAGAGTTTTCGGCCTCCGTCCGGTTAATCCGGATGGAGGCATACCGCACAACGATAACGGGTATCTATGCGCGGCCAAAAACCGAGCAGGTCAGAGAGGCTTTTGACAGCCCGTCTGACCTGCTCGGAAGACGTACGTCCAGGGAGAACTAGTTCTTCTGGATCTGGTCGAAGGAGAGCTCCACCGGCGTCTCACGGCCGAAGATCTCGACGAGACCCTTGACCTTCTTCGAGTCGGCGTTGATCTCGTTGATGGTCGCCTGCAGCGTCGCGAACGGGCCGTCGGTGACGGTGACCGAGTCGCCGACCTCGAAGTCCAGCACCTGGACCTCGACCTTGCGCTGCGGAACCGGCTTGCCCTCGGCCTCGGCGGCCTCGCGGGCGGCCTTCTCCTCGGCCTCCGGGGCGAGCATCTTGACGATCTCGTCCAGGGTCAGCGGGTACGGGTCGTAGGCGTTGCCCACGAAGCCGGTGACGCCGGGGGTGTTGCGGACGACGCCCCAGGACTCGTTCGTCAGGTCCATGCGGACCAGGACGTAGCCCGGGAGCTTGTTCTGCTTGATGGTCTTGCGGTCGCCGTTCTTGATCTGGACGACCTCTTCCTGCGGCACCTCGGCCTGGAAGATGTAGTCCTCGACGTTCAGCGAGACGGCGCGCTGCTCCAGGTTGGTCTTCACGCGGTTCTCGTAGCCGGCGTACGTGTGGATGACGTACCACTCGCCGGGCAGGAGACGCAGTTCCTCGCGCAGGGCGACCACCGGGTCGACGGGCTCGGCCGGCTCGGCCTCTTCCTCTTCCTCGTCGTCCTCGGCCGCGACCTCGTCGTCGAGGTCCTCGGCCGCTTCCTCGTCCTCGTCCTCGACGTGCAGGGCGGCTTCCTCGGCGGGCTCGCCCGCGTCGGCGTCGGCAGCCTCGACCTCGTCCAGCTCCTCGTCCGCGCCCTCGACGATGTCGAGTTCGTCTTCCACGGACTCGTCCGGCTCGACGGCCTCGTTCAGGTTCGGGTCAGACACGTGGCTGCTTCTTCCTGGATACATGGGGGTGGAACACGCGAAAGGGGCGCCGGTCAGGGCGCCCTTCGCTTCCGGCCTCAGCCGAAGACGTACTTCGCGGCGTGATTCAGTCCGTAGTCAATCACGGTCACCAGACCGATCATGATGACGACGAAGACGATCACGACGGTCGTGTACGTCGTCAGCTGGTTGCGCGTGGGCCAGACGACCTTGCGGAGTTCCGCGACGATCTGGCGATAGAAGATGCCGAGTCGCTTCAGCGGGCCCTTCTTGGCGCGCTTACCGCCCTTGCGGGCCTTCTTCTTGGACTCAGACACCTCGTCCTGGGCATCAGGCATGTCGATGGAGCCCACGGCGTCCGCCATTCATCCTCACCTGTTCCCGGGTCGTGGCCGTGCCGCGCCCGGTCTGAGCCGCACGGCGGTGCATTGCTGTACGTACATGCGCTGCGCACACATCTCTTGGTGAAGGTGTGTGTAGCAGGGCCGGAGGGACTTGAACCCCCAACCGCCGGTTTTGGAGACCGGTGCTCTACCAATTGAGCTACGACCCTTTGTGACATCCCCAACGTACCGCATCCACCCGGGTGCTCGGTGTGCACCAAGTAGGGCGCGGCTGTTGAAGGCCAACGAGGTAGGAGTGTACGTGCTCCCGAGGCGGCCGTCGAACAGAAAGTGCCTGTACGGGGATCGCCGGCGGAAGATCGCCCAGGCCGGGGCGGGAAACCGGACGGTTGTTCAGTGCCCGCCCGATCCTGTTCAGTCTGTGAAACCGGTGTGCCGGGCGGGTTTCGGGTCTGAAACGATGGGCCCATGAGCGCCTCAACCCCTCCCACCGAGCGCCGGGTCTCCGCCCGAGTCGGCGCGATCTCCGAGTCCGCCACCCTCGCCGTGGACGCCAAGGCCAAGGCCCTCAAGGCCGCCGGGCGTCCGGTGATCGGCTTCGGCGCGGGTGAACCGGACTTCCCGACTCCGGACTACGTCGTCCAGGCCGCGATCGAGGCCTGCTCGAACCCGAAGTACCACCGCTACACCCCGGCCGGCGGTCTGCCGGAGCTGAAGGCCGCGATCGCCGCGAAGACCCTGCGCGACTCGGGCTACGAGGTGGACGCCTCGCAGATCCTGGTCACCAACGGCGGCAAACAGGCCATCTACGAGGCGTTCGCCGCGATCCTCGACCCGGGCGACGAGGTCATCGTCCCGGCGCCGTACTGGACGACGTACCCGGAGTCGATCCGCCTCGCGGGCGGTGTCCCCGTGGACGTCGTCGCCGACGAGACGACCGGATACCGCGTCACCGTCGAGCAGTTGGAGGCGGCCCGCACCGAGAACACCAAGGTCGTCCTCTTCGTCTCGCCGTCCAACCCGACCGGCGCCGTCTACAGCGAGGCCGAGGCCGAGGCGATCGGCCGCTGGGCCGTCGAGCACGGCCTGTGGGTCATGACGGACGAGATCTACGAGCACCTCGTCTACGGGGACGCGAAGTTCACTTCGCTGCCGGCGATCCTCCCCGAGCTGCGCGACAAGTGCATCGTGGTCAACGGTGTCGCCAAGACGTACGCCATGACCGGCTGGCGGGTGGGCTGGATCGTCGGCCCGAAGGACGTCGTCAAGGCCGCGACCAACCTCCAGTCGCACGCCACGTCGAACGTCTCGAACGTCGCCCAGGTCGCCGCGCTGGCCGCCGTCTCCGGTGACCTGAAGGCCGTGGCGGAGATGCGCGAGGCCTTCGACCGCCGCCGCAAGACCATCGTGCGGATGCTGAACGAGATCGACGGCGTGCTCTGCCCGGAGCCCGAGGGCGCGTTCTACGCCTACCCGTCGGTCAAGGCCCTGCTCGGCAAGGAGATCCGGGGCAAGCGCCCCCAGGACTCGGTCGAGCTGGCCGCGCTGATCCTGGAGGAGGCCGAGGTCGCGGTCGTCCCGGGCGAGGCCTTCGGAACCCCCGGTTACCTGCGGCTGTCGTACGCCCTGGGTGACGAGGATCTCGTCGAGGGCGTCAGCCGCATCCAGAAGCTGCTCTCCGAGGCCACGGACTGAGTTTTCGTAACCTCCACGCGCGCGTGCGGGCCGTTTCCCTCCGGGGAGGCGGCCCGCTGCTGTGTGCGAGCAGGGCCACTATCGGGGAAAGCGGTACCGGGACTACAGGAACGTACGGCAGGATTCCCGGATGGAGCGTGTACGTGATGTCTCTGAACTGCCGAAAGCCCATCTGCACCTGCACTTCACCGGGTCGATGCGGCCGACCACCGTGCTGGAGCTCGCCGACAAGTACGGCGTACGACTGCCGGACGCCCTGACCGACGCGCTGACCAGCGGGGAACCGCCGAAGCTGCGGGCGACGGACGAGCGCGGCTGGTTCCGTTTCCAGCGGCTGTACGACGCGGCACGGTCGTGCCTGCGGGAACCCGAGGACATCCAGCGGCTGGTGCGCGAGGCCGCCGAGGAGGACGTCAGGGACGGCTCGGGCTGGCTGGAGATCCAGGTCGACCCGACGTCGTACGCGCCGCGCCTGGGCGGGCTGATCCCGGCGCTGGAGGTCATCCTGGACGCGGTGGAGACGACCTCCCGCGAGACCGGGCTCGGGATGCGGGTGCTGGTCGCCGCGAACCGGATGAAGCACCCGCTGGACGCGCGCACGCTGGCCCGGCTGGCGGTGCGGTACGCGGACCACGGGGTGGTCGGTTTCGGCCTCTCGAACGACGAACGCCGGGGTATGGCACGGGACTTCGACCGGGCCTTCGCGATCGCCCAGGAGGGCGGCCTGCTGTCCGCCCCGCACGGCGGCGAACTGGCGGGCCCGGCCTCGGTGCGCGACTGCCTGGACGACCTGCACGCGACCCGGATCGGCCACGGCGTGCGCGCGGCGGAGGACCCGCGGCTGCTGAAGCGGCTCGCGGACCGGGGCATCACCTGCGAGGTGTGCCCCGCCTCGAACGTGGCCCTGGGCGTCTACGAGAAGCACGAGGACGTGCCCCTGCGGACCCTCTTCGAGGCCGGCGTCCCCTTGGCGCTCGGCGCCGACGACCCGCTCCTGTTCGGCTCCCGGCTGGCGGCCCAGTACGAGATCGCCCGCCGCCACCACGCCTTCTCGGACCGCGAACTGGCCGAACTGGCCCGGCAGTCGGTACGGGGTTCGGCGGCCCCGGAGGACATGAAGACCAAGCTCCTGTCGGGCATCGACGACTGGCTCAGCGCCCCGGTCGCCTGAAGTGGGCGTAGGGCGGATACGGCTTGAAACAGATCAGGAACTCGTGAGGGTGCCCGCCGCCGCGCGTGGGCTCCAGCTCGTGCTGAAGGCCGGCCATGAACGCCGACTGCCCCTTGACGACCCGCTTGTGCCGCGGCCCCCAGCCGGCCGCGTGGGCGAAGGCGGTGGCCGCATGGGAGAGCACCTCACGACCGCCGATGAGGAAGTACGTCCGCGCGTGCGTGGTGTGCCGCAACAGACCGCGGTCGTACGGCCGCGCCGGCCACGCGCGCGCGTGCCGCTCGGTCCGGGCCTCGTCCGTACGCACGGTGAGCGGTGTGCCGCGCCCCAGCCCCCGCCTCAGTTCGGGCCACTTGGATGGCCGCAGCCCCGCCTCCGAGTGCGCCAGCACCAGGTCGACGAGTTCCCCGCACCCCTCGTCGGGCGGCACGCAGTCCCGCAGCGGAACGTGCACGATGGTGTGCCGCGAGCAGGCGGCGAACGAGAACAGCCCCGCGAGCCTGCTCAGCCCGTCGTGGTCCCCCATGAGCATCCCGAACGGCTCCTGGTAGCGCAGTGAGGTGTGGCGCAGGGGTTTCCCGGGCTGCACGACACGGTGTTCGTGCGGGCCGGTTCTGGGTCTGAACTCGCTGAGTCTCAGCTCCATTCGAGGTGCCTCATGCCCCGAGGGTCCCGGTCAGGCGGGGGCCTCGGCAACGGAGATTCCGCCCAGCAGCGTCCTGGCGATGCGTGGCGCGAACTCGTCCACGGGCGGCCGTACGCCGGTCTGCGTCGCCTCGTAGGCGAACACGCGCTGCGCGCAGGCGCCGAGGAGGAGGGACGCGGCGGCGAAGGTGTCCACGTCGGCGCGGACGCGGCCGGCGGCCTGTTCGGCGCGGAGGTAGGCATCGAGGCCCTCGATGGGCTTGTGGGGGCCGGAGCCGAGCTGTCGCAGCGCGTCGTCGTGGCGCCGCTTGAGCTGGGTCTCGGCGTACAGGGAGGCCGCGATCGGGAAGCTCTGCTCGTAGAAGAGGGCCGCCTGGCGGGCGATCTCGGTGAGGTTGTCCTCCAGGGAGTGCTGTCCGGGCTCGGCGGCGAGGCTGTGCAGGAGCGGGGTCAGCTGGGGCAGCCGTTCGGAGAGGACGCTGATGAACAGCTCCTCCTTGCTCGCGAAGTACTTGTAGAGCGCGGCTTCGGAGCAGCCCGCGGCCTTCGCGATCTCCTTGGTGGTCGCCCGGGCCAGCCCGACGGTGAGCATCAGCTCGTGGGCGGCGTCGAGGATGCGGACCCGGGCGGGCTTCGAGGATTCCATGACGGGTCCGTTCGGGCTTGACGAGTGGGTGAGTACTTACCCACTCTAGAGGGAGACAGGGGTGAGTAAACGCTCACCCACCCCGTGAGGCTGAGGAGCAGGCCATGAAGCTCACCGTTTTCGGTGCCACGGGAGGCATCGGTCAGGAGATCGTCCGCCAGGCGCTGGCCTCGGGTCACCAGGTCACGGCGGTCGTACGCGACCCGGCCGGGCTGACCGTGCGCGGCGAGGGTCTGGAGGTGTTCCGCGCGGACCTCACCGACCCGGAGGCGCTGCGTCCCGCGGTCGCGGGCCGGGACGCGGTCCTCTCCGGGCTCGGCGCCCGCAGCCGCAAGGACGCCGGGGTCGCGACCCGGCTCACGCGTACGGTGCTGGCCGCCATGGAGGCGGAGGGGGTGCGCCGCGTGCTGGTGGTCAGCGCCGGTCCGGTCGGCCCGGAACCGGCGGGCGCGGGTCTCCTCGACCGCACCGCCCTCGGGCTGATCTCGGCGGTCCTGAAGGACGTGTACGCCGATCTGCGGGAGATGGAGGCGGAGTTGGCCCGCAGTGCGACCGACTGGACCTCGGTCCGCCCGCCGCGCCTGCAGAACAAGCCGGTGACCGGCACGTACCGCACGGTCGTGGGCGGCTTCCCGGTCAAGGGCCGGTTCATCGCCCGCGCGGACGTGGCCCACGCGATGCTGGCGATGACCGACGATCCGGGGACGGTGAAGCAGGGGGTGGGAGTGGCCTACTAGGAGTGGGGGCTCAGCCGTCGAGACTGACGCCGACCGTCACCGGCTCGTTGACCAGGGTGATCCCGAACGTGTCGTGGACACCGGCGACGACCTCGCGGGCCAGGGCGAGCAGGTCGGCGGTGGTCGCCTCGCCGCGGTTGGTGAGGGCGAGGGTGTGCTTGGTGGAGATGCGGGCGGGCCCGCTGCCGTACCCCTTGGTGAAGCCCGCCTTGTCGATCAGCCAGGCGGCGGAGGTCTTGGTGTGGCCCTCCCCCGCCGGGTAGGCGGGCGGCTCCGCGCCCTCCCCGAGGTGCTCCCGCACGCGCGCGTGGAACGCGGCGAACTGCTCCTCGGTGAGGATCGGGTTGGTGAAGAAGGAACCGGCCGACCAGGTGTCGTGGTCCTCGGGGTCCAGGACCATGCCCTTGCCGGCGCGCAGCGCGAGCACGGTCTCGCGGGCCCGCGCGAGCGGCACCCGGTCGCCGGGTTCGACTCCGAGGGCACGGGCCGTCTCGGCGTACTTGACCGGCGCCGACAGCCCGTCCGCGGCCTCCAGTTCGAAGCGGACGCGCAGCACCACGTAGCGCTCGGGCTCGGCCTTGAAGCGGCTGTGGCGGTACGAGAAGGCGCACTCCTCGTTGGTGAGGGTGACCGTCTCGCGGGTCGTGCGGTCGTAGGCGAGGACCTCGGTGATGGTGGCGGAGACCTCCTGGCCGTACGCCCCCACGTTCTGGATCGGGGTCGCGCCCGCCGAGCCGGGGATCCCGGCGAGGCACTCGATCCCGGCGAGTCCGGCCTCGACGGTGCGGGCGACGGCGTCGGCCCAGACCTCGCCGGCCGCCAGCTCCAGGTGTGTGCCGTCGAGGGCGAAGCCGCGTGTGGCGATGCGCAGGGCGGTGCCCTCGAACCCCTTGTCCCCGATGACGAGGTTGGACCCGCCCCCGATGACCAGCAACGGCGTCCCGGTGTCGTCGGCCTCGCGGACGGCGTCGATCACCTCGGCATCGGTGCCGGCGGTGATCAGACGGGTCGCGGGACCGCCCAACCGGAAGGTGGTCAGCGGGGCGAGGGGAGCGTCGTGGAGTTCCTGCACGGGGCCAAGACTACGAGACGGGACCGACAACGCCGGGCGCGGTGGGGGTGGCGCGCACACGCGTGGGGCCCCACCGGAGTTGGTGGGGCCCCACGCGCGCGTGCCGATTGTCGGTTCTCAGTCGTGCCTGTTGTTCGTTCTCAGCGGCCGGCCGGCTCCATGACCGACTCGGACCCGGCGCTGTCTGCCGACTCGGCCACCTTCAGGAGCTCCGCCGCGCGGCGCCGCGTCGGGATCAGCAGGGTCGCGATCCCGGCGAGGGCGACCACGCCGGAGCCGGTGACCAGGGCGGGCTTCAGTCCGTCGACGAAGCTCTGCCCGGTCTCGTAGCCGCCCTGCGCCGAGAAGATCGACGCCATGATCGCGATACCGAGGGCGCCGCCCACCTCGCGGAGCGCGTTGTTGGCGCCGGAGGCGATGCCCTGTTCCGAGGGGCGGACGCTGGACATGACCAGGTTGGCGGCCGGTGCGAAGTACAGGGCCATGCCGATCCCGCTGAGGATCAGACCGGGCAGCTGGGCGGCGTAGGAGACGTCGGTGGTGACGACGTACGCCATGTAGCTGAGACCGGCGGCCTGGAGGAAGAGGCCGGCGGCGACGACCGGGCGGCCGCCGATGCGGTCGGACAGGATGCCGGCGATGGGTGCGACCAGCATCGGCATACCGGTCCAGGGCAGCATCCGCAGGCCCGCCTCGGTGGGCGAGTAGCCGAGGACGCCCTGCATGTACTGGCTGAGCAGGAAGATCGACCCGAACATCCCGAGGAACATCAGCAGGCTCGCCGCGTTGATCCCGGAGAAGGCGCGGGAGCGGAACAGCCTCATCGGGAGCATGGGGTTCTTGGCGTTGACGCTGTAGAGGACGAAGCCGACCATCAGCGCGCCGCCCGCGAACAGCCCGGTGAGGACGAGCGGGCTGGCCCACCCGTCGGCGGGGCCGCGGACCAGGCCGTAGACGATCCCGAAGAGGCCGCCGCTGACGAGGAGGGTGCCGGGGAAGTCGAGGCGGGCGCCGGTGCCGTGGGACTCGGAGAGGCGCAGGCGGGCGAGCGGGATCAGGGCCAGGCCGAGCGGGACGTTCAGCCAGAAGATCCAGTGCCAGGAGACGTGCTCGGTGAGGCTGCCGCCGATGAGCGGTCCGGAGGCGACGGCGAGTCCGTTGACGGCGCCCCAGATGCCGTACGCCATACCGCGTTTGGCGGCGGGCACGGCGGCGGTGAGCAGGGTCAGTGTCAGCGGCATCATGATCGCCGCGCCGACGCCCTGGACCGCGCGGGCCGCGATCAGGGAGTCGATGCCGGTCGCCATGGCCGCGGCGGCGGAGGCGCCGGTGAATATGGTGATGCCGACGAGGAAGAGCCGCCGCCGGCCGAACCGGTCACCGAGGGCCGCGCCGAACATCAGCAGGACGGCGAAGGTGAGCGTGTAGGCGCTCACGGTCCACTCCAGGTCGCCCAGCGCGCCTCCGAGGTCCTTGCGGATGGAGGGCAGGGCGGTGGTGACGACGAGGTTGTCGAGGGCCGCCATGAAGCCGGCGACGCTGGTGATGACGAGGGCCCAGACCATGCCCCCGCGCGGTGCGGTCTTTTCTGACATCGCTCCCCCAGTGTGGGTGATCGCTACTGGTGATTAGTTATTGATGACTAACTTCTACGGTCGCGAAAAGGCGCAGAATCCGCCTCTCGCCCACCGCTAGGACTTCTCCAGCCGACCGGTGACACGGGCCTGCGGATACAACCCCTCCCAGACCCGGTGCTCCGGCGGAAAACCCATGGCCGCAAGGGTGTTGATCAGCATTCCGTACGCGAGGAAGGTCGTGGTCTGGTCCACGTCCGCCCCCAGGGGCAGATGCACGACGTCCCAGAGCTCCATCCAGCCCTTCCGCACGGCCTCGCCGAACTCGTGGTCGCCCTCCGCCTCGGCGGCGGCCACCGTGATGTACGTCTGCATCTGCATCTGGAGCTTCTCGGGATGCTCCGTGATGAGCCGCACATAGGCGTCGGCCATGGCATGCACGGCCTCTTCGCCCTCCAGCCCCTTGGACGACTCCTCCATGACCCGGCACACGTCCTCGACACACCTGAGCGAGGCCGCCGCGAAGATCGCCTTCTTGCCCGGGAAGAGCCGGAAGAGATACGGCTGCGAGACACCGACCCGCTTGGCGATCGCCTCCGTGGAGGTGCCGTAGTACCCCCGCTGCGCGAACTCGGCGATCGCCGCGCGGACGACGCTCTCGCGCCTCTCTTCTGCGCTCATCCTGACCATGCGAGAAAGTTAGTACTCAATCACTAACCAAGTCAAGGGGTGAGTTCGGCGGGGTTCCGGAACGGCAGCCGGGATCAGGACCGCCCACTCGGTGGCTGCCGTGGTGACCGCCTTCGAGCGCACCGCCGAAGCCCTCGGTCCCGGATCCGCGAACTGGACTTCCCGGGGGCGCGACATCCATGTGTGGCACGACACACAGGCGGGCCGGCTCTGGTGCTCGACGGCGTCACTGCCGGTGACCGAATTGCCGTTCGGCGGGAGCTACCGGCCGTCCTGCGACCTCGCGCCCAGCGCCGAAGCCTTCCTCGCCACGGAACCGTCCGCGTCGGACGACACACTCTTTCCCGTGCAGGTCCGGGAGATCGGACGCCCGGCTCACCGACCACCGACGGGCGGTCTACGCGTAAGGGGCGCCCGCCACAGCGGACGCCCCTTACCTCAGCTCAGGTTCACGCCAGTCGTACGACGGCTCGTGACATCCCGAGCACCTTCTGGCCGGCGCTGGTCGCCACGAGGTCCACGCGGACCGTGTTGTCGTCGAGCTTGGCGGCGACCTTGGCGCTGACCTCGACGGTCGCTCCCTGGTCGTCGTTCGGGACGACGACGGGCTTGGTGAAGCGGACGCCGTACTCGACGACCGCGCCCGGGTCGCCGGCCCAGTCGGTGACCACGCGGATCGCCTCGGCCATGGTGAACATGCCGTGCGCGATGACGTCCGGGAGCCCCACCTCCTTGGCGAACTTCTCGTTCCAGTGGATCGGGTTGAAGTCCCCGGAGGCGCCCGCGTACTGGACGAGGGCGGCGCGCGTCACGGGAAAGGTCTGGGCGGGCAGCTCCGTGCCGACCTCGATGTCGTCGTACGCGATCTTCGCGGTCATGTCAGCTCCCCTCCGCCGCGCGGGCCACCAGCTTGGTCCAGGCGGTCACCACGTGTTCGCCCGCCTCGTCGTGGACCTCGCCGCGGACGTCCAGGATGTCGTTGCCCGCCATCGACTTGATCGCCTCGATCGTGGAGGTGACCGTGAGGCGGTCGCCGGCGCGCACGGGGCGGACGTAGACGAACTTCTGGTCGCCGTGCACCACGCGGCTGTAGTCGAGGCCGAGTTGCGGGTCCTGGACGACCTGTCCGGCGGCCTTGAAGGTGATGGAGAAGACGAAGGTCGGCGGGGCGATCACATCGGAGTGTCCGAGCGCCTTGGCGGCCTCCGGGTCCGTGTAGGCCGGGTTGGCGTCCCCCACCGCCTCCGCGAACTCACGGATCTTCTCCCGGCCCACCTCGTAGGGGTCGGTGGGCGGGTAGGTCCGCCCCACGAAGGACTGGTCGAGCGCCATGACTCGGCACCTCCTGATGTGTCTTGCTCCGCTGGATAACGACACGAGGCCGCCCCCAAAGTGCGGGGGCGGCCTCGTGTACGAGCCTGATTTATCGCGTTTCGCGGTGCGCGGTGTGCGCGTTGCAACGCGGGCAGTGCTTCTTCATCTCCAGTCGGTCCGGGTTGTTACGCCGGTTCTTCTTGGTGATGTAGTTCCGCTCCTTGCACTCCACGCAGGCCAGCGTGATCTTCGGGCGGACGTCGGTGGCAGCCACAGGAGTGCTCCTTGACGAACGGATGGGACTATGAACGCATAACAGAGTAGCCGATCGAAGGACCGACCCCACAATCGGCTACTGTCAGTAGCGGTGACCGGACTTGAACCGGTGACACAGCGATTATGAGCCGCTTGCTCTACCGACTGAGCTACACCGCTGTGATGGGATTGGTTCCCACCTTGCGGTAGGAACTTCTCACACCAGAGCCCCAATGCGGAATCGAACCGCAGACCTTCTCCTTACCATGGAGACGCTCTACCGACTGAGCTATTGGGGCGAGCGATGAAGACATTACACGCTCCGCCGCCGTTCACCCAAATCCGTTTCGTGGCACCGCTCCAGCCCCTTCCACGGCCCTCCCGAAGGCCTCTCGGGCCCCTCCCGCACGGCGGACCACACCGGTACGACTATTGCGCTCCTCCGCGCCGCGAGCGGATCACCGCCCTAGGCTCGACTCACTCTGCGTGATCTTGCGCCCCTCTGCGCAGCCCCCCGCCGTGAGCCCCGAAGCCGAGCCCGCGAAGCCCTGAGCCCCTGGAGCGCGATGCCCGACAGCCAGCCCCAGCCGTCCCACTCGTCGTCGGGTCCGTCGGGTTCCTCCGGCTCGTCGGGACCGGCCGACCCGGCCGCGCTCCTGCTGTGCGGGGCCCGGCTGACCGACGGCAGGACCGTGGACGTACGGCTGGGCAGCGCGCGCATCGAGGCGGTCGGCACGGCGGGCAGCCTGGCGACGGAGGCCACGCGCGCGTGCGGCGCGCGCGTGGACCTCAGCGGCTATCTCCTCCTCCCGGCCCCGGCCGAGCCGCACGCGCACAGCGACACCGCGCTGTCGGCCGAGAACGGCGGACCCGTCTCCTACGACCCCCAGGACGTCCAGCGCCGGGCCACGGAGGCCGCGTTGCTGCAACTCGGGCACGGGGCGACGGCGCAGCGGGCACACGTGCGCGTGGGGGACGTCCAGGGACTGGGCGCGCTGGCCGCCGTACTGCAGGCGCGGCGGGCACTGCGCGGGCTGGCGGAGCTGACGGCGGTGGCGATGCCCCGGCTGCTGACCGGGGTTGCGGGGGCGGACGGGCTCGCGATACTGCGGGACGCGCTGAAAATGGGTGCCTCCGTAGTGGGCGGTTGTCCAGATTTGGACCCTGATCCGACGGGTTATGTGGAGGCGCTCCTCGAGGTCGCGTCCGAACACGGCTGCCCGGTCGACCTGCACACGGACGCCGCCGACCCGACCCGACTGGCGCGGCTGGCGGCGGTCGCGGGCGGGATGCGCCCCGGGGTGACGCTCGGCCCGTGCGGCGGCCTGGGGCGGCTGCCCGCGGACACGGTCACCCGGATCGCGGACCAACTGGCCGCCGCCGGCGTGACGGTGGTGTGCCTGCCGCAGGGCGGCTGCGGCGGCGTCGACCGCCGGGGCACGGCTCCCGTACGGCTGCTGCGCACGGCCGGCGTCCAGGTGGCCGCGGGCAGCGGCGCCCTGCGCGACGTGTCCAACCCCGTGGGCCGCGGGGACCCCCTGGAGGCCGCCTACTTGCTGGCCTCGCGGCACGGGATGCGGCCCGAGGACGCGTACGACACGGTGAGTTCGTCGGCGCGGGCGGCGCTCGGTCTGCCCGAGGTGCGGGTCGAGGCGGGATTTCCGGCCGAACTGCTCGCGGTACGCGGCGACCGCCTCGCGGGCGCGCTCTCGTTGGCGTACAGCCGGATCGTGGTGCACCGGGGGCGCGTGGTGGCACGGACCAGCGCGGTGCGGGAGTACTGCAACACGGCGGCGGGCGCGGAGTTGGGGCTGCCGCGGCAGGGGCGGGGCGAGGTGTCGTGAACTGGTTGCGGTGATGCGGGGCAGGGTGGGAGAGGGGGCGGGGGCCGTGAGCCAAGGCGGGGGCGGGGCAGTCGCGTTGGCTGTGGGCGGGGGCAGTCCCGTTCACTGCTCCACATGACCTGGGGCAGGGGCGGGACGCGACCTCGTGAGCCGCTCGACGTGAACCACCGGCGCACCGGGGCGTACGCCTGGGGCGCGAAGGTCCGTGTGCATCCCTGCTCGCGCGCCCGGCGCGTGCGGCGCGGGGGTGTGCTGCTGGGTCGCGGCTGAAGTCATGCGGCGCGTGCGGCCGTCCGGGCGTACGGTCGAAGGCATGCGCATTGTCATCGCTGGAGGTCATGGTCAGATCGCGCTGCGGCTGGAGCGCCTGCTCGCCGCGCGTGGTGAAGAGGTCGCGGGCATCATCCGCAACGCCGGACAGAGCGACGATCTGCGGGCGGCCGGCGCCGAACCGCTCGTGCTCGACCTGGAGTCGGCCTCGGTCGAGGAGGTCGCGGCGCTGCTGCGGGGCGCGGACGCGGCGGTCTTCGCGGCGGGCGCGGGCCCGGGCAGCGGTACGGCCCGGAAGGACACGGTGGACCGGGGTTCGGCGGTGCTGTTCGCCGACGCGGCGGTCCTGGCGGGCGTACGGCGTCATGTCGTCGTGTCCTCGATGGGCGCGGATCCGGCGCACCGCGGGGACGGCGTGTTCGACGTGTATCTGCGGGCCAAGGGCGAGGCCGACGCGTATGTACGCGGCCTGGACGCCCTGGACTGGACGATTCTGCGCCCCGGTTCGCTCACGAACGACGCCGGCACGGGCCTGGTCCGCCTGGAGGCCCACACGGGGCGTGGCGCGATCCCGCGCGACGATGTGGCGGCCGTACTCGCGGAGTTGGTGGAGACTCCGGCGACGGCGGGTCTGACGCTGGAGCTGATCGGTGGGTCCGCGCCGGTGTCGGTGGCGGTGAAGTCGGTGGCGGGGAACTGAGGTTGTCCGCCGGACGTTCACCTACTGCCTAGAACAGGGGCATCTGGCCCGGGAAGTCCGGCACCGCGTAACCGTCCAACGCGGGCTGGGCCGCCCCGAGTTCCGCCTGCCGGCGCGAGCCGGGGCACGAGACGAGCTCGCCGCTCTCGCGCGCGCCGGGCGGGTCGTGACGCGCGAACCGTCCGGCGACGACGGCGATCTCGCGACGGCACTCGGGGCAACTCCTGCGGCGTGACGACATGGGACCAGTCTGCCCCGCCGCAGGCCGCACCGGCCGTCGAGGCTCGCTCAGCTGTGGGAGACGGTGAGTCCGTAGAAGGCGACCCGGGCGCCCTTGGTGGTGCTGTCGGAGGACGACTGGTTGTACGAACCGGCCTTGAAGTACTGCTTGTAGGCGTTGAAGGACGACGGGATGGCGTAGTGCGTGGTGCTCCCGTTGACCGTCAGATTGATGGTGTTTCCGCCCGAGACGCCGATCGTGTAGCTCCAGGTCTTGCCGACCGCCACGTTGCCGACGGTGTGCAACGTCTGGCCGCCGTCGGGCGAGTTCTCCGTGCCGAGGACGATGTCGCCGCTCGACCGGTAGTACAGCTCCAGCAGCGGCTTGGTGGATGTGCCGCCCGTGCCGAGATGGATCTGGCCCACGCAGACGTTCGACGTGACGGAGACGACCCGTAGCGTCGCCTTCATCGTGTGCGTGCCGCTGAGCGACCAGTTGGCGGCGCTGCCGCTGCGGTTCATCTCCCGCAGTTCGGAGCGGGCGTAGTTGGAGTTGGGCGTGGTGACGCCCTTCTCCGGCGCCCAGAAGGTCATCGCGCCGTCACGGGTGTCCGTGTAGAAGTACGAGTCCTGGAAGCCGTTGGCCCCTTGCAGCCGGGCCGACGAGATGGTCGTGGGCGAGCCCGGGGAACCCACCGGCTCCTGGAGCTGCCACACCCCCAGGTCGAAGTTCCCGCCGGGCGCGACGGTCGGATCCGCGAGAGGCGAGGCGACGGCGCCGGTGATGTGGGTACTGCCCGACGCGGCCGGCGCCATGAGGGCCAGCCCACCGGTCACTGCGGTGACGGTGGCCAGGGAGGTGAGCAGCGTACGCATGCGCATGGGGGGTGCCTTCCTGTCTGCTCTGTGGACTCGGTTGGCAATGCGCGTTCACGTAGGTGAACTTTGTGTTTCAACGTGAACACATTGCCGCGACAGTAGGGCTGTGGCACGGTCACGTCAAGACTGGTGACGGGGCGGCAGAAGGCCCCGGGGGAACGACGAGAGGGTCTGTCCTCAGCATTGCTGCTGAGGACAGACCCTCTCGATCATGTGGCGGCGCCAGGGTTCGAACCTGGGTAGGCTGAGCCGGCAGATTTACAGTCTGCTCCCTTTGGCCACTCGGGCACACCGCCGGGGATGCTGCCCCTCGAACCGCTTTTCGGCGGTGCTCCGTGGCAACGACGTAAACGATACCCGATGCCCAGGGGTGCTTCGCCACCCGATAGATCGGCACCCGGAGGGGAGGGGATGGCTAGGCTTATACGGATGCGGCCCGGCACCTACACCGGGCTCGGCGGCCGTCCCCACGCACGCCGATACGCAGTGACACGCATCGATACGCACCCCGATACAAGGAGCCACAGGACATGGCCGACTCCAGTTTCGACATCGTCTCGAAGGTCGAGCGGCAGGAGGTCGACAACGCCCTCAACCAGGCCGCCAAGGAGATCTCGCAGCGCTACGACTTCAAGGGCGTGGGTGCCTCGATCTCCTGGTCCGCCGAGAAGATCCTCATGGAGGCGAACTCCGAGGAGCGGGTCAAGGCGGTGCTCGACGTCTTCCAGTCCAAGCTGGTCAAGCGCGGCATCTCGCTGAAGGCGCTGGACGCCGGTGAGCCTCAGCTCTCCGGCAAGGAGTACAAGATCTTCGCGTCCATCGAGGAGGGCATCTCCCAGGACAACGCGAAGAAAGTGGCGAAGATCATTCGCGACGAGGGCCCCAAGGGCGTGAAGGCCCAGGTGCAGGGCGACGAACTGCGGGTCAGCTCGAAGAGCCGCGACGACCTTCAGGCCGTGCAGGCCCTGCTCAAGGGCAAGGACTTCGACTTCGCGCTGCAGTTCGTCAACTACCGCTAGAACCACGGCTCGCGCGCCCGGCGCGCAACGGTGCGCGGTACGAGATTTGCGTTACGAGGAAGGGTGGGTGCCCGTCGGCACCCACCCTTCTCTTCTGCTGGCTGCGGTACGGGGGCGCGCCAGGACGGGTCCTAGTTGCGCGAGTTGCCGAAGAAGATGCGGTAGGCGATCAGGAGGACGAGGGCGCCGCCGATCGCCGAGGCCCAGGTGGCGCCGTCGTAGAAGTTCTTGGCGACCGGGTGGTCCAGCCAGCGGGCCGATATCCAGCCGCCGAGGAACGCGCCGGCGATGCCGATGACGGTCGTGCCGATGAAGCCGCCCGGGTCGCGGCCCGGCAGCAGGAATTTGGCGATGGCTCCGGCCAACAGTCCCAGGATGATCCAGCTGATGATGCCCATGCCGTGAACCTGCCCTTTCACACTGTGCTTGCACTGACCCGGAGCTGTGAGTTCCGCCCGGACAGGCTGTGTTCGTAGGTCCTGCCCACGGCCTGTCGCTGCATGTTGCGCCGTGTCGATGAACAGGACGCCACGGATGCGTGTGGTGGTTGCAGGCATCGGCGGGATGGTGGCGTGAGCGTTGCCCGGCGCCGGAAGTGGGTCAGGATGCCTGCGTCGTCGTGCGTATGCGGAAGTCGGCCCATGGCTCGGGCTCGATGCCGATGTTGGCGTCGACGTACCAGCCCGTGCCGTCGAGCCAGCCCTGGAGCCAATCGGCGAGGCTGGGCGCGTCCACGTACCACGCGTTGTCCGCCTCGTCCGCGTTCGGCTCGTAGAGCAGCACGGTGGCCTGCGGGGTGCGGCAGTCCACGCACGCGTACATCGCGCAGCCCCAGTGGGATATCGGCAGGACGCCCTCGGGCCAGGGCCAGTCGGGGTCCTTGCGTCCGCTCTCGCGGTTGGCGAGGTACTGCGTGACGGCGGCGGGCTCGCCGGCGGGCGGGCTGTCCAGCAGGGGCAACAGGCCGTACTCCGGACCGAATCCGCCGTCACCTATGCGTGAGTAGAGCGCCGCGAGCAGTGGGGGCAGGCTGAAGCCGAGGGCGGCCTCGGCGCGGGTCACCGTGGCCTCGTCCACCGGGGCGGGGAGTGAAGTCCAGCCCCACGGGAGGGTGTTGCGGGCCTCGGCGGCCACCCGGGTCAGCAGTCGCTGCTCGTTCTCGGTCATGGCTTCATAGTGCAACGCGCCACTGACAATCGGGCCGGCCTGTGGACAACCCGGCGGATGTGGAAAACCTGCTCGTCGGGGGTCCGGTGACGAACGGTCAGGCCAGGCGGACGTCGACGTGTCTCTCGGCGAGGAGGGCGAGCAGTTCCTCGAACGTCGGAGGGTACGGGCCGGTGCGCGGAGTGAGGCCGAGACAGGTGCGGGCCACGGTCGCGTCGTGCCAGACGAGGACGAAGGGCGGGGCGGCTCCCCAGCGACCGCGCAGGCAGTCGTCCAGGGCGTCGAGGCCCCGACCGAGGTATCCGCCGGGGCCGTTGACCGCCTCGCCGAGAGCACAGAAGAAACCCTGCGGGTCGGTGATGTGCCTGCCGTCGAGGTGGTAGGTGGTGCCCGGCGGCCGGTCCGGGGCGCCGAGCGGGTGGTTCGCCAGCGCGGTGTCGAGCCAGAACCGGCGGCCCTCGGGATCGCAACCGGCCCAGTGGCCGGGCTCGGAGGGGCGCCCCTCGCCCCACAGGTCCCACACCGCTCGGGCCGCGAGCGGCGGCCGTTCCGCCCAGGGGTCGAGGGTGAGGTCGACCAGGCCGGGGCCGCGCGCGGACGGGATCCAGGCCCGCAACTCGCCCTCGGTGGCGGGCTGGAGGGGCCTGCCCTTGGAGTCGATGCGCAGCACCTTTGCGTGGCCGAGGTCCTCGTCCCCGCTGTCCATGGCCGCCCGCAGCGCGCCGCGCGGGGAACAGCCCAGGAGGCGCACGGGAGGGTCGAGCGGTTCGGGCCGGTCCTCCTGAAGATGGGCCAAGTCCCGGCAGGCGCCCCAGGGTTCACCGTCCGGGCCCAGCAGCCGGTAGCCCGGGGAGAGGGGCGGGCAGTGCGGGTAGTCGTAGGGGTCGTCGTCGGACGGCAGCCCCTCGACGGTGACGTCCCTCAGGGACAGGTCGCGCGCGCAGGGGCGGTCGCCGACAACGCGTACGTCCTCCAGCCACCAGCCGCCCTGCATGCCCGCGCCGGTCTTGTCGAGGATCTCCAGGGTGAGCAGGCCGAGCGGCGCCGGACCGTCGGCACGCGCGCGTGCGAGGGCCGCGGCAAGTTCGCCCTGGGGCACGCAGCCGAGCAGCTCGTACGTCTCCCGGACGGGTGGTGGCGGGTCGGCGAAGAGGTCGTCGGCGTCCTGGCACAGTGCCCAGGTCTGCTCGTATCCGTGCTCGCCGGCGGACTCGGAGACTTCGTCGTACGACAGCAGGACGTACTTCGGCGCCCCCACCACGGTCGCTCCCGTCAGCGGGTGGCGAACGGCTGGTCCGTGGGCACGATCTCGCGGCCCAGAGGGAACAGCGATACCGGGATCAGCTTGAAGTTGGCGATGCCGAAGGGGATGCCGATGATCGTGATGCACATGGCGATGCCGGTGACGATGTGCGCGATGGCCAGCCACCAGCCCGCGAGGACCAGCCACAGGACGTTGCCGACGCAGGACGCCGCGCCCGCGTCACGGCGCTCGACCGTGGTGTACCCGAAGGGCCACAGGGCGTAGACGCCGATACGGAAGGCGGCGATGCCGAACGGGATGCCGATGATGGTGATGCACAGCAGCGCGCCGGCGAGCAGGTACCCGAGGAACAGCCAGAAGCCGCTCAGGACGAGCCAAATGACGTTCAGGATGGTTTTCACTGAGGGCGACCTGCCATCTTCTCGAGCCGGGCGATGCGCTCCGCCATCGGCGGGTGTGTCGAGAACATCTTGGAGAGTCCCTGGCCCGGGCGGAAGGGGTTCGCGATCATCATGTGGCTCGCGGTCTCGATGCGGGGCTCCGGGGGCAGCGGAAGCTGCTTGGTGCCCGCGTCGAGTTTGCGCAGGGCGCTCGCGAGGGCGAGGGGATCCCCGGTCAGCTGCGCGCCGGACGCGTCGGCCTCGTACTCCCTGGAGCGGCTGATCGCCAGCTGGATGAGACTGGCCGCGAGGGGCCCCAGGATCATGATCATCAGCATGCCCAGGATGCCGGGTCCGTCGTCGTCGTTGGAGCGGCCGATCGGGATCAGCCAGGCGAAGTTGACCAGGAACATGATCACCGAGGCGAGGGCGCCGGCGACCGACGAGATCAGGATGTCGCGGTTGTAGACATGGCTCAGTTCGTGGCCGATGACTCCCCGCAGCTCGCGCTCGTCCAGGATGCGCAGGATGCCTTCCGTGCAGCACACGGCGGCGTTGCGTGGATTGCGGCCCGTCGCGAAGGCGTTGGGGGCCTCCGTGGGTGAGATGTACAGGCGCGGCATGGGCTGGCGGGCCTGGGTGGAGAGCTCGCGGACCATGCGGTACAGGGCGGGGGCCTCGAACTCGCTCACCGGGCGGGCGCGCATCGCGCGTAGCGCCAGTTTGTCGCTGTTCCAGTACGCGTACGCGTTCGTGCCCAGCGCGATCACGACCGCTACGACGAGCCCCATGCGGCCGAAGAAGCTGCCGATGACGATGATGAGTGCGGACAGTCCCCCGAGGAGAACTGCGGTCCTGAGCCCGTTGTGCCGGCGGTGCACGGTACGCCCTCCAAATCGTGCAGCGGGGGAACCCTTTGCTTGCTGATCTCTGATGCCACTGGTCTCGTGGTGCCACGTCCAGTGGACCCTTCCGCACTGGTCAACGCCAGGCGAGGGCCACTAGTTCCCTTGTGCGTACGGCGCCGGGCGTGGGCCGTCCGGGTGAGGACGGTGGTATGTGCCGGTGGCTCAGAAGAGTCCGGTGTCGGCGAAGCGCAGGACCAGTTGGGGTGCTCCGGAGAGGGCGATTCCAAGAGCGCCGGTGAGCGCGAGGGCTGCGGTGAGGGGGGCGGGGACGCGGTGCTTGCCGTGCTCCCCCTCGGGTGCGCGGAACAGCAGGGCCGTCCACTGGAGGTAGTAGAAAAGCGCGATCACCACGTTGACGGCCATGACGACCGCCAGCCAGCCCAGGCCCGCGTCGACGGCCGCCGAGAAGACGGTGACCTTGGCGAAGAGCCCGATGACACCCGGCGGCAGTCCGGCTAGGCAGAGCAGGAAGAAGGCCAGGAGGAGGGCTGCCAGGGGGTTCGACGCGTACAGCCCGCGGTAGTCGCTGATGCGGTTCAGGGCTCTGCTACGGCCCACCAGTGCGGCCACCGCGAAGGCGCCGAGGTTCACGGCCGCGTACATGAGGGCGTAGGCGACGGTGGAGCCGATCGACTTCTGGGCGTCCTTGGAGTACGCGGCGGTGGCGATCGGCACCAGGAGGTACCCGGCCTGGCCGACGGAGGACCAGGCGAGCAGCCGTACCGCACTGTACGCGCGCGTGGCCTGTTGGCGCAGGGCGCCCAGGTTGCCGACCGTCATGGTGAGGGCGGCCAGCGCGGCGAGCGCCGGGCCCCACACGTCGGCGTACGACGGGAACGCGACGACGGTGACGAGGATCAGGCCGGAGAAGCCGACCGCCTTGCCGACGACCGACAAGTAGGCGGCGATCGGGAGGGGCGCTCCTACGTAGGTGTCGGGTACCCAGAAGTGGAAGGGGACGGCTGCCGTCTTGAAGGCGAAGCCGATGAGGGTGAGGACGACGCCGGTCTGGGCGAGCGTGTGGAACTGGCCGTCGACGTGCTGGATGCGGTCGGCGATCTCGGTGAGGTACAGGGTGCCCGTGGTGGCGTAGACGAAGCTGACGCCCATCAGGCTGACCGCGGTCGCGGTGACCGAGGACAGGAAGAACTTGAGGGCCGCCTCGGCGGACTTCTTGTCGCCGTGCCGGATGCCGACGAGGGCGAACGCGGGCAGGGAGGCAACCTCCAGGGCGACGATCAGAGTTGCGAGGTCGCGGGAGGCGGGCAGGAGGGCGGCGCCCGCGGCGGAGGACAGCAGCAGGAACCAGTACTCCCCTTCGGGGAGTCCCTTCTCGGCGTCCTTCAGGGTGGTGATCGACAGGAGAGCCGCGAGGAGGGCGCCGCCGAGGACCAGGAACTGGATGACCAGGGTGAAGCGGTCCGCCGTATAGCTGCAGGCGGTCGAGGCGCCGGTGAGGCAGAAGGTGGCGCGGTCTCCGTCCAGGAGGGGCAGCAGCATGAGCGCGGAGGCGGCCAGGCCCGCGACCGACACCCAGCCCAGGAGCGCCTTCTTGGCGTCCTGGAGGAACAGGTCGGCGACGAGGACGGCAAGGCCGACGACCGCCGTGATGGTGGGCGGTGCGATCGCGAGCCAGTCGACGGACTGGACCACCGACTCCGCGAGCGACTGGACCGGGGAGCTCATCGGGTGCCTCCTGCGAGGAGCTGCTGCACGGCCGGGTCGGTCAGGCCGAGGAGTGCCTTCGGCCACAGGCCGGCGGCCACGGTGAGGGCGACGAGCGGGGTCCAGGCCGCGAACTCGTACGTGTGGACGTCGGCGAGCTTCGGCGCCTCCTGCGCCACCGCGCCCATGCAGACGCGGCGGACCACGGCGAGCATGTAGGCGGCGGTCAGCAGGGTGCCGAAGGCCGCGACGGCCATGAAGGTGAGGAACGCGGGGCGGCTGAGGTCTGCGGCGGGCTTGAACGCGCCGAACAGCGCCAGCATCTCGCCCCAGAATCCGGCGAGTCCGGGGAGTCCGAGCGAGGCGACGGCGGCGAACGCGAGCAGGCCGCCGAGGCGTGGTGCCTTGCCGTAGAGGCCGGCGCCGGTCTCCTCGGCCAGGGTGTCCAGGTCGGTGGTGCCCGTGCGGTCCTTGAGGGCGCCGACGAGGAAGAACAGGAGGCCGGTGATGAGGCCGTGGGCGATGTTGGCGAACAGGGCGCCGTTCACGCCGGTCGGGGTCATCGTCGAGATGCCGAGCAGGACGAAGCCCATGTGGCCGACGGAGGAGTAGGCGATGAGCCGCTTGAGGTCGCCCTTCGCGCCCTGTTTCGCGAGGGCGAGGCAGGCCAGGGAGCCGTAGATGATCCCGACGACGGCGAAGGCGGCGAGGTAGGGCGCGAAGGTGTGCATGCCGTCGGGGGCGATCGGCAGCAGGATGCGGACGAACCCGTACGTGCCCATCTTCAGCATCACGCCCGCCAGCAGGACCGAGCCGACGGTCGGTGCGGCGGTGTGGGCGTCCGGCAGCCAGCTGTGCAGCGGCCACATCGGCGTCTTGACCGCGAGCCCGATCCCGACCGCCAGAACGGCGATGACCTGCACGGATGTGGTCAGCGACCGGCCGTTGTCAGTGGCGAGTGCCACCATGTCGAATGTGCCCGCCTTGATTCCGATCAGGAGCAGGCCGAGCAGCATGACGACGGAGCCGAGCAGTGTGAAGAGGATGAACTTCCAGGCGGCCCGGGTCCGTTGGGCACCTCCCCAGCGGGCGATGAGGAAGTACATCGGGATGAGGACGGTCTCGAAGGCGAGGAAGAAGAGGATCAGGTCGAGGACGGCGAAGGTGGCGAGGGTGCCGGACTCCAGGACGAGCAGCAGGGCGACGAACGCCTTCGGGGACGGGCCCGAAGGCATCTTGAAGTAGGAGTAGAGCGCGCAGAGGAAGGTCAGCAGCGCGGTCAGGACCAGGAGGGGGAGGGAGATGCCGTCGATGCCGAGGTAGATGCGCACGTCGAGTGCGGGGATCCAGCTGATGTCGGTCGTGGCCTGCATCTTCGAGGGATGGTGGTGGTCGAAGCCGAGCGCGAGGACGATCGCGGCGACGAGGATCACGCCGGTCACGGTCACGCCGTGCCGCAGTACGGCCTGTTCGGGCGACTTCCCCTTCAGCCCGGGCGGGGCCGGCAGGAGGGCGGCGACGGCGCCGAGGAGCGGGCCGACGACGACGAACGCCAGAAGGACCTGCATCACGGACTCGTTGATATCGATCACGCCTGCTCACGCTCCCGTGGCGACGAGGAGGACGGCGACCGTCAGGACGACGGTGCCGGCGAGCAGCGCGCTCACATAGGTCTGCAGATTGCCGGTCTGAGCGCGCCGTACGGCGGCTCCGAGGAGGCGGGGCAGGGTGCCCGCACCCTGTACGTAGGTGTCGACGACCTCGCGGTCGAGGAACCGCACGAGGCTCGCCGCCGCCAGTACGGGGCGGACGAACAACGCCCCGTAGACGGCGTCCAGGTGAAACCCGGTGGCCGCGTGGCGGTGCAGCGGGCCGAGCAGGAGGCGGCCCGGGTCCGCCGGGTCGGCTGCCGAGGCCACGTCTCCGTAGGCGGGCGCGTGACTCGCGACGGCCTCCGCCTCGACCAGTCCCGCGTCGCCCTCCGGGTGGGCCGCGACCGCACCCATCGGTACGCGGGCCGCGAGCGCGGTGGTGTGCCGCCAGGCACCGTAGGTGACGATGCCGCCGACGAGCGCGACACCCGTACCGAGTACGGAGGTGGTGAGCGTCGGGGTGAGGTCGCGGCCGTCGAACCAGTCGGGGAGTACGCGGTAGGCGAGTCCGCCGAGGGCAAGGGACGGGACGGCGAGCACCCACAGCACGGCGTTCATCGCCACGGGCTGCCTGCCGTGGTCGGGGGCTTCGACTCCCTTGCCGTGGAAGGCGAGCAGCCACAGGCGGGTCGCGTAGGCAGCGGTGAGCAGGGCCGTGAGCAGGCCGGCGACGAGGACGATCCAGCCCGCGGCGCCGGGGATGCGCGAGGTGTGCTCGGTGGCCGCGTGTTCGGCGGCGCCGAGGACCGACTCCTTGGAGAAGAAGCCGCTGAACGGCGGGATCGCGGCGAGCGCGAGGAGCGCCACGGTCATCGTCCAGAAGGCGTCGGGGACGCGGGCGCGCAGGTTGCCCATGCGGGACATGGCGGCCAGCGAGTTGGTGCCGGAGGCGTGGATGATCACGCCGGCGGCGAGGAAGAGCAGCGCCTTGAAGGCGCCGTGGGACAGGAGGTGGAAGACGGCGGCACCGCGGTCGCCGACAGCCAGGGCGCCGGTCATGTAGCCGAGCTGGCCGATCGTCGAGTAGGCGAGGACGCGCTTGATGTCGTCCTGGGCGAGCGCGGCGAGACCCGAGCCGGCCATCGTCACGGCGGCCATGACGGCGAGGACGACCATCGCGGCCGAGGATGCCTCGAAGACCGGGAGGAGACGGGCGACGAAGTAGACACCGGCGGCGACCATCGTCGCGGCGTGGATCAGCGCGGAGACGGGAGTCGGACCCGCCATCGCGTCGGGCAGCCAGGTGTGCAGCGGGAACTGCGCCGACTTTCCCGCGACGCCGGCCAGGAGCAGCAGCGCGATCAGCGTCGGGTGGTGCAGCCCGCCGCTCGCGACGGTGCCGAGGACCTTGGTGATGCGGAAGGACCCGGCGTCGGTGGCGAGCGCGAACAGGCCGATCAGGAAGGGGACATCGCCGAGTTTGGTGACGAGGAAGGCCTTCATGGAGGCGGCGCGGGCCTCCGGGGTCTCCCAGTAGTGGCCGACGAGGAAGTAGGAGCAGATGCCCATGACTTCCCAGCCGACCAGCAGCACGATCAGGTCGCCGGAGTAGACGACCAGGAGCATCGCGGAGGTGAAGAGGGAGACGAGCGCGGCGTACGAGGGGTAGCGCGGGTCGTCGCGCAGATAGCCCGTCGAGTAGATCTGCACACAGGTGGCGACGAAACCGACCAGCACGGCGACGAGGGCGGCGAAGCCGTCGATGTGCAGGGCGAGTTCGACCGGGACCGAGCCGGTGGGCGTGAGTTCGGTGGCGGAGTCGATGGCCGCGTCGCCGCCCTGGCGTACGGCGACGATCGCGGCCAGCGCGAGCGCGGCGAGCGTCGGCAGCACGGCGAGCGGGCGGACGAAGCCGGGGGCGGTGCGGCCGAGGAGCAGGCCGGCCGCGGCGCCCAGGAACGGAAGGAGGGGGACGAGGACGGCGAGGGTGGTCGTGGTCACGCGGTGGCCTCAGCCTTCTCGGCCGCGGGGGGCTCGGTGCCGTCACTGTCTGCGGGATCGCTGTCGGGGCCGTCGCTCTCGTGACCCTCGGCGGTGTCGCGGAGCTTGTCGATGTCCGAGGTACCGCGGGCCCGGTACACGGCGAGGACGATCGCCAGTCCGATACCGATCTCGGCGGCGGCGATGGCGATGGTGAACAGCGTCAGGGCCTGGCCGGAGTGGAGTTTGTCCTCGGCGGTCCGGCTGAGCCAGACGTCGAAGGCGACCAGGTTCAGGTTGACGGCGTTGAGCATCAGCTCGACCGACATCAGGACGAGGATCGCGTTGCGGCGGGCGAGGACGCCGTAGAGGCCGGTGCAGAAGAGGAGGGCGGCGAGCACGGCGGGATAGACGAGGTGCATCAGCGGGCTCCTTCCTGCTCGGTCGGGGTCTTCGGGGCGGCGGGACCGTTGCCCTCAACCGCACCTTTTCGCCCGATCGTGTGATTGCGGGAATCCGGGACGGATGGGGAACTACCGGTCGCGGGCCGGGAGTTCACAGGGGGAGAGCTCGACTCCGCCTTCGACTTGCGGGACAGGACGATCGCGCCGACCAGGGCCGCGAGGAGCAGGACGGAGAGGGCCTCGAAGGGAAGGACCCAGTTCTGGAACAGGCTCGCGCCGGTCACCGCGGTGGAGCCGGCGGCCGGACCGTCCAGGTCCGTCCAGGTCGCGCGGAAGGCGTCGACGACGACCCACACCAGGGCCGCCGCGGCGGCGACGGCCACGGCGAGGGCGACCCACCGGTTCTCCGAGTCGGCGTCCGGGGAGTGGCCGATGGGGGCCTTGGTGAGCATCAGACCGAAGAGAAGGAGGACGACGACGGAACCGACATAGATGAGGACCTGCACCCAGGCGATGAACTCGGCGGTGAGCAGGAGGTACTCGACAGCGATGCCCCCGAGGGCCACCACGAGCCACAGGGCGGCGTGCACCAGCTGCTTGGTGGTGACGGTGACGAGGGCGGCGCCGAAGGTGACCAGGCCGACGAGGAGGAAGGCGATCTCCACGCCGGTCGGGGAGAGGAAGCCGTGGTTGTGGGAGGCGGCGAGCGTTGCCGTGGCGGTGGCAGCAGTGGCGGCGAGGGTCACGACTGTCCCTCCGGCGGGTCGGTGGGCGAGGGCGGCTCGGCGTGGCCGGGCTCGGCGGGTTCGGGTGCGGCGGGTTCGGGTGCGGTCCGCGCGGCTCCGGTGCCTTCCGCGACTCCGGTGCTCTCCGCGGCCTCGGTGACCGCTGAGGTCTCGGTGACCGCTGTGGCCTGGGTAACCGCTGTGGCCTGGGCCGCTTCAGCTGCCTCCGCCATCTCCGCCTCCCCCGCCGCAGCCTGAGTCGCGGCCAGCTTCTCCGCCGTCTTGCGGGCCGCGGCGATCTCCTTGGGCTCCTCCGCGCCGGGGTCGAGGGCGGGTGGGGCCGGGACGGTCCACATCCACTCGCGGAGCTTGTCGCGTTCGTGGGTGAGTTCGTGGATGTCGGTCTCGGCGTACTCGAACTCCGGGGACCAGAACAGGGCGTCGAAAGGACACACCTCGATGCAGATACCGCAGTACATGCACAGGGAGAAGTCGATGGCGAAGCGGTCGAGGACGTTGCGGCTGCGCTCGCGGCCACCGGGGGCCGCCGCCGGGACCGTCTCCTTGTGGGAGTCGATGTAGATGCACCAGTCGGGGCACTCACGGGCGCAGAGCATGCAGACCGTGCAGTTCTCCTCGAACAGGCCGATGACTCCGCGGGTGCGGGGCGGGAGGTCGGGCTGGGTGTCCGGGTACTGCTCGGTGACGGTCTTCTTCGTCATCGTGCGGAGGGTGACGGCCAGGCCCTTGGCCAGGCCGGAGCCGGGGAACGGGGTCACTGGAGGAACACCACCTTCACGATGCCGGTGAGGGCGATCTGAGCGAGGGAGAGGGGGACGAGGAGGGTCCAGGAGAGCTTCTGGAGCTGGTCCTCGCGCAAGCGGGGATAGGTGACGCGGAGCCAGATGACGACGAAGGCGAGGAGCGCGGTCTTCAGCAGGGTCCACACCCAGCCGAGTCCGTCCGCGCCCCAGGGGCCGTGCCAGCCGCCCAGGAAGAGGACGGTGGTCAGGCCGCACAGGACGACGATTCCGGCGTACTCGGCGAGGAGGAAGAGGGCGAAGCGGAGACCGGTGTACTCGGTGTAGGCGCCGAAGATGATCTCGGAGTCGGCGACGGGCATGTCGAAGGGAGGGCGCTGGAGTTCGGCCAGGCCCGCCACGAAGAACACGATCGCGCCGACGATCTGCCAGGGCAGCCACCACCAGTGGAAGGCGTCGAGGATGCCGGGAAGGGAGACCGTGCCAGCTGCCATCGCCACGGAGGCGGCGGTGAGCAGCATGGGGAGTTCGTAGGCGAGGAGCTGTGCGGCGGTGCGGAGGCCGCCGAGGAGGGAGAACTTGTTGGCGGAGGCCCAGCCGGCCATGAGGGAGCCGAGGACGCCCACGCCCATCACCGCGAGGACGAAGAAGATGCCCGCGTCCAGTACCTGGCCGACGGCGCCCTCGCCGGGGCCGATCGGGATGGCGAGGAGGACGAGCAGGTACGGGAGGAGGGCGACGGCGGGGGCGAGTTGGAAGATACGGCGGTCCGCGCCCGCCGGGACGATGTCTTCCTTCTGGGCGAACTTGACGCCGTCCGCGACGAGTTGGGCCCAGCCGTGGAAGCCACCGGCGTACATCGGGCCGAGGCGGCCCTGCATGTGGGCCATGACCTTGTGCTCGGTCTGACCGACGATGAGGGGGAAGGTGAGGAAGACGACGAAGACGATGAGGAGTCGCAGGGCGACGTCGAACGCGTCGTTCACTGCGGGCCTCCTGCGGGGGTGTCGGGGGTTGGGTCTTCGGAGGCTTGGCCTTCAGGGGTGGGATCGGCTGCGGCCGAGGCGGTTTCAGCTTCGGCTTCGGCTTCGGCTTCAGCCGGCGGTCCGTCGGCCGACCTCGTCGTGGAGTCCGGCTCGGACACCGGCTGAGGATTCGCCTCCGGCTGCGGAATCGCCTCCGACTCCGACTCCGACGGGGATGCCTGTCCGTCGAAGGCCGGCCGGGCGTGGTGCCACGGGGCGTCCGGGCTGCGGGGTGCGGTGGTGGGCTGGGCGGGGGTGTCCTCCCGTGCCGGTACTGCGGCCGGTACCGGGGCCGGTCCCTGCTGTGAAGCCGAGCCGTCGCTCGCGCTGCGTGAACGTCGGGGGGTTGCCGTGCCCGTCGGCTGTTGACTCGCCGAGCCTTCTGCGGCGCTGCGGGCGCGGCGCGGTGTGGCCGCGGTTCCTGAGGCCGGTTCCCCGGCCTTGGTCCCGCCGGCCTCAGCCCCAGCCTCGATCCCAGTCCCAGTCCCGTTCCCTGCCTCGGTCCCAGTCCCTGCCTCGCGAATCTGGCTCGCCGAACCCTCGCTCGCGCTCCGCGCCCGGCGTGGTCCGGTCGACGGCACCGCAGGGCCACCCTCGGACGGCGGCACCGCAGCGGCACCCTCGGCCGCCTGCCCCTCGGCCGGCGGCACCGCACTCTCTGTCGCCGTCGCCGGCGCCGGCGTCGCCTGGCTCGCCGAGCCCTCCGCTGCCGTACGGGCGCGCCGCACCGGACGATCACCGGCCGCTCGGGCCGGACGCTCCCCCGCGGCGGCGCGCACCGGGCGGTCGCCTGCCCCGCCCTCTCCTCGTACCGGGCGGTCGCCTGCCGCTCGGGCGGTTCCTCGGGCGGGGCGGGCCGGTGCCGGCGGGAGTTGGCCCTTCAAGGGGCCCCATTCGTTCGGGTCGGGGACGCCGGGCGGGAGCATCTGGCGACGTTTGGGGCCGCCGTGGTCGGACTCGCCCGGTTCCTTGGCGCCGGGCCAGGCCTTGGCCACGCGGGCCGCCAGGACGAAGTCCTTGCGGAGGGGGTGGCCTTCGAAGGTCTCCGGGAGAAGGAGGTGGTCCAGTGCCGGGTGGCCCTCGAAGTCGACGCCGAACATCTCGTGGGTCTCACGTTCGTGCCAGGCGGCGCCCGCGTAGACGTCCACGGCGGTGGGGAGTACCGGGGCCTCGTGCGGGACCGTCGTACGGACGAGGAGTCGGCGTACCGGTGACAGCGCCACGACGTGGGCCGAGACGCGGAAGCCGGTGCCGGGTTCGTCGACCGCGCTCAGCCAGTCGAAGTAGGTGCAGCCCAGGTCGTCGCGGGCGGTGCGCAGGGCGGCGAGCCAGGTGGTGGGCGGTACGTCGACCGTGAGGAGCTCGTAGGACTCCTCGGCCGTGGCCTCCGTGCCGAAGAGTTCCTCGGTGGGGGCGGGCAGCCAGCCGACGGCGGTCATCGGGCGTCCCCCGAGCCGGAGTTGGAGGGAGGCTCCTCGGTCGCGGCCGAAGTCTCACCGGTCACAGGTGACGGCGTCGGCGTCGGCGGTGGCGCGACCAACCCACTCTGCAAAGCCGCCGTCGAAGGCCGCGCCCCCGGTGTCCCGTACCCGTACCGCTCCCCCAGCGACTCCCGGGCGATCTTCTCCTGGAGTTTGAGGATGCCCTGGAGGAGGGCTTCGGGGCGGGGCGGGCAGCCGGGGACGTAGACGTCGACCGGGATGATCTGGTCGACGCCCTTGGTGACGGAGTAGGAGTCCCAGTAGGGGCCGCCGCAGTTGCTGCACGCGCCGAAGGAGATGACGTACTTGGGCTCGGGCATCTGCTCGTAGAGGCGCTTCACGGCGGGAGCCATCTTGTCCGTGACCGTGCCGGAGACGACCATCAGGTCGGCCTGGCGCGGACCGGGGGCGAAGGGGATCACGCCGAGGCGGATGAAGTCGTGGCGGGCCATGGACGCGGCGATGAACTCGATGGCGCAGCAGGCGAGGCCGAAGTTGAAGACCCAGAGGGAGTAGCGGCGGCCCCAGTTGAGGACGACCTTCATCGGCTCGGGGGCGAGGCGGGCGAGGGTGCCCAGCCGTTTCGGCTCCGGGAGCAGCACGGGCTCGGGGGTCACGTCCATGCCAGGACGCCCTTCTTGTATGCGTACAGCAGGCCCACGGTGAGGAAGCCGAGGAAGACGAACATCTCGACGAGGGTGGTCGCGCCGTAGCCCGGGGCGGCGAAGACCGTGGCCCAGGGGAAGAGGAAGATCGAGTCGACGGCGAAGATGACGTAGAGGAACGCGTAGACGTAGTACCGGACTTGGGTGTGGGCCCAGCCCTCGCCGACGGGGTCGACTCCGCACTCGTAGGTGAGGAGTTTCTCGGGGGTGGGGACGACCGGGCGCAGCAGGCGGCCGGCGCCGAAGGCCACGGCGACGAAGAGCACGCCGACGACGGTGAGCAGTCCCACGACGGAGTAGGAATGGAAGTAGTCCGCCGCGACGACCACGGCCGGTTCCCGGAAGGCGACCGGCGAGGTCACCGGCAAGCCGTCCGGCAAGGTCCCCTGCACCATCTCCCGCAAGTCCGACCCCTCCTCTTCCCCACAGGCCCGCGGCAGTCCCGCTCCAAAGCCCCGATGCCCCGGTGCCTCGGTGACCCGTGTGAACTCTGTGTTCGACGATGTGTACGCACGGGAGTCTAGGCCCTGTTAAAGGGGCGGTAAGCAGCCCGTCGCGGCTTGAGATCCGGTCGGAATGATGGGAAGGAGGCGGTGGTGGGGTTTTCCCCAGGGAATCGGGGCGGCGGACCTCATGGCGCCGGGGCCGCTCGCGCGGCACGCTGGCCCATATGACCGTACGCATCCCCTACGCCGACCCGGCGGCCTCCGGCGGCGAGAAGTTCGACGAGCCGTTGCCGCCGGCCCGTTTCGCCTACGACAGACACACCTGGAAGGAGATCGCGCATCTCCTGACGAATCTGCCGGTGTCGGTGTTCGGCTTCGTCTATGTGGTGACGATGCTGGCCGTCAGCGGCGGGCTGACCGTCACCGTGGTCGGGTTCCCGCTGCTCGCGCTGGGGTTGATGGGCGCGCGGCTGATCGGGAAGTTCGAGCGGGGCCGGGCGCGGCGGCTGCTCGGGGTGCGGATAGAGGAGCCGAGCCCGTTGCCGCTGCGCAAGGGCGGCGGGCTGCTCCAGCGGGTGTGGATGGCGCTGAAGGACCCGGTGGGCTGGCGGACGGTGCTGTACGACGGGATGCGGCTGCCGTGGGGCATCGCCACCTTCACGATCACGCTGACCTCGTTGTTCGTGCTGTGGCCGGTGCTGCCGTTCATCGCGCGGGGGCTGGCGAACGTGGACCGGGCGATGGTGCGCGGTCTCCTGTCCCCCTCCGACGAACTGGAGCGCCGTATCGCCGAGTTGGAGTCGGACCGGGGTGTCGTGGTCGACACGGCGGCGGCCGACCTGCGGCGGATCGAGCGCGATCTGCACGACGGGGCGCAGGCCCGGCTGGTCAATCTGGCCATGGGGCTCGGCCTGGCGAAGGAGAAGCTGCTGGAGGGGCAGGCGGACGAGCATGTCGCCGCGATGGTCGACGAGGCGCACGGCGAGGTGAAGCTCGCGCTTCAGGAGCTGCGGGACCTGGCGCGCGGGATCCACCCCGCCGTCCTCACGGACCGCGGGCTCGACGCGGCCCTGTCCTCCGTGGCCTCGCGCTGCACGGTGCCGGTGAAGGTGACGGCCGAACTGGGGGCGCGCCCGGCGGCGGCGATCGAGGGCATCGCGTACTTCACCGTGTCCGAGCTGCTGCAGAACATCAGCAAGCACAGTGGCGCCCGTAGCGCGTCGGTAGACGTGTGGCGGGCGGACGAACGGCTGCTGATCCAGGTGTGGGACGACGGTCGCGGCGGCGCGCGCCTCGACGGCGGCACCGGCATGCGCGGCCTCGCCGAACGGCTGGGCGCCGTGGACGGCCTGTTCGTCCTCGACTCCCCGCCCGGCGGCCCGACGACGGTCACCGCGGAGCTGCCCTGGCGCGAGCGGACCGCCGAACCGGGCCGGGGGTAGGGAAAACCCCCCTCCGAGGACGCCGACGGACTCCATGGCCCGTGGACCTGCGGCCGAGCAGTCTGGAGATACGACAGCACGGCTGCGGAAACCACCGACTGCGCGAGCGGGCGGACGACTAGGACAGGAATACGCCGATGGCCACGGAGTACGGGCAGGGGTACGGATCGCACAGCACGGTCGGCCTCGACGAGCGGCGCCGGCACCGGCTGCCGACCGCGCTGCGCGCACCGCTGGAGGCGCGCAGCTGGCGCGAGTTCGGCTACGTACTGCTGAGCCTGCCGATCAGCATCCTGCTCTTCACCTACGCGATCACGATGGTGTCGCTGGGCGCGGGCCTGCTGATCACCTTCCTCGGCGTTCCGGTCCTGGCGGGCGCCCTGGCCGGCTGCCGCGGCTTCGGCGCGCTGGAGCGGGCGCGGGCCCGCCGGCTGCTCGACCTGGACGTCGCCGACCCCGAGCCGCTGCGGATGAGGAAGAACGGCCCGATGGCCTGGATGGGCGCCGTCCTCAAGTCCGGCACGTCCTGGCGCCATCTGCTGTACGCGGTGCTGCACTTCCCCTGGGCGGTCTTCTCCTTCGTCGTCGCCCTCAACTTCTGGGCCTACGGCTGGGCCCTGCTGACGTACCCGCTGTGGTTCTGGCTCTTCCCGATGTACGGCGGCCAGGGCGGCCTCCAGCTCTACGGCGACGGGCAGCACCGGATCTATCTGGACAACCCCTTCGAGATCACGGTGACCGCGCTGGTGGGACTGCTGTTCACGCTGGCCACGCCGTGGATCGTGCGGGCGCTGACGATGGTGGACCGGCTGCTGGTGCACGGGCTGCTCGGCCCGTCGAAGCTGGCGACGCGGGTCGTGGAGCTGGAGTCGGACCGGGGTGTCGTCGTCGACACGGCGGCGGCGGATCTGCGGCGGATCGAGCGGGATCTGCACGACGGGGCGCAGGCCCGGCTGGTGGCGCTGGCCATGGATCTGGGGCTTGCCAAGGAGAAGCTGACGGAGGACCCGGAGGCCGCGGCGCGGATGGTGGGCGAGGCGCACGGCGAGGTGAAGACGGCGTTGCAGGAACTGCGGGACCTGGCCCGCGGAATCCACCCCGCCGTGCTCACCGACCGCGGACTCGACGCGGCCCTCTCCTCCGTCGCCTCGCGCTGCACGGTGCCGGTGAAGGTGGACGTGGACCTGCCGTCGCGGCCGGCCGCCGCGATCGAGGGCATCGCGTACTTCACCGTCTCCGAGCTGCTCCAGAACATCAGCAAGCACGCGAAGGCCACCTGGGCGGCGGTCGACGTGTGGCGGGTGGAGAACCGGCTGATGCTCCAGGTAGTGGACAACGGGGTGGGCGGCGCGGACGCCTCCGGCGGTTCGGGGCTCGCCGGTCTCGCCGGACGGCTGGACGCGGTCGACGGCATCCTGGTGGTGGACTCCCCGGCGGGCGGACCGACCCGGATCACGGCGGAACTGCCCTGGCGGGGCTGAGCGCCGGCCACGAGCGGCCGTGGACCCGGCGACACTCCTCCGGGCCCACGGCACACGCCAGCGACCTACGCCGGGCCGCCGACCGCGAGCACCACCTTCCCCCGGTTCCGCGTACTCCGCGTACCCGCCGCCGTTCGGGAGGTACGCCGTCACCGCGTCGCCGACCGAGACCTCCGTGACGCCCTCGCCGAGGGCCACCACCCGGCCGGACGCCTCCAGGCCCGTGACGGTCTCGCCGTCGGGCTCGCCGAAGTCGCCGAGGCGGTGCTGTATCTCGCCGTAGTTGACGCCGGCGTAGGCGACGCGGATGAGGATCTCGCCGGGGCCCGGCTCGGGGTCGGGGAGGTCGACGAGGCGCAGTACCTCCGGTCCGCCGGTCACCTTGAACGCGCTCGCCCGCATGGGCCCACCCCTCCGTGTCGAATGCCCGGCGCCCGGTGATCGGGACCGGGTCGTGCGGAAAGCCGAAACCTGCGCTCTGCTGTCCCTGTTCCGGCCGTCCGGGGGCGCTCCCCCGTCCGAATTCCACTCGCCCGGGCGCACCGCGGTCCGAATACTGGAATGCTGGACTTGTCGCGTGGACGGGCAGGGCGGGCTATGGGGGGCCGAACATCGTGGAGGACAGGGTGCGTGTGGTCATCGCCGAGGACTCGGTGCTGCTGCGGGAGGGCCTGACCCGGTTGCTGACCGACCGCGGGCACGACGTGGTGGCCGGAGTGGGCGACGGGGACGCGCTGGTCAAGACGATCACCGAGCTGGCCGACCAGGGCACGCTGCCGGACGTGGTGGTGGCGGACGTACGGATGCCGCCGACGCACACCGACGAGGGCGTACGGGCGGCCGTGGAACTGCGCAAGGCGCATCCCGGCCTCGGTGTGCTGGTGCTGTCGCAGTACGTGGAGGAGCGCTACGCCACCGAACTGCTGGCCGGTTCCACCCATGGCGTGGGCTATCTGCTGAAGGACCGGGTGGCCGAGGTGCGGGAGTTCGTCGACGCGGTGGTGCGGGTGGCCTCGGGGGGTACGGCGCTGGACCCGGAGGTGGTCGCGCAGCTGCTGGGGCGCAGCCGCAAGCAGGACGTGCTGATACGGCTCACCCCGCGGGAGCGCGAGGTGCTGGGCCTGATGGCGGAGGGACGGACGAACTCCGCGATAGCCCGGCAGCTGGTGGTGAGCGACGGCGCGGTCGAGAAGCACGTCAGCAACATCTTCCTGAAGCTGGGGCTGTCACCCAGCGACGGGGATCACCGGCGTGTTCTGGCCGTCCTCACCTACCTCAACTCCTGACAAACTGACACGGTGTCAGACATCAGCCGTTGGTCGAGCCGAGAACCGGACAATGCGTGGGGAGCGTCTTCGAGGGAAGCGCCGGGGGGCGAGAAATCATGACAAGTCAGGTTGTCGAGCCGTCTCAAAACAGCGTCCATCATGCGAACGGCCCGAGGGAAGCGACCCCTACGGACGTAGGGTTGATCGTGGGAGGGTCGGCGATTCGACCATGCCCGGACAGTGTCCTCGAAGAGGAGGTCCAGTTCAGTGACCAGCCAGGTCAGTAGCCCAGCGGAGCAGACCGACGGAGCCGACAGCACGTTGGTCGGGGAGCAACGCAAACCGGCGGGGGTGAAGGACGTCCACCGCCTGGACCGGGTGATCATCCGGTTCGCCGGTGACTCGGGTGACGGTATGCAGCTCACCGGCGACCGCTTCACCTCGGAGACGGCGTCCTTCGGGAACGACCTCTCCACCCTGCCGAACTTCCCGGCCGAGATCCGCGCCCCCGCAGGCACCCTGCCGGGGGTTTCGTCGTTCCAGCTGCATTTCGCCGACCACGACATCCTGACCCCGGGCGACGCGCCCAACGTGCTGGTCGCGATGAATCCGGCCGCCCTGAAGGCGAACATCGCCGATGTGCCGCGCGGGGCGGAGATCATCGCCAACACGGACGAGTTCACCAAACGGGCGCTGCAGAAGGTGGGTTACTCCGCCTCGCCCCTCGACGACGGCTCGCTGGACGGCTACAGCCTCCACCCCGTCCCCCTGACGACCCTCACGGTCGAGGCGCTCAAGGACTTCGGCCTGACGCGGAAGGAGGCCGAGCGCAGCAAGAACATGTTCGCGCTGGGCCTGCTGTCGTGGATGTACCACCGGCCGACCGAGGGCACCGAGAAGTTCCTGAAGTCGAAGTTCGCGAAGAAGCCGGAGATCGCGGCGGCCAACATCGCGGCGTTCAGGGCGGGTTGGAACTTCGGCGAGACGACGGAGGACTTCGCGGTCTCCTACGAGGTCGCCCCGGCCGCCACCGCGTTCCCGACCGGCACGTACCGCAACATCTCCGGGAACCTCGCCCTGTCCTACGGCTTGGTCGCCGCGTCCCGACAGGCGGACCTGCCCCTGTTCCTCGGCTCCTACCCCATCACCCCGGCCTCCGACATCCTGCACGAGCTGAGCCGGCACAAGAACTTCGGCGTACGGACCTTCCAGGCCGAGGACGAGATCGCGGGCATCGGCGCGGCACTGGGGGCGGCCTTCGGCGGCTCCCTCGCGGTGACGACGACGAGCGGCCCGGGTGTGGCCCTGAAGTCGGAGACCATCGGCCTCGCCGTCTCCCTCGAACTCCCGCTCCTCATCCTGGACATCCAGCGCGGCGGCCCCTCCACCGGCCTGCCGACCAAGACCGAACAGGCCGACCTGCTCCAGGCGATGTTCGGGCGCAACGGCGAGGCACCGGTCCCGATCGTCGCCCCGTGCACACCGGCCGACTGCTTCGACGCGGCGATCGAGGCGGCGCGGATCGCGCTGACGTACCGCACCCCGGTGTTCCTGTTGTCGGACGGCTACCTGGCCAACGGCTCCGAGCCCTGGCGCATCCCCGACATCGACGAACTCCCGGACCTCACCGTCCAGTTCGCCCAGGGCCCGAACCACACCCTGGACGACGGCACCGAGGTCTTCTGGCCCTACAAGCGCGACCCGCAGACCCTCGCCCGCCCCTGGGCCATCCCCGGCACGCCCGGCCTCGAACACCGCATCGGCGGCATCGAGAAGCAGGACGGCACGGGCAACATCTCCTACGACCCCGCCAACCACGACTTCATGGTCCGCACCCGCCAGGCCAAGATCGACGGCATCGACGTCCCCGACCTGGAGGTCGACGACCCGCACGAGGCACGCACACTGGTCCTCGGCTGGGGCTCGACGTTCGGCCCGATCACGGCGGCGGTACGACGGTTGCGGGGCGCGGGCGAGTCGATCGCGCAGGCGCATCTGCGCCACCTCAACCCCTTCCCGCGGAATCTCGGCGCGGTCCTGAAGCGTTACGACAGAGTGGTGATCCCCGAGATGAACCTCGGCCAGCTCGCCACCCTCGTCCGGGCGAAATACCTGGTGGACGCACACTCGTACAACCAGGTGAACGGCATGCCGTTCAAGGCTGAGCAGCTCGCCACGGCTCTCAAGGAGGCCATCGATGGCTGAGACGTCCACGGAAGGCACGGGCACGATCGAGGCACTTTCGCTCGTCCCCAAGGCCGAGGCAGTGCAGTCCATGAAGGACTTCAAGTCCGATCAGGAAGTGCGCTGGTGCCCCGGCTGCGGTGACTACGCGATCCTCGCGGCGGTGCAGGGTTTCATGCCGGAACTGGGCCTCGCCAAGGAGAACATCGTCTTCGTCTCCGGCATCGGCTGCTCCTCCCGGTTCCCGTACTACATGAACACGTACGGCATGCATTCGATCCACGGCCGCGCCCCGGCGATCGCGACGGGCCTGGCGGCGAGCCGGCGGGACCTGAGCGTCTGGGTGGTGACGGGCGACGGCGACGCGCTGTCGATCGGCGGCAACCACCTGATCCACGCGTTGCGCCGCAACGTCAACCTGAAGATTCTCCTGTTCAACAACCGGATCTACGGCCTGACGAAAGGCCAGTACTCGCCGACCTCCGAGGTCGGAAAGATCACGAAGTCGACGCCGATGGGCTCCCTGGACGCCCCCTTCAACCCGGTGTCCCTGGCCATCGGCGCGGAGGCGTCCTTCGTGGCGCGGACGATCGACTCGGACCGCAAGCACCTCACCCAGGTCCTCCGCGAGGCCGCCGCCCACCCCGGCACGGCCCTGGTCGAGATCTACCAGAACTGCAACATCTTCAACGACGGCGCCTTCGACGCCCTCAAGGACCGCCAGCAGGCCGAGGAGGCGGTGATCCGCCTCGAACACGGCCGGCCGATCCGGTTCGGCGCGGGCGCCGCGCGGGGCGTGGTCCGGGACGCGACGACGGGCGACCTGAAGGTGGTCGACGTGACACCGGAGAACGAGTCCCAGATCCTGGTCCACGACGCCCACGCGACGTCCCCGACCACCGCCTTCGCCCTGTCCCGCCTGGCCGACCCCGACACGCTGCACCACACACCGATCGGTGTGCTGCGGTCGGTGGAACGGCCTGTCTACGACACGCAGATGGCGGACCAGCTCGACTCCGCGATCGTGCAGAACGGGAAGGGGGACCTGGCGGCGCTTCTTGCCGGCGGGGACACCTGGACTGTCGTGGGGTGACGGATCCGGTCACACGGAGGAGGGCCTGGGAGCGATGCCCGGGCCCTCTCGCCTGTTCACGTCAGGCGTCGGGGATGTCCCGCTTGGCACGGATCAGGGTCTCGCGCGTGATGACGACGATGCGTTCGTGGTCGGCACGGGAGGCGTCGATGGGGAGCACCCCTTCGAGTTCCTCGGTCCGGTCCGTCCCGATGACAGCGAAGTCTCCGTCAGCCAGTTCAAAGAGGTCCGGACAGTTGGCGCCGCTCGCAGATCCACGTTGACTCGGCGTGTCGCCAAGGCGGCGGACTATTCGGGCGGTTGAGAACTCGTGGCTCATATACGTGGGCTCCTCTCATGCGGGTACACCCTCAAGCTAGCCAACCGAAGACCGCCCGATCACGTCTCGGACGCCGGGCCGATCACCCACCATTCCTCCAGATCGTCAAGCCGCTCCTCCATGACGACTCCGCGAAGACGGGGCTCCGGCTCAAGTACTGGAGGTGCCCGAGCAGTTCACCCCTGTCGATGCTCCCGACGCGGTAGTTCAGCAGAATCAGCACGTACTGCTTGTTGGCGAAGGCCAGTTGGCGGCGTCTCTCCGCCGACACACCGCCCGGCACACCCAACACGTCCGCGAACGCGGGATCGTCGATCGCCCGGTCCAACTGCTCGGCGAAGAGACGATGCAGCTGGATGCGGTTCGCGTTGCGCAGCTCCTCCACCATGAAGCCGATCGTCCGGGTCAACTCCCGTATGAGCTCGTCCTGTTGTGGCGCCACCATGCCGCCCACCCTGCTCCGCCGCCCAAAACGCCGCGCGAGGCGGAAAGGGGGCGCACAGAAGGACGCGCCGCGCACGAGGGACGACTAGCGCCCGCCGGGAGTACCGGCCCGCCCCTTCGCCTCGTCGTAGGCCTCCCGCGCCCTCTCCACCTCCCCCATCCGCGCCTCCGTCCACAAGGCCAGGCTCCGGACCTGTTCCGCCGCCTCTCGGCCCAGGTCGGTGAGGGAGTAGTCGACCCTCGGGGGGATCACCGGCTTGGCGTCGCGGTGGACCAGGCCGTCTCGTTCCAGGGTCTGCAACGTCTGGGTCAGCATCTTCTCCGTGACCGTCCCGATCGCGCGGCGGAGTTCGCTGAAGCGGTACGGGCGGTCGAGGAGTTCGATCAGTACCAGAACGCCCCAGCGGGACGTGACGTGTTCCAGGACCAGGCGGTACGGGCACATCACCGCGCCGACGGTGTACTTGCCCGCCACCTTGCCCGCCACCTCGTTGCTTACTGTCATGCCAGTACCTTACTTCAAAGTGGGTACTTTCCTAGAGTTAGCGCACCTCCTAGGGTTAGTGCCATCGCACCCCACAAGGAGTAGTCATCATGAGCATCGTCGTCACCGGAGCCACCGGACACCTCGGCCGCCTCGTCGTGGAACAGCTGCTGGAGAAGGTTCCGGCCGACCAGGTCACCGCCGTCGTGCGCACCCCGGAGAAGGCCGCCGACTTCGCCGAGCGCGGGGTGAAGATCGCGGTCGCGGACTACAACACCCCCGAGACCTTCGGCTCCCTCTTCGCCGCCGGCGACAAGGTGCTGCTGATCTCCGGCAACGAGTTCGACAAGGGCCGCGTCGAGCAGCACAAGGTGGTCATCAACGCCGCCAAGGCCGCCGGTGTGGCGCTCCTCGCCTACACCAGCGCCCCCGGCTCCCTCACCGCCGCCCTCGCCGACGACCACCGCGGCACCGAGGAGGCCCTGCTCGCCTCCGGTCTGCCGTACGCCCTGCTGCGCAACGGCTGGTACAACGAGAACTACACCGAGCAGCTGGCCCCGGTCCTGGAGCACAGCGCCGTCGTGAACGCCGCCGGTGCCGGCCGGGTCTCCTCCGCCTCCCGCGCGGACTACGCGGCCGCCGCCGTCGCCGTACTGACCGGCGAGGGCCACGAGAACCAGACGTACGAGCTGGGCGGCGACGAGGCCTGGGGCTTCGCCGAGTACGCGGCCGAGCTGAGCCGGCAGACCGGCAAGGAGATCGCCCACAACAACGTCCCCGGCGAGGTCCTCGTCGGCATCCTCACCGGCGCCGGGCTGCCCGAGCCGTTCGCCGTGATCCTCGCCGGTGTCGACGCCTCCATCGAGAAGGGCGAGCTGGTCGTCGCGACCGGCGACCTGTCCCGCCTCTCCGGCCGTCCGACCACGCCGATCGCCGAGTCGATCACGTTCGCGCTCAAGGGCTGACACCGCCCGCGCACGGGAGCGCCCCTGCCTGTCATGACCGTATGGCGATACGGGCATGACAGACGGGGGCGCTCGGCGCTACCTTCGTGCAGGCTGCACCGACGCAGCCGGGGCGAGGCGCGCGAAGGAGGGACCCGTGAGCGGGAAGCCGAGCGGGAGGCCGAAGGGCGAACAGCACCACATAGGACTGCTGAACGGCTTCGCGGCATACGGCATGTGGGGCCTGGTCCCGCTGTTCTGGCCGCTGCTGAAGCCGGCCGGCGCCGCCGAGATCCTCGCCCACCGGATGGTGTGGTCGCTCGGCTTCGTCGTCGTGGCGCTGCTCGTGGTCCGGCGCTGGGCCTGGGTCGGCGAACTGCTGCGCCAGCCGCGCAAGTTGGGGCTCGTCGCGATCGCCGCGGGCTTCATCACCGTCAACTGGGGCGTCTACATCTGGGCCGTGAACAGCGGCCATGTCGTCGAGGCCTCGCTCGGCTACTTCATCAACCCGCTCGTCACCATCGCGATCGGCGTCCTGCTCCTGAAGGAACGGCTGCGCCCGGCGCAGTGGGCCGCGGTCGGCGTCGGTCTCGCCGCCGTGATCGTGCTGACGGTCGGCTACGGGCAGCCGCCGTGGATCTCCCTCTGCCTCGCCTTCTCCTTCGCGACCTACGGGCTGGTGAAGAAGAAGGTCAACCTCGGCGGCATCGAGTCGCTGGCCGCGGAGACCGCGATCCAGTTCCTGCCCGCGCTCGGCTATCTGCTGTGGCTGGGCGCGCACGGCGACGCGACGTTCGCGCAGGAGGGCGCCGGACACGCCGCGCTGCTCGCCTCCACCGGCATCGTCACCGCACTCCCGCTCGTCTGCTTCGGCGCGGCGGCGATCCGGGTGCCGTTGTCGACGCTGGGCCTGCTCCAGTACCTGGCACCGGTCTTCCAGTTCCTGCTCGGCATCCTCTACTTCCACGAGTCCATGCCACCCGCACGCTGGGCGGGCTTCGCCCTGGTGTGGCTGGCACTGGTCCTGCTGACGACGGACGCGTGGCGCACGTCCCGGAGGGGCCGGGCGGCAGCTGCGGCGGCAGCGGTCGCAGTCCTGCGGGACCCGAAGCCGGTGGACCCGATCGAGGCGTAGTCCGGCGGACCCGTCCCGGTCGGCGGCGACTGTCAGTGCCGGGTGCCACAGTGGACGGCATGACACAGACTCCCGAGCCGACAGGCACCCCCGCCCCGGTCCACTGGAAGCTCGTCGTCGACGCCGCCGACCCGCACGCCCAGGCGGACTTCTGGGCCGCCGCCCTGCACTACGAGACCGAGGACAACAGCGCGCTCGTCGAACGGCTCCTGGAGCTGGGCGCGTTGCCCGCCGCCGCGACCGTCGAGTTCCACGGCCGCCCGGCCTTCCGCGACCTGATGGCCGTACGGCATCCCGACGACCCGTACGACAAGGAGCGCGGCACCGGGCTCGGCCGGCGGCTGCTGTTCCAGCGGGTGCCGGAGGCGAAGACCGTCAAGAACCGGCTGCACATCGATCTGCATCCGGGGGAAGGACGGCGGGAGGCCGAGGTGGCACGGCTGACGGGGCTGGGCGCGAGCGTGCTGCGCCAGGTGTCGGAGCCCGCCGGCGCATGGGTGGTGATGGCGGACCCGGAGGGCAACGAGTTCTGCGTGTCGTAGGCCCTACCACAGCCCCTACCACAGCCCCTACCACAGCCCCTGCCACGGCCCTTCTCGCAGGCTTTCCCGCGGCGGGGTTCAGTCGGCGGCCCGGCGGGCGCGTTCGGTGAGGCGGCCCATGCGGGCGCGGGCGGACTCCAGTTGCTCGATGTCGTCGACGGCGGGGCCGTCCTCGGTGGCGAGTTCGGTCCACAGGTCGATCAGGGCGCGGCCGAGGGACAGGCCCTGCCCGGGGTCGCGTACGGCGCGCCAGGCGGTGGCCGCGCTCTGGACGTTGCCGTAGGCGCCCTCCGCGTCGTGGGCGCGGTGGCGGATGCCGGCGAGGTCGAGGGAGAGGTGGAAGGAGCGGACCGGGTCACCGGCCAAGTAGGCGATGTAGGCGGTGAGTTCGCGCAGCCGCAGCACTTCGAGGTGGTCGGTCCCGAGGGCGCCGGCGGCCTCGTCCACGGTCCGTTCCGCGAGCCCCGCAGCCTCCTCGATGCGGCCGGCCTTCACGGCCTCGTTGATCAGCGCCATCGGCTCCGCGAGAAACGCGACACCTTCACCGGCGGTCGCCACCGGGTCGTCCCCGAGCACGGCCTCGGCCACCGCGTCGAACCCACGGGCGGGCGTCGGCTTGGGATCGGGTTCGGGGGCGGTGAGCACGAGGTCGGGGATGGGGGCCGGTGCGGGGGCGGGCGCGGGTTGGGAGGCGCGCTCCGCGGTGAAGGGAAGCGGCTCCGCGGTGAAGGGCAGCCGTTCCGCGGTGAAGGGCAGCCGTTCCGCGTCGGCCGGCGGTGCGTCCGCGACCGGCGGAAGGGCGGGCAGGGCCTGTGCCGGAGCGTCCATGCTCGGCGGCGGGCCGAACTGCCCCGTCGGGGCCTGGACCGAGCCGAGCGGCATGCCGGTCTGCGCCGATTCCGGTACGGCGGACAGGGGGAACGTCGGCGCGGTCGCCCCCGCCGACTCGGGCACCGCCCGCAACGGGAACGTGGGGACCACCTGCCCCGCGGCCCCACCCTCCGGCTCCGGCTCCGGCACCGCCCGCAGCCGATGCGTCGCCGGATCACCGTCCGCGAGGCGGTCCTCCGGCTCCGGGTGCCGCTCCGCCGCTACGACCGCTGCGGGCGCCGGCGGAAGGGCGGGTGGGAGGGCGGGCTGCGGCGGTGGAAAGCCCGCCGGAGCGCCCGTGTCCGAGGGCGCCGCCGCGAACTCACCCCCCGCGGCCATGCCACCCGCCCCCGTCGCCTGCGGCTCCGCCGTGAAGTGCGTGGAGCCGTCCAGGTCCATCTGGAGGGGGACGACGTAACCGATGCGGTCGTCGTGGATCGTGGCGTGGACGGGGTGGCCGGTGGCCGTGGCGATGCGGTGGAGGTGGGTCAGGACGACCTGCTGGATCTCCTCGCCGGGGGGCACGGTGACCGGCACGCCGCCGATCGACGCGCCGCCCGCGCCCGGACCGTCCGCCGGGACGCGTACCTCGAAGGGTGACGCCGCGGGTGCCGAGCGTGCCGCTCGCTTCTGTTCCCGCTTCTTCTCGCGGCTGAGTCGAGACATCGGTTCCCTCACTCGCATGCGCCGGGGAGCCGGCCGGCGCTCCCCAGCGTCAAGATCCGTTCGTACGCGTACTGTTGAGTCTCGCCGTTCCCTTCCGGTTCTCAGGTCACCGCGACGTCACAGCCTCGTCCCAGGAGTTCCCGGACCCGTCGCGCCCGTTCGGAGACCGTGAGGATCCGGCGGGGGCCACGAGGGAGGAGCTCGGTCATGCAGACAGGTGGACGGCAGGGGCCGGAGATCTGGCTCCGCGGACCGGTGGACGACGGTCCGCACGCGGGGGCACCGGAAGCGCCCGGGCGCGTCTCCAGTATCCCCGCCTCCCCGCGCCTCTTCTCCTGGGTCGCCACCCACGGCGGCGCCGGCGTCACCACCCTCACGACGGTCTACGGCGGCCAGGACTGCGGACGCGACTGGCCCGGGCCCCAGGACCCTCCGTCGGTGCTGTTCGTCGCCCGTACGCACGCGGCCGGGCTGGCGTCCGTCTCGCGGGCCGTGGAGATGTTCCGGCGCGGTGCGGCGCCGACCGGGCTCGACCTCGACGCGGTGGTCCTCGTCGCGGACGCGCCGGGGCGGCTGCCGCGCGAGCTCGCCGCGTACGTCAGGGCGATCGAGTCGGTGATCGACGTGTACCGGGTGCCCTGGGTACCTGCCTGGCGGCTGGGCGACCTGAGCGGTGAGCCGCCGCGCGAGACCGAGGCGCTGGTCCGGCTCACGGGGGCCGACCGGCACGCCCGCTGACCGACACTCCGTAGTCCCGTGCCTCACCGCCTCACCGCCCCATGGACAAATAGTTGCGTGCGCATATAATGCAAGCAGCTATAAAGCCCGCACGCCGACTATCCGTCTCCGAGGGACCCATGACCCGCCGCTTCCTGTTCGTCCTCGGCAGCGCCCGCACCGACGGCAACACCGAGCTGCTCGCCCGCCGGGCCGCCGAGCAGCTCCCCCCGGACGTCGAGCAGCGGTGGATACGCCTCGCCGAGCACCCGCTCCCCGACTTCGTGGACATCCGGCACGACGGTCCCGTCCAGCCGCCCGCCGACGACAACGTCGGGCAGCTCCTGGACGCCACCCTCGCCGCGACGGACATCGTGATCGCCTCGCCGGTCTACTGGTACTCCGTGTCTGGTCTCACCAAGCGCTACCTGGACTACTGGTCCGACTGGCTGCGGGTCCCCGGCGCCGACTTCAGGGCGACGATGGCGGGCCGCACCCTCTGGGGCGTCTCCGTCCTCGCCGACGAGGAGGAGTCGGTCGCCGACCCGCTGAACGGTCTGCTCCACAACTCCGCCGCCTACCTGAAGATGCGCTTCGGCGGGGTCCTCCTCGGCAACGGCAGCGCGCGCGGCGACATCCTGAAGGACACCCGGGCACTGGCCCGGGCGAAGACGTTCTTCGCGCGGGACGCGGCCCTCGCCCGCTTCCCCCACGAGACCGAGGGCCGACCGGGCGCCCCTACGCCGTGATGTCCTTCGCCGTGAACCTCGCCCACGCCGCCGAGCCGAACACCGCCGCGTACAGCGCCTGGAGGCCGAGGTTCTTCACCAGGTCGTCCCAGTAGACCGGGTCGCGCATGAGGTCGGCGAAGGACAGCCAGTAGTGGGAGAAGAAGTACGGCTGGAGCGCGTGCAGTTGGGGGATCTGGTCGAGGATCTGGACGGTGATCAGCAGGCCCACGGTCGTCGCCATCGCCGCGATGCCGCTGCTCGTCATCGTCGAGACGAAGAGCCCCAGGGCCGCCACGCCGATGAGGGAGGCGGCGACCACGAGCGCGATCAGCAGGGCCCGGCCGAGGCCGTCCGCGAAGCTGATCTGGGTGCCGGAGATCGTCGTCAGGTCCCCGAGCGGGAAGAGGAGTGCCCCGACCGTGAGCGCCGAGAGCGCCACGACCAGGGTGGCCACCAGGCAGAACGTCATCACCGTCGCGTACTTGGTGAGCAGCAGTCGGGTGCGGCCGGCCGGGGCGACGAGGAGGTAGCGGAGGGTGCCGCTGCTGGCCTCGCCGGCGATCGCGTCGCCCGCGACGACCCCGATGGCCATGGGGAGGAAGAACGGCAGGGTCGCGGCCAGGGCGGTGAACACCAGGAACAGGCCGTTGTTGGTGATCTGCGCGATGAAGGCGGGCCCTCCCCCGCCGTCCCCGCGTCCGGGCCCGGCCCCGTCCTGGGTCTCCAGCTTGACCGCGATGCCGACCAGGATCGGCACGGCGGCCAGGACGCCGAGCAGGGCTAGGGTGCGCCAGCGGCGGAACGTGGTCACCAGCTCGCTGCGCAGCAGTCCGAAGGTCCACACCAGGCGCGGCGCCCGTACGGCGAGGTCAGCCTGCGACATCGAAGCCCTCTCCCGTGAGCGCCACGAACGCGTCCTCCAGGGAGGCCCGTTCGACGCCGAAGCCGCGGACGCGGACCCCGGCGGTCACCAACGCCTTGTTCACCTCGGCGAGTTCACGGTCCGGCGGCTCGGCCGTCACCCGCTCATCGGCCACGACCACGTCGGCCAGCCCCTGTTCCTTCAGCACCCGGGCCGCGTCGCCGGTGTCGGGGGTCGTCACGAACAGCCGTCCCCTCGTGCCCGCGGCCAGCTCGGCCACCGAGCCCTGGGTGATCAGTCTGCCCTGGGCCATCACGGCCGCGTGGGTGCAGACCTGCTCGATCTCGTCCAGGAGGTGGGAGGAGAGGAAGACCGTCGTGCCGTCGGAGGCCAACTCCCGGATCAGGGAACGGATTTCGCGCATGCCCTGCGGGTCGAGGCCGTTGGTCGGCTCGTCCAGGACGAGCAGTTTGCGGGGCTGGAGCAGTGCGGAGGCGAGGCCGAGGCGCTGCTTCATGCCCAGGGAGTAGGCCTTGGCCTTCTTGCCGGAGGCCGCCATCAGGCCGACCCGGTCGAGGGCGGCGGCGACGCGGTCCCGCCGGGTGCGCGGGTCGGCGGTCGGGTCGGCGGCGTCGTAGCGCAGGAGGTTGTCGCGGCCGGAGAGGAAGCCGTACAGGGCGGGGCCCTCGATCAGGGCGCCGACGTGCGGCAGGACCGTGCGGACGGATCTCGGCATGGGGCGGCCGAGGACGCGGGCCGTGCCGGAGGTGGGTTCGATCAGGCCCATCAGCATGCGGATGGTGGTGGTCTTGCCGGAGCCGTTGGGGCCGAGGAAGCCGAAGACGCTGCCCGCCGGGACGGTCAGGTCGAGACCGTCCACGGCGAGCTGTCCGCCGCGGAAGCGCTTGGTGAGGCCGCGGGTGGCGATGATGCCGCCGTCGCCCGCGATCACCTGCCCCGACTCCCCTTCCGGGCCAAAGCCCTGCTCGGACTCCGGCTCGGTGGCGGACGGTTCGTCCATCGGCTCCCTCAATTCCCGTGCTTCACAAGATACTTGCCTACTTCGCCGCGTCGGCCGCCTTCACCAGCGCGCTCTTGGTGACCGCGCCGACGTAGACCTTGCCGTCGTCGGTGACCAGGGCGTTGATCAGCCGGGTCGAGTAGACAGTGCCCGAGCCGAAGGAGCCCTTCACCTGGTCGCCGAGCGAGCTGAGGAAGCCGCCGAGGTCGCCGCCGGACGAGGAGCCGCCGGTCGGGATGCCCTGGCCGCCGGTCTCGAAGACGGCGATGGAGTTCCAGCCCTTGCCGAGGACCGTCGGCTCGTCGGTGCCCTTGCCGAGGCCCTTGTCCGTCTTGTCGTTCTTGCCGGACGGGGCGGAGTGGTCCGGAGTCGCCTTCTGCGCGCTGTCCTCCGTGGTGACCTTCGCGCCCTTGGGCACCTTGAAGTCGAAGGTCGAGGCGGCCGGCTTGGCGAGGCTGAGCTGGGTGAAGCCGACGTCGACGACGGCCGCGCCACCGCTCGCCGGGGTGAGCGTGAACTTGAGCGGCAGGCCGGTCTTGGCGTCCACCGCGACGCTGATCGTGCCGACCGTCGTGCCGGACTGCTTGGGCTTGATCAGCAGCTTGTAGGCGTCGCGGCCCGCGACGTGCTCCGTGCCGTCGACCGTGACCGAGGTGGTGTCGTCGACCGACTTCAGCGCCTCGTCGGTGAGGCCCTTGGGCGTGGCCCGGGTCTCGTCGCTCTTGGCCGTGTCGGCGGAGGTCGTGGCGTGGTAGACCTCGTTCGACTGGCTGTCGTAGCCCCAGACGTCCTTGCCGTTGTGGATGAGGCTGTACTCCGCCGCGTTCTCCAGCAGGGAGACCTTCTGCTTGTCGGGGCCGTCGGCCGCGACGCGCAGGGTGTGGCTGCCGGAGGCCAGCTCGGTGAGCTTGGCGGTGGGGTCGGCGGAGGAGCCGTCGCCGGACTTCGTGGCGCCGGACAGCATGCTGCTCTCCAGGCCGCCGAGGTCGGGCAGGCCCAGGTCCGTGCTGATCTTCACGGTGCCGGACAGCTGCTGGACGTCCGACTTGGCGACCTTGTCGAGGAGCTGCTGTGCGGTGATCTTCGGGAGATTCGGGTCGCCGGAGTCGGCGAGCGCCGGGACCAGTCCGATGGTCGCCGCCGCCACCCCCACCACGGTGACCGGGACGATGTACCGCGCCGCCCTGCGCCGCCCGGACCGGAGCTCGTCGGCCTCTCCGGTGTCCGTGCTGTCGTCGGTTTCGTACGGTGCCATGTCTGCCTTACCTCCGTCGTCGGCGGCGGCCTGTCGCGTCCTGCACTCGTCCCACCCTGTGCCGCCATTCTCACCCGAATCGGTGAGGAGTGGTGATTTCCGTGTTCTCCATCTGACCAAATCCACCGGGGATAAGCGTCAGACCCGGGAGCCAACTCCGCGTACGACTGGGGTATGACACGCGGAGGCGGCGCCTCCTCGAAACCCCTAGGGGGAAGACGCCGCCCGCGCAGGGCAGTTGACCGACATCGAGTAGAAACCTTCTCGAATCCGTACATATGGGTGGCAGCACACCGCATCGACCGAAGGGGTCGCCATGCACGCCACCCAGCACCTCACCGGATACGCGGCCACGGGCGCCGCGGTCCTGGCACTCGCGCTCGCCGGATGCGGAAGCAGCGGCGGCGGTGGAAACGGCGGCTCGGCCGGCGCTCCGGCCGCGGTCACCACGTCGACGACCCTCATGACCGCCAAGGTCGGCAAGGTGGGCACCGTCGTGACCGACAGCAAGGGGTACGTCCTCTACCGCTTCGACGCCGACTCCATCCACCCGACGAAGGTCAGCTGCTACGGCACCTGTGCCGTGGTCTGGCCCGCCGCGACCGTCAAGGGCTCCGTCACCGTCAAGGGCATCGACAGGAAGCTCGTCTCGACGGTGAAGCGCTCCGACGGGACCTCCCAGCTCACGCTGGCCGGGTGGCCCCTCTACCGGTACGCCAAGGACGACCAGCCCAAGGAGGCCTACGGCCAGGGCGTGGACGGCACCTGGTGGGCGGTGACGCCCACCGGAGCGAGGGCCACGGCCACCACCTCCTCCGGCAGCACGGGAGGGAGCGGCTACTGAACGGGCTCAGCCCGCGCGGTGCACCACCGCGTCGCACATCTCCAGGAGGGCGACCTTGGCGTCGCACTCGGGGAGCGGGGCGAGGGCCGCGCGGGCGTCCTCCGCGTAGCGGACGGTGTCGCGGCGGGCCTGCTCCAGGGCCGGGTGGTCGCGGAGCCGGGAGATGGCCTCGGCGAGGCGGTCGTCGTCCGTGAGGTCGGAGTCGAGGAGTTCGCACAGGGCGATGTCCTCGGCCAGGCCCAGGCGGTCCGCGCGCTCCCGGAGCCGTAGCACCGGCAGGGTGGGGATGCCCTCGCGCAGGTCCGTGCCGGGGGTCTTGCCGGACTCGTGGCCGTCGGAGGCGATGTCCAGGACGTCGTCGGCGAGCTGGAAGGCGACGCCGAGGCGCTCGCCGTACTGGGTGAGGACGTCGACGACGGTCTCGTCGCAGCCGGACATCATCGCGCCGAACCGGCAGGCGACCGCGACCAGGGAGCCGGTCTTGCCGCCGAGCACGTCGAGGTAGTGCTCGACCGGGTCGCGCCCGTCGGACGGTCCCGCGGTCTCCAGGATCTGGCCGGTGACCAGACGCTCGAACGCCTCGGCCTGCACGCGCACCGCCTCGGGGCCGAGGTCGGCCAGGGTGTGCGACGCGCGCGCGAAGAGGAAGTCGCCGGTGAGGACCGCGACGGAGTTGCCCCAGCGGGTGTTGGCGCTCTCCACGCCCCGGCGCACGGCCGCCTCGTCCATCACGTCGTCGTGGTACAGCGTGGCGAGGTGGGTCAGCTCGACGACGACGGCCGAGGGCACGACACCCGGCGCGTAGGGATCGCCGAACTGCGCGGCGAGCATCACGAGGAGCGGCCTGAACCGCTTCCCGCCCGCGCGCACGAGATGCTGGGCGGCCTCCGTGATGAAGGGCACCTCGCTCTTGGTGGCTTCGAGCAGACCCTCCTCGACTGCCGCCATTCCGGCCTGGACATCGGCTTCCAGAGCCTGGTCCCGCACGCTCAGCCCGAACGGCCCGACGACGGTCACGAGGGGTCTCCTGTCTGCTGGTGTCCCTGGGCGGTCACACGGATTGTCGATAGGTCGCTGCCATCACTCAAGTCAGCGTATCCGGTCGGCTTTCGATCACCCATGCCGCCCACCCCGTCCACCCCAGGCGGTATCGGATCATGACCGGTATGTTTTTGATCACCTGATAAGAACGGATATTTATCGACTTGGGTGGAAGCGGTGAATCGTGTCTCGTACCGCGCTTGAAGCCGAGCCCGCCGACCAGCCGCCCCCCGGGGACGACCACGCCTTCTTCGGCCAGCCCAAGGGGCTGCTCACGCTCTCCGGACTGGAGGTCTGGGAGCGTTTCTCGTTCCTGGGCATGCAGGCCATCCTCGTCCTCTACTTCGCGGATACCGTCGCGCACGGCGGCATGGGCATGTCGTCCGGAACGGCCGCATCCGTATCCGCAGCCTACGGAACCCTGGTCTATCTCGTCTCGGTCGCGGGCGGCTGGCTCGCCGACCGCATCCTCGGCTCGTACCGCGCGGTGTTGTGGGGCGGGGTCCTCATCGCCTGCGGGCACTACGCGATGGCGGTCCCCACGGGCACGATGACCTGGGCCGGCCTCGGCCTCATCAGCGCCGGGACCGGCCTGCTCAAGCCCAACGTGGCCACCATGGTCGGCAAGCTCTACCGCACCGACGACGAACGCCGGGACGCCGGATTCGCGCTCTACTACATGGCGATCAACATCGGCGCCTTCGCGGGCCCGCTGATCACCGGCTGGCTCGGCGACCACGAGGGCTGGCACTGGGGCTTCTCGGCCGCCGCGATCGGCATGACCTTCGGGCTGATCCAGTACGTCGCCGGCCGCCGCCATCTCGCCGGGCGCAGGAACACCGCCGAGTTCGCACTCGCACCGGACGCGCTGCGCCGCGCGGTACGGCTGATCGTCGTAGGAATCCTGGCGGCCGCCGTGCTCGCGACCGCGCTGTCCCTCGCCGGCCGGCTCACCATGGGCCGCTTCGTCGACCTGCTCACGGTCATCTCGGTCATCGCTCCGGTCGTCTACTTCGCGGTGATGTTCATGAGCCCCCGCGTGACCCCCGAGGAACGCGGCCGACTTCGTCGGCTCGTACTTCCTGCTCGGCCTCGGCGACATCCTCCTGGAGACCTCGGGCATGTCGGCCACCACGAAGCTCGCCCCGGCCGCCTTCTCCAGCCAGACCATGTCCCTCTGGTTCCTGTCCCTCGCCCTCGCGAACGGCATCCAGGCCCAGACGGTGAAGCTCTACGACGACGTCTCCAAGCCGGCCTACTTCGGCGTCAACGGCGCGATCGCGGTGGCCGCGGGCCTCGCCGTGATGGCCGCCGCGCCCTGGCTGCGCCGCACCATGCACCCGGTCCACTGAACCCAGGGGTCCCCCATGCGCATCCGTACGTCCTTCCCCCACGAGACGGCCCACGAGGACATCCGCATCCCGATGCCCGACGGAACACGCCTCTACGCGCGCGTGTGGCGCCCGCTGACGGACGAACCCGTACCGGCGCTCCTCGAATACCTCCCGTACCGCCTGACCGACTGGACCGCGCCGCGGGACGCCCAGCGCCACCCCTGGTACGCGGGCCACGGCTACGCCTCCGTACGGGTCGACGTCCGGGGCCACGGCAACAGCGAGGGCGCGCCCGGCGACGAGTACGACGCGCAGGAACTCGCCGACGGCGTCGAGGTCGTCAACTGGCTTGCCGCGCAGCCCTGGTGCACCGGCAAGGTCGGCATGTTCGGCATCTCCTGGGGCGGCTTCAACTCCCTCCAGATCGCCGCCCTCGCGCCGGAACCCCTGAAGGCGATCGTCACCGTCTGCTCGACCGACGACCGCTACGACAACGACGTCCACTACATGGGCGGTTCGGCCCTCGCCGTCGACCTGCACGCCTGGGCCGCCACCATGCTCGCCTTCGTCGCGCGCCCGCCGGACCCCGAGTACGCGGGCCTGGTCTGGCGCGACCTGTGGCTCAAGCGCCTCGAACGGATCGACCCGTTCATCCACACCTGGCTCGCCCACCAGCTCCGCGACGACTACTGGAAGCACGGCAGCGTCTGCGAGGACTACGGCGCGATCGGCGCCGCCGTCCTGGCGGTGGGCGGCTGGCACGACCCGTACCGTGACACGGTCCTACGACTTCTCCAGCACCTCCCGCCGGAACGGGTGCGCGGCCTGATCGGGCCGTGGTCGCACCAGTACCCGGACCGGGGGCTGCCTCCCGGTCCCGCGATCGGCTTCCTCCAGGAGACCCTGCGCTGGTGGGACCACTGGCTGAAGGACATCGACACGGGGGTCATGGAGGAGCCTCCGCTACGGGCCTACGTCAGCGACTCGCACCCTCCCGCCACGGTCTACGACACCCTGCCGGGCCGTTGGCTCGGCGAGCCCGCGTGGCCCTCGCCCAACGTGAAGACGACGACGTACGGCCTCCGGGGTGCGCCCGTGCTGGTCCGCTCCCCCATGCACACCGGGGTGGACGCGGGCCGTTTCTTCCCGTTCGGGAACGACGCCGATCTGCCGCCGGACCAGCGGGACGAGGACGCCCGGTCGGCGTGCTTCGAGTTCGAGGTGCCGGCCGAGACGTGGGTGCTGGGGCGGCCGAGGGTGCGGCTGCGGCTGACCTGCGGTGTGCCGCGCGGGCAGGTGATCGCGCGACTGTGCGATGTCGCGCCGGACGGCTCGTCGACGCTGGTCACCCGGGGTGCGCTGAACCTGTCGGCTCGGTTCGGGCGGGATCGGGCGGTGCCGTGGACGCCGGGGGCCACGGAGGACGTGACCTTCGAGCTGAACGGCATCGGGCACGCCTTTCCGCCCGGGCACCGGATCCGGCTCGCAGTGTCGTCGGCGTACTGGCCGTGGATCTGGCCGCAGCCGGAGTCGGGGGCCGGGTTCACGCTGGATCCGGAGGGGAGCGCGATGGAACTTCCGGTGCGGGAGCGGGAGTTGGGTGCTCCTATTCGCTTCGACGAGCCCGAGGAGGCCGCGCCGATCGGGGTCAACTACCCGGCCACGCTGGACGAGCCGCGGCCCGAGCGGCTGGTCGTACGGGATGTGGCGAAGGGCGAGTGGCGGCTGGAGGTGGATCCCCGGTACGGCGGCACGCGTGTGTATCCGGACGGCTTGGAGTTCACCGAGGACGCGCTGGAGACGTACACGATCGACGAGTCGGATCCGCTGTCCGCCCGGACGCGGTCCGACTGGACGATCCGGCTGCATCGGCCGGAGCTGGGCTGGGACACCACCGTGCGGACGCGGTCCGAGATCACTTGCGACGAAACGGACTTTATTACCTCGAATGAGGTGATCTGCACCGAGGGCGGTGAAGTGATCTTTCACCGCACTTGGGAGAAAAGGATTCCGAGAACTGCCAGTTGAGGATGAATGCCCGATTTGCCGTTCTTAATCCTGCCGTGAGTTGGGTCACGCGTTTCTGTGCATGGCCTGTGGTCCTGTGTTTTTACGTTTCCCCTTGTGGTTATTGACAGTTGAACCTTGGCTTACGCAAAGGATCAAGTGCCCCATACGCCTCAGACAAAGGTCAATAGGGGTTAGGTGTGATTCCGCCACTTGTTCCGGACATGTGCTCTCGCATAGTTTCCGGGCCTGTCGAGCGGAACGCCGAATCCTGCCGCCGCCCGGCATCCCAGTCACGAACTTCTCGCACGGCAGGAGCGGGGGACCCAGGTAAGTCGCCGGACCGGTCAGCTCGACCGGGACGGCTTGGGGTTAAGTCACGTCCGTGAGGGCGTGGCCGGGCACCTCCCAGCCCGAACCCGACAGCTCACCTCGCAGGCGACGGAGAGGAACCTCGTCATGCCTGCATCCGCTCAGTCCCGCCGTGCTCGCCTCGTCCGCCGTGTCGTTGTCGCCGGTACCGGTGTCGCGATCCTCGCACTGCCCGTCGTGGGGGCGACCACCGCGTCGGCCGCGACGACCTCGTCGACCACGGTCGCCGGGTACCCCAACACCCTTGACGGGTGGATCCGCGAGTCGCTCGCGATCATGGCGCAGAAGGGGATTCCCGGTACGTACAACGGGATCTACCGCAACGTGATCCGTGAGTCGTCCGGCAACCCGTACGCGATCAACAACTGGGACTCCAACGCGGCGGCGGGTACGCCGTCGAAGGGGCTGCTCCAGGTGATCGACCCGACGTTCAACGCGTATCACGTTGCCGGGACTTCGTTCGACCCGTACGACCCGGTTGCGAACATCACCGCCGCCTGCAACTACGCGGCGGCCGTGTATGGGTCCATCGACAACGTTTACGGGGCTTACTAGAAACTGTTGGATCGGCCACGACGGGTTGTGTTTTGAGTGGCACCGCCGTCGTGGCTGGTCGCGCAGTTCCCCGCGCCCCTGAAAGACCTTCAGCTGAGGAGTCTTTCCAGGACCAGGGCGATTCCGTCGTCCTCGTTCGACTTCGTCACCTCGTCCGCCACCGCCTTGAGTTCGGGGTGGGCGTTCGCCATCGCCACTCCGTGGGCCGCCCAGTCGAACATCGGGATGTCGTTCGGCATGTCGCCGAAGGCGATGGTGTCGGACGGGGTCAGGCCCAAGTGGCGGGCGGCGAGGGCGAGGCCGGTCGCCTTGGTGATGCCGAGTGGCTGGAGTTCGACGGTGCCGGGGCCCGACATGGTGACCGAGGCCAGGGAACCGACCACCGAGCGCGCCGTGGACGCCAACTCGTCGTCCGCCAGGGCCGGGTGACGGAGCAACACCTTGCTGATCGGTTCGGACCAGAGGTCGTCGCGCCTGCCCACCCGTACCGCGGGGAGCGTGGGGTGCGGCATCAGGTAGCCGGGCTCGATGAGGGTGAGGCCGTCCACTCCGTCCTGGTCGACCGCCGCGTAGACCTGGCCCACTTCCGCCTCGATCTTGCCGAGCGCGGTCTCCGCCAGCTCACGGTCCAGGGTGACCGACCAGAGCAGACGGTCCGCGCCGGCGTCGTACAACTGCGCGCCCTGTCCGCACACCGCGAGCCCCCTGCTGCCGAGGTCTTCGAGGAGCGGGCGCACTCTCGGGGCGGGCCTGCCGGTGACGACCAGGTGCCGGGCGCCGGCCGCCGCCGCCCTCGCGAGTGCGATGCGGGACCGGTCGGAGAGCGTGTCGTCGCCGCGCAGCAGCGTTCCGTCCAGGTCGGTGGCGATCAGTGCATATGCGAGGGGTGCGGCCATGATCAGAGAATACGGATGGAACGCCCCACCGACTCGACACGAACCGGACGGCTGCTGCCTTCACATGCGTTGACCCGAGTTCCGGTTGGTTTGACAGTTACGGCGGTTATGCCGACTCCCGGATCACCAGTTCGGTGGGCAGGATCACGCCGGCCGTGTCCTCGCCGGCGATCTGGGCCAGGAGCATGCGGACCATCTCGGCGCTGATGCGGTCGTAGGGCTGGCGCATGGTCGTGAGGGCCGGGGTGATCGCCGTGGCCGCCGCCGAGTCGTCGAAGCCTCCGACAGCGATGTCATCCGGGACCGAACGGCCGGATTGCTGGAGGGTGTTGACCACTCCGAGGGCCATGAGGTCCGAGGCCACGAACACCGCGTCTATGTCGGGGGCCCGCGTGAGGAGTTTGCGGGCTGCTTCCTCGCCGCCCGTGCGGCGGTAGTCGCCTTCCACTACGAGTGCGGGGTCGTGGGGCAGGCCCGCCTCCGTGAGGACGTCCCGGTAGCCGGCCAGGCGGTCGGGGCCGCCCGGGGCGTCGAGCGGGCCGGTGACCATCGCGATGCGGCGTCTGCCGCGGGAGATGAGGTGGCGGACCATCTCCTGGGCGCCGTCGCGGTCGGCGGCGGCCACGTAGCTGTACTTGGAGGCGGGGCCCAGCGGCTTGCCGCAGGCCACCAACGGGATGCCGGCGTCGCGGAGTTCGGCCGCGACCGGGTCGCCGCTGTGGTTGGAGACGAGGAGGACTCCGTCGACGTGGCCCGAGGTGATGTACCTCGTGAGGCGGCGGCGGTCGTCCCTGGAGGAGGCCAGCATCAGGAGCAGCGGGATGTCGTGGCGGGCCAGGTGTTCGGTGCAACCCCGCAGCAGGACGTTGAAGTTGGGGTCCTCGAAGAACTTCTCCTGCGGCTCGGTGAGGAGGAACGCCACCGAGTCCGACCGTCCGGTGCTCAGGGAGCGGGCGTGCCGGTTGACGACGTAGCCCGTCTTCCTGATCGCCGTCTCCACGGCGGTGCGGGCGGCCGGTGAGACGTAGTGGCCGCCGTTGAGGAAGCGGGAGACGGTCCCCCGGGAGACTCCTGCCTCCCGGGCCACGTCGTGGATGGTGGGCGGTTTGCGGCGTCCGTTCGGACTGGTGGTCATGGTCCTCGTTCTGGGGTTTCAGTGGGGGGAGTCGGCGCTCGGTGCCTGCCTCACGCCTTGACCGAGCCGCTCAGCAGGTCCAGGGACCAGAAGCGCTGGATCACCAGGAAGAGCGCGATCAGCGGCAGGATCGCGAGGAAGCAGCCCATGATGACCAGGGTGTAGAGGGCGGGCTGTGAGGCACCCTGGTTGAGCAGGGTGTAGAGGCCCAGTGTGAGCGGGAACTTGGTGTCGTCCGCGAGCATCACGTACGGCAGCAGGAAGTTGTTCCAGATGCCGACGAACTGGAACAGGAACACCGTGATGAGCCCCGGCATCATCATCGGCACCGCGATCCGCGAGAAGATCCGCCACTCGCTCGCGCCGTCCATGCGGGCGGCTTCGAGGAGTTCGGCGGGCACGGAGGCCGCCGCGTAGATACGGACGAGGTAGACGCCGTAGGGGGAGAGGATCGACGGGAGGAGCATCGACCAGTAGGAGTCGGCCAGGCCCAGCTTCGAGAGGAGCAGGTACTGCGGGACCGTCAGGACGATGCTCGGGACCAGGACGCCGGCCAGCATCAGCTTGAAGACGAACTCCCGGCCGCGGAAGGCGAATCGGCCCAGCGCGTAGCCGCCGGCGGCCGAGACCGCGGCGGAGAGCAGGGCGCCGCCGCCCGCATAGAAGAGGGAGTTGACCATCCACTCCCAGTAGATGCCGTCCCGGTAGGAGCTCAACTCCTTGAGGTTGTCGAGGAATCCGGTGCCGGGGGCGAAGGTGAAGGTGGAGAAGAGTTCGCCGTGGCCCTTGCTGGCCGCGATGACCACCCAGGCCACGGGGATCAGGCAGTACAGCGAGCCGAGGATCAGCACCAGGGTGGGCACCCACGCGGTGCGCCTGGGCTTACGGAGTCCCTGGTCGGCGTCGGCGGTGAGGGTGAGGGGGGTCATGCCCGGTCCTCCCGGGTGTAGCGGTCGGAGACGCGCAGCAGCGTGAAGGAGAGCGCGAAGGTCGCCAGGGCCAGCACCACCGCGGTGGCGGAGGCGCCGTAGATGTCCGACCTGAGGAAGGCGGCGTCGTAGATGGCCATCAGCGGACTCCAGGAACTGGAGAGGCCGTTGGTCAGCGGCTTGAGCGCCATGGGCTCGGTGAAGACCTGGAGGGTGGCGATGACCGAGAAGAAGAACGTGAGCACGAGGGACGGCATCACGATCGGGATCTTGATCCGCAGCGCGATCTTCAGGTCGGAGGCGCCGTCGATGCGGGCGGCCTCGTAGATCTCCTGCGGGATCGAGCGCAGGGCCGTGTAGATCACGATCATGTTGAAGCCGGTGCCGCCCCACACCGCGATGTTCGCGAAGGACAGGTACAGGTTGCCGCCGTCGAACAGGTCCGGCTGCGGGAGGTTGAACTCGCGCAGCAGGTAGTAGAAGGGGCTGACCGTCGGGAGGTAGAGGAAGCCCCACATCAGGGCGGCGATGATCCCGGGGACGGCGTACGGCAGGAAGATCGCGAGGCGGGCGAACTTGGCGCTGCGCGCCCGCGGGGTGTCCAGCATCAGCGCGAAGACCAGGGCCAGACCGAGCATCGTGGGGATGACGATCAGGCCGTAGCCGAAGGCGCGCAGGACGCTGTGGCCGAACTCGGAGTCCTCGAAGACGGCGGTGTAGTTGCCGATGCCGTTCCACACCTGCTGACGGGCGCCCTTGCCGAGGCCGATGCCCTTGACCTGGACCTTGTGGAGACTGAGCCACACCGCGTACCCGATCGGTACGACGGTGAAGGCGGCGAACAGGAGCACGGCCGGTACCAGGAACCAGTACGGCGCGCTGCGGCCACGGCGGCGGATGCGGCGGGGGCGGACGGTGGTGGCGGTGCCGTCCGCCAAGGGCCCGGCCGACGTACGGCCGGAGCCCTTGAGCGGAGTGGCGGTCATGCCTCGGTCACCTTGAAGCCCTGCTTCTTCATGTCGGTGAAGGTCGCCGACTGCATGGTGGCGAGCGCGGTGTCGAACTGGGCCGCCTTCTTCGCCTTGGTGGCCGTGCCGAACGCGTCGCTGAAGGTGTCGTAGGCGACCTGGACGTTCGGGCCCCAGGCGGAGGCGGCCGTGGTGGCGGCGATCTTCGCGGCGGTGTCGTAGAAGTCGGTCTGGTTCGGGAAGAACGCGGGGGTGGTGAGGACCGAGCCGGACTGGCCCTTGGTGGCGGCCGGGTAGATGCCGGCCTCCTTGACCAGGGCGGCCAGCGCCTCCGGGTCGGTGTTCAGCCAGTTCGCGAACTTGGTCGCGGCCTCGGCGTGCTTGGTGTCGGTGGAGACACCGGTGGAGGAGCCGCCCCAGCTGCCGGTGACGTCCTCGCCCGCGCTCCACTGCGGCAGCGGGGCCATGCGCCACTTGCCCTTGGTGTCGGGGGCCGAGCTGACCAGCACACCGGGCGCCCACACGGCGGAGACCCAGGCGATGTTGGTGCCCTTGTTCAGGGCGTTGTTCCAAGCCGGCGTGTACATCGGCTGGTTGTCGATCACGCCCTCCTGGACGAGCCCGCCCCAGAAGTCGGCGACCTTCTTGGTGGCCGCGTCGTCGATGCCGACGGTCCACTTGCCGCCGCTCTCCACGGTCCACCACTTGGCACCGGCCTGCTGCGCCAACCCCGCGAACAGACCGGGGTCGTTGGAGGAGAACGTCGTCAAGTAGGCGTTCGGAAGTGCCTTCTTGGCGGCGCGGGCGGTCTTGGCGAAGTCGTCCCAGGTGGCGGGGACGGTCAGGTTGTGCTGCTTGAACAGGTCCTCGCGGTAGAAGAACATCAGCGGGCCGGAGTCCTGCGGTATCGCGTACACCGCGTCCGTGCCGAGCGTCACCATGGCCCAGAGGCCCTCCGCGAACTCGGACTTGGCGGACTTCGCGTACTTCGAGATGTCGGCGAGGACGTCGTTCGAGACCAGCGTCGGCAGCGACTGGTACTCGACCTGGATGAGGTCGGGGGCGTTGCCCGCCTTCTTCGCGGTGATCAGCTTGGAGACGATGTCCTTGCCGGCGGCCTGCTTGGAGACGGTGACCGTGATGTCCGGGTTCTTCTTGTTCCAGATCGCGGCGACCTTGTCCATGTTCGGCGCCCAGGACCAGTAGGTCAGCTTGACGGGCCCGCTGCTCTTGCCGGAGTCGTCGTCGGAACCGCCGCAGGCGGCGAGGGTGCCGGTGAGGCCGACAGCTGCTGCCCCGGCAAGGATGCTGCGCCTGCTGAACTGGTGGCGGTGGATCGACATCTTCATCTCCCCTGACTGAGTGCGAGCCGGTCCCCGATGTCCCATCGGAGGTCCCACATGCTCCGCACGGCTCTGTGACCGTGCACAGTAGAGAATTGTTTCGGACCCTTGTCAATGGATGTCGCCTGGGGTTACCTACTTGTTGCTGAGGGGTTGTAGCCGCGACCATCCATGTGCACGATCACAGAAACAGCCGTTTCTTGTCCGCTGACCTTCGGGAGTGAACCCATGCCGTCCCCCGTCCCCCACGACCGTCTGCCGCTCGCCTTCGGAGGTGACTACAACCCCGAGCAGTGGCCGCGGGAGGTCTGGGAGGAGGACGTACGGCTGATGCGGGAGGCCGGTGTCACGGCGGTCTCCCTCGGCGTCTTCTCCTGGGCCCGCCTCGAACCGCGACCGGGCTCGTACGACTGGGAGTGGCTGGACACGGTGATCGGCCTGCTGCACGGGGCGGGCATCGCGGTGAACCTCGGCACGCCGACGGTCGTACCGCCGGCGTGGTTCTACCGCGCGCACCCCGACGCGCTGCCGGTGACGCGCGAGGGCGTGCGCCTGGCCTTCGGGTCGCGGGGCGCGATCTGCCACTCGAACCCGGCCTACCGGTCGGCGGCGGCCACGATCACGACGGCGCTGGCCGAGCGCTACGGCGACCACCCGGCGGTGGTGTTGTGGCACGTCCACAACGAGTACGGCGCCCCTGTGCTCGCCTGCTACTGCGATGTGTGCGCGGCGGCCTTCCGGGGCTGGCTGCGGGAGCGCCACGACACTCTCGACGCCCTCAACCACGCCTGGGGAACGGCCTTTTGGGGCCAGCAGTACGGCGACTGGGAGGAGATCACCCCGCCGCGCGCGACCCCGTCCGTATGCAATCCCACCCAGCAGCTCGACTACCACCGCTTCGCCGACGCGCAGGCCCGCGCCAACTTCGTCGCCGAGCGGGACATCCTGCACCGCCTCTCCCCCGGCGTGCCCGTCACCACCAACTTCATGGTCGCGCCGAGCCAGGGCCGGACCGTCGACTACTGGGCCTGGGCCAAGGAGGTCGACCTCGTCACCAACGACCACTACCTGATGACCGACGGCCGCCGTACGCACGTGAATCTGGCGCTCGCCGCGGACCTGACGCGCTCGGTGGCGGGCGGGGGCCCGTGGCTGCTGCTGGAACACGCGACGTCCGGGGTCAACTGGCAGCCGTACAACCCCGCGAAGCGCCCCGGCGAGATGGCGCGGAACTCACTCGGGCACGTGGCGCGCGGCTCCGAGGGCGCGATGTTCTTCCAGTGGCGGCAGTCGCAGTCGGGCGCGGAGAAGTTCCATACGGCGATGCTGGCGAACTCCGGTACGGACAACCGGGGTTGGCGCGAGGTGACGGAACTCGGGCGCCGGGTGGGGGACTTGGGCCGGGCCGGGCTGCGCGGCACCCGGACGCGCGGTGACGTGGCGATGGTGTGGTCGTGGGACTCGTGGTGGGCGCAGAGCCTGGAGTGGCGGCCGAGCCAGGACCTGGACGCGCGGGAGCGCTTGGACTCCTTCTACGAGACGCTCTACGACCGGCACCTGACGGTGGACTTCCTGCCGCCGACGGGGTTGGGGGACCTGGACCCGGAGCGGTATCCGCTGCTGGTGGTACCGCAGTTGTACTCCGCTCCGGCGGGGGTCGGCGCCGACCTGGAGCGGTACGTGGCGCGGGGCGGCACGCTGCTGGTCTCCTTCTTCTCCGGGATCGTCGACGAGAACGACACGCTGCATCCGGGCGCGTATCCGGGGGCGCTGCGGGACGTACTCGGCCTGACCGTCGAGGAGTTCGACCCGTTGCTGCCGGGCGAGACGGTGTCGGTGCGGGGTCCGGACGGGTCGTCGTACACGGCGGATCTGTGGTCGGAGGTCGTGATCCCGGGTGCGGGCTGCGAGACGGTCGCGGTCTTCGCGGACGGCCGTACGGCGGGCGGGGCGGCGCTGACGCGGTACGCGGTGGGGTCGGGTTCGGCGTGGTACCTGGCGACCCGTCTGACCGGCGGCGACCTGGCCGCCGTGGTGGACCTCGCCCTCGCGGACGCGGGCATCACGCCGGTCGATCTGCCGCGCGATGTCGAACTCGTCGTACGGGAGGGCGAGTCGGGGACGTTCCGGTTCGCGGTGAACCACACCGGGAGCGAGGTGAAGGTGGTGCTGCCGGACGGGAGCCGGGCGGCGGTACCGGCGGGCGGGGTGGAGGTCTTCCGCGACCCGCGCTGATCAACTCCCTTGCTTTGAAGCTCAGTTACTTCTTTTCTGTCAGTGAAGGGGAACTTCGCAATGCGCAGACGCAGTGTTCTTGCGGCGGCCGGTGCCGCCGCGCTCGCGGTGCCGGTGCTGGGTGCGGCGCCCGCCGTCGCCGCCGACCGGCGCCGGCTGGAGATCCGGGGGATGGACATCTCGTCGCTCCCCAAGGACGAGGCCTTCGGCGCGGTGTACCGCCGGGCGGACGGCCGCCGGGACGACCCGATCCGCATCCTGGCCGACGCGGGGGTCACCCACGCCCGCCTCAAGGTCTGGGTGAACCCGGCCGACGGCTACAACAACAAGAAGCACATCCTCCCGCTGGCCAAGCGGCTGCGCCGGGCCGGGATCGGCATCTGGATCGACTTCCACTACTCCGACACCTGGGCCGACCCGTCCCACCAGACCAAGCCGGCCGCCTGGGCGGACCTGGACGTGGCGGGCCTGACGAGGGCGGTCTACGACCACACCGCCGACGTGCTGGGCGCGCTGCGCCGCCAGGGCACTCCGGCCGACCTGGTCCAGATCGGCAACGAGATCAACGGCGGCCTGCTCTGGCCCACCGGCAAGAACTGGGGTGACGACGCCGGGGGTTGGGGCAACCTGACGGCCTTCCTGAAGGCGGGTCTGACGGCGGCGCGCGACACCACCCCCCGCATCCGCACGATGCTCCACATCGCCTCGGGCGGCGACAACGGCACGTCCCGCTGGTGGTACGACAACGTGGTGGCCGACGGGGTCGACTTCGACATCATCGCCCAGTCCTACTACCCGTTCTGGCACGGCGCCCCGGCCGCTGCCGCGGCCAACTTGGCGGATCTGGCGGCCCGTTACGACAAGCCGGTGCTGATCGCGGAGACGGCGTACCCGTTCACGCTGGAGAGCGAGGACGCGACGAACGACATCATGTACGACCCCTCACAGCTCACCGAGGGCTACCCGGCGACCCCGGCGGGCCAGGCGGCGTGGCTGCGCACGGTGGCGGACCTGATGGTGGATGTGCCCGGGGGGAAGGGGCTGGGTTACTGCTATTGGGAGGGCCTCTGGACCTACCGCAAGGGCGACGGCTGGGACCCGACCGACCCGACGTCCGGCAACGCGTGGGAGAACCTTGCCCTGTTCGACTTCGACGACAGGGCTCTGCCGGGCTTGAGGACGCTGGGGCGCTACCGGTCGTAGAGGGCCGCTCGTGGGGTGACGTGTCCGATGTCGGTAGGACGCGCAGGCGGTGTCACGGCCCTGTTGAAGGGGGTGGGGGTGGGGCTGTCCCCCGGGGAAGGAGGGGAGGCAGCCCGGTGGGGCGGTCACGGGCTTCGAACCTAGTCTCTGACGCGTCGCCAGAAACGCCACCACATCGTGTGGGGCGCGACGGCCGGCGTCCGATGCCGAACCCCCCAACATCTGGAGAACACCGTGTTCCGCACCGCCAGAACCGCCACCGCCGCCACGACCGCCCTGCTCTGTGCCGCGGCAGCCGCCGCTCTCACCGGCGTTCACCAGCACTCCCCGGGGGCGGCCGGAGCGGAGCAGGGCAGTCCCGCCAGCCCGGAGCTGGCCGCTGCGGCCACGGTCGCCGAACACGGCGACGGCCTGTTCACCGGTACCGGGAAGATCGAGATCGGCGGCCGATCGGTGAACGTGTCCTGCGCGGGCGAGTCCGCGCCGCACCGCCCGGTCGTCATGCTGATGGCCGGCCTGGGCGACGGCCTGGACAACCTGAGCGGCATACAGAAGACGCTCAGCGCGAAGAACCGCGTCTGCTCCTACGACCGGCTCGGCGAGGGCGAGAGCGACGCACCGGCCGGCCCCCAGACCATCGACAGCGCCGGAAAGGTCCTGACCGCGGTGCTCGACCGGGTGGCCGGCCACCGGCCCGTCGTCCTCGTCGGGCACTCCCTCGGCGGGCTGATCGCCGCCCGCTACGCCCCCGAACACCAGGACAGGGTCAGGGGCCTGGTCCTGCTGGACGCGACGCCGTCGACCATGGCCGCCGACCTCACCCGCATCGTCCCGCCGTCCGCGACCGGCCCGGGCGCCGAGGCGCGCGACCAGTACCTCGCCGTGAGCCAGGGAGACAACCCGGAGATGCTCACGTTCACCGACGGAACGGTGCACTCGGCCGGCGACATCCCGGTCGAGGTGATCCGGCACGGGGTGCCCTACCTCGCGCAGTCCATCCCCACCTACGGACCGGCCCTGGAACAGGCCTGGGCGGACGGTGAGCGCGCCTGGCTCGCGGTCTCCACCCACAGCCGGCTGAGCACCGCCGCCGAGAGCGGCCACTACATCTACGTCGACCAGCCCGACCTCGTCGACCGAGCCGTCCAGCGCGTCACCACCCGTACCCGCGCTCAGTCCTGACCCACGAGGCCCTGCGGGGGGCACGGACCTCGAAAACCCGTCACCTACCCGTGCGCCGCCGCCAGATGCTTCGCCAGTCGCGGTGACGCGAACTCCGTCCCGCACACGAACCGCATCACCGGCCCGTACGACGACGCGGCCGGCAGCCCCGTGAAGTACACGCCCGGCACGGAGGACACATACCCGGCACCGAGCTTCGGCGTACCCCGGCTCACCGCGAGCTGGGTGCGCAGTTCGTGGCCCAGGAAGTCCATCGCCGCGATGTCGACCCGATAGCCCGTCGCCGAGATGACGTGGTCGGCGGTGAGCTGCTCGGTGCCGCCGCGGTGCGTACCGACCGTCAGGACCGGGCTGCCGGTCGTCGCATCCGCCGCTACGATCCGGTCGACCTCGCTGACCTGCACCTTCCCCTCGAACCGCTCCCGCAGCCACCACGCGCCGAGCGGACCGAGCACCCGGCGCACCAGATAGTGCCGGGTCCCCTCGGGGAGGTAGCGGTACGGCTGGGGGTAGTAGCTCAGCGCCCACAGCGACCAGGCGCGCCCGAAGGGGGACTCCGGGCGCAGCTTCGGCTGGTCCCAGGGCGCCGCGCCGAACGCGACCCGGCCGCGCCCGCGCGAGACGATCCGCACCTGCGCGCCCGCCTCCGCCGCGAGTACCGCCGTCTCCAGCGCGGACTGGCCGGCGCCGACGACGATCAGTTCCTTGCCCTTGAATCCGCTCAGGTCGTGATGCTGGGAGCTGTGCGAGACGGGACCGGTGGGTGCGGGGCCGTCGGCCGCCGCTGCCGCCAGCTCGGGCGGGAGGTGGGCCAGGCCGTACAGGCCCGTCGCCACCACGACCGCGCGGGCCGTGAACAACTCCCCCGAGTCCAGCTTGAGTTCGAAGCCGCCGCCCTTGTTCCGGTCGACGTTCCGGTCCACCGACACGACCCGTACCCGCTCCAGCTCGGGCACCAGCTTCTGCTGGAACCACTCGCCGTAGCCGATGAAGGTCTCGATGGGGATGATGTCCTCGTCGGTGACCAGGCGGGGGATGCCGGCCGCGTCGCAGTAGTCGGCGAGGTTGTGGCCGGGCTGCGGGGCGTCGAAGCTGGAGGCGGCCGGGGTCGACTTCAGGAGCATTCCGGCCGGCATGTGGTCACGCCAGCTGACCATGGGCTCGCCGAAGACACGGACCGGAATGCCGCGCGCCCGCAGATGCGCGGCGGTGGACAGGCCGAACGGGCCGGCGCCGATGATTGCTACCGGTTGAATCACGAAGTCCCTCCCCAGGACGTCATTTCGCCACTTCGTGCTGGAGCTGCCGCCACCTGTTTCTTACTGGCTACTGGCTACTGGTGGCCGCTACTGGTGCCGCTGCCGCGCCGGTTGGTGCGCCACAGCTGATAAAGGTGCTTCGCGCCCGGCCGCACGAAGCGAGCGAGCATCGTGAAGAACGGCCGCAGGTCGTCACCCGCGAGCCAGGCCAGCTCGGTCCCGCTCGCCCTCGCCGGCGCGTGCGGCGTCGTATAGCCGCTGCGGCGGTAGGCGAGGAGGGCGGGCAGGTCGATGTTCTCCACGATGTACCGGTGGCCGGCGCGCTGTTCCCCCTCCGGGACGGGGCGGCCGGTCAGGTCGAGGTGCATGGCGCGGACGACGTCCACTCCCGACTCGTTCTCGAAGAGCCGGAACTGGGCGCCCATGCGGGGGTTGAAGTCGAGCAGTTTGTACTGACCGTCGCGCCGGTCGAAGCGCAGGTCGAGGTCGATGATTCCGGTGAAGCCGATCTGTTTGATGAAACGCGCGGCGAGGTCCGCGAGTTCCGGATTGTCCACGACGTAGGCATTTGCCGTCATGCCCGCGTGCGGCGGCCAGGAGCGCACCTTGACGCCGGTGAACATGGCGAGCGGGGTGGAGTCCTGGTCGAAGTAGGCGTGCACGATCCAGTCCTCGGCGTCCTCCCTCGGCAGGTACTCCTGGAGGATCACGCCGGGGTGTTCGCCCCAGTCACGGGCGAGCGCGAGCAGTCCCTCGCGGGTGGTGATCTTCGTCGTGCCGTTGACCGCGGGCTGGGAGCGTCGTACGAACGCCTCCCGGTTCTTGGCCACGATCGGGAAGCGGGCCTTCTCCGCGAAGTCGACGATGTCGTCGTAGGACTGCGGGAAGGCGGCGGTGGGGCTGGGGATGCCGTGTTCCACGCAGAGTTCGTGCAGCCCCTGTTTGCTGGCGAGGTGGCGCGGGAGTTTCGGATCCACGCGGGGTAACAGGAATCGGTCGGTGAGTTCGTCCTGATGTTCGGCGATCAGGACCGCGGCCTCCTCGTCGGTGGGGATGAGGACGGTGGGACGGCCGATGCGGCGCCCGATGCGCAGGAGTCCCTCGACGAGCCGTTCGGGTTCCTCGGTGCCGGTCGTCGGCCAGACGAACGCGCGTTCCAGGTAACGGGATGCCGCGGCCGGCGTGTAGCGGTCCTCCGTGATTGCATACATCGGCACGCCGAGGCGGCCCAGGCTGCGGATCGCGCCCACCCCGCCGTGATGCAGCGGATAGGAGCCGAACTTCACGATCAGGCCCGGCACTTCGCGGTCGGCCTCGAAAGGCACGCTGCTGGTGCGTTTGGCCACGGGTCCCCCCACGTGTCCCCCCTACGGACCGGACCCACCCCGTCCGTGTCCCCCAAAGGACGCTAAGCCGGAATTGCCTCCTCCGACAAGACCTATTCGGACATTGCGAACTCTTTAGACACTGCCGATCCCTGCAACTCACCCGTAACCTGTGGCGCGGCCACATGCGAGTACGTACGAGAGTGAGGCAGCACCCCATGCCCCCCTTCGACCTTCCCGAGGGCGACCCCTTCGGCCCGCACAACCTTCCCTACGGCGTCTTCTCGCCCCTCGGCTCGGACGAACGGACCGTCGGCGTCCGGTACGGCGACCAGGTGCTCGACGCGGGCGCCGCCGCAGCCGCGCTCGGCTCGCCGTACGTCTCCCTGCTCGCGCACCCCACCCTCGGCCCGCTGCTCGCCGCCGGCCGCACGGCCTGGTCGGACGTCCGGCGCGCGCTGACCGCGTGGGTGACGGTGCCGTCCCACCAGGAGACGATCGCCCCCTTCCTCCACCCGCTCTCCGCGGTGACCCTGCACCTGCCCTTCGAGGTCGCGGACTACGTCGACTTCTACGCCTCCGAGAACCACGCGCGGAACGTCGGCCGCATCTTCCGCCCCGACGCGCCCGACTCCCTGACCCCCAACTGGAAGCACCTGCCCATCGGTTACCACGGCCGCTCGGGCACGATCGTGGTCTCGGACACGGACGTCGTACGACCGTCCGGGCAGCGCAAGTCCCCGTCCGACCCGGCGCCGGTCTTCGGCCCGTCGATCCGCCTGGACATCGAGGCGGAGGTCGGCTTCGTGGTCGGCACGCCGTCGCGGATGGGCGAGCCGGTCGCGCTCGCCGACTTCCGCGAGCACGTCTTCGGCCTGTGCCTCCTCAACGACTGGTCCGCGCGCGACATCCAGGCCTGGGAGTACGTCCCCCTCGGCCCGTTCCTCGGCAAGTCCTTCGCGACCTCGGTGTCGGCGTGGATCACCCCGCTGGACGCGCTGGAGGAGGCGCGGGTGGCGCCGCCCGAGCGCACCCACCCCCTCCTCCCCTACCTGGACGACGCGGCGGAGGAACCCGGCGGCTACGACCTCCGCATCTCGGTCGCGGTCAACGGCCACGTCGTCTCCGAGCCGCCGTTCTCCACCATGTACTGGACCGCCGCCCAGCAGCTCGCCCAGATGACGGTCAACGGCGCCTCCCTGCGCACCGGCGACCTGTACGGCTCCGGCACGGTCAGCGGACCCGCGGAGCGCGAACGCGGTTCGCTGCTGGAGCTGACCTGGAACGGCCGCGACGCCCTCGAACTCCCGGACGGCAAGCGGACGTTCCTGGAGGACGGCGATGTCGTGACCCTGTCGGCCTGGGCACCGGGCGCGAACGGCACACGCGTGGGCCTCGGCGAGGTCACCGGGCGGATCGTGGGGCGGATCGTGGGGCGGGGCTGAGGTGAGGTGAGGTGAGGTGTGGGTGGGAGGGGTGAGGCGGGTCGCGGGCGGGGGCTCGGGCGGGTCGCGGGCGGGGCGGGTTGCGGGCCGGGGCTGAGGAGAGTCGCGGCGAGGCGGGTCGGTGCCGAGGCTGAGGAGAGTCGCGGACGGGGTGTGAGGCGGATCGCGGGCCCGGGCCTCAGGCGGATCGCGCGCGAGGGGTAAGACGAGTCGCGGGCCGGGAGCTCAGGCGGCTCGCGGGCCAGGGGTGAGGCGGGTCGCGGGCCGGAGTTGGGGTGGGCGCGGGTGCGTCCGGTGCTCGCCGTACACCTGACTCCGGCCGTCCGGACCGTCATACTGACGGCGGGCGGGCCCACACCTCGTGCGCCCGCCCTCGGGTACAGCCGCACCCGCAGCCCCTGTTCGTCCCTCCCTGTCTGTGCCGTTGACCAGGATCCGGAGCCCGTGGCATGACCATCTGCCTGCTCCTGCTGAGCGTCGTCGCCCTCTCGGCCGCCGTGCCGGTTCCGCGCGCGCTGACCCGGGCCGTGTGGCCCGAGCGGGAACCCGTGGTCGGCCTGTGGGTGTGGCAGTGCCTGGTCGCCACGGTCCTGCTGTGCTGTCTGGGCGCACTCGTACTCGGCGCGGCGGCCGTCTTCCACACCGTCCGCGACCATGTCTTCGCTCCGGCCCCGCCCGCCGTCACCGCGGCCTACGACCTCTCCGCCGCCCCCGTCTGGGCCGTCGCCCTCACGCTGTCGCTGGCGTGCGGCGCGGCCTGGACGACGGCGATGCTGGCCCGCGAACTCACCGAGGCCCGGCGCCGGCGCGGTCAGGCCCGCGCGCATCTGCGCGAGCGCGCCCCCGACCTGCCCGCCGGGCTGCCCCCGGCGCGCGGCCCGCTCCTCGTCCTGGAGGACGAGTACCCGGACGCCTGGTGGATGCCGGGCCATCCGCCCCAACTGGTCGTCACCACGGGCGCCCTGCACCGCCTCACCGGCCACCAGCTCGACGCGGTCCTCACCCACGAACGCGGCCACGCCCGCGCCCACCACGACTGGCTGCTGCATCTGTCGACCGCGCTGGCCTCCGGTTTCCCGCGCGTCCCGCTGTTCGCGCACTTCTGCGACCAGACCCACCGCCTGGTGGAACTCGCCGCGGACGACACGGCGTCCCGCCAGTGCGGCCACCTCACCACCGCACTGGCCCTCATCGAGCTGAACAACCACCGAGGCGTCCTCTCCTGCGCCTCCAGCCACCGCCTCCTCGGCGAACGAGTCGACCGCCTCCTGGATCCCCGCCCCCGCCTGGGCCTCCGCCGCCGAGCCCTGACGACGACGGTGGCGACGCTGGTCCCGCTGCTGCCGCTCCTGATCGTGTTCGCGCCGGGGCTGACGGCGCTGGGGTGAGGGCGCGGCAGCGCGGGCGCTGAGTCGGTGACCGTGGATCGGCGAACGTGGATCGGCGACCGCGGATCGGCGCGTGAACCGAGCGCCCGGCCGGCGACCATGAGCCGGCGAACGTGGCAGATCTCCCCCATCTGTCACCATCCGCCCAGCTCAGCCGCCCCGCCGCCGGAGGCCCCGGTGGCGCAACACTCCCGCAACACTCCCTTCCCTACCGGCTCGCTATGGTTCGAAACATGCCACCCACGGACCGCATCCGCGACCACGCAGGACAGGGCGCGACCACCGTCGCTGCCCACCGCGCGCGGCGTCGGCTGCGTGCCGATCAGGCCCGGCAGCTCGCCGATCTGCTGCGCCACGAGCTGCTGGCCGACGGCTTCCCGGACGGCACGCTCCCGCACGAGAGCACCCTCGCCACCGAGTACGGCGCCTCCCGCAACACGGTCCGCCAGGCACTGGACCTGCTCCGCGCGGAAGGCCTCGTCGACCGGCTCCCCGGCGTCGGCACGGTCGTCGTCGCGCGGAAGTACCCGCACGGACTCGACCGGCTGATGGGCCTCGCGGAGACCCTGCGCGAACACGGCCGGGTCACCAACGAGGTCCGCACCATGGGCCCCGCCCCGGCACCGGCCCCCGTCGCCGAACGCCTCCTCGTCCAGCCCGGCACCGACGTCCTCTACATCGAACGCCTGCGCCGTCTCAACGGCATCCCCCTCTCCCTCGACCTCACCTACCTCCCGCTCGACATCGGCACCGCGCTGCTCGACGCCGACCTGGAGAACACCGACGTCTTCCGCCTCCTGGAGACCGTCACCGGCCAGCGCCTCGGCCACGCCGAGATCACCCTGGAGGCCGTCAACGCGGACGCCCACTCCGCCGCCGTACTCGAAGCCCCGCGCGGCGCGGCCGTCCTGATGCTGGAACGCCTCACCCACCTCGCCGACGGCCGCCCGGTCGACCTGGAGTTCATCCGCTTCCGCGGCGACCGCATCACCATGAGCGGCCTGCTGCACCGCTCTCTCTGAACTCACCCTCCTGCCTGTACCTCCCTGGAGACAGCCATGCCCTTGGCGCCCCAGCGGGCCGACGTGCCCGTGACCATCGACGAGTCGAAGTGCATCGACGGCTGCACCCTGTGCGTCGACATGTGCCCGCTGGACTCCCTGGCCATCGACGAGAGCAACGGCAAGGCCTACATGCACGTCGACGAGTGCTGGTACTGCGGCCCGTGCGCGGCCCGCTGTCCCACCGGAGCCGTCACGGTCAACATGCCCTATCTGCTCCGGTGAGAGGCCCGAACTCCCATGAAACGCAAGGCAGTTGCCCTGTCCGCGGTCGCCCTGCTGCTGACCCTGTCCGGCTGCGGCGGCAGCACGGAGGCCGGTAGCTCCTCGACGATCACGGTCACCGTCGGCTACCAGTCCAAGACCATCAACACCGTCACCGCCGGCACCCTCCTGCGCTCCCTCGGCTACTTCGAGCAGCAGCTGAACGCCCTGCACGACGGCCACACCTACAAGGTCGCCTGGCAGGACTACGCGACCGGCGCACCCATCACCGCACAGATGACCGCCGGGAAGATCGACATCGGGTCGATGGGCGACTTCCCGCTCCTCATCAACGCGGCCCGCGGCAAACAGCTCGGCCAGCCCACCCGCCTCGTCTCCGTCACCGGCTACAACCTGCGCGGCGGCCTCAACACCATTGTCACCGCGCCGAGTTCGAAGCTCACCTCCCTCAAGGACCTCAAGGGCAGGAAGGTCTCCACGAGCGTCGGCTCCGCCGCCGACGGCACCCTCGTCCGCGCCCTGCAACGCGCCGGCATCGACCCCGACAAGGGCATCGAGAAGTTCAACCAGCAGCCCGCGGTGGGCGCTTCGGCCCTCACGGCGGGCAGCGCTGACGCGCTCTCCCAGTTCGTCGCCTGGCCCGGCCTGCTCGCCTACCAGGGCCGGGCGAAGGCCCTCTACGACGGTGCCCAACTGAACCTCCCCACCTTCCACGGCGTCACCGCCCGCGAGAACTTCGCGCAGCAACACCCCTCCGTACTCGACGCGTTCCTCAAGGCCCAGGTCCGGGCGACCGACTACCTCACCGCCCACCCGGTGACCGCCGCCGAGAAGGTCGCCAAGGCCACCGGCCTGCCCGCCGAGGTCGTGTACCTCTACAACGGCGCCCACGGCATCGCCACCTTCGGCCCGGCCCTCAAGCCCCAACTGGTCTCCGCCCTCAAGCAGGACGTCTCGGTCCTGAAGTCGGCGAAGCTCGTCGGGGACGTCGACGTCGACTCCTTCGTGGACGACCGGTACGTGAAGCAGGCCCTGGGCGCGACGGCCTACGCCAAGCAACTCGCCGCACAGCCACCGGCCGCCGCGAGCGAGGCGTGGCCCAAGGGTTCCGAGAAGACCGTCAGCTTCAATTCCCCTTCTCAGCTGCTGAGTTACATCGCCGCACACCGCACCGGCCTCCGCGCCGCCTACGTCCCCGACGCCACCACCGGCACGCTGTGGTTCGCCGACAAGGCGGTCTGGGTGAGCGACGGGGCGGAGTTGCTGCCGTTCGTGGCACCGGCGACCGCGCAGGCGTACGTCGCCGCCCACGGAGGCGCCCGGGTCGTCACATACGCCGAAGCCCTGGAGCAGGCCTCGTGACCAGGTATCCGCGACGGGCGGGCCGTTACGCGCTCCGGCTCGCCTCGCTGACCGCCGCCCTCGGCATCTGGCAATTGCTGACCAGCCTGAACGTGAACCTCTGGCTGCGCTTCTCGCAGTTCCCCACGGTCGCCGACGTGGCCCGCGCCTTCGCCGACCGCGTCACCGGCGACGACTACTGGACGGACCTCACCGACAGCCTCACCCGCATCCTCACCGGCTTCGCCCTGGCCGCCGTCCTGGGCGTGGCGGCGGGCGTCCTCGTGGCCCGCTCGCGGCTCGCCGAGGACCTGCTCGGCCCGCTCGTCGAGGTCCTGCGCCCGATCCCCGCGATCGCCCTGGTCCCCGTAGCGATCCTCCTCTTCCCCTCCAACGAACAGGGCATCGTCTTCATCACCTGCACGGCCGCCTTCTTCCCCGTCCTGGTCTCCACCCGGCACGCCGTCCGCGCGCTGACTCCCGTGTGGGAGGAGGCGGTTCGCACGATGGGCGGCGGCCGGTGGCGGGTCCTGTTCTCGGTCGTCCTGCCGGGCGCGCTGCCGGGCATCTTCGGCGGTCTGTCGGTCGGCATCGGCGTCTCGTGGATCTGTGTCATCTCCGCCGAGATGATCTCCGGCCAGTACGGCGTCGGTTACCGCACCTGGCAGGACTACACGGTCGTCGACTACCCGGGCGTCTTCGTCGGCATGGTCACGATCGGCCTCCTCGGCTTGCTCACGTCCACGGCCGTGGAACTCCTCGGCCGCCGCCTGACCCACTGGCTCCCACGCACGTCGTACGTCCCGGTGGGCCGCGCCCCACGCCGGGTGAGCGGTGCACCGTCGCCCGTACCGGCTAGCCCCACGCCCCAGGAGGGAGTACCCCATGACCAGCTCGTCTGACGTACGTTCGCCCTCCGGCACCGGTGCCGGAACCGGCTCCCGCACTGGTGCCGCGGCAAGCTCCCGCACCGGCGCCGCGCTGGCCCTGTGCGGCGCCACCCTCGGCCGCCCCGGCGCCCCCGTCCTGGACGCCCTCGACCTGGACGTCTCCCCCGGCGAGATCCTCACCGTCGTCGGCCCCTCGGGCTGCGGCAAGTCGACGCTGCTCCGTACGCTCGCCGGCCTACTGGACCCGCTGTCCGGCGAGGTCACCCAGGACGGCCGTCCGCTGACCGGCCCCGGCGCCGACCGCGCTCTGATCTTCCAGGACGACGCCCTGCTGCCCTGGCGCAGTCTGCGGGCCAATGTCGAACTCCCGCTGGCCATCAAGAAGTTGCCGCGCGCGGACCGCGGGGCCCAGGCCGAGGTCTGGCTCGGCCGGGTCGGACTCGCCGCGCAGGCACGGCAGTTGCCGCACCGCGTCTCCGGCGGACAACGCCAGCGCGCCCAACTGGCCCGGGCCCTCGCCGGAGCCCCCCGCGCCGTCCTCATGGACGAACCCTTCGGCGCCCTCGACGCCCAGACCCGCGCCGGCATGCAGGACCTGCTGGTCGAGGTGTTGCGCGGGACCGGCGCCACGGTCGTCTTCGTCACCCACGACGTGGACGAGGCCCTGTACCTCGGCGACCGCGTCGCCCTCCTCGGCGCGGGCCGGCTCCTCGCCGTACGCGAGGTGCCGCGTCCACGCGACCGTGCCGCGCACGACGATCCCGCGCGCGTGGCGCTGCGCCGCGACGTCCTGACCTCGCTCGGTACCTGAGGTACCGGAAAGGCCCCCTGGTGACCACCTCCGTGAACACTCCCCTGGAGATCCCCTCGCTCGCCGAGGCCGAAGAGCTGACCTGCGACGTCCTGGTCATCGGCGGCGGCACGGCCGGCACCATGGCGGCCCTGACCGCCGCCGAGCACGGCGCGGACGTCCTCCTCCTGGAGAAGGCGCACGTCCGCCACTCCGGCGCGCTCGCCATGGGCATGGACGGCGTCAACAACGCGGTCGTCCCGGGCCGCGCCGAGCCCGACGACTACGTCGCCGAGATCACCCGCGCCAACGACGGCATCGTCGACCAGTCCACCGTCCGCCAGACCGCCACCCGCGGCTTCGCCATGGTGCAGCGCCTGGAGTCGTACGGCGTGAAGTTCGAGAAGGACGAGCACGGCGAGTACGCGGTCCGCCAGGTCCACCGCTCCGGCTCGTACGTGCTGCCGATGCCGGAGGGCAAGGACGTCAAGAAGGTCCTGTACCGGCAACTGCGGCGGCGCGAGATGCGGGAGCGGATCCGCATCGAGAACCGGGTGATGCCGGTCCGCGTACTCACCGCCGGAGGGCGCGCGGTGGGCGCCGCGGGCTTCAACACCCGTACGGGCGGCTTCGTCTCGGTCCGCGCGGGCGCGGTGATCCTCGCGACGGGCGCCTGCGGCCGCCTCGGCCTGCCCGCCTCCGGCTACCTGTACGGCACGTACGAGAACCCGACGAACGCGGGCGACGGCTACGCGATGGCGTACCACGCGGGCGCCGAACTCACCGGCATCGAGTGCTTCCAGATCAACCCGCTGATCAAGGACTACAACGGCCCCGCCTGCGCCTACGTCGCCAACCCCTTCGGCGGCTACCAGGTCAACCGGCACGGCGAACGCTTCGTCGACTCCGACTACTGGTCCGGCCAGATGATGGCCGAGTTCGCGGCGGAGGTCGCGAGCGACCGCGGGCCCGTGTACCTGAAGCTGAGCCACCTCCCGGAGGAGTCGATCTCCGCCCTGGAGTCGATCCTCCACTCGACGGAACGGCCCACCCGCGGGACCTTCCACGAGGGCCGCGGCCACGACTACCGCACCCACGACGTCGAGATGCACATCTCCGAGATCGGCCTGTGCGGCGGCCATTCGGCCTCGGGCGTACGGGTCGACGACCACGCCCGAACGACCGTCCCCCGCCTCTACGCCGCCGGCGACCTCGCCTGCGTCCCGCACAACTACATGATCGGCGCGTTCGTCTTCGGGGACCTCGCAGGCGCGGACGCGGCCCAATACACCTCGTACGACGGCGAGTTGCCGCTGTCCCAGCTGCGTGACGCGCACGAGCTGATCTACCGTCCGCTGCGCAACCCGGACGGCCCGCCGCAGCCCCAGGTCGAGTACAAACTGCGCCGCTTCGTGAACGACTACGTGGCCCCGCCGAAGTCCGGCGCCCGGCTGTCGCTCGCCCTGGAGGCGTTCGAACGGATGCGCGCGGACATCGCCGGGATGGGTGCCCGCACCCCGCACGAGCTGATGCGCTGCGCCGAGGTCTCCTTCATCCGCGACTGCGCGGAGATGGCGGCCCGCGCGTCCCTGGCCCGCACGGAGTCCCGCTGGGGCCTCTACCACGACCGCCTCGACCATCCGGCTCGCGACGACGTCTCCTGGTTCCACCACCTCGACCTGCACAAGTCCCCCTCCGGTGCGATGGAGTTCACGGCCCGACCCGTGGCCCCCTACCTGGTCCCGATCGAGGACTTCACCCCGACCGGTGGTCCCTCCCGCCGACTCGGCGAGGTACATCCCGAGAACGTGGCCACGGCGGGCTCACGCGACACGGCCCCACTGGTGTCCCCGAAGGAGCTGTCCGAGGAGCGGGGCACAGACATCCCCACGACCACAACTCCCGCCCCCAGCAGGGCTACTGCTCCGGCTCCGGCTCCGGCTCCGGGCGAGTCCTCCTCCCGTCTCCTCGAACTCGTCGCCCTCGCCGAGGAAGAGCCCGAACTCGACGCCCTGCGCCCCTACTTGACCGACGCGGCCCCGTCCGTCCGCCGGGAGGCGATCACCGTCCTGACGGAGACCCTCCCGCCCGGGACCGGCCCCGCCCTCGCCGAGGCCCTCCGCGACCCCGCCGCCGAAGTCCGCACGGCCGCGGCGGCCTCCCTGCGCGAACTCGTCGAGACACTGCCCCCTTCCCCCGCCCTCCGCGACGGTCTCGCCGCCGCCCTGACCGAGCCCGACCCCGTCGTCCGTGCCGCCGCCCTCGACGTCCTGCGCGCGCTGCGCCTCGGCGACACCTACCTGTTCGCCCGCTCCCTCACCGACTCCGACACCACCGTCCGCATCGAGGCCGTCCGCGCTCTGGTCTCGGTCGACGCCACCACGGAGTTGGCCCACGCGGGACCGTCCGACCCGTCTCGCGAGGTCCGCGTCACGATCGCCAAGGCATTGGCCACGGCTGCGGCGGGGCGCCTGGGCCACCTCGAAACGGCCACGTCCGACACGGCCGTCGAGTCCGCCCTCGCCACCCTCACCGACGACCCCGACGCCCTGGTCCGCGCCGCCGCCTACGGCGCCCTGGGCACCACCGGCTGCCCGGCCCCCCTCGCGGCCCGCGCCGTCGCCGCCCTGGCCGACGCGGCCTGGCAGGTCCGGGCCGGTGCCGCGACCGCGCTGTCCGCCGCCGATCCCGGCACCGCGGTCCCCGCCCTGGCCAAGGCCCTGGCCGACCCGAACGCCGACGTCCGCAAGGCGGCCGTCCTCGCCCTGACCCGGCACCGCACCACCGACGCCCGCGCGGCCCTCGCCGCGGCGACCACCGACCCGGACGCGGACGTCAGGGCGTACGCGACCCGCGCGCTATAGGCGGGGACGGCGGAGAGACCGTCCGTCCCCCCGTGTCGAGTCCTCCTATATCCAGTCCTCGGGCTCCGGCTCCGCATCCATCTCGGGCCAGTAGTCCGCACCGGGGTCGACGTCCTTCGCCGCCCGGCCCGGTGCGGGTGTCGGCGTCTGTGCCTGCGCGGGCACCTGCGGCGCGGCCGGCGCCCCGCCCAAGTCCGCCAGCACCCCGATCACACCCTCCCCGTACGTCGCCAGCTTCTTCTCGCCGACCCCGCTGATCTCCCCCAACTGCCCCACGGACGTGGGCCACACCGTCGCGATCTCCCGGAGCGTGGCGTCGTGGAAGATGACGTACGCCGGGACCCCCTGCTCACGGGCCTGCTCCGCACGCCAGGCGCGCAGGGCCTCGAAGGCGGGCTGCAAGGACTCGGGCAACTCCACCGCCGCGGCCTTCGCCTTGCGCTCGCCCCGGCCGGAGGACGACGACCGCGAGGCCGCAGGCTTCTTCGGCTCCTTGCGCAGCGGCACCTCCCGCTCGCGCCGCAGCACGGTGCCGCTCGCCTCGGTGAGCACCAGCGTGCCGTACTCCCCCTCGACCGCGAGCAGCCCCTGCGCCAGCAACTGCCGTACGACGCCCCGCCATTCGCCCTCGGCCAGGTCCTCGCCGATGCCGAACACGGACAGCTGGTCGTGGTCGAACTGGATCACCTTGGCGGTCCGGCGCCCCATGAGGATGTCGACGATCTGCACGGCGCCGAACTTCTGGCCGCGCTCCCGCTGGAGCCGTACGACCGTCGACAGCACCTTCTGCGCGGCGACCGTGCCGTCCCAGGTCTCCGGCGGGGTGAGGCAGGTGTCGCAGTTGCCGCAGGCCGCCGCGTCCGGGTCCTGCCCGAAGTAGGCGAGCAGCTGGCCGCGCCGGCACTGCGCGGTCTCGCAGAGCGCGAGCATGGCCTCCAGGTGGGCGGCGGCGCGGCGGCGGAACGCCTCGTCGCCCTCGCTGGACTGGATCATCTTGCGCTGCTGTATGACGTCGTTCAGGCCGTACGCCATCCAGGCCGTGGAGGGCATTCCGTCGCGCCCGGCGCGGCCCGTCTCCTGGTAGTAGCCCTCGACGGACTTGGGCAGGTCGAGGTGGGCGACGAACCGTACGTCCGGCTTGTCGATGCCCATGCCGAAGGCGATGGTCGCGACGACGATCAGCCCGTCCTCGCGCAGGAACCGGGACTGGTGTGCCGCGCGGGTGCCCGAGTCGAGGCCCGCGTGGTACGGCACCGCCTCGATGCCGTTGCGGGACAGGAACTCGGCGGTCGCCTCGACGGACTTGCGCGAGAGGCAGTACACGATGCCCGCGTCGCCCGCGTGCTCCTCGCGCAGGAAGCTCAGCAGCTGCTTCTTGGGGTCGGCCTTCGGGACGATCCGGTACTGGATGTTGGGCCGGTCGAAGCTCGCCACGAAGTGCCGGGCGTCCGGCATCTTCAGCCGCTGGGTGATCTCCTTGTGCGTGGCGTCCGTGGCCGTCGCCGTGAGGGCGATCCTCGGGACGTCCGGCCAGCGCTCGCCCAGGAGCGAGAGGGAGAGGTAGTCCGGGCGGAAGTCGTGGCCCCACGAGGACACGCAGTGCGCCTCGTCGATCGCGAACACCGAGATCTTGCCGCGCGAGAGCAGGTCCAGGGTGGAGTCGAGCCGCAGCCGCTCCGGCGCGAGATAGATGAGGTCCAGCTCGCCGGCGAGGAACTCGGCCTCGACCACGCGCCGCTCGTCGAAGTCCTGCGTCGAGTTCATGAACCCGGCGCGCACGCCCAGCGCCCGCAGCGCGTCCACCTGGTCCTGCATGAGCGCGATGAGCGGGGAGACGACAACGCCTGTACCGGGTCTGACCAGGGACGGAATCTGGTAGCACAGCGACTTGCCGCCGCCGGTCGGCATGAGGACCACGGCGTCGCCGCCGGCCACCACATGCTCGATGACCTCTTCCTGCGCGCCGCGGAAGCTGTCGTAGCCGAAGACGCGGTGGAGCGTGGCCAGTGCCTCGCTCTCGCCGTGCGCCGTCGGCGTCCGTACTTCGGTCGTCACAACCGTCCCGCCCATCCCGTGCATCGCTCGTCCCCCGTACGTCGTCCCTCGACCACTGCGTCCACGATAGGGCTCCGCGCTGACAGCGTCGGAGTTATCCACAGGCCCGCGGCGGTGACCGGGTGTGGTCAGTCGAATGGCTCCCGTCACATGGCGCGACCACTGCGGCCGGAACATGCTGCTCGGGCGGGCCGGGGTAGGTCCGCCACGCCACCGAACGGACGGCGCGCCGTGTGCGGACGCCTCCCGAAGTCCAAGGAGCCCCACCATGTTCCCTCGGCCGCTGTCCCCTCGGCCCCCGTCCTCCCGGCCCCTGCGGGGTGCCGTCAAGGCCGCCGTCGCGGTGGCGACGGCCGCGGCCTTCGCGCTGACGGCCGCCCCGGCCCATGCCGCGTCCGACCCCGACCCGTCCGTGTGGACCACGCTGAGCAAGACGTACCAGGCCACCTCGAAGTACGGGTACGAGGCGTTCGCCGCGGGCGGCGGCTACGCGCGCACCGACGTCTGTGTGGCCGACCCGGCCGAGGGCGGCATGGGCTACCACTACGTCAACCCGGCGAATATCGGTTCACTCGATCCGGCGAAACCGGCGGCCCTGCTGTACGCGGACGGGTCCGACTTCGTCGAGGGGCGTCGGCTGGTCGCGGTCGAGTGGGTGGTGAAGGACTCGGGGCAGGCGGCGCCGACACTGTTCGGGCAGACCTTCCAGAAGGACCAGCTCCCGGGCTACTTCACGCTCCACGCCTGGATCTACGAGCCCAACTCCAAGGGCCTGTTCGCCCCCTGGAACCCCGAGGTCGTCTGTCCGACGGTCTGACCGCGCATGCGCGAAGGCCCCGGCCCCCACGAGGGGAACCGGGGCCTTCGGCCCGTACTCGGCCTCAGCGGACGAAGACGCCCGCCTGGTTCGCCAGGTCCAGGAAGTACTGCGGAGCCACACCGAGGACGAGCGTGACCGCCACGCCGATCCCGATCGTCGCCATGGTCAGCGGGGACGGGACCGCGACGGTGGGACCGTCGGGCCTCGGCTCGCTGAAGAACATGAGCACGATCACGCGGATGTAGAAGAACGCCGCGATGGCGGAGGAGAGCACACCGACCACGACCAGCGGGGCCGCGCCACCGGCCGCCGCCGCCTTGAACACGGCGAACTTCCCGGCGAAGCCGGCCGTCAGCGGAATGCCCGCGAAGGACAGCAGGAACACCGCGAAGACGGCCGCGACCAGGGGCGACCTGCGCCCGAGCCCCGCCCACTTCGACAGGTGCGTCGCCTCGCCGCCCGCGTCCCGTACGAGGGTGACGACCGCGAAGGCGCCGATCGTCACGAACGAGTACGCGCCCAGGTAGAAGAGCACGGACGAGACGCCGTCCCGGGTGGTCGCGATGACACCGGCGAGGATGAAGCCCGCGTGCGCGATCGACGAGTACGCCAGGAGCCGCTTGATGTCGGTCTGGGTGATCGCGACGATGGCGCCGCCCAGCATCGTGATGATCGCGACGCCCCACATGACGGGCCGCCAGTCCCAGCGCAGGCCCGGCAGCACCACGTAGAGGAGCCGGAGCAGCGCTCCGAAGGCGGCCACCTTGGTCGCGGCGGCCATGAAGCCGGTGACCGGGGTCGGCGCGCCCTGGTAGACGTCGGGCGTCCACATGTGGAACGGGACCGCGCCCACCTTGAACAGCAGCCCCATGACGATCATGGCGCCGCCGATGAGCAGCAGCGCGTCGTTGCCCATGGTGTCGGCGAGGGCCGGGTTGATGTTGGTGATGGAGCCGTCGACGACCTGCGCGATCGTGGCGTACGACATCGAGCCCGCGTAGCCGTAGAGCAGCGCGATGCCGAAGAGGGTGAACGCGGAGGCGAAGGCGCCGAGGAGGAAGTACTTGACCGCCGCCTCCTGCGACAGGAGCCGCTTGCGGCGGGCCAGGGCGCACAGGAGGTAGAGCGGGAGGGAGAAGACCTCCAGGGCCACGAACAGGGTCAACAGGTCGTTGGCGGACGGGAAGACGAGCATTCCGGAGACCGCGAAGAGCAGGAGCGGGAACACCTCCGTGGTGGTGAACCCGGCCTTGACGGCGGCCTTCTCGCTGTCGCTGCCGGGCACGGACGCGCCCTGGGCGGCGAAGGAGTCGACCCGGTTGCCGTGTGCCTCGGGGTCGAGGCGCCGCTCGGCGAAGGTGAACAGGCCGACCAGTCCGGAGAGCAGGATCACGCCCTGGAGGAACAGGGAGGGTCCGTCGACCGCGATCGCGCCCATCGCCGCGATGTGCGCCTTGGTGGTGCCGTACCCGTCCGCCGCGAGTGCCACGACCGCCGCGAAGGCGGCGCAGAGCGCCACGACGGACACGAACACCTGCGCGTAGTAACGGGACTTGCGCGGGACGAACGCCTCGACCAGTACCCCGATGAGCGCCGCGCCGAGGATGATCAAGGTGGGCGACAATTGCCCGTACTCGATCTTCGGTGCGGGGATCTTCGAGATCGGGTCCGCGCCTGCCGCCGTTGTCCACAGGCTGTGGACGGCTGTTGCGCTCACTTGGCCGCCTCCACCGAGGGCTTGGGATCCTTCTTGTGTACGTCGGACAGGGTCTGCTTGACCGACGGGTTCACGATGTCCGTGACCGGCTTGGGGTAGACGCCCAGGAAGATCAGCAGCACGATCAGCGGGGCGACGACCAGGAGTTCACGCGGTCGCAGGTCCGGCATCGTCGCGACCTCGGGCTTCACCGGGCCGGTCATCGTCCGCTGGTAGAGGACGAGGGTGTACAGCGCGGCCAGGACGATGCCGAAGGTCGCGATGATCCCGATCGCCGGGTAGCGCGAGAACGTGCCGACCAGGACCAGGAACTCGCTCACGAAGGGCGCGAGTCCCGGCAGCGACAGGGTGGCCAGACCGCCGATCAGGAAGGTGCCGGCGAGCACCGGGGCCACTTTCTGCACCCCTCCGTAGTCGGCGATCAGGCGCGAGCCGCGCCGCGAGATCAGGAAGCCGGCGACCAGCATCAACGCGGCCGTGGAAATGCCGTGGTTGACCATGTAGAGCGTCGCGCCGGACTGGCCCTGGCTGGTCATCGCGAAGATGCCCAGGATGATGAACCCGAAGTGCGAGATCGACGCGTACGCCACCAGCCGCTTGATGTCCCGCTGGCCGACCGCGAGCAGCGCCCCGTAGATGATGCTGATCAGGGCGAGGACCAGGATGACGGGTGTCGCCCACTTGCTGGCCTCCGGGAAGAGCTGGAGGCAGAAGCGGAGCATCGCGAAGGTGCCCACCTTGTCGACAACTGCCGTGATCAGTACGGCGACCGGGGCGGTGGACTCCTGCATGGCGTTGGGCAGCCAGGTGTGCAGCGGCCACAGCGGCGCCTTCACCGCGAAGGCGAAGAAGAAGCCGAGGAACAGCCAGCGTTCGGTGTTGGTCGCCATGTGCAGCGTGCCGTTGGCCCGCGCCTGCGCGATCTCCGCGAGCGAGAAGTTCCCGGCCACCACGTAGAGGCCGATCACGGCCGCCAGCATGATGAGTCCGCCGACCAGGTTGTAGAGCAGGAACTTGACGGCAGCGTACGACCGTTGGGTGGCCGCCGCCTCGTCGCCGTGCTCGTGGGCCCGGTCCCCGAAGCCGCCGATGAGGAAGTACATCGGGATCAGCATGGCTTCGAAGAAGATGTAGAAGAGGAAGACGTCGGTGGCCTCGAAGGAGATGATCACCATCGCCTCCACCGCAAGGATGAGGGCGAAGAAGCCCTGGGTGGGCCGCCAGCGCTTGCTGCCGGTCTCCAGGGGGTCGGCGTCGTGCCAGCCGGCCAGGATCACGAACGGGATCAGCAGGGCGGTGAGCGCGATGAGCGCGACCGCGATGCCGTCCACACCCAGCTCGTAGCGGACGCCGAAGTCGGCGATCCAGGCGTGGGACTCGGTGAGTTGGTAGCGGTCGCCGCCCGGGTCGAAGCGCACCAGGACGACGATGCCCAGCGCGAGCGTGACCAGCGAGACGAACAGCGCCAGCCATTTCGCGGCGGTGCGCCGGGCGGCCGGGACGGCGGCCGTGGCCACCGCCCCGAGGGCCGGGAGCGCCGCCGTCGCTGTCAGGAGGGGAAAGGACATCGGTATCAGACCGCCCTCATCAGCAGGGTCGCGGCGACGAGGATGGCCGCACCGCCGAACATCGAGACCGCGTACGACCGCGCGTAGCCGTTCTGCAGCTTGCGCAGCCTTCCGGAGAGGCCGCCCATGGAGGCCGCCGTGCCGTTGACGACGCCGTCGACCAGGGTGTGGTCGACGTAGACCAGGGAGCGGGTGAGGTGCTCGCCGCCGCGCACCAGGACGACGTGGTTGAAGTCGTCCTGGAGGAGGTCGCGGCGGGCGGCCCGGGTGAGCAGCGAACCGCGCGGGGCGACGGCCGGGACCGGACGGCGCCCGTACTGCGCCCACGCGATCCCCACGCCGATGACGAGCACGACCATGGTGGCCAGGGTGACCGTGAGGGCGCTGACCGGGGAGTTGCCCTCCTCGTGGCCGGTGATGGGCTCCAGCCAGTGCAGGAAGCGGTCGCCGATGCCGAAGATGCCGCCGGCGAAGACCGATCCGAAGGCCAGCACGATCATCGGGATCGTCATCGTCCTCGGGGACTCGTGCGGGTGCGGTTCGTTGCCGTTCTCGTCGGGCTGCCAGCGCTTCTCGCCGAAGAAGGTCATCAGCATCACGCGGGTCATGTAGAACGCCGTGATGGCCGCGCCCAGCAGGGCCGCGCCGCCGAGGATCCAGCCCTCGGTGCCGCCCTTGGCGAAGGCCGCCTCGATGATCTTGTCCTTGGAGAAGAAGCCGGACAGGCCCGGGAAGCCGATGATGGCGAGGTAGCCGAGGCCGAAGGTGATGAAGGTGACCGGCATGTACTTCCTCAGGCCGCCGTACTTCCTCATGTCGACCTCGTCGTTCATGCCGTGCATGACCGAACCGGCGCCGAGGAAGAGCCCGGCCTTGAAGAAGCCGTGCGTCACCAGGTGCATGATCGCGAAGACGTAGCCGATGGGGCCGAGGCCCGCGGCGAGCACCATGTAGCCGATCTGCGACATGGTCGAGCCGGCGAGGGCCTTCTTGATGTCGTCCTTCGCGCAACCGACGATCGCACCGAAGAGGAGCGTGACGGCTCCGACGACGGTGACGACGAGTTGCGCGTCGGGCGCCGCGTTGAAGATCGCTCCGGAGCGGACGATCAGGTACACGCCCGCGGTCACCATGGTCGCCGCGTGGATGAGGGCCGAGACCGGGGTCGGGCCCTCCATCGCGTCGCCGAGCCAGGACTGGAGCGGCACCTGGGCGGACTTGCCGCAGGCCGCGAGCAGCAGCATCAGGGCGATGCCCGTGAGCTTGCCCTCGGAGGCGTCTCCGACGTGGCTGAGGACCGGGCCGAAGGCGAAGGTCCCGAACGTCGTGAACATCAGCATGATGGCGATCGACAGGCCCATGTCACCGACCCGGTTGACCAGGAAGGCCTTCTTCGCGGCGGTGGCCGCGCTGGGCTTGTGCTGCCAGAAGCCGATCAGCAGATAGGAGGCGAGACCGACGCCTTCCCAACCGACGTACAGCAGCAGGTAGTTGTCGGCGAGGACGAGGATCAGCATCGCCGCGAGGAACAGGTTCAGATAGCCGAAGAAGCGGCGGCGGCGCTCGTCGTGCTCCATGTACCCGACCGAGTACAGGTGGATGAGCGAGCCGACACCGGTGATCAGCAGGACGAAGGTCATCGACAGCTGGTCGAGGCGGAAGGCGACGTCCGCCTGGAAGCCCTCGACGGGGACCCAGGTCCACAGGTGCTGCATGAGCGTCCGGTGCTCGGCGTTCTTCCCCAGCAGGTCGGTGAAGAGGACGACACCGATCACGAAGGAGGCGGACGACAGGAGCGTGCCGATCCAGTGGCCGACGGCATCGAGCCGCCGGCCGCCGCACAGCAGTACGACCGCTCCGAGCAGAGGCGCCGCTACCAGCAGCGCAATCAGGTTCTCCACGATTCAGCGACCCCTCAGAGCTTCATCAGGCTGGCGTCGTCGACCGAGGCCGAGTGGCGGGAACGGAACAGCGACACGATGATCGCGAGCCCGACCACGACCTCCGCGGCGGCGACGACCATCGTGAAGAAGGCGATGACCTGACCGTCGAGGTTGCCGTGCATCCGGGAGAAGGTGACGAACGCGAGGTTGCAGGCGTTGAGCATCAGCTCGATGCACATGAAGACGACGATCGCGTTCCGCCTGATCAGGACGCCGGTGGCGCCGATCGTGAACAACAGGGCGGAGAGATAGAGGTAGTTGACGGGGTTCACTTCGACGCCTCCTCGGTCCGCTTGAGGTTCGCCGGTTCGATCGCGGTCCGCTCCAGGCGCTCCTCGGCGCGCTGCTCCAGGGCCCGCAGATCGTTCAGCGCCTCGCTGGACACGTCACGGATCTGGCCGCGGTCACGGAGCGTCTTGCTGACCGTGAGCTCGGACGGGGTGCCGTCGGGCAGCAGGCCCTGGACGTCCACCGCGTTGTGCCGGGCGTAGACGCCGGGGGCCGGGAGCGGCGGGACGTGCTTGCCCTCGCGGACGCGCTGCTCGGACAGCTCGCGCTGGGTCTTGGGCCGCTCGGCGCGCTCGCGGTGGGTGAGCACCATGGCGCCGACGGCGGCCGTGATCAGCAGGGCGCCGGTGATTTCGAAGGCGAAGACGTACTTGGTGAAGATGAGGGCGGCCAGGCCCTGCACATTGCCGTTCGCGTTGGCCGTGCTCAGGCCGTCGAACTGGTTCAGCGAGGCGTTGCCGATGCCCGCGACCAGCAGGATGCCGAAGCCGAGCCCGCAGAGCAGGGCCAGCCAGCGCTGGCCCTTGATGGTCTCCGTCAGGGAGTCGGCGGCCGTGACGCCGACCAGCATCACCACGAAGAGGAACAGCATCATGATCGCGCCGGTGTAGACGACGATCTGGACGACGCCCAGGAAGTAGGCGCCGTTGGCGAGGTAGAACACCGCCAGGATGATCATGGTCCCGGCGAGGGAGAGGGCGCTGTGCACGGCCCTCTTCATGAGGATGGTGGACAGGGCGCCGATCACCGCGACCGTGCCGAGGACCCAGAACTGGAAGGCCTCGCCGGTGGAGGTGGAGTAGGCGGCGGCGGTGAGCTGCGCGCTCATGCGCCCACCCCCTCTTCCTTGGGCTTCTCGCCCTTGGAGACAGCTACTTGGGGCACCGTGCCGGGTGCGGCCTCCGTCACCAGGCCCCGGTAGTAGTCCTGTTCGGTCATCCCCGGGTAGATGGCGTGCGGGCTGTCGACCATGGTGTCGTCGAGGCCGGCCAGCAGCTGTTCCTTGGTGTAGATGAGGTTGGCGCGGCTGCTGTCGGCCAGCTCGAACTCGTTGGTCATCGTCAACGCGCGCGTGGGGCACGCCTCGATGCACAGGCCGCACAGGATGCAGCGGGCGTAGTTGATCTGGTAGACGCGGCCGTACCGCTCACCCGGCGAGTAGCGCTCCTCGTCGGTGTTGTCGGCGCCCTCCACATAGATGGCGTCGGCGGGGCAGGCCCAGGCGCACAGCTCGCAGCCGACGCACTTCTCCAGGCCGTCCGGATGGCGGTTGAGCTGGTGCCGTCCGTGGAACCGGGGGGCTGTGGTCTTCTGCTGCTCCGGGTACTGCTCGGTCAGCCGCTTCTTGAACATGGCCTTGAAGGTCACGCCGAAGCCGGCCACGGGGTTCTGGAAACCGGGTGTGGTCTCCTTGGGCTCCTCAGCCATCGGACGCCTCCTTTCCATCCAGAGATCCGTCACTGCCAGTATCCGAGCCACCACTGACAATCAGCTCCCGCTCGCGTCGCGAGGGGCGCCGGGGCACCGGCGGCAACTCCTGTCCCGGCAGCGGCGGTACGGGGAATCCGCCCGCCATCGCGTCGAACCCGGCGGGTTCCCCGGCCAGTTGCGCGTCCTCCTTGGCCTTCTGGCGGAACATGTCCGCGATGAAGGACAGCAACAGCAGGGCGAGCACGCCGCCGACGATGTAGAGGGTGATGTCGGCGAAGTCGTAGTTCTGGTTCCTGAGGGTCCGTACGGTCGCGACGAGCATCAGCCAGACCACGGAGACCGGGATGAGGACCTTCCAGCCGAGCTTCATCAACTGGTCGTAGCGCACGCGCGGGAGGGTGCCGCGGAGCCAGATGAAGAAGAACAGCAGCAGCTGGACCTTGATGACGAACCAGAGCATCGGCCACCAGCCGTGGTTCGCGCCCTCCCAGAAGGAGCTGATCGGCCACGGGGCCCGCCAGCCGCCCAGGAAGAGCGTGGTCGACACCGCGGAGACCGTCACCATGTTCACGTACTCGGCGAGCATGAAGAGCGCGAACTTGATGGACGAGTACTCGGTGTTGAAGCCGCCGACCAGGTCGCCCTCGGACTCCGGCATGTCGAAGGGGGCGCGGTTGGTCTCGCCGACCATCGTGACGACGTAGATGATGAAGGAGACCGGCAGCAGGACGATGTACCAGCGGTCGTGCTGTTGTTCAACGATCGCCGACGTCGACATCGACCCGGAGTAGAGGAACACCGAGGCGAACGCGGCGCCCATGGCGATCTCGTAGGAGATCATCTGCGCGCAGGAGCGCAGGCCGCCCAGGAGCGGATAGGTGGAGCCGGAGCTCCAGCCCGCCAGGACGATGCCGTAGATGCCGACCGAGGCGACCGCGAGGATGTAGAGCATCGCGATCGGGAGGTCGGTGAGCTGCATCGTGGTGCGGTGGCCGAAGATCGACACCTCGTTGTCGGCCGGCCCGAAGGGGATGACCGCGATCGCCATGAAGGCCGGGATGGCCGCGACGACCGGCGCCAGGATGTAGACCACCTTGTCGGCGCGCTTGACGATGAGGTCTTCCTTGAGCATCAGCTTCACGCCGTCGGCGAGCGACTGGAGCATGCCCCAGGGGCCGTGCCGGTTGGGGCCGATGCGCAGCTGCATCCAGGCGACGACCTTGCGTTCCCAGACGATCGAGAACAGCACGGTGATCATCAGGAAGGCGAAGCAGAACACCGCCTTGACGACGACCAGCCACCAGGGGTCGCGGCCGAACATCGAGAGGTCTTCCGCGGCGAGGTACAGATTGCTCATGCCTCCACCTCCTTGGGGGCCTCGCCCGCGAGCGTGGCCGGGCCGATGCGGACGAGTGCGCCGGGCAGCGCCCCGGTGTCGGAGGCGACGCCCCCGCCGGTGGAGTTCAGCGGGAGCCAGACCACGCGGTCGGGCATCTCCGTGATCTGCAGCGGGAGTTCGACGGTTCCGGAGGCGCCGGTCACGGCGAGGGTGTCGCCGTCCTTGACGCCCGCCTCGGCGGCGGTGGCGGCCGACACGCGCGCGTGGGCGGCGTGCCGGGTGCCGGCGAGCGCTTCGTCGCCCTCCTGGAGGGCGCCTTGGTCGAGCAGCAGCCGGTGCCCGGCGAGCACGGCCTCCCCGGCGGCGGGCCGGGGCAGTACGCCCGCGGTCTCCAGCGGTTCGGTGGCCCGCAGGCCGTCCCAGGCACCGAGCCGGTCCAACTCCGCGCGCGTGGTGCGCAGATCGGGCAGTCCCAGGTGGACGTCCATGGCGTCGGCCAGCATGTGCAGGACGCGCGCGTCGGTGGGCGCGAGGGTGCGGGTCATCTGGTCGGGCTTGAGGGCCGCGTCGAAGAAGCGGACCCTGCCCTCCCAGTTGAGGAAGGCACCCGCCTTCTCGGCGACCGCCGCGACCGGAAGGACCACATCCGCGTGTTCGGTGATCTCGCTGGGCCGCAGTTCGAGCGAGACCACGAAGCCGACCTCGTCGAGTGCCGCACGCGTGCGTGCCGGATCGGGCAGGTCGCCCGGCTCCACACCGGCGACGAGCAGCGCCCGCAGTTCACCGCCGGCGGCGGCCTCGACGATCTGGCCGGCGTCGCGGCCGTAGCGGTGCGGAAGTTCGGCGACACCCCAGGCGGCGGCGACCTCCTCACGCGCGCGTGGATCGGTCGCCGGACGCCCGCCCGGCAGCAGCGACGGCAACGCCCCCGCCTCGATCGCGCCGCGCTCCCCGGCCCGGCGCGGAATCCACACCAGCCGCGCACCGGTCGCGGACGCGGCCCGTACGGCGGCGGTGAGGCCCCCGGCGACGGCGGCCAGCCGCTCTCCTACGACGATCACCGCGCCCTCGGTGCGCAGCGCCTCGGAGGCACGTGCTCCGTCATCCTCCAGACCGACCCCGCTCGCCAGCGCGTCCAGCCACTCGGTCTCGGTGCCGGGAGCGGCCGGCAGCAGCGTGCCGCCCGCCTTCTCCAGCCCGCGCGTGGCGAACGTGGCCAGCGAGAACACCCGCTGCCCGTGCGTGCGCGAGGCCTTGCGCAGCCGCAGGAAGACGCCGGGCGCCTCCTCCTCGGACTCGAACCCGACCAGCAGGACGGCGGGCGCCTTCTCCAGGGAGGTGTACGTGACGCCGTTGCCGTCGAGGTCCCGGCCGCGTCCGGCGACCCGGGCGGCCAGGAAGTCGGCCTCCTCGCTGCTGTGCACGCGCGCGCGGAAGTCGATGTCGTTCGTGTCGAGCGCCACGCGCGCGAACTTGCTGTACGCGTAGGCGTCCTCGATGGTGAGCCGGCCACCGGTCAGGACACCGGTACGGCCCCGTGAGGCGAGCAGTCCCTGCGCGGCGATCTGGAGCGCCTCCGGCCAGGAGGCGGGGACGAGTTCGCCGTCGGGGTTGCGGATCAGCGGCGTCTCCAGCCGGTCGCGCTGCTGCGCGTACCGGAAGCCGAAGCGCCCCTTGTCGCAGATCCACTCCTCGTTGACCTCTGGGTCCACGGCCGCCAGGCGCCGCATGACCTTGCCGCGCCGGTGGTCGGTACGGGTCGCGCAGCCCCCGGAGCAGTGCTCGCACACGGAGGGCGTGGAGACCAGGTCGAAGGGGCGGGAGCGGAATCGGTACGCCGCCGAGGTCAGCGCGCCCACCGGGCAGATCTGGATGGTGTTCCCGGAGAAGTACGACTCGAAGGGGTCGCCCTCGCCGGTGCCGACCTGTTGCAGCGCGCCGCGCTCCAGGAGCTCGATCATCGGGTCGCCCGCGATCTGGTTGGAGAAGCGGGTGCAGCGGGCGCACAGCACGCACCGCTCACGGTCGAGCAGCACCTGGGTGGAGATCGGGACGGGCTTCTCGTAGGTCCGCTTCCGGCCCTCGAAGCGGGAGTCCGCCTGGCCGTGGGACATCGCCTGGTTCTGCAGGGGGCACTCGCCGCCCTTGTCGCAGACCGGGCAGTCCAGCGGGTGGTTGATGAGGAGCAGCTCCATCACGCCGTGCTGGGCCTTCTCGGCCACGGGCGAGCTGAGCTGGGTCTTGACGACCATGCCGTCCGTGCACGTGATCGTGCAGGACGCCATCGGCTTGCGCTGGCCCTCGACCTCGACGATGCACTGACGGCAGGCGCCGGCCGGGTCGAGGAGAGGGTGGTCGCAGAACCGGGGGATCTCGATGCCGAGTTGCTCGGCGGCGCGGATGACCAGGGTGCCCTTGGGCACGCTGATCTCGGCGCCGTCGATCGTCAGCGAGACGAGATCTTCCGGCGGGACCGCCGCCTCTCCCCCACCCGAGGGAGCGCTCGTGGTCACCGTCATGCGTTCACCTCCGTGCGGTCGGCCCAGGCCGTGGACTTGGCCGGGTCGAAGGGGCAGCCCCGGCCCGTGATGTGCTGCTCGTACTCCTCGCGGAAGTACTTGAGCGAGGAGAAGATCGGCGAGGCGGCGCCGTCGCCGAGGGCGCAGAAGGACTTGCCGTTGATGTTGTCGGCGATGTCGTTCAGCTTGTCGAGGTCGGACATCGCGCCCTTGCCGGCCTCGATGTCGCGCAGCAACTGCACGAGCCAGTACGTCCCTTCGCGGCACGGTGTGCACTTGCCGCAGGACTCGTGGGCGTAGAACTCGGTCCAGCGGGTGACGGCACGCACGACGCAGGTCGTCTCGTCGAAACACTGGAGTGCTTTTGTGCCGAGCATGGAACCCGCGGCACCCACTCCTTCGTAGTCAAGAGGGACGTCGAGGTGCTCGTCGGTGAACATCGGCGTGGAGGACCCGCCCGGCGTCCAGAACTTGAGGCGGTGCCCGGCGCGCATCCCGCCGCTCATGTCGAGCAGTTGGCGGAGTGTGATGCCGAGCGGCGCCTCGTACTGGCCGGGACTGGTGACATGGCCGCTGAGCGAGTAGAGCGTGAAGCCCGGAGACTTCTCGCTGCCCATCGACCTGAACCATTCCTTGCCTTTTTGCAGAATCGCGGGAACTGACGCGATCGACTCGACGTTATTCACAACAGTCGGGCACGCATAGAGGCCCGCGACGGCGGGGAAAGGGGGACGGAGCCGCGGTTGACCACGGCGGCCTTCGAGCGAGTCGAGCAGTGCGGTCTCCTCACCGCAGATGTACGCGCCCGCGCCCGCGTGCACGGTGAGCTGCAGGTCCAGGCCACTGCCCAGGATGTTCTCGCCGAGGTAGCCCGCCGCGTAGGCCTCGCGCACGGCCTCGTGCAACCGCCGCAATACGGGGACGACTTCACCACGCAGATAGATGAAGGCATGCGAAGACCTGATGGCGTAACACGCGATGACAATGCCCTCGATGAGGCTGTGCGGGTTCGCGAAGAGGAGCGGGATGTCCTTACAGGTTCCGGGCTCCGACTCGTCGGCGTTGACAACTAGATAGTGTGGTTTTCCATCCCCTTGGGGAATGAATTGCCATTTCATTCCGGTGGGGAAGCCGGCGCCACCGCGACCGCGCAGACCGGAGTCCTTCACATACGCGATGAGGTCGTCCGGCGACATCGCGAGCGCCTTGCGGAGCCCCTCGTATCCCTCGTGCCTCCGGTACGTGTCCAGAGTCCAGGACTCGCCCTCGTCCCAGAAGGCCGACAGCACGGGTGCGAGCAGCTTCTCGGGGCTGTGGTCTTTCAGTTCGGGTGCCAAGGTCATCACTCCCCCTCCTCGGCGACAGGCCCCGCCGGGTGGGCGGGGTCGGAGGCCGACGTGTCCTGCGGCGCATCGTGCGAACCGAGGTGCTCGGCCGGCGACGTCGGCGACTGGTCCTGCGGCGCTCCGGAGCCCCGCGGATGGACCACGCGCGCGGGTGCGGTCTCTCCCTTGGCCAGGCGGAGGCCCACCAGCGACGCGGGTCCCGCACCGCCGCTCGCCCCGACGGCCCCGGGCCGCTCGTCGGGGAAGCCGGCGAGGATCCGCGCGGTCTCCTTGAAGGTGCAGATCGGCGCCCCGCGCGTGGGCTCCACGGGTGCGCCCGTGCGCAGGTCGTCGACGAGGCGCCGGGCGCTGGCGGGGGTCTGGTTGTCGAAGAACTCCCAGTTGACCATCACCACCGGCGCGAAGTCGCAGGCCGCGTTGCACTCGATGTGCTCCAGGGTGACCTTGCCGTCGTCGGTGGTCTCACCGTTGCCGACGCCCAGGTGCTCCTGGAGGGACTCGAAGATGGCGTCGCCGCCCATCACCGCGCACAGCGTGTTGGTGCAGACCCCGACCTGGTAGTCGCCGCTCGGCCGGCGCCGGTACATCGTGTAGAAGGTCGCGACGGCGGCGACCTCGGCCGTGGTCAGCTCCAGCAGGTCCGCGCAGAACTGCTGCCCCGTGCGCGTGACATGGCCTTCCTCCGCCTGCACCAGGTGCAGCAACGGCAGGAGGGCCGAGCGGGAGTCCGGGTAGCGGGCGATGATCTCCCGCCCGTCGGCCTCCAGCCGGGCCCGGACGTCGTCCGGGTAAGCGGGCGCGGGCAGTTGGGGCATGCCCAGGCTGACGCCCTGCTCCGAAGAACTGGTGGTCACCGGTCGACGCCTCCCATCACGGGGTCGATGGACGCGACGGCGACGATGACGTCGGCGACCTGGCCGCCCTCGCACATCGCCGCCATGGCCTGAAGGTTGGTGAAGGACGGGTCCCTGAAGTGGACCCGGTAGGGGCGGGTGCCTCCGTCGGAAACGGCGTGCACCCCGAGTTCGCCCTTGGGCGACTCGACCGCCGCGTACGCCTGTCCCGGCGGTACGCGGAAGCCCTCGGTCACCAGCTTGAAGTGGTGGATCAGGGCCTCCATGGAGGTGCCCATGATCTTCTTGATGTGGTCGAGCGAGTTGCCCAACCCGTCCGGCCCGAGCGCGAGTTGGGCGGGCCAGGCGATCTTCTTGTCGGCGACCATGACCGGCCCGGGCTGCAACCGGTCAAGGCACTGCTCGACGATCCTCAGCGACTGGCGCATCTCCTCCAGGCGGATGAGGAAGCGGCCGTAGGAGTCGCAGGTGTCGGCGGTCGGGACGTCGAAGTCGTACGTCTCGTAGTCGCAGTACGGCTGCGCCTTGCGCAGGTCGTGCGGGAGGCCTGTCGAGCGCAGGATCGGGCCTGTGGCACCGAGGGCCATGCAGCCGGCCAGGTCGAGGTAACCGACGTCCTGCATACGGGCCTTGAAGATGGGGTTCCCGGTGGCGAGCTTGTCGTACTCCGGGAGGTTCTTCTTCATCTTCTTCACGAACTCGCGGATCTGGTCCACCGCGCCGGGCGGCAGGTCCTGGGCGAGTCCGCCGGGGCGGATGTACGCGTGGTTCATCCGCAGGCCCGTGATGAGCTCGTAGATGTCGAGAATCATTTCACGATCACGGAATCCGTAGATCATGATCGTGGTGGCGCCGAGTTCCATCCCGCCGGTGGCGATGCACACCAGGTGGGAGGACATCCGGTTCAGCTCCATCAGGAGCACCCGGATGATCTTCGCCCGCTCGGTGATCTGGTCCTCGACGCCCAGGAGTTTCTCGACCGCGAGACAGTAGGCGGTCTCGTTGAAGAAGGACGTCAGATAGTCCATGCGCGTCACGAACGTGGTGCCCTGCGTCCACGTTCGGTATTCGAGGTTCTTCTCGATACCGGTGTGCAGGTAGCCGATGCCGCAGCGGGCCTCGGTGACCGTCTCGCCGTCGATCTCCAGGATCAGGCGGAGCACACCGTGCGTGGAGGGGTGCTGGGGCCCCATGTTGACGACGATGCGCTCGTCGTCGGCGCGGGCCGCGGACTGGACGACCTCGTCCCAGTCGCCACCGGTGACCGTATATACGGTGCCCTCGGTGGTCTCGCGCGCCGAAGCGGCGGAAGCGGCCGAGGCGGATGCTGACTGCGTGCTCACGAGTACGACCTCCGCTGGTCCGGAGCCGGGATCTGGGCGCCCTTGTACTCGACGGCGATGCCGCCGAGGGGGTAGTCCTTGCGCTGCGGGTGGCCCGGCCAGTCGTCCGGCATCATGATCCGCGTCAGCGCCGGGTGGCCGTCGAAGACGATGCCGAAGAAGTCGTAGGTCTCGCGCTCGTGCCAGTCGTTGGTCGGATAGACCGGGACCAGGGACGGGATGTGCGGATCACTGTCCGGGGCGCTGACTTCGAGGCGGATCAGCCGGTTGTGGGTGATCGAGCGCAGGTGGTAGACGGCGTGCAGCTCGCGGCCCTTGTCGTGCGGGTAGTGCACCGCGCTGACACCGGCGCAGAGTTCGAAGCGCAGGGCCGGGTCGTCGCGCAGGGTGCGGGCTACGCGGAGCAGGTGCTCGCGCTCGATGTGGAAGGTGACCTCGCCGCGGTCGACGATCGTCTTCTCGATCGCGTTGTCGGGCAGCAGTCCCTGTTCCTCCAGGGCGCCCTCCAGCTCGTCGGCGACCTCGTCGAACCAGCCGCCGTAGGGCCGGCTGGATGCTCCCGGGAGGCGGACCGAGCGGACCAGGCCGCCGTAACCCGAGGTGTCGCCGCCGTTGTTGGCGCCGAACATGCCGCGCTGGACGCGGATCTCCTCGCCCTCGCCGCGCTGGCCGGGGAGGTTGGAGGCGCCCGGATCCTGGTCCGGGGCGGCTCCGTTGGTGCCGTTCGCGTCACTCACCGCAGCAGGCCCTTCATCTCGATGGTGGGCAGTGCCTTGAGCGCCGCCTCCTCCGCCTCGCGGGCCGCCTCCTCGGCGTTCACGCCGAGCTTGGAGGACTGGATCTTCTGGTGGAGCTTGAGGATCGCGTCCATCAGCATCTCGGGCCGTGGCGGGCAGCCCGGGAGATAGATGTCGACCGGGACGATGTGGTCGACGCCCTGCACGATCGCGTAGTTGTTGAACATGCCGCCCGACGAGGCGCAAACGCCCATGGAGATCACCCACTTGGGGTTCGGCATCTGGTCGTAGACCTGCCGCAGCACCGGCGCCATCTTCTGGCTGACCCGGCCCGCGACGATCATCAGGTCCGCCTGGCGGGGTGAGCCGCGGAAGACCTCCATGCCGAAGCGCGCCAGGTCGTACCGTCCGGCGCCGGTCGTCATCATCTCGATGGCGCAGCAGGCGAGTCCGAACGTGGCGGGGAAGACGGACGCCTTGCGCACCCAGCCCGCGGCCTGCTCGACGGTGGTGAGCAGGAAGCCGCTCGGCAGCTTTTCTTCGAGTCCCATGAGTTAAAGGCCCCTCAGTCCCATTCCAGGCCGCCGCGCCGCCATACGTACGCGTACGCGACGAAGACGGTGAGCACGAAGAGCAGCATCTCCACGAGCCCGAAAACACCCAGGGCGTCGAAGGTGACGGCCCAGGGGTAGAGGAAGACGATCTCGATGTCGAAGACGATGAAGAGCATCGCCGTCAGGTAGTACTTGATGGGGAAGCGCCCGCCGCCGGCCGGCGTGGGGGTCGGCTCGATGCCGCACTCGTACGCTTCGAGCTTGGCCCGGTTGTAACGCTTCGGACCGATCAGCGTGGCCATGACCACGGAGAAGATCGCAAAGCCTGCCCCGAGGGCTCCCAGTACGAGGATGGGCGCATACGCGTTCACCGCTCCTCGCTCCTCTCAGTCGGCACTGACTGCTGGCGATGGCGTCGGACTCACACCCACCTCACACACTCGGCAACTCCCGCCCGTCCCGGCGAAGATCGCGAACATGTGAAGCAGGTCACAAGCCCAACCGCTCCGCATCTTATGCCCGTCGCTCTGTGATCTGCGACACGGGGTATTGCACAAGCTTTGTGATCTCCACCACCCGGCGAAGGATCATCACGTCGAGTGAGCGGCGATCTTCACACGTGAAGCGCCTGAGCGATCACCGGACGTCACATTCGTGCTCGTCACCGCAGGCGGCGAGCGGCGTCTCAATATCAAGAGACTTCTCTTGCATGCAAATTGGAGTTGGACGCGACGGCTTGATAGTGGGAGCCCGTTCACACGTCGGAAGGAGTCGCGCGGCACGGTGTGGACGCGTGCACGCGTTCACGAAGTCGACCGTCCGACGACCCGCTCGCGGTACCCACGCGAGACGCGAGCATTCCGGTAACCGTTCCGTGACCTCCGCCACACCCATGAGAGGCGCATGAGAACCGGGGTTGGCCACCTGTCCCAACCAGTGGTAGGCGGCGGGCAATTCGGGCGTAACGACGAAAGGCCGTGATCACCGCCCTGATCACCCAGGTCCGCAATGTCCGTTACGGCGTCAATAAGGAACGACACACCCGAAGTTCGTGGGGGCCGTTGAACAATTGTGGCGCAGCACACGTTTCTTGAAGGTATGGAGGAGCCCCTGATACCGGTTGGTCTCATGTCCCACACCGCTCACATACGCAGCCACCGGAAACCCCGCCGCAGCGCGACGACGAACATCGCCGTGCGTGCCGGAGTTGCCGGTGGCGTTCTCAGCATGGCGGCGGCGGGCGCGGCCTCGGCCAACGCGGCCGAGACGACGCAGACCCTGCAACTGCCCACCCTGACGGCCGATCTGTCCACCCAGGTCGCACAGTCCGCCGAAGCCACCCAGCAGGCCGCGGCGAACTACCAGCTGCGCGCCGAGCGCGACGCGGCTGCCGCAAACGCCGCGAAGCAGGCGAAGGCGGACCTGGCGGACGCCAAGAAGAAGGCGGAGGCGAAGAAGAAGGCCCAGGAGGACGCCCGTAAGGCCGCTGCGGAGCGCGCCACGTCGCGCAGCACCGAGCGGACCACCCTGGCCGCCTCCACGGGCACCAGCACGTCCACGAGCTCTTCCACGGCCACGGGTTCGGCCGCGGCCGTCGTGGCGTTCGTGAAGGCGCAGATCGGCAAGTCCTACGTCCTGGGCGCCACCGGCCCCAGCGCCTACGACTGCTCCGGGCTCGTGCGTGCCGCCTTCAACCAGGTCGGCATCAGCCTGCCGCGTGTCTCCCAGGACCAGTCGACCGCCGGTACTCAGGTGTCCCTGAGCAACCTCCAGGTCGGCGACATCCTGTACTGGGGCAGCGCGGGCAGCGCGTACCACGTCGCCGTGTACGTGGGCGACGGCATGTTCGTCGGCGCGCAGAACCCCTCCACCGGCATCGTGGAGCGGCCGCTGTCCTACGACCCGCCGACGGGCGCGGTGCGGGTGCTCTGAGCCCGCGCACGACGCCGTGAGCATGGGACCGTTGCCTCGGGGGCAGCGGTCCCCTCGGCGTACCCGGCGTTCCCCCTACCGGAGTTCGCGGCTCTCCTGAAATCTCTTCTCCCAAGGTTCTCAAGTTCGGCTTACCAGAAGGCCGGACGCCAAACCCGAGGAGAGCAAGTCATGCCACGTGTCTTCGTCCAGGGAAGCCCCGTCGACTCCTACCCCCGCCCCGCGCCCGAGGCCGGGCGCGGCTCCGTGCGTCGCGTCACCGAGGTCGGCGAAGAGGTCCTGCACCGGCCCAGCCGGGACGTCACCGAGTTCGGGCCCGACCTCGCCGCGCTCATCGACGACATGTTCCTCACCATGTACGTCGCCGACGGAGCCGGCCTCGCGGCCAATCAAGTGGGCGTGGATCTGCGCCTGTTCGTGTACGACTGCCCCGACGACAATGGTGTCCGACATGTCGGACACCTCGTCAACCCGGTGCTCGATCCCCTCGACCCGGCCGGGCGCCGGCTGCTCGACGAGGGCGAGGGGTGCCTGTCGGTGCCGGGCGCGGTGATGGACGTACCGCGTCCGGACCGGGCCGTGGTGCGCGGGCTCGACAAGGACGGCAACGCGCTTGTGATCGAGGGCACAGGGTACTTCGCGCGCTGCCTCGCCCATGAGACCGACCACGTCAACGGTCAGGTCTATCTGGACCGGCTCTCCAAGCGGGACCGCAAGGAGGCGCTGCGGCAGGTGGCGGACCGGCGGGACGAGGTGTTCGCCCGCCGGGCCGCCAAGACGGCGGCACTCAGCGACTGATCACTCCCGCGCTCACGCCTTCGGCGCCACCTTGCTCAGCCCGTTGATGATGCGGTCCATCGCGTCGCCGCCCGTGGGGTCGGTGAGGTTGGCCAGCATCTTCAGGGTGAACTTCATCAGCAGGGGGTGCGTCAGGCCGCGCTGGGCCGCGATCTTCATGACCTTCGGGTTGCCGATGAGCTTCACGAAGGCGCGGCCCAGGGTGTAGTAGCCGCCGTAGGTGTCCTTGAGGACCTGCGGGTAGCGGCGCAGGGCCAGTTCGCGGCTCGCGGGGGTGGGGCGGGCGTGGGCCTGCACGATGACGTCGGCGGCGATCTGGCCGGACTCCATGGCGTAGGCGATGCCCTCGCCGTTGAAGGGGTTCACCAGGCCGCCGGCGTCGCCGACCAGCAACAGCCCCTTCGTGTAGTGGGGTTGGCGGTTGAAGGCCATCGGGAGGGCGGCGCCGCGGATCGGGCCGGTCATGTTTTCGGGGGTGTAGCCCCAGTCCTCGGGCATGGACGCGCACCAGGCCTTCAGCACCTCGCGCCAGTCCAGCTCCTTGAAGGAGTCGGAGGTGTTGAGGACGCCGAGGCCGACGTTCGAGGTGCCGTCGCCCATGCCGAAGATCCAACCGTAGCCGGGCAGGAGGCGGTCCTCGGCGCCGCGGCGGTCCCACAGTTCCAGCCAGGACTCCAGGTAGTCGTCCTTGTGGCGGGGGCTCTCGAAATAGGTCCGCACCGCCACGCCCATCGGGCGGTCCTCGCGGCGGTGCAGGCCCATCGCGAGGGAGAGGCGGGTGGAGTTGCCGTCGGCGGCGACCACCAGGGGCGCGTGGAAGGTGACTTCGCGCTTCTCCTCGCCGAGCTTGGCGTTGACGCCGGTGATGTGGCCGGTGCGCTCGTCGACGATCGGGGCGCCGACGTTGCAGCGCTCGTAGAGGCGGGCGCCCGCCTTCTGGGCGTTGCGGGCGAGCTGCTCGTCGAAGTCGTCGCGCTTGCGGACGAGGCCGTAGTCCGGGAAGGAGGCGAGTTCCGGCCAGTCCAGCTGGAGGCGGACACCGCCACCGATGATGCGCAGGCCCTTGTTGCGCAGCCAGCCGGCCTCCTCGGAGATGTCGATGCCCATGGCCACGAGCTGCTTGGTGGCGCGCGGGGTGAGGCCGTCGCCGCAGACCTTCTCGCGCGGGAACTCGGTCTTCTCCAGGAGGAGGACGTCGAGTCCGGACTTGGCGAGGTGGTAGGCGGTGGCGGAGCCGGCTGGCCCCGCGCCGACGACGATCACATCGGCGGTGTTTTCGGAGAGGGGCTCGGTCACGGCGGGATCTCCCCAAGTTCGGAATCTGCGTGCCGACCGGCACTGGACATGGGCAGTCTATTCAGCGCCACTGATCACCAGGCTGAAGGGCTGCCCCGTGAACCGAGCTCTCCCCGAAGTACGGCTGCGCGTCCCCACCGACGAGGACGCCGTCGCCTGGCACCGGGTCTTCGACCACCCGGACGTCATGGAGTTCCACGGCGGCAGGCCCGCGGAACTGTCCGTCTACGAGGAGCTCACCGCCCGCCAGCGCCGGCACGACGCGGAGCGCGGCTTCTGCCTGTGGACCATGCTCGACGACGAGGACCGCGTCATCGGCTTCACCGGCGCCCAGCCGTGGCCGCAGGACTGGGGGCCGAAGGGCGAGATCGAGATCGGCTGGCGGCTGGGGCGGGAGTTCTGGGGCCGGGGGTATGCCACCGCGGCGGCGGAGGCGACCCTGGAGCGGGTGCGGGCGGCCGGGGTGCCGAGCGTGGTGGCGATGGTCCTGGCCCGCAACACCCGGTCCATCGCGGTGACCAGGCGGCTGGGCATGCACCTCGCCGAAGTCTTCACCACGCCCACCCGCAAGGAGGAGGGACACTGCTACCGGCTCGTACTGTAACTGGGAGTAACCAACAGCTACAGAACGACACTTGACGCTTCCGGTCGGGACCGGACCGGGGTTACCCTTCCGGTACCGCTGGGGGTGACATCTGTGCGCTTAACGCCCAAAACACCTGAAGTGCGCGTGCCGCGGCTCGTCGGCCTGATGGCCGTGGACGCGCGCGAGACGGCCCAGGCCCGCGGCCTGTTCATCAACGCGCCGGACCGGCCCGACTTCCATCTCACCGTCGTCGACTACGTCGTACGGCAGTACCCGCAGCCCGATGCGGAGGTGCCGCGGGACTCCATGGTCTACGTGTGGTTCGACTTCGGTGAGGGGGACGGCGGGGGCGGTATGCGCGAGCCGCGGATCCCGAGGCCGCCGAGCGGCGGGATGCAGCGCGAGCTGGACGAGCCGCCGGGCGACGCGTTCTTCGCGACGGTGATCAGCTAGCGGAGCCGCCGGGCCCTCAGAGTTCCCCGGTTCCCTTGAAGCCGCGGTGCAGGGCCACGATCCCGCCGCTCAGGTTGCGATACGCGACCTTCGACCAGCCGGCCTTGCGCAGCCGCTCGGCCAGCGCGGGCTGGTCGGGCCAGGCGCGGATGGACTCGGCGAGATAGACGTACGCGTCCGGGTTCGAGGAGACCGCGCGGGCGACCGGCGGCAGCGCGCGCATCAAGTACTCGGTGTAGACCGTGCGGAAGGGCGCCCAGGTCGGGTGCGAGAACTCGCAGATCACCACCCGGCCGCCGGGCCTGGTCACCCGGTACAGCTCGCGCAGCGCGGTGTCGGTGTCCTGGACGTTGCGCAGCCCGAAGGAGATGGTGACGGCGTCGAACGTGTCGTCCTTGAACGGCAGCTTCGTGGCGTCGCCGGCCGTGAGCGGCAGCCAGGGGTGGCGCTTCTTGCCGACCTGGAGCATGCCGAGGGAGAAGTCGCAGGGGACGACATAGGCGCCGCTCTGCGCGAAGGGCAGCGAGGACGTGGCCGTACCGGCGGCCAGGTCCAGGATCTTCTGCGCGGGGCGGGCGTCGACCGCCTTGGTGACCTCCTTGCGCCATCGGCGGTCCTGGCCGAGCGACAGCACGTCGTTGGTGAGGTCGTACCGTTCCGCCACGTCGTCGAACATCGAGGCGACTTCGTGCGGCTGCTTGTCCAGGGATGCGCGGGTCACGGGCCCATTGTGGCAGTACGGGCCGGACACCCCGAAGGCGCCCGGCCCGTGACGGCCGCATCGGAAAGGAAACTCACGACGGCAGCAGCTGGGGTTTCTTCTTCGCCGCCACGTCCTCCACCCAGCCGCACAGCACGATGAAGAGGGCGATGAGGATCCAGCCGATGCCGAACATGAACCACTGGCTCCCCAGCGGCAGCCACTTCTCGAAGGCGGGCACCTTCCAGAACTGGTCGGTCAGCGGCACCGCCAGCACCAGCGCGATCTCGTGCCAGAGATAGATCGTCACGGCCCGGGAGTTGAAGATCGTGACGACCCGGTCGAGCCGCTTGAAGCGGGTCAGCCAGGCGAAGTCGATGTTGAAGTAGGCCTTGGCCCACATCAGCAGCATGACGTAACCGGCGGACCAGTAGGTCTGGGCGAGCGGGCTCTCGTCCAGGTCGTAGGTGCCACCCGCCTCGGCCTGGTGCGTGAAGGCGTACCAGCCGCCGAAGGCGATCGCGGCGATCGACAGCGTGACCACCAGGAAGGGCTTCAGCCTCTGGAGCACTCCGTCGCGGTGGGCGAAGCCGAGGATCCAGCAGAAGAGGTACGTCGACAGGTCCCACAGGGCGTTGCCGAAGCGGTTGTCCGGCCCCGACCACACGAACTTCAGGACCACGATCGGCACCAGCGTCAGCAGCAGCACCGGGATCGGCGCCTTGCGGAAGATCCACAGCAGGGCCGGCGACAGCAGCACGAACCACAGATACGTCCGCAGGTACCAGAGGATCTCCCAGGCCTGGAGCCCCCAGGAATTGCCCGGCGGATCCCCGACCGGCACCACCCAGAAGACGATCTGCCAGCCCGGCATCCAGTCGTGGATCATCATCGCCACGACCACGAAGAAGCCCCAGAACCAGAACGGCGGCAGCAGCCTCCGCATCCGGCTCTTGACCACCTTGAACGCGGGCCGCTCCAGCGACTTCGCCATCAGCGTCCCGGCCAGCCCGAACATGATCCCCATCGAGGGGAACACCATCCCGCACCAGGCCCACCCGAAGGTGTGGTACGTCACCACCCGGATCAGCGCGACGGCCCGCAGGGTGTCGAAGTACCGGTCCCGGCCCGCCGGTTTGGGCACGGGCTGCTCGACAACCTCCTCGACGACTTCCTCAGCCACCGGCTCCGGCGCGGGCTCCGGCTCCAACTCCGGTTCCACGACGGGGAGCGGCGCCGTGGCGTACACCGGCTGCCCGTAGTCGACGTACTGCGGAGGCTGTTGCTGCTGTTGATAGGGGTACGGCTGCTGCGGCTGGCCGTATCCGTCGTAGCCGTAGGGCTGTTGGGGGTACTGAGGTTGCTGGGGCTGGCCGTATCCACTCCCGTATCCCGGTTGCTGCTCCCAGGTCATGAGCTCGCCCCCGCAGGTGTGCCGACCTCGCCGGTGCGCTTGAGTTTCTGCCAGCGCAGCCGGCCGCCGGTAAGGGCGGTGATGCTCGAGTGGATGAGGACCAGGTACATCATCTGGCGGTAGGCCAGTTGCTGGAGCGGCATCATCAGCAGGTAGCGGTACTTCTCCTTGTCCAGCCTGAACGCGTAGGCGGCGCACAGGAGTTGGATGCCGAGGACCGCGAACCACATCGCGAGGGACGCCCAGAAGTCGACGAAGATCATCGAGTAGACGGTGAAGACGTCGATCAGCGGGGCGAAGACCGGCGTGATGATCTGGAAGATCACCACCAGGGGCATCCCGACCCGGCCGAAGCGGCCCGAAGGCCCCTTGTCCGTAAGGGACTTGCGGTGCTTCCACAGCGCCTGCATGGTGCCGTAGGACCAGCGGTAGCGCTGCGACCAGAGCTGCTTGAGGGAGGCCGGGGCCTCGGTCCAGGCCCTGGCGTGCTCCTGGTAGACGACCCGCCAGCCCTCGCGGTGCATGGCGATGGTGATGTCGGTGTCCTCGGCGAGGGTGTCCTCGCTCATGCCGCCGACCTGGAGGACCGCCTCGCGGCGGAACGCGCCGATCGCGCCCGGGATGGTGGGCATGCAGCGCAGCAGGTCGTACATGCGGCGGTCGAGGTTGAAGCCCATCACGTACTCGATGTGCTGCCAGGCGCCGATGACCGTGTTGCGGTTGCCGACCTTGGCGTTGCCCGCGACCGCGCCGACCTCGGGGTCGGCGAAGGGCTGGACGAGCTGCCGTACGGTGTCGGGTTCGAAGACGGTGTCGCCGTCCATCATCACGACGATGTCGTAACTCGCGCTGCGCACACCGTTGTTGAGGGCGGCGGGCTTGCCCGCGTTCTCCTGGCGGATGACCCGGACGTTCGTCATGCCGAACGAGCGGGCCGCCTCGCGGGCGATCTCCGAGGTGCCGTCCGAGGAGCCGTCGTCGACGACGATGATCTCGATCGGGTGGGTGCTCTTCGCCAGCGACTCAAGCGTGTTGGCGATGCACTCCTTCTCGTTGTACGCCGGGACGATGACGGTCACCGGGCGGGTGACGGTCGGGCCCCAGCTGAACCGGCGTTTGTTGCGCTGTCTGTAGTGCCGGCGGGCGAGGATCAGCATCATCCCGAACCGGCCCATGACGGCGACGCCGACGACCGTGAGCCCTGCCGCAAGTCCCGGCACCACCCACTCGGCGACCATGACGGCGTAGATGAGCGCCTTGCCCTCGTAGAGGGTCATGCCGGTGGCCTCGCGGTGGGCGCCCTGCTGGACCGAGATGCGTCGCGTTCCGCTCTGGGTGCCGCTCCCGGTGCCGCCGACGGCCGAACCGACCGTCTGGCCGCCGCCCGGGGTGGTGCCGGCGGGCGCTCCGGAAGGTGCCGCGGAGGGCTGCGCGCCGGCCTCGACGGTGCCGGAACTCGTGCCGACGGCCGCACCCGCACCCGCGCCTGCGCCGGTGCCGGTACCTGTGCCGCCCGCCGCCCGCTCGGCGGAGGCGTTCTTGGCGATGGCGCCGCTCACCGTGGTGAACGAGTAGCCCTTCGCCTTCATCTTCTCGATGTACTGCGGCAGCGCCTTCATGGTCTGCGAGCGCACACCGCCGGCGTCGTGGAAGAGCACCGAGGAGCCCGAAGTCCCGGACGGCGTCGCCCACTTGATGATCTTCGCGACACCGGGCTGCTTCCAGTCGTCGCTGTCGGTGTCGACGAAGACGCTGGTGTAGCCGGAGGCGCCGAGCTTCTTGTAGACGGGGTAGCTGTAGTTGTCGATCGCGTCCGTCTCCGAGGAGTACGGCGCGCGGAACAGCGTCGTCGTGATGCCGGCCGCGCCCGCGAGCGCGAGCTGCGTCTGTTCCATCTCCCGCTTGATGCGGGCGTCGCTCTGGTAGGAGAGGTCGACGTGGGTGAAGGTGTGGATGCCCACCTCGTTGCCCTCCGCGACCATCTGCTTCACGATGCTCGGGTAGCGCGAGACCATCGAGCCCACCAGGAAGAACGTGCCCGGCACGTCGTACTTCTTGAGGATCTTCAGGACCGTGGGCGTGTAGGTGGGGTTCGGGCCGTCGTCGAAGGTGAGGACGATCGTCTTCTTCGGGATGGTCTGGGTGACCGGCTTGCCGTTCCGGAAGGTCAGGATCGGGCCGCCGTTGAGCACCTTGTCGGGGACCTTGCTGGCGCTCGCGCCGTCCCGGACGCGCTGGTCGCCGCCGACTTCCGCGCGCAGGTAGCCGTCGAGCAGCATCACGCAGGTGAGGCCGAGGAGAAGCAGCAGGGCGAGAATCACCCGGGGGCGCTGGAGCGCGGCGGCCTTGCCGGCCGCGCGCTCCATCCGGGTGGGGGCGCGTCGGCGCCCGCGCGAGGGAGTCGTCGTAGTCATGGCTGCGGTGGCGCTCCGGTCAGTGTGCGGTGGCTGAGGAGGACGGGGCCGCACCCGTGGCGGCGCCCGAGGGGATGTCGGTCGGAGCGCCGGTCGGAACACCGGAGGGCGCTACGCCGCCTCTGCCACCGTTGGGGGCGTAGCCGCCCCCGGGGGCCGAACCGGCCTGGCCGCCGCCGAACGGCAGCAGTGAGGAGGGGTTCAGGGAGATGCCCCAGCCCATGAACGCCATGCCGAGTACGAACGCGTACCCCAGGCAGACGGTGCCCATGAGGAGGCCGATCCGGCGCAGCACCTTTGACCGGCGGCCGGAGTTGTCAACGAACACGGGACCTTCGGCGGCCCCGTTGCCGCGTTTGCGGCGGCGACCGCGCGCAGAGGCGTGGTTATCGATGGCGGACTCGGATTGCATTCCCCAGACATTAGGCCGCCTTTATGTGACCAAAACTCTGGTTCTCTTGTGAGCCCGCCAAGAAAAATGCCGCAACCTGTGCCTTTCCTTAGAGAACCCAGGAAATGCCTTATGAACGGCCGGTGTCAGTAGTGTCCTCAATCTTCCGCTTCGTCGCCCGAGTTGACCGATTCGAGCAACGGTACCCGTGGGTTTCCTATGTTTTATCTGTCTTCGTAAGACACAGCCCCGTGTGCTTCATTTAGGCTTCGGAAACCGACTCTGTTTCCATCCTGAGACAGAAATCACCGTCCCGAGACGGAAAGGGTGCATGCTCATATGAGGAGTTTCCTGAAACCGGCGGCCGGGCTCACCTGCTTGTTTGCCCTGACGGTCACCGGCTGCTCCTCGAGCTCCGACGACTCGTCCGACGCGGCCCCTTCTGCGACCCGGGAGGCGAGTACGAGCCCCGCCGAAAGTGCCTCCCCGACGCCTTCGGAGTCGTCGTCGAGCACGTCCTACGCGCCGTACGTCAGCGTCACGACCGCCGACGACACGGACAGCACGGGGTCGCCGTCGACGTACAACCTCGCTTTCGCCATCGCCAAGGGCAGCACCTGTACGCCGGAGTGGAACGGTACGACCGCGATCGACAACGCGGCCGTGAAGTCCCGGATCGCGGCGCTGAAGACGTCCGGCGCGAGTGTCCGCGTCTCCTTCGGCGGGGCGTCCGGCAAGGAGCTGGCCGAGACCTGTACGAGTGCCACCGCGCTCGCGAAGGCCTACGGCGAGGCGCTGGACGCGGCCGGTTCCACCCAGGCCGACTTCGACATCGAGGGCGACGCGCTCACCGACTCGACGTCGGTCGCCCTGCGGTCCAAGGCGATAGCCGTCCTCCAGAAGGAACGCACCGACCTCAAGGTGTCCTTCACCCTCCCCGTGATGCCGTCCGGGCTCGACTCCGACAGCCTGGCGCTGCTGGAGTCCGCGAACGACAACGCGGTCCAGGTCTCGACGGTCAACATCATGACGATGAATTACGGCGAGTCGTACACCGGGGACATGGGCGACTATGCGATCACTTCTGCCACGGCGACGCACACCCAGTTGAAGAAGGTGTTCGGGTTGTCGGATGCCGGGGCGTGGCAGGGGATGGCGTTGACCTCGATGATCGGGGTGAACGATGTGTCGGGGGAGACGTTTTCGCTCTCGGACGCGGCGCAGGTGCGGACGTTCGCCGAGGAGAAGCAGATCGCGTGGGTTTCGATGTGGTCGACGTTTCGGGATCAGCAGTGTGAGAGCGGGTCGTCCGATGATGATGCGGCGACCGATTGCAGTGGGGTGACGCAGAGTTCGGGGGCGTTCGGGGAAGCGTTTGCCGGGTGACGGTGCGTTGTCGGGTGACGGTGCGTTGTGGCTGGTCGCGCAGTTCCCCGCGCCCCTAAAAAACCTCTCCTCAGCGGCGTCTGTGGACCAATCGGCCCGCGCACACCGTCGCGATGCACTCGCCGGCCTCGTCGAATACCGCGAGGTCGGCTCGGCCCTGGTCGGCGGCGGTTGGGTGGGTGAGGATCTGGACGTCGTTCCGCTGTGCCGCCGACCGGAGTTCGGGTGAGTCCACGTGTTCCGCCAAGACGGCGGTCGCGCCCGTTTTCAGTACCGCGTGGATCCGCTCCCGTGGGCTCGGGGCGTCCGGGAGGGGGCCCTCGTGGATGCGGGCGGGCCCCAGCGCACCGGGCCAACTCCGCACCCGGGCAACGGGAAAGCGCTGCTGGAGCTCCGGCAGCGTCCCGACACCCACGACCCTCGCACCCTCGACCGCGACGGCCCCGCCCTCGTCCGCGGTGTGAATCGTCAGCATGGCAGCCCTAGTTGGCGGACAGGAGCTTCAGCTCGGGGTGGGCCGTGCCGCCTTCGATCGCCGTGGACGAGATGTGGGACATGACCCGCTCGTCGACGGGGTCGTTCGCCGGGTCGTCGTGGACGACGATGTGCTCGTAGGTGGTGGTCCGCTGGGCCGGGACGCGGCCCGCCTTGCGGATCAGGTCGATGATCTCCAGGCGGTTGGAGCGGTGCTTCGCGCCGGCGCTGGAGACGACGTTCTCCTCCAGCATGATCGAGCCGAGGTCGTCCGCGCCGTAGTGCAGGGAGAGCTGGCCGACCTCCTTGCCGGTGGTGAGCCAACTGCCCTGGATGTGGGCGATGTTGTCCATGAAGAGGCGCGCGATGGCGATCATCCGCAGGTACTCGAAGAGCGTGGCCTGCGTGCGGCCCTTGAGGTGGTTGTTCTCGGGCTGGTAGGTGTACGGGATGAAGGCCCGGAAGCCGCCCGTCCGGTCCTGCACGTCACGGATCATCCGCAGGTGCTCGATGCGCTCGGCGTTGGTCTCGCCGGTGCCCATGAGCATGGTCGACGTGGACTCGACGCCCAGGTTGTGCGCCGCCTCCATGATCTCCAGCCAGCGCTCGCCGGACTCCTTGAGGGGCGCGATGGCCTTGCGGGGGCGTGCGGGGAGGAGTTCCGCGCCGGCGCCCGCGAAGGAGTCGAGACCGGCCGCGTGGATGCGGGAGATGGCCTCCTCGACGGAGACCTTCGAGATGCGGGCCATGTGCTCGACCTCGGACGCGCCGAGGGAGTGGATGACCAGCTGGGGGTACGCGGCCTTGATCGCGGCGAAGTGCTTCTCGTAGTACTCGACGCCGAAGTCCGGGTGGTGTCCGCCCTGGAACATGATCTGCGTGCCGCCGAGTTCGACGGTCTCCGCGCAGCGGCGCAGGATGTCGTCGAGGTCGCGCGTCCAGCCCTTGGCGGTGTCCTTGGGCGCGGCGTAGAAGGCGCAGAACTTGCACGCCGTGACGCACACGTTCGTGTAGTTGATGTTCCGCTCGATGATGTACGTCGCGATGTGCTCCGTACCCGCGTACCGGCGCTTGCGTACGGCGTCGGCGGCGGCGCCGAGGGCGTGCAGCGGGGCGTCGCGGTAGAGGTCGAGCGCCTCTTCGGGGGTGATGCGCCCGCCCTCGGCGGCACGGTCGAGGACGGACTGAAGCTCGGCCTTCTCGGTCACCGGGAGGTCCCTTTCGTCAAGGGTTGTGGACGGACCTTGCCAGCCTACGCCAGCACATATCGCCTCCCGACCTCAGGCCGTGTACGCCCCGACCAGCAACCCGAGGAACGCACCCGCGAGCAGAAACGGCCCGAAACGGACGCCGACCCGCCGCCTCCGGCCGAGGACACCGCCGTAAAGGCCCCTGAGCGCAAAGCCCGCGAACGCGCCCAGCATCAACGTCGGCCACCCGTACCACCCGAGTACGGCACCCGCCCCGACCGCGAGCCTCACCTCCCCCGCGCCCAGGCCACCGCCGCCGGGGTCGAGGCGGGACAGCGCGTAGTACGCGGCGCCGAGTGCGAGCGCCCCGCGCAGGGCGGTCGTCCAGTCACCGGCGTGTTCGGGCAGGAAGGTGACGACACCGAGGAGGGCGAGGGCGACGCCCGTGGCGGGGAGCGCCAGGTCGGTGACGGCGGGCAGCAGCGCGACCGGTGCGAGCAGCAGCCAGACCGCCAGCTCGGGCCGGATCCCGGTGGCGACGGCGAGCGCGACGCACACCAGGACCACGAGGAGCGCGGTACCGGCACCGCGCCGCCCGGCCCGCGCGACCACCGCGCCCGCACCGGCGCCCCACACCCCCGCGAGGGCGATGAGGAGATGGTCGTAGTCCATCGGACCGCTACCCGACCTTGGAGAGCCGGGCGGTCGGGGAGCCCTCGGCGGAGCTGTCCGACGCGTAGGTGAGGTCGTCGCCGGTGGGGGTGAGGGTGACCGTGTGGGCGGCCTGGTTGCACACGTCCCGGTTGGTCTTGGCACCCGCCGCGCTCGCGACGAGGCGGGTCCTGGTGACCTGCTTCAGGGTCAGTACGTCGTCGCAGACACCGCCGAGCTGGTCGGTCTGCCGGAGAATGCCCAACTGCTGTCCTACGCCCACCTTGGCGACCGTGATCTTGAAGGTTCCGTCGGGGAGCGTGCCGCCGAGGGCGGTGCCCTCGCCCTGCCAGGTACCGAGGTAGGCGGCGGGGACGGACGAGAGCGGGGTGCCTTCGGCGGTGGTCGGCACAGGGCTCGGCACTCCGGTGGACGTGCTGCTCGGTGTGGCGCCCGGCGCGCTGCCCGGAGCCTTGCTCGGCGTCGGCTCGGTGGCCGATCCCGCGGAGGTGTCCGAGCCCTTGTCGCCCGGCAGCAGCGAGTAGACGGCGAGCGGCCCCAGCACCACCGCGGCCAGCCCCACGACCAGCACCAGCGTGCAACTGACCCTGCGACCGCGCCGGTCGGCCCCCGGAGCGGCCGTGGCGTCGAGGGAGACGGAGACCTTCCCGGGGTGACGTCCCGCCCCCGGAGGAAGGGTGTCGTGCGGGGGCGCGTCCCGCGGTTCGGGCACTCCGAAGGGCGGCACGGTGGGCGGCACGGTGGGCGGCACGGTGGGCGGCACGGTGGGCGCGGCCACCGGCATCACCGGCGCCGGCCCGAACGCCCCGGCCCCACCGCTCCCCAGCGAGGGACTGCTGAACCCCACCGGCCCCGAAGGCACCCCTTCGGCCACCCCCGCCGCCTCAAGGTTCAGCAGCTGTACGGCACTTCGGCTGACCTGCTCGACCAGCGCCCCCGGCAGCCACCCGCCGGCCACCAGCCGCGCGGCCCCGTCCGGAGCGAGCGCCCGCGCCACGTCGCCCGGAGTGGGCCTGGCGGCCGGGTCCTTGGCGAGACAGGCGACCGCCAGCTCCCGCAACTCGCCGCCCAGGTCGCCGAGTTCGGGTTCCTCGTGGACGACCTTATAGAGCAGCGCGGCCGAGGAGTCACCGCGGAATGGCGACTCACCGGTGGCCGCGTAGACCAGCACGGCCCCAAGGGAGAAGACATCGGACGCCCCCGTCGCGCCCTTCCCGAGGATCTGCTCGGGGGCCATGTAGCCGGGCGAGCCGACGGAGACGCCGGTGGAGGTGAGGGAGGCGGTGCCGTCCGTGGCGCGGGCGATCCCGAAGTCGATGAGGAGGGGGCCGTCGAGGGTGAGGAGCACATTGGACGGCTTCACGTCCCGGTGCACGAGCCCCAGTTCGTGGACGGCCGTCAGCGCCTCGGCGAGCCCCGCGCCCAGGGCCCGTACGGAAGCGGTGGGCAGGGGACCGCCGTCCGTGACGGCGGCGGAGAGGGAGGGCCCGGCAGCGTAGGCCGTGGCCACCCACGGCACGGAAGCCTCGGGGTCCGCATCCAGCACAGGGGCCGTCCAGGCGCCGCCCACCCGGCGCGCGGCGTCGACCTCGCGGCGGAAGCGGGCTCGGAACTCCTCGTCGAGCGCGAAGTGCGGATGCACGATCTTGACCGCGACCGTACGACCGCCCGCGCTCCGCCCGAGATAGACCCGGCCCATCCCGCCGGCGCCGAGACGTCCGAGCAGCCGGTAGGGCCCCACGACCGTGGGTTCGTCGCTGCCGAGCGGTTGCATGCCGTCCACCCCTCCCCCGTACGACTTCCAGCAGGGTAGTGCGCGGTGCCCCGCCGTGATTACGGCTGGAGCAGATCCACCTGCACGTCGGCCGGGAAGCCGGTCGTCTCGCCCACCCGGCGGGCGAACTCGGTGACCGCGGCGAGCTGGGGCGCGCCGAAGCGGAAGTCGAGGGTGGTGAAGTAGCGCTCCAGGACCTCCTCGTCGAAGTCCTCCCAGCGGGCGGCCTGTTCGGCGACCTTGCCGACCTCTTCGAGGGAGAGGTTGCGGGAGGCGAGGAAGGCCTCGTGCACCTTGCGGGTGATGACCGGTTCGCGCTCCAGGTAGTCGCGGCGGGCTGCCCAGACGGCGAAGACGAACGGCAGCCCGGTCCACTCCTTCCAGAGCGTGCCGAGGTCGTGCACTTCGAGCCCGAAGCGCGGCCCGTCGAGCAGGTTGGCGCGCAGCGCCGCGTCTCCGATGAGTACGGCGGCCTCGGCCTCCTGCATCATCAGGCTCAGGTCGGGCGGGCACGTGTAGTAGTCGGGGCGGACGCCGTAGCGCTCGGCGAGCAGGAGCTGGGCGAGGCGGACCGAGGTGCGCGAGGTGGAGCCGAGGGCGACCCGGCGGCCGTCCAGCCGGTCCAGCGGGACCTGCGAGACGATCACGCAGGACATCACCGGGCCGTCGCAGCCGACGGCGATGTCGGGGAAGGCGACCAGCTCGTCGGCGTGCCTGAGGAACTCGACGAGCGTGATGGGCCCGATGTCGAGGTCCCCCCGCACCAGCTGCTCGCTGAGCTTCTCCGGGGTGTCCTTGGTGAGCTCGAAGTCGAGGAGCGTGCCTGTCCTCGCGAGCCCCCAGTACAGGGGCAGGCAGTTCAGGAACTGGATGTGGCCGACGCGCGGCCGGGTGCGAGAATTGTCCACAACGCGAGGCTAGACCTCATGAGGTACGCTCCATACTTCGGCCCCACAGTCAAGCCTTTGGCGATCTTCAAACGTCCGGGTGATGTGATCTTGGCCTCTATTGCTTTCGGCTGCCCGCGTGCTAGGCTCGCCGCAAGTTGCAGTTTGGTTTCCCTTGCAGTACAGAGCCTGCGGAGCATGTAACCGCAGGCTCTAGTCGTTTTCAGACGTATGCAGTAGTGCGGGACTTGTTTTCACACTTGCAGGGTTCTGGAGCAGGGCAACCCTTTGGGCCCAAGGAGGGCTTATGGCTACCGGAACCGTGAAGTGGTTCAACGCCGAAAAGGGCTTTGGCTTCATCGCCCAAGAAGGCGGCGGCCCCGACGTCTTCGTTCACTACTCCGCGATCAACGCGAGCGGTTTCCGTTCGCTGGAGGAGAACCAGCAGGTCTCCTTCGACGTGACCCAGGGCCCGAAGGGCCCGCAGGCGGAGAACGTCACCCCCGTCTGAGTCACACGATCGTAGTTATTCGGTCTCGGAGCCTGGTGCTTTGATCCGGAACAGATAGCAGTACCCAAGGAGCCCCGCGCCGCAAGGCGACGGGGCTCCTGCCTTTGCCTCCGGCGGTCGAGCGGTCGGGCTGTCGGTGGGGCTCGATAGGGTCCCCCGCCATGACATCCACCCAAGGCGAACCCACAGCCGACACCGAAGCCGGCTTCGTGACCACCACCCGGATCTTCTACGACGCGGTCGCCGAGGACTACGCGGAGATGTTCGCCGGGGAGCGCACCGGGCCGCGGGACGGGGCGGTACTGGCCGACTTCGCCGAGCTGATCGGCCGCGGCGAGGGCGTGGGCGGAGGCGGACAGGTGGCCGACCTCGGCTGCGGGCCGGGCCGTACGACCGCGTATCTCGCAGCCCTCGGCCTGGACGTCTTCGGCCTCGACCTGTCCGGTTCGATGCTCACGATCGCCCGCCGCGAGAACCCGGACCTGCGCTTCCGGCAGGGCTCGATGCTGGACCTCGACATCCCCGACGGGACGCTCGCGGGGGCCGTCTCCTGGTACTCGTCCATCCACACCCCCGCGCATCAACTCCCGTCCCTCTTCTCGGAGTTCCACCGCGTCCTGACCCCCGGCGGCCACCTCCTGATCGCCTTCCAGGCAGGCGACCAGCCCCTCACCCTCGACCGTCCCTTCGGCCACCCGGTCCGCCTCGACTTCGAACGGCGACGACCGGAGACGATGGCGGAACTGCTGGAGGCGGCGGGATTCACGCTCCGGTCACGGACCGTACGGGAGGCCGACCCCGAGCTCGGGGAGTCGTCACCGCAGGCGTTTCTGACCGCCACCCGCAAGGCTGCGGCTGTGCTCTAGGGCTCGGCGGGCGCCGATCTCGCTGGGGTATTCGCGGACGGCGAACGCGGCAACCACCCAGCCGACGCAGCCCGCCACGAGGGCCGGGGCGACCGGTGCCGCGACCAACCAGAGGGCGCGGCCCGCGACGGCCAGTCCGGTGGAGCGTCGGGTCTCGTCCCGCTTGGCCCGACGGGCCTGGTCGGGGGTCGGTGGGTCCAGCAACTTCCTGCGGAGGTCCCGCCGCTGCACCCGCCAGCCCCAGACAAGTGCCACGACGGACAGCACGGCCTGCGCCCAGTCCCACACCGTGCGCACCGTCGGCGGCAGGCTGGTGCGGAAACCTCTGTAGAGGACGAACGCGATGTAGCAGAAGAAGGCCATCACGAGGAACCAGAGCAGGGCCCCGGAGGCGCGGCGCAGCCAGTAGCGGGGGCCGCGCTTGTACCAAGTGGTGCCGAATCCGGGGAGCTTGGGGATGTCGGATGGCGTGGTCATGTCCCGGACGGGTGCTCCTGGAGCCAGCGGCGGGCGCCGACCTCGCTCGGGTATTCGCGGACGGTGGTCCAGGCGGTGAGCCAGCCGACGGTGTACGCGGCCAGGGCCGGCAGGACGGGCACCAGGAGCAGCACCATCCAGCGGCCGGCGAAGGCCCGGCCCGGGGCCCGCCTGTTGTGATCGCGCTTGGCCTGGATGGTCTGGTCGGGAGTGGGCGGATCCAGAAGGGCCTTGTGGTGCCCCTGCCTCTGCTGCACCCAGCCCCAGACGAGGGCGGCACAGGACACGACCGCCGTCACCCAGTTCCACACCGTGCGCACTGTCGGCGACCACGCACTGGTGAAGCCGTTGTAGAGCTCCAGATCGAAGAAGCTGACCACGGCCATCAGGACGACCAGGAAGAGAGTCGTGCGGACACGGCACAGCCAGTAGAGGGCACCGCGCTTGTACCAGGTCCTGCCGAGCTTCGGCAGGGCCGGGATGTGGGCGGGCGTTCCCTGGGCGCGAGCCTCAGAAGATGCTTGTGACGCCATTCCAGATGTCCTTTCCCAGTCGTCCGACGTCCTCCCCGGTCTTGGCACCGACGTTCCAGACTCCGTGCGCCACGCCACCGACAACTCCGTGGTCGTGAATGTCCTCGCTCCAGTGCTCGTGGAAGGTGTGGTCGAGGAGGTCCGTCCCGATGATCGCTGCCCCGACACCGACCCCGGCCACCAGCACCGCGCCCGCCGCGGTCACCACTTCCGGCGCCGCCGCCACCGCGAGCGCGCCGACGACCACGCCGCCGACAGCCGCACCCACATCCACCGTCACCGAGTGCTGCCACGACCACCCCTTGTCGTGGTCGTCCTTCGCCTCGATCAGCCCGCAAGCGGCCGCCGCCGCGACATCCAGGACCGGAATCTCCTTGAGGAACTCCGGCACTGCCTCCAGCCCCTTGCCCAGCCTCAACGCGTCCGCCGCGTCGGCGAGTTTGACGTTCAGGAGGCGGTCGTAGGGAAGTTTGCTGCTGCCGACGTCGGCGCGGGCTATGGACTCCTCCAGGGAGTCGACCCGCATGACGGCGTCGCGGTAGGCGCCCTTGGCGGGGAGGTCCTTGGGGAGGGAGCGGCCCGCTTTCTGGTACGCCTTGCGTTCCGCGCGGAGTTCCTTCTTCGCCGTCTGCTCCGCGGCCTTCGCGTCGTCGAGTTCGGTGCGCGCCTTCTTGCCGCCGGCCCGCGCGTCCTCCGCGTCGTAGGCGTACAGCCCGCGCAGCGCGTCCGCGATGGTGATCTTGTCGCTGGTCGACACCGGGGCCGTGACCTGGGCGTAGAGCCCGCGCAGCTTGTCCGCGGCGACCAGCCGGGCGTGCTGGGCGGTGTGCGCGACCTCCTTGCGGACCGTGTCGTACTCGGTCATCGCGGAGATCGCCTTCTGGTCGGCCGCGCTGGGCGGGTTCGCCGTGACCATGGGCAGCGGGACGCCCTTGTCGCCCATGGACACGCCCTTGCCGGTCGCGACGTGCTCCGCGTTCTGAAGTGCCGTCTCGCAGGTGGACAGCGCGTCAGCGAGGGTGCCGAGGATGTCCCCGGCCTCGAACACCAGGCTGGCGAAGGCGCCGGCCGTCAGCGCGTCCTCGCTCCACTTCGCGCGGAACTCCTCCGCCGCGTCGCCCTTCCACCCGGCGTCGTCGACGAGCGACTCGACGGCGTTGGTCACCGGCCGCACCACGTCGTCGAGTTGGTCCTTGGCGTTCTTGTACGTGGTGGCCATCGTGTGCAGTCCGCCGATGTCGCCGCCGATCCAGCTGTCGCCCATCAGTCCTCTCCCACCATCAGGTCGTCGAACACCCCGTGGACGTCGACGTCGTGCCGGTGGAAGGAGTCGCGCGCGTACGCGACCTTGTCGCCGTGGTCGTCCAGCCGGTCGGCGAAGCCGGTGTGCAGGCCGAGGATGAGGTGGGCGACCTCCTTGATGGCGTCGTCGAGGCCGGCGTCACCGCCGCTCACCACGGGCGGGGCCACCTGGGGGTGCAGCTTGCGGTAGTCGGTGGCCTGGTCGTGGAAGGTGGTGGCCATCGAGGTGAGGTCGCTCAGCACCGCCTTGAAGTCGGCCGACATCAGCGCACCTCCCGCGCGTAGGCGGCCACGTCGGCCGGCTGCCAGTTGTGCCGCCCCGGAGCGACCTTCGGGTCGAGCAGGACGGTGGCGCCCCGCTCCCCCAGCGCCTCGGCGAGCGGCCCGATCGAGGTGAGCACCCACGGCTGGGCCGCGCCGAACGCGGCCACCAGCTTCTCCACCGTGGTGAAGGCGTAGGCCGCGGTGTGCCGCGCGGGATGCTCGAAGAGTTCGTAGACGACGAACGGCACACGGACCGGCCGCCCGTCGTCGTCCACGGCGTCGACGTACCGGGGATGCGCCGGTACGACGACGGGCGTCTCGTACGGCGGCACCCCGGGCCGTGGCCCCGCCCGCCCGTCCGCCGAAGGCCCCGGTGGCGGTGTCGCCTCCGCGTAGTCGAGCAGGCTCGACCGGCGGGCCTCGGGCGCCTGGGCCGGTGCCGGCCCCTGCGCGTACTCAAGAAGGCGTGAACGGTTCGGCTCCCCCACCGCCGTCTCCTCATCCCCGTAGGTCGTGATCGTCGCTGTGGACGTGTTCGCGCCATCACAGTAGCCACCGACCGAGGGCCCAAATCCGGCTATGTCAGGCCTGCCGACCCGTTGCATGCGCAATGCATACGGCCGCTTGGGCGCAGCCTGGTCATCCCTTGACCCGGTGATGACCAGGCCGGGCCCGCAGCCCTACGACCCCTACAGCGCCCCCGCCAGATCCAGCGCCGCCACATACCCGAACGTCATCGCCGGACCGATCGTCGAGCCCGCGCCAGCGTAGCTGTGGCCCATCACCGCCGCGCTCGCGTTGCCCGCCGCGTACAGACCGGGGATCACCGAACCGTCCGCCCGCAGCACCCGCGCCCGTGCGTCCGTGCGCATGCCGCCCTTGGTGCCGAGGTCGCCGGGGACGATGCGGAGGGCGTAGTACGGGGGCAGCCAGAGCGGGGCGAGGCAGGAGTTGGGGAGGATCGCGGGGTCCGTGTAGTAGTGGTCGTAGGCGCTGTCGCCGCGCCCGAAGTCGGTGTCCTTTCCGCTCGCCGCAAGGGAGTTGAAGCGGGTGACCGTGGTGCGCAGGGCCGTCGCCGGGACGCCGATCGACGAAGCCAGGGCGTCCCAGGTCCACGCCTTGTACGCCGCGCCCGAGCTGTACCAGTCGTCGGGGAAGGGGAGCGTCGGCAGGATGTCCCTGAAGAGGTAGCGGTTGCGGTAGTTCTGGTCGACGATCAGCCAGGCCGGGATGTCGGGGGCGGTGGGATTGCGGTCGTACATCGTGTGGACGACGTCGCTGTAGGGGGCGGCCTCGTTGACGAAGCGGGAACCGGCCTGGTTGATCAACAGGCCGCCGGGGAGGGTGCGTTCGGCGAGGCAGAAGTAGGGGTCGGCGGGGAGCGGGATGGCCGGGCCCCACCAGGCGTCGTCCATCAACGCGAGCGAGGCGCCCGCCCTCTGACCCGCCTGGATGCCGTCGCCCGTGTTCTCCTTCGCGCCGACCGTCCAGTCCGTGCCGATGGGCTGGCGCTGGTACTGGGCGCGCATGGCCGCGTTGTGCTCGAAGCCGCCGGAGCCGACCACGACCCCGCGCCGGGCGCGGACCAGTCCGGCGGTTCCGTCGCGGGTGACGACGGCTCCGGTGACCGCCCCGGCCTCCAAGTACAGGTCTGTCAACGGGGTGTTGAGCCACACCGGCACCTGCGCGGACTGGAGTCCGGCGCGCAGTCCGGCGGCGAGGGACTGCCCCATGGTGAGCGGCTTCTGCCCGAGCAGCGCCGCCTGCGTCCCCCGGGCCAGACACGCGGTCGCCACGGCGGCACCCTTGGCGTTGACCGCGGCCAGGTCGAGCCACTTGTAGTCGGCGCTGAAGACGACCATGCCTGCCGGGACGGCGAGGTACGGCGGGTTGAGGTGGGCGAGTTCGGCGCCGAGGATGTTGCCGTCGAGCTGATCGGGTTCTATGGAACGGCCGTTGGGGAGACCGCCCGGCAACTCCGGGTAGTAGTCGCTGTATCCCTCCATCCAGCGGAAGCGCAGCGGGCTGTTGGCCATGACGAAGGAGATCATGGCGGGGCCGTGGGCGAGGAAGGACTGCTGGCGGTCGGCGGGGACGTCGGCGCCGACGACCGCGGCGAGGTAAGTGGCCGCCTTGGCAGGGGTGTCGGGGACTCCGGCGGCCAGGATGACGGGGTTGTTGGGGATCCAGATCCCGGCGCCCGAGCGGGCCGCCGAGCCCCCGAACGTCGGCGCCTTCTCGACCACGACACAGCTCAGGCCCTGTTTGGCGGCGGTCAGCGCGGCGGTCATCCCGGCCGCGCCGGACCCGATCACCACGACGTCGTAGGTACCGAGGAGGGGAAGGTCGGCCGCGTGGGCCGAGGAGGAGACTCCGGCGACGGCGAGTGCGGCGACCGCACCACCGGCCAACACGCTTCTTCTGCGCGGGAGTTCCACATGTGCGTCGTCCGTGCTCGGGGTCATGGCCGCTCCAGCCCGACGGGAAATGGGCTGGGAATGTCGCGCGGGGGTCTTGTGAAGTCAATAACCGAGACTCCCTCAAACCGGACACGGCCCTGCCGGTCGCCCGAGGGCGAGTTCGGCCCAGACCGTCTTTCCCACGCCCCGCTCGGTGACGCCCCAGGTGTCCGCGAGGAGGGTCACGAGGATCAGCCCCCGCCCTCCCTCGCCGTCCGGCTCCGTGACCTGGCGGGGTCCGCGGTCGCCGCGCGCGTCGCTCACCTCGATACGCAGGGTGTCCTCCGGGAGCAGCCGGAGGCGGAGTTCGAAGTCACGGCCCGGGACTCTGCCGTGGGTGACGGCGTTCGCGGCGAGTTCGGCGACGAGGTGCTGGGCGGTGTCGTTCGGGTCGCCGTCGTGTGGGTAGCCCCAGGTGGCGAGTTGCTGTGCGGTGAGACGCCGGGCGAGGCGGGCGCCTCGGGGTGTCGCGCTGAGCCGCTGGGCCAGTTCGGCGGCCGGAGCGGAGGCGTCTGCGGGGGTGGAGATTTCTGCGTTCACGTCACTGAGCGTGGCGGGTTGTCTCTACGCTGACCAGGGTCGATCCGGCGACTCCGGGTAGCTGTACGGGTTCGTACGGCGAGGTGTCGGCCTGTCGGCCGTGACCGTGACCCGTGACGAAGGGAGGTGACCGGGGTGAGCGAGCAGAGGCCGGAGACACCGGCAGAGGCCGACGGGACGACGGGGTTGTTCACGGCGCTCGGGAAGCAGTTGCGGATCCTGCGGGAGCGCGCCGGGATGACGCAGAAGGAGTTCGGGCAGCACGTGGGGTACGGGCCCGACGCGATCTCGGCGATGGAGCGGGGCGTGCGGGTGCCTCGGCCCGAGGTGCTGGAGAAGGGGGACGAACTCTTCGGTGCGGGTGGGTTGTTGAAGGAGGCGATCCCCGAGGTCAAGGAGGCGATGACGCGGGCGCGGACGCGGCATCCGGAGTGGTACAGGAGTTATGCGGCGTTGGAGGCGGAGGCCGTTTCGCTGTACGACTACAGCACGATGGGCGTGCTCGGGCTACTCCAGACCGAGGAGTACTCGCGGGCCGTGTTCACCCAACGGCAGCCGCCACTGGACGAGGCGACGATCGAGAAGCGGGTCACGGACCGGCTCTCGCGGCAGCAGTTCTTCGAGCGGTGGCCGGCTCCGGAGTGCAGCTTCGTGATGGAACAGGCTGTGCTGGAACGGCCGATCGGCGGACCCGGAGTGCACGCGGACCAGCTACGTCAGTTGCTGCGCATCGGGGGCATGCGGAACGTGCAGCTTCAGGTGATGCCGACCACGCGGCATGAACACCCTTGCCTGGACAACTCGTTCACCCTTCTGACCCCGAAGGGGAAGGAGCAGGTGGCGTATATGGAGAGCCACGCGTACCCGCGTCTGATCATCGACCGAGAAGAGGTGCGCATCTTCGCCGCGCGCTATGGGATCATCCGGGCGCAGGCGCTCAACCCGCAGGAGTCCCTGGACCTGATCGAGAAGATGCTGGAACAACGATGAACATAGAGCAGTTGAGCTGGTTCAAGTCGAGCTACAGCAGCGGCGAGGGCGGCCAGTGCCTCGAAGTCGCTTACGTGTGGCACAAGTCGAGCTACAGCAGCGGCGAAGGCGGCGAGTGCGTAGAAGTTGCCGCCTGCCCAGCCACCATCCACATCCGCGACTCCAAGACCCCCGCCGCCGCGCACCTCACCGTCTCCCCTGAGGCCTGGTCCGCGTTCCTCTACCCCAACTCGGCCAGCAGTTCCTGAGCAGCGAACATGGAGCAGTTGAGCTGGTTCAAGTCGAGCTACAGCAGCGGCGGAGGCGGCGAATGCCTCGAAGTCGCTTACGCCTGGCGGAAGTCGAGCTACAGCGACGGCGAGGGCGGCCAATGCGTGGAAGTCGCCTCCTGCCCCCACACCATCCACATCCGCGACTCCAAGAACCCCGCCGCCGCGCACCTCACCGTCTCGCCGGAGGCCTGGTCCGCATTCGTCTACTCCAGTTCGGCCAGCAGTTCCTGAGCACGAGAGATGCTGGAGCAACGATGAACATAAAGCAGTTGAGCTGGTTCAAGTCCAGCTACAGCGGCGGCGAGGGCGGCGACTGCCTCGAAGTCGCCTACGTCTGGCGGAAGTCAAGTCACAGCGGCGGCGAAGGCGGCGAGTGCGTAGAAGTTTCCGCCTGCCCCCACACCATCCACATCCGCGACTCCAAGAACCCCAACCCCGCCGCCGCGCACCTCACCGTCTCCCCGGAGGCCTGGTCCGCGTTCCTGTTCACGGCCGCACGTCGTACAGCGCCTCCACGTCCTTCGCGAAGTCCCGCATGACAACCTCCCGCCGCAGCTTCATCGACGGCGTCAGATGGCCCGCCGCCTCCGAGAAGTCCACCGGGAGGACGCTGAAGCGGCGGATGGACTCGGGGCGGGAGACCAGCTTGTTGGCGTCGTCGACGGCTCGTTGCAGGACCGCTCTCAACTCGTCGTCCTCGACGAGGAGTTCGGCGGGGACCGGGTGCTTGCCGTTCATCTGGCGCCAGTGGGTGATGCCTTCGAGATCGAGGGTGATGAGGGCGGCGACGTAGGGGCGGCGGTCGCCGACGACGATGCACTGGGCGATCAGGGGGTGGGCGCGCAGCCAGTTCTCCAGCGGGGCCGGGGCCACGTTCTTGCCGCCCGCGGTGATCAGGATCTCCTTCTTGCGGCCGGTGATGGTCAGATAGCCCTCGTCGTCGAGGCGGCCGATGTCGCCGGTGGCGAGCCAGCCGTCCTGGGAGGCGGGGACGACCCCCTCGCCGTGCGGATCCCAGTAGCCGCGGAAGACCTGGCCGCCGGCGAGCAGGATCTCGCCGTCCGAGGCGATCCGGACCTTGGTGCCGGGCATCGGCCAACCCACCGTCCCCAGACGGGGTTTGAGGGGCGGCGTGCAAGTAGCCGCGGCCGTGGTCTCCGTCAGGCCGTAGCCCTCGAAGATCTCGATGCCCGCGCCGGCGTAGAACGCGGCGAGCCTGCGGCCCAGCGGGGAGCCGCCGCAGATGACGTAACGGAGCTTGCCGCCAAGGGCGTTGCGGATCTTGCGGTAGACGAGCGGGTCGTAGAAGGCGCGGGCCGTCCGCAGCGGGCCGCTCGGGCCGGAGCCCTTGCCGGACTGGCGGGTCTCCAGGGCCTCGCCGTAGCGGACGGCCGCATTGGTCGCGCGGTCGAAGACCTTGCCCCGGCCGCCCTTCTCCGCCTTCGCCCGCGCGTTGTTGAAGACCTTCTCCAGCATGTACGGGATGGCCAGCAGGAAGGTGGGCTGGAAGCTCGCCAGATCCGCCAGCAGGTCCTCGGACTTGAGGCTCGCGGCGTGGCCGAGGCGGACCCGGGCGCGGATGCAGGCGACCGCGACCATCCGGCCGAAGACATGGGAGTAGGGGAGGAAGAGGAGCGTGGAGGGTTCCTCGTTCGGCTTGTTCTTGAAGACGCCGTAGAGGAGTTCGATCGCGTTGTCGACCTCGGCGAGGAAGTTGCCGTGGGTGATCGCGCAGCCCTTGGGGCGGCCGGTGGTACCGGAGGTGTAGATGACGGTGGCGAGCGTGTCGGGCAGCAACACCCCGCGCCGTACGGCGACTTCCTGGTCCGGGACGGTCCGGCCGAGTTCGGCCAGCCGGTCCAGGTGGCCCTTCTCGAAGACCCACATGTGGCGCAGGTCGGGGAGGCGTGGCGTCTCCGGGCCGAGCGACGAGGCCTGCGCGACCGTCTCGGCGGCCATCGCGACGGCGCCCGTGTCCTGGAGGATCCAGCGGATCTGGAAGAGGGAGGAGGTCGGGTAGATGGGGACGGTGACCAGACCGGCCGCCCACGCGGCGAAGTCGAGGAGCGTCCACTCGTACGACGTACGGGCCATGACCGCGATCCGGTCGCCCGGCGCGAGGCCCTCCGCGATCAGCCCCTTGGCGACGGCCTGCACCTGCTCGGCGAACTCGGCCGCCGTGACGTCCGTCCAACTCCCGTCCTCCGCCTGCCTGCTGAGGACCAGGTGGTCGGGGGCGGCCGCCGCGTTCTCGAACGGCACGTCGGCGAGCGAGCCGTGCGTGGCCGGCGCCACCAGCGGCGGTACGGAGACCTCGCGGACCACGCCGTCCAGCCGCCGTATCTCGGGCTCGACGAGTACGGGCGTACCGTCGTAGTCGTAGCCGGACGGGTAGGCGAGGGACATGGCAGCTCCTGAGGCGCGCAGCTTGTACCGCTCTGCTGCATTAGGTACGCATGGTGCGTACCGAGGTGTTCATCCAGACCCACGGCCGGGTGTTACCTCGGGTCAGGTCGAAGATCGTACGGGTCCCTCGTGGGGACTTTGTGCGGGTTCGGGGGTGGTACCGGGCCGGGCCTGTGCAACCTCGGCGGGTTCGCAGCGTTTTGTCGGCCATGGGCCGGCCGTGCGCCGGCGGTGCGTCGTCCATGCACCCGCCATGGACCGTCCGGCTCGCCCCACTTGGCCTTACCTGCGGTAACCTTACTCCGAAGTAAGCCGAAAAGAGCCGCCCAGGACACCACCCGGGAGTGGGACATGGCCAACCCCTATCCACCCCTCACCGACACCCCCGCACTCACCCCGCTCCTTCTCCGCGGCGCCCTCCTCTCCCCCTTCAAACGGCCCCGCGCCGACGCCGAGTTCCCCCGCACCCGGCTCGTCCTGCCCGGCGTCCGCGTGGACCTGGGCAAGCTGGCCGCCTACGAGCGGGTCTGCGGCTTCCCCACCGGCGACGACGCCCTGCCCGTCACCTATCCGCACGTCCTCGGCTTCCCGCTGGCCATGCGCCTGATGAGCTGCCGCGCCTTCCCGCTGCCGCTGCTCGGCCTGGTCCACACCTCGGTGGAGATCACCCGGCACACCGCGGTCCCCGCCACCGGCGAGTACGAACTCACGGTCTACGTCCACGAGTTGGCCCCGCACCGGCGCGGCACCGAGGCGACGGTCACGACCGAGATGCGGGCCGACGGCGCCCTCGTCTGGGAGTCACGCAGCACCTACCTCGCCCGGCACCGCACCGAGGAGCGGCCGCCCAAGCCGGCCGAGGAGCCCGAACCCCTGCCCACCGTCGCCGAATGGCGGCTCGGCGAGGACGTGGGCCGGCGCTACGGCGCCGCGTCCGGCGACCGCAACCCCATCCACCTCCACCCGCTCACCGCCCGCCTGTTCGGCTTCCCCCGGGCCATCGCGCACGGCATGTGGACGGCGGCCCGCTGCCTAGCCGCCCACGGGACCCCCGAACGCGCGCTGGTGCGGGCCGAGTTCAGGGCGCCGGTGCTGCTGCCGGGAACAGTGGAGTACGCGGCGCGCGACGACCGCTTCGCCCTGCGGGACGCGACCGGCCGGATCCATGTGGAGGGGTTCGTGCGCCCGGCCGTTGCCTGAACCCCCGTGAACACTGGGCGAACAAAACATGTCCGGCCACTTTCGGGCGATCACGGAATCCCGGGCGAACAAAGGGCCCTTGAGGATTCCGCACAGGAAAACCCCAGCCCACCCAAGGCACTTTCAAGACATCGCTCATACGTTCCTCAGGCTTCCTTCTTACCCTCGGCTCACTTCGCCGGACCCGCCAGGAAGGGCCCCTGAGCCATGCCCCCCAGACGCATCGCCGTACTCGCCGACTCGGACACCCGCTGGAAGTGGGGAGCGTCCGTGGCACAGCAGATCGCCCCGGGGCACGCCCTCGACGCGTACTTCCTGCGCGGCCGGTCGACCCCGACCGAGCGGCAGCTCGCCGAGATCGGCATCGAGCCCGACACCGCGCGCGAACTCCCCGCCGCCGAACTGGTCGACAACACGGATCTGGCCGACGCGGACATCGTCGTCATGGCCGTCTCCGGCGGCACGGTCCTCGCCCTCACCCACAGCCTCGGCCTGGCCTGGGCGGGCCGCGAACACCGGCCCATCACCGTCACCGGCTACGTCGGCGTCGTCTACGAGAAGATGATCGACGGACTGATGACCCGCGGCGGCACCGACATCGTCCTCGCCAACTCCACCTACGACGCGGACCGGTTCGGCGCCGCGTTCGCGAGCGTCGGGATCGACCCGGACTCGGTCGTGGAGTGCGCGCTGCCCTTCCTCGGCGGCGAACCCTACCGGCCGTCCGCCGAACGGCCGTTCACCCTCACCTTCGCCGTCCAGCCCTCCGTCCCCAAGAGCAAGCAGGACCGGCTGCGGCTCCTGGAGCGGGCCGCAGGCCACGCCCGGCGCCACCCCGACCGCCAGGTCCTGATGAAGCTGCGCAGCCTCCCCGGCGAACACACCACCCACGTCGAGGCCGACCCCTACCAGCTCCTCGTCGACAGCCTCGCCGAACCCGCCCCCGCCAACCTCCAGTTGGTCTACGGCAACATGGGCGAGGTCCTCGACCGCACCGACCTCCTGGTGACCGTCAGCTCCACCGCCGCCCTGGAGTCGATGCAGCGGGGCATCCCCACCGCGATCCTCACCGACTTCGGCGTCCGCGAGGCGCACGGCAACCACTACTTCGTCCACTCCGGCTGCCTGGCCTCCTGGGACGAACTCGACGCCGGCGCCCTCCCGTTGCCCGACCCCGCCTGGGCCGACGCCCAGGGCATCGGCAAGAGCGACCCCTACGCCGCCGCCCGCACCCGCGTGGCCGCGCTGCGCGCCGCCGGACCGCTGCCGACGCTGCGCCCCTACTACACACCGGAGCGCGCCGGCATCTACCTGGGCGGCCTGCTGGCCCGCAACGGCTTCGACGAGAAGGGCCGCCCGCTGGCCACCCCGCTGGGCACGGGCGGTTCGGGCCTGAAGAGGGCCGTACGAGGAGTGGCCCGGCGTGGCGCCAAGGCCGTGTACCGGGTGGGATATCAGCGGGTGGCGCCGACGCTGCGCAAGTGGGGGGCCGTCTGAGACGTCCGGCTCAGGGCCGGTCCTCGGCGCCCGTCGGCGGTGACCAGGGCCGCCCCTCCATCAGGTTGCCGAGGCCCGCCCACGCGAAGTTCATCAGGGTCGCCGCCGTCTGCTTCGCGGTGACGCCCGGGGTCGCGTTGGACCAGGCGGCGAGGGACTCGGCCGCACCGACCAGCGCCTCCGCGAGACCGGCCACCTCGCGCTCGGCGAGGTCGGGGTCACGGTCGCGGTGCGCCTCGCGGGCGGTGACCGCGATCAACTCGGTGACGAACGCGACGAGTTCGGCACGCAGCGCGGCCACCTCGGCCGCGAAGGGCTCGCCGTGGGTGCGGGCCTGGAGATGCAGGACGGACCAGCCGTCCGGGTGCTGGGCGGTGTGGGTGAAGAACGCCCGCAGTCCGTCCCAGAGTTGGCGGTCGGCGGGCAGGCGGGTGTCGACCCCGGCCCGTACCGCCTCGGTCAGCGCCTGGCCCTCGCGCCGGATGCACGCGGTGAACAGGTCTTCCTTCGAGTTCAGGTAGAGATACACCAACGGCTTGGACACGCCCGCGAGTTCGGCTATCTCGTCCATCGACGCGGCCATGTAGCCGCGCTGTCCGAAGGTCCGCACGGCGGCGTCGAGCATCTGCTGCTCACGGACCGCACGCGGCATCCGCTTGGTCTTCACGGCACCCATGGGGGCAAGCCTAGTTCGCCCCAGGTGTCAGGACGTCTGGCCCTGCGGACCGGCGGCGTCGACCGCCTCGTCCTCCTGGTTGCGGTTGGCGTCCAGGTTCGCCTTCATCCGGTCGACCCGCTCGACGATCTGCACCGAGGCCCGGTCGCGCACCCCGCGCAGCACCACGAAGCTGATCGGCGCCGAGATCACCAGCGCCAGCAGCACGATCCACATGCCGTTGGACTCACCGAAGCCGCGCGGGAAGACGCCGAGGTAGACGAGGCCCCAGACGACTCCGAGGCAGCCCGCGAAGACTCCGAGGCGCCACAGCGTGTAGCGGAACATCTCAATCCACTCTTCCGTAACGAACAGACTTAACCGAACAGTCCTACTCAGTGAAGCACGCGCCCCCACCGATCTTCGGGCGGGGTGCGCAGCTCCCCTGGGCGGCTCAGAGCAGCGGCAGCAGCATGAAGATGTCGTCCCGGTCGTCCCCCGGGGCGACGCGGATCGCGCCGGGCACCCGGCCGACCTCCTTGTAGCCGCAGGAGCCGTAGAACCGCTCCAGGCCGTGGCCGCCCCGGCAGGTGAGCCGTATCGCCTCGATGCCGTCGAGACCGCGGGCGGCCGTCTCGGCGGCGGCCAGCAGATCGCGGCCGTACCCCTTGCCCTGGTGGCGGGGGTGGACCATCACCGTGTAGAGCCAGATCCAGTGCCGCATCAGCCGGTGGGTGTTGAACGCGAGGAACACGGTCGCGGCGACCGTGCCCGTCCCGTCCCGCCCGACCAGCAGCCGGGTGCGGCCCTCCGCCATGGAGACGAAGTGCTTGATCAGCTCGGGCCGTATCTCGTCCACCGTGACCGGCGCGACGAAGCCGACCGAGCCCCCCGCGTTGGAGACGTCCGCCCAGAGGGTGAGGATCTCCTCGCGGAGGGCGGGGGTTATCGCGGGGTCCAGTTCAAAAGTCAGTGTCATGTCGGAAAACCGTGTTCTTCACACCCGCATCGGCTGCGGGGACTCGCGCCGCGCCGGGTCCGGGCCGTCGTACTCGCGGATGATCTCGTAGCGCGTGTTCCGCTCGACCGGCTGGAAACCGGCGTCGCGGATCAGGTCGAGGAGGTCGTCGCGGGTGAGCTTGTTCGGGGTGCCGTAGTTGTCGGCGTCGTGCGTGATCTTGTACTCGACGACCGAGCCGTCCATGTCGTCCGCGCCGTGCTGGAGCGCGAGCTGCGCGGTCTGGACGCCGTGCATGACCCAGAAGACCTTGACGTGCGGGACGTTGTCGAACAGCAGCCGCGAGACCGCGAAGGTCTTGAGGGCCTCGGCACCGGTCGCCATCTGCGTGCGCGCCTGAAGGCGGTTGCGGACCTTGCCGTCCTTCATGTCCACGAAGTCGTGCTGGTAGCGCAGCGGGATGAAGACCTGGAAACCACCGGTCTCGTCCTGGAGTTCACGCAGCCGCAGCACGTGGTCCACGCGGTGGCGCGGCTCCTCGATGTGGCCGTAGAGCATGGTGCACGGGGTCTTGAGCCCCTTCTCGTGCGCCAGCCGGTGGATGCGCGACCAGTCCTCCCAGTGCGTGCGGTGGTCCACGATGTGCTGCCGGACCTCCCAGTCGAAGATCTCCGCGCCGCCGCCGGTGAGGGATTCCAGCCCGGCCTCGATCAGCTCGTCGAGGATCTCGCTCGCGCTCAGCCCGGAGATCGTCTCGAAGTGATGGATCTCCGTGGCCGTGAAGGCCTTCAACGAGACGTTCGGGAGGGCCTTCTTCAGCTCGCTCAGGGAGCGCGGGTAGTAGCGCCAGGGGAGGTTCGGGTGCAGGCCGTTGACGATGTGCAGCTCGGTGAGGTTCTCGCCCTCCATCGCCTTGGCGAGGCGGACGGCCTCCTCGATGCGCATCGTGTACGCGTCCTTCTCGCCCGGCTTGCGCTGGAACGAGCAGTAGGCGCAGGACGCGGTGCACACGTTCGTCATGTTGAGGTGGCGGTTGACGTTGAAGTGGACGACATCGCCGTTCTTCCGCGTCCGCACCTCGTGCGCCAGCCCGCCCAGCCAGGCCAGGTCGTCCGACTCGTACAGCGCGACGCCGTCCTCGCGGGACAGCCGCTCACCGGAGCGGACCTTCTGCTCCAGCTCGCGCTTGAGCCCGACATCCATGCCCTTACCTCTTCCTACGACAGACTCGACAGCCCTGTTAAACGGTACGCCTACGTCACTACGCCTCTTCGGGCAGCTCTCCGACCCGGTTCTCCCACTTCGTGGAGAGCACGATGGTCGTACGGGTACGGGACACGCCCTTGGTCCCGGACAGCCGCCGGATGGTCTTCTCCAGGCCGTCCACGTCCGGTGCCCGCACCTTGAGCATGAACGAGTCCTCGCCCGCGATGAACCAGCAGTCCTCGATCTCGCTGAGGTCCTTCAGCCGGGCCGCCACGTCCTCGTGGTCGGCGGCGTCCGAGAGGGAGATGCCGATCAGGGCGATCACGCCGAGGCCGAGCGAGGCCGAGTCGACGGTCGCGCGGTAGCCGGTGATGACACCGGCCGCCTCCAGCCGGTTGATGCGGTCGGTGACGCTGGGTCCCGACAGGCCGACGAGGCGCCCCAGCTCCGCGTAGGAGGCCCGGCCGTTCTCTCTCAGGGCCTGGATGAGCTGCCTGTCCACCGCGTCCATGCGATCGATTGCCTTCCGGTGATGAGGATGAATTCTTTGGTGCCTGAATTACTGGGTGCGGTAAGTCAGTTGCCGGTGGTGCGGGACCCCCCGAGGTCGCCCTTCCACCGGCGGTACAGATCGTGCTCGACGCCCGCCGCGTCCAGGACCCGCCCGGCGACGAAGTCCACCAGGTCCTGGATGTGGGTGGCGCCGGCGTAGAAACCGGGCGAGGCCGGCACCACGGCCGCGCCCAGGTCGTCCAGGGTCACCAGATGCCGCAGCGTCTGCCCGTTCAACGGCGTCTCGCGTACGGACACCACCAGCCTGCGCCGCTCCTTGAGGGTCACGCTCGCCGCGCGCTGGAGCAGGTCCTTGCTCAGCCCGAGGGCGACCCCGGCGACACAGGCGGTCGACGCGGGCACGATCAGCATCCCCTTCGCCGGGTACGACCCCGAGGACGGCCCCGCCGCGAGGTCGCCCGCGCTCCAGTGCCGTACGGCGGTGATGTCGGGCTCGAAGGTGCCGGGCTTGCCGTCGGCGCCGCGGGCCAGCCATTCGCGCAGGTCGTCCTGCCAGTGCGCGTCCCTGAAGGAGATCCCCGTCTCGTCGAGGAGGGTGAGCCGGGACGCCCGGGACACGACGAGGTCGACACTCTCGCCCGCGTCGAGCAGCCCGCGGAGCACCGCAGCCGCGTATGGGGTGCCGGAAGCGCCGGACACCCCTACGATCCAAGGCGTACGCGGCGTCTCTCCTGGCTTGACTGGGTTCACGGGACCGAGCCTAGCTGGCGTCGCGGAACGGGAACCGGCCAAGGGGGCCGGGGCGTTCTTCTGTGGGGACCAGTGGACCGCGAGTGGACCGTGGGGGGTGCCATGTCCGGTACGAGGATCGGTACGGAGTCGGAGTGGTCGCGGGGCGACCGCGCGAAGGCCGCGGCCAAGCTGATGGTGGGCTGGGTCGCGCTGTTGTGGCTGCTCGAAGTGGTGGACGTGGTGTCCGGGCACGCCCTGGACAGCCTCGGGATCGTGCCGCGTCAGCCGTCCGAGCTGCTCGACATCGTGCCGGCCGCGTTCATCCACTTCGGCTTCGCCCATGTGGCGGCGAACAGTGTGCCGCTGCTGGTGTTCGGCTTCCTCGCCGCGCTGGGCGGCATCCGTCGCTTCGCCGCGGTCTGCGCGCTGATCATCGTCGCGGACGGTCTCGGCGTCTGGCTCATATCCCCGGCGCACACCAACACGGCGGGCGCCTCCGGCCTGATCTTCGGCCTCTTCGGCTTCCTCCTGGTCACCGGCTTCGTCGAGCGCCGCCCGCTGGGCATAGCCGTCGGCCTGGTGATCGGCGTGGTCTGGGGCACGTCGATGCTGCTCGGCCTGGCCCCGACCCAGTCGGGGGTGAGCTGGCAGGCGCATCTGGTCGGACTGGCGGCGGGGGTGGGGGCGGCGTTCGCGTTCCGGCGGCGGGCCGTCACCGGGGAGCGCGGCGCACTGACGGCGTAGGCCGCTCCGCTCTGCCCGGCGAACCTCGCCTACACCGTGAGCCCGCGCACCAGCAGATCCAGCAGCGCGCACACGAACAGCGCGATCCCGATGAACCCGTTGACGCTGAAGAACGCCCTGTTCAACCGCGAAAGATCATGCGGCCGGACGATCGAGTGCTCGTACACGAACGCGCCCGCGACGATCAGCAGGCCGAACCAGAAGAAGGCGCCCGCGCCGGTCGCCGCGCCGTACCAGGCGAGGAGGGCCGTGGTGAGGGCGTGGCAGACGCGCGCGCCCCAGATGGACGCCGGGATGCCGAAGCGGGCCGGGACCGACATGACGCCGATCTCGCGGTCGGTCTCGATGTCCTGGCAGGCGTAGATCAGGTCGAAGCCGCCGATCCAGATGCCGACGGCGAGACCGAGGATCACCGCGTCCCAGGACCACTCGCCGGTGATCGCCAGCCAGCCGCCGACCGGGCCCATCGCCTGGGCGAGACCGAGGATGGCCTGCGGGAAGTTCGTGAACCGCTTGCCGTAGGGGTAGACGACCATCGGGATCACCGCGATGGGGGCCAGCGCGAGGCAGAGGGGGTTCAGGAGCGCGGCCGAGCCGAGGAAGACGACCAGTGCGACCAGCGCGCCCGTCCACGCGTGCTTGACCGTCATCGCGCCGGTCACCAGCTCGCGGTGCGCGGTGCGCGGGTTACGGGCGTCGATCTCCCGGTCGATGATCCGGTTCACCGCCATCGCGAACGTGCGCAGCCCCACCATGCAGATGGTGACCAGCAGCAGTCGCCCCCAGTGGATGTTCTCGTCCCACTGGAACATCGCGGTCAGCGCCGCGATGTAGGCGAAGGGCAGGGCGAAGACGGAGTGCTCGATCATGACGAGGCGTAGGAACGCCTTGGTGCGCCCCGGCTGCGGGATCGCGGCTGACGCGCTGCTCACAGGCCGTACTCCTTCCATCGGCGGTCGACCTTCGCCGCCGTCTCCGGGTCGGACAGCACCATCTCGGGCCAGCCGCCGTCCCGCGTGTAGCCCTCCTCGGGCCACTTCCGCGTCGCGTCGATCCCCGCCTTGCCGCCCCAGAACTGCTGGTAGGAGGCATGGTCGAGATGATCGACGGGTCCTTCCACGACCGAGAGGTCCCGCGCGTAGTCCGTGTTGCCCAGCGCCCGCCACGCGACCTCGTGCAGATCGTGGACGTCGCAGTCGGCGTCGACGACCACGATCAGCTTCGTCAGGGACATCATGTGCGCACCCCAGACCGCGTGCATCACCTTCTGGGCGTGCTTCGGGTACTTCTTGTCGATGGAGACGATCGCGCAGTTGTGGAATCCGCCCGCTTCGGGCAGGTGGTAGTCCACGATGTCCGGCACGATGATCTTCAGGAGGGGAAGGAAGAAGCGCTCCGTCGCCCGTCCCAGCGGTCCGTCCTCCGTCGGGGGCCGCCCTACGACGATCGACTGGAGCAACGGCCGCTTCCTCATCGTGACGCAGTCGATGGTGAGGGCCGGGAACGGCTCCTGGGGCGTGTAGAACCCGGTGTGGTCGCCGAACGGCCCCTCCGGCAGCATCTCGCCGGGCTCCAGCCACCCCTCGATGACGACCTCGGCCTGCGCCGGCACCTGCAAGGGCACGGTCTTGCAGTCGACCATCTCGATCCGCTTACCGGCGATGAACCCGGCGAACAGGTACTCGTCGATGTCACCGGGAAGCGGCGCGGTGGAGGCGTAGGTCACGGCGGGCGGACACCCGAAGGCGATCGCGACGGGCAGCCGCTCCCCGCGCCGGGCCGCGACCTGGTAGTGGTTGCGGCTGTCCTTGTGGATCTGCCAGTGCATGCCGATGGTGCGCTTGTCGTGCCGCTGGAGCCGGTAGAGCCCGAGATTGCGGATCCCGCTCTCCGGGTCCTTGGTGTGCGTGAGCCCGAGATTGAAGAAGGACCCGCCGTCCTGCGGCCAGGTGAACAGGGCGGGCAGCGCGTCGAGATCGACGTCGTCGCCCGTGAGCACAACCTCCTGCACGGGCGCGTCCTTGACCTTCTTCGGCGGCACGTGGGTCATCGACCCCAGCTTCCCGAACGCGTCCCGCACCCCCACGAACCCCTGCGGCAGCTCGGGCCGCAGCAGCCCGCCGATCTTGTCCGAGATGTCGCCGTACGACTTCAGCCCGAGCGCCTTCAGCAGCCGCCGGTCGGTCCCGAAGACGTTCATGGCGAGGGGCATGCTCGATCCGCGGAGGTTCTCGAAGAGCAGCGCGGGACCACCGGCCTTCTGGACCCGGTCGACGATCTCCCCGACCTCCAGATACGGGTCCACCTCGGCCTTGATGCGCTTGAGGTCTCCCTCGCGCTCCAGTGCCCTGAGCAGGGAGCGAAGATCGTCGTAAGCCATGTGTCCCAGTATCCGGCACGGGTCCGGCGACCCGGCTCACGGGTCGCCGTTGCGGGTCGTGCCGTCGGATGCCTGCCGCACCAGCCGGAAACGTCCGCATTCGGGACATCTCTGATAGCGCGACCGTCCCAGCCGCACGGCCTTGAACGAGGCGAAGGGCACCCACACCGTAGAGAAGAGATGCCCCTGACTGCACCGCACGACCACTCGCGCCATCCCCCCATCCTCCGCGCGGTACCGAACAGGACAAGCCGGGGGCGGTGATTCTTACCCACCCGCTAACCTGACCCCGTCACCGGGGCCGTCCCACCACTCAGGAGAATCTCGCCACCATGCTCAGGTATCTGCCCATCCTGCTGGTCCTGGCCCTGTGGATCTACGCCTTCGTGGACTGCCTGAACACGCCCGAGGAGGACGTGCGGGGCATGCCGAAGCTGGCGTGGGTGTTCGTGATCCTGCTCTTCGGCGAGGTCCTGGTCGGTCCGGTCGCGTGGCTGATCGCGGGCCGGGCGCGGCGGTCCCCGGACGGGGCGTCGGCAGCGCAGGGCCGGTGGGTCGCGCCGGACGACAACCCCGAGTTCCTGAAGTCCCTGAACAAGGACGACCTCAAGGACGACCCCAAGGCCGAGTGATACGTGCAGGTTGTACGCCGGTGAGCGGCCCGGTACGGACATTGCGCCTCTGGGCCCGGACCGGCAGGAACCGGACACTTACCTCGCATGACGACTGCTCCCGCCGACTCAACCGGCACCCTCGCCCCCGAATACGGTGACAAGGTCATCGCCGTCGAGACGGCCGGTGCCGAGCCCATCCCCGACGCCGAACGCCACGGCAGCCCGCTCCAGCTGCTCTGGACCTGGGCCTCCCCCAACATCGAGTTCGCGACCGTCTACATCGGCGTGATCTCGGTCCTCTTCTTCGGCCTGAGCTTCTGGCAGGCGACCGCCGCGATCGTCCTGGGCACCGGCCTCGGCGCGATCACCCAGGGCTTCCTCTCCCTGGACGGCCCGCGCTTCGGCGTCCCGCAGATGGTGATCGGCCGCTTCTCGTTCGGCTTCCGCGGCAACATCCTCCCGTCGGCGGCCAACGGCCTTGTGGCGGGCGTCGGTTGGTTCGCGGTGAACAGCGTGAGCGCGGCGTTCGCGCTCAACACGCTCACCGGTCTGCGCCCCCTCCCGTCCCTGCTGCTCGTGGTCGTGGCCGAGATCCTCATCGGCTTCATCGGCCACAACTTCGTGCACACCTTCGAGAAGTACGCGTTCCCGGCCCTGGCGCTGATCTTCCTGCTGGCCGGCATCTGGACCTTCAAGGACGCGCACCTCGGCGGAGGCGGCACGGGCGGCGGCGTGGGCGGCTTCCTGCTCGCGTTCTCTGCGGCCTGGGGCTACGCGGCGGGCTGGAACCCGTACGCGACGGACTACTCGCGCTATCTCCCCCGTACGGCGAACAAGTTCAGGACGATCCTCTACCCGGCGGTCGGCCTGTTCGTGTCGGTCACGCTCGTCGCCGTCATGGGCGCGGCCTCGGCAACGCTGCTGGCCCCCAAGGACGCGACCCCGACCGCGGCCTTCACCGGTCATCTCCCCGGCTGGCTGGGCGACTTGGTGCTGATCGCGATCATCCTCGGCGCGGTCTCGGCGAACGCGCTGAACGTCTACTCCGGCGCGATCTCCCTCACTGCCCTCGGCCTGAAGCTCCCCGCGTGGCTCAACCGCAGTGTCCTGGTGGTGGTCTCGGGCGTGGCCGGTACGGCGGCGGCGTGGGCGTCGCTGTCCGACGCGGGCTCTGCGTACGAGGCGTTCCTGCTGGTCATCGCGTACTGGGTGGCGCCCTGGCTGGGCGTGGTCCTGGTGGAGCGCTGGTTCCAGTCCCGTGTCCCCACCGACGAACTGGCCCCCCGCCTGACCGACCCCACCTTCACCAACTGGCCCGGTCTGGCAGCCCTGTTGATCGGCATCGCGGTCTCGGTCCCGCTCTTCTCCAACCAGGAGGACTACGTCGGCTACGTCCCGAAGCACTGGCCGTCGTTCGGCGACAGCACGCCGATCGTGGGATTCGTGCTGAGCGCGGTGCTGTACGTGGTGCTGCGGTCGGTACTGGGAACGAAGGGGCGGGTTCAGGCTGAACCGGTCAAGGCCGACGCCTGATTCACGTGCTCGACCTTGATGTACCGGCCGTTCCGCGCGCCGTAGGCCTTCTCGACGATCGGTCGTGCCGTGTCGGGGTCGTCGACCCCGACCAGCACGAACCCCCGCTCGTCCACGCCGACTTCGCGCATCTGGAAGGTGCCGTCCCAGCGACGCATGTCGTCGCCGATCCGCTCGGCCAGCGCGTCGAGCGTGCGCCGGTCGACGTCGGCGCCGTGCAGCCGCACGGTCACGCCCTTCACCACGCCCCCGCAGACCTCGGCGTCGAAGGCGGCCGAGGGCACGCGCCACACGTCCACGCTCTTGCTGTCCTCGTCGAGGGAGAGGCCGGTGTAGACCGCGGTGTAGCGGTCGGCGTGCGCGAGCTTGTCGATGCGCGCGACGACGCGTTCGAGGGGGGAGTCGTCGTCGTAGGCGTGGGGAAGGCTGTCGACGGGGCGGGTGCCGACGCACTCGCGACCGACGCCGGCGCGGGGGCTGCTGCCCGTGCCGGGGCTGCTGCCGGCTCCGGGGCTGCTGCCGGTGTCGGCCTTCGGCCGGGCGCCGCTCACGGTCCTGTCGTCGGCACCCGGATTCATGAGCCCGCGCACGGCCAGGGCGACCAGGACCACCACAGCGACGATCGCGACGACCACGAAGGCCCACAGGTACCTCTTCGGGTGCTTCTTCACGCCGAATCCCCCTCCTACGCCTGACCCGACCCTGTGACGCGGCGAGAGCCGGAGGCGTTCAGAGGGATCACGGACGCGGAGCGGTCAGCGCACCCAGCCGCCGGTGAGGGTCTGGACGGCGGAGCCGTCGGGGTCGGCGAGGGTCGTGGCGACGAAGTCGCGGGCCCACTGCGAGGTCTGCACGCGGAAGGGCGGGTGCGCGGCGGTCAGGGCGTCGACGATCGGGGCGGCCGCCTCGGCCGGCGTCTGGGCGTTGCCGAACGACTGCTGGGTGCGGGCGATGTAGGCCTGAAGCGCCGGGGCGTAGGGACCGGCGGCGGCGAGCAGGGCCGGGACGTCCAGACCGAGGTTGGCGACGAACTCGCTCGCCACCGCGCCCGGTTCGACCACGGTGACGTCGACGCCGACGGTCGCGGCGACCGGCGCGAGCGACTGCATGAAGCCCTCGACGGCGAACTTGGCCGCGCAGTACGCCTCGTTGAACGGCTGACCGACGGCGCCGCCGACGCTGCTGACCGTGACGACCCGGCCCTTCGACGCACGGAGGTGCGGCAGGGCGGCCCGGGTCATCGCGACCACGCCGAAGAAGTTGACCTCCATGGCCGCGCGGACGTCCTCGACGCTGCTCTGCTCGATGGTGCCGACCTGGGCGGCGCCGGCGTTGTTGACCAGCGCGTCCAGGCGGCCGTGCTCGGCGACGACCTCGTCGAGGCAGGCGGTGAGGCCGTCCGTGTCGGTCACGTCCAGGCGCCTGACCTGGACGCGGTTCGCGACGCCCGCCTCGGCGGCGGCCTTGAGCAGGGCGTCCGCCTTGCCGGTGTCGCGCATGGTGGCGATGGTCGTCCAGCCCGCCCGGGCGGTGCCGACCGCCGTGGCCAGGCCGATGCCGGAGGACGTACCGGTGATCAGAACCGTCTTCGGGGAGGTCATGAGGGTCTTCCTTGCCTGGAGGAGGTACGACGGGCCGTTGTTCGGCACATGACCCGATTCATTCTGCACGCAGTACGAGGTCCAGCAGCCCCGGGAACCGGGCACCGAACTCTTCCCTCCGCAGCCGGTTGACCCGCCTGGGCCCCTCGTCACGCTGTTCCACGATGCCCGCGCCCCGCAGCACGGCGAAGTGGTGGCTCAGGGCGGCCTTGCCCACCGGCACGTCGAAGCTGCCGCAGCTGCGGGACCAGTCCGCCGAACCGGCCAACTCCCGCACCAGGGCGATGCGTACGGGATCGGCGAGGGCGGCGAGAGCCGTCTGTACGGAGACGCCGTCGGGGTGGGTGTGTTCCGGGGCGGGGCGGTGGCTGGTGCCGACGCCGGTCCGTTGTGCCGCCATGTCCGCCTCCGCTTGCCGAGTGTTCGATGAAAACCATACACTCGCGAGTGTTCGCTTTTCATTGAACAGTCGAGCGGGGAGTCCGGCATGCGCGCGGTCGAGGTCCAGGAGTACGGCGGTCCCGAGGTCCTGAAGGTCGTGGAGGCGGAGATACCGCGCCCCGGCCCCGGCCAGGTGAGCGTCGAAGTGGCGTACACCGGGGTGAACTTCGCCGACCTCAAGGCACGGGGCGAGGGATACCGGGTGCCAAGTCTCCCCTTCGTACCGGGACTTGAGGTCTCGGGCCGTGTCCGGGAGGTCGGCCCCGGCGTCGAAGACCTCACCGTGGGGCAGGAGGTGGCGGCCCTGACGGCGGGCGGCGCGTACGCGGAGGTGGTCGTGACCGAGGCGGCGACGACCTTCCCCCTCCCCCAGGACATGGACCTCCGCACGGCCGCCACCCTCCCCACCGTCCTCCCGACCGCCTACGCCCTCGTCCACACCGTCGGCCGCCTCCAGCCCGGCGAGACGCTGCTCGTGCAGGGCGCGGCGGGCGGAATCGGCACGGTGGTGGGGCAGTTGGCGCGGGCGGCGGGGGCCGGGGCGGTGTACGGGGTCGTATCGAGCGCGGCGAAGGCGGAGTTCGCGGGGCGGTACGGCTACGACGACGTGTTCGTGGGCGAGTTCGAGGCTCCGGTACGGGCGGCGACGTCCGGCCGCGGGGTCGACCTGGCCCTGGACCCGGTCGGCGGCGACACCCTCCGTGCCGCCCTGGCCTCCCTCACGACCTACGGCCGCCTGGTCTCCTTCGGCAACGCGAGCTCGGCGCCACCGTGGCAGGTGGGCCAGCCCGACCTGTACCCCGGCGCCCTCTCCGTCTCCGGCTTCTCGATCCTCACCCTGGCCCGGACCGACCCCGCAGCCCTACGCACCCTGACCGGGCGGGCGTTCGCGACGGTGACCGACGGCACGGTGTCGTTGCCCGTGACGGCGGAGTTCGGATTGGAGGAGGCAGCGGAGGCACACCGGCTGATGGGGGCGCGGACGAGCACCGGGAAGCTGTTGCTGCGGGTCGCGGGCTAATCGACGGCCCGGCGACCCGAGCGCCCGAGCCGCCCGCGCCGCCCGCGCCGCCCGCGCCCGCGTCAGTGGTCGTCGCTGCCGGTGGTGACCGGGTCGACTTCGGGGAGCCGCCGGTCGTTCGCCGAGGTGGGGGCCATCCGGGTGACCGCGGTGGGCATCTCTCCGACGGTGAACACGCGGACCAGGCCGTCGACGGCGACGGTGACGAAGGAGGCCTCGAACGGCACTTGGTCGGGCAGCGGGACGACGTGGGCCCCCGTGCCGCGATCACCGTCGAAGACCCGCAGCGAGGTGCTCCTGGGCTCGGGCGGCACGAAGGAGGTGAGCCACAGGGCGTCGACGGTGACGTGCGCGGGTTCACCGAGCGTCAGCCGCACGGACCGGCGGACGGCGTCGTAGGCGATCTCGGCACCACCGTCCAGGCCTTGTCGCCCGTCGCCGGTGAGGGCCTCGACCTGGGCGGCGATGACACCGGCGATACCGGCGAGTCCCTGGACGAAGGTCACCCGCGGGTTGCGCTTCGCGACCTCCGCGCGCAGGTACTCCTTGGTGTCGGCCGGGACCATCCCGCCGAAGACCAGTACGTCGAGGCCGGTGACGTCGTAGTCGTCGAGAACCCGGTCGAACTGGTTGGTCGCGTCGGCGGTGTAGCCCTTGGCGCGCAGGAGATCGACCGCGGCGACGAGGACGCCGGGGCTGCGGCCGACCACGAGGACGCGATCGGGTGTGTCGGTGGGCGTGGAGTTCATCGTGAGATCTCCTTGATGACTGACGGATCCGCCGCCAACCCGGCGAATGTTGGCCTGTCCAATGTCGCCCCGCCAATGTTGGCTCACCCAACATAGACGTTGTTGGCCGCACCCACAATCGGTAATCTGAGGGCATGCCTGCGCACCCCGTTCAGCCCGGCCGTACGCCGGACCGGCTCAAGGACCGCCCGACCTGGCTCGTCAGCCGCGCCTACGCGCGCTCCACGGCACTGCTCACCGCCGGATTCGAAGCCAGGGGCGACGGCCTGCGCAGTTACCACTACCGGCTGCTCGCCGCACTCGAACAGTGGGGGCCCGCGAGCCAGGCCGACCTCGGCCGCGACACCGGGATCGACCGGAGCGACGTCACCGCGGCACTCACCGAGCTCGAAGCGCGCGGCCTCGTCGAACGCAGGGTCGACCCCGACCACAGGCGCCGGAACATCGTGACGATCACGCCTCAGGGCGTGGACGTCCTCCTCGTACTCGACGCCGTGGTCGACCAGATCCAGGACGACGTGCTGGCACCGCTGACAGCCGCCCAGCGACGCCAGTTCATCAGCCTCATGTCACGGCTTCTGACCGCCACCTGACGGAGAACCCGCTCAGCCGAACTTCGGCAGGTCGCTGGAGCAGGTCAACCGACCCGTGTCCGCGGGGACGATGCGCTCGACGGAACCGGGTCGACCGCCGGTGATCTTCAGCTGGGCGGCCGACAGGTAACCGATGAAGAACTGCTTCCCGGTGGGCACGGCGGCGGGATCGAAGTCGAAGACGACCCGGTCGTCAGCCTCCCGATGGGCGGTGCGCACCTTCTCGACACCGGGCCCGGAACCGTGCCGGTCCAGTGTCGCCGGGTCACCGGTCCCCCGGCAGAACTCGCCCACCTTGATGAGCACCGGGAACCCCGCCTCGTGCAGCGCCTTCTCCAGCCCCGCGTGATCGTCGAAGTAGGCCTGCTTGTCCCAACTCACCCTGACGGAACCGTTCTTGAGGCTGTCGACGGCGTAGGCGGCGGTGTGGATGTGCACGGTGCCCGCGCCGGTGGCGAGTTCGTCCGACGGGGGTGCCGTGGACGGGTTGCCGTAGCTGGACACACCCAGCGCCAGCGCGGTCACGGCCGCCGCGCCCACCACGGCGACGACGCGCCGCCTGCTCCGCCGCGCGCGTCCGGCGGCGACGATCCGCTCGACGGGAGTGTCGAGAGTGACGTCGGTGAACGAGGTCCGCAGCGCGTCGAGTACGTCGGTCACGTCGGTTACATCCGTGTCGTGTTCGGTCATGATCAGGCCTCCGGGGTGACGAGATGGCCGCGCAGGGTCGCGACGGCCCGTGACAGGTGGGCGGTGACGGTGCCGGGCGCGATCCCCAGGGCCTTTGCCGTCGCCTCGGTGTCGAGGTCCAGGAAGACCCGGAAGGCGATCACCTCCCGCTGCCGGCGCGGCAGTTGGCGCAGCAGGACGAGCAGCGCGGGGTCGAGGCCGGCCTCGGCGACCGCGGGGGCGGCCCGGTCGTGCCCGGCATCATCGAGGGCCACCTCGCGCCGTCTCCGCCGCCACCACGAGACACGCGCGTTGAACGCCGTACGCACGACCCATGCCCGGGGCGCCGGATGCCGCCCGACTTTCGGCCAGGCCACCCACGCCCGGGTGAACGCCTCGGCCACCAGATCCTCGGCGAGCTGCCGCTCCCCCACGCCGGCAAGCACGGCCCTGAGGCACAGGTCCCGGCTACTGCTGTAGAACTCCGCGAACTCCAGCTCCTTCACACTCCCTATACGCGTCGGGGGTGGGATTCGCTTACCTGGGGATGTCGCGGGTGGCCCGGGGGCGGTGGGGTGAGCGCGTGCTGATACCTGAACGTCGGGCCACTCGCTTCTTTGCCAGTGTCGGGCTTCCGCGGACCGAGTAAAGGGCGCTGCGCTGCGCTCCGCGTCGGCTTCGCCGATGGCCCTGCGGGCCACCCTTGACTAGGTCCGCTCCAGCCCGTCTGAGAAGCGAGCGAGTGGCCGGGAGGAACGGGGGTCCCAGGTACGTCAGCCCGCCAGGTGGGCTGCGACCGCACCCAGCGGAACGGATGCGCGCCCGCGTCTCGCCAGCACGCCACGCCGGCTCAGCGGCCAACCCCGAGCGGGTGGACCCCAGAGACAGATGAAGGCGGGAGGCGGGGGGGCGGGGGGCACCAGGAGGCAAGCAGGTACGGCCTTCTGCATCTCGCGTGTCTGGCCGGGTTGTGATGTGGCTTCACGACCGGGGACCGCCATCGCATTGCCTGCGAAGCCCCGAGAGAGAGGGGGGTGGGGTGGTGGGTCTGAAAAAGTGTGTCACTTTCCGCCCAAAGTGACACACTTTTTCAGACACCCCCCACCCCCCTGCCCCTCCCCCCTCTCCCCCCACCGGTGGTTGGCCGCTAAGCCAGCCCGGCGTGCAGGCGAGACGCGGACGCGCCCGTAACACCGGCCCACAACGCAGCCAACGTAAGCGCTGGCATGCCCCGGCCCCCCACTCCTCCCGGCCACTCGCTCGCTTCTCCAACGGGCTTCCGCGGACCTAGTCAAGGGTGGCCCGCAGGGCCATCGGCGAAGCCGACGCGGAGCGCAGCGCAGCGCCCTTTACTCGGTCCGCGGAAGCCCGACACTGACAAGAAGCGAGTGGCCCCACAGCAACATTCCAAGAAGCGGCATCCCCGAACTCTGGACAATCCGGGGCGAATTTTGACACGGTGCGATGTCATGCCCTTCGACTTCCGCACCTTCTACGCCACCCAGAGCACGTACTCCGACCCGGGCGCCCTCGCCGACCGTTACGCCGATCTCCCAAGCGACCCAGCCCAACTCGCCCGTATCGCCCGCGACTTGATCGTCCACCGTCTGGAAGCCGGCTTCTACGACCACGTCCACCCCACCGACCGCCTGCACAACGACGCCGAGACCCGCTACATCGACGACATCCTCCGCATCCTCGTCGACCGGAACGACACCCCGCTCACTCAAGAACGCGAAGTGGGCGACCGGTTCGTCGGGACCTGCCGGGACTTCTCGCTGCTGCACTGCTCGTTCCTGCGGCACCTGGGCATCCCGGCCCGTATCCGTTCCGGCTTCGCCGACTACTTCGGCGCGGACGACTCCGACCGTTTCCACAGCGATCACGTAGTCACCGAGTACTGGCACGACGACCGCGGCTGGCTCCTCGCCGACTCCCAGCTCACCGACCCCGTCATCGCGGACCACTGGAGCATCGGCTTCGACCCGATGGACGTACCGCGTGACCGTTTCCTCGTCGCGGGCGAGGCCTGGCAGGCCATCCGAGCCGGTGGCGCGGACCCGGCGGCCTTCGGGCTGCATCCGCCGGAGGAGGGACCGTTCTGGGGCGAGCGGTTCGTCGCCGGCAACATCCGTCTCGACCTCGCCGCCCTCAACAAGGTCGAGACCCTGCTCTGGGACGTGTGGAGCGAGGACGAGGGCAAGCCCGGGGAGCCGTTGCCGGAGTCGTCACGCCTCTTCTACGACCGTGTCGCCCCGGTCGTCAGCGGCGAGGTCTCCCTCGACGCCATACGGAAACTGTTCGCCGAGGACGACATCCTGCGCACCCCACCCACGGTGACCTGCTACGCCCCCTTCAACGGCCCCAGCCAAGTCACCCTCCGCCCGAGCAGCGTCTAGGCCACGGTCCGCAGCCCCCGCACCTGTGCCGCCCCCATCCCCCGCACCACCCGATGCGCGCACACCGCCGCCAGCAACTCCCCCAGCAGATCGGGGTCGTCGATCTCCAGGCCGAGCAACGACTCGATGCGTTCCAGGCGTTGGTAGAGCGACTGGCGGCCTATGTGCAGCAGGGCCGCCGTGCGGGTGGGCGAGCAGCCGTGTCGTAGATGGACCTCCAACGTGCGCACCAGGTCGCTGGGATGGGCCGCCTCCCACGCCAGCAGCGGGCCCAGCGCATGCTGCACCAGCCGCGCCAGGCGGTCCCGGTTCGCGTCGACGCCGCCCCGGGTCAGCTCCCGTTCCAGTGCCAGCGCCCGCGCCGAGGTCACCAACGGGCCTTCCGGTGCGGCGGGTTCGGCGGCCGGGACCGTCAGCGCGAGTTCCAGCGTCGTACGGGCCGCCCGCAGGGTGTCGCTCCAGCGCAGCCAGCCGCTGCTCGCCTCGACCACGTGCCCGACCGCGACGGTCAGTCCGGGGTCCGCGGCCGTACGGAAGGCCTCCTGGACCGCGCGGACGGGGTCACCCGCGACGGCGCCCGGCAGCGCGAGCAGCGCGAGTACGTCCCCGGGGAACGCCGCCCGCAGCACGCTCGCCCCGCCCAGCAGCCGTACCGCCCGGTCGACGGAGGAGACCTCGCGCGCGCCGTGGACGGAGACGCCGATGAGGCGGGCACCCGGGCCGGGGTGGAAGCCGGCGAGTGCGGACCGTGCCTCGACCTCCGGCTGGTTCAGCGCGGCCCGGTCGGCGAGGTCGGCCAGCAGGGCGGCGGTGTGGTCGTCGCCCCAGGGTCGTACGACGGAGCGGCCGGACAGGCCGCGGGCGACGATCGCCCGGTTGGCGGCCTCGGTGATCCGTACGAAGGGCACGACCCGGTGCAGAGCCAGCAACGGAAGACCCAGGCGGCGGGCCTCGTCCGTGACCTCCGGCGGCATCGTGGGGAGGGAGCGACCGATCTCCACCGCCAGGCCGGACGCGCCCCGGGCCGCCAGTTCGCGGACGTAGCGGCGGCGGATCTCGGCGGCGGTGTCGGTGAGGCCGAAGCCGTTGGTGAGGAGGAGTTCGCCGCCGTCGAGGAAGTTCGCGCCCTCGTAGACCTCGCTGGAGTGGACCCAGCGCACGGGGCGGTCGAGGGCGGCCTCGCCGGCGAGGAGTTCGGGTTCGGTGGCGCGGACCGGGTCGAGGGCCAGGACCTCGCGGAGGGTGAGTGCGGGCACGGGTACCTCCAGAGGCGCGGACAGTTCGTCCGGGTACGGGTTGCGGGGAGAGTACTTTCCGCACGTTGCCCTCGTGTTTCGGCCACTGGAGAGTGAGCACATGAAGCCTTTGGATCAGGCACAAGCGAGCGTCTGGCTCGGCACCGCCGTCGAGGAGGCCCGCGCCGGGCTCGGCGAGGGCGGCATCCCGATCGGCGCCGCGCTCTACGGCGCCGACGGCACTCTCCTGGGGCGCGGCCACAACCGGCGCGTGCAGGACGGCGACCCCTCGATGCACGCGGAGACGGCCGCCTTCCGGGCGGCGGGGCGGCAGCGGTCGTACCGCGGGACGACCATGGTCACGACCCTCTCGCCCTGCTGGTACTGCTCGGGGCTGGTGCGGCAGTTCGGTATTTCGCGGGTGGTCGTCGGTGAGGCCGTCACCTTCCACGGCGGGCACGGCTGGCTGGCCGAGCACGGTGTGGAGATCGTGCTGCTCGACGACGCCGAGTGCACTCGGCTGATGCGCGACTTCATCAAGGACAACCCCGCACTCTGGAACGAGGACATCGGTGACTGAGCCCCGCATTCCGACCATTGATCTCCGTCCCTGGATCGACGGGGACGACGAGACCCGCAAGGACATCGCCCGTACCGTCGACGGCGCCCTCCAGACGGCCGGGTTCCTGCTCGTCACCGGGCACGGTGTCGATCCGGCGCTGCGGTCCCGGATCCGGGAGGCCGCGCGCGCCTTCTTCGCGCTGCCGGTCGACGTCAAGGAGCCGTACTCCGCGAAGGTCGGCGGGCGCGGGTGGCTCGGGCCCGGCGCCGAGGCCAACGGGTACTCGGAGGGGACCGAGACCCCGCCGGATCTGAAGGAGTCGCTGACCTTCGCGACGCACCGGCCGTTCGAGGACCCGGTGGTCAACGCGGAGTGGTACGCGCCGAACGTGTGGCCGACGGAGATCCCGGGGCTCCAGGAGCTGTGCGAGGAGTACCTCGACCGGATGGGCGAGCTGGAGAAGCAGCTGCTGTCGCTGCTCGGAGTGGCGCTCGGGCTCGAACCCGACTTCTTCTCGCGGCACATGGACCATCCGACGTACGGGTTCAACATCAACTGGTATCCGGGGGTGGAGGTCGTCGGGGAGCCGGAGCCGGGGCAGTTCCGGATCGGGCCGCACACCGACTTCGGGACGGTGACGATCCTCGACCGGCAGGCCGGGAAGGGGGGACTTCAGGTCTTCACCGACGAAGGGGGATGGGAGGACGCGCCGTTCGATCCCGACGCCTTCACCATCAACATCGGTGATCTGATGGCCCGTTGGACCGGGGACCGGTGGCGTTCGGGCCGGCACCGGGTGCTGCCGCCGCCCGCCGACGCGCCCGCCGAGGAGTTGATGTCGCTGGTGTACTTCGGTGAGTGCACCCCGGGCACGCTCGTGGAGTCGGTGCCCGCGCCGGTCGGGCGGGTGGCGTACGAGGCCGTCGACTCGCATGTCTATCTGCGGGAGAAGCTGGACTCGATCACCGTCGAATAGGGCGTCAACCCGACCGCCGTTCCGACATTTTCGTAACCCAACGGACACCACGTGACCTAGTCCGAACCAACTCCCCCTATTTACCCTGGTGTTGATAGACAGGTTCCGGTGTGCAGGGCGACCGCTCAGGGGGAGATGCGGTGGGTAGAGGGCTGCACGGCCGCGGGGCGCTGTTCGAGGCACAGCCGCCCGGTCTCGCCTCGCGCCTGACCGGGCTGCGCCCCTACCAGCTGCTCACCACTCCGTACGAACACCCGGAACCGCCCTTCGTGGTGCTCGCGGGCGCGCGCGGGCTCGGCAAGACCACGGTGCTGGAGGAGTTGCGGACCGCGTACCGCGGGCACACGCCGGTCGCGCTGATCGACTGCGAGGCCGACCGGCTGGCCAAACTGCCGGACGGGCGGCCCGCCGCGACCTGGTCGCCGGTGTGGCAGGCGCTGGCCACGGTCGCGGAGCAGTTGCGGGAGCCGGTGGTGCACGGCGCCGGCGCCATCGACTTCCCGCGTCTGGAGGCCGGGCTGCTCGCGGTGTGCGCCACCGGCTGGGACGCCCGGGACGAGGACAGCGCCCGCGAGGAGGCCCGGCGGATCCTGCTGCTGAGCGATCCGGCCCGGCGCTGGTCGGTGATCGCGCAGGGCTGGGCGACGAAGGTCGCCTCCCGGCTGATCGCCAATGTGTCGGGTACGGGCCCGGTCGGCCAGGCCTTCATCGAGGCGACCCTCGACACCCTCTTCGACCTGGTGTGGACGCCGAACGGGCTGCTGAAGGCGGGCGCCGACTGGTACCGCGACTATCCGGGCGCGAGTGGTGACCCCAAGCGCGGGCTGATCGAGATCGCCCGGGACTTCCGTGCCGACGGCACCTCCCGCACGGACGCCGAACGGTGGCTGCTGCGCGCGCTGCTGGCCGACCTGGGCGACACCTACCGGCGCCGGTGGGAGCGGATGCGCCGGGTCGGGCGGCCGGTCGTCCTCGTCGACAACGTCCAGTCGGGGCCGGGGCCGGGGCTGATGAAGGCCGTACTGAAGGAACGTTCGGACGGTGTCGGCGACCAGGTGGCCTTCTTCGCCGCGCTGCGCGGGGACCGGCATCCCGATCTGCCGGACGCGGTGCGGCATCCGCTGCCGGAGGTGGGGCGGGCGAGCGGCTGGGTGCCGGGGGCTTCGCCGTCCTCGCGGGCGCTGCTGGTGACGCTGCCGCCGCTGACTCCGGAGGAGACCCGGCGGGTCATCGCGGACGTGTGCGCGACCGAGCAGATCCGGGTCGAGGTCCCGCCCCAACTGCCTTACGCCATACACCGGTTGACGGCCGGCAGTCCGTTGGGGGCGGCGCTGCTCGGGGAGGCGGTACGGCAGACCCGGCCGGCCGGGGCCGTGAGTCCCGGGGAGCTGCTGACCGCCGGGCTGAAGCCGGAGGGTGACGTGGCGAGTGATCCGCGGCCCGTGTACCGGGAGTTGCTGGACCGGCTGGTGGCGCCGGGGATCGCGGAGGAGCTGGCGGTGCTGGCCACCGCGCACGACGGGGACTCGGCGCGGGCGCTGGCCCAGGGGCGGCGGCTGCGGGACAGTTTCGGCGCGTCGGGGGTCAACCGGCTGCGCACACAGCTGACTTCGGAGGGGCTGCCGCCGGCGGCTGGCTACTTCGTGGGCGATCCGTTCCTGCGGACGCTGCTCCTGCTGCGGCTGCATCTGGACGACGCGGACCACGGGCGGTGGCGGGCGGTGCACCGTTCGCTGCTCTCGCACTACGAGGGGCTGCCCGGCAGCCCGGACGCCCCGGCCCGCGCCCGCTACCGGCTGCACCACGAACTCGCGCTCGGCGACACGGCGGACGCGGTGGAGTACCTGCGGGACAACTTCCGCCTGATCCCGCCGCGGGCCTGGCTGGAGACCCTGCTGTTCGTGACCGCCGCGCCCTACTACCACGCGCACGATCCGCACGGCCGGGACATCGGCGCGGCCGGCGACCACCGCAAGGCCGTGGCACTCGCGCGTACGGACGCCGAGGAGCGGCTGCCGGAGGGCGTGGACCCGGTTCTGCATCTGACGGTACGGCGGCTGCTGCACGCGGTGTGGCAGGTGACGGATCCGCTGGTGCTGCCGGACGGGGAGGTCGCGGACCGGATGCACTTCGATCTGGAGCAGCTGTCGACCATCTGGCCGGCGGGCAGCGAGCTGCTGTACCGGGCCGCGCAGCGGTGGCCGGAGGACGCGCTGGCGGGGCGTGCGCTGCGGGTGCCCTCGGGGGCGGACGGCGACGACGGAAGCGGGGGGCTGCGGTGAGGCGACGACTGCGCGAGCTGTTCGAGGAGATCCGGACCATCCCGGTCTACCGGTACACGGCGCTGGTGGTGGCGGCCGTCCTGGTCGCCGGTCTGGTCGTGCTGGTCCGCACGGCCCTGCACGAGGACCGGTCCTGCGCGGCCGGGGTGGCTCGTCCCGAGGGCAGCGACGAGTGCGTGGGGGTGTCGACGTCGGCGTTCGACTTCGGTCAGCGCCGGCTCGCCGACACGATCAGGGCGGTGGCCCGCGAGAACAGCCGCCTGAAAGCGGGGACTTATGTCTCCGTCGCGCTCTACGAGCCGTACACCGCGACCGACACCGACACGTTGAACGATGTGCTGCACGAGTTGCAGGGCGCCTATCTCGCGCAGTACGCGGCCAATCACGACGACAACGGCGAGACCCCGTACATCCGGCTGGTGCTCGCCAACCCCGGTGCCACGGGCGCCCATTGGGAGCAGGCGGTGGACCGGATCGTGGCGATGACGAAGTCGGCGGACCGGCTCCGGGCGGTCACCGGGATAGGGACGAGCACCGACAACAACAAGAAGGCCGTGGCGGAGCTGACCCGGCTCGGCGTCCCGGTGGTCGGCTCCTCCATCACCGCCGACGACCTCGCCAACGGGCAGCGGGGCAAGGACCCTTACCCCGGTCTCGCCCGGGTCTCCCCCACCAACACGGACGAGGCCCGCGCGCTGGCCTCCTTCGCCAAGGTGACCGCGGACCGGGCGCTGCTGGTCTACGACAAGCCGGGCGACCCGTACACGAAGACGCTCCAGCAGGCCTTCACCACGCTGCTGAAGGGATCGCCGTACGGTTCCTGGCCGTTCACCCCGCCCGCGGACCGCAGCCAGGAGGGCAGCACGCCCAACACGTTCCGGCAGATCACCGATCTCGTCTGCGACACGGACGCGAAGCTGGACACGGTGTTCTTCGCCGGGCGCCACACCCAACTGCGCCAGTTCATCAACGCGTTGGGCCGCCGCGGCTGCCAGTCACGGAAGTTCACGGTGCTCACCGGCGACGAGGGCTCGTACCTGACCGGCGACAGCCAACTCGACGCCAGTGCCCTCCAGCACGGTGTCTCCGTCCGCTACACCGCGCTCGCCCACCCGGACGCCTGGCTCAAGAACGCCCCGGCGACCGGGGGTTCGGCCCAGGACTCGCAGGAACTCGACAAGTTGCTGGCCGCCTCGAAGGCCGCACCGGTCGGCCCGATCGGCACGGTCGCCCTCGCCGACGGGCAGTCGATCATCGCCTACGACGCGATGCAACTCGCCGTCCACGGCGTCCGCGAGGCCACCCCGGCCCAGCGGAAGATCCCGCCGCTGTCCGACGTCGGCCTCCAATGGCCGCAGGTCAAGGGCTCGTTGCGGGTGAGCGGGGCGAGCGGCTGGATCTGCCTGGACGTCCACGGCAACCCGTACGACAAGGCCGTACCGATCGTCGAACTCACCCCGAAGGGCGCCGCCCGCTTCGTGAAACTCGCCTGGCCGGAGGGCAGGCCCCCGTCGAAGGAGTGCCTGCCTCCGGCCTGAGGGACGCGGTCTCAGACGCCGGCGTAGGAGTGCTTGCCGCCGACGAAGATGTTGACGCCGTAGTAGTTGAAGATCCAGCAGCCGAAGGCGATCAGGGCCAGGTAGGCGGCCTTGCGGCCCTTCCAGCCGGCCGTGGCGCGGGCGTGCAGGTAGCAGGCGTAGGCGACCCAGGTGATGAACGCCCAGGTCTCCTTCGGGTCCCAGCCCCAGTAGCGGCCCCACGCGGACTCGGCCCAGATCGAGCCGGCGATGATCGTGAACGTCCACAGCGGGAAGACGGCCGCGTTGACGCGGTAGGAGAACTTGTCGAGGTTCGCCGAGGCGGGCAGCCGCTCCATCACGGAGGTGGCGAAGGCGCCCGGCTTGCCGCCGGCGGCGAGCTTGCTCTCGTACGAGTCCTTGAAGAGGTAGAGGAGCGTGCCCACCGCGCCCACGTAGAAGACCGCGCCGCAGATGATCGCGGTGGAGACGTGGATGTACAGCCAGTACGAGTGGAGGGCGGGAACCAACTGGTCGCTGGCGGTGTACAAGACAGTGACGGCGATGCCGAGATCGAGGAGGACCGTGGTGACCAGGAACAGGCCGAGCCAGCGCACGTTCTTCTTGAGCAGCAGCAGCGTGAGGTACACGCCGACGGCGACCGTGGAGAAGGTGATGTTGAACTCGTACATGTTGCCCCAGGGCGCCCGCTCCACCGAGGCCGCGCGGGCGAGGACACCGGACAGCTCGACGAGGAACGCGAGCACGGTGAGGGACACGGCGATACGGCCGTAGAGGTCGCCCTGTTCGTCCCCGCCGTGCGCGCCGGGACCGTCCGGCACGTCGCGGGAGCCGGACGCGGCCCGGACGACGACCTTCGGCCGCTCCAGGACGGTGGTGCCGCCGGCGTTCTGCACGGTGACGGCGGGCGCGGCGGCCGCCTTCTTCTCGGCGGCACCGGTCAGCGCGGCGGCCGTACGGCCGATCTTGCTGCGGCTGCCGAAGGTCCACTCGGCGATGTACGCCAGGAAGGCCAGGGTGTAGACGGCCATCGAGGAGTAGATCAGCGTGTTGCTGACGTTGGCCAGGTGCTCGTTGGTGGCGGCGGCGAGATTCATCACTGCTGCTCAGCCCCTTCTGGGGGTACGGGGGGTTCGTCGTCGGTCTTCGTCGGGGCCCGGTCGTGCACGAGTGCCGCCAGGTCGCCGAGTTCCTCGGGGAGTTTCGCGGACTCGCTGCGGCCGAGCCCGGCCATCTCGACGACGGTGGTCCCGTCGTCGCTGGTGGTGGCGCGCACCCAGACGCGGCGGCGCTGGATGAACAGGGAGCCGGCCAGACCGAAGATGGCGGTGAGCGCACCGGCCAGCGCCCAGTCGGTGCCGGGCTGCTGGACGACCTGGAAGCCCGCCCATTCCTTGATCTGCTTGTCGAAGGTGATCGACCCGGCGCCGTTGGGCAGGGTCATCGTCTCGCCGGGCAGCAGCTGTTGCTTGAGGATGTTGCCCTTGGAGTCCTTGAACTGCTTCAGGTTCTTGGTCTCCAGCTGGTACACGTTCTGCGGGATGCCCGCGTTGACGCCCAGGTCGCCGTGGTAGCCGGTGACGTTGAGCACCGGGTAGTCGAGCCCGGGGTACTGGGAGAACATCGTGCCGCTGCTCTTGGCGTACGTCGGCACGAACACGGCGGCGAAGCCGAGCTGTTCGGCGACGCCCTGGGCGTTCTTGTAGCCGTCGAGGACCTTGATGGCGCCCTGCGAGGTGACGTTGGAGTCGATCGGCAGCATCGGCACGGCCTGGTGGAAGACCACGTTGCCCTTGCCGTCCCGGACGGTGACGACGGGGGCGTAGCCGTGGCTGACGAGGTAGACCTTCGAGTCGCCGATCTCCAGCGGCTCGTTGACCTTGATGGTGTGCTTCTTGGACTTGCCGTAGGCGCCGATGCTGTAGGTGATGTCAGCCTGGAAGGTGCGCGGGGTGCCGCGGTTGGGGCCGGTGCGCTCGTAGGTGCCGACGAAGTTCTTCAGGTTGAAGCTGAAGGGGACGAGGTCGTCGTCGCTGAAGAGGTTGCCGGACTTGAAGTCGTCGTACTGGGTGAGGGTGTTGGAGAAGCCGTCGCCCTCGACGATCAGCTTGTCGCCCTCGGACTTGAAGAGCTGGCCCCAGGCGAAGGCGATCAGCATGACGATCAGCGCGAGGTGGAAGAGGAGGTTGCCGGTCTCGCGCAGATAGCCCTTCTCGGCGGCCACGGCGTCCCCGGCGACGTGGGCGCGGAAGCGGCGCTTCCGCAGGGCCGCGAGGGCGACCTCGCGGACCTGCTCCGGTTCGGCGGCGGTGCGCCAGGTGGCGTAGGCGGGAAGGCGGTTGAGGCGTTTGGGGGCGCCCGGCGGGCGGCCGCGGAGCTGGCCGACGAACTGCCAGGTGCGCGGGATGATGCAGCCGATGAGGGAGACGAACAGCAGGATGTAGATCGCGCCGAACCAGGCGGAGCCGTAGACGTGGAAGAGGCCGAGCTTCTGGTAGATCGGGCCGAGCGTCTTGTGCGCGGCCTGGAACTCGGAGACCTTCAGCGCGTCGGTGCCGGACTGCGGGATCAGCGAGCCGGGGACCGCGCCGAGCGACAGCAGGAACAGCAGCATCAGCGCGACCCGCATCGAGGTCAGCTGCCGCCACATCCAGCGCGCCCAGCCGAGCGCCTCGCGGCCGGTCCAGGCGAGCCAGCCGGTCAGGCCGGGCTTCCGGTTGCCGCCGAAGGAGCCGGGCATGGCGGTCTCGACGGGGGCGGTGGAGAGCTGGGAGCCGGCGGCGCCGAGGTCCTGCTCCTCGGCGGCGGACGTGTCGGTGGTCGTCTTGCTCATCGATCAGATCCCTACAGTGAAGCCGTCGGACCAGCTCTGCATGTCCTGCACCAGCGCGTCCCACGCGCCGGTGAGCAGCAGCACGCCGGTCACGATCATCATGGTGCCGCCGACGCGCATCACCCAGACGTAGTGGCGCTTGACCCAGCCGAAGGCACCGAGGGCCTTGCGGAAGGCGACCGCGGTGAGGACGAAGGGGACACCCAGGCCGAGACAGTACGCGACGGTCAGTATGGCGCCGCGACCGGCACTCGACTGGTCCATCGAGAGGGCCTGCACCGACGCGAGGGTCGGTCCGATGCACGGGGTCCAGCCGATCCCGAAGAGCGCGCCGAGCAGCGGAGCTCCTATGAGCCCGGTGGCCGGCCGCTTGTGGAAGCGGAACTCGCGCTGGGTGAGCCAGGGCATCATCCCCATGAAGAACACACCCATGAGGATCATGAGCACGCCGAGGATCTTGCTGAGGACGTCCCTGTTCTCCTGGAGCGTCTGCCCGAAGAAGCCGAACAGGGCCCCGCCGGACACGAACACGACGGTGAAGCCGAGCACGAAGAGAGAGGCGCCCGCGACCATCCGCCCGCGCCGGGCGTCACCGAGGTCGGTGCCGGTGACTCCCGTGACGTAGGAGAGGTAGCCGGGGACGAGCGGCAGGACGCACGGGGAGAAGAAGGAGACGAGTCCGCCGAGGACGGCGATCGGCAGCGCGAGCAGCAGGGCCCCGTGGCTGACCGTGGTGTTGGGCTCGGTAACAGCGGCGAGCAGCACGTCGGCTCACTTCTCCGCGATGACCGGGTCGAGCATCTCGCGCAGCTTGTCCTCGCTGAGTGCCTGGAGTGCGCGCGCCGCGATCTTGCCGTCCCGGTCGATGACGATCGTGGAGGGGATGGCCTGCGGGTTGAGGGTGCCCTTCTTGAACCGGAGCATCAGCTTGCCCGTCGGGTCGTACAGGCTGGGGTAGGGGACGGCGTACTTCTTCTCGAAGGCTACGGCCGGTTCGGTGCTGGTGTCGCGGGTGTTGAGGCCGACGAACTGGACGCCCTTGTCCGCGGTGGCCTTGGCGACCTGGACGAGGTTGTCCGCCTCGGCGCGGCACGGGGAGCACCAGGAGCCCCACACGTTGACGACGAGGACCTTGCCCTTGTAGTCGGCGGTGTCGATCGTCTTGCCGTCGATGGTCTTGCCGGACAGGTCGGGGGCGGCCTGGCGGTCGCCCTTCTTGACGGTCGCGATGCCGTCGGAGCCGGTGATGAAGTTGGTGTTGCCGGAGCCTCCGGAGGTTCCTCCGGAGCTGCACGCGGAAAGCACCAACGCGGCGACGGCAACGCCGGCGGTCGACAGGACGGCGCGGCTACGGGCGCGACTGGCGGCACTCATGTGAAAAGTTTCGCATGCCCGTTCTGGGGATCTTGCGCGCCCCCCTCAAGGGCGCCTCGCGGGCGGAAACCCGCATTTCAGGCGGCGTCTCAGGCAGCGTCGCCGGTGGCCGTGGAAGAAGCGGTCGGGCTCGCGGCCAGGTAGGACTTCCAGCCGCCGGCCGGGGCCTGGCCGACGTCGAGGCCGCGCAGCTTGGCGAGCACCTCGGGCTTCTGCACGTCGATCCAGTCGGTGAACTGCTTGAAGGAGACCATCCGGACGTCGGCGCCCTTCTCCTTCTCCGCGGCGATGTGCTTGAAGGCCTGCTCGACGGCGTCCATGTAGATGCCGCCGTTCCAGTGCTCGAAGTGGTTGCCGATGAAGAAGGGCGCCCGGTTGGTCTCGTACGCGCGCTGGAAGCCGGAGATGTAGGCCTGTGCGGCCTGGGTACGCCAGCCCGGGTAGTTGTAGGCGGGCGCCTTGGTGGTGTTGACCGACTGGTTGGCCAGCATGTTGTAGTCCATCGAGAGGACCTCGAAGCTGTGCCCGGGGAACGGGACGGCCTGGAGGGGGTAGTCCCAGACGCCGTTCTTCTTGTCGGGCCAGACCTGCCGGCCGCCGGGCGAGGAGGCGTCGTAGCGCCAGCCGAGCGAACGGGCGGTGGGCAGCAGCTGGTTCTGGCCCAGGAGGCAGGGCGTGCGGCCGCCGACGAGTTCCTTGTCGTAGTCGAAGGGCAGCGACGGCAGGTCGTGCCAGCCGGTGTTGGTGCGCCACTCCTTGACGAAGGACTTGGCCTGGTCGATCTCGCTGCGCCACTGCTGGGGCGTCCAGTTGGCGACGGTGCCGTAGCCGGAGCAGAAGTGGCCGTTGAAGTGGGTGCCTATCTCGTGGCCCTCCAGCCACGCGCGCCGGACGTTGGTGAGGGTCGCCTTGACGTGTTCGTCGGTGAGGTAGCCGATGTCGGAGGCGCCGCGCGGGTTGTTCGGCGGGTTGTACAGGCGCTTCTTCGACTCGGGCAGCAGGTAGAGGCCGGAGAGGAAGAAGGTCATGCTCGCGCCGTGCTGCTTGGCGAGGTCGAGGAAGCGGGGGAAGAGGCCGTTGCCGACCTCGCCCGCGCCGTCCCAGGAGAAGATCACGAACTGCGGCGGGGTCTGCCCGGCCTCCAGCGGCACGGGCTTCGTGGGCTGCTTGGGCTGGGTGCCGGTGAAGGAGGTGGAGCCGTCACCGATGGGCTTGGCGCGGGGTTCCATGGACTTGGTGGGGCCGCCGGAGTGGCCCTTGCCGGAACCGGCGGAGGGGCTGTCCGATCCCTTCGAACCGAGGGTGCCGCAGCCCGCGAGTCCTACGGCCGCCGCGGCGCCCGCACCGGCTCCGAGTACTCCTCGTCGAGTGAGACTCCGCATTGCTTCCCCATCCGTCGCATCCTCTGTGGTCAACCTGTGAGAGGACGCGACGGACGGGAAAGTTCGCCGGGAACGGTGTGGGTTGCGAAACAAATGTCACAGAGTTGTCCCGGCGGCAGCCCCTGACGAGTGATCAATCGCCGTTTTTCAGGCGCCGAACGCCTTGTCCTTCCCCTTCACCGGCTTCGCGCCCGCGAGGAGATGCGCCGGGACGAGATCACGGGCCGGCTCGGTGTAGCCGACGGACACGATCTTGTCGCCGCGGTAGGTGAAGGTCGTCAGCGACGCGAGTGTGCACTGCCGCTTGCGCGGGTCGTGCCACAGCCGCCGCCGCTCGACGTAGGACCGCACGATCCAGATCGGCAGCTGGTGGCTGACCAGCACGGCCTCGTGCCCGCGCGCCGCGTCCTTGGCGGCGTCGAGCGCCCCCATCATCCGCACCACCTGGTCGACATAGGGCTCGCCCCAGGACGGCTTGAACGGGTTGACCAGGTACTTCCAGTTGTCGGGCTTCTTCAGCGCGCCGTCGCCGACGCCGAAGGTCTTGCCCTGGAAGACGTTGTCGGCCTCGATGAGCCGCCCGTCGGTCGCGAGGTCGAGCCCGTGCGCCTTGGCGATCGGCGTGGCCGTCTCCTGCGCCCGCTCCAGCGGGGAGGCGACGACATGGGTGACATCGCGGGAGGAAAGGTGCTCGGCGACCCGGTCGGCCATCCGCCGCCCGAGCTCGGAGAGGTGGTAGCCGGGCAGCCGCCCGTACAACACCCCTTCGGGGTTGGCGACTTCACCGTGCCGCATCACGTGCACGACGGTGATGTCACTGGTGGCGCTGCTGCTCATCGGGTGGCCTCCGCCGCCGCTCTGGCCGCCGCCGGGAGGGCGTCGGCGATCCGCTGGATGGCCCGTTCGTCGTGGGCCGTGGACACGAACCAGGACTCGAAGGACGAGGGCGGCAGATAGACACCCTGCGCCAGCATCGAGTGGAAGAAGGCGGTGAAGCGGTACGACTCCTGCGCCTTGGCGTCCTCGTAGTTGCGCACGCTGCGGTCGGTGAAGAACACCGAGAACATGTTGGAGGCGTTCTGCAGCCGGTGCGCGACACCCTCCTTGGAGAGCGCCTCGGTGACCAGCGCCTGGATCTGCGCCGATACAGCGTCCACGGTCGCGTAGGCCGCGTCGTCGAGGAGCCGCAGCTGCGCGAGACCGGCGGCGGTGGCGACGGGATTCCCGGAGAGGGTGCCGGCCTGGTACACGGGCCCGGCGGGAGCGAGGTGCCCCATGATGTCCGCACGCCCGCCGAACGCGGCGGCGGGGAACCCGCCACCCATGACCTTCCCGAAGGTCATGAGATCGGGGACGACCCCGTCGATCCCGAACCACCCGGCGCGGCTGGTCCGGAACCCGGTCATGACCTCGTCGGAGATGAAGAGGGCACCGTTCTTCGAGCAGGCGTCCTTGAGCCCCTGGTTGAACCCGGGTCCCGGCGGCACGACACCCATGTTCCCGGGCGAAGCCTCGGTGATGACGCACGCGATCTCACCGGGATGCCGGTGGAAGGCCTCGTTCACGGCTTCGAGATCGTTGTACGGCAGGACGATCGTGTCGCCGGCCTGGGCGCCGGTGACGCCCGGGGTGTCGGGCAGCGCGAAGGTGGCGACTCCGCTGCCCGCAGCGGCGAGCAGGGCATCGACGTGACCGTGGTAACACCCGGCGAACTTGATGACCTTGGGCCGTCCGGTGAACCCGCGGGCGAGCCGGATCGCGGACATGGTCGCCTCGGTACCGCTGCTGACGAGCCGTACCTGCTGCACGGGCCCGACCCGGGCGACGATCTCCTCGGCGAGCGCGACCTCGCCCTCACCCGGGGTCCCGAAGGAGGTCCCGCGCGAGACGGCGTCCTGCACGGCGGCGATGACGTCGGGCTGCGAGTGCCCGAGGATCATCGGCCCCCACGAGCACACGAGGTCGACGTACTCGCGCCCGTCCGCGTCCGTCAGCCAGGGACCGTTGCCGGACACCATGAACCGGGGCGTGCCGCCGACGGCGCGGAAGGCGCGCACCGGGGAGTTCACGCCGCCCGGTGTGACGACCGACGCACGGTCGAAAAGAGCCTGCGAGACGGGTGCTTCGTAGGGATAGGGCGGTGTGCTGGGCAGCACACCTGCCGGTTCGCTTGCCGGTTCGCTTGGCGTTTCGCTTGGCGTTTGGCTCATGACCTGCGACTTCTCCGACTTCTCGGACTCCGGGACCTCAGTTACCTCCTCAGGGTAGGCGGCGGGAGCGCGGGCACGGGCCCCCACCCATCTGCGAGACTGGGAGGTGATACACACAGAGACACACAGCTCATGCGGGCGCCGGTGTACAGGGCTTGCGCAGATCCTGCGGACAGGTGTTTCAGCGCACGTTTCGGCGGGCGGCCGTGGGGGAGGTCACTGACACGATGATCGGGTTGCGCGGCTGGGGCCACGCGTCCTAGAAAAGCAGTCGGGTGGAGATATGCATCGCGGTGGCGGACTGGGCGAGGGGACTGACGATCTGGGTCCTCGGCGTGCCCGGCGGGGGAAGCACCGACGCGACGCGGAGGAGGCCGCCGAGGCGGCACGGCAGAGTGGTCCCGGGTCCGGTGGATCCGCCGGACCCGCCGGACCTGGTGTGGGTTCGGATGAGTCGGATCGCGACGAGCGACGTATCGAACGTCGGATCGATCAGTTGCGGACGGGGAGCAGGAATGGTGGTCGGGTGGGGGTGACGTACAAATACTTCGGCGCGCCCGACGGCGCGACCGCGGCCCGCGTCCCGATCTCGATGCGCCCCGAGGAACTCGGCGGCGACGAGCTCGGGATGAACGGCATGTTCACCAAGATCAAGCCGGAGACGATGGCCGCGATGGTCCTCACCGGCATCGAGGGCGTCCCCCTGAACAAGGTGCCCCCGCTGGAACTGGTAGTCCTCCACCCCGACTACGCCGTCGTCAAACTCCCGATGACGGTCGTCGACCCCCTCCGCGGAATCGGCGAGGAGGCGGTGGGCGCGGCAGCGTTCATCTGGTCGACGGTCCCGGACCGGGGCGGACCTCGGGACGCGTTCAATGTGTACCAACTGCTGCACGAGTGGCAGGACTTCAGCCACAGGTTGCATGAGGCGGGGCATCAGCCTTATTGCCTTGTCTGGCCTTGAGTGGGCTGAGGGTTCGTGGGTGACGGGCGGGGTCTTCGGGCCTCGCCTTTTTCATGCCCCTGGACACAACTACCGGCCGCCCGGAGTGGGAATTCCCGTGAGATGGCCTTCTCGTACCACAGCCAACCTGGTCGCCAGTTCACTCGGGCCGCTCGCGCTCAACGCCCAGAGGCTGCTGACCCGTCGGGCCCACCGCCAGAGCCGGTCGCCTGCATCCACAGGGGTGTGGAAAGGCACAACGGTGACGCCATGGGCGGCGAACGGCTGGTAGTCGAGGTAGCGCAGGCCCCCTGTGCCACACAGGTAGTAGTTGCTGCCGGTGGCCACGGCAAGGTCGGCCAGTCGCTCGGACCGGCCTTGGCGAGTCGGCATGGCGCTGCTTTCCAGCACTTCACCATTCCAGCCGAGAGCGGTGAGCAGGGCGAGGGTCGATGTCCTCGCCAGGTCCGCCACACGGTCGGTGTTCTCAAACCGATCGAGGACCACGTCCAGGACTCCACTCACCGCAGGCCAGTAGCGGCTACGACCGTAGTACTGGCGAATGAGCAGGCTGACTGTTCGCCGAGATCGGCGCGGCTCGACGAGCAACGCCTGGTTGACGAGCGTCGGGCGTCCGATGGGCAGGTGCGTGGGGAGCGTGAGCCACTGCTGCCTGCTCGGGTCGTCGAGAGCCGCGAGCCGGGTGCGCTGCTGGTAGTCCCGGCGAGCGAACTGAACATCGTCGAGGACGATCCACCGGTCGGCGGCGAACAGCTTGGCCAGCGTGGACAGCCGGGGAAACAGGTTCGGCTGGTGGATCGCGCAGACCTCGCCGCTCGCCCCGAGTGGACGTGTGTCAGCTGTTGATGAGTCGGCTGTCGAAGCCGGCGCCCAGGAGGCGCTCGTAAGCGTCATGCACATCCCCCGGTACGTTCTGCTCGACGGCGAAGCCGAGCTTCGGGTACTCGATCACCCGTTGCAGATCCCCGACGAGCATGTCGACGACGAGCTTTTCGTCGCCGATGGACTTGATGTAGTCGTCCAACTCCAGCGGCTCGGAGGCGCAGACCACCTCGGCCTCGGGCCACAGCTTGCGGCAGGTCGCGTACGAGCGGCGTTCCATGTAGGGCTTGGAGATCAGCAGCAGCGACTCCACCTCCACGCCCGTCTCCGCCAGCAGCTCCCGGGAGAAGGTGATGTTCTGGCCGGTGTTCGTCGCCTTCGACTCGACCAGGATCGCCTCGTCCGGCACGCCCAGGCTCAGGGCGTGCTCGCGGTAGTGGACGGCCTCGCCGCGCGGGAAGCGGGCACGGGTGGTGGGGCTGTTGCCGCCGCTGAACACGACGACGGGGAAGAGGCCGGCGCGGTAGAGGTCGGTGGCTGTGGTGGCCACGCCCAGGTCGTGGCTGCCCAAGCCGATCGCCGCCGAGCAGGGGCGCTCCTCATGTCCCATCTGGTGGTAGTTCCAGATCAACGTCGCATCGTGGAACTGCTCGTCGGTGATCTGACGCTGCTGGTGCTCCGGCACTGACGCTCCCTGACTCATCCCTGCTGGCCCTTTCGGATGCCCTCGATGCTGCGCAATTGGTGGCTCAGCCCGAACTGCTGGGCCACCTGTGCCGCCTGGTCGAGGACGGACAGCCCATCATTCCGGGTCGCCGCATCCGACAGAAGGATGTGCCCGTACGCGGTGTCCAACCGCACTCGCTGCATCGGGGAGTCGATCGTGCCGGTGGTTCGCGCGATGTCGATGTAGTGCAGGGCCTGCTTCAGGTCGCCGGCGCCGCGGTGGGCCAAGGCGAGCTTCTGGTGTGCCACGGACCAGTCCTCCGGCTCACCGAGTTCCTCGAACTCGCGGGTGGCAGCAGCCATGACGTTGGTGGCGTACTCGTTGTTGCCCTCCTTGCTCAGAGCCGTGCCGATCCACAACCGGGCCCGGGCTCGGTCCCGTCGGCTGAGCCGCTGGTCGGCGGCGAGTTGCTCATACCATCGAGCGGAGGCTTCGAGCTGACCTGACATCTCCTGCACGACGGCAAGGGACAGCTCGATCTGGGCGACCCGGCGCGGGATCGCGAGCTCGGAGAACATGTCGCGCGCGGTCAGGTAGGACTGTCGGGCAGACAGCGGGCCGAGGATCGCGCCCTGATCTCGTTGCACATCACCGAGCAGGACAAGCGAACGCCCGTACAGATAAAGGCCCTTGTCATCCAGGCCGTGCGCGTCACGGCTCTCCAGCCAGCGGTTCAACAAGGTCGCGGCGAAGGGGAAGTCCTGGCGGCTGACGCAGACTACGGCGCGCTCGATGTCCTCGGTCCAGGTCTCGTAGTCCGCCGGCCGCACGCTCTTCCGCTCCGGGAACAGCACCGCCTCGAACCGGGCATGGGCAGCAGCGTCGGCACGAGCGAGCGCGGTGTCGAGGATCGCCTGGGTATCAGGCCGGGGCTGGGTTTCGGCTCCCAGGCTCTCCCACTTGGCCACCGTACGCAGGGCAACACCGAGGTGTTCGGCGAAGGCCCGCGTGCTCATCCGCAGGGCAGCGCGCAGAGCGCTCGCTTCCCGGCCCGTCCACTGCTGCACGCTGACCACGGATTACCTCCCTCCGTCACGTATGGAAGCACTCTCGGTGACGACGTGGGGCGGGAAGTGCAACGGAAGTACAACAGCAGGTCATTTCAAGGCCGTTCACGCCAGCCGACGCTGTGGACATGGACGACGAACTCATCACGGAACGCCGACGCGTCGCCTTCCCGCAGGTCTTCGGCTACCTGCGCCACGTCACCGGCGGCCTGGTCCGCCATGCGGCGCTCGTCGACTGCCTCACCGATTACTGCCGCCGGCACGAACTGGACCTCTGCGGCGTCTTCACCGACCGCGACGCCACGGTAGCCATCCGCTCCCCCGCCTTCGTCGGGCTGGTCGACGCCCTCGAACTACCCGACGCCTACGGCGCCGTGGTCCCCGCCCTCAGCCACCTCGGCCCCAGGGGCATCGGCACCGAACGCAAGCGGCAGATAGGGCTAACGGGCGGCCGTCTGATCGTGGTCCGCTCCCTCAAGCCGATCACGGAGTCCGCACCTTCCCGCAGCACTAGCCCCAACCTCCAGCCGCAGGGGGACACATGATGTCCGTGCGCGACGCGCTGCGCAGCGCGCCCATGGTCAGCGACGTTCCCGGACTGCGTCTGCTGAAGGTCGGCAACGGCTGGGACCTCGTGCGCACCTCTGCCGAGACCGGCCTCCTGGCCCTGGCCCACCTTCGCGGCACCGGTGCGTCGATCGGCCCGGTGCTCTACGACGGGCCCAACGAGCGCCTCTACTACGCCATCGCAACCGGCACCGCCGACCGCTGGGACGACCTGCCGGTACGGCACCTCTCCACCAACTCCTGGCTCGTCGCGCCCGGCGTGGAGCGGCTCGACGACTGGTTCGGCAGCTGGTGCGAGCTACCGGACGACGACACCCTCACCGACGCCGACGCCCTCCGGACCGCGCTCCAACACCCGTACGTCGCCGCTGCCCAGGAAGAAGCGCGCTCTACCGCCGGTCTCTAGGGCCAGGCACCTCCAGCCGGTCCTGGCAACACCTACTTCAGTCCGACCTGACCGCAAGGGGACATCCGTGACGCCCCGTCTCGTCTCACCCAACACAGTCCTCGCCAACGCCCTTCTCCACCCCGAGGACGTCCTGACCCCACGCATCCTGGCCACGCCATCCGAGCGGATCGTGCTCGTCGTCGGCACGCAGATCAACGGTGCCCCGCACATCGGCACCTCGCTCGTCCAGTCGCTCGCCTTCGCCATGGCGGCTCGCCTGCGCGACCGCTTCGGCGTCCCCACCGAGGTCCTGTTCAGCGCCCTCGACAACGCCCCGTACGAACTGTCCACAGACCCTGCCAGCGGACACCGCTACCAACGCGCCTACGCCCAGGCCCTCGGCAACCAGGCCCTGACCGACCTCGTCGCCGCCCTGTACCAACCCCTGTTCACGACTTCTCCCGGCGCCTGGGCATCCCCCACCGCGTCGAGACCTACACCCAGCAGCAAGCCGGCGAACACTTCCGTAGCACCTGGCTGCGGCTGCTGCCTCGACTCGACGCCGCCCGCTGGTGGCTCGCCCCCTCCACCGGCACCCCACACATCACGCCGAGAAACCCCAGGTCACCGGCCTGCTTCCAACTGCTGGACGAGTGGCAGGACTTCAGCCACCAGCTGCATGAGGCGGGACATCAGCCGTACTGCTTGATGTGGCCGTGAGCTGAAGGTTCGCGGGATGGGGTGGGCGGGGTTTTCGGACCCCGCCTTTTTCGGTGCTGGCTGCGTAGGTGTTCGTCAGGACCCCCAGCCGCACGCCGTCAGGCGGAGGAGTCCTGGCCGTCGATGAGTTGCTGGATCGCGGAGAGGATTTCCCCGACGGCCGTGGGTTCGGCGGCGAGGGTGGTCAGGGAGACGGACGGCCAGCCGTTGTAGCCCTTCGCCGGCAGGGCCTCCAGCTTCTCGGCCAGGCCGGGGAGGGGCGGCAGGGAGGCCGCGAACGCCGCCGCCCGCTCGTGGCCGAGGTGATAGGTGATCGAGCCGAAGGCGAAGGAGAGGTCGTACTTCGTCGGGTCCTCGCGCAGGGAGAGCGTCGCGATCGGCACGTCCCGGCCGGAGACGCGGTAGTAGATCCGCATGCTCCGGTACTTGGCCGTACCGCACTCCAGCCGCCCCTCGGCCGCCGCGTGGTCGAGCAGGGCCGTCGCGGTCCGCCGTACGTCGAGGTCGGAGCGCGACGCGATCGCCGTGTCCATGTCGGCCCGGGTGGTCCGCTGCGTGGTGCGGTGGCCCGAGGGGGACTTCGCCGCGGTGGCGACCTCGCCGTGCACGCGGGGTACGAGGACACGGAGGTCGCCGCCGCCGCGGTACTGGGTCAGCTCGACGGCGTACACGTCGGTCTGCCGCAGCTGCCGGTTCAGGAACTCGACGATCGCCCGCAGTTCCAGCGGAATCCGGTCGGCGACGAACAGCAGCCGCATCTGCCCGGCGGCCAACCGCTCCTCGACCGTCGTCCAGAAATCCTCCCTGGACCGGTCGCCCTGGTCACCGAGGAGTTCCCCGTACGCCTCCTCCAGCGACCTGCCGTCCTTGGCACAGGTGTCCTCGAAGGAGTGCTGCAGCAGGGCGGCCGGCCAGTAACGGGCCGCGTTCGCCGCGTAGTCCAGCATCTGGCCGACGACCTCTCGCCTGATCCGGGTGTCCGTGGCCCGCTTGACCTCCACCAGGGTCGGTACTCCGTCGGCGTCGACGAAGAGGTGGTCCAGCCAGTACGCCGGGGCGCTCTCCGTGCTCGTCGGCACCCCCATCTCGCGGGCCACCAGCACCAGCCGCAGCGAACGGCCGTCGGCCAGCGAGCCGAAGTCCAGCACGCGCGGATGACGCGCGAGCAACTCCTGGAACTCCGCCTCGGTCTCGAACTCGGCCCGCTCCAGGGCCTGTAGTTCCTCGCCCAGGACGAACACCGGCTGATTGGTCATGCGTTCCCACCCCCGTGATCCGACTCTCGCGATCATCGATCGCTTCCACGCCGACAGATTGGTACAGGACGCTACCGACAACGGCGCCGTGCCTGCTGCCTGTTGGCAACCGCCCACCGGAAGGGCGCTGGCATGTGTCAGAAGTAGTCGTCCGGCTCAAGGGAGTTGAGCGCGATCCACCGCTGCGGTGTCGCGGAAGCGGCAGCAGCCGCGTCGGCGCCCTGGGACGCGGCGCGGAAGTAGTCCTGCGCGTCGAGGGCGACCCGTGGATCGTCGTCGACGCGGCGGGCCATCTCGTAGTAGGCGGCCAGCACATGGACGCAGCGGGGAGTGGCGGCCGGGCAGGTGCAGTCGGTGGTGGCGAGGTGTGGTGCGGGGCGGTGGCCGTCGGCGGTCAGGGTGCGGTACAGGTCGTCGGTGAGGGTGGGGCGGGGACCCGACAGGCGGCGGGAGATGGCGGCCACCGCCGCCTGGGGCATCGGCGCGAGTTCGATGTTCGCCGTGAAGGCGGTGCGGCCGTGGTGGACGACGGCTCGTACGGTCCGGCCGTCGGTCGTGATCTCGACCTTGCCAGCGCGGGCGAGTCGGCGCGCACGCGGGAGTTGCGGGTCGGGGCGGGTCTGGCGCAGGGGCTCGGCGAGGCGGACCCAGTCCTTGCCCCATACCGTGTAGCCGAAGTCGCTGTCGGGCATGGTCAGTTGTCCCGCTTCCGGCGCAGGACCTCGATGAGGCGGTCGTCGTCCAGGAGCGCCAGTTGCGCGACACCGGACATGTCGGTGACCTCCGAGAGCGCGGATTTACGTGCGTGCATGGCCGCGATGTGCTCCTCGACCGTCGTCCCGGTGGTGAGTGTGGTGATCGTGACGGTGCGGGTCTGGCCGATCCGGTGGACGCGGTCGGAGGCCTGGGCCTCGACGGCCGGGTTCCACCAGCGGTCGTAGTGGATGACGTCGGCCGCGCGGGTGAGCGTGAGCCCGGTGCCGCCGGCTTTGAGGCTGAGCACCATCACCTGCGGGCCGTCGGGGGACTGGAAGCGGCGGACGAGGTCGGAGCGCTGGTCCTGTCGCAGGCCGCCGTGGAAGAACGGCACGTCGATCCCGAACTGTTCCGCACAGTGCCGTACCAGCAGTTCACCGGTCCGCACGTACTGCGTGAAGATCAGGGTGGGCGAGCCCGTTTCGAGGTTGTTGGCCACGATGTCGGTGCACAGGTCGAGCTTTCCCGACCTGCCCACAAGCTCGCCCGGCTCGTCCAGGCCGTCGGTGAGCAAGGCCGGATGGTTGCAGACCTGTTTGAGCGCGGTCAGAGCCGCCAGCACCCTGGTCCGGCGCCCCGCCCCGCTGCCGAAGCCGTCGTCGACGGCCTGGTTCAGGACGCGGTCGTAGGACCGCTGCTGTTCCTCGGTGAGGTCGCAGATCAGGTCGGTGTGGATCTTGGCCGGGAGCGAGCCGGCGACCTGGGCCTTCTTGCGTGCCAGGACGACCGGTTCGATCACCCCGCGCAGCCGGGCCGCGGCGGCGACGGAGCCGTCCGCGACCGGCCGGACGAAGCGGCGGCGGAATTGCGTCCTGTTCCCGAACTGGTGCGGTGCGACCAGGTTGAGCAGTGCCCAGAGTTCTTCGAGGTGGTTTTCCACCGGGGTTCCGGTCAGGGCGATCCGGGTGTCTGCCGTAATGGTCCGCGCGGCTTTCGACACCTGGGTGCGGGGATTCTTCAGGACCTGTGCCTCGTCGAATACGGCGGTGATCCACCGCCGTTCCGTCAGGGCGGGGCCGTGGAGGCGCAGGGTCGGGTAGCCGGTGAGGACGACCGTGCCGGCGTCCGCCGTCTCCAGCGGGCCGCCGCGCCAGGTCGTCGTGCGCAGGGCGGGGGCGAACCGCTGGATCTCGTGGGCCCAGTTCCCGACCAACGACGTGGGGCATACGACCAGTTGGGGGCCTTCCGCGGCCCGTCCGGTGAGGTAGCCGATGGCCTGGAGTGTCTTGCCGAGGCCCATCTCGTCGGCGAGCACCGCGCCGCCGTGCGCGTCGGCGGTCTCCCGCAGCCAGCTCACCCCGCGCACCTGGTACGGCCGTAGCGTGGCGGTGAGTGCGGCGCGCAGTTCGGTGGCTACGGCGCGGGTGTGGCGGAAGACGGCCACGGCGTGCGCGGCGGACGTGACGGCGACACCGGTGGCATCGGGGACGGCGTGCGCGGCGATCGGGAGGGCCGCGTCGCCGCCCGCGAGCAACTGCCGCCAGGCGTCCACCGAACGGCCGGGCGCGTCGAGGGGCGCGTCGGCGAGCCGGTCCGGCTCGATGAGCGCGCAGTCGACGTCGGCCACCTCGAACCCGCCGAGGTCCGGGGTCGGGACGACCAGGGCGATGGCCTCGACGGCATCAGCGGCTTCGGCCGGCGGGGCGGCGCCCGCAGCCCGTCCCGACCAGTTCCACAGGGCGAACATGTGCCGGTCGGGCAGATAAGTGGCCTGCACGAAGAAACAACCTCGGGTGCGCTCGACAAAGAACTGACTGACGCCTGGAAGCTAAGGAACGAACAGCCCAATGTCAATTCCCCTTCCTCGTCAACCAGCGCATTCCCAGAAGGAGTTACCAGGGACACACCACCCTCTCCCCTGTCAAGTAATTCAAGAGAAATTACGGCCGGTTCCAGAAACCCATCGAGGACATATCGAAATCGCTTTTGTCAATTCCCGGTCCGGTCCGATCCGACGGAGGCGTCCCCCGGACCACGGCGGGCGTGCCAGGATGATGATCTGACAGCCACTCACCAAGACGGAGCCTGGCCTCATGACCTCTCCCAGCGGGGACGGCAGTGGCGCCCAGCCACTGATCATCGACACCAGCAAGCCCCACCCGGCGCGGATGTACGACTACTTCCTCGGGGGGAAGGACAACTACCCGGTCGACCGGGACGCCGCCGAGCAGTTCATCAAGGCCGCTCCCGAGGTGCGGGAGGGCGTGCGGGCCAACCGGCGTTTCATGCACCGCGCCGTCCGGCATGTGGTGGAGGAAGGCGGGGTGCGGCAGATCCTCGACATCGGGACCGGGCTGCCGACCGAACCCAACGTGCACCAGATCGCGCACGCCATCGCCCCGGACACGCGGATCGTCTACGTCGACAACGACCCGATCGTCAGCACCCACTCGATGGCCCTCATGGAGGGCACCGACACCTCCGTCATCCTGGCTGACCTGCGCGATCCCCGCGCGATCCTCGACCACCCCGAGGTCCGCAAGGCGATCGACTTCGGCCGGCCGGTGGCCGTGCTGCTGGTGGCGGTCGTGCACTTCCTCGCCGACGACGGCGACCCGTACGGCATCGTCGCCACCCTGCGCGACGCGCTGCCGGCCGGCTCCTACCTCGTCCTCTCCCACGCCACGGGTGATGTCCACGAGGACCAGCGCGAGGAGGCAGCGTCCGTCTACAACCGGGCCACCGCCACCCTCAACCTCCGCACCCACGCCCAAGTCCTCGACTTCTTCGGCGACTTCACCCTCGTCGATCCCGGCCTGGTCCGGGTCACGCACTGGCGTCCCGAGGCGGCCCCCGACCCGACCGCCGCACCGATCGGCATCTACGGCGGGGTGGCGCGGAAGGACGGCTGACGGGGCTGTGAGGGTGGGGCCCGCTACACCCCTGAATGGGCAGCACACCCCATCGTGACGGCGAGCCGATGGCGGGATCGTTGATCTCACGAGGTCAACGACTCCCCGTCGACGACTCACCGGAAGGAAACCGTCATGCCGCACAGCACCGTCTCCCTCACCAAGGAAGCCCGCACCGCCCGGCCGTCCACCGTCACCCCCGGCACCGTCCGGCGGACCCCGAGCAGCACACCCCGCGTCATGCCCCTCTGGCAGGCGATGGCCCACCTCTTCGCCCCGGACGAGAACACGGTACGGCCGTAGCCTTACGACGGCGGCCTTACGACCGTACGGCTGGCCGAAAGCGTCAGTGCACCCGGCGTTCACGTCCCCCGCGAAACATGCGGCTCATGAGACGTGTCACCCTCGCCGCGGTCCTCGGCACGGCCGCGCTGCTGGCCACCCCGTTCGCCGCGCAGGCCGCCCCCGGCGGCAGCGCCCACACCGACAGTTACGGCACGAAGGCCGTGTACGCCCCGGAGCAGGACTCCCGGTCGTACCAGCAGGCCCCGGCCGGTTTCACCCCCGTCTTCACCGAGAACGTGTCCCGGCACGGCTCGCGCTCCGCGACCGACGGCTCGGACGGCGACCTGATCCTCGCGCTGTGGAACAAGGCCGAGGCGGAGGGCCAACTCACCGCGAAGGGGCGGGAGTTCGGGCCCAAGACCCAGGCCCTCGAAGCCGCCATGAGCACGATCGGCTACGGCAACCTCAGCGCGCGCGGCAAGGCGGAGATCCAGGCCACCGCGACCCGGATGGCGAAGCGGCTGCCGAGCCTCTTCGCCTCGATCGCGAAGAACAAGGAGCCCATCGACGTCGTCAGTTCGGGGCAGGGGCGCGCCGTCGACAGCGCCAACCTCTACGGCGCCGCGCTCGCCCAGGCCGACCCCGACCTCACCTCCCTCATCGGCTCGACCCGTACCGACAAGGACCTCCTCTACTTCCACAAGGCCGCGGGCGGGGCGGCGTACCGCGACTACATCGCGAACGACCAGCGCCTCGCCACCACCCTGACCTCCATCACGGACCAGCCGAAGACCCACCGCGCCGCCCGTGACGTACTGAGGAAGCTGTTCAAGCCCGCGTTCGTGGACCGGATCACGGCGGGCGAGTTCGCGTCGATCGGCACGGACGTCGAGGCCGCCACCGCCGTCTACAACCTCTACGCCATCGCCCCCGCGATGAGCGAGGAGAGCCCGGGCGGCAAGGGCTGGGGCATGGACCGGTACATCTCGGCGCGCGACGCCGACTGGTTCGGGTACCTCTCCGACGCCGAGGACTTCTACGAGAAGGGGCCGGGCTTCGCGGACAGCGACATCACGTACAGGATGGCCGGCGTCCTGCTCGACGACTTCTTCAAGAAGGTCGAGGCCAAGCGCGACGGCACGAGCGACCTGGGCGCGGAACTCCGGTTCACGCATGCCGAGGAGATCATCCCGCTGGCCGCGCTGATGGGCCTGCCGGGCAGCACGCAGGGCGTCACTTCCGAGCAGCCGTACACCTACGCCACCAACTCCTGGCGGGGCGCCGCCGTGGCACCCCTCGGCTCGAACATCCAGTGGGACGTCTACCGCAAGGGCGGCACCTACCTCGTGCGCATGCTCTACAACGAGAAGGAGACCGCGTTCAAGGCGGGCTGCCGTCCCGTCTCAAAGGGCAGCAAGTTCTACGACCTGAACGAGCTGGAGCGCTGCTTCGGGCGTACGACCTCCAACGGCTGAGCAACGTCGGTATCAGCCCTGGCACGGCCCCGCGCTCCCCCGGGCGCGGGCCGCCGCCGCGAACTCCCGGCCCCGCATCCCGGCCCGCCGGTACGCGGAGATCGCGGCCGGGTTGTCGGCGTCCACCATCAGCGCGGCGCGCCCGTACTCCCGTACCAGCGCGTCGACGACGAACCGCGACACGGCCGCGCCCAGCCCACGCCCCCGCGCCTGTGGCCGCGTCACGACCCCGGCCATGAAGCCGCACCCGACCCCGGACCAGGCGTCACCGGCCACCGCGAGCAACATGCCGGTACCGTCCGGCTGTTGGCCGTGAGCACCGGCCCAACGGCGGGCTCCAGGACGGCCGGGCCGGGCGTACGAGCCGGGGAACGAGTCCTCGAACAGGGCCGCCGCCTCCCGCTCCCCCGCCGCGTCGAGCCACCGCACCCCTTCCGGGACAGCGGGCCGGGGCGGCTCCGCCGTCTCCATCCACAGAAACCCGGGACCACCGGCGGCCACGAGTCCGGGAATCCCCCGCACCAGCGCGGCGATCAACTCCGCGTCCCCGAACGGACGGTAGCCCGGCCCGACCTCCGTCAGAACCTCGTCCCGTACGAGGACCAGCGCATCGTCCGCGTCCCCGCCGACCGCGATCCGGTCCCGCCCGGACAGCCCGGGACTGGCCACGGCGATCGCCGAGCGGTGCCGGAAGACACGGACCCCGGGGCCGGGGCGGCCGTCGGGGCGGAGTTGCGCGGCCCAGAGCAGATGACCGGGGTCGTCGGGCAGCGAGTGCGGGGCCGCGACGGGACGGCCGGCGTCGTTCGCCCGCAGGTGCCCGGCAGTCCCCAACTGCCCAGTCCCCACCGGGAATCCGGCCGCCTCGATGTCGCCGTGGAGCCCGTCAGCCTCGGCCACGTACGCCCGTCCCCGCCCTCGGTTCGACCACTCCCCCCACCGTGAAGCCGATCACCGCGCCGCCGCCCTCGCGTTGCAGGGCGAAGGGGGATCCGGCGTGGGCGAGGGCCACCTCGCGGACGATGGAGAGGCCGAGGCCGGAGCCGGGGAGGGAGCGGGCGTCGGCGGCGCGGTAGAAGCGGTCGAAGATGCGGAAGAGGTCGGTCTCGGAGACTCCGGGGCCCCGGTCCAGGACTTCGACGCGGACCGTACCGGGGCGGGCCGGGCCCGAGACCGCGATCTCGATCGGGGTCTGGCCCGCGCGGTCGAACTTTGCGGCGTTCTCCACGAGGTTGGAGATCGCGCGCTGGAGCATGCCGGGGCGGCCGTCGGTGGTCGTGTCGCCGCTCGCGCGGACGGTGATGTCGCGGCCGGTGCGGCGGCGGGCCAGCACCGCCACGTCCTCCGCGATGTCGGCGAGGTCGACCTGCTGGGGCGGTTCGGTGTCGGACTGACCGGCCGCGAGGTCCACCAACTCGTTGACGAGGTCGGTGAGTTCGCGGGCCTCCTGGGAGAGGTCGGCGACCAGTTCCTCGCGGGTTCCGGGCGGGAGTTCGTCCATCCGGCGGAGCAGGGAGATGTTCGTGCGGAGCGAGGTCAGGGGGGTGCGGAGTTCGTGGCCCGCGTCCTGGATCAGGCGGCGCTGGTCCTCCTCCGACTGCGCGAGGCGGCCGAGCATCCGGTCGAACGCGCGGCCGAGGCGGCCGACTTCGTCGTAGCCGGTGACGGGGACCTGCACGCCGAGGCGGCGGGTGCGGGCCACGTCCTCGGCCGCCGCCGTGAGGATGATGAGGCGGCGCGTGATGCGCCGGGCCAGCCACCAGCCGCACAGCCCGGCCAGCACCACGACCGCCGCCATCAGCACGAACGTCCGCTGCTGCAACGCCCGCAGCAGGTCCTCGGTGTCGCTGAACTCCTGCGCCACCTGCACCGCCCCCTGCCCGCGGCCCAGCGAGACGGTCGCGATGCGGTACACGTCCTCGGCGACGGCGACGTCCTTGTGCTCGACCGTCTTCCCGGCGGTCTTCTCGCCCGCCACGGCCCGGTCGTCGCCGGTGACGGGGAGCGCGGGGCTGCCGCTGTCGAGGACGCTGCCGGCCGGCCCGAGCACCTGCACGTCCGTGCGGGCCGGGCGCACGATGTCGTGGCCGGGCGCGGAGGAGGAGAAGTCGTCGGGGGTCATCTGGTGCGTGCGCACCTCGTCCTGGAGGTCCTGGACGACCTGGTCGAACACGGACTCCTGGTCGACGCGGACCAGCCGGGCCGCCGCGCCGTAGGAGAGCACGCCGACGAGGAGGGTGACGGCGGCGGTCACCGCCGCGAAGGACAGCACGAAGGTCGTACGGAGCGAGACGAGTCTCGGCCGCCGGGCGGCCACCAGCCGCCGCAGGCGGCCCACTCAGTCCTCCCGCAGCACGTAACCCACGCCACGCACCGTGTGGATCAGCTGCGGTGCGCCGGGCTCGTCGAGCTTGCGGCGCAGATAGCCGACGTAGACGGCGAGGTTCTTGGAGCCGGGGCCGAAGTCGTAGCCCCAGATGCGGTCGTAGATGGTGGAGTGGTCGAGGACGATGCCCGCGTTGCGGACCAGCAGTTCGAGGAGTTCGAACTCGGTGCGGGTCAGTTCCAGTTCGCGGGTCCCGCGCCAGACGCGGCGGGCCTGGAGGTCCATGCGCAGGCCGGCCGCGGAGATCTGCTTGTCGGAGGAGGAGTACGGCGAGGACGGCGAGGAGGAGTGCGGCTCGTCCCGCAGTCCGTCGCCGGGCGCGCCCTGGACGCCGTTCGCCGGGACCGGGCTGGTGCGGCGGAGCAGGGCGCGCAGTCGCGCGAAGACCTCTTCGACGTCGAAGGGCTTCACGACGTAGTCGTCGGCGCCCGCGTCCAGGCCCGCGATGCGGTCGGCGGTCTCCACGAGGGCGGTCAGCATGAGGATCGGGGTGCGGTCGCCCTCGGCGCGCAGTACCCGGCAGACCTGGAGGCCGTCGATGCCGGGCATCATCACGTCGAGGAGCAGCACGTCCGGTGGGGTGCGGTGGGCCTGCGCGAGCGCCTCGACACCGTCGGCGACCGCGGTCACCTGGTAGCCCTCCAGGGTCAGGGCCCGCTCCAGGGCATGACGGATGGCACGGTCGTCTTCGGCGAGCAGCACAGTCTGGGGCACGTCCCCCAGTGTGCCAAGGCCTCCGGCGGTTGACCGGTGGGGGCAGGTCTACGATCACCCTTTTTACCTGCCTCTCACCGTGGTGGACGCAACCCGTGCCGACCTCCTACCGTCTTCTCACGGTCGGCTGCCCTGCCGTCCCGGGGGCTCCGCCCCCAGACCCCCGTCGGCCCTGAAGGGGCCTCGTCCTCAAACGCCGGACGGGCTGGTGGGTGCCAGCGCCGCCAGTTGCTCCGCGAACGGTACGACCGGCTGCTTCTGCTTCTTCTCCGGGCGGGCCGTCGACAGGCCCGTCATCAGCGCACCCAGCTCCCCCGCCGCGCGGTCGATCCGGTCCGGCAGGCCCTCCGCGCCCCAGTCCTCGGAGGCGGCGTAGACCGCGGTCGGGACGACCACGGCCCTCAGGTAGGCGAAGAGCGGGCGCAGCGCGTGCTCCAGCACCAGGGAGTGGCGTGCGCTGCCGCCCGTCGCGGCGATCAGTACCGGCTTTCCGGCCAGCGCGTCCTTGTCGAGGACGTCGAAGAAGGACTTGAAGAGTCCGCTGTACGACGCGGAGAACACCGGGGTGACGACGATCAGCCCGTCCGCCTCCGTCACCGCGTCCAGCGCGGCGGCGAGGGTACGGCCGGGGAAGCCGTTGGTGAAGTTGTGGGCTATCTCGACCGCGAGGTCGCGCAGCTCCACGACCTGGATGTCGACGGGGGTCCTGCGGTCCACCGCCGCCGCCAGCCGGTCGGCCAGCAGACGGGTGGACGAGGGCACGCTCAGCCCCGCCGAGACGACGACGAGCTTCATGCGACGGTCACCCCTTCCGATGCGGCCGCCTCGGCGGACTTCAGCGACTCGTGCGTCGGCGCCTCCGGCACGTCCGCCGGGCGGTTCACCGCGAACTCCTTGCGCAGGACCGGTACGACCTCCTCGCCCAGCAGGTCGAGCTGCTCCAGGACCGTCTTGAGCGGCAGCCCGGCGTGGTCGAGCAGGAACAGCTGGCGCTGGTAGTCACCGGCGTACTCCCGGAACGCGAGGGTCTTCTCGATGACCTCCTGCGGGGAGCCGACGGTCAGCGGGGTCTGGTCGGTGAAGTCCTCCAGGGAGGGGCCGTGGCCGTAGACCGGGGCGTTGTCGAAGTAAGGGCGGAACTCGTTCACCGCGTCCTGGGAGTTCTTCCGCATGAAGACCTGGCCGCCGAGGCCGACGATCGCCTGTTCCGGCGTGCCGTGGCCGTAGTGCGCGTACCGCTCCCGGTACAGCTCGACCATGCGCTTGGTGTGGTCGGCCGGCCAGAAGATGTTGTTGTGGAAGAAGCCGTCGCCGTAGAAGGCGGCCTGCTCGGCGATCTCGGGCGAGCGGATCGAGCCGTGCCAGACGAACGGCGGTACGTCGTCCAGCGGGCGGGGCGTGGACGTGAAGCCCTGGAGCGGGGAGCGGAACTTGCCCTCCCAGTTCACGACGTCCTCGCGCCACAGGCGGCGCAGCAGGGCGTAGTTCTCGATGGCGAGGTTGATGCCCTGGCGGATGTCCTGCCCGAACCAGGGGTAGACGGGGCCGGTGTTGCCGCGGCCCATCATCAGGTCGACGCGTCCGTCGGCCAGGTGCTGGAGCATCGCGAAGTCCTCGGCGATCTTCACCGGGTCGTTGGTGGTGATGAGGGTGGTGGAGGTGGAGAGGATCAGCTTCTCGGTGCGGGCGGCGATGTAGCCGAGCATCGTCGTCGGGGACGAGGGCACGAACGGCGGGTTGTGGTGCTCGCCGGTCGCGAAGACGTCGAGCCCGACCTCCTCGGCCTTCAGCGCGATGGCGACCATGGCCTTGATGCGCTCACGCTCGGTCGGCGTCCGTCCGGTGGTCGGGTCCGGTGTGACGTCGCCGACGCTGAAGATCCCGAACTGCATGGTCGTTCACCCTCCAGGTTGTTGATTATTCAACTATACCCTCCAACGGCCACCCCTCCGCACATATTCCGGCCACTGTCAGTGCCTCGTCCTACGATCCCCGCATGGCCGCCGCACGCCGTGACACCCGAGGAATCGTCGACCCCGCCGAACTCCTCACCCGCGTCCGCTTCCGCCGCCCCGAACCCGCCGAGCCCCTCCGCCCCTACGTCGAGCACTATTGGCTGATCGACTGGGACCTCACCGAGCCCTATGTCTCCCACGTCGTCCCGCACCCGGCCGTGCACATCGTCTTCCAGCGGCTCGCCGGCGAGGACGCCTTCGTCGAGATCGCGGGCATCCCGCACGGCCTCTTCGCCCAGAAGCTGGAGGGGCGGGGGCGGGTCTGCGGGATCAAGTTCCGGCCCGGCGCCTTCCGGAGCGCCGTCCCCGACCGCCCGGTGTCGGAGTGGACGGGAGCGCGGGTACGGCAGCCCGAGGTGTTCCCGGACACCGACCCCGCCGTCGTCCTCGACCCGGCCGACGACAGCGACCGCGTCGCCGCGCTCGACGCCTTCCTGCTGGCCCTCGGCCTCCGCCCGGACCCGCAGGCCGAACTGGCCACCGCCCTCGTCGACCGCATCCGCACCGACCGCACGATCCGCCGCGTGACCGACTTCGCCCGCGCCGAGGGCCTGTCCGTACGGCTGCTCCAGCGCCTCTTCGCCGCGTACGTCGGGGTCGGCCCCAAGTGGGTCGTCCTGCGCTACCGCATCCACGAGGCCCTGGAGCGCGCGGGCGGCGGCACCCCCGTGGACTGGGCGGGCCTCGCCGCCGACCTGGGGTACGCCGACCAGGCCCACCTGGTCCGGGACTTCACGACGACGGTCGGGGTGTCTCCGACGGCGTACGTGCAGGGTGTGCAGGGCGGGCGCTGACCGCCGACGGGCGCACTCTCCACGCTGGTAGCTTTCGCTCCGGCCGGACGGCAGTGGGAAACGTGCCCGGACGGGAGTGGGAAGAGAACCGGACGCGGAGTGGGAAGAGAGCCGCAGTGAACCGAACGCAGGCCCTGAACCGGTGGTTCACGGCGGACAACAACCCCGTCCAGGTCTTCGGCACCGTCGTCGCCGTCACCGTCGGCGCGCTCGCCGTGCGGCCGGTCGGGACTTCCGGGACCGGGCTCGCGGTGCTGTGTCTGCTGGTCGTGGTGTCGCTGCTGCTGTGCACGCGGCTCGTTCCCGAGGGCACGTTCCCGCCCCGTGTGCAGTTCGCGGTGCTGTGTGCCTGGGCGGTCGGGGCGGCGGCGCTGATGAGCCTGGAGACCTCCGGGGCGTCGGCGCTGTTCGGCTACTTCGTGACCGGGCACGCCGGGTACCGTCTCGCGGCCCGCCGAGCGCTGCCCTTCGCGGCGGCCACCAGTGCCCTGTGCGCGGGCGCGCTGCTGGTGCCGTGGGGCGGCCACAACACCTCCTGGATCGTGGGTGCCTTCACCGGTGTCAGTGTGCTGGTCGGTATCTCCAACCGGGCCCACACCGAGGCGTTGCGCTCCGCGCGGGCCGCCGCCGAGCAGGCCGAGCTGGCCGCGCGGGCCGAGGCGCGGGCGGAGAGGCTGGCCGAGCGGGCCCGGATCGCCCGGGACGTGCACGACGTACTGGCCCACTCGCTGGCCGGGGTGAACATGCAACTGGAGGTCACCGACGCCCTGTTGGAGTCCGGCGACATCGACCGGGCCCGGCAGGCGGCCCAGCGGGCGCAGAGCCTGGTCCGCTCGGGGCTGACCGAGGTGCAGCGCACGGTCGGGGATCTGCGTGAGGACGCGCTGCCGCTGGTGGAGACCCTGCGCTCGCTGCTCGCGTCCGCCTCCGACGCCGGTACGCTGACCGTCGACGGGCCGCAGCGTGAACTGCCCGTCCGGCTCGCCCAGGTGATCGTGCGCTGCGCCCAGGAGGCGCTGACCAACGCGCACAAGTACGCGCCGGGTGCCCCGGTCCGGATGCGCCTGGAGTACGCGGAACAGCCGGCTGGGGCGACCGTCTTCGAGGTGGTGAACTCCGCGCCGCCGGAGGGCTCGCGGCCGTTGGCCGGTGCGGGGAGCGGGATGGGGCTCGTCGGGATGCGTGAGCGGCTCGACCTGGTGGGCGGCACGGTCGCGGCCGGGCCGATCGTGGACGGTGACGACGCAGGAGGCTGGCAGGTGCGCGTGGTGATCCCGGGATGAGCGACGGGCGGCAGGAGCAGGGGCAGGGGCGGTTGCAGGGCGAACAGCAGCCTGTTGTCAGGGTGGTCGTGGCCGACGACCAGACCGCGGTGCGGGAGGCGCTGGCGACCGTACTGGATCTGCAGTCCGGTGTGGAGGTCGTGGCGACCGCGAAGGACGGCGGGGAGGCCGTGCGGGCGGCCGAGGAGCACGCGCCCGATGTGGTCCTGATGGATCTCAACATGCCCCGGGTGGACGGGGTGGAGGCCACCCGGCTGATCGGCGAACGCTTCCCCGGGGTCGCCGTCGTGGTGCTCACCACCTTCGCCGACGAGGAGTACATCCTCGCCGCGCTCGGTGCCGGCGCCCGCGGCTACCTGACCAAGGAGTCCGGCCGGGAGGACATCACCCGCGCGGTGCGGGCGGCTGCCGCCGGGCAGTCCGTGCTCGACCCCGCCGTACGGGACCGGCTCGTCGCCGCCGCGGCGCGGGGCGGCGCCCCCGTCCAGCGGCCGGGCGCCGGACTCGCGCCGGAGCTCACCCCCCGGGAGGTGGAGGTGCTCACGCTGATCGGCGAGGGGCTCACCAACCGGGGCATCGCCGAGCGGCTGGTGGTGAGCGAGGCCACGGTGAAGACCCATATCAACAACCTCTTCTCCAAGGCCCATCTGCGGGACCGGGCGCATGCCGTGAAGTACGCGTTCATCCACGGACTGGTGAAGACCCCTGGGTGAGGGGCTGGCCCTGGGCGGCGGCCGGCGCCAGGAGGCGCACGCGGGCCAGGAGCAGGAACACCCGGGTGAGGACCATGGCCAGCGCCATGATGACGAAGAACGGCGCGACGGCGTCCTCGACTATGTGGTGCTCCGCCATGAACGTGCCCAGGTGGTCGCGGAACCAGGTGTTGTGCTCGGCGAGGTAGATGAAGGCGATGCGCAGGCCGACCACCGCCGTCCAGATCGCGACGAAGCCCGCGCCGCAGCGGGTGTGGACCTTGCCCGAGGCCGGGTCCCGCTCGACACCGGTGGTGAGGGTGGCGACGACTCCGCAGGCCAGCCCGATCGCCGCGCCCACCAGATACACCACGAGGTCGACGTCCTGGCCGGGCATCCCCTTCAGGTAGAAGTAGCCGACCGCGGACACCGTGCCGATCGGCATCAGCACCTTGTGCAGGTCGTACTTCCGGCGCCCGTACTGCGTCAGCATCATCACCGCGAAGATGCCCCCGCTGATCGCCAGCGCCTGCTCCATGTCCGTCATGACGTCCCACTCCTCGGTCTCCGGCGGTCGCCCCGCCACGCGTTTTCCTGAGACCGACTCTCCCGCCGAAGCCGGAAAACCTCCCGGACCCACGGGTGGAAATCCGGGTGGAGACGCGGGGTGGAGCCTCCCCCTAAGGGCGGCTCGGGGGCCGGGTGCCAAGGGGGCCACCGGGTGCCGGGAGACCGAGGAGTCGCGGGCCTGTGGGGACCGAATCCCCTACGGCACCAGCACCAGTCGTCCCCGCACCCCGCCCTCCGCGAGTCGTGCGTGTGCGCCGGCCGCGTCCGCCAGGGGGTACGTGTCCGCCACCCGCAGCGTCAGTACGCCCTTCTCCACCAGGGCGACCAGTTCGGCGAGGCGGGCGCCGTCCGGGCTCACCTCCACCGCGCCGGTGCGGACCCCGCGCTCCGGGGCCGGCGCGGCCTGCGGGATCACCCCGGTGTACGCGCCCCCGTCCCGCACCCACGCCAGCGCCCGCTCCCCGAGGACCGCCGCGTCCAGCACCGCGTCGACGCTCCCCGCCGCCACGCCCTCGCTCGTGAACTCGGCGGCGCCCAGGGCCCGTACGAACTCCTCGTCGCCGGCCCGGGCGAGTCCGGTCACCAACACCCCACGCTGGGCGGCGAGTTGGATCGCGAAGGCGCCGACGGCCCCCGCCGCGCCCGTCACCAGAAGCGTCCGACCCGGCGTCAACTCCAGGAGATCCAGGGCCTGTACGGCGGTCAGCGCGTTCAGCGGGAGGGTGGCGGCGTGCACCGCGTCCACGCCCTCCGGCGCCTTCGCGACCGCGTCCGCGTCGACGACGACGTACTCGGCGTGCGTGCCCAGCGGCTTGACCGCGCCGTAGTGCAGGGCGACCACCTCGTCGCCGACCCGCCACGCGGTCGCGGCGCCGGTCGCGTCCACCGTCCCGGCTACGTCCCAGCCCAGTCCGAGCCGCTGCCCCGCGCCCCCGAACGCGCCCGCGCGCACTCCGGCGTCCACCGGGTTCAGCGAGGCCGCCGCGACCTTGATCCGCACCTGCCCGGCGCCCGGCCCGGGAATTTCCGTCTCCACGACCCGAACCGCCTCGGGCCCGCCGAACGTCGTCACCACTGCAGCACGCATGACAGACAGCTCCCCTCATAAGGGTTGTAAGGGATGTAAGGGTTTCGCCGGGGCATCTCCCCGACTGCCCACAACCCTAGGAAGAGCTACTATCCATCGGGAAGTAGTTACCTGAAGGTGCGTACCTACCCCGCAAGTGACCGGAAGTGAACGGAGGCCACGGCCCATGGCGACCATGACAGCGGCCCAGAAGCGCGAACAGGCACGTGTCGAGTACGACGCGTTCATCCGCAGCTGCCCCACCAACCAGCTGCTGGACCGCATCAGCGACAAGTGGGTCAGCCTGGTCGTCGCCGCGCTGGCCGCGGGCCCGATGCGCTACAGCGACCTCGCCCGCAAGATCGCCGGCGTCAGCCCCAAGATGCTGACGCAGACGCTGCGTTCACTGGAACGCGACGGCATCCTCTCCCGCACGGTCACCCCGTCCGTCCCGGTCCGCGTCGACTACGAACTCACCCCGCTCGGCACCAGCCTGAGCATGCTCCTGCTCGCCGTGAAGGACTGGGCGGAGACCCACATCGAGGAGGTCCACGAGGCGCGGGGGCGCTACGACGAGGACGACGAGACGCCCTCTCGGGCGTAGCGCCCGCTCAGACCTCTCCCGCCCGCAGCCGCGCGATCTGCCGCCCGCTGAACTCCACCGTCCGCCTCATGTGCCCTACGATCACAGCGAGTTCGGCGTCGGCGAGGTCGTCGAAGAGCGTGAACCAGCCGCCGCCCAGCCGGTTCCACATCCGGCCGAACTCGGTGATCTTCTCCGGGACGGTGGCGACCAGCACCCGCCGCCGGTCCTCCGCGTCCCGCTCCCGGACGACGTACCCCGCCCGCTCCAGCCGGTCCACGAGCCGGGTCGCCGACCCGGTCGTCAGCCCGGTCAGCTCGGCGATCCGGCCCGTGGTCACCGGCCCCGCCTCCAGCGTGAGCAGGTTGAGGCACTGCAGATCGGTGGGGTGCAGCCCGAGCCGGTCGGCGACGGCCTGGTTGAACAGGGCGTACGACGCCATGTACCGGCGCGAGACGGTGGACAACTCGTCCAGCAGCCGCGCCCGCGCGTTCCCGGACATGTCGTACCCCTCGTCGCCTGTGCCGTACGGAGATCGAGATGGTACGACGAGCCCGAGCACGTGGCTCAGGGGTACTACGGGCGTGGCTCAGAAGTAGTAGCTGTCACCGGTGTCGAGGACGAGCACCCGCTGCTGGTCGTTGGCCCGGTTCCCGTCCACCGCGCCGCCGGCCCACACCGTGTCCAGCTCCAGCAGCACCTCGGAGGACGCGTCCCGCAGCACCACCCGCAGCTCGATCCGCTCGCCCACCTCGTCCGCCGCCAGTGCCCCGGTCCGGCACACCACCGCCCGCTCCCCCGACCGCGCACACCCCTCCGGCAGCGTCTGCCGGTCCGCGAGCGGCTTCGACCAGCGCAGCCGTACGGTCGCGTCGGGGACGGCGGACGGGCCGTGGTTGCGCGGGGTGAACCGCACGTCGACCCGGCCGGCGGTCATGGCGACGGAGCCGTGATAGGAGAGATCCGCCTCCGGAGCGAGCACACTCGGCGCCGCGCCCGTCACCGCGAACGCGGCGCCCACTACGGCGCCGACCCGTAGTACCCGTACGACTGCTCGCATGCCATCCACTCCTCTGTACGCCCGTGCGCCACCGCCGGGGTCGTACGGATGTATCCCACGCGGAGCACGCGACAGGCGCCGTCCATCAGGTGACACCCGGGTGATCACGTGACACCCGTGTGATGGGGTGGCGGTCATGCTCGTACTTCGCTCCGCGGCCCTCTTCGTCGTCGCCGCCGTCTTCGAGATCGGCGGCGCCTGGCTGGTCTGGCAGGGGGTGCGCGAACACCGCGGCTGGCTCTGGGCCGTCGGCGGGGTCATGGCCCTCGGCGCCTACGGCTTCGTCGCCACCTTCCAGCCCGACGCCCACTTCGGCCGCATCCTCGCGGCCTACGGCGGGATCTTCGTCGCCGGGTCACTGGCCTGGGGCGCGGTCGCGGACGGCTACCGGCCCGACCGCTGGGACCTCACCGGGGCCCTGATCTGCCTGGCCGGGATGGCCGTGATCATGTGGGCGCCGCGCGGAAACTGAGCCGCCGCCGGGCCCGCCTATCCTGGACGGAGTCGTACGCACGGAGTCGTACACATGATCCCGTCGGTCCCTCCCGAGGAGCAGCCCATGGCCACCGCCGCACCGTCCGCCGCCTCCCGTATCGCGGTCGTCACCGGGGCGAGCGGCGGCATCGGCGCCGCCACGGCCCGCCGGCTCGCCGAGGCCGGCTACCGGGTCGTCCTCACCGCCCGCCGCAAGGACCGCATCGAGGCGCTGGCCGAGGAGATCAACAAGGCGGGCCACAAGGCGACGGCGTACGAGCTCGACGTCACCGACCGGGCCGCGGTCGACGAGTTCGCGACGGCCTTCAGGACGATCGGCGTGCTGGTCAACAACGCGGGCGGCGCGCTCGGCGCCGACCCGGTCGCCACCGGCGACCCCGCCGACTGGCGCACGATGTACGAGACGAACGTCCTCGGCACGCTGAACGTCACGCAGGCCCTGCTCCCCGCCCTCACCGCGAGCGGCGACGGCACGGTCGTGGTCGTCTCCTCCACGGCCGGCCACGGCACGTACGAGGGCGGCGCGGGCTATGTCGCCGCCAAGCACGGCGCCCACGTCCTCGCCGAGACGCTGCGCCTGGAGATCGTCGGCACCCCGGTCCGGGTGATCGAGGTCGCGCCCGGCATGGTCAAGACGGACGAGTTCGCGCTGACCCGGTTCGGCGGGGACGCGGAGAAGGCGGCGAAGGTCTACGCGGGCGTCGCCGAGCCCCTCACGGCGGACGACGTGGCCGACACGATCTCCTGGGCGGTCACCCGCCCCAGCCACGTCAACATCGACCTGCTCGTCGTCCGCCCGCGCGCCCAGGCCTCGAACACCAAGGTCCACCGGGAGCTGTGATGCCCGACGAGGAGGGCACCCCGGACAACTCCCAAGAGGCCCTGGACCGGCGCCGGTTGGCCGAGGAGACCAGGAACGAGCGCAAGGTCTGGTACTTCCTCGCCTACTTCCTCTTCGGCATCCACATCGTCGCGTTCGTGATGATCTACGCGGTGACGCACGCGCCGGACAAGTGAGGAAGTGAACGAGTGAGGAGCGGCGCTCAGACCTGATCGCCGCTCCCGTCCAGGAGCTCGCTCGCCGAGCGGTGGACCTTCCCCAAGGCGCTGAGCAGGGCCGCGCGTTCGGCCTCGGTGAGGTCCGCGGTGACCCGCTCCTCGATCAACTGCCGTTCCGCCTCGACCGGTTCGCGCAGTGCGCGCCCCGCGTCGGTGAGCCAGAGCCGGACGAGCCGGTTGTCCCGGTCGTCGCGGCGCCGGGTGAGCAGCCCCGACGCGGTCATCCGGTCGGCCATCTTGACGACGGTGGGCGTGGTGACGTGCAGCGCGGCGGCGGCCTCGCCGGGGGTGGCGCCGTCGCGTTCCCAGAGCACGGCGAGCAGGTGGTTCTGGCCGACGTGCAGCCCGTGCCGCCGCATGGCCGCGTCGGCCAGCGAGCGGAGCACCTTCGACGTCCTGCCGTGCAGGTCCAGGAACTCGGACATGGCGGCCTTTCGAGCAAGTCGATTGACGGCTAATCATTCACCGGCTAGCGTTCTCGCGAACTCATTAGACGGCAAACGACTTTGGGAGCCGCAATGATACTGGTCACCGGCGCCACCGGAAACATCGGCCGCGCCCTCGCCCGCGAACTCGACGTCAGGGGCGAGAAGTCACGCCTCCTCGTCCGCGACCCCGCCCGCGCACGAGCCGCCGGACTGCCCCCGTCCGACCGCGCCGAACTCGCCGTAGGAGACTTCGCAGACCCCGACACCCTCACCCCCGCCCTCACCGGCGTGGACAAGCTGTTCCTGCTCACCCAGGGCATCGGCACCGAGCACACCACCGCGGTGGTGGCCGCCGCCCGCGCGGCCGGAGTGCGGCACATCGTGCACCTGTCCTCCGCCCACGTCCTGCTCGACCCGGTCCCCGCCATGGGCCGCTGGCACCACGAGCGCGAGCGGATCATCCGCGCCTCCGGCGTCCCCGCCACCTTCCTGCGCCCCGGCGGCTTCATGACCAACGCCCTCGACTGGCTGCCCACCATCCACGCCGGCGACTACGTCCTCGACCCGGTCGGCCCCGGCCGCTACGCGCCGATCGACCCCGCCGACATCGCCGCGGTCGCCGCCCACGTCCTGACCGGCCACGCGGAGGAGGACGAGGAGTACGTCCTCACCGGCGACGAGACCTTCACCGTCGCCGAGCAGGTCCGGATCATCTCCGAGACCATCGGCCGCACCATCGAGGTCAGGGCGACCACCACACCGGACGAGATCGTACGGTTCCGCTTCCCGCACGGCGCTCCCCCGGCGCTGGCCGCCGCCGTCACCGAGGGCTTCGCGCTCATGCGCGCAGACACCGTCGGAGTGCGGACGGACACCGTGGAGCGCCTGCTCGGCCGCAGGCCCCGGACGTTCGCGGACTGGTGCGTACGTCACGCCGACGCGTTCCGCCGACCGGCCACCGCATGAGACCCCGGCCACCACATAGAGTCACCGTCCGTGGACAGACACCTCCCCTTCGGCGATCTCCCCAACTTCCGTGACCTGGGCGGCTATCCGACCCCGGACGGCCGCCGGGTCCGCCCCGGGCTCCTCTACCGGGCCGACTCCCTGGGCAAGTTGAGCGAGAACACCGACGACTGGACCCGCTTCCTCGCCCTCGGCATCGGCACGGTGATCGACCTCCGCCACCCCTGGGAGATCGAGCGCAGGGGCCGTGTCCCCGAGCACGAGTCGTTCACGTACCACAACCTGAGCATCGAGCACCGCCCTTACGACCAGGCGCAGTTGACCCCCGACATCGACCCGGGGCCGTACCTGGCGGAGCGGTACGCGGAGGTCGCCGAGGACGGCACGGCGGAGATCGCACAGGCCCTGGAACTGATCGCGGCGGCGGCCGGGACGGGCACCCCCCTCGTCTTCCACTGCGCGTCCGGCAAGGACCGCACCGGCCTGCTCGCGGCGCTGGTCCTCGGCCTGCTCGGCGTCCCCGAGGAGACGATCGTCGAGGACTTCACCCTCACCGAACTCGCCACCCCCGCCCTCCTGTCGGCCTGGCGGGCCCGCAACGGCGGCCGCACCCCGGTCTGGCCGGCCTGGGGGCACGCCCCGGAAGCGGTCATGCGGCTGTTCCTCGCCGGACTGACCAGCCGCTACAGCTCGGTCGAGGGCTATGCGACCAAGGCCCTGTCCCTGGACGCCACGGCCCTCTCAACCACCCTGCGCGACAAGCTGCTCGAGGAACAGCCCACCGGCTGGCCGGAGTCGACCTACCGCGAGGCCACCGAGGCGGACGCCGTCGCGCTCGTCCGCCTCCGGGACAGCGCGGCCCTGTGGCAACTGGCCCGGGGCATCGACCAATGGAAGCCGGGCGAGAAGGACGAGGCCCACTTCCTGCGGCGCGTGCGGGAGGGCGAGGTGTGGCTGGCGTACGCCGGCGAGAGCCTGGCCGGCGCCTGCGAACTCTGGTGGGACGACCCGGCCGCCTGGGGCCCGCGCCCGCCCGACGCGGGGTACGTCCACCGCCTGATGACGACCCCGCACACGGCACCGCCGGGCACGGGACGCCGGCTGCTCGCGCGGGCGGAGTCCCGTATCACCGCGACGGGCCGCCCGTACGCCCGCCTGGACTGCCTCTCCTCCAACCCCCGCCTGCGCGCCTACTACGAGTCGGCCGGCTATACCGTCGTAGGCGAACAGCGGGCGAAGGACGGCGGGTCGGGGAGTCCGTACGCGGTGACGCTGATGGAGAAGCGGCTCGGCGGCTGAGCCGGACCAACCGCCCTGGCCGGGGGCCTATTTGCGCTGGCGGAAGATCCACTCGCGGACTCCTTCGATGGTGTACGCGATCGGCCAGGTGGAGTTGTGCTCGACGCCGTGCGCGTTCGCGAGGCCCCCGGCCAGGGTCGAACCCTTCTTGAACGTCGCGTAGTTGACCGTGGTGCCCTTGGCCGCCATCGCCTCGACGTCCGCGGCGAACTCCGCCGCCGTGGACTGCCCGTCCCAGACCGCCCGGCTCACCTTCGTCCCGGCCTTCTCGACGACGGCCATGATGGCGTTCTCCCCGGGATACGCCTTGGTGTCGCCCTGCGAGACGGTGACCCAGAGGTTCTTCCTCGCCAGCGGCGCGGCCTGGGCGGCGGGCCACTGGCCTGCGACCACCCACGAAGCGGCGAAGAGGTCCGGGTACTTGATGTTCAGACCGAGGGTCATCATCGCCCCCATCGACTGCCCGGTGGAGTACAGCCGTTCGGTGTCGATGCTGTACTTGCCGGTCAGCTCGCGGACCAGGTCGGCGGTGGTGTCGAAGAGCGACGTCGGCCTGTAGTCGTCGCCGACGACCACCTCCGGGTACTGCGGCGCCAGCACGAACGCCGGCCGCTCCGCCTGCTCCTCGGGAGCGGCCCAGCACACCGCGCCAAGACCCTGCACCAGCGTCGCCCGCACGGTCGTACTGATCAGGCTCGCGTCGTGCATGAAGAGGACCAGCGGATAGGACCTGGTCCGGTCGTAGCCCTTCGGGACGTAGAGGTTGTAGGGCAGCGACCTGCCGGTCTTCGGGTCCTTGTACGTGAACTGCAGGAAGTCGTCGACGATCAAGTTCACCGCGCGGCTCGTGGTGACCTTGGTGTCGGCGGCGGCGTAGCGGGTGCCGCCGGTGGTGGTGACGGTGGCCGACTGGACGACGGTGGCCTTCGCCGCCTTGATGGTGGCAGGGCCGCCGGTCGAGCCGACCTGGGGGCCGGGGATGACGTACGGGCTGCTGGAGTCGGCCGGCGAGGGCGACGAAGACACCGACGCCGACGCCGACGCCGACGGCTGGGTGCTCCCCGCCATGCCCCCGCCTCCGCCCACTCCTCCCCACAACAACGCGCCGTCGTCGTCCGGGGAGAGTTCCACGATGACGTACGGCCCGTCCCTGCCCTGGTCGGCGAGGGCCGCGCCGGTGTTGGCGTAGACCTTGGTGACGGTCCGGCCCTCGACGGTGAAGGACGTCTTCGTGAGCGTGGAGTTGTCGATCGCGGTGTCGTACTCGACGGCCACGGCGATGAACTTCTGCCCGTCGCCGTAGACCTGGGTGATGGCGGTGGCGCCTTTCACCCGCCCGCCACCACCGCCGCTACCGCTGTCGCTGCCGGAGTCGCAGGCCGCGAGGCCCGACGCGGCGGCGACCGCCGCTGTCCCCGCCCCCACGACCCGCGTTAAGAATGCGCGCCTTGTCGTCATTTTCCACACCTCAGTTCAGGGACTTGACAATGCGCCCGATTCGAGTGGCGGCCTTCTCCGCGGTGCCCTGGATGTAGAAGCCGTCGACCGCTTCGTAGGTGACGTGATCGAAATTCCATTTGTCGGGCATGTTCTTGGCGCCGCCCTCGAACATCGACATGACGAAAGTGCTGGAGAACGACGAATTCTCGCGGATCGTGTTCGCGGTGGTCGTGGACAACTCCGGTTCCACACCGGCGAAGACACCCTTGCCGACCTGGAAGACCCAGATCGGCACCTGGGCGGAGCCGGTGGGAGTGAAGGTGACGGTCTTCATGGGCGCGCTGGCCTGCGGGCCGGTGACCTGCGTGGTGGTGATGTCGTCGGTGACCAGCCGCACCGCGACCTTCTTGCCGCTCTCGTACTGGCCGATCCCCTGGGCCACTCGCACGATCTCGTTGCCGAGCCGTTCGCCCTGCGCGGTGAGCAGCGCGAAGCCGGCGTCGTGCAGATCGACGCCGTAGGTCCAGCCCTTGTCCTTGTCGATCGTGTACCGCTTCGAGCGGTAGGCCGGGAACTGGTCGCCGCACGCTCCGACCAGCCAGAAGCCGACGGCGCCGGGGTACTGGGTCTCGACGTGCGCGACGGCCGCGCCGGCGAGGTCGGCGGTGATCGGCAGGGTGCCGTCGGCCATGACGGAGTCCTGCATCACGCAGGACTGCACGTTGTAGTTGGTCAGGACGGCGATCGGGTTGCCGTCGAGGTCGTTGAAGCGGGCGACGTACACGCCCTTGTCGGACGGGAGTTGCTCGTTGACGCCGAGCCAGTAGCCGTCGGCGGTGGAGACGTTGCGGTTGACGTTGACGTCGCAGCGGCCGGTGCCGTAGCCGACCTCGGCGTCCTGGAGGTTCTTGACGGCGTCCGCGACGGCGGACCTGGTGGCGGCGACGATGTTCTGCACATACGCGGCGGCACCGGCCGAGGACGAACTCGCCTGGACGTGCGGCGCGGAGAAGCAGTGCGTGACGGTGACCATGATGTTCGCGGCACTGACACCGCTCGCCGCGGTGATGGCGGTCCGCATCAGCGCGATCGCCTCCGCGCTGATCGAGGTCAGGTCCAGCACGGCCAGCGCGATCCGGCGGGAGCCGGACTCCACCAGCAGGACACGGACGTTGAGGTCGTCGTGCACGGCGGTGAAGTTGTCCAGCGGCAGGAGCGAGGCCGCGGGGGTGAACGCGGCCTTGCCCGCGCCGACCTTCAGCCCGGCCGCCGCCTTCGTACCGGTGGCGGCCTGGGCCGAGGTGGCACCGCCGACCACGGTCGCCGCGAGCGCGGTCGCCGCACCGGCGGCCACAACGGTCCGCCGGCTCAACTCGCTCTGATTCTGGTACCGCTCAGACATGTGCTGTCCTCCGAGACGCTGCGGGTGGGTTGGGCGAAACACCCAGGCAGCATCACAGCGATATTCGGGGCCAGCAATGCCCAGCAATAAGGAACGCGCGCAACCAATGATTTCACAAACGGCACACCAATTGAAATGCGCCAGTCGCTGGAATTCACAGAAATAGGGCTCGAATTCACAGCGATCTCAGAGGGTCCTGAGACCGTGTTTGAGAGCACATTCGGGATCCCCGTATCCGCCGACGTCAAAGGCCCTTCAGGACACGATCGAGCGCGGACCGGCCCACCGGCCCCCAGTTCGACTTGCCGCCTGGCAGGCCGAGGTCGCCGTTCCGGCCCATCGACATCAGGAACAGGCTCTTCATCGCGGCCAGCCCGCGCGCCCGTCGCACCGCCGCCTCGTCCGCCCGCGCGTACCTGTCGAAGAACCGTGCGGCGCCGCCCGCCGGGAGCAGCAGCCACGCGGCCACCAGGTCCCACGCCGGGTCGCCGGCGAAGAGCGCGCCGAAGTCGACGACACCCGCCAGCGTCCCGTCCGCGACGACGACGTTCGCGGGATGCAGGTCGCCGTGCACCCACATCCGCGGGCCCTCCCACTCCGGGGCCGCCACCGCCTCTCCCCAGACGTCACGGATTCCGTCGGCGAGGTCGGCGGGGGCGGCCTGGAAGAAGTGCTCGAAACCGTCCGCGCAGTGCTTGGGGTGGGCGCCGAAGTCCGCGGAGGCCGGGGCGTCGGCGGGTGCCTCCACGTGCAGCGCGCCGAGGAAGCCCGCCAGTGTGTCGGCCGCGTGGTCGCCGCGCGTGATCGAGCCGTGGTCCAGCGGCGTGCCGTCTACCCACGTCATGACGGTCCACATCTTGGGGAACCGCCCGGACGGCGCACCGTCCCGCAGGGGCACCGGAATCGGCAGCGGCAGCCGCGGGGCCAGCACCGGCAGCCACCGGCGCTCCTTCAGCTGCGGATCGGGACTCGTGTCCATCCGCTGCATCCGGACGGCCAACCCGTCCCCGAGCCGCCACATCTGATTGCCCCAGCCGCCCACCACTTCACGGATGGGCAACTCGGCCAGATCCGGATGCTGCTCCCGAAGCAGGCCGCGCACCAGGTCCTCGCTGATCTCCTTCTCGGATTCGATCACGCGGAGCCACAGTACGGGAGGCGGCCGGAGGGCCGCCACGCATCTCCCCACCGATGCAGCTAACCCTTCACGCACACAACCTGCTTCAGCTTCGCCACGACCGCCACAAGGTCCCGCTGCTGATCGATGACCTGCTCGATCGGCTTGTACGCGCCCGGGATCTCGTCCACGACGCCGGAGTCCTTACGGCACTCCACGCCCCGCGTCTGCTCCTCCAGGTCCTTCGTCGAGAAGCGGCGCTTGGCCGCGTTGCGGCTCATGCGCCGACCGGCGCCGTGGGACGCGGAGTTGAAGGCCTTCTCGTTGCCGAGGCCCTTCACGATGTACGAACCCGTGCCCATCGAGCCCGGGATGATCCCGTACTCGCCGGAGCCGGCGCGGATCGCTCCCTTGCGGGTGACGAGCAGGTCCATGCCCTCGTATCGCTCCTCGCTCACGTAGTTGTGGTGGCAGGAGATCTCCGGCTCGAAGGTCGGCTTCGCCTTCTTGAACTCCTTGCGGATCACGTCCTTCAGGAGCGCCATCATGATGGTGCGGTTGTACTTCGCGTACTCCTGCGCCCAGAAGAGGTCGTTGCGGTAGGCCGCCATCTGCGGGGTGTCCGCGATGAAGACGGCGAGGTCGCGGTCGACCAGTCCCTGGTTGTGCGGGAGCTTCTGCGCCGTGCCGATGTGGTGCTCGGCCAGTTCCTTGCCGATGTTGCGGGAACCGGAGTGGAGCATGAGCCAGACCGAACCGTCGCCGTCTATGCAAATTTCTGTGAAGTGGTTGCCGGATCCGAGCGTTCCCATCTGCTTTTGCGCACGCTCGTGACGGAATTTGACCGATTCGGCGACCCCGTCGAACCGCCCCCAGAACTCCTCCCACCCCGCCGTCGCGAACCCATGCATCCGCCCCGGATCCACCGGACTGTCATGCATCCCCCGCCCCACCGGAATCGCCTGCTCGATCTTCGAGCGCAGGCGGGACAGGTCGCCGGGGAGGTCGTTGGCCGTGAGGGAGGTCTTGACCGCGGACATTCCGCAGCCGATGTCGACGCCGACCGCGGCCGGGCAGACCGCGCCCTGCATCGCGATGACCGAGCCGACCGTCGCGCCCTTGCCGTAGTGGACGTCGGGCATGACGGCGAGGCCCTTGATCCAGGGGAGGGTGGCGACGTTGCGGAGTTGCTGGAGGGCGCCCTCCTCGACCGACGCCGGGTCGGTCCACATGCGGATGGGTACCTTCGCGCCCGGTATCTCTACGTACGACATTTCGTCCTCATTCCCCCGAAAAACAGCAGAAGTCTAAAATCGCAAAACCGGCGCCAAGGTCAACGAAAGGGACACCGGACCGGCGTTCACGGCTGTGCGTGCGATACACATTGTCTCCAGGGGGTCCCCCGGTGCGGCAAGCGAATAACCAGCGGGGACACTGGCAGGACCCTTGATCATCGTGCAGAGCCCTTGATCGCCCTTGATCGTCGTCGAGAGGAGCCCGTCCGTGCAGCGGAAGGCATACGTACCCGGCGCCGCCGCGCTCCTCGTGGCGCTGCTGGCCGGCTGCACGAGCGGTTCGGGTAGCGGGGGTACGACGGACGACGCCAACCCTGGTGACGCCGGTACGGCGACCGCGGTGGCCCAGCCGGGCAAGTACCGCACGCTTCCGGAGCCCTGCGGCGCGGTCGGCCAGAGCACGCTGGACTCGCTGCTGCCGGGCATCAAGCAGATCACGGACGCGGACCAGCGCGCGGCGGCCTACGCGGGCGAGGCGACGCTGACGTTCGACACGGACCGCAAGGTGGGCTGCCGCTGGAAGGTGGAGTCCACGGACGCGACCGACCATCTGCTGGTCGATTTCGAGCGGGTGGTGTCGTACGACAACGCGGTGAGCGACGACAGCGAGGCGAAGACGATCTTCGCGACGAAGGAGGTGGCGGCGGATCTTCCGGAGCCGGCCGCCAGTACCGGCGCCGCGTCGGACTCGGCGACCGCTTCGACCTCCGACTCCGCGACTCCGTCGACCTCCTCCACCTCTTCCTCCTCGGCGTCCTCCTCTTCTTCCTCTTCCTCCTCCTCTTCCTCCTCCGCCTCCCCCTCCGACTCCACCACCCCGACCGCCCTCCAGCCCCGCACGCTCTCCGATCTCGGTGACGAGGCGTTCCTCGACGACGCGTTGAGCAGCTCCGGTTCGACGGCCAAGCAGCGGACCGTGACTGTGGTGTTTCGCACGTCCAACGTCATTGTGACCATCGAGTACGAGGAGCAGCCGGCGACGGTCGGCGTGCTCCCGGACAGCCAGAAGATGCAGGACAGAGCACGGAAACTGGCCGCGCAACTGGCCGACTCGCTCAACGGTTAGCGGCTCGGACGGCCGCTTCCGGGGGTCCGCTCAAAGCCCGTGAACCGAGACCGCACAGCTGACTCACCGCGTACCGTGGCCCCTCGGACCCGATCCGACGGCAGGAACCACGAGCGTCATGAGTGAAGGAACCATGCATCAACCAGCACAGCGTGACCAGCGGACCCACCAGCGAGCGAAGCGTCTGAACCGCGTCCTTGTCTGCACGGCGGCGGTCCCGGTGATGCTGATCGCGGCCGGCTGCTCCTCGGACTCCGGTTCGGACGGCGGCTCGGCCAAGGACACGGCCGGTCTCGGCGCGACGACCTCCGCGGACGCGACGGCGGCTCCGACGGTGCAGGCGGCGGCGTACAAGAAGTTGCCGGAGCCGTGTGCGGTGCTGTCGAAGAAGACGTTGACCGATCTGGTTCCGGAGGGGGCCAAGTCGGGCAAGGAGGGGACGTCGACGGACACGGCGTCGCGGGGCAGTTGCTCCTGGACGAGCCTGGACAACAACGGGGTCAAGGGTTCGCAGTTCCGCTGGCTGAACGTGTCGTTGCTGCGGTTCGACTCCTCGCAGACGCAGGGCGAGGGCGACAAGCTGGCGGCGTCGTACTACGCGAAGCAGGTGCAGGAGGCGCAGTCGGTCACCGGCGCGAAGAACACCAAGTCGGAGCCGGTCGCGGGTGCGGGCGACGAGGCCACGGCGGTGCGCTACGACCTGAAGAAGAAGGAAGGCGCCTTCAAGCAGCAGACGGTCGTCGCGCGGGTCGAGAACGTGGTCGTCACGATCGACTACAACGGCGCGGGCCTGGCGGGCGACAAGACGCCGGACGCGGACGCGCTGACGAAGGCGGCGGAGAAGGCCGTGAAGGAGGCCGTGGCGTCGGTCACGACGGCCAACGGCAGCGGCGGCGGCACGCCCTCGGCGCCCGCCTCGAAGTCCGCGTCCCCCTCCGCCTCGCCCTCCAAGTCGGCGTCGAAGGCCTCTCCTTCGGCCTCCGCGAGCAAGAAGAACTGACCGTCACATCCACACCGGTTTTCGGCCTCAACTCGCAGGTCAGCCAAGCCATTTGACGGAGCCCGGTGCCGCCTCGGCGCCGGGCTCCTGGCAGACCGGCGCCCGGGACGCCGCACACATGTGCCACCCTGTTCCGCGCAACACCATGCAAGGGGAGGGGAGTACGGGTGTCCGCGCCCATTCAGCTCACACGTATGCACCGGGTGCTCATCGGCGTGGTCGTCTCCGGTGCGATGGTCATCGCCGGTATCGGCTTCGCCGGTTCGTACGCCGCCGTACGCGAACTCGCCCTGAAGAAGGGCTTCGGCAACTTCGCGTACGTCTTCCCGGTCGGTATCGACGCGGGTATCTGCGTCCTGCTCGCCCTGGACCTGCTCCTGACCTGGATCAGGATTCCCTTCCCGCTGCTGCGCCAGACGGCGTGGCTGCTGACGGTCGCGACGATCGCGTTCAACGGCGCGGCGGCCTGGCCCGACCCGCTCGGTGTCGGTATGCACGCGGTGATCCCGATCCTGTTCGTGGTCTCCGTCGAGGCGGCCCGGCACGCGATCGGCCGGATCGCCGACATCACGGCCGACAAGCACATGGAGGGCGTCCGCCTCACCCGCTGGCTGCTCTCGCCCCTGCCGACGTTCCTGCTCTGGCGCCGGATGAAGCTGTGGGAGCTGCGTTCCTACGAGCAGGTCATCAAGCTGGAGCAGGATCGTCTCGTCTATCAGGCGCGCCTGCACTCCCGTTTCGGCCGCGCGTGGCGCCGCAAGGCCCCGGTGGAGTCCCTGATGCCGCTGCGTCTGGCGCGCTACGGCGTTCCGCTCGCGGAGACGGCCCCTTCGGGTCTGGCGGCGGCGGGCATCGAGCCCGTACTGCTGCCGCCCGCTCCGCAGTTGGAGCCGGCGCGTGAGCCGGAGCCGCAGCAGGCACCGGTCCGGGAGCAGCTGCCGCCCCCCGCGGCGAACCAGCAGCCGCAACAGCAGACACAGCAGCAGACACAGCAGGAGCAGGAGTACGCCGAGTTGCAGAGTCAGTGGCTCCAGGCGCGCGACCCCCAGGCGGTGGCGTACCAGGGCGGCTACGACCCGACGTACGACCCGGATGCCGCGTACCAGGAGTGGTACGCGGAGCAGCAGCAGGCGGAGCAGTTCCAGCAGTACGAGGAGGAGCAGCAGCAGTTCGCGCAGCAACGGCGGTTCGATCAGCAGCAGTTCCCCCAGCAGTACGAGGAACAGCCGGCCCCGGAACCGTCGCCCGAGGACACCGGTACGTTCCCGATCCCGGCCGGTCCCGGCCGTACCCGTGAACTGGGTGAGGGTGGCGGCACGGAACTGACCGAGGAGGACTACTACTTGGTCTTCAAGAAGTCGATAGACGGCAGCTACCCGACCTCGGGCCAGTTCAGGGGCGACGTGGAGGCCACGTTCGGCACTACGCTCCCGCAGCGCGAGGCCGAGCGGATGGTAAACCGCTTCACCAACCGCCACACGGCGGAACTCCAGGAAGACCACATCGCATAAGCGCTTCTTCTACGACGATGGGGGCGCCCGGTGTTCACCGGGCGCCCCCATCGTCGTATCGGATCGGCCTACTCGCCGAGCAGGCTCCGCACCCGCTCCTGTCCCACCGCGAGCAGCAGCGTGGGCAGGCGCGGGCCGGTGTCGCGGCTGACGAGCAGGTGGTAGAGGAGGGCGAAGAAGGTCCGCTGGGCGGTCTTGATCTCCGGCGGGAGTTCCTTCGCGGTCGCGTCGGCGGAGAAGCCGGCCTGGACCTTCGGGACGCCGTAGACGAGGTGGCTCAGGCCGTCCAGGGACCAGTGGTCGGCGAGTCCGTCGGTGAGCAGGCGCAGGGACTGCCGGGCGGGCTCGTCGAGGGACTTGAGGAGGTCGGTGTCGGGTTCGTCGCGCACGATGGTCCGCTGGTCGGCGGGGACGTGCGTGTTGATCCAGGCCTCGGCCTTGTCGAGCCGGGGGCGGACCTCGTCGAGGGTGGACAGGGGGTTGGCGGGGTCGAGTTCGCCGAGGATGCGCAGCGTCTGGTCCTCGGCCCCGGCGGTGATGTCGGCGACGGACGCGAGGGTCCGGTACGGCAACGGGCGGGGCGTGTGCGGGAGTTCACCGGCGGCGGTGCGTACGGCACGGGAGTGCGCGGCGACGTCGGCGGGCAGGGCGGAACCGTCGGCGACCTTCGCGTCCAGCTTGTCCCACTCGTCGTAGAGGCGCTGGATCTCCTGGTCGAAGGCGATCTTGAAGGACTGGTTGGGGCGGCGGCGGGCGTAGAGCCAGCGCAGGAGCTGCGGTTCCATGATCTGGAGCGCGTCGGCCGGGGTGGGGACCCCGCCCTTGCTGCTGGACATCTTGGCCATGCCGCTGATGCCGACGAAGGCGTACATGGGCCCGATGGGCCGCTCGCCGCCGAAGATCCCGACGATCTGCCCGCCGACCTGGAAGGAGGACCCCGGGGACGAGTGGTCGACACCGCTCGGCTCGAAGACGACGCCCTCGTAGGCCCAGCGCATCGGCCAGTCGACCTTCCACACCAGCTTGCCGCGGTTGAACTCGCTCAGCAGGACGGTCTCGGTGAAGCCGTCCTCGGTGCAGACGTACGTCAGCTCGGTGGTGTCGTCGTCGTAGGCCGTGACGGTGGTGAGGTCCTTGCCGCAGGCGCCGCAGAAGGGCTTGTACGGGAAGTAGCCGGCGGACCCGGAGCTGCCGTCGTCCTCTTCGGCGGCCCCGGACCCGGCCTCGGCCTCCAGCTCGGCGGCGTCGACGGCCTTCTGCTGCTGCTTGGGCTTGGCCGGGGCCTTCTTCGTGCGGTACTGCTCCAGGATGGCGTCGATGTCACCGCGGTGCTTCATGGCGTGCAGGATCTGCTCGCGGTACACGCCTGAGGTGTACTGCGCGGTCTGGCTGATCCCGTCGAACTCCACGCCCAGTTCGGCGAGCGAGGCGACCATGGCGGCCTTGAAGTGCTCGGCCCAGTTCGGGTACGCCGATCCGGCGGGCGCCGGCACGGAGGTCAGCGGCTTCCCGATGTGCTCGGCCCAGCTGGCGTCGGTCCCCTCCACCCCGTTCGGCACCTTGCGGTACCGGTCGTAGTCGTCCCAGGAGATGAGGTGCCGCACCTCGTGCCCCCGCCGACGGATCTCGTCGGCGACGAGGTGCGGGGTCATCACCTCGCGCAGATTGCCGAGGTGGATGGGGCCCGACGGGGACAGCCCGGACGCGACGACGACCGGTTTGCCCGGGGCCCGACGCTCCGACTCCTCGATGACCTCATCCGCGAAACGGGAGACCCAGTCGGTGGTCTCGGTGCTCTGAGCCACGATCGGCACGTCCTCTTTTTCTGACAGTTCTGCACGGGCAGCCGGTACGGTCGCACGGCTGACCCTGCCATTGTCCCAGGCGACCCGACATCCACGAAAACGGCTTTTCCAAGGCCGTGACTCGGATTTTCGGCTGCGGGCCCGGTGGGGGCTGGTCGCGCAGTTCCCCGCGCCCCTTGAAGGCGGCTGCGCCGCCATCCAAGGGCCGTGGGGGTTGAGGCACGGACGGCGGCGCAGCCGCCTCCTCAGGGGCGCGGGGAACTGCGCGACCAGCCCCCACCGGCCCGCGGTCAAAAAAACCGCTTCACCCCCCGTGGGATACTGACCGTGTCTGCACAAACCCACGAGGAGAACGGCTCCCACCCCATGGCTCCGGTCACGTCGCTCACCGACCTAGTCCACCAGCGCCTCGCGAACGCCCTCTCGGCCACCCTGCCGGAGGCGGACGCGGACCCACTGCTGCGACGGAGTGACCGTGCCGACTTCCAGGCGAACGGCATCCTCGCCCTCGCCAAGAAGGCCAAGGCCAACCCCCGGGAGCTGGCGACGCAGGTCGTCTCGCGGATCACGACCGGCGATGTGATCCAGGACGTCGAGGTCTCCGGCCCCGGCTTCCTGAACATCACGATCACCGACAGGGCGATCACCGAGAACCTGGCCGCGCGCTACGCCGACGCGGCCCGGCTCGGCGTGCCCCTGGCCGAGCACCCGGGCACCACCGTCATCGACTACGCGCAGCCGAACGTGGCGAAGGAGATGCACGTAGGCCACCTCCGCTCCGCGGTGATCGGCGACGCGCTGGTCCAACTCCTGGAGTTCACCGGCGAGTCGGTGGTCCGGCGGCACCACATCGGCGACTGGGGAACGCAGTTCGGCATGCTGATCCAGTATCTGGACGAGCACCCGGGCGAGTTGGACCACGGCGACGCGGAGATCAGCGGCGAGGAGGCGATGTCCAACCTCGACCGCCTCTACAAGGCCGCCCGCAAACTCTTCGACTCCGACGAGGAGTTCAAGACGCGGGCCCGGCGCAGGGTCGTGGACCTTCAGGCAGGGGAACCGCAGACCCTCGCCGCGTGGCAGAAGTTCGTGGACGAGTCGAAGATCTACTTCTTCTCCGTCTTCGAGAAGCTGGACATGGAGATCCGGGACCCGGACATCGTCGGCGAGTCGGGTTACAACGACATGCTGGACGAGACCTGCCGGATGCTGGAGGAGTCGGGGGTCGCGGAGATCTCGGACGGCGCGCTGTGCGTGTTCTTCGACGACATCAAGGGCCCGGACGGCAACCGGACCCCGCTGATCGTCCGCAAGTCCGACGGCGGCTACGGCTACGCGGCCACCGACCTGTCCGCGATCAGGGACCGGGTCTTCAACCTGAAGGCGAACTCGCTGCTGTACGTGGTCGACGTCCGGCAGTCCCTGCACTTCAAGATGGTCTTCGAGACCGCGCGGCGGGCCGGCTGGCTGAACGACGACGTGTCGGCGTTCCAGCTGGCGTTCGGCACGATCCTCGGCAAGGACGGCAAGCCGTTCAAGACGCGTGAGGGCGTGTCGGTGAAGCTGGAGGACCTGCTCGACGAGGCGGTGCAGCGGGCGACCGCGGTCGTCCGGGAGAAGGCCGAGAAGGTGGGCCTGACGGAGGAGGAGATCGTCGAGAACGGGCGGTACGTCGGGATCGGCGCGGTGAAGTACGCCGACCTGTCGACGTCCGCGGTGCGGGACTACAAGTTCGACCTGGACCAGATGGTGTCGCTGAGCGGGGACACGTCGGTGTACCTCCAGTACGCGTACGCCCGTATCCAGTCGATCCTGCGCAAGGCGGGCGAGGCCCGGCCGCTGGCCCACCCGGAGCTCCAACTGACCGGTGCGGAGCGGGCGTTGGGCCTGCACCTGGACCAGTTCAGCGAGGTGGTGGCGGACGCGGCGAAGGAGTACGCCCCGCACAAGCTGACGGCGTACCTGTACCAACTGGCGTCCGTGCTCACGACGTTCTACGACCAGTGCCCGGTCCTCAAGGCCGATACGCCCGAGCAGCAGGAGAACCGCCTGATGCTGGTGGACCTCACGGCCCGGACCCTGCACCGGGGCATGGCGCTGCTGGGCATCAGGACGCCCGAGAAGCTGTAACCGTTCCGCGAGCGCGCGACCGCGGCCCGTCCTCTCCCCCGGGAGGACGGGCCGCGGTCATCGGTCAAGACACCGATTTTCAGCCGCCGTTGGCGTTGGTGTCAGAGGCGGTCGGCTCAGATGCCGTTGGCGAAGTTCTTGAACGCGGCGCGGGTGCCGCTGCCCGCGTCGCCGTCGATGGCGCCGGTGTAGCCCCAGCTGTTGGCCAGCAGCCGCTGGAGGGCCTTGATGGTGTTGACGCCCGGGTCGCCGTCGATCGCGCCGGTGTAGCCCCAGTAGGTCGCCAGGCAGCGCTGGAAGGCCTTCCAGCTGTTCGGGCCGAGCTGCCCGTCGATCGTGTCGGTGTAGCTCCAGTACGTCTTCAGCCAGGTCTGCACCTTCTTCGCCTCGGCGGCGGTGAGGCCGAAGTTCTGGACCGCCTGGATCGAGACGGACGAGGCCTGTACGGAGGCGGCCGGCGCGGCGAAGCTGGGGGCGGCGAACGCGACACCTCCGACCGCGATACCGGCGACGGCGGTGAGGCTGACGAAGGTCCTGGCCACGGCATTCGGTCGCATGGGTTCCTCTTTCGGGTAGTCGGTCGTCGTGCTGGAACGAGATTGCGGGCTGTGCCGGGCAGCCCGCCACGACCTGGGCCGAAGTGACGTCCACCTGGGACGGCACCGCTGCTGACCTGCGGGGACGACGACAGCGGGGACGGTGGGACGGGACGCCGGGCGGCCCGTTGTGGACCTTGGCCGATTCCCTTCGCGCACCGGAACCGAATAGCCGTGCGAGGAGTGGTCGGTGATGCAGAATGCGACGCGGCGGGACCGCTGACCACGGTCCCCGGGACGCGAACTGGGGGGCACATGTCGCGTTGGAAGGCGCTGCCTGCGGAACTGGACCCGCGGGTCCGGCAGTTGGTGGTACGGCTTCGTCGGCTGAAGGACCACAGCGGCCTGAGCGTGCGGCAGTTGGCGGCGCGCACGGAGTACAGCCCGAAGTCCTGGGAGCGGTATTTCGGCGCCCGTGCCCTGCCGCCCGTACCGGCCGTGGCAGCGCTGGCCCGGGTCTGCGGCGAGGACCCGACCCGGCTGCTGGCGCTGCGCGAGGTGGCGGCGGAGGCGTGGACGGCGGCCGTACGGGACGCGGACCCGGAGCCGGAGATCGTGCTGGCGCAGCGGCCCCCGCTCTCGCCCGACCGGCGGGTGCTGCGGATCGCGCTGGTGGCGGGTTCGGTGACGCTGGTACTGGCGGTCGCGTCGGCGGTGCTGGTGACCGTACGGCTGATGGACGACGGCTCCGGCGGTACGGCACGGTCGTCGACGGCGCCCCAGGCCGCGCCCGCGCCGGCCTCGCCGTCGCCGTACGCCTGCCGGGTGGAGCGGGTCGGCGGGCACTGGTACGCGGGCAACAGCCGTACCCGGGAAGAGAATCTGGCCGTGGGGAGCAACGGTCCCGCGGTGGCCGAGGCGCAGTGTCTGCTGCGGCGGGCGGGGATCTCGCCGGGCGGTATCGACGGGATGTTCGGTCCGCTGACGGAGCACGCGGTGAAGGCGTTCCAGAAGCGGGCCGGGCTCGACGTGGACGGCATGGTCGGGCCGCACACCTGGAAGGCTTTGCGGGGATGAGTCAACTGGCCGCCGCGCTCAGGGAGTTGCGGGCCGCGACCGGGCTGAGCATGGCGGGGCTCGCGGCGAAGACGACGTACAGCAAGTCGTCGTGGGAGAGGTATCTCAACGGCAGGACGCTGCCGCCCCGGGAGGCGGTGGAGGAGCTGTGCCGGCTGGCCGGGGAGCCGGTGGGCCGGTGTCTGGCGCTGTGGGAGATAGCGGAGTCGGAGGCGAGCGGACGGGCGGCGTCGGCACCGGCGGCACCAGCACCCACGACCGCTGCTCCCGCTGCCACCGCGCACACGGCCGTCTCCCGGCCGCCGACGGGGAAGCGCGGGGGCAGGGCCGAGCCCGCGGTTGCCTCCACTCCTCCGGTGGCAAGGCGCGGGACCACGAACGCTCCGCCCGCCGCCACCCCGTCCTCCGCCCCCGCCCCCGAGCAGCGCGGTGTGGCCACACTGGCGGTGCTCGCCTCCGTCTGCGCCGTGGCCGTGAGTGCCGTGGTCCTGGCGCTGGTGCTGCTGCCGGGGCCCTCCGGGTCCACTCCGCTGTCGCCGACCGCCGCGAGCAGTACGGCGGCGGTGGTGTCCGGGCCGGGCTGTCACGGCGCGGACTGCGAGGGCCGTAGCCCGCTGGCGATGCGCTGCGCGCCGCGGCCGGACACCATCACCCAGCGCGAGACGACCACCGGCGCGTGGGTGGAACTGCGGCACAGCAGGATCTGCGGGACGACCTGGGCGCGGATGTGGGGCGGCCGGATCGGCGACCGGATCGAGTTCGCCGTGCCCGGCCGGGCGGGTTCCGCGCACGCGGCGGAGGTGGGCAACGCGGTGGAGGCGGACACGTACGCGTACACGACGATGGCGGTGACCGCGCCGGGAACCGCGGTCCGGGTGTGCTTCCGGCCCGCGGGGAGCGATACGGGGAAAAGGGAGTGCTTTGACGGACGTGTGACGTAGCTGTGTAGTGTCCGGGGATGCCCAGAGTCAAGGTCAGTGTGATCGTTCCCGTCTACAACACCGGGAAGTACGTCGACGAGTGCGCCCCGTCGCTGCTGGGGCAGAGTCTGCCCGCCGACGAGTACGAGATCGTCTACGTCGACGACGGCTCGACCGACGACACCCTGAGCCGCCTGGAGAAGATCGCCGCCGGGCATCCCAACGTCCAGGTGCACACGCAGCCCAACTCGGGCTGGCCGGGCGCCCCGCGCAACCTCGGCATGCGGCACGCGCAGGGCGAGTACATCCAGTTCGTCGACCACGACGACAAGTTGGGGCCCCAGGCGCTGGAGCGCTTGTACGAGCACGCGAAGCGCAACGGGGCGGACGTCGTCCTCGGCAAGATGTCCAGCACGATGGTGCGGCCGAGGCGGCTGTTCCGGCACACGGTGGACGCCTGCACGATCGAGAACGACGAGCTGATGCAGAGCATGTCGCCGCACAAGATGTTCCGGCGGGCGTTCGTCGAGGAGCACGGGCTGCGCTTCCCCGAGGGCCCGTGGATCCTGGAGGACCTGGCGTTCGTGAGCGCCGCGTACCTCAAGGCGGAGCGGATCGCGATCCTCGCCGACTATCCGGTCTACTACTGGATGAAGCGCGACGACGGCGGCAACAACACCCAGCACCGTTTCGACCCCCGGCACGGTTTCTGGGCCAACACCCGCACGATCGCCCGTCAGATCAAGGACGGCACCCCCGCCTCCGACGACATCGACGCCCTCCAGAACCGCCTGCTCCACCGCCTCTACCACGTCGAGGTCCTCTCCAGGACCCGCGAGCCCGAGATCCTGCGCGAGGACCCGGCGGAGCAGCGACAGCGTTTCGAGGCGGCACGCGAGGTAGCCGTGTCGGAGTTCCCGCCGGCGGTCCGCGAGGGCCTGCCCGCCGTGTCCCGCCTGCGGGCGGAGCTGCTGGAGGCGGGTGACTTCGACGGCGCGGTGACACTCGCCGAGCGCGTCCGCGAGATCAAGCCCCGCACCACGGTGGGCGAACCCCGTTGGGAGAACGGCCAGTTGGTGGCCGACGTCACGCTGGAACTCCTGCGCGGCGACGGCGAACCCCTGATCCTGGTCGAACGCGACGGCAAGCACTGGCTGGACCCGGACCTCCTGGACGGCGTCCCGGGCACGACGGCCGGCTGGGAGGTCCCGGACCCCTTCCGCCTGGCATACGCGGAGTTGATCGTCAAGGACCGCGACCGCGAGGACTGGTGGTACCCGGAGGGCGAGCTCGCCCTCCGCCTACGACCGCTCGCCGAGGGCCGCTCCCAGGTCGTCGCCTCCGGACAACTGCGCCTCGACCCGGAGCGCCTGGCGGGCGGCCGCCCGCTGGAGCGCGGGGTGCACGACGTGTGGGCCTACGTCCAACTCCTGGGCGTGGACCGGATGGTGCGCGTCACGGGCGACGACGACGCCACGCCGGGCACCCCGGCGGCGGGCCCGGCCCTGACCGGCGGCAGGCTCTCCCTCCCGTACTGGACCGGCAGCGGCCAGCTGGCCCTCGACGTGGACCAACGCCAACGCAAGCTGAACCAGGACACGTCGACGCCTGCGGCGGCCAACGCGGGGCGCGGCGAAGGCAGTTCACTCCCGCTCCCGTACGTGGCGGCGACACCGGACAGCGCGCCCGTCCGCCTGAAGGTCACCGTGGGCACGCTCGGAGTACAGGCCGAACTGCTTCCGGCCCCGGGCAGCGATATGGCCCAACTCCGCCTCCCCGCCCGCCTGAAGCTCCCCTCCGGCCGCCACCCGGTCAACCTCCCCAAGACCGCCAAGCCCCTCGCGTACGCGGTCGTCCGCGACGGCACGGTGCTCCGGGTGGAGGGGCCGGCGTACGCGGCGGGCGGCGGGCGGCGGTTCCTGGACGCGGTGGGGGACAACCGTCAAGTGCGGCGGGTGCGGCGGCTGTTGGGGAACTGAATCCGCCCTCGGACGACCGGACCACTCACTCGTCCAAGGGCTGTCCTCAGGCCACCCAACGCGCCGATTGAGACGACTGGTGCGTCTGCGGGGTCATTCGATTGCGTTAGTCAAGGAGTCCACGATTCACTGCGGGAACTACGAGGCAGAAGGCCCTGGTCGAGGGCGATGAAACGGAGTGGGCGGCGTGGATGACTTCCTGCGGCAGTACGGTCCGGTGGCGCTGGTCACCGGGGCCTCCTCGGGGATCGGCAGGTCGTTCGCGACCGAGCTGGCGGGGCGCGGATTCGACGTCGTACTCGTCGCCCGCCGCCTCGACCGGCTGAAGGAACTCGCCGACACCCTGCGGGACGAACACGGCGTCGAGGTCACCGTCGTGCCGTCCGACCTGGCGGAGCCCACGGCGGCCGGGGAGATCCTGGACGCGGTGGCGGGGCTGGACATCGGTCTGCTGGTGAGCAACGCCGGGTTCGGCGTGAAGGGTGCGTTCGAGGAGGGCGAGGCGGAGACGCTCTCCTCCATGCTCATGGTCAACTGTGAAGCTCCGACCCGGCTCGCGCACGGGCTCGCCCCACGGCTGAAGCAACGCGGGCGCGGTGGCGTGATCTTCACCAGCTCGGTCGAAGGACTGATGGGCTGCCCCTACTCGGCCGGCTACTCGGCCACCAAGGCCTACGTGGTCGCCCTCGGCGAGGCTCTGTGGGCCGAGTTCGGCCCGAGCGGTGTGGACGTACTGACCCTCTGCCCGGGAGCGACCGACACCGAGGCACCCCGCAACCAGGGCATCGACCCCGCGACGCTCCACGACCTGATGTCCCCGGACGACGTCGCCCGTTCCGCGCTGGACAACCTGCGCAACGGCCCCACCCACGTCCCCAGCGCCCGTTACCGGGGCCTCTTCGACACGTTGCTCGCGATGCCGCGGCGCGAGGCTCTCACAGCCATGGCGAGCCAGATCGGTCATTGAGCGAACGGGTGGTCAAGTACCGAGGGGGCGGCGGGGGTTGGGGGCTCGGAGTCGGCCCGGCAGCTCGATCAGCATGGTCCTGGCTGCCCGGGGCCAGATCGTCGAGGCGGCGGAACCCCCTCGTGTGCTCCAGGGCTGCTTCGCTGTCGCATTGGTGGCGGACCAGGCCGCGTGCTTGACCTGGGACCAGCCCCAGAACTGCCCGTTGGGGTCCTCCTTGGTCACCGGGCTGTTGTCCGCGTACGCGCATCCGCCCAGCCGGGCAGCGACGACGGCGTCCGTCTCTACGCCGGCGGCAAGACGGCGGCGGGCGCCTGTACGACGGCGACCGGCAGCCGGACGGGCGAGCCGGCGTTCGGCTGACCGGCGGGGCGGGCGTCGCCCTCGCACCCGAACTCCGCCCACACCACCTTGCCCAAGTCCCGTTCCCCCACACCCCACTTGTCGGCCAGCGCGGCCACGAGCAGCAGCCCGCGCCCGCCCTCGTCGCCGTCTTCGGCCTCGTCCACGTGCGGTACGCCGCCCCCGCTGTCGTGGACCTCGACCCGCACCGCGTGACCGTCGTACCGCAGGAACACCCGGAACTGGCGCCCCGGCGGCACCCCGTGCACCAGCGCGTTGGTCGCCAACTCGCTGACACACAGCAGCACATCGCCGCCGCGCTCCGCCTCCGCGAGTCCGCACTCGGCGAGGAACGCGTGCGCGAAGCGCCTGGCGGCGGGAACGGACCGGCGTTCGCGCCGGAAGAACTTCTCACTCGGGTTCACGGGACAAGAGTTGCTGAGCGTCACTACTGTTGACAGGGCGTGAGGCCCGGATCCGTTTTTGTACGGGCGGAGTACGGGTCCGTGCGGGGTCCGAAACGGGTGGATGTGGGGAGCACCACAGCATGAACTCCAAGAAGAACCGCTCGACGATGCGGCTGCTGGGCTCACAGGTGAAAGCGGCTCGCATGGCAGCGGGCCTGACGCAACGTCAACTCGCAGAACGGGCCATGGTCGACGAGGAGACCATCGCGTCGATCGAGCAGGGCAGGCGACGGTTGATGCTGTCGCTGGCCAAGACGCTGGATCTGATCCTCGATACGAAGGGGACGTTGGCGGCGGGGGTCGACAACCTGCCGGAGATCGATCAATTCCCGCAGTACGCAGAGGAGTACATGCTCCAGGAGCGCGAGGCCATCGCCCTGTCCTGGTACGACAACGCCGTGATCCCTGGCCTGCTCCAGACCACCGAGTACGCCCGCGCAGTTCTGGCGGAACGCATTCCGGCGTACGACGAGGACGAGATCGCGGCGAAGCTGGCTGGCCGCATCGAGCGGCAGGAGATCTTGCAGCGCAAGTGTCCGCCGACGATGAGTTTCGTCATCTGGGAACCAGTGCTGCATCTCGGCATCGGGACGCCGGAGGCCCGCCGCGACCAACTCAGCTTTCTTCGTGGATGTGCTGAACTCCCAGGTCTTGCACTCCAGTTCCTTCCGATGAACACTGCGGCACACGCAGGGCTGGACGGCCCCTTCATCCTCCTGGAGACGCCGGACCACCAACACCTGGCCTACACCGAAGGCCAGCGCGGTAGTCAGTTGGTCGCGGACCCAGATGAGGTGTCCAGGTTGGCACGCAAATATGCGATGCTGCGGTCACAGGCCCTGTCACCCCAGGAGTCGAGGGGCCTGCTCGACCGTCTGCTAGGAGATCAATGAGCACCACACTTCAGTGGTTCAAGTCGAGCTACAGCGGCAGCGAGGGCGGCGCCTGCCTCGAAGTCGCCTACACCTGGCGCAAGTCCAGCTACAGCGGCAGCGAAGGCGGCCAGTGCCTCGAAGTCGCCGCCTGCCCCCACGCCGTGCACATCCGTGACTCCAAGAACCCTGAAAACAGCAGCCCCACCCTCACCGTCTCCCCCACCGCCTGGGCCGCCTTCACGACCCACTCGGCCACCCGCTAGCCGCTAGCCGATCGCGCGAAGCGCACGGTGGCGGAGGCGTTCCATGGCCTGGGCCGTCGTCTCGTCGGCCGGCAGGAGGACGACCAGTTCCTGCGCGTCCGTGCGGGGCAGCTCCAACCGCTCGCGCTGCCAACGGAGTTCGTGCGCGGTGCGGAGCGGGACCTGTGGTGGAGGCAGGTGGCGGTTGAGGCGGCGGGTGAACTCCTGCCCGGCCAGCGGGGCGAGGTCCGCCGTGAACCACTCGGAGGTCTCCAGGGACGGGCCGAGCCACAGGTCGAAGGCCTGCTCGTCGGCGACCTGGTCCCAGTCGGGGAAGAACGTCCGGGCGCGCGGATCGGTGAACACATAGCGCGTGAGGTTCGGTTCGCGCGAGTCCAGCAGCCCGCTGCCCCGCATCACCAGCTCGAACCCCGTGGTGTGCGCGAGCACGTCGCCCAGGCGGTTGGTGACGAACGCCGGTGCGGGATCGAGGAGTTGGAGCGTCGCCAGCACGGTCGGACGGACCTCGCGGCTGGGCGGCGCCGGCCGCCGGTGCGTGGGGCAGGCTCCGCCCGTGATCTTCGTGAGGTAGCGGAGGTGTTCGCGTTCGGCCGCGTCCAGACTCAGGGCGTCGGCGAGGGAATTGACCACGGCGGGGGACGGATTGCGGTCCCGACCCTGCTCGATGCGGGTGAGGTACTCGACGCTGATCCCTGCGCGGGCGGCCAGGTCCGAGCGCCGTAGGCCCGGTGAGCGTCGGCGGCCCCGCTCGGGAATCCCGAACGACTCGGGCTGGATGCTGTCGCGCTTGGCTCGGACGAAGTCGCCCAGTGGCGTGCCCATGACTCGGAGTTTAGTGACGGGGCCGGTTCGCCCGGCTGCCTCAGCGTGGCCCTGCGGGGGCCAGCCTGCGCCCGGTCTGGTTGGCGCTCCGGCCGCGGCGGACCGTAGATCGCATGAGCGAGAACTTGAAGCAGCAGAACCACAAGCTGGTCATCGTCGTCGGAAGCGTGCGGGAAGGGCGGTTCGGGCCCGTCGTCGCGTCCTGGGTCGCCGAACAGGCGCGTACGCACGGCGGGTTCGACGTCGAGGTCGTCGACCTGGCCGACGTGGAGATCCCGTTGTCGTTGCCCGCCGAGTCGCCGAAGTACGCGGGCGACTCCTACCCGCGCCCCGAGGGAATGGAGCCCCTGACGTCCAGCCTGGCAGGGGCGGAGGCGTTCATCCTGGTCACGCCCGAGTACAACCACAGCTATCCCGCCGCGCTCAAGGCCGCCGTCGACTGGCACTTCACCCAGTGGACGGCCAAGCCCGTGGCCTTCGTGAGCTACGGGGGCGCGGCGGGCGGCCGTCATGCCGTCCTCCACCTGGAGAACGTCCTCACCGAACTGCACGCGGTGACCGTCCGCGACGGTCTGGCGTTCCCGAACTACTTCACCGCGTGGGAGGACGGGCAGCCCCTGGACCCCCAGGCGCCCGGCTACGCCAAGACCCTGCTGGACCAACTCGCCTGGTGGGCCGCCGCCTTGAGCGCGGCACGCGAGGCGAGCCCGTACCCGGCCTGACCGGACTCCGGCTGTCAGTGGTCGCCTTTAAAGTCTCTGACATGGCGACTCTTCCCAACCCGCTGCCGAAGCTGGCGGCCGACCCGAGCGGCGGCTCGCTCGGGCTTGAACTCCCTCCCGGGAGACTGATCGACGTGACCATTGAAGGCCCGTCGGACGAACCGCTGTTGTGGTGCGCGGACGGACCGGCGAAGCCGGGTGACTGGGCCGCGCTCCAGCCCGCGCGCCGGGCCGCGGGACTGCTGCCGGTGCTGCTGGACCTCGGCGGCGACCAAGGCGGCCCCGAGGAATGGGAGTTGAGCCCCGACGAGATGTCGTATCCCGGGGACCACGACGCCGACGAGGTGCTGGAGGAGTTCTGGGAGGAGTACACGGACGAGGGCGACGAGTGGCCCGGCCTCGCCGAACCGCTCACCCTGGTCGCCGATCCCGACGAGCGGGCGGCCGAGGTCGCCGACTCCCTGGCGGGCGGCGGGCCGGGGTTCAAGACACCGCACCTCGCCCTGGTGCCGGCCCGCCGCAGCGCGGACATCCCGGCGGCGATCGGCTGGATGGGCCCTGTCAACCACGAGAACGACACGGCCCGCCTCTGCGCGGTCCTCCGTTCCTGGGAGGACCGCTTCGGCATACGGGTCGTGGCCCTCGGCTTCGACTGGCTGACCGTGTCCGTGGCGGCCCCGCCCGCCGACCTCGACGAGGCCGGGGAAGTGGCCGCCGAGCACTTCGCCTTCTGCCCGGACGACTTCGGCGACCTGGAGACGTACGCCCGGAGGCTGATCGACCAGCCCACCTGGCACTTCTGGTGGGACTGACCCGGCCGATCCGGCCCTGCCGGACGTGACTCCGCGCCGTCCGGCACGGGCAGCTCTCGCATGCTGCTCGCCCAACTCCCTTGCCGGGCAGGGCAGCAGGAGCGAAGGCAAAGATTGCGCCAACCGCACCCTCGGTCTCAGGTTTCGCACATCTTCACTAAAACGATCCAGTAGCGTGACGGCGCACACACACTCCGACAGAAGTTGCGCCCCTTGAGCGCGGTCGCGCCTCGGACCGGTGCCCACCCGGCACCGGTTGACCGTTCCGCACACCGCCGAAGCCGAACAGCAGGCTGCGGGCCCGCACTTCACTCGCGGGTGCCATCCGCCGTAGCCCATCACTGTCCGCATCGACACCGGCGTCGTATACGGCAGAAAGGCTTCTTTCGCATGCCCATATCCAGCAGACCCGTGCGCGTGTCCAGCAGACCCCTGCGCTTCACCGCCACCGGCCTCGGCCTCGGTCTCCTCGCCACCGGATGCGCTCTGGACCCCTACCAGAGCACCCCCTCCGCGGAACCCGCCGTCCTGGGGTTCATCAACGGGGGCACCGATTCGTACCACGCCTGCCTACAGACGGCCGTCACGGACACCACGTCCGGCAACCTGTCGAAAATACTGACCGCCAACTCGCACGGCAGCAAGGCGGCGGAGTTGCGCAACGTGCGCTACATGATCGCGCACAAGGTCGACGCCATTCTCCTGATCAGCGTGGACGCCACCGCCCTGAGCGCCGACATCGCCGCGGCGCGGAAGGCGAAGATCCCCGTCTCGCTGATCGCCCTCATGCCCGCCGACGACAGCAAGATCCTGGGTGCCACCATCGGCGACCTGGTCGGGATCGGCAAGCTGGATGCCGAGTGGGTCAACGAGGACGCCGCCGGGAAACAGGTCAAGGCCGGTGTCGTCTCCGGCGACGGAAGCACGTCGTCCAACCTGATGGTGAGCGGATTCACCAAGAACCTCGCCGCCAACGTGCAGGTGGTGGGCGACGAGCGGGGCATGTTCAACCGGGCGAAGGCCAAGGCCGCCGCGGCCGAGCTGATCCAGGCGCACCCCGACATCCAGTACGCGTTCGTGGCCAACGAGGACATGGCCTTCGGCGCGCGCGAGGCCTTCGACGCGGCGGGCGCCGAGAGCGTGAAGATCGTGACCGCCAACGGCACGGACCCGGGGCTGGCGGCCCTCAAGTCCGGGAAGTTCTCGGCGACCGTGTCCAACTCGGTCCAGGACCTGGGAGCGCTGTCGGTGACGCACACGCTCGGTCTGCTGCGCAAGGAGGAGAAGGACAAGATCGCCCGTGTCCCCATCCGCCTGGTGACCAAGGACAACGCGGACACCGCGCCCCTGTACTGCGACACGAACGTCTGACGCGCAGGACGCGCAACCTCATGGTGCGTGGCTCGAACGGTCGGTTCGCGTCCCGCTGTGTACAACTGCCACCTCGGGTGACGAGTGTGGCAGCGCACCATCCGAACGGCAGAAAGAAAGGCCTCACCGCCATGTGTGAAACCGCGTGCGACTGCACCAGCACATCCACACCCACGTCCCGCAGGAGGGTGCTGGGGGCCGTGGCCGCGACAGCCGCCGCCGCGTCCGCCCTGCCGCTGCTGAGCGGCTCGCCGGCCACGGCATCGACGTCGTCGTCCTCCTCCGCGGGCCTTTCCGTGACGCTGCTCGGCACCAACGGCGGCCCGCCGCCCCTCGCGACCCGGTACGGCATCGCGTCGGCCCTGACGGTCAACGGCAGGACGTACATGGTCGACTGCGGACGAGGGGCGGTGACGCAGTACCTGCGCGCCGGCCTGTCCATGCCGGCGCTGTCCGGGATCTTCCTCACCCACCTGCACGCCGACCACATCGTCGACTACTACTCCTTCCCGCTGCTCTCGGCGGGCGTCTCGGGCGTCCAGGGCTTCCAGAGCCCGATCGGGGTCTACGGTCCCGGCGCCAGCGGGATCGCCTCGACCGTCACCGGCGCACCCGGACCCATACCCGGCACGGTCGAGATGACGAAGCTGGCCGGTCAGGCGTACGCCGCCTCGCCGACCTTCTTCATGACCGAGCACGCGGGCATCGACCCGGCCACCATGCTCGACGTCCACGACGTCCTGCCGCCGTCCTCCGTCGGCGCCTCGGCGACGAACACCGCGCCCACCATGGCCCCGTTCACCGTCATGGAGAACGACGACATGAAGGTCACGGCCGTCCTCGTCCCGCACGGCGCGGTGTTCCCCGCCTACGCCTACCGCTTCGACACCGACCACGGCAGCGTCGTCTTCTCCGGCGACAGCGCGCCGACCCCGAACATCATCACCCTCGCGGCCAACGCGGACCTCCTGGTCCACGAGGCCCTCTACCCGGCCGGTCTCGCGAGCCTCGGCCTGCCCCAGACCCTGATCGACCACATCCTCAAGGTCCACACCGACGTGGCCGACCTCGGCAGGATCGCCTCCGAGTCCGGGGTCCGCGCGCTGCTCGCCACCCACCTCAGCCCGGGCCAGTCGACCGCGGTCTCCGACGCGACCTGGCGGAGCCTGCTCCGCAGCAGCGCCCGCGCGGGCGACTTCGGCGGACCGATGACGATGGGCGCGGACCTGCTGACCGTGCCGGTACGACGACGTAAGGGCAGCCGGAGCTGAGCCGTCGGACCCGGGAGGGGAAGCCCGTCCGGCTCCCGGGTCACTGCTGCGTGGCCGGCTCCAGCGCCTCCACCGCCGCGGCCGCCGCCGAGGAGTCGGGGCCGTAGAAGATGTCGATGTCGACCTCCTCGCCGCCCATGGTCAGGGTGTCCCACGCGCCGCTGAGGACGAGCATGCGCAGGGTGCGGTCCTCCAGGGTGCCGAGGCGTTCGAGGATCGCCTCGTCGTCCGGCATGCCGGGCAGACGGGGGGCGAGGCGGTCGCGGATGGCGCCCATGCGGGCCAGCAGGGTGGCTGTGTCCGCCTCGCGGTCGGGTTCCTCGGTGATGCCGTCGATGCCGTGGTCGATGATGTCCTTGATGGCCCAGGTGACGCCCTGGTCGTCGGTGGTGACCATGGCCTTCCAGGCGCGGCTCTTGTGCCGGTACTGGAGCATCGACATGGCGGCCTCGTGCCGCAGGAAGTCGGCGTCGCGGAAGGGCCTGCCGTTCCAGGCGCTGTTGAGGGAGCGGGCCAGCGAGATCGCGGACGCCAGACCGCTGTTGAGGCCACGGCCGGGCCAGAAGTGGATGGAGTTGGCCGCGTCGCCGAGGAGGAAGCCGTAGGTGCCGGGGGTGTTGACGGTCGGCGGCAGCAACTCGGCGGAGAAGCGCGGGCGTTGGACCATGTCGAGGCGGAAGCTGGTGACCGCGCTCAGGTCCCCGTCCTGGACGTTGAAGAGCCGCAGTCCCTCGTGCACCCGCTTCCACAGGGGCGAGCCCTTGATGAGGGCGGGCAGGAACAGCGTGCCGTGGGTGGCGCACTGGAAGTCGCCGTGCTCGTCGCGGTTCATCAGACACGGGCGGGAGGCGATGCACTCCTCGAAGACCCGGCGGACCGGGTCGATGCCGATGACCTCGGTCAACTCGGAGTCGGTGAGCCGCATATTGAGGAAGCCCTCGCCGCGCAAGGAGTTGAGCAGGAACCGGTTCTGAGCGACCGTCAGCAGGATCGCCATGGGGTCGGGGAGTTCCGACTTGACGCGCAGACCGAGGACGACGTCCCGCAGGTGGACACCGTCGAGGGAGTAGATCGACTCGTCGGCCTTGCCGAAGCGGGCCGCGAAGTGCTCCCGGGTGCGCGACCGTCCGCCGTCACAGATCGCGAGCACGTGCTGCGAGGCGAGTTCGTCGCGCTGTTCCGCCGCGTCGAACTTGGCGGGGATCAGCCGTATTCGGTCCCGCTTCTCGTTCGCCAGCTCCAGCAGCTTGTCCTCGATGTAGGCGATCCGCATGTTGCGCGGGTGGTGGTCGCCGATCGAGTCCGGGCCCGACGGCCACATCTCGGTGTAGTTCTCGGGGTCGAAGAGCCGGTCCTGCACGTACTGCGGCCAGGCGAGGTACTGCCTGCTCTGCACGGTCACCACCTGCTGGCGCCGTACGTTGCCCTCGTCGGCGTCCTTCCAGACGATGCTGCGGCCCTTCTTGCGCCACCGGCCCTCGTAGACGGTGACCTCGACCTGGGCGCCGAGGAAGTGCTCCAGCAGCAGCGCCATGGAGAGGCCGACCGGGCCGCCGCCGACGACGGTGACCCGCAGCTCCGAGCCGTCGCTCTCCTCCGGGTGGGTCACCGAGCGGGGCAGGTTGAGCGCCATGAGGGTCTGCATGGCGTCCGCGACCTCGAAGCGGAACTCCTGGTCGCCGATGGTGATCTCGTCGCCGGCCTGGAGCAGCCGGGACTCGATCTCCTCACCGTTGACCTGCGTGCCGTTGCTGCTGCCGCAGTCGCTCAGGACGTAGCCCTGGTCCTGGTCGAAGACGATCTCCGCGTGGAAGCGGGAGACGCTGGGGCTGGCGATGACGACCGTGTTCCCCGCGTTGCGTCCGAAGGTGACGCGGGTGTCGACGATCGGGATGCGCTCTCCCTCAAGCAGGCCTTCGCGTCCGACGAGCACCGGTGCCATGGCACTTCCTTCCAGGCAGAAAATTCCGCTCAACTCAGCGCGCTACCAGGGACGTTCACCGAGGTGCATCGATCTACGAACCCATGAAACCACGACGCAGCCGCCGCAGTCCCTCCCTGATTTCCTCCGGAGTCTGCGTCACGAAGCACAGCCGCATCGTCGACCGCTCGGGCTCCCCGGCGTAGAAGGGCGCCCCCGGCACATAGGCCACGTCCTGCCGCACCACCCGGGCCAGCAGCTCCGTCGTGTCGTACGACTCCGGAAGCCGCGCCCACAGGAACATGCCGCCCTCGGGCCGCTCCCAACTCGACCCCTCGGGCAGTGAGTCGGCAAGGCCACCGAGCATCGCGTCCCGCCGCTCCCGGTAGACGGCCGCCACCCGCGCCACATGCGCGTCGAGGTCGTTGTCCGCCAAGTACCGTGCGGCGGCGAGCTGGTTGACGGTCGGCGTGTGCAGGTCGGCGGCCTGCTTGGCGACAACACAGGCCCGCAGCAGGGCAGTCGGCGCCCGCAGCCAGCCCAGCCGCAGTCCCGGCGCCATCACCTTGGAGAACGATCCGAGCAGCACCGTACGGTCCGCCGCGCCCTCGTGGACCGCGATCCACGGCAACCGCCCGCCCTCGAAGCGGAGTTCGCCGTAGGGATCGTCCTCCACGATCCACAGCCCGCGCCGCGCGGCGACGGCGGCGACCGCGGCCCGGCGGTCGGCGGGCAGGGTGCGGCCGGTCGGGTTCTGGAAGGTCGGCACGGTGTAGAGCAGCTTGGGCCGCTCCCGCACGACGAGTTCGTCCAGCGCCCCGGGATCGAGGCCCTCCCCGTCCCCCGGCACGGCGACGATCCGCGCTCCGGCGAACGCGAACACCTGAAGTGCCGCCAGATAACAGGGACTTTCGACCAGGACGACGTCCCCCGGCTCCAGCAGCGCGGTCGCCAGCAGCGACAGTGCCTGCTGCGAACCGGTGGTCACGAGGAGGTCGTCGGGCCCGGTGGGCAGCCCGCGCGCCGAGGTGCGGTCGGCGAGCGCGGCACGCAGCACGGGCTCGCCCTCGGTCGTCGCGTACTGAAGCGCCCGCGCGGGCGTCTCGGTGAGCACCGCCTGGTAGGCCGCCGCGATACCGCCGGCGTCGAAGAGTTCGGGGGCCGGGAGCCCGCCCGCGAAGTTGATCACCTCGGGGCGGGCCGTGACGGCGAGGATGTCCCGCACCGGCGAACCGCCGATCGCACGGGCCCGCGCGGCGAGCGGCGGGAGCGGGGCAAGGGGGACGGGAACCGACTCGGTGATGGCCATGACCGGCAGCGTAGGAAGATACCTGCTGTCTACAAACAGGTTTCCGCGATCCGGACGCCTCGGGTCGTTTGCCCCGGCCCGGTCAGGCCTTCGTGCCGGTCGCCCCGTACACGTTGATGTCGTCGTCCGTCACGTCGTTGATGTCCCGGTAGGTGATCTTCTCGATGTCGTCGAGGCTGTCGAAGTACGCCTGCTCCACCACCGGCGGCGCGGGCGCCGGGCCGGGGTACCACTGGTGGGCGGGGACCACACCGGGCTCGTCCAGGGTCAGCCCCGGGGTCTCGGTGAAGAACCGCTCGACCTCGTCCTTCGTACGGAAGACGAACGTGAACCCCCGCTCCGTGTAGGTCCGCTGGACCGCGCGGGTCGGGATCGGGTGCATCTCGTCGGTGAGATGGCTGAGCACGACATGGCTGCCGGACGGCAGCACGTCCACCAGCTCGCGCACCAGCGGGTACGCCTCCTCGTCCTCGACGAAGTGCAGGATCGCCACCAGCAGCAGCGCGATCGGCTGGTTGAAGTCGAGGGTCTTGGCGGCCTGTTCGAGGATGTCGTCCGGGCGGCGCAGGTCGGCGTCGATGTAGTCGGTACGGCCCTCGTCCGTGCTGGTGAGCAGCGCGCGGGCGTGCGCCAGGACCACCGGGTCGTTGTCGACGTACACGATCCGCGACTCGGGGGCGATGCCCTGGGCGATCTGGTGCACGTTCTCCGCCGTGGGCAGCCCGGTGCCGATGTCGAGGAACTGGCGGACCCCGTGCTCCTGCGACAGCCGGGTCACCGCGCGGCGCATGAAGTCGCGGTTGTGCCGGACGTCGAGGTAGCCGCGCGGGTTGGCGGCGAGCGCGGCGGCGGCCGCCTGACGGTCGACGGGGTAGTTGTCCTTGCCGCCGAGGAAGACGTCGTAGACGCGGGCCGGGTGCGCCTTGGTGGTGTCGATCCTCCTTCTCAGCTCGGCGGGATCTTGGCTGAGGGCGTCGCCGGGCATGCGTGTCTCCCAGGAGAGTGGGTCATGGGCCAACCGGTGCAGTGGTCAACAACCTAACTCGCGGCGGGACTTGATGGTGCCCAAGTGGGAGGAAGGGTCCCGGTATCCTCCCGGCGTCCCGTACCGCGCCCGGGAGGGACGGCGTCCCCGCAGGTCAGCGAGGGCGGGACGATCCGGACGTCCCGAATCCGGCGACAGCCGTAGCGCCCGCGGGGCCCGACCGCCCAAGCTGCAACCCTCACCGCACCGCTCCGACAGGGGGACCCATGCCCGTCCGCACGATCCGCGTCCGTCTCCTGGCCGTCTCCGCGACGGCGGCCGTGCTCGCCGCGCTGCTGCTCACGGGCTGCAAGGACGGCATGGGCGTACGCGACGAGGGCCCGTCGGGCACGACTCCCGCACCGACCGCGACCGCCCGCTGACCAACAGGTCAGGCGTGCGCGGGGATCCGCTTCGGACACGGGCCGAAGCGGTTCTCGCCCGGCTCGCTCTCCGTCAGCGTGAAGATCAGCATGACGACGGTCCCGACGAACGGCACGAGAGCGACGAGAACCCACCACCCCGAGCGGTCCGTGTCGTGCAGCCGCCGGACGGTCACGGAGAGGCCGGGCAGCAGAAGCATCACGCTGAAGACGAACGCGGCGGCGACGAGCGCCGGCGACCGCCCCGAGGCGCCGAACCCGACCAGCACGACATAGCCGACGTAGACGACCGCCACGAACGTCCAGTACTCCAGGCGCCGCGCCCGCCCGCCGAAGTCGGCGTACTTCCGCATCGCCTCAACGAACCAGTGCACAGCTGCCCCCTACCCGGCCGCCCGACCCCGCTCTCGCCGTTCCCTCAGTCGCGCAGCTTAAGGGCTGCCTCGACCGCCCAGTAGGTCAGGATGTTCCGCGCCCCGGCCCGCTTGATCCCGGTCAGCGTCTCGAAGATCGCCCGGTCCCGGTCCAGCCAGCCCTTCTCGGCGGCGGCCTCGACCATCGAGTACTCGCCGGAGATCTGATAGGCGGCGACGGGAACGTCCGAGACCTCGGCGACCTTCGCGAGGATGTCGAGATAGGGCCCGGCCGGCTTGACCATCACCATGTCGGCGCCCTCTTCGAGGTCGAGCGCCAACTCCCGCAGGGATTCCCGGGCGTTGGCCGGGTCCTGCTGATACGTCTTGCGGTCCCCCTTGAGCGAGGACCCGACGGCCTCGCGGAACGGACCGTAGAACGCGGACGAGTACTTGGCGGTGTACGCGAGGATCGCGACGTCCTCCCGCCCGATCTGGTCGAGCGCGTCCCGGACGACCCCGATCTGCCCGTCCATCATCCCGCTCGGCCCGACGACATGAGCCCCGGCGTCGGCCTGCACCTGAGCCATCTCGGCATACCGCTCAAGGGTGGCGTCATTGTCGACGCGCCCCTGCTCATCGAGCACCCCGCAATGCCCATGATCGGTGGTCTCGTCGAGACACAGATCGGACATGACGAGCAGTTCATCCCCCACCTCGGCCCGCACGTCCCGCAGCGCGACCTGGAGAATCCCTTCCGGATCCGTGCCCGGCGTACCGAACGCGTCCTTCTTGCTCTCCTCCGGCACCCCGAACAGCATGATCCCGGAGATCCCGGCGGCCACGGCCTCAGCCGCAGCCTTCTTCAGACTGTCCCGCGTGTGCTGCACAACCCCGGGCATGGCCTCGATCGGCACCGGCTCACCGATCCCCTCCCGCACGAACGCCGGAAGGATGAAGTCGGCCGGGTGCAAGCGGGTCTCGGCCACCATCCGCCGCATGACGGGGCTGGTCCGCAGCCGCCGGGGGCGCGAGCCGGGGAAGGATCCGTACGTCGTCATGCCGTCTACGCTACGCCCGCCCCAGGGGCACCTTTGCCGACGGTGAGTCGGTGCACATTTCGGCGCACTGCCGTGCACTTTCCGGCCGGGGCCGACACCTTCCGGCGCCTTCCGGCCCGTCCGGCACCTTCTCGCCGAGGCCGACGCTGTCCGGCACCTCTTCGGCCGAGACCGGCATCATCCAACCCGCCCGACACCTCTTCGGCCGAGGCCGACACCGTCCACCCCGTCGGGTGCCTTCGCAACTCAGACCAGCAAAAAACCAGCCCGTCCGGCGTTTGAGGACGAGGCCCCTTCAGGGCCGAAGCGGGGGTGTGGGGGCGCAGCGCCCCACGGACGCCCGCCCCCACTCACCGCAACCCGACACTCAGCCTCAGGTCGTACGACGACGCCGAGCCCCAGGCCTGCGCTCACTCGGCCGAGTAACCGGATCCCCGGCCTCCTCCGCCGCAGCCCTCCGCCGCAGCCCAAAGTTCGCCAGCGCCTCCGCGAGCTTGTGCACGGACGGCTCCGGGGCCATCACATCCACCCGCAGCCCGTGCTCCTCGGCCGTCTTCGCCGTAGCGGGACCGATGCACGCGATCACCGTCACGTTGTGCGGCTTCCCGGCGATCCCCACCAGGTTCCGCACAGTGGACGACGACGTGAAGAGAACGGCGTCGAAGCCACCCCCCTTGATCGCCTCACGCGTGTCCGCCGGCGGCGGCGAGGCCCGTACCGTCCGGTAGGCCGTGACGTCGTCGACCTCCCAGCCGAGCTCGATCAGGCCGGCGACGAGCGTCTCCGTGGCGATGTCGGCACGCGGCAGGAACACCCGGTCGATCGGGTCGAAGACGGGGTCGTACGGCGGCCAGTCCTCCAGGAGGCCGGCGGCCGACTGCTCACCGCTCGGCACCAGGTCCGGCTTCACACCGAACGCGATCAGCGCCTTGGCGGTCTGTTCTCCGACCGCCGCGACCTTGATGCCCGCGAAGGCACGCGCGTCGAGCCCGTACTCCTCGAACTTCTCACTCACGGCCTTCACCGCGTTGACCGACGTGAAGGCGATCCACTCGTAGCGCCCGGTGACGAGGCCCTTGACCGCGCGCTCCATCTGCTGGGGCGTACGCGGCGGTTCGACGGCGATCGTCGGCACCTCGTGCGGGACGGCGCCGTAGGACCGGAGTTGGTCGGAGAGCGAGGCCGCCTGCTCCTTCGTGCGCGGGACGAGGACCTTCCAGCCGAACAGCGGCTTGGACTCGAACCACGACAACTGGTCGCGCTGGGCGGCGGCGGAACGCTCACCGACCACGGCTATCACCGGCCGGCCACCGTCCGGGGACGGCAGCACCTTCGCCTGCTTCAGCGTCTGCGCGATCGTGCCGAGCGTCGCGGACCAGGTCCGCTGACGAGTGGTCGTACCAGCCACTGTGACCGTCATGGGCGTATCGGGCTTGCGGCCCGCCGCCACCAACTCACCGGCAGCGGAGGCCACCGAGTCCAGCGACGTCGACACGACCACCGTGCCGTCCGACGCGCCGACCTCGGTCCAGCAGCGGTCCGAGGCGGTACGGGCGTCCACGAAGCGGACGTCCGCGCCCTGCGCGTCCCGCAGCGGGACACCGGCGTACGCGGGGACGCCGACGGCCGCGGCGACACCGGGCACGACCTCGAAGGGAACACCGGCGGCGACGCAGGCGAGCATTTCCTCGGCGGCGTACGTATCCAGTCCGGGGTCCCCGGACACCGCACGCACGACCCGCCTGCCGCCCCGCGCGGCCTCCATGACAAGATGTGCCGCATCCCGCACAGCGGGTAGGCCAACGGTTGTTGACACACCGTCAACGACCGTTAGTTGAGGCGTGCCCGTGCCCGGGAACCAGTCCGAAGAAGGACCCGGATCCGGATGCACGACGGCCACGCCCGATCGGGCGTGCGCACGTACGACGTCGAGCACCTCGTGCTCGGCGACGAGTACGTCCGCGTTCGCCAGCGCCTCGACGGCGCGCAGTGTGAGCAGTCCCGGATCTCCGGGTCCGGCACCCAGGAAGGTGACGTGCCCGTGTTCCGGACCGGCGGCGGGAAGAGTGGTGGGGCTCACTTGGCTTGCTCCCCCATCAGACCGGCCGCGCCCTGGGCGAGCATCTCGGCGGCGAGTTCGCGACCGAGCGTCAGTGCTTGGTCATGCGTCTCGGGCACGGGACCGGTGGTGGACAGCTGCACCGTACGCGAACCGTCGGTCGTGCCGACTATTCCGCGCAGGCGCATTTCCTTGACAATCTGCCCGTCGGCCAGAAGGTCGGCCAGCGCGCCCACAGGGGCGGAGCAGCCGGCCTCCAGGGCGGCGAGCAGGGACCTTTCGGCGGTGACCGCGACCCGCGTGAACGGGTCGTCGAGTTCGCCGAGTGCCGCGATCAGGTCCGCGTTGTCCGCGGCGCATTCGATCGCCAGGGCCCCCTGGCCGGGGGCGGGCAGAACCGTGTCGACCGACAGGAAGTCGGTCACTTCGTCGAGCCGGCCGATCCGGCTCAGTCCGGCGGCGGCCAGGACTACGGCGTCCAGCTCACCGTCCCGCACGAAGCCGATCCGGGTGTCGACGTTCCCGCGGATCGGGACCGTCTCGATGTCGAGGCCGTGGCCGCGCGCGTACGCGTTCAGCTGGGCCGTGCGCCGCGGGGAGCCCGTACCGATGCGCGCCCCGCGGGGCAGGTCGGTGAACTTCAGGGCGTCCTTGGCGACGAGTACGTCCCGCGGGTCCTCGCGCTCGGGTACGGCGGCGAGTACGAGCCCCTCGGGCTGCGCGGTCGGCAGGTCCTTCAGCGAATGAACCGCGAAGTCGACCTCACCGCCGAGCAGCGCGTCCCGCAACGCGGTCACGAAGACTCCCGTGCCGCCGATCTGCGCGAGGTGCTCGCGGGAGGTGTCGCCGTAGGTGGTGATCTCGACGAGCTCGACGGGCCGTCCGGTCACCTGGCTCACGGCGTCCGCCACCAGCCCGGACTGGGCCAGGGCGAGTCTGCTCCGCCTGGTCCCGAGTCTCAGTGTTCTGCTACTCATGCGAGCCCTCGGTTCTTGCTGTTCTCGTTCTCAGAGTCTTCTTCGGCCCGCGAGACGGAGGCCACCGTCTCCTGGTCGAGGTCGAACAGGGTGCGCAGCGCGTCCGCGTACCCGGCGCCGCCGGGCTCGGCCGCGAGCTGCTTGACCCGTACGGTCGGCGCGTGCAGCAGCTTGTCGACGACCCGTCGTACGGTCTGCGTGATCTCGGCGCGGTGCTTGTCGTCGAGGCCGGGCAGCCGTCCGTCGAGCCGGGCGATCTCGTTCGCGACGACGTCGGCGGCCATGGCGCGCAGGGCGACCACGGTCGGCGTGATGTGCGCGGCCCGCAGGGCTGCCCCGAAGGCCGCGACCTCGTCGGAGACGATACGCCGGACCGCGTCCACATCGGCCGCCATCGGGGCGTCGGCCGAGGCCTCGGCGAGCGACTCGATGTCGACCAGCCGCACCCCGGCCAGCCGGTGCACGGCGGCGTCCACGTCCCGCGGCATCGCGAGGTCGAGGACCGACAGCACCGGCGCGGGGCGCGGGATCTGCACGACGGGCTCGGGCCTGCGCCGCTCGGGGATCCGGCCCACGGTCACGGCCATGGTGGCGAGCTCGGCGATGAGTTCCGCCTCCGCCTCGGGCGTACGGCGGCCGCTCTCGCGCCGGTCGACACCCGCCCCGGCGACCCAGGCCGCGTGCTGCTCCAGCGTCGCCGCGTCCATCCCGGCGACGGCCGCCTCCCCCATCACGGAGAAGCCGGCCGCCCCCTGCACCGCGGAAAGGTCCAGCGGACAGCCGTCCTCGGCCCCGACGGAGGTCGGCGGAAGCTCTTCGCGTACGACGTCCTCGACGGCCGTACGACCTGTCGTCGCGTCCTGCGACACCCGGCCCTCGACCGCTCCCGCGATCATGTCGGCCGTCAGGACCAGGCCCGTCGCGCCCGTGCAGGACACGGTGACATCGGCACGTGTCAGCTCGAACGGCACCGATTCCATCGGTACCGCGCGGGCCGACACGTCCGTTTCGGGGCTCTCGGTGATGATCTGGGCGAGCCGCTCGGCGCGGTCGGAGGTGCGGTTGGCGACGACGATCTCGGCGACCCCGGCACGCGCGAGGGTCGCGGCGGCCAGCGACGACATGGAGCCGGCGCCGATGACCAGGGCGCGTTTCCCCTTGGCCCAGGCCTCGACCGGCGTACCGGAGGAGAGCTGCTGAAGGCCGAAGGTGACCAGGGACTGGCCGGCGCGGTCGATGCCGGTCTCGGAGTGGGCGCGCTTGCCGACTCTGAGGGACTGCTGGAACAGGTCGTTCAACAGCCGCCCGGCGGAGTGCAGTTCCTGCGCCTTGGCGAGCGCGTCCTTGATCTGGCCGAGGATCTGGCCCTCGCCGACGACCATCGAGTCGAGGCCGCAGGCCACCGAGAAGAGGTGGTGGACGGCCCGGTCCTCGTAGTGCACGTAGAGATAAGGAGTGAGCTCGTCCAGGCCGACCCCGCTGTGCTGGGCGAGCAGCGTGGAGAGTTCGGCGACGCCCGCGTGGAACTTGTCCACGTCGGCGTAGAGCTCGATGCGGTTGCAGGTCGCCAACACGGCGGCCTCGGTGGCCGGTTCGGCGGCGACCGTGTCCTGGAGCAGCTTGATCTGGGCGTCCGCGCCCAGCGTGGCCCGCTCCAACAAGCTGACCGGAGCGCTGCGGTGGCTCAGCCCGACGACGAGGAGACTCATGCCGGCATCACGGCGGGGACGTCCCCGTCAGGGCCCTGCTCGGTGGAGTCGCCGCGGTGCGCGGCGGCCGGGTGCGCGGCCTCGGCGGCGGCTTCCTCACCGGCCTTGCGCTGCTCGTGGAAGGCGAGGATCTGAAGCTCGATGGAGAGGTCGACCTTGCGGACGTCGACGCCGTCCGGGACGGTCAGCACGGTCGGCGCGAAGTTCAGGATGGAGGTGACCCCGGCGGCCACGAGCCGGTCGCAGACGGGCTGGGCGGCACCGGCCGGGGTCGCGATGACGCCGATGGAGACGCCGTTGTCGCTGATGATCTTTTCCAGCTCGTCCGAGTGCTGGACCGGGATGCCCGCGACGGGCTTGCCGGCCATCGCCGGGTCGGCGTCGATGAGGGCGGCGACGCGGAAGCCGCGGGAGGCGAACCCGCCGTAGTTGGCGAGGGCGGCGCCCAGGTTCCCGATGCCGACGATCACGACCGGCCAGTCCTGGGTCAGGCCCAGTTCGCGGGAGATCTGGTAGACGAGGTACTCGACGTCGTAGCCCACACCACGGGTGCCGTAGGAGCCGAGGTAGGAGAAGTCCTTGCGCAGCTTCGCGGAGTTGACGCCCGCGGCGGCGGCCAGCTCCTCGGAGGAGACCGTGGGTACCGAGCGCTCCGAGAGTCCGGTCAGCGCGCGGAGGTACAGCGGGAGACGGGCGACGGTGGCCTCGGGAATCCCTCGGCTACGGGTCGCCGGTCGGTGAGTTCGGCCAGTTGCCACGGTGCTCCTGCGGGTAGAGCGGGGCTGTGGGCGGTCACACGAACCCAGACCGCCCCGTCGGAAGCAGGCTATGTCTTTGTGAACGCGTGCACAAAGATGGTGTCCGATTTGCCCACCCAACGTGACCGGGGTCACGCACACGCGTTCCCGACGCATTCCAGGGGGCAAAACCGCCACACTCCTCGTAATTCCCGCCCCCGAGACCAAACCGCCGTCGATCCTAAGCGACGTTCGGGTGCGCGTTGAACTACTTGGTCAGTTCCCGGCGCAGGCGGCCCTCGTCCACCCGCCAGAAAGTGTGCTGTTTCCCATCCACCAGGACGACCGGGATCTGCTCCCAGTACTCGTCGTGCAGCCGCTGGTCCACGGTGATGTCCTTCTGTTCCCAGGCGACCCCGAGATCGGCGCAGACCTTCTCCACGACGAGCTGCGCGTCCTCGCACAGATGGCAGCCGGGCTTCCCGATGAGGGTGACGAGATGACTCATGCACCCCATTCTCACGCCGTCCGGCCACTTCTTTAACGGCCCGGTCGCGGAGAGTTCACAGCCTCCGAACCTCTCAGCTCCGGAACCACCGAACAAACTGGCTATGCTCACGACATGGCCGCTCTCGGATGGCTCACTCCCCGTAGGCGCTCCGCCACGGCGCGGAGCGTGTTGGCAGGCGAGGCCTCTGCGGAGGCAGCGCGCAAGTCGTCGCAGGACGTCCAGGACATAGAGGACGCCCTCGCGGAAGAAGCAACCGCGGAACCGGAGTTCCCGGTGCTCGGCGACGACAGAGCAGCCGCCTTCTTCGACCTCGACAACACCGTCATGCAGGGCGCGTCGATCTTCCACTTCGGCCGGGGCCTGCACAAACGGAAGTTCTTCGAGACCCGCGACCTCCTCAAGTTCGCCTGGCAGCAGGCCTATTTCAGGCTCGCCGGCTCCGAGGACCCCGAGCACATGCAGGAGGCGCGCGACTCCGCGCTGTCCATCGTCAAGGGCCACCGCGTCGCCGAACTCCAGTCGATCGGCGAGGAGATCTACGACGAGTACATGGCCGAGCGCATCTGGCCCGGCACCCGCGCCCTCGCCGAGGCGCACCTCGCCGCGGGCCAGAAGGTGTGGCTCGTCACAGCGGCCCCGGTGGAGATCGCCAATGTGATCGCCCGCCGCCTCGGCCTCACCGGCGCGCTCGGCACGGTCGCCGAGTCCGTCGACGGCGTCTACACCGGCAAGTTGGTCGGCGAACCGCTGCACGGCCCCGCCAAGGCGGAGGCGGTCAAGGCGCTCGCCGCGGCGGAGGGCCTGGACCTCTCGCGGTGCGCCGCCTACAGCGACTCGCACAACGACATCCCGATGCTCTCGCTGGTCGGGCACCCCTACGCCATCAACCCGGACGCCAAGCTGCGCAAGCACGCGCGCGAGCTGGACTGGCGGCTGCGCGACTACCGAACGGCCCGCAAGGCGGCCAAGGTCGGCATCCCGGCGGCGGCCGGTGTGGGCGCGGTGGCGGGCGGCACGGCCGCGGCGATCGCATTGCATCGCCGACGCCGGTGACGCGGTAAACACAGCCAATCCACGGGTCGTACCCGCGTAACCCCCTGTCCAGTCACGTTGGCTGCACACGGCCACAACACGCCCTGCTCCCTGACTGAATTCGGACCGTTCTGATCAACAACCGTTCACTCTGCGGCACTTGATCGAGCGCCAATCGGTTACAGAAGCGACGTAATCGATGATTTGAGCAACTGGGTGTAGCAGCGCCTGTACGAAGCGTTATTCTCCTCAGACGCAATCCGGCACCTCTCTGTCGCTACGACGGGTGAACGTTCCGGTACTGCACGTGATGGAAGCTCTGCCTCTGGGAGTCCCGTGTACCCACACGTCGGGGTTGACGCCTCGGGCCTGGCTACGCTGCGCGCAACGGTCCAAGACCTGTTGCGCGGCTTCGTCCCCACCGCGTACGCCGTCCCCGCCGCCTTCGCCACCACCGCACCCGTCGGTCCGTGCTACGCACTGGCCGACGGCGGCGCCGCTGTTGGCAGACGAGGGCGCTCGGCCGGCGCCGCCACCGCACGCCGTCCGGCCGCTGACAGCGACAGCGCCCGGATGATGGACCTCGTGGAGCGTGCCCAGGCCGGCGAAGCCGACGCCTTCGGCCGCCTCTACGACCAGTACAGCGACACTGTGTACCGGTACATCTACTACCGAGTGGGAGGCAAAGCCACCGCCGAGGACCTCACCAGCGAGACCTTTCTGCGCGCCCTGCGCCGCATCGGCACCTTCACCTGGCAGGGGCGCGACTTCGGCGCCTGGCTGGTGACCATCGCCCGCAACCTCGTCGCGGACCACTTCAAGTCGAGCCGCTTCCGGCTGGAAGTCACCACCGGCGAGATGCTCGACGCCAACGAGGTCGCCCGCTCCCCCGAGGACTCCGTCCTGGAGTCCCTCTCGAACGCCGCACTGCTGGACGCCGTACGACGGCTCAACCCCCAGCAGCAGGAGTGCGTCACGCTCCGCTTCCTCCAGGGCCTCTCCGTCGCGGAGACCGCCCGGGTGATGGGCAAGAACGAGGGCGCGATCAAGACCCTCCAGTACCGCGCCGTGCGCACGCTCGCCCGGCTTCTCCCGGACGACGCCCGCTGACGGCACACGCTCGGTAACGCCCAACTCGCGCTCAGTGAAAGTCCGTTGAGTTCGCGGTCGGATCATCCGCCGTCCGTAACCCAAGTGCCGCGCCACTCGTTGTGCGGGATACAGGCTCCCTGTGGTCACACCCCGACCCTCTCCGATCACTCGATCGTGTGGATGCGGTCAGGAGGTGCAACCCTCAGGACCCCCTGGGGAGTCGACCGTCATGACGAGAGGAGGTGCCGCCAGTGATCGCGAACGTATCGGCGCACCGGCGGGCGAACGCCTTCGCCCAGGCCCTGGAAGAGGAGCAGTCCGACCGGGGCACGGCGGCCGAGCAGTCCGAAGGACCGGCACCGGCCCCGGCTGCTGCGGAACAGACCGAGCAGGGCCGCATGCTGGCCTTCGCCACCGGTCTCGGCGAGCTGCCCAAACCCGTGCTGGACCCCGAGGTCAAGGTCGTCCAGCGGGCTCAGCTGGTCGCCGCGTTCGAGGCCATGCTGCAAGGAGGCGAGGCACCACAACCTTCGGTACCGGAGCAGCGGTCCCACCGGTCCCGGGGCACCCACCGGGCCACCGGACTGGGCAAGCTGCGACCCCGGTCCCGGCTCAGCAAGGGCCTCGCGGCCGGCGGCCTGAGCGTCGGAGTCGCCGCCGGAGCCTTCGGCGGAGTCGCCGCCGCCAGCTCGGACGCCCTGCCCGGCGACGGCCTCTACGGCCTGAAGCGCGGCATCGAGGACTTCAAGCTCAACTACCTGTCCGACGGCGCCGACCAGCGCGGAGTGGCCTACCTCGACCAGGCGTCCAACCGCCTGAGCGAGGCACGCCGGCTGATGGAGCGGGACCGCGGCGGCCACCTCGACCACGAGCAGCTCGGCGAGATCCGCCGCACGCTCGCCGGGATGACGCACGACGCGTCCGAGGGACACCGGCTGCTGCACGAGGCGTACGAGCAGGACCCGAACTCGCTGGGCCCCATCCAGGCCCTCTCCGCGTTCTCCCGCTCGCACCGCGAGGCATGGGGCGCCCTGCGCGACCGCCTCCCCGTCCGGCTCGGCGACGTCAGCGACCAGGTCTCCTCGGTCTTCGACGCCATAGACGAAGAGGTCGCCCCGCTCCAGTCCCTGCTGCCCCAGCCCCCGGCCAAGACCGGCGGCGGCACGGGCAGGCACCGCGCACCCGACACGGAGTCCACCGGCTCCACGGGCTCGCACCGCTCGACCACACCGAGCGACACGGCGGACTCCCCCGCGGGCAAGGGCGGCCACTCCAGCACCCCCAGCGAGTCCGCCACCGACGGCGACGGCCTCCTCGGCGGCAACACGGGCGGCCTCCTGGACCCCCCGAAGTCCTCCGGCACGGCTTCCCCGTCCACGAGCAAGCCGTCGATCACCGAACCGGACGTCACGCTCCCACCGCTCCTGCCGGGCTTGTTGCCGGGCTTGGGCATCGACAGCGAGGACGCGAACTAGGCGATCAACACCTGTGGGGCTACGGGGAGTTCCTCGTAGCCCCACAGGTGCATGTCAGCTTTCTCAGACGAAGCCCACAAAAAGCTAGAAGAACACCGACCGCCGCTGCACCAGCAACTTGTACAGCGTGTGCTGGATCTGCTCCCTCACCTGGTCGGTGAGGTTGAACATCAGCATCGGGTCCTCGGCCGCCTCCGGCGGGTAGCCGTCCGTGGGGATCGGCTCGCCGAACTGGATCGTCCACTTCGTGGGGAGGGGGATCACGCCGAGGGGGCCCAGCCAGGGGAACGTCGGTGTGATCGGGAAGTACGGGAAGCCCAGGATCCGGGCCAGCGTCTTGGAGTTGCCGATCATCGGGTAGATCTCCTCGGCCCCGACGATCGAGCACGGGATGATCGGCACGCCCTTGCGCAGTGCCGTCGACACAAAGCCGCCGCGGCCGAACCGCTGGAGCTTGTAGCGCTCGCTGAACGGCTTGCCGATGCCCTTGAAGCCCTCCGGCATCACGCCGACCAACTCACCGCGCCCCAGCAGCCGTTCCGCGTCCTCCGCGCAGGCGAGCGTGTGACCGGCCTTGCGGGCCAGCTCGTTGGCGACCGGCAGCATGAACACCAGGTCCGCCGCGAGGAGGCGGAGATGCCTGCTCGCGGGGTGGTTGTCGTGGACGGCGATCTGCATCATCACGCCGTCCAGCGGAATCGTCCCGGAGTGGTTGGCGACGATCAGCGCGCCACCGTCCGCCGGGATGTTCTCGATGCCCTTGACCTCGACCCGGAAGTACTTCTCGTACAGCGGGCGCAACGCCGGCATGAGGACCTCGTCGGTCAGCTCCTCGTCGTAGCCGAAGTCGTCGACCTCGTAGTCCCCGGTCAGCCGGCGGCGCAGGAAGGACAGGCCATGGGCGATACGGCGCTCCAGGCCGCTCTGGCCGCCCTCGCCGCTCTCACCCACCTCGCCGCCCTCGTGCTGCGGCTGCTCCGGCTCCTGCTCCTCACGCGTCACAGGAACATCATCCTGCGCGAAGTGCCGGCCCGGCAGGGGCTGGACCTCACGGACCAGCGCGGGTTCGCCGTTCTTGCGCCGGCTTCCCGCGCCACGGCGCCGCTGCGGCCGCTGCACGGCACCCGCGCGGGACCGGTCGTCGTCGAACGGAATGACCTTGGCATCCGCCATCGTTGATGCGCTCCTCAGTTGGCGCTCGGCGTCGGGGGGTGGCCACTGTCCGGCCGGGACAGCGCGGCGATCCGGTCGACGGCCCCCGCGAGGGCCTCCGGCGGCAGCAGCCCAGGGCCCTGACTGCGCGCGAAGTCCGCGAAGGTCTCGGCGGTCGTGTACTTGGGCTGGTACCCCAATGTCTCGCGCATCTGCACCGTCGACACGACCCGGCCGTGGGTGAGCAGCCGGATCTGCTCCGGGGAGAAGTCCGTCATCCCCAGCGTCCGCACCAGGGAACCGGCCCAGGTGACCGCCGGCAGCAGCAGCGGCACGGTCGGCCGGCCCAGCCGCCGCGAGCACTGGGAGAGCAGCAGGACGCCTTCCCCGGCGATGTTGAAGGTGCCGCTGTTGAGCGTGCCGCGCTCCGGTTCGTGCGAGGCGATCCGCAGCACCTCGATCACATCGTCCTCGTGCACGAACTGCAACCGCGGGTCGTAGCCGAACACGGTCGGCAGGACCGGCAGCGAGAAGTACGAGGCGAGCGGCGAATCCGCCGTAGGACCAAGGATGTTGGCGAACCGCAGCACGCACACGGCGACATCGGGCCGCCGCCGGGCGAAGCCGCGCACATACCCCTCGACCTCGACGGTGTCCTTGGCGAAGCCGCCGCTCGGCAGGGACTTCGGCGGGGTCGTCTCGGTGAAGACGGCCGGGTCGCGCGGGGCCGAGCCGTAGACGTTCGTGCTGGACTTCACCACCAGGCGCTTGACGACCGGCGACTTCTGGCAGGCACCGAGGAGCTGCATGGTGCCGATGACGTTGGTCTCCTTGACCGTGGTCCGGCTGCCGCTGCCCAGCGCGGTGCCGGTCACGTCCATGTGGACGACCGTGTCGGCGCCCGACTCGGCGAGCACCCGCGCGATGGTGGGCTGCCGGATGTCGGCCTGGATGAACTCCGCGCCCCCCAGATGGTGCCCGGGCGGGACCGCGTCGACAGCGATCACCCGGTCCACTTCCGGGTCACGCTGAATGCGTCGTACGAACCGGCCCCCCAGCTGGCGGGCCACTCCGGTCACGAGCACGACCTTCCCCAAGATCAGCGCCTTCCTTCCGAGTTACCCGTGTGCGGCCAACCTAGCGGTTCGGTGTTGCGCTGTGATGACCGCCTGACGCACGAAGTCACGAGTACACGCAAACGGGCACATGCCGGGAACATAACTGTGGCCCCCCACCGGAGACCGGTGGGGGGCCACAGGAGACGCTCTCGCGGCGCCGCGTCGCCTACTTCTTGTTACGACGCTGCACGCGCGTGCGCTTCAGCAGCTTGCGGTGCTTCTTCTTAGCCATCCGCTTGCGCCGCTTCTTGATAACAGAGCCCACGACTACCCTCGCTCACTTCTCATCACTCGGTGCTGGGCATCATGGGCCCATACGACCTACAAGGGGCCAGCCTACCCGTCCGAGCGCTGAGGTCGTAATCGAGGGTTCGCCTCAGGCTGTCTCCACCCCCACATAACTCTCGCGAAGGTACTCGTGTACCGCTTGCTCGGGGACGCGGAAGGACCGCCCCACCCGGATAGCGGGCAGATGACCGCTGTGCACCAACCGGTACACGGTCATCTTCGACACTCGCATCACCGAGGCGACCTCCGCCACGGTAAGGAACTGAACCTCGTTCAGAGGCCTCTCGCCAGCTGCAGCCATGACACACCTGAACCTTCCGCACTCGACGGTCACCGGCTTCCCCTTCCGGTGACTCTTCGTCGTTGCGTGCTCACTCCCCAATGTAGGGGCGGGTGATGCGAGTGGGGAAGAGGTGCACCCATCGGCGGCCTACTGTGACAGACACGCTCGATTGAGTACGTAGCGGGTAAGCGGGCGGTAGTAATCGGACCGCACGGCGTCATCAAGTGGAACTGCCACGGACACCGACCCCTCGGCCTCCCCCACGAACAGCGCGGGGTCGTCGGTATCGGCCAGCCCAATGGCCTCGAACCCCAGCTGACCTGCTCCGCAGACCCATCCGTGGTCCCCGATCACCAGCTCCGGAAGCACCCCGCCGGCCTCCGCCGCCGCACCCAGCACGGTACGAACCGGGAGCGGTGAGTGCGTGTGTGCGCCTGGCTCACAACCGGGGCGTTCGGGGCCCGGATCGCGGACGAGGGCGACACCTCGTACGTAGGCAAGGTTGTACGTGCGTAGACCGAACCGGGTCGTTATGTCGACACAGTGACCATGCGCGGGGGTGAGAACAGCACATCCCGCCGCCGACAGCGCGTCCGCCAACGCGGCGTAGAACCCGAGCAGCCGGTGCGGATGCCCGGTGCCGAGGAGCACGGGTCCGTTGCGCTCAGCCACCGCGCCCAGCCGGTCGGCGAAGGCGTCCAGAGCGGTCAGGGTCCGCTCCGGGTCGATCACATCATGCCCGGAAACATGTCTCGGGTCGGCCGAAACCCCGCACTTGTCCGCCATGAGACCGATCAGATCCCGCTGCCCCCATGTCCATTCGGGATCGAGTCCGATCAGCACCCGGGGGTCACGAGCCGCGAAGGCCCGATAGCTCCGCAGGCTCTCCTCCCGAGAGGTGGCCACGGGCCCGGCCAGCCGGGCGGCCAGCAGATGCGCGCGGAGCGCGCCGGTGCTCAACACGGAAGCGATGCTGACGGACCCTGGCCCCGCCCACGGCGGGAACGCCGGAAACTCCGCACCGTTGGCGTAACACCGGTGACAGAACAGTGACAAAAGCGCCCACAACTGTCGTACGGCTTCCCGGGTCTCACTCTGCGTGGACGGAACGACCAACCGTCCCAGGCAAGTTGACCAGCAAGCACGCCAACTGGGGGAACACCACCATGAACATGAAGCTGTCCCGCCGCACCACGACCGCCGCCGCCCTCGCCACCCTGGCGCTCGCCGGCACGATCGCCGCCACCGCTCCGGCCTCGGCGGCCACCACCAAGGCAGCGGCAGCCACCGCCACCTACAACGGCGCCTGCGGCACCGGCTACAAGGTCATCGACTCCACGCCCGTCGGCAACGTCGGCAAGGTCTTCCTCACCTGGAACGAGTCGACCGGCAAGAACTGCGCCGTGACCATCCGCAACACCCCGGGCGCGAAGATCCACATGGCCGTCGAGCTCAACATCGACGTCAACTACGAGCACAACCCGGTCGTCGACAGCGGCCAGTACACGTCGTACGCCGGCCCCGTCTACATGTCCGCCCGCGGCTACTGCGCCGTCTGGTACGGCGTCATCGGCACCGCCAAGGGCGGCGACTCGGGCCACTGCGGCTGACCTCCCACCCAACGCCGGACGGGCACATCCAGCCCGTCCGGCACTTTTCCAACCCAGGTCAGCTGCAATCAGCCCGTCCGGCGTTTGAGGACGAGGCCCCTTCAGGGCCGAAGCGGGGGTCTGGGGGCGGCAGCCCCCAGTGACGGGACGGGTAGGGGCGGCGGGGGCGAAATATCCCGGAGCCCTAAGCCAACAACCCCCGCAACGGAAACACCGCCCGCCGAGTAGCCACCACCGCCTGATCAAGCCGGTCGGCGGGGTCGTACCCCGACTCCCAGTCGGCGTAGGCGACCGGCCACCGCCCATCCGTCATCCGCTGCGGCCCCAACTCCCGGGTCCGCGCAAACACCTCCTGCCGCCACCCCTCAGGAATCACCGCCTCAGGCGCAATCTCCCGCCCCGCAGCAATCGCGACAAGATGCGTCCACGACCGCGGCACGACCTCCACCACGGCGTACCCACCCCCACCCAACGCGACCCACTTCCCGTCCGCGTACGAGTGCGCCAACTCATGACAAGCCACCTGCACAGCCCGCTGCGCATCCAACGACACCGCGAGATGAGCGAGCGGATCCTCGAAGTGCGTATCGGCCCCGTGCTGCGTCACCAGCACCTGCGGCCGAAAGTCCGCGATCAGCTCCGGCACGACGGCATGAAAGGCCCGCAGCCACCCCGCGTCCCCGGTCCCGGCCGGCAGCGCCACATTGACGGCCGAACCCTCCCCAGCCCCCGCCCCGGTCTCCTCCGGCCACCCGGTCTGCGGAAACAACGTCCGCGGATGCTCGTGCAGCGAGATCGTCAGCACCCGAGGGTCCTCCCAGAACGCCGCCTGGACCCCGTCCCCGTGATGCACATCCACATCGACGTACGCGACCCGCTCGGCCCCCAACTCCAACAGCCGGGCAATGGCGAGCGAGGCGTCGTTGTAGATACAGAACCCGGAAGCGGCCCCCGGCATCGCGTGATGCAGCCCACCGGCGAAGTTCACGGCATGCGACACATCCCCGGCCCACACGGCTTCAGCCGCCCCCACCGACTGCCCCGCGATCAAAGCGGACACCTCATGCATGCCAGCAAAGGCGGGATCATCCATGGTCCCCAGCCCGTACGCCCCGTCCGCCGACTCCGGATCGGCCGAGGCGGCCTTCACCGCCTCGACGTAGTCCTCCCGGTGAACCAGCCGCAAGGTCGAATCACCGGCGGGCTTGGCCGCGACGACCTCCACGTCCTTGTCGAGCCCGAAGGCGTCGACGAGCCTCCGGGTCAGGGCGAGCCGGACCGGGTCCATCGGATGGTCCCGGCCGAAGTCATAGCCCGTTACTGCCTCGTCCCACATCAGCTGTGCGCGCCCGCTCATGCCCGTCACCGTACCGGCCCTCCTGCGGCGCGAACGAGCGGGCGTACACCAACGTCACCAGCACCAACACCATCGGCACGAGCATGGCCCCGCGGTAACTCCACGCGTCGCCCAACGCCCCCACCAACGGCGAACCGATCAGGAACCCCACGTAGTTGAAGACATTGAGCCGGGCGATGGCCGTATCGGAGGCCCCCGGGAACAACCGCCCGGCCGCCGCGAAGGTCTGCGGCACCAGCACACACAGCCCGAGCCCCAACAGCGTGAACCCGAGCATCCCGACCCCGGCCCCGGGCGCCACGGCGACAACGGCGAACCCCAGCGCGGCCACCACAGCCCCCAGCCGTACGACGGCCACGGCCCCGAACTTCCGCACCCCGAGGTCCCCGATCCCCCGCCCGACCAGGCACATCACCATGTAGACGTTGTACGGAACGGTAGCCACCTGCTCCGAACTCCCCAGCACGTCCTTCAGGTACTTCGCACTCCAGTTGGAGACGGTCGAGTCCCCGATGTACGCGAAGGTCATCACCAGACACAGCGGCAGCAGCAGCTTGAAGACCAGCGGCCCGGCCTCGGCCCCCTCGCCCTCCGCGTCGGGCGCACCGCCGTCGACGTACCACCGACTCCCCACGAAGGCCGCCGGCAGCAGGACGGCCACCACGGGCAGATACGACACCCACAGCGCGAGATGCCAGTGCGCCCCCGCCCACGCGAGCGAGGCCCCCACGATCCCGCCCAGGCTGTACGCGGCATGGAAGCTGAGCATGATGCTCCGCCCGTACGTCCGCTGGAGACTCACCCCGAGCATGTTCATCGAGGCGTCCAACGCACCGACCCCGAGCCCGAACGCCCCGAGCGCGACGGCCAGTTCGGCCATGCTGTCGCCCGCGCCGACCCCTAGCAGCGCCAGGAGCACGACCGGCTGGGACCAGCGCAGCAGCACGCTGGGCCGTATTCGCTTCACCAGCTGCTCGGTGGTCACGCTCCCGACGCCGGCGAGGATCGGCACGGCGGCCAGGAAGACGGGCAGCAGCCCGTCCGAGACCCCGTACCGGTCCTGGATCGCGGGGATACGTGTCACGAGCAGCGCGAAGGTGGCGCCCTGAGCGAAGAAGCTGAACGCCAACGAGGCCCTACCGCGCCGCAGCACATCTGTCATGGCGGCGAGCGTAAGGGCCCCGGCGTACTCGTGGGTAGATCCAGCCAAAGATGAATTCGGCTCACCTTTACCGAGCGACGGCCGGCGAGAGCAGAACCGCAGGTGCGGGGGCGTCCTGGCCCTTCAGCTCGGCGGCCATCATCTCCGCCATCGGCCCGGCTGCAAGCCCACCACTGACAACAACGGTCACCGCCATCGTCCCGATCATCACGACCGTCCCGAGCCACACCATGGTGTCCACGGGCAGCGTGTACGCCCCGACCACCCGGGCGACGCACTCACCGAGCAGTGCGACACCCCACACCAGCGAGAACCGCCGCTCGGCCCGCCGAAAGGCCGGCGACCCGCTCAACAGCCGCTCAAAGACGGCCTCCCGCTCCGGGTCCCCCTTCACGAGCCAGGGCTTCATCCCGGCGGTCATCATCGGCCGCCCCATCGCCACCGACACCAGCACCCCGATCCCGATCGCACTGCTGACCCCGCTGTCCTTGGCCAGCATGAGCCGAGGATCACCGGCGACGAGACTGAGCGACAGCCCGACGACATTCACGAAGAGGATCAACGCGGCAAAGGCGTTGACCTTCCGCTCGGCGACCACACCCCACACCGTCCGCACCGCCGGCACGACACTGCTCCACCCCAGCGCCGCCACCGTACCCATCCCGAACCCGCTCTTGAGCAGGTAGTACGACCCGATCGGCACCGCCACGTCGATGAGGAGCGGCGCGAGGTTCTTCGTCCTGGAGCCCGTGTTCGTCGTCATGCACTCAGACTGCCGGTCAGCCCACGACCGCCAGTAGAACCGATCGTCCGGACCTCGGCATGACAAATGTCAGACGAGCAGGTCAGGCAAGTCCCGCAGGTCACCAAAGAGTTGATCGGCCTCCGCAAGCCGCTCAGCAGGCGTCATAGCGGTGAACCCGTACACATCCATCCCGGCCGACACAGCGGCCCGCACCCCCAACGGACTGTCCTCTACGACCACACAGCGCTCCGGCGCCACACCCATCTGCTCGGCGGCATACAGGAACAGATCCGGCGCCGGCTTCCCCCGCCCCACGTCCTCGGAGCTGAAGACCCACTGCTCCTCGAACCACTCGTCCAGCCCCGTCGCCCGGTGCCCCGTCCGAATCCGCGCATGACTCCCGGACGACGCCACGCAGTACGGCACCCCGTCCGCGACCAGCCTCTCCAGCACGTCGACGGCCCCGGCGACCGGCTTCAACTCCCGCTCGAACGCGGCGAACACGCGAGCGTGGAAGACATCGTCGAAGTCGTCCGGCAACCGCTGCCCGGTGCGCTCCTCGACAAGATCGTGGACCCGGTGCATCGCGGCGCCCATATAGTCACGGAGGGACTCCTCGTACGAGGTCGGGTGCCCGAGCTCCGTGAGATAGCCGGCGAGGAGCCTGTTGGAGATGGGCTCGCTGTCGACGAGGACACCGTCGTTGTCGAAGATCACGAGGTCGTAGCGCATACCGCTGAGCCTAAACGCAGAAAACCCCCGCACCGGAATCCGGTACAGGGGTTTTCGCAATATTTGTTCGGCGGCGTCCTACTCTCCCACAGGGTCCCCCCTGCAGTACCATCGGCGCTGTAAGGCTTAGCTTCCGGGTTCGGAATGTAACCGGGCGTTTCCCTCACGCTATGACCACCGAAACACTATGAAACACATCAACCGCACCGTACGTGACCTGTACGGGGTTGTTCGTGGTTTCAGAACCAACACAGTGGACGCGAGCAACTGAGGACAAGCCCTCGGCCTATTAGTACCGGTCACCTCCACCCCTTACGGGGCTTCCAGATCCGGCCTATCAACCCAGTCGTCTACTGGGAGCCTTAACCCATCAAGTGGGTGGGAACACTCATCTCGAAGCAGGCTTCCCGCTTAGATGCTTTCAGCGGTTATCCCTCCCGAACGTAGCCAACCAGCCATGCCCTTGGCAGAACAACTGGCACACCAGAGGTTCGTCCGTCCCGGTCCTCTCGTACTAGGGACAGCCCTTCTCAATGTTCCTGCGCGCGCAGCGGATAGGGACCGAACTGTCTCACGACGTTCTAAACCCAGCTCGCGTACCGCTTTAATGGGCGAACAGCCCAACCCTTGGGACCGACTCCAGCCCCAGGATGCGACGAGCCGACATCGAGGTGCCAAACCATCCCGTCGATATGGACTCTTGGGGAAGATCAGCCTGTTATCCCCGGGGTACCTTTTATCCGTTGAGCGACGGCGCTTCCACAAGCCACCGCCGGATCACTAGTCCCGACTTTCGTCCCTGCTCGACCCGTCGGTCTCACAGTCAAGCTCCCTTGTGCACTTACACTCAACACCTGATTGCCAACCAGGCTGAGGGAACCTTTGGGCGCCTCCGTTACTCTTTAGGAGGCAACCGCCCCAGTTAAACTACCCATCAGACACTGTCCCTGATCCGGATCACGGACCCAGGTTAGACATCCAGCACGACCAGACTGGTATTTCAACGACGACTCCCACCATACTGGCGTATGGCTTTCACAGTCTCCCAGCTATCCTACACAAGCCGAACCGAACACCAATATCAAACTGTAGTAAAGGTCCCGGGGTCTTTCCGTCCTGCTGCGCGAAACGAGCATCTTTACTCGTAGTGCAATTTCACCGGGCCTATGGTTGAGACAGTCGAGAAGTCGTTACGCCATTCGTGCAGGTCGGAACTTACCCGACAAGGAATTTCGCTACCTTAGGATGGTTATAGTTACCACCGCCGTTTACTGGCGCTTAAGTTCTCAGCTTCGCCACCCCGAAGAGTGACTAACCGGTCCCCTTAACGTTCCAGCACCGGGCAGGCGTCAGTCCGTATACATCGCCTTACGGCTTCGCACGGACCTGTGTTTTTAGTAAACAGTCGCTTCTCGCTGGTCTCTGCGGCCACCCCCAGCTCAGAGTGCAAAACTCATCACCGGTGATGGCCCCCCTTCTCCCGAAGTTACGGGGGCATTTTGCCGAGTTCCTTAACCATAGTTCACCCGAACGCCTCGGTATTCTCTACCTGACCACCTGAGTCGGTTTAGGGTACGGGCCGCCATGAAACTCGCTAGAGGCTTTTCTCGACAGCATAGGATCATCCACTTCACCACAATCGGCTCGGCATCAGGTCTCAGACTATGTGAACGGCGGATTTGCCTACCGTTCGTCCTACACCCTTACCCCGGGACAACCACCGCCCGGGATGGACTACCTTCCTGCGTCACCCCATCACTCACCTACTAACCGCTTGGACCGGCGGCTCCACCACTTTCCATTCCCCGAAGGGTCCGGAACGGCTTCACGGCCTTAGCATCACGATGCTCGATGTTTGACGCTTCACAGCGGGTACCGGAATATCAACCGGTTATCCATCGACTACGCCTGTCGGCCTCGCCTTAGGTCCCGACTTACCCTGGGCAGATCAGCTTGACCCAGGAACCCTTAGTCAATCGGCGCACACGTTTCTCACGTGTGTATCGCTACTCATGCCTGCATTCTCACTCGTGAACCGTCCACCACTAGCTTCCGCTGCGGCTTCACCCGGCACACGACGCTCCCCTACCCATCCCAGCCGCCGTTGGGCGTATATGCTGGAATGACACGACTTCGGCGGTACGCTTGAGCCCCGCTACATTGTCGGCGCGGAATCACTAGACCAGTGAGCTATTACGCACTCTTTCAAGGGTGGCTGCTTCTAAGCCAACCTCCTGGTTGTCTCTGCGACTCCACATCCTTTCCCACTTAGCGTACGCTTAGGGGCCTTAGTCGATGCTCTGGGCTGTTTCCCTCTCGACCATGGAGCTTATCCCCCACAGTCTCACTGCCGCGCTCTCACTTACCGGCATTCGGAGTTTGGCTAAGGTCAGTAACCCGGTAGGGCCCATCGCCTATCCAGTGCTCTACCTCCGGCAAGAAACACACGACGCTGCACCTAAATGCATTTCGGGGAGAACCAGCTATCACGGAGTTTGATTGGCCTTTCACCCCTAACCACAGGTCATCCCCCAGGTTTTCAACCCTGGTGGGTTCGGTCCTCCACGAAGTCTTACCTCCGCTTCAACCTGCCCATGGCTAGATCACTCCGCTTCGGGTCTTGAGCGCGCTACTGTATCGCCCTGTTCGGACTCGCTTTCGCTACGGCTTCCCCACACGGGTTAACCTCGCAACACACCGCAAACTCGCAGGCTCATTCTTCAAAAGGCACGCAGTCACGAGAGTGCATGCAAGCATGCACTCCGACGCTCCCACGGCTTGTAGGCACACGGTTTCAGGTACTATTTCACTCCGCTCCCGCGGTACTTTTCACCATTCCCTCACGGTACTATCCGCTATCGGTCACCAGGGAATATTTAGGCTTAGCGGGTGGTCCCGCCAGATTCACACGGGATTTCTCGGGCCCCGTGCTACTTGGGTGTCTCTCAAACGAGCCGCTGATGTTTCGACTACGGGGGTCTTACCCTCTACGCCGGACCTTTCGCATGTCCTTCGCCTACATCAACGGTTTCTGACTCGTCCTGTCGCCGGCAGACGACAGAAGAGAGATCCCACAACCCCGTATACGCAACCCCTGCCGGGTCTCACACGCATACGGTTTGGCCTCATCCGGTTTCGCTCGCCACTACTCCCGGAATCACGGTTGTTTTCTCTTCCTGCGGGTACTGAGATGTTTCACTTCCCCGCGTTCCCTCCACATACCCTATGTGTTCAGGTATGGGTGACAGCCCATGACGACTGCCGGGTTTCCCCATTCGGAAACCCCCGGATCAAAGCCTGGTTGACGACTCCCCGGGGACTATCGTGGCCTCCCACGTCCTTCATCGGTTCCTGGTGCCAAGGCATCCACCGTGCGCCCTTAAAAACTTGGCCACAGATGCTCGCGTCCACTGTGCAGTTCTCAAACAACGACCAACCACCCATCACCCCCGGCTACCACCGGAGTTCACTGGGGTCGGCGTCGAGGGGGTTCATTCCCTCAGACACCCAACAGCGTGCCCGGCACCACTGCCACTCGTGGTCAGCTTTCCACGCTCCGAAGAGCAGTACTTGCAGCCAGAGATGACAGACAGTGCCGAATAATCAACGTTCCACCCTTGAGCAACCACCGTCGGACATGCGCCGACGTAATGGCCCTGGACCACCAAACAATGTTTGGCGGCCTAGATGCTCCTTAGAAAGGAGGTGATCCAGCCGCACCTTCCGGTACGGCTACCTTGTTACGACTTCGTCCCAATCGCCAGTCCCACCTTCGACAGCTCCCTCCCACAAGGGGTTGGGCCACCGGCTTCGGGTGTTACCGACTTTCGTGACGTGACGGGCGGTGTGTACAAGGCCCGGGAACGTATTCACCGCAGCAATGCTGATCTGCGATTACTAGCAACTCCGACTTCATGGGGTCGAGTTGCAGACCCCAATCCGAACTGAGACCGGCTTTTTGAGATTCGCTCCACCTCACGGTATCGCAGCTCATTGTACCGGCCATTGTAGCACGTGTGCAGCCCAAGACATAAGGGGCATGATGACTTGACGTCGTCCCCACCTTCCTCCGAGTTGACCCCGGCGGTCTCCTGTGAGTCCCCGTCACCCCGAAGGGCACGCTGGCAACACAGGACAAGGGTTGCGCTCGTTGCGGGACTTAACCCAACATCTCACGACACGAGCTGACGACAGCCATGCACCACCTGTACACCGACCACAAGGGGGGCACTATCTCTAATGCTTTCCGGTGTATGTCAAGCCTTGGTAAGGTTCTTCGCGTTGCGTCGAATTAAGCCACATGCTCCGCTGCTTGTGCGGGCCCCCGTCAATTCCTTTGAGTTTTAGCCTTGCGGCCGTACTCCCCAGGCGGGGAACTTAATGCGTTAGCTGCGGCACCGACGACGTGGAATGTCGCCAACACCTAGTTCCCACCGTTTACGGCGTGGACTACCAGGGTATCTAATCCTGTTCGCTCCCCACGCTTTCGCTCCTCAGCGTCAGTAATGGCCCAGAGATCCGCCTTCGCCACCGGTGTTCCTCCTGATATCTGCGCATTTCACCGCTACACCAGGAATTCCGATCTCCCCTACCACACTCTAGCTAGCCCGTATCGAATGCAGACCCGGGGTTAAGCCCCGGGCTTTCACACCCGACGTGACAAGCCGCCTACGAGCTCTTTACGCCCAATAATTCCGGACAACGCTTGCGCCCTACGTATTACCGCGGCTGCTGGCACGTAGTTAGCCGGCGCTTCTTCTGCAGGTACCGTCACTTGCGCTTCTTCCCTGCTGAAAGAGGTTTACAACCCGAAGGCCGTCATCCCTCACGCGGCGTCGCTGCATCAGGCTTCCGCCCATTGTGCAATATTCCCCACTGCTGCCTCCCGTAGGAGTCTGGGCCGTGTCTCAGTCCCAGTGTGGCCGGTCGCCCTCTCAGGCCGGCTACCCGTCGTCGCCTTGGTGAGCCATTACCTCACCAACAAGCTGATAGGCCGCGGGCTCATCCTGCACCGCCGGAGCTTTCAACACCCGCACATGAGTACGAGAGTATTATCCGGTATTAGACCCCGTTTCCAGGGCTTGTCCCAGAGTGCAGGGCAGATTGCCCACGTGTTACTCACCCGTTCGCCACTAATCCCCACCGAAATGGTTCATCGTTCGACTTGCATGTGTTAAGCACGCCGCCAGCGTTCGTCCTGAGCCAGGATCAAACTCTCCGTGAATGTTTACCGGTTATCCGGTGCACACACACGAGAGCGGAACCCCCGGGCGGAATAGGCCCGACGGTTCACAGCGTCCTCGCTGTATGTTTTCTTCAAAGGAACCTCGCCCCAACCATCAAACTTGACGGCCGGAGACGGGGTATCAACATATCTGGCGTTGATTTTTGGCACACTGTTGAGTTCTCAAGGAACGGACGCTTCCTTTGTACTCACCCTCTCGGGCTTTCCTCCGGGCTTTTCCCTTCGGTCTTGCGTTTCCGACTCTATCAGACCGTTTCCGATTCCGATTTCCTCGGCGCTTTCCAGGCTCCCGCTTCCGCGTTTCCCTTTCCGGCGATTCCGACTCTATCAGATCCTTTCGGGCCTGACTCCCAGTCAGAGTGGGCTGCCATCCCGGCCGTTGGGCCGTTCCGACGAGTGAGACTTTAGCGGATTCCTGAGTCCCGAGCGAATCGGGGGGTGCGTCCTTTCGAACGCGGATTCCTCATTTCGCAAATACGCATGCCAATACACGCGACGACGGATCGTCGATTGTCTGTAGGTACTTGCGGAATGGCTGTCCGGGGACCGACCGGAGTCGGCGCTCACGTCGGACAACTCGGAGAACACTACGTACGAGGTCGGGGCGTGTCAACTCCGCTCCGGAGAGCCTCGTAGCGGCGTACGCTGTGTCACGTGACTACACATACGTGCACCCAGCAGTGGTGGGCCGCCTGACGGCGGCCGTACACACGTATGTACTCAACGGCCGCCGCCTCGGCGGCCGTTCTTGTTTCTCCCTCCAGGGGGTCGGCCGGCCGGGTGCGGCGGTCTCGACCAGGAGGTGGAGAGATGACACGGGTCTTCAGTGGGGTCAAGCCGACCGGGCACCTGACGCTGGGGAACTACCTGGGTGCCGTGCGGCGCTGGGTCGATGTGGATCAGCACCAGAGCGATGCCCTGTTCTGCGTGGTCGATCTGCACGCGCTGACCGTCGACCACGATCCGGCGCGGGTGCGCAGGCTCACCCGGCAGGCGGCGACGCTGTTGCTGGCGGCGGGGCTGGATCCCGAGCTGTGCACCGTGTTCGTACAGAGTCATGTGGACGAACACACACGGCTGTCGTACGTCATGGAGTGTGTGGCCACCGACGGGGAGATGCGGCGGATGATCCAGTACAAGGAGAAGGCCGCGCGGGAGCGGGAGCGGGGCGGGAGTGTGCGGCTGTCGTTGCTGACGTATCCCGTGCTGATGGCGGCGGACATCCTGGCGTACGGGACGGACGAGGTGCCGGTCGGGGACGACCAGACGCAGCATGTGGAGCTGGCCCGGGATCTGGCGGTCAGGTTCAACCAGCGGTACGGCCATACGTTCGTGGTGCCCCGGGCGACTCGGCCGGGGGTGGCGGCACGGGTGATGAACCTCCAGGAGCCGGCTTCGAAGATGGGGAAGTCGGACGACTCCGGGCCGGGGATCGTCTATCTGCTGGACGAGCCCGATGTTGTACGGAAGAAGGTCATGCGGGCCGTGACCGACAGCGGCGCAGAGGTCGTCTACGACCGGGAGGAGCGGCCGGGGGTCGCCAATCTGCTGGAGATCCTGGCCGCTTGCGAAGGTGGGAACCCCGAGGCCTTGGGCGGTGTATATGAGTCGTACGGAGCGTTGAAGAAGGACACCGCGGAGGCAGTGGTCGAGCTGCTCAGGCCTGTGCAGGAGCGGCACAAGGCGTTGTGCGCGGATCCCGCTTATGTGGAGGGGGTGTTGCGGGATGGGGCGGAGAGGGCGAGAGGGATGGCGAAGCCGATGGTCGATACCGCGTATCGGGCCATCGGGCTTCTGCCTGCGTAGCCGCACGGCCTTCCGGCCGTTCTAGCTGTTCTGGCGCTCTAGCTGTTCTAGCCGTTCTAGCTGTTTCCGGAGGCCAGTTCGCGGCTGCGGTCGCGGGCTGCCTCCAGGGCGGCGATGAGTGCGGCGCGTACGCCGTGGTTCTCCAGTTCGCGGATGGCGTTGATCGTCGTGCCGGCCGGCGAGGTGACGTTCTCTCGGAGCTTGACCGGGTGTTCGCCGCTGTCGCGGAGCATGACGGCGGCGCCGATCGCGGACTGGACGATGAGGTCGTGGGCCTTGTCGCGCGGCAGGCCGAGCAGGATGCCCGCGTCCGTCATGGCTTCGACCAGGTAGAAGAAGTACGCCGGGCCGGAGCCGGAGAGGGCGGTGCAGGCGTCCTGCTGGGACTCGGGGACACGGAGCGTTTTGCCGACGGCGCCGAAGATCTCGTCGGCGTGCGCGAGATGGGCCTCGGTGGCGTGGCTGCCGGCGGAGATGACGGACATCGCCTCGTCGACGAGGGCGGGGGTGTTCGTCATGACACGGACGACCGGGGTGCCTGCGGCCAGGCGCTCCTCGAAGAAGGAGGTGGGGATGCCTGCCGCGCCGCTGATGACCAGGCGGTCGGCGGGGAGGTGCGGGGCGAGTTCGTCGAGGAGGGTGCCCATGTCCTGCGGCTTGACCGTGAGGATCAGGGTGTCGGCGCTCTTCGCGGCCTCGGGGTTGGTGACCGGGGTGACTCCGTGGCGGGCGCGGAGTTCCTCGGCGCGCTCGGGGCGGCGGGCGGTGACCAGGAGGTCGGCCGGGGCCCAGCCCGCTCGGATCATTCCGCTGAGCAGGGCTTCGCCGATCTTGCCGGTGCCGAGGACTGCGACTTTCTGGGTCATGGGGTCATCCTCGCACCGGCGGTACGCCCTTGAGACGGCTGTCCGGCTGGCGGAACACCTTCATGTGGTGTGCCTCTATGCCGTACGCCTCCTCAGTGTGGCCGCGCCCAGGCACAGGACCAGCAGGGCGCAGCCGGCCACGATCAGGACGTCGCGGACAAAGGTGGCGGTCATGTCCGTGTGCTTGAGGACTTCGTTCATTCCGTCGACGGCGTACGACATCGGCAGGACGTCGGAGATGGCCTCCAGGACGGGGTGCATGTCGGAGCGCGGGGTGAAGAGGCCGCAGAGGAGGAGCTGGGGGAAGATCACCGCCGGCATGAACTGGACGGCCTGGTACTCCGAGGCGGCGAAGGCCGAGACGAAGAGGCCGAGCGCGGTGCCGAGGAGGGCGTCGAGGAGGGCGACCAGGAGGAGGAGCCAGGGGCTGCCGGTGACATCGAGGCCCAGGAACCAGACGGCGAGGCCGGTGGCCAGGGCGGACTGGATGATCGCGAGGAAGCCGAAGGCGAGGGCGTAGCCGGCGATCAGGTCACCCTTGCCCAGGGGCATGGAGAGGAGGCGTTCGAGGGTGCCGGAGGTGCGTTCGCGCAGGGTGGCGATCGACGTGACCAGGAACATCGTGATGAGCGGGAAGATCCCGAGCAGGGAGGCGCCGATGCTGTCGAAGGTGCGCGGGCTGCCGTCGAAGACGTAGCGCAGCAGGACGAGCATCAGACAGGGGATGAGGAGCAGCAGCGCGATCGTGCGGGGGTCGTGGCGGAGCTGGCGCAGGACGCGGGCCGCGGTGGCGGTGGTGCGGGCGACGCTGAGGGCGCGCGCGGGGGCGGGCGCGGTGGCCGTCGCGGCGGCCGCGGTGGTTGGCGTGCTCATCGGGTCGTCTCCTTCTGGCGGCCGGTGGCCACGGCCTCGTCGACGAGGTGCAGGAAGGCGGCTTCGACGGTGTCGGAGCCGGTACGGGTGCGGAGGGCGTCGGGGGTGTCGTCCGCGAGGACCTCGCCCTCGCGCATCAGGAGGAGGCGGTGGCAGCGCTCGGCCTCGTCCATGACATGGGAGGAGATGAGGAGGGTGGCGCCGCGGGAGGCGGCGATGTCGTGGAAGAGGGTCCACAGGTCGCGGCGGAGGACGGGGTCGAGGCCGACGGTGGGTTCGTCGAGGACGAGGAGTTCGGGGGTGCCGAGGAGCGCGACCGCCAGGGAGACACGGCTGCGCTGGCCGCCGGAGAGATTGCCGGCGAGGGCGTCGGCGTGGGTGGCGAGGTCGACGTCGCTGAGGACGCGGTCGACGTCCTGGCGGCGGGTGGCGGCGGTCCTGCCGGGGTCGAGGATCGCGGCGAAGTAGTCGAGGTTCTGACGGACCGTCAAGTCGTCGTAGACGGAGGGAGCTTGGGTGACGTAGCCGATGCGGGTGCGGAGGGCGGGGTGGCCTGCGGGGCGGCCGAGGACGTTCAGGGTGCCGGTGACCTTGGCCTGGGTGCCGACGATCGAGCGCATGAGGGTCGACTTGCCGCAGCCGGAGGGGCCGAGGAGGCCGGTGATCTGGCCGCGCGGGACGGTGAAGCCGATGCCGCGCAGGACGGTGCGGGGGCCTCGAACGACGGTGAGGGCTTCGGCCTGGACGGCGGGGGCGGGCGCTGCGCCGGGTGGAGTGTCCGCCGATCCGGGTGATCCAGGTGATCCGGCGATGTAATTCATCATGCGATGAATAATGCTCTCGCGGGGCTGGGTCGTCAAGCCGATTCGGCGGCCCTGCCGTTACACGGGTGCGCGGGACGGCGCAGGCGCGTGGCGGCGTGATCGGAGTGGGGTGCTCCGGTATGGACGCCTCCGCGTTCACGGGGTGGCAACACGAATCGGATGCGCAGCCAACTCCCTTTCCCGACAATGGATTTCAGTTCGCCGTGCCCTCCCCCGGTGCGGCGCCCACGCATCTCCCGTTCGCAATCGGAGGTGCCGTTGTCATGCGCTGTCGTGTGAGCAAGGCCGATCTGTTCGCTTCTCTAGTCGTCTTTCTCGTCGCGCTCCCGCTGTGCGTGGGTGTGGCGATCGCCTCCGGGGTGCCGGCCGAACTGGGGCTGGTCACCGGAATCGTCGGCGGGCTGGTGGTCGGGGCACTGCCCGGCAGCAGCCTTCAGGTGAGCGGTCCGGCCGCCGGGCTGACCGTGCTCGTGTACGAGGCCGTGCGGGCGTACGGCGTCGAGGCGCTCGGGGTGCTGGTGTTCGCGGCCGGGGTGCTGCAGTTGGGGCTCGGGGTGCTGCGGCTCGGGCGGTGGTTCCGGGCCGTGTCGGCGGCCGTGGTGCAGGGGATGCTCGCCGGGATCGGGCTCGTGCTGGTCGCCGGGCAGGTGTACGCGCTCGGCGATGCGGCCGCGCCGGCGGACGGGCTCGGGAAGCTCGCGGGGCTGGTGTCGCTGCCGGGGCTGGTGGATCCGGTGGCGTTGTCAGTGGGCGGTGCCACCATTGCCGTACTGGTGCTCTGGCCCCGGTGGCGGCGCGGGGCCCGGCTGGTGCCGGCGCCGTTGGTGGCGGTGGGGCTGGCTGCGGCGGTGACCGGGGTGTTCGACCTGGCGGTGCGGCGGGTGGAGGTGCGGGGGCTGGTCGGTGCCGTGCGGGTGCCGGAGTGGGGGGATTTCGGGCGGCTCACGGAAGTGGGGGTGATCGGGACGGTCGTCGCGTTCGCGCTGATCGCGTCGGCGGAGTCGTTGTTCAGCGCGGCGGCGGTGGACCGGCTGCACCGGGGTCCGCGGACGGACTACGACCGGGAGTTGATCGCGCAGGGCGCGGGGAACGCGGTGTGCGGGGTGCTCGGGGCGCTGCCGATGACCGCGGTGATCGTGCGGAGCGCGGCGAACGTGCAGGCGGGCGCCAGGACCAAGGCGTCGCGGGTGCTGCACGGCGGGTGGCTGCTGCTGTTCACGGCGCTGCTGCCCGGGGTGCTGGGCCTGGTGCCGGTGGCGGCGCTGGCGGGACTGCTCGTGCACGCCGGCTGCAAGCTCGTGCCGGTACGGCAGGTGCGGGGGCTGTGGGGCGGGCACCGGGGTGAGGTGGTCGTGCTCGGGGTGACCGCGGTGGCGATCGTGGTGGGGAATCTGTTCGAGGGGGTGCTGGTCGGGCTGGCGCTGGCGGTGGCGAAGACCGCGTGGGACATCAGCCATGTGCACGTGGAGACGGAGGACCTCGGCGACGCGGGGATCGTCGTACGGGTGCTGGGGCATGCGACGTTTCTGCGGCTGCCGAAGCTGCTGGACGCGTTGGAGGCGTTGCCGTACGACCGCGAAGTACGCCTGGAGCTGGGCGGGTTGCGGCACCTGGACCACGCGTGCGCGGCGGCCCTGGAGGGGTGGGCCACCGCGCGGGGAGGGGATGGCGGCGGTCGCGGGGGCGACGGGAGCGGCGCGGAGGTGGTTGCGGTCAAGGGGGTGTGACGGGGGGGTGGTCGGGGAGGTAACGCTGGGGGTGTGGCGCTGGGACGGTCGGAGGTTGACCGCCGTGCGGGCTGTCGGAGGCTGTGCTGCTGGGGCCGGCAGAAGGCGACCACCCGGGCAGTTGGCGGTTGTGTCGCTGAGGTCGCCGGAGTTGTCGGGGCGCTCGTACCGCTGAAGCAGCCGACAGCCTGCCGCCGAGGTGGTCACCGGGTCATGACGCGAGAGCTACGACGAGTTCCACGACGTAGCTCTCCTCCACGGTGCCGTCCGGGAACTCGGTGAGCAGGTGGTTGCGCTCCTCGGTGAGGAAGGCGTTGGTGTCTTCCTCACCCTGGACCAGGAAGACCGAGTGACTGCTGATGTTGGCCAGGTGGGTGTCGACCGGGACGCGGCGGCTCCAGCGGACCCTTCGGTGGGCGAAGTCGAGCCTGCCGGTGGGGTCGGCGAGCGCGGTGTGCAGGCCGCTGCCGTTCTGCCTCACGACGCGGTCGATGCCGAAGTGGATCCGGATGCGTTCCGACTGCTCGGCGATCCACGGGACGTCGGTGGCACTGGTGTTCCACCACAGGGCGAGGGCGCCGCCCGGGCGCAGTACGCGCAGGGCTTCCGGGACCGACTTGGTGGTGTCGGTCCAGTGCCAGGCCTGGGCGTAGGTGATGAAGTCGACGGAGCGCCCGGTCAGGGGGAGGGCGTCGCCGGTGCCCCGGACGAGCGGGACGTCGGGGAGGGTGCGGCGGAACTGGGCCGCCATGCCGTCGCCGGGTTCGATCGCGATCACGTCGGCGCCGCGCGCGTGCAGGAGGGCGGTCGCGATACCGGTGCCGGCTCCGACGTCCGCGACACGGGCACCGGCGAGGGGGTGGCCGGCCAGTTCCTCGATGGCGTCGAAGAGGGCGGGTGGGTAGGAGGGCCGGTTCTCGGCGTACTGGGCCGCGGCGGCGTTGAAGGAGTGGGCTCGGGCGGTGTGCGAGGGCGGCTTCGACGAAGTGGTCATACGGCCATGGTTACCGGGGTGGGTGCAGGGTGCAGGTGGATTTTGGTGAGAGATGGGGTGGGGAGGGGAGAGGGGGTGGAGCCGGGGCGGGATGGGAGTGCGGCAGGGGGAGCGGTGCGGGGTCGGAGGGCAGGGCCGGGGCGAAACGGGGCAGGGGCCGGGACGGAGCCGGAGGACAGAACCGGGGCGGGACAGGACCGGGCCGGGTAGGGCCGACAGGCAGGACCGGGGCGGGGCAAGGCCGACAGGCAGGACCGAGGTGGGAGCGCGGCTCGGTCGGTCGGGGTGCGGGCGCTGGGCAACCAGGGGCGGACTCTGGGAACCGGGGGCGAGCATGACCGGGGCCCGGAAGCGAGGCCGCAGGCCACAAGCCGCCCGGAACGCGTGCCCGGTTCGAAGCGAAGCCGCAGATCGCTGGCCGTAGGGACCTTCAGCCGCGAGCCGCCCGCAACGCGTGCCCGCTCAATGCCAAGCCGTAGTCCGCTGGCCGTAGGGACCTTCAGCGGCTAGCCGCCTGCAACTCGTACCTGGCGCGAAGCCAAGCCGCAGCTCGCTAGCCGCAGCCGCCCGCGACCCGTGCCCCGCTCGAAGCCAAGCCGCAGACCGCTGGCCGCAGCCCCCAGCCGTAGGCCGCGAGCCGCAAGCGAGCTGTAAGCCGCCTCGGAACGCGTGCCCCGCTCGAAGCGAAGCCGCAGGCCCCGAGCCGCAGGCCTCGGTCTGCGAGCCGTAAGCCCCGAGCCGCCCCCGACCCGTACCCGACCCGTCAGGACCGGCGGCGTTTCTTCGAAGGGTTGCCGGTGCGGCGGGTCGTGCGCTTCTTGTGCTGGGCCACGGCCGTCTCGTACTCCTCGCGGTGGAGTTTCTCGCCGGGGGCCTCGGTGAGGGAGCGGAAGAAGTAGGCGGCGAGGGAGCCGACGAAGCCGATGCCCAGGAGGCCGCGGAGCGAGGCCTGGCGGTCGGGGTCGGGGCGTTTCTTGAAGCTCTCCCAGGTGTGGCCGAAGGCGAGCGCGCTGCACACCGCGAACATCACGATGACAAGGAGGGTGACGAAGCTGCCGACGTCGGCGATCTGGAGGCCCTGGTAGGCGAAGCGGAGGATCAGGCAGGAGGCGACGGCGGCGGCGAGGGAGCCGCCGGCCGCGGCGACGCGGCGCGGGGTGTAGCCGTTGTCGTGGTTCACCCAGGTGGTGCCGAAGAAGCGGAGGGGCTCGGGGCGGGGGCCCGTGCCGGTGTCTGTGCCCGGGGAGCCCGCGCCGGTGTCCTGGGTGCCGTTTTCGTCGCTCACGGGACGATTATGGCTCCGGGGCCGACGCGGGCTCCTTCGGGGCTCAGGCGCAGCGGTCGGCCACGTAGCCGTCGCTGCCGGTGTTCACGTACGCGTCCGACACGAACTCACCGTTGCTGACGTTGTCCCAGATGTTCGTCGTGCCGTAGTGGCCCGTCACCGTGGTGCCCGGCGTCTGGCAGTGGACCGGGACCCGGGAGCCCACGGGCAGGACCCGGACGATGCTGTAGCCCGTGCCGGGGCCGGTGCGGACGTTGACCGCGGTGCCGGGTGCGGACGGCCGCGGTCGCGGTGGTGGATGACCCCAGCACCATGAGGAGGGCACCGGCGGCGGTGGCTGTCGGCAGTGCGGATCTGCCTCTGCGCGATGCCGTCGGTGACCTCCGGTCGGTGGGCTCAGGAGCAGCGCGGGCGGACGTAGCCGTCGCTGCCGGTGTTCACGTAGGCGTCGGAGATGTACTCGCCGTCGTCGATGTTGTCCCAGATGTTCGTCGTGCCGTAGTAGCCCGTCACCGTGGTGCCCGGTGTCTGGCAGTAGATCGGGACCTGGGAGCCCTCGGCGAGGACCCGGACGATGGTGTAGCCGGTGCCGGGGCCGCTGCGGACGTTGACGCGGGTGTTGGGTGCGATGGAGTAGTAGTGCAGGGCCGCTGCGGCCGCCGTGACGGCTTCCGTCGTGGCTTCGCCCTCGGCCTCTGGTACGCGGTCAACAGACATGAAAAACCTCCCCCGTTGGACCCCATGACTGCCATGGGGCAACGATGATTCCCTTAAATCACGCCACGAAACACATGTGCGCAATTCGCACGCAGAGGTCAGCAAGCCGCCTCTGTCGCGTACGGGTCATCGACTAGGCTCCGTGCGTCGCGCGCGCGGACGATCAGCACGGGGGTGGACCCATGGCGCCACAGCGCAACACCGGAGCGGGCGCGGAAGCGGAACTTCCCGAGTACGCCGGTCACTACCGCCTGCAGTCGTGTCTGGGCTCCGGCGGCATGGGCGTGGTGCATCTCGCGCAGAGCACCTCCGGGATGAAGGTCGCCGTGAAGGTCGTCCACGCGGAGTTCGCGCAGGATCCCGAGTTCAGGGGGCGGTTCCGGCAGGAGGTGGCGGCGGCCCGGCGGGTGAGCGGGGCCTTCACCGCCCCGGTGGTCGACGCCGACCCGGAGGCCGAACGGCCGTGGATGGCCACGTCGTTCATCCCCGGGCCGACCCTGTCCGAGCACGTGAAGCGGAACGGGCCGATGGCACCCGGCGAGTTGCGCCGGCTGATGGCGGGACTGGCCGAGGCGCTGCGTGACATCCACCGGGTGGGCGTCGTGCACCGGGATCTGAAGCCCAGCAACGTACTGCTCGCCGAGGACGGGCCGAAGGTCATCGACTTCGGGATCTCGCGGCCGAAAGACAGCGAACTCCGTACGGAAACGGGCAAGTTGATCGGCACACCGCCGTTCATGGCGCCGGAGCAGTTCCGCCGGCCCCGGGAGGTCGGGCCGGCCGCCGACATCTTCGCGCTCGGGTCCGTCCTGGTGCACGCGGCGACGGGGCGCGGGCCTTTCGACTCCGACAGCCCGTACGTCGTCGCCTATCAAGTCGTCCACGACGAACCGGACTTGGCCGGTCTGCCGGAGAACATCGCACCGCTGGTGCTGCGTTGCCTCGCCAAGGAGCCCGAGGACCGGCCCACGCCGGACGAGCTGATGCGTGAACTGCGGTCGGTGTCGGCCTCGTACGACACCCAGGCGTACATACCGGCACAGCGGGCCGGTGTCACCCCGCTGTCGGAGCCCCCCGCGGCAGAACCGCGACAGCCCGAACAGCCTGAACAGGCCGGACCGCGGCGCGGGAGACGGCTGCGCAAGCGGGTCGCGCTCGGGGCGGGTGCGCTCGGGCTGGCCGCGATCGGCACGCTCGCCGCGCTCCAGTTGTCCGACGACGGCGACACCGCGCCGAAGAGCGCCACTCCGCACACCACGCCCAGCGCCGCGTTCGGCGGGTGGCAGACGGCGCCGGTCTCGAAGAAGAGCACACCCCAATGCTCGTACGGGGACGGGAAGTTGCTCTGCGCGCAGCCCGGTGTGGTGTTCGCGCTGGACCCGTCCGACGGGCGGGTGCTGTGGCGGCACTCGGTCGCCACGACCCACCGGAGCGGGCCGCCGGTGCTGTCGGGCGGCCTGGTGCAGCCCGCGTTGGACACCGGCCGGCGGCTGGAGGCGCTCGATCCCGCCTCGGGCAAGGCGCGTTGGCAGCGGACCGTCCCCGCGTACACCGGGCTCGCGGACGCCGGCGGCATGCTCCTGCTCACCCATGCGGACGGGACGGTCACCGGTGTGGACGGCGCCTCGGGCGCCACGAAGTGGAGCCATCGGATCGCGGGCCAACCGGCGCCGTACTTCGCCTCGTTCGAGGGCGACCCGGCGGCGTACGCGACGAACACGTCGGACGACGGGGCGAGCACGCGGGTGACCGCGGTCGATCCGGACACGGGTGAGGTGAGCTGGGACGCGCGTCTGGACGGGACGTTGAAGCCCGTCGGGACGGCCGGCGGCTCCGTCTTCCTGCTCTCGCTCGACTCGGTCTACAACTCCGCGAAGGCCGTGGTCCGTTACACCCCGGGCACCGGGACCGTGCGGCGCGTGACGCTGCCCCTGCCGCTCGACCAGGGGCACGGGACCGTGCACGGGCATGTCGTGTACGTCATGGGGGCGGGCGGCTCGCTGGTGGCCGTGGACATGGACGCGCGCAAGCAGTTGTGGAGTCTGGAGACGGCCCTGGTGCGGGGTTCCACCCCGGTCGCGGACGGGCGGCAGGTGTATGTCACCGCCGCGGACGGGCGGTTGCTCGCGGTGGACGCCCGCGCGGGACGACTCGTCGGGCAGACACCCGCCCGCCTCGACTCCAACTCGGACCAGGTCAGCGCGGCCCTGCCCGAGCCCGTCGTAGCGGACGGCCGGGTCTACGCCGCCGCTCCCGACGGCACGGTCTTCGCCGTCAACTCCCTTACTCCCGGGGCCTGGTAGCCGTAGCGGGGCGAACTGCCGTAGGCCCGGAGCCTCGCAGCGGCAGGCAGAAGGGCCGCCCCCGTCGGAACGGAGGCGGCCCCAGGAGCAGTTGAGACTCAGCCCAGCTTGCTGATGTCACTCAGCCCAGCTTGCTGACGTCCCGCACCGCGCCGCGGTCCGCGCTGGTGGCCATCGCGGCGTAGGCGCGCAGGGCGGCCGAGACCTTGCGCTCGCGGTTCTTCGGGGCGTAGCGGCCGTCCAGCGCGGCCTCGCGGCGGGCCAACTCGGCGTCGTCGACGAGGAGTTCGATGGAGCGGTTCGGGATGTCGATGCGGATGCGGTCGCCGTCCTCGACGAGGGCGATGGTGCCGCCGGAGGCCGCCTCGGGGGACGCGTGGCCGATCGAGAGGCCCGAAGTGCCGCCGGAGAAGCGGCCGTCGGTGATCAGGGCGCAGGTCTTGCCGAGGCCGCGGCCCTTGAGGAAGGACGTCGGGTAGAGCATCTCCTGCATGCCCGGGCCGCCCTTGGGGCCCTCGTAGCGGATGACGACGACGTCGCCGTGCGTGACCTGTTTGTTGAGGATCTTCTCGACGGCCTCTTCCTGCGACTCGCAGACGACGGCCGGGCCCTCGAAGGTCCAGATGGACTCGTCCACGCCGGCCGTCTTCACGACGCAGCCGTCGACGGCGAGGTTGCCCTTGAGGACCGCGAGGCCGCCGTCCTTGGAGTAGGCGTGCTCGGCGGAGCGGATGCAGCCCTCGGCGGCGTCCTCGTCCAGCGCCTCCCAGCGCTCGGACTGGGAGAAGGCCTCGGCCGAGCGGACACAGCCGGGGGCCGCGTGCCACAGTTCCACGGCCTCCGGGGAGGGTGAACCGCCGCGCACGTCCCACGTCTTGAGCCAGTCCGCGAGGGACGGGCTGTGGACGGAGTGGACGTCCTCGTTGAGCAGGCCCGCGCGGTGCAGCTCGCCGAGCAGGGCGGGGATGCCGCCTGCGCGGTGCACGTCCTCCATGTAGTACGTGCGGCTCTTGGCGACGTTCGGGGCGACCTTGGCGAGGCACGGCACGCGGCGCGAGACCGCGTTGATCTCGTCCAGGCCGAAGGAGACGCCCGCCTCCTGCGCCGCGGCCAGCAGGTGCAGGATCGTGTTGGTGGAGCCGCCCATCGCGATGTCTAGGGCCATGGCGTTCTCGAAGGCCGCGAAGGTGGCGACGTTGCGCGGGAGGACCGTCTCGTCGTCCTGCTCGTAGTAGCGGCGGGTGATGTCCATCACCGTGCGGGCCGCGTCCTGGTACAGGCCCTTGCGGGCGGTGTGCGTGGCGAGGACCGAGCCGTTGCCCGGCAGGGAGAGGCCGATGGCCTCGGTCAGGCAGTTCATCGAGTTGGCGGTGAACATGCCGGAACAGGAGCCGCAGGTCGGACAGGCGTTCTCCTCGATGTTGAGGACGTCCGCGTCCGAGACGCTGTCGTTGGCGGCCTCGACCATCGCGTCGATCAGGTCCAGGGTGCGGACGGTGCCGTCCTGGAGGGTGGCGCGCCCGGCCTCCATGGGACCGCCGGAGACGAAGACCGTGGGGATGTTGAGGCGGAGCGCCGCCATCAGCATCCCCGGCGTGATCTTGTCGCAGTTGGAGATACAGATCAGGGCGTCGGCGCAGTGCGCCTCGACCATGTACTCGACCGAGTCCGCGATCAGGTCGCGGGACGGCAGGCTGTACAGCATCCCGCCGTGCCCCATCGCGATGCCGTCGTCGACCGCGATGGTGTTGAACTCGCGCGGGATGCCGCCGGCGGCGGTGATCGCCTCGCTGACGATCCGGCCGACGGGCTGGAGATGGGTGTGGCCGGGCACGAACTCGGTGAAGCTGTTCGCCACCGCGATGATCGGCTTCCGGCCGATGTCCGCACCGGGTACACCGGAGGCGCGCATAAGGGCGCGTGCGCCCGCCATGTTGCGGCCGTGGGTGACTGTGCGGGACCTCAGCTCGGGCATCGTCGTTCGCTCCTTCAGACAGATAGGGCTGCTATTGAGCGTACGCCGGTCATCCAGGGGTCGGACACGGTGTCCGCATCGCGGAACGACCGTCTCGCCGCAGGACGCCTCAGGGCCCGGTCAGATGCCCCTGCACCACCGGCGCGATCCGCGCGATGATCTGCTCCGGATCGGCCGAGGCCAGCGGCTCGACCTTGATCACGTAGCGCAGCATGGCCGTACCCACCAGCTGCGCGGCCGCGAGCTCGGCGCGCAGTTCCGCGTCCGGGAGGTCCAGCTGGGCGGCGACCCGGCTCAGCACCTGGGAGAGCACGAGCCGGCGGAAGACGGCCGCGGCGGCCTCGTTGTTGACGGCGGACCGGACGACCGCCAGCAGCGGCTTGCGGGTGGCGGGGTTCTCCCAGACGCCGAAGATGAAGCGGGTGAGCCGCTCGCCGACGCCGTCCAGCGGCCCCTCGGCGACCGCGTCCGGCGCGTTCGCCGCCGGGGCGAACGCGACCTCGATCGACGCCTCGAAGACCTGCTCCTTGGTACCGAAGTAGTGGTGCACGAGCGCCGGGTCGACCCCGGCGGCCTTCGCGATCCCGCGCACGGACGTCTTCTCGTACCCGCGCTCGGAGAACTCCTCCCGGGCCGCGGCCAGGATGCGGTCGCGGGTGTCGGCGGATTCCGTACGAGGGGGCCGGCCCCGGCGCTTGGCGGTGGCGTCGGTCACCGCCGGGGCACCTTCACGGCCGAGGCCAGGTGCAGCCGCGTGAAGGCGAGCGCCTCCGCGAGATCGGCCTCGCGTTCGGCGCCGGACATCGCGCGCCGGGTGTTGACCTCGATGACGACATGGCCGTCGAAGCCGGTCGTCGCGAGCCGCTCCAGCAGTTCGGCGCAGGGCTGGGTGCCGCGGCCGGGGACGAGGTGTTCGTCCTTGTTCGAGCCGTTGCCGTCCGCGAGATGGACATGGCCGAGACGGTCACCCATCCGCCCGATCATCTCGGTCGCGTCGGTGCGGGCGGTCGCGGTGTGGCTGAGGTCGATCGTGAAGTGCCGGTAGTCGTCCTGCGTGACGTCCCATTCGGGGGCGTAGGCGAGCATCTCCCGGTCGCGGTAGCGCCACGGGTACATGTTCTCTACGGCGAACCGCACATCCGTCTCGTTCGCCATCCGCCAGATCCCGCTGACGAAGTCCCGCGCGTACTGGCGCTGCCAGCGGAACGGCGGATGCACCACGACCGTGCTCGCGCCGAGCTTCTCGGCGGCGGCCTGGGCGCGCTGGAGCTTGATCCACGGGTCGGTGGACCACACCCGCTGCGTGATGAGCAGGCACGGCGCGTGCACGGCGAGGATCGGGACCTGGTGGTAGTCGCTGAGCCTGCGCAGCGCCTCGATGTCCTGGCTGACCGGGTCGGTCCACACCATGACCTCGACCCCGTCGTAACCGAGGCGCGCGGCGATCTCGAAGGCCGTCGCCGTCGACTCCGGATACACGGACGCCGTGGACAGCGCGACCTTCGCATCCGGGATGCGCACGACTGGTTCTGCCACGGAGGACAGACTACGGGGCGGCGCTTTGCGCGGGGGAGCCGGTTGCTGTGCCCGCCCTGTGCGGGGTACGGCAACCGGCCATCTCCGGCGCGGGGGTGCGTTGTGGCGATCGCGATACTTCATGCGGGTCTGATACGTCGGGTGCGGGGTGGGTGTTCACTCGGGGTGGGGTGACGGGGGCGCAAGACATGGGCGGGGGACGTAGGCAGGGCGCGTGTGGCGCGGGCCGGTGCGCGCGGGGGCGGTCGGCTGCGCCGGGGGCGCGGGAAGCGGGTGCACGCGCTGCGGGTGGGGACGCGCGAGTGCGCCACGGCCGACCAGGCGGACGGTTCGGCCGACCCTGGCGCACAACCACGCGGGTACGTCACGACCACCACGCGCGCGTGGATCGCGGCCGAATCGGCGGCGGGACGGGCCGCCCCCGAGCGCCCTACAAACCGGCAGCCGCGCGGATGCGTGACAGCCAGGCGCGCATGCGGCACGAACGGGCACGCGCGTGCATGCGTCGCGGCCGAACAGGCGTGAGTGCGGCCGACCCCCGGCGGACAGCCGCGCGGGTACGTCACGACCACCACGCGCGCGTCGTGGCGTCGCGGCCGAACCGACGGGGGACGGGGTCAGCCCCGGCCGCCGTACAAACCGGCAGCCGCGCGGCCATGTGACGACCACGCACGCGTGCGGCACGAACGGGCACGCGCGTGCGTCGCGACCGAGCCGACGGTCATACGGCCGGCCCCAGCAGCCTCGCGACCGCCACAGGCGCTTGCACCACAAGCCCCGCCCCACGCCCGCCGCCCCGCCAACGCCCACGGCAGCCGGCGCAACCGACGCAGCCGCCTACGCCGAAGGCAGCTGATCCAGCCGTCGCAGAATCACGCCCTCCCGGAGCGCCCACGGGCAGACCTCCAGGGTCTCGACCCCGAAGAGGTCCATCGCGCCCTCGGCGACCATCGCGCCGGCCAGGAGTTGTTCGGCGCGGCCTTCGGAGACGCCGGGGAGGACGGCGCGTTGGGCGGTGGTCATGCCGCCGAGGCGGGGGACCCAGGCCTCCAGGGACTCGCGCTTGAGCTCGCGCTGGACGTAGAGGCCGTCGGCGGAGCGGGCGGCGCCGGCGAGGCGGGCGAGCTGCTTGAAGGTCTTCGACGTGGCGACGACGTGGTCGGGGGCGCCGAAACGGCTGAACTCCCCCACCGTACGGGCGATCTGGGCGCGCACATGGCGGCGCAGGGCCCTTATCGCGGCCGGTTCCGGCGGGTCCCCGGGCAGCCAGCCGGCGGTGAGGCGGCCCGCGCCGAGCGGCAGGGACACGACCGCGTCGGGCTCCTCGTCGATGCCGTAGGCGATCTCCAGGGAGCCGCCGCCGATGTCGAGGACGAGCAGCTTGCCGGCGGACCAGCCGAACCAGCGGCGGACGGCGAGGAAGGTCAGCCGGGCCTCCTCGGCGCCGGTGAGGACCTGGAGTTCGACGCCGGTCTCGGTCTGCACGCGCGCGAGGACCTCGTCCGCGTTGCTGGCCTCGCGGACGGCGGAGGTGGCGAACGGGAGGAGTTCCTCGACGCCCTTGTCCTCGGCGGCCTGCAGCGCCTCGTGGACGACGCCGATGAGTTTGTCGACCCCTTCGGGTCCGATCGCGCCGTCCTCGTCGAGGAGTTGCGCAAGGCGGAGTTCCACCTTGTGCGAGTGCGCGGGCAAGGGGCGCGCGCCCGGGTGTGCGTCCACCACCAGCAGATGCACCGTGTTCGATCCCACGTCGAGGACACCGAGTCTCATATACGGAACGCTACTGCCACCTGCGCCGATCTCCGTCTTCGGTGCGGTTTCTGGGGCCGCCCCGGGCGACTTACCCTGGACGCGTGCCAAAGACGAAAAAGGCGAAGAACGACAAGGCGGCCAAATCACCCGGCGATTCTTCGCCGGTGACGTCGGCCATGCCCCCGAGGACGACGTCGGCCAGGCCCCCGAAGACGTCGACGATGTCGAAGAAGGCCCTGAAAGCCGACGAGAAGGGGCTCGACTTCGCGCGCGCGTGGGTGGAGTTCCCGGATCCGGCGGACGAGGAACAGCTCTTCCGCTGCGATCTGACATGGCTGACCTCTCGCTGGAACTGCGTCTTCGGAAGCGGCTGCCAGGGCATCCAGGCGGGCCGCGCGGACGACGGATGCTGCACCCTGGGCGCGCACTTCTCGGACGAGGACGACGAGAAACGGGTCGCCGGGCATGTGGCGAGGCTCACCCCGGACATCTGGCAGCACCACGACGAGGGCGTGCGGAACGGCTGGACCTCGCAGGACGAGGACGGCGACCGTCAGACCCGCCCCTACAAGGGCTCGTGCATCTTCCAGAACCGCCCCGGTTTCGCCGGCGGCGCGGGCTGCTCGCTGCACATCCTCGCCGTGAAGGAGGGCCGCGAGCCGCTGGAGACGAAGCCGGACGTCTGCTGGCAGCTGCCGGTGCGGCGGACGTACGAGTGGATCGACCGCCCGGACGACACGCGGGTGCTCCAGGTGTCGATCGGCGAGTACGACCGCAGGGGCTGGGGTCCCGGCGGCCACGACCTGCACTGGTGGTGCACGTCGGCGACCTCGGCGCACGGCGCGGGCGACCCGGTGTACGTGTCCTACCGCCCGGAGCTGACCGAGCTGATGGGCAAGGCCGGCTACGACCGCCTGGTCGAGCTGTGCGAGGAGCGCCTGGCCTCGCAACTCCCGCTGCTGGCACCGCATCCGGCGGACCCGGTCGGCTGACCGCTCAGGACGGGCCCGGGTCGCCGCCGTCGCCCGACGGCGGCGGCGAGCCCCCCGGATCGGCGGAGGACGAGTCCGTCGATGTCGGAGTCGGGGTCGGATCGGCGGACGAGGACGGCGGACCGCTCGGCGTCGGATCACTCGGGGCCGTCGGCGTCGGGTCCGGCCCGGACGAGGGCGGACCGCCGGGACCGGGATGCGACGGGTCACTCGGTTCGGTCGGGGCGGGCGCACTGCCGTAGCCCTCGATGGAGACGACGGCGCCGGCGGGCGAGACGGCCACGCGCGCGGTCCAGTGGCCGGAGGGCTCGCGCAGATGGTCGACGTACACCTTGATCGTCAACGATTCGCCCGGAGCGAGGGTTCCCGAGGACTGGCTGAGGTAGAGCCAGGGTGCCGTGGTGGTCGCGGACCAGCGGACCGGGGCGGCGCCGGACGCGGTGAGGGTGACGAGCGTGGTGTCGGCGCTGTTGGCGGCGGAGACGGCGAGCCTCCCGGCCCCCTTGCCACCGGTGCCGGCGACGCTGACGACCTCCACGGAGACGTCGTTCTTGCCCTGCTTGCCGACCCGCGCGCGGGGCCCGGCACTGGCGTCACCGGTGTTCTCGTAGCCGCCGCTCGCGACCTCGCCCTCCAGACTCCCGGGACCGCCGTGCTGCTCGCTCGCGGAGGCGGCCCTGCCGTCGACGCCCTCTCCGGTGGGCGTGGACCGGTAGGCGGCCCACAGGGCAAGAACGGGGGCCGCGATGACGGTGGCGACGACGGTCGTCGTGACGGCACGCGCGCGGAGACGGTCCCGCCGGGCCGCGCGGTCCTTGGGGTCGAGCGGGAAACCACGCCGGTCGAAGCGCGGTGCCGCGGCTCCACGCGCGCGCGGGAGGTGCGCCATGGCGACATGCAGGGCCGCGCGGGGCGCCTCCAGGACGGGCAGTTCGGCGGGCGTGACACCGGCGCCGGGCCAGGTGCCGGGCACCGCGCGCTCGGCGGTACGGCGGCAGCGCGGGCAGTCGTCGACGTGCCGGACCAGTTCGCGGCGCAGCGCGCTGCTGAGCACCAGCTGGTGGTCGCCGGTGAGCCGGGCGACGCTCGGGCAGCTCCCGGTCTCCACGACGGCGAGGGCGGCCCGCGTGCGTTCCACCTCGCAGGCGGCGGAGGCCAGCAGCTCCCGCGCTGTGGCGAGATCCATCCCGAGGACGGCGGCGACCTCGTGGGCGGCGAGCCGGTGGCGCACGGCGAGTTCGAGCGCCTCGCGCTGCTCCGGGGTGGTCCCGGCGGCCTCCGGCCAGGCCAGCAGCCCGAGTTCACGCCGCCGCAGCTCGCGCAGCTCCTCGGACACGACCGGTTCCTGGGCCTCGACCCGGCCCACGGCATGGGTGCCCTGACGTTTCTGCTTGGCCTCGGCCAGCTTGCGCAGACACGCCCAGCGGGCCAGCGCGTACAGCCAGGCCCTGCGGTCACCGGCCGTCTCCGGCACGCGCGCGCCCCGGCGTTCGGCCAGCGCGAGCACGTCGCCCAGAGCCGCCGTGGCCGTGTCGTGGTCGCACAGCACGGACAGGCAGTACGTGAACAGGCCGTCCAGATAAGGCTCGTAGCGCGCGGGCGGGCACTGCGCCAGCGTGCGCGCCGCAGCGCGGTCGCGCGCCTCCCGGTGCGCCCGGTGCGCGCCGGTGGTGCGGGTCGAGGTCTCCGGGCTGCTGCTCATCACCCGTGCGACCGTAGGCGGCGGGCGACGCCCCCTTCCGCCCCCTTGAGCTCTTTTAATCCGTACGGGTGAAACGATCCCTCAATAGGGGACAGGAACCCCCGCTTCCCTGGCTCGATCCCTACGCCCGTGGCCGGATTCCTCACCGCACCCCTCCATCCCCCGACCCCGCTGTCAGTCCCGCCGGTTACGGTTCACGCATGGCTGCCCGTACGAAGACCACCAAGGACCGTCCGTCCTACCGCTGCACCGAGTGCGGCTGGCAGACGGCCAAGTGGCTCGGCCGCTGCTCCGAGTGCCAGGCCTGGGGCACGGTCGAGGAGTTCGGCGCGCCCGCGGTCCGTACGACCGCCCCGGGCCGCGTCACCACCTCCGCGCTGCCCATCGGCCAGGTCGACGGCCGCCAGGCCACCGCCCGCTCGACCGGCGTGCCCGAGCTGGACCGGGTGCTCGGCGGCGGCCTGGTCCCCGGTGCGGTCGTCCTGGTCGCGGGCGAGCCCGGCGTCGGCAAGTCGACCCTCCTCCTGGACGTGGCGGCCAAGGCGGCGAGCGACGAGCACCGCACGCTCTACATCACCGGCGAGGAATCGGCGAGCCAGGTCCGCCTGCGCGCCGACCGCATCAAGGCGATCGACGACCACCTCTACCTCGCCGCCGAGACCGATCTGGCCACGATCCTCGGCCACTTGGACGCGGTGAAGCCCTCCCTGCTGATCCTGGACTCCGTCCAGACGGTGGCCTCCCCGGAGATCGACGGCGCCCCCGGAGGCATGGCCCAGGTCCGCGAGGTCGCCGGCGCCCTGATCCGCGCCTCCAAGGAGCGCGCCATGTCCACCCTCCTGGTGGGCCACGTCACCAAGGACGGCGCGATCGCGGGCCCCCGCCTCCTGGAACACCTGGTGGACGTCGTCCTGTCCTTCGAGGGCGACCGCCACGCCCGCCTGCGCCTCGTACGGGGCGTCAAGAACCGCTACGGCACGACGGACGAGGTCGGCTGCTTCGAGCTGCACGACGAGGGCATCACGGGCCTGGCCGACCCGAGCGGCCTGTTCCTGACCCGCCGCGCGGAGCCGGTCCCCGGCACCTGCCTGACCGTCACCCTGGAGGGCCGCCGCCCCCTGGTGGCCGAAGTCCAGGCGCTCACGGTCGACTCGCAGATCCCCTCCCCCCGCCGCACCACATCGGGCCTGGAAACCTCGCGGGTCTCGATGATGCTCGCGGTCCTGGAACAACGCGGCAGAATCAGCGCCCTAGGCAAAAGGGACATCTACTCCGCAACCGTAGGCGGCGTAAAACTCTCCGAACCGGCGGCGGATCTGGCCATCGCCCTCGCCCTGGCCTCCGCGGCGAGCGACACCCCCCTCCCCAAGAACCTGGTGGCGATCGGCGAAGTGGGCCTCGCGGGCGAGGTCAGAAGGGTCACGGGCGTCCAGCGCAGACTCTCCGAAGCACACCGCCTGGGCTTCACCCACGCCCTCGTTCCGAGCGACCCGGGCAAGATCCCGCCCGGCATGAAGGTCCTCGAAGTGGCCGACATAGGAGACGCCCTCCAGGTCCTTCCGCGCTCCCGTAAACGAGACGCCCCACGGGACGCCGAGGACCGCCGGTAGACTTTGCCCTGGTCTCGCCCGTCCGTACGAACCACTTGTGCGAAACGGGAGCGCCTGAAGAACCTGCGACCCGAGGAGTGCAGTGGCAGCCAACGACCGGGCGTCAGCTCCCGGAAAGTCCGGCGGGAGCTCCGGTGCCGATGGCCTGATGCGCGCCTCACTGAGCGCCGTGGCACCCGGCACGGCCCTGCGCGACGGCCTGGAGCGAATCCTCCGCGGCAACACGGGCGGACTCATCGTGCTCGGCTCCGACAAGACCGTCGAAGCCATGTGCACAGGCGGTTTCATCCTGGACGTGGAGTTCACGGCCACCCGCCTACGAGAGCTCTGCAAACTGGACGGGGGAATCGTCGTCTCCTCCGACCTCTCCAAGATCCTCAGAGCGGGCGTCCAGTTGGTCCCCGACCCCACGATCCCCACAGAAGAGACCGGCACCCGCCACCGCACGGCGGACCGAGTGAGCAAACAAGTGGGTTTCCCGGTCGTCTCCGTCTCCCAGTCCATGCGCCTGATCGCCCTCTACGTGGACGGCCAGCGCCGAGTCCTGGAGGACTCGGCGGCCATCCTGTCCCGCGCGAACCAGGCCCTCGCCACCCTGGAGCGCTACAAGCTCCGCCTGGACGAGGTGGCGGGAACCCTCTCCGCCCTGGAGATCGAAGACCTGGTAACGGTCAGGGACGTCTCGGCAGTTGTCCAACGCCTCGAAATGGTCCGCCTGATCGCCACAGAAATCGCAGAGTACGTAGTGGAACTCGGCACAGACGGACGCCTCCTCTCCCTCCAACTCGAAGAACTGATCGCGGGCGTGGACGCGGAACGCGAACTGGTAGTACGCGACTACGTCCCCGAACCCACGGCCAAACGCTCCCGCACGGTGGACGAGGCCCTGGCGGAACTGGACGCCCTCTCCCACGCCGAACTCCTCGAACTCCCCACCGTGGCCCGCGCGTTGGGCTACACCGGCTCCCCCGAGGCCCTCGACTCGGCGGTCTCCCCCCGGGGCTTCCGCCTCCTGGCCAAGGTCCCGCGTCTCCCCGGCGCGATCATCGACCGCCTGGTGGAGCACTTCGGCGGCCTCCAAAAGCTCCTGGCGGCAAGCGTCGACGACCTACAGACGGTCGACGGCGTAGGCGAGGCAAGGGCAAGGAGCGTACGAGAGGGCCTCTCCCGCCTGGCGGAATCCTCGATCCTGGAACGCTACGTCTAGAGAAACGAACCGACCTCAGTCACTCGCCAACACGAACGAGGTCTGGGCCTTGGCGAACCCGGAAGCGGCAGCCTCCACCAGATAGGTCCCCGCACCGGCCGAACCAGCCGGAGGCGTCGCACACTCGGGCGCACTCGGCTTGCGGTCCCACTTCAACGTGTACGTAACCGCGCCCCCGGCGGAAACCCGGTAGAACACACTCCCCGCCCCCTTCGGACAGTCGGCGGAGGACCAGTAGTCGGCGGCACCCCCCGCCTCAGTGATCGTCAACACCGCGCTCTTGGGCCCGAGATCGACCTTGCAGTCACTGCTCGACGAGTTCTTGGCGGTCAGCACAAAAGTAGGCGTCTGATCGGGCGAGTAGGAGTTGTGCAGACTCCGCAGACTCAACTGCACAGCACTGGCAGTGCAGTTGGGCAGAGTCGAATCAGCAGGAACCGTAGTCCCCGTACCACTCCCGCCGTTAGACCCCCCACTACTGCCACCGTCTCCAGACCCACCGGCGGAGCCACTGCCCCCCGACGACGACCCGCCACTGGAACCACTACTGCCACCACTCGCCCCACCACTCCCCGACTCATCACGGCCGCCGGGGTGTTGACTGATGGCGGGACCCGTGCCGGACGGACCGGCAGTGATCGTAGGGGCGGGAGTCCTCCCGTTCTTCGCGCCATCGGCACCATTCTTGCTACCCCCGCCACCCGACGTGACGATCCAGGTGATCAGCAGCGCCAACAGGGCGACCACGGACACCATGAGGACCCTCCGTCGCCAATAGATGGAGGAGGGAAGCGGCCCGACCGGATTGCGCAGAGATCCCACGGCTCAAACCTTACGAGACAACGGGGAGTTACCTCGCCCCACCCGCCGCGCCTGCCCCAACTTTTCCGGATCATCATCCCGGCAACACCGCCTGGAATGAGGCGGAATGGACCACGAGCCGCACCCGCCGACGCACGGGAGCGGGGCGCGGCGGTACGGCGAGCCCGCCGCTTAGCTGGTCCCCACGCCGTTCACTGTGACAACACCAGAGGGGCGCAACCGCGGCGGGCTCGCCGTACCGCCGCGCCCCCGACCCCACCCACCGCCCGCGGGCGAAAGCACCGCAACCACCCACGGCCATGGCAGGATCGAAACGCCATGACTGCGCCCACGAACCCCCCGCACACCACGTCCACCAACGGCGAGCACCTCCACGCTCCCGTCATCGACTGGTTCGAAGACAACGCCCGCGACCTCCCCTGGCGCCACCCCGACGCCGGCCCCTGGGGCGTGATGGTCAGCGAGTTCATGCTCCAGCAGACCCCGGTCGCCCGCGTCCTCCCGGTCTACGAACAGTGGCTCGCCCGCTGGCCCCGCCCCGCCGACCTCGCCCAGGACGCCCCCGGCGAAGCCGTCCGCGCCTGGGGCCGCCTCGGCTACCCCCGCCGCGCCCTCCGCCTCCACGGCGCGGCCACCGCCATAACGGAACGCCACGGCGGCGACGTCCCCACCGACCACGCCCAGCTCCTCGCCCTCCCCGGCATCGGCGAGTACACGGCCGCCGCCGTCGCCTCCTTCGCCTACGGCCAGCGCCACGCCGTACTCGACACCAACGTCCGCCGGGTGTTCGCCCGCGCCGTCACCGGAGTCCAGTACCCCCCGAACGCCACCACAGCCGCCGAGCGCAAACTCGCCCGCGCCCTGCTCCCTCAGGACGAGCAGACCGCCGCCCGCTGGGCCGCCGCCTCCATGGAACTGGGCGCACTGGTCTGCACGGCAAAAAACGAGACATGCCACCGCTGCCCCATCTCGGCCCAGTGCACCTGGAACCTGGCAGGCAAACCGGACCACGAGGGCCCGGCCCGCCGCGGCCAGACATACGCCGGCACGGACCGCCAGGTCCGCGGCAAACTCCTGGCCGTACTCCGCGAAGCGCACACCCCCGTCCCGCAGTCCACGCTCGACCGCGTGTGGCACGAACCGGTACAGCGGGCCAGAGCGCTGGACGGCCTGGTCGCGGACGGCCTCGTAGAACCCCTCCCCAACGCCCTCTACCAACTCCCCGCCACCCGTACCTGACACACGGTCAATTCACAGCCACCAGCCTCACCCGACCCGAACCACGGCCAACACCCAGCCCTCGCAACACTCAGGCACCGCCCAAACCACCCCATATCCACCCCAAAGACCCCGCCCCCTTACCCCGGACCTACTTCCGTTACACAACCGACGGACAGCCGAGCGTTCCCCGCAGGCTGGTCCGCACAGTGCCGTGACAACCCCTCCGTAGCTTCATTCCTGTGCCGCAGACCGGCGGGACGCAGCAAAGGACAACCGGCAGCAGGCGGGTCGGAAACGGGGATGGAGGCGGTTGATCATGGCGCAGGGCGAGGTGCTCGAATTCGAGGAGTACGTCCGCACCCGGCAGGACGCGCTGCTGCGCAGCGCCCGCCGGCTGGTGCCGGACCCGGTCGACGCCCAGGACCTGCTCCAGACCGCGCTGGTGCGGACGTACGGCCGCTGGGAGACCATCGAGGACAAGCGCCTCGCGGACGCCTACCTGCGCCGCGTCATGATCAACACCCGCACCGAGTGGTGGCGGGCCCGCAAGCTCGAAGAGGTCCCCACCGAGCAGCTCCCGGACGCGAGCGTCGACGACGCGACCGAACAGCACGCGGACCGGGCGCTTCTTATGGACATCATGAAAGTTCTCGCTCCGAAACAGCGCAGTGTCGTCGTCCTGCGACACTGGGAGCAGATGTCCACGGAGGAGACGGCCGCCGCCCTCGGCATGTCGGCCGGTACGGTCAAGAGCACGCTGCACCGGGCGCTCGCCCGGCTCCGGGAGGAGCTGGAGGCCCGCGACCTGGACGCACGCGCGCTGGAGCGTGAGGAGCGGGAGCGTTGCGCGGCCTGAGCAACGACACCCCTGGGCCCGGGCTGAGCAGCGCCCCCGGGCCCGGCAGGGTGCGCGGGAGCTTCGAGGCGGCGGTCGCGGCGATGGCCGTGCTCGCCGCCCTCGCCCTTTTGGTGTCCGGCTGCGCGACCGGCGGCACCGGCGCCCGTGACGAGGGCCCGGCGCACTCCGACTCGGTCGCGGGTGTCGCGGAGGCCAAGTCCCCCTCGCCGTCGGCGACCGCCGACGACCACGTGGACGCGGTGAAACTGGTCAAGGACGATCCGAACGTCTCGGCGGCGGTCAAACACGAGCTGAAGCCGTGCGTCGCCGACGAGTACGCGGTCGACGTGTCCTACGGCGAACTGACCGGCGGCACCGTCAACGACGTCGTCGTCAACGTGATGACCTGCGGCGACGCGGTCGGCATCGGCTCGTACGTGTACCGCGCGACGGGTGGGACGTACGAGAATGTCTTCAAGGCCGAGGAACCCCCGGTCTACGCGGAGATCGACCGCGGCGACCTGGTCGTCACCAAGCAGGTGTACGAGAAGGGCGACCCGGTGTCGAGTCCGTCCGGCGAGAACGTGATCACGTACCGCTGGACGTCGGGCCGTTTCGTCCAGGAGTACAGCACGCACAACGAGTACAGCAACGCGGTCGGAGGCGACGCGTCACCGGCCCCGAGCGGAAACTGAACGGAATCCGAGCGGCGGCGAACCGATCGGCCCCTCCGATCCGATCCTTCAGTGAACGCGGACGCTCCTTCGGGCGTCCCATGCTTGAGAACGACCCACACGAGGACTGAGAGCACCGGGATGGCAGACCAGACCCACGTCCTGTTCGTCGAGGACGACGACGTCATCCGTGAGGCCACCCAACTCGCCCTGGAGCGGGACGGCTTCGCGGTCACGGCGATGCCCGACGGACTGTCGGGCCTGGAGGCGTTCCGGGCGAACCGCCCCGACATCGCCCTCCTGGACGTCATGGTCCCCGGCCTGGACGGCGTGAGCCTGTGCCGCCGTATCCGCGACGACTCGACCGTTCCGGTGATCATGCTGTCGGCGCGCGCCGACTCCATCGACGTGGTCCTCGGCCTGGAGGCGGGCGCGGACGACTACGTCACGAAGCCCTTCGACGGCGCCGTCCTGGTCGCCCGCATCCGCGCGGTCCTGCGCCGCTTCGGCCACGCGAGCGGCGGCGACCGCACGGCGGACACCGGGGCGGAGACGGTCGACGGCGGAGTGCTCACCTTCGGCGACCTGGAGATCGACACCGAGGGCATGGAGGTGCTCAAGGCCGGACAGCCGGTGGCGCTGACGCCGACCGAGATGCGCCTGCTCCTGGAGTTCTCCTCGGCCCCGGGCACGGTCCTGTCCCGCGACAAGCTGCTGGAGCGGGTCTGGGACTACGGCTGGGGCGGCGACACCCGGGTCGTGGACGTCCATGTGCAGCGGCTGCGCACGAAGATCGGCCAGGACCGGATCGAGACGGTCCGCGGCTTCGGCTACAAGTTGAAGGCCTGAGCAGGGGTATGCGGGGGAATTCACGGCGCAGGGTCCCGTCGTTCATGGACAGAGCGGGCATCCGTACGGGCCTGAGATGGAAGCTCAGCGCGGCCATCGCGCTGGTCGGCACACTGGTCGCGATCGCGCTCAGCCTGGTGGTGCACAACGCGGCGCGGGTCTCGATGCTGGACAACGCGCGCGACCTCGCCGACGAGCGGGTCCAGATCGCCCAGCGCAACTACGAGCTGTCCGGGCGGCCCAACTTCCCCAGCATCAAGATCGACGACCCGAGCCTGCCGCCGGCGCTGCGCCAGAAGGTCGAGGAGGGCCGCAGGGCGACCTACGTCACCGACCGGCCGCACGGCATCCCGGACATCTGGGCGGCCGTACCGCTCAAGGACGGCCATGTGATGTCGCTGCACACCGGGTTCACCGACCGCAGCACGGACATCCTCAAGGACCTCGACCAGGCTCTGGTGATCGGTTCGATCGCGGCGGTGCTCGGCGGCAGCGCGCTGGGCGTCCTGATCGGCGGCCAGCTCTCGCGCCGCCTGCGCAAGGCGGCCGTCGCGGCGAACCAGGTCGCCAAGGGCGAGACGGACGTACGGGTACGGGACGCCATCGGCGGAGTCGTACGGGACGAGACCGACGACCTCGCGCGCGCGGTGGACGCGATGACGGACGCGCTGCAACAGCGACTCGAGGCCGAACGCAGGGTCACCGCGGACATCGCGCACGAACTGCGCACTCCCGTGACGGGCCTGCTGACCGCGGCCGAACTGCTCCCCCCGGGCCGCCCGACCGAACTGGTCCTGGACCGCGCGAAGGCGATGCGCACCCTCGTCGAGGACGTCCTGGAGGTAGCCCGTCTCGACGGCGCCTCCGAGCGGGCCGAGTTGCAGGACATCATGCTGGGCGACTTCGTAAGCCGAAGGGTGATCGCGAAGGACCCGGACGCGGTGGTGCACGTAGTCCACGAATCAGCGGTCACCACCGACCCCCGCCGCCTTGAGCGCGTGCTGTTCAACCTGCTGGCCAACGCGGCGAGGCACGGCAAGCCGCCGATCGAGGTCTCGGTCGAGGGCCGGGTCATCCGGGTCCGCGACCACGGCCCCGGCTTCCCCGAGGAACTCCTCGCGGAGGGCCCCAGCCGCTTCCGCACCGGCAGCAAGGACCGCGCGGGCCACGGCCACGGCCTGGGCCTGACCATCGCGGCCGGCCAGGCCCGGGTCCTCGGCGCCCGGCTGACCTTCCGCAACGTCCGCCCCGCGGGCGCGCCGGACCACATCCCGGCGGAGGGCGCGGTAGCGGTGCTGTGGCTGCCGGAACACGCACCGACGAGCACGGGCAGCTATCCGATGCTGCCGTAGTTCTTCAAAGATGAGGTCGGCCACCCTGCACGAGGGCTCAGGTGCTCGCCACCATCACCTCCTCCCCCCGGGACGGCCCCACCCCGTCCGTCCTGCCCCCGAAGTACCGCTCGGCAAGATCCGCCGCCGACACGTGCCGCGCCTCCCGGAACCCGCACGCCCGCCCCAGCTCCAGCACCTGCTCAGGAGTGAAGAAGCTCAGGAACGGCGTACCCGCGGCACGAGCGCCCCGCACCGCCACCTCCAACTGCGCGCGCTGCTCCGGCTCCACGTCCTCGACGGGCCGCAGGAAGGTGGTCACCAGCGTGGAGCCGGGCGCAAGTCCGGCGACGAGCCGGAACATGGTGGTGATCGCGTCCAGGGTGAGATACATCGTGACCCCGGTCGCGGCCACCACAGCGGGCCGCCCGATGTCGAGCCCTCCGGCGGCCAGTTGCCCCCACCAGTCGCCCTCGAAGTCCACCGGTACGAACCGCAGCCAGTCCGGCTCGTCGTACCCGAGCTCAGCGAGCCGCCGCCGCTTCCAGGCCTGGGTGCCGGGCCGTTCGACCTCGAACACCCTTAGTCTCGCGCCCAGTTCGGGCCGCCGCTGGGCGAAGGTGTCCAGCCCGGCGCCGAGCACTACGTACTGGTCGACGCCCTTGGCGACCTCCTCCGCCACCACGTCCTCGACGAACCGGGCCCGCGCCACGATCGACGCACGGATCCGGCGAGTGGCCTCGACGTCCATGTCGGGCCGCTCCCGCCAGTCGTCCCCGGGGTCCACGAGCCGCAGCCCGACCTCGTCCTCGATGACATACGGCGGAGCGTCGGCCCGAACATGCAGGGCCCGCCACAGCGCGACCCGCACCGCCGTGTGATCCGGCTCGACCTCCGCCACCGACTCCCCACTCATCCGAAGTCCTTGGAGAAGTCGAGCTCCTCGCGGCGCTCGGTCAGCGAGTACCAGTTGCCGCTGTCGTCGCGGAAGATCGCCTCGACGCCGTACGGCCGCTCCTTGGGCTCCTGGATGAACTCGACGCCACGTGCCTTGAAGGTCGCGTAGTCACCACGGCAGTCGTCCGTACGGAACGCCCCGGCCCCCAGCACCCCTTTGCCGACCAGCTTCTTCAACGCCTCGGCGGACTCGGGGTCGAGGCCCGGCCCGTCCAGGCTCATCAGCGCGAGCTCGACGCCCGGCTGCTCCTTGGCACCGACGGTGACCCACTTCATGTCCCCCATCGAGATGTCGTCCCGGACCTCGAAGTCCAGTTTCTCGGTGAAGAAGGCCTTGGTGCGCTGCTGGTCGAAGGTCCACACGGTGGTGATGCCCAGTCCCTGGATCATGGCTCTGCTCTCCTGTCGTCTTCCTCACCGTAGGCAGGGCGGGCAGCGGCACGCTTCTTCAAAGTTGCGGAGGGGAAACCGCCGGCCCAGAGCATCGCGTAGCACCCCGGGATGAGGGCGGCCCCGCGCCCCACGTGCTCGCTCCGGTACTCACTCGGGGTCAGCCCGGTCCGCGCCTTGAACCGCGCCGCGAACGTACCGAGGCTGCTGAAGCCGACGAGATGGCAGATCTCCGTGACCGAGAGGTCGGCGCTGCGGAGCATCTCCTCGGCCCGCTCGATCCGCCGATGGATCAGATACTGCCCCGGCGTCTCACCGTAGGCCTCCTTGAAGGCCCGGATGAAGTGATACCGCGAGTACCCGGCATGCGCGGCCACCACGCCCAGGTCGAGTTCCGGCTCGGCCCAGTCACGGTCCATGGCGTCCTTGCCCAGCCGCAACTGCCGCATTTTGTCCATACGCCCGATGGTGACACGGCCCACTGACAGCGACCCAGGTCAGCTGTACTCAGCCCGTCCGGCGTTTGAGAACGAGGCCGTCCAGGCCGAAAGCGGGGGGTCTGGGGGCGGCAGCCCCCAGTGAAGGGACGGGTAGGGGCGGCGGGGGCGAAAAACACGAAGGCCCCCCGGGGCGGACACCGACCGGGGGACCTTCAGCTCACTGCGGACGACCTCAGACGGCCTCGACGATCGGCAGCTTCTCCGCCACGCCCTCGCCCGACCCCTCGGCCTTCGGCCCCGCCCCCTTCAGCGGAACCTCCTTCACGAACACCGCCGCGACCAGCGCCAGCACCGTCACCACAGCCCCCAGCAGGAACGCCGAGTGAGTACCCGCCGACACCGCGTGCTGATAGGCCTCACGCGCCACCGCCGGCAACTTCGCCAGACTCTTCGCGTCCAACTGAGCCGACTGCTCGGTCACCTTGGCCCCCAACGCCCCGGCCTTCTGGCTCATGACGTCCTGAACCCGGTTGTTGAAGAGCGCACCCATGATGGCGACACCGAACGACGAGCCGAGCGTCCGGGACAGCGTGCTCGTGGAGGACGCGACCCCCATGTCCTTCATCTCGACGCTGTTCTGCGCGACCAGCATGGTGATCTGCATCAGGCAGCCCATGCCGAGCCCGACGACGGCCATGTACACACCGGACATGAACCGGGTCGTGTCGACGTCCATCGTGGACAGCAGATACAGACCGACACCCATCAGAAGGCTGCCGGCGACCGGGAACACCTTGTAGCGCCCGGTGTTGGTGGTGACCCGCCCCGCGACCATGGAGGTCACGAGCATCGCGCCGAGCATCGGCAGGAGCAGCAGACCGGAGTTGGTCGCGGACGCGCCCTGCACGGACTGCTGGTAGAGCGGCAGGAACAGGGTCGCGCCGAACATCACGAAGCCGGTGATGAAGCCGATGACCGCCATCAGGGTGAAGTTGCGGCTGCGGAAGATGTGCAGCGGCACGACCGGCTCGGTGGCCTTGGTCTGCCAGAACACGAACCCGACGAGCGCGGCCACACCGAGCGCGATCAGCTCCATGATCCGCACGGAGGTCCAGGCGTACTGCGAACCGCCCCACGTGGTGACGAGCACGATGGAGGTGATGCCGACGGTCAGCAGTCCGGCACCGAGGTAGTCGATCCGCGCCTGCGAGCGCTTCTTCGGCAGGTGCAGTACAGCGCTGATCGCGGCGAGCGCGATGACGCCCAGCGGCAGGTTGATGTAGAAGGACCAGCGCCAGCCCCAGTTGTCGGTGATGGTGCCGCCGACCAGCGGTCCGCCGATCATCGCGAGCGCCATGACGCCGGCCATCATGCCCTGGTACTTGCCCCGCTCACGCGGCGGGATGAGGTCGCCGATGATCGCCATGACGCCGACCATCAGACCACCGGCACCGAGACCCTGAATGGCCCGGAAACCGATCAACTGCCCCATGTTCTGCGCCATACCACTGAGCGCGGAGCCGACCAGGAAGATCACGATCGAGGTCATGAAGGCGCCCTTGCGCCCGTACATGTCACCGAGCTTGCCCCACAGGGGAGTGGAGCTGGCCGTGGCGAGCGTGTAGGCCGTGACGACCCACGACAGATGCTCCAGCCCGCCCAGCTCACCGACGATCGTCGGCATCGCCGTGCCCACGATCATGTTGTCGAGCATCGCGAGCATCATGGTGATCATCAGGGCGAGCAGGACGACCCGCACGCTCCTGGGCTGCTTCTCGGTCTCCCCCGACCCCTTGTCGACCGTCTGTGTGTCCGCCATCGTTCCCACTCCCCTAGTTACCGCTACCGTCCGGCTACTTACTTGCCGCCCGGCTAGTTGACTACACTAAGGGAAAGTAGACCCGTAACTAGCCGGGCGTCAAGTAAGTTTGCTGGAGCATGAGACGGATGGGCGGCACCATGGACGGCACCAAGCGGCAACGTCGCGGAGACACCCGCCAGCGCATCCAGGACGTCGCGCTCGAACTCTTCGCCGAGCAGGGCTACGAGAAGACCTCGCTGCGCGAGATCGCCGAGCACCTGGACGTCACGAAGGCGGCGCTCTACTACCACTTCAAGACCAAGGAAGAGATCCTGGTCAGCATCTTCGAGGACCTCACGAAGCCGATCGAGGACCTCATCGAGTGGGGCCGCGACCAGCCGCACACCCTGGAGACCAAACAGGAGATCGTACGGCGCTACGCCGTCGCGCTCGACGGCGCGACCCCGCTGTTCCGCTTCATGCAGGAGAACCAGGCGACGGTACGGGACCTGCGCATCGGCGAGCGCTTCAAGGACCGCATGCGCGGCCTGCGGGAGATCATGATCGACCCGGACTCCACCCTGGTCGACCAGGTCCGCTCACTCAGCGCGATCTTCACGCTGCACGCCGGCATGTTCGCCGTACAGGACCTCGAAGGCGACCCCGAGGACAAGCGCAAGGCCGTCCTGGAGGTCGCCACCGACATGATCACGCAGGCCCACGCGGGCACGAAGCAGGCCTAGACGGTGACGCCCTTGCCGCGCAGGAACGCGACCGGGTCTATGGCCGAGCCGTAGTTGGCGGTCGTACGGATCTCGAAGTGCAGGTGGGGGCCGGTGGAGTTGCCGGTGTTGCCGGACAGCGCGATGTGCTGGCCGGTGCTGACGACCTGGCCGACCTTCACGTCGATGCGCGAGAGGTGGGCGTACTGCGAGTAGGTGCCGTTGCCGTGCTTGATGACGATGGCGTTGCCGTACGCGGCCCCGTCACCGGCGCCGTTGCCGCCGGCCTTGACGACGGTCCCGCCGTGCGCGGCGACGACGTCGGTACCGCTGGCCACGGCGAAGTCCTGCCCGCTGTGCGTGGACTGCCACAGACCGCCGGCCTGCGCGAAGCTCGCGGAGAGCGTGTACTTCTTCACCGGGTCGACCCAGGAGGCGGCGGTCTTGGCGCTGACCGTCTTCGGCGCCACGCTCGCGGTGGCGGCGCTCGCGACCCCGGTGCCCAGCACGGCGGTGGCTCCCAGTCCGACGGCCAGGAAGGCCACCCGGGTGCGGAGCGGCGTCGTACGGGAAGAGCGGGAAGCGGAGCGCTGGAACATCGGAACCTCACGGGGACGGGGACAGAAAGACCACCCGGCGCACAAGCGGCCACCGGATGGCACGTCCATTGGTAACCCGCGCCCCCACGGACCCCCAAACAGCCCTTCTACGACGGAAGCTAGTACTTCATCGCAAAACTTCCGTCTCCTTGACAGAGCACTCGTTAGCCATAAATCGCCACCCTGACGGCAAAACCACCCATCTGGTTCCACATAAAAAGTCCTTTTTGCCCCGAACGAGGCTCACGACTACCCGCCCTAGTAGGGCTCGAATCGCCTGTGCGGCTTGTCACCGGGCGGGGTGGTCGCCGGTAGCGGGAATGTGGCGCAGACCTCTACCCACCTACCGTTCAGTAACCTTATGGTTCCCCTCTCGCCACTCCCGCCCACGATCATGTGCCTTCCGCACCGGCAGCCCGCAGACGTGAGAGGAACCCCCACCCCATGACGAGACGACGCCCCTGGGCCCGCCGTACCGCCACCGTCGCCGTGACCGCGATCGCCCTCGCGGCGCTGACCGTGCCCGCGGAGGCCGCGACCACTACGAGCACCACCGCTGCCGTCGACTACGCGACCTGGCAGACGGACTGCCAGACGGTCATGAACCAGGCACTGCCCTACCTGAAGCAGCGCATCGCGGCGACGAAGCCCGGTGAGAAGCAGGCGATCGTCTTCGACATCGACAACACCACCCTGGAGACCGACTTCGGCTTCAGCTGGCCGCAGCCGGCCAACAAGCCGGTGCTCGCGGTCGCCAAGTACGCCCAGGAGCACGGGGTTTCGCTGTTCTTCGTCACGGCCCGGCCCGGCATCATCTACCTGCCGACCGAGTACAACCTCGAACACGACGGCTACGACGTCGACGGCCTCTACGTCCGCGGCCTGTTCGACCTCTTCAAGGACGTCGCCGCCTACAAGACCGCCCAGCGCGCCGACATCGAGTCCAAGGGCTACACGATCATCGCGAACATCGGCAACAGCGCCACCGACCTGTCGGGCGGCCACGCCGAGAAGACCTTCAAACTGCCGGACTACGACGGCCAGTTGTCGTAACCGGTTAGGCTCCGTCCGTTCGCGCGACGACGGGGGTGGGGCGGCCGATGGAGCCCGCGGTACTCGGTGGCAAGCTGGCGTCAGGCCTGATCACACCGCTGCTGAAGAAGCTGTTCGTCCCCGAAGGGCCGGGCGCCGGCCTGGTCGACAAACCGGTCCGGCTGTCGCACCTCGTCTCCTTCAAGGGCGAGAAACGCACACTGACGGAGAAGGACGTCCACAAGCTCGCCGACCGCCTGGTCGCGCGGGCGGTGGACTCTCCGGGCGAAGCGCCCTTCCCCCTCGACGAACAGACCGCGGTGGCCGACGCGTTGGCCCGCCGCCTGCTCGCCCTCGGCGACCTGGACATGGACGACGTCCAGGCCGTACGACTCGGACACCGGGAACTGGCACGGCAGTTGGCGCACGGCGCGCCGGCGCCCGCCGGACTGTCCGCCGACGCGGGCCATTTCCTCGGCAACGCCACCGAGTGGGCCTGCCTCCAGATCCTGGAGTTCTTCACCCGCCGGTCCACGTTCGTGGCCCGCACCCTCGTCGAACAGACCCGGCACCAGACCGAACTCATCGCCCGCGTCGACGAGTTGATCGCCCGCACCCCACGCCCCGGCACCCACGACCGCGCCTTCGAACGCCGCTACCTCTCCTACGTCGCCGAACACCACAACCACATCACCATCTACGGCATCGATCTGCGCGACTCCCCGGACCGCTGGCCCCTCGAAGTGGCGTACCTAAGCCTGGAGGCGACGGAGGAACACTCCCTGTCCGAGGAGCACCCAGGCGCCCGTTACGACCGCCAACTCCCCGCCGAGGAAGCCCTGTCGGCCCACGACCGGGTCCTGCTGCGCGGTGACGCGGGCTCCGGCAAGACGACCCTGGTGCAGTGGCTCGCGGTGACGGCGGCCGGCGACGGCGACCGCGTCCCGTACGTCCTCCCGCTGCGCACCCTGCTCCGCACCGGCCAACTCCCCTCCCCCGCGGCCTTCCTGGCGGCGACCGGCTGCCCCCACTCCCCGCCCGAGGGCTGGGCCGAGCGCGTCCTGACCGCCGGCCGGGGCCTGATCCTGATCGACGGCCTGGACGAGATCCCCTCCGCCGACCGCCACCGCACCCGCGACTGGCTCCTCGCCCTGATCCGCGCCTTCCCCGGCAACCGCTGGCTCCTGACCTCCCGCCCCACCGCGGTACGCCCCGACTGGCTGTCCTCGGAGGGCTTCCACGAACTGACCCTGGCCCCGATGCGCCGCCCCGAGGTGAAGACCTTCGTCGAGCGCTGGCACACGGCGGCGGAGGCCCCGGAATACGAGGCCCCCCTCCTGGACTCCCTCCGCACGAAACGCGACCTGGCCCGCCTCGCCACCAACCCCCTGATGTGCGGCCTGATCTGCGCCCTGCACCGGGAGCGGAAGGGCTATCTCCCCACCGGCCGCAAGGAGTTGTACGACGCCGCCCTCACGATGCTGCTGGCCCGCCGGGACCGCGAGCGGGGCATGGGCGCGCTGGAGGGCGTGGAACTGGGCGAGGAGGCCCAGCTGGAGATCCTCCAACGCCTCGCGTACGCCCTGGTGTTGAGCGGCCGCACCGAGATGGACGTCGAGACGGCCGAGGGGATCGTGGAGCGCTGTCTGCCCACGGTCGCCTCGGCGGCGGGCCAGGGGGACGCGGGGACGGTCCTGCGGACACTGCTCCTGAGGAGCGGCCTGCTGCGCCAACCCGCCGTGGACGTACTGGACTTCGTGCACCGCACCTTCCAGGACTACCTGGGCGCGCGCTACGCGGTGGAGGAGGGCCACCTCGACGTACTGATCTCCCGCGCGGAGGACACCCAGTGGGAGGACGTCGTCCGCATGGCCGTCGCCCATGCCAGGCCGCGCGAACGGGTCGTACTGCTACGGGAGTTGCTCGCCCGTGACGAACCCCGGGTGACGCTGCTGGCGCTGGCCTGCCTGGAGCACGCGACGGCGCTGGACCCTGCGGTGCGGGCCGAGGTCGAGGCCCGCGCGGCCACGCTGATCCCGCCGCGTACGACGGAGGAGGCGCACGCGCTGGCGCTGGCCGGGCCGCTGGTGCTGGAGTTGCTGCCGGGTCCGGCAGGGCTGACGGACCCGGAGGCACTCGCGGTCACCGTCACGGCCTCGCTGCTCGGCACGGTGGAGCCGGAGGCGGCGTTCGCCGTACTGCGGAGGTTCGGGAAGCATCCCGATTTCGCGGTGCGGCGCCAACTCGTGGGCACCTGGGACCGGTTCGACACCAGGGAGTACGCGGTCGAGGTGCTCGACCGGCTGGACCGCTCGGACCTGTACATCAGGTGCGACAGCGACGAGAAGTACGCGGCGCTCAGGCTGATGCGCCCTTGGCTGAGTGTCACCTGCGTCGGCTCACGGTCCGTGCCGGAGATCCTGGCGGCCGTGGCCGAGCCGGCCGTGGTCGAGACGCTGAGCGTGATCGACAATCCCCGCCTGGCCGATCTGGGAGTGCTGTCGCCCTTTTCCTCCCTGAACCGTCTGTGGCTGCACCGCTGCCCGGAAATCCAGGATTTCGCACCGCTGGCGCAACTCCCCCTCACCGAAATGTGGTTGTCCGGGATCGGCCACATCAGGGGGCTGCGCGAACTCCGTTCGCTGACCTGGCTGTCCGTCAACCAGGTGCTTCCGGGGGACAGCCTGGCCGACTCCCTGCCCGTCGACGCGCCTCTGGAATACCTGCATCTGAGAGCGGACACGGTGTCGGGCACCGGGCTGCGCGGCCTCGGTAGATGGCCCACGCTTACGACCCTCAGAATCGGCGAGTCCGGGCGCCCGCTGACCGCCGCCGACTGGCGGGAAGTGGCCTCGCTCCCGGCTCTGACGGAACTCCAGCTGGAGGACGAACTCTCCGGCGCCGCACGGAGCACCATGCCGGAACTCCCCGGCGTCCGCGTCGAGCAGCTGTAGAGCGGGCCGGACAGTCTGCCCGGCCCAAGCGAAAGGGGCCGGTGCCCAAAAGGCACCGACCCCTTTTCCAGCCGTAAAGCCCTAGAGCCTTACGCCTCCTTGCTCAGATTCGGACCGGCTCCGCCGGCCGCCTGCTCGATCGGCGGGACGTCGGGCAGTGCCGACTTCTCCTCACCCCGGAAGGTGAAGGTCTTGGCCTCGCCCTCGCCCTCCGTGTCGACGACCACGATGTGACCGGGGCGGAGCTCGCCGAAGAGGATCTTCTCGGAGAGCGTGTCCTCGATCTCGCGCTGGATCGTGCGACGCAGCGGACGCGCGCCCAGCACCGGGTCGTAACCCTTCTTGGAGAGGAGCTCCTTGGCGGCCTGGGAGAGCTCGATGCCCATGTCCCGGTCCTTGAGGCGCTCGTCCACCTTCCCGATCATCAGGTCGACGATCTGGAGGATGTCCTCCTGGGTGAGCTGCGGGAAGACGACGACGTCGTCCACGCGGTTGAGGAACTCGGGGCGGAAGTGCTGCTTGAGCTCGTCCGAGACCTTGTTCTTCATGCGCTCGTAGTTGGACTTCGTGTCACCCGTGGCCGCGAAGCCGAGGTTGAAGCCCTTGGAGATGTCCCGCGTGCCGAGGTTGGTCGTCATGATGATGACCGTGTTCTTGAAGTCCACGACCCGGCCCTGGGAGTCGGTCAGGCGACCGTCCTCCAGGATCTGGAGCAGCGAGTTGAAGATGTCCGGGTGGGCCTTCTCGACCTCGTCGAAGAGGACGACCGAGAACGGCTTGCGGCGGACCTTCTCCGTCAGCTGGCCGCCCTCTTCGTAGCCCACGTATCCGGGGGGCGAACCGAAGAGGCGCGAGACCGTGTGCTTCTCGCTGAACTCCGACATGTCGAGGGAGATCAGCGCGTCCTCGTCGCCGAAGAGGAACTCGGCGAGCGCCTTGGACAGCTCGGTCTTACCGACACCGGACGGGCCGGCGAAGATGAACGAACCACCGGGACGCTTCGGGTCCTTGAGGCCGGCACGCGTACGACGGATCGCCTTCGAGAGCGCCTTGACGGCGTCCTTCTGGCCGATGACCCGCTTGTGGAGCTCGTCCTCCATGCGCAGCAGACGCGAGGACTCCTCCTCGGTCAGCTTGAAGACCGGGATGCCGGTGGCGGTCGCGAGGACCTCGGCGATCAGCTCGCCGTCGACCTCGGCGACAACGTCCATGTCGCCGGCCTTCCACTCCTTCTCCCGCTTGGCCTTGGCGGCCAGGAGCTGCTTCTCCTTGTCGCGGAGGGAGGCGGCCTTCTCGAAGTCCTGCGAGTCGATCGCGGACTCCTTGTCGCGGCGCACGCCGGCGATCTTCTCGTCGAACTCGCGCAGGTCCGGCGGCGCGGTCATCCGGCGGATGCGCATCCGGGAGCCGGCCTCGTCGATCAGGTCGATCGCCTTGTCCGGGAGGAAGCGGTCCGAGATGTACCGGTCGGCCAGCGTGGCGGCCTGCACCAGGGCCTCGTCCGTGATGGAGACACGGTGGTGGGCCTCGTAGCGGTCGCGCAGACCCTTGAGGATCTCGATGGTGTGCGGCAGGGACGGTTCCGCGACCTGGATGGGCTGGAAGCGGCGCTCGAGAGCGGCGTCCTTCTCCAGGTGCTTGCGGTACTCGTCCAGCGTGGTGGCACCGATGGTCTGGAGCTCACCGCGGGCCAGCATCGGCTTCAGGATCGAAGCGGCGTCGATGGCGCCCTCGGCGGCACCCGCACCGACCAGCGTGTGCAGCTCGTCGATGAACAGGATGATGTCGCCGCGGGTGCGGATCTCCTTGAGGACCTTCTTCAGGCGCTCCTCGAAGTCACCGCGGTAGCGGGAGCCGGCGACCAGCGCGCCGAGGTCCAGGGTGTAGAGGTGCTTGTCCTTGAGGGTCTCGGGCACCTCGCCCTTGACGATGGCCTGGGCGAGGCCCTCGACGACGGCGGTCTTGCCGACGCCGGGCTCACCGATCAGGACCGGGTTGTTCTTGGTGCGGCGGGACAGCACCTGCATGACCCGCTCGATCTCCTTCTCGCGCCCGATGACCGGGTCGAGCTTGGACTCACGAGCGGCCTGGGTGAGGTTCCGGCCGAACTGGTCGAGGACCAGGGACGTCGAGGGGGTGCCCTCCGCAGGGCCGCCGGCGGTGGCGGTCTCCTTGCCCTGGTAACCGGAGAGCAGCTGGATCACCTGCTGCCGCACACGGTTGAGATCAGCGCCCAGCTTGACCAGGACCTGGGCGGCGACGCCCTCGCCCTCACGGATCAGGCCGAGCAGGATGTGCTCCGTGCCGATGTAGTTGTGGCCCAGCTGAAGGGCCTCGCGGAGCGACAGCTCCAGGACCTTCTTGGCACGGGGAGTGAAGGGGATGTGACCGGACGGCGCCTGCTGGCCCTGTCCGATGATCTCCTCAACCTGCTGGCGGACCGCCTCAAGCGAAATGCCGAGGCTCTCCAGGGCCTTTGCGGCGACACCCTCACCCTCGTGGATGAGACCCAGGAGGATGTGCTCGGTGCCGATGTAGTTGTGGTTGAGCATCCGGGCTTCTTCCTGAGCCAGGACGACAACCCGCCGCGCGCGGTCGGTGAACCTCTCGAACATCGTTAATCGCTCCTCAGAGCGGTCAGGCAGTAAGGGGACGCTCCCCTCCCTGTCCTTCCGCAGCTTAGTCCCGCAAGCGGGGACCGCTCATTCCAACTGCCGACACCGGACCGAGAACCAACACTGCCTCCTGAACCGTAACGCCGACATCTGCTCCAACTTGATGGTGCGAGACGATGTTCCCGCAGGCCAGGCAGTTACCCTCACCATGAGTACGCCGATGGCGAACGTGAGACGCCAATTTCTGCGTGTCGCCCCCTCCCACTAGGGATTGTCTTACCCGTACGGACCGACACTCCATGCCGAGCGCACCGGTTCCCTCCGCTACGGGCGAACAACCTTGCGCGGTCCGGGACCCCCGAACGCCCCCTTTTCCGGCACCCTGCGCAATCACTGGACCACCCAGCGTAACTCCCGGGCCGGTTCGGCGGTTGCACTTGGCATGGTTGGCACAGTCCCCCCGGTCACCACGGTCCCCTCCCCCCGTCGCCCGCCCGATCCGGACGACCGGCGGCGGCACTGGTACGAGAACGAACTCGGGTGGCGGACGGCGCCCGGAGAGCCGTTGCGGCTCGTCACGGGGCTGCGGTTCGACGTCCTGGACGTGCCGGTCGAGGCCGGTGTCGCGGCGCTGTGGCGGCTGGGGCCGGACTCGCCGGTGGCCGTACGGGGCGACCGGATGCGGCTGCTGGTGGCCGCGGGCAGCGCGGAGGAGCTGCCGGGGCTGCTGGACTGGCTGGAGTGGGGCGCGCTGGCGCCTGCGCTGGATCTGGTGGCGCTCGGCGAGGGCGGGCACATGGAGGCACCGCGGGTCCCCGGGGCGTGGCCTGTGGAAGTGCCACCGCTCTCTGGCGCGGGACCCGCAAAGGGGCACCCCGGGCAGTCGACTTCCGCGGGTCGCCCGGGTCCCGTGCAGGGGGCCGCCGTATGGCTGCGGCCCCCCGAGCCGGGGCGCGAGGTCGAGGCCTCGCTGCCGACACTGTCGGCCGTGGGGGGCGTTGGGGGCGCCCCTGATCTCGTACGACTCGTGGACACGGTGGCCACACAGTGCCACCGGGTCCGGCTGCGGCGCTCGTGCGCTCAGCCGTTGGCCTTTTCGTAGGCCTCGCGAATGGACGCGGGAACACGGCCGCGGTCGTTGACCTCGTAGCCGTTCTCCTTGGCCCACGCGCGGATCTGCGCGGTGTCCTGGCTGCCACCGGTAGCGGCGCGCGCCTTTCCACGGCCACCCGAAGCACGGCCGCCGGTACGGCGTCCGCCCTTCACGTAAGCGTCGAGAAGACCACGGAGCTTGTCCGCATTCGCGGTGGTGAGATCGATCTCGTACGTCTTGCCGTCCAGTGCGAACGTCACCGTCTCGTCCGCCTCGCCGCCGTCGAGGTCGTCGACAAGAAGGACCTGAACCTTCTGTGCCACCGGATTTCCTTTCATCGATAACTTGCGGGCCTGGGGTCTGCGGCGTCCGCCGTTTCGCCGTCCCCTGTTATATGCAGTACTGCAGTACGTCGGAAAGCAAACCGCTTTTGCTGGAAAAACACAAACCCCTGGGAGAGACCGAGTGACCTCCCCGGTCCGGAAAGATGCGCGTTTCGGACATAGGGAACCTGGGCAGGGCGTCCGGGCCGAATTGAGCGCGGCGATCACAGATGCAGAAGCATCCGGCTGTTGCCCAAGGTGTTCGGTTTCACTCGTTCGAGACCCAGGAACTCCGCCACGCCCTCGTCATAGGAACGCAACAGCTCCGCGTAGACATCGGTGTCGACGGGTGTCTCACCGATCTCCACGAAGCCGTGCTTGGAGAAGAAGTCCACTTCGAAGGTGAGACAGAAAACGCGACGAACGCCTAGCCAACGGGCCGTGTGCAGCAACTTCTCCAGCAACTGATGACCTACACCGGCGCCCTTCAACCCGGGCTTCACCGCGAGAGTGCGGACTTCCGCGAGGTCTTCCCACATGACGTGCAGTGCGCCGCAGCCGACCACCTCGGCGTTGTCGTCGCGTTCGGCGACCCAGAACTCCTGTATGTCCTCGTAAAGAGTCACGGTCGCTTTGTCGAGCAGGATGCGACCGCGAACGTAGGCGTCAAGGAGTCGGCGCACCGCCGGGACATCCCCGGTCCGGGCCCGCCGGACGGTGATGGCTTTCGCGGTGACTTCTGGGTGCTCTGCTGACATGAGCGGACGCTATCGCCCGCCGCCGGAGGGCGCGGAGCCGGGGTTCTCGACGCCATCCGCGGGTTCGGGTGTTTCCGGTCCCTGGACGATGCGTACGGCGCTGCGCAGGGCCTCGCGCTGTTCGTCGCTCATCATCCCGAAGAAGGCGACGAGAGCGGCCGCGGGGTTGTCGCTCTGGGACCAGGCGTCGTTCATCAGGGCGGCCGAGTAGGCGGCCCGTGTGGAGACGGCCTCATATCGATACGCCCGGCCTTCCGCCTCGCGACGCACCCAGCCCTTCTGATGGAGATTGTCCAAAACGGTCATCACCGTGGTGTACGCGATCGACCGTTCCTGCTGAAGGTCTTCCAGGACTTCTCGAACGGTCACCGGGCGGTTCCACTTCCACACCCGCGTCATGACCGAGTCTTCGAGTTCTCCCAATGGGCGAGGCACAGCTCAGAACCATAGTGGAAAAGGCACAAAAAGGGCGTACGACTCGGAAAGCACGCGCACGCGTGCGGGAGTCGTACGCCCTTGAAGGCGCCGCCGAAAGGCGGGCGGTCAGGCTTCGGTGGCCGAGGAGGCCTGGCGGGCGCTCTCCGCGCGCTCGATGGCGGCGTCGACGGCAGCGTCCTCCTTGGCCTTCATGGCCCCGCCCTGGGTCTTCACGATGACCCGGATCAGTCCGATGAAGAACACGGCCATGACGACCGGGGGCACGAGCGCGGAGACATAGTCCATGCCCTCCAGAGTAGCCACGGGCCCCGGGGCGGACGGGGCGGGGTCGCCTCAGCCGGCGGCGAGCTGCTGGGGCGGGTTCGCGGGCGGCGGTGCCGGTTTGCGCCGGGGGAAGACCTCGCCCGGTGTGGGGATCGGCCGGGACGGCTTCGGGGCGGCGGGCGCGGGTGCGGGCGCCGGCCGCTCCACGGGCTTGCGTACGGGCTCCTTGGCGTCCTCCCCGGCCAACTCCCCACCCGTCCCCGAAAGGCCGCCCGAGCGGCCTCCGGGGAGCGCCAGGAGGCGGGTGCGGGACGCGGGGACGGTCGGGGCGGGACGAGCGGTCGTACGGCGGGCCAGGCGCGCCCGTACGTCCTGTTCGGCGAGCGTGAGGCAGCGGTCGAGGAGGGCTGCGGCGGCCGGGTTCCCGCGCAGCGCGCGCAGCGCGGAGAGGTCGTCGACGTCCGGGCGGTATCCGGCGCCGAGCGCCTCCTCCAGGAGCGTGAGGTAGCCGGCGGTGGTGCCGGGCAGGGCGGCGCGGTACCGGGCGAGGTCGGCGACCAGGAAGGCGCGCAGCCGGACCCCCTCGCGTACCGCTTCGTCGAGGGATTCGGCGAGCCGGAGGCAGTCCTTGACGTCCTCGGCGGAGGCGGTTTTGGGCTGGAGGGCGAGGGCGAGAGCGCGACGGAGCACACGCAGCTCCTCCGCACCGAACGCCATGCCGCCGCGGGATCCGTATGGCGTGGGCATGCGGCGACGATACGCGCTAATCAGACAAATTCGACATAGGGGGCGGGTGTGGCGCGGAGGTTTCCGTGCCGGTGCCCTGCGCCGGGTCTTCCGGCGCAGGGCCGGGGCTCACATCCGCGACACGTTCCGCTCGTAGACCAGTCGCAGGCCGATCAGGGTCAGCCAGGGCTCGTGTTCGTCGATGACCGAGGCCTCGCCCAGGACCATGGGGGCGAGGCCGCCGGTCGCGATGACCGTCACGTCCTCCGGGTCGTCGGCCAGTTCCTTGGCCATCCGGGTGACGACTCCGTCGACCTGGCCGGCGAACCCGTAGACGATGCCGGACTGCATCGCCTCGACGGTGTTCTTGCCGATCACGCTGCGCGGCCGGGCCACCTCGATCTTGCGGAGCTGGGCGCCCTTGACGCCGAGCGCCTCGACCGAGATCTCGATCCCGGGGGCGATGACACCGCCGACGTACTCCCCGCGCGCGGAGACCGCGTCGAACGTGGTCGCCGTACCGAAGTCGACGACGATCGCGGGACCCCCGTAGAGCTCGACCGCGGCGACCGCGTTGATGATGCGGTCCGCGCCGACCTCCTTGGGGTTGTCGGTCAGGATCGGGACGCCCGTCTTGACGCCCGGTTCGACGAGGACGGCGGGCACGTCTCCGTAGTAGCGGCGGGTCACCTCGCGCAGTTCGTGCAGGACGGACGGCACGGTGGCGCAGATCGCGATGCCGTCGATGCCGTCGCCCAGCTCCTCTCCGAGGAGCGGGTGCATGCCCATGAGGCCCTGGAGGAGGACGGCGAGTTCGTCGGCGGTGCGGCGCGCGTCGGTGGAGATCCGCCAGTGCTCGACGATGTCCTCGCCGTCGAACAGACCCAGGACGGTGTGCGTGTTGCCCACGTCGATCGTGAGGAGCATGACTACTGCGCCTCACGGAGGTCGAGGCCGATGTCCAGGATCGGCGCGGAGTGGGTCAGGGCGCCCACGGCGAGGTAGTCCACGCCGGTGTCGGCGTACGCCTTGGCGTTGTCCAGGGTGAGCCGTCCCGAGGCCTCCAGGGCGGCGCGGCCGTGCACGATGCCGACAGCCTCCGCGCACTCGCCGGGCGTGAAGTTGTCCAGCAGGATCAGGTCGGCGCCCGCGTCCAGGACCTCGCGGAGCTGGTGCAGGGTGTCGACCTCGACCTCGATCGCCACCTCCGGGAAGGCCTCCCGTACGGCCTTGAAGGCCTGCGCGACACCGCCCGCGGCGACCACGTGGTTGTCCTTGACGAGGGCCGCGTCCGACAGGGACATGCGGTGGTTGACGCCGCCGCCGCAGCGGACCGCGTACTTCTCCAGGGAACGCAGACCCGGCGTCGTCTTGCGGGTGTCGCGGACCTTCGCCTTCGTGCCCTCCAGGGCGTCCGCCCACGCGCGCGTGGCGGTCGCGATGCCGGAGAGGCGGCACAGGAGGTTGAGCGCGCTGCGTTCGGCGGTCAGCAGGTCGCGGGTGCGCGTGGTGACCGACAGGAGCTTCTGCCCGGCCTCCACGCGGTCGCCGTCCTCCGCGTGCCGTTCGACCTCGAACTCGTCGGTGCAGACCACGGAGATCACCGCTTCGGCGACCCTGAGGCCCGCCACGACGCCGGCCTCGCGCGCGGTGAAGTCGGCGGTGGCGACGGCCCCTTCGGGGATGGTCGCCACGGTCGTCACGTCGACGCCGCCGTCGAGGTCCTCCTGGACGGCGACGTTGGCGATGTCCTCGACCTCCACGGGGTCGAGACCCGCGTCGGCCAGGAGCTCGGCGAGAGCGGGGTCCAGGCCGCACTCCAGATACTCCGCGTCGGCGCCCGCGCCACAGGCACAGCCGTCGCCGCAGCCGCCGCTGTCGGCGAGGGGAAGGTCGTGGGTGCTCACTTCTGTCACTGCTCCTGGGGACGGTGCTGCCGGGTCGGGGGGAAGTCTGCGGTGTCCGTGGTGTGCTCGGCCAGCGTGCGGTCGGGATTCAGCCGTACGACGATGTGGCGGCGCCAGGCGCTGTCGTCGCGGTCGGCGTGGTCCTCGCGCCAGTGGCAGCCGCGGGTCTCCTCGCGCCGGGCGGCGGCGGTGACCAGGACGCGGGCCACGCACAGAAGGTTGGTGGCCTCCCAGGTGTCGACGCCGGGCTCGGCGGTCTTGCCGTTCTCGTCGAGCGCGTCACGGGCGTCGGTGTGCAGCTGCTGGAGCTGTCCGGCGGCCTTGGCGAGGGAGTCGGCGGAGCGCAGGACGCCCGCGCCCTCGGTCATGATCCGCTGGATCGTGAAGCGGGCCTCGGGGGCGAGCAGCGGGTGCGCCGGCTTCTGGGGGTGCGGGACCGGTTCCGGCACGCGCGCGTGGAGGGCGTTCTCCGCCTGGCTCGCGGTGATGTCGGCGACGATGCGCTCGGCGTAGACGAGGCCTTCGAGGAGGGAGTTGGAGGCGAGCCGGTTCGCGCCGTGCACCCCGGTGCAAGCGACCTCGCCGCACGCGTAGAGGCCGGGGACGGTCGTACGGCCCCGGGAGTCGGTGCGGACGCCGCCGGAGGCGTAGTGGGCGGCGGGGGCGACCGGGACGGGCTCGGTGACCGGGTCGATGCCGTGGCTGCGGCAGGCGGCGAGGATCGTGGGGAAGCGGTGCTCCCACATGTCGGCGCCGAAGTGCCGGGCGTCGAGGAACATGTGCTCGGCGTCCTGCTCCAGCATGCGCCGCGTGATGCCCTTGGCGACGATGTCCCGGGGCGCGAGTTCGGCCAGTTCGTGCTGGCCCACCATGAAGCGCACGCCGTCGGCGTCGACCAGGTGGGCGCCCTCGCCGCGCACCGCCTCGGAGACCAGGGGCTGCTGCCCCTCCGCGTCGGCGCCCAGGAAGAGCACCGTCGGGTGGAACTGCACGAACTCGAGGTCGGAGACCTCGGCCCCCGCGCGGAGGGCGAGCGCGACCCCGTCGCCGGTCGACACGGACGGGTTGGTGGTGGCGGAGAAGACCTGCCCCATGCCGCCGGTCGCGAGGACCACGGCGGGCGCGTGCACGGCGCCCACGCCGTCGTGCTGCCCCTCGCCCATGACGTGCAGGCTCACACCCGCCGTACGGCCGTCGGCATCCGTCAGCAGGTCCAGCACCAGCGCGTTCTCGATCGTGCGCAGGCCACGCGCGTGTACGGCCTCGACGAGCGCCCGGGAGACCTCCGCGCCGGTCGCGTCGCCGCCCGCGTGCGCGATGCGGCGCCGGTGGTGGCCGCCCTCGCGGGTCAGTTCCAGTCCTCCTTCGGAGGACTCGTCGAAGTGGGCGCCGGTCTCGATGAGGCGGCGTACCGCGTCGGGGCCCTCGGTGACGAGGATCCGTACGGCCTCCTCGTCGCACAGGCCCGCGCCCGCCACCAGGGTGTCGTCGAGGTGCTGTTCGGGGGTGTCGCCCTCCCCGAGGGCGGCGGCGATGCCCCCCTGGGCCCAGCGGGTGGAGCCGTCGTCGAGGCGGGCCTTGGTGACGACGACCGTCCGCAGGCCCGCCGCCTCGCAGCGCAGGGCCGCGGTCAGGCCGGCCACTCCGGAGCCGACGACCACCACGTCCGCGGCGATGGACCACCCGGGGGCGGGGGCGTGCAGTCGTATGCCTGTGCTGGTCACGAGGCGGCTCCGAGGGTTCCGAAAGCGAGTGGGATGTTGTCGATCAGCCGGGTCGTCCCGACCCGGGCGGCGACGGCGAGGACGGCCTCGCCGGTGAAGTCCTCGTCGACGTCGGTGAAGTCGGACGGGTCGACCAGGGCGAGGTAGTCCAGGGCGAGCGGCGGGTCGAGGCGGGCCGCGTCGTCGAGGACCAGGCGGGCGGCCGCGCGGATGGACGCCGGGCCTCCGGGGCCGGGGGCGGCCTTGGCGACGGCGTGCGCGTCGGCCGCCGCGCGGGACTCCCCTATGGCGCTGAGCGCCTCGGCACGCGCGTGCGTGGCGGGCACTTCGAGGGCCCGCGCGCGCAGCGCCTCCTGGGCGGCGTGCCGGTCGCGGCCGGCGAACAGGGCCTGGGAGAGGGCGAGCGCGGTGCGCCGCTCCTGGGGGGAGAGATAGCGGTTGCGGCTGGACAGGGCCAGGCCATCGGCCTCGCGCACGGTGGGCACGCCGACGATGTCCGTGCCGAAGTTCAGGTCGCGCACCATGCGGCGGATCAGGGCGAGTTGCTGGGCGTCCTTCTGGCCGAACAGGGCGGTGTCGGGGCGGGTGAGGTGCAACAGCTTGGCGACGACGGTGAGCATGCCGTCGAAGTGGCCGGGCCGGACCGCGCCCTCCAGTCGTTCGCCCATCGGGCCGGCCGAGATGCGGACCTGGGGTTGGCCGCCGGGGTAGACCTCGTCCACGGAGGGGGCGAACACGACGTCGGCGCCCGCCTGTTCGGCGATCTTGAGGTCGGCGTCCAGGGTGCGCGGATAGCGGTCGAGGTCCTCGCCCGCGCCGAACTGCAGCGGGTTCACGAAGACGGTGACCACGACCTCGCCGTCCGGTCCGGCGAGCTCGCGCGCGGTGCGGACCAGGGTGGCGTGGCCCTCGTGCAGGGCGCCCATCGTCATGACGACGACGCGCCGGCCCGCACGCGTGCGTGCCTGCAGTTCGTCGGCGGTGCGCAGCAGGATGGTGGTCATCCGGCATCTCCCTCGGTGCCGTTGGCGAGGACTCCGAGGAGGTCCTCGGCGAGTTCCGGCTTGAGCAGCCCGTGGGCCAGGGCCCGGTCGGCGGTCGCGCGGGCCATCGCCAGATAGCCGGCGACGGTCCCCGGGGCGTGCTTGCGCAGCTCGGTGACGTGCGCGGCGACGGTGCCCGCGTCCCCGCGCGCGACGGGGCCGGTCAGTGCCGCGTCGCCGGAGCGCAGGGCGTTGTCCAGGGCGGCGCCGAGGAGGGGGCCGAGCATGCGGTCGGGGGCCTCGATTCCGGCCGTGCGCAGCAGCTCCATGGACTCGGCGACCAGGGTGACCAGGTGGTTGGCGCCCAGGGCGAGGGCCGCGTGGTAGAGCGGGCGGTTCTCCTCGGCGATCCACTCGGGCTCGCCGCCCATCTCGATCACCAGGGCCTCGGCGGCCAGCCGCAGTTCCTCGGGCGCGGTGACCCCGAAGGAGCATCCGGCGAGCCGCTGGACGTCCACAGGAGTGCCCGTGAAGGTCATCGCGGGGTGCAGGGCCAGCGGCAGCGCGCCGACGCGCAGGGCGGGGTCCAGGACCTTCGCGCCGTACCGCCCGGAGGTGTGCACGAGGAGCTGCCCGGGGCGTACGGCGCCGGTCTCGGCGAGGCCCTCCACGAGCCCGGGCAGGGCGTCGTCCGGGACGGTGAGCAGCACCAGGTCGGCGCGCTCCAGGACCTGCGCGGGCGTGAGCACCGGCACGTCGGGGAGCATCAGCGCGGCCCGCCGCCTGGAGGCGTCGGAGACCCCGGAGACGGCCACCGGGCGGTGCCCGGCGAGCTGGAGGGACGCGGCCAGTGCGGGGCCCACCCGGCCGGCGCCGACGACGCCGACGGCGAGCCGCGCGGGGCGGTCCTTGGGCTCTGGCTGTTGGAATGTACTCACGCGAGTGCGGCCTTCCCGTTCCAGTCCGCTCCGGGTACCGGACGATTTCTCGTCATGTTAACGCGATCGGTTCGAGGGGCGTCCGGTTGTCCACAGGCTGTGGGTTGTCACACAGCCGGCGGACGACGGGAAAGCCGGTGGAAACCCGGGTGCCCGAACAGACGTGCGCCAGGCATCATCCGGGGCATGAGCGATGCGGCGGAACAGAGTGACCAGCAGGCGGAACCGGCGACCGACGAGGAACGGAACCTGGAGCGCCGAAAACGGCGTATCGCCGCGACCCGGAACGCCGAGCGGTCCCTCGCGCGCCTCGGGTTCCTGAACCCCCTCCGGGAGCGGCTCGCCTTCCTGCGCGAGGCGGCCGAACTGCACGACCTGGACGAGCCGTCGGACATGTACGGCACCGAGGTCGTCGAGACCCTGGAGAAGCGGGTCGCCGAACTGCTCGGCAAGGAGGCCGCCGCCTTCTTCCCCACGGGCACGATGGCGCAGCAGGTGGCCCTGCGCTGCTGGGCGGGCCGCACCGGGAACCCGACGGTCGCCCTGCACCCGCTGTCCCACCCCGAAGTGCACGAACGGCACGCCCTCAGCCAGGTCAGCGGCCTGCGCCCGGTCCATGTGACGGGCGAACCCCGGCAGCCGACCGCCGACGAGGTGCACGACTTCCCGGAGCCGTTCGGGACGCTGATGCTCGAACTGCCCCTCCGGGACGCCGGTTTCGTCCTGCCCTCCTGGGAGGAGCTGTCCGCCGTCGTCGACGCCGCGCACGAGCGCGACGCGGTGGTCCACTTCGACGGCGCCCGCCTGTGGGAGTCCACCACCCACTTCGGCCGCCCGCTCGACGAGATCGCGGGCCTGGCGGACAGCGTCTACGTGTCGTTCTACAAGTCCCTCGACGCCCTCGGCGGCGCCGCGCTCGCCGGCCCGAAGACCCTGATCGACGAGGCGAAGACCTGGCGGCACCGCTACGGAGGTGCGGTCTTCCAGCAGTTCCCCACCGTGCTGACCGCACTCACGGGCCTGGACCGGGAGCTGCCCCGGCTGCCCGCGTACGTGGCCCACGCGCGCGTGGTCGCCGAGGCCCTCCGCGAGGGGTTCGCGGCAGCCGGGCTGCCATGGACGCGCGTCCACCCCGAGCAACCGCACACGCACGACTTCCAGGTCTGGCTCCCGTACGACCGCGACGCCGTCACGGAGGCCGCGATCCGGACGGCGGAGGAGACAGGGACCGCCCTGTTCTCCAATCCCTGGGCCGCGAAGGGCCCGGGACTGGCGATGACGGAGGTCTACGTACGCGCCGCCGCTCTGGAGTGGACGGCCGAGGACGTGAAGGCGGCGGTCGCGGACTTCGTGCTCCGCCTGAAGGAGGAGACCGGGGGCTGAAAGGAGACCGGGGCCGGCGGGCGTCAACAGGTGGGGCGGGACTGCCGGTGCAGCCACCGGCCCAGGGTCGCACGCAACCGGCCGCGGGCCGGGCGCCCCGCGAGGACCGCGCGCAACCGCAGGTAGCCGCGCAGCTCGCGCGCGGTGCGCCAGTAGTGCCCGCCGGGCGCGGCAGGTGTCGAGGACGTGCTGCTGGGTGACGCCCATGTCTCCAGGCCGCGTCGCCGCCCCGCGGCCGTCGCGTCGATTGACGGGCCGCGTCAATCGACGGTGGCGTTGTCAGTGGCGGGGTGCACGATGGGGACATGAGCGTGCACATCGACATCACGGGGCTGCGGCAGGAGCAGGTCGTCTTCGCGACCTCGCCCCTGGGCGAGCTGTGCATGGCGCTGCACGCGATGTCCGAGCCGGGGCACCATCCCGGCCTCCAGGGCTGGGTGGCCGGCGTCACCGCGCGGCTCGACCCGCATCTGGCGGACCGGATGTGCGAGGCGGACTTCCTGTGGCGGTCGACGTTCTCCGACCTGTTCCTGCCGTACGCGGGCATCCCGGGCCGCAGCACGCTCCCCGGGGCGACGCTCGCCGAAGAGCTGGACCTGGTGGACAAGCTGACGGACGAGCAGTTCGTGGACGCGGCACTGGAGTTCACCACCTGCACCCTCACCTACAGCACCGGCGGACCCGGCCCGCTCTCGGACGCCACGATCAGGCTGCGCGCCCTGGAGCAGGCCGCGACCCGCGGTCCGCATCAACTGGCGTTCACCGAGCGGCTGCTGGCCGATCCGCCGCGGACCAGGGCCTGGCTGCGGCAGTTCCTGGAGGACTGCGACGAGGCGTTCTTCGCGGAGACCTGGTCGCGGATGCAGCACCAGCTCGCGGCCGACGCCCGCCACAAGACGGACCTTCTGCGGCACAAGGGCCTGGCGGAGGCGCTGACGTCGATGTCCACCGCGGTGACGCTCGACGAGAGCGCCACCCGTATCACGGTCGACAAGCTCGGCGACGGCCGTACGGCGACCCAGGACGGCGGCCTCCTCCTGGTCCCCACCAGTCTGGGCTGGCCGCATCTGACGGTCCTGTACCGCTACGGCTGGCAGCCCGTCGTGCACTATCCCGTGGGGTCGCCCAAGTTCGCCGCGCCGACCTCCCTGGAGCAGCTGACGCTGAGGATGACCGCCCTGTCCCACCCGGTCCGTATGCGCCTGTGCCGCAGCCTGGCCCGCTCCGCGTTCACCACCAGCGAGCTGACCCAGGTGCACAACATGACCGCCCCGGAGATATCCCGCCACCTCGGCGTCCTGAAGAAGGCCGGCCTGATCACCACCCGCCGCCGCGGCCGCTACGTCCTGCACCAGCTGGACGTCACGATGGTGGCCCGCCTGGGCAGCGACTTCCTGGAGGGCATCCTCAGGTAGACGCGGTCGCCCTGCCTCAGCCGTGCCCGCCGGCCCGCACCAGCCCCGTCTCGTACGCCAGGACGACCACCTGCACCCGGTCCCGCAGCCCGAGCTTGGTCAGGATGCGGCCGACATGGGTCTTCACGGTCGCCTCGGACAGCACCAGGCGCGCCGCGATCTCGCCATTGGACAGCCCCGTGGCGACGAGGATCATGACCTCGCGCTCGCGCTCGGTGAGCCGCTCCAGCTCCTTGTGCTGCGGCTCCTTGCCCGCGGAGGGCAGCATCGGGGCGAAGCGGTCCAGGAGCCGGCGGGTCGTCGAGGGCGCCACCACCGCGTCGCCGCTGTGCACGGAGCGGATCGCGGTGAGGAGTTCCCCGGGCGGCACGTCCTTGAGCATGAACCCGGAGGCGCCGGCCTTCAGCCCCGAGAAGGCGTACTCGTCGAGGTCGAAGGTGGTCAGGATCAGCACCTTGGGCGGGTTCTCGCCCTGGCAGATGCGGCGGGTGGTCTCCACCCCGTCCAGCTTCGGCATACGGACGTCCATCAGCACCACGTCGACCGCGGTCGCGGCCAGCACCTGAAGGGCCTCGACACCGTCGCCCGCCTCCGCGACGACCTCCATGTCCGGCTGGGCGGCGAGCACCATCCGGAAACCGGTGCGCAGCAGCACCTGGTCGTCGACGAGCATCACGCGGATCGTCATCGGGTCCTCTTCCGTTCCGTCAGCAGGATCGTTCAACAATTCATTCAACAGGTTGAGGCCGTTCAACAGGTCGTTCAACAATTCGTTACAGGTGTCAGTAATCGACGTACGGAAGATCAGTGCGCGGGTTTCAGCGGCAGCAGGGCGCTGATGCGGAACCCGCCGCCCGGGCGCGGGCCCGCGTCCAGGGTGCCCCCGACCATGCCGACCCGTTCGCGCATACCGATCAGACCGTGCCCCTGACCGTCGACGCCGCCCTCCTCGTACAGCTCGTGCGGGGCGCCCTTGCCGTCGTCCTCGACGAGCAGCCCGAGACCGTCGTCGAAGTACACCAGCCGCACACTGGCGCCCGTGTTCGGCCCCCCGTGCTTGCGGGTGTTGGTGAGCGCCTCCTGCACGATCCGGTACGCCGTCAGCTCGACCCCGCTGGGCAGCGGGCGCGGGGTGCCCTCGACCTTGAAGTCGACGGGCAGTCCGGACGTACGGCACTGCTCGATCAGCTCGTCGATCTGCTCGACGTCGGGCTGCGGGACGTACTCGCCGACCTCCCTGTGTTCGCCGGTGCGCAGGACGCCCAGCAAGCGGCGCATCTCGGCAAGGGCCTGGCGGCCGGTGGAGGAGATGGTCTCCAGGGCCTTCTTCGCCTGGTCGGGCGCGGAGTCGAGGACGTAGGCGGCGCCGTCGGCCTGGACCACCATCACGGACACGTTGTGCGCGACCACGTCGTGCAGCTCGCGGGCGATCCGGGCGCGCTCGGCGGCGACCGCGACCTTGGCCTGCGCCTCCCGCTCCTTCTCCAGGCGGGCGGCGCGCTCCTCCAACTGCGCGAAGTACGCGCGCCGGGTGCGCATCGAGTCGCCCAGCACCCAGGCCAGCGCGAACGGCACCGTCTGGAAGACCGCGATCGCGACCAGCCCCGCGGAACTGGTGTGCTCCTGGGGCCAGCGGATCTGCGACAGGGTCGCCGCGCCCAGACCGGTCGCCAGGGCGAAGCGGGAGGCCCAGCGGGCGCCGACCGCGGCGACCGTGTAGACGATCACCAGCATGGCGAAGTCGGCCGCCACGGGCTCGATGTCGAGGACCAGCTGCGCGAGCCCCGTCACCAGGACCAGCACGAGCATCTTCTCGGGCCAGCGGCGGCGCAGCGCGATCGCCACACACATGACGGCGGACACCGCGAGCGCGCCCATGGCCGTCCCGTGGCGGCCCGACGCGTAGCTGGTACTCGCGATGCTCACGCCGCTCAGCCCCAGCAGGAAGACAGCCCAGAAGGTGTCGACCCATGTCGGGTGTCTGCGGAGGAAGTCGTAGAGGCGCTGCACGTAACCCAGCGTAGGGAAGCGTGAAGTGTGCGGGGGTCAACCGGAGGATCGATCCGTATACGCCCGGCGTACTCCCCAAGGTGGAGGCCCGGTTGTCCTGTGCACTTAATCTGGCACCGTGACGGACGACACTGCGGCCCGGTGGCGCGGCTGGCGGGCGGCGGCCGAGGACGCGCTCTACGGGCCCGAGGGGTTCTACCGGAGGCCCGAGGGACCCGCCGGGCACTTCCGTACGTCCGTGCACGCGTCGGCGCTCTTCGCCGGGGCCGTGGCACGGCTGCTGTGCCGGGTGGACGAGGCGCTGGACCGGCCGGCCGCGCTGGACCTCGTGGACCTGGGCGCGGGCCGCGGTGAGCTGGTGACCGGTGTGCTCGCCGCGCTGCCCGCCGAAGTGGCGGCACGCGTGCGTGCGTACGGCGTCGAGATCGCCGACCGCCCCGAGGGACTCGATCCCCGCGTCGAGTGGCTGACCGACTCCCCGAAGGGGATCACCGGGCTGCTCTTCGCCAACGAGTGGCTGGACAACGTACCCGTGGAGGTCGCCGAGGTGGACTCCGCCGGCCTGCCGCGGCTCGTGTACGTACGGGAGGACGGGACCGAGCGGCTCGGGGAGCCGGTCGCCGGTGCGGAGGCCGAGTGGCTCGCGCGGTGGTGGCCCCTGGCGCCCGAGGAGGGACTGCGCGCCGAGATCGGGCTCCCCAGGGACACGGCCTGGGCGTCGGCGGTCACCACGCTCGACCGGGGACTCGCGGTCGCCGTCGACTACGCGCACACCCTGGACACCCGCCCTCCGTTCGGCACGCTCACCGGCTTCCGCGCGGGCCGCGAGACGGCACCCGTGCCGGACGGCTCCTGCGACATCACCGCGCATGTCGCCCTGGACGCCTGCGCGACGGCTGCGGCCGCGGCTTCGGCGGGCGCGCTCCCCGACGCACGCCTGCTCACCCAGCGCGCCGCCCTGCGCGCCCTCGGCGTCACAGGAGCGCGCCCCCCGCTCACGCTGGCGTCCACCGACCCGGCGGGGTACGTACGCGCCCTCGCGGGCGCCGGAGAAGCCGCCGAACTCACCGCACCGGGCGGCCTCGGCGACTTCGGCTGGCTCGTGCAGTCGGTTGGAATTCCGGACCCGCTGGACGAACCGTGAACGCCCTCTACTAGTCGCCTACTTGTACTTGTCGCCTACTTGTCGATGTCCCCGACCACGAAGAACAACGACCCCAGAATCGCCACCATGTCCGCCACCAGCGTCCCCGGCAGCAGCACCGCGAGCGCCTGGATGTTGTTGTAGGACGCCGAGCGCAGCTTCAGCCGGTACGGGGTCTTCTCGCCCTTGCTGACGAGGTAGTAGCCGTTGATGCCGAGCGGGTTCTCGGTCCACGCGTAGGTGTGCCCCTCGGGCGCCTTGAGGACCTTCGGGAGCCGCTGGTTGATCGGCCCGGGCTCCAGCTCGGCGAGCCGGTCGAGGCAGGCGTCCGCGAGGTCGAGCGCGTTGTGGGTCTGCTCCAGGAGCACTTCGAAGCGGGCGAGACAGTCGCCCTCCTGGCGCGTGACGACCTTCAGGGTGTCCTGGAGCTCGCCGTACGCGAGATACGGCTCGTCGCGCCGCAGGTCGAAGTCGACGCCCGAGGCGCGCGCGATGGGCCCGCTCACTCCGTAGGCGTGCACGGCCTCCGCGGACAGGGCGCCGACTCCCCGGGTGCGCCCCCGGAAGATCTCGTTGCCGAGCACCAGGTCGTCGAAGCGGTCCATCCGGGAGCGCACGGCGGCGACGGCCTCACGCGCGCGGGAGGCCCATCCGGCGGGCAGGTCCTCCTTGAGGCCGCCGACGCGGTTGAACATGTAGTGCATGCGCCCGCCGGAGACCTCCTCCATGACGTTCTGGAGGACCTCGCGCTCCCGGAACGCGTAGAACACCGGGGTGATGCCGCCCAGTTCCAGGGGGTACGAGCCCAGGAACATCAGGTGGTTGAGCACCCGGTTCAGCTCGGCGAGCAGGGTGCGCGTCCACACCGCGCGCGGGGGGACCTCCATGCCGAGCATCCGCTCCACCGCGAGGACCACGCCCAGCTCGTTCGAGAACGCCGACAGCCAGTCGTGGCGGTTGGCGAGCATGATGATCTGGCGGTAGTCGCGCGCCTCGAAGAGCTTCTCGGCGCCCCGGTGCATATAGCCGATCACCGGCTCCGCGTGCTGGATGCGCTCGCCGTCCAGGACGAGCCGCAGCCGCAGCACTCCGTGCGTGGAGGGGTGCTGGGGGCCGATGTTGAGCACCATGTCGGTGCTTTCCGCGGCGCCGCCGATCCCGACCGTGGTCTCCGTCGTGGGAGTCATGGACACAGTCTCTCGTACGTACGCTTGCCGCATGGAAACGGGGACTGCCGCTCAGGACGACGCGGCGCGCGAGCCGGTGTGGACCGGGCTCCCGCCGGGGCTGCTGAAGATGCGACGGATGCTGCTCGTGGTGTGGCTGGGGGTGCTGGCCGTCGCCCTGGGGGTGCCGCTGGGCCTGTTCGCCGGTCCGGGGTGGGCGGCGTTCGCGCTGCTGCCGCTCGGCGTCATGGCGTGGGGCTGGGTGGTCCTGGGCCGCAACTGGCGCTCCTGGAAGTACGCCGAGCGCGCCGACGACCTGCTGATCAGCAAGGGCGTGCTGTGGCACCACGAGACGATCGTCCCGTACGGGCGGATGCAGCTCGTGGAGGTGACCTCGGGGCCCGTGGAGCGGCACTTCGGGCTCGCGAGCGTGCAGCTGCACACGGCCGCCGCGGCGACCGACGCGACCATCCCGGGGCTCGACCCGGCCGAGGCGGAACGGCTGCGCGACCGGCTCACCGAGCTCGGCGAGGCCCGATCGGCGGGGCTGTGACGACGCCGGGCGCCGGCAAGGACGTGTCCGGGGCCGCAGCGGTCGTACGGGATCAACTGCCCGTGGTGGAGCGGCGGCTGCATCCGGTGACGCCGTTGCGCCGGGCGTGGGCGCCGGTCGCCGTCGTCATCGGGTGGGCGGTGCACGACCCCAACCAGGCGCAGGAACAGCTGACGCGGCTGACCACCGTCACCCTGCTGATCGCGCTGGCCGTGATCGTGCCGGCCGCCGGCCTGTACGGCTTCCTGACCTGGTGGTTCACCCACTTCGCGGTGACCGACACCGAACTGCGCATCCGTACCGGCCTGTTGTTCCGGCGCACCGCGCACATCCGGCTGGAACGCATCCAGGCGGTCGACGTGACCCAGCCGCTCCTCGCGCGCGTGGCGGGCGTCGCCAAGCTGAAGCTGGACGTCGTAGGCACCGACAAGAAGGACGAGTTGGCCTTCCTCGGAGAGGACGAGGCGCGGGCGCTGCGGGCCGAACTCCTCGCGCGGGCGGCCGGGTTCGCGCCCGAGACCGCCCACGAGGTCGGCGAGGCGCCCTCGCAGCAGCTGCTGCACGTGCCGGCCGGGGTCCTCGCGGTGTCCCTGGTGCTGACCGGCGCCACCTGGGGATCGCTGGCCGCCGCACTCGTCGTACCGCCGTTCCTGTGGCTCGCCACCCACAGCGTGTGGACGGTCCTCGCGACCGCGCTGCCGCTGCTGGGCGCGGCGGGCGCGAGCAGTGTGGGGCGGTTCGTCGGCGAGTACGACTGGACGGTGGGCGAGTCCCCGGACGGGCTGCGCATCGACCACGGGCTGCTGGACCGCACGCACGAGACGGTGCCGCCGGGGCGGGTGCAGACCGTGCGGATCGTGGAGCCGCTGCTGTGGCGGCGGCGCGGCTGGGTGCGGGTCGAGCTGGACGTGGCCGGTTCGTCCAACTCCGTGCTGGTGCCGGTCGCGCCGCGCGAGATCGCCGAGTCGGTCGTCGCGCGCGTGCTGCCCGGCGTGACGGTGCCGCCGCGCTCCGCGCTGTCCCGGCCGCCGCGCAGGGCGGGCCGGTGCGTGCCGCTGTGGTGGCGGGGCTACGGGCTCGCGGTCACCGACACGGTGTTCGTGGCCCGGCACGGACTGCTGCGCCGCAGCACGGCGCTGGTGCCGCACGCGAAGGTACAGAGCGTGCGGCTCACGCAAGGGCCCTGGGAGCGGCTCTGGGGGCTTGCCGAGGTGCATGTGGACACTGGGGCCAACGAGACCGTCACGGCCCGTCTGCGGGGCGCGGACGAGGCCGCGGAGCTGCTCCGCGGCCAGGCCGAGCGCTCCCGGACGGGCCGCAGGGACGCGCGGCCCGACCGCTGGATGGCCTGAGGCCCGGTCAAGAACCCGTCGGCGGCGGTCAGGAAGCCGCGCTGCGCAGTCCGGGAAGGTTGATCTGCTCGGTCTCGTCGTGCGCCGTCAGGTCGATGACCTGGACCGCGCCCACGCCCCGGGAGCGCTCGTCGGCCGGCTTGAACTGCGCCTCGGCCTCCGCCTTGTGCACCGCCAGGGCCTCCTGGCCCACGACGTCGGCGAGATCCTCGTTCTGGACGGCGTCCATCTCGGCGGACGCAGTGCCCTTCTGCATGCCGAAGAAGTCGAACCCGCCCTCGACCATCGGCCGCCGCGCGGGAGTCGCCGGGACGACCGCCACCGCTGTCGGCACGGTGAAGTGACCGGACGGGTGCGCGGGTTGGGCGGACTTCGCGGCCGGGGGGACGGCGGCCGAGTGCTCCTGCCCGTCGACCGCCTCGGGCTTCCCCTCCGCCTCGTCCTCCTGCGCGGCCTCCGAGTCGGCCGAAGGGCCGCCGGTGGCCTCCACCGGTGCGGGCTCGGCCGGCGCGGAGTCGTCGTCCTCCGGCTCGGGCGCCACGGACTCGGCGGCGTCGTCGTCGAGCCGTACCAGCGCGGCCTGGGCCCGCAGGAACAGCTTGGACCCCTCCGGGGAGAACACCGGTGAAGTCGCCGGCTTCTTCTCCGCGACGGCCTCGGACTCGTCGTCGGCGTCCTCGGTCTCGGCATCGGTCACGGACTCGGCCGGAGCAGCCACAGCCCCGGTGTCGTCCGACTCGATGTCGTCGTCGGCGTCGTCGAGCTCCACGAGATCCAGGTCCACGTCCGCCGGGACCTCGTCGTCGCCGTCCACCGCGACCGGCGGCAACGCGCGCGTGGCGGGTTCCGCGGCCTCTATCTCCAGCAGGCGGCGGCCCTCCAGGGCGCTGGCGCGCTCGGTCTCCGCCGTGGCGTACCGGCGCAGCAGTGCCGCGTGTTCGTTGCGCAGGCCCGCGAGCTCGGTGCGCTTGGCGCGCAGCTTGTGCTCCAGCTTGACGCGCAGTTCGCGCGACTCGTCGAGGTCGGACTCGAGTTCGGCGAGCCGCTCCTCGTAGCGCCACTCGTCGCTCGTACGCGCGCGTACCAGGTCGGCGACCTGTTTGCCCGCCTGAGTGTCCCAGCGGCGCATGACGGCCGCCCCGACGAGCGCGGTCGCGGCGGCGACCGCGGCGACTATCCGCAGCGCGGCCGCTTGCGAGAAGACCCACGGCCCGAAGGCGCAGACGAGCGACACGCCTGCGATCGCCGAGGGAGGCAACAGCCGGTGCAACGGCGGGGAATGGCGGTGACGTCCACGTGGCATGGCCAGAAACTTACCGCGCGTAGGCGAATCATGGTGCCCCGCCCGGTAAAAACACAGCCACCCCTCATCCCCCACCTCGCTTCGACGATCACTTTCAGCCGTTGCCGAGCCGTCCGCTCAACCACTCCAGGGCCGCCGGGATCTCCCGCCGCCAGGTGTTGAAGTTGTGGCCGCCGCTGTCCAGGATGATCGACGCGATCCGCGTGGAGTTGTTGGCCCTCACCTTGTCGATGAACTTCAGGGTGTCCTTGTAGTTGTGCTCCCCGGCCTTGCTGCTGGTGACCAGCAGTGAGGTGTCGGGCGCGGGCCGGTGCTTGAGGTACCACCACAGGTTCGCCTCGTTCCGCAGCGTCTCGTCGCCCTGGAAGAGGTCACCCGTGGTGGGGTCGATCGGCGCCTTGTAGTACGGCGACAGGCCGGCGCCCGCCGCGTACACCCCGGGGTGGTGCATCGCGAGCTTCAGGGCGCAGTAACCGCCCGTGGAATCACCGACGATGCCCCAGCTCCCGGGCTTCTTGCCCACCCTGTAGTGGGCCGTCACCGCGTCCGGGAGGTCTTTGGCGAAGAACGACTCGGTGCGCGGTCCGCCCGGGACGTCCACGCACTCCGTGTCGCGCGGCGGCGCCACCGTGGGCCGCAGCATCACCAGGATCATCGGCCGCATCCTGCCGTCCTTGGCCAACTGCAGTGCCGTGCGCGGGTAGTCGAGCTTGTCGACGAGCGCCTGGGCGGTGCCCGGGTACCCCGTGAGGACTACTGTCGCGGGGAACGTGCGGGTGCGGTACCGCGGCTGGAAGTACTCCGGCGGCAGATACACATAGGCCGGGGAGGCGATGTGAGTCGTACGGCCCACTATGTCGACGCGCTGCACCTGGCCCACGCTGCTCGGCAGGGAGGAGCCGCCCGGGGCGTCCACCCGCCGGGTGCCGACCACGTGGAGCGGGCCGCCGGCGCCGCGGAGCGCCGTGTGGTCGACGACCACTCCCTGGTCGGTCTCCCGGCCGAACAGGTCGGACCAGCTGGCGTAGAACCCGAAGGCCTGGTTGGCGCCGAGGCCCACCGAGGCGAAGAGCACCAACTGCGTTGCCAGGAGCAGGCCCACGCGTCCGCTGACGGCCCGCCAGTTCCGCCGGGCCAGCCGAGGCCACAACCACACCGTGCCGACGAACAGCAGCCCGGCGCACACGAACGCCAGTGCCAACACCTTGTTGCTCGTGAGTCCCATCAGCTGTCCCCGCCTGCGCTTTCCGCCCGGCGGCACGCAAGTTTCGCGTGCGTTTGCCTTGGGCTTTCCACTGCCTTTGAACCGGCTTTTCGCTGGGGAAGGAACCTCCTTCCCCTAGACACCGTCCTAGAGGGCGCAATGTCGCCGGATGCCCGAATCGGGCCCGGATCCAAGGTCTCTCGCAGAACTACGGGATGCGATGTCTGTCAGGATAGATGGGGAATTGTCGGGTGGGGTTCCGAGCCGGTCAGGCCGGGTCCGGCGCATAGTCCGAGGCCCGCGCCCCGAGGTCGTTCCCACGCTCGTCGCCAGGGCCTGCGCCCTCGTCGGCCTGCTGGACATCGCCGCGGGGGTGTTCCCGCGCTTCCGGCACAGCCGTATGCACACCATCGCCGAGGTACTGCCGGGTGCGCTCGGCCCCTTCGCCGCCGCGCTCTCGCTCAGCGCCGGTGTACTGCTGCTCCTCCTCGCGCACGGGCTCAGGCGGCGCAAGCGCCGGGCCTGGCGGGCCGCGGTGGCACTGCTCCCGGCGGGCGCGGTGGCGCAGTTCGCGTACCGGCACTCGGTCATAGGAGTCGTCATCTCGGCCGCGCTGCTCGCACCGCTGCTGATGCACCGCGACGAGTTCCGCGCACTGCCCGACCCGCGCAGCCGGTGGCGCGCGCTCGCCAACTTCGTGCTCATGGGCGCCGGTTCCCTCGTCCTCGGACTGGTCATCGTCAGCGTCCACTCCAAGCGCATGGTCGGCGACCCGAGCCTGGCCGACCGGATCAGCCACGTCCTGTACGGCCTGTTCGGCTTCGAGGGACCGGTCGACTACGAGGGCAGCACCTCCTGGACGGTCGCCTTCTCCCTGGGCGCCCTGGGCCTGCTCACGGCCGTGACGACGATCTACCTCGCCTTCCGGCCCGAGCACCCGGCCGCGCGGCTCACCCCGGAGGACGAGACGCAGCTGCGCGCCCTCCTGGAGAAGCACGGCCGCCGCGACTCGCTCGGCCACTTCGCGCTGCGCCGCGACAAGGCCGTCGTCTTCTCGCCCAGCGGCAAGGCGGCGGTGACGTACCGCGTCGTCTCCGGGGTGATGCTCGCCAGTGGTGACCCCATCGGCGACGTGGAGGCCTGGCCGGGCGCCATCGAGCGGTTCATGGACGAGGCGAAGGCCCACTCCTGGACGCCGGCCGTCATGGGCTGCTCCGAGACCGGCGGCGAGGTGTGGACCCGCGAGACCGGCCTCGACGCTCTCGAACTCGGCGACGAGGCGGTGGTGGACGTAGCGGATTTCTCGCTCGCCGGGCGCGCGATGCGCAACGTGCGCCAAATGGTGAAGCGCATCGAGCGGGCCGGCTACGAAACCCGGGTACGGCGTGTACGTGACGTCAGTGAGGGCGAGCTGGAGCGGATCCGGCTCGCCGCGGAGGCCTGGCGCGGTACCGACACCGAGCGCGGCTTCTCCATGGCGCTGGGCCGCATCGGCGACCCCGCCGACGGCGACTGCTTCATCGCGACCGCCCACAAGGCCGACGAACAGCCGGGCGAGTTCGGCGACCTGAAGGCGATCCTGCACTTCGTGCCCTGGGGCACCGACGGCATGTCCCTGGACCTGATGCGCCGCGACCGCGCGGCCGACCCGGGGATGAACGAACTGCTGATCGTCGCCTCCCTCCAGGCGGCGCCCAAGCTCGGCATCACGCGCGTGTCGCTCAACTTCGCGATGTTCCGCGCGGCCCTCGCCCGCGGCGAGAAGATCGGCGCGGGCCCGGTGCTGCGCGCCTGGCGCGGGCTGCTGGTCTTCCTCTCGCGCTGGTTCCAGATCGAGTCCCTGTACAAGTTCAACGCCAAGTTCCAGCCCCGCTGGGAGCCGCGCTTCGTCGTCTACCGCGCCTCCGGCGACCTCCCCCGCATCGGCTTCGCCGCGATGCAGGCCGAGGGCTTCGTCAACCTCGCCCTCCCCCTGCCCCGCTTCCTCCGCCGCCGTACGGCCACGGCTCCGGCCTGCGCCCACGGGCTCGCGGAGCGGGACGTGCGGGCCGCTTGACCGACCGGGCCGGTCCGGGCGCGCACCCCGCCCCCGCGCGGGGCGCGATCGCCCGGACCGGCCCCTTTGCGTCCGGCCCGCGGGACCGTGGCCCCTCGTCCAAGGCCTACGCTGAACGTATGAGCAAGCAGAGCGGGCGCGGGCGCGTCGCGGGTCTTCCGGAATGGGACCGGTGCGCGGTCATGGGGGTCGTGAACGTCACCCCTGATTCCTTCTCCGACGGCGGCCGCTTCTTCGACACCACGGCCGCCGTCAAGCGCGGCCTCGGTCTGGTCACCGAGGGCGCCGACCTCGTGGACGTCGGCGGCGAGTCCACCCGCCCCGGCGCCACCCGCGTCGACGAGGCCGAGGAACTCAAACGCGTCATCCCCGTAGTGCGCGGCCTCGCCTCCGAGGGCGTCACCGTCTCCGTCGACACCATGCGCGCCTCCGTCGCCGAGCAGTCCCTCGCGGCCGGCGCAGCCCTCGTCAACGACGTCAGCGGCGGCCTCGCCGACCCCGCGATGATCCCGGTCGTCGCCGCCTCGGGCGCCCCCTTCGTCGTCATGCACTGGCGCGGCTTCCTGGAGGGCGGCAACGTCAGGGGCGTCTACGACGACGTCGTCACCGAAGTCGTCGACGAGCTGCACGCACGCGTGGAGGCCGTTCTCGCCGGAGGCGTCGCCCCCGACCGGATCGTCGTCGACCCGGGCCTCGGCTTCTCCAAGGACGCCGAGCACGACCTCGTCCTCCTCGCCCACCTCGACCGGCTGCTCGGCCTCGGCCACCCCCTGCTCGTCGCCGCCTCCCGCAAGCGGTTCCTCGGCCATGTCCTCGCCGGCCCCGAGGGAGCGCCCCCGCCCGCGCGCGAGCGCGACGCCGCCACCGCCGCCGTCTCCGCGCTCGCGGCGCACGCCGGCGCCTGGGCGGTGCGCGTCCACGAGGTGCACGCCACCGCGGACGCCGTACGCGTCGCCCGAGCCGTCGAGGGAGCGCGCGCCCTCGGCGCCCGCACGGCCTCGCGCATCAGCTCCGAGGGAGCCCGGTGAGCGCCCCCCACACCGACGTCGAGCAGGTCGAACTCGCCAACACCGCGTTCTACGAGACCCTGGAGCGCGGCGACTTCGACGAGCTGTCCGCGCTCTGGCTCACCCCGGCCGACCTGGGCGTCGACGAGGAGTACCACGACCCCGCGGACACCGGAGTGATCTCCTGCGTGCACCCGGGCTGGCCGGTGCTCACCGGCCGCGGCGAGGTCCTGCGGTCGTACGCGCTGATCATGGCGAACACCGACTACATCCAGTTCTTCCTGACGGACGTGCACGTCTCGGTGACCGGCGACACCGCCCTGGTGACCTGCACGGAGAACATCCTCAGCGGCGGCCCGGCCCCCGACGACAGCGACGAACTCGGCCCCCTGGTCGGCCAGCTCGTGGTCGCCACGAACGTGTTCCGGCGCACCCCCGAGGGCTGGAAGCTCTGGTCGCACCACGCGTCCCCGGTCCTGGCCGAAAACGACGAGGACGAAGGCGACGAGTCACCCTCCTGAGTGGGTAACCGCACCCTGGGCGCCCGTCGGGACCAAGAAGTGGTTGGAATCACGAACCGGCGGGTAGGGGCGGCTACCGACCCATGAGCCGCCGGGTTCCCCGGGGGAAACGGTCGGCAAAACCTGCGGGCCCGGACGGCGCCCACGCCCTCGCGGCCCGGCGCTGTCAGTGCCCGCAGGTAGATTCGTTCGAGGCTGGTGTACCGCCCGCACCCGGTACGAACCGGCCACCACCGACGATTGCAGGAGTGATTCGCGTGGATCGTGTCGCGCTGAGCGGCCTCAAGGCCCGCGGGTACCACGGCGTGTTCCCGAAGGAGCGCGAGGAGGGCCAGACCTTCATCGTGGACCTGGTCCTCGGCCTGGACACCCGGCCGGCCGCCGCCGACGACGACCTGACGAAGACCGTGCACTACGGCATCGTGGCGGAGGAGGTCGTGGCCGTCGTCCAGGGCGAGCCCGTCAACCTCATCGAGACCCTCGCCGAGCGCATCGCGCAGACCTGCCTGAAGCACGAAGGGGTCGAGGAGGTCGAGGTCCGCGTCCACAAGCCGGACGCCCCGATCACCGTCCCCTTCGACGACGTGACCGTCACCATCACCCGGAGCCGAGTATGACCTTCTCGTTCACCGAGGGTCACAGCGACCCGACCGTCCAGCCGGTACCCGCCTCCGTGGTACGGCAGGTGGACGCCGCCGACACCACCCTCAGCAACCCGAAGCGCGCCGTCATCTCCATCGGCGCCAACCTCGGCAACCGCCTGGAGACGCTCCAGGGCGCCATCGACGCCCTGGAGGACACTCCCGGCGTCCGCATCAAGGCCGTGTCCCCGGTCTACGAGACGGAGCCCTGGGGCGTCGAGCCCGGCAGCCAGCCCTCGTACTTCAACGCGGTCGTCGTCCTCAAGACCACCCTGCCCCCGTCCTCCCTGCTGGAGCGGGCGCACGCGGTCGAGGAGGCCTTCCACCGGGTCCGCGAGGAGCGCTGGGGCGCGCGCACGCTCGACGTCGACATCGTCGCGTACGCCGACGTCGTCTCCGACGACCCGGTGCTGACGCTCCCCCACCCGCGCGCCCACGAACGGGCCTTCGTGCTCGTCCCCTGGCACGACGTGGAACCCGAGGCGCAGTTGCCCGGCCACGGCCCGGTCGCCGCCCTCCTGGACGACATCACCCGTGACGGTGTCGCGCCCCGCAAGGACCTGGAACTCCGGCTGCCCGAGTAGTCGTTAAGGTCGAGACGACCACAACGCCCGGACAGGGCACGGGGAGCTGAAGGGACACCGTGAGAGAGCTGCGGATCAGGGTGCTGGCCGGCGTGTTCGTCGTCGCCGGAGTGCTGTCCTGGGCGGGTGCGCGACTGTGGAGCGCGGTGGGGACCCTGCCCAGCGTCCCGCTGGCCGCGCCGATCGTCCTCGCCGTGATCGCGGCGGTCCTGCTGGCCACGGCGCTCTCGCTGCGCGCCCGCCTCAAGGCCCAGCGCGAGCGCCGCGCCGGCGCGAAGGGAGTCGACCCCCTGATGGCCGCCCGCGCGGTCGTCTTCGGCCAGGCCAGCGCCCTGGTAGCCGCCCTCGTCGCCGGCATGTACGGCGGCACGGGCGCCTACCTCCTGGAGTCCCTGGACATCCCCGCCCGCCGAGACCAGGCCATCTACGCCGGCTTCTCGGTCCTGGCGGGCATCGCGGTCATAGCGGCGGCGATCTTCCTGGAGCGGGTCTGCAAGCTGCCCGAGGACGACGACAACAACGCGGCGGGGGCGACACCGGTGACCTGATCGCACCGTTCACTGGAGGCGCCCCCAAGGGGCGCGGGGAACTGCGCGACCAGCCACAACGGCGCCGCACCCGGCAGACGACCTCAGCGAGCCATAATCAAACTCATCGCTTCATTACGGGTGGCCGAGTCCCGCAACTGCCCCCGCACAGCCGAAGTGATGGTCTTGGCGCCGGGCTTCCGCACCCCGCGCATAGACATGCACATGTGCTCGCACTCGACGACGACGATGACCCCCCGCGGCTCCAGGATCTTCATCAACGAGTCCGCGATCTGCGTGGTGAGCCGTTCCTGCACCTGCGGCCGCCGGGCGTAGACGTCCACCAGCCGCGCCAGCTTCGACAACCCCGTGATCTTGCCGTCGCTGGACGGGATGTACCCGACGTGGGCGACCCCGACGAACGGCACCAGGTGATGCTCGCACGAGCTCAGCACCTCGATGTCCTTCACGAGCACCATCTCGTCGTGCCCCAGGTCGAACGTCGTCGTCAGCACATCCTCGGGCTTCTGCCACAACCCCGCGAATATCTCCTTGTACGCCCGAGCCACCCGCCCCGGCGTCTCCCGCAGCCCCTCCCGGTCCGGGTCCTCGCCGACCGCGATCAGCAGTTCCCGTACGGCGTTCTCGGCGCGCTTCTCGTCGAAGACGCCGATCGCTCCGTCGCCGTCCAGCGTCACGGGGTCGGTCATGTCGTGCCTCGTTCCTGTGCGGGTCACGCGTGTGCGGGACACACGCCTCAGTTGCGGGCATATGGAAAGGCCGCGCCCCCCAGGCTAAATCCCGGGGGGCGCGGCTTCCATTTCAGACCGTGTGAGACGCGCGTCAGTTCTCGGGGCGCTCCTCCGGGGCCTTCTCCAGCGTGGGAGAGGACTCGGCGGTCGCACCGGCGGTGATCGCGGGACCCGCGCCGTTCGATCCGTTCGTCAGTGACAGCTCCTTGGGGGAGAGCACCGGCGGGCGGGTGGACGGCGTACGGCGGGAGGAGCCGGTCCACGAGGGGCGGGCCGGGCGCTTCACGATGGGAGCGAAGACCTCGGCGATCTGCTCCTTGTTCAGCGTCTCCTTCTCCAGCAGCTGGAGCACGAGCGCGTCGAGCACGTCACGGTTCTCGACCAGGATCTCCCAGGCCTCGTTGTGCGCGTTCTCGATGAGCTTCTTGACCTCTTCGTCGACGAGCGCGGCGACCTCTTCCGAGTAGTCGCGCGGGTGCGACATCTCCCGGCCCAGGAAGGGCTCGGTGTTGTCGCCGCCGAACTTGATCGCGCCGAGGCGCTCGGTCATGCCGTACTGCGTGACCATCGCTCGGGCCGTGGCGGTGGCCTTCTCGATGTCGTTCGCGGCACCCGTGGTCGGGTCGTGGAAGACCAGTTCCTCGGCCGCGCGACCGCCCAGCATGTAGGCCAGCTGGTCCAGCATCTCGTTGCGCGTGGTCGAGTACTTGTCCTCTTCGGGCAGGACCATCGTGTAGCCCAGAGCACGGCCTCGGGAGAGGATCGTGATCTTGTGGACCGGGTCGGAGTTGGGGGAAGCCGCCGCGACCAGGGCGTGTCCGCCCTCGTGGTACGCGGTGATCTTCTTCTCCTTGTCCGACATGATCCGGGTCCGCTTCTGCGGGCCCGCGACCACACGGTCGATCGCCTCGTCCAGCATGGAGTTGTCGATCAGCTTGCGGTTGCCCCGGGCGGTGAGCAGGGCGGCCTCGTTGAGGACGTTGCTCAGGTCCGCGCCGGTGAAGCCCGGCGTACGGCGGGCGACCGCGGAGAGGTCGACGTCCGGTGCGACCGGCTTGCCCTTCTGGTGGACCTTGAGGATCTCCAGACGGCCCTGCATGTCCGGACGGTCGACCGCGATCTGGCGGTCGAAGCGGCCGGGGCGCAGGAGGGCCGGGTCGAGGATGTCGGGCCGGTTCGTCGCGGCGATGAGGATCACGCCGCCCTTGACGTCGAAGCCGTCCATCTCGACGAGCAGCTGGTTCAGCGTCTGCTCGCGCTCGTCGTGACCGCCGCCGAGGCCGGCGCCGCGGTGGCGGCCGACCGCGTCGATCTCGTCGACGAAGACGATCGCCGGGGCGTTCGCCTTGGCCTGCTCGAACAGGTCACGGACTCGGGAGGCACCGACACCGACGAACATCTCGACGAAGTCGGAACCGGAGATCGAGTAGAAGGGCACCCCGGCCTCGCCGGCGACCGCGCGGGCCAGCAGGGTCTTGCCGGTGCCGGGGGGGCCGTACAGGAGTACGCCCTTGGGGATCTTGGCGCCGACGGCCTGGAACTTCGCCGGCTCCTGGAGGAACTCCTTGATCTCGTGCAGTTCCTCGACGGCCTCGTCGGAGCCCGCGACGTCCGCGAACGTCGTCTTCGGGGTGTCCTTGGTGATGAGCTTGGCCTTGGACTTCCCGAAGTTCATGACTCGGGAGCCGCCGCCCTGCATCTGGTTCATCAGGAACAGGAAGACGACCACGATGAGGACGAAGGGGAGCAGGGACAGCAGGATCCCGACGAAAGCGTTCTGCTTCGTCGGCGAGACCGTGTAGCCGTCCGGAATCTGCTTGTCCTGGTACTTGGTCTGCAGCGTGGCCGCGAGGTCCACGCCCTGGTCGCCGATGTAGCTCGCCTGGATCTTGGAGCTGCCGTCGACCTTGGAGCCGCTCTTGAGCGTGACCTTGATGGTCTGCTCGTCACCGGTGGTGATCTTGGCCGACTCGACCTTGTTGTCGTTGATCGCCTGGACGACCTGGCCGGTGTCCACCGTCTTGTAGCCGCCGGACGAGCCGACGACCTGCATCAACACGACCACGGCAAGGACGGCCAGCACGATCCACATGACCGGCCCACGGAAGTATCGCTTCACGTCCATCCATACGGAGCGAATTCGCTCCGTCCCTCCTGCCATAGTGAGTTTGATAAAGACAGTTCTTCTGACCGTACCCCAGCAATGTTGCCCGAAGTCGCACGGGACGGCTGGGAGACGTGTCTGCATGCTCCAACGGCGCGAAACCCGCTGGGGTTCCCGATCGTCTTACAGGGCTTGGGCCGAGTGGCCCTAGCCGCCGTAGACGTGCGGCGCGAGCGTACCGACGAACGGGAGGTTGCGGTACTTCTCGGCGTAGTCGAGGCCGTATCCGACGACGAACTCGTTCGGGATGTCGAAGCCGACCCACTCCACGTCGATGGCGACCTTGGCCGCCTCCGGCTTGCGCAGGAGGGTGCAGATCTTCAGCGACTCGGGCTCGCGGGAGCCCAGGTTGGAGATCAGCCAGGACAGCGTCAGACCGGAGTCGATGATGTCCTCGACGATGAGGACGTGCTTGCCCTTGATGTCGGTGTCGAGGTCCTTGAGGATCCGCACGACACCGGAGGACTGGGTGCCCGCGCCGTACGACGACACGGCCATCCAGTCCATGGTGACGGGGGTGGACAGTGCCCGGGCGAGGTCCGCCATGACCATCACCGCGCCCTTGAGGACGCCGACGAGCAGCAGGTCCTTGCCCGCGTACTCCGCGTCGATCTTCGCGGCGAGCTCCACGAGCTTCGCGTCGATCTCTTCCTTGGTGATGAGCACCGACTGGAGGTCGTCACCCATGTCTTTCGCGTCCACCCGCATCACTTTCGGTCGTCCCACCGGCTACTACCTGGTCCCGCCCCCGGAGGTCCGGAGGGGGTGTCGATTCAGCCTTGCCGAATCACCAGTCTGCCACCCTGGCGCTGGGCGACGACTTTGCCCGGGAGATTGATGGCTCCCTGGCCGCGCCAGCCGGTGATCAGGCGGTCGACTTCCTCGATGTGCCGGGCGAACAGCGAACCGGCCGGGGCGCCCGCCTGGATGGCGGCCCGGCGCAGCACGCGGCGGCGCACGGCGGGCGGCAGGGCGTAGAGCTTGGCGCACTCCAGGAGGCCGGTGGCGTCCCGTACGGAGGTCTCGGCCTGGCTGGCCCAGGTGTCGAGGGCGTCGGCGTCGTCCCGGGAGAGCTGCGCCGTACGAGCGAGCGCTTCTACGACCCCTTTGCCGAGGGCCTTCTCCAGGGCGGGCAGGCCTTCGTGGCGCAGCCGGGAGCGGGTGTAGGCGGGGTCGGCGTTGTGCGGGTCGTCCCAGACGGGCAGCGACTGGACCATGCAGGCCTTGCGGGCGGTCTGCCGGTCGAGCTGGAGGAAGGGGCGGCGGTAACGGCCGTCGGCCCCCGAGACCGCGGCCATTCCGGACAGGGAGCGGATGCCGGAGCCGCGGGCGAGGCCCAGCAGGACGGTTTCCGCCTGGTCGTCGCGGGTGTGGCCGAGCAGGACGGCGGCGGCGCCGTGCCGGGCGGCGCAGGCGTCGAGGGCGGCGTAGCGGGCGTCCCGGGCGGCTGCCTCGGGGCCGCCCTCGCGGCCCACGGTCACGGCGGTGGCCTCGACGGGGTCCAGGCCCAGTTCGCGCAGGCGCAGGACGACCTCGTCGGCGCGGAGATCGGAGCCGGCCTGGAGGCCGTGGTCGACGGTGATGCCGCCGGCCCGGATGCCGAGTTTGGGTGCTTCGAAGGCGAGTGCGGAGGCGAGCGCCATGGAATCGGCGCCGCCGGAGCATGCCACGAGCACGAGCGGCGAGGGCGGGCGCTCGTGCGGGGTGTGCCGGGAGGCGCCGACGGTCTGGAGGGCCTCGTGGTCGGTCAGGATGTCGTGGAGGACGCGGCGGACCGCCAGGCGTATCGCCGCGACCGCAGGATGGGGACCCATGTCCGGTTCCCTTCATGAAGTTTTCGGGGGGTTGGCCCGAGATCCGGTCACTCAGAGTGTGTAGATGGTGACAGAACCGGGGCGTTCCCCGAGCATCGCACGCCCACCCATCGCTCACGGTCCCTCGGACGGGTGATTGCGGGGGCGTTCGCCTGCCGTCGGCCGAATCCGTTTCACCCCGTCCGCGACCGGTTCACGACTCGGCCTTGCGGTGCACCCGCGCGACCCAGTCCGCCGGTTTGGCGATCTCCGTCTTCGTCGGCAGCGTGTTCGGGGAGGTCCACACACGGTTGAAGCCGTCCATGCCCACCTGTTCGACGACCGCGCGTACGAATCGCTCGCCGTCCCGGTACTGCCGCAGCTTGGCGTCCAGGCCCAGCAGCTTGCGCAGCGCCGAGTCCAGCCGGGAGGCGCCCTTGGCCCGCCGCTGCTGGAACTTCTCGCGGATCTCCGCGACGCTCGGCACCACGTCCGGGCCGACGCCGTCCATCACGAAGTCGGCGTGCCCCTCCAGGAGGGACATCACGGCGGTGAGCCGGCCGAGGATCTCCCGCTGCGCGGGCGTCTGCACGATCTCCACCAGGGACCGGCCCTCGTCGTCCTCCTCGCCCTCGGGCCGGCCGCCGGCCAGCGACTGGGCGGCCTCCCGGATGCGCTCCAGGACGGTCATGGGGTCGACCTCGGTCTCCCCCAAGAACGACTGGATCTCGCCCTCCAGGTGATCCCGCAGCCAGGGCACGGCAGTGAACTGCGTGCGGTGCGTCTCCTCGTGCAGGCACACCCACAGCCGGAAGTCGTGGGGCTGTACGTCGAGTTCGCGCTCCACGTGCACGATGTTCGGCGCGACCAGCAGCAGCCGCCCGCCCTTCGCGCCCGCCGGCAGCTCGCGGGACGCCGGGGCGAACGTCTCGTACTGGCCGAGCACGCGCGAGGACAGGAACGACAGCAGCATGCCCAGCTCGACGCCGGTCACCTTGCCGCCGACCGCGCCGAAGACCGCGCCGCCCGGGGTGTTGCCGCGCCGCTCCTGCATCTTGTCGAGCAGCGGCTTGAGGATCTCCCGGAACCCGGCGACGTTCGCCCGCACCCAGCCGGGGCGGTCGACGACCAGGATCGGGGTGTCGTGGATGTCGTCCGTGCCCATCCGGGTGAATCCCCGGACGTGTTGCTCCGAGGCCTTCGCATGCCGGCGCAGCTCCGCGACGACGGCCCGGGCCTCGTCACGGCTCACCTCGGGGCCCGGCCGCACGAGTCGGGTCGCGGTCGCCACCGCGAGATTCCAGTCGACCATCTCGGCACCACCGATGCTCGTCATGCGTCAACCGTACGTGAGCGCCGCCGCTTGGGGCAGGGCACGAGGGCGGCAGGGGCGGGCTCGGTCGGAACGTTGCCCCGCGGTTCAACTGCAGCCGCAGGCCGCCAACGCCGTCGCCGTGTGGTCCAGGGCCGCCTGGGCCTCCAGCTTGTTCGTCGTGTTCGACGCCAGGAAGGCGAAGGCCAGGAGTTGGCCGTCCTTGTCCACGACCGTGCCCGCCAGCGTGTTGACGCCCGTCAGGGTGCCGGTCTTGGCCCGCACCACCCCCGCCGCGCCCGTCGCGTCCGTGTAGCGGGTCGTCAGGGTGCCGGTGAAAGCGGCGATGGGGAGGCCGGTGAGGACCGGGCGGAGTTCGGGGTGGGCCGGGGCGCCGGCCTTGACGAGGAGAGCGGTGAGGAGGTCGGCGGTGAGGCGGTCGTCGCGGTTGAGGCCGCTGCCGTCGTTGAACACCGCGCCCTTGACCGGGAGTTGGAGCTTCTTCAGCTGAGCGGCGATCGCGGCGGCGCCCCCGTCGAAGTCGGCCCGCTTGCCCGTCGCTACGGCGGTCTGGCGGGCCAGGGCCTCCGCGATGTCGTTGTCGCTGTTGGTCAGCATCCGCTCGACGATGTCGGACAGCGGGGGCGAGGAGACCGTGGCGAGGGTGTCCGCGCGCGCGGTCGCTTTCGAGGGCCCCGGGGACGTCGTCTTGATGCCGTGCTCCTGGAGGAAGCCCGCGAACTTCCTGGCCGCGTCCGCCGCCGGGTCCGGCACACGCCGCACCGGACCGCTGGAGGAGTCGTCGGTACGACCCTCGTCGGCCGTCAGGGCGCTGACCCGGGCGAGGTTGTCGTTGTCCCCGATCGGGTGGAGTTCGGAACCGGCGTACAGGGTCGTGTCGTACGACAGCGTCACCTCGCGCACGCCCCGCTTCTTCAGGGCGGCGGCCGTGCTGTCGGCGAGAGTCCGCAGGCTGGCCCAGCCCTCGGCGTCCTTGTGGGCGGTCAGGGTGGGGTCGCCGCCGCCGACCAGGACGAGCTCCTTGGTGTCGGGCTCCAGGGCGGTGCGGGTGGTGATGTGGTGGTCGGCGCCCATCGCGGAGAGCGCGGCCACGGCGGTGGCGATCTTCGTGGTCGAGGCGGGGGTGAGGGCGTCCTCGGCGCCCACTCCGTAGAGGCGCTTTCCGGTCGACACGTCCACCACGGCGGCCGTGTGGCGGGTGCCGAGCGCCGCGTTGTCCAGGAGGGGGTTCAGCACGTCCGCGAGGGCCGTACCGGTCGGCGCGGACTTCAGCGTGCTCGCGGAACCGCCGAGGGCGACCAGGACGGATGCGGCGCTCGGCGCGGGTCGGGGTGCCTTGGCGGACGTATCGGAATTACGGCCGTGATCTACGCCACCTGAACGTTCCTGTGCGACTGCGTGGTCCCGCTCGGCCGTACGCTGACCGGACGAGTCCCAGGGACCGGCGGCGGTCACCACGACGGCGGCCAGCGCCATCCCTGCGGTGGTGGCGACGGCGGCGAACCGCCAGGTTCGGTCGGGCCGCGGCAACTTCGCGACCCGCGGTGACACGGTTCGGACGAGCCGGGTGATCTTCGGTGACACGGCGTCAGTGAGCCGCGTCACCCGGGGCTTCACAGCCTGGGCGATCCGCGCGACCCGGGGCTGCACGGCCTGGTTGATCCGTGCGACCCGCGGTCTCACGGCTTGCTTGACCCGTGTGACCTGGGGTTTCACGGATTGCGCGGCCCGCTCGAGACGGGGCCGGACGGCTCGCGCGACCCGCGCCACATGCGGTCTCGCGGCCCGCCAAGGCCTCAGCTCCGGCACGACCACCAGCCCCTTTCGCGATCACACACCTGCGTGAGGGACACTTAACCACCAGAACTATGTGCTGATCATGGAGGAGCCACCGGTGGAGTTCGACGTCACGATCGAGATCCCGAAGGGTTCGCGGAACAAGTACGAGGTGGACCACGAGACCGGTCGGATCCGCCTGGACCGTCGACTCTTCACCTCGACCAGTTACCCGGCCGACTACGGCTTCGTCGAGAACACTCTCGGCGAGGACGGCGACCCGCTGGACGCGCTGGTCATCCTGGAGGAGCCGACCTTCCCCGGCTGCCTCATCAAGTGCCGCGCGATCGGCATGTTCCGGATGACCGACGAGGCCGGCGGCGACGACAAGCTGCTGTGCGTCCCGGCGTCCGACCCGCGTGTGGAGCACCTGCGTGACATCCACCACGTGTCGGAGTTCGACCGCCTGGAGATCCAGCACTTCTTCGAGGTCTACAAGGACCTGGAGCCCGGCAAGTCGGTCGAGGGTGCCAACTGGGTGGGCCGTACGGACGCCGAGGCGGAGATCGAGCGCTCGTACAAGCGACTGAAGGAGCAGGGCGGCCACTGAGCCCCCTGCCGCAGAACGGGCCGCACGCGCACGCGTGCGGCCCGTTTTCCTGTCTGTGCGCATACTGAGGATCACCGGAGGCGTCGTACAGGGAGTGCTACGGAGTGACGGAATCGGAGGACCGCAAACCGCAGTCGGACGAGGCCAGGAGCGCGTTCACGGCTCCCCCGGGAGTCGAGGCGGCGGTCGACGGGGAGTCTTCTACGACATCCGAGTTCGCCGTTCCACGCGGGCTCGACGTGACGACGCCGGCCGCGGACGAGTCCGAGGGATCGGCGTTCAGTCCGCCCAGCACCTACAGCGCCAGACAGGCCCCGCCCGCCTTCACCCCGCCGACCGGCATTCCCCTCGTCAGCCTCACCAAGGACGTGCCCTGGCAGGACCGGATGCGCACGATGCTGCGCATGCCGGTGACCGAGCGGCCCGCGCCCGAGCCGGTGCAGAAGCAGGACGACAGCGGCCCCGCCGTCCCGCGCGTGCTCGATCTGACGCTCCGCATCGGCGAGTTGCTGCTCGCGGGCGGGGAGGGCGCGGAGGACGTCGAGGCGGCGATGTTCGCGGTCTGCCGCTCCTACGGCCTCGACCGCTGCGAGCCGACGGTCACCTTCACCCTCCTCTCGATCTCCTATCAGCCCTCCCTGGTGGACGATCCGGTGACGGCGTCCCGGACCGTACGGCGCCGGGGCACCGACTACACGCGGCTCGCGGCCGTGTTCCGGCTGGTACAGGACCTCAGCGACCCGGAAACCGCACTCTCCTTGGAGGACGCCTACCGGCGGCTCGCGGAGATGCGCCGCAACCGGCACCCGTACCCCGGGTGGGTGCTGACCGGGGCCGGCGGGCTGCTGGCGGGCGCCGCCTCGGTCCTCGTCGGCGGTGACGTCGTCGTCTTCTTCGCCGCCGCGCTCGGCGCGATGCTCGGCGACCGGCTGGCCTGGCTGTGCGCGGGGCGCGGGCTGCCGGAGTTCTACCAGTTCACGGTCGCCGCGATGCCGCCAGCCGCGATAGGGGTCGCCCTCACGGTCGCCGACGTCGACGTGAAGGCCTCCGCGGTCATCACCGGCGGTCTCTTCGCTCTGCTGCCCGGGCGGGCGCTGGTGGCGGGCGTGCAGGACGGGCTCACCGGCTTCTACATCACCGCGGCGGCGCGGCTCCTGGAGGTCATGTACTTCTTCGTCGGCATCGTGGCCGGCGTGCTGACCGTCCTGTACTTCGGCGTGAAGTTCGACGCCCAGCTCAACCCTGACGTGGCCCTGGGCAACTCCCACCGCCCCCTGTGGCAGATCGGCGCGTCCGTCCTGCTGTCCCTGACCTTCGCCGTCCTGCTCCAGCAGGAACGATCCACCGTCCTGCTCGTCTCCCTCAACGGAGGCGTCGCCTGGTCGGTGTACGGCGCGATGCACTACGTCGCCGGGATCTCACCGGTCGCCTCTACGGCCGTCGCGGCGGGGCTCGTCGGGCTGTTCGGGCAGCTGCTGTCCCGGTACCGGTTCGCGTCGGCGCTGCCGTACACGACCGCGGCGATCGGGCCCCTGTTGCCAGGGTCCGCCACGTATTTCGGGTTGTTGGCGATCGCTCAGAACGAGGTCGACAAGGGACTGGTGTCGCTGGCCACGGCGGCGTCGCTCGCCATGGCCATCGCGATCGGGGTGAATCTGGGGTCGGAGATCTCGCGGTTGTTCCTGCGGGTGCCGGGGGCGTCCGCTGGGGCTCGGCGGGCTGCCAAGCGGACTCGGGGGTTCTGAGCGCCTCCCAGGAATCAGCCCTGGTGATAGCCGTTCTGCGAGTAACCCTGGCCCTGGCCCTGGTTGTCGTACGGCGGGTACTGCTGGTTGCCGTAAGGCTGCGGCTGGTACGTCTGCTGGGGGTACGCCTGCTGTTGCTGGGGCTGCGCGTAGTACTGGTCGTAGCCGTTGTTCTGGTCGTAGCCGTTGTTCTGCTGCTGGGGCTGCTGCTGAGGGGTGTCGACTCGGCGGAGCTGGGTCGTCGAGTCGTCCATGATCACCGGGAACGGCTGGGTCGCGGCCGGGTCTCCGGGCTGCTCCTCGTGCCGCTGGGGTCCCTGGGGGGCCTTCTTCGCCTTGGAGCGGGCGCGCAGGAACTCGATGATGATCGGGATCACGGAGACGAAGACGATCAGGATGAGGATCGCTTCGATGTTCTTGTGGACGAAGTCGATGTTGCCGAGCCAGGAGCCGAGCAGGGTCACGCCCGCGCCCCACAGGACGCCGCCGATGATGTTGAACGTGAGGAACGAGCGGTACTTCATGCCGCTGACGCCGGCGATGATCGGCGTGAACGTGCGCACGATGGGCACGAAGCGGGCCAGGACCAGGGACTTGGGGCCGTACTTCTCGAAGAACTCGTGCGCCTTGACCACGTTCTCCTGTTTGAAGAGGCGTGAGTCCGGGCGGCTGAAGAGCGAGGGGCCGACCTTCTTGCCGAAGATGTAGCCCGCCTGGTCGCCGAGGATCGCGGCCACGCAGATCAGCGCGACGGCCGCCCACAGCGGGAAGTCCAGGGTGCCCGCGGTGATCAGCAGGCCGCAGGTGAACAGCAGGGAATCACCCGGCAGGAAGAACCCGATGAGCAGGCCGGACTCCGCGAAGACCACGAGCAGGAGGCCCCAGATCCCGAACCGGTCGAGCATCGTGTTCGGGTCGAGCCAGCTCGGGCCGAGGGCGAGCGTCATCACGGTTCCGGGCTCCTGAGGGGTGGAGGGAGGTGCCAGCGTCCAGGTACAGCCGCACAAAGCTATCAACGCGATGTGTCCGCCCCAGGTTCCACCGGTGTCTCCAGGATGCACTGTGCATCTCGTAGGACAAAGCTGTGAGCCATGGGTATCGAAGAGTACGGCGGCGGCCAGGGGCCGCAGGCCGATGTGCTGGTCGTGACGACGAACGACGTTCCGGGATACCGGGTCGAGCAGGTGATCGGCGAGGTGTTCGGGCTGACCGTGCGCTCACGGCATCTCGGCAGCCAGATCGGCGCCGGTCTGAAGTCGATGGTCGGCGGTGAGCTGAAGGGGCTGACCAAGACCCTCGTGCAGACCCGCAACCAGGCCATGGAGCGGCTCGTCGAGCAGGCACGCGCGCGTGGCGCCAACGGCGTCCTGGCGTTCCGCTTCGACGTGACCGAGGCGGCGGACGTGGGCACCGAGGTGTGCGCCTACGGGACGGCGGTGGTGCTGGCCCGGATGTGACCCCGGGCCGGGTCCCTAGCCGAGTCGCTAGGAGGTGTGCCGGGACGCGTTCGCCAGGATCGCGTCCCGGAGGTGTTCGGCCAGACCGGGCGCCATCGCGTCGTAGAACGCCTTGAAGCGCTCGTCGGAGACGTACATCCCGGCGAGGCAGACGTGCATCTCGTGGGAGCACGCGTAGAACCACCGGTCGATGTGGAGCCTGTGTTCCTCGGCCAGGTCCAAGGCCTCCTCGGCGGTGGGTGGTTGACCGGTGGTGACCAGGGCGGCGTAGCGCTCGCTCCAGTCGTCGACCTCGGCCTGGAGGCGTTTCCAGTCGGCCTTGGTGTAGCGGGCGGCCCGGCGCTGCGACTCGGCGTGGGCCTCGGTGCCGCCCCAGCGCTGTTCGGCCTCTTCGGCGTACTGCTCGGGGTCCTTGTCGCCGAAGACCTCGAAGCGTTCCTCGGGGGTGAGGTTGATGCCCATCGTGCGTGCCTCCATGGCGTGTTCCACGGCCTCGGCCATCTTCCGGAGCTTCTCGATCCGGGCGGTCAGCAGCTCGTGCTGCCGGCGCAGGTGTGCGCGCGGGTCCGTCTCCGGGTCGTCGAGCAGGGCCGCGACTTCGTCGAGCGGGAAGCCGAGCTCCCGGTAGAACAGGATCTGTTGCAGCCGGTCGAGGTCGGCGTCGCCGTAGCGCCGGTGGCCCGCGTGACTGCGTCCGCTCGGGACGAGCAGCCCGATGTCGTCGTAGTGGTGCAGCGTGCGCACGGTGACCCCGGCGAATCCGGCGACCTGTCCCACGGAGTAGGAGTCCTGTCCTACGGAGTGGCTCACTTCCGCTCCCTTCTGTGTCCGCGCTCCACGGTGGGGCCTCACGCCACGTGAGGTGCAAGCCCCGCAGGCCGCACCTTCTCAAGAGGGTCGGCCTCAAGATGTTGGGTCCGTTTTGCCCGCTTATGGTGATCGCGTGGCCCAGGACAGCGCGCAACAGGCACCCGTTGCCCCGACGACCCCGGCGCGCGCCCTGCTGCCGTTGATCGTCCCCGCCCTGGTCGTGGGCGTGCTCGCGAGTCTGCTCTTCCTCGGGGTGAGCGCGGCGGCGGAGCAGCTCCAGCACGTGCTGTGGAAGAACCTGCCCGACGCCCTGGGCATCGGCCGCTACTCGGTGCTGTGGATGCTCGTCATGCTCACCGCGACCGGCATCGCGGTCGGGCTCGTGGTGTGGAAGGTCCCGGGGCACGCCGGTCCCGACCCCGCCACCACCGGCCTGGAGGCCGTACCCCTGCCGCCCCCCGTGCTGCCGGGCCTGGTGCTGGCGACCGCCCTGATGCTCGCGGGCGGCCCGAGCCTGGGCCCTGAGAACCCGATCATCGCCGTGAACGTGGGACTCGCGCTGTGGGCGGGCCGCAGGCTGGCGCCCCGGGTGCCGGGCGGGGTCTGGGGAGCGCTGGCCGAGTCGGCGACGATCGGGGCGCTGTTCGGGACGCCGGTCGCGGCGGCGCTGCTCATCTCGGAGGCGCTGGCCGCGCGGCAGACGAAGGGAGCGCTGTGGGACAACGTGTTCGCGCCGCTCGCTGCGGCCGGGGCCGGCGCCATGACGACCACCCTGGTGGCCCATCCGACCTTCGACCTGCACCTGCCCGCGTTCGGCAGGCCGGGATGGGGCGATCTGCTCGCAGCCCTCGTACTGGCACCGCTGGCCGCGCTGCTCGGCATGTGCGCGGTCCACGCCTTCCCGTACGCCCACGCCGCCTTCTCCCGCCTCAAACACCCCATGCTGGCGCTTCCGGCCGGTGGACTGGTCCTGGGCCTCCTGGCGGCCGTGGGCGGCCATCTGACGCTCTTCAAGGGACTGGACGAGGTGGGCGAACTGGCCGCCGACCCGGAGGGCTGGTCGGCGGGACAGTTCGCGACCATGACGCTCGTGAAGCTGGCCGCCCTCGTGATCGCCGCGTCCTGCGGCTTCCGGGGCGGCCGCATCTTCCCGTCGGTCTTCATCGGCACCGCCTTCGGCCTCTTCGCCCACGCGCTCGTACCGGCGGTGGATCCGGCACTCGCCGTCGCCGCGGGTGTGCTGGGCATGCTCCTGGCGATCACCCGGCAGGGCTGGGTGAGCCTGTTCACGGCCGCCGTCCTGGTGGCCTCGCCGGCGATCCTCGCCCTGCTCTGCATCGCCTCGCTGCCGGCCTGGCTGCTGGTGACGGGGCGACCGCAGATGCAGTTGCGCGCGGACGGAACTCCGGTCCGCTGACACCCGTTGATCCTTTTGATTCTTTCCGCAGGAGGCACGCGCATGCCGTTGCACAAAGGTCCCGAGCAGCCCGAAGAACGCCCCATGTCGGTCAACCCCTTCTACGGGGAGGCCAATCCGGTCGGCGGCATGACCGAGGCACCCCCCAAGCACCGGCTCCCGGACGCACCGCTCCCCCCGATGACGGCGGCTCAGCTCGTGCACGACGAGCTGATGCTGGACGGCAACTCCCGCCTCAACCTGGCGACTTTCGTCACCACCTGGATGGAGCCGGAAGCCGGCGTCCTGATGGCGGAGTGCCGGGACAAGAACATGATCGACAAGGACGAGTACCCACGCACGGCAGAGCTGGAGAAGCGCTGCGTGGCCATGCTCGCGGACCTCTGGAACGCCCCGGACCCGTCCGCGGCCGTGGGCTGCTCGACGACCGGTTCCAGCGAGGCCTGCATGCTCGCCGGCATGGCCCTGAAGCGCCGCTGGATGCAGCGCAACAAGGACCGCTACCCGGCAGCCCGCCCGAACCTGGTGATGGGCGTCAACGTCCAGGTCTGCTGGGAGAAGTTCTGCAACTTCTGGGAGGTCGAGGCCCGCCAGGTCCCCATGGAGGGCGACCGCTTCCACCTCGACCCCCAAGCAGCCGCCGACCTCTGCGACGAGAACACGATCGGCGTCGTCGGCATCCTCGGCTCCACCTTCGACGGCTCCTACGAACCGATCGCCGACCTGTGCGCCGCCCTGGACGCCCTCCAGGAGCGCACGGGCCTCGACGTCCCGGTCCACGTGGACGGCGCGTCCGGCGCCATGGTCGCCCCCTTCCTGGACGAGGACCTGGTCTGGGACTTCCGCCTCCCGCGCGTGGCCTCGATCAACACCTCGGGCCACAAGTACGGCCTGGTCTACCCGGGCGTCGGCTGGGCCCTGTGGCGCGACAAGGAAGCCCTCCCCGAGGAACTGGTCTTCCGCGTCAACTACTTGGGCGGCGACATGCCCACCTTCGCCCTCAACTTCTCCCGCCCCGGCGCCCAAGTAGTGGCCCAGTACTACACGTTCCTGCGCCTGGGCCGAGAGGGCTACCGAGCCGTACAACAGTCGACGCGCGACGTGGCCCAAGGCCTGGCAGACCGCGTCGAGGCCCTGGGCGACTTCGAACTCCTCACCCGGGGCACCGAGTTGCCGGTCTTCGCCTTCACCACAAACCCGAACGTCACGGCCTACGACGTCTTCGACGTCTCCCGCCGCCTGCGCGAACGCGGCTGGCTGGTCCCGGCGTACACCTTCCCGGCCAACCGCGAGGACCTCTCGGTCCTCCGCATCGTCTGCCGCAACGGCTTCTCGGCAGACCTGGCCGAACTCTTCCTGGACGACCTGACGCAACTCCTCCCCCAACTACGGAACCAGCCGTACCCCCTGACCCGCGACAAGGGAGCGGCCACGGGCTTCCACCACTGAGGCCGTCAGCCGCGTACGGCGAGAAGGTGCCGTGTCGGGGGGGGGCCGCCCGACACGGCACCGACCCACAACGAACCGCAGCCGACTACCGCCCAAGCCCCCGGAACCGCCGTACCGCGAGCGGAAAAAACACAGCGAACAGCACGAGCGGCCAGACCACAGCAGCCCAGACATGCCCAGGTTCCCCACCAGGACCGCCAAAAAGCTCACGCACGGCGGTAGCGGTCTGAGACATCGGATTCCACTGCACAACAGCCCCCAGCCACCCCGGCATGGCAGCAGGAGTGGCCAGCGCGTTGGACAGAAACCCGACCGGCCACACCAGAATCTGCACGGCCTGCACCATCTCGGGCCGCCCCGCCACCAGCGCGAGCTGAATCCCGACCCACAACATGGCGAACCGAAAGAGCAACAGCAACCCCACGGCCCCCGCGAACCCCCCGGCCCCACCCTGCGGTCGCCACCCCAGCGCCAGCCCGACCCCGATCAGCACGACCAGTCCGATCGCCGACTGAAGCATGTCCGCGGCCGAACGCCCCACCAGAACCGCCCCGTCGGCCATCGGCATGGACCGGAACCGGTCGATCACCCCCTTGTTGAGGTCCTGGGTAACCGCGAGCATCGTGCCCTCAAGCCCGAACGCCATGGTCAACGCGAGCATCCCCGGGACCAGATAGTCGACGTAGGCCCCCTCGACCGCCCGCCCACCGCCGATCAGGTAGCCGAACATCAGCAGCAGCATCACCGGAAAGACGAGACTCACCAGGACCTGCACGGGCTGCCGCGCCCAGTGGGCGAGTTCACGCCGGGTCATGGTCCAGGAATCCGTCAGGACATACGCGCTCACGCCGCCACCTCGCCCTCTTCTGCTCCCGCTCCCGTGAGATGCAGGAACACCTCGTCCAGAGTCGGCCGCCGCAACGCGACATCCTCGGCGTCGATCCCGGCCTCCTCCAGCGCCCGTACGACCCCGGAGAGCGCCGTCATCCGGTCGGTGACCGGCGCGCTGAGCAGCCGCCGGTCGACATCGACGGAGACACCCGCCTCAGGAACGGGCAACAGGGCGACGGCGGCGCCCAGTTGCCCCGCGTCGCGCAGGACGACGTCGATACGGTCGCCGCCCGTACGGGACTTCAGCTCGTCCGGGGTGCCGTCGGCGATGACCCGCCCCCGGTCGACCACCGAGATGCGCCCGGCGAGTTGATCCGCCTCCTCCAGGTACTGAGTCGTGAGCAGCACCGTCGTACCCCTGCCGACCAGGGACCGGACGGCCAACCACACCTCGGCCCGCCCGCGCGGATCGAGCCCGGTGGTCGGCTCGTCGAGAAACAGGATCTCTGGATCGGTGACGAGCGAGGCGGCGAGGTCCAGACGGCGCCGCATCCCCCCGCTGTAGGCGCGGACGGGCTTGCGCCCGGTGTCGGCGAGGTCGAACCGCTCCAGGAGTTCGTCGGCACGCACGCGCGCGCGGCGGTCGCCGAGATGATGGAGACGGCCGAACATCTCCAGGTTCTGCCGACCGCCCAACTCCTCGTCCAGAGCGGCGTGTTGGCCGAGCAGGCCGATACGGAACCGAACCGCGCGCGCCTCGGTCACCACATCGTGCCCAGCCACTTCCACCCGCCCGGAGTCGGGCCGCAGCAGGGTGGACAGAATGCGCACCAGCGTGGTCTTGCCGGCACCGTTGGGCCCGAGCACACCATGCACGGTGCCGCGCACGACCCGAAGGTCGAGCCCGTCGAGCGCCTTCTTCGCGTCCTTGCCCTTCCTGCCCCCCTTGCTCCCGTACGTCTTGCGTGCGTCCTCGACGCTGATCGCCATGTCGGCCACGCGAGCACCCTCCACTAATCAAGTTTGACTACTCACCCAAACATCGTGAAGGTAACGCCACCGGCAGCATTAGTCAAACTTGATTAGTGGGCATCCCCCGGATGCCGTTCCCCCGTCGCATAGGGGTTCTCCTCGCCGTCCTTCAGCACCCCGACGAACGGCGCGCCCTCCCCCGCGAACGTGTAGGCCCCGCCCTCGATGCGGTCGATCAGCCCCTGGGTCCACGCGGCCTCCGCGTCGGCCGTGTGGATCCAGAGGTTCATGATCTCGCCGATGTGGCCCAGCTGTTCGGGCCCGTCCTCGGGGATGTAGTGCTCGGTGACCGAGGCCCGCCACGCGGCGATCCCCCGGGTGCGCTCCTTCAGCAGCGCCACCGCCTCCGCCCTCGGCAGCTCGACGACGAAGCCGATGGCGGCGGACTTCACGTCCATCTGCTGGTCGTAGGACGTCAGCGCCTCCCGCAGCAGCCGGAGGAACTCCTCGGTGCCCCAGTCGGTGATCTCGTACTCGGTGCGGGGCGGCCCCCCGGCCGTGGACGGCGCGATCTCGTGGGCGTGCAGCAGGCCCTGCTTGGCCAGCTGCTTGAGCGCGTGGTAGATCGAGCCGGGCTTGGCGTTGGACCACTCGTGCGCGCCCCAGTATTCGAGGTCGTTGCGCACCTGGTAGCCGTGGGCCCGCCCGTGCTGGCGCACGGCGCCGAGCACGAGGAGACGGATCGCTGACATGGGGCCAGCGTAGGACCCGGCGGGTCACCCCCAGCTCGTGCCCTGCTCCTTCGCGACCAGCTCGAACGCGGTAGCGCCGTCGAGGGACTCCCGGATGATGTCGGCGTGGCCGGCGTGCCGGGCGGTCTCGCGGATCAGGTGCAGACAGACCCAGCGCACGGAGACCCGGCCCTCCGGCGGGAACCACGGCTGGTCCGGAAGCGGAAACGTGTCGTCGAGGCTGGGCACCGACCGGACGTACGCCTCGGTCTCGGCGGCGACCTTCTCCCAGTGTGCGAGCTGCGACTCGACGGTCTCGCCGTCGACGAGCTGGAACGTCTCGTGCCAGTTGCTCTGGTCCCGCTGGATGGCCGGCGGCTCCTGCTTGGCCCGCGCGATCCACCCCTGCTCGACCTCGGCGACATGCTTCAGCAGCCCGGAGAGGGAGAGCTCACTCGCGCTGGGCTTACTGGCGGCCTCTTCCTCGGTCAGCCAGAGCAGCGCCCGGCGGATGCCGCCCCGCTGCTCCTCGATGAACGCGAGCAGCGCCCCGCGCTCGTCGCCCCGCGCCTCTGCCGCTACGTGAGTGACCATGACCGTCGCCTTTCGCCGGTGTCGGCAGGAGGCCCGTCCCCCTGCCCGACACCGACGAAGCTACGGGCCATCGAGGTCAGGTTCTGTCCTCAATGGCCCGGGCTGCGACGCCGTACTCGAAAAATCAGCCGTTCAAGGGATCAGAACGGGAACCCGCTGCGCCCGTGCTGCACCGAGATCCACTTCAGGGTGGTGAACGCGTCCAGCATCGTGTCGCCGTTGAGGCGGCCGAGGCCGGAGGACTTCTCGCCGCCGAAGGGGACGATCGGCTCGTCGTGGACGGTGCCGTCGTTGACGTGGAACATGCCCGTGTCGATCTGCTTGGCGAAGTTGACACCGCGCTCGATGTCACCGGTGTGGACGGCGCCGCTCAGGCCGTACGGCGTGTCGTTGACGATGGTCACCGCCTCCTCCTCGCCGTCGAACGGGATGAGGAAGGCGACCGGGCCGAAGACCTCCTGGCGGAGCAGGTCCGAGTCGGCGGGGAGGCCGGTGAGGACCGAGGGCGCGACCAGGTTGTCGTTGGTCTCGCCGTGGACCAGGGCCGTCGCGCCTTCCGCGATCGCCTGCTCGACGACGCCCGAAAGGGCGTCCGCCTGCGAGGAGTTGATGACCGGGCCGATCACGGTCCCCGGGTCGCGCGGGTCGCCGACCTTGAGGGACTTGACCTTGGCGACGAACTTCTCGGTGAACTCGGGGGCGATCGAGCGGTCGACGAGGACACGGTTCGCGGCCATGCAGACCTGGCCCTGGTGGACGTAGCGGCTGAAGACCGCCGCGTCGACCGCGTAGTCGATGTCGGCGTCGTCGAGGACCACGAGGGCGCTGTTGCCGCCGAGTTCGAGGACCGAGCGCTTGAACTGCGAGGCGCAGACGGTCGCGACGTGGCGGCCGACTTTGTCGGAACCGGTGAAGGAGATGACCTTCGGGATCGGGTGCTCGATGAACGCGTCGCCGATCTCCGCGATGTCGGTGATGACGACGTTCAGCAGACCGCCCGGCAGGCCCGCGTCCTCGAAGATCTTCGCGACCAGGGAGCCGCCGACGATCGGGGTGTTCTGGTGCGGCTTGAGGACCACGCCGTTGCCCAACGCCAGTGCGGGGGCGACCGACTTGAGGGAGAGGAGGAAGGGGAAGTTGAAGGGGCTGATCACGCCCACGACGCCCACCGGGACGCTGTAGACGCGGTTCTCCTTGCCGTCGACCGGCGAGGGGATGATCCGGCCCTGGGGGCGCAGCGCGAGGTGGATCGCCTCGCGCAGGAACTCCTTGGCGAGGTGCAGTTCGAAGCCGGCCTTGAGGCGCGTGCCGCCGAGTTCGGCGATGATCACCTCGGCGATCTCCTGCTCGCGGTCCTCGATCAGCCGCAGGGCCTTCTCGAACACGGCACGGCGGGCATAGGGGTTGGTCGCGGCCCACTTCTTCTGGGCGCGGGCGGCCGCCTTGTACGCCTCGTCGACCTCGTCGACCGTGGCGATCGTGATCGAGGCCAGCTTCTCGCCGTCGTACGGGTTGAAGTCGATGATGTCCCAGGAGCCGGTGCCCGGGCGCCACTCACCGTCGATGTACTGCTGAGCCAGGTCGGTGAAGTAGGACGACATGTGTGATCCCTCAATCGCTAGCAGACACGATCAACAGCAGACCCGATCATCGATCATCACGGTCTGATCACACGTCATCGTACTTGTGTTTCAAGAGAGTTGGAGTAGTCCCCTGAGAAGATCCCGGCTCTCGTCCGGGCCCGGACTGTCCTGCTGGAGTTCCTTCAGCGCCTTCTCGTACTGGGCCACGTCCTCGGCCTTGTCGAGGTACAGCGCGCTGGTGAGCTGCTCCAGGTAGACGACGTCGGAGAGGTCCGACTCCGGGAAGGAGAGGATGGTGAAGGCGCCGGACTCGCCGGAGTGGCCGCCGAAGCCGAACGGCATGATCTGGAGCCGGACGTTGGGGTGTTCGGAGACGTCGATCAGGTGCTGGAGCTGACCGCGCATCACCTCGCGGTCGCCGTAGGGGCGGCGCAGGGCGGCCTCGTCCAGGACGATGTGGAAGTCCGGGGCGTTCTCGTTGACGAGGTACTTCTGCCGCTCCAGGCGCAGCGCCACGCGCCGCTCGACGTCGGCCTCGCTCGCGCCCTTCATACCGCGCCGGACGACCGCGCGGGCGTAGGCCTCGGTCTGGAGGAGTCCGTGCACGAACTGCACCTCGTAGGCGCGGATGAGCGAGGCGGCGCCCTCCAGGCCCACATAGGTGGGGAACCAACTGGGCAGGACGTCCGAGTAACTGTGCCACCAGCCCGCTACGTTGGCCTCCTTCGCGAGGGAGAGGAGTGAGATGCGCTCCGCCTCGTCCGTGATGCCGTACAGCGTCAACAGGTCCTCTACATCCCGCGTCTTGAAGCTCACTCGCCCCAGCTCCATGCGACTGATCTTGGATTCGGAGGCACGGATCGAGTACCCCGCGGCCTCGCGAGTGATCCCACGTGCTTCCCGCAGTCGCCTGAGTTGCGAGCCGAGCAGCATCCGCCGCACCACCGATCCGGGCTCTCCCGCGCTCACGTTCGCCAGCCTCCCCAACCGTCTTCAGGGGCCGCAGTCTGCCACTAAAACACTTCGAGCAGTACTCGTTCGATTACAGAAATGGAAAGAAGAGGCTCCTGTTCACAGGAAGTTGTCAGGAAGTCGTCAGCGAGATGCAAGGTCCGAGGCCGAGATCGGCGCGAAGTTGGCGGAAAAAATGGCCAACAAGCGGTACGGGAGGGTCCAATTCGGTCAGCTGCACGTGCATCTGCCCTTGCATCTGCCCTACGCATCCGAAACCATGGTCTCGCGCCACCGCTGCATCGCAACGACCGCGAATTCCCGGGAGTGCCTCGCATGGGGACGAATGGATCGACCATGCTCGAGCCGTTACGGCAGGGCCTTCCGCCGCTGGACCCCTCGGCCGTGTCCAGCGCCGCATCGTGTTCTCTGCCCGCCCGCTACGAAGCGGTGCGCGAGGCACGGCAGTTCACCCGCCGCACGCTCGACCAGTGGGACATAGGCGACCGCTTCGACGACGTCTGCCTGGTGGTCTCCGAACTCGTCACCAACGCGCTGCGGCACGCGCTGCCGGCCAACACCCCGCGCGCCGTGGAGCAGGGGCCGCCGGTGCGGCTGCATCTGATGCGGTGGACCGAGCGGCTGGTGTGCGCGGTGCGCGATCCCAGCCACGACAGTCCGGTCGCCCAGGACTCCGACGACTTCTCGGCGGAGTCGGGCCGGGGCCTGTTCCTCGTCGACTCGTTCAGCGACGGCTGGGGCTGGCACCCGCTGGCCGGCACGCTCAGCGGCAAGGTCGTCTGGGCGCTGTTCCGGCTCCAGACGGACTGTCTGCGCGACGACACATGAGAACCGCGGCGCATTTCGGCGCCGCGGTTCTACGCGCGTTGTGGGCCCTGTGTCCTGCGGTGACCGTTATCCCGCTATCAGGTGGTCGAACTCGCCGTCCTTGATGCCCAGGAGCATCGCCTCGATCTCGGCGCGCGTGTAGACGAGCGCGGGACCGTCCGGGAAGCGCGAGTTGCGCACCGCGACGTCGCCGCCGGGCAGCCGCGCGAACTCCACGCAGGAACCCTGCGAGTTGCTGTGCCTGCTCTTCTGCCAGGCCACTCCGTCCAGCTGCGTGGCAGCCATGCCGTTGTACACGTCGAACCCCAAGTACACGCTGTCAACGCGGTGGTCCACAGGTCGCTCCCGGTTGTGCACTGGCTGGTGTGGCCATTGATGCAGTGGTCAACTGTTCCGGATCATAGCCCTGTTCATGTGCAGATGCATGGGCAGATGCACGTGCACGCGGGGTGCTCCTCCGGTTACAGCTTTGACGACTGCTTTACCGATGCCGTTCCAGCGTCTGCCCCGGTCCGTGCGGGACATGTGCTTCCGCCACTTCCTCACAAGACATGCACTAGTGAAGACGTGTACCGGGGCTCTCGTGTTCCGGGAGAGGACGGCTATCGCGTCGCGTAGGGCAACAATGCCATCTCCCGGGCGTTCTTGATCGCGGCGGCCAACTGCCTTTGCTGCTGGGCGTTCACACCCGTGACCCGGCGGCTGCGGATCTTGCCGCGGTCGGAGACGAACTTCCGCAGCAGGTCGGTGTCCTTGTAGTCGATGTACGTCACTCCGGCCGCGTCCAGGGGGTTGCGGCGGGACTTGGCGGTCTTGCGCTCGGGCTTGCGGGGCACGGTCAGATCTCCAGGAGGGTGTCGAAGGCGGGCGGCAGGCGCTTCCAGGCGGCGCGGCCCGCGGCGTACTCGGTGTCGGTCAACAGGCAGTGCTCCAGCAGCCGTTCGAGGCCGTCGCGGTCCAGGCCGGGGGACGTGAAGACGAGGTGCTGGCAGCGGTCGCCGTGCTCCGGGTGCCAGTCGAGCGCGGCGGCGGCACGGCGTACCGGGGGCACCAACTCCCAGGCGGCGTCGGGCAACGAGGCCAGCCACGGCCCCGCGCCCTCCACGCACAGGGCGCCGCCGGCCGCGTCCCAGTGGAGCAGCGCGTCGGGCTTGTCGGCGAGCCAGAACCGTCCCCGGCTGCGGGCCGCGGCGCAGGTCAGGTCCTCCAGCGCCGCGTACAGCCGCTCCGGGTGGAAGGGCCGGCACCGGTGCCAGACGAAGGTGCTCACCCCGCACGCGTCGGCCTCGACGGGGAGCAGGGCACAGGCGGGATGCTGGGCGGCGGCAGCGGCCTCGACGTCGAAACCGGCGAGAGCGGCGGTCGCCAAGTCGCCGTCCCCCAGCGGTATGTGCAGGGCCGTCGGATGCAACTGCCCCAGCAGTTCCCGGTCCTCGTCGTCGGCCTCCTCCGAGTCGAGGACCGCGAGGACGGGGGCGTACTCCAGCTGGCGGGCGAAGGTGTCGGCGACGGTGCGCCGGTCGGTGGCCGCCGCCGCCAGGCCGGTGTCGGCGAGGTCGTCGCCGTTGCCGAGGCAGGGCAGGAGGAGGGCCGGGTCCACGGCGGTGATGACGCCGGTGAGCGTGAGGCCGCCGGAGGTGATCACCTCGGCCATCGCCTTGGGCTCGACCGAGTCCCACAACTCGACGATCGCCAGGCGGACCCGACCGGCCGCCGCCAGCCCGCGCAGCTCCGGGACCAGGTCCTCGCGCAGGGCGCAGCACGCGCAGTCGTTGACGAGGGGGGCCTCGCCGGCGTCGAGGATGCCCGTGGCGTCCCGGATCGTACGGATGACCGTGCCGGCGGCGGCCGTGGCGAGGTCGTGGTGGAGTACGACGCTGCCGGGGACGTCGTGGAGGAGTCGGGCGACGGTCGCTCTGCGGGCGTCGGCGTGCAGGCCGGCGACGATCGCGACGGAGAGGTCGGGCACGGTCAGTCCTGCTTCCCGTACCGGCGCTCGAAGCGCTCCACGCGGCCGGCCGTGTCCAGGACGCGGGCGGTGCCGGTGTAGAAGGGGTGGCTGACGTTCGAGATCTCGACGTCCACGACCGGGTAGGTGTGGCCGTCCTCCCACTCGATCGTCTTCTCGCTCGTCATCGTCGAGCGGGTCAGGAAGGCGTGGTTCGCGGCGCGGTCCCGGAAGACGACCGGGCCGTAGGGCGGGTGGATGTTCTCGCGCATCTCGGTCAGCGCTCCTCTCGGAAGTCGACGTGGCGGCGGGCGAGTGGGTCGTACTTGCGCAGGGTCAGGCGGTCGGGGTCGTTGCGGCGGTTCTTGCGGGTCACGTAGGTGTAGCCGGTGCCGGCGGTGGACCGGAGCTTGATGACCGGGCGGAGTTCGTTGCGAGCCATGCTGATACCTTACTGAAAATGAATTCCATTAACAGCATCGGCTACGGCCCCGATCGAGGAGAGGTACGTCACCCGTGTCCGCCCACTGCATGCTGACCGGCGCACAGCCCGGCTTCGGCAACCGCATCTCCCACTCCCACCGGCGCACCCCGCGCCGCTTCGACCCGAACATCCAGTCCAAGCGCTACTGGCTGCCCGGCGAGGGCCGTTACGTACGGCTGCGGCTGAGCACCAAGGGGATCAGGACCGTCGACGCGATCGGCGTCGAGGCGGCCGTGGCCCGCATCCGGGCCCGCGGGGTGCGGGTCTGATGGCCAAGAAGAGCAAGATCGCGAAGAACGAGCAGCGGCAGCGGATCGTCGCGCGGTACGCGGCGCGACGGGCCGAGCTGAAGGAAATCATCCGGCGCCCGACCTCGACCGAGGCCGAACGGGCCGCCGCCCAGCGGGAGTTGCGCGGGCAACCGCGTGATGCCAGTGCCACCCGGATCCGCAACCGCGACCAGGTCGACGGGCGGCCCCGCGGCTATTTCCGCGCGTTCGGACTGTCCCGGGTGAACCTGCGCGGGCAGGCTCACAGCGGATACCTACCCGGCGTCCGCAAATCCTCCTGGTAGGCCCTGGTAGCTTGCTGCGGTCGTCCGGCCAAGGCCGACCGGACGGCCGTCCGGCTACAGCTTGGGAGCTACCAGTGACTACGGCGATTTCGACGGTGTCGACGGTACGGATCGCGGCGGCGGCCGCCGGTCTGGCGGGCGCACTCGTCCTGACCGCGTGCAGCGGCGGCGGCTCCAAGGACGACTCCTCGTCCACGCCGAGCGCGTCCGCGACCTCGGCCCCGAACGCGAGCGCGACCTCGACCGCGTCCGGGGGCTCCACCGGCAGCAGTCCGTCGGCCGCCTCCGCCGAGTTGCAGGGCAGCTGGCTCGCCACGACCGACGGCAAGGCCGTGGCGCTGGTGATCACCGGCGAGCAGGCCGCCCTGTTCACCACCGGCGGGAGCATCTGCAGCGGGACCGCGGGCGAGGAGGCGGGCATGCAGATGATCCACCTCAAGTGCACGGACAAGAGCACGACCCGGGCGACCGGAATGGTCGGCTCCGTCAGCAAGTCGGGCCTCTCGGTCACCTGGTCGGGCAGTCTCGGCAAGGAGACGTACACCAAGGCGGAGGGCGGGAAGCTGCCGTCCGGACTGGCGACGGCGGGCCTCGGGTCATAGGCCGTGCCCGCAGTCCGGTCCCGGTCGTGTCCGCAGTCCGGTCCCGGTCGTGTCGGCGGACCGGTGCCGGGTGCGGGATGATCCCCTCATGCGCACCATTCCCCTCGCCGTCACCGCCGTCGCGTCGGCCCTGCTCCTGACCGCGTGCGGCGGTAGTGGCAGCTCCTCCGGAGACAGCAAGAACGGCTCGGCCTGCTCCTTCGACGGAGTCGCCGTCCAGGTCGGTCCCGCCAGCACCGCACCGTCCGCCGGCGACACGGGCGAGGTGCCCGTCTCGCTCACCAACCAGAGCAAGCCGTGCACCCTGGACGGCTTCGCCGGCGCCTCGCTGGAGGGCGGCGGCACCAAGGTCGCCCTCACCACCCAACAGGGCGCCAAGGCACAGAAGTTGAAGCTCGCCAAGGGCGACGCGGCGTCCTTCACCATCACCTATGTGCGCGGCAAGGCGGGCGACAAGCTGAGCCTGGCCGCCACGAAGCTGGTCATCACGCTGCCCGGCAGCAGCGACAGCGCGAGCTACAAGTGGTCGTACGGCCCCGTCCAGGGCAAGACCTCCGTGAGCGACTCGGACGCCTCGGTCGGCGCCTTCACCCAGGCCGGCGACTGACGCCCGTCACTCGAGCGGCGGCCGGGCCCCGACCTGCGCCCGGTCGGCCGCCTCGGCGCCCTGCGTCCAGCCCGCCTCGTCGCTGACCCCGCGCAGCCGGGTCGTGGTCGTCTCCGGGAACATCTCGTCGAGCCGGCCGGTGACGGCGACCTCGCGGGTCGCGAGCACCGGCAGCAGATCGTCGGTCACCTGCGTGCCTGCGGCCTCTGCCAGCCGGGTCCCGATGCGGTGGGCGTAGGCCGCGAGGAAGGACTGCCGGAAGGTCTTGGTACGCCGCCGTCCGCCCGCGCGCTGGGCGGCCTCCGCCTTCGTCATCGCGGTGGTGGCCTGCACCAGCAGCGAGGTGTAGAGCAGCTCGACCACCTCCAGGTCGCCCTCGAACCCGACGACGGTCGAGAAACCGAAGGCCTCGTTCCACACCGCCCGGCAGTGGTTCGCCCCGGCGACCGCGTCCAGCAGCACCGCCTTCGCCTGCTCGTACGGCGCCTCGACCCCGATCCGGCAGGCACCGGGCGCGTCCTTCGCCGGCGCCTGTGCGTCGAGCAGCGCCTCGTCGATGCTGTGCCGCGCCATCAGCTCCTGCGCCTTGGCGCTCAACGCCTCCGCCTCCTCCGGGAAGCCGGTCGCCTCCGCCTTCGCGAGCAGCGCGCGGATCCGGGTGAGCATCCGGGACGCGGGCCGCCCGCTGTCGTGCCGCCGCTTCGGCTCGTCCAGCGGTTCGAGCCCCGGCAGCCGTAGCAGCAGGCGATACAGCTCCAGCGCGGTGGTGGCGTGCGTGAAGCGATCGGTGCGGGCGGGCTTCGCGGTGGCGGCCAGTTCGTCCAGCTGCGCCGCCCACCGCGGGCCGCGCGCCCGGTCGTCGGGCGCCTGCGCGCGAATCAGCTCCGACAGCAGCCGTACGTGTACGTCGTCCAACTCCCGCCGAACCAGCCGTACGACATCTGCGGGCTGCCACCCGCGCCGCCAGGCCGCCGCCACGAACTCCCGCCCCCGCCGGTCGAGTTCGGCGTCGGCCGCGGGGTCGGCGGCGAGGATCGAGGCGCCCGCGTCGAGGGCGTCATGGGTGTCGGAGTAGAGGGCCGCCTCGAACGCGCGCTCCACGGTGCCGGTCGTGCTGCTCACGGGTCGATCGTTTCATGGGGTGGAGGGGAGGGGGACCCTGAAAAAAGTGTGCCAGTTTTCGCCGAAGTGTCATGCCTACGGCTTGGCCCACCTCGGCGGGCGGGACGAAGAAGCTCGCTCATCCACAGCCTGTGGACAACCAACTCCGGTTGGAGCCAAGGGCGTTGGAGTGCTGGTAACACAGTGCCTACTACATCGAGGAGGCCCCATGCGGTTGCGCAACGTCACAGCGGACGACGCCGACGCCTACATCCAGATGCGGTGCGACCCGGTCATGATGGCCGACCTCGGCGGCCCGCTGCCGCGCGAACTCCAGCCCGGCAAGGCGCGTCGGGACGCCGCCGAGGCGGCGGCCGACACCTGCTGGGTCAAGATGATCATTCCCGACCCGGACACTCCCGCCACGGTGGCCGGGTCGGTGACCATCTGGTCCCACGACGGCGACGAAGGGCCCGTCTCGGAGATCGGCTGGATGGTCCTGCCGCGATTCCAGGGCCGCGGCCTGGGCAAACGCGCGGCCCGAGTCCTCCTCGAACAGGCTCGGGACGAAGACCGCTGGGGCGTGGTGCACGCGTTTCCGGCGACGGGCAACGCGGCCTCGAACGGCATCTGCCGGTCGCTCGGCTTCCGCTTCATCGACGAGCGGAACGTCACGTTCGCGGACCGGGTCCTGCGGAGCAACCACTGGGCCATCGACCCCCACACCGACCTGAAGCCGAGCTGAGGCCGGCCCGACAGTCGCCACCACGGCCGGGTGTCAACCTGGGGTTGACGCCCACGCACTGTCAACCTACGGTTGACGCATGACGACCAATCCGAACGTCACCTCATCCGTACGTCTCGACGACCTCATCGCGGCCATCAAGAAGGTCCACCCCGCGCCGCTCGACCAGCTCCAGGACGCGGTGATCGCCGCCGATCACCTGGGGGACGTGGCCGACCATCTCATCGGCCACTTCGTGGACCAGGCCCGGCGGTCGGGGGCCTCCTGGACGGAGATCGGCAAGAGCATGGGGGTCACCCGGCAGGCCGCGCAGAAGCGCTTCGTGGCCAAGGAGTCGGCGGACCTCGACCTGAGTCAGGGGTTCAGCCGGTACACCGTACGGGCCCGCAATGTCGTGATGGCCGCCCACAACGCGGCCGTCGCCGCCCGCAACCCCGAGGGCCGCCCCGAACACCTCGTCCTCGGTCTGCTCGCCGAACCGGACGCCCTCGCGGGCAAGGCGATCACCGCGCAGGGGGTTGCCCTGGACGCCGTACGGCAGGCGGCGGCCACGGCGCTGCCGCCGGCCGCCGAGGAGGTCCCGGACCTCGTCCCCTACGGCCCGGACGCCAAGAAGGTCCTGGAACTCACCTTCCGCGAGGCCCTGCGCCTGGGCCACAACTACATCGGCACCGAACACATCCTGCTCGCCCTCCTGGAGCACGAGAACGGCGAGGGCGTGCTCAACAGCCTCGGCATCGACAAGCCCACGAGCGAACGGCACATCTCCGAGATGCTGCACCGGCTCCAGGGCTGACGGGCCCCGACGGGCCGACCTCAGAACTGGCTCGTGTCGAGGTCGAACCCGAGCGGCTCGGGAAGGGCGACGCTCTTGGAGATCTCGATCTCGGCTGCGCGCGTGTAGCGGTCCTCGGAAGGCTCGCTGTAGACGATGACCGTCCCGGCCTCGCGGTCGATCAGCAGGTAGCAGGGGATGCTCGCGCGGGCGTAACCGCGGAGTTTGGGCCCGCGGTCGTTGGCCGCGGTGGACTCGGAGGTCACCTCGCCGACGAGGACGACCGGCGCGGGGTCGTGGTACCGCTGGTCGTCGGCGAAACTGCCCTTCGGGGCGATCACCAGGTCCGGGATGACCTTGCCGGTGTCGGACGCTCCCGGAACGTGCAGACCGAGGCCGGTGTAGCGACCGTATTCCTTTCGATGGTCCCGGACCTGGCCGGTGACCTCGGACACGATCTCTTCATGCTCCCCATTGGCCGGAGGCACCACGTGGATCTTCCCTTCGATCAACTCCACGCGCCAGCCCTCCGGGGCGGCGGCGTCGAACGCATCGAAGGCGGCCTCGACGGACGCGTCCATGCGCCTCTCCTCCGTCGGACTCGGATGAGGACTCAGTCGACGCTCGGGGGCGGTCAGTGCCACGGCGGACCTCCTTCGTACGGAGCGACCCTGTCAGCGTAGGCGAGAGGGCCGCCCGCGATCTCGTGATGCGTCACTCGTACGAGTGTGCGCGTGACATTTCTTCGCTCGGAGCCGCGCCAAGCCGCTCGGAGACGCCTCGCCCGCGAGCCGGTTCGCGCAGGTCAGGGCCGCTGTCAGACCTGCGTGCCACACTCGCTGACATGACCGATCGCTGGGCGCTCGCCCCGGCCGAGGGCGGTGGTGTCGAGGTCGCCGCCCTCGGTCCCGACGGGCTGCCCGGGCCGGGGGCCGTGCGGTGGGAGCCGGATCTCGTCGGGGCCGTGCGCGGGCGGCCCGACGTGAGCCGGTGGGTGTGGCGGTCCACCGCCGAGGTGTATCCGGCACTGCTCGCCGCGGGGGTGCGGGTGGAGCGGTGCTACGACGTGGAGGACGCCGAGACCCTGCTGCTCGGGTACGAGGGGCGGCACGGGGAGCCGCGGTCGGCCGCCGCCGCGCTGGCCCGGCTGCGCGGCGGACCCGTACCGCCGGATCCGCCGCAGCGGGCCGCCGAACCCGGCTCGCAGTCCTCGCTCTTCGAGCCGCAGAGCGTTCATCTTCCCCTCGCCGACCTCCTCGCCGTGTACGCCGAGCAGCAGCGGCGGCACGACACCACCGAGCACCCCGACCGGATGCGGCTGCTCACCGCGTCGGAGTCGGCGGGCATGCTGGTCGCCGTCGAGATGAACCGCGCGGGGCTGCCGTGGAGCGCCGACGTGCACCGGGAGCTGCTGCACGAGTTGCTGGGCGAGCGGTACGCGGGCGGGGGCGAGCCCAGGCGGCTCGCCGAGCTGGCGGACGAGGTGTCGGCCGCGTTCGGGAGACGGGTGCGGCCGGACCTGCCCGCGGACGTCGTCAAGGCCTTCGCGCAGGCCGGCGTCAAGGTCAGGTCGACCCGGCGCTGGGAGATCCAGTCCCTCGACCACCCGGCCGTGAAACCGCTGCTGGAGTACAAGAAGCTGTACCGGATCTGGGTCGCCCACGGCTGGTCCTGGTTGCAGGACTGGGTGCGGGAGGGGCGGTTCCGGCCCGAGTTCCTGGCCGGCGGGACCGTCACCGGACGCTGGGTCACCAACGGCGGGGGCGGGCTCCAGATCCCCAAGATCATCCGGCGCGCGGTGGTCGCCGACCCGGGCTGGCGGCTCGTCGTCGCCGACGCCGACCAGATGGAGCCCCGGGTGCTCGCCGCGATCTCCCGCGACCCCGGGCTGATGGAGGTGGCCGGCCGCCCCACCGACCTCTACCAGTCCGTGTCCGACCGCGCCTTCTCCGGCGACCGCGACCAGGCCAAGATCGCGGTGCTCGGCGCGGTCTACGGCCAGACCTCCGGCGACGGCCTCAAGAACCTCGCCGCGCTCAGACGCCGGTTCCCCAAGGCGGTGGCGTACGTCGACGACGCCGCGCGGGCCGGTGAGGAGGGGCGGCTCGTACGGACCTGGCTGGGGCGGACCTGCCCGCCGGTGGCCGGCGGCGAGGACGCGGAGGAGGAGGCGGGCATCCCGCAGGACGACCCCGTCACCGCGCCCACCGACCAGGGCTGGGTGCCGGGCTACGCCTCCACCAACTCCCGCGCCCGGGGCCGCTTCGCCCGCAACTTCGTCGTGCAGGGCAGCGCGGCCGACTGGGCCCTGCTGATGCTCGCCGCGCTCCGCCGGTCCTGCGCGGAGCTCGCGGCCGAGCTGGTCTTCTTCCAGCACGACGAGGTGATCGTGCACTGCCCGAAGGAGGAGGCCGAGACCGTGGCCGCCGCGATACGGGAGGCGGCCGACCTGGCCGGACGGCTGACGTTCGGGGAGACGCCGGTCCGCTTCCCGTTCACCGTGGCGGTGGTCGAGTGCTACGCCGACGCGAAGTAGGACCGAGGCCTACGACTGTCAACGCGCGTCATTCTGCGACAACAGCTCGCCCAGCTCCTCCACGACCGCCTTCTCGTCGGTGCCGTCGAGCGCGGCGAGGGCGGTTCGCCACTCCTCGTACGCCTCCTGCGCCCGCCCCTGTTCCCTCAGCAGCAGGCCGAGTTGGTGCCGGGCGAGGCCGCCCATGTAACGGTCGGCGCGGGCGTCCGCGCGGTGCAGCAGTTCCGCGCACTCGGTGTCGGCGGCCTCGGTCCGGCCGAGCAGCCGCAGCGCCCGGACCAGTCCGAGCCTGGTCTGCGACTCGCCGTGCCAGTCGCCGAGGTCGCCGAGGATGCGCAGGCTCTCCTCGAAGTGCGGCAGGGCGGCGGCCGGTTCGCCGAGGGCGAGGTGGGCGTAGCCGATGTTGCAGTGCGCGGAGTGCTGCACGATCACCGCGCCGATCCGGACACCGATGGCCAGCGAACGCCGGTGCTGCTCGATGGCGGCGCGCGGATCGGTGTGCTCGTACAGGTTGCCGAGATGGCTGTAGGTCACGGCCTCGCCGTACGGATCGTTCAACTGCCGTGAGTAGGCGAGGCTCTGGCGCAGCGCGACCCCCGACTCGGTGTGCCGGCCCAGGCCTTCGAGAAGAAGACCGCGGTTGTTGAGGCACCGCCGGATCCAGGAGGTCGCGTCGAGCCGCCACCAGATGGCCAGCGCCTGGTCGTTGAGGCCCAGCGCCTCGCTGTGCCGGCCGGTCAGGAAGTGCAGCCCGGCGAGATCGCCCAGCGCGTACGCCTCCGCCGCGTCGTCCCCGAGCCGTCGCGCCGCACCCAGACCGACCCGCCCGAGCACCTCCATCTCGGCGACCCGGCCACCGCGCAGTACATACGGGAACAGCAGCCGGACGAGGGTCGACACCTGGGCGGTCCTGCGCCGGTCGGCGCTGCCGCCGTACCGGTTGACGAGCGCCACCACGTTCTCCAGCTCCAGGTCCCCCCAGGCGAACGCCTCCTGGGAGTCCCGGAACGGAGCGACAGCCGCCACCTCCGCCGCATGCCCGGACAACTGGGCGGCGGTCGGCCGACGCCGGTCGTCCTGATCGAGCCCCGGCTCGACGATCGCGGTGAGCGCCCGCTCGGCAACGGCGGCGTACCAGGCGAGGGCGACGTCGACGAGGTCGCCCGGCCGCCCTCCCCCTACGATGCCGCCGCGCGAGCCGACCACCGCGACACCGCTGCGCGGCTCGGTCGCCCGGCCGTCGGCACGCGCCCCGTCCGCCGTGACGTCACCGCACGGCCCGGCTCCCACAACGCCACCGGCGGGCCCGACGGCCCCGGTGTCGGTGCGCGGTCCGGCCTCCGTGCCCCCACCGGACGCCTCGGCCCCCGCGATATCACCGCTCGGCGCCGCCGCCAGTTCACGGGCGAAGTCCCTGACCAGGTCGTGGGGGGCGTAGCGGCCGTATGCCGTTTCCTCCAGGAGGGCCACGTCGACGAGGCGGTCGAGGGCGGCCTCGGCCCGGCGTCGGTCGGTGGTGGTGAGGCGGGCGAGGAGGGGGGCGCCGTAGGCCGGGAGGTCGAGGGCGCCGATGTGGTGCAGGGTGAGGGCCGCGTCGCGGTCGGTCTCGCGGTCGGAGGCGGCGAGCGCGTCGTGGGCCACCGCCAGGGAACGGCGGACGCTGAGGTCGTCGTACTCCAGGTGGTGCAACCGGTCCTCGGTCGCGGCCAGTTGGCCGGCCAGGACACCCGGGGTGAGTGCCCGGCGCGCGGCGAGGCGGGCCGCGACCACGCGCAGGGCGAGGGGGAGGCGGCCGGTGAGTTCGACCAGTGGGTGGGCCGCGTCGAGGCCGTCCCGGCCGGACACCGCGCGCAGCAGTGCCGCGCTGTCCTCCCCGGACAGCGGCGCGAGCGGGAAGCGGCGGGCGCCGTCGAGGGCGGTCAGCGGCGAACGGCTGGTGACGAGCACCGCGCAGCCCGTGCCGCCCGGCAGCAGCGGCCGTACCTGGCCGGCGTTCCCCGCGTCGTCCAGCACCATGAGCGTGCGGGTGGGGGCCAGTAGCGAGCGCAGCAACGCTGCTGCCGCGTCCGGGTGTTCGGGGATGTGCCGGGGTTCGGCGCCGAGATCGCGGAGCAGCGCGTGGAGGGCCTGGCCGGCGGTGAGGGGGGCCATGCCCGGGGTGGCGCCGTGCAGGTTCACGTACAACTGCCCGTCGGGAAAGTGTTCCCTCAGCGCGTGCGCGGTGTGCAGCGCCAGAGCGCTCTTGCCCACGCCGGCCATGCCGCTGATCACGACCAGGGGGTGCGAGCCGGGCTCCGCGGAGGGGCGGCGCGCGAGGGTGTCGCGCAGGGCGTCGAGGGTGTCGGCCCGGCCGGTGAAGTGGGCGGGCGGGGGCGGGAGTTGGGCGGGGTGGGGCGGCGGGGGCGAGTGGGCGGCGGGCGCACCGGCCGCGGCTTGTCCGTCCACCGGCCCGTCCTCGCCGACGCCCCCACCGGTCTCGACGGACCCGGGGTTCGCGTCCCGGAGCGCCACCCCCCGCAACACCTCCACATGCGCCTCCCGCACCCCCGCCCCCGGTTCGATGCCGAGTTCCTCGATCAGGCGGTTGCGCAGGTCGCGGTGCACGGCGAGGGCCTCGGGCTGGCGGCCGGTGCGGTGGAGGGCGAGCATCAGCTGGCGGTGGTAGCCCTCGCGGAGCGGATGGTCGGCGACGAGCGCGGCCAACTCCGGTACCAGCGCGCCGAGTCGGGCACCGCCGAGGGCGAGCTCCGCGTCGTAGCGCCATTCGAGGGCGAGGAGGCGGGCCTCGGTGAGGCGTTGGGCGAAGGCGTAGCCGCCGAGTTCGGCGGGCAGGCCGGTGAGCGGGGTGCCGCGCCACAGCGCGAGGGCCGCCGTGCAGGCGCGGACGGTCCGGGGCCAGTCCCGGTCGGCGTGCGCGGCGCGGGCCGCGGTGACCTGGGACTCGAAGACGTGGACGTCCAACTCGCCGTCGTCGACGCGGAGTTGGTAGCCCGGCGGGATGGCGCGCAGCCGTTCGGGGTCGTCGAGGAGGCGGCGCAGCCGGGTGACGTGGTTGTGCAGGGAGGCGTGCGCGGAGGCGGGCGGCGAGCCGCCCCACAGGGCGTCCTTGAGTGCGTCGACGGAGACGACCCGGCCCGGTTCGAGGAGCAGCGCGGCGAGCAGGACGCGCACCTTGGTGCCGCCGATGGGCCGCACCAGGTCGCCGTCGGGGCCGTAGAGGACAGTCGTGCCCAGCAGTCCGAACCGCAGCTCGCACCGCATCACACCGACCCGTCGCCCTTCCGCGCGGCCCCCTCGGCCGTGCTCCGCGGCGGAGTTCTCCGCCGTCCCTGGCGGATTTCCGCCCTGTGTCCGGCGGTTTCCCGCCAGCCCGTCCCGGTCGTCGAGGGCCGGGATCCGCTACCGTACCCGCCCTCTCCCGCTGCCGCGCGGCGACTTCAGGCCATCCGTCCCCGGAGCATCGGGCGCACCGTTGGCCACATGTTAGCGATTCGTTGGCGCGACCTGATGTGATCACTTCATCGGATCTGGCCCGACGGTGCGCGCGTACGACGCGCAACTCGGGGGAGTGTCGCCGTCGTGGCCGGGTCCGGGGACGCGAGAGGGCCCCGGTCGGCGGAGGTGATCGACCGGGGCCCTCGTCCCTTACGTCCGAGGTACTACGGGTCCGGTCAGACGACCGGCGGGCGGCCCAGCCGCGTCAGCCGCCACACCGTCCGCCAGCGCATGGCCCGCCGCTCCCCTGCCGGTTCGCGCACGCCCTCCACGAATCCGCCGAACCAGGCCCGCAGTCCGCCGACCGACCGCGTCCGTACGAGGGTGAGCAGTGTCCACACGCCCAGGTGCACGGGGATGAGTGCGAGCGGGAGCCGGCGGCGGACCAGCCAGACCCGGTTGCGGGCGGTGACCCGGTAGTAGATGGCGTGCCGGGCGGGCGAGGTCTTGGGGTGCTGGAGGAGGAGTTCGGGGACGTAGCGGATGTGCCAGCCGGCGTCGGCGGCCCGCCAGGCGAGGTCGGTCTCCTCGTGCGCGAAGAAGAACTCGGCCGGCCAGTCTCCCGTCTCGGCGAGCATCGCCATGCTCAGCGCGTGGCCGCCGCCGAGGAACCCGGTGACATAGCCGCCCCGCATCGGGTCCCCCGCGCCGACCCGCGGCACATGGCGCCGCTGCGTCTCGCCGTGCTCGTCGGCGATCCTGAACCCGACGATGCCGAGGCGCGGTTCGGCCGCGTACAGGTCGCGGACCCGGCGCAGCACGTCGGCGTCGACGAGGAGTCCGTCGTCGTCGAGTTCCACCACGACGTCCACGTCGCCGAACTCCCGCAGCCGGGCCAGTCCGACGTTGCGTCCGCCGGGGCAGCCGAGGTTCTCGTCGATGTCGATGGTCGTGACCTCGCCCGGCAGACAGAGCCGGTCGGCGAACTCCGGGAGCCGGCAGCCGTTTCCGACGATCACGATGCGGGCCGGCGGGAGGTCCTGCTTGGCCACGGACTCGAGGAGCGCGTCGACCTCGGCGGGCCGGTTTCCCATGGTCACCACGGCGACGGCGATCCTCGGTTCCACCACGTCCCTCACTCCATCCGGCCATCCGGCGATGCCCGCGCCCTGACCGCGCAACACTCGCCGTTCACCAAGATGTTGCCTTACGTCGGCGGGTGGATACGACTCAAGTTCATTTTGCGGGACCTTTGTTGCCGCTTTGCCGGTTTTCCCTCCGCCGCACGAACTTCAGTCCCGACCAGTCCTCCCCGAGCGCCGCGACCTTCACATCCACCACACCGAGCGGGAGGAAGAGGTCACGGAGACCGTTCTCGGTGATGTCGCTGACGTGACCCGCGGCCCTGCGCGGCCAGGCGATCCACAGCATGGCGCTGTCGTCGAGACCGAGGACGAGTTCCGTCCCCTCCGCGTCCAGTTCCCTCCACTCCCGGTAGAAGGCGACGGTGACGTCCGCGCCGTCCGTACCGCCGTCCGCGACCTCGCAGTCGTCGGGCAGCCCGGGAATGTCCCACCCATCGGGCGCGTGCCGCAGCCGGACCCGGTGCCCCGGTTTGACGCCGATCTTCCTGGCGAGCGGGGTGGCGGAGTAACCTCCGGCCGCCGCAGTGGAGTTGGCCATACCCCGACCTCCGGTTCCTCGGTCGCCGCACGGCCCGGCGAGCGCCCCGCGAGGGCCGTGGGACAAGGGCGTACGGCGTGGACTTTCGCCCCATTGTGTACGGGGCCACGGCGACCTCCTCGCCCAGGACAGGTCGAACACCCTGTGGCGCTACGACGGCAACGGCACCGGAGGCTTCAGGCCCCGCGTGAAGCTCGCGTCCAACCGGGGCGACGGCTACAACGCCGTCATCGGCGTGGGCGACCTCACCGGCGACGGAAAGCCCGACCTCGTCTCCCGCGACACCACGGGCACCCTGTGGCGCAACTCCGGCAACGACAAGGGCTCGTTCGGCCCGCGCACGAAGGTGTCGACGGGCTGGCAGACGTACAAGGGCCTGTTTGACGCCTGCCCCGCTCCTGTCTTCTCCACGGCAACGGCGCCCCGTCCCGATGGAGACGGGGCGCCGTTGCCGGTGCGCGCGGGCCTTCGGGTCAGCCGGCGACCTCGAAGGCGGCAGCCTCGGACACGAACGCCGTGCCGCCGTCCTTGGCCGTGGCCAGCGTCGAGACGTTCCAGGTGCCCTTGGCCGCGTCGGCCGCTTCCTTCTCGGTGACCTTGAAGGTGTAGGTGCAGCGCGAGGTGTCGCCCGAGGCGGGCTTGCAGGTGGCGGAGTCGACGTCACGCAGGTCCGCCGCAATCGGGTTCAGCTTCGAACTCGCGGGCCAGGCAACGACCTTGAGGCCGCGGATGCCCGAGTCGTCGGTGACGTCCACGGTGTAGGTGAACGAGCCGTCGGCGCTCGCGGTCGGGGCGACGTAGCGGGTGGAGCCGTTCGTGAGGGTCGGCTCGGTGGGCGTGGAGGCGGCCGACGCGGCGAGACCGGCGGCGACGACTCCGCCGACCGCCGCGACACCGACGAGCGAGAAGACGAGAGCGCGCTTGGACACGGACATAGGAGATCCCCCTGAGTGGTGTGGCTGGTGCGGGAGGCGGTGGTCGACCGCTTCCCTCGATGTGATCGAGCCTAGGAGCGGGGCGGGGCGCGGTCCTCCGGCCGGAGAACGGTTGCCGCGTCAAACCAGAGATAGAGAGTCCCGGGGCCGCAATCCCCCTTCAGCCCGAGCCGGGCCCCTCGCCCGCGCCCATAGCCTTTGAGTGCCATGAAACGAACCGACGACCGGCTGCTCCCGGTCCTGCTGATCTGCGCCCAGGCCCTGGTGTGGCCGGTGGCTCCGCTGCTGCGCGGCACCGTACCGACCGCGGCCGACCTGCTCGTGGCCGCCCTGGTCGCCGGACCGGTGACGGCCGCGCTCGCGCTGCGCCGCAGCCGCCCGGTGACCACGCTCGTCGTCGTCGCGGCGGCCTGCGCGGTGGGCGCGGGACCGCTGCCCACCGGGGCGATGGCGCTCCTCGGCACCGTGGGCGTGGCCCTCGCCCTGTTCTCGGTGGCGGCCGAGCGCGACACCTTCACCACGGTCCTGTGCGTGGTCACGCTCGTCCTCTGGCAGCTGCTCCAGAACATCAACCTGAACGGCCTCAGCGACAACAACGGCCTCGACCTGGTCCTGACCGCCCTCCTCTACGCCACCGCGTGCGGCGCGGGCATGGTCCTACGGCGCACCCGTCGCGCCCGCCAGGCGGCCGAACTCCTCCTGAACCGCGCCGAGACCGAACGCCACCGGCTCCCGGCGGCCGAACGCCGCCGCATGGAACGGGAGTTGCACGACGTCAGCGCCCATCACCTCACCGCCGTGGTCGTCACGGCCGGCGCCGCGCTCGGCCTGCGCGAACGCCGCCCCGAACTCGCCGCCGAGGCGCTGGAGTTCGCGACCGAGACCGGCCGCGAGGTCACCCGCGCGCTCGGCGCGGTACGCGCCCCGGCCCCCTCACGCGAGGAACTCCCCTCCCCCGAGGAGCGGTTGCGCGCCCTGATCGCCGGCTTCCGCCGTCTGGACCAACCCGTCGACTTCGAGATCGACCCCCTCCCGGACGGCGCCGTCGCGGACGCGGCCTACGGCATCGTGCGCGAGGCCCTGACCAACGTGGCCCGCCACGCGCCGGGCGCGCGCACCACGGTGCTCTGCCGCTACGGCGACACCCGCACCGACGTCGTGATCACCAGCGCGGCCCCGCCGACCGGCACCCCGGCCCACGGCGCGGGCCTGGGCGGCGGCCGCGGCCAGGGCTTCCTCCGCTCCCGCGCCCGCGAGGCGGGCGGCACCCTGACCACCGGCCCCACGGCGGAGGGCGGCTGGGAGGTACGCGCGACGCTGCCCGGCCGTACGGCGGGCCCGGTGGAGCACTCCGTCCCGCCGAGCTACCGCATGGCCCAGGTGGTCGCCGCGTTCGGTCTGTGCGTACAGCCCCTGCTGCCGGTCCTGATCATCCGGGCGGAGTCGGCGCCGAGCAACGGTTCGCATGTCTCGGCGGGGGTGCTGTTCGCCCTGCTGGCGGCGGCGCAGGCGGTGGCCCTGCTGTGGCTGAGAAGGGCGCGCGGTTTGGCGCAGGGGGCGTTGCTGGGCTTGGCGTTGTTGTGGCCGGTGGCGATGGGGGTGGGGGACTACACCGGTCCGGTGTTGCTGCCACCAACACTGAGCATGTTGGCAACATGGGCCGCGCTAACGGCTTTTAAGGGGCGCGAGGCTATATCGATTGGCGGCTCCGCCGCGGGGCGCGACCAGCCCCCACCGGCCCGCACATACCGACTACCTCAAGTCCCCTTCCCTCTCTTCCCAGTTGCAGCCACAGCCGCACACGCAACAGCGTTGACGATCGCCGTACTGCACCGCGGCACAACCATCCCCACCTGGTTGGTGATCCTGTTCGCAACAGCAGCAGTGTCGCTGGTGACGGCCACCGCACACTGGATCGGAACCCTGCGCCGGCAACGCGCCACCGCAGCCCAGGACTCCCAGACCCAACGCCTCGCCACCTGGACCGAGGAAGCCGTACGGGACGCCTGGGCGGAACGCCGCCGCATCGCCGCCGGCCTCGAATCCACCGTGCTGGCCCGCACCGCCGACATGATCGCGGAAGCACAGGCGGGCCGGCTGGACGCGACGGCGACCCGCGCCCGCGAGGCACTCAGCGCGATGCGCGCCCTCCTGGACGCGGTCCGTGACGGCGACACGGCAGCCGAACTGACCCCACAGCCCACCCTCCAGGCCCTCGACCTGCTCGCACACCAGTGCCGGGCCACCGGCCGCGACGTGGAGATACGTCTCACCGACCGCGTCCCGGAACACCTCCCCACCGAGGTGGACCTCGCCGCCTACCACGTCGCCGAGACTCTCCTCGCGACCGGCGACACCGAACCCGCCGTACTCGAACTCGACGCGGTCGACGGTACGTTGACGATCAAGGCCACCGGTGTGCCACGCGCCGCGGACTCCGCCGCACGGGACCGGCTGACGGCGCGGATCGCGCCGCTCGGCGGCACCCTGACGACCGGTCGGCCGCCGGGCACGGTCCACCTCCGGCTGCCGTTCACGACGGTGCCGGACGACGAGGAGAGACAACGATGAGCCTCAGGGTGCTGGTCGTCGACGACCAGGGCATCGTCCGGGCGGGCTTCGCCGCCGTGATCGACGCCGAGGAGGACATGACGGTCGTAGGAGAGGCCGCGGACGGCGCGACCGCGGTGACGCTCGCCGCCGAACTGGCCCCCGACGTGGTCGTGATGGACGTGCGGATGCCGGAACTCGACGGTATCGCCGCGACGAGGATCATCACGGGGAAGGAGAACGCCCCCCGAGTCCTGGTGCTCACCACCTTCGACCTGGACGCGTACGTCTTCGACGCCCTGCGCGCGGGGGCCTCCGGCTTCCTCCTCAAGGACGTGCACGCCTCCGAACTCCTGGACGGCATCAGGGTGGTGGCGAGCGGCGAGAGCGTGCTCGCACCGTCGGCGACCCGCCGCCTGATCGGCCACTACGCGTCGGGCGCGGGCACGGGATTCCACCCCGACTCCGGTTCGGATGCGGCCGGTTCCGGCCCGCGCGAACTCGAAAGCCTCACCGACAGCCAGCGCAACGTCCTCGGCCTGCTCGCCTCCGGCCTCAACAACGCGGAGATCGCTGGGGAGTTGGGCATCACGGTCGGCACGGTCAAGTCCCATGTGAACGCCCTGCTCCGCAAACTCGGCCTGCGCGACCGCGTCCAGGCCACGATCCTCGCCTACGACCTGGGCATCACCCGCCCGAACCCACCGGGCGCGGACCACCTCTGACGGTCTCGTCTCGCCCTCTGACGGTCTCTTCCCGTCCTCTCCCGTCTTCTCCCGTCCTCTCCCCAGGAGCCCATTCCATGACCGGTACCGATGCCCACGCGGCCCGTTCCCCTCTGCACCGACTGGGCCGGAACCTCCGCAACCCCTTCGCCCTCGCCTACCTCGCGCTCTGCGCGGGGCTGCTCGTCTGGGCGATCGCCGTCAACATCCCCGCCGACTCGGACGGGGCCATGGCCTTCGTCGTCCCCCTCATTGCCACCGCCCCGGCCAGCCTCGTCCTGCTCGCACTGCCGGGCGGCGCCGCGGTGTTGATCGTCGCGGTCGTCCTCGGCGCGGTGGTCAACGCGTCGATCATCGGCTGGTGCGTCCGCGCGCTGACCGGCGGCAACCGCCCGGACGCGACACGCTGACCGCGCGGTGGCGCAGGCCGGGGCGTAGGCCGGGGCGTAGGCCGGGGCTCAGGCGCCGCCGTAACCCGCCGAGTGGTCGTCCGGGTCCTCGGTCGCGTACAGGGCGGGCCCGAGCCGTGCGGCCAGCGCGTCCCCCGCGATGTGGGTGACGGTCACCGTCCCGTCGTCGCCCGACGTCAGCTCCGCGTAGTACCCCAGGGCCATCCAGTCCATCGGCCGATGGAAGAAGAACTCGACGGCGTCGCCCGGATATTCGGCCCGCAGCAGGGGCAGCAGAGCCTCCGGGTGATACTCGGCCCCCTTCCCACTGAGCACCACGACCACGCGCCCCACGCCCACCCGCCACACCCGCACATGCGCGTAACCGTTCCGGTCCCCCACGGCCTGCCAGGGCTCCTCGTCACGGATCAACTCGGGATAGTCACCCTCAACTGCCATACAACACACCCCGTTTCCGGCCCAGCGGCCATCAGAACAACCATGCTCAACACGGCCCGCACGGAACCCTCCGCGAGGATGAGTGCTTCTTCCGTCAGCTGGTCGTTCGCTGATCGCATACGGCGGTGAATCGACCCGTAATCCTGCAACTGTCCTGACGGCCAATGGAGTTCGCCTCCGTGCCGCGCCGACCGGTGCACAAGCCGGCGCGATCGGGTCGACTCCCGTGCGTACCGTCGAGTACAACTGCGTTTTCGTCGGCGCCCTGAGCAGCGGTTTCTGCAACTGGCGTATCGACTTCACCTATGCCGACACGGAGAACCGGACCTACCGCACTTCCCGCGGTACGACACACACCGAGTGCAAGATCGACCCGATGCGGAACAACTCTCCCCAGACACTGCCTCGTTACGGAAAGGCGTGCGCCCGCCTCTATGTCGGCGAAACGCGTCGCGTGAGCCAGTGTCACAACATCACGAAGTGAGTTGTTCATGATCGAGCAGAACAAAGACCAGGGTCCGGACCAGGCGTGGAGAACTCGGCGGCGCCGAGCAGGGATTACCGCATTCGTCTCGGGCCTCGTCGCCACGCTCGCCTTCTTCGCCTTCTTCCCCGGTCTGCCGCACGTCATCGGCTGGGGGGCGATCCTCGTATCCCTCGCCGTGGGCGGACTCGCCCGATGGTGCTGTCAGTCCTGGATCAGCAGATCGGCAAAGGCGAAAGCGAAGGCCGAACACATGTGACCGGCCGCCCGGCACTCTTCCCCCTCACCCGACGACAACACCCGCCGCCATCAGGTGCAGCATGCTCTTGACCTGAAACGGGGTCAGGCCCGAGTGGTGGGAGATGAGCAGGGCGGACGTTCCCGGGACCGTCCCCCCGGTCCGTTCCCAACCGCCCAAAACCCCTGGCCGTCAACCGACCAGTGGTGACAGGATCCGCGGCATGACCTACGGAATCGAGTCCTGCCCCACCCGATGAGCGCCCAGGCAGGCGGTGGAGTCCCCGCCCCTCGGCCCTCCCTGTACGCATACGCGCTGAGCCTGCACCAGTCGAAGCCCGACGGTCGGCTCCCGCACGGTAACCACCCCTCGCCCGACTCGCCGCAGAGACGCGCAGCGCCGGGTTGGCGCGAGGCCGAAGCAGGTGTGCGGGAGACCCTCGCTCCCCTGCTGTCCGATCCGGACACGGTCCGCGCCGCCGACGAGATCCACCGCGGGCTGCACGCGTTGGGAGTCCGGGATTCTCATGTCCAGGCCGCGATCGCCGAGTTGCCCTTGGCAGACGCAGAGGCGGCCCGCGCTCTCGGCCGCCGTCTGACACGCACCGGCACCAGCACACCGGCCGTGAACGCCGGCATCGCGCTCCTGGCTCGCCTCGGTGAGCCGGAAGACGTGCCGTACCTCAAGGTTCTCGGCCTGCTGAGGGTTCTCACCCGTCCCGTGGTCGGCGCGCTCACCGCCCTCGACTGCCCGACAGCGGCCCTGGTGTGGCTGGCCGACCACGCCGAGAGCCGTGCACTGCGCCACCTGATCGACGCGATCGCCGCACGCGACGACGACGAGGCCCGCACCTGGCTGATCAACGCCCCTCTCGACTCGGGTGCCGTCGGACCTTCCACCGCCCGCAGGATCGCCCAGGCCCTCCAACTCCCCGGCCTTCTCGGCGAGAAGCAGTCCGAAACCCAGACCGAGACCCAGACCGACACTCAGACCGTGGCCCAGGCCGGACGTCTCCTCTCCCGGATGACGGGACTCCGCGACTACCGGCCCGAGATCCTCAGCTACCGACAAGCCACCACCACGTACAACGCGTTCGTCGCACGCGTCTCCCAACTGCCCCCGACGCCCGACCACTTCGCCATCCTGCTGTCCGTCGCCCTGGACCTGCACAGTGGCCCCAGCGTGCTCCTCGACTGGCGGCCGGGACAGCGGGAAGCCCTCCTGCACGCCCTCGAAGCCGTCCTGCACGACGAGTCCTGGACAGCCGTCGCGGAGAGCGAGCCCGAAGAGCCCGCCGAACGCCGCCGGGTCCATTGGCTACGGCGCACTGCGCGGCAGCCTTTCCAGCGCGCGACGGGCTCCCGGTTCCGGGTGGAGGCCACCGTGCGGGACCCGGCCGACCCGGACACGGTCGAGGCACGGGTGTTGATCGACGGCCGTCCCCTGGTACCCGAAGCATTCGGCAAGGGGCCGGCCAACTCCCCCGAGTACCTTCTCGACAGCGGTCGCCTGCGCGCCGCGGCCGAGCCCCGAGAGGTGCAACTCGCGGAGGCGTACTGCACCGAGGGCTGCTGCGGCGCGCTCTACGTGACCATCCGCAGGGAGGGCGACCAGGTGGTGTGGCGAGACTGGCGCCGCCCGCCGGCCCGGCAACCCCGCGCGGAACTCCCCGAGTACCGCTTCGACGCGCGCGACTACGACGCCGAGATCGAGCGCGCGGAGAACGACCGCTCCTGGGCCTGGCCGGCCCGGAACACCGCCCGCCTGATAGCCGCCGGCCTACGCGAACAACCCGGTCTCCTCACCCGATGGGACGCCCAGGCCGGCTGGATCGGCACCGACTTCCACGACCCGGACTCGACCGCGGTCTCCTTCACGTACTGGCCGGGCCTCGCCACTGGACAGCGGGACAAGGACGGCCCCTGGCTTCAGTTCGTCTGGAGCCTCCCCGACGACGGCACACCTCCCGAGCATCAGGCCGCCAGGGCACTGCGCCAACTCGCCGAACAGGACCCGAAGACCTACGCCCAGGTCAGGGGCGGCAGCCGCGCGCACGCCGAGACACTCGGCTTCCCATGGCCCGAACGAACAAAAAAGACCAGCTCAGACAACGTCTGAGCTGGCCTCCAAGAAGAGCCGCCTTCGGGATTCGAACCCGAGACCTACGCATTACGAGTGCGTTGCTCTGGCCATCTGAGCTAAGGCGGCGCGCTGTCCGCACCATGGTGCGATCAGCAACGTTGGAAAGTCTACACAGTTTCCGGGGGTGCTCCGTACACCCCCCGGACGCGGCCCCGCCCGCAGCCGCGCCGACGCTACGAGCAGCGCTTTCCCTGCGCCGGCGGGGTCCCGCGGAGCAGATACGTGTCGATCGCGGAGTCGATGCACGTGCTGCCGCGGCCGTACGCGGTGTGGCCGTCGCCGACGTACGTGAGGAGGCGGGCCGAGGAGAGCTGGCGGGCCAGGGACTGGGCCCAGCGGTACGGGGTCGCCGGGTCGCGGGTCGTGCCGACGACTACGATCGGGGCGGCGCCCTTCGCCTCGATGCGGTGTGGTTCGCCCGTCGCCCTGACCGGCCAGTACGCGCAGTTCAGGGAGGCCCAGGCGAGGCCGTCGCCGAAGACGGGGGACGCCTTCTCGAAGGCGGGGAGCGCCTTCTCGACCTGGTCGGTGGTCGAGAACGCGGCCGGGAGGTCGAGGCAGTTCACGGCGGCGTTGGCGAACATCAGGTTCGAGTAGCGGCCGTCGGCGTCACGCTCGTAGTAGCTGTCGGAGAGGACCAGCAGGCCCGCGCCGTCGTTCTCCTTCATCGCTGACGTCAGCGCCTCGCGCAGCTGCGGCCAGGCCGCCTCGTCGTACATCGCCGCGATCACACCGGTGGTGGCGAGCGCCTCGCCGAGCTTGCGGCCGTCGGCGTCTCCGGTGGGGATCGGGTGCGCGTCGAGCTTGCGGAAGAAGGCCTTCAGGTTCGTGCCGACCTTGGCGGGTGTCGTGCCCTTGCCGCCGAGCGGGCAGTCCGGCTGCCGTACGCAGTCCTTCGCGAAGGACTGGAACGCCGTCTCGAAGCCCGCCGTCTGGTCGAGGTTCATCCGCCGCGCGGGGAGGGAGGGGTCCATCGCGCCGTCCAGGACCACGCGGCCGACCCGGTCGGGGAACAGTCCGGCGTACGTCGCCCCGAGGAACGTCCCGTAGGACGCCCCCACGTACGTCAGTTTCCGGTCCCCCAGCACCGCCCGCAGGATGTCCATGTCCCGGGCCGCCTCGACCGTGGAGACATGGCGCAGCACGTCGGGCGAGTGGGCGCCGCAGCCCTCCGCGAACTTCTTGTACTCGTCGACGAGTCGGGTGGTCTCCCGCTTGTCGTCGGGGGTGGTGTCGGTCTGGGTGAACGTGTCCATGGCCCGGCCGCCGAGGCACTCCACGGGCTCGCTGCGGGCGACGCCCCGGGGGTCCATCGCGACCATGTCGTAGCGGGCGCGGACCGTGGCCGGATAGCCGATCCCGGCGTACTGCTGGAGATAGCCGACCGCCGAACCGCCCGGCCCGCCCGGGTTCACCATCAGCGAACCGAGCGGCCTGCCCTTGCCCGTGGCCTTCTTGCGGGCGACCGCGAGCCGGATGTCCCCGGCGGTGGGCTTGGCGTAGTCCAGCGGCGCCTTCATCGTGGCGCACTCGAAGCCGGGGACACCGCAGGTGCGCCAGCTGAGCTTCTGCCCGTAGTACCGCGCGAGCGTGGACGGCGTCGACTGCGGCAGCGCGGCCAGCACCACGGCAGCGGCCGGACTCGCCGCCGTCGTCGAACTCCCCGAGGAGCACGCGGTACAAGCGGACACGAGGAGCGCGGCCACGGCGAGCAGCGTGCCGCCGGTCCGACGGCTTCGGCGGGCCCGACCGGGCCGGCTGGGTTGGCGGAGGGAGCGCCTGATGTGCATCAGACGATCGTAACGTTGAGCAACCGTTTGAACGCCCTGTGTACACAATCCACCTCGGACGAGTTACGTCGTCAACGTCACGCCCAAAGGATCAGCCCGCTCTGAGCGCCAAGGTCATCGCCTCCACCGCGAGCAGCGGCGCCACATTCCGGTCGAGCGCGTCCCTGCACGCCCCGATCGCGTCGATACGGCGCAGCGTGGACTCCGGGGAACCGGCGCGGGCCAGCCGCTCCAGGGCGTCCTCCGCGTCCATGTTGGCGATCGCCACCCGTGAGCCGAGCTGGAGGGCGAGGACGTCACGGTAGAACGCGGTGAGGTCGGTCAGCGCGAGGTCGAGGCTGTCGCGCTGCGTACGCGTTCTCCGGCGCTTCTGCTTGTCCTCCAGGTCCTTCATCACGCCCGCGGTGCCCCGGGGCATCCGGCTGCCCTGGCCGCCGCCCATGGCCGCCTTCATCTCCTCGGTCTCCTTGCCGTCCACCTCCTCGGCCAGCTGCTTGGCGTCCTCCGCGGCGGCGTCGACCAGCTCCTGGGCGGCCTTGAGGCAGCCGCCCACGTCCTCGACGCGCAGCGGCAGCTTCAGCACGGTGGCCCTGCGCTCGCGCGCGGCCGGGTCCGTGGCAAGGCGGCGGGCCCGGTCGACATGGCCCTGGGTGGCGCGCGCGGCGGCAGCGGCCATGACCGGTTCGATGCCCTCCCGGCGTACGAGCATGTCGGCCACGGCGTCCACCGAGGGCGTCGTCAGGTTCAGGTGGCGGCAGCGGGAGCGGATCGTGGGGAGGACGTCCTCGATCGAGGGGGCGCAGAGGAGCCAGACCGTGCGGGGGGCGGGTTCCTCCACGGCCTTGAGGACGGCGTTGGCCGACTTCTCGTTCAGCCGCTCGGCGTCCTCGACGAGGATGATCTGCCAGCGGCCGGTCGCCGGCGAGGTGAACGACTTGCGGACCGTGTCCCGCATGTCGTCGGCGAGGATCTGGGTGCCCACGGCGGCGACGGTGGTGACGTCGGCGTGGGTGCCGAGCAGCGCCGTGTGGCAGCCGTCGCAGAAGCCGCAGCCGGGGCTGCCGCCGAGCGCGCGGTCGGGGCTGACGCACTGGAGCGCGGCGGCGAAGGCCCGCGCCGCCTGGTTGCGTCCCGCGCCGGGCGGGCCGGTGAACAGCCAGGCGTGGGTCATCTTCGACGCCTCCGGCGGGGGCGTGCCGTTGGTCGCCGCGGTGACGAAGGCGTCGGCGTCCCGAGCGGCGGCGTCGAGCTGCTCGCTGACCTTCTCCTGGCCCACCAGGTCGTCCCACACGGTCATGGGTCACCGGCCCTTTCGTCACGCTTCGGGTTACGCGATCCATTGTGCGGGCCACCACTGACAACGGGGGCCGAGGGCAGTCGACGAGAGCCGGAAGGGGCGGTACAGAACCGCCCCCACCCCGTCGCCGTCAGCCCCTGCGCCCCCGGCCGCGGCCCCGCCCGCGACCCGTGTCGTCGTCCTGGTCGAAGTCGCCGGCCTCGTGCGGGCCGAGCAGTTCGTCGGCCAGTGAGGGGAGGTCGTCCAGCGGAGTCTCCTCGGCCCAGTCGGGGCGCGGCCGGCGCCGGGGGGTGCCCTGCTCGTCGACCTGGGGCAGTTCGCGGGTGCGGTCCTCGGTCCGGTCCGCGCGACCGGCCGGCCGCTCGTCGCGGAAGAAGCCCTCGGGCACCCGGCCCGACGGATCGTCGTCGCGCACCGGCGGCAGCACCGCGGTCTCGTCCGCGGCACCGACCGGCGGGAGTACGGCCGTCTCGTCGGCGGCACCGGACGGCACGGGCGGCAGTACGGCGGTCTCCTCGGCGGCGGACACCGGCGGCAGGACCGCCGTCTCGTCCGCGGCCCCCGCGGGAGCGGGCGGCTGCGGCAGCTCCGCCGTCGTCTCGGAGTCGGGCGCCTCGGAGTCCGCGGACACCGACCGCAGTACGGCCGTCTCATCCCGGGAACCGGAACCAGAACCAGGACCAGGACCGACCGGCCGCAGCACAGCCGTCTCGTCCGCCGGCCGCCCACCGGTACCCGCGCTCGCGCCCGGCGGCTTCACCAACGGCGTCTGCACGGTCGACGCCTCGGACCTGACCTCCGGAGCGGCGGGGATCACCGGAGCCGTCGGCTGCCGTGCGGCCACCTCGGCGGCAGCCTCCGCCTCCGCCGCCAACCGGCGTGCCTCCTCCGCCGCGAGCAGTGCGGCCTCGGCCTTGCGCTGCTTCTCGCGGCGCCGCTCCTCGGCCTCGGCGCGCAGCCGGGCCTCCTCCTCGGCCTGCTTGCGCAGCCGGTCGGCCTCGGCCCTGCGGCGGGTCTCCTCGGCGGCACGGGCCTCTTCCTCGGCGAGGAGGCGGGCCTTCTCCTCCTCGGCACGCCTGCGCGCGTCCTCGGCACGCTGACGGGCCTCCTCCGCCTGGCGTTCGGCCTCGCGGCGCTGGGCCTCCTCCAGCTCGCGCCGCTTGCGCTCTTCCTCCTCGGCGCGCAGCTGGGCGAGCCGCTCCTGGCGCTCGCGCTCCAGGCGCTCCTCCTCGGCCTTGCGGGCGGCCGCTTCCTCGGCCTTGCGGCGGGCCTCCTCCTCGGCGGCCTTGCGCGCCTCCTCCTGGGCCTTGATCTCGGCCTCGGAGAGCGGCAGGACCGTGTCGAGGCGGTGCCTGATCACGGTGGTGACGGCCTCGGGCTCCTGGCCGGCGTCGACCACCAGGTAGCGGCCCGGGTCGGCGGCGGCCAGCGTGAGGAAACCGGACCGTACGCGCGCGTGGAACTCGGCGGGCTCCGACTCCAGTCGGTCCGGCGCCTCGGTGAACCGCTCGCGGGCGGTCTCCGGGTCGACGTCCAGCAGGACGGTCATGTGCGGGACGAGTCCATCGGTGGCCCACCGGTTGATGCGGGCGATCTCGGTCGGGGAGAGGTCCCGGCCGGCGCCCTGGTAGGCGACGGACGAGTCGATGTAGCGGTCGGAGATGACGACAGCGCCGCGCTCCAGGGCGGGCCGTACGACGGTGTCGACGTGCTCCGCGCGGTCGGCGGCGTACAGCAGGGCCTCCGCGCGGTGGGACAGTCCCGCCGACGAGACGTCGAGCAGGATCGACCGCAGCCGCTTGCCGACCGGGGTGGCCCCGGGTTCACGGGTGAGGACGACCTCGTGGCCCTTGCCCCTTATCCACTCGGCGAGGGCCTCGGCCTGGGTGGACTTCCCGGCGCCGTCGCCGCCCTCCAGCGCGATGAAGAAGCCGGTGGCCGCGGGCACGGTGTCGGGGTCGTCGCCGCCGAGCAGGGCGTCCCGCAGGTCGTGCCGCAGCGGTACTCCGGAGCGGTCGTCGACCTTGGCCAGCACCAGGGCGGCGACCGGCAGCAGCAGTGCGCCGACCAGCATGAGCGTGAACGCGGCACCGCCGTGCGCGAACACGAACTTGCCGTTCTCCAGGCGGTGCGGGCCGATCAGCGCGGCCACGAGGGGGGCGATCAGCGCGCCGAGCGCCACGGCGACCCGGACGACCGCGTGCAGGTGCTCGGTCGTACGGGCCCTGCGGTAGTCCTCGGCCTCCTGGTCGAGGAGGGTGTGCCCGGTGTTGGCGGCCACGCCCGCGCCGATACCGGCCAGGGCGACGATCAGCAGCACGGTGGTGAGGTCCGGGACCAGGCCGGCGGCGAGCAGCGCGATGCCGGTGAAGGCGATCGCGAGCGTCAGCAGGCGGCGCCGGGACAGCGTGGGCAGCAGGGCGGGCGCCGTACGGATGCCGACCACGACCCCGCCGGTCAGTCCGAGCACCAGCAGCCCGAAGGTCACCGGGCCGCCGTGGAGGTCCTTGGCCTGGAGCACGGACACGGCGACTGCGGCGGAGATCGCGCAGGCGACGGCCGCGCAGGCGACCACGAGCAGCGCGATCGCGCCGGTACGGCCCTTGTCGACGCCGGTGCCCGTCCTGGGGCGGCGCAGTCCTTCGAGCGGGGACCGCGCGCGCGGGGTGCGGATTCCGGGCAGTTCCAGGGCGGTCAGCACGGAGAGGGACGCGGCGAACAGTCCGGCGGCGACGTACGAACCGAGGGCCGCCTGGTGCTGGGCGAACCAGGCGACGCCCGTACCCAGGAGGTTGTTGAGCAGCGCGGCCACGACGAGAGTGGCGGCGGCGAGGGGGATTGCCGCGAAGCTCGTGCGCAGCGACAGCCGGCGCAGGGCGTCCATGTGGTCGGGCAGCGGCCGGACCGTGGCGCCCTCCAGGGGCGGGGCCGGGAGCAGGGCCGGGGCCGCGCTCTCGCGGCACACCGTCCAGAAGCGCTCGGCGACTCCTACGACGAAGGCGGTCACCAGGAGCAGGGCCAGCGCGTTGTCCGGAGTCCAGTCGATCCACAGCGGGGCGTTGATCAGCAGGACGGCCCGCAGACCGTCCGCGCCGACCATGGTCCAGCGCCGGTCGAGGGGTCCCTCGTGCGAGGTGAGCGAGGTGAGCGGGCCGAGCAGCACCGCCCCGAAGAGCAGTGTCGCCAGGATGCGCGCCCCGAAGACGGCCGCCACCGCGAACGCCACGCCCCGATAGCCGCCGCCGAACGAGCCCTGGACGATCGCCGCTTGGAGGGCGAGCACGACCAGGACCAGCAGGGCGAGGGTGTCGCCGACACCCGTCACGAACTGCGCGCTCCACAACCGCTTGAGCTGCGGCTGGCGCAGCAGGGCGCGGACGGCACGCTCGCGGGAGTCCGCGACAAGGGCGTCGTCGGGGGCCGGCTGGTGGGCCGTTGGCTGCTCGGCTGGCGTCATGCTTTCAGCCTATCGGCAGCCACCGACATCAAGCCGCGCCCGCCCGGACCTGCGCACACCCCGACACCAAAGTGATGCCGGGGCGTTCGTTTCGAGACCTTGCGGTGCAGGAAGCGTGCGTGCCTCAGGCCGCGGGCGACGGCTCGTCAGTCCTCGGACGTCACCTTGGAGGTGGCCGTCTTCTTGGCCGTCGCCGTCTTCGCGGCCGTGGTCGTCTTCTTGGCGGCCGCCGTCGTCTTCGCCACGGCCTTCTTGGCGGTCGTCGTCTTCTTCGCGGGCGCCTTCTTGGCCGCCGTCTTCTTCGCCGGGGCCTTCTTCGCCGTCTTCTTGGCGGGCGACTTGGCCCGCTTCTCGGCGAGCAGCTCGTAGCCTCGCTCCGGGGTGATCTCCTCGACGCTGTCGCCGGAGCGCAGGGTCGCGTTGGTCTCGCCGTCGGTGACGTACGGCCCGAAGCGGCCGTCCTTGACGACGACCGGCTTCTCGCTGACCGGGTCCGTGCCCAGTTCCTTCAGCGGCGGCTTGGCGGCGGCCCGGCCGCGCTGCTTGGGCTGGGAGTAGATCTCCAGCGCCTCTTCGAGGGTGATCGTGAAGAGCTGGTCCTCGGCCGTCAGCGAGCGGGAGTCCGTGCCCTTCTTCAGGTACGGCCCGTAGCGCCCGTTCTGCGCGGTGATCTCCACGCCCTCGGCGTCCTTGCCGACGACGCGCGGCAGCGACATCAGCTTGAGGGCCTCGGCGAGCGTCACCGTGTCGGGGGTCATCGACTTGAACAGCGAGGCCGTACGCGGCTTGACGGCGTTCTTGCCGGTCTTCGGGGTGCCCTCGGGGAGCACCTCGGTGACGTACGGGCCGTAGCGGCCGTCGCGGGCGATGATCTGGTGGCCCGACTCGGGGTCGGCGCCCAGCTCGAAGTCGCCGCTCGGCTTGGCGAGCAGTTCCTCGGCGTACTCGACGCTCAGCTCGTCCGGGGCCAGGTCCTCGGGGACGTCGGCACGCTGGTGGTTCTCGGAGTCCTTCTCACCGCGCTCCACGTAGGGGCCGTAGCGGCCGACGCGCAGCATGATGTCGTTGCCGACCGGGAAGGACGACACCTCGCGGGCGTCGATCGCGCCCAGGTCGGTGACGAGCTCCTTGAGGCCGCCCAGGTGGTCGCCGTCGCCGTTGCCCGCCTCGGCGGCGCCCGTCGCCTCGCCCTCGCCGAAGTAGAAGCGGCGCAGCCACGGCACGGCCTGCGCCTCGCCGCTGGCGATGCGGTCGAGGTCGTCCTCCATCTTGGCGGTGAAGTCGTAGTCGACGAGCCGCCCGAAGTGCTTCTCCAGGAGGTTGACCACGGCGAAGGACAGGAAGGACGGCACCAGGGCCGTGCCCTTCTTGAAGACGTAGCCGCGGTCGAGGATGGTGCCGATGATCGACGCGTACGTCGACGGGCGGCCGATCTCGCGCTCTTCGAGCTCCTTGACGAGGCTGGCCTCGGTGTAGCGGGCCGGGGGCTTGGTGGCGTGCCCGTCGACCGTGATCTCCTCGGCGGACAGCGCGTCGCCCTCGGCGACCTGGGGCAGCCGGCGCTCGCGGTCGTCCAGCTCGGCGTTCGGGTCGTCGGCGCCCTCGACGTAGGCCTTCAGGAAGCCGTGGAAGGTGATCGTCTTGCCGGAGGCGCTGAACTCGGCGTCCCGGCCGTCGGAGGAGGTGCCCGCGATCTTCACGGTCACGGAGTTGCCGACCGCGTCCTTCATCTGGGAGGCGACGGTCCGCTTCCAGATCAGCTCGTAGAGCTTGAACTGGTCGCCGGTCAGGCCGGTCTCGGCCGGGGTGCGGAAACGATCACCCGAGGGGCGGATCGCCTCGTGCGCCTCCTGGGCGTTCTTGACCTTCCCGGCGTACACGCGCGGTTGCGCCGGCAGGTAGTCGGCGCCGTACAGCTGCGTCACCTGGGCGCGGGCGGCGCCGACGGCCGTCTCGCTCAGCGTCGTGGAGTCCGTACGCATGTAGGTGATGTAGCCGTTCTCGTACAGCTTCTGCGCGACCTGCATGGTGGCCTTGGCGCCGAAGCCGAGCTTGCGGCTGGCCTCCTGCTGGAGCGTCGTCGTACGGAACGGGGCGTACGGCGAGCGTCGGTACGGCTTCGACTCGACGGAGCGGACGGCGAAGTCGGTGTTCTCCAGGGCGGCGGCCAGCGCGCGGGCGTTCGCCTCGTCGAGGTGGAGGATGTTCTCGCTCTTGAGCTGTCCCAGGGAGTCGAAGTCGCGGCCCTGCGCGACCCGCCTGCCGTCGACGGCCTGGAGGCGGGCGACGAGGGACGACGGGTCCGAGGCGTCCCCCGCGCGGCCGGTCGCGAAGGTGCCCGTCAGGTCCCAGTACTCGGCGGAACGGAAGGCGATGCGCTCGCGCTCCCGCTCGACCACGAGCCGGGTCGCGACGGACTGGACACGGCCGGCCGACAGGCGCGGCATGACCTTCTTCCACAGGACCGGCGAGACCTCGTAGCCGTAGAGGCGGTCGAGGATGCGGCGGGTCTCCTGGGCGTCGACCAGGGTCTGGTTGAGGTCGCGCGGGTTGGCCACGGCGGCGCGGATCGCGTCCTTGGTGATCTCGTGGAACACCATGCGCTTGACCGGGACCTTGGGCTTCAGGACCTCCAGGAGGTGCCACGCGATGGCCTCGCCCTCGCGGTCCTCATCGGTGGCCAGGAAGAGTTCGTCGGAGTCCTTGAGGAGGTCCTTGAGCTTCTTGACCTGGGCCCGCTTGTCGGCGTTGACCACATAGATGGGCTGGAAGTCGTGTTCGACGTCCACACCGAGGCGGCGCACCTCGCCGGTGTACTTCTCGGGCACCTCGGCGGCGCCGTTGGGAAGGTCACGGATGTGCCCGACGCTCGCCTCGACGACATATCCGGGGCCGAGGTAGCCCTTGATCGTCTTCGCCTTGGCAGGGGACTCGACAATGACGAGTCGGCGGCCGCCGTGTGCGGTCTCGCTGGTCGGGGACAACTTCGCTCTTCTCTCCGGTCGACGCTGGGGCCTCCCCTGGGGCAAGCGGGGCCGCTTGGTCCCGGGGTCGGGTCATGGTGACGCTGCGGAGTGTGACGGTACATCCCGCCCCCGTGTCAAACGGGAAAAGCCCGCAACGGCCACTCGAACGGTAACCCGACTACCGCCATTCCTGCCGCCCGGAGTCCCCACCGGCCTTTTCGGGGCGATCCGGAGGGTGATCCCCCGGATACCCGTACGCCGGCCCGGCCGCGGTGCTCAGACGTGCAGGAAGCACCAGGTTCCGAGGAGGAGCGCGGCGAGTGCGACGACGCCCGCGAGGGTCGCCGATGCGACCGGGTTCACACCCTGGGCGACGGGTTCACGGTGCCGCACCCTCACCGCGGTCCACAGCAGCAGCGCGCCTCCGAACAGGGCGAACACCAACCCCGCGAAGATCGCCGGCCCGCTCTCCATACGTGTCCCCTCCCGACCCGGTACCCCGGTCCGGGAGGCTGGCAGCCGTGGGCGACGGGCGGGCCAACCCCCGGTGAATTCGCGGCGCACGCCCCTCAGGCGGCCGTGCCCGAGGACGATATCGCCCCGGTCGTCCTGGAGTGGTCCGCCTGGCCCACCGTGCACACGACCGAGTTGAATCCCGCCTTGAAGTTGTTCTCGTCGGACAGATACCCGTAGACGGAGCGGTCGCTTCCGGGCGCCCAGGTCGACTCGAACTTGTTGCCGCACAGCTTGTTCCCCTGTTGCAGTGCCTCCTCGAACGTCATCGTCTTCGGAGCCGTCGCGAAACCGATCACCTGGTCGGTGTGCTCGTCGGCGCAGTCGGCCAGGGTCGCGGTGAAGTACGTCTTGTGGTCGACGTACAGCCAGCAGTCGCCGACGCTCATCTCGGTGGTCCACACGTTCGACCCGGTGTCCCGGAAGCGCCCTATCTCGCCGCCTATCGGCACATGACGGCCGAGTACGAGACACGCCGTACCGCCCCCGGCCGCCCCGAAGCCCGCCTGTGTCGGCGTCAGGGCGTAGACGTCCGCGTCGGCGAGGGAGTCGGCCGCCGCCTTGGCCTTGCCGGCGCACCGCTCGGCCCCGTGGTCGCGGGCGTCGGCGAAGTCGCTCGCCGTGTCGACCGCCATCACCTGGCCGTCCGGAACGTCGTGCGCGCAGCTCACGACCCCGAGGTTGGGCCGCGACCGGAACGCCGTCCCGGTCCACACCGCGTGCACGCAATCGCCGGTCTGCAGCGCCTTCTTGAGCCCGACCTCCTGGCCGTACGGATACTCGGAGCCCGTCGGCGACACCGACACGGAGGACGACGCGGACGGGGACGCCTTCTTCGTCGCCGCCGTGTCCTTGCCGCCGGTCAGCGTGGTCACCGCCCACACGCCGCCGGCGATCACCAGCGCGACGGCCACCACGAGGGCGACGACCGCCGCGACCGGCTTCCGACGCCGGCCCCCGCCGGGTGGCCCGCCGCCGCCAACCCCCGGGCCGCCGGGGTATGTCGGGCCCTGACCGCCCGCGTACGGCGGCGGGACCGCGCCGCCCTGGTAGGGCTCCTGCCGGGCACCCGGATAGGCCCCCTGGTAGGACATCGTGGGGCTGTTCGCGTACGGATTCCACTGGCCGTACGCCCCGCCCGAACCGGCCTGCCCCTGCGGGGCGTACGGCGAGGCGGGGCCGCCCGGGGTGTTCGGCGTGTTGGGGGTGGGCGGTGCTCCGGGGGTCTGCGGGACGCCCGGGGTGTTCGGGGTGCCCGGAGTGGGCCGGCCCCCGGGCGTGTAGCCCCCGAGGGCGGCCGCGGGCCGGTCACCGTACGGCGCGGGGCTCTGGTAGGTGGCTCCGGGGCCACTCGGCGTTCCGGGGCCGTAGGGACCGCCGCCCACGGCGTATCCGGGTGGTCCGCCCTGGACCTGGCCCTGAGGTCCGGGAGGGACCTGTCCCGGCGACCCGAAGTCGGCGTTGCCCGGCGGCCGTTCGGGGGTGGACCAGCCCACAGGGGCCGGGCCGAAGCCTTCCGGCACCGGTGTGTGCCCCGGGATCGGGCCGGCCGACAGCGCGACCCGCTCCAGGCCGTGTGCCGCCGTCTCCGGTGTCGACCTCAGGACCGGGTCCTTGACCAGCAACCCCTGGAGCACGGGCTCCAGTTCGCCCGCGCGGACGGCGGGTGTGGGTTCCTCGCCGAGCAGGGCCGTGAGGGTCGCGTAGTCGCCGTGGCGGTCGAAGGGGCCGCGGCCCTCGACGGCGGCGTACAGCGTGGCGCCCAGGGAGAACAGGTCGGCGGCCGGGGTGGGCGGCTCGCCGCGGGCCCGCTCGGGGGCGAGGTAGCCGGGTGTGCCGAGGATGCCGGCGGTGGCGGTGAGGCGGGGTTCGCGGGACTCGGGCTGGAGCGCGATGCCGTAGTCGGTGAGCAGCACGCGCGCGTAGGGATCGCCCGAAGCGTTCGGCGCCAGAAGGATGTTGGCCGGTTTCACATCCCGGTGCAGGATGCCGATGCGGTGTCCGGCGGTGAGCGCGTCGAGGACGGCGAGGCCGATGCGGGCGACCTGCGCGGGCGGCAGCGGGCCGGAGCGCCGGAGGACCGCCTGGAGGTCGACGCCGTCGGGGACGTACTCCATGACGATCCAGGGCAGGCCTTCGTGGATCACCACGTCGTGCACCGTCGCCACGTGCGGGTGGCCGCGCAGCCGGGCGGCGTGCCGGGCCTCGCTGCGGGCCCGCGCGATGCGGTGCGCGGGCTCGCTCGCGTCCCTGGGGACGTCCGGCAGCGAGATCTCCTTGATAGCGACCTCGCACGCCAACTCCTCGTCGTACGCGAGCCATACGCGGCCCATGCCACCCGCGCCGAGCGTGCGCAGCAGCCGGTAGCGCCCGTTGACGATCCTGCCCTCACCCTGCTCCGGCGTATCCCCGGCCATCACGCCTCCCCCGAGACGGCGCGCCTCCCCCGAGGACGCGTGGAACCTGTCTCCGAAGGTAGCCTCGCACCCGCCACTGACAAGAGGGCCTTTCCGTACCAATCCCACCAATCTCGCCGGACGGGAACACAGGCGGCCCAGTGGTGCCGACAGGCCTCAGACGTGACGGGCGCGGGCGCGGCGCGGGGCGGGGAATCGGCGGGACGCGAGGCGGGACGATCGGCGAACCGGCCGCCGCGGGCGGTCAGTCGACGGGCTCCAGGAAGCCCTGCTCCACCAACAGCCGGATCTGCGCGGGCGTCCGGTCGCGGAGCAGGACCGGGTCCTCGCCCACGAGTTGGGCGATCGCGTCCAGGATGCGGCCCGCGCTCAGGCTGCCGTCGCAGACGCCGGCGAAGCCCGCGCCGACCGTGTCCACCTTGGTCGCCCGGCGCATGCCGCGGTGCTGGCGCAGCACGACGTGCTCGGGGTCCTCCGCGCCGGGCAGGCCGACCTGTTCCTGGATGACCTCGTCGGCGAGCCTGAAGTGGGCGGCGAGCAGGGCCGCGTCGTCGAGGGCGCGCAGCCGGTCGACGCGCTCGAAGTGCGCGCGCACGGTGTCGCCGAGCGGCTGCTCGATCGAGTGCGGCCACTCCTCGACGGTGATCGAGGGTGCGTCAGCTCCCGTCCTGCGCAGTGTGATCCAGCCGAAGCCCACGCCCTTGACCTTGCGCGCCTCGAACTCGTCCAGCCACGCGTCGTAGAGCGCCTCGTACGCGGCCGGGTCGCCCCGGTGGTCGCCCGCGTCCCTGAGCCACAACTCGGCGTACTGCGTGACGTCCTGGACCTCGCGCTGCACGATCCAGGCGTCGCAGCCGCGCGGCACCCACGACCTGAGCCGGTCCTGCCAGTCCTCCCCCTCCACGTGCTGCCAGTTGGCGAGGAACTGCGCGAATCCGCCTTCACGCAGCCGGTCCCCCGCCTGCTGAACGAGCGACCGGCACAGATCGTCCCCGCCCATCCCGCCGTCGCGGTAGGTGAGCCTGGCACCGGGCGAGATCACGAAGGGCGGGTTCGAGACGATCAGGTCGTACGTCTCGTCGTCGCGGACCGGGTCGAAGAGGGAGCCCTCGCGCAGATCGGCCGCCGGGGCGCCGGAGAGCGCCAGGGTGAGCGCGGTGATGTGCAGGGCGCGCGGGTTGACGTCGGTGGCCGTCACGCGCGTGGCGTGCTGTGCCGCGTGCAGCGCCTGGATGCCGGAACCGGTGCCGAGGTCGAGCGCGGCGGCCACCGGCGTCCGTACGGTGATGCCCGCGAGGGTCGTGGACGCGCCGCCCACCCCCAGGACGACGCCTTCCTCCCGGCTGCCGATGCCGCCGGCCCCGCCGACCGCGCATCCGAGGTCGGACACGATGAACCAGTCCTCGCCGCCGGGCCCGCCGTAGGGCCGTACGTCCACGGTCGCGGCGACCTCGTCGCCGCCCACGGACGCCAGCCAGCCGCTCTCCACGCACGCGGCGACGGGCAGGACGTCCGCCACGCGCGCGTGCGGGACGGGCTGCTGGAGCAGGAACAGGCGGACCAGGGTCTCCAGCGGGGTGTCGTCGCGGGTCGCGCGGAGGGCCGGCACGGTCTCGCTGCGGGCCAGCGCCGCGTACGCGGGGGCGCCGAGCAGGTCGAGCAGTCCGTCGGCGGTGAAGGAGGCGCCGAGCAGGGCGTCCCGGAGGCGGGCGGCGACCTCCGGGCGGTCGGTTGCGGGCAGCGTGGGCAGGGTGGAGTTACTCACGCCCCCATTGTGGCCGCTCCGGCCGACAACGTGCCCGCGCGTGCGAAGGCCCCGGCACGCACGCGTACCGGGGCATCTTTCAGCAACTGAAACAATCAGGCGGTCCCGGACGAGGCGGACGCGGACGCCGACTTGCAGGCCTCCTGCTTGGTCATCGCCTTGCCGACATCGCCCTCTTCGAGGGTCTTCAGGGCGTCGTTCCCGCTGCTGCTGAGCTTGTCCAGGGAGGTCGCGATGCCCTTGAGGCCGTCCGCGAACTTCGCCTGGTCCTTGACGTCGAGCCCGTCGACCTGCTTCTTCAGGGCGGCGTACGACGCGGAGATGTCGTTGAGCTCCTTGACGGCGTTCTGCTGCTTCGTCGCGCCGCTGTCGACGTCCGGCGCCCCGGCGCTGTTCACGGCGGCCCCGATCGCCTTGTAGGCGTCGGACATGTCCTGGAAGGCCTGCGAGTCGGTCTGCCGGACCTGCTCCGGGGTGCTGTTGTCCGAGGTCTCCTTCTGGATCGCCGTGTTGGCGGCCTCGATCTTCTTCGCCTGCGGCTGCACGGCGAGGCAGACCTGCTTGGCCCAGGAGTCCAGCTTGGCGTCCGTGTCGTCGCCGCTGCCGCCGCATCCCGACAGCGCCAGTACCAGTACCGCACCGCCGGACAGTGCGGCAGCGAGCTTCTTGTTCACCGGATTGGTCCCTTCCATGGCTCTCGGCCCCGGAACATACACGGCGCACAGGCCGCACCTCCGAGCCGAAGGACCGATACGAAAGCTTTTGGGACCATTTGCACCAAGCGAGAGAAGGCTCACGGCGAGGGACTGAACACACACAGAACGGGCGGGCGGCGCCCACAACTCGCGCCACCCGCCCGCCTGTTGACCGGGATCTCGCAAGACCCCCCGAACCGGGCCCGCAGGACCGCCTACGAAACCACCGCGGGATCCGCCTTCTCGGCCACCCGCCCGGCGTCGTCCTCGTCCCCCACGGCGATCCCGCGCCGCTTGGAGATGTACACCGAGGCGGCGATGACCAGGAACGCGAGCACCGCGATCGTGATGCGCACCCCGATGTTCTTGTCGTCGCCGTAGCTGAACTTGATGACCGCGGGCGCGATGAGCAGCGCGACGAGGTTCATCACCTTCAGCAGCGGGTTGATCGCCGGACCGGCGGTGTCCTTGAACGGGTCGCCGACCGTGTCGCCGATCACCGTGGCGGCGTGGGCCTCGCTGCCCTTGCCGCCGTGGTTGCCGTCCTCGACGAGTTTCTTCGCGTTGTCCCAGGCGCCGCCCGAGTTCGCGAGGAAGACCGCCATCAGCGTGCCGGTGCCGATCGCGCCCGCGAGGAACGAGCCGAGCGCGCCGACGCCGAGCGTGAACCCGACCGCGATCGGCGTGAGCACGGCGAGCAGGCCCGGCGTGGCCAGTTCGCGCAGCGCGTCCTTGGTGCAGATGTCGACGACGCGCCCGTACTCCGGCGTCTCGCTGTAGTCCATGATCCCGGGGTGCTCGCGGAACTGCCGCCGCACCTCGTAGACCACGGCCCCCGCCGACCGGGAGACCGCGTTGATCGCAAGACCCGAGAAGAGGAAGACGACCGCCGCGCCCACGATGAGGCCCACCAGGTTGTTGGGCTGGGAGATGTCCATCATCAGGTTCAGTGGCGCGCCCGCTCCGGAGACCTTCTCGCCGACGTCGCTCGCGGCCGTGACGATCGCGTCCCGGTACGACCCGAAGAGCGCCGACGCGGCCAGGACGGCGGTGGCGATGGCGATGCCCTTGGTGATGGCCTTGGTGGTGTTGCCCACCGCGTCCAGGTTGGTGAGCACCTGCGCGCCCGCGCCCTCGACGTCGCCGGACATCTCCGCGATGCCCTGCGCGTTGTCGGAGACCGGCCCGAAGGTGTCCATGGCGACGATCACGCCGACCGTGGTGAGCAGACCGGTGCCGGCCAGCGCCACCGCGAACAGCGCCAGCATGATCGACGCGCCGCCGAGCAAGAACGCGCCGTAGACGGCGAGACCGATCAACAGGGCGGTGTAGACGGCCGATTCGAGGCCGAGCGAGATGCCCGCGAGGATGACGGTGGCCGGACCGGTGAGCGAGGTCTTGCCGATGTCCATCACGGGACGGCGGTTCGTCTCCGTGAAGTAGCCGGTCAGCTGCTGGATCAGCGCGGCGAGCACGATGCCGATGGCCACGGCGACGAGCGCGAGGATCCGCGGATCGCCGTCCTTGACCTTGATCGCCGCGTCGGTGACGCCGTCGAGGTCGGCGTACTTGGACGGCAGGTAGACGAAGACCGCGACCGCCACCAGCACGAGCGAGATCACCGCGGAGATGAAGAAACCCCGGTTGATCGCGGACATGCCGCTGCGGTCGGACCTGCGCGGCGCCACCGCGAAGATGCCGATCATGGCGGTGATCACACCGATCGCCGGCACGAGGAGCGGGAAGGCGAGCCCTGAGTCGCCGAAGGCCGCCTTGCCGAGGATCAGCGCGGCGACCAGCGTCACGGCGTACGACTCGAAGAGGTCGGCCGCCATGCCCGCGCAGTCGCCGACGTTGTCGCCCACGTTGTCGGCGATGGTCGCGGCGTTGCGCGGGTCGTCCTCCGGGATGCCCTGCTCGACCTTGCCGACCAGGTCGGCGCCGACGTCGGCGGCCTTGGTGAAGATGCCGCCGCCGACCCTCATGAACATGGCGATGAGGGCGGCACCGAGGCCGAATCCCTCCAGCACCTTCGGCGCGTCGGCGGCGTACACCAGCACCACGCAGGAGGCGCCGAGCAGACCGAGCCCCACCGTGAACATGCCGACGACGCCGCCCGTACGGAAAGCGATCTTCATGGCTTTGTGCGAGACGGCGGTGAGATCCTTTTCGGGCTCACCCTCCGCCGGGGTCGCTTCCCGGGCCGCCGCGGCGACACGGACATTACTGCGTACGGCGAGCCACATGCCGATATAGCCGGTGGTCGCCGAGAACACCGCGCCGATCAGGAAGAAGATCGATCGTCCGGCACGCTGATTCCAGTCGTCCGCGGGCAGCAGCAGAAGCAGGAAGAAAACGATCACGGCGAATACGCCGACCGTGCGCAACTGCCGTCCCAGATAGGCGTTCGCGCCTTCCTGGACCGCTGCCGCGATCTTCTTCATGCTGTCCGTGCCCTCGCCGGCCGCGAGCACCTGGCGGACCAGGATGCCCGCGACCACGAGCGCTGCCAGCGCCACGAGGCCGATCACCATCACGAGGATGCGGTTGTCGTGGGTCAGGACCGCGGCTGCGAAGGTTGTGGGGTGGTCAAACTGCTGAGGGGTAGAAAGCCCCGCCATTCGTCCTCCTTGACGCCTGTGCTGAGCTCAAGAGATGTGGACGGATTGTAGGTACCGGAACCTGATCAAAACAGTGCGCGGCAAACGGAATTGGCCTTCGCATAGTAATGCCCTAAAAGCATTGGCGCTTGATCAAATTGCCGGTGGATTGATCGTGAATGAATTCACGATAACGCCGTACGTGATCACTGTACGGCTGCCACCCGGGGCCGGACATGCCGAAGGGCCCTACTCAGTAGGGCCCTTCGGGGTAATGCTATTGAGGCGGAACGGCTCAGAGCTCAGGAGAGCGTCGCGGCCGGCGGTGTCGTCGGCCAGGTCATACGGATCGATCCGCCGTGCTCCCCCGCGGTGACCTCGACGTCGTCGACGAGTCCGCTGATGACAGCGAGACCCATCTCGTCCTCCTCGGTCTCCGCGTCCGGATCCTCGCCCGGCGCCCCGGGCGCCTTGTCGCCGGGAGCCGAGCGCGGTGCCTCGTCGCCGACCTCGATGGAGAACTGCTTCTCCTCCTCGATCAGCAGCACCTTCACCGGGGCGGTGATCCCACCGCTCTGGTGCAGCCCGACCGCGCGGGTGCAGGCCTCGCCGACGGCGAGTCTCACCTCGTCGAGTACGGCCTCGTCCACTCCGGCCCTGCGCGCCACCGCTGCCGCCACCAGTCGGGCGGTCCTGACGTGCTCGGGCAGCGCGCTGAAGCGGAGTTCAACGGTGGCCATGCATCCCCCTCGGGACTACGGGCGTGCTGTCGGAGGGCCGGGCTGCCGAAAGCCCGGTCCACCGGTCGTCTATACGGCCGATCGGGGAGCGGTCGTTCACCGCTCCCTGAACGGTCGGTCAGTCGGTGGCCGCCACCGCTTCCTCGACCGAGGTGTGAATCGGGAACACCTTGGTGAGGCCGGTGATACGGAAGATCTTCAGAATGCGCTCCTGGTTGCAGACCAGGCGCAGCGAGCCCTCGTGGGCACGCACCCGCTTCAGGCCGCCGACCAGCACACCGAGCCCGGTGGAGTCGAGAAAGTCGACGCCCTCCATGTCGACGACGAGGTGGAAACTCCCGTCGTTCACCAGCTCGACCAGCTGTTCGCGCAACTTGGGCGCGGTATATACGTCGATTTCTCCACCGACCTCGACGACCGTACGATCGCCGACGGTACGGGTCGACAGGGACAGGTCCACGGATCCTCCAGCACCTTGCTATCGAGCGGTCATCCCATGGGACACCTCGGCAGAGCCCCCAGGACGGTTCGCCAGCCGCGATGGCATTCAATCACTTACCGCAGGGCGTGCACGACGCCTTGGCTCCATTGTCCGTCACGCCAGTGACACACTCGGTGCCGATGGCCAAGAATCAGCGATCCGATCGCCCCTCGGCGAACCCCGTCTCCGGGCTCTCGCCGGGCACGGTTCTGGACCGGCTCGCGTCCGGACCGAGCCGGGCTTCGCGCATCACTCATACGGAGCACTTGCCCCCACGTGAGGGCCGCCATGCCGTCTGGCCTGACCGGATTCGCGCGGAGGTGATCGCCACCGTCCAGGAAGCCGGTATCGAACACCCCTGGGCCCACCAGGCACAGGCGGCCGAGCACGCCCTCGACGGCGAGTCAGTGATCGTTGCCACAGGCACCGCCTCGGGCAAGTCGCTGGCATATCTGGTACCGGTCCTCTCGACCCTCCTCGACGGCTCCGAGGCACCCAACGGCCGCGGCACCACCGCCCTCTACCTGGCCCCCACCAAAGCCCTGGCCGCCGACCAGCTCCGTTCCGTGAAGGAACTTTCACAACCTCTGGGCAATGCCGTTCGCCCGGCCGTGTACGACGGCGACACTCCGTTCGAGGAGCGCGAGTGGGTGCGCCAGTACGCCAACTACGTCCTGACCAACCCGGACATGCTCCACCGCGGCATATTGCCCTCGCACCCGCGCTGGTCCTCCTTCCTCAAATCGCTGAAGTACGTCGTCATCGACGAGTGCCACACCTACCGGGGCGTCTTCGGCTCCCACGTCGCCCAGGTACTGCGCCGCCTGCGCCGCCTCTGTGCCCGCTACGGTTCCTCCCCCGTCTTCCTGCTGGCCTCCGCGACCGCCGCCGAGCCCTCGGTCGCCGCCGGCCGCCTCACCGGCCTCCCCGTGGTCGAGGTCGCCGACGACGCCTCCCCGCGCGGTGAGCTGGTGTTCGCCCTCTGGGAGCCCCCGCTCACCGAACTGCACGGCGAGAAGGGCGCCCCGGTCCGCCGTACGGCCACCGCCGAGACCGCCGACCTGCTGACCGACCTCACCGTCCAGGGCGTGCGCTCGGTGGCCTTCGTACGGTCCCGGCGCGGCGCCGAGCTGATCGCGCTGATCGCCCAGGAACGCCTCGCCGAGGTCGACCGCTCGCTGACCCGACGGGTCGCCGCCTACCGGGGCGGCTACCTCCCCGAGGAACGCCGAGCCCTCGAACGCGCCCTCCACTCCGGCGAGTTGCTCGGTCTCGCCGCCACCACCGCCCTCGAACTCGGCATCGACGTCTCGGGGTTGGACGCCGTCCTGATCGCCGGCTACCCCGGAACCCGCGCCTCCCTGTGGCAGCAGGCGGGCCGCGCCGGACGCTCCGGCCAGGGCGCCCTGGCCGTCCTGGTGGCCCGCGACGACCCCCTGGACACCTTCCTCGTCCACCACCCGGAGGCCCTGTTCGACCAGCCGGTGGAATCAACCGTCCTGGACCCGGACAACCCGTACGTCCTGGCCCCGCACCTGTGCGCGGCGGCGGCCGAACTACCGCTGACCGACGACGACTTGGACCTCTTCGGCCCGGCCACTCCGGACCTGCTCCCGCAGCTGGAGGCGGCGAAGCTGCTCCGCCGCCGGGCGAAGGCCTGGCACTGGACGCGCCGCGAACGGGCCGCCGACCTCACCGACATCCGCGGCGGGGGCGGAAGCCCGGTCCAGGTCGTCGAGAACGGCACCGGCCGCCTCCTGGGCACGGTCGACGAGGCCGCCGCCCACACGACCGTCCACGAGGGCGCGGTCCACCTCCACCAGGGCCGCACCTACCTGGTGCGCTCCCTGGACCTGGAGGACTCGGTGGCCCTGGTCGAGGAGGCCAACCCTCCCTATTCGACGGTCGCCCGCGACACGACAGCCATCTCCGTCCTGGAGACGGACATCGAACTCCCCTGGGGCCAGGGCCGGTTGTGCTACGGCTCGGTCGAAGTCACCAACCAGGTCGTCTCCTTCCTCCGCAGACGTGTCATCACCGGTGAGGTCCTAGGCGAGTCGAAACTCGACCTCCCTCCTCGTACGCTCCGCACCCGCGCGGTGTGGTGGACGGTCACCGAGGACCAGCTCGACGCCGCCCGCATCAACCCCGAGATCCTCGGCGGCGCCCTGCACGCCGCCGAACACGCCTCGATCGGCATGCTCCCCCTCTTCGCCACCTGCGACCGCTGGGACATCGGCGGCGTCTCGGTCCCCCTGCACCCAGACACCCTGCTGCCGACGGTCTTCGTCTACGACGGCCATCCCGGCGGCGCGGGCTTCGCCGAGCGCGCCTTCCACACCGCCCGCGCCTGGCTGACCGCCACCCGTCAGGCCATCGCCTCCTGCGAGTGCGAGGCTGGCTGCCCGTCCTGCATCCAGTCCCCCAAGTGCGGCAACGGCAACGAGCCGTTGCACAAGCGAGGGGCTGTGCGGTTGCTCACGGAGTTGCTGCGGGGGGCGCCGATGCCGGAGGGGGTAGCGCCGGTCCCGGAGGCAGAGGTGCGGGCGTCGGTGACGGCACCGGGCCCGCAGGTCCCGCCCGCGCCCTGACTTCCGCCGCGAAGGGTCCCAGGCCGGCCGCCGCCGTCACGTCCGACGTCTCCCCCACGACCGCGCACCGCACCAGCCGCGTCCCCTGCGCCCGCGCCACCCGCTCGGCCCGGGCGCAGGCCCCCGTACCGCCCTCCGCCCAGTGGTCGGCCGCCGCGAGGGCCGCGAGATCCGCACCGCCGGCCGCGCGGTGCCGGGCCACGACGGCCTGCCCCAGGGCGAGCACAATGCCGAACACGACACACATCACGGCCATCGCCCCGAGGCTCCAGACGGTGGCGGACCCACGGTCCGACTCCCGGCCCGGGTGACGCAGTCTCAGGCGCCCCAGCGCGGGCATACGACACCTCACGGCCCCGCCCTCCCCTCTCCGACCGTCTCCTCCGCCACCGCCACGGCCTCCTCCCGCACCTCGAAGGGCAGCCCGCCGAGCATCGGAGGCTTCGCGACCACGACCACATGGACCTGGTCGTCCTCCCGGGAGACCGTGATCCTCGCGTCACGCGGTGCCGTGTCCCGGGTCACCCGGACGACCGCGTCGGCCGGGTCCTGCCGAGCCGCCGCGCGGGCGCCGGAGCGTGCCGCGTCCACGCACTGGATCTGCGCGGCCACCACGAGCAGCCCCCACACCAGCGCCATGGCGAACATCACCAGCACGGGCAGGACCACGGCCGCCTCGGCCGTCACGAACCCCCCGTCGCCGCCCCGGCGTTCACACCTTCGCATCGAGGGCCCGCTTCACGATGTCCTGGAGCTCCGTGCTGACCGCTCCGCTGGTCACCACCTTGTAGAGCACCACGGCGAACGCCACCGCCGCGACCAGACCCATCGCGTATTCGGCCGTGGCCATACCGGCGTCCCGGCGCACGGCGCCGAGTCGCCCCCGTGCCCGTACCGCTCGAACCACTCGTACCGCCGCTGCCCGTACACCCTGCACTGCCTTGTACATCTCAACCCCCGTGAGGTTTCTGTCGGTTCGATTACTCGGTTACTCAGTTACTCGATTGCTTGGTTGCTTGACTGCTTGACTGCTTGACTGCTTGATTGCTCGACTCTTGGATCAGCCGCCGCCCCCTCCCGTCGCCCCGCTCGCGAGCCCGATCACCACGGGCAGTACGCCGACCGCGATGAACGCGGGCAGGAAGCACAGCCCCACCGGTGCGGTGATCAGGACGGCCGCCCGCCGGGCCCGTGCCGTCGCGGTGCGGGTCCAGTCGGCGCGGGCCTCCGCCGCGAGCCGTGCGACCGGTCCGGCGGCGGGGAGCCCCGACTCGTCGGCCCGTTCGAGCAGCCGGGCCAGCGGGCCGGCGCCCGGGAGTGCGGCCAACCTCCGCCAGGCGTCGGCCGGTTCGCCGCCGAGCCGTACCGCCGCCGCCGCCCGCGCCAGCCGTTCTCCCACGGGTCCCGCCAGCGCCTCGCCCACCGCCTGGGCGGCGATCACCGGCGAGGCCCCGGCGGCGATGCAGGCGGCCAGCAGATCGGCGGCGAGCGGGAGTTGGCGTGCGGCGGCGGCAGCGTCCCGCTCGGCGCCGGTGTCGTCGGCCGTCTGCCTCCGGCGCCACCACCACAGCCCGAGTGCGACAGCCCCGCCCACGACGACTCCGGCGACCCCACCGACCAGCACCCACCCGGCACCTACGACGCCCACCACGGGCAACCACCGCCGCGCGGCATTCCGAGCCTCGAACCGCCGCCCGGCGAGCGGCACTTCGCGGGCCTCCCGGGTCTCCCGCACCTCCCGGACTCCCCGAGGCAGCAGCCCGGCCAGTCGTCGCCGAGCCCGCCGCTCCCGCCGCAGCTCGTCCAGCCACCGCGCCAACCACCCCGCGGCCAGCACCGCCCCCAGGGCCACCCCCAGCCTGTGGACAACTTCCGCACTCACGCGGCCTCCCTTCTCCGACTCCAACACCCAGCGGCCCCGACTGCCCCACTCACGCCGTCTCCACCCCGCCCACGATCCGCAGCGCCCACCACATCCCCAGGCCCTCCAGCAGCCCCCCGACCACCAGGCACCCCAGCCCCGCGCCGCTGTGCAGCAGCACCCGCAGCGGATCGGCGCCCATCGCCGCGCCGAGCAGCAGCCCGAGAACCGGCAGTCCGGCGAGCATCACGGCGGTGGCCCGCGCCCCGGCCAACTGGGCGCGCAGGTCGGCGCGTTGGTCCCGGTCCGCGCGCAACGCCCCTTCGAGCCGGTCGAGTCCAGCGGCGAGTCCGGCGCCCTGGTCCACGGCGACCCGCCAGCACGCCGCGAGTCCCAACAGGCCGTCCGCGCCCGGCTGTCGGGCCGCCGAGGTGAGCGCACCCGGTACGTCCCCGCCGAACCGCGCCGCCGCCAGCACCGCGGCCTGCGCCTCCCCGAGCCCGCCGGAGTCGAGCGCGGCCCGCAGCAGCGCCTCCCCCGGCTGCCGCCCCGCGCGCACCTCCCCAGCCAGCGCCGAGCACAGCGCGATCACCGCGTCCCCGCGCGACTCCCGCGCCCGCCGGGCCTCCCCGGCCAGCCGCACCCGCCGTAGCAACGGCACTCCGACCGCCCCCGCGACGACCGGAACCACCGAGGCCCCCAGTACCGCCACCACCAGTCCGACGCCCAGCGACCACCACTCGGCCCGCAACCGGCCCCGGATCCCCCGCAGTTCGTCGACGGCACGCTCCCACCAGGGCGGTCCGACGCCCACCGTCCCGCCGTCCGCGAACAGCAACTGCGCCCGCCGCGCCCCGGACCGCCGCCCGCCCATCTGCCAGACCAGGGCCGCGACACACATTGCGGCCACCCCGACCGACATCTCACCCGTTCCCACGTCCATCACCACTCCCGTTCGCCGTAGTCGGCACCGCACGCCCCTAACCCCCTTCGCCCCCACCCCGAATCAACTCCCGCAACCGCTCCCACCCCCGCTCGTACGCGAACGCCTCCGCGCCCCACCGCAGCGCCGGTACTGTCCGCACCAGCCCCGAGGGATCCCGCTCCAGGACATGGACCTCGGCGATCCGTCGCCGCCCGGCCCGGTCCCTTACGAGGTGCAGGACCACCGACAGCGCCGCCGCCAACTGGCTGTGCAGCGCGGCCCGGTCGAGGCCCGCGGCCGTGCCCAGGGCCTCCAGGCGGGCGGGGACATCGGCCGCGGCATTCGCGTGCACGGTTCCGCAGCCGCCCTCGTGGCCGGTGTTGAGCGCGGCCAGCAGATGGACCACCTCGGGGCCGCGTACCTCGCCTACGACCAGCCGGTCCGGCCGCATCCGGAGGGCCTGGCGGACCAGGTCCTGGAGGGTGACGAGGCCGGCGCCCTCCTGGTTGGCGGGTCTGCTCTCCAGCCGTACGACGTGCGGATGGTCCGGCTTCAGCTCCGCCGAGTCCTCGGCGAGGACGATCCGTTCGCCCGGTCCTACCAGCCCGAGCAGCGCGCTCAGGAGTGTCGTCTTGCCGCTTCCGGTGCCGCCGCTGATCAGGAAGGACAGCCGGGCCCCGACCACGGCCCGCAGGATCCGGTCGCCGCCCGGCGGGACCGTGCCCGCCGCGACCAGCTCGTCGAGCGTGAACGCGCGCGGCCGTACGACACGGAGCGAGAGGCAGGTGCAGCCGACGGCGACCGGGGGCAGCACGGCGTGCAGGCGGGTCCCGTCGGGCAGCCGGGCGTCGGCCCAGGGCCGCGCATCGTCCAGCCGGCGTCCGGCCACCGCGGCCAGGCGCTGCGCGAGGCGTCGTACGGCCGCCGCGTCCGGGAAGGTGACGGCGGTCAGTTCCAGGCCGCCGCCGCGGTCGACCCACACCCGGTCCGGGGCCGACACGAGGACGTCGGTGACCGAGGGGTCGGCGAGCAGGGACTCCAGCGGTCCGCTGCCCACCAGTTCGGACCGCAACTGCTCGGCCGCGCCGAGCACTTCGGCGTCCCCCAGCACCCGACCCTGCTCCCGCAGCGCCTGCGCCACCCGCGCGGGCGTCGGCTCACCCCCGCTCTCCGCCAGCCACCGCCGCACACCGTCGAGCATCCCGACGGGCATGCCCGGCCCGCTCGCCGGAACACCTGCCGATCCGCCGTCCCCGACCGACGCACCCGCCGAGCCGCCGTCTCGGACGGGCCCGCCCCTCGACGCACCCGCCGCACCACTCCGGAAGGAGGACACCCCACCCCGCCCGGAATCCCCCGCGCTCCTCACCGGCCGCCTCATACGCCACCCGCCTCGACCAGCGCCCGCTCCCAGAACTCCCGACAGAACCGCGCCAGCGGCCCCTTCCCGGCCGCCCCCGGCGGCGCCTTGCCCTCGTGCGGCCGCAACAGGCCCGATTCGAGCGGCACTTCGCCCGCCAGCGGCAGTCCGAGCAGGCGGGCCACCTCCCGGTCGTCGAGGCCGGGGGCGTACGGCCCGCGGACGGCCACGCGCAGATCGCGCAGGACCATGCCGACGGCGGACGCCACCCGGCCGGCCGCGGCGACGGCGCGCAGCTCGGCGGGGACCACCAGGAGGCCCAGGTCGAGTTGGGCGAGGGTCTCGGCGACCCCGTCGTCGATGCGGCGCGGGAGGTCGACGACGACCGTGCCGCCGCGCCTTCTGGCCGCGGCGAGCACCGCGCGGACGGCCTGCGGCGGGATTGCGACGCAGTCGCCGCGGTCCCAGCTGAGCACCCGGAGCGAGTGGAGTTCGGGGAGGGACTCCTCCAGGGCGCCGCCCCCGACCCGGCCGCGCGAGGCGGCGAACGCGGGCCAGCGCAGGCCCTCCGCGCTCTCTCCGCCGAGGAGTACGTCGAGTCCGCCGCCGAGGGGATCCGCGTCCACCAGGAGGGTGCGCAGTCCCTCCCGCGCGGAGGTGACGGCGAGGGCGCACGCGAGCGTGGACGCTCCGGCCCCGCCGCGGCCCCCGATGACGCCGACGGTGAGCGCGGGGCGGCCGACGCCCTCGGCCACGTCGGCGATGCGGTCGACGAGCCACTGCTCGCCGTCGGGCAGCATCAGGACGTGGTCCGCGCCGATCTCGACGGCCCGCCGCCAGACCCCGGAGTCGTCCTGGTCCCGCCCGACCAGCACCACTCCGTTGCGGCGGGCGGCCCCGCGCACCCGCCGTACCGCGTCGTCGCCGACCAGGACGAGCGGTGCCGTCTCCCAGCCGCCCCGGCGCTCCGGGACCCCGGGATGGACCTCGGGTGTCGCGCCGGCCGCCGCGCACAGACGCAGCAGGTCGTCGAGGAGTTCGGCGTCCTCGGTGACGATCAGCGGTCCGCCCTGTCGCCCGCCGGCGGCGGGTGGCGGATCGTGTGTGACAGTTCCGGCCATTCTTTCCATCCCCCATCGATGTGTCTCTCGCCTGACCCCTGCGGTCCCGCGATTCCCAAACGTGTGAAGAACCGGCGATCGGCCTCCATATGCACGGCCGACAGAAACCGGCCCGAACGCGTCCGACAAACGGAACCGGCCATGAACTCGCCGCGAGCGGGGACGCGTTGGAATCACGGTGCGGGCATCCCGGAAATCGTGTGGATCTTGGTCGAAAACTGTGGACAACGCGGGGCCTGTGAATATCGCCGTCACCCATACCGGTGACCCCCGTACTGGCCTCTGTGCGAGTTCCGCAGCGCAGCCCCACAGCTACGCACGGTGACGGGCTCAGGGCATGAAAAAAGGCGGCCTCAGCCGCCTCGCGATGCCCTCACGACCACGCACGGAAAGTGAAAACGGGTCCGGACATGCGACGACCCCCACCGGGGGGGAGAGTGGGGGTCGCCTTCACGGCCGACTCGGGGGGGGAGGAGCCGGGCCGCGTTAGCACGGTCGCGAACGATCCGTGACTTCCATGGTGTACCCGAGAGCCCTCTCAGGCAAACCCACGCGCCACACCTTACGCCGAATGGGCTGCGCCTATGCTCTGGGTTGTGGAAAACCACTCCTTGCCCCGCACAGCAGCCTTCTTTGACCTGGACAAGACGGTCATTGCGAAGTCGAGCACGCTCACCTTCGGCAAGTCCTTCTACCAAGGCGGACTGATCAACCGCAGGGCCGCGCTGCGGACCGCCTATGCGCAGTTCGTCTTCCTCGCGGGCGGCGCCGACCACGACCAGATGGAGCGGATGCGCAAGTACCTGTCCTCGCTCTGCCGCGGCTGGAACGTCCAGCAGGTCAAGGAGATCGTCGCCGAGACCCTGCACGACCTGATCGACCCGATCATCTACGACGAGGCGGCCTCCCTCATCGAGGAACACCACCGCGCCGGCCGCGACGTGGTGATCGTGTCCACGTCGGGCGCCGAGGTGGTCGAGCCGATCGGTGAACTCCTGGGCGCGGACCGGGTGGTGGCGACCCGCATGGTGGTGGGCGACGACGGCTGCTTCACGGGCGAGGTGGAGTACTACGCGTACGGCCCGACGAAGGCCGAGGCGATCAAGGAGCTGGCCCAGTCCGAGGGTTACGACCTCGACCGCTGCTACGCCTACAGCGACTCGGCGACCGATGTTCCGATGCTCCAGTCCGTGGGCCGTCCCTATGCCGTGAACCCGGACCGCGCGCTGCGCAAAGAGGCACTCGCGCGCGGGTGGCCGATTCTGGACTTCAACCGCCCGGTCCGGCTCAAGCAGCGGCTGCCCACACTCACCGTGCCGCCCCGCCCGGCGCTCGTGGTGGCGGCGGCCGTGGGTGCGGCGGCGGCCACGGCGGGGCTCGTCTGGTACGCGAGCCGACGCAGGGCGGCGACCGTTTACGCCGGTTAATGACCCTTTGAGCGCAAAAGTAAAGAAGCGCGGTAAGGGGTTCCGCTTCCCCCGGTCCGGGAGTACAAAGGATTCAACGGCCCGCGAGACCAAGGACATCCGAAAGGATCACCTTAATAACGCATTTGGCCCCACGGACCGCGCATGAACACCGAGCACCCACGCGACGTCGACCCGTCGATTACGGGCCAGCCGCACCAGGTGACGGGCAATGTTCCCGACCTGATGGGCAATATTTCGAGGACGCTTGGTAACCCGGTGGAACATGCCAGCGGCGGTACGAATCCTCGTACCGCCGCAACCCGTAACGGCCCCCTCCGTAGGGGGCCGTTTTCCTGTGTCAGGCCGCTCCGCGCTGGAGCGCCTCGCACACCGCCGTCGACTCGCGCGCACCCAGTTCGACGGCCCGCCCGCAGTGGGTGATCCACGCGGCCATGCCCTCCGGGGTGCCGGAGACATAACCGTCCAGGGCGGCCAGATAGGCCGCGCGCCCGAGTTCGGCGTGGCCGACCTCGGCCGGGCACACGGACTTCGGGTCGAGGCCGCTGCCGATGAGGACGATCCGCTCGGCCGTGCGCGCGACGAGTCCGTTGCGGGAGGTGAAGGGGCGCAGCGCGAGCAGTTCGCCGTGCACGACGGCGGCCGTCACCAGCGCCGGCGCCGAACCGCCCGCGATGATCAGCTCCGAGAGTCCGTCCAGGCGCGCCGAGACCTCGGCCGCACCGGGGAGGGGCAGTTCGACGAGCGGCTCGTCGACCGGCTCGCCCTCCTGGCGGGGCCGTCCGACCTCGCCCTCCTTGCTCGCGGCGGCCACCAGGTGCAGCCGGGCCAGCACCCTGAGGGGCGACTGCCGCCAGATGGACAGGAGTTGGCCCGCCTCGGCGGACAGCCGCAGGGCCGCGCCCATGGTGCGGGCCTCCGGGTCGCCGCTGAAGTCGGTGCGCCGGCGGACCTCTTCGAGTGCCCAGTCGGCCCCGGAGAGCGCGGCGGAGCCACGGGCCCCGCGCAGTGCCGCCTCGGCGGTGATCTCGTTGCTGCGGCGCCGCATGACCCGGTGCCCGTAGACGCGGTCCACGGCCTTGCGCATGGACTCGACGGACTCGGCCACTCCGGGCAGCGTGCCCAGGGCCGCGAGCGGATCGGCGGTCCCACCTGTCGTACTCATGAGTACGACAGTAGCCATCCCGGCGGCGCGCCCCACGATGGAGTGGTCTTCTTCACGCACACCTGCCACATACAGCTACAACCCGACTACTCTTCGTGAACATGAAAATTGCTTTCGTCGGGAAGGGCGGCAGCGGAAAGACCACCCTGTCCTCCCTGTTCGTCCGCCACCTCGCGGCCACCGCCCAACCCGTCGTCGCCGTCGACGCGGACATCAACCAGCACCTGGGCCCCGCGCTCGGCCTGGACGAGGCGGAGGCCGCCGCACTGCCCGCACTGGGCGAGCACCTCCCCCTGATCAAGGACTACCTGCGCGGCAGCAACCCGCGCATCGCCTCCGCCGACACGATGATCAAGACCACCCCGCCCGGCACGGGCTCCCGGCTGCTGCGGGTGCGTGAGAACAATCCGGTCTACGACACCTGCGCGCGCCCGGTGGAACTCGACGGCGGCACCGCCCGTTTGATGGTCACGGGCCCCTTCACGGACGCCGACCTGGGGGTCTCCTGCTACCACTCCAAGACGGGAGCGGTGGAGCTGTGCCTGAACCACCTGGTGGACGGGCGCGACGAGTTCGTCGTGGTGGACATGACGGCGGGCTCGGACTCCTTCGCCTCCGGCATGTTCACCCGCTTCGACATCACGTTCCTGGTGGCCGAGCCGACCCGGAAGGGGGTCTCCGTCTATCGCCAGTACAAGGAGTACGCCCGCGACTTCGGCGTCGTCCTGAAGGTCGTCGGCAACAAGGTGCAGGGCCAGGACGACCTCGACTTCCTCCGCGCCGAGGTCGGGGACGACCTGCTGGTGACGGTGGGGCACTCGGACTGGGTGCGCGCCATGGAGAAGGGCCGCCCGCCCCGGTTCGAGCTCCTGGAGGACGTCAACCGGCGCGCCCTGCGCATGCTGGAGATCGCCGCCGACGCGACGTACGAACTGCGCGACTGGGAGCGCTACACGCAGCAGATGGTGCACTTCCACCTGAAGAACGCCCGGAGTTGGGGCAACGAGCGCACCGGGGCCGACCTGGCGGCGCAGGTCGACCCCGGGTTCGTGCTCGACGAGAGCGTCACCGCCCCGGTGTGAGGCGCGCGCCCTGCCGACCCGTTACTGCTTGACCGCCGGCGCCCCGGGCACGCCCTTCGGGGCCGGCGCGGGGCGGCCGGTCAGGAAGGACGCCCAGCCCGGCTTCGGCGCCTCGCCGACGTTCAGGGTGCGCAGCTTCGCCAGGGTCCCCGGGTCCTGGGCGTCCAGCCAGTCGGCCAGCTGCCGGAAGGAGACACAGCGCGTCTCGGGCTTGTTGCAGACCTTCTCGATGACCTCGTCGAGGGCACGCATATAGGTGCCGCCGTTCCAGGACTCGAAGTGGTTGCCGATGACCAGGGGCGCGCGGTTGCCGTCGTAGGCCCGGTCGAAGCCCTTGAGCAGGCCGTCACGCATCTCGTCGCCCCACTGCTCGTACTTGTCGGGGTCGCCCTGGGTCTGCGTGCCGGACTGGTTGACCATGAAGTTGTAGTCCATGGTCAGCTGCTCGTAGGAGTGGCCCGGGAAGGGGACGAGCTGCATGGACAGGTCCCACAGCCCCTCCTTCTTCTTGGGCCAGATCTGGTCGTTGACCCCGCTGGTGTCGTAGCGGAAGCCCAACTGGCTCGCCGCCTTCATGAAGTTGGCCTGGCCCTCAAGACACGGCGTGCGGGCGCCGACGAGTTCCTTGTCGTAGTCGAAGGGCAGCGAAGACGCCTTCTTCATCCCGGAGTTGGTCTTCCAGGTCTTCACGAACTGCTTCGCCTGGGCGATCTCGCTCTTCCACTCGGCGACCGACCACTCGCCGACCCCGCCGTTCTTGCCGCAGAAGTGACCGTTGAAGTGGGTGCCGATCTCGTTGCCCTCCAGCCACGCCAGACGCAGCTGCTTCACGGTGTCGGAGATGCCCTGCTCGTCGTTGAAGCCGATGTCCGAGCTGCCCGGCGAGTGCTCCGGGGGCTTGTAGAGGTCGCGCTTGTCCTCCGGCAGCATGTACACGCCGCTGAGGAAGTACGTCATGTTCGCGTGGTTGGCCTTGGAGACCTTGCGGAAGTGGGAGAACAGCTTCTGGCTGTCCTCGCCCGCGCCGTCGAAGGAGAACACCACGAACTGCGGGGGCTTCTGACCGGGCTTGAGCCGCTCCGGTCTGGGCAGATGCGGCTGCGCCCCGGTGTACGACGTGGAGCCGTCCCCGATCAGGCGGACTCCGCTCTTGGGTGCCGGGGCGGGCGCCGCCTTGTGCGGACCGTTCGCTCCGTGCGGGGAACCGTTGTCACCGATCGCGCAACCGGCGAGCGACGCGGCACAGGCCGCGGCGATCACGGCGCCCGCGGTGATCCTCTGGGTGGCGGCCATGTCCGCCCACCTTCTTCCTTCGTTCGGACCGACGCCGATCAGGGCGTTTTCTGGCGATGTGCCGGGATTCCCGGCAGCGCCGCCAAGGTCGCACGGGGCCGAAGGTGGGATTAGTACGACAAGCCGATGAAATTCTCACTTCACCCTTCGAGGTGACTTATTAACCCATTTGCCCGCAAAGTCTATGCTTGACCTTTACTCTGCATTACTATCCATTTACCGAGCGTTGAGATATCCCGCCGCTGCACGCCGTGACCCACGGCCGCGACCGACCCCCGCCATCGACGGGGACCACCAGTTCCGCGACCGCGCTGCCCCGGAGGAGACGGGAAGACATGTCAGCCTGCGTACCCACCCGCGCCACCGACTCGAACACCGATCGGACGAAGCGCGTCCACCCACCCCACAGCCCGCCGCCGCCCCCGCACCGCCGCTTCCGGATCGCGGGCGCCGATGTGTCGGCGTCCGTCGCGGTCTTCCTGATCGCCCTGCCCCTGTCCCTCGGCATCGCGCTGGCCACCGGCGCTCCCCTCCAGGCCGGCCTGGTCGCCGCCGCCGCGGGCGGCCTGGTCGCCGGGCTGCTCGGCGGCTGCCCCCTCCAGGTCAGCGGCCCGGCCGCCGGACTCACCGTGGTCACCGCCGACCTGATCCACCGTTACGGCTGGCGGACGACCTGCGCGATCACCGTCCTCGCGGGCCTGGCCCAACTCGCCCTGGGCTGCGTACGCGTGGCCCGCACCGCGCTCGCCGTCAGCCCCGCGATCGTGCACGGCATGCTCGCCGGCATCGGTGTCACCATCGCCGTCGCCCAGCTGCACATCGTGCTGGGCGGCACCCCGCAGAGCTCGGTCCTCGCCAACCTCCGCGCACTGCCCGCCCAGTTGGCGGACCTGCACCCCGCCGACGTCGCGATGAGCGCGCTGACCCTCACCCTTCTGCTGCTGTGGCCGCGTGTCCCCGGCCGGCTCGGGCAGCTGATGCGGAAGATCCCGGCCGCGCTCGTCGCCGTCGCCGGGGCCACGCTCACCGCCTCCCTCTCCGGGCTGACCCTCGCCAAGGTCGACCTGCCGTCCTGGAGCAGCCACGCGCTGGCCGGACTGCCCGAGGGCCCGGTGCTCGGCCTCGCCGCCGCCGTCCTCACCACCACGCTGGTGTGCAGCGTGCAGTCGCTGCTGGGCGCGGTCGCCGTGGACAAGCTGGTCGCCGGGCGGCCCGGGCTCTCCGCCCGCGTCGGCCGCTCCGACCTCAACCGCGAACTGCTGGGCCAGGGCGCCGCCAACATCGTCTCCGGCGCGCTCGGCGGACTGCCGGTCGCGGGCGTGGCCGTACGGAGTTCGGCGAATGTGCAAGCGGGTGCCGTGAGCCGGAACTCCACGATGCTGCACGGCGTTCTCGTAGTGATCGCCGCGCTGCTGATGGTCCCCGTGCTGGAGCTGATCCCCCTCGCTTCGCTCGCCGCACTCGTGATGGCCGTCGGCATCCAGATGGTGTCCCTGCACCACATCCGCACGGTGACCCGCCACCGCGAAGTGCTGGTCTACGCCGTCACCACCCTCGGCGTGGTCGTCTTCGGTGTCCTGGAGGGCGTGCTCCTCGGGGTCGCCGTGGCGGTGGCCGTCGCCCTGCACCGCCTCACCCACACCCGCATCACGCACGACGAGAAGGAAGGAGTCCATCACGTACACGTCCGAGGGCAGTTGACGTTCCTCGCGGTGCCGCGGCTCAGCCGCACCCTGCATCTCGTACCCCAGGGCGCCCACGCCGTCGTGGAGCTGGACGGTTCGTTCATGGACCACGCGGCGTACGAGTCGCTGCAGGACTGGCAGAACGCGCACACCGCGCGGGGAGGCTCCGCCGAACTGACGGGCCGCCGTACGGGAGTCAGCGCCGGCACCACGGGTGCGGAGGCCTGCCGCTGTCACCCCTGGACGCCGTGGCGCGAGCACCGGTGCGAGCGCCCGCGGTCGGCGACCGGCAGCGGTGGTCCCGCCGCCGATCGTCAACTCGCCCGTGGCATCAGCGCGTTCCAGCGCAACACCGCGCCGCTGGTGCGGGACGAGCTGGCCCGGCTGGCCAGGGAGGGGCAGCAGCCCTCGCAGCTCTTCCTGACCTGCGCCGACTCGCGGCTGGTCACGTCGATGATCACCTCCAGTGGTCCCGGCGACCTGTTCGTCGTGCGGAACGTGGGCAACCTCGTGCCGCCGCCCGGCGAGGAGAGCGGCGACGACTCGGTGGCGGCGGCCATCGAGTACGCGGTGGACGTGCTGCGCGTGAGATCGATCACCGTGTGCGGGCACTCGGGGTGCGGAGCCATGCAGGCGCTGCTCAACTCCCGGCCGGGAGAGGCCCGTTCACCCCTCAAGCGGTGGCTGCGGCACGGGCGGCCGAGCCTGGAGCGGATGGCCGACGACGACCGGCCCTGGGCACGGCTCGCCACCAGGGCGCCCGCGGACGCCGTAGAACAGCTGTGTCTGACCAATGTGGTGCAGCAGTTGGAGCATCTGCGGGGGCACGAGTCGGTGGCGCGAGCCCTGCGGGACGGGGAGTTGGAGCTCAACGGGATGTACTTCCACGTGGGTGAGGCGCAGGCGTATCTGCTGAGCGAGGAGGACGAGTTGTTCGATCGGGTGGGGGTGATGGACGCGTCGGCCTGAACCTCGTTCACCCGGCGTCCGTGGGTACGGAAGACCCCCGCCACGCGGATCCGCCCGCAGGTCCGATGACAGGTCTAAACCAATATTTCGACGACCCTTGTCATCGGACCCCCGGGTCTGATGAGCTGGCCCGGGACACAACGGACACCCTGGGAAAGGCAGATGCCGTGAGCAACGAAAGCCTGGCCAACCTGCTCAAGGAAGAGCGCAGGTTCGCACCCCCCGCGGACCTGGCGGCGCACGCCAATGTCACGGCGGAGGCGTATGAGCAGGCCAAGGCTGACCGGCTCGGCTTCTGGGCCGCGCAGGCCCGCCGCCTGAGCTGGGCCAAGGAGCCGAGCGAGACGCTGGACTGGTCGAACCCGCCGTTCGCCAAGTGGTTCAAGGACGGCTCGCTCAACGTCGCGTACAACTGCGTGGACCGCCATGTCGAGGCGGGCAACGGCGACCGGGTCGCCATCCACTTCGAGGGCGAGCCCGGCGACAGCCGCGCGATCACCTACGCCGAGCTGAAGGACGAGGTCTCCAAGGCCGCGAACGCCCTGCTGGAGCTGGGAGTCCAGAAGGGCGACCGGGTCGCCGTCTACATGCCGATGATCCCGGAGACCGCGGTCGCGATGCTGGCCTGCGCGCGCATCGGCGCCGCGCACTCGGTGGTGTTCGGCGGCTTCTCGGCGGACGCGCTCGCGACCCGGATCCAGGACGCGGACGCCAAGGTCGTCATCACCTCGGACGGCGGCTGGCGGCGCGGCAAGCCGTCCGCGCTCAAGCCGGCCGTCGACGAGGCCCTCACGAAGGTGGACAACGTCGAGCACGTGCTCGTCGTACGGCGTACCGGGCAGGAGGTCGCCTGGGACGACAGCCACGACGTGTGGTGGCACGAGATCGTCGAGCGGCAGTCGGCCGAGCACACACCGGAGGCGTTCGAGGCGGAGCAGCCGCTGTTCATCCTCTACACGTCCGGCACGACGGGTAAGCCCAAGGGCATCCTGCACACCTCCGGCGGCTACCTCACCCAGGCCGCGTACACCCACCACGCGGTCTTCGACCTCAAGCCGGAGACCGACGTCTACTGGTGCACGGCCGACGTCGGCTGGGTCACCGGCCACTCGTACATCGTCTACGGCCCGCTGGCGAACGGCGCGACGCAGGTCATGTACGAGGGCACCCCGGACACCCCGCACCAGGGCCGCTTCTGGGAGATCGTGCAGAAGTACGGGGTGACGATCCTGTACACGGCGCCGACCGCGATCCGCACGTTCATGAAGTGGGGCGACGACATCCCCGCGAAGTTCGACCTCAGCAGCCTGCGGGTGCTGGGTTCGGTCGGCGAGCCGATCAACCCCGAGGCGTGGATCTGGTACCGCAAGCACATCGGGGCGGACAAGACCCCGATCGTCGACACCTGGTGGCAGACCGAGACCGGCGCGATGATGATCTCGCCGCTGCCGGGCGTGACGCACACCAAGCCCGGTTCCGCGCAGACCCCGCTGCCCGGCATCTCCGCGACGGTCGTCGACGACGAGGCGAACGAGGTGCCGAACGGCGGCGGCGGTTACCTGGTCCTCACCGAGCCGTGGCCGTCGATGCTGCGCACGATCTGGGGCGACGACCAGCGGTTCCTCGACACGTACTGGTCGCGCTTCGAGGGCAAGTACTTCGCCGGCGACGGCGCGAAGAAGGACGACGACGGCGACATCTGGCTGCTCGGCCGCGTGGACGACGTGATGCTCGTGTCCGGGCACAACATCTCCACCACCGAGGTCGAGTCGGCGCTCGTCTCGCACCCGTCCGTGGCCGAGGCGGCCGTGGTCGGCGCGGCCGACGAGACGACCGGTCAGGCGATCGTCGCGTTCGTCATCCTGCGCGGCACGGCGAACGCGGAGGACGAGAACCTGGTCAACGACCTGCGCAACCACGTCGGCGCGGTCCTCGGCCCGATCGCCAAGCCCAAGCGGGTCCTCCCGGTGGCAGAGCTGCCGAAGACCCGCTCCGGCAAGATCATGCGCCGCCTGTTGCGGGACGTGGCGGAGAACCGCCAACTGGGTGATGTCACGACCCTGACGGACTCCACCGTCATGGACCTGATCCAGGCGAAGCTCCCGGCGGCGCCCAGCGAGGACTGAGAAGTACGCGGTCAGTCATGAGGGGTGCCCGGCGCAGCGCGCGCCGGGCACCCCTTTTAGGTAAACTAAGCAAAACGTGACCCTCATGGTGTGCCGGGAAGTCTGGTCGGCGAGTAGTTCCGTCCTGCCCACCGACCGGAGGTCCCCCGATGGCCGCGCCCCGCCCCGCCCCCGCCCGCAAGGTGCTCGGACGCCTGTCCCTGCCCGAGCGGAACTTCGTCGCGGAGGCGCTGCGCACCGAGACCGTCGGCGGTGTCCTCCTCCTGATCGCCGCGGTCACCGCGCTGATCTGGGCGAACGTCCCCGCCCTGCACGACAGCTACGAGAGCGTCAGCCACTTCCACCTCGGCCCCGCCGCCCTCGGCCTGCACCTGTCGATCGCCCACTGGGCCGCCGACGGCCTCCTCGCGATCTTCTTCTTCGTCGCCGGCATCGAACTCAAGCGCGAACTCGTCGCCGGCGACCTGCGCGACCCCAAGGCCGCCGCCCTGCCCGTCGTGGCGGCCCTGTGCGGGATGGCCGTACCGGCACTCGTGTACACGCTGACGAACCTCACCGGCGGCGGCTCCCTCCAGGGCTGGGCGGTGCCGACCGCCACCGACATCGCCTTCGCGCTCGCCGTCCTCGCCGTGATCGGCACCTCCCTGCCGAGCGCGCTGCGCGCCTTCCTGCTCACCCTCGCCGTGGTCGACGACCTGTTCGCGATCCTGATCATCGCGATCTTCTTCACCGCCCGGATCGACTTCGCCGCGCTCGCCGGGGCAGCCATCGGCCTGGCCGTCTTCTGGCTGCTGCTGCGCCGGGGCGTGCGCGGGTGGTACGTGTACGTCCCGCTCGCGCTCGTGATCTGGGCGCTGATGTACAACAGCGGCGTCCACGCCACCATCGCGGGCGTGGCGATGGGCCTGATGCTGCGCTGCACCACCCACGAGGACGAGAAGCACTCCCCCGGCGAGCACGTCGAACATCTCGTACGGCCCCTGTCGGCGGGCCTGGCCGTCCCCCTGTTCGCGCTGTTCAGCGCCGGGGTGGCGATCTCGAGCGGTGCGCTGGGCGACGTATTCACGAAGCCGGAGACGCTCGGTGTGGTCCTCGGGCTGGTGGTCGGCAAGGCGGTCGGGATCTTCGGCGGGACCTGGCTGACGGCCCGTTTCACCCGGGCCTCGCTCAGCGACGACCTGGCCTGGGCGGACGTGTTCGCGGTCGCCTCGCTGGCCGGCATCGGCTTCACCGTGTCGCTACTCATCGGGGAACTCGCGTTCGACGGCGACCAGGTGCTCACCGACGAGGTCAAGGCGGCCGTCCTCGTGGGCTCCCTCGTCGCGGCCCTGGGCGCGACCGTGTTGCTCAAGCTGCGCAACGCCCGGTACCGCAGGATGTACGAGGACGAGGAGCGCGACGAGGACCTCGACGGCATCCCCGACATCTACGAGCAGGACGACCCGGCGTACCACCTGCGCATGGCCGCGCTCCACGACCGCAAGGCCGCCGAGCACCGCAGGATCGCCACGGAGAAGGCCGCCGAACGGCGGCGCGGGCCCGCCGAAGTGGCGGGCGGGGCAGGCGAGGACAACGACGGTCCGGCATGATCTGACGAGACGGTACAAAGACATGCCGGTTCAGACACATGGGGAAGAGGGAGTACGCGATGAGCGCACCCGACGGCAGCCCGGTCGGCGCCGAACGCAGCATCGGCCAGTTGTTCGCCTCGGCGACGACCGAGATGTCCGCGCTGGTGCACGACGAGATCGCGCTGGCCAAGGCGCAGCTCAAGCAGGACGTCAAGCGCGGGGTGGCGGGCGGCGGCGCGTTCACGGTCGCCGCGGTGGTCCTGCTGTTCTCCCTGCCGATGCTCAACTTCGCGCTGGCGTACGGCATCCGCACGTGGAGCGGCTGGAACATGGCGCTCTGCTTCCTGCTCTCCTTCGCCGCAAACGTGCTCGTCGCCGTCGTCCTCGGCCTGGTCGGCGTGCTCTTCTTCAAGAAGGCCGCGAAGAGCAAGGGCCCGCAGAAGGTGGCCGCGTCGGTCAAGGAGACGGCCGGCGTCCTCGGCAACGCGAAGCCGCATCCGCGCGCGGCGATCGAGGACCGTGTCCCCGAAGCCATCGAGGCTGTGGCACGCTCGTCCTCATGACGGACCCCGCTCATCCTTGGGCACAACCCGCTTCGGTCGTACGGCTCGCCCTCCCCGGCGGGCGCCAGGTGACTCACCGGGATGTCGCGGCCAACGGCGCCCGCTTCCACATCGCGGAGGTGGGCGACGGGCCGCTGGTCCTGCTGCTGCACGGCTTCCCGCAGTTCTGGTGGACCTGGCGGCACCAGCTCGGCGCGCTGGCCGACGCCGGGTTCCGCGCCGTCGCCATGGACCTGCGGGGCGTCGGCGGCAGCGACCGCACCCCGCGCGGCTACGACCCGGCCAACCTCGCGCTCGACATCACCGGCGTGATCCGCTCCCTCGGCGAGCCCGACGCCGCGCTGGTCGGCCACGACCTCGGCGGCTATCTGGCGTGGACGGCCGCCGCGATGCGCCCCAAGCTGGTGCGCCGGCTCGCGGTCTCCTCGATGCCGCACCCCAGGCGCTGGCGCAACGCGATGCTGTCCGACGTCAGGCAGTCCGCGGCGAGTTCCTACATCTGGGGGTTCCAGCGCCCCTGGCTGCCCGAGCGACAACTCCTGGCCGAGGACGCCGAGTTGGTGGGCAAGCTGATCCGGGACTGGTCCGGCCCGCAGCCGCCCGACGACGACGCGATCGAGGCGTACCGGCGGGCGATGCTGATCCCGTCGACCGCGCACTGCTCGATCGAGCCGTACCGCTGGATGGTGCGGTCGATGGCGCGCCCGGACGGCATCCAGTTCAACCGGCGCATGAAGCGGCCGGTGCGGGTGCCGACGCTGCATCTGCACGGCTCGCTCGACCCGGTGCTGCGCACCCGCAGCGCGGCGGGCTCCGGGGAGTACGTCGAAGCGCCGTACCGCTGGCGGCTGTTCGACGGTCTCGGGCACTTCCCGCACGAGGAGGACCCGGTGGCCTTCTCGACCGAACTGGTCAACTGGCTCAAGGATCCCGAACCCGATCGGTGACCGAGCCGTCGCGCCCGGTATCCGGACGTGAACACCTGTACTACGAACGGCCACTTGCCTCGCGCATACGCCAATTGGGGCCCCAAGGGGTGGTTATCGACCTTGGGGCAGGGGCAGACGTCGGGGTATGGGCTGGACGCACGACTACAGTGACGCAGCACGCAATCGCCGCTCGGACCACGGTCCGGGCTCCCACCAACGGGGCGCCCCGCAACTCCAGGGCACAGACCTCAGGGTGGGGATCCCGCGCATTCTGCGCCGCCGGGCCCGCTGGGTCTCGGTACGGCTGCGTCATCCACGGGGCTGACGCACCCGCCTCTTGGAGGGCACAGCTTTCACAGCGCGCAACTGTCGCTGTCCACCTGCTCGTTGGCACTGCGCCCCTTGACGATGTCCGGCTGGATCTCGTCGGCGGTGAGCGCGTACCCGGTGTCGGGGTCGTCGAGGGACTTCGCGAAGACCACGCCGTACACCTTGCCCTCGGGCGTGAGCAGCGGGCCGCCGGAGTTGCCCTGGCGGACGGTCGCGTAGAGCGAGTACACATCGCGGCGGACCGTGCCGCGGTGGTAGATGTCCGGGCCGCTGGCCGTGATACGGCCACGCACGCGTGCCGCCCGGACGTCGTACGACCCGTTCTCCGGGAAGCCGGCGACGATCGCGCTGTTGCCGCTGTCCGCGTCCTTGGTGGCGAACTTCAGGGAGCGCGCCTTCAGGTCCGGTACGTCGAGTACGGCGATGTCGCGGTGCCAGTCGTAGAGGACGACCTTGGCGTCGTACTTGCGGCCCACGCCGCCTATCTGGACGGTGGGTTCGTCGACGCCGCCCACGACGTGCGCGTTGGTCATCACGCGGCGGTCGCCGAAGACGAAGCCGCTGCCCTCCAGGACCTTGCCGCAGCTCTGGGCGGTGCCCATGACCTTGACGATGGACTCCTGGGCGCGGGTGGCGACCGCGCTGGAGGCGAGGGCCGGGTCGGGCGGCTGGACGTCGTTGATCGGCTCGTTGGCGAACGGGCTGAAGACCTGCGGGAAGCCGTTCTGCGCGAGGACCGAGGAGAAGTCCGCGAACCAGGTGTCGGCCTGCGCGGGCAGCGCCCGGGAGACCCCCAGCAGCACCTTGGAGCTGCGGACCTCCTTGCCGAGCGTCGGCAGGGTGGTGCCGGCCAGCGCCGAGCCGATCAGCCAGGCCACCAGGAGCATCGCGAGGACGTTGACGAGGGCGCCGCCGGTCGCGTCCAGGGCGCGGGCCGGGGACCAGGTGATGTAGCGGCGCAGCTTGTTGCCGAGGTGGGTGGTCAGGGCCTGGCCGACGGAGGCGCAGACGATGACGACGACGACCGCGACGACGGCCGCGGTGGTGGAGACCTCCGCGTTGTCGGTCACCGCGTCCCAGATGACGGGCAGCGTGTAGACGGCGACGAGACCGCCGCCCAGGAAGCCGATCACCGACAGGATGCCGACGACGAACCCCTGGCGATAGCCCACGATCGCGAACCACACGGCGGCGACCAGCAACAGGATGTCCAGCACATTCACGAGCGACACCCTGTCATGACCGCCAGTCGAGCGGGACCTGCTTGTCGCGGTCCCAGGGGCGCTCCCAGCCCGAGTAGTGCAGCAGGCGGTCGATGACCCCGGCCGTGAAGCCCCAGACGAGGGCCGATTCGACCAGAAATGCCGGACCCAGGAAGCCGCTGGGGTGCGAGACCGTGACCCTGTTGGCCGGATCCGTGAGATCCGCCACGGGGACCGTGAACACGCGCGCCGTCTCGTTCGGATCGACCACCCCGACCGGTGTCGGCTCCCGCCACCAGCCCAGCACCGGCGTCACCACGAAGCCGCTCACCGGGATGTAGAGCTTGGGCAGCACTCCGAAGAGCTGCACTCCTGCGGGGTCGAGCCCGGTCTCCTCCTCGGCCTCGCGGAGAGCGGCCCGCAGCGGGCCGTCGCCCGTCGGGTCGCCGTCCTCGGGGTCGAGGGCACCGCCGGGGAAGGACGGCTGCCCCGCGTGGGAGCGCAGCGAGCTCGACCGCTCCATGAGCAGCAGCTCGGGCCCCCGATCACCCTCCCCGAAGAGGATCAGCACGGCGGACTGCCTCCCCGCGCCGTCCTCCGGCGGCAGAAAGCGGCTCAGCTGGAGCGGCTCGACCGTCTCCACCGCGTGCACCACCGGGTCCAGCCAGCCCGGCAGGCCCTCCTTGCCGAGCCCCACGCCCTGGGCATTGCTCGCGCGCGTCATCCCCCACCCCCGTTCACACCGATCAACGCCCGGTACCTCCGAGATCGTTCCGTCATCCGGCCCCCGATACGGGTGCCATGGCCGCTGTCACGGCCACCGCCGCGGCCGTCGTCATGCCGATCCCAGCGGCGGCGCCGGTTTGCCGCCCGCGTCCAGATAGGACTGCGGCGGGTTCAGGCGCTGGCCCGGATAGCCGCCCTTCTCGTACTTGAGCAGCTTCTTCGCCTTCTCCGGGTCGGTCTCGCCCTCGCCGTAGGCCGGGCAGAGCGGGGCGATGGGGCAGGCGCCGCAGGCGGGCTTGCGGGCGTGGCAGATGCGGCGGCCGTGGAAGATCACGTGGTGCGAGAGCATCGTCCAGTCGCTCTTCGGGAAGAGCGCTCCCACGGCGGCCTCGATCTTGTCCGGCTCGGTCGCCTCGGTCCACTTCCAGCGCCGTACGAGCCGCTGGAAGTGCGTGTCCACGGTGATGCCGGGCCGCCCGAAGGCGTTGCCCAGCACCACGAAGGCGGTCTTGCGGCCGACGCCGGGCAGCTTGACGAGGTCTTCGAGCCGACCCGGGACCTCGCCGCCGAAGTCCTCGACGAGCGCCTTGGAGAGCCCTATCACCGACTTCGTCTTGGCCCGGAAGAACCCGGTGGGCCGGAGGATCTCCTCGACCTGCTCCGGGTCGGCGCCGGCCAGGTCCTCGGGGGTCGGGTACTTGGCGAACAGGGCCGGTGTCGTCTGGTTGACCCTGAGGTCGGTGGTCTGGGCGGACAGGACCGTGGCGACCACGAGCTGGAAGGGGTTCTCGAAGTCGAGCTCCGGGTGGGCGTACGGATAGATCTCGGCCAGCTCGCGGTTGATCCGGCGGGCGCGGCGGACGAGGGCGGTGTGCGACTCACCCTTCACAGCAACCACGCCCTTTGCCCCCTTTGCCGCTTTCTTACCGCCGTCAGGGCTCTGTTCGCCCACGGCGGAATCACGAGGTACAACCATCCGCCCAGCCCCCTTGGCCTGTGCTCTCACCGGCGATTTGGACACCCGGCCAGCCTAGAGCCCGGCACTGACATCCGCCCCGGACCCCGAAGATCAGCCCCCAATTGGACCCCTGCCGCTTACCTCGGGACACCTGTACGGCATCCTTGTGACAGATCACACTGTTTGGACGGTCCGGCAAAATGGGGAGCACGGTCCCCTGGTACCAAGGGGGAGCACCATCCCCTGAGCAGGTCGACAAGGAGAGAACTCGTGGACGACGTTCTGCGGCGCGCCCCGCTCTTCGCGGCGCTCGATGACGATCAGGCCGCGGAGCTGCGCGCCTCCATGAGTGAGGTGACCCTCGCGCGGGGGGACTCGCTCTTTCACGAGGGCGACCCGGGCGACCGGCTCTACGTGGTCACCGAGGGCAAGGTGAAGCTCCACCGCACCTCCCCCGACGGCCGCGAGAACATGCTGGCCGTCCTCGGCCCCGGCGAGCTGATCGGCGAGCTGTCGCTGTTCGACCCGGGCCCGCGTACGGCGACCGCCAGCGCGCTGACCGAGGTCAAGCTGCTGGGCCTGGGCCACGGCGACCTCCAGCCCTGGCTGAGCGCCCGCCCCGAGGTGGCCTCCGCGCTGCTGCGCGCGGTCGCCCGCCGGCTGCGCAAGACCAACGACGCGATGTCCGACCTGGTCTTCTCGGACGTCCCCGGCCGCGTGGCCCGCGCCCTGCTGGACCTCTCCCGCCGCTTCGGCGTGCAGTCCGAGGAGGGCATCCACGTGGTGCACGACCTCACGCAGGAGGAGCTGGCCCAGCTGGTCGGCGCGTCCCGCGAGACGGTCAACAAGGCCCTCGCCGACTTCGCGGGCCGCGGCTGGCTGCGCCTGGAGGCCCGCGCGGTGATCCTCCTGGACGTCGAGCGGCTGGCCAAGCGCTCGCGCTAGATCGAAATCGCACGTCTTCTTACTGAAGGGCCCTGCCGTACGGCAGGGCCCTTCAGCGCATCGCCAAGTGGTGGCCCAGGAACAGGGGGCGGTAATGCACGAGGACTACAAGGACTACGAGGACAAGGCGCCGGACCGGGTCTGGGCGGGCGGTCGAGGCGACGCCGGTGGTCGCGGAGACCGGTGTCCGCGCGGCTGCTGTGGCGGAGCGAGCGGGAGAACGGGAGCCCGGGGGCACCGCTGGGCAGCTGGGCGGTGGACGGAACGCTCGCCCTGGCCCGCCCCGACGGGATACGGGCGTACGGGCTGACGACCGGCGAGCCCCTGTGGAACCGGCAGCCACCCGGGGACGGCACCCAGGTGATCGCCCATGTCTCGCAGGACGCGGTGGACGGCGTCGTCGTCGTGCTGCACCACGACGGTGGGCATAGGGGCGGGCATGAGGACGACGGGCGCACGGGCGACGGCCCTGAGGACGATCGGCGCGCGGACGACGGGTACGGGGATGACCGGCGCACGGACGACGATCATGGGGACGATCGGCACACGGACGACGACCACGAGAACGACGACCACGAGAGCGACCGCCACCCGAACGACGGGCACGCGCGCGTGCTGCGTGTCCGGCTCACCGGGCTGGATCTCCGGACGGGCACGGTGGTCTGGACGCGCGAGCAGCGTGCCGACGAGGTGGGGTCCGTCGGCGCGGGCGCGCCCGACGTGGCGCTCGGCGGCGGTCGTATCGCGGTCGTGGCCGCCCGGGTCAGCGACGGAGGCACAAAGACCACGGTCCGCGTGTTCGACGCGCGCACCGGCGCCCTCCAGTGGGAGCGACCGCTCCCCGAAGGCCGACGGGACGCCTTCGTCCTGACGGCCGGGCCAGTCGTCGTATCCACCGCCGGACCCGAGGATTCCGCTTCCCCGCACGCTCAGCTCCGGCTCCACGTAGTGGGCGAGGACGTCCGACAAGCGATCGAACTGCCGCCGTTCCACGAGGCGTTCGGCGCCCAACCCGTGATCGTCGGCGACACGCTCGCCGTCGAACTCGTCCCGACCCAGCCCTACGACTCGCAGCACCTGGGAAGCACCCTGCGTGCCGTCTCCGCCGCCACGGGCGAGTTCCGCTGGACGTGGTCCAGCACGTACGGGCGCATGATCTTCCCGCTGGCCCACCGGGGCGCTCTCGTGGTGCTGAACGGCTACGGCGACCGGGCGACCGTGCTCGATCCCGCCGACGGCCGGGTCGTGGCCGAGCGCTCCCTGCCCGGCTCCAGCTTCCAGGCACGTCTCGTCGCCTCCGGGGACTGCCTCGCCGTGGTCTGCACGGCGCCGCGCACCCCCGCACGAGTACGCGTGTTCCGCTGGAAATGACGTGTCCCCGACCTCGATCGGCTGCACAGTGGTGCCATGCGGAACAAGGGGCTGGACGCCCAGGGATACATCGAACGCGAGGGCACCCTGGGGCGCGTCCCGCACGTCTTCCGGCCGGTCGTCGCCGCCGCGCGGGACCGGCTGCTCGACGTCTACGGGGGACGCCTCGACAGCGCGTACCTCTACGGGTCGATCCCGCGCGGTACCGCGCGCGTGGGGCGCAGCGATCTGGACCTGCTCGTGGCGACCCGGCGGGAGCCGACCGAGGAGGACCGGGACGCGGCCCGCAGCCTGGGCGAGGCGCTCGACAAGGAGTTCCCGGAGATCGACGGGGTCGGCATCCTCCTGTACGGCCGCACGCGGCTGCTGAGCGAGCCGGAGACCTACGACCTGGGGTGGTTCGTCGCGTGCCTGTGCACACCGCTGCTCGGGGAGGACCTCGCCGAGTACCTGCCCCGCTACCGCCCCGACTCGCTGCTCGCGCGGGAGACCAACGGCGACCTTGCGCTGCTGCTCCCCCGCTGGCGTGAGCGGATCGCCGCCTCCGAGGGCACCGACGAGGCCCGTAGACCCCTGGTGCGCTTCATGTCCCGGCACCTGGTCCGCACCGGCTTCACCCTGGTGATGCCCCGCTGGAACGGCTGGACGAGCGACCTCGGGGAGATGGCGGGGGCGTTCGGCGCGTACTACCCCGGGCGGGCGGAGGAACTGCGCGCGGCGGCCGTCCTCGGACACGAGCCGACCGGCGACGCGCGCGTGCTGCGGTCGTACGTCGACGACCTCGGCCCGTGGTTGGCCGAGGAGTACGCGCGCGTGCACGGCATCAAGGCACCGCGCCCGGACGGCATCGCCTAGATGAGGCCGTGTTCCTTGAGGTAGTCCAGCTGGGCGCGCACCGACAGTTCCGCCGCCGGCCACAGTGAGCGGTCGACGTCCGCGTACACGTGGGCGACGACGTCGGCCGGGTCCCGGTGGCCGTTCTCCACGGCCGTCTCGATCTGGGCGAGCCGGTGGGCGCGGTGGGCGAGATAGAACTCGACGGCGCCCTGGGCGTCCTCCAGGACCGGTCCGTGGCCCGGCAGGACCGTGTGGACGCCGTCGTCGACGGTGAGCGAGCGCAGCCGCCGCAGCGAGTCCAGATAGTCGCCCAGGCGGCCGTCAGGATGCGCCACCACGGTCGTTCCGCGCCCCAGGACGGTGTCTCCCGTCAGGACGGCCCGATCGGCCGGGAGATGGAAGCACAGCGAGTCCCCGGTGTGTCCGGGCGTCGACACGACGACCAGTTCCAGGCCGCCGACCCGGATGACGTTCCCGGCGGCGAGGCCCTCGTCCCCGAGCCGCAGCGCCGGGTCCAGCGCGCGGACCTTGGTGTCCGTCAGCTCGGCGAAGCGGACGGCGCCTTCCGCGTGGTCGGGGTGTCCGTGCGTGAGCAGGGTCAGGGCGATCCGCTTGCCCGCCTTCTCGGCGGTGTCGACGACGTTGCGCAGATGCCCCTCGTCCAGGGGCCCCGGGTCGATCACCACGGCCGACTCGGAGTCGGGCTCGGCGACGATCCAGGTGTTCGTGCCGTCCAGGGTCATCGCGGAGGCGTTGGGCGCGAGGACGTTGACGGCCCGCGCGGTGGCGGGGCCGGTGAGGACACCTCCCCGTGGCTGGCCGGGGAGCGCGGCTGCGTCGGTCATGCGGGGGCTCCACCGGTCGGGAGGTCGGTCGGGATGTGCTTGGTGAACTCCTCGTGGCCCGGCCAGGAGAGGACGATCTCCCCGTCCTCCAGGCGGGCCCGTGCGAGGACGGGCGTCAGATCGCGCTCCGGGGCCGACGACAGGGCCTCGGCCGCGCTGCCGTACGGGATCAGTCCGCGCAGGGTCGCGATGGTCGGCGGCATCATCGTCAGGTCGCCCTTGTCGTACCCGGCCGCCGCCTCGCCGGGGGCGATCCACACCGTGTGGTCGGCCTCCGTGGACGCGTTCCGGGTGCGCTGCCCCTCCGGAAGGACCGCGACGAAGAACCAGGTGTCGTAGCGGCGGGTCTCGAACTCCGGGGTGATCCAGCGGGCCCACGCGCCCAGCAGGTCGGAGCGCAGGACCAGGCCCCGGCGGTCGAGGAACTCGGCGAAGGACAGGTCCCGGGCGACCAGGGCGGCGCGGTCGGCCTCCCAGGTCTCGCCGGTGGTGTCGCCGACCACGGAGTCGGGGGTGGGTCCGGCCAGCAGGACGCCGGCCTCCTCGTAGGTCTCCCGTACGGCCGCGCACACGATCGCCTGGGCGGCCGTCTCGTCGACGCCCAGCCGGTTCGCCCACCACGCGCGCGTGGGGCCCGCCCAGCGCACGTGACGGTCGTCGTCACGCGGGTCGACACCGCCGCCCGGGTACGCGTACGCGCCCCCGGCGAAGGCCATGGAGGCGCGTCTGCGCAGCATGTGGACGGCGGGTCCGGTGTCGGTGTCCCGTAGGAGCATCACGGTGGCCGCCCGCCTGGGCACGACCGGCGTGAGCGCGCCGTCCGCGAGCGCGCGGATGCGCTCGGGCCACTCCGCCGGGTACCACTGACCGTTCGCCATGGGCGGAGGCTATCCCGTAGCGCGCGGATGTTCGAGAGGCAACAACGCGCACTCCAGGACATCGAACGGCGTGGTTACGCCTGCGTCAGCTCCACCTGGATCTCGACCTCGACCGGCGAGTCCAGCGGCAGCACCGCGACGCCGACCGCGCTCCGCGCGTGCACGCCCTTGTCGCCGAGGACCTCGCCGAGAAGCTCGCTGGCGCCGTTGATCACGCCGGGCTGGCCGGTGAAGTCGGGGGCCGAGGCGACGAAGCCGACGACCTTCACCACGCGCGCGACGCGATCCAGGTCACCGATGACGGACTTGACGGCGGCGAGGGCGTTCAGCGCGCAGGTGCGGGCCAGTTCCTTGGCCTCCTCCGCGGTGACCTCGGCGCCCACCTTGCCGGTGACGGGCAACTTGCCGTCCACCATGGGCAGCTGGCCGGAGGTGTACACGTACACCCCGGACCGCACGGCGGGCTGGTACGCGGCGAGCGGCGGGACGACCGCCGGCAGGGTCAGGCCGAGTTCGGCCAGCCGGGCCTCGACGGCACTCATGCCTTCTCCCGCTTGAGGTAGGCCACCAGCTGCTCGGGGTTGTTCGGCCCGGGCACGACCTGGACGAGCTCCCAGCCGTCCTCGCCCCAGGTGTCCAGAATCTGCTTCGTGGCGTGGACGAGCAGCGGCACAGTCGAGTATTCCCACTTGGTCATGCGGCCGACTTTAGCGGCTGCGAACCGGTCGCCCGTGGTCGCGTTGTCCACAGCCTCCCGCTTGGTTTCGGCGCGGACTGGTTAGGCTCGAAGACGTGAGCAGGCTCCAGGTCGTCAGTGGCAAGGGCGGTACCGGCAAGACCACGGTGGCCGCAGCCCTCGCGCTGGCCCTGGCCACCGAGGGGAAGCGGACGCTTCTCGTCGAGGTCGAGGGTCGCCAGGGCATCGCGCAGCTCTTCGAGACGGAGACGCTGCCCTATGAGGAGCGGAAGATCGCCGTCGCTCCCGGGGGCGGGGAGGTGTACGCACTGGCCATCGACCCCGAACTGGCCCTTCTGGACTACCTCCAGATGTTCTACAAACTCGGCAGTGCCGGCCGCGCCCTGAAGAAACTCGGCGCGATCGACTTCGCCACCACGGTCGCGCCCGGCCTCAGGGACGTCCTGCTGACCGGCAAGGCGTGCGAGGCCGTACGGCGCAAGGACAAGAGCGGGCGGTTCGCCTACGACTACGTGGTGATGGACGCCCCGCCGACGGGCCGCATCACCCGCTTCCTGAACGTCAACGACGAGGTCGCCGGGCTCGCCAAGATCGGCCCCATACACAATCAGGCACAGGCCGTGATGCGGGTCCTGAAGTCCCCCGAGACGGAGGTCCACCTGGTGACGCTCCTGGAGGAGATGCCCGTCCAGGAGACCGCCGACGGCATCGCCGAACTCCGCGCGGCGCGGCTGCCGGTGGGCCGGATCATCGTGAACATGGTGCGGCCCGAGGTACTGGACGCGGCCGAGCTGGATCTCGTACGGGCCGTGCCGCGCACCGCCGTGGCGCAGTCGCTGTCGGCCGCCGGGCTCGGCGGGGCGCGGCGCGGCGGCAACGCCGAGAAGCTGGTGGACCCGCTGCTCGCGCAGGCCGAGGAGTACGCCGCGCGGTACGCCCTGGAGCACGACCAGCGGGCCGTGCTGGGCGCGCTGGACCTGCCGCTGCACGAACTGCCGCTGCTCGCCGAGGGCATGGACCTGGCGGGCCTGTACGAACTCGCCACCGAGCTGCGGAAGCAGGGGATGTCATGAGCCAGGAACCGGCCCGCCCCCACCACATCTCCCCCGCGCGCGTGCTCGACGTCGACCCGCTGCTCGACGACCCGGAGACCCGCATCGTGGTGTGCTGCGGCTCGGGCGGGGTCGGCAAGACGACCACCGCGGCGGCGCTCGGACTGCGGGCCGCCGAGCGGGGCCGCCGGGTCGTCGTCCTGACCATCGACCCGGCCCGCCGGCTCGCCCAGTCCATGGGCATCGACTCGCTGGACAACACCCCGAGGCGGGTGAAGGACGTCGACGGGGACGGCGAACTGCACGCCATGATGCTCGACATGAAGCGCACCTTCGACGAGATCGTCGAGGCGCACGCGGACCGCGAGCGGGCCGCCGCGATCCTGAACAACCCCTTCTACCAGTCGCTCTCGGCGGGCTTCGCGGGCACGCAGGAGTACATGGCGATGGAGAAGCTGGGTCAGCTGCGCGCCCAGCACGACTGGGACCTGATCGTGGTGGACACCCCGCCGTCCCGCTCGGCCCTGGACTTCCTGGACGCGCCGAAACGTCTCGGCTCGTTCCTGGACGGCAAGCTGATCCGGCTGCTCACCGCGCCGGCGAAGCTGGGCGGCCGGGCCGGCATGAAGTTCCTCAATGTCGGCATGTCGATGATGACCGGCACCCTAGGCAAGCTGCTCGGAGGTCAACTCCTCAAGGACATCCAGACGTTCATCGCCGCGATGGACACCACCTTCGGCGGTTTCCGCACCCGCGCGGACGCGACGTACAAGCTGCTCCAGGCGCCGGGGACGGCGTTCCTGGTGGTCGCGGCCCCGGAGCGGGACGCGCTGCGCGAGGCCGCGTACTTCGTCGAGCGACTGGCGGCCGAGGACATGCCGCTGGCCGGCCTGGTGCTCAACCGGGTGCACGGCAGTGGTGCCGCCCGGCTGTCGGCCGAGCGGGCACTCGCCGCCGCGGAAAATCTTGAGGAGTCCCGCATTGTCGATCAGGTGGGCGGGAAAGCTGGACTTCGTAACTCTCCCGACACGTACGGCAGTTCAGAATCCTCAGGTACCGGATCTCCCGGTTCCCGGGCAGCAGCTCGTGACGAAGGCTCCCCCGCCGCCACGGACGACGAGCGCCCCGCCGACCAGCGACCCGACGACGAGCCGTCCGTCGACCGACTCACCGCAGGCCTGCTGAAGTTGCACGCCGACCGGATGCGACTGCTCTCCCGCGAGCAGCGCACACGCGACCGCTTCACCGCGCGCCACCCCGAGGTGGCCGTCGCCGAAGTGGCCGCGCTACCCGGCGATGTGCACGACCTCGCGGGGCTGCGGGACATCGGGAACCGGCTCGCGGCCGGTCGGCCGGAGCTGCCCGAGACGACGGTCTGACGCCCGGCACGAGGGTGTGACGCGTGCCCCGGGGATCACCCGGGGTCGAACGGCCCCTACGGGACCGGCGTCAGCCCACCGCCGCGTAGTTCTCGTAGATCTCGTCGTCGTCGAGGGGGATGATGCCGACCCCTCGCTCGTACTCGATGCGCGCGGTCTCCAGTAGCCGGCGCCATGAAGTGACAGTGGGCCGCCTGCGCAGCAGTGCGCGGCGCTCCCGCTCCGTCATGCCTCCCCACACGCCGAATTCGACGCGGTTGTCGAGCGCATCGGCGAGGCACTCCGTGCGTACCGGACATCCGGTGCACACTGCCTTCGCCCTGTTCTGCGCTGCTCCTTGAACGAACAGTTCATCCGGATCGGTAGTGCGGCAGGCCGCCTGCGCACTCCAGTCGGTTACCCAGCCCATACCGGCGCCGTCCTCTCCCGAATCGAGGCTCCCCCACGGCGGCAGCGGCATATTCACCGCCGCCAGTTGAGGACGTTACGGAAGGTGGGCACAGCGCAACACCCCCTTCGGGCCCAATCTTGAATGGCCCGAACGGACTATGGGTAAGCGGCAGATCACCCGGGGGAGTGAGCCCGCGACATACGTGACTTTCCCGGCAGACCGGGACAGTTGTCTTGCGTCACAACGGACACCAGGTGACACAGGAGGCGGATTCGGACACGCCTCCCACAAAAAACAGGGAACGACCGGAACGATTCGGGGTCGCCGGACGTATTGATACGTGACCGCTCTGCTGTGACAGTTGAGAGCAGCTTAGGCCAAGGCCTATACACCTGTCCGGCGAATGAGTACGTAGACGGCTCCTATTGCCGCGCCGTCATGTTCCCGGACGGATCCGCCGTTCACCGCGCGGTCGCGGAGCCGTCGATGCCACTGCCGACGACAAGGCACTTGCCCATGGATGTCACGATCCCGCACCCGAACATCCCGAGACCCACCCGCTCCCCGGGGACGCCCCGAGTGAGGGATTAGGCTGCCCCCATGCCAAAAAAGCGCTCGGGTGGTGGTCTGTCCCCTCTGCAGCAGGCCACCAAGTTCCTCGGTGTCAGTGTGCTCGCCGGTGCCGTCATGGCCGGAATCGCGTTGCCCGCGGCCGGAGCGCTGGGGCTCGCGGCCAAGGGCTCGGTCCAGGGGTTCGACGACATCCCGGACAACCTGAAGAGCCCTCAGCTGAGCCAGCGCACCACGATCCTGGACAGCAAGGGCAACCAGCTCGCCTCGGTGTACTCCCGTGACCGCACGGTGGTGGAGCTCAAGGACATCTCGCCGTACATGCAGAAGGCGATCGTCGCGATCGAGGACTCGCGCTTCTACCAGCACGGCGCGATCGACCTCAAGGGCGTCCTGCGCGCCCTGAACAAGAACGCGCAGAGCGGTGGCGTCTCCCAGGGCGCCTCCACGCTCACGCAGCAGCTGGTGAAGAACTACTTCGTGGAGGAGGCCGGCGACGACCCGACGAAGGTCGCCGAGGCCACCCAGCAGACGCTGGGCCGCAAGGTCCGCGAGCTGAAGTACGCGATCCAGATCGAGGAAAAACTCGGCAAGAAGAAGATCCTCGAGAACTACCTGAACATCACCTTCTTCGGAGAGCAGGCCTACGGCGTCGAGGCCGCGTCCGAACGCTACTTCTCCAAGCACGCCAAGGACCTGAACCTCCAGCAGTCGGCACTCCTCGCGGGCATCGTCCAGTCGCCCACGCGCTACGACCCCATCAACGACGAGGCCGAGGCCAAGAAGCGCCGCAACACCGTGCTGGCCCGCATGGCCGAGGTCGGCGACATCTCCAAGGCGGAGGCCCTGGCGGCCGAGAAGACCGACCTCGGTCTCAAGGTCAGCCAGCCGAAGAACGGCTGCATCACCGCGGTCAAGGGCGCCAGCTTCTTCTGCAAGTACGTGGAGAAGGTCTTCCTGAGCGACCCTGTCTTCGGCAAGACCAAGGAAGCCCGCGCGCAGATCTGGAACCAGGGCGGCCTGACGATCCGCACGACCCTGGACCCGCAGGCACAGGCCTCGGTGCAGTCCTCGCTCAAGGACCACATCTACAAGTCGGACTCCGTCGCCGCAGCGGCCACGCTCGTCGAACCCGGCACCGGCAAGATCCTCGGCATGGGCCAGTCGAAGCCCTACGGCTACGGCAAGAACGAGACCGAGTACAACTACTCGGTCAACGCCGACATGGGCGGCTCGAACTTCGGCTTCCCGACCGGTTCGACGTTCAAGCCGTTCGTCGCCGCCGCCGCGCTGGAGCAGGGCCTGCCGGCCACGCAGCAGTACCCGGCGCCGTACTCGATGGACTACCCGAGCCCCGTCTCGACCTGCAGCGGCAAGAACTGGGTCAACACGGACGGCGCGACGGTGGAGAACGAGAGCGAGTCGGAGAAGGGTCCGTACGCGCTGAAGGAGGCGATGGCCAAGTCGGTCAACACCTACTTCGTGCAGATGATCTCCGACATCGGCCTGTGCCCCGTCGTGAGCATGACCAACAAGCTCGGCGTCGTGCAGGGCAACGGCGACAAGATCCCCGAGGTCCCGGCCATCGCGCTCGGCTCCAAGGGCCTTTCCCCGCTGACGATGGCCTCCGCGTACGCGGCCTTCGCCAACGAGGGCACGTACTGCACGCCCATCGCCATCGAGTCCATCACCCAGAAGGTGGGCAACGAGCAGAAGTCGCTCGCCGTCCCGAAGTCCACCTGCTCGCGGGCCATGAGCAAGAAGACCGCCGACACCATCAACACCGTGCTGCGCGGCGTGGTCGACTCCGGCACCGGCCAGGAGGCCGGCCTCACCGACCGCCAGAGCGCCGGCAAGACGGGTACGACGGACTCCCGCAAGAACGCCTGGTTCGTCGGCTACACGCCCCAGCTCGCGGGCGCGGTCTGGGTCGGCAGCGCCAAGCAGAACGTCGAGATGACCGACATCCGCATCGGCGGCGTCTACCACGCCGAGGTCTACGGCGCCGACACCCCCGGCCCGATCTGGAAGGACGCCATGACCGGCGCCCTGGAGGGCAAGCAGGTCGAGAACTTCCAGCTCGTCAACATCCCCGACCCCGTCAAGGACAAGGGCAACAACGACGGCGGCAAGAACGGCGACAACGCCGGGACCGACAACGGGGGCAACGACAACGGCGGCACCACCGACGGAGGCACCACCCCCACCCCGACGTTCTCCTTCCCGGACGGCTTCATCCAGGGCACGACGAACGGCGGCAACAACGGCAACGGGAACGGCGGCAACAGGGGTTAGCCACGGATAACTCCCCTGCGGCCGTCCGCCGTTCAGGTTCTTCGTCTACGACGACGGGGGCGCCCCTTTTCACAAGGCGCGCCCCCGTCGTCGTAGAAACATGTCCGTGGGTCAGCCGGCGAGCAGCTTCTTCACCACGGCGGCTACGCGACCGCCCTCGGCCAGGCCGGCCACCTTCGGGTTCACGATCTTCATGACGGCGCCCATGGCGCGCGGGCCCTCGGCGCCGGCCGCCTTCGCCTCCTCGACGGCCTGGGAGACGATCGCGGTCAGCTCCTCGTCACCGAGCTGCCTGGGCAGGTACTCGGCGAGGACCTCGCCCTCCGCCTTCTCCTGCGCGGCCTGCTCCGGGCGACCGCCCTGCGCGAAGGCGTCCGCGGCCTCGCGGCGCTTCTTCGCCTCCTTGGTGATCACCTTGAGGACCTCGTCGTCGGAGAGCTCGCGCTTCTCCTTGCCCGCGACCTCCTCCTTGGTGATCGCGGCGAGCGTCAGCCGGAGCGTGGAGGAACGCAGCTTGTCGTGCGCCTTGATCGCGGTGTTGAGGTCTTCCTGCAGCTTCGCCTTGAGCGTGGTGGTCATGGGTTTGATTCTCGCAGGTGCGCGACCGGCTTGGCCCGCCGATTTACCGGGCCCCGGCCGACGGGGTGTCAGGCGTGTCAGTGGGGTCTGACACGATGGAGGCATGCGCGCGCGATACGGAGTACCCCTGGGAATTGCGGCGGCCGGCGCCGCCGGTCTGGTCTACGCGGCGGGCTTCGAGGTCCGTTCCTTCAGACTGCGCCGGGTGACGGTCCCGGTCCTGCCCGCCGGGATGCGCCCGCTCAGAGTCCTCCAGGTCTCCGACATCCACATGGTCGGCGGCCAGCGCAAGAAACAGCGCTGGCTGCGCTCGCTCGCGGGCCTGCGCCCCGACTTCGTGATCAACACCGGCGACAACCTCTCCGACCCCGAGGGCGTCCCCGAGGTCCTGGACGCGCTCGGCCCGCTGATGGAGTTCCCTGGCGCGTACGTCTTCGGCTCGAACGACTACTACGGCCCCACCCTGCGCAACCCCGCCCGGTACCTGTTCGAGAAGACCGCGGGCCGCCACGGTCTGAACGGCAACCCGCCCATCGTGGGCGCCGTCCACAACCCGTGGGAGGACCTGCGGGACGGCTTCGACGCGGGCGGCTGGCTCAACCTCACCAACACCCGCGGTACGCTGAAGATCGACGGCGCGTCGGTGGAACTGACCGGCCTCGACGACCCGCACATCAAGCGCGACCGGTACGCGCGCGTGGCGGGCGGCCCGTCGGACGACGCCGACTTCTCGATGGCCGTCGTGCACGCGCCGTACCTCCGCGCCCTGGACGCGTTCGCCGCCGACGGCTACCCCCTGATCCTCGGCGGCCACACCCACGGCGGCCAGCTCTGCATCCCGTTCTACGGCGCCCTGGTGACCAACTGCGACCTCGACACGGGGCGCGTGAAGGGCCTGTCCACGCATACGGCCGAGGGCCGGACGTCGTACCTGCACGTGTCCGCGGGGTGCGGGACGAGCCGGTACACGCCGGTGCGGTTCGCTTGTCCGCCGGAGGCTACGTTGATGACGTTGGTGGGGCGGGAGTAGGGGGGCGGTGCGCGGTTGCTCCGCAAGGGGCTCGTGGGCGGTGCGGCTCGATCGGCCCGCGGAGCTCGGCTCGTACGGTGTGCCCGCGTAGCCCGCACGGCCCACCCGTATCGCCCGGTTCGTCCCCGCTGCCTAGCGTGAGGGCATGACCGCTCCGATACCCAGGGACATCCCGGACCTCCCCGCGGTACCCGGCATGCCCGCGCTGCTCGCCTCACCCGTTCCGGCCACCGCGGTGGTGGCTCCGTACCGTCGCCCGGCGGCGGCCGTGTACCGGCTGCTGGTCGCACTGGCGGCGGCAGCTGCGGTGACCGCCGACCTGTTTCTCGGCAGCCCCGTCAGGGTCCTCACCTACTTCACGATCCAGAGCAACATCCTGCTGGCGCTGGTGATGATCGCCGCGGCCCGCCGGGCCTGGACGGCCCGCCGCCCCCTCTCCCCCTTGGTGACGGGCGCGGCACTCCTCTACATCACGATCACGGGCCTGGTGTACCACCTGATCCTGGCGCAGGCGTCGAGCCCGTTCGCGATGACGGGCGGGGCGACGGCCCCCACGGGCTGGCAGGCGGTCACGAACCAGGTCCTGCACACGGTGACACCGATCGCGGCGGTGCTCGACTGGCTGCTGCTGACCGCACCCGGCCGACTGCACCTGCGGATGGCGGCGACGTGGTTGCTGTACCCGGCGACGTACCTGGCTGTGTATCTCGCCCGCGGCGAACTGATCCTGCCCGGCACACCGGGCCGCTACCTCTACACGTTCCTGGACGTCGAGCACCACGGCTACAAGAGCGTCCTCGGCAACGCCCTCCTCCTCGGCCTCGCCTTCTACGCCCTCTCCGTCCTCCTCGTGGCCCTCGACCACGCCCGCCCCAACCCGATCCGCCACCGCGCCAAAACCGGATTTCGTCTCCAGCCACCGGTGGGCTAAAGTAAACGACGTCGCCGCGATGAGCAGCAACACCGGCAAGATGAGCGGCGACATCGGGGTGTAGCGCAGCTTGGCAGCGCGCTTCGTTCGGGACGAAGAGGTCGTGGGTTCAAATCCCGCCACCCCGACAGCCAGATAGCAGTTCAGAGGGCCCTCACCGGATCGGTGAGGGCCCTCTGGCGTTGGTGCGCGCCTAGCTCCGCCCGCCCGTCTCAGTAAGTCAACGCATCCTGCGCGCTGCTCAGCCAGTACGTCACCCGCAGCGAGTCGTCGACGTACACGCCCTTTGTGGGAAGGGCAGGAGTCGCCGCCGGGCTGATGCTGTTGTTGTTGCGGTCGAAGAAGTAGACGGAGAGGGACTTGGCGGTGCGGCCGTTGGTGCCGGTGCCGTCGTTGCCGTTGGAGAGGGCTATGCCGGCGTAGCCGGACTGGCCCGGGGTGAGGGTGGTCACCGCCTGGGGCTGGGAGTCCTCGATGACCGGGGGTACGGACTGGGCGTCGCCGAAGTTGACGGCCGGGTAGTAGTAGAGGTCGCAGGTCTTGGAGCCGGTGTTGGTGACGGTGAGCAGCATGTGGTTGATGGGGCGACTGACCGGCTGCGCGGTCACCTTGGTGTTGACGCCGCTGCACGTGACGCGCGTCGTGGAGTTGCCCGAACCCGAACCGGACGCTGAACCCGAGCCGGACGTCGAGCCCGAGCCGCCGCTCGTCCTGCTGCCGCCCGACCCCGTGCCGCCGCTGGTCGAGGAACCGCCCGTGGAGGAGCTCCCCGTCGAGGAACCGCCCGACGTGCCGCCCCCGCTCTTCCCGGTCCCCGTCCCGGTTCCCGTCCCAGACGGCGTCGAGGTCGTCACCTGAGAGGAGTTCGGGGAGGCCGCGCCGGCGTCCTGTACTCCCAGCTTGTCGTTGCAGGCGGTGAGCGAGAGCGCGGCGAGTGCGACGGTCGCGGCGGCGAACAGGCGAGTACGGGTACGGGGACGGGCGGTGAACGCGGACATGGCTGTGCTCCCTTTCGGAGAGGCAGGAGGTCGCCCGCCGTCCAACCGGTCGGCGGGCGGCGTGCTTTGATGACCAGAGCTTGTGCCGCGTTCCGTCCCATCCGCCACGGCAGCCGGGAGTTACGGGAACCTGGAACGTTCGCACCGGCTCTTACCTGGGGGAACAGGACTTCCCTGGAACGCTGGACTGGAATGGGGGCTGGGTGGCAGTGGTGGACGAGACGGCCGATTTCGCGGCGCTGATACGGGAGCTCAAGGACCGTTCGGGGCTGAGCTACGGCGTGCTCGCGAAGCGGCTGCACATGAGCACGTCGACGCTGCACCGCTACTGCAACGGCGACGCCGTACCCACCGAGTACGCCCCCGTGGAGCGGTTCGCCCGCCTCTGCAAGGCGACCCCCGACGAACTCGTCGAGGCCCACCGCCGCTGGATCCTGGCCGACGGCGCCCGCCAGCGCGAGCGGAAGGCCGCCGCGACCACGGCAACCACGGCGACAGCAGCAACCACGGCAGCGACCACCGCGGTCACGGAGGCGGCCACCGTCGCAGAAGCGGCCACCGCCCTCACCCCTGAAGCGGACCTCCCCTCTCCCTCTCCCCCACCCGAACCCGAACCCGAACCCGAACCCGCCGTACTGATGGCCGCGACCGCCCCGCGCAACCGCCGCCGCACCGCCCTCTTCGCCGCCGCCGCAGTAGCCGTAGTGCTCGCCGCCACCGCCCTCGTCCCCCACCTGATGTCCGGCGACGGCAACGGCGGCAGCGACCGTAAGCAGGAGGCCGGATCCGTGACCTCCGCAGGGCGCGGCACCCCCTCCTCGTCCGCGTCCGCGAAGTCGTCCTCGTCTCCGTCCGCGTCGGCCTCGCCCTCCGGCAGCGCGAGTCCCTCCGGGTCCGCTACGGCGAAGAGCGGGGCGTCCGCCTCTCCGGGCGCGACGTCCGGCGGGGCCGCGGACGTGGCGTCGGCCGCCGTTCCGCTGACGGTGACGACCCGGCCGTATGCCTGGGAGAGCCCGTGCAGCCAGACCTATCTGGTGGACCGGGACGCGGCCAAGGTGCCGCCGCCGCCGACCGAGCAGGACGCGCCGGGCTGGGTGAGCGCGCTGGGCGCGGTCTCGGCCGGCAGCCAGTACCTCGAACTGACCGTGCAGGGCACCGGCCAGGAGACCGTGGTGCTCCAGTCCCTGAACGTCCGTGTCGTCGGCAGCGGCGCGCCACTGGCCTGGAGCGCGTACGCGATGGGGTACATCGGCGTCGGCTGCGGCGGCGGGGTGCCCACGCACTCCTTCGACATCGGGTTGGACGCGCCCCGCCCGGTGGCCACGCCGAAGTCCGGCCAGACGGGCCTGCCGTACAAGGTGAGCGAGAGCGACCCCGAGGTCCTGTACATCACGGCCGCCGCGGCCTCGCACGATGTGCGCTGGTATCTGGAGCTGGCGTGGTCCAGCGGCACCCGCAAGGGCGTGCTGCGCATCGACGACCAGGGCAAGCCGTTCCGCACGAGTGGCATGGGCGGACGTCCGCAGTACGGCTACTCGCTCGACGACAGCGAGTGGGTGCCCCACAAGGCCGACTGAGCCACGGGCCACCGCACACCCCGCCGGCCCGCCAGCCCGCCGGCCCGCCCGGCCTTCCCGGCCCCGCGTTGACACCAACCCCCGCCGGACGTTGACTGGCAGCACTGCGCAGTCGTTGAAGGGTACGACCGACCGGGTCTCCGGGAGCCTGGAACAGGCCGTCGAGAGGCCGACGAGGCACGAACGCCTTCAGGCGGAACGGAAGCGGCATCCTGATGTACGACCAGACACGCGCCCAGCAGCCCGCCGGCCAGAACCGGACCACCGCCGAACGCCGCACACCGGGCCCGGAGCCCCTGCTCCCGTCGGCCCAGCGGGAACAGGTCCTCCAGCGGCTGCGGCACGCCCTCAACACCTTCGCCGACACCCCGCACGACGCCCTGGCGGAGGCGGAGAGCGCCTACGACGAGGCCACCGCCCAGCTGGTGAGCGCCCTCGCGGCACGGCGGGAACTCCTCCGCGCCGGGTGGGCCGAGCAGGACAGCGCTGCGGATGCCGCGGAACCCGCGGACCTCACGTCCCAGTCCGACGAACTCCGCCACGCGCTCCGCCAGTACCGCGAGATCACCCAGCGCCTGCTTCAGCTCTGACTCGCGCGTACGTCGCCTTCAACTCACCCCAGCGCACCGCCTGTTCACCGGTGAGCGTCCCTCGCAGCTCCGCCAGCTTCAGCAGGTTCGCCTCCGCCTCCGTCCCGAGGGTCTGCGCCTCGGCCGTGTAGTGGTCGTCCAACACGGCCGACAACTCACGGGAGTTCATCACCGGCTCGATGCGCCGCGCGATCCGGTTCATGGTGCGGTACGACCCCTGGAGCCGGAACGGCGGTTCGGTGCGCGCCGCTTCCGCGGTCGCCGCCGACGCCATGTACGCGGAGTTGACCGCGAGGACGGTGTCCCGGGCGGCGAGCAGCCGCCTCAACACGGAGACGACACGGCCCAGTTCGGCGGGGTCGCAGGCGTAGGAGAGGCGGTCCGCGCGGGCCGTCGCGTCGCCCCGGGCCAGCCGGATCAGCAGGTCCAGGTCGTCGCGGTCGCGGCCGGCGAGCGGGGCCAGTACCGGGTTGGAGGTCAGCGCGTTCTCGACGAAACTCAGGGCGAACTGCGCCTCCTTGCCGGTCAGTACGTCGCCGAGGTTCCAGACGTCGGCCCGGTTGGCCAGCATGTCGGGCACCCGGAACCGGCTGCCGGACTCGGTGTACGGGTTGCCGGTCATACAGACGGCGAACCGCTTGCCCCGCAGGTCGTAGGTGCGCGCCGCGCCCTCCCACACGCCCTCCATCCGCCGGGTCGCGTCACACAACGTGATGAATTTCTGAAGGAGTTCGGGTGACGTGTGCTGGATGTCGTCCAAGTGGAGCAGCACGTTGCTGCCCGCCGCGAGCGCAAAGTTGACCTTCTCCACCTCCTGGCGGGCGGTCGCGTTCGGCGCCTCGGCCGGGTCGAGGGACGTGACACCGTGCCCCAAGGCCGGGCCGCTGACCTTGACGAGGACAAGCCCGAGCCGCTCGGCGATGTACTCCATGAGGGTCGTCTTGCCGTAGCCCGGCGGGGAGATGAGCAGGAGCAGCCCGCCGGTGCCGGCGGATCCGTTCTCCCCCGCCGTGCCGAGCTGCCGGGCCAGGTTGTCGCCGATCAGCGGGAGGTACACCTCGTCGACGAGCCGGCCCCGGACGAAGGACGACAGGACGCGCGGCCGGTACTCGTCGAGGCGCAGCCGGGCGCGTTCCGCCGCGACGAGGGCGGTGCGGCGGCGCTGGTACGAGCGGTGGCCGGGAACGTCCGTGGCACGGAACTCCCTTGTACGGGCCAGTAGTTCATCGACCCTGATACGCAACTCGCCCCCTACCAGCCTGGGATGGCTGCCCAGCAGTCCCCCGACCGTCTCGGTCAGCCGCGCGTCCGACTCGTAGCGCGGTGCGCCGGGGCAGAGTTCGGCGGTCACCGCCTCCGCCAGGTCCCCCGGGTCGACCCGCGTCCCGGAGGCCGTCGTGTACGCCGTCAGCCAGGCCTCCACCAGCTGGCGGCGCGCGGGCAGGTCGTCGTCGAGGGCGACGAGATCGTCGTCGTAGGCCGAACTGCCCACCGCCCGGCGGAACTTGACGAGGAGTGTGCGCGCGCCCGCGCTGATTACGAAGCCGTCGGGGGCGGTGGTGAGTTCGTCGAGGAGGTAGGCCGCGGCGGGCTCGCCGCCGAGTTCTCCGGCGAGTTCCGCGCGGAGTTCGGCGTCGGCGGGGGTGGGTCCGAACACGTCGCGGGCCCTGGCCAGGGACCTCGCGCGGCGGGTCCAGTTCTCGCGTGCGCGCGGGTTCGTGCCGTGCGTCCAGAAGAGCAACGCGCCTGCGCGGGCGGCCGGTTCGTGGCGCAGCAGGCCTGCGTCCTCGTATCTGCGGAGCAGGGCTTTGAGGATCGCGGTCGCGTCGTGATCGTGCACACCGCGTTCGTAGCCTTCGTCGTACGACTCCTGCGCGGCCCGGCGGACCAGGGCGGCGAGGTCGGTCTCCTGGGCGAGGGCCTGGGCGCCGTGTTCGTCGAGGAGGCGGGCGGCGAGGTGTTCGGCGCGGTAGACCCGGGGTGACTCGGAGGGCAGCGGGCGGTCCCAGTACGGGCGGGTCGCCGCGAACTCCGGGTCCCTGACGGGTGATCGGTAGTCCGTGCCGGTGAGGGCGAAGGCCAGGCCGTCGCCGGAGGGGACCAGGGTGAGGTCGAGGGGCTCGGTGTGGACGGCGAAGCGGTGGCGGCCCAGGCGGAGGGTCCGGCCGCCGTCCGTGGAGAGGTCGGCGCGGTCGCGCAGGGCGCGGACCGCCTCCGCGTGGGCGGCCGTGAGGCGGCCTGTCAGCTCCTCCGCCCTTGTAGGGTCGCCGAGTTCGCGGAGTCGGTCGGCGGTGCGGCGGATCCTCGTCACCATCGGGTCGGAGGCGAAGTAGGTGTTCACCGCGTCGGCGTCGGCGAGCGCGACCGCCCGCCGCCCCACGGTCTCCAGCACCTGGACCGCCGACCGCGCCAACTGCTCGGCCCTGCGGGCGCGTTCGTCGACCAGGGTCTGCTTGCGGGCCGAGAGCGTCTCGTGGATCTCGGCGCGTTTGCCGGCCAGTTCGGCGAGGAAGTCGTCGAAGTCCCCGAAGCGGGCCTCCAGGTTCTCCAACCGCACCAGCAGCAGGGCGAGTTGGGTGTCGCAGGCCTCCGGGGTGGCCGCGTCCGCGAGCGCTCCGGTCACCGACTGGGCCAGCAGCGCGAACTCGGCCGTGAACTCCGCCCGGCCCTCGCGGTCCCGGAGTTCCGTCCGGCGGGCGTCCAGCGTGGCGCGGGCCCGGTTGACGCCGCCCAGCACCTCGGCGACCCGCTCCAGGATCGACGTACGGACCGTGGCGTCACCGATGTCGAGTCCGGCGACCACCTCGGTCACCGTCCGCAGCCCTTCGGTCAGTTCGTCGAGGCGGGCCGCGACCGGGGCCGCCTCGACGACCTTGGCCAGCGCCCCGGCCTCGGCGACCAGAGCGTCGATCAGCTCGTGGTGCCCGGCGAACGCGTCCTCGCGCGCCAGGAACGACACCGCCCGCTGCCCGAACGCCCCCAGATCCGCCTCGACTTCGGCCGCCGTCTCCTCGATCCGCGCGGTGTCCGCGTACCGCATCTCCTTCAGCGTCAGCAAGTGCCCCTGTGCCCGCCGGAGTTCGGTGAGCCCGGTGACCCAGCCCAGCGCGTCCCGGGGCGCCTCGCCCCGCAACCGCCTTACGAGGGAGGCAAGATGCTCCCTCGCGTCGGCAACGGCGTCGGCGGCCCGCCCGGTGAGAGTCCGGACCGTCTCGAACTCGGTCAGGACCTGCTCCGCCGTACCCCGCACCTCCTCCAACGGCGCCCGCAGATCGCCGAGTTCGGCGTCCCCCAGCCAGTGATGCGTGTCGCCCGCCCGGACACATGCGGCGACCAGCGCCTCGTAGACCTCCGCCGTCGGCTCCATCCCGGCGACCGCGCCCGTGAGCGACAGACAGTCGGAGATCCCGCGCACGAGATCGGCGTTCCCCACCCGGAACAGCGGGCCGGAGCCGGTGAGTTGAGCGGCGGCGTGGGTATCGGAGACGAACGGGGTACACCAGATCCGCACCGCATGGACGCGAGCGACCTCACCCTCCCCCAGTACCATCAGCGCGCCGTCTTCGAAGAGCGCCCACCCCTTTCCGGGCAGCGGCGCCGCGACCTCCTTGCGGATCATGTTGTACGGCAGCAGCAGGCTCCGCCCGGACCCCCTCGCCCGGTACCCGAAGAGCACGTCCTCCCCGTTGGGCGAGCGGACGATCCGCTCCAACTCCAGCCCGTCGGTGGGCGTTTCGAAGGTCTTGCACTCCCCCGTGGCCAGGCAGTACCCGCCCGGGAACACGATCCCCTGCTCCTCCGGGAGCCGTTGACACGACAGCCCGATCCCGTCGAGCCGTACGACGCCCTTGGTCAGCGTGTTGAAGACCAGGTAGCGGTGGGCGTCCTCCTTGTAGGGCCGCACGCGGAGCAGCACCAGCGCGCCCACCCGCGCGTACGCGATCTCCGCGTCGGCCGGCGACTGGAGCGGCTCGTCCACCGGTTCGGAGTAAATCCCCTCCCCCGTCCCGGTGTTGTCCTCCACCTTCACGGTGAGGGTGCCGCCCAGCGTGTCGACGTACAGCCCGTCCTGGATCCGAACGTGCGGGTGCCGGCCGGGGACCAGGTCCTCACGCCCGGTCCCCGTCCAGTCGAAGTCGTACGGCGGCGGGAAGACGTGGTCGCGCTCGCCGTGCGCGTCCAGGAAGGTCGCCGCCCGGCCGTCGTCCGTGAGCGCCCAGCGCAGCACCCGGATGTCGTCGGCCTTCTCGCCGGTGCGGAAGACGGCCAGCAACTTGCCGTCGACGCGGCGGAGTTGGAGGAGCCGTGCCTGCCGGTAGTAGCGGTGCAGGGCGGTGAACTCCCGTACGAACTCCGGGTCGTCGAGGAGTCCGGGTACGGCGTCCTCGGGCAGCCCGCGCAGGTCGTGGCGGTCCTGGAGGGCGAGGACGTCGGCCACCGCCACCTCCCGGGTGACACCGAGGGAGGCCTGGCGGCCAAAGAGCAGCGCGTCTCCTACGGCGACGACGTCCCTCGGCGCGGCCGGGTGCCCGGTGGTGAGGCGGCCGGTGCCGGTGAGTTCCAGCCGGGTCGAGCCGAACTCCTCGGTGCGGCGGGCGTTGAGCGCCTGCGCGCGGCGGGCGAGTTCGGCGGCCTGTGCGGCGAGGCGGTCGCGCAGGACCTCGTAGGTGCCGGTGTCCAGGCCGGTGGTCATGGGTCCCTCTCAGGATCTCGGGCGGGGCTCGTGGTCAGGAGTGGTGGGTCCGGAACTGCCGTCCCCTGTGCGGCAGTTCCGGACCGCCTGTGGGGCGAGGCGTAAGGCCTTCGCCGGGTGTCAGGCCTTCGCCGGGTGCCCGTTGAGCGCGGTCAGCGGGGTGTCCGCGAGGCCCAACTCGCCTACCCTGTCCAGCAGTTGCCGCAGCTGACCGGCGTTGGCCGGGTCCGTCCGCATCAGCTTCATCAGCAGCGCGGACACGGTGAGGTTCTGCACGTCGGCCGTGGAGACCGAGCCGAGCACGCGTCCGAGGTCGTCGGCGATGTTCGACGTACCGTCCAGCCACGGGCGCGCCAACGCCTGTGCCGTATCGGAGTTCTGGACGAAGCCGTCGACGCTCCTGCCGAACGAGACCGCGGAGACGAGCCGGTCGAAGAAGACCGTGTCGCCGCCGACGATGTCGATGTCGGCGTGCTCAAGACCGGTCGCGAGGACGGTGGCCTGCGCCTCGGCGACCTGCCGCTGCACATCGAGTCCCGCGAGCCGGATCTCCTTCTCGGCCTGGAGCCGCAGCCGGTACTCCTCGTGGCCGCGCGAGGCGTCGTCGAGGGCGGCCATCGCGGCGGCCTTCTCGGTGAGCCCCTCCGCCTCGGCCTTCAACTTCTCGCCGATACCGGTGGCTTCGGCGAGCGCGTTCGCCCGTACGCCCTCGGCCTGCGCGAGCACCTTGGCCTGTACGCCCTCGGCCTCCGCGAGCGCCATGGCCCGGGTGCCCTCGGCCTCCGCCCGGAGCCGGGCCTCGGTGCCGTCCGCCTCCGCGCGCAGCCGCGCCCCCGTGGCCTCGGCCTCGGCGCGGCCCGCCTTCACGGTGACCTCGGCCTCCTTGTCGCGGACCTGGACCTCGGCGAGTCCGGCCGCGGCGGCCTCCGCCTGGATGCCCTCGGCGAGCCGGAGCTTGGCGCGGGCGTCGAGGTCGGCGGACTTCAACCGGGCGTCGGCGAGGGTGAGTTGCTCACCGGCGCGGTGCTTGGCGGCGGCTTCGGCTGCCTCGGCCGCCTTGATGTCCTTGACCAGCTTCTCCTGCGCCTCGGCCTCCGCGGCGATGATCACCGCCTGCCGGGTGCGCTCCGCCTCCTCGACCACCCGCAGCTTCTTGATGGCCTCCTCCTGCTCGGCGACCGTACGGTCCACGGCGATCCGCTCCCGGACCACGTCCGCGACCTCGCGCCGCTCGACCTCGACCTCCTTGTCGCGGGCGATCCCGGACAGGCTCGTCTCTCGTTCGCGGGCGATGACTTCGAGGAGGCGGTCCTTCTCGATGCGCTCGTTCTCCACGGCGATGACCCGCTCGCGGTTCTTCTGCGCCACGGCGATCTCGCGGGCCTGGTTCTCGCGCTGGACGCCGAGTTGCTCCTCGGTCCTGAGGAACGCGGTCTGCGCGCCGAGCCGTTCCTCCTCCTGGACCTTCGCGGTGGCGGCCTCCTCGCGCGCCCGCAGGACCTCCACCTCACGGCGCTGCTTGATCTCCGCCTCGGCCTGCCGGCGCTCCAGCTCCAGGATGGTCTCCCGGGCGTCGACGTTCTGCCGGGTGATCTCCTTCTGCTCGGTGCGCTGGAACTCGTTGGTCCGCACGTGCTCGATCGTCGTCAGCTCGGTGATCTTGCGGATGCCCTGCGCGTCCAGGATGTTCTGGTTGTCGAGCTGGGTCATCGGGGTCTGTTCGAGGAAGTCGATGGCCGCGTCGTCGAGGTGGTAACCGTTGAGATCGGTGCCGATGACCTGGATGATCCGGTCCCGGAACTCCTCGCGCTTGGTGTAGAGATCGACGAAGTCCAGCTGCTTGCCGACGGTCTTGAGCGCCTCGGAGAACTTCGCCGCGAAGAAGTCCTGGATCGCCACGGGGTCGCTCGCGGTCTGGGTGCCGATGGCCTGCGCGACCTTGATGACGTCCTCGACGGTCTTGTTGACCCGCACGAAGAAGCTGATGTGGATGTCGGCCCGGATGTTGTCCTGGCAGATCAGGCCCTCGCGCCCGGTGCGGCGGATCTCGATCGTCTTCACCGAGATGTCCATGAACTCGGCCTTGTGCAGCACCGGCAGCACGACCGCCCCGGTGAAGGTGACGTCGACCTTCTTCGTCTTGGAGACGATCAGCGCCCGCCCCTGCTCCACCTTCCGGAACAGCCGCCCGACCAGCAGGAGCAGGGCGAGCGCGATGAGCAGGACAACGGCGACGAACACACCGATGCCCACGGTGATGGCGTTCATGACATGGGTCCTCGTGGGATGAGAAGGGTGGTGAACGGGCGTGGTGTGGGCCAACGGGTGTGGGCCTACGAGCGTTTGCCTACGGACGTTTGCCTACGGGCGCTGGTCTACGGGCGTTGGCCTACGGGGTGTTGGCCAACAGGCGGTGACTGGCGGGGTGTTGGTCAACGGGTGTTGGTCAACGGATGTTGGCCAACAGGCTCGGACTCCGGCGGTTGCGGCGTCGCGGGCCAACGGCCGTGGGCCAACTGGCGTGGGCCAACTGGCGTGGGCCAACCGTCGTAGGCCAACGACCGTGGGCCACCACGCGTAGGCCACCAGGCGCGGCGGGCCGCACGCCGCGCGCGACCACCGCTCGCCCGCCAACACCCGTGGGCAACGCTCGTGGGCAACAGCCGTAGGCCAACACCTGTTGGCGGTCTACCCCGGATTGCCGCCGGGTCCGGTCCTCGGGTCCAGCGCGCTGTCGTAGGGCGCGACCCAGAAGAACTCGCCGGGTTCGTCATAGGCGTAGAGCAGTCCGGTGCTGCCGCTGGCGAGGGCGTCGTTGCCCGTCTGGCGGACCTGGACCGTCGCGGCCGAGCCGTCCGCCGACCTGACCTCGGCCTGCCCGAAGCCCGCGTCCACCCACCCGGTGCGAATGGTGCAGGTCAGCCCGACGAAGTCCAGGCGGGACGGCCCGTGTTCGTCGGGAAACAGGCGGTGCAGCGGCCGTACGAGCAGCTTGGTCGCCTGCCAGGAGACGTACCCCGTGCCGATCAGCACGACCGCCCCGACCAGGACGCCGGCCGGGCCCGGAGGGACGAGCAGCACGCTCACGCAGAAGCTGATCAGCCAGCCGACGGCGACGAACAGCGAGAAGGCGAGGGTCACCGGGACCCCGCCGAGCCACCGGCCGTAGCCGTGCCCACGGTCGCCGCCGTGCCCACGAGCGTTGGCGTGCGCGTGACCACGGATGTGGACGTGCACATGGGCATGGCCGTGACCGTGCGCGTCGGCCGCGCCGAGGGCGACCAGCAGCCAGTAGAGGACGACCACGGCGAGCGCCGCGGTGAAGACGACGGTGGGAAAACCGGTCGCGGCAGCGATGAACGCCCCCATGATCCCGGCCCCCGTTCTCTTACTCGCCCGACTGGTGGACGGGGACGCCCGGATCGCGGTTCGGGTGCCGGAAACCTGCCGGTGCCCGGCACCCGAACCATCCGCGGTGCTCCCCTGGCGCCATGGTGCACGCGGGGTGCACGCCCGCGCATTGCCGGAACCCGGCAGTGTTCATTAGGGTCTTGATGCCGGTGACGCGCTAAGAAAGCGTCACCGGGGCATCAAGAAAACAGGGGGCGGCGTTGCCGGAGCGCGGAATACCTGAGCACTATCTGGCGGGGTACGCGCAGCTCCTGGCGGAGGTCTCCGCCACCGGACGGCGCCTGACCCGGGCCGAGCTGGAGGCCCGCCGCGCCCTGGGCGAACACGCGGCCGAGGCCGGACACGGACTGCGTGCCCTGGTCAACGCCCATCTCGCCGCGACCCGCACCGCCTGGCCGGAGACCCCCGGCGCCGCCGACTGCACACTCGCCGCGGTGCAGCAGGCCGTGGACGCCTTCGCCGAGGGCTACGAACGAGCCCAGCGGTTCGCCGTACGCCAAGAAGAGGCGGCGCGACGGGAGTTCATCGACGATCTGCTCTACGGCCGCAGCGACCTGGGGCGGCTCGCCGAACGCGCCGAGCGTTTCGGGCTGCGGCTGTCCCACACACACGCCGTCGCCGTCGTCCAGGGGCCGATGCCCTACGACGAGAGCGCGCCGGTGCCGCGTCAGGTGGAGCGCGCGATGATCAGCCGTTTCGGTGACCGCAACATCCTGCTCACGACCAAGGCCGGCCGGATGCTGTGCGTCGCGCCCGGCGACCAGGACGACGTCCTCACCCACTTCGCCAAGCAGTCGTACGCGGCGGCGGAGGGCACCCAGGTGGCGATCGGCCGGCCGCAGCCGGGCGCGGGCGGGATCGTCCAGTCGTACGAGGAGGCCCTGAACACCCTCGAACTGGCCGAGCGGCTCACCCTGGAGGGCCCGCTGCTGCGCGCCGCCGACCTGCTGGTCTACCCCGTGCTCACCCGGGACCGGCAGGCGATGGCCGACCTGGTCCTCGACGCGCTGGGCCCGCTCACCAGGGCGCGCGGCGGCCCGCGCCCCCTGCTGGACACGCTCTCGACCTATTTCGACTGCGGCTGCGTGGCCGCGGAGGCCGCCCGCCGGCTCTCGCTGAGCGTGCGCGCCCTGACGTACCGCCTCGAACGCATCCACCAGCTGACCGGCGCGGACCCGGCGGATCCCGGCCAGCGGTACATGCTCCAGACGGCGGTGATCGGCGCGCGGCTGCTGGACTGGCCGGACAAGGAGTTGTGAGGCGAGGCGCAGGGCTCGTAAAAGTGTGACACCCGGCGCATAAATGTCACGCTTTCGCGGAGATGGTCCCCTCCGGCGGGCGGCGGAAAGGGCCGCAGGGCAAGCCGGGCGCAGAAAAAAGCGACCCCGCGCCCGGATGGTTCGTCGGCGGCGTGGTCGCTTGGGGGGTTCGGAGGCGTGCGGGGGCGGAGGCGTCAGCCCAGGGTGGTGCCGATGTACGACGTCGATTCGGGGCCGGACTCGGACTCGGACTCGGCGGAGGGGGCGGCGGGCGCGGGGGTGGCCGGCGCGGGCGGCGTCTCGTGGCAGGTGAAGCCGAGGCGGGTCAGGGCGCGGGTCACCTCGAAGGCGGTGAAGTCGCGGCGGTCCTGCTTGGTGATCACCTCACCGACCTGCTTGACCGGGTACAGCTTGCGGCTGATGGTGGCGCAGGGGCCGCTGACGGGCTGCTCCGGGCGGATGCCCTTGAGCATCTCCTCCACCTCGCTCTTCGTCAGATCGAAGGGGTAACGGGCGATCACGCAGCGCATGGTGCCTCACCAAGGGGTTCGAGCGGGAGGAGAGGGGAGGATTTCTCCTCGGGGAAAACCGGGAAGCCGGAGAACGGCCGAAGAACAGCGGGTGGCCGAAGAACGGCAGATGGAACAGCGGGTAAATGAGCAGATACGAAAAGGGGCCCGCACCCAAGGTGCGGGCCCCTGTTTCGCAGTCTCGCGTGCTTAGGCGGGAACGATGTTCTCCGCCTGCGGGCCCTTCTGGCCCTGCGTGATGTCGAAGGTCACCTTCTGACCTTCCTGCAGCTCGCGGAAGCCCTGGGTGGCGATGTTCGAGTAGTGGGCGAAGACGTCAGCGCCGCCGCCGTCCTGCTCGATGAAGCCGAAGCCCTTTTCCGCGTTGAACCACTTCACGGTACCGGTGGCCATGTCTTAACTCCTAGGCAGTGCACGAGATCCGCACTTTACGAATCTCCTCCATCGCCGTGATGATCACCTGCCCGGAGAACCGGTTCAAAATTGGCAACCACAACTGCAACTGAAGTCAGCCTAGCACGGAACCCATTTCCGCGGCGGCGGAATTGTGGGAGAAAAGCGCCGCCCAAAACAGTGAATTTCTGTTTCGCCGACATCAGATTTTCTACCGATGGGACGACCGGCGCAGCTCCTCGTTCACCCGCAGCGCCTCGTCCAGCCGGTCCTCCAGGCTGATGATGCGACAGGCGGCCTCGATGGGCGTCCCCTGGTCGACCAGCTCGCGGGCGCGGGAGGCCGTACGGAGCTGATGGCGCGAGTAGCGGCGGTGACCGCCGTCCGACCGCGTCGGCGTGATCAGCCCCGCCTGGCCCAGCGACCGGAGGAATCCGGGCGTGGAGGCGATCAGCTCGGCGGCCCGGCCCATGGTGTAGGCGGGGTAGTCGTCGTCGTCGAGCCGGTCGGCCGCGGGCTGCTGGCTTTCTGCGGGCATGTACACCTTTCCTGCGGGCCACCGGAGAGGGACGGCCCGCCGCAGGGGAGCGTGTTTCCCCCTACGGGAACTCTAGTCGCACCCGGGGAATCTCTGTCGCGGCGAGCACAGATGTCCTGGCGCCCGTGGACGCCGGTTGACGCGCTCAGCGGCCCAGCAGCAGGACCCGGCAGGCCCCGGCGGGCGGCCGTGGATCACGCGCTTCCGCCACGACGTCCCGCCAGCCCCAGGCCCGGTACGCGGTCAGCGTCTCGGTGTCGGCGGCGGGCAGCAGGGCGACGCCGAGGGCCGGCGCGTGGTCGTCGAGCAGCCGGCGTTGCAGGCGCCGGGCGAGGTTCCAGTCCCGGTCCTGGTAGTGGGTGCGCACCCGGGCCGGGACGACGATCCCGGAGACCGCGAAGAGCCCGCCGGTGACTGCGAGGCCGCGCACGGTCCGGGGCAGGCGGGTGTCGCACCCCTGCCACCACGGATCGGCGCCGCGCACGGGGAAGCCGTAGGCGAAGGCCGTCAGGGTGGTGTTCTCGGCGATCAGCAGGGTGAAGCCGGGCCGTCGCACCTCGCCCGCGAGCCGGCGCAGGAACTCTGCGCGGGAGCGGGTCCCGGCGCGGGTGCCGCCGCCGGAGGTCTCCTCGTACAGATCGCCCAGGTCCTCGAACCGGTCCTCGACCTGGCGGCGGCTGAGCGGGCGGAGGCGGTCCCCCTGCCGGGGGGACGGGCCGCGCTCCCGGCCGGGCGACCACTGCTTCTCCCCCTGGGCCGCGTCGGCACCGCCGTGCGCATCCGCACCGCCCTGCCCGTCCGCACCTCCGTGCCTGACGAGGTCCGCGGTCATCGGCCGACCGGGCACATTCACGGTCATGGGGCGAGCCCTGCCCCGGGTGCGGACACGTCCGCCCCGGCGTCGTCCTTCGCCGAGGACGGCACCGGCGCGATCCGGCACACGAGAAATCCTCGGTCCCTTCACGGTACGCCCGCGGGGTGGGACGGGGCCGGTGATCATGCCGGGCCCCGCCCTACGGCGTCACTGGTTCCAGCTCTCGTCGTACGGGTCCTTCGGGGTCGGGACCGGCTTGGCCTCGGTGACCTGGAAGTAGGGGATGGGGCGGTTGTTGACGGGGTCCTTGGTCTGCTTGGCGGAGTAGGTGCCGGTGACCAGCAGCCAGGTGTCGGGCTGGAGGACCGGCGGAATCTTGCCGGTCAGCGCGATCTTGACCGGCTGGGCGTCCGCGGCACAGCAGTTGAGGGCCATGCGGACGAGGTAGGGGGCGCCGGACTTGTCGAGGGCCACGAAGCCGGTGACCTTGAGCTGTCGGTCGCCGAGGGAGTGCCCGTGGTCGTAGACCGCGCGGGTCGCGTAGTCGACCAGGCCGATGGTGAGCGGGTTGTCGGCGGGGAGCTTGGAGAGGCCGTAGGGCTGCTGGATGGCCGTGCCCGTGCGGACCGCGCTGTAGGAGCCGAGGGCGGGCGGGGCGACCAGGATGAGGGCGAAGAGGGGGAGCAACAGGAGCCAGGAGATGCGGGGTTCGCGGTGCACATGACCGCCGTGACCCTCGCCCTCCGGCTCCGCGTGAGCCTCCGCGTGGGCCGCCCCCGCGTGGGCCGCCCCCGTGTGCGCCGCCTCCGCGTGGGCCGCCCCCATGTGCGCCGCCTCCGCGTGCGCCGCCGCCCGCGCCTTCTCCGCCCGCGCCCGCCGCCACTCGTACCAGGCCGTCGCCAGTGCCGCCACGATGAGTACGACGCCGGAGAGCAGCAGCAGCGGCTGAAGGCCCGCCTTGACGTAGCGGAGGTAGAGGTTGGTGAGGCCGGCGTGCAGCAGGGCCGTGCCGATCAGGAACAGGACGGCCGCCTGCGCCTGCCGGCTCACAGGAGCACCGCCGAGGTGACGACCGCGCCCGCGATGGCGAGGACGAAGGTGGCGGGCGCGAACCGCATCGCGAAGCCGCGCCCGAAGGTGCCCGCCTGCATGGCGAAGAGTTTCAGGTCGATCATCGGGCCCACCACCAGGAACGCGAGTTTCGCCGTCAGGGAGAACTGGGTCAGCGACGCGGCCACGAACGCGTCCGCCTCCGAGCAGATCGACAGCAGGACGGCCAGGATCGAGAGGGCGAGGATCGCCACCACCGGGTTGTCGGCCGCCGTCCGCAGCCAGCTCGCGGGCGCCACCGCCTTGAGCGTCGCCGCGGACATCGCGCCGAGCACCAGGAACCCGCCGGCCTGCATCACGTCGTGCCGCACCGAGCCCCAGAACGCGGCCCCCTTGGTCTCCCCCGCGTGCGGCTCGTGCGCGGGCAGCTTCAGCCAGTCGGTGCGGCCGAGCCGCGTCCACAGCCAGCCCATGACACAGGCGACCAGCAGACTGCCGACGAACCGGGCGAGCACCATCTCCGGGTTGCGCGGGAACGCCACCGCCGTCGCGGTCAGCACGATCGGGTTGATCGCCGGGGCGGAGAGCAGGAACGCGATCGCCGCCGCCGGGGTGACGCCCCGGCGCACCAGCGCCCCGGCCACCGGCACGGAAGCGCACTCGCAGCCCGGCAGGATCGCGCCCGCCATCCCGGCCACAGGCACGGCGAGCACGGGATTGTCGGGCAGCGCGCGGGTGAACCACGTGGCCGGCACGAATACCGCGATGGCCGCCGACAGCAGCACGCCCAGCACCAGGAAGGGCAGCGCCTGCACGACCACGGCCACGAACACCGTCATCCAGCTCTGCATCACCGGCGCGGACAGGGCCGTACGGATCGGGCCCTGCGCCAGCACCACCAGGAGCAGCACCATGGTCAGCACGAGCGGCGAGTTGAGCTGCCAGCCGTCCTTGGCCGGTGCCTGCGGCTCCGCAGCCGATACGCGCGGCTCCGGGGGTGTTTCCGGGGTCGGCGGAGTCTCCGTGGTCGGCGCGGCTGGTTCGGTGGTGATGGCCACGGGTGTGCTACCTCCGGCAAGTGCGGGGTTTCGCGAGTTTTGCTCCCTGTCTCTGCATACGGCAGCAGGGGCACGGGTGTTCAGCGGAATACTGGAACCACCCGCCTCCTTGGGGCAGTCTTTCCCCTCGTGGCGAGCAGCGTTCCTCATCAGACCCCGCCGGGCACCCCTCGGGCACACATGGTGGTGTGCGGCGACGACGCGCTCGCGCACCGGCTCGCGGCCGAACTGCGCGCCGTCTACGGCGAACAGATCACCCTCGTCGTACCGCTCTCGGAGGCTGGCTCCCGCCCGCCGGTCGTGGGCCGGGCACGTGCCGCCTCGGTGGCGCTGCGCGACCGGGTCAACGCGGCGGTGGCCAGGGCGAACGGCAACGGCGCGCCGCACACCCCCGAAACCCCGCGCGGGGAGCGCGTGTTGGAGGTCCCCGAGCTGACCGAGGCGGTGTTCGCGGAGGCGGGCGTGGAGCGCGCGACCGCGCTGGCGCTCGTGCACGACGACGACGAGACCAACATCCGCGCCGCCCTCACCGCCCGCCGCCTCAACCCCCGTATCCGGCTCGTGCTCCGCCTCTACAACCGGCGCCTGGGCCAGCACATCGAGGAACTCCTCGACCAGGCGGCCGCGTTGGCGACCGGCGACGGTACCGGCGGTGTCTCCGGACTCGACGCGTCCACCACCGTCCTCTCCGACGCCGACACCGCCGCGCCCGCGCTGGCCGCCACCGCTCTCGCCGGTACCAGCAAGGTCGTCCAGACCGACGGGCTGATGCTGCGCGCGGTGGAACGGCCGCCGCCCGCACCCGGCGAGGTCGCCGACCCGGGGCTGGCCACCCTCGCCCTGCTCTCGGCGACCAGCAGCGACCCGGCCGGCGCGGACGGCTCCGAGGGCATGGGCGAGCAGGGCCCGCGTCTGCTGCCCGACGCGGCGGCCGTCGCCTCGGCCACCGGGCGCGGGACCGTCGTCCTTGAACAAGTGTCGTACGCGGGACCGCAGTTGCCGGGCGGACGCGGGGGCGGTGTCGTACCGCCCTTCTCCTCCCTCTTCTCGCGGCGGCTGCGCTGGTCGCTGGCGGGCATGGTGGCGTGCGTGATCGCGCTCGCCGTGTCGCTGTGGCTGGTGACCGGTATCCATCCCGTGCGGGCCTTCTATCTGACGCTGCTCGATCTCTTCGCGATCGACGACCCCGCGATCGGGGCGCCGTTGGGCCGGCAGATCCTCCAACTCCTCTCCGGGCTCGTCGGGTTGCTGATGCTGCCGGTGCTGCTGGCCGCCGTCCTGGAGGCCCTCGGCACGTTCCGTACGGCGTCCGCGCTGCGCAAACCGCCGCGCGGGCTGGGCGGGCATGTGGTGCTGCTCGGGCTCGGCAAGATCGGCACCCGGGTGCTGACCCGGCTGCGCGAACTCGACATCCCCGTGGTGTGCGTCGAGGCCGACCCCGAGGCGCGCGGTCTCGCGGTCGCGCGCCGGCTGCGGGTGCCGGTGATCCTCGGGGACGTCACCCAGGAAGGCGTCCTGGAGTCCGCGAAGGTCCACCGCGCCCACGCCCTCCTCGCGGTCACCAGCTCCGACACCACCAACCTCGAAGCCGTGCTCTACGCCCGCTCCGTACGCCCCGATCTGCGCGTCGTGCTCCGGCTCTACGACGACGACTTCGCGACCGCCGTGTACCGCACCCTGCGCGCCGCGCACCCCGGTGCCCTCACCCGGAGCCGGAGCGTCTCGCATCTGGCCGCGCCCGCGTTCGCCGGGGCGATGATGGGGCGGCAGATCCTGGGCGCGATCCCGGTCGAGCGGCGGGTGCTGCTGTTCGCGGCGATGACCGTGGGCGGGCATGCCCAGCTGGAGGGGAAGACGGTCGCCGAGGCGTTCCGGGCCGGGTTCTGGCGGGTGCTGGCGCTGGACACGGCGAACCGGGACGCGTCGGAGGACGTACGGCGGTCGGGGCTGGTGTGGGACCTGCCCGACACGTATGTCCTGCGGGGCTCGGACCGGGTGGTGCTCGCGGCGACCCGGCGGGGGATGGCGGAGCTGCTGGGGCGGAGGCCTCGGGACCGGGCCGGGGCGTAGGGAGCAGGGGTCTCGGACCCCCACTCCTCACGCGCCGCCAAGAAAGAACCTGCCGGAAAACGGGTCTACTTCCCCAAGTGCCTCGCCGCGAAGTCCAGTTCCAGTCTCACCTGCTTGATCCGCTCGTCCACCACCAGCGACCCGTGGCCCGCGTCGTACCGGTACACCTCGTGGACGGCGCCGCGCTTCTCCAGTCGTTCGACGTAGTTGTCGATCTGCTGGATCGGGCAGCGGGGGTCGTTGACGCCGGCGGAGATGTAGACCGGGGCCGTGACCTTGTCGACGTAGGTCAGCGGGGAGGACGCCTCGAAGCGGTCGGGGACCTCTTCGGGGGTGCCGCCCAGCAGCGTGCGGTCCATGGCCTTCAGGGCTTCCATCTCGTCGTGGTAAGCCGTGACGTAGTCGGCGACCGGGACCGCCGCGATGCCGAGCGTCCACGCGTCGGGCTGGGTGCCGATGCCGAGGAGGGTGAGGTAGCCGCCCCAGGAGCCGCCGGTGAGGATCAGCCGCGCGGGGTCGGCGAGGCCCGAGCTGATCGCCCATTCCCGGACCGCCGCGATGTCCTCCAGCTCGATCAGGCCGACCCGGTACTTCAGCGCGTCGGTCCAGGCCCGCCCGTATCCGGTGGAGCCGCGGTAGTTGACCCGGACGACCGCGTACCCGTGGTCGACCCAGGCCGCCGGGCCGGCCGCGAAGGAGTCGCTGTCGTGCCAGGTCGGACCGCCGTGGATGTCGAAGACCGTGGGAAGGGGACCCGTGACGCCCGCCGGCTTCTGGACGAGGGCGTGGATCCGGCCGCCGGGGCCCTCCACCCACACGTCCTCCACCGGCACCGAGCCCGGCGACTTCAGGCCGGGCGGGTCCAGCACGACCTCGCCGGTCGTCGAGCGCACGGCGGACGGCTCGGCGGCCGACGACCAGAGGTACTCGACGCTGCCGTCGGGACGGGCCGTGGCGCCCGAGACCGAACCGGGCGGGGTCGGCACCTTCTCCAGGGCGCCCGAGGCGAGGTCGTAGCGGAAGACCTCGCTGCGGGCCTCGAAGCTGTGCGCGATGAGGAGGGCCGAGCCGTCCGGATACCACTCGGCGCTCACGTCACCGGGCAGGTCCAGGGCCAGGTCGGTCTCGCCGCCCTTCACCACGTCCCACACCAGGGGCTCCCAACGGCCGCGCCGCTGATGCCCGATGAGCAACCGGGTGTCACCCTCCACGGGCGCGAAGCCGAGCACCTCCAGGCCCAGCTCCTCGGTGCCGCCCTTGGTGTCGTCCAGGTCGGCGACCGCCGTGCCGTCCGGGCGCAGGACGCGCAGCGCCGAGTGCATCGCGTCGCCGTGCTCGGTGTGCTCGATCGCGATCAGCGAGCCGTCGTGCGAGAGGTCGCCGACGCCCGCGGACTCGCGGTGGCGGTAGATCAGCGTGGTCTCGTCGCCGGTACGGGCGAGGTGGATCGTCGTACCGTCCTCGTCCGTGGAGCGGCCGACGACGGCGGTCCTGCCGTCGCGCGCGAGGGCCAGCCCGGCCGGGTAGGACGGTTCGAGGCCGGGGACGGCCGGTTCGTCGGGGCCGCCCTTGAAGGGCTGGCGGCGCCAGACGCCGAACTCGTCGCCGTCCTTGTCGTCGAACCACCAGATCCACTCCCCGTCCGGGGAGAGCACACCGTCCGTCGTGCCGTTCGGCCGGTCCGTGACCTGGCGTTGCTCGCCCGTCGCCCGGTCCCAGGCGTACAGCTCATACGTCCCTGTCGCGTTCGACACGAACAGGGAACGGTCGGGTGCGTCCTCCGCCCAGTCGGGCAGGGACACTCGGGGCGCCCTGAAGCGCTTCTCCCAGTCCGGCGTGTACGCGGACCCGTTGCTCTCAGTCATGGCCCCATACTGCCCGCCCTCACAGACATTGCACTGACTGGATCCTCAGCCTGTGGATAACTTCGACCAAGTCCCGGTCGGCGCATTGCCGACCCCAGGGCCGAGAGCTCTGCGACAGCCCCGTACCGTGGAAGGCGTGTACCGGTTTCTGCTGACATCGCGCTGGTGGGGCATCAACGTCTTCGTACTGCTCGCCATCCCCTTCTGCATCTTCATGGGGTCATGGCAGCTGAGCCGGTTCCAGGCGCGCGTGGACAGCAGCCACCAGGCCACCCAGCAGGTCCGGACGGACCGCACGGAGGCCGCCCGCCCGCTCGCCGAACTGCTGCCCGTCGACCAGGCCACCTCGGGCCGGCAGACCACCGCAACCGGCCGCTACGGCAAGCAACTCCTCGTCCCCGATCGCCAGTTGGACGGGAAGAACGGCTACTACGTCCTCACCCTGCTGCGCACCGACGACGGCAAGGCGCTGCCCGTGGTCCGCGGCTGGCTGCCCGGCACGCCCGACGCCGCGAAGGCACCGGCCGCGCCGACCGGCGAGGTCACCGTCACCGGCTCGCTCCAGGCCTCCGAGACGCCCGGGGACAACGGCGTCAGCGCCCAGGGCGGACTGCCGTCCGGCCAGACCGCGGCGATCAGCGCGGCCTCGCTGGTGAACCTGGTGCCCTACCCCGTGTACGACGCGTGGATCACGCTCGACAGGGCCGACTCCGGGATGACGGCCGTACCGGCGACCGCGCCCGCGAACACCGGCCTGGACCTGAAGGCGTTCCAGAACCTGGGCTACACCGGCGAGTGGTTCGTCTTCGCGGGCTTCGTCGTCTTCATGTGGTTCCGGCTGCTGCGCCGCGAGGTGGAGTTCGCGCGGGACGCGGAACTCGGGCTGCTGCCCGAGGACGAGAGCGAGCAGGCCGCCCGCGTCACCGTCTGACGCCGCCGGGTCCCCCGTGGACCGGCGACTGGAGCCTTGTGACCCGACGGCCGTCCTACGATCCCGCCAGCGGGTCCGTCCGGTAGATCGTCCCCGCGCACGCGTTCGGTACGACCACCGAGGTCGTCGGTGAGCCCGCCTGCGCGATGTGGGAGACCTGGACGCTGCCGTCGACCGTGCCGTCCTCGGGGAGCAGCTGGGCGGAGGTGCCCGTGTCACCGGCCGTGGAACCGCTGGTGGTGCTGGCGTCCTCCGAGGGCGACGGGCTGGCCGTGGTGCCGCCGCTGCTGGTGCCGCCGCTGTCGCCGCCGCTGCTGGTGGGGCAGGTCTCGGAGGGCACCCAGGCGAACTTGACCTGGTAGGCGGAGCCCGGCAGCAGCACCAGTTCGGCGGGTGCCGTGGACGGGTCGGGCAGGCTGGCCGCCGCGTCCCCCGCCGTGTGCTGCTTCACGGAGATCTTGGTGCTGTCCGCCGCCCCCAGCGCGGAGAATCCCACGGTGCCGGGCCCGCCGACGGTACAGCTGGTGCCGGAGGTGTTGGTGACGGTGAAGGTGCCGTAGACGACGCCCCCCGTGTCGGCGGCGGCCACGGACGAGGTGGCGGAGCCGAGCTGTTCGGCGGCACAGATGGGCGCGGCCGTGCCGGTGCTGGACGAGGGGTTGGCGCTCACGGTGCCGGCGCCCGGGCTCTTGCTCCCGCCCTCGTTCTTGTGGCCGCCCGGATTCTGTCCCGACGTCTGCCCGGAGGAGCCGCCGGAGGTGCTGGAACCTCCGTCCGGGTTCTTGCCCTGGCTGGTGCCGCCCTGGGCCTGTGAGCTGTTGCCCGCCATGGACGGGTCGACGGAGCCGGTCGAGTTCGAGACGTGCACGAGGGCCGGGATGGCGGTGCCGAAGAAGAGCGCGGCGGCGGCCATGCCGACGACGGCGTGGCGCTTGCGGGTCCGGCGGGCGGGCACCGCCTTGCGCAGGTGCTCCAGCGTGCCGTCGCGTGGCTCGACCTCCTGCACCGCCTGGTGCAGCAGGCGGCGCAGCGCCAGCTCGTCCGGGGCGAAGCCCTCGGTGTCGTGATCGCCGGGTCCGCCGAGGCCGCCGGGTCCGCCGAGTTGCGCGGCGAGCCCCGCGAGCCCCCCGAGCCCCCCGAGTCCTTCGGGGTCGCGCCCCTGAACGGTCTCGGGGTTCTCGGTGCTGTCCGAGTTCTTGGGGTTCCCGGGGTTCTCGAGGTTCTCGGGGTTCCCCCCTCCGGAGTTCCCGGAGGTTCCTCCGGAGTTCCCGTCGAGGCTCGGCCCGGTGGGGCTCTGTTCGTCGGGGCCGTGGTTCACAATTCCGTTCCCAGCGTGCGATTCGTTCGGTTCTTCCTTGCGCGCCCAGGTCGGGCCTCGCCGGACTTCCGGCTCGCGCCGCGCGCGCGAGCCGTTCCCGTCGACGTTGTCGCTCATGCCGATGCCTCCATCGCGATCCGGAGGGCGGCGATGCCGCGCGAGCCGTACGCCTTCACCGAGCCCAGCGAGATGCCGAGCGACTCGGCGACCTGCGCCTCGGTCATGTCCGCGAAGTAGCGCAGGACCAGGACCTCGCGCTGGCGGCGCTGAAGGCCCTTCATCGCCTTGATGAGGGAGTCGCGCTCCAACTGGTCGTAGGCGCCCTCCTCCGCGCTGGCCATGTCCGGCATCGGCTTCGAGAGGAGCTTGAGGCCGAGGATGCGGCGGCGCAGGGCCGAGCGGGAGAGGTTGACGACGGTCTGGCGCAGATACGCCAGGGTCTTCTCGGGGTCACGGACGCGTTTGCGCGCCGAGTGGACCCGGATGAACGCCTCCTGGACGACGTCCTCGCAGGAGGCGGTGTCGTCGAGGAGGAGTGCGGCCAGGCCGAGCAGCGAGCGGTAGTGCGCCCGGTAGGTCTCGGTGAGGTGGTCGACGGTCGTTCCGGCCGCGGCGGTGTCGTCGACACCTTCGCGCTGGTTCGGGATGCGGGCGGGCCGCGCTGCGGGCATCGGCGCGATCACCGGCATGCCGCCGGGCGCACGGGACCCACGCGGAGGCCGTAGGGCCGTGCCGCGTGCCGCAGAGAAGTCGAGTACCTGAGCCACGCAAGTTGGACGCGCTTCCCCCCTTGGGGGTTGTACGCGTCGACCGTCACATTTATGTCAGACGAAACAAACAGTCCACCCACCCGTCTGGTGTCAGGCAGCACAACCGACAGTGCGTCGAACACCCTCATGCCTACCCGCTCTTCCCCTGTGTCACAAAAGGCCGGGGCGTCCCCACGCCCCTCGCCGCATCCCCGCGCCCGCTGAAGGGCGTCCGCAAAGACGCTCCCCGCCGACCGCGCGGTTGCGGAGAGCGGGGAGTGAAATCTTCGGATGCGGAGGTGGCTGGATTCAAGTGGTCCCAACCATTAATCCGGCCACATCGCGCACAGTGATCCTACAAACCCGCGCGCCACTGGCCAGCGGATTTACGGCCGGGCGGAGGGAAGGGGTCCGGTTGTCACCGGAGGTCCCGCGCCACCAGCTCGGCGATCTGCGCGGTATTCAGGGCCGCTCCCTTGCGCAAATTGTCCCCGCAGACGAACAGTTCGAGCGCCGTCGGGTCGTCCAGCGCCCGCCGCAGCCGCCCCACCCAGGTCGGGTCGGTGCCGACCACGTCGGCGGGGGTGGGGAACTCCCCGGCAGCCGGATTGTCGAAGAGGACGACACCCGGGGCCGTTGCGAGGATCTCGCGCGCCTTGTCGACGGTGACCTCGCCCTGGAAGCGGGCGTGGACGGTGAGGGAGTGCGTGGTGACCACCGGGACGCGCACGCACGTCACGGCGACGGGCAGCGCGGGCTGGCCGAGGATCTTGCGGGTCTCGTCCCGCACCTTCATCTCCTCCGAGGACCAGCCGTCCTCGCGCAGGGACCCGGCCCACGGTACGACGTTCAGCGCGACCGGCTCCGGGAACGGCCCGGTGTTGTCGCCGACGGCCCGCCGCACGTCCCCGGGCTTGGTACCCAGGTCCGTGCCGGCCACGAGGGCGAGCTGCTGGCGCAGGGTGTCGACGCCGGCCCGGCCGGCCCCGCTCACCGCCTGGTACGACGACACCACCAGCTCGCGCAGCCCGAACTCGGCGTGCAGCGCGCCCACGGCGACGATCATCGACAGGGTCGTGCAGTTCGGGTTGGCGATGATCCCGCGCGGGCGGTGCCGCACCTTGTGCGGGTTGACCTCGGGGACCACCAGGGGCACCTCGGGATCCATCCGGAAGGCGCCCGAGTTGTCGACGACGACCACCCCCTTGGCGGCGGCGATGGGCGCCCACTGGGCGGAGACCTCGTCGGGGACGTCGAACATCGCGACGTCCACCCCGTCGAAGGCCTCCTCCGTCAGGGCCACCACCTCGACCTGCTCTCCGCGCACGGCCAGCTTGCGGCCGGCCGAGCGCGGAGAGGCGATCAGGCGGATCTCGCCCCAGATGTCGGCGTGCTGGGACAGGATCTGGAGCATGACCGTGCCGACGGCCCCGGTCGCTCCGACAACGGCGAGCGTCGGACGCACGGTCGCTCCGGTGGTGGCCATCAGCGGCCGGTGCCTCCGTAGACGACGGCTTCGTCGCTGTCGGAGTCGAGGCCGAACGCCGTGTGCACGGCGCGGACAGCCTCGTTGACGTCGTCGGCGCGGGTCACGACCGAGATGCGGATCTCAGAGGTCGAGATCAGCTCGATGTTGACGCCCGCGTCGGACAGGGCGGTGAAGAAGTCGGCGGTGACGCCCGGGTTGGTCTTCATCCCGGCGCCCACCAGAGAGATCTTGCCGATCTGGTCGTCGTAGCGCAGCGATTCGAAGCCGATGCCGCCCTTGTTCCGCTCCAGGGCGTCGATGGCCTTGCGGCCCTCCGCCTTGGGAAGGGTGAAGGAGATGTCCGTCAGGCCCGTCGAGGCCGCCGACACGTTCTGCACGATCATGTCGATGTTGATCTGGGCGTCGGAGATCGTCCGGAAGATCACCGCGGCCTCGCCCGGTTTGTCGGGCACGCCGACGACCGTGATCTTGGCCTCGGAGGTGTCGTGCGCGACACCGGAGATGATGGCCTGCTCCACCTTGCGGTCCCCAATCGGCTCACTGCTGACCCAGGTGCCCTGAAGTCCGCTGAAGCTGGACCGCACATGGATCGGGATGTTGTATCGGCGGGCGTACTCCACACAGCGGTGGAGCAGCACCTTGGAGCCGGAGGCGGCGAGCTCCAGCATGTCCTCGAAGGCGATCCAGTCGATCTTCCGCGCCTTCGGCACCACGCGCGGGTCGGCGGTGAACACCCCGTCGACGTCGGTGTAGATCTCGCACACCTCGGCGTCGAGAGCGGCGGCCAGCGCGACGGCGGTGGTGTCACTGCCACCGCGCCCCAGCGTGGTGATGTCCTTCTTGTCCTGGCTCACACCCTGGAACCCGGCGACGATGGCGATGTTGCCCTTGTCGAGCGAGTCTCTGATCCGGCCCGGCGTGACGTCGATGATCCGGGCTTTGTTGTGGACCGAGTCGGTGATGACGCCTGCCTGGCTGCCGGTGAACGACTGGGCCTCGTGGCCCAGGTTTTTGATCGCCATGGCCAGCAGTGCCATGGAGATCCGCTCTCCGGCGGTCAGCAGCATGTCGAACTCACGCCCGGCGGGCATCGGAGATACCTGCTCGGCGAGATCGATCAGCTCGTCCGTCGTGTCGCCCATCGCGGAAACGACGACGACCACTTGGTGGCCGTTCTTCTTCGCTTCCACGATTCGCTTGGCGACGCGCTTGATGCCCTCGGCATCGGCTACGGAGGAGCCTCCGTACTTCTGCACGACAAGGCCCACGTGCGCTCCTCGCTCAGTCCTGGTGTGTCGGCTCAGTTTAACGAGCGCCCGAAATTCCCCTCCCAGGTATCGCATGGTGAGATTCGGACGCCCAGGTCAGCGCATGCCCAATCCAGTGGTGCGGGAAAAGTGCCGAGCGTCACAGGTGACGGCTGGGAACGGGGTTTACGGCACTAAGGTCGCCGTGTGCGCGTACTTCTGGTGGAAGACGATGAACCCGTGGCCGAGTCGCTACGACGCGGACTGCTGCGCTACGGCTTCGAGGTCGACTGGGTCACCACGGGCGGGGCGGCGCTGAGCCACCGGGCCCCCTACGACGTCGTTCTCCTCGACCTGGGCCTGCCCGACACCGACGGCCTCGACGTGTGCAAGGCGCTGCGCGCCTGCGGCGACGTGCCGATCATCGTGATCAGCGCGCGCAGCGACGAGACGGACCGGGTGGTCGGCCTGGAGCTGGGCGCGGACGACTATGTCTCGAAACCGTTCGGGGTGCGCGAGGTCATCGCACGGATAAGGGCGGTGATGCGCCGCGCACAGCCGAAGGCGGTCGCGGAGGCCGCGGGCCCCGACGCCTACGGCACCCGCCTCACCATCGACCGCAAGGCCGCCCGCGTCCGCCTCGACGGCGAGGAGGTGCCGCTGGCCCCCAAGGAGTACGACCTGCTGTCGTTCCTCACCGAGGAGCCCGGCGCGCTGATGTCGCGCGAGCAGATCATGGAAGCGGTCTGGGACGCGAACTGGTTCGGCCCGACGAAGACGCTGGACGTCCATGTGGCCGCGCTGCGCAGGAAGTTGGCGGGCGCGGTCACGATCGAGGCGGTACGGGGAGTCGGCTTCCGCCTGGAGATCACCTCCTCCGGAGACGGATCGCCCGCCTCATGATCCGGCAGCTGATCGTCAGCTACGTCCTGCTCGTGGCCGTGGCGCTGACGGCGTTCACCGTGCCCGTCGCCTTCACGCTGACCGCCCAACTCCGGGGCGACACCGAGCAGTCGGTACGGCGCGAGGCGAAGACGATGGCGTTGCTGATGAGCGGCGACGCGGCCTCGCGCGCCGCACTGGATCGCATGGTGGTGGCCTACGCGCAGGAGACTCCCGGCACGGCCGAGGTGCTGCCCGCGTCACGCGCCAAGACCGCGACGCACTGGGGCGACGGGAAGCTGGAGGTGACGGCACCGGCACAGCGCGACGGCCGGACGGTCGGCGCCGTACGCATCACGTACCCGACCTCCGACCTGACCCGGCGGCTCTGGCAGATCTGGGGTTTCCGCGCGATCCTCGCTCTCGCGGTCCTGGCGGTGGCGGCCGGCCTCGGCGCGCTGGTCGCCCGCCGCCTCACCCGCCCCCTGCGCCAACTCAACGACATGGCGAGCAAGTTCAGCGACGGCGACCTGACGGCACGTACGCCCGTGACGGGCCCGCACGAGACGCAGACGCTGGCCAGAACGCTGAACCAGGCGGGCGAACGCCTGGACACCCTCATCGCCTCGCAGCGCATCTTCGTGGCCGACGCCTCCCACCAACTCCGCACCCCGCTCACGGCGTTGCGGCTCTCGCTGGACAACATCGCGGACGGCGTGGACGACGAGTTCGTACGGGAGGACGTCGATCAGGCGACGGCAGAGGTGGTCCGGATGAGCCGCCTCGTCAACGGCCTGCTGGTGCTGGCGCGGGCCGAGGCGAAGGTGACGGCGGCGGAACCGCTGCCGCTGCGGGAGATCGTGGCCGAACGCCTCTCGGTGTGGAGACCGGCCGCCGACGAGCGCGGTGTCCACATCGCGCTCAGGGGGAGTGTCGTCGACGGCCGGCCGCTCGTGCTGGCCAGTCCCGGTCATCTCGAACAGGTCCTGGACAACGTGCTCTCCAACGCCCTGGAGGTGTCACCGGACGGCGCGACGATCACCGTGCGGTCCGAACTGCGGGGCGACGAGGTGGAGTTGACGGTGACAGACGAGGGTCCCGGGATGTCCGACGCGGACAAGTCCCGCGCCTTCGACCGCTTCTGGCGCGGTCAGGGCCTCACCGGGCGCTCCGGTTCGGGCCTGGGCCTGGCCGTCGTACGGCAGTTGGTGACGGACGACGGCGGCACGGTGGCCCTGCGGGACGCGCCCGGTGGCGGACTCGTCGTCGCGATCACCCTTCGGGCATCACCGAGGAGTGGTGGTTGACGATCAGCCACTTGCCGCCGCGCTTCTCGTACTCGTAGGTGTAACGGGCTTCCACGACACGCTTCTTGCCGGTGTCCGGGTCGGTGAGCGTGAACTCGTAAATGCCGGTGTCTATCGCGGAGTTGCTGTCGAGGACGTTGACGATCGTCTCGACCTTCTTGCCGACCGGCTTGTTCGCCAGGAAGTGCTCGAAGTAGTCGACGATCTCGGCGTGATCGGTCCGGATCTTGTTGGAGACGGTCGGCAGGAGCACGGCGTCGGAGGCGTACCGGTCCGCGACCTTCTCCGGGTCGCCCGTCTGCAACGCGGCGTTCCAGCCGTCGAAGAGGGCGGCGATCTGCTTCTTGGAGGGCTTGGTGTCGTGCTGCGGCCCGGCGGTCGCGGCGACGGTGCCGAGGGAACCGAGGGCAAGGACGGTGGTGACGGTGACGACGGCTGCACGCCTGCTCATGGTCCGGCGGGTCATCTCAACTCCAGTTGTACTGGTGCGTTTTGGGATGACTCCAGACTGGCTTCCGGCGGGTTAGGGCCCGTGCAGCGGACGTACAGGGGCGGGGAAGGGCTGCTCCAATTGACGCGCTGTGGCCGACCGAACACTTAACGCGCCGCAACCGACTGACCACGGTCCCGGACGAGACTGACCCCGGCGCCCAGCGACACGACACCCATGCCGACGGCGGTCATCACGCCCTGCTTTCCGTCGACCACGAAGGGTGCGACCGCGGCGACGACCAGGTTGAAGAGGAAGAGGAACCAGAGGACGGGCCTGGAGGAGAGGAAGTTCTTCATGCGTCCAACGATCCCGTTTCCGGGGTGCCTCAACGAGGGAGCCCGGTCCCGAGGTGAGGGTGTAGCGGGCTACACCCTCACCCTGGATGATGTTGCCCCATGACGGGGGACATACTGCTGGCCGCGATCGTCCTGCTCGGTTCGTCCGTCCAGTGGCTGACGGGCATGGGCTTCGCCCTGGTGGCCGTACCGGCGCTAGTGCTTTTACTCGGCCCGACACAGGGCGTCGTCCTCGCCAACTGCGCGGCCGGCGCGATCAGCGTCGTGGGCCTGGCGGGCGGCTGGCGCAAGGTCAGGGCCCGCGCGATGGTCCCACTGTGCGCGGCAGCGGTATGCACGGTGCCGGCGGGCGCCTGGATGACCCGCCAACTCCCGCCGCCGGTGCTCCTGTTGGTGATGGGTGGCCTGGTGACGGTGGCTGTCCTGCTGGTGATGAAGGGCGCCCGGGTGCCGGCGCTCCGGGGCACTCGCGGCGCTGTCGCGGCGGGCGCGGCGGGCGGTTTCATGAACGCGGCGGCGGGGGTGGGCGGTCCGCCGATCTCCCTCTACGCGGTCAACGCGGGTTGGACGGTACGGGAGTTCGTCCCCAACGCCCAGTTCTACGGCGTCGTCGTCAACGCGTTCTCGGTCGCGGCGAACGGGGTGCCGTCGTTGAGCGGGGCGCGGTGGGTGGCGGTCGGCGCGGCGATGGTGGTGGGCGGGGTGATCGGGCGGGGCTTGGCGGGGCGGATACCGGAGCCGCGGGCGCGGTTGTTGGTGTTGTCGCTGGCGTTGGCGGGTGGAGTCACTGCGGCGGGGAAGGGGGTGTCCGGGGTGTGGGGGTGGTGACTGCCCACCTCGTCAGGGCCGATCGACACGGATGCGTCTGCGGTTCGCGCAATCGTGCTGCCCCTTACCGCCGCCGTCGCGAAGGCGGCGGCGATTCTCTGCCGGGAGAACAAGACGTCCGACGTCATCGGCGCCAGCGTCGTCCTCGCGTCCATCGGGCACAACGAAGTCCCGATCCTCACCGACGACCTCGGCGACATCTGGGCCCTGGCTCCTCGGAGATGGGCCATCCGTGCTCGTCGAAGTGCTCCTTCATCGCCCGTCGCCCTTCCCGGAGGATGCGCCGCTTCTTCAGGTACTGCTCCAGAGCCCGACTGACAACCACCGAGATCTGCTGGTCCTCGACCTCGGCGCACTGCCGCAGCGCCTCACCCAATCCGGCATCGAGACTCACGGTCAACTACTCGGCCGTGAACGACCGAGCTTGTTGACTCGGTTCGGTACGGCTTTGTTTATGCTCCCGACTACCCCCTACGGCAGGGCGGTCACGGGTCACATCTACCGGCCCCCGCGCTATACCGGGGGGCCGGATCGGGCATGTTGACGAATACCCACGCCGTGGCCCCGCGCTTGGCGATGTTGGCCCCGGCGACGTGGTCGGCGGGCCCAGCGAGGCCGCACCGACGACAGTGGAAGTGGTCCCGAGTCCGCCGGTTGGCACGCTCGGTGTGGCCGCAGCGCACACAGCGCTGCGAGGTGTAGGCCGGGTCCACCTCGATGAACGGCACCCCGGTCCGCCTTGCCTTATAGGCGATGAACGCGCCGAGCTGGTGGAACGGCCAGGAGGACTGTCGTGCTCGCTGGTCGCGCGGAACCGTGACCCGCTCGCGGATACCGCCCAGTTCTTCTAGGGCGATGCCGCGTTCGGTGCGTTGGGCGACAGCAACGACAGTCTTGGAGATCATGTGGTTGACGTGGGTCGCGTGCCGCGATTCACGTCGTGCCCGCTTCTTCAGTAGCTGTTTGGCACTGCGGGTCTGTCTGGCCTGGAGTTCGGCCCTCTTGCGGGCCTGCCAGCGTCGGTAGCGGTTCAGTCTGCGGCCGGTGTGGTTGTCGCCATCGGAGGTGGTGGCGAGGTTGGTGATGCCCCGGTCCACGCCGATGAAGCCCTTCGGCTCGAACGGGGCGGCTTCGAGGATCTCGCAGGTGGCGATCAGAAACCACTTACCGTCACGGAACACCAGGTCGGATTCGCCCTGCCGGTACTGGGTGAGCTGCTTGAGCGCGCCAGGGGAGCAGGTGAAGCGGACATTCTTGACCCGGCCGTCCAGCGTCCAGACCGACACAGTCCGCTGGTCGTAGTTCCAGGACAGGCATCGGTCATCGTAGGTGTGGGCGGCGTGCGGACGGAAGGCGACCGACTTGGACTCCGCCTTCCGCCGCCGCTTGGAGTCCTCCGGTCCGAGGTTCCCGGCACGGATGTTGGCCCGCAGGGTGGTGTACGCGTCGGCCACACGCTTGATGATGTGCTGCGCGGCCTGCGCACCGAACCCGTCGGCCTTCAGCTCGCCGTAACACAGCTTCCGCAGCTCGCGGACGCCTCCCTTGAGCTTGAAATGCCTGAAGGAGACGGCGGACACCCGGTTCGCAGCCTCGTTGACCGCGTGCAGGGTCCGCTCAAGTGTCGGTGCCTGAACGGCATCCGGTGTGAGTTTCACCTGCACGACGAGTTTCACGATCACCGAACGTACACACATGTACGACCACCCACCACACGTTCCCACTCGTCCACTCGAACGGGTGAACCCCTTTCGCAGGAACCGGCCCCAAAGGCGACCGCCCGGCCACTCCGCGCCGCGACGACCAGGATGCGAGGAACAGGCTGAACCGCAGAGATGAACGCCGCCCAGGCGGGCGCGGTGAGGTGGAGTTGGGGGCTCGCGAGGACCTTCGAGTCTCGGACGTGGATCTCGGTGTCGAACGCGACTTCGACGCAGTCGCCGCCCTCGTTTGCTGCCAATTTTCGCAAAGGGCGCCTACTACCCCGACTTCCTGAACCCTTTCGAAGCGCAAGGAGGGCTGACCGCGGGATCTACCGCGATCGTTGACACGCCACCAGAGCGGATACAACAAGAGGTCCGGCGTTTCGCCGCGCAGGGGGCCGCCCCTGCATGGGCACCGCGCCTCACCGAACGCCGGATGCGCGAGGACGTGGCGGACGGCCTGCGCCAGTACTACGCCGCCGCCATCGCGCCGTATCACGACTACTCGCGCTCGTGTCTGGACACCGAGCGTGCCGTCCTGGGCCAGGCCGTGCTGCATGGCGGCCCCGCCGAGTTGCTGGCCAATCTCGGGCCACACACACGATGGGTACCGCCGGTCCTGCACGTGAGGTATCCGGCCGAGGACCGCGATCTGTTACTGGGCGGTCGGGGACTGCTGCTCGTGCCGTCCTACTTCTGCTGGGGCGCGCCCGTGTGTCTGGGAGACCCGACGCTGCCTCAGGTCCTGGTCTACTCCCCGCACCGGGAAACCCCGGACTCCCCTGGCCTGTTCTCCTCCACCGCACCGCTCAACGCCCTGCTGGGGCGCACTCGGGCCCTGATGCTGCGTGCCACTGCCAGCGGGGCCACGACAGGAGGGCTGGCCCGCGCCGCCGGAGTGTCCGACGCGGCGGCGAGCCAGCACACCGCCGCCCTCCGGAATGCGGGACTGATCAGCAGCCGCCGTTGTGGCCCCCGGGTCGTGCACACCATTACGCCTCTGGGAGCGGCTCTGCTGCGCGGCCCGAACCAGGCCGGATAGGCCGGCCTACTTCCCCGGCCGAATCCCCAACGGCCCGCCGATCTCCTCCAGCATCACCTTGCCCGCCTCGAACTCCAGCGTCTCGTCGCCCATGACGCTCTGGTCCGTGTCCAGGCCGTCCAGTTCCGCGAGGGGCTGGTTCAGGCGGACGTGGGCGACGACCGACTGCAACGCGCGCAGCGTCGCCGACGCCGTCGAGCCCCAGTTGGAGAAGTAGGAGAACTGCCACCACCACAGGGCCTCCGTGGTGCGGCCCGCGCGGTAGTGGGCCATGCCGTGGCGGAGGTCGGTGATGAGGTCGGCGAGGTCGTCGGAGATGCGGGCCGGGACGGGGGCCTTGCGCGGCTCGTAGGGGTCGAAGACCTCCGAGTAGACGTCGATCGGCTCCAGCATCACCGCGAAGCGCTCGCGGAGTTCGTCCACGTCCGGCTCCGGGCCGAGGTCCGGCTCGTAGCGCTCGTCGGGGACGATGTCCTCGTGCGCGCCCAACCGGCCGCCGGCCAGCAGGAGTTGGGAGACCTCCAGGAGGAGGAAGGGGACCGCGGAGTCGGGGTCCTCGCCCTTCGCTACCTCCGACACGGCCACCAGGAAGCTCTCGACCTGGTCCGCGATCTGGACCGCGAAGTCGTCCGGGTCCTGCGCGGTGGCATGCAGTGTGGCGTCAGACATCTAGGAGTCGTCTCCCCTCGAAGGCGCGGCCGAGGGTCACCTCGTCCGCGTATTCCAGGTCTCCGCCCACCGGGAGGCCGCTGGCCAGGCGGGTGACCTTGAGGCCCATGGGCTTGATCATGCGGGCGAGGTACGTGGCCGTGGCCTCGCCTTCCAGATTCGGGTCCGTGGCAAGGATCAGCTCCGTGACCGTACCGTCGGCCAACCGCGCGAGAAGTTCTCGTATACGCAGGTCGTCCGGTCCGACACCTTCGATCGGGCTGATCGCGCCGCCGAGGACGTGGTACTTGCCCCGGAATTCGCGAGTGCGTTCGACCGCTACGACGTCCTTGGGCTCCTCGACCACGCAGATCACCGAGAGGTCGCGGCGCGGGTCGCGGCAGATGCCGCACAGCTCTTCCTGCGCAACGTTTCCGCAGGTCGCGCAGAAGCGGACCTTCGCCTTGACCTCCATCAGGCACTGCGCAAGCCGGCGGACGTCCGTCGGCTCCGCCTGAAGGATGTGGAAGGCGATCCGCTGCGCGCTCTTGGGACCGACGCCGGGGAGCCGCCCCAACTCGTCGATGAGGTCCTGGACCACGCCCTCGTACAACGGACTGCCTGCCCTTCCTGGAGGTCCTGCGGTGCGTACGTACGTACCGTAGTTGGCCGTGGGTCGTCTTAGAAAGGCAGACCCGGGATACCGCTGCCGCCGCCACCCAGTCCCTGGGCCAGCGGGCCGAGCTTCTGCTGCTGGAGGGTCTGCGCGTTCTCGTTGGCCGCCTGGACGGCCGCGACGATCAGGTCCGCGAGGGTTTCGGTGTCCTCGGGGTCGACCGCCTTCGGGTCGATCTTCAGCGCGCGCAGCTCGCCGGCACCGGTGACGGTGGCCTTGACCAGGCCGCCGCCCGCCTGTCCGTCGACCTCGGTCCGCGCCAGCTCCTCCTGCGCGTTCGCCAGGTCCTGCTGCATCTTCTGGGCCTGCTGAAGCAGCTGCTGCATATTGGGCTGGCCACCACCGGGAATCACGATCAGCTCCTGGTTTCGTACGGCTGTGCAGGCGAGGGTTTTCCCCGCTCGGCACGAGCCTACGTGGTCCGAGCAGTCATCGCTCCAGCACTCTTTCGAGTGAGTCCTTACCGCGTCCTATACCTGATCAAGACCCACTTCCGGGCGGAAAAGAGGTGAAACCGGAGCCTTCGCCACCCATTGGGCGGTAGGAAGGATCCGGCACATCAGCATCAGGTGTCACACAACGTAAGGGAGTGCCGGGTGGGTCAGCCGGAGATTCAGCCCGAGGGTGGCGATCTGGCCGGGCGGACGTTTCCGCTCGGTGACTGGGGCGAGCCCGCGGCCCGGCTGGACGAGCTGTACCGGTGGGTCGAGCGCGGGGCGCTGGAGACGGCGGCCTGGTACCTCACGGACCGGGTGTGGAAGCGGCGCGGGGCGCGGGTGCTGCGGACGGGCGCGGTACTGGGCGCGGTCGTCGGGGCGGCGCTGCCGCTGCTCGACCTCACCGGGGTGGTGGCCGGGCTGGCCGCCTGGGGCTATCTGGCACTGCTGCTCGGGGCGGCGTGCGTGGCCGGGGACCGGCTCTTCGGGATGACGTCCGGGTGGATGAGGGACGTGGCCACGGCGCAGGCGGTGCAGCGGCGGCTTCAGGTGCTCCAGTTCGACTGGGCGTCGGAGGGCGTGCGGGAGGTGCTGGGACCGGCCGACGGGACGGCGAGCGAGGCCGCGGACCGGTGCCTGGGGGTGCTGCGGCGGTTCACGGAGGACGTGACGGAGCTGGTGCGGATGGAGACGGCCGACTGGATGGTGGAGTTCCGGACGGGCTCGGCACCGCTGGGCATCCAGTCGACGGTGGCCGGCGGGGGGCGGCAGGAGGGGGCCGTCGTCCACGGCAGGTTCCCGATGCCGCCGGGGTCGGGCGGACCGGGCGGCGGCGGCAGCCGGCCGAACATGCCACGTCAGCGGCCCCCCGAGCCCCGCTGACGTGGGCTACGTGCACAGCCTCATGCCCTCCACCGTCCCGCACGGGATGTGGCCGTGGACGCGGATCACGTCCTGGCCGACGCCCTGTGTCAGGTAGTTCAGGAAGCTCGATGTGAGGGAGTCGTCCGGGGGCGTGCCGTAGGTGTAGGCGTACTCGATCTCGCGGTACGGGTAGCTGCTCGTGCCCTGTTCGATGGCGTCCACGGACACGGTGTGGCCGTCGAGGGTGAGGACGTGCAGGCCCTTGGCGTGCGAGGCGAGGGTGAGTTCGCTGTAGCCGATCGCGCCGGGGACCTCGGCGACCTCGGACAGCACCTGGTCCGTGGAGTCGAGTTCGCAGCGGATGACGGGTGCCGTCGGATCGTCCTTGTGGACGCAGTCGACGGAGGAGTTGGCGATCTCGCCCCGTTTCAGCACCCGGCGCTGGAACACCTGTCTCGTACCGGAGTTGGCGTCCCGGCTGACCAGGTGCACGGCCACGTTCGGTCCGCCGAGCTGCCGCCAGTTCTTGATGTCGCCCCGGTACAGGCGCCGTACGTCCGCGGTGGACAGGTCCTTGAGGCCGATGCCGTTGTTGACGACGATCGCGAAGACCGACATCGCGACCCGGCGCTCCAGCAGTTGGGGCATGTCGCTCGGCTTGGGGCCGTCCGACATGGCCACGATCGCCGGTGAGCCCTTCTTCGACGCGAGCCCGTCGGTCTCCAACTCCCGTACGCCCGCGGTCGATCCGTGCGGGTCCACCACGACCTTCGAGCCCTCGCAGTCCTTCTCGTACTTCTGCGCGACCTCCTCCATCGCCGGTGCGAAGGCGGTCGAACCGGTGACGGTGAGGGTGCCCTGCGCGCAGCCGATCGGCGGCGGGGTGTCGTCGCGGGCCACGACGATCGTCGCGAGCGTCACCACGCACACCGTGAGCATGATGGTGATCAGCCGGGAGGCGCGGCTGAACAGGGGCGCCTTGTCGTCCGGGGTCGCGCTGCGGTTGGGGTGCACCTCGCCGTCGCGGATCCCCCCTATGAGCCGGATGTCGCAGCCGACGTCACCGCCGGACAGCAGCACCAGCAGCTTGAAGTGGTCGCGCGGGTTGAGCGGGACGCGCGGGATGCGCAGGGTGTTGGCGTCGTAGCCGAGGCCGGCCGCCGGGGTGAAGTGGTCCATCAGATGGTCGGTGCCGACCGGCTGGGTGACCGAGACCCCACGGATCGTGCGGTCGGTGAACACCGCGGTGAGACCGTGGAGTTCGCGCCCTGTGTAGTCGTTGTCGGCGATGCTCTGCGAACCGTCGTTCTCGATGCGCAGCAGGACGAGGGTCGCGTCGGACATGCCCGGCGCCTCGTCGAAGAGGCCGAGGCGTCTGTTCGCACGGCCCGAACGGACGTCGTCGCCGATGGGGTTGTCCATCTGGACGCGGTAGCCGATCCGCTTGCGGCGCGGCGTCCGGCGTTCGTACCAGACCATCACGCCGGACGCGACGATACCGAGCACCGCGGTGCCCACGGCGACGACGTTCTCCGCGCTCAGCCACTCCACTGCGGGCCCCCGCTCCCCAGCCGGATCGTGGGGTCACGGTACGGGCGGCCCCGGAAAACCCGCAGGGGCTGTCGGCCGAAGTTCCGGTGACGTTCAACTGGCCCTGAAGTAAAGGGACTTCAGCCCGACTTCGTGTACGTCAGCTTCTCGTCGTTGCCGGTGTTCACGCGCTCCAGGCTGCCGTCCGACAGCAGGCTGACCTCGCTGGCCGAGCCCGGGGTGCAGGACGACAGCGGCTGTCCGGAGGTGACGGTGGAGGCGCCGATCGCCAACGGGCCCTTGCCGTCCGGCCGTTGGGTGAGGTCGGCGCTGAACACGCAGTGGTAGCCGGGGCCGTCCGCGACCAGCTTCAGCACGGGGTCCCCCACCTTCCCCTGGCTGATGGTGAGTTGGCGGGTGTTGTGGCCGGTGGAGTTGTCGATGGACGCGTTCCAGGTGCCGAGGTAGCCGCTCGGTACGGCGTCGGCGCCGGACGGTGTCGCGGAGTCCGACGCCGACCCGGTCGGCGACGGCCGACCGGTGGTCGGACCCGGTGTGGTGGGCGCGGCACCGGTGGCCCGGCCGCCCGAACCCGCCGCCGTACGGCTGCCGTTGCCGCCGCCCTTCATCAGCGCGTACACCGAACCGCCCGCCCCCAGCGCGACGACCAGCGCGACCAGGACCAGCAGCGCGGTCGACCGCTTGCCGCGGCGCGGCTCCTGCGGCTCCAGGTAGGGGCTCGGGCCGTAGGGCGGGGTGGAGCCGAGGCCGTTGTTGTGGGGGTAGGGGTTGTACGGCACCTGCCCGCCCCAGCCGACGAGCTGCCGGGCCGGGAACTGGGGGTAGCCGTGGTCGGCGGCGGGCGGGGCGGGCTGCGCGGGCGGTTGCGGATAGCCGTAGCCGGGGGCGGGCTGGGGGTGCTGCTGCGGGTGGCCGTAGGCCGGGTGCGGGGTGGGCGGGGGTGGTGTCCCGGTGGGTCCGGGCCCGCTCTCGACCACCGTCGGGAGGTGGGTGGTGGGCGCGCCGTCGTCCGCCACCGCCGCGGGTGGTGGCGGGGAGGAGTCGTCGGAGGCCGGGGAGTGTTCGGGGGAGGCTTCGGGGACGGGCGGGGGATCTACGGCGACGGGGGTGGCCCGGGCGGATGCGGGGGCGGGTACGGCGGGTGTTGGAGGCACGGGTGTGGTGGGTGCGGGGGCTGAAGCTGCGGGGGCTGGAGGCACCGGTGTGGCCGGCGCGGGGGCTGGAGCTGCGGGTGTTGGAGTTGCGTCAGGTGTGGCACCCTGGGCCGCCTCCAGGGCCAGGGGCTCGGAAGCCCGGGCCTGAAGGGCCCGCACGACCGGTGCGGCCTTCTCCAACTGGACCCGCTCCGCCGTCTGCGGATCCTCCGTGTCGAGCAACCGCACCGCGTGGCGGCCGAGTTGGGCGACGAGGCCGCTCGGCAGCCAGGGGTCGCGGGAGCGGCCGCCGGAGACCGTGTCCTCCGCGCCCGTGCGGTCGAGGACGAGGTCCAGGGTGGGCCGGGCGGCCGGGTCCTTGCGCAGGCAGTCGCGGACCAGTTCGGCGAGGCCCTCGGGGACGCCCGTCAGGTCGGGCTCCTCCTGGGCGATGCGGAACATCAGCGCGTGGACACCGCTGCTCGCGCTGCCGAAGGGGAGGGTGCCGGTCGCGGCGTAGGCGAGGACGGAGCCGAGGCAGAAGACGTCGCACGCGGGGGTGATGCGGTCGCCCCGCACCTGTTCCGGCGCCATGAAACCGGGCGAGCCGACGAGTGAGCCGGTGCGGGTGAGGCCGTCGCCGGCCTGGGTCTCCAGGGCGCGCGCTATGCCGAAGTCGATGACGCGGGGGCCGTCGATGGTGACCAGCACGTTGGACGGCTTGAGGTCGCGGTGGACGATGCCGGCGGCGTGGATGTCCTTGAGCGCGTGCGCGAGCCCGGCCGCGAGGATGCGTACCGAGCGCTCGGGCAGTGCCCCGTGGTCGCGGCCGACGACCTGTTGCAGGGTGGGCCCGGCGACGTACCCGGTGGCCACCCACGGCACCGGGGCCTCGGTGTCGGCGTCCAGGACCGGCGCGGTCCAGTGCCCGCCGACCTGCCGCGCGGCCTGCACCTCCTGCCGGAACCGGGCGCGGAACTCCTCCTGCGCGGCCAGGTCCTCCCGCACCAGCTTGACGGCGACCGTGCGCCCCCGGTCCGACCGGGCCAGGTACACCTGCCCCATGCCCCCGGCGCCGAGCCGGCCCAACAGCCGATACGCCCCGATCCGCTGCGGATCGGCCGCCCCCAGTTTCTCCACGACCGCGCCGCCTCCCCTGAAATCCCCGGTCACGCCCCGGTCGAGCCCCTGTGCTCCGCGACAGACCGAGAATAGTGCGGGGAATCGACGAGACGGATGGAGCGGTGTCTACGGTTCCGTAACGGGAGACCGGCCCGGGCCGTGCACCGCCCGCGCGCCCAGCACCACCCCTCAAAACGCTGGGGTCGCCCCTAACCGGTCACAAGGACGTACACCGGTTAGTTTCCCCCCCCACACCTCAGCGGGTCCCCGCACCGGCCACCCACCCTGGACAACCTGTCGCGGAAACCCCGCTACCGCAGACAGACCGCCGATACCTTTTCCGCATCGCGGACATTTACGCTCGCCGCCATGACCCCTCAGCCCAACCCCCAGGCCGGCGCCGCCGTGAAGGCCGCGGACCGTGCGCATGTGTTCCACTCCTGGTCCGCGCAGGAGCTCATCGACCCGCTCGCCGTGGCCGGCGCGGAGGGGTCGTACTTCTGGGACTACGACGGCAGGCGCTACCTGGACTTCACCAGTGGGCTCGTCTACACGAACATCGGCTACCAGCACCCGAAGGTCGTCGCCGCGATCCAGGAGCAGGCCGCGACAATGACGACCTTCGCGCCCGCGTTCGCGATCGAGGCCCGGTCGGAGGCGGCCCGGCTGATCGCCGAGCGGACGCCCGGGGACCTGGACAAGATCTTCTTCACCAACGGCGGCGCCGACGCGATCGAGCACGCGACGCGCATGGCCCGGCTGCACACCGGCCGGCCGAAGGTGCTCTCCGCCTACCGCTCGTACCACGGTGGTACGCAGCAGGCGATCAACCTCACCGGGGATCCGAGGCGCTGGGCCAGCGACAGTGCCTCCGCCGGGGTCGTGCACTTCTGGGCGCCCTTCCTGTACCGGTCCCGTTTCTACGCGGAGACCGAGGAGCAGGAGTGCGAGCGCGCGCTGGAGCACCTGGAGACGACGATCGCCTTCGAGGGGCCGGCCACGATCGCCGCGATCTTGCTGGAGACCGTGCCGGGGACGGCCGGGATCATGGTGCCGCCGCCGGGCTATCTCGCCGGGGTGCGGGAGATCTGCGACAAGTACGGGATCGTGTTCATCCTGGACGAGGTGATGGCCGGGTTCGGGCGGACCGGTGAGTGGTTCGCGGCCGACCTGTTCGACGTCGTACCGGACCTGATGACCTTCGCCAAGGGCGTGAACAGCGGATACGTACCGCTCGGCGGGGTCGCCATCTCCGGTGCCGTCGCGGAGACCTTCGGCAAGCGGGCCTACCCGGGCGGGCTGACGTACTCCGGGCACCCGCTGGCCTGTGCCGCGGCCGTCGCGACGATCAACGTCATGGCCGAGGAGGGCGTCGTAGAGAACGCGAAGCACCTCGGTACGGCCGTCGTGGAGCCCGCGCTGCGGGCGCTGGCCGAGCGGCACCCGAGTGTCGGGGAGGTGCGCGGGGTCGGCATGTTCTGGGCGCTGGACCTGGTGAAGGACCGGGAGACGCGCGAGCCGCTGGTGGCGTACAACGCGGCCGGTGAGGCCAACGCGGCGATGGCCGCGTTCGGGGCCGCCGCGAAGCAGCAGGGGCTGTGGCCGTTCGTGAACATGAACCGCACGCACGTCGTCCCGCCGCTCAACGTGACCGACGCCGAACTGAAGGAGGGCCTCGCCGCCCTGGACACCGCGCTGTCCGTCGCGGACGAATTCACGTCGTAGTACGCCGCCGAATTCACCTCGTAGTACCCGGAATGGGCGGGTCCGTCTCCCTGGTGCCCGGATACGGGCAGGGCGGGAACCCGAACGCGTAAGGTGACGTGCTCGTAGACATATACGAGTACGCCATCGAACGCGACGAGGGAGACGCTCCGACGATGCCCGGAAGCAGCGGCAACGGCGCCGTGACCCGCAGCACCCTGCGGCAGCAGATCGCCGACGCGCTTCGCGACGAGGTCCTGGCCGGACGGCTCCAGCCCGGCCAGGAGTTCACGGTGAAGGAGATCGCCGATCAGTACGGCGTCTCCGCGACCCCGGTCCGGGAAGCCCTCGTCGATCTCTCCGCGCAGGGGCTCCTGGAGGCCGACCAGCACCGCGGCTTCCACGTCCACGAGTACTCGGTGGCCGACCACCGCGGCATGATCGAGGCCCGCGCCCTGGTCACCGAGGGCATGTTCCTGGCGCTGGCCGGCGGCCACCCCGTCTTCGACCGCACCGACGACCCGCGCACGGTCGCCGCGCTCGCCGGCGTCCGCCGCCGCGGCGAGGAGGCGCAGCGCGCCGCCGAGGCCGGTGACCTCACCGTGCTGATCGGCTACGACCTGCGGTACTGGCGCGAGCTGAGCACCATGTTCGGCAACCCCTACCTCGGCGACTTCCTGCACCGGCTGCGCGTCCAGTCCTGGGTGTGCACGGTGCAGCATCTGCGCCGACTGACCGATCTGCGCGGTCAGTTGTGGGCCGAGCACACCGAACTCGTCGACGCCCTGGCGCGCCGCGACACCCCGGCCGCGCGCACGATCGTCCTGGCGTACAACAAGCACTCCCTCGCCCTCATCGAGCGGCTGGCCGCCCGGTGACCGGACCGGAAAGGGCCGCTCCGGCCGTGGACCCCAGTGTCGTCGTCGTGGACCTCAGTGTCGTCGTGCCCGCCTACAACGAGGAACAGCGGCTGGGGCCGACGCTCGACGCGATCACCGCGTATCTGCGCGACAACGAGGGCCGCTTCGGCGACTGGGAGATCGTCGTCGCCGACGACGGCTCGGACGACGGGACGCGGGAGGTCGTCACCTCCCGCTCTCTGGACAATCCCCGTGTGCAGTTGGTCACCAGCCCCCGCAACCGCGGCAAGGGCCACGCCCTGCGCCTCGGGGTCGCCGCCTCGCGCGGACGCCGGGTCCTGGTCACCGACGCCGATCTGGCCGCGCCCATCGAGGAGTTGGAGAAACTCGACAAGGAGCTGAGCGAGGGTCGGACGGCGGCGATCGGTTCCCGGGCCGCGCCGGGCGCGACCATCGAGAGCCACCAGCACCCGGTCCGCGAACTCCTGGGCCGCGCGGGCAACTTCCTCATACGGCAGGCCGCGGTGCCCGGCATACGCGACACCCAGTGCGGCTTCAAGCTCTTCGACGGCGACCGCGCCCGCGAGGCCTTCGCCGCCTCCCGCATCAACGGCTGGGGCATCGACGTGGAGGTCCTCCAGCACTTCCGCCGCGCGGACTGGGACGTCGCCGAGGTCCCGGTGCGCTGGTCCCACCAGTCCGGTTCGAAGGTACGGCCGCTGGACTACGCCCGGGTCCTCACCGAACTCGCCCGCCTGCGCGCCCGCTCCCTGCGCCCGGTGGACGTGCTGGTCCCCCTCCTCTTCCTCCTCATGTCGGTCGCCCTCTACTCGGGCCGCTTCTTCGACCCGAACCACCGCTACCTGGAGGACTCGCTCCAGGACCAGAACCAGTGGGAGTGGTTCTTCGCGGTCACCGCCGACAACGTGGCCCACCTCCACAACCCGTTCTTCTCGAACCTCCAGGGCTTCCCCGACGGCGTGAACCTCATGGCCAACACGGTCATGCTCGGCCTCTCGGTCCCCTTCGCGCCCCTCACCCTGCTGGCCGGACCCGCGGTCTCCCTCAGCGTCTGCATGGCGCTCGGCCTCGCGGCCACGGCCGCCGCCTGGTACTGGCTGATCGTGAAGCGGGTCGTACGGCAACGGGCCGCGGCCTTCGTCGGCGCCTCGCTCGCGGCCTTCGCCCCGCCGATGGTCAGCCACGCCAACGCGCACCCCAACTTCGTCATCCTCTTCATGATCCCGCTGATCATCGACCGCGCCCTGCGCCTGTGCGCGGGCACCCGGGTCCGCCGCGACGGCGTCGTGCTCGGCCTGATGGCGGCCTACCAGATCTTCCTCGGCGAGGAACCCCTGCTCCTCGCCTCGATCGGCATGGTCCTGTTCGCCGTGTCCTACGGCGTTCTCAACCGGGACGTCGTCCGGGCGTCCTGGCGCCCGCTGATCAAGGGCCTGGGCCTCGCGGCGCTGGTCTGCGCCCCGATCATCCTGATCCCGCTCTGGTATCAGTTCGTCGGTCCGCAGAGCTACAAGAGCGTCCTGCACGGCGACAACGCGGGCAACAGCCCCCTCGCGCTCCTCTCCTTCGCCGAGCGCTCCCTGATGGCGGGCGACGAGATCCGCGCCAACTCCCTCTCCCTCAACCCCACCGAACAGAACGCCTTCTACGGCTGGCCGCTGGTCGCCCTCGCCTTCGCGATCGTCGTACGGCTGTGGGAACACGCCCTGGTCAAGGCGCTGGCGTTCACGGCGATCGCCGCCGCGGTCCTCTCCATGGGCCCCAAGATCCGCATCCCGCTCACGGACACGATCTACCCCGGCCCCTGGGCCCTGCTCGCCCACAAGCCGCTCTTCGAGTCGGTGATCGAGGGCCGGGTGGCGATGATCTGCGCACCCGCACTGGGCATGCTGGTCGCACTCGCGGTCGAACGCCTGGCCGCGACAAGGGAGTTGGGCACGCAGTACGTGGGCCTGCTCGCCGTATGCCTGGCACTGCTCCCGCTCGTCCCCGCACCGCTGAAGGCGGTCGACCGAGCCGCGGTACCGGCCTTCTTCACGGACGGCACCTACAAGTCTTACGTCCGCGCCGGCGAATCCCTGGTCCCCATCCCGCTCGCCGACCCCGGCGCCGCGGAGCCCCTGCACTGGCAGACGGCCTCCGGCCTCGGCTTCAAGATGCCCGGCGGCTACTTCAACGGCCCCTACGGCGCCGACCGCATCGGCATCTACGGCGCCTCGCCCCGCTACACCTCGAACATGCTGCGGGACGTCCGCTACACCGGGATCATCCCCACCATCGGCAAGAACTGGCAGGCGCAGGCCAAGGCGGACTTCGCGTACTGGCACGCGGGCGCCCTCGTCGTCGCGCCGCAGCCCAACGACGACAAGCTCCGCACCGCTGTGGAAAAGCTGGTCGGCAAACCCGGTAAGTGGGTGGACGGCGTGTGGGTATGGGACCTGCACGAGGGGAGCTGACCCGGGCCGCACCGACTACTCTTCCCCCTACTCTTCTTCCTGTGACCGAGGAGCCCCTTTTGGCCTGTGACCTGTGGCTGGTCCCGCTCGTCGACGTGTTGTGCCACACCCCCGACAATCCGTTCGCCGACGAACTCGCGCTCTACAACTCGCTGCTGGCCGAGGCCGGACTGCCTCCGGTGCCGGTGTACCAGTACATGCCGGGACTGTCCGGGGAGGTCGCCCCGGTCGCGGGCTTCGACTACGACGCGCTGCACTTCCTGCGCCGGGCCTACCTCCTCCAGGTCTGCGGTCTCCCGGTGACCCCGGTGGACGACCTGGGCGGCGACTACGAGCAGCTCCTGGAGATGTTCGAGACCACGGCCCAGCAGTCCCACCTGGTCTGGCACTACGACCACGCGGGCGCCTACGTCCCGGTCGACTTCCCACACCCGCTCGCCAACGACGAACTCCTCGCGGGCGGCGGCCCGTTGGGCTCCTCCCAGACCCTCCTGCGCGAGCTGGAGTTCGTGGCCCCCACGATCGGCATCGACCCCGCGAACCCGCCCACGCCACCGCAACCCCCCGCCGCTCCCACGGAGTTGGAGGAACCGGCGGTCGCCGCGCCGTACGACCCCAGCCCGTTCGCGCGCGAACGGCACGTCTGGCTCGGGCTGCACGCGGCGGCGACGCGCAGCCTGGCCCAGGGCTCGATGATCGTGTTCAGCTAGCGACGCGTGCCTGGGGTGTCCTCGGTCGCGGCCATGTCCTGCGTGCCGATGACGCCGAGCAGTTCGAGCTGGGCGGCGCCCTCGGTACCGGGCGGGGCCGTGAACCACAGCAGGCGCTGGCGGCCGTCCTCGCTGAACAGGCTGTGGCAGTCCAACTCGATGACGCCCAGCGTGGGATGCACGATGCGCTTGTGGTCGGTGCGGCGCAGGCCGACGTCGTGGGTGTCCCACAGGGCGGCGAACTCCGCGCTGCGCCGCCGGAGTTCGGCCGTCATCCCGGCGACCTCGCTGTCGCGGCTGCGGCGGGCGGCCACCGCGTGCAGGTCGGCGACGAAGACCCGTGAGTGGTGCGCATGGTCCTCGGGCGGGTAGACGGCACGGGCGCCCGGATCGGTGAACCAGCGGTACGCGAACCCGGTGGCCGGACCGCGCGGCTCCGGCGCCCGCCCGAGCAGGGCGGCGGCCAACTCATTCTGTACGAGGGTCTCGTGCAGGTCGGTGATGACCTGGGCCGGAGTGGTGGCCAGCCGGTCCAGCAGCCCCAGCAGGGCGGGCTGGACGTGCCGCGTGCCCGCGCCGCGCGCCGACTCGGGCAGCGGCCGGTCGGCGAGGTGGAACAGGTGGTCGCGCTGGTCGCCGCCCAGCCGCAGCGCCCGGGCCAGGGCGTTCAGCGTCTGGGCCGAGGGCTGGGCGCCGCGTCCGCGCTCCAGCTCGGTGTAGTAGTCGGCCGACAGGCCCGCCAGCTGCGCGACCTCCTCGCGCCGCAGACCGGGCACCCGGCGCCGGGGCCCGGCGGGCAGGCCGACGTCCGCCGGCCGGACCAGGTCGCGCCGGGACCTGAGGAACGCCGCGAGTTCGGGAAGGTTCACCCGCTCATCGTCGCCTCTCCGGCGGGGTCCGAGCCAGGGGACGGCAACCCCTGGGTGGGCTCAGCCCTGGCAGGGCGGACGCCGGGGACGGACAGTTGCCCCACACCGACCGCGCTACGAAAAGAGCACCATGCCTTTCGCGAACTTCAAGGTCCCCGCCGGCGCCCTCACCGCCGAGCAGAAGGAACAGATCATCACGCGCACCACGGACCTGTACGCCGAGATCTTCGGCGACGGCGCCCGCGCCACCACGCTCGTCCTGGTGGAGGAGGTCGCCGACGCCGGATGGGGCATCGGCGGCGGTGTCCTGACGCTCGCCAGGATCCGGCAGACGCCGCAGGACCGATGACCTAGCGGATCTTGCCGAGACCCGTCTGGACGTCCTCCGCGTTCATCACCGGCGTCCAGGTCAGCTCGGCACCGAGGTTGAGGAAGAACGGCTCACTGATCGACGGGATGTCGGAGGGGTCCTTCAGGTCGAAGAACAGGAACGCGGTGCGCTTGCCGCCGTCGGCGGTGAAGTAGGCCGCCTCGGGCTTGATCTGCTCCAGGGACTCCTCCATCAACTTCCCCAGAGTCCCGTTGCGGATGGCCTCGTTCCCCTTCTCCGTGTCCATGGACGCTTTCAGCATCATGCGCATCGCAGTCACCTTCTCCTGGTCGGCGTGCGCGGGACGGACAATTTCAGGATATGCCTGGATAAAGGGGGCGTCCCGGCGAGAGCGACCCCCTGCCCCCTCTCCAAAAAAGCGTGACACTTTCAGGCGATACCGACACACTTTTCTGGGACGCCCTCCCTCCCCCCGCACCAGACTGCTCACATGAGCAGCTCGAAGCATGTCCAGGCTCCGCCCGGAATGGGCACCGTGTACCGCGCGACGCTGGACGCGATGGCCATGCGCGGGCCCCGGCGTGTGGGGGTCACCCATATCGCGAGGCTGGCCGACTCCAACCGCCAGTTCTTCTACCGGAATTGGGCCGCCCCGCAGGTGCTGCTGCGCGAGGCCACGTTGCAGGAACTGAACCGCGTGCTGCACGTGGCCCTGCACGTGCCCGGCCCGCTGCCGCCGCCGGAGTGTCTGGGCGTGCACTTCGTCGTGCGGGCGGCCCGGCTGCTGCGGGAGCATCCGGTCGTCGCGGCGATGGCACGGACCGAGCCGGCGATGACGTACGCCGCCGTCCTCCGCACGGACACCGAGTGGCACGGGATCGCCCGCCAGTGGCTGACCGATTACGTGACCCCGCGTCTGCCCCGGGGCGCCGAACGGGACACGGTCACGCTCGCCGTACTCACCACGGCACTGCCGTACGCGCTGATCCCGCCGGAGGAGCCGCCCGCCGAGACCGAACGGGCGTCCGTCGACAGCCGGTTGAGCCAAGCCCTGCACACCTGCCTCGGCCTGCCGCCCACCTGCCCCGACTGACCTACAGGTCCTGAAGGAGCCAGAGGGACAACGTCAGCACCGCCACACCGCGTACCGCGACCAGTGCCAGATTCGCGCTCCGCAGCCGACCCGCCCGCAGCCACACGGCCCACGTGACCAGCAGCGACAGCGCGACCGTGAGGATCAGCGCCACGGCGACGGGCACCGCGTACAGGGCGTCGCGGTGTGCCCACAGGAGGGCCGACCACCACACCACGGCCGCCGTGCTGAGCACGGACTCCAGGATCAGAGCGGTGCGGGTCTCGGCCCGCCCCGGGACTGCCATGGACATCCGTGCTCCTCGCGCTCGGTGCAGAAGGTGGGTGCGGGGTCTAGAAGACCGGCGTGCCCGCCTGGGTCAGCTTCCAGTTGGTGGCCGCGAAGGTCGACGGGTCGATGGTGCCCTTGGCCGTGGCGTAGGCGATCATCAGGTCGCGGACCTGGTTGGTGGAGCTGTAGGCGGACTCCGCGGCGGCGATGTGCGGGTAGCCGCTGCCGCCGTTGGCGCGGTAGTTGTTGACCGCGACGACGAAGACCTGGTCGTCGGGGATCGCGGCGCCGTCGTAGGTGAGGTTCTTGATGCGGGAGCCCTCGGCCGCCGCGATGTCGATCTCGTAGGAGACACCGGCCGCCGTGTCGTACATGTAGTCCCAGAAGCTGTTGGCGTTGGTGAGGGTGGCCGTGTCCACCGCCGTGCCCGACGGGACCTGGTGGTAGTACTTCGCCGCGTACTCCAGGTAGTCCTTGAGCTGGGCGCCGGTGAGCTTCTTGCCGTAGAGGGTGTTCTCGTAGATGTAGAGGCCGGCGACATCGCGGATGGTCACGTCGCCCTTGGGGATGTCGGCGGTGCGGCTGAAGCAGGCCGCCACGGAGATCAGCGGGAGCGCGGCGTCGGCGGCCGAGAGGCCCGCCTTGACCGTCTCCATCTGTACCTCGTGGATGAAGTCGATGGCGGGGACGTCCTTCCAGCAGGCCTCCGCGGTCGACATGTCCGCGGTGCTGGTGCCGATCGCCGTGTTGACGTACTTGACGACCAGGTCGTGGTCGGCGGTGAGGAGTTCGGTGATCTTCGGGTCCTCGGCGACCGTGTTGCTGTTGAGCGTGGTCGCCGTCTTACTGGTGATCTTCCAGCAGCCGCGCACGAGTTCCAGCTCGAAGTCGAAGACGGACAGGCGGTACCCGTAGCAGTACGGCTCGGACAGGAGGACGTCCTCGCCGGTCTCGTCGTTCTTCACCGTGTAGGTGGGGACGTCGACGTGGGTGTGGCCGACGAGGATCGCGTCGATGCCGGGGACCTGCTGGGCGACCAGGTTCGACGCGTTCTCCACGTAGGGGAGTTCGTCGCCCCACGAGGTCGAGCCGTCGAGGCCCGAGTGGTCGGTGAGGAAGACGACGTCGCAGCCGAGCGCGCGCAGCCGCGGCACGTACTTCTTCGCCTGCTCGACGAGCCCGGGGAAGACCAGCTTGCCGCTGACGTTGTCCTTGTCCCACAGCGCGATGCCCGGGTTGGTGAGACCGAGGATGCCGACCTTGATGTCGGGCGCGCCGGGCACCTTGATGCGCTTGACCGTGTAGGGCTCGAACGCGGGCTTCAGGGTCTTCGCGTCCAGGGCGTTGGCGCCGAGCAGCGGGAAGTGACACTGCTTCTCGAAGGCGCGCAGCACCTCCACGCCGTAGTTGAACTCGTGGTTGCCGAGGGCGGCGGCGTCGTAGCGCATCTCGTTCATGGCGACGGCCATCGGGTGCTTGGGGCCGCGCTTGCCGTCCTTGCCCGTGATGGGGTCGACGTTGGCGTAGTAGTACGCGAGGGACGTGCCCTGGATGATGTCGCCCGCGTCGACGAGCAGCACCCGGTGCTCGCCCTTCTCGGCGCGCAGGTTCTTGACCAGGGTGGCGATGCGGGCGATGCCGTAGGTGTTGCCCTTGGAGTCCACCGGGGCGGCGTTGGTGTAGTAGTCCCAGTTGAAGACGTGGCTGTGCAGGTCGGTCGTGCCCAGGACGGAGAACGACCAGGTCTTGGGCTTCGGCGTCGGCTTGTGCCGGTCGGCGGCCTCGGCCGGGGTCGCCGCCGCCGTCCCCGCGACGGCCACGACCGCGCCGGTGACGGCGGACTTCTGCACGAACTCACGGCGGTTCATGGGATTGACGGGCATTCAGGGCTCCTGGGAGGGCGCGGAGGGCGGGTGGTGCGTGCGGGGCGCGGCGGGCTACCCGCGTAGATGCTGGCCTCCACCTGTTACCGGCGTAACCACGGACAGCCCAAGGGCCGGTCAAGGTTTCCCAAGACCGGCCCAAGTGCGGCCGTCGAAAACGGCTCAACCGCCGTCCTAGATGAACGAGTTGATCTCGATCGTCTCCGTACGTCCCGGTCCGACACCGATCGCGGAGATCGGCGCGCCCGACATCTCCTCCAGCGCCTTCACGTACGCCTGCGCGTTCTTCGGGAGGTCCGCGAAGGTCTTGGCCTTCGTGATGTCCTCGCTCCAGCCGGGCAGGTTCTCGTAGATCGGCTTCGCGTGGTGGAAGTCGGTCTGCGAGTACGGGAGTTCCTCGACGCGCCTGCCGTCGATCTCGTAGGCCACACAGACCGGGATCTCCTCCCAGCCGGTGAGGACGTCGAGCTTGGTGAGGAAGAAGTCGGTCAGGCCGTTCACGCGGGTCGCGTAGCGGGCGATGACCGCGTCGAACCAGCCGCAGCGCCGGTCGCGGCCGGTGGTGACGCCCCGCTCGCCGCCGATGCGGCGCAGCGCGTCGCCGTCCGCGTCGAACAGCTCGGTCGGGAACGGGCCCGAGCCGACCCGGGTCGTGTAGGCCTTCAGGATGCCGATGACCCGGCTGATCTTCGTCGGGCCGACACCCGCGCCCGTGCACGCGCCGCCCGCGGTGGGGTTCGAGGACGTGACGAAGGGATAGGTCCCGTGGTCGATGTCGAGGAGGGTGCCCTGCCCGCCCTCGAAGAGGACGACCTTGTCCTGGTCCAGCGCCTGGTTGAGGACGAGGACCGTGTCGGCGACGTACGGCTTGAGGCGGTCCGCGTAGGACAGCAGCTCCTCGACGACCTGCTCGATCGCGATCGCGCGCCGGTTGTAGAGCTTGGTGAGCATCTGGTTCTTGATGTCGAGGGAGGCCTCGACCTTCTGCGTCAGGATCGACTCGTCGTAGAGGTCCTGGACCCGGATGCCGACGCGGTTGATCTTGTCCGCGTAGGTGGGCCCGATACCGCGGCCCGTCGTCCCGATCTTCCGCTTCCCGAGGAAGCGCTCCGTCACCTTGTCCACCGTCACGTTGTAGGGCGTGATGATGTGAGCGTTACCGCTGATCAGGAGCTTGGACGTGTCGACGCCGCGCTCGTTCAGCCCGTTCAGCTCGGAGAACAGGACCGACGGGTCGACGACGACACCGTTGCCGATGACCGGAGTGCACTCCGGTGTGAGGATCCCGGAAGGGAGCAGGTGAAGGGCGTACTTCTGATCGCCCACGACTACCGTGTGGCCGGCGTTGTTGCCGCCCTGGTAGCGCACCACATAGTCGACGGACCCACCTAGCAGGTCCGTCGCCTTTCCCTTGCCTTCGTCACCCCACTGAGCACCGAGCAGCACAAGTGCGGGCACGCGCGTACACCCCTTCCGGGCGGGGCATGTCCAAGGTCAGAGACGTACGCCGCACAGCGTGTGCCTCGTACGTCAGCGACCCTCGTCGGCCGCAACCCGTCGGACCGGATGCCCCGGAATAGACGAAGCCCCTGGCGCAATAGCGCAAGGGGCTCTTGCACAAAGATGCTACCCGAGGAAGCGAGGCATGGCCGAGGTGGCGACTTCCGCGACTTCCGATCAGCTCCTGGTCGTCATCGATCCGGTCGCCCGGCGCACCGACGGAGAGTCCGTCCGCATCGCGAAAGACGTGCTCAGCGCGGGTGCGGCGACCAAGGTGTGCATGCCGGAGGGGCCCGAGGAATTCGCCCGGGTCCTGGCCCGGCGGGGCTCACGGCGACCGGTGCTGGTGGGCGACGACCGGGCCCTGATGCGGACCGTGTCCCTGCTGCACCGCCAGCGCGAGCTGGCCGGATGCGCCCTGTCGATGGTGCCGGTGGGCGGCGCGCTGTCCCTCGCGGGGGCGCTGGGGGTGCCCACGGGGGCGGTGGCGGCGGCGCGGGCGGTGCTCGACGGCGTCGTACGGCGGATGGACCTGCTCGTCGACGACAGCGACGGGGTCGTGCTCGGCGCGCTGCGGATCCCCTCGCTCCCCTCCCCCGCGGTGCCCTCGCCCGCCGGCACCGGGCACGCGTCGTGGCTGCGGACGTGTCAGTCGCTGGTACGGACCCTGGTGCCGGCCCGTCCGCCACGGGAGCCGCTCGCCGGTGCGCCCCGCTTCGGACCGGCCCGGCTGCGGGTCGAGGTCGACGGCGTCACCCTCGTCGACCTGGACCAGCCGGTGGAGACGGTCGCTGTGCGGCCGGGGGCGTCGGGGCTGGCCGAGGTGGAAGTGCGGCCGGTGTCGGTGGGCGCGGAGGCGTCACCGCTGTGTGCGCGGGGGCGGTCGGTGACCGTGTCCGGGGCGGATTTCCGGTACCGGGCGGACGCGGTGGTGGCGGGGCCGGTGCGGACGCGGACGTGGGTGGTGCGGGAGGGGGCCTGGGGGCTTACGTTGCCGGGGTGAGGCGGGCTTTCCTCGCCCCCGCCGCCCCCGCTCCTCAAACGCCGGAGAGGCTGGATTTCCCGTCCGAGTCGTCCTTCAGCGCCACACCCGTGACTCCCGACTCCCTTGCCCTGCCCATCAGTCCCGCCAGCTTCCCCGCCGCCACCTCGTACGTCAGCCCCAACGGCGGCCGGATGTTGGACAGGCAGTTGCGGTCGGCGTCCGTCGTCACCCCCGGCTTGGGCCGGTACGTCAGGTACGCGCCCAGGGAGTCCGCCGCCGACATGCCGGGGCGTTCGCCGACGAGGACGACGACCATCGTCGCGCCCATCGCCGAGGCGATGTCGTCGCCGAGGGCCACGCGGGCCTGTTCGGCGAGGATCACCGGAGCCACCTGCCAGGACGTCGGGAGGAGGGCCGTCGTCGCGCGGACCATCGCCGCCGCGTGCTCGTGCACGGCCCGGCTGGACAGGCCGTCGGCGACGACGAAGACGACGTCCCAGTCGCCGAGCGGAAGGTGCGCGCGATCTGCGGGGTCCAACCGGCGGCCCAGGTCGGGGCGTTGGAGGTAGGTGAGCCGGTCGGGGGCCGCGCTGCGCACCCGTACCGTCGGCTCGCCGCCCAGCGCCGCGGCCACCACGTCCGGCGCGAACGGCGAGTGCACCGCGTCCCGCGCCGCCGCGTGCGCGGCCTGCAACTCCAGCCGGTGGTGGGTCGGGAGGCCCGAGCCCGCCCGGCCGAGGCCGATCCTCGCCTGGGTGTGACGGCGCAGCGTCGGCCACAACTCCCCGCCCAGCAGCTCCACTTGACCGGTCGTCATGCCACCAGTTCCCTTCCGATCGCCGTCAACGGGTGGGCCGTGGCCGATACGTCCCGGATCGACCCGCCCTCTTCCAGCAGGCCGATCGAGTCGAGCCACGCCTCGAACTCCGGTGCCGGGCGCAGGCCGAGGACCTCGCGGAGGTACAACGCGTCGTGGTACGAGGCGGATTGGTAGTTGAGCATGATGTCGTCGCCGCCCGGTGTGCAGATCACGAAGGACGCGCCGGCCACGCCGAGCATCGTGAGCATGGTGGCGATGTCGTCGTCGTCCGCGTCGGCGTGGTTGGTGTAGCAGATGTCCAGACCCATCGGCAGGCCGAGCACCTTGCCGCAGAAGTGGTCCTCCAGGGCGGCGCGGAGGATCTGCCGGCCGTCGTAGAGGTACTCCGGGCCGATGAAGCCGACGACCGTGTTCACCAGGAGCGGGTCGTAGCGGCGGGCGACCGCGTACGCCCGTGCCTCCACCGTCTGCTGGTCGACCCCGTGGTGCGCGTCGGCGGACAGTGCGCTGCCCTGGCCGGTCTCGAAGTACATGACGTTCGAGCCGACCGTGCCCCGGCCGAGCGCCCGCGCCGCCTCGTAGGCCTCGTCCAGCAGCCCCAGCGTGACGCCGAAGGACGCGTTGGCCGCCTGGGTGCCGGCGATGGACTGGAAGACGAGATCGACCGGCGCCCCGCGCGCCATCAGGTCCATGCTCGTCGTGACGTGGGACAGGACGCAGGACTGGGTGGGGATCGCGTACCGCTGGATGACTCCGTCCAGCAACTCCAGCAGGTCCCGTACCGCCTTGGGACTGTCCGTCGCCGGGTTGATGCCGATCACCGCGTCGCCGGAGCCGAGCAGCAGCCCGTCGAGCAGGGCCGCGGCCACGCCCGCCGGGTCGTCGGTGGGGTGGTTGGGCTGGAGCCGGGTGGCGAGCCGCCCCGGCAGCCCGATCGTGGACCGGAAGGCGGTCACGACCCGCACCTTGCGCGCGACCGCGACGAGATCCGCGTTGCCCATCAGCTTGGACACGGCCGCCACCATCTCCGGCGTCAACCCTGCTGCTACGGCGGCCAGTTGATCGGTGTCGGCCGTCAGCAGCCACTCCCGGAGACCGCCCACCGACAGCCCGGCCACCGGCGCGAAGGCCGCCGCGTCGTGCGTGTCGAGGATCAGCCGGGTCACGTCGTCGGTCTCGTACGGGATCACCGGCTCGGCGAGAAAGGCGGTCAGCGGCACGTCCGCCAGCGCCCACCGCGCCGCCACCCGCTCCTGGGCACTTTCCGCGGCCAGCCCCGCCAGCCGGTCGCCGGAGCGCTCGGGGCTCGCGGCGGCGAGCAGGCGCGCGAGGGAGCCGAAGCGGTAGTGCCGGCCGCCGAGGGTCGAGGTGTACGTACTCATGGCGGCGACCGTACGAGGCCCGTGTTGCCATCGGATTTCGCCAGATTTCTAAAGGTCTGGTTGACAAACATTTAACGCACCGCAACCCTTGCCGGACTCATTCGGCCGACAGAGTTCCGCACCGTAGACCCCCCGTAGAACCACCACGGAACCCCCGGATCAGCAGGAGAGGAACCATCCCGATGGCAGTGGACGAAGGAGTCGCCCCCGCGGCGAACACAAGCGAGGACGGCGCCGTTCACCGGCTCAAGCCCAACGCCATCGGCCTGCTGGGCGTGGTCTTCATGGCCGTCGCGACCGCCGCCCCGATCACCGCGATGACCGGCAACGTGCCCTTCATGGTCTCGTCCGGCAACGGCATAGGCGCCCCGGCGAGCTATCTCGTCGCAATGGTCGTCCTGGCAATCTTTTCCGTCGGCTTCACCTCGATGGCCAAGCACATCACCTCGACGGGCGCGTTCTACGGCTTCATCTCCTACGGCCTCGGCCGCACCGTGGGACTCGCGTCCGGCCTCCTCGCCACCTTCGCGTACGTCGTGTTCGAGCCGGCGCTGATCGGCATCTTCTCGGTCTTCGCCACCGGAACCCTCAAGGACCAGACGGGACTTGACGTCCCGTGGTGGGTCTGCGCGATCGTGATGCTCGCCGTCAACGCGACGGGCACCTGGTTCGGCGTCTCGGTCGCGGAGAAGCTGCTCGTCGTCCTCCTCGGCACGGAGGTGACCGTCCTCGCCGCGATGGCGATCTCGGTCGCCCTGCACGGCGGCGGCCCGCACGGCTTCACCTTCGGCCCGGTCAACCCGGTCAACGCGTTCAAGGGGACGAGCGCCGGTCTCGGCCTCTTCTTCGCCTTCTGGTCCTGGGTCGGCTTCGAGTCCACGGCCATGTACGGCGAGGAGTCCCGCGACCCGAAGAAGATCATCCCCAAGGCGACGATGATCTCGGTCCTCGGCGTCGGCGTCTTCTACGTCTTCGTCTCCTGGATGGCGATCATCGGCAACGGCGAGAGCGAGGCCGTCAAGGTCGCCTCGTCCGCGAACCCGCTCGCGCTCTTCTTCAACCCCACCGAGCACTACGTCGGCCACTGGGCGGTCGACCTCATGCAGTGGCTGATGATCACCGGCTCGCTCGCCTGCGGCATGGCCTTCCACAACTGCGCCAGCCGCTACATGTACGCGCTGGGCCGCGAGGGCGTTCTGCCGAAGCTGAAGAACACCATCGGCCGCACCCACGCCAAGCACGGCTCCCCGCACATCGCGGGCTTCGTGCAGACCGTGATCAGCGCCGCCCTGATCCTCGCGTTCTGGGCCACGAGCAAGGACCCGGCCAACGCGATGTACGTCCTGCTGGCCATCCTCGGCACGATGGCGATCCTGGTGGTGCAGGCGGTGTGCTCGTTCGCGGTACTGGCGTACTTCCGCACCCACCACCCCGAGAGCCGCCACTGGTTCCGCACGTTCACCGCTCCGCTGCTCGGCGGTGTGGCGATGCTGGCGGTGGTCCTCCTCCTGGTCTCCAACATGAGCGTGGCGGCGGGCTCGGAGTCCGACTCCCTCCTCCTGAAGGCAACGCCCTGGCTGGTGGCCCTGGTCGCGGCGACGGGCATCGGCTACGCGCAGTACCTGAAGCGCCGGTCGCCTGAGCGGTACGCCTTGCTCGGCCGCACGGTGCTGGAAGAAACCAAGGAGCGCTGAAGCGCTTTTAGCTTTTAGGGGCGCGGGGAACTGCGCGACCAGCCACGACGCTCCCGCAGATTCGTACTCGTCTGCGGCCCGGTGGTGGGCTGGTCGCGCAGTTCCCCGCGCCCCTTAGGCAGCTCCACCGAACCGTGTTTCCCGGTGAACCCGCCATCGCTCCATCATGGCCGAGACCTCCCCCTCGACGAACTCGAAGAAGGCGAGCGTCTCGGCCATACGACGTCCCGCCGGGGTGTCCGCGCCAAGACTGCTGACACCCTCGCGCAGAGCCCCCTCCCACCGCTTGATGAGCGCCTCGCGGTTGGTGAGCGCCTCATACCACTGATCCCCGTGCACCACGTACCGCTCCCGGCGCGAGCCAGGTTCCCGCTCACGCGAAACCATGTGCGTCTGCGCCAGATACCGCACCGCCCCGGAAACCGCCGCCGGACTGATCCGCAGCTGCTCCCCCAGCTCGATCGAGGTCATCGCCCCGTCGTCGGAGGACAGAAGCGCCGCGAAGACTCGGGCCGGCATCCGCTGCATCCCGGCCTCGACGAGCTGTGCCGCGAAACTCTCCACGAACTTCGAGACCGCCTCCTGGTCCCGCCCTGCCTCATCCGTCATGGTCACCACCCTATCCGGGCTTCATACATTTCCTACGCTTCCTTAACTTCACAAATTTCTGAAGTTAGCGTACGTTCGGCTCCATGACGAAGGCAATCACCGTCTCCGGGCTGCACAAGTCGTTCGGCAGGACACAAGCCCTCGCAGGCCTCGACCTGGACGTCGAGACCGGCGAGGTGCACGGCTTCCTCGGCCCCAACGGCTCCGGCAAGTCCACGACGATCCGCGTCCTGCTCGGCCTGCTGCGCGCCGACTCGGGCGCCGCCCGGCTCCTGGGCCGGGACCCCTGGGCCGACGCGGTCGAACTGCACCGCCGGGTCGCCTACGTCCCCGGCGACGTGACGTTGTGGCGCAATCTGTCCGGCGGCGAAGTCATCGATCTCTACGGCAGGTTGCGCGGCGGTCTCGACAGGTCCCGCCGCGCCGACCTGATCGACCGCTTCGAGCTCGACCCCACCAAGAAGGGCCGCACGTACTCGAAGGGCAACCGCCAGAAGGTGGCCCTCGTCGCCGCGTTCGCCTCTGACGTCGACCTGCTGATCCTGGACGAGCCGACCTCGGGCCTGGACCCGCTGATGGAGGAGGTCTTCCAGCGCTGCGTGGAGGAGGAACGCGACCGGGGCCGGACGATCCTCCTCTCCTCCCACATCCTCAGCGAGGTCGAGGAGTTGTGCGACCGGGTGAGCATCATCCGCAAGGGCCGCACGGTGGAGAGCGGTTCGCTGGCCGACCTGCGCCACCTGACCCGCACCAGCGTGAGCGCCGAACTCACCGGTGAGCCCAACGGGTTGGCGTCCCTCCCCGGCGTCCACGACCTCGACGTACAGGGCAGGCGTGTACGGCTCCAGGTGGAGACGGACCAACTCAACGCCGTACTACGGTCGTTGACCGACTCGGGCGTACTGTCGCTCACCTCGAAACCACCGACGCTGGAGGAACTCTTCCTGCGCCACTACCAGGAGGCGGAATGACCGCCACCGCGCTCCCCGCACGCACCGGCACGGGCACCTCCCGCCAACTCGCGGGCACCGGCGCCCTGTTGCGCTTCAACCTGCGCCGCGACCGGGTGGTGATCCCGGCCTGGGTGGCGGTGACGGCCCTGCTGGTCCTCTCCCTCCCCGGCTCGCTGCGCAGCGTCTACTCCACCCCCGCCGAACGCGCCGACATCGCCCGCCAGATGCTCGGCAACAGCTCACTGCGCGCCACCTACGGCCCGGTGTTCAGCGACTCCCTCGGCGGCCTCACCGCCTGGCGCATCGGCGGCTACGCCGCGATCCTCGCCGGAATCATGAGCCTGATCGTCGTCGTACGGCACACACGGGACGAGGAGGAGAGCGGCCGCCAGGAACTCGTCTCCTCCGCGATGGTGGGCCGCAGCGCCCCGCTGACGGCAGCCCTGCTGACGGCGTTCGTCGCCGACTCCGCGCTGACGCTGCTGATCACGGCCGGGCTGGCCGGGCAGGGATCGGCAGGTGCCCTCGCACTCGGCCTCGGCATCGGCGGAGTGGGCATGGTGTTCGCGACGCTCGCGGCGATCGTCGCGCAGTTCACGGACAGCGGCCGACTGGCGAAGGGCCTGACCGGCGGCCTGCTGGGAACGGCGTTCGCACTCCGCGCGGTGGGCGACTCGACGACCAACGACGCCTCCTCGCCCGCGACGTGGATCTCCCCGATCGGCTGGCTGGAGAACCTGCGCCCGTTCGCGTCCGAACGCTGGTGGGTCCTGGCCCTGTTCGCGGCGGCGGCACTCGTACAGGGCTTCGCGGCCTACGAGTTGGCTGGCCGCCGGGACGTGGGGATGAGCTTCCTGCCCGCCCGCCCCGGACCGGCGAACGGCCGCCTCGGCACGGCGGCCGCCCTGGCCTGGCGCCTCCAGCGAGGTGCCGTCCTGGGCTGGAGCCTGGGCTTCCTCGCGGCCGGGGTCGCCTTCGGCGGCATCACCAAGGGCGCGGCGGACCTGGTCGGCGACAACGCCAGGACCCGCGAGATCATCGAGCGGATGGGCGGCCGGTCCGGCATCGAGGACGCGTTCCTGGCCACGATGGTCGGCATGTTCGGCATGCTGGCCGCGCTGTACGCGGTCTCGTCGGTCCTACGGCTGCACAGCGAGGAGACGACCGGACGCGCCGAACCGGTCCTCGCGAACGCGGTGGGCCGCCTGCGCTGGGCGGCCGGCCACCTGACGATCGCCTTCGCGGGCGCGGCCCTGATCATGCTCCTGAGCAGTCTCGGCCTCACCCTCGGCTACGGCGCCGAGCCCGGCCCCATCCTCGCCGCCGGCCTGGTCCAACTCCCGGCGGTCTGGACCCTGGGCGCCCTGGCGGTCCTCCTCCACGGCCTCTCCCCCCGCCTGTCCCCACTCTCCTGGGCGGCGGCCGGCCTCGCCCTCCTCCTCGGCTGGATCGGCCCGGCGCTGAACCTTCCCCAGGCGGTCCTGGACATCTCCCCCTTCGGCCACCTGCCGAAGCTGCCGGGCGGGGACATGGCGTGGGGACCGGTGGTGGCCCTCACCGGGATCGCCGCCGCCCTGGTCGCCGTAGGACTGGCGGCTCTGCGGCGGCGCGACCTCACGGCCTGACCGCGTCGGGTACGGGAACCTCCGGCGCGGCGCACGCGTCCGTCCCTGGCATGGGACAACGTGCGCAGGCCGCCGGAGGGTGTCTGACCGCCGCACTCGGCGCGGGAGTCGGGCTCGCGGTGTGGTCCTACGACGTCCGGAACCGCTTCCGGCGCTTCGAGGCGAGCCCCGACTGGAGTGTCCTGTACGCCGAGTTGCCGTTGGCGGTCCTCGGCGGGATCCTCGCGTCGCTCGGCGTCTGGGCGCTGGTCCGACGCGTCAGACCGTGACGCTCAGCCCCTCCAGCCCCCGGATCACGAAGTTCGGCTTGCGGACCGGCTCCGCCGCCAGGGTGAGCGTCGGGGCCCGTTCCAGCAACGCCCGCATGGAGGCGGCCAGTTCGATACGGGCCAGGGGCGCGCCGATGCAGTAGTGGATGCCCGCGCTGAAGCTGATGTGCGGGTTGTCGGCGCGGGTCAGATCCAGGCGCTCGGGTGACGCGAAGACCGCCGGGTCGTGGTTGGCGGAGCCGAACAGCATCGCGATCTCCGCGCCCCTCGGGATCACCGTGCCGTCGATCTCGATCTCGTCCAGCACCCACCGCTCGAAGAGCTGGAGCGGGGTGTCGTAGCGCATCAGCTCCTCGACGGCGGACGGGATCAGCGAATGGTCCGCGCGCAGGGCCGCCAGCTGGTCGGGGTGGCGGAACAGCGCCCACCAGCCGTTGACCGTGGCGTTCACCGTCGCCTCGTGGCCCGCGTTGAGCAGCAGTACGGCGGTGGAGATCAGCTCCTGTTCGGTGAGGCGGTCGTCGTCCCCGTCGTGGGCCGCGATCATGCCGGAGATGAGCTCGTCGCCGGGTTCCTTGCGCCGGGCCGCGATCAACTCGCGTAGATACGAGGAGAATTCGTTCGACGCGCGGACCGCCTTCGCCGCCGTGTCCTCGCTCGGGCTCAGTTCGTACATCCCGCAGATGTCCGCCGACCAGGGGCGCAGCGGTGCGCGGTCCGACTCGGGGATGCCGAGCATCTCCGCGATCACCGCGACGGGCAGCGGCTCCGCCACCTCGGTGAGCAGATCGCCGCCGCCCCGGGCCACCAGGCCGTCCACCAGCTCACCGGCCAGCCGGCTGACGTACGGCTTGAGCCGCTCGACCGTGCGCGGGGTGAACGCCTTCGACACCAGGCGCCGGATACGGGTGTGGTCCGGGGGCTCCAGGTCGAGCATCCCGTGGTCGTTGAGGGTGTGGAACGGCTCGTGCTCGGGCGGCGGTGCCGTCCGGCCGAAGTCCTCGTGGGTGAAACGGTGCTGGTACGTGCGCCCGAGCCGACGGTCGCGCAGCAGCGCCGACACATCCGCGTGGCGTGGGACCAGCCACTGGTTCGTGGACTCGAAGTACTGCACACGGCCCCGGGCACGCAGCTCGGCGTAGGCGGGGTACGGGTCGGCGAGGAACGCCGGGTCCCAGGGATCGAAGGCTGCCATGCACGGACGTTATGCCGACGATCCCCGTCCTGACCAGGGGTGATCGATATCACCGGCCTTGATGTGCTCGACGAGGGCGGTGAAGGGCGGGGGCAGGGAAACAGAGGGTGGCCCGGGTGGGGAGCCCGGAGCCGCGGACTCACGGTCACCTACGTCTACGACGCCCCTCCTCCCGAGCCCGGCCCGATGCGCATCGCCCCGGTGTCACCTGCACGTTTCGCCGATGGCGGCGGCAGCGGGTTCTGAGCACGCGGCCCCTCCTACCCCGGCGTCACCAGCCGCGCCTCGTACGCGAACACCGCCGCCTGCGTCCGGTCCCGCAGCCCCAACTTCACCAGGACACGGCTGACATGGGTCTTGATCGTCGACTCGGCGACCACCAGCCGCTCGGCGATCTCCACGTTCGACAGGCCCTGGGCGATGAGGACCAGCACCTCCGTCTCCCGCTCGGTCAGCTCCCCGTACGCCGCCTGCTGCGCGGCCGGTATCAGCCGGGGCGACTCGGACAGCTTCGAGAACTCCGTGATCAGCCGCTTGGTCACGGAGGGGGCCAGCAGCGCCTCGCCGGCCGCCACCACCCGCACCCCGTCGGCCAGTTGGCGTGCCGAGGCGTCCTTGAGCAGGAAACCGGAGGCTCCCGCGCGCAGCGCCTGGTACACGTACTCGTCGAGGTCGAAGGTGGTGAGCACCAGCACCTTCGCCGCGCCGTCGGCCGCGACGATCTCCCGGGTCGCCTCGATGCCGTTCATCTCGGGCATCCGGATGTCCATCAGGACGACGTCCGGGGCCAGTTCACGCACCCGCTCGACCGCGTCCCGTCCGTTCACCGCCTCGCCGACGACCTCGATGTCCGGCATCGCGCCCAGCAGGACCGAGAAGCCCTCGCGCACCATCATCTGGTCGTCCGCGATCAGCACGCGGATCGTCATGCCTCACCTTCGCTCGCACTCGGGACCGGCAGGAACACCGTCACCTCGTAGCCTCCGTCGTCCGCCGGGGCCGCCGTCATCTCGCCGTTCAGCATGGAGACCCGCTCCCGCATCCCCGTGATGCCGTGCCCGGCGCCGGGCGAGGGCTTCACCAGACTCGGCTCGGGCATCGGGCCGTTGACTATCCGCAGGCCCAACCCGCCCAGCACATAACCGATCTCGACGCGGGCACTCGCACCGGGCGCGTGCCGCAGCGTGTTGCTCAACGCCTCCTGCACTATCCGGTACGCCGACAGCTCGACGCCCTGCGGGAGTTCACGCACCGCCCCCGTCACCGCCTTCTCCACGCTCAGGCCGGCGTCGCGCACATTGGCCAGCAGCGCGTCCATGTCGGCGAGGGTGGGCTGCGGGGCGTCCGGCGCCTCGTAGTCCTCCGCGCGCACCACGCCCAGGACACGGCGCAGCTCGGTCAGGGCCGCCACCGCGTTCTCCCGGATCGTGACGAACGCGCGCTCCAGCTCCGGCGGCGGGTTCTCCACCCGGTAGGGCGCGGCCTCCGCCTGGATGGCGACCACCGACATGTGGTGGGCCACCACGTCGTGCAGCTCGCGGGCGATCGTCGTGCGCTCCTCCAGGAGGGTGCGCCGGGACCGCTCGTGCGCCGTCACCGTCTGCTGCGCGGTCATCTCCTGCCGGGCCTCGCGGCGTATCTGCCAGACGGCGACGCCGAGCAGGACGAACGCGGAGAGCAGCAGGAACTGTGTCGTGTCCGAACCGAAGGCGTGATTGCCCGCGGCGACCATGTCGGCGACGATGCCGTAGACCGCCGTCAGCGCCCACATCCAGGCGGCCGTGCGCGGCCGGGTGCGTATCGCCACGATCGTGAGCACGAACAGCTGGCAGGCGAAGCTGCCGGCCAGCCACGGCCACTCGCTGTCCCACTCGGACCCCAGAAAGGTGGCGACCGGGGTCGCGGCCATGGAGAGCCAGAACGCGCCGACCGGTCGCACCATGGTCAGCAGCACAGGCACCAGGGCGAGCAGGCCGAGCATCGCGTTGGTCCCCGCGCCGAGCATCGCGCTGTTCGACGCGATGAGCATCGCGAGCAGGCCGGCCGCGGTGATCAGGGCGTGCGGGCTCCAGGCCGCGTACTCCCTGAACCGCCCCTTGAAGCGCCGGGCCAGCGGGCCGTCGGCGGTGGAGGGGGGCAGCGGGCGGTAGGCGAAGGCGTCGTGGAACAGGTCCTGCCGCAGCCCGCGCAGGGCGTCCGCGGCAAGCCTGAACTCCGGGCTGCGCGGCTTGGCCCCGCCCGTCGGCGGCAACTGCTGGGTCGTCTCGGTCACATTCAAAACGGTAGGCGGAGGGGGCCGTCGCCGTCGTCACCTGTGAGAAGGGTCCTGGGGCGTCCCTCTCAAGTACTACGGGTATGCGGGACGGCCGGGCTTCACCGGCCCCCGCCCGGCCGCACCAGCCCCGACTCGTACGCGAACACCGCCGCCTGCGTCCGGTCCCGCAGCCCCAACTTCACCAGGATGCGGCCGACATGGGTCTTCACGGTCTGCTCGGCGACCACCAGGTGCTCGGCGATCTCCGCGTTGGACAGACCCTGCGCGATCAGCGCGAGCACCTCCGTCTCGCGTTCGGTGAGGTCGCCGACGCGCGACTTGAGCGGGGTGCGCGGTGTCCCGTTCAGCCGGGAGAACTCGGCGATCAGCCGGCGGGTGACGCCCGGCGCTAGCAGTGCGTCACCGGCTGCCACCACCCGTACCGCCTCGGCCAGTTGCTCCGCGGACGCGTCCTTGAGGAGGAAGCCGGAGGCTCCCGCGCGCAGCGCCTCGTACACGTACTCGTCTAGGTCGAAGGTGGTGAGCACCAGGACCTTGATGTGCGGGGTCGCCTCCGTGATGCGGCGGGTGGCCTCGATGCCGCCGAGTTCGGGCATGCGGATGTCCATGAGGACGACGTCCGGGGCGAGTTCGGCCACCTTGGCCACCGCGTCCAGGCCGTCGACCGCCTGGCCGACCACCTCTATGCCGGGCTGGGCGTTCAGCAGCACGGTGAAGCCCTGGCGGACCATCTGCTGGTCGTCGGCGATGAGTACACGGATGGTGCCGCTCGTCATGGGGTCGCGTCTCCTGTCGGGAAGATGATCTCGGGGGCGGCGGACGGGGAAGTACCGGGAGCGGCGGGGCTGTCGGGGGCGTCGGATCCGTCGGCGCCGTCCGAACCGTCAGGTCCGTCGGGGCCGTGGGGTCCCCCGGGGCCGTGGGATCCCGCGGTTCCCGCGGGTCCGTCGGGGAGTGCGACGCCGTCCCTGGGGAGGAACGCGACGACCGCGAAGCCGCCCTGGAACGTTCTCGTCGCGGTCAGGTGTCCGCCGAGCATCGCCGCGCGCTCCCGCATGCCGAGCAGTCCGTGTCCGGCGCCCGGGGAGGGCGGGGCGGCCTGCTGCGGGCGGGAGTTGGTGACGAACAGCCGCAGTCCGTCGGGGTCGTGGGCGACCTCGACGGCGACCGTGGAACCCGGGGCGTGCCGCAACGCGTTGCTCAGGGCCTCCTGGACGATCCGGTACGCCGACAGCTCCACTCCGGGTGCCAGCGGGCGCACCTCGCCCCTGACGTCTCCCCGCACGTCGAGACCGGCGGCCCGGGTGTTCTCTATCAGGGCGTCCAGGCGGTCGAGGGTGGGCTGCGGGGCGTCGGGGGCGGCACCGGTGCCGGGGGCGGGCAGGGCGTAGGGGTCGTCCGGATACTCAGGGTTCTCCGAGCGGAGCACACCGAGGACCCGGCGCAGTTCGGCGAGGGCTTCGAGGGCGTTCTGTCTGATGCCGTCGAGGTTCTCCCTGAGTTCCTCCGACGGGTTCTCGACCAGGAGGGGCGCCACCTGGGCCTGGATGGAGATCACCGACATGTGGTGGGCGACCACGTCGTGCAGTTCGCGGGCGATACGGCTGCGCTCCTCCAGGAGGGTGCGGCGGTTGCGCTCCTCCGCCGTGATCGTGACCTGCTCCACGAGCTGGGTACGGGCCTCGCTGCGTCCGCGCAGGGCGGTGCCGATGAGGACGGCCACCGCGCAGACGGCCACCGCGACCATGCCCGTCGAGGAGTAGTGCTGGGCACCGACGAGACCCTGGATGACGAACGTCGTCAGGGCGGTCGCGGCCAGCGCCGCGAGAGCCTTGCGGGTGGGCACGCGCAGGGCCACGAGCAGCAGGACGGCGGCCTGGACGACGACTTCGGTGGTGTTCCAGGGCCAGTCGGGGCCGGGGGTCGTGCCCGGGAGGGGATTCATGGTGGGGAGGGGATCCATGGCAGCACGCACGGTCAGCGCGGTGAAGGCCGTGGCGGTGAGGGACAGGGCCCAGGCGGGGACGGGCCGACGCAGGGCGAGGACCAGGGCGACGCCCTGCGCGAAACCGGCCAACAGGCCCTGGACCACGCCCAGTTTGTACTCGCTCAACATCTCGTCCGTGCCGGCCAGGGAGAGACCGAGAGCGGCAAGGGAGACGAGGACGTACGTGAGGTGGCGCAGCCAGCGGTGTCCGGGGAACAGGACGGGTGCGGTGTGCGGGGACCCGGCACCGTCGGCGGCTGCGTTCACCCGGTCAACCCTAGGCACGGCGAGGGCTCTTCGCTGCCGGGTGGGGCGGGCGGGTGTGGGCGCGACCGACCCGTGAGCGGCGTGACGGGCGGCGCCCCGGACCCTGTTCGTACATCCGGAACGCCGCCCAGCAGACCGTCAGCGTCAGCGCGAACACCGGGAGCCAGGCCAGTCGGGCCGCCACCCAGGTCAGGTCGTCGGGGCGGGTGTGCAGACCGGGCAGCCGGCCGGCGGGCAGGGTCGCGGCCGTGGTGGCCATCAGGGCCGTCTGGTGCCAGAGGAAGACCGTCATCGCCGAGAGGTTGACCAGGGCCAGCGCCGACCAGGCGAGCGGCCTGCGCAGCGCGTGGCGCAGCCGGTCCCTGAGCAGCAGGGCCAGGCCGCACTGGGCCAGGCCGAAGGTGACGGCGGCCAGGGTCGGCGGGTCCAGGTTGGAGATCGTGGTGCCGGGGACGCCGACCATCGACGCCGGGTAGCCCGCCCAGAGGACGAGGGCCGCCGTCGCCGCCGTACCGCCGGTCAGCAGGACCCAGCCCGCCCGGGCCCGGTCCAGCTCGCCGCGGGTCCAGGCCGCGCCGAGGGTGTAGGGCACGAGCCAGCCCGCCGCCACGTTGACCCAGCCGAGCCAGGACGGGCCGCCGAGCCCGAATCGGATCAGGTCCACGTGCAGTACGACGGCCAGCGGCCACAGCGGGTTGAGCCGGGTCAGCAGCGGGGTGGCCGCCGTCAGGCCCGCGAACACGACCAGGAACCACATCGGTGACAGCGCCAGCTTGACCAGGGCGCGGACGGTGTCGAAGTCCGTGCCGGACAGGAGCAGCGCGAGCGCCGTCACCGTCCACACGACGAGGACCGCGGCGACCGGGGTGAACAGCCGGGCCAGCCGGGCGGTCAGCCACTGGCCGTACGTCGTGCCCCGGGCGCGTGCAAACGCGTAACCCCGGGTCGCCACATGGCCGCCGACCAGGAAGAACACCGCCAGTGTCTGGAACACCCAGGAGATGGGCGCCAGCCACGGCATGTCCCGCAGCGGGCTCGCCGTGTGCAGGGTGCCGCCGTCCGCGACCAGCGCGGTCACCAGCCAGTGGCCCAGGACGACTCCGATGATCGCGAAGGCGCGCAGGGCGTCCACGGCGCGGTCCCGGTCGGGCGGGGTCGCGGCGTCGAGGCGGACGGCGGCACGGCGCAGGCGTTCACGCATGGGTCACCTCCGTGGTCTCGCCGAGGACGATCCGGGCGAGGTTGGCCAGGGAGGCCGAGCCCGGTGAGAAGTAGTCGCTGTGGCCGCCGGCCCCGGCCGCGAAGACGCGGGCGCCGAACTCCGGGGACACCGGATCCGTACCGAAGCCGACGGTCGTGCCGAACAGGTCGGCGCGGACGTGCGGGACGTCCCCCACCCAGTCGTCGGCGCCGCGTGCCGCCCAGACGCGGGCCGAAGTGCCCAGTCCCGCAACGGAGTCGGCGCCCGTGCCGGGGCTGCCGACGAGGACGAGGTCGGACACGTCCAGGCCGGCGGCGGCCCGCCCGCAGACGACCGTGCCGTAGGAGTGGCACAGCAGCGCGATCCGCGCCGTGCGGCCGGTGATGGCGTGCAGTTGCCGTATGAACTCCCGCAGACGCGGGGCCGCTTGGTCCGCTCGGCCCTCGGTCAGCACCGTGGTGCTCACCGTGCGCGGGGTGTCGTAGCCGAGCCAGGAGACCACCGCCGTACGGGAGTTCGGGGCGTCGTGGGTCAGTTGGCGGCGGAGGTTCAGCGCGGTGGCGCGGAAGCGGTCGTAGGTGTCGAGCGAGGTGTCCGAGCCCGGGACCAGGACGGCTATGCGGTCGGCGTGGGCCAGGTCGCCGAGGACCTCCGTCGCCAGGCCCGGGCCGCGGCCGTCGTAGGCGAGGAGGTGGCGGTCCGGGCCGGCCAGGGCGCGGTCCGTGGCGGCGCGGCGCTCGTCGCCGTCGGCGGCGGCCATGCGGGAGGCCTCGGCGGCGTTGGCGCCGTTCGCCGCGTACGTCTCGTCCAACGTGGCCGCGGTGAGCGGTGCGAGCGCGGCCGGAGCGGGGGCAGGGATCTCGGGCCGGGCGGCGGCCGACAGGGGGATCACGACCGCGCCTATGACGAGCGCGGCGAGGAGCGCGCGGCGCCAACTGCCGGTACGGCGCCGCTTGTTGCGCTCGGCGCGTGGTGTCTCGGCCTCCCCGGCCGGGCCTCTCTCCACCGGGTCGGCCACCGCCGTACCGGTCTCCGCGCAGGCATCAACAACCCCCATACCCGTCTCCCCTCCCGCACCGGCCGCCGTCGGGCCGATCTGGAAGGGAAATTACGGATCCGTGCACGTCGTCCGCGTCCCGCCAGGGAACTCACCTGCGCCGTAGCTCTCAGGTACTACGGGTATGACGCGGGTGGGAGACGTTGCTCACCAGGCCAGTTGGGCGATCTCCTCCGCCACCACCGCGCACGCGTCCGCAGCCGGGTCGATCAGGGGGAAGTGGCCGACGTCCTCAAGGAGCGTCAGGCCCACGACCTCGCCGGACTTCGCCGCCGCGTCCGCGTACGACTCGGCGACCGCCTGCGGGACCACGAGGTCGGCGCGGCCCTGGACCAGTGCGGTCGCGATGCCGGTGGGCAGCAGGAGCGTCGGATCGGCGTACGGCAGGCGCTCCGCGAACGTGGCCTCTCCACCCAGGAGTTGACCCGCCGCTCCCCCGCACACCGCGAGCTTCTCGGCGACCGTGAAGTCGGCGATGGGGGCGAGGGCGACCACACCGCGCAGCGCGGCGGGGGCGTCGGTGCGCCAGGGGGCGTCCTTGGGGAGGACGTGCCGGGCCGCCGCCCACAGCGCGAGATGGCCGCCGGCCGAGTGCCCGGTGAGCACCGTACGGCGCGGATCGGCCTGCGGAAGGGCCTCCCGGACGAGCGCGGGCAGCGCGTCGAGCGCCGCCGCGACGTCGTCGAAGGTCTCCGGCCAGCGGCCCGCGACCGGGCCCGTACCGCCCTGCGCGGGCAGCCCCGCGCCCCGCCGGTACTCGACATTGGCCACCGCGAACCCCCGCCGGGCCAGGAAGTCCGCGAACGGGGTGATGTGCCGGCGGTCGTACGGCGCCCGCCACGCACCCCCGTGCAGGACGACGACCAGCGGCGCCGGTTCGCCCGGCATCCGCTCGCCGTGCGGGGCGTAGAAGTCGATCACCTGGTCGGGGTGGTCGCCGTACGCGGCGGTGCCGTCGGGCTCCACGGCGGGGTGCGAGAAGGCCGACTCCTCTTCTGCGGCGGCTGCGGCGGCACGTGCGGCAGCGGCGTCGTCCGGCATGCTCCAACCTCTCAGCGACGAAACGGACTTGGACGGATCGGGATGTGACGGGATATGGCGACCAGGAGCGGAACACGCGGAGAAATTCGGCCGTCGGCCGGGACGCTACCAGGCCAGTGACGTGCACGGAGACCGCGGTTGTCACGCTCGGTGAGGCGTAAACGGTTCTGCGGTGCACGTCACTGGCATCTAACCGCTTCAGCGCCCTACGCCGGTTAGATCGAGGTACACACCTTCCAGAGGTCCTACCGGACCAGTTCCCCCAGCACCCGCGCCGCCCGCTCCACGTCCGCGAACCCGACGTACAGCGGCGTGAATCCGAACCGCAGCACGTCCGGGTGCCGGAAGTCGCCGACCACACCCCGCTCGATCAGCCGCTTCATCACGTCACCGGCGTCCGGGCAGCGCAGCGCGACCTGGCTCCCCCGCTCCGCGTGGGCGACCGGGGTCACCGACTCCACCCGTCCCGAGGGCACGTACGACGCCACGCACTCCAGGAAGAAGTCCGTCAGGGCAAGGGACTTGGCCCGCACGGCCCCGACCGAGACGCCGTCGGCGTCCCACACGTCGAGGGCGGCCTCCAGGGCGAGCATGGACAGGATGTCCGGGGTGCCGACGCGGCCGCGCAGCGCGCCCGGCGCCGGTTCGTAGGCGGGCCGCATGCCGAAGGGTTCGGCGTGCGAGTTCCAGCCCGGGAGCGGGGAGTCGAAGCGGCTCTGGAGATCGGAGCGCACATACAGGTACGCCGGTGAACCCGGGCCGCCGTTCAGGTACTTGTAGGTGCAGCCGACCGCCAGGTCCACCCCGTGCTCGTCGAGTCCGACCGGCAGGGCGCCCGCGCTGTGGCACAGGTCCCAGACGGCCACGGCACCCGCCGCGTGTACGGCGGCGGTGAGCGCGGGCAGGTCGTGCAGCCGGCCGGTGCGGTAGTCGACGTGGTTGAGGAGCACCGCCGCCGTACGGTCGCCGAGCACGCCCGGCACCTCGGCCGGGGTCACCGGCCGCACCGTGCAGCCGGTCATCCGGGCCGCCGACCCGGCGATGTACCCGTCCGTGGGGAAAGTCGTCGCATCGACGACGATCTCGTCGCGGCCCTCCCCGGCCATCCGCACGGCCGCCACAACCGCCTTGAACACATTGACACTTGTGGAGTCGCCGACAACGATCTGCCCGGCCGCGGCCCCGACCAGCGGGGCGATCCGGTCACCGATCCGCTCGGGCGCGGTCCACCACCCGCTCTCGTCCCAGGACCGGATCCGCAGCTCGCCCCACTGCCGCCGTACGACGTCCTCGACCCGGCCGGGTACCGCCACCGGCAGCGCGCCGAGCGAGTTCCCGTCCAGGTAGACCACGTCGTCCAGGACGAACTGCGCACGCACGCACGCCAATTCGTCAGCGGCGTCCAACTTCTCTGCCTTCAGCGCGAGTTCAGACATGGGAGCGCGCCGTCCACAGCTCGGGGAACACGTTCTTCTGCGCGCGCTTCTCCAGCCAGGCCACCCCGGCGGAACCGCCCGTCCCGGTCTTCGCGCCCATCGCGCGCCGGGTGGCGACGAGATGGTCGTTGCGCCATCGCCACACCAGCTCGGCGACATCGGTCAACGCCTCGCCGAGCCGGGCGAGTTCGTCGCCGGAGTCACCGGAGTAGAGGGCGGTCCACACCTCCTCCACCTGCTCCGAGGGCTCGTAGCGCAGCGAGACGTCACGCGTGAGCACGGCCTCGGGGACCGTGTGCCCGCGCCGGTCGAGGAGCCTCAACACCTCGTCGTAGAGGCTCGGTTCGTGCAGTGCCTTCTCCAACTCGGCGTGCACGCGCGGCGCTCCGCGGTGCGGGACGAGCATGGACGCGGACTTCTCGCCGAGCAGGAACTCCATGCGGCGGTACATCGCCGACTGGAAGCCGCTGCCCTCGCCGAGGGCGGCGCGGTACGAGTTGAACTGGGCCGGGGTGAGCTGTCCGAGGGGCCGCCAGGAGGCGTTGAGCGCCTCCAGCTCCCGTACGGAACGCTTCAGCGCGTCGATCGCGACCGGCACCCGGTCCTCGCGCAGGGCCCGCGCGGCGGTCTCCCACTCGTGCACGATGACCGTGAACCACAGCTCCATGACCTGGGTGGTGACCAGGAAGACCATCTCGCCGGGGTCGTCGGAGCGGGTGTGCTGGAGGTGGGTGAGGACGTCCGCCTGGACGTAGTCCTCGTAGGGGGTCGTTCCCTGGAAGTCGAGATGCGGGGCCTCGGGCTCCTGCGTTTCCTGAGCCTGCTGGGACATCGCTGTCTCCTGATGCGTACTCCGGGTAGCGGTCCGCCCCTGCCGAATTCCGACACGGGGGCCCCGGTCCCCACCGGGCATCCTGCACAATCGTCCCGCAGGACCGCAAGGTCCGCCTGGTCACACCAGGCGGACCTGCATCACCGCACCCGGACTACGGGACTAGCCCAGCGTCTGGGCCGCCGTCGGCGAGGAATCCTTCAGGAACTGGCTGCACCGCGCGTACTCCTCCTGCTCCCCGATCGCCTGCGCGGCCCGCGCGAGGGCGTGCAGGGCGCGCAGGAAACCGCGGTTCGGCTCGTGCTCCCAGGGCACCGGGCCGTGGCCCTTCCAGCCGTTGCGGCGCAGCGAGTCCAGCCCTCGGTGGTAACCCGTACGGGCATAGGCGTACGACTCCACGACGCTGCCCCGCTCGAACGCGTCGTCGGCCAGCAGGGCCCACGCGAGCGAGGAGGTCGGATACTTCGCGGCGACCTCGGCGGGCGCCGCGCCGCTCGCGAGGAGGTCGCGCGGCCCGGGGTCTTCGGGGAGGTGGGTCGGGGGCGGTCCCCCGAGGAGGTTCTCGTGAATCGTCATGGGTTCCAGTCTCCCCCAGCCGCGGCCCTTGTCCGGCATCCACCCGCTACCCCGCGTCGAGCCGCCCCTTCCCCAGCCGCGGCTCCAGCGGCGGAGCCGTGATCGAGCCGTGGGTGACGCACTCCGGGCGGCGGCAGTCCGGGGGTGGGCGGCGGACCGTCGCGAAGGCCAGGACCGAACCCACCACCAGTACGCCCGAGCACCACCCCATCGCCCGGTCGAAGGCGTGGTCGAAGGCGGTCGCCGAGCGGTACGCCTCCGCGCCCATCCCGGCGAGCAGGGGCAGCGCGGCGATCGCGATGAGGCCGGCCGCGCGGGCCGCCGCGTTGTTGATGCCGCTGGCCAGGCCCGCGCGGGCGGTGTCGACGGAGGCGAGGACCGTGGCCGTCAGCGGGGCGACCAGGATGACCATGCCGGCGCCCATCACGAGGAGCGCCGGCACGACGTCGGTGAGGTAGGAGGCGTCGGGGCCGACCCGCAGCATCAGCAGCATCGCCGCCGCGCACAGCAACGGCCCGACGGTGAGCGGGATGCGGGGGCCGATGCGCTGGGCCAGTTCGCCGGAGCGGGCCGAGAAGAGCAGCATCAGGGCGGTCGTGGGGAGCAACGCCGTGCCCGCTTCGAGCGCCGAGTAGCCCGCCACGACCTGGAGTTGGAGCGCGGTGAGGAAGAAGAAACCGCTGAAGGCCGCGTACACGCAGAGCGTGACCAGGTTGACCGCCGTGAACTGGCGGGACGCGAAGATGCCCGGCGGCATCATCGGATCGGGGCTGCGCTTCTCGACGTGGACGAAGGCGACCCCCGCGGCCACGCCCGCGACGGCCGTGACGATCACGACGGGCAGGGAGCCGTCGCTCGCCTCGATCAGCGCGTACGTGACAAGGGCGAGTGCGATCGCGCCCAGCGCCGCGCCCAGTACGTCGAAGCGGCCGTGCGCGCGGCCGTCCGCCGACTCGGGAACGTGGCGTACGGCGATGGGGGCGCAGACCAGCGCCATCGGGACGTTGATCAGGAACACCCAGCGCCAGCCGGGGCCGTCCACCAGCCAGCCGCCCAGGAACGGTCCGACGGCCGCGCCGATACCGCCGAATCCGGACCACAGGCCGACGGCCCTGGCCCGGTCGTCGGGGTGGAAGGAGGCCTGGATGAGGGCGAGGGAGCCGGGGGTGAGGAGTGCGCCGCCGATGCCCTGGAGCGCGCGGGCGGCGATCAGGACCCCGGCGTTGGGGGCCAGGCCGCAGAGCAGGGAAGCCGCCGCGAACCAGACCACGCCCAGAACGAAGATCCTGCGGCGGCCGTAGCGGTCGCCGAGGGAGCCGCCGAGGAGGATCAGTCCGGCCAGCGTGAGCATGTACGCGTTGACCGTCCACTGGAGGGCGGCCAGGTCGGCGTTCAGGTCGCGGCCGATGCGCGGCAGGGCGACGTTGACGACGGTGGAGTCCACCATGGCCATGCTGGAGCCGAGGACGGTGGTGAGCAGGATCCACTTGCCCTGGGGCGAGGCGAGGCGCACATCGGAGGACATGCCCCAGGTATACAACGACCCCGGTGCCGTAGCACCGGGGTCGCGGCAGACCGCGGGAGTTACTTGATCTTCGTGCCCGTCGAGCGCAGGTTCGCGCAGGCCTCGGTGACGCGTGCGGCCATCGACGCCTCGGCCAGCTTGCCCCAGGTCCGCGGGTCGTAGGTCTTCTTGGAGCCGACCTCGCCGTCGACCTTCAGGACACCGTCGTAGTTGCGGAACATGTGGTCCGCGACGGGACGCGTGAACGCGTACTGGGTGTCGGTGTCGAGGTTCATCTTCACCACGCCGTTCTCCAGCGCGGTGGCGATCTCCTGCTCGGTGGAGCCGGAGCCGCCGTGGAAGACGAAGTCGAACGGGGACACCTTGCCGTACTTCGCGGCCACGCCGTCGCTCAGCTCCTTGAGGAGCTCGGGGCGCAGGACGACGTTGCCCGGCTTGTACACGCCGTGCACGTTGCCGAAGGACGCGGCCAGCAGGTAGCGGCCCTTCTCGCCGAGGCCGAGCGCCTCGACCGTACGGATCGCGTCGTCGACGGTGGTGTAGAGGGAGTCGTTGATCTCGTGCGAGACGCCGTCCTCCTCGCCGCCGGTCGGGGTGATCTCCACCTCGAGGATGATCTTCGCGGCGGCGGCGCGGGCCAGCAGCTCCTGCGCGATGGCGAGGTTGTCGGCGAGGGTCTCCGCCGAGCCGTCCCACATGTGGGACTGGAACAGCGGGTTGCCGCCCGCCTTCACGCGCTCCTCGGAGACGGCGAGCAGCGGACGGACGTAGCCGTCGAGCTTGTCCTTGGGGCAGTGGTCGGTGTGCAGCGCGACCGTGACCGGGTACTTCTCGGCGACGATGTGCGCGAACTCGGCGAGCGCCACGGAACCCGTGACCATCTCCTTGGCGTACTGGCCGCCCAGGAACTCGGCGCCACCCGTGGAGATCTGGACGATGCCGTCGCTCTCGGCCTCCGCGAAGCCGCGCAGCGCAGCGTGCAGGGTCTGGGTCGAGGTCACATTGATGGCCGGGTAGGCGAACTTGCCTGCCTTCGCCCGGTCGAGCATCTCGTTGTAGACCTCGGGGGTTGCGATGGGCATCTGTCCGCTCCTTGGTATCTGCGGGTTGGCGATCTTCGCGATCTGCGTGCTACGGCCCTGACCTAGACCTTGGGTGCGACGTCATCGTCGGCCCCATCTTTCCAGACTTGACCGGATGGTCGCCCCGTCGGTCTCAGCCTGTGGATAACTCAGTCGAGCCCCAGGTCGTCCTTGGAGTACGCGAAGAGATACGGCACTCCCGCGCCCGCCTCGATCTTCTCCGCCGCGCCGGTCGCCCGGTCCACGATGGTCGCGACGCCGACGACCTCGGCACCGGCCGCGCGCACGGCCTCGACGGCGGTGAGCGGCGAACCGCCGGTGGTCGAGGTGTCCTCGACGACCAGGACCCGGCGGCCCGCGATCTCCGGGCCCTCCACCTGGCGCTGCATGCCGTGCGCCTTCGCGGCCTTGCGCACGACGAAGGCGTCCAGTCGCTGTCCGCGCGCGGCGGCGGCGTGCAGCATCGCGGTGGCGACCGGGTCGGCGCCCATGGTCAGGCCGCCGACCGCGTCGAAGTCGAGCTCGGCGGTCAGGTCCAGCAGCACCTGTCCGACGAGCGGGGCGGCCGCCCCGTCGAGGGTCACGCGACGGAGGTCGATGTAGTAGTCGGCCTCCAGACCCGACGACAGGGTCACCTTGCCGTGCACCACGGCCTTGTCCTTGATCTGCTGCAGCAGCGCGCCGCGTACGTCCGTCATGCCTGTCAGCTTAGAGGCGATGCCCGCCGGCCTAGAAGCGCGTCCACGCCCAGGTCATCGTGGCTTCCAGCGGCTCGATCGGGGTGACCAGGCGGGGCAGGGTGTTGAGGCCGTTCGGCGGGCCGGTCTGCGGTTCCACGCAGACCGCGGCCTCCTGCTCGTCGTAGACGACGACCCACTGCTCGGGGCTCGTCACCTTCAGCGCCAGCCGACCGGGCCAGGTCAGGGTGACGTCGACGCCGTCCGGCATGCCGAAGCAGTCGTCCCAGGGGCTCGGCTTCACGTCGATGCGGTTGCCGGTGGGGAGGTGGTCGTCGCCGCGCTCCTCCTGCCAGGCGGGGCTGAAGTCGACGAGCACGTCCTCGCCGCCGAGGTTGCGGTTGAACCACGGGTGCCAGCCGATCTGCGCCGGGAACGAGTCGCCGTACGCCTCGATCGCCATGGTGAGCGTCAGGGAGTCCGCGGTCAGCGCGACGGCCTGGGTGACGCGGCCCGGGAAGGGCCACGGCTCGACCAGGTCGTACGTGATGACCGTCTCGTCGGCCGTGCGGCGGGCGGTGCGCCAGGCGCCGTCGCGGACGGTGCCGTGGATGGCGTGCGGCGGGGAGTTGAGGGGCATCTGGTGGACGGTCCCGCCGTCCAGGAAGCGGCCGTCGCGGATCCGCCCGCACCAGGGGACCATCGGGAAGCACCCGAACCGCTCGCCCTGGCGCAGCAGTTCGGTGCCGCCGACGCGAAGTCCTCCGATACGGCCGCCGTTGCCCGGCTGCACCGTCACTTCCGCGTCGCCCGCGGTCAGCGTGATCTCTTCGTTACTCACGGCACGACCCTACTGGGCCGCTCAACGCCGTTTGCGCAGCACCCTGTTCACCACGATCGCCGACGCCAGGACCAGCGCGGCGGCGGGGGCCGCCCAGCGGAGCGTGGCGTTCGCGGAGACGGTCTGCGGCGCGGGGACGGGCGCGTAACGCCCGCGCGGCGGCGCGTGGTCGACCTCCTCCGCGCTGCGGCCGATCATCGTGCGGCGCGCGTGCGCGGCCTCGGCGGGCGGCTGGGGGGTCTCGGCGAAGGTCTCGGTGACGTGGAGCTCCTCGACGGCACCGGCCATGTCCGCTTCCGGGGCGCCCAGATCGACGTCGTCCGCTTCTACGTCGTCCACGTCATCCACCTCGTCGGTGTCGTCGGTGTCGTCGGCCTGCTCCGGCTCCTCGCCCAGGTTCGCCGCGAACCGCTCCAGCAGCCTGGTCGTCGCGGCGCTCACCGCGTCCGGCGCGAGTTCGGTGACCCGGCCGTCCGCCGTCGCCGTACCGTCGAAGGTGATCGTGGAGCCGCCGTCGGACGCGCGGACGCGCACGGTGAGGGCGAGTTTGACCGCGCCGGTGCCGCGGGCCTCGGTCGCGTCGCCCTCGACGGCGTACGAGCCGTCGTCCCGGGCGGAGACCCGGACCGACCCCCGGTAGGTGATGGAGTGGCCGCCGACGCGGACCTTCAGGCGGCCGGCGACGGGTTCGGTACCGGCGTCCTGCTGGAGGCCGGGGACGGCGCGGGCGACCCGGGCGGGGTCACCGAGCGCGGCTCGCAGCCGCTCGGGCGAAACCGGAACGTGCACCTCAAGCTCCATGCCTGCGGAGCCTACCTAGGTCGGGCGGGGGTACACGTGCCGTTGCCCGGAAGTGGTGGTGTGTTGGTGCGGGTGTCGCGTCAATAGCGGGGTGGGGTGTCCCAACCTCTCAATAGCGCGGATGCACCAGCGTCGATGCCGGCAGCCCCGCCACCCGGGTCCGCGCCGCCGCCCGTACGTCGCTCTCCAGCCCCGGTTCCGCCGGCACGGCCCCCCGCGCCGCCAGCACGAACCCCCAGTCGCGCGGGGAACGGGACGTTCCGGCCGTGCGGTCGGGGCCCGCCGCGAAGCCCGAGGCCCGGCCGCCGACGCGGTAGGGGACGGGGTGGAGGCCGGCCGCGCGGACGGTGGAGACCACGGTCCAGAAGACGCGGCGCCGGGAGGCGACCGGGCCCGCGTGCACGACCAGCCGGCCCCGCTCGGTGAGGGCGCGGCGGGCGAGGCCGTAGAACTCCTGGGAGTACAGCTTGGTGCTGGCGGTGATGCCGGGGTCGGGGAGGTCGGCGACGACCACGTCGTACGTCCCGGGGTGGACCCGGCGCAGCAGGTCGAAGGCGTCGCCGGTGGTGACGTGGACGCGCGGGTCGCCGTAGACGTGGTCGTTGAGCGCGGCCAGGGCGGAGTCGTGGCGGGCCAACTGGACGACCTCCGGGTCGAGTTCGACGATGTCGACGCGGCGCACGCCCCGGTGGCGCAGGACGTCGCGGGCCGCGAGGCCGTCGCCGCCGCCGAGGACGAGCACGCGCGCGTGGGGGCCGTCCATCGCGGGGCCGACGAGGGCCTGGTGGTAGCGGCGCTCGTCGCGTCCGCTGACGCGGAGGCGGCCGTCGAGGAAGAGGTCGAGGGGGCGGCCGTGGTCTCCGCCGGTGAGGACGACCTCCTGGACGTCCGTCTGGAGGGCCACGCGGACGTCCTTGCCGTAGACGGCGTGCCGCGCGGCCCGTTCGAAGTCGTCGACGAGTACGGCGGCGGAGGCGAGCAGGCCGAGGACGGTGAGGTTGGTGAGGACCAGGAGCCAGCGGCCCCGGCGGGTGAGGTCGCGGCGGAACAGGCCGAGGACGAGACAGCCGCCGGCGACCACGTTGACCGTGCCGGTGAGCAGGGTGCCGGTCAACTGGCCCAGGAAGGGCAGGAGGAGGAACGGAAACGCCAGGCCGCCGACCAGTGCGCCCACGTAGTCCGCCGCGAAGAGGTCGGCGACCGCGCCGCCCGCGTCCTGACGGCGGATCCGCTGGATCAGCTCCATGAGGAGCGGGACCTCGGCGCCGATCAGCAGGCCGATCGCGAGCGAGAAGGCGACCAGGAGACAGCGCGGGCCCTGTGCCCAGAGGCCGCCCCAGTTCCCGGTCCAGGCGAAGACCGCGTACAGCGCCATCGCGCTGCACCCGCCGATCAGCGCGAGGGCCGCCTCGACCGCGCCGAAACCGGCCGCCGCGTGCCAGCGCAGGCGCTTCGCCGCGAGGGAGCCGATGCCCATCGCGAAGACCATGACGGAGAGGACGACGGACGCCTGGGTGACCGAGTCGCCGATCAGGTACGAGGCGAGGGCGACGAGTTCGAGTTCGTACACGAGTCCGCAGGCCGCGCAGACGAAGACCCCCGCGAGCACCAGGAACCGGCCCGTGCCCGGCCGTACGGGCAGCCGCGCGGGGCCTGCCCAGGGCGGCTGGGTACCCGGCCGGGCCGGCGCGTGCGGTTCGATCACGCTGCGACGTTACGTCACGGGACGGGCACGCTTCGTCACCCACACGTGTGGAATGTGTTTACGGCGGCCGGGACCGGTGTCGTATCCACGCGGCCCCGGATCCTCGGACAGGACACGGCACCGGATCCTCAGACGGGACACGGCACCGGATCCTCAGACGGGAGACGGCACCGGATGGGCCACCGGCACCCGCACACCCACCCTCGTCCGGGTCGCGACCAGCTGGCCGTCCTGCGGATAGGCGTGCCAGGTGCGCCAGTGCACCTGGCCCTCGTACCGCTGCGCGAGCATCGCGGTGAAGGCGTGCGGGCTGCCGGGGAAGACCCCCGCCAGGCCGTTGGGATGGTCGGCGACCAGGGCCAGCAGCTCCTGGGCGCGGCCCGCGAACTGCCCCGGGGACAGCACCTCGACCCGGGCCGCGAACTCGTACTCCCAGTCGCCGACCCGCTTGGCGACCCCGAGCGGCAGCGGTGTGCTGGAACCCGGGATGCACGCCACCGTCTCCGAACAGCTGCCCCGCTCCTCGTCCAGGAGTACCTGGTGGGACGCGCCGAGCAGTCTCAACTGGAGCCGCGCACCGGCGAGTTCCAGGTCGAGTGTGGCCAGCGCGGGCAGCGGCTCGCGCCCCAGGGTCCAGGCGAGGTCGGCCGCGCGCGTGTCGGTGTAGGAGGTCTGAAGGGTCGTGAGCATGGATCGGCTCCGCTAGCACGCAAAGAAAGGGGAGTGTGGGTCCGGCGCACCCCGGTAGACACCGGGGGATCGGCCCGGTCAGCCCAGTCAGGAGAAGGTGTCTGCGGGCTTCCGAGGGGCCGCGTTGGTGATTTAGAGGGAATCATGAACGGTGGCGCCACCACAGTGTTTTTACCCAACTTCGTGGGGTTTCCATCCCTCAGGGGGCTCCACAGCTCAACTGTTCAACCAAGGCGTACGCCCAGGCGTGTCGGGCGCGCGCCGGAGCGCCCGCCGGGAGTGGTCTCCCGACGGGCGCCGTGACCCCGGCCGCGGCCTCGTCCGCGGTGCTCGGCTGCCCCGTGTCAGCCGTCACCCCGTCCGCTGCCGCGTCCGCCGCCCCGCCCGCTGCCGCGTCCGCTCAGTTGCCCCCGCCGCAGCCTCCCCCGCAGGACGAACCGCCGCCGCACGACGAGCCGCCGCCGCAGGAGGAGTGCCCGCCACCGCAGGAGTGGCCCCCGTGGTGCCCCCCGGAGTGGCCGCCGCCCGAGGACGACGACCCGCCGTCCCCGGCCCACCAGCTGCTCGTACCGGCGGCGCCGCCGCCCCCGTACGCCCCCGACTTGCGGCCCGACTTGCGCCCCGCGCGCACGACCGCCGCTACGAAGACGACCGCGATCACCGCCAGGATGACGAAGAAGAACATGGCGTCACCCTCCTTCCGATTCCCCCGAAGCGGCCCCCCGTGGGCGCCTCGTGTGGTGCGTGAAGCAGGGATGCCCGGCCGTCTCACCAGCCAAAGCAGAGTTGAGGAACTCCAGAGCTTGGGCGCAGGATGACGGGCATGACCTCCAGCGCACGCCCCCTCCTCAACCGCCGGCTCGCCGAGTTCGGGACGACGATCTTCGCCGAGATGTCCGCCCTCGCCCTGAAGACCGGGTCGATCAACCTCGGCCAGGGCTTCCCCGACACGGACGGCCCCGAGGAGATCCGCGAGGCGGCGGTCCGCGCGCTGCGCGAGGGACGCGGCAACCAGTACCCGCCGGGCCCCGGCGTCCCCGAACTGCGCACCGCGATCGCCGCCCACCAGGAACGCCGCTACGGCCTGTCCTACGACCCCGGCGCCGAGGTCCTGGTCACGGCGGGCGCGACGGAGGCCATCGCCGCGGCGCTGCTGGCCCTGGTGGAACCGGGCGACGAGGTCATCGCCCTCGAGCCGTACTACGACTCCTACGCCGCCTGCATCGCGATGGCGGGCGGCACGCGCGTACCGGTCACGCTCCGCCCGCACGAAGGGTCGTTCCGCCTCGACCTCGACGAACTGCGCGCCGCCGTCACCGACCGCACCCGCCTCCTCCTGATCAACACCCCGCACAACCCGACCGGCACGGTCCTCACCCGCGAGGAACTCACCGCCATCGCCGAACTCGCCGTGGAACGCGACCTGTTGGTGATCACGGACGAGGTCTACGAGCACCTGGTCTTCGACACGGCCGAGCACATCCCGCTGGTGTCCTTCCCGGGGATGCGGGGGCGCACGGTGTCGATCGGCTCGGCCGGCAAGACCTTCTCCTTCACCGGCTGGAAGGTGGGCTGGGTTACCGGAACCGCAGAACTCGTGACCGCCGTCCGTTCCGCCAAGCAGTTCCTGACATATGTCGCCTCCGGGCCCTTCCAGTACGCGATCGCCGAGGCGCTGGCGCTCCCCGACAGCTACTTCACCGCCTTCCGCGAGGACATGCTGGCCAAGCGGGACCTGCTGGCAGCGGGCCTGACGGACGCGGGCTTCAAGGTCTTCCAGCCCGCCGGCACCTACTTCATCACCACCGACATCCGCCCCCTCGGCGAGAGCGACGGCTTCGCCTTCTGCCGCGCCCTCCCGGAGCGGGCCGGGGTCGTCGCCATCCCGAACGCCGTGTTCTACGACCACCGGGAGGCCGGCGGACCGTTCGTACGGTTCGCGTTCTGCAAGCAGACAGGAGTGCTGGCGGACGCGGCGGAACGGCTCCGCAAGGCGTTCGCGCACTGACCGCCGCCCCATGGGGCCGGTCGTTCTTGCTGAAGGTCCTACTCTCGCGACAGGACCGGCCCCTCCGCCGCTGCTGCAACGAGTTCACGGGGCCGACTTGGCCTTGAGGACTACGAGTCCCTGAAGGAGACGGCGTACCTGCTGCGCAGTCCGGCCAACGCCCGGCGCCTGCTCGCGTCCATCGACGAGCTGGAGAACGGCGGCAGCATCGTGCGCGAGCTGGCCACCTACGAATGAGGGCCGCGAGTTGAAACGAGGGCATCGGCAAACCGGAACCGCTCAAGCACGGATTCCAGGGCTACTGGTCGCGCCGTATCAACGACGAGCACCGGCTGATCTACAAGGCCACCGAGGACGCCGTCCTGATCGCACAGTGCCGCTACCACTACGCAGGTCGCAACGCTTGAGGCCGCGTTCTTGATCCTCACCCGATCACAGGGGGGACGCGGTGGTCCGGTCCTCCCCGGGTGAACAGCCGTCCCCGGCTGTCCACGATCCCGGACGTGGTTCTACTCTCTTCTCGGCTCCATCAGGAGTCACTGAAGTATCAGGCTGTGGGCGCCGGATTCGATGCCTCCGGCCGGGGGGAGAGCGCGCCCGTGCCACACAGAAGACCACTCATAGCTTCAGCTGTCTTCGCAGTCCTGCTCGGCAGCCTCGGCAACGGCCCCGCCCACGCGGACACGAGCACCGCTCTGTACGTCGACGATGCCTCTGCCGCGTGCAGCGACACCGGCCCTGGTTCCCAGGCGGAGCCTTTCTGTCAGATCCAGCCGGCTGCGGACGCTGCGGTGCCCGGGGACGTCGTCCACGTCGCCGCCAACACCACGCACTACGCCCCGGTGACCATCGCCTCGACCGGCGACTCCGACGCGCCGATCACCTTCATCACGGCCGCCGGCAACGGATCCAGCAGCATCGTCGAGGGCGCCGGCACCGTCGCGATCACCCTCTCCGGGGCCCGGTACGTCAGCATCGTCGGGCTCGGCGCCTACGCGTCGCATGCAGGCGCGCTCGTCATGACGAACTCCCAGCACATCAGCTACAGCCGCGCCTCCGTCCGGACCACCCTCGGCACCGCGACCACCGCGGCGATCGCCGTCGACGGAACCTCCTCCGACATCTCGCTCACCCGGCTCACGGTTCCGCTCTCGCCCGGGTCGGGCTTCGCCAGTGCGGCCGGGGCGCAGGACATCACGCTCGCCGACGACGTCTTCTCGGACGAGGTCGGAGGCGGTGTCTCGGCCGTGGGAACCGCCGGCATCGCCCTCGCGGGCGACACCATCTCGACAGCCTGCGGCGATGCGGTCACTCTGACCGACGGCAGCTCCGGGTCTGTCGAGAACACCGTCGCGTACGCCCAAGGGCCGACCACGTGCTCCGGTACCGGCACCCCGGCCGAGATCACGGTGGACGCCGCCTCCGCAGCCCAGGTCACCGCGGACTACAACGCCGTCAATCCGCTGTCGACCGGCACCGACTACGACTGGGCGGGCACGGCCTACGGCACGAGCCACGCGTTCGGTACGGGCACCGGGCAGGGTGCCCACGATCTGGACCAGACAGATCTGACGCTCACCTCGGTGGTGTCGGAGCACTCACCGCTCATCGACTCGGCGAACGCCGAGGCTCCCGGTGAACCCTCCACCGACTTCAATGGTGCGGGGCGGGTCGACGACCCGCTGGTCGCCGACACCGGTACCGGCGCGGGCGATTACGACCGAGGGGCGACGGAGTTCCAGGACCCGCTGGCGGTGACCGGAGTCATCCCGGCAAAGGACATCTACGTCGGTGTACCGGTCACGTTCACCGCCGTGGTGAGCAACCCCTGGTCGGACTCCCAGAGCCTCGGCTACACCTTCGACTTCGGTGACGGCAGCACCGCCACGTCGACCACCGGCTCGGCCACGCACACGTACACGCAGGAGACCGGCAGCACCGACGACACGCTCCTCGTCGTGGTGGACAGGGCCGACGGTACGAAACTCGGCGCCGCGGACGCCTCGTTCCCGGTCCTCCCGGTGCCGGCACTGACCGGAGGCATCGGCTGCGGGACCAGCCCCTCCGCGCCCGACACCGCATCCTGCTCCTTCGACACCAGCTACTTCTCCTCCTACCCGGTCGCCAGCGACCGGATCACCTTCGGGGACGGCACCTCGGCCGTTTCTGTCAGCGGCACATCCGGAACCGTCCATCACACCTATGCCGCCGCCGGCACGTACACGGTCACCCAGAAGGTCACCGACTCCGACGGACGCACCGCGACCGCGACGGCCAGGACCACGGTCGGCACGGCCTACGTCGCCGCGGGCCCATGGCGGGTGCTGGACACCCGCAACGGCACGGGCGCCGCCAAGCGGAAGGTCGGCCCCGGTGGGGTGGTCCGCCTCAAGATCCTCGGCGTGGACAGCATCCCGACCACCGGCGTCACCGCGGTGACCATGAACGTCACCGATGCCGATGCCACCGCCGGCAGTGTGGTCACGGTCTACCCGGACGGCACCAGCCGCCCGACTGCGTCCGATCTCAACTTCCTTGCCGGGCAGGTCAACCCCAACCTGGTCACGGTCCGGGTGGGCAAGGACGGCTACGTCGACCTCTACAACGCGCACGGCTATGTGAACCTCATCGCCGACGTGGAGGGCTACTCCACGACCTCGCCCAGTACGACCGACGAGCGCCTGAGCAGCCTGGCCCCGATCACCCCCACCCGGGTGCTGGACACCCGGAACGGTACGGGCGCCGCCAAGGGCAAGGCCGGGCCCGGCAGCATCACGACCGTCACCTTTCCGAAGTACGCACACGGAATCGCCACGATCGGTGCCGTCCTCGATGTCACCGTGACCGGCGGCACCACCAGCGGCGTGGTCACCGTCTTCTGCGGATCCAGCCGCCCGCCGAGCACGTCGAACCTCAACTACCGTACCGGGCAGACCGTCTCCAACCTGGTCGTGCCGACCGTCTGCACCGGCGGCAAGATCAAGATCTACAACAGCGCCGGCTACGTGAACCTGATCGCCGACCTCCAGGGGCTCTACACCAACGAGTTCGCCGGCGACTCGGCGGCGGGCGACAGCACCTCCCTCTCGGGCACCCCGTTCGTCCCGACCACCCCCACTCGATTCCTGGACACCCGGTACGGCACGGGCGCCCCCGCCAAGCGCCTCACCGCGAACAGCACCCTCGCGGTGAAGGTCGCCGGCGTCGGCGGGGTGCCCGTCGGTGCCGGCGCGGTGCTGGTCAACCTCACCGGCACCGGGCCGACCGCCGGCACCCACCTCACCGCCTACGGTGACGGCAGTCTGCCGAACGTCTCCGACCTCAACCTGACCACCGGCGAGACCCGTCCCGTCCTCGCCGTGGTCCCGCTCGATTCCAACGGCTACATCCACATCCACAACGCCAACGGCTCGGTCAGCGTCATCGCCGACCTGGAGGGCTACTTCGGCTGACCCCCTCCGGACCGCCGCCCTCACCCCGAGGGCGGTGGCCCGCCCCATGGCGCTGGACGAGCCTGCGATGTGCCTGTTGCGTGACATGCGAATGAGTGCACGAACGCGGCGTCGCATGGGTGACGGGAACCCCGGACCTGGTGACGGCCGTCCGCTCGGCGAAGCAGTTCCTGACGTATGTGGCCTCGGGCCCGTTCCAGTACGCGGTGGCGGAGGCGCTCGCCCTCCCCGACTCCTGCTTCGACGCCTTCCGCGCGGACATGCTCGCCAAGCGGGACGTCCTGGCGACGGGCCCGACGGAGGCCGGCTTCGAGGTCTTCCGCCCGGCCGGCACGTACTTCGTCGCCACCGACATCCGCCCGCTCGGCGAGACCGACGGCTTCGCCTTCTGCCGCGCCCTGCCAGAACGCGCCGGGGTCGTCGCCATCCCCAACGCGGTCTTCTACGACCACCGGGAGGCGGGGGCGCCGTTCGTGCGGTTCGCGTTCTGCAAGAGGACCAGCGTGCTGGAAGAGGCGGTGGGGCGGCTCAAGTCACTGGCGGGCTGAGCCGGAGGTCGATCCAGGGAATGGTCTCCCCGGGCAGTAGGTACCGCTCGGTCTCGACGAAGCCGTGCCGCAGCGCGAACCTGAGTCCGTCCTCGTTGGAGGACAGGACGACGGTCTCGATCACTTCTGCGCCCAGCTCGCGGGCGCGGTCGAGCCCGCGGGCGTAGAGCTCCCGGCCGAATCCACGCCCCCGGTGCGGGGCGAGGACGCGGGCGATGACGGTGGCCGTCCGCGTCTCGTCCGTCGGCGGGCGGACCGTGGTGCAGCCCACGAGTTCACCGTCTCCGTCGGCGAGGTAGGCGATCTCCAGGTGGTGGCGCCGGGCGCGTTCCCGTACGTCGTCCAGGGAGAGGACATGGGTGGGAATGATCGTGTTGTGGACGTGCTGCCAGTCTCTCAACGTGGCGTCACCGTCCGGCTGTTGAATCCGAAGGCCGGGCATCCCCGCAGCGAACCCGAGGACCTCGTGGACGTCAACTCCGTTGATTACCGGCCTTCCTGGGGCGACGCGGGCGGCGACGCGAAGTCGGCGACGAGCACGACGCCCCCACGGAACCCGCCCTTCGCCAGCATGGTGTGCGCCTCCGCGACCCGTTCGAACGGGAACGTCCTGGCGACCCGCAGATCCAGCCGGCCGCTTTCCACCAGGCCCGCCAGTGCGGCGAGTTCGGCACCGTCCGCGCGCGCCTGCACCAGGCCGACCCTGATGCCGCGCTCCGCGGCCGGCCCCCACGATGCTGCTGATCCCCGGCACCTCCACCCGCGCACACCTCGCCGAGAACATCGCCGCCGCCGCGATCGGCCTGTCCGCGCAGACCCTGCGCACGCTGGACGCGATCGCCACCGCCCCGACTGCCAACTGAGCCCCCTACCGGAGTCCCCTCCCATGCCCCAGCCTCTTCCCCGTCACCGCACGCTGGTCCTCTCCGGCAGCCTCCGCTCCGGTGCCGTCACCACGCGGATCGCCCACGCGGCCGTAGCCCAGGACCGCCCCGGGCACGAGGTGGTCCTGGCCACCGGCCTGGATCAACTGCCCCTGTTCAACGAGGACTTGGACACCGACCCGGCGCCGCCCGTCGTGGCCGCCCTGCGGGCCCAGGTCAGCTCGGCCGGCAGCCTGCTGGTGCTGAGCCCGGTCAACAACGCCAGCATCTCGGCCGCCCTGAAGAACGCCCTGGACTGGCTCTCCCGCCCCCGCGACGACTCGCCCCTCGCCGGAAAGCCCGCCACCGGCCTGGTCGTCGGCTACCACTCCCACGGCGCCGAGGACCACCTGGACACGATCCTCCGCGCCACCGGCGCCCGCACGACCCCGGCCCCGACCCCCGTACTGAGCCCGCGCGCCACCAATGGCGACCAGGTCACCACCGCGGTGGCCCGGGCCCTCGCCGCCCTGCACACGGCCTGACCACCTGCGGGGACGACGAGAGCCCGGTCCCCGCACGCGACGGTGATGGTCGTCGCCTACCGGGCCGGGCTCTCGTTCACACAGCTACCACGGGGGTACTACGGGTACTACAGGCACCGCGGGGGACCGAGGACTACTCCTCGTCGTCCTCCGGCTTCTCCGTGGCCTCGTCGACCTCCTCGGTCAGACCGAGCTGCTCGACGAGCCAGCGGTCGAACTCGATGGCGGCGCGCACCCAGCTGACCGTCGAGGAGACGAAGTGGTTCAGGTCGACGCCGGTGCCGATCAGCATCTGCGCCTCACCGATCAGACGGACGGTGCCGTCGTCGTGAGTGTGGCTGTAGACCTTGGGCCACAGGGTGCGGCGGTTCCAGTCGTCGATGGACTCCAGCAGCTGCGGCTTGGAGTCGATCTCGTGGGGACGGTCGTAGAACGTCCGGACCGAGAAGACGAGCTGGTCGTCCTCACCGCGGAACATGAAGTACGTACGGAACTGCTCCCACGGCGCCGCGAGGTCTCCCTCGTCGTCGACGACGTACTTCAGCTCCATCTGGTCGAGGAGCTGCTTCACGAGGTCCTGATCCGGGACGACGGGGCCCGCCGGTCCTTGCTGCGGCTCGGGCTGGCCCCCGAAGTTCGGAATCGAGGACGGGTCGATGCTCACCGTGTATTTCCCTTCGTACGGATTCCGCCATCCTCCCCCATCCGGGGAGGGGCGTGGCAACCCCTGCCGGGTCTGTCCGCCACGGGCTGACCGGATACGGCCATGCACATGCGGACTACGACGCGGTGGCTGCTCCGGGGGATGTGGTGGGCGTGCCTGGTTTTCGTGGTCTGGGCGGCCTGGTGGTTCGGGCGCACGATGCTCTACGCGGCCTCCGGTGACGACCCTCCCGGCACCGTCACCAGGGCTGGCTGCGCCGAGGCCATGGACTTCTCCGGGGCCGCGCTGCCCGAAGGCACCCGCGACGAGGACTGCACCTCGTACACCTGGGGAGGCCAGGCGTACGACGGCAGTTTCCGCGTGCCGCGCGCGGCGGTGGCCGGATGGCCGGCCGAGTCTTTCCCGGACGCCGCGGACGTCCCCTGCGACGGGGACGACGACATGTGCGTCCACGTCATCCGCGAAACACAGGCGCACGCACACTCGCCCGGCGCCTACGCCGTGACGGTGAGCGTGCGCTACGAGGACGAGGACGAGAGCGAGGGCGGGTCCGCTGGGGACACCGCCCTCGTCGGCTTCGACGCGCGTTCCTACTGAGGAGCGCCGGGCGTCACAGCGTCTTGCCGGTCGCCGGCCCCACGATCAACCCCTCCCCGAACGCGTCCACCCGGACCGTGTCGCCGTCCTTGACCTCGCCCGCCAGGATCTCCTTGGCGAGGCGGTCGCCGATCGCGGTCTGCACCAGCCGCCGCAGCGGTCGCGCGCCGTAGGCCGGGTCGTTGCCGTTGTCCGCGAGCCAGGCCAGGGCCTCGTCGGTGATCTCCAGGGTGAGGCGGCGTTCCGCGAGGCGCTTGGCCAGGCGGTCGATCTGGAGCCCGGCGATCCGGCCCAGCTCCTCCCGGTTCAGGGCGGAGAACACCACCAGGTCGTCGAGCCGGTTGAGGAACTCCGGCTTGAAGGAGGCCCGGACGATCTGGAGGACCTGTTCCTTCTTCTCGTCCTCGCCGGTGCTCGGGTCGATCAGGAAGTTGCTGCCCAGGTTCGAGGTGAGGATCAGGATCGTGTTGCGGAAGTCGACCGTGCGGCCCTGACCGTCCGTCAACCGCCCGTCGTCCAGCACCTGGAGCAGGACGTCGAAGACCTCCGGGTGCGCCTTCTCGACCTCGTCCAGCAGGATCACCGAGTACGGGCGCCTGCGCACCGCCTCCGTGAGCTGGCCGCCCTCCTCGTAGCCGACGTAGCCGGGAGGCGCGCCGACCAGCCGGGCCACGCTGTGCTTCTCGCCGTACTCCGACATGTCGATGCGGACCATGGCGCGTTCGTCGTCGAAGAGGAAGTCGGCGAGGGCCTTGGCGAGTTCGGTCTTGCCTACGCCCGTCGGGCCGAGGAACAGGAACGAGCCGGTGGGGCGGTCGGGGTCCGCGATGCCCGCGCGGGTGCGCCGTACGGCGTCGGAGACCGCCTGTACGGCCTCCTGCTGGCCGATGAGCCGACGGCCCAACTCCTCCTCCATGCGCAGGAGTTTCTGCGTCTCGCCCTCCAGGAGGCGGCCTGCGGGGATGCCGGTCCAGGAACCCACGACATCGGCGATGTCGTCGGGGCCGACCTCTTCCTTGACCATCGTGTCCTTGGAGGCCTCCTCCTCCGCCTGGGATGCCTCCTCCAAGTCCCGCTCCAGGGTGGGGATCTCGCCGTAGAGCAGCTTGGAGGCGGTGTCGAAGTCGCCGTCGCGCTGGGCGCGTTCGGCCTGGCCGCGGAGTTCGTCGAGCTTCTCCTTCAGCTCGCCGACGCGGTTGAGGGACTGCTTCTCCTTCTCCCAGCGGGCGTTGAGGCCGCGCAGCTCCTCCTCGCGGTCGGCGAGGTCGCGGCGCAGCTTCTCCAGCCGCTCGATGGAGGCGGCGTCCTTCTCCTTGTCGAGGGCCAGCTCCTCCATCTTCAACCGGTCGACGGAGCGCTGGAGTTCGTCGATCTCGACCGGGGAGGAGTCGATTTCCATCCGCAACCGGGAGGCGGCCTCGTCGACGAGGTCGATCGCCTTGTCGGGGAGGAAGCGGGAGGTGATGTACCGGTCGGAGAGGGTCGCGGCGGCGACCAGCGCGCTGTCCGCGATGACGACCTTGTGGTGGGCCTCGTAACGGCCCTTGAGTCCGCGCAGGATCGCGATGGTGTCCTCGACGGACGGCTCCGCGACCAGCACCTGCTGGAAGCGGCGCTCCAGCGCCGGGTCCTTCTCGATGCGCTCGCGGTACTCGTCGAGGGTGGTCGCGCCGACCATGCGGAGTTCGCCGCGGGCGAGCATCGGCTTCAGCATGTTGCCGGCGTCCATGGCGGAGTCGCCGCCGGCGCCCGCGCCCACGACGGTGTGCAGCTCGTCGATGAAGGTGATGATCTGGCCGTCGGAGTCCTTGATCTCGGCCAGGACGGTCTTGAGCCGCTCCTCGAACTCGCCGCGGTACTTCGCGCCCGCGACCATCGCGCCGAGGTCGAGCGAGACCAGCCGCTTGTTCTTGAGGGACTCCGGCACGTCCCCCTTGACGATCCGCTGAGCGAGCCCCTCGACGACGGCGGTCTTGCCGACGCCGGGCTCGCCGATGAGGACGGGGTTGTTCTTGGTGCGGCGGGACAGCACCTGGACGACCCGCCGGATCTCCTGGTCCCGCCCGATGACAGGGTCGAGCTTGCCGTCGCGGGCGGCGGCCGTGAAGTCCGTACCGAACTTCTCCAGCGCCTTGTACTGCCCCTCGGGGTCGGGTGTGGTCACCCGGCGCCCTCCCCTGCTCTTCTGGAACGCGTCCAGCAGCTTCTTCGCACTGGCCCCCTGCTGGGAGAGTACGTCCCCGGCCGCGCCGCCCTTCGCGGCGATGCCGATCAGCAGGTGCTCGGTCGAGAGGTACTCGTCGCCGAGCTCCTTCGCGCGCTCGTCGGCGTCCGCGAGCACCGCGAGCAGTTCACGGCTGGGCTGCGGGGGCGCGACCGTCGACCCGGTCACGCTGGGCAGCGAGGCGAGCACGCGCTCGGCCCCGGACCGTACGGCGGCCTGGTCGGCGTCGACGGCGGCCAGCAGGTCGGTGATGTTCTCGTTGTCCTCCCCCGCGAGCAGCGAGAGAAGCAGGTGCGCCGGGGTCAGGTCGGCGTGCCCCCCGGTGACGGCGCGGCTGCTGGCCGCGTTGATCGCTTCCCGGCTCCTGTTGGTCAGCTCGGCGTCCACGTTCCGGTACTCCTCCTCCTACGGCCTTCGTGCACGGACTGACTCGGTCAACGTGCACAAAGTTGAGTCTATTCCACTCAAGGCAGTGGCGGGGCGGATCGGGGGACTAAGTTCCGGGACCATGGCCTCATATCCGGTGAACCCGGGCGATCCCGACCCGTCGTACCTCACCTTCTGGCAGGAACGGCATCTGTGCACCCTCACGACCCCGCGCCCCGACGGCAGCCCGCACGTGGTCCCGGTCGGAGTGACATACGACCCGCAGGCGCGGCTGGCTCGGGTCATCGCCAACAAGTCGAGCCGGAAGGTGGCGAACGTACTGGCCGCCGGCCCGCCCGGGGCCCGGGTCGCGGTGTGCCAGGTGGACGGGCGGCGCTGGGCGACGCTGGAGGGCCGGGCCTTCGTCCGCGCGGAGCCGGACCGGGTCGCGGAGGCGGAGCGCCGGTACGCCGGGCGCTGGGCCCTGTCGTCACATTCCCGTCGTCGCCCGAAGGGCGGCCGGGCGGCGTCAGGTGCGTGCTCTGGGGGTCCCCCCGGCCGAAGGCTGGGGGAGTGCCGGGCGCAGACCCGCGTACTGGTTGTACGTGGGTCTGCGCCCGGTGCGGCGAGAGTGCGTGCATGGCGCCGCTCGGCAGGCGGGAATGTGACGACAGGGCCTACGGGCGGACGCCGTCGCCGAACCCGTCACGGGTGGTGATCGAGATCGAGCTGACGCGGGCGCTGGGGCGGGGCTGAAGCGATCACTTCAGGCCACTGCGGCCTGGCCCATACCCTGACATTTCGCCCAAACTGCAGCGGCGTCACCGTGTTCAGGTCACGGTGACGCCGCTGCGGGGGGAAGCACCTGAGCGATCTGTTACGACGGGGGAATCGCGTCAGGCACTGCGGGGGGTGGCTGAGATGGTCTGGACGTCGGGGGCATCCGTTTCCACCAGCCGGTGGTCTCGCTGGTCAAGATTCACAAAGATCATTCCGTACCTGATGGCACATCGCACTGGCTGCGGCGCCCCCCGAGGCCGCCGCAGACACCGGTACGCCCGTACGTCCTCGTCCTCGTCGCGGGTCACCACCACCGGCTCGCCGAACACCGTCACCATGAGCGAGTCACCGCTGTGGGGGATGGCGGTGGCCAGATCGATGAAGTGCCAGCCGGAGCGGTAGGCCGTGGCCATCTCGCGTCGGAAGGACCGGTCGTCAGGAGGCGTCGTCACGTCAAGCCCAAACGCTGTCGTCTGTGTGAGCAGAAACCACCGGCCAGACGCTGTCACCGGCGACAACAACGGTCTGAGCAGCCGCCGGCCAGACGCTGTCCGCCCGAGTGTCACTCTTCTCGCCGGAGGCCCCACCGAACGCTCCGAAGGCCACGACGGCGGAGAAGGCGGCGACAAGCACCGAGTGAAGCATTCTGTTACGCATAGTCGGCTTCATCCTCACTTGAAGGTCCCTCTTCCCCCGTCGAGTACGACGATGGCTCATTCGGGCACTTCATGGCCACATAATCGATGCATCATGTTCCTGCACGTTCAGGACCCTGGGGGGTGGAGATTTGGGAACAAAAGGGACAAGGGCGACACATCCCCACACGGTGGCCAAACTCTGTGAGGAGGGCGGGCGCCTGTACGCGAATGCTCTACGCACGGGACGAATAGCCCGCGCGGACGTGGAACCCGCTCCGTGCCTGATGGAATTCGCCCTTCTCCATCCCGACCCTGACGACGCGAACTGGCTGCGTCCAGTTCCTCCATCGGTTGCCCTGGCCCAGCGGCTCAACCCCATCGAGCACGAGATCACCGAGCGCCGGCGGCTGTCGATCGAGTTGGCCGACGCTTTCGAGCCGTTCATGGCCCTCACCGCCCAGACCACGACGAGCACCCACTCGATCACGGTGCTGGAGGGCAACGACCGCATCAACGCGGCCCTCGACCTGGCCACGGCCCAGTGCCAGCACGAGATGCTCACGGTCCAGCCGAGCGGCCACCGCCCCGAGCGCAGCCTCGTTCAGGGGCTGGAGCGCGACAGGCCGCTCGTCGAACGTGGTGTGAGCATCCGGACCCTGTACCAGCACACGGCCCGCTACAGCCCGGAGAAGCTGGCCTACACGGACCAGTTCGCCAACGGCAAGGTCGAGTACCGCACGATCGACGAGCTGGTCGAGCGGCTCATCATCTGCGACGAGACCGTCGCCTTCATCCCCGCCCGCGACGACCAGAAGGTCGCCCTGGAACTTCGCCACCCCGGACTCGTCAGCTATCTGGTCAAGGTCTTCGAGTTCATGTGGGCCCGCGCGGTCCCACTGAGCACCGGCGCCCCGTACGAGACCGCCCCCGACGGCATCACCGACATCCAGCACTCCATCGCCAAACTCCTCGTCGAGGGCCATGTCGACGAGGCCATCGCCCGCAGGCTGGGCATGAACGTGCGCACCTGCCGCGCCCACATCGCCAAACTGGCGACAGCCCTGGGCAGCGGCAGCCGCGCCCAGCTCGGCTTCCTCATAGCCCAGTCGGGAATCCTTCAGCAGGACGAACCGACGCGGGAGGGAGACAGCGGGCCTTGACCGAGGCGCACACGCACGGAGTGGAGGAGCTGTGCGCGGAGGGGCTGAGCCTGTACGCCCGCGCACTGCGCGAGGGGCAGGTGCCGGCCGAGGACGCGGAGAGCACGCCCTGCCTGGTCGATCTCGGTCTGGTCCACCCCGACGTGGAGGATCCCCGCCGGCTGCGCCCGGTCGCGCCCGGTTCGGTGCTGCACCGGCTACTGCGGAGATCGGCGGAGCGCGTCGCGGAGGAGCGGCGGTTCGAGGACCGTCTGGAGTCCGTATTCGAACCGCTGATGCGGATCGCCGGCCACGGCCCGGGCACGGAACACGTCCCCACGGTCGAGGTCCTGAGCGGACTCGACCGGATCGGCTCCGCCATCACCCAGGCGATGGCCGCCAGTTCGGGCGAGGTCCTCGCCATCCAGCCGCACATCACGCACACGGCCTACACGGCCCCCGAGTTCCACGCCGAGGCGCTGGCCCGCGACCAGGCCCTGCTGGACCGCGGCGGCCGGCTCCGCACGCTCTACCAGCACACCCTGCGCCACGCCCCGTCCGTCGTCGCCCGCTACGAGCGGCTGCGCGGCAACGTCGCGGCCCGCACCCTGGACGAGATCCCGAACCGCCTCATCGTCATCGACCGCGCCGTCGCCTTCCTGCCCGCCAACGAGGACCGCACCCTCGCCCTGGAGGTCCGCCACCCTTCCCTGGTGGCCTTCTGCGCCACGGTCTTCGACCGCTTCTGGCACCTCGCCACCCCCCTCTACCCCGAAGCGGGCCAACAGCCCTCCCTCAACGGCATCACCGCCCGCCAAAGAGCCATAGCCGCCCTCCTCACAGAGGGCCACACCGACGCCGTCATCGCCGACCGCCTCGGCATGAACATCCGCACCGCCCGCGTCCACATAGCCAAACTCGCCGCCACCCTCGGCAGCGAGAGCCGGGCCCAACTGGGCTATCTCATCGGACAGTCGGGGATTCTTGGTCGGCGGGAGTGAGCTGGGCCGGGACGTCCGGCACGCGTGACGCGGCGCCGTCCAGGCCCACCTGGGCGATACGGACGCCGAGTTGGGTACGGCTGGCCGCGCCGAGCGTCTCCGACAGCCGGGCGATGTGCGCGCGGCAGGTGCGGACGCTTATGCCGAGCCGTTCCGCGATCACCGCGTCCTGGTGGCCCTCCGCGAGCAGGGCCGCGATGGACTGTTCGCGGTGGGAAATGCCCTCGATGCCGGTGTCGGGCAGCGGGGCGGCGACGGGGATCGCGAGGCGCCACAGCCGGTCGAAGACCGTCACGAAGTAGTCGATGAGCGCCGGGTGCCGCAGTTCGAGGGCCATGGTGTGGTCGGCGCTGGCGGGGATGAAGGCGACCGTCCGGTCGAACAGGATGAGGCGGTCCACGACCTCGTCCAGCGTCCGCGCCTCGACCGCGTCGCCCATCAACTCCAGGTAGTTCAGCAGGCCCTGGCCGTGCCGGGCGACATGGGTGTACAGGTCGCGCATCCGCACCCCGCGCGAGCGCAGGGCCAGGGCGCGGTGCAGGCCCTCGGTGAGTTCGGGTTCGCGGCGGATGCCGCCGGGCTGGACGGTGAGGACCTCGCCGGTGCACGCCGCGGTCGCGTCGTCCATCGCCGCCTGGATACGGGCGAGCCCGTCCAGGACGCGGATCGCGGCGCCCTCCAGGGCCCCCGACGCCGGCGCGGACGCCTCGACACGGCGGCTCAGACCGGCGTACCGCTCGAAGGCCTCGACCGCCGAACCCACCCGCCGGTGACTCTCGCTGACCTCGTCGTAGACCCCGCGCAGCAGCCGGGTCATGACCTCCTGCGGGGAGGTCGGCACCAGCCAGTCCATGTCGTCGGGGTCGGGGTGGAGGAGGGCGAGCTCCAGCAGACACGGCACCGGCTCGGCGTCCGTGCGCGGCACCCGGCCCCGTCGTACGGCCCGGGAGTACACGAGGTCCCCGGCGTCGCAGAGTCGGTCAGCACCGTGTGGATGCGCGTCCGTCCCGTGCCCGGTCATTGCCCATCCCACCCCCGGTTCCCGGCTCTTTGCAGCGCAACTATGCGCGGACCCGACCTGCTCCGCAACACGGCTCCCGCTCGAACGAGCCCCGAAAACAACCGATGACGCCCACTATCTCCCCACCTCCGCGCGCCACCTTGCAACAAGCTGGGGGGTACCCGGCCCCGGCCGCCGGCCGCTTCGCCGTATCACTTTCCGCGTGAGCTGCCGGAAATCACTCAGAGATCGCCGCGTTACGTACCGCCTCTAACGTCCCCTCATGGCGGACATATTTGACGCATACGCATTGGCCGATGCGTGGGACGAGATGTTTGTGCGGCCGGGTGAGGTCAGAACCGCCTACGAGCCGGTACTGGCGGCACTCCAGCCGATCGAGCCGAGTGAACTGCGCTTCCGCGCGGACCAGATGGCCCGCGCGTTCACCGACCGGGGGGTGACCTACGCCTTCGCGGGCGAGGAACGGCCCTGGCCACTGGACCTGGTGCCGAGGATCATCGACGCGCTGGAGTGGGACCTCATCCAGCGGGGCGTCGCGCAACGCGTACGCGCACTCGAGGCCTACCTCTCCGACGCCTACTCCCACTGCCGCGCCTTCGAGGACGGGGTCGTGCCCTGGCGGCTGCTCCTCAACTCGGCTCATTTCCATCGGGCCGCGCAGGGCGTCGAGCCACCGGGCGGAGTCCGCATCCACGTCGCCGGCATCGACCTCGTCCGCGACGAGGCCGGGGAGTTCCGGGTCCTGGAGGACAACGTGCGGGTCCCCAGCGGGGTTTCGTACGTCATCGAGAACCGCAGGGCGATGACCCGGATCTTCCCGTCCCTCTTCGCCGAGCAGCACGTGGTGCCCGTCGACGGGTACGCGGGACGGCTTCTCGCCGCGCTGCGCGCCGCCGCGCCCGCCGGGACCACGGACCCGAGGGTCGTGGTCCTCACCCCGGGCCCGAGCAACGCCGCCTACTTCGAACACGCCCTGCTCGCACGGCTGATGGGCGTCCAGCTGGTGGAGGGCCACGACCTGGTCTGCCGCAACAACCGGGTGTGGATGCGCACCACGCGCGGCGAGGTGCCCGTCCATGTCGTATACCGGCGCCTCGACGACGACTTCCTCGACCCGCTGCACTTCCGCCCCGACTCGGTGATCGGCTGCCCGGGCATCATGAACGCCGCCCAGGCCGGGAACGTCACACTCGCGAACGCGGTCGGCAACGGCATCGCGGACGACAAGCTCCTCTACACCTACGTCCCCGACCTCATCCGCTACTACCTCTCCGAGGAACCGATTCTCCCCAACGTGGAGTCCTACCGCCCCGACGAGCCGGGCCAGTTGGAGGCGGTCCTCGACCAGATCGACCAGCTGGTCGTGAAACCGGTCGACGGCGCCGGCGGCCAGGGCATCGTCATCGGACCCAAGGCCGACGCGAAGACCCTCGAACGCACTCGCAAAGCCGTCGCCGCCGACCCGCGCGGCTGGATCGCCCAGCGCCCCGTCGCCCTCTCCACCTCCCCCACCCTCGCGGGTGAACGCATGGCCCCCCGCCACATCGACCTACGGCCCTTCGCCGTCAACGACGGCACCGACGTCTGGGTCCTCCCCGGCGGCCTCACCCGCGTCGCCCTCCAGGAGGGCAACCTGATCGTCAACTCCAGCCAGGGCGGCGGCTCCAAGGACACCTGGGTCCTCGCCGAGGGCCCCGCCGAACACCCCCAGCCGGTGACCCCGGACGGCGAACTGCCCGAGGTGGCACCCCGCCAGCTCGGCCCCGACGGCAACCCCACGGTCGTACAGGAAGGGGCGCAGCAGCAGTGAACGACGTGATCCTCTCCCGGATAGCCGAGGCCCTGACGTGGACGGGCCGTTACGTCGAGCGCGCCGACACCACCGGGCGCATCCTCGACGCCTATCTGCACCGCATGCTGGAGGACCCCTGGCGCGACGAGGACGTGGCCTGCCGGTCGCTGTACGCGATCCTCGGGGTCGACGCGGGCGGCGAACGCGTCGACATGCAGCAGGTGTTGGACCAGCTCGCCTTCGACGCCCGTTCGACGTGCTCCATCGAAGGTGCCCTGGGCGCGGCCCGGTTGAACGCCCGCAGCGCCCGCGAGGCCGTCTCCTCGGAGATGTGGGAGTGCCTCAACTCCACCTGGCACGCCCTGGCCGACCAGCGCCTCGCGGCCCGCCGCACCGGCCCCTACGCCTACCTCGAACTCGTGCGCAGACGCGCCGCGTTGTTCTTCGGCCTCGCCGACTCCACGATGAGCCGCGACGACAGCTGGCGCTTCGTCGTCCTGGGCAGGAGCCTGGAGCGGGTGGACATGACCGTACGACTCCTCTCCGTACGGGTGTTGGACGCGGCCCACGCACCCGACTGGCCGACACTCCTGAGCGCCTCCGGCGCCGACGAGGCGTACGCGCGCGTCTACGGCGGCTTCGGCGACACCCCGCGCGTGGCCGAATTCCTGCTCCTGGACCGGGACTTCCCCCGCTCGGCACTGCACGCGCTGACGACGGCCGAGGAGTGCCTCACCGCACTCGGCCGCCAGCGCCAGGACCCCGCCCGCCGCCCCATCGGCCGCCTCCGCACCCGCCTCGAATACCTGGACTCGCACGCCCTGGAAGAACAACTCCCCGCCCTCCTCAAGGACTTGCAGCGTGCCTGCATGGACTCGGCGGAGGCGGTCGCGGAGTTGTTCTTCCCGTACCAGGGCCACGTCGAGTGGGCCCAGGAAGGAGCCTGACATGAACCAAATACCCCTGACCCGTAGGCTTCGCATCCGTCACACCACTCGCGTGTCGTACGCCCAGGCGGCCGTCTCCTCCCACAACGAGGTGCGGATGACCCCGCTGACGCTGCCCGGCCAGACGACTCTGGACGCACGCGTCACGGTGAACCCGACCACACCCACCTGGTCGTACTGGGACTACTGGGGCACCCAGGTCACCGGCTTCGACCTGATGGACCCGCACGCCGACCTCACGATCACCGCGTCCAGCCTGGTCGAGACCTCCCCGCCGGACGCGCTGGGCGCGGCGCCCACCTGGCAGGAGGTGGCCGAACGGACCACGAACTCCCGCCTGTTGGAGTTCATCGGCCCCACCGTCCGTACGACCGTCCCGCCCAAGTTGCTGAAGAAGGCGCGCAAGGCGGCCGCAGGACTCGATCCGCACGGGACGGCCGTCGCGGTCTCCGCGCTGGTCGCCGACCGGGTGGCGTACCTCCCCGGCGTCACCGGGGTGAACACCTCCGCCGCCGAGGCCTGGGAGCAGGGCGCCGGGGTCTGCCAGGACATCGCGCACGTCACCATCGCGCTGCTGCGGGGCCTGGGACTGCCCACGCGCTATGTCTCCGGCTATCTCCACCCCGAGCGGGAGGCCGAGCTGCACCGGCCGGTGGCCGGGCAGAGCCACGCCTGGATCGAGTACTGGGCGGGCGACTGGTGCGGCTACGACCCGACGAACCGGACCCGCCCGGACGAGTCCCACGTGGTCGTGGGGCGCGGGCGCGACTACGACGACGTGACCCCGCACAAGGGGATCTACCGGGGGGTGGCCGGCGGGCCGCCGGAGGTGACGGTGGAGTTCACGCGCGTGGCGTGAACTCCGGCTCGACCCGCCTTGGCGCACCGCTCGGCCCGGCCCTAAAGGGCGTTGTCCAGCGCCAGGGCGAGTTCGGCGATTCGCCACCGGCCGTCGGACCGGCGCAGGCCGAACGTGTAGACCCCGGTCGAGATCGTCCGGATGCTCGCGCCGGTGTTCCTCGTCTGCACCAGATAGGCCCGCGCCTCGGCGGTGTCGGCGTCCGCCCTCGTGACCACGACACCGCCCAGGTGGTGCCGCACCCTTCCGGCCTGGGCCCGGTGCCCGGCACGGACGAAGTCGAGCACCGCCGCGCGTCCGGCGACCGGGCCGAGCGCTGCGCGTCCGGGCATCGTGAAGGTCCAGGTGGTGTCCTCGGTCAGGAGCGCTTCCAGCGCGGGCACGTCCAGCTCGTCCAGGGCGTGGGCGTAGTGCGCCACCGCCTGCTGGAGTTCGGCGATCACGCGACCACCGTCAGCACGATCTTGCCCTGGATGTGGCCCTGCGCGGCTCGCTCGTGTGCGCTGCCCGCCTCCGACAGCGGGTAGGTGCTGTCGACCCCGACCTGGAGCGCGCCCTCGTCGAACAAGCGCCCGATCCCGGCAAGTTGGGGGCCGTTGGAACGCACCTGGATGTTCGAGACCGAGATGTCCAGCCGCGCCGTCTCCTCCGGGTCGTACTCGGCGAAGAACACCGGAAGCATGGTGCCACCGCGCTTGAGCACGGTCAGGAGGCGTGAGCTGTCCGGGCCGCCGACGGTGTCGATCACCAGGTCGACACCGCTGACCACGTCCGCGGCCCGCGTCCTGGTGTAGTCGATGAACTCGTCGGCGCCGAGCTTGCGCAGGAACTCCTCGTGCCGGCCCGAAGCCACCGCGACGACACGGGCCCCCTTCCACTTCGCCAGCTGCACCGCGAAGTGCCCCACACCACCGGCGGCCCCGTTGACCAGCACGGTCGTCCCCGGCGTGATCGGCACCGGCCGGTGCACCCGGCCGGTGAAGGGAGACGGCACGTCGTGGCCGAGATCGATCAGGTACTGCCAGGCCGTCAGCAGGGCCATCGGCGCGCCGGCCGCCTGCACATGGCCGATACCGGCGGGCTTGTGGGCCAGGTCCGACGCCGGCGCGGCCACGTACTCCGCGTACGTCCGGCCGTCGAATCCGGGGAACCGCAGCATGCCGAAGACCTCGTCACCCACGGCGAACCCCCGCACGTCCGGAGCGACCGCCTGGACCACGCCCGACATGTCCGTTCCGGGGATCAGCGGGAACTCCAGCACCGGCCTCATCCCGGCCGGCATGACCTTCATCCCCTCACGCAGGTACCAGTCCGGCGGGTTGATGCCCACCGCGTGCACCCGCACGAGCACCTCGCCCGGTCCGATCCCGGGAACCGGCACCTCGTCATAGTGCAGAACCGCCGGCCCGCCCGCTTCGTGGAACTGGATCGCCTTCATCGCGTCTGTCGCCTTCTCGGGTTCTCGGGGAAACGTTGCTCCTTCAGTCAAGGCCCACGACGACACGGCCGTCCAAGACCGGTTCGGCAACCCGGGCATTCCGAAACGGCATGACCCGTACGCTGGACAGGTGAACGATCTCGGACAGGACCTGGAACTGCGGCTGGTGCGCTACTTCACCGTGGTGGCGGCCCACCAGCACTTCGGCCGGGCCGCCACCGAGCTGCACGTGGCCCAGCCGGCACTGAGCCGCCAGATCCAGCGACTGGAGAGGAATCTCGGCGTACGGCTGCTGGACCGCGTACCCCAGGGCACCCGGCTCACCCCGGCCGGCCAGAAGTTCCTTCCCCGGGCCCATGCCCTGCTGCGGGCAGCCCACCAGGCCGAGTCGGCCGTGCGTGAACACGCGCAGACCGCACGCATCGCCGTCGGCTACGTCGAAGACCTGGTGATCACTGCCGCCGTACGGGAACTGCGCCGCCGTCACCCGGACGCCGAGATCGCCACCCGGTACCTGAGCTGCCGTGACGTCGGGGCGCTGTCCGACGGGCGCGTCGACGCCCTGATCGCACGGGCCCCGCTGCCGCTCGCCGCCGGCGACGTGATCACCACCCCGCTGTACGAGGAGCCCAGGATGCTCGTGGTTCCGCACGGCCACCCCCTGGCCGACCGCACGTCGGTGACCGCGGAGGAACTGGCCGGCGAGGAGGCGGCGCCGTGCGCGTTCGAGACCGCGGACTGGGCTTCCTACCGGATCCTCGGGGCCGGTGTGCCGCCGGCCGAGAGCTACGAGGACAAGCTCGAACTCGTCGCGAGCGGCAGGGCGATCGCCGTACTGCCGGTCGGCGACCGGCGCAGCTCACTGCGCTCCGACCTCGTCACCGTCCCGATCGAGGGCGCTCCCCCCAGCCAGGTCGTCCTGGTCAGCCGCGGGGGCGACCCGAATCCGATGATCAGAAACCTCCGACTGGCCGCCAAGGCCGCCCTGCCCGCCCCGCCGGCCTGACCGCCGTACAGCGTGCGGGTGAGGGTGCAGGGCATGTGGCCCACGTCGTGGCCTACGCCCTCGGGGCGCCGGCCGCGCGCAGCGCCGACACCCCGCCCAGCTCGAACCACACCCCCTTCGCGTACCGCCCCGCCCTCCCGTCGGCGACGCCCCACGCGTCCGCCATCTCCTCGACGAGAGCGAGTCCCCTCCCCCGGCAAGCGATCGCCCCAGCAGCAGCGTGCGTAACCACGGGCGGGTCCGGGCTCTCGTCGAAAACGCTGACCCGGAAGCGGGCCGGGGTGAGGCGGATGCGGAGCATGGCGGTGCCCTTCGTGTGCAGGTGGACGTTGGTGACGAGTTCCGAGGTGCACAGGGCCGCGGGCATGACGAGCGGTTCGCGGTCGTGGGTGAAGAGGACGGCCCGCACGAAGTCGCGGCAGACGCGGGGTGCGGTGGCGTCGGCGGGGGCGAAGAGGCTGTATTCGTGGGTGAGTTGGGCTGGGCGGTGGGGGGCGCGACGGGATGGGTCCATGGGGGAGGTCGGCTCCTGTCGGATGGTGGGCAGGGGGAGTTGAGTGGTTTCAGTGCGTGACCGATTCCATACTCACCGTAGAGTCTCAGGGTTATACATATCAACCAGTTCACGAGATTCAATGGACCAAGCACCCGGCGCAGTGCAGACTTCGGGGAAGCCGCGAAGGAGTGAACGTGGGACTACGCACCACCATCAGCGAACGGCAGCACCGCCTGGGGGGCGAACTCAAACAATTGCGCGAGCAGGCGGGATTGAACGCCGCTGAAGCCGCTCAGCTCATCGGCATGAGCCGCGCGCAGCTCAGTCACATCGAACTGGGCCGCACCTCGATCCTGACCGAAAGACTCTTGGAGCTGTGCCGCACATACGGTTGCACAGACAAGCCCTTTGTTGACGCACTGGTGTCCATGTCCGAGGCGACCGGCAAAGGATGGTGGAGCGCGTACAAGAAGCACCTGGGACCGGGTGCACTGAACCTCGCCGAGCTGGAGAGCCAGGCCGCGTCACTGCGCGTGCACGAGTCACTGTTCATTCCGGGTCTCTTCCAGACCATCGACTACGCGCGAGCCATCTTCGACAGCCCCAAGCTGGGCATCGAGAACATCGACGAGGCCCTGAAGTTCCGCATGGAACGGCAGCACATCCTCACCGGCAAGAACCCGCCATCCGTGCACGCCGTGATCCACGAAGCGGCGCTGCACATGAGGTTCGGCAGCACCCACGTCGTGCGCGAACAGCTGGTACGGCTCATCGAGTTGGCCCGACTGCCCAATGTGACCATTCAGGTCTATCCGTTCAGCGCGCAGGCGTACGCGGCCCTCAGCGGCAACTTCGTCCACGTCATCCCCCGTACACCACAGCTCGGCACCGTGATCCTCGACCACGCGACGGCGACCGACTATCTGTGTGAGCCGGCACAACTCCGGCGATACGGCACGCTGTTCGAGCGCCTCGCCGACAGCGCCCTCAAACCTGTCGACGTATCGTTGGCCCCCGAAGCACACTCGGTGAAGGACTCGCTGTCCCTCATCCAGCACTTGCTCTACATGCTCTAGGAGGCCCGCATGTCCGAACTGCACTGGCAGAAGTCCTCGTTCAGCGGAGCCCCCGAACAGAACTGCCTCTCCATGGCCACCACCCCCGACGGAACGATCCGCCTACGCGAGAGCGACCGCCCCCGCACGGTCATCGCCACCGCCCCCGAAGGCCTCGCCGCCCTCCTGCGGCACCTCAAAACCCGCGCCTGACGTATGTCGACTTCGCCCAATCTCCCCCGCCGACCAGCCCGGTTCAGCACACTGTGACGTACGGGGAGGTAGAGACACCATGGACGTAGTGCTGGGGCTCACGCCGGACGGGGACGCGGACGCCGAGGAGGTCGAGAGGCTGGCGTCCCGGCTGCGCGGCGAATTGCGCGGACTCGACCTCGACGCGCTGCGCCCCTTCGCCGGCGACGTGTCGCCCGAAGGCGCCAAGGCGGTCGATCCGGTGACCGTCGGGGCCGTGGTGCTGGCCCTGAGCGCCTCGGGCGGAGTACTCCCCGCACTCGTCGAGACCCTGCGGGACTGGCTCGGCCGCCAGTCCGCCCGGCACCGCGTCTCGGTCACCATCGACGGGGACACCATCGAGCTGGAGTGGGCATCCGCCGACGAACGCCGGGAACTGGTCGAGGCGTTCGTCCGCCGGCACGGAACGGACACCGAGTAGCCGTGGGACGCAGACTCGCCCTCCTGATCGCCAACTACACCTACGAGGACGCGGGGTTGGGCCGGCTGACCGCGCCCGCGCACGACGCGGAGGCACTCGCCGAAGTGCTGCGCGACCCGGACATCGCCGCCTTCGACGAGGTCACCATCCTGGTCGACGAACCGCACCACCGCATCGGCCAGGTCATCGGCGCGTTCTTCAGCGACCGCCGTCACGACGACCTCACCCTGCTCTACTTCACCGGCCACGGCCTCAAGGACGACGAGGGCCGGCTCCACCTGGCCGCGGCCAACACCCGTCGCGACAACCTCCTGTTCACGTCACTGCCCGCCGAGCAGATCGACCGGGCCATGAGCGGCTGCATGTCGCGCCGCCAGGTACTGATCCTCGACTGCTGCTACGGCGGCGCCTTCCCCGCCGCCGCGCGGCTAGCCAAGGGCGACGCCGACGTGCACACCCTGGAGCGGTTCCAGGGCCGCGGCCGTACGGTGCTCACCGCCTCCGACGCCACCCAGTACTCCTTCGAGGGCGACCAGGTCAGCGGCAGCGCCCCGCAGTCCGTCTTCACCCGCCACCTGGTGCGGGGCCTGCGCGACGGCGGCGCCGACCTCGACGGGGACGGCGACATCACCCTCGACGAGCTGTACTCCTACGTCCACGAGCGGGTCGTGGCCGAGCAGCCGAAACAGCGGCCCAAGAAACAGGAGAACGTCGAGGGCCGTATCGTCATCGCCCGCAACGTCAACTGGGCGCTGCCCTCGCATCTTCGGCACGCCCTGCGCAGCCCGATCGCGACGGACCGGCTCGGCGCGGTGGAGTCCCTGGCGCACCTGTACCGCACCGGCAACGCGACGGTACGCGGCCTCGCGGAGGAGGAACTCCGGCGCCTGTCGGACGACGACAGCCGCAGCGTGTCGGGGGCGGCGGCCTCGCACCTCGGGGACCGGCCCGCCGTCGAGGACGCGGTCCCGGTCCGGGTCCCGGCTCCAACGCCCGCCCCCGCGGCGCCCGTTCGGACCCGCCCCGCGCCCGGCACCGAGCTGTGGAGCTTCCAGACCGACAACTGCGTACGGTCCACGCCGACCGTGGTGGACGGGGTGGTGTACGTCGGCGGCGACGGCGGTGCCCTGCACGCCGTGGACGCGGCCACCGGAGAGCGGAGGTGGAGCCGCCCGCTCGGCGCCGGGCCCGTGCGGTCGACCCCGGCCGTCCGCGGCGATCTCGTGTACGCCACCGCCGGCCGGACCCTGTACGCGACCGACAGGGGCACCGGACAGGGACGCTGGGAGTTCGCCGAGCAGCGGATGGGCGTGTCCGCGACGGTGGGAATCGTCGCCGACCGGCTGTGCGTCGGCAACAGCGGCACGCTGTACGCGCTGGACGCCGGACACGGCACCCCGCACTGGCGCTACGCCGTCGGCATGACGGCGCTCCAGTGGGTCGCGATGGACGGTCCGCTGGCGATCGTCGGCAACCAGGGCAACCACGTGTACGCCCTCGACGCCTACACCCGGCGCAAGAAGTGGGGCACCCGGGTCGTCGACACCCCCGTCTCCGGCCCCACCGCCCTCTCCGACGGAATCCTCTACGTCGGCAACGAGCGCGGCGAGCTGCACGCCCTCGACACCTCGAACGGGCATCGGAAGTGGCGCCGCGACACCGGCAGCGCCGTCCGCTCGGCCCCCACGGTCGCGAACGGCACGGTCTACGTGGGAAACGACGACGAGCGCCTCTACGCCCTCGACGCGGCCACCGGCGAGGTCAAGTGGCGCTTCACGGCCACGGGCCCGGTCCGCACCACCCCGGCGGTCACCGGCAGCACGGTCCACTTCGGCAGCGACGACGGCTGCGTCTACGCCGTGGACACCGTCACCGGCCGGGAGCGCTGGCGCTTCCCGACCGGCGGGCCCGTGGTCTCCTCGCCCGTCGTCGACGCCGGAGTGCTGTACGTGGGCAGCGACGACACCCGGCTCCACGCCATCACAGCCGCCGACTGAACCCGGGCTACTTCAGCCCGGCCGCGTCGCACGCCGTCTTGTACTTGGCGGTGCAGATGTCGGAGATCTTGTAGATCCCGTCCGCGACCACCGTCGACTTGATGTTGTCCTTCGTCAGCGCGACCACGGACACCAGCTGCGCGGGGATCTTCTTGTTGGTGGGGCTGTCCACCGAGTCGCGGGTGAGGGCGTCGAACTCGATGTCCCTGCCCTGCACCTCGGCGACGGCGATCTTCGCAGCGGCCTCGGCCAGGTCGGGGTAGGGCTTGTAGACGCTCATGTACTGCTCGCCGGTCACGATCCGCTGCACGGCGGTGAGTTCGGCGTCCTGGCCGGTGACGGGCGGCATCTTCGTCACGCCCGCCGCCTTCAGGGCGTCGATGATGCCGCCGGCCATCGCGTCGTTGGCGGAGTACACCGCGGCGATGTTGTCCTTGCCGAGCTTGTCGATCGCCTTGGTCATCTCCGACTTGGCGATGTCCGGGTCCCAGGCCTTGGTGTCGTAGCTCGCGGCGACCGTCACCTTGCCCTGGAGTTCGGACAGCGCCCCCGCCTTGAACACCCCGGCGTTGGGGTCGGTCGGCGAGCCGTTGATCATGACGACCTTGTCGGAGGTGTCGACGTTGCTGCCGAGCGCCTCGACCAGGGAGCGGCCCTGCACCTCGCCGACGAGTTCGCCGTCGAAGGAGACGTACGCGTCGATCGGGCCCTCGGCCAGGCGGTCGTAGGCGATGACCGGGATGCCGGCGGCCTTGGCCTTCTTCACCATGGGCAGGATGAGGTGCGAGTCGACGGAGTCGAGGATGATGATGTCGACCTTCTGGTCGATCATCTTCTGCATCTGCTTGTCCTGGACGCTCGCGACACCGCCGGCGTTCTGGTACTCGGCCTTGCCCTTCTTGTCGGTGAGTTCGCTGACCGTCGACTTGATGATCGGGAAGTCGAACTCCGCGTACCGCGTGTTCGTCTTCTCCGGCATCAGGACGCCCACCGTGATGTCGTTGCCCTTGGCCGGGGTGGCGTCCGAGCTGCTCCCCGACGAGGAGAGCACGCCACAGGCGGCCAGGGGCAGGGCCAGCGAGGACGCGGCCACGGATATGGCGATACGACGCATTGGTGAGCTCACTTCTGGTGCCGTCCGGACGTGGGCGCAGCATTGCAACCCAGGTGACTGAAAAGCCAACGCGGCTGCGGCCACCGGCGTCAAGCGGAACTACTTAACGAGATGGCAACACCACGTTCCGTTTGGTATGTGGAGACGTTGCGGAATCCCATCCAAACGCTCTTTACCGACCCTCCACTCAACGGGAGTTCATGAGTGGGCAAAGATCGCACAACCGGCAAGGGGCCCGGAGGCGGGTGAGCCTCCGGGCCCCTGCACGGTTTGTCGGTGCGTCAGTCCGAGGACTGCCGCTTCGGCCGCCACACCACCAGCGCGCTGGTCTGCTGGACCTCCTGGTACGGGACCAGGTCCCGGCGGTAGGAGGCGTGCACGGCGGCCTCGCGCTGCTGGATCGCCGCCGCCGCTCCGTCGACCGCCGCCTGGAGTTCGGCGACGCGCTGCTGGAGCGCCACGACCTGGTTCTCCAGCTCGATGATGCGCTTGATGCCGGCCAGGTTGATGCCCTCGGTCTGCGACAACTGCTGGACGGTGCGCAGCAGTTCGATGTCGCGGGCCGAGTAGCGCCGGCCGCGCCCGGCCGTGCGGTCCGGGGAGACCAGGCCGAGGCGGTCGTACTGGCGCAGCGTCTGCGGGTGCAGACCGGAGAGCTGGGCCGCCACCGAGATGACGTAGACCGGGGTCTCCTCGGTCAGCTCGTACGGGTTGCGTCGACGGCCGTCCATCTCTGTCATGCTCCCTTCGCGGCCTGGAACAGCTCCGCCCGCGGGTCCTCGCCCGCGGTGGCCTCTCTGTACGCCTCAAGCGCGTCACGAGCATTCCCCGTGACGTCCTTCGGGACACTCACCTCGACGGTCACGAGAAGGTCTCCCCGGGTGCCGTCCTTGCGGAAGGCGCCCTTGCCGCGGGCCCGCATGGTGCGGCCGTTGGGCGTGCCCGGCGGCAGCTTCAGCGTCACCGGGGGTCCGCCCAGGGTGGGCACCCTGACCTCGCCGCCGAGTGCCGCCTCGGCGAACGTCACCGGGACCGTCACCGTGAGGTTGTCGTCCTTGCGGCCGAACACCGGGTGGGCGTCGACGTGCACCATGACGTACAAGTCGCCCGCGGGACCGCCCCGTTCGCCCGGCGCTCCCTTGCCGCGCAGCCGGATGCGCTGGCCGTCGGTGACCCCCGCGGGGATCCGGACCTGCATGGTCCGCGAGGACTTGGCGCGCCCGCTGCCCTTGCACTCGGCGCACGGGTGCTCGGCGATCAGGCCCCGGCCCTTGCAGTCCGGGCACGGGTCCGTGAGCGAGAAGCCGCCGCCGGAGCCGCGCGCGACCTGGCCGGTGCCGACGCAGGTCGGGCACACGCGCGGTGTGCCGTTCTTGTCGCCGGTGCCCGAACAGGCCTTGCAGGGCTGCTGCGAGGACATCCGCAGCGGGACCGTGGCCCCTTCGATGGCCTCCGTGAAGCTGAGCGTGACCTCGGACTCGATGTCCTGGCCGCGCCTGGGCTGGGTCCGGGTCGTGCCCGCGCCGCCCCGGTTGAACAAGCCGCCGAACACGTCCCCGATCCCGCCGCCGAATCCGCCGGCACCCCCGGCGCCGCCGCCCTGTGCGCCGCCTCCGAAGAGGTCGCCCAGGTCGAAGTTGAAGTTCCCGGCGCCCGCGCCGCCCGGCCCCGGGCGGAAGCCGCCGTTGCCGAACAGCGCGCGGGCGTCGTCGTACTCCTTGCGCTTCTTGGGGTCACCGAGGATGTCGTTGGCCTCGGAGATCTCCTTGAAGCGCTCCTCGGCCTTGGCGTTGCCCTTGTTGGCGTCCGGGTGGAACTCGCGGGCGAGCTTGCGGTACGCCTTCTTGATCTCGGCCTCGGTGGCGTCCTTGGGCACGCCGAGGACCTTGTAGTAGTCCTTCTCGATGAAGTCCTTGGTACTCATCCTCGACGTCCCTCCTTCCGCCCGGTGTCTGCCCGCCCGGTGTGTGCGTCAGCCCTCCTCAGGGCCGTTGTCCTTCTCGTCGCCGGCCTCGGACTCGTCCTCGGCCTTGACCGCCTGCGCACCGGGCTGCGGTTCGGCCACGGCCACCCGCGCGGGGCGGATGGTGCGCTCGCCGATGCGATACCCGGGCTGGAGGATCGCCACGCAGGTCGTCTCGGTGACGTCCGGCGCGTACGAGTGCATCAGGGCCTCGTGGATCGTCGGGTCGAAGGGCTCGCCCTCCTTGCCGAACTGCTGCAGTCCCATCTTCGCGGCGACGGTCTCCAGTGACTCCGCCACGGACTTGAAACCGCCGACGAGTTCCCCGTGTTCCCGCGCGCGGCCGATGTCGTCGAGGGTGGGCATCAGCTCGGTCAGGAGGTTCGCGACGGCGATCTCCTTGACCGTGATGCGGTCCCGCTCGACCCGGCGGCGGTAGTTCTGGAACTCGGCCTGGAGCCGCTGGAGGTCCGCCGTGCGCTCTTCGAGCGCCTTGCGCACCTGGTCCAGCTGGGCCGTCAGACCGGCGATCTGTGCACTTGATGCGTCCCCGGCCGGGGCCGCCCCCTCTCCCGGAGAGGAGGAGGCGGCGGCCTGCGGCTCGGCGTCGTCGGGGGTGGCGCCGGAGGGGACGTCGGGCTTCTCTTCGAAGCCCGGGGTCTCCTCCGTCACGCGGCACCGTCCTTGCGCTCGTCGTCCACGATCTCGGCGTCCACCACGTCGTCGTCCGCCTTGGGCGCCTCGGCACCCGGGGCGTCGCCGCCCGCGGCCTGGGCGGCCTGGGCGTCGGCGTACATGGCCTGGCCGACCTTCTGCGAGACCGCGGCGACCTTCTCGGTGGCGGTGCGGATCTCGGCGGTGTCCTCGCCCTTGAGCGCGGCCTTCAGCTCCTCGACGGCGGCCTCGACCTCGGTCTTGACCTCGCCGGGGACCTTGTCCTCGTTGTCCTTGAGGAACTTCTCCGTCTGGTAGACGAGCTGCTCGCCCTGGTTGCGGGACTCGGCGGCCTCGCGGCGGCGGTGGTCCTCGTCCGCGTACTGCTCGGCCTCCTGGCGCATGCGGTCGACCTCGTCCTTCGGCAGCGAGGAGCCGCCGGTGACGGTCATCTTCTGCTCCTTGCCCGTGCCGAGGTCCTTCGCGGTCACGTGCATGATGCCGTTGGCGTCGATGTCGAAGGAGACCTCGATCTGCGGGACACCGCGCGGGGCCGGCGGCAGACCGGTCAGCTCGAACATCCCGAGCTTCTTGTTGTACGCCGCGATCTCGCGCTCGCCCTGGTAGACCTGGATCTGCACGGAGGGCTGGTTGTCCTCGGCGGTGGTGAAGATCTCGGACCGCTTGGTCGGGATCGTCGTGTTCCGCTCGATCAGCTTGGTCATGATGCCGCCCTTGGTCTCGATACCGAGGGACAGCGGGGTCACGTCGAGGAGCAGGACGTCCTTGACCTCGCCCTTGAGGACACCGGCCTGGAGGGACGCGCCGATGGCGACGACCTCGTCCGGGTTGACGCCCTTGTTGGCGTCCTTGCCGCCGGTCAGCTCGCGCACCAGCTCGGCGACGGCGGGCATACGGGTGGAGCCACCGACGAGGACGACGTGGTCGATCTCGTTGATGGAGATGCCGGCGTCCTTGATGACGTTGTGGAACGGCGTCTTGCAGCGCTCCAGCAGGTCGGCCGTCAGCTGCTGGAACTGGGCGCGGGTGAGCTTCTCGTCCAGGTGCAGCGGGCCCTCGGCGGAGGCCGTGATGTAGGGCAGGTTGATCGAGGTCTCGGTGGAGGAGGACAGCTCGATCTTGGCCTTCTCGGCGGCCTCGCGCAGACGCTGGAGGGCCATCTTGTCCTTGCCCAGGTCCACGCCGTGGCCGGCGGCGAACTGCTTCACGAGGTAGTCGACGACCCGCTGGTCCCAGTCGTCACCACCGAGGTGGTTGTCGCCGTTGGTGGCCTTCACCTCGACGACGCCGTCACCGATCTCCAGGAGGGACACGTCGAAGGTGCCGCCGCCGAGGTCGAAGACGAGGATCGTCTGGTCGTCCTTGTCGAGCCCGTACGCCAGCGCGGCGGCCGTCGGCTCGTTCACGATGCGCAGGACGTTCAGGCCCGCGATCTCGCCGGCCTCCTTCGTCGCCTGGCGCTCGGAGTCGTTGAAGTAGGCCGGGACGGTGATGACCGCGTCCGTGACCTTCTCGCCCAGGTAGGCCTCGGCGTCGCGCTTCAGCTTCTGCAGGATGAAGGCGCTCATCTGCTGCGGGTTGAAGTGCTTCCCGTCGAGCTCGATCTTCCAGTCCGTGCCCATGTGGCGCTTCACGGAGCGGATGGTGCGGTCCACGTTCGTGACCGCTTGGCGCTTGGCGACCTCGCCGACGAGCACTTCGCCGTTCTTGGCGAAGGCGACGACGGACGGCGTGGTCCTGGCGCCCTCTGCGTTGGTGATGACGGTGGGCTCGCCGCCTTCAAGAACGCTGACGACGGAGTTAGTCGTGCCCAGGTCGATGCCGACCGCACGTGCCATGGTTGATTCCTCCAGCAATGACTTGAGTGGAACGGACTCAAGTGTGCACCACACTCATCGCTGGGTCAACAGAGCTGAGTCGAGCAGGCTCAACTCTTATCCGTTCCTTACACGCAACTGGGCCCTGACCTGCGTGGACACGGCCCGCCGCACCCCGTAGACAGAGACTTTAAGCAGCCCGAACACGACGACCAGGGCCCCGCCCGCCACCCACATCACGGCGGACTCACCCGCCCACCCGTTGTGCACGAGCACTCCGACGAGCACCCCGGAGAACCCCCCGATCCCGAGGAGCACCACCGCCCCCTGCGGAGTGAGCCCCAGCCTCCGCAGCCGGTGGGCGAGATGGTCCGGGCCGCCCCGCAGCAGCGCCCGCCCGGCCAGCCGCCGCGACAGCAGCACCAGGACGGCGTCGGCGCTCGCGAGCGCGGTGAGCGCGAACAGCACGCCCGCACTGGACGCGAGATCGTGCCCGGCCCGCGCGGTCACGGCCGCCGAGGCGAGCACGAAGCCCGTGAACAGCGACCCGCAGGCGCCGAGCGCGATCCGCGCGGGATGCCAGTTGTGCATCAGGAACCCGGTGAGCGCGGCGGCCAGCACACTCAGCAACACCGCGAGCCCGTCCATCACTTCCATCGCGGCACAGGCCCCCACCCCGAAGGCGGTGACCACCCCCACGGTCCCGGCCAGCCCGTCGGCGTGATCGAGCCCCTTGAAGGCAGCCGCGACGAACACGATCCAGGCCGCCGCCAGCACCCCGCCGGCCACCCCGAGTTCCCCGTACGGCACGACACAGGCCGCCGCCACCGCCGTACCGAGCACCAGGACCCGCGTCTTCAGCCGCCACACGTCGGCGACGAGCCCGAGCGCGGCGACGGCGGACCCGGCGACCAGCAGGCCGCCGACGTCGTCGCCCAGCGGCGCGACGCCGGTCCAGTCGCACCCCCAGGTGACCGCCGCGACGGCGATCACGACGGCCAGCCCCCCGAGCAGCGGCACCGGGCGCGTGCGCCGCCGCCGGTCGACGATCCGGGCACGCAGAGCGGGCACCCGGAGCAGCGCGGCGAGGAGGGCGGAGAGGAGCAGGGCGGTCGTGGCGGCGAGAATCCCGTAGAGCACGGTTCCAAATTAGACGCAAATGTACCAATTCAGTACGAATAACACGATCGGACCGTCACAGGTTTTTAAGGCGACCCTCAGCGACATAGATCACCGCACGGCTGGCTACAGTGCGACAGAGAATGGGGGTAATCTCGGTCGGACCGATTAAGTTACCGCTTAGTAATGTTCTGGGTTCGGTAATGACCCCTCGCAGGCCCGAGGAGCCCTGAAATGCAACTCGCCGCGATCATCGTGTCGCTGGTTCTGATCGTGGTCGGTGTGGCGCTGTTCGCCCGTGCCGTCCTCCAGATCTACACCTTCATGCGACTCGGCCAGAACGTGCCCGCGGGCACCCGCACCGACGAGCCGGTCCAGCGCACCGTCACCGTGGCCAAGGAGTTCCTCGGCCACACCCGGATGAACCGCTGGGGCGTCGTCGGGGTCGCGCACTGGTTCGTGGCGGTGGGCTTCTTCTCGCTGCTGCTGACGATCGTCAACGCCGTCGGCCAGCTGTTCAAGGCCGACTGGCTACTGCCGGTCATCGGCGAATGGGCGCCGTACAACGTCTTCGTCGAGTTCATCGGCACGATGACGGTGCTCGGCATCGCGACGCTGATCGTGATCCGCCAGCTGAGCAAGCCGAACCGGCCGGGCCGCAAATCCCGCTTCGCCGGCTCCAACTTCGGCCAGGCGTACTTCGTCGAGGCCGTCATCCTCATCGTCGGCGTCTGCATCTTCATGCTGCACGCGCTCGAAGGCGCCCAGCACCACGTGGACGCGTACGAGGCGTCGTTCTTCATCTCGTACCCCGTGGTGTCCGGCCTTCGGCACCTGGACGTCTCCACCCTCCAGAACCTCACGTACTTCTTCGCCGGCCTGAAGATCGCGACCTCCTTCATCTGGATGATCACGGTCGCCCTGAAGACCGACATGGGCGTCGCCTGGCACCGCTTCCTGGCCTTCCCGAACATCTGGTTCAAGCGCAACGCCGACGGCGGTACGTCCCTGGGCGCCCTGCTCCCGATGACCTCGGGCGGCAAGCCGATCGACTTCACCGACCCGGGCGACGACGACGTCTTCGGCGTCTCCCAGGTAGAGCAGTTCTCCTGGAAGGGCCTGCTGGACTTCTCCACCTGCACCGAGTGCGGCCGCTGCCAGTCGCAGTGCCCCGCCTGGAACACCGGCAAGCCGCTCTCCCCCAAGCTCCTGATCATGTCGCTGCGGGACCACGCCCACGCCAAGGCGCCCTACCTGCTCGCGGGCGGCGGCAAGTCCATGGAGGGCGAGGAGAAGGCGACGGAGGAGCAGCTGGCCGGCGTACCGGCGGCGGCCCTGGCTGAGGCCGAACGCCCGCTCATCGGCACGCTCGAGGACAACGGCGTCATCGACCCGGACGTCCTGTGGTCCTGCACCACCTGCGGCGCCTGCGTCGAGCAGTGCCCCGTCGACATCGAGCATGTCGACCACATCGTCGACATGCGCCGCTACCAGGTGATGATCGAGTCCGCGTTCCCGTCCGAGGCCGGGACGATGCTCAAGAACCTGGAGAAGAAGGGCAACCCCTGGGGCCTGGCCAAGAAGCAGCGCCTGGAGTGGCTCAAGGAGGTCGAGTTCGAGGTCCCGGTCGTCGGCCAGGACATCGAGGACCTCACCGAGGTCGAGTACCTGTACTGGGTCGGCTGCGCCGGCGCCCTGGAGGACCGCGCCAAGAAGACCACGAAGGCCTTCGCGGAACTCCTCCACATCGCGGGCGTCAAGTTCGCGATCATGGGCGGCGACGAGAAGTGCACCGGCGACTCCGCGCGCCGCCTCGGCAACGAGCCCCTGTTCCAGGAGCTCGGCATGGAGAACGTCATGGCACTGAACATGGCGTTCGGCGAGGAACTGGACGACGACGGCAAGGTGGTGCCGGAGTCGGCGAAGCCCCGCGCCGCGAAGAAGATCGTCGCGACCTGCCCGCACTGCCTCAACACCATCGGCAACGAGTACCCGCAGCTCGGCGGCGACTACGAGGTCGTCCACCACACCCAGCTGCTCCAACACCTGGTGGACGAGGGCAAGTTGATCCCGGTGACGCCGGTGGAAGGTCTGATCACCTACCACGACCCGTGCTACCTGGGCCGCCACAACAAGATCTACACGCCCCCGCGCGAGATCATCGCCAGCGTCCCCGGCCTCCGCAACGAGGAGATGCACCGCCACAAGGAACGCGGCTTCTGCTGCGGCGCGGGCGGCGCCCGCATGTGGATGGAAGAGCGCATCGGCAAGCGCATCAACAACGAGCGCGTCGACGAGGCCCTCTCCCTGAACCCGGACATCGTGTCCACGGCCTGCCCCTTCTGCCTCGTCATGCTGACCGACTCGGTCAACGGCAAGAAGAACGACGGCAAGGCCAAGGAATCCATCCAGGTCGTCGACGTGGCCCAGCTCCTCCTCGACTCGGTCAAGAAGCCGGCCGACGACGAGCCCCCCGCGGGCACCGCGGAACCGGAGAACGCCCCGGAGCCCCAGCCGGTCAAGTAACAACCAGCAGGTCCGCTACGACGACGCCCCGCACCCTCGCCGGAGGGTGCGGGGCGTCGTCGTTCCCGTCTAGTCGTCCCCGATGGTCCCCACTGAGGTGAAGACGTACACGAGGAGAGCGAGGATGAACCCAGCCCCGGCGAACAACTCCTCCGGCAGGCCGGCCTCGTCCCCCAGAAGGAGCGGCCGCCAGCCCAGGAACACGGCCACGACCAGCGCGGCACGCACCGTCTGGACCCCGGGCGACCAGGCCAGCCCCTGAAGAGCCCCCGGCCCGGCCGTGAAGGTGAACACGGCGGCCAGTACGCACCCGACGACCATGACAAGCACAAAGGCGACGAGGGCGTCCCTGCCGTCCGCCCCGCCCGAGAAGGCACTCCAGCGTCCCCCTGCAAGCGCGCGCAGATCCTTGCGCTCATGCACGTATCCGCCCAACTGCGCCGCCGACGGAGCCCACAGCACCGTGACCTCGGCACCGGCGCGGGGCTTGTCGTACGTATAGGCCCCCTTCACGACGAGCCGCTCGGGCCCGCCGGGCACGGCGACCACCAACCGCGCCGAATACCCCCGTACGACATCCTCGCTCAAGTCTTCCCGCACCCCACCCGGCCGCTCCGCAACGGTCGCGGTACTCACCCGGGCACCGGCGTCCCGCAGGGCGTCGACCCGGTCGTCACCGCTGCCGGTGTCCAACAGCCCGACGAACAGCGCGCCGGAGGCGAAACTCACGAGAAGCCACACGGCGCCGGTACGACCCCTGACCCAGCCCCGGGAATCAAAATCGATCCCGAGCACGTCACCCAAGGGCGGCCGACGACCGGGCACTTCGGACCCCGGCCGACCGTGAGCCGCCCAACTCCCGCCGTGATCCGCCTTGTTGAGGGAAACACCACCCCCGGCCCCCACAACCCGCCGCACCCCCCACAACGCCCCCACCCGGACCACGGCACACCCCGCGGCAACGGCTCCCCACGCCAACACCCCGTTCCACGGCCGCGATACGGCTCCCACCCCGAGCAGCCACGTACAGGCGACCGCGACGGCGACCCACCCCACCAGCCCGCACAGCCGCACGGTCCACACCAGCACAGCCCGCACAAACCCCACCCCCCCCCGGCTCCCCCATGGTGTAGCGCGCTACACCATGCATTCGGGAGAACGGTCCCTCGTGACGGCGAGCGCGCGACGGAATCGTAGAGGACAGAGATCAGGCCCCGAAGATCCCTCCGCTCCTCCCTCTTCCCCCGAAGGAAATCCCGTGAAATCGCTGCTCGCCACCGTGAAGTCGTTCATCGCCAACCTGCTGCTGTGGTCGTTCTTCATCGGCGGCCTCGCCGCGAGCACGGCCTCCGGCGCCGTACTCGACGGCACGGCGAAGACCGCGGCCACTTTCGCCGGTATCGCCGTCTCGTTGCTGACGGGTTCGCGTATCGCGAAGAAGCCGAAGATCAAGGCGTTCCTGTCGAAGACGTCGACGCTGTGGTTCCTGTTCCTGTTCAACGGCGGTGTGGCCGTGGCCAGTTACTTCGCCATGGACGGCGCCAAGGGCATCGCGACGGCGGCCGGAATGGGCCTGGTCTCCCTGGGCGCGGCAGGCGGCCTGATCTCCAACCTCCGTAAGGGCCCGGCCCCGGCGTCCCCCCGGACCCCGACGGACGAGCCCTGGGCCTGAGCCTGACGGCCCGATCCGCAGTCCCTCACCGACCCCGCCCCGAAAGGCCTCCCATGACCGCGCATCGCCCCCGTGTACGCCGTGCGGCAACGATGGTCACCCTCGTTGCCACCGCGACCCTCACCGCCGGACTCCTCACGGCCTGCGACCCCACCGACACCTCCAACTCCCTGGACTGCCTGGGGAACTGGAACACGATCTCCGACAGCCTCAAGGCAATCCACGAGGCCGGCGTGGACGCGGCGAAGGACCCGACCCGCACCGACGAATCCATCACGACGATCGACAAGAACCTCGACAAGATCAACGCGGACTCGGACGACAGCAAGGTCAACAAAGCGGTCGACGACCTGGACCAAGCGATCTCCGACTACAACAAGTCGATCCTGAACGGGGACACGAACCCCGACTCCAGCAAGATCGACGCGGCAGCGGACGAGCTCAAGGATGTCTGTACGTCGTAGAGGCGAGGTGGGGCGACGGGTGATCGTCCTGGCGATCGGTACGGCGCAGAAGGGGCCCTGAGTCCCTCCTGCGCCGCAAGATCGCCGACGACGCCTGGGCTCGCATGCTGATCGGCGCGACACTCATGACCGTGCGATTGACAGAGCTGGTGGCCTCGGATCGCCGCTGGGCCTAGTACTCCAGCTGTATATAACAATCATGCTTTGCTTGCGGCTTGACGGCTGTAGTGGCTGGCCCGGGAACGGGCTTGGTGACGACGCCGCCAGTGGGACCACCGTAGCCAGTGCCCGGCCTCGTGGACGGGCCGGACGACGAGGGCGATGAAGAGCCGCTGGATTTCGTTGCAGGTCAACGGGATCAGGTCGTTGGGGCCTGGGCGGAGACGGTGCTCGTGGGCGCGGACGACGGCCAGGAAGGCGTGGGCGAGCATGGCGAGATTGGCCCAGTGGGACCATGACGTGTAGCGGCGGAGCTGGTGCTCGTCCAGTCCGGCCAGACCTTTTCCGGACTTGAACGTCTCCTCGACTCGCCACCGGGGTCCCGCGACCTGCACCAGAGCTGCCAGGGGTACCAGCCCGGGTGAGAAGCAGCGGTAGTAGGCGAGTTCGCCGCTGGTGCGGTTGCGGCGGATCAGCAGGTGGCGGTGACCTGGCGCGGTGCTGGGCAGATCGATGTGGGCCCAATTGTAGAAGCGGTGTCCCTTGGCTCCGGCTCCGACGGACAGCTTCTGCCAGGCCCACTTGGGGAGCTTCTTGGCCAAGGTGTCCGCTCTGAACTTGCCCGCCCTGGTGGTGACCTCGTGGGTGCGGGCCACTGCGAGCACGTATCCCGCGGCCCGGTCCTCCAGGGCGGCGCACAGTGTGGAGTTGCCGCCGTAGACCTTGTCGCCGGCCACCCAGGGGGCGTGGTGGCCGGAGTCCAGGAAGCGGGTGATCATGCAGGTGGCCAGTTCGGGCTTGGTGGCGAACGTGGTGTCCGGGGCGAGCCCGGCGGTCCGGCAGCGGTCGGGATGGTCGGTCCACGAGCGCGGGATGTAAAGCTCGCGGTCCAGTGCGGCATGTCCTCGCTGACCTGCCTAGGTAAGGTAGACGGCGACCTGGGCGTTTTCGATTCGCCCCGCGGTACCGGTGTAATGGCGCTGGATGCCGACGGTGTGGCTGCCCTTCTTCACGTCGCCGGTCTCGTCGACCACGAGCACCGCCTGGGCGTCGTGCAGGTGCTCTACCACGTAGTCGCGCAGGTCGTCGCGGACCGCTTCGGCGTCCCACTTGGCGCGGCTCAGCAGGTGCTGCATGGCGTCGGGAGTGGCCTCGCCGACCCATTCGGCGATGGTCCAGCAGTTCTTCCGGGGCAGGTCTGCGAGCAGTCCCAGGACCAGGTGGCGTATTCGGCGTCGGGGTTCGACCCGGGCGAACCTGCCCGCGATGCGGTCCATCAGGCCCTCGAACGCTTCTTGCCAGCGGGCAGCGTCTACGCTGTGACCTGCGGCCACCGCGTGATCGTTTGTCTTCACACACTGATGATCAACGGTGGCCGCACGTGCCAGCGCCAGCAGGGTGGACGGCTCGTCGAAGGAGACGCAGTGCTGGAATTGCTGGGCTTCTACGACGAACTCGATACCCGCTCCGGCCAGCCGAACGGATCGATCCGCGACGCTGTCCGGTCCGTCGGCGAGCCGGATGAGGCAGACCTGGTGGCCTACCTGGACGCCGGTCACGTCCTGATCGACGTTATGGAAGGGGGCCACGACGTCATCACCGGCAGCGTCCACCGACTCTCTTCGGGATGCTCGTCACTGGTGACTGATGGCACGTGGTTGTGGCGCCAGGACTTCCCGCACTACCTGGAAACCCACCACGTCTCGCTGCCCCAGACGTTCCTCGAACACGTCCGCAGTCTGAACCACCAGATGCCCGCCATCGCCGTCGCGCAGTTCGCCCCGCACTACGACGAGACCATGCCCCTGGTCGGTTGGGCCTCGGCCGTCCCGTGGCGATCGACGGCGACCACGCTCCTACCTGAACCACGAACAGCGAACAGCAAGGTCCAGTTCGACGCGGCGATGCTGGCCCAGGACCGGAGCCGGCCGCAAGGCAGCTGGGGCAAGCGACGTAAGCCACGGAAAGCGTAGGCACCAGCAGCTCAAGAACGATCTACAGCTGGAGTACTAGGTCGGCAGGCGCCCCCAGATACCTGTGGGAAGTTCCGGTACCTAAGTGCTGTCCCGTAAATGATCTTTGACGTGCTGGATGACCTGGCGTTTCTCCGCTACCCGGCCAGGGTGAGGTTGTGCAGGCGGGCGATGCCGAGCATGGCGTGGTGGACGCCGTCGCCCTTGAGGCGGCAGTCGCGGAGGATCTTCCAAGTCTTCATGCGGGCGAAAGCGTGCTCGACGCGGGCGCGGACTTTGCGGTGGGAGGCGTTGTGTTCCTCTTTCCAGTCAGGGAGTTCAGCCTGGCCGGGTTCGCGGCGATGCGGGATAACCAGGCCGGTGCCGCGGTAGCCGCCGTCCGCGATGACCGTCGTCTTGCCGACGGCGTCCTTGCGGAACCGTTTGCGTTGCTGGAGGGCGAGCGCAGGTCCGAGGTGGTCGATGATGCGGTCGGCGGCCGACTTCGACACCTCGAACAGCGGGGCCAGTTGGCGCAGCGTCAGGTTGGTCCGCCAGTAGGCGGCGACCAGAAGCACCCGGTCCTCCAGCGGCAGGCTCCACGGCCGGCCCTTGCGCACCGGGTCCGCACCCTCGCGCCGCAGCGCGGTGATCAGCTTCCCGAACTGACGCGGGCTCAGCCCGGTGAACGGGACTATCCAGGACGACTCCGACGCCGTGATCACACCAGCCACAGCGAGATCATTTCAGTTGCCGTCGCCCTTCCCTCAGACCGATCCTGTGGGCTCGGTCAACGAGGAGGACACGTGGGGCTCGTTCTGTTCCCAGGAGACGACAACACCAGCAGCCCGGACGTGTCCTGGTCCTACACCGGCTTTGGAGTGTTCCGGCGGTGGCTGGCGCAGGCCGAGGGGTTCGAACTAAACGAGATGGACGGCTTCGGTGGACAGCGCTCCTGGAAAGACGCCTCCACCACCCTGGCACCACTCCTCAATCATCCCGACGACGACGGCCCGGACCTCACGCCGGTCCAGTGCGCGGCGATCCTGCCCCGCCTTCAGGAAATCGCCGACCAACCTCAAGAGGGAAGCATGGACCCGCTCCTCCAGCGGCACCTCGACGACGCCGGCCAGTTCGTGGTCGTCCTGCAGCTCTGCATCGAGAAGGACGTCGACCTCCTCTTCGGCTGACGTCGGCCAGCACCGACGGCTCACTGTGACCAGCAGTTACGGGACAACTCTTAAAGCGCGTTGCAGAAGGCCGTGATCTGGGCATTTCCCTTGTATGCGTGGGGTGTTGAGGACTGAGCCGCTGTGGGTGGAGACGTTCACGGGGCTGCAGATGACGCAGTTCGAGCGGTTGCTGAAGGTGGTGCGGGAGCGGGGTGGCGATGGGCCGCGGATCGGACGGCCGTGGTGTCTGCCGCTTGCCGACCGGGTGCTGGTAGTAGCGGTCTACTACCGCACGAACCTCACCATGCGGCAGCTCGCGCCGCTGTTCGGGGTCTCTCCGGCGACGGTGTGCAGGGTCATCCAGCGGCTGGGCCCCCTCCTCGCGATCGCGCCGGTCTCGCGTCCCGTCGATGCCACGGACCGGTTGTGGATCGTCGATGGCACGCTGGTCCCGGTCCGCGACCGCACGGTCGGCGCCTCCAGCCGCAACTACCGGTTCTCCGCGAACGTGCAGGTCATCATCGACGCCAACACCCGCCTGGTCGTGGCCACCGCCCGTCCCGCCCCGGGCAACAAGGCCGACGCCCAGGTCTGGCGCGGCTCCGGCCTGCCACAGCAGTGTCAGGGTGTCACCGTGCTCGGCGACGGCGCCTACATCAACACCGGCCTGGTCGTCCCGCACCGCAAACGCCCCGGACGGCCCCTGCTCGCGGGCGAGGAAGCCGACAACAAGGAGCATCGCCGGGTCCGCGCGCGGGTCGAGCACGCGATCGGCCGCCTGAAGCAGTACAAGATCCTTCGTGACTGCCGACAGCACGGCGACGGCCTCCACCACGCAGTCCAGGCCGTCGCCCACATGCACAACCTCGCCCTGACCGCGTGATCAACACAGCAGCAGGCGGGCCCTGACCTGCAATCTCACGGCCTTTTGCAACGCGCTTTAGAACGCCTCTCGGGAGTCAGAGTTGAGCCTTCCGGCTCGCCGCCCCGAGTTGTATGTGTCACGAACCACCTTGGCGATTCCCTCTACCACAGTGCCTCCCGTGACTTCCTTGAAGCCACGTCCCTTACTGAGGAGGTGGGCTGGCCCGCCGGCAATCTTGGAGAGCTTGCGTACCAACCCATCCAAGTCGAGAAAAGGGAAATTGTGCAGCACGGACGCCACGCCCAGGAGTACGTAGCTGTTCGCCGCCGCGGGGGTGTTCCCCCAGGACTCGGTCACCACTTTCAAGGTGCGCCCGAGAAGCTGGCCCTTCTCAGTGGACTTTCCGTAGATCTTCCGAAGAGCTGCAACCGCGATGATTGCGTTACCGGCACCGGAATCGGAGATGATCCATCCGTAATCTCGCGCCATTCGGGTGATTTCCAGAGCCTCCACATGGCCTGCACTGACCTCGGCCACGAACTTATACAAGGGCTGCACGCGCCGATTGTCGTTCAGTCCAAGAAACAGCTCCGCTTCCTGCTCCTTCGTAAGACCGCGAAAAACTTTCATCCCGATCTTGACATCCGCATGGTCCGCGGCGAGACACAAAGCTCCTCGATGCTGTCCATCGAGCCAGATATATGTACCGTCCGGGCGTGCGGATACTTGGGGCACTCCAAGACGTCCCAAGTCGAAACCCTCCCTCAGCTTTCGTGTCACCCAGGTTTTGTCCACCGGGCGCGTGTTCACGTCTCGGTCGGTCGTCACTTGGCTGGGCACAAGGAATTCGATCTCGACGGTGTACTCGGGTTGGCTACTCATTGCGCATCTTCTCCATCTTCTTCACATATGTGTGAGACATTCGACGAGCGTCCTTGAGCGCCTTGAGCAGGTATTCGTAGTGCTCAGAGGTTGCCAGATCGTCCGTGACGACGTCGGACACCCCTTCGAGGGTTCCAATTACCACATCAGCCGTGCGGATATAGTCGTAATCTCTCCTGGGCTGGCGATTCATTGGAACTCGATGGCCTGCGCCATCGACGGCAGCCGGACTGTCGTCCCTCGCTGCAGGCTTAGTACCGAGATAAGGAAAACAAGATTCCAGGGTGTCCGGACAGATTCCCTGCAACAGCAGTTGATGCAACTTTGCGACGACTGAAGTGAGCGGATAATCAAGGGTAGAACTCTCAACGGCTTCCACCATGAGCTGGAGAGACTTCTGCGCTTTACCCGCCATGCCCGACGGGGAAGTTTCCTCTTTTTCCGCCTTGCGGAGAGTTGAACGTAACACCTTGTAGACCTTGGGCGGCAGCCTCAGGGCGGCAGCAGTCGACAAATCCCGACGAAAGCTATTTTCCGCTCCCGCTGGTGCCGGAAGGCGATGCAAAGCGAAAGCAGCTGCCACTTTTTCAGGGACAGACATGGGGAGCGAGAAAATAGGGTCGAGGTTTTCAAGATGCCGCTGCAGTTCGCGCGCACCTTCTTCGATGTCCGCAGGAAAAACTGCGTCTACAAATTTCATGTGCGCTTGTTTGCACGCCTGGAGCCGCCTCGCTCCACTCAGCAGGGTATGATCCTTCTCGGCGATCAGCAGAGGTTCCCGGAGGCCAGAGGCCCGAATAGATGCGGCCAGACCGTCAAGGTTTTGGAGCCTTTCGACCGAATCCGAGGTAGGCTCAATTTCGGATAGTCTGATTTTTGCGTACTCCAACTCTTTACCCTCTCAGGCTAGTCGCGTCCACCCTTCTGCGTCGGGTTCGCGAAGTAACGCGAGACTAAGTGCAGGTCCTGACGAATGTAAAAGCCATCACTCTATTTGATTAATTATCCTATTGTGGGAAATCATGAATTAGGTGGCAGTCGACAAGACACCCAAGGCCGCAGGACCCGGACATGGACAACTGCTTGGACAAGCAGGTCGCCCTGTTCCCTCAACCGGCCACTGGCTCGTGGGCTTACTCATTCGTCCTCGTCAACGCGCTGACCCAGCGGTCCGGAAGGCCATCGGCATCACCGTCGAGGACTGCATCGGCCGGCTCGCCTTCCTGCGCTCCCTGATCACCCTCGATATGTCCGGCGCCCAGCCTGGTGGACGCAGCCGGTGCGGTCATGACCAGAAGTCGACCCAGCCATGGGCGTCCATGCTGCTGGTCGTACCGCGCAATCCGCGGCGTCCGGACCGTAGGCGTCTGGACGACAGTCCCAAGGTGCTGTGCGGGACTCTGTTCGGGCAGTACACCGGGATCCGCCGGGAGTCCCCGCCCCATGAACTGGGCTTCGGCCTGTGAATGACCTCCTGAATGTCTCCAGCGCAGCGGTCGACTTCAGCCATATGCACGCGGTCAACGGTCGTCCTCATGCATCAGGACATAGCCGGACAGCAGGTACTGCATGATCATCGTCACCCAACTGATTCCGCTGATCAGAAGGTGCTGACCTACTGGACTGACCGTCAGGGGAGGTCGCGGGCGGCCAGCCAGACAATGAGGTCGCTTGCGATCCGGTTGATGGTGGCGTCGGTGTCGACCTGGTGTCCACGGCGGGTGGTGTCGCGGCGGACGATCTCGTAGTCGCCTTCGTCGATGACAGCGACGGACGCGAACCAGGCAGGGTCGTCCTGGTCGGACTGAACGACGACGAACATGTTGTCCGCGTCGTTGAGTTCGCTGATCAATTCGAAGAGGGCGTCTTCGGACGGGTCCTCAATGTGGTCGCCGTTCTCACTGTCTGCGCGGTAGTACTTGGCAGCCGCTGGACGACCCTCCACGGTGCGCTGTCTGTTTGGGTGTCAGCATGGCACGGCCCTGTTGACCGTCGGCGGGTACAGCCACTGCTGGATCGCCGCGATCTGAACCATCGCCCCGAAGCGGACGGCAAGTTCGTCGCTTTGGGTGGCACCGGCCCGGTGCTGTTTTGCGGCGGCTGATCCCGCGCTCGCCCATGCGGCGAGCGATGTCGTCCTGGCGGTCGAAGGCCGGCGGACGGCTCCCGCACAGCCGCAGCGCCTACGGTCGACCGACTCGGGGATGGTGTGCCTGATCCCGTGTCGGCGCAGCTAGAAACGGTTGGCTCGCTCGGGAGGAATACGCCTTGCAGCCCCGCACCCGTAAAGGACGCAGCTGGGGACGCCAGCACCTCGCCCTGCCCGGGTGTGTGACGCTGGGTTATAGAAGGAGCGATCGCGGCGGGGCACTGGTTGCGCCACTCGCGCATCCCATGGGAGGTCCGCGACGACATCCACTACGCGCTCGTCACCCTCAGCTGTGCTGCCATCTGCCGACGCCGATCGCACACCGCACTGTGTCGGAAGCAAGGGCACGTGATCACCCCAGCGGATGGCCTGCTCGATGTGTCACGCGCATGCGTAACGGTCAGGCCCATGCGGCCTCACATTCCGGGATCTCAGTACGTCGACCTCGCAGCCCGGTGCGAACGGGTCGAAGCCGTGCCCGCTCAGCCAGCGCACCACCAGCAGGCTCCGCACCGACCACCACGCGCGGATCACGTCGAGGTCGACGTCGGCGCCGTAGCCGACGAGGAGGTCGCCGAGGCGCTCCTCGTGTCCGAGGGTGAAGGTGGCGAGGTCGTACAGGGGATCGCCCCGGCCCGCCTCCGACCAGTCGATGATGCCGGTGACCTCGTCGCGGTCGACGAAGACGTGCGCGATCTGTAGGTCGCCGTGCGTGAACGCCGGGGTCCACGGCCGCAGCGCGGCCTCCGCGACCTGCCGGTTGCGGGCGACCAGGTCGGCGGGCAGGAGGCCGTCCGTCACGAGGGACTCGCATTCGGTGTCGAGTTCCGCCGCCAGCGCGTCGATGTTCCGCCCGGCCCCGCCGGTCCGGGGCGGCAGGGGCGCGTCGTGCAGCTTGCGGATGGCGGCGCCCGCCGCGGCCCATGCCGCCGGTGACCCGGTCGCCGGTCCGCCCAGGAGCCCGAGCGTCGTCCCCGGGAGCGCGGCGAGCGCGAGCACGTGCGGCCTGCGCCACAGGACCTGCGGGGTCGGGACCGGCGCGAGGGACAACGCCTCGACCTCGGCGTCGATGCGCCCCTGGTCGCCGTCCACCTTCAGGAACACGTCACCGACGCGCAGCGTCGCACGCTCGGAATGGGCGACGAGTATCCCGGGGACGATCGCTGACATTGCTGGGTATATCGCCGCCGATGACGCGGCAGACTGCGTCCCGATAGCCGGCGTCCTCGTGCACCACACAGACCTTTGACGGTGGCTGATCTTGTCCCACAACCCACAAGAGCACCTGAGCAAGGAGAAAGGGGATCTGATGCCGCACCGACGCGCCAGGGGCCGATATCTTCCCGACCCGACCGAGCGGCAGTCGATACACCACTCCTGCGGACGCGACCTGCGGTAATTGAGCTGAAGGCGATGGTGGATCAGCACATCAGTGTCGAGCAAGGAAGTTCTGCACCCTCATCCGTGTGGCGAGACCATGGCGGGCCGGGAAGCCCGCACCTGTACGGCGAGGCAAACCTGAACGGACACCGACGGCGACCTGAGGCCGCACGCCCACGGCACATAGATACTCAGCGCTGCTCGCCAGAAGTCGCCCACCTCGAGCAGAGCAAATCGATGCGAGAAGTTGCGGCATCTTCGGATCAGGATCTACCACTTCACAGATCGCGCGAGTTTAATCGACTGACATTCTTAACGACTTCGGTCGACTGATCGAAGCCGCTCCCAATGGTGGGTATTTAATGGCGATCCAAAGGCGCGCTGAATTTATTTACCCCGGGGATGTATCCTTGGCTTACTCGGAGTCCCCCGCAGTGGTTTGGCATCCGAGATGAGCGGCGTCACACGCTGCTCTGGCTAGTCAACATGAGGAAGGCCCCGCGCTCCCTGTCGTAAGAGATGGCGCGGGGCCAAGGCTTGGACTAGCTGGCAGGTCCGGTTGCTATGCAGGCGACCGGACCTGCCGACCTGCGATTATCCGAAGATACGCAGTAGGTAGTACGCCACTTGCATGATGCGTACCGCTACCGTGCTCATCTGGGAAAGCCGCTCGAGCGTCGTCCGCGCCGGCTCGTTCCTCCATCGATCGAAGATCTTGCCGGTCATTCTCATCACCCCCCGTCTCGGACTGGTCAGTCCGGCCGGGCCTGACCAACTCTGGGGCGGTGAGTGAGAACGATATCAGCGAGCAAGGCTCTTATTGAGTCGTCGGGGTGACTCTCGCGAGAAGTAGCGGACCTTCTTTCCGGAAATCCTGACAAGGCGTCGACAAGGGCTCTGTGCGCTACGACGTTGTGTGATTATTTCCCGCAGTGCGGTCGGCCGTCGTCGGAGAGAATTCCCGAATCGTGTTCCTGGTTCGACCACGGACATGAAGGTCCAGCGGGGCACGCGCTCCCTGCCCCCTGCCCCGTCTCGCAAAGATCCAGGACGGTGCGCCCGTCGCGACACCCCTCCGCGCCTGGGCGGTACCACTGTCCGGATCGCACCTCGATCCTGACAGCGAGCCCTGGACCCATGAATGTTGGTGACATATTCTTCTATGTACATCACCAACATTGCCCGGGAGGTGCCGCATGTCGGTGACCCAGATCGACATCGACGACGACGCTCTGGAACGCGCCATGGCCCTGTCCAAGGTCAGGACCAAGAAGGAAGCGGTCAATCTCGCTCTGCACTTCTACGCCGAACAACAGGAGCGCGCGGCGCGGATCAGCCGTCACTTCAAGCGGGCTCGTGAGTGGGGCGCCGTCGAGGATGCCGAGCGCCTGCACGAGGCGGAGAAGCACAGCCGGTGATCTACTTGCTGGACACGTCCGGCCTGGTCAGGCTGCTCCGTGAGCCGAAACTGCAGTCGGCCTGGTACGACACGATCGACGCCGGAGCCATCGCATCCTGCTATCTACAGCGGGCCGAGTTTCTGCACAGCGCGCGAAACGGGCGCGAGTACGACGAGATCACGGAGATGTTCACCGATCTCTATCCTGACGTCTCGGTGCCGAAGAACGCTGGGCGCTGGATCAGCGCGGTGCAACACCGTATGGCCCGGGCCGGGGAGCATCGCAGCGCCTCGGCGGTGGACCTGGTCATCGCCGCGACCGCCGCCCACCACGGCTTGGCCGTCCTCCATGACGATGCCGACTACCGCGCCATTGCCCGGCACACGCCCGACCTGACCGAGCACAACGTCCACGACATCGCTTGACGCGTTTCCCTCCGTACCCGCATGGCTCAGATGCGATAGGCGCCCGGCGGCACGCCATGGGCGACGCCGTACGGAGTCAGGGCAATGACACCGGTCCCCCGGCACCGATGTCGAGAGGGCTGGCACCGAAGGAACGGGCGACGTCCCGGGCGAGGTCGTGAGCGGTCCACCGCCACTCGTCCTCTCCCTCGCCCGTTTCGCAGTACCGTCGGACCACCGTGCCGTGCTCCGCGACGAGCCAGGCGGAGCCGTCGCCCCGGCCGCCGTAGTAGTACGCCTGGGCCCGACCGTAGCGGGCGCTCAGCTCGACGCATCGGCGCAGGGCGTCTGCGCTCCGTTCCTTGCCGCACGGGTCGCACCAGGCACCGAGGACAAAGGTCCAGCCGTCGAGTTCGGGGTGATGAAGACCCGCTCATGGCTGGTGTACTCATCCGTGTCGCAGCCGTGTCCGTCACTGTCGACGATGTCGTTGCCGAGCGCGAAGGTCACCGGCCTGGGGTCGGTCAGGTCCAGGGCCCGCATGATCCCGGCCTGGTCCCCGCTGGGGACGGCCATCCAGTGGTTCCAGCAGGCCAACAGTGGTTGGGGCCGGTCTTCCAGGAGCTTGATGCGGATGAGGCGTTCCATATGAAACACGTCGGCACGCGACAGGACCGGCTCACCACCCAGCTCGGCGAGCACTGTCAGCGCCCGGGCCCGCTGTCGGTCCGGTCCCCGCTCCCGGACGCGCTGGAGCGGTGGAATCACATGCGGACCTTGGAGGATCAGGGCGTCCTGGGCTTGCCTGGCGACCTCCTGGTCCGGGTCACCGAGCAGTGGCAGAAGGGCGGCGACGGCGGGCTTACCGGCCTCGCCTCAGTGCTGGATCCCGCGGACCGCCTCGCGCCGCACCAGTGGCAGGGGGTGCGAGAGTGCAGTGATGTAGCGGTCGAGGGCGACCGCGCCCAAGTGGGAAAACGCGAAGCCCACTTGTCTGCGGGAACGGTCGGTGGAGGCGGAGACGAGCTCTTGGAGCAGGCCGTCGAAGCCCGCGTCCCCGATCCGCACCAGGACGGCGGCAATCCACCGCGGGTCGACGGGAGACTCCTCGTCCATGGCCGCCCGCACCAGCAACTCCACGCCTCCGGCCCCGAGCGCGACCAACGCGTCTGCTGCCGCCTCGTGCACATCCGGTGTGCCGAGGTCTCGCATCAGGTCGGCGTTCGCCATGCGCACCTCCAACTGGGTCGCCCAGACTTCCCGGTGTCATGTTCCCGCAAGGAGCGCACAGGGACGTTGCCAGGAGCGCCGAACGGCGATGCGGGCCGACTCGGCCACCGATCACCCCAGAGATTTACCAAGCTCACGCACAACCCTTACGCCCCACCAAAGGTCTCCTGATCGCCAACCACCCGTGAATCCAAGGGCAACTCCCAGAAAACACGGACGGAACGCACCCCATCGACGCGGATGCCCGCCAAGCATCCCCCGCATGCCAGGAGACCCCGCATGCAGCAGTACCTGCGACTCGCCCTCGCGACGGCCGCCGCGGCCGCGCTGACGGGCGGTCTGCTCAGCCTCTCGGTGACGACGGCGACCGCCGCCGACTCATTCAAGGTCGCGAAGGCCGACTTCAACGGCGACGGCATCGGTGACGTCGTCGTCTCAGCGCCGGGCGCCTACGTCACCGGCAAGGCCGACGCCGGCCAGGTCGTGGCCCTGTACGGCACGGCCACCGGAGTGTCGTCGACGAAGCGTTCGACGCTGAGCCAGAACTCCGGCAACGTGCCCGGTACCGCCGAGAAGGGCGACTACTTCGGCTACGCCACGGCCTACGCCGACTTCAACGGCGACGGCTACGACGACCTCGCCGTGGGCTCGCCGTACGAGAAGGTCGGCACCGACACCGACGGCGGCGCGCTCGCGATCCTGTGGGGCTCGAGCAGCGGCCTCACCGGCAAGAGCAGCGACGTACCGGACCCGGCCGTGTCCGGCCACGACAACTGGGGCCAGACCCTGGCCGCCGGCGACTTCGACGGCGACGGCAAGGCGGACCTGGCGGTGGGCAGTTCGGCTGCCACCCTCTACGTCTACAAGGGCGGCTTCAGCAGCTCCACCGGCAAGCCCGGCGGCCGTTACACGATCAAGCCCCCGATCCAGCCCGGCACGACCGGTTTCCCGTACGGCCCACAGCACCTCACGGCCGGTGACGTCAACGGCGACGGCCGCACCGACCTGGTGGTCGACGGCTACGAGACCCAGACCAGCAACGGCTGGAACACCAACTACCTCGTGCCCGGCACCGCGAGCGGCCTGAGCGTCGCGGGCGTGCGGACCCTCAAGCCCGGCATCGTCACCGGCATCGGCGACATCAACGGCGACGGTTACGGCGACATCGTCACCGGCGCCGGCTGGGACGCCACGACGAGCGACGGTACGACCGTCCCGGACTCGGCGAACGGCGGCAAGGTGAACATCACCTACGGCTCCGCGTCCGGCCCCGCCGCGACCACCGGCATCACCCAGAACTCCGGGAACATACCCGGCAGTTCGGAGAAGGGCGACGCCTTCGGCTGGGACCTGGACCTGGGTGACGTCAACGGCGACGGCTACCAGGACGTCGTGGTCTCCGCCCCCAACGAGGACCTCGGCGCCGCCACCAACGCCGGCATGGTCACGGTCATCTACGGCTCGGCGTCCGGCGCGGACACCACCACCGGCGTCCAGTCCTTCGCCCAGAGCACGGCCGGCGTCCCCGGCGCCGACGAGAAGAACGACCTCTTCGGCGCCGACGTCAAGCTCGACGACGTCAACGGCGACGGCAGAGCGGACCTGATCGTCGGCTCGTACGAGAACAGCGCCGACGGCGCGGTGACGTACCTGCCCTCCAACGGAACGAAGATCGTCACGACCGGCTCCCGTGCCATCTCCGCGGGCGCGGCGGGCGTCTCGACGGCGGGCACACCGCAGTTCGGCGCCCTGTTCGCCGACTAGGTCCCAGCTCCTCTTCTCCGCCGGGCCCGTGGCGTACGGCCACAGGCCCGGCGACCGTCCGCTCCCTCCCCCCTACGTCCCTTAGGGGATGTCACAGCTCGGCAGCAAAGCCCCGCCCGAAACCCCCGGCCCGGCCCGTGACTCTGCGGAACCAGGTACGTTCGATGACGTGGCTGGATTCAGGATCGGACGCGGCGGCCGGGACGGCCGGGCCCCGCAAGCGCGCCCTCAACAACCTCCGTACGGGCAGCAGGCTCCCCCGGCACCGCAGGGAGCGCCGCAGAGACAGCCGTACGGCTACCCCGCTGCGCCGCAGCCGCAGCCGTACCCGCAGCAGCAACCGCAGTACGGAAGCCCTGCGGGCGGCGGCGGTCGCCAGTGGTCCCAGGGCAACGGCGGCAATGGCGCCTACGGCGACGAGCCGGAGTACTTCGGCGACGGCGGCTACGGCCATGGCGGTCACCCGACCACCCCCGACCCGTACGCGGCGAACAACCCGGGCAACACCCAGGCGTTCTCCGTAGGTGAGGACCCGTACACCCAGGGCGGTACGTACCGCGCGGGCTCGGCGCAGGCCCCCACGGGCCCGGTCGGCCCCCGTCTGCACTGGAAGGACCTGCTGAGGGGCATCGTGCTCGCACCCCAGCAGACGTTCCTCCAGATGCGGGACTACACGATGTGGGGCCCCGCCCTGATCGTGACGTTCCTCTACGGCCTGCTCGCGGTCTTCGGCTTCGACGGCGCCCGCAAGGACGCCATAAACGCCACGCTGGCGAACGCGGTCCCGATCGTCCTCATCACCGCCGTGGCACTGGTGCTGTCGTCGTTCGTCCTGGGCGTGGTCACCCACACCCTGGCCCGCCAGCTGGGCGGCGACGGGGCCTGGCAGCCCACGGTCGGCCTGTCCATGCTGATCATGTCCATCACGGACGCCCCCCGCCTGGTCTTCGCCATGTTCTTCGGCGGCGACGCCACCTTCGTCCAGGCCCTCGGCTGGGCCACCTGGGTAGCCGCCGGCGCCCTCCTCACGATGATGGTCGGCCGCTCCCACGACCTCCCCTGGCCCAAGGCCCTGGGCGCCTCCGCGATCCAGCTGATCGCCCTGCTCTCGATCGTGAAGCTGGGCACGTTCTAAAGGTACTGCGGTGCTGAGGTACTTCGGCTACGACGACGGTGGGCTCCCGGTACACACCGGGAGCCCACCGTCGTCGTAGGAACTGCTGGCCGCCCTCAGGCGTCGAGAACCTGGCCGGAGCGGCGCACCACCGGGGGTTCGACGGACCACGGGAAGTTGATCCAGTCGTCGGTGCGCTTCCACACGTACTCGCACTTCACCAGCGACTGCGACTTCTCGTAGACGACCGCGCTGCGGACCTCGGCGACGGTGTCCAGGCAGAAGTCGCGGACCAGTTTGAGCGTCTTGCCGGTGTCGGCGACGTCGTCGGTGATCAGGATCTTCTTGGAGGAGAAGTCGATGGCGTTGGGGACGGGGGCGAGCATGACGGGCATGTCGAGGGTGGTGCCGACGCCGGTGTAGAACTCCACGTTGACGAGGTGGATGTTCTTGCAGTCGAGGGCGTAGGCCAGCCCGCCGGCGACGAAGACTCCGCCGCGGGCGATGCTGAGGATGATGTCGGGCTCGTAGCCGTCGTCGGCGATGGTCTGCGCGAGTTCGCGGACGGCGACGCCGAAGCGTTCGTAGGTCAGGTTCTCCCGTACGTCCATGTCCGTGTCTCCCATGCTCACACCTGCGTCCGGTGGAAGTTGAGGAAGGAGCGGGAGGCGGTGGGGCCGCGCTGGCCCTGGTAGCGGGAGCCGTAGCGCTCGCTGCCGTAGGGGAACTCGGCGGGCGAGGTGAGGCGGAACAGGCACAGCTGGCCGATCTTCATGCCGGGCCAGAGCTTGATGGGGAGCGTCGCGAGATTCGACAGCTCCAGCGTGACGTGCCCGGAGAAGCCGGGGTCGATGAAGCCGGCGGTGGAGTGCGTGACGAGCCCGAGGCGGCCGAGGGAGGACTTCCCTTCGAGCCGCGAGGCGAGGTCGTCGGGGAGCGACACGACCTCGTAGGTCGAGGCGAGCACGAACTCGCCGGGGTGGAGGATGAACGGCTCGTCGCCCTCCGGCTCCACCAGCCGCGTCAGGTCCGCCTGTTCGATCGACGGGTCGATGTGGGGGTAGCGGTGGTTCTCGAACACCCGGAAGTAGCGGTCGAGGCGCACGTCGACACTCGACGGCTGCACCATGGATTCGTCGTAGGGATCGATCCGGACCCGCCCGGCGTCGATCTCGGCCCGGATGTCCTTGTCTGAGAGAAGCACGCCCCGAGGATACGCAAGACGCGCGGACCGACCACAATCGGACGGACCCGCGCGCCAGCGACTGCCTACCGCGTCACCGCTACTGCTTCTCCAAGGTCACCGGCACCGCGCTGCGGAGCCGGGCACACCGTGGACACCGGACGAGCCGTCCGGGGCCGAGCCGCTCGGCCTGCTGCATCGGGAACGAAGCGGTGCTGAACACGTGCCCATCGGCACAACGGACGACGGTGCGCTCCATCAAGTCCATGAGTCCCTTCCCCAAGAGCCGCGTCCGGCTACTGCTCGCCGAACGCCAAATGCCACATTACGGGATGAAAGGAACGACTCTCCAGGCGGCACTCCGTCCCACCCGGACCCTCTTCCACACTTCCACCGTACGCCCCAACTCCGGCCCCCCGCAGCCGCGTCCACCCTCCGAAACACGACCGTCACCCCACGGCTTCAGCGCCGCCGGCCGGGCATGAGGTAGAGTGAGCGGGCATTCGACACCGGCTCAACCGGCGTCTTAAGCGGGTGTAGTTTAGTGGTAGAACATCAGCTTCCCAAGCTGAGAGTGCGAGTTCGATTCTCGTCACCCGCTCCAGAAATCGCCCCCAGGTCAGCGGCCTGGGGGTTGTTTGTTGTCTAAACCAATTCGGGGGTGGCGTGCCCTCCGCGTGCCCTAAGCCGAGGCCAAGCACCCGTTCTGGGTTTTTGCGGTGCGATTGCCGGCGGTCCGGGCCGGGACGTGGCGAACGTCGGGCCACGATCGCGAGGCGTACCCGGATGATCCGCACGAGAACGGCGTCGGAGGGGAGTCCTTGCAGTTGAACCTGCGGGGCCGCCTGGCAGGGGGAGCTTCAGACACACGATGCCTGCGGGACAGCTCCGACCTCTCGGCTGACGTCCTGACCACAGAGGTGTTGCGTGCACAGCTCTGCTCCGGCAACCGAAAGGCTGCCGGAGCAGAACTCGACCTGTGCGGACCGGTGTTCGGAGTCGTTCGGTCAGCGGCCCGTGAGCCAGTCCACCAAGTCGTAGACGGCACGGCAGTAGGGGTCGTGGACGTTCTTCCGCAGGCGTTCCAACTCTCCCAACAGAAGGACCGGCAGCGCAGCGTGCGCTGCCGTCACGCCGACGACGACTGAGCCGTCCTCGTCTCGCAGGGGAAGGTCGACACCGAACGGCGGCGCGTCCTCCGACTCGGGCGTGTCCAGGTACAGCCGGCACGTCGCCTCGTCGAGAAGGAGGAACCCCCGCAGCCGTAGTTCTGCGGGCTCTTCCGGTTCCGGGAGGACGGCGAAGGCCGCGGCTGCGGCGTGCAGCGCGTCCGCCAGATGGAAGCGTGGCTGCGCCATGAAGGTGTGGACGGCGGCGGACCCGTCGAGCACGGGAATCCCGAAGGCATCACGCGGCGCCTGCTCGACGTCGCGTTCGCAGCAGTCGGCCAGTGCGCCGCGAAGGGCAGCCGCGAGGTCTCCCGGGGCGATGTTCCCGCCGTGCCTGTCCGTGAGCGGCAGATCGAAGGCGACCGAGCTGTCCAGCCGCTGCCCGTCCCATACGATGACGCGGCCGACATCGCGTCGTTGAGGGGGCGTCACCACCCCGCGTACGAGCCGGGCCACCGGTCCGGGCGCGAACGCCGTGGCGCGGCCGAGCATTTCGCGTGCCAACTGCGCCTGCAGACCGGAAAGGGCCGTCTCGTCCCACGTCATCGAATGCTCCGTCATACCCGGTTCAACGCGTCGGGGCACTTGTTGGCACCCTCGCAATAGGCCGTGATCACGCCGATCTTGTCATCCGTGTCGGCGAGCTTGTACTTGTGGTCCTTCGTCTCCCAGTGGTACTGCGCGATGACCTTGACCCGGGCGAGAATGATCCCGAGGGTGTCGTAGAGCACGGTGCCGTACACCTTGCGGGTCTTCGTACTCCCGTGTTCGGGATGCTCGTTCACCGCCGCCTTGATGACCTTTTCGTCGTGGATGTTGTGCGGTCCGGAGAAGTGGACCCAGCCGAAGTCCCTGTTGCCCTGCCGGGTCGGGATATAGCGGCCGTCCTTGTCATGGGCCACGAACTTCACCACGCTCCAGTGACTGGTCGCGGCGCCATCGACTGCCGCAGCGCCGGCCGCCACGTCCGCGGAGTCCCCCTGGGAGACGGACTTGTCCGTGTCATCCGCCACGGCGGAATCCGCCACGGAATCGGATTCAGCGACAGCTTCGTAAGTGAGCCCGCGCTGAGCGGCCTTGGCCACTCCGAAGGTCTGGACATACTGCTTGCGGGTCGTGCCGAACTCGCGCCGCCGCTGCGGCTTGCGTCCCGCCATCAGGCGGCCTTCCCGTAGCGGGTACGGACACGGCGGACCGGCTCGACGGTGCGCGCCTCGACGTACTCGGCGATCGCGCTCTCGGGGACGCGGACCGGGCGGCCGAGCTTCACGTAGCGGATGCGGCGATCGGCGATCGGGCGACGGACGAAGCGCTCGCCCGTGCCGAGCAGTTCGCCGGCCTCGGCGACGGTCAGGAGGCGGTCGGCCATGCGCGATCACCTCCGTCGCGGAGGGGCCTCGGGGCAGGCGGGAGCCGGGGGGTATTGCGGGCAGGCGCATGGGGCGGTGGGCGGCTGAGGGGTCATGGAGCCGGCACTGGTGGTGAACAGCAGGGTGCCTGTTGCGGCTTCGCGCATCGCGGGCAGCACCGCCTTGGTGGCGGCGACGGCCCCGTACAGCTGGAAGTTCCCAGCGCGGTCACCTCCGGGCGTTCCGGGGAGGGGACCCGTGGACCCGCGGACCCGTGCCTGATGCCCGCGGATTTTTCGGACGTACGGTGCATCCGCCGGCCAGCGCCCGTAAGAAGAGGTGGTGGAGGCGGCCGATGCCGAAACGGACGATGCACGACCCGGACACCGCGCCTGTGGACAGGTGCCCGGCCGCGGTGCCGCGGGCAGCGGGCCGGGCTGTTCGCGGCGCGAGGCCGTCCCCGGTCGTGCGGAAAGCCGCTCGCGGGTGTCGCGTGTGCGGCCGGGCGGCAGCGGAACCGGGAGGAGCAGGCTTCACGGGTCCGGCGGGCAGCGACGCCCGGCGGGCACGGTCACCCCGTCGCGGAGATGATCGGCCGACGGGGCAAGAGCGTCGGAGCGAGCGCGTGGAGGCAGGATCGTGAGCGCGGACGGACAGCGGCACGCGACCGACGCCGCGGACGGACAGAGCGGGCGCGGGCCCGAGTCGCTGCACTGCCTGGTCACCGGAGCGTCCGGCTATATCGGCGGACGCCTGGTGCCGGAGCTGCTGGAGGCCGGCCACCGGGTGCGCTGTCTGGCCCGTTCGCCGGACAGACTCCGTGACCACCCCTGGATCGCCGACGCGGAGACGGTGCGCGGGGACGTCCTGGACCCCGGGGCGGTCGGCGCGGCCATGCGCGGCATCGACGTCGCCTACTACTTGGTGCACGCCCTCGGATCCGGCGCCGGGTTCGAGGACACCGACCGCCGCGCCGCGCGGGTCTTCGCCGAGCAGGCACGGGCCGCCGGTGTACGACGGATCGTCTATCTCGGCGGACTCACCCCCAAGGGCGTGCCCGAAAGTTCCCTGTCCCCCCACCTGCGTTCCCGGGCCGAGGTGGGACGGATCTTCCTGGAGTCGCCGGTGCCCGCCACCGTACTGCGGGCAGCGGTCGTCATCGGCTCCGGATCGGCGTCCTTCGAGATGCTGCGCCACCTCACCGAGCGACTGCCGGTGATGGTCACCCCGAGCTGGGTGCACACCCGCACCCAGCCCATCGGGGTCCGGGACGTGCTGCGCTACCTCGTCGCCGCCGCGACCATGCCGGACGACGTCAACCGGACGTTCGACATCGGCGGGCCCGACGTCCTCACCTACCGCGAGATGATGCGCCGCTACGCCCGCGTCGCCGGACTGCGCCGGCGGCTCATCGTGCCCGTTCCGGTCCTGACGCCCAGGCTGTCCAGCCACTGGGTCGGTCTCGTCACGCCCGTGCCCGCCTCCATCGCCCGGCCCCTCACGGAGTCCCTGCGCCACGAGGTGGTCTGCCACGAGCACGACATCGCCCGCTACCTGCCGGGCCTGCCGCTGCCCTTCGACGAGGCACTCGCCCTGGCCCTGCGGCGGGTGCGAGAAGCGCAGGTGGCCACTCGCTGGTCGTCGGCCTCCGTGCCGGGTGCGCCCAGCGACCCGCTGCCCACGGACCCGGACTGGGCGGGCGGCAGCCTGTACGAGGACGAACGGCAGGCATCGGTCGACGCGTCGGGGAAGGCGTTGTGGAAAGTGATCGAGGGCATCGGCGGCGACAACGGCTGGTACTCCTTCCCGCCGGCCTGGGCGGTCCGGGGCTGGATGGACCGGTTCGTCGGCGGGGTCGGTCTGCGTCGCGGCCGGCGTGATGCCGAGCGCCTCCGGGTCGGCGACTCGCTGGATTTCTGGCGGGTCGAGGAGATCGAGCGCGGACGGCTGCTGCGGCTGCGGGCGGAGATGCGGCTGCCGGGTCTTGCCTGGCTGGAGATGTACGCGGAGACGGACGCCGACGGCCGCACCCGTTACCGCCAGCGCGCCCTGTTCCACCCCCGCGGTCTGCTCGGCCACGTCTACTGGTGGTCCGTCTCGCCCTTCCACGCGGTCGTGTTCGGCGGCATGGCCCGCAACATCACCCGGGCCGCCGCCAAGGGCGCCGAAGGTCCCGGGCGTGCCCGTCGCGCAGCCGGGTGACGAGGAGGGCGGCGACGGTCGAACCCGCGGCGCGGTGCCAGTGGCGTTCGAGGACGATCCGTCGCCGCGTCACCTGCGTTCTCGTCGCTGTCGGGACCAATCCCCGGCCCGCCCAGGATCGGATTACGTCCGGAGATGTCCCAACCGCGGAGGGCGTTGTGAAAGAAGCCGTACACATCGGCAGAAACCCATCGATGGAGCCGGACCTGGAAGAACTGGTGGGCCGCGTGGCCCTGGGGGACGAGCCCGCGTTCGCCTCCGTCTACGACGCCGTCGTGAACCCGGTTCTGGGTGTCGTGCGTGCCGTGCTGCGCGATCAGGCGCAGTCCGAGGAGGTGGCCCAGGAGGTTCTGGTGGAGGTGTGGCGCACGGCTCCGCGCTACCGGTCCGACCGCGGTACGGCGATCAACTGGATCCTCACCCTCGCCCACCGCCGTGCGGTGGACCGCGTCCGGCACGTGGAGGCCGTGGCCGCCCGGGACCACAAGGCCGCGCTGCTGGAGCGCACTCCCGAGTACGACGAGGTGACCGAGCAGGTCGAGGCACGGCTGGAGCGGGAACAGGTCCGGCGCTGTCTGCGCACACTGACCGAGATCCAGCGCCAGGCGGTCACCCTGGCCTACTACCGCGGCCTGACCTATCGCCAGGTCGCGGAGTCCCTCGCCCTCCCGCTGGGCACCGTCAAGACCCGCCTGCGCGACGGACTCATCCGGCTGCGCGACTGCCTGGGGGTGACCGCGTGACCACCGCCGAACTGCACCGCATGACCGGCGCCTACGCCCTGCACGCCCTGTCCGACGAGGAACGCGACGCGTTCGAGCGGCATCTGGCCGGCTGTGAGCCCTGTGCTCAGGAGGCCGCCGAGCTGTGCGCCACCGCGGCCCGCCTGGGACTCGCCCTCTCCGCGACGCCTCGGCGGGAGCTGCGCGAGCAGGTGCTGCACCGCATCACGACCGTCCGTCAGGAATCCCCCGGCGAGCCGACGCCGATCCGTTCGGGCCGTGCGCGACTGCGGGCCCGGCTGCTGTCGCGGTGGACGCTGGCCGCCTGCCTCGCGGCTGCCGCCGCGCTCGGCGGCACCACGGTGTGGCAGCACCAGCGGGCCGAGGACGCGCTCGGCCGGGCGCGCCGGGCCGAGCAGGGAACGGCGGGGATCAGCGCGGTGCTGGCCGCACCGGACGCCAGGACCGGGGTCGCGAAGCTGGCCGGCGGTGCCACCGGCACCGTGGTGGTCTCGCACGAGCGGGACCAGGCGGTGTTCCTCGCCGCCGGGATGGCGCATCCGCCGACGGGGAAGGTCTACCAGCTGTGGTTCGACGACGGGGGCACCATGCGCTCCGCCGGTCTGATGGACCCCGGACTCAGCGACCAGGCCGTCCTGCTGAAGGGGGCCGTGGACGGTGCGTCCGGCGTGGGCGTCACCGTCGAACCCGCCGGCGGCTCGAAACAGCCCACGACCAGCCCGCTCGCCTTGCTGGACTTCCCCGCCTGAGAAGGGGTGGCCCCGCCGCGAAGGATGCTGTTGGCCAATCCTGTCGGCGGGCCGGGGCGGCTCTGCCTGGTTGAAAAAGTGTGACACTTTTGGCAGGAGTGTCACACTTTTTCGGATAGGTCCCCCCGCCGTGCTGGATCGGCCAACAGCATCGCGAAGGGCGGGCCACCGCACCTCAGCGGGACAGGGCCGCACCTCAGCAGGGCGGGGCCGCACCTCAGCGGGGCGGGCGCGGGAAGAAGCCGCTGGTGCGGGCCGCGTACTGGGCGTATCCGGGCCGCTGGGCCATGTGCCGCTCCAGCAGCCGCTTCCCACTGCCCCAGATCAGCAGACAACTCATGACCAGCGGCGATACGACCGTCACGGCGGCGGCTCCGGCGGAGTCGCAGACGATCAGGTACAGCCCCCACCAGACGCAGAAGTCACCGAAGTAGTTGGGGTGACGGGTGTAGCGCCACAGCCCCTGGTCCATGATCCGGCCCTGGTGGGCCGGATCCGCCTTGAACCGGGCGAGCTGGGCGTCCCCGACCGCCTCGAAGCACACGCCGATTACGACGAGTGCCGTGCCGGCGGCGGCGAACGCCGTCATGGGACCGGGCACGTACTGCGCGGCCTGGACCGGCAGCGACACCAGCCACACCAGAGCGCCCTGGAGGAGGTAGACCGTGCGCAGGGCGTACAGGTTCCGGCTGCCGGGGGCCTTGCCGAGCAGTTGGTCGTAGCGCGGGTCCTCGCCGTGGCCACGGCCGCGCCGGGCGATGTGCCCGGCCAGCCGCAGGCCCCACAGTGCCGTGAGCGCGGTGACCAGGTAGCGGCGGCCCGGATCGCCCTCGCCGGCCGAGGCCGCGCAGCTCGCCACGGCGACCGCGGTGAAGGCGAGTCCCCAGGCGACGTCGACGATCCGGTGCAGACCACGCCGTACGGCGATCGCGAAGGTCACCAGCATGACGGCGAGCGAGGCCGCGGCGGCCCAGCCCAGATTCACCGCGAAGGCGCTCCATCCGAAGCCGCTCACGGCCGGTCCGGTCCCGCGTACCAGTCCCGGGGCGTCGCGGGCATGCCGGCGTCCCCGCCGGGTGTCGGCCGCACGCTCAGGATCTGGTCCACTCCCATCCGCCGCTCCTCGAACGCCAGGGCCCCGCCGACCAGGTACAGCCGCCACACCCGGGCCGTCTCCTCGCCGACGAGCCGCACGAAGTCGTCCCACCGCTCCTCAAGAGTGCGGTGCCAGGCGGCCACCGTACGGACGTAGTGCTCGCGCAGCGATTCCGTCGAGCGCACTTCGAGCCCGGCCTCCTCCAGCAGGGCGACCGTCTCCCCGAGCGGGCGCATGTGCATGTCGGGGGCGATGTACGCCTCGATGAACGCGCCGCCGCCCGGCGCCTTCCTCCCGCGGGACATCTGCTGCACCAGCACGCGTCCCCGCGGCCGGACCAGGAGGTGCAGGGCGGCGGCGAACGCCGGGTACTCGGCGTCCCCGACGTGCTCGCCCATCTCGACGGTGGAGACGGCGTCGTAGGCGCCGCCCGTGATGTCGCGGTAGTCCTGGCACACCACCTCGACCAGGTGCTCCAGCCCCCGTTCGGCGACCTGTTCGCGGACGTGGGCCGCCTGTTCTCCGGCGAGGGTGACGGCCGTGACCTGTGCCTTGTGCCGCTCGGCCGCGTAGAGGGTGAGTGCGCCCCAGCCGCAGCCGATGTCCAGCAGCCGGGCTCCGGGGGTGAGAGCGAGTTTGCGGCAGATCAGCTCCAGCTTGGCGCGTTGCGCGTCGGCCGGGGTGAGGTCCGGATCGTCGCCGGTCCAGTAGCCGCACGAGTACGCCATGGTCTCGTCGAGGAGGAGGCGGTAGAAGTCGTTGGAGAGGTCGTAGTGGTGGCTGACGGCGGCCCGGTCGCGGGCCCTGCTGTGCAGGCCGCCGCGCAGCCGTGCCTGGGAGGCGGGGGCGGGCGGCCGTGGTCCGGCCGCGCCCAGCAGCACGGCGGTCGCGGTGGCACGGGCCAGGTCGGAGAGGCCGAGTCGTGGCGGGTGCAGGCGGCGTTCCCGTGCGGCCGCCCACATGGCGCGCAGCCCCTGCGCCAGGTCGCCCTCGACGTCGATCTCGCCGGTGACGTACGCCTGCGCCAGGCCCAGTTCTCCGGGCTGCCACAGCAGGCGGCGCAGGGCGCGCCGGGAGCGGACCACGACGACCGGTCCCCCGGCGGGGCCTGTCTCGCTGCCGTCCCAGGCCCGTAGCCGCAGGGGGAGGGGTCCGCCCAGCGCGGTCCCGGCGAGCCCGGCGAGCCGCCGGGCGGCGCCGGTGCGGACAGTGGGAACGGTCTTCATCGGGCGGGGCCCTCCTTGGTGAACAGGTACTGCTGCACGTCGAGGTATCCGGAGCGGAACCCGGCCTCGGAGTAGGCGAGGTAGAGGGTCCACATGCGGCGGAAGGTGTCGTCGAAGCCGAGCGCGGCCACCTCGTCGGCCCGCTCGGTGAAGCGTTCGCGCCACAGCCGCAGGGTCTCGGCGTAGTGCGCTCCGTAGCCGTCCCGGCGCTCGGTCCGCAGCCGGGTGTGGTCGTTCACGGCGTCGGCCACCGCCTCCACGGAGGGCAGCAGTCCGCCGGGGAAGACGTACTTCTGGATCCAGGTGAAGGTCTCGCGGCTGGCCAGCATCCGTTCGTGCGGCATGGTGATGGCCTGTACGGCGGCGCGTCCGCCGGGGGCCAGCCGGTCGTCGAGGGTGCGGAAGTAGTCGGGCCAGAACTCGGCGCCCACGGCCTCGATCATCTCCACGCTCACGACCGCGTCGTACGTGCCGCGGGCCTCGCGGTAGTCGCACAGGTCGATGCGGACCCGGTCGGACAGGCCCGCCGCGGCGACCCGTTCGAGGGCGAGGTCGCGCTGTTCGCGGGAGAGGGTGAGGGAGGTGACCCGGGCGCCGCGCGCGGCGGCGCGGATCGCGAGTTCGCCCCAGCCGGTGCCGATCTCCAGCACCCTGTCGCCCGCCCCGACCCCGGCGAGGTCCAGCAGCCGGTCGATCTTGCGGTGCTGGGCCGCGGCCAGCAGCTCCCGGTCCGCGGGCAGGGCGCGGAACAGGGCCGCGGAGTAGGTGAGGGTGTCGTCGAGGAAGAGGGCGAAGAGGTCGTTGGACAGGTCGTAGTGGCGGCTGATGTTGGTCCGCGCGCCGTCGGGGGTGTTGCGCTGGGCGTGCGGCCGGCGCGGTGCCCACAGCCCGCGCAGCCGCTGAAGGGGGGCCGGGATCAGGGTGGCCGCGTTGTGGGCCAGCACCGCGAGGACGGCGACCAGGTCGGGGGCGTCCCATTCGCCGGCCATGTACGACTCGCCGAAGCCGATCAGCCCCTGGCCGCCGATACGGCCGTGGAACGCCGTCGGGTCGTGGATGTCCAGCAGCGGGCCGCCCTGCCCGGCCGTGGTGCCGTCGGCGAACCGCACCCGCAGTGGCAGGCGTTCGAAGGTGTGGCGCAGCACGGCCGCCGTGACGGCCCTGCGGGCGAGGGACGTCGTCGGCGGGGCGGCCACGTCGGGCCAGCGGGCCGGGTCGACGGCGGTGGACGGGGACGGTGGGGCCGGCGGCCGTACGGCGGGACGGTGTTCGGCGGTCGTCATGACGCGTTCTCCGGGTCGTGGTGGTGGGGACGGGGCTGGACGGGCAGCCGTCGCAGATACAGGCGGATGCCGTGCAGACGGATGGCGGCGGACACGGCGAGGGTCGGGAACGGATGGCGCGCGGCCAGCCGCAGCAGCGCGAACGGTGTGACGTCGTGGCGGCTCCCGCGGACGGTCGCGGTGAAGGGCCTGCCGCCGGCGCGTTCGAGGTGCACGGTCAGGTCGAGCCGCTCGCCGGGGCGGGGCAGGCGCATGCGGTAGCGGCCGTCGACGGGGAAGAACGGCGAGACGTAGAACTTCTTGTCGGCGTGTGCCGTGCCCGTCCCGTCGGGAAACAGCAGGTAGCTGTGGCGTTCGCCGTAGGTGTTGTGGACCTCGGCGACCACGCACCGCGCGGTGCCGTCGCGGTCGTGGCACCAGTACAGGGTCAGCGGGTTGAACACATACCCGAACACGCGGGCGTGGGTCAGCATGACGACCGGGCCCCCCGCCAGGTCCACGCCGTGCGCGGCGAGGAAGGCGTCGAGCCCGGCACGGATGGACAGCTGGTCCCCGCCGAAGTGGTCGCGCGCGTCGAAGCGCGCCAACGGTCTCAGGAGGAACGGGAGTCGGGGCGGACGGTCGAGGTCGATCAGCCACATGTACGTGCGATGGCGCAGCCCGTACCGGACGGGTGCGGTCCGTACGTGGCTGATCGCACACCGGTAGAGGGCCGGCGCGGCACTCACCAGCGCACCCCGAGCACCGCGGCGGCCAGGACACCGGAACGGCAGCCGTCCTCGTGGAAACCCCAGCCGTGGTAGGCCCCGGCGTAGGCGGTCACGGCGGTGTTCAGCTCGGGCAGGCGTGCCTGCGCGGCGACCGACTCCGGGGTGTAGACCGGGTGTTCGTACACCATCCGGGCGAGCACCCGCTCCGGGTCCACGCGGTCCTGCCCGCCCAGGGTGACGACGTAGGTCTCGGGCGCGTCGAGGCGCTGGAGCCTGTTCATGTCGTAGCTGACCCGCACCTGGTCGGAGCCGGTCGAGCAGGCCGGCATCAGGTAGTTCCAGGAGGCGCGGGCCCCCCGCGCGCGAGGAAGCAGGCCGGTGTCGGTGTGCAGGAGCGTGGTGTTGCGCGAGTAGCGGAAGGCCCCGAGGACCTCCTTCTCCTTCGGGGTCGCGTCGGCCAGCAGCCGGACCGCCTGGTCCGGGTGGGTGGCGACGACCACGGCGTCGTACGACTGCGTGGTGCCGTCGCGCGTGGTGATGTCGACGCCGTCCGGGTGCCGGCGTACAGAGCGCACCGGAGCCGCGAGGCGCACCGCGTCGAGGCGGGCGGCGACCCGGTCGACGTAGGTGCGCGAACCGCCCGTGACGGTGCGCCAGGTCGGGGCTCCGGTCACCGAGAGCATCCCGTGGTGGTCCAGGAAGCGGAACAGGTGGGCGGCCGGATAGCGCTCGGCGGTGGCGGCGTCGCAGGACCACACCGCCGATACGAGCGGGGTCGTGAAGTGGGCGCGGAAGTAGGCGGAGAAGCCCTCCCGGTCGAGGAACGCGCCCAGCGTGCGGGGGCTTTGGGGCTCCTGCGCGAGCAGGCGTCGCGCGGCGCGGTGGAAGGCGGGCACCTCCGCGAGCATGCGCAGATAGGAGCCGCGCAGCGCGTTGCGCGGCCGGGCGAACAGTCCCGCGGGGCCACGGGCACCGGCGTACTCCAGCCCGCACCCCTCGCACCGCACCGACATGCTCATCTCCGACTCCTGGGTGGCGACGGCGAGTTCGTCGAAGAGTCGCAGGAGCCGCGGGTAGGTGCGCCGGTTGTGCACGATGAACCCGGAGTCGACGCGCCGGGTCCTGCCGTCGCGGGAGGTCAGTTCGTGGGTGTGGGCGTGCCCGCCGAGCCGGTCGTCCGCCTCGTACAGCGTCACGTGGCGGTCGCGGCTCAGGACGTACGCGGCGGTCAGCCCCGCCACACCGCCGCCCACGACGGCGACGCTCCGGCGCCCGTCCGCTCCACCGCCCTCCTGCCGCCGCTCCCGCGGTCCGCTCCCTGGCTCGTGCGACATCGCTTCTCCTCCCGGTCGGCCGCGGACACTCGTCCCGCGCGTAATCCGAAGCCGCCCCGGGAGCGGATTGGCCAAAGGGCCGATCTTCCGTCGAACCGGGGAGGAACACCCGACGAGACCTCGGCCGCCTCGTGCCGTACGGCATACGGGTGCAATCGGATCAGCGGTGATCACATGACCTGGTTGCCGGTTGTCATACCGTCGTGACGATCAACCTTCTGCCTCAGCACCCCATGCCGTCCCACCCCCGCCGCCGCGACGGAAAGGCGCCTCTGCCCGCACCCGAGGACCGCGCCCGGTTGCGCCGGGCCTGGCGGCTCACCGAGGAGCAGGTCGCCGCGGCGTTCGGCGTGACCACGGCGACGGTGCGCTCCTGGGAAAGTGGCCGCACCACCCCGACCGGCCTGCGGCGGGCCGCCTACGCCGCGTTCCTCGGCGGCCTGTCCCAGGGACTGGCCGCCACCGCGGCCCCGCCGCCGGCGGTGCACCCGACCCGCCGGACCTCGAGGCGCCGTCCAGGGCTGCCGGTCGAGCGGCCACAGGCACGGCCGGCACTCCAGCCGTACGACCCTCCGGTGCGCATGACACCCGAGATCGTGCCGGAGGGGAGTCCGGGTGCGGTCGCCCTTCCCGTGGGCGCGGGCGCTGATCCGGTCGCGCCCGCGCGCCGTCGCAGACTGCGTGTCTTGGCCGGCGCGGCCTGCGCCTGGACGGTGTTCCTGCACCTCATGACCACTTCTCCGCCGCCGCACCTGTAAGGCCGCCTCGCGGACAGGACGCGGGCAGCGGGTCAGACGAGGCCGGTGACGGTCACGCTGACCTGCGCCGGCGTCGTCTCCGCGGGAAACAGCGCGGCCACGCGCTCCTCGACCGCGCGCCGGGCGGCGCGCGCGACATCCACGCCGCGCAGGTGGCGGCGCGCGACGAGGCTGATCTCGACGCGCCAGGGCTCGGCCCCACTGGGCCTGCTCACCCGCACCCCCGCCGACGCGGTGGCCGCCGTACTCCGGTCGGGCCTGGGCAGGGCGGAGCGCAGCAGGCCGGTGAGTCCCGGTCTGAGGAACGCCACCCCCGGCAGGTCCTCCACGACCCGGGCGATCTCCTCGACGAGCGTGGCGTGAACGGCGGTCCGGGTCATGAGGCGGAGCCTTCCTGGCTGTCGGCCGGGGCGTCGACGAGGTCGGTGACACGGATGTCCACCGACGCTATGGCCATGCCCAGTTCACGGTCCGCGGCGGCCCACACCTGCCGGCGAACCTGTTCCGCGAGGTCCGGCAGGACGGCGCCGGACGGCGCGTGGACGTCGAGACGGACCTCCACAGCGCCTGCCTCGCCGGCGTCCGCGCCGGAAACGAGGCGGCAGGAGCCGGCCCGTACGCCGGGCACCCTCTCGGCCGCGGCGCGCAGGGACCGGGCAGCCACCGCTTCCATGATCCACAGGTCCTCGCCGGGTTCGCCCAACGGCATCGGCCGGCCGGGGCGGAGTTCGAGACGGACGACGTCCATGACCCGTCGCGTCAGTGTCGCCACGTCGTCGCCCGAGGGGTCGGCCGCATCGTCGCGGAGGCCGCGCACGGCGGTCTCCAGCGCTTCGAGCTCGCTCGCTGCCCGTCGGCAGTGCGGGCAGGAGAGCAGATGCGGGTCGTCGGACTGCTGCTCCCATGCCTCCCACACGGAGGAGATCGACCGTCCGCACGCGAGGTGTTCGTCCTCGGTGCCGGGGGCGTCGTCGAGCGGGTCGTCTTGGGCGGTCATCGCCAGGCCCCCAGTGCTTGTGTCAGACAACGGCGTGCGCGGAAGACCCGGGCGCGGACGGCCTCCTGGCTGATGCCGACCGCGTCCGCGATGAACTCGTAGGAGCGGCCGTCCAATTCTCTCAGCACCCAGCAGGCCCGCTGCTCGGCCGACAGCAGGTCGAGCGCCTCCCGCACCTCGCGGACCGCGTCGCGCCCCTCCGCGATCCGGGCCGGGGAGGTGGCGTGCTCGGCCGCGGGCACGTCTCCGGCCGCCTCCAGCGGGGCCACGGGCCTGCGCGAGCGCAGCACGTTCAGACAGCGGTTGGTGACGATCCGGTACATCCACGTACCGAAAGAGGCATGGCCGTGGAACTCCGGCAGCCTCCGCCAGGCGCTGAGGAAGGCGTCCTGTACGGCGTCCTCCGCCTCGGCCCGGGTGTCGAGCAGTCGGGTGGCCAGCCGGATCAGCGCCGGTGCGTGGCGCTGGACGAGGACGGCGAAGGCATCCTCGTCGCCCTCCGCCGCCCGGACCGCCAACAGGGCGTCGTCCGTGTCGCCCCGGCCGTCGGGTGGTGCGCTCTGTGTGCGGGCCCCCACCACTGGGCGGCTCCTCTCGTCCGGTCTTCTCAAGGTTGGACACCGCTGTGCCGCCCTCGTTACGCACGACTTCCGGACATGGGCGCTGTACGGATGCCCCGAGTCGACATCGGGCGATGCCGCGAGCCAGGTCGCCCCACACGGTGTGACCGCGGCGGTCACGCCGCTCGCCCCACGCCCGGCAGAGCGCATCGACCGGCAACAGGCCACGGCCACCCTGGTCCAGGCCGAAGGAGGGGTGCCTCCACCGCGCACCGACCAACTCGATGTCGAGACCCGGACCCATGTCGGAGACCTGGACCCGCACCACCCGACCGCCCGCCTCCCGCCTGCCCGCGCAGGGTGAGTGACAGTCGCACCGGTGCCGTGCCGTGGCCGTATGCGTTGGCCGGCAGCGCTCTGCCCCCACTGCGCGAGCTGTTCGCGTACATCGCCGCGCACCGGACCGAGACCGCCGGCCGGTACGAGCGCGAGGCCCAGGTTCCGCATCGGAAACCGGTGACTCGATACCGGTGCGACGCCGAAATCCGTACGTGGCCATGAAAGCTCGCCCGGTGGAAGAGAGCGAAATTCGACGGCTCTTATATCCGAAGCGGGTTCGGGCGCGGATTGGTCCGGGAAAAAGTTCATCCGATCGGTTGGACGACCAATCCGCCGGGCTTTCGGAGCCGGATTCCCCACGTGACCGACGACGAGAAGCAGACGCGACAGCGCCTCACCTGGGCGCGCCCGACCCTGGGCGCGTGCAGCGGTGTGCTGGCCGGCCTCGCCTCGCTCGGCGTCGCCGAGCTGGTGTCGGCCGCGGTCCGTCCGCAGGCCGGTCCGGTCGTGGCGGTCGGCGGGGCGGCGATCGACCGCACCCCGGCCGCTCTGAAGGACTGGGCGATCCGGAACTTCGGAACCAATGACAAGCTGGTTCTCCAGCTCGGAATTCTCGTGATGCTGGCGCTTTTCGCGCTGACGCTGGGAATTGTCGCACTGCGTTTCCGGCGCGGCGGCGCTGCCGGTGTTCTGCTCTTCGGAATCGTCGGGGCGGTATCGGCCACCGGCCGACCGGATTCGACGAGCCTCTCCGACGCGCTGCCCTCCCTGGTCGGCGCGCTCGCGGGAGCCGCGGTGCTCTACGTCCTGGTGGGCCGCCTCGCACGACGGGAGCCGTCCCCGGAACCGGTGGACGGCGAGCGGAACGGTCCGCGTCCCGGCGCGGACTGGGACCGCCGCGGGTTCGTGATCGCGGCGACGGCCGTTGCCACCGCCTCCGCCGGGGCGGGGGTGCTGGGCCGGACGCTGAACAGCGCGAGCGGCCAGAGCGCGGTCGCCTCACGCGACAAGGTCGTCCTGCCTCGTCCCGCCTCCGCGGCCGAAGCCGTTCCCAGGGGTGCCCAGCTGCGGATTCCCGGGATCAGCGCCTTCACCACGCCGAACGGTGACTTCTACCGTGTGGACACCGCGCTCGTGGTGCCCAAGGTCAACGCCACGACCTGGGCACTCCGCATCCACGGCAAGGGCGTCACCCGGCCTGTCACCCTCACCTTCGACGACCTGCTGCGGCGCGAGCTGATCGAACGCGACATCACCCTCACCTGTGTGTCGAACGAGGTCGGCGGCCCCTATGTGGGCAACGCCCGCTGGATCGGCGTACGACTGGCGGACCTGCTGGCCGAGTGCGGGGTGAAGCCGCCGTCGAAGGGCGGTCCCGCCGACCAGTTGGTGGCCCGTTCCGTGGACGGGATGACGATCGGCAGCCCGGTCGAGGACGTGATGGACGGCCGTGACGCCCTCCTCGCCGTGGGCATGAACGGCGAACCGCTGCCCTTCGCGCACGGCTTCCCGGTCCGCATGGTGGTGCCCGGCCTGTACGGCTTCGTCTCCGCCTGCAAGTGGATCAAGGACATCGAACTCACCACCTTCGCCTCCTACGACCCCTACTGGGTCAAGCGGGGCTGGGCGCGCCGGGCGCCGATCAAGACCGAGTCGCGCATCGACACCCCCAAGCCGTTCGCCCGGCCGAGGACCGGGACGGTCATGGTCGCCGGGGTCGCCTGGGCCCAGCACCGCGGCATCGACAAGGTCGAGATCCGCGTCGACGACGGGCCCTGGCAGGCGGCCCGGCTCGCCGCCGAGGACACCCGCGACACCTGGCGCCAGTGGTCCTTCCCCTGGCAGGCCACCAAGGGCGGCCACACCCTCACCGTCCGCGCCACCGACCGCACCGGCCGGGTGCAGACCGACAGGCGCACCCGCACCATCCCCGACGGCGCGAGCGGATGGCACTCCGTGGTCGTCACCGTCGACTGACCCCTCGAACCACTTTTCCCCTTTCCCCTTTCCCGTATCACCGCAGCCCAGGCTGCACCGACCCGCAGGAGAAACACCATGAGTACTCGTATCCGCCGTACCGCGGTCGTCCTCGCCGCCTCCGCCGTGCTGCCGCTGGCCCTCAGCGCCTGCGGCGGCAGCGACTCCGCGAAGTCGGACTCCTCCACCAAGGCGTCCGCCTCCGCGACCGCGTCCGACGACAGCATGACCGGCGCCGGCGCCACGACCTCCGACCAGCCCTTCGGTACGGCCTGCTCCGGTGTCCCCAAGAGCGGTGCCGGCTCCTTCGACGGCATGGCCAAGGACCCGGTCGCCACCGCCGCCTCCAACAACCCCGCCCTGTCCACCCTCGTGGCGGCGGTGAAGAAGGCCGGGCTCGTCGACACCCTCAACAACGCCCAGAACATCACGGTGTTCGCCCCGACCAACGACGCCTTCGCGAAGATCCCCAAGGCCACCCTCGACAAGGTCCTCAACGACAAGGCCCAGCTGACCAAGATCCTCACCTACCACGTCGTCGGCCAGAAGCTGACACCCAAGGACCTGGAGAACGGCTCCTTCGACACCCTGGAGAAGTCGAAGGTCACCACCTCCGGCTCCGGTGAGTCCTACACCGTCGACGACTCCGCCAAGGTGGTCTGCGGCAACGTCAAGACCGCCAACGCCAACGTCTACATCATCGACACCGTCCTGATGCCCGCCAGTTGAGGCCCGCACGTGCCGGGCGCCGCAGCGGCGGTGCCCGGCACGTACCGGCGCAACCGGGCCGGGATTCTCCGGACACCCGCGTCACAGACGCGGCCGAGGCGGGTCCTACGGGATGAGAGCAACGGTTGAACGAAGCAAACGAAGCAGAGGGGACGTGCCATGACCACGCAGACCGCACCGACTTCCCAGAACGTGTCCACCCCGCAGACGCGCAAGCCCGCGCAGACCACCACGGACGTGTCCGGCGGTGTCACCGGGGCCGACCAGCCGGCCGCGAACCGCGGCCGTACGTCGATCGCCGATGTCGTCGTGGTGAAGGTCGCGGGCATCGCGGCGCGGGAGATCCCGGGCGTGTACGACATGGGCGGCGGCCTGTCGCGGACCATCGGCGCCGTCCGTGACCGGGTACCCGGCGGCCGGCCGAACGTGGGGCGAGGTGTGAAGGTCGAGGTCGGCGAGCGCCAGACGGCCATCGACCTGGACCTCGTCGTGGAGTACGGCGTTCCGATCATGGACGTCGCCCGTGACGTGCGGGAGAACGTCGTCTCCGCCGTGGAGCGCGTCACCGGCCTGGAGGTGGTGGAGGTCAACGTCACCGTCAACGACGTGCACCTGCCCGAGGACGACGCCGAGATCCAGGCCACGGACTCCCGGGTGGAGTGATCGTGCGCTCCGGCAGCAGGTCCGACAGCCGTGGGGAAGGGAACACGTGGTGAGCAGACCGATCGTGGGGATGGCCGCCGGGATGGCGTTGGCCTTCGCCGGATTCTTCGGGGGCTTCGGGGCGTTCCTCCTCGTGGCCGCTCTGGGCGCGCTGGGGTGGGCGGTGGGCCACTGGTTCGACGGTGGCGGCCGGATGCGGGATCTGCGGGACGCCTACGAGCGGAGCCGTCGATGACCGCGGCGGCACAGCGCGGCACAACGGCCGTCTCGGACAAGGCCGTTCGGAAGATCGCCGAGCGGGCGGCCGCCGAAGCGCTGGCCGACCGCGGAGCCACGGCCGTGCGCGGCATCGCGAAAGGCAGCGCCGGCGTACGCGGGCGGCGGGCGGACGTGGCCGTCGAGGTGGCCCTGCCCTATCCGGCCCCGGTGGCCGAGGCGGTACGCGGTCTCCAGGAGCATGTCGGCTCCCGTACCCGGCAGTTGACCGGCCTCGATGTCACCCGGCCGAGGGTGGGCGTCACCGCCCTGACCCCGTTGCCGGCCGACGGCACGGCCACGGCGCGGAAGGGGACGCCTGACCACGCGTCGACGGCGGCGACCGGCGGGACCCGCGCGCCCCGGCGCCGGTGGTCGCAACGGCGGCTGCCGATGGCACTGGTCGCACTGGCGGCGGCCGCGGCCGCCGGCGCCCTGGCCTTCGACATGGTCATGGTCCACACCGCGCACCGACCGGCCGCCGGCTGGCGCACCGGGATCCTCCACCGGGCGGCGGAGCACGGCCCCGGCGAGCCCGGTGTCGTCGTCGGCTGCGGCGCGGTCGCCGCACTCGGCCTGCTGCTGATCGTCGCGGCTCTCACCCCCGGACACCGCGGGCTGCTCACCGTCGCCTGCGACCCACGGTTGGGCGCGGTGGTCGACCGCCGCGCGGTCGCGGCCCTCGTGCGGGACGCCGTGGCCGCGACGGCGGGCATCGGCGCGGTCACGGTACGCGTCCGGCGCCACCGCGTCGCCGTCCGCGCCCGCCTCGCCTTCGGCGACCGCACGACCGCACGCGACGAGGCCCGTGAAGCGGCGCGCCGAACACTGGAGGACTGCCGCCTGCGCCGCGTACCCCGGCTGCGCGTCACCGTCCGACCGCAGCCGTCCTGGGACCCGGCGACACCACCTGCGCCGGACGGGGGAGAAGCACCGGGCGTACAGCCCACCGGCACCGCCCTCGAAGGAGCGAACCCCTGATGCCACGACTGCGCACGGTCCTCAACCGGACCGCCCTCGCCCTGGCCGGACTGCTCCTCCTCGCCCTCGCGGGACTCGTCCTCCTCCGCGCGCCCTGGGCACCGCACCTTCCGGCACCATGGCCCGGGCCCGGCCCGCACGCCGTGCTCCTGAACGCGGACCGACTCCCACAGCTCCGGACCCACGGCTGGTGGACCCCCACGGTCCTGGCGGGCTCGATCGCCGCGACCGCCGGGTTCGCCCTGTGGTGTGCCCGGCAACTGCGCAGCGGCGCCCGCCCGGTCGTGCCCCTGTCCGCACCGGACAGCGCCCTGCGGACCCGAGCCCTGGAGGACGCCGTCACCCATCAGGCGGTCGCCGTCGCGGGAGTCGCCGGCTGCCGTACCCGTGTGCTGGGACGACACGACCACCTTCAGGTGAGGATGCGGGTATGGCTCCACCCGGACATCACCCCCGCCGGCGTCCTGCCCGCACTCACCGCCCTCGCCGACCAGACCGAAAGCGCCCTCGCTCCCCACACCGTCCGCACACAGGTCCGCCTCAGCGCCCGCTCACACCACGGCCGGCGCCTCCGCTGAAGCACACGCCGGTGCCGTACGCACTGTTGACGAACCACTGACGGACCGGACTCGTTTCAGGCTGCGGGCCTCCCCCGAATCCGCTTCGGCCGAACGGAGCCGGCGCACTGCGCAGTCCACTCTCTCGGGCCGCCGCAGCGATCCCTCCGTACGATCACGCTGCACCGGGTCCACCCGTTCGGATGGCGATCCCGCACCCCGGTCACGTGTCAGCCGACAGGCACCACGCGTACGGCGAGGACGGCGGCGGCCAGCAGTTCGTCGCGGGGCGCACCCGCGGCGGCGTTGACGGCGAAGCCCTCGGCCGTGGCCATGAGGAAGCGCGCCAGGGCCTTGCAGTCGGTGTCGGCGGGCAGGTCCCCTTCCGATACGGCCCGCTCGAAGCGGTCCTGGACTGCTTGCCGGTAGTCGTTCCGGGCGGCTGCCAGCAGTTCCACGATCGCGTGACCGTCTTCGCCGGAGGCGAATCCCGCCTGCACGGTCAGACAGCCGCGGGGCTTGCCCGGTGTGGTGTACGCCTCGACCAGGCCGGTCAGCAGCCGTAGCGCCACCTCGTGCGCCGTGGGCTGCGCCAGTGCCTCGCGCGAGAGCGGCGAGCGCGCCCGGGCATAGCGGTCCAGGACCTTCTCGAAGAGCTGCCGCTTGTTGCCGAAGGCCGCGTAGAGGCTCGGCGGCCGGATGTCCATCGCCTGGGTCAGGTCGGCGATCGAGGTGGCCTCGTAGCCCTGGCGCCAGAAGAGCTCCAGGGCCGTGTCCAGTGCGACCTCCTCGTCGAAGGCGCGCTTGCCTCCCCTGGGCATGGTTCCCCTCCCTTGTCCGGCTCCGCTACGGGTGCCCGTTGCACGATTCCTTTAGTGGTCGTTACAGTGTAGCCCTCCACCACTTTAGCGATCGCTACACGGAAGGTCGGGTGCCCTCATGGGCAAGCTGGACGGCAAGACCGCGGTCATCACCGGCGGAAGCAGCGGCATCGGTCTCGCGACCGCGAGAACGTTCGTCGCCGAGGGCGCGGACGTGTACATCACGGGCCTGGACGCGGAGGAACTGGTCGAGGCCCGGGCCGGGATCGGCGGCGACGTCACCGCCGTACAGGTCGACATATCCCGCCTGGAGGATCTCGACCGGCTCTGGCGGCAGGTCGAGGAGGAGCGGGGAGGCGTCGACGTCGTCGTCGCCAATGCCGGTCACGGCGAGCAGGCCACCCTGGCCGAGGCCACCCCCGAGCACTTCGACCGGCTCTTCTCCGTCAACGCCCGGGGCACGTTCTTCACCGTGCAGAAGGCGCTGCCGCTGCTCAACGACAACGCCTCGATCGTCCTGATGGCGTCCGCCGGGCATCTGAACGGCGCGGCCGAGCGCACCGTCTACAGCGCCACCAAGGCCGCCGTCCGCTCCTTCGCCCGTACCTGGGCGAGTGAGTTGAGGGACCGCGGGATCCGGGTGAACACGGTCAGCCCGGGGCCCGTCGACACGCCCGTCATCGACACCCAGGACGACCCGGACGCCCTGCGCGCCGCCCTCGCCGCCATGGTCCCCCTGCACCGGCTGGGTCGGCCCGAGGAGATCGCCGCGGCCGTGCTGTTCCTCGCCGCCGACGACAACCGCTACACCACCGGCTCCGACCTCGTCGTCGACGGCGGCCACACCCAGCTCTGACCCCCACCCAGCACCTCCACCCAGCACCCCGGCCCGAACACACCTTCAGGAGAACCACATGAGCGACACCACGACCTGGCCGCACCACGCCCTCGGCAAGGAGCTGAGCAACTGGGGACGGTGGGGCGCCGACGACGAGATCGGCACGCTGAACTTCGTCACGCCCGCCAAACTCGTCGCCGCGGCCCAACTGGTCAGGTCCGGAAAGACCTTCGACCTGGGCATGTCCTTCGGCAAGGAGGGCCCCGCCACGCCGAACACCTTCCGGGACAACCCCCAGCACCTGATGACCCTGCTGCCCTCGGACAGCGCCGGCGCCCCCGACGGCATGTTCGGCACCGACGACCTGGTGGTCATGAGCCTTCAGGCGGCCACCCAGTGGGACGGCCTCGCCCACATGGGATACGGCGGGCACTTCTACAACAACGTGCCGGCCGCCGCGGTGAACAACTTCACGGGCGCCTCCAGGGACTCCTTCGACAAGGTGGCCGGACGCCCGATCTCGCGCGGGGTGCTCCTGGACATCGCCGCGCTCAAGGGCGTCGACCGGCTCGCGGACTCCTACGAGATCACTGCCGCCGACCTCTCGGCGGCCGAGGAACGCCAGGGCGTGCACGTGGAGTCCGGGGACATCCTCTGCGTCCGCACCGGATGGCACCGGTGGTTCGCCGAGGGCGACCGCGACCATTACATGGGCGAGAACGAGGCCGGCCTCGGCCTGGACACCCTGCGCTGGCTCTACGACGTCGAGGTCGCCGCCGTAGCCGTCGACAACTGGGCCGTCGAGGTCTACCCGTCCCCGGTCGAAGGCACCTACGCCCCGTTCCACCAGGTCGCGATCCGGGACATGGGCCTCACCCTCGGCGAGATGTGGGACTTCGAGGCGCTCGCCGCCGACTGCGCCCAGGACGGCGTCTGGGAGTTCCTGCTGTGCGCCCCCGGCCTCAAGATCACCGGCTCGGTCGGCTCGCCTGTCACCCCGATGGCGCTCAAGTAGCCCCGTCCGTGCGAAGAAAGGCGGTGTCCGGGATGGCATCCCCCCAACTGGTGATCGACGTGTGGGCGGATGTGCTCTGCCCCTGGTGCTACGTCGGCGAGCACCGGCTGAGCACCGCGGTCGCGCGGTCCCCGTACGCGGACCGCATCGAGGTCAGGATGCACACGTGGCAGCTCGACCCGAACGTCCCGGCCCAGGTCACCTGGATCCCGGAGTACCGGGTGAAGAAGTTCGGGGTCACTCCCGACCAGGCGCGTGCGATGGAGAAGGACGTCGCCGGGCAGGCCGCCGCGGACGGTCTGCCGTACGTCCTCGACCGGCCGGTGCGCAACACCCTCGACATGCTGCGCCTGGTCCACCTCGGAAACGAACACGGTGTCGGCGCGCGGTACATGGCGGCGATGCAGGCCGAACTGTTCGGCGGAAACCCCGACGCGTTCGGGCACGACACGCTCGTCCGCCTCGGCGGGAGGCTGGGCGTCCCCGCCGCCGAGATCCGCGACGTGCTCGCCACCGACCGCTACCGCGACGCCGTACGGGCCGACCACGCCGCCGCGGTGGCCCTGGGCGCCCGCGGAGTCCCCTTCACCGTCCTCGGCGACCGCTTCGCCGTTCCCGGTGCGGCCGGCCTCCGCCAGTACACCGACGCCGTCGCCCGGGCATGGAAGCAGATCAATGGCTGACGTCTCTCCTGCCGTGCCGCTGTCGCCGCTGCTCGTCGAGACCGGCCCGGACGGCGGCCGGTGCGATGCCGCGACCGGTGTCTGCGCGTCCGTCGGGTCCGACCAGGAGGGCCCGCCCGCCGAGGACCAAGAACGAGTGCACCATCGCACCGGCACCCTTGCGGCCGGCCCTCACTTCCCGTGCCCTCAAGACCGGTAAACCATGGTCGACAACGGTGCGGCCACACGCCCCCCAGGTCGATGCCCCGGGGTTCTTTGTTGTCCAGTCCGGTAGGTGGCACACCACGACCGCATCATGGGACGGCGCTCTTGGACGAACGGCCTGCCCGAGGGACGTACGAGGAGCGGGACCGCTCGGGCGATGTCAGACCCCTGCGGAATCATGACGCTCGGAAGCCTGGTCGACCCTGCTGGAGGGGCACGTGGTGAACGCCGACCTGATACGGGACCTCGGCAGGCCGGACCGGTACGAGGCAGCGTCAGACGCGTTGGTCGCGCTCGGCGCCGGCGGGGTGGAGCAGTTGGTGCGGGAGGTGATGGACGCGGAGTCCCCGTTGGACTGGCTGCCGGTCGCCTCCGTACTCGGGCGGATCGGGGACGCGGGGTTCGACGGTCTGCTCCGGGGGCTCGGCTCCGCGTCCACCGGGGAGTCCCGCAAGCGGGTCGGCTTCGCGTTCTCCCAGCTCGGCGTAGCCGTTCTCGACCGTTACACCGCGGCACTCGCCCACCCCGTGCCGCTCGTGCGCCGTCTGGCCGTCCGTGGCATCGAGCACTGCGGCGAGGCCGGCCGGTCCGCCGCCGCCCTGGTGCCACTGCTCGGCGACCCGGACCAGGAGGTCGCCCGGCAGGCCCAGGACACCCTGAGCCGTACCGGCGAGCACGTGATTCCGCTGCTCCGGCGCGTCCGGGAAAGGGGGCCGGGCCGGCAGCGGGCGCGGGCGTTGACCGTCCTCGCCGGGCTCGGTGGCGAACCGGCTCTGTCTCCCGCCGACACCGCCGCGATCGAGCGACTCATCCGCATCAAGCTCCCGGACGATCGTCCCGAACCGCTGTGGGCCTGCTGGAACCACTGGATGGCCGTCCCCGGCGGGGACCAGGCCGGGATCATGCGCACCCTCGGCCTGACCGACCCACGACCCGTGACCTTCGCACTCGGCAACGACATCGTCGACGCCGACGGCCACGGCTGCGAGGCGGACGAACACACCGGCTACGAAAGGGTCTTCGTCACCCCCGAACTCGACGGCTGGACCCTCGTCCTCGGTGCCTGGTGCGACCCGCACGGCCAGGAGCGCCGCGAGGACGTACTGCGCCTGTGCACCGAGCTCAGTTCCCGCTACGGCCGGGCCCAGGCGTACTACTACGGCGGTCGCGGCGACGGCTCCGCCTGGCTCGTCGCCGAGCACGGCACGGTGATCCGGCGGTACGGCGAAACCGGCGAGGCGGAGGACGAGTTGCTGACCCTCGGCGAGCCGCTGCCCTACGAACGAGCACGCCGTACGGAACTGGGTCTGCGCCCCGACTGGGACGCCGCGCAGGAGAGCGAGGACGACGAGGACGAGTGGCGGTGGACCGCGCACGACCTCGCCCCGGACATCGCCCGCTCCCTCGGCGCCGCAAACCCGCTCGACCTCACCGCAGACACACCGTCACGCGGCACCGGCGTCGTCGCCCTGACTCCGTACGGCGTCGCCCACGGCGTACCGGCGGGCGCCTACCGCATCTGAACCACGACTGCTCTCACGGTCGGCAGCGGTACGAACCCGCACTCCCGGGCGGCACATCAACCAGCCCGCCGCACAAGGAAGTTGACCACCGGAACAGACGGCCGGCGAGGATACTTTCGGTGCCGGGCGGGAATGGCACCCCCGGAGGTGGGGCCGATGTGGCCGTGGTGGACGGGAGACCGGACGTTTCCCCACCGGGCCCGGCGCGATGCCGTGGTGCCGCCGCTGGCCGCAGCGCTCAGGAGGGCCGCGGCCCGGGCCCGTCACCGTGACCTCGGGCGGGAACCGACGGCGGACGAAATGATCCGGCGCGGCATCGTCCTGGCACCGGCCGACCCCTCCCGATGGAGCCACAGTCATCGGCTCGTCGACTCGCTCGAACCCGGGGACCGCCGGCGGCTGGCGCTGGCGCTGCTGAGCAACCCGCGCGGCACCGGGGGCGACATCTGCATGGAGGCCGCGCTGACGCGGCACCCGTGCGGCTGGTCGCCCGAGGAGGCCGGGGAACTGCTCGCTCTCGCCGTGCCGGAGATCGATCGACTGCCCGACCGCGACCCCGATCACAGCCCCTACGGCTTCCGCGACGTGTGCCGGTGTCTCGGGCTGCCGCTCGCCGCCGTACGGGAGCAGGCGGTGTCCGAGCGGGCCCGCTACCGGCCCTGGTTGCGGGCCGTCGTGCTGGGCGCCCGTGATCACCGCGGCTCGGGCCGCTTCGAGCAGTGTCAGTGGCATCTCTCCGTGGAGGAGGCCGCCGCGCTGCTGGACCTGCCGTACGACCGCGAGGTGCTCGGGCGGCTGCCGCGGGTCCTTCCCGACGGGGACCCCTGCGGCAACCGGGCGTTGGCCGCGCTGGGCACGCTGGTCTTCGAACCCGGGGTGCTGGACCTGCTCTCAGTGCTCCTCACCATCGACGGTTACCGTCCGGCCCAGTCCTGGCTCGGGCAGGTCCGTGAGCGGCTGGAGATGCTCACGGTCGCCCCCGAGGTCGTGAGCGGCCTGCTGCGCATGGACACGAGCCGTCCCGACGACCGTACGACCGAATCGGAGCCCAGCAGGCAGACGTTCGTCCTCGACCGGGCGAAGCTCCTGGCCGGAGCCTCCTGGGCGGCCTGCCTCACCGGGGACCCGGCCCTCATCGGGCTGGTGGCCGCGCAGGTGCTGGGCCGCCGTCCCGACCGGCGGCGGCCGGGCCTTCCGGAGCGGGAGATCCTGCCCGCGCGGGCGGGTGTCACCGCGCTGAGTGCCGCGGCCGGCATGCCGGGGCTGGGCCGGCACCGCCGCGCCCTGTCGGGGCTGCCGCCCGAAGCGGCCGCCGCGGCGCGCGCCGCGCTGGACGCGATCGCCGACGACTTCCTGTCGGCAGGGAACCGCCGGCTGACCCTCGGCCACCACACGGGCTACCTGGCCGTGCACCCGGACGGCTCCGTCGGCGTGGACATCCGCACCTACCGGGGAGAGGCGGTGACGGCGTACGGGATGCGTCACCTCAACGGGACGTACGTCCTGGAGCTGACCGCTCTGCGGCTACGGCTCCCGCGTCTCGCCGCGCAGGCCGATCGCGAGCGGGGCGCCCTCGCCGAACTCCTCGCCACCGGCACCGAGCTGACCGGTGCGGAGTTCGGCACCCGCTGGCTCGACCACGATGTCGCCGGGCCCCTCGCCCAGGCCCTGGTCTGGGAGGCGGACACCGCCGACGGCACCTTCACGGGGCTGCCCGTGCGCGACCCCGACGGCCGGTGGCTGCTGCGGGACGTCCGGGGCCGTAAGCACAAGGTCACGGCCGCCGACACGGTACGTCTCTGGAACCCCGTCCACGCCGACCGCGCGCAGGTCCGCGCCTGGGTGACCCGTCTGGAACGCGGCGACCCGAGACAGCCCGTCCGCCAGGTGCCCGTACGACGACGGGACGCGTCCCGCCGCGCGGTGAGGGACGCCAGGCCGCCGCGATCGCCCTGACGCCGCGGTCACGCGTCGAGGCGGCGCCCCGCCAGCCAGGTGACGATCTCCGGGTCGTGGTGGTCGAAGAAGAGCGAGTTGCCGGTGTCCAGGGTCGCGATCCGCGCCAACTGGTCGTCGGTGAGCTCGAAGTCGCAGATGTCGATGTTCTCCGCCATGCGTTCGGGCCGTACGGACTTGGGGATGGCGACGACTCCGCGCTGGGTGAGCCAGCGGAGCACGACCTGTGCGACCGACTTGCCGTGTGCCGCGCCGATCTCGGTCAGCAGGGGGTTGGTGAACAGGCCGTTGCGGCCTTCGGCGAAGCCGCCCCAGGACTGGGTCCGTACGCCGTGTTCGGTCATCAGGGCCTGGTAGTCGGCGCGTTGGAAGAACGGGTGGGTCTCGATCTGGTTGACGGCGGGCACGGTCTCGTTGTTGGTGATGAGGTCGAGGAGCCGGTCGGGGTAGAAGTTGGCGACGCCGATCGCCCTGGCCAGGCCCTCGCGGTGGAGGGTCTCCATGGCGCGCCACTGGGCGTAGACGTCGCCGAAGGGCTGGTGCATCAGGTAGAGGTCGAGGTGGTCGAGGCCCAGCTTGTCGAGGGAGGCCTCGAAGGCGCGGCGGGTGTTGTCCTCGGCGGGGGCGTCCTGGATCCACAGTTTGGTGGTGACGAAGAGGTCCTCGCGCGGGAGGCCCGCGGACTTGATCGCTCTGCCCACGGCCTCTTCGTTGCCGTAGGCGGCAGCCGTGTCGAGGAGGCGGTAGCCGGCGGCGAGGGCGTCGGAGACGGCGCGTTCGGTGTCCTCGGCGGGGATCTGGTAGACGCCGAAGCCGAGGAGCGGCATCTCGACGCCGTTGTTCAGGGTCACGTGGTGCATGGGGGTTTCCTTGGCCGGATGGGGGGTTCAGGGGGGATTCAGGGGGTGACAAGGGCCTTCAGGACCTCGCGGTCGGCCATCGCCCGGTACGCGTCCGGGGTTTGGGCCAGGGCGAAGGTCCGGTCGAAGACGCGGCCCGGGGTGATGGTGCCGTCCAGGACCTCGGGCAGCAGTTCCTCGATGTAGGCGCGGGCGGGGCTGACACCGCCGGTCAGCGTGATGTTGCGCCTGAAGACGGCCGGGCCGATCGGGCCCTCCTCGTACTGCGGGAAGCCGAGCCGGCTGATGGTGCCGCCGTCGCGGACCGCGCCGAGCGCGGTGTCCAGGCTCTGCCGGGTGCCGACGGCCTCGATCACCTTGTCCGCGCCGCCGCCGGTGAGCTCGCGGACGCGGGCGATGCCCTCCTCGGCCCGCTCGGCGACGACGTCGGTGGCCCCGAACTCGCGGCCCAGGCCGGTGCGTGTCTCGTGGCGGCCCGCGAGCACGATCCGTTCGGCGCCCAGCCGCCGCGCGGCGATCACCGCGCACAGCCCGACCGCGCCGTCGCCGACGACGAGCACCGTGTCGCCGCGGCCGACGCCGGCGGTGACCGCGCCGTGGTGCCCGGTGGTCATGACGTCCGAGAGGGCCAGCAGGGACGGGAGGAGGGCGGAGTCGGCGGCCACCGGCAGTTTGACCAGGGTGCCGTCGGCGTACGGGACGCGGACTGCCTCGCCCTGGCCGCCGTCGACGCCGTCGAAGCCGTAGCGACCGCCGTTGCGGCAGGAGATGTGCAGGCCCCTGGCGCAGTAGTCGCAGGTGTTGTCGCTGTAGGTGAAGGGGGCGACGACCAGGTCACCGGCGTGCAGGCCCGTCACGTCCGCGCCGGTCTCCTCCACGACTCCGAGGAACTCGTGGCCCATGGGGCGTCCGGTGTCGGTGGCGGGCATCGCCCCGTACGGCCACAGGTCGCTGCCGCACACGCACGCGGCGACGACCCGGACCACCGCGTCGGTGGGCCGGACGATCTTCGGGTCGGGGCGGTTCTCGACGCGGACGTCTCCGGCTCCGTACATCACTGCTGCGCGCATGGTCACTCCAAGTAGGGGCTGACGATCAGCGTTCGAGCATCCGTGCCTGGGCCTCGGTGTGGGTGTCGCCCGCGGCGGGCGGCAGGCTGCTGAGCTGGTCGAGCTGTTCGCGGGTGAGGGTGACGGCGTCGGCGGCGGTGTTCTCCTCGACGCGGCCGACCCGCTTGGTGCCGGGGATGGGGGCGATGTCGTCGCCCTGAGCGAGCAGCCAGGCCAGCGCGATCTGGGCGGGGGTGACGCCGACCTCGGTGGCGAGGGCCTTGACCTCGTCGGCGAGCGCGAGGTTGCGGTCGAAGTTCTCGCCGGTGAAGCGCGGGTTGTCACGCCGGAAGTCGGAGGCGTCGAACTGGTCGGTGGAGCGGATGGTGCCCGTGAGGAAGCCGCGGCCCAGCGGGGAGAACGGCACCAGGCCGATGTTCAGCTCCCGCAGGACGGGCAGGACGCGGTCCTGGATCCCGCGGGTCCACAGGGAGTACTCCGACTGCACCGCGGTCACCGGCTGGACGGCGTGCGCGCGCCGGATCGTGTCGGGGCCCGCCTCCGAGAGGCCGAAGGCGCGCACCTTGCCCTCGGCGATCAGCTCGCCCACCGCGCCCGCGGTCTCCTCGATGGGCGTGTTCGGGTCGACGCGGTGCTGGTAGTACAGGTCGATGTGGTCGGTGCCCAGCCGCTTGAGGGAGCCCTCGACGGCGGTGCGGATGTTGGCGCGGCTCGAGTCCTGGTTCCAGGCGCCCGCACCGGCGTGCGAGACCAGGCCGAACTTCGTGGCCAGTACGACCTTGTCCCTACGGCCCTTCAGGGCCCGGCCGATCAGCTCCTCGTTGGTGTAGGGGCCGTAGATCTCGGCGGTGTCGATGAGCGTGACGCCCAGTTCCAGTGCCCGGTGCACGGTCCTGATCGACTCGGCGTCGTCGGTGCCGGAGCCGGTGTAGCCGTGGGACATGCCCATGGCGCCGAGGCCGATCCGGGAAACCTCCAGGTCACGCAGTTTGATGTAGCGCATGTCGCCCTCTCCGGTCCGTCGCGGCGTGTTGCCCCTTCACCTTCGCCCGGATCGCGAGGGAGTGGCAGGGCGGGCTCTTCAGGGGTAACGACAGGGCCCCCCACCCGCCTGCGCGACGGGTGGGGAGCGGGCGAGACTGGAGGCATGGCAACCGAGAGCGCGCACAGCGAGGGCGCCGAGCTGGGCCGCTTTCTGCGCGCCCGCCGCACCCAGACCCGCCCCGACCACGTCGGCCTCACCGTCGGCGCGGGCATCCGCCGTACCCCGGGGCTGCGCCGCGAGGAGCTGGCCACGCTCGCCGGCATCAGCATCGACTACTACGTGCGGCTGGAGCGCGGCAAGGAGACCCGCCCCAGCCCCGCCGTCCTCGACTCGCTCGCCCGCGCCCTGCACATGGACGACCAGCAGCACCAGCATCTGCGCGAACTCGCCGCCCGGGCCGCCCGCTACGCCCCCGAACCGCCGCCCGCGCCCAGCCGCACGGTCCGCCCCCACCTCAAGCTGCTGCTGGAGTCCCTCCGCCCGAACCCGGCGTACGTCATCAGCCGCAGCCTGGACCTGCTGGCCTGGAACCCCGGCGGCCTCGCCCTCTACGCGGGCCTGGACGACTGGCCGGTCAAGCAGCGCAACCTGGCCCGCTACTTCTTCCTGCACCCGGCGGCCCGCGAGCTCTTCCGCCAGGACTGGGACCGGCAGATCACCACGTGTGTCGCCCGCCTGCGCGCCATCGCCGGCACCGCCCCCGACGCACCCGACCTCACCAACCTCGTCGGCGAACTCCTTCTGAAGAGCCCCGACTTCGCGGGACTCTGGGAGCGTTACGAGGTCACCGGCCGCAAAGCCGCCCAGAAGACCTTCCACCACCCCCAGGTCGGCACGCTCACCCTCACCTCCCAGTCCCTGCACATCGAGGGCACCCCCGGCCAGCGCATCGGCGTCTACACCGCCGAGCCCGGCAGCCCGGACCACGACGCGATGCTGCTGCTCGACAGGGTCGACATGGGGGACATGAGTGACATGACGGCACCGCGGCCGGCCCGGCGGCCGTAGGCCGGGCGGCGGGGCGTACCGCGGTACCAGTCCGCCGGGCCAACTGTCTCCCGTGGTCCCAGGCCACCGGCAGCGGGTCTTCCTAGCCTGCTCGCATGGTGCTGATGAGAAAGTCCTCAACTGCCTTGAGCGCGGCGGCATTTGCCGCTCTGTTCCTGACGTGCGGATCACCCGCCGCGGTCGCTTCGGCGAACGACGCGGCCGTCCACGAAGTCGACGTCACCGGCCTGCCGGCCACCAAGGAGGGCCAGCCGACGGTCGCCGTCAACCCGAGGAATCCGAAGAACCTCGTCTTCGTCTCGACGATCTTCCCGCCGTCACCGGGCCTGGAGCCGGTCGACGGCGGCTGCTTCCTCGCCTACTCGAACGACCGGGGCGACACCTGGACCCGGGTGGCGTGGCCGCTGGGCACCGCGGCGCCCAAGTGCGGTGAGCCGAGCGTGCAGTTCGACGCGAAGGGCACCGTGTACGTCGACAACAACCAGGTCAGCTCGGGGCTGGCCGCGAACCTCGTCAACCACAACCAGGTCGCCAGGTCCACGGACGGCGGCCGGACGTGGACCGACCCGGTGTCCACACCGCTGCTCCTCGGCGGGGCCCCGAAGATGCGGGTGGACGCGGCGACCGGCAAGGTCTACGCGGTCGCCGGGGCGGCCTGGGAGTACCCGAGCGCGGTCTCGGTCAGCGCGGACGGCGGCAGGACCTTCAGCAGCGACTCGCGGGTGATCCCGGGGCCGATGCCCTGCATCGAGGTGGCACCGGGCATCCCGCTCGTGTGCGGCTACCCGGGACGGGAGATCGCCGTCTACGGCGGCATCCTCGTCTCCGCCTCGCAGGAGGCCGGGCAGCCGGTGAACTTCCACGTCAGCCGCGACGACGGCAGGACGTGGACGAACACCACCCTCAAGGACGGCCAGGGCAGCCCGGTCGCGGCGGGCACCGGCTCCCTGGTACCGGTTCCGGCCCTGGGCGCGGCGGCCGACCCCGTCCCGTGGGTGGCGGCCGACACCTCCCACCGCGGCCGGTTCGCCGTCATGGTCCCCCGGGACTCGAACACCCTCGACGTCTACGTCACCCCGGACGCCGGCAGGACCTGGACCGGCCCGGCGACCATCGCCGCGACGGGCGCCCTGCGGCCGGCGATCGACTTCGGCCCCGACGGTGACCTGGGTGTCATGTGGCGGACCACGACCGGCGACGCGTTCTCGGCCGTCTCCTTCGACCACGGACGCTCCTTCAGCGCCCCGGTCCAGGTCAACCACGTCACCGAGCCGGTCGGCGAGACGGGCCCGCCCGGTGACCGCTGGTCGGGCATCACGCTCACCGACAAGTACGCCTACGTCACCTGGGCCGACGGGCGGAACGACTCCTCCCTCGACTCGGTCATCAGCCGGGTGCCGCTGAGGCTGTACAAGCGGGCGGTCACTGCCGGGGAGTGACCAGCCCCGCGTCGTAGGCGACGATCACCGCCTGGATACGGTCACGGGCGCCGAGCTTGGCCAGGACCCGGCCGACGTGCTTCTTCACCGTGGACTCGGTCAGCACGAAGTGTTCGGCGATCTCGGCGTTCGTCCAGCCCGTGCCGATGGCCACCAACACTTCGTGCTCGCGTTCGGTGAGCGTCGCGAGCCGCGGGTCCGTGCGCGGCCCGGCGTCGGGCGCGAGGACGTCGTGGGCGTGGGCGTCGAGCAGGCGGCGGGTCAGCCGGGGGGACACGACGGCGTCGCCGGTCGCCACCGCCTCGATGCCGGCGAGGAGTTCCGCCGGCCGGACGTCCTTGAGCAGGAAGCCACTCGCTCCGGCGCGCAGTCCGGCGTAGGCGTACTCGTCGAGGTCGAACGTGGTCAGGATGAGTACACGGGTACGGCCGCCCGCCGCCACGATGCGGCGGGTGGCCTCGATGCCGTCGAGGCCGGGCATCCGTACGTCCATCAGGACGACGTCGGGGCTCAGTTCGGCCGCCATGCGGACGGCCTGGGCGCCGTTGTCCGCCTCGCCCACGACGCTCACGCCGGGGGAGCCGTCGAGCAGCATCCGAAAGCCCATGCGGGGCAGCGGCTGGTCGTCGGCGATCAGGATCGTGGTCATGGCGCGGTCTCTCCGGAGGTGGCCTGGGCGGACGGATCGAGCAGGACGTCGACGATCCAGCCCCGGCCGTCGGCGCGTGGTCCGACGGTCGCGGTGCCGTCGTAGAGCGCGGCCCGCTGGCGGATGCCGACCAGGCCGTGGCCGCCGTCCCGGCGGGGCGCCGGTCTCCGTGACGACGGACCGGTGTCGGTGACCCGCACGCGGAGCCCGCCGCCCTCGACGGCGACCGTGACCTCGGCCGTGGCGCCGGGGCCGGCGTGTTTGAGGGTGTTGGTGAGGGCTTCCTGCACCACGCGGAAGACGGTGAGCTGCACGCCGCGGCCCAGGGCGTCGACCGGGCCGACGGTGCGGTACGCCACCGGCAGTCCGGCCGCGCGAACCCGGTCGAGCAGGGTGTCCAGGTCGCGGACGCCCGGCTGCGGGGACCGTGCGGTGTCCTGCCGCTCCGGGGATTCGCCCAACACCCCCAGTACGCGCCGGAGTTCGTCCATCGCCTGCCGGCCGGTGTCGCCGATGAGATGGAGCGCCTGCTCGGTGCGGCCGGGGTCGCGGGTGGTGAGTACGGCGGCGCCGTCGGCGAGATTGACCATGACCGACAGGTTGTGGCCGACGATGTCGTGCATCTCGCGGGCGATCCGCGAGCGCTCCGCCGCCGCGGTCAGCCGGACCCGCTGGTCCCGTTCGACCTCCAGCCGCGCGGCCCGGTCCCGCAGCGCGGCCAGGTACAGCCGGCTGATACGGACGGTCAGGCCCAGGGCGACGGACCCGACGCCGGTACCGACGGACAGGACCAGGAAGGCCACCGGACTGTCCGTCGGAATCACGGCGACCACGAGCACCACCCACCCCGCCACGGTCACCGGCAGCGCCCAGCAGATCGCCCGCGGCGAGGCGTGCAGGGCGAGGTCGAACAGGGCGATCAGCAGGACGAGGGCGGCGGCGGGCCCCAGCCCCAGCGACCACATGACCGGACACACGATAAGGCAGCAGCCGTAGACGACGGCGGGACGGCGGCGGCGCCACCACAGCGGGACGACCAGCACGGCCGCGATCCCCAGCACCACACCGACGGGCAGGCCGGCCCCCACCGGACGGGACACCGGATCCCCCGGGCCGTGCGCCAGCAGGTCCGGTGGCGCGGCGGCGGCGACCAGGACCACCACGGCGGTGTCGAGGAGCCGGGGGCGCCGCCGGTCGGCCGCCCGGAGGCGGCTCAGGATCCGCAGCAACGCCCGCGTCACGGGGTGCGCCCAGACGGCGTCCGGCCCGGGCGGGAGCGCGGTCGGCTCCGCCCGGGCCGAGCGCGCCCTCGTCCTGTCGTCCATCGGCTCCATCCTCGCGGACGGCCTCTCAGACGTCACTGCGGCGCAGCCGGCGGGCGGCGGCGGCCAGCAGCAGTACGGCCCACACCAGCAGCGCCGTCACGCCCGCTCCGGGGCTGACGAGGGAGTCGCCGGTCGCGTGCAGGGTCATCACCGACTGGCCCGCGTTGCTGGGCAGACAGCGGCCGACGGTGTCGCCGAGCGAACTGGGCAGCAGCCCGGTCAGGCCGGGCAGGACGAGCACGACGCCGGCCAGGATCGCGATGCCGCCCGCGGTGCTGCGCACGAGCAGGCCGACCGTCACGCCGTACACACCGACCAGGCCCAGGTACAGTCCCGCGCCCAGCAGGCACCGGAGGACCCCGGCGTCCCCGAGGGACAGCGCGATCGGCTCGCCGTGCAGGGCGGCGCTCCCGACCAGGAACGAGACCAGCGCGCCGAGGGTGGCCGCGACGAAGGCGATCGGGCCGTAGACCGCGCACTTCGCCCACAGCACGGGCAGTCGGCCGGGCACGGCGGCGAAGGTCGAGCGGACCATCCCCGTGCTGTACTCGCCCGCCGACAGCAGGACGCCCAGGGCGCCGACGGCCAGGGCCGCGAGGTTGGTGCCGGCCAGGGCCAGGGTCAGTGCCGCGCCGGAGCCGGCGTCCTTGCCGCCGAGCGGGCCGTCCGGACTGTAGAGGGCGGCGGCGATCGACCCGATGACCACGAGGAACAGCACGGCCACGCCCAGCGTGATCCAACTGGAGCGCAGCGACCAGAACTTGGACCACTCGGAGCGGACGACGCGTCGGCCGGTGACCCGGTGGACGAGCGGGGTGACGGTGCTTGTGTCCGTGCTCATCAGGCGGCCCTCCCGGCGTCGAGGCTCTGGTACTCCACGGCGTCCTGGGTCAGGTTCATGAAGGCCTCCTCCAACGAGACCGATTCGGCGGCCAGTTCGTAGAGCGGCACCCGGTGCTCGGCGGCCACCTCCCCGATCCGCCGGGTGTCGAGGCCGGAGACGACGAGCCGTTCGGCGCCGGTCGAGGTGACGGTGACGCCGGGTCCCGCCAGCAGCGAGCGCAGTCGCGCGGGCTCGCCGGTGGCCACCCGCACCCCCTTGTCCGCCGACCGCTCCACCAGCGCGTCGACGGTCGTCTCGGCCAGCAGCCGCCCCCGCCCCACGACCACCAGCCGGTCGGCGGTCTGCGCCATCTCGCTCATCAGGTGCGAGGACAGCATCACCGTGCGCCCCTCGGCGGCCAGCCCGCGCAGCAACTCCCGTACCCAGCGCACGCCTTCGGGATCGAGCCCGTTGACCGGCTCGTCCAGCATCACGACCGCCGGGTCACCCAGCAGCGCGGCGGCGATGCCCAGCCGCTGCCCCATCCCCAGCGAGAACGCCCCGACCCGCTGGTGCGCCACGGCGTGCAGACCCGCCAGGTCGATGACCTCCTCCACCCGCCGCCTCGGCACACCATGGGTGTACGCCAACGCCATCAGGTGGTTGAACGCGGAGCGCCCCGGATGGACCGCCCTCGCCTCCAGCAGCACCCCCAACTCCTGGAGGGGCGCGCGGTGTTGGGCGTAGGGCCTGCCGTTGACCAGGGCCGTGCCGCTGGTCGGCGCGTCCAGGCCCACGATCATCCGCATGGTGGTGGACTTGCCGGCCCCGTTCGGTCCCAGGAATCCGGTCACCTGCCCCGGCGGCGCGGTGAAACTCAGCCCGTCCACCGCCGTCCTGTCCCCGTACCGCTTGGTCAGTTCATGAACTTCGATCACGGTGGTGCTCCCCGCTCGCCTCTGGCCCGGCATCCGTCCGGGTCACTGGTTTCGAGGCTAGGAGCGGGTGCGGCGCGGGCCGTGGGCCCGGAGGGGACAATGACCGCTGGTCACTGGTACCGCGGTACACCGGGCCCCGCTACTCGTACCGGTACTTCAGCGAGTCCGCCTCGGTCTGCCTGATGTCGTCGATCGTGAGGTCCGGCATCCGCAGCTGGGCCAGTGTCACCTCGGCCGACGTCGGCTGGGCGTCGGCCGGGAGCCACTGCTCCGGCTTCCAGGCCCCGCTGCGGAGCAGGGACTTGGGGCAGTGCGGGTAGACCTCCTCGATGCCCACGACCAGCGCGCTGGCCGGCGGCTTGCCCACGGCGGTCAGCTGGGACAGCAGGTCCGGGCGGGTGGAGACGCAGGCCCGGCCGTTCACCCGCAGGGTGGTGGTGCGACCGGGGATGACGAACAGGAGCCCGGCCCGTCCGGTGGCGATGACGTTCTTGAGGGTGTCCAGGCGCTTGTTGCCGGTGGCGTCCGGTATCGCCACCGTGCGGTCGTCCAGGACGGCGACGAACCCCGCGGGGCCGCCGCGCGGGGAGACGTCGCAGTGGCCCTCGGCGTCCGCGCTGGCGACCAGGACCAGCGAGGAGCAGCCGATCAACCGCCGTGTCTGCTCGGTGAGTTCGGTCATCTGCTTGCGTACGGCGGCTTCGCCGGGGAGGTCGTAGACCTGGCGCAGCGCGTCCTGGTCGGACAGGGCGTCGAGACGGAGCGAGTCGAAGGCGGTGCCGGCAGGAGTCGTCGTCGTCATGTCTACGACCCTAAAGGGCCGACGTCGCGGTACCGGGGGAGATGCGGCGCCGGCCCAGGGGGCGGAGTCAGATCCAGGTCGGCACGTGGCCCTCGCTGTAGCGGGCGCCGAAGCCGCCGTGAGGCAGGATCTCGTCGATGGCGGCGAGGTCGGCGGCGGTCAGGGTGATGTCGGCGGCGCCGGTGTTCTCCTCGATGCGCTGCGGGCTGCGGGTGCCGGGGATGGGCACGATGGTCTCGCCGCGGGTGAGCAGCCAGGCAAGGGCGAGCTGGGAGACGGTGATGCCCTTGGCCACGGCCAGGCCGGTGAGCCTGTCGACGGCCTCCACGTTCTTCTCGAAGTTGCCCGGTGCCCAGCGCGGGTCCGAGTTGCGCATGTCGCTTGCGTCGTATGCGCCGGCGGGCTTGGCGGTGCCGGTGATGAAGCCGCGGCCGAGCGGGGAGTAGGCGACGAAGCCGATGCCGAGTTCGTCCAGGACGGGGAAGAGCTGCTCCACGTCCCGTTCGAAGAGGCTGTACTCGGTCTGGAGGACGGACACCGGCTGTACGGCGTGGGCGCGGCGGATCGTCTCCGGGCCGGCCTCGCTCAGGCCGAAGTACTTCACCTTGCCGGCGTCGATGAGTTCCTTGACGGTGCCGGCCACGTCCTCGATGGGCACGTCGGGGTCGACGCGGTGCTGGTAGAGGACGTCGATGCGGTCGGTGCCGAGGTGGCGCAGGCTGTCCTCGGCGACCTTGCGGATGTTGTCGGGGCGGCTGTTCAGGCCGAACCCCTTGGACAGGTCGGACAGGTCGAAGCCGAACTTGGTGGCCAGGACCACGTCGTCGCGGTAGTCCCTGACCGCCTTGCCGAGCAGGATCTCGTTGGATCCGGTGCCCCAGCCGTAGAGCTCGGCGGTGTCGAAGAAGGTGACGCCCAGGTCGTGGGCGCGGTGGATGGCGGCGACGCCCTCCTGCTCGTCGCCGGGGCCGTAGGCCATCGTCAGGCCCATCGCGCCGTAGCCGATCGCCGAGACCTCAAGGCCCTGGCTGCCGAGTGTCCGGTGCTGCATGACGTGCTCCTCAAAGTCGAAAGTCCCGCTCCGGTCAAACCAAAATGTTTGCTTTGGCTGTACGGAACCGACGGTACGCCCCTCGGACGCCCTTCGCCAAACAGACCTTTTTGGCCGGGTAATCTTGCGGGCATGGCCCCTACGACCGCCGCAGACTCGACCCGCGACCGCATCGTCGCGGCGGCCAGGGCCGAGTTCGCCCGGTATGGGATCGCCGGAGCGCGGATCACGCGGATCGCGAAGGCCGCGAGGACCAGCTCGGAGCGCCTCTACGCGTACTTCCGCAGCAAGGAGGCCCTCTACGCCTTCGTCGCCGACCAGGAGATGGCCGCGGTGTCCGAGGCGACCCGCCTCGACGCCACCGACCTGCCCGAGTACGCCGGCCGGGTGCACGACTACTTCCAGCGCCACCCCGACCGGGGCCGGCTCATGACCTGGGGCCGGATGGAACTCTCGGGCGGCGCCGGCGACGACGTCTTCCGGGACGCCACCCGCCGCAAGGTCGCGCAGCTCCGCGCGGCCCAGGAGGCCGGCCACCTGGACCCCGTCTGGGACCCCATCGACATCCTCGTCTTCGTCAACCAGATCGCCATGGCCTGGTCCGGCCAGCTCGACCTCGTGGAGGCGGCCGGCGACGACGTCCGCGATCCCTCCCCGGCCGCCCGGCGGGCCGCCGTCGTCGCGGCGATCCAGCGGCTGTTCCCCGCCGGCGGGGACGGCGCGTAGGAGCACCGGTCGACCCCGACTCACAAGCGGTTCAAGGGAGTTGGACGACAGCGAGTGTGCGGACTCCCGCCCCGGAGCCACCCGCCCCTCGCCGGCATCCGGTCATGCCTCTGCGTCGGCGCCACGACAAGCTCGCCGCCCTGCCGCGCGACCCGCGGGCCGACGACTACCCGATGCCGGCCGTGCCGTACGGGTGGTACGCAGTGCTCCGCGGCGACGAGCTCCGGCCGGGCGAGGTCGTCAGCCCGCACTACTTCGGGCGGGCGCTCGTCGCGTTCCGGGGAGCGGACGGCCGGGCGGCCGTACGGGACGCGCACTGCCCGCACTACGGCGCGCACCTCGGCGCGGGCGGCAAGGTCGTGGACGCCAGTGTGGAATGCCCGTTCCACGGCCGGCGGTTCGGGCCGGACGGGCGGTGCGTGGCGGCGCCGTTCGCGCGCCGGACGCCGAAGGTGTCGCTCGGCGGCCTTCCGGTCCGTGAGCACAGCGGGCTCGTCCTCGTCCACGTCGGGCCGGGCGAGCCGGCGTGGGAGGTGCCGGAGATACCGGAGGCGGTGTCCGGGCGGTACGCCAGGCCGATCGACGACGTCCGCCGCGCGCGCATCCACGTCCAGGAGATGCGCGAGAACATCGTCGACGAGTCCCACTTCCACTTCCTGCACGGCCAGAGCGAACCCCTCGTCCAGGACTGGCGGTCCGAGGGCCCCTTCGCCGAGGCCCGCGGCCGGATCTCCCGGCGCGTGCTCGGCCGGGACATCGACAACACCTTCGACGCGTCCATGTACGGGCCGGGCGTCATGGTGGTCCGCACCCACGGCCCCGCCCTGTCGCTGACCGCCGTCGCCCTCACCACCCCCGTCGACGACCGCACGAGCGAGCTGCGGATGCTGTACTACGTCCGCGAACCGGCCCGGCTCCCGTTCCTGACGCCCGTGCTCAAGCTCGTCTTCCGGACGCAGGCCCTCGGCGAGGTGCGCGAGGAGCTCCGGATCCGGGACCACAAGATCCACCGCCCGCACCCGGTCCTGCTCCCCCACGAACAGGGCATCACGGCGCTGCGCCGCCGGTACGCGCAGTTCTGTCCGCAGCGGCCCGGCGACGGCGAGCGACCGGTCGGGAGGCTGTTCGGCCGACGGGCCACGGTTCACGGCGCGGTGGGCGCATGCTCGTGTCGGGACCGTGCCCGACGCCGACAGGCGACCTTGCCGACCGGCGTGTGGAATGTAGCCGAGGACGGGAGAACTCACGATGGATCTCGGACTGAACGGACAGGTGGCCGTGGTCACCGGTGCCAGCAGGGGGATCGGACTGGCGGTCGTACGGGCGCTGGTCACGGAGGGCGTCACGGTCCATGCCGGGGCCCGGAACTCCTCGCCCGGCCTGGAGGAGCTGGCCGCGACGGGCAAGGTGCGGGTCGTACCCGTCGATCTGGGCGAGGCGTCGGGACCCGCGCGGCTCGTCGAGGCGGCGGGCGACCGGATCGACATCCTCGTCAACAACGTGGGCTCGGCCCCGGCCCGTACCGGAGGATTCCTCGCGGTCACCGACGAGGAGTGGCTCGCCACCCTGAACCTCAACCTGATGGCGGCCGTCCGTACGACCCGCAGCGCCCTGCCGGTGATGCTCGCCCGGGGCCGGGGCTCGATCGTGAGCATCTGCTCGGTCAACGCGGCGCTCCCCGACCCGGCGGTCATCGACTACAGCGCCTCGAAGGCGGCCCTCGCGGGCTTCTCCAAGGCCCTGTCCAAGGAGGTCGGCCCGAAGGGGATCCGGGTCAACACCGTCAGCCCGGGCCCGGTCGAGACCGATCTCTGGCTCGGGGAGGGCGGGGTCGCCGCGACGGTCTCCGAGGCGACCGGCCTGAAACCCCAGGACGTCGTCGACAACGCCGCGCGGACCACGGTGACCGGCCGTTTCTCCCGGCCCGCCGAGATCGCCGACGTGGTCCTGCTGCTGGCCGCGGACCGCACGGCGAACGTCACCGGCGCGGACATCACCGTGGACGGGGGCTTCGTCCCCACCTGGTGAACACCCCGGCACCCGACCGACCAGAGGAGTGACCGAACCATGACCACCATGCGTGCCGTACGGGCCCACCAGCGAGGCGGGCCCGAGCAGTTGAAGTACGAGTCGGCTCCGCGGCCCGAGCCGGCCGCCGGCGAGGTCCTGGTCGCGGTGCGCGCCGCGTCCATCACCCCGGGCGAGCTGGACTGGGACGCCACCTGGACCGACAGCCTCGACGGGCCGGGGCACGACCGCACACCGGTCATCCCCTCCCACGAGGTCTCCGGGGTGGTGGCCGAACTCGGCGCAGGCGTCACGGACTTCGCCGTCGGCGACGAGGTCTACGGCCTGATCCCCTTCACCCGGGACGGGGCCGCCGCCGAGTACGTCACCGTCCCCGCGGCCGTCCTCGCCGCCAAGCCCGCCCGGCTGGACCACGACAGCGCGGCGGCCGTACCCCTCGCGGCGCTCACCGCCTGGCAGGGACTGGTCGGGCACGCGGCGCTGGCGTCCGGGCAGCGGGTGCTGGTCCAGGGCGGGGCCGGGGGCGTCGGTTCCTTCGCGGTCCAGATCGCCGCGGCCCTGGGCGCCCGGGTGACGACCACCGCGCTGCCGCAGGACCGCGAGTTCGTCACCGGGCTCGGCGCGGAGCGGGTCGTCGACTACCGCACCGAGCGCTTCGAGGACCAAGTCGCCGATGTGGACGTGGTGTTCGACGCGGTCGGCGGCGAGACCCAGTCCCGCTCCTGGGCCGTACTGCGCCCGGGCGGCACCCTCGTCAGCATCGTGCAGCCACCCGATCCCGGCGCGCGCACCGACGCCACCGCACGCGGTGTCTTCTTCGTCGTCGAACCGGACCGCGCCGGCCTGGAGGCCGTCACCGGGCTGATCGACGACGGCCGCCTCACTCCGGCGGTGGACCGGGTCGTACCACTGGCCGAGACGCGGGCCGCGTACGAGGCGCTCGCCAAGGAGCACCGGCGGGGCAAGATCGTGCTGCGGGTGGGAGCGGGCGGCTGAGGGCCCGGCCGGCTCGGGCGGGGCCGCCGTCCCCGTATCCCCCACTCACCGCCCTATTGCACACCTGTGACAGCCGACGCACAGCCCCGTCACCCACCGCGGGAACACTTCCTCTTGTCGCGAAGGGCAGCAAGCCGAGCGGACCGGTTCAGGTTCCGGGGACGGCCGGCGGTTCCCGCGAATCTCTCATCGCAGCGTCAGCGTCATTCACATCAGCAGGGGGAACCTCGATGTCCGCTCGTAACCGTCGGCGCGCCGGCGCCACCGCCATCACCGCAGGTGTCGCCGCCCTGCTCGCCCTGTGCGGCACGGCCTGCGCCGCGCCGGCCACCCCGTCCGCCGCCGGAGCAAAGGGCAGCGCCGCGATGGTCGCCGCGGCCGCCTCCACGCACACGCTCACCGTACCCAGGGGACTCACCCTCAGCAACGGCACCCGCCACGTGATCGTCAACGGCAGGTCGATCGACTTCGGCACCACGGTCCGTGACCTGGCCTGGAACCCGGCCGGCAGCAAGGCCGCCTTCATCGACGGGCACGGCAACCTCGTCGTCTCCAACCCCGACGGCACCCACCGCGTCACCGTCGCCGCCAACCCGGGCGGGCAGACCTGGTCCCATCCCACCTGGCAGGTGACCGCCGCCGACCGGACGAACCAGATCCCCGCGAAGAACAACATCGTTTTCTCGGCGAAGATCCACGGCAGCACCGTCCTGGAGGGCGTCAAGGCCACCGCCGACCACGGCAGGCCGGCCAGGATCAGCCTGAACGGCGAGCCCGGGGACGCCGCCCTCCCCCAGACCGACAACACCTGGCCGAACGTCGGCGGCAAGTACGGCTCGGCCGTCTACGAGAACACCCGCACCGGCGAGGTCTACATCCGCGACGACTACCTGCGCCAGCAGGGCGGCGCGCTGGCCAAGGGTTCCGAGCCCGCGCTCTCCCCCGACAACGAGGAGATCGTCTTCGTCCGTTCCGTGCACGGCCACGACCACCTCTTCGTCGAGGACCTCGGCACCTCCACGAACACCGTCAAGGACGTCACCCCCACCGCGACCACCGACTACACCGAGCCGACCTGGTCCCCCAACGGCAAGACCATCGCCTTCCGCGCCCCGACCGGCACGTACACCATCACGAAGACCGCCCACGGCTTCGGCCGGCCCGTCAAGGTCTCCACCCACACCGGCCTGCCCGCCTACCGCGGCTGACCACCGCGGGCGAGTTCGGCCCGCAACTCCGCCAGATGCTGGTCGGCCGTGTCGTGCGGCAGATACTCGACCACATCGAGAAAACGGAACAGGACCTGGCTCCTGGTGACGGCGAACTCGTAGTCACCGAACCCCACCACGGCACCCAGGTCCCCCCGCACAGCGCCCCGGACGACATGAGCGGTCATGTCGTCCGGGGCTTCCGCCGTCAGTCCCCGCCGCGCATTGGGACGCGCCAGATACGGGCAGACCATCGAGGCGTAGAGCATGCACGCCCGGTGCCCCGGCCCCTCCAGCGTCGCCGCCATGTTCCGGTACGGCCGCCCCGCGTCGAGCGCCTCCCGAATCGCCGAACTCTCGGCACCGCCCACCACCCGCCACACCGCCCCCTTGGGCATGAGCGTGCCGCACACGGAACACAGCCGCCGCCGAGCACACTCCGCACTCCGCCCGTAGTCGGTGAGCGCGAACTGCGGCGCGTCGCCCTCCCAGGGCGTGATGGCGGGCACGGGATAACCCCGTGTGTCACGAGGCCTGGCCCCGACGGTCACCGGCATGGGAACGGAATCGAATCGCACACCTCATGATCGGTCACATGGGCGCGCGGCGCGACGGCCGATGGGAGATTCAGGGGTCCGGTGCTGTGCACAACCGCCCCGGAAACCAGGCCATTTTGCGCGCTGGCCGGTGGTGTGCACGGCGGGTACGCCGACTCCTCGTGCTGGAACGCCACCATCAAGGAACTCCAGCACAAGGGCTACACCACGATCTCCGGGTCGAACCCGCTGCGGGGTATTGGTCCACGTCGCCGCGTTCGTGCCCGAGGTCGGCGAGACGCAGGGGGAGCTCATCACCAAGTTCCCCGGCAGCGAGGCGAGCCGGTCAGCGTGCCGGTGCCGTACACCAAGGCCGACGGCACCATCGGCATCGATCTGTACCTGAGCAAGGACGGGCAGGCGGCCTTCGCCGCCGACTCCTTCACCTTCCCGACCACGGCCGCCGCCTGGAAGACCATCCCAAGATCGTCTTCGTTCCCGAGGACTTCGCGCTCAGTCGCCGGTGACCGAGATGACGGTGCCGATCTTCGCGTCCTGGTAGAACCACTTGGCGTCGGCGCCGTCCAGGCCGATCCAGGCGCCGGTGCTGCCGGTGCCCTGCGTGCCGGGGCTCTTCGCCTTGTAGGAGCGGGTGACGCCGACGTAGACCGGCCTGTTGTCGGCGTCACGCAGTTCGACCGCGAGCGTGACCTCCGTGTACAGGCCGACTCCGGCGGTCGAGTCGGTGACGGTCAGGACCTTGGCGTCGTGCTTCCCGTACACCGTCAACGGCCCGGCGAATGCGGGGCTGTTGGAGGAGTCCAAGGTCAGCGGCATGGCCCGGCCCCCGACGAACAGGGCACGCTTGGTGAGTTCCAGTGTGCCGGTGGCGGGCACCGCGGAGACCGGGGCCGACACCGCGGCGGAGGCGGCGGACGGCGACGGGGTCGGTGCCTGCGACTGCGACGGGGCGGCGGGCGCGGCGGCACCCGGGAGCCGACGGCCGTCGTCCTGCTTGCCCGTGAGGTCCAGGGTCAGTGCGAAGCCCAACAGCGCGAGGGCCACCGCACCCGCGCCCAGCGTGCCGGCCGTCCGGCGGCGCGCCCGCCGCACCGCACGGCCCCGGACCTCGGCGCCGGTGAGGACCGGACGGGCCTCCTGCCGCGCGGCGAACTCGCGCAGCGCGAGCGAGAGTTCGTCAGTGGTGTCCGTGAACCCGTGGGATCCGTTGGAGAGTTCATCCGACACGGCCGCTCTCCTTCCGATTCCGAACCGGCATGTCCGCCTCGTCAGGAGTCAACTGCTTCGCCAGCGCCGCCCGTCCCCGGTACAACCTGGCCTTGACCGTCCCCACAGGCGCACCCGTCTCGGAGGCTATCTGCTCGACGCTCACATCACACAGATAGTGCAGGACGATCACCATCCGTTGTGCCGTGGGCAGTTGGCGCAGCGCGGCGACAAGTGCCGTGTGATCGGGGTCGGGCCCCGGCGTGGACACGGGCGGTGGGGTGCGGCGCACCAGCTCCAGCCAGCGTCTGGCCCGGCGCCAGCGGCTGACCGCCAGCCGCATGGCGACCGTGCGTATCCAGGCCTCGGGCGCCTCGTCCGCGAGGAAGTCCCCGCGCCGGTCCCAGGCCCGTACGAACGCCTCCTGCACCACGTCCTGCGCCTCCTCGCGATCCCCGGTGAACGCCGCGAGCTGGCCGGTCAGCCGGGGGAACGCGGCGGCGTAGAAGGCGTCGAACTCGTCCTCGGTCATGACCTCACCGGAGTCTCGGAATTCCCGTGCAACCCGACCGCCGCACCGTGCGTACAGGAAAGACGACGAACACGCGTCCCAGGATCCACTCCCCCCCTCAGTTGTATCGGAGGACCACCGAAGTGCCCGACCCCCACGACGACTTCACCGCTTACGCGCACGCGCAGCTGCCCCGGCTGGTCACCACCGCGCACCTGCTCTCCGGTGCCACCGGAGACCCCGGCGAGGCGACCGAGCTGGTGCGGAGAACGCTGGTGGGGGTGTGCGCGCGGTGGCGCCGGATACCGCGGGACGACGTGGACTTCTATGTACGGCGGTCCCTGGTGAGGGAGTTCCTGCGCGGGGCGCGCCGCCAACAGGTCCCGTCCCACGGTGTGTTGAAGGACACGTCCGCGCGGCAGCGGGCCGTGCTCGTGATGCTGCACCGGGAGGGGCTGCGGGAGGCGGAGGTCGCCCAGCTGCTCGGCTGGTCGGCCGGTGCGGTGGGCAGCCGGGCCCGGCGGGGGCTGGCGGTGTGCGGGGGTGACGCGGGGCGGCTGCGGGAGCTCTTCGCGGAAGCGGCCGAAGTGGCCGAAGCTGCCGAAGCGGTCCAAGTCGGCTCGGGGGACGTCCCGTTCGGCGTTTCGCTCGCTGCCGTGGAGCAGCGGGGCCGGGTGCTGCGGCGTCGCCGTAGAGCCGTGGTCACGGCGGTCTGCGCGCTGCTGGTCGTCCCGGCGGGTGTCTTCGGCGTCGGCCGGGTCGTGGGCGGCGGCACGGCGGACGGGGCCGCCGCCGGGGCGGTCGACGTGGCGCGGAGCCCGATACGGATCGTCGCGCCCGGTGAGCGGGTGGCGGCCCTGCCGGGGGTGCAGGTGTGGCTGACGAGCGACGGCAAGCACTGGTCGACGCCCCAACGGCCCAACCAGTTCCTCGGGTTGACCGAGGAGAGCTACGCGAGCGGCTCGAAGGCTGGCGCCGGGAAGCCGGGCGCCTCCGTGCAGCCCGACCGGCTGAACAGCTCGTACTTCCTGTCCGGCCTGTATCGCGGCCTGTCCGCCGATCCGGCGCGCGTCGAGGTCACCGTCGACGACAGCCGGATGACCGGCACCGTCCTCACGCTGGCGGGCAGTCCGGGCTGGGGCGTCTGGTACACGCGCGCACCGCTGTCGCTGGCGGAGCTGAAGTCGAGCTACGGCGACGGCGGTCCGACCGTCACGGTGTACGACGCGGCCGGCAAGGTCGTCGCGCGGGGCGGGGCCGACTGGTGAAGCGCGCCGCCAGGTCCGCCGAGTCGCGTGTCCCGCTCCGCCTGCGGCTGCGCCGCAACCGGGGGCGGCTGCTGCGGCGACTGATCATCGCCCTCCTCCTGCTGGTCGTGTCGCTGTGCACGGCCGCGGTCGTGGCGTACCGGCTGACGGGGATCCCTGATCCGCACCCGGAGACCGTCACCCAGAGCACGGTCTTCGTCGACGACAAGGGCTCCTATCTGGGCCGGCGCGGTCCCGTCGACCGCCAGGAGGTGCCGCTGTCGCAGGTCCCGAGATATGTCCAGGACGCCGTGATCGCGGCCGAGAACCGCACCTTCCGCACGGACGACGGGGTGTCGCCGCGCGCCCTCGCCCGCGCGGTGCTGGCCTCGCTGACCGGCGGCGAACGGCAGGGCGGTTCCACCATCACCCAGCAGTACGTCAAGAACGCGCTGCTGAGCCCGGAGCAGTCGCTGTCCCGCAAGGCCCGCGAGGCCCTGATCGCGATCAAGCTCGACCGCACCCGCTCCAAGGACGAGATCCTGGCGGGCTATCTCAACACCGTTTATTTCGGCCGGGGTTCGGCCGGTATCGAGGCCGCCGCGCGCAACTACTTCGGCGTGGACACCCGCGAACTGACCGTCTCCCAGGGCGCCGCGCTCGCGGGGATCGTCAACATCCCGTCGTACTACGAGAAGGCGGGCTCCGATCCCGAGGTGACCGCGACGCTCAGGGCGCGCTGGGAGTGGGTGCTCGACGCGATGGCGGCGAGCGGCAGCATCACGGCGAAGCAGCGCGCCGAGGCCGCGTTCCCCGCGTTCCGGTTCTATCCGCCGGGGGCGACCGAGGGGCAGCGGCAGTACATGATCGACGTGGCCGCGCAGGAGGCCGCCGATCAACTGGGCATCACCGAGGACCAGTTGGCGCGCGGCGGCTACACCGTGCGCACCACCTTCGACCTGGCGCTCCAGGACGCCACCACCGAGGCGGTCAAGGACATCAAGAGCGGCAAGGGCGTCACGCTGCACACCGCCGTCGTGGGGATCGTGCCCGGCGACGGGGCGGTACGGCTGCTGTACGGCGGCTCGGACTACGCCCGGCAGCCGTTCAACGACGCGGTGGGCGGCGCGGTGGAGGCGGGCACGGCACTGGACCCCTTCGCCAAGTACCGGCTCCGCGCGCCGCTGACCGCGCTGCCGAGGACCGCGGCACCCACCCCGCTCAAGCTGGCCTCGGCGTACGCGGCCGTGGCGGCGGACGGGATGTACGCGGCGCCGTACACGGTCACGAGGATCACCCGGGACGGCCGGCAGGTGTACTCCGCGCACCCCGACACCCGGCGTGTGCTGGACGAGGAGGACGCGTTCATGGTGAACGCGACGATGTCCAAGCTGTACGCCGGCGCGCTCCCCGCGGTCCCCACGGCCGAGCGGGTCCCCACGGACCGGCGCGCCCCGGAGACCGTCTTCACGGCCGGCGCGGGCGGCGGCATCACCCGCCGCACCGTGTGGTCCACCCGCCTGGACCCCCAACTCGCCCTGACCACGGCCCTGTTCGCCGACCGCCCGGGAAAGAAGAAGAACACGACCGCACCGGCCCAGCTGCCGAACGACCCGCCGCCGACCCAGACCGCGGAGCAGACCACGGCACAGATCTGGCGGCTGGCCACGACGGGGACGGGATAGTCACCTGTGCGCGCCCCAGAACGCGCAGTGGTGGCGGAGTTCCGCAGTGCGCGTGGGAGTGACGCGATCCGGCGCCAGGGAAAGGACCGTGTTCCGGGGCCATTTGGGGGACGCGGGGCTGTTCGGGTCGGCCGTGCCGGCGAAGTGCGTCCAGTAGTCGATCATGGTGTCGGCCAGCCGGTGTTGTGCCGCGGTCATGTCGCGGGGGCGGCCTCCCAGGTCGAAGAGGTAGGGCAGCTCGCTCGCGTGCGGTGCGCCGAGGGGGAACGGTGGGGTGCCGGGGGTGAGCGGCGGGGCGTGCTCGTCGGCGAACTCGTAGCGCCAGGTGGGCACTTGGGCGGCGCGCAGGGCCGTGTCCGTGCGTGCCGTCGGGCAGGCGAAGTTCGCGTCGCCGATGACGGCGCCGAACACCGGGCCGCCGTCGGAGTGGTGCACCGGGTACTCGTGGACGATCGCCTTCGCCTGCCCCGGGGTGGGGAAGAAGGCGGACACGACGTCGGGCCAGGTCTCGGGGGTGACGGGGTTGCCGGCCTGGATGATGCCGGCGGCCCAGCCGTTGCCCTCGTCGTGGTTGTTTCCGATGAGGACGGGGACGTGGTGGAAGCGGTCGGCCGTGATCGCCACCCCGGGGTCGGCGGGCAGCAACGGGGTGTCGTGGGCGGGCTGTTGATCGGTGTCCTGGGCCGCGAGCAGGCGCGGGACGGACACGCGCCGCAGACAGGCCGTCGTATCGCGCGCTTCGCCGCAGCCGACCTTCGCCGCGAGGGCCGCGCCCGTGGCGCGGGCCGTGGACAGGGTGACGGAGGACGGCGCGAACGGGCGGTCGGGGCTGCCCGCGCACGGGCCGCTCTCGATGATCGCCCGGTCGAAGAGGCCCGCGGCGGCGGGCGAGGCGAGCTGGGCGCAGACGCTGTAGCCGCCGGCCGACTCCCCGGCAAGTGTGACGTTGCGCGCGTCGCCGCCGAACGCCCCGATCTCGGCGCGCACCCAGCGCAACGCGGCCTGCTGGTCGGCCAGTCCGAAGGTCCCGGACCCGGGCAGCCCCGCGTGGGCGAGGAAACCCAGGGCGCCGAGGCGGTAGTCGACGGTGACGACCACGACATCGCCCCGGGTCGCCATGCGGTGGGCGTCGTAGGAGCTGCCCGCTCCGGTGGTGAGGCCGCCGCCGTGCAGCCAGACGATCACCGGTCGCGGGCGGTCCGGTCCCGCGCCGTCGGGCGTGGTGACGTTCAGGTGGAGGCAGTCCTCGTCGGTACTGCCGCCGGGCACCTCACCGGCCGGCTGCGGGCAGGCACTCGCGGGCCTGGTCGCGTCGCGCACGCCGGGCCAGGGTGCGGCCGGGCGGGGCGGGGCCCAGCGCAGGCGGCCGACCGGGGGCGCCGCGTACGGGATGCCCTCGAAGGTGCGGTAGCCGTCGTGGGCGGCGCCCCGCACCACGCCGTCGTGGACGCGTACCTCGGTGGCGGGCGGGGGCACGGACCAGGCGGTCGTCGCGAGTACGGCGGTCAGGGCACAGCCCAGGGTGGTCAGGACGCGGTGGCGCGTGTGCATGGTCTCTTCTCCCCGTTCGTCATTCGTGAGTCGTCGTCCGTCGGCTGTCAGCCGCCGCCCATGCCGCCCTGCCCGGCGATCATGGTCGTCGGCAGTGTGCGTACGGCTTTGTCCAGTCCCGGCGCGAGGGCGGCGAGCGAGTCCGTGCAGGCGTCGATACGCGCCCGGTACGTCTTCCGGTCCCGGCGGGACACGACCGGGCGGATGCCGCCGGCGGCGGCCAGCGCGAGCAGCGCGGCGTCGGCCACGGGCAGCTCGGTCACCGGGACGTCCCCGTGCAGCGCCTCGGACACCCGGACGCGGACCGCGGCGAGCGCCGCGCGGTCCGTGACGGTCACCCGCCGGGTCCCGAACGGCCCGCGGGCCGCCCGCACGCCGACCACCCCCGCCGCGACGAGCCGGTCCTCCACCTCAGTCAGGGTCCGCCTGCGGTGCCGGCGGACGAGCCGCTTCCAGTCGCGCCCGCCGTCCTCCCCCGGCCTGCCGCGCGAGGCAAGGTCGACCAGGGTGGCGGCCCGCACCAGCAGCCGGGTGCGGGGACGGTCGTAGAGCCCCTCGACTGAGTCGTCGTAGGCGAGCAGATACATGAGGCAGGCAAGGTCGTCGTCCACGATTCGACGCTACGGCCGCCCACCCCGCCCCCGGATCGGCCACGGGAACGGACCGGCACTGGGAGCGCGGGAGGAGCGCGGCCCGGTGTCCTCCCTGAGGAGGAGGCACCGGCGGTCAGGGGCGGCGAGGCTCGACCAGGCCGTGGTCGTAGGCCGCGACGACGGCGTGGACGCGGTCGCGCAGGCCCAGTTTGCGCAGGACCGCGGTGACGTGGTTCTTGACGGTGGCCTCCGAGAGGCGGAGCCGCTCGGCGATCTCCGCGTTCGACAGGGCCTGCCCGATCAGGGTGAGCACCTCCCGCTCGCGGCCGGAGAGGTCGCGCAGCGCGGGCGGCGGTGCCTGGTCGGGGGCGGTGCTCAGGAACCGGTCGAGGACGCGGCCCAGTACGGCCGGCGCGAGCAGCGCGTCACCGCGGGCGGTGACCCGGATCGCGTCGACGAGTTCGCCGGGGCGCATGTCCTTCAGCAGGAACCCGCTCGCCCCGGCCCGCAGTGCGGCGACCACCTGCGCGTCCACGTCCCAGGTGGTCAGCACCAGCACCCGGGCCCGGCCGCCGTCCGCGACGATCCGCCGGGTCGCCTCGATGCCGTCCAGCACGGGCATGCGTACGTCCATCAGCACCACGTCGGGCGCCAGTTCCCGGGTCAGCCTCACCGCCTCCCGGCCGTCGGACGCCTCGCCGACCACCTCCAGGTCGTCCCGGGCGTCGATGATCATCCGGAATCCGGTACGGACCAGGGCCTGGTCGTCGGCCACCACCACCCGCAGGGTCATGACCCGCCCTCCACCGGCAGCCGCGCCGCCACCTCGAACCCGCCGCCGGTCCGCGGACCGGCACGCAGACCGCCGCCCACGAGCCGTACCCGCTCCCGCATCCCCACGAGCCCGCGCCCCGCGCCCGCCGAGACCGAACTCCCTTGCCCGGTACGGCCGTTGTCGACCACCGTGACCTCCACGCACTCCCCGTCGCCCGTCACCCGCACGCTCACCTCGTCGGCGTCGACCGCGTGGCGCAGCGTGTTGGTGAGGGCCTCCTGGACGATCCGGTACGCCGCCAGGTCCACGGTGGCCGGCAGACCGTCGAGGACGCCCTCGCGGTGCACGCGCACGGTCATGCCGGTCGCGCGCACGGTGTCGGCGAGTTCGTCGAGTCGCGCGAGCGTGGGCCCTGGCTTCCGCTGCTCACCGGCCGCGTCGTCGCCCAACTCCTCAGGCCCGAACGCCCGTAGCAGCAGCCGCAGTTCACCGAGCGCCGAACGCGCGCCGGTCTCGATGGCGCGCAGTGCCTGCCGGGCCTGGTCGGGCCGCCGGGCGAACACGTCGTCGGCGGCGCCCGCCTGAATCACCATCACGGACAAGGTGTGCGCGACCAGGTCGTGCACCTCGCGCGCGATCCGCGCCCGTTCCTCGACCACGGCCCGGCGCAGCTCCGCCTCTGTCCGGGCCCGCTGCGCCCGCCGCCACTGCCCGGCGGTCCACGCGAGGACCACCGCCAGCAGATAGACCATCACCCCCGTGGGACCACCGCCCGCACCGAGGCCCAGCGGCACCGGCAGGCACATCGCGGCGAGCGCCCACAGCGAGGTCCGGCGCGACGCGGTGGCCGACAGCACGCACAGGGTGACCTGCGCCGCGAGCAGCGCCCCCGTCAGGGACACCTCGGGCAGCAGCGCCCACACCGCGAGCCCGGCCGCCGCGTTCACGGCCAGTACGGCGACCGGGGCGCGCACCTGCCACCTCAGGGCGAGGACCTGCACGAGGACGAGGGCCAGGGCCACGGCCAGTCGCGGGCCGTCCCCGGCGCCCGCGACCAGCACCGAGGTACCGGGCACGGCGAGCACCAGCCCGGCCGACCCCCACCACAACGCCCGCAGCTCCACGTCCCGAGCCTATCCAGCGACCGGGCCGCTCCCCGGGCCGCCGGGGCCCGCGGCGCTCGACCTTTTACCGTGGGCGTGGATACTGCGCGTGTGACCGACCCGGCCACCGAGGCCCCCTCGGACCCCGAACACCCCACGTGGCTGACCCGCAACGTGAAGGTGCTCTGCGGGGTGTCGTTCCTCCAGGACGCGGCCAGCGAACTCCTCTACCCGATCCTGCCGATCTTCCTGACCGTGGTGCTGGGCGCGCCGCCCGCCGCGGTCGGCGCGATCGAGGGCGCGGCGGAGGGCGCCGCCTCGCTCACCAAGGTGGCCGCCGGGCGGCTGGCGGACCGGTTCGCCCGCCGTCCGCTGATCGGTGCGGGGTACGGACTGGCCGCGGTGGGCAAGCTGCTGATCGCGCTGGCGACCGCGTGGCCGCTGGTCCTCGTCGCCAGGGTCACCGACCGGCTCGGCAAGGGCATGCGCGGGGCGCCGCGCGACGCCCTGCTCGTCGAGGGCGTCCCGGCCGGACAGCGCGGCAAGGTGTTCGGGCTGCACCGGGCCGCCGACACCGCCGGCGCGGTGGTCGGCCCGCTGGTCGGACTGGTCCTGTACGAGGCGCTCGACCACCGGCTGCGCCCGCTGTTCTGGATCGCCGTACTCCCGGCCGTCGCGTCGGTCGCGCTGGTCGCCGCCGTGCGCGACCCCCGAGCCGGGGCGAGGACGGGCAGGGCAGCCGCCCCCCGTACCCCCTGGCGGTCCCTGCCGCGCCCGTACTGGCGGGTCCTCGCCGTGCTGCTCGTCTTCAACCTCGTCAACTTCCCCGACGCGCTCCTGCTGCTCCGCGCCCACGACCTGGGCCTGTCGACGGCCGGGGTGGTGGGCGCGTACGCGGTCTACAACCTCGTCTACGCCGCCCTGTCCTACCCCGCCGGAGCCCTGTCCGACCGGCTCCCCCGCCCGCTGGTCTTCGCCGCCGGCCTGGTCTTCTTCGCGGTCGGCTACCTGGGCCTCGGCCTGATCCACAGCCCCTGGGCGGTGTTCCTCGTCCTCCCGCTCTACGGCGGTTTCGCGGCCTGCACCGACGGCGTCGGCAAGGCCTGGATCTCCACGCTCGTCCCCGACCACCAGCAGGGCAGCGCACAGGGCCTCTACCAGGGGGCGACCGGCGCCGCCGTCCTGCTCGCGGGCGTGTGGGCCGGGCTCGCCTGGGGCGCGGACGGCCATCTCCCGCTACTGGTCTCCGGGGCCGTCGCACTGGCCCTCGCGGGCGCGCTGCCGGTCGTGGCCCGCGCGCGGACCGCGTGACGGTGTGACGAACGGGTCTCCTTCCAGCCATCGCTAGTGACAGGTTCTGGTCAAGGACTGTCCAAATGCCGGACTCCTCCCGGCCCCGGTGGTCGGGTCGTCCCGACGGCTGTATCCGCGCCCGCTCGGGAGGACCTGGTGTCACAACCGACCCGCAAGAGACGTTGGTTCACGATCTGCGCCATCACCGCATCCGCCGCCCTCGTGGCGATACCCGCCGGCGCCGCGCCCGGCTCGGGCAACGCCCCCTTCGGAGTCCGCGCACTGGCTCAACTCGCCGCCGCACGCGGGCAGTCGACGGACACCGTCAGCCCTCGCGCGAAAGCCGACGACGACGGCGGTGACGACGGCAACGAGGCCGACGAGATAGCCGAGGGCGCCGACCAGTACGCCGAGGCCCGCACCTCGCCCGGCATCGTCGCCCCGGGCGCGTACGGCGCCGCCTGGACGAGCCTGACCAACCTGCCCGGCACGGGCGGCAGTTGGCGCAACATCACCGACCTGCCGTACAACTCCGACGACCCGCGCTACCGCGACTACGACTCCAACTCCAGCGGCGGCTCGGGCGATGTGACCGGCCGGATGGCGGCGATGGCCGCCGACGACGACGGGTACGTGTACGCGGGCAGCGCGGGCGGCGGAGTGTGGCGGTCCCGGTCCGGGGGCGGCCACTGGCAGCCCATCAGCGACAAGCTGCCCGCCCAGTCCACCGGCGCGCTCGCGCTGGACGGCGCCGGTCGGCTGTGGCTGGGCACCGGCGAGGCGACCACCAACGCGGACGCGTACCTCGGCAGCGGTGTCTACGTCCTGACGAACCCCCGCCACGGCACGTTCTCCACCCGCAGCCGGGTCGGCGGCGACGAGCTGGAGTCCACCACCGTCCACGAACTGCGCTTCGGCGGCGGCAAGGTGTGGGCCGCGACCAGCGAGGGCGTGTGGAGCCACTCCACGAAGACGCTGAAGGGCGCCTGGAAGCTGGAGTTCGCGCCCAACCCGGCCTATCTGCCCGGCGGTTCACTCGCGAGCGACCCCTCGGCCGCGTACAAGAACATCGCCAACGACATCGCGATCGACCCGAAGAACCCCGCCAAGGTGGTCCTCGCGGTCGGCTGGCGCAGCGGTGACGACTACAACGGCTTCTACAGCAAGGACTCCACCGGCACCTGGACCCGCCTCAGCACCGGCTTCGGCGACCTGCCGACCGACGCGGACAACGTCGGCAACGTCACCTTCGCCCGCTCCGCCGACGGCTCCCGCTACTACGCCATCGACCAGTCACCGGAGCAGCTGAACACCAACCCGGACAGCGGTCTCGAGGGCATCTACGTCTCCAAGTCCGGCTCCCCGACCGGACCTTGGACGAAGATCGCCGACTACAAGGGCCTGGCCGCCGACGGTTCGGCGCTGACCTCCAGCGGCTACATGCCGGGCGTGCAGGCCTGGTACAACCAGTTCCTGACCGTCGACCCGGCGAACGCGGAGCACGTCTACGCGGGCCTGGAGGAGGTCTACGAGACCAAGGACGGCGGCACCGACTGGTCGACCGTGGGGCCGTACTGGAACTTCGGCTTCCCCTGCTGGAGCATCGACCCGACCAAGCAGACCGGCGACTGCAACCCGACCACCCACTCCGACCAGCACGGCGTCGCGATCGGCAGCTACCACGGCAAGAGCTTCGTCTACGTCGGCAACGACGGCGGTGTCTACAAGCGCCCGCTGAACGGCTCCCAGGACGCCTCCGGTCACGCCACCGACTGGACCTCGCTCAACGACGGCACCATCGACACCCTCCAGTACTACTCGGTCGGCGTCGGCAAGGACCTCACCTACGGCGGCCTCTCCGTCACCGGCGGCCTCCAGGACAACGGCCAGTCGATCCTGCGCAGCAACGACACCGTGATGGGCTCGAACTTCGGCGGTGACGGCGGCGACACGATCACCGATCCGGCCAACGGCTGCAATATTGCTCAGGAGTACGTCTACCTGGCGATCCAGGTGACCCAGAACTGCGCGGTGAACGACGGCAGTTGGGTCACCGACCCCAGCAAGGTCACGTCGTACGGCGTGGCTCCCGCCGACAACGCCACCGGAGAGGCGCGCTTCATCGCCCCGCTCACGGCCGACATCAAGAACAGCTCGACCTGGGTCGCGGGCGGCCGGCACATCTGGGTGCAGACCCACGGCTACGCCATCCGCAGCGGCTCCGAGTGGACCAGCGTCTACGACCTCGGCGCCGGGCGTACCGCGACCGCCGTCGCGGCCTCGGGCGGCAAGGTGTACGCGGCCTGGTGCGGGCCCTGCAACAACCAGGGCTTCGCGCGCGGCATCTCCGTCGGCAACGCGGACGGCACCGGCTGGCACGACGTGAGCCTCCCGGTGGACGCGACCGTGCCCAACCGCTACCTCGCCGGCTTCGCCGTCGACCCGAAGAACGCCGACCACGTCTACCTCGCCGTCAACGGTTTCTCCCGGCACTGGACCGAGGGCCCCGGCGCCGGTGTGGGCCACGTCTTCGAGTCCACCGACGGCGGCACCACCTGGAAGGACATCTCCAAGAACCTGCCCGACGTGCCGACGAACTCCGCGGTCGTCACCTCCGACGGCGGCCTCGCCGTCGCCACCGACCTCGGCGTCGTCTACCGCGCGCCGGGCCGTACGACCTGGCAGCGCGTCGGGAACCTCCCGGCCGTCGCCGTACTCCAGTTGAAGCTCAGCCCGGACGGCCGGACGCTGTACGCGGCCACGCACGGCCGGGGCATCTACACGATCGGCGTGCGCGGCCTCCGCTGACCCGGAGACGACCGACAGGGGTGGCTCCGGATCATTCGGAGTCACCCCTGTGTCGTGTACGGCACCACACTCACGTGCAGCGTGAAGACGGTCCGCGCCGCCCCCGCCACGTCCGGCGCCTTCGCCGACGCGGTGACCTCGGCCGCACCGGCCCGGGTTCCCGCGCACCGCAGCGAGGCACGGGCCGTACCGTCCGAATCCACCCGCCAGCCGGACACGAGGACGAACACCGGCGCGGAACTCCCCACGGCCGTCCACCTCTTGTCGTCCACACGCGGCTTCAGCACGAGCGACACGACGGTCCCGGGGCGCACGCAGAGCCGCCGCGCGACCGCGTCACCGGGACTGACGACGACCTCCGCGTGCCCGGCGGCACAACCCTCAGGCGAAGCGGACGCCGACGTGCTTCCGCCGCTGGGACTCGCGCCGCTCTCCGACGCTCCTCCCACCTGCCCGCTGCCGGCCGCCGTGTGACATCCCGCCAGGACGACCGCCACAGCGACCGTCCCGACTCCGGCCCACCACCGCATCCCGACACCTCCCGGCCCGCGCGTACAGGACCACCAGCATGCCCCCGCGCGGACCGTCCCGGGCGGGTCAGAGGGTGACCAGTTCGAACGAATTCGAGTGGCTTCGAACATCAAGGCGGGGATTGTCACACGGAGATCAGAACCGGCCGACGGCGGGATGCCGTTCCGGACGACTAGGGGGTCCGCCCGGGGAGTTCCACGGTGATGCGGAGTCCGCCGGCGGGGCGCGGGGTGAGGGTGAGGGTGCCGTCGTGTGCGTCGGTGATGGTCTTGACGATGGCCAGGCCCAGGCCGACGCCCGCCTGGTCGGTGTGGACGCGCTCGGTGCCGCGCTGGAACGGTTCGGTCAGCGTCGGGACCAGTTGCGGGGTGAGTCTCTCGCCGGTGTTCTCGACGGTGAGCGCCACCGTCCCCGGGCGGACCTCGGTGGTCACCCGCACGGTGCCCGCCGCGGGCAGGTTGTGGACGATCGCGTTGTGCACGAGGTTCGTGGTCAGTTGCAGCAGTAGCGCCGACGATCCGGTGGTGGGGGTGATGTCGCCGCCGGTCTCGACGGTGACGCCGTGCTTCTCCGCGAGCGGCAGCAGCGTCTCGGTGGCCTCCTCCGCCAGCAGGGACAGGTCGACGTGTTCGGGGGTGAAGGACCGCTGGTCGGCGCGGCTGAGCAGCAGCAGGGCCTCGATGAGGTCGATCGCCCGGGTGTTGACCGCGCTGAGGCGGTCGATGACCTCGCCGGTGTCGCAGGTCGGGTCGGTGCGGGCCACGTCGAGGAGCGTCTTGGAGATGGCCAGCGGGGTGCGCAGTTCGTGCGAGGCGTTGGCCGCGAACCTCCGCTGACCGGCGACATGCGCTTCGAGCCGCGCGAGCATCGTGTCGAAGGAGTCGGCCAGTTCGCGGAACTCGTCCTTGCTGCCCGGCAGTTGGATGCGGTGCGAGAGCGATCCGGTCGCGGCCAGGCGGGTCGCGCCGGTGATACGGGTCAGCGGGGCGAGCATCCGGCCGGCGAGGAACCAGCCCCCGACGAGCCCGAACACCAGCAGGCACGCCATCGAGACGACCGCGATCGGGGCGAAGGCGCGGACTACGGCGGCCTGATAGCCGGGCATGAGAAGGAGCCCGACGTGGGGCACCCGGCTCAGGAACACCCACACGGCGGAGAGCAGCAGCGCACCCGCGATCATGAGGAACCCGGCGTAACTGAGGGTGAGTTTGACGCGGACGCTGAGACCGGGGGGCCTATCCATGGGGGCCTCCGTCGGTCGCGCCTCCGTCGGTCGCCGTGTCGATGCGGTAGCCGACGCCCGGCACCGTGGCGATCAGCCAGGGTTCGCCGAGCCGTTTGCGCAGCGCCGAGACGGTGATGCGGACGGCGTTGGTGAAGGGGTTGGCGTTCTCGTCCCAGGCCCGTTCCAGCAGGTCCTCGGCGCTGACGACGCCGCCCTCGGCGGCGACGAGGACCTCCAGCACGGCGAACTGCTTGCGGGTGAGCGCCACATGGCGTCCCTCGCGGAACACCTCCCGGCGGAAGGGGTCCAGGCGCAGCCCCGCGATCTCCCGCACGGGCGGCCTGCTGTGGCCGCGCCTGCGGTCGAGTGCCCGGAGCCTGAGCACGAGTTCGCGCAGCTCGAAGGGTTTCGTGAGGTAGTCGTCGGCGCCGAGTCCGAAGCCGGACGCCTTGTCGTCGATGCGGTCGGCGGCGGTGAGCATGAGGATCGGGACGCCGCTGCCGGAGGCGACGATCCGGCGGGCGACCTCGTCGCCGGAGGGGCCGGGGATGTCACGGTCGAGGACGGCGATGTCGTAGGCGTTGATGTCGAGCAGTGCCAGGGCGGTGTCGCCGTCGCCCGCGATGTCGGCCGCGATGGCCTCCAGGCGCAGGCCGTCACGGACGGCTTCGGCCAGATAGGGCTCGTCCTCGACGATGAGCACACGCATGCCGTCGAGGCTACGAGCCGGGGCGTATCGGTGACGTATCGAAAAGCTCATACGCGGGGGCAACACGGGGCGGCTTTGAGTGGCGGTATGAGCGCAGAGGTAGGTGTCGAGGGAGACGTCGGCCGAGAGGCGGGCGCAGGTGAAACCGGTACCGCGATCCGGCCGGGGCCCTGGAAGCGGGCCCGGGTGTCGGCCGTGCTCGCGCTGTCGCTCGGACTGGTCATGCTGCTGCACTCGTGGATCCCGAACCGGGCCGGCGGGCTCGGCAGCCTGGTGGAGACCTTCCTGCCGTGGTTCGGCCTGTTCGTGCCGGTGCTGCTGGCCCGCGCGCTCTGGCGCCGCTCCGCCATCGCGACGCTCGCGCTGGTGCTGCCCGTCGCCGTGTGGCTGAACCTCTTCGGCGGACTGCTCGGCGACAAGTCGGGCGGGGCCGGCGACCTCACCCTGGTCAGCCACAACGTGGCCGCCGACAACCCCGATCCGGCCGGCACCGCCCGCGCCCTGGCCGCCTCCGGCGCGGACGTACTGGCGCTGGAGGAGCTGACCGCGCGGGCGAGCGGCACGTACGAGAAGGAGCTGGCGACGGCGTACCCGTACCACGCGGTGCTCGGCACGGTCGGGGTGTGGAGCAGGCTGCCGCTGTCGGACACCCGGGCGGTCGACACCGCGATGGACGTCGGGCCGCTCGCGGACCGGCTGCCGGCCGGTGCCCGGGCGGCCGAGAACCGGGCGCTGCGCACCACGGTGACCACGGACCGGGGGCCGCTCGCGGTGTACGTGGCCCATCTGGGGTCCGTACGCGTGCTGCCCAGCAGCGGCTTCAGCACGGACGACCGGGACCGTGGCGCCAAGGCGCTCGCCAAGGCCGTCGCCGCCGAGCCGGAGAAGCGGGTGGTGCTGCTCGGCGACCTCAACGGCACGACGGACGACCGCGAGTTCACCGGGCTGACCTCGCGGCTGCGTTCGGTCCAGGACGCGGCCGGGGACGGCTTCGGCTTCAGCTGGCCGGCGAAGTTCCCGGTGGCGCGGATCGACCAGATCCTGGTGCGGGGCGTACGCCCGACCAGGTCGTGGGTGCTGCCGGCCACGGGGAGCGACCACTTGCCGGTGGGGGCGGGGATCAGCTGGTGAACACGCCTGCGGCTGCCCGAAGTCGTGCGCGGCCTCGGCTCGGGGGGACCGTTAGCGGAGGGACTCCGGGTCCGACGGCACCGGGCGGTCGTAGACGTGGTCCGGGGTGACGACCTCGGTGACCGCGCGGGCGACGAGCGAGGACGGTTCCTGGCCGCCGTAGGTGATGTCGGTGTTGAGGATGACGACCAGGGTGGCCTGCTGCGAGGGGAGGTAGACGGTCACGGTCTCGTAGCCCGGGATGGAGCCGTTGTGGCCGATCCAGCCGCCGCTCTCGAAGATGCCCAGGCCGTAGCTGAGGCCGGGGAAGCCGGTCGGCAGCATCCTGAGCCGCTGCCGCTGGGTCTCCGGGCTGAGGAGGGTGCCGGTGGCGACGGTCCTGGCCCAGCTGCGCAGATCGTGCAGGTCGGAGATCATCGCCCCGGCCGTCCAGGCCCAACTGGGGTTCCAGTCCGTGGAGTCGGCGACCGCGCCGCTCAGCGTCTGGTTGGTGTAGCCGCGCGCGTGCGGGTCGGGGAACCCGGGGCCGCCGGGGAGCAGCGTGTGGCCGAGGCGGGCCGGGCGCAGCACGTTCCGGTCGATGAAGTCGGCGGCGCGCAGCCCGGTGACCTTCTCGATCACCAGGCCGAGCAGCACCAGATTGGTGTTGGAGTACTCGAACTGTTTGCCCGGCGCGAACGTGTTGTCGTGCTTGAAGCCGTACGCGAGCACCTCGCGCGGGGTGAACGAGCGGCTGGTGTCGCTCAGCAGGTCGTGCACGAAGCCGGGGTCGGCGGTGTAGGGGAAGAGTCCGCTGCGCATCCCGGCGAGCTGGCGCAGCGTGATGTGCCGGCCGTCCGGCACTCCGCGGACGTAGCGCGCGATGGGGTCGTCCAGCCGGATCCGCCCCTCGTCGACGAGCCGGAGCAGGGCGGTGACCGTGAAGGTCTTGGTCTCGCTGCCGATGCGCGCGTACAGGTCGGTGGTCATCGGGCGGTGGGTGGTGGTGTCGGCTTCGCCGGTCGCGCGGACGTAGCAGCCCTTGCCCGGCATCCACAGTCCGACGACGACACCGGGGATGCCGGCCTGGCGGCGGACGTCGGCGACGGCCTTGTCCAGCCGGGCGGTCGTCGTACGGCCGAGGCCGCCCGCCGGGCCCGCCGGGCAGTGGTCCCGGTCGCCGCCCGCGAAGGAGACGGTTGCCGTGGGCGTCGTGGCCACGGCGGACGTGGTCGCCGTCGGGATCAGTACGGAGGCCGCCAGCAGCGCGGCTGCCACCAGGCGTCGGGAAGGAGTACGTCGCATGCCGGGGCGCTTCTTCCGGTTGGGGGTTGAGGTGGCCACGCCACCATCCGGAGTCCGGCGGAGGGGCCTCCCGCGCTGCGCGTCCCGGCGAGTCCACTCGATCGGACGGACGTTCGTCACACCGGAGGGCACGCACCCGCCCCGCCGACAGGGCGGGTCCGGACCCCCGTGCCGGACCCGCCCGTCAGGGGCCGGCTCCCTGTTGATACCCCGTCGGCGGGGCCCGTTCCGGGTGCGTTGCACGGCTCGCCGGCCGGTGCAACGGCGGTCGCCGGGCGGTGGGAAACGGAGTATGGCGTGACATTTGTCGTCCTTGCCCTGGTGATGTCCGGCTCCTGCCAGACTTGCCGGATGGATGCTCACGCGGCGGTCGCCGCGGGTTCCGCGCTGGGCCGACGGGCCCGCGTCGCCTGGCTGTTACGGGTCAACCGCCTGCTGGCGGAGGAGAGTTCGCTGAGATCGCTGCCGGCGTTCGCCGCGGCCTTCCACGGCGGGGTGTACGACCGCGAGGTGAGCGTCAGCACCGTGTCGCGCTGGGAGACGGGCCGAACTCCCGTTCCCTGGCGGGCGGTTCGCCGCTACGAGGAACTGCTCGCCCTTCCCCGCAACACACTTACCGCCACCGCGCGCACCGTCTGGCGCTACTGGGCGCCCGGTCCGGTCCTGGACGTCGCCCCGGCGGGCCCCGCCGTACGGCCGCTGGAGGACCTGCTGGAGCAGGCGGTGTCCGGTGATGTGATGACCGGTGACGACTGGGACCAGCTGGTGGACGGCCTGTGCGCGCGTCCCGACGTGGTGCTGATGCCGTCGGGCACCTGGTCCGCGCTGGCCGAGCGGCTGGTCGAGGAGATGGTGATCGCCGACGACCTGCCGTGGATGCTCCGCTTCGAGTCCCTCAACCGGCTGCTGAACCACCGCCGGGGCGGCCGTACCGTCATCGCCGTGTGCGGCGCGATGGCCGCCGGACCGGCCCGGCTGACGGCCACCGAGATCGTCTGCGCGCTGGACAACTGCGGACACCCCGACGCGGCCGACCTGGTGCTGAGCGAACTCGCCCGCCCCAGCGGGCCGTTGGCGCACCGGGGCGCGGTCATGGCGTGTTTCCGCAAGGTCCGCTACCGGCACTTCGACGACGGCCAGCTGCGGACTCTCGTCCGCGCGGTGCGGGACGCCGGCGGCGACGGCCCGACCGGCGACCAGGTCGAGCCGCTGCGCGGGCATCTGTCCGCGCTGTACCCCGAGTACGCCCGCGCCGTACTGGGCCGCCGCGCCACGACCCGGCGGGACGAACCCGCCAGGAACGGGAGCGGGGACAGGAGCGGGTCCGATCCGGACGCCCGCGCGCTGGTGGCCGCGGCGGTCGCCAGGGTGACGGCGCGCCTGGGCACCGTGGAACCGGACCGGGTGTGCGATCCCGCGGTCCCGGCCGCGCTGGTCGCCGAGACGCTGGCCAGTCCGCTCTTCGACGTCCGCCTCTACGCCGCCTTCCTGCTCGCGGCCACCCCGTACCGCCCGGTGCTCGCGGACGCGCTCGCCGCCGAGCTGGTCCGCCCGCCTGCCGTCCGGCACGAGCGGCTCGCGATCGTGCTGCTGGACGCGCTGCGCGTCCTCGGCGACCACCGCCACCGCGGGCTGCTCCAGCGGCTCGCGGTGCTGCCGAGCGTGCCGCGGCCCACCGCGTACGCGGCCGTGCGCGGCCTGGGCCATGTGGCGGCCGACCGGGCCGGCGGGGACTTCCTGCGGACCGCCGTCGCCCACCACCACGCCGTATGGCTGAGCGACCGGGACCCGGTGACCGCGGCCACGCTGGAGAGCCTGGTCTACGCGCTCGGCATGGCCTCGCGCGACGACCTGCTCACCGCGATCCTGGACAGCGCCGACTTCCTGCCGCCGGCGCGCACGGCCGCGGCCCGGTGGCTGGCCATCCCCGGCCACCGGCGCGCGAGCGCACTGCGGTAGCCGGGTGGGCGGTCACTTCCCGTACGCCTTGAGGAAGTTGGGGATCTCGTCGGCCGTAATGCCGTTCGCGCCGCACACGGGGACCACGTCCTTCTCGGCGGCCACGATGTACTGGTCGCCGTCGATGAACGTGAGCGCCTCCGGGCGGCCGGTGTCGCTGTCGAGGACGACCGTGCGGGCGGTGCCGCCCTTCAGCCAGTGGTCGACGCGGAAGGTGACCGCGGTGCCCTTGACGGACGTGACCGTTCCGACGAAGAGCGTCGGGTATCCGCGCAGGGTGTCGGGGGTGGGCGCCACGCACTTGGCGGAGCCGCCCGCGGCGGTGAGCCTCAGGGCCCCGGCGGCGGCCGAACTCCCGCCGCCCGCCTGGTTGTCGGACGTACCACCGCCACCGCCGTTCGCCATGACCCCCACCCCGACACCGCCGCCGAGCACGAGAAGACCGACCGCCGCCGCGAGTCCGAGGAGGTGCCGGCGGGACCGTACCGCGGGCGCACCGGCGACAAGAGGGGTGGAAGGTGTGACGGTGTTCAACGTGGCCTCCACAAGCTGATCGATGTCGGGCGGCGGAGCACTACGGGTCAGCGCCGGGTCCGCGGCCTTCAGCCGGGCCAGCAACTCGTCGTCGTTCACTGACCGCTCCTTCCTTCGTCGCTCTTGTGTCCGGGCCGTGCGCCGTTCTTTCGCCCCAGCCGGTCCGCGAGTCCCGCCTTGGCCCGGTGCAGCCGGATGCTCACCGCGTTGGGCGTCGACCCGGTCGCCTCCGCGATCTGCCGCGGCGCCAGCCCCTCCCACGCCCACAGCCGCACCACCTCGCGGTCCGCCGCCCCGAGGGAGTCGAGCGCGGCATGCAGCTCGCTGTGCTCGGCGGCCTCCTCCGGGGCCCGCTGCCGGGTCCTGATCAGCCGCTCCACCAGACGGAGCCTGCGCCCGTCGGCCCGGCGGGCGTTGGCGAGGCACCCCCGAGCCACCCCGTAGCACCAGGGAAGTACGGCATCGGGGTCCGCCGTGGCGTCGTCACCGAGCCCGGGGACGTCGTCGAGGCGCCGCCACAGCACCAGCAGCGTCTCCGACAGGACGTCCTCAGCCGTCTCGGTGCTCGCCCGCCGCAGCAGATACCGGTGCAGCGGTTCCACCACCACCTGGGCCAGCCCTTCGAAACGCGCCCGCCGCAGCCGGCGCGTCTCCTGTTCCGTCATGGATTCCACGACCTGTCCTGTCCGGCTCCGGCCAGATCCTTTCACCGCCGGACCGGACGATCCCCGGACTCGGGCCGCCGCGTCCGCTCACTGGGCGCGGATCGCATCGGCCGGCGGGGTCCGCAGGGCCTGGCGGGTGGGGAGTTCGATGGTGAGGAAGGCCGTCGCCGTGACCGTGAGGGCGAGCGCGGGGAGGAGCCAGACGGGACCCGCCGGCCAGGGGCGGCCCAGGAAGCCCTGGCCGAGGAGGGCGAGGGGGACCGCGGAGAGCAGCAGGGCGGCGGTGAGCGCGGTGGCGGCGGTGACCGCGGCCTCGCGGCGCATCATGGCGCGGATCTGCCGGGGCGTGGTGCCGTTGAGGCGGAGGGCGCCGAGTTCGACCCGGCGCTGCGCGGTGGCCGCGACGAGCTTGTTGGCGATGCTCAGCAGGAGGTAGACGAGCAGGACCACGATGAGGGCGAGGTTGATCCACACCTCGGGCGGGGCGTCCGAAAGACCGCCGGTGGAGGGGGAGTCGGCGGGCGCGAGGACGAGTCCCGGGCGAGCGGCCGCGAGGGCGGTCAGGTGCCGCTGGGCGCTCGCCGTTCCGTCCGTGCGGATCAGGAGGGACTGGTCGAGCGCCGTCGTGGTGTGTCCGGCGGCGAGGTCGTGCGAGAGCACCACCGACCCGAAGCCGAGGCCCCGCCCGTAGACGGCGACGACCTTCGCCGTGACGCGGGTGCCGTCGCCGAGGACCAGAGTCACCGTGCGGCCCACCGTCGCGGAGCGGGTGCGGGCGACATCGCCGCTGACGGCGACGGTCGCGCCGGTGAGCCGGTCCAGGCCGCCGTGCCGTACGTCGAGGTCGAGGACGCCCGCCGCGTCCGGGGTGAGGATCGTCGCGGAGCCGGACTCGCTCACCTTGTCGCCGAACTGCTCGTACTCCCACACCACGGTCGTCGTGGTGACCGGCGCGGCGGCCCGCACCCCGGCCGTCTTCCGCACGGCGGCGGGCGTGCCGTCGGGCAGGCCGCCCAACCCCGGTGCGGTGAGCCGCAGTTGGGCCAGCGTTCCGGTGCTGGTGTCGTGGGCGGTGGCGGCCAGCACGGTGGTCTGGGTGAAGGTGTACGTCAGCACGAACACGACCGCCATGGCCAGCGTGGAGACGATGCCCGCGTTGCGCAGGGCGTAGGCGCGCAGGTTGGCCATCGCCAGCCAGGTCGACGCCGAGCCGCCGTGCCGTGTCGCCCGGGCCGCCGCACCGCCGATGCCCCGCACCAGCGCCGGGCCCGCCATGGCCAGCCCGATCGCCCCGACGATCCCGGCGATCGAAGTGGCCGTGGCGCCGATCACCGTGCGGGAGAACAACGGCAGCGCCGACATCACCATCGCGACGGCCATGACGACGAGCCCGATCCGCGTCCGGGTCCGCGACGGCTCGCGCGGCTCGCTGCGGGACTCGGCGACCGCCTCGGTGGCCGGCATCCGCGAGGTCCGCCAGGCCGAGCAACGGGCGGACACCTGCACGGCGAGGAGCAACAGGACGATGGCCGCGAATGCGGGCAACGGGCTGTAGGTGAGCGGCAGTTCGGGCGGTACGACCCCACGGTCGGCGAGCAGCCGACGGAACTGTCCGGCCAGCAGATAGCCGAGTCCGACACCGGGTGCGACCGCCACCGCGGCCACGACGGTGGACTGCGCGGCGGCCAGCCGCCGGATCTGCTTCGGGCTCGCCCCCACGGCCCGCATCAGCGCCAGGTCACGGCGCTGCCCGCCGATCGACACGGCCAGCGCGCTCGCCATCACGAACCCGGTGATCAGCACGACGATCCCCGACAGCGAGCCGGCCAGCAGCACCAGCAGCGACCGGGACGCCCCGGCCCCGGGCGCGGCCGCATCGCCCCGCCCGGCCCCGGTGACGGTCAGCAGTCCCGTGCCCTTCAGCTTCGTACGCACCTCTGCGGCCACCCGCGCCTCGGCACCGGGCGCGGTGCGCAGCCCGACCAGGTCGACCCGGCCGGAGCAACCGCACAGTCCTGCGGCCGACTTGTCGGCGAAGTAGACGCCCGCGCCCGGCGCGTCCACCACCGCCGAGACGCGATAGCCCCTCGCCGGGCGGGCGTTGACGACGACCTGGACCGTGTCGCCCGGCTCGATGCCCGCCGCCGCGGCCGTGGCGCTGTCCACGGCGATCCGGTCGGAGGCGGTCGGCGCGCTGCCGCTGATGTGCGGCGCGTCGGCGAGCAGCTCGGTCGAGGACCAGCCGTGCCCCGCCACCTGCGGGTCCTTCGCCGCTACGACCCTCCCGTGGGCGTCGAGGAGTGCGACGGGGAAGCTCAGGTCACCGACCGCGGCGGTGACGCCCGGCAACTCGCCGAGCCTGCGGACGAGTTGGGCGGACACCCGGCGCCGCTCCGGGAGTGCGAGCGCGAGGTCGCCGGGCGGGTGGTACTCCTGGTCGGCGGCGACCACGACCGACGCGCCCGCGAGCCGGCCGGCGGGGAGGTGGGAGCGGAGGCCGGACTCGGCCAGGACACCGGTGACGGTGAGCAGCGCCGCACCGCCGAGGACCGCGCAGGCCACGGCGATCAGCGCGGTGATCCGGTGGCCGACCATCTGCAACGCGAGACGGAACATGGTTCAGGCCCTCCCCAACTCGACGAGACGGGCGGCGAGTTCGTCGGCGGTCGGTGCCTTGAGGGCCTCGACGACCCGGCCGTCCGCCATCACCAGCACGTGGTGCGCGCGGGCGGCGGCGGCCGGGTCGTGGGTGACCATCACGACCGTCTGGCGCAGGTCGTTGACGAGGTCGCGCAGCAGGTCGAGGACCTCGTGGGCGCTGCGCAGGTCGAGCGCGCCGGTCGGTTCGTCGGCGAACACGACGGCGGGCCGCGCCACCAACGCCCGTACCACGGCGGCTCGTTGCTGCTGTCCGCCGGAGAGCTCGGCCGGGCGGTGGGACAACCGGTCGGCCAGCCCGACCCGCTCCACCAGGGTGTGCAGCCAGTCGCGGTCGGCACGGCGGCCCGCCAGTCGCAGCGGGAGCGTGATGTTGTCCTCGATCGAGAGGGAGGGGATCAGGTTGTAGGCCTGGAACACGAACCCGACGCGCTCCCGCCGGAGTCGGGTACGGCGGGTCTCGTTCAGCCCGGCGATCTCGTGACCGTCGATACGGACACTGCCCGAGGTCGGCGAGTCGAGCCCCGCCGCACAGTGCATCAGCGTGCTCTTGCCGGAGCCCGAGGGTCCCATCACGGCGAGGAAGGTGCCGCGCTCCACGGTCAACGACACGTCGTCCAGGGCCCGTACGCCTCCCGGGTAGGCCTTGCTGACGCCCTCCAGGGCGATGGCCGCGGTGGTGACCGTGGTGTTCATCGCCGGCCCCGCAGGTTCCGTACGACGAGGGTGCCCGCGCACAGCACGGTGACCGCGCCGCACACCAGGTGCACCCAGGTGTCGGCGCCGCCGAAGGAGGCCGCCATGTTGGCGAGCGCGCTGGCCACCACCGCGGTCCAGAGCAGCGCGCGGGCGATGTCGCCGGGGCCGATCCGGTCGGCGGGATCGGGGGTCGTCGTGTGCTGCATCGGGGCTGCTCCCTGGGTTTCCTACGGCTTCCGCTGTCGTCGTCGACGCTATGGACCGGCACCCCTCGCGGCCGATCCCGCAGCCCACCGGATGCGGGGTACAGCAGGCTGTACTCCTGCCGGTCCGCACCCGCGCCGAACTGCCGTACGGCATAGGGTCCTTCGCATGACAGCGAGCACGAGCGAGAGCGGCGGCGGGCCAGCCGGTGCCGGGGCGGCGGCCCCGCGCGAGAGCGTCCGGCACCTCGCGCTACGGGCCCTGAGCACCGCGGGGCAGTCCCTCGCGCAGCTCGCCTCCGGCCTCAACACGGCAGTGTTCGCGGGGCTGTTGGTGCTGTGGCTGGCCGTCACCGCCGTGACGAGTGTCGTAGGGGTCGGGCTGCTCATGGCGCCCACATTTCTCCGCGCCCTGCACGCCCTGGCCGACCGGGAGCGGGAGCGGCTCGCCCGCCGGGGCCCCGAGGTCGTCGCCCCGGAGCCGCCGCCCACCCGGCTGCGGCTCGCGCTCACCGACGCCACCACCCACCGCGAACTGCGCTGGCTGGTACGGCACTCCACCCTGGGCCTGCTGCTCGGACTGCTCGGCGTGCTGCTGCCGCCCCTGGCAGTGCGGGACACCGCGTTCCCGCTGTACTGGAGCTTCCTGCCCGCGAACACGACGGCCACCTCCCTGGGCGTCGGCAACGCGCACACCTGGGCGGACGCCCTCGCCGTGGCGCTCCTTGGCGTCGGCTGGATCGCCATCGTCCTGGGGCTGACGCCCGGTATGGCCCGGCTCCAGTCGGACCCCGGGCGACGGCTCCTCGCGGCCGGTCCCGACGCCGATCTCTCCCTGCGGGTCGCGGAGTTGACCGCCACCCGGGCCGCCGCCCTCGACGCGCACGCCACCGAACTGCGGCGCATCGAGCGCTCGTTGCACGACGGCGCGCAGAACCGCCTCGTCTCCGTGGCCGTGTTGATCGGGGCGTCCCGCCGCATGGTCGCCCGCGATCCGGCCGGCGCCGACGAACTCCTCGAACGCGCCCAGTCCGCCGCCGAACAGGCACTCGCCGAACTGCGGACGGTCGCGCGCGGCATCCTGCCTCCCGTACTGGCCGACCGGGGCCTCGCGGGCGCGCTCTCCGGTCTCGCCGCGGACTGCGCGGTGCCGTGCCGGATCGACGTGGACGTGCCCGCGCGCTGTGCCGCCTCCGTCGAGGCGACCGCGTACTTCGTCGTCGCCGAGGCCCTGACCAACATCGCCAAGCACAGCGGCGCGCGGCAGGCGGTCGTCAGGGCACGCGGAAGTGCCGGCCGACTGCTGCTGTCCGTCGAGGACGACGGGCGGGGCGGCGCCGACGAGGACTGCGGCTCCGGCCTCACCGGGATCCGCCGCCGCGTCGCCGCCCACGACGGCGGTCTCACCCTGACCAGCCCACCGGGCGGCCCGACCGTCCTGACGGTGGACCTTCCCTGTGGCACATGAGGTGGACGAGATGGAACAGGCCGTGCGGATCGTGATCGCCGAGGACGACGCGTTGCTGCGCGAGGGCCTCGCCCTGCTGCTGCGCGCCGAGGGGCTGGACGTGGTGGCCACCGCCGGCACGCCCGACGAGGCGCTCGACGCCATCGACGTACACCGGCCGGACGTCGCGATCCTCGACGTACGGATGCCGCCGACGCACACCGACGAGGGGATCGTCGCCGCGGTGGAGGCCCGGCGCCGCCGCCCCGGCCTGGCGGTCCTGGTCCTGTCGGCCTACGTCGAGCAGAGCTTCGCCACCGAGCTGCTCGGCGGCGGGGTGAACGGGCTCGGCTATCTCCTCAAGGAACGGGTGGGCCGGGTCGAGGAGTTCCTCGACGCGCTGCACCGGGTGGCCGCCGGGGGCACCGCCATCGACCCCGAGGTCGTCGCCCAGCTCTTCACCCGCTCCCGCCAGGACACCCGCCTGGAACGCCTCAGCCCCCGCGAACGCGACGTACTCGCCCTGATGGCCGAGGGCTTGGGCAACTCCGCCATCGCCGGAAAGCTCGTCGTCACCGACGGCGCCGTCCACAAACACATCCGCAGCATCTTCGCCAAGCTCGACCTCTCCCCGACGGACCAGCTGGACCGCCGGGTCGCGGCCGTCCTGCGGTACCTGGAGGATCTACGGCGGCTGGTCTGAGCCCGGGTTACCGGTCAGGGAGCGGCGCCCCCGCCCCCGTCCGACCGGCGGACACACTTGCGGCGGAAGTTAGGCAACCCTTACCGTTCTCTTTTGCACCACACAGGGCGACCGCACCCCGGTCCGCCCGCGGCGAGCGCTTCACCGACGCAGCCTGGCCGTCCTTCCCAGGGCCCCGACCGCCTGGGAGGTACCCCCAGCCGGCACCCGCGCACAGGACGGGCACGTGAATCACTCGACCTTCGGTCTCTACGACCCTGCCCGCGACCACAGTGACTGCGGCGTCGGCTTCCTCACCCGGCTCGACGGGACGCCGAGTCACGACGTCATCCGCAGGGGCGACGAGGCGCTCCGCGCCATCCCGCACCGCGGCGGCAAGTCCGCCGAGGGGGTCGGCGACGGCGCGGGCGTCAGCGTCGACCTGTCGGTGGAGTTCTTCGGCGCGCTGACCGGGGAGCCGCTGCGCGCGGGCCACTTCGGCGTCGCCAACTGCTTCGTCCCGAAGGACACCTCACGTCGCGACGCGGCCGTCGCCCTGGTCGGCCGCAGCATCGCCGAGCAGGGCTTCGAGCCGCTGCTCGTACGTGACGTCCCCGTCGACCACGGCGTGCCCCGCCCCGCCGCCGAACCGCACCAACTCCCCCTCGTGCAGTGGGTGTTCCGCGCCCCGGAGGACTGGGCCCGGACCGCCGTGGACGCAGCCGCCCACCGCGCGCTCCTCGCGATCGAGGCCGTCGCCTACGCCGACGACACCTACGCCGGCCTGTATCCCCTGTCGCTCAGCGCCCGCACGCAGGTGCTCAAGGGACGCCTCAACTCCGGTGAGGTCATCGGGTACTTCAAGGACCTGAACGACCCCCGCCACTCGGTCCGCTCGCTCTACTTCCACACCCGTTTCTCCACGAACACCGAGCCGCACCCCACCATGGCGCAGCCGTTCCGGCTCATGGCGCACAACGGGGAGCTCAACACCGACCGCAAGAACCGGCTCAGCGACGAGGCCCTGGCGCGCGCCCGGACCCGCAGCATCGTGCGGCCCCCGGGCCAGTCCGACTCCAGCCGGCTCGACCAGACCCTCCAGAGCCGGGTGTTCGACGACGGGCTGGACCTCGTCGAGGCCGTCGTGTCGCTGATGCCGCCCGCCTGGGAGAACGACCGCACACTCCCCGCCGCCGTACGGGACATGCTCGAATACTTCTCCCTCTACGAGGAGAAGAACGACGGTCCCGCCGCCGTCATCTTCAGCGACGGCGACGTCATCGGCGCCCGCCTCGACCGGCTCGGGCTGCGTCCGCTGCGTACCGTCGAGACCGCCGAGTACCTGATGGTGGCCTCGGAGGCCGGCCAAGTCGCCTTCCCGGACAGCGAAGTCGTGCACCGGGGCCGGATCGAGGCCGGGGGCATGCTGGTCGTCGACCACCGCACCGGACGCCGGCTGCGCACCCGCGAGATCCTCGACACCCTGGCCACCCGCCGCCCGTACTCCGAACTCCTCGACGCGGCCCGGGTGAACCTCGACGACCTGCCCGCACCCGACTACTACCGGGGCACCACGACCCTCGGCTACGACGGCGATCTCGCCCTCGCCGGACGGTACGTGGCGTACTCGCTGAACCAGGAGAGCTTCCGCTTCCTGCTCGACCCGATGCTCGCCAACGGCTCGGAACGCATCTCCGCGATGGGCTACGGCAACGCCATCAACGCGCTCAGCGACACCGAGGGCGGCATGGCGAAGTACTTCTCGCAGCGCTTCGCCCAGGTCACCAACCCACCGCTGGACAGCATCCGCGAGGCCGACGGCATGAGCATGCGGGTCGCGCTCGGCCCCAAGCCGGACGGCACGGGCAGCGCGGGCGGGCGTCAACTCGTCGTCCAGTCGCCCGTGTTGGGCCACCTCGACATGGTGCGGCTGCGCGACCAGCGGATCGTGCCGCTGGAACGCTTCGCGATGCTCTACGACCCGGTGGCCGGGGACGAGACGGCGAACGCCGACTCGTTGCGGGCCGCGCTCGACCAACTCTGCGACGACGTGGAGGCGTTCGCGGCGCAAGGCGGCGGCATCGCCGTCCTCACCGACCGCGCGATCTCCTCGACCCGCGCCCCGCTGCCGGTGATTCTCGCCGTCGCCGCCGTGAACCAGCGCCTCATCGAGACCGGGCTGCGCCTCCGCGTCTCGATCGTGGCGGAGAGCGGACAGCTGCCGTCCTCGCACCATGTGGCGACGGCACTCGGCTTCGGCGCCTCCGCCGTCTACAGCCTCAGCGCCCGCCTGCGCGCCGAGGAGAAGCACCCGAGCGCACCGGCCCCTGCGGGCGAAGTCACGGAAACCGACCGGGCATTGGCGCGCTTCCGCAAGGCCGCCGAGAAGGCCCTCGCGAAGACCATGGGCCGGGTCGGCCTGTGCACCGCCGAGAGCTACATAGGCGGCGCGTTCTTCGAACCGAACTACCTCGACACCCGCGACGACGTCTTCGCCCGCGTCTTCCCGCACATGGAGGCGCCGGTCGGCGGGGTCGGCTTCGCGCGGATCGCGCAGGCCGCGACCGAGTGGCACGAGCGGGCCCGTGCCGTGGAGACCGAGCAACAGGTGCCGCTGCTGGGCCTGTTCAAGGAACGGTCGGACGGCGCCGGGCACTCCTTCGGAGTCTCCGCCGTACGCGGATTCGGCGACATGGCCGAGGAGCGCCCGGAGTTCGGGCGCGCGGCCGACCCCGACGCCCTCCGCCTCCTCACCCTCGGCCAGCTCGACGACGCCTTCGGCATCAGCGACAGCGCCTACCGCAACACGGGCTACGACGCGCTCAGCGACGCCGAGATCGACGCGTTCCGGATCACCCCCGGCTACCGGGCCTTCCTCCGCACCACCCACGAGGAACGCTCCCGCCGCCCGTCCGCACTGCGCGACGTCCTCGCCCTGCCCGCCGACGTCACCGGCCTGCGCACGGCGGAGGACTTCGCCCGCGAACTCGGCCGGTTCTCCACGGCGGGCAACGCGAGCGTGACGGTACGGGGAGTGGTCGTGTCGGCCCTGGACGCCCTGACCTTCCGGCTCACTCTGGCCGGGGACGCCGACCGCCACACCGCCCTCGCCGACGGTCTCGCCCTCGCGCACCCCGGCGAGGTGAAGACGGTCGCCGTGAGTCCCGAAGGCGTCACCGTCACCGCGACCGGCACCGCGGCCCGCCTCCTCGCCCTCCTCCGGCCCGCCCCCGAGAGCGTCCAACTCACCGACGTACAACCGGCCCACGAGATCACCCGCGCCCTCGCCTCCGGCGCGATGAGCCACGGCGCGCTGGTCGCGACCGCGCACGAGGCCGTCGCCCACGGCACCAACATGGTCGGCGCGATGTCCAACAGCGGCGAGGGCGGCGAACACCGCTCCCGCTACGGCACCATCCGGGGCTCCCGGATCAAGCAGTTCGCGTCGGGCCGCTTCGGCATCTGGGCGGGCTATCTCGCCGATCCGATGCTGGAGGAGCTGGAGATCAAGATCGGGCAGGGCGCGAAGCCGGGCGAGGGCGGCCAGTTGCCCGCGCCGAAGGTCACCGTGGACATCGCGGCGGCCCGCGGCGGCACCCCCGGCATCGAGCTCATCTCCCCGCCCCCGCACCACGACACCTACTCCATCGAGGACCTGGCCCAGCTCATCCACGACTGCAAGGCCGCACGGGTGCGGGTCGTGGTGAAGCTCGTGTCCTCCGAGGGCATCGGCACCATCGCCGTCGGTGTCGCGAAGGCGGGCGCGGATGTCATCAACGTCGCCGGAAACACCGGCGGTACGGGTGCCGCGGCCGTCACCAGCCTGAAGTACGCGGGCCGTTCGGCCGAGATCGGTGTCGCCGAGGTACACCAGGCCCTGGTGGCCAACGGGTTGCGCCAGAAGGTGATCCTGCGCTGCTCCGGCGCACACCAGACCGGCGGCGACGTCGTCACCTCGGCGCTGCTCGGCGGCGACAGCTTCGAGTTCGGTACGACGGCGCTGATGATGCTCGGCTGCGTCATGGCGAAGAACTGCAATGTGAAGTGCCCCGCCGGCCTGACCACCAACTCCGAGGCGTTCGAGGGCGATCCGCGCGCCCTGGCGCAGTACCTGCTCAACATCGCGCACGACGTACGGCAGATCCTCGCCCGCCTCGGCCTGCGTTCGCTGCGCGAGGCCCGGGGCCGCACGGACCTGCTCCAGCTCCTCGACCACCCGGCGAGCGTCGGCCGCCTCGACGTCCGCCGCCTCCTCGCCCGCGTCCCGGAGAAGGTCGTGGCCGAACCGGAGTACCTGGAGAAGGACTTCACGACGGACGACACCCTGCTCGACCGCGTCCGCACCGCACTCGTGGACCGCCGCGAGGCGGCCGTCCTCATCGACGGCATCCGCCTCCGCAACAGCGACAAGTCGGTGGGCGGCCAGCTGTCGATCGACGTCGAGCGCCTGCTGAACCACGAACTCACTTTGAGCGGCGGTGCGTTCACGACCGACGACCGGGGCCGCCGCCGTCTCGTCGACGACGCGGTCCGCGTCCGCACCACCGGCTCGGCCGGACAGTCGTACGGTGTCTTCTGCAACGACGGCATCACCCTCGAACACACCGGCACCGCGAACGACGGCGTGGGCAAGAGCCAGAGCGGCGGCCGGATCGTGGTCCGCGCACCGGGCGGAGGCAGCACCGAACGCGGCGGGAACGTCCTCGTCGGAAACTTCGCGCTGTTCGGCGCGACCGGCGGCCGGACGTTCGTACAGGGCGAGGCGGGCGACCGGTTCGCGGTGCGCAACTCCGGTGCGACGGCGGTCGTCGAGGGCATCGGCGACTTCGGCTGCGAGTACATGACCGGCGGCACGGTCCTGAACCTGGGCGGCTTCGGCAAGGGCCTCGGCAACGGCATGAGCGGCGGATTCCTCTACCAGTACGACCCGTCGGGCGAACTGGCCGACCGCGTCAGCGCCGACTCGCTCCTCGTCTTCCCCGTGACCGACACCGTGCACGGCGCCTTCCACGAGGAGGCCGTACGCCTGCTGCTGACCTGGCATCTGGAGGCCACCGGCTCGGAGTCGGCGGCCCGGCTGCTGCACGACTGGGACACGGAACGGCGGCACGTGTACTGCGGAATGCCCCGCGCGCTGCTCCTCTACCAGGACTCGACGGAGATCCTCGCGGCCGCGACCCGGGGGGAGCTGCTCGACGAACTCGCGACATCCATCGCCACGGACAAACTCCGCGCGTTCAAGGTCGACTACCGCGACCGCCGTACCGTACTCGGCGGCAGGGCACCGGAGTTCGGCGACCAGGGCAGCGACGACATGTTCTCGCTGCTGTCCTCGTACACCGTGCTCGCGGTCGCCCAGGACCTCGCGCTGCAACGCGTACCGGGCGCCACCGGCGCGGACGATCCCAGGGTCGCCGAGGCGGTCCGCAACCTCGTCCTCACCGAGGACTTCTTCGTGAAGCAGCGGGTGGTGAAGTACCTGCGCGGCACCCTGGACCGCTTCGACGACGACGAGTTGGCCACGCTCATCGCGAGCAAGCGCCTCGACGACTACAAGCGGGCGCTGCGGCAACGCAACAACCTCAGCGTGGACGCCCCCGGCACCTACGGCTGGATCGTCCACCAGCACACCAAGAACGCCGGCCGTGTACGGGCTGCCCGCTTCGACGAGTTGCTCGCCACGGCCGCCCTCGACGACATCGCCACGCGCCGCGCCCCGCAGGCCCCGACCGAGACGGTGACCACGTGACGCTCCTGCCCCCGACCGGCTCCCTCATCCCGGCCGACGCACCGTTCTCCGCCCAACAGGAGGCGTGGCTGGCCGGGTTCATCGCCGGCATCGCCGCCGCCGGACGCCGGGAGGACGTGTCCGGTGCCGCACCCACCGCCACGCTCAACGTCCTGTACGGCACCCAGACCGGCAACGCGGAGTTCCTGGCCGAGGAGTTGGCGGCCGGGGCGCGGACACGCGGCCTCGCGGGATCGGCGAGCGCCCTGGACACCGTCACCCCGGCCCAACTGGCCGCCATGACCCATGTGTTGGTGATCACCTCCACCTACGGCGAGGGAGAACTCCCCGACAACGCGGGCCTGTTCTGGGAAGCACTCCAGTCCGACACGGCACCGCGGCTGGAGGGAGTCCGGTACGCGGTCCTCGGCCTCGGCGACACGGGCTACGACGACTTCTGCCAGGCCGCCAAGCTCATCGACACCCGACTGGAACAGCTCGGCGCGACCCGGCTCCACGAACGCGTCGACTGCGACGTGGACTTCGAGGAACCGGCGGCCGAGTGGACGGCGGCGGTGCTGGAGCGGGTGGCGGCCGAGACGGGTGCAACGGGCGGCGGAAGTGCAGAGGCTGTTGCCTCCCGCCCCCGCTCCCCCTGGAACAAGCGCACCCCCTACCCGTCCCGGCTCGCGGTGAACCGGCTCCTCTCCTCTCCCCGGAGCGAGAAGGAGATCCGCCACTACGAGTTCGACCTCGGCGACAGCGGCATCACCTACGAGGCCGGGGACGCGCTGGCCGTAGTCCCCCTGAACGACGAGGCGTTGGTCCGGGCGCTCCTGGACCACCTGGGCGCGAGCACCGACGAGGAGGCGGCCCGGCTGCTCCGTACGGAGCGCGAAATCCGCACCCCCTCCAAGGAGTTGATCGCGGACCTCGTCGAACGGGCCCCGTCCGGCGAGCTCGCGGCGGTCGTCGCCCACGGCGACCGCTCGGACCTGGACTCCTGGCTCTGGGGCCGCGACATCCTGGACCTGCTGCGTGACGCAGGGCCGACGGCCCCGACCCTGACCGAACTCCTGCCACTCCTGCGGCCGTTGCAGGCCCGCCAGTACTCGATCTCGTCGAGCCCACTGGCCCACCCCGACCGCATCCACCTCACGGTCGCGTCCGTCCGCTACGGCAGACACCGGGGCGTGGCGTCGACGTACCTGGCGGACCGAACGGGCAATGGGGATACGGGAGTCGGGATCTACCTCCAGCCCAACCCCACGTTCGGCGTCCCGGCGGACGACGACACCCCGATGGTCATGATCGGCCCCGGCACGGGCATCGCCCCGTTCCGCGGCTTCCTGCACGAACGGGCCGCGCGCGGCGCCACCGGCCGCAACTGGCTGTTCTTCGGCGACCGCCACCGCGAGACGGACTTCGTGTACGAGGACGAGCTGGGCGAGTTGCGGCAGCGCGGTGTCCTCACCGAACTCGACCTCGCGTTCTCCCGCGACCAGGCCGAGAAGGTGTACGTCCAGACCCGCATGCGGGAACGCTCGCGCGAGCTGTACGCCTGGCTGGAGGACGGCGCCCACGTCTACGTCTGCGGCGACGCCTCCCGGATGGCGAAGGACGTGGAGGCGGCACTGCTGGCGGTCGTGGCGGAACAGCGCGGACGCGGCGACGACGACGCGGCGGAGTACCTCGCGGACCTGCGCCGGGCGAAGCGCTACGTACGGGACGTGTACTGAGGATGGACGTGTACTGCGGATGACCGACAACCAGGGCTGTGGGTACGAGGGTTGCTGTGGTCGGCGCGGCGGCAGCGCCCGTCTGATCGACGCGCGCATGCCGGAACTGGCCCGCTGCCTGACGCTCTTCCAGTACGTCCGGGCGGTCACCGGCGGGCCGGTCGCCCGCATCGACCAGGCCGGCAGCTACGCCGTACCGACCCTGCGCGGCGAGGCGTTCGCGATCCGGCCCGGGTCGATCACCCTGCGCGTCGACCCGGCCGGAATCGCGGCTGCGGTGATCGCGCGCGACGAGGACGCCGTAGCCCTGCGACTCCTCGACCCGGCCGGACGGACCGTGCACCAGGGGCAGTTGCTGTCGGAGGGCGACCGCCTGCTGGCGGGGCTGGCGCCCACGGTGCGGGCGGGGACGTCGGGCGGCGGGCCGCCGTCCACGGCCCCCGAGGTCCCGGCCGCCGCCTGGCAGCAGGGTGACCAACTCGCCCAGCTGGACGCGGTGTTGGTGGACGGCGGGGCCGGACGGCGCACGGCGTTCCACCGCTCTCGCGGCGGCGTGTCCCGGCCGATCGAGGTCGACGTCGTGGCCTCGGTGCTGGACCACGTCTGCTCGGTCGGACTGCCCATCGGCGTAGCGGTGTTCGCCCCGTCGGCCGTGGTCATGCAGGCGTGCGCGGGCCGGGTCCACGTCACGGACCGGACCGTCGGGGGAAGGGTGTTCGCGGCGGTGGCGGACAGCTCGGTGGAACTCGACCTCACGGCCGTCGGCGCCTGCCACCTGGTCCGCTCCACGGCGGCACACGGCCCGACCTCGGCACTGGAACTCGACGACGAGAACGGCCGCTGCGTGGCCGTGATCACCCAGTTCGGCATCGTCGGCGAGGACGTGCACACGGCCTGGGAACACCTCGCGGAGTCACTGCCGGACGCGTAACGCGGTTGCCTGTGCGGGTAGTTGATCCTGCCCCGGCGAAAAATCCCTACCGGATCGGCCGGGGCAGGACGGAGACTCGTCTCATGGTCGGGATGGTGAGCACGGGAGAGATGGAGAGGTTCCGGGAGGCGGTCGCGGGGTGCGCGGCGGCCGGTGACCCCGGTGACTCGGCACGCGAGTCGGCGGCGGAACTCGGCGTCCGGGTCGCCGTACTACTCGAAGGCCCCAGTGACGTAGCGGCCGTGGACGCACTCGCCGCCGCCCGCGGCCGGGACCTGGCCGCCGAAGGGGTCTGCGTCCTGTCGATGGGCGGCGCGATGAACGTAGGCCGCTACGCCCGTCTCCTGGGCCCGTCCCCCTCCGGCCTGGGCCTGCGCCTCACCGGCCTGTGCGACGAACGCGAACATCCCTACTACGCCCGGGCTTTCGACAGCGCGGGCGCACCGCAGCAGGCCGTCTTCGTCTGCGCGGCGGACCTGGAGGACGAACTGATCCGCGCACTGGGCCCGACCCGCGTCACCGAACTCATCGACGCGGAGGGCGACTTGCGCCCCCTGCGCACCTTCCTGAACCAGCCCGCCCAGCAAGGCCGCACCATCCAGCAGCAGTTGAGGCGCTTCTTCGGCACGACATCGGGCCGCAAAATCCACTACGGCCGGGTCCTGGTCGAGGCCCTCACCCCCGACCGCACGCCCACACCCCTCGACGACCTGCTCAACGCCCTGTAACCCCGGAGAGGTTCCTGCTCCTGCTCCTGCCCCTGCCCCTGCCCCTCATGCTGACGCTGATGCTGACGCTCATCAGCAGGGCGAGCGCGGCGGTCACCGAGGCGGCGTAGAAGGCGCTGCTGTAACCAGCCTCCGTGGGCAGCGCCGCCGGAGGCGCCCCCATGGAGCCGGTGACGATCGCCGTGGCGAGTTGGGCACCGGCCGCGCCGCCGATGGTGCGCAGGATCGTGTTGACGCCGGTGGCCGCACCCGTCCGCTCGGCCGGCACCGCGGCGACGACAAGCCCGCCGAGCGAGGCGAAGGCGAACCCGTACGCCGTCCCGAGCACGGCCCCGGCCACCAGGAAGTGCCACAGCCGGTCGTGCACCGCGCCCAGCCAGAACAGCGCGAGCGCGGCAAGTGCCGCCCCGATGCGGAACGTTGTGCCGTTCCCCGTACGGGCGGCGAGTCGCGCGCAGACGGGGACGGCCAGCAGCATGCACACGGCCATGGGCGCGATCACCAGCCCGGTCCGGGAGGCCGAGGCACCGAAGCCGTATCCGGCACTGCTCGGCGTCTGGACGAACTGCGGTATCAGTGTGACGGCCGAGAACATGGCCACGCTGATGACGACGGTCGCGGTGTGGGTCGCCGCGAGTTCCCTCCCCCGCAGCAGCCTCATGTCGAGCAACGGTGCGGCGGACCGCAGTTCGGTGACCACGAAGCCGCCGCCGAGGACGAGCGCGCCGCACAGGACACCGAGGGTGAGGGGCGTGGTCCACCCCCAGGTGCGCCCCTGACTGATCCCGAGGAGAAGGGCGACCAGGGTCACGGCGAGGAGGAACGCACCGGGTAGGTCGAGCGAGGTACGGGTACGGGAGTCGGGGTGGGACTCAGGGCCGGAGTCGGGGTGGGACTCAGGGCCGGAGTCGGCGTCGGGCCGTAGCACGAGGATGCCCGCCAGAGCCGGCAGCGCGAGGGCCAGCGTCAGCAGGAACAGCGAGGCGGTGCCCAGGGCGTCCGCGAGCGGCCCGGCCACCGCCATGCCGAGGGCCCCGCCCACCCCGAACATCGCGCTCAGCGCGGCGACGACACCCGGCAGCCGGCGTTCCGGCACCCGCCGCCGCGCCAGCCCGAAGGCCAGCGGAAACGCTCCCCCGGAAAGTCCCTGCACCACCCGCCCGACGGTCATCCCCGCGAACGACCCACCGCGATCGGCCACGGCCGCGAGCCCACTCCCCACCACGAGACACAGCAGGCACCCGACCATCACCCGCCGATACCCGACGAGGTCCCCGAGCCGTCCGGCGATGGGCGTGGCCACGGCCGACGCCAGCATGAACGCGGTGAGCAGCCAGGCGGCGCCGGACGGATCCACGCCAAGTCGCCGCTGGAACAAGGGAAGAGCGGGCACGACGACGGTCTGCGCGAGCGCGACACCGAGGGCGCAGAGGAGCAGGACGAGCGGAGTGCCGGGGTCGCGAGGGTGATCCATGTCAGGCGCGTCCGATCCCATGGGCGAGCCTCCCGAGAAGTCGACGTGACGGCAGGAAAGTGAGGGGACCCTAACATGATTAGTGACCAGCGGTCACTAATCCAGACACCGGTCTGCACTAGGCTGCTGCCGATGACCAGGGAGTCCGAACCCAAGAGCCCGGAACCGGACCCGGACTCGGGAGCGGGAGCGGACCCGGGAGCGGCACCGGCACCGACACCGGGACGGCAACGGCGGCCACGCCCGGGCCGCCCGTCCCGGCTGAGCCGCGAGCTGATCGTGTCGACCGCCCTGGAATGCGACCTGACCACGCTCACGATGCGGGAGTTGGCGACCCGCCTGGGGGTCTCCCACTCGGCCCTCTACCGCTGGGTCCCCGACCGCGACGGCCTGTTGGACCTGATCAGCCAGGTCGTGGTGGACCGCATCCTGCCGCCGGACTCCCCCACTCCCGGCACCTGGCGCGCCTGGCTGGCCCGACTCGCGTGGGCGATGCACGACGAGTTCCGCGCGGTACCCGGTTACGCCGCCCACGTGGCCCGCCCGCACCGCCACAACCCCGACTCCTTCGGCCGCCTGCGCGAACGCGTCACCGCGGCCTTCGTCACCGCCGGCGCGGAACCGGCGGAGGCGGACCAGAGCTGGTACATCTTCGGACTCGGCGTGGTCCAGTGGCTGGCCGCGACGGAGACCGACCGGGGCCTCGGCACGGCCCGCCCCCGCTTCGACCTGTTCCTGGACGCCCTCCTGCGCGGCCTGCCGGCCCGCACCCCGGTCGAACACCCACACCCCGGCACGCACCAGTAGCCAATCGGCGCACCCGCACCACCACTTGGCACCCTCCCGCGACCAGGCACACCCAACTCTCATCATGAGAGTTCACTTGCATAAAGAGAGCCGACCCCCTACATTCATGAGAGCCAGCTCTCAGCAAGCAGCGAAGCCCGAGCGAGCCAAGCGAAAAGGACTCACGATGCCCACCTCCGCCATGTCTCCCGCCCCCACCCGCACCGTCGCCCTCCCCGGCGGACTCACCGTCACCGTCCAGGAGTTCGGCGAGAACACCGAGGGCACCGGCGTCCTGGTACTGCACGGCGGCGCCGGCCCGCGCACGGTGGCCGGCATCTCCGCCGCCCTCTCCGAACACGTCTACGTCGTCACCCCGACCCACCCCGGCTTCGACGGCACCCCCCGCCCGGACCGCTTCGACACCGTCGCCGACCTGGCCATCGCCTACCTGGACCTGCTCGACACGCTGGACCTCAAGGGCGTCATGGTGATCGGCAACTCCGTCGGCGGCTGGATCGCCGCGGAGATGGCCCTGCGCGACAACCAGGGCCGCATCGGCGCCCTGACCCTCCTGAACGCGGTCGGCATCCACGCCCACATGGTCGAGAACCGGGTCGTGGACCCCCGCCCCATGGCCCCCGCCGACATCAGCCAACTCTCCTTCGCCAAGCCGGCGTTCCGCCCCGACTTCGCCTCCTTCACCGACGAACAGCGCGCCGCGGCAGCCGCCAACCAGAAGACCCTCGCCGTCTACGGCGGCGAACACTTCACCTACGACCCGAAGCTCCGCGCCCGCCTCCACCGGGTGACCGTCCCGGTCCTGGTGGTCTGGGGCGAGGAAGACGGCATAGCCCCCCTCAAGTACGGCCGCGGCTACGCCGACTCCTTCCCCAACAGCCGCTTCGTCCCGATCGCGGACGCGGCCCACTTCCCGCAGATCGAGCAGCTGGGCGCGACACTGGAAGCGATCGGCGACTTCGTGGACACGGTGGTGAAGCCGGGGGCGAGGGACTGAGGTTGCTTCAGCCGCACGAGCGAGGCCCGGGTCGATGACCTGGGCCTCGCTGCTCCACACAACGATCAGCCGAAGGAACCGTCCTCCCGACCGCCGAACAACTCACAACCGTCATGCTCAAAACGCACCCGCCCGTCGAACGCCGAGCCGGGGTGCGTACAGACCCCCCAGTCCCGCCCCAACTTCAGTTCTTCCTTGACGGATGTTTGTTCTTGATGCTTTCCGATTCCTAGCTTGCTGTGCGGTTCTTTATTCCGTAGGCAACGGGCAGCGCCACCGCGAACCGATGAGGACGCACCGCAACTTGACATGGCCATAAAAACTAGCACATCACGGCACGCTAATTCCCATGGAAAAGCGCGGAATTGATCGATATACGGCAAACGGGATCACGGAAAATCCAGGATGCTGCGGCAAGTCAATGAATCCCGTTGCTCCAATATTTGCAATGTGCGCATTAATGAACCTAGCCAGCTTACCGCGCGACACACTCCCGTCGGAGTTCATGAATGCATCGTTAGGCTCGACTGCATCTTCAGTGCCGTGCTGTCCTACACTCCCGACCAAGGTCCATTCCTGTTCCGCCGTTCCATAGCGGGCGAAAAGAATATCGGACTCAGAGTCTAGGTATTGCCGACCCTCTTGCAATCGAGAACTGATAAGCACCTCACTTGACTCCACAGGGGAGAGATTTATATGAAGCCCTGGCGCAAATACGCCGCGCGCTACCCGTAGAATCGAGCGGAGATCATCAGTGTCGACGATGGAACCGCCTGCATCCATCCGGAATTCCGGAATCAAGTCCTCCAACTGCTCTTGCAAATTCCCTTCCGCCTTCCCAGATCGATTCCGCTGCTGACCTTTACCAGTCTTGCCACTGTTTGGCGGAGGCGGAGTGGGCATAGCACCGAGCCCTTGTAGTCCGATATTAACCGAGGCGAAGGCAGCGAACGTATTCGCGACGTAACGCGAATCGAAAAGCGTCCCACGGGCGGTAATTCGAACCAATGATCCCGGCGGTGCAATTACTCTCATTTTTCCGGAAGTCCACTGCCCTGTATCTGCTACATGTTCAGAGATGTCACGCAGTAGCAACTCGGACTCTAGGGCACTTTCTAGCATCGGGAAAAGCGCATCACCAAGTGATTTTTGTGTATAGCGCTCGACCCCAGTTCCCTGAAAATGCTGGGCAACCCCACGAGGTCCGACTGTCGTGCGCTTTTCTTCCCGTCCGGTTTCGCGTTCCTCCTCGGCTACACCTCCGTCGAGCTGGGCAAGCATCGATCGCACTTTATCGGTGTCCACATAAAGAAACTCGCGCAAGATCATGGGGTGCTTTGCCTCACTGAAGTACTGAAGTACGTACCTGGACGTGACCGTACAGCTGATGGGTAGCTGAACCAGAGCAGCCGACTGTGTCCCATCATGGCCCTCCGGCGCGCACGGAAAGCCCCTTTAACCAAAAATGACCAATCTTGATTAAGTGGGTTGCCGCTGTGATGCATGGACCTCGACGGTTCCATATAGAGCCGGGAATCACGATGAAAGCAAAGGAGCCCGACACTATTACGGCCCGAACATTCATCCAGGTCGGCGCCACAACCAGCCACAATTTCTCGCAGCTTCCCAAGCTGAGTTGTCGTACAAGTTCGTGACGGACTGCGGGCAGGTGCAGGTCGACGACTTGGGAGCCACACGACTTTACCGCTGGCACTCCCGAGCGGGCAGCAATTATGGCGGCCATAGCTGGGACGGCGGCGATTGCTAGCGAAATGCGCCAGTCAGGGGATCTTTCCTTGCGCTGTAGCCATTAGATGATTTCGGATCAAAATTCACCGCCTCCCGCCTTAACTCGTACTGCTGAACCCGGTGCCGACTCGATACGCGCAGGTATATCGGCCCCCATCGCCGACCTCAGCGCTCAAGAAGTGTCACGCTCACTCGGTCCAAAATTATTCTCCCTTAAAAAGGTAGACAACTGTTCGAGCGTGATCGAGGAGTTCATAAATTGGAGAGCGGCAGCAGCCCTCAAAGCGTCAGGAAGTATCCCTTTATCGAACTTCTCCATTTGCTCAAGAGACCTAAGCGTGTTGAGTTCCTTTTCCCGGTCTAAGCGAAGCTTATCAATGAGCCCCATCATAAGCTCACGCCCCTTATCGGCTCTACGGAAGAAGAGGAAGCTCACCGCTCCGCTAATCGCACCCGAAAAACCCGTAATAGATATTGGGACCGCCGACTTCGCGCCAAGAAACCACAGAGACAATGCTGAAGCAAGGATTGCGAAAAATCCGATGACTGCAAATCCAAGACTGGAAATGAACCCTAGGTTAGCCTGCGAATAACCTTGTGCATAATATTTGAGGATAAGCCTGGCATGCCCGTCAGAATGTGCAATTGCCAGTCTCGTCAGCGGATCGTTAACTGTTTTTCTGGCCGCCCCCGCCCTCTGGTCATCAGTAGACACGTCGAGTTCTAGGTCGTTCTCGCTGCTCTCTCGCTCCGATCCCCCATTTTCTAGCCCAAGAGCATTTACGAGTTCTACTTCAATCGCAGGATGCGTGAGTGGACTGGCAACAAGAAACTTACCCGCCAGCAAATTCATCGCTCCGATTGCCAGAACCGGGAGAAACGACGCCAGAATAGCAAGTATAAGGAGACTGTAGATCGGGATCCACTTGGCGGAGTTTGGATTGACTCCATGCTCAGAGTCATAAATCTCTTTCAGGCTGGAAAAAATACCGCCAAAGATAGCATAGAGTGCGACAGCTGTGATTACAGCTGAGCCAGCGAAGAACGCTGATGTGTATTTAGTTTCCGGCCTCCACTCGGCAGAACTACGCGAAGCCTTAGTGAAGCTCAGTAAAGTCGCTCCGATGAAGAGTGCTATCGCCAACCACGGACCAACTTCGATGAATGCGGCAGTAAGAGAGCTCACCTCTGATGGATCAATCGAATCAAATTCTGCGTCGATTTCCATCACCGAAAGTGCTAAAAAGACTGATGAAATTAGCATCAAGAGGATCGGAAATTTCCCGCCGATTCTGTTCACTGCCCCCACCTGCCACCTATGTGAATATGCGTTATCTCCTTAAGGGATCATAGGTGACATCGCCTCCACAAGCAGTGCGTTCACCGAAAGAGGGCATGTCGTCAGCGCTGCAGGAGCCAGGGAGAGGAGCAGCCTTCCGCGCCAAGCGCGCTAGACCTTCATCCCAACCATGATTCATTGGCCGTTCCTGGGCCAAGGTCCCCGAAACCGACGGTCGAGTGGGACAGTCAAGCACCACCGTCGCCAGCTTCGGTGAGTGTCTAACTGCGTGACAGCGTTGACAGGCAGTGGCGGAACTAGTCCCCACCGGTCCCCGGCAGTTGTCTGCGCCAGACCAAGATCGTCCCTATAAAGCCCGAACCATCAACGCGTACAGGTACGCAGCCACTCATCTCCACCACTGACTCGCTGCCCAGTAGAAGAACGACTTACCCAACTCTCAAGACAGAAAGGGCAGTTACACAACAGGAGCGAACACCCTGCAGAATCACTGCGTTGGCTGGGCGCGTACTTGTCGGATGAGTAAGACCACAGCAACCTGTACAACGATGCTGAGCTTCAGCGGTACGCCACGCCGCCACTCCGTAAGTCCAAGACTCTGTCGACTGACTTCGTGGCCCCCTGGCTCTGCGACAGCGCGCCAGTCCTTCAGGGACTTCCCTGTCCGTCCCGCCCCCGGGCGAACTGACGCCCCTCTTCTCCCCCGTCCAGCAGGAGGGCAGGATCCTGACCATGAGGATTCTGGTCTTGGGTGGCACATGGTTCCTGGGCAAGTGCGTCGTCGAAGAAGCGCTGCTCCGTGGCTGGGACGTGACGACGTTCAGTCGTGGCCGGTCTGGTCAGGACGTGCCGGGGGTACGTGCGGTCCGCGGTGATCGTACGGAGGTTGCGGATCTCAACCGGCTTGCCACCCAAGGCCCTTGGGACGCGGTGATCGATACGTCGAGTTCCGAGTTTCCGCCGCGCGACGTGCGGCTGGCCGCGCAAGCCCTGCGCGGTGCGGCAGCTCGGTGGGTGCACGTGTCCACCGTGTCGGTGTACTCGGGGTGGCCGCATCACACGTTGACCGAGGAGTCCGAGGTGCTGGAGTGCCCGTCGGACGCGAACGAGTCCTTCGGTTACACCGGTGCGGACGGGTCGCCCACCAAGTACGGATTCCAGAAGGCAGGTGGGGAACGGGCAGTCGCCGAGGCGTTCGGCGATGGGGCGGTGTTCCTGCGGCCGGGAGTCATTCTCGGGCCGGGTGAGTACGTGGGCAGGCTGCCTTGGTGGCTGAACCGGGCCAGCCGGGGCGGGCCGGTGCTGGCGCCGGCTCCGGCCGACCGGATCATCCAGCCGGTCGACGTGCGCGATGTCGCGGCCTTCGCCCTGGACCAGGCGGCTGCCGACACTGGCGGCGCCTACAACCTGGCCCATCCGGAGGGAATCGGGTTCGGGGACTTCCTGCTCGCCTGCCTTGCCGTCACCGAGTCGGATGGTTACCCGGTGTGGGTGGAGCCCGAGGTGCTCATCGAGCACGAGGTGCGGCAGTGGACCGAGTTGCCCCTCTGGCGTACCCACGCCGGTGTCTGGTCGGTGGACGCCGGCAAAGCGGTGGCGGCCGGGCTGCGGTGTCGGCCGCTGACGGAGACGATTACGGACACCTGGGCCTGGTTGCGGGCCGACGGGCGTCCGGTGGATCACCCTCGCTGGGCGGAGCACGGAATCGCTCCGGAAAAGGAGGCCAAGATCCTCGCTGCTGTGGCCTCCGCGTCCTGAGTCGGCTCATCCCTCCAGGACCGCCAACGTGCCCGATCCCACGCCCAATTGATGCTGAGCGGCGAGGCGGCTGAAATGTTCCAGGCGCTCGCCCATTTCGTCGGCGAGCGGCGCCCGTCGGAACCGCTCCTCGGTCAGTGCGCGGCGGACGCGCGTGGTCCGGGTCAGCAGACCGGTGGCGCGCTGCTCGGTGGGCACGATCCAGACGCGTTCGAGAGCGTCTGCGGCGCCGTCGAGATCACCGCACAGGAGGCGGGCCGCGGCCAGGTCCGCAGCAGCTCCGCCCACGACGCGTGCGGAGCGGAGGGCCTCGGGCTTGCCGGTCACCAGGTCGAGCGCCGTGCGGGCAGCAGCTTCGGCCTGTTCGCCGTCGCCGAGCAGCAGACAGGTCGAGGCGTTGGACATGGCCAGTCGGTCGTCGGGGAAGCCGAACTCGCCCGCCACGCCGTCGTGCAGGTCGTCAATATGCCCACGGCCTTCCTGGCGGGAGGCGTTGAGCGCCTGCTGGGCCGAGGCCGCGTCGCCTCGGTGGCCGTGCGCGCGTGCCTCGATGGCCGCCAGGCGACGGTGTGCGACGTCCCCGAGCCCGGCGAACATCTGCGCACGCTGGGCGATCTGCGCCGCTTCGGCGGGCCGACCGGAGAAGTAGGCGATGTAGGCGAGGGCACCGCCGGCGAAGGCCCGCAGCGGGGTGAAGCGGGCGGTCTCGCCGTACAGCGCGGCGGCCCGGGCGAGACGGGTGGCGCCGTCGAGTGAACCGAGGTCGAAGGCTGCTGCCGACAGCAGGGCGCAGGCCTGTCCGGCGATGATCAGCAGGTCCTGCTGCTGGACGGGAACCTGGGTGCGGTCGCGATGCTGTTCGGCTTCCTCCCTCAACTTCCGTGCGGTCTGGAGGATTTCGAACGCAGAGAAGGCGTGGTAGCGGCGGGCGAGTTCGGCGACGTCGTCGCGCAGCTGGTCGAGGGTGGTGTCGGAGATGGACGCGGAGGCGGCGGCACCAGCCTCGTTGGAAGCTTCACGTGCGGTCATGTCGATCTCGTCCTTCAGGCTGAACGCGGGTGCAGGTGAATCGGTTGAGGGAGGCGCCTGAAACAGCGCTGCCGCGCTGACGCCGAACATCTCCTCCAGCACCCGGCAGGCGTCCGGGCCGGGCAGGGTCCGGATGGTGCCCGCGGTCCAACGGCGGAACTGCGCCTCGGAGATCGTCGGGTTCGCGGTGCCCTTCTTGACGACCTTCTCGGCGGTGCGGGTGAAGTGGCCCACGAAGTCGCCGTAGCGCCAGTGCCGTTGGGCCACCAGGGCCTTGAGCAGCGTCCTGGGACGTTCATCCATCATCGGCCCCTCTCGGCCAAAGAAGACCACTGACCGACCATCGTCGGCCTTTGGCCTGCGGCTCCCTCGCATTCAGGGGACCCCGGCACTTGGGGGAGCCGCAACCGCCGTGGTGCAGACGACACTTCGAAGCTACCCGCGTGCCACGTGCGTCACCTGGAAGAGCGGCAGACGCTACCCGCTGGGCCATGGTGACGACATCCGCCCCGGCCTCACTCTGATCGCCGTCACCTAGTGCGAGGACACCGTCACCAGCGATGTACCCGTCGCGGAAGGCGCCCCCGTCCGGACAGTCCGTCTCTCCCAAGGAGCCACGCCGTGAAGCACGAAAGCCCCCCACCGGCCCTCCGGGACAGACGGCTGCTCTCGCACCGGCCGGACGACCGGACCAGGCCGCCTGTGCGGTTACCCGCGATGCCACGAACAACTCCGTCCGGTAGAGCCCGCGTTGACTCTGCTCCTGGAGTTTTCGACAACAGCACACGGACGGTACGACGGGTCCGAGACGCTCTGCGCAGGTGGGCGTGATGACAATTCCCCGACCAAGCACGACGGCGAGCCATGTTCTGAGAGCGTTCGCCATCCCGTTGGAATCCGACCCGCACGCGGCGTCCAAGGCACGTAGGACAACGCGCGACACCCTGACCTCCTGGAGCCTGGGCGATCTGGCCGACGACATGGTTCTGGTCGTGTCGGAGCTGGTGACCAACGCCGTACAACACGGCGAGGGCCCCATCGTGATGGTTCTGCGGCAGCGTTTCGACACCGTCCTGGCCGAGATCGCCGATGCCTCTCCCCGTCTGCCGGTGCCCCACACGCAGTCCACCGAGGGCGAGTCCGGCCGCGGACTGTCCCTGGTGGAAGCGTTCACCGACGACTGGGGATGCCGTACGCAGCGAAGCCGCAAGGGCAAGTGGGTCTGGTGCAGCCGATCGCTCACCGCCCGGAAAGAGGGAGCTCGTGAATAACGTCCACGACATGACCACCCACCACGAGGAAGTCCCCGCAGCCGCCGGGCAATTGCGCGACGCGATGGTCCGAGAACTGATGGAACTCGACGCTGCCCGCAGCCCGCACGTCGTGGCCGCGTTCCGCAAGATCCCCAGGCATCTGGCCACCCCCGAACTGGACCTGGCCACGGCCTATCAGACGGAATACGCCGCGATCACGAAGAAGGACGCCGACGGTGTGGCCATCAGCTCGGTGTCCGCCGCCCGTATCCAGGCGATGCAGATCGAACAGGCCGACCTGCGGCCCGGTATGCGGGTACTGGAGATCGGCTCCGGGGGCGTCAACGCCGCCTATCTGGCTGAGATCGTCGGCCCCGAGGGCCTCGTCGTCACCGTGGACATCGACCACGACGTCACCGCACGCGCCGAGAAGTTCCTGGCAGAGACCGGCTACGACCAGCAGGTGCGCGTCGTCACCGCCGACGGCGAATACGGCGTGGCCGAGCACGCTCCGTACGACCGCGTTCTCGTCACCGTCCAGGCCGCCGACATCCCGCCGGCCTGGACCGAGCAGCTCGTCGACGGCGGCCGCATCGTCGTGCCCCTGCGGATGCGTGGCATGACCCGTACCGTCGCGCTCGTCCGCCAAGGCGACCAACTGCTGAGCGACAGCGTCGAGTTGTGCGGCTTCGTGCCCATGCAGGGCGTCGGCGAGAACCGCGTTCGCCTGGTCCTCCTGCATGACGCCGAAGGCGAAGAAGTGGGCCTGCGTCTGGACGGTCACCCCGAGCCGGACGCCGACGGACTGCGCGCCGCCCTGCGCAGCCCCAGCGTCACAGCATGGTCCGGAGTGACACTCGCCGGCGACGAGTCCAGCGAGCACCTGGACATGTGGCTGACGACCGCACTGGACAACCTGCCGCTCCTGGCCGCGACCCCGGCCGCCCGCGAGCGCGGCCTGGTCGCCTCGGCCTCGCCGCTCGGGGTCCCCACGCTCGTCGACGGCGACAGCTTCGCCTATCGAACCGTTCGGCGTACCGAAAACCCGGACCGGTTCGAGCTCGGCGCCATCGGCCATGGGGCGCAGGGCCAGAAGGTCGCCGAGCGTCTGGTCGAGGAAATCCAGGTCTGGGACGGCGAGCACCGCAGCGACCGAGCACGGATCGAGATCCACCCGATGGGCGCACCGGACGGGCAGCTTCCCTCGGGCCGCGTCGTCGACCGCCCGCACACTCGGGTCCTCATCACCTGGCCGTAGAGCCGAGAGCGCCCACCGGTCAGGACAACAAGGCACATCCCACTCACTCAGGAGGAATCGAGATGGCACCACAGGGCAGCACCTCGCTCAAGGCCGCTACGGACTTCGCGTCCAGCACCGATACGGACTTCGACCTCGACATCGAGACCATCGCGTCCGCCCCGGTCGTGCCCGGCCTGCTGAACGACACCGGCGACGGCTGCACCTCCACCTGCCAGTCCGCCTGCTCCAACAGCACCTGCATCGGCGGCTGATCAACCGCCGAGGGGCGGGGCCGGGGTCACCGGCCCCGCCCCTCGCCACACAACACGACGGACGAAGGAGGCATTGCGATGTACGACGCCGTCGACGCCGTTCTGATCAGAGCAGCCGCACGGCCGCCGACTGCCCCACAGCCTCCCTGGCCGGACCTCGGCGGCAACACCTCCGGCGACGTCGAGCATTGGCGGGAGTGGATCGGCAAGGTCTGGGCGGACGAGGCCATAGTGGCGGCCATCGAGGTCGCCAGCCCTCTGCTGGTCGAGGCCGTGCACGGCGTACTCGACGGCCGTAACCAGCGACCGCGCACCGTCCGGCGCGCTGTCATCTCGCTGATGCGCTACCTGTTGCGGATGCAGCACCGTGCCACGCCCTTCGGTCTGTTCGCCGGCCCCGCGCCCGTACAACTCGGAGACCGCGCCCAGGTGCGATGGGGTACCGACCACCGGACGTCCGTCCGAGCGGACGCCGAGTGGCTCACGGAGATCGTCACCGCCCTGGAGCAGAACACCGACCTGCTGCGGCACCTGCCCGTGATCGCCGATCACACGTGCGTCGTCCGGGGCACCAGAATCGCCGTACCGCACCAACCGGGTAAGGACGGTCCTGCCAAGGTCACCCTGCGCCGCACCCCCGCTGCCGACGCAGTCCTCGAACTCGCCCGCGCGCCGATCGCGGTCGAGGACATCGTCGCCAAGCTGCACGCGAGCTACCCCAGCACACCCACGCCGGTGATCGAGGACATGGTTCGGGACCTCGTCGCCCACCGGATCCTCATCACCAGCCTGCGGGCGCCCATGACCTGTGACGACGCCCTCGGCCACCTGGTGGCCCAACTCGACTCTTTCAGCACACATCCCCAGGCGGAGACAACCGCGCGCCTCCGCCGGATCCACCAGCTCCTGACCCGCCACAACCACGCCCCGGCCGACGAGCAGTGGACCCTCCGCGGCGAGGCCACGAAGCGCATGACAGCCGCGACCGCCGTGAACGGGCGGACCCTGGTGGTGAATCTGCGGCCCGACTGCGATGTCGTCCTGCCCGCCGAGGTCGCACGGGAAGCAGAACGAGCCCTCCAGGTCATGGCCCGTATCTCGCCCTACCCTGCCGGGCCTCCGGCCTGGCAGGACTACCGCGCCCGCTTCCTGGAGCGCTACAGCATGGGCGCCCTCGTACCCGTCCGCGACCTCACCGACCCCGACATCGGCCTCGGATTCCCGGCCGGCTACCGCGGTTCCCTCCTCAAGCGTCCCGTCCAGGCCACCACCCGCCGGGACGAACACCTCCTCGCCCTCGCCCAGGACGCCGCGATCAACCAGGCACGCGAGATCACGCTGACCGAAGAGGATCTCGCCGCGCTCGCCGTCGGCGAGGTCACCCAGGTCCCCGCCCATGTCGAGATGTGCTTCTCCGTACTCGCCACCTCCCTGAGCGCCCTGAACCAGGGCCGATACACGCTGAGCCTCGCGGGTCTCTCCCAGGCGGCGGGCACCACGACCGGCCGGTTCCTGACCCTGCTGGACTCGGCCGACCGCGACCGCATGACGTCCGCGTACGCGTCCCTGCCGACACTCACCGCCGACACGGACCGCGTGCAGATCTCCAGCCCGCCGCTCCGGCTTCGCACCCAGAACGTCAGCCAAGCCCCCGCCGTTGTACGGCACGTACTCGCGCTGGGCGAACACAACCCCGCCGCCACGTTGGACCTGAACGACCTCGCCGTGGCCGCGGACTCCCAGCGCCTCTATCTGGTCTCGCGGTCCACGGGCCGGCTCGTCGAACCGTCGGTGCTGAACGCCGTCGAACTCACCAACGCCACCCACCCGTTGGTCCGCTTCCTCACCGAAGTGCACCGCTCACACACCGCGGTACTGACCCCCTTCGCATGGGGAGCAGCCGCCCGGCTGCCGTTCCTGCCCGAGGTCCGCGTCGGCCGCACCATCCTCTCGCCCGCCTGCTGGCGCCTCCGCACGCGTGACCTCGTTCACGACGAACATCCCGACTGGCTACGCCACTTCACCGACTGGCGCTGCCGCTACGGCGTGACCCGCACCGTGTTCCTCGGCTCCGACGACCAGCGCCTCCGTCTCGACCTCGACCACCCCGCCCACCAACAGCTCCTGCGCATGGAACTGGGACGCAACGGCACGGTGACGCTGCACGAGGCGCCCGAGGAGGGGGCCTACGGCTGGCTCGGCCGCGCACACGAGATCACCATGCCGTTCGCCTCGACAGTTGCACCAGCGGTTCACCGCCCCCGAACGACGGCGGTCGTACGGCGCGAAAGCTGCCGTCTGCCAGGCACCTCCGCGTGGGCCTACCTGAAGATCTACTGCCACCCCGAACGCACCCCGGAGATCCTCACCACGCACCTGCCCACCCTGTTCCAAGACCAGGCGAGCGGCGAACCGTTGTGGTGGTACGCGCGCTACAGCGATCCGGACGCCCACCTGCGCCTACGGCTCCGGCTGCCGACCCCGGACGCGTTTGGCACCACCGCGCAGCGGATCGGAGCCTGGGCGGCGAAACTCCGCAACGATGGGCTGATCCGCCGCATCCAGTGGGACACCGACGAACCGGAGATCGGCCGCTACGGCACCGGCGACACCCTGGCCATCGCCGAACGAGCCTTCGCCGCTGATTCCACCGCCGCGGTCGCCCAACTGAGGCTCGGCCTTCCTCCCCGCATGCAGCCAGCAGTCACCGCCGCCAGCTTCGCGGACATCGCCGCCGCCTTCACCGACAGCCCGGCGGCCGGGAACCGCTGGCTGACCGAGCACCTGCTCAAGGGAGAGGGCGAGATGCCTTCGCGTGATCTCCAAGCACAGGCCGTACAACTGACCACCCCAGACGGCGACTTCGCCGGCCTGCGAGCCCTGCCCGGCGGCGAAGACGTCGCCGCGGCCTGGGTTCACCGCCGCAGTGCGCTGAAGACGTACCGGACCGCGCTCGCGGACCACGGCGCCGAACCCACCGACGTCCTGCCCTCCCTGCTGCACATGCACCACAACCGGGCAGCCGGCATCGATCCCGACAGCGAGGCCACCTGCCGCCGCCTCGCCCGCACCGCCGCCCTGTCCTGGAACGCACGCACCGAAGGAGTACCGCGATGACCGCCGCCGTCACACCCAACGCCGAACGGGACACCGCCTTCCGGCAGTCGCTCGCCCACGGCTCTCTCGGCGGCGCCCTGCTCCACATCGAGCACGCCTGCCGGGGCCATGGATCGTGGCAGGACGTACACCGCCAACTCACGGCCGTCGGGCCGCTGTTCGACGGAGACACAGCGGGACTGTTTCTCGGCGCACCCGCGATGACGTACGTCCTGCATCTGGCCGCCACCGGCAGCAACCAGTACGTCGGCGCCCTGAACGCCCTCGACCGGATCGTGGCCACCCACACCCGCCGCCGACTGAAAGCAGCCCACACCCGCATCGACCACGGCCAACCCACCAGCTTCGCCGAGTACGACCTACTGCGCGGCCTCACCGGCCTCGGCGCTCTCCTCCTGCGTCGTACCCCCGACGGTGCAGAGATCCAAGCCGTCCTGAAATACCTCGTGCGACTGACCGAGCCACTCCCCGGCCCCAACGGCCGCCCCCGGCCCGGCTGGTGGGTGGGCCACAGCCCCGTCAACCTCGATACCCCCACTCCCGGTGGCCACGCCAACGCCGGGCTGGCCCACGGCATTGCCGGACCCCTGGCTCTCCTCGCACTCGCCCACCTGCGCGGCATCACCGTGCCCGGCCACCAGGAGGCGATGCTTCGCATCTGCCACTGGCTGGACCGGATACGTGTCAGCGACCACCGAGGAACCCGCTGGCCACGCTGGATCACCGATACCACCGCGAGTCCCATGCACCCAGCGGCGCCCTCCTGGTGCTACGGCACCCCCGGCCTCGCCCGCGCCCAGCAACTCGCCGCCCTCGCCCTGGGTGACACCGACCGTCGGCGCATGGCCGAACGAGCGCTCCTGTACTGCCTGTCCGATCCCATCCAACTCGATCCCCTCACCGACCGCGGTCTGTGTCACGGTGTCGGCGGCCTCATACGTGTCGTCCAACGCGTTGCCATGGACGCTGACGAACCACGTCTCTTCAGCGATTACCTGCCCCAGCTCACGCACCGCTTCCTCTCTGTAGGTCCTCCCACAGCGGCCGGGTTCCTCGACGGCGCAACCGGCGCGGACCTCGCCCTCCAAGACGCCGAAGCAGGCACACCCATGGGCGACTGGGACGCCTGCCTACTCCTCATCTGATGCCCGCCGCTGAAGAGTTGTGGATGGATCCGCCGCACGACAACAGCGCCGTCGAGCAGGCCGTCCTGGCCGTCCTCACCGGCACCCCGATCGCAGAGGCCGCCGCCCAATTGCGCTCGTCCACGGATCTCCTCACGGAGGCCGCCGCGCGGTACCGGGCAGCTGGCCAAGCCGCCCTCAACGCACAATCCGAACCGGCCAATTGGCGACAGGTGAACATCGAGTTCACCGACTACTCGACTGCCGAGCGCACCTTCTACGCCTGCCTCCTGCCACTTCTGCGACAGCAGACGGCGAACGGAACGCTCGGCGACTGGTGGTTCGTCCGCAAGCACCCCTGCTGGCGCCTACGAGTCGTCCCCTCTTCTACGACGATCGCCGAGGACATGGCGCGGCAGATCGGCGAAGTCCTCGACAACGCTGTGTCACGGAACTTGGTCAACCGCTGGTGGCCATCACCGTACGAGCCAGAAACCACGGCTTTTGGAGGCCCGGTCGGCATGGCCGTCGCCCACAGTCTGTTTCACACTGACAGCGTCGGCATCCTCGACCGTCTACACCGCGACAGCACGGACGACAGCGGTCTCGACGCCAAGGCAACTTCCCTCCTCGTCGTCAGCCTTTTCCTACGCGCCGCCGGCCAGGAGTGGGGAGAACAGGGCGATGTCTGGGCACGGGTCGAGGCAGCACGCCCCCTCCCCGACGATGTCCCAGTCGAGCTCGTCACCGCGATGACGGACAGAATGCGCCAACTCCTCGCGACCGACGCCTTTTCAGCCCTCGCAGTTGACGGTCCGAACGCACCCGTCTCGCAATGGGTTGCCGGAATCGAACGTAGCGGCCGTGCCCTCGGCCACGCCGGACGTGAAGGACAACTCGGCCTCGGGACGCGCAGCATCCTGGCCCGGCATGTCCTCTTCCACTGGAATCGAATGGGCTTCCCGCTCCGCCAGCAGGCCATCTGGGCACGCGCAGCGCGGGAGGCGGTCTTGGGCAGTTGACCAAACCCGACCCCGCCCACTTCGGCCCCGCACCGGCCGCACATCAGATGTGGGCCGACGGAACCGACAGGGCGGCGGCAGCCGATGCGACGCTCGGGGTCGACGTGCGGCCGTGCTCCCTACCCACGACGCGCGGCAACTGCTGCCATTCCTCGCTGCGAAGGCCCACCGAGAGCGGCGCGTCGCAACTCTGGCCGTCGGCTGTAGCCGCCGTCGCCGGTTCGGGTGCTCCGGAGACGCTCCCGGTGAGGTTCCCTGAGCGGAACCCGTTCGTCGACCGACGGACACTCGCGCGCAACCTTCCGGTGGCCTGACGTGTCCACGTTGTGTGTTGACGATACGCAGAACATGGCGGACAGCGGCTGCCGCCGCTTTCGCGACCGCCGCTATGGCGGTCGTGACCCCGGCCGCGCACGCCGCCGGAACGACGCTCGTCCTGGACGCCCAGGAGAACTACTACCTCCCCACCGAGGGCGAGGGGCCGAACCTGGGCCTCGGCATCACCGCCTCGGGCGGGGACGCCCATGACGTCTCGGTCGCCGTCGACGCGTCGTCCCTCGCGGGGAAGGCGACGATGGTGGTCACGGGGGACTGTGTGAGCACCGGCACGCTGAAGCTGCGGTGCGACGTGGGCCCGCTGTCGGGCAAGGAGTCGATCGACCCGTTCCTCCTGAAGCCCACCGCGGCCGCCAAGGCGGGCGACACCGGTGCCATCACCTACACCGCCACCGCCTCCGACGCGGCCACCGTGACGGGGCAGACGGACGTCCTGGTCGGCGGGCCCAAGCTCGTCGCCCGGTCCTACCCGGCGCTGAAGGGCATCGCGCCCGGCGCCGTCTTCGAGCGCACCCCGGCCTTCGCCGACACCGGCACGGCCCCCGCCGACAAGGGCGTCATGCTGCTGGTGCAGGACTCCGAAGGCGTCTCCCTCGCCCGTGAACACTCCAACTGCCACTACTCGGACCGGCCCGACGTCGGCGCCTGGTGCCGGTTCGACACCCCGGTCGCACCCGGCAAGGCCTACGAAACGGACGCGCCGCTGCGCTACACCGCCGCCAAGGACACGATGTACGGCTACAACTCCTACGTCGTGTGGCCGGTCGGCGGCACCGCGCCCGACTCCTTCGACCCGTCCGACTTCCCCGGGACCGGCAGCGGCGCGCCGCTCGGCCTGAAGTCCGTCGCCTCCGGCTCCGGATTCACCGGCTCCGGGTACGGCACCTTCGCCACCACCCAGCACGCCGACTACCAGGCGCTCGGCGACACGGTCGAGGGCAAGGTCGGCGAGACCGTGAGCATCACCGTGGGTGTGCGGAACAACGGGCCGGGCTGGATGAACTTCCGTTGGATGGACGCCGACAACTCCGGCACGTTCGTGGTGACCCCGCCCGCCGGCACCACCATCACCGGCGTCCCCGCCCCCGGCGAACAGGGCGACCCCGGACCGCTGTGGAACTGCACACCCCGCAAGGCCGGCGCGAAGAGCTACACCTGCGACATCAGCAGCACGGACTTCAAGCCGGGCGACTCGGTGACCCAGGAGTTCACGGTGCGGATCGACCGGGTCGTTCCCGGCGCGCGGGGCAGCGTACGGGCGGTGGAGAACCCCGACTACCCCAACCGTGACGACGACGCGTCGAACGACACCACGGCGATCACGGTGAAGGCCACCGGCTCGGCGACGTCCAGCCCCTCGCCCAGCGCCTCCGCCTCCGCCTCCCCGTCGGCCACGGCCACCGCGAGCCCGTCCGGCTCCGGGACGGGAACCAGCAGCGGTACGACGACCGGCGGCGGGCTCGCCGCCACGGGCACGGGCGGAGTCCTGCTGCGGGCGGGTACCGCCGTCCTGCTGGTGGCGGGCGGCGCGCTGGTGTTCCTGACGGCACGGAGGTCACGGTCGCAGGGCCGCCGATGAGCCATTCGGTCACCTCGCGAACGGCGTTCCGCCGGTAGCCCACACGCTCGGTGGGTGCCCACTTCTGTGCCAACGCCCAGGCACAGCGGCGGACACCCACCGACGCTTGGCCGGCCCGGCGCAGCCATCCCCTCCATGGACCGCTTCAACGAGACACCGAGGGCACGGGTCGGCAGTGTGCGCACCTATTGATCGGGACATCGCCCGATGCTGCTGCACGGCAAGGAGGTACGGCAACCGCCGACCATAGGGTCCTCCCATGAGGAAATACACGTGGTTCGAGGTCGACGACCTCGACGACGACTTCGAATTCACCGATGCCGAAAGAGACTTCGCCGCCGCGCTGCGCCGGCACTGCACGGCGTGGGCGCCGGGTGACATCACGGGGGAGGTCGGGCGTCCCGAGGACTGGGAGTCGCTGCTCGCCTACGTCAGTCTTTCCGACCGGGGCGCCGTGGAGCCCCGACAGCATCTGAGCCTGATCAATCTGGGCGTGCACCTGGTCGGTGACCGCGTACGGGGCGATCGTCTGCACAGCCAGCTGTACACGCTGCCGGATCAGCCCAGCGCCTGGGCACTTGACGCCACCGGCCCGGCGGACCAGCTCGCTCAGGCCGCCGCCGACTGGTTCCGTGCCGTCCTGGACAAACCGATCGTGCTGTACGTCTGGCTCCACGAGGGCTACGCCTACGCGGCCCGCTACGCCTTCGCCGACAGCGGTGAGACGCTCTGCCAGATCTACGCAAAGACAAGGGCCCCGGAGGGCCAGTTCGAGGCGCTGACCGCCGCGGGGCACGTGCACGGCAGGGGGTGGATCCAGACCATCGGGCTGCCGACTCCCAGTCTGTATCTGCGCATTCGAGGCGACCTCGACAAGGGCAGCGTCATACCCGGAGTCCGGGCGACGACCAAGCGCGGCCCCCTGCAAGGGCCTTGGTACGAGTGAACTCCCGCTGCACACACATCCCCCGGGTCGCAGGACCCGGGGGATACGCGTTGCTCGGCCCTGCTACGGCAGCTTCACCACCGTGAAGTCGTCGCAATAGCCCGCCGCCGAACCGGAGTTCTTGTAGCAGTACACCGACGCCGCCGTGTTGGAGACGCCTGTCGTGAAGAAGATCGGTTCCTGGGTGTAGGTCGTCGTCGAGCCTCGCAGGTACGTCTCCGTGCCGCCGAAGCTCTTCACGCCCACGGCCACCTCCTCACCCGAGGTCGCCACCTTCGCCCAGGCCGCCAGCAGGTAACTGCCGCCGGACGCAAGGCCGCTGACCGTCTGGATGGCGCCGCTGGCGCTCACCCCGGTCTGGAGGGAGTACGTGCCGGTACGGGCGTTGGAGGCCGCCACGCTCGACGCCGTGCCCGTGCTCTGGGTCCACGGGGTCAGCGCGCCCGTCTCGAAGCCCGGGTTCGTGACCGTGTTGGTGGAGGACGTCAACGGTTCCACCGCGAGGTCGTCGCAGTAACCCGCCCCGGCCCCACCGGCGTTCTTCCAGCAGTAGACCGTGGCCGTCGTCGACGACGCACCCGTCGTGAACAGGACCGCCGCCTGCGAGTACGACGTCGACGCCACGTTCGTGTAGGTCTCCGTGCCGCCGAAGTTCTTGACGCCGATCGCCAGCGTCTCGCCCGCCGTCGCCACCTTGCCCCAGCCCGTGAGCAGGTACGTGGTGGACGGCGAGAGGCCCGTGAGCGCCTGGTTCGCGCCGCTGCCGCTGGCCGCCGTCGTCAACGCGTCAGCTCCCGTACGGGAGTTGGCCGCCGTCACCGAGGACGCCGTGCCGCTCGCCTGGGTCCAGGGGGACAGACTGCCCGTCTCGAAGCCCGCGTTGGAGAGGAGGTTGCCGCCGGTGCCGTTGTACGCGCCGATGTTGGGAGCGGCCGTGGCCGACACCGCGTTGCCGTACGCGTCGTAGCCGCCGTTCGACGCGATGACCGCGCCCGCCCTGATCACCGGGGACGACGGGTGGACCTGGTACGCGTTCTTGCCCGTGTACGACGAGGACGTGTTCGCGTTGCCCGCGTTGCGGAACTCCGGGTCCGACGTCACCTTGGCCGCGTCCGCGGGCTCGCGGGACGGGTGGTTGCCGTAGAAGAGGTTGTTGGAGTAGGTCGAAGTGCCGGTGGTGGTGAAGTAGTTGCCGGAGCCGTAGTTGAAGACCGCGTTGTTCTGGAAGGAGAGGGCTCCGCTGATCGACGTTCCCGAGCGGGAGTAGAGGATCGGCGTGCTCAGGCCGTCCCTGACCGAGAACGTGTTGTTGTAGAAGAGGGGGACGGCAGACGAACTGCCGCTCTGGTTCGGGACTCCACCCACGAAGTGCAGGACTCCGCCGCCGTGGGTCTGCGTACCCGACGTGGGGCAGCCCGAGTTGCTGCCGTCGTTCTCGCTGATGTTGTAGCGGACCACCGTGCCGTCGCTGGGGACGGTCGACGTGGGCTCGTTGGCGATGGTGAAGGGGGGCATCACCAGCAGGAAGCCGCCGAGGTTCTGGTGGCTGTAGTTGTACTGGAACGTGGTGTTGTGGTTGCCCCAGTCCACGTCGAAGCCGGTGCCGTCGGCGCCGTTGATGTGGCAGTAGACCTCGTTGTTCTGGACGACGGTGTTGCTGCTGCCGGACATCCAGATGCCGGCCGAGGCACCGTTGCAGTACTGACCGGACGGCGGGCAGGTCGACTTGGCGCCGCCGTAGCCCGCCTTGTTGCCGTCGATCAGGGCGCCGTCGTTCTTCACGACGAGGATGTCGTCCGCGCCGTCGTACGTCATCGTGTTGTTGCGGATGACCGTGCCCGTGGTCAGGCCGGTGCCCTGGCCGTCCGCGTCCGGGGTCACCGCCACCGCTATGCGGTCCACGTGGTCGAACGTGTTGTTCTCCACGACCACGTCGTTCCACGTGGAGACCGGGGTGGTGTGGTCGGTCTGGACGCCCACGCCCGCGTTGGTCGAGTACCAACCTCCGCCGTAGCCCGCGATGTTGTGGATGTACATGTCGTGGACGCGGATGTGGTTCAGCACGCCGCCGGAGCTGTTCTCGGCCAGGACGCCCGAACGGTACGCGGGGGACGAGGCGTTGTCGATCAGCTCCAGGCCGCCGATGTCCCAGTACTGCTGGTTCAGGAGGTGGATGACCGCGCCCGTCGCGCCCGCCGCGTCGATAATCGGCTTCGCGCCCGAACCGTACGACGCCATCGAGATGTTGCTGCCGGAGGCGCCCGAACCGCCGGGGGTGAGCTGGCCGGTGCAGGTCGTGCCGGCCTTGAAGAGGATGCTGTCGCCCGCGGCAAATGTCGTGCTGTTGACGCCTGTTACGGAGTTCCAGGGGCTGGCGCTGGTACCGGTGCCGTTGGCGGAGGCCGAGCAGTCGACGTAGTAACTCGTGCCCGCCGCCGACGCGTTGGTCGCCATGACGGGGACGAGCAGGGCGCCCGCCATCGCGGCGAGCAGGGCGAGGATTCCCGGCTTTCGGCGGGTGGCGGAAACTGGTCTGTCGGGAGAACCGAATCTGCGACGCTTCATTGCGCGCTCCTTGGATGGGTGGATGTGTCCCTTGCCGCTGCGTGCGGCGAGATTCCCCTCTTCACCAGGCGCGATGACCGGTTGCCGCCGGTGCGCCTGGAGCGTGTGGTGCTGTCCCGACGCCGGATTGGACGGCGTCGGGGCAGCGCGAAGCCAACAGCCCCGCCGTGTAAGGAACTTGGGCTGCTACCAGGAAGCCAGCGAACCGTCCGTGTTGCGCCAGACCGGGTTGCGCCAGCGGTGGCCTCGTTCGGCGGCGGCGCGGACCTTGTCCTCGTCGACCGTGATGCCGAGGCCGGGGGCCGTCAGCCGGTGGATGTAGCCGTCCTGGACCTCGAACGGCGAGGCGTCCGCGAGATAGCCGAGCAGGCCGCTGCTGTCGCCGTAGCCGATGCCCAGGGACTGTTCCTGGATGAGGAAGTTCGGTACGGCGAAGTCGAGTTGGAGGCTCGCGGCGAGCGCGATCGGGCCCAGGGGGCAGTGCGGGGCCACGAGCACGTCGTAGGCCTCGGCCATCGCGGCGATACGGCGGGTCTCGGAGATGCCGCCCGCGTGACTGATGTCGGGCTGGGCCACCGCGATGCCCGCGCCGAGCACCTCCCTGAAGTCCCAGCGGGAGAAGAGACGTTCGCCGGTCGCGATGGGGATGGAGGTCGCGCGGACGACGTCGCCGAGGTCGCGGGTGAACTCGGGGAGGACCGGTTCCTCCACGAACATCGGCAACAGCGGTTCCAGGTACGGCAGTACGCGCCTCGACATCGCTCCGCTGAAGCGGCCGTGGAAGTCCAGCGCCAGGTCGCGGTCCGGGCCGATCGCCTCCCGTACGGCGGCCACGCGGGCCACGATCGCGTCGATCGCGGCGGGGGTCGCGAGCGGTTCGAGCTGCGCGCACGGGTTCATCTTCACGGCGGTCAGGCCCTTGGCGACCTGGCCCGCCGCCGACTCGGCGAGTTCCTCGGGGGTCTCGCCGTAGAGCCAGCCGTAGATGCGGACGCGGTCGCGGACGTGGCCGCCGAGGAGTTGGTGCACGGGCACGCCGTGCGTCTTGCCCGCGATGTCCCACAGGGCCTGGTCGATGCCGGCCAGCGCGCTGCTGAGGACCGGGCCGCCGCGGTAGAAGCCGCCCTTGGCGAGCATCTGCCAGTGCTCCTCGATGCGGGCGGGGTCCTGGCCGGTCAGGTAGTCGAACATCTCCTCGACCGCCCGGGCCGTCGTGTGGGCCTTGCCCTCCACGATGGGCTCGCCCCAGCCGGATATGCCCTCGTCGGTGTCGACGCGCAGGAAGAGCCAGCGCGGTTCGACGAGGAACAGCTCGTATCCGGTGATTTTCATGCTGCGGACCTCCGGGTCCTACGGGTAGTACGGGGGGAGGGGGGAGGGAGAAGAGCGAGGGAATCGGGGGTCCTACTCCTGCGAGCTAATGCTGCGCCCGCCGTCCACGACCAGGTTCTGGCCGGTGATGAACGACGCGTCGTCGGAGCCGAGGAAGGCGACGGCGGCGGCGATGTCCTCGGGTTCGCCGATGCGGCCCACCGGGGTGCGGGCGGCCGTCTGGGCCCGGTACTCGTCCGGGGCATCGGTCCACAGACCGGTGTCCACCGCGCCCGGCACGACCGCGTTGAACCTGATCCGGCCCGCGTACTCGACCGCCAACTGCCGTACCAGCGCGCTGACTCCGCCCTTGGCCGCCGCGTACGCGGGGAAGCCGCTGAAGCCGAGCACCGCGTGGACCGAGCCCGTGACGACCACCGCGCCGCCGGCCGCCGAGAGCAGCGGAACGGCTGCCCTGACACCGTAGAAGACGGAGTCGAGGGCGAGGCGGAGGTGGCTGTGCCAGGAGCTGTCGTCGATCTCATGGATCGCGCCGGGGAGGTTGCGGCCGGCGTTGAGGTGCAGCAGGTCGAGGCGGCCGGTCCACTCCTGCGCGGTCCGGATCGCCTCCGGCCACGCCTCGGGGTCGGTGACGTCGAGCCCCAGGTGACGGGCCTGGCCGCCCTTGGCGCGGACCTCTTCGGCCACCTTCTCGGCCCCGGCCGCGTCCACGTCGGTGACCAGCACGGACGCGCCCTCCTCGGCGAGGCGTCGCGCGGTGGCGGCGCCGATGCCGGAGGCGGCGGCGGTGAGAAGGGCCGTGCGGCCGGTGAAACGAGAGGCGTGACGGTCGGGGTGGTCGGGGTGGTTCTCGGGGGTGGTGCGGCTCATGGTGTTCCTCTCGGCGTGACCGGCCCGTCCGGTCATCCGTCCATCGGTACTGTCCTGCGTTCCGAGGTGCTGTTTCTCGGTCCTCGTCCTGCGTCCCTCCGTCCGACCGGCGGCTCGGTCGTCCGGGAGGGCGGGAACCCGTAGGGGAACGGCAGCCCCTACTGGTCAGCCCGTAGTACCCGGCCCCGCCGTGGACCCCCGCAGAACCAACCGCGGTTCGGTCGGCACGACCACATCCCCCGGCGACTCCCCCCGGATCTCCGCGACCAGCGCGTCCACCGCCGCCGTGCCCAGTTCGTGCAGGGGCATCGCGACCGTGGTGAGGGGTGGGGTGAGGTAGCCGGCGACGGGGAGGTCGTCGTTGCCGACGAGGGAGATGTCCTCGGGGATGCGCAGGCCGCGTTCGTGGATGGCCCGCATCGCCCCGATGGCCTGGGCCAGCGAGCTGGTGTACAGCGCGGTGACCCGGGGTTCGCCCTCGGCCGGGGTGAGCAGTTCGCGGGCGGCCGCCGCGCCGCCCTCCTCGGTGAAGTCGCCGGAGGCGACCGGTGCCGCGGCCAGGCCCAGTGCGGCGGAGTGCCGTAGGAACGCGTCCCTGCGGTCCTCACTGGGGGTGATCCCCGAGGGGCCGGCGATGTGGCCGATCACCCGGTGGCCGAGGCCGTGGAGATGGTCGAGGGCCGTGACGCTCGAACGTGCCACGTCCATGGTGACGTTGCGGCCCGAGCCCTTGACGGCGCGGTTGAGGAAGACGTGCGGAACCGGGTTGCGGCTCAGGGTCTCCAGTAGGGGGTGGTGCGGGCGGGCGGAGGCGATCAGGAGGCCGTCGACGCGGCCCTCCTTGACCAGGTCGTTGAAGGTGTCGTCGGCCTCCTGGCCGTCGAAGTCCTCGGCGAGCAGGGAGAGATAGCCCAGTTCACGGGCGCGCTGGTAGGCGCCGCGCGAAATCGTCACGTACGTCGGGTTGTTGAGGGCCGGCACCAGCAGGGCCAGGGCGTGGGTGCTGGCCCCGGCCAGGGCGCGGGCCCCGGAGTGCGGGCGGTAGCCCAGGGCGGCGGCGACCTCGTGGACGCGCTGTCGGGTCTCGGGCCGTACGGACAGGTCCTGCCGTCCGTTGAGCACCTTGGACACCGTCGCCTTGGAGACTCCCGCCTCCCGTGCGACGTCCACCAGCCTTGCCCGTACGGGCTGTTCAGCCACGCGAGTCCTCCCTGTCAACCACGCTGTCGACGACCCCGGCCGTCCTGCGAATCATGCCCTGCTGCCGGATTCGCCTGGGGTGCGGCGATCGGCGTGGGGTGTTGCGTTTGACCTCTTGACACCTTCTGGCGCCGCAACCTAGCGTTCGCCGAAGTCGTTGGTCAACCGGTTTCCTTCGATGGATTTCAGTGATATATCCATTCAGGCCCGGCAAACCATGATGGTCCTCGCACAGCCGACGGGACTCGGCGAACCCAGAGGACCACGCAACTTTCCGTAGAAACCCCTGCAAGCACGACGAAATCGGCATGCGCCGATGATGGGTGAGGTGTGCAATGAAGCGCTCCGGGAGACTGCTCACGGTCGCCACCACGGTCGCCGCCCTGGCGACGTCGCTCGCCGCCTGTGGCGGCAGCTCCGACTCGACCTCGGCGGACGGGACGGTCACGCTCCACGTGGAGGCGTGGAAGGGCGGCGGCGCGGAGCCGGCGAACATCGCCGAGATCAACAAGGCCTTCGAGAAGGCGCATCCGAAGATCAAGATCGACTTCAAGTACACCACCGCGGACCCGACCTACACGCAGAAGCTCCAGCCCGAGCTGCTGGGCGGCAAGGCCGGGGACGTCATCATGGTCGACGCCGACAAGATGAAGAAGTGGGGCGCCTCCGGCTACCTCGCGGACCTCTCCAACGAGTCGTGGGTGAGCTCCATATCCTCGGCCGCGAAGCCGTTCACGCAGAGCGACGGCAAGACGCTGGCCATGCCGATGGAGCTGATCGGCATCGGGCTGTACGCCAACATGGACCTGCTGAAGAAGGCCGGGATCACCGAGGTCCCCGCCGACTGGCCGACGTTCCTCGCCGACCTCGCCAAGCTGAAGAAGGCCGGGGTCACGCCCATCTCCCTGCCGGACAAGGCGGGTTGGACCGGCAGCTCGATCTTCCAGGCGAGCGGTTCGACGACCGTCTACCAGAAGAACAAGCAGTGGGACGCGGACTTCCTGGCCGGCAAGGCGTCCTTCGGCTCGGACTGGAAGGAGCCGCTCGACCAGCTCAAGACCCTCGGTGACAAGGGCTTCGTGAACTGGAAGAACGAGCTCGGCGTCGACGAGTGGTCGCAGGGGCCGCAGGACTTCAGCGCGGGCAAGAGCGCCTTCTGGTACCAGGGCGCCTGGCAGGTCTCCAACATCAAGAAGGCCGGTTTCCCGGTGTCGTTCGCCCCCTGGCCGGGCGGCGCGGCCGGCACCAAGCCGAACGCGATGCTGTTCTCCGGCACGGCGTGGGGCGTCAACTCCCAGTCGCAGCACGCGGACGCGGCGAAGGAGTACGTCAAGTTCTGGTCGCAGAGCGCGAATCTGGCGAAGTACCTGGACGCCGAGCACGCCGAGTCGCCGTTCACCGGTGGCACCACGCCCGACTCGACGGAGACGACCATCTTCAACACCGCCTTCACGGAGGGCCGTTACCGGGTGCTGCCGTCCAACACCTGGTACGGCTCGCAGTCGGAGACCGACACCGGCTCCAAGATCCAGTCCTTCCTGCTGGGCCAGTCCGACGCGGCGAAGACGCTGAAGGACATCCAGACGGCGGCGTCCGCCAAGTAGCCCTGGCGGTGGGGTAGTTGGGCCGTCCGGTCAGTCGAACACCGGCCGGGTGACTGGGCAGACCGGCCGAGTGACCAGCGACCGGGTGACCGAGCCGGCCGGCCCACCCACCCCTGTCACCCACCCCCGTCCCACCCACTCCCCCCAGGGGCCTGACGGCCAAGGAGGTCGATCCCCCGTGTTCCACCGACGGCGTGCCACCATGGCCGCCTTCCTGCTCCCCGCGATCGCCGTGTACGCGCTGTTCATCCTGTATCCGCTGTTCAAGGGCGTCTACCTGAGCCTGACCGACAGCGTCGGCGGCCCGATCTCCCACTTCGTCGGCGCCGACCAGTACACGGCGATGGCGGACGACCCGCAGATCTCCGCGGCCCTGTGGCACACGGTCCTCTACGCCGTCGTGGTCGTCGTCGTGCAGAACGGCCTCGGGCTGCTCTTCGCGTCGATGCTGTTCCGCCGCGAGAAGGTCCGAAAGGCCCTGAGCGTCGTCCTGTTGACCCCGACCCTCATCTCGCCGCTGATGGCCGCGTTCATCTGGTCGTACCTCTTCGCGCCGAACGGCGGCCTCAACGCCCTGCTCGACGGGGTCGGTCTCGGCGGCCTCAAGCACGTCTGGCTCGGCGATCCGTCCACCGCGCTGTACTCGGTCGCGACGGTCAACATCTGGATGTTCACCGGCTACTCGTGCGCGATCTTCCTCGCCAGCTATATGAGCATGCCGGCCGAACTCCTCGAAGCCGCCGCCCTGGACGGCGCGTCCGGCTGGCGCCGCTTCCGCAGCATCGAGTGGCCGCTGCTGGCGCCCGCGCTCACCGTCAACGTGACACTCAGCCTGATCGGTTCGCTCAAGGTCTTCGAGTTCCCGCTCGTCCTGACCAACGGCGGCCCGGCCGGCGCCACCGACACCCTGACCCTGCTGGTGTACCGGAACATCTTCGGCGGCGGGAAGTTCGCCTACGGCGTCGCCATCGCCGTACTGCTCCTGGTGACCGTGGTCGTCCTGTCCAGCGCGACCAACTCCCTGCTCAGACTGCGCGAACGGCGCGTGTGACGACGTACGGACGCCCCCAAGTGCGCACGCACGACCGGCAGTTCACCGTCGGCACCCTCGGCACCGTTGGAATCGTTGGAATCGGACGGATCACCTCATGACCTCACCCCCCTCAATCGCGGTCTCCGCGACGGAAGTCGGCCGCCCCGCCGGCAAGCCCGACGCGCCCCGGCCCCGCGCCACCGCCACCTGGACCCCGCGCAGGCTCGCCACCGCCGTCGGCACGACCGCGCTCACCCTCGGCACGGTTCTCTTCGTCCTGCCGTTCGTGTTCACGATCGTCACCTCGCTGCGCACGGCGGCGGACGTGGCGCGCTCCCCGCTGGGCATCCCGCACTCCTTCACGCTGAAGAACTTCACGCACGCCTTCAGCCAGATCCACTACGGCACGAGCACCCTCAACACCCTTCTGATCACCGGGCTTTCGTGCGTCCTGATCACCGTGCTCGGCGCGCTCGCGGGCTATCCGCTGGGCCGGATCACGGCGGGCTGGTCGACGGCGGTGTACCGGCTGTTCATCCTCGGCACGTCGATCCCCGTGTTCGTCGTGGTGGCACCGCTGTACCTGCTGATGCGCGACCTGAACCTGCTCGACACCTACGCGGGCGTCGTCCTCATCTACACCGCGCTCAACCTGCCGCTCGCCGTGTTCTTCTACACCAGCTTCATCCGGCAGATCCCGGCCGACCTGGAGGAGGCGGCGGCCCTCGACGGCTGCGGCGCGCTCCGCACCTTCTTCGTGGTCATCCTGCCTCTCCTCCGCCCGGTCACCAGCACCCTGTTGACGTTCATCTCGCTCCAGATCTGGAACGACCTGCTGGTCCCCCTCGTATTCCTCCAGGACCCGGGCAAGCGCACCGTCATGGTGAACGCGTACTCCTTCATCGACCCGCACACCGTCCAGCCGACCACCCTCTTCCCGGCCGCGCTCCTCGGCGTGCTTCCCCTACTGGTCATCTTCATCTTCTTCCAGCGCCAGATGGTCGCCGGAATGTCGGCGGGAGCGGTCAAGTGACGGACCATCAGTTTCTACGGCCCCTGCTCACACCCCAGTTGGCCGGTACCCGGGTGATGGCCATCCTCAGGTCGGCCGACGCCAGCGCGCTGCCCGCCGCGGCCCGTGCCCTCGCGGCCGGCGGGATCACCTGCCTGGAGGTCACCCTCACCACCGCCGGCGCCCTCGACGCGATCGCCCGGATCAAGGACGAACTCGGCGCCGGGGTCTCGGTCGGCGCCGGTACGGTCCTCAGCACGGGCGACACCCGCGACGCGCTCGCGGCGGGCGCCGAGTTCCTGGTCTCGCCGAACGTCGAACCGGACGTCATCCACGACGCGGCCGACCAGGACATCCCCTTCTACCCGGGAGCGTGGACGGCGACCGAGGTCACCACCGCCTGGCGGGCCGGCGCGGCGGCCGTGAAACTCTTCCCGGCCTGCACCGGAGGCCCCACCCATCTGCGCCAACTCCGCGCCCCGCTCCCGCACATACCGCTCATGGCGGTCGGCGGCGTCGACCTCGAAGCGGCCGGGCAGTACATGGCGGCGGGCGCACTCGCCGTCGGCGTCGGCTCCCCGCTGCTGCGCGACGCCGACCGGGACCCCACCCCCGAGGCGCTGAACGCCCTCACGGCCCGGGCCCGCGCACTGCTGGAGACGGTCAGGCCCAGCGCCGGGTCCGAGGAGAAGAACCGCCTGTGAACACCCGTAAGCCTGTTGTCGAGAACGACGAGCCCTACCTCGTCACCGTGGGCGAGACCCTGGGCGTCCTGTCCGCCGCCGGTCCCGGCCCGCTCACCCTGGGCACCACCCTGCGCCTCGGCGTCGCCGGCGCCGAGTCCAACGTGGCGATCGGCGTAAGTCGCCTGGGCGGAAAGGCCACGTGGATCGGCCGCGTCAGCGAGGACGAGCTGGGTGAGCTGGTGCTGCGCGAGCTGCGGGCGGAAGGGGTGACCGCCGTGGCCGTACGGGACGCCGCCCCGACGTCCCTTCTCCTCAAGGAGAAGCGCACCAGCACGCACCACCGGATGCGCTATTACCGCACGGCGACGGCGGGCGTCCGCCTCGCCCCCGAGGACATCCCGGAGGAGGTGGTCGCCGGGGCGTCGGTCCTCCACATCACCGGCATCACACCGGCGTTGGGGGAGGGTCCGGCGCGAGCGGTCCGCCGGGCGGTCGACATCGCCCGCGAGGCAGGGGTGTTGGTCTCCCTCGACATCAACTTCCGTTCCCTGCTGTGGAACGAGGACGAGGCGCGGGAGGCGGTCCTCCCCCTCCTCCACGACAGCGATCTGGTGTTCGCGGGTCCGCACGAGGCCCGCCTCGCGGTGCCGGACCGCCACGAACCCGAGGAACTGGCCAAGGGGATCTGCGAGTTGGGCCCCTCCGGTGCCGTGATCAAGCTGGGCGCGGAGGGGGCCTTCGCGCTCCTCGACGGCCACCCGTACCGCCAACCCGCGCTGCCTGCCCTTGTGTACGACTCGGTGGGCGCCGGGGACGCCTTCGTGGCGGGCTACCTGGCCGAACTGCTGGCCGGTGCGCCCGCGTCGGTCCGGCTCGACACGGCCGCCCGGGTCGGCGCGTTCGCGGTCGGCACGGAGGGCGACTGGGAGGGCCTGCCGCGCCGGGGCGAACTCCCGCTGCTGGACCACCACGACGACGTACTCCGCTGAGGACTGAACGCGCAATGACAAGTACTGGTATCGCAGGGCACGTCGAGGTCCTGACGGGTTCGTACACGCCGGACACGGGTGGTGAGGGCGTCGGCCTCACGGCACTTCGGCTCACCCCTCAGGACGGCGGTCTCGGCGTCGTGGACGCGGTGGCGGCGAGCGGCGCGTCCTTCCTGGCCGCGCACCCGACGCTCCCCGTCGTCTACACGACGCACGAGTCGACGCCGGGCGCGGTGGGCGCGTTCGCCCTGCGGGAGGGCGCGGCGCCGACTCCCCTGGGGGCGCCCCTGACCAGCGGCGGCGCGAACCCGTGCCATCTGACCGTCCACCCCGGCGGCGACTTCCTCCTGACCGCCAACTACGGCACGGACACGCTGCCCGGCACGGTGGCCGTGCACCGCCTGGACGCGGACGGCCGGCTCTCGGACCTCACGGACGTGGTCGAGCACAAGGGTTCGGGCCCCGTGACCGGCCGCCAGGAGGGCAGCCACGCGCACCAGGTCCTCGTCGACCCGGCGGGCCGCTACGTCCTGGCGACGGACCTGGGCGCGGACACGGTGTTCGCGTACCAACTGGACCCGAATACCGGCAAGTTGAACCAGGTGGGTGTGTCCCGTCTCCGCCCCGGCTCGGGCCCCCGCCACTTGGCGTTCACCCCGACCGGCGACCTGGTCCTCAGCGCCGACGAGCTCTCCTCCACGGTGACGTGTCACCGCTACGACGCCGAGACCGGCACCCTGCACGAACTGTCCCGGGTGCCGGCAACGGCCGTGGCGGACATCCCCAACCAGCCGGGCGGCATCGTCACCTCGCCCTGTGGCCGCTACGTCTGGGTGACCAACCGGGGCGCGGACACGGTCGCGGCGTTCCGCATCACGGGCACGGCCCTCGAACCTCTCGGGGAGGTCCCGAGTGGGGGAAGCTGGCCCCGGGGGCTGACCGCGGCGCCCGGGCAGCTGCTGGTGGCGAATCAGCACAGCGGGACGGTGGCGGTGTTGCGGGTGCGGGAGGACGGGACGCTGGGGGAGACGGGGGTGGTGGTCGCTGTGGGTTCGGTGGTGTGCGGGCTGGTGGTGTGAGCCCGTGAAAACAGCAGGAAAACAGTTGGTTCAGGTCCCGTCCCGTGCCTGAGAATGCTCGGTGTGGCGGACACGGAACCCATCGGAGATGAGACGCCGGACGGGCTGCTGGGCTGGTGTCTGGTGGCCAACGTGGCGCGGGAGACCACGCGCGGCGAGGGTGGTCTCGACATCCAGCGCGGCACGAAGCACTTCCCGGTGGGCGCCCTGCTGTGGATCCCACCCACGATCTGGGACCCCGGCCCGGGCCGCTGGCGCGCGGTCGGACGGCACAGGGGCAACGGCCGCCGGTACGTCAACATGGTCGTGCGCGCGGACGATCTGGAGAACTTCCGGGTCAAGGGTGTCTACAGCGAAGGTCTCGTCCGCGGTCTCAACGGCTACGCCCACGACCCGGCCGCCCCGCGGACCCTCCAGAACCCGTGGACTCGCGAGCGGGCCCAGAGCTGGGCGGACGGCCGCAACGACCTACGGGAGAGCATCGTCATCGACGGCCGGCGCCACCCCAAGATCAGGGTCCCCAACCCTCCGCCGGCTGAACTCCAGTTAGGCGGCGAGATCCTGCACCTCTCCCAGTACGGCACCAGAGGACCCCACTACAGCCGCATGCCTCCTCCCGTGGAATGGGTTCCCGAGACCTGAGACGCGGCCGGCGTGCCACAGCCGCCGGGCTCTCGTTCGGCCGGCCTTTCCGCCGTTCCCCGCGTCACTGCCGGCCCGCCCCCGGCAGCACCTCCGCACAAGCCACCGCGTAAGGCCAGATCGCCGCCCCGATCTCCTCCGCCGACCCCGCGCAGTCGCGTCGCAGCCAGTCCATGACCGTGCCCAGGATCGCGCCCGCGAGGAAGGCGGAGACGGGGTCCGTGGTGTCGGGCTCCGCCGGGAGGCCGCGGCTGGTGCGGGCCGCGAGGGTGATGCGGTGGAGGAGGTGGTTGATCATGCGGGCGCTGCCCTCGTCGCAGAGCAGGGCGCGGTAGAGGGGGGCGTGGGCGGCGACATGGGTGAAGAGGGCGGGGAGGGGGTTGGGCAACGGGCTGCCGTCAGGGGCCAGTTGGCTGTGCGGGATCGGCTCCGTGGCCACCAGTTCGTCGTAGGTCGCGGTGCACGCCGCGACCGCCAGGTCGTGCACGTCGGCGTAGTGCTCGTAGAACGTCGAGCGGTTGACGCCGGCGCGTTTGGTGAGGTCGGCGACGGATATCTGGCGCAGGTCGCGTTCGGTGACCAGTTCGCGCAGGGCGGCTTCGAGGGCGGCGCGGGAGCGGAGGACGCGGGGGTCGGGATGACCGGGAGCCCGGGGTCGTCCGGGAGCGGCGGGGAGGCCGGGGTGTTCGAGGGGTTGCGCTGGCATGCGGCAACAGTATTCTCTCCCACACCTGGTGGTTATCCGACAGTTGTCGGGTAGGGCGGGAGGCCCGCATGGCTACGTACGTTCTCGTGCACGGCGGCAGTCACGGTGGTTGGTGCTATCAGCGCGTCGCGCGGATCCTGCGCGCGAAGGGTCATGAGGTGTACGCCCCGACACTGACCGGACTCGGCGAGCGGTCGCATCTCCTCGGACCCGGCGTCGATCTCGACACCCACATCACCGACGTCACCCAACTCCTCCGCTACGAGGGGCTGTTCGACGCCATTCTCGTCGGGCACAGCTACGGCGGGATGGTCGTCACCGGTGCCGCCGACCGCGCCCTCGACCGCGTCGGCCATCTCGTCTACCTGGACGCGGCGACACCGGCCGACGGGCAGTCCCTCGCCGATGTGGCACCGGAGTTGATGGCCGCCTCCCGGGCGACGGGGAGGGTCGTCGACGGAGTCGAGCTGGTGAACTTTCCCGGCGAAGGACCCATGCCCCACTACGGGTTGACCGATCCGGACGACATCGCCTGGCTGGCACCGAAGATCACGCCCCATCCCTGGAAGTGCTTCGAGCAGCCGTTGCGGCTGAAGGACGAGGCGGCGGTGCGCGCGCTGCCGCAGTCGCAGATCGTGTGTACGGCGACGCTGCCCTTCCGCGATCCGGCGGACCTCGAACCGGCGCGCGCGGCGGGGCGGTTGTGGGACATCGACACCGGCCACGACCTGATGGTCAGCGAGCCGGAAGCCGTGGCGGACCGTCTCGATCGGATCGCCTCGGCCTGAGTGCCTCGAACCGGTCGTCGCGACTTGACAGTCAGTCACATTACCGAAACGTAACCTACCGACGGGTATCACGAGTAACTTACCCGCAGGTAAGTTCCAGGCGAACCACTCTTCGGCGGCGCCGGCGCACACACGTGGGACGCGTGTGTGCGCCACCGCGCCACCGCTTCCTGACGGCCGCTCCACAGGAGGTTCGCCATGCCCGCACGCCAACGGCGCCTGCTCGGCGCCGCGTTCACCGTCGTCGCCTGTCTCGGGGCCCAGGCCCTGGTCGTCGCGACCGCGTCCGCCGCCACCGCCGCGGACGAGGTCGTGTCCAGAGGGGTCACGATCCCCGCGTTCTACAACCCGCCCGCCACCCTGCCCGCCGCGAACGGCGCCCTCGTCCGCAGCGAGCCCCTCCCCCTCGCCCTGAGCCTGCCGGGCCTCGACGGCCCGCTCCCGGGCACCGCGACCCGGCTGATGTACAAGTCCACCGACTCCAACGGGCAGCCCGTCGCCGTCACCGGCGCCTACATCGAACCCTCCGCCGACTGGTCCGGCAGCGGCCCGCGCCCCCTCGTCGCGGTCGCCCCCGGCACCGTCGGACAGGGCGACCAGTGCTCCGCGTCGATGGGCCTGGAACATCCCCTCGTCTTCAACAGCCAGACGGTTTCGGTCGGTTACGAGGATCTCTCCATCTACCGCCTGCTCGCCCAGGGCGTCGCCGTCGTCGTCACCGACTACGTCGGACTCGGCGCCACGGACCGCCTGCACACCTACGTCAACCGGGTCGACGAGGCGCACGCGGTGCTGGACGCCGTACGCGCCGCCCGTTCGCTCACCGGAACCTCGGTCACCGCCGCCTCACCGGTCGGGCTCTACGGCTACAGCCAGGGCGGCGGAGCCACCGCCGCAGCCGCCGAACTCCAGTCCTCCTACGCCCCGGACGTCACCCTCTCCGGAACCTACGCCGGAGCCCCGCCCGCCGACCTGACCTCGGTCACCAAGGCCATCGACGGCAGCGAACTCGCCGGCGCGCTGGGCTGGTCGCTCAACGGCTTCCTCCAGTCCGACCCGGCGCTGAAGCCCCTCGCCGAGGCACACCTCAACGACGCCGGGAAGGCCGCGCTCACCGACCTGTCGACCATGTGCGTGGGCGACGCGCTGCTCGGCTACGCCTACAAGAAGAGCACCAGCTGGACCACGGACGGCGAGTCCATCAGCGACATCATCGCGTCGACCCCCGCCTTCCAGAGCTTCCTCGACGAACAGCGCATCGGCACCCTCAAACCGTCGGGACCCGTCCGTCTCGCGACCGGCGTCAGCGACAACCTCGTCCCGCACGCCCAGGCCCGCCAACTCGCCGTCGACTGGTGCGCCAAGGGCGCCGACGTCACGTACAAGCCCGTCGTCCTGCCCAGTGTCGGCAGCGCTCTCGTCAACCACTTCGCACCCCTGCTCACCGACCAGGGCGACGCCATCTCCTGGCTCACCGACCGCCTCGCCGGCAAGGCGGCCACCTCCAACTGCTGGAGCATGCCCGTCCAGCTCTGAGACCGGAGGAACAGGGACCTCACCGGCGGGGTCCGGGCAGCTGCGACGCGCGGCCCCCGCCGGTACTCGACTCCCTCATATGCCCGAGCACGCCTCCCCCACCCTCAGCCGCCGCGGCCTGCTCGGCGCGTCACCGCGTCGCGGCTGGCCCGAGCAGGCGTCTCCGCCCTGGTCCTGGCTCACCGACCACGCCATCGTCGGCGGCGTCGACAAGACCTGGACGCCGCACACCGGCGTGCTCGAAGCCGTCGTAGGAGACGGCATAACGGCGATGTGCGGGGCGGCGGTCGGCGGCGGCTCGATCATGTACCACGGCACGACCCTCCAGCCCACGAAGGCGGACTTCGCCACCTCCGTCCCGCAGGCCGCCGCGCTCGCCGAGCACAGCATGCGGACGATCGTCCAACAGGACCTGGAGCGGGTCTTCTAGTCCCAGGTCACCAGGTCACCGGCAGCGCGCGCAGCCCGTACACGATGGTGTCCTGGTTGTAGGCGAGTTGATCGGCCGGGACGGCGAGCCGCAGTCCGGGCAGACGGCGCAGCAGGGTGGCGAGGACGGTCTGGAGTTCCACGCGGGCCAGGGTCTGCCCCAGGCACTGGTGGATGCCGTAGCCGAAGGCGACATGGCGGCGCGCGTCCCTGGTGAGGTCCAAGTCATCCGCCTCGCCGAAGAGTTGGCGGTCCCGGTTGGCCGTGGACAGCATGCAGATCACGCCGTCCCCGGCCGGGATCGTCACCCCGCCCACCCGCACGGTCTCGGTCGCCGCGCGCCCCAGGCCCAGGTGGATGATCGTGAGGTGGCGCAGCAACTCCTCCACGGCGCCCCGCACCAGGGCCGGGTCCGCGCGCAACAGGGCCGCCTGGTCCGGGCGTTGGAGCAGTGCGAGCACGCTGACGGCCGTCATGTTGGCCGTGGACTCGTGCCCGGTGACCAGCAGCAGGAAGCCGAGCGACGCCGTCTCCTGCGCGGTCAGGTCCTCGCGGGCGGCGAGCCTGCTGAGGATGTCGTCCGCTGGGTGGCCGCGCTTGTGCCTGGCCAACTCCGCCAGATAACCCATGAGTTCGGTGTGCGCCCGCTCCGCCTCCGGCCGGGTGGTGCGGTTGTCGAGCAGTGTCCGACTGAGCGACTGGAACACCTCGTGGTCCTCGTACGGCACCCCCAGCATCAGGCAGATGACCAGCGAGGGGATCGGCAGCGCGAAGTCCGCCACCAGGTCGGCCGAGGTGCGGCCCTCGGTCATGCGGTCCACGGCCCGGTCGACGATGTCCTGGATGCCCGGGCGCAGTTCCTCGATCCGCCTGACCAGGAAGTCCTTGCTGACCATGCGGCGCAGCCGGGCGTGCTCGGGATCGTCCATGCGGATGAAGCTCGGTTTGGCGGTGGCCAGTTCGCGCTGCCCGGCGGAGAGGAAGGGGAAGCCCGGTGTGCGCGCGTCGGCGCTGAACCGGGCGTCCGCCAGCACGGCGCGCACCTCGTCGTAGCCGGTGACGAGCCAGCACGCGGTGCCGTCCGGCAGCGCGGCACGGGTGACGGCGGCCTCGCGGGCGGCGTCGGTGTAGGCGGGCGGCGGGGAGAAGGGGCAACTGCCGTAGGGGGAAGGGAGTTCGAGAGTGGTGGCGGTCGTCATGAGCGGGCCGGCTCCTCCTCGTCGACCAGTGTGATGGCGCCGCTGGGGCACAGGTCGGCGGCGAACCGGACCTCGTCGGCGTGGCGCGCGTCCGGCTCCGGGACGAGCAGGGCGACCCGGCCGTCCGCCTCGTCCTGCTCGAACACCTCGGGTGCCGCGCCGACGCACTGGCCCGCGCTGCAACAGCGTTCGCGGTCGAGGAGGACGACGAGTGAGGGCTGCCGGTCGGAGGGGGTGCGGAGGGTGTTGAGCGTGGCGCACATGGTGGCGGTCTGGCCGGCCAGGACCAGGAGCTCGACGAGTTGCCCGGGACCGAGGACTCGGGCGAGGCGGCTCCAAAGCGCGTCGGGAACCGGGGAGTTGGCGGCGAGCAGGTCGGCCGCCTCCAGGAGGTCGCGGTCCTCGCCCGTCCAGGCGTGGGCGTCCAGGTCGGCCGCCGTCGCGTCGATCTCCGCGGCCGTGAGTCCGGCGTCCGCGGCCGGGGTGCGGTGCCGCCGGTGGACGTAGGGCGCGTCGAGGCGGTGGGCCACGCGCAGGACGATCAGCTCGCGTCTGCGGTGGCCGAGGGTGCCCTCGTGGGTGAGGACGCGGGCGAGGGAGAGCCAGGCGTGGGCCAGGACGGGGTGGTGGGCGAGGGTGCCGAAGAGGTTCTCGCGGCCGGGGCCGTCCCGGTGCGAGTCGGCGAGCAACGCCCGCAGGACCGGGGGCCATTCGGCGGGCGGGAGGGGTGGGATGCGGGGGACGCGGGTCGTGGTCATGGTGCCTTCACCTTCGTACGGAGCCTGAGGACGGGCCGGTGCCGGGACTCACCAGCGGGCGACGACCACTCCCGCGCTGGCCCCGCTCGCGAAGCCGAACATGCCGACCAGGTCGCCGCGTCGCAGCCGCCCGGCGTCGAGGGCGGCGGCGAGTTGCAGGGGGATGGTGTTGGTCGCCACGTTGCCGTGGGTGGGAAAGGTGGCCAGGATGCGCCCCGGGTCCACGCCCACCCACTCGCACACGACCTTGGTGAACGGCACCGACGGCTGGTGCACACAGACGAGGTCGAGGTCGTCGCCCTCGACGCCCAACTCCCGCATGGCACCCCGCACTTTGCCGGGCAGCCCGTCGAACGACCCCACCAACTCGGCGGAGTCGATGCGGAGATGGCCGAGTCTGCGGTGCTGGGCGTACGGGTTGGGCAGGGTGGCCGCCCGCCAGCCCCAGGAGTTGGCGAAGAACCGGGAGCCGAGGATGCCGGGCCGCCCGCCCGCCTCGACCAGCAGCGCCGAGCCCATGTCGCCGGTGCTGAGGCTGGGCAGCGCGGTCGCCAGGTCGGCCGGGTCGTCGAGCTGCCAGCGGCTCTCCCGGGTGCTGACCTCGGCGGTGGTCACCAGCACCCGGCGGTACTGTCCGCCCCGGATGAGCGCGTCGGCGACCTCCAGCGCGTTGAGGACTCCGTTGCAGGCGTTCTTCAGGTCGAACACCGGGCAGCCCAGGCCGAGTTTGTCGGCGACGACATGGGCGGTGGCGGGCTCCTCCATGTCGGCGAGGATGCCGGCGTAGAGGAGCAGGTCGATGTCGGCGGGGCCGGTGCCGGTGTCGTCGAGGAGGCGCCGGGCCGCGTGGGCGGCCAGGTCGGAGGGCTGTTCCAGGTCGTCGGCCACGGTGCGCTCGGCGAGCCCGTACATGCGCTGGAGCACCCCGCGGGCCAGCGGCACGGCGGGGCTGCCCGCCCGGAAGCGGTCCTCCACCGCGGCCACGCTCTGCCGCCCCTCGGGGATGTGGACGGTGGCGTGAACGATCGTGCTGTGAACGGTCATCGATCCTTCCTGTGTTCAGTGCTCTCCGGTGAAGAGCAGCACCACGTTGTGCCCGCCGAACCCGAAGGAGTGGCTGACGGCGGCCCGGACGCGCTGCCGGCGGGGGAGGCCGGTGACGCAGTCGAGGTCGTAGGGGAGGTTGTCCGGGGTGAGGTTGGCGATCGGCGGCACGGTGGAGCGGTGCACGGTGAGGGCGGTGAGCGCGGCCTCGACCGCGCCGGCCGCGCCGAGGCCGTGGCCCAGAACTCCCTTGGGCGCGGTGACACTTGGCCGGTGCGGCAGCACGCGCTCGATCAACTCGGCCTCGGTCAGGTCGTTGAGCGGGGTCGAGGTGCCGTGCGCGTTGACGTGGTCGACGTCTCCGGGACCGAGCCCCGCCTCCGCGAGCGCGGCGCGCAGCGCGGCCTCGGCGTGAACTCCCCCTGGTGCGGGGGCGGTCGGGTGGAACGCGTCGGAGGTCTGGCCGACGCCCGCGAGCCGGGCGTAGCGCCGCTGTCCTCGGGCGCGGGCGTCCGCCTCCCGTTCCAGGACGAGGACGGCGGCGCCCTCGGCGATCACGAATCCGTCCCGGTCCGCCGCGAACGGCCGTGAGGCGGCGCCGGGTTCACCGACCCGGGACGACAGGGCGCCCATCCGCTGGAAGCCGGAGGTGATCACCGGGGTGACGGCCGCCTCCGCGCCGCCCGCCACCGCGATGTCGCACAGCCCGGCGAGCAGCAGCGCGCGGGCGGTGGCCAGGGCGCTGGCCCCGGAGGCACAGGCGCTCTCGGTCGCCAGGGAGGGACCATGGGCGCCGAGGTCCAACAGGACCTCCCCGGCTGCCATGTTGGAGATCAGCATGGGCACCAGCGCGGGCGACACCAGCTCCGGGCCGCCCTGGTGGTGGCGGAGGGTCTGGTCCTCCAGATGGGCGGCCCCGGCCAGCCCCGAGCCGATCACCACGGCGACCCGTGCGCCGTCCCACCCGGCGGGGTCGAGTCCGGCGTCGGCGACCGCCTCCCGCGCGGCGAGCACGGCCAGCTGGCTGAAGCGGCCCATGCGCCAGGCCTTGCCGCCGCCGATCCGGGCCTGCTCCGGTGTCATGAGGGGGATACGGCAGGACAAGTCGACGGCACAGCCCTTGAGTTCGGGATCGGTGGCCGCCGTAGAACGACCGGACAGGACCCCTTCCCAGGTGGCGGCGCGGCCGACCCCGGCCGGGGTGATGAGCCCCAGGCCGGTGACGGAGACGGGTGCGCAGGGTGCTGTCATCACGCCCGCTTGGCGTTCAGCGTGGCGACGAGCTCACCCACGGTGCAGTGCCGGGCGGCCTCCTCCTCCGCGACCGGAACCCCCAGCTCCTCCTGGAGCGCCAGGGCGAGTTCGGCCAGCGCGAGCGAGTCGAGATCGAGGCTCTCCAGGGTGGCCTCCGGACGGATGTACTCGGGGCTGACCTCGAACTTCTGGGTGAGTACGGCGGTCACGGCACTCTGGACGGGAGACATGGTGTTCCTTTCGACGAGTGGGCGGGGCTGCACAATCGGGGCGCTCGACCTGTTTCGCGGTACGCGAAGACGACGAATCACCGGCGGACGGGGAACAGCGGGGCCGCCCGCGAACGGGCGAGGTCTCGGACGATCGGCGTCACACGGCCGGCGTCACACGGCGGCATCACACGGCCGGGTCGCCACCGTCGCTGGTGCCGACACCCTCGGTCCCGGGCACCTCCGGCAGCTCCGGCCAGACCAGGGCCGCCGAGCCCCAGGTGAGCCCGGCGCCGAAGGCCGTGAGCAACACCCGTTGCCCGGCGCGGAGTTCACCGCGCGCGGCGGCGTCGGCGAGGGCCAGCGGGATGGAGGCGGCGCCGGTGTTGCCGACCCGGGCGATGTTGGTGACATGCCGGTCGCCGGACACGGGGACGCGGGCGCCGACGGCGGACAGGATCCGGGCGTTGGCCTGGTGGGCGCAGAACCGGTCGATGTCCTCGGCCGCCCAGTCCGCGCGCTTGAGCACGGTGTGGGCGGACTGCGTCATACGGGTCACCGCATGCTGGAAGACGTCGTGTCCCCGCATGCGGAAGTAGCGGTCGTCCGGGCCGAATTCGCCCGGCCGGGACCGTTCCAGCGCACCGCCGCCCGGCACCTGGATCAGCCCCTCCCCCGAGCCGTCGCTGCCGAGGTCGAGGGCCAGCACCGCGCCCGGCTCGTCCGGTGTCCCGCGCCGCAGGACGGCCGCCCCGGCGCCGTCGCCGAACAGGATCCCGGCGGAACGGTCCTGCGGATCGAGGAGCGTCGAGTACACCTCGGCCGCGACCAGCAGCACCCGGTCGGCGCACCCCGAGGTCAGGGCACCGACGGCGGCGGCGAGACCGTAGACGAATCCGCTGCACGCGGCGGACACGTCCCAGGCGGCCGGACCGCCGAGGCCGAGCCGGGAGGCGAGCCGGGGCGCCATGGCCGGCATCGGCCGGTCCGGGGTGGAGGTGGCGACGACGACGGCGTCGACGGCCGGTCGCCCGGCCGCCGAGAGGGCCCGTCCGGCCGCCTCCAGTGCGAGGTCGCCCGTGGTCACCCCTGGTGCCGCGCGCCGCCGTTCGCCGATGCCGGTGCGTCTGCGCACCCAGGCGTCGTCGACACCCCACGCGGCGGGCAGGGCGTCGTTCGCCACCGCGTCCGGGGGGACGTAACCGGCGATGCCCTCGAGCACGGCCGTCCGCGACGGCGTCAAGAGGGGGGCTGCGCTGGGCAGTCGGTGGGTCACACACGCCTCGTTCGTCAGTGATCTTGGACGAGCGAGCACGACTGTAGATCGGATCAAGATCCGGCCGGGCACGTGACACGATGCGAACTTGTGCGCCAAACAACGCCCCTCACCAGCAAAAACGCAGGTGGGCGGGCGAAGTGAGGAAACGTTACGGCCGTTATGCCGTCCACGGATCACCCGAAAGAGGACGGCCGGTGACGGCCGTTCGGCACACAACCGCCCCGGAGGACACGCCAGTTCACCGGGGCGGGTGACGGCGCTGGGACAATGGGCCCATGAGCATCGTCAAGATCAACGTACTCACCGTCCCCGAAGAGCAGCGCGAGACGCTGGAGAAGCGGTTCGCGAACCGCGCCGGGACGGTGGACGGCTCGGACGGCTTCGAGTGGTTCGAGCTGCTCCGCCCCGTCGAGGGCACCGACACCTACCTCGTCTACACCCGCTGGCGCGCCGAGGAGGACTTCCAGAAGTGGATGTCCGGCATGGGCCAGGCCGCCCACCGCGGCACACCCCAGGACGGCTCCGCGCAGGCCGAGCGCCCCAGGCCCGCCGCGACGGACGCGACACTGTGGACCTTCGAAGTGGTCCAGCAGGCAGGCCCCAAGCAGGACTGAGACGCTCTACGACGGCTCCCGTTCCCGCACCGCGGTCAGTTCACGCAGGACGCGGGCCAGGTCGGCCGGTGCCGCCGCGAGGCGCACCGGGCGGCCCCCGTCGTCGAGTTCGGCGATGTGCCAGTCACCGGGGACGGTGTCGCCGTCGCCGCCCCGGGCCCGACGTACGGCCTTGACGGTGATCCGTTCCACCGGGATCCGCCGGGCCGCGAACCGGCCCGGCCCCGGGGTCACCGCGGGCGGCCCGTCACCGAGGGCGATATGGGTGCCGAAGCCGTACGGGTTGTAGTCGGTGTGCTCCAGGAAGCGGGCGGACACGAACACCTCGCCGTCCAACTCGGCCAGTTCTACGGCTACTTCGGCATCGCCGACCGGGCGGACCCGGGTCTCGCGCCAGGCCCACACCAGCAGCGCGCCCGTGACCAGCGTGCCCGCAGCCGCCCAGGTGATCGCGCCAGGAGAGGCCAGTAGGCCCGTGGGGTGCAGGTAGCACAACGGCACCAGCCAGAGAGCCGTACCGCCGAGCGGGACCACGAACGGCAGGGCGGACGGCAGGACTTCGTCGTCGGGCAGCCGCCGTCCACGCACCCGCTGCACGGTCAGCGCGCCCGGGTAGCCCGCGCCGAGAGCGGCGAAGGCCGACAGGACGGCCAGGGTGCCAGCGTTCGGGACGTGCCGGTGCCAGACGTACCGCGAGCCGGTGACGACCCTCACCTCGCCGCGCCAGAAGGTGAGTTGGACCCTGTCACCGGCACGGAACCCGTCGGCGGCCTCGACCGGAACCTCAAGGCGCGCGAACGGCCGGTCGTCGGCGAAGTACAGCCAACTGCTCTTCTTGGGCCGGTTGGGGTCGGTCCGCGCGATCACGGCCGAGGTGTAGGTCAGGCACTCCCGGCGGTCAGCGGCCGGGGTCGCGGCGCTGCACGGAACGGCCGCGCGCCACGCCCGCTGGTCGGCCGCGGTGCCCGACACGAACGCGGCGGCCACGCCCGCACCCACCAGCAGCCCCACACACCACAGGACCGCGGTCCCCGCCCACCCGCGCCCGGCGGTACGGTCCGAGACGACGGGAACGGCCGCCGCCTGCGCGACCCCGGCCCCGTGGCGCCGGTGCAGCACACGCAGACCGTCCAACTTCTCCTCGAACACACCGAGTTCATACGGTCCGGTCGCGACCGGCAGGGGCAGCGTCCGACTGCGCCCGTCCCGCAGCAGCACACCGACGCGACGGATCTGCCCGCCCCGCGAGCCGTTCCCGCGCTTCAGCCGTATCCGCAGCTCGGCGACCTCGGGCCAGGGCACGCTCCAGCGGCGCAGCAGGGTCCAGGACCGCAGACCGCGCGCGTCGGCACTGACCTGGGCGGTGACCATGTGCAGCGACACGAGCCCGACGAGCGCGAACGCCCCGCCGACAACCAGCCACACCACACCCGGACCGCGATACGCCGCCCACCCCACCGACGCCCCGACGCCCGCCGCCGCGAACGCCACGGACAGCCACAGGGCGTGGCGCGGACGGGCACGGCAGTGCACTTCGCGGACGTCGGTTGTCATGGCCCACACTCTGCCCCCGCCCGCACGGCAAGGGCTTGTGCAATGTCCGGCAGTGTTCCGGCCGGCCAGGCTGCCCGGGAGAGGCAAGGTGCCCGACGGCCCCCAGGAGTGCCCTCGTTGGCACCTCCTCCACAGCAGCCCCACTGAAGTGACATGACCCGTTCACCAACTCTCCACATGTGAAGCTCTGCACCGAAAGAATCCGGCCATTGACTCACTTCGCGCGGCATCCACCGGGAAGTCGCGAAGCGCCTCGTTTCCTTTCGTCTCGTTTCGTTTCGTTTCCTCAGGTGGAGGGACACGTGCTGTCCGCGCAGAAGGGCTCCGACCGGACGGAGCCCCACAGACCCGTGCTCGATCCGCCCCCCAGGCGCCCACAGGCCGCCCGAGGGCTCGGCGACCGGGTGTTCCGCTACCAGTTGACCGCCACCGGGATCGCCGTCCTCGCCATCATGGCCGCCGTAGGACTGTTCCTCCTCCTACGCGCCACGCAGGCACTGCGCGCCACCGGCCCGTCCTTCCTCACGACGGCCCAATGGCAGCCGGACGTCCACAGGTTCGGCATCGCGGCGGTCCTCACCGGCACCCTGCTGATCGCGGCGGTCGCGGTCACGATCTCCGTACCCCTGGCCGTCGGCACGGCCCTGTTCATCTCCGACGTGGCCCCGCGAGGCCTGCGCCGCACCCTGGTGAGCCTGGTCGACCTGATGGCGGCGGTCCCCTCCGTCGTCTACGGCCTCTGGGGCCTCTTCTTCCTCCAGGCACACGTGATCGGCCTGTCGCGCTGGCTGTCCGACTGGTTCGGCTGGATCCCCCTCTTCAAGGTCGACGGCACCCACCCGGGCGACCCGCTCGCCTCCGCGAGCGTCTACACCGCGTCCGCGTTCGTCGCCGGGATCGTCGTCGCGCTGATGGTGGCGCCCATCCAGTGCTCGGTGATGCGCGAGGTCTTCGCCCAGGCCCCGGCCGGCGAACGCGAGGGCGCCTACGCGCTCGGCGCGACCCGCTGGGGCATGATCCGCGCGGTCGTCCTGCCCTACGGCAAGGGCGGCATCATCGGCGGCACGATGCTCGGGCTCGGCCGGGCGATGGGCGAGACGATCGCCGTCTACATGATCATCTCGCCGGTCTTCGTGATCCAGCCGCACATCCTCCAGACCGGCTCCAACTCGGTCTCCTCCCTCATCGCCCTGCACTACGGCGACGCCTCGTCCTTCGGCATGTCGGCCCTGATGGCGGCAGGCCTTGCCCTGTTCCTCCTCACCCTGGCGGTCAACTTCACCGCGTCCACGATCGCGGCCCGCTCGCGGTCCGGCGCGCAGAGCGAGGCATGAGATGACGGTCGTAGAAGAAGCAGTAGTGACACCGGAGTCGGAAGCCCCGGCCCCCCAACTCCCGGACATACCACGGCGGATCGGCGGCCCCACCCGCTCCGGAGTGCTGGCCCTGTCCGGGGCCGCGGTGTCCGGCCTCTGCGTGAGCGTGCTCCTGTTCGGCGAACTGGCCCCCTTCTCCGGGACGTTGGGCTTCGCGGTCACCTGGTACACGGTCTCCCTGGTCGTCTACGGCGTACTCACCGGCCTGGAGGAGAACGGCCAGGCGGTACGCGACCGGGTGATGACGGTGGTGCTGTGGACGGCGGCGGCCCTGCTGTTCTCCGCCCTCACCCTGGTCGTCGGCTTCACCCTCTGGCGGGGCCGAGAGGCACTCACCTACACCAACTTCTTCCACCAGGACATGCAGGCGGCGGGCCCGCTCGACCCCCTCGGCGTAGGCGGCACAGCCCACGCGATGGTCGGCACCCTCCTCATGATCACCATCGCGCTGCTGATCACCGTCCCGCTGGGGCTGGCCTGCGCGGTGTACCTCAACCAGATCCCCGGCCGCTTCTCCCGCTTCGTCCGCACGATCGTCGAGGCGATGACCGCACTGCCGTCCATCGTGGCCGGCCTGATGGTCTACGCCGTCTGGGTCCTCCAACTGGGCATGGAGAAGTCAGGACTTGCGGCCGGCTTCGCGATCAGCGTCATGATGCTGCCGATCGTGATCAGAGCGGCGGACGTGGTCCTACGCCTCGTCCCCGGCACACTCACCGAGGCCGCGGAGGCCCTGGGCGCACCACGCTGGCGCACGGTCTGGCACGTGGTCCTGCCAACGGCCCGCTCAGGACTCGCCACAGCGGTGATCCTCGGCACGGCACGAGGCATCGGCGAGACGTCCCCGGTCCTCCTGACGGCAGGCTTCACAGCAGCCACGAACTACGACCCCCTGCACGGCCCGATGATCTCCCTCCCCCTCGCGGTCTTCAGCTTCGTCCGCTCCCCCGAACCGGCGATGATCGCCCGCGGCTTCGGAGCGGCGGCAGTCCTGATGGCCCTGGTCCTGATCCTGTTCGTGATCGCCCGGGTGATCGGCGGCCGAGGCCCGGGCCAGCAAACCCGCAGCCAGGCCCGCCGCACGGCCCGAGCCTCCCGCCGGGACGCGGCCCGCTTCGACGAACTCCGGTCACCGGGACTGTCGTTGTTCGACGCGCGTCCCCAAGAACCGGCCACGAAGACCGACGCCGAGAGACCCGAGAAGGGGTCACCGACACCCACGGACGCCCACGGCACGCGCACTACATACGGCGCCGAACCCGTCACGACCTCCCGCACCCCCAACCCAGCACTGGCCGCAGCCGCCCCCGAACCACCCGCACCAGTCGACGGCGAACCCACCCCACAGGCACCACCCGCACCCCGCGACGCAACCGCCACCACCAACGCACGCAGTGGCGGCGAAGCCGACACGGAGGGCGCTCCCGGACGCGACGACGCACGCGCGGCCGCCGACGGCGGATCCGCCCCACAGGGGCCACCCGCACCCGACGACGCAACCATCACGGGTGGTGCGGGTGGGAACGAAAACCCCGCCACCCACCAGCCCGCACCCGGAGAGACGACCGACTGATGCCCAGCCATCGCAGCCTCCCCCGCCCCCTGCGGGCGCTCGGCGCCGTGTTCGCCGCCCTCGTCGCGCTCCTCGCAGGGCCCCTCGCCGGCCCCGCCGCCGCCGACAGCTACACCCCCATCTCCGGCGCCGGCTCCACCTGGGCGGAGAACGCCGTCGACGAATGGCGCCGCGCGGTCAACCAGTACGGCATGCGGATCAGCTACGCCGGCACCGGCTCCTCCGACGGACGGCGTCAGTTCCTCAGCGGAACCGTCGACTTCGCGGTGTCGGACATCCCGTTCCAGACCCACCCCACCGACGGCAGCGCCGCGGAACGCCCCGGCTCGGGCTCGTACGCCTACATGCCGATCGTGGCCGGCGGCACGGTGTTCATGTACCACCTGACCGTCAACGGCAAGCGGGTCACCAACCTCCGCCTCTCCGGCGCCGTGGTCACCAAGATCTTCACCGGGGCCATCAAGACCTGGGACGACCCGGTGATCAAGGCCGACAACCCGGGGCTGCAACTCCCGCACCGGACCATCGTCCCCGTCGTCCGCTCCGACGGCTCCGGCTCCACCGCCCAGTTCACGATGTGGATGGCGGCCCAGCACAAGTCCCTCTGGAACGCGTACTGCGCGAAGGTGGGCCGCTCCGGCGCCTGCGGCCAGACCTCGTACTACCCGACCGTCTCCGGCATGATCGCCCAGTCCGGCGACCTCGGCGTGGCCGGCTACATCGCCCAGAACTACGGCGAGGGCGCGATCGGTTACGTCAACTACTCCTACGCCCTCAACGCGCACTATCCGGTCGCCAAGGTCCTCAACCACGCGGGCTACTACACCGAGCCCACCCCGAAGAACGTCGCGGTCTCGCTCCTCAAGGCGAAGATCAACACCGACAAGTCCTCCGCGGACTACCTCACCCAGCAGCTCGACGGCGTCTACAACGACACCGACAGGCGCAACTACCCGCTCTCCAGCTACTCGTACATGATCCTGCCGCTGAAGGTGCAGGGCACGTTCACGAAGGACAAGGGCAAGACGCTGGGCGCCTTCTCCTACTACTTCATGTGCCAGGGCCAGCAACAGGCGCCGTCGCTCGGCTACTCACCCCTCCCGATCAACCTGGTGAAGGCCGGCTTCGACCAGATCAAGCGCATCCCGGGCGTGCGGGCGCAGAACATCAACATCAAGAACTGCAACAACCCGACCTTCACCACCACCGGCCGCAACAAGCTCGCGGAGACGGCCCCCTACCCGTCACCCTGCGACAAGCAGGGCGCGACGGCCTGCACGACGGGCAGCGGCGGCGCCAAGTCCTCCACGAGCAACGGCAGTTCGGGCGGCGGCGGCACCACGTCCGGCGGCGGCACGGGCGACACCACGACGGGCGGCACAGGCACCACCACGACCGGCGGCACCGGCACCTCCGCCCAACCCTCCGTAGACCCGGACACAGGACAGGCCCTCACCTCGGGCGGAACAGGCACCGCGTCCGGCGGAACCGGCACGGCGGCGGCAGCCGCGGCGGACGGCACGATCGCCCTGGCCCAGCCGGTGGCGGTCTCCACCGAACACGGCTGGACCACCACCCAGACCCTGATGCTCCTGGCAGCGGTCCTGATCCTGGGCCTCCTGCTGCTCCCGTCGATCGCCTCCCGCCTGATCACGTCCCGCAGCACCAACGACCGCCAGGACGAGGTGAGTTCACGATGACGAGCACACCCAAAGCCCCGCACCCGCCGACGGCGATCCCGCCCCACAAGGGCCACCGGCACCCGACGACGAAAGCCGCACGGGCGGTGCGGGTGGGAAGTCGGAAGGCGATGGCGAAGCCGAGGCTACTGGTCCGGCTCATCGCCGGCGCAGCCATCGGCGCCCTCGTCGGCCTCGCCGTAGGCCAGTCCGCCCCGCCCGCCACAGCCGCGCCGGCAAGCGCGGGCTCCGCCGTCACCGTCTCGGGCCGAGGCGAGTTCAAGGACATGAAGTTCACGGTCGACCAGACGACCCACCTCACCAGTCAAGCGGTGACGGTGAGTTGGACCGGCGGCACACCGACCGCCTTCGCGGGCACGCAGTTCAACACCGACTTCGTACAGATCATGCAGTGCTGGGGCGACGACGACGGCACGGTCCCCGCCAACCCCGGCCCGTCCCGCACCCAGTGCCAGTACGGTGCCTCCCCGACCACCGACCGGGGCAGCTGGCCGGGCAACGGCCAGGACGACACCCGGCAGATCTTCTACAGCGCCGACCCCACCAACTACGGCCAGGACAACCGCTACGGCGCCGCCAACCCGAACGCCCCCGGCGAGGTCCCCTTCACGTCGGTGGACGGCACGACGATCACCACCAACACCCAGAACAACAAGTTCTTCAGCCGCAACACCACCAACGAGGTCGACTTCGCCCGCACCGGCGCCGACGGCACCGGCAAGGAGTTCTTCGAGGTCCAGACGGCCAACGAGGCGCCCCACCTCGGCTGCGGCACGCCCGTCACCACCAACGGCGTGACCAGGCCCCGCTCCTGCTGGCTGGTGATCGTCCCGCAGGGTCATCTGGACCTGGACGGAAAACCGTACGCGGACAAGAGCCAGGTCAACGCCGGCTCCCCGGTCTCCTCCACCAACTGGCAGAACCGGATCGCGGTCAGGCTGGACTTCAACAGCGTGGGCACCAACTGCCCGCTCGGCGCCGACGAACGCCCCACCACCGGCAGCGAGTTGGTGGCGGACGCGATGACCAGCTGGCAGGCGAAGCTCTGCTCGGCCGGCAAGGTGTACAGCTACACCGAGTTCGGCGAGCCGGACACCCGCTCCCGGCTGATCGCGGACGGTTCGACGGGTCTCGCGTTCACCACCCGCAGGCTCGGAGCCGACACGGGCACGACCGCGCCGTCGGACACGACGACGTACGCGCCGGTCGCCCTCTCCGGAGCCGTCATCGGCTTCACGATCGAACGCAGATCCTCGTCCGGGGCACCGGCGTCCGAAGAGAAACTCGACGGCACCAAGGTCGAGTCCATCAGGCTCGACGCCCGCCTGGTCGCCAAGCTGCTCACCGAGTCGTACCGCAGCTCCACCTGGGGTTCGGTCATCAGCGGCACGGCGGTCAAGGGGTACGGCTGGGCGCGGAAGAACCCGTCCGGGCTCGCCACCGACCCCGAATTCATCGCGCTGAACCCGGAGTTCGCCTACCTGTCGGTCGCCGAGACCCCGGCCACCGACACCGATCTGCTGACCTCGCTCGGCCACTCCGACACCGCCCGCGCGATCTGGCAGTGGATCCTCGCCGACAAGGACGCCCGGCGGTTCCTCGCCGGTGTCCCCGACGACGACGGCATGCGGGTCAACCCGTACTACAGCACCAACGCCGACCTGAACCCGACCGGCACCGCCTTCGACCCGTCGCACACCGACGACTACCCGAAGAGCGACCCGTGGTGCACGATCCCGCCGGGCTCGGGCGCACCCGCGACGAACAAGCAGTGCATGATCGACTTCCACCCCTATGTGGAGGACATGCACGCCGGCGCGCTGCACGCCCGCCGCGCGGACACCCTGTGGAAGTCCACCTGGGACCCGCTGGCGACCCCGCCGGCGTACAAGAACTCCGGCCCGCAGATCGTCGGTTCGCGCTTCGTCATCACCATCACGGACGCGGCCTCCGCCGCCCGCTACGGCCTCCAGACCGCCCAGTTGCAGAACAACGCGGGCCAGTACGTGGCCCCGACCGCGGCCGCCCTGACCGCGGCGGCCGCGACCGCCACCGGCTCCGGCGTCCCCGAGGTCACCCCGGCGAACGCCACGGCCAAGGGCGCGTATCCGCTGACCGAGCTGGTGTACGCGGCGGTGCGCCCCGGGAAGGTGAGCAAGGCCGCCCGCAAGGACTACGCGGCGCTGCTGCGGTACGCCTCGGGCGCCGGCCAGACGCAGGGGGCCGATCCGGGCAGGCTGCCGTACGGCTACGCGCCGCTCACCGTGAAGCTGCGCGCCCAGGCCGGCGTGGCGGCGGACGTGCTCGTCGCGTACACCGCTCCGAAGTCCACAGCGGGCGGCGGCTCGGCCGCCGGGGGTACCTCCGCCTCGGGCGGCGGTGCGGGTGGCTCCGCCGGGGGGACCGGTGGCACTGCGGGCGGTGCCGGTACGGGTGCCGGTGGCGTCGGCGGCGGTGCGAGTGTCGCGCCCAGCGCGTCGGCGTCGTACGACGGGGGCCAGGCCGTGGCGACTACGGCGGCGGGGACGACGCCTGCCGACCCTGCGAGTCCGCTGCGCTATGCCGTGCCGGTCGGTGCGGTACTTGGCGCTGTGGCCGGGATTGGGGCGCCGTTCGCCGGCGGGGGACGGTTGTCAATTGCCTCAACGCAGACGGTAGTTCGTCGACTGCGGGCGCGTCGTGGCTGGTCGCGCAGTTCCCCGCGCCCCTAAAAGCACCACTCCCCGGAGACGCAAGTGCTCCCCCATGAACCGCCGTCCGCCCCGAAAGGCAGTCGGGGCGGACGGCTCGCACCACCCTCTCAGATTCACCCGACGTCACCTCGCACACCTTCTGGAGAACCGCAATGCGCAGAATGCGCCTCTCGGCGGCCATGGTCGCCGCCGCCGTGGTGTCCGGCACGCTGGCTCTGGCGAGCCCGGCGTCCGCCGACCCCACCCCCGCCGGGACCTTCCGCCAGCTCGTCGGCGTGGGGTCGGACACCACCCAGGACGTCACCAACGCCCTGGCCGGTGACACCGTCAACGGCACCAGCTACTCCGCTTCCGCCGTGAAATCGGCGAACGGCGCGGGCATCGCGTCCTACGACGCGATCGAGCCGGGCACCGGCGCCACCGGCACGAAGATCACCACCCGCACCGGCGGTACGACCTTCCTGCGCCCCAACGGCTCCGGCGCCGGCCGCACCGCCCTGAGCGAGTCACTGACCGGCGACCTGGACTCCACCGGTGCCTCGGTCAAGGGCCAGGTCGACTTCGCCCGCTCCTCGGGCGGTCCGTCCAGCTCCGGCACCGCGCTCACGTACATCCCGATGGCGCGTGACGCGGTCGGTGTCGCGGTCAAGGGCTCGGCCCTGGACACCCTGACCGTGAAGCAGCTGCACGACATCTACATCGGTGCGCTGACCGTGGTGAACGGCCAGACCGTGCACCCGAAGATCCCGCAGTCCGGCTCCGGCACCCGCAAGTTCTTCCTGAACGCGATCGGCGTGGCCGACCTCGACGTCGCCGCGAGCGTCACCGTCGTCCAGGAGAACCAGGCCGACGCGGCCCTCACCGAGGACGGCGCGCTCGTCCCGTTCTCCGTCGGTTCCTGGATCGCCCAGAACAACGGCATCTCCCCCGACTACAGCAAGACGGCTGCGGCCGCCGGCGGTCACCTGGCCTCCGTGCAGCTGCCCGGCGACGACGGTGCCACCAGCCCGGTCACCACGGTGAACGGCAAGCTGGCCCCGGTCAACGCCTACTACGAGAACGCGACGTTCGGCCGTGACGTCTACAACGTCGTGCCGAGCCGGGCGATCGACCCGACCAGCATCTTCTACGACAAGGACCTGTACGACGTCTTCGTCACCAGCGGCAGCCACACCGCGCAGCTGGCGTCGGACGCCGCCGAGTCGGTCATCGCCAAGTTCGGCTTCGTCAACGAGTCCTACAACGGCTCCATCTCGGTCGCCAAGCACGCCAAGCTCGGCGGCCTGGAGGAGTCCAGCTCCTTCGACCACTCGGTGCCGAACGCGCCCACCCTGAAGTCCACGCTCGGCGACGCGAGCCTGACGCTCAGCTGGACCCCGAACAGCGTCGTCCCGGCCATGCCGGTCACCGACTACCGGATCACGCTGACCGGCGCGGACGGCGCCCTCGTCGCCACGAAGGACGTCGCGGCCTCCACCACGTCGTACTCCTTCACCGGTCTCGCCACCGGCACCTACACCGCGACGGTCACCGCCAACAACGTCAACGGCACCGGTACCGCGGCCAGTTGGACCGGCGCCGTCAAGTACGCGAGCACCACCAAGGCGACCACCGCCACCACCGCGTACGGCACGACCCCCAAGGTCGCGGTCACCGTGACCGGCACGCACGGTGTCGTCCCCAGCGGCAAGGTCACCGTGAAGGACGGCTCGACGGTCGTCGGCACCGGCACGCTGAACAGCTCCGGCAAGGTCACCGTCAACGTGTCGAACCACCTCAAGGTCGCCACGCACAGCCTGACCGTCTCCTACGCCGGCGCCACCAAGCTCAACGCGTCCTCGGCGACCGTCTCCCTGAAGATCGTCAAGGCGACGGCGGCGGTCTCCAAGACGGCGCCCGCCTCGATCTCCCACACCGCCCGCGCGAAGGTCACCGTCAAGGTCACCGCGACCGGCACCACGCCCACCGGCACCGTCCGCGTCTACGAGGGCAGCCGGATCATCGCGACCGGCACGCTGAGCGGCGGCAAGGTCACCCTCACCCTGCCGAGGCTGAGCCGGGGCACGCACACCCTGCACGCCTACTACGCGGGCTCGACGACGGTGAACACCAAGTCCGGCGCCAACTTCACCATCAAGTCCACCTGATCCACGACCAATTGACCGTGCGGCCGGGGAGACCTCACCGTCTCCCCGGCGGCCCCTACGACGACGACAGCAAAGGAGGCCGGCCGCCGTGACCGTCGCCACCCCCGTCAGGCCCGCTCCGGCCGCGCCGTACGCCCTCGTGCGGAGCGTCCGCGGCGTGCGGAGCGTCACCGCCGTCCGCCACCTCTCCCGCGGCGGGCTGCTCAGCCTCGCCGCCCTCCTGCTCGGCATCACCGCGCAGCTGCTCGTGTTCAGCGGCGCCCAGGAACACTCCGCGCAGCACGCCGCGTTCGACGAACTGCGCGGCCAACTCGCACTGGGCACCGCCCCGGTGTCCCAGACCGACCAGCAGGGCAAGCTCCTCGCGCCCGGCACCCCGGTCGCCCTGATCCGTATCCCGTCCCTGGGCCTGAGCCAGGTCGTCCTGGAGGGCACCGACTCCACCGTCCTGACCGACGGTCCCGGCCACCGCCGTGACACCCCGTTCCCCGGACAGTCCGGCACCAGCGTGCTGATGGGCCGGGCGGCGGCCTACGGCGGCCCGTTCGGGCGGCTGGCCGAGCTCCGCGAGGGGGTCACGTTCACCGTGACCACCGGCCAGGGCACGGCGAGGTACCGGGTCACCGGCGTCCGCCGGGCCGGCGACCCGGCGCCCGCGCCCCTCGCCGCCGGCCAGGGGCGTCTCGTCCTGGTCACCGCGACCGGCCCGCACTTCATGCCGGCCGGCGTCCTGCGCGTCGACGCCGACCTGGTCTCGACCGCCTTCCAGACCCCGGCCGCGGTGATCCGCTCCGGCACCCTGCCGGACTCCGAAGAACCCCTCGCCCGTCCCGACGGCGTGCCGTGGCCCCTGGTGATGTGGCTCCAGGCGCTGCTGCTGGCCGCCGTAGGGGCCGTATGGGCCTGGCACCGCTGGGGCCGTCACCAGACGTGGATCGTCTTCGCCCCGCTCGTCGCGGTCCTGGGGCTCCAGGTCGCCACGCGCACCACCGAACTGCTGCCGAACCTGCTGTGAACCGAGGGAACCCGACATGACCGTGACAGAGACCGAGACCGAGACCGACACCGCCGTCCTCCCCGTCGTCGACCCGACGGCCGCCCCCGCGACCCTCGAAGCCCGCGCCGTCTCGGCCTGGTTCGGCACCCACCAGGTGCTCGGGCAGGTGTCGCTGACCATGCCCGCGGGCCAGGTCAGCGCGCTCATCGGGCCGTCCGGCTGCGGCAAGTCGACGTTCCTGCGCACCCTCAACCGGATGCACGAGCTGATCCCGTCGGCGGCCTTCGGCGGCGAGGTGCTCTTCGAGGGCGAGGACATCTACGACGCCTCGTGGCGGCTGACGGACGCCCGCCGCCGTATCGGCATGGTCTTCCAGAAGCCGAACCCGTTCCCCGCGATGTCGATCTACGACAACGTGGTGGCCGGTCTGCGCCTGACGGGCACGCGGGTGGGCCGCCGTGAGAAGGACGAGCTGGTGGAGGAGTCGCTGACCCGGGCCGGGCTGTGGAAAGAGGTCCGCGACCGGCTCCGCCAGCCCGGCGGCGCGCTGTCCGGCGGCCAGCAGCAGCGGCTGTGCATCGCCCGCGCGCTCGCCGTACGCCCCCGGGTCCTCCTCATGGACGAGCCGTGCTCGGCGCTCGACCCGACCTCCACCCGCCGGGTCGAGGAGACCATCCACGAACTGGCCGGGCAGGTCACCGTGGTGATCGTCACCCACAACATGCAGCAGGCCGCCCGCGTCTCCCAGCAGTGCGCGTTCTTCCTCGCCGAACAGGGCACCCCCGGCGGGATCGTGGAGGCCGGCGCGACCGACGACGTCTTCGGCTCCCCGAAGGACTCCCGGACGGCGGACTATGTGGCGGGCCGCTTCGGCTGAGCGTCACACATGCGCCGTATGTCACACGCGTCACATGAAAGACGGGGTTTGGATCGCCGGAAGGCGGTGAGGCGAGCGGAATGCGTGCTTCTCCCACCGCCTCCGCCGAGACCCCCGTACGACCGTCCGCCGCCACCGCCGGCGCGCCGGAGCCCGCCCCCGGGAAGCAGCGCGACCCCTTCTTCGACAACGCCAAATACCTCGCGATCGTCCTGGTGGCGATCGGCCATTCCTGGGAGCCGCTGCGCTCCGGCAGCCGCAGCGTCACCGCGCTCTACACGCTCGTGTACGCCGTCCACATGCCGGCGTTCATCGTCATCTCCGGCTATTTCTCCCGGAGTTTCCGCGCCACCCCGCTCCAGATCCGGCGGCTGCTCACGGGAATCGTCGTGCCGTACGTCGTCTTCGAGACGGCGTACACCCTCTTCACCCGCTGGACGGACCACCAACCCGACCGCGCGATCAGCCTGTTGGACCCGCTGTATCTGACGTGGTTCCTGGCGGCCCTGTTCGTCTGGCGCCTCACCACCCCGGTCTGGAACCACGTCCGCCACCCGCTGCCCCTCGCCCTGGCGATCGCGATGCTGGCGACGCTCTCCCCGTCCATCGGCAACGACCTCGATCTGCAACGGGTGTTGCAGTTCCTCCCGTACTTCGTGCTCGGCCTCTCCCTGAAGCCCGAACACTTCCAGCTCGTACGGCGGCCCGAGGTACGGCAGTCGGCGGTCCCGGTGGTCGGGTGCGCGCTCGCACTGGCCTACTGGTCGGTGCCGCGCTTCGACTACTCCTGGCTCTTCCACAACGCGAGCGCGGAGCAACTCGGCGTGCCCGACTGGGAAGGCCCGCTGATGACACTGGCCCTGTTCGCCGTCTCCACCCTCCTGGTCGCCTGCTTCCTGGCCTGGGTACCGCGCCGCCGTACCTGGTTCACCGCCCTGGGCGCGGGCACGCTCTACGGCTATCTCCTGCACGGCTTTGTCGCGCAGGGCGCCAAGTCCTGGGGCTGGTACGGCCCTTCGTGGGTCCAGGGCCCACTCGGCGAACTCACGGTGACGGTGGTCGCCGCCGCCGTGGTGACCGCGCTGTGCGCACCGCCCGTCCGCCGGGCCTTCCGTTTCGCGATGGAACCGGAGATGCGGTGGGCGTTCCGCCGTGACGCGACGGAACTGGCCCGTGCCTCATAGCGAGGGTTGTCCTCGATCGGCGGGCCAGTTCATGAATTCGCGCTGAATCGCGGCTGACGTTTCGCGCCGGGGCACCTCTCGTGCGAAAAGGGGCACAACCAAGCCCCGGAAGGGAGGGTCGTACGCGGTGTCGGAATTCGAATTCCTCGGAATCCGCCAACTCCCCTTACGTTTCACGGAGGTTGTGCGATGTCCACCCGTTCTGTCAGTCGCCTCGCGACCCTGGCCCTCGGCACGGCCCTGGCCGCTCCGCTGCTCCTCGCCCAGACCGCGAGCGCGGCCACCGCTCCGGCCACCGCCGCGCTCGGCAACGGCGGCAACGAGGTCCTGTACACGGCCGCCGCCGGACAGGCCAACAAGGCGGTCGTCACCGCGACGCACACGACCGGCACCGACAGGATCACGTACGTCATCGACGACGTCGTCACCATCAAGCCCGGCACCGGCTGCGCGTACCCCACCGCCTCGGACCACACCAAGGTCTCCTGCACGGTCACCATGCTGGACAGCCAGGACCCCTACCCCACCGTCCAGTTGACGCTCGGCGACGGCAACGACAGCCTGACGTACCACAACAGGACGTCCCAGACGTACTACTTCGCCTCCGCCGACCTGGGCGCCGGCAACGACACGTACACCGAGGACGGCAGCGTCGACGGCAACTACGTCTCGGGCGGCACCGGCAACGACACCCTCACCCTCGGCAAGTACTCGGTGGGCTGGGGCGAGAACGGCAACGACACCATCCACGCCGGCGCGATGACCATCGCCCAGGGCGGCAACGGCAACGACACGATCACCACCACCGGCAGCGCGGTCGACGGCGGCGCGGGCAACGACGTCATCACCGGCGGCGCGGGCGGCCAGAGCCTGACCGGCGGCGCCGGCAACGACCGGATCAGCGGCGGCGCCGGCAACGACTACATCTACGGCGGCACGGGCAACGACGTCCTCTACGGCAACGCCGGCGCCGACACCATCTACGGCAACTCCGGCAACGACACCCTGTGGGGCGGCACCGGCACGGACGTCCTGTCGGGCGGACCGGGCCGCAACTCCGTGCACCAGAACTGACGCGCGACCGAGCCCTCGGGAGCCTGCCGGGAGGTACCGCACCCTCCCGGCGGGCCCGTGCCGGGATAACCCCTTTCCCACCTGTCACAGGCATGCCATACGCTGCGCATAGCAGCCGCGCCCCGCGCGTCACCGCGTCTCTCATCCGCGGTCACGTCCGGGTGCTGCGCGGCGCTCTCAACTCCCGGTCTCCTGACCGGTTTTCCTTGTGGGGGGAACAGCACGTGCGGATGCGCAGCATCTCCACCGCGACAGCGCTCGCGGTTCTTTTCGGCTCGGCGGCGCTCAGCGTCGTAGCGACGGGTACGGCCTCGGCGGCCACCGCCGCCGTCACCTCGCCCGGCGGCCTGGTCGCGGACGGCGCCCTCAAGCGGGTGTTCGTGGGCGACGGTGCGGCCGGTACGGTCGCGGCCACCGACTACTCGGGCAACGTCCTCGCCTCGGTCGGCGGCATCAAGGGGGTCTCCGACCTGGCCCTCTCCGACGACGGGGCCACCGTCTACGCGGCGGCGCAGGAGACGCACGAGATCGTGGCGATCGACGCGGCCACCCTCGACGTCAAGGCCCGCTACCCGGTCGCCACCGGCAAGGGCCCGCGCTACCTCGCCTTCTCCGCCGGCAAGGTCTGGTTCACCTACGGCGACCAGTGGTCCGGCAACCTCGGCTCGTTCGACCCGGCCACCGACCCGGCGAGCGGCACCGACCCCGTGACACTGGCGCAGCTGCCGGAGGGCGTCACGATCTGGGACCCGGGCTTCCTCGACACCGCCGCGTCCCGGCCCGGCCTCCTCGCCATCGGCGAGACCGGCATCTCCACCGACTCGATGGCCGTCCTGGACGTCTCGGGGGCCACCCCGCAGAAGGTCGCCTACTACGGCGGCGACTACACGCTCAACAGCGGCATCTACGACATCGACCTGGTGCCCGGTGCCGACGAGGTGCTGGTCAACGGCTCGGTGCGGGACGCCTACGCGGACGGCAGGTTCGCCCAGGCGGGCACCTACCCGAACGGCCAGCAGGCCGACATCGCCGCCGACGGCACGGTCGCGTCGGTCAGCGGCGGCACGATCACCACGTACCGGCCGAACGCCACGAAGGCGATCCGCACGTACAGCAACGGCGTCTACGGCACGGCCGACCTCACCTGGGCCCCGGACGACTCACGGATCTTCGCGCTGGTCGCGAAGTCCAGCGGCGGCTACACCCTCAAGGCGCTGACCGACCCCGAGAAGAACGTCCCGACCCTCACGGTCAACGCCCCCTCCTCCGCGGCCCGCGCCAAGAAGCTCACCGTCACCGGCAAGCTCTCGGCGACGGTCGCCCTGCCCGCCGGGGTGAAGCTCCAGGTCACGCGCACCGACCTGGAGTCCCCGAAGGGCAAGGCGCTGCCCACCGTCACGGTCCAGTCGAACGGCACGTACTCCTTCGCCGACACCCCGCCGGCCGGCGGCACGGTCACCTACAAGGTGGCCTACGCGGGCGACACCGGGCACGCGGCGGTCAGCGCCTCCGACAAGGTCTCCGTGTCCCGCGCGGCCACCGGCCTGAGCCTGAACAACAACGGCAAGCTGTACTCGTACGGCGCCGACGTGAAGTTCACCGCGCACCTCGGCAAGACCTACAAGAACCGCACGGTCTCGATCTACGCGGACCCCTTCGGCGGCGACAAGCCGAAGAAGCTCGTCAAGACCGGCAAGGTCAACTCCAGCGGCAACCTCACGGTGACCGTGGACATGACCCGCGACACCGCCGTCTCCGCGGTCTTCGCCGGTGACGCCCGCTACGCGTCGAAGACGGTGAAGGTCAACGCGTACGCCAAGGTCAAGATCTCCACGGCGATCAGCAAGCACTACAAGACGGCGAAGATCGGCTCGACGTCGTACTACTGGTTCCACAAGAACTCGGCGCCGATCGTCACCACGACGATGACGTACTACCCCAACCGCGAGGAGCGGCTCGACCTTCAGGTCTACTACCAGGGCCGCTGGTACGACTCCGACTCCGAGTACTTCGGCCTCGGCACGAACGGCAAGGTCGCGGTGAACCTCGGCGCCCCCGGCGAGTCCGGCATCAAGGCCCGCATCCGGGCCGCGTACATCAACGGTTCCTCCGGTGACAGCGTCAACTCGACGACGTACAGCGGCTGGAAGTACATCTACTTCTCCAACTAGTGGTTCTTTGACGCCTGTTCACCAGGTGTAGGGCAGCTCCGCCGCGACGACCGTGGGTCCTCCGGCGGGGCTGCTCACGTCTGCGGTCCCGTCGAGGGCGGCGATACGGCGGCGCAGACCGAGCAGTCCGGTGCCGGCGGCCTCCTCGGCGCCGCCCTTTCCCTCGTCCCGTACGCACACCGTCAGCCCGTGGGGCACCCGGGCGAGCCGGACCTCGGCGCGGTCCGAGCCGCTGTGCTTGGCCGCGTTGGTGAGCGCCTCGGCGACCAGGAAGTACGCGGCGGCCTCGACCGCGGCCGGGGCCCGCGGACCGGTCGCCAACTCCTCCACATCCAGGGCCACTTGGAGCCCGCTGCCAGCGGCGAGCGCCTGTACGGCACCGGCGAGCCCGCGGTCGGTGAGGATCGGCGGGTGGATGCCGCGCACCACGTGACGCAGCTCCGTCAGCGCCTCCTCCGCCTGGTCCTGCGCCTGCGCGAGCAGCCGCCGGGCGGCCTCCGGATCACCGCCGCCGTCCCGGTCGTAGGCCCGCTTGGCCAGTCCGATCCGCATCGACAGCGCCACCAGCCGGGCCTGCGTCCCGTCGTGCAGGTCCCGCTCGATGCGCCGGAGTTCGGCCTCGTGCGCGGCGATCACCCCGGCCCGGGTCTCGGCGAGTTCCTCGACCCGCTCGGTGAGCAGCGCCTTCGGCGACGGCTTCAGCAGGGCGGCCGACCAGCGCGCGTCGAGGTCCGCGAGCCGCCCGAGCAGCGGCAGGACGAGCGCCCGGCGCCGCAGCAGCCCGCACCACACGCCGTCGACGGGCAGCGCCACGATCCACAGCGGGACGGCGAGCAGTCCGAGCAGCCCGTACGCGTACTGGGCGAACATCCACCGCAGGTCCCGGAACGTGCCGGGATCGCGGACCGCCGCGACGAACCGCTCCCGCAACGGCCGTCCGTCCAGCGGCACGTACGCCTCCGCGATCTCCCGCCCGCTCCACCCGGCGACCTGCCGCCGCCTGGCGCCCGCGATCCGGCGCACCAGCAGCACCGCCTCGGGCAGCATCCAGGCACCGACCACGAACAGCGTCCCCATGGTCGCGATCAGCAGTGCGGTGACGAAGAGATACGTCCCGAACGTCATGGCCACACCTCTGGCCAGTTGAACCGTCGCCCGCGTCGCCTGCCGCACTGTCATACCCATGCTCACCAGGCTGGCACCGGATTCCGGGCGGCGCGGGAGAGCAGGGTGCCGGATGCATGGTGTAGCCGACTACACCATCGGGTGCCCCGCCGCCCCGGCCGGTGTCCCGGCCGGGTACACCGTGTCCAGGCCGGTCATGAGCTGGCCGTACGCGCGCTCCGCCTCGGCGACGGCGTCGGCGTAGGCCTCGTCGGCGGTGCGGCCCGCGGCCATCGTGCGCCAGTTCGCCGTGCTGAGTTCCTGCTGGACGACGATCAGGTGTGTGGCGGCGAGGCGTCTGGTGAGCGGGGTGGAGTCGGGGACGTCGGGGAGGGCTTCGGCGAGCGCGTCGATCTCCTGGCTGCGGTAGCGCTGCGCCAGGCCGGTCTGGAGGCTCGGGGTGCCGTAGAGCAGGTCCATGAAGCTGAGCACGTCTGGGTGGTCGTTCAGGCCGGTGATCGGGTCGCGGGCGGCGAGGCGGTCCAGGAAGTGGGCGCGCAGGGCGGCCGTGGGGGACAGGGCCGGCGGGCGTCCGCGTACGACGCGGGCCGCTTCGCCGAGGTGGTCGGCGAAGCGGTGCAGGACCAGGTCCTCCTTCGCCGGGAAGTACCGGAACAGCGTGGCCTTGGAGACCTCGGCCGCCGCCGCGACCTCGACGACCGACACCTCGTCGAACCCCTTCTCGCGGAAGAGACGCAGGGCTTCCTGTGCGATGAGGTTCCGGGTGCGTTCCTTCTTGCGCTCGCGGAGGCCGGGGAGTTCGTCCATGCGGGCCACATTACCAGACGATGAGACCGAGAATCAAATGAGACCCGAGATGGAGTGAAGTCGAGAATCTTCTGAGACCCGGTTGCATTTTCTTGCCGTTCGGTGTTCCCTTGAGGCAACGACGACGAGAGGGATCGCGATGAGCGACGACGTACTGATCGCGGGCGCCGGGCCGACCGGCCTCACGCTCGCCATCGAGCTGGCCCGGCGCGGTGTGGGGGTGCGGATCGTGGACGCGGCGCCGGCCCCGCACCGGGAGTCCCGGGGCAAGGGCCTCCAGCCGCGCACCCTGGAGGTCCTGGAGGACGTGGGCGGCACCGAGCGCGTGCTCGCCACCGGGACGACACGGCTCCCCTTCCGCAAGTACTTCGACGGCAGGCATGTGAACGACACCGACCCGTTCGCGGACGCGCTCCCCACGCCGGACGCGCCGTACGAGCGGGGGGTGCTCATAGGGCAGTGGAAGGTGGAGCAGATCCTGCGCGAGCGGCTCGCGGAGTTCGGGGTCGGAGTCCGACTCGGCACGGAGGTCGTCGAGTTCGAGCAGGACGCGGACGGGGTCACGGCCGTCCTCGCCGACGGGGAGCGCGTCAGGGCCGGTTACCTGGTGGGCTGTGACGGCGGGCGCAGCCGGGTGCGCAAGGTGCTGGGGGTGCGCTTCGACGGTACGACCGACGAGACGCAGTCGATGGTCGTCGGGGACGTGGAGGCCGAGGGGATCGGCCGGGACGTGTGGCACCAGTGGTTCACGTCGGACGGCGGCGGGGTGGCGCTGTGCCCCATGCCCGGCACGGACTCCTTCCAGCTCCAGGCGAGTCCCGAACTCGACGCGGACGGCGAGCCGTTGCCGCCGTCGCTGGAGAGCTTCCAGCGGATCTTCGACCGGTACGCGCGCGTGCCCGGCGTCACGCTGAGAAACCCGACCTGGCTCTCCGTCTGGCGGGTCAATGTCCGCATGGTCGACCGGATGCGGGTCGGCCGGGTCCTGCTCGCCGGGGACGCGGCCCATGTCCATCCGATCGCGGGCGGGCTTGGTATGAACACCGGTATCCAGGACGCCTACAACCTGGGCTGGAAGCTGGCCCTCGCGGCCACCGGGCAGGCCGACGCCGGGCTCCTGGACACGTACGAGGAGGAGCGTCTTCCGGTGGCCGCCTGGACGCTGGGGGTCACCAGCGACCTGTACGCCCAGGTGCTCGAAAGGGTCAAGGAACCCGGCACGGGTATCGAGGTCGCCGCTCCGCCGCCGATGGGCACCGGCTACCCGTGGAGCTCCCTCGCGGGTCCGGCCGACGGCTCTGTCGCAGCTGCTGGGGATCCCGCCGCCCTGCGCCCCGGCGACCGCGCGCCCGACGCCCCCTGCCTCGACACCTCGGGCCACCCGGTCCGGCTCTTCCAGGTGTACGCCGACCCGCGGTTCACGCTGCTCGGCTTCGGCGCCGAACTCGCGGACACCGTAGGCAAGTTGGCGGCCGAGCACGACGGCCTGATGCAGGGGTTCACGGTGGACGAGGACCTGCGCGATCACGAGGGGCACGCCCGGCGGGCGTACGGGATCACCGGCCCGGCCCTCGTGCTGATCCGCCCCGACAACCACGTGGCGCTGTTCACCCGGGACCCCGCCGAGGTCACCGCTTATCTCACGCGGATGGCCACAATCACTCCCAAAGAGTGATACTCGGAGTATGAGCACGGCAGCGTACGAACTGCTGGCCGCGTCGTCGCACAACACGCTCGACGTGGGCGCAGCCTTTCTGGGTGGCCTGCTGATCGCAGGCGCGCTGGTCTGGGCCATACATTTCGGTATGAAGGTCCGTGACCAGGAACTTCCGCGGCCGCTCCCCGAGGAGCAGCCGCACCTCCCCGACACCGGCGCCGTCCATGAGATGCGCGAGATGCGGGAACCCGACGAGATGCCCGTCGCCTCGGAGGAGAAGGAACGGCTGATGCCGTACCAGCTCCATCACTCCGGAAGCCGGACGGGAAAGGACCAGAGCCGGCAGCGCTGGCTGCCGGGAAGGAGCGGTTCCTTCGGCGGGGGCGGCATCGGACACGTCTGACCCGCCCACTCGCCGGTTCGGCCGTTCGCCGTCCCTACTGACGCGCCCCGGAGGTCTTCGGGTCGTAGACCGCCAGTGCCCAGATGACGAACACGTCGACCGCGATCATGATGACCGACCAGATCGGGGCGTATGGCAGGAACATGAACTGGAGGATCGCGCTGAGGCTCGCGAGGACGATGCCGCAGACGCGGGCCCAGGCCATGCCCCTGAGGATGCCCCAGCCGGTGACCGCGCCCACGGCGCCCAGGCAGAGGAGGATCACGCCCCAGCCGGTGAGGTTGATGCTGTACACGTAGTCGCCGACGCGGGTGTAGACGTCGTCCTTGGCGAGCGCGGAGATGCCCTGGAGGATGGCGATGACGCCGTTCATCAGCATCAGGACACCGGCGAAGACGGCACCGCCGACCGCGAGCCCGCCGCCGGACGGGGGCGGGCCGTAGCCACGGCTGCCGGGGGCCTGACCGGTGTGCTGGCCGGCGTCGTTCCAGACCGGGGGTTTCTCCTCACCGCCGGTGGACGTCGAATGCGGCTGCTGGGTCGAGTGCGGCTGCTGCGTCATGGCGATGCCCCACCTCTCTGTGGTGTGTGGTGCTTCGACCATCCGGCCGAGGCCCGCCGTCCACCAGGGGGGTTACGCCGTCCGGGTGAGTCCCGGATGCTCGTCCGCCGGGTCTTCGTCCGCCGCGAGGAACTCCACCACCGCCAGCGCGAACAGCAGCGCGAGCGCCAGCCCCACCACGACCCACCCCGTCGGATACGACCACAGCAGGTAGGTCAGCAGGGCCGCGGCCACCAGGAGCCGGCCGATCCACGTCCGGTACCGGCGCACGAACGGCCCCACCGGCCCCGTACGCAGTCCCGCCCCGTCGGCGGTGGCCCGCACCGCCCCGATCCCGGACGTCCACAGCCGCCGTACGAGACCCGCCCGCCGGCTGGGCCCCGTCAGCCAGGCACCGAGCGCGACCACCACCCCCACCGCGACGACCATCCGCACCGTCGTGCTCAGGAACCGGGTCAGCGCGTCGTACACGGCCGCGGCGGCGGGCTGTGACACCCCGGCCGGGAGCGCGTCGAGGTACAGGGCGCGGGCGATCCGCAGCGCGATGCCGAGCAGGCCGGTCGCGACGGCGACCCCCAGCGCACCCGTGACCAGTGCCCTGCGCCGCCGCCCCGCCAGCAGCACGCCGGCCGCGACCAGGACCAGGACCACCAACGGCAGCCAGACGCCCGCCAGTTGAAGAAGCCGGAAGTACTTCCGATACGAGTCGAGGTCGTCGTTCTGGACGAGGGTGATCGACGTCTGAATCTCCGGGATCTTCCCAGCGACCGTCATCCCGTCGGCGACCAGCCGCTGTTTCACCTGGTCCACGACCGGACCGACGTCGAGCGTCACCGCGCCGCCGTCGAGCCGTACAGCACCGCCGCCGCTGCCGGTCAGGGCCTTTTCCACAGTGCTGTGGACACGCCGGTTCGCGTCCCTCCAGATCCCGGCGAAGGCGTCGGAGGCGGCGACGGCCCGCGCCTTGTCGTGCACGAACGCGCGGACCGCGTCCTCCAGGGAGCCGCCGAGCGCCCCCAACGCCTTCTCCAGCAGCGGGCGTTGGGCGGGCGCGACGCCGGACAGCAGGGTAGCGAGGTCGAGATGTCCCATGACCGCCACCGTCACCCGGTCCGCTACGGCGTCCTGGATGTCCGGATGATCGGCGAGAGGCGCCACCGTCCGCACATAACGCTCCGTATCGCCCACCGTGTCCGCCGTCCACGCGGCCACGACCCCGAGCGGAGCGAGCACACACCCGACGACAACGAGCAGCACGGCAACCAGCGAACGCACGCGGCGCCCGGGCCCACGCGCCCGCTCCGCCTCCAGGGCAGCCACCCGGGCCCGCAGCCGGTCGAGTTCCGTCACCCTGCCAGCGCATCCCCGACGCCCCGGTTCCGCGAGCAGTGCCACGCCGTTCGGGTGACACCGGCACCCTGGAGCGGGCGTCGGTCGGGTCAGGCCATCCAGAAGAAGACGGCGGTCATCCGCTTCTCCTCCAGGGTGCTGCCGTGGTAACCGGTCGCGCTGTGCACGAGGTTGGCGTGGTAGAGCAGGAGACTGTTGTACTTGTGCGGCACGCGCACGTCTTCCTCGAACGCATCCGGCGCCACGAACCGTGTACCCAACGCCTCGACGAGGTTGTTGTGCGGAGCCTGCACGACGTTGCCGCCGAGCCGGCCGCCGGGCAGATGCTGCCGGTAGAAACTGGTCCCGCAGTCCTTCGGCACGGACGGGTTCAGATACAGCACGGCGGCGTACCGGCACAGCGACCGCGAGTCGGTGTGAGGCCGGGGTTCGCTCTCGCCCTCCCCCACGACCTGGATGCAGTTGTGGTTGAGCGTCCCGCCGCCGGGCGCCTTCTGCACCCACAACTCCTTGGCCCCGGTGGCCTGTTTGACCAGCCGCTCGATCCGCCCCAACTCGGAGGGCTCCAACCCCGGCATGGTCCGCAGCCCGGGCCAGGTCTCCGAGGTGTACGGATACCCCTTCACCCAGTCGTCCTTCGCGAGACACCGTTCCCGTACGGCGTCGACATCCGGAAGGACGTCGTTCAGCACCCAGTAGTCACGGCCCTTGGTGGGCTTGCGGTACGGGAGGACGGGGAGCGGGACCTGACGGGCCGCCCGCTGGGGGTGTGGGGGGAGTGGTGGCATGGGGCCGAACGTATAGCGGGGGTTCGCCAACGCTGTGCCATCCACCGGTCAACATTCCGTCAACGGAAGGGCGTTGGCCTACTCCTGGCCGTCCGTCTCCTCGGTGAACAACTCCTCCGCCCGGTCGACCGTACCGGCCCGGTCGAGCCAGTCGTTGAGGCGGTCGAGGTCGGTGCAGGTGGTGACGCGTTCCCGGACGTCGTCGGAGACGACCAGCCCACGGACTTCCAGGACGCGCAGGACGCCCTTGGCCTCTCCAGCCGCCTCACCTTCGAAGTAGGCCCTCTCCATGAGGTGCCCTCGGCCGGGGAAGTAGTTGACGAAACCCATGATGCTCCTCCATTTGTCTCCGGCGGGGGTGTCCCCCAGAGTGACGTCGAGAAATTGGTAGATGTAGTCGGAGGCGTCGGAGTCCATGCCGCCGAGGGCCTGGTCCAGTGCGTCCAGTATGGCGTCGCATTCGGGGTTGTTGGCGTGTGTCAGGGCGGAGAACGCGGCCATCGCGGGATTCTTCGCCGCGCTCCGCACGTCCGTGATCATCGGGAGGTTGTCCGGCCCGACGACGAGGGGGCACGTGCGCTGGACCGTCCAGCCGCGTGTACCGCAGTCGAACGGACCGGCCGCCCACTTGGCCGTGGCCCGGTCGCGACAGACCACGAGCAGCAGCACCGGCAGCTTGTACTTCGACTGGAGATACGCGACGTAGTACGCCCAGCTCTGCTCCTTCCTGTCGTCCCGCCGCTCCTGCGCCTCGACGGCGAGCAGGAAGTCCTCGCCGTCGGACGGACAGATCCGCAGCGCCGTATCGATGTGACGGGCCATCGGCCGCGTCTCCGTCGCGTCGGTGGTGATCGCGTACACCGCCGCCTTCTCAGGTAACGCGACGCCCAGTACGTCGAAGACGGGCGTGAGGATCTCGGGCCGCTCCTGGAAGATCCGGTGCATGCCTTCGTGAGCTGATGTGACCATGTGCGCAACCTAGGTGGATCAAGGACCCGGCTGTCCGGCCGATTCGGGTACGTTCACTCTTTCGAGGGGGGAAGGAACGTTCAGGCCACGCCGCCCAGTTCGCACCAGACGTACTTGCCCCGGCGGCCGTCCCTGGACAGCGGCTGCCATCCCCATTGGTTCGCGCAGGCCTTGACGAGGGCGAGTCCGCGCCCGTCCTCCAGATCGGTGATCGAGGTCAACTCACCTGGGGGTTGCGGAGGTTCGGGGTTCGCGTCCCAAGCCCCGATCCGGAGGATGTCCGGCGACCAGGACACTCGCAGCGCGGCGGGACCGTCCGTATGACGTACGGCGTTGCCCACCAGCTCCGTTGCCAGGAGTTCGGCGGTGTCGACCAGGCCGATCAGCCCGTGCATCGTCAGGACGAGGCGGAGGGTACGACGGCAGACCGTGACGGAAAGGAGGTCGTTGGGGATGTGGAGGGAGTACTCCCAGGGGGCAGGACCTTCGGTTTTGGGCATGCGTGAACTCCGTGCGTGTCGTGGGGAGTTGGCCTTCGGGGACGGTGGCAGTGCCGCAGCCGTCGTGGCAGGACGGAGCGGTGCGCTTCCGGTACCCCGGTGTTTCGCAGGGTGTGCGGCACATCACCGACGGTAGGGTCCAACATTGGTCCACCGCAAGCTGTTGCCGTAATCTGCCCACGAACGGGGCGGTGCCCAAAGGCTGTTGAGGAACGAGGGAAGAGCCCATGCCGCGGAGAAGGCAACCCACCGCGCGCCAGGCGCGCCTAGGTGCCGAACTGCAGAAACTGCGCGAGGCAGCCGGGCTGACGGGACGCGAAGCAGCGGCGGCACTGGGAACCGACGCGGGACGGCTGAGCCAGATCGAGTCCGGTGTGGCCGGGGTCAGCGAAGAGACCGTGCGCCGACTCGCCGCCAACTTCGCCTGCGCCGAAAGCGATTTGGTCGACGCCCTCGTGGCCATGGCAACGGACCGGACGCGTGGCTGGTGGGAGGAGTACCGGGGTGTACTCCCCGCCGCCTACTTCGACCTCGCCGAGCTGGATCATCACGCGACGTTCCGTCATGACGTGGCGGTCACGCACGTGCCCGGTCTGTTTCAGACCGAGGCCTACGCACGCGACCTCTTCTCCTACATGAACCCAGAGTTCCCGGAAGGCGAGTTGGCCTACCGGGTCGCCCACAGGATGAAGCGGAAGGTCATCATCGAGGGCCCGGCCCCCATCCCGTACGTGACCGTGATCCACGAAGCCGCGCTCCGCATCAGGGTGGCCGGCCGGGTCGCCTTCCGTGCTCAACTGGCCCAGATCCTGGAGCTGTCGGAGGCGGAACACATCACCGTGCGGGTCATCCCGTTCGAACTGGACGCCTTCGCGGGAGCCGGTGGCGCGATGGTGCACCTGGGCGGGGTGGTACCCCGCCTGGACACCGTGGTACGCGACGCTCCGCACGGCACCGCGTTCCTCGACTCCGATGCCCAACTGGCGCACTTTCGAAAGCTCTTCCGTAAAGTGAGGAACGAGTCGCTCGACCCCGCGCAGTCACGTGACCTCATTCACCAGTTGGCCAAGGATCTGTGAGGTAGAGCCATGATCACCCCCGCTCAGTGGCAGAAGTCATCCTTCTCGGGCGGCGGTGAAGGCAACGACTGCGTCGAACTCGGCGCAACCCCCACCACGATCCACCTCCGCGAATCCGACACCCCCGCCACCGCACTCACCACCACCCCCGCCCCCCTCGCCCAACTGCTCCAAGCGATACGCACGGGCACCCTCACCCCACGCCCGTAGGACCCGCCCGGCAGGCCCCACGGGCGCAATAGCGTCAGCGCTTCAGGGTGAACGTGAAGTTGTCCGAGACCCTGTCGTTCAGGCGGACCGTCGAGACCAACCGCCCCTCCGTGATCAGGCGTTCGACCTCGGCCCGGGGCAAGGCGCAGCCCTCCGCGATCAGTCGGACCGGGCGGATCGGGATGCGGGCCGTGAAGTGGACCGCGATGTCGATCGCCTCGCGGTTCAGGTGGTCCGATCCGCGTGTGTCGAGGCGCCACGCGCCGGACCAGTCGAGGGCGATGCGGTTACGGCGCTGCAGGGCGGGATCCTGGAGCAACTCCCCGGCCAGAACAACGTCGTTGGCGTGCAGCCGCGCCAACAGTTCCGGTCGTATGGAGCGCACGTTCGCCCGTTCCATGACCGTCAGTTTCGCCGTGTCCCCGCACCCCGTGCAGAGGATCAGGAGCCAGACGTCCAGCAGCTTGTGGTGGGCGTTGACGCGGAACTTGCCGCTTGCTTGGAAGTGTCCGGCCCCGCAGGCGTGGCAGCGGCGGCGGACGAGGGGCAGGCAGGTGGGCATGACCACCCAGGTTTCGAGCACAGGAGTACACCGGTTCCAGTGAGAAGACCGCAGCAAAAAGGAGCGCGGCGCACCAGCGCGACGCGCGACGATTCAGCACTCGGGGGGTCTCACACGGTGTACAACGGCACGTCCTTGCCCAGACGACTCGGTTCCGCAGCACGGTAGGGGCGGACCGCGGCGGCGCTCCACCTGTTTTTCGCGCGTTGTCACATTCGCGCGGCCCGTTTCGTCAGTCCTGTGGAAGCAACGGCAACGGAACAACGAAACGCAGAGGAGCCCACCATGGGTGCTCGACTCAACGCCTTCACCAGCCCCATCGCCGGCAAGGCCCTGAAGCACTTCATCGCCGCGGGCAAGGTCGTCGCCGACTCGCCGCTGCCCGCCGCCACGCAGGAACTGGTGAAGATCCGGGCGAGTCAGATCAACGGCTGCGGGTTCTGCACCGACATGCACACCAAGGACGCCGCGGCCGCCGGCGAGACCTCGGTACGGCTGAACCTCGTCGCGGTGTGGCGCGAGGCCACCGTGTTCACCGACGCGGAACGCGCCGCGCTGGAGCTCGCGGAGCAGGGCACCCGCATCGCGGACGCGTCCGGCGGGGTGAGCGACGAGGTGTGGGGGAACGCCGCGAAGCACTACGACGACGAGCAGCTCATGGCCCTCGTCTCGCTGATCGCCCTCATCAACAGCTTCAACCGCATGAACGTCATGCTCACGATGCCGGCCGGCGACTACCAGCCGGGCCAATTCGCTTAGGGCGTTTCCTTCGGATCATCTGATCGTTGGTCTGGGTGTGTCGTTGACTGACGCCCAGTGGGCCCGGATCGAGCCGCTGTTACCCGATCGGGCACCGAGGCGGGGTGGGCGGTGGCGGGATCATCGGCAGGTGATCGACGCGATCGCCTTCAAGTACCGCACCGGCTGCCCGTGGATGGACCTGCCCGAGGAGTTCGGCTCCTGGAAGGGCGTCCACAACCGGCTACGGAAGTGGGCGGCCGACGGCACCTGGGAGAAGGTCTTCGCCGCGCTGCTGGCCCAGGCCGACTCCGAAGGCGACCTCGACTGGGTCGTCGCCGTCGATTCCACCATCGTCCGCGCCCACCAGCACGCCGCCGGGGCCCGTCAAAAGGGGCCCCGGCCGGCGAGCCGCACGACCATGCCCTCGGTCGCTCCCGCGGCGGACTGACCACCAAGATCCATCTGGTTGCCGACGGACGTTGCCGCCCCCTGGCCTTCTGCCTCACACCGGGACAGGCGGGTGATGCACCCGCATTCACTGAGGTCATGGCCCGCTTGAGGGTGGCCCGGCCGGTCGGACGGCCCCGGACCACCCCGGAGACAGTCCTGGCGGACAAGGCGTATTCCTCCCGGGCCATCCGCACCCACCTGCGCCGCCGCGGCATCCGGGCCGTCATCCCGCAGCCTGCCGACCAGATCGCCAAGCGCAGGCGGCGGGGCCGGTCCGGCGGCAGGCCACCCGCCTTCGACAAGACCGCCTACCGGCAGCGCAACACTGTCGAGCGGTGCATCAACAAGCTCAAGCAGTGGCGCGGCCTTGCCACTCGATACGACAAGACCGCCACCGTCTACCTTGCCGCACTGCACATCGCGGGCATCTTCATCTGGTCCGCACGCTGATCCACAAGAAACGCCCTAGCGCAGGCACCGCCCGTCCGGCTCCGACGACCCGCTCGGTGCCGGACGGCGCTGCCGGAAGCGCTCGATCACCGTCAGGAACCGGTTCGTGCCGCCGTCACCGCGCTCGTCAGGCGGGCTTCGGAAAGCGCTCCGGCTGTCGCCGCGGCGACCCTGCCGCGCGGGTCGATGACGAGCGTGACGGGCAGACCCTGGGTGCTCACCAGGCCCTTGGCCAGCTTGCGGAACTGTTTTCCGTCGGGGTCCAGGAGGCTGGCGTAGGACATGTGGTAGGTACGGGCGAAGGCGCGTGCGTCACCGGCGGAGTCGTCCTCGTTCAGCCCCAGGACGACGACACCCTGCCCCTTCGTCTCCTCCTGGTAGCGCACCAGCATGGGCGTCTCCTGACGGCAGGGCCCGCACCAGGAGGCCCAGACGTTCACCACGACCGTCTTCCCCCGGTACGCGGAGAGGCGGACCGTACGTCCGTCGGTGCCGGTACCGGCGATGTCCGGTGCAACGGATCTCCGCGCGGCGTCGATCTTCAGAGTCCCGTCCGCGTCATAGCTGCGCCCCGGGGTGCCGTGCGGGTCGTCCCGGGCCTCGGTCACGCCGATGAGTGCCCCGGCACAGACGAGGGCCGCGAGGACGGGGACGTAGACGCGTGCGGGGATGCGTTTCACTCGGGGTTCCTTCAGTTTCCGGAGGAGTCGACGCAGTGGCTCTGCTGCCGGATCGGCCGGACGATCCGGCTCACGTCCACCAGCGCACTGTCGAGCGCGGTGTCCTGCTCGGAGAGCGTCACCTCGACGGCGGGGGTGCGGCCGTACGTGACGACCACCTTGAGGCCGTTACGGGACTGGCTCTGGCGGTAGACCCAGTCCACGCCGTTGACGGACACACACAGGTCGGTGGTCGGGGCCGGGGGTTCCAGCCCGCAACGGAGCACCACCGCCTCGTCGCCCCACACGGCGACACCTGGAGTGCCGGTCTCGGCACGCCGGTGTCCCTCCAGCACGGCCGGATAGTCCTTGGCGATACGCGTGCAGGCGGCGGCATGGGCGTGGGGGGCCTGTTCGATGGCGTAGGCCGGCGCGTCCGACTCGTGCACGACGAGAACGGCCGCGGTGGCGACGGCCGCGACACCCGTCACGCCGAGGACGAACCACGTTCTACGGGATGGACGTGCCATGCCGGAAGTACCCCCGATTTCACGCTGCGCGGTATTGCCCACTGGTCGGACAGAACGGTACGCCCTCGCCCAACTGCCCTTGTGGACACCTCCCTTATGGACGCTGTGCGGCAGAAAGGATCTCCCTAGGCTGATCGCACCAGATCGCTTTCATGGCCCACAGGGGGATACGCCATGCACAAGGGAACCAGGGCAGTCATGCTCGCCGGTGCCACCACGACGTTGTTCGCGGCGTTCGTCGTACCCGCGAGCGCCGCGTCCGGGGCAAACGTCACTCCGAGCGCGTACACCAATGTACGGCTGGAGAAGGTGTGGGGTCCGACAGGGATCTGCCTCTCCATGAACGGCAAGACCACGAACAGCGCCCCGGCCGTGCAGAAGAAGTGCACGTCGGGCTCCGACCAGAAGTGGACGCTCAAGGGGACGTCCGCCGGCGTCTACACGATCAAGAACAAGAAGTCGGCGAAGTGTCTGGGCGTCTCCAGCACTGCCGCCGGTACCGTCGTCACCCAGCGGGCCTGCAACGCCTCGTCCAAGACGCAGCAGTGGGTCCTGTCCGAGAGCAAGATCCACAGCAAGTGGGCCAACAAGTGCCTGACAGAGGCGGGGTCGACGCTCGGCCAGAAGGCCACCATCACCGCGTGCGGCAACACGACGGCGAAGCGGAAGGCCCAGGAGTGGGGTACGGCCTGACCCGGTGAACGGGTCACGGGGAAGGGGTTCGCCCGGCGATCCCCTCCTCGTGGGAGGGCTACGCGAAGGACGCCCGCTACGTCGTCACCCGCGACGGGAAGGAAGTGGCCCGCCCGGTCGCGGGCGTGACGTCCTTCCGCGACACGAACGTGCGCCCGGGCGCCGTGTACCGCTACCAGATCGCGCCCGTACTGCCGGAACAGGGCGACCCGCGGGCACGGCTGTGGGGCATGAAGGTGGCCGTGCCGGCCTCCGGATCCCTGTCCGCGCTGCGCCGACAGGCGGCCTCCCGTGCGGTCGCCGCCGGTGTGGCCTCGAAGTCCACCCTGACCTGGGTCGCCTTCATTCCGCAGAAGAAGGTCAACGCCCCGCTGGCGGGCTGCGACTACGGCAGGAACTTCCAGTTCGGCGGCGACGGGCACTCCGACTTCAACTGGAAGTCGAGCAAGTACCGAACCGCCCTGAACGCCACCATCACGTGGTCGTCCAAGGCCGTGGTGGGCAACAAGCACGTCAACGCGACACACGTGTACGCGAAGAGCACCGGCAGGCTGGTCGCCACGAAGACCGCCAGCGACAAGGACATGAAGGTCAAGAAGCTGGGGTCGGGCTCGAACTACGTGGACGTGCGGATGGTCATGCATGCCACCAACCCGTTCTGCAGCGGCCTTGGCGGAGTCAAGGGAGCCATCGACGGGTCCTTCACCATGAACCTCACCAAGAGCGGCAACTACGCGATCCGGTCCGGCAAGCACCGGCTGATGCCGAATCACTACATCTACATCTACGACGGCGGAAAGGTCACCAACGTCTACACACGCAAGTACGCCAACGTCGACTGCCTGATCGGTTCCATCGCCTGCCCGGAGGCGGATCTCACGGCCTATTACGGCAGTTTCTGATATTTCTGCGTCCATAGACGCATATACGGCAACCTCAAGTAGCTCTCAGTGGTGCGTTTTTGACAGGTAATTGTCAGAGGTGGGCGCTAAGTTGGTCTCTGACCACCGCCGCACCCAGGGCACGGGGCCCTGCTGGGAAAGGCGGGATCGGAAGGGTCTTTCCATGCAGAGGTCGACCTGCGCCTACCGTCGGATGAACGCCCACCCCATACAAGAGTTCACCGGGGTGGACTGCCTGACGGAACGGGAGAAGGAAGTGTTTCTCCTGCTGGCCACAGGCCTGAGCAACCGTCAGCTCTCGGGCGAACTGCGGATCGCCGAGCGGACGGTGAAGATGCACGTCGCGCGGATCGTCGACAAGCTGGGCCAGGAAACCCGGCTGCAGGCCTCGATCCTGGCCGCACTCGCCCACAACTCACTCTGCATCGACGCGGACTGTTCCTGCCGTCGGACGGCGGCACGGCCCACCGCCGCCTGACACCTGAGGGGTCCCGCCACCAGGCGGGGCCCCTCCGACGCACCCGCCACTTGTGACGCGCCCCACTCGGGCTTTACCAAAACCAAAGACTTCGAACGCTTCCCCGATCCGTACTCCCCACTGTCCGTACCGCCGACGGGCGGTCCACGACACAGGAGGTACGGTGCGCTTTTCGCGGAACGCGACGGGAACCATGGTTGTGGGCGGAGCCCTCAGCATCACCCTTGTCGCCCTCGCCTATCCGGCAATGCTGGGCGTCAACACGGTCTCCAGCGCGCCCACACGCGTGATCGCCAACACTCAGTGGGGGCCGCTGACCGAGGCGGACCGGGACTTCGTGGTCAAGGTGCGCGCGGCAGGGCTGTGGGAGTACCCGGTCGGCCAGATAGGTCTGAAGAAGGGGGCGAGCCCCGCGGTCATCACCGCGAGCAAGCACCTGATCGACGGCCACGCGGCGCTGGACTCGACCGTTCGCAAGATCGCGCCGATGCTCAACATCACGATCCCGAACCAGCCCAGCCCGCAGCAGCAGGGGTTCATCAACACCCTGAACGGCGACAGCGGCAAGCAGTTCGACACGGACTTCGCCAACATCCTGCGCGTGACGCACGGTTCGATCTTCAACACGATCGCGAAGATCCGTTCCACGACCGAGAACACCCTCGTGCGGATCCTCGCCAACCAGGCCAACGCGACGGTCCTGGACCACATCACGGTCATGGAGGAGACCGGCCTGGTCAACTTCAGCCAGGTCCTCTTCCAGGAGACGACCCCGCCGAAGCTGCCGGCCGTGGACCTGACCCCGCCGCCCCCGGCCGCGGGCGCGCCGGAGGTCGTCCTCACCCCACCGGTGAACAGCACCACCCAGCCGCCGGTCCTGCCGGGCGAGGCGTCACCCAGCGCCAGCCAGACCCCGACAGTGGGGTGAGTGCGCCACCGAGCGCGCTACACCCCCAGCCACACGGTCGTATCAGGCCGCAACTCACCGCCCTCTGCCGCCGGTTCACTGCTCAGCAGCACCTCCCCCGGCGGCAGGGCGACCGGCTTGGCCGACAGGTTGGTGACACACCGCCAGCCCTCGGAGCGCGTGAAGTGCAGCACCCCGGGCGGGCTGTCCGCCGCCCAGGTCAGCGACTCCCCGTCGAGCAGCTTGCGGCGCAGCCGCAACGCCCTGCGGTAGAGCTCCAGCGTCGAGCCCTCGCTCCCGTCCTGCGCCTCGACGGCGTACGACGCGAAGCTCGCCGGCTGCGGCAGCCACGCGGGGCCGGACCCGAAGCCGTACGACGGACCGGTCGTGGTCCACGGCAGGGGTACCCGGCAGCCGTCGCGGCCCTTGTGGGTGTGGCCCTGTTGTTCCCAGATGGGGTCCTGGAGGACCTCTACGGGCAGGTCGGCGACCTCGGGCAGTCCGAGTTCCTCGCCCTGGTAGACGTACGACGAACCGGGCAGCGCCAGCATCAGCAGGGTCGCGGCGCGGGCGCGGCGCAGGCCGGCCGCCGTGTCGACGGGTGGCGTACGGCCGTCGGACAGCAGCCAGGTGTTCGGGTCCGTGCCCCTCGGCAGCATCAGGCGCGAGGCGTGGCGTACGACGTCGTGGTTGGACAGCACCCAGGTGGCCGACGCGCCTGCCGCGCGGGCCGTGGCGAGTGAGCCGGTGATCACCTCGCGCAGTTCGTCCGCGTCCCAACCGGCCTCCAGGTACTCGAAGTTGAAGGCCTGGCCGAGTTCGTCGGGGCGGGCGTAGAGGGCGCGGCGGGCGGCCGGTACCCAGGCCTCGGCGACCGCCATGCGGGGCGGGGCGTAGGTGTCGAAGACGCTGCGGCGCCAGTCGCGGTAGATCTCGTGGACCTCGTCGCGGTCGTAGTAGGGGTGGCTGCCGGGCGGGAGGTCGTCCAGGACCGCCTCGGAGTTGGCCGCGATCGGGCCGATGTCCCGCAACGGCTCGCCGAGGTCCTTCACCAGCGCGTGGGCCACGTCGACGCGGAAGCCGTCCACTCCCCGGTCCGACCAGAAGCGGAGCGTGGCGCGGAAGTCGGCCCGCACCTCCTCGTTGTCCCAGTTCAGGTCGGGCTGTTGGGGCGTGAAGAGATGCAAGTACCACTGTCCGTCGGTGAGTCGCTTCCACGCGCTGCCGCCGAAGACGGACGGCCAGTCGGTGGGCGGGAGTTGACCGTCGTCGCCGCGCCCGTCCCGGAACACGTACCGGTCGCGGGCGGCGGAACCGCGCCCGGCCGCCAGCGCCTCCTGGAACCAACTGTGCAGGTGCGAGGTGTGGTTGGGCACGATGTCGACCATGACCTTCAGGCCCAGCCGGTGCGCCTCGGCGACCATCGCGTCGAAGTCGTCGAGGGTGCCCAGGCGCGGGTCGACGTCGCGGTGGTCGGCGACGTCGTAGCCGCCGTCGGCGAGTTCGGACGGGTAGAAGGGGCTCAGCCAGAGGGCGTCGACGCCCAGCGCGGCGAGGTGGGTGAGCCGCTCGGTGACACCCCTCAGGTCCCCGAGTCCGTCGCCGTCCGCGTCGGCGAAACTGCGCGGATACACCTGGTACACAACGGCCTGACGCCACCAGTTCGGGTCACGGGAGGACAGGTCGGACACGTGGTCTCCTTATGAATTCCCTCTACACCGAGGCGAGTTGACAGTCTTCTTCCGGTGGACCCACGATGTGCACACGCTGTGGCGCATGTGACCAATGAGCCCAGTGTTTCTCGCGTTGATCCACACCCTCCACACCCTGTACACGCCAGATGGGATCAGTATGTCCATAGCCAGTCGTGTCACCGTGCGCCGCCTGTTGGGGACGGGCGCCGCCTCCCTCGCCCTCGCCGCGGCCTCCGTAGCCGCCGCGTCCGGCGCCTGGGCCACCGGGGGGCACGGCGGCGGCGGTGACGGCTGGGAGTCGGGCGGCCACTACAAGCCCGGTTCCGGCGCGGGCACGGTCACCGAGACCGAGGGCTGCCAGTTCTCGCTGGACGGCACCAGCTTCTTCCCCTCCGTCAAGGTCGACGACCAGAACCTGAAGCCCACCGACGACGGCAAGGTCCACATCAAGGTCCGCACCGCGGGCGACGCGTCCACCTGCACCGCCTCGCTCGCCTCGTACATCGCGCACGGCCCGACCTTCGCCACCTCCGGCCAGCAGGTCTTCGTCGACTTCGACACGGTCACCGTGAAGAAGGGCCAGACCGACTCGCTCGACATCTCGGTGCCGGACGAGGGCTGCTTCGCGCAGATCGACCTCTACCGCGGCGCGGTCAAGTTCGACGGCAACCCCGCCGCCGGCGACGGCCTCGTCCACGGCGACCTGCCCAAGGGCCCCGACCACCCGGTCATCAAGGACAAGCTGATCGCGGCCTGGAACGGCGGCACGAAGGACTGCTCGACCACCGAGTCCCAGCCGCCGTCCCCGTCGGCCCCGGCGTCGGTACCCCCGTCGGCCCCGGAGTCCACCCCGCCCGCCTCGGAGTCCTCGACCCCGACCGCGACCCCGAGCGCCTCCGAGTCGACCACACCGTCCGAGAGCCCGACCCCGGTCGCCTCCGGTTCGAGCAGCGCCCCGGCGGCGGCACCCTCGCCCAACGGTGGCGGCGGCGACCTCGCCGAGACCGGCGGCGGCAGCAACACCGGCGCGATCGTCGGCGGCGCGGCGGCCCTGCTGGCGGGCGGCGCGGCGATCGTGGTGGCGACGCGACGCCGCCGGGCTTCGCACTCCTAGCCGCCGGTCGGACAAAGAAGAGGACGCCGGGCCGGGAGGAGATCCCGGTCCGGCGTCCGTCTGTCACCCCTCGACCGTCTCCAGCCACAGCTTCACGTACCGCTCCACATCCACGTCCAATCCCACGTCGACCAGGGCCTGTTCGCGTGCCCCGTCGTGGATCTCGGACTCGCCGTGGCGGGGGCGCCGGTCGACGATGGTCTGCCCCCGCCCGGGTCCCGGCGCGAGGGAGACCTCGACCGGCAGCAGGCGGGTGGTGAGGCCGGCCGGGTCGGCGACCGCGCAGACCGCGCCCGCGTCGCCGAGGCCGCCGGTGGGGGTGGGATCGCCGGAGGCGGCGGGATCGCGGTGGGCCAGCAGATCGCCCGCGAGCCTCAGCCGGGGTACCGCGCTCTCCCGCAGCCTCCGGACGTCGGCGGCCGGGACCTGGACCCGTTCGAAGACGTCCAGGCCGTACATCGTGATCGGCACCCCGGCCGTGAGCAGGATCGCCGCCGCCTCCGGGTCGTGCCAGACGTTGAACTCCGCGACGGGCGTGGCGTTCCCGACCGCCACCGCGCCGCCCATGAACACGATCCGCTCGATGTTGGCCGTCACCTCGGGGAACGTGCGCAGCAGCAGCGCGATGTTCGTCAGCGGGGCGGTGGGGATCAGGGTGACCGGGCGCGGAGACGCCAGGATCTCGCGGCGCAGCAGCGTCACCGCGTCCACGTCGACGGGCGTGCGCGCCGAGGCCGGCAGCCCCATGTCGCCCATGCCGTCCTGGCCGTGGACGTGCGCGGCCGAGCGGGCCGGTTCGATCAGCGGCCGGGCGGCGCCGCGCGCGACCGGGATGTCACCGGCGCCGGCGTGGTCCAGGACGATCAGGGTGTTCCGTACGACCTGGTCCACGTCCGTGTTCCCGGCCACGCAGGTGACCGCCCGCAGGTCCAGGCCCGGGTGCCGGACGGCGAACAGCAGCGCCAGGGCGTCGTCGACCCCCGTGTCGCAGTCGATGATCACGGGGATGGGCTGACCGCTCACGGCAGGGTCCTCTCTCGACGGTGCTGTTCGGTTGCGACCTTACGCATCCGCCCACAGTTCGGCGCCGCGCGCCCCGACCCGCGCGGTGACCCGGTGCAGCAGGTCGGCGGGCGGCAGCGGGTCGACCCGGCGCCCGTCCCGCAGTCGTACGGCGACCAGGCCGGCGTCGGCCTCCCGTTCGCCGATGACCGCCTGGTACGGGACGAGCCGCGCCGCCCGGATCCGGGCACCGAGGCTGCCCTCGGCGGCGACCTCGGCACGGAGTCCCTGGGCGCGGGCCCGCTCGGCGAGGCCGTAGGCCTGCGCCTCCTGTTCCTCCGACACCGGGAGGACGACCAGTTGCACGGGCGCCAGCCACGCCGGGAACGCCCCGCCGTGCTCCTCCACCAGGTGCGCCACCGCCCGCTCCACGCTCCCGACGACGCTGCGGTGCACCATGACCGGCCGGTGTTTCGCGCCGTCGGGGCCGATGTAGTGGAGGTCGAAGCGTTCGGGCTGGTGGAAGTCGATCTGGACGGTGGAGAGGGTGGCCTCGCGGCCGGCCGCGTCCTCGATCTGGACGTCGATCTTCGGGCCGTAGAACGCGGCCTCGCCCTCGGCAGACTCGTAGGCCACCCCGGACGCGTCGAGGACTTCGCGCAGCATCGCGGTCGCCCGCCGCCAGAGGTCCGGGTCGGCAACGTACTTGCCGCCCCCGCCGGAGACGTTCTCCCCCGGCAGCGACAGCCGGTAGCGGGAGGCGCGGATGCCGAGGTCGGCGTAGGCGCGGGCGATGAGGGCGAGGGCGGCCCGGGCCTCCTCGACGGCCTGGTCGAGGGTGCAGAAGATGTGGGCGTCGTTGAGCTGGATGGCGCGGACGCGGGTCAGGCCGCCGAGCACGCCGGAGAGTTCGGAGCGGTACATGCCGCCCAACTCGGCGATACGGAGCGGAAGTTCGCGATAGCTGTGGGAACGGGAGCGGTAGATGAGCGCGTGATGCGGACAGAGGCTCGGCCGCAACACGACTTCCTCCGCGCCCAGTTGCATCGGCGGGAACATGTCGTCGCTGTAGTGCGACCAGTGCCCGGAGATCTCGTACAGCTCACGCTTGCCGAGAACGGGCGAGTACACGTGCCGGTATCCGGCAGCGCACTCCAACTCCCGCACATACTCCTCCAGTTGATGCCGGACGACGGCGCCGTCGGGCAGCCAGTACGGCAGTCCCGCGCCCATCAGCGGGTCGGTGTCGAAGAGGCCGAGCTCGCGGCCGAGACGTCGGTGGTCGTACATGGATTCCTCGCTCTATGACGGCGGGGCGAGAATCCGGCGACGACGAAGCCCCGGGGCACTCGCCCCGGGGCTTCGACTTGGGTCAGCAGTCAGCGCGCCGGGACACTCTCCGGCGTCGTCGTCACAAAGAAACAGGCGCGCTGCATGCGGCGGACGGTAGCAGTCGAACAACCGCCCCCGCGACGGAATTGATCAGGCGAGATCAGTCAGGCGAGCTTCTTGAGGAGCTCGTCGGCGACCGGGGCGGAGGACGCCGGGTTCTGGCCGGTGACGAGGTTGCCGTCGACCACGACGTACGGCGCCCACGGCTCGCCCTGCCGGAAGTCCGCGCCGAGCTCCACGAGCCGGTCCTGGAGCAGCCACTTCACCTTGTCGGCGAGGCCGCCCTGGGTCTCCTCGTCGTTGGTGAAGCCGGTGAGGCGGCGCCCGGCGAAGGCGTTCGTACCGTCCTCCTTGACGGCCGGGAGCAGCGCGGCCGGGCCGTGGCAGACGACGCCGAGGGGCTTGCCGGAGGCGAGGGCGAGGGTGAGGAGGCGGCCGGAGTCGGCGTCGACGGCGAGGTCCTCCATCGGGCCGTGGCCGCCGGGGTAGTAGACGGCGGCGTAGTCGGCGAGGTCGACCTCGGTCAGCTTGACCGGGTGCTGGAACTCGGGGCTCGACGCGAGCACGGCGGCGACGCGGTCGGCGTTCTCCTGGCCGCCGTTGAAGTCGGCGGCGAGGCTGCCCCGGTCCACGGGCGGTACCACACCGCCGGGCGTCGCGACGACGACCTCGTGCCCGGCCGCCTTGAAGGCCTCGAACGGGGTGACGGCCTCCTCGGCCCAGTAGCCGGTGGGGTGCGGGGTGCCGTCGGCCAGGGTGAGGTGGTCGGCGCCGGTCAGCACGAAGAGGATCTTCGACATGGGGGGTCTCCTGGGCGGTGGTCGATGAGGTGCCTTCGACAGTAGGCGGGGTACGGACCGGCGGCCAATGAGGAACCGAATGGCTGCTATTGGTTTCCCGATGGCCCGCGCCGGGGCCGGCAGTCACCCGGACGGCCCGGCGCGCTGGTGGGCGGGCGCGGGCGATGGTGCCGTGGGAGCACGCGCCGACACCCGCGCCACACATCCGCCCCCCGCATCCACCCGGCATCCGCCCCAGGAGGGACCCTCGATGACCCGTTCCCCGGCCCGTGTCCTCCTCCTCGCCTCGGCACTGTCGGCGGGCACCCTGCTCACGGCCGCGGGCTGCGCGAACGAGGCCGCGCTGCACAAGGTGACGAGCGCGCCGTCCCCCTCGGTCGTCCGCACCCCCGCGGCGCACGCGTCCCCGGCGGCGGCCCCCGTCCTCACCCAGGCGCAGGCGCAGACCGCGCTGATCGCGGACACGGACCTGGGCGCCCCCTGGACCCCGACCCAGGGCACGGCCACCTGGCGCGACAGCCTCCTCAAGGCGAAGACCGCCGACCCCGACTGCCAGCGTCTCCTCGACGCGCTCTACGCCGACGAACTCCTCGGCGCCCCGGCCACCGCCCAGGCGGTGATCGGCCTGGACGACACCGACGACGAGGCCCAACTCCACTACCAGGTGGCCGCGTTCAAGTCCGCCGACGTGGACCGCACCCTGGCCTGGCTGAAGACGCTCCCGCAGAAATGCGCGAACTTCACAGCCACGACCACCCGCTCCGGCCCCCAGACGGTGACCGTCACAGAGGCCGCCCTCCCGAACGTCGGCGACGCCCGCGAGGGCCTCCACCTCACCCTCACCGGCACCACCCCCGAGGGCGACCAGTCCACCCTCACCCTCGACACCGCCGCCGTCCGCATCGGCGACGACACCATCACCCTCACGAACGGGGGGCTCGCGAACGTACCCCCGGACGCGATGAGCCGTGCACTGGAGATCGGGGCGCAACGGCTTACGGATGTGCAGCGGCAGGGGCGGGTGCAGGTCTAGGAAACGGCGGCTCCCGAGGAGCGAAGAGCGTCAGGCCTCGGCCGGCCTCCGTGAACGCGTCGGACGGCCGCCGTCCAGGTGGACCACCACACTCGCGTGGAACCGGTCCACGGACTCGTCGACGCTGCGGATGAAGCCCGATTCGGCGGTGCCCCGGGTGTTGCCCATGCCTCTGAAGAGGGACAGGCGGAAGCCGGTGATCTGGGTTCCGTTCTTGGGGAGGATGTCGGCCGGCTCGGGACGCAGACGTTCCAGCGTGCCGCGCGGACCGCCGCCCGTCTGCCCCTCCAGCACGGCCTCGACGTGGAGGTCGGCCGGCGCCTCCGCGAGCCTGCGGATCAGCCGCTTGGCCCAGCTGAGGGGATAGCCCTGGTCGGGGGCCGCGATCTCGATGGACGTCCGCAGCTTGCCGGTGCGCAGGTCCGCGCAGAGGGCGAGGACACCGGGCGTGCCCTCGATACGAAGCTCGGCGTCGAGCCTGCCGTCGACGCACAGCCGGTCGGCGAGGGCGGCGCGCCGGGAGGCCGGATCGGTGCCTCGCTTGGCGCGCTGCACCGGCAGCACCTTCTCGCCGAGTTCGCCGCCCAGCCGCAGACACACCTGCCGGACCAGCCGTTCCCAGCTCTCCACCACCTCCACCGCGCGCGGGTCGCCCTGGCACAGGGTCTCGGCGTCGATCGCGTTGCGCACCGGGACCCAGGAGCGGCCCATGTTCTGGAAGCCGTGGCAGCCGGAGTTCTCGTGCTGGAGGTAGTGGAGCAGTTCCTGGAGCAGCCAGGCGTGCGCCGCGTTGCCGACGCCCTCGTGGCGGATCAACATCTGTGCCTGGTGGGCGACTTCGGCCCAGGACAGATGCCAGAGCGCCACCTTGTTCTTGCGCCGCCCGTCGAGCTTGACCTCCACCAACGGGCTGCCCTCCAGCTCGACGTCGTTGGAGAGCGTGATGACGGCCTCGTATCCGCGCCGGGCCGCTATGTCGGCGTAGGCCTGCACCTGGTCCGGCTTGAGGGGGTTGCCGTTCGTCTTCGTCTCGACGAGCGCGGTCCACAGCTTGCCCGCGCGCTCGACCCGGATCACCCCGTCGGGCCGCCGAGGGGACTCGCCGTTGGGCAGAGTGACCTCGGTGAACGTCTCCATCCGGCCGACCGGCGCTCCGAAGGCCGCCGTCAACCGCCGCCCGAACTCGGGCACTTGAGCCATCACCGACAGCAGCACCGAGGTCGCCCGGGTCTCCCGCTCGTGGTCGCTCTTGAGCACGGAGGCCGGGAAGAGCCGGGCACGTCTCCAGGAGTCGTTCTCCGCGAGGGACTTCTTGGCCACCTTCGGCAGGGTGACCTTCTTCTTGGCGGTACGAGGACGGGCGGGACGCGCAGCGGCAACGGCCTCGGAGACCTCTGAGACCTCGGGAACCGACTCGACCGCGGGGCTCGGCGGCTGCGCGGGAATCGCGGCGACGGCTTCCGTCGTACGGACTCCGGTCGCGCCCTCGGATTCGGACTCGGCCTCGGACTCCGCATCAGGCGCAGCCTCCACGTCCACGTCCACGTCCGCGTCGTCGTCGATGTCGACACCGAAGTCCGTTGCCACACCGGCGAGTCCGGACTCGTAGCCCTGGCCGATCGCGCGGAACTTCCAGTCGCCGCCGCGCCGGTAGAACTCGCCGAAGAGCAGCGCGCTGACCTCACCCGGATCGTCGATCGAGAAACGCAGCAGGCTCTCGCCGGAGCCGTCGGCCAACGTCAGCCGCAGGTCCTGGAGTTCGGAGAAACGGGCGCTCTCGTAGCGGCTCGCCGCCACCACGATCTGTTCGACGCCGACCGGGATCGCGGTCAGGTCGAAGGTGATCCGGTCCTCGCTGCCGTCCGCCGTCGGTGCCTTGCCGAGCAGTTGCACGCTTCCGTCGGCGGCGACGGGGTTGTTGTAGAAGTAGAAGTCCCCGTCGCTGCGCACCTTTCCGTCCCCGGTGAGCAGCAGTACGGAGACGTCCGCGTCGCCCTCTCCCGTCGGGCTCCCCCAGCTCAGGCTCATCAGCACCGAGCCGATGTCCTCGCTCAGCGACGCCAGACCGACGTTCCCGCCCTTGACCATCTCGTGCATGAGGCCCCCCAGATGCACGGCCGCGCGAGCTGCCCCCGCGACCCCTGTTACGTAGCGATGAGTGACACGCCCCACACCCTGCGCATCACCAGCACCTTAACGCTCCGCAATCACCCGTATCTCCGGAACGGCCTCAACGCTTCTCGTACGGATCCGCCGGCTGCTTCACCTGCGTGACGGTCTTCGCGTCGAGCAGCGGAGGCCACGCCCCGTCCGTGCCGAGTCTGCCCTTGGGGAGCCAGGTGCCGGTGACGGTGACCCAGGTGTCGGTCTGGGGGGCGTCGGACGCCTCGGTGCCTCTGATCTCGACCTTGCTGGTCGTCGCGTCGGCGGCGCAGCAGGTGACGACGAGGCGGGTGACGTACCAGGCGCCGTTCGAGCCGTGGGTGACGAAGCCCGTCATGCGGACCGTGCGGCCCTTGAGGGAGTGGCCGGTGTCGTAGATCGCCCGGGAGCTGTACTGGCCCACCGAGATGTCCAGCACCTTGGCTGCGGGCAACGCGGGGAAGGTGCCCACGCCCTGTGCCGCGAGTTGTGCCTGTTCGCGGCCCGCGCTGTACGAGCCCAGCGCGGGGGGAGGGAAGAGGAGGAGGGCCAGGGCGGGGAGGGTGAGGAGCCAGGCGATGCGCGGGCCGTGGGAATGGCCATGGCCCTCCGCTTCCTCTTCCTCGTGTTCCTCGTGTTCCTCCTCTTCCTCCTCGTGGTCCCTGTGGCTCATCCCCCTGATCGCCGCCACCAGCCCCAACAGCATCAGCAGCGAACCGGAGATCACCAAGTACGGCCGCAACGCCGCCTGTACGTACCGCAGATACAGGTCGCTGAAGAGGGAGATCCGCAGGACCGCCCCGCCCGTGAGCAGGAGGAGGACCGCCGAGCCGTAGCGCCTCACAGCAGCCACCAGCCCACGAGCGTGCTGCTCGTCACGGCGACCAGCCACGTCGTCGAGGAGAAGCGGAACGCGAAGGAACGGCCGAACGTGCCCGCCTGCAACGCGATCAGCTTCAGGTCGACCATCGGGCCCACCACCATGAACGCCAGCTTCGCGGCTGGTGAGAAGCCGCTCAGCGAGGCCGCAACGAACGCGTCCGCCTCGCTGCACACACACAGCACCACCGCCAGGAGGGCCAGCAGCAGGAGCGACAGCCAGGACGAGCCCGTGAAGATGTCCAGGATCGAGCGCGGGACCGCGATGTTGAAGGTCGCCGCCGCTGCCGCGCCCAGGACCAGGAAGCCGCCGGCGTGGAGGAAGTCGTGTTGCAGGCCCGCGACGAAGGCCTTCATACCCGCAGGCGAAGACGCGGTGGTCCGCGTGCGCTTGGGGAGTCGTAGCCACTTCTCCCTGCCGAAGCGTGCCCACAGCCAGCCCATCACCACCGCCGTCGCGAGGGACGCGACCAGGCGGCCCAGCACCATCTTCGGCTGGCCCGGGAACGCGATCGAAGTGGCCACCAGGACAACCGGGTTGATGGCGGGGGCGGAGAGCAGGAAGGCCAGCGCCGCCGCCGGGGCCACACCCCGCCGCATCAGACTGCTCGCCACCGGGACCGACGCGCACTCGCAGCCCGGGAGTACGACTCCTGCCGCGCCCGCGATCGGGACGGCGAGCGCCTGGTTGCGGGGGAGGAGGCGGGTGAACACCCGCTCGGGGACGAACGCGCCGATCGCCGCCGACACCACCGTGCCGAGGAGCAGGAAGGGGACGCCCTGGACGGCCACCGCCGTGAAGACCGTCCACCAGGCCGCCACGGGTGGGGTGTAGAGGTCGATCGCCAGCATCGGGCCGAGGACCGAAACGACCGTCGCGATGGCTATGAGGGCGGCGCCGCCGAGTACCGCGTAGACCATGGCGCGTACGGCCAGGCGCAGGCCGTCGACCACGGTCCGTTCGTTCTGCACGCGCCTGTCTCATCCCGTTTCGCACGATTACGCCTGGCACTCGTACGTGGCACGGTAACGGTCGGCGCTGTGCGGTATCCCCGATTTGTCAAAGAGGAGGCTGTGCGGGCGCCGGGCCGAGGGTCGTGGTTCCGGGGGCCGTACGGTGGCCGAGGCCCGTGCGGTAGGCGTCGAGCGCCGCTTCCACCCGGCCGGTACGGCGGAGCAGATCGCCGAGCATCCGGCACAGGTCGGCGAGGTCACCGGCCGCGCCCGCGCGCTCCAGGAGGCTGAGGGCGCGGACGTAGTGCTCCTCGGCCGCCTCGGTGTCGCGGGCGTCCTCCGCGATGATGCCGAGGAGGCGGTGGGCGGCGGCGGAGTGCAGGGCGCCGCGTTCGGAGCTGAGGTCGTTGAGAACGTCGTGGAGGAGAGTGGCGGCCTCGTCGGACTTGCCGCGCCGGTGCAGTACGTCGGCCAGCTCCACGGCCACCTGGCTGCTGTAGAGCGCCGCCCGCTTCGCCGTCAGCATGGCCAGCGCCTGCCTCAACTCGACCTCGGCGCGCTCCAGTTCGCCGTCCTGGGCGTAGACGTAGCCGCGCATCCAGTGGCAGTTGGCGAGTTCGGTACGGAACTGGAGCTGGCGGTACAGATCGGCGGCCTTCGCGAGCGAGGCGTCGGCCTCCGCGACCTTGCCCTCCGCTATCAGCGTGCGCGCCACCGAACGGTGCATACGTGCCAGCAGCGCCGGGTCCGCGACCTGCGGTGCGAGCGCGAGGGCCAACTCCGCCGCCTGGGCCGCCCTCGCGTGCGCGCCCATGTCCATGTACGGCCCTATCGCGCTCGCGTAGAGGAGCAGGAGCGCGTCGGGGTCGTGCAGGCCGCCCCGGTTCAGCTCATCAAGAGTGGACTCCAACAGGTAGACGGCGTACCGGAGTTCACCGGTGAGATAGTGCGCCACGGCACGGCCGCGGAGGGCGGGGACGCGGGCGGGGAGGGGTTCGTCGGCGAGCCGCCGCTCCGCTCGCTCGAAGTACATGCGGGCCGCGGTCAGGTCCCCGGTGTCGAGCCCGCACTCGCCGAGCCCGAGCAGCGCGATGGCTTCCTCGTCCACCAGCCCGTGCGACTCCGCCTCCGCGAGCAGCTCGGCGTACTGCTCCGCCGCTTCCTCCGACTCCCCTGTTGCCAGGGTGCGTTGGGCGCCGGTCAGCCGTAGGCGCAGTTCGGTGGCGAGGTGGGCGGGGCGGCCGGTGGCCAGCTCGTCGTAGGCGACGCCGAGCCGTTCCGCGAGGTGGCGCAGCGCGTCGTCGGAGGGGCGGACCCGGCCGGCCTCAAGGGTGGAGATGTACGCCGGTGTGTAGGCGGGCTCGGCCAACTGCCGCTGGGTGAGCCCGCGTTCGTGCCGCAACTGCTGGACCCTGCGCCCGATGACTTCCGGGTCGTCCCGTCTCACCATGCATTAATCATGCCAGTAAGCCGAGTTACAGACTGGCCAGTAACTCAGTTACATCGAGAGTGAGTTGATGAAGTCCTCGAAGGGGCGACGAGAGACGGTGAGGATCGCTCCGCCGGGGGTCTTCGAGTCACGGATGGCGATGTGAAGCGTACGGTCGGCGACCTCGACGCCTCAAAGTGAGTCGACGAACTCCACGAAGCGCGAGCGGGAGACCGTGAGGATCGCTCCGCCGGGGTTCTTGGAGTCGCGGATCGCGATGCAGGGGGTGGCTGCGGTCGCGACCTCGACGCAATCGCCGCCGTTGGTACCACTGAAGGAGGACTTGCGCCACTCCGTGGCGCCGAGGGGAGCGCACTCGACACATTCGCCGCCGCTGCTACCGCTGTAACTGGACTTACGCCACGTCTGTCGGCTGGTCTCCATAGCGTTCCTCCATCACGCGAGTGATCAGGTCGGCCGACTCCTCTACAGATAGGGCGCCAGCCTGCAAGCGAGCATAACCGACCGAACGCTCCCTGATCACTTGCGGATTGGCGGTCATGTGGCCCTGGTCGTAACCCTCGGAGTAGTAGATATCCGGGTCGTCGTCGAAGCGCAGGAGAGTGAAAGAACCCATCGTCCCGGTGTGTGCGCCTACGGAGAACGGCAGCACCTGGATGTTCACCCAGGGGTTGTCGCGAAAGCTCACCAGACGGGCGAGTTGCTTGCGCATGACTTCGCGTCCGCCGACCTGCCGGAACAGCACGGCCTCATCGAGGATGACCCACACCGCGGGCGGATGCTTCTTCTCCAGGATGCGTTGCCGCTCCATGCGCGCCGCGACCATCTCCTCGATCTTGTCCGGGTGGTCGACTGCCACCAGCGCTGCCGCGTACTCCGGCGTCTGGAGCAGGCCGTAGACCACCTGGCACTGATACGTGGAGATGAAGGCGGCCTTCGCCTCCATGTCCGCATACGCCTGGAACCAGTTGGGGAGTTGGCTCCGCAGAACCATGCCGATCATGCGGGTGAAGGACCCGTCGGTCATGAACGCGGCGTCGAGGCGTTCGGCGAAGTTCCGGGTCGGGACCTTCTGAGCCGTCTCGATCTGTCCGATGAGGGAGCCGGTGCAGTAGAGGATCTTGCCGAGGCCCTCCAGCGTGAGGCTCGCCGCCTCCCTCAACCGACGGCATTCGTAGCCGAAGTAGTCCAACGGGGATGCGCTCGGGTCGAGTTGACGAACGTGGACCATGCGACAGCCACCTCCGAGTAGTTACGGCCTGTCGCCGAGCGTAACCATTGCGTCGCACCGCGGTGACGGGAATCACGTAACTCCCTCCGGCCAGGCTGCCGTACCGTGGAGAAATGTCCCCTTTGGCCAAGATCAGCAGCGCTTACGGGCCCCGCTTCGCGGAGTTCGCCTTCGAGCCTGCGTTCACGGCCGCGGTGGACCAGCACGTGGCTGAACTGCGCGAACGCCTCGCGGCGGGCGGGCCGGATCTGGCACCGCCCGCCCCGGACCACGCCGACCTCACCGACTACGCGCTCGGTTTTCTCGACGCGCTCGCGGAGCTGGACTGGCGGGAGCCGGTCGGGCACGACTACGCGGTGTGCAGGCTGACGGCCATCAGCTGGCTGGTGCACCGGCACGGGCTGCTTCCGGAGCAGCGCCGGGGTGACTGAAAACAGGTTTCCGTTGGCTCAACTCCCCCTGAAGCCCTTCCCGTTGCGCACTCCAACCCCTTAAGTTAGGCACGCATTAAGCGTGCTTAACTCATCGCTGTTGCCGTCGCCGTCACTGTCGTTGCGAGGTTGGTATGTCCGCGCGTTACGTCAGAGGATTCTGCGCCGCCGTCATCGCCGTAGCCGCCCTGATCGGCGCGGCAGCGGCAAGCCCGGCCAAGGCGGCGGACCGCCCGCCGGTGTCTCACTCGGGCGCGAGCATCATGTCTTTGCGCGAGTAGAGCGGCAGACCGCTCGTGTCGAGCTTCCAGGTGCCCGACTCGGCGTTGATGGCGAGCGGGGTCCCGTACGGCTGCTTGTGCAGACGGTTGCCGTAGGCGGGGCGCCCGCTGCTGGTATCGATGCCCCACTGGTACGTCCAGGTGCCGTCCCGGGGGTCGAGGATGACGTAGTGCGGGATGCCCATCGCTGGGTAGTCGTGGCTCTTGGCTTCGTAGTCGTTATCGGGGTTCGATGGGGAAACGATCTCGATGGCCAGAAGGATCTCGTGTGGGTCCAGCGGATCGTCGGTCAGCATCGCCTCACGTGAGGTGACGATGATGTCGGGGATACGGAGCTTGCCGAGTATGGCATCGCCGGCGTCAGTCGCCTCAAAGACACCGACACCGTGCGGAACCTGCGGAGCGAGCTGATCACGCACGTCCGCCGCCGTGACCTGATGACGAGGACGGGGGCTCATCATCATGACGAACATCCCACCGCTGATCTCGGGGTAGGTGAAGCCCGGCAGCGGTGCGAGGTGCTCTCGCAGCTCACGCAGGTGCCGGTAAATGGCCTGCTGGGTCATACCGCCATCTCCTTCGCGACAGTACGACCCAGCGTAGCCGGAACTCTCACATGTCCGACGACCCCGGCATCTCCCTGCCCATGTCCGTCCGCTCCCGCGCCGGCTGGTTGCCCATCGCGTCCGCGCGGCCCGCCTGGTACGCCGTGAGGCTGCCCTTCGCGTTGGTCGTCTCGCGCTCCGCCGCCATCAGCATGCGCTCCATGCGCTGGCGCATCGGCGCGATCATGCCGCCGCCGACACCGACGATCAGGATTCCGGCGACGGTCCCGAGGGCCGCGTAGAGGACGGGCTGGGTGACCGTCGTCGCGATGCCGGCCTGGCCGAGCGCGGCGATCACGCCGAGCGCCACGATGCAGGCCCACACGATCGTCGCGAGCATCCTGCCGTACGACATCGACGACAGCGCGCTGCCGACGATCCCGCGGACCGCGTTCGCGATGGCCATCGCGACGACGATCAGGACCACCGCGACGATGCCGCGCGGCAGCCAGGCGACGATGCCGTTGATCATCGTGGAGACCGGGTTGGTGCCGAAGACGCCGAGCGCGAGCTGGAGGGTGATCAGCATCAGCGCGTAGTACACGATCTTGCACACGATGCCGGTCATGTCGTACTTGGAGTCCCGCAACATCCGTGCCGTACCGGCCCGTTCGGAGAGCTTCTCCGAACCGACGCGCCGCAGTACCCGGTCGAGCACGCGGGCGATCATCTTCGACACGAACCAGCCGATGGCCAGGATGACCAGGAAGCCGACGAGCTTCGGCACGAACTGCGCGACCTTCGACCAGGCGTCGTTCAGCCCCTGGGTGAAGTTGATGGCGAGGGTGGATTCGGGGACAGCCATGCGCGGCACTTCCTTCGGTGGGTACTACCGGCCCCCTGTTACCGACAAGTGGAGCAGCGCCGCGGAGACGTGGCCGCGTGGGCTGGGCCGTCCGGGTGAGGGGCGTACGGGTGAGGGGCGTACGGTCGGCCGCTCGCCGAGCGTCGCGTTCGCCAGTTCGGCGAAATGCCTCCCTCCGTTTGATAGAAAGCCCTTCCATCGGGCGCTCCCCTTCTGCCAATCTCTGTTCGCCCACCCCGGCTGTCATGTTCGGGGCGAGCGTGGACATGGACCGTCGACTGGAGCCCCCCGATGTCCCGAATCAGCACCCGCCGCCTCGGCCGCGCCGCCGCCGTAGCGGGCAGCGCCGCCGCCCTCGTTCTCGCCCTGCCGTTCACCGCCTCCGCGGGTGTGCTGCAGAACCTCCCCGAGAACGCGACGACGTACGAGAAGAACTTCGAGCCGCTGTACGACTACGACACGGACTCCTGCTACCCCGCCGCCGCCATCGACCCCGACGGCAACCTCAACGGCGGTCTGAAGCCGACCGGTTCCGTCACCGGCGGCTGCCGCACCGGCCACCTCGACCACGCCAACACCTACTCGCGCACCAAGTGCAACAACGGCTGGTGCGGAACCATCTACGCCAGCTACTTCGAGAAGGACGAGGCCTCCCCGGGCATCGGCCACCGCCACGACTGGGAGTGCATCGTCGTCTGGGTCAAGCAGGGCGACTCCACCCCGTCGTACCTCTCCGCCTCCCAGCACGGCGACTTCGAGACCGAGGCCGTCGCCGACGTCCCGATGAGCAGCCAGCGCGTCCAGGTCGTCTACCACAAGGACGGTCTGAGCACCCACGACTTCCGGTTCGCCAAGTGGGGCGAGACCCCGGAGAACGACGACGGCGCCTGGCACCAGGAGAACCTCCTCACCTGGGAGAACATGGCGTCCAACCTCCGCGACATCCTGAACGCCTCCGACTGGGGCGACGCCAACTTCCCGCTCCAGGACGCGAAGTTCGACGACCACCTCAACAAGGCCCTGCCGAGCGGCATCACGTTCGACCCGTACGCCTGACCGGCCGGCCCTCTCGTCACACGGGGACCCGCGATCCGCACGGGTCCCCGCCCCCACCGAGCAAGGGAAGACCCCCCGCACATGTCCACTGAAGCAAGCACGAGCACCCGGACCGCCAGAACCACCAGGAGATCCCGGATCACCAGGGCCGCCCTGGTGGCCGGCGCCGCCACCGCGCTCACCGTCGGCCTGGCCGGCAGCGCCGACGCGGCGATCCTGACCCCCCTGCCCTGGAACGCGAGCACCTTCCAGAACAAGTACATGCCGGTCTTCGACTACGACTCCGACGGCTGCTTCCCGGCGGCGGCCGTCGACGCGAGCGGCAGGCTCAACGGCGGCCTCAAGAACAGCGGTTCGATCACCGGCGGCTGCCGGACCGACCACCTCGGCAAGGCCAACACGTACTCGCAGTCCCTGTGCAGGAACGGCTGGTGCGCCTACGTCTACGGGCTCTACTTCGAGAAGGACCAGACCCTCAACGGCGCCGACGCCTTCGGGCACCGCCACGACTGGGAGTCCGTCGTCGTCTTCCAGAAGCAGGGCGACGAGCGGCCCGCGTACCTGGCCGCCTCCCGGCACGGCGGCTACAGCACCCACCCGGTCAACGAGGTGCCGATGAGCGGCAACCACGTCGAGATCGTCTACCACAAGGACGGCGCGAGCACCCACGCCTTCCGCTTCGCCAAGTGGGGCGAGACGCCGGTGGCCTGGGGCAACGGCACCTGGGACACACCGGCCCTGGTCACCATGGAGAACATGGACAAGACGCCCCGCGACGCCCTGTGGAACTCGACCTGGGGCAAGGCCAACTTCCCGCTCACCAACAACCTCGTGAGCAACATCAACAAGGCCCGTCCGTCCGCCGTCCCGGCGTTCTGACCGCGTCCCGCACCCCCGCCGTCCCCCAGCCGCGCCCCGGCCGTGCCCCAGGCGATCACCTAGGTCATCGCCTGGGTCACGCGCCATGTGATCGCCCTCGCGACCGCCCTACGCTGACGCCATGACGTCTGCCGCCGCGCGCACCGCACTCGACCTCACCGCCGACCTCCCGGTCCCCGACCTGGAGGACCTCTACCGGGACCTGCACCGCCACCCGGAGCTCTCCGGCCGCGAGCACCGCACCGCCGCCAAGCTCACCGAACGTCTCACCAAGGCGGGCTACGACACCGTCGAGGGCATCGGCGGCACCGGTGTCGCCGCGGTGCTGCGCAACGGCGAGGGACCGGCCGTGCTGCTGCGCGCCGACATGGACGCGCTGCCGGTCCAGGAGGAGACGGGACTGCCCTACGCCTCCACCGTGGACGGCGCGATGCACGCCTGCGGGCACGACCTGCACGTGACCTGGCTGACCGGCGCCGCCGAGGCGCTGGCCGCCGGGCGGGACACCTGGTCGGGGACGCTGGTGCTGGTGGGGCAGCCCGCCGAGGAGACGGGCGGGGGCGCGGCGGCGATGGTCGCCGACGGCCTGTGGGAGCGCGTCCCGCGTCCGGACGTCGCGCTCGCCCAGCACGCGGCGCCGGGCCCCGCCGGGTTCTACCCGCACGTGCCCGGCCTGATCATGTCGGCCTCCACGGACATCGACATCGAGATCCACGGGCTCGGCGGCCACGGTTCCCGCCCCGAGTCGACGGTCGACCCGGTCGTCACCGCCGCCTACCTCGTCACCCGGCTCCAGACGGTCGTGTCCCGCGAGATCGCCGCCCGCGACTCCGCGGTCCTGACCGTGGGCCGCATCGAGGCCGGCACCCGGCACAACATCATCCCGACCAGCGCCCGGATCTCCCTCAACCTGCGCACCCAGTCCGCCGACGTACGGGACCGGATGATCGCCGCGATCCGCCGTATCGCGTCCGGCGAGTGCATCGCCGCCGGCTGCCCGCGCGAGCCCGAGGTGACCATCGGGACCAGCCTCCCCACGATGGTCAACGACGCGGACACCGACCGCCGGATCGCCGCCGTCCACACCGAGGTCCTGGGCGCGGGCACGGTCTTCGACCCCGGCCCGGCCACGGGCAGCGAGGACTTCCCCAACCTCGTCCCGGACGGGGTGCCGTACTCCTACTGGTTCGTGACGAGCACCCCGGCCGCCACCTGGGACGCGGCCCCCGGCACCGACCTGATGGAGAAGTTCCACGCCGTCCCCAGCAACCACAGCCCGAACTTCGCGCCGGATCTGGTGACGGTCGCGCCGGGCGTACGGACCCTGGTCTCGGGGGCGTTGGAGTTCCTGACCGTCAACTGACCTGCCCTACGGCTGGAGTTGGAGCAGCTGCTTCCGCACGTGGTCCAGGGCGCCCGCGCGGCGACCCGGTACCCGCCCCCTCAACTCGGCCAGCTCCAGGCCGAGTTCACGGGCGGTCGCGGGGTCGTGGATCTGCCCCCACTGGTGATGGGCCCGGTCCACCGCCGCCTCGACGGCGGGCACATCGGGCAACTGCCCCGCCGCCAGCCGCGCGCCCGCCACCGCGAGCCACGCCCTGCAACTGCGCACCGGATCCCCCGCCAACATCGCCAGATCGGCCCGCACTTCGGTCCAGTGCAAGGCCTGCTCCGACCCCCTCCCGTGCGCCCGCACGGCAGCCTGCTCGTGCTCGGCGGCGAGCGCGTCGGCGGCGGGGTGACGGCCGGCTTGAACGGCTGAGGTGATGGCGGTGTGGGGGTCGCTGTCCCAGTCGGGGGCGGTGTCCTTTGGGCTCGGAGCGGTGTCCTTTGGGCTCGGAGCGGTGCTCTTTGGGCTCGGGGCGGTGCCCTTTGGGCTCGGGGCGGTGCTCTTTGGGCTTCGGCCGGCATCTTCTTGGCTTGCGCCGGTGTCCTTTGGGCTTCGGCCGGCATCTTCTTGGCTTACGCCGGTGTCCTTCGGGATTCGACCGGCATCTTCTTGACTTCCGCCGGCGTCCTTCGGGATTCGACCGGCATCTTCTTGACTTCCGCTGGCGTCCTTCGAGCTGGGGCCGACACCCTTCAGGCTTCGGCCAGCACCTTCTTGACTTCCGCCGGCGCCCTTCGAGCTGGGGCCGACACCCTTCAGGCTTCGGCCAGCACCTTCTTGGCTCCCGCCGGCGCCCTTTGGGCTCGGGGCGACACTCTTCAGGCTTCGACCGGCATCCTTTTGACTGCGCGCGGGATCGAATTGGCTGTGGCTGGACTCCACTTGGCTGCCGTCGGTGTTCATGTGACTCCGGCCGGCTTCCCAACTGCGGTCATTTTCCAGCCCGTCCGGCGATTGAGGACGAGGCCCCTTCAGGGCCGACGGGGGTCTGGGGGCGGAGCCCCCAGGGGCGCCCGCACCTACAGGCCCCGGCGAGGCGAGCAGCACGTCGGCGTAGCCTTCCGCGCCCAGGCGGCCCACGGCCAGTTGGTGCAGGTCCTCCACCGGTGGGCGGTGTCCGCTGCGCAGCACCGTGGCCACCGCCTTCATGTACGTCGGCACGGCCACCTCCCGCCGGGGCGGCGGCGGTGCGATGCGACCGTAAACGGCGTGTGTGCGGCCCGAGTCGAGGGGGTGGGCGCGCAGCCACTGCCAGGTCTCGGCGTCGGCGTGGAGGTCGAGGAGGAGCGTGGTCGTGCCCGGTGCGCGCAGGCGGAGTTCCTCGCGGATCCAGGCCCAGGGGAACGCCGTGTAGCGGACCGTCGCCGGGGTCGTCCGCGCCAGCGCCAGGTGCGGAAGGTGCTGTTTGCGGTCGAGTTGGAGCTGGCCGGTGATGAACACCGTCAGCGGTCCGGGGGCGGTCGCGGCGGCCCGGAGCCGGGTCAGGACCGCCTGCGGCTCCAGCGGGTCGGCGAGTTCGACAACGTTGGCCGTCTCCGTGCCGGACAGGACGGGCGGGGCGACGGCCGCGAGGACCGGGAGCACGGACGCCGCGTCCACCAGCCGTCCCTTGCCGACCGGTGAGGCCGCGAGCAGCAGCACCGTTCCAGGCATGTGCCCTCCCCCGATAGAACCGTCGATCACTTGCGTACCTCAGCACCGTAACGGCTGCTGCTGCAAAGGAGGATGTCAGGACCGCCGTACCGCGAAGATCGTGGTGTCGTCGGCGAGCCGGCCCCCGCAGTGATGCAGGGTGCCGTCGCGGACGTAGGCGACCAGGCGGTGCGGGTCGGCGGTGCCCGGGTCGAGGTGGACGCCCTCGGTGACGTCGTCCTTGAGGGGGTAGAAGACACCGGCGCCGTCGCGGGCCTCGGTGACTCCGTCGGTGACGATGAGGAGGGTCTCGCCGGGGGCGAGGGTGATGCGGAGGGTCGGCGGCGGTCCCTCCAGGCCGGCCAACTCGCCCAGTCCCAGCGGGAGTCCGTGCCCGGGCGGCAGCGACCGTACGCCGAACGGGCCGACCACCAGCGGGGGTTCGTGCCCGAAGTTGACGACCTCGACCGTGCCCGGGTCGCCGGCGGGGAAGCTCAGCAGGACGGCCGTGGCGAAACGGTCGACGTCCTCGCGGCCGAGCGCGGCGAGATGCCGTCCGTGGCGCAGCATCCGGATCTCCAGCCGGGCGGCGACGGTGCCGAGCGCCGCCTCGTGGTAGCCGGCCTCGCGGAACGTGCCGAGCAGCGCCGCTGCCGCCTCCACCGCGCCGAGCCCCTTGCCCTGGACGTCGCCGACGAGGGCGCGGGTGCCGTGCAGCCCGGGCTGGACGTCGTAGAAGTCGCCGCCGACACGGGCGACGGCGTCCGCGGCGAGGTAGACGGCCGCGTGGTCGAGGCCGCCGAAGCCGGGCGGCAGCGGGCGCAGCAGGGTGCGGCGGGTGGTCTCGGCGACGTCCCGCATGTGCAGCATGCGGCGCTCGCCGCGGACCCGGACCGCGCAGGCCAGCACGGCGAGGACGCCGCCGACGCCGACGAGGATGAAGTCGGGCAGGCCGGTCTGGTACTGGCGCGGCCAGGCGTGGTCGGCGAGGACGTAGGTGGCCAGGCCCAGCACCGCGAACACGGCCGTGCCCCGCACTCCGCAGATCGCGGCGGCGATGCCGGGCACGAGCACGATCCAGGAGACGGTCCGGAACTCGCCGCCGGTGTACCAGTCGACCAGCAGGATGGTGACGAGCACGAGCAGCGGCGGCACCCAGGCGACGCTCCGCCCGCGCACCCGCAGCAACTGCTGCCGCCGCAGGGCGTCGGTGTCCCCGGAGCCCGAGCCGGAGCCGGAGCCGTAGCGGACTGGTATGAGCTCGCGGCCGCTCACAGCCGTCAGTACGCGACCGACATCCGGGTGCGCGGGTGGGCGTGCTGTTCGAGTTCGTCGACGAAGGCGACGGCGTAGTCCTCGGCGCTGACGAAGCTGCGGCCCTCGTCGTCGGTCATGAACGCGTCGCCGCCGACGCGGAAGCGGCCGGTGCGCTTGCCGGGGGCGATCTCGGCGGCGGGGGAGACGTAGGTCCAGTCGGGGTCGTCGAGGGTGCGGTAGTAGGCGAGCGCGTCGCGGTGGGCGAGGGCTTCAGGGAGGTAGGCCTCGGGGAAGCCGGGCTGGTCGCTGAGGGCCTGGCCGGGGGCGACCTCCAGGCCGCCGGCGCCGCCGACCACCAGGAGCCGCCCGACCCCGGCCGCGCGGACGCCCGCGACGAGCCCCTCGTTGAGGGCGAGGAACGGGCCGCGCGGGTCGCTCCCGTCCCGGGGCGGCACGCAGGCGGAGGCGACCGCGTCGGCGCCGCGCGCGAGGTCCGCGACCTTCGCCGCGTCCGCCGCGTCGGCGGCCGTGGCGGTGACCCCGGGGACCGGTGACTGGCCGGAGCGGCTGACCGCCAGCACCTGGTGTCCGCGGGCCGAGGCCTCGGTGGCGATCCGGCTGCCGACCATGCCGGTGGCGCCGAAGAGTACGAGCTTCATGCGCCCCAGCGAAACATGGGGCAACCGTGCCCGCACCCCGACTTGCCACCGCCTCCCCCGGGGTGTGCATTGGTAGACGGGGGCGAGAGAGAGGAGTGCTCTCATGGCTCATGCGGCACCCACACCCGGCTCCGGCGGATTCACCGCCCCGAGCGGGCTGCCCGACGTCTTCGACGCCCGCGTGCACCGCGTGGCGAAGGTCGCGATCCCGGTCGTCCTCGGGCTCGTCTACGGCTACTGGGCGGCGGCCAACCGTCGCAGCGGCGGTCCCATCACCGGCTGGAACATCCTGTTCGGCTTCGTGACGGCGCTGGCGTTCATCGTGCTGTGCTTGGCGGTGGCCCGGTTCGCCCCGCTGCTCAAGCGCGAACTGCACTCGCTGGTGAAGTCCGGCTTCGCGGGCGCCGCGCTCGGCTTCCTCTACAGCCAGACCGGCGAGAGCGTGCTGCGGTCGGCAGCCATCGGAGTCGCGACCACGGCAGGCGTGTTCCTGGTGTTCTTCTACCGCTACTACACGCGGGAGGACGGGGAGGGCAACCGCATCCGCTGACCCGGACGGACCGCACGCAGCTGTGGGCCCCGGCACCAACTCGGTGCCGGGGCCCACGACTTGCCCGCCTTCCTACGACTGCTACGGCGCCCAGTTCCAGATGCCGCCGCCGCTCGACGACCCGGACGCGCTCCAGCTCCACGAGCCCGAGACGCTCCACGACCCGGAGGCCGAGGTGCTCCACGAGTTGGAGTTGTCGCTCCAGTTCGGGTCGTTGTTCCAGTTCGAGTTGCCGCCGTTGTCGCTGCCGTCCTTCCAGCCGGGACACGGGTCCGAGCAGGACGGCACCCACTGGCCGCCGGTGTCGACGAAGGCGGCGCTGGCCCAGCCCTGCGCGCCGACGAGCCAGTACCAGTCGGAGTTCCCGTTGACGCTCTGTCCCCTGACCACGCATTGGACGCGGTCCTGACTGCCCGGTGAGAGCGTGTCGACGGCGGGGGAACGCGTGGTGGGTGACTGCCGCACGTTCAGATCCGTGCGGGAGACGATCGTGCCCCAGATCGGACTGCCGCCACCGCCACCACCGCCATGTCCTTCGGCGTACGTGGTCGGTGCTGCCGCCGCCGTGGTGCCCGCAGCCGCGACGGCGAGGGTGCCACCGGTGAGCAGGGCCGCGGCCAGAGTCCGCAGGGCCGGAGTGGTGCGCATGTTCGGCCTCCTTCTCCCCGGTTCCAGGAAACACCCGTTCGGGTCAACCCTCCACCCGAGAGCGGAACGGCCAGTTCCGCCAAGGGTTCCGAGGCCGGGGCACCCGTTCGGTTTGACATCGCACCCGAATGCAGGCAATTACCGGCACCCGGCTCGCGCCCCGCACGCCCCGCACGTGTCCTGGGGAGGTGCCCCCACGTCTCCGGAGCGCCCTGTCGGCCGTACTCGTCGCCCTCTCCTGCTTCCTGACGCCCTTCGGCGCGCTGGCGGCCTGGGCGGCGTACGGGCTGACCGACTCCGGCCGCTACGTCACGGCGATGGCACCGCTGGCCGCCGACCCGGCCGTACGGGACGTCGTCGCGGACACGGTCGGCGCGGGCATCATGCGCGGTATCCATGTGGAGGGGATGCGCGGCACGGTGGGCGGGATGCGCGGCACGATGGCGCCCTTCGTGCACGACGCGGTGCACTCGTTCACCAAGACCGAGGCCTTCCGGCTGGCCTGGGACGAGGGCAACCGGGCCACCCACGACGCCGTCCTGCACGCCCTGCGCGACGAGGAGGGCAGCGGTGCCGTGACCGTCGACCTCGCCCCGGTCGCCGCCCAGGTCAAGCACCAACTCGCCCACGAGCACGTGCCGTTGGCGGACCGCATCCCCGTCCGGCACACCGAGGTCGCGGTCCTCGCGGCCGGTGAACTGGGCCCGCTCCGGGAGGAGTTCCACGTGCTCGAGGTCGCCGGCTTCTGGCTCCCCGTCACCGCCGCCGTCTTCGCGGTCACCGGCATCGCCGTCGCCGTGCGCCGCCGCCGCGCGATCACCGCGACCGCGCTCGGCACCGCGCTGGGCGGCGCGCTGCTCGGCCTCGCCCTCGCGATCGGCCGACAGCTCACCGTCGCCGACCTCCCCGCCGAGGTCTCCCAGGCCGCGGGCGGCGCGATCTACGACGCCCTCACCTCGACCCTGCGCACGGTCGCCTGGCTGCTCCTCGGCCTCGGCCTCACGGTCGCCGCGACGGCCTGGCTCACCCGATACCTGCGCCCGGCAAGGGAGTTCGTACGACGACGGCGGGCGCCGGCGGCGGAGGGGGCGCAGCAGCCGACCCGGGTCCAGGCCTGACTCCTGAAATCCTGTTTCCCGGGGAAGTTCCCGGCACGCGTGGGATGATTCGGGCATCCGGCATCTGCGTCCACCGGCGGAAGGTCATCACGTGGGCACCGTGACCTCCGAGTGGACCGCCGCCGACTTCGTGCCGGAACGCCACCGGGGCCGGCACTTCACGTTCTGGTGCTCGGGCCTGCTGTTCGCCGCCGTGAGCGCGGTCGTCGGCTGCCGTACGGCCGACACCGACGCGATCACGCCCGTCCCCCAACTCCTCGCCTTCTTCCCGTGGTTGCTGGCACCCACCGGCCTCGCACTGCTCCTCGCCCTGCTCTCCCGCTGGCGGCTCGGGCTGGTATGGGGAGTGGCGCTGCTCGGGCTGCTGGCGTGGTTCATCGAGCCGTACGGGAAGAGCGGTGAACCGGGCGGGCCCGCGATCGCCGAGTTCCGGGTGCTGACCTCGAACGTCGAGTTCGGGCGGGGGACCGGCGCCCTGGTGCCGGTGATCCGGCGGGAGCGGCCGGACGTGGTGTTCGTGGAGGAGTGCGAGTACACCTGCCAGGCCACCCTGCGAAGGGACTTCGCCACCCAACTCCCCTACCGGCAGGCCGTGGTGGCGGCCGGCTCGCACGGCTCGGTCATCATCAGCCGCTTCCCCCTCAAGGGCACGAGGGGCGTCACCGGCACGATGGGCATGCCCGGCGCGGTCGCGGACGTCGACGGCCATGCCGTACGCCTCCAACTCGCCCACCCCATGCCCCCGTTGCCGAACCAGGTGGGCCTGTGGCGCCGCGAGCTGGGCAGGCTGCGCACCTTCGCCGCAACCGACCCGACGACCCCCACCGTCCTGGCCGGAGACTTCAACTCCTCCCAGGACCATGCCGCGTTCCGCCGCATCCTCGACACCGGCCTGCGCGACGCGGCCCGCCTCGCCGGACACCCCCGCACCCCCAGCTGGCCCGAGCGCCTGCTCCCCACCTTCGGCACCCAGATCGACCACGTCCTCCTCTCCCCGGACTTCTCCGCGAACAGCGCCCGCTTCCTCGACCTCGCCGACACCGACCACCGCGCGCTGCTGGTGGACATCGCGCTCCACCAGCACGAATAACGTGCGGGGCCGCCCATAATGGGCGCATGTCCCGCGCGTTCCCCATCGGCCTCACACCCCCCGACTGGCTGGTGAGGAACCTCCAACCCCAGCAGGCCCCCCTCAACCGCCCGGCGATCGCCCGCGCCGCCGTGGCGATGTCCCTCCCCCTCGCCCTCGGCCTCGCCACCGGACACACCGCCTACGGCGCCCTCGCCTCCATGGGCGCCCTCTCCGGAGTCATCGGCGACACCGCCGACGCCTACCGCATGCGCATCCTCAACATCGCGGTCCCCCAGCTCTTCGGCGCGCTCGGCGTCACGCTCGGCGCGGCGGTCTACGGCCACGGCTGGTACGCGGTCACCGCCCTGACCCTCATCGCGCTCGCGTCCGGGATGATCTCGACGATCGGCGCGGTGGCCTCCGTATCGGGCCTGCTCCTGCTCCTCAACTCGGTGATCGGCGCGGGCCTCCCGCTGCCCGGCGCGTGGTGGCTGGCCCCCGTCCTGATGTCCGGCGGCGGCCTCCTCGTCCTCCTCCTGGCCCTCCTCGCCTGGCCGTTGCGCTCCGGCGTCCCGGAACGGACGGCGGTCGCGAACACCTACCGCACCGTCGCCGACCTCCTCACCACCTGCGGCGACGACCCGACAGCGGCCTACGACGCGGCCCGCCAGGCGGTCACCCAGTCCCTCAACCAGTCCTACGACCTGGTCCTCGCCCGGCGCGCCCGCCACCACGGCCGCAACCCCGAACTCACCCGCCTGCTGGCCCAGTTGAACGCGATCACGCCGGTGGTGGAGGCGGCCCCCGCGGTCCACCAGACGGGCAGGCCACTCCCCCCGCAGATCCGCGACGCGGTCCGCGATCTCGCGCACGCCGTCGAGACGGGCTACACCGGCCCGACAGGGCTCGACCTCCCCACCCCCACCAGCGAGACGACCCGAGCGGTCGACCACGCCCTGCGCCACGCGGCAGAGGTCGTCACCGCCCCCGACGTCGACCCCCGGGGCATCGACGACCGCCTGGGCCGCCCGGCGGCCCTCCGCATCAGAGCGGCAAGGGCGGCCCGCAACGTGCTGCTCTCCTCCGGCTCCTGGCGTTACGGCCTGCGCCTGGCCCTCTGCATCGGCCTGGCGCAGGTCCTGGTGTCCACGGTCCCGGTCCCGCGCTCGTACTGGATCGCCCTGACGATCACCTTCGTCCTGAAGCCCGACTTCGGCTCGGTCTTCTCCCGGGCACTGCTGCGCGCGCTCGGCACGGTGGCCGGGCTGGTGATCGCGGCGGCGGTGCTGTCGGTCGTCCCGAGGGGCTGGTGGGACGTACTGGTCCTGCTCGTCCTGGCCCCCCTGATCCCCGCCCTGACCCCCCGGGGCTACGGCTACCAGACGATGGCGATCACCCCGGTGATCCTGCTCCTGTCCGACATCCTGAACCACCAGGGCACGGCACTGCTCCTGCCCCGCCTGGTCGACTCGTTGATCGGCTGCGGGATCGCGCTGATCGCGGGCTATCTGCTCTGGCCGGAGAGCTGGCACACGCGGGTGGGGGACCGGTTGGCGGAGGCGGTGGCGGACACGGCGGGGTATGTGGAGTCGGCGTTCGGAGTTCCCGGCAATCCTGGCGCACCTGGCTTGGAGGCCGATCCGGCGGCCCGCGCCCGGATGCGGCGCCGCCTCTACCGCGACCTGTCCGTCATCCGCACGGAGTTCCAGCGCGCCCTCACCGAACCCCCGCCCACCGGCCGCCTCGCCGCCGGCTGGCTCCCCCTGGTCGTCGCCGTGGAACGCATCGTCGACGCGACGACGGCGGCACGGGTCCGCGTGAAACACGGAGCACCGCCCCCGTCCCCCGCCGAGGTCACCCAAGTGGCGCTCCAGCTCCGGGAGTTGTCGCAGGGCGTGCGCGAGTCGGAGGTGCTGGTGGAGGTCCGTACGGATCTGACGGGGCCGGCGGGCAGTGTGCTGGAGCCGCTGCGCCAGGAGGTCGCGGCGGCACGGGCCATCGCTTCGCCGCACTGAGGTCTGGGCGGGGGAGGGTACTTGGAGGCCGGTCAGGTCAGGGAGAAGTCGGGATCGGGCAGGGAGAAGAAGGACGAGATCGCCCGCACGGTCCGTTCCTCCCTGTCCTCCCGGTCGTATTCCGCTCGGGGCCCGATGAGCCGCGCGGCGGTGAGGGCGGGGGACAGCAGATCCGGGTGGTCCCCGACGCCGTAGGACAGGGTCTCGAAGCTGAACCCGCAGACGAAGCGGCCGTCGCGCAGGTACGCGAAATCGGGGCCGTGTGCCTTCGCCACGCAGGGTTCCGTGGTGAAGACGGCGAGTTCACCGCCGTCCCGGCACAACGGCCGGTAGTCGGGGCGGTCGTAGTCGTCCTCGTCCCAGCCGAACATGTCGTGCATGACCAGCCCCCATTCGCCTTCGGCGCCCTTGGCGTAGGCGAGCGGGATCCGCCGCATGGAGAGGAGCTCCCGCGTGAGCGCGTCCAGCGACATCCCCCGGAAGAAGACGACGTTGACCTCCTGATGGCTCACGAGCGGGCCGTGTATCCAGTGGGTGCTGTACGTGCGGTGCGTCACGTGCGTCATGGAATGAACGGTAGGGGGACCCACTGACACTGCCCGCCGCCCGGTGAACGGGCAGGTGAACGGGTGAGCGAAGTGGTGGCTGAAACAGGGGGTGTTGACAGAACGCGTCCCACGCGCGTCGCCCCTGCCTAAGATCGCCATCCGGGGCCGCTAACCTTACGTGTCCGTCCTGGCCAGGGATTGACGGCTTCAACTCACGCGAAGGGTTGCGCACATGGGCATTCTCACTCTCCTGCGGAATGCGTTCGGCAGGTCACGCAAGGAGCGTGCCGCGGAAGCAGAGAGCGCGGAACGCACTCCTTCGCAGGAACAGCAGACCCCCCGGGAACCGGACGCCAAGGTCCCGTCCCCGTCCACAGAACCCGACCTCACCACCCCGGCCCCCACGGCAGTCGCCCAGGTCCCGGAACCCCGCCCGTCCTCCAGCCTGGAGGACGACGAACACGAACTCGTGGCCCTGGCCTTCGACAACGTGACGGTTCCGAAGCCGACGACGTCGACGGAAGGGACGGAGGGCACGGCGACGACTGAGGCGAGGGCCGAGGTTGAGGCTGTTGTCGAGCCGGTCGCAGAGCCGGTGGCGGAAGAAGCTGAGCCTACGGCCGAGGTGGCGCCGGAGACCGAGGCAGAGCCCGTCGCCGAGACCGAGGCGGAGCCGGTCGCGGAAGCCGAGCCCGTCGTGGACACCGAGCCGGAAGCGGTCACGGAGACCGAGCCGGTCGCCGAGCCGAAGGCAGCAGAAGCCGAGGCTGCGGCCGAGGTAACGCCGGAGCCCGAGGCAGAGCCCGTCACCGAGCCCGTCACCGAGCCTCAGGCAGAGCCCGTCGCCGAAACCGCGCCGGAGCCGGAAGCCGAGCCCGCCGTGGCCCCCGAGCCCGAGGCGGAGCCCGTCACGGAGGCCGCCGCCCCCGAGCCCGTCGCCGAGGTCACACCGGAACCGGAGCCCGAGCCGGTCGCGGAACCGGAGCCCGAGCCGGAGGCGGAGGCGAAGCCTCTGCCGGAGGCGGCCACCCCGGAACCCGCAACCGAACCCGCCCCCGCGCTCGCAGCCGCAGCCGCAGCCGCCGACGGCGAGTCCGCCCCACAGGGGCCACCCGCACCCGACAACGAATCCGTCACGGGCGGTGCGGGTGGGGAAACGATCGAGGCCGAGGGCGTAGCCGAGGCCGTGGGCAGCGACTCCGCCGCCGCCGCACTCGCCAAGGCCACCCTCACCGGTACCCGGGCCAAGACCTACCTCGTCCTCGACCGCTCCGCGAGCATGCGCGCGTACTACAAGGACGGTTCCGCCCAAGCCCTCGCCGACCAGACCCTCGCCCTCGCGACCCACCTGGACCCGGACCCCACCCCCACCGTCCACGTCGTCTTCTTCTCCACCGAAGTGGACGGCACCACGGACCTGACCCCCGCCTCCCCCGACAACGCCGTCGACGAGGCCCACGCCGGCCTCGGCCGCATGGGCCGTACCAGCTACCACGCCGCCGTAGAAGCCGTACTCGCGCACTACGACGCGAACGCCACCCCCGGCACCCCCGCCCTGGTCGTCTTCCAGACGGACGGCGCCCCGGACGCGAAGACCCCGGCGACCCAGTCCCTCACGGACGCCGCGAAGTCGCACGCCTCGGTCTTCTTCTCGTTCGTCGCGTTCGGCGACCACGACAACAAGGCCTTCGACTACCTCCGCAAGCTGAAGACCGACAACACGGCCTTCTTCCACGCGGGCCCGACCCCCCTGGAGCTCACGGACGCGGAGCTCTACGACGGCGTACTGATCGACTGGCGCCCGTAACCGCACGGCCGCAGGACAACGTGCCGCCCGCTTCCCACCCCGTAAAACGGGAGGCGGGCGGCACACCCATGTCGGCTACGATTTCAAGGTTCGCAACAACAGCAACACACCGACCTGGGAGCAGCCCCCCGATGGCTCGACACCTCATCACCAGCGCCCTTCCGTACATCAACGGGATCAAGCACCTGGGCAACATGGTGGGGTCCATGCTCCCGGCGGACGTCTACTCCCGTTACCTCCGCCAGCGCGGCCACGACGTGCTGTACATCTGCGCGACGGACGAGCACGGCACCCCGGCCGAGCTGGCCGCGAAGGAGCAGGGCATCCCGGTGGCGGAGTTCTGCGCGCAGGCGCACGACGCGCAGAAGGCGGTCTACGACGGCTTCGCGCTGGCCTTTGACTACTTCGGCCGCAGCTCCTCCCCGCAGAACCGCGAGATCACCCAGCACTTCGCCCGCCGCCTGAACGAGAACGGCTTCATCGAAGAGCGCGCGATCCGCCAGGTGTACTCGCCCACGGACGGCCGCTTCCTCCCGGACCGCTATGTCGAGGGCACCTGCCCCCACTGCGGCTACGACAAGGCCCGCGGCGACCAGTGCGAGAACTGCACCCGCGTCCTGGACCCGACCGACCTGATCAACCCGCGCTCGGCGATCTCCGGCTCCACGGACCTGGAGGTCCGCGAGACCAAGCACCTCTTCCTCCTCCAGTCGAAGCTCCAGCACGAGGTCGAGGAGTGGGTCGCGGCGCACGAGGACGAGTGGCCGCAGCTCGCCTCCTCCATCGCCCGCAAGTGGCTCACCGAGGGCCTGCACGACCGCGCCATCACCCGCGACCTGGACTGGGGCGTCCCGGTCCCCTCCGACACCTGGCCGGAGCTGGCGGCCGAGGGCAAGGTCTTCTACGTCTGGTTCGACGCCCCGATCGAGTACATCGGCGCGACGAAGGAGTGGGCGGACGCGGCCCCGGCCGGGGAGACCCGCGACTGGAAGTCCTGGTGGTACGAGTCGGACGCGACCGTCCGTTACACCGAGTTCATGGCCAAGGACAACGTCCCGTTCCACACGGTGATGTTCCCGGCCACGGAGCTCGGCATCCGCGAGCCGTGGAAGAAGGTCGACTACGTCAAGGCCTTCAACTGGCTGACGTACTACGGCGGGAAGTTCTCCACGTCCCAGAAGCGGGGCGTCTTCACCGACCAGGCCCTGAGCATCCTCCCGGCCGACTACTGGCGCTACTTCCTGATCGCCAACGCCCCCGAGTCCGACGACTCCTCCTTCACCTGGGAGCACTTCACCGCCACGGTGAACAAGGACCTGGCGGACACTCTCGGCAACTTCGTCAACCGCGTCCTGTCCTTCTCGAAGAAGCGCTTCGGCGAGGAGGTCCCGGCGGGCGCCGAGGCCGGCCCGGCGGAGGCGAGGCTCGGCGAGGAGATCGCGGGTCTGCTGGCCGAGTACGAGACCCAGATGGAGGCCCTCCAGTTCCGCAAGGCCGCGGCGGCGCTCCGCGCCCTGTGGTCGGCGGGCAACTCCTACCTGGAGGAAAAGGCCCCCTGGCTGGAGATCAAGACCGACCCGGAGGCCGCGGCCCTCACCCTGCGCACGGCGATGAACCTGATCCACCTCTACGCGGTGGTCTCGGAGCCCTTCATCCCGTCCTCGTCGGCGGCGATGCGCCAGGCGTTCCAGCTCAAGGACGACAGCGCGACCTGGGTCTCGGCCGAAGAGGCCCGCGCCCTCACCAGCGTCCCCGCAGGCACCCCCTTCACCGTCCCCCCCGTGCTCTTCGCGAAGCTCACCGAGGAGGACCTGGAGATGTACAAGGAGCGGTTCGGCGGAGACCAGGGGTGACCCGATGACGTACTACTACGTCACCACCCCCATCTACTACGTCAACGACGCCCCGCACCTCGGCCACGCCTACACCACGGTCGCCGCCGACGTCCTCGCCCGCTGGCACCGCCGGCGCGGTGAGGACGTCTGGTTCCTCACGGGCACGGACGAGCACGGCCAGAAGATCCTGCGCACGGCGGAGGCGAACGGCGTGCCCCCGCAGGAGTGGGCGGACCGCCTGGTCGAGAACTCCTGGAAACCCCTCTGGGACCATCTGGCCATCTCGAACGACGACTTCATCCGCACCACGGAGCGCCGGCACACCGACCGCGTCCAGGAGTTCGTGCAGGACCTGCACGACAAGGGCGAGATCTACAAGGGCGGTTACGAGGGCCCGTACTGCGTGTACTGCGAGGAGTACAAGCTCCCGGGCGAGCTGATCGAGGCGGAGGACGGCAGCGGCACGCTGTTGTGCGCCATCCACCGGCGGCCGGTCGAACTCCTCAAGGAGGAGAACTACTTCTTCAGGCTGAGCGAGTACGGCGACCGGCTCCTCGCCCACTACGAGGCCCACCCGGACTTCATCCAGCCCGCCTCGGCCCGCAACGAGGTGGTGAACTTCGTCCGCCAGGGCCTCCAGGACCTGTCGATCTCCCGCTCGACCTTCGACTGGGGCGTCAAGGTCCCCTGGGACCCCTCGCACGTGATCTACGTCTGGGTCGACGCGCTCCTCAACTACGCGACGGCGGTGGGCTACAACGAGAACCCCGGGAAGTTCGCGGCGACCTTCCCGGCCGACGTCCACCTGGTCGGCAAGGACATCCTCCGCTTCCACGCCGTGATCTGGCCGGCGATGCTCATGGCCAACGGCCTGCCGCTGCCGGGCCGGGTCGTCGCCAACGGCTGGCTCATGGTGGGCGGCGAGAAGATGTCCAAGTCGAACCTGACCGGCATCAGCCCGCAGTCCCTGACCGCGCACTTCGGCGTGGACGCCTACCGCTGGTACTTCCTGCGCGCCATCGCCTTCGGCCAGGACGGCTCCTTCTCCTGGGAGGACTTCACCGCCCGCTACACCAGCGAACTCGCCAACGGTTACGGCAACCTGGCGTCCCGGGTGACCGCGATGACGGCCAGGTACTTCGACGGCGCGCTGCCCGCGCCGGGGGAGGAGACCGAGGCCGAGCGCTCACTCAAGTCGGCGCTGCTGACGGCGACTTCGGAGGCGGACCGCCGTATCGGCGACCAATTCGACTTCCAGGGCGGCATCCTGGCCGTCCTCGACTTCGTCCGGCAGGTCAACGGCTATCTGACCGACCAGGAACCCTGGAAGGTCGCCAAGTCCGACTCCCCCGGGGCCCGCGACCGCCTCGCGACGATCCTCTACACGGCGGCCGACTCCCTCCGCGCGATCGCGATCCTCCTCGCACCGGTCATGCCGGAGACGTCGGAGCGACTGTGGGAATCGCTGGGCGCCTCGACATCCCTGGGCCCGCTGGGCGACCAGCGGATCCGGGACGCTTCCACCTGGGGTGCGCTTCCGCCCGGCTCCCCGGTGACGAAGGGCGCGGTTCTCTTCCCGCGCCTCGAGGAGAAGCCGACCGTGTAAGGCGAGACTTCACGGGCCCCTGGGTCGCCTTGGGAGAAACCGACGACACACTCTCCAGCAGTAACACGAACACATCAGGCCGACCCGGCTATCGCCGCCCATTCCGCACCTAGACTTTTTACTACCGCTGGGAAAAGGGATGTTCGTGAAAGCTGGGGGAACGAGCGACATGGTCATGCAGTCGGCGAATCCGGACACGTCGAGCGCGCCGGTTCCGGCCCCAGGCCAGCGCGTGACCGTACGCAACCGCCCCTGGGTGGTCACCGACGTCGTCCGCTCGACCGCCGCCAGCGACGATCCGGCACGCGCCGCGGAAGCAGCCACCAGCCACCTCATCACGCTGTCGTCGCTGGAGAGCGACGGCAGGGACGAGGAGCTCCGGGTGGTGTGGGAGCTGGAACAGGCGACGGACGTCCACGACCAGTACGAGCTGCCTTCTCCCGACGACGGCTTCGACGAGCCGGGACGGCTGGACGCCTTCCTCGATGCCGTGCGGTGGGGTGCTATCGCGTCGGCCGACAAGACGGCGCTCCAAGCTCCGTTCCGCTCCGGCGTCGAGATCCAGGACTACCAGCTGGACCCGGTGGTCCGCGCCCTGTCCATGCCGCGTACGAACCTGTTGATCGCGGACGACGTAGGTCTGGGCAAGACGGTCGAGGCCGGTCTGGTGATGCAGGAACTGATGCTGCGGCACCGCGCCCGCTCCATGCTGATCGTCTGCCCCGCCGGGCTGACGCTTCAGTGGCGGGACGAGATGCGGGACAAGTTCGGTCTGGACTTCCGGATCGTCAACACGAAGATGCTGCGGGAGCTGCGCCGCTCGGCCGGGCTGTACGCCAACCCGTGGACTCACCACCCGCGTCTGATCGTCTCGATCGACTGGCTGAAGCGTGAGCGCCCGCTGCGTATGTTGCGCGAGCTGCTGCCCGCAGTGCCGGAGTATCCGCGCGCCTTCGACCTGCTGGTCGTCGACGAGGTGCACACGTGCGCGCCGTCGGGAACGGGAAAGTACGCGGTGGACTCGCAGCGCACCCGGGCCGTGAAGCTGCTGGCCCCGCACTGCGAGCACCGCCTCTTCCTCTCCGCGACCCCGCACAACGGCTACCTGGAGTCCTTCACCGCACTCCTGGAACTCCTCGACGACCACCGCTTCGCCCGGGGGATCAAGCCGTCCGAGGAGCAGCTGCGCCGGGTGATGGTGCGCCGTATGAAGTCGGAGCTGCCGCCCCTGTGGAACGGCAAGCCGCGCTTCCCCAAGCGGGTGCCTCACGCGCTGGAGGTCGAGTACAGCGAGGCGATGCGTGATGCGTACGCGAAGCTGACGGAGTACGCCCGCTCGCGCCGTGCCGAACAGGGCAACGGAAAGGCGGGCGGAACGGCCGCCGACTTCGTGACGTCGCTGTTGAAGAAGCGCTTCCTGTCGTCACCGAAGGCGTTCGCGGAGACCATCCACACCCACCTGGACACGATGACGTCCCGGCGCACCGATCCCGAGGAGGAGCCAACCCCGAGCATCCGGGTGCTGCGGCCGCTGATCGACGGGATCGAGGAGGCCGAGGAGGAGGACGAGCAGGAGCAGGCCGAGGCGGCGACGCGGGCCTTCACCGCCGCCCGTCAGGCAATGCGTCCGCTCTCCGACCGCGAGCACACACTCCTCAAGGAACTGGACACCTGGGCCGTCGACGCCGGGAAACGGCCTGACGCCAAGTTCGCCCGCTTCAGGGAGTGGCTGGACGAGATCGTGTGCCCGGGCGGCCCGCTGGGCGACTGGGAACCCGAGCGGGTCATCGTCTTCACCGAGTACCGCGACACCCAGCGCTGGCTGTACGGGCAGCTGATCGCCGCCGGTTATCCCGCAGAACGGATCGCCCAGTTGTACGGCGGCCAGGACCCGGAGGACCGCGAGCAGGTAAAGCAGGTCTTCCAGGAGAGTCCCGACCTGTCCCCCGTCCGTATCCTGCTCGGCACCGACGCGGCCAGCGAGGGCATCAACCTCCAGGCGCACTGCCACCGGGTGCTGCACTGGGAGATCCCCTGGAACCCCAACCGCCTGGAGCAGCGCAACGGCCGTGTGGACCGACACGGACAGAAGGCCCAACAGGTCGACGTGTTCCACTTCGTCCCGGCCGGCTGGCAGGGCTTCGACCCGGCGCACGACCACCAGACGGACTCGGGCTACGAGGACGGGGCCTTGGAGGACGAGCTGCACTTCCTGGCCGTGGCCGCCCGCAAGACCGAGCGCATCCGCGAGGATCTGGGCAGCGCGGGCGAGGTGATCGCCGCGCAGGTCGAGCAGAAGATGCTGGGCCGCCGTTCGAGCTGGACCACCGCCGACGCCGAGATCACCAAGCGGTCCGGGAAGGCCGTCCTCAAGGTCGAGCGCGACCTGGCACGCGACCTGGAGCGGCTGGTGGACGCGCTGTCCGCCAGCCGCCAGGAACTGCATCTGCACCCGGCGACGGTCGAGCAGGTCGTCCGCACGGGTCTGCTGCTGGCCCACCGCAAGGACCTCATCGAGGTCCCCGACCCCAAGCCGGGCAAAGGGGCACGCTGCTTCCGCCTGCCGGAGCTGCCCGGCGCCTGGGCCCGTGCCCGCAACGACGGACTGCGCCACCCCCTCACCGGCAGGGAACGCCCGGTCGTCTTCGATGAGTTGGAGGCCCGCGACCGTACGGACGTGGTGCACATGCACCTGGGCCACCGCCTGGTGCAGATGTGCCTACGCCTGTTGCGGGCCGAGCTGTGGTCCAGCGGCGCGGGAGCCCATCTGTCCCGGGTGACGGCCCGTGTGGTGCCGGACGGCGTGCTGCGGCAGCCGGCACTGGTCGCGCACGGCCGGGTGGTCATCACCGGCAGTGGCGGAACGCGGCTGCACGAGGAGGTGATCACGGCGGGCGGCCTGATCGAGGGCGGCAGGTTCGTCGCGGCGAAGATGGAGGAAGTCGACGGCTGGCTGACCGAGGCGACGGACGAGCTGCCCGCCGCCGACATCCGGACCGAACTCGCCGATCTCTGGCCGCAGTTGGAGGAGCGTCTTGCGCGAGCCCTCAACACCCGGGCGAACCGCCGCTTCCGCTCCCTCGAAACGCTGCTCGCCGAACGTTGCGAGGAGGAGGTCGAGGGCATGCGGTCGGTCCTGGAGGACCTCGGCCGCTCGATCCGGGACCGGCTGGACGACACGGGCCACTGGCAGCAGGAGTCGCTGTTCGACGTCGACGACGAGCGCCGCCAACTCCGCGCGGACCGGGAGGCGTTGCAGGAGCGGCTGCGACGGCTGCCGGACGTGACGGAGGCGGAGACGTCCGCGTTGCGCCGCCGCTGGGCCGATCCCTCGCCGCGCTGGTTCCCGGTCGCCGTGACCTTCCTCGTCCCCCGTTCCCTCTCGCCCCTAGCAGCTACCGCCGCCAGCCAGGAGAACCGCTGATGCCGACCGCCGCCCCCACCGCAAGGAAGTTTCCGCCGAAGGGCTCGGTCCCCACCCCCGCCGAGCAGCACGAGGACTGGCTGCGGCTGCTGCGCCCCGACGGCCCGTTCGTGTCGCTGCCGGTGCTGGTCGGCGCCTTCCCGCAGGGCCTCGACACGATCCCGCCGGAGACGTGGGCAAAGCTGCGGCAGGCGTGGGCGGAGGTCCAGGAGGATCCGGCCCTGCTGCGGCCCGCGTGGGAGAAGCTCGTCCTGACCGAGCTGATCGGCTGGCGGGCTCCCGGCCTGCGCGAGGGCGCGGCGATCCCCGAGTCGTTGCACGCCGGCGCGAACACGCCCGACGGCGTCCTCCTCGGCCCCGGCCAGTCCGGTGCCCTGGCCCCGCGCGCATTGTTCTTCCGTACGGACGACTGGGAAGGCCCCCTCAACCGCCCGCGCGGCGAGCAGCCGGGCCTGGCGGACCGGGCGGCCGACCTGTGCAGGGCGCGGGGGGTGCCGCTCGCACTGCTCACCAACGGACGCGAGTGGGCCCTCGTCCACGCCCGTCCGAAGGAGGCGACCACCGTCGCCGTCTTCGACGCGGACCTGTGGGCCGAGGAACCGATCCTCGTCCGCGCCTTCGCAAGCCTGCTCACCGCGGGCCGGGTCGTCCGCCCTCCGCTGGACGCGGCGGGCAAGCCGACCGAATCGACCGCGGGCCTCTTCGCCCGAACCGTCGACGCGATGTCCGAGGTCACCGACACACTCGGCCGCCAGGTCCGTGAGGCGGTGTCGCTGCTGGTCGCGGAGCTGTCCCGACTGGACCGCGAGTCACGCGGCGAACTGCTCCGGGACGTACCCGCCAAGCAGGTCTACGAGGGCGCGCTCACCGTGATGATGCGCCTCGTTTTCCTCCTCTACGCAGAGGAACAGCGGCTACTGCCCGCCGGAGACGAGCTGTACGACGCCTCGTACGCCGTCGGCCCCCTGCACGACGAGTTGGCGCTGGCCCAGAGCCTGCACGGCGACGAGCTGGGCGACCGGGTCGAGGCGACCTGGCCGCGCCTGCTCGCCCTGTTCGCCGCGATCCACGGCGGCAGCACGCACGACCGGCTGTGGATCCCGCCGTACGGCGGCTCCCTCTTCGACCCGTCCCGTTTCCCCTGGCTGGTCCCGGCCAAGGTCACCGACCGGGTGGTCTACGAGATCCTCGACGCCCTCCTGACCCTGCGCGCCCGCAAGGGCTTCAAGGGGAAGGAGCGCCTGTCCTACAAGGGCCTCGACGTTGAGCAGATCGGCCACGTCTACGAGGGTCTGCTGGAGTACGGCTGCCGCTGGGCCGACGAGCCGTACGTCGGGGTCTCCTTCGGTAGGGACAAGAAATACGAGGCGGTACTGCCGCTCGCTCGCCTGGAGGAGTGGGCGGCGGCCGGCACGCTGGCGGACCAGGTGGCCGCGGTCACGGGGACGAAGGCCGCCACGGTGACGGCCGCGCACGCCAAGTCGGGCGCGGCGACGGTCGAGTTGGAGACGGCGTGCGGCAGTGACATCGCTCTCGTCGAGCGGGCGGCTGCCTTCTCTGAGTTGTACGGCGTCGACCTGCGCGGCGAGCCGAAGGTGTGGCCCGAGGGCTCGGTCATCGTGGTCCGCTCCGGCAACCGCCGCGACACGGGCACGCACTACACGCCGAAGGCGCTGGCGGAGGAGGTCGTGGAGCACACGCTGGCCCCGCTGTGCTTCGCGCCGGGTCCGGCGGAGGGCGCGGCGCCGGGTGTCTGGCAGCCGAAGAAGGCCGAAGAGCTGCTGAAGCTGCGGGTGTTGGACCCGGCGATGGGTTCGGGTGCGTTCCTGGTCTCTGCGTGCCGGTATCTGTCGGACCGGGTGGTGGAGGCGTGGCTCAGGGAGCCCGACCTCCCGCCGGAGATCGCGAAGGACGTGGACCGCGACGACCATGAGCAACTCCACCAGATCGCTCGGCGGTTGGTGTCCGACCAGTGCCTGTACGGCGTCGACCGCGACCCGATGGCGGTGGAACTGGCCAAGTTGTCACTGTGGTTGGTGACACTGGCGAAGGGCCGCCCGTTCTCGTTCCTGGACCATGCGCTGCGCTCGGGGGACTCGCTGGTGGGCGTCATCGACGTCCGGCAGGTCAAGCAGTTCCATCTGGAGTGGCGGGACCGGCAGTTGAGCCCGGAGGTCGCGCGGGCGCTGGACGTCACGGAGACGCTCCTGTCGGAGGCGGCGGAGCTGCGGCGCCAGATCGAGTCGACGGCGGTGACCGACATCCGGGTGGTCCGCGACAAGGCGGACCTGCTGGCGAAGGCGGAGTCACGGAGCGAACGGCTGCGGCTGGCGGCGGACGCGGTGGTGGGCGCGGCCCTTGCCGCCGAGGGCATCTCCGACGACGAGGCGTCCGACATCTCCGGCGAGGAGCGGATGGGCGGGGCGCGGGGCGCTGCGCAATTCCGCGACGCCAAGGAGGACGCGAAGTCACGGGCCTACCGGAACCGGCTGGAGTCGGTGGCGGGGCTGGTGGCGACGGCGTTGGAGGGCAGTGCCGGCGCCGAGGAGGCGGCGACTCGGGCGCGAGAGATTGTGGATGGCTGGCTGAAAGGACCTCGGGCTGAGGCTATAAGTCCGCTGCATTGGCCGTTAGAGTTTCCTGAGGTTATGGGGGCGGGCAACCTAAATGGCTTTGATGCAGTTATGGGTAATCCACCATTCATTCAAGGCAAGAGGATCTCTGGCGCTTTAGGAGCCGACTATAGAGAGTACCTGGTCAACCACATCAGCCATGGCGTACGCGGGAATGCAGACATCTGCTCATACTTCCTCTTAAGATATCTGACACTCGCCCCAAAAAAGCGAGCCGGAATTATCGCCACGAACTCGATTGCGCAGAACGAAAGTCGAGAGGTCGGCCTCGATCAGGCTACAGGATCCGACTGGAAAATCTACCGAGCCATAAAGTCTCAGCCGTGGCCCGGAACGGCCGCTCTGGAAGTCTCATTACTGTGGCTCGGCGGACAAACCGATGAGACCGAAAACCCATTCTTGGATGGCCACAAGGTGCATGGAATCACCGCCGGATTAAACGTTCTGTCACGAGTATCCGGAAATCCTTTCCCTCTTGAAGCAAATGTAGATGCCTGCTTCCAAGGCGTCACCTTACGGGGGATTGGGTTCACCCTAAAGCCCGAGCAGGCTCAATCTTTAATTGCGCGAGATCCTCGCAACCAAGACGCACTCCTTCCTTACCTTGGCGGAGAGGATCTGAACTCCCGCCCCGATGTCTCAGCTAGTCGCTGGACCATAAATTTCCGAAACTGGCCGGAGGGAAAGGCACGCTCCTACCCAGACCTCTGGAACATAGTCGATTCTAAGGTGAAGGGCGTCCGCGAGAAAGCAGATGCCGAGTCACCAATCAAGTTTTGGCATTATTGGCGTCCCCGCCCCGAGCTGCACGATGCGATCGCGGAGCTCGCGAAAGTCATCGTGATTGTTCGCCACAGCAAAACGATGGCTCCCGCAATGCTGTCCACCGGCCAGATTTTCTCAGACGCTGTTTGCGTAGTCGCCTCAGATTCCCCTAAGCGACTCGCCTTGCTATCCAGTAATATTCATGTCGCGTGGGCCATCCGCTGGGGCTCCACCCTAAAAGGCGACCCCCGATACACCCCCTCCGATGTATACGAGACGTTCCCTCACCCGCAAGAAACAGACCGCCTTGCCTCTGCCGGAATCACTCTGGAAAAAGCCCAGCGAGACGTCATGACTGCCCGGGACATCGGCCTCACCCCGGTCTACAACCTCGTGAACCGTCAATCCGAGGCAGCCTCCGACATCGAGGCCATCCGACAAGCGCACGTCGAAGTGGACCAAGCCGTCGCGAACGCCTACAACTGGACCGATCTCGACCTCAAGCACGGCTTCTACGCGACTCGGCAAGGTGATCGATTCACAATCGCCGCCGACACTCAAACCGAGATCCTGGACCGTCTCCTGGAGCTGAACCACGTCCGCTACAAGGAAGAGTTGGAGAAAGGCCTACACACGCCGGAGGCCAAGCGGCGTCGTGCTGCCGCACGCAAGGCCAAGGCGAAGGCGCGGACCACAGCGCCCGTAAACCCGAGCGCCGTGGGGGACTTCGGCGACGGCCTATTCCCGCAGCCGGACGCCCTCTTCTGAGCCCACACGCCAACGCGCCCCGCTCCTGATACCAACCAGGCGTGGGGCGGGAGCAGTTGAGAGGTCAGTTCTCCGACGCGTACATCACGAAGTCCACCCACGCGTCCGGGGCGAAGCCCAGGCGGGCGCCCTGGGCGTCCTTGGAGTCACGGACGTGGATGGTGCCGGGGGTGGTGGCCACCTCGACACAGTCGTTCGGGTTGCTGCTGTCGCTGTAGCTGCTCTTGAACCACGCCAGCTCGGAAGAGTCTCCGGCAGAGGACTCGCGGATCATGTGTCTCCCAGCAGTTGTTCGATGTAAGCCAGTGACTCCCGTGCGGTCAGAGCCTCGGCCCGGATGATGCCATAGCGCAGTTCGAGGATCCTCAGCTGCCTCAGGTCTGAGACGGGACGTCCGCCGAACTCGTCGTCCATGCGTCCAACCGCCGTTCCGTCCTCGAACTTCAGCACCTGGATTCGTCCTCCAGTACCAGGATGGTCCCAGCGGTCCATCGGCATAACCTGAATTTCGACGTTCCGCAACTGCCCCAGCTCCAGGAGGTGTTCGAGCTGCCTCCGCCTCACCATCCTGCCTCCGACTGGGCGCGTCAGCGTCACCTCTTCCTGAACAAAGCTGAGTTCAGGGGCCGATGAACGTTCGAAGATCCCCTTCCGGGCCATGCGCGCGGCCACCGCTCGCTCCAGTTCGTCTCCCGAGAGCGATGGACGCCTCGTCTTCAGCAGCGCCCACGCAAACTCCTCGGTCTGCAGCAGGCCGTGCAGGTTGTGGTTGGCGTACGAGAGGGTTTCGACTGCCTTGGCCTCCAGCTTCGCCAGTTCCCGAACCTTCTTCGGATACCGAACCTTCGCCACGTCCTCCTTCATCGCCGAGATCAACCCATCCGCCCCCAGCACCTCCTCCGCCTTGTCCAGGTACTCAGGCTGAGGGATCCGCTTACCCCCTTCGATCTTGTAGACCATGTCCTCCCCGTACCCCACCGCCAACCCGAACTCGGCGGCCCGCATCCCCTTCGCCTCGCGCCGCAGTTTCAGCTGCCGCCCCACGGTCGCGACGACCGCCACACCCCAGTCGTCATCCGGGTCCACCTCCCAACCCGGCTCGTCCGCCTCGCCCTTGAGCCGACCCGCGTCGCCATTCCCCTGCTGCATCCCGCACCCTCCGTCGCACGTCCACGCCGCAACGCCCCTTACCCGCACAGCCCGTGCCGACAGCCCCGACAACACCGGACAAACTCCGGACAGTCACGGTACGAACCGGCTGAGTCACTGTTCACGGTAAGCGCGCACCACCACGCTCAGTCACGTGAACCAGGAAAACTCCACCCAACTCCACGCCCCCACCCGTCATTTCGGCGTCCTGCTGTCCCCCACCCCACGCGGCGCCCGCCTCGCCCGCCTCCTCGCCACGGAGTGGCTGCGCACCTGGGACCTGCCGCCCGGCAGCACCGACACCGCCGAACACCTCGTCGCGGAACTCGCGGCGAACGCCGCCACCCACGGCCGGCTCCCGGGCCGGGACTTCCGACTCGCCCTCCACGCCACCACGGACGTACTGCGCATCGAGGTGACGGACACGCGCGGTGATGACCTCCCCCTACGCCAACCCCCGTCCCCGGACGCCGTATCGGGACGCGGCCTGGTCCTCGTCGAGGCTCTCGCCGATCGCTGGGGTGTCGAACTCGGCCCCGTCCCCCGGAAGACCGTCTGGGCCGAACTCGACCTGCTCCCAACGGAATCGCTGGCGGCACCGAAGCACAGCGGCCCGTGCTCCGGTGCGGCTGACGCTCTTCCCTAAGAACCACGGAAGAGAAAGAACCCGACCAAGCCCCACCCCTCCCTCCCGCCCACCTGTCCACGCTCCGCGCAAACTCACTCGCGCGAGTGAACATCACCAACTGGACTGGATTCGGGACCGGTTGCCTGCCCTACGCTCAGCGCGACACAACGCAACACGAAACAACCGCAGACATGCGACGGCCCCCGCCGGGACGGCAATCCCAAGGCGAGGGCCTGACCACCGAGGAAGTAGGAGCTTCCCGATGGACACCGAAAACCCTAGCGCGCCCCCGCGCGCCCAGTCCCGTATCCCGGGCAAAAACCACCCCCACCGGCGACCACACGCGGGCGTCATCCACGACAACACCCGCCACACCACGCGCTTCACGGTGATCGGCAACCACCTCGCCCAGCACCCCGAGCTGTCGGGTCTGGCGATCGGGCTCGCCGTCCACATCCAGTCGCTGCCCACCGGCGCCCCCGCCGACATCAAGACCCTCGCCGCCCGTTTCCCCGAGGGCCCGACCCGTATCGCCGCCGCCCTGCGGGAACTCGAAGCCCACGGCTACCTCCGCCGTACCCGCGAACGCGTCCCCGGCGGCCGGATCGTCACCCGCACGGTCTCCTGCAACCAGCCCGGCGCACCCCGGGAGGACGCCGCCCCCGCCGTACGACGGACCGCCCCGGACAAACCCCCGTCCCGCAAGCTCCTCCCCGCCGTGCCCCGGCCCGCGTACCCCTCGCCCTCGCTCCTCCGGACGGCCACCGACCTCCTCGCCGGCCTCCGCCGCCACGACTCCCGCCTCCTCCTTTCCGCCACCGACGCCGAGCACCTCGCCCCCGGAGTCGCCGCCTGGCTGGAGCGCGACCTCACCCCCACCGCCGTACGCCACGCCCTGACCACGGACCTGCCACCCGAGGACCTGCGCCGCCCGGCGGCGCTCCTGGCCCACCGCCTCGCCGCCCAGCTGCCACCTCCGTCGCCGTTCCGCGCACTCGCACCGCCCCCGGGCGTACGGCATCCGCTCCAGACCTGCGACGGTTGCGACCGCGCCTTCCGCTCTCCCGCGCCCGGCCGCTGCCGTGACTGCCGGTCCGACCTGGCGAAGGCCGCCTAGCATGAGCGTGACGACTCAGGAGTTTCCTTCACTCCAGCCCCGGCCGGATATCCTGGCGAGGGCACTCCTGGAGGACACGATGAGCACACTGGCCGACCACGGACGCGAGCTGATCCCTCGCCCCGATCAGACCCCTGACGCCCTCCGCGCTGCGCTCGCCATCGTTGCCCCGGGGCGCCTGGACGAGATGCAGGCCACGAAGGACGCCGCCTTCGCCAAAGCTGTCGAGTGGCAGTCGCTGAGCCCCGTGCAGAGCTGGGTCCTCCTCTGGGCAAGGGACATCGAGATCGCCCGCTGCCCCGACCTGTCCTCCCGCTTCGACCGCGCGCAGAGCCGACTGGAACACGAGGACCCTGCCGCCGCGCAGGAGGCTCTACAGGAGCTGAGCGCTGTCCTGGACGACGCCATGAAGGCGGTACGCGGTTGAGCTGGAAGTGGGAGTACGCCTTCGGTGCGGAGGAGGCCGCCCGCACCGCTCCCGCCGACTTCCTCGCCAAGGTGGAAAGCAAAGCGGACGAGTTGGTCAGAGCCGCCGAAGCTGTGCACATCCACGGCCGGGCCCACGAGGGCGTCGACCCGGCGGGCGGCGACATCATCGTCCCCGGCGGCATGTTCACGTATCAGGTCGTCGTACGCAGCGAACGCGTCTACGTCGTACAGATCACCTACCTGGGGTTCTGACCGTTCAGGCACGCACTCGCTACTCCGGCCGAACGACGAACATCGTCACCCGCCGCATCCGCACCCCCGTGCCACGCGGCTCCAGATCACCGGTCACCTCCACCTCCAGCCCCAACCGCCAGGCATCGGTGGCCTTGTCGATGTCCTCCGGACGCAGTTCCACACGGACCCTCCGCTGCCGCTGGGAGTCCTCGTGCAGGAGCCAGCCGTAGATCGTCGCCTCCCGCGGGTCCACGTCCCGGTGCAGTTTGGTCACCACACCGTGCAGAACCGCGTCCTGCTCCCGGCCCAGCCGTTCGCGCAGATCCTGCGCCACCGCCTCCAGTGCCTCCACATGGAGGCCCGTGATCGCGACTGGCTGTGAGGGTTGCTCCATCGGCATCTCGGGCGACCATGCGAACGCCAGTGAGAAGTCACGACGCTCCTCGCCCGCGATCTTGACGAGGGATTCGCAGAGGTTGGCCGACAGGCCGGCGTTGTCCAAGTGCTCGAAGTGGGGCACGGAGTCCTGGGCCAGTGTCTGCTCCGCGACGAAACGCGCGCAGGTGACTCCGGCGAACAGCATCCGGGAGACCCGGCGGGCGAACGGTTCGGAGGGCAGCAAGGGGTGCCTGACCAGTTCCGAGTCGTCGAAGAGTGACCCCTGCCCCGTGCTGTCGTGCCCGGCGTACTGGCCGTCCGGCAGCGGGGTGTGGGCGGCGATGACGTAACTGCCGACCCGCGTCTGGTCCAGCCGTACCGCCGCCACGTGCTCCTTCACCAGCTGCGGCTTCTGCGCGGGCTGCACCGCCTGCGGAGTGAGCGCCGAGGACGCGGCCGCGGTGTGCAGGTCCTTCAACCCGGTGAGTGCAGACACCAGGTCCAGGAGAGGAGCCGTACCGGAAGGGCCCGGCGGGACGAGCCTGAGGAACTGCCAGTCCACCGGAGGCAGTTGCATCTCGCGCAGGATGTCGCCCGGACGGCGGGCCTCGACGACGGCGAGGGTCTCCAGGATGTCGGCGATCCGGCCCCCGTAGTCACGGCGGCGCTGCATCGGCACAAGAAGCTCGTACGGAGCCGGGTCGAAGGGGGCCTCCGGCTCCTGCGGCGGCCTCCACTCCCACAACTCGGCACCGGACAGGTCGCGTTCCGCGCTCCATCCCTTGCCGCTCAGGTAACGCCTCACCGTTACGGGAGCCAGGCCCTCGGCCTCCTCGAACTCCGCATCCGTGATCACGGTCATGACACCACCAGCATGTTCCGGTAGTCCTCGGCGAAGAGGTCGTGCAAGGAGTCGACGGTCAGCAGATTGGCACGCGGAACGTGAACCGTGCGCGTACCCGTTTTCGGCACGTCCTCCAGCAGATCGTGGTCGTGCAGGCACATCCAGTAGGCGGCGCGCCGCAACAGCATCCGGTCGTGGTTCGCATGCGCCCAAGCGAAGGGGTCGGTTGGAGCCAGAACGAGGAAGAGGAAGCGAGGGATCTCGTAGTCACGGCCGGCCAGCAGGTTGTAGTTCTTCACCTTGAGCGGGTAGTGGATGTGCTCTCCGTGGATATCCGGTGACGATGTGCACTTCACCTGTGCCTCAATGGCCGGAAACCGACGAGTACCCGCTCGTCCCGTGTAGCCCAACTGCCAGTCGACACCCACCCTGTCGCGTTCCCTGCGGCTCACGTCCAGATCGGCCGCCGTGGCCAGCATGCGGATGAACTCCTCGCCGAACGCTCCCCGGTGGCCGTTGTCCCCGAACCCCGTCGATCCCTTGAGCCATCCCGGCGCGTGCTCAGGACCGGTCAGCGGAACGCCGTAGGTCCCGGCCACGGACTTCGGAGGTGTTAAGCCACTCGACGGCTGATGCGGGATACCGCCGGTTCTGTTGTCCGTCATGTGTCCCCGCTCGCCCTTCGAACCCCCGCGCGCCGCTGCGTCCTACCGCTCTTCGCACGCGTTTCGTACCCCTGGAGCCACGCACCGTAACGACGGTCACACACTCAACCAAAGGCCTTGATCGGAATCAGGCCGAAAGCAGTCCGCCGGATGGCGCGGAACCATCAGCAGGTGAAGTGGCTGATCGGGTTCAGTACGGAAGTCCGTACCGGTTGTCAGTGGGCGCACCTAGTCTGGCCCCGTGACCCAGCAACCTCTCGCCAGTCCAGGTTCCGAGCCGGACCCCACCTCCGGTGGAGCGGTGCTGTCCGCGCCCACCCCGCAGCAACTGCGCGACCGGCTCGCCGAACTGGTCGTACGCGATCTCCTGGGACCCACCGGCGAGGAGCCGGAGGAGCTGGCGGGCAATCCCCTGGACCACTACATCATCGGGCGGCTGGCCCCCGGCGGTGTACGGGACGAGGAGAGTGCGGCCCTGCGGACGGTCGGCAAGGTGGTCGCGCCGGAAACGCTCGAAGAGACGGGCATGGCGCCCGAACAGGAGCCGGAGGCGGGAGATCCCGAGCCGTCCGCGCCCAACATGCCGAGTCTTCATCCGTCGACGCTGGGACTGACCCTGCGCGTGGACGGCCAGGTCCAGGAGCTGACGGTCGACTGCGCCTGGTCGCGGTACGAGCGTGGGGACTCGAAGATCGAGGGAAACCCGAAGCGGGTGTACCACCGAGTGCCCTGCTCGGGCACGGTCACCGTGAAACTCGTGGAGGGCAAGCTGGCTGCCCTGCCGGTGCACGCCCGCGACTACCCGCACATCGTGGTGCGCGGCCGGGCCCGCCTGCACGAAGGATCGTGGCTGATCTCCCTGTTCCTGGTCAACGGGCAAGAGAACAAGCCCGGTTCGACCCACTGGATGTTTCAGGCCACGATGGCTGTGGCGGGTGCGCCGGACACCGCGCCCTTCCTGCCGCGCCGCAGCGCCGAGCCGCCCGGCGGCAACCAGGACGAACGGCGCTCGCTCGCCATGACGTACCGCTTCCACCCCGAGTTCGCCGTTGGCCACGGCACCGGTGTGCACGCCGAGGCCGATCCCACGGACCCTCGGCGTGCGATGCGTATCTCCACCACAACCACGCCCTCGTACGAGGTCCCGCATACGGACGTACCGGATCCGCGGCACGACCTGCGCGACGAGGACCTGCCGGAACTGACGGAACTCGTGCTGGACATGAGCGAGTTGAGCAGGCTGGAGGCCGCTCCGTTGCGGGCCGCCCTGCTCCCGCTGGTGGACGGTTACCGGTCCTGGATCGAGCGGCAGAAGCAGTCGGTGGACGATCCGGCCGCAGGGCTCGATGCCTACCGCGCGGAGGCCCTGGAGAACATGCGCCTCGCCGGTGAGGCCGCCGACCGTATCAGCGAAGGCATTGACCTGCTGCGGGACGACCCCGATGCCCTGGACGCCTTCCGGTTCGCCAACCGCGCCATGTGGCACCAGCGCGTCCACACCATCGCCGCGGGCGACCGACGGCGTACGCCCACGAAATCGCTCGAAGAAGCGGTCCGGGAAGTCGATCTGCCGAAGAACCGCAGCTGGCGCCCCTTCCAGCTGGCCTTCCTGCTGCTCAATCTGCCCTCGCTCGCCGACCCCGCCCACCATGAGCGCACCGACGACCGCAGTGCACTCGCCGACCTCCTGTGGTTCCCCACCGGTGGTGGCAAGACCGAGGCGTATCTCGGCCTGACCGCCTTCACCCTCGCCATCCGGCGGCGCAAGCCTCACCTCGGCGGCCTCGACGCCGAGCACGGCGTCGCCGTGATCATGCGCTACACGCTGCGGCTGCTCACCATCCAGCAGTTCCAGCGCGCCACCGCGCTGATCTGCGCCTGCGAGGTGATCCGACGGGAGGCCCCGGACCGCTGGGGTCGCAACCCGTTCCGTATCGGGTTGTGGGTGGGGGGCAGGGTCACCCCCAACACCACTGACCAGGCCGCCGACTGGGCCAAGGAGCGCAAGAAGGAGAAGGGGTACGGCGGCTTCGGCCGTATGGGCTCGCCCCATCAGCTCACCAGCTGTACCTGGTGCGGTACGAAGATGGAGGCAGGCCGCGACATCGCCGTCGACACCACCCTCCGACGGACGTTCATCACCTGCCCCGACGCCTTCGAGTGTCCCTTCGGGGCCGCCGCCTTCGGACTCCCGGCCGATGAACAGGGTCTGCCGATCCTCGTTGTGGACGAGGAGATCTACCGCCTCCCGCCCAGCCTCGTCATCGCCACCGTCGACAAGTTCGCCCAGCTGCCTTGGAAGGGCGAGACCCAGGCTCTGTTCGGCCAGGTCTCCCGCCGGTGTACCCGGCACGGATATGTCACGCCGTCCGCCGTGGACGCGGAATGGGAGTCCTCCAGCCACCCCGCGGCCGGCGATCATCCGGCCGCCTCCACCGTCGACGCCGTTCGCGTGCGCCCGCCGGACCTGATCGTCCAGGATGAGCTGCACCTCATCTCCGGCCCGCTCGGCTCCCTCACCGGACTGTACGAGACCGCCGTGGACCGGCTCTCCACCTGGGAACCCGAACCCGGCAAGGCCGTGCGTCCGAAGGTCATCGCCTCGACGGCCACCGTGCGCCGCGCCGACCGCCAGATCCACGACCTCTTCGCCCGCAGGACTGCTGTTTTCCCGCCCTCGGGGCTGAGCGCCGATGACACGTTCTTCGCCCGGCGTCGGGCGACTGATGCCACCCCCGGCCGCCTGTACTTGGGCATCTGCGCGCAGGGAGTGCGGACCAAGTCCGTGGCGATCAGGGTGTTCGTCGCCCAACTCGCCGCCGCCCAGCATCTGTACGAGACGTATGGGGCGAGCGAGCTGACCGACCCGTACATGACCCTCGTCGGCTACTTCAACAGCCTGCGTGACCTCGGCGGCATGCGGCGGCTCGTGGAGGACGACGTGTCGGCCAGGCTCGTCCGGGCCGACCGGCGCGGCCTCGCCGCACGACGGATCGGTGAGCCGGCCGAGCTGACCAGCCGAATGGCTTCCGACGCCATCCCCGACATCCTGGAGAAGCTCGACATCACTTTCGGCCGTCGACCCAAGGGCTCGCCGCGCCCCATCGACGTCCTGCTCGCGACCAACATGATCGCCGTCGGCGTGGACGTATCCCGGCTCGGCGTCATGGTCGTCAACAACCAGCCCAAGTCGACCGCCGAGTACATCCAGGCCACCAGCCGTGTCGGCCGGCGGGCTCCCGGTCTCGTCTTCACCGTCCTCAACTGGGCCCGGCCGCGCGACCTTTCGCACTACGAAACCTTCGAGTCCTTCCACGCCACGATCTACCAGCACGTCGAAGCGCTGTCCGTCACGCCGTTCGCGGACCGCGCCGTCGACCGGGGCCTCACCGGGGTCCTGGCTTCCCTGGTGCGCAATCTCAAGCCCGAATACAACCCGAACCGCGGCGCCCAATGGGTGGATCGCCGCGGAGAGGTCGTCAGCCACGCCGTACGGTCGCTGGAACTGCGTGCCAGAGACGTCACGGCCATGCGGCACACCGCCGACGAGGTGCGCACACGGCTCGACGCCCGGCTCGACTACTGGGAGCAGAAGCGCAAGGCACCGGGAGCGGTTCTCGGCTATCGGGCAGCCCGTCGCCAGGGCGATGTCGCCCCGCTCCTGCTGGAGCCGGACAGCGGACCTTGGCGGCTCATGACCTGCCCGACCTCACTGCGCGAGGTAGAACCCCCGATCCGGCTGATCTTCACCGGCCCGGCAGGCCTCGAATCCGACGACGAGCCGCCCTACGTACCGCGTCAACAGGTCAACGACACCAACCTGACCACCGACGCAGATCCAACAGATCCCATGGAGACGACATGACCAGCCCTGCCACCGAAGCGCTCCGCGTCGGCGAGCTGCGTCCCAGCCAACTCCTGCACACATACGGCGTCGGCGCCGTCACCGATCTGCCGAACCTTTCGACGATGGTCATGGGACTCGACGACTGGGACCCCGTGCGCGCCCGCGTTCTCACCGAGGACCGCCTCCTCGCCGCCGTCCGCCGCCGGCTGGGCGGCCAGGTCGCCGCCTTGCGCACTCCGCCCCACCTGCCGGAGAACCCCGCGGACCCCTACGGCGACTGGACCAGGACCGGTGTTCCGGTCGGGCTCTTCCCTCGCTGGCTGCGCTGCTCACGCGAGCGGTGCAACCAGCTGGCTCCCGCTTCGGGCGGCCTCTTCCAGCTTCGGAAGAACCTCTACCGACCGGAGAAGACCAAGTACGTCCACGTCAACTGCGGTGGGGCAGGCAAAGGACAGCCCACTGCCCTGCCCGCCCGCTTCCTCGTCGCCTGCCCAGCCGGACACATGGACGACTTCCCCTGGGTCTACTTCGTCCACCGTGGCGCGTCCTCGTGCGAGGGGCACACCCTCAGCCTGACCGAGTCCGGCACCACCGGCGAAGCCGCGAACGTCTTTGTGCGATGTACCTGTGGAGTGCCACCCCGCTCCATGGCGGACGCCCTCGGTCAAGCAGGCGAGCGGAACCTGCCCGCCTGCCGCGGCCATCACCCGCATCTTGGCGTCTTCGCTCAGGGCGGATGTTCCGAACACGCACGCACCATGGTGCTGGGCGCTACCAACAGTTGGTTCGCCTCCCAGTTGAGAGTGTTCAGCATTCCTCGTGCCGAGGAGCCGCTCACCCAAGCGGTCAGGGAACACTGGAGCCTGCTGTCCCCGCTCGCCGCCGTCCCTGCCGATGCCGCGAAGATGCTGCTGCCCACCCAGGCGTGCTGGCCAGAGTTGGAGCAGTACGGGGCGGACGCCGTCTGGGCCGCGGTCACCAAGGAGGCTCAGGCAGCCGCAGGTGATCAGGCCGACGAGGACGAGGAGTTCGACCTCATCACCCCCGAGTGGCGGGCCTTCATCCATCCTCGCGACCACTCATTGCCGGACTTCACCACCGTCCGTGAGCGACAGGTACCCGACGGCACAGCCGACTGGCTCGACAGCGTCGTTCTCGTCCACCGACTCCGCGAAGTCTCGGCGCTCACCGGCTTCACCCGGATAGAGGCTCCCGAATGGCTGCCGGAGGACGAGGGGCGAACCCTCGCAGGAGCCCCACTCAGCCGCAATCCCTCCACCTGGGTGCCTTGTGCGGAACTGCGCGGCGAAGGCGTGTTCCTCGCACTCAAGGAACAACAACTCGCAAACTGGGAACGGCAGGACGCCGTACGCGCCCGCGAGGAGGTCCTGAAATCGGCGCACTGGGACTGGTGCGTGGCCCGACGGGTGGAGCCCCGCTGGCCAGGTATCAGATATGTCCTCCTGCATACGTTGGCGCACGTTCTCATCCGCCAGTTCGCCTTGGAATGCGGCTATGGAGCCTCCGGTATAGCGGAACGCATCTACGCGCGCTCGGGGCCCGACGCCATGTCCGGAATCCTGCTCTACACCGCCGCCCCCGACAGTGAGGGGACCCTGGGCGGACTCGTCTCACTCGGCCGCGGCGACCGTCTCGGACCGGCCATCGCCCAGGCTCTGGAAGAAGCCAGGCTGTGCAGCTCCGACCCCATGTGCGCTGAGCACGATCCGCGCGTCCATGCCCGGTTGCATGGGGCCGCGTGCCATGCATGCCTGTTCGCGGCGGAGACCTCCTGTGAGCGGGGCAATCACTACCTGGACCGGGCACTCCTGGTGGAGACGCTGGCTGACGACAAATGTGCGTTCAGGCCGTGAGCCGATCGGGCGGCGATGACTTGAGCGAACCTGCCGAACCGTCTGCTCACACGGCACACGTGCCCCCAGCCAGGAGCGGCGCCTCCTCACATCGTCTGCCCCGACTTCTGGCCGCGCTCTGCGATCGCCTGCCCGAAGACCGAATCGCCGTCCTGGAACAACTGCTTGACACGGTAAACGGTCCCGATGACCCTTTGCTGAGCCGTTTCAGCGCAGCCCAGTCAGCCGCCGGCCTGGCGCAGCAGCTCTCGGAGGTCATCCGCGTCTGGCGGATCGAGGTTCCAGGCATGACCGGGGCGGGGCTCGCTCTTGCCCTTGCCACTGCCCGGTCGTTTCCTCGACCCGGGCCCGCCCAGGTCGCGGTGAGCGGACCGATGAGTGCATCGATACCGGCAAGACTGACGAGCGGTGTTGCTTTGGAGGTCATCCGCTCGGCGGACACCTCGCTGCTGATCGCCAGCTTCGCCGCGCACGGTGCTGAGAACGTCGTCACGGAAATACGACGAGCCGTCGACCGGGGGGTTCGCGTGGATCTGTTGCTCGAAGAGTCCACACAGGCAGCGGCAGCCTTTGCTGCGCTTCCTGATCATGTACACATCTGGCATCGGGTCGGGTCGTCGGGCGTATTGCACGCCAAACTGATCGCTGCCGACCGGCATACAGCTCTTCTGGGCAGCGCCAACCTGACCGACCGGGCCTTGTCCGACAACATCGAGCTCGGCGTGGTCTTGCGTGATCCGCATCTGCTGGATCCACTCGTGGACCATTTCCACTGGCTTCTGGCCCCTGAGAACAACGTCATGCGGCTTGCATGAAACCGGCCTGCGAGTAGCTTGTCCGGGATCCCCCCAGCGGGCCGGGATCCTCGAAAGGCCAGCTCCCGTCGAGGTCATAGGCGTTGCTGCAGGCGCGAGGACCTGAACCTCTCACCCGAACACGCTGAACGTGTCCTCGGCCCGGTCCCGCCGCGTCACCAACTCCCAGGCCCCGTCGGCGATTTCGTCGGGGTTGAGGGTCCTGTCACCCACATCCCCGAACTGCTCCGGGTTCGACGTCACCAGCTGGTGGATGTCACCGCGCTCGACGAGTCCGCCGATGACCAGGTTCCCGGCGTAGACCCCGGTGTCGGCCAGCGCCGCGTTGAGGGTCAGGGCGTAGTTGCGCAGGGCGGCGGACGAGACGGCGAGCGCGCCGAGCGTGGGCATCGGCACTACGGCGCTGAGCCCGCCCGCGAACACGAAGGCACCGGTGCCCCGTTCGACCATGCCGGGCAGCACCCTGCCCACCACGTTGACGGCCGGATACATCCAGCTCATCGCCTCCTGGACGCCGGCGGAGTCGGTCTCGGTGATCGACCTGGGGCGGCTCCCGTCGAGGTCGAGGGCGCCCGGTCCGTAGTAGACGAGGTCGATACGGCCGTAGCGCTCGACGACGGTGTCGAGCACCGAGCCGAGCTGCTTGGCGTCGCGCACGTCGGCGACGTAGGACGCGGCCTCGACGCCCGCCGCGGCGAGGGACGCGACATAGACGGCGTGCCGGGTGTCGCTGCGGGAAACGAGCACCACTGTGTACGCCTCGCGGCCGAAGCGGTGGGCGACGGACATGCCGAGGCCGGGGCCGGCCCCGAGGACTACGGCGACCTTGGGCCGGTGCGATGCGGATGCGGGCATGGCGGAGCCTTCCGGGACGACTTCACGGACACGGCTAACTTGAGGCGCTCCTCAACTTACGTTTCCGACCGTAGCACGGAACCTGAGGCTCCTCTCAAGTTCCGTATGATGGCGTCATGCACCAGCCCGCCCCCGCCCCCAAACCCCTGCGGGCCGACGCCGCGCGCAACCGCGACAAGCTCCTGGCGGCCGCCACCGAGGTGTTCGGCGAACGCGGTCTGGACGCGTCGCTGGAGGAGATCGCCCGGCGGGCCGGGGTCAGCATCGGCACGCTGTACAACCACTTCCCGACCCGGGAGGCGTTCTGGGACGCGATCTTCCCGGAGCGGCTGGCCGCGCTGGAGCGGATCGTCGACTCGGCACTGGCGGCCCCGGACCCCTGGGACGGGTTCGTCGGGTACGTCGAGGGGCTGTTCGCCCTACAGGCCGAGGACCACGGCCTCAACGACGCGCTGGCGCAGCGGTTCCGGGCAGCGGGGGAGGTCGAGCAGGCCTGTCACCGCGGCTTCCGGCGCGCGGAGCAGATCATCAAACGGGCCCGGGACAGCGGGCAGTTGCGCCCCGATTTCGAGCCGGAGGACCTGGTCACCCTGGTCTGGGCGATGTCCCAGGTGATCCGCGAGTCGATGGCGACCGCGCCCGACAACTGGCGCCGCTGCCTGGCGTTCTTCCTCGACGGTCTCAGAGCTGGTGCGGCGCATCCCGTCGCGGTGCCACCATTGACCCCGGGTCAACTCAGCGAGGTCATGCGGGCTCGGTGACGGACCCCGACGTAGACGTGTTCGCGCCAACCCGTAAGGTGCCGCCATGGCAGTCCCCGAGGTCATCCCGATCGCCTACGACCCGAATCAGCGCAGCGGGGCCGTCGGCCGCTACGCGGACGGTCAGTTCCTGGCGTCGGTCACCTACGCGTTCCCCCAGGGTTTCCGTCCCGGCGACGGCTGGGAAGAGCAGAAACGTCTCTACACGGTGCTCCACACCTTCGACGCCGCGGGCCGCTACCGCGACTCGGAGATCTGGTGCGCCGGCACCTGGGCCGAGCAGCAGCGCGCCCCCCAAGGCGACGACTCCGTCCTCTCCCAGGCCCGCATCCACCTGGCGAAACTGCTCCGCGCCCTCCCCCGCCGCAGTTACACCGACATCGCGGTCCGCCCCTTCCAACGCACGGTGGACGGCGTCCTGTTCGGCCTGCTGATCGAGGAGGACGAGGACGGCAGCTGGGCGGAGCTGTACCCGGACCGGCACGCGTTCGGGCCGCCCTGGGACGGCACGTACGACAGCTGAGCCGCAACTCCCCTGGTTGGTAAGGGAAGTTGCGGCTCCTGAGCGCGAGACCGCTGCTACCGCTGCTACCGCTGCTACCGCTACTTGAGCACCCCGGCTCCGGTGGTGGTCGCGAGCTCCGTCGGCAGGTTCTTCGCGGAGGTCTCCAGGCCGGCCGTGAGGGTCGGGGTCCAGTTCACGGTGGTCTTCAGCTTCTTGGAGTTGGCGGCGTTGTAGGCGGCGACGAGGTCGGTCGCCGTGCCGTTGACGAGGTTGCCGCTGCCCGCGATGGACCCGGTGCCGTCGCCGCTGAACAGCTTGCTCACCTTCTGACTCGCGGACGTCTTCCAGTAGTTGTCCTCGGCGACGACCTGCGCCTTGGCGCGCGAGTTGACGCTGTACTGGAGGACGTACCCGTTGAGGTTCGTGGTGTCGTAGTAGTTGTTGTAGATGTGGATCTGCCCGATCCGGGCCAGCGGCGCGCGCTGCACGATGCCCTTCCACACGTTGTGGTGGATGGAGACGCGCAGCTTGCCGACGCTGTCGGTGTCGCTGCTGCCGATGAGCATCGTCTTGTCGTGGTTGGTGAACTGGTTGCGCTCGACGGTCACCAGGTCCGAGCCCTTGGTGATGTCGAGTTCGCCGTCGTGGATCTGGTACTGGCGCCCGTAGTACGTCGGGTCGGAGGTGTCGAGCCCCGGCGCGTCGGTGAACGTGTTCTGGTCCGCCCACACATGCGTGGCACCGCGCAGCGTCACGGCGTCGTACTGCGAGTTCCAGTTCCCGCTGTCCCCGTCCGTCGGGTCCCACTGCGGGAAGCAGTCCTGGGTGGCGGCGAAGGTCAGGTTCCGCACGATGACGTTGTCGACGCCCTGGATCTGCAACATGCCGCCGGTGATCCCGGCGTTGGTGCCGGGCACGCCGACGACGCTCGTATTGGCGGGCACCCGGAAGATGACGTTCTTCCCCTGCTTGGCCTGCGCGGCGGCCCGCGCCTTCTCCTGCGTGCCGGAGGGCAGCTTCGAGCGGCCGTAGGTGGAGGGGTCGAAGGCCTTGAGATAGGCGGACAGCGAATACCCGGTCCCGGCCGCGTAGTCGGCGCAGCTCAGCTTCTTCCCCGAGTCGTCGGTGTTCGCGTCGATCGTCCCCTTGATCTTGACGATCCGGGGCGTGGTGTCACTGGCGGACCCGAGCGCCTTCACGAGCTGCGCGCGGGTGCTCACGGTGAAGGTGTGCGCGGCATCGGCCTTCGCGCCACCGGTGGTACCGGTCCCGGACGAGGCCCAGCCGTCCTTGGCCGCGAGGGTCTGGTGGTACAGGTCGGCGCTGGTACTGGCGGCGTTCGCGCTCAGCACGAGGAAGCCGGCACCGATGCCGGCGGCGGCCGCGGCGGCGGTGACGACGAGGGTGCGGCGCTTGCGGAGCGAACGGCGGTGGGACGGAGCGGGGGAAGGCGTGGCCACGGGGGAGTCCTTTGGTGCGGCGAGGGGTTACGACTCCTCAGTGGCCGTCAGGATCAAGAAGGTTGCCGCGGCTCGCCAACTTTCTTGATCCTGAGCACGGTTGACGACCTTCTAGGACGCGGATGCCGACGCCGACGCGCTCGGCTGGGTGTCCGTGCTGTCATGGGTCTCGTCCGGGGCGACGCCCATCGTCAGGTGGGCGCGGACCCCCTTCGCTATGCGCTTCTTGTCGTAGTCGAGGAAGAGCAGTCCGCCCTCGTGGCCGTTCTGCGGGTAGATCGTGTCCTCGGTGAGGGTCGTGCGGGTGGTGGTGTTGGTGGAGTACGGCTCGACCGCCGCCGACGCGAGCACCGACTTCTCGTCGAAGAACAACTGGCCCGTGTGGCAGGTGTGGCCGCCCTCGTAGCCCGCGTCCGTCCACTCGCCGTCGACATGCACCTTGACGTGGATGTGGACGCAACGGCCCTGGTACCAGCCCGGGAACACCGACTTGAAGGTGACCTGGCCGCGCTTGTCGGTCTTCCAGGTGCCGCGCAGATAACGCTCGTCGTCGGTCGGCTCGGAGTGGCCACCGCCGGTTCCGCCGGACGGGGGCTCGCCGGTGGGGGTGCCCGAGGGTGTGTCGGTCGGCGTCCCCGAGGGCGCGTCGGTGGGGGCGCCGCCGCCTCCACCACCTCCGCTGCCCATCGCCTCGTAACCGCTGTAGACGCCGAGCGCGGTGCAGTGCCAGATGTCGACGGCCGCGTTCCGGACCGGCTTGCAGCTCTCCGCGTCGATCACCTTGAGGGTGAGGGTCAGCGGGATGCCCTCCTCGTCCTCGGTGATGTCCTGGCGGATCTTGTCGGCGTCGATGTAGTACGGCCCCTCGGTGGTCTCCGAGGTGAGCGTGTAACACGTCTCGACACCGCTCGCCGTGCTCTTCGCGGCTCCGGTGGAGGTCGCCCCGTCCGCGAAGGCGCTCGCGGCGAGCCCTCCGCCCACACCCACCGCGGCGACGGCGGCTCCACCCGCGACGACGACCTTGCGCCGGGTCAAGTCCCGTTTGTGCGCGGGGGATTGGTTACGCACTTGTTCCTGCGACTCGTTCGCTGTTTCGTTTCCCGTCATGCCCGGACGGTAGGTAAGAGGGCTGTAAGAAGCATGGGAGTGGGCTGTGCTTTCCCATGAATCCTGAAGGCGCCGGGAAGCGGACTGTCCCTCGGGAGAGGCTTCAGCGGTGCCAGGCGCTCGGGCGCGGGGCGATGCGGTGGAGGAGGGCGGCGAGGGTGGTGGGGGTGAGGGGGAGTATTCGCGTGGGGTCATCGCTCTCGCGGAGCAGCAACTCGCCTTCGCCATAGGCAAGTTCCACACACTCGTTGCCTGCCGCACCACCGGAGAACGAGGACTTCTGCCACCGGACCACGCCTACAGCTCCTTCGACAGGCGGAACAGCCCGCCCAGGCCTACGCCGCCGAGTCCGCCAGTACCGGCCCGCTCCCCAGGGCGGCGCGCGCCGTGGTGATGTGGGCGAGGCCCTCCTGGGCGAGGCGGGTCGCCTGGGTGTATTCGTCGGCCGTGTGGGCCGCGGACAGTTGGGCGCCGGCCGCGCGGTGGCATTCCGCGGCGGCCGTCAGCGCGCGCGTCGCCGTTTCGCCCGCGCCCGCCCAGAGCCTCGCCTCGGGGACGGACAGGCTCGCGCCGAGCCGCAGTACCCAGCCGCTGGCCTCGACCTCCGCGTCCAGGTCGGACAGGGCCCGCGGCCGGTGCGCGCGGCGCTGCGCGACGACGGCGAACGCCGCCCCGGCTGTCAACAGCAGTGCGAGTACGACGTATCCCATCGCTTCCTCCCGGCCTTCACGGTCCACGGGCCGGGCGGTTCCGGCCTCGTACGTCCATGACACGCCCTGCCTCTGTGCAGGCACATCGATATTCCTGTGTGTCCGCTGCGAGGTTTCCATGGTGGGGGGCCAGAGGGACGTACGGGGCCGGTGTGGTCGTCGTCAGCCTGTCGTGGCCGACGGTGACGCGGACGCCGAAGCCGACGGGGCGGGTCCGCCCGGGCCTCCGCCGCCCTCCCCGTCGTTCGTCTCGTCCGGGTCCACCGCCAGCGTCAGACGCGCGTGTACGCCCCGGGCGATGCGCCGTCGGTCGTACTTGAGGTAGAGCAGGCCGCCCTCGTGGCCGTTCTGGGGGTAGATGCCGTCCTCGGTGAGGGTCGTGCGGGTCGCCGTGTTGGAGACGTACGGCTCCAGGACCGCCGTCGCCAGGACCGCCTTCTCGTCGAAGAAGAGCTGGCCCGTGTGGCAGGTGTGGCCGCCCTCGTAGCCCGCGTCCGTCCACTCGCCGTCGACGTGCACCTTGACGTGGATGTGGACGCAGCGGCCCTGGTACCAGCCGGGGAACACCGTCTTGAAGGTCACCTGGCCGTGGCGGTCGGTGTGCCAGGTGCCGCGCAGGAAACGGTCGTCGTCGGTCGGTTCCTGGTGGCCCCCGCCGCCACCGGGAGGCGGGCCGCCCGTCGGGGTGCCGGTCGGAGTGCCCGAGGGCGGCGCTCCCGTGGGGGCCGGGCCGCCGCCTCCGCCCGCCTCGTAGCCGGAGTAGACGCCGGTCGCGTTGCAGTGCCAGATGTCCACGGCCGCGCCGCGCAGCGGTCTGCACGTGTCGGCGTCGATCACCTTCAGGGCGAGGGTGAGCGGGATGCCCTCCTGGTCCTCCGTCACATCACGGCGGATCTTGTCGGCGTCGATGTAGTACGGGCCTTCGACCAGCTCCGAGGTGAGCGTGTAGCAGGCCTCCGGCGACCCGGTCGCCCCTGCCTGAGGCCTCTCCTCCGCCGACGCGCTCGCCGACAGCGCTCCGGCGGCACCCACCGCCGTCACCGCCACGCCGCCCGCCACCAGGACCGTACGACGGGCCAACTGTCCTCTGTCTTCGGATACTTGGGCTTCGGGTACTTGGGCTTCGGGTACTTGGGAATCCGTCATGGCCCGGAAGGTAGAGGTGAGAAACCTGACATGAACATGAGAATGCGCTGTGAATCCTGTGCGCAAGCGAAAGGGCTCGAAACCGATGCCGGTTCCGAGCCCCAACTTCCGCCAAATGCCTGCTACTTCGGCTGCGGCTTCCGCACCGACAGGTGCAGCTCCCGCAGTCGCGTCTCGTCCAGCTCCGTCGGCGCGCCCATCATCAGGTCCTGGGCGTTGCCGTTGAGCGGGAAGGAGATCGTCTCGCGGATGTTCGGCTCCTCCGCGAGCAGCATGACGATGCGGTCGACGCCGGGGGCGATCCCGCCGTGCGGCGGGGCGCCGAAGCGGAACGCGCGCAGCATGCCAGCGAACTGCTCCTCGACGGTCTCGCGGTCGTAGCCCGCGATCTCGAATGCCTTGAGCATGATGTCGGGCTCGTGGTTCCGGATCGCGCCGGAGGAGAGCTCGACGCCGTTGCAGACGATGTCGTACTGCCAGCCCAGGATGTCCAGCGGGTCCTGGGTCTCCAGGGCCTCAAGACCGCCCTGGGGCATCGAGAACGGGTTGTGCGAGAAGTCGATCTTCCCGGTCTCCTCGTCCTTCTCGTACATCGGGAAGTCGACGATCCAGCAGAAGCGGAAGACGCCCTCCTCGAAGTGGCCGGCGCGCTTGGCCGCCTCGACGCGGACCGCGCCCATGATCTTCGAGACCTCTTCGAACTCGCCCGCGCCGAAGAACACCGCGTGACCGGCGGCCAGCGACAGGCGCTTGGTCAGCTCGGCGACGTTCTCCTCCGTCAGGAACTTCGCGATCGGGCCCGTCAGCGAGCCGTCCTCGGTCACGCGGACCCAGGCCAGGCCCTTCGCGCCGAGGGTGACCGCGAAGTCTCCGAGCTGGTCGAAGAACTTGCGGGGCTGCGCCGATACGTCCGGGACCGGCAGCGCGCGGACGTGCTTGCCGGCGAACGCCTTGAACTCCGAGCCCTCGAACACGTCCGTGATGTCGGTGAGTTCGAGCTTCGCGCGCAGGTCCGGCTTGTCGGAGCCGTACTTCAGCATCGACTCGCGGAACGGGATGCGCGGGAAGGGGGAGGTGACCTCCTGGCCGCCGCCGAACTCCGTGAACAGCTCGGTCATGAGCTTCTCGATCGGCTGGAAGACGTCTTCCTGCTCGACGAAGCTCATCTCGACGTCGAGCTGGTAGAACTCGCCCGGCGAGCGGTCCGCACGCGCGTCCTCGTCGCGGAAGCAGGGCGCGATCTGGAAGTAGCGGTCGAAGCCGGAGATCATCAGCAGCTGCTTGAACTGCTGCGGCGCCTGCGGGAGGGCGTAGAACTTGCCCGGGTTCAGGCGGGAGGGGACCACGAAGTCGCGCGCGCCCTCGGGGGAGGTCGCGGAGAGGATCGGGGTGGCCATCTCGTTGAAGCCGAGGGCGACCATCTTCGAGCGGATCGAGGCGATCACCGAGGACCGCAGCATGATGTTGCGGTGCATGCGCTCGCGGCGCAGGTCCAGGAAGCGGTACTCCAGGCGCCGCTCCTCGTTGACCCCGTCCTCGGTGTTGATCGTGAAGGGCAGCGGGGCGGCGGCGCCGAGCAGCTCGACCTCGCCGACCTCGACCTCGATCTCACCGGTCGGCAGGTCCGGGTTCACGTTGTCCGTGCCCCGGGAGACCACCTTGCCGTCGACGCGGACGGTCGACTCCTTGGTGACCTTGTCGAGAGCCTCGTACGCGGGCGTGCCGGGGCGGGCGACGAGCTGCGTGATGCCGTAGTGATCGCGCAGATCGATGAAGAGGATGCCGCCCAGGTCGCGCCGATTGTGCAGCCAGCCACTCAGCCGGACGTCGGTGCCGACGTCAGAGGCGCGGAGCTCGCCGCAGGTGTGGGACCTGTACCGATGCATCGTCGTTCATCCAGCCTTCGCAGATCGGGGTCGCGTTTCACGTGAAACACGACCAAGGGTACCGGCCGCCCACCGCCCCTCTCCCCGGGTTTACCGGCACGCTTCGACAACGCCCAGTCCGACCATCCAACACTGAGTCAACTCAAGTTTCCCCCGAACGAACCCCGCTCAATCCGCCAAAAAATCGCGCACCAATACATTGACGAGAACCATCTACCCTGTTTCACTCAGGTTTCGCGCCCCGGAAACCCCCACGACGCGGGTCGTGTCCACCTCCCTCCGATAAACCTGGTGAACACCCATGACACACAGCGATGTCGCGGCCTCCGAGGCCAGTTCCACGAGTTCCGTTCCGACCCCGGTCGGTCCGTTCGACGCCGACGGCCGGCCCCGCTACCGGCTCGGCCCCCTCTACGCCACGTTTCCGCTGACCGGCCTCGCGCTGGTGCTGATCTGGATGGGCGTCGGCTCCTTCCTGATCCCCATCCAGGTCACCGCGATCAAGGGCTTCAACGACCCCGACGCGCTCAAGAACGCCGTCGCCATCGGTGCCGCCGTCGCCGCGATCGGCAACCCCGTCTTCGGGCAGATCTCGGACCGCACCCGCTCCCGGTTCGGCCGCCGCGCCCCCTGGATGCTGATCTGCGCGCTCCTCGGCGCGGGCGCCCTGCTCTGGCAGTCGCAGGCCAAGTCGATCGGCGTGCTGGCCCTCACCTGGGGATTCGTCCAGCTGATCGTCAACGGCTACCAGGCCGCGACCACCGCCACCATGCCCGACCGCGTGCCCCCGGCCAAGTACGGCCGCTTCTCCGCGATCTCCGGACTGGCGACCCCGGTCGGGACCATCGCCACCGCCTATGTGATCGGCGGCATCGACGCGAGCAAGCTCGGTTTCGACGGTGTCATCGGCGGCTTCGGCGGACGCTTCCAGGGGGCGGACGGCTACTACCTGGTCGCCGCGCTGCTGGTCGCCTTCACGCTCGTGTTCGTGTTCGTCGCACCGGAGAAGTCCACCAAGGACATGGTGGTCGAGCCGTTCGACCTGAAGAGGTTCCTCTCGAACTTCTGGATCAACCCGAAGCGGCACCCCGACTTCGCGGTCGCCTTCGTCTCCCGGTTCGGGGTTGTGGCCGGCTACTTCATGGTGGTGACCTTCAGCTACTACATCCTCATGGAGTACGTCCATGTCGCCCCGCAGGACGCGGCGGCCACCATGGGCTTCCTGATGGTCGTCAACGCTCTGGCGATGGTCGGCGCCGCGATGCTGATCGGCACCCTGGTCGACCGCTTCGGCCGCATCAAGCCCTTCGTGCTCGGCTCGGGCCTGCTGGCCGCGGTGTCCCTCTTCATCCCCATGGCGTTCGACTCGGTGGGCGGCATGACGGCGTTCAACATCGTCAACGGTCTGGCGTTCGGCATGTACGTGGCCGTCGACATGGCGCTGATCAGCAAGGTGCTCCCGCGCGGCGAGGACGCGGGCAAGGACATGGGGCTCATCAACATCGCCAACTCCGCGCCCCAGGTCGCCGCCCCCTTCATGGCCGCCGCGATCGTCGAGTCGTGGGGGTACGACGCCCTGTTCCCGCTGTGCGCGGTGGTCTCGCTGGTGGGAGCGGTACTGGTGGTGTTCGTGAAGTCGGTCCGATAGACCCCTGCCGTCAGATCCTCCTGACAGGATCTGACGGCAGGACCTGCCATCAGCACACAGCCGCCGGGGCGGGTGCGGGGACCGTACGGTCCCCGCACCCGCCCCGGCGCCGTACGCACCCGTAAGGTCGAGGCATGACGAGCGACACGAGCACGACGAGCCGGGCCCGGGGGCCGTACGCGAGGACCGCGGAGCGGCGCCGGGCCATCGCGCGTGCCGTGCTGGAGATCGTCCTGGAGAAGGGCCACGGCAACGTCACCACCGCCGAGGTGGCCCGCAGGTCCGGTTCGCGCGAGGCGACCGTCCTGTACCACTACCCGACCAAGGACCATCTCCTGGTGGCCGCGCTCCAGTCCGCCGAGGACGAGGACAGCGGAGGCCGGACCGAGGACGTCTCCGGAACCCTGGAGATGGAGGACCTGCGCGCCTTCGCCCGGGCCGCCCCGCGCCGCGAGGCGATCATGCGGCTCTACACCGCGTTGGCCGGGAACGCGACGATTCCCGGGCACCCCGCGCAGGACTACTTCACCGACCACTACCGCCAGAGCATCACCCGCTTCGCGCGCCTGGTCGAACAGCGCCAGGACGCCGGTCTCGCGCATCCCGGCCTGGACGCGGTGCGGGTCGCCCGCCAGATCGTCGCGGTCTGGGACGGCCTCCAGGCGCAGTGGCTGGTGACCCCGGACTTCGACCTGGGCGACGAACTGGTCACCGCGGTAAGGCGGTTGACCGCCGAGAACTGGATGGAGACCCGGCGCGCCCTCCTGGACCCGGCGGCCGGTCTCTAGACGTGGCGGCCGGTCTCTAGACGTGGCGGCCGGTCTCTGGACGTGGCGCAGGGGCCGGAGAGCCCCCCTCCGGGTCTCCGGCCCCTGCACCCCGTCCTCCGTCTACAGCGCGTTGCGCCGCGCGATCTCCCCCAAGTACCGTGCGCTGTCCTTGACTTCGCGCCGCTGCGTGGCCCGGTCGACGGCGACGAGCCCGAACTGCGGCCGGTAGCCGAGCATCCACTCGAAGTTGTCCAGCGCCGACCAGTAGTAGTAGCCGCGCACGTCGATGCCGTCGGCGAGGCAGCGTTCGACGCCTTCGAGGGCGCGGCGCATGAACTCCGTACGGCGGCTGTCGTCGGTGGTGGACACGCCGTTCTCCGTGACGATCAGCGGCAGGCCCGCGCCGGCCGCCCGGCGCAGCGCGCCCTCCAGCGCCTCGGGGCAGAACTCGTATCCCAGCTGGGTGAGTTCGGCGCCCTCCGGCTGCGGCTGGATGCCGTCGGCGGCGACCAGGGCGCGGGTGTAGTTCTGGACGCCGAGGAAGTCGTCGCCGTCCGTGACCGTCAGGAAGTCGCCGACCTGCTCGGCCCAGAGGCGGTCCGCGGTCTCCTCGCCGCCCGGCAGGGCCTGGAGGTCGCTGATCGCCAGGGTGAAGCCGACCTGGGTGTCCGGGCTGGCCTCCCGGACCGCGCGGCGCGCGGCGATGTGCGCCTGCTTCACCACGGCCGCCCCGGCCTCGCTGTCGGTGAACAGGAAGACGTGCAACTCCTCGGGTGTGGTGCCGAGTTCGGCGGCGGCCGTCTTGAACCCGCCGCCGAACAGATCGCCCATGGTGTCGTCGATGCCGACCGGCGCGTGCGAGGTGTCGGTCTCGTCCTTCGCGGGCCGCAGGCTGCGGATCAGCGGGGCGATGTTGGCCTCGTTGATGGTGCACACGTACGGGATCAGCGGGCCGAGTTCGCTCATCACCAGCCGGCAGTAGGCCGCGAACCGCTCGGGCGTGCCCTCCCACTCCCAGCCGCCGAGCCTCATCAGCCAGCGGGGGCTGGTGAAGTGATGGAGCGTCACATGCGGAACGAGTCCCAACTCGTGGCAGGCCTCCAGCACATCGCGGTAGTGGGCTATCGCGGCGTACGAGAAGCGGCCGTCCTCGGGCTCGACACGCGCCCACTCGATGGAGAAGCGGTACGAGGTGAACCCCAGCTCCTTGAGCAGGGCGAGGTCCTGGCGGTAGAGGCGGTACTGGTCGCAGGCGTCCCCGCTGGGCTCGGCGAAGGACGAACCCGGCGCGTTCTCCAGGACCCAGAAGTCGCTGGCGACGTTGTTGCCCTCGACCTGGTGGGCGGCGGTGGCCGTGCCCCAGAGGAAACGAGCAGGGAAGGTCATGGATGCTCCCGATGGCGTGGACAGGGTCACAAAAACTGAGTGAACATGAAAGAATAAACACCGTCAAGCAGGAATGCACAGCAAAATGCCCAGCAAGAAGGGCGAAACATGAACCACCTCGCCGACAAAAAATAGAGATCACTCAGCTATTGAGCCCCTCGGTCCGTGTGCGGCAGGTCACAACAGTGGCGACCGGCGATCACATCTTCTTAAATGGGGCAATGCGCACTGGTGAGCCCCTGCCCGCCGTGGGGGAGGTACTCGCCGCCCTCGCGACCGGTCTGTGGCACTGGGACACCGCCACGGAGCTGGTCACGGTGGACGCCGAGGCCGCACGGCTGCTCGGGCTGCCCGCCGAGCCGACCACCCTCACGGAGGCCCAGACCCGGGCCAGACTCCACCCCGTCGACTGGAACGAGATCGCCGGGGTCGTCGGCCTGGCCGTCGCCGAGGGCACCCTCGCCGAGGTCCGGATCCGGATCATGGACGTCCGTGGCCGGGTGATCCGCACCGTCCGCAGCCGCTCCAAGCCGTCCTACGACCCCGAGACCCGGTCCTTCGAGCTGATCGGCACCCTCCAGGAGGTCACCGAGCCCACGCCGGGCACGCCCGCCGGACGGACGGCGGTCACCGGTGACTGGCGGCGGTCCCGCGAGGCGTTCCTGCTGGACGCGGGCCGGGCGCTCGCCGAGGCGCGGTCCACGGCGGAGGTGCTGCGGGTCGCGGCGGGCCTGTCGATGCCGGGCTTCTCGCCGGACGGCCTCGCCGTGTTCGGGGTGTCGGGCGACCGGCTCACGATCATCGGGCACCACGGGCACCAGCCGGGCGACGAGGACCCGTTCTCGCACATGTCCCTGGTGACGGACTATCCGGCCGCCGAGGTCGTACGGACCGGCCGTGCCGTCTATCTGTCCACGCCCGAGCAGTACAAGGAGCGCTACCCGGTCACCTGGCCCCTCGCCCAGCGCTTCCACCGGCAGTCCTGGGCGTTCCTGCCGCTCACCGTCGCCGGGCGCACCATGGGCGCCTGGATGGCCGGCTTCACCTACCCGGTCGCCTTCACCCCGGACGAGCGGTCCGTCCTCACCACGGTCGCCCGGATGCTCGCCCAGGCCCTGTCCCGGGCCGGGGTCGCCGAGTCCGAGCGGGAGCTGACCGACGGACTCCAGCGCTCGATGCTGCCCACGCTGGGCCCGGAGATCCCGGGCATGAGCTTCGCCGCCCGCTACATACCGACCGGCGGCGGCCTCCAGGTCGGCGGCGACTGGTACGACATGATCCCGCTGCCCGGGGGTCCCCCCTCTGGGGGAGGCCGTATCGCGCTCGTCATCGGCGACGTACAGGGGCACGACGTGCGCGCCGCCGGGCTGATGGGCCAGCTCCGCATCGCCCTGCGCGCCTACGCCTCCGAGGGGCACCGCCCGGACGCCGTGCTCTCGCGCGCCTCCCGCTTCCTGCACGGCATCACCAACGGCGACGCCGAGATGACCGACCCGCGCTTCGCGACCTGCCTCTACGTCGAGGCCGACCCGGAGACCGGCGTCCTGGAGATCGCCCGCGCCGGCCATCCCGACCCCGCGATACGCATGGCGGACGGGACGGTGCTGACGCGGCCCACGGCCGGCGGACTGCCGCTCGGCATCGACCCGGACGCCGACTATCCGACGACCACGCTCGCCCTGGAGCCCGGCGAGACCATGCTGATCTGCACCGACGGGCTGATCGAGACCGGCGGCCACGACCTGGAGACCGGCTGGAAGCGCATCCGGACCATCCTGGAGGACCACAAGGGCGACCTGGAGGAACTGGCCGACGCGCTCGTCCAGGCCGTCCACGGCCCCTCCTCGCACCACACCACCGGCCCGCTCGCCGACCGCCGCGAGGACGACATCGCCGTACTCCTGCTGTCCCGGGAGGGCGAGAGCTGCGGCTGCGGCGACACGGTGACCGAGGCGCCGAAGATCCGCCGTACGGTCCTCACGGTCGCGCAGGCCGAGCCCGAGCGGATCGCCGTGGCCCGGCAGCAGCTGCGCGAACTCCTCCACGACTGGAACGGCGCCGACCAGGTCGACTCCGCGGTCCTGCTCGTCTCCGAGATGCTCACCAACGTCCTCGTGCACACCGACGCCGACGCCCTGCTGACCGCCGAGGTGGCCGGTGAGCCCGGTGAGCGGCGGATGCGGGTCGAGGTCACGGACGCCGGCGACGACCTCCCGCACAAGCGGCACCCCGGTGAACTGGCGTCCTCCGGGCGCGGGTTGCTGCTGATCGAGCTGCTCGCCGAGACCTGGGGCGTGGACCCGAGGGGCGAGGGCAAGAGCATCTGGTTCGAGCTCTACGAGTCCGACGGCGACGGTTCCGCGACGGGGTCCGCCGCGCCGTAGCGCTCGCGCAGTTCGTGGACGATCCCGAAGACGGCGGCGGTCAGCGGGACCGCGAGCAGCATGCCGAGGATGCCGGACACGGAGGCTCCGGCGGTGATCGCGATCATCACCACGGCCGGGTGCATCTGCACGGTCCGGCTCTGGATCATCGGCTGGAGCACGTGCCCCTCCAGCACCTGCACGGCGAGGACGACCCCGAGGGCCCACAGGGCGATGACGACGCCCCGGTCGGCGAGTGCGACCAGCACGGCGACCGCGCCGGAGAGGAACGCGCCGAGGTAGGGGATGTACGCCCCGACGAAGACGAGCGCGGCCAGGCCCACCGCCCCGGGCACGTCCAGGACGAGCACGCCGATGCCGATGCAGGTGGCGTCGATGAGGGCGATCACCGTGGTCCCGCGCATGAAGCCCTCGACGCCCTCGAAGGCCCGGCGGGCCATGGCCTCGACGAGGTCGGCGGTGCCGTGCGGGGCGAGCGAGCGCAGCAGTCCGGTGGCGAGGTGGGAGTCGCGCAGGAAGAAGAAGACGAGCAGCAGCGCCAGTACGGCCATGGCGATGGCCTCGCCGACGACGCTGACCCCGCTGATCACGTTCGAGGCGGCCGTCCCGCCGAACTTGGTGAGCAGTTCCTTGGCGTTGGAGGCGAGGTCGTCCAGGGAGGTCCCGGCGGCCCCGAAGTGGTCGGAGACGGAGTTCGCCGCGTCCTTGAGCGAGGAGACGATCTGGTCCCCGGTGTCGATCAGCGCGGCCACGACGATGTAGACGGCCCCGCCGACCGCCGCGACGACCGCGACACAGGTGACGGCGGCGGCCACGGACCGGTTGACCCTGGCCTTCACCAGCCGCCGGTACAGCGGCCCCAGCAGCGCGGTGCCGAGCAGCGCGAGCAGCACGGGCGTGACGGCGGTCCTGAACTCCACGCAGAGCCGGATCCCGACGTAGACGACCCCGGAGACGAGCAGGACGACGGCGCACCAGGCGGCGAGGCGCCGTACGGGATCCGGGAGCAGCTGCACGGTCCCAGCCGAACACGCGGAGGGCGGGCCGTCCCGTGGGGACGGCCCGCCCGGGTGACGGACTCAGCAGGTGGGGCCCACCGCGTCGATCCGCGTGCCGAAGTTGGTGTCGTAGGCCTGGGCGTAGTCGCCGGTGAGGACCGGCCGCTTCTCCTGCGGGCTCCAGTCGATGAAGCACCCGTTGGCGTTGGCCACGAAGGAGTACACGTGGTCGTGCAGGTTGGACGGCATGTCCCGGTACCCGGAGGCGGGGCTCCACCGCCAGGGGGTGCCCGAGTAGTTCCGGTCGTGCCAGAAGCAGATCTCACCCGCCCCGCAGTTCGCGTCCGCGCGGTGCAGCGCGGCGCTCGCGGCCTGTTGGGTGGAGGTAGTACGGGCCTGGGTGGGGCTCGCCGCGCCGGTCAGGGCGAGACAGGTGGCTGCCAGGGCGACGGCCAGGCTCATGCGGATACGCACGGGTGACTTCCTTGCATTCGACGTCCACTTTCCGCCCGTCCCTTTCCATGAGCGTGACCTTCATGCGCCGGCCGGGCCCGGCTCACCCGGACGGAGGACCCGGACCGGCCGCCGACCGGCATGCCGAAAGCCCCGTCCGGACAAGGACGGGGCTTCGGGAAGTTCCGCTCTACGAAGGCTCTACGAACGCTCTGGGAACGCTCTACGAAGGTTCCGCGAAGGCTTACAGACCGCCCTCGCCCATCCCGTGCACCGCGGGGATGGTGCCCAGCCGGCCCTTCTGGAAGTCCTCGAAGGCCTGCTGGAGCTCCTCGCGGGTGTTCATGACGAACGGGCCGTAGTGCGCCATCGGCTCCCGGATCGGCTGCCCGCCGAGGATGACGACCTCCAGGTCCGGGGTGTGCGAGTCCTGCTGCTCGTCCGCGCGGACGGTCAGCGAGGAGCCGGCGCCGAAGACGGCGGTCTGGCCCAGGTGGATCGGACGGCGGTCCGCGCCGACCGAGCCCTTGCCCGCCATGACGTAGACGAGGCCGTTGAAGTCCTCGCGCCAGGGCAGGGTCAGCTCCGCGCCCGGGGCCACGGTGGCGTGCACCATCGTGATCGGGGTGTGCGTGATGCCGGGGCCCTGGTGGCCGTCCAGCTCACCGGCGATGACGCGCAGGAGCGCGCCCCCGTCGGGGGTGGTGAGGAGCTGGACCTGACCGCCGCGGATGTCCTGGTAGCGGGGGGCCATCATCTTGTCCTTGGCCGGGAGGTTCACCCACAGCTGGAGCCCGTGGAAGAGCCCGCCGGACACGACGAGGGACTCCGGCGGCGCCTCGATGTGCAGCAGGCCCGCGCCCGCCGTCATCCACTGGGTGTCGCCGTTGGTGATGGTGCCGCCGCCACCGTTGGAGTCCTGGTGGTCGAAGACGCCGTCGATGATGTAGGTGACGGTCTCGAAGCCGCGGTGCGGGTGCCAGGGGGTGCCCTTGGGCTCGCCCGGCGCGTACTCCACCTCGCCCATCTGGTCCATCATGATGAACGGGTCGAGGTGACGGTAGTTGATCCCGGCGAACGCGCGGCGCACCGGGAAGCCCTCACCCTCGAAACCGCCGGGTGCGGTCGTGACGGTGAGCACGGGACGTGCCACGGCGTCGGCCGGCGCGGCCACGCGGGGCAGGGTCAGCGGGTTCTGTACGGTCACTGCAGGCATGTCGGGACCTCCTTGTGCGTCGAGTTTAGTTGAGCGTTGAACTTTCTGCTACCCCACAACAGAAGAAGCCCGGAGGGCATTCCCTCCGGGCGTTCCGTACGACGTGGGCGTCGGCGCCGTCAGCCGTACATGCGGCGCATCGCGAACTCCACCATCTGCTCGACCGCCTTCGCGTCGAAGACCATGCGGTGCTCGCCCTCCATGTCGACGACGAAGCCGTAGCCCGTCGGCAGCAGGTCGATCACCTCGGCGCCGGTGATCACGAAGTACTTGGACTCCTTGCCGGCATAGCGGCGGAGCTCCTTGAGCGAGGTGAACATCGGGATCACCGGCTGCTGGGTGTTGTGGAGTGCGAGGAAGCCCGGGTTGTCGCCGCGCGGACAGTAGACCTTGGAGGTCGCGAAGACCTGCTGGAAGTCCTCGGCGGCCATCTGCCCGGTGGTGAAGGCGCGCACCGCGTCCGCGAGCGAGGGCGGGGACGGCTCGGGGTAGAGCGGTGGCTGCTGGCCGTAGCCGCCCACGCCACCGGCCATCTGCTGCTGGGGCGGGACGTACCCCTGCTGAGCGCCCACGTTCTGGTCGTAGCCGTACATGCGAGCAAGAGTACTGAGTCACACATGGACGGCTTGGGGTTGCGTCTTATTACCGACGGGTAGCATCATCGTAGCTACTGCTTAGTACACATGCTTGGTACATCTCGTTGTACATATCTCTTACGGAGTCGTCGCCATGGGGCACTACAAGTCGAATCTCCGCGACATCGAGTTCAACCTCTTCGAGGTCCTCGGGCGCGACAAGCTGTACGGCACCGGTCCGTTCGCGGAGATGGACACGGACACCGCCAAGAGCGTCCTGGAGGAGCTGACCCGGCTCGCGGAGAACGAGCTCGCGGAGTCCTTCGCCGACGCCGACCGCAACCCGCCGGTCTTCGACCCCGAGACGAACACCGCGCCCGTCCCGGCCTCCTTCAAGAAGAGCTACAAGGCCTTCATGGAGTCCGAGTACTGGCGGCTGGGCCTGCCCGAGGCCATCGGCGGCACGACGGCTCCGCCCTCCCTGATCTGGTCGTACGCGGAGCTGATCCTGGGCGCCAACCCGGCCGTGTGGATGTACTCCTCCGGCCCGGCCTTCGCCGGGATCCTCTACGACGAGGGCAACGACGTACAGAAGAGGATCGCGCAGCTCGCGGTGGAGCGGACCTGGGGTTCGACCATGGTGCTGACCGAGCCCGACGCGGGTTCCGATGTCGGCGCCGGCCGTACCAAGGCGATCCAGCAGGAGGACGGCTCCTGGCACATCGAGGGCGTCAAGCGGTTCATCACGTCCGGTGAGCACGACATGGAGGAGAACATCCTTCACTACGTGCTCGCGCGGCCGGAGGGCCACGGCCCGGGCACCAAGGGGCTCTCCCTCTTCCTCGTGCCGAAGTTCCTCTTCGACGTCGAGACCGGCGAGCTGGGCGAGCGCAACGGCGTCTACGCGACGAACGTCGAGCACAAGATGGGCCTCAAGGCCTCCAACACCTGCGAGATGACCTTCGGCGACCGCCACCCGGCCAAGGGCTGGCTGATCGGCGACAAGCACGACGGCATCCGCCAGATGTTCCGGATCATCGAGTTCGCCCGCATGATGGTCGGCACGAAGGCCATCTCGACGCTGTCGACCGGCTACCTCAACGCCCTCGAGTACGCCAAGGAGCGCGTCCAGGGTCCCGACCTCGCGGCCTTCGGCGACAAGACCGCGCCCAAGGTCACCATCACGCACCACCCGGACGTGCGCCGCTCGCTGATCACGCAGAAGGCCTACGCCGAGGGCATGCGCGCCCTGGTGCTGTACACCGCCTCGATCCAGGACGCGATCGCCGTCAAGGAGGCGAACGGCGAGGACTCCAAGGCCGAGCACGCGCTCAACGACCTGCTCCTGCCGATCGTCAAGGGCTACGGCTCCGAGAAAGGCTACGAGCAGCTCGCCCAGTCGCTCCAGACCTTCGGCGGCTCCGGGTTCCTCCAGGAGTACCCGATCGAGCAGTACATCCGGGACGCCAAGATCGACACCCTGTACGAGGGCACGACCGCGATCCAGGGCCAGGACTTCTTCTTCCGGAAGATCGTCCGCAACCAGGGCGCGGCCCTCAACTCCCTCGCCGAGGACATCAAGAAGTTCCTCGCGCTGGGCACGGGCGGCGAGGACCTGGCCGGTGCGCGCGAGCACCTCGCCAAGGCGGCCGTCGAGCTGGAGGCCATCGTCGGCCTGATGCTGACCGACCTCGCGGCCACCGAGCAGGACGTCAAGAACATCTACAAGGTGGGCCTCAACACCACCCGCCTGCTGCTCGCTTCCGGTGACGTCGTCGTCGGCTACCTGCTCCTCAAGGGTGCCGCCGTCGCCGTCGAGAAACTGGAGACGGCCTCGGCCAAGGACCGCGCCTTCTACACGGGCAAGATCGCGGCTGCGAAGTTCTTCGCGGCCAATGTGCTGCCCGGTCTCACCCTGGCCCGCAAGGTCGCCGAGGGCGTGGAGCTTGACCTGATGGAACTGGACGAAGCAGCCTTCTAGCCAGCGGGAAACCCGTTCCGGGACAGACCGGAACAGCTTCGCGAAACCCCACATCGCCCTTGCGAGGGCCCGCTCCCATCACCAGGAGTGGGCCCTCGTACGTCGTTAAGGTGAACCCCATGAGCGAACCCCCCCGCTTCGACCGCGGCCACACCGACGACCTCATGTCCTTCCTCGCGGCGTCCCCCACGCCGTACCACGCCGTGGCGAACACCGCCGAGCGGCTGGAGAAGGCCGGATTCAGGCAGGTCGCCGAGACGGACGCCTGGGAGGGGACGACCGGCGGCAAGTACGTGCTGCGCGGCGGCGCGATCGTGGCCTGGTTCGTCCCCGAAGGTGCGGCACCCCACACCCCCTTCCGCATCATCGGCGCGCACACCGACTCCCCGAACCTTCGGGTCAAACCGCGCCCCGACACCGGTGCGCACGGCTTCCGCCAGGTCGCCGTCGAGATCTACGGCGGACCGCTGCTCAACTCCTGGCTCGACCGCGACCTCGGCCTCGCTGGCCGGCTGAGCCTGCGGGACGGCTCGACCCTCCTGGTGAACGTCGACCGGCCACTGCTCAGAGTGCCCCAACTCGCCATCCACCTGGACCGGTCCGTCTCCGCCGAGGGACTCAAGCTGGACAAGCAGCGCCACCTCCAGCCGATCTGGGGCCTGGCCGACGACGTCCGCGACGGCGACCTGATCGCCTTCCTGGAGCAGGAGTCCGGGCTCGGACCGGGCGAGGTCACCGGCTGGGACCTGATGACGCACTCCGTCGAGGCGCCCTCCTATCTCGGCCGCGACCAGGAGTTCGTCGTCGGCCCGCGCATGGACAACCTGCTGTCCCTGCACGCCGGAGCCGGCGCGCTCGCCTCCGCCGCCGCCCGCCCGGACCTGCCGTACATCCCCGTGCTGGCCGGCTTCGACCACGAGGAGAACGGCTCGCAGTCCGACACGGGCGCGGACGGGCCGCTGCTCGGCGGGGTGCTGGAGCGTTCGGTGTTCGCGCGCGGCGGATCGTACGAGGACCGGGCCCGCGCCTTCGCGGGCACCGTCTGCCTCTCCTCCGACACCGGCCACGCCGTGCACCCCAACTACGCGGAGCGGCACGACCCGACGCACCACCCGCGCGTCAATGGCGGGCCGATCCTCAAGGTCAACGTCAACAACCGCTACGCCACGGACGGTTCGGGCCGCGCGGTGTTCGCCGCCGCCTGCGAGAGGGCGGGCGTCCCCTTCCAGACCTTCGTCTCCAACAACTCCATGCCCTGCGGCACCACGATCGGCCCGATCACCGCGGCCCGGCACGGCATCAAGACCGTCGACATCGGCGTCGCGATCCTCTCCATGCACAGCGCCCGCGAACTCTGCGGCGACCGCGACCCGTTCCTGCTGGCCAACGCGCTGGTGGCGTTTCTGGAAGGCTGACAACTCCGCCGACAACTCCCGTACCGCACACGGGAGTTGTCAGGACACCGCACCCGATCGGCGCTTTCGACGGTGGATTGGCGGACGTAACCCGCACACTGGCCGAATCGCCCGCACAGGACAACCACAGACAACCGTGAGCAATCCGTGACGCCAGTCGTATTGTGCGGTTGTGTGAGCCTCGTGAAGACTCTGTGCAGTTGAGGGTCCGGGGGAGGCAGCCCCGGGCCCGTCTCACGATTCGTCACGGGGGAGGCTGCTGCCGTGCCCGAACCACGGCTGGTGGTCCTCATACCGGCCCACAACGAGGCGGAGCGCATCGGCGCCGCGATCGAGGGCTTGTGGCGGCAAACCCGTAAACCCGATCTGATCGTCGTCGTCACCGACAACTGCACCGACGACACCGCCGAGGTCGCCGCCTCGCACGGCGCGGACATCTTCGCCACCCGGGGCAACACCCACAAGAAGGCCGGCGCCCTCAACCAGGCGATCGACTGGGTCCTGCCCCACCTCGACGAACGCGACCTGCTCCTCGTCCAGGACGCGGACACCGTCCTCAACCCCTGGTTCAGCGAGACCGCGATAGCCACCTTCAACCGCAAGGTCGGCGCCGTCGGCGGAGTCTTCTACGGCGAGAAAGGCGGCGGACTCCTCGGGCTGCTCCAGCGCATGGAGTTCCAGCGCTTCGCCTGGGAGCTGGACCGCACGGGCGGCAAGGCCCAGGTCCTCACCGGCACCGGCACGATGTTCCGCGCCCGCGTCCTGCGCGAGGTCCGGGAGGCACGCCACTCGGGACTCATCGGCGGCGGCGACGGCTACTACAGCCTCGCCTCCCTCACCGAGGACGACGAGATGACCAAGGCGGTCAAGACCCTCGGCTACCGCGCCATGTCCCCGGCGGGCTGCGCGGTCACCACCGAGGTCATGACCAGCCTCCCCAAACTCTGGCACCAGCGCCTGCGCTGGCAGCGCGGCGCCCTGGAGAACCTCCGCGACTACGGCTGGACCAAGGTCACCGCCCGCTACTTCCTCCAGCAGTTCCTGATGGGCTTCGGCGCGCTGTCCTTCCTCGTTTACCTGACCTTCATGGCCACATACACCACGCTCTACGGCTTTCCCGGCGTCTCCCCGTTCTGGACCGCGATCGGCCTGATCTTCGTGGTCGAGAAGACCGTCTCCGTCCGCCGCGCCGGCCCCCTCGCGGTCCTGGTCGCGGCGCTGATGATCCCGGAGATGCTCTACGACCTCTTCCAGCACGCCGTCTACTTCACCTCGCTGTGGGGCCTGGTCCGCCGCAGCGAGGAGAAGTGGGTGGCCACCTAGCCCACCCCCCTCACACACGCTCACACCACTCAAGGAGAAGGATTCATGTACGGACGAGTTGTCGGCGCCGGCACGACGGGTGCCGGTGGGGCCACGCTGGCCGCGACTGGCCTGTGGCTGAACAGCATGGCGATGATGGTCGCGGCGACCACGCTGGTGGCGGCGGGGATGGCGCTGTACAAGCTGGCGCCGCGGGCGCGGCGGCGGTAACACTCTGTTGGCGGTCCCCCGTTTCAGGCGTTCTGGCTGTGCTGTTCGTTCAGGTCGTCCATGCCTGCCAGGACGAGGGGGAGGCGGTCCGTCGCGCCCTCGGTGAGGCGGACCGGGACGCCCCAGTCCTGCTGGTGGACGTGGCAGGCGGGGTATTCGTTGGAAGGATCGTCGTCGCACGAGGCGGCCGTCGCGGAGATGTGCAACACGCCTTCCGTGACGGCCTGGTTGAGGGTCAGGGTGCGGTTCAGGTCCGTGCCCGCGCCCTCGCCGTCGACGAGCAGTTCGGGCGGGGTCGCAGAGACGAGCAGGCGGGTCGAGGGCCCGTAGCGGGTGTCGAGCTTCTGGCCCGCCGGGGCCTGGAAGATGACGTCCAACTTCAGCTCGCCGGGGGCGACTTCGGTGGCCGCGCGCCGGGTGCGATGCGCCACGGACTCGACCCGTACCGCCTCCTCCGGCAACCGCAGCCGGGTCAGCCGGTGCCGGGCCGACTCGACGACCAGGATCTCGTCACCGTCCAGGACGGCGTCACTGGGCTCCCTCAAGTCCGTGGCCAGCGTGGTGACTTCGCCGGTCGCGGGGTCGTAGCAGCGCAGCGCGTGGTTGTACGTGTCGCTGATCGCGACCGAGCCGTCCGGGAGCGCGGTGACGCCCAACGGGTGCTGGAGCAGGGCCTGTTCGGCGGTTCCGTCACGATGCCCGAAGTCGAAGAGACCGGTGCCGACGGCGGTGTGGACAGCACCCTCGACGTCCACCCAGCGCAGGGCGGACGTCTCCGAGTCGGCCAGCCAGAGCCGGTCGGCGGTAGCGGCGAGTCCAGAGGGCTGCGCGAACCAGGCCTCGGGGCCGGGCCCGTCGACGAGCCCTTCGTTGGTGGTGCCGGCGGTGACGGCGACGGTTTCGGTGTCCGGGGCGTAGGCCCAGAGCTGGTGCACACCGGCCATGGCGATCCACAGCCTGCCCTGCCACCAGGCGATGTCCCAGGGCGACGAGAGGCTGACCTCGCGTGCGGGGCCCGAGGTCGACTCGCCCTGCATCCACTGCCAGCCGGTGCCCGCGAGGGTGGTCACGGCACCGGTGGTGAGATCGAGGCGGCGCAGCGCGTGGTTCACGGTGTCGGCGACGACGACGGAACCGTCCTCGCCGAGGGCCAGCCCCTGTGGCTCGTTGAAGGCGGCGGAGTCGGCCGTGCCGTCGCCGAACCCCCGCACCCCGGAACCGATCCGCCGTACGACGCTCTCCCCGTCCGCCGCCAGCTCGACCAGTTGGTGCCGGGTGGTGTCGCTGACCAGGAAGGTCCCGGACGGCAGGGCCAGCGCCTTGCCGGGGAACCGCAGCACGGTGGGCTCCGGCTCCGGTGCGACATACGGCCCGTCCCCGCGCCGCAGCGTCCCCTTCGCCGCGTGCTCGGTCTCCAGCTCCGCGACCAGCCGCTCGATGGCGTGCGCGTGCCCCTCGCCCGCGTGCTGCGCGACGATGTACCCCTCCGGGTCGATCACGACGAGGGTGGGCCACGCGCGCACCGCGTACTGCTTCCAGGTCGCCAACTCCGGGTCGTCCAGCACCGGATGCTCCACGCCGTACCGCTCGACCGCGTCCACGACCGCCTGGTGCTCGGCCTCGTGCACGAACTTCGGCGAGTGCACGCCGATGATCACGACCGTGTCCCGGTGCTTCTCCTCCAACTCCCGCAGTTCGTCGAGGACATGCAGGCAGTTGATGCAGCAGAAGGTCCAAAAATCAACAACAACACACTTACCCCGTAGCTGCGCGAGCGTCAGGTTCTTGCCGCCCGTGTTCAACCAGCCACCCTTGCCGATCAGCTCGGGGGCGCGGACGCGGGCACGGCGCGGAGAGGGAAAGGCAGCGTTCATGCCTCAAGAGTGCCATCCCTGATTAAGCGCCCCACCCGCGATCGGTCACAGCAACAGTCGCACCGAAACTACGGCGCCTCGCGCGTCCGCCACCTCTCCATCACTTGCCCGGTTACCGATCCGAGCCATGGCCGCCCACCGGATCCCGCCCCACTGTGCTTCTTCAGATCAGAGGGAACACCCACTCGCTGACCGGCGACCTCAAGGATGTAGTCGACATCCGATGGATGCAGTCCAAGGGGCTGCAATACCGACAGCGCCGCCAATCTTGCCGTTTCATCGCCTGCCACGGCAGTGTCTGTCGCGCTTCGGGGCACAGCGGCATCCGTGCCCGTCCCCCCTGCAGGGAACTCGAACCGGCTCACACAATCAACCTCTTGACACACGTATTTGCTCTCGATGACCTCTGCCACCCAGAGAGCCACCGTCGCCAATGGCCCGCTGGTTGGGTACTTCGCGCCGTGATTACCCTCGAATTCGATCACAGCTGTCCATGTGAAGCCGCCGCCGTGCTTGTGACGCCTGTACGTCACGTCAACCCTCGGCTTGATGTTCGCCTCCATGTCCCGATCCCCCTTTATGCGTGCCCCGGCGTCGGATTGTGTCTCCCTCAATCACCTCCGTGGTGCCGTATTCCAAAACATCACCCCAAGGGGAAGGCGAGGGCGCGCGGGCACGAGCAGACAACGCCCTCCGAGACGTCCGGGCACAAGACTGAGGAGGGCACCGCCCACTCCTCCTGCACAGACCGATCAAGTCGCGACGCGCGACGGTCCGCTCCCAGACACTCGCCAGGTCACACACTGGCGTTGTCCAGCAGCATCACGCCGCGCCAACCCTCACCAGAGACTTCCAGCAACGGCCGCGAACGGCGCTCAGACAGAACTACGCGGTGCCCTCCGCCTCCGGCATTTTGGCCCAGCGGATCTGGATGCGCTGCTCAGGAACAAGCCTTTGGCCACGCTTGCCCTTGCTGACTTCCACACGGTCGATCGCCAATGACAGCCGGTCACGCCGATCGTCGTTCGTCGCTTGCGACCACGATTCTCGAAGAAGAACACCATCGAGCATCGGAGACACGTCCACCGACGGTACGGGCAGCTTGTCAAGGTCATTACGCAGGCCCTCGATACGGCTCCGAAGCCGCTCCTCGAGCCGGTTGTAACGGTCGACAGCCACAGCACCCTTGAATTCGCCGCGCACGTATCGCGCATCTTCAAGATCCGTCAACCGGGCTTCCTCGTCCTGGACTTCGGCAGTGATCGCATCACGCTTCGCGAACGTCTCCGGGTCAACTCGGTGTCCCCAGCGATCCGCGATCACGATGAGCAGCGGATCATCAGGTTCGAGGGCCGGAAGCTTGGCGAGGAAGAGCCCCGCCACGTAACCGTCCACAACGTCAGCCATCGCCGAGGCACCAATGCACTGATTCCCCGCGCGACGCGCCATGCACTGATAACTGTTGCCCACTCGGTGCATACGGCGTCCGCAGCCCGGCACACCGCAGAACACCAAGCCCGTGAGCAACGCCGTTCCTTCCGGCTTCGGTCGACGTTTGCCCGCATGCACGAAGGTACGTGCCTCAAGTTGGCGGATGATGCGGTCTCTCTCGCCAACCGTGATGATCCCCTCCCCAATATCCACGGTTTCGAGGGTCTCGGGGTCCCGGTACGGGAAGACCCGGCTCGTGTACCTCCGCTCTCCGTCCTCCGTCTCAACGCTCTCCGTCTCGGGCATCAGGCCGGCAAAAGCCGGGGAGCGCAGAAGTTGCATGATGCTCGCCGCGTTCCACTGCCCACCGCGCGGAGAGAAGATCTCGTACTCGTTGAGAAGCCTGGCGATCTTCACCAACGACATACCGGCCAGCGCCTCATCCGCGATCAGACGAGCGTAGACGGCGCACTCAGGGTCATGGATCAGCTTCTTGGTCTTCTGGTCCACTTTGAGCCCGTACGGAGGCTGGCCACCGATCCATTGCCCCTTGCTGCGCAGATAGCGTTTCGCATGCCCGACCCGCGTACCCAGGTTCTTGGACTCGGCCCGGGCCAGTTCGGCGAGCATCGCGACGACCATGCGCGCAGAGTCGTTGGAGGTGTCGAGCCCATCGACTACCGAGACGAGACGCCCCCCGCCTTCTCGATGTCGTCGAGCACCTTTCCGACCTGACCGATGCCCTTGCGTGACAGCCGATCCAGCTTCCAGACAATCAACGTGCCGACAACCCCGGCCGTGACTGCCGCGAGAGCGGCATCGAATCCCTTGCGCTCAACGGCCTTGTAGCCGGAGTGCCCCTTATCTATGTGGACCTTGCGGACCGTGAGGCCGTTGCGTTCGGCCCATGCACGGCAGTCGGCTTCCTGCCGTTCGATTGCGGTCTTGCCATCTCGGTCGAGAGAAAGGCGCAGGTACAGGTCACAGATCGTGTCTTGGTGCACCAATTGATTGTCACCAGAAGTTCAGTGCTTCGTTGTGAACTTCTTAAAATCCAGGAGAGTTATATATCCCGGCGATCGCCAGTGGCAGTCACGAAAGCGCGTGACCCGTCGTCGCGTCCACATGGTCCGGTACGGCCCCGTGGTGGTCGCCGACCGTGAGCGTGCCGGTCGGTTCGAGGAGCAGGATCTCGGTCGGGACCGGGGCGTACGGCTTGTGTTCTGTGCCTCGCGGGACCGTGAAGACGCTGCCCTTGGGGAGGACGACCGTGCGCTCCCCCGCCGGCTCGCGGAGCGCGATGTGGAGTTCGCCGGAGAGGACCAGGAAGAACTCGTCGGTGTGGTCGTGGGTGTGCCAGAGGTGTTCGCCCCCGACCTTGGCGACGCGGACGTCGTAGTCGTTGACGGTGGTGACGATGCGGGGGCTCCACTGGTCGGTGAAGGAGGCGAGGGCGGCAGAGAGCGCGATGGGTTCCATGAGGTCAGCGTGCGGGGTGTCGTACCCGGCGGGTGAGTGCTAGGAATCGCACATGCCGCAAGGATCCTCTCAGCAGCCGTCCAGGCGTCCGCATCGCGTCGCCGTCATCGTCGACGAGGGCACCAATCCCTTCGAAGTGGGCGTCGCCACCGAGCTGTTCGGGCTGCCGCGGCCCGAACTCGGGCTCTCCGGGCCGCTGTACGAGGTGCTGGTGTGCACACCCGCGCGTGAGGTGCGGATGAACCACGGGTTCTTCACCGTGACCGGTGCGTACGGGCTGGACGCGGTGGACTCGGCGGACACCCTCGTCGTGCCGGGGCGGCCCGACAACGTCGTACCGCGCGGTGATGACGTCCTCGACGCGATCCGGCGTGCCCACGCGCGCGGGGCCCGTGTCATGAGCCTGTGCACGGGCAGTTTCGCGCTCGCGGAGGCGGGGCTGCTGGACGGGCGCCGGGCCACCACGCACTGGATGTGGACGGACGCCTTCCGCGCGCTGCACCCGCGCGTGCTGCTCGAACCCGACGTCCTCTTTGTCGACGACGGCGACATCCTGACCGCCGCTGGCAGCGCCGCCGCCCTCGACCTGGGGCTGCATGTCGTACGGCGGGACCATGGCGCCGAGATCGCCAACGCGGTGTCCAGGAGGCTCGTGTTCGCGGCCCATCGGGACGGCGGGCAGCGGCAGTTCGTGGAGCGGCCGTTGCCGGACGTGCCGGACGAGTCGCTGGGGCCGCTGCTCGCGTGGGCGCGGGAGCGGCTGGGGGAGCCGCTGACGGTGAGCGGGCTGGCCGACCGCGCGGCCGTCTCCCCCGCGACCCTGCACCGGCGGTTCAGGGCGCAGCTGGGGACGACTCCGCTGGCGTGGCTGACCGGGGAGCGGGTGGCGCTGGCGTGCCGGCTGATCGAGCGCGGGGAGGAGCGGCTCGACGTGGTGGCCGCGAGGTGCGGTCTGGGAACCGGGGCGAACCTCCGGGTGCGGCTGCGCAGGGAGACCGGATTGAGCCCGTCGGCCTACCGGCGGCGTTTCGGACTGGCTGCCGGGGAAGCCGTAGAGGCATGAGATTCCTCGTACGCGATCGGATCCTCGGCTTCGGTGAGGATTACTGGATCGAGGACCAGCACGGCAACAAGGTGTTCCTGGTCGACGGCAAGGCCATGCGGATCAGGGACACCTTCGAGTTGAAGGACACGCACGGGCGCGTGCTCATCGACATCCACAAGAAGATGCTCGCCCTGCGCGACACGATGGTCATCGAACGGGACGGCGAGCCCCTCGCAACCATCAGGCGCAAGCGCTTCTCCCTGCTGCGCAACCACTATCGGGTCTCCCTGGTGGACGGCACCGAACTCGACGTCAGCGGCAAGATCCTGGACCGCGAGTTCGGCGTCGACTACGACGGCGAGCTGCTCGCGCAGATCTCCCGGCGCTGGCTGCACATCAGGGAGACGTACGGCGTCGACATCGTCCGTGAGGACGCGGACGCTGCGCTGCTGATCGCGGTGGCGGTGTGCGTGATCCACCTCGCGGAGAAGGAGCGGGAGGACTAACGCGCTTTCCAGTCGGCCGACTTACGGGCACGGGTCCGGCGGCGTTCCCTCACGTGGTCGGCGAAGCGCATGACGACGACGAACAGCGCGGCGAGAACCGCGCTGTCCGTCCAGCTGGGAGGGTCGTCGTCCAGCCAGCCCATGAGCCAGACGAACACCGTCATGGGGACCCACGAGTTGAGCAGCCCGATGAGTACGACCCGGGGGCCGGCGGGCGCCTCGGGGTCGCGCGGCGCGAGGTCGTAGCCGGTGCGCTCGTAGTGGGCCTGACGGTGGTGTTCGAAGCGCAGGAACGCCCAGAACAGCAGCCACGCGCACGTGCCGGCGAGGACGGTCTGCACGAGGTGGCCCCACGCCGGGGCGGTGAAGACCGCGAGGGCCAGGCCGACGGGGACCGCGACGAGGAGCGCCGCGACCGTCGCGCAGCCCGCCGCGTTCCGGGCGGCGAACACCATCGCCCGGGGCGGCGGCACCGCTCCGTCGAAGGCACGGTCGACGGCCCAGAAGGCACGTCGGAGCGCGGCCGGGGCCCGCTCGGATCCGCCCCGCTCGGATCCGCCCGACTCGGGTCCGCTCGGCGCGGATCCGCCGCTCACCCAGCTCGCTGCGGGCGCTCCAGCCCCAGCACGCGATCCTTCAGCGCCGGGAACTGTTCCCGCGTCACGGCCACCCGCGCCGGGTCGAATTCCACCGTGAGGACCTCCTCGCCCGCGCCCGCCTCCGCGAGGACCTCGCCCCAGGGATCGACCACGATCGAGTGACCGGCCTGGGGAACTCCGGCGTGCGTGCCGGCCGTTCCGCATGCGAGGACGAACGACTGGTTCTCCACGGCGCGGGCCTGCGCCAGGAGGGTCCAGTGGGAGCGGCGGCGCTCGGGCCAGCCCGCCGACAGGACGAGGGTCTCGGCGCCGGCGTCGACGAGGCCGCGGAAGAGTTCGGGGAAACGGAGGTCGTAGCAGGTGGCGAGACCGACGACCGTCTCGGGGAGGCGGACCGTCACCAACTCGCCGCCCGCGCCCATCAGTACGGCCTCGCCCTTGTCGAAGCCGAAGCGGTGGATCTTGCGGTAGGCGGCGGCCAGTTCACCGGAGGGGGAGAAGACGAGGGACGTGTTGTAGAGGGGGCCCTCCGGGTCCCGTTCGGGGATCGAGCCGGCGTGCAGCCAGACGCCCGCGTCGCTCGCCGCCTTGGCCATCGCCTCGTACGTCGGCCCCTCCAGCGGCTCGGCCTCGCTGCCGAACAGCTCGTAGGCGAACGCGCCCGTCGTCCACAGCTCCGGCAGGACGACCAGATCGGCACCCGCCTGTTCGCGGACGAGAGCACCCACCCGAACCCGACGATTTTCGACCGATTCGCCCTCTTCTACGGCGATCTGGATGAGAGAGGCGCGCACACTACCACCGTCCTGGCATTCGAGCCGTTCACACGGGCCTACGATCGTCACACGAAAGCACTGCCGGGGTGCCTCACAGCAGCGTAACTTAGCGTTCCAAGACACCCGCCGACAGCCACCTCCCGCTGGCAACGCCGCCCGCCACCCGACCTGTACCGACCGCCGAGGGGTCCCGTTCCGTGAGTCTGCATCCCACTCTCCAGCCCTACGCCGACGCCTGGACCCACTCCATCGAAGCGATATCCGAGCTGGTGACCCCGCTCGTGGAGGGAGAGTGGAACCGGCGAACGCCGTGCCCGGGCTGGTCGGTGCGCGACGTGGTCTCGCACGTCATCGGGCTGGACAACGAGATGCTCGGCGATCCGCGCCCCATCCACACGCTCCCCCGCGACCTCTACCACGTCACCAACGAGCACCAGCGGTACATGGAGATGCAGGTCGACGTCCGCCGTCACCACACGGCGCCGGAGATGACGTCGGAGCTGGAGTACACGATCATCCGCCGCAACCGCCAGCTGCGGAACGAGTCGCGGGAGCCCGGCCGGACGGTACGCGGCCATGTCGGCACCGAGGTCACGCTCGAAGAGTCCATGCGCGCCCACGCGTTCAACATCTGGGTGCACGAGCAGGATCTGCGCACCGCCCTCGGCCGCCCCGGGAACCTCGACTCGCCGGGCGCGCACATCGCCCGTGACGTGCTGCTCGCCGAGCTCCCCCGGGTCGTCGCCGAGGACTCGGGCGCACCGCGCAGTTCGGCGGTCGTCTTCGACGTGCACGGTCCGATCGAGTTCCTCCGTACGATCCGCGTCGACATCCAGGGCCGCGGCACCCTGGAGACGGCCCCCGCGCTCGGGCCCGCCGCGACGCTGATCCTCGACTGGGAGACGTACGTCCGGCTGGCCTGCGGACGGGTCCCCCTCGAATCGGTGACGGACCGCGTCAAGGCGGACGGCGATCCGGAGCTCGCGGCGTCGATACTGCGGAACTTCACGGTCACGAAGTAAGCAGACGGTGTGAACTAGGCCTTCATAGGGGCCGAGTTGGTGGATACGTGAGCGGGCCGGCGTCACGCGGGCACATCACCCCGTCACGCGGGCACGTGCACCGTCTCCACCCGGCTCGCCACCAGCCGCTCGCGCTCGCGGCGGGCCGCCCTGCGCCGTAGCCGCAGGATCTGGCTGACGCCGAGCGCCTGGAGCACGAAGACCACCGAGAACGCGATCGAGTAGTTGTCGCCGGTCGCGTCGAGCAGCACACCGATCGCGAACAGCGTCGTCATCGAGGCAGTGAAACCACCCATGTTGGTGATTCCGGAGGCGGTTCCCTGACGCTCCGGCGGGTTGGCCGGGCGGGCGAAGTCGAAACCGAGCATCGAGGCGGGCCCGCAGGAACCGAGCACGGCGCACAGCACGACCAGCAGCCACATCGGCGCGTGCTCGCCGGGGTAGAGCAGCGTGACCGCCCACACCAGGGCCGTCGCTCCCACCGTGCCCAGCGCCAGCGGCAGCCGCGCCGCGTGGTGCCGGGCGACGATCTGGCCGTAGACCAGGCCCACCACCATGTTGGACAGCACGACGAGGGTGAGGAGTTCGCCGGCGGTGGCGCGGTCCAGGCCCTGGGCCTGGACCAGGAACGGAAGGCCCCACAGCAGCAGGAACACCATCGCCGGGAACTGGGTGGTGAAGTGCACCCACAGGCCGAGACGGGTGCCGGGTTCGCGCCAGGAGGCGGCGATCTGCCGGCGGACGTAGGCCGCGCCCCGGTGCGGGAACGGCTCCGGCTCGTGGCCTTCGGGGTGGTCCTTCAGGAACAGCAGCAACAGAACCAGGACCACGACCCCGGCGAGCGCGCTGCCCGCGAAGGCCGCCGTCCAGCCGATGCCGTGCAGCAGGCGGGCGATCACCAGGGTGGAGACGAGGTTTCCGGCCATTCCCGCGAGGCCCGCGAGCTGGGCGACCATCGGTCCGCGCCGGGCCGGGAACCAGCGGGTGCCGAGCCGCAGCACGCTGATGAACGTCATCGCGTCGCCGCAGCCGAGCAGCGCGCGGGAGGCGAGCGCGGTGCCGTAGGAGGGGGAGAAGGCGAAGCCGAGCTGGCCGGCGGTGAAGAGCACCACCCCGATGGTCAGCACCTTCTTGGTGCCGAGGCTGTCGACGAGCAGGCCTACGGGTATCTGCATGCCCGCGTAGACCAGCAGTTGGAGGATCGAGAAGGTGGAGAGGGCGGAGGCGTTGACGTGGAAGCGCTCGGCGGCGTCGAGACCGGCCACACCCAGGGACGTACGGAAGATGACGGCGACGAAGTAGACGGAGACGCCGATGCCCCACACGGCCATCGCGCGCCGGCCACCGGGCGGATCACCGGGCAGGGACAGTGCGGAACTGGAACTGCTGCTGCTCATCGGACCTCGCCCCGAGCCAGGTGGGAGAACCAGTCGACGTGCTGATGGACGATCTCCACGGCCGCCTCGGCATCGCCGGTGCGCAGCGCGTCGAGGATCGCCTCGTGCTCGGTGAGCGTCTTGGCGATGCGGTCGGGGTGCGAGTGCATGATCGCGACGCCCATCCGCAGCTGGCGGTCGCGGAGTTGGTCGTAGAGGCGGGAGAGGATCTCGTTGCCGCCGCTGCGGACGATCTCGGCGTGGAAGCAGCGGTCGGTGACGGCGGCGCCGGCGAGATCGCCCGCGGCGGCCTGTTCCTTCTGCCGCGCGAGGAGTTCTTCGAGCCGGGCGATGAGGGTCGGTGACGCCGGTACGACCTTGCGGACCGCGTGCTGCTCGACCAGCATCCGGGTCTCCACCACGTCCGCGATCTCCTGCGAGGAGACGGGCAGGACGAGGGCGCCCTTCTTCGGGTAGAGCTTGATCAGCCCCTCGACCTCCAGGCGCAGCAGCGCCTCGCGCACGGGGGTCCGTGACACTCCGACGGCCTCGGCGAGCTCGCCCTCGGTGAGGAGGGTGCCGCCCTCGTAACGCCGGTCCAGGACACCCTGTTTGACGTGTGTGTAGACGCGGTCGGCGGCGGGGGGCTGCTTGGCGGCGGGCGTGGCGGAACCGGTGGCGACGAGGGACGGGGAGGGGGACGGGTACGGCATGAGGACAGCATAGATACAACACGTACGCATGAGGACGGGCGTCCAGGATGCGGACGGGACCCGCCGGAACCCGCCGGGACCGTCCGGAACCGAGGAGGGCCCGGGGCGCGTCTACGGATGTGCGTTTCGGCGGCCGGTTCCCGGGGACGTTTCACACCTTCGGGGAACCCGCCCCAGCAACCGCACAACCTTCTGTGCTACTTACGTGTCACACACGTGCGGCCCTTCTTTTCCCCCCTCCAACTGGGCCGCTCCTCAGGGGCATTCAACGTATTCGGGGTACCTCAGTTGATTACTGCCATTAACGGCATCAAGGGCAGCCGCTTCCGCAGAGCCGCCGCGGTCACCGTGACCGCAGGCGCCGTGCTCGCGACCGGCGCCCTGACCGCGGCACCCGCGCAGGCTGTCACCAAGCCGTCGATCGTGGCCGCGGGCGGCTACGTGATGAACAACGCCACGGGCAAGACGCTCTACACGAAGGCCGCGGACACCAAGCGGTCGACGGGCTCCACCACGAAGATCATGACCGCGAAGGTCGTTCTCTCCCAGTCGAACCTCAACCTCGACGCCAAGGTCACCATCGTCAAGGCGTACAGCGACTACATCGTCGCCAACACCGCCTCCTCCGCCCACCTGATCGTCGGCGACAAGGTCACCGTCCGCCAGCTTCTCTACGGCCTGATGCTGCCGTCGGGCTGCGACGCGGCCTACGCGCTGGCCGACAAGTTCGGCACGGGCTCCACCCGGGCCGCGCGCGTGAAGTCGTTCATCGCGAAGATGAACTCGACCGCGAAGACGCTCGGCATGACGAACACGAAGTTCGACTCGTTCGACGGCATCGGCAACGGCAACAACTACTCGACGCCGCGCGACCTGACGAAGCTCGCCAGCAACGTGATGAAGAACGCCACGTTCAAGACGGTCGTCAAGACCAAGTCGTACACCGCCAAGACGGTCACCAAGACCGGCAGCACCCGCACGATGGCTGCCTGGACCAACACGAACACCCTGCTCAGCAGCTACAGCGGCACCATCGGCGTGAAGACCGGCTCCGGCCCCGAGGCCAAGTACTGCCTCGTCTTCGCCGCCACCCGCAACGGCAAGACGGTCATCGGCACGGTCCTCGCGTCGTCCTCCGTCACCCAGCGCGCGACGGACGCGACGAAGCTCCTGAACTACGGCTTCGCGACGCTCTGACGCAGCCGACACGTTCGTGAGGGGCCTGCCGCATGCCAGCGGCGGGCCCCTTTGCCGTACGGCGGCTTGTCGTACGGCTTTCCCATACGACCGTCACGTGGGGAGTTGAGTCGGCGATGTCGTCGCACCGCCGGGAGCTGGCACAGTACTTCGCGCTTGAGGGCGCTCGAACTCTGCTGAAGCAGTACAGGGACTACGGCAAACCCATCCCCGACGACGCCGAGGAGTGGCGGCAGGACCTGTTCCCGGTCATCCGGGGACTGTGGAACGCGTCGGAGGAGGGTGGCCGGAACCTGTACGAGATCGCGGCGCAACTCCACCTGGCGGCCGACCTGTTCGCGCACGATCCGGCCGGCGGACACCCTTCCCTCACGAACTTCCCGAGGGCCGAGTCGGTGGCCCGCACACCCGAGGTCTACCGGGCGGTGGCCGCGTATGTGGAGTGCTGGAAGGCGCCGTTCGACCGGGAAACGCTCTTCGGAACACCACTGACCACCCATGAACTCGCCCTGCGCTTCCCCCGGTTGAGTCAGTTCCTGGTGAACTACTTCGGCCAGGACGGACTCGCCGTGGACGACGACATGCAGGACGCCACGTTGGAGGAGGGCCTCCGCCTGGTCGTCTCGGACACCCACCCCTGGTGCCCGTGGCAGCTGCCGGGACTGATCGCCGAGTGCGCGGAGGCGCTGGCCGTGTTCCATTCCGAGGATCAGTTGGACGCGTTCTTCAGCGGGGCCGGAATGGGAGGGGGCTCGGCCGGCGAACGGTTCACCGACTTCTTCCCGGTCGTCGTCAGCGCGTTCACCGAGCACCTGAGGGAAGCGCACTCGGGGATGTGGGAGAAGACCTAGGCGAAACCCACGTGCGCCGCGAACGCGGCCCAGGCCGAGGGAGCGACCTGGAGTATCGGCCCGTGGGGGGCCTTGGAGTCGCGGACGGCAACCGTTCCGGACACGTTGCGGGCAACCTCGACGCATTCCTGACCGGCATTCCCGCCGCTGTAGCTGGACTTGCCGAACTCGAAAGCGGGCACGGTTCACAGTTCCTTGGCGAATGCGGCCCATGCGGTGGAGGTGAGCCGGAGTATCGGCCCGTCCACGTCCTTCGAGTCACGAACGGCCACCGTGCCGGGCACGTTGCGGGCGACTTCGACGCACTGCTGTCCGGCGTCTCCGCCGCTGTAGCTGGACTTGACGAACACGAACTCGGTCACCGGATCTACATCTCCTTGCGAATGGCTTCGATCAGGTCGAGAGCGTTGCGCTCCGCCAGCCCCACTCGCGCGATGCGATCGAAGATCCGACTGTGCCGGGCTGCGTCTTCCTCGCTCTCCAACCAGAGCGTAGAAGAGGGTACGTCCATATGTACGACGTCCAGGGCGCCGGGTTCAGCGAACGAGACGATGCTGAACGCCCCGATCATGCCCGGGTTGGCGCCTGCCAGAAATGGCACCACCTGCAATTTCACCGTGTCCGTCCGCGCCAGGTCCAGCAGCTGCCCCAGCTGTTCCCTCATCACGGCCCGCCCGCCCACGAGTTGGCGTAGCGCGCCCTCGTGCACCACGGCCCACAACTCCAGTGGGCGCTCCGACCGCAGTCGAGCCTGACGAGCCAGCCTGGCCTCCACAAAGGGTTCGATCTCGTCCGGGTCCTCCCACGAACCCGCGCCCACGGCCACTGCCCGGGCGTAGTCCGGTGTCTGCAACAGGCCGGGGACAAAGGCGAGTTCCCAGGTGCGCATGCTGGTGGCGATGTCTTCCAGCGCCACGTACTCGACCATCGCGGAGAGCTGCGGGTACTGGTTCCACCAACCACGGGCCTTGCGTCTCTCACGGTCCGTCCTCGCGAGGGTCAGCAGTCGTCCGATCACCGGCTCGGCCGTCTCGCCGTACAGGTGACAGAGCGCGCGGATGTCCGGATCCCGGATCGGCACCAGCCCGCGCTCCATCTTCGCGACCTTGGCCACGGACGCCGACAACGCTTCGGCCGCATGCGCCTGACGCAACCCGCGCACCTCACGCATACGCAGCAGCTCACCGCCCAGCCGCCGCGCCAGCACGGTCGACACGGACACACCGCGATCAGGGTTCCTACCTGCCATGTCGCCTTCCCTCCCGCCGAGTTGGTCACAGTCTGTGTGGTCACCATACGGAGGGCAAGCAAGTTCGAGTAGAAATTTATGGCCTCATACTTGCTGGCCAACTCCTCGCACCGCTACCGTCAGTGCACAACACGCCACCCAGCGGCACCAGTTGGCGGAAGTGCACCGTGCTACCCACGGCAGAGCCACCCCACCTGGCCCCCACATCGCACAAGGAGGTGCGTACCCGTGACCGATTCCTGCCCTACTCCCGGTCCCCCCCAAGGCCTACGACCACTACGACGCCGTCACCTACACCCCGTACCCGAGCAACATCCCCCGCGCCCGCAGACACGTCGCCCACCTCACCACCACCTGGGGACACCCCCACTCCGCCGCCGACGCGGCCCTGCTGGCAAGCGAGTTGTGCACGAACGCATTACTGCACGGAAGCCTGCGCGACCGCCTGTTCCGCGTGGAGACGTCCCTCACCGGCAGCGCCCTGCGCGTGGCGGTCACCGACCCGAGGGGCGAGCGACTCCCGTGGCCCCAAACCTCCACCCCCGACGACCAGTTCGGCCGCGGCCTGCTCATCGTCCGCGCGGTCGCGAGCCGTTGGGCCGTGGAGAGGCTCACGGTCGGCAAGACCGTCTGGGCGGAACTGAACATCACAGGGAGCCGCGATGCGTAACTTCCTGACCCGTCTCCGAAGGTGCCGCGGCGATATCTTGGCCGCTCGGCGAGAGGAGACGCACGTGGCGGGCAAGTGGCAGGACGCAGTGGGCGAGGCTCGGGAAGCCACCGGGTTCACAGGTGAGGTCGTCCACCGAACCGTCGACGGCATCGGAGCGGTCCTACGACTCGACCACCGCGCCGACTTCTACACGGAACTGGGCACACTGTCCGACTCCGGCGGCTTCGAGGCGTTTCTCAACCACTGGTGGACCCAGGCTCTCGCCGACTCGGCAACGGACGAGAACGCCCGCGCGGAAGCAATCGACTTCGCGGATGTCGCCGTATCCCTGTATGCGCGTGCCGCAGGCGGCCCAACGGCCAGTCAGGCCGAGATCAACGCCCTCGTCCCAGGAGCGGAAGCACCTTGAGCTACACGATCATCTGGGAGCGGGCTGCTTCCGAAGGTCTCAAGCGGCTCCGAGCCCGTGACGGCGATGCGGTGAAGCCTCTGGTCAAGGCGATCAACGCCCTCGCCGGCAATCCGGAGCCGGAGGCAAGCAGCAAACTCGGTGGCACCAGCCTCCGGCGCTTACGCGTCGGCATCTACCGAGCCACGTACGAGACAGACGGCACCACCATCGCTGTCAAGATCCTCATGGTGGGCAGTACGGCGGCTTAACACCCTCGCTCCGGGGCCACTGCGAACCGTAGGATTATTGCAACAGCAAGTGACGTGTGATGCCGACGCGACGGGGGCGGGGATACGGCATGGCAGTGCCCGGAACCGGTACGAACCAAGGCGGCGGCCCCGACCTGCGTGTGACGTCCTCCGACCTCACCAAGCTCGCCGGTGACCTCGACGACATGCAGGACCACCTCAACAAGCAGGTCAGACGCATGGACGCGATCGTCGACCGCATCGAGGCCGGCTGGCGCGGCCCCGCGGCAACGGCGTACCGCGAGTTCCACCGCGCGGCGACCGAGGACGCCGTACGCATCCGCGAAGTGATGAAGCTGCTGGAGCAGGCGGTGCGGATGAGCCAGGACGGCTTCTCCGCGCACGACATCGAGGTGCTGGAGCAGATGCGGAAGATCCAGGTGAACGTCGCCGGCGAGGTCGACAAGCTGTCCACGCCCAACGCGGAGGCGACGGGCGGCGATACGCCGACTGCACCCCGCAGCAGCCTCGACTCCTTCTGAACCGAGCAGCCAAGTACCCGTCACCCAGCCGTAGTTGCCAACGGAACCGATATCCAGGGGGATCTGAGCTTGTTCCGCTTTGACGGACACCATCGGTGTGGTGGTCAGGCTGCGAGTGCGGTCTCATACTCAGCGGGACTGCGGTAGCCGAGGCTGCTGTGGAGCCGGTGCAAGTTGTACCAGCCCTCGATGAAATCGAAGATCGCGGTTCGGGCCGCGGCTCTGCTGGGCCAGGAGCTCGTGGTGAGCAACTCCCTCTTGATGGTGGCGAAGAACGACTCGGCGAGCGCGTTGTCCCAGCACTGTCCGGTGCGGCCGACCGACAGGCGCACGCCCAACTGGTGCGCCAGTGTGGCGAATTGCTGGCTGGTGTACTGACAGCCGCGATCCGAGTGAAAGATCACCGGCCGGGTGGGACGGCGCTTCCGGCAGGCGGCCGTGAGGGCATCGGCGACCAGATCGGTCCGCAGGTGGTCGGCCGTCGCCCAGCCGACCACGCGACGTGAGGCGATGTCGATGACGATGGCCAGATAGAGCCAGCCCTCCTCCGTGGCGATGTAGGTGATGTCGCCGCACCACCGGGCATTCAAGTCGGCGGGGTCGGGCTGGAAGTCCCGGACGACGAGATCGGGCCGAAGAGCAGCCCGTGGATCAGGAATCGTCGTCAGGTGTCGTCGTCTGCGGTGTCGGCCCTCCAGGCCGGCAGCCCGCATCAGCCGCGCGACACGTCGGCGGCCACATCCGGCGCCTGCCCGCTTGAGCACCGCATGGACGCGCGGGGCGCCGTAGGTTCCCCGCGATCTCGTGTGGACGTCGGCGATCTGTTCCGCCAGCTCGGCGTCACGGACCGCGCGGGGACCAGGCTTGGCAGCGCGCCGGGCATAGAAGGCGGTCCGGGAGACCTTCAGCAGCTCACACGCTCGTTTGACGCTGTGACCTGCGCGCTTCTCCGCCTCGATGAACGGGTGCACCGTCACCGGGTCTCCTTCGCGAAGAAAGCCGTCGCACGCTTGAGGACCTCGACGTCCTCACGCAGACGGCGGTTCTCCCGCCGCAACGCGGCCAGCTCCTCGCGTTCACTGCTGGTCAGGCCGTCCCGCTCGCCCGCATCGACCTCGGCCTGCTTCACCCAGTCACGCACCGCGGTCTCGGTCAGATCGAAGTCCTTGGCGATCTGACCGACCGAGCGGTCACCGCGTCGGCACAGCTCGACGATCTCCGCCTTGAACTCCGGCGTGAACGAGCGACGAGGGCGAGGCTTCTTCTTCCCCATGCTCTCCATGATGGACATCCTCTCGGGGCTGAACCCCTGATCTCGGATGTCCGTCAAAGCGGATCAAGCCCAGATCATGTCGACCGGGGCTTCCGCCGACGACGACCACATAACCGTCTCCTTCGCCACCCTCCACGACCTCGCCACCGAGTTGGAGGACATCCTCAAGCAGCTCAACACCAAACTCGACGACCTCTACGACCGCGCCGAACCGGTCGTCCTGTCCTGGAAGGGCGAGGCCCGCGAGGTCTTCGTCCAGAAGCTCGACGAGTGGGACCGCTCGGCGCAGGATCTGCAGGCGGCACAGAGGTGGCTGCACGCGTACGTCACCACAGGGCATGCGAATTACTCGGCGGCGCATCGGGCGGTGCTGCGGGGTTGGGGGGCGGCCTGATGAGTACCCCGACGCCTCTGGGAAACGGGAAGATCGATGTCACTCCGACCATCCTGTACGGCGTCTCAACGGGCATAGCGGACCAGCAGGACCCTCTTGACCGTGGCATCAAGTCGTTCCTCGACGAACTGGCTCGGTACCCGGACGGCGGCGGGAGGGGTACAGCGATGAAGGACTTCACGACCGCCTACCTGAAAGTCGCCGAGCGCTTCCTGGAGGTCTGGGCGAAGTCAGTGGTGAGCGTGGGGGGAGCCGCTGTCGGCTTCACATCCACTGCCAACAACTACGCGGCGGCCGACGCAGCCACCCACCCTTCGCCGACAGGACAGCCGACGCATCGGCCGAACCCGCATGTCATCGACAAAGCCCCCACGTACGGTCCGGTCACCGATTTCAAGTGGGGGGACATCGATGCCGGCCAGGACTTGATGCAGGAGGCCCTCGAAGGTCTGGAAGCCGTCGTCCTGGCTGTCATGCGTCCCCTGCTGGAGCACGAGTGCCGTTGGGGCAAAGCAGCAACGATCCTCCCGCTGCCCAATCACCTGCGCCTGTACTCGATCTCCCAGGCTTGGCGAATGCCGCAGACCACGCTCGGCATGGTGGATGGGACGCTGACAGGCCTCGTCGGCAGCATCACCGATCAGACCGATCAGGACTGGTACAACGCGATGCGGTCGTTCTGCAGCACGCTGTGGGGGACATCCGCCTGGGGCAAGAACAGGGAAGGTTACGACTGGTCCAACGACGACGCGAAGAAGAGAGGAACCAGCCACCCCGTCTTCGCTGTTCTCTTCGACACGTGCGACGCCATGGTGGATGCGATCTACAACGTCGCGAAGGCCGCCGAGGACGTCCGGGACGATCTGCACCGGCTCTACCGCCAAGCCGTTGTCGACAGTGTCAAGCAACTCGATCCCAGAGATCTGGACATCACGGATGCCAAAAGCCTGGTGAAAGGGCTGTGGGAAGCCGGAAAGGGCTTGGTCGCGGACGTCTCGGTCGGGATCGTGCTGAACATCGACGAAGGCGCCCTGAACGACGCCGTGTCGGCCTACAACAACCGAATTCACCGACAGGTCAGCGAAATCAATACGCTACTGCCGGCCCTTGACGAGGCATACACGAGCGCACCGACCTTCCATGCCGAGACGGCCAGAGCCGAGGCATTCGGCGCGCGGGCATTGACAGATTTCAAAGGTGACCCTCTCTACACGGTTCCGGGAGATGACGAATCCAAGCACCGCTTCCCCGTCGATCTCGCCAATCAGGAGGGCCTGGCAGGTTCGCACGTCATCGACAAGCATGTGGGGAAGACGGACGCACAATTGGAGCAGAGGCTTCGCGACCAGGTGACGGTACGGCCGGACGGTACGGTCGCACCGATCGCCACATCGACTTTCGCCGACCTGGCGTCGGCCCAGCGTTACACGCAGGCCGTCCTCGATGACCCCAGCAACCAGCAGAAGGTCGCCAACTGGCTGGCTGGCAACCCGAATCCGAACTCCTCCAAGCGAACCGTGGGACTCGAGTTCAACAACGTCGTGGGCAGGACCTGGACCCGAGGCGACGCTTCCGCCCACGACTCGGATATCGTCAATGTGACCTTGAAACCCCGCCCTGGCGGCCATCCACCATACGTCGTCCTCACTTCGATGCCGAGCGACAAAGTTCAGCCATGAGGGCCGTAAGCAGCTCGCTGACGTACACCAATGACCCATGGAGGGACGACAGGTGACCGATTCCGCTTCTTGGGAAGCGGCTCTGCTGGAGCTTTTCGGCGGGGGTTGGACCTTCGCGGCAGCAGGCCCCCGAAAAAATGACGACTGGCGTCGCGATGTATTGTCCGTCATGGCACTCAAGGTGAACGATCCGCGAAAGTGGAGATCCATCAATCTTGCGCCACAGGGGCCAGGCGGTGAGGCGGGTCCAGACGAACCGTTCCTTGTTGACTGGTCTCTCGATGAATTCGAATCACTTCTCTATACGGTAGGGGAACTGTCCGCTTCACAACTGCTCATCGCTCTACAGGGTGAGCACTACCAGGCCTGCAATATTCCGGATTTCGAGAACCGCAGGGAGCGACTTTTCGCCTACTCTGAGGAGATCCTCTCCAGGTTTGGCCCGGAAGCCACTTACTACACCAACGTGGCACAAGCCCGGGAAAACCCGAACGCGGATCTCCTGAACCCAGATTCCGAATGGAATTGCCTTTCCAACTTCACCACCGACTGTGGTGTGATTGTCGTCTCAGGCTCTGAAGTGGGAGTCTTCTGGGCCTTCTTCGAGGACTGAAAGCGATCCACTCATGCGTACCCGCAGTTCCACTTATCCTGACCGCGAGACCGCCCAGTGGGCGACTCAGCAGGTCGTGACCACCAACGAACAGGTCATCCATCGATGGCTGGCCCAGTCCACGCGCCCGCGTCTCACCATCGAGGCATCCTGGCCCTCCCGCCCCGAACCAATCGGACGGGTCCTCCTCCAGGCGATGATGCTGGCCGGACGGGACCCGGTGGACGTCCGCGCGGCCCGGGTGATCCTGAAGCGGGACGCGTCCCGGCCGCACGGCTTCGTCGTACACGCCACGTTCCCCGTCTACCTGTAGCGACCCGATCCGTAGAGGCTGACCACCGTGCCCCTGAGCCCCCTCGAACACGACCGCCGCTACGGCGAGTTGGACCAGGTCATCCGCGCCTACGCCGGTCAGCCGGCCGACGACACCCCGGACAAGCCGAGCGACGCGCTGGTCGCCTACCTCCGCCACACGTGGCACAGCCGCCCCTGGGCCCTCGCCGTTGCCGAACGCCAACTCCGCGAGTACGCCGACAACCCCCCGGGTCGACTCCGCCTGCGCCTCGGCGAGTTCTACGCGATCCCGGACGTCGGCCTCCCCGAATCCGACCTCCAACAGTGGCTGTACTGCCTCGCCGACCACATCAAGCACAGCGTCGAGGAGGGCGAGGTCCCGCCTCCGGCCACTCCCGCCACCCACTGGGAATGGCACGCCCGCTTCCCGGAACTCGGTCAGTTCCTCGGCGGGTGGTTCTCGCAGGACATGCCGGACGAGTTCGACGACCACGACGCGGCGACCGACGACTACCGGGCCTCGACCGACCCGCAGTTGGCCGCCCACCTCGTCGGCGAGCTGTACGAACTCCTCGCCCTGGACCTCGACGAGTCCGACTACGCCCTCGCCGTGGCCGAGTTGGGCATGGAGGTCGACCCGCCGCCGTACTCACCGAGCGGCTGGCTCGCACTGGTCGCCGACCGGCTGACCGTGCCGCGCGCCGACTATGGGCCCTCCGCGTAAGAAAGGAGTCCAAGTGGCTCGGGACAGAGACGAGTTGTCGGTGCTGCTGAAGGGGCTGGCGCACACACCGCGCGTGTACGTCCGGTCGGGGCGGCTGTCTCCGACAAGCGGCGGTGCGAAGGGTGTCCTGGCCGCTATCGCCGCTGAAACGCACATCCTCATAGGGCAGTTGCACCGGAAGGACTGGCAGCAGCACGCCAGTGATCCGGATGGTCCGGCACCCGTCGAGCGGGTCGAAGCGTTGTTGGAGCCCATCGCCCCGGAGAACGCCGCAGCGATGATGGGCCGTCTCGCATCGCAGTGCCTCGTGTGGCCCCAGTTCACGTTCATGGAACGCCCCGAGGCCGATAGGGTTGCGGGCCTCGTGGTGGAACTCCTCGGGCCCGACGCTCTGTGGTGGTCCAACGGCGACGAACACAGTTGGAGCGCCATGTCCGCCTGCACCTTCGACAACCTGGTCGTCGGCGCCGACGGCCACCGCTTCGCCGTACTCATCCAGGTCGGTGAGGACTGAAGCAGACGGGGAACAGGGAGAAGTGGGAGCCGCGCACCCCCACCCAAAGAGACGCGCGGCCCCCGCCCCCCTACCCCCAGGTAATCAACCTCTTCGGCTGCTCCAGAATCGCCGCCACGTCCGCCAGCACCTTCGAGCCCAACTCCCCGTCCACCAGGCGGTGGTCGAAGGACAGGGCCAGGGTCGTGACCTGGCGGGGCTTCACCTTGCCCTTGTGGACCCACGGTTGGAGCTTGATCGTGCCGATCGCGAGGATCGCCGACTCTCCGGGGTTGAGGATCGGGGTGCCGGTGTCGATGCCGAAGACGCCGACGTTGGTGATGGTCACCGTGCCGCCCTGCATCGCCGCGGGGGACGTCTTGCCGTCCCTCGCCGTCGACACCAACTCGCCCAGGGAATCCGCCAGTTGCGGCAGCGTCTTCGCGTGGGCGTCCTTGATGTTCGGCACGATCAGGCCGCGCGGGGTCGCCGCCGCGATGCCCAGGTTGACGTAGTGCTTGAGGACGATCTCCTGCGCGGCGTCGTCCCAGGACGCGTTGACGTCCGGGTTGCGCTTGATCGCGACCAGCAGGGCCTTGGCGATCAGGAGCAACGGGTTCACCCGTCGGCCCTGCATCTCCTTGTCCTGCTTGAGTTCCTCCACCAGCTTCATCGTGCGTGTCACGTCCACCGTCACGAACTCCGTGACATGCGGTGCCGTGAACGCCGAGCCGACCATCGCCGCAGCCGTCGCCTTGCGGACGCCCTTGACCGGGATGCGGGTCTCCCGGGTCGTGTCGTACGTCACGGGGGCAGGCGAAAGGGGGGCCGGCGTCGGCGCCTGCACCGGTTCCGCCGCAGCTACCGGTGCCACCGCCGCGTGCACGTCCTCGCGGGTGATGATGCCGTCCGGGCCCGACGGGGTGACCGTCGCCAGGTCGACGCCCAGGTCCTTCGCCAGCTTGCGCACCGGCGGCTTCGCGAGGGGACGTCGCTCTACGACAGCGATCCCCGCGTGGCCGTTCAGCTCCCCCTGTACGGCGGCCGACGCCTCCTGGGCCGGGATCTCCGCGCCCTTGCGGGGGCGGCGCTTCGTGGCCGACGTGGAGACGCCGTAGCCGACCAGGACCGGTGTGCGGGCGGCCGGCTTCGCCTCCTCCACCGGCTCCGGCTTCGGCTTCGGCTTCGGCTCGGGCGGAGCCTCGGCCGAGGAACCCGCGACCGCCACCGCGATGATGCTCGTGCCCACCGCCACCGTCGTCCCCTCGGGGAAGCGGAGTTCGTGGACCACGCCGTCGTAGGGGATGGGGAGTTCCACCGCCGCCTTGGCCGTCTCGACCTCGCAGACGACCTGGCCGTCGGTGACGGTGTCGCCGGGCTGGACGTACCACTTGAGGATCTCGGCCTCGGTGAGGCCCTCGCCCACGTCCGGCATCTTGAACTCGCGCACGGGCGCTTCAGCTTCAGTCATCGTCGTCACGACCCTCTCCTCAGTACGCCAGAGCGCGGTCGACGGCGTCGAGCACCCGGTCCAGGCTCGGCAGGTACTCCTCCTCCAGGCGGGCCGGCGGGTACGGGGCGTGATAGCCGCCGACCCTGAGGACCGGCGCCTCCAGGTGGTAGAAGCAGCGCTCGGTGATGCGGGCCGCGATCTCGGCGCCGGAGCCGAAGAACACCGGCGCCTCGTGGACCACGACCAGGCGGCGGGTCTTCTCGACCGAGGCCTGGATCGCGTCGAAGTCCAGCGGGGACACCGAGCGCAGGTCCAGGATCTCCAGCGACTTGCCTTCCTCGGCCGCCGCGTCGGCGACCTCCTGGCAGAGCTTCACCATGGGGCCGTAGGCGGCGAGGGTCAGGTCCGTGCCCTCACGGACCACGCGGGCCTTGTGGAGGGGGCCGGGGATCGACTCGGTGTTGACCTCGCCCTTGTCCCAGTAGCGCCGCTTCGGCTCGAAGAAGATCACCGGGTCGTCGCTCTGGATGGCCTGCTGCATCATCCAGTAGGCGTCCGACGCGTTCGACGGGCTGACGATCTTCAGGCCTGCCACGTGGGCGAACAGGGCCTCGGGGGACTCCGAGTGGTGTTCGACCGCGCCGATCCCGCCGCCGTAGGGGATGCGGACGACGATCGGGAGCTTGACCTTGCCCAGGGAGCGGGCGTGCATCTTGGCGAGCTGGGTGACGATCTGGTCGTAGGCCGGGAAGACGAAGCCGTCGAACTGGATCTCCACGACCGGGCGGTAGCCGCGGAGGGCGAGGCCGATGGCGGTGCCTACGATCCCGGATTCGGCGAGGGGTGTGTCTACCACCCTGCTCTCGCCGAAGTCCTTCTGGAGGCCGTCCGTGACGCGGAAGACGCCGCCGAGCTTGCCGACGTCCTCGCCCATGATGAGGACCTTGGGGTCGGACTCCAGGGCGGCGCGCAGCGATTCGTTGATCGCCTTGGCCAGCGGCAGGTTCTTGGTTGTCACGGTGTCCGCCATGTCACTTACCCCCTTCTTCGTCCGCGAACGACGCCTGGTAGGCGGCGAACTGGGCCCTCTCCTCGTCGACGAGCGCGTGCCCGTCCGCGTACACGTGCTCGAAGAGTGCGAACCGGTCCGGGTCCGGCATGGCACGGACCGCTTCGCGCACTCGCCTGCCCAACGCCTCGGATTCGGCTTCGAGTTCCGCGAAAAATCCCTCGTCCGCGTGGTTTGAGGCTTCCAGATACCGGCGCAGCCGCAGGATCGGGTCCTTCGCCTCCCACGACTCGCGCTCCTCGTCGGCCCGGTACTTCGTCGGGTCGTCAGAGGTGGTGTGGGCGCCCATGCGGTACGTGTACGCCTCGACGAGCGTGGGGCCCTCGCCGCTGCGGGCCCGCTCCAGCGCCCACTTGGTGACCGCGAGGCAGGCCAGGACGTCGTTGCCGTCGACGCGGACGCCCGGGAAGCCGTAGCCCTGCGCGCGCTGGTAGAGCGGGACGCGGGTCTGCTTCTCGGTGGGCTCGGAGATGGCCCACTGGTTGTTCTGGCAGAAGAACACGACCGGGGCGTTGTACACCGCCGAGAAGGTGAACGATTCGGCGACGTCGCCCTGGCTGGAGGCGCCGTCCCCGAAGTACGCGACGACGGCGCTGTCGGCGCCGTCCATGGTCACGCCCATCGCGTAGCCGGTGGCGTGCAGGGTCTGCGAGCCGATGACGATCGTGTACAGGTGGAAGTTGTTGACGGTGGGGTCCCAGCCGCCGTGGTTGACGCCCCGGAACATGCCCAGCAGGTTGGTCGGGTCGACCCCGCGGCACCAGGCGACGCCGTGCTCGCGGTAGGTCGGGAAGACGTAGTCGTCCTCGCGGGTGGCCCGTCCGGAGCCGATCTGGGCGGCCTCCTGGCCGAGCAGCGAGGCCCACAGGCCCAGCTCGCCCTGGCGCTGGAGGGCGGTGGCCTCGGCGTCGAAGCGGCGGGTGAGCACCATGTCGCGGTACAGGCCGCGGAGCTCATCGGGGGTGATGCCGGCGACGTACTTGTCGTACGGGGCGGTCTTCGCGTTCTTGACTCGCTTGCCCTCGGGCGTCAGCAGCTGGACGAGGTCCGGGTCGGCGCCCTTGGCCTTGCTTCCGGCGCTGCGTCGCGGCTTGCGCGTGGCAGTGCTCTCCACGGTCAACGTGTGCTCCTCCGTCGGTCCGGCTCCCCGGGTTCGCCGGGTGCCAGTGCGGCTCACCTGCGCCCCACGGACGCACAGGGTGGGTGCGGTTCGTCGGGAGCAGGCGTGACAGGTGCCCCGGCGAGCGCCCTGCAACAGGCACGTTACCCAGTGCTCCACAATTCTGTGAAACCCCTCCTGACCTGCGATTTTGCTTGGATTTCCAAGTAAATCGGCAAAGTCGGGAACAAGTCCTGGTCACAGCCTTGCAGGGGGCCGGAACAACGGCACGTTATCCCGGTCACCTCGGGCACGGGAAGAGGCCGCGTGTGAGACTTGCGGCGTGCGCGAAGACGGAAAAATCAGTGTTTTTCTCCTCGATGACCATGAAGTGGTACGCAGAGGTGTCCACGAGTTGCTCTCCGTGGAGGACGACATCGAGGTGGTCGGCGAGGCCGGCACGGCGGCGGACGCCCTGGCGCGGATCCCGGCCGTGCGCCCCGACGTGGCGATTCTCGACGTACGGCTCCCGGACGGCAGCGGGGTCGAGGTGTGCAGGGAGATCCGCGCGCGGGACGACTCGGTCAAGTGCCTGATGCTGACCTCGTACGCGGACGACGAGGCCCTGTTCGACGCGATCATGGCGGGTGCCTCCGGATACGTGCTGAAGGCCATCCGGGGGAACGAACTGCTGAGTGCCGTACGGGACGTCGCGGCCGGGAGGTCGCTGCTGGACCCGGTGGCGACCGCCCGGGTCCTGGAGCGGCTGCGCAACGGCGGCGCCGAGCCTGACGACGGATTCGACGCGCTCACCGACCAGGAGCGCAGGATCCTCGACCTGATCGGGGAGGGGCTCACCAACAGGGCGATCGGCGAGCGGCTGCACCTCGCGGAGAAGACCATCAAGAACTACGTGTCGAGTCTGCTTTCCAAACTCGGTATGGAGCGGCGCTCGCAGGCGGCGGCCTACGTGGCGCGCAGACAGGCCGAGCGGCGGCGCGATTAGGGACCAAAGACCTCTCCCCCGGGAGGCCGGATCCGCCGACAGTGGTCACATGCCCGAGGACGCACAGCCGGCCATGGCCCTGCTCGCCCGCACCGACCACGGCAGGGTGGCGACCACCTTGCGGGCGCTGCCCTTCCTCGCCCTGGCCGGCCACATCGTCCAGGACGGCCGGCTGCTGCTGCGCATGCCCAGGAGCCACGGCCACCACCACGCGTGCGTGGGCAGCGTCGTCGCCTACGGGGCCGACAACCTGGACTCGGCCGAACCGGGCGAGGAGCTGTGGTCCGTGCAGGTGATCGGCACGTGCGAGCCGTACGAGCCGACGGCCGACCAGATCGAACGTTTCGGCCCGGCCCGGGACGCGATGGTGTACCTGCGCATCGAGCCGCGGCTCGGCACCGTGCACCCGGTGGACGGCGGCCTGGAACGGCGCTTCGGGCCCACCCTGTGACCGAAAGCGACCATCGACGACCGACCGGTGACTTTCTGTGACAAACCGCAGCTCACAGGCTCGCTCCGTGCTCTAGCATCGGCCGCGTGCCGCCCTTACGTGTACCACCCCCCGTGCCCCACGCGCCCCCGCTGAGCGCCCTCCTGAGCCAGTACGCGGCCGGGTCCGCCGTCGCCTGCGAACCCGTCGAGCAGGGCCTCCTGAACCGCGGCTACCGGCTCCGCACCACCCGGGGCCGCTACTTCCTCAAGCACCACTTCGACCCCGAGACCGCGGACCCGGCGGCGATCGCCCGCCAGCACGCCGCGACCCGGCGCCTCGCCGACCTCGGCGTCCCCGTCGCCCCGCCGCTGCCCGACCGCGACGGCCGCACGGTCGCCGTCGTGGGCGGTCACGCCTACGCCCTGCACCCCTGGATCGACGGCCGCCACCGCCACGGCGGCCAGCTGACCACCGTCCAGTGCGGCCGCCTCGGCGCGCTGCTGGGGGTCGTCCACGCGAGCCTGGAGCAGGTGATGCCGGGACAGCGCGCGGAGTGCCTGCCGGGCGCCGACCCCGCCGACACCTTCGCCCTCATCGACGACCTGCTCGGGCACGTCCGCAGGCACCGGCCCGCCGACGCCTTCGACGAACTGGCCCGGCACCGGCTGCTGGAACGGCGGGAGCTGCTGGAGCGGCACGCGGACCGGCGGCCACCGCGCGGGGCGTCCGTGGGGTGGGTGCACGGCGACTTCCACCCGTTCAACCTGCTCTACAAGGGCGACGCCCCCGCCGCGATCGTCGACTGGGACCGCCTCGGCGTCCAGCCCCGCGCCGAGGAGGCCGTACGCGCCGCCGCGATCTTCTTCGTACGGCCCGACGGGACGCTCGACCTGCCGAAGGTGCGGGCGTACGCGCACGCGTACCGGCGGGCCGCGCGGGCCACGCCCTCCGAACTCGCCGCCGCCGTGCACCGGGTGTGGTGGGAGCGGCTCAACGACTTCTGGATGCTGCGCTGGCACTACGAACGCGGCGACACCCGCGCGGACCCCCAGTTCCCGGCGGCCTCCGCGCTCGCCGTGTGGTGGACGCGGGAGTACGACGCGGTGTGCGGGGCCTTCACGGAGTACGCCCCCTAGGACCGCGGAAAACGGCACGCGCGCGTGGACCCCTGTTTACGGGGCCCACGCGCGCGTGTCGACGTGCGGGGAGGTCAGCCGCCGCCGAGGGCGCCGGCGACGGTGCCGGTACCGCCGTCGGCACCGGGGTCGCCCGAGTCCGTCGGATCCGCCGAGGTGCTCTCGGTCGGGGTGTCCGACGGCTCCGTGGCGGACGGGGTCGGGGTGCTCGACGGCTTCTCGGTGGCCGTCTCCGACGGCGTGTACGAGGGCGTGCTCGACGGTGTGTAGCCCGAGCCTGAACTCGTGCCGCTGTCGTCCGTCTCCGTGTCCGAGGGCGTGGCCGACGCCTCGTCGCTCGGCGTCTCGCTGGACGTGTCGTCGGTCGCGGACTGCGAGGTCGTGGGCGACTGCGAGGTGCCCGAACCGCCGGTGCCGTTACCGGTGTTGTTCATGGCCAGCGCCACGCCCGCCGCGATGGCGATCACCGCGAGCACGGCGAGGATCCACAGCTTGCCCCGGCCGCTGCCGTGGTTGCCGTGCCCCTCGAAGCCGCCGTCGTCGCCGTTGCCGTAGCCGCCCGGCAGGATCGGCTGCGGGATCTGCGCGGTGCCGGAGGCGTCCTGCGGCATCATCGCCGTGCCGGCGAAGCCTCCCGGCGGGGTCCCCTGCGCGTTGGCCACCGTCACCGGGCCGGTGTTCCAGGTGCCGGTGTGGCCGCCCTGGTCGTAGAGCATCTGAAGGCCGTACTGGACCAGCCCGCGCATCTCCTCGGCCGTCTGGAAACGGTCGTCCGGGTCCTTGGCGAGCGAGCGCATGACGAGGCCGTCGAGCTCCGGCGGGCACACGCCGTTCGACGTCTGGGACGGCGGGACGGGGATGTCCTGGACGTGCTGGTAGACCACCGACAGCGGGGTCTCGCCGGTGAACGGGGGCCGCAGCGCGAGGAGTTCGTAGAGGAGGCAGCCCGTCGCGTACAGGTCGGAGCGGTGGTCGACGGCCTTGCCGAGCGCCTGCTCCGGGGAGAGGTACTGGGGCGTGCCCATGACCATGCCGGTCTGCGTCATCGTCGTGGACGCCCCGTGCAGGGCGCGCGCGATGCCGAAGTCCATGACCTTGACGGCGCCGTTGTGCGTGATGATCACGTTCGCGGGCTTGATGTCGCGGTGCACGATGCCGTGCTGGTGCGAGTAGGCGAGCGCCTCCAGGACGCCGGAGACGATGATCAGGGCCTGCTCGGGCCCGGGCGCCTCGGCGTTGAGGAGCAGGTCGCGGATCGTGCGCCCCTCGACGATCTCCATGACGATGTAGGGCACGGACTGGGCGCCGCCCGCGCCGTAGCCGCCCGTGGACACCGTGTCCTCGCCGGAGTCGTACACGGCGACGATCGCGTGGTGGTTGAGCCCGGCCACCGACTGCGCCTCACGCGTGAAGCGGGCCTTGGAGGTCGGGTCCTCGGCGAGGTCGGAGCGGAGCAGTTTGACCGCGACCGTGCGCCCGAGCCGGACGTCCTCGGCCGCGAAGACCTCGGCCATACCGCCCCGGCCCAGTCTGTGGGTGAGCCGGTACCGGCCGTCGCCGACCAGTCCGCCGTTGCCCCACAGTTCCGGTGCGTCCGACATTCCGCCGCCAGCCGCCTCGGGGTCGGACGGGCCCTGAGCGTGCTGCTGTGCCATCAGTCCTCGCCGTCGTTTCTGCCCGCGGTGCGCGCGGTGTTGTCACGGTCTCCGTCGGCCACGCTACAGGCTCGGCGCAAGCCGCCGTTCCGGGATCAGTGCCGGAATCGTCCTGAGACGGACCGGCCATCAAATCGGTACCACGCGCCGTCGTGCAAATTCTGTGTACCGCCGGTACAGCACCTGTAACGCTTCCACGACTCTTCTTTCGCGTACGGTCACGGAACGGGCACCGCGCTTGACGTGTCAGTGCCCTCCGGCAGACTTGGCCGGGAATGGCACATTCGATCACTGAGCCGGCGCCGATGGGGGACACGGAACATGAGCCAGGACGGCCCACACGGCCGGTACACGGGCCGCGCGCTGGCGGGTGGCCGGTACCAGCTGCGCGACCTGCTCGGCGAGGGCGGCATGGCCTCGGTGCACCTCGCCTACGACTCGGTGCTCGACCGCCAGGTCGCGATCAAGACACTCCACACCGAGCTCGGCCGTGAGCAGGCCTTCCGCGAGCGCTTCCGCCGCGAGGCCCAGGCCGTGGCCAAGCTCACGCACACCAACATCGTCTCCGTCTTCGACACCGGCGAGGACGCGCTCGACGGCTCGACGATGCCGTACATCGTCATGGAGTACGTCGAGGGCCGCCCGCTGGGTTCCGTACTCGACGAGGACGTACGGCAGTTCGGCGCGATGCCCGCCGACAAGGCGCTGAAGATCACCGCGGACGTGCTGGCGGCGCTGGACATCAGCCACGAGATGGGCCTGGTCCACCGGGACATCAAGCCGGGCAACGTGATGATGACCAAGCGCGGTGTCGTGAAGGTCATGGACTTCGGCATCGCCCGCGCCATGCAGTCCGGGGTCACCTCGATGACGCAGACCGGCATGGTCGTCGGCACCCCGCAGTACCTCTCCCCGGAGCAGGCGCTCGGCCGGGGCGTGGACGCGCGCAGCGACCTGTACTCGGTCGGCATCATGCTGTTCCAACTGGTCACCGGGCGGCTCCCGTTCGACGCGGACTCGCCGCTGGCCATCGCGTACGCGCATGTCCAGGAGGAGCCGGTCGCCCCCTCCTCGATCAACCGTTCGCTGCCGCCGGCCGTGGACGCGCTGGTCGCCCGCGCGCTGAAGAAGAACCCGAACGAGCGCTTCCCGAACGCCGAGTCCATGCGCGAGGAGTGTCTGCGCGTGGCGTCCTCGCTGCACGCGGCGGCCCCGAGCATCGTGCCGGGCGCGCCCGCGCAGAGCGGCTCCGGCGTCGGTTCCGCGGTGTTCCCGCCGGTCGACCAGGCCGCCCCGGCACCCGGCCCCGTACAGACGCCGTACCACCCGGGCCCGTACCACCACGGCACTCCGGCGCCCACGCCGCCCTCGCCCGCCTACGGCTATCCGCAGCAGCCGGGCTATCAGACGCCGGCCTCGGTCGGGTTCGGGCAGCAGGGCATCTCGACCCCGCCGCCGTACAACCTGAACCCGCAGCACCCGACGCCCGCTCCCGGGGGAGGCGGCCGAAGCAACAAGCCGGTCGTCATCGGCGCGATCGTCGTCGCCCTCATCGCGATCGGCTCGCTGATCGCGGCCCTGGCGAACGCCGGCAGCAGCTCGGACGACCGGGGCGGCAGCGGCGGCTCCAGCGCGAGCAGTTCGGTGACGGCCGTGGAGGGCCACCGCGACGGCGACACCTCGAAGACGATCGAGACGACCGCGTGCACGGAGCCGGAGGAGTCGTACAACGACTCCACCAAGATCCAGGTCCCGGACTTCCAGTTCAAGTACATCTCGTCGGTCAAGTCCTGCCTCCAGGCCGCGGGCTGGAAGGTGAAGATCAAGTACGAGGACGAGAACACCTACGGCCAGGGCACGGTCATGGACCAGTTCCCGGCGGCCGACACGGACGTGGACCCCAAGGACATGCCCCAGATCCAGCTGGGCGTCTCGACGGGCAACCCGTCCTGACCCCGTGACGCGGAAAGGCCCGGCAGCGGTCGCTGCCGGGCCCTTTGAACATGTGGGGGTGTCTACAGGTACGGGCCGCCCACCCGGCCCCCGCCCGGCTGGCCCTCCTCGCCGCCGTCACCGACACCCGGCGGCAGCGCCCGGCGCATCTGCTCCAGCTGCGCCCGCGCGGCCATCTGCTGGGCGAACAGCGTGGTCTGGATCCCGTGGAAGAGTCCCTCCAGCCAGCCCACCAACTGCGCCTGCGCGATACGGAGTTCCGCGTCGCTCGGGATCGCCGTGTCCGTGAAGGGCAGCGAGAGCCGCTCCAGCTCCTCGACCAGCTCCGGCGCCAGACCGTCCTCCAGCTCCTTCACCGAGCTGGCGTGGATCTCCTTGAGCCGCACCCGGCTCGCCTCGTCGAGGGGGGCGGCACGCACCTCCTCCAGGAGCTGCTTGATCATGCTGCCGATCCGCATGACCTTGGCGGGCTGTTCCACCATCTCCGTCACCGGGATCTCGCGGGAGTCCTCGTCCCCGGTGCCACCGAGCGCCATCCCGTCCTGGCCCACGACCAGGATCTGAGGCTTCTCCGGTGACCTTTCGTTCCTCGGCATCTCCATGCCGCCATTCTCTCGCACCCGTACACCTCACCACCGTGGTGCCCCCCTCGTAAGGTGATCCACCGTTTGCCCGAACCTGGAATGCCGGGAAACCCGCCCGATGTGACGCTTGTCCCGTGACTCCATGGCTGCGCACCACGGGACTGCTGCTTGTGCTGGGCACGGGCGCGACGGTGAATCCGTACGGGGGTGTTCCGGCGTACGGGACGGAAGGCACTGGCGGTGCGCCCGCGTCCGGCGCCGCCCATGCCCCTGCTTCTCCCTCGGCCTCCGCTCCGAGGCCCGCTTCGGGTGCCGACCACCACGATCAGGCCCCCGCTCTCGGACCCGCTCACCCCTCCGCCGAGCCCTCGCGCGCCGGAAGCCAGGCCGGTGCAGGGCGGGAACGGCCGGGGCGGACGGCTCAGCCGAGCGCCGAGGAGGACGAAAACGGCGGTGCCGACGAGGAGGCGGCCGAGCCGGCGGCGGACGAGGACGGCGCTTCGGCCGTTCCGACGCCCGCCGACTCCGCGTCACCGTCACAGGAAGCGGCCGTCACGCCGTCCGCGCCACCGCTCCAGCCCGTGCACCGGACCGTCACCCACGCCGAGGACCCCACCGAGCCCGTCCTGCGGATCCTCCCGCTGGGCAGCGGCCTGATCCTCATCGGGCTCGGCCTGGGCCTGGCCTTCATCGGTCTCCGGGTCCGCCGGAGTTAGAACCTGTCGGGCCTACGGCGCGACGAGCAGCACCTTTCCGATGTGCCCGCTGTCCTCGACCACCTGGTGCGCTGCCGCCGCCTCGCTCATGGGCAGCTCCCGGTCGACGACCGGACGGACCTGGCCGGAGGCGATCAGCGGCCACACATGCTCGCGTACGGCGGCGACGATGGCCGCCTTCTCGCCGAGCGGCCGGGCCCGCAGCGAGGTCGCGCTGATCGCGGCCCGCTTGCCGAGGAGGGCCGCGATGTTGAGTTCGGCCTTGATGCCGCCCTGGAGCCCGATGATCGCGAGCCGCCCGTTGACGGCGAGGGCCTGGACATTGCGGTCCAGGTACTTGGCGCCCATGTTGTCGAGGATGACGTCGGCGCCCGCACCGCCCGTGGCCCGCGCGACCTCGGCGACGAAGTCCTGCTCGCGGTAGTTGACGAGGACGTCCGCGCCCAGCTCGGCGCAGTAGTCCAGCTTCTCCTTGGTGCCGGCCGTGACGGCGACCTTCGCGCCGACCGCCTTGCCGAGCTGGATCGCCATGGTGCCGATCCCGCTGGAGCCGCCGTGCACGAGGAGGGTCTCGGCGGGGCGGAGGTGGGCGACCATGAACACGTTCGACCAGACCGTGCAGACCACCTCGGGCAGCGCGGCGGCCTGCTTGAGATCGACGCCCTGCGGCACCGGCAGCAGCTGCCCGGCCGGTACGGCGACCTTCTCGGCATAGCCGCCGCCCGCGAGCAGCGCGCACACCTCGTCGCCGACCGACCATCCGGAGACCCCGGGGCCGACCTCGGCGATCCGGCCGGAGCATTCGAGGCCGGGGTAGCGGGACGCGCCGGGCGGCGGGTCGTAGAAACCCTGGCGCTGCATGATGTCGGCGCGGTTGACGGCGGTGGCCACCACCTCGACCAGGACCTCGCCCTCGCCGGCCACCGGATCGGGGACCTCGTCCCACACCAGCGCCTCGGGCCCACCAGGTTCGGAAATCGTGATCGCATGCATGCGCCCGACGCTACTCCTCGTCACACGGCGGAACGCCGAGGGTCGATCACTCCGGCAGCGGCCGGGCGTCCGGCGCGACCTGCGAACCCGGTGAGACCCGCACGATCGTGATCAGCCGGTCCGTCAGCTGAAGCGTCCCGATCGACGGGTCGTCGTAACCGAGCACCCGGTGCCCGCGTACGACGCTCACCACCAGGTCGTCCGTCTCGCGGGGCGTCTTGCCCACCTCGGCCTTTATGACCGGGCGTTCGGTCATGTCGAGCCCGCTGCCCTGCTGGATGAGGTCCTCCATGACCATGCCGGCGGCGGGGCTGAGCACGGACAGGCCGAGCAGCCGGCCGGCCGCGCTGGCACTGGTGATGACGGCGTCGGCGCCGGACTGCTTGAGCAGCGGCGCGTTCTCCTCCTCGCGCACGGCGGCCACGATCTTCGCACCGCGGTTGAGCTGCCGAGCCGTGAGGGTCACCAGCACGGCCGTGTCGTCGCGCTGGGTCGCGATGATGATCTGCCGCGCCTTGTGCACCTCGGCACGCTTCAGGACCTCGCTGCGGGTGGCGTCCCCGACGACCCCGACGTACCCGTCACTGCTCGCGGCCTCGATCGCCTTCGCACTGGGGTCGACCACGACGACCTGTTCCTTCTTCAGCCCCGTCGCGCACACGGTCTGGATCGCCGACCGCCCCTTCGTACCGAAGCCGACGACGACGGTGTGATCCCGCAACGCGGACCTCCAGCGGTTCAAACGCCATTCCTCCCGGGTGCGCTCGGTGAGGACTTCCAGGGTGGTGCCGACCAGGACGATCAGGAACAGCACGCGCAGGGGTGTGACGACGAGGATGTTGGTGAGCCGGGCGCCGTCGCTGACCGGGGTGATGTCGCCGTAGCCCGTGGTTGAGAGGGTGACCGTGGCGTAGTACAGGGCGTCGAGGAAGTCGACCGAGCCGTCCGAGTTGTCGTTGTAGCCGTCGCGGTCGGCATAGACGATCAGCGCGGTCGCGGCCAGCAGGAACAGTGCGATGGACAGCCGTTTGGCGACCTGCTGGAAGGGGTGCTCGACCACTTTCTTCGGGAGTTTCACCCGATGGGTCACGAGATGTTCGTCCGCCTGGCGGGCGATCGCATCATGGCCCGGCTGTTTCACGTGAAACACACCCCGATTCCCGCGACCGCCCACGGCAGATCGATGAGTTCCACCTGTTGCCCCTGCCGCGCCCCACCCGGCGGTACGACCACGAGCGCGTCGGCCGCCGCGATCCCGCGCAGCATGGCCGGGCCGTTGTAGTGCAGCGGGATCGCGGAGTCGCCGCGCAGCACGGCGGGGATGAGCCGGGTGTCGTACGGGTGCCCGTGCACCGCTTCCTGGAGGGGCAGCGCGTACGGCTCCGGGGCCGGGTGCGCCGACAGGGTCCGCAGCAGCGGTTCGGCGAGGGTGAGCAGGCCGGAGATCGCGGCGAGGGGGTTGCCGGGCAGGCCCACGAGGTGCTGGTCGTCCTTGATGCGGGCCAGCAGCATGGGGTGGCCGGGGCGCACCTTGACGCCGTCCACGAGGAGTTCGGCGCCGAGCCGGCTCAGGGCGGGGTGGACGTGGTCGACCGGGCCGGAGGCGGTGCCGCCGGTGGTGAGGACGAGGTCGGCGGTGCTGGCCGAGATCGCCTTGTGCAGCGTCTTCTCGTCGTCGCGGAGCCGGCGGACCGCGGTGACCTCGGCGCCGAGTCCGCGCAGCCAGGACGGCAGCATCGGGCCGAGCGCGTCCCGGATGAGCCCGTCGTGGGGCAGCCCTTCGGTGAGCAACTCGTCGCCCAGGATGAGGACTTCGACCCGGGGCCGGGGTACGGCGGTGAGCGTGTCGTAGCCGGCGGCCGCGGCGAGGCCGAGCACCGCGGGGGTCACCAGGGTGCCGCCGGGCAGGAGGTGGTCGCCGCTGCGGCACTCCTGGCCGCGCGGGCGGATGTCCTGGCCGTGTCCGACCTCCCGGGCCGCGTGCAGCCGGCCCTTGTCGTCGGTGCGGCCGTGTTCGCTGCGGATGACGGCGGTGGTGTCGGCGGGGACCCGGGCTCCGGTCGCGATCCGCACGGCCTCGCCGTCGCTGAGCGGCTCCGACTCCGCGTGTCCGGCGAGCACCCCGTCCTCGCGTACGGCCCAGGGGCCGGGGCCCGCGACCGCCCAGCCGTCCATCGCGGAGGTGTCGAACGAGGGCAGGTCGCTCAGGGCGACAAGCGGCGCGGCCAGGACCAGGCCGAGGGCCGCGTCGAGGGGCACGGAGACGGGGGCGCGGTGGCCGCCGGAGCGGGCGGCGCGCGCGGCGACGGCACGGGCCTGGGGCCACGGAGTGGCCTTGTGCTGACGGGTGTCCGGCTTGCGGGGCGCGCCGGAGGCCTGGGAGGTCGGCGGGGGCTCGGCGTGTCCGCCGGTGCCGGCTTCGTTCACGAGGGCGAGTACCTCCTCGACGTCGAGGTCCTCGACATCCTGGGTGTGCTCGCCGGCGTGCGTGTGCGTGCCGCGCGCGGTCATCCGGCGGCGTCCGGACCGGGAGCGTCGGACGGGGTCTCCGGCTTGGCGCCGGGCCCGGTCCCGGGGGTGTCCTCGTCGGCCCAGCGCAGCGCGAGGGCGGCGGCCTTGCGGGCCGCCTCGGCCACGGCTTCGGGGCCGCCCTTGCCCTGCGCCGCCGCGTAGCCGACCAGGAAGGTGGTCAGCGGGGCGGCGGGCCTGGCCACTCCGTGGGCCGCGTCGCGGGCGAGGTCGAGCAGGATGCCGGTGTCGACGTCCAGGTCGATGCCCAGTTCGTCCTTGACTGCGGAAATCCATTCATCCAACACGTGCCCATGCTCCCTGATGCGTGCCCTGGCGATGGCGAGGTCGTCCCAGGTGTCGCAGTCGAAGGACGCGACGGGGTCGGGGACGCGGGTGAGATCGAGCGCGGCGGTGAGGCGGCGCAGGGGCAGCCCGGTGAGGCCGCCGTGTTCGGAGGTGAGTGCGGTCAGCTCGCGGCGGAGCGCCTGCGCGCGGTACGCGGCGACGAGTGGCTGGTCGCGCCCGTCGGCGTCGGTGAGCAGCGCGCCCTCGGTGCCGTCGGCCCGCAGGGCGGTCAACAGCCGCCGTACGGTTGCCGGTTCGAGGAACGGCAGGTCGGCGGAGAGGACCACGACGGTGTCGGCCGTGGTGTGGCGCAGACCGGCGTCGAGCGCGGCGACCGGGCCCGCGCCGGGCGGGTCCTCGCGGGCCCAGCACACCGGCCGGGGCGTGGGCCGGGGGTCGGCCACCACGACGGTGGTCCGGGCGTCGGCGCAGGCGGTGAGCACCCGGTCGAGCAGGGCCCGGCCGCCCACGCGCAGCCCGGGTTTGTCGGCACCGCCGAGCCGCCGGGCGGCGCCACCGGCGAGCACGACGGCGTCGTACGCGTCGCCGGGCGCTGAGTCGGGGGGCTCGTACGCGGTCACCCCCCGAGTATGCGGGCCGCCCTGATCACAGGGAACTTGTGCGGGCTTCCGTGATCACACGTTGCGCAGCAGCACCGCCGGTTGTTCCACACAGTCCGCCACATACCGTAGGAAACCGCCCGCGGCGCCGCCGTCGCAGACCCGGTGGTCGAAGGTGAGCGAGAGCTGCACGACCTGGCGGACCGCCAACTCGCCCTCGTGCACCCACGGTTTGGGGACGATCCGGCCGACGCCGAGCATCGCCGCCTCGGGGTGGTTGATGATCGGCGTGGAACCGTCGACGCCGAACACCCCGTAGTTGTTCAGCGTGAAGGTCCCGCCGGTGAGGTCCCCCGGGGTCAGCGTCCCGGTCCGGGCCGCCTCGGTGAGCCGGGCGAACTCCGCGCTCAGCACCTCCGCGTCCCGGGCGCCCGCGTCCCGTACGACGGGGACGACGAGCCCGCGCTCGGTCTGCGCGGCGAACCCGAGGTGCACCCGGTCGAACCGGACGATCTCCCGCGCCTCCATGTCCACGCTGGCGTTGAGCTCGGGGAACCGGGCCAGCGCGGCCGTGCAGATCCGGGCGAGCAGGGCCAGTACGGAGATCCTGGGCCCGACGGCGGCGTTCATGGCCGCTCGGGCGCGCATCAGCTCGGTCGCGTCGGCGTCCACCCAGCAGGTCGCGTCGGGGATCTCGCGGCGGCTGCGGGAGAGCTTGTCGGCCACGGCGCCCCGGATGCCGCGGAGGGGGATGCGTGTCCCGTCGGGGGTCGCGTGGACCGTGGCCGGGGGCAGGAGCGTCGCTTCCTGGGCGATCGCCTCCTGGGCCGCCGCCGCGCGGAGTGCCTTCTCGACGTCCGCCCGCAGGATCAGCCCGTCCCGGCCGGAACCCGTCAACTCCCGCAGTTCCAGGCCGTTCTCACGCGCGAGCCGGCGTACGAGGGGCGAGATGACGGGTACGGGAGCGTCGCCACGGCCGCCGGTCCCGGCGGCGGGGGCGGGTGCGGGGGCGTCCGCCACCGAGGTCACGACGTCCGCCGCCATTCGCCGGACCCTGCGCCGCCGCGCGGGAGGCGCTCCCGTGCCGTAGCCCACCAGGACGTTCCCCGAGCCCTCGGTCGCCGCGGCGGTGTCGGCGGCCGGTGCGCCCACCGCGACCGTCAACAGCGGTGCGCCTACGGGCAGTTCGGTGCCCTCCTCGCCGTAGCGGGCCGTGACGACGCCGCCGTAGGGGCAGGGGACCTCGACCATCGCCTTGGCCGTCTCGACCTCGACGACCGGCTGGTCGATGGCGACGACGTCGCCGACCTGGACCAGCCAGCGCACGATCTCCGCCTCGGTGAGGCCCTCGCCGAGGTCGGGGAGCTTGAACTCCAGTACCTGTGCCATCAGTTGTCGGCCTCCCATTGCAGCCGTCCCACGGCGTCCAGGATCCGGTCGACGCCGGGCAGGTGGTGCCGCTCCAGCATCGGCGGCGGATACGGGATGTCGAACCCGGCGACGCGCAGCACCGGTGCCTCCAGGTGGTGGAAGCAGCGCTCCGTGACGCGGGCCGCGATCTCGCCGCCCGGGCCGCCGTAGCCGCCCGACTCGTGCACGACGAGGGCGCGGCCGGTGCGCCGTACGGACGCGCAGACCGTCTCGTCGTCGAAGGGCACCAGGGAGCGCAGGTCGACGACTTCGAGGTCCCAGCCCTCGGTCCGGGCCGCCTCGGCGGCTTCGAGGCAGACGGGGAGGGAGGGGCCGTAGGTGATGAGCGTGGCGCTGCTGCCGGAGCGGCGGACGACCGCGCGGCCGACCGGGCCGACGGGGGTCGGCTCGTCGGGGTTCCAGGTGTCCTTCGACCAGTACAGGCGCTTGGGCTCCAGGAAGACGACCGGGTCGTCGGAGGCGATGGCGGCGCGGAGCAGGCCGTAGGCGTCGGCGACCGTGGCGGGGGTGACGACATGGAGGCCGGGGGTCGCCATGTAGTAGGCCTCGGAGGAGTCGCTGTGGTGCTCGACGCCGCCGATGCCGCCGCCGTAGGGGACGCGGACGGTGATCGGGAGGGGCATGGCGCCGCGGGTGCGGTTGCGCATGCGGGAGACGTGGCTGATCAGTTGCTCGAAGGCCGGGTAGGCGAAGGCGTCGAACTGCATCTCGACGACCGGGCGCAGGCCGTACATCGCCATGCCGACGGCCGTGCCGAGGATGCCGGCCTCGGCGAGGGGGGTGTCCGTGCAGCGGTCCTCGCCGAACTCCTTCGCGAGGCCGTCGGTGACGCGGAAGACTCCGCCGAGGGTGCCGACGTCCTCGCCCATGACGTGCACGGTGGGGTCCGCCGCCATCGCGTCGCGGAGTGCGCGCGTGAGGGCCTGCGCCATGGTGGCCGGTTTGAGGGCGACGGTGGTCATGAGTGCGTCCCCTCCCGCTCGGCCGCGAGCTCGGCCGCCAACTGGTCGCGCTGTTCGCGCAGTTGGGGGGTGGGTTCGGCGTACACGTCGGCGAACAGGTCCATGGGGTCGAGCACCGGGTCCTGGTTCATGTGGGCGCGCAGCTCGGCAGCCATGGCCTCGGCCGCGTCGCGGGCGGCCCGGATACCGGCCTCGTCGATGAGCCCGCGCTCGGTCAGCTCGTGCTCCAGAAGGGCGATCGGGTCGTGCGCGCGCCAGGCCTCGACCTCGGTCTCGCCGCGGTAGCGGGTCGCGTCGTCGGCGTTGGTGTGGGCCTCGATGCGGTAGGTGATCGCCTCGACGAGCGTGGGACCACCGCCCTCGCGCGCGTGCCGTACGGCTTCACCGAGGACCTGGTGCACGGCGACCGCGTCGTTGCCGTCGACCAGGCGGCCGGGCATGCCGTAGCCGACGGCCTTGTGGGCCAGCGACGGGGCCGCGGTCTGCTTGGCGAGGGGGACGGAGATCGCGAAGCCGTTGTTCTGGACCAGGAAGACGACCGGGGCCTGCCAGACGGCGGCGAAGTTCAGCGCCTCGTGGAAGTCGCCCTCGCTGGTGCCGCCGTCGCCGACCATGGCGAGCGCGACCACGTCGTCGCCCTTGAGGCGGGCCGCGTGGGCGAGCCCGACTGCGTGCGGGAGCTGGGTGGCGAGCGGGGTGGAGAGGGGGGCGATGCGGTGCTCGCGCGGGTCGTAGCCGGTGTGCCAGTCGCCGCGCAGCAGGGTGAGGGCCTGCACGGGGTCGAGGCCGCGGGCTACGGCGGCGAGGGTGTCGCGGTAGCTGGGGAAGAGCCAGTCCTGCTCCTGGAGGACCAGCGCGGCGGCGACCTCGCAGGCCTCCTGGCCGGTGGTGGAGGGGTACACGGCGAGCCGGCCCTGCTTGGTGAGGGCGGTGGCCTGCGCGTTGTACCGGCGGCCGGACACCAGCTGGGCGTACAGGCGGCGCAGCAGCCCGGGGTCGGCCTGCGCGGCGGCCTCGGTGCCGAGGACCCGGTAGGGCACGGCGTCGGGCAGCAGGGGCGCGGGGTCCGTGCGCGGCTGCCAGGCGGGCGGCGGTGTGGGCCGGTACGCGCCCCGCTGCTCCATGACCGTCATGACGGCACCTCCTCGTGGGAGTGGCTCGGAGAGGCGCCTCGGACGTGCGGCGCCTCCCTACCGATTGTTCGGTCGTCGGCACATTTTGGCTACACGCGGCTCCAGGCTGTGGACAAACGGTTCTCCACAACCTCAAATGAACGCAGTACGTCCATGGTAGGGAGGCGGGGGGACATGGCACCTGAACAAATGGCCGACGGCCCGGAGGCGGGACGCGAGCTGCCGCCCCCGCGTCCGCTCGACGCCATCGATCAGGACATCCTCCAGATGCTCCAGGCGGACGGCCGCGCGTCGATAAGGTCCGTCGCCGAACGGGTGCACGTCTCGCGCGCCAACGCCTACGCGCGGATCAACCGGCTCATCGAGGACGGCGTCATCCGCGGCTTCGGCGCCCGGGTCGACCATGAACGCGCGGGTCAGGGCACGTCGGCGTACATCACCCTGAAGATCGTGCAGAACTCCTGGCGCACGGTCCGCGAGCAGCTGAGGCTGCTGCCGGGCGCCTCGCACATCGCGCTGGTGGGCGGCGACTTCGACGTCCTGCTGCTGGTGCACACCCCGGACAACAGGGCGCTGCGCGAGCTGGTGCTCACCCGGCTCCAGGCCATCCCCGAGGTGCTGAGTTCGCGCACCCTGCTGGTGTTCGAGGAGGAGGACCTGGAACCGCAGGGCTGACCCGGCCCGAGGTCCGGCGCGGGCCCGCCGGCTTCGGCTCAGTGCGGGGCGCGCAGCCCGGCGAACACCAACTGGGCCACCGCGTCGGCCACTTCGCGCTCGCCCATGCCGCGTCCGTCGGGCCGGTACCACTCCACGATGGAGTTGATCATCCCGAAGACGAGCCGGGTCGCGAGCCGCACCTCCACGTCCCCGCGCAGGTCGCCGTCGGCCGCCGCGGCCTTCAGCAGGTCGGCCACCCGGTGGTCGAAGTCCCGGCGCCGCTCCAGCGCCCACCGCTCGGTGTCGGTGTTGCCGCGCACCCGCAGCAGCAGCGTCACGTACGGCAGCTCGGAGGTCAGCACCTCGACCATCCGCCGCACGACGTACTCCAGCCGCTCGACGGCACGCCCCACGCGCGCGTGCTCCTCGTCGAGGATCCCGAAGAGACCGTCCAGGGCGCGGCTGACCGCGCGGCGCAGCAGCTCCTCCTTGCCCGTGACGTGGTGGTAGATCGACGACTTGGAGATGCCGGCCGCCTTGGCGAGGTGCTCCATGGAGGTGCCGTCGTAGCCGCGCTCGATGAAGACCTGGACGGCGACGGAGAGCAGGCTCTCGGGGGTGTACGTGTCGCGCTTGGCGGTCGTCATGGGGTGCCCTCCCGCTTCTCGGTGGCGTACGCGTGGCGGTAGAGCGCCAGGGACGGCGCGTACCGTCCCGACGGGTCACGCAGGTGCAGGTCGTCCAGGAGGTCGTAGGCCCAGCTGCGGCCGAGCCTGCGGCTCCATTCGAACGGACCCAGGGGGTAGTTGACACCAAGCCGCATCGCGGTGTCGATGTCCTCCTCGGTGGCGACGCCCTTGGCGACGGCGTCGTGCGCCAGGTCGACGATCCGGGCGACCGTGCGGGCGACGATCATCCCGGGGGCGTCCCCGATGACGCTGACGTCCTTGCCGAGCGCCTGGAAGAGGCCGATCGCCTCGGAGAGGGTCCCCGAGGCGGTGTCCTGGGAGGCGGACAGGGCGATGCGGCCGGCCCTGCGGTAGTCGAGGGCGAGGTCGAAGTAGACGACGTCGCGGAACTCGACGGAGGTCTGTCCGTCGGCGAGCGCCAGCTGTCCGCCGCCGGGCAGCACCATGCGGGTGCCGTGGTCCTCTTCCTCCTCGCGGACCACGATGCCCGCCTCGCGGATCAGCGCGACCAGGTCGGCCGCGGGGCCCATGTCGCCCTCGACGACGACGTAGGCGGGCGGCTGGGCCGGTTCCGCGGTGTGCGGCTCGGGCAGCTCGGCGTCGGCCCCGTGGTCGTACCAGCCCTGTCCGGTCTTGCGGCCGAGGCGGCCGGACTCGACCAGGCGGCGCTGGGCGAGCGAGGGCGCGAAGCGCACGTCCTGGAAGAAGGACTGCCACACGGAGTGCGTGACGGACTCGTTGACGTCCTGGCCGATGAGGTCGGTCAGTTCGAAGGCGCCCATTTTGAAGCCGCCGGACTCGCGCAGGATCGCGTCGATGGTGGCCGGGTCGGCGGCCTGTGCCTCGTAGGCCGCGAACGCCTCGGCGTAGAAGGGCCGGGCGATGCGGTTGACGATGAAGCCGGGGGTGTCCGCGCAGGCGACCGGGGTCTTGCCCCAGGCGCGGGACATCTCGTACGCGCGCGTGGCCGACGTGACGTCGGTGGCGAACCCGGAGACGACCTCGACGAGCGGCAGCAGCGGGGCCGGGTTGAAGAAGTGCAGGCCCACGAAGCGGCCGGGGTTGCGCAGGGCGGCGCCGATGGCCGTCACCGACAGGGACGAGGTGTTGGTGGCGAGCAGACAGTCCTCGCCGACGACGTCCTCCAGGTCGCGCATCAGCTGCTGTTTGACGTCCAGCCGCTCCAGCACGGCCTCGACGACCAGGGTGCAGTCCGCGAGCTCGGCGAGGGTCTCGGCGGGCAGCAGCCGGGCGTGTGCGGCGTCCCGGTCGGCGGCGGTGAACCGGTCCTTCTCGACGAGGCGGTCGAGCCGGGCGCGGATCGCGTCGGTCGCGTCCCGGGCCCGCCCCGGAACGGTGTCGTACAGCCGTACGACGTGACCCGCGGTCAGCGCGACCTGGGCGATGCCCTGGCCCATGGTGCCGGTGCCGACGACGGCCACGGGGCTGCTGAGGTCCAGTGCTGTCATGTCCGCGATCCTCCCGCACGGGGTTTTCCACAGATGCGGCGGACCCCCTTGTCCCGACCGATCGTTCGGTTACTCTAACTCTGACCGCCTGTTCCCGCCCCTGATCCTTTCCCTGTTCCCACCCAGGTCATGAACTCGCAGACGAGTTGACGAGTTCTTGAGAAGAGGAGTTGGTCCCGCATGGCCGCCGAACCGACCGCGCACGAGCTGATCGCCCGGCACCGGCCGACACTCGACCAGGCGCTCGAAGCGATCCGCACACGCGCGTACTGGTCCCCCCACCCGGAACACCCCAAGGCCTACGGCGAGCACGGCAGCCTGGACGCGGCGGCGGGCAAGGCCGCCTTCGACGCCCTCCTGGGCACCCGCCTCGACCTCGGCCAGCCCGGCACGGACGACTGGGTGGGCGGCGAAGTGTCGCCCTACGGCATCGAGCTGGGCGTGACGTACCCGCACGCCGACCTCGACGTCCTGCTGCCGGCCATGCGCGCCGGACAGCGGGCTTGGCGGGACGCGGGCGCGGAGACCCGTGCGGTGGTCTCCATCGAGATCCTCAAGCGGATCGGCGACCGGACGCACGAGTTCGCCCACGCGGTCATGCACACCAGCGGCCAGGCCTTCATGATGGCGTTCCAGGCGGGCGGCCCGCACGCCCAGGACCGCGGCCTGGAGGCGGTGGCGTACGCGTACGCGGAGCAGGTCCGCACGCCCGCCGTCGCCGAGTGGACCAAGCCCCAGGGCAAGCGCGACCCGCTCGTCATGAACAAGCAGTTCACGCCGGTCCCGCGCGGCACCGCCCTGGTCATCGGCTGCAACACCTTCCCGACGTGGAACGGCTATCCGGGCCTGTTCGCCTCCCTCGCCACCGGCAACGCGGTCCTGGTGAAGCCCCACCCGCGCGCGGTACTGCCGCTCGCGCTCACGGTCCGGATCGCCCGCGAGGTCCTCACCGAGGCCGGCTTCGACCCGAACCTCGTGGCCCTCGCCGCCGAACGTCCCGGTGAGGGCATCGCCAAGACGCTCGCCACGCGCCCCGAGATCCGGATCATCGACTACACGGGCTCGACCGGCTTCGGCGACTGGCTGGAGGCCAACGCCCGCCAGGCGCAGGTCTACACGGAGAAGGCCGGCGTCAACACGGTCGTCGTCGAGTCGACCGACGACTACAAGGGCATGCTGTCCAACCTCGCGTTCTCCCTGTCCCTGTACAGCGGCCAGATGTGCACCACCCCGCAGAACCTCCTGATCCCCCGCGACGGCATCACCACCGACCAGGGGCCCAAGTCCTACGACGAGGTCGTCGCCGACCTCGCCCGCGCGGTGGACGGTCTCCTGGGCGACGACGCGCGCGCGAACGGGCTGCTCGGCGCGATCGTCAACCCGGACGTGAAGGCCCGGCTGGAGGCGGCCGCCTCCCTCGGTGAAGTCGCCCTCGCCTCACGGGAGATCGCGAACCCGGAGTTCCCCGACGCGGTCGTGCGGACACCGGTGATCGTGAAGCTGGACGGGGCCAAGCCGGACGACGAGGCCGCGTACATGAGCGAGTGCTTCGGGCCCGTCTCCTTCGCCGTCGCGGTCGACTCGGCGTCCGACGCGGTGGAGTTGCTGCGGCGGACGGTGCGGGAGAAGGGGGCGATGACGGTCGGGGCGTACACCACGGACGAGGGTGTCGAGAAGGCCGTCGAGGAGGTCTGCCTTGAGGAGGCCGCCCAGTTGTCGCTGAATCTGACCAGTGGGGTGTTCGTCAATCAGACGGCCGCGTTCTCGGACTTCCACGGTTCGGGTGGCAACCCGGCGGCGAACGCGGCCCTGTGCGATGGGGCGTTTGTCGCCAATCGGTTCCGGGTTGTCGAGGTGCGTCGGGACGCCTGAGAGCCCCTAGAGGGGCGCTGCCGTGGACGTACTCCAGTGGTACAGGGTCATCGCCACGCTCGTCGCCAGGTTGTAGCTGGAGACCTGGGGGCGCATCGGCAAGGACACCAAGTGGTCTGTGCGGGCGCGTAGTTCGGGTGACAGGCCGCTGCGTTCCGAACCGAAGGCCAGGACGGCGTCGTCCGGGAGCTTCAGGCCCCGGATGTCGTCGCCCTCCGGGTCGAGGGCGAACAGCGGGCCGGGCGGGAGCTCGTCCACCGTCAGACGCTCCACGGCTGTCGCGTAGTGCAGGCCCGCCCCTGCGCGGACGACCGTGGGGTGCCAGGGGTCGAGCGTCCCCGTGGTGACCACGCCGGTCGCGCCGAAACCGGCGGCGAGCCGGATCACCGCGCCCGCGTTGCCGAGGTTGCGCGGGTTGTCCAGGACCACGACGGGGGTACGGCGGGGCAGGCGTCCCAGCTGCTCCAGATTGGCCGCGCGTGCCGGTCGTACGGCCAAGGCCGCCACCCCTGTCGGATGCGGGCGCGGGACGAAGGACCGGTACGCGGCCTCCGGGACCTCCGTCAGCAGCGCGTCCAGGGCGTCCCGTACGTCGGGGGCCAGGTCTGCGGCCAGGGCGAGCGCCGACCGTCGGTCCGTGGTGACCGCCTGGGGGACCTCTGCGCCGAAGCGCAGCGCGTGCTTGAGGGCGTGGAAACCGTCCAGCAGTACGGCGGTCTCGGCGAGCCGGTGCCAGTCGGCCGCTGCGGGGTCGGTCATGCGGTGAAGCCTACGTGGCTGTGCTCGGGGTTCTCCGGGCTGCGCGGCTCCTCCAGATCCTCGTCCGGGACCGTACGGTCGCCCCGCGCGAACCACCGTCCACGCGCGCGTGCCGCCCGGCCGCCGAGCGGGAGCAGGAATGACGTCGGCAGGAAGACCGCGTCCGTCGCGATCATCGCGAGGGAGAAGAACGGCAGCCCCAGGAGCACGGCGATCACCGCGTGCTCGGTCATCATCAGGGCCAGCAGGACGTTCTTGACCCGCCGGTTGAAGAGCGTGAACGGGAAGGCGACCTGCACGATCACCGTCCCGTAGGTCACCAGCATCACCATCGTGCCGCTGGAGGACAGCACGCCGGCGAGGCCGGGCCAGGGGGAGAAGTAGTCGAGGTGGAGCGGGTAGTAGACGGCGGTGCCGTCCTGCCAGCGGGAGCCCTGGATCTTGTACCAGCCGGCCGTCGCGTAGATCAGACAGGCCTCGGTCGCGACGACGAACAGGGCGCCGTTGTGGATCACGTTCGCCACGACGTCCAGCAGCACCCGGGGCTCGTACGACTTCGCGTACCGCCCGACCGCCCACCACAGGGCCTGCGCCAGCCAGACGCCCCACAGGAGCGCGGGCACGAACCATTCGCTGTCGAACCGGCCGGCCGAGGTCACCGCGACGAGCACCGCGCCCAGCAGCACCCACAGGACCGGCCCGGTCCGGTCGGGAATCCGCTCTCCACGCGCGCGTGCGGCCCGGCGGGCGTCGAGGGACCAGACCTGGCCGCAGCGGGTGAACACCAGGTAGATCGACATCAGGTGCAGGACGTTGTCGCCGCCGTCGCCCATGAAGACGCTGCGGTTCTGGAGCGAGAGGACGCCGACCATGAAGAGCACGGACGTCGTTCGGGTGCGCCAGCCCAGCAGGAGCAGGACGCTCGCCAGTACGGCCAGCGCATACACCGTCTCGAACCAGACCTGCCCGTCCGACCACATCAGGGCCGTGAACGCGCCGTTGTCCGCGATCAGCCGGTGGGCGAGGTCCCAGCTCCAAGGGCCGTCGGGGCCGTAGAGCTCCTGGCGGTGGGGCAGTTCGCGCAGCAGGAACAGGAGCCAGGTCGCGGCGAAGCCGATGCGGATCACGGCGCTCTGGTAGGGGCCGAGGGCCGACTCGGTGACGCGGGCGATGCCGCGCGAGACCGACGGGGCGAAACCGCTCACCGGACACCTCCCGTGCCCTCGTCCGCCGGAACCGGCCACCAGGGCAGCGTGCGGTACTGGGGCGTGGTCGACACCTGCTCGTCACTCCACTCGGGCGGGGGCACATTGGTGGTGACGGAGCGGACCTGGACGCGCTGGACGGTACCGCCCGCTCCGGCCGCGTGGTCCCGGCCCAGGCGCAGCACGACGATGCGGCGCAGATACGTCTCCGCGAGCGTGCCGCGCACGCCGATCGCCTTGTTCTCGGCGTCGTGCGTGGCGGTCAGGAAGTCCCAGGCCCGGCGCAGCTCGTTCTGCTCGGTGTGGCTCGGCAGCAGATTGCCGTCGATGGCCGCGCCGTCCTCGGCCGAGAGGTCGTACCAGCCGGTCGTACGGGTCGCACCGGCCGCGGTGCGGATGTCGGCGCGCACCTGGACCTCGATGTTCTGCTGCAAGGGGTTCGGCGCGAACAGCTTCCAGTTCTGCTCGAACTCCGGGTAGATCCACTCGTCGATCGCCTTGCCGTGCTGCTTCGTCACCGTGTTCGACGGCGCGACGTGCAGGAACACCATCCCGAGGTGGACCAGAGCGGCGACCGCCACGACCGCGACCGCCAGCGCGGCGCCCACCTGGTAGCGCAGGGACAGCGCGGCGACACCGACGGGCGGGTCCGGTGCGGGCGGGGGCGGAGGAGGCGGGGGCTGCTGCGCGGGCACGTGCGGCCCCGCGGAGGAGGAGACGGGCGTCCGCTCCCCCTCGGGGGCGTTCGAGCCTCCGTCGTTCGCGTCCATGTCGCCCCGTCTCCGATTCCTGTCCGTCGCACGGAACGGTACTCAGCCGCACGCTCCGGGCACAGTCCCGATCCCCACAGGCCGTGCACGGTGTCATGTTGTCCGTGGGACGCCCGGCCGAGCCGTTCCCTTCTTCTAGAACCTGTTCTATCTTGACGCTCCGTCAGATCAGGTCTTGCGGAAGGACGGGAACCGTGGACTTCACCTTCAGCGAGGAGCAGCAGGCGGCGGCCGAGGCGGCGGCGGGGGTGTTCGCCGACGTCGTGCCGGACTCCGTGCCCAGTCCGGCGGACACCACGGGCGCCGTCGCCGAGGACTTCGACCGGGCGCTGTGGGCCAGGCTCGCCGAGGCCGACCTGCTGAGCCTGCTGCTCGACGAGGAGTACGGCGGCGCGGGCCTGGACGCCATCGCCCTCTGTCTGCTGCTGCGGGAGTCCGCGAAGGTGCTGGCCAGGGTGCCGCTCCTGGAGAGCAGCGCCGCCGCGGCGGCCGTACAGGCCTTCGGCGGCAAGGAGCTGAGGTCCGGCCTGCTCGCCCGGGCTGCCCGCGGCGAGCTCGTGCTCACGGTCGCCGCGCACGGGCGGACCGGGCACGACCCGGCCGAGCTCGCCGTGACGGCCCGGCGGGACGGCGACCGGTGGCTGCTGGACGGGGTGCAGACGGCGGTGCCGTGGGCCTTCGGCGCGGACCTGGTCGTCGTACCGGCGCACACGGACGCCGACCGGAGTGTCCTCGCGCTGGTCGCCCCGGACCGCGACGGCGTCGTCCTCGCCGAGCAGATCTCCACCACCGGGGAGCGGCTCGCCGAACTGCGCCTGGAGTCCGTGCCGATCGCGGTGGTCGACGTCATCGACGCCGAGGGCGCCTGGGAGTGGCTGCGCGACCTGCTGACCGCCGGTACCTGCGCGCTGGCCCTGGGGCTCGGCACCGCCGTCCTGCGGATGACCGCCGAATACACGGGAAAGCGCGAGCAGTTCGGGTTCCCGGTCGCGACCTTCCAGGCCGTCGCCGTGCAGGCCGCCGACCGGTACATCGACCTGCGCGCCATGGAGGCAACGCTGTGGCAGGCCGCGTGGCGGATCGCCTCGGGCGCACCGGGCGCGCTGCCCGCCGCCGCGGACCTGGCCGTGGCCAAGATCTGGGCGGCGGAGGGGGTACGACGGGTCGTGCAGACCGCGCAGCATCTGCACGGGGGGTTCGGCGCCGACACCGACTATCCCCTGCACCGGTACCACGCCTGGGCCAAGCACCTGGAGCTGTCGCTCGGCCCGGCGGCGGCACACGAGGAGGCCCTGGGGGACCTGCTGGCGGCCCACCCACTGGCCTAGGGCCTCCGAAGGCCTAGAGGACGAAGCCCGGTTCGCCCTCGTCCGTGACGACCGGGCGGCCCGCGGCGGCCCAGATCTGCATGCCGCCGTCGACGTTCACTGCGTCGATGCCCTGCTGGGTCAGATAGTTCGTGACCTGGGCGGAGCGCCCGCCGGAGCGGCAGATCACATGGACCCTGCCGTCCTGCGGCGCCGCCTCGGTCAACTCGCCGTACCGGGCCACGAATTCGCTGAGGGGGATGTGCAGCGCCCCCGTGGCGTGACCCGCCTGCCACTCGTCGTCCTCGCGGACGTCCAGCAGGAAGTCGCCGTCCTTGAGGTCGCCGACCTCGACCGTGGGCACACCAGCTCCGAAACTCATGACTCGACGCTACCCGACGCTCCGGCCGACGTGTCCGGCTCCCCGAGCAGGGCCGCCAACTCGGCCTCCCGCTTGGCGACTTGGGCGAGCAGCTGGTCCGCGATCTCGTCCAGGAGCCGGTCGGGGTCGTCCGGGGCGATCCGGAGCATGGAGCCGATGGCGCCCTCCTCCAGTTCCCGGGCGACGAGGGTGAGCAGTTCCTTGCGCTGGGCGAGCCATTCGAGGCGGGCGTACAGCTCCTCGCTGGCGCTCGGGCCGCGCTCCGCCGGGGCCGGTCCCGCGGCCCACTCCTCGGCCAGCTCGCGCAGCAGCGGGGCGTCGCCCCGGCTGTAGGCGGCGTTGACGCGGGTGATGAACTCCTCGCGCCGCTTGCGCTCGTCGTCGTCCTGCGCCAGGTCGGGGTGGGCCTTGCGGGCCAGCTCGCGGTAGAGCTTGCGGGCCTCCTCGCTGGGGCGCACCCGCTGCGGGGGCCGGACCGGCTGGTCCGTGAGCATCGCCGCGGCCTCCGGGAACAGGCCGTCGCCGTCCATCCAGCCGTGGAACAGCTCCTCGACCGCGGGCATCGGCATCACGCGCGCGCGGGCCTCGTCCGCCAGGCGGATGTCCTCGGGGTCACCGCTGCGCGCGGCCTTGGCCTCGGCGATCCGCGCGTCCAGTTCGTCGAGCCTGGAGTACATCGGGCCGAGTTTCTGGTGGTGCAGCCGGGAGAAGTTCTCGACCTCGATGCGGAAGGTGTCCACCGCGATCTCGTACTCGATCAACGCCTGCTCCGCGGCCCGTACGGCCCGCTCCAACCGCTCCTCGGGGCGGGGCGCGGCACCGTCGGCCGGGCCGGTGCCGGCCGCGCCGCCCCCGGTGTCCTCGCGCGCGGAACCCTCGCCCGCCGCGGCTCCGGCGGCGGACGGCGCCTCGGCACCCGCCTGCTCCGGCACCGGTTCTCCGACGGGCGCGGACTGGGACTGCTCAGCTTCCGGGGTCGTCACCCGACCAGCGTAGGCCACGGCCGCCCCCCGCCTCCGGACAGTCGGCCACCGGCCACCGGGCCGACAGGTCCCGGCGGGCGGCGGACAGCGTGACCGGGCGGCTCCACCGGGACCTCACACCCCCAGCTCGGCCGCGATCCGCCCCGACCGCACCGCCGCCACCAGCTCCGCGTGGTCCGCCTCGGTGCGGTCGGCGTAGGTGACGGCGAACGTCGCTATCGCCTCGTCCAGTTCGTCGTTCTTGCCGCAGTACCCGGCGACCAGGCGCGGGTCGGCGCTGTGGGCGTGGGCGCGGGCGAGGAGGGCGCCGGTCATCCGGCCGTAGTCGTCGATCTGGTCGGCGGCGAGGGCGGCGGGGTCGACGCTGCCCTTGCGGTTGCGGAACTGCCGTACCTGGAACGGCAGTCCGTCGACCGTCGTCCAGCCCAGCAGGATGTCGCTGACGACCTGCATTCGCTTCTGTCCGAGCACCACGCGCCGGCCCTCGTGCGGGACGGCGGGCGCCTCGAACCCGGCGGTCAGCAGATGCGGCACCAGCGCCGAGGGGCGGGCCTCCTTGACCTGGAGGACGAGCGGTTCGCCGCGGTGGTCCAGGAGCAGCACGACGTACGACCGGGTGCCGACGCTGCCCGTGCCGACGACGCGGAAGGCCACGTCGTGCACCGTGTGCCGGGCCAGCAGCGGGAGGCGGTCCTCGGAGAGCGTGTCGAGGTACTCCTCCAGCGATGCCGCGACCGCCGCGGCCTCCTCGTCCGGGATGCGGCGCAGCACCGGCGAGGCGTCGACGAAGCGGCGCCCGCCGTCCTCGGCGGCCTCGGTCGACCTGGCCGCGAACCGCCCACTGGTGTTGCCCCGCGCCTTCTCCGAGACCCGCTCCAGCGTGCCGAGCAGGTCGCGGGCGTCGGCGTGGGAGACCAGCTCCTCGTCCGCGATGGCGTTCCACGCGTCCAGCACCGGAAGCTTCGCCAGCAGCCGCATGGTGCGGCGGTAGGAGCCCACCGCGCCGTGCGCCGCCGTACGGCACGTGTCCTCGTCGGCGCCGGCCTCCCGGCCCGCGAGAACCAGGGAGGCGGCGAGCCTCTTGAGGTCCCACTCCCAGGGGCCGTGCACGGTCTCGTCGAAGTCGTTCAGGTCGATGACCAGGCCGCCGCGGGCGTCGCCGTACAGGCCGAAGTTGGCCGCGTGGGCGTCGCCGCAGATCTGGGCGCCGATGCGGGTCATGGGGGTGCGGGCGAGGTCGTGGGCCATCAGGCCGGCCGAACCGCGCAGGAAGGCGAAGGGGGTGGCCGCCATCCGGCCCACCCGTATCGGGGTGAGCCCGGGGATCCGGCCCCGGCCGGACTCCTCGACGGCGGTCACCGCGTCGGGGCGGGAGCCGTCCAGGTCGAGCGCGGCGTGCGCGCTGCGCGGGACGCTCTCCCGCAGCGCCCTGCCCTCTTCCTTGGGCGATCCCGCCACGGGCCACGAGGCGAAGCCCCGCACTCCGGGCAGCCTGCGCCCCACACCGATTCCGGCCTCGGTCATACCGACCGCCTCCCCCGCACTTGCGCACGCACGAACATCAACTCGCGACGACCGTACAGCGGGTGGCGAAAACACGTCAGACCCTGTGGACAACTCGGGACCTGCGGACAGCGCCGTGCCTGTGGAAAACCCACGCGGCCTCAGCAGTTGCCCGTCTCCCACCCCTCGGGCAGATGCACCTTGGCCCACGCGCCGAGTTCCCGGAGCGCCGGATCCAGGGCCTTGCCGGCCTCGGTCAGCCGGTACGAGACGCGCAGCGGCGGGCCCTCGTCGACCTCGCGGACGAGCAGCCCGGCGGCGCCGAGTTCGGTGAGCCGGTCGGAGAGCATGCGCTCGCTGATGCCCGGGATGGCCCGGCGCAGGTCGGAGAAGTGCATGGGCTGTGCCATCAGGACGGCCACGATCGGCCCGGTCCAGCGCTTTCCGAACAGCTGGAAGACACGGCTGATGCCCTTGTCGACCTGCTTGCACAGGTCCGTGCCGTGCTCCTGCTCGACCGTCATGGCCTCAGGGTACTGCCCTCCGGAACCGGGATGAAAAAAAGTAAGTACCTGTGTTATTCATAGTCGAGTACAAAACTTCAGCTGCTGAGCAAAACACTGCTCGGCGGTTCCAGCCCCCTGGAGACCCCCATGGCCACGCTTCTGCACATCGACTCCTCCGTGTTCCCCGCCGGCGCCTCCGCGTCCCGCGCCGTCGCCGACGCCTTCCGCACGTCCTGGAAGGAACAGCACCCGGAGGGCACGGTGATCCACCGCGACCTCGCCGCGCACCCCGTGCCGCACATCACCGCCGACGCCCACACCGCGGGCTTCGCCGACCCGGCCACGCACACGCCCGAGCAGGCGGCGGCCTTCGCCGAGCGCGTGAGGCTCATAGAGGAGCTGGAGCAGGCGGACGCGGTGCTGATCGGCGCCCCGATGTACAACTTCGCCATCCCCTCGACCCTGAAGGCCTGGCTGGACAACGTGATCCTCATGGGCCGCACCGCGGGCACCGAGGACTCGAGGATCAAGGGCACTCCGGTCACCGTGATCGCCAGCCGCGGCGGCGCCTACGGTCCCGGCACCCCGCGCGAGGGCTTCGAGTACGTGCAGACCTATCTCCGCGCGGTCTTCGTCGACGCCCTCGGCACAGAACTGGAGTTCATCGTCCCGGAGCTCACCATGGCCCCGCAGAACCCGGCGATGTCCGACCTGGTCCCCCTCTACGAGGCGTCCCGCGAGCGCGCCCTCGGCGACGCGGCCACCAAGGCGAAGGAACTGGCGGAACGACTGGCCGCCTAGAGGCTGTGATTGTCCTCACCTGAGGTGAGAACCACACAAGAAAGAAGCCCCTCAGGTCCGAGACCTGAGGGGCTTCCGTTGTGCGCGAGGGGGGAGTTGAACCCCCACGCCCTTGCGGGCACTGGAACCTGAATCCAGCGCGTCTGCCTATTCCGCCACCCGCGCATTGGGTGTGTCTTCGAGCTGTTCCCCGTAGGGGCTGGCGCCTTCCGACATGCAGAAGATTAGCACGGTGCCCGGGGTGGATTCACATCCCTTATCCGCACCCCGTGACCTGCCCCGGGGACCACCGGCGCCCCCTCCGGACACCCCGCACCTCCCGCTACGTATCAACGTGGGCCGGTTCACGTATCAACCTCGTACCGGTAGCGGCCATCTCCCCAGGAGGCGGGCAAGGTCCACAGTCAGGTGCGGGACACTTGTCTGCGGCCCCCTCTACGATCCTGGGCAGGAGTAGTGCAGAAGGAGTTCGACGGGCCGACAAGGGGGAACCAGCCGATTTACCGGCGCGTGGATACGATCAGTAAGCAGTACCAAGGCAGCCGGCACGGCAGTCGGTACGACAAGCAGTGCGGCAACGACGGAGGAGGTGCCCCATGGGAGTCCTGAAGAAGTTCGAGCAACGCCTCGAAGGTCTGGTCAACGGCACCTTCGCCAAGGTGTTCAAGTCCGAGGTCCAGCCCGTCGAGATCGCCGGCGCGCTCCAGCGGGAGTGCGACAACAACGCGACGATCTGGAACCGCGACCGGACCGTCGTACCCAATGACTTCATCGTGGAGCTGAGCACGCCGGACTTCGAGCGGCTCAGCCCCTACTCCGGACAGCTCGGCGACGAGCTCGCCGGCATGGTCCGCGACTACGCCAAGCAGCAGCGCTACACCTTCATGGGACCCATCAAGGTCCACCTGGAGAAGGCCGAGGACCTCGACACCGGTCTGTACCGGGTGCGCAGTCGTACGCTCGCCTCCTCCACCAACCAGCAGGCACCCGGCACCCCCGCTCCGGCGGCACCGCCGGCCGCGGGACGGCCCGGCGGCTACGGCTATCCGCCCGCCGCCCCCGTGAGCGCCCCGCCGCCCATGCCGGCCGCACCGCCGCCCGGTGGCCGCGGCTCGGCGCCGTACCTCCAGCCCGCGCCCGCCGCCCCGGCGCCCGGCGTGCGGATGCGGTACTGGGTGGAGATCAACGGCGCCCGCCATCAGATCTCCCGCGCGACGTTGGTGATGGGCCGCAGCACCGAAGCCGACGTGCGGATCGACGACCCCGGCGTATCCCGCCGGCACTGTGAGATCCGGACCGGAACGCCCTCGACGATCCAGGATCTCGGGTCCACCAACGGCATCGTGGTGGACGGGCAGCACACCACCCGCGCTACGCTCCGCGACGGCTCGCGGATCGTCGTGGGCAGCACCACCATCATTTACCGGCAAGCCGAAGGGTGAAGCGGGGGCAATGTCAGAGCTGACCCTCACGGTCATGCGGCTGGGTTTCCTGGCCGTACTGTGGCTGTTCGTGATCGTGGCCGTGCAGGTCATCCGCAGCGACCTGTTCGGAACGCGTGTCACACAGCGCGGCTCGCGACGGGAAGCCGGACGACCGCAGCAGCAGGCCGCCCGGCAGGCGGCGCCTCCGCAGCAGCGCCAGCAGCAGTCGGGCGGGGGCGGCCGGCGGGGCCGTAACGCCCCCACCAAACTGGTCGTCAGCGAGGGCATCCTCACCGGCACCACCGTCGCCCTCCAGGGCCAGACCATCACCCTGGGACGGGCGCACGATTCGACGATCGTGCTGGACGACGACTACGCCTCCAGCCGGCATGCCAGGATCTACCCGGACCGCGACGGTCAGTGGATCGTCGAGGACCTCGGATCGACCAACGGCACGTACCTGGACCGGTCCCGGCTGACGACCCCCACACCGATTCCGCTGGGCGCGCCGATCCGCATCGGCAAGACCGTCATCGAGCTGCGGAAGTAGTGCCACGTCATGAATGAGCGCGAGCGGAGCGAGCACGCACCGGCGGACCGCCTGGCGGACCCCGGCGCGCTCCCGACCGGAGGGTGGGCACCGTGCGGATGTACCCGGAGCCGACGGGCGAGGTGCGCATGAGTCTGTCACTGCGCTTCGCCGCCGGATCGCACAAAGGCATGATCCGCGAGGGCAACGAGGACTCGGGCTACGCCGGTCCACGCCTCCTCGCGATCGCCGACGGCATGGGCGGCCAGGCCGCCGGTGAGGTCGCCTCCTCCGAGGTGATCTCCACGATCGTCTCGCTCGACGACGACGTGCCCGGCTCCGACATCCTCACCTCGCTCGGCACCGCCGTGCAGCGGGCCAACGACCAGCTGCGGATGATGGTCGAGGAGGACCCCCAGCTGGAGGGCATGGGGACCACCCTGACCGCCCTGCTGTGGACCGGGCAGCGGCTCGGCCTCGTCCATGTCGGGGACTCCCGCGCCTATCTGCTGCGCGACGGTGTGCTGACCCAGATCACGCAGGACCACACCTGGGTGCAGCGCCTCGTCGACGAGGGCCGGATCACCGAGGAAGAGGCCACCACCCACCCGCAGCGCGCCCTCCTGATGCGCGCGCTCGGCAGTGGCGACCACGTCGAGCCGGACCTGTCGATCCGTGAGGTCCGGGCCGGCGACCGCTACCTGATCTGCTCCGACGGGCTGTCCGGAGTCGTCTCCCACCAGACGATGGAGGACACCCTCGCCAGCTACCAGGGCCCCCAGGAGACCGTGCAGGAGCTGATCCAGCTCGCGCTGCGCGGCGGCGGCCCCGACAACATCACGGTGATCATCGCCGACGTCCTGGACCTCGACACCGGCGACACCCTCGCCGCGCAGCTGTCGGACACCCCGGTCATCGTCGGCGCGGTCGCCGAGAACCAGCTCCACCTGCACGACAACGGCATCATGCAGACCCCGGCGGGCCGTGCCTCCGGGCTCGGCCGCCAGGTGCCCGGACAGGGCGGCGGGGGCGGCGAGTTCGGCCCGCCCGGCTCCGGCGACACCACCGGTTACGTCCCCTCGGGCAGCTTCGGGGACTACACCGACGACGACTTCGTGAAGCCCTCCAAGGGCCGCAAGTGGCTGAAGAGATCCTTCTACACCGTGCTCACGCTGGCCGTCATCGGCGGCGGTCTCTACGGCGGCTGGCGCTGGACGCAGACGCAGTACTTCGTCGGCACCAACGGCGAGCACGTGGCGCTCTACCAGGGCATCAGCCAGGACCTCGCCTGGGTCTCGCTCTCGAAGGTGGAGAAGGACCACCCCGAGATCGAACTCAAGTACCTGCCGCCCTACCAGCAGAAGCAGGTCAAGGCGACGATCGCCGAGGGCGGTCTCAAGGACGCCCAGAAGAAGATCGCCGATCTCGCCGTCCAGGCCTCCGCGTGCAAGAAGGAGTCCGAGCGCACGAGCGCCTCGGGCACGACCGGCACGACGGCGGGTCAGGGCCAGGCCGGCGGCACCACGGGAACCACCAGCACCTCCCTCACGTCCAAGGCCACGCCGTCACCTTCGGCCTCGACGTCCCCGTCCCCGACCAAGTCTGCAACTCCCAGCCCCGGTCCCAGTCTTTCGGAGGAAGAGCAGCAGGTCGTCTCGCAGTGCAGCAAGCAATAGGCAAGCCGTGAGAGGCCCCGTCACACGATGAGCAGTTCAACCAATTCGCCGACGCACCACACGTCCACGATCGGCGCCATCGGCGCACCGAGCAGACGCAACACCGAGTTGGCGCTGCTGCTGTTCGCGGTCGTCATCCCGGTCTTCGCCTACGCCAACGTGGGCCTGGCCATCGACGACAAGGTGCCGACCGGGCTGCTGAGCTACGGCCTGGGCCTCGGCCTGCTGGCCGGTGTCGCGCATCTCGCCGTACGGAGATTCGCCCCGTACGCGGACCCGCTGCTGCTGCCCCTGGCCACCCTGCTGAACGGGCTCGGGCTCGTCGCCATCTGGCGCCTCGACCAGTCCAAGCTGCTCCAGTCCATCCACGTGGCCGGCGGCAAGGCGACCAACCAGCTGCTGTACACGGCCATGGGCATCGCGCTCTTCGTGATCGTGCTGATCTTCCTCAAGGACCACCGCGTCCTTCAGCGCTACACCTACATCTCCATGGCCGGCGCCCTGGTCCTGCTGCTGCTCCCGCTTGTCCCCGGCCTCGGCCTGAACGTCTACGGCGCCAAGATCTGGATCTCGATCGGCGGATTCACCATCCAGCCCGGTGAGTTCGCGAAGATCGTCCTCGCGATCTTCTTCGCCGGCTACCTGATGGTGAAGCGCGACGCGCTCGCGCTGGCCAGCCGCCGCTTCATGGGCCTGTACCTGCCGCGCGGGCGCGACCTCGGCCCGATCCTGGTCGTCTGGTTCATCTCGATCCTGATCCTGGTCTTCGAGACGGACCTCGGCACCTCGCTGCTGTTCTTCGGAATGTTCATCATCATGCTGTACGTCGCCACCGAGCGGACCAGCTGGATCGTCTTCGGTCTGCTGATGTCCGCGGCCGGCGCGGTCGGCGTGGCCAGCTTCGAATCGCACGTCCAGCAGCGTGTGCAGGCCTGGCTCGACCCCATGCGCGAGTACACGCTCAGCCGCACGCCGGGTGTCACCGGTCTGCACTCGGAGCAGGCCATGCAGGCGCTGTGGGCCTTCGGCTCCGGCGGCACCCTCGGCGCCGGCTGGGGTCAGGGTCACTCCGACCTGATCCGGTTCGCCGCCAACTCCGACTTCATCCTCGCCACCTTCGGCGAGGAACTGGGCCTGGCCGGCATCATGGCGATCCTGCTCCTGTACGGCCTGATCGTGGAGCGCGGCGTACGCACCGCCCTCGCCGCCCGCGACCCGTTCGGCAAGCTGCTCGCCGTCGGCCTGTCCGGCGCCTTCGCGCTACAGGTCTTCGTGGTGGCCGGCGGTGTGATGGGCCTGATCCCGCTGACCGGTATGACGATGCCGTTCCTGGCGTACGGCGGTTCCTCCGTCATCGCCAACTGGGCGCTGATCGGCATCCTGATCCGCATCAGCGACACCGCCCGCCGGCCGGCCCCCGCGCCCGCCCCCAGCCCCGACGCCGAGATGACCCAGGTGGTCCGCCCGTCATGAACAAGCCCCTGCGCCGGATCGCGCTCTTCTGCGGTCTGCTGGTCCTCACTCTGCTGCTGCGCGACAACTGGCTCCAGTACGTCAAGGCCGACAGCCTCAAGGACGACCCGAACAACCGCCGGGTCACCATCGCCCGCTACTCCACTCCGCGCGGCGACATCATCGTGGACGGCAGCCCGATCACCGGTTCCACCGAGACCAGCACCTCCGGGCTGAACGACCTCAAGTACAAGCGCACCTACAAGAACGGCGCGATGTGGGCGCCGGTCACGGGGTACGCCTCGCAGGCCTTCGGCGCCAACCAGCTGGAGTCCATCGAGGACGGCATCCTCTCCGGCACCGACGACCGGCTCTTCTTCCGCAACACCCTCGACATGATCACGGGCAAGGAGAAGTCCGGCGGCGACGTCGTGACCACCCTCAACGAGGCCGCGCAGAAGGCCGCGTGGAGCGGTCTGACGAAGCAGGGCGGCAAGGGCGCGGTCGTCGCCCTCGACCCGTCCACCGGCAAGATCCTGGCGCTGGCGTCCTACCCGTCGTACGACCCGTCGACGTTCGCCGGGAACTCCACCTCCACGGACTCCAAGGCCTGGCAGAAGCTTCAGAAGAAGTACGACCCGGACGACCCGATGCTCAACCGGGCGCTGCGCGAGACCTACCCGCCGGGCTCCACCTTCAAGGTGGTCACGGCGTCGGCCGCGCTGGAGAACGGGCTGTACGGCTCCGCCGACGAGGCGACGGACTCGCCGCTGCCGTGGACCATGCCGGGCACCACGACCCAGCTGAAGAACGAGGGCAACATCCCCTGCAAGAACGCGACTTTGCGGGTGGCGCTGCAGTACTCCTGCAACACCGTGTTCGGCAAGGTCGGCTCCGACCTGGGCAACGCCAAGATGCTGGCCGAGGCGAAGAAGTTCGGCTTCGACTCCGAGCAGTTCACCCCGATCCGCTCCAGCGCCTCGGTCTTCTCCGACGACATGAACCAGTCGCAGACCGCGCTCTCCTCGATCGGCCAGTTCAACACCGCGGCGACCCCGCTCCAGATGGCCATGGTCGCCTCGGCGGTCGCCAACGACGGCAAGCTGATGAAGCCGTACATGGTCGACAAGCTCCAGTCGTCGAACGTCGACACCATCGCGCAGACCGAGCCGCAGCAGCTGAGCCAGCCGCTGTCGTCGAAGAACGCGCAGATCCTCCAGTCGATGATGGAGACCGTCGTCAAGGACGGCACCGGCAAGAACGCGCAGATCCCGGGCGTCACCGTCGGCGGCAAGACCGGTACCGCCCAGCACGGCGTCGCCAACAGCGAGAACCCGTACGCCTGGTTCCTGTCCTACGCCAAGCTCTCCGACGGCAGTTCGCCGGTGGCCGTGGCCGTGGTCATCGAGGACTCCAGCGCCAACCGTGACGACATCTCCGGCGGCGGTCTCGCGGCCCCCATCGCGAAGAGCGTGATGGAGGCGGTCATCAACAGCAAGAAGTGACCCCGCTCACGTTCCCTTCACATCGGTGCACGTTGCGATACCGGTCCTGTATCGGGTGACGGGCTTGGCCAGGTCACACAAAGCCAGCCGGGTACGGTAGGCCCGGACGGCTAGCCTCCGACCGCACATCCGTGCGGGTCGGGACCGACGGAGAGGGCTGGTAGGGAACTATGGAAGAGCCGCGTCGCCTCGGCGGCCGGTACGAGCTGGGCCAGGTGCTCGGCCGTGGTGGCATGGCGGAGGTCTACCTCGCCCATGACACACGCCTCGGCCGCACGGTGGCGGTGAAGACGCTGCGCGTCGACCTTGCGCGCGACCCTTCCTTCCAGGCCCGGTTCCGCCGGGAGGCCCAGTCGGCCGCCTCGCTCAACCATCCCGCGATCGTCGCGGTCTACGACACGGGCGAGGACTACGTCGACGGGGTCTCGATCCCGTACATCGTCATGGAGTACGTCGACGGTTCCACCCTCCGTGAGCTCCTCCACAGTGGCCGCAAGCTGCTGCCGGAGCGCTCCATGGAGATGACCATCGGCATCCTCCAGGCCCTGGAGTACTCGCACCGCAACGGCATCGTGCACCGCGACATCAAGCCGGCCAACGTCATGCTGACGCGCACCGGCCAGGTCAAGGTGATGGACTTCGGCATCGCCCGCGCGATGGGCGACTCCGGCATGACGATGACGCAGACGTCCGCTGTCATCGGCACCGCCCAGTACCTCTCCCCGGAGCAGGCGAAGGGCGAGCAGGTCGACGCCCGCTCGGACCTCTACTCGACGGGCTGCCTCCTCTACGAACTGCTGACCGTACGGCCGCCGTTCGTGGGCGACTCCCCGGTCGCGGTCGCGTACCAGCACGTGCGCGAGGAGCCGCAGCCGCCGTCGGTCTTCGACCCCGAGATCACGCCCGAGATGGACGCGATCGTGCTGCGGGCCCTGGTCAAGGACCCGAACTACCGCTACCAGTCCGCCGACGAGATGCGCATGGACATCGAGGCCTGCCTCGACGGCCAGCCGGTCGCGGCGACGGCGGCGATGGGTTCGGTCGGCTACGGCGGCTACGGCGACGACCAGGCCACCACGGCCCTGCGCGCCGACCCCGGCGCCACCACGATGCTGCCCCCGATGAACCCGGACGACGGCGGCTTCGGCTACGACGACCGCCCCGACCGGCGTCGCCAGCAGAAGAAGAAGTCGAACACCTCGACGATCCTGCTGGTCGTGGCGGCCGTCCTGGTGCTGGTGGGCGCGATCCTGATCGGGAAGTGGGCGTTCAGCGGGAGCGGCGGCGCGGACAAGCCGTTCGCGGCCCCGAACTTCGTCGGCCAGACCTACGACACCGCCAAGACCATGGCCGTCAACTCCGGCCTGAAGCTGGCCGAGCCCACCCGCAAGGCCTGCGAGAACGCGCCGAAGGGCAGCGTCTGCTCGCAGGACCCGAAGCCGGGCGTCGACGTCAAGAAGGGCGACACCGTCAACCTGGTCGTCTCGACCGGCGCCCCGAAGGTGGTCGTACCGAGCGTCCTCGGCCAGAACGTCGACGACGCCACCACGACCCTTGAGGGCGACAAGTACCAGTTCAAGGTGGAGACGAAGCAGAAGGTGTCCGCCGAGGACCCCGGCACCGTCCTGGAGCAGAACCCGAAGCTCGGCGCGGAGGTGGAGAAGGGCACCACCATCACCCTCACCGTCGCCAAGGCCCAGGCGAAGTCCACGGTCCCGGACGTCAGCGGCAAGAGCTGTGACGACGCCAAGGCGCAGATGACCGCGAACAACCTCGTGGGCAACTGCACCGAGGTCGACACCAGCGACCCGAACCTGGTCGGCAAGGTCGTCTCGACCGATCCGCAGGCCAACACCCAGGTCGACAAGAACTCCACGGTCAACATCCAGATCGGCAAGTCCTCGCAGGTCCAGGTCCCGAACGTGGTCGCCCAGACGGTGAAGAACGCCAAGCAGGCGCTTCAGGCGCAGGGCTTCACCAACATCCAGTTCGCCGACGGCAGCGACTCGAGCGACAACGCGATCGTGACCGCGATCGACCCGGGCGCCGGCAACACGGTCGACCCGAGCAGCACGACGATCACCCTCACCACCGTGAGTGTCGGAAACGGCAACAACAACGGGGGCAACAACGGGGGCTTCTTCGGCGGGACGAACGGATAGCGCGGTAACCGAAGGACACGACAGAGCCCCGGCACCCCGAGAAGGGTGCCGGGGCTCTTGTGCTGCCGGCTCCTACCGCAGTTCCTTCGGCGGGGTCCGCGCGCTGTCCACCTTGTCGACGCGGACCAGTTCCCCCCACACCACGTACCGGTACCGGGACGTGTACACCGGCGTGCAGGTCGTCAGCGTGATGTAGTGGCCGGCCTTCTTCCTGCCGGACTCCACGGGGATCTGGGCGAGGGTCTTCACGTTGTACTTCGAGGTCTCGGGAAGGATGTCGTAGACCTTGTAGACGTACCACTCGTCCTTCGTCTCGAAGACGATCGGGTCGCCCTTCTTGAGCTTGTCGATGTTGTGGAACTTGGCGCCGTGGCCGTCGCGGTGGGCGGCGAGGGTGAAGTTGCCGGTCTTGCCGGTGGTGGGGAGGACGGCCTTGACGGGGTCGGTGTAGTAGCCGGCGACGCCGTCGTTCAGGACGTCCGTGCCGGTGCCCTTCTCGACCAGGACCTCGCCGTTCTTCATGGCGGGCACGTGCAGGAAGCCGATGCCGTCCTTGGTGTCGAGCGCGCCGGGGCCGGTGTCCTTGTCCTTGGACCAGTTGTCGCGGACCTTGTCGGCCTGTTTGTCGGCCGTGCGGTCGGCGACGACGTTCGTCCACCACAGGGAGTAGACGACGAACAGGCCGAGGATCAGGCCCGCCGTGATGAGGAGTTCACCGAAGACGCTGACCGCGGTCGCGATCGGGCCGGTGCCGCGGGCGCGGTCCGGCGGCGACGCGGGCGTGTCGGTGTGCTCTGCGGTGTCGTCGGTGGTCGCTGCCACGTTCATCTGCCCCTACTGGATGAGCGCATCCGGCTTACCCTTGCTGCGCGGCCGTTCCTCGACCATCTTGCCCCAGACGATCAACCGGTACTTGCTGGTGAACTCCGGCGTACAGGTCGTCAGCGTGATGTACCGGCCGGGTTTGGTGAAACCCGAGCCCTTGGGGATGGGGTCGATGACGCTGGTGTTGCTCGGCGACGTCACGGGCAGCGTCTTCGTCATCTTGTAGACGTAGTACGTGGTCTGGGTCTCGACGACGACCTCGTCGCCGGGCTTGAGCTGGTTGATGTACCGGAACGGTTCGCCATGGGTGTTCCGGTGCGCGGCGAGCGCGAAGTTGCCGGTCTTGGCGTCCGGCATCGCGGTCTTGAGGGCGCCCTCGCTGTAGTGCCCGACCATGCCCTTGTCGAGCACCTTCTTGTTGCTGACGCCCTCGGCGATCGGCGCGACCACGTCCAGCTTGGGGATGTGCAGGATGGCGAAGCCCTGCCCCGGCTCGAACTCCCCGGGCGCGCGCTTCCCGCTCGCCCAGTCGTTCTGGAGCTGGCTCGCCTCGCTGCCGGCCTGCGCGTGCGCCCGTACGTTCGTCCACCACAGCTGGTAGGTGACGAACAGCAGCATCAGCACGCCGGTGGTGATGAACACCTCACCGATCGCGCGGCTCGCGACGACCGCGGCGCCCGGTTTGTTCGCCCGCTGCCGCCGCCGCGCCTCGACCCGCGAGACGGGCGCGACGGAGCCGCCGGACGCGCCGACCGCACCGGATTCGAGCCCCTCGGCGGTCTCCTCCGCCGACCCGGCGCCGCCATGACGCCCGTGACGGCCCTTGGCGGCCTTTCTGCGGGCCGCACGGCCGCCGGCTGGGGTTCCTGTGGCGGAGGCGGCGGATGAGGCGTCAGAAGCCGGTATGGACCGGCCGTGGCCTCTCCGCACCGGCGGCGGATCCGGTATCCGCAGCGCCATGGTCTCTTCGTCGATCGGACCGTACGGCGTCCCGGACGCGCCCTGGGCCGACGCGTCGTACCACTCCTCGAACGCGCCCGGCTCCTCGTACGGCTGCTCCCCGTACGAGGCCTCGGACTCGCGCTCGGGGCGCAGCGCGGTCACGCCGTGGCCCTGCCCACCACCGGGGCGAGCCCCGCCGACCTCGCCACGGCACCCTGGTCGCCGCACTCCACCAGCCAGTTGGCCAGCATCCGGTGGCCGTGCTCGGTGAGCACCGACTCCGGGTGGAACTGGACGCCCTCGACGGGCAGTTCGCGGTGGCGCAGGCCCATGATGATGCCGTCGTGCGTCCGGGCGGTGACTTCCAGTTCGGCCGGGACGGTGCCCGGCTCGGCCGCCAGGGAGTGGTAGCGGGTCGCGGTGAAGGGCGAGGGCAGTCCGGCGAAGACGCCCCGGCCCTCGTGCTCGACGAGCGAGGTCTTGCCGTGCAGCAGTTCGGGGGCGCGGTCCACGACGCCGCCGTAGGCCACCTGCATCGACTGCATGCCGAGGCAGACGCCGAAGACGGGCACCCCGGTCGAGGCGCAGTGCCGCACCATCTCGATGCAGACGCCGGCCTCCTCGGGGGTGCCGGGGCCGGGCGAGAGGAGAACGCCGTCGAAGCCGTCCTGGGCGTGCGCCGTCGACACCTCGTCGTTGCGCAGCACCTCGCACTCGGCGCCCAGCTGGTACAGGTACTGGACCAGGTTGAAGACGAAGCTGTCGTAGTTGTCGACGACGAGAATCCGTGCACTCACTGGTTGTCCACCGTCACATCGTTGAAGGGCAGCAGCGGTTCGGCCCACGGGAAGACGTACTGGAAGAGGATGTAGACCACGGCCAGGGCCAGGACGAGCGAAATCAGCGCCTTGACCCACGCGTTGCCCGGCAGATGCCGCCAGATCCAGCCGTACATGCCGTCCCTTCCGTCGCACCACGGCACCAGACTCACGCCGTACGCCACCAGACTAACGGCGCAGCGCGGCTGGTTTCCCGGCCTCCACAGGCTGTGTGGAGTCAAGGTGTGCCCAGACGATCAGCCGGTGGCTGTGCCCCCACTCCGGATCGCACGTGGTCAGCGTGAGATAGCGGCCCGAGGCCGTGTACCCGGACTTACGTGGCACAGGATCGATCACCTCAATGTCGGTGGGAACGGTTTTGTAAGGCCCTTTGTCGATCCGATACGTGAACCAGGTCGTCCCGTCGGTCAGGACGATCGCGTCACCCTTGCGGAGCTCGGGAAAGTTCACGAAGGGGTTGCCGTAGGTCCGCCGGTGCCCGGCCACCGCGAAGTTCCCGACCTGCCCGAGCTGTGCGGTGCCGGCGTAGTGCCCCAGTCCCTTCTGGAGGGTGCTCACGTCCGTGTCTTCCAGGACCGGCTTGTTCCACGTGAAACCAAGCCGCGGGATGTACATGATCGCGAAGGGCCTGCCGTCCTTGTACGCGGCCGGTTTCGCCGGGGCGGTGGGTGTGGGGGCCGCCGCCTTCGGGCGCGCGGTCTGCCGCGACCACTGGTTCTGCAGCTGGTGGATCTGGTCGCTCATCGTGTGGTCGGCCTTCACACCGGTCCAGAAGAGCACGTAGACCACGAAGAGGACGATCAGGGTGCCCACGGTGATGCAGAGTTCGCTGACGCTCCTGACGATCACGCGCACCGGCAGCTCCCGTACGGACGCCTACTCCACTGGCTTCGCGTAGTGCAGATCCACTGTGCCCGAGTACCCGGGAAGAGTCACCGTCCCGTCGTCGGTCACTTTCCAGCCGAGCCCGTAGACGTTGACGTACACCATGTAGTTCTGGATCGCCTTCGACGCCGCCAGCGCCTGCTGAAGCTTCCCCGGATCGCCCACGGCCGTGATCTTGTACGGCGGTGAGTAGACCCGGCCCTGGAGGATCAGGGTGTTGCCCACGCAGCGCACGGCGCTGGTCGCGATCAGCCGCTGGTCCATGACCTTGATGCCCTGGGCGCCACCCTGCCAGAGGGCGTTCACCACGGCCTGGAGGTCCTGCTGGTGGATGACCAGGTAGTCGGGCTGCGGCTCGGGATAGCCGGGGAGCTTGGCGGTGGCGTTGGGCGGGGCGTCGTTGAGGGTGACGGTGACGGCCTTGCCCTTCAGCTTCTGCGCGCCCGCGCTCCGCTCCAGCTTCGTCAGCTTCTCGCTGTCGGCGCCCGTGCCGGTGTCGTCCTCCTTGCGGAGGGCGTCGACCTCGTCGCGCAGGACGCTGTTCGCGTCGCCCAGCCGGCCGTTCTTCTCGCTGCGGTTCTGGATGAGGTCGGACAGCTTCAGCAGGGAGGCGTCCGTGCGGATGTTGGTGCCCTTGGCGGTGTTGAAACTGGTGAAGAAGATGAGCCCCGCGAGGGCGAAGACGGCCACCGTGAGAATCCGCACGGGACGGAAACGGCGGATACCGGCAGGACTGGTACCCGTCCCGGGGGAGTCGGCAGAATTGCTCAACGTACCCTTATCTCCTTCGGCGCCGCGGAAGCACTACGCTAACGGACGCCCGGGGGAGCACTCAGTGTCCCCTTGTACGCTGCCCCGGAGCCCGCCCCAGTTCCCTGCGCGGCCACGCAGCGCATCGACAGGAGAGACCCTCGTGCCGAAGTCACGTATCCGCAAGAAGGCCGACTACACGCCGCCGCCGGCGAAGACGGCGACCGCCATCAAGTTGAACAGCCGTGCCTGGGTCGCTCCGGTCATGCTGGCCATGTTCGTCATCGGACTGGCCTGGATCGTCGTCTTCTACGTCACCGACGGCTCCATGCCCATCGACAGCCTGGACAACTGGAACATCGTGGTGGGCTTCGGCTTCATCGCCGCCGGGTTCGGTGTCTCGACCCAGTGGAAGTAGCTCTGCCCACGGCTTTCCACTGAGTTATCCACAGGCCAGAGAAGTATCCACAGCGGGCCTGGGGAAAAAGAACGACGATCTGTGGATAACCCACTGGGTGTTGACGCTGGTGTGACTGACACACCGGCAACCGCAAGCCTGTTCGCCCCCTGCCTGACCTGCACAAACACGGGTCGGTGACAGGGGGCACAGCTGTTCTCCACGGTATGCACAAGATCCGCCACGCACTGTGGACAACGGTTTGATATCAGCTGAGCTGAGCCGTCCTGATCAGCGTCAACACCACGACGATCACGAGTACGACGGCACAGGTGCCGTACTGGATCAGGGCCCGGCGCTCGCGCGGGGCGTGGACCATCGCGTAGCCCGTGATGACACCGGCTACGAGGCCGCCGATGTGGGCTTCCCAGGCGATGTTCATTCCCGGGTTGAAGGTGAAGATCAGGTTGATCACCAGGATGGCGATGAGCGGCCGCAGGTCGTAGTTGAGGCGGCGCAGCAGAATGCCGGTTGCTCCCAGGAGCCCGAAGATGGCGCCGGAGGCGCCGAGCGAGGGCTGGTTCGGGGCGGCGATGAGGTACGTGAGCGCGCTGCCCGCGAGACCCGAGACGAAGTAGAGCGCGAGATAGCGGGCCCGCCCGAGAGCCGCCTCCAGGGGACCGCCGATCCACCACAGGCTCATCATGTTGAAGAGGATGTGGATCACGCTGCCGTGCAGGAACATCGCGGTCAGCAGCCGGTACGGCTGGCCCTCGGCGATGCCCTCGACGGAGCCGAACTGCGGGACGTACGCCTGGCCGAGGAGTTCGAGGCGCTCGGTGAAGCTGTCGCCCAGCACCTGCTGGAGCAGATAGAAGGCGACGCAGAGACCGATCAGGATCTTGGTGGCGAGCCGCGGGTCCGCGGCCACCGTGCCGCCCGCGATCGTGCGGGGCTGGGCGGCCGTCGGGGCGTGCCCCGTGCCGGAGCCGTCGCGCACGCACTCCGGGCACTGGAAGCCGACCGAGGCGCTGACCATGCACTCGGGGCAGATCGGGCGCTCGCAGCGGGTGCAGCGGATGCCGGTCTCGCGGTCCGGGTGGCGATAGCAGCCCGGCAGGCTCTGGGCGTCCGGGGGCCGCTGTTCCTCCGGGCCCTGCGGGCTGCCTGGCGCCTGGTCCATGGGGTCCCCTCAATCCTTCGTACGCAATGCACCGCCCCGCCCATCCTTACGGATGAACGGGGCGTTTGGTTCCCGCCGGTAAGTACTGGTGTCCGCCCTGCGATCCAGGGCTAGCGGGTCTCGACGACGACCGACTCGATGACGACGTCCTCAAGGGGGCGGTCCGTGCGCGGGTTGGTCTTGGTGGCCGCGATGGTGTCGACGACCTTCTGGCTCGCCGCGTCGGTGACCTCGCCGAAGATGGTGTGCTTGCGGGTCAGCCAGGCCGTCGGGGAGACGGTGACGAAGAACTGTGAGCCGTTGGTGCCCGGACCGGCGTTGGCCATGGCGAGCAGATAGGGCTTGTCGAAGCGGAGCTCCGGGTGGAACTCGTCCTCGAACTGGTAGCCCGGACCGCCGGTGCCGTTGCCCAGCGGGTCACCGCCCTGGATCATGAAGCCGCTGATCACCCGGTGGAAGACCGTGCCGTCGTAGAGCTTGTCCTTGGACTTCTCGCCCGTCTCGGGGTTGGTCCACTCACGCTCGCCCGTGGCGAGCTCGACGAAGTTGCGGACCGTCTTGGGCGCGTGGTTCGGCAGCAGCCGGATGTCGATGTCGCCAAGGCTGGTCTTCAGGGTGGCGTAAAGCTGCTCGGCCACGATCTGCCTTCCGTTGTCTTTCTGTGACCCCCAGATCCTCGCACGCCCGCCGCGCCGAGTCGCCCGATGGCCGCGCGCGGGGACCTTTCCGCCCGATCCGCTTGCAGAAAACCGGCCGAGTGACTCCGGGACAGGGGCAGGCGGCGGGGATCCGTGGCATTGTCGACGACAAGCCCCCGTTCCCCCAGTTCCCCCGTATTCATCCGCAATCACCCGTGATCGTGACCCGGATGCCCGCCCTCACATGCCCCGTAGCGCTCTGGCAGGCATGATCCCTATTTGGGTGGACAGACGAAGAAACGTACGCCACCGAGGAGGAGGAACCCGTGACCCGCATCGACAGCGTGCGCTCCGCGACCGGCTCGGCGAAGGACAGCGTGCTGCACGCCGCGGAAGTGGTGGCGCCCTACGCCGACACGGCCAAGGACAAGGCCGCGTACTACGCCCACGAGGCGCGCGTACGGCTCGCGCCCAAGGTGTCCCTGGCCGCCGACCAGGCCCGGGTGCAGTACGACGCCCATCTCGCACCACGTCTGGAACAGGCCCGCACCCATGTGCCGCCGAAGGTGGACCTGGCCGCCCAGGAGGCTGCCGTCCGCACCCGCAGGGCCGCTCAGCAGGCCGCCGAGTACTCCCGGCCGCGGATCGAGCAGGCGGTCGCCGCCGCCGGTCCGGTCAGGGACGAGGCCGCCGCGCGCGGTGCGGCGGCGCTCGCCGCGCTGCGCGGCCAGGTCTCGCCCCAGGAGATCCAGAAGCTGGTCCGCAAGCACGAGCGACGGGCCAGGGCCGGCCGGCTCGCGAAGGGGCTGGCGGTGCTGGGCATCCTGGCGGGCGGCGCTTTCGCCGCCTGGAAGTGGTGGGACAAGCAGGCCAACCCGGACTGGCTGGTCGAGCCCCCGGCCGCGACCGAGGTGCCCGAGACGGGCCGTCTCTCCTCGGTGGACGGCAGTGGCCAGTCCGTGCTCGACCCCGAGGTCCAGGCGAAGCAGGCCGAGGACGAGGCGGCCGCGGACCGCGACGAGCACCGCTGACGTCCCACGCACCGTCAACATCCCGGTGGGGCAGGAGACTTGTGGGTCTCCTGCCCCACCGCGATGTTTCACGTGGAACAGTCGCCAGGGTGTCAGCGGGCCATCTCCTGGTGATACACCGCCCGCAGCCGACTGCGGGCCCGGGTGAAGGCGCTCTCGGCCGACTTGTAGGTGATCTGTAGCGCGTTGGCCGTCTCGGCGGTGCTCAGGCCACGGGCGCGGGCCAGCAGTACGTCGCGTTCACGCGTGCCGAGGCCGGTGAGCTGGGTCAGCAGCCAGGCACCCGCGGCCCGCTCGCAGGTCCGGTGCTCGACCTCGGAGACGGGGTCCGGTTCGGGGCGGCGCAGGATCTGCACCCGGACGGCGAGCCTGTGGTCGCGCTGGACACCGCGTTGCTGGTCCACACACAGGCGCAGGGTGATGGTGGTGAGCAGCGCGGCGACCCGGGACTCATCGAGCGTGTCGAAGGTCACAGCGCGCAGCATCGCCTCCTGGACGCAGTCCTCCGCGTCCGAAACACGGCCGAGCCGGCTGGTGGCCAGACGCAGCAGGCGCTCCCGCTCGGCGAGCACGAGACTCCAGCGGTGGCGGTGGCGCTCCTTCTCCTGGCGGGGGTAGGACAAACTACGCGTCACATCAGCTCCCGTTGACGAAGTCCTGGTGGCGGAACCAGCGTCGGTGGGAGCGATGCGGGAAAACTTTAGGAAACCTCTCAGCGGTTCGACGGGCTTCGCGAGCGCGGTCCAGTGAGAATCATGAAATGCCACATCGGAACGGGCTTCGTTCACCAGAACGAAGCCGAACCACTTCGATGTCGGAGAAGTCCGTACAGTGCGCGCACACGGGGGTGGGCAAGCATGGTTCTCGTGCAATTACTGGGACCTGTCGAGTACCGGGGCACCGCGGAAAGTCAAGTCGAACTGGGCCAGAACAAACAGCGTTGCATCTTTGCAATGCTTGCGGTCCATGCAAATGAAGTCGTCACGCCCGACGAACTGATCAACTGGTCGTGGGAGGCCGATCCACCGGCTTCGGCACGGAACATGATTCACACCTATATTTCGCGGCTGCGCAGTGCTCTGGAGAGCGCCGCCGGCGGACAGCGGGCCGTCCTGCGCCGCCGCCACGGCGGTTACGCCCTGGAGGTCGATCCCGACGCGATCGACCTGCACCGGTTCCGCCGGATCGTGGCGAGCGCCCGGGTCGCGGGCACGGATGCCCGTACGGTCACCCGGCTGCTGCGCGAGGCGCTCGGCAACTGGCACGGCAGGCCGCTCGGCGGGGTCACGGGAGAGTGGGCCGCCCGCACCCGGTCACTGCTCGAACAGGAGCATCTGTCGGCCCTCGTGGAGTGCCACGAAGGTGAACTCGGGCTCGGCGGCAGCATCGGGCTCCTGGACGAACTGCACTCGCTCGCCGACCTCCACCCGGAGAACGAGCTGGTCATCCGCAACCTCATGACCGGTCTGCACCGCTCAGGCCGCCGTACCGAAGCCATCGAGACGTACGAGGCGCTGCGCCGCCGGCTGACCGACCGTCTGGGCGTGGATCCGGCCCGGCAGACCAAGGACCTGCACGCCACGATCCTGCGCGCCGACCCCGACCTCGTCGCGGCCGGGCCCCGGGCCGACACGGCCCCGTCGGTGCCGCGACAACTGCCCCGGAGCATCCGCTGCGTGGGCCGCGAGCAGGAACTGGCGATGCTCGACGGCTCCCTGACCGCCGCCGGCGGCCACCCGGTCACCCGGGTCATCGAGGGGCCGTCCGGTATCGGCAAGACCGCTCTGGCGGTCCAGTGGGCGCACCGGGTGGCGCACCGCTTCCCGGACGGGCAGGTCTTCATGGCCCTGCACGGCAGCGGTACGCAGACGCTGCCCGGGGGCCCGCACCTGACCGGGCGGACGCCGGCCCAGCGGGGGCCGGCCGGCCAGGTCCGGAACGTGCGCACCGCCCTGTCGGGGCACGACGTGCTGCGGTTCGTGCTGCGCAGCCTGGGCGTGACCGTGCCGCGCGAGCCGACCGAACTGGTCTCGTTCGGCCAGGGTGTCCTGAAGGACCTGCGGGTGCTCGTCCTCCTCGACGACCTGGCCTCGGCGGAGCAGCTGGAGGTGCTGCTGCCGGGGCTGTCCTCCGGAGTGCTGCTGGTCACCACCCGCGACGCCGGCCGTCTCACCGGTGTCGGCGGGCTGCGCAGCATCGGGCTTCAGAAGCTCAGTGTTCTGCAGGCCCGGCGGATGCTCGCCGGAATCCTCGGTGAGCACCGGGTCGAGGCGGAGCCGGGGGCGGTGATCCAGATCATCGAGCTGTGCGACCGTTTCCCGCGGGCCCTGTCCGCGGCCGCCGAGCAGGCCCTGATCCGGCCCCGGCTGCCGCTGACCGATCTGGCGGCGGCGATGACGGCCCGGGCGGGGTGACCGGGGTCAGTCCGGCTTCACGGCCAGGGCGTCGAAGAGGGCACGCAGTTCGGTGATGCCGGCGTCGAGGGCTCCCTGCTGGTCCTCGGCCCGGGCCACCGCCATCGCCGTCTCGCACAGGCCGCCGTAGAGCAGGTTGGTGAGGGCGGTCACGGAGTGCGGTGCGATGTCTCCGGTGGCCGCGGCGCGCCGGACGCCCTCTTCCATCATCTTCAGGCAGCCCGAGTTGATCTCGCGCATCTCCTCGGTGCCGAGCGCGCCGGGGGCGTCGATCAGGTTGATGCGCTGGATGTCGGGGGCGAGGACCTCCACGAGGAAGGCCCTCGCCCCGACGAACACCGCTTCCCAGGAGTCCGGCCGGGCGCCCAGGTAGGCACGGGCCACGATGTGGGCCAGCCGGGCCTGTTCGCGTTCGTACACGGCCTTGAACAGGTGCTGCTTGCCGGAGAAGTGATGGTAGAGGGCACCTTTGGTGAGGTGGGCGGCCTCCACGACGGCGTCGAGCGAGGTCGCGTTGTAACCGCGGTCCGCGAACAGCGTGCGGGCGGCACTCAGCAGTTCCTCGATCGTGCTGTCCGACCGCTCACGCTGCGTCAGACGCGTTCTCGCACTCGTACGAGTGGTGGCCATGCTCGCACTCCCCGAGAATCGACCGTCTCCACCTGACCTTCTAGATTACACGCACTTTCATTCCTTCCATACGTATGTGTTCTACCGCTCCTCTTCTCAGTGCGCGCCGACGCGTTCCACGAACCGCAGGACCCGGTTCCAGGCGTCGGCCGAGGCGTCGGCGTACGCGTCGCGCTGGGCGTCGAAGAAGCTGTGCGGGGTGCCGGGGTAGGTGACGACCTCGTGGTCGACGCCCGCCGCGGCCAGCGCCTCGTCGAACGCCGTGACATGGGCCTGCGGAATGCCCGGGTCCTCCCCCGCCATCAGAGCCAGGACCGGTGCCGCCAGTTCGGCGGCGCGGCTGGTGGGCCCGGGGGCGCCGTCCGGCCCGTCCGCGGGCCAGCAGTAGAAGCCGATCACCCCGGCCAGGTCGAGGCCTCCGGCCGCCGCCATCACGGCGAGCCGGCCGCCGATGCAGAAACCGACCGTGAGGACGGCGTCGGCGGCGCCGCCCTCGGCCGAGCGCAGGTGTGCGACGCCCGCGCCCAGGTCGGCGTAGAGCTCACGGGGGCTGAGTTTGGCCATGTGCTCGGCGAACGGGAAGTCCTTCTCCCGTTTGCCGACGCCCGCGGTGCGTCCGTAGTAGTCGATGACGAGTGCCCGTACGCCGTTCTCCGCGAAGCGTTTGGCGAGTTCCGTGTAGAACCCGTACAGCCCGCGGACGTCGGGCAGGATCACGATCGCCGTCCGGGTGCCGCCGGCCGGGGCGGCGGTGAAAGCGGCGAACGTGTTGCCGTCGCTCGCGGTCAATTCCAGATACCGGCTTTCGATCACGGAATCCGGAATCGGCAATACCGGTGGAATGGCGTCCTCGTCGAAACACATGGGCCGGGGCCTCCATTGTTCTGAGTAGTTCTGTTCCCGCGCACGCTCAGCTCACCGGCGGATCCGCCCCTTCCGCTTCTTCGGCCTCCGCCAGGCTGAACGGAACACGGAACGGCGGCACACTGACGCCCTCGATCCGGTAGCGGTTCCACAGGTCGGGTTCGGTGATGCGACCCGTCGCGGAGCCCTCGTCCGTACGCAACACGACGCCTGCGCTGCGGTCGCCGACCAGCCGGGTCAGCTCCTCATGCGCCTCCAGCCGTCCGTACCAGCGGTAGCGGCCGTCCAGCGGCTGGAAGCCGCCGGTGAGCCGGGCCCGGATCGTGAACTCGTTGCGGTCCTCCACGATCAGCAGCGCGGGACCCTCGTACCCGTCATCCTCCACGGTCGACTTCCTTGTCTCTAGGCGTCCTTCAGCCAACCGGCCTCGCGCCACACCTTCTCCGAGCGCCCACCGATCAGACCGATCGACTTGTAGTAGGGGGCGATGCGCTCGGCGCCGTACGCGCCGTTGACCTTGCCCACGGGGTTGTTGCGGCCCGTCTCGACGCAGAGCTTCGGGTCGAGGCCGGCCCGCTCGTACATCAGCGGGTTGTAGCGGTCGCGGCGGACGGACTTCACGACGCCGGCGAGGAAGTCGCGCAGCATCTGGAGCCGCCGCTTGGAGAGCGTCGGCACGAACCGCTCCAGTTCGGTGCGGGCGAAGCTGATGTGGCGGGCCTCCTCCACGACGTGGATGCGGGCCACCGTGCGCACCAGGGGCTGCACCGTCTCGTCGTTGGCCTGCTCACGCTGGAAGCGGTCGAAGAACTCCTCGGTAAGCAGCAGCATCGCCCACAGCACGGGCACCGGCGCGAACGTCTTCAGCAGCAGTCCGGAACGCTGTGTCTTGGGGTGCAGGGGGTAGAACTCCGCGCCCGTCTTCTCCACCAGCCGGGCGAACATGATCATGTGGCGCACCTCGTCCGCCATCTCGGTCAGCGCGAACTGCACCTGCGGGCTGGTGATGTCCCGCTTGTAGGCGTACCGCGACACCAGGTGCAGCAGGATGTGCTCGGTCCACACCCCCGCGGCCAGCGACGATGCCAGCTCCTCCCGGCTGAGCAGCAGCTTCTGCTCCATGGGCAGGGAGTCGTAGAGCTCCGTGCCGAAGAGGGAGATCCGCTTCTCCGGCAGGAACCACTTGCCCTCCTCCAGCGGTTCGTCCCAGTTGACGTCGACCCGCGGGTCGTAGGAGTGCCTGGCCGAGGCGACGAGCAGTTGTGCGGCCTTCTTGGTCTGGCGCACGAGCGGGTCGTCCGCGCGGCGGCCGGGGCGGTCGGTGGCTGTGGTCATCACGACTCCTTGTCCTGTGCTCGTTCAGTGCTTTCCGAGGGGGTGGCGGCCGAGACCAGCCGGTGGATGTCGACCGTGAGCTGTTCGCGGACCGGGTGGCCGGCCAGGATCTCCAGCACGTAGCGTGCGGCGAGTACGCCGAACTGGTGCGAGGCGTAGACGAGTTGGGGGACGCTGTAGTCCGGGTCCGCGCGGTGGGCGGTGACGTCCGCGATCAGGTCGGCCGGGATGATCTCCCGGGGGATGACCTTCAGCAGCAGGGTCCACAGCGCGCCCTCGGCGACCTCCTCGGCGGTGATCGCGCCCGCGAGGGGAGCGGCGCCGGTGCGGTAGTCGTAGAAGCGCACGTGCTGGGTGCCCGACAGGTCGTAGCCGGAGACCACGGGCAGCCGGCGCCGGGCCGCCGCCACGTGCAGGGCGTACTTGGCCCGCCAGCCGCCGTGGGTCGTGACGTCCACGCCGTCGACGACCACGTCCACGCCGTCCAGGAGGAGTTCGGGGTCCTCGGGGCGGATGCCCGCCGTGTCGACCCGGATCTCGGCGAAGGGGTTGACCGAGCGGATGCGCTCGGCCGCCACCTCCGCCTTGTTGCGGCCGATGTCCGCGCGCGTGGCGCTCTGCCGGTTGAGGTTGTTCAGCTCGTACGCGCCCGGCTCGGCGAGCACGAAGCCGCCGGTGCCCAGGCGGGCCAGCGGTTCGACGACCGCTCCGCCCGTCGAGCCGCACCCCGCGACCAGCACGGTGGCGGTGCGCAGGCGTTCCTGTACGGCGTCGGGGACCAGGCCCCGGTTGCGTTCGGTCAGTGAGCGGTAGTAGGTCCCCGGGTCCTCGGCGACGGCGGCCGGAACCGATCCGCCCGTCAGGGCCACGACGGCTGCGCTCATATCCTTACCCTCCGGATCTCTCCCCCGACCCGGCTGACGAGCTGCTGGAAGCCGGCGAGCGGGTTGGTCGCGTCCAGCGCGTGCTCCAGCCGGCGCACCAGCTGGTCGAGTTCCGCCCCGCGGGGAACGCCGGCCACGAACGGTTTGACGACCGCGCGCTCCACGTACGCGGGGAAGAGCAGGTCGTCCTCGGACAGTGCGGGGCAGGTGCCCTCGATGACGGTGATGTCCTTCAGGCTGCGGGCCAGGCGGCGTACCGCCAGGCCCTCCTCGCCGTCGCCGACCAGGAACTTCGGCGCGGGCGAGAGTGCGGCCAGGACCGTGTAGAAGCCGAGCATCAGCTCCAGCGACAGCCGCAGCCGGCGGGCCGGGGCGGTGTCGCGCTCGGAGGGGCGCTGCATCAGGCGTTTGATCTCCCAGACCTCGTGCGCCGTGACCGGCTCGTCCAGGGACACATGGTCGAAGAGGTTGATCCCGTGGGCCACCTCGCAGGGAAACGGGGTGCGGTCCGGGTGGGTCACCGGCAGGGCGGCCTCGTCGGTGGCGGCGACGATCGACACATAGCGCAGGATCGTGCCGGTCGACTCCTCCATGGCGATGAAGTGGATCTCCTCGCCGTGTCCGGCGCCGACCGGCTCGGCGAACAGGCCGCGGGCGAAGGCGACGCGGTCGCTGGCGAAACGGGACCGCAGGTACTGGGCGAGCCGGAACCCGTAGATCCCCAGCCGGTAGCGCTCGGGCAGCCGGGACTGCGGCAGCGCGAGCACGGTCAGACCGTCCGGGCGCCGGGCCAGGTACAGCGGATCGGCCTGCTCGATCAGGCCCGCCAGGCTCATCCGGTCGTGCAGGGCCAGCACGTGCTCCACATAGCGGGCCCGGCGGGCATCGTCCAGGGCGGTGTCGGCCGGCGCGCTCATGCGGCCCTCCCCTCCGACGCACCCTGCTGCGCGCCCGTCCCGTGCTTCGGGGCGCGGGGCGGATTCAGGGACAGAGGGGTGCAGTGCGCCGTCGAGGCGAGGGCAGCCTCGATGTACGACACGGCCGACAGCACGGCGGTGGCCCGCGCCCGGGCGGACGTCACCGGGGCGAACGTCACCGGGGCGGGGCGGGGCGCCGACGGTGCGGGGGCGGGCGTCCGGCCGGGGCGGGAGGCCGACGTTGCGGGGGGCGGCGTCGAGCCGGGGTGGGAGGCCGACGATCCGGGGGCCGACGTCCGGTCGGGGCGGGAGGCCGACGTTGCAGGGGCCGGCGTCCGGCCGGTACGAGAAGTCTCCGTTCCGGAGAGCGACGTCCCGCCGGGGCGAGAAACCGCCGCCCCAGAGACCGGGGTCCGGGCGGGGCGGGAGGCCGCCGTTCCGGGAGGCGGCGTCCGGGCGGGGCGAGAAGCCGACGTTGCAGGAGCCGGCGTCCGGCCCGTACGAGAAGTCGCCGTTGCGGGAGGTGGTGTCCAGTCCGTGCTGGTGGCTGGTGTCATACCCGCCGCCCGTACAGTGCGCCGGTGATGGCCAGTGCCAGTACCTCGGGTGTGCCCTCGTAGATGCGGGCGCCGAAGGACTCACGGACCAGTTTCTCCACCGCGTGGTCGCGGCAGTAGCCGCGCGCGCCGACGATGGACATGGCCTCCTCGGCCACCTCGATCGCCGCGCGGTCGGCGAACAGTTTCGCGACGGCCGGGCCGTAGACGGGTGCGGGCAGCATGTTGTCGGCCTGGTGGGCGGCCTGGAGGTACAGCAGCCGGGAGGCCTCGATCTTCGAGGACATCTCGGCCAGCTTGCGGGCCGTGAACTGGTGCTCGTACAGCGGCTTGCCCGCCTGGACGCGCTCGCCCGCCCACTCCTTGGCGATCTCGAAGGCGCCGCGCGCGACCCCGGTCGACATGGCCGCCACGATCGAACGCGCCTGGTTGGACTGGACGGTGAGGTAGTTCCAGCCGCCGCCCTCCCCGAAGACGATGTTCTCCTCCGGCACCCGGACGCCGTCGAAGTGGAGGGTCGTGCCCAGGCAGGCCCGGTAGCCCATCTTGTCGGCCACCTCGCCGCGGGTCACGCCCTCGCTGTCCAGCGGCACGATGAACACGGTCAGTCCGGTGGCGCCCGGGTTGCCCTCGATGTTGGCGAACACGGCCGCCCACTCGGCCACCTTGCCGTTGGTGATGAAGCGCTTGACGCCGTCGAGCACGAAGTGGTCGCCGTCCCGGCGGGCCGTCATCACGTCCTCGGCCAGCTCGGCGTGTTCGGGTATGAGCAGGTCGCAGCCCGCGATCTCCTCGGTGATGGCGTTGCAGGCCAGGACCGGCTTGTCCCCGAGGAACGGGGGCAGGAAGCGGGCCTGGAGCTGCTGGTCGCCCGAGAACAGCACCGAGGTCTGGCCCAGCAGCGAGGCGCCGAAGATCAGCGCCGTGCTCGCGCAGACCGAGGCCAGCTCCTCCATCGCGACGGACACGCCGAGCACACCCATGCCCCGGCCGCCGAGCTCCTTGGGGATGGTCAGGCGCAGCAGTCCCAGCCGGTGGCCGGCCTCAACCATCTCCCAGTCGAAGTCGTCGGCCGGGGCGAGGTCGTTGGCAAGGGTCCGCGGTTTGACCACGGTCTGCGCGAACTCGCGGACCTCCTCGCGCAGTTCCTCGATCTCGGGCGGAAGCTGGAACAGCGACGGCATGGCGGCGGCGTTGAGTGCCCGCAGGTCGGAAAGGGTCGGTGCGTTCGGGACGGCGGTGGTGGTGGTCGCGATCACAACGGTCGGCTTTCTGTGGTGACGGACGGGGTGGGTCGGGAAGGTGTCGTCGCTCAGGCGGAGGCGGGCGCCAGGGCGAGCGCGGCGTACGCGCGGCCCAACGCGGGCAGGTAGTCCGCCAGTTGACGCACCTGGGACACCGGGCCCTTCACGACAAGGCGGCGGGCGACGATCGCCTGCGTCACGCCGAGCCGGCCCAGCAGGATCAGGTGCAGTGCGTCGGGCCGTACCTCCAGCCGCAGCCGCGGCGGGTGGGGGGCGCCGTCGTGCACGCCGTCGGCGTCCAGCAGGAAGGCCGTGTGGGCGTCGCCGGTCACGACGAACTGGAGGGAGAAGTCGCGCTCCTTGATCAGCGTCGCGAACTCCGCGTCGGCGAGGGCCGCCCGGAAGGCTTCGATGAACAGCTGCGGGTCCTGAACGGTCACGGTCGTACTGCCTTTCGTCTGGTGGGGCCGGTCATGGGGCGCCGGTTCAGCGGTGCGACAGCGCGCCCGAGGGGTGCGGTGCCGCGTCGGCGAGGATCAGGTCGGCCGCGCGCTCCGCGAGCATCACGGTGGGCGCGTGGGTGTGGCCGCGCGGCAGGGACGGCAGCGCGGAGGCGTCGACGACGCGCAGCCCCGCCACCCCCCGCACCCGCAGCCACGGATCGAGTACGGCTTCCGGGTCCGCCCCCATGCCGCAGGTGCCGACCGGGTGGTACAGGGTCTGGGCGTGCGCCCGGATCACGGCGTGCGCGGTGCCCGGGTCCGGGTCGAGGGCGCCGGGGGTCAGCGGGGCCCCCAGCCGGGCCGCCAGCGCGGGCCGGGTCAGGACGTCACGGGCCCGGCGCAGCCCCTCGGTCAGCACCCGCAGGTCCGCGCCGTCCGGGTCGGACAGATAGCGCGGGTCGATCACCGGGTGCGCCGCCGGGTCGGCGGAGGCGAGCCGCAGCGTGCCGTGGCTGCGCGGGCGCAGCAGCACCACGCCCAGGGTGACGCCGTGGGTGCGCGGGGCCTGTCCCGGTTCGAGGGAGGGCACCAGCATCCACACGAACTCAAGGTCGGGTGCGGTGAGCGCGGGATCGCTGCGCAGGAACGCGACGGCCTCCGCGAGGTTGGAGGTCAGCCGCCCGCGCCGGCCGCGCAGGAACTCGGCGATCTCGCCCTGCGGGTCGGTGATCCCCGGCGTCACCCGGCCGTGCGCCTCGAACGCCAGCGGAACGTAGAGGTGGTCGGCGAGACCCCGCCCGACCCGCGGGGAGTGCGCCCGTACGGTGATGCCGTGCCGCCGCAGCTCGTCCGCGTCCCCGACGCCGGACAGCATCAGCAGCTGCGCGGAGCCGATGGCGCCCGCCGCCAGGATCACCTCGCGCTCGGCGCGGACCTCGGCGGGCCCGTCGGCGGTGGTGTAGGCGACGCCGACCGCGCGGCCGTCCTCGATGAGGATCCGCTCGACGTGGGCGTCCGTGACGACGGTGAGGTTCGGGCGCTGCCGCGCGGGCCGCAGATAGCCGTCGGCCGCGCTCCACCGCCGTCCCCCGCGCTGGGTGGTGCGGACCGGGCCCGCGCCCTCCGGGTCCAGCAGGTGTTCGTCGTCCAGGGCGGGCAGTCCCGCCTCGGCGCAGGCGGACAGGAACTCGGCGGTGGCCGGGCTGGGGTCGCGCAGGTCCTCGATGCGGATCGGCCCGCCGGAACCGTACGCGCCGGTGCCGAGGCGGTCCTCGGCCCGCTCGAAGTACGGCTGCACCTCCCGGGCCGACCAGCCCGCGCAGCCGTCGTCCTCCGCCCAGCCGTCGTAGTCCGCGCGGTGCCCGCGCAGCCAGATCTGGGCGTTGAGCGAGGACGAGCCGCCCAGCGTGCGGCCCCGCGGCCAGTGCAGGGCGCGGCCGTCGAGGCCCGGCTGCGGGGTCGTACGGTAGCCCCAGTCGGCGGAGGTGTGGAACAGCGCGGGGAACGCGGCCGGGATGCTGATCTCCGCCCGCCGGTCGGGGCCGCCCGCCTCGATGAGCACCACCTGTGCGCCGCCGGCACTGAGCCGCTCGGCCAGCACACAGCCGGCCGAGCCCGCGCCGACCACGACGTGGCTCACGGTGGCCTCGGCCGCGGTCACGACTGCGCGGGGCGTGCGACGCGCGCGCCGAGGGCCTTGACGATCTCGGCGGCGAGAGCGGCGTGTCCCTCCATCGCGAAGTGGATGCCGTCGGCGCTCATCAGGTTGGGGCGCAGTCGTACGGGGTGGCTCCACATCTCGATCAGCACCGCGTCGTGGCGCTGCGCGACCGCGCGGATGCGGTCGTTGAGGGCGATCGTCCGGTCCCTGAAGACCGACAGCTCCGGTACCGACTCGAAGACGTTGGTCACGGTGAACGTGAAGATGTCCGCACCCTGGCCGCGCAGCGCCGTGTACATGGCCTCCAGGTCGGCCTCGACGCCGTCCAGGTCCGGCTCGGCGTCGAACAGGTCGTTGCCGCCGGCCGCCACGTTGACCAGGTCCGGCCCGAACTCCAGGACCTGGTCGAGCTGTTCGGCACGCACCTCGGCGGTCCGTTTGCCGACGACTCCGGTGTTGAGATATCCGAAGCCGGGGTTCCCGGAGCCGAGCGCGGCCGCGATCCGCTGCGGCCACGGCACCCGGGCGTACCCCTGGCTGGGGTCGCCCACACCGGCCGCGAAACTGTCGCCCATCACGGCGAGCCGCTGCCACGGAGCTCCCCGCAGCAGCTCCACGCACTGGTCGTGGGAGAGCGCCAGCGGGTCGTCCAGCTCACTGCGCAGATCGTGTGTCGTCATCTTCTCGTGCTGCCTCTCCGGACAGAAGGGCCGACGCCCTGTTGGTGGCGTACGGGCGGGTGGATCAGGCGGCGTCGCTCGCCGCCGTCACCTGCTGCTGGTCGACGAAGTCCTCGATGTCCTTGACCGTGGTGATGTCGGGCGTGGCCTTCGAACCGAGGTCGGCGAGCGGGAACTCCCGCTCTATCCGCAGCGAGAGTTCGATGACCGCGAGCGAGTCGTAGCCGAGTTCCTCGACGAGACGGTCCTCGGAACGGGCCTCGCGGGCCCCGAGCGGGCTCATCTCCCCGACGATCTTCCGGATCTGCGCCCGCGCGGTGCTGTTGTCGCTGGTGTCCATGGCTCTTTCGTCCCTCTCTCTGTGACTCTTCGTGGCTTCGGGATACGGCGCTGTTCAGGCCGCGGCGGCGCGGATCGGGTGCGGCGCGTCCCAGCGCTCCGCGTAGGCGTCCAGTGCGGTCTCCACCGCGAGGTCCCAGGCGGCGCCGGCCTTCTCGGACAGCTCCGGCAGGCCCACCAGGCGCAGTTGCTTCACCAGGCGCTCCCGGGCGATCTCGACGCTGCCGTACAGCTGGGCGGCCCGGCTGCGCAGGGCCATGGGCAGCGCGGGCACCGGGTTGTGCCGGGAGGGGCCGATCAGCACCCAAGCCGCCACGCCGAGCGACTCGAAGTGCGCGTCCCCGATCACCTGGCCGAATCCGCCGGCGACGCCGTCCTGCGCGGCCCGCAGGCCGAAGGAGACGTGCCGCGACTCGTCGCGGGTGACGTTGGTGAGGCCCTCCTCCAGCGCCTCCAGCTTCAGCCGGCGGGCCAGGAAGCGGGTGGTGCGCAGGGCCGTCGCGGCGAGCACGCCCTCGGTGATCAGGTGGTAGTAGACGAGCGCCCGGTACCAGGACTCGCGGTCCTGGTGGTCGGCGCGCACCGCGTCGGTGGCCCGGGTCAGCTCGGGCGTGAACACCTCCGCGTAGTCGGCGCCCTCCTCGACCGCGTCGAGACCGGTCCGGCAGCCCTCCTCCAGATAGGTCTGGAAGAACCGCACGTGCCGTGCCTCGTCGGCCAGCTGGGTGCAGAGGAAGATCCGGTCGTCCTCGGTGGGCGGCGCGTCGATCAGGGCGCCCAGGGTGTGGGTCACCGTGACCTCGCCGACCTCCAGTTCACCGAGCGAGCCGAGCATCTGATCGCGCGAGAAGGGGCTGAGGGCGGCCCAGGTCGGCGCGTCCCGCGCGGGGTCCACCTGGGCGACCGCCCACTGCTGGCGTTCCCAACGGCGGTAGAGGTCGCCGGAGTTGGCGAGTCGGCCGCGCTGTTCGGCAGCGGTCTCGGGGGCCGTCTCGGTGACGTCGAGTACGAGCCCGCTGGTCGTCGTCATGGTCATGCTGCTGCCCCATCCAGTCCCGGTGTGGTCGCTCGCTCGGGTCGGTCGCCGTCGTGTGTCCGGTGCAGTACGTCACCGGTGAGCGTGTTGTCCCCGGCCCGCTGCCACAGCAGCCGGCGGCGCGGTTTGCCGCTGGAGGTCCGGGGGATCGTGCCGCGCCGGGACCGCACGAGGGTGACCCGGACCGTGGAGTCCAGGGCGGCGCGCAGTACGCCGGCCGCCGCGTCCAGCCAGTCGTCGCCGGGCGCCTCCACGACGATCACCGCCTCCGAGCGACCGTCCCGGGAGCCGAGCGCCACCGCGCAGCGGCCGGGCGGTATCCCGGGGAGTGTGCCGAGCGCCGCCTCCAGGTCCTCGGCGTGCACCTTGCGGCCGCGGACCTTGATGCTGTCGCCGATCCGGCCGACCACGTACAGCTCGCCGTCCAGCAGGAACCCGGCGTCGCCGGTGCGCAGTCCGTCCGCGCCGAACACCTCGCTCGCGGCGGGGTCGGGCGACTCGTAGCCGTCGGCCACCGAGGTGCCCGCGACCCGGATCTCGCCGAACCTGCCGTCGGGCAGCACCGTCCCGTCGTCGTCGACGATGTCGACGGTGGTCCCGGGCACCGGTGTGCCGCAGGAGGCGATCCAGCCGGCCGGGTCGTCGGGCCGGTCGGTGCCGAGGGTGCCCGAGCCGGCGACGGTGACCGGTGCCCCGGTGTCCAGGGGACCGGACGGACGGACGATGCGTGCCCCCTGACCGGGGCGGACGCCGGTGACGGCGAGCGTGGTCTCCGCCATGCCGTAGCAGGGGGTGAGGATCCGGGCGTCGAAACCGTACGGGGCGAGCCGGGTCGTGAAGTCGGCGACCACCCTGGCGTCCACGCGTTCGGCGCCGCTCATCGCGACCCGCCAGGCGGAGAAGTCGGTGCCCGCGAGGTCCTCGTCGCGCACCCGGGAAGTGGCGTAGCCGTAGCCGAAGTTGGGTGCGGTGGTGATGGTCACGCCGTGCCGGCCGTGGCAGTCCAGCCAGCGGGCCGGGGACCGGATGAAGTCGACCGGGCTCATCAGCCACAGGTCGATCTGGGCCACCACGGAGCCCAGGAACGTCCCGATGAGGCCCATGTCGTGGTAGAGCGGGAGCCACGACGAGCACGAGTCCTCGCTCGTCACGCCGAGCCAGCCGTGGATGGCCCGGACGTTGGCCGTGAGGTTGTCGCCGGTGACCCGGACGCCCTTGGGGGTTCCGCTGGAACCGGAGGTGAACTGGAGCAGGGCCAGTTCCGCCGGGCGGGCCGCCAGGCCGTCGTCGGCGGGCAGCCCTGCGGGGTCGGGCAGGATCAGGGGCGCGCCCGTTCCCGCCTTGGCGCACGCCTCGGCGGCGAGCGGGGCGAGCCGTTCCTCGGTCAGCACGGCGGCCGGGGCCGCTGCGCCCAGGACGGCGGCGGCGTGCTCCGTGAAGGCCTCGTGGCCGCCGAAGGTGACGGGCGAGGCGATCGGGGACGGGGTGGCCCCCGCGTACATGGTGCCGAGGAACGCCGGGACGAAGGTCTCGGGCTCCTCGATCAGCAGGGACACGACGCCCTTGGTGACACCGTTGGCGTGCAGGAAGGCGGCGGTCCGCCGGGCCGCCGAAGCGATGTCCGCGTAGTCGCGGAGGTGCCACTCGCCGTTTCGGTAGTAGTGGATTCCACGCTCCGGGGCGGGGGAGTCCAGCCAGTCCAGGACTGTGTTCATCAATTCCCCTCATCGAACCGATGGGCTCTCGTGCTGTATTACGGCCCGGCGGGGGCGCTCCCTCGTGGCGATCGCGGAATTCTCGGCTGGGCCCTGCCCACGGGTGGGCAGGGCCCGGTTTCACCAGGTCACGGGCAGTTCGTGGAGTCCGCCGAGGGCCGCGAAGTGCCGCCAGCGCAGTTCCTGGGGCGCGACGGCGAGGCGCAGGCCGGGCAGCCGGGTGAAGAGCGTGTCGAGGGCCACCTCCAGTTCGAGCCGGGCCAGCGCCGAGCCGATGCAGAAGTGGGGCCCGTGACCGAATCCGACGTGGGCGGAGGCATCCCTCGTGATGTCGAAGCGGTCGGGGTCCTTGAAGACCTCTTCGTCGCGGTTCGCCGAACTCATGGGGGCGATGACGGCGCTGCCGGCCGGAATGCGGGTACCGCTGAGCTCGACGTCCTCGGTGGCGATCCGGGCGAACGACCCGTCCCCCGGGGTGTTGTAGCGCAGCAGTTCCTCGACGGCGGAGCCGGTCAGCCCGGGATTCTCGCGCCACAGGCGCAGCTGTTCGGGGTTGCGCAGCAGGGTCACGATGCTGGTGGCGATGACGGTGGTCGTGGTGTCGTGGCCCGCGATCAGCAGGAAGACACCGAGCATGACGAGCTCCGACTCGGTGAGCCGCAGGTCCGGGTCGCTCTCGCCGGCGAGGGCGCTGAGCAGGTCGGCACCGGGCACCTGCCGCTTGCTGTCGATCAACCGCTCAAGATATTCACGCAGTTCGCGGTCGGCGTCGGCGATCTCCTGTGCCGTGTACTTGGTCAGCGCGGTGAACCGGTCCGACCAGTCCTGGAACCGGCCCCGGTCCTCGAAGGGCACCCCGATCAGCTCGCAGACGATCTGCAACGGCAGCGGGGTGGCGAACGCGGACACCAGGTCGGCCGGGCTGCCCGACTCCTCGACGGCGTCGACCAGCCGGGTGGCGACGGCCTCGATGTGCGGGCGCATGCCCACGACCCGGCGCGGCCCGAACTCCTTCGCTATCAGCCGCCGCACCCGGGTCAGGCGGGGCGGGTCCATGCTCATGATGTTGTCCGGGTGCGGCTCCACCGGCTGCATCCGGGGCGCGCCGGGCTCCAGGAAGGCGGCCCGGCTGAATCGCGGGTCGGACAGCACGGTCCGTACGTCGGCGTGCCGGGTCGCCAGGTAGGCGTCCGACCCGGTGGGCAGGTTCACGTGCGGCACCGGGCACCGGGCCCGGAACTCCTTGTACTCCTCGGGCGGCTGGGTCGCGTCGGTGCGGGCCATCGGGTAGACGGGACGTTTCTGTTCAGCGGCTTCCTCTGACATGGAACGGACTCCTTCGGCAGGGTCGTACCGGGTTGGACGGATCGATGGATCCGCGGTGCGGAAAACGCACGGCGGGGCCGTGGTCCCTGGGGAGCCACGGCCCCGCCGGAGCCGGGCGGCCACGGGGGATGGAGCCGCCCGGCGTTCTGGGGGGGGTGGGGCCTGACGTCAGCTCCGGTCGGCGGTGGCCGTGCCCTCCGGAGAGGCGGCGGCCTGGGCCGCGGCCGCCTGCGCCCGCAGGTACGCCTGGATCTGCGCCTGGGTCTCGGCGATCTGGGCCATCGACTTCTTGGTGAACAGCCAGAACGCCGGCACCGCGGAGGCCGCGATGAAGATCCCCGCGAGCAGGAACGCCTCACGGTAGGGCTTGGCGGTGCTCAGGTCGCCCGCGGCGAACACGGCCGCCATCGCGGCGACACCGACCGAGCCGCCGAACTGCCGGGCCGTGGTGGCCATTCCGGTGCCGGTGGCGAACTTCAGCGGGTGCACCGAGATGGACGCCGCGGTCGTCACGCTGGTGAGCGCCGCGCCGATCGCCGCACCGCCGAACGCGCCGTACGGAAGCCACAGGGCCAGGAACTCCCGGTCGGAGCCGAGACCCGAGTACGCCCAGATGCTCAGGCCGAGGAAGACGGCGGCGGCCACGATGACGACCGGACGCTGCTGGGCGGGCTTGAGCCGGCGGCCCACCGAGATGGCGGCGACCGCGGAGAGCACCGCGCCGGGGGTGACGGCGAGACCGGCCTTGAGCACGGAGTAGTGCCAGATCGTGGTGAGGTACAGCGGCCCGGACAGGAACCAGACGAACAGGCCGGCGCCGAGCAGGAACGCGGTGAGGTTGGCCGCCGCGAACATCGACGTGCCCCACAGCTTGGTCTCCACCGCCGGGGCGGGGTGCGAACGGGAACGCAGCAGCGAGTAGGCGATCAGGACCACGCCGGCGCCGATCCAGATCCACGTCCTGGCCACGTCCCAGCCCCAGTCGCCGCCCTTGGTGAGGCCGATGACGACGCCCGCGAGGCCGAGGGTGACCGTGGCCGTGCCGAGCAGGTCGGGCAGCGGGGACTTCTCCACCGGGCGGTCGGGCAGGGACTTGGCACCGAGGATCACGGCCAGGCCGATCGGGATGTTCAGGATGAAGACCGCGCGCCAGTCGATCTCACTGACCAGCAGTCCGCCCAGCGAGGGGCCCGCGGCGGCGGCCATGGAACCGGCCGCCCCCCACATGCCGATCGCCTCGGACCTCTTCTCCGCGGGCGTCTCGGACAGGACGATGCCGAGCGCGGCGGGGATCATGCCCGCCGAGCCGATGCCCTGCACCGCGCGTGCGGCGATCAGCGATCCGACGTTCGGCGCGACGGCGCAGGCGAGGGACGCGAGGCTGAACAGGCCGACCGACCAGAGGAACAGCTTCTTGCGCCCCAGGATGTCGGCGAAACGCCCGGCCGGGGTCAGCAGGGCGGCGAAGAGAATGCCGTAACTGGTCACCACCCAGGTCAAGTTGGTCACGGACTCCGTGGGGAAGTCCTCGTGCAGGGCCGGGAAGGCCACGTTGACGATCGTCGTGTCGAGGAAGGCCATGAACGTGGCTGCCGAAGTGAGCAGCAGCGCCTTCCCCGCCATGGACGGCTCAGTGCGAGACGCGAGCGGACTTGAGGTCACCGGTCATCCTTCCAAACAAGTTACATTCCCTTGGTATGCAAGTACATACCGAAGGTATGTGACTGTCAAGCCGTATCCGCACGGCCGTGTCCGTGCACCCGGCCGACGCGATGCCACGCGGGGTGGCCCCGTCCGGCGCGTAAAGCCTTCGAGGACAGCGAGCGAGGAAACGCGCGGCAAGGGAACGGGCAAGCACGCGAGGCAGGCAGACGACAGGAGTCCCGGGTGAACACCACGCACACCGCGCACACCCCTGTGCCGGACCGTCACCACGCGGTTCTGCTCGGCATCGGGGGCTACCGGCCCCGACGGATCGTCACCAACGAGGAGATCTGCCGCACCCTGGACTCGAACCCCGAGTGGATCCTGCGCCGCAGCGGCATCAGTACCCGCTGCTTCGCCGGTCCCGACGAGACCCTGGCGGAGATGGGGGCCACCGCCGCCGGGAAGGCCCTCGCCGACGCCGGTGTCGCACCCGACCAGGTCGACCAGGTGCTGGTCGCCACCATGTCGGACGTCGGCGGGGCCGCCACCGGGGCGGCGGACGCGCTCGCCGCGCGGATCGCCCGCCGGCTGGGCATCGCCGGGCACGGCTGGCAGGTCAGCGCCGCCTGCGCCGGTTTCACCGTGGGCCTCGCCCTGGCCGCGGCGTCCGTCGCGAGCGGCCAGGCGCGCACCTGCCTGGTCATCGGCGTGGAACGGATGTCGGACATCCTCGACCCCCGGGACCGCTCCACCGCCTTCCTGTTCTCGGACGGGGCGGGCGCGGCCGTGGTGGGACGCGGCACCGAGCCGGGCATCGGCGGCGTGGTGTGGGGCACGGACCCCACGCTGCGCGAGGCGATCACCGTGCGGGAGGAGCCCGGGCACGCGGGGCCCGTGCTCCGCATGCAGGGCTCGACGGTCTTCCGCTGGGCGGTGACCCGGCTGCCCGCCGTCGTACGCGAGGTGCTGGACCGCTCGGGTCTCGGGCCCGGCGACGTCCAGGCCTTCGTCCCGCACCAGGCGAACCTGCGCATCACCGAGGCGATCGCGCAGAGCGTGGGCTTCCCCTCCGACGTCGTCGTGGCCCGCGACGTCGTGGACCAGGGCAACACCTCGGCGGCCTCCATCCCCCTCGCCCTCGACCGCCTCCGCACCTCCGGCGCCCTGCGCGAGGGGGACCTCGCGGTACTGGTCGGCTTCGGTTCCGGCCTGACGTACGCCGGAACCGTGGTACGCCTCTGAACAGCGGCGCGAAGCCCGCTCGGACACTCCCGCGGCGGGGCCGGCACCGGCGCCGCCGCTGGTCAGCCGACCGCCGCACCCAACAGGGTCCGCAGAGTGTCCGCCTCCGGCACCGCGAGCGGCTCGGCCAGACGCAGCGCCCGGCGCCCAACACCCCGGCGGGCCCGGCGACGGCGCCGCCGGGGGTCAGTCGGCCACCGGGCCCAGCAGGGTCCGCAGAGTGTCCGCCTCCGGCACCGCGAGCGGCTCGGCCAGACGCAGCGCCCGGCGCCCAACACCCCGGCGGGCCCGGCGACGGCGCCGCCGCGGGTCAGCCGACCGCCGCACCCAGCAGGGTCCGCAGAGTGTCCGCCTCCGGCACCGCGAGCGGCTCGGCCAGGCGCAGTGCCAGGCGCCCAGAACCCCGGCAGGCCCGGCGACGGCCGCGCCGCCGGTCAGCCGACCGCCGCACCCAACAGGGTCCGCAGAGTGTCCGCCTCCGGCACCGCGAGCGGCTCGGCCAGGCGCAGTGCCAGGCGCCCAGAACCCCGGCAGGCCCGGCGACGGCCGCGCCGCCGGTCAGCCGGCCGCCGCACCCAACAGGGTCCGCAGAGTGTCCGCCTCCGGCACCGCGAGAGGCTCGGCCAGGCGCAACGCCCGGCGCCAGAGCCGTTCGGGACGCCCGTGGCCCGGCGCGGTACCGGCGGAGCGGCCCCAGGACAGCAGGGTCCGCAGCTCGCCCAGCCGGTGACCCGCCGTCCGGTACAGCGCACAGGCGCGGCGGTACCCGGCGCGGGCGGCCTCGTACCGCCCCGAAGCCAGTGCGCAGTCCGCCTCCAGGACCAGCAACTGCGCGGTGACCAGGCGCATGTCGACCCCGTGGAGGGCGTGCCGGGTACTCCGGCAGGCCGCCAGCGCCTCCTCGTACAGCCCCAGCCGGATGTACGTGGCCGCCCGCTCGACCTGGGCGCGGGCCACCGCCTGCCGGTAGCCGATCTGATCCGCGAGCAGCATCGCCTTGCCCAGGCTGCGCATGGCCACGTCCGTGTGCTCGGCCGCGGCCTCGACCCCGCCCAGCCGGATCAGACAGTCCGCCTCGATACGGGGGTCCGACAGGTGCGGGATGGCGACGTGCGCCTCGCGTGCGGAGGCCACCGCCCGGGCGTGCTCCCCCAGGTCGCTGAAGAGCGCCGCCCGGCAGGTCAGCGCGATGGCCACGCCCTCGTGGAAATCCATGTCACGGCTCGACCTGATGGCCAGTTCGCACCACTGGTCGGCCTCGCCGTACTGCCCCAGCTGGCGCAGCGTCAGCGCGATGTAGGCGGGCAGCCGGACCTGCCCGAACCGGGACTCCATCCGCTGCGCCAGCCGCAGTGAACTGCGGTAGTCGCTCAGGGCGGACACCAGGTCGCCCGTGTCATAGGCGTTGCGGGCCAGCCGCCCCAGGGCGTTGGCCTGTCCGGCCAGGTCCCCGAGGCTCTCGTGGATGCGCAGTGCGGCACGCATGTACCGGTTCGCGAGCCCGATCATCCCCACCGACCAGTACGACCGGCCGAGGACCGCCAGGGAGAGCGCCTCCCCGGCCCGCCACGACGCGTCCCGGCTGACGGTGAGCGCCTCCCTGGCCAGCCGCTGCTCGCTGGAGTAACGGCCCTCCCGGTACCGCGAGTCCGCGACGTTGAGCAGCATCGCCGTGTTCGCCCGCGGATTCTCCGACTTGGCCGCCGCCCGCTGCGCGGCCTCCACGGCCGCCGACCAGTCGTCGCCGCCCGGGTGCAGCCGGATGAAGCCGAGCATCGCGTCGGCCAGCCGCCAGCTCGCCGGGCCCAGCCCCTGTTCGGCGGCGAGTTTGATGGCCGCGCAGAGATTGGGCTTCTCCCGGTCCAGCCAGGCCATCCCGACGACCTCGCCGGTGTCGCTCACGGACCGCCCGGCCGGCCCGGGAGCAGCCGCGGTCTCCCCCCGGTGCACCCCCGACAGCTGGATACCGCTGGCCCTGCTGGCCCGTTCCACCGCCTGCCGGTACCACTCCAGGAGCCGCAGCAGGACGTCCCGGCGCACCTCCCACGGGTCCTCCTCGGCCGCGCGCCCCGCCGCGTACTCCTTGACCATGTCGTGCATCCGGTAGCGGCGCAGCGCGTACTCGGACAGCAGATTGGCCCGCATCAGCGCCCCGATCCGCTCCTCCAGCAGGGCGAACGAGCCGTCCGCCAGCGCCGCCACCGTGTCCCGCCCGAACTCGGTGCCCGGAAGGACGCCCAGTTGCCTGAAGAGCCGGCGCTGATCCGCTCCGAGCTTGCTGTACGACAGGCCCAGCGCCTGGTTCATCGCACCGTGCGCGTCCGCGCTGTCCGCGGCCGGAATCCGCGCGAGCACCTGCTCCAGCGGCTCGTCGGGATGGGTCGCGGCATAGGCACCGCTGAGCCGCACGGTCAACGGCAGCAGCCCGGAGGCACGGACGATCCCGGCCGCCGCCTCCGGCTCCCGCTCCACCCGCTCCCTGCCGACCAGCGAGGCCAGCAGCGCGAGCGCCGACTCGGTGTCCATGGTGTCCAGAAGCACCTCACCGGCGAAGTAGGTGGTGCTCAGCTCCGGCATCCGCTCCCGGCACGTCACCACGACCGCGCTGCCGTCGACACTCGGGGGCAGCAGGTGGCGCACCTGGTCGGGTCCCGCCGCGTCGTCCAGGACCATCAGCACCCGTCGGCCGACCAGCAACGTCCGGTACAGCGCGGCCCGTTCGTCGAGCCCGAACGGTATGTCGGCGGCCGGCAGCCCCAGCGCGAGCAGCACCTGCGCGAGTATCTCGGTCGGTTCGAGCGGCGGCAGATGGTGCTCGTGCCCACGCAGCGCCACGAAGAACTGCCCGTCGGGGAACGACGGACGGCCCCGCTGCGCCCACCGCAGCGCCATCGTCGTCTTGCCGGCGCCGGCCATGCCGCTGATCACGGCGAGATTGCGGCTCTGGTGCGCCGTGGCCCCCACCGGAGGGCTCGCCGGCGTCAACAGCTCGTCCAGTTCCGTCAGTTCCCGCTCACGACCCGCGAAGTACCCCGTGCTGCTGGGCACTTGGAGCCGGTCACGAGCCCGCGTGCCGACGGAGAGCGCGCTGCTCCCGTCCTTCCCGTCCCTCTCGTGTTTCCCGTCCCTCCCGTGCTTCCCGTCCCTCCCGTGCTTCCCGTCGCCGAGTGACCGCTCCGTGTTCAACAGCCGCTCGCCCGCCCCGCGCAGCGCCTCTCCGGGACGCGTCGAGAGGTCATGGGCCAACCGCTCACAGGTCCGCTCGTACGTCCGCAGCGCCGCGGCCAGGTTTCCGCTGTCCCGGTGGGCCAGCACCAGCCGGAGCGCCAACTCCTCGTCGTAGGGCCGTTCCTCGGTCATCCACTGGAGCTGCGTGAGGATCTCCTGGGGCCGGCCGAGCCTCAGCTGTGTGTCGAAGAAGTCCAGCAGGGCGGCCTGCCGCTCACTGTCCAGCGTCGTGCTCAGCGACTCGACACGAGTGCCCCACAGGTCACCGAGCGCGGTCCCCGACCACTGCGCCAGCGCGGACCGCAGCAGCTCGCAGCGCTCCTCGTCGTCCCGGACCAGGGCGGCCCGGGAGGTCAGGTCCCGGAACCGGTACAGGTCCACGGCCGACGGATCGACCCGCAGCACATACCCGCTGTCCTGCGACGACAAGGTCGGCCGCCCCGGTGCGGCGGCCATGACCTTGCGCAGCCGCGTGGCGTAACCGGCGAGTGCGTTGCGTGCCTGCTGCGGGGGTCGCTCGCCCCAGACGAATTCCGCGAGCCGGTCGCTGGGGACCACGTTGTTCACGTCCACGAGCAGCAGGGCCAGCAGACAGCGCTGCCGTGCATGTCCGATGTCCAGATCGCGCTCACCGACCAATGCCCGTACCGGTCCCAGTACCCGGAGGTCGATCACAGTGGACTCCACTCAAGCGTTCGACAGTTGCCAGCCGGTCTTCACGGGTCGCACACAAAAAGCAGTCCCAGGCATTGTCGAACATGAGCCTGATTAGCAGGCGCTTTGGGGGCTATGTGGCAAAAAAACGCCCACTCCGCCCGGCCGCCACAGCAGCAACATCATTAACAATTTGCCCCAGCGAAGAGCATGCGCGTTCGACCCGCTCCCCGATGGAAGGGGGCGGAACAGAAGGAGAACAGGTTGCTCCGGGTGACTCGTGGGACCACCGCGTGATGACCATGCGCTGGTGAGATCGACATCGGACCGGTGGGCACAGCGCCGACGCCCGGGGTCGGGCCCGCTCGCCGGCCCCGGACACCGCCGCCCCGTTCATTCCAAGTGCATATGACTCACTACCGCGCCGACGCAGGACCGATCGTGCCCCTGTCGGGGTGCCGCCATCAACTGGCAGGCTGGTTGGTGATGTTGGGGAGCGCCGGGCGAGGCAGTCCGCAGGCGCCCGCAGTCATGGCCGCATTCCCCTTGCCGCGCCTCCCGAGCCGGACCGGAGCACTCCGGGAAGCCGACCGGAGGACGGCCGGAGGACAGGCGGAAGCCTGACGGAGGACGGGCAGAGGACGGGCAGAGGGCTCACGGAGGAACGCGGCGGACAGGCAACGCGATCGGCTCGATCGCGCCGGTTCGTGGCCGCCGGCGACGCTCCCGCACGACCCGCGGGAGTACGTGCGCGAGCCTGTGTCCTCCATCACCCGCGCACCCACCGCGGGGCCGTTCCGCCGCGAGCAGAGCGGTGTGACGCACCGTAACGCCGAGGTAGCAGAGGATCCACCAGGGGGGAGACACCACTCGAAATCCCAGCAAAAACGACCATCACGGACGCCCACCAGGATCGTCACGCCGACGCGTCGGCACGGAAATCCGCGCAGAAAAAAAGCCCCCTCCGACCACGTTTCCGCAGTTCAGAGGGGGAAAGCACGTGGAGCCTAGGGGAGTCGAACCCCTGACATCTGCCATGCAAAGACAGCGCTCTACCAACTGAGCTAAGGCCCCTCGAAAGAAGCGTCCGACCGGCACAACCGGGCACCGGCGGGCTTCGGGGACCAGCGTACCGGGTCACCCCCGGTATCTTCCAAAAACTTGGGGCTCCCGGTGGACGACCACTCTCCGTAAGATGCTCGTCGTGGTTCGCTAGAGCGAACCACGGTTTTGGGGAAGCGATGGGGAGACGCAATGGACGCCGCACAGCAGGAAGCCACCGCCAGAGCGCGGGAGCTGCAGCGGAATTGGTACGGGGAGCCTTTGGGGGCGCTCTTCCGTAAGCTCATCGACGATCTTGGCTTGAACCAGGCTCGTCTCGCGGGGGTGTTGGGACTGTCCGCACCGATGCTGTCCCAGCTGATGAGCGGTCAGCGGGCGAAGATCGGCAATCCCGCGGTGGTGCAGCGGGTGCAGTTGCTGCAGGACCTGGCGGGGCAGGTCGCGGACGGCAGCGTGAGCGCGGCCGAGGCGACCGAGCGGATGGACGAGATCAAGAAGTCCCAGGGGGGCTCGGTGCTCAGCAACACCACGACCACGACAAGCAGTTCGGGAGCGCCCACGGTCAAACGGGTGGTCCGCGAGATCCAGTCGCTGCTGCGCTCGGTGGCCGCCGCCGGCGACATCATCGACGCGGCGGACACCCTCGCCCCGAGCCACCCCGAACTGGCAGAGTTCCTCCGGGTGTACGGCGCCGGCCGTACCTCCGACGCGGTCGCGCACTACCAGTCCCACCAGAGCTGAGCACCACGGCCCGGCCGTCGATCGGGGGTTCGACAGCCGGGCACACGGCAACTGGCGCGAGGGGGAGTCGTATCGCTCGTCTCGGGGGAAGCAACGGAGGTAGCCGCAGGGGGAGGAGCGACGTACAGCCATGGGTGAGGTCTTCGCCGGCCGGTACGAACTGGTCGACCCGATCGGGCGTGGAGGTGTCGGCGCGGTCTGGCGTGCCTGGGACCACCGCAGGCGCCGCTATGTCGCGGCCAAGGTCCTTCAGCAGAGCGACGCGCACTCGCTGCTGCGCTTCGTACGGGAACAGGCGCTGCGCATCGACCACCCCCATGTGCTCGCACCGGCCAGCTGGGCCGCCGACGACGACAAGGTCCTGTTCACCATGGACCTGGTGGCCGGCGGCTCGCTGGTCCATCTCGTGGGGGACTACGGCCCGTTGCCCCCCGCGTTCGTCTGCACGCTGCTCGACCAGCTCCTCTCCGGACTCGCCGCGGTGCACGCGGAGGGTGTCGTGCACCGTGACATCAAGCCCGCCAACCTGCTCCTCGAAGCCACCGGCGCGGCCCGGCCACGACTGCGCCTGTCCGACTTCGGCATCGCGATGCGGCTGGGCGAGGCGCGCCTGACGGAGACCGACCTCGTGGTGGGCACTCCGGGCTACCTCGCGCCCGAGCAGATGATGGGCGCCGAACCCGACTTCCCCGCCGACCTGTTCGCCGTGGGCCTCGTGGCGCTGTATCTCCTGGAGGGGGCCAAGCCGGACTCCAAGGCGCTCATCCAGTACTTCGCCGAGCACGGGACGCCTGGGGCACCCAAGGGTGTTCCCGAGCCGCTGTGGCAGGTCGTGGCGATGCTGCTCCAGCCCGATCCGCAGGCTCGCTTCCGTACGGCCACGGGGGCGCGCAAGGCGCTCGCGGCGGCCGTGGAACTCCTGCCCGAGCCCGGCCCCGACGACGAACTGATCGAGATCTTCGACCAAGTGGGGCCGCTGCCGACGGGGTTCGCGCCCGAGGGTCCGCTGAAGCGGGCCTCCGGGGTGGACACGGGAGCGACTCCGTCGCACGGGACGAGTGTGAGTACCGGAGGAACAGGGACAGGTACGACCGCGGGTGCGGGTGCGGGCACCGACGGCGCGGACTCCGTCCTCCTCGACCCGCGGCAGGACATCTCCCAGCCGACCGCCTCGACACTGAGCCCGATCCCGACGCCGACGCCCACCCCGACTCCGACCTCGACCCCGATGTCGGACACCGGCAGCTTCCATCTGCCGCCCCCGCAGACTCCGCGGACTCCGCAGATCCCCCATGCCCTGCCCTCCCCCCAGCCGCGTGCCGAACCCTCTACTGCTTCATACACCGCTCAGGTCCCGCTGGTTCCGCCCACCGCGCCGCCGTTTCCGCAGCACCACGGCAGGCGCGCCCGGCGCCGCCCCGGACCGCCCGCGAAGGTGGCGATACCGGTCCTGCTGCTGGCGCTGGCCTGCTACGCCGTGGGGTTCTGGGCACTGACCCGCGTCTGACCGACCGGTGACATGTCGGCGTCGGCGTCGGTGCCGGTGTCGGCGTCGGCGTCGGAAGGGGTACGGCGGCTACGTCGTCGCCCGGCGCCGGGCCGCCACCGTCCACGCGCCGAGCGTCGCCAACAGCACGCTGCCCGCGCCGATCCCGGCCACCGCGAGGACCTTCATCGCGGTGTCGCCTCCCCCGCCGCTCCCCGTCACGGCCGCCGCGCGGTCCTGCGAGGTGACGTCGAAGACGTTCCGGGGTTCGGACCGCCCCTCGTACCCCGGCCCGCCGTGCGCCGAACCGGCGACGCGCACCCGCAGCGTCACCGGGAACGGCCCCTGGCCGAAGTCGTCGGCCACCTGCGCGGCGAGGTGCACGACGAGGTAGTACGACCCGGCGAAGCGCATCCCGCTCTCGTGGTCGACGACGGAGTAGCGGTTGCGGTACTCGACGGGCGGCAGGGCTTCGAGGGCGGCCGATCTCGGACTGCCCTGATAACCGACGCCCGCCTCGTCGACCGAGGCGCGCACGGGGTTGTAGAGCGCCAGGTCCAGCGCGCGGCTCACATAGCCGCTGCCAGCGTCCGAGGCACCCAGTTCCGCGCTGACGGAGAGCTGCCGGCCCCAGTCGACGGGCACCTTGTAGAAGAGCGTCCCGCCGGGTGCGATGTCGCCCCGCCACACGCCCTGTCCTACGGCGACCGCCCCGGCGAACCCCGAGCCGCCCGCGCGGCTCCGCGCCTCCCCCGTGACCGGCTCGGGCGAGGCGGAGTTCCAGTCCTGGGGCGCGTCGGACGTGACCGCCTGAGCGAGCGGCGGTTCGGACACCACGGTGAGTTCCAGTCCCCAGGTGTCCGACGAGGAACCGGTCGCGTCGACGCGTTCGACGAGCACGTAGTACTGCCCGCCCCCCTTGCACAGCGCCCTGCCCGTCTCCCGCACGGCCCACGCGGCCACGGGGTGCGGGCTCCTGCTCGCGCCGAAGGTGGCGCTCTGGTGGGTGCAGGCGGTGTCGCCCGCGTTCCGCAGCGACACCCTGATCCCGTCGGTGGCGGCGACCGTGCTGCCGACCGGGGGCACGGCGGTGACGGAGACGTAGACGTCGGACACCTCGTCGAGAGTGAGGCCGTAGTAGAGGCTCGCGCCCTTCGGGAGGGAACTCCGGTACGTCCCGCCCGAATCCAGGCCTACGGCGTCGGCCGCGGCGGTCGCGCCGTCGACGGCCCGGTCGCCCTTGTCGTAGCCGTAGGAGCCCGGCGTCCCGGCGGCGCCGGCGGGCTGCCCCGCCAGGGCCGCGGTCGCGCACAGCACGGCGACGACGGCACCGACGCGTCGTACGACACCGGGCCGGCGCCGTCGTACGTCACCGACGGACCGTACGGCCGCGCCGACGGATCGTACGGCCGCCCGGGCAACAGGCGTGCGGCCGCCGCCCTGTGCTCGCGTCCGCCACCACGCCGTACGCCGCCGCCCCATCACGCGCCACCCCTCGTCGTTGCTCCGGACGTGGCCCATCCTGCCCCGCACGCGCGCGTGGCATCCCGGCAATACGTACGAGTGTCCGAAACGCCCGGGTCGTGCGGGCCGTAACCGTGTTCGCGCGACGGCGCAACACAAAGCCCCGACCGCCAGGCGGTCGGGGCGTGCTCAGAACTGGATCTCGGTACTCACGAACCCGTGGGCACGGAGTCGGTCGCCTCCGTCCACAGATCCTGCTCGGCGCGATCCGCCTGGATCTGGCGGTACACGAGGAGCCCGCCGATGGCGGCCAGTGCGACCAGGAGAAGCTTCTTCACCGCGCGACCTCGTCTTTCCTTGACGTAGGGGACCTCTGTCGCCCGACTATACACACCGACCGATACCGATCGGTGACCTGCCTCCGCGGCCAACTCCCGCCCGGGACAGCGCAGTAGAAGCGGATGGAACCGCTCCGATCGGAGGGTGATCACATCTCTACGGACCGTTAATTTGGTCCCACTTCTCCATTTTCCTTGGCTTTTCGCGCCTCTTGCACCCATCCGAGTGGTGTTCATCGGAACATCGACGCGCCACGGGCGCCGGTCCCACACTTCGCGGCCCCCATACACATCATGAGGAAAGTACGCAAATCGCCCAACCTGAAAGTGAGGGGCCATGACCCGGATCAAGGTCATGAAGCTGTGGACCGCCTTCGTCGCCGCCTTCATCTCGCTCTGCACCGCGCTCGGACTCATCACGATCACCGCGACGGCCGCCACCGCGGCGACGCCCCGGACCGGGGCGACCAACACCAGCGCCACCGCGCAGCCGACGGCACCGACGATCTCCCCCTGGTCCTTCACCAGGTCCCTGCCCCCCACGATGAAGCAGCGCATCCGGGCCGAGGCCCACGGCAAGTCCCCCAGCTGCCGCCACCGCCCGCCGACGGACACGGACGAGGCCACGGAGACCGCCGACTCCACCGAACCGGCCCACACCGAGCAGACAACACCCCTGGCGGCCCCCCTCCAGCGCTGACCCCCGTCACGCGCCACCTCACCACCGACCCACCGCCCCGACATCTCTGACACAGCGGCGAACTTGCGTACAACGCTCCAGAGACGACCCTGAAGACCCCCGGCCCGTCGTGGCCGGGGGTCTCACTGCTGCCCACCGACCGCCGGGCAACCCGTCGATCGCGCCGTCGGCGTCGGCCCGTAGACGCCAAAAACCCCCAACCACAATGGGTTGGGGGTCTTCGTGCTGGTGGGGCTAACAGGATTTGAACCTGTGGCCTCATCCTTATCAGGGATGCGCTCTAACCAACTGAGCTATAGCCCCGCCGCGCTGTGCGGAGTGTGTCCCGCGCGCTGACTCCTGAAGATTAGCGCACGACATGGGCAGTCCCAAAATCGATAGTCACAGGACCGCCGACGGAGGTTTCAACCCCCGTACACCCGCGTTCTCGTCCGGCTTCTCACTCGTCTTCGGCGAGCGTGAGCTCGATGCCGCCGACGAAGCCGGCGGAGAGGTTGTAGATGAACGCGCCGAGGGTCGCGAGGGCGGTGGCGAGGACGACGTCGATGACCGCGATGATCCCCGAGAAGGTCAGGACGTGTGGGAGGGACAGGAAGGACTGCAGGTCGAAGCCGTTCGACTCGTTCGAGCCGGTCGCCTCCGAGATCGTGCCGCCGACCGTCGAGAAGACGCCCATCGCGTCCATGACCATCCACAGCACCGCGGACGCCACGACCGTGCAGATGCCCAGCGCGATGGAGAGCAGGAAGCTGACCTTCATCACCGACCACGGGTCGGCCTTGGCCACCCGCAGGCGCGCCTTACGCGTGCGGGGCGCGGTGCGCGCACCCGTGCGCGGCCGCCGTACGGCACCGCTCTGGGCGGCGGCCGGCGGCTGCGTGGGGTAGGCCTGCGGCGGGTGGTACGGCCCGGCCGCCTGTTGCGACGGACGCTCACCGGGCAGCGGCGAACCCGGCAGCGGGGACGCCGTCGGCGGCGCGGCCGGTGCGGGCGGCTGGGGCGCCTGCTGCCCCTGGGCCGGAGCCTTGGCACCGGCCGGGGCCTGGCCAGCACCGGCCGACTGCTGCTGGGTCCCCGGGCCTCGGGTGTCCGTCACAGTTCCCCCCTGGGATCCATGTGCGTCGGGCGCGTGCGAGTCGGCCTTCTTCACGTCGATCGCACGCAGTTGGGTCGTGTGCGGATCTGTCGCGTTCGCGGCGGAGCCACGGCCGCCGCCGTCCGTGTCCGTACCGGTCGATCCGGCGCCCGTGGCTCCGCTCACGATGACTCTCTCCTCGTGCTACTCGACCGAGGGTGCGTCACCCTCGTCCGTGCCGGTGGTCGCGACATCCTCGGCGGTCTCGTCGACGGCTTCGTCGCCGGCGACTTCCTCCGCCTCGGATCCCGCCTCGGCGTTACGAGCGATACCGACGACGGCATCGCGCTTGCCCAGGTTGATCAGTTGGACGCCCATGGTGTCACGGCCCGTCTCCCTGACCTCGTTGACTCGCGTACGAATCACACCGCCGGACAGCGTGATGGCGAGGATCTCGTCGGTCTCCTCGACCACCAGCGCGCCGACGAGAGAACCGCGGTCCTCGACGATCTTGGCGGCCTTGATACCCAGGCCGCCGCGACCCTGGACGCGGTACTCGTCGACAGCGGTCCGCTTCGCGTACCCGCCGTCTGTGGCAGTGAACACGAACGTACCGGGTCGAACAACATTCATCGAGAGAAGCTGGTCGCCCTCGCGGAAACTCATGCCCTTGACACCGGAGGTGGCACGCCCCATGGGGCGCAGGGCGTCGTCCGTCGCGGTGAACCTGATCGACTGTGCCTTCTTGCTGATCAGCAGCAGATCGTCCTCGGACGAGACGAGTTCGGCACCGATCAGTTCGTCGTCGGAACCGTCCTCCGTCTCACGGAGGTTGATCGCGATGACACCGCCGGAACGGGGCGAATCGTAATCCTTCAGAGGCGTCTTCTTCACCAATCCCCCCTTGGTCGCGAGGACCAGGTAGGGCGCCGCCTCGTAGTCGCGGATCGCGAGGATCTCCGCGATCGCCTCGTCCGGCTGGAAGGCGAGCAGGTTCGCGACGTGCTGCCCGCGCGCGTCGCGCCCGGCGTCCGGGAGTTCGTACGCCTTCGCGCGGTAGACGCGACCCTTGTTGGTGAAGAACAGCAGCCAGTGGTGGGTCGTCGACACGAAGAAGTGGTCGACGATGTCGTCTTCCTTGAGCTTCGCGCCCCGGACGCCCTTGCCGCCGCGCTTCTGGGAGCGGTAGTCGTCCGTCTTGGTGCGCTTGACATAGCCGCCGCGCGAGATGGTGACGACGATGTCCTCCTCGGCGATGAGGTCCTCGATGGACATGTCACCGTCGAAGGGCACCAGCATCGTCTTGCGGTCGTCGCCGAACTTCTCGACGATCGCGGCGAGTTCCTCGCTGACGATGCCGCGCTGGCGGACCGGGGAGGCGAGGATCTCGTTGTACTCGGCGATCTTCGCCTGGAGTTCGTCGTGCTCCTGGATGATCTTCTGGCGCTCCAGGGCGGCCAGTCGGCGGAGCTGCATCTCCAGGATGGCGTTCGCCTGGATCTCGTCGATCTCCAGGAGCTCCATCAGGCCCGTACGCGCGATCTCCACGGTGTCGCTGCGCCGGATCAGCGCGATGACCTCGTCGATGGCGTCCAGGGCCTTCAGGAGGCCTCGCAGGATGTGCGCCCGCTCCTCGGCCTTGCGCAGCCGGAACTTCGTACGGCGGACGATGACCTCGATCTGGTGCGCCACCCAGTGCCGGATGAACGCGTCCAGGGAGAGGGTCCTCGGCACACCGTCGACCAGGGCCAGCATGTTGGCGCTGAAGTTCGACTGGAGATCGGTGTGCTTGTAGAGGTTGTTCAGTACGACCTTGGCGACCGCGTCCCTCTTGAGGACGATGACCAGGCGCTGGCCGGTACGGGACGACGTCTCGTCGCGGACGTCCGCGATGCCGCCGACCTTGCCGTCCTTCACCAGGTCGGCGATCTTCTGCGCGAGGTTGTCGGGGTTGGTCTGGTACGGCAGTTCCGTGACCACCAGGCACTGGCGGTTCTGGATCTCCTCGACCTCGACGACCGCGCGCATGGTGATCGAGCCGCGCCCGGTGCGGTACGCCTCCTCGATGCCCTTGCGGCCGACGACAAGCGCGCCGGTCGGGAAGTCGGGGCCCTTGATGCGCTCGATCAGCGCGTCCAGCAGCTCCTCGTGCGAGGCCTCGGGGTTCTCCAGGCACCACTGGGCGCCCGCCGCGACCTCACGGAGGTTGTGCGGCGGGATGTTGGTGGCCATGCCGACCGCGATGCCCGCCGAGCCGTTGATCAGCAGGTTCGGGAAGCGGGCCGGCAGGACGGTCGGCTCCTGGGAGCGGCCGTCGTAGTTGTCCGTGAAGTCGACGGTCTCCTCGTCGATGTCACGGACCATCTCCATGGACAGCGGCGCCAGCTTGCACTCGGTGTAGCGCATGGCGGCGGCGGGGTCGTTGCCCGGAGAGCCGAAGTTGCCGTTCGAGTCCACCAGCGGCATCCGCATCGACCACGGCTGCGCGAGGCGGACCAGCGCGTCGTAGATCGAGGAGTCGCCGTGCGGGTGGTAGTTGCCCATGACGTCGCCGACGACGCGGGCGCACTTGTAGAAGCCCTTCTCGGGCCGGTAGCCGCCGTCGTACATGGCGTACAGGACGCGGCGGTGGACGGGCTTGAGGCCGTCCCGGACGTCGGGCAGGGCGCGCGACACGATGACGGACATCGCGTAGTCGAGATACGAGCGCTGCATCTCCGTCTCGAGCCCGACGGGCTCGACGCGCTGGGCGATGATCGCGCCCTCTTCAGGCGTACCGGACGTGTTCTCGTCGGTCATTGCTGGTGGGGATCCTTCCTGGTGCGGTCAGCTGAGACCGACTCAGATGTCGAGGAAGCGGACGTCCTTGGCGTTGCGCTGGATGAACTGGCGGCGCGCCTCGACGTCCTCGCCCATGAGGACCGAGAACAGGTCGTCGGCCTGCGCGGCGTCGTCCAGGGTGACCTGGCCGAGGACGCGGTGCTCCTGGTCCATCGTGGTGATGCGCAGCTCCTCGGCGTTCATCTCGCCGAGACCCTTGAAGCGCTGGATCGAGTCTTCCTTGATGCGCTTGCCGTTCTGCCGGCCCAGCTCGATCAGGGCGTCGCGCTCGCGGTCCGAGTACGCGTACTCGAAGTCGTCGCGGCCCCACTTGATCTTGTACAGCGGGGGGCGCGACAGGAACACGTGCCCGGCCTCGACCAGCGGCCGCATGAAGCGGAACAGGAAGGTCAGCAGCAGGGTGCTGATGTGCTGTCCGTCGACGTCGGCGTCCGCCATCAGGATGATCTTGTGATAGCGCAGCCTGGCGATGTCGAAGTCCTCGTGGACCCCGGTGCCGAAGGCGGAGATCAGTGCCTGGATCTCCTGGTTCTGCAGGATCTTGTCGATCCTGGCCTTCTCGACGTTGAGGATCTTGCCCCGGATCGGGAGGATCGCCTGGTACTGCGGGTTACGGCCGGACTTGGCCGAGCCGCCGGCGGAGTCGCCCTCGACGATGAAGATCTCGCACTTGGTGGGGTCGTTCGACTGGCAGTCGGAGAGCTTGCCCGGCAGGGACGCGGTCTCCAGGAGGCCCTTGCGGCGGGTGAGGTCGCGGGCCTTGCGGGCCGCCACGCGCGCGGTGGCCGCCTGGATGCCCTTGCGGATGATGTCCGACGCCTCGTTCGGGTTGCGGTCCAGCCAGTCGTTCAGGTGCTCGTAGACCGCCTTCTGTACGAAGGTCTTCGCCTCGGTGTTGCCGAGCTTGGTCTTCGTCTGGCCCTCGAACTGCGGCTCGGCCAGCTTCACCGAGATGATCGCGGTCAGACCCTCGCGGATGTCGTCGCCCGTGAGGTTGTCGTCCTTCTCGCGGAGCAGCTTCTTGTCGCGCGCGTACTTGTTGATCAGTGACGTCAGCGCGGCCCGGAAGCCCTCTTCGTGCGTGCCGCCCTCGTGCGTGTGGATGATGTTGGCGAAGGAGTACACACCCTCGCTGTAACCACTGTTCCACTGCATCGCGACCTCGAGGGACAGGCTCTTCTCCTTGTCCTCCGCCTCCAGGTCGATGACGGTCGGGTGCACCACGTCTCCCTTGCGGGAGTTGAGGTACGTCACGTAGTCGACGATGCCGCCCTCGTAGTGGTACGTGACGGTCTTTACTTCGTCCTTCTCGTCCGCACCCGCCTCGTCGGCACCGGCCGTGGCCTTCGCCAGCTCGCGCTCGTCAGTGAGTTTGATCGTCAAACCCTTGTTGAGGAACGCCATCTCCTGGAAGCGCCGCGAGAGCGTCTCGAAGGAGTACTCGGTGGTCTCGAAGACGTCCGGATCGGCCCAGAAGGTGACCGAGGTGCCGGTCTCGTCCGTGGCCTCGTGCTTCGCGAGCGGGGCGGTGGGGACGCCCAGCTTGTAGTCCTGCGTCCAGCGGAAGCCGTCGGTCCTGACCTCCACGGCGACCTTGCTGGACAGCGCGTTCACGACGGAGACGCCCACTCCGTGCAGACCGCCGGAGACCGCGTAGCCGCCGCCGCCGAACTTGCCGCCCGCGTGCAGCACGGTCAGCACGACCTCGACGGCGGGCTTGCCCTCGGACGGGACGATGCCCACCGGGATGCCGCGGCCGTTGTCGATGACGCGTACGCCGCCGTCGTGCAGGATCGTGACGTCGATCGTGTCCGCGTGGCCGGCCAGCGCCTCGTCGACGGAGTTGTCGACGACCTCCTGCACCAGGTGGTGCAGGCCTCGCTCACCGGTCGAGCCGATGTACATACCGGGTCGCTTGCGGACCGCGTCCAGACCCTCGAGGACGGTGATGGCGCTGGCGTCGTACGAGGCTGTGACCTCGCCGTTCGAGGAGTGAGCCTCGCCGTCGGCGCCGGCGTCGGTGGACGGGATGTTCTCGTTGGGGTTGCCGGAATCGGCCACGAAGCGCCCTTTCTGGCACAGCACAAGCCAGGCACCCGGCTGATGGCCGGAGCGGCTGCGGCGTGTTGCGTTGGTAAGCCTTAGTCAGCGTTGCTCGGTGTGTGTCCCACAAGTGGGGCGGGATTGCTTCCAGTCTACCGGTAGCGCCGACAGTGATGGGGGTTTGCCGGTACCTGAGTCCTCATGTGCCGCCCTCAACCGGTCTCTCCCGACTCCCCATATGCGGAACGGGGCTCAAAGAGGCTTACAGCGGCACTCAGCGCTTCCGGGTATGAACCCTTTGCTACTCCTGGGTCAGGTCGGTATTCGCAACCGCGTCCGGTCGCCCGCCCGGGCCCGCACTGTGATGTCAGTCACCCATAGGTGTCGCCGGGACCCGTGCTGCCGGGAGCCCGCAGCGGGCCGTAGCGGCGGGGCGGTCCACCGGGGTTGAGCACCTTGATCATCCGTACGGTGCCGTGCCCCAGGTCCTCGTTGAGCCTGGCCACCAGGGTGGGCGTGAGGTGCCGCAACTGGGTCGCCCAGGCCGTGGAGTCGCACTGCACGACCAGCACCCGCTCGTCCTCGTCGTACCGCTCCGGTACGCAGTGCTTGGCCAGGTCCTCGCCGACGATCTGCGGCCAGCGGCCCATCACACCGCCCACCGCGGCCGGCGTCTCCCAGCCGCGTTCGTTCAGCAGCCGGTTGATCGCAGCGCCGAGTGCCATCGGGTCGCGTCCGTCGGCGCGCGCGCCGGAGCGCAGGCCCCCGCGCCGCGCCTGCTTCTTCTGCTGCGCCGCGTCCCCACGCGCGCGTGCCTGTTCCTTCGCGGCGCGCAACGCCACGCGCGCGAGGTCGACGCCGGAGGGCTCGGCGGCCTTCTCGGGCGTGGTTTCCCCGGCTGCGGGGCGCTCGGGGCGCGGGGCGGGCTCGTTCGTACTCATACGCGCTCCACCGCCCCCTCCGCCACGCTGTACCGCGTCCCGGCCAGCACATGCGGTACGTCGTCGTCGACCGCCGCCGTCACCAGCACCTGCTCGCCCGGCGCCACCAACTCCGCCAGCCGCTCCCGACGCCGGGTGTCCAGCTCGGCGAACACGTCGTCGAGCACCAGCACCGGCTCATTGCCCTCGGCCCTGAGCAGGTCGTACGACGCGAGCCGCAGCGCCAGCGCGTACGACCAGGACTCCCCGTGCGAGGCGTACCCCTTGGCGGGCAACTGACCGAGTTTGAGAATCAAATCGTCCCGATGGGGTCCTACGAGGGTGACGCCCCGCTCGATCTCCTGTTTGCGCGCCTCCGCGATCGCCGCCATCAGCTGCTCGTAGAGGTCCTCGCGGGTGTGCGCCTCACCGGGCGCCGAAGGCTTGTACTCCAGGGCCACCGGGCCGCCGCCGGGCGCCAGTTGCTCGTACGCCTTGTCGGCGAGGGGCTGCACCGCGGCGATCAGATCGAGCCGCTGGGCGAGCAACTCGGCGCCCACGCGCGCGAGATGCTGGTCCCACACGTCGAGCGTGGACAGGTCCATCGAGCGCCCGCCGTGCCGCCGCGCCAACGCGGCCGATTTCAGCAGGGTGTTGCGCTGCTTGAGCACCCGCTCGTAGTCGGACCGCACACCGGCCATGCGCGGCGACCGCGCGGTGATCAGCTCGTCCAGAAAACGCCGCCGCTCCCCGGGATCCCCCTTCACCAGGGCGAGATCCTCGGGCGCGAACAGCACGGTCCGTACGATGCCCAGCACGTCACGGGGTCTGACCTGCGAGGACCTGTTGATGCGGGCCCGGTTGGCGCGGCCCGGGTTCAGCTCCAGCTCGACCAGCTGCTGCCGCTCGCCCTGTCGGACCTGCGCCCGGATGATCGCGCGTTCGGCGCCCACGCGGACCAGCGGGGCGTCGGAGGAGACGCGGTGGCTGCCCAGGGTGGCGAGATAGCCGATCGCCTCGACGAGGTTGGTCTTGCCCTGCCCGTTGGGGCCCACGAACGCGGTGACGCCGGGGTCGAGCGGGACGTCGACCCCGGCGTACGAGCGGAAGTCGGCCAGCGACAGATGCGTGACGTGCATGGTCGTTCGCCGACCTCCCCCAGGTTGTGGATCCACAGGCCGGGCCTGTGGATCTGTGGATTACTTGGTCTCGACGGCGTGGCCGCCGAACTGGTTGCGCAGGGCCGCGACCATCTTCATCTGGGGCGAGTCCTCCTGGCGGGAGGCGAACCGGGCGAAGAGGGAGGCGGTGATCGCGGGCAGCGGCACGGCGTTGTCGATGGCGGCCTCGACGGTCCAGCGGCCCTCGCCGGAGTCCTCGGCGTAGCCCTTGAGCTTGTCCAGGTGCTCGTCGTCGTCGAGGGCGTTGACGGCGAGGTCGAGGAGCCAGGAGCGGATGACCGTGCCCTCCTGCCAGGACCGGAAGACCTCGCGGACGTCGGTGACGGAGTGGACCTTCTCCAGGAGTTCCCAGCCCTCGGCGTAGGCCTGCATCATGGCGTACTCGATGCCGTTGTGGACCATCTTGGAGAAGTGCCCGGCGCCGACCTTGCCGGCGTGCACGAACCCGAACTCGCCCTCGGGCTTGAGGGCGTCGAAGACCGGCTGGACCTTGGCGATGTTCTCGGCATCGCCGCCGACCATCAGCGCGTAGCCGTTCGTCAGGCCCCACACACCGCCGGAGACGCCCGCGTCGACGAAGCCGATGCCCTTGGCGCCCAGCTCCTCGGCGTGCTTCTCGTCGTCCGTCCAACGCGAGTTGCCACCGTCCACGACGACGTCGCCGGGCTCCAGGAGCTCGCCCAGCTCGTCGACTGTCGACTGGGTGGCGGCACCGGCCGGGACCATCACCCACACGACGCGGGGGCCCTTGAGCCTGTCCACAAGCTCTCCCAGGCTGTGGACATCGGCGAGGTCCGGGTTGCGGTCGTATCCGATGACGGTGTGGCCTGCGCGGCGGATGCGCTCGCGCATGTTGCCGCCCATCTTGCCGAGGCCGACGAGACCGAGCTCCATCAGTTGTTCCTTAGGGTGCGACGTGGCATGAGGGCACTTGCGTACCTGTGTCCGAGCCTAAACCCGGACGGTCATGCACACCTGTGGGCATACGCGCTCAGAAGTACCCGGCCGCGTATGCCCCGACCTGCGGTGTTCTCGTCGGTACGGGTCAGCCGCTCAGGCGGACCGGCATGATCAGGTACTTGTAGGCCTCGTCCGCCTCGGCGTCCAGGGCGGGCTTGCCGCTGAGCAGCGCGGGCTTGGTGGAGGTCGTGAAGGACAGCTGGGCCACCGGGGAGTCGATGGCGCTCAGGCCGTCCAGCAGGAACGTCGGGTTGAAGGCGATCGACACGTCGTCGCCCTCAAGGTTCGCGTCGACCCGCTCCACAGCCTGTGCGTCGTCGCTGGAACCGGCCTCCAGGATCAGCACGCCCTGCTCGAAGCTCAGTCGGACCGGCGTGTTGCGCTCGGCGACCAGGGCCACGCGCTTGACGGCCTCCACGAAGGGGGCGGTCTCGATCACCGCGATGGAGTTGAACTCCGTCGGGAAGAGCGAGCGGTACTTCGGGAGGTCGCCCTCCAGGAGCCGGGTCGTCGTACGGCGGCCGGCGCCCTCGAAGCCGATGAGGCCCTCGCCCGCGCCCGAGCCGGAGAGCGCCAGGATCACGCTGTCGCCGCTCGTAAGGGCCTTGGCGGTGTCCAGGAGGGTCTTGGCGGGCACCAGGGCGACCGCGGACGCCTCCGGGTTCTCCGGCTTCCACAGGAACTCGCGGACCGCGAAGCGGTAGCGGTCGGTGGACGCCAGCGTCACCGTGTCGCCCTCGATCTCGATGCGCACACCGGTGAGGACGGGCAGCGTGTCGTCGCGCCCGGCGGCGATGGCCACCTGGGCGGCCGCCGAGGCGAACACCTCACCTGGGACGGTGCCGGTCGCGCCCGGCATCTGCGGCAGCGCCGGATACTCCTCCACAGGGAGTGTGTGCAGCGTGAAGCGGGAGGAGCCGCAGACCACCGTCGCCCGTACACCGTCTGTGGAAATCTCCACCGGACGGTTGGGGAGGGCGCGGCAGATGTCGGCGAGCAGCCGGCCGGAGACGAGGACCGTGCCCTCCTCCTCGACCTCCGCGTCGACCGACACCCGCGCGGAGACCTCGTAGTCGAAGCTGGACAGGCTCAGCTGCCCCTCCTCGGACTTCAGCAGGAGGCCGGCGAGGACCGGCGCCGGCGGACGGGCCGGGAGGCTGCGTGCCGCCCAGGCAACTGCCTCCGCGAGTACGTCGCGTTCCACCCGGATCTTCACTGTTGCCGCCTCCTGCTGTTGCCGGCGCTTCTCGGCCTGCCTGGCTTCGTCGTCTGTCTCGGTGTGGTCGGTCCCTGTGAGGGGAAGGACACCGGGGAACAGTCTGACGCACGGCACTGACAGTAGGTGCCTCTCGGGGTCAAGTCGTGACGAGGGGCGGTCGGGCGACGAAGCGCGAGTTGTGCACAGGCCCCGCTTCGAAACGGTTTCCCAGCTCTCTCTAGTTGCTAGTAGTAGTAGGGGCTGTGGATACCGTGGATAACCCCGTTTTCCCAGCTCAGAGCAGGAATTTTGTCCACCGGTCCTGTGGGTGACGGCGGTGGACAACCTCGGGTTTCTGTGGAGAACGGAAAGTTCTGCACACCCCATGCACAGCCGAGGGCCACTTCTCCCCAGCGCCGTCCCCAGCTTTACCCACCTTTCCCACAGCCCAACCCGGCACCTTCGTGTGACGCCTTTCACTCGACACGGTGAGGTGGCGCGTCGCGTTGCCGAACAGTGGACAGCGGTGTGGAGAAGCTGGGGATCGCTGGGGACAACCGCCCCCAGCCTGTGGGTTGTCGGTGGACAACTCCGTCCCCAGCCTGTGGATCACGGATTTGTCCACAGCCTGTGGAGATCTTTTGTCCACGAATCCACAAGCACCTGACCTGGACTGATGGTCTCTCACCCACGAGGCCTGTGGACACGATCTGGACAACTTCGCAGTCCCCAGGATGTGGACGGAAGAAAGTCACCGAATCTGTGGAGGGCGGCCGTAACCCGGCGAGTATTCGAACAGCGGGCGGTCTGCACACAGCTGTGGATGGACGACGGACCCGGCCCGAGCAGCCGCGGGATCGGTCCGGGAAGGGCGTTGACCGCTTCAAAGCGGCTTCCGACTTGCTCCCGACCATCGGCAGACCGCCTCCGGAGCGCCGTCGGACCGCCGCTAGACCGCCGTCGGAGCGCCTCCGAAGCGCCTCGCGAACGGCTGGGGAGCGGCTGGGGAGCGCCCGGGTAGCTGCGCCGCCCCGGCTGCGGATCGCCCTGGAGGACTCCGCGACGCCTTCGGACGCCTTTGGGCCCGCCCTCCCGGCTGGCCGTTGAAGCGTCTGCACGTTCCCTCCGAGCGGCGTCGCGGCCGGCTCCCGGCAAGGCGAAGGGCGCCCGGGGAGAAATCCCTGGGCGCCCCTCGGTGTCGTGGATTCGCCGCCGTCGGCGTCCCAACTCCGCTGCTGTCAGCCGTTCTTGATGCGGTTGGTCAGTTCGGTGACCTGGTTGTAGATCGAGCGGCGCTCGGCCATCAGCGCGCGGATCTTGCGGTCGGCGTGCATGACCGTGGTGTGGTCGCGGCCGCCGAACTGCGCGCCGATCTTCGGCAGCGAGAGGTCGGTCAGTTCACGGCACACGTACATGGCGATCTGGCGGGCCGTGACCAGCTGGCGCCCGCGCGAACTGCCGCACAGGTCCTCGACCGTGATGCCGAAGTAGTCGGCGGTCGCGCCCATGATCGCCGACGCGGTGATCTCCGGGGTCGAGTCCTCGCCGCCAGGGATGAGGTCCTTGAGGACGATCTCGGTGAGACCGAGGTCCACCGGCTGCCGGTTGAGCGACGCGAACGCCGTCACCCGGATCAGCGCCCCCTCCAGCTCGCGGATGTTGCGCGAGATGCGGGAGGCGATGAACTCCAGGACCTCCGGAGGGGCGTTGAGCTGCTCCTGCACCGCCTTCTTACGAAGGATGGCGATACGGGTCTCCAGCTCGGGCGGCTGGACGTCGGTGATCAGACCCCACTCGAAACGGTTCCGCAGCCGGTCCTCCAGCGTGACCAGCTGCTTCGGCGGCCGGTCGCTGGAGAGCACGATCTGCTTGTTCGCGTTGTGGAGCGTGTTGAAGGTGTGGAAGAACTCCTCCTGCGTCGACTCCTTGTCCGCGAGGAACTGGATGTCGTCGACCAGGAGGATGTCCATCTCGCGGTACCGCTTGCGGAAGCTGTCGCCCTTGCCGTCGCGGATCGAGTTGATGAACTCGTTGGTGAACTCCTCCGAGCTCACGTACCGCACGCGCGTGCCGGGGTACAGGCTCCGCGCGTAGTGCCCGATCGCGTGCAGCAGGTGCGTCTTGCCGAGCCCCGACTCCCCATAGATGAAAAGGGGGTTGTACGCCTTCGCGGGCGCCTCGGCGACGGCGACCGCGGCCGCGTGCGCGAAGCGGTTCGAGGCACCGATGACGAACGTGTCGAAGAGGTACTTCGGGTTCAGGCGTGCGGTCGGCTCACCCGGTCCGGCCGCCGGCGCGGGCTTCGAGCCCAGCGGCCCGGGCGAGCCCGGGCCGCCGCGGTGCACATGGCCGGAGTTCGACGACGAGCGCGAGTCGGACAGATCGCGGCGCGCGTCGCGCTGGTTGTACTCCGCGCGGGACTTCTCGTACTCGGCCCGCGACTGCTCGTACTCCGCGCGCTGCTGCTCGTACGACGGACGCTCCATCGACTGCGGGCGGTAGTCCTGCCCAGGCGGGGCGTACTGGTCCTGCTGCGGCTTGTAGGAGTCCTGGGGCGGTGCGCCGTACTGATCCTTCGACGGTGCCCCGTACTGGTCCGAGGACGGCGAGCCGTACTGGTCCTGCGACGGTGACGCGTACTGATCCTGTGCGGGCGGCGCGTACTGGTCCGGGGACGGCGACGCGTACGGATCCCGCTCGGGGAAGCCGAGCCGCTGCTGCTGCCAGCCGTAGTCGTCCTGCGACGGGCGCGGCCAGGCGCCGGGCTCGGGCCGCTGGTACTCCGACGGGTAGGCGGGGCGGGCGGTGGGCAGCTGGTCGCCGGGGCCGCCCGGGAGCGGCTCGGCGCGATGACGGCCGTAGCCGCCCTCGTACGGGTCCCGGTTCTGCTCGGGTTCCTCGTAGCGGCGCTGGGGCGGGGCGGGGGGCGCCGGCGGGCCCGGGGGCTCGCCGGCGGAGTCGTCGACGGTGATCGCGATCCGGATCGGCCGGCCGCACTCGCGGCTCAGGGTCTCGCTGACGATCGGCGCGAGACGGCCTTCGAGCACGCCCTTCGCAAATTCGTTCGGTACGGCGAGCAAGGCGGTGTCTGCGACGAGTGCCAGGGGCTGGCAGCGCCGGATCCAGTGCTCGTCCTTGGTCTCGACACCCTGCCCACGCCCCTCACCGAGAAGTTGCTCCAGCACTCGTGGCCACACTGCGGCAAGATCGGCAGGTACGTCAGCCACAGGGCACGCTCTCTCACGGGTCCCACGAACGTGTGGTTCGCGGACGGGACGGGATGTAAATCGGGTGGGACGCAGGGGAAAAAGGTGTCGGGGCGGGGGACAAAGGAACGAATCAGAGTCCAGCCACGGTAGTCAGGGCGACGGGTGCGGTTCAAGTTGTTGTCCCCAGCCTGTGGATAGTGTCTCGCTGTGACCGCTGGTTTGACCGGATGGCGTAGCCCCGCGTACCGTGACCAGGTCGAGTTGTCGATGGCTGCTGCCGCCTGCCTCCGATGGGCACAGATCGCATGTGGGTGATCGGTCAGCGGTGCACTCGGGCGTTACTGCGAGCTACTCGTGGGCGCACGGTGACAGCCAGGACGGCACCCGCAACCACCGATTTATTTCTGGAGCCCCCTCGTGAGCAAGCGCACCTTCCAGCCGAACAACCGTCGTCGGGCCAAGACCCACGGCTTCCGCCTGCGGATGCGTACCCGTGCCGGTCGCGCGATTCTCGCGAACCGTCGTGGCAAGGGTCGCGCCAGCCTGTCCGCCTGATCCCGATCAGGTCATGACGTCGTGCTGCCTACCGAGCATCGGCTGAGGCGGCGCGAGGACTTCGCGACCGCGGTACGACGGGGTCGCCGGGCCGGCCGCCCGCTTCTCGTCGTCCACTTTCGTAGCGGTGCCACGGACCCGCACGCGCCAGGGGAGAGCGCTCCCCCGACGCGTGCGGGTTTCGTCGTCAGCAAGGCAGTGGGCGGCGCCGTGGTGCGCAACAAAGTGAAGCGCAGACTTCGCCATCTGATGCGTGAGCGAGTCGCCCTGTTTCCCCCCGGTAGCCTGGTAGTCGTACGAGCGCTGCCCGGAGCGGGCGACGCCGACCATGCACAGCTGGCCCAAGACCTGGATGCCGCCGTTCAGCGGCTGCTGGGAGGGGGCGCGCGATGAAGTACCCACTACTGGCACTGATCAAGCTGTACCAGTGGACGATCAGTCCTTTGCTGGGGCCGGTGTGCAAGTACTACCCGTCGTGCTCCCACTACGGCTATACGGCCATCGACCGGCACGGCGCGATCAAGGGCACCGCGCTCACGGCCTGGCGCATCCTGCGGTGCAACCCGTGGTCGCTCGGCGGTGTGGACCATGTCCCGCCGCGCAAGCGACCGAGGTGGCACGAGATGCTGCGAGGCGCACGGCGCGCAGACAAGGGCGGGACCTCCGCCGCCGAAACGGCCACTGAAGGGCTGAGTCCTTCGAGCCCGGCCGCAGAGACACCGTCCCATGCCCAAGGAGCATGATTAGTGGACACGATTGCCAGTCTTTTCAGCTTCATCACGACACCCGTTTCCTGGGTCATCGTCCAGTTCCACTCGGTGTACGGGAAGGTCTTCGGTCCCGACACGGGCTGGGCCTGGGGCCTGTCCATCGTGTCCCTGGTGATCCTGATCCGCATCTGCCTGATCCCGCTCTTCGTGAAGCAGATCAAGGCGACCCGGGCCATGCAGACCCTGCAGCCCGAGATGAAGAAGATCCAGGAACGCTACAAGAACGACAAGCAGCGTCAGTCCGAAGAGATGATGAAGCTGTACAAGGAGTCGGGTACCAACCCGCTCTCCTCGTGCCTTCCCATCCTGGCGCAGTCCCCGTTCTTCTTCGCCCTGTACCACGTGCTCAACGGCATCGCGACGGGCTCGACGATCGGCGTCATCAACGACTCGCTGCTCGCCAGCGCGCGTAAGGCGCACATCTTCGGTGCCCCGTTGGCCGCGAAGTTCACGGACAGCAGCAGCAAGGTCGAGGCGCTCGGTGCCACGCTGACCGACGTCCGGGTCGTCACCGCGATCATGATCGTGATGATGTCGGCGTCGCAGTTCTACACGCAGCGCCAGCTGATGACGAAGAACGTCGACACCACGGTGAAGACCCCGTTCATGCAGCAGCAGAAGATGCTGATGTACGTCTTCCCCGTCATGTTCGCCATCTTCGGTATCAACTTCCCCGTCGGTGTCCTCGTCTACTGGCTGACCACCAACGTGTGGACCATGGGCCAGCAGATGTACGTCATCCGCAACAACCCGACCCCGGGTTCCAAGGCCCAGGCCGCTTACCTGGAGCGCCTGACCAAGCACGTCACGCACCACGAGAAGACCCGCAGCCGGGGCGAGAAGGCCATCGTCAAGGCGATCGTCTCCAAGGGCCGTGAGCGCAACGAGTTCGAGCGCAAGTTCATCAACAGCCTCACGAAGGTGGGCCTCGTGGCCCAGGCCGACGGGACTGTGGTGAAGGGCGAGGCGGCGGTGGAGTCCGAGGACGGCACGCCGACCACGGCCGCTCCCAGGCGCCAGCAGCCCAAGCGGCAGACCAAGTCCCAGCGCCAGTCCACCGCCGCGAAGTCGGCCGACGACACGGCGGATGACGCCGAGCCGAAGACCTCGCTGAGCAAGTCGGACGAACCCGAGGACGCCAAGCCCGCCACCGCTGCCAAGAAGGCGGCTCCCAAGCCCGCCGGCGGTACCCGCAGCAAGGCCCAGTCCGGACAGCGCAAGGGTCCGCAGCGGCCCAAGTCCCCGTCCAAGAAGTAAGAAGGAGTCCATCCCGTGACGGAAGGCACCACCACCTCCGCCGCTGCCGAGGGTGCAGACACCCTGTCCCGCCTGGAGCAGGAGGGCGAGATCGCGGCGGACTACCTTGAGGGTCTGCTCGACATCGCCGATCTCGACGGCGACATCGACATGGACGTCGAGGCCGACCGCGCCGCGGTGTCGATCATCAGCGACAGCGGCGGCCGCGACCTGCAGAAGCTCGTCGGCCGTGACGGTGAGGTGCTGGAAGCACTCCAGGAGCTCACCCGCCTGGCGGTCCACCGGGAGACCGGGGACCGCAGCCGTCTGATGCTGGACATCGCCGGCTACCGGGCCAAGAAGCGGACCGAGCTCTCCGAGCTGGGTGCCAAGACCGCGGCCGATGTGAAGAACACCGGTGAGCCGGTGAAGCTGAACCCGATGACCCCGTTCGAGCGCAAGGTCGTGCACGACGCCGTCAAGGCCGCGGGACTGCGCAGCGAGTCGGAGGGCGAGGAGCCGCAGCGCTTCGTCGTCGTGCTTCCCGCCTGATCGGTCCCCACGTTCCACCGGCCCCGTCTGTTGAGCAGACGGGGCCGAACTTTGTCAGCCTGATAGTCCTGTAGTTCTGGTGGTCCTGATGGTCAGCGCCCCATGCGCTTTTGCGGTACGGAAGGACGGTCCCCCGTGACGGAGGCAGCGGAGCTTCCCCCTGCGCCCGAGGTGGCGCGCGAGGTGTTCGGCGATCGCTTCGAGGATGCGGTCCGGTACGCCGAGCTGCTCGCCGACGCGGGTGTGCAGCGTGGTCTCATCGGCCCACGTGAGGTGCCCCGCCTGTGGGAACGGCACATCCTGAACTGCGCGGTGCTCTCGGAGGTCGTGCCGGAGAGCGTGACGGTCTGCGACGTCGGTTCGGGGGCCGGCCTGCCGGGCATTCCCCTGGCGCTCGTCCGGGAGGATCTGAAGATCACGCTCCTGGAACCCCTGCTGCGGCGGACCAACTTCCTCGCCGAGGTCGTCGAGTTGCTGGGCCTGGACCATGTGACCGTCGTGCGCGGACGGGCCGAAGAGGTCATGGGCAAGTTGCAGCCCGTCCATGTGGTGACGGCCCGGGCCGTGGCACCGCTGGACCGGCTGGCCACTTGGGGCATCCCGTTGCTGCGTCCCTACGGAGAGATGCTCGCCCTCAAGGGCGACACCGCCGAGGAAGAGCTCAAGGCAGCGGGAACAGCTCTGAGCAAGCTCGGTGCTGTGGAGACGTCCATCCTCCACGTGGGCGAGGGCATCGTGGATCCGCTCTCGACGGTCGTGCGCGTCGAGGTCGGGGAGAGTCCCGGTGGTGTCCGCTTCGCCGCCAAACGCGCCAAGGCGGCGCGCACTGGACGGACGCGCCGCCGTCGCTGATCCGTCCTGAGGACGAGACTTACTCCACACAAGCTGCCTAACCTACGCATTCCGGAGTGTCGCGGACAGTTCGGCCTCGGCTGCTGTGCATCGTGTTTCACGTGAAACGTCGCTCACTGCTCCACGGCATCATCAGCCGCAGCCGCGCGGCCGAACCCCGCGATCGGAAGCCTCTCGGATCACTCGGAGAGGGCACGGAGTTGTCCACAGAGGTGGAATTCTCCACAGAACAACAGGCCTCACTGGTTCACGACCCTGAAGACATGGGAGGCTCTGTTCATTGCGAGCCTGAAGTCGAGGAGAGTGAATCCTTGCGGTCCGACGCCAACATCGCGGGACCGATGACCGATCCGGTCCCCGGTCCCCGTACCGAGTCGATGGGGGAGGATGTTTCACGTGAAACACCGCCCCCTATGGACGACACTCCCATCGGTCGTGCTGCCCAACTGGCTGTGGAAGCCCTAGGTCGTGCGGGCGAGGGCCTGCCGCGACCCGAGCAGACCCGAATCATGGTTGTCGCCAATCAGAAGGGTGGGGTGGGCAAGACGACGACGACCGTCAATCTTGCCGCTTCGCTGGCACTCCACGGTGCCCGTGTTCTGGTGGTCGACCTCGACCCACAGGGCAATGCCTCCACGGCATTGGGGATCGATCATCACGCGGAAGTTCCTTCCATCTATGACGTGTTGGTCGACAGCAGGCCTCTCTCCGAGGTTGTGCAGCCGGTTCCCGATGTCGAGGGTCTCTTCTGTGCCCCTGCCACGATCGATCTCGCCGGTGCGGAGATCGAGCTGGTGTCCCTGGTGGCCAGAGAGAGCAGACTGCAGCGGGCGATTCAGGCCTACGAGCAGCCGCTGGACTACATCCTCATCGACTGTCCGCCCTCGCTCGGCCTGCTGACAGTCAATGCGCTGGTCGCCGGTGCGGAGGTTCTCATCCCGATCCAGTGCGAGTACTACGCGCTGGAGGGCCTCGGACAACTGCTCCGCAATGTCGACCTGGTGCGGGGACACCTCAACCCCAACCTGCATGTGTCGACCATCCTGCTCACCATGTACGACGGCCGGACGCGTCTCGCGTCCCAGGTCGCGGACGAGGTGCGCAGCCACTTCGGCGACGAGGTGCTGCGGACGAGCATTCCCCGCTCGGTCCGTATCTCCGAGGCGCCGAGTTATGGGCAGACGGTACTGACCTACGATCCCGGATCGAGCGGTGCCCTCTCCTACTTTGAAGCAGCAAGGGAAATCGCACTGAAGGGTGTGGGCGTCAGCTACGACGCGCCACATGCGCACATCGGCGCGCAGAGCGACCAGAGCATGGTGGAGGGCATCCAGTGAGCGAGCGACGGAGGGGTTTGGGCCGTGGGCTCGGCGCACTGATCCCCGCAGCCCCGACCGGGGAGAAGACAGTGGCTCCGGCCGCCATGGGGGGCGGCTCTGCTTCCGCGTCTCCCACGGCCGTTCCGGTCATCACCGGCGACCGAGGAGTGGCCGCGGCGAAGGTCACCACCCTGCCGCCGGCTTCCTACGACACAGAGGAGCCGTCGTACGGCGCCGTGGAGACGTTCGCGCCTCCCATCGGTGCCCACTTCGCCGAGTTGCCTCTCGACTCCATCACACCGAACTCCCGCCAGCCGCGTGAGGTCTTCGACGAGGACGCGCTCCAGGAGCTCGTCACCTCCATCAAGGAGGTCGGCCTCCTCCAGCCCGTCGTCGTACGACAGATCGCCCCGACGCGCTACGAACTCATCATGGGCGAGCGGCGCTGGCGGGCCTGCCGTGAGGCCGGGCTCGACGCCATCCCCGCGATCGTGCGGGCCACGGACGACGAGAAGCTTCTCCTGGACGCGCTCCTGGAGAACCTGCACCGTGCCCAGCTGAACCCGCTCGAAGAGGCGGCTGCCTACGACCAGTTGCTCAAGGACTTCAACTGCACGCACGATCAGCTGGCGGACCGTATCGGGCGTTCTCGCCCGCAGGTCTCCAACACCCTGCGTCTGCTGAAGCTCTCGCCGTCGGTCCAGCGCCGGGTCGCGGCCGGAGTGCTCTCCGCCGGCCATGCCCGGGCACTGCTCTCCGTGGACGACTCGGAGGAGCAGGACCGGCTGGCTCACCGGATCGTGGCCGAGGGTCTCTCGGTACGGGCCGTCGAAGAGATCGTGCACTTGATGGATTCGCGGCCTCAGTCGTCCCAGCGCTCCAAGGGACCGCGAGCCGGTGCCTTGGTCTCCCCGGCACTGTCCGACCTCGCCACGCGTCTCTCGGATCGCTTCGAGACTCGAGTGAAGGTCGACCTGGGGCAGAAGAAGGGCAAGATCACTGTCGAGTTCGCCTCGATGGAGGACCTTGAGCGGATCCTCGGCTCGCTGGCTCCGGGTGAGGGGCCTGTCCTGCAGAGGGGTCTGCTGGACGACGACTCGGAGGAGGAGGCCTGAGCCGTCCGCCCACGGCGTGGGTTTCGTTCGTCAGACCTGTGGGGCGGGCCGTGTCCGGTGTGTACCGGAACGCGGCCCGCTCTTTGCTTTCTGTCGGTATCGATGCAATCGCATCATGGATACGATGCGTTCGGGTATGGCGCATCCACCTGGCAGCACCTCTTAGGGGAGGCAGGGGCCATGCGAACGGTGAGCCGCACCGGACTGGTGAGCGCGGGTCTGGGCCTGGGAGCGGTCGGCGGATTCGTCGGCAGTCTGCTCAGGGAACGCAGCGCTCTGACAGCCGCCCGCGACGCTGCGGGCGAAGGAAGCGAGGATCAGCCTTCATGGGGCGTCGGCTCGTACCGCTCACGTTGGACAACCTCCCGGACATCCCCCAGCGTTGCAGGTCGTGCGTCTTCTGGGAGCTGGACCCCGTCAGCGGCCAGGCCGCGGTAAACGCCGGCACGGCGGCCCTGGAGAAGGAAGCGTGGATCTCCGCCGTCCTACTGGACTGGGGTTCCTGCGGGCGGGTCGTCTACGTGGATGACGTGCCGGTGGGCTTCGTCCTCTACGCGCCCCCTGCTTACGTTCCTCGTTCCACGGCGTTTCCCACGAGCCCCGTCTCACCGGACGCCGTGCAGCTGATGACGTCGTTCATCATGCCGGGCTACCAGGGACAGGGGCTGGGCCGGGTCATGGTGCAGACGGTCGCCAAGGATCTGCTGCGGCGGGGCTTCAAGGCGATCGAGGCCTTCGGCGACACTCGCTGGAAAGAGCCTTCCTGTGTACTGCCCGCCGACCATCTGCTCGCCGTGGGCTTCAAGACGGTCCGCCCGCATCCCGCCCATCCACGGCTGCGGCTGGAGCTGCGTACAACGCTCTCCTGGAAGGAGGACGTGGAGCTGGCGCTCGACCGGCTGTTGGGAGCCGTACAGAAGGAACCAGCGCTGCGACCGCTCTAGGGCGTTTCCTTCGGATCATCTGATCGTTGGTCTGGGTGTGTCGTTGACTGACGCCCAGTGGGCCCGGATCGAGCCGCTGTTACCCGATCGGGCACCGAGGCGGGGTGGGCGGTGGCGGGATCATCGGCAGGTGATCGACGCGATCGCCTTCAAGTACCGCACCGGCTGCCCGTGGATGGACCTGCCCGAGGAGTTCGGCTCCTGGAAGGGCGTCCACAACCGGCTACGGAAGTGGGCGGCCGACGGCACCTGGGAGAAGGTCTTCGCCGCGCTGCTGGCCCAGGCCGACTCCGAAGGCGACCTCGACTGGGTCGTCGCCGTCGATTCCACCATCGTCCGCGCCCACCAGCACGCCGCCGGGGCCCGTCAAAAGGGGCCCCGGCCGGCGAGCCGCACGACCATGCCCTCGGTCGCTCCCGCGGCGGACTGACCACCAAGATCCATCTGGTTGCCGACGGACGTTGCCGCCCCCTGGCCTTCTGCCTCACACCGGGACAGGCGGGTGATGCACCCGCATTCACTGAGGTCATGGCCCGCTTGAGGGTGGCCCGGCCGGTCGGACGGCCCCGGACCACCCCGGAGACAGTCCTGGCGGACAAGGCGTATTCCTCCCGGGCCATCCGCACCCACCTGCGCCGCCGCGGCATCCGGGCCGTCATCCCGCAGCCTGCCGACCAGATCGCCAAGCGCAGGCGGCGGGGCCGGTCCGGCGGCAGGCCACCCGCCTTCGACAAGACCGCCTACCGGCAGCGCAACACTGTCGAGCGGTGCATCAACAAGCTCAAGCAGTGGCGCGGCCTTGCCACTCGATACGACAAGACCGCCACCGTCTACCTTGCCGCACTGCACATCGCGGGCATCTTCATCTGGTCCGCACGCTGATCCACAAGAAACGCCCTAGAGCTAGGGACAGCTCCAAAGCAAATGGGCCGACTCCGGAGAGTCGGCCCATCCATGTTTCACGTGAAACATCACTCGGCGATGAAGTCCTCAAGGTCGCGGACGATCGCGGCCTTCGGCTTGGCACCGACGATGGTCTTGGCGACCTCGCCGCCCTGGTACACGTTCAGGGTCGGGATGGACATCACGCCGTACTTGGCGGCCGTACCCGGGTTCTCGTCGATGTTGAGCTTGACGATCTCGATCTTGTCGCCGTACTCGGCGGCGATGGCTTCGAGGGACGGAGCGATCTGACGGCACGGACCGCACCAGGCGGCCCAGAAGTCCACGAGGACGGGCTTGTCGTTCTTGAGGACGTCCTGCTCGAAGGAATCGTCGGTCACATTCTTCAGAGTGCCGGCCACGGCGGGCTCCTTAACTTGATCGTGCGGTGGGGCGGATGGGGGTCAGACGGTGGTCTTCGCGGGCTCTGTCTTCTCCTCGTCCGCGAGGGCGGAGAGGAAACGCTCGGCGTCGAGAGCCGCGGAGCAGCCGGTGCCGGCGGCGGTGATCGCCTGGCGGTAGGTGTGGTCGACGACGTCACCGGCGCCGAAGACGCCGGTCAGGTTGGTCCGGGTCGAGGGCGCCTCGACCTTCAGGTAGCCCTCGCCGTCCAGGTCCAGCTGGCCCTTGAAGAGCTCCGTGCGGGGGTCGTGGCCGATCGCGATGAACAGACCCGTCACCGCGAGGTCCGAGAGCTCCCCGGTCTTCAGGTTGCGGAGCTTGAGGCCGGCCAGCTTCGGGTCGCCCTCGATCTCGGCGACTTCGCTGTCCCAGACGAACTTGATCTTCGGGTCGGCGAAGGCACGCTCTTGCATCGCCTTGGAGGCACGCAGGCTGTCCCGGCGGTGCACGATCGTCACGGACTTGGCGAAGCGGGAGAGGAAGGTCGCTTCCTCCATCGCCGTGTCGCCGCCGCCGATGACGGCGATGTCCTGGTCCTTGAAGAAGAACCCGTCACACGTCGCACACCAGGAGACACCCCGGCCGGAGAGAGCGTCCTCGTTCGGCAGGCCCAGCTTGCGGTGCTGCGAGCCGGTGGTGACGATGACGGCCTTCGCCTTGTGCACGGTGCCCGAGGTGTCCGTGACGGTCTTGATCTCACCGGTGAGGTCGACGGAGACCACGTCGTCCGGGATCAGCTCGGCACCGAAGCGCTCGGCCTGGGCGCGCATGTTGTCCATGAGCTCGGGGCCCATGATGCCGTCCTGGAAGCCCGGGAAGTTCTCGACCTCGGTGGTGTTCATCAGCGCGCCACCGGCGGTGACGGCGCCCTCGAACACCAGCGGCTTCAGCGACGCGCGCGCGGTGTAGAGCGCCGCCGTGTAGCCGGCGGGCCCGGAGCCGATGATGATCACGTTTCGGACGTCGCTCACGGCTTGGTTCCTCGTCTCTGGACTGCGTCAGTACGACCGGTGGGAGCCCCTGTCAGAGCCTCCACCCCACCCAACGGATCCTACGGGGCCCGCATTCCCGGTGTGTCCGGGCACACGGAGACGGCACACAGGAGGGCAGTACCACACTGGTCGGAGAGGAGGCGTCCGGAGTCAGGGGTGCGCGTACGACTGCGTCAGAAGGACCTTGCCAGGGGCGGATGTCTGCCCACCGACACAGGTCGCGTCGACGACATAGGCCGTGACCCGGGTGCTGTCGGAAGCATCGGGCAGCACCACGAGATACGCGGCTTTCCCCTTGTAGGTGCCCTTCTTGGCACCCAGGACATCCTCGTTGCCACGGTTGATGCCCTGCCTGATGCAGTTCGGGATGGTGCCCGAGGGCTGGATCAGGGTTTGGGGAGTCTTGGTGGAGGACTTCGTACCGTCCTCCGGAACAGTCGCGGCGTTCCAGGAATCCCCGGTGCCGGGGCCCCGACTCGTGGCGGTCTTGGTGGAGAGAAGATCTCCGACCTCGCTCTCCAGCTTCCCCTTCGAGAAGGTGTCCGCCGCGCTGGTCGGATTCCCGTGAGCCGCTTCGGACGTCTTGTGATCGCCCAGCGACTGGAGGAACAGGGAACCGGCTCCGAGTACGGCCGCGGTGAACACGGCTCCCAGGACGATCCTCCCGCGGCGACCGCCGCGACTCCGGTCCTTGCGTCCGGGGCCGGTCGCCGCATGCGCACGTCCGGACGGGCGGTCCGTCTGAAGCGATGTTTCACGTGAAACATGCGTCCCGGTGTCCTTGCCGGACACGGATCGGGACGCGCTCACCAAGGTCGGTGCGGCCAGGGTCTCGGGGGCGGTGGCGCCCAGCAGGGCCTCGGCGGCGAGGGCCGCGTCGATACGGCTCGCGACTTCGACGGGCATCCTCGGTGGGCCGGGCAGTGTTCCCAGCAGTCCCCGGATCTCCTCCAGCGAGTCGAAGACATCCGCGCAGAGCTCGCACTCGTCCAGATGCTGTCGTACCTCGGTCGTCCGGGACGGCGGGAGGAGGCCCTCGGTGAGGTCGGAGATCTCCGCGACATCCGGGTGCCCGGCCGTGTCCGTCGTGGATGTCACGCTCGCCCACCTCCGCCCTTCACAGCAGCTGAATCGCTCGGCCCTGCATCCTTGGGACCCGACGATTCGCGTGGTCCCGCTGCCGGTGGGACGGATGTCCCCTCCGCCCGGTTCCGTCGTGCGCCCGGTTCCTCGTCGTCAGCGGCTCTTTCCGGCCGCAGATGGGTGAGGAGCGGAAGGAGTCTGGCTCTTCCGCGTGCGCAGCGGCTCTTCACCGTGCCCGTCGGCACATCGAGCATGCGAGCGGCCTCCGCGACCGGGTAGCCCTGCATGTCCACGAGGACGAGGGCGGCGCGCTGGTCGGGCGGGAGGGTGCCCAGGGCTTCCAGCAGTTGGCGGTGCAAGTCGTTGCGTTCCGCCGGGGCGGCGGCCGACTCGTGCGGTTCCAGGAGCTGTTCGAGTCGCTCGGTGTCGTCGACCGGCGACGTCTTCCGGGAGGCGGCCTTGCGGGCACGGTCCAGGCAGGCGTTCACGGTGATCCGGTGCAGCCAGGTCGTGACGGCCGACTGGCCGCGGAAGGTGTGGGCGGCCCGGTAGGCGGAGACCAGGGCGTCCTGGACCGCGTCAGCGGCCTCCTCGCGGTCGCCCAGCGTGCGGAGGGCCACGGCCCAGAGACGGTCCCGGTGGCGCCGTACGAGCTCACCGAAGGCGTCCGGGTCGCCTTCGACATGACGGGCGAGCAGATCCTGATCGCTTATGCCGTCGTGTCCGGCGCCTTCCGCCATCGGACCCCCTCCCCCTCCGGTGAGACGTCAGCCCGTGAACTTCACGTCGGTGATGGCCTGCTTGTAGCCGGCATCGCTGTACCGGTCGCTCGGTGCGTGCGGCAGAGCGGTGAGCCAGACAAGAACGTACCGGGTCTTCACCTGCTTGGTGACCTTCACCGTCGCACTGGTCCCGCTCGTCGTGACGGCGCCGATCTGCGTCATGGAGTCCAGGGAGGAGGGCGACAGCGAGTCGGCCGCGTACAGCTGCACCGTTGTGTGGTTGCCGCTGTAGTAGAGCCCTATGGTCGACGTGGCGACGTTCTGCGCCGAACCGAGGTCGTAGACGATGCCCACGCCCGGCTTGTACGGCGCGAGCACCGGGCCCCCTATGAAGCTGGAGGTCCGCCAGTACGTCGACGGGTCGCCGTCGTACGTCTTGTCGACGTCGTTGGGGTGCTGGGCGTCGCCCTTCGCCACGAACTCCTGGGCGGCCTGGATGGAGAGCGTCTTGACCGGCTTGGTCTTGTCGCCGCTCTTGTCGTTCCCGTCCGTCGGCTGCGTCTGCTTGGTGTCGTCGGACTTGTTGCCCTGATCCATCAGCGCGTCCGCGAGCTGCCAACTGCCCAGTCCCAGCGCGGCGATCAGCAGCGCGGACACGGCCCACTTGAGCGCCTTGCCGGTGCGGCTCTGCAGTGGGGGCGGCGGCGTCGGCACCGCCTGGGTGGCACCGGGGCGCGGCGCGGGGCGGCCGTACGTGCCCTGTTGGTAGGTCGTGCGCTGGTATTCGGGAGGCGCGGTGAACGCGGGCTCCGGCGGGCGGATGCGGGGCATCTCGCCGATCGCCTTGACCAGCTCCTCCGGAGTGGTGCACGCGGCTTCGTGCCGGGAGGCCGTGGCACCGTCGTTGGCGAGCGCGCGCATGGCGAGCTCCGAGAGACCTCGGTGGACGCCTGCGCGGACCTGGTCGGGAGCGATGAGGCCGACGCCCTTGGGCAGCCCGGACAGGCCGTAGGCGTCGCTCTCGTACGGCCAGCGCTGGGTGAGCGCCGCGTACAGCAGGGCGCCGATCGCCTCGGTGTCCGTGCGCTGCGGGGTGTCCGAACTGATGCCGCGCAGCGCGGCGTTGACGGCCAGGCCCCGGATCCGCCACTGGCCGGACGAGGTGCGCAGCACCGCGTTCGGGTTCAGGCGCAGATGGGCGAGGCCCTCGCGGTGGGCGGCGGCCATCGCGGAGGCGATCTGACTGACCATCTGGTAGGCATCGTGCGCCTCCAGCGGGGCGGGTGCCAGAAGCGCCGTCAGTTCCGTGGCGTCGGGCAGCCATTCGTGCACGACGTAGACGAGGTCGTTCTCCTCCACGGCGTCCAGAACCTGGACGAAACGGGGATCACCCAGCAGCGCCGAGGAACGGGCCGCGGCCAGCACCGAGCGGGCCCGCGCATGGTCCGCAGGCAGGATGTGCACACCGACGGCACGGCGGAGTTTCTCGTCCACCGCGCGCCAACTGCTGAAGCCGTCCAGACGAGTGACGCACTCTTCGAGGCGATACCGTCTGGCGAGCTTGTGCCCGCTGTGCAGTTCGGGAGGTGAGGCCTTCCCGGTTTCCTCGATCCCGCCGCTCCCCTGTGCCTGGTCGCTGTCCGTGTCCCGCTCCGGGTTCTGGGCCACCCCGTCGGCCGTGGACTGGTCCGCCTTGGCGGTCAGCGGCTTGTCGCCGCTGTTGTCTGCCACGTCGACGGCAGCCGTGCTCCGTTCCGCCACCGCCGCTCCTGCCTCCCCATCCGTTGCACGCTGTCCGACGCCGAAACCAATTGTGCCCACAGTCTGCCGCTATGCACGACACACAGCGGCGGACGATGGTTGTGCATGTGCCCCCGCTCAGCGCCCCAAGCGCCCGCGCACCATGCCCACGAGGGAGTTGAGCTCCTCGATGCGCATGCGGCGGGCCGCGATGTAGAAGACGCCGAGCAGTACGGCACCGCCCACCAGAAGCGCGGCGAACGAGCCGACGACACCCTGGCCGAGCGTATGTCCGATCCCGTAGCAGGCCGCACCACTGAGCAGTGCGGCCGGCACCGAGGCGATACCGAGCCGAGCGTACGTCCGCAGTACACGGGCGCCGTCCAGGTCGCCGTCCAGCCGCTTGCGCAGCCGGTTCCAGGCGACACCGACACCGGTCGCGTACGCGAGGCCGTACGAGGCAGCCATGCCGACCACGGCCCAGCGGGCCGGGAGCACGAAGAAGCAGACCGCCGAGGCGCCCGCGTTGACCGCGGCCACGATGACGGTGTTGTAGAAGGGCGTCCGGGTGTCCTCGTAGGCGTAGAAGGCGCGCAGGACGACGTACTGCACCGAGTAGGGGATCAGGCCGAGGGCGAAGGCCATCAGCATGAAGCCCATGTTCGTGGCCGAACTGGTGCCGGAGGAGCCGAAGATCAGGGTGCACATCGGAATGCCGAGGGCGAGGAAGCCGAAGGCGATGGGCACGATCGCGACGGCCGTCGTACGCAGACCCTGGGAGATGTCGTCGCGGACGGCTCCGCTGTCGCCCTCGGCGGCCGAGCGCGAGATACGGGGCAGCAGGGCGGCCATCAGGGAGACGGTGATGATGGCCTGCGGCAGACCCCAGATCAGCTGGGCGTTGGCGTAGGACGCAAAGCCTGTCCCCAGGACGCCGGAGTCCTTGCCCGAGGCGGTGGACAACTGGGTGACGACCATGGCGCCCGCCTGGTTGGCGAGGACGAAGAGGACCGTCCACTTGGCGAGCATCGCGGCCTTGCCGAGGCCGTGGCCCTTCCAGTCGAAACGCAGTCGGAGACGGAATCCCGTCTCGCGCAGGTACGGGATCATCGCCAGGGACTGCACGACGAGCCCGAGGAGAACTCCGATTCCCAGGAGTCGCTGGCCCTCCGCCGGGATGTTCCCGGCGGTCATGCCGGAGCTGCCGGCGGTGCCGTAGACCCAGATGAACATGCCCAGCGTCACGATGATGACGATGTTGTTCAGGACCGGGGTCCACATCATCGCGCCGAACCTGCCGCGGGCGTTGAGGATCTGGCCCATCACCACGTGGATGCCCATGAAGAAGATCGAGGGCAGGAAGTAGCGGGTGAAGGTGACGGCGACTTCGCTCGCGGCGGGGTCGTTGGCGACCGATGTCGAGAGCATGCGCACCAGGAGCGGTGCCGCGAACATCGCGAGGACGGTGAGGCCGCCGAGGGCCACCACGACGAGGGTCAGCAGGCGGTTGGCGAAGGCCTCGCCGCCGTCCTCGTCGTCCTTCATGGCGCGCACCAACTGCGGCACGAAGACCGAGTTGAGGCCACCGCCGACGGTGAGGATGTAGATCATGGTCGGCAACTGGTAGGCGACCTGGAAGGAGTCACCGAGCAGGCCGAGGCCCAAGGCCGAGACGATCAACGCGGAACGGATGAAGCCGGTCAGGCGGGAGACCATCGTGCCCGCGGCCATCACGGCACTCGACTTCAGGAGCCCACCGGCCTTCCCGCTCTTCTTGGGAGTGGCCGACGGCGCGGGTGCCGTCGGAGTGAGCTGCATCGTGGCGTCGGACACCGGTGCCGGGGCCGGCGCGAAGGGTGCCTGGCCCGAGGGCGGTGCCGGGGACGGACCGGGGACCCCGGGGGGATCCATCGACGGGCGTCCGCCGCCCTGGCCCTGGTCCCGGAAGAGGTGAGCGAAGGCGTCCGGCTCCTGGTAGTCCTCGCCGGCCCCGGTCACCAGGTCGTCGACGCCCACGAACTGGGTCGTGCGGGCGTCGTCGCCATAGGGCAGGTACTGGGTCGGGCCCTCGGGCTCGGGCGCCGGGGTCTGCGCCCACACGCGGGGGTCGGGGGCGTACGGGGACTGGGGCGGCTGGGCGTAGAGCGGGGGCTGCGGCTGGTACGTGCCCGGAGGCGGCGGGGGGTGGGCGGCGCGGTCGTAGAGCGCCTCGGCGACCGGGTCCTGGGCGGAGAGGTCCTGCGCCCGGTAGGGATCCTGGTCGTAGGCGTCCTGGAGGTACATGTCCGCGGGGGGCTGCGGCGGCACCTGGCCGTGTTCGGGCGGCGGGCCCTCGGGATAGCCCGAGCTGCCCGCGCCCTGACCGCGGTCACCGTCGTACGGCGCGTTCATGGTTACCCCACCTCATCGTCCCCGGGCCCACCGGCCACGACATCGCTCAACGGTCCACTCTCTCACCAGTGCCGGACGGGTCGGCGCTTTCCGGTGCGGTGTCCGGTGTCGGGTCACTCGGGTGCTCCGGGTCGTCCGCCCGGGACGGAGTGCCGGACTTCTCCTGGAGACGGTCCTGCGGGCCCTCGGGGTTCTCCGGGCCTTCAGGCGCTTCGCCGGCCGCGTCTTCGGGCCCGTCGGGACCCTCCTCCTCGGCCTGGCGGGCGGCGGCCCGCTTGCGGTGCGTGTACATCCGGAAGCCGGCGAGGACGAGCAGCAGGACGCCGCCGCCGATGACCAGCATCACCGTGGCGGTGACCTCGGTGACCTTCACGTCGAAGTTGACGGCCTGCCCGTACTCCTGGCCGTCCTCCGTGTACAGCTGGGCGACCACACCCACCTTGCCGTTGGCGTTGGCCGTGGTGGTGAACTTCACCGACTGGCTGTGCCCGCCGTTGACCGTTACCTTCTGCTCCGTGTAGGCCTTGCCGCCGATCTTGAGGCGGGTGGGGTTCGTCGAGGTGAGGCGCAGGATCAGGTGGTCGACACCCTGCACCAGGTTGTTCTGCACGGTCACGGGGATCGTGGCGCTGCGGCCCGAGAGCTTGGTCTCGGACTTGTCGATCAGTTTGACCTGGTCGACGAGGTCGTCGAGATAGCCCAGCACGCCCTGGCGGAAGTTCTCCGCCTCACCTGCCCGGCCGCGCCACGACGTGGACATCTCGCGGTTCATGGCCCGCCCGAACGGGGTCACCACGCGGGCCTCGTTGCTGAGGATCACCTGGAAGTTGTCGAGCTTGTCCTGAGTGGTCGCGATCTCCTCGAAGGCCGACCTGGGCAGCTCCTGCTTGCGTAGCGAGGAGGGGTACCTGGAGGACGACGGGATCTTCGTGGTGGCACCCGGATCCGGCTTGGCCTTGGCCGCCGCGGCGAGATCCTGCGACTCGGACCACGTGCTGCCCTGAAGAGCCGTCAGCGCCTCGGCCATCGCCTGGGCCTGGCCCGCGGTCGGCATGCGCTGCGGGGCGACGACGATGCTGCGCTGCTTGTCCGTCTGAAGGTCCAGGGCCAGGCTCTGGGCCAGGAACTGCTGCTCGGCCAGCGTGGCCGCCCCGGCCTTCGTCAGATCGCCCTCGAACGCCGTCGAGAGGCGCGCGTCGGCGACCACCGCCGTCGTACCGCCACCGATGGGACGGGCCGCGGAGGGCGTGTACGGCAGGCCGCCGGTCTCCTGGAGGCTGTCGCTGCGGGCGATCACCTTGTCGGCGCCGGCCGAGGTGGCGACCTTGATGATCGACGGGTCGACGGCGCCGCTCACCGGCCACGCGAAGTCGGTGTTCGGTGTCACATGGAGCACCGTTTCCACGGTGGTCGCGGCGACGTCCGTGGCGTCCTTGAGGTGGCTCAGCGAGCCGGTGACGCTGGTGCCGTTGTGGGCGAGGGACGCCAGGTCCGGGTCGGCGAAGGGGAGGGCGACGACCTCCTTGTCCGCCACCGCCGACTGCAACTGGGCCAGCCACGCCTTGGCGACCGCCTGGTGGGTGCCGGTCGTGGTGGTGTCGCCGTCGCCCTGGATCTTGTAGCTGCGGGTCATCGCGTCGACGGAGGCCAGCAGGTCCGGGTCGATCACCCAGGTGACGTCGAGGTCCTTGCCCAGGGAGAGCATCTGCTCGAGCCGGCCGCCCGGGGCGATCTCCTTGGCGAGGTCGTCGTTGAGGAAGACCGGAGTCTGCTGTTCGTTGGAACCCGTCTGGGCCGTCATGTGGACGGTGGAGACGAGCGGCCACAGATACGTCGTCTTCGTCTTCGTGTCCGCGTCGTCGGGCTGCCACGGCAGGAACGTCCGCTGGATGCCCAGCACCTGGTCCCACGGCTGGGCGGAGGTCTGGCCGGAGAGCGAGACACCGAGCGGGTAGACGCCGTCGTCGCCGAGGTCCAGCTTGTCGACCGGCACGGAGAGGGTGAAGGGCTCGGCGACGCCCGGAGTGAGCTTGGAGAACTTCTGCGTGTACTTGTCGTCGATCTCCGAGCCGTCGACACCCTGGATGTAGCCGGTGCGCTCGGCGACGCTGTCGATCGCCGAGCGAGTGCTCAGCGCCTGCCCCAGGCGCAGGCCCACATGCGCGTCGGTGACCGCCTGCTTGCCGTTGTTCGTCACCGTCCCGGAGACGGTCAGCGTGTCCCCGTCCGTGGGGACGCTGGGGGTGAGCGTGTCCACGGAGACGGACACCGTCTGCGAGCCGGAGGCGGCCTGTGCGGAAGCCTGCTCGGCAGCGCCGGCGGGCGCGGCGACGGACATCTGGAGGAGGCCGGCCAGCAGAGGCGCCCCGGCGAGCAGTGCGCCGGTGCGCCGCAGCCACCGGCGGGCAGGTGAGGGACACGTCCCCTGGAAGTCTGCCGCCTCGGCCACGCGCTCGCCCGTCCCTCGTCGTCGTCAGTGGTCGTCGCAATGTGCGTCCACGCATGGTAACGATGCGCGCTGAGGGGAAGTGCCGCGGACTGCTCCACAAGATCGCAGATCGATATCGGCGCGTCCTGTATGTGCGCGTATAAAGAGGGGTGCTCCGGTACGTCGCAGAGGCTGACCTTGCGCCGATATCAGGGTGCGTGTCCATGGAGGTTTAATGGAGGCGCCCGGGGTCGCCCAGGCCACGTACCCTTTTTTCTTGTGCCGAACGCCAACGAAGACAACCTCAGTGCCCTGAGCCAGGTGCAGCATCGCGCGGTGAGCGAACTGCTGCGGGTGGCTCCCGTCGCCGACGAACTCGCCCGCCGTTTCCAGGAGGCCGGGTTCTCCCTCGCCCTGGTCGGCGGGTCGGTGCGCGACGCGCTGCTCGGCCGGCTCGGCAATGACCTGGACTTCACGACGGACGCACGGCCCGAGGACGTACTGAAGATCGTCCGGCCGTGGGCGGACGCCGTCTGGGAGGTCGGGATCGCGTTCGGCACGGTGGGGGTGCAGAAGGACGCCCGCGTCGGAGACGTCGACCGGAGCTTCCAGATCGAGGTGACCACCTATCGGTCGGAGGCCTACGACCGGACCTCGCGCAAGCCCGAGGTGTCGTACGGCGACTCCATCGAGGAGGACCTCGTCCGGCGCGACTTCACGGTGAACGCCATGGCTGTCGCCCTCCCGGAGAAGGAGTTCATCGACCCGCACGGCGGTCTCGGCGACCTCGCGGCCCGGGTGCTGCGTACTCCGGGTACGCCCGAGGCGTCCTTCTCGGACGATCCCCTGCGGATGATGCGGGCGGCCCGGTTCGCCGCGCAGCTCGACTTCGAGGTCGCTCCCGAGGTCGTCACGGCGATGACGGAGATGTCCGGGCGGATCGAGATCGTCTCGGCCGAGCGGGTGCGGGACGAGCTGAACAAGCTGATCCTCTCCGCGCACCCACGCAAGGGCCTGGCGCTTCTCGTCGACACCGGTCTCGCCGACCACGTCCTGCCCGAGCTGCCCGCCCTGCGCCTGGAGAGCGACGAGCACCACCGGCACAAGGACGTCTACGAACACACACTGATCGTGCTGGAGCAGGCGATCGAACTGGAGGAGAACGGTCCTGACCTGACCCTCCGGCTGGCCGCACTGCTGCACGACATCGGCAAGCCGCGCACGCGCCGCTTCGAGAACGACGGCCGGGTCTCGTTCCACCACCACGAGGTGGTCGGCGCGAAGATGACCAAGAAGCGCATGCTGGCGCTCAAGTACTCCAACGAGCTGGTGAAGGATGTCTCGCGGCTCGTCGAACTCCACCTGCGTTTCCACGGCTACGGCACCGGCGAGTGGACCGACTCGGCGGTCCGGCGCTACGTCCGTGACGCCGGCCCGCTCCTGGACCGACTCCACAAGCTGACCCGCTCGGACTGCACCACCCGGAACAAGCGCAGGGCTGCCGCACTGTCCCGTGCTTATGACGGGCTGGAAGAACGCATCGCGCAGCTTCAGGAGCAGGAGGAGCTGGACTCGATCCGTCCGGACCTCGACGGCAACCAGATCATGGAGATTCTGGGCGTCACCCCGGGGCCGGCCATCGGTCGGGCCTACAAGTTCCTGCTCGAACTGCGGCTGGAGAACGGGCCGATGGAGCATGAGGCGGCGGTGGCCGCGCTCAAGGAGTGGTGGGCCTCGGAAAGCTGAGGTCGCGAAACGGGGTCATGTTTCACGTGAAACATGACCCCGGACAGCATCAGGGGCGGTGTTTCACGTGAAACATGAGACACCGCCCCGCGCCGCAACTGCCTTACTTCTTGTAGTCCTTCAGGCAGAGCAGGAAGTCGCTGCCGTCACCGCTCTCGGTGTACGAGTACTGGAAGTCCTTCGCGGCCGCCGTGCACTTGGTCTCCGCCTCGGCCTCGGAGTAGCTGCCGCTGATCTTGGCCAGCACCGTGTACTGAGCCTTCGCGTCGCTGCACTTCACGACCTTGAGGTCCGGGTTGGTGTCGCTGGTGCTGCCGCGGTGCATGCAGTCGCCGACCTTTGCCGTGTCGGCGTCGTGCTGACTCGATATGACGCCGTAGATGGCGGCGCCGATGCCGATCACGAGGATGATGGCGAGCCGGATCAGCTTGGGGCTGAACCGGCGCCTGGGCTGCGCCGGGACCGGGGCGAACGGAGCCGCGCCCTGCGGCGGGAACCCGGGCTGGCCGGGCTGCTGCGGGTAGCCGCCCTGGGGCGGGTACGGCGCCTGACCCTGCGGCGGGTACGGAGCCTGCGCCTGAGGCTCGCCGTAGGGCTGCTGGCCCTGGGCGTATGGGTTCGGGCTCTGAGGCGGCGGAGTTGTCATTTGGGGTCCCCCCTGGAACGTGGGCGCATGACGCGGCATGGCACGCGGCATGATGCGAAGTAAGACGCACGTAAGTTACCGGCACCCACTGACACCGCTGTGACCCGGATCGACTCCGTGTCAGTGATGTGACACTTTTCGGCGCTCAAAATGGGCCATAGTCGCAGCAACCACCGAGTAGATAACGGCGACCGTGACCACCAGGGTCACCGAGCGACCGTCCGGCGGCAGTACCAGGGCGGCCATCGCCGCCGCGCCGACGAACGCGACGTTGAACAGGACGTCGTAGACGGAGAAGATCCGGCCGCGGAAGCCGTCGTCGACCGAGAACTGCACGATCGTGTCCGTGGCGATCTTCGCGCCCTGTGTGGTCAGTCCCAGGACGAAGGCCGCCGCCAGCATCGGGGCGGTGGTGAACGGGAGGCCGAGGGCCGGTTCCAGGACCGCGGCACCCGCGGCGCACACGGCGATCCAGCGGCCGGGGCCCAGTCGTCCGGCGGCCCAGGGTGTCACCACGGCCGCCACGAAGAAACCGGCGCCGGAGACCCCCAACGCCAGCCCCAGCAGGCGCAGTCCGTCGTCCGGCGTCGACGACAGGGCGTACCGGCAGAGCATGAGCAGCAGGACCGTCAGGGCGCCGTAGCAGAAGCGCATCAGTGTCATCGCGAGCAGCGCCCGGACCGCCTCCCGGCGCTGCGGCGCGGCGAGATGCCGTAGCGCCGCTCTCAGGTCGCGGGCGGTGCCGGCGAGGGCCGTCGCCAGGCGGGGCCGAGTCAACGCCAGGTCGGGGCCGAGGAGTTCGGGGGCCATGCGCAAGGAGGCGAGGGCCGCGCAGAGGTAGAGGGCGGCGCCCAGCAGGACCACCGTGGCGTCTGTGTCCGCGACCAGCAGGCGGAATACGAAGGCGAGGCCGCCTCCCGCGGTCGCCGCCAGTGTTCCGGCCGTGGGGGAAAGGGAGTTGGCGAGGACGAGCCGTTCGTCGTCGACCACGCGAGGGAGCGCGGCGGACAGGCCGGCGAGGACGAAGCGGTTGACGGCGGTGACGCAGAGGGCGGAGACGTAGAAGAGCCAGTCCGGAACCTGGCTCACCATCAGGACGGCGGTGGCCGCGGCCAGCAGGGCGCGCAGCAGGTTGCCGTAGAGGAAGACCTGGCGGCGGCGCCAGCGGTCCAGGAGGACGCCGGCGAAGGGGCCGATGAGGGAGTACGGGAGGAGCAGGACCGCCATCGCGGAGGCGATCGAGCCGGCCGAGGTCTGTTTCTCCGGGGAGAAGACGACGTAGGCGGCGAGTGCGACCTGGTAGACGCCGTCCGCGCCCTGGGAGAGCAGTCGTACGGCGAGCAGGCGGCGGAAGCCCTGGAAGCGCAGAAGGACGCGCAGGTCATGGACGACGGCCATGGGCACAGCCTCACATACGAGGAGGGTCCCCGGGCGGAATGCCCCGGGGACCCTCGACGACCGAACCGGCGGGTCCTAGCGCTCGACCTCGCCCTTGATGAACTTCTCGACGTTCGTGTAGGCCTCGTCATCGAAGTACTGGACCGGCGGGGACTTCATGAAGTAGCTCGACGCGGAGAGGATCGGGCCGCCGATGCCGCGGTCCTTGGCGATCTTCGCGGCGCGCAGGGCGTCGATGATGACACCCGCGGAGTTCGGGGAGTCCCAGACCTCGAGCTTGTACTCCAGGTTCAGCGGGACGTCGCCGAAGGCACGGCCTTCGAGGCGGACGTAGGCCCACTTGCGGTCGTCGAGCCACTGGACGTAGTCCGACGGGCCGATGTGGACGTTCTTCTCGCCCAGGTCGCGGTCCGGGATCTGCGAGGTGACGGCCTGCGTCTTCGAGATCTTCTTGGACTCCAGGCGGTCGCGCTCCAGCATGTTCTTGAAGTCCATGTTGCCGCCGACGTTGAGCTGCATGGTGCGCTCGAGACGGACACCGCGGTCCTCGAACAGCTTCGCCATCACACGGTGCGTGATGGTGGCGCCGACCTGCGACTTGATGTCGTCGCCGACGATCGGGACACCGGCCTCGGTGAACTTGTCCGCCCACTCCTTGGTGCCGGCGATGAAGACCGGGAGGGCGTTGACGAAGGCGACCTTGGCGTCGATGGCGCACTGGGCGTAGAACTTCGCCGCGTCCTCGGAGCCGACGGGCAGGTAGCAGATCAGGACGTCGACCTGCTTGTCCTTGAGGACCTGGACCACGTCGACCGGGGTCTCGGCGGACTCCTCGATCGTCATGCGGTAGTACTTGCCCAGGCCGTCGAGGGTGTGACCGCGCTGGACCGTGACGCCCTTGTTCGGGACGTCGCAGATCTTGATGGTGTTGTTCTCACTGGCACCGATGGCGTCGGCGAGGTCGAGGCCGACCTTCTTCGCGTCGACGTCGAACGCGGCGACGAACTCGACGTCACCGACGTGGTAGTCGCCGAACTGGACGTGCATCAGACCCGGCACCTTGGTCGCCGGATCGGCGTCCTTGTAGTACTCGACGCCCTGTACCAGTGAGGCGGCGCAGTTGCCCACGCCGACGATGGCTACGCGAACCGAACCCATTCCGGTTGCTCCCTGTGTGTGCGAGGTGAGGCCCTGACTGGACCTCATGTGGTGGTTTCATCGGACGGATCCGGCCCGGGGGTGGCACCCCCGAGCCGGGGCAGGCCGCCCGACTCCCCGGATGTGCTGTCCTGCTGAGCGGTGCCGTCCGGAACGGGACCCTTCAGGTCGCGTCCGGCCCGCTCGCTCTCGATGAGCTCGTTCAGCCAGCGCACTTCGCGCTCCACGGACTCCATTCCGTGGCGCTGGAGCTCAAGGGTGTAGTCGTCGAGGCGCTCCCGGGTCCGCGCCAGGGAGGCACGCATCTTCTCCAGACGCTCCTCCAGCCGGCTGCGGCGGCCCTCCAGTACGCGCATGCGTACGTCGCGTGACGTCTGCCCGAAGAAGGCGAAACGAGCGGCGAAATGTTCGTCCTCGTACGCGTCGGGTCCCGTCTGCGAGAGCAGCTCCTCGAAGTGCTCCTTACCTTCCGCCGTCAACCGGTAGACGATCTTGGCGCGACGCCCCGCGAGTGTGGCCGTGAGGGCGTCCTCAGGAGTGTTCCCCGACTCCTCGATCAACCAGCCGTTGGCGACCAGCGTCTTGAGGCAGGGATAGAGCGTCCCGTAGCTGAACGCACGGAACACACCCAGTGACGTATTGAGTCGTTTGCGCAGCTCATAGCCGTGCATCGGGGATTCGCGGAGCAGGCCGAGGATGGCGAACTCGAGGATGCCGGAACGTCGGCTCATCGTCGCCTCCTGTCTGTCCGCGGTCCGACCGTGACGGTCTTTATGCCGAGCTGATGTATCGACTCGATACATCCAGACGATAGAACGGCCTTCCGGATGCGACAAGTGGGGAGATGGTGAGCGGCGTCACATCACTGATTCGTTGGAAGCAAGTTGCCTGATTTGGGGTGAACTTCGGGGCTAAGCAGGTTTTGACGGTGCGTAGTCTGTGCGGCATGCACACCACCGGGAACCAAGTGACGCGTGGGGGCGTCAACGTCCCCGGTGCGGTACGGATGAATGCAGAACCGACCACATCCGTACTTCGGGGGGACCGGAAACCAGCCGCCGTTTCCAGGCGCGCACGGGTGCGCCTGCCCGAGGAGTAATCGTTCGATGAGCGAGCACCGTCGCAAACCGCCGCAGCCGCAGGGAGGCGGACGTGCCGCGGACCGACGCGGCCAGTCCGGACCGACCTCCGGCCGCCGCGCGGCACCGCGAGGCGCCACCACCGGGTCTCCATCCGATTCCTATGGGTCGAACACCGCCGATTCCGGGGGTGACGACCGCCAGTACGGCAGCCGTGCCGAAGCCCGTCGGGCCGCACAGAGAGGCGGCGGCCGTCGCAGAGGGGCCGAGCCGGCGGGCCGCGGTCCAGGTGGCCCGAACGGGCCCGGTCGGGGCAGAGGACGCGCTCCCGCGCCCGGCAAGAAGAGGTTCATCGACTATCCGCGCTTCGACAAGTACGGATGGCGCCGCTGGGTGCCCTCCTGGCGGCTTGTCTCCACGCTGTGCCTGTTGTTCTTCGGCAGCATCGTGGCCGCGGTCGGTGTCGGCTACGCGATGGTCAGCATCCCCAGCGAGAACACCGCGGCCAAGTCGCAGAACAACGTCTACTACTGGTCCAACGGCGACCAGATGGTCGCCACGGGTACCGGGGCGAACCGTCAGAACATCACCATCGACCAGATCCCCAAGGCCATGCAGTGGTCAGTGATCTCGGCCGAGAACAAGAGCTTCTACACGGACTCGGGCGTCGACCCCATGGGTATCGCCCGGGCCCTGGTCAACATGGCCAAGGGCGGTCAGACGCAGGGTGGTTCGACTATCACCCAGCAGTTCGTCAAGAACACCTACCTGAGCCAGGAACAGACGGTCACGCGTAAGTTCAAGGAGATGTTCATCTCCATAAAGGTGGGGACGCAGCTCAGCAAGGAGCAGGTCCTCCAGGGCTACCTGAACACCTCGTACTACGGCCGCGGCGCCTACGGCATACAGGCCGCCGCGCAGACCTACTACGGTGTGGACGCGGTGGATCTCAAGCCGTCGCAGTGCGCCTTCCTCGCGGCACTGCTGAAGGGTCCGACGTACTACGACCCGATCGGCGCCACGAACATCGACCCCGCGGCGACCGCCGCCGCGAACCGCAAGCGCTCCGAGGAACGCTGGAGCTGGATCCTCGAGCAGATGCACAACGACAAGCACATCACGGACGCCGAGTACCAGGAAGCCATCAAGAAGTACCCCACACCCCAGGGCCTGAAGGCGACCAAGGGCATGACGGGGCAGATCAGCTACCTGGTCGACACGGCCAAGAAGTACGTCCTGAACCACTCGAACATCTCGCAGACCGAGTTCGACAAGGGCGGCTTCCAGATCTACACGACCTTCGAGAAGGACAAGGTCAACGAACTGAGCGCGGCCGTGAAGAAGATCCAGAAGGAGCGCATCGACCCGAAGAAGCGCAGTCTGGACAAGTACGTCCAGTTCGGCGCGGCGTCGGTGAGGCCCAAGGACGGAGCGATCGTCGCGCTCTACGGCGGTGACGGTTACGAGAACGGCCACTTCACCAACAACGCCGACACCTCGGGTGTCCCCGTCGGTTCGACCTGGAAGCCGTTCGTGCTCGCGGCGGCCATGGAGTACGGCACGTACAAGACCGATGGCGTCGGTATCTCGCCGCTGAGCAAGTACAACGGCGATGATCACCTCAAGGTGAGGCAGCAGGACGGTACATACGTCCTGAACAAGGACAACTCGATCTTCTATCAGAACAACGAGAGCAACTACCCCTGGGGTTACATCACCCTGCGCAAGGCGATGGAGCAGTCCATCAACACGCCGTACGTCCAACTCGGAGTGGACGTCGGGATGACGAAGGTCCGGGACGTCGCCGAGTCGGCGGGCATCCTGGAATCGAGCATGGCCAAGAGCCTCAATCCGTCCTTCGCCATCGGTACGTCGACACCCAGCGCGATCCGGATGGCCGACGCCTACGCGACGTTCGCCGCCTCGGGCAAGCAGGCGGACCCGTACTCGGTGACGTCCGTCAAGCAGAGCGGACAGCCGGTGCCCGGCTTCAGCAAGCCCGCTGTGAAGCAGGCGATGCCGGAGAACGTGGCGAACACCGTCACGGACACGCTGGAGAACGTCATCCAGAACGGTACGGCGAAGAACGCCAAGGTTCTGGGCCGCGCGGCGGCCGGCAAGACCGGTACCACCGACAGCAACAAGTCGGCCTGGTTCGTCGGCTACACCCAGCAGCTCTCGACGTCGATCGCGATGTTCAGGGAGAACCCCAAAGACGCCGAACTGCTCTCGATGAACGGCACGGCGGGCGTGGCGTCCATTCACGGTGGTGACATCCCGACGTCGATCTGGACCGAGTACATGGAGGCAGCCCTCAAGGGGGACTCCGACCCGGGCTTCCCGGACGCCACCAAGATCGACAAGGTCCAGAACGAGGACGGTGCACCGTCTCCCTCTCCGACGCCCGTGGTGACGCCGAGCGAGACGCCCAGTGAGACGCCGAGCGAGACGCCCAGTGAGACGCCGAGTTCGACACCGTCGGCAACCGAGTCCTGCCGGTTCAGCTGGCAGTGCAGTGACAACGGCGGCACCGATGGAGGCTCGACGTCCACGCCGACGGACACGGCCACTGCGACGGAGTCCAGCGGCACCAACAATGGCAACGGCAATGGGGGCATCTTCGGAGGCTCAACCGGTTAGCTGCCATACCGTCCACGATGGGTGTTTCACGTGAAACACCCATCGTGGACCGTTTCACGTGAAACAGGGGCCGTCGCATCCATCGGGTTGCGGCGGCTCTCGGCGTACTCCTAGGTGTGTACGGCAGGATGTGCCCCATGCCCAGTGCAGAACTGACGCCCACGAGCGTGCACGAGCCGGATCCGGTGAAGCCGACCAAGGTTGACCAGGTCGCCGCCGCCGGTAGCGAACTGATCGGTGGCCCCATCGGCCGGCGGGCCCTTCTCGGGGCGTCCTGGTGGACTCCCGTACGGGTCGTCGCGCTGGTGGCGATCGGTATGTTCGCCCTCGGTCTGGTCCAGAAGGCACCCTGCTACAACAGCGGTTGGTTCTTCGGCGCGAGTTCGCAGTACACGCACGCGTGCTACTCGGACATCCCGCACCTCTACCAGGGGCGCGGCTTCGCCGACGGGCTCGTCCCGTACTTCGACAAGCTCCCCGGCGACATGCAGTACCTCGAATACCCCGTGCTGACCGGGGTGTTCATGGAGGTGGCCGCCTGGCTCACACCGGGCAGCGGCAGCATCCAGCACCAGGAACAGTGGTACTGGATGGTCAACGCCGGGATGCTGATGGTGTGCGCGGCCGTCATCGTCGTATGCGTCAGCCGCACGCACGCCCGCCGCCCCTGGGACGGACTGCTGGTCGCGCTGGCGCCCGCCTTCGCGCTGACCGCCACCATCAACTGGGACCTCCTGGCGGTCGCTCTGACGGCCTCGGCGATGCTGATGTGGTCCCGGGGCCGTTCCCTCGCTTTCGGCGTCCTGTTGGGCCTTGCCACGGCTGCCAAGCTGTATCCCGTCTTTCTCCTGGGCCCGTTGTTCCTGCTGTGCTGGCGCGCGGGCAAGTGGCGGGACTTCGGGAAGGCGTTCGGCGGAACCGCGGTCGCCTGGCTGGCGGTGAACCTGCCGGTGATGCTCTTCGCCTTCGACGGCTGGTCGAAGTTCTACACGTTCAGTCAGGAACGGGGCGTCGACTTCGGGTCCTTTTGGCTGATCCTGGCCCAGAACTCCACCGACCCGCTCAGCACCGACACCGTCAACACGTTCGCCACCTTGCTGATGCTCCTGTGCTGCGCAGCCATCGCGGCCCTCACGCTGACCGCTCCGCGCCGGCCGCGCTTCGCCCAGCTGGCCTTCCTGATCGTCGCGGCGTTCATCCTGACCAACAAGGTCTACTCGCCGCAGTACGTGCTGTGGCTGGTCCCGCTGGCCGTACTGGCCCGGCCGAAGTGGCGGGACTTCCTGATCTGGCAGGCGTGCGAGGTGGCGTACTTCCTGGGGATCTGGATGTACCTCGCGTACACGACCAGCGGAGACGCCCACAAGGGCCTGCCGACCGACGGCTATCACTGGGCCATCGGCCTGCACCTCCTGGGCACGCTCTACCTCTGCGTCGTGATCGTGCGCGACATCCTCATGCCGGAGCGGGACGTGGTGCGCCTGGCGGGCGACGACGACCCCTCGGGCGGGGTGCTCGACCGCGCGGAGGACGTGTTCGTGTTCGGGGCCGCGGCCCGTCCGGGACGGCACGCGGCCCCCTTCGACGGACCGCAGGTGGAGTGGGGCGGCGACAGGACGGCAGACCGTTCGCTCTGAGCGAACAAGGTCCGGCGGGACCACGCGAAAGGCCGTACACGGGAGGTTCCGTGTACGGCCTTTCGGCTGTTCGGGAGAGGCTCAGCGATCGACGATGCGGTCGAACTGCGTTGTGGTGTGCCGGAGATGGGCCACCAGCTCCTCGCCGACCTTCGGCTCGGCCGCTTCCGCCGGCACGAAGAGGATCGAGACCTGCATGTGCGGGGGCTCGGCGAACCAGCGCTGCTTGCCGTCCCAGACGAACGGAGAAAGGTTCCGGTTCACCGTGGCCAGGCCGGCGCGGGCGACGCCCTTGGCGCGCGGCATGACGCCGTGCAGGGCCTTGGGGGCCTCCAGGCCCACCCCGTGCGACGTACCGCCCGCCACGACCACCAGATAGCCGTCCGAGGCCGCCTTCTGCTGCCGGTAGCCGAAGCGGTCGCCCTTGGCGACCCGGGTGACGTCCAGGACGGCCCCGCGGTACTCGGTGGCCTCGTGGTCCCCCAGCCACAGCCGGGTGCCGATACGGGCCCGGAAGCGGGTCTGCGGGAACTGCTGCTGCAGCCGGGCGAGTTCCTCGGCCTTGAGGTGGCTGACGAACATCGTGTGCAGGGGCAGCCGCGCGGCCCGCAGCCGGTCCATCCAGCCGATGACCTCCTCGACGGCGTCCGAGCCGTCGGTGCGGTCCAGCGGGAGGTGGATGGCGAACCCCTCCAGGCGGACGTTCTCTATGGCCGAGTGCAACTGCGGCAGTTCCTGCTCGCTGACGCCGTGCCGCTTCATCGAGGACATCACCTCGATGACCACACGGGCGCCCACGAGGCCGTACACACCGTCGATGGACGACACCGAGCGGATCACCCGGTCCGGCAGCGGAACGGGCTCCTCGCCGCGGCGGTAGGGCGTGAGCACCAGCAGGTCGCCCCCGAACCAGTCCTTGATCCGGGCGGCCTCGTACGTCGTGCCGACGGCGAGGACGTCCGCGCCCAGCCGCGTAGCCTCCTCAGCCAGGCGCTCGTGCCCGAAGCCGTAGCCGTTGCCCTTGCAGACCGGGACGAGCCCCGGGAACTGCTCGGCCACGTGCTTGTGATGCGCCCGCCAGCGAGCAGTGTCGACGTAGAGCGTGAGCGCCATGGCCGGACCTGGAACCTTTCGGGTGGCTGCGGTGTATCAGGAGTATGAGAGCTGTCGACGTTATCGAAGCGAGGACCGTCAGGTCAGCGGCGCGACATGTAGATGTCGAGCGCCTTGTGGAGCAGCTTGTTCAGCGGGAAGTCCCACTCGCCCAGGTATTCGGCGGCCTGTCCGCCGGTGCCCACCTTGAACTGGATCAGACCGAAGAGATGGTCGGTCTCGTCCAGCGAGTCGGAGATGCCCCGCAGGTCGTACACGGTGGCGCCGAGCGCGTAGGCGTCGCGCAGCATCCGCCACTGCATCGCGTTCGAGGGCCGGACCTCACGGCCGATGTTGTCGGAGGCGCCGTAGGAGTACCAGACGTGGCCGCCGACCACGAGCATCGTCGCCGCCGACAGGTTCACCCCGTTGTGCCGGGCGAAGTACAGCCGCATCCGGTTGGGGTCCTCGGTGTTGAGGGCCGTCCACATGCGCTGGAAGTACGACAGCGGGCGGGGCCGGAAGTGGTCGCGCACGGCCGTGATCTCGTACAGCCGCTGCCATTCCTCGAGGTCGTGGTAGCCGCCCTGGACGACCTCGACACCGGCCTTCTCGGCCTTCTTGATGTTGCGGCGCCACAGCTGGTTGAAGTTCTTGTGGACCTCTTCGAGCGACCGGTTCGCCAGCGGCACCTGGTAGACGTAGCGCGGCTGGACGTCGCCGAAGCCGGCGCCGCCGTCCTCGCCCTGCTGCCAGCCCATGCGGCGCAGCTTGTCGGCCACCTCGAAGGCGCGCGGTTCGATGTAGTCGGCCTCGATGTCGCGCAGCCGCTTCACGTCCGGGTTCTGGATGCCGGCCTTGATGGAGGTGGCCTCCCAGCGCCGGATGATGACCGGCGGGCCCATCTTCACCGAGAAGGCGCCCTGCTGCTTGAGGTGGGCCAGCATCGGCTGGATCCAGTCGTCCAGATTCGGCGCGAACCAGTTGATGACCGGACCCTCGGGCAGATAGGCCAAGTAGCGCTTGATCTTGGGGAGTTGGCGGTAGAGGACCAGGCCCACACCGACCAGCTCGCCGGTCTTCTCGTCGAACCAGCCGAGGTTCTCGGAGCGCCACTCCGCCTTCACGTCAGCCCATGCCGGGACCTGCATGTGGCTAGCCGACGGCAGGCTCTGGATGAATGCCAGATGCTGCTCTCGGCTGATGGTCCTCAGGGTCAGGCTCATTCGGGGCGCTCCTCGGGCTGGTGTGTCCCCATGGGTACAGGGGCTCCGGCTCTCGCGCCGAAGCCTACTGCGCCTTGCGAGCGCCCCGACTGGGCGTATGCAACCTTCGCCTCGGCCTGTGGGTCGCCGAGGCGTTCCGTGGTGTTCTACGCGGTGTTCGGACCGTGGTGCCGGAGCGTCAGCTGATGACGCCGCCGAACAGTCCGCCGTGCGCCATGCCGAGGAAGAACCCGACACCCGCGGCACCGAGACCCAGGATCAGACCGAAGCGTTCCCTCGTCGTCTCCGAGATCCACTGGCCGTAGGCGCCGGTGAGGATTCCCACCAGGCCGGTCCATGAGCTGAGCAGATGCAGGTGGTGGAAGAAGCCCGTGACGAACGCGGTCAGCCCGAGCACCACGGTCACCGCGAGCAGCGTGTCCTGGAGCGGATGGGGCTTGCCGTCCGTGGCGAAAAGGGAACCGGCGGTGTTGGGTCGCAATGCCTGTGCCATGTGGCACCTCCTGCGGAAGGCGGCGCGTCGTCGCGCCGGACACACCCGATGTGTACAGATTGACGCTCTCCGCCACCGGATTTCAACCGGAAGCAGGTGTGCGGGTACTCTGTACCCTCTGCACTGGTGTCTGCCCACGTCGTCACGGATCGGAATCCCCGCAAGGGGCACCCGTTGTCAGTGGCGACTGTTTTACTGGCACACACTGTTGCTTACGCATCACAACCCTCCTGCCACGGATCGACCGTGGCCGCTGAGTCCAAAGGAGGTGGGTTCCACATGCGTCACTACGAGGTGATGGTCATCCTCGACCCCGATCTGGAGGAGCGCGCTGTCTCCCCCCTGATCGAGAACTTCCTCTCCGTCGTCCGTGAGGGCAACGGAAAGGTCGAGAAGGTCGACACCTGGGGCCGTCGTCGTCTCTCGTACGAGATCAAGAAGAAGCCCGAGGGCATCTACTCGGTCATCGACCTGCAGGCCGAGCCTGCGGTCGTCAAGGAGCTCGACCGCCAGATGAACCTGAACGAGTCGGTCCTCCGGACCAAGGTCCTCCGCCCCGAGACCCACTGAGCGTCCAGCTCAGCTGATCTCGGGATCCGAGTAGCAGCAGCACCAAGCAGCCAGCAGCAAACCCGCCGAGAGGTTCCCCCATGGCAGGCGAGACCGTCATCACGGTCGTCGGCAATCTTGTCGACGACCCCGAGCTGCGCTTCACCCCTTCCGGTGCGGCGGTCGCGAAGTTCCGTGTCGCGTCCACTCCCCGCACCTTCGACCGCCAGACGAACGAGTGGAAGGACGGCGAAAGCCTCTTCCTCACCTGCTCGGTCTGGCGTCAGGCGGCGGAGAACGTCGCCGAATCGCTCCAGCGAGGCATGCGCGTCATCGTGCAGGGCCGGTTGAAGCAGCGGTCCTACGAGGACCGTGAGGGCGTCAAGCGCACGGTCTACGAACTGGACGTCGAAGAAGTCGGCGCCAGCCTGCGCAGTGCCACGGCCAAGGTCACCAAGACCGCCGGTGGCGCTCGCGGTGGCCAGGGCGGTGGCTTCGGCGGCGGCGGTGGTGGTGGCCAGGGTGGCGGCGGCTGGGGTGGAAACTCCGGCGGCGGTCAGCCGGCCGGCGGTGCTCCCGCCGACGACCCGTGGGCCACCAGCGCTCCCGCCGGTGGCAACCAGGGCGGCGGCGGTGGCGGCTGGGGTGGAAACTCCGGCGGTGCCGGCGGTGGCGGCGGCTACTCGGACGAACCCCCCTTCTAGGCCCCCGGGCCGAGGGTGGGTCGTACCCACACTTCTTGATCACACAGGAGATACACCATGGCGAAGCCGCCTGTGCGCAAGCCGAAGAAGAAGGTCTGCGCATTCTGCAAGGACAAGGTCCAGTACGTGGACTACAAGGACACGAACATGCTGCGGAAGTTCATTTCCGACCGCGGCAAGATCCGTGCCCGCCGCGTGACCGGCAACTGCACGCAGCACCAGCGTGACGTCGCCACGGCCGTGAAGAACAGCCGTGAGATGGCGCTGCTGCCCTACACCTCCACCGCGCGATAAGGGAAGGGTGACCGACCAATGAAGATCATCCTCACCCACGAGGTCTCCGGCCTCGGTGCCGCGGGCGACGTCGTCGACGTCAAGGACGGTTACGCTCGCAACTACCTGATCCCGCGGAAGTTCGCTATCCGCTGGACCAAGGGTGGCGAGAAGGACGTCGAGCAGATCCGTCGTGCTCGCAAGATCCACGAGATCCAGACCATCGAGCAGGCCAACTCCGTGAAGGCCCAGCTCGAAGGCGTCAAGGTTCGTCTGGCCGTCCGCTCCGGCGACGCCGGTCGTCTCTTCGGCTCCGTCACCCCGGCCGACATCGCTTCGGCGATCAAGGCTTCCGGTGGCCCCGAGGTCGACAAGCGTCGTATCGAGCTGTCTGCTCCGATCAAGACGCTGGGCGCCCACGAGACGTCCGTGCGTCTGCACCCCGAGGTTGCCGCCAAGGTCAACATCGAGGTCATCGCAGCCTGATCGCTGCGCTCGGCACAGCTGAGAGAGGGGCCGCACCCGTTGGGGTGCGGCCCCTCCGCTGTGTTCAAGGCGGTGCTACGGCGCGCATGTTTCACGTGAAACGTGGCCGCGAGCGGTGTTTCACGTGAAACGGTCAGCGGGTCGCGCCGGTGACGACCCAGCGGCCCGAGCGGGTGCGCAGCAGGAGTGTCAGCATGCGCACCGCCATCATCAGGGTCATCGCTCCCCAGAGAGCGGTCAGTCCGGCGCCGAAGGCCGGTACGAGCAGGGCCACAGGGGCGAAGACCGCCAGGGTGACCAACATCGCTCCGGCGAGATACGGCCCGTCTCCCGCACCCATCAGTACCCCGTCCAGGACGAAGACGACACCGCAGATCGGCTGCGAGAGCGCGACCATGATCAGGGCGGGTAGCGCGGTGTCCTTGACGGTGGAGTCGCTGGTGAACAAGGGGAGGAGCAGCGGTCGGGACACGATCACCAGGAGGCCGAGCACCACTCCGACGGCGATGCCCCACTGCACCATGCGGCGGCAGGCGGCTCGGGCGCCCTGTGGATCGTCCGCACCGAGGTAACGGCCGATGATGGCCTGGCCGGCGATGGCGATGGCATCGAGTGCGAAGGCCAGCAGAGACCACAGTGACAGGATGATCTGGTGGGCGGCGATGTCGGCATCCCCGAGACGGGCAGCGACCGCCGTAGCGATCAGGAGGATCGCTCTCAGGGAGAGCGTGCGTACCAGGAGAGGTGCACCCGCCTGCGCCGAGGCCCGGATCCCTGTCGCGTCGGGGCGGAGCGAGGCACCGTGCCGGCGAGCTCCGTGGACGACCACGACGAGATAGACGGCAGCCATCCCCCATTGCGCGATGACGGTGCCCCAGGCGGAGCCGGCGATGCCGAGGTCGGCGCCGTAGACGAGCCCCAGATTGAGGACGCCGTTGGCGACGAAACCGGTGATGGCGACGTACAGCGGTGTCTTGGTGTTCTGCAGTCCGCGCAGGACTCCGGTGGCGGCGAGTACGACCAGCATGGCCGGGATGCCGAGGGAGGAGATCCGCAGATAGGTCGTCGCGTAGGGGGCCGCCGTGTCCGAGGCGCCGAAGAGGCCGACGAGGGCGGGTGCGGAGGGGAGGACGACGGCGATGACGGTGGCACCGATCAGCAGGGCGAGCCAGATGCCGTCCATGCCCTGGCGGATGGCTGCCTGGAGATCACCCGCACCGACGCGTCGGGCGACGGCCGCCGTGGTGGCGTAGGCGAGGAAGACGAAGACGCTCACGGCTGTCGTCAGGAGGGCGGAAGCCACGCCGAGTCCGGCGAGTTGTGCGGTGCCGAGATGGCCCACGATCGCGCTGTCGGCCATGACGAAGAGGGGCTCGGCGACGAGTGCGCCGAAGGCCGGGACGGCCAGCATGACGATCTCGCGGTCGTGCCGGCGTCGGATGGCCCTGGTGGTCGCGGGAGCCTGTGTCATGAGCACTAATCTAATCGTCCACAGGTAAGAGATGCAATTGCTGTCTGACCCTTACCTCTGATCTCGCCTCGTGTCCTCTCGCGCACTGTTCGAAGCGATCTTGGTCCGGCTGGAGAAGTTTTTCTTCTGCACAGCCGGTGGATGGGGAAAGGGCAGGTCAGACGGGTTGCGTTCGGAATCGGGAGGTCTTGTTCACAGGGCTGTCCACCGGGTCGTGCACAGGTTTTGGCGGGTTCTCCACAGCATCCGGGCCGTCGTCCACATGGCCTGTGGATAACCAGATTGGCTGACGGTGCCCGCGGGCCTACGGTGGACCGGCGCCCGCTCCGTCCGTCGGCCTGAAAACCATCACAAAACCGACGCGCCCGTACCGGAGTTGGGCGTCTCATTTGTCAGTGCCGTGCCGTAGAAATGAGGGGCACGGCGAGGTCCGCTCGGCGGACGGGAGGAGGTGGCTCGGTTGAGTATTTCCGAGCCCTTGGACGACCCGTGGGCCGAGAGCGGTCCAAGTGATCGTCTGCCTGCTTCCCGACGGCGCGGTGACGGAGGCAGGGGTCGCGACGAACAGCACGACCGCGGCCGGGAAGGCGGCGAGTGGGAGGGCGCGGGGTCGGCCTTCGAACGTGTGCCGCCGCAGGACCTCGATGCCGAGCAGTCCGTACTCGGCGGCATGCTCCTGTCCAAGGACGCCATCGCCGACGTCGTAGAGGTCCTCAAGGGTCACGACTTCTACAAGCCCGCGCACGAGACGATCTACCAGGCGATCCTCGACGTCTATGCCAAGGGCGAGCCGGCCGACCCGATCACCATCGCCGCCGAACTCACCAAGCGCGGCGAGATCAACAAGGTCGGCGGCGCATCGTATCTGCACACGCTCGTCCAGACCGTGCCGACAGCGGCGAACGCGGAGTACTACGCGGAGATCGTCCACGAGCGCGCCGTCCTGCGCCGCCTGGTCGAGGCCGGTACGCGCATCACGCAGATGGGGTACGCGGCCGACGACGACGTCGACGAGATCGTCAACCGGGCCCAGGCCGAGATCTACGCGGTCACCGAGCAGCGGACCAGCGAGGACTACCTCCCGCTCGGCGACATCATGGAGGGTGCGCTCGACGAGATCGAGGCGATCGGCTCCCGCAGCGGCGAGATGACGGGTGTCCCCACCGGGTTCACGGACCTCGACTCGCTCACCAACGGTCTGCACCCGGGCCAGATGATCGTCATCGCCGCCCGTCCCGCCATGGGCAAGTCCACGCTCGCGCTGGACTTCGCGCGTGCGGCATCGATCAAGAACAACCTGCCGAGCGTCATCTTCTCCCTCGAAATGGGGCGCAACGAGATCGCGATGCGTCTGCTGTCCGCCGAGGCCCGCGTAGCCCTGCACCACATGCGGTCCGGCACCATGACCGACGAGGACTGGACCCGGCTGGCACGTCGGATGCCCGAGGTGTCGTCCGCGCCGCTCTACATCGACGACTCCCCGAACCTGTCGATGATGGAGATCCGCGCGAAGTGCCGCCGGCTCAAGCAGCGCAGCGACATCAAGCTGGTGATCATCGACTACCTGCAGCTGATGCAGGCCGGTGGCTCCAAGCGCCAGGAGAGCCGTCAGCAGGAGGTCTCGGACATGTCCCGAAACCTGAAGCTTCTGGCGAAGGAGCTGGAGGTCCCGGTGATCGCACTCTCGCAGCTGAACCGTGGTCCCGAGCAGCGCACGGACAAGAAGCCGATGGTGTCCGACCTCCGTGAGTCCGGCTCCATCGAGCAGGACGCCGACATGGTGATCCTGCTGCACCGCGAGGACGCCTACGAGAAGGAGTCACCGCGGGCCGGCGAGGCGGACATCATCGTGGGCAAGCACCGTAACGGCCCAACGGCGACGATCACCGTCGCCTTCCAGGGCCACTACTCGCGGTTCGTGGACATGGCGCAGACCTGACCGGGCGATGTGGGTGGGTACTGCTGCTCAGCGCCTCGTCTCGTACCGGGTCAGGATCACGCCGTCGGGAAGCGTCCGCGTCTCCACCAGGTTCAGGTTCACCCAGTTGTCCAGCGCGCTGAAGAACGGCGTGCCGCCGCCCACCAGGACCGGCGCGGTGGCCAGCACGTACTCGTCGATCAGCCCGGCCCGCATGGCCGCCCCGGCGAGCGTCGCGCCGCCGATGTCCATCGGGCCGCCGTCCTCGGCCTTGAGTCGGGTGATCTCGGCGACCGCGTCACCGGTGACCAGGCGGGTGTTCCAGTCGACCTTGTCGGTCGTCGAGGAGAACAGCACCTTCGACATGTCCCGCCAGCGGCGCGCGAACTCGATCTCCGCCGGGGTGGCGCCCGGCTGCTGGTCGCCGGTCGGCCAGTAGGAGCTCATCGTCTGCCACAGCTTGCGCCCGTACAGCGACAGGTCGGTCGCCTGCAACTGGTCGGACCAGAACTGGAACAGCTCGTCGCTCGGCGGTCCGCCCCAGCCGATGTCGTCGCCGGGCGCGGCGATGTAGCCGTCCAGGGTGAGGTTCATGCCGTAGATCAGTTTCCGCATGGCGCCAGCCTTCCGTGAGTCGGTCTCACACGTACGGACCGGCGCGGCGCGGGAAACTCATCGGTAGGTCATCGGCGGTGGGACCTGCACGACCATTGGCGGCCGACCCGTTGTCGTGTCCCGGGAAATGTGCTCGACGTAGGGCAGTCCTGCCGGATGGACTGGGGGCATGACGACATCTCAGGACGACCTGCTTCCCGCGACCCGCCGGGCGTTGCTGCATCGGATCGCCGGTGCCCAGGCCGAGGGGCGCGCACCGTCGTTGGTCGCGGCGGTGGTGCGGGACGGGCGGGCGGTGTGGCACGGCGCGCGGACCTCGGTCGACGGGCACGGGCCGGACGAGAACGTGCAGTACCGGATCGGCTCGATCACCAAGACGTTCACCGCCGTCCTGGTACTGCGGCTGCGTGACGAAGGCGTCCTCGATCTCGGTGACCCCCTGGAGAAGCATCTGCCGGGTACCGGTGCGGGGGAGGCCACCATCGCCCAACTGCTCGCGCACACCAGCGGGTTGGCGGCCGAGTCACCCGCACCCTGGTGGGAACGGACACCCGGTTCCCTGCGCCCCGAACTCCGCGATGTGCTGGGCGAGCAGCCCCTGCTGCATCCGGTCGGCCGCAGGTTCCACTATTCGAACCCCGGATACACGCTGTTGGGCTCGCTCGTCGAGGAGTTGCGCGGTGCGCCCTGGGAGGACGTACTCCGGCGGGAAGTGCTCGAACCCCTGGGCCTCCGTCGCACGAGTGCTCAGCCCCAGGCGCCCCACGCGGGCGGCTGGGCGGTGCATCCGTGGGCCGACGCACTGCTGCCGGAACCCGCCGTGGACCTCGGTCTCATGGCGCCGGCCGGTCAACTCTGGTCCACCACGGGCGACTTGGCGCGGTTCGCGGTCTTCCTGGCCAACGGTGACGACCGGGTCCTGAGCGCGGAGTCCGTGCGGGAGATGCGAACCCCGGCGGCACCGGCCGAGGCGGCCGATGTCGTGGACGGCGCCGCCTACGGTCTCGGCCTCCAGATTCAGCACCGCGACGGCCGCCTGCTCGTCGGCCACTCCGGATCGCTGCCCGGCTTCCTGGCGAACCTCACCATCAGCCTGGAGGACGACGTCTCGGCGGTGGTGCTGGCCAACTGCACCTCCGGACCGCTCCTGTCATCGGTGGGTGCCGACCTCGTCCGTATCGTCGCCGAGGCCGAACCGAGGATTCCCGAGCCCTGGCGCCCGATGCCCGAAGTCGACGCCGCCGCACTGGAGCTGGCCGGGCAGTGGTACTGGGGCACACACGGCTTCGCCCTACGGCTGACGGCAGATGGAACGGCCTCGCTGGAGCCATTGGCGGGCAAGGGCCGCCGCTCACGCTTCCGGGCCAACGGTGACGGCACCTGGACCGGACTGGAGGGCTACTACGCCGGAGAGCTCCTACGGCCCGTACGGCGCCCGGACGGGTCCGTCGACCACCTGGACCTCGGATCGTTCGTGTTCACGCGTCAGCCGTACGAGGAGAGCGCTTCTGTGCCGGGTGGGGTGGACCCGGAGGGGTGGCGGGGGATCCGCTAGCCGTGGCGGTCGGAGAGGGGCCATGTTTCACGTGAAACATGGCCCCTCTCGATGTCGGACGGGTGCTTCACTTTCCCTTCAGAGGGGGAGCTTGAAGCCCACATGTGAGGCCGTGAAGCCGAGCCGTTCGTAGAACCGGTGGGCGTCGGTGCGGGTGGCGTCGGAGGTCAGCTGGACCAACTGGCAGCCTTGGCGGCGCGATTCGGCGATTGCCCACTCGATGAGCCGGGTGCCGAGGCCGCTGCCCCGCTCGTCCGCGTGGACGCGTACGGCCTCGATGATCGAACGGGTGGAGCCTCTGCGGGACAGGCCGGGAATGACCGTGAGCTGGAGAGTACCGACGACACGGCCCTCGCGGACGGCGACGACCAGGTGCTGGTTGGGGTCGGCGGTCAGGCGTTCCAGCGCGGCCAGGTAGGGCGTCAGATCGTCAGGTGACTCGCGCTGGGAGCCCAGCGGGTCGTCGGCGAGCATGGCGACGATGGCGGGGACGTCCTCGGTGACCGCGGCTCGTATCTCAAGATCTCCCATGCACACACCTTAGGCAGCGTTGTGCGGCGGAGGACGGCGCCGGCTATGCGGGCGCGTGCATCGACTCCACGACGCGGACCAGCGGCGCCAGCTCGGGGTTCCCGGCCGCCGCGTCGAGAGCTTCGCGCAGGGCGGTGTCGTTGGTGGGGCGGGCCTCTTCGAGCAGGGCGAGGCCGGCCTCGGAGACGTTCGTGTAGATGCCCCGGCGGTCGGTCGGGCACAGATACCGGGCGAGCAGGCCGCGGTCCTCGAGCCGGGTGACCAGCCGGGTGGTGGCGCTCTGACTGAGGACGACTGCGTCGGCGACCTGTCGCATCTGCAGATGGCCCCCGTCACCGTCGTGCTGCCGGCTGAGGACGTCGAGCAGGGAGTACTCCCGCAGGCTCAGGTCGTGCTTGGCCTGAAGGGCGCGCTCGATGTGCGCCTCGATCCTCCCGTGCAGCAGGGAGAGGGCGCACCAGCCCTGGGCGAGGGCGGTGAGTGCGGGGTCCGTCGCTGTCATTGGCGTTTCCTCCGTCCAGGAGCGGCTGAACCCAGGATAGAGCACAGGCGAAATAGTCAGCGCTTGCATATAGCCCGCGTCTGCAACTATTGTGAACGCACGCAAAGCGCTCCTGCAATCTTCTGGGAAGGGTACATCCCCATGCCTCTCGCGCTTCTGGCCCTCGCGATCGGGGCCTTCGGAATAGGAACGACCGAGTTCGTGATCATGGGCCTGCTGCCCCAGGTCGCGGGCGACTTCGGGGTCTCCATCCCCACTGCCGGTCTGCTGGTCACCGGTTACGCGCTGGGCGTGGTGATCGGCGCCCCGCTGATGACGGTGCTCGGCACCAAGATCCCCCGCAAGCGGATGCTGATGCTGCTGATGGGCCTGTTCATCGTCGGCAACCTGCTCTCCGCCGTCGCCCCCAGCTTCTCCGTGATGCTGATCGGCCGTGTGGTCGCCTCGCTCGCCCACGGCGCCTTCTTCGGCATCGGCTCGGTCGTCGCGGCCGAACTCGTCGCCCCGGACAAGAAGGCCGGAGCCATCGCGATGATGTTCACCGGGCTGACCGTCGCCAATGTCGTCGGCGTCCCGCTGGGCACCCTCGTCGGACAGTCCGTCGGCTGGCGGGTCACCTTCGCCGTCGTCGCGGGCCTGGGTGTGATCGGCCTGACGGGCATCGCCAAGCTCGTGCCCGACCTGCCCAAGCCCGAGGGCGTACAACTGCGCCACGAACTGGCCGCCTTCAAGAACACCCAGGTCCTGCTCGCCATGGCGATGACCGTCCTCGGCTTCGGCGGCGTCTTCGCGGCCATCACCTACATCGCGCCGATGATGACCCATGTCGCGGGCTTCGCCGACGGGTCCGTCACCTGGCTGCTCGTCCTCTTCGGCCTCGGCATGGTCGGCGGCAACCTCATCGGCGGCAAGTTCGCCGACCGCGCCCTGATGCCCATGCTGTACGTCTCGCTCGGCGCCCTGGCCGTCGTACTCGCGCTCTTCACGGTCACCGCGCACAACAAGATCGCGGCAGCCGTCACCATCGCCCTCATCGGCGCCCTGGGCTTCGCCACCGTGCCGCCGTTGCAGAAGCGGGTCCTGGACCAGGCGCACGGCGCCCCGACGCTGGCCTCCGCGGTGAACATCGGCGCCTTCAACCTCGGCAACGCGCTGTCCGCCTGGCTCGGCGGCATCGTCATCGCGGCCGGCCTCGGCTACACCGCCCCCAACTGGGTCGGCGCCGTCCTCGCCGCGGCCGCCCTGCTCCTCGCGATCCTTTCGGCCGCCCTGGAGCGCCGCACCGGCGCCCGTGGCACGGCGGTCGTGGCGGGCGCCCTGCCGAGCGAGCAGCGCTCAGTAGTCCACCACTGACCCCGCTGAACCCCGTCGAGGAGGCACAGGCACAGGACCGTCCCTGCGCCTTCCGACCGACAACACACCACCAGCAACACCCGCAAGGAGAAACCCTGATGAGCACGACCACCGCCGTAGCCCCGCTGACCATCCAGGACGCCGAAGCGCTCGTCGACCGGGCCCGCCGTGCCGCGGAGGACGCCGGAGCCACCGTCAGTGTCACCGTGCTGGACGCGGGCGGCCATCTGCTCGCCTTCCGGCGCGACGACCGGGCCGTGCTGATCTCGGGTGAGACCAGCACCCGCAAGGCGTACACCGCGCTTCAGCTGAACGCGGCCACCGCCGACCTCGTCGACGCGGTCCAGCCCGGAGGCCTCTTCCACACCCTGCCGACCGCGCTCGACCGGCCGCTGCTGTTCATCGCGGGCGGTCTCCCGGTGCACCGCGACGACCGGCTGATCGGAGCGATCGGGGTCGGTGGCGGTGCGCCGTCGCAGGACCACGGGTTCGCCCATGCCGCCGTAGAGGCACTCGTCTGACGTCTGAAGACGGCTGAAACGCCGGTTGCCGATCAAGTCGGGAGCCGGCGTTTGCCATGCCCGGAGGTGTCAGCCGGCCGCGACTGTCAGGGGCGCGAACCGCCGTGTCCAGTCGCCGGGCAGCTCGGCGATCCCGTACGTCATGACGGAGTTGGAGGCGCGGTACTCCAGGCCGCGTTCCTTCGCCCAGGACAGCAGGTCTTCGTGGCGTGCGTCGATGTCGGTGCGCAGGGGACGGTCGGTGCGGGCGGCGAGCGAGACGAGGAGAGCCTTCGCCGTCTCCGCGTCCCGTGCGATCAGCGGGCCCACGACGTGTGTGTCCATGTTGGGCCAGGCCGCCGCGTACCCGATGATCCGGCCGTTGTCCTGCGCCACCCGCAACTGGTCGGCGAAGGCGGGCAGGCGAGTGATGAGGGGCGTGCGATCGGTCCCGAACACCTCCTCGTCGAGCCGGAGGATGCCGGTGAGGTCCTCGGCCGTGGCCGCACGGGTGGCGATCCGGGACTCGGGTCCGTCCGGCGTGAAACGACCGCGCAGCATCTCGGCTCGGCCGGTCACCTTGAAGCCGAGCTCTTCATAGAGCGGGCGGCCGTTCGGGGTCGCGTGCAGGGTCAGTGGCGTCGGTCCCAGCACTGACAGCAGGTGGCGCATCAGCCGACGCCCCACGCCTTGGCGGGCATGGCGTTCGGCGACCAGGACCATGCCGATGGCGCTCAGATCCGGGCGGTCCTGTGGGCCGTACTCCGTGACGACGCATGCCGCGGCGAGGCCACCCTCCGGGCTGTCGATGCCGTACCCCGTCCCCGCGCTGAGGAGGAAGCCCCACTTGTGTTCCTCGCGTGGCCACCCCCGGTCCTCTGAAAGGTCGGCGCAGGCGTTGCGATCGCGGAGCGTCAGCCGGCGGATGGGCAGAGCGGCGAGGGAATGAGTCGGCACGCAGGTCAGGCTGTCTGACTGCGTTGTCGGCGTCCACCCGTTTCCGGGGAGACGTACTCGCTTTTGGCCATGTCATGGCCGACCGCACAACACCTCGGTCGAAGCCGGATGTTTCACGTGAAACACCGGCGAACGGCGAACATCCGGCAGGCTCGCGGAAGGTGCCACAGCTGTGCCCACTAACCTCATGGCCCATGGCGAGACTTCACCTTTTCGACCTCGACGGCACTCTGCTGCACGGAACCAGCGCCCCACTGGAGATCTCACGTCAGCTCGGTCTGGAAGCCGAGACGGTGGAGCTTGAACAGGAGATCTCGGCCGGGCTGATCGGTCCGCCGGAGTATGCGACCCGCGTGTACGCGCTATGGGCGGATCTCACGGAGGCGCATGTCGCGGCGGCCTTTGAAGAGGCCCCTTGGCTGGCGCGGATTCGAGAGGTCTGGGCCGAGATCAGGAGCGCCGGTGAATACTGCGCCGTCGTGTCGCTCTCGCCGTCCTTCTTCGTGGAGCGGCTCACGGGTTGGGGCGCGCACGCGGCACACGGATCGCTCTTCCCCGCCGTGCCCTTCACCCAGCCTTCCATGGACCTGACCGGAGTCCTCAGTGCCCCTGCCAAGGTGGTGATCGCGGATCGGCTCTGTGAGGAGTTCGGGGTGACGAGGGCGGATTGCGTCGCCTATGGCGACTCGACGTCGGACAAGGATCTGTTCGGCGTCGTCCCCGTCTCGGTCGCGGTGAACGCCGATCGACATCTGGCGGGCCTTGCCACCCACTCCTATGCGGGGCGGGATCTGTGGGATGCCTACGAATTGGTGCGCGGCGCCCGGTAGTTGAGGGAATTGATGGTTCGCGACTCCCACTGTTCGTGGGGGAGCCGGGCCGGAGTTGTGCGCGCATCACGGGCCGGTATGGTCGACTCCGGTTCTTGTCCGCAGCAGGGCGCCGCAGGCGAGTACTGCGGGCAATGTCACATCTCGCCTTACTTGTCCGTACGCGGTGGGAATGTGGGTTGGATATGGCTGTATCGGCCGCTTGAGTGAACGGGGAAAAGCAAGCAGTCCGCGCGGAAAGCAGGCAGCTTCCGATGAGGGAAGCACGCCGACCGACCGAAAGATGTTCGAGGCGAGGCACACCATGGACGCTCCGACCACCACGTCGGCCGACAACGGTCCGTCCGGCGGCGGCAGCGGCGGAAGCGGCTGGTTCACGCCACGCAAGCAGCCGGAGGTGCCTCCGGGCGAGGAGCGGGAGACGGCCGGGGTACGGCGTCCGGCCGTGATGCGACCGGTCCGCAGGTCCGCGGCGAGTGTCAACGAGCGCCCGCCCGCGGAGAGTTCGGAGCGGTCCGCCCAGAGCGCCGAGGGTGCCGCGCCGGCGCCGGAAAGCCACGGTTCGCCGCAGGGCATCCCGCCCGGCCAGGAGCGAATACCGCCGGCCGCGACCGCCCCTCAGCCCTTCACCCCGGCCCAGCCTCTGCCTCCCGCGCCTCCGCAGCCCTTCGTTCCTGCGCAAGCCTCGCCTGGGACGCCTCCGCAGCCCTTCATCCCCGCTCAACTCTCATCCACGACGCCTCCGCAGCCCTTCGCGCCTGCTCACACTCCGCCTCCCACGCCCCCTCCACCCGCCACACCTGCCCAGGCTTCGCCCCCGATGCCTTTGCCGTCCACGCCTCCGCCGTCCATGCCTCCGGCGCCCGCCGTGCAGGCCCAGAACCTGTCTCCCGCGCCCTCGTCGCCCTTCACGCCCGCGCAGGTTCTGCCTCCCGAGCCGTCGGCTCCGGCACCCGTCCCGTCCGTCGCCGCGACCGGTTCGGCCGTCGTGCGAGTCCCCGCCCAGCGCGTTTCCGGCACCGTCACGGAGAAGGCATCCCCGGACGCCGTGCTCATCCGCCGGACCATGGCCGAAGTCGCCCCGGTGGCCGACAAGGTCACCTCGTACTTCTACGCGCTGCTCTTCGTACGCCACCCCGAGCTGCGGTCGCTGTTCCCGGCGGCGATGGACACCCAGCGGGACCGGTTGCTGAAGGCGCTGCTCACCGCGGCCGAGCACATCGACAACACCGAGGTCCTCGTCGCGTATCTGCAGAACCTCGGCCGCGGGCACCGCAAGTACGGCACCCGGCCCGAGCACTACCCGGCCGTCGGCGAGTGCCTCATCGGTGCGCTGAACAAGTACGCCTCGGCCGTCTGGGACGCGGAGACGGAGGCCGCCTGGGTCCGGGCGTACACGACGATCTCGCAGGTCATGATCGACGCGGCCGCCGCGGACGAACTGCGCGCCCCGGCCTGGTGGAACGCGGAGGTCGTTGCCCACGACCTCAGGACCCGGGACATCGCGGTCGTCACCGTCCGCCCCGACCAGCCCTACCCCTTTCTCGCCGGGCAGTACACGACCCTGGAGACGCCTTGGTGGCCGCGAATATGGCGGCACTACTCCTTCGCCTCGGCGCCCCGCTCGGACGGGCTGCTGACCTTCCATGTGAAGGCCGTCCCGGCGGGCTGGGTCTCGAACGCGCTGGTGCACCGGGCCCGGCCCGGCGATGTCATCCGGCTCGGTCCCTCGGCCGGCTCGATGACCGTGAACCACAGCACCGACAGCGGACTGCTCTGCCTGGGTGGCGGCACCGGCATAGCGCCGATCAAGGCACTGGTCGAGGACGTCGCCGAGCACGGCGAGCGGCGGCCGGTGGAGGTGTTCTACGGGGCCCGTACCGATCACGACCTCTATGACATCGACACGATGCTCCGGCTCCAACAGTCGTATCCGTGGCTCACGGTCCGGACGGTCGTCGACCAGCAGGCGCATCTCCAACTCCCGGACGCCATACGGACGTACGGGCCCTGGAGTGGGTATGACGCCTATGTCTCGGGCCCGCCCGGAATGATCCGCAGCGGTGTCGATGCTCTGCAGGACATCGGTATCCCGGCGGAACGGATACGGCACGACTCGGTCGAGGAGCTGGTGGCCGCCGGGGACTGACCCGGCGTCGGCGAGGTCAGCCGAGGTCCGGGGCGTGCATCGCGCGGACGCCTTCGATGTTGCCGTCCAGATAGTGCCGTAGAGACAGCGGCACGAGATGGACGGATGCGATGCCCACCCTGGTGAAGGGGACTCTGACGATCTCGTACTCGCCGAGGGGAGCGTCCACTTCGGGGCCGTGGCGCAGCGCCGGGTCCATGGACTCCAGGTGGCAGACGAAGAAGTGCTGGACCTTCACGCCGGTCGCCGTGGCGTCCGCACCGATGTGCTCGACGGTGTCCACGAAGCAGGGAACCACGTCAGTGATCTTGGCGCCGAGCTCCTCGTGCACCTCGCGGTGCAGGGCATCGACGACGGTGGTGTCCTCGGGCTCGACCCCGCCACCGGGCGTGACCCAGTAGGGATCCACACCGGGCTTGGTGCGCTTGATCAGGATCAGGTCGTCGCCGTCGAGGAGAACGGCACGTGCGGTGCGCTTGACCACTGGTCGGACGGTCATGGGAGAAATGTGGCCCGGCTGGTTCCACGTGAAACATCGCGAAACGTCACCTTGGCGGTTCAGAGCGTGACATTCGGCGCCGTTGGCGAGAAGCGACGACAAAGCGCCTGGTCAGCCCCATCCGGTGGCCGCGCGGTGCAGCCACTCGTGGGCCCGGGCGATGTGCGGCATCGCGAGAGTTCCGGTGCGCACGACCAGGAAATACGTCCGCAGCGGTGGCACCGCCGGTTCGTGGAGCGGGACGACCTCGCCGCGTTCCAGTGCGGATGCGCACAGATAGCGGGGCAGCACTGCGAGTCCGGCACCCGCGCTCGCGCAGGCGAGCACCGCGCGCAGGTCCGGCACGATGACCGTGCCCGAGGCGGCCGGGCGCGAGTCGAAGACGGACGCCCAGTACCGGGAGACGAACGGCAGCGACTCGTGGACCTCGATCAGGGGGAGATCGTCCAGCGCGGGCGCGTCCTTGGGATCGAGGTTCGCGGAGCCGATCTGCTCGGCCCAGCGCGGAGCGGCGACGAGGACGTGCTCCTCGTCGCAGAGCGTTGTCGCCGTGAGCAGAGCACCTCGCGGACGGGCCGTACTGATGGCCAGATCATGATGTCCGGCGGCCAGCCCCTCCAGGGTTTCCTCGGCGTTCCCGAAGGACGCGCGCAGTGCGAAGGGCTGGCCGTCGTCGCCGGTCAGTTCCGTGAGCGCGGGTAGCGCCCGCTCTGCGGTGAACTCGGGGGGCCCGGCGAGATGCAGGGTGCGCAACGAGGAGTCGTTGTCGGGGCCGGTTTCGGCGATCTCCACGAGGGCGTCGAGATGCGGCGCGGCCTTGTGCGCGAGTTCGTCGCCCATGGTCGTGGGGGTGACTCCACGGGCCTGGCGCAGGAACAGGGGGCGGCCCAACTGCCGTTCCAGGGTGCGGATCTGGGACGTCACCGCGGGCTGGGAGAGACCGAGCAGGGCTGCTGCGCGGGTGAAGGAGCCGGCCCGGTGCACGGTCACGAAGGTGCGCAGCAAGGCCAGATCCATGGCACGCACTCTCCTTTCCCCGCCCTTTCTCCGGCCCCGGGCAGGGCCCAACTATAAATAAGTCGATAGGTCTCTGTCGCTACTGTGATTGGACACTGACACAGAGTCAACTAGCCTTGTGCGCGCGGTTCTTCGCGCGCAGAACCGAGGACGGTCCGAGCCACGAGGGGGGAGGCTCGGACCGTCCGTTGTGCGTAGCCGGACACCGATCGGCGGTACGTAAAGCGGTCACCGCGCCGACTCGTCCAGCGCACGCAGCACATCGGCCACCAGGTCCTCGGGATCCTCGGCACCGACCGAGAAGCGAACGAAACCTTCCGGAACGGCGTCCCCGCCCCAGCGTCCCCGGCGTTCCGCGGTGGACCGCACCCCGCCGAAACTCGTCGCGTCGTCCACGAGCCGCAGCGCGTCGAGAAAACGCTCGGCACGCGCGCGCGTGGGCAACGTGAACGACACCACACACCCGTAGCGCCGCATCTGCCGCGAGGCGACCTTGTGCGAGGGATCGTCGGGCAGCCCCGGATAACGCAGCCCCGTGATCTCGTCCCGCCCTCGCAGGGCCTCGGCGAGGATCAGCGCGGTGGCGTCCTGCCGGTCCACACGCAGTTGGAGCGTGGCGATCGAGCGGTGCGCGAGCCAGGCCTCCATGGGCCCGGGAATCGCGCCGACGACCTTGCGCCAACGGCGTACGGCGGTCATCGCGGAGGCGTCCGTTCCGACGACGTAGCCCAGAAGGACGTCCCCGTGCCCGGTGAGCTGCTTGGTGCCGCTCGCCACCGAGAAGTCGGCGCCGAGTTCCAGCGGGCGCTGTCCCAGGGGTGTGGCGAGGGTGTTGTCGACGGCCACGAGGGCGCCACGCGCGTGTGCCGCCTCGACGAGCCGACGGATGTCGCACACGTCGAGCCCCGGGTTCGAGGGGGTCTCGATCCACAGCAGTTTCGCGCCGTCGAGCAGGTCGAGCTGGGCGTCCCCGCCGGTCGGCGCGGTGCGTACCTCGATGCCGTACGCCTCCAGCTGGGCGCGTACCAGGGGCAGTACCTGGTAGCCGTCGTTCGGCAGGACGACCGTGTCGCCGGCGCGCAGCTGGGAGAAGAGCACCGCCGAGATGGCGGCCATCCCGGAGGCGAACGCGAGCGTCTCGACACCCTCCCGCCCAGGTGCCTCCAGCTCGCCGATGGCGCGTTCCAGGTGGGTCCAGGTCGGGTTGTCGTCACGGCCGTAGCTGTACGGGCCCGCCACCTCGCCAGGGAGGTGGAAGTGTGCGGCGAACACCGGTCCGGGGAGCGTCGGTTCGTACTTGACCGACTCGGGCAGACCGGCCCGCACCGCGCGCGTGCCGTCCCCGGTGCCGTCTCCTACGCCTCCGTCTGCGGCGGAATCACTCATATCGCTCGTCCTTCCACTTCCTCGCGAACCGCGGCGAGCAGGCCCTCGCTCGCCGCCTCCACCATCTCAAGACACTCCTCGAAGCCGTCCAGACCCCCGTAGTACGGGTCCGGTACGTCGAGATCGGCGCCGGCGGCGGGGTCGTAGGAGCGCAGTAGACGGACCTTCTCGGCGTCCTGCTCGGTCGGGGCGAGGTGGCGCAGGGCCTTCCGGTGGCCGGAGTCGAGGGCGATGACGAGGTCCAGGCGGGCGAACCGGGAGGCCTGGAACCGGCGTGCGACATGGTCGGTCCCGTAGCCGTGCTCCGCCAGGACGGCGACGGCGCGCGGGTCGGCGCCGTCGCCCTCGTGCCAGCCGCCGGTGCCCGCGCTCTCGACCTCGACCCGATCGCCGAGCCCGGCCTCCTCCACCCGCGCGCGGAAGACCGATTCGGCCATCGGGGAGCGGCAGATGTTGCCGGTGCAGACGAAGCTGACGCGGTAGGTCATGGCGCGCTCAGTCCCCGTCGGGGAGGGCGAGGTTGAGCGCCCAGGAGACGACCGAGATGATCAGGCCGCCCAGGACGGCGGTCCAGAAGCCGTCGACGTGGAAACTCAGGTCGAGCTTGTCGGCCAGCCACGAGGTGAGCAGCAGCATCAGCGCGTTGACCACCAGGGTGATCAGACCGAGCGTCAGGATGAACAGCGGGAAGGTCAGTACCTTGACGATCGGCTTGACCAGGAAGTTCACCAGGCCGAAGACCAGGGCGACCAGGATCAGGGTCCAGACCTTCTTGAAGGTGCTGTCGCCGGTCAGGGTGATCTTGTCGAGGAGCCATACGGCGACCGCCAGGGCACCCGCGTTGGCGATCGTCTTGACTAGGAAATTCTTCATGTGTCTGATCGTGACAGAAGAGATCGACTCCGAGCGTGGACGAGGGCGATGAAGGCATTCCGGTTGGATGAACTGGAGGCGGAGCGTGCCGCCAACGACGGCGCATATCTGCAGTTCCTGCGCGAGAAGAACATGTCGGTCGGCCTCTACGCGCTCGACGCGGGCGATCACGACCGGCAGCAGCCGCACAACCAGGACGAGGTGTACTTCGTCGTGAGCGGCCGGGCCGCGATCACCGTCGGCATGGAGACCACCCAGGTGGCGCGCGGCAGCGTGGTCTATGTGCCGGCCGGGGTGGCCCACAAGTTCCACCACATCAGCGAGGACCTGCGGGTGCTGGTGGTGTTCTCGCCGCCGGAGGCCTGACTCTCCCCCTGAAGCCTGACCCCGCGTCTCAGGGTTCCCTAGGGGAACGGTCAGGGGAGGACAAGGGATGCGAGGCCCCCGTTCTGCCGTCGGCCGCCCTAGCATCGGGTGCAGGACATCAGAGGTCCGGCACAGCAGTGCCGGACACCACAGGACCCGGTACGAGCGACGGGCGGAGAGGTAAAGGACGAGGGCGATGCGAGAGATCTTCGGCGGACTGCCGTGGTGGGTTAAGTGGGTCGCGGTGCCGGTCATCGCCCTGGTCGTGTTCGGCGGGCTGATAGCGACCGTCGTGGGCTTTGTCATCGGACTGCTCTTCAAGGCGCTGGTCTTCGTGGCGCTGGTCGGCGGACTGGTCTACGTCGTGCGGAAGTTCACGGCGGGTTCCTCCTCACGCAGCGACTGGTGAGGCCCTGCTGGGCAACCGGTGATCGGTAACAGGAATCACCGGTTCCCTCGGGCGGGGGAAGTTTTCCGGACAGGCCGTCTGCGGGCGGTGGCAGGCGGTTACAGTCCGGAATTCGACGCGGGGACGAACCCCGCGGGCGGCGCACCCCCTCCCCGTGTTCCCCGCACGGGCTGCCCCCTCGCGCTCCGGAAGTGACCCTTGGCCACGGTTGACACCGCACCCGTAGAACCGCACGCACCCCCCACCCAGCCCGGCCCGCCGACCTGGCCGAGTTCGGTGGCGATCCCCGCACAGCTGCGTCCCGTGGCGGCCCCGCCGCGGCAGCGCACCGCGACAGCCCCCGAGCCGCAGCCGGAGTCGGCGGCGACCCTCATCGGCTCGCAGCCCCAGCCCGCCACCACCCTCATCGGCTCCGTCCAGCGGGCCATGCGGCTGCTGGAGTCCGTCGCCGCGCACGAACACGGCGCCCCCGCGAAGCAGTTGGCCCGCGAGACCGGCCTCGCGCTCCCCACGGCGTACCACCTGCTGCGCACCCTCGTGCACGAGGGCTATCTCCGCCGCGACAAAGGGTTGTTCTTCCTCGGTGAAGCGGCCGAGAGGCTGAGCAGGAGCGGGGCGCAGGAGAAACGTCGCAGCACGCTGGTGGACGCGCTGGCGGCCTGGCGGGATTCGATCGGTGTGCCGGTCTACTACGCGATGTACCGCGACGGCGAGATCGAGGTCATGTGCGTCTCCGACAGCCCCGGCAACCCGGCGGTCGAGGAGTGGGCCGACTTCCGTGAGACGGGGCACGCGCACGCGATCGGCCAGTGTCTGCTGGCCCAGTTGGACGAGGACGCCCGGCGCGACCACCTCGACCGCTACCCCGCGCGCTCCCTCACGCCGTACACCGTGCGGGACGGTCACTCGCTGCTGCGGCGGCTGGACCGGATGCGGCGGATGGAGCTGGTGGTGGAGCGTCAGGAGTACGCGCTGGGCACGGTCTGCGCGGCGATTCCGATCACGCTCGGCAGTACGGCCGCCACGATGGCCATTTCTCTCCCCTCGCATCAGGCCGACCGTCTGCCGGCCGCTGCCCGGGAGTTGCAGATCGAGGTCGGCAGGCTGCTGGGGTCGCTCGCGCTCTCTATCAGTATCTGAAAACTTACTCCTTGTGATCTGTTGTGTACGTTCAGCAATATTCCTTCAGTGTCACAGGGATCATTCCCAGCCAGTCGGCGGCAATTGACGGGATAGGCGATGCGCGAGTCCGTACAGGCAGAGGTCATGATGAGCTTCCTCGTCTCCGAGGAGCTCTCCTTCCGTATCCCGGTCGAGCTGGGTTACGAGACGTGCGATCCGTACGCCGTACGGCTGACCTTCCATCTGCCGGGGGATGCCCCGGTGACCTGGGCCTTCGGCCGGGAGCTGCTGATCGACGGGGTGGGCCGGGCGTCCGGTGACGGCGATGTCCGGATCGAGCCCGTCGATCCCGAGACGCTGGGCGAAGTGCTGATCAGGCTTCAGGTGGGCGCCGACCAGGCGCTGTTCCGCACCGGCGCGGCCCCGCTCGTAGCGTTCCTCGACCGCACTGACCGGCTGGTTCCGCTCGGTCAGGAGGGCGCGCTCGCGGATTTCGACGCCCACCTCGACGAGGCACTGGACCGCATTCTGGCGGAGGAGCAGAGCGCCGGCTGAAGCGTAGCCGTGGCGGCGGAGGGAGTTGGCGTAACGCTTCACCAAGGGGTCCGAAGCCTTTGGAGGCATCTGTGGACCCCTGAAAGGCCTGCGGGGGTCGAGAGGGTCCGGGAGCGGTCCGGGGAAGCCCGAGAGGGGCCTCGGGGCCGCAGGAACGCTTCTGCGTGGCTGCGCGCGGCGGTTCTCGCCGTCCTCAGCGCTTGCGGCGTCGGCCCTTCCCGCCGCGCGCAGGCGCGGGCTTGGCGTCGGGCGCTGCCGCGGACCCGGAACCCGGCGTCGCCGTGGCCGCCGCCGCAACACCCGCCGGAGCCGATTCGCGTCCCGGTCGGTCCGCCGAGACCACCAGGGCCGCGAGCGCAGTGGTGACCGGAACCGAGGCGACCAGACCGATCGAGCCCACCAGCGTGCGCACGATCTCCTCGGCGACCAACTCGCTGTTGGCCACCGACCCCACGCTGCTCTGGGCGATGGAGAAGAGCAGCAGCAAGGGCAGGGCGGCGCCCGCGTAGGCGAGGACGAGCGTGTTGACCACGGACGCGATGTGGTCGCGGCCGATCCGGATACCGGCGCGGTACAGCCCCCGCCAGCCCATCGACGGATTGGCCTCGTGCAGCTCCCAGACCGCCGAGGTCTGCGTGACCGTCACATCGTCGAGCACACCGAGCGAACCGATGATGACGCCGGCGAGCAGCAGACCGCTCATGTCGATCGACGGATACAGCCCGTGGATCAGGCCCGTGTTGTCGTCCGTGTTGCCGGTCAGCGCGGCCCAGCCGATGAACACCGAACCCAGGACACCGATCAGCACCAGCGACATCAGCGTGCCGAGCACCGCCACGGATGTGCGGGCCGACAGCCCGTGGCACATGTAGAGGGCGATCAGCATGATGGCGCTCGATCCGACCACCGCCACGATCAGCGGGTTCGAGCCGTGCAGGATCGCGGGCAGGATGAAGAAGTTGAGGATCATGAAGCTGATGGCCAGCGCGATCAGCGCCATGACACCGCGCAGCCGGCCCACCACCACGACGGCCAGCGCGAAGATGCCGGCGAGCAGCGCCATCGGGAACTTGCGGTTCACATCGGTGACCGAGTACTGCAGATCCCTGGGCGCGGAGGGCTCGTAGGCGACCACGACCTTCTCGCCCTGGTGCAACTGCCGTGACTGGTCGGGCTGCACGATCTCCGTGAACGTACGGCCCTTGTCCTTGCCCGTACTGACCGTGACCGTGGCCTTCTTGCAGGTGCCGGCCGCTTCCTGCGCCGCCGAGGAGCCTTCGGCGGTGGAGGTGTCCCCGGTCGAGCCTCCGCCGGATGCGTTCACCGACGCGCAGCTCACGCTGACGACCTTGGTGACCGTCGCTTGCTGCGTCTGCCGGTCGAAGCCGACCCCGGTGCGCTTGTGCGACGGGGCGCCGCCGGGCCACAACACCACCATGCCGACCACGACCGCCACCGTGAACGGGATCAGGATCGCCGCGATCACCTTCCGGAGGTGACGGGAGACGGGGGCGGCCGGGCCGTGACTGTGCGAGTGACCGTGCCCACCGCCCGCGCCGGAGCCGTGCCCGCCGTCCCCACCGGAGCTGTGGTCGTCCCCGGACCCGGAACCGTGGCCGCCATCGGAACCATGGCCGCGGCCGTGGTCATGGCCATGCGGCGGCCCGGTCGGCGGGTACGGGGGCTGCTGCGTCGTGGTCACCGCCCGATCATCGCAAGAACGCCGGAGGCCCACTGTTCACCGCGCCACATATGACGCTAGCGTGGAGGCACCTTTGCACACGCGGGAGCTCGGAGCACCGGGCTGAGAGGGCGCTGACCTCCGTCTCTGCGATGTTTCACGGGAAACGTCACCTGTATCGAGTGATGTTTCACATGAAACATCGGCTGACGGAAGCCGCTGCGTCGACCGCCGAACCTGTTACCGGGTAATGCCGGCGTAGGGAGTAGGTCTCATGACCAACAAGGACGCACGCACGCCTGCCTTCAGCCAGGACGAACAGCCCATTCCGGGCAAGGAGTTCGCACGGGCCGAGCAGCCGACGGGGGTCGAGGAGTCCCCTGCGGCCGGGGAGTCGTCCATCGGCTGGCACAAGGGCTATGTCGAGGGCTCGCGCCCCGATCTGCGGGTGCCGGTCCGTCAGGTGCACCTCACCAACGGACAGTCCGTGACGCTGTACGACACCTCCGGCCCGTACACCGATCCGCTCGTCGACACAGACGTCCGCAGGGGGCTGGCGCCGCTGCGGGAGAACTGGATCATCGCCCGGGGCGACACCGAGGAGTACGCGGGCCGCCCCGTCCGCCCCGAGGACGACGGAATCAAGCACACGTCACCGCGCGGTGGACTCCGCAACCTCGACGCGGTGTTCCCGGGCCGCCCCCGGCAGCCGCGCCGGGGACGCGAGGGCACGGCGGTGACTCAACTCGCCTATGCGCGACGGGGCGAGATCACACCCGAGATGGAGTTCGTGGCCGTACGGGAGAAGGTCTCGCCCGAGGTCGTGCGGGAGGAGATCGCGGCCGGGCGGGCGGTGCTGCCGGCCAACGTCAACCACCCCGAGATCGAACCGATGATCATCGGCAAGCGGTTCCTGGTGAAGGTCAACGCCAACATCGGCAATTCCGCGGTCACTTCCTCCATCGAGGAGGAGGTCGAGAAGATGACCTGGGCGACCCGCTGGGGCGCCGACACGGTCATGGACCTGTCCACCGGCCGCAATATCCACACCACCCGCGAGTGGGTGCTGCGCAACTCCCCCGTCCCCATCGGCACCGTGCCGCTCTACCAGGCACTCGAAAAGGTCGACGGCCGCGCCGAGGAACTGACCTGGGAGATCTACAAGGACACGGTCGTCGAACAGGCCGAACAGGGCGTGGACTACATGACCGTCCACGCGGGCGTGCGGCTGCCGTTCGTACCGCTGACGGCGAACCGCAAGACCGGCATCGTCTCGCGCGGCGGCTCGATCATGGCGGCCTGGTGCCTGGCGCACCACAAGGAATCGTTCCTCTACGAGAACTTCGAGGAACTCTGCGAGATCCTCGCCGCCTACGACGTCACGTACTCGCTGGGCGACGGTCTGCGTCCCGGCTCGATCGCGGACGCCAACGACGAGGCGCAGTTCGCCGAGTTGAGGACCCTCGGGGAACTCAACACGATCGCGAAGCGTTTCAACGTACAGACCATGATCGAGGGCCCGGGACATGTCCCGATGCACAAGATCAAGGAGAACATCGACCTTCAGCAGGAGATCTGTGATGAAGCTCCGTTCTATACGCTCGGCCCGCTGACGACGGACGTCGCGCCTGCGTACGACCACATCACTTCCGGCATCGGTGCCGCGATGATCGCCTGGTGGGGCACGGCCATGCTCTGCTATGTCACGCCCAAGGAGCACTTGGGCCTGCCCAATCGTGACGACGTCAAGACCGGCGTCATCACCTACAAGATCGCCGCCCACGCAGCCGACCTCGCCAAGGGGCATCCAGGTGCACAGGAGTGGGACGACGCGCTGTCCGACGCCCGTTTCGAGTTCCGCTGGGAGGACCAGTTCAACCTGGCCCTCGATCCGGTCACCGCACGGGAGTTCCACGACGAGACGCTGCCCGCGGAGCCGGCCAAGACGGCGCACTTCTGCTCGATGTGCGGGCCGAAGTTCTGCTCGATGAAGATCTCCCAGGACATCCGCCGCGAACACGGCGGTACCAGGGCGGAGGTCGAGGAGGGCATGGCGCGGAAGTCGAAGGAGTTCGCGGCGGCGGGCAACCGGGTGTACCTGCCGATCGCCGACTGACGACGACCGGCCGGGACGGACACGGTCCATCCAGCACGGTGTCTAACTCTTCGGCGAGCCCTTCGCCGACGTGTTGTCGCACAGGGCGTGGTCCACGAGGGTGCCTGTCGCGCGGTTGAGGGCGGCGAGGTCCGGCGGCGCGGTGGTGGTCGTGATCGAGACGGTCACCGCTCGCCTGCCGTCGGCGCTCGCCGCGGTGCGGGTGTTGACGCCCGCTCCGTCACCCTCGTGGGTGTAGTAGTAACCGCCGCAGGAGAGCGGGATCCTGCGCAGGCCGAGGCCGTAGGTGCCCTCGGGCATCTCGGCCACGTCCTCCGGGTCGTCGGTCCGCTGCACGGTCTGCCGCATCTCGCGCCACTGCGCGGCGGGGAGCAGCCTGCCGCCGGCCAGGGCCCGGAAGAAGGTGTTCAGGTCGGCGGTGGTGCTCACCACACCGGAGTCCGCGGTGTGCTGGAAGCTGTGATCGGTGACGTCGAGGCGCTTGCCGTCGGCGGTCGTCAGATACGCGTTCACGTGCGGGTCGGGCAGGAACGGATCGAGCCCGGGAATGGAGGTGTTGCGCAGTCCGAGCTTCGCGATGATCCGGTGGGCGACCAGGTCCTGCCAGCTCGCGCCGCCGGCCTTCTCCGCGATCATCCCGGCCAGCAGGTAGTTGGTGTTGGAGTACGCCCACCGGGTGGCTCCGCCCGGCTGCGGCACGAAGAGCGGACGGTGCTTCATCGCGACGGCGACCAGGTCGGCCGCCGGGGTGGTGTCGTAGCGGTTCTCGTCGAAGTGGTTGATCAGGCGGTCCTGGATCTCCGGGTCGTCGATGTAGTCGTAGAGGCCGCTGGTCTGGCGGAGCAGGTCGCGGACGGTGATGAGGGTGCCGTCGTTGCCGTTGCCCGTGACGACTCCCGGCAGCCAGTGATCGACGGTGTCGTCGAGCGACAGCCGCTTCTCCGCGACGAGTTGGAGGACGACGGTCGCCACGAACGTCTTCGTCGTGCTCGCCACCCGGAAGTGGGAGTTCCAGGGGATCGGGTCGGAGGAGTCGGCGGTGCGGGTGCCGATGCGTGCCATGAGCGGTGCGCCGCTCGGTCCGTCGACCCTGGCCAGCACGTTCACATCGCCGCCGCCCGCCTTCCGTACGGCTGCCAGGTCGCGCTGGAGCGTGGCCTCGTCGTACGCGTGGGAAGGGTGGTCCGGTGCCGGGTGTCCGGTGGTGGCGGTCGCGGCCATGGGCGAGGCCAGTGCGAGCAACACCGCTGCCAGTACGGCGGCGCCGGTCTTCCTCGTCGACGGCAGCTGCATGTCCGAATCCCCCGTTGCTCCTGGTCCTGATCGGCGACGATCACCAGCCAACCGGATCGGGGCGCGGGGGAGGATGGGGCTGCCCGCCGAATGCGCGGTCCGGGTAACCCCCGTACGAGGTCATCGCGGCGAACCCCGGCGAACCCCGGCGGACGCCGTAACGGAAGGGGACGTCGTAACGGAAGAGACAAGGTCAGGCGGGCCGCGATCAAGGTCTCTACCCTGCCTGGCATGGGTGGGATCGATCTGGCCAACGGGGTTGTCGGCGCCGTGCTGGGCATGCTGGTCGCGGTGCTGTTCCAGGATCCGATACAGAACAGCTGGTACAGGCTGCGAGCCCGCTCGAAGAGCGCGGTACGAGGTCTGCGCCGGCGGGAGGAGTCCAGCCCGGTGTGGCGGACGTTCTCCCTCGGTCCGCTGCATACCTCCGCCCTGATCGTCGAAGGCGACGGGGAATCGTCCATACCGGCGCAAGCCGTCTACATCCAGGTACTGGACCAGGAGATCGAGCTGCCTCCGGACATGGCGGGCTGGCGGGCCGAGATCGAGGAAGAAAGCGCGCGCCTTCAGGCAGAGGGCCGAACACCCCTGTGGAACGGACCTCGATACGCGGTCGAGACGGTCGGTATTTCCCGTACCGCGCTCGACGAACAGCCGGAAATCCACCTGCGTCTGCGTCCGACGGACTACTACACTTTCCTCGCGGCCCAGCAATTGGACCGTCGGCTGGCCGACGGGACCACACCTCGTTCGCGCTATCTCGATCCCGATGACCCGCTGTCGGCACCCGCATTCTTGCAATGCAGTTTCGCGGTGAACATCGCGGTGGTGACGGCCGACGACATATTGATCGTCACCCAGCGCAGCAACAGGGTCCGTATGGCCTCGGGCGTCTGGAACTCGTCCGTCAACGAAGGCATGTCACGGCACATCGACTCGTCCGGCAGGAGCGCCCCGGATCTGTACGCGGTAGCGCGGCGCGGCATGCGCGAGGAACTGGCCATAGAACCGCACGAGTACGCACTCGAAATGCTCGCCCTCGTGCTGGACATCGAGAAGCGGCAATGGAGTGCACTTCTATGCCCGGCTCAAGGACGCGAGTTGCGCCGATATGCAGGCGCGTATCAGCAGAGGGGTGGCGGACAGATGGGAACACCAGACCATCGATTTCGTTCCGTTCCGCCCTTCGGCGGTCATCAAGTACATGCTGCGCGCCGATCGCATTCACCGGTGGGCCCCTGTCGCACCGGCGCTCTTCCATCTCGCACTCGTACATGTCCACAGCCGCACCCCGGTGGAAAGGGCCGCGGCGCAGATAATTCGCCGAATTCAGTGAACCAATGAAACAATGAAACAATAGAACTCGGTGAATTGATCGAACTCGGTGGACCCGGGTGTTCGGCTTGCGCTCCCCTGGTTGGGGGCGCAAGCCGAGGGGCTACTCCGGCGCGTGCTCGGGCCCCCCGAAGTCCGGGCTGGAGAAGTCCGGGCTGCTGAAGCTCGGGCGGTGGCCCGGCTCCGGGCCCTCGTCGGGGCTGGAGAAGCCGGGACGGTCGTAGCCGAGGTGCGGCATGCGACTCGGTGCCGAGGGTGTCGGACGGCGTCGGGCCGCCGTGCCCGGGGCCGCGAGCGCCTCCTGGAGGAACGGCAGGATGCCGCGTTCCAGAAGGGCGTCGTGCCAGGCTTCCCTGGCCCGGGCCACCTCACCGCCCGATTCGCCGTAGGGGTCGGCGTCGAACGTCGGCCGGTTGCGCAGGGCCGTGAGGAGGAGGCCGACGGCGGCGACGAGGATCGCCGCGGCGGTCATCGCGCCGAACACCCAGCCGGCGGTGAGCATGGTCTGCGCGAACGCGGGCTCGGGGGTGAGCATCTTGAGGATGTACCCCACGAGCAGGAATATCGCCGCGGCCGTGCCGGCGAGGACGGGGGTGAGGACGGCGGCGACGGCGACGGCACCCGCACCCTCGGCAGCCTCCCCCAGGGTGGTGGCGAGCCCCATCGCACCCACGCCGCCCGGCTCCGCGGAGCCGGTCTCGTGGACGGACGGCGGGGTGGACGACGCCGGCTGGCGCAGTTCCTCGCGGACCTTCACGTAGTGCTGGTACTCGGTCGCCGCGGCCGCCGTGATGAGTGCGGTGGCGTTCAGCGCCATGGTGCGCAGCTGTTCGGGGTTGAGCCGCTTACCGACAGCGGCCAGTTCCGGGCGGGTAGGGGCGGAGCGCAGCGCCTCGTCGAGGATCCGCTCGTACTCCTGGCGGTCCTCGCTGTGCAGGTGCTGCGGAACGCTGTTCATGTGCATCCCCCGATGCTCCGTAGGGCTTGGGGCTCGCATGCCAACGAGCCGTCGGGCAGAAACGGAGGGGAGCCTGCTACGGATAAGCCGATGGTAGAGCGGCGACGGCACACGGTGACAGGGGGTTTCCAGAAATTGGCCCCTGGCCAGCGCTGTCGTCCGCCGGTCCTCCGAGGGGGACCTCTGCCCGTTAAACGCTCAGATATCCAACGGCAGTTGCTGGACCAGCAGCTTTCCGGCCATGGTCACTCCGCCGTCCATCGCGATGGCGAGTCCCTCGGCGTAGACGTGCGGTCCCTCGACCACGGGACTGGCGGTGTCCTCGCCGTCCTCGGAGCCGACGTCGCCCAGCAGGTACGGAATCGGGCTGTGGCCGTGCACGATCCGGGTCCCGCCGTACATGTCGAGCAATGAGCGGACATGTTCGGCGCCGCCCTCGTCGCGGAAGGAGAAGCGCTTGGTGAACTTGCGGAACACGTCCCACACCTCGTCCGCGTCGTTGCGGGTGAGGGTCTCGCGGACGTTGTCGTTGACCGCCTCGATCGAGTCGCCGTAGTCGAGGTAGGCGGTGGTGTCGGAGTGGACGAGCAGATGCCCGTCGACCTCCTCCATGGCGTCCAGCCGGGCCATCCACTGCAGGTGGACGTCCTGGAGGCGGTCCATGTCGGTCTTCTGGCCGCCGTTGAGCAGCCAGGCCGCCTGGAAGGTGGCGGTGCCCGCGCCGGAGTTGACGGGGGTGTCGCCGAACCGTTTGGCGCCGAGCAGCAGCAGCTCGTGGTTGCCCATGAGGGCCTTGCAGTAGCCGCCGGCCGCGGCGGCCTCGGCGGACAGCCGCATCACCAGGTCGATGACGCCGATGCCGTCCGGGCCGCGGTCGGTGAAGTCGCCGAGGAACCACAGCCGCGCGGTGCCCGCGCACCAGCTTCCGGCCGCGTCGATCAGGCCCTTCTCCCGCAGCGCGGCGACCAGTTCGTCGAGGTAGCCGTGCACATCCCCTACGACGAACAGCGGACCGGGGCCCTCCGTCTGCCGCGGGATGCCCACCGGCGCCGGGTCCACCGCGACCTGAACCGTGTCACCCCTATTGATGACCGGCAGATCGCGCTGGGTCGGCGTGTACCCGTCGGGATAGGCCTCGTCAAAGGCCTCCTCGTCGGGTCGTACGGCGCCGCCGGGCTGCGCGCTGTCGGCGTACGGACCGGTCTCGTGGACATACGCCGGTACCCGGAAGTCGCGCAACGTCGCCGTCCGCTCCACCTCGGGTCCCTGACCGGCCCCCTGAGTCATCGACCCCTCCACCATCACGCCGCGTCTGCACCGCGTCGGACTGCCTGGTCGCAGCGGCCCGCGGTGTCGTGGGCCCATCATAGGAATGCGGATCGCGCCATGTGATGACCCAGGGGTGGTGAATCAGAGCAGGACTCCGGTTCACCGTGGCTTTCGCCCCGATTGGGCAGGGCTTCGACCACTCGACCAGCACTCCAGGGACGATCGGTTCCCGCCGGAAGGGCGGCTGGATTTCGCCGGTGCGACGGCCTCCGGCGGTTGCCGTACTCCACCTCCGACTTCGGTACGACCGCCGACCGTGCGTCGGTCGGTAGTCGACTCCGGTGCCGGGTGGGTGCCTGGGGAGACGGGGGCGGGCGGGCGTTGCAGGGGCAGAGGTTGGGCGGTACGGCCCGAGCGGCATCGGGTGGATGCCTGGGAGCCAGGGTTGCGCGGGCGTCGAGGGGGCAGGGTCGGCCGGTACGGCCCGAACGGTGCCGAGTGGGAGTCCCGGCACCGTCCGGCCCGTACGGGAGCCCGAGGGAAGCACCCGGGCACCGCCCGCCGGCCGCTCCGCCCCGAGGGGTGCACGGCACCGCGCCCACCCCTTCGCCGAGCCCGTCACGACGTCCCCCTCCAGCTGCTCCACCCGTCACCGTGCCGATCGTGAAGAAGGGCCGTATGCCGACCCGTCTCGGCATACGACGCCTCGCCCGTTCCGGCTACGACGCCCCGCACGCCCCGCCTACGACACCGACCCGCACGCCCGTCACCACGCCCCGAGCAGCCCTCGGCACGGGCAGGCGCCGACAAGCGGACCCACCGGGCGGTCGACCCACCGGGCCAGCCCCCGCGCTGCCCCAGCCCACCGCCGCCCTGACGCACCGCCAGCCCGGCCCGTCGCGCGACCGGTTCACCGACCGAGCGGTTCACCGACCGACCGATGGGCCCACTGACCAGTTCACCGACCGAGCGGCCCACGCAACCAGCCAGGCCGGGCCCAGCCGACAGCCTGCCCACGGAGCAGGCGACAGGCAGACCGACCACCGTTGGACCCGATGACGACCCGCCGTCGGACCCGACGACAGCCCACCGCCGGACTGACCGGCCCACCGATTTGCCGACGGGCCGACTCCATCGCCCCACCCACCAGCGGCCAGCAGCCCGACCGCCATCGCCCCGACCGCTAGCCCGACCCACCGTCAGACGAGCTGCCCGGCCGACCGGCCACTCGCCCCTCCGGAGACTCGACCCGACCGGCTCTCCGACCCACCAGCCGCCCGCATCCCCCGAGACACCCGACCGGCACTCAACCCGGCCAACCCGGCCAACCCATCCGACCGGTCCGACCCACCGCCCCGCCCGTCCCCTACTTCCCCTCCGGCGACCGAGGCGGACTGACCGTCGTCCGCGGTGGCCGTCGCTGGGACGACGTACGGATGATCAGTTCGGTCGGTATCACCTGCTCGACCGGCAGATCCGAATCGACCCCCTCGATGGCGTCGATGAGGAGCTGCACCACCGCCGTGCCGATACGGCGCGGCTTCAGCGAGAGCGTGGTGATCGGCGGCTCGGTGTTGGCGTACACCGTGGACTCGCTGCAGCACACCAGCAGCAGATCCTCCGGCACCCGCATCCCGTAACGCCGGGCCGCGGCCAGCAGGTCCGTGCCGTTGGGGTCGAACAGGCCGTAGACCGCGTCGGGCCGGTCGGGCCGGGCGAGCAGTCGGTCGGCGGCGACGGCGCCCGCGCACGGATCGTGCGCGGGATAGGACTCGTACACCGGATCCTGGCCCACCCGCTCGCACCAACGCAGGTACGCGGTGGTCGAGAGATGTGTGTACGTGTCCGTGCTCGTGCCCGTGAGCAGGCCGATCCGGCGGGCGCCGGCGTCGGCCAGGTGGTCGAGGATGCCGAGGACGGCGGCCTCGTGGTCGTTGTCGACCCAGGCGGTCACCGGGAGCGAGCCGGCCGGGCGGCCGTCGGAGACGACCGGTAAACCCTGCCGGACGAGCTCGCTGACCACCGGGTCCTGGTCGGACGGGTCGATGACGACCGTGCCGTCCAGGGCGACGTTCGACCACACGTCGTGGCGCGAGGTCGCCGGAAGGATCACGAGGGCGTAGCCGCGGGCGAGCGCGGCCGAGGTGGCGGCCCGGGCCATCTCGGCGAAGTACGCGAATTCGGTGAAGGTGAAAGGTTCATCCCCGTACGTCGTGACGGTCAGGCCGATGAGGCCCGATTTCCCGGTACGGAGCGTGCGAGCCGCCGCGGAGGGGCGATAGCCCAGCCGGTCGGCCACTTCGCGGACATGGCGTCGGGTGGCGTCCGGGAGCCGGCCCTTGCCGTTGAGGGCGTCGGAGACGGTCGTGATGGAGACTCCGGCCGCGGCGGCCACGTCTCTGATTCCCGCCCGGCCCGGCCGGCTTCCTCGACGAGAGGTTTCCGCGCGGCTCACCTGGTGCTTCCCTGCTGCTGTCATGGCGAGCCGATAGTAGGGCTCATGCGGTGGGGTAGTGCGGACGCATATGCACGCGTTGACAGGCACGTTTCTGCAAGGTCAGGAAGGGTCAACTACCTTAGAAACAAAGTCAGTTAAACGCTTCGATGGCATTACGTGACTTGTCGGCGCGCATGGGCCTGCCAAGTCCCCGATGTTTCGAAGAGGTCTCAACTCACCTGTACGAGGGATGCGCGCCACGGCGTGAGCTACCAGCGCATAGATATATGTACAGCGCGCCCCCAGTTCGTGCGCCTTCGTACGCTGTTGCCCCTGATGCGGCTGTGAGGCGCGAGGCGGTCCCGGCCGGCGCCCGGAGGCCGCTCACCCGGACGCGATCTGTACGCGGCGGCGTCGAATCCTCATAAGGTGAGCAGTATTGAAATCCGGTGGTGGTCACAAGGAGGACTGCGGTGAGCGAGACGAGCCCCAAGCTGCGCGCCGAGCTGGAGGGTATCCCCACCTACAAGCCGGGCAAGCCCGCCGCGGCGGACGGTCCGGTGGCCTACAAGCTGTCCTCCAACGAGAACCCGTACCCGCCGCTGCCCGGTGTCATGGAGAGCGTGACGGCCGCTGCCGCCTCCTTCAACCGCTACCCGGACATGGCCTGCACCGGTCTGATGAACGAGCTGGCGGAACGGTTCGGCGTCCCCGTCTCCCACCTGGCCACCGGCACCGGCTCGGTCGGGGTCGCCCAGCAGCTCATCCAGGCGACCGCGGGACCCGGCGACGAGGTCATGTACGCCTGGCGCTCCTTCGAGGCATACCCGATCATCACGCGGATCAGTGGCGCCACCGCCGTGCAGGTGCCGCTGACCCCGGGCGATGTGCACGACCTCGACGCGATGGCCGACGCGATCACCGACCGGACCCGTCTGATCTTCGTCTGCAACCCCAACAACCCGACGGGCACGGTCGTACGGCGGGCCGAGCTGGAGCGCTTCCTGGACCGGGTGCCCGGCGATGTCCTGGTCGTTCTGGATGAGGCGTACCGCGAGTTCATCCGGGACATGGAGGTGCCGGACGGCGTCCAGCTCTACCGCGACCGGCCGAACGTCTGCGTCCTGCGGACCTTCTCCAAGGCGTACGGCCTCGCCGGGCTGCGGGTCGGCTTCGCGATCGCGCACGAGCCGGTGGCGGCGGCGCTGCGCAAGACGGCGGTGCCGTTCGGGGTGAGCCAGCTCGCGCAGGACGCGGCGGTCGCCTCGCTGCGCGCGGAGGACGAACTGCTCGGGCGGGTCGGCTCGTTGGTGTCCGAGCGCACCCGCGTGGTCGACACGCTGCGCGCCCAGGGCTGGACGGTTCCCGAGACCCAGGCGAACTTCGTGTGGCTGCGGTTGGGGGAGCGCACGGTCGACTTCGCGGCGGTGTGCGAGCAGCATGGTGCGGTGGTCCGACCCTTCGCGGGCGAGGGAGTGCGCATCACGGTTGGGGAGACCGAGGCGAACGACATCTTCCTGAAGGTGGCCGAGGGCTTCCGCAAGGAGCTGTGAACGGCAAGAGGTTGGTGAACGACTATTACGCGCCTGCGGGGCGCCTCGGTTCCACGTGAAACCGAGGCGCCCCGCGCCATGGGCCGACCGGCCCCGGCCGATGTGACGTACGGGACTGCCTTAGGGACCCCCCGCCCATCACATGTCGAACAGCCATGCGTCATAATCCTTGTGAATGTGAACGCGTTCACAAGCGTGTCCTGCTTGTCCAGTGATGCGTGTGACATAAGGGGCAAACTGCCGCTGTGACCACGGCGACATAAGGAGACTGACGACGTGGATTTGGCTCTGGCGCCGGAAACACTGGCGCGATGGCAGTTCGGCATCACCACCGTCTACCACTTCCTGTTCGTCCCCCTGACGATCTCGCTCGCCGCTCTCACGGCCGGCCTGCAGACCGCGTGGGTGCGCACGGAGAAGGAGAAGTACCTCAGGGCCACCAAGTTCTGGGGCAAGCTCTTCCTGATCAACATCGCCATGGGCGTCGTCACGGGCATCGTGCAGGAGTTCCAGTTCGGCATGAACTGGTCCGCCTACTCGCGGTTCGTCGGCGACATCTTCGGTGCCCCGCTCGCCTTCGAGGCGCTGATCGCGTTCTTCTTCGAGTCCACCTTCATCGGGCTGTGGATCTTCGGCTGGGACAAGCTCCCCAAGCGGATCCACCTGGCCTGCATCTGGATGGTCTCGATCGGCACGATCCTCTCGGCGTACTTCATCCTCGCGGCCAACTCGTGGATGCAGCACCCCGTCGGCTACAAGATCAACAAGGCCAAGGGGCGTGCCGAACTCACCGACTTCTGGCACGTGCTGACCCAGAACACCGCGCTCGCGCAGGCCTTCCACACGCTCTCCGCGTCCTTCCTGACCGGCGGCGCGTTCATGGTCGGCATCGCCGCCTTCCACCTGTTCCGCAAGAAGCACATCGCGGTGATGAAGAGCTCGCTGCGGCTGGGCCTGATCACCGTCACCATCGCCGGTCTGCTCACCGCCGTCAGCGGCGACACCCTCGGCAAGGTCATGTTCAAGCAGCAGCCGATGAAGATGGCCGCTGCCGAGGCCCTGTGGGACGGCCAGGACTCCGCGCCGTTCTCGATCTTCGCCTACGGCGACGTCAGCAAGGGCCACAACACCGTCGAGCTCTCGATCCCCGGGATACTGTCGTTCCTCGCCGACGACGACTTCAACTCGTACGTCCCCGGCATCAACGACACCAACAAGGCCGAGCAGGCGAAGTACGGCCCCGGCGACTACCGGCCCATCATCCCCGTCACCTTCTGGGCGTTCCGCTGGATGATCGGCTTCGGCATGGCGTCCTTCGCCGTTGGTCTGGCCGGACTCTGGCTGACCCGCAAGAAGTTCATGCTGCCCCAGCATCTGCGGGTCGGTGACGACGAGGTCCCGAACGTGGTCCTCTTCAAGAAGAAGGCTCTCGGCCCGAAACTCACCAAGCTCTACTGGCTGGTGTCCATCTGGACCCTCGGCTTCCCTCTCATCGCCAACTCCTGGGGCTGGATCTTCACCGAGATGGGCCGTCAGCCCTGGGTCGTCTATGGCCTCTTCCAGACCCGTGACGCCGTCTCCCCCAGCGTCTCCCAGGGCGAGGTCCTCACCTCGATGATCGTCTTCACCTCGCTCTACGCGATCCTCGCCGTCATCGAGGTCAAGCTGCTCGCGAAGTACGTCAAGGCCGGCCCGCCCGAACTCACCGAGGCCGACCTCAACCCGCCCACGAAGATCGGCGGCGACTCCCAGGACGCCGACAAGCCGATGGCCTTCTCGTACTAGGCCGAGGGAGCTGCAACAGTCATGGAACTGCACGACGTCTGGTTCGTCCTCATCGCCGTCCTGTGGACCGGCTACTTCTTCCTGGAGGGCTTCGACTTCGGGGTCGGCATCCTCACCAAGCTGCTCGCCCGGAACCGCACCGAGAAGCGGGTGCTGATCAACACGATCGGCCCGGTCTGGGACGGCAACGAGGTCTGGCTGCTCACGGCCGGCGGCGCGACCTTCGCCGCCTTCCCCGAGTGGTACGCCACCCTCTTCTCCGGGTTCTACCTCGCCCTGCTGATCATCCTGGTCTGCCTGATCGTCCGGGGCGTCGCCTTCGAGTACCGGGCGAAGCGACCCGAGGAGAACTGGCAGCGCAACTGGGAGACGGCGATCTTCTGGACCTCGCTGCTCCCGGCGTTCCTGTGGGGTGTGGCCTTCGGCAACATCGTGCGGGGCGTGAAGATCGACAAGAACTTCGAGTACGCCGGCACCTTCTGGGACCTGCTCAACCCGTACGCGATCCTCGGAGGCCTGGTCACGCTGACCCTGTTCACCTTCCACGGCGCGGTGTTCACGGCACTCAAGACGGTCGGCGACATCCGGGTGCGGGCACGGAAGCTGGCCCTTCAAGTCGGTCTCATCACCGCCCTGTTGGCGCTCGCCTTCCTGATCTGGACCCAGGTCGACAGCGGTGACGGCAAGAGCCTGGTCGCGATGATCGTGGCTGTCGTCGCCCTGGTCGCTGCGCTGGGGGCGATCCAGGTCGGGCGCGAGGGCTGGTCGTTCGCGTTCTCAGGGGTCACCATCATCGCCGCCGTCGCGATGCTCTTCCTGTCGCTCTTCCCGAACGTCATGCCGTCCTCGCTCAACGCGGACTGGAGCCTCACGGTCACCAACGCCTCGTCGAGCCCGTACACCCTGCGAATCATGACCTGGTGTGCGGGGATCGCCACCCCGATCGTTCTGCTCTACCAGGGCTGGACGTACTGGGTGTTCCGCAAGCGGATCGGTACGCAGCACATCGCCGAAGCGGCGCACTGAGGCCAGCGCTGAGTCCGGTTGGGGCATGTTTCACGTGAAACATGCCCCAACCGGGACCTACTGAGGAGTCGGGACCTCCCGATGAAGAGGGTGTGTTTCACGTGAAACCAATCGACCCACGGCTACTTCGATACGCCCGCGCCACCCGCCTCTTCCTGATGGCGGTCGTTGGCCTGGGGGCCGTCGGTGCGCTGCTGGTCATCGCCCAGGCGATGCTCATCGCCGAGGTCGTGGTCGGTGCCTTCCAGCACGGCAAGTCCGTGAGCGAACTCGGTACTCCCCTGCTGCTGTTGGTGGCCGTAGCGGGTGGCCGTGCCCTGGTCTCCTGGCTCACCGAACTCGCCGCCCACCGTGCCAGCGCCTCCGTGAAGTCGGAGCTACGGCGACGGCTGCTGGAGCGTTCCGTGGAGCTGGGCCCCGGCTGGCTGAGCGGGCAGCGGACCGGATCGCTGGTCGCGCTCGCGACGCGTGGTGTCGACGCCCTCGACGACTACTTCTCGCGCTATCTCCCGCAGTTGGGGCTCGCGATCGTCGTCCCGGTGGCGGTGCTGGCGCGGATCGTCACCGAGGACTGGGTCTCGGCGGCGATCATCGTCGGCACGCTCCCGCTCATCCCGCTCTTCATGGTGATGATCGGCTGGGCCACCCAGTCCCGGATGGACCGTCAGTGGAAGTTGCTGTCCCGGCTCTCCGGACACTTCCTGGACGTGGTCGCGGGGCTGCCGACCCTGAAGGTGTTCGGGCGGGCCAAGGCGCAGGCCGAGTCGATCCGGCGCATCACCGGCGAGTACCGGCAGGCGACCATGCGGACCCTGCGGATCGCCTTCGTCTCCTCCTTCGCCCTGGAACTCCTCGCCACGCTCTCCGTGGCCCTGGTCGCCGTGACGATCGGCATGCGGCTCGTCCACGGCGACATGGACCTCTACATCGGCCTCGTCGTCCTCGTCCTGGCCCCCGAGGCGTATCTGCCGGTGCGTCAGGTGGGCGCGCAGTACCACGCGGCGGCGGAGGGTCTCGCGGCGGCCGAGGAGATCTTCGCGGTCCTGGAGACACCGGTACCGGCAACGGGCACCACCGAAGTACTCTCCGACACCCTCGCCTTCGAAGGCGTGACGGTCCGGTATCCCGGGCGGTCTGCGGACGCCGTGTCGGACGTGTCCTTCACCGTGGAACCCGGCGAGACCGTCGCTCTCGTCGGCCCGAGCGGCTCGGGCAAGTCCACATTGCTGAACGCCCTGTTGGGGTTCGTGCGGCCCGCCGAGGGCCGGGTCCGGGTCGGGGGAGTCGATCTCACCGACGCCGACCTGGAGCGCTGGCGCTCGCGCATCGCCTGGGTGCCGCAACGGCCGCAGCTGTACGCCGGGACGATCGCCGAGAACGTACGGCTCGCCCGGCCCGACGCCGACGACACCGCCGTACGGCGGGCGTTGGCCGACGCCGGTGCTCTGGACTTCGTGGACGCGCTGCCCGAGGGCATTGGGAGTGTGCTCGGCGAGGACGGGGCCGGGCTGTCCGCAGGGCAGCGGCAGCGGCTCGCGCTGGCCCGGGCCTTCCTCGCCGACCGTCCCGTCCTGCTCCTCGACGAGCCGACGGCCGCGCTGGACGGGGCGACCGAGGCCGAAGTGGTCGAGGCGGTACGGCGGTTGGCGGTGGGGCGGACCGTGCTGCTCGTGGTGCACCGGCCGGCCCTGCTGGCGGTGGCCGACCGGGTGGTCCGGGTGACGGAGGGCGAGACCGCGGTTCGGGCGGAGACCGTGCCGACGGTCGCCGGTACGAGCCCGGAGGCGACGGTGAGTTCTGTGGCCGTCGACGAGCCCGAGACCCGGCTCGCGGCACACACGGGCAGCGTCCTCTCCCGCGTCCGCGCCATGTCCGGCGCCCGGCGTGGCCGCCTCGCCCTGGCGCTGTTGCTCGGAAGTCTGGCGCTGGGCAGTGCGGTTGGGCTTATGGCCACCTCCGGGTGGCTGATCTCGCGGGCCTCGCAGCAGCCGCCCGTGCTGTATCTGATGGTGGCGGTGACCGCGACCCGGACCTTCGGGATCGGGCGGGCCGTGTTCCGGTACGCGGAGCGGCTGGTGTCGCACGACGCGGTGCTGCGGATGCTGGCCGACACCAGGGTCGCCGTCTACCGGCGCCTCGAACGGCTCGCGCCCGCCGGGCTGCGGGACACCCGGCGGGGTGATCTGCTGTCCCGGCTCGTCGCCGACGTGGACGCGCTCCAGGACTACTGGCTGCGCTGGCTGCTGCCCGCCGGAGTCGCGGCCACCGTCTCCGCGGCGACGGTCGGCTTCACGGCCTGGCTGCTGCCCGAGACCGGTGCGGTCCTCGCGGTGGGTCTCCTCGCGGCCGGGGCCGGCGTCCCCCTCGTCACCGGTGCCGTGGCCCGCCGTGCCGAACGGCGACTGGCCCCGGCCCGCGGGGCGCTCGCCACTCGGGTGACCGAACTACTCACCGGAACGGCCGAGTTGACGGTCGCCGGCGCGCTGCCCGCCCGTACCGCCGAGGCCCGCCGCGCGGACGGCGTCCTCACCCGGATCGCCTCCCGCGCCGCCACCGCCACCGCGCTCGGCGACGGCCTCACCGCGCTGATCTCCGGCCTGACCGTCGCCGCCACAGCACTCGTGGCCGCCCAGGCCGTCGCCGCGGGACGGCTCAGCGGTGTCCTGACGGCCGTCGTCGTCCTCACCCCGCTCGCCGCCTTCGAGGCCGTCCTCGGACTGCCCCTCGCCGTGCAGTACCGGCAGCGGGTCCGCAAGAGCGCCGAGCGCGTGTACGAGGTCCTCGACGCTCCCGAGCCCGTACGGGAACCGGAGCGGCCCCGCCAAGCGCCCGCGACACCCTTCCCGCTCGTCGTGCAGGGACTGGCCGCCCGGCACTCCGGGCAGGACCGGGACGCGCTCGCCGGGCTCGACCTCACGCTGGAAAAGGGTCGCCGGGTCGCCGTGGTCGGGTCCTCCGGCTCAGGCAAGACGACGCTGGCGCAGGTGCTGCTGCGTTTCCTCGACACGGACGCCGGTTCGTACACGCTGGCCGGCGTGGACGCGTACGCCCTGGACGGCGACGACGTACGACGGCTCGTCGGGCTGTGTGCCCAGGACGCGCACCTCTTCGACAGTTCGGTGCGCGAGAACCTGCTGCTCGCGAAGAAGGACGCGACCGAGGACGAACTGCGGGCCGCGCTGGAGCGGGCCCGGCTGCTCGACTGGGCCGACGGGCTGCCCGACGGACTGGACACGCTTGTCGGTGAGCACGGGGCGCGGCTGTCCGGCGGGCAGCGGCAGCGGCTGGCCCTCGCCCGCGCGCTGCTCGCCGACTTCCCGGTCCTCGTGCTCGACGAGCCCGCCGAACACCTGGACCTGGCGACCGCCGACGCGCTCACCGCCGATCTGCTGGCCGCCACGGAGGGCCGTACGACGCTGCTCATCACGCACCGGCTGGCGGGACTCGAGGACGTGGACGAGGTGATCGTGCTGGACGAGGGACGGGTCGTGCAGCGGGGGCCGTACGCCGAACTGGTCTTGGCCGACGGGCCGTTGCGGGGGATGGCGGAGCGGGAGGCGGAGTCGGAGCTGCTGGTGGCGGCCGGGTAGGGAGGCTCACGGTCGGGGCGCTCGACTTTCCGTGACAAACGGGACTAATTAGGCTCGTGGCATGTCAGCCACCGAGAGTGCCGGTCCCCCGTCGCCCTCCTCGGGGCTGTCCGCCGAACTGGCCGTACGGGTGCCGCAGTTGCTGGCTGCGATGCGGTCCGTGGGCAGTGGGCTCGAACTGCACTCCACGCTGGAGCGGATCTGCGAGGCGGCGGCGAAGCTGACGGGCGCCCGGTACGCGGGGCTCGGTGTCGTCGACGAGGACGGCGAGGCCCTCGCCGACTTCGTCTTCCACGGGGTCGACGCGGGAACCGCGCGGCGCATCGGGCGGTTTCCCGACGGGCACAAGGGGCTGCTCGGCGCGCTCATCCGGGAGCCGGAGCCGGTCCGGCTGGCGGATGTGACCCAGGATCCGCGTTCCTGGGGCTTCCCCGCGCACCATCCGCGGATGCGCGGCTTCCTCGGCGTTCCGATCCGGGTCCAGGGCGAGGTCTTCGGGAATCTCTATCTCGGTGAGAAGCGCGGCGGAGACCCCTTCAACGACGACGACGTCACCATGGTCCGGGTCCTGGCCACCGAGGCCGGCATCGCGATCGGCAACGCCCGGCTGTACGAGGCAGCCCAGCAGCGCGAGCGGTGGATCGACGGGTCCGTGGCCGTCACGACCGCCCTCCTGTCCGGCGGGGACGCCGAGGACGCGCTCCAGGTCGTCGCGGAACGGGCCCGCGGGCTCTCCGGATCGGCCGCCGGGATCGTGCTGCTGCCCGCCGACGGGGGCGGCATGGAGATCGTCGCCGTGGCCTCGGAACAGCCGTCCAACCAGCTCGGCAGAGTCGTCCCGCCGGAGAGCGAGATCGTCGCGCGACTCCTCGAAGGACAGCCGGTGTTCGTGGGGGACGCGGGCACCGATCCCCGTATGATCAGCGCCCTCGCTCGCGCGTACGGGCCGATCATGGCGCTGCCTCTGCAGAGCGGCGGACGCGTCCTGGGCGCTCTCGTCACACCTCGCGCGCGCGGCGAGCGGCCGTTCACGGAGGCGGAACGCACCCTCGCGATCCAGTTCGCCTCGCAGGCCGCGCTCGCGCTGATGATGGCCGAGGCGCACCGCGACCGGGAACGCCTCGCGGTGTACGAGGACCGGGACCGGATCGCCCGCGATCTGCACGACCTGGTCGTCCAACGGCTGTTCGCCACCGGGATGACGCTGGAGAGCGCCCGGTGCGACTCGCTCGTGCCCGAGGTGCGGCAGGGAGTCGGCAACGCCGTCGGCGAACTCGACATCACCATCCAGGAGATCCGCACGGCGATCTTCGCCCTCCAGCAAGGGTCCACCGAAGCCCCCTCCGGGCTGTGCACGCGGGTGCTGCGGGAGATCAACACGGCCGCCGTGCCGCTCGGCTTCACACCCGCGCACCGTTTCGTCGGCGGGGTCGACACCGCGGTCGGCGACCTCACCGGCAAGAACCTCGTCGCGGCCCTGCGCGAGGCCCTCTCCAACGCCTTCCGGCACGCGGCGGCCACTCGCATCGAGGTCGTCGTCGACGCGACCGCGACCCTGCCCGACGGACGGCCGGGCGTCCGGCTCACCGTCTCGGACGACGGGGTCGGTATCCCGGAGGGCGGTCGCCGCAGCGGCTTGAAGAATCTCAAGCGACGGGCCGAATCCCTGGGCGGCGACAGCTGGTACGGGCCCGGCGACGGCGGAGGCGGTACGACGGTGGTGTGGCAGGCGCCCCACTGAGTCCGTCACCCCGGGGCTCCCGCTGAGCCGTTCGCGCCACCCTGTCCCCCATGCGTACGACTTGAACAGGGCGCCGGTCCGCTGCGCGGGTCACGATCGCTGACGTGCCCTCATCTCGCCGTCACCCACTGCTCGTTCCGGTGCTCCTGTGCGCGATCGCCGTGCTCGCGGCCCGCCCCGGCGACGGCGACAGCCACACCGCCGGTGCCGGACAGACGGACGCATCGGTCGGGTCGGTCGGGTCGGGCTCCTGCCCGGGCGCCGTCCGTCTCGACCGGCCGCCGACCGTCGAAACCGCCTCATGGGTCGCGCCGGTGGAGTCGGGCGAACTGTCCGCCGGATTCGGCAGCGACGGCTCCCGCTGGGCCAACCGGCACACCGGCCAGGACTTCGCGGTGCCGATCGGCACACCGGTCCGGGCGGCCGGAGCGGGCCGGGTGGTGCGGGTGTCCTGCGGCGGCGCCTTCGGCATCCAGATCGTGGTCGAGCATCCGGGCGGCTACCGCACGCAGTACGCCCACCTTTCCGCCGTGGCCGTCGACCAGGGGGACCGCGTCACCACCGGCCAGTGGATCGGCGAGTCCGGCACGACCGGCAACTCCACAGGACCGCACCTGCACTTCGAGGTACGGGCCACCCCGGAGACGGATTCGGCTATCGATCCGCTGCCGTGGCTGGAGGCACGCGGAGTGGCCGTCGGCTGAGCGAGCTACCGCCGCTCGGACAGCATCCGCTCGATGACGACCGCAACGCCGTCCTCGTTGTTGTCGACGGTCCGCCCCGAGGCCGCGGCGAGCACGTCGGGGTGCGCGTTGCCCATCGCGTACGACTGTCCGGCCCAGGTGAGCATCTCGACGTCGTTCGGCATGTCCCCGAAGGCGACGACCTCCGCGGGCGCGATCCCCCGCTCCGCGCAGCACAGGGCGAGCGTGCTCGCCTTGGAGACGCCGGGGCCGCTGATCTCCAGCAGGGCGCTGGGACTGGACCGGGTGACGTTCGCGCGGTCGCCGAGGGCGAGGCGGGCGGTGGTCAGGAAGTCGTCAGGGTCGAGGTCGGGGTGGAACGCGAGGATCTTCAGCACCGGCTCGTCGGCCCCCGGGGCGTCCGCCGCGAGGAGCTTCTCGGCGGGCGCGAGTGTGTCCGGGATCTCCATGTGCATCTTCGGATACGCCGGCTCCTGGTAGAAGCCGTAGGTCTGCTCGATCGCGTACACGGTCCCGGGCGCGGCCTCGCGTACCAGTCGTACGGCGTCGAGGGCGTTGTTGCGGGCCAGCTCGCGGACCTTCACGAAGCGGTGGGCTCCGGGGCCGCCGTGCAGGTCGACCACGGCGGCGCCGTTTCCGCAGATCGCGAGGCCGTGGCCGTGGACGTGGTCGCTGACGACGTCCATCCAGCGGGCCGGGCGTCCGGTCACGAAGAAGACCTCGATGCCCGCCTCCTCGGCAGCCGCCAGAGCGGCCACCGTACGGGGGGACACCGACTTGTCGTCGCGCAGCAGAGTGCCGTCCAGGTCGGTGGCGATCAGCCGTGGCGGGACGGCGGAGGCCGGGGTCTCGGGCTGTCGAGTCGCTGAGGTCACCGGGCCATTCTCCCGCATATGCCCGCACGGCCGTGCGACAGTGCGCACAGGTGAGTGGTTACGGCCCCCGGCAGGGCCGTCGCGCCCGAGGCCAGGGATGCCGCCGGGTCAGCGGAGCTGCGTGGGGGCTTCCATCGCGATCTGCTCGAAGACCTTCTCGTCGGCCGCGAAGTCGGAGTCCGGGATCGGCCAGTGGATCACGATGTCGGTGAAGCCCAGTTCCTGATGCCGGCCCGCGAAGTCGACGAAGGCGCCGAGGGACTCCAGCGGACGGCCGCGGTCCGGGGTGAAGCCGGTGAGCAGGATCTTGTCGAGCCCGGCCGCGTCGCGGCCGATCGCCGCGCAGGCGTCGGTCAGTTTCTCGACCTGGCCACGAATGGCGTGAACCGACTGCTCGGGGGTGCCGCTCTCGAACAGCCGGGGATCACCGGTGGTCACCCAGGCCTGCCCGTGGCGGGCGGTGAGTTTGAGACCGCGCGGGCCGGTGGCGGCCACCGCGAACGGCAGCCGGGGCCGCTGCACACACCCCGGAATGTTCCGCGCCTCGTGCGCCGAGTAGAAGTCACCCTCGTACGACACCGAGTCCTCGGTGAGGAGCCGGTCCAGCAGCGGAACGAACTCCCCGAACCGGTCGGCACGCTCCCGAGGGGTCCACGGGTCCTGTCCGAGGGCGGTGGCGTCGAAGCCGGTGCCGCCCGCACCGATGCCGAGGGTGATGCGTCCCTCGGAGACGTCGTCGAGCGTGATGAGGTCCTTGGCGAGGGTCACCGGGTGCCGGAAATTGGGCGATGTGACCAGCGTGCCCAGACGCATCTGCTCGGTGACTGCCGCCGCGGCGGTCAGTGCCGGTACGGCGCCGAACCACGGGCCGTCCCGGAAGGTGCGCCAGGACAGGTGGTCGTAGGTGTAGGCGGTGTGGAAGCCGAGCTGCTCCGCGCGCTGCCATGCCTCGCGGCTCCCCTCGTTCCAGCGGCGGTACGGGAGGATCACGGTGCTCAGGCGCAGGTTCATGGCTCCCAGGCTATGCGGCCGTCCGTGTTTCACGTGAAACCGTCACCTGATGCGGCCGTTCAGCCACGGCGTGAGAGTGATCATCGAGATCCACTCCTTGTGCGTCCGGTCGCCGGGCAGCGGGACGATCAGGTTGCAACTGGGCGGGAAACGGCGGGCCTTGACGTAGGCGTGGCCGTCGAAGACGGAGCGGAGGAAGGCGGGGACGTCGTCGCGTGCGATGTCGGGGCAGGCGATGCCCTCGACCGTGATCACGGCGTCGTCGTCGGGGAAGAGCCGCACACTCACCCGGGGCAGTCCACCGAACTCGATGAAGGCCTCGTGCGGGAGTGAGCCGTCGGGGTCGGTGGTGACGCCGAAACCCGCGGAGGTGCGACGTGAGGTCTGGTCGGCGCCGATGTCGTGGGTGACCTCGATCTCGAGCGCGTACTCGTCCGCGATGGCCCGCAGGGCGGTGACGGCCGCCTCGGTACTGGGGAAGTGGTCCATACCTCTGATCATGCCGGGGGTGGTGCGGCCGAGGCCATACCCGGTGCACATCCCGGGCCGCGCAGGGTCAGTGGGATTCGGGGAACCGCAGATAGCGCGTGGGAACCGCCTCGGTGAGCCACACCCCGTTCTCGCTGACCCGGAACACATGGCCGTCGCCGTGCATCGCGCCCGCGTCCACGGACAGCACGACGGGCCGGCCGCGGCGGGCGCCCACGCGGGTCGCGGTCTCCCGGTCGGCCGAGAGGTGCACGGCGTGGCGGTTCATGGGCCGGAGCCCTTCGGCCCGGATCGCGTCCAGGTTGCGTGCCACCGTGCCGTGGAAGAGGTACGACGGCGGGGTGGCCGGGGGCAGTCCGAGGTCGACCTCGATGCTGTGGCCCTGGCTGGCGCGGATCCGGGTGCCCTCGATCGCGAAGCGCTGCTTGTCGTTCGTGGCCACCACGTGGTCGAGTTCCTGACGGTCGAAGCGGAACCCGTGCGCGGCACAGGCGGCGATCAGCGTGTCGATCTCGACCCAGCCGGCCTCGTCGAGGGTGAGCCCGATCCGCTCGGGCTGGTGGCGCAGATGCTTCGAGAGGTACTTCGACACCTTCACGGTGCGTCTTTCATCCATCCGCTCAGCATGACGGGAGAGACGCGCGTCACGCATTTTCTTTTAGGGCCGATGTTTGGTCCACAACCAACTGTAGTTATCCACAAGGGGAATTGGCGTTTCTGTGGATAACTCCCTGTCATTCCACACCTGTTCGTCAAGATCAGCTGGGGGTCGCCCACTTGGCATGAGCCCATCCAACGCCCTTGCCCGCACCTCCCGTTCGGCCGCCAGCGCGATGAACTCCGCCGCGTTCGCCGCCCCAACCAGCCCCTCCACGGCCCGCATTGTCTCCTCGGGCACGGCCACGGAACGTGACGAGGACACCGACGGAGAAGGTTCCGCCGCACCGAGGTGCTGCCGCAGTGAACGGTTGGCGAACAGCCGCATCGCGCGGGCGAGTTCCGCGTCCACGGTCTGCTGGGCGAGCGGCCGCAGCCGTCGTACGAGCGAGGCCGCCTCGGCCGCGTCCGCGTCGGTCGGACGGTGCGGTCCTTCGAGGTAGCGGGCGAAGACGTGCTCGGTGGTGAACTCCAGGAAACGGGAGGCGATGTGCTCGACCTGGACCCTCAACTCCCGCAGATGGGACGAGATCGCGGAGAGCGGAACCCCCGAGGCGTGCAACTCGACGGCCACTGCCAGCTCTTGGGGGCTCGGCACGAGGAAGGAGTCGGTGTCTCCGGGGACCGGCTCCAGTACGCCGAGCTCGACGGCCTCGGCGACGGCCGCGTCGTCCGGGCTGCCGCCGAACCGCCGCTCCAGCTCGGCGCGCGAGATCCGGCCCGCCTCCTCGTCGGTCCACGGCCCGTCCACCTCCGCGGCCAGCCCGAGCACCCCGCCCAGGCCCCGGCCCGCGTCCCAGGCCTCCAGCAACTCCTTGATGGAGGCCAGGGTGTAGCCGCGGTCGAGCAGGTCCGCGATCTGGCGGAGCCGGGCGAGATGGACGTCCGCGTACACATTGGCCCGCCCGCGCCGCTCGGGCCGGGGGAGCAGCCCGCGGTCCTGATAGGCGCGGATCGTCCGGACCGTGGCCCCGCTGAGCCGGGCGAGATCCTCGATCCGGTGGGCGACCCCACCGGAGCCGGTACTCACGCGGCCCCCGCCCGCGCCGCCGGCGACCGCCTCAGGTACTCCACCGCCCGGCTCAGCGATCCCTCCCGCGACGGATGGTAGGAGCGCCGCAGATAGCGGGGGACGGCCGCGCCGAGCGACCGCCAGGTGGGCAACAGGCCTTTCCGTGCGGCCCTGTTGTGCTCGGCGAGCGAGTAGCGGACGCGCCCGGCGAGTTGGGGGTCGTGGCGGATCAGATAGGCCGTGCCCCAGGCCCACAGGTAGAGCATCACGGGCGCGGTGACCGTCATGCCGGCGATACGGCGGGCGTAGCGGGGGAGACCGCGGCCCCCGCAGTGCTGGAACATGTCGAAGGCCACCGCGCGGTGTTCGACCTCCTCCGCGCCGTGCCAGCGCAGCAGGTCGAGCATGACCTCGTCGGCACCCGCCCGGTCGAGGGCCTCGGCGGCCAGGATCCAGTCGCCGAGCACCGCCGTGAACTGCTCGATCGCCGCGACGACCGCGAGCCGGAAGCGCAGCCACTCCCGCTCGGGCAACGGCGCGCCGAGCGGCGGGCGTTCGCCCAGCAGCCGTTCGAAGAGGAAGTCGACGTGCTTGGTGAAGTCCGCCGTGTCGAGCCGCTGGGCCGCCAGATGGTCCAGCACGTGCGCGTGCTGGACGCTGTGCGTGGCCTCCTGGCCCATGAACCCCTTGACGTCCGCGAGGAGTTCGGGGTCCCTGACGAGCGGCAGGCCCTCCTTGAGGACCTTCACGAACCACCGCTCCCCCGCCGGCAGCAGCAGATGCAGCACGTTGACGACATGCGTGGCGGTCGGCTCGTCCGGGATCCAGTGCAGGGGCGTGCGCGACCAGTCGAAGGAGACCCGGCGGGGCACGATCGCATGGTGTTCATTGGCTGCGGTCACAGCGGCGGCTCCAGCCGGGCCACCGCCCGCAGCGCGCGCGGGGCGAACCGGGACAGCAGATGGGCGCCGCGCGCCTCCGGGGTGACCGGTACGACGGCCTGGTCGCGGACGACCGCCCGCAGGATCGCGTCGGCGACCTTCTCCGGCGGGTAGTTCCGCAGCCCGTACAGCCGTGCCGACCGCTTCTGGCGCCGTTTCTCCTCGTCGGCGTCGACTCCGGCGAAGTGCGCGGTCGAGGTGATGTTGGTGTTGACGAGGCCCGGGCAGATCGCCGAGACGCCGATCCCCTGCCCGGACAGCTCCGCGCGCAGGCACTCGCTGAGCATCAGGACGGCCGCCTTGGAGGTGCTGTAGGCGGGCAGTGCCTTGGAGGGCTGGAACGCCGCCGCCGACGCGGTGTTGACGATGTGGCCGCCCTGGCCGCGCTCGGCCATCTGCTTCCCGAAGAGCCGGCAACCGTGGATGACGCCCCACAGGTTGACGTCGAGGACCTTCTTCCAGTCCTCCGGGCTTGTGTCGAAGAAGGAACCGGAGAGTCCGATTCCGGCGTTGTTCACGAGGACGTCCACCACGCCGTACTCGCCTGCGACCTTCGCGGCGAGCTTCTCCATGGCGGGCCCGTCGGAGACGTCGACGGTCTCCGCCCAGGCCTCGGGGGCGCCGATCAGCCGCGCCAACTCGGCCGTACGGACGGCACTTTCCGCGTCCCGGTCGACGGCCACGACACGGGCGCCCGCCTCGGCGAACGCGAACGCCGTGGCCCGCCCGATACCGCTGCCGGCGCCCGTGACCAGCACGAGCTGCCCGCCGAACCGCTCGGCGTACTTGCCCGTCCCCGTGGACGTCAGCGGACCTCTTTCGCCGGCCGTCACCGGACCCCCTTCGTCGGCCGTCACGAACTCCGTGATCCAGGAGGCCAGTTGATCGGGGCGCGTGCGCGGGATCCAGTGCTTGGCCGGCAGCGTCCGCCGCACCAGCTCCGGCGCCCACTCCTCCAGCCCGTCGTAGAGCCGCTCGGAGAGAAACGCGTCCCCCAGGGGCGTGATGAGCTGCACGCGCGCGTGCGCATAAGCGTCGGGGCGTGGCCTGCGCAGCCGGGCCCGGACGTTGTCGCGGTACAGCCAGGCGCCGTGGGCCGCGTCCGTGGGCAGCGAGGAGGTCGGGTAGTCGCCGCCGGGGACCTTCTCGACGCGCTCCAGGATCTTCGGCCAGCGCTTGCCGAGCGGGCCGCGCCAGGCGAGTTCGGGCAGCACGGGCGTGTGCAGGAGGTACACGTACCAGGACTTGGCGCCCTGGCCCAGGAGTTGGCCGACGCGGCGCGGGGTGGGCCGGGTCAGGCGCTTGTTGATCCAGTGCCCGAAGTGGTCCAAGGACGGTCCGGACATCGACGTGAAGGAGGCGATACGGCCCTTCGTGCGCGCGACGGTGACGAACTCCCAGGACTGCACCGAGCCCCAGTCGTGCCCCACCAGGTGCACCGGCCGGTCCGGGCTGACCGCGTCCGCGACCGCAAGGAAGTCGTCCGTCAGCTTCTCCAGGGTGAACCCGCCCCGCAGCGGCCGCGGGGCCGTGGAGCGGCCGTGGCCCCGGACGTCGTAGAGCACGACGTGGAAGCGGTCGGCCAGGCGGGACGCGACCTCGGACCACACCTCCTTGCTGTCGGGATAGCCGTGCACCAGGACCACGGTGGGGTTCGACTCGTCCCCCAGCTCGGCCACGCACAGCTCGACCCCGCCGGTCCGCACCCGGCGCTCGCGCGCACCCTCAAGCGTCACTTGTCCTCCGCCCAGCGCCGCACGTGCGGCAGATCGTCGTCCAGCCAGAAGGCGCTCTGTTCGGGGTCCTTGGAGTCGGTGACGACGAGGATCTCCTCGAACTTGGCGCCCGTGCCCCGGAATCCGAGATGCGGTTCGACCGCCCACAGGCCGGGGTGCGGGGGGTGATCGGAGAAGCGGTACGGCGACCAGAGCGGGGACCAGCCTTCGCGGTGGCCGTGCAGCGCGTCGCTCGCCAGGCCCTTCAGGGACTGGGTGCCGAACCCGAACAGCCGCGGGGACCAAGGGCGTTCGGCGACCCGGTCGACCTTGTGCGCGATCACGCCGAAGGGGTACGCGCGGTGCCGGTTGGCGTAGCCCTGGCGGACCATGAGGCGGTCCACGTCCTCGTAGATCTCGCGCAGCGGGCGCCGTTCGCGCACCTCGCGCAGCAGCAGCTCGCGGTGGGCCTCCAGGTCGGCCATCAGCCGGTCCTGCACCGGGTTCGCGCCCAGGGAGCCCGAGTACCCGATGTCGGCCGTGAAGCCCTTGTACACGGGGGCCATGTCCAGGATGAACGGCATCCCGGGCTCCAGCCGGCGGTTCGTGGGGAAGAACTGGAGCGGCACCCGGAAGTTCGTGAACGCCGTGCGGTCGCCGAACCAGGCGAAGGGCAGATGGAACCAGTCGCTCACACCCTTCGCGCGCAGCCACGACCGCTGCATCCGGGCCGCGTCGCGCTCGGTCGTCCCGGGCTCCAGCCGGGCCGCGACGGCTTCGGCGCACTCGTACGCCAGCCGCTGGACCTCTCTGAACCCCCGCAGTTCCGCGGAGAGTTCGCGTGTCACCGCCGTAGTCATGCCACCGCCCCACCTGTCCACACCGACTGCGGTACGTGCTCGTAACTTGACACTGGTGAATGTGACAGTTGTTAGAGGCTGCGTCAATAGCCTTGATCTCCACCTGTGGACAACTGCGCGAGGGCGGTCGCGTAGCTCTCAAGTAGGGGCATCCCCTACGGACCCGTACGTCTGGAGTCTGACGTGAGGACAGCTCTGCGGGGTGACGACCGGAGTGGTCCGCGTCACTACCTTCGTAGTCGTGACTGTGATCGCGACCGAAAGCCTGAGCAAGCGGTTCCCCCGGGTGACCGCGCTTGACCGGCTCTCCGTGGACGTCGGCCCCGGTGTGACGGGGCTCGTCGGTGCCAACGGAGCCGGCAAGTCGACCTTGATCAAGATCCTGCTGGGTCTGTCCCCCGCCTCCGAGGGCCGAGCCGAAGTGCTCGGCCTCGACGTCGCCACCAAGGGTGCCGACATCCGCGAGCGCGTCGGGTACATGCCGGAGCACGACTGTCTGCCGCCCGACGTCTCGGCCACCGAGTTCGTCGTCCACATGGCGCGCATGTCCGGACTGCCGCCCACCGCCGCGCGCGAGCGCACCGCGGACACGCTGCGCCATGTCGGCCTGTACGAGGAGCGCTACCGCCCCATCGGCGGCTACTCGACGGGCATGAAGCAGCGCGTCAAGCTGGCACAGGCCCTCGTCCACGACCCGCAGCTGGTCTTCCTGGACGAGCCGACCAACGGCCTGGACCCGGTCGGCCGCGACGAGATGCTCGGCCTCATCCGCCGCATCTACACGGACTTCGGCATCTCGGTCCTGGTGACCTCGCACCTGCTGGGCGAGCTGGAGCGCACCTGCGACCACGTGATCGTGGTCGACGGCGGCAAGCTCCTGCGCTCCAGCTCCACCACGGACTTCACCCAGACCACGACGACCCTGGCGATCGAGGTCACCGACACCGACGAGCACCCGGACGGCACCCGCGCGGTGCGCGAGGCGCTCCACGCGCGCGGGGTGGACACCCACGACGGCAGCGGCCTGCCGGGCGCGGGCCACGTCCTGCTGCTGACGGCCTCGGGCGAGGAGACGTACGACGTGGTCCGGGACGTGATCGCGGACCTCGGCCTCGGCCTGGTGCGCATGGAGCAGCGCCGCCACCACATCTCCGAGGTCTTCACCGACACCGAGACCAACAGCGACGCAGAGCGGAAGGAGGCCGTAGGCCATGGCAATTGACCAGCCCCTGGTCCCCCAGCCGGGCGACCAGACCCGTATCCACAACATCGGCTACCGCAACTACGACGGCCCCCGCCTGGGCCGCGCCTACGCCCGCCGCTCCCTCTACTCGCAGTCCCTGCGCGGCGCCTACGGCCTCGGCCGCTCGGTGAAGTCCAAGGTCCTGCCGATGCTGCTGTTCGTGGTCATGTGCGTGCCCGCGGCCATCATGGTGGCCGTCGCGGTCGCCACGAAGGCCAAGGACCTGCCCGTCGACTACACCCGCTACGCGATCATCATGCAGGCCGTCATCAGCCTCTACGTAGCCTCCCAGGCACCCCAGTCCGTCTCGCGCGACCTGCGCTTCAAGACCGTGCCGCTGTACTTCTCGCGGCCGATCGAGACCGCCGACTACGTGCGGGCCAAGTTCGCGGCCCTGGCCTCGGCGATGTTCATCCTGACCGCCGCCCCGCTGATCGTGCTCTACGTAGGAGCGTTGCTCGCGAAGCTCGACTTCGCCGACCAGACCAAGGGCTTCGCCCAGGGACTCGTCTCCGTGACCCTCCTCTCCCTGCTCTTCGCCGGCATCGGCCTGGTCATCGCCGCGGTCACCCCGCGCCGCGGCTTCGGCATCGCGGCCGTCATCGCCGTACTGACCATCTCCTACGGCGCCGTCTCCACCCTCCAGGCGATCGCCGACGCGCAGAACGCCACGAGCGCGATCCCCTGGATCGGCCTCTTCTCGCCCGTCACCCTCATCGACGGCCTCCAGTCCGCCTTCCTGGGCGCGAGTTCGGCGTTTCCCGGAGGCGTCGGTCCCACCCACGGAGAAGGCGTCGTGTATGTCCTCGCCGTCCTGGGCCTCATCGCCGCGACCTACGGCCTCCTGATCCGCCGCTACCGGAAGGTGGGCCTGTGACCACGCTCTCCATCGACCACGTCTCCCGCTGGTTCGGCAACGTGGTCGCCGTCAACGACATCACGATGAACGTCGGCCCCGGAGTCACCGGACTCCTCGGCCCCAACGGCGCCGGCAAGTCCACCCTCATCAACATGATGGGCGGCTTCCTCGCCCCCTCCACCGGCACCGTCACCCTCGACGGCCAGCAGGTCTGGCGCAACGAACAGATCTACAAGCACATCGGGATCGTCCCCGAGCGCGAGGCGATGTACGACTTCCTCACGGGACGCGAATTCGTCGTCGCCAACGCCGAGTTGCACGGCCTCGGCGCCAAGGCGGCCCAGAAGGCGCTGGCCACGGTCGAGATGGAGTACGCGCAGGACCGCAAGATCTCCACGTACTCCAAGGGCATGCGCCAGCGCGTGAAGATGGCGTCCGCCCTGGTCCACGACCCCTCGCTGCTCCTGCTCGACGAGCCCTTCAACGGCATGGACCCGCGCCAGCGCATGCAGCTCATGGACCTGCTGCGGCGGATGGGCGACGAGGGCCGCACGGTGCTGTTCTCGTCCCACATCCTCGAAGAGGTCGAGCAGCTCGCCTGGCACATCGAGGTCGTCGTCGCCGGACGGCACGCGGCCAGCGGCGACTTCCGCAAGATCCGCCGCCTGATGACCGACCGCCCGCACCGCTACCTGGTCCGCTCCAGCGACGACCGTGCCCTGGCCGCCGCGCTGATCGCGGACCCGTCGACCTCGGGCATCGAGGTCGACCTGGCCGAGGGCGCGCTGCGCATCCAGGCCGTCGACTTCGGCCGGTTCACCGCCCTGCTGCCCAAGGTGGCCAGGGACCACGGCATCCGGCTGCTCACGGTCTCGCCGTCGGACGAGTCGCTCGAATCCGTCTTCTCGTATCTCGTCGCGGCGTAGGAGGCCAAGAGATGTACGACCCCACAGTCGCCCGACTCACCTACCGGGCCCTGCTAGGCAAGCGCCGGGCCCTCATCCTGGGCGCCCTGCCCCTGCTGCTGATCGTGATCTCCGTGGTGGTGCGCGCCCTCGCCGGCGCCGACGACCAGACCGCCGTCGACGTCCTGGGCGGCCTCGGCCTCGCCACGATGGTGCCGATCATCGGCGTCATCGCGGGCACCGGCGCCATCGGACCGGAGATCGACGACGGCTCCGTGGTGTACCTGCTGTCCAAGCCGCTGAAGCGGCCCACGATCATCTTCACCAAGCTGATCGTGGCGGTCGGCGTCACCATGGTGTTCTCAGCCGTGCCCATGCTGATCTCCGGGCTCATCCTGAACGGCAACGGCCAGCAGATCGCCGTCGCCTACACGGTGGCCGCCCTGGTCGCCTCCATCGCCTACGCGGCGCTCTTCCTGCTGCTCGGCACGGTCTCGCGGCACGCGGTGGTCTTCGGGCTGGTCTACGCCCTCGTCTGGGAGGCCCTGTTCGGCTCCCTGGTCGCCGGCGCCCGCACGCTCAGCGTCCAGCAGTGGTCCCTGGCCGTCGCCCACAAGGTGTCCGGCGGCGAGCTGGTGACCTCGGACGTCGGACTGACCACGGCGACGATCTTCCTGGTCGCGGTCACCGTGGGAGCGACCTGGTACGCCGGACAGAAGCTGCGCTCGCTTACCCTCGCCGGCGAGGAATGACAGGTCCTGATCTTGACGGGGGCTTCATCTCTGTCCGGGCACACTGGGCAAACGGGGACGCACGGCTAGGAGGAACGGGGATGGCGGGACAGGCACCGTACGGCAGCGGACAGGCCGAATCAGGTGACGGCTGGGACAAGTTGGTCCTGGACGACGACTTCATACGGTCCGCCGAGACGGCCGAGCCGTCCGCGCGCGCCCGGATGCTCGCGGCCCGCTGGCGCAACGAGTCGCCCGAGCCGCAGCCCTGGCGCTCGGACGAGCCGCCCGCGGGCTGGTTCTTCAGCAAGGCACGTCGGCGCAGGTGGCGCCGGGGCTAGCAGCCACGCGGCTGCCCTTTTATTCGGTGGCGTCCAACTCGGCGTACAGGCACAGTTGTTCTGTCGACGCCGGATCAGCCGGCGCCACCTACTGGGAGAGGAGCTGGACGATGTCGATGCACGACAGGACGTCCAACTCCCTTCAGGGCAGCCCGCGGCGGTCTCCGGAGTAGTTACCCCTCCGTCGAGTCGCCCACCACGGGGAGCTGCCCGGGGCGGCCGCTTCGAGCACGCGACTCATTATCGCGTGGGCCGCCCTCCCTTTCGCCCCCATGGCAGGGGGCACGACGCGCTGGGGCGGTTGCCCACACCTACGCGAGCAACCGCTCCAGCACGACCGCGATGCCGTCGTCCTCGTTGGAGGACGTCACCTCGTCCGCCACAGCCTTGAGTTCCTCATGCGCGTTGGCCATCGCCACACTGTGGGCAGCCCACCCGAACATCGCGATGTCGTTGGGCATGTCGCCGAAGGCGATCGTGTCGGCGGCCTTCAGGCCCAGGCGGCGGGCCGCGATGGAGAGGCCCGTGGCCTTGGACAGGCCCAGGGGCAGCAGTTCGACGATGCCCTCGCCCGCCATCGCGACCGTGACGAAGCCGCCCGCCGCCTCGCGGGCCGCCTCGGCGAGCTGGTCGTCGGTAAGGGTCGGATGCTGTATGTAGATCTTGTTCAGGGGAGCGGCCCACAGCTCGGAGACGTCAGTGAACGGGGTCGCGGGAAGCGCGCCCGTGACCCGGTACCCGGGACCGACCAGCACCTCGCCGTCCAGGCCGCCCTGGCTCGCCGCCAGGAACAGCGGGCCGACCTCCGCCTCGATCTTGGCGAGCGCCACGGCGGCCAGCTGCCGGTCCAGGGTGACCGAGGTCAGCAGGCGGTGCTCGCCGGCGTCGTAGACCTGGGCGCCCTGGGCGCAGACCGCGAGGCCCTCGTAGCCGAGGTCGTCGAGGATGTGCCGGGTCCAGGGGGCCGCGCGGCCGGTCACCACGATGTGCGCGGCACCGGCCTCCGTGGCCGCCGCGAGGGCGGCACGGGTGCGCGACGAGACCGACTCGTCGGAGCGCAGGAGCGTTCCGTCGAGGTCGGTCGCGATCAGCTTGTACGGGAAGCCGGTGCTCACTTGGCGACCGGCGTCAGGACCTCACGGCCGCCCAGGTACGGGCGCAGCACCTCGGGCACACGCACCGAACCGTCGGGCAGCTGGTGGTTCTCCAGGATCGCCACGATCGTGCGCGGCACGGCGCACAGCGTGCCGTTGAGCGTGGCCAGCGGCTGTACCTTCTTGCCGTCGCGCAGGCGCACCGACAGGCGGCGGGCCTGGAAGCTGTCGCAGTTGGAGGCCGAGGTCAGCTCGCGGTACTTGCCCTGGGTCGGGATCCACGCCTCGCAGTCGAACTTGCGGGACGCCGAGGCGCCGAGGTCGCCCGAGGCCACGTCGATGACCTGGAAGGGGAGTTCGAGGGCGGTGAGCCACTGCTTCTCCCAGTCCAGGAGACGCTGGTGCTCGTTCTCCGCGTCCTCGGGGAGGACGTACGAGAACATCTCGACCTTGTCGAACTGGTGCACGCGGAAGATGCCGCGGGTGTCCTTGCCGTAGGTGCCGGCCTCGCGGCGGAAGCACGGGGAGAAGCCCGCGTAGCGCAGCGGCAGCTTGTCGGCGTCGAGGATCTCGTCCATGTGGTACGCGGCGAGCGGGACCTCGGAGGTGCCGACCAGGTAGTAGTCGTCCTTCTCCAGGTGGTACACGTTCTCCGCGGCCTGGCCGAGGAAGCCGGTGCCCTCCATGGCGCGCGGGCGGACCAGCGCCGGGGTCAGCATCGGGACGAAGCCGGCCTCCGTGGCCTGCGCGATCGCCGCGTTGACGAGCGCGAGCTCCAGGAGGGCGCCGACGCCGGTGAGGTAGTAGAAGCGCGAGCCGGAGACCTTGGCGCCGCGCTCGACGTCGATGGCGCCCAGCGCCTCGCCGAGCTCCAGGTGGTCCTTGGGCTCGAAGCCCTCGGCGGCGAAGTCGCGGATCGTGCCGTGCGTCTCCAGGACGACGAAGTCCTCCTCGCCGCCCACGGGCACGTCCGGGTGCACGAGGTTGCCGAGCTGGAGCGCGAGGCGCTTGGTCTCCTCGTCCGCCTCGTGCTGCTCGGCGTCGGCCGCCTTGACGTCGGCGGCGAGCCGGCCCGTCTTCTTGAGCAGCTCGGCCTTCTCGTCGCCGGAGGCCTTGGGAATGAGCTTGCCGAGCGCCCTCTGCTCGGAACGCAGCTCGTCGAAGCGGACGCCGGACGACCTGCGCCGCTCGTCGGCGGACAGGAGAGCGTCGACGAGCGCGACGTCCTCTCCACGGGCGCGCTGGGACGCGCGCACACGGTCGGGGTCCTCACGGAGCAGGCGAAGGTCAATCACGCGGACAAGGCTACCGGTGCGGGGTTCCGGCTCACGACTTGGTATTCCGAACCGCGGCTTACATCCAGTTATGGGGTAATTGCGAAGAGTGTCAATGAGGGGCGACGCGAGTCAATAAAAGAGCGTCCCGCTCCCCGGAACGGGGCAGGCGCGAGGCGGCCCGTTGACCCGAATCCCTTGTGGGAAACGGGACTTGAGGTCGCGGTTGTCCACAGGAATCCACATCCCGGAAGAGTTATCCACAGGCTGTGTGGAAGATCTGTGGATGCCGGAAGTGATCATTCCTAAAGGGGTTACTGGATCAAGGAATTCCCGACCCAAACGTCCCTCACACCCACTTTCGGGTGGAATTGCGTAGCTCCATAGGATTGCCCGAAGGAAACGGGTGGACGAAGAGTGACCTACGCGCTGGTGCGCACACCAGAGGCTTGTAGGGCGATTTGTCGACAGACTGATGCCTCACTGTCGACTTGTCCCCAGGTCGAGAAGTGGGCCTGTGGATAACTTCTGTGGATAACGAAGATACGCAGGTACTACCGGGGCACTGTCGGTACACCGCCGGTGCACTCCCGGTCAGAAACGGCCGTCCTGGCAGTGCGCGACCCAGTCCGCCGCCGACAGGAAGTCCTCGTCCGAGGTGCCCGGGAACAGCGGCCGCACCCCGTCCACGCCGACGTCCGCGCGCGGGTACGAACCGAGGAAGCGCACCTGCAGAGAGATGCGCTTGAGCCCCATCAGCGCCTCGGCGACGCGACGGTCGGAGATGTGTCCCTCGGCGTCGACGCAGAAGCAGTAGTTGCCGATGCCGGCGCCGGTCGGGCGGGACTGGAGCAGCATGAGGTTGATGCCCCGGGTGGCGAACTCGCCGAGCAGATCGCGCAGACCGCCGGGGTGGTCGTCGCGCTGCCAGATGACCACGGACGTCTTGTCCGCGCCGGTCGGTGCCGCCGGGCGGGCGGGTTTGCCCACCAGCACGAACCGGGTCTGCGCGTTCTCCGCGTCGTGGATCTCCGTCTCCAGGGCCTCCAGGCCGTACCGGGCGGCGGCGAACTCACCGGCGAACGCGGCGTCGTAGCGGCCCTCCTGGACCAGGCGGGCGGCGTCCGCGTTCGAGGCGGCCGACTCCCACAGGGCGTCCGGGAGGTTCGCCTTCATCCAGTTGCGGACCTGCGGCTGGGCGGCCGGGTGCGCGGAGACCGTCTTGATGTCGGAGATCTTCGTGCCGGGCCTGACCAGCAGCGCGAAGGTGATCGACAGCAGCACCTCGCGGTAGATCATCAGCGGCGCGCCCGCGACCAGCTCGTCCAGGGTGGTGGTGATACCGCCCTCGACGGAGTTCTCGATCGGCACGAACGCGGCCTCGGCCTCACCGGTACGCACCGCGTCGAGCGCGGACTGCACCGACACATACGGGATCAGCTCCCGGGTGGCCGCCTCGGGAAGCGTCCGCAGGGCGACTTCGGTGAAGGTGCCCTCAGGGCCGAGATACGCGTAGCTGGCTGGCATGACCTCACCCTAATGGGCCTTGCGAAACCGGGCGCACGCTTCCCTGATCGGCCACCCGTCAGGGCGACGGCTCCCGCCTCCGGCCGCCGCAGGGCCGTCAGGGCGACGGCTCCGCCATCCAGTCGGCCCGTCAGGGCGACCGGGTCACCCCTCCAGCAACCGCTGCCCCACGTACTCGCCCTCCGCCGCCCCGCCCGGGACCGCGAACAGGCCGCTCGCCTCGTGGCGGATGTACGTCGACAGGGCGTCCCCGCGATCGAGCTTGCGCTGCACGGTGACGAAGCCGCGCAGCGGGTCGGCCTGCCAGCAGACGAAGAGGAGCCCGGCGTCCGGAGTCCCGTCGGCGGCGATGCCGTCGTGGTACGAGAACGGGCGCCGGAGCATCGCCGCCCCGCCGTTCTGGTCGGGGCGGGCGATCCGGGCGTGCGCGTTGATGGGGACGACCAGGGCGCCCTTCGCGTCGGTCTTCTCCAGGTCCATCGCGGTCGTCTCGCCGCCCCCGGAAAGGGGTGCCCCATTGGACTTGCGGCGCCCGACGACGTTCTCCTGGGCGCCGGTCGAGAGCTTCTCCCAGTCGTCGAGGAGCATGCGGATCCGGCGTACGACGGCGTAGGAGCCGTTCGCCATCCAGGCCGGGTCGGCTGAACCGGACGCGGGCACGAAGATCCGCTTGTCGAAGGTGGACTCGGTCGGCTTGGGATTGCGGGTGCCGTCGAGCTGGCCCATCAGATTGCGGGCCGTCATGGGGTGGGCCGTCGCACCCGGCGACCGGTTGAAGCCGTTCATCTGCCAGCGCACTTTGGCCGCGCTGCCCGCGTCCTTCTGGATCGTGCGCAGCGCGTGGAAGGCGACCAGGGCGTCGTCGGCGCCGATCTGCACCCACAGGTCGCCGTTGCTGCGCGTCTTGTCGAGCTGGTCGGAGGAGAAGTCGGGGAGCGGGTCAAGGGAGGCGGGGCGCTGCTTCTCCAGGCCCGTACGGGAGAAGAAGCTGTTGCCGAAGCCGAAGGTGATCGTCAGCGACGAGGGCCCCGCGTCCCGGGCGATATCCGTGTCGTCCTGCGCCGCAGCCTCGCCCGCCATCAGCCGCTGGGCGGTCGTCGACCAGCGGCGCAGCAGGGCGGCTGCCTCCTTGCGACTCGCGCCCGCCGCCAGGTCGAACGCGACGAGGTGGCCGCGCGCCTGGAGGCCCTCGGTGATGCCGGGCTGATGTTTCCCGTGAAACATTGCCCTGTCCGCGCCGAGCGAGGTGAGCGGAGTGGCCCCGGCCGGTGCGGACGCGTACCCCACGGCTCCGCCCGCCGCACCGAGCACGAGCCCGGTGGCACCGGCCGTACCGAGGAGCCGTCGGCGGGAAACGCCCTCCCCGGGGGAGGCGTTTTCGGAAACGGCCTCCCCGGGAGGTGCCTTTACGGTGCGGGCCTCGGGAATGGACTGGTCAGGCATGGCGTGGTTCAGCCGATCTGCGCGTTCTTGTCGACGGTGGTCTGGTCGATGTCGGAGGTCCGCACGGTCACCGAGATCTTCCAGTCGCCCGCCATGGGGATCTGGATTCCGTTCGCGGCCCAGTGCCCGGTGGTGATGCGGTCGGGCGTCACGGGCAGCGGACCGATCTTCTTCGCGGCGAGCGTGAAGGCGACCTTCACCTCGGGGACGTCGAAGGCCCGGCCGTTGGGGCGCTGCACATAGACGTGCATCTCGTTGCCGCCCACCCGCGCGGGGTCGATGTCGACCCGGATGACGCCCTTGCCGTCCGTGCCCCCGGTGTCGAAGGACATGTCCAGGGTCAGCGCGCCCGAGGACGACGAGGAAGAGGACGAGGAGGAGGCCTTGGCCGCCTTGGCGTCCTCCTCCGTGCGGCCCGGTTCGGTGGTCGTCAGGGCCGTGGTGACGGCGAGGACGACGACCGCGACGGCGGCCTCGGCGAGGACCGAGCGGCGCAGCCCGAAGAGGTTCGGGTCCGCGTCCCGCAGCCGCTTCTGCCGGGTGCTGTCCACGGCAGCCTGCTGGCGCGCGAGTTGGGCGGCGCGCTTGGAGCCACCGGTCCCGTTGGACGCGCCTGACGCGGGCGCCGGCTCATCTGCCTCGGCCGACGCGCCGACGCCGGCGGAGTCCGCGGCCGTGGAGTCGGTGACCGCGGCGGAGGCCTTGGCGCCGGAGTCGGTGTGCGCGGCGGACGCCTTGGCACCGGAATCGACGGCCTTCGCGGACGCCGTGACGTGCTCCTTCTCCGGCTCGCGTTCCTCGGCCGCCTCAACTGCCTTTTCCGTCACGGAGATTTCGGCCGTGTCCGCGAGCCGCCCCGTCCACCGCCGGGAGATCGACGCGATCCCGACCAGCAGCGCCACCAGCCCGATCTTGACGAGCAGCAGCTGCCCGTAGCCGGTGTCGGTGAACGCCGACCAGGAGCCGAGCTGGCGCCAGGACTGGTAGATGCCGGTCGCGACGAGCGCGACGACACTGCCGAACGCGAGGCGCGAGAAGCGCTGTACGACGGCCCGCCCGACGGGGTTGTCGGCGGGCGCCCGGTACAGCGAGACGAGGAGCGCGGTGAGGCCGCCGAGCCAGGCCGCGACGGCCAGCAGGTGGATGACGTCGACGGGCATCGCGATGCCGGGCTGCAAGCCGGTCGAGGCGTGCTCGGACAGGGCCCAGCTCGCGGCGAGTCCGGCGGCCACCACACCGCCGCCGATCGCCAGCCCGAAGGTGAGGTCGCGCTTCTCCTCGTCCTCGCGCTTGTCGTACGCCCCGAAGAGCACGGCGATGAACAGCGCGGCGGCGGCGAGCAGCAGCAGCCGGGAGACGAGCGAGGCGCCCGTCTTGGTCTGGAGGACCTGGCCGAGGAGGTTCAGGTCGAAGATGTCGCCGATCTTCCCGGAGGTCGTGTACGAGCCGCGCAGGAGCAGCAGCCAGAGCGTGGCCGCGGTCAGCGAGACCCACCCGGACACGACGAGCCGTTGGAGCGCGCGCACTCCGGCGCCCCGCTGCCAGCAGGCCAGGACGAAGGCGGCGCCGCCGACCATGACGATGAAGCCGGCGTACGACATGTAGCGCCCGAAGCCGTACAGCCCGCCGACGAGCCCGCCGCCGACGTCCTGTTCGGCCGACGCGGAGACGGTGGTCTTCGAGGGGGAGCCGATCGAGAAGGTGAAGGCGCCGCCCACGGGATGGCTGTCCGCGGAGACGACCTGCCAGGCCACCGTGTAGGTGCCGTCGGGCAGTCCGCTGCGGATCTGTGTGGCGTACGTCGTACCGCTGATGTTGGACGGTTTGCCGACGTCGACGCGTTTGCCCTTCGGGTCGAGCACGCGCAGCGAGTCGTTGTTCGTCGCCACCTTCTCGGAGAAGGTGAGCGAGACCTGTGTCGGAGCCTTGTTGACCACCACCCCCGAAGAGGGGTCGCTGCCGGTCAGGGCGGCGTGCGCGGAGGCCGTCCCGGCACCCGCGAACAGCATGCCGACGACGGCCAGGAACAGCAGCACCAGCGTGCGGACTCGGGGGGTGATGGTCGTCTTCAAGGTGGGGGTCCCTCCCTCAGTGCCCGGTCGTGGGGTTGTACGTCGCCGACTTCACGGGCATCTCAACCGTGAGAGGGCCGGACTTGGCAAAGTGCAGCTTCACGGTCACGTTGTCGCCCTGCTTCAGCGTGTGCTTCAGCTTGTCGAACATCAGGTGGTTGCCCCCGCTCTTGAACACGAGTTGACCGTGCGCGGGCACATCGAGGGACGTGACCTCCTCCATCGCCTGGCCGACCGTCTCGTGCACCGAGACCGGGCCTACGTTGCTGGTGACGGAGGTCAACTCGTCCTTCGCGCCGCCCTTGTTGACGATGTCCAGGAAGCCAGCCGCCATGTCCGAGACCGGCTGGGGCATGTAGGCGGAGCCGACGGAGAGCTGGGCCTTCGCGTCGTCCGTGCCGCCGCAGCCGGTGAGGACCAGCGCGCCGGTCAGTACCGCGACGGGCCCGGCGAACCGCCTCACGGCGTCTCCCCCTTGATGATCTTGGGGAGGTCCTTGGTGTAGTCGTCGACGGTGGTGTCCTGGCCGTAGAGGAGGTAACCGCCGTTGGTCTTCGGGGAGAAGGCGACGACCTGGGTGCCGTGGACGGAGACGAGCTTGCCGTTCTTGTCCTTGGAGGTCGGCTCGATGGAGATGCCCAGGGTGCGGGCGCCGGCCTGGATGGTGGCGAAGTCGCCGGTCAGGCCGACGAACTGGGTGTCGATGCCCTTGAGCCACTTGCCGAGCTCCGACGCGGTGTCCCGGGCCGGGTCGGTGGTGACGAACACGACGAGCAGTTTGTCCTGCTCGGCCTTGGGCAGCGACTTCTTGGCCACCGCGATGTTGTTCATCGTCAGCGGGCAGATGTCGGGGCAGTGGGTGTAGCCGAAGTAGATCAGCGTCGGCCGGTTCTTGGTCTCCGCCCGGAAGTCGTACTTCTTGCCGTGCGTGTCCGTGAGGACCAGGTCCGGCTTCTCGAACGGGGTGTCGAGCACGGTGGCGGCCTGGGTCGCGGTGTCCTCGGAGACCACGGCGACGGGGCTGTTGCCGTCGTCGCTGCCGCAGGCGGAGAGCGTCAGGGTGGCGGCGGCGAGCAGCGCTGCCGCCGCGAACGTCTTCTTGCGCATAGGAAAAATGTCCCAGTTGTGAGAGCTCCGGCGCGCACCGGGGTCGTACGCAAGAGTCGCACGGACCCCTGTGCGCGCCATGAGCGGACGGGCCTCAGACGGTCGTACGCCGACGGCCGGCGAGAACGCCGTACGCCACGCCCGCCGCGCCGACGGCGATGCCGACCACGCCCAGGACGCGGGCGGTGGTGTCGGAGGAGTCGGCGGCGGACGTGGTGTCGGCGGCGGTGTTCTCGGTCTTCTCGGAGGCGTCCTCGGCATTCGCGCCCGAGGCGGCGGCAGCGGTCAGCTGAAGCGTCGGAGCCGGGTTCTCGGGCTCCTCCGCGCCGTCCTTCTGCACCTCGATCCAGCGCACGACCTCCTTGTCGGAGTACGTCTGGAGGGCCTTGAAGACGAGCTGGTCGGTGTCCGTGGGCAGCATGCCGACGGACACCGGGAACTTCTGGAAGTAGCCGGGCTCGACGCCCTTGCCGGTCGCGGTCCAGGTGACCTTGGTGACGGCCTCGGTGATCGTCTCGCCGTGCATCTCGGCGGGCTTGGCCAGCTTCGACTTGGTGACCTTCACGGTCCAGCCGCTGATCGGCTCCGGCATCACGGAGGCCAGCGGGTGGTCGGTCGGGAAGGTGACCTCGAGCTTGGTGGTCGAGGCGTCGTCGCGCTCGTTCGGGACCTTGAAGTCGACGACCGCGTAGCCGCCCTTGACGGCCGTGCCCTCCGGCTGCACGGAGACGTGCGCGAAGGCGGGGGAGGACAGGACGACAACGGCCGAGCCGGCGACGGCAGCGGCGGCGGCGATACGAGAAGCCTTCATGGAAGGGAGCACTCCACTTCGAGTTCGAGTGAGTTCCGGTGGTGAAGAGGGGCGCGTGCACACCTGGGTGGCACCAGGGGTTTCCCGGCGGAAGAGGCCGGGCACGCGCGCGTGCCGCACGACGGCGGCCTCTCCACGCACGAAAGGAGTGCGGTGACGGTGGTCGCGTCGCGTCAGGCGGCGAGGACGTGTGCGGCGGCCGACGGCGGGCCGCGGCGGATCACCGAGTGCTGGAGTGCGGTGGTGTGCGGCGCGGGCGGCGCGAAGTGGGCGGTACGCCGCAGCCGCGGGCCCGTTCCGGGCGCCCCCGGCAGCCCGGCCCGCAGGGCGCGCACCAGGGCGAGGGCCCCGCGCAGGGACCGTACGAGCGCCCCTTCCGCGACTCCGTGCGCCGACAGTTCCATCAGGCGCCGCAGCGCCAGGTCCCCGTGCCGCAGCAGCCAGCCCGCGGCGAGTGCCGCGAGGAGGTGGCCGAGCAGCATGGACACGGACGGGAACAGCGACATGGACGAGGCGGCGGAGGCGGACATGGCGTCCGCCGGGTCGTGCGTCGACCCCATGCCGCTCATCCCGCTCATCGAGCCCGAGGCGGGCAGCAGCCGCGCGTCGGCGAGGAGTTGGTGGGCCTGTGCCGGGCTGATCGCCGCCGCGGTGGTGCCGCACAGCAGATGCGCGGCGCGCGCGACCAGCGTGGCGTCGGACGCGGACAGGCCGCCGGTGGTCGACGTGCCCGCCGTCTGGCCGAGCCCGAACAGCGTGTGCAGGACGGTCTGTCCGACCGCGAGCAGTGCCGCGATGCCCGGCAGCGAGCGCTCGCGCCCGGCGAGCGGCGCGACGAGCAGGAGCGTGGCGACGAAGCCCGCGCCGAGTGTCCACAGGGGCACGGTGGCGCAGGAGGCGATGGCATGACCGGCCGCGGCCAGCACGACACAGACCGCGGCGAACACCGCGGCCCGCAGGACCCGGAGTTCACCTCCGGAGCGCGCCGTACGTGGGTGGGGGGCAGTCATGGCGGGCTCATCATCGCACCGGCCCTGCGGGCGCCATACGGCAGGTCCGCCACACCGGGACGATAATGTGTCATAGATCACAAAGGTCACTCTCCGACGTGAGCTACCTCCGGATACACCAATTACGTTTCGGACACATCCCCCATATGGGCGGCATCACGTCAACTCCGTGCTTACACAGGGGCACTGGCGGCAATAGGTATCGGTATGTCGAGCCGCGGCCAGGAGGCTGGAGCATGAGCATCTGGTGGTCACTCCATCTGAGGCGCGAGGCCGCGAGCGTTCCGCTCGCCCGCCGGCTTCTCCTCGGCACGATGGAGACCGCGGGCGTCGACCCGGACATCTCCTACGACCTCTCGGTCGCCCTCAGCGAGGCGTGCGCCAACGCCGTCGAGCACGGCGGCGACACCGAGCCCGGAGCCTCGTCGGAGGCGTACCGCGTCACCGCGTACCTCGACGGCGAGAAGTGCCGTATCGAGGTCGCCGACTCGGGCCCCGGCTTCGCGCGCGCCCAGGCCGTCCGCCCCGCCCCGAGCGAGGCGGAGAACGGCCGGGGGCTGTGTCTCATCCAGGAACTCGCCGACCACGTCCAGATCGGCAACAAGCCGGGTGTGGGCGGCGCGGTGGTGAGCTTCGACAAGATCCTGAAGTGGCGGAAGGACGCGCCGCTGATGGCGGTGTGACGCGCGTCCGAGGCGCGTCCCCCGGTGTCGGCGCCACGGCAGAATCCGCGCATGGACATCCGACCCGAACAACTGGCCGACGGTCTGACGCTGCGGCTCGCCGAGCCGGCCGACGGCCCGGCCCTCGCCGCCGCCTTCGCCGAGAACCGGAGCCCCTGGGAGCCGTACCGTCCGGACGCCTTCTTCACCGCCGACGGGCAGCGCGGACGGCTGCGGGCGCTGCTGCGGGAGTACCGGGAGGGCCGGGTCGTACCGCTGCTCCTCATGTCCGGCGAGCGGGTCGCCGGGGCCTTCACCCTGGCCGGGATCGTGCTCGGCTCCTTCCGCAGCGCCTCGCTCGGCTACTGGATCACCGCCGACCTGCAAGGGCGCGGCCTGGCCACCTCGGGTGTCGGGCGGGTGTGCGGGATCGCGCGGGAGACGATCGGACTGCACCGCATCGAGGCGACCACGCGGCTCGACAACCTGGCCTCCCAACGCGTCCTGGAGAAGAGCGGGTTCGAGCCGATCGGCATGGCTCCGCGTTACGCGCACATCGGCGGGGCGTGGCGTGACCACCGGTTGTTCCAGCGGATCCTGCACGACGACGACCCGATGTCAGCTTTCTAAGGATTCTTACCGCGCGCACAGCCGGGGCCTACGCCCCTGACGGGTGCCGTTCGTAGCTTCCCGATCATGACGGGAAACCACAAAGACAAAACGATCAGCCGGCGCCGCGCCCTCGCGGTGACCGGCGGGACGGTCGCGGCCGGTGGGCTGGCGGTGGCCGGGTTCCAGTCGGCGTTCGCCGACACGACCGACGCGACGGCCGACGCGGACGCGACGGCTACGGCGACCTCGACCGGCAGCGAGTGCATGACGCTGATGACGAGCGTCACCGAGGGCCCGTACTACCTCGACGGTGCCTTGGTGCGCAAGGACATCACCGAGGGCAAGGCGGGCGTCCCGCTCACCCTGCGCCTGACCGTCGTCGACGCCACCGACGGCTGTACGCCGGTCAAGGGCGCGGCCGTGGAGATCTGGCACTGCGACGCCTGGGGCTACTACTCCGGCTACACCACCGCCAACCCCGGCGGCTCGGCCCCCGCCGAGAGCGAGGAGGGCGACAGCGCCAACGACCTCACCTACCTGCGCGGTTACCAGATCGCCAACGCCAACGGGGTCGTCAAGTTCGAGACGATCTTCCCGGGCTGGTACACCCCGCGCACCTGCCACATCCACGTGAAGGTGCACACCGGCGGCGAGAAGGAGGACGGCACCTACGAGGGCGGCAAGGTCAACTACACCGGCCAGCTCTTCTTCGCCGACGACATCGCCGAGGAGATCTTCACCCTCGACCCGTACGCCAAGCACACGGGCACGTACACCGTCCTCGCCGACGACATGGTCTACGACGGCGGAGGAGCCACCAGCGGTCTGCTCACCCTCAAGGCCGTCCACAAGAAGGACCCGTCCAAGGGCTACAAGGGCTCCCTGACGCTCGGCGTCGACCCGGACGCGGAGAGCACGGGCGCGGGCAGCGGCGGAGGCGGCACGCCCCCGAGTGGCGCTCCCAGCGGCGCCCCTACGGGTACGCCGCCCAGCGACAGCGCCTCCCCTTCCGCCTCGGCCTCCTCATAAGGTAAGGGACATGACAAGCCGAGAGGACGACGCGCTGGCGCGGGCCGCCGTGGCCGCGCTCACCGGGCAGCTGGCCCTGGCTCCCAAGCCGGGTCTGCCCGACCCGCGTGACCTGGACGCCCGCAGCACGCGCCGGGAGCACGACAGTCTGCGCTGGTCGGCCAGGGCGCTGGCGCCCGGCCTCGCGGCGATGGCCGCCGCCGCCCGCCGTGCCGGCGAGGTCACGCCGGCGCTGCGGGCGGAACTGGGCGCGATCGGCCGGTGCACCGAGCACTCGGTCGGCCTGGCCGGAGGCGGCCACAAGGGCGCCCTGTGGGCCCTCGGCTTCCTGGTCGCCGCGGTCGCCCTGGACCCCGGCGCCCAGGCCCACGAGATCACCGCGAGCACCAGGAAGATGGCCGCGTTCAACGACAAGGGCGCCCCCAGGCGCCCCTCCCGGGGTTCGTCGATCTCCGTCAAGTACGGCGCGGCCGGCGCCCGGGGCGAGGCGAGGGCCGGATTCCCGCACGTACGCAGGGCGTTGGACGCCCTCGCCACAGCCCGCAAGTCGGGCGCCACCGAGAACCAGGCCCGCCTGGACGCCCTCCTCACCGTGATGTCCACCCTCCAGGACACCGAACTCCTGCACACCGCAGGTCCGTTGGGCCTGCGCCAGGTCCAGGCGGGGGCCCGCGGCGTCCTGGAGGCGGGCGGTACGGCCACGGTGGCGGGCGCGGAGGCCCTGGCCGCGTTGGACGCCGACCTCCACGCGCGCGCGTGGAGCCCTCGCGGAAGCGCGGGCCTCCTGGCGGGCGCACTTTTCCTGGACTCCCTGCCGGTCAACTCACCGGCCCGCACTGGCTGATCCGCCGACGACGGCGCGCGGTTCCGGGGCCTGCGGCGTGCGGCCCGCTCCAAGTGGCGGGCGGTTTCGGGGCGTGTGGCCTGCCACCAGTGACGGGCCGTTCCGAGGGCGTACGGCCCGCCGCCAATGGCAGTCCGTCCCGAGACGCGCAGGTGAATTCATCGGCAGGGTCCGTCGGGCCTTGCCGTGCCGCGCACGGGCCGCTGCCCCGCTTGCCGCCGCGCGGCCGGCCGGCACGGCCTGTCCGGTCGTCGCCCGCGGCCGGTCCGGCGACCGCGCTCGTGCCGGCCGGGTTGCGAACTCCGGGTGTCTGGGACCCGCTTCGGTTCAGCCCGCGCGCGGGCCGTCTGAGAGCCGCTTCCGGTCACTTCGCCAACACCGACTGTCTGAAGGTCACTTCACCAACACCGGCCGCCTGACCGTAACTTCACCCGCACCCGCACCCGCACCCGCACCCGCACCCGCCGCCCACCGAGCCGCCGGCCCCATCGCGTACGACGCCGCCAGTGTCGCCCCGCCCAGCAGCAACCAGCCCGGTGTGCCCCACTCCAGGAGGAGGGACGTCAGCACCAGGGGGCCCATCGTCCTGGCCACCGTGACACCCGTGCCGAAGAACCCCTGGTACTCGCCCACCCGGTCAACGGGCGCCAACGCGAAGGACAGTTGCCAGGAACCCGCCGACTGGCCCATCTCGGCGGCCACCTGGAGCACCGCCCCGACCACCAGCGTCCCCACCGCCACCCACGGCGACGCGCCTGCCGACAGCGCGAACGCCGCGCAGGCCGCCAGCATCACCCAGCCCGAACGGCGCACCACGCGCGTGGCCGACGCGAGCCCCGTGACCCCGCGTGCCGTCCGCACCTGGAAGACCATCACCGCACCGGTGTTGAGCACGAACAGCGCGGACACCACCCAGGTCGGCGCGTCGGTCCGCTCGGCGATCCACAGCGGCAGCCCGAGGCTGAGCAGCGGCATCCGCAGCAGCAGCACGGTGTTGAGCAGCGTGACGACGACGTACGGGCGGTCGCGCAGGACGCCCGGACCGCCCGACCTCCGCACCTGGACGCCCGGTACCGACGGCAGCCGCAGCAGCAACCCCGCGCACACCAGGAAGCTCACCGCGTCCAGCGCGAACACCCCGAGGTACGCCGGCCGCGTCCCCGCCCGCAGCGCGAGCCCGCCCAGGCCCGCGCCCACCGCGAGACCGGCGTTCAGCGTCGACTGGAGGTGGGCCAGCAGCCCGGTCCGCTCCCCGGCGGACACCAGCCCCGCCAGCAGCGCCTGCCGGGCCGCCGCGAGCCCCGACTGCGCGGAGGCGTAGGCGCACGCGGCGAGCACGAACGGCACGAATCCCCGGACAACGAGGAAGGACGCCACCGCGAGCCCGGTCGCCAGCGCCAGCAGCACCGCCGTGCCGCGCGACCCGCGCCGGTCGGCCAGCCGCCCCAGCGGTACGCCCACCAGCGAACCCACGGCCCACGCGAGGGTGAGCCCGAGGCCCACGCGCGCGGGGGCGAGCCCGACGACACGGGTGAAGTACAGCGCCGAGGTCACGTAGTAGGCGCCGTCACCGACGGAGTTGGTCAACTGGGCGAGCGCGAGGGTGCGTTGCGGGCCCGCGGGTGGGACGAGTGAGTTCGTCATGTCTCTGACGTTAGACGCGCAGTGGATCCCTGGTGAGACCCAATAGCCAGCCTATTTGTTGGTCCAATTCAGGACCCGTCCAGCACCCGTCCCAACGCTTCCAACGCCTCGGGATACACGCGCTCCCGAGGCGTCCCGTACCCCACCACCAGCCCCTGCGGCCGGTCCGCGTCCGCCTCCGCCGTGTGCCAGTGCTCCCCCAGCCGCCCCACCGCGAGCCCCTCCTTCTCGGCCCGCGCCAGCACGGCCTCCTCGTCGTCGACCTCCACCAGCGCGTGCAACCCGGCCGCGATCCCGCGCACGCTGCTGTGCGCCCCCAGCCGGTCGAGGAGCTGGTCGCGGCGGCGCCGGTAGCGCAGCCGGCACGCGCGCACGTGGCGGTCGTAGGCATGGCTGTCGATCAGTTCGGCGAGGGCCAGCTGGCCGATGGTCTCGGTGTGGTGATCGCTGTGCAGCTTGGCGTCGGCGACCGGGTCGACCAGGTGCGGCGGCAGCACCATCCAGCCGAGCCGCAGCGCGGGCCCGAGCGTCTTGGAGGCGGTGCCCAGGTACGCGACCTGTCCCGGTGCCATCCCCTGGAGCGCGCCCACGGGCTGCCGGTCGTAGCGGAACTCCCCGTCGTAGTCGTCCTCGACGATGAGTCCCCCACGCGCGCGTGCCCAGTCGGTCAGCGCCCGTCTGCGCTCCGGGTGCAGGGTCACGCCGGTCGGGTACTGGTGGGCCGGCGTGACCACCACGGCCGCCGCGTCCCCCAACCCCTCGGCGCGGACGCCCCGTTCGTCGACCCCTACGGGGACGACGTCGCCTCCGTTGTGCCGGACCACCTCCCTGTGGAAGGGCAGTCCGGGATCCTCCATGGCGACCTGGGAGCCGTCGAGCACGCGCGTGAGGAGCGCGAGCCCCTGGACGTACCCGGAGGTGACGACGATCCGCTCCGGGGGCGCGATCACCCCGCGCGCCCGCCCCAGGTAGCCGGAGAGCGCGGTGCGCAGTTCGAGGCGACCGCGCGGATCGCCGTAGTCGTACGCCAGGGAGGGTGCCGTCGCGATGGCGCGGCGCAGCGCGCGCAGCCAGGCCGCCGCCGGGAACGCGCCGACGTCCGGGCTGCCGGGGCGCAGGTCGAAACGGGGTACACGCGCGCGTGCCGCCGCGCCCGGTGCCTCCGCGTCGACGGAGGGCAGCAGGGCGACCTGGGTGCCGGAGCCCTGGCGGGCGGTCAGATAGCCCTCGGCGACGAGCTGGTCGTAGGCCGCCTTCGCGGTGCCCCTGGAGACGCCGAGTTCGGTCGCGAGGCGTCTGGTGGCCGGGAGGCGGGTTCCGGGGGCCAGGCGGCCGTCGCGTACGGCGTCCCGGAGCGCGCGTTCGAGACCGGCGCGGCGGCCGCCCTCCGGGTCGGGTTCCAGATGCAGGTCGACCCCGACACCGGACCAGAAGTCGTTCACGAAAAAGCCCTCCCCCTAGGCACGTTCATGAAAAAGGCCCCTTCGGGCACACCAATGGCCGGGCACCGCACCGGTACCCGGCCATCAGTCTTGTATCAGCCCTTGAGGGACGCCATCCACACCTCGACCTCGTCGGACCGCCTGGGCAGGCCGTCGGAGAGGTTCCGGTTGCCGTTCTCGGTGACCAGGATGTCGTCCTCGATGCGGACGCCGATGCCGCGGTACTCCTCGGGGACGGTCAGGTCGTCCGCCTGGAAGTACAGGCCGGGCTCCACCGTGAGGACCATGCCGGGCTCCAGCGTGCCCTCGACGTAGGTCTCGGTGCGCGCGGCGGCGCAGTCGTGGACGTCCATGCCGAGCATGTGGCCCGTGCCGTGCAGCGTCCAGCGGCGCTGGAGGCCCAGCTCCAGAACGCGCTCCACGGGACCCTCGACAAGGCCCCACTCGACGATCTTCTCGGCCAGCACGCGCTGCGCCGCGTCGTGGAAGTCGCGGTACTTGCCGCCCGGCTGCACGGCCGCGATACCGGCCTCCTGGGCCTCGTACACGGCGTCGTAGACCTGCTTCTGGATCTCGGTGAAGCGGCCGTTGATCGGCAGTGTGCGCGTGACGTCGGCGGTGTACAGGGTGTGCGTCTCGACGCCGGCGTCCAGGAGGAGCAGGTCGCCGGAGCGGACGGGGCCGTCGTTGCGCACCCAGTGCAGGGTGGTCGCGTGCGGGCCGGCCGCGCAGATGGAGCCGTAGCCGACGTCGTTGCCCTCGACGCGCGCGCGGAGGAAGAACGTGCCCTCGATGTAGCGCTCGCTCGTCGCCTCGGCCCTGTCGAGGACCTTCACGACGTCCTCGAAGCCGCGGACCGTCGAGTCGACGGCCTTCTGCAGCTCGGCGATCTCGAACTCGTCCTTGACGAGGCGGGCCTCGGAGAGGAAGACCCGCAGCTCCTCGTCGCGCTCGGCGGTGACCTTGTCGGTCAGCGCGGCCTCGATGCCGGCGTCGTAGCCGCGGACGACCCGGACCGGACCGGTGGCCTCGCGCAGGGCGTCCGGCAGTGCGCGGACGTCGGAGGCGGGGATGCCGTAGAGCGCCTCGGACTCGGTGAGGGAGTGGCGGCGGCCGACCCACAGCTCGCCCTGGCCGGAGAGCCAGAACTCGCCGTTCTCACGGTCGGAGCGCGGCAGGAGGTAGATCGTCGCCTTGTGGCCCTCGGCGGTGGGCTCCAGGACGAGGACGCCGTCCTCGGTGAGGTTGCCCGTCAGGTACGCGTACTCGACCGACGCCCGGAAGGGGTACTCGGTGTCGTTCGAGCGGGTCTTCAGGTTGCCCGCGGGGATCACCAGGCGCTCGCCCGGGAAGCGCGCGGAGAGCGCGGCGCGGCGGCGGGCGGTGTGCCCGGCCTGCTCGACGGGCCGCAGGTCGTGCAGCTCGGTGTCGGCCCAGCCGGACTTCATGCTCTCGGCCAACTCGTCGGACACGCCCGGGTACAGGCCGTTCTTCCGCTTCTTGATGGGCTCTTCAGGCTCACCAGACTCAGTCTCCGGGGTCTCCGGGTTGAGCTCGTCGGCCACGGTCATCCTCCTAGATACGGCACTGGACCCCGTCCATCGTACGGTCGTACGGAAGGGGGCCCAGGGCCGTATGGCCTGTTACACATGGCGTCCGGGCGACTACTCGAAACGGGCCGCCAGGAGGACGACGTCCTCGTCGCTGTCGGCCGTGTCGAGGCCGTCCGGCAGTACGGTCCGCAGCACGTGGTCGGCGATCGCCGCCGGGTCGGCGCGCAGCGCCTTGGGGACGCTCGCCGCCGCCGAGTGCAGGCGCGCGAAGGCGCGGTCCATGGGGTCGCCGGTACGGTGCAGCAGCCCGTCGGTGTAGAGCAGAACCGTCTCGCCGGGCTCCGCCTCCAGCTCCACGCTCGGCGCCTCCCAGCAGGCCAGCATGCCGAGCGGCGCGGAGACGGAGGTCTCGACGAACTCCGTGCGCCGCTCGCCGACCAGCAGCGGCGGGCTGTGTCCCGCCCCGGCCAGGGTGATCTTGCGCAGCGCGGGCTCGCAGTAGGCGAACAGGGCGGTGGCCGAGCGGGCGGGCTCGGTGAGCCTCAGGAGCAGTTCGAGGTCGGACAGGACCGCGACCGGGTCCTCGCCCTCCATCACCGCGTACGCCCGCAGGGAGGCCCTCAGCCGGCCCATCGCGGCGATCGCGCTCGGCCCGGATCCGGTCACCGAGCCGACGGCGAGGCCGAGCGCGGCGTCGGGCAGCGGCAGCGCGTCGTACCAGTCGCCGCCGCCGCGCGGACCCGTGCGGTGCAGCGCGGCGAGCTGCACACCGGCCACGCGGGGGAGCCGGGACGGCAGCAGCTCCTCGGCGATGGTCGCCACGCACGCGCGCGTGCGCTCGACCTCCAGGAGCCGCGCCAGGTGCTCGGCGGCGAAACGGGTGTACAGGCCGGCGAGATGGCGCTGCCGCTCGACCGGCTCGGCGGGCTCGTCGTACAGCCACACGGCGGCGCCGAGCCGCCCGGCCGCGTCGGTCGCCAGGGGCAGCGCGTAACTGGCCGCGTAGCCGAGGCGTACGGCGACCTCGCGGTGGCGCGGGTCGAAGCCGTCCTCGGCGAACAGGTCGGCGTGGACGATCTCGCCGCCCTCGCCGCCGGGAGCCCCGGCAGGACTGTCGAGGAGCTGGCCGTAGGACATCGCCCCGCGCGGGACGGTCTCGATGTGGCCGAGGTCGGAGCGGTCCAGGCCCAGGCCGATGGTGGTGTGCGGGCCGAGGCCGTCGCCGGGTTCCAGGACGACGAGTCCGCGCCGGGCGCCCACCAGGGCGGCTCCGGCGCGCAGCAGTTCCTGGAGTGCGTCCGCGAGTGCGTCCGTGCGGGTCAGGCGTTCCGTGAGTTCGTGGAGGGTCGTGAGGTCGGAGACCCAGCCGGCGAGACGGTCCTGGAGCAGGGCACTTGGCGCGTTCGGAGCGGTTTCCGGCGGATTCTGGACGTTCGGGGAAGGGGCCGGAGGGGTACCGGTGGCGGCAGGCGCGGGCGCGACAGTGTGTGCGGGCGAGGGAACCGTTGAATCGATTCCAGCCACTTTCGGAGGGTGAGGGGCGTTCATGGCGTCCGGCTTTCCGACCGGTGCGTATTGCTCAAAAGCATCGCAAACCCCCATGTCATTCTGCGCCGCTGGCAGTGTCTCCACATGTACACGCACTCGTGAGGGGATGTCCAGCATTGTCCTGCCGGGATTCCTGGTGTCCATGGGTTTCGCGGGGGCATTTCGCTCTCCCCTTGCGGATTGGCAAAGTTGGCTTAAAACTGCATCAGGGGACGGTCCATTGCGGTCGACTGGGCTTGCTCGACGGAGCGTCACAGCGGTCGTGATGGGTACGTACTCGGAGAAGACCAGGGGTGGCGGGGGTCGCCCGGAACCTGGTGAGGGACCCGGGCGTCTTAACCACCGACGATCGTGCCCCATCCTCCCGTGGCGGAGGCGGAGAGAAATACGCGGGACGGCAAAACGCCAGACTTCGCCACCCCCACGCCACGCCCATGCTTTTCATGCACGCACGGGTTCCCCTTGCTTCGCGCAGGGGTGTGATGCGCCAACAGGTACGCACAGTGAAGTGATCGACACATGGTGTGATGTGGTCCTCGGTGTTGCCAGCGGTGCAACGGAAAGGAACGAGCGCTCATGCGCGAGATCCTCGGAAAGCGACGCAGGCTCCTGTCCAGGCGAGACAACAGGAGGTCTGAGATGCTCGGCGCGGCCCTGACCTTCGCCACGGAATGGAATTGGCCCGTACTCCCGGGCGTGGCACCGGACCCCCAGGGCCGGGCCCGCTGCGGCTGTCCGGACCCCGAGTGCACGGTTCCCGGCGCCCACCCCTTCGACCCCGGCCTCCTCGCGGCCACCACCGACGCCCGCATGGTGCGCTGGTGGTGGGGCAACCGCCCCGCCGCGCCCATCGTCCTCGCCACCGGCGACAAAGCCCCCTGCGCGGTCAGCCTGCCCGCTCCCGCGGCCGCCCGGGCGCTCGCCGCGCTCGACCTCCAGGGCATGCGCCTGGGCCCGGTCGTCGCCGCGCCCACCCGCTGGTCGCTGCTCGTCAAGCCGTACTCCATGGAGCAGTTGGGCGAGCTGCTCTACGCCAAGGACCACGTCCCCGGCTCACTCCGCTTCCACGGGGAGGGCGGCTATCTCGCCCTGCCGCCCTCCGAGACCGGCCAGGGGCAGATCCGCTGGGAGCGCGCACCACTGCCCGGCTCGTCCTCGCCCTGGGTCCCCGACGTCGAGGCCGTGGTGGACGCCGTGGTCGAGGCCCTCACTCGTACGGGTGTGAGCGCCCCCGAGTTGTAGGGGTGTCGGGCGCGCGCGGACCGCGGCGCCCGTAGTTGGTCGTTATCTTCCGAACCATGAACCTTCGTCTGCTCGCCCTCGCGGGCGTCGCGGTGTGCGCGGTCGCGCTGCCGCTGGCCGTGGCGTCCGCGGGACCCGTACGCGACGAGGGTCAGGCGGTCGTACGTTCCCTGGTCGACTCCTCCGGCTCCTCCGACGGTGACGCGAAGGACCCGTCGGCGATGCCCTCGCCGGCGCCCGCGCCCACCCGCTCCCCGCTGACGCTCGGCCTGGGGCTGGCCACCGCCGCCCGCTGCGGACCCGAACTCTCCACGCCCGACGGCATCGAGGCGCAGACCTGTGTCATGACGCAGGGCGAGGACACCTGGGCGCGCACCTACTACCGCAACGCGACCGGCGACGACCTGGACGCGGTGCTGAGCCTGATGGGTCCTGCGGACCGCACGGTGCAGATGCACTGCGCCGTGAGCGCCGAGGACGAGCCCTCGCTGTGCGAGACGCCCAGGGAGCACACACAGGGCGCTCCGGGGGCCTACACGGCCGTCGCGGAGTTCGCCGCCGGACAGGGTGGGCGCGGGCCGCTGTTGCTGCGTTCGGGGAGCAACTCCTCGGCGCCTACGGCGAGTTGACGGACGGCATCGTTCCGTACACGCGGGCCGGGCATGAAAAGACCCGGTTGCTGGCGACGGGGGATGCACCAGCAACCGGGCTACTCGAACGGTAACAAGAGATCGGCGGTTCGCAAATTCGATCTCGGCTATTCGGACACCGACTTGCCTTTCACAACGGGGAGTTGTGACAGGAGTCACCGGAGTGAACGAGCCTGTTGCGACTGACCGGTCGGTCAGCCGAACTCCCGCGCTCCGCTGTGTGTCAGCTGAGCGTGACCTGCCGGTTGGTGAGGCCGCCGCGCGCGCGGCGCTCGTCCGCGGTGAGCGGGGCGTCCGTGGCCAGCGCGGCGGTGAGGCGCTCGGCGAACTCGGCGGCCGGCTTCTCCACGTCGTCCGCGCCGAACCCGCTCGGCAGGTCCCAGACGGGCACGGTGAGACCGTGAGCACGGAAGGACCCCACGAGGCGGGTGCCCTCACCGAGACCGGAGCGGCCGGCCGCGTGCAGCCGGGCGAGAGCGTCCAGAAGCTGCTCCTCCGGGTACGGCATGACCCAGCGCAGGTGGTTCTTGTCCGGCGTCTCGCACCAGTACGCGGCGTCCACGCCCTGGAGTTTCACGGTCGGGATGGCGGCGGCGTTGGCGCGCTCCAGGGAGGCGGTCACCTCGGGCGACGCGTTCTCCGCCTCCGGAACCCAGAATTCGAAGCCCGTGTGCACAACTGGCTCGAACGCGCCTTCCGGGTCGAGCAGTTCCTGCAACCGCGGGCCGTCGGCGGGGGCACGGCGGGACTGCACCGGAGTGCCCGGCTCCGCGACCAGCGCGCGCTGGAGGGTGTCGGCGAGGTCGCGGCTGATGTCGCCGGAGGCCGTGTCGTTCTGCAGGCCCAGCAGTACCGAGCCGTCGTCGCGGCGCAGGGCCGGCCAGGCCATCGGCAGCACCGTGGCGAGCGTGACCGACGGAACCCCTTCGGGGAGGCCGCCCTTCAGCGGCAGCGCGACCGTGGCGGCCGGCACCAGCTCGCGCAGCGCCACCCAGTCGCCCTCGCCGGGCAGGCCCTCGAAGGGCCGCTGCACCAGCTCGGTCACCGCGTGCGCGGCGGCCCGGCCGTGGCACGCCTTGTAGCGGCGGCCACTGCCGCAGGGGCAGGGCTCGCGGGCACCGACCACCGGGACCTCCGCGTCACTGAGCTGAGGCCGCCTGGCCGTGGTCTGGGGTCGCTTCTTGGCCATCTGGGTGTCTCCCGGTTACGGCTCGTCTCGTACGGGCGGGAGCCTAGCCGTTCACGCCATGACCGACGGGAGCCTGTGGACAACCAGGCGACACGGGTCGGCGGCGGGCCCGCCTGTGGAAAACCCGGTGACACGGGCCTCCTGTGGACAACCCGGCACCTGTGGACGGACGCGGCGGCTCTGCGCGGACCGGTCGCTCCTGCCGTCGTGGCGGACGGGTCGGTCCAGGTCGTCGTGGTGGACCAGTGGATGAGTCGATCCGGGTCGTCGGTGGACGGTGGGTCGGTCCAGGCCGTCGATGGGGCGGGTCGGTCGGGGTCGTCGTGGTGGACGAGCAGATCCAGGTCGTCGGTGGACGGGTGGGTGACTCCAGGTCGTCGAAGCGGCCGGGTCGGTCCGGGGTGTCGTGGTGGACAGGTCCGTCCAGGTCGTCGCAGCGGACGGGGCCGGTCCAGGTCGTCGTGGTCGACAGGCCGGTTCCGGGTGTGGTGGCGGACGGGTCATCCCGGTCGTCGGCGGACGCCCGGGCCCAGGCCGTCGTAGCGGACCTGCCGGATCAAGTTGGCGCGGCGGACGTAAGTCCCAGTCGCCATGTCGGACGTCAGTCCAAGCCGTCGCAGCGGACGCCTGAGTCCAAGCTGTGGCAGCAGGCGCGTCAGTCCAAGCCGTCGCAGCCGACGCCTCGGTCCCAGTCGTCGCAGCGGGCGCGCGTCAGTCCAGGTCCTCGTAGGCGTCCGCGTAGCCGAGGCGGGTGCCGGAGACCGTCGGGGCCGTGACGCGCGTAGCGAAGTCGTCGCGTCGGCGGGCGGCTTCCGGATCATGGACGTCCTCGTGCACGACGACCCACACCGTGACCTCGCCCAGGGTGTCGTCGCGTACGCCCCAGTCGTCGGCCAGTGCCGTGATGATGTTCAGGCCGCGCCCGCCGTGGGCCGTGACCGACGGGGTGGCCGGAGCCGGGCGGGTCGGGCCGCCGCCGTCCGTCACCTCGACCGTGAGCCGGCCGCCCGTGTCCACGCGCCAGGCGCAGCGGACGTCACCGTCACCGGCCAGGGCGTCGCCCAGCGGCCGGCCGTGCTTGCACGCATTGCTCAGAAGCTCGGACAGGATCAGTACGGCATCGTCGATGACCGATTCCGACACACCGCCCGTGCGCAACTGGTCGCGCATGCGATGTCTTGCCTGCCCCACGCCCGCAGGGCCATGGGTCACGGCCATGCTCGACGACGTGGGCACTTCCTGTGCCACCACCAACGCCACCCCCGAGACCTCCTTCGCCCCACGCCACGGTGTGGATGCCCTCTTGGCCTGTACCGGAAACCGGCCAATCCACGTTCAGTGACGCATTCGCAACGATCGAACACGGACCGAACGCGCCGGAGCACTCCCTGTAATCGGGTGGCTTGTTTTCGATGGTGTGGCCGAGTTCGGAGGATGGTGCAGGTGAGGTGCCCGGGTCAAGGGGTGTTTGGCGGTCTTTATGAGGTTCTTTAATGTTCCCTGCCGAGCTGGCTCAGAACAGCCCGCGGCCGGTTGGTGATGATGGCGTCAATGCCCAGGTCAACGCAGAGATCGACATCCTCTGGCTCGTTGACGGTCCACACATGCACCTGATGACCGGCGTTTTTCAGCCGCTCGATGTACGCAGGGTGATTACGCACGATCCGGATCGAGGGGCCTGCGATCCGGACACCGGCCGGAAGTCGACCGTCCCTCAGGCGGGGCGAGAGGAACTGCAACAGATAGACCGTCGGCAGCGTCGGGGAGGCCGCCCGCACCCGGTGCAAAGAGCGCGCCGAGAAACTCATGACCCGTACCGGGGACTCGGCGGCGGAGGCCGGGGCGTCCAGCCCGAAGCGCTTCAGGAGCACCAGCAGCCGTTCCTCGACCTGCCCCGCCCAGCGCGTCGGATGCTTCGTCTCGATGGCCAGCTCCACCCGCCGGCCCGCGTCCGCGACGAGTTCGAGCAGCCGCTCCAGGGTGAGTACGGAGGTGTCCGCGCGGTCCTCCGGAAGGTGCTCCCAGTCCGGCTCCTCGTCCCGGGTCCGCCAGGAGTCGCGGCCCTTCCAGGAGCCGAAGTCGAGGGCGGCCAGATCGGCGAGCTCCAGCGCCGAGACCGCTCCGCGTCCGTTCGACGTACGGTTGACGCGTCGGTCGTGGACGCAGACGAGATGGCCGTCGGCGGTCAGTCGTACATCGCACTCAAGCGCGTCCGCGCCGTCCTCGATCGCCTTCTTGTAGGCGGCGAGGGTGTGTTCAGGGGCCTCTTCGGAGGCTCCGCGGTGGGCGACGACTTGGATCCGGTGCTGCCGTGCGTGGGTCACCGCGTCATGGTGCCACCGCAAAGGGGTACACGTGGAACCGAAAAGGCGTAGGTATGCGGCTTTTTGGTACTGATGACCGCTTATAAAGGATCGCCATGGACCCACAGGCACCGCTTATGGTGCCCTGACGTCCGGTGGGAAAAGCTGACGGCATACAAAAGCACCAGCACAGCTGTTTCGCGCCGGACCGTCGACAAGCGTGAACGAGTGTGACCGCATGCTTCCGAGAACAACAGCCGTGGACCGAGGAGAAGAGCTGTGAGCACCGAGAACGAGGGCACTGAGGTACCCCCGGCCCCGTCTGCACCTCCTGTGCCGGTGGAATCTCCCGCAGCTTCCCCGCAGGCGGCTGCGCCCGAGGGGGGCGCGCCCACCACGCAGCTCCCCCCGGTGCCTCCGAGCGCCCCGCACGACGCCGGGCACGCGCCCGCGTACGGCGCCGCGCCGCAGACGCCCGGCCCCGAGAGCACGGGATCCGCTCCCGACTCCGCCTGGCCGCCCCCGCCCGCCACACCGTCGTACGCCGACGGAGGCACGGCCGCGGGTGCGTACGGCGGCGAGGGCGTGGGCGGATACGGCGGCGACGGCTACGGAGGCGACGGCGCGTCCGGTGCGGGTGGTTACGGCGGCGGCGCGGGCGGCTGGGGCACCCCGTACCAGCAGCCGGCGCCCAAGAAGTCCGGCGGCGGAAGAGGCGGCCTGATCGCCGCCGTCCTGATCGCCGCGCTGGTCGCGGGCGGCCTGGGCGGTGGCCTCGGCTACACCCTGGCCAAGGACAACGACGACAGCAACTCCACCACCGTCTCCTCCGACACCGGCAGCAGCGCCTCCGTGAAGCGCGACCCGGGCACCATCGCCGGCGTGGCCGCCAAGTCCCTGCCCAGCACGGTCACCATCGAGGCCGAGAGCACCAGCGGCGAGGGCGGCACCGGCACGGGCTTCGTCTTCGACACCCAGGGCCACATCGTCACCAACAACCACGTCGTCGCCGACGCGGTCGACGGCGGCAAGCTCACGGCGACCTTCCCGAACGGCAAGAAGTACGACGCCGAGATCGTCGGCCACGCCCAGGGCTACGACGTGGCGGTCATCAAGCTCAAGAACGCCCCCACCGACCTCAAGCCGCTCGCCCTCGGAGACTCGGACAAGGTCGCCGTGGGCGACGAGACGATCGCCATCGGCGCCCCCTTCGGCCTTTCCAACACGGTCACCACCGGCATCATCAGCGCCAAGAACCGCCCGGTCGCCTCCAGCGACGGCAGCTCCACCAGCAAGGCGTCCTACATGAGCGCCCTGCAGACCGACGCCTCGATCAACCCCGGCAACTCGGGCGGTCCGCTGCTCGACGCCCAGGGCGCGGTCATCGGCATCAACTCCGCGATCCAGTCCACCAGCAGCGGCGGCCTCAGCGGTGGCAGCCAGTCCGGCTCGATCGGCCTCGGCTTCGCCATCCCGATCAACCAGGCGAAATACGTCGCCCAGCAGCTGATCAAGACCGGTAAGCCGGTCTACGCCAAGATCGGCGCCTCCGTCTCCCTGGAGGACAGCACCGCGGGCGCCACGATCACCACGGGCTCCTCCGCGGTCGAGGCCGGCGGCCCCGCCGCCAAGGCGGGCCTCAAGGCCGGCGACGTCATCACCAAGCTCGACGACTCGGTGATCGACAGCGGCCCCACCCTCATCGGCGAGATCTGGACCCACAAGCCGGGCGACAAGGTCACGATCACCTACAAGCGCGGCGGCACCGAGCACACCACGGAACTGACCCTGGGGTCCCGGGTCGGCGACAGCTGACGCAGCGTCCGACACTCGACCGGCCGGGCCGGGCAGGGAATCCCCTGCCCGGCCCGGCCGCTTTCCGCCCTCTCCCCTCACGGGCGCTCGCGCACCGTGGGAACCGGATTCCTCCCTGCGGCGAAGTACGGGTGAAAGCCCAATCTTCATCAGCGTGTTCGCACGGACGATTCGCATGGACGAGAGGAGCCCCGATGACCGTCGAACCAGGCGTCAGGGTGGGGCAGGACAGCGACGCCCCGACGAGTGACGCCTCGGTGATCGAGCGGTCCTGGCAGGAGCCCGAGGCATTCGCCGCGCTCTTCGACCGCCACGCCGACTCGGTGCACCGTTACGCGGCGCGCCGGCTCGGCCCGGAGGTGGCCGAGGACCTGATGGCGGAGACGTTCACCATCGCGTTCCAGCAGCGCTTCCGCTACAACACGGAACTGGCCGACGCCCGCCCGTGGTTGTTCGGCATCGCGACCAACCTCGTGGGCCGGCACCGGCGCGCCGAGGCCCGGCGGCTGAAGGCGATCGGCCGGCTGCCGTCGGCCACCCCTGCCGACGGTGCCGAGGACGCGGTCGCCGACCGGGTGGCCGCGCGGGTCAGCGCACAGGCCGTACGCGGCGAACTGGCCCTGGGCATGGCCCGGTTGCCCGCCCGCCACCGGGACGTACTGCTGCTGGTCGCCTGGGCCGACCTCGGCTACGAGGAGGTCGCCCGCGCCCTGGAGATACCGGTGGGAACGGTCCGGTCACGGCTGCACAGGGCCCGCAGAAAACTGCGCGACGCATTGGGCGGATCCGATCCGACAACTCTCCGAGAGGAATCCGACGTTGAGGAGTCCGACGATGAATGAGATGGAGCTCCTGAAGGAGTGGGACGCGGAAGCGCCCCCGCTCACCGACCACGCACGCGCGCGTGCCCGTCTCCGCCTCTACGAGACGATGACCGCCCCCGCCACCTCCGTGGCCGTCGGCCGCCGCCCGTTCCTGCGGATCGCGGTGGCAGGCGTCGCGACGGCGGCGGTCGCCACGACCGTGCTGGTCGCCAACGACTCCTCGCCCGACACCCAGCCGGTGAGCGCGACCACCGTGCTCCAGGGAGCGGCGGCCGAGGAACGCCGGCTGGAGAAGCCGATCGCCGCACGCGACGACCAGTTCATCTACACCAAGGAGGTCATCAAGGAGACCCCCGCCGGGGGCGGCCGGACCCGGACGTACGTCGACGAGAGCTGGAACTCGGTCGACGGCTCCAAGAGGTCGTACGTCAGCGAACTCGGCCACAAGCAGTGGGTCCCGGTGTACGGGCCGGGCCAGGGCACCTGGCCGCCGAGCAAGTGGAGCGAGCTCAGTCTGATGCCCACCGATCCGCGCGAACTGGCGATCGACCTGCGGGACATGGGCGGCAAGCCGGACTACAGCAAGCCGATGAAGCCCGGCGACTGGCCGATGGTCCAGTACTTCCTCTCCGGCCTGCTCCGCAGGCCCGTCCTGCCGAAGGGACTGCGCTCCGCCGCCTACGAGGCGCTCGCCACCGTCCCCGGCATCAAGGTCGTCCCCGGCCAGAAGGACGCCGACGGCCGCGTGGGCATCGGCATCCGCTTCGTACCCGGACCGGGAACGTCCCGCTCACCGCTCCTGGTCTTCGACGCGAAGACATACCGCTACCTCGGCATGTGCGATCAGCGGACGGCGGGCGGGACGACGTACGAACAGTGGTCGTACGTCGCCGCGAGCGGTGTGGTGGACAGGGTGATGCAACGGCCGCACGAAACTCCATGACCCATGCGACAGAACGACTGGCACCTGACCCACGACGCCGACGAATTCCTCGCCCGGGCCGGCGCCTTCCTGCGCTCACGTCCCGCACACCACACCATGGCACTCACGACGATCGAGAAGGTACGGAGGCGCGGAGCGGACGCACCCGGCGCCGAGCCCCCGGTGTTCGGCTGGACGGAACGAGGAGGCGAGGTCCACGCGGCCTTCTACCGCGTATCCGCCCGCAGCCGCCTGAACCCCACCTCGCTCACCCCGGAGCAGTCCGACACCCTCGCCGCCCACCTGGCAGCCCTCGGCCAACCGCTCTCCGGCGTCATCGCGGACCACGCCACGGCCGAGGCGTTCGCCGAGTCCTGGCAACGGCACACGGGCGCGAAACCGCTACGCACCTGGGGCGCCCGTCTCTATCGCTTGGGCACCCCTACCCCACCGGAGCCGTTCCCGGAAGGCCGCGGCCGAGCAGCAGGCAAGCAGGACCGCGAGCAAGTCGCGCGCTGGTGCCGCGAGTTCTGTGTCGACGTCGGAGAGACCGGCTCCATCGACCTGATCGACGCCGGCCACTGGGCCGCGTCCCGCTTCGGTGACAGACACTTCACGTTCTGGGAGACCCCGGAGGGCACCCCCACCTCCATGGCGGCCGTAACCTCGCCGACCGCCGGCATGGTCCGGTTGGACCCCGTCTACACCCCGGCCCACTTCCGAGGTCACGGCTACGCGGGCGCCGTGACGACCGCGGTGAGCCAAGCCGCACTGACCTCGGGCGCAACGGACGTCGTCCTGTTCGCCGACCCGGCCAACGCCACGAGCAACGCGCTCTATCGACGCATCGGGTTCGTATCGGTGGGGGAGTTCATCGGCTACGACTTCACCGGGTACGACTTCACCGGGTACGGCGTCTCGGGCGCCGCGCAGACGTAGCTCCACGGGATGCCTCAGTGGGACCAAGCCACCCACCCACCCCCGATGCCGGTACGCTGTACCCGCTCCGTCCCTGGTGGGCGGCTGCACAGGTGGGTTGCCCGAGCGGCCTAAGGGAACGGTCTTGAAAACCGTCGTGGCAGCGATGTCACCGTGGGTTCAAATCCCACACCCACCGCAGCATGAGAGCCCTTGACCAGCCAAAACGGTCGGGGGCTCTCGCCGTTTCCCCTCCCCGCGAGCGCCCCTTGTTCCCCGTGGTTCCCCGGTCGATCGGGCACGCGAGGGGCACGGGCTGCGGATGAGTGGCTGACGCATCAACTCGGCTTTTCCATAAGGGAGTTGGGGCAGACCGATGTTTCACGTGAAACCGAGCTTCCCCACCTCAACCCACCACTCACCCCAGCTTCCATCCCGTCCGCCGTCGACCCACACACCGTGGAGCGGGCGTAGTTCATGGCGTCCAGGTGGAGCGCGCCACTGTACGAACGACCTGGACGCCATGGGCTGCGTCTGCTCGGCTCTGCCTGGGTCGATGGTGGTCGGGATGGAAGCACCTCACGTGCACTACGACGGGCCCGCAGTCGCGCACGGCGCCCCCTCCATCCCGGTGTCGGCTGATCCCCCGCCGGAGGCATCGCCTTGACCGTGGCATTCGTACGGTGGTCACCCCATCACCCCGGCCTCTCACGTGGGCGCGCGTCGGCGCAGCGCGGGCGGAGCGAGCCGAAGGCAGGAGCGGCGCCCGCAGCGGAGCCGGGAGCGCGCCCGGCGGAGCGGAGCGCAGCCGGGACTTGATGAAGTAGAGAAACCTGTAACAGCTCATGGCTGATCCGGGCCTGGGCGTAGATGCCGTCTCCGTGGTGGCCTGGCAGTACAGCTACATACAAGGGGGCTGGGCATGCAGCCGTTGGCAGATGACTTGGCGCGGAATCGTCCGGGCGACGCGGTGCGCCGCAAGATCCAGGAATTACAGCCGAACCCTCTGCTGAGAGTGATCGACCGTTGGCGGCCTAAGACGGAGATCTATAGCTGGATCATCGGCCTCCGGGGTGAAGTGCTCACCGCTCGGCGGCTCGCCAAGCTCCGTGGCCACGGCTGGCTCACCCTTCATGCGGTCCAATGGGCGACGGGCACGGACATCGACCACATCGCCATCGGTCCCGCCGGCGTTTTCTCCATCAACTCCAAACGGCATCCGGGCAAAGCCGTCTGGTACGGAGACAGAGAGATCACGGTGAACGGCAGCACCACCCACCACATCGCAGCGAGCCTGTCCGAAGCACGTCGAGTGTCCCGCGCCCTCTCCAAACACTGCGGATTCGAGGTGCCGGTACGGCCCGTGATCTCGGTCGTGCATGCGAGAAAGCTCGTCGTCAAGAACGCCAACACGCCGGTTCTCGTGCTCGAAGTCGGTCAGCTCGACCGCGTCCTATCCGGGTTGACACCGACTCTGGCAGCCGACCAGGTGGCCCACATCTACGGCATCGCGCGGTGGTCTCACACCTGGTCTGCCTGATCAGGCGTCGAAGTCGTACTCAAGGATGTAGGAGGCCGCGTCAAGCGTCATTTCGTTGACCTCGACAGGACGGCCCTCGTCAGCGAACGCCGTTCGGCAGATCAGGATGACCGGCGTGCCAGCGGAGATGCTCAACTGCGCCGCTTCCTCCTTCGTCGGCATGCGTGAGCGGATCTCCTCGCGGAAGTGCACCGGCTTGTAACCGAGTTCGGCGAGCCGAGCGTAAATCCCTCCGGACCCCGGGTCCTCCTGGGTGATCGCCGACCCTTCGACCACCGAAGTGGGCAGGTAGCTGGTCGCCAGAAGAACGGGCTTCCCGTCGAGGACGTACCGCCGACGCCGGACGCACACGGTCTCCTCGTCGACCAGGTCAAGCACGCGCCCGATGTCCGCCGGCGCCGCCTCTTCCGACACCGCCACTTGGTCGACGTCGAGCGCCCGACTACCGGTGTCGGCTGCCCAGATGGATCGCCCGCTACCCCACTGCTCTTCCGAGAGCCGCTGGATTCCTCGGCGCCGCAGTGGCTGGAAGGACCGGACGAAAACGCCTGCTCCCTTGCGGGACTCGGCGATGCCCTCGTCCTTGAGGACACCCAGGGCCTGACGTGCCGTCATACGGGCTACGCCATGCGTGCCCATCAAGTCGTTCTCTCCCGGAAGCCGATCACCGGGACCGTACTCGCCCGACTGGATCGCTTCGCGTAGAGAGTCCGCGATCCGCTGGTACTTCGGCCGACGGTCGTCGTCGGTGGTGGTCATTCGGGAGCCCTCCTCTCATCTCTAGACAGCCTAGGCCATAGGTACGGCACTCGCTCTGCCGTGTAGCCCGAATCCCGCACTCTCAACATCTCTATACAGATTCCCTTGACGTCTCTAGAGACGTGTGGCCTACTGGAGATGTCTAGAGAGGCTGCGAACCGGCGGCCTCCGAGAACTGAGGGATGTGCTTCATGCCGTCGTTCAAGATCGACGTTTCGACCGCTGTGGTGTTCGTGGCGACCGCGCCCGTGCCGAAGCTGGTCAACCAGAAGACCGGTGAGCGGGCCGTGGACCGGGAGACGAACGCGGGCCTGTCGACCGTGGGCCTGCTGGTCTCCGACGAGGGAGAAGGCAACCTCTACCAGGTGACCATCCCGGAGACCGGTTTCCCGGAGGGTCTGGCGCCGGGGACGCCCGTGAAGGTGATCGGGCTGAAGGCGCGGGACTGGGAGAACGAGTTCAACGGCCAGAAGCGGCACGGGATCTCGTTCCGCGCGGTCGCGATCACTCCGGCGGCCTGATCATGGCTGACGCGACGATGTGGCTGGAGACTGCGGGCGCCATAGCCGGCGTCGGCGGTCTCGGCTACGCGAAGTACCGGGCTCCTCGCGCGTACTGGTCGCTGGTCGGTCTGCCCGCGACGTGGGGCCGGTTCACGGTGACGTACCGCTCGACCATGGACGTGTGCGGGTTGACGGTTCAGCCGTCCGGCCTGCGGGCGTTCATGGCCCGCAACGTGGCTCGTCGTCAGGTGCAGCCGGTTCCGCCGAAGATCCGCCGCGTGCGGGGCACCATGACCGGACTGCGGGTCACCCTGCGTCTCCCGGCCGGCCTGGAGCCCGCCGACGTGATCGCCTCCACGGAACGGCTGCGGCACGCCTGGGGTGTGCACGCGGTGCGGGTCGCGGTGACGAAGCCGGGGTTCGTGGAACTGCGCATGACTGGCTATGACGTGTTGCGCCGGGTGCGTATGCCGCGCAAGGCGCAGCCTCGGGACATGGTCGTGCCGGTGGCGCTGCGGGACGACGGGACCGTGTTCGAGCGGGACTACCGCAAGGTCCCCATGGCGCTCACGCTGGGCGCCAACAGTTCGGGGAAGTCGACGTATCAGCGCAGTCTGATCAAGGGGCTGGCTCAACTGCCGGTGGCCTTGGTGGGGATGGACTGCAAGCGCGGGGTGGAACAGGCCGCGTACGCGCCGCGTCTGTCGGCCCTGGCGACCACCCCGGACGATGCCGCCTCGCTGGCGGATGTGCTGGTGGCGGAGATGGAAGACCGCTTCGACCTGCTGGGCCTGTACGGCGCTGCGGACATCTGGGAACTGCCCGAAGACCTACGTCCGGCTCCGATCGTGGTCCTGGTCGACGAGATCGCCGAACTCTTCCTGATCTCCCGCAAAGAGGACGAAGACCGCCGCACACGGATCGTCACGGCGCTGATCCGGCTGGCGCAGATGGCCCGTTCGGCCGGCATCTACCTGGAGATCTGCGGGCAACGCTTCGGCTCCGACCTCGGCAAGGGCGCCACCATGCTCCGCGCCCAGCTCACGGGCCGTGTGGTGCACCGGGTCAACGACAAGGAAACGGCCGAGATGGGGCTCAAGGACGTCGCCCCGGTCGCGGTCCCGATCGCCTGCATGATCCCCGCGAGCCGTGCCGGTACGGCCGTGGCCACGGACGCCGATGGCGGCTGGTCCCTGATCCGCACGCCCGAGATCGCGCGTGAGGAAGTCGCCACGGTCTGCCGGGACTTCGAGCACCTGGTGCCCGACCTGCCGTTCCTTCGGCCCTTCGCCCCCGCCGCCTCCTCACCGCTCGTCGGCACACCACTGCTGACCAAGCCCTGACACCCCTCTGCCCAACACGGTCGGCGTGACCGCCTCGCGCCAGGTCCCTACCCGATCCATGCCGAAATCCGGAAGGAGCGCAGCTCATGGCTACTGCCGACACCGCCGCCCGCGAGACCGAAGCGAAGAACTGTCCGGTCTGCCACGGCACCGGAGAGGTCTCCCGCACCGTTCACGTCGGACGCAAACGCCGCGCGGTCGGCCAGCAGACCGGGCTTTGCCTCAACTGCCTGGGCAGTGGCGAGGCCCCCGCCGAATGACCTGCCGGGGTCGGGCGGATGGAGACCCCTTGCCCCGCCCGCTCCTGGCCCAACTCTCCTGAAGGGAGGTGCCGTTCATGGCCCGCTCGGTCCGTCTGGACGCAGTCCTGATCCAAGCCGTCATCGCCGGTGCCCTCTCGTTCGCCCACCTGCACGACCTCGCGGAAGCGGCCCATCAGACTGGGTGGAAGGCCTGGGCCTACCCGGTCTCGGTCGACCTGCTGATGGTCGCCGCCTGGCGCCGACTGCGCACCGCCCTCCATGACAGCGCGGCCTGGACCTGGTTCGTCATCGCCCTGTCGGCCTCGCTCGGGGCGAACGTCGCCACCGCCGGACTCCTCGACCTCGACCACGTTCCGGCCTGGCTGCGGATCCTCGTCGCCGGCTGGCCCGCACTCGCCTTCCTCGGCGGCACGCTCCTGGTCCACTCGCCCACGGCCGTGCCCGCTTCCCCACAGCCTGTGGATGACGTGGCCGCGCCGGAAGTCGAGATGCACCGCACCGACGAGCCCGCCCCGGCGGTCGACCCGGTGCCGGAACTGCCCGCCGCACCCGTGGTGCCAGCCGCGCTCCTCGACCACGCCCGGAAGATCGCCGACGCCCACCGCGCCGCGACCGGATCGCCGATGCCCGTCGACGCCCTGTCCGCCCGGCTCCAACTGCCCGCCCCGATGACCGCCGCGATCGCCGCACAACTCCAACTCACCTGAGAGGAAAAGAAGTTGACCACCATGCAGCCCTTCGAGCGCCCCGACGACTTGGTGAACGCAGCCCGCGAGATGGCCGACGCCGGACGCCCGACCCTGGCCCGTCTGCTCGCCGAGGAAGCCGCCGACCGCACCCCGGACCGGGCGGCCCGCATCCTCGACGAGTTCCCCGGCCGCACCCTGCGACAGGGGGACTGACGGTGACCGCCTACCGCCGCTTCCGGCACGTGATCCGGATCGGACCCGTCCAGGTCGCCACCTACACCGACGACCGGGGCCGCGAGAAGCACGCCATCGCCTGCACCGCACCCGACTGCGGCTTCTCCAGCGACTACCGCGACCGTGCCGCCGCCGAACTCACCGCCCAAACCCACCGCTGCAACGCCTGAAGGGAGATCACGTTATGGACGTCCCGCTCTGGTTCGCCCTGCTCGTCGTCGGCTACCTCGGCATCAAGCTCATTCGCCCGCCCGTGTGGCTGGTGATCGTGCTCCTGCTCGGCGGCTACCTCCTCGCCGGCAGCGTCCTCGCTCCCGCTCTCGGCACGGTCCTGAAGTAACTCAACCCGAAGGGAGATCAACCGTGTTCACCCCGAAGTACCCGCCCCAGGACACCGCCCCCGCCCCGACCCCGGTCGTCTACGTGCCGACCGCCGGCACCCCGGTACCCGCTCCGCAGGCTCCTGCTCCGCTCGCCCCGGTCTCGAATCGTCCGACCGTGCAGCTCACCCCGGGCAGTGCGCTCGCCCTCGCGGCCGGCGGTGGTGCCGTGGTCCTCGTCGTCGGCGTGGTCCTGGTCTCGCTGCTCCTCGCGGTCGCCATCACGGGCGTGTCCGTCGCCGTGGTCGCGGTCGTTCTGCGCTCCGTCCTGAAGGACTTCAACAACCAGCGTTAACCGGCCCCCGGAGCGGCCTCGGTCGCCAAACTTCCGCCGCTCCGGGCGCCCCATCCCATTCCTGATCCAACGGACCCGAAAGGGACGCCCCCATCATGCCCCAGCACGCCGAGACGAACACGCCCGTCTGCCGAGACTGCGACGGCTTCGCCACCGCCACCATCACCACCGGTACCCGCCACCGCGACGGAACCCGCGCCACCCTCCGCGTCACCTGCACGACCTGCAAGGGCACCGGTCACACCGCCCGCGCCGCCCTGATCCGCGCCGGGAGGTGACCGCCATGTTCCGCAAGCTCCCCGCCGACCTCACCCCGACCGAGGACAGCCCCGGCCTGCGCGTCAAGACCGGTACCCGCTACAGCAACTCCCAGGGCGACTACCGGTGCGGCGGCTGCGGTGCCGAGGACCACGCCAACGGCGACACCGACGTCAAGAACCTGGTCGAGGACTACAGCGCCAACCACGGCCCCGCCCACCGCAACGGGGGCCGGCGATGACCGCGCCCCGGGTCCTGGACCTGTTCTCGTGCGCTGGCGGTGCGGCCATGGGCTACCACCGCGCCGGCTTCGCGGTCGACGGCTGCGACATCGCCGAACGCCCCCGCTACCCCTTCCCGTACCACCGGGGCGACGCCCTCGAATACCTCGACCGCCTCATCACCACGGGCGCCATCGAGCGGTACGCCCTCGTGCACGCCTCCCCGCCCTGCCAGGCAAAGAACACCCTGACCGTGGGCACCAACGCCTCCCAGGGCTGGGGCGGCACCCATGAAGACCTGGTGGCGCCCACGCGCGAACTGCTCGACCGGTCCGGCCTGCCGTACGTGATCGAGCAACCCAACGGCAAGGCGGAGATCCGCAAGGACGTGACCCTGTGCGGCGAGATGTTCGCTCTCGCCGTGCTGCGCCACCGCAACTTCGAACTCGGCCGCTGGGCCGTCGCTCGGCCGGCTCACCCCAAGCACCGTGGCTACGTGCGCGGTTGGCGTCACGGCGTCTACCGCGACGGCCCGTATGTGGCCGCGTACGGGGAAGGCGGCGGCAAGGCCTCGGTTGCCGAGATGCAGCACGCCATGGGCATCACGTGGACCGACATCCACGAGGAGCTGACCGAGGCCATCCCGCCCGCCTACACCGGCTGGATCGGTACCGCGTTCCTGACTTGCCGTCAGGAGGTGTTCGCGTGACCGACACCGCCACCCTGGCGGGACTCGACCCGGCCACCCTCAGCGACGTGCTGAGGGTGGCCGGCTCGGCCCACTTCGACCGCTGGCAGGACCAGATCCGCCGCACGGGCGGCTGCTCCGACCCGATCCGCCTCGCCGGCGCCACCAAGACCATCGACCCGACCACCAAGACGATCCTGTACGCCTACACGACCGAGCACGAGCCCGGCGGCACCCTGCGGATCGCGTGCGGCAACCGCCGTGCCTCGCGCTGCCCGGCCTGCGCCTGGACCTACGCCGGCGACACCTACCACCTCATCCGAGCCGGACTCGTCGGCGACCCCGCCAAGGGCACCCCGCACACGATCCGCGACCACCCCCGCGTCTTCGCCACCCTCACCGCGCCCTCGTTCGGCCCCGTCCACAACCGACCCGGCAACCGGCCCTGCCGCTGCGGCACCCGCCACGGCGAGGACGCGCCCGAACTCGGCACCCCGCTCGACCCGACCACGTACGACTACGCGGGCGCGGTGCTGTGGAACAACCACGCCTCCGAGCTGTGGCGTTACTTCACGATCTACCTGCGCCGCGAGATCGCCAAGCGCGCCGGCCTCACACAGAAGGACGCACACGCTCAGTGCCGCGTGGCCTTCGGCAAGGTCGCCGAATACCAGAAGCGCGGAGCCGTCCACTTCCACGCGGTGATCCGCTTCGACGGACCGGACGGACCCGACAGCCCCCCGCCGGCCTGGGCCACGCTCGACCTGCTTGATGACGCGATCCGGGCCGCTGCTGCCCGCGTCGCGGTCGACGTCGACCCCGCCGGAGACGAGCCGGCTCGCACGCTGCGGTGGGGCACACAACTCGACGTCCAGCCGATCGGCGCCTTCGGCCACGGAGAAGAGATCACCGAAGCCGCTGTGGCCTCCTACGTCGCCAAGTACGCCACCAAGGCGGCGGAGACCACGGGCACGGTCGACCGCAGGATCGGCAACAAAGAAGCCCTCGTGCTGCTCGACGTGCCAGACCACCCCGCCCGCCTGATCGCGGCCTGCCTCGACCTGCACCCGCTCTACCCGGACCGCAAGCTCCGGGACTGGGCCCACATGCTCGGCTTCCGGGGCCACTTCTCCACCAAGTCCCGCCGCTACTCCACCACCCTCGGCGCCCTGCGACAGGTCCGCGCCGACTACCGGGCGGCCCAACACCGCGAAGCCCTCGGCCTGCCCGACCCCGACGACAACCCGGAGGCAACCACGCTCACGCTCGCGCACTGGACCTACGCCGGCCACGGCCACACCCCCGGCGAATCCTGGCTCGCAGCCAACATCCGCCGGGACATCCAACTCAACCGCGAGACCACACGCGAAGCCCTCGCAGAGCTGCCCGAGGGGGAGTGGTGACCATGGAACGACTCCTCAACGTCCACGAGGTCGCCGAACTCCTCGGCACGACCGTGCGGTTCTCGCGCCGGCTGATCGAAGAACGCCGGATCACCTTCGTGAAGGTCGGACGACACGTCCGAATCCCTGAACGGGCCATAGAGGCGTACGTAGCCGCGAACACCGTGGAACCGGTCGTCCTCCGACCGACAGGCCTTAGGAGGGCTGCCTGATGGCAGGGAAGCGCAAGTCTCGCCGTGGCTTCGGCAGGATTCGGAAGCTGCCCTCAGGGCGGTACCAAGCTCGCTACCCGGGGCCTGACGGAGTGTTGCGGCCTGCCGACCGCACGTTCGCCACCACCACGGACGCCGATCGATGGCTCGCAAAGAAGCGCATCGAGATCGAAGACGGCCGCTGGATCGATCCCGCCGAAGGACAGACGACGGTCAGGGACTGGTCGGCTCGCTGGTTGGCGGCTGTGTCACCGCAGCTCAAGCACAAGACGCAGGCTTCGTACCGATCACTGATCAACTCGCTGATCAACCCGGCGCTTGGGGACCGTGAGCTGTCGAGCCTGCGTCCGATCACCGTGACGGAGTGGGTCGCGCAGATGCGAACGAGGGGGCTCAGCCCGTCGCGAATCCGGCAGGCGTACCGAGTGCTGTCGCAGGTCATGGCCTCGGCCGTCGACAACGACCTGATCGCGCAGACACCTTGCCGGGGCGTGCGTCTCCCTCGGATGCCGCAGACCGAGCCCCACATCCTGACCCCGCTCGAAGCCTCACGCGTCGTGCGGAAGGCCGACAAGCCGCACGACCTACTGATCGCGCTGCTCGCCTTCGCCGGCCTCCGGGTGGGTGAGGGGTTCGCCCTGCGCCGTGACGATGTCGACGTGGCGGGCGGCACGGTGCTGGTTGACGAGAACCTCGCTGAGGCGAACGGAGCTCTGGTCTTCGACACCCCGAAGTCCCATCAGAAGCGGCTACTTCGCGTGGCGCCCACCCTCGCGAAACGGCTCGGGAAGCACCTGGAGACCCTGCCGGACGACGGCCGCGCGCTCCTGTTCACCACACCTGCGGGCAAACCCCTGCACTACAACCAGTGGCGCAAGGCCTACTTCGACCCCGCCGTAGCGGCGGCCGGCCTCACCGACGTGACCCCGCACGATCTCCGGGCCTCGCATGGGACGTGGGTAGCCGACAAGTACGGTGTCATGACGGCCGCTCACCGCCTGGGACACTCGAACGCGAGCGTGACCACTCGTCACTACGCCCGTCCAGTCGCCGGCCGCGATGACCAGGTGGCCGAAGCTTCGGACGCGTGGGTCAACGGGCACGATCTCGACCGAGGGGCACGTAGCGGGCACGACGACGATGACGACGGCTTGGCGGGGTCGCTCGTACCCGTCTGACCTGCGGCGGAGACCTCACCGCCCATGATCGGCGAAAGGTCTTGAAAACCGTCGTCGCAGCGATGTGACCGTGGGTTCAAATCCCACACCCACCGCCCAGGTCAGATGACTTGCAGGTCAGAAGGGGCGCCCACGTTCGCGAGGGCGCCCCTTCCGCGTGCACCTTGTCTCACCCCGTTCCGCCTCTGTCCCACGGTTGACCAGTGCGTATGGGTCATCTGTGGGACAGAGGCGGGCCCGCTCAAGAGCGGCTCACCAGTACGAGATCGGGCTTGTCGACGACAACGCCCCCTCCCCGCCCACTTCCACGTCGAGCTCGCTGTAGTAGGCGTGCCCCGAGGTGGCATGGATGTGCCACGGGCCGCCGTGCATGTCCTTACAGGCGACCCCGGTGGACCAGACCCTTGTGTTCGCGGTTATGTCCCAGAGTGTGAACTCCGCCGACTGGCAATGGGCAGGGACCACGGTGATGTAGAAGTCCGGCAACACGTCACTGCCACTGGCGCTGATGCACGCCTTGATACCGGCACTGGAACTGTAGGGGTCGCAGCCGCCGCCGCTGGCGGCGCTGGCGGGTGTGGCCGCGAGGAGGCCGGTGGCGGCGATGCCGGCGGCAATGGCTCCGGATGCGAGCTTTCGGGCGAGGTTCATGAAACATCCCTGGCAATTGGGCCAACCAACTGATGACGCCGAGGAACCTACGGCCCAGCCGAGCCGCCCCCAAGGGCATCGCTGGATGTGACGAAATCATGGGAAGAGGATGGCGCTGACCTGCGGTGATTGGCCCTGGCGTGATGATGGGACGGGACGCGTCGGCCGGTGGGGGCGAGGGGCCGTCGGTCGGCCTGCGGACTGAGGCCGACGGCACCGTGCGCTTCCGCCGGGCGGTGTTCTCCGCGGCCTTCCGACCGTCCATGCGGCGTGAGAGGGCTTCGAGGGCGGGCCGTAGAAGCGCGGGATCTTCCAGCGCCTTGACCTTCATCGAGTGCCCGGAGAGCCAGGACAAGGCCGATCGGATCTCTGGCGGCGGCTCCTCTGCGGTGTGGCGTGCGGTCATTTCACCGTCCGGGCCCGGTAAAGCGCGGAACGCCCACTGGTAGAGAGTGGTCCGCAGGGTCTTGGAATCCGGGGCGCCCCGAGTTGTCGTGACCAGAGCCGGGATGACAACGGCGAGCGCCTCGGTGATGCCCGCGCGGTGCTTGGCCGCGGCCAGCGGCCACTTCATGAGCGCGTACGCCGTGGCATGGTCGTACCAGGTGGGCGAGTCGCGGACTGTCAACTCCCGCGCAGGCAGGCCCGTGTCTTCGTCGAACTGCTCGCGCTCACGAAGCGCCGTCATCAACTCCGAACGGCGACCGTCCGCCTGAGGCTTGAGCTCGAAGCTTTTGGAGTGCGGCCGTGCCCCGACGCGCCGGCGGAGTTCGTAGGGCTTCGGACGTCCCGCGCGCTTGCGGGTTTCGCTCCTCATACCGCGACGCTCTTGGAAACCGTCGTCGCAACGATGTCACCGTGGGTTCAAGTCCCACACCCACCGCGGGTGAACGGCCCCTGACCGGGTGACTCGGGCGGGGGTCGTTCGCGGTGGATGGGGCCTGCGGCGCCTCGGGTCTACAGCGCCTCGTCGCGTTGCAGGATCAGGCTGATCGGCCCGTCCGTGAGGTCGATGCCGGCGTCGAGATGCTCGTGGTAGCCGTCCCGGAGTTCGGGGTCGGCGAGGGCGGTGAGGCGCTCGGCCAGGGTCAGGAGACCGGCCGCGTTGCCTGCCACGGTGATCTCGGTGGCCGAGCCGTAGACCTTGATGCGAGGTTCTTCCATGCGGTCACGCTACAGAGGGATGTTGCGGCGAGGGGCCCGAGTTCATGCCCGCCGCCCCGTCATCCGAGCCGCCGAAGCGATCGTCGCCCGTGCCTCCCGCTCCGACAGCCCCGTGCCCAGCGCAGCCTCGACCAGGGGCTCGACCAGCGCCGGGCCGATGTCGTTCTCGTAGGCGCGGCAGGCCGCCCAGAAGAGGCGGGTGTTGCGTTGGCCCTCGTGGGCGGCGAGGACGAACTGGACGAGGCCCTGGCCGTGTTGGCCGGTCGAGGTGGGGGTGGGGTGGTTGGTGCGGGGTGGGGGGAGGAGCAGGCGCAGGAGGGAGGGTGGGCAGGGGGCCGGTGCCAGGTGGGCAGTGGCGGGCGCGGCGCCGTAGAAGCCGTGTTCGGTGCGGGAGCCGGGGCCGACGAGGTAGCCGCCGGCGCCGCGGATGTCGATGCCGGGGGCGAGGCGGCCCGCGGAGTTGGGGACGACGACGTCGGGCGGGCCGGTGAGCCAGAGGTGGCGGCCGCCGCTGGGGGTGAGGACGACCACGGTCTCGGGGATCGTGAACAGGTGGCGCAGGGCCAGTTCGCGCAGGGCGGAGGACGAGTCCGTACCGGATTTGGTGTCGAGGTCGACGCCGATCAGGTGGTGCGGCGGCAGTCCGCACGCGATGCCGTAGCCGGTGGCCCAGGGGGCGGCGGCGAAGAGTTCGCGGATGCGGGCCGGGTCGGTGGAGGCGTCGTAGACACCGTGGCCCAGGAGTCCGCACTCGCCGTGGCAGGGCGGTCCCACGGTGCCCGCGGCGCCCACCAGGTCGGTGTCGTCGCGGTGCGGTGAGCGCAGGGCCGGGAGTTTTGTTCGGGACAGGGGGATCACGGCCAGTCCGCGTTCGGCGGCTGACAGGGCGTGTGCGAGGGCCAGCGTGGTGGCCTGCCGGTCGATGGTGGCCATGACTCCATGTTCGTACGAGTGTTCGAAAAAGGGAAGAGGGGGTCGCGTCGACGCGCCCGGGGGAGGGTGATGGCCGGGAATGTGGCGGAACGCTTCGCCTCTTCTGCGGCCCGGGGCGGGATGTCCGTACCGCCCTGAACTGCGGCTTCGGTGGAGGCAAAGGGGTTTATCGACTTGTCATCACGCTTCAGGGGGAATAACCGCTTCCGCCCTGGTTCGCCGGGGATTCGGTGGGCAACTCTGGTCTCGCGACGTCGTGCACAACACCGAGGCGGTCGGCCAACTGCCCTGGTAGCAGCAGTACTTGAAGCCGTACTTCATGTGCGTCCGGCTACGGAGCCGCTACGCACTCTGTTCTGGAGGAACAACATGGCAAGCATCCGTACCGCCCGCCTCATCGCCGCCGTCTCCGCCCTCCCGCTGGCAGCCGCCCTCTTCACCGGCGTCGCGGCGGCGGACAACGGCGCCATCGCGGGCAACGGATCGAACGCGGGTGTGGCGACCGTCAGCGGCAGCGGGGTCGGGCACGACAATAAGGGCAACTCGTCCACCACACAGCAGCAGGCGGTCGGCTCCGGGGCCTCGAACCAGAGCAACACCGCCCAGGTCAACGGATCCGCGTTCACCGCCATCAACCAGGGAAACTCGAACGTCGCCGTCAACTTCGCCAACTTCTGGTAGCCGCGCCCGACGACTCCCGCGCGGGGATGCGCGGAGGCGTCTGAGGGTGTGTGAGGTGTGCTCTGTGGGGTCGTAACGCGTCTGCGCGGTGGTGCTTCGGTGCCACCGCGCAGACGTTTTCCCGCATGCGGGCAGACGTCCCGCGCGGACGTTCTCGTGCGCCACGCGCGCGTGGCCGGTCGCCAGGGCGCCTGCGCACGGACGACCTTGACAGTCCACGGCATCTGACGGACAGTCAGAAACCATCGTCCGTACGACGACACGGAGGTCCGGCGTCGTGCACCTCGCCCCCACCCCTCGCCAGCAGCGCCTGCGTGCCGAACTCCGGTCGTACTTCGCGGCGTTGATGCCGGACGGACCACCCCGCGCGGACGACCCCGTCGGGCAGCGGGAGTTGCTGCGCCGGATCGGCGGCGACGGGTGGCTCGGGCTGGGCTGGCCGGTCGAGTACGGCGGTCAGGGGCGCGGCGCGGACGAGCAGTTCGTGTTCTTCGACGAGGCCTACCGGGCGAACGCGCCCGTCTCGATGGTCACCCTGAACACCGTCGGTCCGACGCTCATGAAGTACGGCAGCGAGGAGCAGAAGGCCGCCCTCCTGCCGGGCATTCTGCGCGGGGAGCTCGTCTTCGCGATCGGCTACAGCGAGCCGTCGGCCGGCACGGATCTCGCGTCGCTACGGACACGGGCTGTGCGTGACGAGCGGGGCTGGCTGATCGACGGGCAGAAGATCTTCACCTCCAACGCCCACAACGCCGACTGGATCTGGCTCGCCTGCCGCACCGACCCCGAGGCCCCCAGACACCGCGGCATCTCGATCGTCCTCGTCCCGACCGACGCGCCCGGCTTCTCCTGGACCCCGATCGACACGGTGGGCGGGCAGCGGACGACGGCCACGTACTACGACGGCGTCCGCGTCCCGGCGGCCAACCTGGTCGGCGCGGAGAACGAGGGCTGGTCGCTCATCACCAACCAGCTCAACCACGAACGGGTCGCCCTCGCCGCGACCGGCATGCAGGCCGAGGACTTCTACACGGCCGCGCTGACCGCCGCCCGCACACCCGATCCGGTGACGGGCCGGCGCCGGGCCGACGAGCCGTGGGTGCGGGCGCGGTTGGCCGAGGCGCACGCCCGGCTCGCGGCGACCCGCCTGCTCAACTGGCGGCTGGTCGGTGACGTGGGCGCGGGCCGGCTGGCGCCCGGCGACGCGAGCGGCGTGAAAGTGATGGGAACCGAATCGACGGTCGCGGTGTACCAGATATGTCAGCACGTCGCCGGAGCGGACGGGACAGCAGGAACAGGTGCGGCTACGGGACTGACGGGGCTGGTGCGTTCGGGTTCGCCGGGTGTCCTCGGGGACGGCGAGCTGGAGCGGTTGAACAGGGCGGCGCAGATCAACACGTTCGGGGGCGGGGTGAGCGAGGTGCAGCGGGAGATCGTCGCGACGATGCGGCTCGGGATGACGAGGGGGCGGCGGTGAGCACAGTGACCGACGAGTTGGGGGCGCGGCTCAAGGCGTACGAGGGACGCGCGGCCGCCGTCGCGGGCACCGGCAAGGACCCCGTCAACGAGCCGATGATCCGGCACTGGTGCGAGGCGATGGGCGACACCGATCCGGCGTACGCGGGCCCGGACGCCGTCGCCCCGCCCACCATGCTCCAGGCCTGGACCATGGGCGGCCTCTCCGGGCACTCGGGACGCACGGGGGCCTACGACGAGCTGTTCGACCTGCTCGACGAGGCGGGCTGCACCTCGGTGGTCGCCACCGACTGCGAGCAGGAGTACCTACGGCCCCTGCGGCCGGGCGACGAGATCACCTTCGACGCGGTGATCGAGTCGGTCTCGGACCGCAAGACCACGAAGCTCGGCACGGGGTACTTCGTCACGACGCGCATGGACGTCCGGGTGGGCCAGGACCTCGTCGGCACCCACCGATTCCGCATCCTCAAGTACGCCCCCGCGCGACAGCAGCAGAAGCAGAAGCAGAAGACGAAGGCGAAACAGGAAGAGAAAGGGGCTCGCGCCCGCCGCCCCCGCCCCGTCGTCAACCGCGACAACGCCGGCTTCTGGGAGGGCGTGGAACGGCACCAACTCCTCATCCAGCGCTGCACGAACTGCGGCACGCTGCGCCACCCCTGGCTGCCGGGCTGCAACACCTGCGGCGGCCCGGACTGGGACACCGTCCAGGCGAGCGGCGACGGGACCGTCTACTCGTACGTGGTGATGCACCACCCGCCTTTCCCCGCCTTCACGCAGTCCGATCATGCCGCTGACGCGGCGGGTCCTTACGCCGTCGGTCTGATCGAACTCGCCGAGGGCGTGCGGATCGTGAGCAACGTGGTGGGAGTGCCGTACGACAAGGTGCGCGTCGGGCTGCCGGTACGGCTCGAATTCCGGCGGTACGACGACGATGGGGACGATCCGCTGGTGCTCCCCGTCTTCCGGGTCCAGGAAGACCGAGAGGGCGGGGTGGGCTGACATGGACTTCACGCCGACCGAGGAACAGGCGGCGGCCCGTGACCTGGCCGCCCGGATCTTCGGCGACCTCGCGACACCGGAGCGGCTCACGGCGGCCGGGGCGGGCAGCGACCCCGAGCTGTGGAAGGCGGTGTGCGCTGCCGGACTGGTGGGCGCCGTCGAGGAGTTGGGCCTGCTCGGCCTCGTCCTCCTGCTGGAGGAACAGGGGCGGACGACGGCCCAGGTGCCCTTCGCCCCGACATGCGTGTACGGGCTGCTGGCGGTGGGGGCGCACGGTTCCCCCGAGCAGCGGGGGCGACTGTTGCCGGGCATCGGGGACGGATCGGTGGTGGTGTGCGGGGCGTTTCCGGCGCAGGGGGGTGTACGGGCCGTACGGGCGTCCGGGCGGGGTGAGTTGACCGGCACGGTCCCTGTCGTCCCCTGGCTGCGCGACGCCACGCATGTCCTTGTCGCCGACGAACACGGGGAGTTGTGGCTGACGCCGGTCACGGACGCGACCCGCGTCGAACCGGTCGAGCTGACCGCCCCCTGGTCGGCCGGGAGGCTGACGCTCGACGGCGCGGCGGCGGAGCGGCTCGGCGGCACGGAGGCCCACGCCGACGGCCCGACGTCCGCCCAGGCCGATGTTCGAGTGACGCCCCATGCCGACGGCCCGACCCCCGCCCACGCCGATGTCCGCGTGACGGCCCACGCCGACGTCCTCGCCACCGCCCGTACCGCCTTCGCCGGACTTCAGGCCGGGGTCTGTGCGGGGTCGCTCGCGCGGGCCGTGGGGCATGTCAACGCGCGGGAGCAGTTCGGACGTCCGCTGGCCACCCGGCAGGCGGTCCAACTCCGGGCCGCCGACGCGTACATGGACATCGAGGCGATACGCGTGACGGCGTACGAGGCGGCCTGGCGGCGCGACGCGGGGCTGCCGTACGCCACGCACGCGCTGACCGCGGCCTGGTGGGCGTCCGAGGCGGGCCGGCGGGTCGTCGACACGGGTCAGCATCTGCACGGCGGGGCGGGAGCGGACCTGGACCATCCGGTCCACCGGCACTTCCTCTGGGGGCGCCAGTTGGACGCGTACCTCGGATGCGGGGCCGAAGTACTGCAGGAACTGGGGGAGTTGATCGTCAGTGAGGAGGCGCAGCCATGAGGGCAGGAGGCGCGGCCATGAGGGTGGGTGAGGAGTTGCCCCCGCTCGAGATCGAGATCACCCGCACCCTGATCGTCGCCGGGGCCATCGCCTCCCGCGACTACCAGGACGTGCACCACGACGCGGAGTTGGCGCGGCTGAAGGGTTCCCCCGACATCTTCATGAACATCCTGACGACGAACGGCCTGGTCGGCCGTTACATCACGGACCACTTCGGCCCGGGAGCGACCCTCCGCAAGGTCGCCATACGACTCGGTGCCCCCAACTACCCGGGCGACACGATGGTGTTGACCGGGCGGATCGAGGAGGCGGACGACACCACCGCGACGGTGCGCGTGCTCGGGACGAACGGCATCGGCCGGCACGTCACCGGCACGGTCGTGGTCACGGTCGCCGTCGCCGTACCAGAGACGACGGAGGCCGGGGCATGAGCGCCCGCACCCGCGACACCCTCGGCGGACGGGCCGCGATCGTCGGGATCGGGGCCACGGAGTTCTCCAAGGACTCGGGGCGCAGTGAGTTGCGGCTGGCTGTGGAGGCGGTGCGGGCGGCGCTGGACGACGCGGGGCTGACGCCGGCGGACGTGGACGGGATGGTGACGTTCACGATGGACACCAACCCGGAGATCACGGTCGCCCAGGCCTGCGGGATCGGTGAGCTGTCCTTCTTCTCCCGGGTCCACTACGGCGGCGGCGCGGCCTGTGCGACGGTCCAGCAGGCGGCACTGGCCGTGGCGGAGGGGGTCGCAGAGGTGGTGGTCTGCTACCGGGCCTTCAACGAGCGGTCGGGCCGCAGATTCGGCTCGGGCGTGACACACCGCGAACCGTCGGCGGAGGGCGCCGCGCTCGGCTGGTCGCTGCCGTTCGGGCTGCTCACCCCGGCGTCGTGGGTGGCGATGGCGGCGCAACGGTATCTGCACACGTACGGCCTCACACCCGAGGTGTTCGGGCAGGTGGCGGTCGTGGACCGCAAGTACGCGGCGACGAACCCGGCGGCGTACTTCCACGGCAGACCGATCACCCTCGCCGAGCACGCGGCCTCGCGCTGGATAGTGGAGCCGCTGCGGCTGCTGGACTGCTGCCAGGAGACGGACGGCGCGCAGGCGATCGTCGTCACGTCGGTGGAGCGGGCCCGCGACCTGCCGCGCCCGCCGGCGGTCGTCGCGGCGGCGGCCCAGGGCGCCGGCCGGGCACAGGAGCAGATGACCAGCTTCTACCGCGACGACCTGACCGGCCTCCCGGAGATGAGCGTGGTCGCCCGACAACTGTGGCGCACCTCGGGGCTCGGACCGGACGACATGGACGTGGCGATCCTCTACGACCACTTCACGCCGTTCGTGCTGATGCAGCTGGAGGAGTTCGGGTTCTGCGGAAAGGGCGAGGCGGCGGACTTTGTGGCCGAGGAACAGGTGCCGCTCAACACGCACGGTGGACAGCTCGGGGAGGCGTATCTGCACGGCATGAACGGCATCGCGGAAGGCGTCAGACAGCTGCGCGGCACCGCGGTGAACCGAATACCCGGCGCCGGCCGGGTACTGGTGACAGCAGGTACCGGGGTACCGACATCGGGGCTGATCCTCACGACCGACGCCTGAGCCCGGGCCCATCGGTGACGACCGTCCTCGGCCCGCCGGAGGCGACCGACCCCGGCCCACCGGAGGCCACGCCTCAACCCGCCGGAGGCGACCGTCCTCGGCCCACCGGAGGCGACCGTCCTCGGCCCGCCGGAGGCGACCGACCCCGGCCCACCGGAGGCCACGCCTCAACCCGCCGGAGGCGACCGTCCTCGGCCCGCCGGAGGCCACCGGCCCCAGCCCGCCGGAGGCGACCGTCCCCACCCCACCGGAGACCACCGTCCCCACCCCACCGGAGACACCCGACCCCACCCCACCGGAGACACCCGACCCCGACCCACCGCAGAAGGCCGGGCCCGACCCACCCCCCCAGGGGTAAACCCGCAGTACGTCTCCCCCGCTCGTCCACCTTCAGGAGGTGGAGGCAGCCCCACCACTACAACCTGAGGCGGAGTCTGCTTCGGGACCTGCGGCCGATCCGCCGGAGCGGGGTTCGCTCATAGCGTGGAGCCATGACCACAGCCGTCTGCACCAGCGCTGCGAACGCCGTCGCACGGGCCGCCGAACGGGCCGACGCTCGGACCACGACACGGCCCGGCACCCGCACCGCGGCACGCCCCGCCGTACGTCCGGCCGCCCGTCCCGCGGCGCGGGCTGCGCAGACTCAGCCGACCGCCACCACCACGGCTACCACCACTGTCACCGCCGCCGCCCTCACGTACCCCTCGTTCTCGTCGTACATGAGGGCCAGGCAGCCGGTGCTGCTGCGGACCGCGCGGTCGCTGACCGCGAACCCCTCCGACGCCGAGGACCTGCTGCAGACCGCGCTGACCAAGACGTATGTCGCCTGGGAGCGGATCGAGGACCACCGGGCGCTGGACGGCTATGTGCGCCGGGCGCTGCTGAACACGCGGACCTCGCAGTGGCGCAAGCGCAAGGTCGACGAGTTCGCGTGCGAGGAGCTGCCCGAGCCGGAGCCGGGCTGCGGTGCCGAGGACCCGGCCGAGCAGCAGGCGTTGCACGACGCGATGTGGCGGGCGATCGCGAAGCTGCCGGACAGGCAGCGGGCGATGGTCGTCCTCAGGTATTACGAGGACCTCAGCGAGGTGCAGACGGCCGAGGTGCTCGGGGTCTCCGTGGGTACGGTGAAGTCGGCAGTGTCGCGGGCGCTGGGCAAGCTGCGGGAGGATCCGGAACTGGTCCTGGTCCGGTAGGAGTCAGCCAGGTGTCGGGTGATCGATCACCCGTCCCTAGTGACATACCGTGCGGTATGTGAGCAGAATCAGCGCAACCCTTACTACCGCGTAGGCAATGTCGCCCCCGGGAGGACGCCGTGCTGAGCACGATGCAGGACGTACCGCTGTTGATCTCCAGGATCCTGACCCACGGGTCGACGGTCCACGGAACATCGCAGGTGATCAGCTGGACCGGTGAGGGAGAGCCGGAACGCCGTTCCTTCGCGGAGATCGGAGCCCGTGCGGCCCAGCTCGCGCACGCCCTGCGCGAGGACCTGGGCGTGGCGGACGGCGAGCGCACGGCGACCTTCATGTGGAACAACGCCGTCCATGTCGAGGCCTACTTCGCGATCCCCGCCATGGGCGCGGTGCTGCACACCCTCAACCTCCGTCTTCCGGCCGACCAGTTGGCGTGGATCGTCAACCACGCGGCCGACCGGGTGGTGATCATCAGCGGTTCGCTGATCCCGCTGCTCGCCCCCCTGCTGCCCAAGCTGCCGACGGTCGAGCACATCGTCGTCTCCGGCCCCGGCGACCGCGGCCCGCTGGACGGCACCCACGTACGCGTGCACGAGTACGAGGACCTCATCGCCGGCAGGCCGACCACGTACGACTGGCCCGAGCTGGACGAACGCCAGGCCGCCGCGATGTGCTACACCTCCGGGACCACGGGCGACCCCAAGGGTGTGGTGTTCAGCCACCGTTCGATCTACCTGCACTCCATGCAGGTCAACATGACCCAGTCGATGGGTCTCACGGACGAGGACACCTCACTGGTCGTGGTGCCCCAATTCCACGTGAATGCCTGGGGTTTGCCGCACGCCACCTTCATGACCGGCGTGAACATGCTGATGCCGGACCGCTTCCTCCAGCCCGCCCCGCTCGCCGAGATGATCGAGAGCCAGCGCCCGACGCACGCGGCGGCCGTGCCCACCATCTGGCAGGGCCTGCTCGCCGAACTGACCGCCAAGCCGCGTGATGTCTCCTCCCTCACCCAGGTCACCATCGGCGGCTCGGCCTGCCCGCCCGCCCTCATGACGGCCTTCGACAAGCTGGGCATGCGGGTCTTCCACGCCTGGGGCATGACGGAGACGTCCCCCCTGGGCACGGTCTGCCGCCCGCCGGCCGAGGCGGTCGGCACGGAGCGCGAGTTCGAGTACCGGCTGACCCAGGGCCGTTTCCCGGCCAGCGTCGAGGCCCGCCTCACCGGCCCCGACGGCGAACGGCTGCCCTGGGACGGCGAGTCCGCAGGCGAGCTGGAGGTGCGCGGCCCCTGGGTCGCCGGCGCCTACTACAACGGCCCCGACGCCGAACCCCTGCGCCCCGCCGACAAGTTCAGCGAGGACGGCTGGCTCAAGACCGGCGATGTCGGCACCATCTCCCCCAATGGATTCCTCACCCTCACCGACCGCGCCAAGGACGTCATCAAGTCCGGCGGCGAGTGGATCTCCTCCGTCGACCTGGAGAACGCCCTGATGGCGCACCCGGACGTCACCGAGGCCGCCGTGGTCGCCGTACCGGACGAGAAATGGGGCGAGCGCCCGCTGGCGACCGTAGTCCTGCGGGAGGGCTCCACCGCCGACTTCGAGTCCCTGCGCGCGTTCCTCGCCGACGCGGGGAAGATCGCCAAGTGGCAGCTCCCCGAACGCTGGACGATCGTCGAGTCGGTCCCGAAGACGAGCGTCGGCAAGTTCGACAAGAAGGTCCTGCGCAGGCGCTACGCCGACGGCGACCTGGACGTCACCAAGCTCTGAACCGACGGTCGGCTCGGCCGGTGACCCCACGGGCTACCGGCCGAGCGACCCGACGAAGCGGTCCAGCCGCGAGACGACCTTCCGCAGCACGTCGACCGACCCCTCGGCGTCGCCCGCGAGTTCCAGCGAGTGATCGGCGCCGGGAATCTCCAGCACCTCATGTCCGACGGAACCGGCGGCCCCCGAGTCCCACAGCTTGTCGCCACCGCCGCCGACGAGAAGGGTCGGCGCCTGGGCCCGCCGGAGGCCGCGTACCACTTGGTCGATCGTCAGAACAGGCGTGAGCCAGGCCCCCGCGATGCCCCGCTCGGCCACGACCCCGCACCCGAGGGACCCCAGCGACTTCCCGACGACCAGCCGACAGGCCCCCGCCTCGGCGTCGACGGCCCGCGCGACCTCCGCCTCCACCCACGCGATCCGCTCCTCCACGCCGAACCGCGAGAAGTCGTCAGGAATCCGCCACCACAACTCCTGCACCGTCCAGCCGTGTTGGAGGAGCACGGCACGAGCGAAGTGCAGCAGCGGCATGGCGGGTGTGTACCCGACACCGGGCACGACGACCGCGACCCGGTCGGGCGCACCGTCGTGGCGAGTGGGGACAGCGAAGGGACCGGGCGCGGGCGTGGGCATGCCCGCAGGCTACTTGCCCAACTCGCCCGCCCGATCGGCTAGTTGGTGCCGATCCGGGCCAGCAGGTCCACGATCCTCGACTGGACCTCCGTGCTCGTCGACCGTTCGGCGAGGAAGAGGACGGTCTCGCCCGACGCCAGCCGGGGCAGGTCGGCCTGGTCCACCGCGGCCGTGTAGACGACGAGCGGGGTGCGGTTGAGCTGCCCGTTCGCGCGCAGCCAGTCGACGATCCCGGCCCGCCGCTTGTGCACCTGGAGCAGGTCCATGACCACCAGGTTGGGCCGCAACTGCCCCGCCAGCGTCACCGCGTCCGCGTCGCTCGCGGCCCGCGCCACCTGCATCCCGCGCCGCTCCAGCGTCGCCGTCAGCGCCAGCGCGATCTCCGCGTGCTCCTCGATCAGCAGCACCCGCGGCGGATGCTGCTCACTGTCCCGGGGCGCGAGCGCCTTCAGCAGGACGGCGGGATCGGCACCGTAGGCCGCCTCGCGCGTCGCCTGCCCGAGCCCCGCCGTGACGAGCACGGGCACCTCGGCCGCGACCGCCGCCTGCCGCAGCGACTGGAGTGCCGTCCGCGTGATCGGCCCGGTCAGCGGGTCCACGAACAGCGCCGCCGGGAAGGCCGCGATCTGCGCGTCGACCTCCTCGCGCGAGTGCACGATGACGGGCCGGTACCCGCGGTCGCTCAGCGCCTGCGTGGTCGTCACGTCCGGCGCCGGCCAGACCAGCAGCCGGCGCGGGTTGTCGAGCGGCTCGGGAGGCAGTTCGTCGTCGAGCGGCTGCGGTCTCGGCGTGTCCGCGATCTCCACGGCCCCGCCCGGCCCGTCCAGCGGCTCGGGCCCCTCGGCCGCGTTCTCGTCCGGTGCTCCTATGGCGTACGACCGTCCGGCGCCCTCGGTGATCGGCGCGAGCCGCGACTGCCCGGCCAGGGAGGGCTGCGCCTGCTCACCCTGGGGGTGCGGACGCGCCGACCCGGCGGTACCGGCATCGGGCCGTGTCCCCAGCTTCCGCCGCCGCCCGCCGCCGGCCGGCGCGTGCGGCGGCGGCGTCGCGGTCGGCTGCTGCACCTGCGCCGCCTGCCGCGTGAACGGCACCCCCTGCCCCAACGTCCGCACACTGATCGCCCGCCCCTGGGTGGAGTTGGGGTCGACACCCCCGACCGAGGCCCCGGCCGGCGCCGGCACGGCGGCCTCGGCGGGCAACGGCTGAGCGACCCGCGCCTGCGGGGCGACGGGAGCGGCAGCGGCGGGTGCCGGCGCGTTCGGGTTCGGCTGCGGGTTCGGGGCTACGGCCGGGTCGGCGCCGTTCGCCGGTACGACGGGGGTGCCAGGGGCGGGCGTGACGCCCGGCGCCTGCTGAGCGGCGGGAAGCGCCTGCTGCGGTACGGCCGTTGCGGGCGCACCGGGGTGGGCCTGAGCCGCGCCGGCCTGACCGGGGATGCCGTGCGGGGAGACCGGCTGCCCCTGGGCACCGGGAATGCCCTGCGGCGGAATCGGCTGACCCGGGACCCCCTGCCCGGGGATTCCCTGAGCCGAGACGGGCTGCCCGGGGATTCCCTGAGCCGAGACGGGCTGCCCGGGCATTCCCTGAGGCGCGACCGGGTGCCCGGGGACTCCTTGAGGCGCGACCGGCTGGCCGGGCCCGCCCTGCGGCAACGCCGCCTGTGCCGGGATGCCTTGCCCGGGGGCCGCCTCCGCCGGAAGCGGCAGCGGCTGTGCTCCGGGGGCCTGCCCCTGCCCGGGGAGGCTCTGCGCGGGCGCGAGTTGCATGGCGGCACCCGGCTGGCCGGGCTGACCGGGCACCGGCTGACCGCCGACGGGCGGTCCACCGACCGGCTGCACCACACCCTGCTGCTGCCCCGGTACGGCCTGCCCCGCCGGTTCCTGTCCTTGTCCTTGCGCCTGTGCCGGTACGCCCACGGCAACACCCGGCCCCTGCTGAACCGCCTGCTGCACCGGAGCGCCGACCTGCTGCCCCTGCCCCGCCGTACCCTGCGCCGGAACCACCGCGCCCGCCGCCTGCACCGGCACGCCCTCCGCGGGCTGCTGCGGCTGGGCCACGGCCCGGCGGCGCCGCCCGGTGGGCGCGCTCGCGGGATGCGGCTGCGGCGGAGTGTGGTCCTCGGACTGGTCGTGCGGAACGGCGTCGTGCCGTCCTTCGTCACCGGCAACCTGCCCGGGCGCGACCGGAATCCCGGGCGCCTGCCCATCCGTCTCGGGCGTCCGGTCCGCCTCGGCCGGCGGCAGCGCGAACACCGTACGGGCGCCCGCCTCCTGCGCGGCGGCCCGCTCGGCCGCAGCGGCGAGAGCGCGCCGCCGACGCCCGGTCGGCTGCCCGTCCTCGCCACTGGACTCGTCGGCCGCACCCGCGGCGGGCAACGCGGCCGGCAACGCCTGCCGCTCCCCACCCGCGGGCACGGGCACGCCCTGCGGCGGCACCGTCCCGCCCAGCCCGGTCCCCGAGGCCGCCGTCCCGGCCGCGTGCTCCGCCGCTGTCATCACGGCACCCTCGGACACACCCTCCGCGTCCCCGTCACCGGCGCCGCCCTCGGCCGCCCGCCCGCGCCGGCGCCCCGTACCGCTGGAAGCCCCGTCGCCGCCCGCCTCCGCGGCCGCCGCCGACTCCTCGCCCGCACGCCTCCTGCGCCGCCCGGTCGGCACCGCGCCCTCACCACCGGAGCCACCGGAACCGTCGGACCCGCCGTCCGGCACCTCGCTCTCCAGGAACGCGTCCACCGAGGACCGCCGGGCCCGCCGCCGCCCGCCGTTGCCGTTCGTGGCCTGCTCGGGTACGGCGAGTTCGGCACCGCCGGTCGCGGCCGGCACCGCCACGGCCCCCGCCCCGCCCCCGATCGGCACCTCCAGCACATACGCGCTGCCGCTCATCCCCGGCACGTCGTGCGTCTGGAGCACCCCGCCGTGCGCCCGCACGATCCCGCGCACGATCGGCTCGTGCACCGGGTCTCCCCCGGCGTAGGGTCCGCGCACCTCGATCCGTACGACCTCACCGCGCTGCGCCGCCGCCACGACGACCGTATTGTCCATGTAACCGCCCGCCGAAGCGGGCGAGTTGCCGGTCGCGTCGACGCCGGCGACGTCCGCGACGAGGTGGGCGAGCGCGGTCGCGAGCAGCGCGGGGTCGACCTCGGCCTCGATGGGCGGCGCGTGCACGGCGAACTGCACACGACCGGGACCGATCAGCTCCACGGCCCCGTCGACACCGGCCGCGACCACGGCGTCCAGCATGACCTTCGTCCGCGCGATCTCCTCGGCCCCGGTCTCCAGCCGCTGATAGCCGAGCACGTTGTCGATGAGCTGGGTGATGCGCGAGTAGCCGGCCGACAGATGATGGAGGACCTGGTTGGCCTCGGGCCACAGCTGTCCGGCGTCGTCGGCGGCCAACGCGGCCAGTTCCCGGCGCAGTTCGTCGAGGGGGCCGCGCAGCGAACGCCCGAGCAGCGTGAGCAGTTGCTCGTGCCGTGCGGCCAGCTCCTCGTAACGGTCCTTCTCGCGCTCCCCGAGGGCGGCGTACCGCTCCTCGTTCGCCGCGAGCTCCTCCTCGTGCTGCTCCTGGAGCTCCTCGGTCTCGGTGATGTGCTTCTGGCGCAGGGAGGTCAGCTCGGAGGCGTGCTCCTCGTCGATCCGCTCCAGCTCGTCCCGGTGCAGCTTGTCGGCGGCCTCCTTCTCCTCGGCGAGCGAGTCGTAGGGCCGCCGGTCGGTGAAGGTCATCACGGCGCCGACGAGCTGGTCGCCGTCGCGCACGGGCGCGGTGGTCAGGTCGACGGAGACGCGGTCCCCGTTCTTGGCGAACAGCACCTGCCCGCGCACCCGGTGCTTGCGCCCGGACCGCAGGGTGTCGGCGAGCGGCGACTCGGCGTACGGGAACGGTGAGCCGTCCGCCCGCGAGTGCAGCACGAGCGTGTGCAGCTCCTTGCCGCCGAGATCGCTGGCGCGGTACCCGAGGATCTGCGCGGCGGCCGGATTGACCAGCACGACCCGCCCGTCCGTGTCCGTTCCTACGACACCCTCGGCGGCGGCGCGCAGGATCATCTCGGTCTGCCGCTGCGAACGGGCCAGCTCGGCCTCGGTGTCGACGGTTCCGGAGAGGTCGCGGACGACGAGCATCAGCAGCTCGTCGGCGGTGTAGCCGTAGCCGTCGTAGGCCTGCTGGCCGTCCTCGAGGTTGGCGCTGGTCACTTCGACCGGGAACTCGGACCCGTCCGTCCGCCGCGCGATCATCCGGGTGGGCTTGGTCCGGCCGCGCGGGTCCATCGAGTCGGGGCGCCGCATGGAACCGGGGATGAGCCGGGAGTCGAACTCCGGCAGCAGGTCCAGCAGTCCGCGTCCGACGAGCGCGGTGCCGGGCGCCTCGAAGGCTTCCAGCGCGATGGTGTTCGCGTTGACGACCGTCCCGTTGGCGTTGACCAGCACCAACGCGTCCGGGAGCGCGTCGAGTATGGCTGCGAGGCGAGCAGCGCCTCGGGATGGCCTGCTGCTCACGAGACGCTTCCTCCCTGTTACCGCACCTTGCCGACCGCGGAGGCCATCTTGCCAACCGGCCCGCGACGTGTCACGCGAGGGAGTCTAAGGGCACTCCTTGTGCTCGCGGAGTGAGATGAGAGGGAGGTCGCACGGTGAAGTGACGCAGAACGTGTGACCGAACGTCGTCGGCCCCCTACGGATGGACATCCACCGGTGGCCGTCCGGCGGCGGGCATCTACCGGCCGAGGTCGGGCAGCAGCGGGACCATCCGGTTCCACCGGGAGATCTCGCAGCCGTTGCTCCGGTCGTACGTCGTGTCGACGGGGCGTCCGGCCCACGTGCCGGTGACGTGGGCGGTGGCGGGGCCGCCGTAGATCATCGTGCACATGCTGTCGGGCGGCACCGGGGCGAAGGGGTCCTTCCCCCACCGGGTGTTGCGGCCGACGGCCTCGCAGGCGCCGGTCACGTCCGGGTGGGTGCCGCCGCCGGGGTGGCAGTACAGATCGTGGGTGCCGTCGGCGGCGCCCGCGTGCCGGACGGTGACGGTGAGGTGGTCGGCGCCGGACCGGTCCTCGTCGTTGCCGGGCGGTGGGGCGAGCGTGCGGGCGGTCGTGGGGGACGCGGTGGCGGGCGTCGCGGCCAGTGCGCCGACGGTGGCGGCGGACGCGGCGGCGATCACGAGGAGACGGCTGACCTGCAACATGACCTGACTAACGCCCACCGCCCGCGGACGTTGCGGACACGGCGGCCGGCATCAACGGCTTTGCCCTGCGGCCCGCCTGCCTAGTACCGTGGACCGCGATTGGTGGCACCCCGCTCGTCTGTGTCATCATCTGCACGCACCACTCGCGCTCGCGCGGGAGGTCATCGCTGGAGGCGTCGCCTAGTCCGGTCTATGGCGCCGCACTGCTAATGCGGTTTGGGACGCAAATCCCATCGAGGGTTCAAATCCCTCCGCCTCCGCACCCCATCCGAAGCCCTGGTCCCAGTGACCGGGGCTTCGGTCGTTCGCAAGGTCGTTTTCGGGTCGTTTCCGCAGCTCACAAGGGGTACGGCTAACGGATTTCACATGGCGGCGGCAGTCATGTAATGTTCTTCCTGTCGCCGCGAGCGGGCCGGAAGGGCCGGGAGCGGCGAAGGAAAACAAGAGAAAATCAAGCACTCGTAGCTTAACGGATAGAGCATCTGACTACGGATCAGAAGGTTGCAGGTTCGAATCCTGCCGAGTGCACATCAGCGACAGGGACCCTGTGGATCACTCCACAGGGTCCCTGCTTGCGTCCGGTGTCGGGGTTCCTCCTCGTCCAGGTCGCCAGGGAGCACGTCCAAGTGACGTTGCTCACACGTTTTCGGGTGCTCGGTGGGGTCGTACGCGAGGTCGGCGACCAGGTTGTGATGAACAAGCGATGTGGACGGCCTCAGCGAGAGGCGTGTCTAGGCCCATACTGGAAGCAATGACAAAGCCAGCTGCACCGAAGCGCTATCTGCCCACCAGTCCCTTCAAGGCACCGGCCGCGGCGGCCCCCAAGCATTTCGCCGTGGGCGACCAGGTGACACACGACATGTACGGCCTCGGCCGGGTCATCGGCATCGAGGACGGCATCGCGGTGCTCGTCGACTTCGGCTCGGTTCAGGAGCGCATCCTGAGTCCGTACGCCAAGATGAGCAAGCTGTAGGACCGCAGTGCCCGGTCACGGCACACCAGGTCCTGGCGGCCTGTAACGAACGGGAGACCTCTCATCGAACTGACCTCGCTGTTCTCCGCCCCGGAAGGGGCGTCCCGCCGTTCCAGCGCGGGATCGCCCCCTCCGGCGACGAACCCCTTCCAGGCCCCGGACTTCGGGGAGGACGAGACGCTGCCGCTCGACGACGGACCGGCGACGTTCTCGGAACTGGACGAGGCCTACCGCCAGGCGGGCTAGGCAGGACGGCCCAGCCACGGGGGGCCGGGCTTCCGAGGGGAAACGGATTTGTTCCCGGCGGCGGACCGGGCGGACACAGTCATGCCCACCACTCCCTCGCCCCGCCCTTCCCCCTCTAGCGGACCGAACGGACGAGGACCAGTGACCCCCCATAGGCCTCCGCGTCCCACAAGGCCCCGTGTCGCGCGTCCCAACTCCCGTCCGCCGGCGCGGCCTTGATGGCCCCCACGTACTCCGTCCGCGTCTCCTCCGCCACGAAACCCCAGGCCGAGCAGGCCTGGACCGCACCGGGATCGAGAAAGCGCTCCGGCCGTCCGAAGTACGCCTCGTTGAAACCGTCCGTGCAGTCCGAGGGGATGGGCACGGCGGTGACGGTGACCGTCCCGCCGAGCGCGTCGGCGATGCCCGCGACGGACGGATGGCGGCGCGCCTCCGTGTCCAGGACCGGCGGCGCGTACTCGTACAGCCAGAAGTCCCGGACGAGACCCGGATCGCAGGTCAGCACGGCGACCGGCCCCGCGTCATCCGACGCATCTCACGCAGCCCGGCGGCCGGGTCGCTCCACTGATGCACGCCGAACGTCGTCATCGCAGCGTCGAACGCCCCATCAGGGAACGGCAGTTCCTCGGCCACCGCGTCCACGGCCTCGGCAAGCCCCCGAGGCCGCTGCTCCCGCATCGAACGCGACGGCTCGACAGCGGTGACCCGCACCCGTAGTCGACGTCCCCCGTACTGCCGTCACCGTCACCGTCACCGTCACCCGTGAGTGTTTCGTTCACGGAACGACCCACGGTGCCGGCAGCTCCGCGCAGTTGGGGCGCGGCCCCCTTACGCCGCCGCGCTGAACACGGGCGTCGTCGGGACCGGTCGTACCGGGATCGTGACGGTGGCCGGAGTGCTTCGGTCGGCGAAGACGAACAGGCGCAGGACCAGGAAGCGGCCGATGCCGGCCAGGGCCGAGGCGCTGAGGTAGACGATCTGTTCGGTGAGCATGGAGGGGGAGGCCTGGACGGTGTGGAGGACGAGGATCGCGGCGGAGGTCGCCGCGTAGGCCGCCGTGGCCGAACCCGCCGACTGCCAGTGCTCGCGCAGTCCGGGACGGCGTCCGGTGCCGAAGGTGAACAGGGCGTGCAGTTCGGTGCAGAGGACGGTCGACGCGATCGTGATCAGCGCGTTCGCCGCGACCCAGGGCATCAGCGTGGCGAGCAGCGGCACCGCCAGGCTGGACAGGACCCCGACCCCGCCGCCGCACACCACGAACCGGACGAAGGACGCGAACGGACCGGGTGCGGTTGACATGGGATTTCCCTCCGTACGGCGGCCGTTCGACCTGCGCCGGTCCTCCTGACCGGCTGAGATCAACGATCCCGTCGTACGGCTGCGGGCACGAGGAAGCGGTCACCCGAACCGTTGGTGGAGCCCGCTACACCACCGGGGTCGGGCTTGCCCCCCGCTCCGGCTCCTTGTCCTACTCCCTGTCCCGCGCGCGGAGTTCCTCGATGTAGTTCTGCGCCAGCGTGGACGTCCGCGCGAACCAGTCGGCCAGTACGGCGATCTCCTCGGGGGAGTAGTCGGCGAACTGGGCGTTGAGGCGGTCGTAGTAGGGGCCGTAGAGCGCGACGACCCGGGTCACCGCGGCCGGTACCGAGGCCACGCGGACGCGGCGGCGGTCGGTGGGGTCGGGGACGCGGGTGATGAAACCGGCGCGTTCCAGCCGGTTGAGGATGCCGGTCACCGCGCCCGTCGTGACGTGGGCGTGCTCCGCCAGGTCGCCCGCCGTGAGGAGGTTCTCGCCCGCCTTCAGGACGCAGGCGAAGCAGAGCAGATCGGTGACGTTCAGGCCCAGCCGCTCGGCCATTTCCTGCTGGCCGAGCTGTGCGGTGGCGATGAGGGAGTCCATCGCGTCCAGTGCCTGGGCCGGGGTGGCGGCGGGGCGGGGCTTGGCTTGCATGGATATTGCCTTAGCTCGTGAGGGGTTAATACTCTAAACTTCTTAGGTGGTGAGAGGTTTCAGAAGTCTGAAGGGGCTGGCGCATGAGCGCACACCAGTATGACGAGGGGCATACGGTCGCCGGGTGGACCGGATTCGGCATCGCGACCGTCGGGACGGCCGTCGCCGGCGCGGGGGTGTGCACCGTCTCCGCCGCGCTGATCGGCGGCGGACTGGGCATCGTCGTCGTCGCCGTCCTGGTCACCTGGGCGCTCCACCTCACCGGCTGGGGCAAGCCGCCCGGGCGGCGGGACCGGGCGCAGTGGGGGATGCGGGTACGGGACCCGCTCGCGCGGGCCGGGCACGCCGGGTGTGTCGGGTGCCGGCTGGCCGGGCGGGGGCGGGGACGGTCGGCCCAGGGGCGCACGGAGGAGACCCGGCAGCCCGTTCCGGTCGGAGAAACCGCAGGCTGAGGCCGTTGTCAGTGGCGCCCTCTAATCTCGTGAGCGATGGCACAGACATCACGGGCACCACGGACGTGGAAGTGCTCGGGACTCCGATGGACGGCAGGCGGTCCCGAGCTGAAGTGGGACGGCGGGCGCGGGAGCCCGCTGCCCCGGGGGAAGCGGGTGGCCTTCGAGGTCGCGGAAGGGGGCGGGCGGACATGTGTGGGAGCGCGGGGGCATACGTGTCCGCTGCGGGCGGCCGTGCCGGAGCGGAGCACGGGTGCTCGGTGCGAGGAGTGCGCGCGGCTGGACCGGGCGCACTCGGTCGCCGCCGACACGATCGCGGACGACCCGCGGCCGTACCACGTATATCTGGCCTGGTTCGGCCCCGGCCTGCTCAAGGTCGGCATCACCGCCGAAGAGCGCGGCTCCGCGCGACTGCTTGAGCAGGGCGCCGTCTGCTTCAGCTGGCTGGGCCTCGGCCCCCTGATGGCAGCCCGCCGCTCGGAGGAACTCCTGCGCGCCGCACTCCGGGTACCGGACCGGATCCCCTACGGCGAGAAGCGCGCCGTCCGCTCCGTGCTCCCGGGCTCGGCGGCGGAGCGCGCGGCCGAGCTCGCCGACCTGCACGCCCGGGCTCTCGCGTTGCGCGAATGGCCGGAGTCGCTCCGCCGCGAGCCGTATCAACCCGTCGACCACGTCGAGGTGTTCGGTCTCAGGGACCTCCCGGCCCCCGTCGGCGAGGTGAGCGGGCTGGTCCCGGGCGGGTCGGTGAGCGGGGAGGTGCTCGCGGCGGCGGGACCGGACCTCCACCTCGCCACCGGACGGGGCGTGGTCGTGCTGGACTCGCGGCTGATGACGGGGTGGGAGCTGATCCCGGCCGGGGGCGACACGGTTGAATTCACCGTGCCGGTGCGGGAGTTCAGGAGGGAAGTGCCGGGGGTCCAGGAAGGGTTGTTCTGAGCACGGGGAAGGGAACGGGGAGGGGGCGTCATGGAGGTCACGGTGCAGTGGGTCCGCACGTCCTGGACGAAGCGGTCACGGGGAGGCGAGGCGGCCGCGCGCAGAAACGCGGTTCCGGTCGGCTTCCCGCTGCCGGACGGGTTGGCGCAGTCGGTCCACACGGTCCACACGGTCCGGATGCACGAGAAGGACGACTTCACGCCGTACGACGGACGGACGGAGCGGAAGCAGGTCGCGGTCCGACTCCGGGAGACCGAGGGGCGGTTGAGGGTGTTCCCGTGCGTGGACCCGCTCTTCGGGCTGCCGCCCAGACAGCGCCGGCCGCCCGCGGTCCGGCTCGCGCCGGGGCAGTGGGTGCGGTGGCAGCTCAACTACCGTTTCAGCAGTGCGGCCGGTGTGCGGGACTGGTCGTACTGGCTGGACACGTTCAACATCGCCTATGGGCCGGTGACCGCCGAGGTGTTTCTGGGGACGCCCGCCTTCCATGTGGACGAGCAGGGGCCGGTGCGCTAGCGATGGGCAGGAGTGGGGTCCCGTATGGATATGGACAGTGAAGCCGGTGAGGCCGGCGGAACCCGTGACCACGGCTTGGCTGCCGAGGCGGCCGAGATGGTCGCCGCGACCGAGGCGGCCCAGATCCGGCGGTTCTGGGAGCGGCTGGGGCTCCCCGGGCTCGTCGACGTGCACACCCACTTCATGCCCGAGCGGGTGCTGCGCAAGGTCTGGGACTACTTCGACGCGCTCGGGCCGTCGACCGGTGGTGCGCTGGAGTGGCCGATCACGTACCGGAAGGAGGAGGACGAACGGGTCGCGCTGATCAGGGAGTTCGGAGTACGCGCTTTCACCGCCATGCTCTACCCGCACAAGCCCGGCATGGCCCGGTGGCTCAACGGCTGGGCCGTCGACTTCGCCGCCCGCACCCCCGACTGTCTGCACACCTCGACTCTCTTCCCGGAACCGGGAGTTGAGGGCTATGTACGCGAAGCGCTGGAGTCCGGCGCGCGGGTCTTCAAGGCGCATGTGCAGGTCGGGGCGTACGACCCGGCCGACGAACTGCTCGATCCCGCCTGGGGGTTGCTCGCCGAGTCCGGGACACCGGTCGTGATCCACTGCGGGTCGGGGCCCGCCCCCGGCAAGCACACCGGACCCGAACCGATCGGCCGGGTGCTGGCCAGGCACCCGCGGCTGCGGCTGGTCGTCGCGCACATGGGGATGCCGGAGTACGAGGACTTCCTCGGCCTAGCCGAGCGGTTCGGGGAGGTGCGGCTGGACACGACGATGGCGTTCACGGACTTCAGCGAGCGCTTCGCCCCGTTCCCGCCGCGTGCGCTCCCCCGGCTGGCCGCCCTGGGAAACCGCGTTCTGCTCGGCAGTGACTTCCCGAACATCCCGTATCCGTATCTGCACCAGCTGCACGCCCTGGAGCGGCTGGGCCTCGGGGACGACTGGCTGCGGGCGGTCTGCCATCACAACGGGGCAGGGTTGTTCGGACTGTGAGGGAGGCGCGGAGGTTGGGGGGATACAGGGGAGACCGAGGCGGCACGGGCGGAACGCACAGGTCCGCCGGGGCCGTGTGCGGGACGGGATAAGTCCCGGGCAAGAGATTCCAAGGTGTTCCCTGAGAGGCCCCTGTGCGTTTCTCAGGAAAATCACAGACTCTAGAAAGCGTGCTCTAAGAGGACCACGACAACGTGTCCACCATGACCACGACCTCGCCCCAGGGGCGCACCGAACTGCTGAGGCCGGACGGGAGCCCCGTCCGAGTGCTTGTGGTGGACGACGAGCTGTCGATCACCGAGCTGCTGTCCATGGCCCTCCGCTATGAAGGCTGGCAGATCCGCAGCGCGGGTGACGGAACCGGCGCGATCCAGACCGCGCGCGAGTTCCGGCCCGACGCCGTCGTCCTCGACATGATGCTGCCCGACATGGACGGTCTGACCGTCCTGGGCCGGCTGCGCCGTGAGCTGCCGGACGTGCCGGTGCTGTTCCTCACCGCGAAGGACGCGGTCGAGGACCGGATCGCGGGACTCACCGCCGGCGGCGACGACTACGTCACCAAGCCCTTCAGCCTCGAAGAGGTCGTGGCCCGGCTGCGCGGGCTGATCCGCCGCTCCGGTGCGGCGGACCGCCGCTCCGACTCCGTGCTGGTCGTGGGTGACCTCACCCTCGACGAGGACAGCCACGAGGTCTCGCGGGCCGGTGAGGGCATCCACCTCACCGCCACCGAGTTTGAGCTGTTGCGCTTCCTGATGCGTAATCCCCGTCGTGTACTCAGCAAGGCACAGATCCTCGACCGTGTGTGGTCGTACGACTTCGGTGGGCAGGCCAATGTGGTCGAGCTCTACATCTCGTACCTCCGCCGGAAGATCGACGCGGGACGTGAGCCGATGATCCACACCCGACGCGGTGCCGGTTACCTGATCAAGCCCGCGGCCTCATGAGCGGGCGACGACGGCCGCGTGCGCAGAAGAAGCGAGCGGGTAAGCCGCGCACCCTGCGGACCCGGCTCGTCGTCGCGTCCGTGACGCTGATCGCGGTGGTGTGTGCGGTGATCGGGACCGTGACGACGCTCGCGCTCCAGTCCCACCTGTATCAGCAGCTTCAGGGCAAGGTGACGGAGACGGCCATCCGGGCCGTGGGCCGTCCGCAGGGCAGTCCGGACGGCGGGACCGGCGCCCCGCGAGCGATTCCGGGGACCCAGGGCAACTCGTCCGCCAACTCGGACACCGATCCCGACAAGGCCCTCACGCCGGCCGCGAAGGTCGACAAGCTGCTCACGAACGGTCCGACGCAGGAGAAGACCGTCGCCGCCTATGTGCAGAAGGGCGCGATCACCAGCGCGTCCTACAGCCAGCAGGTGACCGACAGCAGCGGCGCGTTCAAGAAGATGAACGCCGTCGGTCTCAGCGCGGCGCAGAAGCAGGCCATCGCGTCCGTGTCGAAGGACGGCAACACGCACTCGGTGACCATTCCGGGGCTCGGCGACTACCTCGTCAAGTACGCCAAGAACCCCAGCTCCACCACCGAGGGCTACTACGTCGCCCTGCCGACCACGGATGTCGACAACACCGTCAACACCCTCATCCTCGTCGAACTCAGCGTCACCGCCGCAGGCCTGGTAGCCGCGGGCATCGCCGGCTACATCCTCGTCGGCATCGCCACCCGCCCCCTCCGCCGCGTCGCCGCCACCGCCACCCGGGTCTCCGAACTCCCCCTCCACACCGGCGAGGTGACCCTGAACGAACGGGTCCCCGAGTCCGAGACCGACCCCCATACCGAGGTCGGCCAGGTCGGGGCCGCGCTCAACCGGATGCTCGACCATGTGCACGGCGCCCTGCACGCCAGACAGCAGAGCGAGATGCGGGTACGGCAGTTCGTCGCGGACGCCAGCCATGAGCTGCGTACGCCGCTGGCCTCCATCCGGGGTTACGCCGAGCTGACCCGTCGCGGACGCGAACAGACCGGGCCCGACACCAAGCACGCCCTCGGGAGGATCGAGTCCGAGGCCGGGCGCATGACCCTCCTCGTAGAGGATCTGCTCCTGCTCGCCCGGCTCGACGCCGGCAGGCCCCTCCAGTTCGACCAGACCGACCTGATCCCGCTCGTCGTGGACACCATCAGCGACTCGCGCGCGGCCGGCATGGGCCACAACTGGCGGCTCGACCTGCCCGACGAACCGGCCCTCGTGTCGGCGGACGCGGCCCGTATCCAGCAGGTGCTGGTCAATCTGCTCGGCAACGCGCGCAAGCACACCCCGCCGGGTACGACGATCACCGCACGCGTGCAGCGGCGCGGACCGTGGATGTGTGTGGACGTCGAGGACAACGGCCAGGGCATCCCGCCGGATTTGCTGCCGCACGTCTTCGAACGGTTCGCGCGCGGCGACTCGGCGCGTTCCCGCTCCACCGGGTCGACCGGTCTGGGCCTGGCCATCGTGCAGGCGGTCGCGACCGCGCACGGCGGTGCCGTCACCGTGGACAGCGTCCCCGGACGCACTGTGTTCACCGTGCATCTGCCCGCGCTTGCACCGGCCGTGCCCGCGCCCGCCCCCGAAACGAATTGGCAATCGCACTCACAGGCACAGCACAGTGCCACCACATGGGTGCAACAGGGCGCTTGAGGAGAGTCGGTTCATGCGAACCGACTCTTCTCCCGGCACCCTGCCGGCGCGGGAGCACCTCCCGGCCGGAGACGCCGGTACGCCTGTCCTGGACGTAGTGATCCCCGTCTACAACGAGGAGAAGGACCTCCAGCCATGTGTGCTCAGACTGCACGAGCACCTCAAGCGCACGTTCCCGTACGCGTTCCGCATCACCATCGCGGACAACGCGTCGATCGACACCACTCCTCAGGTGGCGGCGCGGCTGGAGTCGGACATCCCCGAGGTGAAATCGTTCCGGCTGGAGCAGAAGGGGCGCGGTCGAGCACTGCGCACCGTCTGGTCCGCCTCGGACGCCCCGATCCTCGCCTACATGGACGTCGATCTCTCCACCGACCTCAACGCGCTGCTCCCCCTGGTGGCGCCGCTGATCTCGGGTCACTCCGACCTGGCGATCGGTTCCCGGCTGGCCCGCTCGTCGCGTGTCGTGCGTGGCGCCAAGCGCGAGTTCATCAGCCGGACCTACAACCTGATCCTGCGCGGCTCGCTCCAGGCCCGCTTCTCCGACGCCCAGTGCGGATTCAAGGCGATCCGGCGTGATGTGGCCCAGGCGCTGCTGCCGCTCGTCGAGGACACCGGCTGGTTCTTCGACACCGAGATGCTGGTGCTGGCCGAGCGGGCCGGACTGCGCATCCACGAGGTGCCGGTCGACTGGGTCGACGACCCGAACTCGACGGTCCACATCGTGAAGACGGCGACCGAGGACCTGAAGGGAGTGTGGCGCGTGGGCAAGGCCCTGGCCTCCGGTTCGCTGCCGCTCGACCGTGTCACGCGCCCCTTCGGCGACGACCCCCGCGACCGCGACATCAAGGACGTGCCCAAGGGGCTGGCCCGCCAGCTCGTCGGGTTCTGTGTGGTCGGCGGCCTGTCGACCCTCTTCTACCTGCTGCTCTACAGCCTCTTCCGGGAGTTCTCCGGTTCGCAGATCGCCAACGCGCTCGCCCTGCTGGTCTCGGCGATCGCCAACACGGCCGCGAACCGCCGACTGACCTTCGGGGTCCGCGGCCGGGGCGGCGCCGTCCGCCACCAGGCGCAGGGCCTGGTCGTCTACGGCATCGGTCTCGCGCTCACCAGTGGTTCGCTGGCCGCCCTGAACGCGGCCAGCAGCAACCCGGCGCACTCCACCGAACTGGCGGTCCTGGTGGTCGCCAACCTCGCGGCGACCGTCCTGCGCTTCCTGCTGCTGCGCGCCTGGGTCTTCCCGGACCGCGACGACAGCACCGACGAGTCGACGCTCGCGGCCCTCAACTCCCCTTCGTCGCCCACCTATTCGACGGCGACGACCCCCCAGCACGCGCAGTACACGCAGCACCACGGTGCCTACGGCCCGCTGCCCCACCGGCAGCCGCAGCCCCAGCAGGGAGCGCCGTACGACACCACCACCCAGTTCCGCGCCGGTGAAGCCGCGGACGGCACCTGGAGGGACGCGACGATGCAGTTGCAGCCGGTGCGTCCCCACGACACCGACCCGAGGGACTCCCGATGACCACCGAAACCGATCAGACGACCTATCCGGGAGGAGGCGGCCCCTCGTCCTGGGGGGCGCCGGCCGGTGACACCGGCAGAGATACGGCCCTTCAGGAGCCGGTGGCGCCGTCGGACACCCTGGCCCCCCAGGCCGGTGAGCCCAAGCAGCCGCTCGGCCGCCGCCTGTGGCGCGGCCGGCCCGAGGACCCGCGCTGGGTGCGCCCCGCGTTCTGGGGCATGCTCCTGGCGACCGGCCTGCTCTACCTCTACAACCTGAGCGCGTCCGGCTACTCCAACTCCTTCTACTCGGCGGCGGTCCAGGCCGGCAGCAAGAGCTGGAAGGCGATGCTGTTCGGCTCGCTGGACGCGGGCAACGCGATCACCGTCGACAAGCCCTCGGCCTTCCTGTGGCCGATGGAGATCTCGGTCCGCATCTTCGGCCTCAACTCGTGGGCGATCCTGGTCCCCGAGGTCCTGATGGGCGTCGGCACGGTCGCGGTCGTCTACGCGGCGGTCCGCCGCCGGCACAGCCCCGAGGCCGGTCTGATCGCGGGCGCCGTGCTGGCGCTCACCCCGGTCGCCGCGCTGATGTTCCGCTTCAACAACCCCGACGCGGCACTGGCGTTGCTCATGTCGGTGGCCTGCTACCTCGTCGTCCGGGCCCTGGAGGACGGCCGTACGAAGTGGCTGGTGTGGGCCGGAGTCGCGATCGGCTTCGCGTTCCTGTCGAAGACCCTTCAGGCCTTCCTGATCCTGCCGCCGCTGGCCATCGTCTACGCGGTGTGCGCGCCGGTGAGCGTGAAGAAGAGGTTCGCCCAACTGGGCCTGGCGACGGGCGCGTTGGTCGCCGCCGCCGGCTGGTGGGTCGCGATCGTCGAACTGTGGCCGGCCTCCTCGCGCCCCTACATCGGCGGCTCGCAGAACAACAGCTTCCTTGAACTGACCTTCGGCTACAACGGGTTCGGCCGCCTCAGCGGCGACGAGACCGGCAGTGTCGGAGGCGGCGGTGGCGCCGGCGGTACCGGCCAGTGGGGTGCCACGGGCTGGGACCGGATGTTCAACTCCGAGATCGGCAGCCAGATCTCCTGGCTGCTGCCCACCGCGCTGATCCTCCTGGTCGCGGGCCTGGTGGCCACGCGCAAGCTGGGCCGCACGTCGGTCAGGCGCAGTTCGATGCTCGTGTGGGGCGGCTCGCTGGTGACGACCCTGGTCGTCTTCAGCTACATGGCCGGCATCTTCCACCAGTACTACACGATCGCCCTCGCCCCCTACATCGCGGCCGTGATCGGCATCGGCGCGGGTTCCCTCTGGGAGAAGCGCGGCGAGATCTGGGCCTCGATCACCCTCGCGGCGGCGGTAGTCGCCGCGGGCGTGTGGGGTTACGTCCTCCTCAACCGCACCTCCGACTACCTGCCCTGGCTGAAGTGGCTCGTCCTCCTCGGCTCGCTGGCGGGCGCGCTCGGCCTGATCTTCGTCGCGAAGATCGGCCGCCAACTCGCCCTCGCGGCGGTCGGTCTGAGCATCGTGGCGGGCCTGGCCGGTCCGGCGGCGTACACCATGTCGACGGTCGACTCGGCGCACACCGGCTCCATCCCGACGGCCGGTCCGGCCGGCGCGAGCATGATGGGCGGCGGCGGTCCCGGCGGCGGCCGGGGCGGCTTCGGCGGCGGCAACCGCACCGGCGGCACGGGCACGATGCCCGGCCAGCAGGGCGGCGGCACCACCCAGAACCAGGGCGGCGGCTTCCCGGGCGGCGGCACGGGCACGATGCCCGGCGGCGGTACCGGCGGCGGCACCCAGAACCAGGGTGGCGGCTTCGGCGGCCAGACCGGCGACGGCGGCGGCATGGGCGGCGGCGGTGGCGTCGGCGGTCTGCTCAACGGCGCGACGGTCACCTCGGCGGCCAAGAAGCTGCTCCAGACGGACGCGAGCAAGTACACCTGGGTCGCCGCGTCCATCGGCTCCCAGAACGCCGCGAGCTACCAACTCGCCACCGGCGACCCGGTGATGGCGATCGGCGGCTTCAACGGCACCGACCCGTCGCCGACGCTGGCCCAGTTCAAGAAGTACGTGGCGGACGGCAAGATCCACTACTTCATCTCGGGCGGCACCGGCATGGGCGGCAGCAGCACCGGCAGCTCCTCGCAGATCTCCTCGTGGGTCGAGAAGAACTACAAGAAGGTGACGGTCGGTTCGGCCACCTTCTACGACCTGACGCAGAAGACGAGCAGCTGACGGTTCAGGGCTGAGCAGGGGCGGTGACCACACGGTCACCGCCCCTCCTTCGTGTCCGGACAATCCCCGTTGTACGCCGTATAGGAACTGTTCTACGGTGTACAGCATGACCTCCCACCCCAAGCGCTGGATCGTCCTCGGAGTCATCTGCCTCGCGCAGCTCACCGTGCTGCTCGACAACACCGTGCTGAACGTCGCGATCCCCTCGCTCACCCGCGAACTCGACGCGAGCACGGCGGACATCCAGTGGATGATCAACGCGTACTCGCTCGTGCAGTCGGGGCTGTTGCTGACGGCGGGCAGCGCGGCAGACCGCTACGGCCGCAAGAAGATGCTGATCACGGGTCTCGTCCTCTTCGGCGCGGGCTCACTGATCGCCGGACTGGCGGACTCCACCGGGCAGTTGATCGTCGCGCGGGCCGGGATGGGGGTCGGCGGGGCGCTGCTCATCACCACCACCCTCGCCGTCGTGATGCAGATCTTCACCCCCGAGGAACAGCCGAAGGCGATCGGCATCTGGGCCGCCGTCAACGCCCTCGGCTTCGCGACCGGTCCGCTCCTCGGCGGCTTCATGCTCAACCACTTCTGGTGGGGCGCGATCTTCCTCATCAACCTCCCGGTGGCCGCACTGGCGTTGGTCGCGGCGATCGCCCTGGTCCCCGAGTCCAAGAGCCCGCGCGGGGACCGCCCCGACCTCCTCGGCGCCCTGCTCTCCACCGTCGGCATGGCCGCGCTGGTCTACGCGATCATCTCCGGCCCCGCGCACGGCTGGACGTCGGAGCGGGTGCTGCTGTTCGCGGCGGTCGCGGTCCTCTTCCTGGCCGCCTTCGCGTACTGGGAGAACCGTGTCCCGTACCCCATGCTCGACCTCGACTTCTTCCGCGACCGCCGCTTCACGGGCGCGGTCACCGGAGTCGTCCTCATCACCTTCGGCATGGCCGGCTCCCTCTTCCTCCTCACCCAGCACCTCCAATTCGTCCTCGGCTACGGCCCGTTGGAGGCCGGCGTGCGGACGGCACCGCTCGCCCTGGCGATCGTCGCGCTCAACTTCTCGGGGCTGGCGGCGAAGTGGACGGCGAAGCTGGGCGCTCCGCAGGCCATCGGTCTGGGCATGGTGCTGATGTCGGCGGGGCTGGCGTCGATCGCGGTGGTCGCGTCCGGTGGGTACGCGGGGACTCTGGCCGGGCTGCTGCTGATCGGGGCGGGGGCGGCGATCGCGAATCCGGCGATGGCTCACGCGATCATGAGTGCGATTCCGCCGGAGAAGGCGGGGGTCGGTGCGGGAGTCAACGGAACGCTGGGGGAGTTCGGGAACGGGTTGGGGGTCGCCGTTCTCGGCGCGGTGCTGAGTTCGCGGTTCGCGGCGGGCTCCTTGCCGGAGGGATTGGCGGCGGCGACCTCAGCGGCTGAGCGGAAGCGGGTGACCGATTCCTTCTCTGCCGCTCTGGAGGTAAGTCAGTTGGTGGGGGCGGTCGCTGTCTTGACCGGGGGGTTGCTTGCGGCGGCGTTGTTGTGGCGGGCGGAGCGGGCAGACTCGGGGGTGGTGGTCGCTCAGTAGCGGGTGCGGGTGCGGGTGCGTTGTGGCTGGTCGCGCAGTTCCCCGCGCCCCTTGGATACTGAGCCGGGGTTGAAATGCATAGGAAGGTGCGTCATGGCCAAGACAAGCTCGTCGTCAGGGCGTTCTGCACGCACCAGCGTCTGGCTGGAAGAGAAGGCACCTCGAAGTGCGCGTGGCGGACAACCCTCCGGGCTCGACCGCGCCCGCATCACCGACGCCACCGTACGACTCCTCGACGCCGAGGGACTCGCCAAGTTCTCCATGCGGCGGCTCGCCACCGAGCTGAACGTGACGGCGATGTCCGTCTACTGGTACGTCGACACGAAGGACGATCTCCTCGAACTCGCCCTGGACGCCGTCTTCGGGGAGTTGCCGCTGCCCGATCCGGAGGCGGAGGGCGAGGACTGGCGGGACCAACTCCGCATGCTGGCCACGGAGTACCGGGGCCTGCTGGTCCGCCATCCCTGGCTGTCGCCGCTCGCCGGGACGTTCCTCAACATCGGGCCGAACAACCTGTCCTTCTCCCGCGTCGTCCAGCGCGTGATCCGGCGCACGGGACTGCCGGACCACGGGCTGACGGGAGCCATCTCGGCCGTCTTCCAGTTCGTCTACGGCTACGGCACGATCGAGGGCCACTTCTTCGCCCGGGTCGCCGACACCGGCATGACCCCCGACGACTACTTCCAGCACGCCATGACGACGTTCGACGGAGCCCCGACGACCGCCGAGATCGTGGAGGAGTCCAGGAAACTCATGGCGGCCCGGGGCGGCGACACGGTCGCGGAGATGATGGAACGGGACTTCACCTTCGCCCTGGACCTGCTGGTGGCGGGCATCGAGGCGATGGTGAAGCGGGGTTGAGCACGGGCGCTACTTGTCGTCCGCCAGCCGCGCCGGGAAGCCGCCCGTCGCCACCGGCCCCCACCGCTCGGGCGTGACCCGGATGATCGCCTTGCCCTGCTTCAGCATCGCCGCGCGGTACTCGTCCCAGTCCGGGTGTTCGCCGGCGATGTTGCGGTAGTACTCGACGAGGGGTTCCACGGAGTCCGGCGGGTCGATGACCTCGGCGGTGCCGTCGATCTGGACCCACGGGTCGTTCCACTCGTCGCTCAGGACGACGAGGCTGACCCGGGGGTCCCGCTTGGCGTTGCGGGTCTTGGCGCGCTCGGGGTAGGTGGAGACGACGATCCGCCCGGAGTCGTCGACCCCGCAGGTCAGCGGCGAGGCCTGGGGGCTGCCGTCGGCCCGCCGGGTCAGCAGCAGGGCGCGGTGGCGGGGTCGTACGAAGTCGAGCAACTCGTCCAGGGAGACGGCGGTGTTGGTCGCGATGTTCGGTGCCATGGCGCCAGCCTAGGCGCAGGGCACCGTGTTACGCCTGAGGCAGTGACTCCCCCTGCACGGCCTGGATGTCCAGCTCGACCTTGAGGGTCGTGCCGATCGCGGCGATGCCCGCCTGGACGACCTGGTTGTAGTTCATCGCGAAGTCCTCGCGGCGCAGTTCCGTGGTCGCGCGGAACGCGGCGCGGGTGCCGCCCCAGGGGTCGGCGCCGGTGCCGAGGTAGGCGAGGTCGAGGTCGACGGGTCGTACGACACCGCGGAGGGTCAGTTCGCCGTGCACCGTCCAGCGGTCGGAGCCCGCCGGGGACAGGCCCGTGGAGCGGTAGGTGATCTCCGGGCAGCGGTCCACGTCCAGGAAGTCGGCGGACCGCAGGTGGGTGTCCCGCGTGCCGTTGCCCGTGTCGATGGACGCGGCCCGGATGACCGCCTCCACCCGGGACTTGGCGATGTCGTCCGGCGCGATCTCGACCGTCGCCGCGAAGTCGGTGAAACGGCCGCGCACGCTGGAGATGCCCAGGTGCTGGGCGACCGCGCCGACCGTGGAGTGCGCGGGGTCGACGGTCCAGGGGCCGGGCGGCGGGAGTTCGGTGCCGCCCTGGCGGGCCAGGGTGACCGTGCCGACCTCGGCCCGGCCGCTCGCGGTGACGATCGCGGTCGCGGCGGCGGGCGCGTACCCGACGGCGGTCACGATCACCGTGTACGGCCCGGGGGCCATGGGGTCGGGGTCCCGCACCGCTCCCTCCGCGTCCGCCTCGGCCCGCAGCACCTGCGCCCCGGTCATGTCGGTCACCGTGACGACCGCGTGCGACACGGCCCATCCGTCGCGGGTACGGATCTTCGCGGTCAGTCCCATGTCTGTCGTAACTCCTCGCCGTACAGGCCTGCAAAGGGGTCCGGTCTGCGCAACGTGCCTCCGCTCGGGACACGTTGCGCAGACCGGGGTGTCAACTACTCGCCGGGGTGGGCGAGTTCGATGTCGTGGCCGTCGGCTCCGCCGCCGTTCAGCGTGAGGGCGGTGGCGACCGGCGGGTAGCCCGTCGCGATCACCGTGTACTCGCCGCCGCTCAGGTCGGTGAAGGCGTACGCCCCGTCCGAACCGGTGGTGGCGGTGCCGACCACGTTGCCCGCCGCGTCCACGAGGGTCACCCGTGCGTCGGCCAGCGGGCCGTGCGGGGCGCGGACCACGCCCAGGACCTGGGCGCCGGAGTCGAGGTCGATCTCGACCCGGGTGACACCGGTGCCGCCGACCTCGACGGGCAGGGCGCGCGGCCGGAACCCGTCGGCGTTCACCGCGACGGTCACCGCCCCCGGCACCAGCTCGGCGAACGCGAACTCGCCCTGCTCCCCCGTGGTTCCGGTGGACAGCAGATCCCCGCGCACATCGGTCACGATCACCATCGCGTCCTTGACCGGCTGCCCCGAATCGGCCGCCCGGACAAGCCCGTTGAGGCCGCTGGTACCGCTGAGGAGAACGTCGTACGACACCGGGTCGCTGCCGTTGACGACGACCGTCGACGCCTGCGGCTGGAAGCCGTCGGCTGAGGCGATCAGGACGTACGAGCCGACGCTCGGCGCGTCCAGCGCGTAGGAGCCGTCCGCCTGGGTGACCGAACGGCCCAACTGGCGTCCCCCGAGGGAGATCAGGGTCACGGCGGCCTGCGGGACGGGCGCGCTCTCGGCGCCGCGGACGAAGCCGCGGACGGGAATCCCACCGGACACGGAAGTGGAGGCGGATGTGGTCACGGGTGCGATCTTCTCCCTGGTCACCGTGGCTACGGCACCGGTCTGAGTCTCGGAAGCGGCGGCCCAGCCGGGGATCTTCTCCGCTGCCGGTGCGGGAACCTCGGCCGCGTCCAGCACGCCCGCCGCTTCCTCCGCGGCCTGGGCCAGTCCGCCGGACGTCCGCAGCGGGACCTCCTTGATGAACATCACGACGACGAAGGCGACGAGCGCGAAGGGGGCCGCGTAGAGGAACACGTCGGCGATTCCGTGGCCGTAGGCGCCCTCCAGCCAGGTGCGGACCGTGCTCGGGAGGGAGTCCATGTCGGGGAGCGAGCTGCTGCCGACGGCCTTCGCGGCGGCGGCCTGGGACTGCGGGTCCAGGGAGGTGATGGTGTCCTTGGCGTAGTGCGTGATCCGGCCGGACATCACCGAGCCGAGCACGCCGACGCCGACCGCGCCGCCGAGCGAGCGGAAGAAGCTCACCGTGGAGGAGGCGGCGCCGAGGTCCTTCGGGGTGACCTGGTTCTGCGTGGAGAGGACCAGGTTCTGCATCATCGTGCCGACGCCGATGCCCAACAGGGCCATGTAGATGGACAGTTCCCAGTACGGGGTGTCGTAGCGCATCAGGCCGAGCAGGCCCAAGCCCGCGGTGAGGAAGAGACCGCCGGCGACCAGCCAGCCCTTCCAGCGGCCGGTCCTGGTGATGAAGCGGCCGGAGACCATCGACGCGACGAACAGGCCGCCGATCATCGGGATCGTCATGACGCCGGACATCGTCGGGGACTTGTCGCGGGCCAGCTGGAAGTACTGGGAGAAGAAGACCGTGCCCGAGTACATGCCGACGCCGACGAACAGCGAGGCCAGCGAGGCGAGGGAGACGGTGCGGTTGCGGAACAGGCGCAGCGGGATGATCGGCTCGCTCGCCCGGGTCTCGGTGAACACGAACAGCAGCGCCAGCACGAACGTGCCGCCCACCATCGTGTACGTCTGCCACGACAGCCAGTCGTACTTGTCGTCGGCGAAGGTCACCCAGAGCAGCAGCAGCGAGGCGGCGGCGGTGATGAAGAAGGCACCGGCCCAGTCGACCTTGACCTTCCGCTTCGTGACCGGGAGGTGCAGCGTCTTCTGGAGCACGACCAGCGCGATCAGCGCGAAGGGGATGCCGACGAACAGGCAGTAGCGCCAGCCGAGCCACGAGGTGTCGGTGATCACACCGCCGAGCAGCGGACCGCCGACGGTCGCGACCGCGAAGGTGGCGCCGGTATAGCCGGAGTACCGGCCGCGCTCGCGCGGGGAGATCATCGCGGCCATCACGACCTGGACGAGGGCGGAGAGACCGCCGGCGCCGAGGCCCTGGATCACGCGGGCGCCGATCAGCATCGCCGGGTTCTGCGCGAGGCCGGCGACGACCGAGCCGATGATGTAGATGACCAGGGATATCTGGACCAGGGCCTTCTTGCTGACCAGGTCCGCCATCTTGCCCCAGAGCGGCACCGAGGCCGTCATGGAGAGCAGGGCCGCGGTGACGACCCAGGTGTAGGCCTCCTGGCCGCCGCCCAGGCTGCCGATGATCGTCGGCAGGGCGTTGGTGACGATCGTCGACGAGATGATCGCGGCGAACAGGCCGAGCAGCAGCCCGGAGAGCGCCTCCATGATCTGCCGGTGCGTCATCGGAGCGCCGTCGGAGGCCGCGGGGGAACCCCCTCCGTGCTTGGCGTGAGCCCGCACACCGGCTGGTGTGGTCGTTGCCATGGGCTTCCTTTTCTTCCGTGCTTATGCGGGTGTACGGGTGGTGTGTTCGAGTTCGAGGTGGGGGGAGTGGGGGGATTCGACGGGCGGGGGCTGGGCCGGGTGCGTACGGCAGTCGCCGAAGTCGTCCCGGAGCCGGCCCATCAGCCGGATCAGCTGTCCGACCTCCTCGTCGCTCCAGTCGCTCAGCCGGTCGGCGAGCAACTGGGCGGTACGGCGGGAGAGTTCGTCGAGCCGGACCTGGCCGCCGGGGGTGAGGCGCAGGATGCGGGAGCGCTTGTCCGTGGGGTCGGCGGACCGTTCGATCCAGCCCCGGTCGGCGACGTGCGCGACATGGCGGCTGGTCACGGACATGTCCACGGCGAGCAGCTCGGCGAGCCTGCTCATGCGCATGGCGCCGTGCCGGCCGAGCAGGGTCAGCACGGCCGCGGAGCCGCTGGGGCAGTCGGACGGCAGGATCCGTCCCAGCTCCCTGCGTACGGCGCCGAAGGCGCTGAACTGACGCATCAGCTCCTCGTACTGCGCCCGCTCGGCCATCACACCTCCCCTGCCTTCCATGTTCACGTTCGTTGCTTGGGGCAACCATAAGAGAGGTTGGTTGCTACAGGCAAATAAAATGGGGTGGGTCTGGCATAAAAAGTTGGCAAAGGCAAGCATTGCCGAAAGTAAATCCACAGGTGAGAACGGCTGCGCGAGGCCCCGCACTTGGGTGTCCCCCGGGGATTCGCTAGTGTCTCGGCCCATGGCAAACACCCAGGGCCCCGAGGGCAACTACGACCCCGCCGGCAGCACCCAGATGTTCCGTGCCTTCGTCGACGAGACCCCCCAGGGCGGCCGCCAGCAGCAGGCCGCCGCTCCCGCCGGACCCCGCATCGGCCTGATCGCCGGCGTCGTCGCCGCCGTACTGGTCGTGGCGGCGGTGGTGTACCTGGCGATGATGTAAAGCCGACCGCGCGTCTCGGGCGGCTACCGGGTCGGCTCCAGGGCGAACCGGTAGACCGTCGACTCCCGGGCCCGGAAGCCCAGCCGCTCGTACAGCCGGTTGGCCGCGGTGCGGTCGGGGCGCGAGGTGAGATCGACGGTGCGGGCGCCGGCCTCCCGGGCGATCCGCAGCGCTTCGTTGGTCAGCAGGGCGGCGATTCCCCGGCCCCGGGCAGCGGCGTCGACGACCACGTCCTCTACGCGCCCGCGCAACCCGGACGGCACCGGGAACAGCACCAGCGTCAGCGTGCCGACGACCATGCCCTCCGCCCGCGCCACCAGCACCGTGTTCGTCGCGGACGAGACCAGCCGCTCGACCGCGACCCTGTCGAGGGGCTCCGCCGTCGAGGACAACTGCGGCAGCAACTGGCCGAACGCGTCCACGAGTTCGGCAGTCGCCTCGCGCGCGATCTCCACCTTTACGTCCATGGCGAGGAGCCTATCGATCGTTGGCTGGGGGGCCGCCGCCTAGAGCCACTCGACCGACACGTCACGCGTCTCGATGTGCATACCCAGCGGGACCCGCCACGCGTCGACACACACCGTCCAGGTCTTCTCCGTGTGCGCGTCGGCCGCGATCGGTACCGGCAATTGCTCCGTGGAGTCGATCGTCGCCCAGTCGATTCCGAGGGCCCCGATGATGTGTGTCCCGAGGGTCACCGTGCCCGAACGGACCGCCGTGCCACCGGAGTTGTGGAAGGCCAGGGTCACGTCCTCGCACCAGCGGTGGTCCGTGGCCCTGCGTGCGGGGGCGCCCCAACTGAGGGCGGCCGGAGTCGTCGTAGGAGCGGCCGTCGGGGGCGAGGACGGTGAATGTGCGCCGCTCCCCCCGGACTTGGCGCCTGAGGGTGGAGAGGCGGGGGTGGGGGTGCTGGACGCCGGTCCTGGTGTGGTCCCTGTTTCCGTCTCCGAAGTCTCGCTGCCGGCGGGCGACTTGGGGTCGTCGAGCGGTATCAGCGTGACGCTTCCGGTCGGGCCGGTCGTCGTGGCGGATGGTGGTCGGGGTGGGCCGACCGCCGCGTAACCGGCGGTGGAGTCGCCGGCGCCGCACGCGGTCAGTGTTGCGCAGACCGCGGCCGCCGACGCACCCAGGAGGGCGCCTCGGCGGCCAGTTGGCCATGTCGGACGAAGCATCGCGCCATGGTGGCTGACACTCCGTCAAATAGGAACCCTCAGTCGGAGATGAGGCCCTCGCGCAGGGTGGACAGGGTGCGCGTGAGGAGGCGGGAGACGTGCATCTGGGAGATGCCGACCTCCTCGCCGATCTGCGACTGGGTCATGTTGGCGAAGAAGCGCAGCATGATGATCCGGCGTTCCCGGGGCGGGAGTTTGGCCAGGAGGGGCTTGAGCGACTCCCGGTACTCCACGCCCTCCAGGGCCGTGTCCTCGTAGCCGAGGCGGTCCGCCAGCGAGCCCTCGCCGCCGTCGTCCTCGGGGGCCGGGGAGTCGAGCGAGGAGGCCGTGTACGCGTTGCCGACCGCGAGGCCGTCGACGACGTCCTCCTCGGACACGCCCAGGACCGCGGCGAGTTCGGGGACGGTCGGCGACCGGTCCAGCTTCTGGGAGAGCTCGTCGCTGGCCTTGGTGAGGGCCAGCCGCAGCTCCTGGAGGCGCCGCGGGACCCGCACCGACCACGACGTGTCGCGGAAGAAGCGCTTGATCTCGCCCACGACGGTCGGCATCGCGAACGTCGGGAACTCCACCCCGCGCTCGCAGTCGAACCGGTCGATCGCCTTGATCAGGCCGATCGTGCCGACCTGGACGATGTCCTCCATCGGCTCGTTGCGGGAGCGGAAACGCGCGGCGGCGTAACGCACCAGCGGGAGGTTGAGCTCGATGAGGGTGTCCCTGACGTAACCGCGCTCGGGGCTGTTCTCGTCGAGTGCGGCGAGCCGCAGGAAGAGGGAGCGGGACAGGGTGCGGGTGTCGATGGCTCCCGTGGTCGGGAGGGCCGGGGCCGGTACGGCGGGTACGGCCTCGAGGACCGTAACGGCGTCGAGTGCGGGCTCAGCCTCGCTCTTGGTGAGCGTGAGCACCTTCGAGCTGCCCTGGTCTGCGGACATGCCACCCCCTTTGGGTCGCGGGACGGTCGCGGCGATCGCCCCCGTCGGGGGAGCGGTGCCTTCACCTGAATACCGGAGCCTGGGCCACGGCAAACGCGCTTCCCGCAGAATGTCACATGTCGGCAACACGCTGTAGTGACATGTCGACTTGTCTGTTACGAATCAGCCCTGGAAAAAGGGGGTCTGACGGTTTTTCAGGGCAGAACTGACGGGAAGCGCCCTGATGAGCGATTCGTTCTTAACGGTGACAGATCGCTCACGCTTTCGGTCAGGCCTCGATGCGGTTCGCGGAGCGCAGTCGCTGGAAGCTACGGGCGAGTAGCCGTGAGACATGCATCTGGGAGACGCCGAGTTCCGCGCTGATCTGCGACTGGGTGAGATTGCTGTAGTAGCGCAGGAGCAGGATCCGCTGTTCGCGCTCGGGGAGTTGGACGAGCAGGTGCCGGACGAGGTCGCGGTGTTCCACGCCGTCCAGGGCCGGGTCCTCGTAGCCGAGCCGGTCCAGCAGGCCGGGCAGTCCGTCGCCCTCCTGGGCGGCCTCCAGGGAGGTCGCGTGGTACGAGCGGCCGGCCTCGATGCAGGACAGCACCTCGTCCTCGCCGATCCGCAGCCGCTCGGCGATCTCGGCGGTGCTCGGAGTGCGCCCGAAGGCGGTCGTCAGATCCTCGGTCGCCGCGTTGACCTGCACCCACAACTCGTGCAGCCGGCGCGGCACATGGACCGTGCGGACGTTGTCGCGGAAGTAGCGCTTGATCTCGCCGATGACGGTCGGCATCGCGAACGTGGGGAACTGCACGCCCCGGTCCGGGTCGAAGCGGTCGATGGCGTTGATCAGACCGATGGTGCCGACCTGGACGACGTCCTCCATCGGCTCGTTCCGGGAGCGGAAGCGGGCGGCGGCGTAGCGCACGAGCGGGAGATTGGCCTCGATGAGCGCCCCGCGCACCCGGTTGTGCTCCGGCGTGCCCGGCTGGAGCCCCTTGAGCTGGCCGAACAGCACCTGGGTGAGGGCCCGGGTGTCGGCACCGCGGCTGCGGGGTGCGGCCGGCGGGGCTTCCGTGACTTCCGTGACTTCCTGGGGCGGCGCAGTACTGGCCGACACGGTCAACGCCACCTCTTCATCGGTCAACTCAATCGGTCAACTCATCCGTCAATAGCGGTCATAGCATCACAACACATGTGCACTGTGTGCAAGCACCGCATATCACTGCGTTACGCCGTGTTGAGGGGCAAATTGGTGGATAGGACGCACGACAGCCCTCCGCCGTTTCGGCGGAGGGCTGTTGGAAGAGGGGGGGCGGGCTCAGACTTCGTAGTCGGCGATCACCCAGGTCGCGAACTCGCGCCACAGCGCGACGCCCGCCTGGTGCGCGGGGTGTTCGACGTACCGCTTCAGGGCGTCGGCGTCGTCGGCCGAGGAGTTGATCGCGAAGTCGTAGGCGATGGGGCGGTCGCTGATGTTCCAGCCCAGCTCCCAGGAGCGCAGGTCCTCGATCAGGTCGCCGAGCGGGCGGAAGGCCTCGACGCCCGCCACCACCCGCGGGTCGTCGCGCCGGACGCCCTCGTTGAGCTTGAAGAGGACGAGGTGGCGGATCATCTGCACGCTCCCGGGTGGTCGGCTAGTGCGCCCCGTCGGCCAGCCAGGTCATGAAGTCGCCGATGGCCTTCGCGGCGTCCGATATGCCCTCGAAGCCTATCTGGACGTAGTCGGCCGCCTTGGCGGGCTTGGTGATGATCACGTACAGCGCGAAGACCACGAGCACATAGACAGCGATCTTCTTCGCGTTCACCGCCATCGCGGCCTCCCCCTGTGACGTACGTGCCCGTGGGCCCCTGTTGCCGGCGGTGAGTTTAACCTTCACGGCCGTTTTTGGATCTACGCACGAAGGGCCCCGTCTTTCGACGGGGCCCTCCAGAAGCGGTAGCGGAGGGATTTGAACCCTCGGTGACTTGCGCCACACTCGCTTTCGAGGCGAGCTCCTTCGGCCGCTCGGACACGCTACCGAGAGAGACCTTACAACAAGGTGGGGCGTGGTTTGAAATCGGTAATCGGCGGCCCGCCAAGGGCCCTGCTACCGGTCCCGGAAGAACTCCGTGAGGACGTGCGCGCATTCGTCCGCGAGGACGTCCCCGATCACCTCGGGGCGGTGGTTGAGCCGCCGGTCGCGTACGACGTCGAAGAGCGAGCCGGCCGCGCCGGCCTTCTCGTCGCGGGCGCCGTAGACGACCCGGTCGACCCGGGACTGCACGAGCGCGCCCGCGCACATCGTGCAGGGTTCGAGGGTGACGACGAGCGTGCAGCCGGACAGCCGCCACTCACCGAGGTGAGCGGCGGCCCTGCGGATCGCGAGGACCTCGGCGTGCGCCGTCGGATCGCCGGTGGCCTCGCGTTCGTTGTGGCCGGTGGCGAGCACGGTCGTACCGTCCGGGGACAGTACGACCGCGCCGACCGGGACGTCGCCGCCCAGGGCGGCGGCTCCGGCCTCGTCCAGGGCGAGCCGCATCGCGGCCCGCCAGCGGTCGCGTACCGGGTCCCGAGACCCTTCTGCGCGTGCTGTGGTCAGCGGACGGTCTCCAGGACCTCCGAGGCCCCCAGGGCCTCGGCGATGGCGCTCAGCGCGTCGTCGGCGTCGAGTTGGCGCAGCTCCTTCTCGCCGACGCCCAGGTCGTCGAGGATCTGGCTGTCCCCGACCGGGCTGTGCGGAACGGCCTCGGCCGAGGTGCCGTCCTCGTCGTCGTCCTCCTCGGAGTCACCGTCCTCGGTGCCGTCGAGGTCGAGGGAGTCCAGATCGACGACGTCGTCGGCGTCCGGATCCCTCCCGAGCAGCTCGTCCGTGAGCAGGATCTCGCCGTACGAGCTGCGGGCTGCCGCAGCTGCGTCCGAGACGTAGATCCGGGGGTCGTCCTCGCCGTCGATGCGGACGACGCCGAACCAGGCGTCCTCCTGCTCGATGAGCACCAGCACCGTGTCGTCCTCGGGCGAGGCTTCACGGGCCAGTTCGGCCAGATCCGACAGGCTCTCGACATCGTCGAGCTCTGTGTCGCTCGCTTCCCACCCGTCTTCGGTGCGCGCGAGCAGTGCGGCGAAGTACACCGTGACTCTCCCACTGGTCTTAGGCGTGCCGGTTGGGGGTCCCCCCGGCGGAGGTTACGGGCGGGGAGAGCTCGTGCTCCGAGCCCCACCCACTCGGAATCGTGGCAGAAACAAGGCGTTCAGGGGACGTCTTCGGCTCCCTGTGTCCGCCCGTGTTTGATCGACCACCAGCGGGATCGTACGCGGCGATCGCCGTGCGCACGCACCCGGTTGGCCTTACAAGGTCCTGTGAGACAGGCCTCAACTACCAGCGGAAGGTCCGCATACGCATGGCGTGGCGCAGCCGGGCGGCCTTGGCGCGGCGGGGCTGGACGCGGTCGCGCAGCTCACGGGCCTCGGTCAGTTCGCGCAGGAACTGTGCCCGGCGCCGTCTGCGCTCGGCATCGGTCTCCCGGCTCTCGTGCTGCGACGGGTCCTCTCGGGACTCACGGTCAGGCATCGGCTCACCACCCCGGTCCGTCCCTCCCACTTTCCCCCGGACGGGCGGTTTGATGCCAGTGCGGGCGGAATCGTGGCCGGTGGGGGCGGCGTCGCGGCGGGCCGGAGCGGGGCCGCGGCAGCCGCGGGGCCCGGCTACTGTTGTGGACATGCGTCTCCACGTCGTCGACCACCCCCTGGTCGCCCACAAGCTCACCACGCTGCGCGACCAGCGCACCGACTCCGCGACCTTCCGCCGCCTGGCCGACGAGCTGGTCACCCTGCTCGCCTACGAGGCCACGCGCGATGTGCGCACCGAACAGGTCGACATCACGACGCCGGTCGCCGCGACCACCGGCGTCAAGCTGTCCTACCCGCGCCCTCTGGTGGTGCCGATCCTGCGGGCCGGCCTCGGCATGCTGGACGGCATGGTCCGGCTGCTGCCCTCGGCCGAGGTCGGCTTCATGGGCATGGTGCGCAACGAGGAGACGCTCCAGGCCTCGACGTACGCCACGCGCATGCCGGAGGACCTCTCCGGCCGCCAGGTGTACGTCCTGGACCCGATGCTGGCCACCGGCGGCACCCTGGTCGCGGCGATCCGCGAACTGATCAAGCGCGGCGCGGACGACGTGACGGCCGTGGTCCTGCTCGCCGCCCCCGAGGGCGTCGAGGTCATGGAGCGCGAGCTCGCGGGCACCCCGGTGACGGTAGTGACGGCCTCGGTCGACGAGCGCCTGAACGAGCACGGCTACATCGTCCCGGGCCTCGGCGACGCGGGCGACCGGCTGTACGGCGCCGCGGAGTAGCACTGGTTCAACACCCGATTCCCGTACGGCTCTTACCTGCTGTACGGGAATCTGCGTGTGTGCTGCCGTACGGCTACGAGCACGCCTTCGGTGAGGAACTCGCCGTCGGTGCCGGTCCGCTCAGCGCGGCCAGGGCCTTGTCGGCGGCGGCCTTCGCCGTGAGGTCCTTGAAGGCGGTGCCGATGATCAGGTCGACGGCGGTGCCCTTGCGGGTGGGCTCGGTGCGGCGCTCGGCGCCGGTGAGCTGGGTGGCGAGGACGGGCAGCGAGGTGTCGAGGGAGGCGGCGGGGCCGAGCAGTATGCCGGTGCCCTTGACCTTCTTGTCGAACTGCGCGGTCGCGTTGCCGACGTCCCCGATCTTGAAGCCGCGCTTCTGGAGTTCGTCGGCGGTCGACTTGGCGAGGCCGCTGCGGGGCGTGGCGTTGTAGACGTTCACGGTGATCTGGGCGGGCTTCGGGACGGCGGCGTTCGTACGGGGCGAGGGGCTCACCTTGGACGCGCAGTCCGCCTTGGGACCGGCCGCCGCGGCCTGCTTGCCGCCACCGGTGAAGACGTCGATGAGCTGCAACGTGCCCCACCCGCCCACACCGACCACGGCGACGGACGCGACCACCATGAGGACGAGCCGCCCGCGACGCCGCGGACGGCGCATGCGCGGGTATTTGTCCCCCGTGATCCGGTACTGGCCGCCCATGCCTGGGGGAGTCAGCATGCTCATGAGCGCAGCGTAGTGCGCCCGGGCGACGATGCCTACTAGATGATCATTCGACAGCGCCGAGACCAACCCGAAAGGGTCAACGGTCTACCGGAGTGGGTCAGTCCAACTCAAGGACGCGCGCGTGGAGCACCTGCCGTTGCTGGAGCGCGGCGCGGACGGCGCGGTGCAGGCCGTCCTCCAGGTACAGGTCGCCCTGCCACTTCACGACGTGCGCGAAGAGGTCGCCGTAGAAGGTCGAGTCCTCGGCGAGGAGGGTTTCCAGGTCGAGCTGGCCCTTGGTCGTCACGAGCTGATCGAGGCGGACCGGGCGCGGCGCGACATCCGCCCACTGCCGGGTGCTTTCCCGGCCGTGGTCGGGGTACGGCCGGCCGTTTCCGATGCGCTTGAAGATCACACGGAAAGCCTACCGGTCATGACGTTCCGGGCGCAGCCATGGAGACGGAGTGCGACGCTGGAAAAGATGCCGCAAAGCCGGGCAAAAAGGGAACCGAGGCCTGATATGAGTGACAGCGAGACGATCGCCGCCGGGTACGCCTTCACAGGACCCGCACTCGATCTGGGCGCCCTCCTCTGGGACGGGGCCCCTCTCCCCGACGCGCAGATCCGCATCCCCCTCCCCATGCTCAACCGCCACGGCCTGGTCGCGGGCGCCACCGGCACCGGCAAGACCAAGACGCTCCAGCTCATCGCCGAGCAGCTCTCGGCGCAGGGCGTGCCCGTGTTCCTCGCGGACGTGAAGGGCGATGTGTCGGGGATCTCGGCGCCGGGCACGGCGAACGACAAGGTCGCGGGGCGGGCGGCCGAGGTCGGGCAGCAGTGGACGGCGACCGGCTTCCCCGCCGAGTTCTACGCCCTCGGCGGCATCGGCCACGGCATCCCCGTCCGCGCCACGATCACCGGCTTCGGACCGGTGCTGCTCTCCAAGGTGCTCCAGCTCAACCAGACCCAGGAGCAGTCCCTCGGCCTGATCTTCCACTACGCCGACACCAAGGGCCTGGAGCTGATCGACCTCAAGGACCTGCGGGCCGTCGTCACCTTCCTGACCTCGGACGAGGGCAAGCCGGAGCTGAAGAACATCGGCGGCCTGTCCACCGCCACGGCCGGCGTGATCCTCCGCTCCCTCACCGCCTTCGAGGCGCAGGGCATGGCCGACTTCTTCGGCGAGCCGGAGTTCGACACCAGCGAGCTGCTGCGCACGGCGACCGACGGCCGGGGCATGGTCTCCGTCCTCGAACTCCCCGCCGTCCAGGACAAACCGCAGCTCTTCTCGACCTTCCTGATGTGGCTGCTGGCCGACCTCTTCCACGACCTCCCCGAGGTCGGCGACGCCGACAAGCCGAAGCTCGTCTTCTTCTTCGACGAGGCGCATCTGCTCTTCAACGACGCCTCGAAGGCCTTCCTCGACTCCATCACGCAGACCGTCCGGCTGATTCGCTCGAAAGGGGTCGGCGTCTTCTTCGTGACCCAGACCCCGAAGGACGTCCCCGGCGACGTCCTGGCCCAGCTCGGCAACCGCGTCCAGCACGCGCTGCGCGCCTTCACCCCGGACGACCAGAAGGCCCTGAAGGCCACCGTGAAGACCTTCCCGAACTCCGCCTACGACCTGGAGGAGATCCTGACGGGCCTCGGAACAGGGGAGGCCGTCGTCACGGTCCTGAGCGAGAACGGCGCCCCCACCCCCGTGGCCGTCACCCGCCTCCGCGCCCCCGAGTCCCTGATGGGCCCGATCGACCCGGCCGTCCTCGACCAGGCGGTCAAGTCCTCGTCCCTGTACGGCCGTTACGCACAGGCTGTGGACAGAGAGTCGGCCTACGAGAAGCTCTCGGAGGCACGACCGGCACCCGCCGAGACACCGAAGGCGGCGGCGAAGAAGGCTCCGGCCAAGGAGGACGAGTCGATGGTCCAACAGGTCGTCGGCAGCGGCATGTTCAAGTCCCTGGCGCGTTCCGTCGGCACCCAGATCGGCCGCGAGATCACCCGCTCGCTGTTCGGCACGGCCCGGCGGAAGAGATAGCCCCCACCGGGCCGCACGGTCGGATCAGCGCTTCGGCTCCTCCGGGGGCCGCTGCGGCTCGGGCGTGCGCGCCTCGGGTTTGGGTGCGTTGCGTACGGCCTCCGCGCGCAGCAGGGCGCGCAGGACCGCGTACGGGTCGATGGGCATGGCTGTGTTCCTCGCGTCGAACGGACTGACTGACCTGGTGGGGCGGTCGGTCCGTCAGCAGCGCAGGACCACCGTGCGCTGGGCGCGCAGGGTGTACGACGGTCCGTGCGGCGCGGGGAGGGCGCGGCCCTCGGGGACGTGGGACGCCGGGGCGGGCGCGGGGCGCAGGGGTGCGGTGGGCCGGTGGACGGCGGGGGAGGAGGGCCGTAGGGCGGCGGCCGTGTCGAGGACGTCGTACTCGATGGTCGTCTCGACGGACGAGGTGACCGGTGTCGCGCGCATCTCGGCGTGGGTACCCGGTACCAGCAGGGCGAGCAGCAGCACGAGCGCCCGCAGCCAGGCACGGCTGCGGGGGAGGCTGCGTGCGGTGCTCACGGGGGTCAATCTGCCCTGCGGAGCCACGGCGTTCATCGGGTCCGGAGTGAGATACGCCCGCATGGAGTAGGGGTGCCGGTCACAGGGCGGTCGGTACCTCTTGAGCCCGGCTCCGCATCCTGATCGCCGTGATGATCTCGACGATCCCGACCGCGACCAGCCAGATGCCGCCGACGAGGGTGAGGACGGCGACCGATCGGAAGGGCGAGTCGATGAGGACGATGCCGGCGATGAACGTGACGATCCCGAGGAAGATCTGCCAGCCGCGCGCGGGCATGTTCTGGTCGGAGGCGGCGGCCAGGGTCTGGGTGATGCCCCGGATCAGCCAGCCGATGCCGATCCACAGGGCGAGCAGCAGGATCGACTGCATCGGGCCGCGGAAGCAGAACAGGCCCAGCACGATCGACAGCGCGCCGCTGATGAAGGCCAGCACGCGCAGCGAGGTCGCCCTGTGGGTGCCGAACGCGGAGACCAGCTGGAAGATCCCGCTGATCAGCAGGTAGACGCCGAAGAGGATGCCGGCCGCGAAGAGGGACGCGCCCGGCCACACCAGGACCAGGACGCCCAGGACCAGGGACGCGACGCCGGTGAGCAGGACGACCTGCCAGGCGGCCTTGGACAGGGCGTGCAGGGGACCTTCGAGGTCGGGTTCCCGGTAGCGCTCGTCGTGCGGGGGCCGCGGTGCGTGGGCGCGGCGGTCGTCGAACTCCGGGCCCCAGGGGGAGCCGCTCGGTGCCTCGGTCATGGTCCATGGTGTGACCGGGGTCACGCGGCCCGCCACCGGGGGCGGGCCGTCCGGCTGACGCGGTTACCTGCCGTCGGCCGCCTTCGCGGCCTTCGCCGCCGCCTTCATCTCCTGCTTGTGGGCGCGGACCTTGGCCAGCGACTCGGGGCCGGTGATGTCGGCGACGGACCGGTGGGACTTGGGTTCGCCGTAGGCACCGGCGGCCTCGCGCCAGCCCTTCGGGGTGACGCCGAGCTGCTTGCCGAGCAGGGCGAGGAAGATCTGCGCCTTCTGCTTGCCGAACCCGGGCAGTTCCTCAAGCCGCTTCAGCAGCTCGGCCCCGGTCCCGACGCCCGCCCAGACGGCGCTCGCGTCCCCGTCGTAGTGCTCGACGACGTACTGGCAGAGCTGCTGGATCCGCTTGGCCATCGAGCCCGGGTAGCGGTGCACCGCCGGCTTCTCGGAGAGGAGCGCGGCGAAGGCCTCGGGGTCACGGGCCGCGATGTCGTCCGCGTCCAGGTCGGTGGCTCCGAGCCGGTCGGCGATCGTGCGCGGCCCCTTGAACGCCCACTCCATCGGCACCTGCTGGTCTCAGAACATTCGCATACGACGTGACTAATGTTACACTGAGTAACAGGAGATCACTCCATGCAGTCACAACCGAACATCCTTGAACGTGCCCACAGGGGCGACTTCACCGGCCTCTACTTCGCCGGTTTGGTTCGGTTGTCCTTCGAGACAAAGCCCAATCGCGACCCTGACCACGAACGCCCCGACGTTCCTCTGAGCGGTTCGGACATCAACAACCGCGAGGAACAAGAGCAGTTGTGCCGCGACTACATCGAGGCACGTGGCGGTACGTACATAGGCACCTACGACGAGCCGCACACATCTGCTTGGAAGAAGAAGCGGATCAAGCAGGCCGACGGCACCTACATATACCGAGTCGTACGGCCGGTGTTCGAGGGCATGTTGAGCGACCTGCGCAAGGGTCGCACCGAGACCAAGTACTTCACTCCGGTTGACGGGTACGACCCGACGACAGTGATCAACGGCTCCATCGTCTACGACGTCGACCGGTTGACCCGCGACAACCGGCACCTTGAAGACGCCATCGAAACAGTGCAGTACCACTTCCGCCCGATCATCGACATCACGGGCACGCTTGACCTTCTGACCGAGAACGGTCGCGACATGGCACGGGTCATGGTGACGATGGCCGGTAAGCAGTCAGCCGCAACCTCCCGACGTGTGAAGAACATGCACAAGACGTTGGCACGGGAGGGCATACCAGTTGGCGGGATACGCCCCTTCGGCTGGCAGGCGGACAAGCGAACCGCTGACGCCAAAGAGAAGAAGCTCATCAACGACGCTGCGACAGACCTACTTGAAGGCAAGTTCGTTCACACGATCCTGAGGGAGTGGGAGAAGAGCGGTGTTCTAACTCCCAAAGGGAACTTTTGGGTGCGCCAAACCTTCATTACCATGATGACCTCACCTCGGTTGGTCGGATGGCGCGTGCACGGGCCGGAAGAGCTGCCGCGTCACGAGCGCTACGCCAAAGACAAGGACGGCAACCCCATCAAGGGGCAGCACGAGGCTCTGTTGGACGAGAAGATCTGGCGTGCAGTCGTCGCCCTCTTGAAGGACCCGGATCGCCCTGGTGCAGGCGTCGCTGTCGGCAAACTCAAGTACATGTGCTCTGGACATCTTCGGTGCGCCAACTGCTCTGGGAAAATGCGTGGGAATGCCGACAAGCGATGCGGCTTTATGTACATCTGCGATACCTGTCATAAGGTTTCTGGCAAAGGCCCCACGATAGACAAGCTCATAACCGAGCTGATCTTCGCGCGTCTGGACAACGAAGAGATTCCGCTCGATGAAACCCCGTGGACAGGGGCGGAAGAACTAGCCGAGTACGAGGCCACGAAGGCAAACCTACTCGCACAGTTCAAAGAAAACCCCGACATGGGCACCCACATATGGCCGGAGATCCGGAAGGCTGAAGCCGCTATCTCCAAGCTCCTCAAGGAACGAGCCGTTCACCTACGCAAGACGGCACGGCCGAAGACGACGAACATCCGAGAAGAGTGGCCGGACCTCGACATTGAACGGAAGCACGCCATAGTAGGCGAGAACTTCGAGGCGATCATCCTTCACCCGGCGAAGAAGGGAGCGAACCGGTTCAACCCAGATCGGTTGCAGGTCATCCCGCGCTAATAATCGCACCGATCCGCTTCAACTGGTCGGGCCGGAGTGCAGGCAATTTAGCTGCCTGTTCTTCGGCCCATTTTTGTGCCGCACTATCAGCAGTGGTCCGCTTGACTTTTGTTGCGGAGCGTCGGGCTTTTGGTGCTGGTGAGGTTAAGTCTTTTTCCTTCATATTGATGATCCGTGGAGCAAGAATCACCTACGGTGGCGCCGAGAGCCCTTTAACCTCATCACGAGGATTTGTATGGCCATGCGAAATATTTTGGGGGAGCCAAACCCCTGTTGATCAGGATTCTGTTTCACACATGTATTTTACTACATTTGAACGACACGACCTAGAAGTCGTGGCCGGCGCGGGTTGGTGGTGAGGGTACAAGGTTGCCCACAAAGGCTGTTAATAAATGAGCTTCTACCGCGAGAGCAGTAGTACGAACGTGAGGGTCAGGGTGTCTTGGCTGGAAGCCATGAACGCGCCCGACCCCCACGCAGGTCCCGTGTTGTGTGACGTTGAACGTCACCGCTTACGGGGCCTTGTCGTACCTACAACCTCTTGGGGTCAGCCGACGCTTCCGAGAGAAGCTGTCGTGGCCGGGTTGGCTCCCCAGGACATCCCGAACAGGGAGCCAGCGTCGTTCCCGAAGAACACGTTCTGACTGCCGTCCGAGGTGACCTGACTGGACACCGAGGTGTCACCGACACCGGCCGGGTCGCTGTAGGTCTGGCCGAGGTGAACACCGTTGGAGTTCGCGTTCCACCAGACCTCGCCGACCTGGCCGAAGCTCGTGCCGTAGTAGACGTGCTGGGTTCCGTCACTGGTGACCTGACTGGACACCGAGGTCGGGTGGTGCCCGACGTTGGCGAGCTGCCAGGTGGTCGCGCCGGTTGAGGTGTAGCCCCACCAGGTCTCGTAGAGGCCGCCATCAGCAGCAGCGCTGTAGATGTGGCGGACCCCGTCAGAGGTGATCTGGCTTGTCACCGACGTGACGTTGGTGCCGACGTTGCTCGTGAAGCCCAGGTGTCCGCCGTTGGATGTGGCGTTCCACCAGACCTCGCCGACCTGGCCGTTGGTTGCACCGTAGAAGATGTGCTGGGTTCCGTCCGAGGTCACGATGCTGGAGATGGACACGACGTTCACGCCGACGTTGGCGACTTGCCACGTCGTCGCCGGGTTCGAGCCCCACCAGGTCTCGTACACGCTGCCCGCTGCGTTGGCGCTGTAGACGTGCTGGATGCCGTCAGAGGTCACCTGACTGGAGATGGTCGTGACCACCGCTCCGGTGCTGTACGTCTGGCCGAGGTGAACACCGTTGGAGTTCGGTCCCCACCAAACTTCGCCGACCTGGCCGCCTTGTGTGCCGTAGTAGACGTGTTCGTTTCCGTCCGCAGTTGCCTGCGCCGAGATCGCCGTCACCGGGCTGCCGACGTTCATCAGCTCCCATGTGGTCGGAGAGGGCGATGATGCAGACCACCACGTCTCGTACAGGCGGCCGGAAGAAGTGCCCGAGTAGACGTGGCGAACGCCGTCACTGGTGACCAGGCTCGTCACCAAGGGGTCGGGGTCGGCCGTGACGTTCCCGGAACCGGTGCTGCCACCACCAAGCGGCGTGTTCACTCCGTTGAAGTCGACGAAGTTGCCGTAGGTCGAGGCGTTCTGCCAGCCGGTCATGCTGTAGTTGCCGTCCTGGCCCCAGTTGTACTGAGAGACCTTGACCTGGTACTTGCCGCTGACCACCTGGACGGCCTCGACGTAGGCGACGTGACCGTACGCGTTGGTGGCCCATGGCTCCATTACGGCGGCGTCGCCGACTTCCGGAGTCGTTGTGACGGTCACGCCGGTGGAGCTGTCGTCCCACTGTCCACCGTTGCCGCGCCCTCGCACGAGAGACGACGATATGCCCTGGGATTCAAGCTTCCAGGCCACGTAGTCCGTGCAGTTGCGGTAGGCGTAGCCGCGCGCCGAGTAGATGCTCGCGCCGCTGTCGTTGTCCTTGATGGTTCCCCAGGAATATCCGGAGCACCAGTAGCCCGTACCGGTTGTCTTGTACGGAGCGTGGATGCACTGCATGGTGGCGCTGGGATAGCCGCCGTCTTCAGCCGCAGCTGGTGCAGCGCTGAGGGTCACACCGATGCCGAGCAGGCTCGACACCATGGCTATGACCACCAGGAATCGACTCGTGAAGAGTCTCTTCCAATTCTGGGCAGGTGTCACCACTCCCCCTTTCCGAGGAGTTGTAGGTACTTGAAGGTGCGAAGTGGCCGCCCTCTTATTCGGGGCGATAAAAGAAACACCTTTTGACCGGTGTCACACACTTGCCCAGGTACTTATAACATGAATTTCGAATTCCGCAAAGGAAAATGTTAGGTCGTGTTTTGTATCGCCTGCGCCAGAAACTTGAATGCATGCTTTAAATATCGCTCTTACTCCTCTATAGTATTGGGTAAATGAGTGGTTCAGAAGTAGCGGTAGTAATCCCCGTTCACAACAACGGGAAGACAATAGGCGGCATCTTGCAACAGGTGCTCGCTGAGTTTCCGCTTGTTGTGTGCGTCGATGACGGCAGCACAGACGAATCCGTCGCAGAGATTGAGAAGACCTCCGCCGGGCTCATCAAAATTCCAACCCGTCACGGATATAGCTCAGCGCTTCAAACGGGCATCGAGTTCGCACTACAAAACCCGCGCGTTAGATACCTGGCGACCGTTGATGAACGGTACGACCTCCGCAACCTTCCTGAAATGCTGGACAAGCTAAAAGACGACGAAGATCTCGACATAGTCCTTGGCTCGCGCTTCGCGCGCCACCCTAACGAAAGGGACTTAATCATGAAGGCTGTAACGTGGTTCGTGAACTACAGGACCAAGACAAAGCTCACCGACCTGACTCGGATGCGGGTCTTCACCAGAGAGTTTGGAGAGAGTCTGCTGTCCGCTAACCTCGGGGCAGATTTAGAGATTCTCGAAAAAATCGGTGCCAACAAGTGGCGCTACACCGAATCACAGCTATAAAGGACCACCCGTGGCCGGCATGCCCTTAGAGCGCCCCGTTCACACCGACGGCCGCGGTGCATGTTGAAGCGAAGCAATATTGTTCATGGTTATTGGGGCAACTTGTGCGTAAATAGATGGCGGCCCGTACAAATACAGGTCAAACCCCACCATGTAGAGGATGAGCTCGTGGCAATCGTGAACAAGAAGGTGTCGGACCTCAGTAAGAAAGAGGGTGATGACGGTGACTTCGTCGTCGTGGTCGTGCGTCAGCACCCCACCCTCGACGAGCCGAAGGCCCTGGACGTTCTTCCCGATGAGCTTGAGAAGTTCGTGCCCATCGGTGACCTCGTGATGCTGGAGATCCAGCAGCCCGACGGCACCAAGAAGGATGTCGCGATGCGACTGGCCGACTTCAACAAGCTCGCCCCCAACATGGACCAGGTACTCAAGGAGGCCCGCAAGACGCGAGGCCGCGTTCCCGGTACGCGTGTCGGCAACGGCAACGGGTAGTACCTGACCCGCCAGGGTCGCTGCCATCAAATGGCGACCAGTGGCGGAACCCCCCGCTTCAATTCCCATTCGGGACACAAAATTGAAGCGGGGCACTACTAGGAAGGGGAATATGCGCGTTCACGCAAGCCCAATATTGCTAATTAGAACGACGCGCTTTATACTACGAAACAACTAGTGCTTGAATTTGTGCAAATCTTCTCGCGCTAGCCATCGGTAAGAGGGGAACCAATGTGCTCCTAGTGGATAGCGCATGAAGTGTATTGACTTTCATGTTGGCTTTGTTTACTATGGACTTAGCACAAATTCAGGCGCACACCTAGAAAAAGGCTTCTCCCTCGGGAGGGCCTTTTTTGTTTATCAAAACCCTCCGGCATGACCGCCTAAGCGGATCGCTGCTACCGAGCCACCAAACACAACTAAGACAGCTCGGACCAAGAACGGCCGAGTAGGAGGGTAAACAAACATGGCGGCAACCGCATTAAGTGACGTACTGAGTAGCAAGCAGTTCTATAGAAAGAACCCTGGTGAAACCAGCGTTAATTCTATAGAAGAGGGCTTACCCGCAGCGTTAAACGACTTGAACCAGGGAAGCGACTACTGGCGACAGGCCAAAGGGAACCGCTACCGCAAGCTCATCAGGGAAGGGCACTTGAACGACCTCCTAGAGCTGGCCGAGCTTGCACCGAAGATGGCTCAGCGAAGTACCCCGGCGAACTGGTTTGCCTCGGTAGCGTCCAAAGCTAACTGGGAACGGACCTTGAAGTTTCTCGCCAAGGTCCGAGAGGTGGCACGGATGGCCGAGGACGCAGCGAAGCGGGTGCAGGCTCGCGCACAGGACATGGGAGCTGTACTCAAGGCCGTATGGCGTCATGGAGAACGAGCCGTACAGATGGCTGTGACGGCGTCAGAGACAGCAGTCACCAAGAAGCGGCCGGACGGATCAGCGTTCAAGCTGTTCATGCATCTCGCGTGGAAGCAAGGGAACACCCCAACTACGGCATAGCTCTGAGACCTCACCACAAGCCCTGTGACGGGCTTTCGGGTGAAAGATGACTCTCACCATGGCTCAGGTCAACGACCCCATTAGACAGGTCGAGAACGGCTCACATCACACGCAGGACTGTCGAGAGACGAGCTGTGCCACCAACCGGCAACCGTTGCGCCTGGTGGTCCTCCGTGACCTAGGGCCTGTGGCCGGCTGACGTTAGGTCGTCCGCGACGATCACCGCCAGGAGTTCACCGAAGGTGGGCGGGTTCAACACGTCCCCGCGGCGTCGGCTTGGTCGAGCTGCTTCAAGGGCATGCCGGCCACGAGGGGTTGGTTCGAGGCATCCACGGACATGGTCCCGGAATCCCAGGACCACCTAATCTACTGGGGTGAAGTGCAGCGAGAGAGACGGACATTCATCGTCGCACAATGTTGATTTTACGACGCGGAGCGTCAGCCAACTAAGGTGGCCGCATACTAGGAAATAAAATCAATGATCCGTCAAGATACGTACTGCTGTGATGTTTCTACCTGCCCATGGCGCGGCGCTTGAACTGCTTCCCATAGTGCCTCACCACGTACTCTTCGATAGCGTCATCAACGATCAGCCAGTTGTCTCGGTCCTCATGAAATGCTAACTCCTTCAACTGTCGATGCCGTGACGGTCGCATTCCAGTACCTTGGGCCACGCGCTTTTCGTCAACATTCACAATGGTGAGCTGAATTGGTGGATTGCTGTCCTGAGGCGACTCTGAGGCGGTAGCTGGTTCAAGGCCGCTTGACTCTGCTGGCTCAGTTGGCAACGCTGGCGTACTAGGCAAGTCCGGACTTGCCGGATCGGTCGGCATCGGTTTAGGTATGCCAGGATCAAACAACGAACTGGAGAAGCGTGGCTGTATCTGCTGTGGCAGTTCATCCCGCATTTTTTTGTAGTTGCTACTCATCTAACAGTATCTCCCCCACCTTTACATATCCCACGGCCGCTGGACTCTTCGGATCGAAGATGACCACTGGAAGGTTGAGCCCTTCTGCTTCGTCAACCGCCACGGCCTCAACTATGAGCTGCGGTATCACCAGGTCTGAATATTCCGCGCCAATCTTGATGTTCACGTCCTTGGACTTATTTGTCGTGGTCTTAAATCGCGTCACCAGAATCCCGCGCAGTTTTAGGCTCGGGTTGTAAGACTGGACAGCCTGTTCATACGCCTCAACCGCTCCAGCTATTCCGGCATCACTGTATGTACTGGCCGGAGCCGGGATGACGAGTTCATCCGCGGCAGCCAACGCGTTGATGGTCATGTAGCTCATCGACGGCGGAGTGTCCAAGATGATGAAGTCGTATTGGCTGTCGAGCTCAGCGAGGAATCCCCTGAGGGTGAAGATTGGGTCCTTGCCGTTTGTTGGGACGGCTCTTTTAACCGCCATGCCTGCTTCAGTTACCTTAAGCTGGGGATGCCCGGCAATCAAATGAACACCCTTAACCGAGGTTTCAACGAGGACGGCGTTCTCAGGCCTCAAGTCACTTCGTTCAAAGAGATGCCACAGCGTAATCGGTACGTCTGTTGCCTTGAACCCCAGGCCTCTAGTTATGTTTGCTTGTGGGTCGAGGTCAACCACCAAGACTCGTTTTCCGTGCATGGCGAAGACCGCCGCTATGTTCTTAGCGCTGACCGTCTTCCCCGCTCCGCCCTTCTGTGCTGAAAATGCAATCTTTCTTGCCATCGTGTTGTCGTGAATCCCCTTTGCCATTCAAGATAACACGAGTGCACTTGTGCATTCAATAGTGCGCTTTCTTTCTTGCCTTCAAGCAAGTGCACAAGAAATAAAGTGCACTAGTGCACCAGTGCACTTTATTTCTTGCTTTCTAGTGCACGCAAGCGCATAATGAAAGCAGTAAGGAACGGATTGAAATGACGGATAAAAGCACCAGTCTAAAGAACGAAGCAAAGCGCTATGTAGCAATCAAACTCGGCATCGACCTACGGGTCTTTAGCGGGACCAACGACAAGGCGTGGGTGAGCTTTGCGGCACGACTTCTAAGGCAGCAGGCGTAGCGATGAAGAAGCGCGTCAGTACTCGAAGGTTCGCAAGAAGCGTCCTCGTCGGCATCCTGAAGGCCGCACTTAGTCTCGGCCTATCAATCCTGGCTGCTTCTGTCGAGCAGATCTCAGGCAAGCAATCGCGCGGCCGGACTCGTTGCCACTACCCGCGCCAGCGATACGCCTATGTCCCTCGATACCCCGAGTCTGGAACTCGCATCATTTACGCGGGACCAGTACACGAGAACGCTTGGTAAGGGCTACTAAATAGGGCAGGGAGCGCAGGATGCTGCGCTCCCTGGTTCTTGCTATTGGAGAACGTCGTACGCCTCTAGGACATCCTCATCCTCGGCCGTCCACTCGATGCTTAGGCCGAGCAGCTCAGTGCAGATCGCGTGCAGTTGCCACGCTATGGGGTACGGAGCACTCCAGGCCGTATCGAATCTGTAAGTCAGCCCTGCGCCGTGCGCTTCAAGCTTTACCTCACAGGCATTCCACTTGGTACCCCAGTGCTCATTGCGCCACTCATACCATGTAGGTACTCCGTAGTCCCTCACGTTAGCTGCCGCTTGTCTTCCAAGCTCCACCGTCTCCGGCCGAGTTTCCTTGAGAGTGTCAAGCAACTGCTTGGGTGCTTCGACGTTTGGGTATTCAGCAACGAACCATGGATAGCTGCGTACCTTCTCAAAGAGACTTTGATCGAAGCACGCTAACCCCAAGTCTGTCCGACTGCCACACTCTATACCTAGCGTCTCCGCCATCGGTATGAGCTGGTTGAAGTCGAAATCCGACTCGCCCTTTAGTATTTTCCGAACCTTTCGTACACTGAATTTGCCACCACTAATGGTGACTGTGTTGGATGTCCAGTTTGGCATCGTCCCTTCTCCTAAACCGCTACGCGGTTTCTTACTTTGTTGTAGCTCGTCTCTCTGTGCATCCCAGTTAGACGAGAACAATCCTAGCTCGGAACGCAAAAAACCGCACCCATCAAGGTGCGGTTTTTTCGTCGGCTTATACGAGTCGTTCAAGGGCATGCCGGCCATGAGGCGGAGGTGCGACGGTTCTAATCCTCGAAAGGGGCGAAGATCGTGGCCAAGCGCTTAACCGTCTCTCGGTCCTGCTTGGGGGCGCGAGTCCACGGTGTAAGCCAATCCTGGTACTCAAGCCATGCGTTCTCGACGTCTCCGTCATCATTGACGGTTACCGCTAAGCGAGCGGCAGGGCCGCCCCCGGCAAGGGTGACATAGTGGGTGACTTCCTGTGTGACGTTGTAGGTCATCGCGTTTAAGGCATCCCAAGCAGCGTCGTCGCCGTCGGCTGCTTGGTCGAGTAACGCCAAAGTTTCTGCATCAAATGTGGCGTCATAGAACGCCTGGGCATCCGTTAATAGTTTTGCTTCTTGAGTCTGCGCAATAGTGCTCATATAGCTTTCTCCTTGCCCAAAACGCCAGGAGATGCTATAAATAGCAGCGGATTCGGTTAACCCAAACTAATCGAATCCGTAAAGGTCCTGGTGCAATCAGGGCCTTTTTTTAATTGTATCTATAATTATATTCCTCTCACCTCTGTTAATCAATGGCTTTATTCCTTATTGGTGTGCATAAGTCGGGGTCTATTGGCGGCATTAGGTGAGCCGCTTTAAGGCGGTTCCGCGGAGCGGGCTTGGTGGGGGAGCTTCAAAGGCACGCCGGCCACGAGGGCTAGGTGTGCGAGTTCTACGGGATCAGATAGCGCTCGCGAGTTCTGCCGTTACCTCGGTCGCTACGTTGCCGTAGTTCTGGACATGCACCACGAGGCGCACACCATCGGCCGAATCAATTATGTGTTCACTGGCTACGACGGATTCGCCGTCATCCGGCATGAAGGTGAGTGAGAAGTTCGGGACTTCTTTGCGGGCCGGGTAGTCGCCAAGCTCGATCTTTTCCATGCTGTGTGGTGCCACCGTTACGGACACCGGTTCTTCTAAGGGGGTGGGTTGCGTCATTGTGTTACGGCCCTTGCTTATGGTTGTTAGGAGTCGTCCGGCTTGGCTGTAACCACGATGGGTAACCAAAAAAGTGTTCAACCACGAAATTACCGGACTCCCGCCCGAATATGCGGGGGGGGGGGGGGGGGGGGGGGGGGGGGGGGGGGTATAACTCCTTGGTGCGCAGTTTCATCCCACGTTCCCACGCTACGTAATGTAGCGTTCCCTTGCTTACGTTATATAACAGGTGGCCGATATTTCAAAGCTGCATCAGCTTCGGCACCAACTCGCCGAGCATGAACACGCGCACCATTTCTTGTTGATCCGTCGGCGCGTCACGGATGTACCGCTGCAACTGGTTGGCTATGGCCTGGTTGCGAACGACGAACACCACCCACGGGAAGAACTCCTCTTTGCTTACGCTAGATGCTTGCCAGTACCCCGCGATTTTATCCAGGATGATCGAGCGCGCTTCGTTACCTAGGTCGATCTCAAAGAAGTATTTGGACTCACGCCGTTGGTGCGGGAAGTCGACCGATGCAAACAAGTCGGCCCGTTGTGGTGGAACGGGTAGTTCAACATCCCGCCGTTTGATGATGAGAACGCCCGCGCGTTCGGCCTTCACCAGTGACACGAAGGTGTCGGCAATCATGAGGGCATGGTTACTTACCTGGGTTGCCGGTCGACTTTGAATGTCGAATAGTGCCCGACCAAACTTGCCCAGTTGATACACCCAAGCACCCGCGCCGCCTTGCGGCTGGCTAGCCCGCCGACCAACGCGCGAGAGATAGCCAAGACGGACCAGACGAGTAAGAACAACATCTGCAACAGAATGACTGACACCATGAAAATAGAGCTCCCGGTAATGGGGGGTCGAGAGCTGCGAAAATTCGCAGGTACCCCCCAATAGATCCATGTCCCTATCCGATAGTTCCATGCGGAGCTTCATGCGTCCGTCACCCACCTACTGTCAGTCTCCATAGGACGGGGCGTTCTCCCTGGTCGGACCCCTTACAGGTATGGGTGTACGCCCAGGGCTGGCCTAGGGTTGTCCTAGGGGGTTCGCCTAGGCCGTCGTGACGGCTCATGCTTAGTCGTTCCATGCTCGACCACCGAATTTCCGTTTCGTCTTTGGTGCACTCGGAGCAGCGTTCGTGTGCCGGTTGCGGATGTCCGCCTCGACCTCGGCAACCGGTCGTGCGTACTTGGTCCGTGATGCTTCACGAATCCGCTCAGCAAAGCCGGTCGGTTCTACTGGCGGCAGCGTCATGCCGGTAACCGGCGAACTCACACCGTCCGTCGTGGCAAGGCGCATGATGACCTCGTAGCGCTGAAGGTTCATGAAGTCATCCGGCGTGACACGGCGGCCGAATTGCTTGGCGAAGTAGTTAGCCTCGTCGGCGCCGGTTTGGAAGACGACTTTAGACCTCGCGTTGTTCTGTGTGGCGTCCTGAAGCTCACGACTCAACTGCCCAATGTATTGGTGCGCCACCGTGACCGCTAGGCCCATGCTGCGGGCCTGTGCAAACCAGTCTGCAGGCGAGATCGGCAGGTTCAAGAAGTCTTGGAACTCATCGAGGTACAGCATGGTCGGGTTGTTTGGATTGGCGGCACCTCGTTGCACGGTGCCCCAAATGGCATTGAGTAAGAGACTGCCGAGCAATCCAGCTGTCGGCGCACCCTCGGTTGAGCGACCGAGATTAACCAGCAGGATCTTACGGTTCCGGATGATGTCTTGTAGGTCGATGCTGCTGTTGCTTTGCCCGATGATGTTCCGGATAGCAGGGCGGTTATTGAGCTGCCAGATCCGGTCTGAGATGGGCTTGAAGTAGTTGTCCCGGTGAGCACGCGGAAGGTTGGTGATTTCCTGCCACCACATGGCCAGCTCCTCGACGTGTGAGACGCCACGGATCAACTGGTCGGAGAACTGTGCTTGGTTGGCCCTAGGAACGCTGAGCGGCCCGATGTCGGCGAACGTCATGGGTCGGGTGGCGTTCTTACTCATCAGGAGCGTCAAGATGAGGTGGTAGAAGCCTTGCCGTACGCGGATACCTTTTGCGTCTTGCGGGTACAGGTGGTCGAAGAGTCTTTGGATGTCCGTCGCCACCACCTGAGGGGCACCCTGCAAGATGTTGAAGGCAGGCGGGTAATCGGTGTCGGTCACGTCCACGAGCACTATGTCTTTGAGACGGTGCTTTGGCACGGTGTTCAAGACGCTGTTGTACAGGTCGCCCTTCGACTCGATCAGGATCACGCCTCGGTTCGCCATCATGTTCTGGTAGATGAGGTTTTGAGCTACCACAGTCTTACCGGAGCCAGTCGGCCCAACAATCTGCATGTGTTGTGCTGCTTGTACGGGGTCGACTGCGATCAAGCGGTCGTCCTGCGAGAAGTTGGACCGGGCGATCACCAGTCCCTTGCGTGGGATTGAACCGGTGGCGGCAAGCTGACGCGTGCGTCCCCTCGCAAGTCCGGCGACATGTGGGTCACCGAGCGGCCACCCTGTCAGGCCGACCAACTCAGTCGTTGAGTACCGGCCGGGAAAGAGCAGGGGACTACTGGCGTGGTCGATACGCTGTGCGACGCGCTTAGTTGAGACGTACCGGTTGCGTATCCGGTTGTGTGGACTGCCGGTGCTTGAGAACACCTTGCGGACGTTCGACACGAGCAGGCGTGCCCGCTTGGTCGAGTTGGCTCGTGCTGCAATCCGGATGACGCCGAGAAAGCTTGCTTCAGCGGCGCGGGCACGGCGGTCGGCTATCTCGTCCTTGTCGGCAGCCTTGGTCCCTGTGAGCAGGTGACCGACGATGCTGAAGTTGGTACTGCTGATTTCGCGCGTAGGCACCGGTGGTCGCTCCCGTACTGCAGGAGACAGCACGTACTGCACGACCAACGCTTCATCGCGTCCAAGGCCCTGGAAGGTGCCAAGGATGCTGTGGGCTATAGCGGTTAGATCAGGCAGGCTCAAGCTGCGACTTGGGTTGGACTGTCCAAGCTCCACCGCGGCGGTCCAGCCGGCCTCGGGCTCCTCCTGGTCGTCCTCCGTCACGTTGATGCCCGGAACCAAGGTGCGCAGCTGCTGCCCGATGTAGTCGGCGTGTTGCTTGGGAGCCAGGAGCCGGTGACTGATGCCGCGCTCGGTGGCCAGGTTTTCCAGTACGACGGTCGTGCTACCGAAGAGGTGGCCGCCTCTTGGGAGCGTGCCACCAAGCGAACGGAACCAGTTGGCTACTTGGTCGGGTTCCAAGTCTGCAGGGAAGTGCAGCTTAAAAGGGATGTGCCCGCTTGCCGAGGTCTGCATGTCCTTGAATTCCATAAAGCCCACACCTATGAGAGGGGCGGAGGCGGCAGATAACGTCAGCAATTCGGGAACACTCACGCAGGACATTTTCTCATACCTTGCGTGAGTGTTGCCCGAATTCTTTTACCATCTCATCGTGCGGTGGATGATGTACCCCATCACGGTGACGACGACCAGGCCGCTAATTGCGTAGGGCAACATCGGTGCGATGGTCCACCACACCACCCGGACGCAGATCGCTGCGAGAAGCAGAGTGACCAACATGGCTCGGGCCTTCTTCATGGACGCCTCGAACTGCGGCGGCCTCGGCCTGCACTTTGGTGGTCGCGGACAACGGTCCGCATCCGGTCGATGGTGTCGCCCCGCAGGCGTCGACGGTTGAGTTCATAACTCTGCGCCGACGACAGCAGGTTGGAGATGGCTTTCTTGTTGGCTTGCCGGACGCTGCGGGCTGTCTGCTTGGGTCTCCGGTTCCAGAGGTATTCCTCTATCCAGAACCACACCAGCAGCACGGCGATGCCGACAACGAGGATGACGGCGCCCAGCCCGTAGTGGAGGAGGGTTTCCATCACCCTCAACGCCCGAAGGAACGAATGTCTTGCGAGGTCTGCCGGGCGAAGTCCTGCACGATCGGGATCAGCAGGGAAGCGACGAACTGGTCGCCCGCCGCCAACTGCTGTGCGACCTCAACGACATCGGTCACGTCGCGCATGCCGTCCTCGACGATGCGCTTCCGGAACATGGCCCGCAGTTCGGTGTACTCGCCTTCACCCGCCAGGCGGGCCAGGTCGAGCGTCTGGGTTTCTTGGACCGTACGCAGGCCACGGGCGACGCGCCTAGACACTTCTCGTCGCCCGCCAGCTTGGTTGAAGTTCCTCAGTTCCAGCTCACTGGCCATTAGAACGTCTCCTTCTACGGGTTCACCGCGGACCGGCTTGGTCCGGGGCTTCAACCTGCCGCCGGCCAGGGGGTGAAGTCACTGCAACCAAGCTGCAAGGAGGCGTTCTGCAGTGGACTTGCAGTCGGTCCGTTGATCCGGGCAACCTGTTCCAGCAGCTGAGGGGGTAGAACCATGGGCATCTACGAGGACGTGACGTCGAGCTTGGCCCAGTTGCGCCGAGGCGACGGGCTGACGCCGGAAGCACTGGAGGACCAACACGTCCTGCTCCGCATGTTGAACGCCGACGACCAAGAGGATGGGGCGCGGCGGCTAGCAGCACTGATCGACGAACTTGGTGACGGCCACCAAGCAGTGGCACTGCGACACGCCTTGGCTGTCGGGGTACCGCGTAGAAAGAACGTAACTGCCCGTCGGAAGGCGGCCATCGAGGATGGTCACTTCTACGGGTCGGAACGAGCGCAGTTCTACGCCGAGAACCAGGCCATCGAGCAACTGGCGCGTTTGATAGTCACCCAAGCTCAACCCGAGCTACCTGATGATGTAGAGCCACTGGCACCCCACGTGCCCCCACGGAATTGGGAGCCGCCACACCGAACAACCTTCTGGGAGTCGGTTCGCTCCTCCCTTCGTCAGCCGCGAAAGCCAGAGATTAAAACGTTCTACTGGACGCTTTCGCCTACGGTGGCCGGTGAGCGTGCCTGGAATAAGTACATACACCTGGGTGCCGAGGAAGCGTTTGCCGCTCGGGACAAGGCCATGATTTGGGCAGCTCACCTACAGGCTTTCGCTTGGTTCGCCCCGTTGTATCTGCTGCTCGTGTTCATAGCCGTGGTCGCCGCAACGCCCCGCGTCCGTTAGCCGGTCGCGGGGCGTTCCTACTTCTTGTGGTCTCTTCGCTTCACGTAGCGCAGCCACCGTGTAGCAAGTGGTCGTGTCATCCGAGATCCGCCACGAGGCGGTAGGTGAAGCTGTTCAAGTTGCCAGGCACGGCGGCCGGTTGCGAACCAATGTCGTTGCTGCATCCGGAAGATGCAGTGATGGCAGGCGTACAACTCGACCTTCGTGTCCGTGGCCGTGATGTCGCCGACCAACGCCACGGGCACGCGAAACGCTTCGCAGCGGAAGCACGCCCCGTAGTACCAGTCGAAGACGCCCCATATTTCGCCTGGCTTCATCGGGCACCGCCGTGCGGTGCTAGGTCGAGCCGATCAACGGTCAGCCGGCCATCGGTCCTAGGTCGCATCGTTCACCCGCGACGAGAGTTCGGAGTCGATGGTCGTCTTCGTCAGCCAGTCGAACAGGGCCGTACGTGCCTGGTTTTCAACCGGACCTCGTGGTGCACGGATGCCGGGACCGAGCAAGAGCGGCCGATGTACCGGCTTGAGGGGTGGCGACTCTAGGGGGACGCCGAGGGGCAACTCAGCCCAGACGATTTTCCCGCCGACAGGGGGCCGGTAGATGCTCCGCCGTTTCGAGAGCACGTCGACCAGGAGTAGGCCACGCCCGTTGGTGGCCTCAAGGTCCGGGTTCTTCCTGACGGGATCGCCGCCACTCCTGTCCCAGACCTCGACGTACAGACTGGCTCCGAGTGCTCGGAGCTGCATCGCGACAACGTGTTCGTCGGTGATCTGCCACGACTTCGGTTGCGGGCTGGTGATGCCGGTTGCCTTGATGGCGTTGGTCGCCAGTTCGCTCATGATGAGCGTCGCGACGTCGATGTGCTCCTCAAAGTGCCACTGCTCCAGCGTGTGGCGGACGAACATCCGTGAGACAGCGACGGCTGTAGGGACGGCGACCAAGCGGATCGAGGAGACGAGTAGGGGGATCGGGGTGACGTTGTTGTTGGCGGTCATGTCGTCCCGCCGTCCTCAGTCGCAAGCGGGCACGACATCTCTTCCTCCTTGGTAGGAGCGGCGATCCATACCCGACCGCCTATGTCTTGTTGGAGCAGGTTTTCTGCGAGGTACGCCAGCGAGGGCAAGGTGTTGAGGTGCTGGCTGGACGGCACGACCACGTTGCGTATGTCGTGGCGTTGGCAGTAGTGCGTCATGGCATCGAGGGCTGCTGTGTAGCCGGGCTGCTTCTCGATGAACACCAGCGTCAGCGTGAAACCCTCGCGTGCGCTGAGCGCGCACATGTCGGCTATGAGGCGCTGTTCAACCTGATCGTCAACACCGTCCAGCCGACGCAGGTAGCCAGCGCAGAGCGGACGGTGGTTGATCGTGTCACCGGTCATGGGGTTCGTCCTCCTTCGAGGACATGGCCAACTCGGCCCACACCGTTTTGCCGATGACCCGTTGCGTGACGCCCCAGCTCTCAGAGAGCGCAGCCACGATCTTGAGTCCGCAACCACTTAGGGCAAGGTCGCTCGCCAGGGTGTCGGAGAGGATCAGGTTCGGGGTGCCGGTTGCAGCGTCGCGAACTTCTACGCGCAAGAGGTCGTCATCAAGGTGGTAGGCCACCAAAACGTACGTTCCCCGGGTTGCCCGGCCATGGATTACCGCGTTCGTCACCAGTTCGGTGACTACCCACTCTAGGGAGTCAGCGACGTGCGGAGGTAAGCGCCAGTCGAACGCGACGGCTCGGGCCTTAGCACGAGCAGCCGGTACGGAGGGGCGACGTCTTCTATACCGCACCTGCAATGACCTGGGTTCAGCCATACTTGGGTCCCCTCGGACGGTTCGCGGGCGGGCGAGCGACGAAGCCGACGTCAGGCGAGCAGACGTCCCACCACAGTAAGTACTGTGCATGGTGGAGACCCTAAAGTGTCAAGTCCCCACTTTGAGTGGGTCCGAATGCTTGTTGCCCTCACGGTGAGGCGAGCGGCACACTTGACCTGCAAGAAGGAGTAGGAGAGGCGGCCGGATCGGTGCCCATCAACAACAACCCGACGTTCCGTCAGCGGCGACTTGCCCGGACGCTCCGGGAGCTTCGCAACGCTGCTGGGCTGACCCATGCCGACGCTGCCAAGGTGCTTGGTTCGGCGGAATCAAAGGTTGGCCGGATCGAGAACGCGCAGTCCGGCATCCGTCTGCCGGACCTCCGGGCACTCATGGACGCCTATAACGTCGTCGATCCAACCGAACGGTCCGCGATCGAGAAGCTGTCGCGTGAGGCCAAGCAAAAGGGTTGGTGGAGTCGGTACGTCAACGTGGTCGACCCGGCGTACGCGGCTTACGCCGCTGTCGAGTGGGACGCGTCGGAGCTCTACAACGTCGAGACCAACCTTGTACCTGGTCTGCTGCAAACCCCGGAGTACACCGAAGCGCTCATCAAGCTCCAGGCGCCGGACGCTACCAAGGAGAAGATCGAAGCGCAGATCAACGTACGGCGGGAGCGTAAGAGCATCCTGACCAGAGACAGCCCGCTACAGCTGTGGGTGATCGTCGCGGAGAACGTGCTCTACCACCAGGTCGGCAGTCGCGACGTGATGCGGGCACAGCTTGAGTCCTTGATCGCGGACAGTAGGAAGCAGAACGTCGAGCTTCAGGTGTTGCCGCGCGAGGACCCGATGAACGCCTGTCTCTTCGGACCGTTCGTAATCATGAGCTTCCCGACCTCGGCCGAGACAGACGTCGTTTACACCGAGTCGCCAACAAGCACCCTCTACTACGAGGACGCTGCGGACGTGGAGACGTACACCACGCTGTTCCGTCGCCTCAACATGGCCGCAGCCAACGTCAGCAAGTCCCGGGCGCTCATCACTGACGCCCTTCAGGAAACGGAACAGGGCCGATGAAGCCAACCATCCAACCCACCTTGCTGGAGTGGGTGAAGTCGTCGTACTCCGGCAACAACGGCAACTGCATAGAGGTGGCCGTTCTGCCTGGTGGCGGTCGCGCGTTGCGTGACAGCAAGGACCCGTCGGGACCGGTGCTGACGTTCACGAACGCTGAGTTCACGGCGTTCATCGACGGAGCCCGCGACGGTGAGTTCGGCGAGGAGTAGCCGCCAGTACACTCCCAACCTAAGAGCGCTCGACCGCCGCCGTGGTCGGGCGTTCTTTTGCGTCGTGATCTTGCTTCGTAATACCGAGTCGCCTCGCTGCTGCCTAGTGGGCACCTTCTATGCGGCCTGAGCCGCACCCTCCGAAACGCTCACAGGGGCGCTGAGCAGGGGATTTGGGTCATCGTGGCACCCTGTCGACGCGCGCCCGGCAGGGATAAACTGGGGGCTCGTCCACGTACGTCGTATGTGAATACGCTGGTCGAGCAGCATCCCGACCAGCGCGGCGAGCGGGGAACGGCCGAGGAGCTCGTCGGCCTCGGGGTCCTGGGCGAGGTGAAGGGTGACGTCCATGGGTCGATTCTGGCGCGTCCGGGGTCGGGACGCCTCCCTGTGCACGGGGAGGGTGCCTTGTAAAAGTGTGTCACTTTGCGTGAAAAGTGACACACTTTTTTTGAAGAGGGTCCCCGTCGGCCCGCCTCAGGTGGCCCGCCAGTACCCCAGCGCGTGCACCCGCTCCCGCCGTACGCCCAACTCCTTGCGGACGTACGAGGACAGCGCCCGGGTCGTCGTCGTGTCGCAGGTGATCCAGACGTAGGGGTCGGGGGTGGCCCGCAGGAGGTCGGGGAGTTCCGCGCGGACGCGCTCGGTCAGCCGGCCCCTGGGGAGCGCGCGGATCTCGTGCCGGTCCGGGGCGGTGCGCAGGGGGAGTCCGGCGGGCTCGCCCTCGAACCAGATCGTCGCCGGGACCGTCGAACCCACCGCCCCCAGCAGGGAGTTGACGGCGGGGACGGACGCCGGGTCGCCGATCGCGAAGAGGTGGGAGGGGGCCGGGTCGGGGGTCTCGAAGCCGGTGCCCTGGACCGTCGCCCCGATCGTGTCGCCGGGCTTCGCCGACCGCGCCCAGTCGCTCGCGTGCCCCTCGTGCAGGGCGAATTCGAGGCCGAACGTGCCGGCCGCCGGGTCGGGGTCGACCAGGGTGTACGCCCGCTGGTGCGGCTTGCCCGCGTTGTCGAACCAGAGCCGGACCCACATCGTCGGATGGACGCCGGTCGCCGCGAGCATGCCGCCGTCGGTGAGGTGGAGGCGGCGGTAGTGCGGGGTGACGTCCTCGGCCCTCGTCACGGTGAACTCGAAGTCCTTGGCGCGCAGCAGCCGGAGAACCGCGCCCTCCCATCCGCGCCCCTGTGCCATCGTCTCTTCACCCTTCGCGTACGCTTTCACCACCATTAACTTAGGCAAGGCTAACCTAAATCACAGCCTCGAAACAGGGAAGTAGAGGGTTCACAGGGTGACGACCCAGATCTACCGCGATGCCTGGGGAATCCCCCACCTGCGGGCCGACAGCGCCGGTGAACTCGCCCGCGCCCAGGGCCGCGTCACCGCCCACGACCGCGCCTGGCAGCTGGAGACCGAACGGCACCGCGCGCAGGGCACCTCGGCCGCCTTCCTCGGCATCGGCGCCCTGCCCTGGGACCTCTTCGCCCGCCGCGCCCGCCTCGACGACACCGCCAGACGCTGCTTCGCCGCCCTGGAGAAGCGGGACCCGGAGACCGCGCGCTGGGTCCGGTCGTACGTCGACGGTGTCAACGAAGGCCTGGGAGAAGGGACTTCGGCTCCCGAGTTCGCCGAGTCGGGGCTGACGCCCGGCCGTTGGGAGCCCTGGACCCCGCTCGGGGTCTGGCTCGCCACGCACATCCTGTTCGCCGGGTTCCCGGCCAAGCTGTGGCGCGAGGAGGCGGTACGGCACCTCGGGCCGGACGCCGTCGGCCTGTTCGCCACCGACGGACCCGGCACCTCGGGCAGCAACGGCTGGCTGGTGAGCGGGGCACGGACCACGACCGGCCTGCCCGTCCTCGCCGGCGATCCGCACCGCTTCATCGAGGACCCCGGCGTCTACCAGCAGGTCCACCTCTCCTGCCCGGAGTTCGACGTCGTCGGCCTCGCCGTACCCGGTGTCCCCGGCATCGCCCACTTCGGCCACACCGGCACGGTCGCCTGGGCCATCACCAACGCGATGGCCGACTACCAGGACCTCTACCGGGAGCGCCTGCGCCGCACCGGCGCCGGTGTCGAGGCCCTCGGCCCGGACGGGAGTTGGCGGCGCGCGGTCCGGCACACGGAGACGGTCGAGGTGGCGGGCGAGGCACCCGTCGAGGTCGAGGTCATCGAGACCGAACGAGGGCCGGTCGTCATCGGCGGGCCGGAGGGCCTGGACGGCGGAGTCACCGCGCCGCCCGGCACCCCGCCCCTCGCCATCAGCCTCCGTTACCCGCCCCGCGTCACCGAGGACCTCGGCTTCACCACCCTGCTCCCGCTCCTGCGCGCCCGCCAAGTCGCCGACGTGGACCGGGCGTTCGACGACTGGGCCGAACCCGTCAACGTCGTCCAGGCCGCCGACACCGAGGGCGGACTGCTGCACCGGGTGGCCGGAAAGGTCCCGCTGCGCGCCGAGGCCAACCGCACCCGGCTCGTCCCCGCCTGGGAACCCGGCCACGAATGGCACGGCTGGCACGAGCCGCCCCGCGCCGAACCGCCCGCCGACGGCATCGCGGTCATGGCCAACCAGCGCGGCCCCGCCACCCCGCTCGGCGTCGAGTTCGCCCCGCCCCACCGCGCCGACCGCATCGCCGAGCTCCTCGCCGAGCGCCCGCACTGGTCGGCCGCCGACATGCCCGCGATCCACATGGACACCCAACTGGGCTCCGTCACAGCCCTGTTGGACCATCTGGCCGCCCTCACCGACCTCACGCCCGAGGCCACCGCACTCCGTGACCGGCTCCTGACCTGGAACCGCCGCATGGACGCCGACAGCACGGACGCCGCCGCCTACGCGGCCGTGCGCGGCGCGGTCGTACGACGGCTCGCGGCCCACCCGGCGTTCGCGGCGCCGGCCGAGCCGCCCGCGTACCCCGAGGTGTTCCTGCCGTGGCTCGCGCTGCTCCCGCGCGTGGGCTTCGCGCTCGAACACCTGCTGGGGACAGGGGAGTTGTACGGCATCGACCGGCCGGAGGCTGTACGGGCGGCGGTCGAGGAAGTCGCCGCCGCACCCCTCGGCACCTGGGGCGACACCCACCGCCTGACCCCCTGGCGGACACTCGCCGGCACCCCGACTCCCGGGCCTGGCCTGTCCGGTGACCACGACTGCGTACTGTGCACCTCCTCCGTGCCCGGGCTCACCGACCTGAGCGCGCGCGGCCCGGCGGCCCGCTTCGTATGGGACCTGGCCCGGCGGGAGGACAGCCTGTGGGTGGTGCCGCTGGGCGCGTCGGGGCTGCCCGCCTCGCCGCACCACCGCGACCAACTCCCCTTGTGGCTCAAGGGAGATCTGGTCCCGGTGATCACCGACTTCAGCCGTCTCGAACCCGAGCCGCCCGCTCGCCGCCCGGTCCACGAACAGCACGTCGACGGCTTCGGCACCGTCCGCATCCTCCCCCTGGACCCCGAGGCCGACGCCGCGACGATCCACCGCTGGGTCAGCGAGGAACGGGCCGCGTTCTGGGGCATGAACGGCCTCACCTGGGCCCAAGTCGCCGAGATCTACGCCCACATGGAGACTCTCGACACCCACCACGCGCACCTGGTGCTCAGGGACGACGAACCGGTCGCGCTCCTCCAGACCTACGAGCCCGCCGCCGACCGCGTCGGCGACTGCTACGCCGTAGAACCGGGAGACATCGGCATCCACCTCCTCCTCGCCCCCGCCGGACCGGAGGGCGTCCGCCCCGGCTGGTCGGCGGCGCTGATGGGTGTCCTCGCCGGGTACGTCCTGCTCGGCCTGGACCGGCGTCGGATCGTGGTCGATCCGGATGTGCGGAACGAGAAGGCGATCGCGCGCTTCCTGCGGCAGGGATTCGTGGCGGGCCCGAAGGTGGTGCTCCCGGAGATCGACATCCCGGACGTGTTCCTGCCAGAGAAGCACGCCCAACTGGCGTTTCTGCCTCGTGAGGTGGCCTTCCCGTAGCCTGCCGGAGTGACCCCAGAAGACCTCGTCGCCCACTACGACCTGGAGCCGATTCCCCGCGAGGGCGGCCTGTTCCGCCGTACCTGGGCGGGCCCGGAACGGTCCGACGGCCGCCCCGAGGGCACCGCGATAGTCGCCCTCCTCGCCGCCCCGGACTTCTCCGCCCTGCACCGGCTGCCCGGCGACGAGGTCTGGCACTTCTACCTCGGCGACCCGCTCGAACTCCTGCTCCTCGCCCCCGACGGCACCTCCCGCACGGCGGTCCTCGGCCCGGACGTCCTGCACGGCCAGCACGTCCAGTTGACCGTGCCGGCCGGTACCTGGATGGGGGCGCGGGCGCTCGGCGCGTGGACGTTCTTCGGCTGCACGATGGCGCCCGGCTTCACCTACGAGGGCTACGAGCACGGCGACACCGCAGAGCTGACCGCCCGCTACCCGGCCGAGGCGGCCCGCATCGCCGGGCTGTGCCGCCCGTGAGCGGCCTGCTGGCGGGCCAGGTCGCCCTGGTCACGGGCGCGGGCGGCGGCATCGGCCGGGGCATCGCCGTGCGGTTCGCCGAAGAGGGCGCGGCGGCGGTCGCGGTCCACTGTCGTACGGCGGTCGGGGCGGCGAGCGAAGTGGCGGCCCGGGTAAGGGAGTTGGGCGCCGAGTCCGTCGTACTGCGAGCAGATCTGAGCGACGAGGAGGCCTGCCGGGCGCTGGTGCGCGAGGCGGCGGAGTTCGGTGGTGGGCGGCTGACGGCGCTGGTCAACAACGCGGGTGTTCAGCCGACGCAGCCGCTGGAGGGGATGACGGCGGCGGAGTGGCGGGCGGTCGTCGACACGAACTTGATGAGCGTGTTCGCGTGCACGCAGGCGGCGGCCGAGGTGATGAGGGAACACGGTGGCGGCACGGTCACGCACATCGCGTCCATCGAGGCGAGCGCCCCGGCGCCGCTGCACGCGCACTACTCCGCGTCCAAGGCGGCCGTGGTGATGCACGCGCGGTCGGCCGCCCTGGAGTACGGCCCGTACGGCATCCGCGTCAACACGGTCTCGCCCGGCCTGATCGACCGGGAGGGACTGGGGGAGGCCTGGCCGGAGGGGGTGCGGCGGTGGCGGGACGCGGCGCCGACGGGGCGGCTCGGCCGCCCGGAGGACGTGGGCGACGCGTGCGTGTTCCTGGCGTCCCCGCTCGCCTCCTGGGTCACCGGGCACGACCTGGTCGTGGACGGCGGAGTCTCGGCCCGGCCCACGTGGTGAGCGAAGGGAACGGTTCTTCCGTACATACCCCGAGGCCTGCAAGTCCGAAGACGGAGATATGACGTGCGCCGACGACGGAATGAGGGACAGCGTTTTGGACGCGACGGAGTCAACGGCGACTACGGAGTCAACGGCGACTACGGAGTCAACGGCGACCGCCGAGGCAGTCGGCGCCGAGGAGTTCAAGGGCTGGTGCTGCTGGGCACCGTGCTGGTCCTGCTCCTCCTCGGCAGCGCGGGCACCGCGTCCGCGCACGCCGCCCTCGAATCCACCGACCCCGCCGACGGAAGCGTCCTCAAGTCGGCCCCCCGCACCCTCACCCTCACCTTCTCCGAGTCCGTCGCCCTCCTCGACGACTCCTTCCGCGTCTACGACCCCGACAACCGGCGGGTGAAGACCAGCTCCGCGCACCACGCGAAGGACGCCGGCGACACGGCGAGCGTGACCCTCCCGGCCAAGCTCGGCACCGGCACCTTCACGGTCGCCTGGCGCGTCGTCTCGGCCGACAGCCACCCCGTCTCCGGCGCCTTCACCTTCTCCATCGGCAAACCCTCCGCCACCACCACCCCGATCAGCACGGCCCCGAACGAGAACCCGCTGACGGCCAGCCTGTACGACACGGCCCGCTACTTCGCGTACATCGCCGCGGCCCTCCTCATCGGCACTGCCACCTTCCTGGCCCTGTGCCGCCCCCCGAACCCCACGGTCCTCAACAAGCCGATCCTGACGGGCTGGTGGACCCTCCTGGCGTCGACCCTGGCCCTCCTGATCCTCCGCGCCCCCTACGAGGCGGGCACGGGCCTGGCCACGGCGTTCGACCCCGCCGCCTTCCCTCGCACGCTCACCACCCGCCCGGGTCAGGCCCTGGCGGCCCGCCTGCTCCTCCTCGCCGCAACGGCGGCTTTCCTCCTACGACTCCGGGGACGGGACCGGTTCGGACGGGTCGCCCTGGGGACGGGCGCCGCTCTGGCCGTCGGCTTGGCCCTGACCTGGGCGTCGGCGGAACACGCGTCCGCCGGCATCCAGGTACCGGTGGCGATGACCTCGGCGGTCCTGCACCTGCTCGCGATGTCGGTCTGGCTGGGCGGCCTCACGGCCCTCCTCACCGTCCTCTATCGCTCACCCGCCCTCGACGCGGCCCCGGTGACCCGCTTCTCCCGCCTCGCCTTCATCTCGGTCACCGTCCTGGTCGTCACCGGCGTCTACCAGTCCTGGCGCGGCCTCGGCTCCTGGAACGCCCTGACCGGCACGTCCTACGGCCGCATCCTGCTGGTGAAACTCGGCGCGGTGGCACTGCTGCTCGCGGCGGCGGCCTGGTCCCGCCAGTGGACGGCACGGCTGGCGGGGGCGGAAGTGCACCTCCAGGTCCCGGAGCTGGTGAAGACGGGGGCGGACGGAGCGTCGTCCGCCAAGTCCACCGGCCAGGGGCAGAGCGAGGGCGAGGCCCTCCCGGACCCCGGCGCCGGTGACGGCTCCCCTGACGGATACCGCCGCGGCCTGCGCCGCTCGGTCCTGCTCGAAGTCGCCGTAGGCGTCACCGTGTTGGTGATCACCACCCTGCTGACCAACACCCTGCCGGGCAGAGCGGCGGCGGAGGCACAACAGACGGCGACCCCGGCCGACATCCCCGCGGCCTCCGTCACCATGGTCCCCTTCCGCGTCGGCAACGCCGGCGGCAAGGTACAGATCACCCTCGACCCCGGCCGCGTCGGCCTGAACTCGGTGGAAGCGGTCGTCTACGGCCCCGACGGCGGCTTCGCCACGGTCCCCGAACTCCGCCTCTCCTTCACCCTCCCGGCCCAGAAGATCGGCCCCCTCGACGCCAACATCAAGGACGAGGGCGGCTACTGGGGCACCAACTCCCTCAACCTCCCCATCGCCGGCACCTGGACGATGAAGGTGACGGTCAGAACGTCGGACATCGACCAGGTGAGCGTGGAACGGCGGGTGCGGATCGTGCGGTAGCGGGGCACGGCTTCTCAGTAGAGGAGCCCGAGCCGCTCCGCCCACCCCGATATCGCCCCGGCGATCACCTCCGGCCGGTCCTCCGGTGTGTGGTGGCCGGCCACCGCGTCGGAGTGGTCGATCTCCAGGGCCGCGATGTTCGCGGCGCACCAGGCGATGATGTCCGGGGTCATCATCGTCCCGGCCCCGGGTGCGAACGTGAGCAGCAGTTTGGGTATGTCCGGGCTGGTCGCCAGCCAGCGGTCGTACGCCTCGATCCTGGTCACGACGTCTGCGGGTTCGCCGTCCAGTGGCATCGAGCGGGCCCAGCGCAGGAGGGGGCGGCGGCTTTCGCGGGTCGGGTACGGCTCTCGGTAGACGGCCAGGTCGGCTGCCGCGAGCGGGGTCGCGGAGGCGGCGGGCAGGGCCTGTTCGATGAAGGCGTTCTCGTCGAGGATCATGGCCTCGCCGATGTCGGCCGTCTTGATCGCCCGGAACAGCTCCCGGCCGCCCTCGGGGAACTCCTCCCAGGTCATCGGCTTCACGATGGTCTCCGTGAACGCGATGCCCCGCACCCGGTCCGGATGGCGCGCGGCCCAGTCGAAGGCCAGGGCGCCGCCCCAGTCGTGTCCGACCAGCACCACGTCCCACAGCCCGAGCGCGTCGAACCAGGCGTCCAGATAGCGGGCCTGGTCGGCGAAGTCGTAGGAGATGGGCGGCTTGCCCGACTCGCCCATGCCGATGAGGTCGGGGGCCAGGAGCCGTCCGGTCGTCAGGCCCGGCAGGACGTTCCGCCACAGGTACGACGAGGTCGGGTTGCCGTGCAGGAAGACGATCGGCACTCCGGTCCCCGACTCCCGGTGCGTCATGGCCGAGTCGAGGACGGGCGTCGCGTGAACCTTCGTCGCCGTCACCGGAACGCCGCCGCGTTGCGCTGCGCCCACGCCGCGAACGTACCCGGCGCCCGCCCCAGCACCCGCTCCACATCAGGGCTCACCCGCCGCTCCTCCTCGGTCGGCTCGCCCAGGATGGCCAGCGTGCCCTCGACCACGGGCAGTGGCATGAACCGGGCCATCAGCTCGTACGCCTCCGTACGGGACTGCTCCGTGAAGGTCACCGGCTCGCCCAGTGCCCTGGCTATCGCCTCCGCCCGCGCGCGGGGTGTCGTCTGCGCCGGACCGGTCAGGGTGTAGGTCTCGCCCGCGTGTGTGTCCTCGCGCAGGACGGTCGCGGCGACCGCCGCCACGTCGTCGGGGTCCACGAACGGCAGGCCCACGTCCCCGAAGGGTGCCGCCGCCGTGCGCCGGGCGCGGATCGACTCGGCCCAGGCGTACGCGTTGCTGTCCAGCCCGCCCGGCCGCAGGATCGTCCAGTCGAGCCCCGACTCCCTTACTGCGGCCTCGAATTGGCGGGGAAGCGCGTACACCTCCGGTCGTGTCCCCGCCCCCTGCGAGGACACCAGCACCACCTTGCGGACACCGGCCGCCTTGGCCACGTCCAGGACGTCGTACGGCCGCTCGCCCGCCGCCAACAGGAACAGCGCCTCCGCGCCCTCGAACGCGCCCCGCAGGGTCTCCGGTTCGGCCAGATCGGCGGCCACCGTCCCCGGTCCGCTGATGTTCCGGGCCACCGCCGTCACCGGGACCCCGTCCTCCTTGAGGATCCGCACCAGCGTCCGTCCCACGTTCCCGGTCGCACCCGTCACCACGATCATCTCGATACCCCCGTCGCCTGCGTGAACCGTTATGAGTTAGTTGGCTGACTAACTCCGTCGGGAATGACGCTAGCACGATCGACCCGCCCGTTGTCTATAGTTAGTCAGGTGACTGACTCAAAGGATTCCCGGCCCACCCGGCCCGCCCCGCCCCCTGCCATGGGCAAGCGGCAGCGGCTCACCACCGCCACCGCCCGGGTCCTGCACGAGCAGGGCGTGGAGCGCACGACCATCGCCGACATCGCCCGCGCCGCCGACGTCCCGACGGGCAACGTCTACTACTACTTCAAGACCAAGGACGAGCTGATCGAGGCGGCCCTCTCCGAGCACACCGGCAACCTCGCGACCCTGACCGCCCGCCTCGACCAGCTCCCCGACCCGCGCGAACGCCTCAAGGCCCTCATCGGCGGCTGGGTCGACCAGAAGGACATCGCGGCCCGCCACGGCTGCCCGATGGGCACCCTCGCCGTAGAGCTGGACAAGCGGTACGAGGACGGCCTCGATCTCGCCGCGGGGCAGGTCATACGGGGGTTGGTGAACTGGGTGGAGCGGCAGTACCGGCAGCTCGGCGCGGCCGATCCCGAGGGGCTCGCGCTCACCCTCGTCGCCGCCTACCAGGGCATGTCGTTGCTCTCCAACGCCCTGCGCGACCCGGAGATCATGACCCGCGAAGGGGCCCGGCTCATACGGGAGTTGGACGCCCTGCCCCTCACCTGAGGGACGTCTACCGCTGTCCCCGGAACCGCTGTGCGACCTCGCTGTTCTCGGTCTCCCACCAGGGGCGGACGAGTTCCGGGCCGTCGACCACGGCTTCCGTGGGGGCGATCCGTTCCAGCTCCGTGTCCAGCCGCCGGTCCAGCGCGACCGTCTCCGCGCGTTCCGTGCGCGCCCACTGCACCAGGATCGCGAGCAGGAAGGGGATCGCGACCAGTTCCGCGATGCCGACCATCGCGCCGCCGCCGAGCTGCTGGTCGTGCTGGACGTCCGGCGCCCAGGACGGGGCGTGGGCGAGGTACCAGGAACCGGCGATCAGCGTGCCGTGGGTCATCACCACGATGCCCGGCACCGCGTCGATGATCCCGTCGACGAACACCAGCGCCGCCCGCACCGGATGCGTGCACCATGCGGGCAGCGCCTCCTCGCGGGTGAGCACGGGCAGGACGAACAGGCTCCCGGCGAGCAGCAGTTGGAGGTACATGAGCTGGTGCAGCCAGCCGTTGGCCAACGCCGTCTCGAAGTACGGCGTGAAGTAGATCGTCAGCTCTGTGGTCAGGACGAGGGCCGTGCTGACGAGGGGGAACGTGAGCAGCCGGAGTACCCGGCCCGTCAGGGCTCCCTGCGCCCGCGCCGCCGCGCGTTCCGGCAGGGCGCGCAGAGCCAGCCGCAGCGGATCGCCGAGGGCCAGGCCGAGCGGGGCGATCAGGTCGAGGAGGACGTTCTGGACGGCGGCCGGCCAGAACAGCACCCGGTCGTACACGGCGAGCGCGGACATCGTGGCGACCACGATCGTGCCGAGCCCGAACAGCCCGAACGCGGCCGTCCGCGCCACCGGCCAGGACTCGTCCCGGCGACGAAGCCGCAGGACGCCCCAGCCGTACAGGCCGCCGAGGACCGCGACGACCAGCAGCGCGGGGACGTCCGCCTGCCAGGAGGTGAACAGCCGTCCCACGGTGAGCTGTGGCAGGTTCTCCATCGCGATCTACCTCCACCCACGCCTGCCGGACCTGCCGCAGCACTCTATGCCGCCGAGCGCCGCGGCCAGGACCCGCCCCCGGGGCGGAGCACCGTTCGATCGACTACATCGACTGGCGCATGATCCAGTCCCGGATGCCCGGGATCGTGTACGCGACCTGCCAGGTCGCCATGTGCGCACTGGTCGTGGAGCCCGTCGGTACGACCGTGCCCGCCTCGAACGCGGCGAAGTTCACCGGAGTCCGCTGCGCCTTCATGCCGCGCACGTCGGCCGCGAACTCGGCGGCGGTGGACTGCCCGTCCCACAGCGCGGTGCTGACCTGCGTGCCCTGTTCCTGGATGACCGCGGTGATGGCCTGCTCGCCGGGGTAGGCCTTGGTGTCGTCGGCGGAGACCAGGATCCACAGGTCCTTCTTCGCCAGCGGCGCGGCCTGCGCCTCGGGCCACTGCCCGGCGACGATGAACGCCGCCGCGAACAGGTCGGGGTACTTGATGTTCAGGCCGAGCGACATCATCGCGCCCATCGACTGCCCGGTCGTGTAGCGGCGCTTGCGGTCGATGCTGTACTGCTGCGTCACGGACTCGACGAGGTTGGCGGTGGCGTCGAAGAGGGTCGACGGCAGGTAGTCGTCGTCGATCACGACCGAGCCGTACTCGGGAGCCAGCACGAAGGCCTCGTGCCGGGCCTGGTCCTCGGGGCTCGCCCAGCACACCGCGCCGAGCCCCTGCACCAGCGGGCCCTCGGTCGCGACGTTGACCACGCTCGCGTCGTGCATGAACAGCACCAGCGGGTAGTGCTTGCGCGGGTTGTAGTCCTTGGGGACGAACAGGTTGTAGTTCAGGGTCTGACCGGTCGCGGGGTCGTTGAAGGTGAACTGCTGGAAGTCGTCGACGATCAGGTTCTTCACCGCGTCGGTGGTCAGCGCCGTGGTGCTCGCGGGGTACCGCGTGCCGTGGGCCGTGGTGACCGTGCCGGCCTGCGTGAGCGTGGCCTTCGCGGCGACGATGGTGCCGCCGGGGGTGGTGTCGCCGACCTTCGGGCCGCCCGCCCCGACCCCGCCGCCGGAGTCGCCGGTGCCGGTACCGCCGGTGGGCGGGGTGCCGCCGCCCTGCTGGGTCACCCACAGGGCCGCCGCCGTGTCGTCCGGGGACAGCTCGACGATGACGTAGCGGCCGTAGCGCGCCCGGTCGGCGAGGTCGGCGGAGCGGTTCGTGTAGACCTTGGTCACGGTGCGGTCGGCGACCGTGAACGTCGACGTCGACAGCGTCCGCCCGTCGATCTCTCTGTCGTACTCGACGGCCACCGCGACGAGCTTCTGCCCGGCGCCGAAGACCTGGGTGATGGCCGTGAGGCCCTTCACATGGTCCCCGCCCGAACCGCCCGAACCGCCCGCACCGGCGGCACCGGTCGCGGCCGTCGTCCCGTCCGCCTCCCGTGCCGAGCTGGGGGACGCGCCGGCGAACACCACCAGGGCCCCCGCCGTCGCGGTCGCGGTACCGGCCATGAACCTACGCCTGTCCATGAAGGTGAGCTCCTTCGATCGAGGTTGTCAGGGCTGCCGGGCGCCACTGTCCTGCCTCAATCTGTGAAGCGATAGGCGAAATATGAAGCGTTTCCACAGGGGGCGCAGAAGTTCCCTGGTCGTCCCGGTGAATTCGCTTCGCGCAACCTTAGCTGGCGCGGGTTATCGTGCCGCAATTATTGACCCGCATTCGCCCGATTCGGCGGCGGCGGAAATTCGACGACGAAAACAGGCCGCATTCAGAGCGAACTCAGAGGGACTGGCCCATGACCCACTCCCGGATGCCCGGAATCGTGTAGGCGACGTGCCAGGTGGCCATGTGCGCGCTGGTCGACGAGCCCTTCGGCACGACCGTGCCGGTCTTGAACGCGGCATAGTTGACCGGTGCCTTCTGCGCCTTCATGCTCCGGACGTCCGTGGCGAACCGGGCACCTGTGGACCGCCCGTCCCATACCGCGGTCGCCACGGCCGTGCCCTGCGCCTTGACGACCTTCGTGATGGCGTTCTCGCCGGAGTACGACTTGTCGTCGTCCTGGGACACGACAATCCAGAGTTTCTTTTTCGCCAACGACTTCGCCTGGTCGGACGGCCACTGCCCGGCGACGACGAAAGACGCCCCGAACAGTTCCGGATACTTGATGTTCAGGCCCAGCGTCATCATCGCGCCCATCGACTGCCCGGTCGCGTAGAGCCGTTTCCCGTCGAGGCTGTACTTCTTGGTGAGCGCCTGCACGAGATGCGCGGTGGTGTCGAAGAGCGGCGACGGTTCGTAGGTGTCGTCGATCACGACGGAGCCGTACTCGGGCGCGAGCACGAAGGCCTCGTGCCGGGCCTGGTCCTCGGGGCTCGCCCAGCACACCGCGCCGAGGCCCTGCACCAGCGGGCCCTCGGTCGCGACGTTGACCACGCTCGCGTCGTGCATGAACAGGACCAGCGGGTAGTGCTTGCGGGGGTCGTAGTCCTTGGGGACGAACAGGTTGTACTTCAGGGTCTGTTTCGTCACCGGGTCGTTGAAGGTGAACTGCCGGAAGTCGTCCACGATCAGGTTCTTCACCGCGCCCGTGGTCACCTTCGTGGCGCTCGCGGGGTAGCGGGCGCCGGAGGCGGTGGTGACGGTGCCGGTCTGGGTGACGGTCGCCTTCGCGGCGACGATCGTCCCGCCCGGCGTGCTGTCCCCGACCTTCGGACCGCCTCCGCCGGGGGCCGCGCCGGCGGAGGACGACGAGGATGCCGTAGCGGACGCGGTGGGCGAGGAACCGGACGGCGTGGGCGACGCGCTCCCCGCCGCCGCGCCGGACCCCTGCTGCGTCACCCACAGTGCCGCCGCCTTGTCGTCCGGCGACAGCTCGACGATGACGTGGCGCCCGTCCCTGCCCCGCTCGGCGAGGTCGGCCGAGCGGTTCGCGTAGACCTTGGTGACGGTCCGGCCGGTGATCTTGAACGTCGACGTCGACAGGGCCGAACCGGTGATGTCGGCGTCGTACTCGACCGCCACCGCGATGAGCTTCTGCCCGTCGCCGTAGACCTTGGTGATCGCGGTGGCGCCCCGGATGTGCCCGTCGGCCGGAGCCGTCGCGCTCACGGCCTCGCCCTCGGCCCGCGCCGTGCATCCGGCCGTCCCGCCGAGCAAGGCCAAGGCGCTGGCGGCACCGGACCCCACGATGAACCTGCGCCTGTCCACCACGACGGACTCCTTCGGTGAGCTGCGTTCTGCCCTCACTCCAACCCGGACCGGGGCACCCCGCAACGGGAGATCAGCCGCTGATCAGGAACTCCGCGCACCGCTCGCCGATCACCACGGTCGGCGCATGCGTGTTGCCCGACGGGACGGCCGCCACGACCGACGCGTCCGCGACCCGCAGCCCCCGCGTCCGAACCAGCGGATCGACGACCGCCTCCGGCACGGCGCCCATCCGGCACGTCCCCACCTGGTGGTGACAACTGGCCAGGTTCCGCTTCGCATACGCGGCGATCTCGTCGTCCGTCACCACCCCCGGCCCGGGCGCGACCTCCCGCGCCCGCCACTCGCCGAGCGCCTTCCGCTCCCCGATCTCCCGCGCCCGCCTGACCGCCGTCACCATCGCCCGCAGGTCGTACGGCTCCTCGAAGTACCGCGGGTCGAGCGCGGACGCCTCGCCCGGATCGGCGGACCACAGCCACAGCCGCCCCCGGCTCAGCGTCCGGATCGTGCCCGGCGCGAGGCTGCACCCGTGTCCCTCCGCCGGCACCTCTTGTCCTACGACGGGCAGCGGCACGTGGGACATCACGGGCTGGAGGTCGGGGACGGCGAGTGCGGGATCGGTCTTCGCGAAGTACTGCGCCCCGATCTTGTTGGACGTCCCCGCCGGCACCGGCCGCGCCGACTCGTACCCCACCGGGGCGAGCGCGTGATCGTGCGGATTGGCCCGACCCCCGGCAGATCGGCGACGACGCCGATGCCGATCGCCCGCAGTTCGTCGGCGGGCCCGATCCCGCTGCGCAGCAGCAACTGCGCCGCGCCGATCGTCCCGCCGGACAGCACCACATCGCCCGTACTCCGTACGGCGACGGTCCGGCCGCCCTCGACCCCGCACGCGCGCCCGCCCACGACGGGCACCTGGACCACCGGCGCACCGGTCAGCACGGTCAACAGCGGGCTGTCCAGCACGGGTTGGACGAACGCCGTCCACGCGCTGACCCGCCGCCCGTCCCGCACATTGAGGTGGAGGAGATCGACCCCGAGGGGCTCCTCGCCGTTGTCAGCTGGAGGCTGACCTTGACGTGGTCGGACGCGTCCGAGCCGGCTGGTCGCCGGATGCGGGCCGTGTGCGGCGGAGTGGCCACGACGGACACCCGCGCCTCACCGACCCGCGCGACCCTCAACCGCGCGTGGAAATCGGGCCCTTCACGCGGCTCGATCTCCAGCGGCACGAAGGTGCGGCTGACGGTCTCGCGCCAGAACTCCAGCCGCGTCGCGGAGTTCTCCGCACGAGGCGTGGTGATCGAGGACATGGGCCGCTCCCCTCACCGCTCCGGCACCGGGCCCGAGGAGTGCAGGTCAGGAGGTCGGCCCTGTCCCGGCCGTGTTTCTACGACCGTCGTGCTTCTACGACCGTCGTGCTTCTACGACCGTCTTGTTTCTACGACGGCCGTATTTCTACGACGGTGCGCGCAGCGCGTCCACCGGCTCCATGCGGGCGGCGCGCAGCGACGGGTAGAGGCCCGCGAGGAGTCCGACGAGGGCGCCGGCCAGCGGGGCACCGAGCGCGAGCCGCATGTCGAGCACCGGCGTCCACTCCTTGAACACGGCGACACACACCACGACCGCGATGCCCAGCGCCGCTCCCACAACTCCCCCCAGCAGCCCGATGGTTGTCGACTCCAGCAGGAACTGCCCGGCCACCTGCCGTCGGGACGCGCCCAGCGAGCGCCGCAGCCCGATCTCGCCGACGCGTTCCATCACCGTCACCAGCGTCACATTGGCGATGCCGATCGCACCGACCACCAGCGAGACCAGCCCGAGGACGAGGAACAGGCTGTTGGTGTCGTTCTGCACCCCGGCCCGCGCCTTGGACAGATCGGGCGGCGCCTCGACGGAGAGCGAGTCCTGGTGTCCGGGCGCCAGCGCGATCGGCGCCTGCCGCGCCACCTGCTTCGCCGCGCCCAGCGCGGTGTCGACCAGCACCCGGGTGATGTCCGTCAGCCCGATCCGGTCGGCCGCGGTGGTCGGCGGCACCAACACGGCGGTGGACAGCCGCTGTTCGCGCCGGATCCCGCCGAGAATGCCGATGACCGTGTACGACTGCCCCTTGAAGAAGACCGCCGGCGCGTCCTCCACCCGCTTGATGCCGAGCAGCTTCGCCGCCTGGTCGCCGAGCACCACGACATGGTCGTGCCGGGCGATGTCCCCCGCGTCGTAGAACCGTCCCGCCGTCATGGTCCCGTGCACGGCGGCCGGCAGCCCCGCCGAGGCGGCGAGCACGGCGAGGGTCTGGCCGGACATGTCACCGGGCGCGGTCACGTCGTTGGACCGCACCAGCACGCTGTCGGTCGCGTTCGAGTCCGCGAGCGCGGCCACCGCGACGACACCCGCCAGCCGTCCTACGGCGTCGGTCCCCGACCACGGCACCAGCGGCCCGGCGTCCTCCGCACCGGGCAGCGGCGCCGGCACGGTCACGGTCACCGAAGTGGCGGTGAGGGCGTCGAACCGGCCGACGATCTGGTTGCCCGCGGTCGACGCGACCCCGATCGTGATGACGAGCGTGGTGATTCCGAGGACCGTGCCGAGCGTGGTCAGCGCGGACCGCACCGGCCGGGCGAGCACCCCCGCGAGGGCCTCCGTCCACAGGTCCCGCGGATCCATCCAGGGCCGCTCGACCAGCCCTTTCCCGTCTCTCACCAGCCCTTTCGCGCCTCTCACCGGTCCTCCGTCGTGAGTCGCCCGTCGGTGATCCGGACCCGGCGGGCCGCCCGCCGGCTGACCGCGTCGTCATGGGTGATCACGACCAGCGTCATGCCCTGCGCGCACAGGTCGTCGAAGAGCTCCAGCACGGAGAGGGTGTTCTCGGTGTCCAGGTTCCCGGTCGGCTCGTCGCAGAGGAGCAGCGCCGGATCGCTGAGCAACGCCCGTGCGATGGCGACCCGTTGCCGCTCCCCACCGGACAGCCGGTCCGGCCGGAAACCCACCCGGTGCCCCAACCCCACCTGTTCCAGGGCCAGATGGGCCCGCGCCAGCCGCCCACCGCGCCCGCGCTCGGAACGCGGCCTGCGATAGGTCTCGGCCAGCATCACGTTCTCGTCGACCGTCCGGTACGGCAGCAGGTGGAAGGCCTGGAACACGAACCCGATCCGGCTCCCGCGCAACGAGGTCCGCTCCAGGTCGCCGAGCCCGGTGGTCTCCACCCCGTCCAGCAGATACGACCCCGCCGTGGGCCGGTCCAGCAGCCCGAGCGTGTTGAGCAGCGTCGACTTCCCGGAACCGGACGGCCCGACGATGGCCAGGTGTTCGCCACGCCGGACGGTCAAGTGGACGTCGCGCAGGGCGTGCACAGGTGGCTCGGAGGGGAACGTCCGCTCCACACCAGTGAGTTGGATGACCGTATCGACCACGCTCTCCACCACGGTGTCGGTCACTCGCCCACCACCACCCTCTCGCCCGCCTTCAACGTGCCCCCGGCGGGCTTGACTTCGACGATCCCGGCAGCGGAGAGCCCGACGGTGACATGGACGTCGGTCACGGTGTTGCCGCGGGCGACCTGGACCCGGGCCCGCCCGTCGGACGAGGTGTGGATCGCGGCCATCGGCACGGTCAGCACCTTGCCGTCCGAGGCCCCGACCTTGATGGTCACCTTCACGGCGGCCCCGGCCTCACCGGCGAGCGGCCCGGGCTCCGGGACGGTGATGCGCACCTGGACGGCGGCGGTGGAGCCGGAGGAGTCGGAGGAGTCGCTTTCATCGGCGGCGGCGGGGGCCGTCGCGGAGGAGTCCGAGGCGGAGGAGTCCGCGGCCGACGACGTATCGGAGCCGGAGCCGGAGCCGTCCGCCACGACATCCACCGTGCCGGTCGCCGACTTGCCGTCCGCCGTGGTCAGTCGGGCGGTCATCCCGTGCCGCAGGAGCTGCGCGTCCGTGCCGGGGACGGCCGCCTCCACCACCACGTCGGAGCTGGTCACCGTGCCGATCTGGCCGGACGGGGTGTCGCCCGTCTTCACGCTCACCTTGTCGAGCCGCGCGGGCAGCTTCGGCAGGAAGACGACCTCGCCGGCCGGGACCTTCGTACCGTAGGTGGCCTTGAAACTGCTGAGCGCGTCGTTCGCCAGGTCCAGCGCCTTCTTGGCGGACTTGACCTGGATCTCGTGGACCTGCTGGTCGGTGCCGGACTGGGGGCTCGGAGAGGCGGAACCGGTGCTGGGGGAGACGCTGTCGGTGGTGAGCAGCGCCTCCTGCGCCGCGGATACGGCCTGTTCGAGGGAGCCGAGCTGCTGCTGATCGGCGGGACTCGGTTCCTGGGCGTCGTACCCCTTGCTCTTGTACCAGGCGGCGACAGCGCCGGCGGTGCCCTGACCGTACGTCCCGCTGATCGAGCCGGGGTCGAACCCGAGCCGCTGCAAGGCTTTCTGAAGCTGCGTCACATCGTCGCCAGAACTGCCGGGCCCCAGTACGCGGTACATCGGCACGGAACCGCCGAGCGCGAACACCGGACGGCCGTTGACCGTCATCAGCACGTCGCCCTCCTTGATCTTCGTACCGGCTGTCGGCGCCTTGGTGACCCGCTGCTCGGCACCCTCGCCGTCCGTACCGGCGGACGTCCCCGCGCCGACCGGCCCGGCCAGCGAGAGCGGCCGCGGCGAGGCGAACTCGACCGACCCGGTCGCCACCACACTCGCGGTGAGCGACTGCCGTACGACCGCCACGGTCACCGGCCCGGCCTTCGGCGCCGTGTGCGCGGCGGCGGCGTCCGCGGGCGACTGCACCTGCGTCCCGGCGAACCACCCGCCCGCACCGACGAGCACCACGGCCCCCACCACGAGCCCAAGTCGCCTACGACCGCTGCCGATCCGGCGCGTGCTCGCTTCCTCCGGGCGGCTCATCCGTCCTCCCCGTAGTACGGCTTGGCCTTCTCCTTGGGGAAGTACGCGGCGCGGAACTTCTTTCCGCAGTCCAGGTCCTTCAGGGCGATGTCGATGTCCTTGTTCAGGAGGGGCAGCGCGGTCTCCTTGCTCATCGACATGAAGTTCTCCGGGAGCTTCTTGGAGATGTCGATGCGGACCATGTCGACCATGCCGGTCGGCTGGGTGGTGGAGACGGGGATGCCCTGCCCGGTCAGACAGGTCGCGAACTGCTGCGCGAGCTGGACGAGTTGGGGATCTCCGTTGAGGGCGAGGCCGTTGGCGTGGTTCGCGTCGTTACGGGCCTTCTCGGCGTTCTTCTCGGCCGCCGCGCTGAGCGCCGGTCCGTGCGCCGCGACCCGCCCGACCTCCGAGCAGCCGCCGGGCTTCTCCTCGGCCTTGGACTTGGCCGGGGGACCGCTCAGCGCGATGTCGTACGCCTTCTTCTGCGCGTCGGTCAGCCCGTCCTCGTCGTGGTCCACGGGCGTGATCCGCTTGGCCGCCGCGGCTTTGCTGAAGGGGACGTTCGGGTCGTTCGGGTAGACGGCGCCGGCGTAGTACCCGAAGCCGTACTTCTGCCGGAACTGCTTCGCCTGCGCGTAGTCCTCCCCGTCGACCGCCACGAGCGGATCGGCCGCCGTGGAGGTCCGCACGTTCGGGGTGTAGGTGAAGCCCTGCTTCTTCATGCAGACCGCGATGGCGTTCTCCTCGATGTACTGCTGCTTGGTCGCCTCGTCGACGCCGTCGGGGACGGTGAGTTGCACGGCGCCGTTGGAGGCGGTCGTGGTGGCGGCGCCGGATCCGCCGCCCGAACTGCCGCCGGACGCGGCCGACTTGGCGCCCGCGCCGCCGCCACCGCAGGCGGCGAGGAGGGGCAGCAGGCCGATGGCGAGTGCGGTGACCAGGGGGCTGCGTATGTCGGGTGTACTGAATTTGGGCATGCTCATGCCATCCTCGTTGTCGGGGTTGATCAAGATGTGTGCCGGAGGTGCGTCAGCTCAGTCGCCGGTCTCCTTGACGGCGTCGAAGATGCGCGGGTCGGTGGCCACTTGGAGCAGGGGAGTGTCCGTCCAGGAACTGCCGCGGCTCTTGCCGGCGGCGGCCTCGTCGAGCGAGCCGGCGATCACCTGTACCGTCCAGCCGCCCGAGGTCAGGTAACTGACACCGGTCGCCCAGGAGTTCTCGGTGCGGGGACTGCCCGGCTCGGGCAGTCCCATGTCGGACACGTAGTAGCGCAGCACGCTGCCCGACCCGCGCCTGGTCAGGCTGCACTTGTAGATCAGGCCGTTCCACGGGGAGGCGAGCACGCGTCCGGTGTTGTTCGGGCAGGACTGGGCCCGCTGGGCGTACGACGGGTCCACGGCGGTCCGGCTGACGCCCACGTAGAGGTCGGCCGTGCCGCCATCGGCGGTGGTCACCCTGAAGTACCGTCCGGGCCGCAGGGGTTGGCGCGGATTCCCGGCCTCGATCTCGGCGGCGTTGCGAGCGGGCAGGATCGACCGCAGCAGCTCCAGCGACGGATACCAGACCGTCGGCTCCGCCGCGGGCAGCGTCGGCGCGGCCTGGGGCCGGGGTGCGAGCAGCGCGTGCCCGCCGAGCGCGAGCACCCCCGCGACGACCGCGGCGCTCACGGCCGTACCGACCCTGCGCCGCCGGCGCATCCGCGTGCCGCGTACGACGGCGCCCGGCACGAGGTCCGGCATGGGCGGCTCGGGCATCGAGCCCAACTCACCGAAGGCTTCGATCAGTTGGGGCTCGTAGGCGTGGGTGTGCTGGTCCGCGTACCGGTCACCGCCCTTCCCGTTCATGCTCACCACTCCGCCCGCAGATAGTCGGTGCCGGTGTCTGTCGTAGTCCCGGTTCCTGTCGTCCCGAAGTCCTTGCCGGACTCGGCGAGGATGTGCCGGAGCGTGCCGAGCCCCCGGGAGGTCTGGCTCTTCACCGTGCCGACGCTGCATCCCAGGGCCGCCGCGGTGGCCTCCACGCTCTGGTCCTCCCAGAACCGCAGCACCAGCACCGCCCGTCCGCGTGGCGGCAGTTGCCGCAGGGCGTCCAGCAGCGTCAGCCGCAGATCCGGATCCGAGGCCGGGGCCGGGGCCGGGGCCACCATGTCCTCCTGAAGCGCCCCCGATCCCGTCCGCTCCCACCAGCGTCGGCGCCTGGTCTCGTCGATGAAGGTCCGGTACAGCACCCGCCGGGCGTACCCGTCCGGCGACTCCAACTGCCGCACCCGACGCCACACCGCGTACAGCTTCGCCAGCGCCGTCTGCGTCAGGTCCTCGGCCAAGTGCCAGTCCCCGCACAGCAGATGGGCCGAACGCCGCAGATGCGCCTGCCGGCTGCGCGCGAAGTCGTCGAAGTCCAGCCCGCTTTCGACGACACCACCCGCATCGGAGACGTCCCGCCCGACCGGCGTCCGGATCACAGGCCACCTCCGCCCGGCACCGGCGCGGTGCGCGGTGAGAAGTACTTCATGCCCATGGAACGGGCGCATGGGCCAAGGAGGTTGTCACGTCCGGAGAATTTCTTTCGCCGACGGTCACCGGTCACAGCAACAATGGCGACAATGAACGACCGCGACTGACAAGCGGGACAACAGGGCAACGGGGGTGCGGCGGTGGGCAGTTCACCGAGACAGCGCTACAGCGCGACGGTGTGGCAACGGCTGGGCCCTGTGTTTCCCATGCTCGTCGTCGGTGTGGCCCTCCTCGTCACGTCCTTGACCGGCTCACCGCCCCCGGACGCGCTGGCCGCCTGGCTGACCGTCTGCTTCGGCCTGCTGGTCCTGGACATCCTGCTTCCCGCCTACTTCGGCGTCACCCTCACCGAGTCCGCGGCCGTGGTCCGCAACCTGCGCCGCCGAACCATCCCCTGGGCCGACATCCAGTCCATCCAGATCGAAACCATCATGGGCACCAGAACGGTCGTCCTCCACGAGGCGAACGGCCGCAGGACCCGGCTACGGGCCCCCAGCACAGGCTTCCTCGCCTGGGACCGCCGCTTCGAGGAGAAGTTCCACGTCATAGGCCAGTGGTGGCTGACCCACCGAGGCCCCGACTGGACCCCGCTCCCACCCCGCCCGGCCTGGACGGCCACGCCACAGACACCGGACGAGAAGAACCCGTTCGCTCCTCCTGCTTGACCGGTCGACATGGGAGCGGACCTTGGATCAGCCGGCGCACGGCGGCTGGCGAGACCCTCAACAGGGCGGCGCGAGCTGCCGCATCGCGAGGTTCGTCCAGTGGCGAACTGACATCAGCAGCCCCCGCTCGGCCGTCAACACGCCGGCCATGTACCGGAGACGCCTCGATCATGGAGCTCTGCAACCAGCTTCGATTCAGCGACGAGCTTGGCGGCTTCCCTGAGGCTGTGCATCACTGAACGGCCGCTCAACAACTGTTGGGCGGTCCGTTTCGCCGTGACATTGCCGTAGGTACGTCCACAAGCGTCTCCTTCTCAGGCAGGCGGACCTCTTGCGGCCCGTCACAGGTAGAAGCCCGAGAGAACTTCGCGCGTGAACCGCGCGGGCGTACTTTCCGAGATTCAGGCGGGAAGTGTGTGGCCTCGCCGACATGAAGGGACCATGGAGGCCGATTTCGGCCCCTTGCTGCCCAAGTTGGCCACTACAACGTCGATGGGCCCCGCTGCGAACAGCGGGGCCCATCGACATCGTGCCCGGTGAGGCACTGGCGGAGGATACGAGATTCGAACTCGTGAGGGGTTGCCCCCAACACGCTTTCCAAGCGTGCGCCCTAGGCCACTAGGCGAATCCTCCGCGGCAAACAATACAAGACGTTGAGGAGTGCTCGCGAACTCGTTCCCCCCGCTCAGATCCTGTAGCCTGTGCGGAGCCCCCCACGCGGCGCTATCTGACTGAACTCCCCCAGGGCCGGAAGGCAGCAAGGGTAGGTTGGCTCTGGCGGGTGCGTGGGGGGCGCTTGAGTTTTCGGTGCCCGGTGCCCGGTGCCCGGTGCCCGGCATCCCTGTGGCTGCCGCCCCTCGCGTCCTCGCGAGCTTGCCCGTCGGCCCCCGTTGTCAGTGCGCGCCTATAACCTCGTACGCGTGTCGTCTCTCGCGCTGTACCGCCGTTATCGCCCGGAGTCGTTCGCCGAGGTCATCGGGCAGGAGCATGTAACCGACCCGTTGCAGCAGGCGCTGCGGAACAACCGGGTCAATCACGCGTACCTGTTCAGCGGGCCGCGCGGCTGTGGCAAGACGACCAGTGCGCGGATTCTGGCCCGGTGCCTGAACTGCGAGAAGGGGCCGACCCCGACGCCCTGCGGTGAGTGCCTGTCCTGCCGCGATCTCGCGCGCAACGGACCTGGGTCGATCGACGTCATCGAGATCGACGCCGCGTCGCACGGTGGTGTGGACGACGCCCGTGAGCTGCGCGAGAAGGCGTTCTTCGGGCCCGCGAGCAGCCGGTACAAGATCTACATCATCGACGAGGCCCACATGGTCACGTCGGCGGGCTTCAACGCCCTGCTCAAGGTCGTCGAGGAGCCCCCGGAGCACCTCAAGTTCATCTTCGCGACCACCGAGCCCGAGAAGGTCATCGGGACCATTCGGTCGCGGACGCACCATTACCCCTTCCGGCTGGTGCCGCCCGGCACCCTTCGCGAGTACCTCGGTGAGGTGTGCGGGCGGGAGAACATCCCCGTCGAGGACGGCGTGCTGCCGCTCGTCGTGCGCGCGGGTGCCGGTTCCGTGCGTGACTCGATGTCCGTCATGGACCAGCTGCTCGCGGGCGCGAGCACTGACGGTGTGACCTATGCCATGGCGACCTCCCTCCTCGGCTACACGGACGCCTCGCTGCTCGACTCCGTGGTCGAGGCCTTCGCCACCGGTGACGGCGCCGCCGCGTTCGAGGTCGTCGACCACGTCATGGAGGGGGGCAACGACCCCCGCCGTTTCGTCGCCGACCTGCTGGAACGCCTCCGCGACCTGGTGATCCTCGCGGCCGTGCCCGATGCCCTGGAGAAGGGCCTCATCGACGCCCCGGCCGACGTCCTGGAACGCATGCAGGCCCAGGCCGGCACCTTCGGCGCGGCCGAACTCAGCCGCGCCGCCGACCTCGTCAACACCGGCCTGACCGAGATGCGCGGCGCCACCTCCCCCCGCCTCCAGCTCGAACTCATCTGCGCCCGCGTGATGCTCCCCGCCGCGTACGGCGACGAACAGTCCGTCATGGCCCGCCTCGACCGGCTCGAACGAGGCGTCAACTTCGCGGGCGCCGGCGGAGCACCCGCCATGGGATACGTCCCCGGACCCGACGTCCACGGTGGCCATCCCCAACCGCAGGCACAGGGCCAGGCACAGGCACAGGCACAGGCACAGATGCAGTCCCAGGCTCCGGCCTACGGCGGAGGCGGCGCCGCACCCGTCCCGCCGGGCGGCGGTGCCGCTGCCGCCCGGGCCGCCGTACGAGGCCCAGGGGCACCCGGCGTTGCCCCGACCCCTGCCCCCGCGACGCCCTCGGAGCAGGCCCCCACCCCCTACTCCCAACCCGCCCCGCCACCCCAGGCACCCCCGCAGGCGCAGCCGCAACCCCAGGCACAACCCCCTGCCCCCGGCGCCTGGCCCACCGCCACCGCCGCAGGCAGCGGTCGCCGCCCGGGCGGCTGGCCCACGGCAACACCGGCGGGCGGCGGCCAGCCCCCGTCCGCCCACAGCGCCCCCGCCCCCGCACCCGTACCCACCGCCGCCCCCGCCGCCGTACCGGCCTCCGCACCCCAGGCTCAGGCCGCGGCCCCCGTTCAGCCCCCGGCCGGCGGTCTCGACCCCCGCATGCTCTGGCCGAACATCCTGGAAGTGGTGAAGAACCGCCGCCGTTTCACCTGGATCCTGCTCAGCCAGAACGCGCAGGTCACCGGCTTCGACGGCACGACCCTCCAGATCGGCTTCGTCAACGCCGGGGCGCGGGACAACTTCAACAGCAGCGGCAGCGAGGACGTACTGAAGCAGGCGCTGGCCGAGCAGTTCAACGTCCAGTGGAAGATCGAGGCGGTCGTCGACCCGTCGGGCGGCGGCGCTCCGCCCCCGCAGCCAGGCGGTTCCTACGGCGGAGGCGGTGGCGGCGGTGCGGCAGGTGGCTACGGCACGGCACCCGCACCCGGCGGCTACGGCGCCCCCGGCCCCGCCGCGCCCGCCCCCCGCCCGGCATCCCCGCAGCCCACCCCCGCCGCAGCGCCCGCACCCACGAACACCACCAACTCCCCCTCCGCACAGGCGCCCGCCCAGCCCCAACCCCCCGCCGCCGCCACCCCCTCCGCGGCCCTCGTCCACCACACCGTCTCCGCCGAGGACGACACCCCCGAGGACGACGACCCCGACCTCGACGAGTCGGCCCTCTCCGGCCACGAGCTGATCGTGCGGGAGCTGGGAGCGACGGTGATGGAGGAGTTCACGAACGAGTAGGGAGGGAGCGACTGAGCAGGGCCCTTACGGCCCCCCGTCACCGCCCCTTACGACCACCCCGTCACCGTCTCGCACGACGGCCCGACCCCACCCCGGGCGACCGCCCGTCACCGCCCCGCACGACCACCCCGTCACCGCCCCTTACGACCACCCCGTCACCGTCTCGCACGACGGCCCGACCCCACCCCGGGCGACCGCCCGTCACCGCCCCGCACGACCACCCCGTCACCGCCCTGCACGACGGCCCGACCCCACCCCGGGCGACCGCCCGTCACCGCCCCGCACGACCACCCCGTCACCGCCCTGCACGACCGCCCGTCACCACTCCGTACGCCCCCCCCCGACACCACCCCGCCCCGCCCCACCCTCCCCGTGTCCTAGGCTGACCCCCGTGAACGTCCTTGTCATCGGTACCGGCGCCCGCGAACACGCCCTGTGCCGTTCTCTGTCCCTCGACCCCGACGTCACCGCGCTGCACTGCGCCCCCGGCAACGCCGGCATCGCCGAGGTCGCCGAGCTGCACCCGGTCGACGCCCTCGACGGCGCCGCCGTGGCCGCGCTGGCCACGGAGCTCGGTGCCGAGCTGGTCGTCGTCGGTCCGGAGGCGCCCCTTGTCGCGGGGGTCGCCGACGCCGTGCGCGAGGCCGGCATCCCGGTCTTCGGCCCCTCCGGGGAGGCCGCGCAGCTGGAGGGCTCCAAGGCCTTCGCCAAGGAAGTGATGGCGGCGGCGGGTGTACCCACCGCCCGTTCCTACGTCTGCACGACTCCGCAAGAAGTCGACGAGGCTCTCGACGCCTTCGGTGCGCCGTACGTCGTGAAGGACGACGGACTGGCCGCCGGCAAGGGTGTCGTGGTGACCGACGACCTCGACGCGGCGAGGGCGCACGCCAACGCCTGTGAGCGGGTCGTCATCGAGGAGTTCCTCGACGGGCCCGAGGTGTCGCTCTTCGCGATCACCGACGGCGTGACGGTGGTCCCGCTCCAGCCCGCGCAGGACTTCAAGCGCGCGCTCGACGGCGACGAGGGCCCGAACACCGGCGGCATGGGCGCGTACTCCCCGCTGCCGTGGGCCGACCCGAAGCTGGTGGAAGAGGTCATGCAGACCGTCCTCCAGCCGACCGTCGACGAGCTGCGGCGGCGCGGCACCCCCTTCTCAGGCCTCCTCTACGCCGGTCTCGCGATCACCTCGCGCGGTGTGCGGGTCATCGAGTTCAACGCCCGCTTCGGCGACCCCGAGACCCAGGTGGTCCTGGCCCGGCTGAAGACCCCGCTGGCCGGCGTCCTGCTCGCCGCGGCGAACGGCACCCTCGAAGACCTGGCCCCGCTGCGCTGGAGCGAGGACGCGGCGGTCACCGTCGTCATCGCCTCGCACAACTACCCCGACACCCCGCGTACCGGCGACCCGATCACAGGCCTCGACGAGGTGGCCGCGCAGGACGCCCCGCACGCGTACGTGCTGCACGCCGGGACCAGGCACGACGGCGGCGACGTCGTCAGCGCGGGCGGCCGGGTGCTGTCCGTCACGGCCACCGGTACGGATCTCACGCAGGCCCGCGAGCGCGCCTACGCGGCCGTGGCCCGCGTCCGCCTCGACGGCTCCCAGCACCGCACGGACATCGCGGCGAAGGCGGCGACGGGCGCGTAACCCCAAGCGAACCCCACGCGAACCCAAGCGAACCCCAAAGCGCTCCCGCGCGCCGATGAACCCCGCAGGCCCCGAATTCGTCTCAGGATTCGGGGCCTGAACCTTGCCCTCACCCTCGCCCTCCGTCATCCACCTTTCCCCTGAGCCATTCCATCGAGTGACCGATGCCCCATCCGGCTGACGGGGGCCGGGGCCCCAACTATGGTGCGGCGCAAGCGTTCCGGCACTTGGCCCACCGGCATTGCGATGTCAGTGGCGGGTGCCACAGTGGGGGAGTGAGCAACGCCAGCAGAGCGGGACAGCACGGAGGGGGTGAGGTCCGGTCGTGACCGGTATGGGTGTGGAGGCGGGCGCGCAGGCGGCGCGTTCCCGGGCCCTGGCCGTGCTGCGCATCCGCAGCCGCGCGCTGGCCGTCGCCCTGTTGCCCGCCGCCGTCGCGGTGATCCTGCTCGCCGGCGGTTCCTCCGGCCATCTCGTGGGCCGGGGCTGGGACCTCGCCCGCTGGATCATGGGCGTGGCCGCCGTTCTGGTGCTGCTCGCGGCCGGCGCCATCGCGCTGGTCGTCGCCCGCTCCCGCCCCGCCGTGAGTCCCACGGTCGCGATCGCCGAGGAGTCGGCCCCCGACCTGTACCGCATGGTGCGCGACCTGGCCGACCGCCTCGACGTCCCCGCGCCCTCCGCGATAGCCCTCACCCCGGACTGCGACAGCTGGCTGGAGGACCGCACCCACCCGGCCCACGGTCCGCTCCCGCAGGAGGACCGGGACGAGATCACGGGCGTCCGCGGCCTCACCCCGGCGCGCTCCCGTCGTACGGCGGCCTCGCCCGTCCTGGTCATCGGCTCCCCGTTCCTGTGGTGGATGCGGGTCGGTGAGCTGCGCGCGGTGCTCGCCCCGGTCGTCGCGGGTACGGGACCCTCCGCGCACCCGGACATAGCCGCGGCCCGCCGTTTCGTACGGGGCCTGGACGCGGCGGTGGCCGTGGCCTCGGCACCGCGTGGTCCCGTGATCCGCTCGGTGCTCGCCGGTGTCGGCTGGGTGGCCCGGCTGCTGCTGCGCAGTTGCCGGGTGCACGCGGCCGAGATGGAGCGGGGTGTGGCCGCCGCCGCTGCCGAGCGTGCACAGGCTGTGGACTACGGCCTGCGGATCGTCGCCCAGGAGCAGGTGGGGCTGGCGTACGCGGGCTGGGACCGGCTGCTGACCCGGGTCGCGCTGCCCGCGTGGCGGATGGGCCGCTGGCCGTCCCGGCTGGACGCGGGCGTCGTCGCTGCGCTCACGGAGCTGTCCCGCCGCGACCGGCTGGCCGAGGGCTTCGCCTCCCGGCTCGGCGAGCGCCCCGCCTGCGACCTGCTCGAAGAGCCCGGCACGATCGACGAGGCGACCTCACTGCTGGCCGCCCGCCTGTTCCACGGCGGCCCGGCCGAGGCCGGTCCCGACTGGGCGCCGGTGGACTGGCAGGAGTACCCGGAGGAGGTGGTCGACCGCACCTGGCGTACCGACGCGGCCCGCCTCCACCGTGTCCTGGACACCCTCGGCGTCCGCCGTTCCCCCGACCCCGTCGCCCCGCACCACGACGCCCCGACCCTGGCCCGGGTGGTCGACCACCTGACGGACCCGGCTGCGGACGCCTCCGGCCGGTACGCGGAGTCGGCCGGGAGCGACGAGCGCTACGCGACGGGCCCGACCCCCGCCACCCCACCCGCGGAACCGGACACCGCCCTCCACGCCCCCGAGCCCTACAAGGCGATGGCCGCCGACGACGACGAAGAGCTCGGCGAAAGCTGCTCCCCGCACAGCGCGGCCCTCGCCGCCGGGCTCACCGCGGAGTTGGCGCGGGAGGAGGCGGCGGCTCCGGCGACCGGTTCGGCGCCGCCCGGACAGGGGCCCGACTCCGCGCTGTGGGACGACGGCTCGCTGCCGCTCTTCCCGCTCCAACCGCCGCGCAGCGGACGGGAGTTGCTCGCCGATCACGTCACGGCGATGGTGTGCTGCGCCGCGATGGACACGGCCGGCGCGACTCCCGGCCTCGACTGGCTCGACGGCCCGACGCTTCTCGTCAACGGCACGAGGGCGGCCGACCTCGCCCCGAGGGTGCTGAGCCTCGTGGAGGACGGCGACCCGGCCCCGCTGCGGGCATGGCTGATCGACCTGGGCATACGCCCGGAGAAGCCGGTACGCCTCGTCTGACGGCGGACCCCGCCACCCGTCATCCGTATCGGAACCAGCGCCTCCACTTTTGGTCAATTCGCAACGACCAGTGACAGAGTGCGTGCTTAATGTGATGTGCTGGGGCCGATCCCGTACGCCGTCCGGTGCCTGGCAAAGGCTTGCGGCATACGACAGTCGGGCGAAGCACCACCGCGGGGGCACGAGGGAGGGGAGCGACATGGGGTCGGAGCAGATCCGCCGCTGGGAGTCGGGAGCGCTGGCGCACGCCGTGACGGACCCCTTCGGACAGGGCCCGGTCCCGTGGCTCCGGGGCAGCGAGACCTACTTCGACGACACCGGCCACGTCGTCCCCTGGTACGTGGACCCGGCCCCCGCCCCGCCCCCGGCGTACGCCTCCGGCAGGAACACCCTCAAAGTCCCCGCCCCGCGCGCCTCCGCGTCCGGCGGCGGCCCGCGCTCGGCCGACGACGTGCGCCGCCAGATCAAGGGCTTCACCAACGCGAGCGCGGTCGCCCCCGGCGAGGCCCTCGACTTCCACATCACCGTCGACCCGCCCCAGGAGTTCGGCGTCGACATCTACCGCATCGGCCACTACGGCGGTGACGGCGCCGCCAAGATCACCACCAGCCCCCGCCTCTCGGGCATCGTCCAGCCCCCGCCGCTCACCGCCGACCGCACGGTCTCCTGCCACCACTGGTGGCTCTCCTGGCGGTTGCAGGTCCCGAGCTACTGGAGCATCGGCGCCTACGTGGCCGTCCTCACCACCGCCGACGGCTACCGCTCGCACATCCCCTTCACGGTCCGCGACAAGCACCCAGCCGACCTGCTCCTCCTCCTGCCGGACATCACCTGGCAGGCGTACAACCTCTACCCGGAGGACGGCCACACCGGCGCGAGCCTCTACCACGCCTGGGACGCCGACGGCCGGCTGCTCGGCGAGTCCGAGGCCGCGACGACGGTCTCCTTCGACCGCCCGTACGCGGGCGCGGGCCTGCCCCTGCACGTGGGCCACGCCTACGACTTCATCCGCTGGGCCGAGCGCTACGGCTACGACCTCGCCTACGCCGACCACCGCGATCTGCACGCGGGCCATGTCGACCCCACCCGCTACCGGGGGCTGGTCTTCCCGGGCCACGACGAGTACTGGTCGACCCCCATGCGCCGTACCGTCGAACTGGCCCGCGAGCACGGCACGTCCCTCGTCTTCCTCTCCGCCAACACCATGTACTGGCAGGTGGAGTTGGCGCCTTCGCCGTCCGGTGTCCCCGACCGGCTGCTCACCTGCCGCAAGCGCCGGGGCCCGGGCCGCTCGGTGCTGTGGCGCGAAGTCGACCGCCCCGAGCAGCAGTTGGTGGGCATCCAGTACGCGGGCCGGGTCCCCGAGCCGCATCCCCTGATCGTGCGCAACGCCGACCACTGGCTGTGGGAGGCGACCGGCACCGCCGAGGGCGAGGGCATCGAGGGCCTGGTCGCGGGCGAGGCCGACCGGTACTTCCCGCGCACCCAGCTCCCCCCGCACGACGAGCGCATCCTGCTCGCCCACTCCCCGTACACGGACAACGAGGGCGCCCTCCGCCACCAGGAGACCTCCCTCTACCGCGCGCCGTCCGGCTCCCTGGTCTTCGCCTCCGGCACCTTCGCCTGGTCACCGGCCCTGGACCGCCCCGGCCACGTCGACGCCCGCGTCCAGCGCGCCACCGCCAACCTCCTGGACCGCATCTGCAAGCACGACTGAACCCCGCTCGCGAGGTCACCTCACCCCCTGTCCGGAGGCGGCCTCGCATACGGGACAATCGAGCCAGTTGGAGAGACCCACTGGAGGAACCGTGTCCGGATTCGTAGAAAAGCCCGAGCCGCTCCAGGTCCCGGGCCTGACGCACCTCCACACCGGCAAGGTGCGCGACCTGTACCAGAACGGGGCGGGCGAACTCGTGATGGTCGCCAGCGACCGCATGTCCGCCTACGACTGGGTACTGCCCACCGAGATCCCGGACAAGGGCCGCGTCCTCACCCAGCTCTCCCTCTGGTGGTTCGACCAGCTCGCCGACCTGATCCCCAACCACGTCCTCGGCACCGACCTCCCGCCCGGCGCCCCCGCCGACTGGGCCGGCCGCACCCTCGTCTGCAAGTCCCTGCGGATGGTCCCGGTCGAGTGCGTGGCCCGCGGCTACCTCACCGGCTCCGGCCTGCTGGAGTACAACGCCTCCCGCACGGTCTGCGGCCTCGCCCTCCCCGAGGGCCTGGTCGACGGCAGCGAACTCCCCGCCCCGATCTTCACCCCGGCCACCAAGGCCGCCGTAGGGGAGCACGACGAGAACGTGTCGTACGAGGAGGTCGCCCGCCAGGTCGGCGCCGACACCGCCGCGCAGCTGCGCCAGGCGACCCTCGCGGTCTACTCCCGCGCCCGGGACATCGCCCGGGACCGGGGCATCCTCCTCGCGGACACCAAGTTCGAGTTCGGCTTCGACGGCGAGACCCTGATCGCCGCCGACGAGGTCCTCACCCCGGACTCCTCCCGTTTCTGGCCGGCCGAGGAGTGGGAGCCGGGGCGCGCGCAGCCGTCGTACGACAAGCAGTTCGTGCGCGACTGGCTGACCGGCCCGGAGTCCGGCTGGGACCGCAGCAGCGAGCAGCCCCCGCCGCCGCTGCCGCAGCAGGTCGTGGACGCGACCCGCGCGAAGTACATCGAGGCGTACGAGCGCCTGACGGGCCAGAGCTGGAGCTAGCCGCCGAAAACGGGGCACGAAAAAACCCCGGTCCACCCGGACCGGGGTTCTTACGTGGAGCGGACGACCAGGTTCGAACTGGCGACCTCAACCTTGGCAAGGTTGCGCTCTACCAACTGAGCTACGTCCGCGCTGCGCCGTGGCGCGAGAGCAACTATACCCAACCTCGCTCGCGTGCGAGACGCACTGCCGTATGACGGTTCTCGGCACCGAGTTTCGAGGCGGCCGAGGAGAGATAGTTCCGCACGGTCCCCTGGGACAGCGCGGCCCGTTCGGCGATCTCCGCGACCGGCGCACCGTCGGCGGCCAGCTCCAGGACCTCGGCCTCGCGCGCGGTCAGCGGCGAGTCCCCGGCGGAGATGGCGTCGGCGGCCAACTCCGGGTCGACGTACCGCTGTCCGGCATGCACCGTGCGGATGATCTCCGCGAGCCGCTGCGCGCTCACCGTCTTCGGCACGAACCCCCGCACACCCGCCGCCAGCGCCCGCTTCAGATGCCCGGGCCGACCGTGCCCGGTCACGATCAACACCTGGCAGTCGGGCAGTTCGGCCCGCAGCGATGTGGCGACCTTCACACCGTCCGCCCCCGGCATCTGCAGATCCAGTACGGCCACATCGGGCCGGTGCGCCCGCGCCATGGCCAGCGCCTCGGGCCCGGTCGCCGCCTCCGCGACCACCAGCAGATCGTCCTCCAGCCCGAGCAACGCGGCCAGCGCCCCCCGAATCAGATGCTCGTCATCAGCGAGCAGCAGCCGTACGACGGCGGCGGTCATGACGCGGCACCCCCCGCCCCCGCCGGCAGCGGCACACTCGCCCTCACCCGGAACCGGTCGTCGTCCACAGCCCCCGCCTCCAGCTCCCCGCCCACCGCGCTCAGCCTCTCCCGCAGCCCCACGAGCCCCGCTCCGCCGCCGGTACCGGTGCTCGCACCCACCGTCTTCGCCCCGTCGTTCTCCACCGTCAGCACCACGCTCCCCTCCGCCACCCGCACCGCGACCGCACAGCGCCCCGCGTTGCCGTGCCGCAGGACGTTGGTCGTCGCCTCGCGGACCACCCAGCCGAGGGCCGACTGCACCTCGGACGGCAGCCCCGCCGCCTCGCCGGTCACCTCGCACTCGATGCCCGCCGCCGTCAACACGCCCTGCGCTCCGGCGAGTTCGACGTCGAGCGCGGTCTCGCGATAGCCCCGTACGACATCCCGCACCTCCCGTTGCGACTCCCGCGCGATCCGCTGGACCTCGATCATCTGGTCCACGGCCTCGGCCCGTCCGCGCCGTGCGAGCTGTACGGCGAGTTCGCTCTTCAGCGCGATCACCGACAGGTTGCGGCCCATGACGTCGTGCAGGTCGCGCCCGAAGCGGAGCCGTTCCTCGGCGACGGCGAGCCGGGCCCGGGTCTCGCGGGCCTCGTCGAGTTCGTAGACGGCGTCGAGGAGCCACACGGAGAAGACGGCGGTGAAGGCGAGACCGCCGCCGGCGACGAGGACGATGAGCGCGGTGACGAGCGCGGCCGGGGCGGCCACCCCCAGCGGGAGCTGGAGGACCAGCGTTCCGCCGACCACGCCCGCCACCACCGTGAGGACCTGGCGCAGGCCGCGCACCCCGAGCGTCAGGGTGCCGGTGCCGAAACTCAGCACGCCCACCAGGAGCGTGGCCGCGGCGGCCTGCGCCTGGTCGTCGCCGTGACCCCGCTCCCCCAGGACGACCGCGACGACGGCGATCAGCGCGGTCACCGCCCCGAGGAACCACAGCAGTCGTACGGGCTGTGCCCGCCGGCCGCGCGTCCAGTCGAGAGCCCGGGAGGCGGTGGCGGAACAGAGCAGCGCGTGCCCGGTCACCAGCACCGCCATCCAGCTCGCGGCATCCGTCCCGACCTGCGCGAACAGCGGCAGCCCGACCGCCGCGACCTCGATCAGGGCGAAGAAGTGGAAGGACCACCGGGTGTACGTCTCGACCTTCGCGGGCGTGGTCTTCCGCCCCCACCAGCCGCCGGAGCCGCGCGTGCTGCCAGATGTCCGCATGATCCGGTGCTCTCCGTACGTCAGCGCCGCGGTTCCCAGCGGAACCACCGCCGTACAGCAAACACCGCGAGGACGGTCCAGGCCAGCGCGGTCAGGACGGCGACCAGGGCGTCGGAGCCGGACAGGTCGCCGCTCCAGCCGCCGCCGATCAGCCGGATCACGGGGGAGAGCGGGAGGAACCGGCAGACGTCCGCGACCCGGTCGGAGATGAGCTGGAGCGGGACGATGATCCCGGATCCCATCATGGACACCAGCACCACCGGCAGCGCGGTCACCTGAGCGCTCTCCGCCGTCCTGGTCACGCTCGCCGTGAGAGCGGCCAGCGCGGCGCTCAGGACGAGCCCGAACAGCAGCCCCAGGAAGGCGAGTTGGGGCATCGCGGGCGCCCCGGCGTCCAGCAGCAGCACACAGGCCGCGGCCAGCAGCACGGACTGCACGAACCCGAGGCACACGGCCGGCAGCGCGGTCCCGGCGAGGATCTCGGAGTCGCCGAGCTCCCCGGTGCGCAGCCGCTTGAGGACGAGTTCCTCGCGGCGCGCGACGAAGGCGCCGACGAGGGACGAGTACACGGCGAAGAGCAGCGAGAACCCGATCGCGGCGGTGAGCATCACCGAGTCGACCGACAGCCCCTCCCCCTTCAGATCCAGCTGGTCGATCGCGGGCCGCACACTGAACGGCAGCGCCAGCGGCACGAACAGCGCCGTGACCACCGCGTTCCGGTTCCGCCCGAGCAGGCTCAGCTCGGCCCGCCCCAGCGCCCGCATCCGCCCCGCGGGCGTAGTCGCCACGGCGTTCATACGGCCACCTCCCGCTCCCGCGCGATCCCCAGGAACGCCTCCTCCAGCGAGGCCGACCGCAGCTCCAGCCGCCGCAGCTCGATCCCCGCCCGCTCGGCCCACACCAGCACCCCGGTCGCCGCCCGCTGCAACTCGTGCGTCCGCAGCCGTACGACCCTCCCGTCCACCTCGTGCCCGACGACCCCCAGTTCGCCGAGCGGCGGCAGGTCCCCCACGAAGTACCCGGCGGGCAGTTCGAAGGAGATCCGCGAGGGCCGCCCCGCCGTCACCTCGTCCGGTGTCCCGGTGACCGCGATCCGCCCCCCGCTCATGATCGCCAGCCGGTCGGCGAGCCCCTCGGCCTCCTCCAGGTAGTGCGTGGTCAGCAGCACGGTCGTCCCGCCGTCGCGCAGCGCCCGCACCAACTCCCAGGTGTCCAGGCGCCCTTCGGCGTCCAGACCGGTCGTCGGCTCGTCGAGGAACAGCACCTCGGGCTCCCCCAGCAGCGCGAGCGCGAGATCGAGCCGCCGCCGCTCACCCCCGGACAACTGCTTGACCCGTACGGCGGCCCGCCGCTCCAGCCCGACCAGCGCGAGCGCCTCCGCCACCGGCCGCGCCCCGCTCGTGCAGCCGGCCCACATCCGCGCGGTCTCGGCGACGGTCAGCTCGGACGGAAAGCCGCCCTCCTGAAGCATCACCCCGGTCCGCGGCCGTACGGCGGCCCGCTCGGTGTGGGCATCGTGGCCGAGGACGCGCACCCGGCCGCCGGACGGCGCCGCGAGTCCCTCCAGCACCTCGACGGTCGAGGTCTTGCCGGCGCCATTGGTGCCGAGCAGCGCGAATACCTCTCCGCGCCGCACGGAGAATGTGATCCCCCGCACAGCCTCGAACCCGCCCCCGTACACACGGCGTAGGTCGGTGACCTCAATCACGTGTTCGTGTTCGTTGGTGTCCATGGCTCCAGCGTCCCGGCGGCGGGGGCGCGGCAGCAGTGTCCGGTGTCATCACTCGGCATGACAAATGTCAGACGGGCGTCGAGGCACACGAAAAGACCCCGGTCCAATGGACCGGGGTCTTGTTCCCGAGCGGACGACCAGGTTCGAACTGGCGACCTCAACCTTGGCAAGGTTGCGCTCTACCAACTGAGCTACGTCCGCATTGCCTCCGACCGGCTCTCACCAGTCGGCGCGAGCACCAGCCTACCCGATCCACCAGAGTGGTCCGGACGGTGATGCAGAGCGGGTGACAGGAATTGCACACTGCGCCTTCCCCCTGGAAGGGGGATGTTCTGCTACTGAACTACACCCGCATGTACTCCGTGAGCTGGGCCTTTCGGCCTCGCCCCTCGGCGTGCTCCGAACTCTAGCTGACCAGGAGGGGTGCAGCGCAAGTCGGTTCCCCCGAGGGCCCGGTGACCGGTCGTCGGGCCCAGCCCCACGGTCCTTCTACTGCGCGGCGGCGAACGCCTCGTAGACCTTCTTGGGGATGCGTCCGCGGGCCGGCACGTCCATCTTGTTCGCCTGCGCCCAGGCGCGCACGGCCGCCGGGTCGGGGGCGACCTCGGTCTGGCGGTAGGCCTTGCCCGACCTCGACCGCTTGCGACCTGCGTCCACGTACGGCGCGAGCGCCTTACGCAGTTTCTTGGCATTGGCTTGATTCAGGTCGATCTCGTACGACTTGCCGTCGAGTCCGAAGGCGATCGTCTCCGCCGCTTCCGAGCCGTCGATGTCGTCAAAGAGAGTGACCACGACCTTCTGCGCCACGAATATCGGTCCCTTCGTGCGGCACTCCATACAGCTCAGCTGTGGTGATGTGCCGAGTGTCGGCTATTTCTAATTCATTTGTACAGTGCCCGGCAATGCATTGTGAAGCCTGACTAAATCTGTCCGCGTGTCCGGGTGCAATAGGTATCCGGCGTTGATCGGGGATCTTTCCCGTAACTTTTCATGAACTCCCCTGTCCGATACCGGATCGTGATCGCGGTCACGTAGCTTCCTACCAATCTACTCGCGTAGAAATTTTGTGCGGGTAGTCTGAAGACACCTGTCGAAGACCCGCAGGAACACGCTCAGCACCACAACACCGGGAGTGCCAGTGGCACGCGTCGTAGTCGACGTCATGCTCAAGCCGGAGATCCTCGACCCCCAGGGCCAGGCGGTCCAGCGTGCGCTGCCGCGCCTGGGTTTCGAAGGCATCTCCGACGTACGTCAGGGAAAGCGATTCGAACTGGAAGTTGACGGCCCGGTCGACGAGGCCGTGCTCGCCCGCATCCACGATCTTGCGGAATCCTTCCTCGCCAACACCGTGATCGAGGACTTCACCGTCAAGGTGGAGGAAGTCGCGGAGGCCGCGAAGTGACCGCTCGTATTGGCGTCGTCACTTTCCCGGGCAGCCTCGACGACCGGGACACCCAGCGCGCGATCCGCCTCGCCGGCGCCGAACCGGTCGCCCTCTGGCACAAGGACAAGAACCTCCACCAGGTCGACGCGGTAGTCCTCCCGGGCGGTTTTTCCTACGGCGACTATCTGCGCGCGGGTGCCATCTCCCGCTTCTCGCCGGTGATGGAGACGGTCATCGAGCAGGCGAAGTCGGGACTCCCCGTCCTCGGTATCTGCAACGGCTTCCAGGTCCTCACCGAGGCGCACCTCCTCCCCGGCGCGATGCTCGGCAACAACCACCTGCACTTCATCTGCCGTGACCAGAAACTGCGGGTGGAGAACGCGGACACGTCCTGGACCGGTGACTACACCGCCGGCCAGGAGATCCACATCCCGCTGAAGAACATGGACGGCCGCTACGTCGCCGACGAGCACACGCTCGACGAGCTGGAGGCGGAGGGCCGCGTCGTCTTCCGCTACCTGGACCTGAACCCGAACGGCTCGCTGCGCGACATCGCCGGCATCACCAACGCGGCCGGGAACGTCGTAGGTCTCATGCCGCACCCCGAGCACGCGGTCGAGCCGCTCATCGGGTCCGGCCGCACGGACGGCCTTCCCTTCTTCACCTCGATCCTCAAGAAGCTGGTCAACGCATGAGCCGGACGCCTCTGGACACGGTCGAGCACGCGGCCGAGACCCCCGACGTCGAGCTGCCCTGGGCCGAACTCGGCCTGAAGAAGGACGAGTACGAGAGGGTCGTGGAGATCCTCGGCCGGCGGCCCACCGGTGCCGAGCTCGCCATGTACTCGGTCATGTGGTCCGAGCACTGCTCGTACAAGTCCTCCAAGGTCCACCTCCGCCAGTTCGGCGAGAAGGCCCCCCAGTCCGACGCGCTGCTCGTGGGCATCGGCGAGAACGCGGGCGTGGTCGACGTCGGCCAGGGCTACGCGGTCACCTTCAAGGTGGAGTCCCACAACCACCCGTCGTACGTGGAGCCGTATCAGGGCGCTGCCACCGGCGTCGGCGGCATCGTGCGCGACATCATCGCGATGGGCGCCCGCCCGGTCGCCGTCGTCGACCCTCTGCGCTTCGGTGCGGCCGACCACCCCGACACCAAGCGCGTCCTCCCGGGCGTCGTCGCGGGCATCGGCGGCTACGGCAACTGCCTGGGCCTGCCGAACATCGGCGGCGAGGTCGTCTTCGACGCCTGCTACCAGGGCAACCCGCTGGTCAACGCGGGCGCCATCGGCGTCATGCGGCACGAGGACATCCACCTCGCGAAGGCCTCCGGCGCGGGCAACAAGGTCATCCTCTACGGCGCCCGCACGGGCGGCGACGGCATCGGCGGCGCGTCGATCCTGGCGAGCGAGACCTTCGACGACGCCAAGCCGTCGAAGCGCCCCGCCGTCCAGGTGGGCGACCCCTTCCAGGAGAAGCTCCTCATCGAGTGCACGCTTGAGGCCTTCAAGGAGAAGCTGGTCGTCGGCATCCAGGACCTGGGCGCGGCCGGACTCTCCTGCGCCACAAGCGAGTTGGCGTCCAACGGCTCGGGCGGCATGACGGTCACCCTGGACGACGTCCCGCTCCGCGACTCCACGCTCTCGCCCGAGGAAATCCTCATGAGCGAGTCGCAGGAACGCATGTGCGCGGTCGTCGAGCCGTCCAAGGTCGACCGCTTCCTGGAGATCTGCGAGAAGTGGGACGTCATCGCCACGGTCATCGGCGAGGTGACCGACGGCGACCGCCTGGAGATCTTCTGGCACGGCGGCAAGATCGTGGACGTCGACCCGCGCACGGTCGCGCACGACGGCCCGGTCTACGAGCGCCCGTACGCCCGCCCGTCCTGGCAGGACGCGCTCCAGGCCGACGACGCCAACAAGCTTGCCCGGCCCGGGACTTCGGAGGAACTGAAGGCCCAGGTCCTGGCGCTGGTGTCGTCCCCGAACCAGGCGTCGAAGAAGTGGATCACCTCGCAGTACGACCACTTCGTGCAGGGCAACACGGTCCTCGCGCAGCCCGAGGACTCGGGCATGATCCGCATCGACGAGGAGACCGGCCTCGGGGTCGCCATCGCGACGGACGGCAACGGCCGCTACGCGAAGCTCGACCCGTACGCGGGCGCGCAGTTGGCGCTGTCCGAGGCCTATCGCAACGTGGCGACCACGGGCGCGAAGCCCCTCGCGGTCTCCGACTGCCTGAACTTCGGTTCGCCCGAAGACCCGGCGGTCATGTGGCAGTTCGCGGAGGCCATCCGTGGACTGGCCGACGCCTGCCAGCAGTTGGGCACCCCGGTCACGGGCGGCAACGTCTCGCTCTACAACCAGACGGGCGACGTCGCCATCCACCCGACGCCGGTCGTAGCGGTGTTGGGCGTGATCGACGACGTGGCGCGCCGCACGCCGGTCGCCTTCCAGGAGGAGGGCCAGCTGCTCTACCTCCTCGGCGACACCCGCGAGGAGTTCGGCGGCTCGGCCTGGTCCCAGGTCGTCCACGACCACCTCGGCGGACTGCCCCCGAAGGTCGACCTGGAGCGCGAACGCCTCCTCGCCGAGATCCTGATCTCCGCCTCCCGCGACGGCATGATCGACTCGGCGCACGACCTGTCCGACGGCGGTCTGATCCAAGCGGTAGTGGAATCGGCCCTGTTGGGCGAGAAGGGCGCACGCCTGATCGTCCCCGACGGGCTCGACGCCTTCACCTTCCTCTTCTCGGAGTCGGCGGGCCGCGCGGTCGTCGCCGTCCCGCGCTCGGAGGAACTCCGCTTCAACGACATGTGCGGCGCACGGGGCCTGCCGGTCACGCGCATCGGTGTCGTGGACGGTGAATCCGTAGAAATCCAGGGCGAGTTCGCGCTGTCCCTGGCGGAACTGCGCGAGGCGCACGAGGGGACGATCCCGGCGCTGCTGGCGTAACGCACGGGTGTGGAAAGCGTCCGTGGACGCGGTCACGGTGATGACCGCTCCACGGACGCTTTCGTCCGTCACGCCTCCTGTTCGTCCTGGTCGAAGAAGGCGAACGGGTCCGTACCGATGGCCTCGTTGGTGGCCACGGCCTCGACGGCGGCGGTGGCGCTTCGGGGGAACAGCGCCTCCTCGTACGCGGTGAGCGCCCGCTCGATGTCGTCGGGGTACGCGGCGATGGCGAGGGCGAGTTCGGCGCCGTCCTGCATGGCGAGGTTGGCGCCCTCGCCGTCCGGCGGGGAGAGATGGGCGGCGTCGCCGACCAGGGTCACGCCCGGAATCCGGTCCCAACGGTGGCCGATCGGCAGCGAGTTGAGTGGGCGCGGTACTGGAGCGGTGTCGCTGTCGGTGATCAGGGCGGTGATCTCGGGGGCCCAGCCCTCGAACTCCGCGGCGATGCGCGCGGTGGCCGCGGCGACATCGGTGAAGTCGATGCCGTCGAACCACTCCAGCGGCCTGGCCAGCGTCATATAGGCGTGCAGCGTCTCGCCGCTCTCGCGGTGGGCCGCGATCCACTGCCCGCTCGTGCCCTTGTCGAACACGAACAGCGATCCGCCGCCGACCGCCTTCGCGGCGGCGGGATGCCGGGTCTCGGCGTCGTGGAGGTAGGTCTCGACGAAGGTCCGGCCGAAATACTCCGGGGTGGCGTCGGACAGCAGCGGCCGGACGCGGGACCAGGCGCCGTCCGCGCCGACGAGCAGACCGGTGACGACGGTGCCGCCCTCCGCGAACACCACCTCGTGCCGGCCCTTGCCGAGCGTGCGCACCCCGGTGACCTTGTGCCCCCACCGCACGGTGCCGGCCGGGAGCGAGTCGAGCAGGATCTGGCGCAGTTCGCCGCGCTGCACCTCGGGGCGGTGACCCGTGCCGTCGTCCGGCTTGTCGAGCAGGACGGTGCCGTCCGGGGCGAGGACGCGGGTCGCCTGCCGCCCCGGCAGGACGATGGCGCGGAACGCGTCCAGCAAGTCGGCTTCCTCCAGGGCGAGTTGGCCGTTGTAGTCATGGATGTCGAGCATGCCGCCCTGCATCCGGGCCATCGGTGAGGCCTCCGCCTCGTAGACCGTGGCCGGTATGCCGTGGACGTGCAGGACACGGGCGAGAGTCAGTCCGCCGAGTCCGGCGCCGATGATCGTGACGTGCGTGGTCATGACGATTCCTTGCGTACGACGGGCCCACCGGACGGCCGTCCGACGGGATCCCGGCCAGGTTTCAACCCGCCGCCGACAGCCCGCCGACGCACCGCCGACACCTCCGACAGACCGCCGATACGGCCCTCTCCCGGACGCGCGGAAAACGCCATGAGACCGCTCCCGACAAGCACTAGGCTCCCCGCCATGCCCACGGCCAAGAAGCGCGCCCGCACCTATGACCCGGCGAAGACCCGCACCGCGGTACTCGCCCAGTTCGGGAACGTGCGGGAGGCGGTGGCGGGCCTCGGCCCCGAGCAACTCGCGTCGCCGACCCGGCTCGGCGACTGGACCGTACGCGAACTCGTCGCGCACATCGGGATGGCGGTGACCGCCGTCCACCGCGCCCTGGAGCGGCCGGCCCCGCCCGCGCAGGACTCCGTGCTTCTCGACTGGCCCTTCGCCACCGCGGCCAACTCCTCCGCCATCGCCGACTTCACGCGTGCGCTCGCCGAGCGGCACCCCGACCTCGGCACCTACCTCGCCGACATCGAGCGGACCCTCACCGGGCACCTGGACGCCCACCCCGGCAACCGGCTGCTCGAAACCAACGCCGGTGCCATGCCACTGGCCGACTACCTCGTCACCCGTACCGTCGAACTCGTCGTCCACACCGACGACCTGAACGCGGCCGTCCCGGGTCTCGACATCCCCTACGACCGTCAGGCACTCGCCGCCTGCACCCGGCTGCTGGCCGACGCGCTGGCGGTGAAGGCGCCCGGCGGTTCGACGGAGGTGCGGATCCCGCCGTACGCCGTCGTGCAGTGCGTGGAAGGGCCCCGGCACACCCGCGGCACCCCGCCCAACGTCGTGGAGACCGACCCCCTGACCTGGATCCGGCTCGCGACCGGACGGACCTCGTGGAAGGACGCCGTAGAAGAGGCGACGGTCAGGGCCAGCGGGGAGCGGGCCGACCTCGCGGCCCTGTTGCCGATCATGTCCTGAGGGCGGTTCGGGCGCGGCAGGATGTGCGACCGCTCACCTCGTAGGGCGGGCGGCGGGGCCGTCGTAGCGTCGCTCTCCGTGTTTTGGCTGGTGGGAGCGGTGCCGTCGGGGAGTGATCCATTGCAGGCGTGTATCCCGAATTCGGACCAGTGGTCGATCTCGCCTACACTCGGTGCCGTGCCACGTGGTGACGGTCGACTCAGTCATGATCTGCTCCCCGGCGAGAAAGGACCCCAGGACGCTTGCGGCGTCTTCGGAGTCTGGGCTCCCGGTGAAGAGGTCGCCAAGCTCACTTACTTCGGGCTCTACGCCCTCCAGCATCGAGGCCAGGAATCCGCGGGAATCGCGGTCAGCAACGGCTCCCAGATCCTCGTCTTCAAGGACATGGGCCTCGTTTCGCAGGTCTTCGACGAGACCTCGCTCGGTTCGCTCCAGGGTCATATCGCGGTCGGTCACGCCCGCTACTCGACCACCGGCGCCTCCGTGTGGGAGAACGCCCAGCCGACGTTCCGCGCCACCGCGCACGGTTCGATCGCGCTCGGCCACAACGGCAACCTGGTCAACACCGCCCAGCTCGCGGAGATGGTCGCCGACCTCCCCAAGAAGGAGGGCGGCCGCACCCCGCGCGTGGCCGCGACCAACGACACCGACCTCCTCACGGCCCTGCTCGCCGCCCAGGAGGACCCGGACGGCAAGCCGCTGACCATCGAGGAGGCCGCCCACACGGTCCTCCCGCAGGTCCAGGGCGCCTTCTCGCTCGTCTTCATGGACGAGCACACCCTCTACGCGGCCCGCGACCCCCAGGGCATCCGCCCGCTGGTCCTCGGCCGCCTGGAGCGCGGCTGGGTCGTCGCCTCCGAGTCCGCCGCCCTGGACATCTGCGGCGCCGCCTACGTCCGCGAGCTGGAGCCGGGCGAGTTCGTCGCCATCGACGAGAACGGCCTGCGTACGTCCCGATTCGCGGAAGCGAAGCCCAAGGGCTGTGTCTTCGAGTACGTCTATCTCGCCCGCCCCGACACCGACATCGCCGGGCGGAACGTGTACCTCTCCCGCGTGGAGATGGGCCGGAAACTCGCCAAGGAAGCTCCCGTCGAGGCCGATCTGGTCATAGCGACTCCGGAGTCGGGCACCCCGGCCGCGATCGGCTACGCGGAGGCCTCGGGCATCCCGTTCGGCGCCGGCCTGGTGAAGAACGCCTATGTCGGCCGTACGTTCATCCAGCCCTCGCAGACCATCCGGCAGCTCGGTATCCGCCTGAAGCTGAACCCGCTGAAGGAAGTCATCAAGGGCAAGCGGCTGGTCGTCGTCGACGACTCGATCGTGCGCGGCAACACCCAGCGGGCGCTGGTGCGCATGCTCCGCGAGGCCGGGGCCGCCGAGGTCCACATCCGGATCTCCTCGCCGCCCGTGAAGTGGCCCTGCTTCTTCGGCATCGACTTCGCCACCCGCGCGGAACTCATCGCCAACGGCATGACGATCGACGAGATCGGCACCTCGCTCGGCGCCGACTCGCTGTCGTACATCTCCCTGGACGGCATGATCGAGGCGACCACCATCGCCAAGCCGAACCTCTGCCGCGCCTGCTTCGACGGCGAGTACCCGATGGACCTCCCGGACCCCGAGCTGCTCGGCAAGCAGCTCCTGGAGACCGAGCTGGCGGCCGGTCCGGCCGCCACGGCCGCGGCCGACGCGATCCGTCGCCCGTAAGCACCGCCGCAGCCCCGCCGCACCAATCAACGCGAAAGATCCCAGGCAATGTCTGAGACCAGTGCCAGCTACGCCAGCGCAGGCGTCGACATCGAAGCCGGCGACCGCGCCGTGGAACTCATGAAGGAGTGGGTGAAGAAGACCCAGCGCCCCGAGGTCCTCGGCGGCCTCGGCGGCTTCGCCGGGCTCTTCGACGCCTCCGCCCTCAAGCGGTTCGAGCGCCCCCTGCTCGCCTCCGCCACGGACGGCGTCGGCACGAAGGTCGACATCGCCCGCCGCCTCGGCGTCTACGACACGATCGGCCACGACCTGGTCGCGATGGTCATGGACGACATCGTGGTGTGCGGCGCCGAGCCGCTCTTCATGACCGACTACATCTGCGTCGGCAAGGTGCACCCCGAGCGTGTCGCGGCCATCGTCAAGGGCATCGCCGAGGGCTGTGTGCTGGCCGGCTGCGCCCTGGTCGGCGGCGAGACCGCCGAACACCCGGGTCTGCTGGGCCCGGACGACTTCGATGTCGCCGGCGCCGGTACGGGCGTCGTGGAGGCCGACCGGCTGCTCGGCGCGGATCGCATCCGCACGGGTGACGCGGTCATCGCGATGGCCTCCTCCGGACTTCACTCGAACGGGTACTCGCTCGTCCGGCACGTGCTGCTCGACCAGGCCGGCCTGGACCTGGAGGCGCGGATCGACGAGCTCGGCCGCACGCTCGGCGAGGAACTCCTCGTGCCCACGAAGATCTACTCGCTGGACTGCCTCGCGCTGACCCGCACGACCGACGTGCACGCCTTCTCGCACGTCACCGGCGGCGGACTGGCCGCCAACCTCGCCCGGGTGATCCCGGACGGCCTGCACGCGATCGTGGACCGCTCCACCTGGACCCCGGCGCCGGTCTTCGACCTCGTCGGGAAGACCGGCCGGGTCGAGCGCCTGGAGCTGGAGAAGACGCTGAACATGGGCGTCGGCATGATCGCGATCGTGCCCGAGGAGTCCGCGGACGTCGCCCTGGAGACGCTGGCCGACCGCGGGGTCGAGGCCTGGGTCGCCGGCGAGATCACCGAGCGCGGCGACCACGCGACGGGCGCGGAGCTGGTCGGGGACTACGCGGTCTGATCACAACAGCCGCCTGCCGAACGGCAGCACAAAACCCGGTCCGGCGGTGTTGCCCCGGACCGGGTGAGGTGCAGTTGTTCCGGATACGCGGAAACTGCGGAGGGACGCTGTTGCGTCAAGCGCCGCGACGTTGCGACTGAGGACCGGACTCGTCGTCCTCGTCCTCATCGTCGTCGTTATAGAGATCCGCGTACTGAGCGTACGGGTCGTCTTCTTCCTCGTCGTCGTCCTCGAACGGCTCGCCATTCGGCGGCTGGCTCGAAGTCGAAGCGCCCAGCTCATTGGCCAGACGCGAGAGGTCAGTCCCGCCGCTGCTGTACTTCAGCTGGCGGGCGACCTTCGTCTGCTTGGCCTTTGCCCGGCCGCGCCCCATGGCTCGACCCCCTCGGATACGAGGCTCGGTGGCCTCAGAGTCTTGACACGCGTTCATGATCTGGAACGGACTCTCCGTGGAGAGACCGGTCCGTAGGGCTTCCACGGTACCTGAGCCCGCGCCCATACGGTACGTCGCCCGCAGCACGTGCCGGGCCACAGGACCCGCGAGGTGCCCTGTCCTCGCTGGTCAACCGCGATTTTAACCACTTCTTGGCAGGCGACCCGCCGACGAACGTGAGAGTTCTCTCGAAGTCGTCGCCGGCGGGTACCGGCTCACCTGTTCCGCGAGGCCGCCTCGTGCATCCGCTGCTCGGCGATCCGGTCGGCCGCCGCGGCCGGCGGAATACCGTCGTCCTTCGCACGTGCGAATATGGCCAGCGTGGTGTCGAAGATCTTCGCGGCCTTCGCCCTGCACCGCTCGAAGTCGAACCCGTGCAGCTCGTCGGCGACCTGGATCACCCCGCCGGCATTCACCACGTAGTCCGGCGCGTAGAGGATCCCGCGGTCGGCGAGGTCCTTCTCGACGCCCGGGTGCTCCAGCTGGTTGTTGGCCGCGCCGCACACCACCTTGGCGGTCAGCACCGGCACGGTCCCGTCGTTCAGGGCACCGCCGAGCGCGCAGGGAGCGTAGATGTCCAGCCCCTCGACCCGGATCAGCGCCTCGGTGTCCGCGACGGCCCGCACACCGGTCGGGTGCTTGTCGAGGACCCGCCGTACGGACTCCTCGCGCACATCGGTGACGACGACCTCGGCGCCCTCGTCCCGCAGGTGCTCCACCAGGTGGTGCCCGACCTTGCCGACGCCCGCGACGCCGACCGTACGGCCGCGCAGCGACGGGTCGCCCCACAGGTGCCGGGCGCTGGCCCGCATGCCCTGGAAGACGCCGAAGGCGGTCAGCACGGAGGAGTCGCCGGCGCCGCCGTTCTCCGGGGACCGGCCGGTCGTCCAGCGGCACTCGCGCGCGACGACGTCCATGTCGGCGACATACGTGCCGACATCGCACGCGGTGACGTAGCGCCCGCCCAGCGAGGCCACGAACCGGCCGTAGGCGAGCAGGAGTTCCTCGGTCTTGTCGCGCTCCGGGTCGCCGATGATCACGGCCTTCCCGCCGCCGTGGTCCAGGCCGGCCATGGCGTTCTTGTACGACATCCCGCGGGCGAGGTTGAGCGCGTCGGCGACGGCCTCGGCCTCGCTCGCGTAGGGGTAGAAGCGCGTGCCGCCCAGTGCGGGGCCCAGCGCGGTGTTGTGGATGGCGATGACGGCCTTGAGGCCGCTGGCCCGGTCCTGGCAGAGCACGACTTGCTCATGACCGCCCTGGTCCGAGTGGAACAGGGTGTGCAGGACGCCGTTGTCTACGTCGGTCACTGTGGTGACTCCTGGGTAAGTGGCGGCGGTTGGAGACAGGCCCCCATAGGGGTGGCGGGTGCCGTGGCACGAGCGTAGGGCCTGGGTGTGGCCGCCATCGGTGCAGTGTTCAGGATCACCTACCGCAGGGGGGTGGCCGTGCGACGATTTGCATAGTTTTCCCGCCCGTTTGTGAGCGGGTTCCGAAGGTTTTCCGCACGGTCGGCGGGGGAGGGAGCAGGCGTGCCCAAGAAGGTGTCCTCGGTGACCGTCCCGTACGCGACCTATCTGCGGGTCTACGAACCGCTGGCCGCTTTCCCGGAGCCGGAGCGCGGCCACTGGGCGCGCTACGCCCGCCGGCCCGACCGGCCGTCGTACCAGGACGAACTCCGCCGCGCGCTGGCCGACTTGCTGCCCACCCCGCCGGTCGCGGTGCCGGTGCACGAGAGCGCGGACGCCTTCGTGGTCGAGGTCGACGGCGTGGTCTGCGTCTGCCCCTGGCGCACCCGGCTGCGCGGCTGGCAGGCACTGGGGGACCTCGCGGAGGAACTTCCGCCGTCGGTCCTGGACTCCGTGCTGCCGCCGCTCGTACGGCACCAGGCCACCCAGGACTACGAGCGCTGGCTGGCCCGCAACCCGGACGCGCGGCCGTGGATCCGCACGGCGACCTGGCAGGTGCCGCTGAACTGGTTCGTGCTCGTCGGGGACGAGGAGCGCCGCTACGACAAGGCCTCCGGGGACGATCCGCCGATGCTGCGCTACCGCACGCCGATGGTGCAGGCGCGGCGGCGCACGGCGCGAGCGCTGCGGACCCTGAAGGACGCGATCGACGACGGGCCGCTGATCGACGGTCTGGTGGACGTCGGGCGCTGGCTTGAGGAGTTCCATCCGCGTTCGCTGGTGGAACTGGACTACGGCGGCCTCGTGCACGTCCTGCCGGCCGGCGAGCTGGAGGACGACCACTCGGCGGCGGACGTGGCCGAGGGCATCGAGGCGCTGCGGACCGGGGACGGGGCGGCGGCCGGCGAGGCGTACGGGCGGCTCGTGGAGCGGTGGCGGTCGGTACGGGACCGGCGGTCGGCGAACTGAGGCAGCTGAGGCGGCGGCCCGCGAGGCTGACACCTTCGAACAAGTGCGCATAGGATTCTTACGGTTCGTCAACACGGGACGTAGGTCCCGATCCGGACGATTGATGTCAAGCGTGACGGATCGCACGTGCAGATCCCTTGCGCCCCTTGCCCGCCCTCATGCCAAAATAGGACAAGGAGTCCGGGGAGGACTCTGTCCGTCCCGTTGTGGGCGGAATCTCAGCATTGCGTGCTTTGGGGGGTCTCGATGACTCCTGATCACCCTGTGACTGATCGTCACAGTGGTGTGACTGTCCGTTATGGCATGGTCCATCGGCTTCCGTCGCTGATGGACACCTGGGATGGCAATTCCATCGGTTTGGCCGTAGCGGTTGGACAGATGGTGTAGTTGTAGTGCCGAGGACATGCCGTTCGTCCTATAACCGACTCGACTCGCGTCCGCCATTTCGGGCAACGCGGGTCAAGGTGCAGAATTTAGAGGAAAGAACCGAGAAGGTTCGGTTCTCCCGAGGAGGCCGCTCATGACCGCTCGCACCCCTGATGCCGAGCCGCTGCTGACCCCGGCTGAGGTCGCCACGATGTTCCGTGTGGACCCCAAGACGGTCACGCGGTGGGCGAAGGCCGGCAAGCTCACTTCGATTCGCACGCTCGGCGGACACCGCCGTTACCGCGAGGCGGAGGTCCGTGCACTGCTCGCGGGCATTCCGCAGCAGCGCAGCGAAGCCTGACCAACTGAATAAGGGCGAAACGGCTGGTCCCCCAACCGGTCAAGCGCCCGACAGCACAGCTCCAAGCGACGCGGGTTCTGCCCCAACAGGGCCCACGCCCAACGCTCTTAGACATGTGAACACAGGGTGCGTCGTAGATCGCGCTGGACTCCGCCGGGTCCAGCGCGATCTTTTTTGTGCCTGGTCGTGGGTCCCTGCGCGGCTCCCGAGGGGTCCTGTGAGGGACCTTGTCGGAGTCTGGGGAGGGCTGTCGGATCTCCTGTGGACCATCGCTCACAGGGGTGCAATTGCACATATTAAATTGACCAGTTGTAGGCGAGTCTTAAGTTCCACCGTTTCAAAAACTTATGCGGTGACACCCGTCACATGCCGCGGGGCTTGTTGCCCATGGTCCCTGTGCGCTAGGGGAGTTGGTCCGGTGGATCGTCCTCGGGCTCCGGTTGTGGAGGGGAGTCCAGGGCCAGCCGCTGCAGCCGGTGGCAGATCGGACAGTGCCGGGTCACATGGCGGTAGGAACTGGCGGCCGACAGATGCGCACGGAGCAGAGCCCGCGTCTCACGCCTGACCGAAGCCGCCATACGCCACCTCCAGTGGCCCTGCGGGAACGGGGCCTGGTTTCTGGGTACCGGGCGCCTGCGGCAGCGTCAAGAGGGCCGTCTGCGCCTGGCGCCGTCCCTGGGGGCTCCGCCCCCAGACCCCCATCGGCCCTGAAGGGGCCTCGTCCTCAGACGCCGGACGGGCTGGGTGGCGCGGGCCGGCGCAGAAAGGCCGCCGCGCGTGCACGAAAAAACCCACCTCCCGAAGGAGATGGGTCTCGTTCACTGCGGTCCTGACGGGATTTGCTGTATCCGATTGCGGCTGTGCCGCGGGCGCGGCCTCCGCCTTGGCGGGGTGGCGAGCAGGGGTCGGTGTGGGTGGGCGTACGAGTGAGGCCCGCGTCTCCGGAGAGTTGCGGGCCTCGGTGGTTCACTGCGGTCCTGACGGGATTTGCTGTATCCGATTGCGGCTGTGCCGCGGGCGCGGCCTCCGCCTTGGCAGGGTGGCGAGCAGGGGTCGGTGTGGGTGGGCGTACGAGTGAGGCCCGCGTCTCCGGAGAGTTGCGGGCCTCGGTCGTTCACTGCGGTCCTGACGGGATTTGCTGTACCCGATTGCGGCTGCGCCGCGGGCGCGGCCTCCGCCTTGGCAGGGTGGCGAGCGCGGCTGGTGTGGGTGGGCGTACGAGTGAGGCCCGCGTCTCCGGAGAGTTGCGGGCCTCGGTCGTTCACTGCGGTCCTGACGGGATTTGAACCCGCGGCCTCCACCTTGACAGGGTGGCGAGCACTCCAAACTGCTCCACAGGACCTGGTTTCGCGGCACTTGATGGTGCGTTGTGCTGCGAGACGAGACTGTACAGGAGGGTGGCCCGCCTGGTCGAACTCACCCTGTGTGCGGGTGCTGTTACGGCGCGGCGGCGTCGATCGCCTTCACGATCCGCTTGTCGGAGACCGGGTACGCCGTGCCCAGCGCGTGCGCGAAATAGCTGACCCGGAGTTCCTCGATCATCCAGCGGATGTCACGGACGGAGGAGGGGACCGGGCGGCCCTGGGGGAGTTGTTCCAGGAGCCAGGCGTACTCGTCCTGCATCTCGTGGACCTTCTCCATGCGGGTGGTGTCCCGCTGGACTCCCGTCGGCATCTGCTGGAGTCGGCGGTCCGCGGCCACCAAGTAGCGCATCAGGTCCGGTAGGCGACGTATCCCGGCCGCCGTCACGAACCCGGGCTTCACGAGGGCGTCCAACTGCGCGCGTACGTCCGCGAGGTTCGGGAGGAGGGCCGGGCTGTTCGCCGCCTTCAGACGGCGCTCACAGGCCTGCCAGGCGGCCAGCACCTGCTGGACCTGGCTCACGGCCCGCACCGTCGTGTCGACGATCTCCGCGCGCACCCGCTCGTAGAGCTTCCGGTACGACTCCTCGTCCCACGCCGGCCCGCCGAAGTCACCGATGAGCTTGTCGGCCGCCGCGAGCGCGCAGTCGTCGAACAGCGCCTGGATCGAACCGTGCGGATTCGCGGACAGCGCGAGCTTCTGCGCGTTGGTCAGCTTTTCGGAAGCGAACTTCGCTGGATTGACCGGGATGTTGCGGACGATCAGCCGCCGCGTGCCCTTCCACATCGCCTCGGCCTGCTCGGCCTCCGTGTCGAAGAGCCGGACCGAGACGGTGTCGCCGTCGTCGACCAGCGCCGGGTACGCCTTCACCGGCTGGCCCGCCCGACGCGTCTCGAAGACCTTCGTGAGCGTGCCGATCGACCAGTCGGTCAGGCCCTTGCGCTCCAGGGACTCTCCGCCCTCGCGCTCCGCCGTCGCCGCGGCCGCCTGCGAGATCGCCTGGCGTGCCTTCGGCTTCAGCCGGAGCTTCAGCGCCTCCAGGTCCTTGTCCTCGGCCAGTTTCCGGCGCCGCTCGTCCACGATCCGGAAGGTGATGAGGAGATGGTCCGGGACCTTCGACCAGTCGAAGTCGTCGGCCGTGAAGGGGACCCCGACCATGCGCTTCAGCTCGCGGGCCATGGTGGTGGTCAACGGCTCCTGCAACGGGGTCGCCGTCGCCAGGAAGCGCTGGGCGAAGTTCGGGGCCGGTACGTAGTTGCGGCGGATCGGCTTCGGGAGGGAGCGGATCAGCTCCGTCACGACCTCCTCCCGCAGGCCCGGGATCTGCCAGTCGAAGCCCTCGTCCGTGACCTGGTTGAGGACGTGGAGTGGGATGTGAACGGTGACCCCGTCCGCGTCCGCGCCCGGCTCGAACTGGTACGTCACCCGGAACTTGAGCGGGCCCTGCCGCCACGAGTCCGGATAGTCGTCCTTGCTGATGTCGCCCGCGCGCTCGTTGATGAGCATCGAGCGCTCGAAGTCCAGGAGTTCGGGCTCCTCGTGCCGCTTGTGCTTCCACCAGGAGTCGAAGTGGGCGCCGGACACCACGTGTTCGGGGACCCGCTGGTCGTAGAAGTCGTAGAGCGTCTCGTCGTCGACCAGGATGTCCCGGCGCCGGGCGCGATGCTCCAACTCCTCCACCTCGGTGAGGAGTTTGCGGTTGTCGGCGAAGAACTTGTGGTGCGTGCGCCAGTCGCCCTCGACCAGCGCGTTGCGGATGAACAGCTCGCGGCTCGCCTCCGGGTCGATGCGGCCGTAGTTCACCTTGCGCTGGGCGATGATCGGGACGCCGTAGAGCGTGACCTTCTCGAAGGCCATCACGGCCGCCTGGTCCTTCTCCCAGTGCGGTTCGCTGTACGTCCGCTTGAGGAGATGGCCGGCGAGCGGCTCGACCCACTCGGGCTCGATCTTGGCGTTGACGCGCGCCCAGAGGCGTGAAGTCTCCACCAGCTCCGCCGACATGACGAAACGCGGGGTCTTCTTGAAGAGCGCCGAGCCGGGGAAGATCGCGAACTTGGCGCTGCGGGCGCCCAGATACTCGTTCTTCGCGCCGTCCTTCACGTCCTTCATGCCGATGTGCGAGAGCAGTCCCGCGAGGAGGGAGACGTGGACGCTCTGCTCGGCGGCGTCCTCCTCGTTGAACTGGATGCCCATCTGCTTGGCGACCGTGCGGAGTTGGCTGTAGATGTCCTGCCACTCGCGGATGCGGAGGAAGTTCAGGTACTCCTGCTTGCACATCCGGCGGAAGGCGGAGGAGCCGCGCTCCTTCTGCTGTTCGCGGATGTACCGCCACATGTTCAGGAAGGCGAGGAAGTCGCTCGTCTCGTCGCGGAAACGGGCGTGCTGCTGGTCCGCCTGCGTCTGTTTCTCGGCGGGGCGCTCGCGCGGGTCCTGGATGGAGAGCGCGGCGGCGATCACCATGACCTCGCGGACACAGCCGTTCTTGTCGGCCTCCAGGACCATGCGGGCCAGACGGGGGTCCACGGGGAGCTGGGCGAGCTTGCGGCCGGTCTGCGTGAGCCGCTTGCGCGGGTCCTTCTCGCCCGGGTCCAACGCACCGAGTTCCTGGAGGAGTTGGACACCGTCGCGGATGTTGCGGTGGTCCGGCGGGTCGATGAAGGGGAACTTCTCGATCTCCCCGAGACCGGCCGCGGTCATCTGGAGGATGACGGACGCGAGGTTCGTCCGCAGGATCTCGGCGTCCGTGAACTCCGGGCGGGCGAGGAAGTCGTCCTCGGAGTAGAGCCGGATGCAGATGCCGTCCGACGTACGGCCGCAACGGCCCTTGCGCTGATTGGCACTTGCCTGGCTGACCGCCTCGATGGGCAGCCGCTGCACCTTCGTACGGTGGCTGTAGCGGCTGATGCGGGCGAAGCCCGGGTCGATGACGTACTTGATGCCCGGGACGGTGAGAGACGTCTCGGCGACGTTCGTCGCCAGAACGATCCTTCGGCCCGTGTGCTGCTGGAACACGCGATGCTGCTCGGCGTGCGAGAGCCGGGCGTAGAGGGGGAGGACCTCGGTGAAGCGGTAGTTCTTCTTCACCAGCGCGTCCGCCGTGTCGCGGATCTCCCGCTCGCCGGACAGGAAGACGAGGATGTCGCCCTTGCCCTCGCCCTGGAGCTCCTCCACGGCGTCACAGATCGCGGTGATCTGGTCGCGGTCGGAGTCTTCCGAGTCGTCTTCGAGGAGGGGACGGTAACGCACCTCCACCGGATACGTCCGGCCGCTCACCTCGATGATCGGGGCCTCGCCGAAGTGCCGCGAGAAACGCTCCGGGTCGATCGTCGCCGAGGTGATGACGACCTTCAAGTCCGGGCGCTTGGGCAGCAGTTGGGCCAGATAACCGAGCAGGAAGTCGATGTTGAGGGACCGCTCGTGGGCCTCGTCGATGATGATCGTGTCGTAGGCGCGCAGTTCGCGGTCGGTCTGGATCTCGGCGAGCAGGATGCCGTCCGTCATCAGCTTGATGAAGGTGGAGTCCTGGTTGACCTGGTCGGTGAAGCGGACCTTCCAGCCGACGGCCTCGCCGAGCGGGGTGTCCATCTCCTCCGCGACCCGCTCCGCCACGGTCCGGGCGGCGATACGACGCGGCTGCGTGTGCCCGATCATGCCGCGGACGCCACGGCCGAGTTCGAGACAGATCTTCGGGATCTGGGTCGTCTTCCCTGAGCCGGTCTCACCGGCCACGATCACGACCTGGTGATCACGGATCGCGGCGGCGATGTCGGCCTTCTTCTGGCTGACCGGCAACTGCTCGGGATACGAGATCGCGGGGATACGACGGCGCCGCTCGGCCATCCGCTCCTCGCCACGGGCCACCTCGGCCTCGATCTCGGCGAGCACGGCGGCACGGGCCTCCGGCTTACGGATCCTGCGCGCGCCTTCGAGCCTGCGCCCGAGCCGGTGCGCGTCGCGCAGGGTCAGCTCGGCCAGGCGGGGGGCGAGATCGCCGAGGGCGGGGGCGGCAGGAGTGCCGGGGGCGGAGGCGGGGTGCGTAGACATACGCCGTCCAGGATCTCACCTTGGCGAAATTCCTGGCGAATGAATTGGCGGGGGCGGGCGCCGCGCTACTCCTGACCCGTGCCCGATCCCGCACCGGCGTTCTTGCCGGCCATCGACTGCGCCGTGTTCGACACGGCCTTGATCCCCAGATACGCCGTGGTCAGACTCGCCATCGCGGTGAACGCCGAGGAGAGCACGCCCACGATCACCGCCCGGTCACCGTCCAGCTGCCACACCCCGAAGATCGCCACCGCGGTGATCGCTACATTGCTGCCCACCACCGCGAGCAGCCCGTACCGCGCGCGTATCTTCTCGAGGTCCGTGTCCTGGCCCATCGCGCCCCACCCTGTGTCGTCCGGCCACGACGAAAGCCCCGTCCCGGTGGGACAGGGCTTTCGATCCGGTGGCTGGGGCCGGGGTCGAACCGGCGACCTATCGCTTTTCAGGCGATCGCTCGTACCAACTGAGCTACCCAGCCACGAGGCTTCCGGGGAAACCTCAGCGGTCCTGACGGGATTTGAACCCGCGGCCTCCACCTTGACAGGGTGGCGAGCACTCCAAACTGCTCCACAGGACCAAGCTTGTGCGGGAATAGTCTCGCACAGTGTGTTGCGTGCCCCCAACGGGATTCGAACCCGTGCTACCGCCTTGAAAGGGCGGCGTCCTAGGCCGCTAGACGATGAGGGCTATCGGCCCGCCTGGGCGCTTCTCAGCGCGTCGGGGACGTGAGAAGCATATGGGATGGCGGGAGGTATCGCCAAAACGGTTTACGGGGTCCCCGACGGAGCCTCTTCAGGTGCCTCCGACGCCGGACTCGGAGAGGGGCTCGGGGGCGGGCTGGGAGACGGGCTGGGGGACTGGCTCGGCGACTGGGGCGCGCCCGGCAGGTTCTCCTTCGGGAGGTGGCGGCTCACCTCGGCCGTCGTCAGGCCCAGGCCGCCGAGTCTGATCTCGTCCCAGGCCTGGAGGCGGCGGGTGTCGCGGTCGATGTAGAGGATCGACGCCTCGATGGGGTCGGGGTACTTGCCCTCCACCGCGCGCAGGCCGCTGCCGCCGGTCGAGCCCTCGATGCGGAGGCGGGTGCCGTGCTTCATGACCTCGGTGCCCTCGTGGTGGAGGTGGCCGGCGAGGACGAGCGGGACCTCGCCGTCCGTCTGGCGTGCCGCCGACGGTTCGTGGACCAGGGCGATGTCGACGGGGGTGCTGGCGGCCCGCTGGTCGCGGAGTGAGGAGGCGAGCTGGTCGCCGGCCAGTTCCTCGGCCGCGTTGCCGCCGGGGGCGACCGAGCGGTCGGGGGTGAACTGGGGGTCGCCGATGCCGGCGAAGCGCACGCCCGCGACCGTCTCCGCCCGGCCCTCGTCCAGGACGTGCACGTTCTTCATGCGCTGGAGATAGCGCTGGGTGACGAGGGAGTCGTGGTTGCCCCTGACCCAGACGTAGGGGACGCCGAGGTCGGCGATGGGGTCCAGGAAGCCGTTCTCGGCGGCCGTGCCGTGGTCCATGGTGTCGCCGGTGTCGACGATGACGTTCACCTCGTACTGCTGCACCAGCGACGCGATGATCTTCCAGCTCGCGGGGTTCAGGTGGATGTCCGAGACGTGGAGCACGCGGATCGTCGTCGGGTCCGGTTGGTACGCGGGGAGCGTGGACGTGACGTCGTAGAGCTTGGTCACGTTGGTGACCAGGCGGGCCAACTCCTGCTGGTAGACGTCGAATTCGGTGACGATGCTGCGCGCGTTGCCGACCACGGAGGGGGCGGAGGAGAGCAGTCCGGAGAACTTGGGTTCCAGGATGGACTTGGGGTTCCAGGTCGCGTAGGCGGTCGCTCCGGACGCGGCGAGGAGGGTGAGGGCGAGGCCGCCGGCGGTGAGGGCGCGGCGGGGGCGGCGGTAGACGGCGAGGCCGAGGGTGGTGGCGCCGAGGACGACGGCGGTGCAGGAGCGTACGGCGAGGTCGAGGGTGCCGTGCTCGACGTCGTGGGCGACCTCGTCCTGGAGACCGGAGATGCGCTCGGGGTGGTCGACGAGGGCCTGGGAGCGTTCGGGGTCGAGCTGGTCGACGTTGACGTCGAGGCGGACGGGCGCGTGGTGGCTGTCGAGGGAGAGGGCGCCCAGCGGGGAGATGTTGATCTTGGTGCCGCCGGTGAGGGAGGGGCGCAGCGTCATGGTGGTGTTCATGGGGCCGACCTGGGCGCGGACGTCGCCGACGACGAGCAGGCCGAGCCAGGCGCCGACGAGGACGACCGTGATGAGGCCGAGGGCGCGGGACCAGGGGTGGGGCTGGGGGACGAGTTCGAGCGTGGGGCGGGGGCGGCGGGCGCGGTAGCGGTGGGTCAGGGCGCGCTGGGCCCGGCGGAGGCGGTTCAGGGCTGCGACGGGGACGCTGGCCATTGGTCCCGTATGCCCAGGAGTGGGCGCGTCTATGCGGGGCAGGGCGTGGGAGTGGGTCCGGACAGGTCCTAGCCCCAGCCGAGTTCGTGGAGGCGGTCGTCGTCGATGCCGAAGTGGTGGGCGACTTCGTGGACGACGGTGACGGCGACCTCGTGGACGACGTCCTCGGTGGTCGCGCAGTAGCGCAGGGTCGGGCCCATGTAGATCGAGATCCGGTCGGGGAGGACCCCGGCGTACCACTCGCCGCGTTCGGTGAGGGGTGTGCCTTCGTAGAGGCCGAGGAGTTCGGGGTCGGACGGGTCGGGTTCGTCCTCGACGAAGACGGCCACGTTGTCCATGACCCGCGTCAGTTCGGGCGGAATCCGGTCCAGGGCCTCGCTCACCAGCTCTTCGAACGCCTCGCGTGTCATTTCCAGCACATGCCTATTGTCCGGGACGAACGCGGGTTCGGGGCGATGACGGGGTCGTCAGGCCGGGGATCAGTGCGGCGACGCGTTCCAGCTGCTCGCGCTGGGCGCGCAGGTTCAGGGCGGCGGGGCGGGTGACGAGGTGGCGGGCGCCGGCGGTGACGTACAGGTCGAGGAGTTGGGCCACCTGCTCCGCGGTGCCCGCGGCGACGGCCTGGATCTTCTCCAGCTCGGGGAGGGGCATGCCGTAGGTGGCCCGGGCGTAGTCGTCGAGTGCGGCTCGGGCGGACCGGGGGTCGTCGTCGATTCGTACGGTGACGAAGAGCGCCGGGGTGATGGCCTCGGGGCTGCGGCCCGCCGTGCTCGCCGCCTCGTGGATCTCGTGCAGACCGGTCGTGTAGTCGGCGGGGTCGGGCGGGTAGGGGAGCCAGCCGTCGTAGAGGCGGCCGGTGCGGGCCAGGGCGGTCGGGGTGGCGCCGGCGAGCCAGACGGGTGGGCCGGTGGGGCGGGTGGGGCGCAGGGCGGGCGGTAGGCCGGTGAAGTGGTGGAACTCGCCGTGGAAGGTGTCGGCGCCCCGCCAGAGGGCCCGCCAGAGCCGGACCGTCTCGTCGAGGCGGGCGAAGCGGCGGGGCCAGGGGACTTCGGAGAGGTCGTAGAACGGCCGCCCGAACCGGCCGGGGAACCCGGCACCGACGGCGAGGGTGAGTCGGCCGTCGGAGAGCAGGTCGATGGAGGCGAGGGCCTGGGCGGTCTGGACGGGGCGGCGCAGGAAGGGCAGCAGGGCGCCGGTGCCGAGGGTGGCCGTCTCGGTGGTGACGGCGAGGGCGGCGAGCATCGTGAGGGCTTCGATGCGGGGGGTGATGAGGGAGTCGTTGACGAAGAGGGAGGTGAAACCGAGGCGTTCGGCGGTGCGGCCGAGGGTGATCAGGTCGCGGGGGTCGTCGGTCTTGGCCCATTGGGCGATTCCGGTGGGGAGGAGTACGCCGAGGTGGATGGGGGTGGTGGGTGGAGGTGTGCGCCTAGTGGCTCGGGGGTTCCGTTGCGGTACGCCGGGGTCGGCGGGGTCGGCGGTGTTCATGGACCTGATGGTCGTGGGCGGCGGGTATGGCCTCAATTCCCTGCGCGGAATGGCCGGTTGGGGTGGGGCGTCGTAGAACTGGGGTGTGGATTTTCCTCGGGTGCTGCGTGAGCGTCGTACGGATCGTCGGCTGAGTCAGCTGGAGGTGGCCTCGCGGGCCGGGACGACTCAGCGGCATCTCAGTTTCATCGAGTCGGGGCGGTCGGTGCCGGGGCGGAACATGGTCGTGCGGCTCGCCGAGTCGCTCGAACTGCCGTTGCGGGAGCGGAACGAGCTGTTGTTGGCGGCCGGGTTCGCGCCGGTGTACGCGGAGAGTTCGCTGGAGGGGCCGGTGCTGGCGCCGGTGCGGGCGGCGATCGGGCACATCCTGCGGGGGCATCTGCCGTATCCGGCGGTGGTGGTGGACCGGAAGGGTCAACTGGTCGACGCCAACAGTGCGTTCGGGGTGATCACGGAGGGGGCTGCGGCGGAGTTGGTGGGGCCCGGGACGAATGTGTACCGGCTGGCGCTGCATCCGGACGGGGTGGCGCCGCGGATCCTCAACCTGGCCGAGTGGGCTCGGCACATCGTGGCGCGGCTGGGCGGGTTGCCGGAGTTGCGGGCCGAGTTGGCCGGTTATGTGCCGGAACTGGGGTCGTCGGAGGGGCAGTTGGGGTTCGCGGTGCCGTTGCGGCTGCGGTCGTCGTACGGGGAGTTGCGGCTGATGACGACGGTGACGACGTTCGCGACGGCCGTGGATGTGACTCTCGCGGAGCTGAAGTTGGAGGCGTTCCTGCCGGCGGACGCGGCGACGGCGGAGGCGCTGGCCGCCGCGGCGGCGGATCAGGCGCCGGGGAACATGTAGTCGGTGCGGATGCGGCCGTCGCTGTCGAGTGTGAGCAACTCCAGCCCGCCGGCGACCACTTCGCCGTCCGCGACGGTGACCGTCTCCCAGTGGAACCGGACCAGGTCGTCGAGCCGTACGGCGTCGGTACGCGCCCGGAACGTGAACTCGCCCTTCTCGACGAAGCGTTGGTAGCTGCGCGTGACGCGGGTCTCGATGGCGTCGTGGCCCTGTGCCCGCAGGGCCGGGTGGTCGAACCCGAGGCCGGCGGCGAGTTCGCGTATCTCGGCGGGCGGCTGGAGGACGTGGGTGCCGTCCTCGGCCCAGAGACTCTCGATCACCGCCCGGCGGCGGACGGGGTCCGGCTCCGTCCACTGGGCGATGTAGCGGGCGGCGAGGCGTTGGGGGTCGGTCGTTCCGGTCATCGGTGGCTCCTTCGGGCGCTGCGGTCGGTGCGGTCGGTGCGGTCGGTGCGGAGCCGATCGTGCTGCGGGCGCGGACGGGGGGCAATTCCCGGCAAGGAGTGGGTGACGGGAGAGGGGCAAGTCTCGGCCGGGGATCGGCGGCTGAGGCGGCGCCGGTCTCGGCCAGGAGTGGGCGACTTGGGCGGCGCCGGTCTCGGTCGGGAACGGGTGACGGGTGCGGGCGCAAGTCTTGGCCAGGAATGGACGACTGAGGCGGCGCAAGTCCCGGCCAGTAGTGGGCGACGGGCGCGGGACAAGTCCCGGCCGGGAGTGGGCCACGAGCGCGGGGCAAGTCCCGGCCAGAAATGCGTGGCGGGTGCCGGGCGCGTGTCTTCCGGTGGGCGGTGGGAGTTGAGAGGGCGACTCCTTTTTCCGCCCTCGGAGGTGGCCCCGTGCGCCCCATGTACGTACCCGTCCGTCTGGCCGCAGCGGTCGCCGTCGTCGCCGCTGCCGCCGGCTGTATGAGCGTGGGCGACGACGCGGGCGGCGGTGCCAAGCCCTCGCACTCGGCCGGGCGGCACGCCGGTGAGGTGCCCGACGGCGGTTCGGGGGCGCCGGGCGGCGGGCTCGGGTACGGCGGGTCGGCGGGGGACGGGAAGCACGGGCACGGGAAGCCCAGGCCGGGTGAGTCCGCGTCGGGGTCGGCTTCGCCGTCCTCGGCGGGGGGCGCGGCTAGTCCGTCCGCCTCCACGGCGCCCAGACCGGGGACGAGCGCGAAGCCGGGCGCGCCCACCACCGCCGCGCCGCAGCCGACCCCGTCGCGGACGCCGCCGCCCCCGGACCCGACGCCGAGCCAGCAGCCGCCGTCCCCGGACCCGACCGTCGCGGAACCCTCGTCCTCGGCCCACGAGGACCCGGTCCCGCAGCTGGTGGACCGCGAGCCGGCACCGGCGGCCGGCTCACCGGCGTAGGGGCGGGTGTGACGCACGTCAACCGAGGTCGGTTTGCCTCCGGGGGTGGTGGGTGCGTATGGTGGTAGATCGTTTGATCCCATTGCCCGGCGCCACTGCAGAGCGCGCCGTGTGGCGCGTACTCTCCCTTGCCGTGGCGGACCGCATTGAGGCGGTCGATAGCGAATCACGGAGTTGACGGGCGCGTGCCGACGGAGACTCCGGAAGGTTTCGCATTCGCATGTCCATTTCCAGTACTGATCACGTCGTCATGCCCGAGAACGAGGGCACCGAGACGGCCGTAGACACCACCGTGGAGACCCCCGAAGTCACCTTCGCGGACCTCGGTCTCCCCGAGGGCGTCGTGCGCAAGCTCGCGCAGAACGGCGTGACCACCCCCTTCCCGATCCAGGCGGCGACCATCCCGGACGCCCTGGCCGGCAAGGACATCCTCGGCCGTGGCCGCACCGGCTCCGGCAAGACCCTCTCGTTCGGCCTGCCGCTGCTCGCGACGCTGTCCGGCGGCCGCACCGAGAAGAAGAAGCCCCGCGGCATCATCCTCACCCCGACCCGCGAGCTGGCGATGCAGGTCGCCGACGCCCTCCAGCCCTACGGCGACGTCCTCGGCCTGAAGATGAAGGTCGTCTGCGGCGGTACGTCGATGGGCAACCAGATCTACGCCCTCGAGCGGGGCGTGGATGTGCTGGTGGCCACGCCCGGCCGCCTCCGCGACATCATCAACCGCGGCGCCTGCTCCCTCGAAGACGTGCGGATCGCCGTCCTCGACGAGGCCGACCAGATGTCCGACCTGGGCTTCCTGCCCGAGGTCACCGAGCTGCTCGACCAGATCCCGGCCGGCGGCCAGCGCATGCTGTTCTCGGCGACGATGGAGAACGAGATCTCCACGCTGGTCAAGCGCTACCTGACCGACGAGGTCACGCACGAGGTCGACAGCGCGCAGGGCAACGTCACGACGATGTCCCACCACATCCTCATCGTGAAGCCCAAGGACAAGGCGCCGGTCACCGCCGCGATCGCCTCCCGCAAGGGCCGCACGATCATCTTCGTCCGCACCCAGCTGGGCGCCGACCGCATCGCCGAGCAGCTGCGCGACGCCGGTGTGAAGGCCGACGCGCTGCACGGCGGCATGACGCAGGGCGCCCGTACGCGGACGCTGGCGGATTTCAAGGAGGGCTACGTCAACGCGCTCGTCGCGACCGACGTCGCCGCCCGTGGCATCCACGTCGACGGCATCGACCTGGTCCTGAACGTGGACCCGGCCGGCGACCACAAGGACTACCTGCACCGCGCCGGCCGTACGGCCCGTGCCGGCCGTACGGGCACTGTCGTGTCCCTCTCCCTCCCGCACCAGCGCCGTCAGATCTTCCGGCTGATGGAGGACGCGGGCGTCGACGCCGGGCGTCACATCATCAACTCCGGTACGGCCTTCGAGCCCGAGGTCGCCGAGATCACCGGCGCCCGTTCGATGACCGAGGTCCAGGCGCAGTCGGCCGGCGACGCCGCGCAGCAGGCCGAGCGCGAGGTCGTCCAGCTCACCAAGGAGCTGGAGCGGGCCACCCGCCGTGCCGCCGAACTCCGCGAGGAGTCCGACCGGTTGGTCGCCCGTGCCGCGCGCGAGCGGGGCGAGGACCCGGAGGTCGCGGTGGCCGAGGCCGCCGCTGCCGTCGTCGAGGCGGCGGCCGCCGAGCCGGTCGCCGCGGCGCCGGCGCGCGAGGAGTCGTCGTACGACCGTCCGCGCCAGCAGCGCGACGAGCGGGGCAACTACGAGCGCCGTGACCGTCGCGACGACCGTCCGTCGGGCGGTTTCCGCCGCGACGACCGTGGCGGCAACGACCGTGGCGGCGACCGCGGTGGCCGTTCTTTCGACCGTCGTGACGACCGTCCTTCCGGTGGCTTCCGCCGCGACGACCGACGTGACGACCGCGGTGGCCGTTCTTTCGACCGTCGTGACGACCGTCCCTCGGGCGGTTTCCGCCGGGACGACCGTCCGTCGGGCGGTGACCGCGGTGGCGACCGCGGCGGGCGTTCCTTCGACCGTCGTGACGACCGCCCCTCGGGTGGCTTCCGCCGGGACGACCGTCCCTCGGGCGGCGACCGCGGTGGCCGTTCTTTCGACCGTCGTGACGACCGCCCGTCCGGTGGCTTCCGCCGGGACGACCGTCCGTCGGGCGGTGACCGTGGCGGCTTCCGTCGCGACGACCGTCCCGCGACCGGTCACCGGGGCAGCGACCGCCCGTTCAACCGCGACCGCCAGGGCGACCGCCCGGGCTTCCGCGCCGGCGGCCACGACCGTCCGTCCGGCCACCGCGGCACGACCGGCACGGGTACCGGCACCGGCACCTTCGGCCGCCGCGACGACAAGCCGCGCTGGAAGCGCAACGGCTGACGTCGAGTGACGTAGCGCAGCACTGAGATGGCCCCTGCCCGTGACCGGGTGGGGGCCATTTTTGCGCGTTCTTGTCTGTGTGATGCCTGTAGGATCAGCCGACTTCTGCGGGGGATGTGACGGCTGGGGGCCGGGGGCAGCAGGAACGCCATGCATCCCTCTCTTTTCCGGGGGAGGACTCCTTGATTCGCCATGCTTTCGCCGCGGTCGCCACTTCGGCCGTGCTCGCCGCCGGGCCGGGCCCGCTGTCGCCGACGCCCGCGGTGGCGGTGGGAGCGGCGCAGGAGACGGTCGTACCGGCCACGTTGCGCAGTACGTACACGACGGCCTCGCTCTTCACCGCGGACGCCCTGAACGGCGGGTCCGGCGCGGGTACCCAGGGCGTCTTCCACCGTCTGGAGGGTCACGCGGGGCTGGTGTGGACGCGCTACTCGGACGGCCGGTCCTTCGACGCGCCGTCGGCCCCGGTCGGAGTGCTCACCAAGGGGACGAGCGGCGACGTGCTCTCCTACACGCGCACCGACGGCACGATCGACCTGTGGAACGCGGTCGACGGCACGACCACCACGCTCCGTGTTCCCGCAGGCCAGACCGCGTACGGCGTCTTCGGCAGCACGGCCGTCACCACCCAGGACGTCACCGCCGACGACGGGACCGTCACCAAGGTCAAGCACCTGCTGACCGCCGGGCCGGACGGGACCACGCGTGACGTGACGGTCGGGGGCATCCCGTCCGGCATGACGCTCGCGGGCCCGGTGCGTGGGGACGCCGGGGGCCTGGTCTTCTCCGCCACACTGGACGGCACCCTGCGCAGGGTCATGGTCGATCCCGACACCGCCCGGGTCGTGAGCTGGACGCCCGAGCTGCCCACCGGCTACTCGGTGACCAAGCTCTCGCCCGAACACCTCCTTGTGTATCGCGGCACGTCCAGCACGACGGCGCTGGTGTTCTCGCGCGCCGACCTGTCGGCCGCCCCGGTCGAGGTCCCCCTGGACGTCGACCGTTCCGGTGGCGGCCAGTCCGTCAGCCTCGCCGTGGTCGGTGACTGGATCGTCCACCGTCCCGGTAGCGGGGGGACGGTGACGGCCGTGCCGATCGCCGGCGGTGACCCGATCACCCTGCTCGCCTCCTCGTCGGCCGGCATCTCCACCGCGCCGGACGGCTCCGCCGTCGTCATCGGCCGGACCGGCGCCGACGACTGGGGCATCCAGCACATCCAGGCCGGCCCGGACGGCAAGCCGACCGCCACTCTCGTCAAGCCGCTGCCGAAACCGCCGTACAAGATCCAGGGAATCGCCCTGGAGCAGGGGCGGCTGGTCGTCGCGGACGCCAGCTGGGCCGGGTACCGCGACGACTACGTACGGACCGTCGCCGCGACCGGTACGCCCACGTTCGGTGAGCGGTCCTCGTACGACGGGACCGATCTGCTCGTCGGTGACTGCCCGGACACGGAGGTCGGCTGCTCGCAGCTCCACGGCACGGACGACAATCGCGCGGTCTGGCTGTCGAAGAACTCGGCCGGCTACGACCGTCTCACCGTCAGCGGGTCCGGCCCGTACGACTACTGGGGGCAGTCGGTGCCCGCCGGCGGCCGGATCACCGACGTCTCCGGCCGCTACCTGATCCACACCACGGCGACCGCGCAGACCGTCTACCGCATCGGCTACGGCACCCCGGCCCTCACCCGCACCCCCGGCGCCGCCGCCCTCTCCGGCGACACCCTGTGGACCCCGGGCACCACCCCCGGGACCCTCACGGCGTACAACCTCACCACCGGACGGACCACGGAGACCCTGACCACCGACGCGGGCTGCGCACCCACCGAACTGCGGGCCAACGGCCGTTGGCTGTACTGGAGTTGCGCCGACGGAACGGCCGGCGTCCACGACCGTACGGCGAAGAGGTCGGTGCAGGTCCCGTCCGGCGAAGCGGAGCTGGGCGACGGATTCGTCGTCACGCACGACAAGCAGGCCGGGCAACTGGTCCTCACGACATTCGCGGACGGCACCCCCGTGAGCCGGGTGATCGGCGCGCTGCCCGACACCGGCGTCTCCCAGCGCGACGTGCGCTGGACGGTCGACGAGTCGACCGGGAACGTGGCCTACGTCGACGACCAGGAGCGCGTCCACCTCGTACCGACCGGCGTCACCCAGCAGCCGCTGCGCCTGCTCGCCCCGGTCGACTCGGCGTCCACCCTCATCGCCCAGGAGATCGACACGACGCCGTCCACCCTCACCACCCTGCTGCTGTCGAAGCCGGCCGCGGGCTGGCGGCTGACGGTGCGCAGCCACGCCACGGGCAAGGTCGTGGACACGCGGGACGGCGGTGAGACACGCGGCGAGGTGAAGGTGGGCTGGTTCGGTACGGACGCGAAGGGCGCGTTCCTGACGAACGGGTCGTACGACTGGACGCTGTCCGTCACGCCGGCCGACGGGGTCGGCGCCCCGGTCACGGCGAGCGGCACGGTCCGGCTGTTCGACGCGGCACCGGCCCGTCACGACTACATCGGAGGTGGCGACTCCTTCGGCGACCTGGCCACCCTCAGCTCCTCGGGCACGCTGGGCTTCCGGCAGGGCTCAGGCAAGGGCACGTTCTCCGGGCCGGTCGGCACCAGTACCGGCTGGACGACGACCAACAAGGCGGTCCCCTTCGGCGACCTGAGCGGTGACCGCTGCAACGACGTCCTGGTGCGGCTGACGAGCGGGGCGCTGCGCGCGTACAAGCCGGACTGCGGTGGGGTGTTGAAGCCGTCGACGCCCTACACGTCCCTGGGCACCTCCGGCTGGAACCAGTACGACGTCCTTACCTCACCCGGCGACATCAGCGGCGACGGCCGCCCGGACCTGATCGCGCGCAACGCCTCGACGGGCACGGTGTACCTGTACAAGGGCACGAGCGCGGGCAAGCTGTCGGCGCGTGTGAAGCTGTACGCCGACTGGAAGACGTACAAGAAGGTCGTCGGCGTAGGTGACCTGAACGGCGACGGCATCGGCGACCTGCTGGCACAGGACAGGTCGAACAACGTGTACCGCTACTACGGCACGGGCCACGGCACGTTCGGCGCCCGCGCCAAGCTGTTCACGGCATGGGGCGGCTCGTACGACACGGTCGTCGGGGTCGGGGACATCACCGGGGACGGGAAGGCGGATCTGGTCGAGCGGGACTCGGCCGGGGTGCTGTACCGCAACAGCGGTGACGGGAAGGGGTCGTTCGGGGCGCGGACGAAGATCTCGGCCGGCTGGCAGAGCTACAAGGGCATTTTTTAGCCACATCGAGTCCTTATCGATTCCTTAAGTGGCGCATGTCACGTCCCCGGCGAGGGAATCGCTGGGGGCATGACAGATGACGCCATAGCGAGTGGGCTGTCAAAGGGAGACGCTCCCGGTGACTCCGGTCTCTCCGACGAGGAACGGCTTGCCCAGCTCGGCTATACGCAGGTTCTCGCCCGCCGCATGTCGGCGTTCTCCAACTACGCGGTCTCCTTCACGATCATCTCGGTCCTGTCCGGCTGCCTGACCCTCTACCTCTTCGGCATGATCACGGGCGGTCCGGCGGTCATCACCTGGGGCTGGGTCGCCGTAGGCCTGATGACGCTGTTCGTCGGCCTGTCGATGGCCGAGATCTGTTCGGCCTACCCGACGTCGGCGGGCCTGTACTTCTGGGCCCACCGCCTGGCACCACCGCGTTCGGCCGCGGCCTGGGCGTGGTTCACCGGCTGGTTCAACGTGCTCGGCCAGGTCGCGGTGACCGCGGGCATCGACTTCGGCGCCGCGTCCTTCCTGGGCGCGTACCTGAACCTCCAGTTCGACTTCAAGGTCACCCCGGGCCGCACGATCCTCCTGTTCGCCGGGATCCTGGTGCTGCACGGCCTGCTGAACACGTTCGGCGTCCGTATCGTCGCCCTCCTCAACAGCGTGAGCGTGTGGTGGCACGTGATCGGCGTCGGCGTGATCGTCGGCGCGCTGACCTTCGTCCCCGACCACCACCAGTCCACGACCTTCGTCTTCACGAAGTTCGTCAACCACACGGGCTGGGGCAGCGGTCTGTACGTGGTGCTGCTGGGCCTGCTGATGGCGCAGTACACCTTCACCGGCTACGACGCCTCCGCCCACATGACGGAGGAGACCCACGACGCGTCGACGGCCGGCCCGAAGGGCATCGTCCGCTCCATCTGGACGTCGTGGATAGCAGGCTTCATCCTCCTGCTGGGCTTCACGTACGCGATCCAGTCCTACGACGCGGAGCGCACTTCGCCGACGGGGGCGCCGCCCGCCCAGATCCTCCTCGACGCGCTCGGAGCGACGACGGGCAAGCTCCTGCTCCTGGTGGTGATCGGCGCCCAGCTCTTCTGCGGAATGGCCTCGGTGACGGCCAACAGCCGCATGATCTACGCCTTCTCGCGCGACGGCGCGCTGCCGTTCTCCCGCGTCTGGCACACGGTGAGCCCGCGCACCCGGACGCCCGTCGCGGCCGTCTGGCTCGCGGCGGCGGGCGCCCTGCTCATGGGCCTGCCGTACCTCATCAACTACACGGCCTACGCGGCGGTGACGTCCGTCGCCGTCATCGGCCTCTACATCGCGTACGTCATCCCGACACTGCTCCGGCTCGCCAAGGGCGACGACTTCCAGCGCGGCCCGTGGCACCTGGGCCGCTGGTCCCGCCCGATCGGTCTGGTGTCGGTGATCTGGGTGGCCGTGATCACGATCCTCTTCATGCTCCCCCAGGTCTCCCCGGTCACCTGGGAGTCCTTCAACTACGCCCCGGTCGCCGTACTGGCGGTGCTCGGCTTCGCGGCGGCCTGGTGGACGGCTTCGGCCCGCCACTGGTTCCTGAACCCGGAACACGCCCGCACGAAGGCGCGGGAGGCGGCGCGGGCGGGGGCGCCCGGGCCTGTGGATCTGTGACGGTGCGGTTCTGCTTGCCCGAACCGGTAGATCCGTAACACTCCGGACCCGCCCGGCCGCCTTCCCCTCATCCGGCACGGCCGTGTCCCCGATACCCGATCGGAGACACGGCCACGTCCCGCTATGCTCGGGGAGGCAACATCGCCTGGGCCCTTAGCTCAATTGGCAGAGCAGTGGACTTTTAATCCATTGGTTGTGGGTTCGAGTCCCACAGGGCCTACGAGGTCGTTCCTCTCCGGAGGGTTTTGACCTGAAGATTTACGGTGCCCCGGTCGTCGTCGGACGGCCGGGGCACCGCTGTGTCCGGCCCCGTGCGAAAGTGACGAGCCCGGCATCGTACTTACGGCTCGCCGGTCACCAACCGGCCGCCCTCATCGGCGACTTGAGCGGCGGCGCATCCCCCGTGAGAGCTACCCGGACCGTCCCTGCGCGGGTGATTCGCGGGATCCGGCGGATTTCTAGCGTGGTCGTCAGGTCGGTCGCCGTCGGAGTGGCCGTCGCCGCAGGGAGGTCACGATGAGCACGCCGTCCGCCGCACACGACGACGCAGGGTCCCGTCCGGACGAGGACGGTGGCGGCCGGGGCGGCCGGGGCGGTCGTCTCGGCCGGATCGTCCGGGCTCCGCTCGGCTGGATGCTGACGGGCATCGTGGGTGTCGGCCTGGTCTCGGGGCTGACCGCGACCGGCCCCGGTCCGGTGCCGGTGCTGGGCGCGGCCCTGGCGGTCGCCGTGTACTGGGTGGTGATGCGCCGGGTCGCGGGACGTTCCACCCCGGAGATCGCCCGGCGGGGGGCCGGCCGGGAGGCGCTGCGCGGCGGTGCGGTCGGCCTGGGCTTCGTCCTGGTCTCCGCCCTCCTGATCACGGTGTTCGGGGGCTACGACTTCTCCTGGGCGGGCAACGGCTTCTTCTCCGTCGTCTGGTCCGCCGCGATGGTGCAGGCCGGCGCCGCGGTCACCGAGGAGCTGATGTTCCGCGGTCTCGCCCTTCAGGCTCTGGAACAGCTGTGGGGCAGCCGGGCCGCCATCGTGATCACCGGACTGTTCTTCGGCGTCGCCCACCTGGGTGCTCCGGGAGCCAGTGCGTGGAGCGCGCTCGCCATCGCCCTGGAGGCAGGTGTGATGCTCGGCGTCGCGTTCCTGTGGCGGCGTAGCATCTGGTTCGTCGCGGGCCTGCACTTCGCCTGGAACTTCGCCGAGCAACTGCTCGGCATCCCGGTCTCCGGACACACCCCCAAGGCCCTGTTCACGGTCGACACCCACGGCTCCGCCCTGCTCAGCGGCGGCACCTTCGGTCTGGAGGCGTCGATCGTGCCCGTCCTCATCGGTGTGCTGCTCACCGTCCGGATGGTCGTCCTCGCCCGCCGGAGCGGCGGACTGCTGCCCCGGCGTCCCGGCCGGCGCTGACGCAGGCTGCCCTCACGTGACACCGGTTGATCGGAGGAAGAGGCAAGTGATGTTCCATCAGGGCCTTTTGCGGACACCGTGGTTGAGGACACCGTGGTTGCGGGTGCCGCTGGAGCGGTGGAAAGAGCGGGACGCCTTCCTCAAAGACGGTGTCCTCGCCCTGGCGCTCACCCTGCTGGCCTTCGTGCCGACCCTGTCGGCCATCGGGGCGCAGATCGGCGATCTGCCCGAGCGGCCGGCGAACGCGCTGGGCCTCGGACTGGTCCTGGCCCAGACCCTGCCGCTCGCGGCCCGCCGCCGCTGGCCCGCGGGCTGTCTGGTGGTCGTCGCCGCCGCGTTCGCCGTACACCAGGCGCTGGGTTTCGCGACGACGTTCGGCAGCATGGGGCTGTATCTGGCGCTGTACTCGGCCGGCGCCCACCAGGTCCGCTTCCGCCTGGGTCTGGCGGGCGTGGCGAGTGCGGGGTATGTGGTGCTGGCCGTCGTCCTGCACCGGCTCGGCTCGCCGCAGGACCCGACGGACTATCTCGCCTTCTATCTGGTGCTGGCCGGGGTTTGGCTGGTGGGCGGTGGCGTGCGCAGGCGGCGCGGCGAAGAGGCTGAACGGCGGCGGCTGGCCGCCGAGTTGGCCACGGCTGCCGAGCGGGCGAGGATCGCCCGGGAACTGCACGACGTGGTCACCCACCATGTGACGGCCATGGTGGTGCAGGCGGACGCGGCCCAGTTCCTGATCACGTCCGCGCCGGAACGGGCCACCACGGGAATGGCCTCCGTCAGCGACACCGGCCGCCGGGCTCTGACCGAACTCCGTTATCTGCTCGGGGTGTTGGAGGCCACCGGCGAGTCCACGGCCTCCGGGTCCGCGACTGCCGCCGCCACCCCTGGGGGCTCCGCGCACGGAAGCCGGGGCCCCGCTCTCGGCCGGGTGGGAGACCTCGTCGAGCAGGCCCGCAGGTCGGGTCAGCCGGTGGAGTTCAGCGAGCGGGGCGAGCGGCGGCCACGGAGCGTGGACGTGGAGCTGGCCGCGTACCGGGTCGTACAGGAAGCGCTCACCAACGCGATGAAGTACGCGACCGGGCAGCCGACACGGGTCCTGGTCCGGCACGGCGAGGAGCGCGTCGAGATCGAGGTGACCACCGACGGCCCCGGCCCCGGCCCCGGCCCCGGCCCCAGCCCTGTCCCCGTCACCACCCCGGCACCCGCGCCGACCACCGCGCCGGGCCCCGAGGGCGGGCGGGGGCTGACCGGGCTGCGTGTCCGGGTGCGGATGCTCGATGGTGAACTGGAGGCCGGACCCCGCCCCGGGGGCGGCTTCGAGGTCCGTGCCACGATTCCGTCCCAGCCCCAGCCCCAGCCCCAGCCCGATCCCCATCCCCGTCCCCATCCCGAGCCCGATCCCCATCCCGAGCCCGTTCAGGAGTGACCCCGTGAGCGACGCGCCGCCACCGATCCGTGTGCTCGTCTGCGACGACCAGGAACTGGTGCGGACCGGCTACGTCACCATCTTCTCGGCCCAGCCCGACATGGAGGTCGTCGGCGAGGCGGAGAACGGGCACGCGGCGCTGGAAGCCGCGCGGCGGCTGCGGCCCGACGTGGTCGTGATGGACATCCGGATGCCCCTCCTCGACGGCATCCAGGCGACCCGGCAACTGGCCGGCCCCGGCGCCGGGGAACCGCCGAAGGTGCTGGTCGTCACCACGTTCAACGTCGACGCCCATGTCTACGACGCGCTGCGCGCCGGAGCCAGCGGGTTCCTCCTCAAGGACGCGCCGCCCGCGGAGCTGGTGAACGGCATCAGGACCGTCGCCCGGGGCGAGGCCCTGCTGTCGCCCGCGGTCACCCGCCACCTCATCGGCCACTACGCCGAGCACCTGCGCCCGGCCGAGTCCTCCCGGCCGGCCAGAGAGGACGTCGTACGCGCGCTGACGCCCCGCGAACTGGAGGTGCTCCGGCAGCTGGCCGAGGGGCTGTCGAACGCGGAGATAGCGGCCGAGCTGTACATCACCCCCGAGACGGTCAAGACCTACGTCTCCCGGATCCTGGCCAAGCTCGCCCTGCGCGACCGGGTCCAGGCAGTCGTCCTCGCCTACCGCGTCGGCCTGGTGTCCGGCACACCGGGCTGGTGAACCCGAAAACCCGTGGTCAGTCCGGCTGGGCCGCGAACAGTTCCAGGTGCGCGCAGGTGGGGCAGCGATAGGCGTCGATCTGCCACCGCGGTCGGCCCATCTTCCTGGCGTTGCCGAGCGGGCCCCGCTGAAGGGGGCCCGCGATCCACCGCGCGAACCCGCGAGCGCCTTGTCCGGAGTCTTCGACGAAGCCCGGCTCCAGCCCCACCGCACCGCATTGGGTGCACCGTATGTTGTCCATCGCCGGAGTGTAGTGAGCCGCAGCGGGTGCGGTCACCAGGGCCGGTTGCCCTCGCTCACGGCCCCTCCCGCGCTCCCCGGAGCCCCACGACGGCCACTGCCCGAGTCAAGTTTCAATAATGATTTTCATTAGAGATAACTCACTCTCTAGTAGTGACAATCATTTCCATCTACGGTCGAGGTGCCCCCGCTCCACAGGACCCAGTCCCCCTGTGAGCCCCAGCCCCTCAAGGAGACCGAGTCGTGCGCACCACCCCCCGCCTGATCACCGCCACCCTGGCCATCGGCGTCGTCCTGGCCGTCACCAGCGGCTGCTCCACCGCCTCCTCCGACGCTTCCGACACCGCCGACGCCGGTTCGACGACGGCGGGCAAGACCATCAAAGTCGTAGCGGCGGAGAACTTCTGGGGCAGCATCGCCACCCAACTCGGCGGCGCCCACGTGCAGGTCAAGAGCATCATCGACAACCCGAACGCCGACCCGCACGACTACGAGCCGACCGCCGCGGACGGCCGACTCGTGGCCGGCGCCCAGTACACGATCGTCAACGGCATCGGCTACGACGCCTGGGCGGACAAGCTGCTGTCCGCCAACCCCGAGAGCGGCCGTACCGATCTGAAGGTCGGTGACCTGGTCGGCATCAAGCCCGGCGGCAACCCCCACCGCTGGTACTCGCCCGACAACGTCCACCAGGTGATCGAGAGGATCACCGCCGACTACAAGAAGCTCGACCCGGCCGACGCCGCCTACTTCGACGCGCGGAAGACGGCCTTCGAGACCAAGACCCTCGCGCCGTACGACAAGTTGATCGCCGACATCAAGGCCAAGTACGCCAACACCCCCATCGGCGCCTCGGAGTCCATCGTGACCCCGCTCGCCGAGGGCCTGGGACTGAAGATGCTCACGCCCGAGTCCTTCCTCGACGCCATCAGCGAGGGCACCGACCCGACGGCCAAGGACAAGCAGACCATCGACCGGCAGATCGGCGAGAAGCTGATCAAGGTGTACGTGTACAACAGCCAGAACGCCACCCCGGACGTGCAGGCCCAGGTCAAGGCCGCGAAGGCGAAGGGCATTCCGGTCGCGACCGTGACCGAGACCCTCACGCCGGCCGGGGCGTCCTTCCAGGCCTGGCAGGTACGGCAGTTGGAGGGCATCGAGAAGGCCCTGGGGCAGGCGACGGGGCGGTGAGCACCGTGAATCCGGCCGCCTCCCGGCACCGCGTCCCCGCGCAGCCGGCCGCCGCCGAACCCCCTTCTCCCGTCGTGTCGTTGCGCGGCGCCGCCGTGCGCGTCGGCGGCCGGACCCTGTGGTCCGGTGTCGAACTGGACGTCGGCGCCGGGGAGTTCGTGGCCGTCCTCGGTCCCAACGGGGTCGGGAAGTCGACCCTGGTCAAGATGCTGCTCGGCGTCCTGCCTCCGGCCGCCGGTGAGGTGAGCGTCCTCGGGGAGGCGCCCGGCCGGGCGGGGCACCGCATCGGCTATCTGCCGCAGCGGCGCAGCTTCGACGCGAGCCTGCGCATCCGTGGCACCGACATCGTGCGGCTCGGCCTCGACGGCGACCGCTGGGGCGTACCGCTGCCGTTGCCCGGCCGGTTCGGTGCCCGGCGGCGGGCGGCCCGGGACCGTGTCGCGGAGGTCGTCGAGTTGGTCGGGGCGAGCGCGTACGCGCACCGGCCGATCGGCGAGTGCTCCGGTGGCGAGCAGCAGCGGCTGCTGATCGCCCAGGCGCTCGTCCGCGGTCCCGAACTGCTGCTCCTGGACGAGCCGTTGGACAGTCTCGACCTGTCCCATCAGGGCGCGGTCGCCGCGCTGATCGGGCGGATCTGCCGGGAGGCGGGCGTCGGTGTCGTCATGGTCGCGCACGACGTCAACCCGATCCTGCCGTGGCTGGACCGGGTGGTGTACATCGCCGAGGGCGGTGCGGTCGCCGGACGGCCCGAGGACGTGATCACCACGGGGACGCTGTCGCGGCTGTACGGCGTGCCGGTGGAGGTGCTGCGGACCGGCGACGGACGGCTGGTGGTCGTCGGCCAGCCCGAGGCGCCCGCCCGGCACACCGACCGGCACGCCGGGGGAGGCCGCCGTGAACTGGGGTGACACGGGCGCCGGTTGGTCGTGGAATCCGGTCGTCGACCTTCAGCAGATCTGGGCGTTCCCGTTCATGGTCAACGCCTTCCGGGCGGGTACGGTCGTGGCCGTACTGGCCGCCGTGATGGGCTGGTTCATGGTGCTGCGCCGGCAGAGCTTCGCCGGACACACCCTGGCCGTGGTCAGCTTTCCCGGCGCGGCCTGCGCGACCCTGCTGGGCATCTGCGCGGGCTTCGGCTACTTCGCGTTCTGTGTCGGCGGGGCCCTGGTGATCGCGGCCATCCCGCGTGCCGGGGAGGGTGGCGGAGGGCAGGAGTCGGCGCTCACCGGCACCGTCCAGGCGTTCCTGCTGGCCTGCGGATTTCTCTTCGTCGCCCTCTACAAGGGGTTCCTCGGCGGGATCAACTCCCTTCTGTTCGGCAGCTTTCTGGGCATCACCACCGTCCAGGTGGCCGTGCTGACGGTCGTGGCGGCCCTCGCGCTCGGCGTGCTGGCGGTCATCGGGCGACCGCTGCTGTTCGCCTCCGTCGACGAGGACGTCGCCGCCGGACGCGGGGTGCCGGTACGCGCCCTGTCCTTGGCCTTCCTCGTCCTGCTCGGAGCGGCGACCGCCGAGGCCAGCCAGATCACCGGCACGCTGCTGGTGTTCGCCCTGCTGGTGATGCCCGCCGCGACCGCCCAACAGCTCACCGCCCGGCCCGCGTCGAGCCTGGCGCTCTCGGTGGTGATCGCGATCGCGGTGACCTGGACCGGGCTGATCACCGCCTACTACTCGCCGTACCCGATCGGTTTCTACGTGACGACCTTCGCCTTCGCGGTCTACGTCCTGGCCCGCACGGGCCGCGCTCTCACCAAGCGGATGCCGGGAGCGGGTGCCGTCGCATGAGCGCCTTCACGCACCCGTACTTCACGCACGCCCTGCTGGCCGGCACCGCGATCGCCCTGGCGGCCGGGCTCGTCGGCTACTTCCTGGTGCTGCGCGCCCAGGTGTTCACCGGCGACGCGCTCAGCCACGTCGCGTTCACCGGGGCGCTCGCAGCCCTCGCGCTCGGCTACGACCTGCGGCTCGGGCTGTTCGCGGCGACCGTGCTGCTCGCCGTGGTGCTCGGCGCGCTGGGCCGCCGCAGCCGCGCCGACGACATCGTCATCGGCAGCCTCTTCTCCTGGATCCTGGGCCTCGGCGTCTTCTTCCTCACCCTCTACACCACGTCCCGCAACACCGGGAACGGCACCGCCGGCGTCACCGTCCTCTTCGGCTCGATCTTCGGACTCTCCACCGGACAGGCGCAGTTGGCGGCCGTCGTCGCGGCCGTCATCTGCCTCACCGTGCTCGCGCTCGCCCGTCCGCTGCTCTTCGCCTCCGTGGACGAGGCGGTGGCGACGGCCCGCCGGGTGCCGGTACGGCTGCTCGGCCTCGCCTTCCTGGTCCTGGTCGGCGCCTGCGCGGCCGAGGCCACCCAGGCGGTCGGCTCACTGCTGCTGCTCGGCCTGCTGGCCGCCCCCGCGGGCGCGGCCCAGCGGCTCACCGACCGGCCGTATCACGCCCTCGCCCTGTCGGCGGGCCTTGCGGTGGCGGAGATGTGGGCGGGCCTCGCCCTGAGCTACTACGTCCCCCAACTGCCGCCCAGCTTCTGCATCATGGCCGTCGCCACGGCCGTCTACGCGGCGGCCGTAGCCGTCGTACGGCGGCCCCGCACCCGTGCCGGCTTCGTGGCGGCGTGATGGTCGGCCCGACCGACGACCTGGACCTCATCGGACGCCATACCGCCCAACGTGCCGGTGTCGTAAGGGCGTTGATCGACCACGGCGGCTTCGTCGGCGCCCGCGCCCTGCACGGCATCCTGGAGGCCCACGGCGCGCGCGTGGGCCTCAACACCGTCTACCGCACCCTGGCCGCGCTGGTGGGCGCGGGCCGCGCCGACGTCGTACGGGACCGGGGTGGTGAACGGCTCTTCCGGCACCGGCCGTTCCCCGAGCACCAGCACTATCTGCTGTGCCGTGCCTGCGGGTTGAGCTCCCCGGTCGACTCCGAGACGGTCGAGAGCTGGGCCGAGCGGGTGGCCGAGGCCTCCGGTTTCGCGGAGGTCGAGCACACCGTCGAACTGACCGGGCTCTGCCCGCGATGCCGGTCCAGCTCGCATTAGTAATGACATCCATTTTCATGTAGCGTTTCCAGTGATCCGAGACCCGAGACCCGAGACCCGCGAACAGCCGAGCAGGAGAATCCCCCATGGCCGTCCCCAAACGGAAGATGTCCCGCAGCAACACCCGCCACCGCCGCGCCCAGTGGAAGGCGACCACGCCGACCCTCGTCCCGATCACCATCGACGGCGTCCCGTACCTGGTCCCCCAGCGACTGGCCAAGGCGTACGAACGCGGCCTGCTGCGACCCGAGGGCTGACCAACCGGATCCTGGACGGCCTGTGGGTCCCCAGGTCACTTCCCCGCGGGCTTCGTCGCCCGGACGATCGCCGAGTGCATGCCGTCCGCGACGGGGTGGGTCGGGGTGATGTCGACGTCGGTGAAGCCGGCGGCTTCGAGGCCGGTGCGGTACTCGGTGAAGGACAGCGCGCCCGCGATGCAGCCGACGTAGTCGCCGCGTTCCGCGCGCTGGGCGGGGGTGAGGGTGTCGTCGGCGACGACGTCCGAGACGCCGACACGGCCGCCGGGGCGCAGGACGCGGAAGGTCTCGGCGAAGACGGCGGGCTTGTCGACGGAGAGGTTGATCACGCAGTTGGAGATGACCACGTCGATCGTGTTCGCGGGCAGGGGGACGGCCTCGATGGTGCCCTTGAGGAATTCGACGTTGGTGGCGCCGGTCCGCTCTGCGTTGCCGATCGCGAGGGCGAGCATCTCCTCCGTCATGTCCAGGCCGTACGCCTTGCCGGTCGGGCCGACGCGGCGGGCGGAGAGCAGGACGTCGATGCCGCCGCCGGAACCGAGGTCCAACACGCGTTCGCCCTCGCGGAGTTCGGCCACGGCGGTGGGGTTGCCGCAGCCGAGGGAGGCGGCGACCGCTTCGGCGGGGAGGGCGTCGCGGTCGGCGGTGGGGTAGAGGGCCGAGCCAAAGTTGTCGTCGATCTCGACGGGGGCGGGGCCGCAGCAGGCCGTGCCGCCCTCGGTGACCTTGAGGGCCGAGGCCGCGTACCGCTTGCGGACGGTTTCGCGCAGGTCGGTGGAGTGTGCGTCGCTCATCGAGTCGCTCCAGGGTGAGGTGAGGTGAGGTGGGGTGGGCCAGCTTGTATTGATGTTCGTTGATGCAAGCTTGCGCCTTGTATTGAAAGACGTCAACATAGAGGCATGTCGAAACAAGAGCTCGGGGTCCTTGACGTGACCGGTGGAGTGATCGGTCAGGACGCCGGGTGCTGCCCGGGTCTGGCCGCCGCGCCGCTGGACGACGAGCGCGCCGCGGAACTGGCCAGGGTCTTCAAGGCGCTTGGCGATCCCGTGCGCCTGCGGCTGCTGTCGATGATCGCCTCGCGCGAGGGCGGCGAGGTCTGCGTGTGCGAGATGACACCGGCCTTCGATCTGTCGCAGCCGACGATCTCCCACCACCTCAAGCTCCTGCGCCAGGCCGGCCTCATCGACTGCGAACGCCGTGGGACGTGGGTGTACTACTGGGCACTGCCCGGCGCCCTGGACCGGCTCGCCGCGTTCCTGACGACGGCGCGGACCGCGGAAGTCACGCAGGCGTGACCGCGTCCCTCGGCCGTCGTGCCGCCGCCGAGGCGATCGGGACCGGTCTGCTGGTGACGGTCGTCGTGGGCTCCGGCATCCAGGCGACGGAACTCTCGCACGACGTCGGCGTACAGCTACTCGCCAACTCGCTCGCCACCGTCTTCGGTCTGGGCGTACTGATCACGCTGCTCGGGCCGGTCTCCGGCGCGCACTTCAACCCCGTCGTCACCCTGGCCGCCTGGTTCGCCGGCCGTCGTGACGGCACCGGGCCGGGGCTGCGCGAGGTCGCCGCGTACGTTCCGGCGCAGGTCGGCGGGGCGATCGCGGGGGCGGTGCTGGCGGACGCCATGTTCGCCGAGCCGTTGGTGCGGTTCTCCGGTCACGACCGGTTCGCCGGTCATCTGTGGCTGGGGGAGGTCGTCGCCACGGCCGGGCTGATCCTTCTCGTCCTAGGACTGGAACGGGTCGGCCGCGTCTCCCTCGCCCCGGCGGCCGTGGCCTCCTACATCGGCGCCGCCTACTGGTTCACCTCCTCGACCTCCTTCGCGAACCCCGCCGTCACCGTCGGCCGCGCCTTCACCGACACCTTCGCCGGGATCGCGCCGGGGTCGGTCGCACCGTTCGTCGTGGCCCAACTACTGGGCGCCGTAGTCGGGTTGGCCGCCGTGGCCGTCGTATGGGAGCGTCCTGTCCGTACGACGGACGCGGTGGTCCCGCACAGCGAACCCGAGCCCGAGCCGGAACCCGAACCCGGCTCCGAACCTGAACCCGGCTCCGAACCTGAACCCGGCTCCGAACCTGAACCCGAACTCGCCGCCTCCTGACCGCAAGGACCCCCCCATGACCCCGAGTTCCGCCGCCCCGCGCCCGTCAGTCCTGTTCGTCTGCGTCCACAACGCCGGCCGTTCCCAGATGGGCGCCGCCTTCCTCACCCACCTCGCCGGTGACCGGGTCGAGGTCCGGTCGGCGGGCTCGGTGCCCGCCGACGCGGTCAACCCGGCGGTGGTGGCGGCCATGGCGGAGGTGGGGATCGACGTATCGGCCGAGACACCGAAGGTGCTCACCGTCGAGGCCGTACGGTCCTCGGACGTCGTGATCACGATGGGCTGCGGGGACGCCTGCCCCGTCTTCCCGGGCAAGCGGTACCTGGACTGGCAGCTCGACGATCCGGCGGGCCAGGGCGTGGAGGCGGTACGGCCCATCCGGGAGGAGATCGAGCGGCGGGTGCGCGGTCTGCTGGCCGAACTCGGAATCGCCGTATGACCCTTCTCGTCGCCGCCGTCATCGTCCACGACCGGGCCGAGGGCCGGGTCGTCCTCATCCAGCGGGGTGAGCAGGCCAAGTTCGCCCGCGGCATGTGGGACCTCCCCGTCGGCAAGAACGAACCCGGCGAGCCCGTCACCGGGACCGCCGTGCGCGAGCTGTACGAGGAGACCGGGCTCGTCGTGGCGCCGGAGTCCCTGAAGGTCGTCCACCTCGTCCACGCCGCCCGCGGAGTGGACGCACCGCACGGCTTCCTCACCGTCGTCTTCGTCGCCGACAAGTGGTCCGGCGAGCCCGAGAACCGCGAACCCGCCAAGCACGCGCAGGTCCGATGGGTCCAAGTCGACGCCGTACCCGCGGAGTTCGTACGGGGGAACGGGCAGGCCCTACGGCAGTACCTGGACGGCGTCGAACCGCAGGTGTCGCCGTACGGCTGGGAGTAGGCGGAGCCCCGCGTTAGCTCTCCGGTGTGAACCCGGCTGTCTCTCGCGTGGCTGAATCAGGTCTTCGGGGCCCCGTACGGACACCGGGTTCGTGGCGTCGGGCGGTGTCTCGTGCTGTGGGGCCGGGCGTCTCGGACCCGACGGGTGGCGTGATTCGGTCACATCCGGATATTCCCGCAACATATACAGTTCGACGCCCAGTTGGGACGGCCAGGGGGCGAACGCGGTGAATGTGGTGCAAGGTGAAGGCCTGACCTTCGGATACGCGGCCGGTGGTGGTGGGTTGCGGCGGGCGGATCTCACGCTGCGGGCGGGGACCATGGCGGCCGTCGAGGGGCCGTCCGGATCGGGCAAGAGCACTCTGCTGGCTGTTCTGGGGCTCATTCTTTCGCCGAGTGCGGGCTCGCTGCGCATCGCCGGGACGGACACCGGGGCGTTGTCGGCGGCCGAGCGGGACGCGTTGCGGCTGCGCTCGATCGGGATCGTGTTGCAGGACCTCGGGCTGCTCTCGTTCCTCAACGCCTGGGAGAACGTCGCCGCCGCCTTCGGGCCGCGGCTGTCCCGGCACCGTGCGGCGGCCCGTGCTCTGCTGGGGGAGTTGGGCATGGAGCACCTCGCGGAGTCGCCCGTCACCGAACTCTCCGGCGGGCAGCGGCAGCGCATCGCCGTGGCCCGGGCGGCCGTGAAGGGACCGGCGCTCGTCCTCGCCGACGAGCCGACCTCGGGGCTTGACCCGAAGAACGCCAACTCCGTTATGGGTGCGCTGCGTTCGTGTGCCGAGCGGGGCGCGGCCGTGCTGCTCGTGACGCATGACTCCGCGGTCGCCGAGGTCTGCGATCAGCGGTATGTGCTCGACGAAGGTGTGCTGTCGGGGGTTCGTGAGGAGACGCGCGGATGAGCCGCTGGAGTGTTTACACCTGGACCCGTGACCGGCGTTTGCTGCGCCGGGTGCTGCCCACTCTCACGGTTCTCGCCGCGCTGCTGACCACGTCGGCCGGGGTCGCGGCCGGTGCCGCCCGTGCCGTGGAGCGGGATGTACTGAGCTCCGGTGGGCTCACGCAGATCGAGCTCTCCTCCTTCGAGGGCGATGTATCGGTCCGCCCGCTCACCAACTCCGCTCTGCGGGAGGCCGCGCGCGTACCAGGTGTCCGGCAGGTCGTCGCCGACTACTCCGCCGTGCTGTACGCGGAGGGGAGCGGGACGTATGACTTGACCACGCACACCCTGACTCCGGGGGACCAACTGCCGCTCACCAAGGGAGAGTTGGGTGCGCCGCTCGGTCCGGACGAGGTCGTGCTGCCCGCCGTCACGCAGGGGACCGACTTCACGTCGTTCCTCGGCCGGTCCGTCGCCTTCGGGTACACCAGGGCGACCGGGGCCGCTTCCGGTACCAGTGCGGTCGTGAGGCTGAAGATCGTCGCACTGTACGACCCGAGTTGGCAGGCCGACGGGCCCGGCGTCGCGTATCTCTCGCAGGACACCGCCGCGTTGCTGGCCGCGGCGCGCGCCGGTCAGGCGTCGGGGGCCTTCCAGGACAGGGAGGGTGCGCAGTCCGCCGTCGTGGTCGTCGAGCACCAGCGGCAGGTGGCCGCGGTCGCCAAGTCCCTTCAGAACAAGGGGTTTTCGGCTGCCGCCGTGTCCGACCGGGTCAGGGACCTGCCCGGTTTGTTCGGTGCGGCGGATCTCGCGATGCGCGTCGGGGTGCTGGTCCTGGCGCTCGGCGCCCTTGCGCTCGGTGCGGTCCGGGCGGCGGACAGCGCGCGGGCCCGGATCGGCCAGTTCGCGATCCTGCGGATCCTCGGCTCCGGACGGCCCGAACTTCGCCGGATCCTGCTGGGCGAGGCCGTGCTGTCGGGCGGGGTGGCGGGGGTGGTGGGCGCGGTCGTCGGCACGGTCGCGTCAGCGGCGCTGGCCGGTCCGTCGAGTGACGTACTCGGCCTGCCCATCTCCTCCACTGACGCTCTGCCCGGGCCGACTTGGGCCGCCGCGGCGCTGCTCCTGCCCGTCGCCGGCCTGGCCGTCGGCACCCTCTTCGGCAGCCGCGAGGTCCTCCGCCGGGACCCTTATCTCACGGCACGGGCCCACGGCTGACCGGGCGGCGGGGAGCCCAATGCCCGATGTCCGATGCCAGATGTCTGATCCCGGCAGGTCTGACACCGGGCGCCAGCTTGTCCGACGCGGGCGTACTCGTCACTGGGACGCCCGATGCCCGATGCCGAATAGCCAGCACGGGCGTCTGGCGCCAGCACATCCGACATCGGACGCCCGCCGTCAGATGCGGGCCTACTCGCCACCGGGACGCCTGAGGCCCGACGTCGGCCCATCCGGCACCCGGTCGTGGTGGCGGGCCGTACACGCCCGGGGTCGGTCGCACGGGCAGGGCGTTCCTGCTCGGGGCGGTCGTGGTGGCGGGCTGCTCCCGCTCGGGGTCGGTCGTACCGGCAGGCCACTCCCCGTCCGGGTCGATCGCGGCGGCAGTTCTCCCGCCCGGGGCCGGACGCATCGGTGGGCCGTACCCGCCCGGGGTCGGATGCACGGGCAGGGCGCTCCTGCCCTGGTCGGTCGTGGTGGCGGGCCGTACGCGCCCGGGGTCGGACGTACCGGCAGGCCACCCCGCCCGATTCGGACGCCCGCCAAGCCACCCCACCCCGCCCAGCGCTGCCCCGCCCCGCCGACCGGATCGTGAACGCCCCCTCTACAGCGCCTACTTCACCGCGCGCAGCACCGCATCCGCCATCCCCCGTTCCCCCCGCGCATTCGGATGCACCGGTGCCGCCGGATTCTCCGTGACGAGTGGTTCGATCCAGCGGGTGTTCTTCGCCGTGCAGGCGTTGTGGTCGGTGGACGGGGCGTACGTGTCGACGTAGCTGACCCCCGCCTCCGAAGCCCGTTGGCGCAGTGCGGTGTTGAGGTCTTGTTCCTTCTCGCGGAGGAAGGTCACGTCGCCCGGGGCGAGGGACATTTCGCGGCCGCAGTCGGCGCTGTCGGCCGGGAGGATCGCGGGGTAGGAGACGATGTAGACGCGGGCTTCGGGGGCGCGGCGTTTCACCTCGGTCAGGATCCGGGTGAGCCGGTTGCCCGCCGTGGTGATCTTCTTTTCTACGGCGTCGGAGGCGGAGCCGGAGTTGGCCTGGCGTGCGCAGGGCGCGTCCTCCGTGAAGTACTTGCCGCTGCCGGTGAGTTGGTACAGGGCGCCCATGGCTAGGCAGCGCTTGATCAGCTTGCTGAAGCCGATGTCGTTGCCGCCGATGCCGACCGTCACCAGGCGGGTGTCCGACGAAAGTGCCCTGAGCTGGGGCGGGTTGGTGCCGTTGTCGGTGTGCTGGGATGCGGTGAGGTCGGACGTCGTGGCGCCGCTGCAGCTCACGTCGCGGAACTTGCCGCCCTTCAGGCCGAGTTCGGCGGCCACGAGGGCCGGGTAGTTGCCGGCGGAGCGGTCGCAGCCGGCGGGGGTGCCGGTGGGGTCGGTGATGCCGGGGCCCGCCGTGTAGGAGTCGCCGAGGGCCACGTACGGGCCCTCGGACGGGGCCGAGTAGGTGACGCCGGCGTGGTTGTCGTCGCCGTCGCGGGTGACCAGGACCACCGTGAGCAGCGTGCCGCAGGCGAGGAGCCCGGCCACCCCGGCCTGCACTGAGGTTTTCATCGAAGTGCCCTCTCTTGCCGTCTCTGGCTGGTGAGTTGTGGACGTCCGCGGGCCCGGCGACGGGCGGGGGGAGTGCCCCGTCGCCGGGCCCGGGACTTGCGCCGGGTCCCCGTCCCCACGGGATCCGGGCGCCGCGGGGCCGCCTCCGCTCTTGGCGGCCCCGGTCGGTGGGGTCCCCTAAGGGACCGGGGTGAGATGAGCGGTCGGAGTCTCGGAGGCGACCGGCGCAGGGACCTTGCGGCTCAGGGTTTCGCCCTCGACGTCCATGCGGGGGAGGACCCGGTCGAGCCAGCGGGGGAGGTACCAGGCCTTGTGGCCCAGCAGGGACAGGACCGCCGGCACGATCGCCATCCGGACCACGAACGCGTCGAACAGGACCGCGATGGCCAGCCCGAAGCCGATCATCTTGATCATCGACTCGCCGGCCCCGATGAAGCCCGAGAACACCGCCATCATGATCAGCGCGGCGGCCACGACCACCCGGGCGCTGTGCCGGAATCCCGACACCACCGCCTGGCCGGGGCCGTCTCCGTGGACGTACGCCTCGCGCATCCGGGAGACCAGGAACACCTCGTAGTCCATGGCGAGTCCGAAGACGATGCCCACCAGGAAGATCGGCATCAGGCTCATGATCGGGCCGGTCTGGTCGACGCCGAGCCAGGAGGCCAGGTGGCCTTCCTGGAAGACCGCGACGACCGCGCCGAGCGCCGCGAGGACCGAGAGGAGGAAGCCGAGGGCCGCCTTCAGGGGCACGAGCAGCGAGCGGAAGACCAGGAGCAGCAGCACGATCGCCAGGCCCACCACCAGCGCCAGGTACGGGATCAGTGCGTCCTGGACCTTCTGCGCCACGTCGATGTTCAGCGCGGTCGTCCCGGTGACCTCGAAGCTCGCGCCGGAGGACTGGGACTCGATGCCCGACCGTTCGTCGCGGATCGTCTGGACGAGCTGCTTGGTCTTCTCGTCGGTGGGGCTGGTGGCGGGGGTCGCGGAGAACACCGCTGTGTCGCCCGCCGAGTTGAAGCGGGCCGGTGAGACGGAGACCACTCCGTCCGTGGCGGCTATCTCCTTCGAGATCGTCGCTACGGCGCTCTTCGCGTCGCCCGCCTTCTTCGCGTCCACGACGATGGTCAGCGGGCCGTTGAAGCCGGGGCCGAAGCCTTCGGCGAGGTCGTCGTAGGCGCGGCGTTCGGTGGTGGCGGTGGACTTGGCCTCGTCGCCGGGCATGCCGAGCTGGAGGTTGAGGGCGGGCAGGGCCATCGCGCCGAGGCCCACGACGCCGAGCAGCAGGACGGGGATCGGGCGGCGGACGACGATCCGGGCCCAACGGCTGCCGCCGTTCTCGCCGTTGCCGCGCTTGGCCTTCGCCTCCTTGGTCTTCTTCTTGCGCTCGCGGCGGGAGAGGACGGCGTTCGGCCAGAAGCCGAGGACCGCGGGGACCAGGGTGAGGCAGATCAGGACCGCGAGGAGGACCGCGCCGGCCGCCGCCAGGCCCATCTTCGTCAGCATCGGGATGCCGACCACCGACAAACCGGCTAGCGCGATGACAACGGTTAGGCCGGCGAACACAACTGCCGAACCTGCCGTTCCGGCCGCGAGTCCGGCCGCTTCGCGAGGGGCGTGGCCCTTGGCCCGTTCCTCCCGGTAGCGCGATACGACGAAGAGCGCGTAGTCGATGCCGCAGGCCAGGCCGAGCATCGTGGCGAGGGTGCCGGTGGTCTCCGAGAGGCCGAAGGTGCTGCCCAGGGCGAGGACCCCGGACATGCTGATGGCGACACCGATGATCGCGGTGAGGAGGGGCAGGCCGGCCGCGGCCAGTGAACCGAAGGTGATGAGCAGGACCACGGCCGCTATCGCGATGCCGATCGCCTCGGCGCTGCCGCCCGCCGCGGGCTGGGTGGCGAGCGCGTCGCCGCCGACCTCGACGGTCAGGCCCGCGTCCCGGGCCGTGTCGATGGCCCGCTCCAGATGGGTCTTGGCGGCGCCGGTGAGGTCGTCGGCCTTCACCTTGAAGGTGACGGTGGAGTACGCCGTGGAAGCGTCCTTGCTCACCGCCTTCGCCGCGAACGGGTCGACGGCGGAGGCGACTTGGGAACCGTCGGCGGCCTCCGTCACCAGCTTCTCGATCGCCGCCCTGTTCTCCGTCGCGGTGACCTTCTCGCCGTTCGGGGCGACGAAGACGATCCGCGCGCTCGCGCCGTCCGCCGCCGTGCCCGGGAAGCGCTGCTCCAGCAGGTCGAAGGCCTTCTGCGACTCGATGCCCGGCATCGTGAAGCCGTCGTCGGGGGCGGCGGGGGCCTTGGTGGCGGCGAATCCGACGGCGCCGAGGACCGCCACCCACAGGAGGGTGACGAACCAGCGCCACCGGAAGGCCACACGGCCCAAGTGATAAAGGAGAGTAGCCATGGCTGGGGAAGGCCTCCACGTCGGCGGTCGGTCGAGATCGTGGTCTCAACCCTTCCGCCGACGGCCCTCGGTCACGAGGGAGTGCCCTCCCGAATGGATGGTGTAGCCCGCTACACCATCGCCCGGCCCCTCAGCCCACGTTGAGCTCGGTCAGCCGGCCCAGCGGCAGCGTGTGGTGGGTCTGCAGGACCTTCGCGCGTAGATACCGGACGTTGTGGGGCGTGGTGAACACCCCGGTCGGGACCCGGTCGTGCACGTCGATGCCCAGGCCGCGCAACTGGTCGGCCTTGTCGGGGTTGTTGGAGAGCAGGTCCAGGGAGGTGATCCCGAGTGCGTTGAGCATCTGCGCGGCGGCCGTGTAGTCGCGGGCGTCCTCGGGGAGGCCCAGCGCGGTGTTGGCGGCGTAGGTGTCGAGGCCCTGGTCCTGGAGAGCGTACGCGTCGAGCTTGTTGTAGAGGCCGATGCCCCGGCCCTCCTGGCGGAGGTAGAGCAGCACACCGCCGCGCTCGGCTATGCGCTCGACGGCCTCGCGCAACTGGGGTCCGCAGTCGCAGCGGGCGGAGCCGAAGACGTCTCCGGTCAGGCACTCGGAGTGCAGCCGGACCAGCGGGGTGGTGCCGGGCGCCGGATCGCCGAGCACGACGGCGAGGTGTTCCAGGCCGTCGGTCAGGCCGTGGAAGGTGACGAGTTCGGTGTCGACGCTGTAGCCGTCGTGGAAGCGCAGCGGTACCCGGACGCGGGCACGCGGAGTGGCGGCGGGGAAGTCGGGCATGCGGGTCTCCGAGTCCGAAGGGTGGCGTAGTGGATGCGCTATATGTTTCAAAACTGAAGCACATCCACGATCACGGACCCTACCTCATGCTTGAAATTTGAAGCAACAGATTTGTGCGACGGCTCACGAAGACGGCTCACGAACACGGAGGCGTGGAGCGGCGGCGCCACGGCACGTCCTCCGGCGTCTCCAGCGCCCGCGCGATGCCCGTGCTGATCTCCTCCAGCTGCCCCACCTGCTCCGGGGTGAGGTGGTCGAAGATCGCGGCCCGGACGGTCTCGACATGCCTCGGCGCCGTACGCACCAGCACGTCCATCCCCTCGTCGGTCAGCACCGCCGTACTGCCCCGCTTGTCCGACGGGCAGCCCTCCCGCCGCACCAGCCCGTCCTTCTCCAGCCTGGTCACGGCGTACGTCAGCCGGCTCCGGGTGATCTTCGACTTCTCGGCGAGGTCGGTCATCCGCAGCCGGTGGTCCGGTACGTCGGAGAGGTTGGCGAGGATGGAGTAGTAGAGGTGGGGCATGCCGGCCTCCTGCTGGAGCTGCCGGTCGATCGCGTCCTCCAGGAGGTGCGTCGCGGCGATGTAGGCGCGCCAGGCGCGCTGCTCCTCGGCGGTGAGCCAGCGAGTCGTCATGCCCCCAGTGTAGGTTTGTTTCAAACTTGAACCAAGCCCCGTCATTTCACCAAGCCCCGCCGTTCCAACAAGCCCCGTCATTCCACCGAGCCGGGAGCCCGTCGATGCCCCACCCGTACGTCCTGCTGTCCGCCGCCGTCTCCCTCGACGGCTACCTCGACGACACCGGCCCCGACCGGCTGCTTCTCTCCAGCCCCGCCGACTTCGACCGCGTCGACGAGGTCCGCGCGTCCGTCGACGCGATCCTCGTCGGCGCCGGCACCATCCGCGCGGACAACCCGCGCCTGCTCGTGAACTCCCCGGAGCGCCGCGCGGCCCGCCTCGCCGCGGGCAAGCCGGAGTACCCCCTCAAGGTCACGGTCAGCGGCTCCGGCGACCTGGACCCGAGCGCCAACTTCTGGCACACGGGCGGCGGCAAACTCGTCTTCACGACGGACAAGGGCGCGGAGCGGGTACGCCAACTCGGCCTCGCCGCCGACGTGTTCGACCTCGGCCCCGAACTCGACTGGCGCCGACTGCTCGAACACCTCCACTCAGCCAGGGGAGTTGACCGCCTGATGGTCGAGGGCGGTGGCACCGTGCACACCCAGCTCCTCCAGCAGGGCCTGGCCGACGAACTCCAACTCGTCCTGTCCCCCCTCTTCGTGGGCACCCCGGACGCCCCCCGCCTCTTCGGCCCGGGCACGTACCAGGCAGGCCGCCTCCGCCTCCTCGAGACCCGCCCCATCGAGGACGTCGTCCTCATGCGCTACGAACCCACCGCCCCCGGCACCGGCGACCTCCCCTCCGCCGCCGACCACCACTGGCTCGCCCTCGCCTGCGACCTGGCCGCCGACTGCCCGCCCTCGGAGACGGCGTTCAGCGTCGGCGCGGTGGTCGTGGCCGAGGACGGCACGGAACTGGCCCGGGGCCACTCCCGCGAGGCCGGCGACCCGGTGGTCCACGCGGAGGAGGCGGCCCTCGCCAAGCTGGACCCGGCGGACCCCCGCCTCGCCACCGCCACGGTCTACGCGAGCCTCGAACCCTGCACCCACCGCGCCTCCCGCCCCAAGCCCTGCGCCCGCCTGATCCTCGACGCGGGCGTACGACGCGTCGTGACGGCCTGGCGCGAGCCGGACACGTTCGTGACGGCGGCCGACGGAAGCGGGGCGCTGGCCGCGCGGGGCGTCTCCGTGGTCGTACTCCCGGAGTACGAGGACCGGGCGAAGGCGCCGAACCGCCATCTGCCCGGCTGATCCACACCCTGTGGACGCACGACCGGCCCATCAGATCCTGCGGCCCACCGCCCACCGGGTCACGCTCGCAGTGAACCGGTGCGGACAAGGTGGAGGTAGGACACATGAGGGCAGTGGCGGTGCTGGGCGCGTCCGTGGCCGTAGGGCTTCTCGCCTCGTGCGGGGCGGCGGACACCGGTACGCGGACCATGGCACGGGCGCTGCCCGCCGGCGCGGCGTTCACGCACCCCGGAGTGCTGGTCAGCAAGGCGCAGCTGGACGCCGTACGGAAGAACGTGACGGCCGGGAAGCAGCCCTGGCTGAAGGCGTACTTCGGGATGCGGGACAGCAAGTACGGGTCGTACAAGTACACGGCGAAGCCCTACGCCGACGTCGACTGCCCCTGGAACGGCAAGGCCGCGCACGGGTGTGTCGAGGAGCGCGAGGACGCGATCGCCGCGTACACGCAGGCGCTGCTGTTCAGCATCACGGGCAAGGAGCACCACGCGCTCAAGGCGCGGGAGATCATGGACGACTGGTCGGCGAAGATGAAGGAGCACACCTCCGAGGACGCCGGGCTCCAGACCGCGTGGGCCGGGTCGACCTGGGCGCGGGCGGCGGAGATCGTGCGGTACACGCCGGGGGCCGGATGGCCGGACGACCGGGTGCAGCGGTTCGCGACCATGCTGCGCACCGCCTATCAGCCCGAGGTGACGAAGGACCTGCCGGACTACAACGGCAACTGGGACCTCGCGATGACCGACGCGGCGATCGGTATCGCCGTCTTCCTCGACGACCACAAGGCCTTCGACGCGGCCGTCGCCCGCTTCCGCGACCGCGTGCCCGCCTACTTCTACCTGGAGAAGGACGGCAAGGTGCCGCTCACCCCGGCCCGCTCCACCGTCACCACCCCGCAGAAGCTCACGACGTACTGGTTCAAGCAGACCACCTTCAAGGACGGCATCGCCCAGGAGACCTGCCGCAACTTCAAGCACGTCGGATACTCGCTGGCCGCCACCGGGCACATCGCCGAGACCGCCTGGCACCAGGGCGTCGACCTCTACAAGGACGTCAAGGACCGGCTCGCCGCCGCCCTCGACCTCCACGCCCGCTACCAGCTGGGCGAGGCCGCGCCGGCCTGGTTGTGCGGCGGCAAGGTCGACCGGAACATGGGGCCCGACCTGGAGGTTCCGCTCAACCACCTGGAGGACCGGCTCGGCATGAAGCTGCCCGCCGCGCACAAGCTCGCCGAGACCACCCGGCCGGCCGGCAGCGACGACCTCTTCGTCTCCTGGGAGACCCTCACGCACGCCGGTAACCCCGCCGACTGAAACGTGTGTGACATCGGGCCCCGCGAATGGCGTATAGTTGGGAACACAACGGCGCGGGGTGGAGCAGCTCGGTAGCTCGCTGGGCTCATAACCCAGAGGTCGCAGGTTCAAATCCTGTCCCCGCTACTAAGGCCGAGGGCCGGAATCCAGAAATGGGTTCCGGCCCTCGGTGTATTCCCGCAGTTTTCTCCACCCCGGTCGGCCCACCCCGCTCGCAGTCCTCCCCCCGCCAGGAAAAACTGGACGCGTGGAGGAGGGTACGTATGTGCGAGCCGGCGGGCGCGCTCTCGCCTTCGTCCGCCGCCTGCCCCCGCTGCTGCTGATCGTCGGCGTCTGCTACGACTACTTCACCCCGCAGAACTTCACGGCGGCCCCGTTCTTCACCGCCGCCCCGCTCGTCGCGGCCCCGCTGTACTCGCGGCGCGGCACCGTGCTCACCGGTCTGGCCGCGTTCCTCGTCGGCCTCGTGGTCCACCTCAGGCTCGGCATCGTCTTCCACATGGACGCGGTCACGGAGGCGGTCACCGTGGCGACGGTCGCCGTCCTCGCGGTCCTGATCAACCTCCTGGTCCGCCGCAGCCGCGAACAACTCGCCTCCGTACGCGAGATCGCCGAGGCCGCCCAGCGCGCCGTACTGCCCGAACCGGCCGAGCGGATCGGCGGGTTCGAGATCGCGGCGCGCTACGAGGCCGCGCAGGAGGGCGCGTTCATCGGCGGCGACCTGTACGCGGTGCAGGACACCCCGCACGGCGTACGGCTCGTCGTCGGCGACGTACGCGGGAAGGGCATGGGCGCGGTCGCCGCCGTGGCCGTGGTGATCGGGGCGTTCCGGGAGGCCGCCGAGCAGGAGAGCACGCTGGAGGCGGTCGCGCAGCGGCTGGAGCGGGCCCTGGCGCGCGAGGGCACCCGGCGCGACGGGCTCGACGCGTTCGAGGGGTTCACCACGGCCGTCCTCGCCGAACTCCCGCACGGCGACGGCGTCTTGAGGATCGTCGACCGGGGCCACCCGCCGCCGCTGCTCCTGCACGCGGACGGCACCGTGGACACCCTGCTCGTCAAGGAGCCCGCACTGCCGCTGGGAATGGGCGAGTTGGGCTTCTGGCCCGACCGGGCGGAGGAGTTCGCGTTCCCCGGCGGCGCCACCCTGCTCCTCTACACCGACGGCCTGTCCGAGGCCCGCGACGGCCATGGCGTGTTCTACGACCCCGGGGAGCGGCTGACCGGGCGGACCTTCCGCAGCCCGGAGGCGCTGCTCGGTCTCCTCGCCAAGGAGGTGCGCCGCTATGCCGGGGGCGGGATGACGGACGACATGGCGATGATCGCCGTACGCCATCCATGACCGGGTCGACGACTGGTCAACTCACCCGTTTTTCGCCGGTCGTGGGCCCTTCGTCCAGCAAGGAAAGGTTAATGATCAAGCGAACGGGCTTGGAAACGGACGCCCGTGTCTATTAACGTTCGATAACGCAGCACGGTCGTCCCAGCCGTCACAAGAGACAGCTCCGTGCGCACGCGCCGAATTCCGCAAGGGAACCGGGGAACCACCACTTGGGGTGAATCGCACGTCGACAGTCGTGGGAACACGACCGGTTTACGCGCGTAGGAGACCTTCCTGCTCCGAACCCGTCAGCTAACCCGGTAGGCGAGAAGGAAGGAAAGGAGCACGCCCACGTGGCGTCCAACCAGGCTGCCCCAGAAGCCCCGTTCGTCTACGGCGGTTACCGCCCCGACGAGGGACCCTGGGAGGAGTGGAACCCCAGCGCGGAGACCGTTCCTCCCAACCGCGGCAAGCACCGTGTCGCCAAGCAGCGTGGTGGCGGAGGATTCGCCCGCAGCTCCACCGTCCTGGGCGTCGGTGTCATAGCCGCCGTCAGCGCCGGCGGGATGGCCAGCGCCAACACGGGCAAGCCGCCGGTCTCGATCTCCATGCCGGACCTGCCCAGCGTGGGTCACCTGCTCGACGACTCCCCCAGCACTCCCAAGGGTTCCGCGACCGCTCTCAGCAGCGTCGGCGTGACCACCACCGAGACCGCCAAGGGCACCTCGGACGCCGGTGAGCTGCTGCGCAACCGGATCATGGAACAGGCCGAGCTCCAGCAGCTCCAGGTCGACGGCAAGTCCCAGGCCGCCGCCGAGGCCGCCGTCGCCAAGCAGGTCGACGCCGCCGCCGCGAAGGCCGAGCAGGACGCCGCGAAGAAGGCCGCCGACGCGAAGAAGGCCGCGGAGGCCGCCGCCAAGAAGAAGGCCGAGGCCGTGAAGCTCGCCGCGCTGGCGAAGCAGTACACGCTGCCGGTCGTCTCGTACACGATCACCGGCACCTTCGGCCAGGCCGGCTCCATGTGGTCCTCCGGGTACCACACGGGCCTCGACTTCGCCGCCCCCACCGGCACGCTGATCAAGGCCATCCACAGCGGCACGGTCACCGAGGCGGGCTGGGCCGGGTCCTACGGCTACCGCACGATCCTCACCCTCGACGACGGCACCGAGCTGTGGTTCTGCCACCAGTCCTCGATCAACGTCAGCGTCGGCCAGAAGGTCGCCACCGGTGACGTCATCGGCCGCGTGGGCGCGACCGGCAACGTGACCGGGCCGCACCTGCACCTCGAGGTCCACATCAACGGCGCCGCCACCGCGAGCGACCCGGCGCCCTGGCTGCGCAGCAAGGGCCTCAACCCCTAAGGGTCTTAAGGGGCTTGGCTCAAGGGTCTGGAATATCCGGTTCCGGTCCGGCGGTTGAAGTGAGGCATGACTTCTCTTCGCAAGCTGGGCCGGTCCGACCTGGAGATCTTCCCGCTCAACCTCGGCGGCAACGTGTTCGGCTGGACCGCCGACGAGGCGACCTCCTTCGCCGTGCTCGACGCCTACGCCGCCGCGGGCGGCAACTTCGTCGACACGGCCGACTCCTACTCGGCGTTCGCCCCGGGCAACCAGGGCGGCGAGTCCGAGACCGTCATCGGCAAGTGGGTCAAGGCCCGCGGCAACCGCTCCGACGTCGTCATCGCCACCAAGGTCAGCCAGCACCCCGACTTCCCGGGCCTGTCCGCGGCCAACATCAAGGCCGCCGCAGAGGCCTCCCTGCGCCGCCTCGACACCGACCACATCGACCTCTACTACACCCACTTCGACCAGGTCGACGTGCCGGTCGAGGAGATCGTCGGCGCGCTGGACGAGCTGGTGAAGGCGGGCAAGGTCCGGTACATCGCCGCCTCCAACATCACGCCCGAGCGCCTCCAGGCCTCCCTCGACTTCTCCGACCGCGAGGGCCTGGCCCGCTATGTCGCGATCCAGCCCCACTACAACCTGGTCTCGCGCGACACCTACGAGGGCGAACTCCGGGACGTGGCCGAGCGCAACGGCCTCGCGGCCCTCCCGTACTTCGCCCTCGCGGCCGGTTTCCTCACCGGCAAGTACCGGCCCGGCACGACCGTGGACAGCCCGCGCGCCGGACGGGCCGCAGGCTACCTCGCGTCCGAGCGCGGCCAGCAGGTCCTGACCGCCCTGGACGAGGTCGCGGGAGCCCACGACGCCTCCGTCGCGACGGTCGCCCTCGCCTGGCTCGCCGCCCAGCCCACGGTCGCCGCCCCGATCGCCTCCGCCCGGAGCGTCGAGCAGCTCCCCCACCTGCTCGCCGCGGCCGAACTGTCCCTCACGGACGCCGAGATCGAGCAGCTGACCCAGGCATCGGCCTGAGGGTCGTCAGGACCGGTACGGGTTGTACGAGGGATACGGCGCCGCCGTGTTCCCGTACAACCCGTACACCGGCCACGGCGGCACCACCACCGGCACCGGCGGCGCGATCCGCCGCGCCGCGTACTCCAGCGCGGGCCGCGCCACCTCCCGCCGCTGCCACAGCTCGTGCAGCAACTCCCTTTCCCGTACGGCGAAGTCGGCGCCGGCGCGGCCCCGCGCGGCCCGGTGGCGCAGGAACGCCAGGGAGGTCGCGCAGGCCTCGTAGCGGGTCACCGAGCGGGCCCCGGGACGGCCGAGGTGGTGGCCGGCGTAGTCGCGGGCCAGGCTGCGGGCCCTCATCGAGCCGAGCACGAACGGTTCGACGGGCGTCAGCCAGCCCGCCAGGACATACACCGGCAACTCCTCGCGCACGGCGCGCAGTTCGCGTTGCCGGGTCCAGACCGCGAGCCAGGTCAGCAGGCCGAACGCGGGCACCATGAACAGGCCGTAGACCTCGAAGAAGCCGTACTGGCCGAAGGTCGAGGAGCCGTTCCAGACCGCGTGCATGCCCATCGCGAGGAGCAGGCCGGTCAGCGGGACCAGGACGCGGCGGACGGGCCGGCGGTCGGGGGAGAGCGCGGCGATGCCGAAGCCGATGCCGGTGAGGACGGTGAACAGGGGGTGCGCGAACGGGGACATGACGATGCGCACGAAGAAGGTCGCCGCCGTCACTGAGGTGAAACCGCGGTCACCGGTGAGCTGGTCGGTGCCGAAGGCGGTGCCGAGGTAGAGGATGTTCTCGGTGAACGCGAAGCCGGTGGCGGTGACCCCGGCTATCACCACCCCGTCGACGATCCCGGTGAAGTCCCGTCTGCGGAACAGGAAGACGAGCAGGACGGCCGCCGCCTTCGCCGACTCCTCCACGATCGGGGCTATCACCGTCGCGCCGAGCGTGTCCGCGCCGGTGGGGTCGGCGGTCGCCGTGGCTATCCATCTCGTGGCGAAACTGTTCGCGACGATCGCTATCAGCGCGGCGGCGCAGGCGCCCCAGGCGAAGGAGAACAGGAGATTCCGCCAGGGGCCGGGATCGACCCGGTCCAGCCAGCGGAACGCGGCGACCAGCAGCGGCACGGGCAGCACGGCGAGCCCGAGACCCACCAAGAACCCTTCCGTGCCGGTCTGTTGGCGAACGAGGGCGAGGATGACGAGCCCGGAGAGCGCGAGCAGCGTGATCAGCGCGCCGTAACGGACCCCCGTCCGGTGCCACCAGCGCCCGCGCGGCACGTGCCCGGGCACACCACCGGCCGGGTGGCCGGGGTGCGGTGGGTACGGCGAGTACGTGGCCACGGCATCGACCCTAACGAGGTAAGGGCACGGCCCGCGAGGGAGCCTGGCTTCAGCGCTGGTCGTCGTGGGGTACGCGACGGAACAGCAGATCGTTCACGACATGACCCTTGTCCAGTCCCTGCCCCTCGAAACGGGTCAGCGGCCGGAAGTCCGGACGAGGCGCGAAATCACCGTCGGGTTGGCTGTTCTCGAAGTCCGGGTGCGCGCCGAGCACTTCGAGCATCTGCTCCGCGTACGGCTCCCAGTCCGTCGCGCAGTGCACGGTCGCGCCGGGCCTGAGCCGGGTCGCGGCCAGCGTCAGGAACTCCTCCTGGATCAGCCGCCGTTTGTGGTGCCGCTTCTTCGGCCAGGGGTCCGGGAAGTAGACCCGCAGCCCGTCGAGCGAGTCCGGGGCGAGCATCTCGCGCAGCAGGATGATCGCGTCCCCGTTGGCGACCCGGATGTTGGAGAGCCCGTGGTGGTCGGCGAGGCCCAGCAGATTGCCCTGGCCCGGGGTGTGCACGTCGGCGGCGAGGATGTTCGTCGCCGGGTCGGCGGCGGCCATCTGCGCGGTCGCCTCGCCCATCCCGAAGCCGATCTCCAGCACGACGGGGTTGTCGTTCCCGAACAGCTCCCCGAAGTCGATGACCCGCCGCCCGTCGATGTCCAGCCCCCACTTGGGCCACAGCCGCTCCAGCGCATCGGCCTGCGCCGTCGTCACGCGACTGCGGCGCGGCTGGAAACTCCGGATGCGGCGCTCGTAGTGGGAGCCCGCAGGATCGGGCTTGGGGCCGTCGGGGAAACGGGGTTCGCCCCTGCGGGTGCGCTGCGCGGGCTGGGCGGGGGCGTTGGGGGTGTTGGGGGAGTCAGACACAATGGGTCGATTTTACGGGGAACGGGGAGCCGCCGGCCGCACCGGGAGCCGGACGCCGTCCTCCTGCTCCAGCACGGCCAGTGCCCGCCGGGCCACCTCTCTCCCGATCGGCAGCGACGCCGTGGCCGCCGGGCTCGGGGCGTTGAGGACGTGCACCGCGCGGGGGCCCTCCTTGATCAGGAAGTCGTCCACGAGGGTGCCGTCCCGGAGAACGGCCTGCGCCCGCACCCCGGCCGACGAGGGCGTGAGGTCGTCGGGCGTCACTGCGGGGAGCAGCCGCTGTACGGCACTGGTGAACGCGCTCTTGGAGAGTGACCGGCGCAGTTCCCCCGCCCCGTACTTCCAGTGCTGCCGGGCCATCCGCCACACCCCGGGCCAGGCCGCCGTGGTCGCGATCTCGCGGGGGCGTACGACACCCCAGCCGTAGCCCTCGCGGGCCAGCGCAGGCACCGCGTTCGGCCCCACGTGCACGCTGCCGTCGATGCCGCGCGTGAGGTGCACACCGAGGAACGGGAACGCCGGGTCCGGCACCGGATACACCAGGCCGCGCACCAGCTCGGGCCGCGTCAGCGTGTAGTACTCGCCGCGGAACGGCACGATCCGCATCCCGGGGTCGTCACCGGTCAGCCGGGCCACCTCGTCGCACTGGAGCCCGGCGCAGTTCACCAGCACGCGCGCGCGGACGATGTCTCCGCCCCCGGCACCGTCCGTCGTCCGGACGGCGACCCCGCGCTCCGGGCGCCGGTCGACATGCGCGACGCGCGCGCCGTAGCGGATCTCGGCGCCGGAGGCCTCGGCCAGGTGCCGGGCGACCGCGACGTAGTCGCAGATCCCGGTCGTGGCGACCTCTATGGCGGCCAGGCCCCGCACCTCCGGTTCGTACTCGGGGATCTGGGACCCGCCGAGCTCCCGCACCGGAATGCCGTTCTCCCGGCCGCGCTGCACGAGCGCGTGCAGGCGGGGCAGCTCGGCGCGCTCCGTGGCGACGATCAGCTTGCCGGTGACGGCGTGCGGAATGCCGTACTCCGCGCAGAACTTGACCATCTCGGCGGCCCCGCCCACCGCGTACCGCGCCTTGAGCGAGCCGGGCCGGTAGTAGATCCCGCTGTGGATCACCCCGCTGTTGCGGCCCGTCTGGTGGCGGGCGGGCCCCGCCTCCTTCTCCAGCACGGTCACCCGCGTCCCCGGCGCGGCCCGCCCGATCGCATACGCGACCGACAGCCCGACGATCCCACCCCCGACCACGAGCACATCACAGTCGTACCCGACCACCGCGCACCACCTCCCGCATCCGATAGTGCACTGCACCACTGACAGTGCCTTCAAACCCGGGGAAGGGCAGCCCGCTTAGGGGCGCGAGGCTGTGACATTTGCGGCTCCGCCGCGCGGGCGCGACCAGCCACAGTGCACCCGCACTCGCAAGACAACACAAACCAGGCAGATCCCTAGGCGGGCGCCATCAACAACGGCCGAGCCCGCTCCCGCAGCTCGACAACCCGAGGCTCATCCCCATACGGCTCCAGCCGATGCAGAAGATCCTTCACATACTCCGTCGTCCGCGCAGACGAGATGCGCCCGGCAACCTCCACCGCCCGCACCCCCTGCTCACAGGCCGCGTCGAGATTCCCCGACTCCAACTCGGCGACCGCGGAAACAACAAGCCGGAGACCATGCGAGCGCACGAACTCCTCCGTCGGCTTCGACAACGCCTGCTCGGTGAACCGCCGCACCTGCCGGGGCGCCTTCAGATCCCGATAGCACTCGGCCGCATCGGCGGCGAAGCGGTCGTAGCCGTAGAAGCCCAGCCAGGACGGATCGTTGTCACCCTCCCGCGACCGCTCCAGCCACCCCTCGGCGGCCTTCAGCGCCGCCCCGGCCGCCTGTGCGTCCCCCGCCTTCGCGTGGGACCGCGCCTCGACGAGCCGGAAGAAGCTCATGGTGCGGGCGGTGGCGAGCCCCCGGTTGCGCTCAAGTGCCGCCTGCGCGAGGTCGACACCCTCGTCGCCGAAGCCCCGGTAGGTCGCCTGGAGCGACATCGAGGCCAGGACATAGCCCCCCAGCGGCACGTCCGCCGCCGCGCGGGCGAGCCGCAGCGCCTGGATGTAGTACCGCTGCGCAGCTTCCTGCTGCCCGGTGTCGAAGGCCATCCACCCGGCGAGCCGGGTGAGTTCCGCGCTTGCGCCGAACAGGGCTCTGCCGACCTCGTCGGAGTACGAGCCGAGCAGCAGCGGTGCCGCCTCCACCCGCAGGCACTCCGGCACCATGGACGAACGCCAGTCGCCGCCCCCGTACTTGGAGTCCCACCGCCTGGCGTCCTCCGCGGCCTCCCGCAGCTTCTGCACATCGCTGTGGCCGACTTTCAGCGGTGCCCCGGAGCCCTCCGCGGAGTTGGCCTCGCGTGCCACCGAACTGTCGGCCGGGGTTATCAGCCACCGTGAGGCGGGCGTTGCGTATGCGCTGACTGCGAACGACCCTGCGAGGGACTGCCAGATGCCGCCGGAGCCGGCCCGGCGGCCGGCGAGGTCGAGGCGGTACAACTCCGTTGCGGAACGCACGGCTTGACCGACGTCCCGGGGGAATGCGAGGCCCACTTCCGGCGCGGGATCCGCGTCCGCCAGGCCGATCTCGTGGAGCGGCACCGGGCGGCCGAGCTTCTGGCCGATGGCGGCCGCGATGAGGTGCGGGGCGGCGCCCTGGGGCACCATTCCCTTCGACACCCAGCGCGCCACCGACGTCTTGTCGTAGCGAAGTGTCAACCCGCGTTGAGCGCCAAGATCGTTGACGCGACGCGCGAGTCCTGCGTTGCTGATTCCCGCGAGGGCGAGAACGGTGCCGAGTTTTTCGTTCGGCCCGCGTTGCTCCCTGGACATGCGCCACCCCTCGACACAGACGGCTGCCGCGCTGGCATAACCATGCGGCATTCGTAAACCCAGCGTAGTTCGCCGCATCCCAAGCGTTAAGGGGCATTGTTCCGGATGGCGGGATTGTGGTCCGTACGCGAGTGCGGGGTTTGCACGGAGGGTTGCGACGTGCCCCCGCCGTGTGGCCGTGCGCCCGTCCGTGCGCTCTTCTCCGGCCATCGCGGGAGCGCTTCGATGGATCGTGCGTGGGTCGGCCCGCTGTACTGGATCCAGTGGGCTGGGGGACACCGCCGCCTACATCCCCGCGGGCGGCGGACCGGTCCGGGAGGCGTACTCCGCCTCCCGGACTGTGCGCGGTGCGAAGCGGTGCGCACGGCATGTACGGAGCGTGCGCGAGCCTGTGCTCGTAACACCGATTTGGCCGAAAATCGCCCCCGCCTCTCGGTGCCGAATACCGCTCCTACCACGGGAGTTGAGGGCGCGTTAGGGGTTTTGGGGGAGCGTATCGGGGGCGCATTCACGTCGCGGACGTAGGGTCGTCGTTGTCCGGTTGTCCCTCGTCCAGGGCGTCTTCGCGCGATCTCAAGCGGCTTCTCCGGCCCTCCGGAAGGCGTCCTTCATGGCAGCATGGTGCCCAGTTCGTGCGGTGCACTGGTTGTCCACAGCCTGTGGAGGCGTCGATGCGGTGGTTGGTGGGATGGAGCAGTACCGCCGCTGGAGCCGCCGCGATCGGTTCGGCGGGAGCGACCGGACTCGACGGTGAGACGGTGCATCCGGTGGGGTCCCAACTCCTGTGGGGAGACCCGGATCCGCTGTGGGCGGTCGGCGACTGGCGGCCCGACGAGGTGCGCGTCGTGAAGGTCGACGCGGAGACCCGGATCGCGGTCCTCGGTACCTGCGGCGCCTCCGACGAGGAGCTGCGGCTGAGCCTGTTCTCCGCGCGCGGAGGGGCACTTCGGCATCTGACGGCCTGGTCGGGGAGTTACACGGCGGTCGTCAAGGTCGGCCGCCGCACCATGGTCTGCGGCGATCTCGCGGGCGCCAAGCCGGTGTTCTACACCCCCTGGGCCGGCGGTACGGCGTACTCGACCGCCGCGCTCCCGCTGGCCGACCTCATCGAGGCCAACCTCGACTTCGGGCACCTGGCGGCCCTGTTGGCCGCCCCGGACGTGCCCGCCGCGCTGCACGACTCCACGCCGTACGACGGCGTGCGGCGCATTCCGCCGGGGCATGCGCTGATCCTGCGCGCCGGGGCGCGTGAGATCGCCGGGTACGAGCCGGTCGCCTCCCTCGCCGTCGCCGCCGCGCCTGTCGACCCCGACAGTGCGGTCGACGCCGTACGGGACGCACTGGTCGACGCGGTACGTGCGCGCCTGTCCGCGCCCCGGCACGTTCCCGACATCGACCCGGGCCCGGTGCCCGGCATGGGACCCGCCGAACGGCGTGCCGCGCGCGGGATGCCCGTCCCCGGCATCGGCGCCGACCTCTCCGGGGGACCCGCCTCCGGAACGCTGGCCCTGCTCGCCGCCGGACTGCCCGGCGCGCCCGGCACGGTCCTCGGACACGGCACGGGCGCGGGCGAACGGCTTCTGGCCGTCACGTTCAACGATCTCGCCGTTCGCGGACGCGAGTCCGAGGTGGAGCGCGCGGGCACCCTCGCGGCCAACCCGCGCCTGCACCACGTAGTGGTCACCGGCGGCGAGGACGTCCTCCCGTACGCCGAACTCGACGGCCCCCTCACCGACGAACCCGGCCCCTCCCTGATCACCGCCGCCCGCCACCGCGCCCGGCTCGCCGCCGGCAGCGCCGACCACTTCACCGGCTACGGCGCCCGCCAGGTCCTGGACGCGCATCCCGCCCGTCTCGCGGATCTGCTGATGGACCGCAAACGGCGTCATCTGGTGCGCCCGGTGGCCGCGTTGGCGAAGGCGGACGGTTCGGTGATGGTCCCCGGGCGCGTGTACGGCGCGGCCCGCCGGCTGGCCCGTACCCCGTACGGCGCGGGTCTCGAGGTCCTCGCCGACCGGCTCCTCCAGAAGCGTTTCGACGAGCCGGGCGGTGCCGTCGGGGCCTCACTCGCCGCGCTCACCTGGGCCAGACCGGGGCCCGCCGCGCGTTGGCTGACCGGTGAGGCCCTGGCTGAAGTATCGGTTCGCCTACAAGGGGCGCCGAGCCGCCAGGGCCAGGGGGTCGGCCCGGGACAGCGCCCGGGCGACTTCCGCGCGCGGGCCGCGCTCGCCAGACACGCGGGGGACCTGCGCGTCCTGGAACAGGCCGCCGAGATCCGCTCCCAGCGCCTGCACATGCCCTTTCTCGACAACCAGGTCGTCCGGGCCTGCCGGACCCTCCCCGAGGCGCTACGCGTCCAGCCAGGGGCCCGCGCGGCCATCCTCCGTACGGTCCTGGAGGGCGCCGGTGTCGGCGACCTCCCGCCCGGCTGGGGCGCCCCCTCCCACGCGTCGGCGGCAGCCGCGTCCCGCACGGGACTCCGGGTGGCCGCGGACTCCCTGATGGCCCTCTTCGACACACCCCTGCTGGCACAGGCCGGCCTGGTCGAGGCCCGCGTCGTCCGCAAGGCGCTCCGCGCGGCGGCCCAGGGCGAACCCCTCCCCCTGGACGGCCTCGCGGACCTGGTCTCCCTGGAGCTGTGGCTCGGCCGCCTGCTGGCCCGCCGTGGCACCTGCTGGACGGGAACACCGGCACGCGCGCGTGCGGTACCGGCGGGGATCAGGCCGCAGCGGGGGGCGTTGGCTTCGGGCGGGGGAGCGGGAGTGGCCTGAGGGGGTCGCCAACGGGAGTCGCCCGAGAGGCACACCAGGTGGGAGCGGCCGGAGCGTCCCGCCACCACGACTTCGGGCAGCGCACCCGCACAAACCGCCCCAACCGCGGGCCCCGCCCACAAACGCCGTGACCTCGGCCCTTGTGCCCGGTGACAATGGCCCGGTGCGGTACGGAATCCTGGGCAGTACCCGGGCGGAGGACGAGCGGGGCGCCGTCGTGGCGCTCGGCGGTGCGCGGCTGCGCGCGCTGCTCGCCGCGCTCGCCCTGCACCCGGGGCGGATCGTCCCCTTCGGGACGCTGATCGACGAGGTGTGGGCCGACGAGCCTCCCCAGGACGCCCCGGCCGCCCTCCAGGCTCTCGTCGGCCGGCTGCGCCGTACCGTCGGCAAGGACGCGATCGTCTCCGAACCCGGCGGCTACCGGCTCGCGGCGAGCCGGGACGACGTGGACCTGTACGTCTTCGAACGGCTGGTGCGCCAGGGCACGGCCGCCCTGGAGCGCGGCGAGGCGACCGCCGCCGCCAGCGACCTCGGCGAGGCGCTCGCCCTGTGGCGCGGGCCCGCCCTCGCCGACCTCCCGGACCGCTCCGCCGCCGCCCGCCCGGACGCGCTGCGCGAGGAGGCCACCCGCGCGCGGGTCGAGGCCGACCTGCTGCTGGGCCGCGCCGCCGACGCCGTACCGGAGTTGAAGGAACTGACCGCGGCGCACCCGTACGACGAACCGCTGCACGCCCTCCTCATCCGCGCCCTGCGCGACTCGGGGCGGGGCGCCGACGCGCTGGCCGCCTACGAGGCCGCCCGGCGCGCGCTCGCCGACGGCCTCGGCGCCGACCCGGGGCCGGAACTGCGGGCCCTGCACGGCGAGTTGCTCAAGTCACCGGCTCCGGCCCGGTCGGCCCAGCCGGTCCGGCAGTCCGAACGCGACGGCAACCTGCGTCCGCGGCTTACCTCCTTCGTGGGGCGGGAACCCGAGATCGCCGCCATCCGTTCCGAAGTGCACAGGGCCCGCCTCGTCACGCTCACCGGACCGGGCGGCTCCGGAAAGACCCGTCTCGCCGAGGAAGCCGCCGCCGGGCTCCCGCAGGCGTGGCTGGTCGAGCTCGCCCGGCTCGACCGGCCGGAGGCGGTGCCGGGCGCGGTGGTCAGTGCCCTCGGTCTGCGCGAGACCGTACTGATGACCACCGAGCTGGCGGTCCCGCAGGACGACCCCGTCGCCCTGCTGATCGAGTACTGCGCGGCGCGCAGCCGACTCCTGATCCTTGACAACTGCGAACATGTCATCGGCACGGCGGCCGACCTCGCCGAGATCCTCCTGACCCGCTGCCCGGGGCTCACGATCCTCGCCACCAGCCGTGAACCCCTGGGCGTCCCCGGCGAGTCGGTGCGCCCGGTCGAACCCCTCGTCCCCGACCAGGCCCACCGCCTCTTCGCGGAGCGCGCCGCCGCCGTCCGCCCCGACGCGGCGGCCGTGCTCCAGGACACCGAAGCGGTCACGGAGATCTGCCGGCGCCTCGACGGCCTGCCCCTGGCCATCGAACTCGCCGCCGCCCGGCTGCGGTTGCTCACCCCCCGCCAGATCGCCGACCGCCTGGACGACCGCTTCCGTCTGCTCACCTCCGGCAGCCGTACGGTCCTGCCCCGCCAGCAGACCCTGCGGGCCGTCGTCGACTGGTCCTGGGACCTCCTCGACGAGCACGAGCGGACCCTGCTGCGCGAGGTCTCCGTGTTCGCCGGCGGCTGGGACCTCGCGGCGGCGGAGAGCGTGTGCACCGGCCCCGCGGCGGACCTGATCGGCGCCCTCGTCGACAAGTCCCTGATCGTGGCCACCCCGGGGGAGGCACCCGAGGGCATGCGCTACCGCACGCTGGAGACCATCCACGAGTACGCCGTCGAGCGCGCCGCCGAGACCCCGGCCCTGCGTACGGCGGCCGAGCGCCGACACCGGTCCTGGGTACGCGCCCTCGTCGAGGAGGCCGAGCCCCTGCTCCGCTCCTGGGAGCAACTCCCGTGGATCGCCCGCCTGGAGACCGAGCTCGACAACTTCCGCGCGGCCCTCGACCGGACGATCACCGCAGGCGACGAGGAAGAGGCGGGCGCCCTGGCCCTCGCCGTCGGCTGGTTCTGGTGGCTGCGCAACTACCGCCGGGAGGGCGTCGACTGGACCGAGCGCATCCTCGCCCTGATCCCGTCGCCGGACCCCGGCACGACCGCCGCCGCCCCGGATCCCGGCACGGCTGCCCCCGACCCGTTCGGCGCCTACCTCGCCGCCCCGGACGCCGACGCCGACCACCCCCTGCGCACCCAGCGCATGAACCTCCGGATGCTGCACCTCTTCCTGGGGGCCGAGTCCGGCGCCCTGGACCACCTGCCGAACGGACTGCGGGACGAGCGGCTGCGGCGGTACGTCTCGTCGGTGCAGGCATTCTTCGCCGGCGGCGGACCGGCCGCGGCGCGGATGCCGGGGCTCGCGTGGCCGTTCACCGCGTACTTCCTGCGCGACACGATGGACATCCGGGACGTCATGGACGTGGCGGTCGCCAACGCCCGTGCCCACGGCGGGGATTGGGAGGTCGCCGTCATCCTGATGTTCCGCACGCACATGGTCGTCGACTCCCCGGGCGGGATGGCGGGCGTCGACGACGACCTGGCGGAACTGCGCGCGCTCTGCCGACGCGTCGGCGACCGCTGGGTGCGGGCCCAGGTGTCCAGCGCGGTCGGCGAGGCCGCCATGGGCCGCGGCCGGTTCGAGGAGGCCAAGGGGGCCTACGAGGAGGCGCTCGCGCTCGCCTACGAGGTCGGCGCCCACACCGAGACGCCGTTCCTCATCGCCCGGCTCGCCGAACTGGCCTTCCGCGCGGGTGACCGCGAGGCCGCGATCGCGGGCCTGGACGAGGCGACCGAGGCCTCCGACCGGCACGGCGTCGCGGACGCCCACGCGTTCATCCAGCTGCTGCGCGCGCACATCGCCCTGGAGGACGGGGACGTGGCCCACGCCCGCGCGCTCTGCGAACAGGCCCGTGAGGAGAGCGGTCGCGGCACACCGCCGCCCCAGTTCCGGGCGGCGCTGGGCGCGGTCGACGCCCTGGTCACGGCCGCCGAGCGCGGCCCCGCGCGCGGGTTGGCGGCGATGGCCGGCGCCCTGCGCGAGGCGGTGGAGCTGCGCTGCGCCGAGGTGGTCACCGCGGCCCTGATGGACTTCGCGGCGACGCTCCTCGCCGAACTCGGTGAACTCCCGGGCGCCGTAAGGCTGTTCGCGGCGGCCGACCGGTTGCGCGGCGGCCATCCGCGCCCCATGCCCGAGCGCGCCCGGACCGAGCGCATCGAGGAGACCGCCCGCGCCGCACTGGGCGCCGAGCGCTACGCCGCCGAGCGCGCCCGGGGCGAGTCCCTCACCGTGGACGAGGTGCTGACCGAACTGCCGTATCCGGAACCGGATCCGGGCCCTACTGGCAGGTGAACTTCGACTCCGCCCAGTCGGCGAGCGCCAGGTCGTCGAAGGAACTGCGCGGCTCGACCACCAGCCGTACGGTCTTGCGCCCGGCGAGACCCACATGGACCGGCACGGCCGGGTCCCCGCCGTCGATCTCCCCGGAGCTCCACAGCCGGACCCCGTCCGCGTACACCGAGAAGTAGACCTTGCCGAGCCCGAGCATCATGTCGTCGACGCCGACCTCCGCGTCGTAGGAGACGCACTGCCGGTTGAGGTCGATCGTCACGGAGGAGCGGCCGTGCACGGTGACCCCGTGGGTGTAGCGCGTGCCGCCGATCGAGACGCCGTAGCGCTGCCACACCCAACTGCTGTCGCCGAGCCGGATCTCCGGGGCGGTGCCGTCGCCGTTGACGTTGTACGAGAGCTCGCTCACCTGGAAGATCGTCGGCGCGGGTGGGGGCGTCGGGGTCGGTGTGGGGGTGTGCGTCGGTGTAGGCGTGGGCGTGGGCCGAGGAGTTGGTGTCGGAGTCGGGGTGGCCCTAGGGGTCGGCGTCGGCTTGGGGGTGGGCGTAGGCGTCGGGCTCGGGGTGGGGGTCGGCTCGGGGGCCAACACCGCCGGTTCCTGGGAGGGTTGCTTCTTCGGAGGCGTCGGTGTCGGCGGCTCGGGCTTGACTACGGGAGAGGAGGAGGGGGCCGGCTTGGCCTCGGGCGGCTTCGTCGCACTGTCGTGGTTGGCCAGCGCGAACGCCACCGCCGCGACCACCCCCACCGCGACCACACCGGCCGCGATGCCCGCCTTCACCGGCGCGCCGAGCCCCTCGGAGGCCGCCGCGCCACCGGCACCGGCCCCGCCCGACGAGCTGCCGCCGGCCGCCGCGGACGCACCGGCGGCACCCGCCCCGCCGGACGAACTCCCGCTCGCCGCCGCGGCGGCGCCCGCCGCACCGGCCGCTCCCGCTCCCGCGCCGCCCGCGATGAGCGCGACCGCCTTGGCGTACCCGGCGGCGCCGAACCAGCCGATGACCGCGACCGGGACGACCGCCGGGATCCCGCTGGCGACCTCCTCGATCTGCAGCGCGGCCAGCCGGCACTTGGTGCACTCCTCCAGGTGCTTGCGCAGCCCCCGCTCGGCACGCGTGCGCAGCCGGCGGCGGGCGTAGGTGCCGAGCTGGTCGGCGTAGCGCGCGCACTCCTCGTCGTCGGTGAGGGTGGCGCTGACATGGGCCTGGAGGTATGCCTGCTTGAGGCCCTCACGGGCCCGGCTGGCCAGCACGCGCGTGCCGTTGGCGTCGAGCCCGAAGAGCGTGGCGACCTCGCTCGGCGACTCGTCCTCGACCTCGGTGTGCCACAGCACGGCCTGCCACCGCTCGGGCAGCGACCGGAACGCCCGCATGGCCATGGACTGCTCGGCCTCGTGCATGGCCCGTACATCGGCGCCGAGGTCCAGTGTGTCGTCGTCCGACACTTCCGACACCCGCGCGGACTGCGCGGCGAACACCGCGAAGTCGTCGACGAGCTGCTCCCGCTTCGCCGACTTCGTCCAGTTCGCGGCGACGCGCCGGACGGAGGTCAGCAGATAGGCGCGTACGGCGTGCTCGGGCCCGGAGCCGCCGCGCACCGCCTGGAGCATGCGGGCGAAGACCTCGGCGGTCAGGTCGTCGGCGGTGTGGGCGTCCCGGCAGCAGGTGCGGGCGTAGCGGCGCACGGCGTCCGCGTGGCGCCGGTACAGCTCCTCGTACGCCGTGTCGTCACCGGCGCGCATCCGCTCGATCAGCGAGGCGTCGGCCGTGGGCCGCTCCAGCGGCGGCGGCAGGACGCTGCCCTCGCGCTGCGGCGGGACGCTGCCCTCGCCGGGATCGGTGTCCTGGGGGACGCCACTGGGCCCGCCCTGGCTCGGCACCTGTGGTGAGGTCAGCCCACCGGCCTCCGGGTCACCGTCACCCAGTGGCTCGTCCCGCCCGTCAACGCTCATCGCGGAAAGCCCCCGCCGCCTGCCCAACCAGTCCAGAACACCGGGTCAGCGTAGCCATATTGGCTTTTGTTCAGGACCCCGTCGTACGGACCTTCCACTCGTCCGTGGGGACTTCCCGCAACGCAGTACTAGCGTTCACCTCTTCGGGGAAGGCTCAACTCTCGCCTCCGGAAAGGGAGTTGGCATCGATGCCCGAAATGCCCGGAACGCTCCCGGGCATCACTCGGGGCGCGGGCCGCGCAGCGCCCACGCACCACAGTCACCTATTCGAGTCACCCGCCAACAGGCCTCCCGACCCCGAAGAGCCGACCCCGAAGAGCCGACCCCGGAGGGTCGTCCTCACAGGGGCCGCGACCGCAGCCCCTCCAGCAGAATGTCCAGCAACCGCGCCGACGCAGCCGCCTGCTGTGCCGCGTCCGGCAGCGAGGGCGCCGCCGTGGCGATCACCAGCAGCACGTCCGACACCGAGACGTCCGGCCGCAGCTGACCCGCCGCCCGCGCCCGGTCCACGAGCTGCCCCACGACCTCCAGCAGTGCCGCCGCCCCGGCGTCGTCGACCACCGAGCCCAGGGACCCCGCCGACTCCTCCGGCACCAGCCGCAGCTCACCCGTGCCCGGCTGGGTCCGCTGCTGCGGCACCCGCGCCTCGTCCAGCAGGGAGCCCTCGGCGCCCTCGTCGGCGACGCCCACCCGCAGCACCTGCGGCGGCAGCAGCCGCCCGGCACCCGAGGCCACCGACGTCCGCAGGAAGCGCGACAGCGCCGACCACGGCTCGTCCTCCTGGCCGAGCGCCGAACGCGCCTGGTCGGTCAGCCGGGAGGTCTCCTCCTCGGCTATCCGGCGCACCAGGACGTCCTTGCTCGGGAAGCGCCGGTACACCGTGCCGACACCGACCCGCGCGCGCCGCGCCACGTCCTCCATCGGCGCGCCGTAGCCCAGCTCGCCGAAGACCTCACGCGCCGCCCGCAGCACGTGCTCAAGATTGCGCTGTGCGTCCACGCGCAACGGCGTCGTCCGCGAGCTGTCCCCGCGTCCGTTTCCCGTCGCACCGACCGCGGCGCCGGATGCGACGGCAGACGCGGATGTCCAATGAGAGTCCTGAATATGCATACACGTTCCCCCGGTTAATGACGTCTCCCCCCGGAGACTCCCCGCCATTGGCAGCCGGAGCATCGTGAGACAAGCCCGGTTCACGAACCACGCTTCTCGCGGGCTCGTTGAGCGCATCCCCCTTCACCCCGTCGACACACGAACATAGTTGAGAGGGGGTCAATTCAGAAGGGGCAGGTTCCGCACGGAGCGCCCCCCGATCGGAGTACGGGTCGCATACATCCCGATTGCGCCCCCCAAGGTCACCCCGATCACCCCCACTGACCTGCGCACCTGCCCCGTACTCCGGCAATTCCGGCGCCCGCGCGCGGCCTCCCCCGCCGGTCACACAATTTGTCGAGCCTGTGGACAAACTCCAGCGCCGGGTGCGTCATGGGATGGTGAAGGAACGCGCGCGCATTCTCGTTGTCGGTGGCGGCTACGTCGGGATGTACACGGCCCTGCGCCTTCAGAAGAAGTTGAAACGTGAAATCAGGCGCGGGCAGGTCGAGATCACCGTCGTCTCCCCCGACCCTTACATGACGTATCAGCCGTTTCTCCCCGAGGCCGCCGCCGGTTCGATCTCCCCCCGCCATGTCGTCGTCCCGCTGCGCCGCGTCCTCGACAAGTGCCGGGTCGTCATCGGCGAGGCCACCGCCATCGACCACGGCAAGCGCACCGCGACCCTCAGCACCCTCGCCACCGAGGAGGAGGGCACCGGCACCGAAGAGCTGCCGTACGACGAACTCGTCCTGGCCCCCGGCTCCATCTCCCGCACCCTGCCCATCCCCGGTCTCGCCGAGCACGGCATCGGCTTCAAGACCGTCGAGGAGGCCATCGGCCTGCGCAACCACGTCATCGAGCAACTGGACATCGCCTCCTCCACCCGCGACCCCGCGATCCGCGACGCGGCCCTGACCTTCGTCTTCGTAGGGGGCGGTTACGCCGGCGTAGAGGCGCTCGGCGAACTGGAGGACATGGCCCGCTACGCCGTGCGCTACTACCACAACGTCCAGGCCGACGACATGAAGTGGATCCTCGTGGAGGCCTCGAACCGCATCCTCCCCGAGGTCGGCGAGGAGATGGGCACCTACACCGTCACCCAGCTCCGCAGACGCAACATCCAGGTCCTCCTGGAGACCCGCCTCGCCTCCTGCGCCGACCGCGTCGCCGTACTCGACGACGGCCAGCGCTTCCCCACCCGCACGCTCGTGTGGACGGCCGGCGTCAAACCCCACCCCGTCCTCGCCGCCACCGACCTCCCGCTCACCGCGCACGGCCGCCTCGAATGCACCGCCGAGCTGACGATCGAGGGCGCCACGCACGCGTGGGCAGCGGGAGACGCGGCAGCCGTCCCCGACGTGACCGCCGACGCGCCCGGCACCGACACCGCCCCCAACGCCCAGCACGCGGTCCGCCAGGCCAAGGTCCTCGGCGACAACATCGCGCACTCCCTGCGGGGCGAACCCCTCCAGACGTACGCCCACAAGTACGTCGGCTCGGTCGCCTCCCTGGGACTCCACAAAGGTGTCGCGCAGGTCTACGGACGGAAGCTGAAGGGCTACCCTGCCTGGTTCATGCACCGCGTCTACCACCTCAGCAGGGTCCCCACCTTCAACCGCAAGGCCCGCGTGCTCGCCGAATGGACCCTGGCGGGGCTCTTCAAACGGGAGATCGTCTCTCTCGGTTCACTCGAACACCCGCGAGCCGAGTTCGAACTCGCGGCCGGTGGGAAGCCTCCGCACGACCCGAAGGGGTCGAACTGACCGGACCGAGGAACTCCACCGGCGGCCGGGGCGTCTGACGAATATCGGCCCGGTCCGCCACACTGCCAGACTGGTCCCCGACTTCGGACGGGCCCGCGCCCGCCCGTCCCACCCAAGAGGCTCTCCCCACTGTGCTGCATCCCCCGGCGACCGATGTGCGGCCCCCGCCGCGCGGCCCCCGGACCCCCGGCAGGGTCCGCAACCGGCCGACGACACCTACACGAGGCAAGGATTCGTGAACTTCACGCGCTGGAGCGCCCGGCTCCCCGGAACGCAGCGCCGCGCCGCAGCGCGGACCGACCACCAGGTCACCCCGGACCGCCGGGGCGAGGGCTCCGTCCCCGCGGCCCGCGCCGAGCAGCTCACCGACGAGCCGCCGCCCACCCCCGCCGTCGACGACCTGCCCGTCCGCGAGGTCCTCGACCGCGTCCCGGCCCTCGTCGCCCTGGTGCACGGCCCCGACCAGCGCATCGCGTACGTCAACGACGCCTACGTGGCCGCCTTCGGCGACCGCCCCCTGGGCGCACCGGCCCGCGAGGCCCTCCCCGAGCTCGACGAACTCGGCCTGCTCCCGCTCCTCGACCAGGTCCTGCGCAGCGGCAAACCCCGCACCCTCAAGTCCCGCAAGGCCCCCGGCGGCCGGTCCTACACGTTCACCTCCACCCCGGTCGCCAAGAGCGCCGACGGCGGCGAAGGCGGCGTCCTGATCTTCGCCACCGACGTCACCGACCATGCCGAGGCCGCCGAGCGCCTGCGCACGAGCGAGCGCCGCCAGCGCGAGACGGCGGTGACCCTCCAGCGCTCGCTCCTCCCGCAGGAACTTGAAGAGCCCGACGACCTGCGCATCGCCGCCACCTACCAGCCCGGCGGCACCGAGGCCGCGGTCGGCGGCGACTGGTACGACGTCATCACCCTCGGCGGCGGCCGCACCGCCCTCGTCATCGGCGACGTCATGGGCCGAGGCGTCCGCGCGGCGGCCGTCATGGGCCAACTCCGCACCGCCGTCCGCGCGTACGCCCGCCTCGACCTGCCCCCGCACGAGATCCTCCAGCTCCTGGACGGCCTCGCCACGGAGATCGACGCCAACCAGATCGCCACCTGCGTGTACGCCATCTTCGACCCGAACGAGGGCCGCCTGGTGTACGCCTCCGCCGGCCACCTCCCGATCCTCGTCCGCGACGAGACCGGCACGGTCCAGCGCGCCGACGAACCCACCGGCCCCCCACTCGGCACCGGCGGCTGGATCCACTCCTCGGGCTCGATCCCGCTCAGCCCCGGCTCCACGGCGGTCCTCTACACGGACGGCCTGGTGGAACGCCGGGACGAGGACCTCGACGAGGGAATCGCCTCCCTGGAACGTGCGTTGGCCGGCGCCACCGGCACTCCCCAGGTCGTCTGCGACCGCCTGGTCCGCTCGATGGGCGTCACCGCCGACCACGACGACGACGTGGCCGTCCTGGTCGTCCAGCACCCGACCCACACCGGCCACGACGGCGACCTCTTCCGCAACGCGGCCCTGGAGCTTCTCGGCGGGGTAGAAGCAGCCCCACGCGCGCGTGCCTTCGCCTCCGGAGTCCTCACCAGCTGGCGCTTCCCCACCGAACTGCACGACCTGGGCGTCCTGGCCGCCAGCGAGCTGGTCGCCAACAGCCTCCAGCACGGCACCCCACCCATGCGCCTACGGCTCCGCCGCACCGACCGCCGCCTGATCGTCGAGGTCACGGACGGCGACGACCACCTCCCGCGCCGCCGCCGCGCGGAACCGGCGGACGAGTCGGGCCGAGGCATCGCGATCGTGGCGACCATCGCCACCACCTGGGGCTCCCGCCGCACTCCGGGCGGCGGCAAGGCCGTCTGGTGCGAGTTCGTACTCCCCAAGACGGCCCAGGTATGACCTACGCGTCCACACCCACCGGCTCGGCAGCCCCCCGAGCCACCACCAGACTCCCCTTGGCCCGCCACGGCTGATCCTGTACGGCGGTCAGCTGCCGCCCCAGGCGCAGGGCGAGCACGCTGATCCCCAGCGAGAACACGAAGAACATCACGACGTACGGCCCCGGCAGCGAGGCACCCAGCGGCCCGCCCACCGCGGGCCCCACGGCCAGCGCGAGCTGCTTCACCAGGGCGAAGGCCGAGTTGTACTGCCCGGCCATCCCCTCCGGCGCCAGATCGGCGACCAGCGGCGCGACGGTCGGCGACAGCATCGCCTCACCGAGCCCGAACAGCGCGTACGTCGACACGAAGGCGGCCGTGGCCATCTCCTGACTCCCGTGCCCGAGCCCGGCATACCCGGCGGTGACCCACGCCAGCGCCCAGATCAGCCCGACCCCGGCGATCACCCTGGACCGTCGCCGCCGCTCGACGAACTTCAGCACGGCGAACTGTGCGACCACGATCATCGCGGTGTTGGCGGCCAGCGCGGTCCCAAGGGCGGACGTAGAAATGCCAGCGGCTTCCACCCCGTACGCACTCAGCCCGGACTCGAACTGCCCGTAGCAGGCGAAGAACATGACGAAGCCGAGCACACCCAGCTGCACCATGGCCCGATTCCCGAGCAGACGCTTCCACGCACCCTTGGCCGACTGCGAGGGAGCGTCCCCGATGACCGGCGAGTGCGGCATCCGCACGCTCGCCATCACCCCGGCGAGCACCAGGAACATCGCCGCTTCGATCCCGAACAGCAACGTGAACGACGACGCACTGGTCGCGTCGACCAGATGACCCCCGATGAGCCCACCGACACCGAGCCCGAGGTTCTGCAGAAAGAACTGCATGGCGAACGCCCGCGACCGCGTCTCGGCCGTCGAACACTCCACGATCATCGTGGCAAGCGCCGGCTGCATCACGGCCTGCCCGGCCCCGAGCGCAGCGGCCGACACCAGCACCGCTGTCGCCGTACCCGCCAGCCCCAGACTCATCGCCCCTACGGCGGCCAGGACCAGGGCGACGAGCAGAACCGGCCGCGGGCCCCGCCGGACGATGGCCCGCCCGGCGAACGGCAGCACGATCAACGCGGCCACGGCGAAGACGGCGAGGACGAGCCCCGCCGTCATACCTCCAAGGCCCCGCACCTGCGCCACATAGACGTACAGGTACGGGACCGTGAAGCCGAGCCCGAACGCGCTGAGTGCGTTGCCCACGTGGATCCGGCGCATCGCTGCGCCCATCGCCCTGGTCACGTTCACCTCAATCAACTAGTTAGATCTGAAGACTTAGAACCTAAAGAGTACATACTCAAGGACTTCAAGGCAAAGGAAGCCCGTGCCATACTGCGCGCATGGCCGACACCAGCGGCGTCCCGGAGCCGACGCTCGATGAACAGATCGCCGCCTACCAGCGCGAATTCCGGGACCTCGACCCCCAGGTCGAGAAGATCGTCTCGGCTCTGGGCCGCCTCAACCGCCGCATGAACGTCGCCTACGGCCGCCAGACCGCGAACCTCGGCATCAGCAGCGCCGACTGGGAGGTCCTCAAGGCCCTCGTCCTCGCCGGCGACCCCTATCGGATGGGCCCCAGCGACCTCGCCAAGCGCCTCGGCCTCACGCCGGCCGCGATGACCCACCGGATCGACCGCATGGTCTCCGAGGGGCTGGTCACCAGGGAGCGGGACGAGTCCAACCGAGTCCGCGTGATCGTGGAGCTGACTCCCGAGGGCCGCGGCAAGTGGCTGGAGGCGATGCGCATGGCGACGGTCTTCGAGGAGGACCTGCTCCAGGACCTGTCGCCGGACGAGCGCACCGTCCTCGGTGAGGTCCTCACCCGGCTGCTGCGTAGGGTGGAGCACGCCCAGCCAGACGCGGGCGGGCGCCTGAGCGACCTGGACTGAGTGGTCTCCGGGCCGCCTCTGACTTGCCTCCGACTCGCCCAGGAAAAGATCTTGACAGGGGTAGTTGACACACCCCTCGCCGATCCGTAAAGTTCTTCGGGTTGCCGCCGAGCCGTAACGGTTCTCCGGTGGCACCTCCGCCGCGACAGCGGCAACCCAAACCATCCGCACGATCTCCCAACGGGATTGATTTCGGCGTGCCCGAATTCAATTCGATTTGGGCTCGGCTGTGTTCGATCAGGTCACTGGACCTCGATTGGAACTCCGCCGGGGGAATCGGCTAAGGTTTGAGACGTCGGAACGGCCCAACGGCCGGGATGGCAGCCCACTCTGACTGGGAGTCAGG